>CBDAQK010000007.1:0-555456 GCA_965199005.1 Acetobacteraceae bacterium | reverse complement strand
CGCAAGGAGGCGGACATGCAGGCAGGCCAACGCCTGCTTGCCCAAATCGTCACGGGCAAGGAGTGCCAGGTCGCGTTCACCCAGATCAACGGGTCGACCCCGGTGCGAACCGACATCGAGTTAGGAGATGGCTATACGGAGCTGCAACGCGAGATTGCCGCCCATCTCAAATCCGCCTCGAACGACGACCGGGTCGTGCTCAGCCTGGCCAACAACATGGCCCAGCCCAACCAGATCACCGGCGCGATGGTCGAGGTCCTGACGGAGTTCATGCACAACATGTCGGTCACGCCGGAGAAGGCTCAGGATATGCTGGCGAATGCCGTCGAGGGTGCGCGCTAGCAAACCATGACGGATGCCGTCGCCAAGCATCCCGCGATGAAGCATGGGGAGCCGCGCGTATTTCCCCGCGCCTGGACGCCCATCCAGGGCTGGCGCCGGGTCTGGGGTCGCACCGGTCCAGCGCTGGTGATGTGGCCCCCGCTCATCGTCAGCGCGGCCTATGTGGTGGTGTTCACCTTCTGGACGGCCGGCATCTCCTTCACCCGGTCCACGCTGCTGCCCGACTATACCTGGGCGGGAACGCGCAACTACGAACAGGTATTGACGGCCCGGGCCTGGGATCTCGCCATCACGAACCTGCTGGTCTACGGGGCCGGTTTCTTGCTGCTGACGACGGGACTGGGACTGCTGCTCGCCGTCCTCATCGACCAAAGGATCCGGGGCGAGACGGTGTTTCGCGCGATCTTCCTCTATCCCATGGCCGTGTCCTTCGTGGTGACGGGCACCGTCTGGTCCTGGCTGCTCAACCCCAGCCTCGGCATCCAGAAGCTGGTCCGCGACATAGGCTGGACCAGCTTCCGGTTCGACTGGATCGTCAACCGCGACATGGTGATCTGCACCGTCATCATCGCCGCCGTGTGGCAGGCCACGGGGTTCGCGATGGTGCTGTTCCTGGCGGGCATCCCGCTCCGTGAACGCCGACCTGCTGCGGGCGGCGCAGATCGACGGCGCCGGACCATGGCGCACCTACCTGCGGGTGGTGCTGCCCAGCATCACGCCCATTGTGCTCTCGGTGTTGGTGATCCTGCTGCAATTCGCGATCAAGACGTTCGACCTGGTGTTGGCGCTGACCGCCGGCGGTCCGGGGCTCGCCTCGACCCTGCCGACGCTGGTCATCTACGACTTCATGTTCCAGCGCGGCTTGATGGGACGCGGGTCCGCTGCGGCCATTTTGCTGCTGTGTTCCGTCTTGATCGTCGTGGGTCCGTATTTGGGCTATGTGCAATGGCGGCGGTATCGCGAGCGGTCCCGTGCCTAGCCGCCACCCTTGGCCCCGCGTCGTGCTTTACCTGGTCCTGGTTGTGCTCTCGATGGGTTTCCTGGTACCGCTCGCGGTGGTGTTGCTGAACTCGTTCAGGCCCACGGCGGAGATCATGGCCGGCTCGCTGATCGGCGTGCCGCACGAACCGACGCTGGAGAATTGGAGCAACGCCTGGGACCATTTTTGTATCGCAAGCAATTGCACCGGCATCAGGCCGTACCTATGGAACTCCATAGCCATCGTGGTGCCCGCGACGGTGATATCCCCGGCCATCGGGGCGTTGAACGGCTACAGCCTGGCGTTATGGCGGTTCCGCGGCGATGCCTGGGTGTTCGGCGTCATCACGCTCGGTGTTTTTCTGCCCGGCCAGGTGAAGCTGGTGCCGTGGGCGATCGTGCTGCGTGATCTGGACCTGTATGACACCCTGACCGGCCTGGTGCTGATCCACGTCGTGCAGGGCTTGAGCTTCACGACGTTGTTCTGCCGCAACTACTACGCCAACATCCCCGCCGACTTGCTGCGCGCCGCCCGGGATCGACGGGGCTGGGTATCTGCGGATCTTTTGGCGGATCGTCCTGCCGCTGTCGCCGCCGATCCTGATCGTGACGGTCATCTGGCAGTTTACCGGTGTCTGGAACGAGTTCCTGTACGGGGTGACGTTCTCGTCAGGCACCAACCAGCCGGTCACGGCGGCCGTTATCGCCCTCAGCGCCCATATCGAGCAGGCGCCGCAATACGGGGTTCAAAGTGCGGCGGTACTCCTGGCCGCCGCCCCGCCGCTACTGGTCTATCTCTTCGGCGGCCGCTATTTCGTGCGTGGCCTCATGGCTGGTGCGGTGAAGTAGGACGAACATGTCGGCATTATCGATCCGCAACGTGCGCAAGACCTACGGCCACCAGGAGGTGCTGAAGGGGATCGACCTCGAGGTCCAGAGTGGCGAGTTCACCATCCTGGTCGGCGCCTCCGGCTGCGGCAAGTCCACGTTGCTCAACATCATCGCGGGGCTCGACATGGCGACCTCCGGCCAGGTCGAGATCGGCGGGCGTCCGATGAACGGGGTGGTGGCCAAGGATCGCGACATCGCCATGGTGTTCCAGTCCTACGCGCTGTATCCCTCCATGACGGTGCGGCAGAACATCACCTTCGGGATGGAGTGCCGCCGCGTGCCGAAGGCCGCACAGGCCGAGGCGGTCGCCCGGGTGGCCAAACTGCTGCAGATCGAGACGCTGCTGAACCGCCGGCCGTCCCAGCTCTCCGGCGGGCAGCGCCAACGCGTGGCGATGGGCCGCGCACTGGTGCGCGATCCGCTGCTCTTCCTGTTCGACGAGCCGCTCTCGAATTTGGATGCCAAGCTCCGCGTCGAGATGCGCATGGAGATCAAGCGTCTGCACCAGCGCCTCGGCTCCACCATCGTCTACGTCACGCACGACCAGATCGAGGCGATGACGCTGGCCACCCGCATCGCCGTGATGCACCAGGGTGAGGTGCAGCAATCGCCGATCCCGATACCGTCTACACCGTCCGGCAAACCTGTTCGTCGCCCGTTTCATGGGTTCGCCGCCGATGAACACCATGCCGGCGGTGCTGTCCCGCGACGGCGATGGCATCGCCGCACTGCTCGGCGGCGCTGGCGCCGGGCAAATCCGGCTGAAGCTGCCAACATGCCCGGCCGGCGCGGCGGCCTTCATCGACCGGCCGCTCATTCTTGGCATCCGTCCGGACATGCATCACCGAGGCGGACGAACGTGACGCCAAGAGACCTCTGCTGACCGAAGTGGACGCGTGCGTGGACATGGTCGAACCCACTGGGGCCGAGACGATGGTCATGTTGCGGCTCGGCGGCTGCGAGGCGGTCGGCCGGGTTTCCCCCGATCTGCGCCTGACCCCGGGCTTGCCAGCCCGCTTCGCCATCGACACCCGCAAGGCATGCCTGTTCGACCCGGCGACCGAGCGGCTCATCGCGTAACCGAACCTCCTCTTAGGGCTTGTTCGACATCAATCGAATTGATTGGCGGCGTCGAACAAGTCCTAAGCCTTTGTTGTTAGCGGCAGCTTTGTCGGCGTGCCGACGCACTTATTTGCCGACGCTGCCTTAGGCTTGACTCGTCCCTGCGGTGAGGCTGTGTAGTCATGGACAAAGGTACCCCGAACAAGGGGGGCGGCCCATCAAGGCGACAGGGAGGATTGTTGAATGCACACCTCTAAACGCGAAGCGAGTCTATGGCTCACCCGGCGGGCAGCGCTCGGCGGGCTTGCGAGCGGGATCCTGTCCGCGCCGGCTTGGGCGCAAAAACCTGGCGCTGACTTCGTGCTGGCACAGCCGCAGCCGCCGCCAAGCATGGACGCCATGACGACGTCACAGCAGCCATCGCGCAACATCACGCTGCACGTCTACGAAACCCTGTTCGCCCGCTCCGAGAAGGGCGTTCCCATTCCCGACCTTGCCGAGGGGCGTCGAGGTGTCGCCCGACTTCAAACGCTTCGTGTTCACGCTTCGCCGCGGCGTGAAGTTCCATAACGGCAAGGACATGACGGCCGCCGACGTGGTCGCGTCCACGAAGCGCTACAGGGACATCGGCGAGTCATACGCCACCTTGCGCGTGGTCGAGCATATCGAGGCGACAGGGCCTTACGAAGTCGAAATGCGGATGTCGGCGCCATACCCGATCTTCACGGAAGTGCTCTCCACGGTGCGCGTTCCCGCCGTCATCATCCCGGAGGAGGAAGCGGCGAAGCCGCGGGGCCAGGCGCGCACCATCGGCACGGGGCCCTACAAGATCGTCGAGTATGAGCCCGACAGCCATGTCCGCCTGGCGCGTTTCGAGGATTACGCGCCCAACCCCAATTATCCCGGCCGCGACGGCTTTGGCGGACGCAAGACGCCCTATCTCGACAGCATCACCATCCGCTTCGTGCCCGAGGACGGTGCCCGCACGGCGGGGTTGCTGACGGGCGAGGTCCAGTTCAACGAGACGCTGGTGACCGCCTCGGCGGAGCGCCTGAAGCGCAACACCGCCGTACGCGTGGTGGAGAACTCGCCCTGGGCGTTCCAGCTCTTGCGGTTCAACATGACTGACCCGGTGGCCGGCAACGTCGACTTCCGGCGCGCCGTCCAGGCCCGGGCTCGACCATGAGGAGATCATGGCGATCGCCAGCGAGGGCCTGTTCGACCTCGACCCGAGCTGGGTCTATCCGAGTTGCGCCCTACCATTCCGACGCGGGCAAGGAGACGTTCAACCCGCAACGACAGCAAGCTGGCGAAGGAGTATCTGAAGCGATCCGGCTACGCCGGGCAGCCCCTGACCTTCGTCGTCGATCCGCTGAAGAACAACAACCAGGCCGCTGTCGTGGCACAGCAGCAGATGCGGGCCCTGGGGATCAACGTGGAGCTTCGCGTGATGGACTTCCCGACCGTGACCGCGATGACCGGACGGGGCGACACACCGTGGCATTTCTGGTCGCACATCCTGGGGATCGAACCCTACGAAGGCCCCCATACGGTCGCCACGACCTTCGTCGGCGAGCAATACCGCTTCCGCACCGGCAACGACCCGGCGATCAACCAGGCCTACCAGACCATCGTCAGCTCGCCCGACTTCAACGTCCGCAAATCCGCCTTCGAGGATTTCCAGCGCCGCCTGGCCGACCAAGCGTTTGCGATCAAGCTGGGCAATTTCGGCATCCTGCAGGGCATGCGGTCGAACGTGCAGGGCTTCGTTCCCTCGCGCATCCCGCGCCTGTGGGACGTTCGGTTGCAATAGCCATGTTCCTGCTCAGCCGGCTGCTCAAGGCCATCCCCGTGCTGTTGCTGGTCGCCGTGGCCACGTTCCTGATGATCCTCTTGGTGCCTGGCGACCCCACCTCCACCATGCTGGACGTCAATGCGACGCCCGAAGCGGTGGCCCGCCTGCGGCACGAGCTGGGGCTGGACTTGCCCGGCTACGTGCGGCTGCTGCGCTGGCTCGGCGCCGTGCTGCACGGCGATCTCGGGCGGTCGATCCTGCTCGACATCCCGGTGACGCAAGCCATTCGGGACCGCCTGCCGGTCACGGCTGCGCTGACCGGCCTGTCGCTGGGCTTCAGCATCATCCTCGGCATGGGCGGTGGGGTGTTCGCGGCGCTGCGGCGGAACCGGGCCGGCGACCGGGTGGCCATGCTGCTGGCCGTGCTCGGGATGTCGGTCCCGGATTTCTGGCTCGGCCTGTCCGGCATCTACCTGTTTGCGGTCGTGCTCGGATGGTTGCCCAGCGGCGGCTACGTGCCGTTCGCGCAGGATCCGGCTGGATGGTTGCGCGCCCTCATCCTGCCCGCGCTGACGCTGGCCACCACCAATGTCGGGCTGGTCGCCCGGATGACGCGATCCTCGATGCTGGAGGTGCTGGGGCAAGATTACGTCCGGACGGCGCGGGCCAAGGGTATGCCGGGCCGGATCGTCGTGTTGAAGCATGCTTTGACGAACGCGCTCATGCCGATCGTGACCGTGCTGGGCATCGTCGTCGGCCTGCTGCTGAGCGGGGCAGTCGTGATCGAGACGGTGTTCAACCTGCCGGGGATCGGCCGCTTGATCGTCGACGCCGTGCTGCGGCGCGACTACCCGGTGGTGCAGGGTGGCCTGCTGCT
The DNA here is from genome assembly GCA_965199005.1 of Acetobacteraceae bacterium. GTDB lineage: Bacteria > Pseudomonadota > Alphaproteobacteria > Acetobacterales > Acetobacteraceae > LMUY01. Next base: position 549,511 of record CBDAQK010000007.1, on the reverse strand, counting down.
GACCGCATGCACCTTCGTGCTCATCAACCTCCTGGTCGATTGCCTCTATGGCATGCTCGATCCGCGGGTCCGGATCGGCGGCCGCTGAGATGGTGAGGCGGCTGCTGCGCAACCAGGCTTTCATGATCGGGGCGGTGTTTTTCGGGATCGTCATCCTTGCCGCCCTGCTCGCGCCGCTGCTCGCGCCGCATGCCCCGGACCGCAACAACTACCGCTACCGCCTGGGGCCGCCGACCTGGACCTACCTGATGGGAACCGACGGTTTTGGCCGCGACGTGCTGAGCCGTGTGCTTTACGGCTGCCGCCTCAGCCTGCGCATTTCGGTGTCCGTGACGCTGCTGAGCGCCGCCGTAGGCGTACCCTTAGGCCTGCTGGCCGGATATTTCCGGGACATGGACGATGTGGTCATGCGTCTCCTGGATGCGCTGATGGCATTCCCCACGGTCATGCTGGCCACGGCGCTGGCGGCGTTCATGGCTCCCTCGGAGATTAGCGTCACCCTGGCGCTGAGTATCGCCCTGATGCCGCGCACCGCCCGGGTCGCCCGCGCCGCCGCCCTGACGATCGCACAGATGGACTACGTGAAGGCGGCACGAGCCTGTGGCGCCGGGCACCTGCATATCCTCCTACGCCACATCCTGGCCAACAGCATGGCGCCGCTGCTGGTGCAACTGACCTTCGTCACGGCGGGAGCCATCTTGGGCGAGGCGGTGCTGAGCTTCATCGGCGTCGGTCCGCCGCCGCCAGCCGCCAGCCTGGGCAACATCATCGCCGACGGCCGCAACTACATCATCGACGCGCCATGGATGTCTCTCATGCCGGGTTGCACGATCGTCCTCGCGGTGCTGGGGCTGAATTTCCTGGGCGATGGCCTGCGCGACGTGCTCGACCCGCGGCTGCGGACGGACAGGGCGTGATGCTGCGGGTACGCGGGCTGAGGACGGGATTTCCCGGCAAACACGGCATGGTGCCCGCAGTGGACGGCGTGGACCTCGATCTGGCGCAAGGCGAGGTGCTCGGGATCGTCGGCGAATCGGGCAGCGGCAAGAGCCTCACCGCGCTCTCGCTGATGCGGCTCGTGGCCGAACCCGGGCGGATCCTCGCCGGCACGATCATGCTGGATGGCGAGGATTTGCTGCAGAAATCCGAGCGGGACATGGTCGCCATCCGCGGCAAGCGCATGGCGATGATCTTCCAGGAACCCATGACCAGCCTCAACCCGCTCTTCACCGTCGGGCACCAAATTGCCGAGCCGCTGCGGTTCCACGAGGGGCTGGGACGGGCCGAGGCACGACGCCGCGCGGTCGCGCTGTTGCAGCGGGTCGAAATTCCGGACGCGTCCGCCCGCATCGACCAGTTCCCGCATCAGATGTCCGGCGGCATGCGGCAGCGGGTGATGATCGCCATGTCGCTCGCCTGCCGCCCGCGTTTGCTGATCGCCGACGAACCGACCACAGCCCTCGACGTCACCGTCCAGGCGCAAATCCTGCAATTGCTGCGCGGCTTGATCCGCGAGATGGGCATGGCGGTCATCCTGATCACCCATGATTTGGGCGTGGTGTCGGACTTCGCCGACCGCGTCGCGGTCATGTATGCCGGCCGGGTGGTCGAGACCGCTCCAGTGGCGCGGATCTTCGATGCCCCGGAGCACCCCTACACCAAAGGCCTGTTGGCCTCCATGCCGGACCTCTCGGAACTGCGGCCGCGCATGCGCACCATCGACGGGACGGCGCCTACGCTGGGTGACGACCTGCCGGGTTGCCGGTTCCATCCCCGATGTCCCGACATGCGGCCGGCTTGCACCCATATCGACCCACCGCTGTTCGACATCGGCGACGGGCAGCGTGTGGCGTGCATCCGCCACCGCGGATATGAGTTGGCGGCATGACGGCGCTGGTGGAAGTGACCGATCTTCGCAAGGACTACGTCCTGCCGCGCCAGCGTCTGTTTGGGCCGCGCCCAGTTCTGCGCGCGGTGGACGGGATCAGCTTGCGCATCGCCCCGCGGGAGACGCTGGGCCTGGTCGGGGAATCCGGCTGCGGCAAGTCCACCACGGGCCACGTGCTGCTCCGCCTCGTCGAGCCCACCTCCGGCAGCATCCGGTTCGAAGACACCGAACTGACGCGGCTGACGGACACGCAGATGAAGCCGTGGCGGCGGCACATGCAGGTCGTGTTCCAGGACCCTTCCGGCTCGCTCAACCCGCGCATGACCGTGGCCGAGATCATCGCCGAACCGTTGCGGGTGCAGGGCATGCGGCATGCGGAAGCCACCCGGCAAGCAAAGGCCATGCTCGACATGGTCGGTCTTCCCCAGGCGGCGGCAGCCCGCTACCCGCACCAGTTCAGCGGCGGCCAGCGGCAGCGCATCGGTGTCGCCCGCGCCTTGTCACTCCGGCCGCGCTTCGTGGTCTGCGACGAGGCGACCTCGGCGCTCGACGTCTCGGTGCAGGCGCAGATCGTGAACCTGCTGCAGGACTTGCAGGAGGAGTTAGGTCTCACCTACTTGTTCATCTCGCACAATCTGGGCGTGGTGCACCACATCGCGGATCGTGTGGCCGTGATGTATCTCGGCCGCATCGTCGAAGAGGGTGACAAGCGGGCGCTGTTCGCCGCACCCAAACATCCCTATACGCGCGCGCTGATCGCCGCCGTGCCCGGCCGCAAGGCGGCGCAACCGCCCATCTCAGCCGATTTACCGGGCCGGGTCGAGGCCGGCTGCCGTTTCCGGCCACGCTGTCCGTCAGCAATGCCGGTCTGCTCGGCCATCGACCCACCCGACACGCCGACGCAAGATGGCGGCCGCGTCGCCTGCCACCTCTACACGCCGGCAGACATGCCATGACAGCGCAACCGTGTGCTGGCGGCGGGCGCGGCCGATATCATGGCGCTGGGGCGCAAGCTTGCAGAAACCTGGATACGGATGTATCCAAAGTAAGCTGGACATCAACAAGAACGACCTGGGCCCACCGTGTACCGGCCAGACAGGAGGACCATCTTGCCAACCACGATGCGCCCAAACCGGCTCAAGCAAGCCATCCAGGAACGACGCAAGCAGGTCGGCTTCTGGCTCACCCTCGCAACGCCGACCGCAACCGAGATCGTCGCGGGCGCCGGGTTCGACTGGATGCTGATCGACATGGAACATGCGGCCAACGAACTGCCGGACATCGTGCATCACCTGCGCGCTGCGATCTCCGGCGGAGAGGCCGAGCCAGTGGTCCGCATCCCCGCCAATGAGCCCATCCTGGTCAAGCGGTTGCTGGATTGCGGGGCGCGCTCGATCATGTTCCCCTATGTCCAGACCGCCGAGGAGGCCCGGCAGGCCGTCGCGGCCACACGCTACCCGCCCCATGGCATCCGCGGCTTCGCCGGCGGGTCGCGCGCCACCGCCTACGGCCGCATCGCAGGCTACGCCGACCGCGCCAGCGACGAGATCTGCGTCATCGTTCAGGTCGAAACCCCGGCGGCGCTCGAGGCGATCCCCGCGATCGGCGCCGTGGACGGCGTGGACTGCATCTTCATCGGGCCGAACGACCTGGCCGCCAACATGGGCTTCCTCGGCCGGGCAAGCGCACCCGAAGTCAAGCAGGCCGTCTTGGATGGACTGCGACGTATCCAGGCGACGGGTAAATGCGCCGGGCTGCTGAATTACGACGAGGCGGATGCCAAGGCGATGTTCGCAGCCGGGTTCGGCATCATCGCCGTGGGGGGCGACACCGGGACGCTGGCACGCGGCGCCGAGCGGATCGCACGCGCCTTCGCGGCCGGCTGACCATGGCAAAGACCGTCCAGGATCTCCGCAGCCAGCGCTGGTTCCAGGCCCCGGGTTCCGCCGGCGACCACAAGCGCCGCCGCATCAAGCAACTCGGCTTCACCGCCGAGGACCATTTGAACAAGCCGGTGATCGGCATCGTCACCACCTGGTCCGACCTCAACACCTGCCACGGCCACCTGCCGCAACGGGTGGAGGAGGTCAAGCGCGGGGTGTGGCAGGCTGGCGGCTTCCCCGTGGTGATGCCTGCCCTGTCGGTCAGCGAGACCTATGTCCGCCCGAGCTCGATGTTGTACCGCAACCTGCTGGCGATGGAGGCCGAGGAAATCCTGCGGTCCCACCCCATCGACGGCGCGGTGCTGCTGGGCGGCTGCGACAAGACCACGCCCGGGCTGCTGATGGGCGCCGGCTCCATGAACATCCCAGCCATCTTCGTGCCGGCTGGAGCCATGCTGCGTGGCAACTGGCACGGCCAGGTGATCGGCAGCGGCACCAGCAACTTCAAGGTGCTCGCCGACTACCGCGCCGGCAAGGTCTCGGAGAAGGCGTATCGTGAAATGGGCGAAGGCGTGTCCCGCTCGCCCGGCACCTGCAACACGATGGGCACCGCCTCGACCATGACGTCGCTCGCCGACGTGCTGGGGCTCACCTTGCCCGGCGCCAGCTCCATTCCGGCCGTCGACTCTGCCCATTCCCGCATGGCCTCGATGGCCGGGCGGCGCATCGTCGAGATGGTGTGGGAGGACCTCAAACCCTCCGACATCATCACGCCCGCCTCGATCAACAACGCGGTCATCGCCGACATGGCGCTGTCCGGCTCGACCAACTCGCTCATCCACCTCGTCGCCATGGTCCGCCGGGTCGGCCGCACGCTCGACCTCGACGCCTTCGCCGCGGCGAGCGAGGGCGTCCCGGTGATCTGCAACCTGGCGCCCTCGGGCAAATACCTGATGGAGGATTTCTACTATGCGGGCGGGCTGCTGGCGCTGCTGTCCCGCCTGAAGGACCACCTCGACCTGTCGTGCATGACGGCAAGCGGGCAAACCCTTGGCGAGACCATCGCCGATGCGGAGGTTTACAACGACGACGTCATCCGTCCGTTGGACAATCCTATCTATGGCGCCGGCGGCCTCGTCGTCCTGCGCGGCAATTTGGCGCCGCGCGGTGCCGTGCTGAAACGCGCCGCAGCCAGCGAGGCCCTGCTGCAGCACGAAGGCCCGGCGATCGTGTTCGACACCTATCGTGACATGCTGGCCCGGATCGACGACCCGGCGCTGGGTGCCACGCCGGACAGCGTGCTGGTGATGCGCGAATGCGGCCCCGTCGGCGCACCCGGCATGCCGGAATGGGGCATGCTGCCGATCCCAAAACCGCTGCTGGCGCAGGGCGTGCGCGACATGGTGCGGATCAGCGACTGCCGCATGTCCGGCACGAGCTACGGCACCTGCGTCCTGCATGTGTGTCCGGAGAGCCATGTCGGCGGCCCGCTGGCGCTGGTCCGCACCGGAGACATCGTCCGCCTGGACACGGCAGGCCGGCGCTTGGACATGCTGGTCTCCGATGCCGAGCTGGCCGCGCGCAAGGCTGCCTGGACCGCCCCGCCCCCCTATTACGAGCGGGGCTATGGTGCCTTGTACGCCGAGCACGTGATGCAGGCGGATGATGGCTGCGATTTCGACTTCCTGGCACGCGCCGGCCGCGTGCCCGAGCCCGAAACCGACTGACGCACGACCAGGGGCAATCATGGCAAAGCGGGTCTACGACGTCGAGGTGGTACGCCACGAGAAGAACCTGGTCGGCGAGGGACCGGCCTGGAACGTGCAGGAGCAGGCGCTCTACTGGGTCGACATCCACGCCCCGGCCATCCAACGGCTGGGGTTCGATGGCAGCTTCCGCTCCTTCCCGATGCCCAGGCCCGTGGGTTCGTTCGTGTTCCGCCAAGGCGGCGGGTTGGTTGCCGGGTTGCAGGGCGGGTTCTGTGCCGTGGACCTGGAAACCGGATCGGTCGAGCACATCGTGGACCCGGAGCCGCAATACCCCGCAAACCGGCTGAACGACGGCAAGTGCGACCGGCGCGGCCGCTACTGGTGCGGCACGCTCGACGCCAAGCAGGCGGAAGCGACCGGCTCGATCTACCGGCTCGATCCCGACCACACGGTCCAGCGCATGGACACCGGGTTCACCGTCTCCAACGGGATGGCCTTCACGCCCGACGACAGGCGGATGTATTTTTCGGATAGCCGCGGCGAGACCGTCTATACCTACGATTTCGACGTGCAGGCCGGAACGATCCGCAACCGCCAGGTCTTCCTGTCCACCCGCGACATGCCCGGCCGCATTGATGGCGCCACCTGCGATGCCGATGGCTGCTACTGGGGCGCCCTGGTGCACGACTGGAGCATCGTCCGCTTCGACCCGCACGGCCGGCTCGACCGCATGATCCGCCTGCCCATCCGCCACCCCACCATGTGCGCCTTTGGCGGCCCCAACATGGATATCCTATACGTCACCAGCGCAAGCACCTGGATGACCGAGCAAGAGGCACCCTCCCAGCCGCTCGCAGGCGCGTTGTTCGCCATCCACAACACCGGAGCCAAAGGTGTTCCCGAACCACATTTCGCCAGCTAAACGTCAACCCACTACAAAATCGGCCCCAAACCATTCTCCCGCATCAATACCCCCGCCCCCGCCAAGACAGGCCACTCGCGATGAAGGTGGCCTTCCGGTTGACCTCCTCCGCAATGCCGAGCCGTTCCAGCAGCCCCGTCATGAACACTCCGCTCGCCCCAGCACGGGATAGCGCGACCGAGCGCGCGCGCCGCAGCGCCGCCCTAACCACGGCGGGATCCGCCACGTCCTCGTGGGCGAGAGCGCGGACGCCGCCGTAATCAGTGAGGCTCATGCGTGCATCTGCTGGCGCAGGTGTTCGGCGACCCGCAGCGCATTCGCGATAATCGTCAATGTCGGGTTTACTGATCCGATAGACGGGAAGAAACTGGCGTCTGTGATGTAAAGATTATCCACCTCATGCGCCCGGCAGTTGACGTCGAGCACACTCGTGGCCGGATCTCGCCCGAACCGGCAGGTGCCTGCCTGATGCGCCGTACCGCCGATTGGGATGTCCTTGCCGAGGTAGAGCCGCCGCTCCAGAAGCACCGCTTTCATCCCGCATCGATCCAGGTAGTGTTCAAGCTTCTTTCTTAACCGATGGTGCGCTTCCATGTTGTTGTCCTGGACATCCAGAATCACTCGGTCACCGTCGTAGAAGACCCGATTGTCAGGCCTCGGCAAATCCTCGCTCGAAAGCCAGAAATCCATGGAATGTCTGGCCATCTCGCTGAACGGCATGTTTGGAAACCACTCCAGCCAGTGAGGCAATGCCTCGCCTTTGATCTGCTCGGCATCGGAGGAGGCGCACATCTGGATCAATCCGAGAGGATACTCCCAGTCATCGGCTCCGAAGTAAAAGTCGCTGAGAGCCATCGTCTTCTGGAACACAGTGTCGTTGGTGTGGCGCATCATTGCCATCAGCACCGATTGATTGTGTCGCATGTAGTTGCGGCCGACCTGACCCGAGCCGTTGGCCAAGCCGTCCGGATGCAAGTCGTTGCGCGAGCGAAGCAGCAAAAGCGCTGATGAAAGTGCGCCACACGCAACAACAACGATGTCAGCCGAATACCGTTCCGCCTGCCCATCGCGCTGAACGTGGACGGCTGTGACGGTGCGGCCAGTGGCATCCGTTTCCAGACGCGTCACATAGGAATTGGTCAGTAATGTCAGATTGGCGTGAGCCGCAAGTGCCGGGTCAACGCACATGACTTGCGCGTCCGCCTTGCCGTTCAGCAAGCACGGAAAGCCATCAAACGCGTTGCACCTTATACATGTGCTCGTTGGATTGACCTTGCCATCAGTCTCGTCCAAAAGGATGCCAAGCGGCAAGTGGAACGGATGCAGGCCCTGCTCCGCCAACCGGTCCGACAGGAGTTGCACGTGAGGTTCGTGCGTAACCGGCGGAAACGGGTAGGGACCACTTGTAGGTGGTTCGCCAGGATCCTCCCCCCGTTGGCCATGAACATGGAAGAGCTTCTCGGCTTCCGTGTAGAACGGTTCGAACACATCATATGGCAGTGGCCACGCGGGCGACACGCCGTCCTTATGGACGACCTCGCCGAAGTCCTTTTCTCGCAGGCGGAACAGTGCGGCGCCATAGACTTTCGAATTACCGCCGACGTAGTAATGCAGCCCGGGATGAAAACTCCGGCCGCTGCGGTCGTACCAAGTCTCGTTTACCTGATAGGCGCCATCGACAAAAACGGTCTTGCTATCCCAGTTGGCGCGCGTACGGCGAAGATAGTCGCCGCGCTCAAGCAGCAGGATGCGCTTCCCCGTCTGTGCGATGCGGTGCGCGAGGGATGCTCCGCCTGGACCACTGCCAATGACGATGAGGTCGAAGTGATCCATCTCTATTCACCATCTCTGCTCTGATGCGGCGCCGAGCCGATATAACGTCGAGAAACGTCCTGCACCCGTAGTTTGCCTAGCTTCCGAGATCCAACCACTTACGACCGTCACGCCTGAGAAGATCATCCGCAGAGGCTGGCCCTTGGCCCCCGGCGGGATAGGCGTCAACGTTGCCCTCGCCGCGCGCCCAGGCCTCCAGCAATGGCTGCACAACCCGCCAGCTAGCCTCGATGTTGTCGGCGCGTTGAAAAAGCGTCGCGTCACCCATCATGCAATCATAAAGCAGCGTTTCGTAGCCGACGTTGGGGCGCTCAGTGAAGAAATCCTTGTAGCGCATCGTCGTCTCGACCCGGGCAAGCCTCATCTCAGGCCCTGGCACCTTGGCATCGAACTCGGTGTGGATGACCTGCTCCGGATCGATCACAATCCGGACAACACTCGGTCTCGTTGCCTCCACATCGGTATCTTGAAAGATACGGTAGGGAGCAGGCTTGTAATGGATCGATATTTCGGTGCGGCGCTCCGCAAGCCGTTTGCCCGTGCGCAGATAGAACGGTACGCCAGCCCAGCGCCAGTTCTCGATCGAAAGTTTTAGCGCAATGTAGGTTTCGGTGTTGCTGTGCTGTGCCACGTGTGGCTCCGCACGGTATGCCGGGACGGCTGTCCCGAACTCCTCGCCGGCGGTATACTGGCCGCGCACCGCCTCCTCAAGGCGCAGTGGCCGGATCGCACCGACCAGTTTGGCTTTTTCGGTGCGTACGTCCTCCGCCACAAAGGAGTTTGGCGGCTCCATTGCGGCCATGCAGAGCAAGGTGAAGAGGTGATTCGGCACCATGTCGCGCAACGCGCCGGTCGGCTCGTAGAATGCGCCTCGTTCTTCTACTCCCACAGTTTCCGCCGCGGTGATCTGCACGTGATCGACGTACTCGCGTCGCCAGGTCGGCTCGAACATCCCGTTCGCGAAGCGAACGGCCATGATGCTCTGCACCGTCTCCTTGCCTAAGAAATGGTCGATCCGATAGAACTGGCTTTCGTCAGCTTGCCTGAGGATCTGCTGGTTGAGCGCCTGGGCGGACGGCAAGTCGGAGCCGAAAGGCTTCTCGATAACGACGCGGCGGAACATCCCTTCAGCCTGCTTTAGCAGTCCAGCCTCTCCAAGCCCCTCCACGATAGTGCCGAAGAAGCGGGCCGCGACGGCGAGATAGAACACGACACTACCATCGCCGACCGATTTGCCGATCTCATCCAATGTCTCGCGCGTGCTGAAATCTCCATGCAGATAGTGCAGGCGGCTTGCTACCCAGCCCCAGGCAGCGTCATCTAGTTTCGGCGTGTAAAACTCAGCCGTCTCATCCTTCGTGAAAGATTGCATGGTCTCGGTGACGGACGCGCGCCAGCCGTCGTCGTCTTGCGTGACAAGATCCACGCCCAATACAGAAAAATCATCTGCCAGCAACCGGGACATGGACAAATTATACAACGACGGCATGAGAAGGCGCTTTGTCAAATCCCCGCCGGCACCGAAGATCACCAACGTGCAGGATGGTGCTTTCCTGCCCTCGACGGGTGTCCCCGTTTGCTGCTCCAAACCTGCCGAGCCAGCCGAGGAACTCCCGTTCGTCATTGTGGAAGCGGTTCCCGTCATGGCTGCTTCGTCGTGCATAAGTTGTGAAGGGTGTAAAGGCTCAGATAGCGCATCACAGGAAGCGGATCCTTAGACCTAAGGCACAGAGTTTAGTTTGCGCCAAATTGGTGGACTACCCCCAAAGCGACGTGCCGACAAAATGCGGACTCGAATCTGAGGCCCTGAAAATGGTCTAGCGGCTTCGGCCGGCCTATCCCGCCGGAATGGTGATAACGGTCCCCGGTGAACTGCTTGTTTGCGCCAGGGCAAGGAGGATGTTTACGATTGTGAAAGCGACCTTACTATCGAAGTCGTTCGCTTCGATCGAAAACCAGCGGTTCTGATACTCGACAGCGGAAAACGGGTCCGAAGGTCGCTCCTTGGTGTAGTGAATGATGACGACGGGGCGGCTTTCCATGCCAACTTCGCCTATGGTCGGGACGGTCCGGTGGCGTGCCACGTCGTCATCGGGCACTTGCGCCTGGAACGCCAATTGGGCTAGCACGCCAAGCATCGAGCGTGTCAGCAGCGCGATCTGACCCTGCGACCGCGGTGAACGCCCGTAGACGATCTCGCCCTCCGCTGAGTGTAGCGGTAGGCCGAGCAGGCGATGGGCCTCTTCGGAAATGGCAACGAGTGCCGGGTCGGCCGTCGATGCGATATCGAAAAAGACCCGTTCGGGTCCATTGGCGGGTTTGCCGTCCGGGCCGACAATTTTGGTCTGTTCCAGCCGGATGCTGATGAGACCTGCGATTTGGAGCCGTCTGAGATCATGCAGGAGAAGGAAAAACGCCGGCGACCCTGTGCCGCCGGCTTGCTCGAGAGCCGTGGAATTCTGCAGCGGGCCGACCGACTGCACGGCAAGGCGGAACAACACGTCGATGGGCAGGCCGCCCTGAGCAAGAGGCAGAAGATCCACAGGTGACAAGGGCCGCAGGAAACCTTGGGCGAAACGATCACCTGTTACGGGTTGGAAGGTGAAGGTCGGGCTTTCTTGCAGTTGAGCAGCCCCACTACCGGTCAAGTAGGTACTGATCGGAGCATTCGGGAACACCTCAAACCCACCCGTGACGCTACGCTGCAATTGATAGCCGGAGATAACCTGCGTGGCATCAAGGAAGGTCGGCGCGTCTCCGTAACGCAGCCGCACGACGTTCAGCAGCGTCTGGCGTTTCTCGGCGGCCGACAAGGCGCGTGAGTAACCGAGTTGGTCCTCATTCAACCGGTCCGGGCCAAGCCGGAAGCAACCGCCCAATGCTGCACATAGGAGCAGGACGACAATGCTGCCGGCGCGGCCACGGCCAACACAACGACCGGACGGGGGGCGACCTTTGGCTGTCATCCCCGCAGATCGGCGCGACAAGCTTCGGTAAAGTCCCTCAAGATGTCGAGGCTGTGACTCTCGATCGTGTCTTGGCCTTTGAAGTCCTCCGGGGGCTGATAGTAGACGGCTACGATGCGGCTCATGACATCCTGGGCAACCTCCATGGTCTTGCCGGAGGCAAACAAGCGCAGCTTGCCCAAAATCGCGTAAAGCGAGACGAGCTTGGACGGCTCGTCCAGCGAATGTGTGAGTGCATCGGCAAACAGCCTCGAGGCCTCGTCGATGAAGTCTCCATACAGCTTTTCTCGTCGCGCCATTTCCTGCTGCCGGCGCTGCGTACGGTCCTGGAAGTGCTGGGTCAGCCACGTCGTGGAAAAGGAAGCCAGGGCACCGATCATGGAGCCTGCTAGGGCCGAGAGCGCCGAGAGATAAGCGGGGTTCATTGCGGATTACTGCCTCTCACCGGCCGCTACGCTGTCCAGGGCGGCCGGCAGCGGGGGCGGCTGCTGCGGTACGTTCGGCGGCTGGCTCTGCGCGCCAGGATCGTCCCAGCCGCCGCCCAAAGCGCGGTACAGCGCTACGACGTCGGTGGCGAGGGTCGCGTTGGCCTGGACGAGTTGCTGCCGGGTTGACGTCACGGTGCGCTGGGCGTCAAGGACCTGGAGGAAGCTTTCCAACCCGTGACGGAAGGCGTTGGTCGCAAGATAGAGGGCGTCTTCTGCCGACCGCAGCACGTCGACGAGCCTGTCGCGCTCCGTCCGGTCGGTCCGATAAGCCACGAGGTCGTCCTCCACCTCACGCAAGGCGTTCAGCACGGTGCCGCGATAGTTCAGCGCCGCCGCGATGGCTTGCGCTCGGGCGACCCGCAGGCTTGCGGTCAGCCGGCCACCCTGGAAAATCGGCAACGAGAGGCTCGGTCCGGCCGAGTAGAAGTGGCTCGCCCAATTCGTCAGGTAGCTCGCATCGGTCGCCCTGATGCCCAAATTGCCCGTGAGCGAGATGTCCGGGTAGAAAGCGGCGGTTGCGACGCCGACATTCGCCGTCGCAGCATGCAGCTGCGCTTCAGCTTGGCGGATATCGGGGCGCCGCCGCGCCAAGGCCGAGGGCACGCCCACGCCGACCACGTCCGGCAGGTTGGGCAACGGCGCCGAAACGGATAGTTTGGCGTCGAGCGATCCAGGGGATTGCCCGACGAGGACATTGAGGCTGTCGATGGCCTGCTGGGTCTGCTTTTCGTAGCCGGGTAGCTGGCTTTGATAGGTCAGCACCTGGGTCCGCGCCTGGTCGACGTCCACCGCCGTGTCCAGGCCGGTTCGCTGCAGCTTCTCCGTCAAGTCCAGGGCGTCCTGGGCCGTGCGGATATTCTCCTGCTGGCTGGCCAGCAGGGCCTGGCCCAGGCGGACCTGCACGTAAGTCTGCGCAACCTCGCTCTCCAACATCAGCAGGGCGTCGTTGGCCGCCTCCTTCTGCGCTTGCGACGTTGCCTCAGCCTGTTCGACAGATCGCCTGACCCGGCCGAACAGATCAAGCTCCCAGGAGGCATCCAGCCCATACTGGAACAGGTCGATTGGCTGCGTGAGTTTGTTGACCAGTCCCGTCCCGAGCTGGCTGGCCTGCGTCCCGAGCCCGGCTGCATATTGGTTCAGAGGCGAGCTTTGGTCTGCAAGCGCGTTGAGCTGCCGGTAGACGCCCGAGGACTCCAATTCACCTTTCAGGCCGAACTGCTCCCGACGGTAGGATCCCGTGCCAAGAAGCGTCGGCAACCCGGCGGCGCGCGCCGTGACGACGTCCTCACGCGACTCAACCACCCGGAGCACCGCCTGCTGTAGGTCGAGGTTCCCGCGGATCGCCATCGCGATGAGGTCGGTCAGGGCCGGGTCGTTGAACCCGCTCCACCAACGCGGGTCGGGATCCGTCGTCTGGCTGACGAAACCGTCGTCCCGCCGCGTATTCCGCCAGAACGGTATGTTGGGGTCGTCCGGCTTCAGGAAATTGGGCCCGACGGTGCATCCAGCCAAAGCGGTCAGCATCGTGCCCATGACAAGCGCCGAGGTGGCGCGCATCAGCCGCCAACCTCACCCGACGCCTCTGCCTTCATGCTCGACATCGCGAGCGCCGCCGCCGTTATGATGAGGGTGATCAGCGCCGTGATCAGGAATACGTCACTGTACGACAGGACCGCGACTTGGCCACGCAGGAGCTGGAAGATCCGGCCCGGGGCGGCCCGCTCCGCCTGCTGTGGCGCGCTGCCGGCGTTGATGTAGGCCTGCCTGACCTGCTGGAGCAAAACCTCGTAAGGCTGGTTCGTTGCCGAGAGATACGGGACGAGGTGGTGTTGGCGGGACTGCTGATGCTCCGTGACCAGCGCGGTTGAGATGGAGATACCCACGCCGCCGAAGACGTTTCTGGCCATGCTGAACAACGCCGAGGCGTCGCCGTTCAGTTCTTTCGGGATTGTAGAGTAGGCGGCCGTGCTGATCGGTACGAACAACAAGGCCAAGGCCGCGGTCTGTGCGGAGCGGAGCAGCGAGAGATGGAAAAAGTCGATATCAGGAACGAGGTCCGTCGAGTAAAGCAGGGCGCCGCTCAGGGTCAATCCACCGACCGCAATCACGTATTTGAACGGAACGAAGCTCAGCAGCTTGCCGGCGACCGGAATGAGCATGACCAGGACCACCGCGCCCGGCACCAGGACAAGACCTGCCCAGGTCGCCGTGTAGCTGAGTTGCTGCTGCGCGAATTGCGGGATGAGGACCGCGCTCGCATAGACCACGAAACCCATGATCGCGATCGAGATCCAGCCCAGCGCGAAATTGCGGTCCTTGAAGACCCGCAGGTCAACCGCGGGATCACGCTTGTACAACAGGTAGGTGATCCCGAAGACGTAGCCGCAGATGGAAAGGACCACCAGGATCCGGATGAAACTGGAGCCGAGCCAATCGGCATCCTCACCCCGGTCCGCGGCGAGTTCCATGCAACCGAGGGCGAATGTGATGAAGATGAGCCCGATGTAGTCGAACGGCGGCGCCGTCTGTTTGTCTTTGTCCTCGTCCTTGCCCTTTTGCACGAGCTGCAGCACCCCGAAGAACGCACCCGCCCCGATCGGCACGTTGATGAGAAAAATCCAGTGCCATGAATACTGGTCCGTCAGCACGCCGCCCACGACTGGCCCCACCACCGGCGCCAAAATGGTTGCGACCGCAGTCAAAGCGAAACCCTGGCCTCTTTTTTCCGGTGGGAACGCATCAAGGATGATCGCTTGCTGGCTGGGCTGCAGGCCCCCGCCGAACAACCCCTGCAAGCCGCGGAACAGGAGGATTTCGACAAAGGATGTCGACAGGCCGCACGCCAGTGAGGAGGCTGTGAAGCCTGCTATGGCGATCAGGAAGTAGCGCTTACGGCCGATCCGGCGGCTGAGCGAGTTGGAGATGGTGAGGACGATCCCGTTCGCGACGAGGTAGGTGGTGAGCGTCCAAGTCGCGTTGTCGCTGCTGACGGCCAAACTCCCGGCGATGTGCGGCAGTGCCACGTTGACGATCGTGGTGTCCAACACTTCCATGAACGCGGCGATCGTGACGACGATGGCGGCGGGCCAGGGGTTTGGCTGGCCGCCCTGCTGGCCACTCATCGCACGGTCACGACGGGGGTCACCGATATGCCGAGCGGCAGTGGCGGCGGAACCGTCCGGTCATCATGGTCTATGGTGATCTTGACCGGGACACGCCGGACGATCTTCACGTAGTTCCCGGTGGCGTTTTCGGCCGGGAAAGCGGTAAAGCGGGCGCCGCTGCCCTCCTGTATGCTCTCGACATGCCCCCGCAGCTTCAGCCTCGGGTACGCATCGACCCCAATCTTGACCGGCTGACCGGGACGCATGTCCGCAAGCTGGGTTTCTTTGAAGTTCGCAACGATCCACCAATCCGTCGTCACAAGATAAAATATTTGCTGGCCTGCTTGTGCATAGGTGCCGACGTCGACATTGCGCTGTGTGATGTACCCGTCCTTCGGGGCGCGGATTTCAGTATAGGAGAGGTTGAGTTCGGCTTGCGCCAAGGCTGCCTGCATCTGCGCAACCTGCGCTTCCTGCTGCTTCACCGTCTCTTCCGCAGCCTCGATATTTTGCGCAACCAGCCCAGCCGTTTGGACCTGGGCTTGAGAGGAGTTGACGCTGGCGTTCGTCGAACGCAACTGCGTATTGGCTTGATCGGTGTTGGTCTGCGTCGTCGCACGCGGGTCCACGCTGTGCTGGCGCTCATAGCTCCGGGCCGCATTGGCCTGGTTCGCCCGGGCCTGTTGAAGCTGGGCTTGCGCCTGAACCAGGCTAGCCGGCGCGCTCACCCGTACGATCTCAAGGTTGATCTTGGCACTTGCGAGTTGCGCCCTCGCTAGATCGAGGTTGGCCTGCGCCTGATCACGGGCGGTCATGTAATCACGCGGGTCGATCTTGATCATCAGGTCGCCGGCTTTGACGAAGGTATTATCGTCAACCCGGCGGTCGACGACGTAGCCGGAAATCTTCGGCGCGATGGAGATGGCGTTGCCTTCGGTATAGGCATCGTCCGTGTCCTCCTGATCCCGGGTGGCCCACCAATAAACGACGCCGCCGATGATTGCGGCGACGGTTACGACGGCGAGGATGACAAGGGGCCAGCGGCTTTTCCTGCCCTTTTGCTTATCCCCTTGGCCTTCTTTGCCTTCGTTCTCTCGCCCCTGTTTCTCCGCCTTTTCATCGTCGCCGCGGTTATTCGCGTCCTGCTCGTTCCGGACCTCGCGATCGGCGTCACTTGTCGTGCGACCATGCTCCGGCTGAATCGTGCGATCTGTCGGCTCCGCCGGCGGTAAGCGGAAATACGCGCTCGCTCCGCCCGAGGCGCCGTCGCTTGTATCAAGGACCGTCTCGGTCTGCATATTTGGCCTAATTGTCAAGTTATCCAGAATAGACGCAGCCGGATCGCCGGGTAGAGCCGAACGTGCGCGCGATGCCTGTGTGTTTTTCTGCAACCTGACTGGCCGAAGCCAAACGGGCCACCCCCACACGAGGCCGGGCCGCCGCGCCTCGCTTGGCTCTGTGATGCCGCTCATCGGGGGGTTACTGGCCTAGCGCCCGAGAAAGGCTGTCCACACCGGTAACAACCCATCTGGTCCCCACGTCAGAGCATCCGGGCGAGACCATCAATGGTCGTATGCAGCCCAACAGAAATCATCGACGGCCGAGGTTTCAACCTCACGATGAGGATATTCAGCCATCTGCATCTCGCCTACCGCGAGAGCGACTTGACTGCCGAAATACGGACTCGACTGCACGAGTTGCTTGGCTCAACGCTACATCCAGGGCTACGGGTTAAACAGAGCTGTGCACGTGCCTTCTGGCGACAACACGGTGAATTCGTGGTGCTCTTCAATCATGCTCGCACGTTCACCCAACGCGGTGGCTACCCGGTTGAAGACTACGTGGAGCAGCGTCTGCCTACGAGCTTCGGCGCCGGAACTCCGACGGAGAGCAACCCAGGGCTTTACTGAAGCTGGCTGCGAAATGCTGTGGATGGCTGAAGCCGCAGTCCAAGGCAACCTGGGTTATCGGGTCACGCGTTTCAATCAGCATGCGCGTTGCCTTCTCCATTCGGAGCGCGACGATGTATTGCATCGGCGTTTCCGAAAACGAGGCGCGGAACGCGCGGCTGAGGTGACGGGTGGTCAAGCCGATGACCTGGGCTAAATCATCCAAAGTGATCGTGTCGCTTAGGTGGACTCGAATGTACTCTTCCACCCGGGATCGGTTGGTCCTGCTCAAGCCGCCAACGCTACGGTTTTGTTCACCGCGGCTGCTTTGGCGTTTTCGACTCAGGTGCGCCAAGGCTTGGAGTGTCCAG
This sequence comes from Acetobacteraceae bacterium, assembly GCA_965199005.1. Taxonomy (GTDB): domain Bacteria; phylum Pseudomonadota; class Alphaproteobacteria; order Acetobacterales; family Acetobacteraceae; genus LMUY01. The sequence continues at coordinate 532,458 of CBDAQK010000007.1, read as the reverse complement.
CCCTCGGCTAGCATGTCGAACAGGTTATCCGGCCGGGCGACTTCACGCGATATATTGGCCAGGCTTTGCTCAAGTTCGCGATGCCGGAAGTTGACCATTGGTTCGGCCGCCACCATCGTGGAGAGTTCGGCCATCAACGAACTCGACGTGAAGATGACGGCTGTATAAGAAGCTTCGCCGTCGATCACAAAATCCGCCCTCATAGCGACGCCCGCGGGCACAAAGACCAGCGCGGGCCGCACGAGGCGATCAGCCTGTTCTATCTTCCCGTCAAGGTCGAGCTTGAACCGGCGGAAGCCATGACGCATCCACAACAACGTCGGCAGCGGCGACCGAAAGTCCCAGTCTATGACTTGATCGCCCTGACGACGTACGTTCAAGAACCACGCCGTCCGCGATTGCGCCGCTTCCTTGTAGACCAAAGTTCCGCCAACTCTACACGCAATACCCGGAGGCGAACCATGTTGCTGAACAAATGGCATGGGTCTATCTCAGCCTCAACGCATGTCGAACCCCAGCGGCCCGACCAAGATCCTGAGTCGTGCAATCCGGTCGAGACGTCGCCCTCCCATGTTAAAAAATTGCACCGTTGGCGCAACAATTGTTCGTGAAGCGTCTATCTTCTTGATCATCTCCACGTCGCCCCGGAATAGCTTGGTATACTTTCCGGACCAGAACTCATGCACTCTGTGCTGTGTCATGAGCTCGCCCGTAAGACTTACAAACAACTTTCTTATAGCAGCGACGCCTTTGGCATGCATGGCGCCAAATATCAACTCGGCATCGGGAAGAAATCGGTCGAATTCGGGGCCGAACTGTAGCGTATCGATTTCCCTTAAAACCCCGATCAACCAATCCGGCGCTTCGTCCTGATGCCGCAGAACGTCGTGCATCTTAGTCCCTTCCAGTTTCCGGGCAGACACCGTGTCCTCTGCAACGGACGGAAGCCGGGCGGTCCGGCTCGCCGGCCGCATCGCGCTATGAGCCCGCGCAGGTCAGTTTTCGACCTGCGTAAACAAGCGCGACAACAAGCCACGCGACGAGCCGCGTTTGACGTCCTTGCCGATTGACACGGTCGCGGTCAGTCCGATGGCGAGCTCAACCGAAGGCGGAACGCGGTCGATATGGATCCGCACGGGAATGCGCTGCGCCAGCCGAACCCAAGTGAAGACAGCGTCAACCGACGCCAGGCCAAGCGCGCCGGGACTGCTGTTCGGCGTGTTGATGCCGCGGGCGACGCTTTCGACATGTCCCTCGACCGGCGCACGGGAGCTCATCAGCGCGGCCACCGCCGGGTCACCCACGTGAATGCCGGCCAGTTTCGTCTCTTCGAAGAAGCCGGTGATCCAGAAGCTGTCGGTGTCCACCAGCGACAAGTCATGCGTTCCCTTGACGGCGAAGTCGCCGACGCGGAGCTGCAGGTTGGTGACGTAGCCGTTCACGGGCGAGGCGACCTTCGTGCGCGCGAGATCGATCTTCGCCTGGTTCAGCTGCGTGATGGCGGTGGCGTATGCCGCGCGCGCCATATACGCAGCGGCCTGGTAGGTCTGCGTCTCCTCGACGGACGTGGACAGGTCGCTCAGCCTCGCGCGCCGTGCGGCTTCCGCCTCCTTGGCCTGCAGGTCGGCCTCCTTGCTCTCCATGTTGGCTTGGGCCGCGGCGACGGATATTTCGTAGTCCACGGGTTCAATCTCATAGAGGGGGTCCCCCATTTTTATGGATTGATTGTCCACCACGTCCAGGTGGACGATCCGTCCCGAGACTTCCGGCGCTAGATCGACGACGTAGGCCTGGACCTGACCATCCCGGGTCCAGGGCGCCGTCAGATACTGGTTCCAGATCACGAAACAGGCCGCGCCGGCGCCGACCAGCAGCAGAGCGGTCGCGAGATAGCCGACCCGGCGGCGACCAGCAGAAATCATGGCGCTTCGAACCCTCCTGACCGATCCATCCCGAGCGGAAACCGGCTCACAGCCATCTCACGAGCGCACCAAGGATGCAGAGATAGACCGCGGTTTCCGCTAGGGGCACGTTCCACACCCAGCGAAATAGCCGCAGCCGGTTGAATGCGTGGCGCAGCGGCAGATAGCAGGCCAAAGTAACCGCGAAGTAGATCAACAGCGGCGGCAGGAAAATACCGAAGACATTTGTTTCGCGCCACATCTCAGGCTATCAATCTCCGATATAGACGCCGCGCCGAGTGATCCTCGCCAATCAGTTGTGCGGCCGACGCCATGGCGGCCACGGTCTGCCGCACGGCGTCGGCCACGGCTGCAGCGGCGGGGTGGTCCAGCATGGCCTGGCCTGCTCGCAGCAAGGCGTCGGCATCGCCGCTCTCAAGCGCTTGGCGCGCCAGGGACGTGGCCTCCGCTAAGCGGGGTTCTGCGGATTGCAGTTGCGCAAGGCCGGTGCGAGCCCGGCGGATCGCCAGGTCCACTTCGCCGATCCCATACATCTCATGCAGCAGCCGAACACGGGCCGGAGTCTCGCGTCCCATCCAGAGTATCGCGCGCATCATGCGGTCGAACAGCACCGATTGCGCCGGCGCTCCGTCGAACAACCGGTCACTGCGGCGCAGCGTGCGGCGCAGATCAGCCGCGAGTTGAGCCGCAACGCGATAGAACCTGCGCGAAGGCGACACCCGCAACACCAAGTCGAACGAGAGCACCGTGAGCAGCACGGCAACCGCGACCTGCATGACCGTGTTGCAGTAACTGACCAAATTGTAGGTTTGCGCGTTGCTTGGTGCCAGGAACAGCGGAACGTAGAGGAACGCGACCGGCGCAAACGAGGCCAGCAGCGGAAGCCGGGTCAGCAGCGCTGCGGCCAGCGCGACGGGCGCGACCGCTGCCACGAACGGCACGAACCCCGAGGCATTCGGCAGCGCGATGAACTCGATAACCCCGATCAGCAGCGCCATGGGCAGCAGCGGCACGACGAAGGAGAGGCTGGCTGCGCGCGGATTGGGCGCCTGGGCCAGCAACGCCGTGAAGGCGGATTGCATGATCAGAACGAGGGTGGCCCCAGACCAACCAGAATAGATGCAAACCAGCGACCCTAGTCCGACTGCGAGCATTGATCGGCACGCGGCCAGCATTGCGCCCGGCACATCATGGCTGGCCCGCAGCCGCATGGCAGGCAGGTCACCCCTGCCCTCGACCAAGACGTCCTGCGCGATCAGCGCCCGTCTTTGCTGCGCCAGCAACTCGTCGGCGCACTGAAGCACCACGGCATCGCCGGGCTGGGTCGGCCACGGCGCCACCGGCCGCGGAGCAAGGGGGTTGCGGATCGCGGCGACCACGGCATCCAGGTGCGCGCGCACCGCTGCGGACGTATCCGGCCCAAGCTCCCTGCCAAGATCCCGTGCGGCCGACACCATGGCCAGTAGCGCTGCGATGACCGTGCGGGCAGCGTTGCTGCGAATGCGGCCGTCCGGCAACTCCCGCACCGCGTTGGTTGCCTCCGTATGCAACGCCGCCGCCCCGGACGCGACATGCAGCGTCGCGAGATCGTCGCCGATGCGCCGGCCTTCCAGCGCTTCGACCGCCATGGAGGTGATGGCGTCCGTGCGTTCCCGCAGCTCTGTCTCCAGGCTATCGACGGCGTCGGTCCCGGCAAACAGGTTGTTGACCAGAAAGACCGCGGCGATGCCGATGGTCATCGCGGCCACCCGGTTCATCGTGGTGAGCAAAGCGGTATGCGGTGAGTCGATCGCGCCTATAGCGATGATGCCGGCGGTGTAGCCACTGAGCGCCGCACCGTAGGACCGGAAGTCACGCAGCACCGTCGACCCGAAGGTGCACAGCCCCAGCCAGACCGCGTAGCCCGCCAGCAATGAAACCCGATCCTGCGGAAACGCCGCCAGCAGCGCCAGCCCAATGCAGCCACCCAGCAGAGTTCCAAGCAGGCGGGAGGCCGCCTTTGACATCGCCATCCCCGGCGATGGCTGCGCCACGATGGCGACGCAGACCCCCGCGGTCGAAGGCCCCTCCACCTGGAATGCGAAGGCGACCAAGTAGGCCAGCAGCAGCGCCAACGTCGTTCGCACCGCAAACCCAATTGCGTCCGGCCGAAACCCCGGCAGCAGCAAGAACGGCGGCCGCACGATGGCGCCCCGGCCGGCGATCGTGGCGGTGGCTTGCGGCATCAGCCGGCGCACCTCATGGTGCACCCTGCGTGTACGGGTGGGACGAGCCGAAAGGGTCAGACAGGAAGGCCGCCAGATCGCCCGCGTGCAAGCCGAAGGCAAGCAGCAAGAACCCGCCAGCGAGCGAGAAATTCTTCAGGAAGTCCCAGAACAAGTTGCGGGCCTTGCTGTCGCCGGCGCGCCAGAAATCGCCGGGCCGCCACCATTGCTTCCACAGCAGCGCTGTCACGCCACAATACCCCGCCAAGATGAAAGCCCCCAGCCGGTCGGCGATCCCGGTCAGGATCGCGAGTGGCATGAAGATCTCCACCGCCAGCCCGGCCAGGATCAGCACGACCGCAAGACTGCCCTCCCCCACAGCCTCTGCCGCCTGGCCCACGGCGCCCCTGAAGCCGATGATTTTGTCCAACGCGCTGAATGGGAAGAACAGCACCACGAGCAGGTAGCGCACGACCAGCGCCACCGCGACGCTCATACCTGCAACCCCGCGCTGCCCCGCTTTCCCCGGAAGCGGGATGGGTCCCAGCCACGGTGCGTCGTTACGCGATCGCAGGATCCCATTCCGTGCCCTCCGATCAGGATCGCGCCGGCGATCCATCGCCACGCAACTGCAGCGCCGCTTCGACGAGCGCCAAATGCGAAAACGCTTGCGGAAAATTGCCGACCTGGCGTTTAGCCTTCGGATCGTACTCCTCAGCGAGCAGACCAACATCATTGGCGAGTTGGCCTAGCCGTTCGAACAATGCTTGTGCGTCCGCATGCCTTCCAAGCAGCGCATAGGCGTCCACCAGCCAGAATGAACAGGGCAGGAACGCGCCCTCGCCCGCCGGCAGTCCGTCAGACCCGGCCTCGGTTCGGTAGCGGAGCACGAACCCGTCCACCAGCAGCTCCCGCTCGATCGCCTCCACCGTGCCGATCACCCGTTTGTCGTCCGCCGGCAGGAAGCCGACCTGAGGGATCAGCAGCAGGGCGGCGTCAAGCTCGGGGGAGCCAAAGCTTTGGGTGAACGTGTTGCGCGCCGGGTCGTAACCCTTGGCGCAGATCTCCGCATGCATCCGGTCCCGCAACTCCCGCCAATGGTCAAGCGGCGCCGGCACATGAAAGGCCTCGGCATCGCGGATCGACCGGTCTATGGCCACCCAGGCCATGACCTTCGAGTGCGTGAACTGCCGCCGGCCGCCGCGCACCTCCCAAATACCGTCGTCGGGCTGGTCCCAGATCGTCTCCAGATGCGCGAGAAACGCCGCTTGCATCTCCCAGCTTGCATGTGGCGGAGACAGGCCGTGCTTGCGCGCGATGTGGAGCGCCGAGGCGACCTCGCCGTAGACGTCGAGCTGCACTTGCTCGGAGGCCGCGTTTCCGATGCGAACTGGGGCCGCTCCCTGATAGCCGGGCAACCAAGAGGGCGACCATTCGAGGAGCTGGCGCTCGCCGGCGAGGCCATACATGATTTGCAGCTCGTCCGGATTGCCGGCGACCGCGCGTTGCAGCCAGGCACGCCAGGCGCGGGCCTCCTCGGTGTAGCCGCCTTCCATCAGGGCCACGAGCGTCAGTGTCGCATCGCGCAGCCAGCAATAACGGTAGTCCCAGTTCCGCGTGCCCCCGAGCTGCTCCGGCAATGAGGTCGTCAAAGCGGCGGCAATCCCTCCTGTCGGCGCAAAGGTCAACGCCTTGAGCGTGAGGAGTGAACGCAGCACCAGCGGTCTCCAGGGCCCCTGGTATTGGCAATCCGCCGACCACCCGGCCCAAAAGCGCTCGGTGTCCGCAAGTGCCGCTGCCGCGTCGAGTGGCGGCGGCGGCGGAAGGTGCGACGGCCCCCAAGTGAGCACAAAGTCGACACTCTCGTTCGCGCCCACGTCGAACTCGGCGACGGTGGCCTTGTCCTGTCCCTGCAGTTCCACCCCAGTGCGCAGAACAACCAAGTTAGGACCGAGGGCCGCGCTGAGCCCGCTGCCATCGTCCAACTGCGTCACCCAAGGCGTCGAGGATCCGTAGTCGAACCTCATGGTGAGGTGTAGCCGCATCCGCACGCGACCTCGCCGCCCTTCGATGCGCCGCACCACCGAGGAGTTTTCCTTGCCATACGGCATGAAGTCGATCAGTGCGACACTACCTTCGGCGGTTTCGAACCGCGTCTCCAGCACCATCGTATCGCCGCGGTAACTGCGTGTCGCCGTAGCGGCGGGGTCAACTGGGCCGATCTGCCAGCGTCCGTTCCGCGGGGAGCCCAGCAACGCCGCAAAGCAGGCACCGCTGTCGAACCGCGGCCAACAGAGCCAATCGATCGATCCATTGCGACCGACCAACGCCCCTGTCAGACAGTCGCCGATCAGCGCGTAATCCTCGATGCACAGCGCCTGGCTGGCCTCCATCGATGGTTCGCCTGTCAAGGTCGCACCCTCTCCCATCGTGTCACTCCGCAGCCTTGCGGCTTTCGCCGGTACCAGGGTGTGGTTGAGCCTGGCCCTGAAGCGTCGGGTCCGAGACCATCACGCGCGCGCCCCGCTTGTTGAACAGCCATGCGGACATCCATTGCACGTAAACCAACATGCGGTTTCGGAGGCCGGCCAGCGTGACCAGATGCACACCAGCCCAAAGCAGCCAGGCCGGCAGCCCCGTCATCTTCAGATGCGGCAAACTTGCAACGGCGGTCGAGCGGCCGATGATGGCGAGTGAACCCTGATCCCGGTACCGGAACGGCTTCGGAGCCGCCGCTCCCCGGGCGCGCGCGGCGATGACGCCGGCGACGTAGCGCCCCTGCTGCTTGGCCACGGGAGCCACACCGGGAAGCGGCCGGCCATCCGGTCCCTTGAAGCTGGCCACGTCGCCGATCGCGAATATTTCGGGATGGCCCGGCACGGAGCAATCCGCCGCCACCTGCACTGTGCCGTGCTTGCCCGAGACAGCGCCGATCCAGGCCGCGGCCGGCGTTGCGGCCACGCCCGCACACCAGAACACGTTGTTGCTGAATGTGCGCTCCCCTGCCGCCACCACGCCCTCCGCGTCGATCGTTTCAACCTTCACGCCGGTATGGACCTCGACACCCAGCTGCTCGAGCTGCGTGCGCGCATAGGCCACCAGCCGATCGGGAAAGCCAGCCAGCAGAGCGGGCCCGCTCTCGTACAATATGACGCGGGCATGATCCGGGCGGATGCGCCGGAAGTCGGCTGGCAGCGTGTCGCGCGCCAACGTACGGATCGAGGCGGCCAACTCGACGCCGCTGGCGCCGCCGCCGACCACGACGAAGGTCAGCAGCCGGCGAGCCTCGTCCGCATCGCGGAGGCTTTCGGCACGCTCGAACGCGCCGAGCAGCCGGAAGCGGATCCGCTCAGCATCCATGACGGTTTTCAGAGCGGTCGAATGCTGCTCCCAATCCGCATTGCCGAACCAACTTGACGTCGCCCCCGATGCAAGGACGAGTTGATCGTAGGCGATCGCGCCGACATCGCGGACCGAAACGCTACGGCGCGCCACGTCGATCGCGACCACCTCGCCCAGCAACACTTCGACGTTCCGCTTGCGGGCGAAGATGGACCGGATCGGCGAGGCGATATCCGTTGAGGCCAAGGCGGCGGTCGCTACCTGGTACAGCAGCGGCTGGAACAGATGATGGTTGTTGCGGTCGATCAGCACCACGTCGACCGGTGCGCGAGCCAGCGCAGAGGCGGCGTTGAGGCCGCCGAACCCGGCGCCGATCACAACCACTTTCAATCGCGGCGCAGACATCGGGTTCCGCCGGCCCAGTCGAATACGTCCATCACGGTCTACTTCCAGCGGCGCATTGAATGGAGGTTAACCCCCTTCGATCGTCCTCACGGTCGATAAAAAGACTCGGGTTACGCAATATGGACCCTACGTCGTGCTTGCGCTTCGAGCCGCACGGACCCGGCACCCAGCGGAGGTTAGCCGCTAGGCCGCCGCATTTTGCCGTCGCAGAGCGACACCCCCGAACCGACCGTTTTCGACTGTCATGAAGCCAGCAATGGCCGTGACCGAAGGCCTCCCGCCGGAGCGGTGCTCTGGATTGACATCAGCGTTTGATTACCCCAATAACGCGCTTGGACGTGTAAAAGTCACAGCCCGGTCGGTAGTCCGGGTGGCATTTGCGCTCGTACGAGCCGCCGCATGTGCGGGAACGGCTTCCGGCATGTCCTTTTCCAGCTGACGGGAAAGGTGTGTCTTATGGAAATCTCAAAATGGATCATCGCCTTCGTTGCGGTGTTCAACTTCGGCGGCCTAGTCGCGGATGCGATTGTTCCGCCCACTGCCAAACAGCATCTATGGAATCCACTCTGGCCTCCTCATGCAAAATTCCACAATGGCCAGACAATGCTCATGGGGATCATTGGCGGCGCGTTGTCGCTTGACATCCTGTTTGCCTCGCATCCGCTTACGTTTCCGTTGTTCCTGATCGCGGCAGCGGTAGCGGCAAGCTATTTCGTCGCAATGGCTTTCGCGCCGGCATTTCCCGGTACAGCTTGGGTCGATCCTGAGTTCGCGGCCACCACAGGTCGCCCGCTGGGGCTCGCTCCGCAGCAGCTTGTCACCTACCTGCTTTGCGGCCTGGTGATCATTGCGGTAGTACTCGCCTATTTCGCTTAAAGGCGAGCGCATGTCTGCTTGTTGGGTCATCGACGCAGCAAGCAGACGGTTCTTTTCTGCTCAAGCCGAACTCCTATAGACCAGACCCCACGCACGACGCCAGCGGACATTGTCGGCGATGGATCGAATTCGGCCTCTCGCTCGATCAGCGGATTTTCGTTATGCGACGAGCTTGAAGAGCCGGTCGGCGTTCTGATGCGCGATCTTGGCCTTGTCCTCCGAAGAAAGCGGCAGGCTCTCCAGAAAGGCCATGCCTTTGTTTGGGTCGCCGAACGGGTAATCGACGGAGAACATGATCCGGTCTGCGCCAAAGGCGTCCACGGCAGCCATGAATGAGGGCTCCATGAAGAAGCCGCCCATCGTGACGTGAACGTGCGTGCGAAGTACATCGCTCGGCAGCTTCTCCATCCCTGCCGCCCCATGGTACTGCTGGTCCAGGCGGGGAAAGACGATCTGCAAGCCCTCCCCAAGATGACCGATCACGACCTGCAGTCCAGGGTGCCGGTCGAACGCGCCCGTCACCATCAGCCGCAGGATGTGAATGGCTGTGTCGGAATGCCATCCCCAGCCCGAGATTGACATCCAGAAACCGAAGGGCTCTGGCAGACCGCCGTAGAGCGCCTCGCGCGCTGGCGCGGGGGAAATGCCAGGATGAACATAGATCGGTACCTCGAGTGTCGCGGCTCGGTCCAGCAACACGTCATAGGTCGGATGGTCGAGATAGCGGCCGTTGGTAGAGCCCCGTACTAAGCAGCCCTTGAATCCCAGATGCTTGACGCACCGTTCAAGCTCGTCCGCGGCGGCATCGGGGTCAGTCAGCGGTAGATGCGCCAAGCCCGCAAAGCGGTCCGGATGGGCTGCGACAAGAGCAGCTAGGGCATCGTTGGCCTCGCGCGCCCAGGCCGCGCCTTCCCGCGGTGGCAATAGGTCGGCGCCTGGCCCGTCAAGGGAAAGCACTTGCAGGCTGACGCCGGCACCGTCCAGCACCCTGAGCCTGTCCTCGCCGATATCGCTCAGCTGCGCGATGCGGCTGAACCCGGCATAGGGCTGGTCGCGCGAGAAATAGCCGCGCACCTTTGCAGCCGTCTCCGGAATGCGTCGGAGCAAATCGGGGAGCAGAAAGTGCTCCTCGACGCTTACGATCCGTTTAGCAAATGATTGACCAGTTGTCATTCGCTCCTCCTCATTTCCCGTTGAAGTCTCCACATCGAGGTCGTGCAGTCCGGCTTCTGCCGGCAGGCGTCCAATCGTCCTGCCTACCGGGTGGACCTGTCCGCCGTCAGACCCGGCGAGCACGGATCAAAGATGCTCTCACTCACGCCGGGCGCCCTTTATAGCTTCAGGATACGCTTGGCATTCCCTGAAGAGATCTTCTCGCCCACCGCCTGAGAAATGGGTGCGGCGTCCAGCCAAGCCGTCGCCTCCTTCATGTCCTCGAACGGGTGGTCGACCGAGAACATGATGGAGTCCTCGCCAAGCGCCTTCAGCGCGCAGTCGAGTGGTTCGTCCGAGAACGTTCCGGCGGTCGTGATCGCAATGTTACGGCGGAAGATTTCGGACGGCTTGATCGCCAAGCCCTGGGTGAAGGCCTGCGCCCGCTTGTCGAGGCGCCACAGAAGGAAGGGCAATGTCTCACCCATATGCCCGAGCAGCAACTTTGCCTTCGGAAAGCGGTCGAACACACCCCCGAAAATGATCCGCAACGTGTGCGCGGCTGTTTCGGCGGTCCAGCTCCACGTCGCCCCGTCCAGTTCGGGGCGTCCGGCATAAGTCGCCGGCATCACGGCCGCATCAGCCGCATGGAGATAGAGTGGCGCATCAAGCGCTTCGGCACGCTCCCACAGCGGGGCGAACCGGTCATCGTCGAGGTAGCGGCCGTCGGTCTGGCCTATGATCATTGCCCCCTTCATCCCGAGATCACGCATCGCCCGTTCGAACTCATCGGCGCCCGCCTTCGGATCCTGCAGCGGCACCGTGGCGAAGCCGCCGAAATGGCCGGGATGCGCCTGCACGGCTTTGGCCAAATGGTCATTGGCCTCTCGCGCGAGTGTCATCGCGGTTGTCGCATCCAGGGTGCCCTGGACGGTGCCGACGTTCGACAAGACCGCAAAGTCGATGTTGGCCTCCGCCATCGCCGCGATCCGCGCCTCGCCAAGATCGCACAGCGGGCGCTTGATCTTTGCGGTGATGTCCTTCGGTACCGTTGGGATCAACGTCAGCCAGCGATCGACGTGCGCGGGTTCGTCGATAACGAAGTGTTCTTCAAGTGCGATGCGCATGAGGATACCCGTTGCTAGGAAGGTTGTCAGGCAAGAGGTTTAGGGTTTCGCGAGAGGGACAAGTGCCAGGCATGCTGGCCGGCCAACATGCCAAGCCAGCCGGGCAGCGATCACGTCTCCCCGAACGCCGCAAACACGTCGGGCAGGATGCGCCCGAGGTGGGCAAACTCCGTCAAGTCGTGCACGGACATTTCGTACGCCAATCGCTCCATGGCGTCGGCATCCATGCCCATCCTGGCCAAAAGCGCCGGGGTATCTCTGCCGCCGGGAAACCGGACGAACTCGGGGTGGGCACCGATCCAATACCGGCTGACAAGCTCCATGCCTGCTTGCGTATCGCGCGCGAGATGCAGCATGAGCATGTAGGTGGTATCGGGTGCATCGGCAACGCGGATCGTGCCGCTCGCGCTCGTCGTGAACCCAGACCGTCTCAGCGTGCCTTCGTCGAGACCGAGGGACGCCGGTGGCGCGAAATGGATGACGATTTTAAGCGAGGTTGGACCGATGTATTCGTCGACGGCATTGGGGTTGTTGTAGAGGCGCTCGGCGAAACTCAGCGACGTGTCCGCCAGTCGCGACGGGTCGGCGACGGAGTTGTCGATGTGGGCCTGTGGAAACCATAGCATGTACCGCTCCTTCTCGAGCGGGTGCCAAGTGAACCACCACTCGAACTTGGCGGTGGTGACACCCGGCATGACGACACGGCTCTGTGCATCGGCCGTGGGCCCATCCAGGAGCGCGTAGCCATGGTCGGGAAAGTCTGACGTATGATCGAGCAGGCGGGCTAGATCGGCTATGCTTGGCGTGAGCGTCTGCTCCTTCGGCATAGGCCCGGCGCGCAGCAATCTGGCTCCGGCAACCGGGACCTCGATCTCCGGGAGGAAGAAGCGCTCATATGGCTTGCCACCAACCGCGCGATGGTTGGCGGCGAATTGCTTCTGCATGGAGACAGGAACGTAGGTGACTGGCACGCGCTGCAGCGGGAGACATGATCCCACGGTAGGAGTCCTCATCAAATCTCGAGTTGATACCGACCGGCTCGCGCTACTTTCAGCGGCGTATTTGAGGGATGTTAACCCCCCTCGATTTTTCTGGCAGCCGATAAAATGACTCGGGTTACGCAATATGGACCCTGCGACCCTGCGTCGTCCTTGCGCTTAAAGCCGCACGGACTTGGCGATGCTGCGGGGGCTGCCCGCCCCGGGCTTAAGACAATGACGGCCCGTTATCTAGGATAACATAGGCGACAGACCAAGTCCGCAGGCGACGGCAGACCTGTTACGACCTGTCCCAGCCTGTGCGACTATAGTAACAACATTCCTGTCGGCGCGGCAGAATGACCTTCACCGTTGCTGCTGTCGAAATACCCGCCACTCGACGGTCGGAACCTGCAGGCCTTTCGTCGCGCGAACAAAAGTGCCGATGTGCATCGAAGTGTCGCCGCTTATGAGCCGAAATGTTCGGGTGCATCCTTGGCGCCGCTGTAGGAGCTTGTTACTTGGTCCGTTCAGGAGCCGGTTTATTGACTGAAATCGATTGGCCTGCCGAATACGCCCCTGCGGCCATGCCGATCCACATCGTCAATCGCATCACCACAACCGCCTCGCCGCAGGCGGTTTGGGCGAAGCTGATTGTAGCGCAAAATTGGCCTAGCTTTTATGGCAACTCCGCGAACGTCAAAGTCGAGAACGGCGGCGATCTGCGGCCCGGCGTGGCCTTTCGCTGGCGTACCTTTGGCATCAACTTGCGTTCGACGATTGAGGAGTTCGTGCCAACTGAGCGGATCGCCTGGCTTGCCATAGGCCCGGGAATTGTGGCGTATCATGCATGGTTGATTACTCCCACGGCGATCGGCTGCCATATCCTCACCGAGGAAACGCAGCGGGGTCTCGTAGCCCGCCTCGGGAAACTGGTTTTCCCGCGGGGAATGTACACCGAGCATCAGAAGTGGTTGGTAGGTCTTGCCCGAGTCTCCTCGGCCTAGTTCCGCACGACCCCTTCGGAATGGCCCGGCGATGCAGCTGCCGAACGCCGGGCCAGCATCCTCAGCCTGTCCCTCGCTTCTATCCTGCGTCTCCGAATGGGTCTGCGACCGCCAGCCACGCCATCTGCACCCTCCAATCTCGTGAAACACCCTAATCTCGGTGTCCACCAGACCGGCACCAGCTCAACCAGTTCGACCGGCTAGTTCGGGCTTGCGCCATTGAGTCTGGCACTTTATTAGTACTCCTATCATGTTCAGGATGACCGTCTCGCCAGCCTCGTTTGCTTGGCGAGATGTTGTCGGGCTTAGGAGCGGCGATGCCAGATCATTCGATAGTTGATTTCACGATTGCACCGGGTGTGGAGGCCAAGCGGAACGAGTTCTACGAGCGGATGAAGGAGCAATCGCTCGCCCCGCTTTGGGAGGTGATGAAGGGCCTGGTCCCGCCCCAGCCGCGGCCGAGCCCCCGGGCCCACATCTGGCGCTATGACGCCGTTCGCCCTTTCCTGATGGAAGCGGGGCGGCTGCTGAGCGCCGAAGAGGCCGAACGGCGCGTGCTCGTGCTTGAAAACCCGGCCTTCACCGGGAAGTCCCGTGCCACCGCGACGCTCTACGCCGGCATCCAGCTCGTGATGCCCGGTGAGGTGGCACCCGCGCACCGGCACACGGCGTCGGCCCTGCGCTTCGTGCTGGAAAGCGCGGGCGGCTTCACCGCCGTCGGTGGCGAGCGCACCACCATGCGGACCGGCGACTTCGTCATCACGCCGTCATGGGCCTGGCACGATCATGGCAACGAGTCAGGGGCTCCGATCATGTGGATGGACATCCTCGACCTGCCCATCGTCAATTTCTTCGAGGGTGGCTTTTCCGAGCACCACAACGACCAGACGCAGTCGATCGGCCGGCCGGAGGGTGACGCGCTGGCCCGCTATGGCGCTGGGCTGCTGCCGATCGAGGGCGGAGGGCCGTTCGGCAAGACGTCGCCGATCTTCAACTACCCGTACGAGCGCACCCGCGCCGCGCTGGCTGCCGTTGCGGCGGCGGGCGCCCTCGACCCGCATTGGGCGGCGACGCTACGCTACAGCAATCCCATGGATGGCGGCTGGGCGATGCCCACGATCGCTTCCTGGATGACCCATTTGCCGGCTGGGACGTCCACGCAGGCGATCCGTTCCACGGACGGCATCGTGGTGGCGGTCGCGGAAGGTCACGGCGTGGCAAAAGTCGGCGACCAGCGCATCGCCTTCGGGCCACGGGACGTGTTCGTCCTGCCGAACTGGACCCATCGTTCGTTCGAGGCGGAGTCGGATTGCTTCCTGTTCTGCTCGTCGGACCGGGTGGCGCAGGAGAAGCTTGGGTTCTGGCGGGAAGAGCGCGGCCAAGCCTAGGCGCAGAGATGATGGACGACTTCGAGGGCGGAACGCCATCACCCCTGGACGAGGTGCTGGGCCATCAGTTGCGGCGTGCCCACATGCTGTTCGCCGAACACTGGCAACTCAGTTTTCGTGACCGGCAAGGCCGGGTGACACCCATGCAGGGCGGAATGCTGATGAGCATCGAGCGCCACCCCGGCATCACCCAAGCCGCCCTGGCACGCTTGATGGACGTGGAAGGACCGACCCTGCTCCAAGCCCTTGAGAAGCTCGAGCAGGCGGGATTGGTGCAACGCAGCCGTCATGTGGGGGACCGGCGATCGTTCGCGCTGCACTTGACCGCGGCCGGGCAGCACGCCGTGTCGGTCGTCAAGCATTACGTCCCCTATCGCGAGGCTGCCCTGCTGACGGACCTGTCGGATGACGAGCGGATGCTGCTGCTGGACCTGCTGAAACGCGTCGTAAGGCGCGGGCGGGCGGTCGTCAGCCATATCGAGACGCCTTTCGAGCTTCCGGACCGTGTCGGCCAGAAGGTGTCGCCATGAGATTGTGTTTCTTTGACGACAACCGGTTCGGCGTGGTGGATGGCGATGCCGTCAAGGACGTGACCGCCATCCTGGACCGGCTCCCCGCATACCGGTCGCCCCTGCCGCAGTTCGACCCGGTCATCGCCGCGCTCCCGGATCTTCTGCCCGCGCTGCGGGAGGCCGCGGCCGTATCCGGCCAAGGGCAGCCGGTCTCCGCCACGCGCTTCCTGCCCCCGGTCGCCAATCCCGGCAAGGTCGTCGCCGCCCCGGTCAACTACCGGGCGCACCATGAGGAGGCCCTCGCTGACCCAGCAACCTTTTCCCGCGCCCATGTCAACAAAATTCAGGAGAGCGGGCTGTTCCTCAAGGCCACGAGTTCGATCGTCGGCACGTCCGCCGGGGTGGCGCTACGCTTCCCGGAGCGCCGCAACGACCACGAGATCGAACTGGTGGCAGTGATCGGGAAAGGCGGTTCCCGCATCGCCGAGGCTGACGCCCTCGACCACGTAGCGGGCTACACGCTTGGCCTCGATATGACGTTGCGGGGCGTGGAGGAGCGCAGCTTCCGCAAGTCCATCGACAGCTACACCGTCCTCGGGCCGTGGCTGGTCACCGCCGACGAGTTCGGTGACCCGGCGGATGTCCAGCTTTCCATCGCCGTCAACGGGCAGGAGCGGCAGAACGCTCGCACCAAAGACCTCATCCTGTCGGTGCCCGCGCTCATCGCATTCGCGTCGAGCTTCTACACCCTGCACCCTGGCGACATCCTGATGACGGGGACCCCTGAGGGCGTCGGTTCGGTCGTACCGGGTGACGTGCTCACCGCGTTTGTCGAAGGGGTCGGCCGCGTCGACATCGTGGTCCGGGCAGCCTGAGAAAGCATGCACATGGCTGACAGAGTGAAGGTCCCGGTCCTGGTCGTCGGTGGCGGCATTGGCGGCCTCGCCGCCGCCCGCGCCTTGTCGCTCAAGGGCCGCAACGTCCACGTCATCGAGCAGGCCGCAGAGTTCGGCGAGATCGGCGCGGGGTTGCAACTCGCGCCGAACGCGTTGCGCTGCCTCGACCGGCTGCAGGTCTTGGAGCACGTCAGCCGCGACGCGGTATTTCCGCGCCAGTTGCTGATGATGGACGCACTGAGCGGCGAGCAGATCACCGCCGTGGCGTTGGGTGACGCCTTCCGGTCCCGCTATGGCTACCCCTACGCCGTCATGCATCGGACCGACCTGCATGCGCACCTGCTGCGAGCCTGCCGGGAAAGTCCGCTCGTGACCTTGCAGACGAACCGGACAGTGACCGCCATCGACGAGGAGGACGGCGTGGCCATTGCCCGCTGCGCGAATGGCTCGGTCTACGAGGCCGGCTTGCTCATTGGCGCGGACGGCCTGCACTCACGGGTGCGCCGGATGTTGGGCGGCGAGACACCGCCGGTGTGCCAGGAGTATGTGGCGTTCCGTGGCACGGTGCCGACGGAGCGCATCACCGAGGCCGCCGGACCCGATAGCATGGTCGGCTGGTGCGGCCCGGAGATGCACCTGATCCAATATCCTGTGCGCCGGGGTGAGCTGTTCAACCAGGTCGCCGTGTTCCGCTCGCCATCCTATCGGCCGGATAGCGATGATTGGGGGACGGCCGAGGAGCTGGAGGCGAAGTTCGCCCCCCTGCACCCGCTCGTCTCTGCTGCGCTGCAGACCATTGGGCGAGACCGGCGCTGGACCATGTACGACCGTCCGCCCCTGGCACGCTGGGTGCAGGGGCGGATCGTGCTGATGGGCGACGCGGCGCATCCGATGTTGCAGTATGTGGCCCAGGGCGCCTGCCAGGCGCTGGAGGACGCCGTGTGCCTGGCGGAGATGCTGGCCCGCTACAACGACGCGGAAACTGGGCTGCAGGCCTATCAGACGGCGCGAACGGCGCACACGGCCCGGGTGCAGCTTACCGCCCGCTTCTTTGGCGAAATCGCGCATGCCCAAGGGACCGCGGCCCTGTTCCGTAATGCTGCGTTCCGCATGCGCGATGCGAGCGACTACCGGTATTTCGACTGGCTCTATGCCCACGATCCGCTAGCGGCAGATCCGGATGCGGACGCGCGAGTGGCGTCCTGGCTGGTGGCGCGGGGCTCGGACGGAGCCGAGGCAAACCAGTATCCGGGCTGACTTGCCCGGACCAAGGTATAGATGGCGCGCGAATCAGGTTGCCAGTAAGAGCTTCGTCGAGCCTGAGAATGTTAGTGGGGAGGATGCAGTATGAACCAAATTAAGCAGATCGTTGTCCTGAGCGTCTTAGGCCTGGCCTTGGCTTGCAGTTCCACGGCTCGCGCACAGCTTCCCGCTACCATCCGGGTCGGCGTGCTGAACGACATGTCCGGCCCTTACGCGGACGTGTCGGGCAAAGGTTCGGTGATCGCGGCGCAAATGGCAGCCGAGGATTTCGCGAAGGAGGCCGGACCCGGGGCTCCGAAAGTCGAGATACTGGTAGGCGACCATCAGAACAAGGCCGACATCGGCGCCAACCTCGCGCGCAGCTGGGTCGACCGCGATAACGTCCTGGCGGTGGTGGACGTGCCGAACTCGGCGGTGGCGCTCGCCGTCAACCAGATCATGCGCGAGAAGGACCGCACCTTCCTCGCCTCCAGCTCCGCCACATCGGACCTGACCGGGCCGCAATGCGCTCCGACCACGGTGCAGTGGACGTTCGACACCTGGGCGCTGGCGAACGGAACTGCGCGCGCCGTCTACCAGGCCGGCGGACACCGGTGGTTTTTCATTGGTAGCGATTACGCGCTAGGGGCAGCTCTGGTGCGCGACGCGAGCGCCATCCTCAAGGCGGAGGGCGGGACGGTGCTGGGCGACGTCCGCGCTCCGCTCGGCACGACGGACCTCTCGTCCTACCTGTTGCAGGCGCAATCCTCCGGCGCGGACGTGATCGCAACCGCCAATGGCGGGGACGACGTCATCAACACCATCAAGCAGGCGCGTGAGTTCGGCATCGGGCAGGACGGCAAGCAGAGGATGGCGGGGCTGCTGGTGTTTCTGACGGACGTGGAGGGGATGGGGCTGGAGGTGGCGCAAGGCCTGTTGCTGACGGAGGCGTTCTACTGGGACCTCAACGACAACACCCGGGCCTGGAGCCGCCGCTTTGCGGCGCGCAGCGGCGGCAAGATGCCGACCATGAATCATGCCGGGGTGTACTCCGAAACGCTCGCCTTCCTGCGCGCCGCTCTCGCCGTTGGCAGCGTCTCCGGCAGCACGATCGTGAAGCGGATGGAGGCCGCACCCATCGCCGACCCGCTCTTCGGCCCCACGACGATCCGGCCGGACGGCCGTGCTGTACACGCGATGTATCTGTTCCGCGTTAAGACGCCTGCCGAGAGCAAGGGCCCATACGACCTTTATCAAGTGATCTCCACAATCCCAGCCGCCGAGGCGTTCAGGCCGATGGCCGATGGCAAATGCCCGATTGTCAACACGCCATAGCTTCCATAACGATCACTATTAAAAGGTTGACCCTAGCATGCAATGATGCGACCACTTTCATATCGACCACTATGAAAGAGTGATGATGCCATTGACCGATTACCGCACGCTGGGGCGCTCAGGGCTTGTTGTCAGTCCGATGGCTCTGGGCACAATGACGTTTGGGATGCCGGAATGGGGTGCGGACGAGGCAGACTCGCGCGCGATCTTTGACGCCTACCGCAGTCAGGGCGGAAACTTCATCGACACCGCCGACATCTATTCGGGCGGAACCAGCGAAGACATGGTCGGGCGGTTCATCGCCGAGACCGGCACGCGCGATCAAATCGTATTGGCGACCAAGTTCGGCTTCAACGGGTCGGCGAGCCCATTGCTGGCATCCCGGGGAACGCCGGGGAATCCAAACGCCGGCGGCGCGGGTGCCAAGAACATCCACCGTGCGTTGGAAGGATCGCTGAAGCGGCTTGGCACCGACTATATCGATCTTTATTGGATGCACATCTGGGATGGCGTGACCCCGATCGAAGAAATCATGCAGACGCTTGGTGATCTCGTGCGGGCAGGAAAAATACGCTACTTCGCCCTGTCGGATATGCCTGCCTGGCTGGCGATGAAGGCAGCCACCATCGCGAGCGAGCGGCGCGTGCCGGGTCCGATTGCCATGCAGGTCGAATACTCGTTGGTCGCGCGCGACATCGAGCGTGAGCATGTCCCTGTCGCCCGTGAGACCGGAATGGGCGTCATGCCCTGGAGCCCGCTGGCAGGCGGCTTTCTGACCGGCAAGTACAAGCGCGAAGACACAGCCGGCACCGGGCGTCTGAGCGGTGCAAACCCATTCGGCAACAGCAAGTTCGCCGACCGAAACTGGGCAATATTGGAGGTTCTTCGCGCTGTTGCTGCCGAGCATGGGCGACTACCCGCGCAGGTGGCCTTGGCCTGGGCGCTCGCACGACCCGGAATCACCTCCGTCATCATCGGCGCCAGCAGGGCGGCGCAACTTGGCGACAACCTGGCAGCGCTGGACATGGCATTGACGGACGAGCAGACGCGCCGCCTGAACGAAGCCAGTGCCATCTCTCCCGGGTTTACCGATGGTCTCGCTGCACCCGGCATCCGACGTATGGTGTTCGGCGGCCATGGTGTTCTCGGGTGGGGTGAGTGATCGCTGCCGCGTTAGGCCGCATCGCCGAGCCGGTCCTTGGCAAAGCCTAAGTGGACCAAGGGTCAGTCGATCGACAACATCGTGTTTCCCTGTTTCAAATGCCGCCGGCCAAAAGACCACCATGAGCGAGCAACGCTGGCTGGATTTGTTCAATGCTGCCGGCTTGCCCGCGGCCACGGAACCCGACATGCCGCTCTGGCTGCGCTGCCACGTTCCGCTATACGTTGCTTTCGGAGCGTCGCAGTCGCCGGCCAGCGGCGCGGGGGCGGCGCTTCGTCGGGGGAAGCGGTCGTCCTGGCGCGCGGCGTCCATGCGGGCCTCAGCCTCATCAAGGGGCTTGGCTACCCTATCTACCCGGGCGCCAAAAAGTTGATCGACAGCGGCCCGGCCTGACCTTGGTTGGTGACGCGGCACACCTCATGTCCCCGTTCGCCGGCGAAGGCGCCAACCTCGCTATGTATGACGGCGCGAAACTTGCCCAAGCGATCATCGCCATCCCCGCCGACATCGAAGCCGCTCTAGCTGCATATGAGCACGCGCTTTTCCCTCGGAGCCGAGAAGTGGCAAGCTTGTCCGCACAGAACCTCACGCTGTTCTTCGGCAAAACCGCACCGAGCAGCGTGGTCGATCTGTTCAGCGGATTCGCCCTACCTAGTCGCCCTCGAAGATGACCGGCGCCAGTTGTCCGTCTCTGCGCCACAACAGTCCAAGAGCGCGTAGGTGGCTAGCCTGGTAGCCGCGCTCCCGCCAGTCCGGCCAGTTCAACGCTCAGGCATTCGTCATCCATGCAAGCTGACACGGGATCCGGCAGAAGTTCCGGACGGCTGGAGACTTGTTGGCCGATACGCGCCGAGCATCTGCAAGCTTGCTTGCAACGACTGCCGCTCGATAGAGGCATATAGCGTCATCTCATCATGGATTGGGCTACCCAATGCGGCCTCCAACTCCCCTTGGTTGCCATTTTCGCCGAGCTGGGTCCTACCATCCTCACCAAGATTGGAGTTGAATATCCCGGCGGCGCTGACCGGCAGGAAATCCTCATAGACGATCGGATCGAACCGCAACTGACCGGACACAACAAGCTCCTCTACACTGGCGGATGCAGCATCGGTTGGCCTGGCTTCGTCGCAGACCGCGCGATAGCGATAGAAGACAAGACCGTGGCGTCGGAGTTCATCTGGCGTGTCTGGAAAGGCCCGGAACACCTCCGCAAGAACCTGGACAGCATGCCCTGGATCGCCCCCCGTGGCATCGGCTTGGGCCTTGGCCAGGAGGCGGTCGTAAAGCGCCCGGCCCTTCGGGGTTAGGGCCGCGCCCCTCTGTTCCACCTCGCCAAATCGCGCCGTGTGGGTTCCGGGTCGTAAAGTCTTGTGCGCACCCTCGAATAGGATCGCTTCCTCAAGCGCCTTGAAACTGGTCTGGCGAAGCAAGATTGGGCAGTTGCGGCGCGGCGGGCCCTCGATCGTGGCTTTGGCCTCGATGCCCCGGCCTGGCATGGCAGCCTGGATGGCGTCGATATCAAGCGTGCGCGGCGTAAGATGGTTGATATGCGGCCCACGAAAGCAGACCACATCGGCCACCAGACGGTGGGCCGCCTGCATGTCGCGATAAGTCTGCTCGTTCACCTTAGCGGTGCTGTGCCAACGGAACGTCTCCAGCGCCTCGGCTACGAAAGCCTCTGCGTCCGTGGCACCAAGCCCGCCCTGGCGGTCATGTCTCTCGAGCAGTGCTAATAGGCCCGGTGTGAAAATCTGACGCGCGCTTACGATCTCTTCCGCCTGCCGGCGTAGCGCGCGATCATTGATCAGGTCGAGGCGAAGCAGCGAGGTGAAAACCCTGAATGGGTTGACCCGCAGCGCCGCCTCGTCAATCGGGCGAAACGCCGTCGAATGCACCGGCAAACCCGCCGTCGAGAGATCGTAATAGCCGACGGGAACCATTCCCATGACCCGGAACACGCGGGCCATGGTGCCCAACTCTCTGGCGCTGCCCAGCCGGATAGCACCATGTCGTTCAAGGTGAAGCCGGTCGCGTTCACCCGTCCGGTTGAAGGTTTGGGAGAGCACGGGATGCTGCGCCAGGGTTGTCCGGTTCACCTCGGCGACCAGGTCGAGCAAGGTCCCGTATTGCGGAACCTCCGTTCGATACAGTTCCGACATGGCCCGTGCAAACATGGTGCGGATCGCATCCGCCGTCGCGTGTTTCGTACTTTCCATCTTCAACTCCGGACCGCGCTGCCTCAATTGACGTGGATGCCCGATTCCCCGATGAGGACCTTGTATCGCGAGATTTCCGACGTCAGATAATCGCGCATCTTCACCGCGCCGAGATCAGCGAGGGATCCCTGGTCATTGTCGGTTTGGAACTGGTCGATTTCTGGGGACTTCATCACGTCCTGGATTGCGGCGGACATCTTGTCAACGATCTCCTGAGGTGTCCCGCTTGGCATCGCGACCGAGGACCACGTGGCGAGCACAATGTCGTAGCCCCTTTCCTTGAAGGTCGGGATCGAAGGGAAGCTCTTCACCCGCTCCTCGCGGGTCACTCCAAGGGGGATCACCGTTCCTGCCTGGATTTGCGGCCGCATGACTGGGATGTAGTCGAACACCGCGTCGATTGTGCCGGATAGCAGATCGGAATAAAGGCTTGCTGCGTCCTTGTAGGGAATGTGCCGCA
This sequence comes from Acetobacteraceae bacterium, assembly GCA_965199005.1. Lineage (GTDB taxonomy): Bacteria > Pseudomonadota > Alphaproteobacteria > Acetobacterales > Acetobacteraceae > LMUY01. The sequence continues at coordinate 510,235 of CBDAQK010000007.1, read as the reverse complement.
TCTTGGTTCCAGTCGCCGCCTGGAACAACTCGCCGGTCAGGTGCGAACCCGTGCCGATACCCGGCGAACCGAAATTCACCTCGCCAGGATGCGCCTTCAGATAGGCGATGAATTCATCCAGCGTCTTGTATGGTTTGGACGCGTTGACGACCAGGATCAGCGGGTTGGAAGCCATCCCGTTGACCAACGCAAAGGACTTCAACGGATCGTAGCTCAGGTGCTTGTACAAGGAGACGAACGTCGCCATCGGCCCCGATGATGCGTAGAGCATCGTGTAGCCATCCGGCCGGGCTTGTGCGACTGTCTGGGTGCCGATGATCCCGGCAGCGCCAGGCCGGTTGTCCACGATCACCGCCTGGCCCAATCTGGTGGTCAGCCCCTTGGCGACGACCCGCGCAAAGCTGTCGGTGACATTGCCGGCGGGAAACGGCACGATCCACGTGATGGGCCCAGTGGGATACTTCGTCTCGGCCCTGGCAGCCGGCGACAGCCCGGTCAGTGCGACCAGGGCAATCGCCAGGATTACCTTCATCTTTGTCATGGTTCCTCCCATTTATGAGGTCTTGCTTGATGTTGCAGCCGCAGGTGCGGATGGCGCGAGCGTGCGGTAGGCAGGGTCGTTGCGGTCCTGTGACCCGCGTGGCCATCCATTCTCGCCTGTCGGAAACACGAAAGGACGTGTCTCCCGCCGGGTGAAGTTGCGGTAGAACTCGCGCCGGGCAATCCGCCAGACGCGGTCCTCGCGCCGTTCGAACCGGTCGATGTAGCGGTTGGAATTCGTCAGGTTCACCGTTGGATCGTCGCCCGGAAGCGCCCAGTAGAACGAGAACTGGTAGGTCTCGGCCAACGCGACATCGCCGTCGACCTCGCATAAGTGGTTCATGATGTGGTGCTGAGATCCTTCGAAGCGCTTCCAGCCCTCGAACTCCTTTTCCAGGAATTCCTCGATCGTGCCGTAATGCACCCCGGCGGTCCGGCCGACATGCACATCGATGGCGCCGGGATGGAAACACGAGAGGACAAGCTCCTTGTCCAGCCGGTCGCACCCGCGACAGTACCGGCAGAGCAGCTCATAGATTTCTTGCTTATCCAGAAGCACCTGGAGTTGCTGTTCGGTGGGCATGTCGCTATTTCCCCGGCGTTCAAATCGGACGGACGTGGCTGAAGCGGTCATTGGCCTTGTAGGCCTGCTCCGCATCACGCCCGGCGAGGATGAGGTCACGCGTCCTACTCTCGGCCCGGATCACCTCCTCAGCATCCTCCAGAATGGTCTGGACGCCCCGCGCCGGCACAACGACGACACCGTCCTCGTCGCCCACGATCATGTCACCCGGCCCGACCGCGACCGTCGTGCTGGACTGGCCCGGCATGACGACGCTGGCATCGACGTCCACGAATGCGAAGTTTCCCCCGCTTGCGACCGGGGTTACGTACATCGCGCGAACCGGGACGCCCATTTCTGCAATGCCCTGCTTGTCGCGGTAGCCCCCGTCAATGATGACCCCGGTGCAGCCGCGCTGCCGCAGTGCCGTGGTCATGTTCTCGCCAAGCACCGCCGTCGGGCGGTAGCCGCCAGAGGCGATCACCAGCACCGACCCGGCGCGGAACTGCCGATACATCTCGAACCGGCAATCCGCGGGAGCCTTGCCCATCTTGCGCTCACCGCGAACGCAGAAGGCTGGCCCGGCAAATGGCGGGAGTCCGTCAAAACTCCTGATGTCGCTGCTCAGCACTTGATGAGGCTGGCCCGCATTGACCAACACGTCGTGCAATACGCCCACTGGGATACTCCGGTAGCGGGTCGCCAGATTTTCGCTCATTGTCTCTCTCCCTCCAGATCGATCAAGCCGCCGCCAACTGCGCCCGGGCGCGGCTGGCAATCTCGGGGTTGAGCAGAAACTCCGGCCGCCGCCCATTGAGCACGGCCAGCACCGCCTGTGCGGCCCGGGTTGCGGTACGGCGCCGCGCTGCCAAGGTGGCCCCGCCGATATGCGGCGAGAGCACGACGTTCTTCAGCTTGAAGAGCGGGTTGCTGGCCGAGGGCGGCTCCTGCTCGAACACGTCGATGCCCGCACCAGCAATCTCTCCCTGGGACAGGGCCGCATGCAGCGCCGCCTCGTCGATGACGGCGCCCCGCGACGTGTTGACGATGATTGCGTCCGGCTTCATCGCGGCGAACTGCTTGACACCGATGAGGTGGTGCGTCGCCGGCGTAAGCGGCAAGTGGAGCGAGATGATACTCGCCTGGTCTATCAGCGCGTCCAGGGTCGGTGCCTTCTCGACGCCCTCGGCCCGCATCTCGGCCTCGGACACCATGGGATCGTAGGCGATGACCCGGGCATTGAAGCCACCGCGGCACATCCGACCCGTATAGCGCCCAATATTGCCAAAACCGACCAATCCAACCGTGGCCTCGTAAAGGTCGCCAAATACCGTCCGTTCCCGCTCCACGAACCCACCCCCTGCCGCGACGATGCCATGGATCTCCGGCACCCGGCGCAGCGTCGCCAACATCAACGCCACCGCGTGCTCGGCCACGCCCAAGGCGTTGGCGTCACCCGTGTTGGACACGAAAATCCCAAGTGCGGATGCGGCCGCCACGTCGATCGTGTCGACGCCAGCCCCATGCTTGGCAATGATTTGCAGCCGCGGCGAGGCACGCATCAGCTCCGCCGTCACGGTCAGCGAGCGCGTGACGACGGCATCGGACTCTACCAGAGCCTGTGCGACCTCCGCCGGGCTGGCGACGCCATGATGCACCTCCCGGACGTCGCAATGGGGCCGGAGCAACTGCAACCCCGCTTCGTTGATCGGTGACGATACCAGTACGATTGGGCGCGACATAGTTAATCCTCCTGATGCAAATGACATTCGTTAGGGAGGGCCTTACGCAGACATGACCTCCCGCGGCCGCCGCTGGGCGTGCTGCCGGTAGGATGCGGCGATATGGTCGTTGCCCAGGCGGGCGCCGGGCCGGCCCGTGACGCTCTCACGCAACGTCGTGCCCGCGTACTCGGTCCAGACACGGCCACGGCGTTGCAACTCGGGAACAACATAGCGGACGAAATCCGGGAAGGCACTCAACGGCATGTGGTCGTTGATATTGAAGCCGTCGAGATCGGCGGCTTCCATCAGTTCTTCCAACCGATCGGCAACAGTGGTTGGAGAGCCCACGATGCTAATACCGCCCGCCGATTTCGACATCATCTCGGCGATCTGGCGTGGCGTCCAGATTCGCTCCGGGCTGCCCTTCGTAAACCGCTCCATAAAAGAGCGGATGCCATCCGTCTCGATATACTCAAGCGGCTTATCGATATCCATTTGCGAAAAGTCGAGCTGCATCAGCGAGGCCTGCCGGGCGAGGGTGCCGATCAGGCTGATGTAAGCAATCTGGTCGTCAAACTTGCGCTTGGCCGCGTCGTCGGTTTCAGCAACAATCACCGACACACCCGCCATGAACTTGACCGCTTGAGGGTCACGTCCGGCCAGCCCGACCTGGCGCCGTATGTCGGCCACGGTCCGCCTCAGCCCGGCGACATTGGGATTGACGAGGAAGATCGCCTCGGCGTGACGGGCACCGAACTCCCTGCCCTTGTCCGACGCACCAGCCTGGAACAAGGTCGGCGTACGCTGGATCGAGGGTTCGCATTGGAACGCATCGATCACCTCGTAGTATTTGCCGCGATGGCCGACGGGATGGATCTTGGCCGGGTCGGCGAACATTCCCCGCGCCGCATCCATGACGACCGCGTCGTCCTCCCAGCTACCCTCCCATAATCTGTAGATAGCCTCCATAAACTCCTCGGCCATCGCGTAACGCTCGTCATGCGGCACCTGCGTCGCATGCCCGAGGTTACGGGCGGCGCTGCCAACGGCGGATGTGACGATGTTCCAGCCGATGCGGCCCTTTGTCAGATGGTCCAGGGTCGTCATCTTGCGGGCGAAGCTATAGGGCTGTTCGTAGGTGGTCGGGACAGTGATGCCGAAGCCCAAATGCTTCGTGACAGCGGCCATGGCCGACACGCCCAGCATCGGGTCATTCAACGGGACGTGGATCGCGTCACGGAACGCCGTGTCGGGACTGCTGGCATAGACGTCCGGTATGCCCGCAAAATCGGCGAGGAACAGGCTATCGAACATCCCAGCCTCAAGCGTCTTGGCTGTCTCGATCCAATAGTCGAGGTCCGTATAGCGATGGGCCTGGTTCTCCGGGTGTTTCCACAGCCCGATGGCAGTGTGCCCAACTCCCGCAATCTTGAACCCATTCAGGTGGATGCGCTTCATGGCAGCCTCCGCATGTTTTTATCTTGCTGCCGACAATATGATCCGGCGTTCGACGTCACTGTCGCGTCGGCGACATTATCAAGAAATTCTTTTGCTACTCGGAAACCAGCTCTTGCGGATTCATCGCCGGCGCCACCCGCCGTGCCCGTACCCCTCGCAAATAGGCGTAGACTTGCGCTGCGATCAGCAGAACGCTGGCGGCTATGAACCCGGCGCTGATCGGCCGGTGATAAAATACAGCCAAGTCGCCGCGGGACAGCAGCATCGCCCGGCGGAAATTCTCCTCCAGCATCGGACCCAAGACAAAGCCGAGCACGATTGGCGATATCGAGAAATCCAGCATCAGGAACACGGCGCCAATCAAGCCAAACACGGCGACTTCGGTAACTTCGAATAGGCTGCTCTTGGTGCTGTAAACACCGATGCAGATAAAGAACACCGCCGCCGGGTAGAGGTATTTATAGGGAACCTGCAGCATCCGTACCCAAACGCCGATCAGCGGAACGTTGAGGATAACCAGCAGGACGTTGCCAATCCAGAAGCTTGCGATCAGGCCCCAGAAAATGTCGGGATGTTGCGAGATCAATTGCGGCCCCGGCTGCACACCCTTGATGATGAGCGCCCCCAGGATCAGTGCCATGACCGCATCGCCCGGTATGCCCAACGACATGGTGGGGATGAAGTCCACCTGGGTCTTGGAATGCGATGCCGCTTCGGGGCTTGCGACCCCCTCCAGCGCACCCTTGCCGAACCGGGATGGATCCTTCGCTATCTTTCGCTCGACCGCGTAGGCGATGAAGGTCGTGATGGTTGGTCCCGTGCCCGGCATGGCGCCGAAAAGCACGCCAATGCTCGTACCGCGCACCATCGGCCAAAACGCCTGCTTTATCTCACGCAAAGTTGGGCGCATATCCTTGACCCGTACTTTTGCGTCGCTAGTCTTCACCTTCGTGCGGTTCACGCTGATGATGAAGTCTGCGATGCCGAACAACCCCATGGTCAGGGCACCGAGTTCGATCCCGTCCGCTAGGTCCGGCAAACCGAATGTGTAGCGCTGGGTGCCGGTGATCACATCGGTTCCAACCACGCCGCAGATCAATCCGAAGAGCGTCATGGCAACACCCTTCAACGGCGAACCGCGGGACATCGTCGCCCCCGCGAGCAGGCCCAGCAGCATGATCGAGCATATCTCGGTCGGCCCGAAAAGAAATGCGATCTGCACCAGCAGCGGCGAGAGGAAAACCATGATGATGATCCCGACGGAGGCGGCGAAGAACGACGACATCATCGTAATGCCAAGAGCGGTTCCCCCCTTGCCCTGCCGGGTCATCGGATAACCGTCCAGACAGGTGACCGCGTGCGGCGGATGGCTGGGCAGGTTGAGCAAGATGGCACCGATCGCTCCGCCATATTGCGAACCATAGAAAATCCCGGCCAGCATCAGGATCGCCGGAACAGGGGATATGACGTAGATCAGCGGTAGCAGCATCGAAATCGTGGTCAGCGCGCCCATCCCTGGCAGCACGCCGATCAGGTTCCCAACCAGCACGCCTGCCACGGACCATGCCAAATTGGTAGGCGCCAGTGCGACACCAAATCCATAATACAGATCGATCAGCGCTTGATGCATGGCGACAGGTCCCGCTCCGATGGTTCGTTGTTGTTTTTAAAGAACCCGACTCAGCCCCAGGTGAGGAGCGGCATCTTCACCTGCAATGCGAAATAGAACACGAGGACGGCGAAAATCGTGACACTGGCCGCGAGCAGCGCAGCGCTCCTCCAGCTATGCTCGCGGTCCCCGCTCGCTGCAATGAATACCGAGACGAAACTTGCCGGAATGAGGCCGCCATGGTCTCCGAGCAGGACGAAGGCAATAACCCCGGCGAGGATGGCCAAGGCGCCGCGTAAATCCGGCAGCGCGGCTGGGCCATGCTGCGCAACGCTGCCAACCCCCTGCATCTTGCGGCTGGTCAACCCGATCATGATGCCCACGACGACCATCAGCGATCCAAATACCGCAGGCAGAAAGCCAGCGCCCATATCCGTAAGGCTACCGGTATCATAGCCAATTGCTGCTATGGAGACGCAGCACCCGAGAACGACCAGCAAGGCCGCGCCGAGCAAATCCTTGTTCATTAAATCGGTTCTCATGCGACCGTTCTCCCCCATTCGCGCGTCTTCCAGACCGTGGTGAGGTCTGCGGCTCGTTCACGCCGACACTAGGGGGCAGGCTAACAGTCGGGAGCGGTCCCAAATGTCGCACGCGCGACACTTCCTTCCTAAGGCATGCGGCGCGCTAAGGCAGCGTCGGCAAATAAGTGCGTCGGCACGCCGACAAAGCTGCCGCTGACAACAAAAGCTTAGGGCTTGTTCGACGCCGCCAATCAATTCGCTTGATGTCGAACAAGCCCTAAAGTGACTCGGTGCGCAGGAGCAAGGCGTCTCGGTTCTTGATGCAGATCGTGCCGTAGCCGATCAGTATTAGGCCGTATCCCTGCATTTCCCGAACGATCTTGTTCACGCTCTGGCGGGATGCGTCGACCATCGTGGCCAGTTCGGACTGCGACAGGCTGGCGACCAGTTCGCCAGACGGCTCCCGCCTGGCATACCGCAAGATGCAGCGCGCGATTCGGCTTGGCAGCAATTCCAGCCTTGCGCTGTTGACCCGATCGATCAGGCCCCGCACATCCCGGCTCAGAAGCAGGATCAGGCCCTGGTCGAACGCGCGATGCGCCGCACGGAGTTCGTCGAAGGCTCGCTGCTGCAGCACTTGGACTTCGGTGTCCCCATGCGCCTCCGCGAATTGGGGCCGTGGCCCGGCATCGAGCAGGCAGGTCACGCCGAAGCAATCTCCTGGCCGGTACAGCGTGTGGAACACCTCTCGCCCATCTTCGACCAAATAGGAGAGGCGTACTTCGCCGGAGATCACCCGGAACATCTCCGAACCCCTATCTTCCTTCTGATAGATCGTCTGCCCGGAGGCATAGCGCCGGCGCACGGTTGCTCGCTCGAACGCCTCCTGCAAATCGGCAGGGAGGGAACCGAAAAGATCGAAGCGACCCGATCGTGTCAGCGGCAAGCCGGGGCTCGACTCTGCTGATGGCACAGGCTGCTCCTGTTTCAGCCGATCCGGGCGAGCATCATAGCGGCCACGCGGTATCGCCTCGGTTGCAGGATGATGAACCCGGCACGAGCGAGGATAGGACGCACGGACGGAACCGGCCATATCCGTCAGCATGCGCGCACCGGCAGGCCGTAGAAACGGGCGGGGTTCTCAATCAGGACTTTATTGGCCATCTCGACGCTGCCCGCCCAGGACGGAAGCAAATCCAGCAACCCGGTGTCATCAGGCATGATGCCCGCCCGCATCGGATGCGGCCAGTCCGATCCCCAAACTGCCCGGTCCGGAACCAGCTCGGTGATGGCGCGGGCGAATGGCGTCGTCCCGCCATAAGGCGGGCCGGCCGGGTCGACTTGGTAGGCGTGGGATAACTTCACGTAGGCCATACCGTCGTGCAGCAGGCCAAGGAAGCGTCGGAACGTCGGCGACCCAAGCGGCTCTCCAGCCTTGGGGCTTCCCATGGCCTCCACCATGACCCGGCCGCCCAGCGGTCCGATCCATTGCCCAAGCTCCGCCGCGTCCGCCGTCGACTTGCAGTGGATGTCGACATGCCATCCCACCTCGCGCACGCGGGCGACGATGTCGGCCAGACGCGGGAGCGGCGTGGGGGAAGGCCGGCGGATGCGCAGCCCTCGCACACCCGCCTTCGTCATGGCGGCGAGCGTCGCATCTTGTGTCGCCAGGATGTCCAGCTCCACGACTGTGATGAACCGGCCGGGAACCCTCTCCATGGCGTACAGCATGGCGCCATTGTCGTCGCCATAGACGCTGGGCTGCACCAGGACGCCGTAGTCCAGGCCCATCATGTCGAGCATCGCGACATAGTTGTCGATCGTTTGCTCCGGCGGCGTGTAATGGCGCCCGGGGTGATAGGGAAACCTGCCGACGGGGCCAAATACGTGCGCATGGGTGTCCCATCCGCCTTTTCCGATTGGCCAAGTCGGCCGTCGGGTTGGCCGGCGGGCAGGGGCGATATCAGGCACCGGGACGGTCACGGAACGTGAGCCACTGGGGCGGCCGCGAATGGGGCCGGTTGCTGCGCCACGGCCGGTCTACCCGGCAGGAAGGCGATGAGCACGGCGGCCAGGGCGAATACGCCGCCGACAGCCACCAGGGCGTAGCCGAACCCGCCAAATGCCGAAACGAACAGCCCAATGCCGTAAGGCCCAACAAATCCGCCAAGATTGCCGCATGTGGTGATGATGGCCAGCCCGGCCGCAAGTGACAATGGGCTGCGCATACTCGCTAACATGTCAGTAATAAGTGCGAAAAACACGCCCTGCACCCCGAAGGCTCCCATGATTGCCACCGTCAAGAATGCCATCGCGGCGATGGGGGACGCGCTGGCAGATACGCCGCCCAGGGCGCAAGCACCGATGAAGAAGAGTCCCGCCACGTGCCATTTCCGGTCGCGGAAGGTATCGCTGGACCAAGCGCTGACCAACAAGATGAGGGAGGCGAACAAGAAGGGGATAGCCGCGAGCAGACCGATTTCCAGGCTCGTCATCTTGCCGAATCCATTGATGAGGCGCGGAATCCAGATGAACGTCCCGTATAACCCGATGCCGGATAGAAAGTTGATGAGGCTGAGCGCCAGAAGCTGGGGTGTTAACAGCGAGTGCCAGCGTCCGGTCGCGTCATCGCCTCCGTGCGCCCGCTCGGCCGCGAGCACGCCGGTCAGCGCCGCCTGCTCCTCGCGCGACAGCCACCCCGCCCCGGCTGGCCCGTCCCGCAGCGTCACAAGTACCACCACGCCTAGAACGACGCTGGGAAGACCTTCGATGATGAACAGCCACTGCCAGTTTGCCACACCGGCGACCGGCGGCAACATGAGCAGCGCGCCCGACAATGGGCTGCCGAGAACCGCGGCGACTGGGGCGCCCAGGAAGAACAGCGTGCAGGCACGCGCCCTGAACGCGGCAGGAAACCAGCACGACAGGTAGAGCAGCACCCCGGGGAACCAGCCGGCCTCCGCCGCGCCAAGCAACATCCGCACGGTGTAAAAACCTGCCGTGCCTTGGATGAAAGCCATTCCCATCGAGATCAATCCCCAAGTAATGAGGATGCGCGCGAGCCATTTCCGCGCACCGAACCGGCGCAGCAGGAGGTTGCTGGGGATTTCCAACAGGGCGTAGGTCACGAAGAACATTCCAGCTCCAAGCCCAAACACGGCCGGGGTGAAACCGAGTTCCTGGTCCATGTACAGCGAGGCGAATCCGATGTTGTTCTTGTCCAGCGTATTCAGGACGTAGCCAAGCAGCAGCAATGGCAAGATCTTCCGCGCATTCAACCGATTGACACGTCCAAGGTCGATGGGGACGGCAGCCATGGTGTTACTCCCTTGATCGGCTTCTTTCAGTGGCACAGGCCACCTTGCTCTTCTTCTTGCCGTTATTTTTCTAGCCGCCATACTGCACCGTCCCCGCGCCCCGGCACTGTCAAGCAGCCGACAGTTACTGCCCGCCCTTGGCGCGCCGCTGTAGCGCGCCGGTGTTGCGCAGCAGAACCCTGCCGTAAGCGAGTTCGACGAGCCCGTCCTCCTGAAACTCCCGCAACAGTTTATTCACGGATTGCCGGGTCGCTCCGACCATCATGCCAAGCTCGGATTGAGACAGCCGGACGGATGGCAAACCGGCCCCATTTGGCCGCGCAGCCTGCAACAGACGGATCGCCAGGCGGGTCTCGAGCCCCTCCAGCGTCACCCTCGCCACAGTGCTGCTGAGCAGGCGCATGTAGCCGCACAGCAAGCGAAGCAAGGCGTCGTTGAAGGCGTGGTGGACTCGCATCGCCTCGAACGCGCTACGGCTCAGCGTCTGCACCTCGACTTCGCTGAATGCTTCCGCCGTGTGCGGCAATCCCTCGCCATCGATCAAATCACTGTAGCCGAAGCAATCATTCGGTTCGTAGTGGAGATAGACGACCTGCCGCCCATCCTCGTCGACGTAGGATATCCGCACGGTGCCGTGGACGATGCGAAACAGTTCAGCGGCGCTGTCGCCTTGAGAGTAGATGATCTGGCCTTCGGCATAACGCCGCAACTGCACGCGTTCTAAGAACAACGCCTGCAAATCCGCCGGCAGCATGGCCAGGATATCAAAAGGCCGGCGCGAGCGTCTCGGACGAGCGTCGCCATCGCTGCGCCGTCTGGCCATGAATTGTTCCCCTCGGAGCGCTTACGCCGAAGCTCTCTTGGCTCCCGATTCGGCGCAACGCCTGAGGCGTCCTCAAGTTCAGCGGGCTTTCTCCGGCCGTCAGCTTTCGCTCCAAACCGCGTCGATCTCCTCCACGCCGGCGGCCTCAAACGCCGCCTGGAGGTTGAGGATATCGAACAGAACCTGGCCCTCTTCGATCGCCTTTCGGATCCGCACCTCGCGGGTCGCACGCGTCCGGGCGCGCTCCAGGATCTGGGGCATCTCGGCGGGGGGTATGCAGATGACACCGTCGTCGTCGGCCACAATGATGTCGCCCGGGTTGACCAGCACGCCGCCGCACACGATCGGCACGTTGACCGAGCCCGGACCGGACTTCCCAGTGCGCGCGGAATGGACCCCGGCAGACCAGACGGGATAGCGCATGGTCCGCAGGGCATCCGTGTCGCGGATGCAGCTCTCAACGATGGCACCGCGCGCGCCCGCCTGGCTGGCCGCCAGCGCCACCAGTTCGGCGAACATCACCTGTGGACCGGTGCCGCCGTTGGACACAACCATGATCTGGCCAGGACGGACAAGTTGGACTGCCTTGTGACCCAGCAAACCATCCCCGGGAAACAGCGAGGCCGTGACGGCTTGCCCGGCAATGCGCAGGCCCGCGTTGAGCGGGCGGATGGCGGGGCTGAACAGGGCCATGCGTCCTGGAATGGTGTCCATCGACTCGTGCAGGTCGGCAACGGCGAATTTTTCAGCTTCTGCGACCAACCCCGGATCGCATTCCGGGATGCGGCGGTAGACCCTCGACACCATTCGTATTCCTCCGCACTGGCGTCACATTTCAGCTTGCGACGTTGATGACGATTTTCCCGATATGGCGGGCGGCCTTCATGTGGGCGAAGGCTGCCCGCGCGTCGCCGAACGGGAACACGCGGTCCACCACCGGTTCCAGCCGGGTGCCGGCCACGATATCGACGACCTCTTCGAGCATTGTGCGGTCACCGACCCCAATGGGACGGACGGTTGCGCCGCTCCTTTTCAGGTGGAAGTAGTCGATGCCGGGATTGGCGTCGGTCAAGAACCCGATCAGCACCACCTCCCCGCCCCGCCGGACCGCGTGCAGCGACTCGTTCATCGTGCCGGCTCCGCCAACCTCAACCACGCAGTCGACCCCGACGCCCCCGGTTACCACCGTCTTGACGTGCTGACCCCAGAGCGGAACATCGTGGTAGTTGACCACATAGCTGGCGCCCAATTCCCGCAGCCGCTCCGCCTTGGCGGCGCTGGAGGTGGTCGCCACGACACTCGCGCCGAGTGCCTTGGCAAGTTGCACCGCAAAGACCGAGACGCCTCCGGTACCGAGCGTTAGTACGGTACGGCCAGCGCGGACGGGCCGGACACCGCAGAGCGCGTTCCAGGCGGTGGTGGCGGCGCATGGCAGGGTGGAGCCTTGCGTGAACCCGACCGCACTGGGCAGCGCGACCAGTGCCTCCTGCGACACCACCTTGTACTCGGCCAACCAGCCATCGATGGCGCTGCCATAGCTTTCTTTCGCGGCAGTTGCGGGCGGGCGGCCGCCGAACCAGCGGGAGTGGAAAGTGCTGATAACGCGGTCGCCAACCTTGAAACGGAGCACGCCGTCGCCCACGGCCACGACCTCCCCAGCGGCATCGCTGCACGGCACCAGGCCTGGCTTGGCGGGCCAGACATAATTGCCGAGGACTAGGGACAGATCGCGATAATTCAGTGAGACGGCATGGATCTTGACCAGCACCTCCCCGCGTTGCGGCTGGGGCGTCGGTTCCTCGTGCAGGACGAGGTCATCAATATTGGACAACGCTCTGAAACGATAGGCGTGCATGGCAGTTGACCGTATTCCTCGCCGTCCGGTTAACGCGGTTTGTCGCGGTGCACTGTCAGCTAAGCGACAGTTCATGGCCGAACCCCGGTCAGTTCTGGTCGTCTGCTGCCAGCAGGAGGCGTGGTGTTCGTGCATGGCAAGCAACCGGACTGCGTTCAATCCACGTCCCGTTACCCCCGGGGACGAGCCGCGTAGGGGGCAAAAGCGCAGCGCCTTGCGCCGTCGCACCAAAGCTGGCGGATGACGCTGTGCTGATGCGCCCTACGACCTCGCAATCCAATCAGGCGGCGTGGCGGGGCGCGAGTTCGTCCAGGCTCTCGCGCAGCGCCTCGTCGAGGATGTTCGTCGCCCGGTCGATCTCGTCATGCGACACCGTCAGCGGTGGCGCGATGCGCCAGACCGAACCGCGTTCCGGACGGCGGCGGATGTTCATGCTCAGGCCCTTCTCGAAGCATTTCTTCGTCGTGAGGGCGCCGAGCGCGTGGTGGGGCGTGCGGGACTGGCGGTCCTGCACCAGTTCAACCCCCAGCAGCAGCCCCTCGCCGCGCACGTCGCCAATCGCTTCGTAGCGCTGCTGCAACCCCTCCATCCGGGCGCGCAAATAGCTGCCGACTATGCGGGCGCGCTCGACCAGGTTTTCCTGCGCCAAGACCTGCAAGACCGCGAGGCCCACCTCCGCCAGCAAGGGGTCAGACACGTGGCTGGTGTAGTAGGCGAAGCCTTTGCGGTGCACGCTGTCCTCGATGGCGGGGGTCGTGATGGTGCCCGCCAGGGGCAGGCCCCCACCCAGCGTCTTGGAGACGCTCATGATGTCCGGGATGACGCCGAAATAGTCGGAGCCTGTGCGGTGGCCGATGCGGCCGAACGCAGTCTGTGCTTCGTCGAAGATCAGCAGCATGCCGCGTGCATCGGCAGCGCGCCGCAGCGCGTGCATGTAGGCGCGTGGCGGAACGAGAACGCCGCCGGCGCTGATGATGGGCTCGATGATGATGGCGGCTGGCTGACCGGCCGACTGCATGTCGAACATCTTCAGGCCCAGTTCGAGGCATGCGAGCGCTGCCTCTTCTTCGGTGGCGCCTTGGATGTACGGGCGGTAGGCATTGGGCTCCGGCATGACGAACACGCCAGGCGTGGGCACGCCGTAGCCCTTGCGGTCGCTTGCGAAGGAGACCGCGCCGGCACCCCCCGTGATGCCGTGCCAGGACCCGCCCACGGCGAGCACCTCGTAGCCCCCGGTGTGCATCTTCGCCATGCGAAGGGCGACTTCGTTGCTTTCCGACCCGGTGTTCACGAAGATCGATTTGGTGAGCCCGGCGGGCATCCAGTCGCGGGCGACCGTCTGGGCGAGTTCGGCAACGACCTCGGGGATCATGCCACTGAACATGTGGAAGGCTTTGGTGCCGGCGCGGTTCACCGCCTCCACGATGGCAGGGTGGTTATGCCCGATCGTGGCGCACATCTGGCCGGAGGTGAAATCGAGGATTTCGCGGCCAGTGTCGTCGCGGACGATGGTACCCTTGGCACTGACGAACAGGTTCGGGAAGGCATCGCCGCCATAGCGCACCAAATGGTCCTCGGCAGCCTGGCGAAGGTCTGGGTTCATGGCGGGTAAAATCCTGCGTTTATCGTACCGTAGGGTGAGCCTACGGAGAAATCCAGTCCGACAAGGCGACGAACCGCCCTTCCTTCATCTCGCAGATGAAGCCGGCGGTTTGGGCGTGATGGTCGGTAGCGGACAGGGTCACCGGGGGAAGCACGGCGCCGGAACTCCAGTCATGCGTCGCCTCCAGCGCGGCCACGAAGCTATCGCGGGTCGGGTCCGTACCCGCGCGTCGCAGCGCGTCCACGATCAGGCGGCCGAATGTATAGCCGTACATGGAATACCGGTTGGGCGCCGCACCCGGCGCACCATGCGCCAAAGCGGCGCGGTATTGCACGACGCCGGGTGCATCGGACCGTTCCGGATCGGGGTAGTAGCAGAAGCCCAGCGTCCCGTTCGCCACACCGCCGGGCAGGGTGAGATACGCCTCATCCGTCAGCGGCCCAACCGAGATCATCCGGCCGGGAAAGCCGAGTTGCGCCTTTGCCTGCATCAGCGCCTTCGCCTGCGCCGGATAGAGCGCCATGACGACGGCGGACGCGCCCGACAAGGACTTCAGCTCCGCGGTCAGGGTATCGGGGGTGCGTGTATGGAGCGCCGCGCCGCCCACGACGTCGTAGCCGAAGGCCGGCGCGTATTCCTTCAACCGTTCGAGGAAGAACTGGCCGTAGACGTTGGCGTCATACACGATCCCGATCTGCTTCAGGCCGCGTTCTTGCGCGAGGTAGCGGAACATCATCTTGGCCTCGCCGCCATAACCAGGGAACGAGGTGAAAACGTAATGTTTGCCGGCGCTGTCGACGAGGGCGGTGTGCGGGAAGAGGTACGGGATTTTGGCTTGTTCCGCGTAGGCGGCGAGCGGGATGGCGACTGGCCCGCCAAAACTCACCAGGGCGAAGACGTGATCCTGCTCGACCAGGCGATGCGCGTTGACCATGGCTTGTCCAGTGTCATCGCCGTCCTCCCGCGCGTAGCCGCGCCATTCGATCCGGCGGCCGTGGATGCCGCCGGCTGCGTTGGCTTCGGCAAACGCCAGCTCGAAGCCACGATTCTCCTCATCGCCGGAGAAGGAATGCATCGGCCCTTCGTTGCCAATCAAAATGCGTTCGCTGGTGACGCCGCTGTCGCCCTGCGCCTTGACCGCGGGAATATCCAGCAAGAGCGTCGCCAAGAAGAGGAGTACCGGGATTGCGACACGCCGCCGGTGAGGGAGAAACCGCATCCTTGCGCCTCGCTATGGGCATTGGCTGAATATCATACGGCCCCATTGCGGCACAAAGACCGGGCATTTGCAACGTTCGCTCGCTGGTGCCGGGGTGACCGCGGCCGGAGCGATTGAAGGCCGGGAGGCGCGGGAATTTAGCTAAATACTCCTAATTATCATTCAATTGAGTTCCTATTGGCATGGTCTATGGTTCCAACTATCATGCTTGCTGGTTCCAATCCTCAAAGGCCTGGATACGGCGCGTATCCGCGGCTGGTGGAAAGGCGTGTGGAGGAGGCTCTGTCGGATACGCCGGTGGTCCTGATCGTCGGCCCTCGCCGGGCTGGCAAGACCACGTTGGCGCAAGCTGGGAGCAGCCGGGCGGAGTTATATCACGCTCGATGACCGACGACGCTCGACGCCGCGCGGTCCGATCCCGCGGGCTTCATCCTTGGCCTCGACCAGGCTATCGTCGACGAGATACAGCGCGCGCCCGACCTGCTGCTGGCGATCAAGAAAACGGTGGACGAGGATTATCGCCCCGGCCGTTTCCTGCTGACCGGCTCCGCCAACCTGCTGACCCTGCCCAGTGTCGCCGACAGCCTTGCCGGGCGAATGCAAACCCTCTGGATGCTGCCACTCGCCCAGGCCGAAATAGCGGGTGTGACGCCGACGTTCCTGGAACGGCTGTTCGAGGGCAAGCTACAAAGGGATCAGGCGGCGGTCCTCGGGGATGATTTGGTCAAGCTGGTGCTGCTTGGCGGCTTTCCCGAGGCCGTCAGCCGGGAGAGCGAACGGCGTCGCCAGGACTGGGCGCGCTCCTATCTCACCTCCATCCTCACCCGCGACCTCAGGGACATCGCCGAAATCGAGAAGCTGGCGGAGTTGCCGAAATTCATCCGCATGTTGGCAGAGCGTGCCGGCCGATTGGTCAACTCCTCAGCGTTTGGCAGAGCATCAATGTCAGTCACAAGACCGGCCAGCGCTACGTCGCGCTGCTGGAACAGGTTTTTCTCGTCGCGACATTGCAACCCTGGTACACGAACGCCCTGAAGCGGATCGCCAAGACGCCGAAGCTGCATTTTCTCGATTCCGGCTTGCTGGCTACCGCACGTGGCATGAGCTTCGACCGGGTGAAGGCAAACCGCGGCGAGTTCGGCGCGCTCCTGGAAAGCTTCGTCCTCTCCGAAGTCCGCAAACTCATGACGGGTTCGGATGTGCGGCTGACCCCGTACCATTTCCGCGACCAGCAGATGCACGAGGTCGACATTGTTCTGGAGCGGGATGACGGCATGATCGTGGGGATCGAGGTAAAAGCGGCGGCAACGGTGAAGTCCAGCGGCTTCGCTGGGTTACGGACGTTGGCTGAGGCGTGCGAGGAGCGGTTTGCCTGTGGCGCCGTGCTCTATGACAGCGCCGATCTCGTGCCATTCGGCGACCGGCTGGTTGCGGCGCCCTTGTCTTGCCTATGGAGCTGAGGGCCGGCGCCTAGCCCATCCCCGTAGGATGGATCAGCGAAGCTGTTTCGTCCTACGCTCAGGGTGGGCGTCTCTTACTTGGGCCAACAGCCGGTCAGCAGTGTCTCCATGATCTCGTTCACCCAAGCGCGATCCAGTCGCTGGCCGAGCATCAGACGCAGATACACAGCACCAATGGCAGTATCCAACAGGCGGTCGGGGTTCAGATCACGCCGGAACTCGCCGCGGTCGATCCCGGCCTGGACCAGCGCCCGCCCCTCCTGCCGCAGCGGCGTGGCGTAGCTGTCGCGATACTGCTGGGCCACGGCCGGGTCACGCTGCCCTTCCGCCAGAATGGAGGCGACGATGCGGCCGCCAGGGCCGCTCAGCATCAGCGCGTTGGAATGAAGCAGCGCGCGAATGTCATCCGCGGCCGACTGGGTCTGGGTGAACCTGAGTTGCGGCCGCACCGCCTCGAGGAAACTCTCGACCGCCAACTGGCCCTTGTTCGGCCACCAGCGGTAGATCGTGGTGCGAGCAACGCCGGCGCGGGTGGCAACCGCATCGATGGAAAACGCCGCGATCCCCTTCTCCGCCAATATGTCATAGGCGGCATCCAGCACGACCTGGCGCGAAGCCTCGCTGCGGGGGCGGCCCACCGCCCGGGCGGTGGGCTTGGCAAGCGTTGACATGGTATTCCGATACAGCACGTCTGACCCGTTGGACAAGCCATGTGTGAGGGTTGTCAGGTCATATTCCCGTGCCTATTATCGCTACACTATGTATCGTAAAGGCAGGATCATGGATCAGGTTGTTGCGGCATCCCGTATCGCAGTTGGCCCCGCTACCGGCCAAACCCGCGCCTTGCACCCGGCGCGGCGCAAGCAGCTGAAATATCTGGGCTTGGGCGCGTTGGCAGTGCTCGGGGTGGCGGCGGCAGCGCAATACGGGCTGGATTATTGGCGGGTCGGCCGGTTCGAGGTAGCAACCGATGACGCCTATGTGCAGGCGGACAATACGCTGATCGCCCCGCGCGTCGCCGGGTATCTGTCGGAGGTGCTGGTGGGCGACAACCAGCATGTGACCGCCGGGCAGGTGTTGGCGCGCATCGACGACAAGGATTTCCAGACCGCGCTACAGCAGGCCATCGCCGACCGGCAGACCGCGGAAAGCGATGCGGCCAGCATAAAGGCGCAATTGGCCTTGCAGCAGACCATGATCGAGCAGGCGAGCCTCCAAGTGGCCTCCGCCGACGCGGGATACCGTTTCGCCCAGCAGGACCAGACGCGGTATGGCGCGCTTGCCCGCACCGGTGACGGCACGGTCCAGGCGATGCAACGCACCACGTCCGCGTTGCTGCAGGGGCAAGCGGCCTCGCAACACGCCCGCGCCGCGTTATTGGCGGCGCAGCAGCAGGTGGAGGTGCTGAAGGCGGCCGAGACCAAGGCCATCGCACAACTCGCCCATTACGCGGCGGCAGAGCGGCAGGCCCGGCTCAACCTGAGCTATACCACGATATCGGCACCGATGGATGGCGTGATCGGCGCACGCACGTTGCGGGTTGGGCAATATGTCCAGGCGGGGACCCAGTTGATGGCGGTTGTGCCGCTCGACGCCGTCTACATCGTGGCGAATTACAAGGAGACGCAGCTCACCGACGTGAAACCGGGCCAACGGGTCGCCATCGAAGTCGACACCTATCCGGATGCCAAGATACGCGGCCGGGTGGATAGCGTGTCGCCCGCGACGGGGCTGCAATTCGCCCTACTACCGCCCGACAACGCCACCGGCAACTTCACCAAGATCGTGCAGCGCCTGCCGGTGAAGATCGTGCTGGACCACGACTCCGCGGCCAGCGGCTTGCTGCGTCCCGGGATGTCCGTGGAGCCGACCATCGACACGCGCCCCGCCGGACTACGCTGAACCCGGCGAAGAAAGGCCAATATCATGGCACACCCCATCGAAGCGCCGGCGGCAAAGGTCGATTTCAAGACCTGGCTGGCGGTGTGCGGCTCCATCATCGGTGCCTTCATGGCGGTGCTGAACATCCAGATCACCAACGCCTCCCTCCCGGACATCCAGGGAGCGATCGGCGCCGGGCTGGATGATGGCGGGTGGATCTCCACCTCCTATCTGGTTGCGGAAATCGTCGTCATCCCGCTGACCGGGTTCTTGGTGCCGGTGTTTTCGCTGCGGAAATACCTGCTGGCGAACACCGTGTTGTTTCTGCTGTTCTCGGTGTCCTGCGCCTTCGCCCAAAACCTGGGCCAGATGATCGTGCTGCGGGCGTTGCAGGGGTTTTTTGGCGGGGTGCTGATCCCGCTCGCCTTCACCATCACGCTCACCATGCTGCCCCGCGCCAAACAACCCGTGGGGCTGGCGTTGTTCGCCATCTCCGCCACCTTTGCGCCCGCCATCGGCCCCACCATTGGCGGGTATCTGACGGAGACGTATGGCTGGCAATACATCTTCTACGTGAACCTGCTGCCGGGTGCGGTCATGCTTGCTGCGCTTGCTGCCTCGCTTCCGTCCGCACCGACGCAGCTTCGGCTGTTGCGGGACGGCGATTGGCCGGGCATCGCGACCCTCGCCATCGGTCTCGCCTGCCTGCAAACCGTGCTGGAGGAGGGCAACAAGGACGATTGGTTCGGGTCAGCCTTCATCGTACGGCTGTCGGTGGTCGCTGCCGTGTCGCTGGCCTTGTTCTTCTGGATCGAACTGACGGCCAAGAGGCCGCTGCTGAATTTGCGCCTGCTGGGACGGCGGAATTTTGGCTTGGGCAGCCTGGCCAACATCATTCTGGGGATGGCGCTCTACGGCTCGGTGTACTTGCTGCCCGTGTACCTGTCGCAGACCCAGGGCTACAATTCACAGCAGGTCGGCGCCGTGCTGGCCTGGACCGGGTTGCCGCAACTGGTGCTGATCCCGTGTGTGCCGTTTCTGATGAAGCGGTTCGATGCGCGGCTGTTGGTGGCAGCCGGGTTTGCGCTGTTCGCAGTCAGCTGCTTCATGAACCTGGCGATCTCACCGGATTATGCGGGTGACCAATTGTTCATCCCCAACATCGTGCGCGCCATCGGGCAGGCCGTGATCCTGACGCCGCTTTCCGCGCTCGCGACCGGCGGCATCGAGCGGGAGAATGCCGGGTCCGCGTCCTCCATGTTCAACATGATGCGCAATTTGGGCGGTTCGGTGGGCATCGCAGCATTGCAGACATTCGTGACCAAGCGGGAGCAGTTCCACTCCAACGTCATCACGCCGCGTGTCTCGCTGCTGGAGCCGGCGACGCAGCAGCGGATTGCGCGTTTGCAGGAGCATTTCCTGGCCAGCGGCGTCAGCGACGCGGCAACCGCCTGGCGTGAGGCGGTGGTCCAGCTTGGCCGCACGATCCGGGCGCAGGCCAATTTGCTGGCCTATAGCGATGCGTTCTACGTCATGGGCGTGGCCCTGATCCTCGCGTTGCTGACGGCCCTGCTGATGGCGAAAAGCAGCGGCGGCGGGGCGGGCGCGCATTAGCCGTGATTGCCGCAGGACCGGGGCAAATTGGCTTATGCCTTCACCGCTCCATCGTGCACCCGGGTGCGCTGAAGCCATCAGCGATAGGGATCAATCGAGGGTACCGAGCAGCGAGAGCTGGTTGGCTTGCGGCTTGCTCGCCTCGCTTCGGCGGTCCGGACGCTTTGGGGATGGTTCGGCCTTTTCAGCCCGCAGCCGCAGCAGCTCGTCGACCACGCGGTCCACGGTCTTCCATAGCGGCTCGTCGCCAATCCGCTCCTGCAGGAAGACTTTGTGGGCGGCCAGCGTCACGTTGAGCGTGCCCCGCGTCGTCTCCGGCCGAGGTGAACGCATCTGCACCAGCGCCTTCTCGACTTCCTCCGTCGCGACCCCGAGCGACGCGGCGATCTGCTCCGGTTCGGCGCCTGACCGCCGGAGTCGGCGTGCTTGCGCGACCTGCGGTGGGCTCAGCGCGATGGCCGGACGCAGGCGCTCGGTGCGGCGTGACATCTCGCCCGCGCTGCCGCCGGGTGGCTTACCATGGAACGCCGTCATCGATCGCACTCCCACTGTCTGCCTGGCCATCATCCTACAACACGCGAGTGGCTGCGCCATCGGCGACGCCTGACATTTGGCCTCGCCTGAGCGTGATCGACGCCCAACTTGCCTCTTGCTCAAGATCGGCCACACCCTCTCGCGTCATCTCCAGACCAGCCAGAAACGTGTTCGCAACCGCCGACCGGCACCAATGCTGCCGATTGGGTAGCGCCACCGGGAGCTCCGGCAGAAACGCGGCTACGGGCGCGCCATCTTCGCCCAGCGACGCCAGCAGGGCCCGCATCCGGTCTGCCGCCTTCGCTTAGGACCAATCGGGCGGGGCGGGAACACGGTAGAGGCTGGCGGCGTCCGGCGGCAGCTTGATTGCAGCCAGGCAATCCCGCAACAGCGCAGTCACATCCGGTGTCCGCGCCGCCCTGGCCCTGGGTTGCCGCGGCAGGGTGTCCCACCCGGCCGGGTCCATACCGTCCATCAGTCGTGACTCGGGTGCATGTCGACCCGCAACGCCGGCCAGTCGGTGCGGATTTGCACGAGGGCGCGCCAAGGCATCCAATCCGCAGACCAGAATTCCAGGCGCAGCCCAGGTCCCACGGGTTTCCGTCCCTGCGGCCCTCCTCCGCGGGGTCGGGCGCGACGTGGCGAAGCGGCTCGGTCGTGCCCCAATGCTCCCAGAGCCAGGCCAGCGCGTCCGTATGGTCGGGGCCGAGTGCGAGGATTTCGGGCGGGACGGGCACCAGGGCGTGCAGGTCGAACGGACACGCCCGGCTGTGACCGACCCGTGCCACGGCCAGCCGATGCCGGCGTTCGACGGCCGTGCGCAGTTCTCCCGCCAGCACGCGGGCGCTGTCATATTGCCAAGATACTGCTTTATCAAGACAAGTCTAGCGCGTGACTCTCACTTGGGCACGCCAACTAAGGCAAAATAACGTAGAACGACGTGTGCCTGATAATGTTCCTTGTCGCTGACAACCTGGACGCGCTAGGCGATCCTGCCGGTGATGTTGCCGAGATAGGAGGTAGCGATGCCGCCTTTACCGCCGGGTCGCAACATCTCCTCCCACGTGCACTTCACGTCCTTGGCGCCGGCGCTTGCGGTGACTTCGACGTCACGATGAGGGCGATCAGCACCGCCTCGATCAATACCTCAACCGAGTTGACGATATCGCGCACGTGCCAAACGTCGTGGAACAATCCCCACGCCTGGATCAGTTGCGACACCGCCTTGAGCTGCATCAGCAGCACCACGGTCAGGATCAGCGGGGTGAACCAAAATGTCTGCCTGCGCGAGAGCGCATATAGCCCCATCCCCGCAATGATCTGCAAGGCGCCAGCCTGCATGACGCGCGTTGCCAGCAGCCACGCCACGGAGCCGGATGTGGCCGACAGCGCGCCGATGCCAAAGTTCGGGCGATCGATCACATCCACCCACACGGCCAAGCGCTGAATGATGGTGAAGCTGCACGAGGCCGCGAAAATGGTCAGCATCACCCATAGTGTCTTGCGGCTCAGCGCAAACATATGCGGAGTCCTCATGGTGCCAGCCCGATGAGCCGGCCGATCAGCGGCTTGACATAGGGAAACCACGCCGGCGACGAGGAGGCGACCGCCACCAAGGCCAGCCATCCCCGGTGCAGCGCAATCCCACCCAACATCCGCTCCAACACCTTGCGCCCCGCCGCGTTGTCGGACACGAACGTGTCCAGCGCGGCCGAGAGTTTGTTCAGAGCGCCGGCAACTTCGGTATCTCGCGTCTCCAGCCGCTTGATTGCCTCGCCATGCCCGTCTACCCGGTCTTCGAGGACGCTGATCCGGCTGGCAATTTCCATGCGCCGCACCCTCCACCCGCTCGCCCCCAACTCAATACTTAACGGCAACGAAGGGCTGCGCCATGTCGGCCACCGCCGAAACCGCCCCCACGGGCGGAAATGCGCAGTGATACCCTTGGCCCGCCTGTAAAGGGATTGACGTGGCTGAGCCGGCTACGGCTGTGGTGGTAAAGTCAACATAGAGCGTGTCGGTTCCTGTATTCACGATATCGCAGGAATGCAGCACCGCCCCGGCGGCAAACACCGTCACGGCCACATTCGCCGTCACGATCGCGGCAGCAGCCGGCGCCGCATAAGTCACCGGGCTCTGCGGCGGCGCCGTGCAGGGAACGGCGGTAAACGACGCGTCTGCGCTCGGGCACGTCACCACCACCGTCGCGGAGCGCCCGTCTTGCGTCGCGTAGGAGTTGCGAACCTGCGCCGCAGCCCCCGCACAGGACAATCCGAAGGCAACGCACACCAAGAGAAAGCGATACATGCTCAATACTCCACAATGACCAACCCCGGCGCCCCGGCGCCCCCGGCATAACCGCTAGCGCCGCCATTCCCGCCCGCCCCGGGCATCAGGCCGCCCGTGCCGGGCGTGTTCACGTTCAGCCCATACGGGCTGGACTGAAAGGCCGCCCCGCCTTGGCCGCCGCTCGCGATGGCCGAACTGAAGAGCACCCCCGAACCTCCGTTAAGTCCCGGCAGGTTGAGGCTGCCGCCAGACGCAGCGCCGCCGCCGCCGCCGTCCGTTGCATAGGCGCTTGAATAGATGCCCCCGCCGCCGCCCGCGCAGAGCAGCGGCCCGGCCGAGGTGGTGCCACCCCCGCCGCCATTGGCGGAGCCGCTCCCCGCCGTGCCGCCCGCCCCCACGGTGATGGTGATGACTTGCCCGGGCGTCACGTTGAAAACGCCGCGCGCGTAGCCGCCACCGCCCCCGCCGCCCGCGCCGCAGCCAGCGCTCGCGCTGGCCCCGCCACCGCCACCCGCGCCCCACGCATAGGCCCGCAACGACGTGCTGCCGCGGGGCACAACGAAGCTCCCGGTGGATGTAAACACTTGCTCGCGCGCGAACCCCGGGGTGAGTTGCGGCAAGGTGAACGCCAGAAACGGCGCGGCGGGATGATAGGCCACACTCGGCGCCGCCCCGTGCGTCAGCGTCACCACATAGAGCGGAACCGTGCCGGATGGCGTCGAGGGCGTGGACTGCGAGCCCGCTGCCACCGCCGCACCCGCCGTGAAACCAAAGGCAACCGTCGTCAGCAACTCGGTTGGTTGCGCGGTGCCGGACCCGGCCGACCCGTTATACGGCGTCGTCGGCGCATTGGTGTTGTAATAGGCCAACACCAGCGAACCCGCCGCGGCGTCCGCCACGGCGGCGGACACCAGCACGTTCACCGCATACCCGGCAGTGGCCGGCGTGAGGCTGGCCAGCGCCGTTACCGTGTTGGCGTTGCTGACGCCCTGCTTGGTGATGGCCGTGCTGTCGGTGCCCAGCACGCCGAACGCCAGCGTATCCAGCGTGGCCGGCATGGTGAGCGAGCCCGGCCCCAGCGTCAAATTGGCTGACCCATCAATCGATGCGGCAAACCCGGTGGCAATCGGGGTTTGTCCCATCACCGCTTCTATGGCGCGCCCGTTGCTGACCACGCCGAATTTCTGCGCCTGTAGAAAATCCTCTACCGCCGGCACTTGGCCGGGATAGCTGATAATACGATCCATAGGGTGTTCCTAATTCTTTGGGCAGCGGATAACCGTTACGGCGCCTGCCGGCACACGGTCGCGGTCAGGCAGACAAAGGCAGCGTGTGCGCCCGCCGCCAGCAAAACGGGAGCGCCAAGGCTGCCAGCCCCGATGGCCGCGCTGGACGATGGCGGGTAAACGAACAACATATTGGCACCATCGTCCCAAATATCCTGCCGCTGCCCGACCTGTCCGCTCAGCGCAACGCCCGATCCGCTCGCCACCGTCGTCACGTCCGATATGTCAGCCGAAAGGGCCGCCGCAGTGGCAAGGTTGGTGCCAGCGGCGGCCACGGCCGGGGCGTTGGACAGCATGGATGGCGTGAGGATCGTGGTGCCGAGCCGGATGCGGTTGGTGTTGTTGGCAAGGATCGCCGGGGAACTGGTCACCGCCTGTGTGTTGCCCGCGATCGATCCAAGCAAGGGAGCATCAACGTTGATATCAGTCAGCGTGCCGAAGGCGAATAGGATATAAGCCGTCGTGTAATTCCCAGTCGCTCCATTGGGGTTGCCCGGATATGCCGTGTTTGCCAGCAGCGTGCCGACGATGCGCTGCCTTGACTGCTGGAGTTGGACGGGCGCGAAACCACCAGCATTGATCAGGCCATTAATCACCTGTCCCCCGGCTGTCCCTAAACGTAGCCCAATCTGGTTCGAACCGGTTCCGCCGTTGGCGACCTGGATATTTTCCGCCTCGATATCCGGGTTGATAAGGACTGCCGCGCCAGTGCCAGCGTTGATGTCGAACTGGATCGGCCCGTAATTCTGCAACGCCTCCGCGCTGACGTAGACGTTGCCGTTGACCGATGCGTAGTCGAGGATGCCCGCCAGGCCGTTGCCGGACCCCCGGACGTTTTCGAGCAGGTTGTTGTTGTTCTCCTGCCCGGAGCCGTAATCCGAGCCGTTCAACTGGAAGCCATTGCCGCCATTGTTGGCGGCAACCACCCGCTGCATCAGCAGCAATTCCGGGTCGATCGCCTCGAACCCGTCACCAGGCTGACCCTGAATAGACACATCGTGCATTTCAAAATCCGCCATCGTCGTGCCGATCGAATGGCCAGGATCAATGGCAATGCCACGGCCCGTGCCGATCGTGTGCAGCACCCGCAAATTGCCGCCGGTCACTGTCCCATTGCCGATGGTGTAGGCCACCGTCAGCGTGGTGGAGGTCGGGACGGAGGTGACGGTGCCTCGGTAGGAATAAGCGCCGTTCGACGCCATGGTGTAAATCACCGTGTCGCCAACCACGGCACCATGCGCGGCCGTGGTGGTGATGGTCATGACGTTGCTGGCGACGACGGCCCCCGCGGCTGTCACCACCGTGTTGATAAATCCGCGGGTGCTGCCGTCGCTCGTCATCGTGAAGCTGGACAGCGATACCTTGCCGCTGGTGACCAAAATGCCGTCACCCGAGCCGCTCATCACCAGTTCGGTATTGTCTTTACCCGCTCCTTCCAGCCGCAACTTGCCCCGCGTGAGCGCCGTGCTGCCTTCGACATCGCCGATCGTCACCATGCCGCCCGGCAGGAAGCACCGCCCCGGCGGCAGGCGGATGAGGTATCGCCGATGCTCGGGGCTCGCTACCAGCGTCGCGTTGATGGCCGCTTGCAGGGCCGCCGCGTTCGCCAATTGCGTGATACTGTCGGCGGCACTGTTGCACGTCAGGTTGGCCAAAACCCCACCGGCGTCCGCCCAGGCCGGCACCGTCACGGCAGCGCCGGCCGGCGTGTGCGCGATGGTGGTGTCAGCCGATTTCGAGCCACCGAAGACTTGAGCGTGAGCAGCCAACGGCAGGACAGTGACGGTTGCCAGGAGCCATGCGCGAAACCGAGATTTACGAACACTCATCGATGTGCCCCTTATGCTTGCGTCCAAATGATTGTTGCCGCCGGCCGCACCCGCTCCACCGCGGCGTAGACGGCGGCCCGGTTGCCTGGCGGCGCTGTCAGAAATGCCTGGAACGGCATCAGCCGCGTCCCCCATCCGGCGCTCCCGGGCGTGTCGTAGCCCGTGGTGCCGATGTCCCACCCGCCCGCATCCAAGGCGTAGCCCGGTTCGAACACCACCGCCCGCCCGCCCGCTGCCGCGCTGGCCGCGTCGAGGACCGCCTGCCGCGTGCCCTGCTTCGGAAACAGCGCCGCCAGGATGCGCGCCCGGAACGCCGGGTCCAACTCTCCCGCATTGCGCGTCAGCCCGCCCCCGAAGAAATCGGCCGCCACCATATCCAAATTGATGCCGCTGGCCGTGGCAATCCGCGCCTGCGCCGCCACGTAGCTGTAGAACCGCCAAAACCACGCCAGCGCCCAGGCCGGCCCGGACAGCGCCGCGTCCAGCACGGGCGTGGCCGACACGGTGCTGTCCTGCCCCGTAGCCGCAAACCACCCGCCCGGCAGCACCGACTTGATGCGGGATAGCATGTCCGCCTGGCTGCCCGTGCTCATGTGACCGTCACCGAACTGGCGCGCACCACGCCCATATTGGCCGGCACCACATTGGCGCTGCCCCCGTTGATGGTCACTGCCGTCACCGTCGTCCCGGCGGGCGCCGTCACCGCCACCACGCCGGATATCTGCGCCAGGAACAGCGTCGCCGCCGTCGTAGTGCCGGCCGCCGCATTGTTGACCGGCAGGCTATCAACGTAGGCCGCCACCGCCGTTTGGATCGCCCCCGCAATCGAGGAAACCAGCGTGCCGGAGGGTGGCGTGACCGTGATGGCAATGCTCGCCGCCGTCACAGCAGGCCCCACCACCGACCACGTGGAGCAAATCGGGCGCACGGGGACGATCGCCGCCGAAATCGACGCCAGCAGTCCCGACGATGGCGCCCCGCTGCCGTCGTCCACCACGACGATGAAGTTGCCGGGCTGCGCCGTGCCACCGCTGCTGACATTCTCGAACAGCGAATAAATCAGGTTGGACTGCACGCCGATGATCGCCGCCACGATGGCGGCCGGCGTCGCCTGCGCCCTGGTGTTGACGAAGGTGACGAAGCGCGCGCGCAATTGCGGGTCGGTCTCCGCCGCATCCCCGTTGGTGAACGGCGCCGCGTTGGTCACGGTATCGATGCCCGCCAGCGCACTGCCGGACAGCGAGATGGCGCCGGCCAGCACGTTGCCGCCCACCCCCGCCACCGCCGCTTGCACGGGCAAGGCCGCACTCGCCGTCCCCGCGGGGATCAGGTAGCTATTGCTGCCCGCCACGTAATACGCATTGGCCGCATTCGCCGTCACCGCGAAGGTTTGCGACAAATCGCCCGTCAGCACGGTGGCGCCGGCCGGCACCGTGGCCGCCGCCGTGTCGGTGAACCGGGCGAACGTCACGAGCCCGGTTGCCGCCACCGCCGGTTCGCGGGTGACGCCAAAATCCGCCATCCAGCTATCCAGGTCGGCGCCGGTTGCCGTGGCCGCGCGTATCTTCAGATACAGCAACACCAGCAGCCATTGCAGCCACAGCATCACCGACGCCACGCCCTCGTTGAGCGCCGCAAAGATGGTGCCCGTCGCGAAGTTCAGGATGGTGCCGAACGCACCTTGCGCCGCAGCCGCCATGTTGGACAGCAGCGACGCCATGTTCTGGAGTGACAGCATGAGCTACCCCCAAACTTTCCGTTCGTCAGCCCGGTCGATGCGTTCAATTTCCGCAAGGATCAGCGCAGCAGCGCGAACTAAATCTCGCCTACGGTCGCGCGGCTTCCACCACGCATTGTGCCAAGGCCAGAAAACCGGAGGGTGTGATTGACCATCCTGGGAGCCGGAACCGAAAAGCGCGTAGCATCCCGCGGCTTCTGCAAGGCCGCAACAACTATCGTCTAAATCTTGGGTCCAGCCTTCAACCTCGATCTGACGTCTCCGTTCCGCTAAGACATCGCGAATGGCAAGCGTTCCTTCGAGCATTAGCTACCTCCAAATTGCAAACCATCCGCCGGACCAAGCGCCACGGGCTGGCCGGACCCCGCATCCGTGTAATTGATGACGAGGAATGTGCCCCCGGCGCCATCGGTCGACACGCTCACGGTCGGTTCCGGCGTCGTGGCAACCGCCGCCTCCAAGGCCATTTGCTGGCGCACGGTGCCCTCGATCGCGTAGGCGTCCGCGGGTTGCCCTACCATGAGCGGCAACCCGCCACCGTAATCGAGATGCCAGATGTAGTTGCCCAGCGTCGTCAGCAGCCGGCGCAGCACGCGTTGCCGCCCTTCTTCCACCCCGCTCACTTGGGCAAGGTCCCCCGTTGGGCCGATCGCAAGATCGCCACCCCACACATGCCAAATTTCCATCGGGCTACTCCGGGTCTTGCTGGGTGGTCATCAGCGTGTTGCTGCCACCGGACTGCACGCCGGGGTGCACATGCGAATTGTAATGCCCGCGCAACCGATCCAACGAGCCATGCTTGTCGTAAACGTCGCCATTGACGTGCAAATCGCCCATGATCTGCACCGTCCCGTCATTCTGCAACTTCAGGAAGCTGCCGGATTGGTGCACCAACCAAAACTCGCCGCTGGGGTAGCCGGACGGCGCCCGGTCCTGATCGTTATAGGTCACGCCGACGACGACGCATTGTTCGGCGTCGCCCTCAACCGGCATCACCACCACCTGTGCGCCGACCGGCGGCAGGGCCAGCATGCCCCAGCCATTGCCCACCCACGGCATCGGCAGCGGCAACCACCCGGACAGCGCGCCGCTCGGCTGATACGTCACCCGCACGGCAAACCGCACCGGGTCGGCGCTGCTGACGATGCCATACCGCGCCTCGCCGCGCTGCCCGTCCATGCTGGCCGCGTGCAACCGCTGCGCTTCGCGCCACCGTTCTATCATGGTGCCCCCTGATCGGCTTCCGGCGGCAGGTTGCGCGCCATCACGGTCTGCCAGAACCCGGCCTTGCTGCTATAGCTGCGGTCGATTTCCGAAATGAAGAATGTCGTATCGAACGCCGTCCCCGTGCCCTGCACCGCAATGGGGGCGCGTGGCCGCAGCGTGAACTCCCCCGGCATGCCGAACTGCACGTTGCGCTCATGCCGTCCCAACTCGGCCCGGATGTTGGCCGCTATCACCGAACACTGCGCTTGCGTCAAATTCGGGAAGGTCTTGACCACCTTTTGCGTCGCACTCGCCGGCCCCGCCATTGCGCTCACCATGGCCTTGGTTTTGGCGCCCCATGACTTGACGGTGACGTGCACATCCTTGGCCAGCGCCGGCCGGCGCACCAAGGTCAAACGCTGCACGTTCGCCACCCGGCCATAATCGGCACTGCCGGTCAGGCTGGGTTGGCCGCTCTGCACCGTGAACGCCGGGCCACCCGTCGCGGCATCCTTCGGCTGCACGTGCAGCGTCTTTCCATCCACCCACACGTCGTAGCCCTCTTGTTGCGCCAGGTAGGTAATCATCTCCCAATAGGAGGATGACCGGCTGAACGTGTCGTGCGACGTGCGCGCGTGGTCGATTTCATAGAACTGCCCCGCCAGTTGCGACGTGCTCGCCACGTCCGCCTGCAACCCGGCGCGCCCCGCCAGCGTGGTCGCAATCTGCGCCAGCGTTTGGTTGCTGAACGTCTCCGCCGTCTTGGCGTCCATTAGCTTGCCGGAATAGTCGCGGCCTTGCAGCAGCACCGTGCCGCGGTCCAAATCGATCTCCAATTCCTCATCGGCCGTGCCCATGAACAGCGATTGCCAGGCTGCCGACCCCTCCGGCGCACCCGGCGCCAGGAAGCCGCCCTGCAACTCCACGTCGTAGGTGTCGCTGCCTGCCCAAAACGCCGGGCCATGCGCCGCATCGCCGAACGCGGCCAGCGTGGCGCTGAATTTACTGGACCCGTAATACCCCGTCTGCCGCACATCCGCCTGAAGCACCGGCAGCGCGACGCCATTGGCCAGCAGCCGCATACGCGGTTGGCCGAACGTGCCGCTCATTAGCCGCCAGCTTGGGATGTGCTGAAATAGGGAATACGCACATCGGTGCCGTTGATGTTGATCTTCAGCCACCCGGAGGGCTGGATACCCGCCGTCACCGTATTGCCGGGCGAGACAACGGCGGACTGGATTTGCAACTCTCCGCCGCTGGCGGGATACAGCCCCAGATTGGGGCTGCCGCCCGATCCCTCTGCCACGTAGAGCCCGGCCGCCCCCGTCCCGCTGCCCGCCTGGACATACAGCGTGTTCGTCGGCGTGGCCGCCGTGTTGACCGAGAAGAGCAACTGACCGGACGCATTCGACAGCACGAACCCGCTATCCTGCGCCTCGATGCGCGTCCCGTTGGCCGCCGCCGATACCGTGCTGCGGATGAACAGCCCCGTATTGACGCCTTGGTTGCCGCTCACCGTCTCCGGGGTGCGCCACTCGATCCCATGGTTGCGCGCCAGCACCACGGCGGAGGCATAGCCGCTATCACCAGCCGTGCCATTGGTCCCCGTCAGCGAGGTGGCGCCGAAGACAATGCCGATTTGCGCCCGCGCCGGGTTGCTGACGGTGGAGATAAACGACGCGATGTCCACCACCGCGCCTGATGATTGTCCGCCGCCCGACCCGAGTTGCAGCGTGCTCACCCCGCCGCCGACATTGGGGTGGTATGGGTTGGCGATCCCCGTATGCGCGGCGCCGAACTCCACGCCCTCCAACTCCATGGCGAAGCTCGGCTGATACGTCACCCCCGCCAGCCGCCACGCCTCGCCGTAATAGGCATAGGTGGTGGTGGTGCGCGGCGCGCTGGTGTCGTCGTCGATGCCCCATGAGGCAATGCCGATGCTGGACGGCGTGTAGCCGAGCATGCCGGTATTAGCCAGCGCATCCGAGGTGCGCGACGCGCCCAAGATGCCGATGGTGCCGAACCGGGAAAGCGAAGCCGTGGTGGCGCCCCACACCGCGTAGGCGCCGATGCTGGTGGCCGCCATGGTGGCGCTCAACCAATCCGTGGTCTGCGAGCGGTCGGCCTTGGCCTGGTCGTTGGTGGCCGCACCGACGAACAGCCGGTCCCCATA
This sequence comes from Acetobacteraceae bacterium, assembly GCA_965199005.1. Classification (GTDB taxonomy): domain Bacteria; phylum Pseudomonadota; class Alphaproteobacteria; order Acetobacterales; family Acetobacteraceae; genus LMUY01. The sequence continues at coordinate 478,991 of CBDAQK010000007.1, read as the reverse complement.
GCGCGTCACCGTGGCGCCAAGGTCGGCATAGAAATGCCCGGTGGCGGCAACGTTCGTGGTGGCGGCCAGTGCCGCGACGACATCGGCCGCCGATGCTTTTTGGCCCGCTGCGATCGTCATTGCCAAACGCTCCCATCATCCCAATTGAACGCATCCCAAACGGTCCCCGCTGCGGACCCGAACACGGCCAGGTTGGGAATGAAGCTGACCGTCTGCGGAAACGTGATATCCAGCACCGGCACCGTCGAAAGCGGTGCCGCCGTGACGATGCCGCCCGTGGCCGCCGGGTCCACCGCGGGCAGCGCCAGCGTCATCGTGCCGGCGATCTCGCTCTCCGCCAGCCCGTTCAACTGCGCGATCCGCACCCATTGCGTGGCGTCGCCCAAATAGCGCGCGGCCACCGCAAACAGATTGGTGTTCGATACAGTAGCGGTGTTCATGATCCGCCTCCCGCGGGTGCCGTTGCCGTCTGCGCATTGATCGCCGCCCGTGCTGCGAAGCCCTGCGCCTGCGCCAAATTGGCCATGGCGCCGGTCAGTGCCCCGGCATTGGCCATGTCGGGAACGCTGGCCATCGGATCAGCCCCGCCCACCGCGCTCGCCGTCCCCGCGATCGAGGTAACCCCGGCGCCCACCGCCCCCAGCGCGCTGCCGATGCCGGACGCCGCCGATTGCAACTGCGCGAAGGACTGCGCAGCCGCACCCGGCGCCTCCGCCAGGTTGGTGACGCCTGCGATGATGCCCGTTCCCGTGTTCAGCGCATTGGTAATCGGCGTCAGGTTCATCCCGACGAGGTTGGCCATCGGCGTAATCCGCGCCAGCACGGCCGACGCTTGCGCGGCTGCCGTCGCCGCCACGTCCGCCACCTGCCCCGCCGCGTCCGACACGGATTGCACCGCACTGGCCGCGTCATTGCCAATCAACCCGGCCAGTGCGGTGCCGCCGACGCTCGCGGCACCGGGTTGCGGCGGCAGCACCTCGCAATCGATGCGGTAGGGTATCCAGAACCCGTTGCGCTGATAGTCGGCGGTGAACCGCTTGATCACGACTTGTGCCGAGAACGGCCCGAAACTCAGTTGCACCGGTTGCGCCGCCAGCCGCAGCGCGTTCACCTGCCGCGCCCGCACCGCAGCAAACGGCCCGGTGAAGGTGCCGCTCCATTGCGGCGTGACCGGATCATCCCCCATGCTATCGATCACCCGCGCACCGCCGGGGAATTTATGCACCACCAAAACAGTCGTGCCGCCGAAATTGATCTTCGGCGGCACTTCGAACCCAGCAAAGACAAGGGACCCGAGACTAACCGAGCCGCCCGTGGCAAGCGTGCTCAACGCCCCGAGCACGCTGGTAATATCGACCATGCGCTACGTCTCCAGCAAATGGGCTCCATACTGCGGCGCAAGCGAGGGATCGGGCCGCAGCGTGCCGGACACCTGCCCCCCCATCATGCGAAGCTGCTGCCGCGTCACCGCCCGTGCGATTTCCCTATCGTCCAGATGCAGATAGGTGATGTGCTCGATGACAGGGCCTGGCTGCATACCTTGCGGATGGTAGCCGTGGAACTGCCGTGGCAAATTGACACCGTCGCTTTGCTCGCGGGACGAAGCCGCCAGCGAGGGCACGGATCCAGGGCCGCCAAGCGGCCCTGCCGTGTTTTCCGTCGCGCCCAGCCAGCCTTGCGGCATCTTGTCCATCGCCCCGGTCACGGCGGCGATGCCGTCGGCAAGCACGAACAGCCCTCCCTGTGCCTCACTGGCAGTCAGACCGGCCAGTGCGTCTTTGATCCTTGATGCACCCGGCCCCAAAATGCCGAACGGCAGACGCTCCGCCGCCGGTTTGGCCACCTCCGGATTTGGCCTGGACCATGGCCCGATACGGGTCAGGTCCGCCACTGCCGGCGCGCGGGCGGGTTCGCTTGCCGGCACGGCAACCGCCTGACTTAGGCCACGCCTACGATCGGTCGCTCGGGCCCGTGATGTATGGTCCACGTCCTTGGGCCGTTCCAACAGCAATGCCGGGGCAGCCGGCGCGGCATCCAACCCAACCACGCGGTCACGAATGGGCTCGTGAATGTCCGGCATCGCGATCCCGGGCCTCAGCACGTCGCTCATCACCTGCAATGGCGCCTGCGCGCGCGGCAGAGGCTCCATCACCATCTCATTCACGCCAACGCTACGTCCCGGCAAGGCCGACAAAACACCCTCAACCGCTCCGACGCTTTTCCCGCCCGGGCGGCCCGCGTCGGAGGCCGGGTCAACCGCCCCGAACACATCCGGCAAAACATCGTCCCGTAGAGGTTCGGACGACGAAGCGGTCCCATCCCTTCCAGAACTGGCACGTTCAGATCCGCCAGGCTCCCACGCATCCTGGACATAAACCGGCAGGGCATACGCAGCCAGCTCATAGGCGGCCAGCACGCCCGTCGTTGCCTCTCGAGCCGGCGTCCTGGCCCGGACACTCCGTTCCACTGCCCCGGGTTGCAACGCCGGGTCCGCAGCCTCATGCGCTCCCGCATCCGCGCCGGCTCCCACGCCGGACTCGACCGGTTCGCCCGGCAGCAAGGCCGGCATCACCGCATCCAACGGGCCGCGCGGCTCCGGGCTTGGCTTGGGACGTACGCCCGCGCCCGAACCCCTCGTGAGGCCGGACGCGTCGTCCGGCACTTCAACGACATCATCCAATGGCGCCTGATGATGCGGCCCCGTCGCCAAGTCATCCCGGGCCTGAGGCGGCCCACTCGGCTCCGCCGTGCCGCCGCCAGATCGCCAAGCCTCAACCGCCCGGTTCACGCCGGTCATTGCCGCGCTCAAGCGATCCATCTCATCGGCGGCCCGCCCGATCCCTGGCGCCGTCTCCACAACGCCGCGCAACCCGGCGGCCAACGCCGCCGCCTCCGCATTGGCGTGCGTGATGCCGGAATCCAACCGCTCCAGCCCCGGGATCAGCGCCGCAATTCCGGCCGCCAGGTCACCGCCCAGCACCAGGTCGACGCCAATCCGGTACGCATCAATCATGGCCATGCGGTGCATCTCCCCCTGACGGCCGGTTGGATGGCGGCGCCCCAGACAGCGCCGCGATTACCGGGAGCACGAATGCCTCTGCCGCCCGCTGGGCCGACCGGAACGCACCGACGCCCAGAAACGACCGCTGTGGAAGCACCGCAGTGCCCAATTCCTGCGCCACCGCCACGTCGCCGATGTTGCGCAGCGCGTTGCCCGGCGTGCCGTTGCCCACCATCTCATCCGCCACGCCAACGGCGGCGCGGCCGTCGCGCTCCACGCCTGCCGAAATGCTGCCCCGTAGCGCGCCCGTCTCCAACTCCGGTGCACCGACGTCAAACCCGTGCCGGCTGGCCGCCGTCCGCGTCGCGTCCTGCAAGGCCGCCCAGGCGGGAAACGGGCCAGTACCGCCCGCCTGATACTCGCCCAATGTCGCCACAACCTCCTGGCGCACAATCTCAACCGCCGCCTCGCGTCCTCTGTGCTGGGCGGCCTCCACGTTTGCCGCGAGCCCTGGCAAAAAACGCAGGAAGTCGCTCAACTCGCTAAAATCAGGCATGCGGGACCTCCCATGTGTTGTAGTCCCAATCGTACCGCTCGCCGCGCATTTCGCGAATCGCAACACAATAGGCGCGCAGCTTCCACAGCGGCAGCCGCATCGCCTCGCCAAACGGCACCCCGCTCTGCGCCAAAAACAGCACGTCACGCAAAGCCGGGTGCCGGCTTAGTTTTTTGCTCGCTCGGTATCCTCGGCGGTTGCATTGCCGTTCATGTACGCGCTCAGCGCGGCAACGCCGTCATTGCCCAGCATCCGCGCCACGGCGTAGAGCTGGTCCTTATCCTGCGGAAACGGCACCGGCATGCCGTCGATCTCATCAGCCAGCAGATACAGCGCCGCCAGCCGCATGAAACCCTGATTGGCCGACGCATCACCCGCCGCCTCCGCCAATGACAGCGCGAACGTCGGATCCACCACGCGCAGCTTGATCGTGCGCCCCTTGGCGTCCGTGACGGTTTCCGCCATCAGGACACCTTGCGCCGCGTGGGCGAGAAGCCGGAAATCTTCTGCTTCACCACCTTGTCGCCATCGAACGACCCCGTATCGATTTTCAAGCTGCCCGACGCAAACGCGTAGGTGGAAATGCTGCCGTCATTCTCCTTGACGTATTGCGTGACGCTGCAGGTCGGCAGCGTCCCACCATTCCAAAATCCCGCTTCCGCCGCAGAAACCAAATCGTCGACCGCGCGGTTGCTGCGGTCCGCCTCCATATCCCAATTCCACCCATCGGGCAGTTCCGCCTCGATCGGCGGGCTATTCAGCGGCTCGGACCGGACCTTCTTATAGACCGGCGCCGATTTGAACATGGTCCCCAGCGGCGGTGTGATGTTGCCATACCCCGATACCGACAGCACCAAATTGCCATCGCGGCCGACGGTGAAAACGCCAGTTGCAGACATTGATCGGCCCTCCTTAGAACGAAGACGGGGTTGTGAGGCCGGCGGACTGCGCGGTCGCCGTCTGTGACGTGACGGTGCTGGACGACGCTTGCAGGTTCACGATGAACTTCTCGTTGATGCCCTGGATCGTCACGGCATCGTCCGACTGCACGTAGCCCAGCGACGTCCGCTGTTGCGGATTGTTCGTCGCGTCGCACTTCACGGAGTAAGGCAGCGACCCGTCACCATTGAGCGACAGATACCCGGCATTGAGCAGGTTTTGCAGGAAGCCCAACTGCGTCGCCCGGATGTTGCCAAACAAGGTCGGTGTAATCGGCTGCCCAACATAGACGCCCATCCCCGCCAACAGCGTCGCCGCGATGAAATTGTTCATCCGCGTATAGCTGTCCGATTGGGCAGACCCGATCGTGGCGTTGCTGTTATGCCCGGTCCGGCACGTCCAGATCGGCACGGCCGCCGCGCCGGGGTTGGTGATGACGTCCCACCCGCCGCCCACCAGCGACGCAAGTTCCGCCGCGCTATACGTGCCGGTTGACGCACCCGAGTTCATCCCGCTGCGTTGCGATGCCACCACGCCGAACAACTGCTTGTTCAACGTCGATTGATTGGGTGCGCTGGCGCCGAGCTGACCCAACACGAACCCAAGCGGCGAGATCAGCCGCAGCACGCCGTTCACAGGATCGGCCCACCAAATCCAGTCCCCAAACATCAGCTTCAGCCAAGATGACCGGGCGCCGGAGCTTGCACTTGTGGACAGCGCGTTTGCAATCGTATCACCGGACGGCCCGGTATCGACGATGTAGGCCGCTTCCGAGATGGCGAATGCCGCCTCGACCGACCACGCTGCCGCCGTTGCGCAATCGGCCAACCCAACGGCGCCGCAACCCTGCCCGCGCAAGGAATACATCCCCGTGCGCGCCGATCCAACGCCATCCACGCCCGTCAGCACGGCTGACGTGATCGTGGCCACACCATCCGTCCCGGCCGTGCTGGTTGTGCCGGTGCCACCGGCCGACAGCAGGTAGGTTTGCAGGGTTGGCGTGCCGCTCGCCGATGCACTCGACACCACCAACAGCTTTGACGACGGCGTTCCGTTTGCCTGGCCGTTATTGATGGCGCTGGCGATGGCCTGCCACGCCGAAGCGAAGCTGCCCATCAGAATATTGTCGAATACTTCGGACACCAGACCCGGGCACGAGATGGTCACCTTCGTCCCGGTGCCGCCACTGGCCGCAGAGAAATTGAGCGAAATCGAGTTGCCCAACGTACCCGTGTAGAACGCCGTGAACGTGGCACCGCTGGTGATGAGTAGCGACGCGGCAACGTCGGTGCCATCAGTCACACGCACGCAGCGGAAATTAGCCGCGCCCTGCTGCTGCGCCACATACAGCACGGTGCCCATATCGTAGCGCCGCGGCTGCACCGGCCCGAACAGGGCAGCATATTGGCCATAGGACCCGGCAATGACCGCATTATCAACCGGCCCCCATACGGCCGTCCCGACGATCCCAACGACGTTGCTGGGAACACCATTCAGCGAGATGATGGTTGGCGGCACGATCTGAATATACAGATCGGGAACCGTGAGCGCGGTCGTATTAAGCACGCCATATTGGGAAATCGGCATTGCGCCTCCTTAAAAACAAGAAAGGCGCCCAATGGCGCCCGTGATGGTGGCTGGTCGCCTATCGCGATCAGGTGGCCGGCTTAACCTCCGGCGCTGCCGGGGGCGAAGCCGGCACCGCAACGCGAATGACGTGACCGGCCGCCGTCGCCAGCGTACCGGCAACCTTTGCCGCATCGGTGATAGTGTCGCCGCGGGCATAATCGCCGAACGGGTGTCTGACGATCAGATGATGGTCCATCGTGTATCCTTGAAAATGGGTTAGCTCGCTTCGGTGATAACGCCGGCCGCGGCCTCGCCGACGGTCAGCACGCCAAACACCATCTCGGGGACGCTTTGGGTCACCGTGGTGCCAAATTCCACCGTGTAGATCAGCGTGCGCTTCCACAGGCTGGCACGGCTGGGCACGTCGTCGATGGTGGTGGAGTGGTAGCGCAGACGGCCAGCCGACCCATCTGCCAAGGGCAGGAAGTCAATCCCGGCAAACACCGCGTCCACGGTCGCCGCAACGGCGGATCGTGCGTCGGGCGTGGGGGCAGACACGGTGACCGCAAAGCCCTGCTCCTGCCGCCGCAACTCGCAGATCGTGTCCGCGTAGCCATAGACGACAGCCAGTGGCGTGCCGCCCGCCGGGGGCAGCGTCAAAGCCGGCCCGCTTGCGCTAGCGCCCGCAATCTGCCCTGCCAGCGCCGCAGCAACACTGGTTGGGGTATCGCCAGCCACGGTGACATAGACATAGGCCAGTCCTTCAGCCCGCACGCCAGCAATCGCGCCAGGACCTCCGGCACCTGAAAAAGTCGCCACGTCGCCCGCCATGGTCACGGAAAACGGCGTCACGGGCTGTGCCGCGCTTGGCTGCCACGCATTGAAGTACCGGGTGGTGTTCCGCGCCATCTTGTCCATGGCGCGGATGGTGACGTTGACGGTTCCTGCCGCCAGATCGGCATTCAACGCTTCCGCATTGGCATCACCGCGCGTAATGCGGCATGGGTAGCCCCCTGATGGCGGCGAGTTGACGCCATCCGGATAAACCGCCGCCCCGGCAGCCGTCACCAGCGCGACTTCGACATCCGAAATATCAGCCATCTCGCCTCCCTACGACATCGACAGCACTGCGCCGATCTTCCAGCCGAGGGTCGTCGCTTCGGCCGAAATAATCTTGTATCGCCGCGATTGATCGTCATAAATGACATCGTCATTCAGGAGCAGGACGCTGCTGAGCATCGGCATGCGAATGTCGGCACGCGGCGTCTCCACATCGCCCTCAAGCGCAACCGGGCTGCGCCCGCCATGGCCAGCCGTCCCAAGATAGGCCGGCCAGGACTGCAGCAACACCGTCTCTCTGGTCGCGATATCGCCACCATAATCGGGTTGCGCACCCACGCTCGCCGGCGTTGACGGCCGTTTGATCGTCAGAACCCGGTTGCACACGATGGCCGAAATGGGGAGCATGGGATCTTGGGAAATGATCGCCAATGTGCCCACTGGCCCACCCACGAGATAATCCCCAACCTGTGTCTGCGTCCCATCAAGGTACAGAAACCGCTCCGGCCTCTCATAGGTCGGCGCAGTCTTGAAATCATTCGCCTTCGCACTGACCGCCACCAGCAGCGCCGGGTTCAGCGGCGTGCCCGCAAGCGGGTTGATCGCCGCAACGGGACGGTACTGCCGGTAGGGAAAGCCTATGATATCTGCCGCATAGCCCAGCCCGGCCCAAATCTGCGTCTGGATGACAGATGCCGACATGACCCCTCCCTCAAATCACGACATTGCCCATGCTGCTGGCCAATTGCGGCCCCGCTGGAATACCCAAAAAGCCGCAAAGCCGCGCTCGCCAGCTATCGAACAAATTGGCTCGGTCGCGCAGTTCCGCCTTGTTGTGCGTCCACGGACCCGCCGCATCCGTGGTCAAATTGGTCCCCGCCGCCGGGATGGCGTTCTCCATCACACGCAGGCTGGTCAGGTATTGCTGCACCACCGTGACTTCTTCGGGCGCCATGTTGTTCAGCCGGTATTCCAGCAAGCCATAGGCCTGATAGAACCGCCACCCCTGGAACCCGCTGGCCCCCGCACCATAGGCCGGGTAGCCGCAGAAACGCCGGATATCCACCTTGTCAGACTCGACAAAGCTGCCCGGCGTCTCATTGCTTGACCCGCTCACCCCCGTTACCCGGCATGCTCGATCATCACCGCCCGCTTGAACGTTGCGTTCGTCGCGGTCGGGATGGTGGTGGTGTTGGTGGTGGTGTCCGAAGGGCAGGTGAAGCCGCCGATCCAATACCAGGATTGCGCGATAATCTGCTGCAGGCGGTCCAGCGGCTCGCGCGTCACCATGGCGATGCCATCGACCACCGAAATGATCGCGTCCTTCGGCGCCACATCGGCCGCAGCCATCCCCGCAAAGTCACCCTCGATTAGCGCACCCTTGCCGCAGATGATCGGTCGGCGGATGTTGAGCCCGGCAACGGCCGGGCTGGCCTGGACGTAGGCCTCCGTGGTCGGCATGAACCGCAGGCCGAGCAGATCGTTGATCGTACCCGTCTTGAACACCTGGTTGGCCGACGTCGCGCCCTGAAACAGCTGACGGAAATCGCTATCCGCGAAAAGCTGCCGGGCGCTAACCGGGTCGAGGTAGCAATTGTACACGCCATCCAGATCAGGCACCGCATTCAACCGCAGCGATGCCACCGAATCCAGCAGCGTGGACATCGTCAGCGTATCCCCCGCCACGATCTGCGCGGTGTTGCCACGCCCGTTTGGCCGGTGGATGACCGACGCATTGGCCGCCTGCACGCTGTTTCCAGCCGTCGCGTCCGACACGGTGACGGCGGTGGAGAACGTCAGCACGCCAGAGAGGCCACCCGGCGCGGTGGAGACGTTGGAGCCATCGACCGCAACACTGGTGAGCGTATAGGTGTCCGCGCCCACCGTGACCAGCATACCCGCGGTGCTGGCGATGGCGGTTTGCACGCCGTTGACGAACACCATCTGGAAACCCCGCACGTCATCCACCGCCACGGCAGTCCCTGCCGAGCCGAGCGTGGTGCGCACCCGGGTGTTGCCGCCGAAATAGCTGGAGAATAGCGCGTTGCGGGCCAGCTCATCCAACGACCGGCCGGCCTGCTCGCCATTCACGTACGCGTTCTGCAGGAATTGCCCGGCGATGCCAACGCGCGACGTGACCATGTTGAGGTCCATCGTGGCCGCGTAGTGGTTGATCGAGATCGTGTATTGCTCGACCCCCCAATTGCCGGGCGACAGACCGTTATCCAAATTGGTGTTGGTGGAGGGCGCCAGCGGCGTGGTGATCGACGGTTTCAACCCGGCGCGGGTTTTGGTGAGCGTCTCGCCGATGCCGATGGCAAATTGCTCGCGGTCCGCAATCATGCGGTAACCAAGCCGGGAGACGAGCGCCTGCTCGAACTCGCGCTCCAAAAAGCCCTGCTGTATGATCGTCTGCAAAGCAGCCGGAAAATTCTGGATACCCATCTGCATTCCCTTTGGTGTGCTGTGACTGGTGGTGTGCGCTTACTGGCTGATCAGCCGGGCCCGCGCGGCGCGCCATTCGGCATGGGTCATCTCTTTGGCGCTTTTGCCCGCCGCCGGACTGGCCGCAGGCGGGCTTGCCGTGCTGGAGGAGCGGCCTTCCTCGGCTGCGGTCTTCCGGAACGCCCAGGGTTTGGCGGCCCTGAATGCGTCGATTGCGGCTTGCCCGCCAACCACCGCACCAGCATCGTCCAGCTTGACGCCGGCGGATGCGGGATCGACCAGGCGGACCAGATCAGGATCGATAATGCCAGCGGTGAGCGCAATGGCGGCCAGTTCGGCACGGATGAGCCGGTCCTGGCTGGCACGTTCGGCCGCGGCACGGGCGGCGCGTTCGCTGGCCAGCGCCGCCTCGCTCTCACGCGCACGGTCACGCATAAGCGCAGCATACTCACCAGCCGGGTCAAAGCGCGGCTCGTGCCGCTGGGTTGGGTCGTGTGGGGTGTCGGTCATGGAGGGTATTCATCCATCGGTTCAGGGCCCTGCGTTCGTGTTGTTTTTGGCCGCCTCGTCGGCCGCGATTTCCGCCAACTCGGCGTCGACGTCGGCAATGTCGTAACTTTCACCTAATATCTGCACCGCGGTTCGGCGCGACATGAGGTTGCTGCCAGTCAGGGCCGTCATGGCGGCTGCCTCTGCCCGTTTGTCGTCATAGGTCGGGTGAAAGAAGGGCGGCCACGTCAGCGTGAGGCCCGTTGCATCGAGTGCCGTCTGCGCTTGGGATCCGCAGATCACCCCGTCCTTGATCCGGGTCGATGCCAGGCACACCAGACGCAGCAATTGCAGCACCGCACCGTCACCATAGCTCATGCGCAAGCGGGAGGTGAGCCAGATCAGCGGCTGCTTCATCAGCTCCATGGCACGGCCAGATTGGGCGGAGCCCATTTTGTCACGGTCGCTGCCATCGCCATGCATGGCTCCCATGGCGCATTTATGCAGATGGCCCACGTAGCTGATCACCGCCTCGGCCGCCGAGCCGCTGATTTCCAGCAATTTGGCATCGCCGTCGCTACTCACGATGAGGGCGGAGGCCGCACCGCCAATTCGCGACGGGCTGCCGTCCGGGCCTGCCGGCTCCTTGATCAGCAACGTTGGGTCGGAGCTGTATTTCAACCCGCGCCCGCCCTGGGAGAGTTGGTAGTCGGCCTCGATCTCCGTGTCGATGCCGGGCGCAAAGGTGCATGCACCGTCGATCGCATCGCCGCCGGGTAGGTTCTTGACCCACACCATCGGCACCGCGCCCAACCCGTGCACGGCGCTGCGGGCTGGGTCGCGCTGCGGCACCTGGTTTGCGTCCCCAGTCGGCCACGGGAGGAACCAGATTTCCTCCTGCGCGTCCCAGACCCGCTGGAACCAGAACGTGCTGACATCGTCCGGCAGGTCGGTGTAGCCGGAAGCAACCAGCTCGGCGCGGCGGACTTTCCGCCTTTCGGTGACGCGTTTGAGCGTGCGCGGCGCCACCGGGTCGTATTCGGGCGTCAGATAAGGTGTCGGGAATACGTCGAAATACGGCTGGTTGGCCAACACACGAAATAGGATCGCGACCGAGCCGACGCTCCCCACCATGGCCGCCTCCAGCATCGTGCTGGCGATCTGCGTGCTCTCGACCATCGCCTTGAGCGCGTGGATGGTCGGGCTTTCGGCGCCGTCGATGCTCGGCGCGGAAGGCGAGGGCCAGCGGCCCTGGCCGAAGAGCATCGAAACGCTGTCGTCGACGACGGTGCGGGACCAGCCGGTACGGATGGAGGGGCGACGCTGGTCGAGCGGGATATACTCCCCACCCGAGTTCCGCTCGACGCTGAAGGGTGTCGGCAGGTGGTCGTATTGCTCGCCAGCCAGCACCCGGCTGAGTGCCGCAATGCGTTCGCGGCGGCGTGGGTAATCCGGGTCGGTCAGCTGCATGCCGTCCTGCAGCGCTTGCCAATCCATGTGGCCTCCCTTCTCACTCGGTTAAGTCTTAGCGTCGTCCACGAACAAGAAATTATATCGCGGTGGCGGCGGCCTCAGCCTGCCCGGTGAAGCTCACCGCAGCATATGCGTGCTCGGCACCAGCTGGGCCGGCTTGGCGGCATAGCGGCCGAACAACATATACCCCGTGCTGTCCACCAGGTGGTCATACCCGCCGCTCTTGTCAGGCTCATTCGTGCCCTCACGGTAGACCAGGCGCTCATAAGCCTCGATCGACTTGACGCAGGCCGGGTCGACGAAGGCCCGGCGGCTGCCATCGGCTGCACAAAACCGCGCATTGGTGAGGTTGTGCCGGTCGCGCACCAATGGATGGGACGTCATGGCCAGCACACGGAAGCCCCGCGTGCGGAGGATGCCGATATCGGTTTTGCCTAACGCGCTGGAGCGGCGTTGCGCCCCCGCCGGGTCTGGGTAGAGGGTGATGTGCCCCACTGTGCCGTTGCGGCCATAGCGGCGTTGCAATTCATCGCACATTTCGTCGGTATTGCTGCCGGGCAGGACGATTTCGCCTATTTGCGCATCGTGCTCATGGAGAGAAGCCGTGGATGCGTGATGTTGCCAAATGGTAGCCGTCATCGGGTTCACGTTGAAGTCCATGCCGGCATCCAGCGGCAAAGCTGGGTCGTAGGAGCATGGGCGGACGTTCTCGGCACGGCTGAAGGCGTAGATGATACGCCCGGCGAAGTCTTCGAACGTCGCATCGTACTCCTGCCGAAAGGTTCTTGCGTCCAGGTTGCGGCGTGCTTCGGCGATTTCTTCCGGTGGGACGTTGCCGCCCTGCAGCGTGGTGAACACCCAGCTCCGCCATCCCTGGATAGGTTGGCCGGTTTCGTCGAGCGCGCCGGGTTGGCCGTTGCGGTATTTGTCATAGAAATCGTTGAAGCCGCGCGGGGTGCCGATGAACAGGGCATGCCCTTGGGCGGTCGACAGCATGGGGCGGATGGTTTCGGTCCAGGCCTGCGGTTTGGCGTCCGCCCACTCGTCTCCAAGGAAAAACCAAAGCCCGGAACCTCGGAGGTTGTCGTAATTGTCAAGCCCGACAATCCGCACGACGTGGCCGGAGATCAGGGTGATATAACAGTCGGTTTCATTGGGCGCGCGGGCCCACCAGTTGCGCGGGATGGCCCGTTTGAGCCGGCGCCAAAAGACGCGCTTCCCTTGCTTGAAGGTGGGTGCGCCGTACCAAATTTCGTTATCGGGGCTAATGTCGCAGCGCACCGCCATGCGGCAGGCGCGGCGGATTTCCTCCGCTCCGAGAAACGTCTTGCCAAAGCGCCGCCCGCACGGGGCAGTGCGGAACCGGGCGCCGGGCGTCCACCCGGCGCGGTAGATTTCGTGTTGTTGCCGGGTAAGGTGCGGGCGGGGTTCGGTAACGGGCATGGCAGCGCCTCCGGGCGGCGCGAGGGATATGAATTCGCTTTACCCTTTCACGTCTGGGTCGGGGTCATTGGCAATGTCGCCAATGCTGGTTGCATCGTCTTGCTCCGGGGCCGAGCTTTTCTTGGCATGGTGGTACGGCATCAAATCCAAAGCGATCTTGACCGCCGAAGGCAGCACGCCCTCCCGTAGATATCGCCGCATGACGCGCATCAGCACCTCGCGCGGCCCCATCGCCTCGATTTGCTCGGCTGTTAAGTCTTCGAGGCTGCCCGCGCTCTCTGTGGCAGGGGCAGCGTTTTGCTCAAGGGTGGTTTTTTGGGACGCACCCAGAGCCCGGCCGCCTGTCTTGCGTCCGCTGGTCTCAGCCATAGCATGCTCGCAATCCTGTCAATGTGTCTTGCCTAGGATCTCCGTCCGGCGGCGTGGCCGCTGCCGCCGTCCGTATAAGGGGTCGCGGACAAAAAAATCCCCGGAACCTTTCGGTTGCCGGGGCTTGGGTGGTGGACCGGTCCGGCCCAACTCTCGCGATGATGACAAAACTTATAGGACCTTGTGCGCACGGTCGCAATAGGAAAAACTTACGCCCTCCTGGAGACGCGCCGAGCTGCGTCGACAGTGGTATAATGCTCGGCCAGGCGTATCAGATCCGCAACCACCATGCCCGCAGCAACCCTATCGTCACATTTGAGGCGTCGCCCCAGCGCTCGCATCGTCATGCCATCACTCAAGATCGCGCGCAGCCGGCCATCGCCAGCGTCACCGGTCGCCGCACGGGCCATCCGGTATTGCGTTGCCGCCGCCAACTGACGTTCTTGCGCAAACAGCTTGACGCCGCCGCTGCCCGTCTTGTCTGCGTCGAATACCCCATGTTCCGCCATGGCAAAGGCATGATACCAGCGGTTGGCCGCGATGATCTCCGCCGTGCCGATCTTGCCCGTAGCCAGCATGGCCCCCAGCGTGCCGCGCTCTCGCTGTCCCAAGGCAGGCAGCATCCGGTCGCCATGCGCACCTGGCAGCAGGATAGGAGCCACCTCACGCGCCCCCTCGGCCGTCACGCCACGCCCCGCTTGGCTGCGACGATCTCGAAGCTAGGTTTCCCGGCGCCCAGGGTACGGGCGCCATCAAAATGCTTGCGCAGATCGGGCGGCCAGGCGGCGTATTTCTGTTCTTCGACCGTGTAGGTGATTTTGATGTAATCCTCCGGGTCAAGCTGCCAGTCGTGGAAGATCATCTCGGCGAGTTTGGAGAGTTTCGTCTGATCCCAAATCACCGCCTTAGGCAAATCCGCCTTCACGGTGAAGTCACCGTCCACCATGGTGACGATGCCTCTTGCCTTGCGGGCCGATTTGCGTAGCCGCTGGGCCGCGGCGCCATAACGGCGCACCAGCGCGGCATTCAGTTTGGCCTTCGCCGCCTTGATGAAGTCCTCGCTCCCCGCAATGTCCTCCAGCAGGAGGGCGATTTGATCAACTGGCAGCGCGTCTGCCTCCGCGGCCGCCAGCGTGCCGAACTGCGCCAATGTCATGCGATTGGAGTGGGACATGATCGCCTTTGCGTTGGAAGGAAGGGGGTCAGGCGCGAAGATAGGCCACGCCTTCGCATGCGAAGGGCCAAGCATCGAGCGAGCGGGGAGAATGCTGGCCGGCCTAAGGCGCGTGCAGCATCAACCCTATCAAACGGCCGGTGGCAGTGCCAAGACCGATTCGGCTCGACGCCCGGGTCGAGAAGATGATACTGGACGCCCCCACCGGTAGAAATGTATTATGGTCCTGTGAAGCACGACGATAACACGATCACCACGCCACGGGGTGTGACCAAGCTGAAGGTCGAGCGGCCGCGGCTGCACAAGGTCATCCTCGTCAATGACGACTTCACCCCCCGCGATTTTGTGGTGACCGTGCTGCGGGCGGAGTTCAGTATGGCGGAGGAGCAGGCCAACCGGGTGATGTTCACCGCCCATCAACGAGGGGTCTGTGTCGTTGCTGTGTTCACGAAAGACGTGGCCGAGACCAAGGCAACGAACGCGACCGATGCCGGACGCAAGAAGGGGTATCCGCTGCTGTTCACGACCGAGCCGGAAGAGTAAATCTAGGCCTCCAATCGATCTTTGAGATACGCGCTATTGGAAGAATGGGTCGAATCCGGATATCAGCATTACATCAATAATGGGGTTCGATCGATCTGCACCAGCTAGTGGCTCTTCATGAACGATGCGAGGTCGCGCGGGAGGAACTGGATGATCGCCCAGCCATTCGACCAAATCCGCACCGGCCCTTCAAGCCCTGGGGAAGGCGCCGTGAAATAGCTTCCGGCTGCCCCGCGCACGTCTGCGGCCCTCGTACTCCGTGCGGAACAGGCCTCGCCGCCGCAACTCCGCACCACGAGCGTCGTGAAATCCTCGCCCACCCCGTCGACCATGGCGGCAACACGTTGAAGCCGTCGCCCCGAGCCTGGTCACCTAATGACGCGACGCCTCCAAAAAGGTTCGATCGACGAGCCGGCCGATATCGAATGTCGCATCGCGCGGAATGACCGCCGTCTCCTGCAGGATCTCGAAAATCCGCGCGATACCCTGCTCCGACCAGTCGAGTTTGGGGTCCAGGCAACCGAGCCGCGTATTATCCTGCAGGCTGCGCGCCGTGAACGGCACCGTGGAGCGCATTTCCTCCGCGCCTATCTCGGCAGCTTCGTCGGGATTGGACGCCATGAAATCACTGCCGCGCCGGAACGCCCGCAGCAACGACACCAGCGTCGGACGGTTCGACGACGCCCACCGCGAGTCCGTGTTGATGGAGGTAAACTGCCACTCCGGCTCGTGATCTCCCGTCCAGCCAAGATTGCTGAACCCGGCGGCCTCGGCTTGATAACTTAAAGGGAAAGGCTGCAGACCGACGTCGATCTTGCCCTCTTGCAGCAACTGCCAGCGAGCGGGCGCACCACCCACCGCGCTGACGGTGTAGTCGCCAGGCTGCAGCCCCGCAGCGTTGGCGATGGCAGGCAAGATATAGGTCGTGCCTTCCTCCATCGATATCACGCCGAAGACCGCGCCCCGCAGGTCTGCAAGCGTCTTGTACCGCGGCTGGGCGATGATGAAATGGGGCAGTCTGCGCGCGTTGCCGCCGACGATGCGCAGCGGCCCGTTCCGTAGATAAACGTCAACCAGGACCGCTTCCGGCGGCGCAAACGCCACCTGGATCGCGCCGGATTGGAGCGCCTGGCGGGAATCGTCGCCGCTGAGGAACAACTGCACCCCGACATCCAGCCCCTCATCCCGGAAATAGCCGAGCCTTTGCGCGATCCAAACCGGAAGGTTGAAGATCGTCCGCGACGTGATCCCAACCGTCACCGTTTTGGCCTCGGCGGCGCCCTGCGTCGGCTGATCTTCGACCATGATAATGTCTCCCTTGTGACCTGCGTTGCAGCAATTCCGGCTTGGCAACACTAGCCAGCCTCGACCCTGGATTCGTCCGGTGGGCTGAAGCCCACCCTACGGCCCGCCGCCTTCTGATGTAGGGTGGGCTTCAGCCGACCGCTCCACCAACGCTCCCGGTAAAAGCTCTACAGTGTCAGTCCCCGGAGCCAATCAAGCACAATATCGGCAACCAAGCCGTTGTTGCGGTCGGCCATGAGTTGGTGGCTGTTGCCGGCGAGGCCCCGCTCCGGGAGGTCCATAAGCTCGACACGGCCGCCCCGTTGGTTGATCGCAGTCAGGTAGGCGTCCTGGGCGGCGCGGGTCCTGCTCCACATGGGCTGGCCGTGCCAGTTATCCCCCCAGAGCAGCAATTGCGGCACGCACACCAGGGCGGCCGTGGCATCTGGAGCATCGGTTTCTGGGTTGGGGAACGCCGTCATCTCCGCCGCAACGATAGCCTTGATCTGGCCTGGACACAGCTGCGCCAGCCGCGTCGCGAAATAGGCGCCCGAACTCTGCGCCACCACGATGCAGGGGCCAATGGCCGCAACGGCCGCTTGGTAGGCAGAAAGTTCCAGCGCGTCCTGGCCGGCGAAGCGGGGAACATTTTGCTTCACGAAGGTATCGAACGCATCGACCGGAAATTGCGTGCCCGCGAAAGCCTCCCGGTCGGCCCCGCCGGGCGGTCCAATGCGCAGCAGCGTCCAGGTCGCTTCCATCGGCCTGAACGTCGGCCTAACGGGGGTGATTTCGGGGAACCGGCTCCAGGACGCCCGGCCCTTGTTGACCGCATCCGTCAGATAGGTGTCGTAACCGGCACGCAGAAACAGCGTTTGCCATCCCGGACGGCCGTCCGGCGTCGTCTCCCACTGCGCACCGGTAAAGGTCCCGCCATTGAGGAACAGCACGGGGACCGGATGCTGCGGCGCCGCCAGGCGGACATACTGCACGTAGGTTTGTCCGGTTGGATACGTCCCATTCGGGTCTATCTTCATGGGAGCAGCGCCCGCTGCAACGGTGATCTCCTCGACCGGGTGGCCACGCAACTGAACGCTGGCCCCGCCGGCAAAGAAGCTGCCGAGGTCACGAACGACGAACGCCGCCGGAGTGCTGTCAGCCGAAGGCGTTGCGACGTTTGGATCGGGCACAGTCTCTCGCTTCTTGGTTTTTATTGTCGCGGAAAGGATGACCCTCCTAACGGATAACGAACTCTGGGACGCATTGACAGTATGCTGCCAGTTCCCTAGCGTCAAGCACAAGGCGGACAGAGAACAACCAAGCCGATGCAAAGGGATGGCACGCCATGAGGCGACCGCGTTCTAATGTCCAAAGACCTTGAGATCCGGGGGGTCACCAAGCGCTATGGCGCTGGCCCCTCCAGTGTCCTGGCGATAGACGATATCACGCTGGTGGTGCGCGAGGGAGAATTCGTCTCCATCATCGGCCCAAGCGGTTGCGGCAAATCAACCCTGTTCAACGCCATCGGCGGCATGCTCGATGACTACGAGGGTGAAATCCGGGTTGCGGGGGACCGTGTCGCCGGGACCCACAAGGATATCGGGATCGTCTTTCAGGAAGAATCAACGTTCCCATGGCGGACCGTGATGGAAAACGTCGCGCTCCCGCTCGAACTCGCGGGCGTTCCCCGCGTCGAGCGCAAATCACAGGCGCAACATTATATCGACCTCGTCGGACTCTCGGGCGCCGAAAACCGTTACCCGGCGGAGCTATCCGGCGGCATGCGGCAGCGGACGGCCATCGCCCGCACACTCGCATTCCGCCCCAAGGTCCTCCTCATGGATGAGCCGTTCGGCGCCTTGGACGAGCAAACCAGGCTTCTGCTCGGTGACCGTGTGCTCGGCATCCACCGCATGCTCAAACAGACGACGCTGCTGATTACGCACAACATCACCGAGGCGGTACATCTCAGCGACAGGGTCATCGTGATGTCCTACAGGCCCGGCCGGGTGCTGCGGACCATCGATATCGACCTGCCGTACCCCCGCAGCTCCAGCAACATCGCGGATGCCGCGTTTGGCCGCTATGTCGGTGACATCTGGACCCTGCTGCGGGATGAGGCCAGCCGCGGAATGGCCGAGGGCGAGCGTGCCGTCACGGGCGTGCCTACGCCAGTCCTGACGAACGGCCATTCATGACCGATGCCCGCTTCGGCCGGCTTTACAGCCTGGGGCTTCTCCTGCTGTTGCTCGTCGTCGCCGAAATTGGGTCCCGTGCCGGGTTGATCCCGCCCTTCATCTTGCCGGCCCCTAGCTCGGTCATCGCAGTCGTGCCGGATTTGTTCGTGGACGAAGGGCTGGGCGGCGCATGCCTGCTCACCCTGGGGACGATATTCACGGCGACGTTCTTGGCCAGCGTGATCGGCGTGCCACTGGGTGCACTGCTCGCCACCCATGATGAATATGGCCGCGCCTATACCCCCTGGCTGGAGGCCGCGTTTTCCGCCCCCGTCATCCTGCTCTACCCGATGTTTCTGATCTTCTTCGGACGAACGCTGCTGACGGTGGTCGTGATGGGGTTGGTCGTTGCCATCATACCCGTCGTGCTCAAGACCCGGGAAGGTGTGGCACAGATCGGCATCGTCTTGAAACGGGTCGCGCAGTCGCTGCAGATGACCCGGTCGCAGGCTTTCTGGAAGCTGACTTTGCCCGCCGCCACGCCCAGCATCTTCGTGGGCATCCGGCTGGCGCTGATTTACGCGATGATCAACATCGTGGCGGTTGAATTCCTGGTCGGCATTGGCGGCCTGGGTAATCTCATCAGCGACCTGTATGACCGCTACGACGTGCCCTTGATGTATGGCGCCGTAGCCTTCGTCATACTGCTGAGCGTCATCCTCTTCATCGTGTTGGAGCGCCTCGAGCGATGGCTCAAGCCGGCATGATAGTGCACAAAACGGGGCGAAGGCCGGTTTCCGTCACCCGAATCCGCATTGCCACCCTCGTCGTGCTCCTGGCAGCATACGAAATCGTGTCCGCTTCGGGTCTGGTGTTTCAGGGTGCGATGCCGAGCCTGGTATCCATCGCGCGCGCCTTGGTCTCGATTTGCCTCGACCCCGGGTTCTATCCCAATCTGATGCGGACGGCGGAAGAGGTGGTCGCAGGCGTCGTCATCGGCAGCGCATTGGGCATCGTCTGCGGCTTCGTCCTTGGCGTGTCGCCCTTGTGGGCAGCCATCATCGATCCCTGGGTGCGCAATCTCGCCCCCACGCCCAAGATCGTGTTCCTGCCGATCCTGTTGCTGATATTCGGCATCGACGCCGGGTCGAAGACGGCCATGGCAGCCTTATCCGCCTTCTTCCCCGTCGTCGTCGCGACCTATGGCGGCATGCGACAGGTGCCACCGATCCTGTTGAAGGTCGTGCGCAGCTACAATGCGGGTGTCTTGCAGAGGGTGAGGACGGTTTACCTTCCATCCCTTTCGGCGCCGGTGCTCGGAAGCTTGCGGCTCGCCGTCGGCGTCGGGTTCATCGGCGCCCTGCTTGCCGAGGTCAAGATGTCCAACCAAGGGCTTGGCTACCTCGTCATGCAGGACTTCAACCGGTTCGACACACCGCAAATGTACGCCGTGCTACTGATCGTATTCGCGCTCGCCATGCTGGCGAACGGCGCGATGGGCGCCGTCGCCCGCCGCTTCGGGGTTCGATAACGCCCGACTAGCCGCGGCTTTCGATCAGGAAGCTGCCATCCGCCACCCGGCCAAGGTCGAACGCGACATCACCAATCAGCTTCGCCGCCACAAGCGCCTCGTGGACCCGGGCCAGGCCTGCAACGGAGATGTCCTGATTCGGCGTCAGGATCCGCAACCTGGCGGCTTCAGCCAGCGCCCGGGCGGCGAGCGGCTGCGTGGTGTTCATCTCCTCGGCCGCCACGTCAGCGGCCTCCACCGGGTGGGCAACCATCTCGTCAAGGCCCCGCTGGATCGCTCGCAACACCCGGGCGAGCGACTGGCGATTCGCGCCGGCCCACCTCATATCGACGTTCACACTGGTGAATTGCCAGTCCGGCACGAAGTCCACCAGCGAGCCGAGATTGTTGAAGCCCGCCGCCTCCGCCTCGTAGCTCAAGGGGAATGGCTGCAACCCGGCGTCGATTTCGCCGGCCTTGAGCAGCCGCCACCGCGTGGGCGCACCCCCCACCGCCTTCACGGTGTAGTCCTGCGGCAGCAGCCCCGCCCGGCGCGCGACTTCCGGCACCAGATGAGTCGTTCCCTCCTGGTCCGACAACACGCCAATCGTCTTCCCACGCAAATCCGCCAGCGTGCGGATCGACGGTTGGGTGATCACGAAATGCGGCAGGCGCCCGGCCCCTCCAGCAACGACCCGCAGCGTACCTCCCTGCAATGCATCCACCATGATGCTTTCCGGCGTGGAAATCGCCACCTTGACGGTGCCGTCATTCAGCGCGGCGTTGATTTGCTCCGCATTGTCGAACACCTCGACGCGGACATTCAGCCCCTCATCGCTGAAATAACCCCGCCGCGCGGCGAGCCAGACCGGCAGGTAGAACACGGTCCGCGACACGATCGCGAGCGTGAGGGTATCGGGGTCGGCAGGCAAGGGAGAAGCCGGCATCGTGGCACCTATCGTTAGAGGAGGGGCTCAAATTCGAACCCAGTCATTCTGTCCGCGAGACGCTGACTAGTCGTAGGCTCGCCTTTAGCCTACCACGAGTTACTACCAACACCGTAGGATGGATAAGCGAAGCGTCTTCCGTCATGCCAGGAATGGACCTTCGCGGGATCGCTCCCTAAGCGACGAGACCGCGCGCCGTTGCCAGCATCTTGTCAACCTCGTCCTGCGGCATCGGCTTCGCGAGGCGCTTGCTTTCAACGGCCTGTTGAAACGTCAAGTTCAGGTCGCGTACCGGCCAAAGCGCCAAGGCCTCCCGCGGATAAGCCTTGTCCCGGGCCGCGCGGGCGGCGTCGAGGTCGATTTGGTTGAGCGCCGCATACTCCTTCAACGCAGCGTCGTCCGAATAGGCCCAGTCCTGAACCTCGCGCAGCGCCGCAACGAAGCGCTTCAACACGTCCGGGTGGCTCGTGGCAAAACCGCGGTTGGCGACGTTCACCCGAATGGTCTGGGTGGCGATGCCCGGGGCATCATTGCCGGTGGCAAGCACAACCAACTTGCCAGCACGCACGAGGTCGAGGCTGAAGGGCACGCCGGACCAGCCGACGTCGATCTGGCCAGACATCACCTGCGTCAGCACCGCGCCCGGACTTCCGGCGGGCACCAGTTTCGCCTTCACCCCGGACGCCTCGGTGAGGGCAACGGCGAGCAGATGGCTGGTGCCGCCGGGCCTGTCGAACCCGACCGTCTTGGAGCCGAGGTCGTGCCAGCTCTTCAGACCGCTGCTGGCCAATGCGTAGAAGTAGATATCGTTGGCCCCCGTCATCTCCGCACTGATGATCTCAACGGGGGCACCCTTGCCGTAGGCAGACACGACACCGAGCACGCCACTGGCGGTCGCAAGGTCGACACCCCCGGCAATGACCGCCTCCAACTGGTCCGCACCGCCGCCGGTCCAGATGAAATCCACATCCACCCCGTGCTTGGCGAAGAAGCCGGCGCCCTGGCCGAAGAAGGGGAGCGTGGTATCCCAAAGGCCCTTGTTGGTGACGGCGATGCGAACTTTGTCGGCAGCCTGGCTGCGGCGCAGCGTCACGAACGGACTGGCAGCCACCATCCCAAGAACGACTCGTCTGCGCATGAATTCCTCCCATTGGCGGCACGGTGATCACGGCCGTTTTTGAGAGGAACCGTAGCACGGGTTCGACGACGCGTATACAATGGCGCCTTAGTACGGCAATTCAGAGGAACTGCTCCAACTCGTAGGGTGGGGTGCGCTTTGGCACCCCACCATCTCGGCTCCGAAGCTACGGCCACTTCGTCCCACGCGCTTCAACCCGAGCTTTATCGTTATAAAATCACTCACGTCTTTACACCGTAAACGAATAACTCGATCCACTACTGGCGGTTCAACTCACGCGACTACCTTCCGGGCGACCCGGAGATCGATGAATTCATGCTCAAAGCGCACTCGCAAGCGTACTACGAGGACGTGGAAGCGCTCGAGTGGATCAACGAAGCGGTCCGCAACGATGGCGAACAACAGTTCGACCTGAGCTTCGCGCCGGACAAGCCGGGCCTCATGGCGCTGCGGATCATGTATCGCCTTGCCGTGAAGGAGGCCGGCTGAGCCTCCGCCAATCCGTCACGTCTGGCACTCTGCTTCGGGAGGCCGTCACCGCTGGCTTCCGGGCATTGCTGGCGCAACCGGGCGTTGACGCCGGCAGAGTCGCCGCGATCGGCTACTGCCTTGGCGGCGCGGCGGCGCTCGAACTCGCACGCGGCGGCGCGGACGTGGCGGCGGTGGCCTGCTTCCACTCGAGCCTTCCGGTGACGCATCCGGAGGACAACCGGAACATACGGGCCAAGGTGCTGATCCAGAGCGGCGCCGCCGATCCCATGGCGCCTCCCGAAATCCGCGCCTTGTTCGAGGCGCAGATGAACGCGGCCGGCGTCGACTGGCGCATGATCCTCTACGGGGGCGTCCTCCACGCCTTCACCGTGCCGGGTGCGGCAAACTACGGCATGCCGGGTCTTCGGTACGACCGCACTGCGGACGAGCGCTCGTGGCGTGCGATGCTCGACCTGTTCGAGGAGAGCATCGGCAGGCAGGCTTCTGGAAGCCCTTTGGCAATCCTTTGACTTAAAAGCGAGCCAATCTATGTTGGCTATTTATTGCGACCTACTGGAAAGCGGCCAGGCTTGAACCGGTCAGCTTTCGCTGAAGAACGCACGGCCGGAATGCGCCCCCCCTCGGCTACGACGCGGCCGCCACGCTCGACCAGGCGTTCGGTCGGCGCGATTCATACGATCAGCGTCCATCGTATGGTGGCCCAGCGTCATGTGCTCCGGCGTGCCTTCGTGGCATCGACGATACGGCTGATAATCCGGTCCAGGATGGGACGTGACGTGGCGAAGTTCAGCCGTACGAACTGCTCTGAACCGGGCTCGAACGCTTGGCCGGGAGAGAGGGCGATGTGTGCCTCTTCGAGAAAGAAGTCGGCAGCCGGGCTGTTGAGGCCGAGTGCCCGACAATCCAGCCAGCAGAGATAGGTGGCGTCCGGGCAATGGACGCGAAGCTCCGGCACCTCGGCTGCCAGCACGGCCACGGTATGGTCCCTCGCCTGCGCCAGATGCGTCAGCACGCGGCCGAGCCATGGCTCTCCCTCGCTCCAGGCAGCCAAGGTCGCAGCGATCCCGATGGTGTTGACCGAGCCCATCAGCCTGCCGAGGATACGGGCGTCGAAGCGGGCCATCAGTGCCGGCGAGCCGAAATGCATCACGCCGGTTCGGAGGCCCGGGATGTTGAACGATTTGGTTGCGGAGCACAGCGTGACGGTGCGGGCGGCCACGGCCTCCGAGAGGGAGCCGAACGGGAGGTGTTTGGCGCCATCGAACACCAGTTCCGCATGGATCTCGTCGGCGACGACGACCAGATCGTGCTCGACGGCGAGCTTGCCGATCGCCGACAACTCCTCACGCGTCAGCGCCCGGCCGGTCGGATTATGCGGGTTGCAGAGCAGGATCAGCCGGGTCTCACGGTCTATATTGGCGGCGAGCCGCTCGACATCGGGCGCGTGCTGCGTTCCCGTATCGATCATCGGTAGGGTGACGATGCGGCGCTCGGTTTCGAGCACCGCGTTGCGGATCGGTGGGTAGATCGGGCTTTGTATCACGATGCCCTGTCCCGCCTCGCTGAAGGCCGTGACCGCGGCATAGAGTCCCTGCACCAAGTCGGTGACCGGCCGTGCCAGGCCAGCATCCGGGCTCCAGCCATAGCGTGACTGCATGCGGGTCGCGAAGGCGAGGGCCAGCGGGTGCGGGGACCCTTTGCCACCGGGTGCGTGGTAATAGCCATAGTCCTTGGCCGACACGATCCGCTCGATGGCGGCCTGCACGGGGGGTGCAATGTCGAAATCCATCTCGGCCACGAAGGCTGGCAGGACATCTGGCCCGAAGCTCGCCCATTTGGAAGTACGGCGGCCGCGCAGCTGGGATTCCGTCATGAGGAACTCCAATGCCGGCGTGGGCCCTGACGCCCGCTCTGATGCATGCATTCGCCCAATCCCCTCCTGCCAAGCCCCTCAACTACCGTCTTTCCCTTAGCCCCGATAGCCGCCCGCCAGCGGGCACCCGCGGACTTAGGATGCTCCATAGTGCAGGATCATTCGTAGCCTATTTGGTTCAACCTCGCAGCCAGGTGTTCGAATCAGGCTTTCCGGATGCCCCAGAAGATGGGGAATCCCACCACCCGGTCACGCAGCGAGGCCCGGTACGCCGTCGCGGACCGATAGGCGCCGACGGGAATGTAGGGGACTTCGTCCATCGCGGCGCGCTGAATGTCTCCGGCCAGGTGAAGCTGCGTTTCCTGGTCCGGCGCCGTCAGCCAGGCGTCACGCAGCGATTCGAGCACCGGGCTGGTTGGCCAGCCAAACCACGCTGCCTCCCCGTTGCCGCGTAAGGCGAAGTGCACGCTGGGGTCGACGAAATCGGTCGCGTTCACCGCCGTCGTCATGGCGGACCAGCCGCCCTTCTCCACCGGCTCCTTGCTGGCCCGGCGCTGGATGACCGTGCCCCAGTCGGACACCGCCGCGTCGACGTTCATCCCCAGGCGCTGGAACAGATCCGCCGCCACCTGAGCGATGGCGGTCGGAGCCAAAATGTCGGTTGGCACCAAGATACGGGTCAACTCGCCGGCGTACCCGGCCTCCTTCAGCATCGCCTTCGCTCGGTCCAGGTTGCGCGGGCCAAGGAGGGGGTCCAGCCCGGTTCGGCTCGCCATCGTCGTGCCCGGCGTAAACACGCCGCATTCGGTATCGACCGCCTTCGGATCATCCCCAGCAATCGCCGCCATGAAGTCCCGTTGGTCGATGACAGGAAGCAGAGCCTGCCGTAACGCCTTGTTGTCGAACGGCGGATGCAGGTGGTTCAGCCGCAGCACGCCGGGCTGCGGCCGGGAATCCATGCTCTCGACGACGAGTGTAGGGTCGCGCCGGAAAGCCGTGGCGATTTCCGGCGGCGGCTGTTCGAACCACTCGACCTCTCCCCGTTGCAGCGCAGCCCCGGCGGTGGCGGCTTCGGGGATCACGACCCACTCGATCCGGTCGAAATGGGCCAGCTTCGGCCCCGCCGTAAGGCCGCGCCCCGCGTCGGCGGTTGGCACGTAGGCCGCATTGCGGCGATAGACCGAGCGGCTGCCAGACAGGTATTCATCCGCCTGGAAGGCGAACGGGCCAGAGCCGACCGTCTCGCTGATCTGCTTGAAGGGATCGGTACGGGCGATACGCTCAGGCATCACGAACAGGACCGGCGACGTGGCCGAGGCGAGTGAGGCGATCAGGTTGGGCTGCCCATGCTTCAGGCGCAACTGCAGCCGCCGGTCGTCCAGCGCAACCGCCTCGTTCAGATTGGCCTCGAGGTATTGCCCAGCGGCGTTGCGCTTCATCCAGCGCAGCAGGCTCGCCACCGCATCCGCCGCCCGGACTTTTTCGCCGTCATGGAATGCCAAATCCGGGCGCAAGGTGATGGTGCAGGTTCGTCCATCATCCTCGAACACATGCCCTTCCGCCATCTGCGGGTGGGGCATGTAGGCATCGTCCAACCCGTACAGCGTGTCATAGACGAGGTAGCCATGATGGCGCGTGACGTTGGCCGTCGTCCAGACCGGGTCGAGGCTGGTGAGGTTGGCCTGCGGCACAAAGCGCAGAACGCTGCCCCTTTGGGCCAGCGCCGGCATGGCGAGTACTGCCGCACCCGAGGCCAGCAAGGTGCGGCGCCCGATCATGTCAGTGCCCGCACGAAACCACCGACCAACCGGCTGAACAGCCCCGGCTGCTCACGGTAGGAGAAATATCCCGCCTGGTTCAGCACATGGAACTGCGTTGCCGTCTGGTGCACGGCGATGATGTCGAACAAGGACCGCCCATAGGCCGGCGGCGACAGCGTATCCTGCTGGCCCCACACCAGCATGGCCGGCACGGGAAGGCCGGCATCGCGGAACCGGGCAAAATTGTCGCCCTTCGCCTTGGCGATGGACACGGTCTGGCTGGGGACAGGAGCGGTTTGCAGCAGGTCTGGCGTGAGATGGTTCGGGTTGGCGGATACCCGCTCTGCCACCCAGCGCCGGCCCTGTGGGCTGTGCAATGGCTGCAACGGGTTCTTCAGCACCAAATTATTGACCCCATCGCCCGAGGGGGCGACCGAGGGGCCGTCGACGATGGTGCAGGACGCGACAAGCGCCGGTGACTGCAACGCCAGTCGAACCGCCAGCATCCCGCCCTCGTCATGCCCGACCAGATGCGTCGGCCCGGCGTCCAACGCGGCGAGGAACCCCGTGAGATGGTCCAACGCCCCCTCCAGCGACGGGTCCTGTGTCCCGCGGACGGTGCCCCCCTGCCCCAACGTATCCAGGGCAATCACCCGGCATCCCTGGGCCAGCGCCGGCAACACGGGCTGCCAGAGTGCGGCCGTGGTGGGAAACAACCCTTCCAGCGTGCCGCCCCCGAACAAACCACAGGGGAGCAGCACGACAACCGGCCCGGAGCTACCAGCCTCCAGATAGGCCGTTTCCACCCCATCCACCGTCATCCGCTTCATGCCGCAAGCTCCTGGATGAAGGCGGCGATACATTCGTTGAACCGCGCCGGGTGCTCGCGATAGGGGAAATGGCCGGATTCATTGAACACGTGTAGCGCGGTCTGCCGCTCCTTGGAGGCAATCAGGTCGAACAGGGCGATGCCACGGTCCAGTGTTGCCGTGCCGTCATTGCGGGTCCAGACGAGTTGGGTCGGCCGCTGCATGCCCATCGAGGCCAGGCGTTCGAGCAGGTCGCGCTTGCGCCGGGCCAATTCGGGCAGGAAGACGCGGGTCTTCAACCCCTCATCCTCCATCTTGCGCACGGACTCACGGTATTTGGGCAGGTTCAGCACGTCGAACCCGCTCTCGATCCAGGCATCCGTGACATGGGCCGCACTGTAGGAATAACGCGTATAGACCCAGCGCAGACTTTCCCGGGTGAAGGGCGGATGGGGCGGCTTGGCCAGCACCACCTCGTTCAGTCCGACACCTGGGGCCAAGGTGCTGCTGTTGACGATGGTGACGGAGCGGACCCGGTCCGGAAAATCCAGCGCCAGTTGCGTCACCAGGAAGCCGCCGCGGGAGTGCCCAACCAGATGCACGTCGCGCAGATCCAATACATCCATGAACCGCGCCAGGTGCCGTGCCACCGCATCCATCGTGTAATCGTCACCGACAGGATTGTCGGTATGTCCCTGCCCCAATTTGTCCGGCGCAACCATCCGGAACCGGCCGGAGAGCCCGTCGATCACCGGCTCCCACGTGGCCGCGCTGGAGGCGCTGTCCGCAGAGCCGAAATTGCCGCCATACACCAGCAGCACGACAGGCCCCGACCCGGCGTCGAAATAGCGGGTTCGGATACCATCCACGTCAATCCAGCACACCTTCGTCATCGTCACTCCTCCACCAGTGGTTCGATGAACCGAAACCGTTTCTCGTCGTCAGCCACCTTGATGGTGACGCTGTCGCCCACCCGGGTCGCCCGCGAGGCAGGCATGTCGCGCGCTTCGCCGAGGATGAAGTCGCGAAACCTGCGGGTTGCCGGGGACATCGCCAATCCCTCCGGCCACACCAGCCGCACCGGGTCGCTGACACCCTCGACCGCGATCGGCAGGATGGTGGCGATCTCGGATTCCAATTGCCAAGCGATCCCGACCGGAACCAAGCTCAACAAGGGCATTTGCTGCATCAACGCGATCGTCATCAGGAACGAATTCGACTCGATCAGTTGGGAGGGAAAGCTCAGCGCATGCCCACGCAAGGCCGCCTCCAGGTGGTCGCGGGTTCGGGTGCCGCTGGGGGGCATGCACCAGGCGTGACCGACCAGGGCGTCCCAGGACAGGGACCGCGCGCCCTCCAGGGTGTGCCCCCGGCTGGCAATCACCACATGCTCCTCGTTGCGCAAAACGACGGAGGAGGTCGCCAAAAAGCGGCATTCCTCCACCATGGGGCTGACGATGAGGTCGACTTCACCCTTGCTCATCTGGTTCAGCAATTCCGGCAACCCACCATCGATCAGCCGGATGTTGACGTCTGGGAATTCCGCCTTGAACCGGCTGGTTGTGCTGGCGATGAACGACACCATCGAGTTCGTGCGATAGCCGAGCGTCACCGAGCCATGCACCCCCTCGCGCAGCAGCACCAACTCACTGCTCAGGCATTCCAGTTCGGCCGTGATCCGGCGGGCGGCGGCAATCATATGGGCGCCGATGACCGTCGGCTCCCATCGCTGATGAAGGTGGTCGAAGACTGGCCCGCCCACCAACGCCTCGATCTCAGCCCGCGTCTTGGAGATCGCGGCCGCGCTCACATGATGCAATTCCGCCGTCCGCACCACGCTGCGGGTCTCGTATAAAGTGAGCATCAGCCGGAAGTGCCGCAACCTCAGGTTCTGGAGCAGGAGCTTCCGTTCAACACTGAGATCCGCCAAGGGCCACTCCAAGATTATGCCGCGGCCGCCTGCATCCCCTCCTCCCGCAGCCCCGCCTTGCGCAGAATTGGTATCACCGTTTCGGCGAAATATGGCACCTCATGGAAGTTCATGAAACTGAGGGCCGCGCCGCCATAGCCAATCCGGCTCATTTCGATCATCTGGTCGGCGATATCCTGCGGCGAACCAATCAGCGGTAGGTTCGAATTGCCGCCCGCGATGCGCTTGCGAAGCTTGTAGATAAGATCCGGCATGCTGCCGCCCCCAAGTTTACGGCTGGAAATCCAGTAGTCCAGCCCTTTCTGGTCGGCCATGTCCTCGGCGTAATATGTGTGGAAATCCTCCGCCTCCTGCCGGGTCGGGCGGCAGACGACGTAGCAGGCACTCAGCACTTCGAGCGGCCGGTCGCGCTTCACCTTCGCCTCGCGGGCCCGGATGTCCGCGAGTTCCTGCACGGCCAGTTCCTCGGTCTCCATGATGGTCATCAGATAGTCGGACGTGCGCACGGCGAAATCGCGGCCAGCCGGCGAATACGCGGCGTTGACGACCACCGGGCGCGACATCTGCACCGACGCAGGCAGGCCAGAGACCGCTTTCAGGCCCGGGTAGTGCTTGCCCGAATAGTCGAACGGCTCCGGTGCGCCGCACACCAGGCGGGACCAGACGTTGTACCACTCGCTACCCTGCACGTAACGCTCGTCATGCTCGAGCTGTTTGATGCCGAACATGTCGAAATCGGCCTGGTTCCAACCGCAAACGATGTTCACCCCCGCCCGGCCGCGGCTGATATGGTCCAGCGTGACCATCATCTTGGCGGCGATGACCGGGTGCATGATCGTGGTGTGGACGGTGGCAAACACGCCGATCCGCTTCGTGATGGCGGCGATGGCGCTGGCCGCCGTCAGGTTTTCGAACGAGTGCAATCGGTTCTGCACCGCCCCCGGGATGCCCTTCCACCGTGCATAGGGGAGCAGGAAGTCGAGCCCCGCCGCGTCGGCATGGCGGGCCATCGTCTCGATGTCATCCCAGGTGCCGGGCCAGCGCTCCGGCGCCGTGGTGACGGTGTTGGCCCCCTCGTGCAGGAAGCCGAACAGGCCCAGTTTGTACCGCGGGCCAGCGGACATGTACCGCGCCGCCATCAGGTCGTACTCTCGTGCTTCAGCGTCCACTCGGCGATGTCGCGCTTGCGCGGGAACCATACCGCCTCGTGTTCCCGGGCGTATTGGATGCAGCGGCGCAGCGTGGGGATCAGGGTCGGGCGGCCGGCCATGTGCGCGTGCAGCACGATCTCGACCCATTTTGGCGAGCCGCGCTGGCCCTCGGCGTACAACTCGTCGAACGTGTCCTTGAACTGCTCCCAAATGACGCCGGGTGGGTTCTTGCCGAGGATCCAGATGCTGAGGTCGTTGGTCGGCATGTTGACCCGGGGCAGCGCCACCATCGGACCATTGGCGGTGGTTTTCACATACGGCAGGTCGTCATTCGCCTCGTCGCCGTTCCAGATGTATCCCTCCCCGGCAAGGAAGGACAAAGTGTTGGCGGAGCCGGCGCTGCCTGGGCTGGTCCAACCCACCGGGCGGACGCCGCCGGCTTCGGTGATGGCCGCGGTCACGCGGCGGATTTCGTCCAGCTCGCGCGCCGGGTCCTCGTCGTCGGTGATCACATCGTTTTCCCAGCCGTGGCCGACCAACTCGTGCCCGGCCTCCGCCACGGCGCGAACCGCCTGAGGGTAAAGCTCAGCCGCCTTGCCATTCAGCGACATGCTGCCCTTGATTCCGAACTCGTCCAGGAAGTCGAGGATGCGCCACACGCCCGCCTTGGCGCCATACTCGGCATAGGAGAGCGAGAAGTGATCGACACGCCCGGGCTTTCCCTCCTGGGTGTATTGGCTTTTGAAGCGAAACGCCTCCAGCGCCATGTTCACGGACATCGCGATTTTGGCACCACCTGGCCATTGCCAGGAACGTGGGTAGCGGCTGGTCATGATTTTGGATTTCCTCTTTGAACGCTGTCAGACAACGAAGTTTGGCTGGTCTTTCGGGTAGAACTCTTCCATTGCGGGCCGGAACCGCTCCATCAGCTCCCGATTCAGATGGGCAGGCGCGCGCTGATCGGCCGGCAAAAGCGGCGCGTAGACGGTGTCCCCGATCTCGCTGGCGAAGCTCGCCTTGGTCTGTGCCACCAATTCCGGGTCTACCAGGAAATCCACCACGGAGGCGGCGAGCGCCTTTGCACCGGCGACGCCGCCCTTATGCGCGATCGACGTTGCCAGCGCCGCCCCGGCTGTCCAGTGGTGGAACGGCAAATGCGGCACATTTCCGGGAAACCACAGCCGCCCCATCGGCACTTTCCACGACACATCCCCACAATCGTTGGACGCGGTAATCTGCGCGCTCGGCCCGGTGAGCGGGGTCGTGCTGGCCCGCAAGCCGTCCTCCCGCATCTTGGCTTGCTTCTGCAGGGCGCGGGCGAAGCTCTGCTCCTGCTCCGTCCATTCGGGCATGCCGACCACTTCGACGTTGCGCTGGATCACGGTGGCAATGGTCTGGTTCAGCCGCACCGGCCAGACGGCCGCCCGGATATCCACCGAAAGCTCGCAATTCGCCATGATGGCGGCGCCTTCGGCAATGCGTTTCGCGCGGTCGAACAACACGCGGACGCCCTCTGCCGTAGGGTCCCGAAAATACCACCACGCCGCGGCCTTGGCCGGTATGACGTTCGGCTGCTCACCGCCATGGGTGAACACGCGATGCATCATCATGGTCGGCTTCATGTGCTCGCGATACTGCGCCAGGCCGACATCCATGAGCACCATTGCGTCCAACGCATCGCGGCCTTTCCAGGGTGCCACTGCGGAATGCGCGGCTTCGCCGTGGAAGCTGAAATCGGCCGAGATCGCGGCGCTCTGGATAATTCCGTAATCCGCCTTGAACTCGTCCAGGACGTGGTCGTGAAAGGCGAGGTCGACGTCGTCGAACAGGCCGTCCCGCACGAAATACGGCCGGCTCAGCAGCTGCTCCTCAGCCGAAGCACCGAAAACCTTGAGCGTTCCCGGAAGGCCGAAC
Source organism: Acetobacteraceae bacterium (assembly GCA_965199005.1). Lineage (GTDB taxonomy): Bacteria > Pseudomonadota > Alphaproteobacteria > Acetobacterales > Acetobacteraceae > LMUY01. The sequence continues at coordinate 446,947 of CBDAQK010000007.1, read as the reverse complement.
CGCTCCATGGCATAGCGGATGGCCAGCGCGGCGGCGATCATCACGGCACCGTTGACGTTGTGCCCCTCGCAATGGCCCGGCGCACCCGGCACGATCTCCGCCCGCTCGGCGACACCGGATCGCTGGCTGTTACCCGGGTTGGCATCATACTCGGTGTGCAGCGCGATGATGGGGGAGCCGTGCCCGTACGTGGCCAAGAACGAGGTTTCGAAGCCGGAAATCCCCCGCGTGACTGTAAACCCATGCCTCTCCAGCAGCGCCGTCATCAACCCGGCGCTACGGGTCTCCTGCATGCCCATCTCGCCATAGTAGAACAGATGGTCGCCGACCCCGGCCAACGCGTCCCGGTTGCGTTCGACGAAGTCGATCACGAACGGCTTAGCCGTATCATTATCGGGCGGTGACATGTCCATCGTTTGGATTCTCCTTATTGCACCAGGTCGAGCAATGCATCGTCGTACTGGATCGCCTCCCCGCGCTCCAGCGCGTGGACCTGGTCCACCAACCGTCGCAAGGTCGGGCACGCCACGCCGGCTGCCTCGCCCATCTCGATAATGGGAACGAGTTGGACGTCGACCTCGGTCTTGCGCTTGCGGATGGCAATGTCGCGCCACATGCCCGAATGCGTCTTGCTGCTGGGGCGCAGCACGCTCAGCATCTTGTTCACGCTGGACTGCGCCGCCGCCGCGCTCGCGCCAGGCATGAACGCGTCCGGGTCGAACCCGTCGAACCCTCGCGGGACGAGGCCAAGCGCCCGCGCCACCGCCATCGTCTCCCCGCAGGCGGCCCGCCAGATGGGCAACAAGTCCGGCCGTTCCAGCAACGCCACCATGGGCGAATGGCCGATCGTGGTGACGTACAGCATCGTCGCAAAGCCCAGCTTGCCCCAAAGATAGGCCTCGACATTGTCGGTCGCGATGGCGTTGGGCTCGAAATCCTGCATGAGTTTGACAAGGCCGTGCAGCCGCTCGGTCAGGCGGCCGTCGAGTTCGCCGAGTGCCATGACACCCCATTGGCCGAACCGCACGCTGCCTGGCGCCAGCCAATCCGCGGCGAAGTTCACGAAGCAGCCAATCGTGCGCTCGCGTCCGGCGATCGAGGCGATGACGTCCTCGCACAGCCCATTCTGGAGCGAAACGACGAAGCCCTGTTGGGTCAGATGCGGGACGAGTGCCCGGCACGCCTCGGCCGTATGGTGGCCCTTGACAGCCAGCAGAACGATATCCCATTGGCCCTGCAACGCATCCGGGGTGAAGGCAGGCAACGGGGTGGTGAATGTCTCGATTGGCCCCGAGATCGCTATGCCGCCCTCGCGGATAGCAGCGACATGCGCCGCGTCGATATCCACCACCGTCACATCATGCCCGGCTCGGCTCAAATAGGCCGCAACCGTGCCGCCGATGGCGCCGCCGCCCCAAACCAGCAATCGCCAGCGGTTTTGCATCACTTGCCTCCCATCCGTAATGCGGCCGCGACCCGGCGGGCGGAACCGGCATAGAACGCCAACGCCCCAATCCCCGGCGTGCCCGGCCCGCCACCAATATCAAAGACCCTCGCAAGCGGCCGCAGGATCAGCCACTCCCCCACAATCACGAACACGACGATGACGAGGCAGATCGCCAGGATGGTGTCGGGATCGTTCAGGTCCTGCGCCTCCTGCAGCATGAAGCCCAGTCCGGACCGCGCCCCGAATAATTCGGCGATCAGGCTGATTTTCCAGCACACGCCATATGCTATTCGGGCGCCGGCCAGGATGTATGGGCTGAGATAAGGCAGTTCGACCCGCCAAAACAGCGCCAGGCCGCCGCGCCCGAAGCTACGGCCCATCTCGACCTCTTCAGCCGGGATGTTCTTGGCCCCTTCACTGACGTTCACCAGGCAGAACGGCACCACGATCAGCATCTGCACGATGACCACGGCGGTCGACGTAACACCGAACCAAACCGTGCCCAGGATCGCCCAGACAATGGACGGGAATGCCCCGAAGAACGGGATGAGCACGTCCTCCACGACGCCACCAGTGGCGGGCACGTAACGGGGCAGCACGCCCAGCATGGTGCCGATCGGGGTGGCAATGGCAACAGCAAGGCTGACCCTCAGTGCCGTAGCACCCGCGTTGGCCCAGAAATTGGGGTCAACCAGCAACTGGCTCAACACTACGGCGACGCCCGCCGGGGAGGGAAAAATGCCGTCCGGCAAGGTCCGCGCCGTCAGCCACCAGCCGATGATGGCGATCACCACCAGCAATTCGGCGAGCAATCGCCCCAGGCGCCGTGACCCGGCGGGGAGGACCAGGTCAGACGGCATAATGGGACCTCAGCCGCCGCTGAATGAAGGCGAACACCCAGCGATCCGTCACGTAGACGATGGCGATGATGAGAAGGCCGATGGCGAACACCATGTCGGTCCAATAGCGCTGCCGGGCAACGCTGATGAGCGTGCCGAGCCCGCCCGACCCGGTGAGCAACTCCACCGCCAGCACGATCTGCCAGGAAATGCTGAAACAGAGCCGCAATGTCGCAAACAGATACGGGAAGAGCATCGGCAGGATGACGAAATAGGTCCGCCGGCCCGGTGAGCGGCTGAAGCTCACCGACATTTCCAGAATCTCGGCGTTGAGCTCGCGCAGCCCTGCGCCGGCGTTCATCAACGCGATGGGGACCAATGCGACGGACGATGCGAAGATGACGGCACCGTCGTTGATGCCGAACCAGATCAGCGCCAGGAAGGCCCAGCCGACGCTGGAGAATGAATTCAGGAACGGCGCCAGCCGCTGATAGGCCGCCGGCTGCAGGACGGGTTGGAAATACGCCACCAGCGCGATGGAGACGCCAACGACGAACGCGATCGCAATCGTGGCCCCGACATGCCAGAGCGAGGCTGCGAGATAGGCTGAGAACGCCGGGTCACTCCACAGTTGCAGCATCCGGACCCACACCCGCGCCGGAGAGGGGATCAAAACCGGTGGCATGACCGACGAAGCGAATTGCCAAACCGCGGCGGCCACCGCGAGGAAGGCAAGGATGGCGAGGTACCGCACGATCGTCGGCGAAAGAAATCGCGAGGAACGACGGGCCCGCCGGGGGCTCGCCCGGCCGGGAGCCGCCATCCCCACTATCGCAACAGTTTGTTCGATGCTGCTCACTGGCCTATCCGCCTGCGTTCGCCCATTCGTCTGGGTTTGATTGTCCGGCGCGATACCCACGCGGTCACTCTTGGACGCTATGGTCCCACATGAAGGGCACCGCACTGGCTGGTGCCTTCTGCACAGCGCCAAGCGCCGCCCCCGACTGCCAGGCCTTCACCATGACGGCGATGTCGGTCGGCCCTATCGCGAACGGCATTTCGCCATAGGTGTTGAACCAGACTTTCAGGTCGGAGACGTCCATCTTGAACTTGGGCGCCACCGCCCCGAAAACCTCGTCCTGGTGGCTTCCAACGTAGTCTGCAGAGGCACGCAGCAGCTTCGTGACGGCGATATAGGCGGCCTCGCGCTTTTCAATGTCGGTGGTATAGCCGCCCCACATGATGGAGGGCATAGGGCCGCCATACATCGCCTCCAACTCCTTGGAGCCCTGCAGGATCGAGCGGTAGGCAGTTTTTTTGCCGGCGGCGTAGGCCTGCACGTTGCTGAACACGGCGGCGTCCACGCGCTTGGAGGTCAGGGCGGCCTCGAACTGGGTGGCGGGCATTTCCGCAAACTTCACGTCACCCCCCGTCGAGGCGGCGTTCATGCCATATTTCTCCGACATGATGGCCCGCAGCGACACGACGTTCTGCGCCTCGGAGGAGGGCACGGCGATGGTCTTGCCCTTCAGATCCTTGACCGTCTTGATCGGGCTGTCCGCCAGGACCCAGATGTCGTCGGCATGACCGTCCGGATGATAGCGCAGCAGCGTGGCCAGCACCTTCACGCCGATCCCACTCTCCGCCATCTGCGGGACGGACAGCACGCCAAGCGGCAGGATATTATATTGCTGGGTCATGGCGGCCTGGATCAGGGCGGGGATCGGCATCTCGTCCACCTTCACCGTGACCGCCGGGTCACTGACCTTGCCGTTTTGCAGCGCCCAAAGCGCCGCCTCGTAACCGGGATCGGTCAAGGACGCGATGGTGATGGTCTCGGCCGCGTTCGCCGCGAAGCACGTCGCCGCCAGCAGTAGAACCGCGGCTACAAATCGACTGACCATTCTCGTCTCCATGAGGTGACTCAATGCACGTCTCCGAGCAGCCCGTGCAGTTGCTCGCGCAGGGATTGGAAGCCGGGCGAGCGCAAATCCCGCGGCCGCGGCGTATCGAGCGGGATGGTGGCGCGGACCGCCGTGGGTTTCGCGGATAGGACGACAATTCGGTCCGCGAGCTCCAGCGCTTCCTCGATTTCATGCGTGACGAAAACGATGGTCTTGCTCGTCTTGCGCCAGATGTCGACGATCTCCGCCCGCATCCGCTGGCGTGTCATCAGGTCCAGCGCGGAAAACGGCTCGTCCATCAGGATGATCCGCGGCTCGACAGCCAGGGCGCGGGCGATGGCGACGCGCTGGCGCTCACCGCCGGACATCATGGCTGGCATCTTGTGCATGTCGCGGCCGAGCCCCACGAGTTGCAGCAGCGCCTGCGCCCCGGCCCGTGCCTTCGCCCGTCCACGGGAGCCGAAACGAAGTTGCCGGCCGAGCGTCACGTTGCCGGTCGCATCCCGCCATGGCAGGAGGCGAGGCGACTGGAAAACATAGGCGATGTCGTTCCAGGCGCGGTTGGCGGGCTTCCCGTTGACGCGAACCTGCCCCGCATCGACTTGCAACAGGTCTCCGATCACGCGCAGCAGCGTGGACTTGCCACAGCCGCTGGGGCCGAGGATGCAGAGAAATTCTCCTTCGATCACCGAGAACGACAGGTCTTTATAGACCACCTCCGCGCTTTCGGCACCAAAACTGACGCTGATGTCTTTCAGATCTATAAGTGGACTATCAATAATCATTGCATCATGATTGCCGGACATCATGAGTGTTCCGATACCTTGCCAACGTCATGGGTACACGGCATGGGCATATACATCGCAACATCCCGATAATGTTTGGGCGCCTACATCGTATGCATCGGACGCTACACAGGAATGCCTTCGGCAAAAAGTGAAAAATGCTGCATCTGATTTAACCTCAGGTTACGCCTGGCGCTGCCATGCGCGATCATCGACAGGGCGCGCCCGTGAGTTGATGCTGCACACCACCGGGATGGGATCGACGCCCTCATCCTCGACGGCGGCATGCGCGCGGGCACTGCTGGGTGGCCTCCCCGCGCTTGAGTATCGGCGCCGCCACGTTACGATGATATGACATGGCGGTCGCCCTTGGCCCCTCCATGGTTCTGCGCGTTGGTATTGCGCGCTGCCCGCAAATGCTGGCGACCGCTGGCTTGAGACAGGCCGGTTCATCGGCCGCCGTCCACGACCGAAGCACTGCAAAATCCGCCAAAGGAAAAGCATCGGTGAGATTCGCGGCGTGATGGTGGCGCTTGCCCTTGCCCACCAGGGCAGGTATCCGACGTGACCAACAAAATAGCGGGTGTCCGTCAGCGGACATCCGTCTTGTCAACCCTCCGCGTGCAGGTGCCGGACCATGAACTGCATCGCCCGGCGTAGGAAGTAGGGGTTGTTCCAGACGGTGGTGTGGTCGTCGTTTGGCAGCGGAATGAAGTCGAAATCCTTGTCCGCCGCAATCAGCGCCGCTGCCAGCTGCATGGTCAGCGCCGGGTGGACGTTGTCGTCCATGTCGCCGTGGGCCAGCAGCAGCTTGCCGCGGAGCCGCGCCGCCAGGGGCGCATTGGCCGCCCGCGCCCACACCGCCGGATCGCCGTTTTGGCCGGGTGCGGCGCCCATGTATTTCTCCGTCCAGGCATAGGAGTAGCCTCGCTGGTCGTGGTTGCCGGAGGTGGCGACCGCGGCGTGGAATACCTCCGGATAGTCCAGCATGGCCCGCACCGAGGCGTAGCCGCCGCCAGAATGGCCCATGATCCCAACCCGCGTCGTGTCGAACCAGGCGTGCCGTTCGCCCAGTTGCCGCAGCGTCGCCACATGGTCGCCCAGTGTGCCCGGGTCGTCCAATCTGCCGTAACTCGCATCCTGGAACGCCTTGGAACGGAGGGGCACGCCTCGGCCGTCGACGTTGATGACGGCGAAGCCCAGCTCCGCCCAGGCTTGCGGCATGCAGGAGCGGGAGAGCTCGGGCATGAAGTCGGTGAACATGACCGCCGGCGTCATGCCACGCTGCGGGCCAGGGTAGATGTAGTCGATCACCGGGTAGCGTCTGGCCGGGTCGAAGCCGGTGGGCAGCCACACGGCACCCCAAAGCTCCGTCTGCCCATCGTCGGCCAGAACGCGGAAGGGCTCGGGCGCGCGCCAGGGCAGGTCCAGCTCCGCCCGCGCCAGTTCGGCGACACGCGTGCCGTCAGCCCGGCGTAGTTCGGAGACGGGCAGCGTCGTCAGGTCCGAGTGGGTGTGCACGAAGAAGCGGCCAGAGGGCGCGCGCCACGCCCCCTGATCTTGCGGCGGCCGGATGTGGTCGCGCGGGGCGCGGTGCAGTGGCATGGCCAAAGCATGGTCGTCCGTGCCCGGCGTCAGAACCGTCAGCCCCGTTCCGTCCAGCCGCACTCGGCACAGCGTGCGGTGATAGGGGTTGGCGGCGGGGTCGATGCCGGCCGCCAGGAATTCGGCGCTCCCAGCCGCCTCGTCGACATGCAGCAAGTCGCGTACCAACCACTCGCCGCCCGTGATGCGGTTGCGCACCGCCCCCGTCGCCAGGTCGTGCAAGTACAGATGTCCCCAGCCGTCCCGCTGCGAGAACCAGATGAAGCGCCCGGACCGGTCCAGCACGCGGACATTGGGCAGGCCCAGCACCGAGACGTTGGTGTCGAGATGGGTCTGCCCGGTCTCGGTGTATACAACCCGGACGGCGCCGCTCGCCGCGTCCATCTCGTTCAGCGTCAGCCGGCGCCACAGCCGGTCGTGGTTTAGGAAGAAGACCCGGGTGCCGTCTGCGCTCCACCAAGCCTCGTGCTTTTCCAGGCAGGTGGTGACGCCGCTGACATACGGCCCGCCAGTGGCACGTACAACCCGCCCGTCCAAGCCAACGATGGCGTGGCGCTCCATCGGAACCACCTCGTCCCCAGACATCGCGTATTTGACTGTGTGCAGCACGGCGCGCGGGGTGCCGTCATCCGGCACGTGCTGGACGAGCGGGTACTCCGCCATCCCCCGCTCATCCAGCCGCGACGTGAAGAACCGCGTCTCGTCCGGCGATGGCAGCAAATTGGGCGGCAGCGTGATGCCTCGCCGCCGCAGCGTTATCGTCGTCAGATTCATGTCGGCCGACTTGCCGTAGGCATTGCCTGCTTCGCCGTCCGCCGTCAGCGCCCGCGCCTCCGCCCCTTCCCGCACCCAAAGGTTTCCGTCTCGCGCGAAGACCGCCTGCCCACCCGGCAGCATCGCCTCCCCAGGGAGTGGCACCGGGCCAGGCAACCGGTCGCAGCCCACCCCCGAGAACCGGAGCCAGGTGCCATCCTCCAGCTTCACACACGGTTCCGGGCAAGTCAGGTCTAAATCCGTAATCGCTGCCCCACCAGTCGCGCCGAGAATGCGGGCATGATCAAAGGCCGGCTTCTGCTCGCCCGTCGCCGCGTCCACCACGGTGAACACCGTGCCGTCCGGCGTCTCCCGCCGGAACCAGAACGTGTCGGTCTGCCCGATCCAGTGCGGCCGCACCTGGGGATTACGCAAGTGCTTGCGCAGGTTGGAAGCCAGGTAGCGCTCGGCGTGACGGCGGCTTGTGTCAGTGAGTTCGGGCATGTTGGTTGCGGCTCCCGCAGCGATCATCTCGATTTACGCCCTTAATTGGGCGGTCGACACGCGGCATCGGCCGCCCGTCATCGATTGAGCGCCGGTGGACCGCTGACGAACCGGCTATCCCGAACGAAGAACCGCAATAGACTGTCAGCCGCGCGCGTTATGCCGATCCGTTTGCTCTGCCCGATTTTGCCCGGTGCCCGGCCGTCGGATCCGAGCCATAGCGGACCGGACTGACACAAATCGATCCCGTCCAGCCGGCGATCGATCCGCAACGCCGCAGCCAGCCGTCCCGGCCCGCGCGCCAAATCCCTCACCCGCTCGGTGCCGCGGTTCTGCGCCATGATCGCGATGCCGTCGGTGGGCTCGATCGCCCGGATCAAGACGCCCGCACCCACGCCCGGCGTCTCGCTCGAGACGTTCAGCATGAACGAAATGCCGTAGGAGAGATAGACGTAGGCATGCCCGCGCTCGAGGAACAGCGACCGGGTGCGCGGGGTCATGCCGCGATAGGCGTGGCCCGCCTCGTCACCGATGTCATACGCCTCGGTCTCGACGATGCGGCCGGCTGCCACGCCTTCATCAAGCGTCCGCACCAGCATCTTGCCGACGAGAAAACGCGCGAGCTGGACCGTGTCGGCCGGCATCTCCGTCCGCTCCAGCACGCGGGGACGCGCTGGGGCGGCGTTCATTCCATCCGCTCAACCAGATGGGCGCGCGAAGGTCCCGGCTCGAATGGATCGCCGAAATATTGGGTTTCGCGCGCCACCTTGCCATCCAGGAACTCCATGATGCTCACCGTGTAGGACGGACGGCCGTCATACGTGATGACGAATTCCGTGACCCAGAGGTCACCCGTGCCGGCAATGCGGCGTATGGCGAAGCGCTTGGAACTGGGCTGCGCGGTGCGAGAGGCCTGGATGTTGTGCCGCCCCCTGATGCGCTCGCCCGACTGCGGATACTCCAGCACTGCGTCCTCCCGATAGATCTCATGCTCCGCGTCGAACTCGTTGGCGTCCGAAGCGGCCCAATGGCAATCGAGGGCCTCTCGAATCGTCGTCTCATCCATCCTGTTACTCCCGCGAGGCCGGTGGATTACTGCCCCGCCTTTGGCAGCAGCTTCCAGCTTCCGTGATCCAGGCGCACCAACACGTGCGACCTGTCGTCCACGCCGTAGCTGCTGGCCGGGGAGAAATTGTACACCGCGTGCGTGCCGACCACCTCCTTGGTGGAGAAGAGCGCCTCCCGCAGGGCGCCCCTGAATTCCGGCGTGCCGGGCTTTGCACCCGTCGCCAGCGCGCGGCGCGCGGCGTCCAGGAACACCACCCAGCCATCGAACGCGTAGGGAGAAAAGCCGTCCGTCGGAGGCGCTCCGTTCGCCTTTTCATAGGCGGCTCGGTACGCCAGCGAGACGCCGCGGATGGGGTTGTCGGGGGGGAGCTGCTCGGCCACGATCACGGGACCGGTCGGCGATATCAAGCCCTCCGCCGCTTTGCCGGCGACGCGCAGGAAGTCCTGGCTCATGACCCCGTTATTGCCGTAAACCAGCCCCCTATAGCCGCGCTCAGACAGGCCGAGGACGGGCAACGCACCAGGCGTCGCCGTGCCGCCGATCATGACCGCGTCCGGCCGCAACGCGACCGTCTTCAGCACCTGTGCCGCAACGGACGTGTCGGTCCGGGCATACCGCTCGTCGTTGACGACCTTGATCCCCTCCTTGGTGGCGCTGTCGACCAGCGCTGTGTGCATCAGGTCGCCCAAGGCATCGCCGAAGCCGATGAAGCCGACGGTGTGGACCCCGCGCGCCTTCATGTCGTCCACGATCCCCTTGATGAGCAGGGATTGCGGCTGAGGTATCTGGACCACCCAGGGTCCGCCCTCGCCGGGGGGCGGTGGCGTGATGGGCGAGATGGCGATCATGGGCGTCTTCAGCTCGACCGCCGTGGTCGCCATCGCATAGGTCTGCGGCGCGCCGGACGTGCCCACCAGGAAATCGACTTTGTCCTGTTCCACCAGCTTGCGCGCGTCGAGCGCCGCGGTGCTCGGATCCGACGCATCGTCGAGCTGGATGAGCCGGATCTTTTCGCCGCCGACCTCGCTTTGATACACCACTCCGGCGGCAATACCCTTGGCGTTGGGGATCCCGATCGAGGATACTGCACCGCTCAACCCGGTCACGAAACCGACGACGATGTCGGCCCGTGACGCCGATGGAAAGGCGGCGAGAAGCGCCGAGACGGCAATGGTGAGGGCGGCGGTTCGCATGGGGATCCTCGGATAGATTGAACAATGAAAAGCGGCGCAGGCGACCAGTAGGCTTGCCCTAAAGTGGCCCATTCGGTAGGGCAGATAAGCGTAGCGTCATCTGCCGTCGTCACGGCACTGCCATGACGGATGACGCTTGGCTTACCCATCTTACCGGGTTGGCATGTGAGGTCTATCCCGCCCGCTTCACTCCGTAGAATAGCGGAAAGCCGTCCGGTATGCCGGCCAGCGTCTTCTTGAACGCGGTCGGCACGAAATACATGCCGAGCGGGCCCCAGGACGGATTTTGGAAGAAGTCCGTCTGCAGCGCCACGACGTCCTTCTGCTGCGTTGCCAAATCCGGCGCGTCGAACCAGGCCTGCAACAAGTCCTGCTGCTTCGGAATGCTGGGCCAGCCGAACCATGCCGCGGGACCATTGGCGCGGATGGCGATATCGGCCGCCGGCAGGATGTTGCCAGTCCCACCCAGGAAGGTGAAGAAGACGTTCCAGCCGCCCTTGGCCGGCGGCTCCTTGCTGGCCCGGCGCTGCACGACCGAGCCCCAGTCCATCGCCTGATAGTCGACGTTCAACCCCATCTTCGACATCATGTCCGCACCAACTTCGGCGATCGCCGCGATCGTGGGGAAATCAGCGGCGCCCAGAACCACCACCTTTTCGCCCTTATAGCCGGCATCGGCCAAGGCCTGCTTCATCTTCGCCGGGTCACCGGGGCCCTTCATGGTGCCGAGGCCCACATCCGTGGCATAGATGGTGCCCGGCGCGAACAGCCCCACCCCCGTCTTGATCAGTTCCGGCACCGCCCCGGACACTGCCTCCATGAACGACTTCTGGTCGATGGCCGACACCACCAGGGCGCGGATCGCCGGGTTGTCGAACGGCGGATACAGCGAGTTGAACCGCAGGCAGCCAATCTCGCCCGCCGGGTCCTTCACGGTGACGACCAAGCCGGCGTTGCGCTTCAGGCTGGGCACCAGGTCGAGCGCCGGGTTCTCCCACCAATCGACCTCGCCGGATGTGAGCGCGGCGGCGGAGGTGGCGGGTTCCGGCGAGACCGTCCAAACCACCCGGTCGAAATACACTGGCTTGCCGCCAGCGGTGAAGCTGGTCGGCTCCTGCCGGGGCTGGTAGCCGTCGAACTTGCTGTAGACGAGCTTGGCGCCGGACACCCGCTCCCCCGCCACGAAGCGGAACGGGCCGCTGCCGACCACCTCGGGCATCTGCACGTTCGGGTCGGTCTTGGCCAGCCGCTCCGGCACGACGCAGCACATGCTGGTCGGCGTCGCCAACGCCTCGGGCAGCAGGGCGAAGGGCGCCTTCAGCCGGAACCGGATCGTCATGTCGTCGGGCGCCGAAAGCTCGTCCGTCAGCGCCATCAGGCGGCCGCCGAACCCGTCCCGCTTGCCCCAGCGGACAATGCTCGCCACCGCGTCGCGCGCCAGCACCTTGGTGCCATCATGGAACATCAGCCCGGGCCGCAACGTCAAATCCCACTGCTTGCCGTCGGCAGAGATCACGTGCCCCGCGACCATCTGCGGCTGGGCGGCATATGTGTCGTCGAGCCCGTACAACGTGTCATACACCATGTAGGCGTGGTTGCGCGTCACATCCGCGGTGGTCCAGACCGGGTCGGTGATCGCGAGATCCGACTGGGGAATGAAGGTCAGCACGCGGGCTGCCTGCGCCCGGGCAATGTTGGGCAGGCCGAGTGAGGCGATTCCGGCGGCCCCGGCTTGAAGTAGTCCGCGACGACGCATGGTTCGTTACCTCCTTGCAATTGCCATGACACTAGCAGCAGAGGGGGTCACGGTATACTCGACCCGCCAAGGCGTTCAGGCTGACGCGGCTCTAACCCTCCGCGCCCGGCAACGTCGCGCACCCACCCCCAGGCGGGCGCCCCTAGAAGGCGGGTGACAGCGGCGCCTCGTCCGGAAGCGGCCGCCCAGCTCGCTCCTCGACGAAGAGGACGCCAAGAAAGCTGAGCACGCCCGCGATCATCACATAGAAGGACGGGGCGAGCGGATTGCCGGTCGTTTGGATGAGGTAGGTGCTGATATAGGGTGCGAAGCCACCGAAAATCGCCACGGCAAACCCATAGCTGACCGACAATGCGGTGTAGCGGATCCTGGTCGGAAACATCTCGGCCAGGATGGCGCAGATCGGGCCAGTATACATGGTGAGCAGCACGCTCGCGATCACCTGGGTCAGGATCAGTCCGCCGGCCGTGGGCACGGAGACGAGAAGCAGGAAGAGCGGATAGGCGAGCACGACGGAGAGCGCCGACATCGCGTAGAACATCGTCTTGCGGCCGATCCTGTCGGAAAGCCCTCCCATGACGGGGGTCAGCACCATGTAGATGATCCCGGCCAGCGCAGTCGACAGGAACGTGGTCGAGGCCGCGATCTTGAGTTGCTGCTGGGCGAAACTTGGCAAAAACACGATGAACACGTAGTTGACCACGCAACCCACGATGCTGATCGCGAACGCGGCAAGCAGAGGCGCCTTGAACTCCCGGCACGCGACCCGGATGGGCGCGTCGGTGACGGCCTTCTGGTCCACCGTCCGCTCGAAGGCTGGGGTCTCGTGCACGTGGGTGCGCAGGTAGTAGCCGATCGGCCCGAGCACGAACCCGAGAAGGAACGCAAGCCGCCAGCCCCAGGCCGTGAAGTCGGCAGGGTCCATCAAGCTCGTGAGAAGGTACGATACCAAGGTGGCAAAGAGAAGGCCGAGCGCGGTCGCAGCCTGCTGGTAGCTGCTGATGAGGCCGCGCTGTTTCGGCGGAGCGTATTCCACCAGGAACGCCGCCGCGCCGCCCCACTCGCCCCCCGTCGAGAAGCCCTGCACCATCCGGCACAGGACGAGGATGATGGGCGCAAAGATCCCCCAACTCGCATAGGACGGGACGAGGCCGACGACACCGGTGCCAACCGCCATGAGGCCAATTGTCACCACGAGCGCCGCGCGCCGTCCATGCCGGTCCCCATAGGCGCCGATCACGACCGCCCCCACCGGCCGCATGGCGAACCCCACGGCAAAGGTCGCGAAGGTCGAAAGCAGGCTCGCCACCGGGTCGTTCGAGGGAAAGAAGGCGCGCGACAAGGGGGCGGCCATGAAGGCATAGATCAGAAAATCGTAGATCTCGAAAACCTGCCCGACTCCGCACGATACCACGGCCCGGCGAATGGCTGCGCTATCGGCCACGTAGGACTTGATGCCCTGCCCGCCTAAAGCCATCCCGGTTCTCCCCTTGTCGGCACCCTATTCGCCCCAGTTGCTCATCGTCACCCCGCTATGGCCGGGTAGTCAATATAACCCTTGGGTCCTTGCGTGTACCAGGTGTCCGGCGCGTTGGGCGCCAGGGGCAGGCCGTGCGCCAGGCGGTACACGAGGTCCGGATTGCTGATGAAGTGCCGGCCGAAGGCAATCGCGTCGGCAATGCCCGCGGCCAGCGCGGCCGGGGCACGCACCGCATCGAAGTCGGAATTCAGCACCATCGGCCCCTTGAACATCTTGCGGATCACCGGGGCCACCGGCGGATGGTCGGGTGTGCCGCGCGTGCCGCCAGGGGGCGGCTCCTTCACCTCCAGGAAAGCCAGTCCGAGGGAGGACAGCACTTCCGCAGCAAGGCTGAAGAGAGGAGCAGGATTGCTGTCGGCGACCCCTTGGTTGGTGCTATTGGGCGATATCCGCACGGACGTCCGGTCGGCGCCGGCAACTCCGGCAACCGCGGCGGTCACCTCCATGAGCAGGCGGATCCGGTTCTCGGGCGACCCGCCATACGCGTCATCACGCTGGTTCGCCGCGTCTCGCAGGAATTGATCGAGCAGGTAGCCGTTCGCACCGTGCAGCTGCACCCCGTCGAACCCGGCCACCATGGCATTGTTGGTCGCCCGCCGGTAATCCTCGATCAAAGCAGGGATTTCCTCAACCCCGAGCGGCCGCGCCTGAACATGGGGCTGCGGGCCCTCATAGGTCATCGCGTCGCCAGGCGCGGTGGTCGCCGAGGCCGACACGGGCTGGCCGCGGCCGGGCAGGCTGGGATGCACGACGCGCCCCATGTGCCAGAGTTGACAGATGATGCGGCCGCCAGCCCCGTGCACCGCCTCGGTGACCCGGCGCCATCCCTCGATTTGGGCATCGCTCCATATGCCCGGCCCGTACGGCCAGCCAAGGCCCTGCAGGCTGATCCCGGTCGCCTCCGAGATGATCAGGCCCGCGCTCGCGCGCTGGCGGTAATATTCCACCATCACCTCGGTTGGCACGTGATCGCGCGTGTTTCGGCCCCGGGTGAGCGGCGCCATCAAGATTCGGTTCGGCGCGGCGATGGCGCCCAGTTGGATCGGGTCGAACAATGTGGGCATGGCACACTCCTGCAAGGCGGGACGAGGCATCGGGTTGTGAGTAACACAACCGCAGCCTCGACTCATCAGAGGCCCGGGTCACCGTGGGCCCGTGCTGGCCCGGTCCCCTGTCTTCTCAAGCCAGGTCTGCTACCGTCCCTCCAAAGGGAAGGAGTCAACGCTATGAAGGTGACGTTCTACGCCCATGCGAGCTTCCGGCTGGAGACGCCCGACGTGAGTGTCGTGACCGACCCCTATACCCCCGGGGTATCGGGGTTCGCCCCGATCGACGAGCCGGCGGACCTTATCATCATGAGCTCGGCGACCGATCGGTTCCACTCCGACCCGAGCCATGTCCAGGGTCAACCGGCGATCGTGAATGCTTTGTTGGACGTCCCGCCCGACGGGCTGACGGTGCACGGCGTGACGATCCGGGCCTATCCAACCAGCGAAAGCCTGACCTTCGACTTCGGCCGCGATCCCGATGCCAACGCGATGTACGACTTCGCCCTGGGCGGCGTGCGGGTGCTGCACATGGGCGATGTTGGCAACGCGATCGCGCCCGAGGTGCTGGAGGCGCTGACGGGGCGGGTCGACGTGCTGCTGGCCCTGACGGGCGCCCACGCGACGATTGCCCTTGATGACCTCGATCGGGCGATTGCCGTCATCTCACCCCGTATCGTCATCCCAATGCATTATTGGCACCCGCGCGGCGTACTCAAGATCGAACCAGTGGACCGGTTTCTGCAGCGTTTCCCCGAGGAGATGATCACCCGCCTCGATGGTCCGTCACTGACGATCGACCCCGGCCAGCTTCCTGGCGAGCGCCGGATCATCGTGTTGAACCAGTCGCGCTAGCACCAACGCCCGCGTCAAGCCAACGGCTGGAGTGTGCCGACAGCGAACATCGCCGAATTAGACGCCCTTACGGGACCATTGACTTCAACTGCGAAGGATCCGACGCCCATCTCTTTGACGAATGAAGCTAGTGAGCCGCTTGAATACGATCGGCGACACGGGCTTCGCCAAGGACGTGTTCTAGTAAGAGAGGCGCCTCCTAGCCCCATTCCTCACTGACCCGGGTAGAATTACCGTGCTTGATGTTTGCCTTCGCAGCATAGGCACAACCTGGTCCCGCGCCCGAATGGTCCGCAGCGCTGTGCTACCGCTCCCGGACGATTCCGGCCAGCAGCCGGTCGATGTCCTCGTGGTTGTTGAAGAAGCCGGTCGCCACGCGCAGGTGGCCGTCCTTCTCGCTGACGCAGATTTTGCGCTCCCGAAGCCGTGCCACCAGGCCGGCCGCGTCAACACCGGCATCGAAACTGACGATGGGGCCGCGTTCCGCCCATGGCCGAGGCGTTCGCAGCGTGAGCCCCTGGCGGTCCGCGTTCTCGATCAAATACTCCGTCAGCATCTCGATGCGCGCCTCGATCGCCGCCAGGCCGATGCTTGCGAGCCACTCGGCCGAACGCCGCTGTACCCAGCAGCCCAGAAAATTGGGGTTGCCATATTCGAACCGTTGCGCGTCGGGGCGGTATGCCGGGGATGACTGCCGGCGGTCGTTCGATTGGTAGCTGTATTTGGCGCCATAGGGCGGCGTGATCTCCGGAATGAAGTCCTCGCGCACCACCATCAGCCCGGCGCCCGCCAGGCTGAACATCGCCTTATGGCCGCCCGACACCATGGCGTCGGCGCCAAGTTCGGTGAACGGTGTCGCGAGAAACCCCAGCGCCTGCATGCCATCGACGACGAGCCGCGCGCCATGGGCTTTGCAGAGCCGGGCCAGGCCGGGGATGTCGTTGCGGAAGCCGGTGCCGTAGACTACCCACGCCACGGTGACCACACGGGTCCGGCGGTCGACATGCGGCTCGTAGGCCGAGACCGTTGTGCGGCCCTGGTTGTCCGGGCGGACCCAGCGGATTTCGACGCCCTTTTCCTCCAGCTTCCGCCAGGGGAAGGTGTTGTTCTCGTGCTCCAATTCGCTCAGCACGACGTTGTCGCCTGGCTCGAATGCCATGCCCTGGGCGATGATGTTCATGCCTTCCGAGGTGTTCTTGATCAGCGCGACGCTCTGTGCCGGCGCGACGACCAGTTGGGCTACCGCACGGCGCGTCGCCTCCACCTCGTCCATGGAGAAGGCGCGGCTGCCGGCCGCCTCGTAAACGTCGCGGAACCACGCTTGCGCGGCGGCCTCGACCCGGCGTGGCAGGATCGCCTTCTTGGCGATGTCGAGGTAGGCAAAACGCTCCAGCGTTGGGAACTCCTGGCGGAGCGCGTCCCAGTCGGGGGTCTCGGGCATCGGGCAGGCTCCTCCGGCGGCGCGTCATGGCGGACCATCGTGGCGGGCGGTACGCGCGTTGCATAGCCATCCCCGCGTGTGAACGATGATGAGGGTGCGCGTGGTCCCGTATATCGACTCCCATAACCACATGCACAGCCTGTCCCATGACGATTGGGAAATGATGGCCATGACGGGGCTCAAGGCGGCCGTGCTGTCCTCGGGCAATCCCTACATCTATCGCGAGTTGCTGGACGAACCGCCCGGTGAGGCGGAGATCCTGCGCCATTGGAAGCAGTCGCTGAAGATCAGCCGCACCTGCGTGGGCAGCCACTTCTTCCAGCTCTTCGTCGCGGCTGGCATCTCCTCCATGACGCTGGTGCGCGATTGCGACCGGCTGCTGGAGCATCTAGCGGAGATGGCGACGCTTCCGGACGTCGTGGCGATTGGCGAAGTGGGGCTGGATCCCGTGCAGTATTTCGGCATGCAATGGCCGCTGGAGGAGCAGCGCCGGGTGCTGCGGGCGCAGTTCCAAATCGCGAAGGCAGCCGGCAAGCCCGCGATCCTGCACACGCCCACGCCGAAGAAAAGCGCGGATTATGCGATAAAACTCTCCGGTGGCGCGCTGCCCACGGCGCAAGAGTACCGCCTGACCTACCTCAAAATGGATCTGGACGAACTCGCTGCGTCGGGGCTGGACGAGGAGCGGCTCATCGTCGATCACACCGACCGGACAATCATCGAATACGTGCTCGAAAACACGCGCTGCATGGTTGGCATCAGCATCGGCTCGGGCCTGCGCCGGCTGGAGCCGCAGGACGCGGCTGCCATGGTGGCGGAATACGGCTCCTCCCGCATCCTGTTGAACTCCGACGTGCTCGCCTATCGCGCCTCCGACATCCTCGCGATCCCGAAAACCATCCGGGCCATGCGCCGCATGAAGCTGCCCGCCGCCGACATCCAGCGCGTGGTGTTCGACAACGCCGTGGCCACCTACGGCCTAGCGATTGTATGACCCGCTCCTACCTCTCGTATTTGGCATGCGCGCGCTGCGGCACCCGGTTTTCGCCGCACGAATTGCAGGGCACCTGCACGTGCGGCGGCCCGCTCTTCTGCCGTTACCGCCTGGAGGACCTCCGGCGCGAGCTAGGGCGGGACGAGGTGCCGGGCCGGGCATCGACGCTGTGGCGCTACCCAGAGCTGTTGCCGGTGCAGGACCCGGCGCAAGCCGTCACCCTCGGCGAAGGCTTCACGCCGCTGCTTCCATTGCAATGGGGCGCGGAGCACGGCTTGCCCGGCCTTTGGCTGAAGGATGAAGGCCTCAACCCCACAGGCGCCTTCAAGGCCCGCGGCGCCGCTGTGGGTGTGACGCGGTTGCGCGAACTCGGGGTGAAGCAGGTCGTCGTCTCCAGCTCCGGCAATGCGGGGGACGCCTGGGCGGTGTATTGCCGCCGCGGCGGAATCGAGGCGACCATCATCCTGCCTGACGACGCGCCCGAATCCATGTTGGTCGAAACGGCGCTCGCCCAGCAGGCCTTGCACGTGTTCGGCGGCCACAACGCCCGCGGTGGCCGGCTCGCCGCCGCTTTGGCCAAGGCGAACCAGGTGTTTTGCGCCAATACCTTCCAGGAGCCCTACCGGCTGGAAGGCAAGAAGACGATGGGGCTGGAACTCGCCGAGCAGTTCGGCTGGCGGCTGCCCGATGTGGTCGTCTACCCCATCGGCGGCGGTGTCGGGCTGATCGGTATTTGGAAGGGCTTTTCGGAGTTGCTGGAGCTGGGCTGGGTCCAAGGCCGCATGCCCCGCTTCGTCGTGGCGCAATATGCTGGCTGTGCCCCGTTGGTCGACGCCTTCCAGGCCGGTCGTGAAACCTGCGAACCCTGGAGAGAGATCACCACCCTCCCGGGTGGCCTGCGCAACGCAAAGCCGCTGGCCGACTTCCTCATCCTGCAAATCCTGCGCGAGACCGGCGGTGCGGCCATCGCCGTGTCCAGCGAGGATGCGCTGGATGCCGTTCGCGACGTGATGGCAGCCGACGGTGTCTTCATGTGCCCGGAGGCCGGCACGACGATCGTCGCCGTTCGCCAGATGCTGGCGGCCGGGCAGCTTCGCGGCGACGAGACGGTCGCCGTCCTCAATACCGCGACTGGCCTCAAATACACGGGCCTGTTCCCAACCGCGCCCCACCGGGTTGCCGACAATGCCGAGGCGATCACCGCATGAAAGACTGGTATTTCCGCCGCTCGATCGGGACGCAAATCTTCATCGGCATGGCGGTCGGCGCCATCGTCGGCATCGTGGCTGGGCCGTCGGCGCAGGCCTTGCAGCCGGTCGGCGATATCTTCATCCGCCTGCTGGTGATGGCGGCGATCCCGTTGATTTTCTTCACCTTGACCTCGGGGCTGATGACCATCCGCGGTGCTGGCTTCGTCGCCCGCCTGACGACGCGAATCCTGGTGTATTACATTCTTACCTCCTTCATCGCCCTGTTCATCGCTATCCTCATCATGAATTGGCTGCAGCCCGGCACCGGGGTTCACCTGGTCGGCGACGTGAAAGGCCCGGTGGGCGCGATGCCGTCGCTGGCCGCCGTCGTGGTCGACATCTTCCCCAGCAACGTCGTAAAGTCGTTTTCCGACGGCAACGTCACCCAGATTGTGGTGTTCGGGGTTTTCCTCGGCGTTGCCACGCTCTTCCTGGGCGAGCCGGAGCGCACGAAGGTCGCCGGCTTCTTCGAGACGGGCCGCGCGCTGTTCACCCGGTTGGTCGGGCTCGTCATCGCGCTGGCGCCCATCGGGCTCGGCGTGCTGACTGCGATCAGCGTCGGGGTCTATGGGTCGAAGATCGCCGGGCCGCTGCTGCGGTTCATCGGCGCCATCTATCTGTCGGAGGCCGCGGTCTTCGTCGTCATCATGGCCCTGCTTTGGGCGGTCGCCCGGGTGTCGCCGCTGTTCTTCCTGCGGCAGACCTACCCGCTCTACCTCACAACGGCCGGCACGACGAGCAGCCTTGCCAGCCTGGCGCAGGCGCTGCAGATCGCTGATGAGAAGCTGCATATCCCGCGCGCCATCTGCGGCTTCACCCTGCCTTTCGGCCTGCAGTTCACCAAGGATGGCACGGCGATCTTCCTGGTCTGCATCCTGCTCTTTGCCGCCCAGTCGCAGGGCCAGGCGCTGCCGGTGAGCACCATCGTCGTCGTCGTGCTGACGGGGATGCTGCTGGCCACCGGGGCTGGCAGCGTGCCGGGTGGCGGCCTGGTCGTGGGGCTGGTGTTCGTGAAGGCGTTCGGCCTGCCAGTCGAAATCGTCGCGCTGATCGGCGGCATCTACCATCTGCTGGATATGACCAACACCACGCTCAACGTGATGAACGACCTGGTTGCCACGGTCATCGCATCGCGGCTGGAGGGCTCAATCCGGGTGGAGGGCGGCGCCATCGTCCCCGCCGCGATTGCCGCTACGGCTTGAGGTAAACGCGCCGCAGCGTCCGGCCGATCACGGGCGGCAGTTCCCCCGGCGCCATGCCCCACTGCGTGGCAAGCTCGTCCAGCGTGATCTCCTCGCCGCCGCTCCGCCCCAGCAGCACCACCTCGTCGCCCAACGCGGCCTCCGGCACATCGGTGAGGTCGACCCGCAGCAGCTCGGAATGCGAGGGGGGCAGCAGCCGCACCCGGCGTCCCCGCACGAGCACTTCCGCCCGGTCCGGCATGGTGCGTGGAAACCCGTCGCTCCAACCATACGGGATTAGCCCGATCCGCATGCCCGGGCGCAGCGGCAGGAACGGCGCCGGCATCACGCCATCCGAATTCGCGAGCGGCTTCACCATCACCAAGCGGCTGCGCAACCCGGTCATCGCGTGCCGCCACTGAAGCTGCCGGCCGGGCACCGCGGGAAAGGTGAACCCCAGCACCAGCCGGCCGGGATCGACGGCGTTGAGATCGGCCGAGGGATGCCCCAGCAGGATGGCCGAGCTGGACACCATGCGCATCGGCACCTCGATCCCAGCGGCCTCGATGGCTGCCATCATCCGCGTGCAGGCATCGATCTGCGCCGCCGTATAGACCGGATCGGGCGGGCCGTAGGTGGTCATCGGGTGCCCATAGACACCCGCCAGCGACAGCGTTCCACTACGCACGACCGCCTGCGCGACGGCCACCGCGTCGGCCGGCAGCGCGCCCGCGCGGAACCCGCCGCCATCGAGCTTCAGGAACACCGGCAAGGCGCGCGCGTGGCGGGACCATTGCGCCACATCCTCCAGCGTCGACACGGTCGGCATCAGCCCTGCCGCCTCCAGCACCGGCGCGGTGTCCGGCAGGCAGCACGGATACAGCATGACCGGGCCTTGCAGACCCGTCTCCCGGGCATCAAGGGCCCGCTCAAGGTTGCCGAAGGCAATGAGGTCGGCCCCGGCCGTCATGGCCGCGCGCCCGATTTCGGCATCACCACAGCCATTGGCATCGCCCTTGACGCAGACGCACACGCTGGTCTCTGGCCCCACCACGGCACGGATCAACGCAACATTATGGACGACTGCGGCGAGGTCGATCTCGCACCAGGTGGGCCGGCGGGCGGCTAAGTCGCGTTGGTTCATGGGTGCAGTTGACACTGGCTCATCGAAATGGCAACGCCGCTTTGCGCCATGGTCACGGGCCGCCCGGGAGAATAGTGGCGGCGGTGAGGTCGAAGCCCAGCCGGACAAGCCCGCCAGTGGCGATACCCATGGCGCCCCCGGCAGCGACCGCGACGCGAACGGGCTCGGCGCGCCCGGGAATGCTCGCGGTGAAGCGCAGGGTCATGCCACCAAATTGGGTTTCCACCACGCTGCCCATAAGGCCGCAGCCGCCATCCGTGCTCATCAGCCGGACATCTTCCGGGCGCAGCGACACCAGCAACTCGCGCGTCGCCGCCAAATGCGACGGGGCTGCCATCCGCAGCCCGAGTTCGGGCAGCAGCAGGTCGCCGCCGTCACGCTGAGTCGCAAACACGTTGATCTCGCCGACGAACTCGGCAACGAAGCGCGTGGCGGGCCGGCGATAGATGGTCTCGGGCGTGCCGACCTGCTCGATGCCGCCGGCGCGAAACACGGCCACGCGGTCCGACATCGCCATCGCCTCTTCCTGGTCATGGGTGACGAAGACAAAGGTAGTACCCGTGCGGCGCTGGAGCTGTTTCAACTCGCCCTGCAACTGACGGCGCAGTTTCAGATCGAGCGCGGAGAGCGGTTCGTCCAGCAACAGCACATCGGGTTCGGTGATCAATGCGCGGGCCAACGCGATGCGCTGCCGCTGGCCGCCGGAGAGCTGGTGGATACGCCGCTCGCCCATCTCCGGCAGATCCACGAGCGCCAGCGCGGCGGCTACTTTGCGTTTGATCTCCGCAGACTTCTCGCGCCGCACCGCCAGGCCGAACGCGACATTGGCCGCCACCGAGAGATGCGGAAACAGCGCGAGGTTTTGGAACACCATGCCGACGGGGCGGCGATAAGGCGCTACCGTGTTCAGCCGCTTGCCGTCCAGGGTGATGGTGCCCGCATCCGGCGTTTCGAACCCGGCGAGGATGCGAAGCAGCGTTGTCTTGCCGCAGCCAGAAGGGCCGAGCAGGCTCATGAACTCGCCCTGGTTCACCGTCAGCGACACCGCGTTCAAAGCCTGGGTGGCGCCAAAGCGCTTGGCGAGTCCGCTGACGGCGAGCGCGCCCGGCATTAGCGCGCGCTGACCGTTCTGCTTTGCATCATGGGACGCCCTGCTGGATTTCGTCCACGCGACACGTGCGGGCCTCCAGATCGGCGCCGGCCGTCCAATAATTCGGCATGTATATATCTGCACAAAGGATTTGACAGTTGAGCAATGGTCGGTTTCCCCTTGAAAGCTTGTGTTAATGCGTAGCCCGTATCGCTCCTAGGCGATGCGGGATCGCCGGTCGAGTGCATGCCCCGAGTTGAGCCCATGACCGGCCACGCTGATCCGGCGGTCTCAACCAAAGTCCCGCATTGCCCAGGCGCGATACGCGCTACGCTGGCTGAGCGTTTTCCCGCAGGCGCGCTAGCGTTGGTTTGGCAGCCAGGGACAGGCCTGGCTTGGGAGCAGTCTAGGCCGGTGAAATCGGTAAGGCGAAACGTAGCCCAAAACCATCATGTCCGCTAAACCCGTTTGCGGACGTCATCTTCTCAATCCAAAGAACCGGAACCGAATGATGACGGCCGTCTCTACCCGCCTGCCGTTAGTCGTTGACCCATTGCCCCCGTCACTGCTTGCCGATGTTCCAGTAGACGACGATCGGTGACGGCAGCACGCCCGTCACGGTGCTACGGTAGGCGACCGGCCTTCTGGATTCGCCGAGCACGCGATACGGCGCCATGGCGGCGAGGCGGCGATGGAGTTTTTCCAGGATCGCGGGCTTGGCCGCATCGTCAGCATTGGCAAACTGGGTGCGCAATTGTTCCGCGACCTCATCGCAGGGCCAGCCTGAGAAATTGCGGTGGGAACAGCTCATATCCGTGCCGACATTGGTCGCCGGGTCGGCGGTGATGGCGCCACCCGTGCTGGTGACACGCAGATTCCAGCCGCCCGCCGAAACCGGGCCTTGGTTCAGCGCGCGGCCAACCAGCGTTGCCCAGTCAGACCAGACCATGTCGATGTTCATCCCAGCCTTTGCCATCGCATCCGGCGCGACTTCGGACATCGCGCCGTTGGCGTTGTCGTGGGAGGCGATGAAGGTCAGCTTCTCGCCCTTATAGCCCGCTTCGGCCAGCAACTCCCGGGCTTTGGCGAAATCCTGGTGGAACCCCTCGGCACCCGATTCGATCCCGTACGGGCCGCCGCAAATGAAGAAGGCGTTGCAGCGTGACCAGTTCGACGGATCGCCGAACGCCGCCGCCATCTCGTCGCCCTGGTCGATGATGTAGTTCAGCGCCTGCCGGGCCCGCACATCGTTGAACGGAGGTTGCAAATTATTCGCGCGCAGCATGGTTTGGTCGCTGAGCGGGCTCAACTCCTGCAAGCGGATGTTCGGGTTGTGCGAGAGGAGGGGTAAGAGGTCCAGGGTCGGTCGCTCAACGAAGTCGACCTCGCCGGTCTGCAGTGCCGACAGCACGGTGGAATCGTCCGGTTCGATGATCCACTCGACCCGGTCGACCTTCACGACCCGGCCGCCAGCCGTTCCATCAGGCGGTTCGTCGCGCGGGATGTAGTCGGGGTTGCGCTCCCATACGATCCTGGCCCCGCTCACCCGTTCGCTGGGTACGTAGCGGAACGGGCCGGAGCCGATGGCCGTCGTGACCGGCTTGCTCGGGTCGGTCAGGTCCTTGGCCCGCATGATGGCAGCGAAACGCGCCGGGGAGGCAGCCAGGGTCGCCAGCATGGCGGGAAATGGCTGCTTCAGCGACATGGTGAACGTCTCGGCATCGACGGCTTCCATCGCCAATAGATCGGCCGCCAGCTTGCGTCCGCCGCCATCGAAATCCATCCAGCGGCGCATGGACGCAATGGCGTCGGTGGTGGTGACAGGCTGGCCATCATGGAAGCGCAGGCCCGGCCGTAGGGTGAAACGCCATGTCAGCCCGTCCGGCGAGACGCTCCAGCTGCCAACCATCTGCGGCTTCGGCTGTAAATGCGAGTCCCAGCTGAAGAGGGACTCGTAGATCATCATCCCGGCAATGTTGGAGATGGCGGCGGTGCCAAACACCGGGTCCAGCAGCACGATGTCACTCTGCGGCACGACGCGGAGGGTTTTGACTTCGGCATGGGCGGTGGCGATGCCGAATGCCATCGCGCCGGCAGCGCATAGCGTCCCTACCCTCTGCTGCAGTGTCATGGCGGTGCGCGTCCCGGATGCTAGAGTTGATTGCCAAAACGGGTGCGTTTGCCAAACTGGCCAGAAACGCCATTGGCACCTCGAGTGTCTGTGCCAACGTCCGCAGGTACCTGTCAAAAGGATAGTTGCCGCTAGCAGGTGTTGGCATAGGATTCCTTTCACGGAATTCTCTACGAAACAACGTGCCCAAGGAGACTTGCCCTGAGCGTCCTCATCACAGGCGCCGGCCTGATCGGCTGTCACACGGCCCGGATGCTGCTCGACATCGGGCGGCGCGTGGTGCTGCTGGACAACCGTCCGAACACGGCCGCCATCGCCTCGCTGCTGCCTGGCCGTACCGTGCCCGTCGTACAAGCCGACATATGCGACCGCGCTGCGCTGGACGGGGTGCTGGCAAGCCACCGCATCGAACGCGTACTTCATACCGCCGCGATGCTGAGCTTGGCGTTCAACCAAGATCCGTCCGCCGGGGTCGCCGTCAACGTCCTCGGCACGGTAACGCTGCTGGAGGCGTGCCGGCAGGCGGGTGTTCGCCGTTTCGTATTCGGCTCCTCCACCACCGTGGCCTACTCGACCTTTCACCGGGGCGTGACGGCCCCGATCGTGGAGGACTTTCCCTTGGCGGTCGTCTCCGACAGGCCCGGCAGCTTCTACGCCGCAAGCAAGCTGTCGGGCGAGTTCTTCACCCACCTCTATGCCGACCGGTACGGCCTTTCGGTCGCGATCTTGCGGTATGCCGCGGTGCTTGGCTTGTGGGGTGGCTCCAATAACTCCGTGCCCGGCCAACTCATACAACAATTGCTCTCCGGCCGCTCCGGCGACACGGTCGCCATCACCGACCCATTCCTGCTGTGGAGCGGTGGCGACGACTTCATCGACGTTCGCGATGTCGCGGCAGCAAACGTCGCAGCCCTCGCGGCGGCGGACTGCCCCAGCCGCGCCTATTTCATCGGCAGCGGCCGATTGACCGAGCTCAACGGCTTCATCGAAGCCGCTCGGACGCTGCGGCCGGACACCTCGATCGCAACGCCTGCTTTACCCGCAACCGGATTTGCCGGCTTCCCCCACCAGCGCAGCCAACCCTTCGACATATCCGCTGCCGAGCGGGAGTTGGGCTTTCGCCCAGAGCACGACATAGCCGCCTCGCTGGCAGCCGCACTGCCCTACGTGACATAGCAACTGCCATCCACTAGCCGCGGCCCACGGCCCCGGCCGCGCCACCGTCAGATGCCGAGGCCGCCCAGCGATTTTCCGCCATCGACGAACAAGGTCTGGCCCGTCACGAAACTGGTGGCCGGCGATGCAAAAAAGGCGACGGCGTGAGCAATGACGGCCGGGCTCGCCGCCTTGCCGGAAGGCTCCAGCGCCTCCCAGGCCGCGAACATCTCCGGCGGCCCGGAGCGGGTCATCGGCGTGTCCGTGAAGCCCGGCGCGACCGAGTTGACGGCGATCCCGGCCTGGCGGAGTTCCATCGCCATCGCCCGGGTCAACCCGACCACAGCCGCCTTCGAGGCCACGTAATGCGCGAACCGCGTGCCGCCGAGCGCACCGCGGGACGAGATCGTCACGATCCGTCCACCGCGTGTCATACGCCGCGCTGCCTCCTGCGCCGGGATGAACGTGCCGACCACGTTCACGTCCAGCATGCGGCGGAACGCGTCCTCCCCGAGGTCGAGAAAAGCAGCGTCGTTGTAGATACCGGCGGCGCAGACGACGACATCCACCCGCGCTGCCCGTCCCATCGCAGCCGACACGCTCGCGCGGTCGCAGACATCGGTGACACACGCCTCGACGGCGAGCCCGTCCGCCACCAACCCGGCAACCGCGGCCGCGAGCGTCTCGGCCGAACGGTCCATCGCCACCACGCTGAACCCGTCCTCGGCCAGGCGGCGGGCGATGGCCAGCCCGATCCCCTGGGCAGCACCCGTGACGAAGGCAACCTCGCGGTCCGTCATTGTGGGTTCATCCTCTCCTGCGGGGCTCAGGCCGTCTCGATCACCCGGCGGAGCCAGTCCTGGTTCCAAACCTTCACCCCGCTGTCATCGGCATAGACCGTGTCGGCACGGGCGCGGAACTGCGCGAGATCTGGCGTCGTGATGGTCAAGCCGCGTGCCTTCAACCCGTCGAGCACAGACGCCTCGTCGGCCAGCCGGCCGTCATCGTTGGCCTTGGCCGCACGGATGGCGGCCTTCTGCAAGACGTCTTTCTGCGCCGGGTTGAGCTTGTTCCAAACTGGCGTGGCGATGTTGATGAACACCGGCTGCAGCATGTGCGCGGTGAGCACGACCTGTTCGCTAACCTCGTACAACTTGGCGGCGTTGAGGATGGAGAGCGGGTTCTCCTGGCCGTCGATCGTGCCGGTCTTCATCGCCAGATACACCTCCGGCATGCCCATCGGCACCGGGCTCACGCCCAGCGCGCGGCCGAGTAGCAACCATTCCGGGCCACTGGTCATGCGCAGCTTGACGCCGCCCAGGTCGCCGGGGCCTTTCACGTCCCGCTTGGTCCGCAGGTTGACCTGGCGAGTGCCCAGATACAGCGTGGTGAGGATTTCGATGCCCATCTTGTCCGAAACGATCTTGCGGTACTCCTGCCCGATCGGACCGTCGAACACATGACGCAAATGGGTGTAGTCGCGGAACAAATAGCCGCGGTTGAAGAAGCCGTATTCAGGGAGCTGCTGCGCCACCTCGAAGGTGGTCATCGTGCTCATCTCGAGGTTGCCGCGTTGTAGCGCCGGCACCTCGGTGCCCTGCTTGAACAGGGTACTCGCGTTGTAGACCTCGGCGTTGAGCCCGGCCTTCGCGGCATCGACATCCTGTTTGAACTGGTCGAGGGCCTTGGACAGGAAGTCGCTCGGCGGGGAGGCGGTCGAGACGCGGATGCGGACCGCATCGTCCGCAAAGCTGGGACGGGAGAATGCGGCGATCGCGGGCGCTGCGAGTGCGGCCCGGGCAATGACGGCGCGACGCGTGAGCATGGGCGGTCTCCTCTCGATGGTCATCGTGTCAGTGTCAGTCGGATGGTGGCAGAATGCTGACGCTCAGTGTGCCGATGCCGTCGATCTCCGCATCGACGCGGTCGCCAACGGACAGGAAAGTACCCTTCGGAACGCCGACCCCGGCCGGTGTGCCGGTGAGCACCACGTCGCCGGGGTCGAGCGTCATGATGCGGGACGCAATCGAGATTTGTTCGGCGATGCTGAAGATCATCTGGCTGCTGCGCCCATCCTGCTTCAGCTCGCCATTCACCGAAAGCTTCAGCGCCACGTCCTGCCAATCGGCATGCGTGGTGACGGGCACGATCCGCGGGCCGAGTGGGCAACACGTGTCGTTGGCTTTCCCCGCGACCCAGTCGAGCTTGTAGAAGGTCTCCGCCGCCCGGTTGTGGTCGCGTGCGGAAAAGTCGATCGCGACGGTATAGCCAGCGACGTGGCTGAGCGCGGTTTCCACCGGCACGTTGCGGGCTTTGGTGCCGATGACGCAGGCGAGCTCGACCTCCCAGTCGAAGGCCTTGGTCGCGATCGGCATGTGCACCGTGGCACCCATGCCGACGACGGCATTCCGGGGCGGTTTCATGAAGAAGAAGAGGCGCTGGTCCGCTTTCTTGGCACCCGGCATGCCCATCTCGGCAAGATGGTCGAAATAGTTGGCGCCAGCGCACAGGATCTTGCCGGGGTAGAGCAGCGGCGCCAGCCTGCGTGCGTCTGGCACCCGATCCGTTTCCGACAGCACGCCGAGTGCTGCGTCAAGCGCCTTGCTGGACTTGGCCCACGCCGGAAACAGCGCTGCGACATTGCCAATTCCCGCATGCCCAACCCGGGCGAGGCTTGGCCCGAGCCGATAGAGAGCGCCGCCGCTCTCGATGCAGGCAACCGGGCCGCCATCAACCTCAACGGTCGCCAGAGCCCATTGAGCTTTCGTTTGACCCGTCACGCTTCGCCTCGACGCTTGCTATGGCAGCAAGCATATTTTATAAAATACCTACGTCAATATGAAATGTGAAAATCGTTATGACCGCTGAAAGCCGGTCCCAGGCTGAGCGGGCTTATCTCCTGCTACGGGGTGAAATCCTGCATGGCGCGCTGATGCCGGGCGACCCTCTGCGTGCCGCCGAGTTGCAGGATCGGTTTGGCCTCGGGCTGACGCCGATCCGCGAAGCGATCACGCGCCTGTCGACCGAGGGCCTGGTGGAGGCGGAAACCCACCGCAGCGCCCGTGTCACAGACGCCTCGCTGGCGGAGTTGGCGGATTTGATGGCCACCCGCCGCCAGATCGAGCGGCTGTGCCTGAGCCAGGCGATCCACCACGGCGACGCTGCCTGGGAGGCGGAGATCGTGGCAAGCCTGCATTTGCTCTCGCGAACGCCGCTACCAGCCTCGGCCACAGACCGCGCCAGTGCTGCCGTGTGGGAGGAACGGCACCGCCGCTTCCACGCCGCCCTGGTGGCCGCCTGCCCTTCGGCCTGGCTGATGAAGTTCTGGGTCACCTTGGCAGACCATTCCGAGCGCTACCGCAAGGTGCGGCTGTTGCGCCACCAGGATGCGCAGGCGATGGTGCGCGACGTGGGCGCCGAGCATGCCGAGATCATGGCGGCCGTGCTCGATCGGGACGTTACGGGTGCGACACAGCTTATGGACGACCATTTGCGCGCGACAGAACAAGCCGTCGCCAGCTTTCTCCGTCAGGACGAGGATACGAAATCATGCTGATCCGCTCTGCCGTGCTCGAGGGCACCGTCGACGAGGCCGACCGCCCGGAGTTCGACCGGCACATGCGCGAGACCGTGCGCGCGGCCATTGCGACCTACCCCGGCATCCAAGCCGTGAAGCTTCGCTGGCCAGCCGAAACGGAGGACGGGGCGCCGCCGGTCTATGTGATCTTCGACCTCTATTTCGCAGACCTCGCCGCGATGCACGCGGCGTTGGCGAGCGAGACCCGGGCCGCAGTACGCCAGGCCCTCGGCAAGATCATGCCAATCTTCCGCGGGCGGGTGTACCATCTCATCATGGAGGAAAGCGCCGGCGCGTAGGCGTTCGGGGCAATCACGTCAGATCGGATTGCTCGCATTCCCCAGTAGCGATCTTGCGAACGCCAGCAAATCTCCACCTGGGAACAGATAACCCGGCACTCCCGCCGCCGCCGCCGCCGCCATGTCACTCGGCTGGTCTCCGATCATGAGACATTGCGCCGGGTCGAGATGCCAGGTCCGGACCAAATCCAGGATCATCCCTGCCTCTGGCTTTCTCCAGTCGCTCACGCGCCGGTATTCTGTCACGGCAGCCTCGGGGTGGAACGGACAGAAGCGAACATCGTCGATCGTCCCGCCTATAGCGAGCACCTTGTCCAGCATCCAGCGGTGGAGTGCGTTAACGTCTGCCTCCGTATAGTACCCGCGGGCCACCCCAGACTGATTGGTGACGAGGAAGACGTGCCAACCCTGCTGCGTCGCCTGCGCGATGGCCGCCTTGGCGCCCATCATCCACTCGAACCGCTCCCGCGTGCCGATGTAACCGTGGTCGACATTGCACACCCCGTCGCGGTCGAGGAACAAAGCCCGCCGGTTCAGGCGCCGGGGCAGTTCTTCCTGCGCCTTTGCCAAATCGGCCGGGTTGCCGACATCAATGAACCAGCCCTCGCTCACCGTGCCGCGCAGGGCCCCCGTTCTCGCCAAGGCCGGCAAAACCTCCCGTTCCAACGAACATTGCGGGCCCACATGCGCAAGTATGCTGCGGTCGAGCACATAAAGACCCCCATCGACGATACCGGGCTCCCCCTGCTCTGCCCTTGGCTGGAACGCGGCGATCCGGTCTCCGTCTAGACCCACGAGACCGTATCCGCTCCCATCCACGGTTTGCCGCAGCATGATCCAGCCTATGACCCCACTCTCCCACGTCGCGGTGAGTAGCGGCCCTAGCGCGCAATCGAAGTATGAATGACCGTTGACCAGCAAAAACCTGTCCTGCAGCGCCGCCCGTGCATGGTGCAGCGCTCCTCCGGTCCCCGCGCGCACCGGTGCCCGGCTGACGGTCAAGCGAACCGGCTTCGGCAGGCTGCGGGCCAAGTCCTTGAGTGCGCGTTCTACAAGATCGGAGACCTCCCCCGTCAAGAGCAGGACGTCGCCGATCCCAAACCGCGACAGTTCTTGCACCAGCCACGACAGAAAAGGACGCCCGGCCACTGGCAGCAACGGCGTCGCCACGTCGGGGATCAGCCCACCCCCTCCCATACTGAGGCCGCCCACCAGCACCACGCATTGACGAACGGCAGTCACAGCGCCAGTACCTCGCCCTCACCCGTTCCAACCGGTCGATTTCTCCTTGACACCGCCTATATCTCCCTAGCAGTGCGGACATAGCTGAGGGATTGTCCCAGGCCGCTTGAGGGAACCCCCGATGAGCGATGCAACCACGGACTACGCAACCCGCCTCAATTTGGCTGATATCGTGGCCCGTATCGAGCGGTCGAATGCCGAGACGCACAAGTTTGTCGCCGAACAGGCAAAGCTCCTAGCAGAGCAGAACAAGCTTAACGCCGAAGCTCTTAAACTGTGCCGCGACCGCTTCCTGGCGCCGGCCCTTGCCCTGGCGGCGACGCTGGGTGCCATTGCAACCTTCGCCCCCGCCATCATCCGGGCGCTCGGGGGGCGCGGATGACCCCCGAGCGGCTGCGCGATTGCCTGAGCCTGCTGCGCTGGTCGCAGCGGGGGCTGGCAGGAACGCTTGGGTGCGACGATAGGCTGGTGCGCCGTTGGGCATCCAGTGATGCCAGCATAGCGGCCGCTGACACGAGCCAGGTCGAGCGACAGGCGCATCAGGAGATAGGACTCCTGGTGGCGGCGACGTCATACCTCGGAAGGCGCACTGGACGGGTCTCCGCGTGTACCAAAGACGTGGTGTACACATCGTCGAGGCGACCAATTAAGTGCTTGATATCAATGCTTATAGCCAAGTTGGCGTCCCGTAGGGGATTCGAACCCCTGTTACCGCCGTGAGAGGGCGGTGTCCTAGGCCTCTAGACGAACAGGACGTGGCCGGCGCTGCATTAGGACGAACACCGCAGCTTCGCAACCCTCGATTCGTTCAAACCCCAGCACACCGCCCTCGTCACCGCGCCAACCCAACCCGGCCCACAACTTGGCCCGACCTGGAATCCAACAGCACGATCCGATCAGGCCCCCCACCTTGCAGCAATACCGCAATCCGGTCGCCCGCGGACGTCATGCCTTGCATGCGGGAGCCTGCGGGCTCGTCCAGCACCATAGCAACCTGCACCGGCCCCGTGGACAATCGCCGCACCACCGTCACCACCAACGTCGCCACGCCGAGCACGATCAGCACTCCCATTACGATCACCGCCGCCAACATCGCTCGCATGCGCATCCCCATCTCGCCTCACCACTCCCGGCACGCTATGTCGATCACTATGAGCGATGTCCCAGACGGCGCCTGGTGCCTCATCGCCGGGTCGGCCGACGCGGGGCTTCGGCTTGACCGTTTTTTGACGCAGGGGATCGGCACGCTTTCGCGTTCCCGCGTCAAGAGCCTGATCGAGGACGGCTACGCCTGCGCCCAAAACGTCGTGACCACCGACCCGGCAGCCACCGTCCATGCCGGCTGGCGTTACGTGGTGCACCCGCCGCCGCCCGTTCCGGCCCGGCCGGAACCGCAGGCGATCCCCCTCACCATCCTCTACGAAGATGCCGACCTCCTCGTGCTGGACAAGCCGGCGGGGCTCGTGGTGCACCCGGCGCCCGGCAACCAGGATGGCACACTCGTGAACGCCCTGCTGGCACATTGCGGCGCCAGCCTTCCTGGCATTGGCGGCGAGAAACGTCCCGGGATCGTCCATCGGTTGGATAAAGACACGTCGGGCGTCATGGTAGTCGCCAAGACTGACCAGGCCCTGGCTGGCCTCGCCGAGCTGTTTGCCACGCGAAACCTGGAGCGCTCCTACCTTGCGTTATGCTGGGGCGTCCCGTCCCCCTCAGCGGGCAAGATAGAGGGCGCGATCGGCCGCGACCCACGCGACCGCAAGCGCATGGCACTGGTCACGCAGGGCGGTAAGGCAGCCCTCACGCATTACTGGGTCCGCCAGGCATGGGGCACCGGCGTTTCACTCGTGGAATGCCGCCTGGCGACAGGACGCACGCATCAAATCCGTGTGCACCTCGCCGCGTCGGGCCACCCAATCGTGGGGGATCCCGTCTACCTGCGCCGGCCTCCCGCCGCTGCCCGGGCGCTACCGCCCGAGTTGCGGACGCCGCTTCTGGCTTTCCCCCGCCAGGCCCTCCACGCCACCATACTCGGGTTTCAGCACCCCAGGACTGGTGAGCCGCTCCGGTTCGAAACGCCACCGCCGGCGGATTTCGCAGCGCTCATGGCGCGGCTGGATGACGGGTTGGAACTGCCGCAGTTGCAATTCTCTTGACAGGACCAGCGCGGTCCTGTATCACTTACCCCATCGGATGCGCATAGCAAGGCGCCATCCCAGGGGCCGCTGCCTATCTGTAGGGGCGATCTCTGGGACGTGAGGGGCCAGAAACGCATCAGCGCTTGTTCTGCACTGCAACCCGCGTCAGCCTACGCCGTATTGGGTAGGGGTCCGGTCGTGCGGACATAAGGAGTCTATCATGGCTGCTGCGGTGATTAACGTTGCGCCGGAAGGCAATCTGTCTCGATATCTGCAGGAGATACGCAAGTTCCCGATGCTGGCCCCCGATGAGGAGCTGGCGTTGTCGAAGGCTTGGCGTGACACGCAGGATATGGAGGCTGCACACAAGCTTGTCACCTCCCATCTTCGACTCGTCGCAAAAATTGCTATGGGCTATCGGGGCTACGGCTTGCCGGTAGGCGAGTTGATCAGCGAAGGCAATGTCGGCATGATGCAAGCGGTGAAGCGGTTCGATCCGGACCGTGGTTTTCGGCTTGCCACCTATGCGATGTGGTGGATACGCGCCGCGATCCAGGAGTACATCCTGCATAGCTGGTCGCTGGTGAAAATGGGCACCACCGCCGCGCAGAAGAAGCTGTTCTTCAACCTGCGCCGCCTGAAGGGCCAGATGCAGGCCATCGATGACGGCGATCTGAAGCCAGAGCACGTCGCGAAAATTTCACGCGTGCTGCAGGTGCCGGAGCAGGACGTCATCAGCATGAACCGCCGCTTGGCAGCCCCCGACCATAGCCTCAACGCCCCCGTCCGTGCCGACAGCGAGGGTGAGTGGCAGGATTGGCTCGTCGACGAGGCGCAGGGCCAAGAGGCGGACTTGGCCGATCGTGAGGAACTGACCGGCCGCAAGGCCCTGCTGAACAACGCGTTACGAACCTTGAACGAGCGGGAGCGGCATATCCTCATCGAACGCCGGCTGAAGGATAATCCGACTACCCTGGAGGAGCTGTCGCAGCAATATTCCATCTCGCGGGAACGTGTCCGCCAGATCGAGGTCCGCGCGTTCGAAAAGCTGCAGAAGTCAATGAAGCAACAGGTTGTGGAGCAACGGCTTGCCGTTCCCCTAGCCGCCTAACTGATGGTCACTTGCGGCACTCAGGTCGGTAGGCGCGAGACTTTGTCGCCCTACCCGCCCGAGGCGCGTCCCCAGCTACGCGGGCGGTCCGTCGAGCCACTCGGCTTTCAGCCGATCGCGCTCGGCGGTCAGCGCCCGCACCGCCAGCATCCCACGGGCGTCCAGGGCCAGCCGGGTCAGTATTTCTCCAATTTGTCCAAGGCACCACGCCGTGCCGCAGGCGAACCACGAGAGGAGCGGACGGCCGGGGTCGCTCAGCAGGTCGAGCGCGGCATCAAGGGTGCCACCTTGCTCCCATAGCAGCCGTAGCGGCATCATTGTCGCCGCCGCCCCCATCAACAGCATGGCGCGGGCGACCGGGCGGTTGGCAGCCGGCGCCATCAGATACAGGGCGATGGCCGGGGCCAGCAGCACGCCAATGACCAGCGCCGTTCCGGGCACCGCGGCGGCCGCAACGCCGCAAACCATTCCCTGCAGCCAGAACCAGGAGCGGCGGGGCGATGCAGAGGATGCGGCTTTCGCCATCAGCCGAACACCACGATGCCCAAGGCCACAATGCAGGCTAGCAAAGCGAGCCCATCAGCAACCTCCTGGCCCACCCGGCGGGCCTGCCCTACCCTATGGTCGACTGCATTCCCCCACTCCACCAGGCTTGTCTCGATCTCTGCCAACCGTGCCTGCGCCATGTCCAAACCGTTCTTGTCGCTTGCTTGCTCCGGCTGGTCGTCCAGCGCTGCGACGATCGGGGCCAACTGGCCTGCCTGGGTGAGTGACGCGAGCTGCGCTGCGATACGTTCACGGCGCGACTTACTGCTAAACTGTTGCAACAGGGGCTGGACGGCATCGACCGCCCAACCGCTGAGATGCGGCAGTTCCCGGGTCGACAACTTGACCTGCAACCGAGCCAAAAGGCGCAATTGCGATAGAAAATCAGCCGGCTTGATCGCTCCGGCCAGGCGGACGAGGTCGCCATCCAAACGCTCGTCCCGCCGTGCTTCTATAAACGCCGCGGTTTGGCGATCCACCAGCGGCTTGTCGCCCCGCGGTGACCGGGCCGCGTTGGCCTCCATCGCGGGCAACAACTCGGAGAGCCGCGCGACCCAGGCCCGCGCCGTTACGGGAGACTCACACGGAACCAGCGGGTTCAGGTGGTAGGACAGACGGGAAGGAACCGTCTCACTCCGGCCGCCGGTGGACCAGTGGCGTGTTTCAAGTTCCTTGAGACGCTCGACGGCGGAGTTTCGGCCCGAGCCGCGGAATGCCACCCAGGCGGTGGCGATCTGCTCCGTCGCAATCTCGGTCAAGATTTCGGCCTGGTCTGGCGTGTGATGCAAGGCGTGGTCCACCGCCGGGCCAAGCCCATCCGGGAAAATTGCCAACCGCCGCCAAACCAGGGGAGCGGCCGGGTCAAGGATAGCAACCGCGCGGGTGATCAACATCGCGTCCGCCCGTCCGTCCGCCGCCACGATTTCGGCATCTCTGGCCTTGGCAGCCTCGTCGATCGCAGCCGCCATCCCCGCGTCACCCACCCCCCGGCGCAGCCAGCGGTCGATCGTGCCGTTGCGCAACATCGGACCGCCAGCGTCCGGTGCGCGAACCAAAGCGTGCGCCAACATGCGGGCGGTCCAGGCTTGCTGCCCACCCACGTCGATCGGCCGTTGCGCCCGGCGGGCCGGCCGCGCGGCAATGCGGCGGGCGCGGGCAGCCGCCGGGTTGGCCAAAAGTGCCGGGGATGGCCGGTGTTCAGGATCGTCGGCCAGCATACCCCGCACCAAATCCGACAGAACGGCGGGCAACCGGTGATGACCTGTCAAGGTCGCGAAGCTGCCGTGCTCCAGCTTGCCGCGCAGGACCTCCTCGTCTGGCACGCCCTCCACTGGGTTGGCCCCTAGGAAGAGCATCACCATCAGGGCGCCAAGCGCATAGACGTCATCGGCGATGCTGCCATCGCCCCGGCCGGCCGGCAGACATAGCGCGGAATAGGGGGGCTCCATCCACATCGGCTGATGGCAGGCTGGCGGCGTCGCCCAGGCGCACCCCAGTGTCACCGGAGTGCGCGGGGACGCCTGAAACACGTTGTCGGCACGAATCGCCCGATGCGTGATGTCGCGCGCTTGCAGTTCGCCCAACGCACCGGCCAAGGGCTTGAGCACGAAATCGGTGATGTCGGTCTCTGACCAGGGCCGCAGGCCACTCATCAGCGAGGACCCGGCGGGCGCGGGGCAAATGATGAAATACCCGGTGGCGCCCGACGGCAGCGTGGCGGGCCCGTGCGCCAGTGGCGGCAGGACGTGCGGGGTGCCGAGCCCACTCAACGCGCCGAGCGCCCGGGCGCGAGCCGGCGCGCCGCGACTGACCAAAACGGCCATGAAACCGTCTTGCCCGCTGCGGCTGGCCGCAAAGGCTGAGAGCGGCGGCGCACAATCCGCTAGGGGCTGGTCGAAATGGACGGCGTAAAGGCCACCGACCAGCCCGGCGGGTGCCTCTTTCGGCGGGTTTGCCATTCTGGCTGCTCGACGATTACCCAGCCATCATGGAACCAGCAAAGTTAATCAGTCGTTTCCGAAGGGTTGGCTCCCGCGGAAATGCCGGCGCCTCACCCTTCGAACGGATCGCGCATCAGGATCGTGTCGTCCCGCTCCGGACTGGTGGAGAGCAGCGTGACGGGTGCCTCCACCAATTCCTCGATCCGGCGGACATACTTAATGGCCTGCGCCGGCAGCTCCGCCCAGGACCGGGCGCCGCGGGTGGAACCGGTCCATCCCTCCACCGTCTCGAAAATCGGCCGGGCCGCCGCCTGCGCACCCGGCGCGGCCGGGAAATAGCGCATGGTCTGGCCATGTACCTCGTAGCCCGTGCAAATCCGCAGCTCCGCCAGGCCGTCCAGCACGTCCAGCTTGGTCAGTGCCAGGCCGGTGATGCCGCCGACCTTGATCGCCTGACGTACCATCGCTGCGTCGAACCACCCGCACCGCCGCGGCCGTCCGGTGACCGTGCCAAACTCGTGCCCACGCTCCCCCAGCATTCGCCCGACCGCGTCGGTCAGTTCGCTGGGGAACGGCCCGCTGCCCACGCGGGTGCAATACGCCTTGGCAATGCCCAGCACGAAGCCCACTGCAGCCGGCGGCATGCCGGACCCACTGGCCGCTGTGGCAGCGATCGTGTTGCTGCTGGTCACGAAGGGGTAGGTCCCATGGTCCACGTCCAGCATCACGGCCTGCGCACCCTCGAACAAAATGCGCTGGCCCGCCCGGCGCGCATCGTCCAAGCGCAACCAGACCGGCTCGACATGCGGGAGGATTTGCGGCGCCAGGGCCAGCAGATCGTCCAGCAATTGCTGCTTCTCGAACGTCTCGGCGCCCAGCCCACGCAGCAAGGTGTTGTGGTGCAGCAACAGCTCATCCAGTTTGTCGGACAAGGTTTCCGGCTCCGCCAGGTCGCAGATCCGGATGGCGCGGCGGGCGACCTTATCCTCGTAGGCCGGCCCGATCCCGCGGCCGGTGGTGCCAATCTTGCGATCCCCCCGCGCCACCTCGCGCGCCCGGTC
The DNA here is from genome assembly GCA_965199005.1 of Acetobacteraceae bacterium. GTDB lineage: Bacteria > Pseudomonadota > Alphaproteobacteria > Acetobacterales > Acetobacteraceae > LMUY01. Next base: position 409,351 of record CBDAQK010000007.1, on the reverse strand, counting down.
GATCGCGGCATGCAGCGGCAGGATCAGGGGGGCATTGTCGGCAATGCGCAAATTGGCGGGTGATACGTCCAGCCCTTGCTCACGCACCCGCGCCATTTCGGCCAGCAACGCGACCGGATCAATAACCACGCCATTGCCGATGACACCGAGCTTGCCCCGCACCAGACCGGACGGCAGCAGACTGAGCCGGTAGGTTTGGTTGCCAACAACCAGCGTGTGACCCGCATTGTGCCCACCCTGGAATCGCACGACGATGTCGGCCCGGCTGGCCAGCCAGTCAACGACCTTTCCCTTGCCCTCGTCACCCCATTGGGCGCCGATCACCGTCACGTTTGCCATGTTTCAGTATCCTAATAGGACGCTCGGGCCAGCAAGAAAGCCGCCATCGTTCACAACGCCACAGCCTGCCCGTCGCGGAGGATATGCGTGCAGCGCAGCCGCCGCGCCTCGGCCGCCGGATCGTCGACCGGGTCCAACGCCGCCACGGTCGCATATCCCTCCGCCCGCAGCCGCACGGCAGCGGCATAATCCTGCCCAACCGGCACGAACACCCGCGACGGCAGGCGCGGCGGCGCGCAGGCACGGAGCACCGCATCCGGATACAGCGTCAGCCCCGTCGCCGCTTCATCCTCGCCGCAAATATACCGGCCACCCCGGCCCAACACCTCGTGCCGCCCCGTCGCGTACACGGCGGTGCAGACCCCTGTGTGATAGGGTAGGTCACGGAACTCCAGCGGGTCGATGGTCAGCTTCAGCGCGGACGTCCGTGCCTGAATGGCACGGACCGTCTCCGCCAGGCGCTGACACAGCGTGGCGGAGAGCGGCGGCAAGTCCAGCGCCTCCAACCGCGCCAGGGCCGGCCCGGCAAGCCCCGCGGTCAGCAGTAGGTCGCTCAGCGTCGGCGCCAGGCGCCCGCCATACTGCACGACGGAGGCCACGTCCTTGCGGTCTAGCGCGCGCAGCAAGGCATGCCGCGCCGGCCCGGTGAACCCGGCTTCGTCCAGCAGCGTCGGCGCCAGCCGTGGCAGCGTGAGGTCGAAGTTGACCCGGGTCAGCCCCAGCGCCGCCAACGCCTCGGCCGCCACCAGAACCATCTCCGCATCCGCCGCAAGGCTGTCGCAACCGATCAGTTCGATCCCGGCCTGCGCGATCTGGCGGTCTGGCGCGATATGGGTGCCGCGCACCCGCAGGCACTGCCCGGCATAGCTCAGCCGCAGCGGACGAGGCGCTGCAGCCAACCGCGTGGTGGCGATTCGGGCGATCTGCGGCGTCATATCCGGCCGCACACCCATCATCCGGTGGGAATCGGGGTCCATCAGCCGAAAAATCTGGTCTGCCATCGCCGAGCCGGACCCAGTCACCAGCCCGTCCTCGAATTCCAGCAGCGGCGGCTTGATCCGCTCGTAGCCATGGGCGGCGAACACGCCCATCACCACCTCGACGGCTGCCGCCTCCGTCTCGGCCTCCGGCGGCAACAGATCGCGCAGCCCGGCTGGCAGCAGGGCTGGGTTGACCAGCGGTTCGGGCAAGGTGTCGGGCATGGCCCGGCGGCTATACCATCGCCGGCACCGGGGCAGAAGCGGCGGCGTAGGCCCAATCGAGCCATGGCAGCAGTGCGGCAATGTCAGCCGTCTCGACGGTGGCGCCGCCCCAAATGCGCAGGCCAGGCGGCGCGTCGCGGTAGCTGGCGATGTCGAACGCGACGCCCTCCGACGCCAACAAGGCAGCCATTTTGAGCGAATGGTCCGCCACGCGCAGGCAGATCGAGGTGGGCGAGCGTTGCGCCGGGTCGGCAGCCAGGAAACTCGCCCATGGCGTGTGTGCCTCCCAGGCCGCAATGGTGGCCAGATTGGCCTCGGCGCGTGCGATCAGCGCCGGCAGCCCCCCCACGCTTTCCGCCCAACGCAGCCCATCCAGCGCATCCGCCACGCACAGCATGGACGGCGTGTTGATCGTGTCGCCGACGAAGATACCCGGGGTGATGCGGAAGATCTTGGGCAGCGGCCAAGGTGGCGTGTACTGCTCCAGCCGGGCCAGGGCGCGTGGCGACAGGGCCAGCATGCCGTGGCCACCCTCCCCGCCCAGCGCCTTCTGCCAGGACCAGGTCACCACATCCAGCCGGTCCCATGGCAATTCCATCGCAAACGCAGCGGAGGTGGCGTCGCAGATCACCAGGCCGCCCCCGCGGCGCAGCCATGGCCCATCGGTCAGCCGCACACCCGAGGTGGTGCCGTTCCAGGCCAGTACAAGATCATGCGCCGGGTCGACCGCCCCCAGATCGGGCAGGCTGCCATACTCGGCCGCCATGGTGCGCACGCCCGGCAGCTTCAGCTGCTTGGTGATGTCGGACGCCCATTGGGCAGAGAAACTCTCGAACGACAGCACATCGACCGGATTTGGGCCGAGCAGCGACCATAGCGCCATCTCCACCGCCCCGGTGTCGGAGGCGGGTACGATGCCGAGCCGCCAATCCTGCGGCATGCCCAGCAAGGCAGCCGAACGGTCGATCACCTCGGCAAGCTGTGCCTTGGCCGCCTGGGCACGATGGCTGCGGCCAAGCATGGTCGTGTCCAGGGCTGCCGCACTCCAGCCCGGGCGCTTGGCGCATGGGCCGGAGGAGAAGCACGGATTGGCGGGGCGTCGCATGGGCTTTGTCATCGTCAGGGCAGTATAGCCAAGAGACTCCCCCGGTGCACCAGCCCCTCAGCGCCGCCTCAGTACGTGATACTCGCCGTCACGGTATCCAGATAGACGCCAGGAGCAACGGCCAGGTTCGCAGGGATTTGGCCGTAGACGGTCAGCGTCTGCACCAGGCCGTTGCCGGTGCCGGTCTGCGTGTTGGTGCCGATGGTATTACCCCAAACGTTCGAATGCCCGGAATCCGAATACAGGCCGTAGGTCAACGTATTGGTCAAATATGTCATCTTACGCGCCGCAACCGTGGCACCCGTGCCAATACCGGGGTCGAGCCCCACATTGTAGGTGGTCCCCGCCGTGCAGGTCACGGTGAGCGTCGTGGTAGCGGTGAGCGCCGCTTGGCTATAGTTGCCGAATGCCAGCGGCAACGCGACGATGGCGCAATACGACAGCACCGTTGCGCTGACGGCGATTGTCGACGTCACTGTGGTGGCTTGCGCCGCGGTCCGCATCGGTTGCATCAACAGCGATGCCGCAACCAAACAGCAATAGCCCAACTTTACCACTCTACGCATTTTCCATCCTCGCCTGCCCGATTGGAGCCACAACCCGCTTTTTGGGTTCAACCCAAAGGAGTATCGGCGAGAAAGACGAATAAACCGTTACACGTGAGCTCTCTTTCAAAGAAGAAACTTGGAAAACTAATCATCTGTATTTATTTTCTACGCAAATGTTTGGCGCTAATAGCTTTATGGGATCAATACGTCACCAAAATCGTTATCAGATCACCATACGTGCCAGGCACCACCTGATAGCCCGCAGGAATACTGCCGTAAGCCACGTAGTTGCGGGTGACTGGCGCAAGGGAGGTGAGCAAATAGCCATCCGGCCACGTTGACGAACCGCCCGTGCCGTCACCCCACACCTGGCTATAAAGCGTGTCCTTATACAGTTGGTACGGGAGCCGCGTGGTGCCGTTGGCCATGCTCCGTGCCGTCACCGACCCGGCGGTGCCACCGTTCAGGGTGATGACGTACGAAACGTAGACGGACGAACTCGTCTGGCACATGACCGTCACCGTTGCCGTGCTGGTCGTCGCAACGACGCTGAACGGATTATAGGTGCCGAAGGATTCGCCCGTGGCCCCCGAGTTGCAACTCTGGCACCACGCCGGCCGCACCAGACAAGCGAGCGCTAGGCCAACTGTGCAAACGGCCACCCTCATGTCGGCGCCGCGGCGCAGGACAGCGGGCCGATTTTCGGCAGGGCCCCGGGATGCGGGGCAAAATCGAACCGCACCGTGCAGGCAGTGCCATCCGGATGTTTGACCGTCAACACATTGTGCTCCTCCAACCCAGTCACGAACGCCTCGCCATCGAATCCAACCGTTGCCGCCTCGTGTGTCGACTCCAGCACGGCACGGCTGCCAACCGGCAGGGGTTTCCCCGATCCATCCACCAGTTGCAGCAGCGCCCCGTGGGTCTCGGTCAGCTTGAACTTCACCACCACGCCGGACCGGTCTTGCGGCCGCACGATCTGCGTCGGTGTCGTGAAAGAGGCGTCCATCGGCACGTCCCGCGGGTCGATGTCGATGCGGTTGGCTTCAAAAGACCGCAAATCCGTGACCAGCCGCGTCCCGGAAGTGGACGTCTCACCGACCGGCCGGTTTTCCTGCAACACGTGAATGCCAGGAATCCCCGCCGTGTCGACCACGGCGAAGCTGTCGTAAATGGTGTTCGCGGCGAAGAACTGGCCGTCCGCAAAGGCCAGCGCCCCCTGGGCCGACCCCCGGACGGAGGTGTGGCCAGCCGTCCGGTCCACTCCGATATCGAACAGCGCGTCGGAGGTACGGTATTGCGCGTCGCCAAACTGGCGCGAATCCTCACCGATCGTGCTGGAGACCTGGTAGCCCACTTCCCCGATCTGCGCCGCCGACCGGGTTGCCTGCACCGTCCCGTAAGTCTGCCCCGGACCAACATTGCCGCTCACGGAGACGGAGGTGCGTCCGCCCAGCGGGATGCTGATCCCGATGACCGCGCCGATACTCTTGCGCTGCGACAAATCCACGAAGGCGGTGGCGTAGAGATAGGCCCGGTTGCTGAAGACCGGCCGGGAGTAGCTGGCCGAAACCAGCGTGGTTCGCGTGGCCGGGGTGACGGCGCTCTGGGATGCGGAAAAGAAAGGGTAATAGGCCTGCGCGGCTGCGGCAGACGATACGGCGCCGATCGTGGACGTTATCGCATTGCGCCGGATCACCGTGAACTGCAGCCCGAACGAACCCGCCTTGCCAAGCGAGAGACCAATCCCGGCATGGGCCGTCAACTGCGGCACCGGATCGCCAAAGCTCGCCGCAAGGTCGCGGAAACCGGGTGTGGCAAGCTGGATGGACCCGGTGACGCTGACACTGGAGGAAATCCGCTCGAATGCGGCGAAGGCCATGCCGCCGGTCCTGCCGGCGCGGGTGCGCGACGTGCTGAACGCAGCGCTGAACGACAGCACGCCGAGATGGGCGGCCGCGATGCTCACGCCCCCACCCGCCATGGCGATGGACGGCGACGCCTCGCCATGCGCCTCCAGGGTCAGCCAATCGGCCATTCCCCGGCGGTAAGTGCCCGACGCCGCGGACCCGCGGTAATCGTCGCTCAGCACGCCGTACCCCATGCGCACCGAACCGATTTCCGCGGAGTACGAGGTGAGCCCCCGTGCCAGTAACGAGCTGCTGGCGTAGAATGGCAGCATCTGTGTCACCTGCTGGCCAAGCGCGTTGGTGATCGCCACCGAAACGCTGCCGGCGCCGGTGACGACCGGCAATTGCCGAAGTTCGAAAGGCCCGGGCTGCACGTCGCGCGACAGTAGTTGAACGCCATTGACCAGCACGTCGACGCTGGACGGCACGGCCACCTGGCCGGCTATGGTTGGCACCGGGAAGGTAACCAGGTCGGCCCGCAAGGAGAAATCCGTAGTCACCTGCATCCCGGCCAGACGCACCGGGCGGCTCCACGCCAGCCCGCCCGTAATCAAATCCCCTACCCGCACCCGGCGCAGTGAGTCGGGGTCGGAATAGGTGTAGGTCGTGTCCAGCCGCGTCGACGTTCGCGCGCCCGGCGCCGCATCGCCCTCTTGCAGCAGCAACCCGGAACTGCCGACCCCCACCGGGGTGAACACGCGGGCATCGAGTTGCCCTTGGATCAACGTGCGGCCCTCGGACGAGGTCGTGACCACATTGTAGTTGATCACCATGCCGGTGCTGCTCTGCAGCGGCGGCAACGCAGCTTTCGTTGCGCCGTTGAGCTCGGTCGGGATCAGGCTTCTGGGCGTCGCGGTGACCAGGAGCGTCTGGTGCTGCTCGTCCACCTTATAGGTGATGCCTGGGAGCGAATCGACGGACTCGACGGCGTCGTCGCCCGCCGAGGCATTCGCCACGGGCACCAGCCCGAGCGCCCGCAATTCCCGCCGGGTCGAAAACAACCGGGAGCCACGTTGCGTGAAGCTACCAAGGAGGCCGATTTCGCGCCCGTTGATGATGACCGACAGCATGAGCGGGCGCCCCTCTGGCCCATCCTGGGTCACCGCGGGGGCAAAATCCTCCGACCGTGCGATGCGGACGAGAGCGAGGACGCAGGCTGTTCCTAACAGGATGGCCCGGCGACGGGGTCGGCCACGCCGCCGGGCCAATCAGCGAGCGGTGACTGGAACGGGCACGTCGACCCGTCCGCCATCGGACTGCCCAGTCAATCTGGCCGACATCCCTTGCTGCAGGCCGGCGCCGCCGGAGATACGCCACACCCGCTCCGTGCCAGGAAGAATGTAGGGGTTTCCATTGGCCACCACTGCCAGCCGGCGCATACCCGGCCCGACCAATTCAGGCGTGAGCAGCCGGGTTCGGCTCGTGCCTTTGTTGGTCGCCACCAAGGACGCGGTGCGGCCGTCGCTGGCAATGCGCCACTCCACGCTCGGCGCCACCCGGCCGCCTGGTTCGACAAACACGGGCAAAGAGAGCCGAAGCGCGAACTGGACCCCAGGGCCGGCCTGTGAGGACGGGATTTGGTCCAGGAGGAGCCGGTACGCAGCCTCGACCGAGCCCACGGCCTTGCGGCTCACGATACGAAAGGTCTGCGCCACACCTGCGCCGACATCGGCAATTGGCGGGCTGACCGCCAGGTCGTTGGTCGGCGTCAGCGTGTCGGAGTCGCCCGCCTGCTGCCACGCGAACGGCCGAACCTGGATCGCAACCGTGTTCGCGCCGGTGTTGGTGACGGTGATGGTTGTTGCCATCTGGCCGGCCTCGAACTCGACGACGACCGGCGTCACCTGAATGCCCTGCGCCTGTGCTCGTTCGCGCCCCAGGCCAATGAGGAGGAGAGCGGACAACAGCGCGACGCAGATGCATTGGGGCGAGGGATGCATGGGTGCTTTCCGAAGCCAAGTTTCACAGCAGATAACGATGTTAATAGAATCAGCCGTCTCATCGAAAGTATTAAGCGAACAACCAAAATAGAGACAGAGCGTTATCGCGCCTATTTACTCGTTAATACTACAAATCCTCGTACGGCTTCGCTACACCGATCCCACTCAGTGCTGCAAGCACAAACACACCGCAGTAAGGAAACAGTCAGCCGCGAAGACGGCGGAGCACCGAGGCGGGATCGTTCAGAAATGCCCGTGTGACCCGCACGTGCTCCAAATCCTCCCATTCGGCCACGTCGAGCTGGCCGTTTTCCACTTGGAGGATCGTAGCGCCGGGAAATGCCAGCAGGATGGGAGAGTGGGTGGCAATCACGAACTGGCAGCCTTTGGCCACCATCTCCTCGATCATGATGAGCAACGCCAACACGCGGGTTGGCGAGAGCGGCGTCTCTGGCTCGTCGAGGAAATACAGGCCATCCGGCGCCAACCGCGCTTGCAGCAGATGCAGGAACGTCTCGCCGTGCGATCGGGCATCCGGGTCGGCGCCGTAGGTTTGTGCCAGGCGCCCGGCCTGCCCGCGTGCCACCCCCACCGCCAGGTCGCGGCCGTAGCCCGGCGCCAGCAACCGGCCCAACTCCTCGGCGTCGTTGCGCAGGCCGGCCATCTCCGTCGTCACCCGCCCGGTGAAGCCGAACACATCCTCGGCCCGGAGAAACAGCCGGGTATAGGCCTTGGCAGTACGCGAGAACCGGAAGCCCTCATGGAAGCGCCTGGCACTGCCGAGCGTCGGGTCGTTCTCCAGGTGGTGGCTGCCGACCGCCGTCGCATCCATCCCCCAGGCCATGCCCTCCAGCAGGGTGGATTTGCCGCAGCCATTCTCGCCCACCAGGAAGGTCACTGCCGTGGTCAGCGTCAGATCCCGCAAATTCGCGATCAGCGGCACGGTCCACGGGAAACCCTCACCCACATGGCCCATGCGGCGCGTCATGCGATCGAGGAACATCAGAGGCGGACGAGGTGGCCCAGCGGTCCGTGCCCGGCGCCAAGGCCAGGCGCCGCAGCAATCGCCGCTTGCACATAGTCGCGCGCACGCCCCACCGCGTCCGGCAGCGCCATTCCCGCCGCGAGCCCCACGGCCACGGCGGTGGCCAACGTGCAGCCAGTTCCGTGGGTGTGGCGTGTCGCCAGCCGTGGACGCTCGAATACCAGAACCTGGTCTGGGGTCGCCAGGAGGTCGACCACCGGGTCATCCAACAGATGGCCGCCCTTCAGCAGAACGGCCGGCACCCCCAACGTCAGCAAGATCTCGGCCGCCCCGCGCATCGCCTCCAAATCGGGGATCGCGATGCCAGTCAACAACTCGGCCTCTGGCAAGTTGGGCGTAATCAGCGTCGCCAAAGGGAGCAGCACCCGCTTCAGCGCGGAGAGGGCGTCATGCGCCAGCAAGGCCGCGCCCCCCTTGGCTACCATCACCGGGTCGATCACCAAAGGCAGCCTGGTATGGGCGAGGGCCCTCGCCACGGCCTCGACCGTTTCGGCCTCGCCAAGCATCCCGGTCTTGACCGCGTCCGCCCCCGGATCGGCGAGCGCCACTTCGATCTGGCGGCGGACGAAGTCGGGCGGCACGGGATGGACCGCGTGCACGCCACGCGTATCCTGGGCCGTCAGCGCGGTGATGGCCGTGCTTGCATAGGCGCCCAATGCCATCGCGGTCTTGATATCGGCCTGGATCCCAGCTCCCCCGCCCGAATCCGAGCCGGCAATGACCAGGACCCGGGGGGTCATGCCGCCCGGGCCTGGGTGATTTGGGCAATGGTCTCGCACAGCGCGTCAACCACGCGGCTGACCAGGCCCTCATCCTCCCCCTCCGCCATCACTCGCACCATTGGCTCCGTGCCGCTTTCCCGCAGCAGCAGCCGGCCGCTCGCTGCCAGGCTCGCCTCCGCCTCGGCCACCGCCTCGCGCACCCGGCTGTCGGTGAGCGGGGATTTGCCGGCGAAGCGCACGCTCCGCAGGCGCTGCGGCAATGGGTCGAACAAGCGCAGCACCTCGCTCGCCGGACGCCCCTGCTCAACCAGCACGGCCAAGGCCTGGAGGGCAGCAACCAGGCCATCCCCCGTCGTCGAGTAGTCGGCCAGGATCACATGGCCGGATTGTTCGCCCCCAAGGTTCAACCCATCGGCGCGCATCCGCTCCATGACATAGCGGTCGCCCACGGCCGTGCGGCGCAGGGCGAGCCCCTGCCCCGCCAGGAACCGCTCCAGACCCAAATTCGACATAACGGTCGCGGCGACGGCACCGCCGCGCAGCTTCCCAGCCCTATGCAAATTCTGTGCGGCGAGCGCCAATATCTGGTCGCCATCCACCAGCCGGCCCCGTTCGTCCGACAGCAGCAGGCGGTCCGCGTCGCCGTCCAGCGCCAGGCCAAGATCGGCACCGTGCTCCACGACGGCGCGGCACAGATGCTCCGGCACCGTCGAGCCGCAATCCCGGTTGATGTTGAACCCGTCGGGCGAGACGCCCAGTGGAATCACCGTCGCGCCCAATTCCCACAAGACCGTCGGCGCCACTTTGTAGGCCGCGCCATTGGCACAATCGATCACGATCTTTAGCCCATCCAGCGTCTGCCCCCTGGGGAACGTGGCCTTGGCGCTCTCGATATAGCGCCCGGCCGCATCGACCAGGCGGGAAGCACGGCCCAGTGCGGCTGGGGCGCCCATCCGGTCGGACAGGTCAGAGGCCATCAGCGCCTCGATTTCGGCCTCCATCGCATCGGACAGCTTGTAGCCGTCGGGGCCGAACAGCTTGATGCCGTTGTCCTCGAACGGGTTGTGACTGGCGGAGATCATCACGCCCAAATCGGCCCGCATGCTGCGCGTGAGCATGGCAATGGCAGGGGTCGGCAGCGGACCCACCAATTGCACGTCCATGCCGACGCCGACGAAGCCAGCGACCAGGGCGGGCTCGATCATATAACCCGAAAGCCGCGTGTCCTTGCCGATCAGCACGCGATGCCGGTGACTGCCGCGGACGAACATGATGCCCGCGGCCTGCCCAAGCCGCAGCGCCGTTTCGGCCGTCATCGGGTCGCAATTCGCCGTGCCCCGAATGCCGTCCGTCCCGAACAGGCGCCTGCCGTTTACCATCGATTCGCGGTCCGTGCCCGTTTGATCGTCTGTCGTAGCCTAGCCCGCGAGCGCGGACCAGACCCGCATCGCGGCGGCCGTCGCAGCCACGTCGTGGACCCGTACCACGCTGGCCCCCTGGGACACGGCGAACAGGGCCGCGGCCAGCGATCCACCCAGCCGCTCTTTCGGGACCGGCACGCCAGACAGCGCTCCGATGAACCGCTTGCGGGACACCCCAACCAGCAACGGGCAGCCGAGCGCGTGCAGCGGTGCCAGGTTGCGAAGCAGCGCCACATTGTGCGCCGCGTTTTTGGCGAACCCGATCCCGGGGTCGAGGACGATTTGCTCCCGGGCGACGCCCGCTTCAGTTGCCGAGGCCATGCAGCGCGCCAACTCCGCCGCGACCTCGGTAGCCACGTCGGTGTACTGCGCGAGGCTATTCATAGTCGCGGGCGTACCCCGCATATGCATGAGCACTACCGGGCACCCCGAGGCGGCGACGACGCGGGCAGCCGCAGGGTCATGCTGCAGCCCCGACACGTCGTTGATGATGCAGGCCCCGGCATCAAGCGCCGCCTGCATCGTGACCGCATTCCGGGTATCCACCGACAGCGGTACTCCAGCCCCCCTCAAGCCGGCAATCACGGGCAAGATACGGGAGAGTTCGTCGGAGACCGAAACCGCTGGGCTACCGGGGTTGGTGGCTTCGCCGCCGATATCGAGGATTCCGGCCCCATCATCGACCATCTGCAACCCGGTGGCGATGGCCCTGCCAGGGTCCAGATGATCGCCGCCATCACTGAAACTATCCGGCGTGACATTCAGGACACCCATGAGCACAGGGCGTTTTGATAGCTTCGCCCAGGACCATTGCTCCATCCGCAGGCTCCGTGGGGTGGGGTGGCCTTCCAACCCACCGCCTGCTGCCAGTTCAGCCCGGCTGTGGTGCAGCCCCCAGCCCACCCGTTGGCGGCGCTAGCGGACGCGTTGTTGGCACCGAGGCCCGGCGCGTTTCCGGCGCAGGCTCGTCAACCACCTTCTTGATCACCGTCTCACCCCGCAGGACCATGCGAATCTCATCGCCAGAGAGCGTCTCGTGTTCCAGCAGCCCCCGCGCGAGGCGGTGCAGTTCCTCGATGTTGTCGGTCAGGATCTGGTAGGCCTTCGCATACGCCCGGTCGATGATGCCCTTGATCTCCGCATCGATTTCCCGCGCCGTCACCTCGGACACGTTCTTGTTCTGCGTGACCGAATGGCCAAGGAAGACTTCCTGGCTGTTATCGCCATACGCGATCATGCCCAGCTTTTCACTCATGCCCCATTCGGTAACCATGTTGCGGGCAATGTTCGTCGCCTGCTTGATGTCCCCACCAGCGCCGGTCGACACCCGGTCCGCCCCGAAGATGATCTCTTCGGCAACACGGCCGCCCATCGCCATTACCAGGCGGGCAATCAACCGCGCCTTGTTCTCTGACAAGCGATCACCCTCGGGCAGGCTCATCACCAGGCCGAGCGCCCGGCCACGAGGAATGATCGTCGCCTTGTGGACGGGATCGCAATCGGGCTCATGCATGGCACACAAGGCGTGGCCAGACTCGTGATAGGCCGTCATCCGCTTCTCGGCATCCGACATCACCAGCGACCGGCGCTCGCTGCCCATCATCACCTTGTCCTTGGCATGCTCGAATTCGAACATCGCCACGGTCCGCTTGCCCATACGCGCCGCCAGCAGCGCGGCCTCGTTCACCAGGTTCGCCAGATCGGCGCCCGAAAAGCCGGGCGTGCCACGGGCGATCGTCTTCGGGTCGACGTCGTTGGCCAACGGTACCTTCCGCATATGGACGCGCAGGATCTTCTCCCGCCCACCAACATCAGGGTTTGGCACCACCACCTGGCGGTCGAAGCGGCCAGGACGCAGCAGCGCCGGGTCCAGCACGTCCGGACGGTTGGTCGCAGCGATCAGGATCACGCCTTCGTTGCTCTCGAAGCCGTCCATCTCGACCAACATCTGGTTGAGCGTCTGCTCCCGCTCGTCATTTCCACCGCCCAGGCCGGCGCCGCGATGCCGCCCGACAGCGTCGATCTCGTCGATGAAGATGATGCAGGGGGCATTCTTCTTGCCCTGCTCGAACATGTCACGCACGCGCGAGGCGCCGACGCCCACGAACATCTCCACGAAGTCGGAACCGGATATCGTGAAGAACGGCACGTTCGCCTCGCCCGCAATCGCACGGGCCAACAGCGTCTTGCCCGTGCCGGGCGGGCCGACCAGCAGCACGCCCTTGGGGATCTTGCCACCCAGGCGCTGGAATTTCTGTGGATCCTTCAGGAACTCGACGATCTCCTGCAGTTCGGACTTTGCCTCGTCGATGCCCGCCACATCCTCGAACGTCACCCGGCCCTGCTTTTCCGTCAGCATCCTGGCGCGCGACTTGCCGAAGCCCATGGCCCGGCCACCGCCGGATTGCATCTGGCGCATGAAAAACACCCAGACGCCAATCAGCAGCAGCATCGGGAACCAGTTGAGCAGGTAGTGGAAGATGTTGTTGCTGCCCTCGTCCTCGGGCTTGGCAACCACCCGCACGCCCTTGTCGGTCAGCTTCTGAACCAAGGTCGGGTCATCGGGGGTATAGGTCTGGAACGTCCGGTTGTCGGTCAATTGCCCCGTTACAACCCGGCCCTGGATCGTCACGTCATGGACGCGTCCACTCGCGACATCACCCAAGAAGTCCGAATACGCCATCTGGGACGCTGAACGCTGCGTTGAACCCGGCTGAAACAGGTTGAACAGCACCACCAACAAAAGGGCGATGATGACCCAGAGTGCGAGGTTGCGGCCGAAATTGCTCATCTATGTTCCCTGGCCATCCACGTCATGACCCCCGTCCCAATTGCAGGACCAGGCCGTTTCAATCGACACCTCACCCCGTCCGATGCTGGTGCCTGCACCAACATGGGATGCCACCACACGAATACACTCCCAGCCGTCTTCACGACAGCAAGAAAGGTGCCCCTGACACGGGCAAGCCCGCGTGGCGGATGACATCCCTGATCTCAGGTGCCACGGCTTTATCATAGTCTAAATGCGGCACAGCGGATAGCGCGCTGTTGCACCAAAACGCTGGCAGCGTCCGCAAAACAGAAAAAGGCAACCGGGAGACATCCCGAAGCGTCCCCGCCAGGCTCCCCAAGGGCCCGATCTTACTTCCGCACTGCGCCTCAGCCACGCGGTAGCGGCCATCCCAGACGCCGCCGGGCCGCGCCGCAATCGCTGCCTCCATCGCCGCCGCCTCCCGCACCAGGAGCCATCCCGGACCAAGCCGACCTGCCGGCAGCAACTGCACCCCGGCCACTGTCGCAGCCCGGGGGCAGGCCGCCAGGGCCGCGACGTGGCCCACCGGGAAACGCCGCCCGGCCACGCTACGGAGCAGCGCAGCAAAGGCCCGGGCTCCGACCGGCCCCTGCGACAGCACCGCGAACCCCTCCGGATAAATTTGCACGCGGGCCGCCAACTCGGTCGCAATGGCGGCTTCGGACCGCGCCCGCGCCTGGCCCGCCGCGGCCGCCACCGCCAGCAGGTCCGCCCGGTCGGTCCCGATCTCCTGACGCAGCCGAGCCCTCGTGGTGCGGAGGTCGCTGTTGGTCGGGTCCTCGACCGGCACCAACCCGGCCGCCGCAACCAGGGTGCGCAAGCGCGAGGGTTCGATGCCGAGCAAGGGCCGCACCAGCCGGATGTCGTCGGTCTCCACCAGCGCGGCCATCCCCGCCAGCCCGTCGGGGCCGCTCCCACGGCGTTGCCGCATCAAGACAGTCTCGGCCTGGTCGCCCGCATGGTGCCCCAGCAGCAGATCCACCAGCCCGGCTGCCCGGCACGCCGCCGACAACGCGGCATACCGGGCGGCACGCGCCCGCGCCGCACCCGGCGCCAAATTTCGCAGACGAAGGATAGTGGCGGGAATGCCACGGGCGGTCAGGACATCCCGGGTCCACTCCGCCTCCGCCGCCGACTCCGCCCGCAGGCCATGGTCCACCACGAAGGCCGCCGGATCGCCCCATGCCTTGGCCAGCAGTGCCAGCGCCAGGCTATCCGCCCCGCCGGACACGGCGACGGCAACACGGCGGCATGCATCCCAGGGCCCCAACCGGTCCATGGCCCGGGCGAAGTCGGCAGCGGTTACGCCCGCGTCCACCGGAAAGGCATCAACGGCAGGCGGCGCGCTGCCGGGCAGCGCCCTCGGCGTCGCGGATTTCGGGGCGGGGCGACGGGAATTCCACGCGCAACTTGGCCAGCGCGTCGCAGGCGGACTGCTTGTCACCCAAGGCGATCAACGCGTTCGCCACGCCCAGCAAGGCATCAGGCGCCCGGCTTCCCGTCCGCTGGCGGTTATAGGCATCGTAGTAGTCCGGCGCAGCCTGTTGGTAGTTGCGCTGCCCCATCTCCGCCTGCGCCAGCAGGAACTGGGCGTCGGCTGAGCGTGGCCCCTTCTTCGCCAACACCTCCCGCGCTGCGGCCTCGGCTGCGACGTAGTCGCGCCGGGCCAGGGCAGCATTCCCCTCTTGCATCCCCATCTCCGGCGTCCGGGGCGGCGGGGCTCCAGGCGGGCCCGCGGGGGTCGTCCCCAAGGAAGGCGCTCCCAGCACGGAGGGCGGCGGGCTCTGCATGGGAACGGGCGCCGGGCGCGCCGGCCCGCCACCTCCCGCACCGTTCTGCATCGCGAAGGTGAGGTCGCCAATCTGTTTGGCCAGGTCGTCAGCCCGCTGCTGCTGTTGGTTGCTCAGTTCATCCAGGCGGCCGCGCAGCGTGCGCATCTGGTCCTCCAGCGTGGACACGCGGTCCAACAACTGCGCCGTGAGGCTGCCATCGCCAGCCCCCGCGCCAGCCGATCGGTCGGGCCGGTAGACCGGCGTCGGAGCAGCCCCGCCGCGCTGCTGCATCATCTGGATTTGCTGGCGCAGTTCCAGGATTTGGTTCTGCAGGGCAATCGCGTCGCGGCTGTCCATCTGGGCGGAAGCCGGGCCCGCAAGCAACAGCGCCCCCGCAAGAACCACACCGGCAAACCTCATCTCACGACTCCAGCCCATATGCCGCGGGTTCTACGTCGGCCATGCCGCGCCGCAAACAGCAAAAAGCCGGAGCCCCAGGGGACCCCGGCCTTGGTCGCCCGCCGCCGCTCTCAGCGGACGGAGGTGATGGCGTTGCGGTTCTGCTGATAGGCGCTCTCGTCCGATCCCAGCGCCGTCGGCCGATCCTTGCCATAGCTGATCGTGGTGATGCGTGAGGACGCAACGCCGTGCGCCACGAGATAGTCGCGCGCCGCGTTGGCCCGCCGGGCGCCGAGGGCGATGTTGTATTCCTCCGTGCCCCGCTCGTCGCAATTGCCCGCGATCTGCACCGCGTCCTGCGGATACGTCCCAAGCCATGTCGACTGGCGGTCCAAGGTGCCCCGGGCATCGTCGCTCAAGCTCGACTCGTTCAACGCATAGAACACCCGGTCGCCCACATTGGCCACCAAATCCTGCTCGCTACCCGGCACCGCACCAGACGTGCCCCCAGCCACCGCGCCATTGCCACCCACTGCCCCGGTGGTGTCCGCCTTGTTTGCGCATGCCGACAACAGGGCAAGCGCGCCGAGGAGGGCCATAGTCTTGGTGTTCATCGATCTGAGTTCCTGGTTGCGGGCTGTAGACAATGTGGCTCCGCAGTGACGGTCAAGCGCGGAGTTTGTTCCGATACTCGCCCGACTACGGTCCATAGCCGCCCACGTCAAGCGCCTAAGCCATGCTAAATCATGCCAGCAGTGGTGACCAAGCCGGGTCGGATGCGTCCCCGGACGTGGGGACCGCCCGTTCGTTGAACCCGGTGATATCGATGGAGACCAGGCGGGATGAGTATCCCCCACCCCGGCTGTCCCGCGCCGCACTCTCGCGGAAAAACATCAGGACGCGGCCGTTCGGGCAGAATGTCGGTCCCTCCACGTCGAAGCTTTCAGACAGGATGCGCTCACCCGATCCATCGGGGTGCATCACGCCGATGGCGAAGGACGAGCCGAGGCGGGTGAAGGCAATCAGGTCGCCGCGCGGCGACCACACCGGCGTCGCATACCGGCCACTGCCGAAGGAGATGCGCTTGGCCCCGCCGCCACCGCTGCCCATCACGTAAAGTTGCTGGTCGCCGCCACGGTCGGAGTTGAACACGATTTGGGAGCCGTCCGGGCTGTAGCACGGGCTGGTGTCGATGGCGCCGGAGTTGGTCAGGCGCTGGCTGCCGCCGCCATTCAGCCCCACGGTCACGATGTCGGAGCCGGCGCCGCGCGTGACGGACATGATGACGTGGCTTCCGTCCGGCGCGAAACGCGGGGCAAAGGTGATGCCGTCGAATTCCCCCAGCACGCGCTGCGCCCCGGATCCCAGATTGAACGAGTACACCCGGGGCCGGTTGTTCGCGTATGACATGAAGACGATCTCGTCGAGCGTCGGGTGGAAGCGTGGCGTCAGCACCAGCCACGACCCGTCGGTCAGATAGCGGTTGTTCTCACTGTCTTGGTCCATGATCGCCAGCCGCTTCACGCGCCGGTCGCGCGGGCCGGAGCCGGCGACGTAGACGATCCTGGTGTCGAAATACCCCTTCTCCCCCAGCAGCCGCTCGTAGATCACGTCGGCAATGATATGGGCGACCCGGCGCCAGTTGCCCGCGGCCGTCGTATAGGCGGTGCCCTGGATCTGCTGGCCAACCGGCACGTCCCACAGCCGGAACTCGACTCGGCCGGAGGTGGCGTTGCCCGTGACCAAGGCTTGCGCGCCCGTCGCCTTCCAGGCGGCGAAATCCGGCGTGTCGCCCGCCCCGGCCGCACCGCCCAGGGGCTTGAACAAGCCGGAGCGCTGCAAGTCCGCGCTGACCACGCCCGTGATCTGTGCTCCCAAATCGCCGCCCATCACGGGCATCGCGATCGGGATCGGGTCCGTCCGCGCGCGGTCGACGGTGATGGCGGCAGTCGGGGCACTGGCCGGGATCGCCGGCTGAGCCCAGGCTGGCGCCGCCAGCAAGGTAGCCGTGCCAGCGAGGGCGCCGCGGCGTCCGATGATCGGGGTGATGAGGCTCATGGCGTAAGCTCCGCTCAAGGCTTGAAGATGAAGTCGAATCGGTGAATCGAGCCCAGCATCCCGGACGGCAACGGCAGCGCCGAGCATTGGGCCGCCAGCACCGCCCGCACCGCCCGCTCGCCAAACGCATGCAGGGGGCTGCCGGACGCGGCCGCCGGGTCACCCGGTGCTATCTCTGCCTGCCGGGCGACGCCACTGGCATCGGTAGTCACGATCAGGTGGACGGAGAACGTGTCGGCATGCAGCGCGCCCGCGTCCCGGGTCCAGCAATCGCGTACCTTGTCCCCAATCGCACCGCGCTGCACCGCGGATAGCGAGGTGTTGTCCGTGCCGTGGACGCTGCCACCCTGGACCGGCGCGCCCGACCGCGGCGGGTTGTAGCGCGCGGTGGGCGCCTCCGTCTGCTGCCGCAGGGACCGTAGCCGTTCCAGCGTGTTGAGCAGGCTGCGGCTATCCGGGGCCGGCGTCTGCACCGGGTTCGGTTGGCTGCTCAGGCTGGGCGGCGCCGGCCGCGGCGACGGCGCCGGTACTGGCGGGCTCGGCGGCGGCGGCCGTGGGGTAGGCGGTGGTGGCGTTGGCGGCGGCGGGATGGGTGGCGTGGGCAAAGGCGGGGTGGGCACAGGCGGCGCCGGCGTGGGCGGAGGTGGAGCGCGCGGCACTGGCGGTGGAGGCGGCGCCACGATGGGCGACGGCTCCGGAGTAGGCGGCGGCGTTGGGGTAGGTGGCGGTGGCACCGGGGTCGGTGGCGGCGGCGTGGGCGGCGGCGGTGGCGGCGGCGCCGGCGTCGGTGGCACCGGCGTTGGTGGTGCCGGCGCGGGCGGCGGTGGAGGCGGGGGTGGTGGCGGGGGCGGCGGCTCCGGCGGGATGGGTTTGGGAGGCTCCGGCGTCGGCGGTTCAGGCGAGGCGACGGGCGCCGGTGTCTGCGCGGGCACGGGGGCGGACACCGTCGATTTACGCGCCTCTTGCTTCGGTCCCTCTACATCCACGTCGAAGCTCGCCTGCTCCGGCACGGTTTCGACCGGCCGGGCTGGCACGGCAAACACCAGCAGCAACGCCACCACGAGATGGAACACGAAAGAGAGGGTGGCACCGCGGCCAAGACGGTCCTTCTTCATGCCCGCAGGCCCGCCACTCTCAGCGCCGGCGGGTTGGCACAGCGGTCGCCGGAAGCGGTACCGGCAGCGCCGGCGCCTGGGTAACGGTCGGGGCAGCCATGCTGGGCGTGGTATCGCCGGGCCCACCGCCGGTCTGCTCCACCAGCAGCGACACCTTTGAGAAGCCACCCTGCCGGATCGTGACCATCACCTCGATGATCCGGCCATAGGCAACGCTCTTGTCACCCCGCACGAAGATGCGGCGGTCCGGATTGGATTGCGACTCGGTTTGCAGCCGCGCCACCACATCGGACAAATCCATCCCGTCATTGCCGAGATACACCTTGCCGTCCGACCCGACGCTGACGGTGATCGGGTCCTTCTCCGGCGTCACCGGGCTGGCGCTAGCCTTGGGCAGGTCCACGTTCACGCTGGACGTCATCAACGGCGCGGTGATCATAAAGATCACCAGCAACACCAGCATGACGTCCACCAGCGGCGTGACGTTGATCTCCGCCATCGGACGGTACCGCCCGCGCGACTGGCCGCGACCGCTGCCGCCAAGTTGCACCGCCATGGCTTAGGCCCGCTCCTCGGACTGGCGCGACAGGATCGCGCCGAACTCGGTGCCGAACCCCTCCATCCGGGCAGCGAACCGTGCCAGGTCGGTGCTGATCTTATTATAGGCGAGCACGGCGGGAATGGCCGCCACCAGCCCGATGGCGGTGGCGAACAGCGCCTCGGCAATGCCCGGGGCCACCACGGCCAGACTGGTATTCTTGCTGGCCGCGATGGCGGCGAACGAATGCATGATGCCCCATACCGTTCCGAACAGGCCCACGAACGGCGCGGTCGAGCCGACGGAGGCAAGGAAGACCATCCAACGCTCCATCCGCTCCATCTCACGCCCGACGGTGACGTTCATCGCGCGGTCCACCCGGTCCCGCACCCCGCCCCGCACCATGTCGGCGCCGGCCACGCGGGAGGAGCGGCGCCATTCGCCCATCGCGGCCCCGAAGACGGCGGCCACCGGATGGACGGGCTTGGCGCCTTCCTGCTCATACAGCTCGTCCAGGCTGCCGCCAGACCAGAACCGGTCCTCGAACGCATCCGCCTGCCGGTTGGCGCGGCGGATGGAGGCAGCCTTCTCGAAGATGATCGCCCAAACCCAGATACTCGCCAGCAACAGCAGCACCATGACGGCCTTCACGACCACGTCCGCCTGAAGGAACAGCGTCAGGATCGACAGGTCGCCGCCTGAGATGGCTGCCGCTGTCGCACTCGTGTCACCCACTCCGCATCTCCTCCAACGCCGCATGCCATCGGGCCGGTATCCTCGAGGGGCGGCCATCCGCTCCCCGCACGCACGCCAAGTGCACGTCCAGACGTGCGACACTCTGATCTGCCACGACGAAATCCTGCCGCAGCAACGCAGTTGCACCCCTTAGTTCAAGCGGCTCGGTAACAACAGTCATCAGGTCGTCAAGCCGCGCCGGGCGCAGATAGTCCATTTCAACGCGGCGCACCACGAAGATCAGTCCCTCGGCTCGCTGCATGTCGGCATGCGGCACGCCCAGCTCGCGCAACAGCTCGGTCCGCGCCCGTTCCGCGAAGGCGAGGTAGCGGGCGTGATACACCACGCCGCCCGCATCCGTGTCCTCGTAGTAGATCCGCAATTGGAGCCGGTGCGGGGTCAAACATCCGGCCCCAGCAAATCCAGCAAGGGCGCGGCCGGCAGGGGTGCTGCCAGGCCGAGATGGCGCCACCCAGGCTCCCCCAGCATCCGGCCCCGGCTGGTACGCAGGACCAAGCCCTCTTGGATCAGAAAGGGCTCGATCACGTCTTCCAACGTATCGCGCGCCTCGTTCAGCGCCGCCGCCAGGGTCTCGACGCCCACCGGGCCGCCATGATGGTGTTCCGCGATGCGGCGAAGATAGCGGCGGTCCATCGCATCCAAGCCCAGCCGATCCACCTCCAGCCGGGTCAGCGCGGAATCGGCCTCGTCCCGGTCCACCGGGCTCTGCCCCGCCACGGACGCGAAATCGCGCACTCGGCGCAGCAGGCGGCCGGCGATCCGTGGCGTGCCGCGCGACCGCCGGGCAATTTCGGCCGCGCCGGCCTGGGTTAGGGCAACACCCAATTTTTCGGCGCCGCGGGTCACGATCAATTCCAGTTCCGCCGGGGTATACAAGACCAGGCGCAACGGGATGCCGAACCGGTCCCGCAGCGGGGTCGCCAACAACCCGGCGCGCGTGGTCGCCCCCACCAGCGTAAATGGCGCCAGGTCGATCCGGACCGAGCGGGCCGCCGGGCCTTCGCCAATGATGAGGTCAAGCTGGAAATCCTCCATCGCCGGATAGAGCACTTCCTCGATGGCAGGTTGCAGGCGGTGGATCTCGTCGATGAACAGCACATCGCGCGGCTGCAGATTGGTGAGGATCGCGGCAAGGTCGCCGGCCCGCTGGATCACCGGGCCGGATGTTGCACGGAACCCGACGCCCAGTTCACGGGCGACGATCTGCGCCAGGGTGGTTTTGCCCAGCCCCGGCGGCCCATGCAGCAACACGTGGTCCATCGCCTCCGCCCGGCCTTTCGCCGCGTGGATAAAGACACGCAAATTCTCTCGACTCGCTTTCTGCCCGATGAACTCGGCGAGAATCTGCGGCCGCAGCGACGCTTCCGCCGCGTCCTCGACGGCGCGGGCTGGCGAGACAGGTCGGTCACTCACCGCGCGAGTTCCTTCAGGCTGTCGCGGATCACCGCATCCAGCCGCGCCTCATCGCCCAGCCGCTCACGCACGCGCGTCACCACCGGATGGGCCTCGATGCGCCGGTATCCCAGATTGGCCAGGGCCGAGAGCGCATCCGCCTCCACCCCCTGTGGCGGTGGCACGCCTGGCAGGCTCGTGCCAGTGGGCATGGCGCCAGCCTTGGAGGCGAGTTCCAGCAGCAGGCGACTCGCCAGCTTGACCCCGACGCCGGGCGCACGAGTAAGGCTGGCGCGGTCACCCGCGGCGATCGCACCCACCAAGTCCTTGGGGGAGAGGGCGGAGAGCAGCCCGAGGGCGACCTTGGCGCCCACGCCTTGGACGGTGGTGAGCAGCCGGAACCAGTCACGCTCCGCCGGGTCGGCGAATCCATAGAGGGTGATGGCGTCCTCGCGCACTTGTGTTTCCACCAACACGCGGGCCATGGCAGGCGGGGTGGGCAGCGCGGACAGGGTGCGGGTCGAGGCATGCACCAGGTAACCAACTCCGGCGACGTCGATCACGCACCGCCCCTCCTCGACGCCGCTCACCGCCCCTGTGAGCTGGGCAATCACGCCATCACCATGCCGCTGGCCACCCGCAGGCGGCTGGAGCGGTGATGGGCGTGGCAGATCGCCACCGCCAATGCGTCCGCCGCGTCGGCCCGCCGTAATATGGCCCCCGGGAGCAGCCGGCGGACCATCATTTCCACCTGGTCCTTCGTCGCCCCTCCGGTCCCGACCACAGCCGATTTCACCGCTTTGGCGCCGTATTCCAACACGGGAATGCCCACCAATGCCGGCGCCAAGAGCGCTACCCCGCGGGCATAGCCAAGCTTCAGGGTCGCAGCGCCGTTGCGGTTGACGTAGGTTTCCTCGACCGCCGCCTCATCCGGCCGGTACTCGGCGAACAGGGCAGTCAGGCCGTCATGGATGGCCTTCAGCCGGATCGGCACGCTACATTCGGCATCGGTTGCAATCACCCCGTCTGCGACGTGGCACAGCCGGCTGCCCTCCACCGCGATCACGCCCCAGCCGGTAAAGCGCAAACCTGGGTCGATCCCCATCAGGCGGACCATCAGGCCGCCAGCCGCTCCAACACATCGTCTGGGAATTCGGCATTGGAGGTGACGGTCTGCACGTCGTCATTGTCCTCCAGCGCGTCCAGCAGCTTAACCAGGGCCGCGGCGCGTTCCAAATCATCGACGGTGACGGTCACATTCGGCCGCCAATCGAGTTTGGCGCTCTCTGGTGGGCCGAATCGGGCCTCCAGCGCGTCGCGCACCGCGAACAGGTCGCTCGTGGCGCACAGCACCTCATGGCCCTCCAGGTCGCTCGCCACATCTTCCGCCCCGGCCTCGATCGCACCTTCCATCATGGCGTCCGCGGTGGCGGCATTCGCGGAATAGGTTATCGCCCCCACCCGGCTGAACTGGAAGGCGACGGAGTTGCTCTCCCCCATCGTGCCGCCATTCTTGTTGAACGCCGTGCGCAAATCCGAGGCCGTGCGGTTGCGGTTATCGGTGAGTGCCTCGACGATCACAGCGACTCCGGCGGGTCCATACCCTTCATAGCGGACTTCGACGTAATCAGCACCACCCGTTGTATCCGTCGCCTTGCGGATCGCGCGGTCGATCGTGTCCTTCGGCATGTTCATCACCCGCGCCGCGGTCACGGCAGCCCGCAGCCTCGGGTTGGCCGCCGGGTCCGGCAGGCCCATTTTGGCCGACACGGTGATCTCTCGGATGACTTTGGCGAATTGACGCGCCTTGCGGGCGTCCTGCGCGCCCTTGCGGTGCATGATGTTTTTTGAATGGGAATGGCCTGCCATGGGCCTGGACTCTCGGGTGTTGTTGCCTGGGTCCGCGGTTCTACCAGCCCAGGCCCTTGGTCACCAAATTAGTGTAGGATCCCGCTCAATCCCGTCGTTCCAATAGGGTCGTTATGAAGCTCGACCTCGCCACCGCCGCTGGCGCCGGTGATGCCCGAGGATGGGATGCGGGCCACTGGCTGGGGCCCGCACGCCGATAACACGAGAGTGCATAGCAACGCGAAAAGCAGGCCGGGTCGGCTCATGCAAGCTCCCTAATTCGGGTTTTAATACGCCAATGCTCATTGGGTACCAGGCAAGGCGGCAGCGGACGCGGCTGTGGGTCCGGTGCCCGGCGGGGATCGCCGTCATTGCTACCGCGGGTGCGGCGAAGCAGCCAAAGCTCGCGCAACAGCACGACCAAGAGCACTCCGAAGCTGAGCAGACACGAGCAAGTCACCTGCAGCGCTGGGCTCATTCCCACCTCCCTCAAAGTCACATCAAAGGCATTACCTGCGACAAACGCCCTCCAGTCCGCACCGGTTCTACCCGCAATGCCAGCCCGGTTGCATCATCCGTCTCGACATAGAGGCCGCAAATCGTGGCCGGCCCGTCCGCAGGTGCCAGCCGCTCGCCAGGGACCTTGCGGATGAACCGCGCCGCGGCCCCCTCCTTCGCCATCCCGATGACGCTATCATAGTCGCCGCACATCCCCGCATCCGACTGGAACGCCGTGCCGCCCGCCAAGATTTGGTGGTCGGCCGTCGGCACATGGGTGTGGGTGCCCACCACCAGCGACACCTGGCCATCGAAACTGTGGGCGTAGCCGAGTTTCTCACTCGTCGCTTCGGCATGAAAATCGACGACAATGGCATTCACCGTGCTGCCAAGCCGGTAGCGCGCCAAGATGT
Organism: Acetobacteraceae bacterium; assembly: GCA_965199005.1. Classification (GTDB taxonomy): domain Bacteria; phylum Pseudomonadota; class Alphaproteobacteria; order Acetobacterales; family Acetobacteraceae; genus LMUY01. Next base: position 385,518 of record CBDAQK010000007.1, on the reverse strand, counting down.
CGGCGGTTCCCCGGAACGGACAATCCAACGGGTCCATGAACAGCCGCCCCATTGCGTTCATCACCAGCGCACGGCGCCCGCCCGGCACCTCCACCACAACTGCGCCAGCGCCAGGCGTGCCCGGCGGGAAGTTCAGCGGGCGCAGCAAGCGGGGGGTCTGCGCGATGTAGGGGATGATCTCCTTCCGGTCCCAGGCATGGTTGCCCAGGGTGATCACATCCGCGCCAGCCGCAAACAACGCGGCCGCCATGTCCGGCGCCAGCCCGAAGCCATGGCTGGCATTCTCGGCGTTGACGATGGTCAAGTCGATCCGAAGCGTTTCGCGTAATTTGGGGAGGGCAGCAGCCGCTCCCTCCCGGCCAGACCGGCCAACTGTATCGCCAAGGAAAAGGATGCGCATCGGCCAACCCTGGCAGGAGTTCGCCCCGGTTGGAAGGCTCTGGCGTGGGGTACTGCTCCGATCCAGCCCGCGGTCTCAAAACTCGATGATTTCCCGCTCCGTCACGATCATATCGAGTCGCCGATCGTGCGCTTCGGTTGGGACGTCCGGCACCTCCAGCGCGGCATACGCACAGCCGATCGTGCGGATGCCGGGCCGCGCGGCGAGCGTGCGGTCATAATACCCGCCACCGTAGCCGAGCCGGAAGCCGCGCCGGTCGAAGGCCAGCATGGGCACCAAGAGCACATCGGGGTCAAGTTCGGGGCCGTTGGACGTGAGCGTTCCGAACGCCTCACGCTCCAGGACGTCGCCGGCATCCCACCTCTGGAACGACAAGGGCAACCCACGCGCCGGCGTGCGCGGCAATGCGACAGCATGCCCGGCCTGGCGGAGCGAACCTAGCAACGCGGAGATGTCGATTTCCTGCCCGAGCGGCAGAAACCCAGCGACGACGGCATTGGGTGGGATCAGCCGAGCCTCGACGATCCGCCGCGCGACGACCTGACCCAAGCACGGGTCGCAACCCGCCATCACCGCCCGGGCGGCCCGGCGGGCCTCCCGCTTCAGCGAATCAAGAGGTGTTACGGAGCCGCCATGGCCGTTGGAATATGTCATCCTCCCGAGCCTGCTTGTGCAGGTGGGAACCAGGTATCGTGACCAGGATCACAACAGCGCCAGTCCCCGAGGAGAATGCTTATCGGCCCGGCGGATGAACGACCTGACGAACCTGGCAGCCCCGCCACCCCTATCTAGGACGGATCGATGCTGGCCGCAATGTCCTCGGCCTTGCGCGCCAGCTTTGCCAGCCGATTCTTGGTGCGGGGATCGGGACGGTCGGCGGGCTCGGCCGGGGGCGCCGCCGCGGCGGCTGAGCCGGGCAACGCCCGGGATGGCTGACGCAGGCTGGCAAGCTCGATGCCCGTGTCATGCAACTCATCCGCCATCAGCAACGCGGCCAGGAGCAAAAGACGGCTCTCGCCGCTTTGGCCACCGAGCGCCTTGATCCGCTCGATCCGCTGCTCGACCTGGCGAGCCATTTCCAGAAGATGCGGCTCCTGCCCGTCCTCGCACCCCACGTTATAGGCGTAGCCGTTTAACTTCAGCGTCAGTTGGGCCATGGACTTAAGACTCGACGGATAAAGCGTTGCGGAGCTGGCTGATCACCGTATCGAGCCGTGCCGCGATCTCGACCGTGTCAACGTCGGGAAAAGCCGGTTCTGACTGGTTTGCTCTTCGATTGTGCTTGGCGATCCGGTCCAACGCTGCCTCTAGCCGGGATAGCGCGTCAGCCTCGCCCGCATCCCCATCCGCCATCGATTCCATCCCCTGACGCTGTATCATATTTGACCATGAAGCGCCGGACCGCTTGAAGGTCAAGCATGAACCGCCCCCCGGCCGTTGTCGTACACGGTCTGCCGCATCTCAACCAGGCGGTCGCGGCTGGCATGCCGGTCACGTTGCTGTCCGGTCCGGGTGCTGCGACCTATGCCGGTTGCGGCTGGTGGCGCGCGCTCATGGCCCTGGGGGCCAACGGGAATCCCGATATCTTGGATTGCGGCGATGCGCCGGGCCGGGCCATGGAGGCATTGCGGGCGGGCTGCCGCCTGCTGGTGCTGGACCCGGCGGTGCCGGCCTGGTCGCTGGTCGCCGCCCGGGCTGCCACCATCGGCGCGGAGCTTCTGGCCGCCCGGCCCCCAGCCCTCGACCTTGCCAAACCCGGCGCCCACCGGCTTTTGAAGGCATGGCTGGAGGGTGACAGCCCACCCCCGCTCGGCTAAGCCCCGGTTCCATGGCGTCACCCTGCCGGCTATATCTGATCACCCCGCCCGTGCTGGCACCAGCCGCCTTCCGCGACACGCTGGCGCAGGCGCTGGATGCTGGTGACGTAGCGGTGGTGCAGTTGCGGTTGAAGGACTGGTCCGAGGACGATCTGCGCCGGGCGATCGATGTGCTGCGGCCCGTCGCCCAATCGCGTGACGTCGCGTTCCTCCTGAACGACCGGCCTGACTTGGCGGCAGCAACCGGCTGCGATGGCGCGCATATCGGGCAGGAGGACATGCCGATCGCCCGGGCCCGCGCCGTGCTCGGTGATTTGTCACTGGGCGTGACGTGCCATGCCAGCCGCGACCTTGCGATGGTGGCGGGCGACGCAGGTGCCGACTACGTCGCCTTCGGCGCCTTCTATCCCTCAGCCACCAAGGCGCCCCCCGCCATGGCGGACCCAGACATCCTCACCTGGTGGTCCGAACTGATGGAGCTCCCCTGCGTCGCCATCGGCGGCATCACGCCCGAGAATTGCGCGCCCTTGATCGAGGCAGGCGCCGATTTCCTGGCCGTGTCCGCTGCCGTGTGGTCGCATCCTGAGGGACCGGCCGCTGCCATACGGGCCTTCAACCGGCAGCTCGCTTGATCTCGCGCGGCTGTACGCTATCCCGGTTTTAAGAGATGTGCCAATTTACCTGCATCATGTGAATTCGCCGGAAGCGCCTGAGCGCAACGGCTCCGCCTGGGGATGAGCGTTATGTCAGACAGCAAGATGAAGGCCCAGATGTCCGCAAAGTCGGGCTTCATCGCCGCGTTGGACCAAAGCGGCGGGTCGACCCCTAAGGCGCTGAAAGACTATGGCATTCCGGAGAGCGCCTATAGCGGCGATGCCGAGATGTTCCAATTGATGCACGACATGCGCGTGCGCATCATGTCCGCCCCCGCCTTCACCGGGGAGAAGGTGCTCGCCGCCATCCTGTTCGAGCGCACCATGGACGGCGAAGCCGGCGGCAAGCCCGTGCCGGCCTTCCTATGGCAGGACCGCGGGGTCGTGCCATTCCTGAAGATGGATAAGGGGCTGGAGGCCGAGGCAGACGGCGTCCAACTGATGAAGCCGATTCCCGGGCTCGATCCGTTGCTGGAACGCGCGGTCAAGTTGGGCGTCTATGGGACGAAGATGCGCTCGGTCGTGAACCTGGCCTCCAAGACCGGCATCAAGGCCATCGTCGACCAGCAGTTCAAAATTGCTGCGCAGATTTCAGCCCATGGGCTGGTCCCGATCATCGAGCCGGAAGTGTCCATCAAGAGCCCTGAGAAAGCTGCCGCCGAGGAAATCCTCCGCGACGAGATCAAGCAGCATTTGGACGCCCTGCCAAAGACCGAGAAGGTCATGCTGAAGCTGACCATTCCCGCCGTGCCGGATTTATATGCCGGGCTCATTGCCCATCCTATGGTCGAGCGGGTGGTCGCGCTGTCCGGCGGCTACTCGCGTGACGAGGCCTGCAAGAAACTATCCACCAACCATGGCATGATCGCGAGTTTCTCCCGCGCGTTGGTCGAGGGGCTGACGAAATCCATGAGCGACGCCGAGTTCAACATGACGCTCGGCGCCGCGATCGCCGAGATTTATAAGGCGTCGACCATCAAGATGTGACGCTGGGGAGACGCCTAGCCGGCGCCGCCACTTCGCTCATGTGACACCGGATTGTAATTGCCGGCCGTCGGTGGCTCGTGGCCGGGCCCGCCCGGCTGAAGTTCGCCGCAGGCTGCGACAGAAAGAAGGCTGAGGAGGATTATGATACGGGTCATGTCAAGCAAACGGGCTGACCCGCCGATGGTTGCCCGAGCTTATCATGCCCCCGGGCCCGGCTAGTTGTTGCCCCCGGTGCGTTCGTGCGAGACCGGGTTGTAATTGCCGGCAGAGGGCGGTTCGTGACCGGGCGTCGCGGGGTGGAACTCGCCGCAGCCTGCCAGCAGAAGGACGCCCAGTAGCACGATGATGGAGTTCATCCCCGTTCAACGTGCTGCACGTCCCTCCGTTGCGGGGGTCAGCCGAGCGCGCGGGCTCGGTCCCGGAGCAGGAATTTCTGCATCTTCCCGGTGGACGTTTTCGGCAGTGGCCCGAACACGACCGTACGCGGTGCCTTGTAATGCGCCATGTGGTCGCGGCAGAATGCGATGATCTCAGCCTCGGCCGCCTCGGTCCCCGGCTTCAGGGTCACAAACGCGCAAGGCGTCTCGCCCCATGTCACGTCCGGCCGCGCGACCACCGCGGCCTCCAGCACGGCCGGGTGGCGGTAGAGCACGCTCTCCACCTCGATGGTGGAAATGTTCTCCCCACCGCTGATGATGATGTCCTTCGCCCGGTCGCGGATTTCGGCATACCCGTCGGCGTGCCAGACGCCCAAATCGCCGGTGTGGAACCAGCCGCCTGCAAAGGCCGCCGCCGTGGCCGCCTCGTCCTTCAGATAGCCCTTCATGAGCACGTTGCCGCGCATCATCAGTTCCCCCATGGCCGCGCCGTCTTTCGGCACCGGTAACAGCGTGGTGGGGTCGGCCACCATCAGGGCCTCCTGCACGACGTAGGGCACCCCTTGCCGCGCCTTCAGCGTCGCCCGCTGGCCGGCCGGCAGGGCGTCCCACTCCTCGTGCCACTCGCAAACCGTGTTGGGCCCGTAGCACTCGGTCAGCCCGTAGACATGGCAGATGTCGAAGTTCAACCGCTCCATGCCCTCGATGATGGCAGCGGGCGGGGACGCACCGGCCGTCATCATGTGCACCGTCCGTGGCCGCCTTTGCACGCCGGGCGAGTTGAGGATCAGCCCCATGACGATAGGCGCGCCGCATAAATGGGTGACGCCCTCGGCGTCCAGCGCCTTGAGGATGGAGGCCGCGTCGACCCGGCGCAGGCACACATGCGTCCCCGCCTGCGCGGTGATCGCCCAGGGGAAGCACCAGCCGTTGCAGTGGAACATCGGCAGCGTCCACAAATAGCTCGGGTGATGCGGCATGGCCCAGGTCAGGATGTTGCCGAGCGCGTTCAAATAGGCGCCGCGATGGTGATACACCACACCCTTCGGCCGCCCCGTGGTGCCGGAGGTGTAGTTCAGGGCGATCGCATCCCACTCATCGCCGGGTAGCGTCACGGGGAAGTCCGGATCGCCACTGGCAAGGAAGGCCTCGTACTCGGCCTCTCCCAACAAATCCCCTTCGGGCGCGAGCGGATCGTCGATGTCGACCACCAAGGGACGGGCATCCGCCGGCAACATGGCCAAGGCGGCGGATATGGTGGGGGCGAACTCGCGGTCGGTGATCAGCGCCCGCGCCTCGCCGTGGCGGAGGATGTAGGCGATCGTGTCCGCATCCAGCCGCACGTTCAGCGCATTCAGCACGGCCCCCAGCATCGGCACGGCGAAATGCGCCTCGAGCGCCGGCGGCGTGTTGGGTGCCATCACGGCGACGGTGTCACCCTTGCCGATGCCGCGCTTGGCGAGCGCCGAGGCGAGGCGGCGGCACCGTTCGGCGGTTTGGCGCCAATTCGCCCGGTATGCGCCATGCACCACCGCCAGGCGATCCGGATGCACCGCCGCCGCGCGGGTGAGGAAGGAGAGCGGCGACAGCGGGACATGGTTGGCTGGTGTTTTGGGAAAGTCGAACGGGCTCACGGCTGTCTCCTTCCGCCGACGAGATTGTTTCCCGTTCGGTCAATCGCTATTTTGATACCATCGGCTTGCAGTGGGCGCCATGAGTATGCTCGAGCGGTTTAACCGTCGGGTGGGGCGTTCTATCGCACTCCACCATCTCGCCGCCCACCGAAAATTGGCCGGACGCCGACGGACGCAGCCGTTCAGAAGCCGAACATATGGTCCAGCGAGAACCCGCCCTGGTCGTCCATCAGGCCGTGATATCCGAATAGCCGGCAGGTGCGGTCATCCACCATCACGTAGCCACCCGTCCCAGCCCGGCGTATCAGCGCCGGACCAAACACATCGTGTGGCCAGACCATCGCCGAGCCGGAACAGGCGATGGCGAGAGGATTTTCCGCCAGCAGCATGCCCGCCGCATCGTGCAACATCAACCGCGTGCCCGATTGCGGGTGCCATGCGGCAGAGGCTGGATAGATCAAATGGGCGAAAGACCGGCGGCGGTCATCCCCGAGCTTGAGGAATAGCCGCGTCGTCAGCCCAGGGGGCGGCCCGTTATACGATTGCGGCTCGCCCTTATAGGTCATCAGCGTGTTGAAAATATGCGCGCCGAAGCTGGTTTCCGCGGCATGGCCGCTTTGCCGGTTTTCATACCGCGCCAGGCAGTGCAGCCAGCCATCGGCGTCACCGCCATCCCGGAAGTCATAGACCAACTCGGCATGGCCGCCCTCCGCCTCAAGCCCGGGCGCCAAGTCCGCCACATTCAGCACCAACTCGTGGTTGCGCGGCAACCGGCCCAGGAATCGCTCTGCCACCAGCCGGCCATCCGCTGCGAACACGTCGACCCGGATCGGCAAATCCGCCTGCATCTCCGCCATCGGCGTCGGTTGGACAACGGTCGAGAACTGACCCGGCGGCAAGACCGGAAACGGCAGCAGATACCCGCGCCCCAGCAGGTTCGAAAGCGCCGGGATACCCGGGTCAGGCCACAAATCCGCCCGCTCGACGTTGACATGGGCAATACGGGTGCGGCCGTTCTGCACCACCTCGTACCGGGGCCGGACCATGTGCCGTCCAGCCCGGAACTCCAGCTGCGCAGGCCAGCGCAGAGTGGGAAAGAGTTCGGCCACATCCAGCGCCAGGGTCGCGAACGGAGCAACCTCGCGATCCAGCACCACCGGCTGCTCCGCGCCCATCCGGTCCAGCGACAGCGTGCCCGCAGGGATGGGCGCCGCATGACTATTCTGCACCCACAACACGACGCGCTCGCCCTCGCGGGGCGCCGGCAGACCGGCATAGCGGTCGGACGGCCAGGCATTGGCGTCATGCGTGCACGACAGGCTCGGCTGGCCTGCATTGCCATAGGTATCCAGCGCGTATTTCACGACATCGTGCCCGGCGACGCCAATCGCGTGCACGAACAGCTGGCCGCGAAACGCCGGCAACCCGAAGCGCGCCCGAACCTCCGCGCTGTCGATCACCACGCCTCCGACGCCTGAGGGCAGGGCCTGTTCCCACTCCGCCAGAACGGCACCGGTCTCCCCGAACAGGCGCAGCCAGAGCCGGACGGATGTCGCGCCATACCCCGCCCAGTAATTTGCCGTCACCAGCCGTGTCGACAGCCCATCCGCGTCGCGGAAGAACACGTAATTATTGGCGAAATTCAGCGTGTCCAAATATTTGCGCGGGTTGGTCAGCATCTCTGCCGGCAAGCGCGCCGCGTCCAATGTGACCACCGCCATGCCCGGTGGCGCCAGAGCGGCCACCCGCTCACGCAACTTGGCCGCATCGAAACTGGCCACCAGCAATGTGCCCGCCTGGCTCTGGCGCAGGCCGGTGATCGGTTGCGCCATGCAGCCCGCTCGCATTCGGCCGATCTGCTCGGTATCGTGGACGAAGAGTTCCGCCGGTGCGGGCATCTCCGGATGCAGCGCGAACAGCGCGTCCGCCACGTTGTCGGGGTCATAGACCGCCAGCGGGCCCTCCAGCTGGGCCGCCAAACGCGCAATCGCCTCCGCCGCCAGCGGATGGGCGAACGCCTTGTAGAGCACGTTGCCACCCTGTCGCGCGTCGAAGGTGCGGATGTTCAGCATGTTCGTCAGAATCCCAAGCGTTGGCGGAGCATATCGGCCGCCTCCTGCGTATCGTCCAGCGGCGATGTCTGCCAACTCTCCAGCCGCCCACCAAAGCGGCGCACCCGGCCATCCTGCCGCAACCCGTCCAGGAAGGCGCCGATCCGCCGCGACCGGCCGGGCAGCTCCACCAATAGCACGGGCGCCGAAGTGGCCACCGCCTCGGACACCATGGACACGCTATCCGCCGTCACGACGATAGCATCGGCACTGGCGAGCATGCCGAAATAGGGGTTCTCCCCCTCCCCGTCCCACACCAGCGCGCCCCGGGGAACCAGCACCTCGCGCAGCACCCGGGTGACCGCAGGAGGAGTACGGCGCGATGGTGTAACCGCCAAACCCACCCGGTCCAGCGCCATCATCCCGGCCAATTGTTCCGCCAGCGCCGCACCCTCTGCTTCCTCCAGCCGATACCGCCCATTGCTGCCGCCCACCAGCACGGCGACCAGGGGACGCGGCAGAGCCGCCAGCCGGCCCGCCCACGCGGCCCGCGCCGCCGCCAAGCGTGCGGCCGTGGCGCGGTGCAGCGCGGTGCGGGTGACGATGACGTTGGGCCCGGTCAGCTCGTCATGCCGGGTGACGACCACCTGGTCGAAGCGCCTGATATCCATCCGGGGCGCCTGGATCTGCACGGTCAGCTTGCCGCGCCGGCGCAGCGCCGCCAAAACCGGAGCTGCCTTGCCGCCGCAGCCGATAACGAGCGGCTCGGGCGGCGTCGTCATGCGCACGGCCCGCAGCGGCGAGGGCCACACCCGGCCCGGCATCCACCACCAGGGCAGCCGCGGCCGCAGCGCCACCATCCGCGGCTGCAACCCAGCCGCCTCGGCCAGGCCGAGCGCCTGGGACTGCATGCCGGCAAAATCCTCGGCCAGGATGACGCTTTCCACGCCCGGCTTCTCCGCCGTGCCCCGGAGCCGCGTCAAGATCGTCTCGAAACGTGAGAAGAGGCAATTTCCTTGACTTCGCTGCGCTGCAGCACTATACCCCGCGTGCGCACCTCGACGATCGAGCCCTGCCGTTTACGAACGCAGCCTTTGTCCACTCAAGTGTCTAGCGCCGGTTCGTGCTCCTGTAGAGTACGATTGACGCTCCCGAGCACTCTGCGATGGCGCGTCCGCTTCACGAAAGACCCATATGTCATCTTTTCAAGACCTCGGCCTGTCCGCGACCCTGCTCGGCGCGTTGACAGTCGCGGGCTACACTGAGCCTACGCCCATTCAGGCTCAGGCGATTCCACATGTGCTGGCCGGGCACGACGTGCAGGGCATTGCCCAAACCGGCACAGGCAAGACCGCAGCCTTCGCGCTCCCCATCCTTCACCGCCTGCTGGCCGAGCGGAAGCACCCGGGCAAGAAGGGCGCCCGCTGCCTGGTGATGGCGCCCACCCGTGAGCTGGCCAGCCAAATCGCCGACAGCTTCCGGTCCTACGCCGCCGGGTCACCCATCCGCGTCGCGCTGATGTTTGGCGGCGTGCCGAAACCACGCCAGGCCCGCGCTATGGATAACGGCGTGGACGTGCTGGTGGCGACCCCCGGGCGTTTGCTGGACCATATGAACGACCGCGCCGTCAACCTCGGCAATGTCGAGGTGTTGGTGCTGGACGAGGCCGACCACATGCTCGACCTCGGCTTCATCATTCCCATCAAGAAGATCGTGTCCTACATCCCGAAGCAGCGGCAGACCCTCTTCTTCTCCGCCACCATGCCGAAGGAGATCGAAGGCCTCGCCGCCGCCCTGCTGCGCGACCCGGTTCATGTCGCGGTGACCCCCGTCGCCAAGACCGCCGACCGCGTGGAACAGGCCGTCGTGTTCGTGGAGGCCGCACGCAAGCGGGCCCTGCTCGCCGCCATTTTGAAGCGCAAGGATATGGGGCGCACCCTGGTCTTCACCCGCACCAAGCATGGCGCCGACAAGGTCGTGCAGCATTTGGAGGCATCCGGCCAGCCGGCCGCCGCCATCCACGGCAATAAGAGCCAAGGACAACGCGAACGCGCCTTGGCGGCGTTCAAGAACGGTAGCGTACGCGTGCTGATCGCAACCGACATCGCCGCGCGCGGGATCGACGTCGACGACGTGACACATGTCATTAACTTTGATTTGCCAAATATCCCCGAGAGCTACGTGCACCGCATTGGCCGCACCGCGCGGGCTGGCAACGCCGGGATGGCGATCAGCTTCTGCGACGCGACCGAACGCGCCCATTTGCGTGGTATTGAGAAGCTCATCCGCACCCGGCTGCCGGTGGCAGAACCGGAAGCCCTAGCCGCCTGACCAGCCCCCCGGGGCAGGTCGTTGGAGGAGTTGAGCCGATGACGCTGCCCCGGGACGCCAAGTATGATGGAGCCAGACTGGGGCGCCGCGCCGCGTTGGTGGGGTCGGCCAGTTTGCTCGCCGCCGCTGGCCGGGCTTCCCACCCGGCACCGCCTCAGCGCCCCGCGCCACCGCACGACCCTGGGCTCAACGAGCGCGCGATGATGGGCAACCGCTTCTACGGCGCCGCTATCGATGACCACATCCTGGCGACCGACCGCGCCTATATGGCCAGCGTGTCCGACGAATGCGGCATCGTCACCGGGGAGAGGGCGTTCAAATGGGGCGAACTGCGTCCCAAAGCCAATCAATGGAACTGGAAAAGCGCCGACGCGCTTATGGCCTTCGCCGCCCGGCGCAGCATCCAGGTGCGCGGCCACACCCTGCTCTGGCACGAAGACAACCCCGAGTGGCTGGTTGCGGAGCTGACCGCCGCCAATGCCGAAACGCTGTTGACCGCCCACATCAAAGCCGTCACCGCCCATTGCCGCAACCGCGTGGTGCATTGGGATGTGGTAAACGAGGTGTTGGACCCCAAGGCCGACCGGCCGTTCGGCTTGCGCGACACGCTGTGGTCCCGCGCAATGGGCCCCAGCCTGCTCGATGTCGCCTTCCACGCCTGCGCCGAGTCCGATCCGCTGCCGCTCCGCTGCATCAACGATTTCGGCCTGGACTACACTTGGCCCGAGCACGAGAAGAAGCGCCAGGACATGCTGGCGCTGCTGGCGCGCATGAAGGCGCAAAACGTCCCCGTGCAGGCACTGGGCCTGCAGGCCCATCTGGAGGCTGGCGTGACCGATTTCGAACCGGCACGCCTGGCCAAGTTTTGTAACGACGTGGCCGGGCTGGGCCTGAAGATCGTGGTCACCGAGTTCGACGTGCGCGACAACCGTATCGCCGGCGACGCGGCAACCCGGGACGCCGCCGTCGCCAGCCACGCCCGCGCCTATCTGGACGCAGTTCTGAGCTGTCCGGCCGTGATGGGCGTGCTGAGTTGGGGCCTATCCGACCGCCGCACCTGGCTGAACGACGCCATGCCGCGGGACGACAAGCAGCGGCAACGACCCCTGCCGCTGGATGCCGATTTGAAGCGCAAACCGCTTTGGAACGTGATGGCGGAGGCCTTCGCCACAGCCCCCGCACGGGTTGCATAGCCGGCCGGACGCGCGTCGCGCTTTCCAACAAGTGGATTCGTAGGGTGGGGTGCCCTTTATAGCACCCCACCGCCCGGCGAAGGCGAGGGTGCGGTTATAGGGCACCCACCCTACCGAACCGAGGCATTAACCGCCGATTTTGGCCGCCAATTCGGTGTACCGCTCGTCGCCACGCTTCGCCTCCAGCAGGCACTCGTGAATCGAACTTGCCACCTCCGGTAGCCCCAACAGCTTCGCATAGGCGGTCATCGTGCCGAATGCCGCGATGTAGTAATGCAGTGCGAGTTGCCCGCTGGCGATGATCCCAAGATCACGCGCAGCCGGGTCCGTCGCCTTCTGGATGATCCTGCCGCCGACTTGCTGGATCGAGTCGATGATCGGATTGCCCGCTCCGGCCGAAGACCCGCTGCCACCCACTTTCGTCAGCGCGTCCGAGAGCCGCTCGCGCCAGGTCTCAGCGTATTTGGACCCTTGCTGCAGCATCGCCTTCAAGTCGGGGTTGTGGGCCTGCTGCTGGATTTTGCTCGTGGCCTCGTGTCCGGCCGCGCTGGCGGCTTGCAACGCCGCGATTGCATCCTGCAGCATAGCTTTGACGTCCTGATTCGCCGTATCCATGGGTGGTCCCCTCGCGTGTGTCGCCGGCCCACTCAACACCGCGCCTGTTAACCCGGTTCGTTTGCGCTCAAGGCAAATTCAGGACATCGGCTTGTGGACCCCGAACCCCTTGGTAGCCGCATGGCCTATCCACCGGGCACATCGAACGCCCAGGCGGCCCGGCGGAGGCGCTTGGCCAAGAATTCGATCAGCGCCGTCACCCGCGCCGGGCGCACCGCACCCGGCGGTGTCACCACGTGCAGGGCGGTGGGAGCCATGCTCCACTCCGGCAGCAACTCGACCAGCGTCCCATCTTTGATCGCCTGCCATCCCAGGAACTCCGGGAGGATCGCCAAACCCAGACCAGCCATCAACGCCGGCATCGCCACGTCCCCGTTATCAACCGCGAGCCGGCCGCCCATCGCCCGCACGCTATACTCCCCCTCCAGCGGGTGCTGGAACTGCCAGGCTCCCGACGACGGAACCTGCGTGAACAGCATCGCCGGCAAATGTTCCAAATCCCGCGGATGCGCCGGCGTGCCGTAGCGCGCAAGGTAACCCGGCGACGCAACCAGCAGGCGCCGGATGGCATACAGCGTGCGGGCGCGAAGGGAGGAATCCTCCAACACGCCGATGCGCAGCGCGACGTCGACACCTTCCGCCACCAAATCGACCCGGCGATCCGTCAACTGCACATCCAGCGATATCTGCGGATGCTGGTTAAGGAAATCCGGCAGAATACCCGCCAGGTTCTGAATGCCGAACGTCATCGGCGCCGTGAGCCGCACCAGCCCGCGCGGCTCACTCACCCGCTCCGTCACCTCTGCCTCGACTGCCTCACCCTCCAGGGCAATGCGTTGGGCCCGGTCCAAGGAGGCGCGGCCACTTTCGGTCAGGGAGAAGCGGCGGGAGTTCCGGTGCAAGAGCGGCGTGCCGATGCGGGTTTCCAACCGGGTCACGGCCTTGGACACGGTCGCCTTCGAAATCGACAGCTCCGCCGCCGCGCGGGAGAAGGACCCGAACTCCACAACCTTGGCGAAAATGACCCAGCCTTCGAAGTCTGGAAGATACGAAATGACAAATCTGGAAACGATGGTTTTCGATTGTAGCCGTTTCTATCCTCTGCGGGAAGGACCAGCTTGCGCTCACCGGCATCGAAGCAAGACGCCGGTCAGGAGCAGGTTTCATGATCGAAGTTCGGCCTTTCGCCAGTCTCGGCGGTGCCAATCACGGGTGGTTGGACGCCAAGCACCATTTCTCGTTCGGCAGCCATCACGACCCGAAACGGATGGGTTGGGGCGCCTTGCGGGTCTGGAACGACGACACCATTGCCCCGCAGAGCGGCTTCCCGCCCCACCCGCATGCGAACATGGAAATCATCACCTATGTCCGCGAGGGCGCGATTACCCACGAGGACAACCAGGGTAACCGCGGCCGCACGGAGGCGGGCGATGTTCAGGTGATGTCCGCCGGGTCGGGCATCGCCCATGCCGAGTATAATCTGGAGGATGCCACGACGCGGATCTTTCAAATCTGGATCACGCCCGACCGCCGCGGTGACAGCCCGTCCTGGGGTGCCAAGCCGTTTCCGAAGGACGACCGGTCCGGCCGCTTCGTGGCTCTGGCCAGCGGGCTACCCGGCGATACCGACGCCCTGCCCATCCGCAGCGCCGCCCGTGTTGCAGGGGCGCGGCTACGGGCGGGCGAGACGGCCACCTACGAATTGGGTGCCAACCGGCATGGCTACCTGGTTCCCGCCAGCGGCACTGTCGAGGTCAACGGCGTGCTGGCCGCTACCCGCGATGGTGTCGCCATCAGCGATGTCGAGACGCTGAGCGTGCGCGCGGTCGAGGATGCTGAAATCGTCCTCGTCGACGTTGCATAACTGGACCTTTTGAAGGAGTCACGACAATGGCTAAGGTTTTGGTGCTGTACTATTCGACTTACGGCCATATCGAGGCCATGGCAGAGGCCGTGGCGGCTGGTGCCCGGGAGGCGGGCGCCAGCGTCGACGTGAAGCGGGTGCCGGAAACTGTGCCGGAAGAGGTGGCGCGAGGTGGGCATTTCAAGCTCGACCAGGCCGCACCGATTGCCGCCGTCGCGGAATTGGAGGCTTACGATGCGATCATCATCGGCACGCCCACGCGCTTTGGCAGAGTCGCCTCGCAGATGGCCAGCTTCCTTGACCAGGCCGGTGGCCTATGGGCTCGCGGTGCGCTGAACGGGAAGGTCGGCGCTGCGTTCACCTCAACAGCCAGCCAACACGGTGGACAGGAAACGACGCTGTTCTCCATCATCACCAACCTGCTGCATTTCGGCTTGGTCGTCGTAGGGCTGCCCTATTCGTTCCAGGGCCAGTTGCGGCTGGACGAGATAACGGGCGGCAGCCCATACGGCGCGACCACGATCGCGGCAGGCGACGGATCGCGCAAGCCAAGCGAGTCTGAACTTGCCGGTGCCCGCTTCCAGGGCGCCCACGTCGCCAAGATCGCCGCCAAGCTGTTCTAACGCGGGGAGGGTGCACGCTTCTCCAGCGTTGCACCACGCCGCCCAAGTCCCATGTCGCGGGCTAGTGGTGCAGTCCTCCAAGCGGACTGCACCCTACTCCGTCGGTTGGCCTTGTGCCTCACTCCGCCGCCACTGCATGGGACGCCCTAACAAGGCGCCCAGCAAACACCCGCCGGATCACCGCGTAGAACACCGGCGTGAACACCAACCCGAACAACGTCACGCCCAACATGCCACTGAACACGGCAGTACCGAGCGACTGGCGCATTTCCGACCCGGCGCCACTGGCCACCACCAGCGGAATGACGCCGAGGATGAACGCGAACGACGTCATCAGGATCGGCCGCAGCCGGGTGCGCGCCGCCTGAGACGCAGCGATGGCCGGGGTCGAGCCCGCTTCCTCCGCCTGCTTGGCAAATTCCACGATCAGAATCGCGTTCTTCGCCGCCAGCCCGACCAGCACGACGAATCCGATCTGCGCCAGGATGTCGACGTTCATCCCGCGGAACAGCAATCCCGTCACCGCCGCCAGCAGGCACATCGGCACGATCAGCACCACCGAGAGCGGCAGCGTCCAGCTTTCGTACTGGGCCGCCAGCACCAGGAAGACGAACAACACGGAGGCGCCGAAGATCAGGATCGCCGTATCCCCAGCCTGCCGCTGCTGGAACGCCAGATCGGTCCACTCGAACCCGATACCGGCGGGCAACTTGTCCGCGGCCAGTTTCTCCATGGCCGACAGCGCGTAGCCAGACGACACGCCCGGCAAGGTACCCCCCTGCACTTCTGCCGCCGGGAACAAATCGTAGCGCGGCACGCGGTACGGCCCCGTCGTATCGTGCAAATGAGCCACCGACCCGATCGGCACCATGGCACCGGCCGCATTGCGCGTTTTGAGCCGGGCGATATCCTCGCTGGTTTCCCGGAACTGCGCATCGGCCTGCGCCGTGACCTGATAGGTGCGCCCCAGATAGTTGAAGTCGTTGATGTAGGCCGAGCCTAAATACACCTGCATCGCCTCGAACACCTGAGCCGGTGTCACGCCCAGCTTCTCCGCCCGTTCACGGTCGATATCGGCGTAGACGCTCGGCGTGCGGGTGCTGAACGGCGTGAACACCCCGGCTAGGCCAGGCGTTTGGTTCGCCGCTGCGGCCAAAGTCTGCGCCGCGGCCTCCAACGCGGTCGAGCCCAGCCCCTCTCGATCCTGCAACATCATCTTGAACCCACCGGCCGTGCCGATGCCGGCCACAGGCGGCGGCGGAATAGTGATAACGAAGGCGTCCTGGATAGCGGACAAACGCTGCCGCAGATTGTTCAGGATCGAGGCGGCATTCTCGCCCTTGGCGATCCGCTCCTCGAACGGGTCGAGCGGGGTGAAGATCGCGCCCGCATTCGACGCGTTGGTGAACGTCGCGCCGTCGAAGCCCGAGAACGCCACCGCATGGGCCACGCCGGGCGTCGCCAGAATGATGGAGGTGGCCTGCTTCACCACCGCATCCGTGCGGTCGAGCGAGGCGCCCGGCGGCAATTGGATGACCGTGATGAAGTAGCCCAAATCCTGGTCCGGGATGAACCCGGTCGGCGCGCGGTGGAACTGATACCCGGTCAACCCGATCAACCCGGCATACACCACCAGCACCACCGCACTCATCCGGATCAGCCGGGAGGTCATGCGTCCATACCGCTCGGACAGGAACTCGAACGCGCGGTTGAAACCGTTGAAGAACGCCACCACGGGGCGGACCAGCAGCGACTGCCGGCGCGTCTCGTGTCCGGCCTCATGCGGCTTGAACAACAGCGCGCAAAGCGCTGGGCTCAACGTCAGCGAAATGAAGCACGAAATGACGGTGGACGCCGCGATGGTGACGGCGAACTGGCGGAAGAACTGCCCTGAAATGCCACTGATGAACGCGGTTGGGATGAACACGGCGCACAAGGTCAGCGCGATCGCGATCAGCGCGCCGCCGACCTCGTCCATGGTGCGGTGCGCCGCCTCATAGGGGGTGAGGCCGGCTCGCAAGTTGCGCTCGACGTTTTCGACCACCACGATGGCATCGTCCACGACGATACCCACCGCCAGCACCAGCCCAAACAGGGACAAGTTGTTCAGCGAGAACCCGAGCGCGGACAGGATCGCGAAGGTGCCGATCAGCGAAATCGGGATGGCGACGATCGGCACGATGGAGGCGCGCCAGGTTTGCAGGAACACGATCACCACGACGACGACCAGTGCCACCGCCTCGAAGATGGTCTTCACCACCTCATGCACGGATTGCGCGATGAACAGCGTCGTGTCGTAGACGATGTCGTATTTCACGCCCTGGGGGAAATCCTTCGACAGGCTTTCCATGGTAGCCCGCACGCTTTGCGCGGTCGCCAGCGCGTTGGTCCCCGGCTGCTGGTAAATCAGCAACGGCACGGCGTCCGACACGTCCAGGTAGCCGTTGGCGCCATAATCCGCGGCACCCAACTCCACCCTTCCGATGTCGCGGACCCGGGTTATCCGACCGGCTGAGTCGGACTTGACGATGATATCGGCGAAATCCGCCGGGTCGGCGAGACGGCCCAACGTCTCCACGTTGAGCTGGAATGCACTATGCGTCGCCACCGGGGGCTGCCCCAGCACACCCGCCGAGACTTGCACGTTTTGCGCCTGCAGGGCCGTCACGACCTCGCCTGCCGTCAGGTTATGGGCAGCCACCTTCTCCGGGTCGAGCCAGATGCGCATGGCGTAATCACGCCCACCGAAAATATCCGCGCTGCCGACACCCGGCAGGCGGGTGAGCTGATCCTTCACATGCAGCGTCGCGTAGTTCGACATATAGAGCTGGTCGTGCGACTTGTCCGGCGACAAGAGGTGGATCACCATCAGCAGGTCCGGCGAGTTCTTCGTCACCGTCACGCCCAGGCGCTGCACGGCGTCCGGCAGGCGGGGCAGCGCTTGGGAGACGCGGTTCTGCGTCAGCACCTGCGCCGTATCGAGGTTGGTACCCAGCCGGAACGTCACCGTCAGTGACAGCTTGCCATCGCCGGTGGATTGGCTGCTGAAATACAGCATGTTTTCCACGCCGTTGATCTGCTGCTCCAGCGGTGTCGCCACCGTCTGGCTGACCACCTCAGCCGATGCGCCCGGATAGGTCGCCGCGATCTGGATCGTGGGCGGGGCGATCTCCGGATATTGCGCGATCGGCAGGATGAAATACGCAACACCCCCGACGATGGTGATGAACATCGCCAGCACGGCCGCGAAAATTGGCCGGTCGATGAAGAAGTGCGAAAGGCGCATGATGGGCCCCGTTCAACGGTCGGAGGCGAGGGTGATCGCGCCCGATTGAGGTGTGACTTTGCTGCCCGGCCTGGCGCGCATCAGCCCGGCGATGATCACGCGGTCGTTGGGCGTCAGGCCGCCGGTGATCACGCGCAGACTGCCGCTGAGCGGACCGACCTCGACCTGCTTCGGCACCACGGTTCCGTCGGCGGCCACCGTCATCACCAGCTTGCGCGACTGGTCGGTTGCGATTGCCACGTCGGGCACCAGCAGGGTCGGCTTGGAGCCGGAGGTCGGCAGCCGCAGCCGCGCGAACTGCCCGGCGGCGATCAGCAGGTCCGGGTTCGGCAGGGTAGCGCGCGCGTGGATGGTGCCGCTGCTGCGATCCATCTGGTTGTCCATGAAATCCAACTGCCCGCGGCGTGGCCAGCCCTTCTCATCGCTCAGGCTTGCCTCGACGGTACGGTCGATTGCAGTGGCGCCGTGCTGGCTTTGAACGAAGCGCTGATAGGCCAGGAAGTCGCTCTCGTTCATGTCGAAGTCCAAATGGATCGGATCGAGCGACACGATCGTTGTCAGCAAGGTCGCGGTCCCCGCAGTCTGCCCACCGGCAATCAAATTGCCGATTGAGGCCCGGTGCGAGCTGATCCGCCCATCGATCGGCGCCGTGATGTGGGAGAATTCGATGTTGAGCTGGGCCGAACGGATGGCGGCCCGGGCCTGCTCCATGGCCGCCTGCGCATTCCGCTGCGCCTGCACCCGCTGATCCAGCAGCTCGCCCGAAGCGAAGTCGTTGCGGTGCAGCTCGGTCGTGCGCACGATCTCCTTGTTGGAGAGATCCAGCGCGGCGGCGGCGGTCAGCAACTGCGCCTGCGCCTGTTGCAGCGCGATCTCGTAGGGCCGGGGGTCGATCACGAAGAGCAGGTCGCCCTTATGGACCAGTTGGCCGTCGGTGAAATGGATCTCCGTCAGATAGCCGCTGACCTGGGCCCGGATTTCCACGAAGTCGACTGCCGAGAACTGGCCCGTGAACTCGGTCCAGCCTGCCATGTCGCGTTGCAGGGGGGCGCTGACGGTGACGGCAGGCGGTGGTGGGGCCAGTTGGGCCGGAGCCGCCGACGCTCCCAGCCAAGCGCTGTTGCGATAGGCCGCACCAGCCGCCACCAGCAACACCAGCGCCGCGCCAGCCATCCAAGCGCTACGGCGCACAGTCTTGGCCTGCGTCGCACCGCGGGCGACCGTGATCGTGTCGATATGACCAGTCATCTTGATTTCCCATCGAAACAGCAGCCTGCTCGCGGGCGGGCAACAAATTGCCCGCGGGCAGGCCTAGTGGAGAAGTTGGGTGAACAACACGTCGATAAACTGACGGAGGGGGCGTTCGCCCTTCTCGATACGGGCGCGCAGCAACGCGCCCTCCCACGCATTCAGAACGAAGGTAGCCAGCACCTCCGGATCCGTCTGCGACTTGAGTTCGCCGGCCACCTGCGCCGCGCGGATGCAATCGGCCACCCGCCGGGTCCAGGAGGTGAAGATCGCGGAGAGCTCGGCGGCGATGGCTGGGCTATGGTCGGACTGCTCAGCCGCCATGTTCCCGATCAGGCAGCCGCAGGTGAAGTCTACGGCGGCCATGTCGGTGACCGCACCCTCGAAATACTGCCGCAACCGTTCGCTGGGCGAGCCATCTGCCTTGGCGAGCGCCTCCAATCGCTGGCATGCGCCACCATCAGCCCAGAAATGCCTCAGCGCCGCGGCGCCCAGCGCTTCCTTGCTCTCGAAATGGTTGTAGAATGAACCCTTGGGCACACCGGCCGCCTCGGTGATGTCCTGCACGCTGCAGCCGTTGAAGCCCGCCTTGCTAAAGGTCTGCACCCCGGCATCGAGCAGCCGCTCACGCACAATACGGGTGGTCATCCTGGGCACGCGGCAGGATATGACCGGTCATCTTAGCTTTTCAAGGGTTCCCACTTGCTCTAAGGAACGGACTTGCTCCGGAGTGACCCTCTTGCCCTTCTCCCTCTATGACGCCTCCATCCCCATGATGGTGCGCATGCTGCAAAACCTCTCGGCGATCCTCGACAAGGCCGCCGCCCACGCCGCGGCCAGCAACATCGCCCCGGCAAGCCTGATCGAGGCCAAGCTCGCCCCCGACATGTTCAACCTGGCGCGCCAGGTGCAAAGCGCTGCCGATGCCGCCAAAACCTGCGCCGCCCGTCTCGCCGGCGAGACGCCACCCAGCTTTCCTGACACCGAAACCACGTTCGCCGAGCTCCAGGCCCGCATCGCCAAGACCATCGCCTATGTGCAAGGCTTCACCCCCGAGCAGATCAACAGCGCGGACAGCCGGACCATCACCCTGCCCATCGCCAAGCAGCCGCTGACGTTCACCGCGCCCGCCTATCTGACGAATTTCTCGATCCCCAATTTCTTCTTCCACGTCACGACCGCCTACGACATCCTGCGCCAGCAGGGCGTCAACGTCGGCAAAATGAGCTATCTCGGCAGCTTGTGACGCAGCGCCCTTGGGGTCCGGCCTGGCGTGGCGCCACAGCCATGCTGGGCCGCGAGGATGCCTAACCAGTTGACGTCCCACACCGGAGTAGCGCTACTTCGCGCATTCGAACCGGAGCGACGCCCTTGGAAGCCCCCCTGCTGTTCCTTGTCGACGTGGACAACACGCTGCTCGACAACGACCGCTTCCAAAACGAATTGAAGGCGCATATCGAGCAAATCTCCGGCCCGGCGGCGCGCGACCGATACTGGGCGATCCAGGAGCATCTGTTCCACACGCTCGGCTATCGCGACTATCTCGGGGCATTCCAGCAATACCGCCTGGAACGGCCGCAAGATGCGGACGCACTGCGGCTGTCGTTGTTCGTGATCGACTTCCCCTATGGCAAGCTCCTGTATCCGGATGCGCTTGACGTAGTGGCCACGCTGCGCCGGCTCGGGCGAACCGTCGGCCTCACGGATGGGGACGCGGTGTTCCAACCGCGCAAGTTGCAGCTCTCCGGCCTCGACGAAGCGCTCGGCGGCGAGGTCATGATCTGCGTCCACAAGGACAAGGAAGTCGCCGAGATCGAGCGCCGCTACCCCGCCCACCATTACGTGGTGGTGGATGACAAAATCCGCCTGCTCACCGCTTTCAAGCAGATTTGGGGGGATCGGGTCACGACGGTTTTCCCCCATCAAGGCCAATTTGGCACTGATGCCGCCGTGATTGCGGAAAACCCGCCGGCCGACATCACGATCGACCGTATCGCGGAATTGCTCGACGCTCCCCTCCTCGCGCGGCTCCGCACTTGCGGGACACAGTCCTGATTTTTTGCCCGGGCTGCCCGCAAATCAGGTTTGTGATGTGAGGTGCCCCCGCTAGTGTCTCAGCGCGGCGGGACTGACACCGTCAGCCGAACCCAGGCCAAGCCCCGAAGGATCCTATGCGCCTCCGCATCCTGCCACCCGCGCTCGCGACCATCCTCGTGCTTTTTTGCGGCTGCGCGCCAAAGCCACCAGCCAGCCAGCCGGACGATCTGGCGGATTACAACGAGCGCCACGACCCGTTGGAGCCGACCAACCGGGTTTTCTACCAGGTCAACAGCGCACTCGACCGCAATCTCCTGCACCCGGTGGCCAGCGGCTATCTCAGTGTCGTACCCGGCACGGTCCGCACGCACCTGCATAATACGCTGTCCAATCTTGGCAACCCGGTGCAGTTCGCCAACGACGTGTTGCAGGGCCATCCCCGCAAGGCCGGCAACACCTTCATGCGCCTGCTGATCAACACCACCGTCGGCGCCGCCGGCGTGTTCGACGTCGCGTCGGGCTGGGGCTTTCCCGACCACGACACCGATGCCGGGTTGACGCTGGCGGTTTGGGGCATCCCTGACGGTCCGTTCCTGTTCCTCCCAGTCCTGGGGCCGAGCAACCCGCGTGACGGGATCGGCTACGGCGCCAACACCGTGCTCGACCCGTTCACCTGGGTGAGCTTCGGCGGGAGCGCCACGTTCGGCTGGGCCCGATATGGAACGGGCGCCGTCGATACGCGGGCCCGCTTGTTGCCAGAGACGGATTCGATCGAGAAAACCGCGCTGGACCCGTACGCGACCTACCGCACCCTCTATCAGCAACACCGCAATGGTGAGGTAGAACAGGCCCGGTCCGACCTGCCCGCCACCGTGCCGGCCTGGTATCAGACGCGCCCGGGCCAGCCAAACCCGGCGCCCCAAGCCTCCACCCAGCCGACGGCGACCTTCAGCCTCGCCCCAGCGGCCAGCATCGACCCGTAAACCTCGCAGCGCCTTCCGCCGCCCGGTGCCGCAAAGAGGCGGAAGGCGGCTGGACCGGCACCTACACCCGAAAGACGTAGTCCTTGCTGCCGTCCCTCTCGATATCCGGCGGGAAAGCCGCGTGCTTTTCCGCGTAATATTGCGCCCGCCAATCGCCCTCCAGGGCCAGGTTATAGGTCAGATACAGCAGACGGCGCGGCTGGTCGGTGAAATTCGGCTTCGACAGATGGGGCGCATAGCTGTCGAAGAAGATGACGTCGCCCGGCGCAGTGGGCACGGCGTGCACCGCCAGGCCGCTCTCGTCCAACGGGCTCCACTCCTCACCGATCAGCCCCTCGCGATGGCGGCCCGGCACCATCTCCAGGCAACCATTCTCGATCGTCGCCGGATCGATCGTGACCAGCGCCGTCACGAAGAGCGGGGCATACCGCGTCCAGCCGGCCTGCTGATCCTGGTGCGCCTTGAAGCCCGGGGCACCCGGCATCTTGAAATTGATCTTCTCCTTGAACAGCACGACTGGCCCGCCCATCAGCGCCGCCGTCCAATCGGACAGCGCCCCATTGCGGATGATCCGATCGAATCCAGAATGCACCGGACAGAAATTCTCGATCCGCTGGATCACTTTCTGTCCTGGCACAGTCAGGCTGTCTTCGTGGTAGACCCAATGCTGCCCCGGCTGTTCCGGCGCCGCCTCCAACGCCTCCGTCCAGCTCAGGAGCTGGGCCGTCGTCGCCGCGTCGAAGAAATTCCGCACGACGAGGTAGCCGTCCCGTGCCATCGCGGCACGCTCGGCCGCGGTCACGCCACGGTCGCACGCGGGACGCACCAATGTTGCGCTCACGCCCGCTCCCCTGCCGCTGAATGCCGAACCATCATAATGTCTCCGCCCAAACGTGCCTCCTCGTAAGCCATCGGTAACTTTGTTACAAACAGCTCACGGGGTACGATAGCGGAACTCTGGTCACCCGGCTGTCACGCGGAGGTCACATACGCTACCAAATGATCGGCATAAGCCCTGCCATGCACCCGCGTGGCGCCTCGTGCTAGGCGGCGCGGCGGGCTGGGTCGTAGGCCTGCACGAACCCGGTGATTGCGGTCATGGCCCGCGCCATATCCTCCGGCCCGATCGCGCCGATGCAGCCGATGCGGAAACTGGGCTGCGCGGTCAGCTTTCCCGGGTAGATCACCACACCGCGCTGGTGCAAATAGCCATAGAACTCGTCGAACCGGAACCATCCGCCCGGCGGAATGTGGAAGGTGACGATCACCGGGGCCTGAACCGCCCGGTTCAGGAATGGCACGAAGCCGAGTCCCTGCATGCCCTGCAGCAGCACCTCGCAGTTCCGGCTGTACCGCGCGTTGCGGGCCGGCACCCCACCCTCCGCCTCCAACTGGTCCAGCGCGGCGGCCAAGGCGGCGACCACCTGAACCGGCGGGGTGAAACGCCATTGCCCATTCGACTCGAAGCCGCGCCATTGATCGTGCAAGTCCAGGCTCAGGCTGCTGGCGTTACCCTTGGATGCCGCCAAATGTCCCCGCTCCGCAATGGCATAGGAAAGACCGGGCACACCCTCCAGCCCCTTATTCGCCGACCCGACGAGGGAGCTGAACGCGATTCGGCTGCCATCGATCGGGATAGCGCCAAACGAACTCATGGCATCCACGATGAAGCGCCGGCCAGCCGCCTGGACCACGGCGGCCACAGCCTCCAGCGGATTGACCAAGCCGCTCGTCGTCTCGCAATGGACCAGCGCCACGTCGGTGATGGACCCGTCCGCAGCCAGCGCCGCAGCCACCGCGCCTGGGTCGATCGCCTGATGCTCCGGCACCTCCAGCACGCGATGCTGGCGGCCCAGCCGGCGGGCCATCGCGACCATGCGGTGGCCATAGGCACCATTCACGAGGATCAACAGAACACCGTCCCGCGGGACCAGCGTCTGGATCACCGCCTCGACGGCGTAGGTGCCGCTCCCTGGCAGCGGGATGGCGGCATGGGTGTCCGCCACCCCGGCCAGGCCGGCGAGCCGCGCCCGCACCCCTTCGCTGAGGGCCACGAAATCCGTCTCGCGCGAGCCCCAATCCCGCCCCAGCGCCGCTCGGGTCGCGTCCGACGTGGTCAGGGGGCCGGGGGTCAGCAACAGGGGGGGCAGGTCTGGATGCATCTCGTCCTCCTAGCGCAACACGGATGCGCAGACTATCCACCGCACACCGATCCGGGTATCGAATGAGATTTTGCACATGAAGCTAGGCACGATCCTGAGTGGGCTGTGCGGCCTCGCCCTCGCGGCTTGGCTGCTGCAGACCTACGGCATTGCCCGCATCCTGGATTTGCTGGGCCATGCCGGCTGGTTCGGCATCGCCGCGGTGATCGCGTTCCATTTGGTGCAGATCCTGTTCTCCGGGTCCGCCTGGTGGGTGATCGCCGGGCCGACGCAGCCGCGCCCTCGGTTGGGCGCCTTCCTCGTGCTCCGCTGGATTCGCGAGGGCGTCAACAATTTGCTGCCAGTGGCGCAGATCGGCGGAGAATTCGTCGCCTCCCGCCTGTTGCGCCGGCGCGGCGTCCCGCTCGCACCCGCCATCGCCGGGGCGGTGGCGGATTTGACGATGGAGATGGTGACCCAGATCGCCTTCACCTTGCTGGGCCTGTTCCTGTTGCTGCACAGCGTGGGCGACGGTGGCATCGCCAACTACGTCACCGGCGGCATCGTCGTAGCATTGCTGGTGGCCGGCGGCTTCCTGGCCGCGCAGTGGTTCGGCCTGGCCATCGCCCTCGAAAAAGGCGTCATGCGACTGGGCAAGGCGCTGGGCTGGTCCGGCACGGAAGAGGTGAAGGGGCTGCACGCAGCGCTGATCGCCCGCTACCGCGAACCACGCCGGTTGGCGCTGGCCGCCACCTGGCACACCGTGTCGTGGCTGTTGGGCGGGATCGAGGTATGCCTGGCGCTGCACTTTCTGGGCCATGACGTCGGTCTTTCCGCCGGCCTGGTGATCGAGAGCCTCGGCCAAGCGCTCAAGGCGGTCGGGTTCGCCGTTCCCGGCGCACTCGGCGTGCAAGAAGGTGGTTACATCGTGATTTGCCAATTATTCGGCCTGTCGCCCGAGGTGGCGATTGCCCTGTCGCTGATGAAGCGCCTGCGTGAGGTGGTGCTCGGCGTACCGGGCCTGGTCGCCTGGCAGGCCATGGAGGGCAAACGGTCTGCGGAAGGGCCGGAACTGCTGGGCGGGCTGCTGCGATGAGCGGCGGATCTTGGACCCATTTGGCGGCCCGCCCCTTGGTGCGGCCGATGCTCGGCACCTGGATCCGGCCCAATCACCTGACCACGCTGCGCCTGTTGTTTGGTGTTGCCGCCTGCGTGGGCTTCGCGCTGGGGGGCCGTGCGGGCAATGGGTGGGGCGGGCTGCTGTGGCTGATCTCCGCCTTCCTGGACCGCGCGGATGGTGAATTGGCGCGAATGGGCAATCTCGGCAGTCCCGCCGGCCATATCTACGATTATTGGGTGGATAATTGCATCAACGCCCTGTTCTTCGTCGCAGCCGGAATTGGCTTGCGCGGCAGTTGGCTGGGCGGTTGGGCCATGCCGCTCGGGTTGCTCGGCGGCGCCTGCCTGTTTGGCTGCGGCATCGTATCCGAGCTCCTGGAACGCCACAGCCCGCCGGACACCCGGGCCTATGGTGGCCGGTGGGGCTTCGATCCCGACGACGCGCTGTATCTGATGGGGCCGCTAGCCTGGCTGGGTTGGCTGGCGCCGATCCTAGTGGGCGCCGCCATTGCCACCCCGATCATCCTGGGCCTTACGGCGGTACGCCTGCTGCGCCTATTGCGCGCACCGGCACAGGTTTAGCGACCCGCTTTACGCGCGCCTGAACGGAGCTTTCCTCCACCGGGCGCGCGAGCAGCATCTCACAATATTGGTGCACGACCTCTGGGTAGAGTTGCTTCAGGCACATCACGTCGCGTACGCAATCCTGCGGCTTCACAAGATAGCACGGGCTGCAATTCATGTTTCGCTGCAGCGCCACCGCCCGTGGTCCCAACGGCCCCCACTCCGTCGCATCCACCACGCCGGAGTGAATACCGATGGTTGGGACGCCCAGGCCCGCGGCAATATGCTTGGGCCCGCTATTATTCCCCACATAAAGGGCGCAGGCGCCGAGCAGGATCGGCAACTGGTCACGTCCCGTCTGACCCGCCAGGGAAACCACGCCACTCCGGTGCACGACATGGGAGAGCACTTCATCTGCCAGCGCGGCCTCATCCGGACTGCCCAGCACGATGATGTGGACGCCGTTCTTGCACACCAGCAGGTCGATCAGCGTGGCAAAATGCTCCGGCGGCCACTGCCGCATCACCTCGCCAACGCCCGGATTGATGGCCACCACCGGGCGCCTGAACATCCGGCGGACACTGCTCGGCAGGAAATTCAGCCGGTCCTCTGGCGCACTGGGCGGCAATTGTAGCCCCGTGCGGTCGGTCGCGCAGGCCGTGGCGATGGCATCCACCAGCCGCACAAGGTCATCGCTGACATGGTTGCGCTTGCGCTGCAGCGCCGGTGCACCCTCCAATTCCAGCGCAATGTCCAGCCAAGGGAACCGGCCGAGTTGGTCATAGCCGGCCAGATACCGCGCGCCGGTATAGGAGAGTACGTCGCGCGTCTCTAAATTCTTCCGCAAATCCACCGCCAGGTCGAACCGCCAGGCGGCAAGCTTCGCCCGCAACTCCTGCCACTCCTCATCGGCGAGCTCGCGCTTTCCCAACGCCGACCGCGCATGGAAGAAGTCGAATTCGATGATCCTGGCAACCGCGGGCTCGGTCGCGGCAAAGGCCGCCGACGCCCGCCCGGCAAGCAAGGATATCTCCGCATCCGGAAAATGCTGCTTCAACCGGCGAATGGCCGGCAGTGCCGTAATCATATCGCCGATGTGATCCAGCTTCACCACCAGGATCCGCTGGATGTCATCCCGGCGGAACAGCGGGTGCCCGGCATAGATCGGACGCACCGGCTCCGGGTCAGGCCGGTAGTCGTCGTGGATTTTGGTCAGCAGCGGGCTGAAAAACGGGTCACCCTCGGCATATTGCGCACGCCATTGGCTCGAGAACAGGCTGACATCGTAGATGTCCTTCAGCTCCGCCCGGCTGGCGAGTTCATGGTGGATCACCTCAACGTGCGGGGTGTAGACCACCGACAACCCGGCAGCATGAACACGAAGCCCGAAATCGAGATCGTTGTTGATGATCGCGTGCGCCTCGTCGAAACCGCCCAGCCGGTCGAACACGTCGCGGCGTACCAGGATACAGGCCCCCGTCACCGCGATGACGTTGCGCTGCGTGGCCGCCAGGCCGAAATAACCAGCATCATCCTCCGCCAGGAAGCGGAATGCATGGCGCGCCTCCCCAAGCCGGGTCAGGAAAATACCGGCATGCTGGATACGGCGGTCTGGATACAGCAAGCGTGGCCCGACGATCCCGATTTCAGGCCGTTGCGCGTGCTCCAACAGACCGTCCAGCCAATCCGGTTGTACGATCTCCATATCGTCGTTCAGAAACAGCAGATACTCGCCAGTCGCGCGCAATGCCGCCTGGTTGTTGAAGCGGGACCAGTTGAACGCCTCCGGAATCGCGACGACGATGTCGGCATTCTCCTGCAGCCAGGCTTTCTCCCGCGGCAGAGTGTCCGGGATGTTGTCGATGCAAATGATCTCGAAATTGCGGTAGGAGGTGCCGGCCCGCAGCGTGGCGATGCAGGTCCTGATATGGTCCTTCGCGGCGCAGGTTGGGATGATGATCGAAACCTTGCCCGTCGCCGCTGCCAGCCGGCGAAACCGGTAGGTGCCGGGCACGGAGGTCGCCGAAATCGCCGCCGCAACCCCCCGGCGCGCCGCCGCACGCTCCAGGGCGGCGCATTCGGCCGCCTTGGTCTCCAAGGCAGACGCATCCCGGCGGCAGAGCAGCTTGGACAGCCGCCGGATGTCGCTCGTCAGCTCCGTACAGCGCAGGATCGTGTCATATTCGCCGCCGCGAAGGGCGCTGCCCAGCGTCATTCCGGCGCCCTGCATCACGGACGCTTTGACGAACCACGGACGGCCGATATAGTTGGTGCTCAAGAGCAAATCCGGTGACCAGGCTGGTTTGAAAAACGGCTCGCGCAATTTGGTGACGGGGCTGATGCGGTCCTCATCGGCATAGAAGATCGCCGCGCCGCGGTGCAGACCGCTATCGATGGCGAACTCCGCCAGCGCATCAGCACCCAGCTCGTCGCCAGGGCTGAGAAATCCCACCAGAGCGTGAGGCATGCCACCCAATAGGGCCGCCCTATCCAGCTCATCGATGCTGACGAACCGAACCCTGTCCTGCTGGCCGGGAACGAGGGCGCGCAGCGCGTCCGCATCTTCGGTCACGACCAGCATGGTCCATGCCGGGTAAACCTGCCGCTCCAGCGCCGCCAGCGTCTGGAGCAGTTTCGGCGCATCCGCCAAAGCTTCGAGCCGGAGCAAAAGCTGAAAGCGTGGATGCCAGTCCAGCCGCGCGAGCGTGTCCTCGTAGACCTCCGCCTCGACTTGAGAGATACGGCGCCGGATCGTGGCAAAATCGTCGTCGGAATCCTGGGCCCGCTTGACGTCGATCCGCAAATCGATCGATTTCGTCTCGTCATTCTCGGCGAGTGCCACCAGGCGGACGACATGGGTACCGTTCTCGAGCCCTCGTGGCGGACAAGAGAAGATATAACCACTGCGCAGGGCACCAGGCCAATTCGCAAACGCCTCCGCCACATCGCGCCGGGCTGTCCCGTAATAGGCATGCCCTAACGAATGGCCATCGAGGAAGACTTCGATCGCCCGGATACCCGACAGCGCCAGCGCCCAGCCTTCGATCGTCAGACGGCCCGTGACGGTTTCCGTGACGACATCGCCCGACACAGCCGGCTTGTCGACTTCCAGCCGCATCTCCGTGCTTTGATCCACCGCGGGCAGCGTGACGGGTGGTGCACTGACGCTCTCCTCGCCGGCGGTAATCTCAAATGCTTCGGAAATCGTATCATCCATCCCGTTACGGATGAGGATGTGCAGGCGATGCCTCTGCCCGGCTGGGCTTGCCGGAACGACGCAGCGCGTCAGGCCGAACCCGGCGTATTTAGCCAGCGGAACGGCGGGAAATTCCGCCGCCAAATCCTCCCGCACCAACCCGAGCTGCGCATCGCCGATAGGACTCCCGTCAAACTGGAGGGACACGGCGGCGATGCCGGCTGGACATACCGCCCAGCCAGCAAGACGCAACCAGCCATCGGGAGAAAGCAGCAACTCGTCGCACTGGAATTGAATCCGACGCCTGGGATCATTCCCCGTTTCCACCAAGGACCCGGCAGTACGCTGCACACTGAGGCTCGACGACGGCTCCAGCGGAACCAGCACCTCATAGGACGAACCATCGAGGCTGATCGCGCGAAGCCTGAGCCTCGCCGACGCTGTGACCCCAGGGTTCAACTCCCCCCGCACCACGAAGCCAGACCGGCGCGCGTCGGAGTATTCCGGTGGGAAGTCCGGCAGATCGTCCCGCACGACACCCAAGGACGCCACGCCAAGCCGGTCCTGCTCGCGGAACAGCTCGACCGTCACGATCGGGCTGAGCGCGGTTGCCCAGCCCTGGATCAGAGTACGCCCATGCGGATCGACCAGCGCCCGTTCGACACGCAGCATGACCGGTTGCTTGGATCCCTGCAGGGTCACGGAGCTCTGGATCGGACCGGACGTTACCTTCGCGATCCCCGCCCCGCCGGTGCCGACAGCGACGACGAAATTCTCCCGGCGTGTCTGCCCGTTCACGCCCTGCGCCGTGATCGCCACACTGCAATTGGCACCGAGCGCTTTGCGCGCACAGGGTAGAAACAACGTGAAGAGCTGGACCAGCGCCCCGAACCGGGCAGACCCTGTCGCCGGTTGCTGACCCCCTGAATTGCCGTACCGGAGTTCAGCTATCTCACCCTCGTCGACGCGAACCGACACCGTGTCGAGCGGGGACATGCAGACAATCCGCCCCCGCACCACCAGGTCACGGCGGGTTTGACCCACATACATCTGAATTTCCGGCGCAAGCTCGACCCGGCACTGCAAGGCTGGCACTGCATTGTAAGGCGGGCGTTCGAGGCTTTCGCTCGGCAAATCCACTCAGGTCAGCCCTTCACGTTCACTCAGGCGTCGCCCAGCCCTTCGCCGGCGCGCAAACGCCAACTCAGTTGATCGCAAATGGCAGCCGCCCCTCGCGATAACCATCCTGGGTGAAATGCTTCTGCCCGGAATCGACCATGCCGGAATGAACGCCCTCCGCCACGTCGGGGTATTCCTGTAAATACCATTTCTCATCGACCTGGATCGGAGCAGGGAGACGGCCTTCAAAGTAACCATCCTTTACAAAGTGCTCTTTCGCCGATTTTACCACACCCTTCGCTATCGCAGCAGCAATGTCTGGATATTGCTGCAAATACCATTTCTCATCGACGTCCATGTCAGCAATCATGAGACGTATTAAGTTTAAAAAGCTCTCGTAAGTTAAGCCTACTTTAACTTGACCGTTAATAGTTGAAATATTAACCTGGCTCTTTACTAAGTCAAAGGGTGCTACGTATTTCATTAATAGCCTCCAACCTTTCTTAACAGAGTATCTCTCGACTGATTGTATAGCTCTTTGGGGGTGAATACATCAATTACATATGCATCGTCACCAGCATTTTCTTCCAGCGCAACGTCGTCACTCACCCAAACGGCCTAGCCGCCGCACTGGACGCATCCGCCATTCTCGAAGAGGGTCACCATCTGGACGGCGAGGGACAGCACTGACATGGACGGCATGAGCGACAGCATCGAACGCAGGCTGGTAGAGACGGCGCACCAGGTGCTACCCGGCGGCAGCCTCGGCAACATGGAGGGCGATGCCATCCTCCACGCCGGCAAGGGCGGCCGCGTCTGGGATATCGCCGGGCGCGAATATGTCGACTTCCTCATCGGCTCCGGCCCGATGCTGGTCGGCCACGCCCATCCAGAGGTCACCGCCGCCGTCCTGGACCAGGTCGCGCGCGGCACCACCTTCTTTGCCAACAACCAGCCCAGCATCCTCTTGGCGGAAGAGATTGTGGCGGCCGTCCCCTGTGCGGAGCAGGTGCGTTTCACCAGCTCCGGCACCGAGGCCGATGCCTACGCCATACGCCTGGCCCGCGCGTACCGCCGGCGGGACAAAATCCTGAAGTTCGAGGGCGGCTACCACGGCATGAGCGACTACGCGATGATGAGTCTATGGCCTAGCCAGCCCGGCAACTTCCCGCAGGCATCGATCGACTCCGCCGGCATTCCTACCAATGTCAGGGACAACATCCTAGTCGCCCCATACAACGACCTGCAGGCGGTAGAAGACCTGATCCGCGCCCATCATGACGAGTTGGCCGGTGTCATCGTGGAACCGATGCAGCGGCTCATCCCACCTGCCCCGGGTTTCCTGCAGGGTTTGCGCGCGATCACCGCTGAATATGGCGTCCTGCTGATCTTCGACGAAGTGGTGACCGGCTTCCGCCTGGCCTATGGCGGCGGGCAAACCTATTACGGCGTCACCCCCGACCTTTGCACGCTGGGCAAGGTCATCGGCGGCGGCTTCCCCCTTGCCGCATTGGCCGGCCGCGCCGGCATCATGGCGCATTTCGACCGCAGCATTGTCGGCGAGTCCGGCTTCACGCCGCAGATCGGCACCCTCAGCGGCAGCCCGGTGGCCGCCGCCGCCGGGCTCGCCACCCTGGCGATCCTGAAGCGGCCTGGCGCCTACGAGCGCCTGTTCGCCACGGGGTCGGCCATCCGGCACGGGTTACAAAAGAGCCTGCGCGATGCTGGTTTCGAGGTGCAGGTGCCCGGCGAACCGCCCATGTTCGACGCAATCTTCTCCGCCAAGCCGGTGCACGACTATCGTGGCGTGCTGGCCGCCGATGCCGGGTTGAACAAACGCTTCAACGCCCTGGTCCGCGAGCGGGGCGTCTTCAAGAGTGCGGGGAAGATTTACGTCTCGCTCGCCCATGACGCGGAGGATGTGCAATTGGCGACCCAGGCCTTCGCCAGCGCGGCACAGGCCTTGCGAGCCAGTCTGCCGTAAGCCATGCCCCGCCCAGGGGCCCTCGTCGATATTGGAGACCATCATGCGCATCCACATCCAGAACCTGCCCAATGGGTTCGGCGAACCCCTCACCATGGCGCAATGGCAGGCCGCAGCCGCCCGCGCCGGCATGGAGCATCACGGGGTGACGCTGGGCGAATCTCTGGAGGACTTTGCCGCCGTCATCCCGGAGGTCGAGGCGCTGGTCACCGGGACACGCAATACGCAACAATTGTTCCCCGCCGATGCGCCGAAGCTGAAGATGATCTTTTGCACCTCCGCCGGGCTGGACATCGTGCCCTTCGACAAGCTCCCATCCGGCGTGCCCGTCCTGAACAATAGCGGTACCCATGGTCCGAAGGCGGGGGAGTACGGCATCATGGCCATCCTGATGCTCGCCAGCCGCATGCCCGAGCTGTACACGGCGCAGCGGAACGGGACGTGGAATCGCCTTTCCGGCAGCGTGCTGGAGGGCCGGCGGGTCACCGTGCTCGGGCTAGGCAGCCTCGGCGGCGCCGTCGCACAGCGGGCGAGCCAGTTCGGCATGCGCGTCACCGGGGTGCGGACGAAGGCGGAACCCCATCCGGATTGCGAGCGCGTGATCGCGATGGCGGATTTGGACAGCGTGCTACCGCAGACGGAATTCCTGGTGGTCACGCTTCCCTTGACCGCGGCGACTCACTCCATCGTCGACCGCCGCCGGCTGGCCCTGCTGCCACCGAACGCCGGTTTGGTGAATATCGGCCGCGGACCCCTGCTCGACCAGGAGGCGGTGTGCGACGCGCTGGACGCGGGAACGCTTGGTGGCGCCGTGTTGGACGTGTTCGTGCCCGAGCCTGTCCCTGCCGGCCATCGCCTGTGGACCACCCCGAACCTGATCATGACGCCGCACGTCTCCTGCGACGACCCGCTGACGTATAATTCCCGCAGCCTTGAGATATTCATCGAAAACGTGGCGGCGCTGGAGGCTGGCAAGCCGTTGCCCAACCTCTTCCTACCCGAGCGCGGGTACTAGCACCCCGCTCACCACAGCGGTTGCCCCGCACCGGACCGGTACGCGGCAACCATCTGGTCGGCCCGCGCCAAATCGGGGTCCTTTGCCAAGGGCGTGCAGGTGGCGTCCGGTGCTTCCGACGCAAAATCCTCCAGCGCCTCATCTTCGGCGTAGGAGAGCGCGGCGCCGGCCCGGTCGTGCAGGCGCTGCCGCTCTGGGTCGACCGGTCCGGGGCCGATGTCGGCTCCCATTGCCTGCAGTTCGGCCCGGCGCAAATCGACCGCCCACTGGCCGTCCCGCAGGCCACAGAGCGGGCCGACGGTGGCGATGGCGCCGAAGCGGACCGATGTGTCGAGTTGCCGTTGCGTTTGGGCATTCGCCAGCGCGGGGAACACCGCCAGCGCTGCCACCAGCAAAAGTCGCGTCATTCCTCTTGGCCTCCGCTTTTCGCAACGCTACCGCCGAACCTCCGCGACAAAAAGCCCCTGTCCCGGCTTGACAGGATGGGCCTGTCGTCTGCCTCATCGCTTCATCGGCCGCAGAGCCGGGTGCAGCGCGGGGGAAGATGTCATGCGGCGGCTGATCGTAGCGTTCCTACTCATGGCCGCTCCGGCCCTGGCGCAAGCGCCCACCGTACCGGAAATTCCCTTCGACTCCGTTCCCGACTTCATCAAGCTACCGAACGACATGTACATGGGTGAGGCGGCTGGTGTCGCCGTCAACAAGGCGGGGGACGTCTTCGTCTTCACCCGCGGCAACACGACCGGCCCCGCCTATGCCGCCGCAGCCGCCGAGTTGCTGGAGTTCAATCCGGACGGCACTTACATGCGTGAAATCGGGCACAACCTCTACGCGTGGTCGTTCGCGCACTCCGTCAAGATCGATCCGCAGGACAATATCTGGGCCGCCGACAAGGGCTCCGACATGGTCATCAAATTCACCCCTGCGGGGCGCGTCGCCATGGTGTTCGGCCGCAAGCAGGAGGCGTCGGACGAAGATACCGGCCCGGTGAAGCACCCGAAGCCGCCCGCACCGCCGATCGACGGATGGTTCCGCCAGGTGACCGACATCGCCTGGGATAGCGCGGGGAACGGCTATATCAGCGATGGCTACATCAACTCCCGCGTGGCCAAGGTCGCGCCCGATGGCACGTGGCTCGGGTCGTTCGGCACGCCGGGGAACGGGCCGCTGCAATTCAACACGCCGCACAGCATCGCCGTGGATGCCCAGAACAACGTCTATGTCGCCGACCGCGGCAACGGGCGGATCCAAGTGCTGGACACCGACGGCAAATTCCTCCGTCAAATCGTCATCAACGTCCCAGTCCCGCCCGGCTCCCGCGCCGCGATCGGGCCGACGCCAGATGCCAACGGCGTTGCCGCCGGCTACGGTGGAACCACCCGCACGATGGCACCCGGCTCGCCATGGGCGATTTGCATCACGCCGGGCCCGCATCAGGTGATGTATGCGGCGGACGCCTATCCAGGCCGCATCTACAAACTTGCGCTGGATGGCACGGTGTTGGGGGTGCTGGGCAAGGCGGGCAAACAGTTGAAGGAGTTCGGCTGGATCCATCAAATCGCCTGCCCGTCCGAAAACGAAATCTTTGTGGCGGAACTCCTGAACTGGCGGATTCAGAAGCTCGAATTGCACCCGGCGCCCTAACGCTTGCCCACCGCCGCCGCGCGTGACATCGACGCGGCGGATGGGGTGGGGCTGGACAATGGTACCGGATGCGGATGCGATCGTCGCCGTCTATTGCGAGCTTGGCCGGCTTGGGCTGAACACCGGCAGCAGCGGGAATGTCAGCCAGCGCAGCGGTCCGGGGATGCTGATTACCCCAACCGGCGTGACCGCCAGCACGGTCAGCGCCGCCGGGTTGGTGCAGATGTCCCTGGACGGGATGGTGGACGGCGACGGCGCCCCCTCCAGCGAGTGGGAGATGCACGCAGGCATTTACGCGGCCTGCCCCAGCGCGGGCGCCATCGTGCACACCCATGCCGATGCCTGCACCGCGCTGGCCTGCCTGGGGGAGGATTTGCCGCCTTTCCATTACATGATCGTCGCGTTCGGTGGGGCGGATGTGCGATGCGCGCCCTATGCGACGTTCGGCACACCCGCCCTCGCCGCCTCCGCCGTGGCGGCGCTGGAGGGTCGCACGGCCTGCCTGCTGGGCAACCACGGCATGATCTGTCACGGACGCGACCCGGCGGCCGCGCTTGCGACGGCCTTGGCGCTGGAGACCTTGGTGCGCCAATATCTGCTTGCCCGTGGCGCCGGGTCGCCGCGCCTGCTGAGCCCGGCGGAGATTGCGGCGGCGCATGCGCGTTTCCGCAGCTATAGTTCCGTTCAAAGCGGGTGAACGATAGGATATATCAGGGTATGAGCAACGACCTGCGCACCAACTCCATCGACACCGCGCTCCGGGCGCGTGCCCACCGTGTGATACCCGGCGGGTTGTGGGGCCATATGGACGCCGCCAAGCTGCCGGATGGCTATCCGCAATATTTCACCCGCGCGCAAGGTTGCCGGCTGGTCGATGTGGACGGGCGCGAGTTCATCGATTTCATGTGTTCCTGGGGACCGGTCATTCTGGGCCACCACCACCCGGCGGTAGAGGCCGCGGTGGCAGAGCAACGCGGGCTGGGCGACTGCATGAACGGCCCATCTCCCGTGTTGGTCGACCTCGCGGAGTTGCTGGTGGACCTTATCCCCCACGCGGATTGGTGCATTTTCGGCAAGAACGGCAGCGACGCGACCACCACCGCCGTCACCATCGCGCGCGCCCAGACGGGACGGCGCAAAGTCATCGTCGCCCGGGGCGCCTATCACGGCGCCGTCCCCTGGTGCTCCCCCAGCGTCGCCGGCGTGACGGCCGAGGACCGCGCCCATTTGCTTTATTTCGACTATAACGACGGTCCAAGCCTGGAGGCCGCGGTTGAACAGGCAGGCGGGGATTTGGCGGCTATCCTCGTGTCCGCCTTCAAGCATGATTTCGGCCTGCCGCAGCAACTCCCGACGCTGGCGTTCGCCCGCCGGGTGCGCGACCTCTGCGACGAAACCGGCGCGGCCCTGATTTTGGACGACGTGCGGGCCGGGTTCCGGCTGCATCTGGGCGGTTCCTGGGAGACGATGGGTATCCAGCCGGATTTGGCGGCCTGGAGCAAGGCGATCGCGAATGGCCACGCCTTGGCCGCCGTTACGGGGCGGGAGCGGTTTCGCGAGGCGGCGACGCAGGTCTTCACCACGGGGTCGTTCTGGTGCGGCGCCGTGCCAATGGCCGCCGCACTGGCCACGCTCACCGAACTGCGCCGCATCGATGGCCCGGCCCAAATGAAGGCGATGGGCGAGCGGTTGCGGCAGGGGTTGGAGGAGCGCGCCCGGCATCACGGCCTGCGCATCGACCAGAGCGGTCCGGTGCAAATGCCCACGCTGCTGTTCGCGGACGACACTGACTGGCAACGCGGCTCCGCCTTTTGCACGGAGGCGCTGCGGCATGGGGCGTACTTCCATCCGAAGCACAATATGTTCCTGTCCTGCGCGCATACCGAGGCCGATATCGACGCGGCCCTGGTCGCGGCAGAGGCCGGCTTCCGCCACATCGTACGGTAAGGCCGATGCTGGACCATGTGACGATCGGCGTGACGGACATCGGGCGGTCGAAAGCGTTTTACGACGCCGCCCTCGGGGTGCTCGGCATTACCAAACGCGCCGAGGATGCCACGTTCGCGGGCTACGGCGCTGGTGGCAAGGCGTTTTTCTGGATCGGCGTCAAGACGTCGCCGATCACGGGCGTTCACGTCGCTTTCGCTGCTGAGGACCGGCCGAGCGTGGACCGGTTCTATGCCGCTGCGTTAACCCACGGTGGGCGCGACAATGGCGCACCCGGCTTACGGCCGCAGTATCACCCAAAGTACTATGGTGCCTTTGTCCTGGATCCCGATGGCCACAACATCGAAGCTGTTTGTCGTTCAGCCGGATCGTAGCTGATCGGAAGTTTGCATATCCCATCCTCGATGTGTATAAATCTGCGTCTCATACACACGAGGCGGTCATGCGGACCAATATCGACATCGACGACGCACTTTTGGCGGAAGCGATGGCCATCACTGGTCAGAGCACTAAAAAAGCTACAGTCGAAGATGGGCTGCGATTGCTGGTAAGCTTGAGACGCCAGAAGCAGGCCGTCGACGCGTTGGCGGGTGTGGGCTGGATTGGCGATCTCGATGACATGCGGACCAATAAGCCAACGTGATTGTCGTCGACACCTCCGTCTGGATCGACCACTTTCGTAACTATGAAGACCGCCCACACGTGAAGCACTTGCGGTCGCTCTCTATCCGCCGACGGATCGTGGTGGGCGATCTCATCGTGACCGAATTACTGCAAGGCACGCCGAACGAGGCGGCAGCCACAACGATAGAACGACAATTGCGTCACTTCGAGCTTCGCACGATGCTCTCCATCCCGCTGGCAGTGCAGTCCGCGCGCAATTACCGGACGCTGCGCAGTATGGGAGCAACGATCCGAAAGACGATCGACATGATAATCGGCACCTACTGCATCGAAAACGAGTTTGCGCTTCTCCACAATGACCGGGATTTTCTATCCATGGAGAAACATCTCGGTCTGATGAACGCCCTCACCCTCTAGCGTCACTGCGTAGTCTCCCGGCTCAACTGTGGCAAACCCCATCAAGGCCACAGCCTCCAAAAGGTCGCGGCCAGTCGCATCCCCATCCAGCGCCACCAGCGTCCGGCGCAGGCTATCGCGATCCGCCGCCATCAACGGGTCACCATGCCGCGGATCGGCGCCGACGAAAAGCGGGATGGGGCTCTCATGCGTCGCGCCGACAACGCGCACCGCAGCCGCCAGGCCCGTATCGTGCAGCCGCAACAAGCCCAGCACCAGGCTGTCGATGCATGCGACATCGGCCTCGCCGGCGACCACCGCCGCGATGGACGCCTGGTGGGTGACGAACGGGCCAACCAGCGCGGCAAACGGCGGAGCCCCAATCCGCGCCAAATGGGCGAGTGGCAGGTTCCACCCAGAATGGCTGTGCCGAGCGTTGAAGGCGAACCGCCGGCCCAGCACATCGTCCAGCGTCCAGAACGGGGACCGTGCTGC
Source organism: Acetobacteraceae bacterium (assembly GCA_965199005.1). Classification (GTDB taxonomy): domain Bacteria; phylum Pseudomonadota; class Alphaproteobacteria; order Acetobacterales; family Acetobacteraceae; genus LMUY01. Next base: position 347,175 of record CBDAQK010000007.1, on the reverse strand, counting down.
CACGACGAACTCAGCCCGATAAACGGGCCGCCCCGCACTCCATTCCGCGGATGGCACGGGAGCCGCGACGATGGGCCGGACACCGCCCTCCTGTGCGAACGGCCAACCGCACATGAACACGCACCCCAAATCGGGCCGCGCCCACAACTCCGGCAACCCGGCGGGTGGCGGATGGTCGACCACCGCCATCGTAATCCCCGCCCGAGCCACCGCATGGTCCAGCAACCGCCGCCACGCAGCCCCGGCGGCAGGTGCCACCGAGTACATCCGCGCATTGGCGATGGGCATCACGACCAGCGCAAGCGCTGCCCGATGCCCAGCCGCTCCGCCTTGGCCAACATCGCATGCCCCAGCGCGATGTCGGACAGCGATAATCCGCGATGCCAGAACAAGATCCGCTCATCCTCGGTCTCACGCCCCGGCTTCAACCCGGCGACGATCTGGCCCATCTCCGCATAGAGCGTCGTTTCCGACAATTTGCCCGCATTCACATGCTGACGCATGGCGCCGTAGGGCCCGCCTTTGCACTGGCCCCAATCATCCACCACCAGCTTCGCCATCACGTCCGTCAGCGACAGCTCCAGCGCGCTCATCGTGCCATAGGGAACGACGAAGGCGCCGGGCTTGATCCACTCGGTCTGCAGCAACGGCTCCGGCGCCAGCAACCGGGACGCCTCCACCACGATATCGGCCCCCTCGATCGTCGCCTGCCAACTGCTCATGGCATGGACCGGCTTGCCGAGGTCGTGCGAGAGGCGCGCTGCGAAGGCGGTTTGGCTCTCCACCCGCTTGGAATGCACGCGAATTTCATCGAAGTTGAACAACCGGTCCAGCAGCCGGACATTCCAATACGCGCTGCCTCGCGCCCCGATATGCCCCAGCACGCGCGAGCCCTTTCGCGCCAAATATTTGGCACCGACCGCCGTCACCGCCCCGGTCCGCATATCCGTGATATGGGCCGCGTCCAGGATCGCCCGCGGCATCCCGTTGGAGGGATCGAACAGCGCCAGGATCGCCATTTCGGAGGGCAGACCCTGTTCATAATTATAGACGTAATCGCTGACGATCTTCACCCCGGCCCGGTCGATCGGCGCCCCGATCGCACCGCGCAGCACGTTGAAGTGGCCGTGCACGTCCGGGTTGGGCTTCAGATGCACCCGCGGTTCGATCACCGTTTCGCCGCGCCCCTGGGCGGCCAGGCTGGTTTCGATCGCCTCCAATATCTCGTCATCGCTCAGATGCAGTTCGGCGATGTCCGGCCCGTTGAGGAAGGACACGTAGATCGGCTTGCCGGTGCTCATGTCTCGGTTCCCCCTACGTCAACCCGGCGCCAGCCGCGCCGCTCCGCCCAGTCCGCCTCCAGCGCACCAAACCGAGACAAGCTCAGCGTGCTTATGTCGGCGCAATGGCACACCCCATCCGTCACCAATTCCTGCACCGCATGGCCAGAGGCGGGCGACAGGCCGAAGCCGATGCTGGACAGCGAGGCGACGACGACATTGGACGGATCGGCCAGCCGCTCGATCACCGGGCGGCCATCGGGGGTGTTCTCGATGATGCCGCCCCAACTTCTGATGATGCGGGCATGCCGCGCCCGCGGGAACATCTCGGCGAGGTGGCCGGCAATGTTGCCCATCAGCGGCGTGCTGGTGCGTGGAGGCACCCCCATGCCCTCGCTCTCGTCCAGCCATTCATGCGGGCCGCCACCATAGGCGAGGTTGCCGCGCAAGGTCTGCCGCCCATAAAGGCCGTTTCCATCGGCACCGCCGACCGGCATCAGCGGCAGCGGCTCGGTCACGATCATTTCGGCCCGGGCGGCGACCATCGGCACGCTCACGCCCAGCATCGCCGCCAGCTTGGCCGTTTGCGGCCCGGCCGCCAAAACCAGCATGTCGCACCCCAGCCGCCCGCGGTCGGTCTGCACCGCCACCGCCTTGCCGCTGCGAACCTCGATATCGAGTACGGTGGTGTGCTGCATGATATGCCCGCCATGGTCCTGCATCGCCCAGGCATAGCCCTGCACCGTCCGGTGCGGATTGGCGTGGCCGCCATAATGGTGCCACCACGCGCCATACACGTCGTCGGCCACCAGCGGCACCAACTCGCGCAACTGGGCCATGTCCAGGCGCTCGCTCTGCATGCCGTGATGCTTGCCGTTGCGAACGCCGCGGTGGGTGTCGGCCCACTGCGCCTCGTTCATGGCGATGCGGATGCGACCGGGTGAAAACTCGGTCGGATAGCCCAGCAACTGGTCCATTTGGGGCCAGAGCCGCTGCTCCTCGCGAAACAACGGGCTGAAGGCGTGGGTGCAGCCACCGCCATTGCGGCCCGATGCCTCCCAGGCGACAATGCCCTTGTCGACCACCAGCACGTCCACCCCGGCCCGCGCCAACCACCAGGACGCGCTGAGCCCGGTGGCGCCGCCGCCGACGATGACGACGCTGGCGCCAGCCAGATCTGTCATGGCTTGATATCCCAATAGGACGTGACCTGGCCGGGAATCCCGAACCAGATATCCCAATGCGCCGCCATCTCGGCCGATTCCGGCAGCGACCCGGCGAGCCCGAGGGAGATCGGCCGCACCGGGGCACGATGCGTCGCCAAGGGCACGTCCGCCAATGGCATCCCGGCGCCGAGGGCCAGCAGCGCCGCCACCTGCTCGCGGCAACGGCGGCCCTGGCACAGGCCCATGCCGGCGCGGGTCAAGCGTTTCACCTGGTCCGGGTTCGGCGGCCCGTTGCCGAGCAGCGCCGGCAAATCCGCACTGTTGCGCAGCGGGCGCCCCCAATTCAGATACCGTGGCGGCCGCACCTCCAGGATGTCCCGCGCCGTCACCGCCTCACATTGGCAGACATGCGGCTCCTCGGCCGCGGCACCCTCCACCACCATGCTGCGCACCCAGGCCAGCCGATATTCGGCAAGCGATGCGGCTACCGGCGGCGCCGGGAGTGGGGTTCCGGGATGCCCGGCCAAATGGTTGCAGGCCTGCAATCCTTCTGCCTCGGCCACCGCGCGGTCAGCGGATTTTTCCGCCCAAACACCGGCGCAGTCGCCCACCGCATAGATGCCCGGCACCGAGGTCCGCTGAAACTCGTCCGTGACCGGAACATGGCCGCCACGGCCGGGCAGAAACGCAGAACGGCAACCAATCGCATCGAGCAATTCAATCACCGGCACCGTTCCAACGCCGAGGACGATGGTGTCGCAGGCCATCTTCGTCTGGCTGGCCACAACGCGCCGCCCCTCCGCGTCCAACGCCACCAGCACGGCACCGGTGACGCTCTCCACGGTGCCCTCCGCGGCCCCGACGACGTGCCGGGTCAGCAGGGGAATACCGGTCTGCGCCAATTCCGCCAGCAGGGAAGCAGGGCCGATCGGCGCCGCCGCCTGCTCCACCATTGCGGCGACGGCGACCCCGGCGCGATGCATCGCCAACGCTGCCAGCAAGGCCTCTGCCGAAGACCCGAGCACGATGGCGCGTTGCGCGGCCAAGGCGCCGTACCGGGCCAGGCGCTCGGCCGCCGTAGCGCCCATGATGCCGGGCAACTCCCAGCCGGGAAACGCCAGCCCCATGTCGCGCCGCCCGGTGGCCACGATGGCAGACTGGAAGCCGAGCATCCACGACGCCTCCCCGTTCGCCAGCCCGGCCACCTTCCCCGGCAGCCAACCAACACTGGACCCGTTGGCATACAACCCCCATACGGCGGTCCCGAGCCGGACATCCACGCCGGCCTCCAGCGCATCGGCCAACAGGGGTTCGCTGGCGAGGATAGCCTCGGTCATGGCGGTGCGGTTGCGCACGGCGCCACTCATGCGCTGGCCGAAATGCAGCGGAATGTCATCGCCCATGGTCTCGGCGGACACGGGGTTCTCGTCCACCAGGACGACCTTCATGCCATGCCGCGCCGCGCCGATCGCCGCCGCCAGCCCCGCCGGCCCGGCGCCCACCACCAGCAATTCGGTCTGTTCCGTCACCGTCAGCGCGGCGTTGGCGGTGGAGCGCGGATCAATCATCGGGTGCCTATCCTTCTCTCGCGTCAGCCAAGGCGCCCCGCCGGCCAAGCGCCTCGCGAGGCAGGTGGCATCGTATGCCGTGCTCGCCGGGGTCCAATGCCGGCTCCGTCGTCTCGCACACGGGCCCGATCTTCCGCGGACACCGCGTGTGAAACACGCAACCCGGCGGCGGGGCCAACGGGCTGGGGATCTCGCCGCTCAGCCGGATCCGCTGCGCCCCCTCATCCGGAACGGCGGAGAGCAGCGCCTCGGTATACGGGTGGTGAGGGCCTTCGAACACGTCCTGCGCCGGGCCCACCTCCATGATGCGCCCGAGATACAGCACCGCGATACGGTCCGACAAATAGCGGACCACGCCCAGATCGTGGCTAATGAACACGTAGCTGACCCGCGCCGTCGCCTGCAACTCCGCCAGCAGATTCAGGATGGCCGCCTGCACCGACACGTCGAGCGCGGAGGTGGGTTCGTCGCAGACCACCACTTGCGGATCGCCGGCGAAGGCACGGGCGATGGCCACGCGCTGCTTCAACCCGCCCGATAGCTGGCGGGGACGCATCGGCAGATACCGCTCGGTCAGGCGCACCGCGGCGACCAAATCCCGCAGCCGGTCGCGGCGGCGCTGTCCCGACAACCCGCTCAACCGCGACAGCGAACGGGAGATCAAATGCCGGACGGTATGGGATCGGTTCAGCGCCGAATCCGGGTTCTGGAAGACGATCTGCAGCGCCTTCTGATCCGCGCGGGAGCGGGCTCTGGCCAACCCCGCCAACGGTCTGCCGTCCAGTTCGATCACCCCACCCGCGTCGGGGGCCACCAGCCCCAGCAGCAGCCGGGCCAGCGTGGTCTTGCCGCTGCCCGATTCGCCCACCAGCCCCAGCGTCTGCCCCGCCCCAAGCGTCAGCGACACGTCCGACACCGCCCGCAGCGTCGTCGCGCCGACCTGATAGGTTTTCGAAACCCCCACCGCCCGCAGGATCGGGCCACCCTGGTCGCTGGCGGACGCGGCGGCAGTCACCACCGGCGGCGCCGCGTGTGTCACCCGGTCCACATGGTGGCAAACCGCCATTTGGCTGCCCTCGCGGTACACCGGAGGCGGCGTGGTGTGGCAGAGGCCGTCGGCAAAATCGCAACGCGGGGCGAAGACGCAGCCGGGCGTCTCGGCACCCGGAGGGGGCAGGAAGCCGGGGATGGTGTCCAGCCGGCCATCCTGCTTGCGCCGTCCGGTCGGCAGGCAGCGGATCAGGCGGACGGTGTAGGGGTGGATCGGGCGCCCCAAAACGCCGGCGGCAGACCCCTCCTCCACCAACCGGCCTGCATAGAGCACGCCGACCCGGTCGCACATCCGCCCAATGATCGCCAGATTATGGCTGATGAACAGGATCGAGGTCGCAAACTCCTGCTTCAGCGCCTGGATCAGGTCCAACACTTCGGCCTCGACCGTCGCATCCAATCCGGTGGTCGGCTCGTCCAGCACCAGCAGCGCCGGGTTCTTGGCCAGCGCCATCGCGATGACGACGCGCTGCTGCGTCCCGCCGGACAGTTGGTGCGGGAATGCCGCCATCACCCGCCCTGGCCCGGCGATGCGCACCTTCGCCAGCATCGCCTCGGCCCGCGTCCGCGCCTCCGCCCGGCCGGCACCCGCTGCCTCGAACACCTCGCCGATCTGCCGCGCGACCGTCATGGACGGGTTCAGTGCCCGGCCCGGGTCCTGATACACCATCGACGCCTTGGTCAGCCGCAGCGTCCGCAGCCCGGCCCGGTCCAGACCCATCACATCCTGCCCACCCACCAGGATGTGGCCCGACCGGATGAACCCGCTGCGGGGCAAGGCGCGCAAGGCGGCGAAGGCCGCGGTCGACTTGCCGCAGCCGCTTTCCCCCACCAGCCCGTAGGTCTCGCCTGGCGCGATGGCCAACGACACGTGACGCAGCACCAGCGCCTCGGCACCGCGAGCGCGATAGCCAACGCTGAGGTCGCGTAGCTCGAGGGCCGGCGTGCTCACTCCAGCGCGCTCTGGATGCCGTCCGCCACCAGGTTGACGCCAACCACCAGCGACGCCGTGGCCGCCGCCGCGAAGCTCACCGTCCACCAATAGCCGCCGACGATCATCCCATAATTCTCGGAAATCGAGAGGCCCCAATCGGCGGAAGGCGGCTGGATGCCGAACCCGAGGAAGCTGAGCGAGGCGACGGTGAAGATCGCATACCCCAGCCGCACGGTCGTCTCCACCAGGATGGGCGGCAACACGTTGGGCAGGATTTCGACGAACATGATGTGCAAGACGCCCTCGCCGCGCAGTTCGGCTGCCGCGACGTAGTCGAGCGACCGCTCCGACAACACCGCCGCCCGGACGGTGCGCGCGATCAGCGGGGTGAAAATGATGCCGATGACGGCGATGACGGTGCCGGAAGATGGGCCAAGCGCCACCAGCACCATCAGCGCCACCACGATCAGCGGGAGGGCGAGCATGACCTCGATCACCCGGCCCGTCGCGGTATCCAGCCAACCGCCGGCATAACCAGCCAAGAGGCCCAGCGTGGTGCCGGCAACCGTCGCCAGCAGCGTCGCCAACGGCGCCACCGAGAGGATCGGCCGTGCACCCACGACGACGCGGGAGAAAATGTCGCGGCCGATCTGGTCGGTGCCGAACCAATGCGCCGCCGAAGGCGCCGCCAGCGAGTTCAGCAAATCATCCCGGTACGGATCCACCGGCACCACCAGCGGACCGAACAGCGCGCAGAACACCCAGACCAGCACGATCGCCAACCCCACCAGGAAGAGGCCGGAGCGGAAGATGCGCGCCGCAGCGTTCACCGTCCGGCCCCATCGCGCAGCCGCGGGTTGAGTGCGGTATACAGCGTGTCGGCCGCCAGCGTGGTCACGATGAAGATCGCGCCCACCACCAGGATGCCCGCCTCCAGCATAGGGAGATCCTTCGCCCGCGCGGCAGTCAGGATCAGGCCGCCGATCCCCTGGTAGCGAAACAGCGTCTCCACCACCACTAGGCCGCCGACCATATAGCCAAGCTGCGTGGCGACGACCGTGATCGTCGGCAGCAGCGCGTTGCCCAGCACATGCCGCAGGATAACGGTATGCTGCGGCAGCCCCTTCAGCACCGCGGTCCTGGTATAATCCGCATCCAACGCCTCCAGCGTACCGGCGCGGGCCATGCGCGCGATGTAGCCGAACAACACCACCACCAGCGGCAGCGACGGCAGGACGAGGTGGCGCAACTGCTCCAGCCAATCCGTGCCGGGCCGCGTCGCGGCGGAGATCGGCAGCCAGCGCAGCCACACCCCCAGCACCAGGATCACCGCGATCGAGGACACGAATTCCGGTATCACCGTCAGCGACAACCCGGCGACGCTGATGACGCGGTCCTGCCATCGCCCGGCACGCATCGCCGCATAGACGCCCGCGCCGATCGACAATGGCATGACGATCACGAACGCCACCGCCGCCAGCTTGATCGAGTTCCATAGCGCCGCCCCTACGAAAGGGGCAACGGGCGAGCGGAACGCGTAGGATTCTCCCATGTCACCCATGATGAAATGGGTGATCCAGGTGAGGTAGGTCTCGATCGCCGGGCGGTCCGCCCCAATCTGGTGATTGATCGCCGCCACCGCCGCCGGATCGGCCAGCGGACCCAGGATGAGGCGACCGACATCGCCCGGCAGCAATTGGGCGCCGGCAAACACCACCACGCTCAGCAGCGCCAGGGTCAGCAAGCCAAGGCCAAGCCTACGCCCGATTTGCCGCGCCAGGCGGAGCGGCATCAGGTGATGGTCGCTTCCGATAGGAAGATTTGCGAGATGGCAGTCGCCTTCACGCCGCTGACCGCCTTGGAGGTGGCGGCGATGAAATTGTAGAAATACGGGAAGATCACCGGCGTCTCGTCCAGCAGCAGCGTCTGGATTTTGCCGGCGATGCCGCGCTGGGAGGTCAGGTCGGTCGTGGCGACGTATTGCGCGACCAGCGAATCATAGGCCGGATTTTTGAAATGCGCCGCATTCCACGCCCCTGTGCTCAGCAGCGGCGCACCCAGCAGCACGTTGGGAACGCCGCGATGGCCGTAATCGGTGATCCCCATTTCCGAATCGAGCCAATCCGATTGGCCTGCCTGGGCCTTGCCGTAATAGGCGCCGATGTCTTCGATCTTCAGCGTCAGCTTGATCCCGATCTCGGCGCAGGAATTCTGCACCAGCACCGCAAAATCGGGGATTTCCTGCACCCGCTCCGTCGTCAGCGTCGCCTCGAACCCGGCGGCAACACCGGCGGCCGCCATCAGCGCCTTCGCCGCCGGGATGTCCTTCTTACGTTGCGGCACGGTTTGGTCGGTCGAGGGATAGACGGGGGCGAAGGGAGAGTCATTGCCGGGCTCGGCCAGGCCCCGGAACAACCCGGCGACGATAGCCGGGCGATCCAGCGTCATCGCGATCGCCTGGCGCACCCGCTTGTCGGCGAATTTCGGCGCATCGGTCTTCATGTGCATCTGGCGATGCGAGGAACCGCGGATTTTGATCAGCTTGATGTCGGGGTCGTTGATCAGCCCCTGGGCGCCCTGCACCGCCAATTGGCCGATGACGTCCACCTGGTCGCCCTGCAGCGCCAGAACCTGCGGTTGCAAATCCGCGAAGAAGGTGAACTCGGTCCGCGCCGGGAGGGCTTTCGGCCCCCAATAGTCCGGGTTGCGCACGAAGCTGGCGCCGACCTTGGCGGTGTATTTCTCCAGCCTGAACGGCCCGGTGCCGTTGAAGTTCTTCTCGAAGTCGCCGCTGTAATCCGCCGGCAGGATGATCGCGTTGTAATTGTCCGATGAGACGATATAGGGGAAGTTGCCGTTCGGCGCGCTGAGGTGGAACTCCACCGTCAGGTCGTCGACCTTGCGGGTACCCCCCGGCGCCAACACGCCGCGAAAGGCGGAGAGCGCGTTGGATCCGTTTTTCGGATCACACAAGCGGTCCATCGTCGCCACCACGTCGTCGGCATTCAGGATGTGCCCGTTGTGGAATTTCACATTGGGGCGCAGCGTGAAGGTCCAGATCGTGCCGTCGTTATTGGGCTTCCACGACAGCGCCAGCATCGGCCGCAGGATCAGGTCCGGCTGGTCCAGCGCCAGGAATTCCCCCGTCTGCATCAGCATCATCAGCCCGCCCGCATTGGCCACCGTCACCGGCTCCAGCGCACCGGACGGCACGGGCGAGGCGACGCGGATGGTGGCGTCCGGCTTGCCGGTCTGCGCGCGGGCGAGCGTGCTTGCGAACGGGTTGGCCGTTCCCAACAAACCGCCCAGCAACGGCAGCGCCAGGCCGAACCGGCTGCCCTCCCGCAGCAATCCGCGGCGATCCAGCCGGCCGGCAAGGAACTCGTCGACCACATGGTTTTCCAGATCGCTCGCTTCGAGGCGTAGGCGATCGAGAAATCGGGGCGTACGGCGCATAAGGGGATTCCCGGACTGGTTTGGCGGAGCTACCTGGAGTGGAGCAAGAAACCTGCCTGAGCACCAGCCCATCCCCTTTCGGAGCGCCTCCATGGTTGACCTGACCGACGCCATGCATGGGTTGGACGTCGCCCGCAACGTCGGCGTCCTGGTGCCGTCCGCCAACCCTGTGGTGGAGCCCGAACTCAACCGGCTGCTGCCCGCCACCTTGCGGCTGTTCGGCACGCGGCTTCCGGTCATGCCCGGCACCACGCTGGAGGAACGCAACCGGCGCTACGCCGGCACCTATGCCGCCGCCCTGGCCAGTTTCGGCGGGCTGGCACTGGATGCGGTGGTCGCGGGAATGACCGGCCCGTCCTACGCGCTGCTGCCCGCCGGCGACCGGGCCCTCACGCAGTCGCTGTCGCGGCCTGGCACCCCGGTGCAAACCGCCAGTGGGGCGATCGCGGAGGCATTGGCGGCGTTGGGGGTGCGGCGGATGTGCCTGTTCTCGCCCTATCCACAATGGCTGACCGACGAGGCGGCTGCCTATTTCACCGCCGCCGGTCACGAGGTGGTCCAGCTGGTGAAGGTTACCAAAACATTCCGCGCCTACACCCTGACCACCGCGGAGGTGTACGACGCCATGCGCACCGTGCTGCATCCGGAGGTCGATGCGATCGTGATGAGCGGAACCGGCATGCTGACCCTGCCGGCGATCCTGGCAAGCCGGCAGGACAAGGCGCTGCCGTTCCTGTCGTCCAATTTGTGCTGCGCGTGGTGGCTGATGCGGCAAACCGGCGCCCACACCCCCTCCCCGCTTTTCGCCGCCGCCGCGCCCGAGCTTGCAGCGTTGCGGTGACGCGCATGCAACGCCTCATGCTCGCAGCGATGCTGATGGCGCTGCTGCTCAGTGGATGCGCCCAACCCGGCGGCGGATACAGCTCCGATGGGGCCATTCCCTATGATGGCTATGACCCGGCGGCAGAGTCCCGCGCGCCGCATCGCTATTACCCGCCACCGGGCCCGTCAGGTGACCCTTGGGGCCCCTATATTCACGAAGCCGCGTCCCGCTTCCGCGTGCCGGAGCAATGGGTCCGCGCCGTGATGCATCAGGAATCGGGTGGCCAGGAACAGGCGGTCTCGCCCGTTGGCGCGATGGGGCTGATGCAGGTGATGCCGCAGACCTATGCCGGGTTGAAACAGCGTCACCGGCTCGGCAATGACCCTTACGACCCCCACAACAACATCCTCGCCGGCACGGCCTATATCCGTGAAATGTATGACCGCTACGGCGCGCCCGGTTTCCTGGCTGCCTATAATGCAGGGCCAGACCGGCTGGACGCCTACCTTGCCGGAAACAGCGAGCTACCGGACGAGACGATCAACTATCTGGCCTCGATCACCCCGCATCTGGGCAACGCCATCGCCCTGACCGGGCCGCTGGCCACCTACGGCGTCGCCGAAGGTGCGGCCCCATCGCCGGCTCCCAGCGTGACCAGCCTGGCAGCCGGTTGTGATGAGAACGCTGCCTACGACCCCGACCACCCCTGCGCGCCCTTGGAGCGGGCGGCGACCGCGCCGGTGCAGCAGGTGGCAGCCGCCTACACCGCGCCGCCGCCACCGGACGTTCCCGGCACGTGGGGGATCCAGGTGGGCGCGTTCGGCAACCCAGGTCTGGCCCGGGAGGTGGCAGAGACCGCCAGGATGGAGGACCCGGAGCAGCTTCGGGCCGCGACGATCACGCTGCCAACCACCGCACCGTCGAGCGGAACGGTGCTCTACCGCTCCCGTCTGGCGAACCTATCCGCCGGCCAGGCTGCCCTGGCCTGCCAGCGCCTCAACCAGCGCCAGCTGCCCTGCGTCGTGGTGCAGCCGAGCGGGCTTTAGGCGATCTTGCCGGACGGAAGGGCGTGGGCGCGCGGCTCCGGGATGGCCGGGCGGGCACCGTAGCGCCGGGCCAACGTCGCGCAAAGCATGAGCTGCATTTGGTGGAACAGCATCAGCGGCAGCACGATCAGCCCGACCTGGGATCCGGCAAACAGCACGCTCGCCATTGGCAGCCCACTGGCCAGGCTCTTCTTGGAGCCACAGAACACCACCACGATCTCATCCTCGACCGGGAAGCGCAGGATATAGCGGCTGACGGCCGTGGTGACCGCGAGAACCAGCAGGAGCAGCACGAGGGAGACGATGAACAGCATGGCGAGGTTGGCCAGGTCCAGTTTATGCCAGACCCCGGTGACCACGCCCTCGCTGAACGCGGTATAGATCACCAGTAGGATCGATCCGCGGTCGACAAAGCTCAGATAGGATTTGTTCCGGGTCAGCCACCCGTTGATCAATGGGCGCAGCACCTGGCCGGCCATGAACGGCAGCAGCAATTGCGTGACGATGTCCATCAGCACGCCGAAGGAGAATCCGCCGCCCTGCGTATGCAGCAACAGCGCGGTCAGCAGCGGTGTGATGAAGATGCCCAGCAGGTTGGAGGCGGAGGCACTGCACAACGCCGCCGCGACGTTCCCCCGCGCAATCGAGGTGAAGGCGATGGAGGATTGCACGGTCGAGGGCAGCACGCACAGGAACAGCAGGCCATTATAGAGCGAGCGCGGCAGGATGCTCTCCGGCAGGACGCCCAGCATCAGCCCCAGTATCGGAAACATCACGAAGGTGGACAGCAGCACCACGCCATGCAACCGCCAATGCGTCAGGCCGGTCAGTGCGGCCTGGGGGGACAATTTGGCACCATACATGAAGAACAGAATGCCGATCGCCACCGTCGAGGCCCAGTTGGCGACGACCGCCCCCACCCCGACCGCTGGAATGGTGGAGGCAATAGCCACGGTGGCCACCATCATCAGGATATAAGGATCGACCGGGGAGCGGAACTTGCTTGCCATGACTCAGCCTCGAATGGGTCTTCCGCCCATCTACCTCATCGCCCCCCGTTCCAACCAGTGGCGACCTCGCGTCAGGTCACCATTCAAGCCGGGCCGGCACCGGTTCTTCAGCGGGCGGATCACCCACCGGCGGCACGTCGGTGATGGGCTGATCGGGCCCTGGCGGGTCATAGATCGGTGGCTCCGGCAAATCAGGCCCGATCGGACCGCCCGGGATCCCCGGCGGCGGGATCGGCGGCAACGGGTCCGGCGAGGTTGGAATTTGAGCGTAGGCAGGCATCATTTGGGTTGCACCTGGGGGGCGTTGCCCGCGGATCCCGGCGGTGGAATGACCGGCATGGTGCCACGCACCGGGGGCTGGACGATCGGCATCGCGCCGGACACGGCTGGCGGCTTGATCACGCCATTGCGTGCGCTGCCGCCTGGCACATCCGCCGTCCCGGCAGGCAGAGGCGCGGGAACGGCGGTCTGCGGGCCGCTGCTATCAGGGACGGGCTTGGCCGTCTGCTGGGCCATCACTGGCACAGCGCCAGCCAGCACAGTCAGGAGTACGGCGCCTCCCAAAAGCCTCATTTACTTTTCCCCGCCTTCTGCGTCGGCCGGCTGGCACCCGCCTCCGACAAACCGATGGCGACGGCCTGACGTGGGTTGCGCACCTTCTTGCCAGCAGACTTCAACTCGCCGTGCTTGAACTCGTGCATGACGCGCTCGACCGTGTTCTTTTGGGCCGGACTCTGATGAGCCATGTCCCTTCTCCTTCGTTGCGAGACGGCATATCAACGCCCGGCTGCCTGGGATGTTGCCGTCAGCGGGTCCGTTTTGGAGAAGACCGGCCATGATCATCCGGAGTGACGGGACCGCCGACATCGCCGTAGGAGGGGGCACGATGCGGCTGCATCTGTTCCGCCCGGCCATCGCTGGACGTTTCCCCGGGGTGCTGTTTTTCTCGGAAATCTACCAGGTGACCGGCCCGATCCGCCGCCTGGCTGCCATGGTGGCGGGCCAGGGCTACCTGGTCGCCGTGCCAGAGGTCTATCACGAGTACGAGCCGCCCGGGACGGTGTTGCACTATGACCAACCCGGCACCGACCGAGGCAACGCGCTGAAATTCACCAAGCCGGTCGCCGCCTTCGACGCCGATGCAGAGGCCGGAGTGGCCTATCTGCGGCAGCACGAGGCCTGCACCGGCCGGATTGCCACGCTGGGTGTGTGCCTCGGCGGCCATTTGGCTTACCGGGCAGCGCTGAACCCTGACGTCTCCGCCACTGCCTGCTTCTACGCCACCGACATCCATTCCGGCACGCTGGGCGCCGGCCAACATGATGACAGCCTCGCCCGCATGGATTCGCTGAAGGCGGAGGCGCTGTTCGTTTGGGGCCGGCAGGACCCGCACGTGCCTTTTAGCGGGCGCCAGGCCATTCGCGAGCGGCTGGAGGCGGTGTCGGCCCGCTATGAGTGGCATGACGTGAATGGCGCCCACGCCTTCCTGCGTGACGAGGGGCCCCGCTACGACCCGGCCCTGTTCCTGCAGTGCATGGGCTGGATGCTCAGCCTGTTCCAGCGGAGTTTAGCGGCATGACCTGGTCGATCGTGGCGCATGACCCCGGCACCGGAGCCTTCGCCGTGGCCGTGACGACCTGCGCCTTCGCGGTCGGGGCCAGTTGTCCCTTCGTGCAGGCCGGGGTGGGGGCGGTGTCCACCCAATCCATCACCAACCGCTATTTGGGGCCAGCGGTGCTGGCCGGGCTGGCCCGTGGCCTGGCCCCCTCAGCCGCGATCGAGGGCGCACTGGCGGGCGACGACGGCAAACATCTGCGCCAAATCCACGCCGTGGACCGGCTGGGCCGCACGGCCGCCTGGACCGGGCGCCATTGCGTCGATTGGTGCGGCAGCGAGACCGCGAGCCATGTCAGCATCGCCGGCAACATGCTGGCCGGGGCGGACGTGGTCGGCGACACCATGGCCGCCTATGCCGCGTCCACGGCCGACCTGCCGGAGCGGCTGATGCACGCGCTGGAGGCCGGGCAGCAGGCAGGCGGCGACCGCCGCGGGCGGCAATCGGCGGCCATGGTGCTGACCACGGCCGAGGATTTCCCCGACCTGAACCTCCGGGTCGACGATCACACCGACCCACTGGGCGAATTGCGCCGCCTGCTGGGGTTGTGGCGTACTGAGGGCGCGCCCCGGCTGAAGACCGCCCCCTCCCGCAGTCAACCGTCCGGCGTGACGGACCTCGATGCGATCGAGGCCGGTTGGCGGGCCCGCGGGTTGACGCTGTCGTTCAACCGGTGAACCGCAAAGAACGCCGGGCGGAGTCCAAACGGGGCGAGCCGCCGCTGCAACGCGCCGCGCAGACCTTCGAACAGGCGGTGCAGCACCATCAGGCCGGGCGATTGCACGAAGCCGTGGCCGCCTATCGCCAAGCCATCGGGTTCAAGCCCGATTTTACCAATGCGTTCTACAACCAGGGCTTGGCGCTGCAAACGCTCGGCCGAACCAGCGACGCCGTCGCCTGCTACAGCAAAGCCATCCATTTCAAGCCGGATTTCGTGGATGCGCACTATAATTTGGGCCTGGCCGCGCTGGAACAGGGTCGCCGGGCTGAGGCCGCCGCTCATTTCCGCCGGGCGGTCGCGCTCAACCCCGGCCATGCGGACGCCCACTACAACCTCGGCATCACGGTGCGCCAACTCGGCAGCTTGGACGAGGCCGCCGTGTGTTACCGCCGGGCCATCGCGGCCAGGCCCGGCTATACGGACGCGCACTTCAACCTCGGCATCGTCCTGGTCGAGATGGGCCAACCCGGCGAGGCTGCCGCCTGCTATCAGCGTGCCATCGACCTGAATCCCGGCTATACCGACGCCTATTACAATCTGGGCCTGGTCGCGCAACAGCAAGGCCGTCCGGCGGATGCCATCGGCCCCTATCGGCGGGCCATCGCACTCCGGCCGGATTACGCCGACGCCCATGCCAGCCTGGCCACCGCGCTGCTGCTGCAAGGCGACATGGCGGAGGGCTGGGAAGCATTCGAATGGCGTTGGCAGACCTCGATCGTGGCTGGTCAGCGCCGTGACTTCACGCAGCCGCAATGGCGCGGCGAGCCGGCGCAGGGCAAGACCCTGCTCATCCATGCCGAGCAAGGTTTCGGCGATACCCTGCAATTCTGCCGCTACGGCGTTCTGGCCGCGTCCCGGGGCCTGCGCGTCATCATGGAGGTGCAAGCCTCGCTGGTGCGGCTGCTAGCCGGCCTGCCAGGCGTGGACCAGGTGCTGGGGCAAGGCGAGGCATTGCCGCCATTCGATCTGCAATGCCTGACGATGAGCCTGCCCCTAGCACTGGGGACGACGCTGCAGACCATTCCCAGCGCCACCGCATATCTGCACGCCGACGCGGCCGCAGTGGAGCTCTGGCGCAGCCGCATCGCCGCGATGCCCGGCCGCGGCAAGCGGATCGGCCTGGCATGGGCAGGCAGCCCCACCAAACTCGCCGACCACGAACGCTCCTTGCCGCCAGCGCTGCTCACGCCTCTGCTCGGTTTGCCTGGCCTGCATTTCTTCAGCCTGCAAAAGGCCGGGCCTAACCCATTCGATAGTGCCACGCTCACCGACGTCATGGCCGAGATGCGCGACTTCGCCGACACGGCCGCCCTGGTCGCCAATCTCGACCTGGTGATTTCCGTCGATACCGCGGTCGCGCATCTGGCGGCCGCACTCGGCAAACCGGTCTGGCTGCTGAACCGCGTCAACACCGATTGGCGGTGGTTAACCGGGCGATCAGACTCGCCATGGTATCCGACGCTGCGCCAATTCCGGCAGACATCTCACGGCGATTGGGGGCCCGTGTTGGACGACATCATCGTTGCCCTGCGCGCCCGGTTTCCCGATGCCTAGCCTTGAGTTGCGCAAGCGTGCCGGCAATGTCGCCCATGCCCCAATGTTCGACGAATTGGCCATCGCGGATGGTAAAGATGTCGCACGGATCGCGTGCGTCGTCGCTGCCGCCATCCTGCTCGCGGCAAGCCCCAGCGTCGCGGCCTCTTTGCGGGACGAATACGGCAAGAACCTCCCCGTGCGCCTGTTTCCGCAACCACCCCCGCAAGCGCCAAAGCCCGCGATCGAGGCGTGCGAGCCGCCCATCCTGGCGGCGGAGAAGCAGTACAACATCCCGACCGGACTGCTGCTCGCCATCAGCATCGTCGAGACCGGCCGGCCCGATAAACGGACCGGCGAGAAGAAGGCCTGGCCTTGGTCCGTGAACGCCAATGGTCAGGGCCTGTTCTTCAACGACCGCAAATCCGCCGTCGCCTGGGTGCTGCAAGCGCAGAAAAACGGCGTCGACTCGATCGACATCGGCTGCATGCAGGTCAACCTGGCGGCGCACCCAACGGCATTCCGCACCGTCAACGACGGGTTCGATCCCGCCATCAACGCCGATTATGCCGCCCGCTTCCTGCTCAGCCTATATCAGCAATCGGCCGATTGGCGGGAGGCGGTCGGCGCCTATCATTCGCATACCGAGGAATTTGCCGTGCCCTACCGCGAACAGGTAGGACGCCAGTTCGCCCGCTCCGAACCCGAATTGGCGCGGCGCCAGTTCATCCAATCCGTGGTGGACGAGCGTGCGCTCCTGCTCCGGCAGCTCCAACTCGCCTGGTCCGCCACGCTGGCCCCACCGCCCCAGCCCGCGCCACAGGCCGAGGCAGGGCAGCCGCGAAGTTTCCCCTAAGTCAGAGGCCCTTTGGCATACTCCGCTCGATCAGCCGGGCGTAGAGCCCAGCCCCGAACGGGATCGCCGCATCGTTGAAATTGTAGCGCGGATGGTGGGGTGCCGCACCCTCCCCATTGCCGACCAGGATATAGGCCCCCGGCACCTTCTCCATCATGAAGGCGAAATCTTCCGAGCCCATGGTCGGCCCCTTCTTCCGGTCGACCGCCGCCTCTCCCACCAAATCGGCCGCGGCGTCGGCGTAGGCGACGGTGTGAACGGGGTCATTATTCAGCGGCGCGAAAATCTTGCGGAAGTCGATCGTCGCGGTCGCGCCGAACCCGGCGGCCACACCCTGGACCACGCCGCGCATCCGCTCCTCGATCCGGTCCATCACCTCGGACTTGAACGCCCGCGCCGTCCCCGACATGAGTGCCGTTTGCGGCACCACGTTGTAGGCGTCCCCGCCAGCAATCTTCGTCACGCTCAGCACCGCCGTCTCCGTCGCGGCGATGTTGCGCGCCACGACCGATTGCAGCGCGGCGCCAATGTGGCATGCCGTCAACACTGGGTCGATGCTTTGCTCGGGATGGGCGCCGTGGGAGCCCTTGCCTTCGATGTGGATGTCGAAGAACGCACCACCCGCCATGGCCGTGCCGGGACAGATCGCGTATTCGCCCACCGCCATGCCAGGCCGGTTGTGCATGCCGAACACGGCGTCACAGGGGAAGCGCTCGAACAATTTGTCGTCCAGCATCGCCAGCGCACCGCCAATGCCTTCCTCGCCGGGTTGGAAGATGAAGTGGACGGTGCCATTGAAGTCCTTCGTCTCCGCCAAATAGCGGGCGGCGCCGAGCAGCATCGTGGTGTGGCCGTCATGGCCGCAGGCATGCATCACGCCGGGCGTGCCACTGCGATACGGCACGTCGTTCGCCTCCAGGATCGGCAGCGCATCCATGTCAGCGCGTAGGCCGATTCGCGCCTGCCCGTTGCCGGAGCGCAGCACGCCGACCACGCCGGTCTTGCCGACGTTGCGATGCACCTCGATCCCCCAGGATTCCAGTTGCGCCGCCACCAACTCGGCCGTGCGATGTTCCTCCAGTCCCAATTCGGGATGCGCATGCAAATCCTGCCGGAAGGCGGTGAGTTCGTCGTGATAGCGGCGGATATGGTCGACGGCGGACATCAGCATCTCTCCTGGCGGGACGTGGCAACCATGTTACAGCACCGGAGCGTCGGGGGCACCCCCGTTGACCCGGCGCGGCTGCGAAGCTACCCCCGCCGCCTTGCACGACGGGGGCTGACGATGGCGACGAACACCGCAGAACTGACCGACGACCCCCAGGTGGGTGGCATCGCGGCCGACCGTCTGCGCAGCATCATCGAGCGAATCGAGCGGCTGGAGGAGGAGCGCAAGGCGCTGGGCAACGATATCAAGGACATCTACTCGGAGGCGAAGAGCGCCGGGTTCGACGTCAAGGTACTGCGCAAGCTGATCTCCCTCCGCAAGGTGGAGGCGAAAGACCGCGAGGAGATGGACGGCCTGCTAGA
Organism: Acetobacteraceae bacterium; assembly: GCA_965199005.1. Taxonomy (GTDB): domain Bacteria; phylum Pseudomonadota; class Alphaproteobacteria; order Acetobacterales; family Acetobacteraceae; genus LMUY01. Next base: position 328,587 of record CBDAQK010000007.1, on the reverse strand, counting down.
TGTGTACATGCGCGCGCTTGGGATGTAAAAGCACGTCCTGACCCGCTTGTTGTTTCCGGTGGGCATGGTAGGACGTCGCATGTCCCACGGGCCATCCCGTCCCCAGCGGCTCCCCACCAGCATCCCAGGCTTGCTGCTGGCGGTGCTCGCTCTGGTCAGCCAGATCGCGTTGGGCTCGCTGGTGCTACCGGATGCAGCTTCGGCGCAGGAGCAATCGATCGCCGCGCTCGATGCGCTCAGCATTATCTGCAGCACGGGGACACCCGCAACGCCGGGTGACCACCCGGCCCACCATCACGCGCCGGACTGCACACTCTGCCCGCTTTGCGTGACGCTGGCTTTGCCGGGCGTGATCCTCAGCACGGCGGTTGAACTTCCGGCCCCATCCAGCCAGTCGGCCGGCCGCGCATCCCTGCCGCCGCCCGCCCGCGGCCCGCCATCCCAGGCACGCACCACACCCCCCGCCCGAGGTCCGCCCGCCCTCGCCTGACAGCTTCTTTGTGCGCCGGTGATCGCCTGATCGCCGGCCTTGTTGCTTCTGGCCAAGGACCTCTCCTCATGCGATATTTTCGCACTGCCAGCCTGCTGGCGGCTGCCCTGTTTGCCGTGCCTGCCTTCGCCCACGTGATCGCCGGCGCTCGCGTCTTCCCGGTCACCCTCACCTTCGATGACCCGGGCGTCGCCGACGAGGCGTCCCTGCCCGCCCTCACCTACCAGCGCAGCGGCGCCAATGGCGGCACCGGGCCGTCGCACTCGGTCGACCTCGGCTGGGAGTACGACAAGACGATCACCCCTACCACGGCGCTGATCCTCAATGGCGGCTATGACATCAACCAGACGAACGGGTCCAAAACCCAGACCGGGTTCGAAGATCTCGTCGTCACCGGGAAATGGCAGGCCTACACCAACGCAGCGCATGAGTTCGTCGTCTCGCTGGGCATTCAGCGGGAAATCGGCGGCACCGGCACCACCCATACCGGGGCCGACCGTTACGGCTCCACTGCACCCACGGCGTATTTCGGCAAGGGCTTCGGCGATTTGCCGATCGGATTTGCCCGCCCGTTCGCCATCACGGGGGAACTGAGCTACACGATTGCGGATAAGAAGCTGAAGAGTTTCCAGGTCACCGACCCCGATAGCGGCCTGATCTCGACCCAATTCAACAACGGCAGCAACAATGCCTGGAATGGTGGATTGTCATTCCAGTACAGCCTGCCCTACCTGCAAATGCAGGTAAGAGACCTCGGCCTGCCCAGCTTCCTCGGCGATTTGATTCCAGTGGTCGAAGTCACCTGGTCTTCCCCTTCCGGCGCCCCGAGTTCCCAAGGCACGACATGGACGGTCGCGCCCGGCGTCATCTACATGGCGCAATGGGGTGAGATTGGCGTCGAGGCGCTGATCCCGGCGAACAAGGCGGCCGGCACCAATGTCGGCGCCGCCGTGCTGGTCCATTACTTCTTCGACGATCTGTTTCCGACCTCGATCGGAAAGCCGATTTTCGAATGAGGGCGCTTCAGTTGGCCATGTTGGCCGTCGGCATGGCTGCGTCGCACCCCGTCTTCGCCGACCCTGGACCGGTGACGGTCCAACACGCCTGGGCACGGGCGACCACCCCAGGCGTCTCGGCCGGCGGAGTCTACGCCACCCTGACCAGCCCGGATGGCGACCGGCTCGTGGGGGTTTCCAGCCCGGCCTCGGCCAAGGCGGATCTGCACAGCATGCAAATGGACGGCAGCATCATGCGAATGCGGGAGATTGCCGGCGGTCTCGTGCTGCCGCCGGGCAAGCCCGTGACACTCAGCCCGGCCGGCAACCACATCATGCTGGATGGGCTGAAGGCACCGCTGAAGCAAGGCTCGGTGGTGCCGGTGCGGTTGGTCTTCGCGAAGGCCCCGCCGGTCGACATCCAGGCACAGGTGCAATCGACCGGCTCAGCCGGCCCGGCGGCCATGCCGGGCATGAGCATGTCCAAATGACCTTACCCTACCACCAAGGAATCCCATCGATGACACGCTTCCTAATGCCCACCCTCGCCAGCCTCGTGCTCGGCGCCGGGGCCGCCTCCGCCCACGCCTTCCTCAAGACCGCATCCCCCGCCGTCGGCAGCACGGTGCAGCAAGCGCCGGCGCAGGTCGTGATCGACTTCACGGAGGGGGTGGAACCGCAATTCAGCACAATCGCCGTGCAGGATGCCTCAGGGGCGAGCGTCGTCACCGGGGACGCTCACCTGCAGGGTGGCAATACCCATCTTGCCATCGCGCTGAGCCCATTGAAGGCCGGGCGTTACACGGTGACCTGGCACGCCACCGCCGTCGATACGCATAAAACCGAGGGCAGCTTCACCTTCACGATCGCGCAGTAGGCGGGCAACGGGGCGGTGCTACCACAGTTTGACATCGATGGCGGGCTGCTGCTGGCCGCGGTGCGTGGTGTGTCGGTTGCCGCCCTGCTATCCGTCTTTGGCGCGCTGGTGTTCCGCGTCGTCGTCGTGCCGCACTGTTTCGACCGCATGCCGACGCCAACGGCGGAACGGGTCAACCACCGCCTTCTCGTTCTGACGCAATCTTCGGCCGCCGCTTGCGTGGTGGGCCTGCTGGCCTGGCTGGCGGCGCAGGCTGCCGACATGGCCGGTGCTCCATCGTTTCGCGAGGCGGCCAAGGCCGTCCCGGTGGTCCTGACCGGCACGATGTTCGGCCACATCATCGCCTCCCAACTCGCGGCTCTGCTGGCAACCGCAGCCGCGATTGGCCGGCATGACACGCTCTGGCGGCAGCGCGTGGCACTAGGGCTGGCAACGCTGGCCCTCGCGCTGCAGGCCGGACATAGCCATGCGGCATCGATGTCGCACGGCCTTAGCCTGCTGCTCGCCTCCGACGTGGTGCATCTATTGGCGGCAGGCGCCTGGCTAGGCGGTTTGCTGCCGCTGCTGCTGGTGATTCGCGAGTGCCCGGCGAAAGCGGCCGCCCTCGCAGCACGCTGGTTTTCGCCCTTGGGCAAGCTGTGCCTGGTGGCGCTGACCGCCACCGCAATGATCCAGGGCTGGAAGTTGGTCGAGAGTGTACCCGGCCTGGTCGGGACGGCTTATGGCTGGATGGCACTGGTCAAGCTGGGCTTGTTCGGCGTGCTTTTCGGCTTCGCCGTCGTCAACCGCTACCGTTTGGCCCCGGCGCTCTTGAGGGACGACCCGGCGGCTGCAAAACGCGCGCTGATCTGGGCGATTGCCGTGCAAACCGGCTTTGCCCTCGCGATCGTCGCGGCGGCGGCGGTGCTCGGCAGCCTGGCCCCGGCCATGGACCAGCAGCCGGTCTGGCCCTTCGCCGACCGCTTCACGCTGGAGACGATTGGCGAGGACCCGGATTTCCGGAACGAAGTGCTTGGCGCCCTGCTCGCACTTGCCGGGTCGGCGGTGCTGCTGGTTGCCGCCATTATGCTGCGCCACTGGGTTCGCTGGGGCGCGGCAGTCTGCGCGGTCTTGGTCGCCTGGTTTGCGGTCCCGCATTTGGACCTGCTCTTCATCCCCGCTTATCCCACGAGCTTCTACACCTCACCCACCCATTTCGCCGCCACCTCCATCATGGATGGCGCGGCCCTGTTTCCGCAGAACTGCGCCATGTGCCATGGGCCGGAGGGACACGGGGATGGCCCGGCGGCGAAGGGCCTGCCCGTGCCACCCGCCGATCTGACGGCCGCGCATCTATGGATGCACAGCGATGGCGAGCTGTTCTGGTGGCTGTCGCACGGCATGGAGGCGCCAGAAGGCGGCCTGGCCATGCCGGGCTTCGCCCCGGTGTTGTCCGACAACCAGCGTTGGGCGTTGATCGACTTCATCCGTGCCTATAATGCGGGCCTGACCTTCCAAGCGACCGGCAGTTATTCGCCCCCCCTCCAGGCACCTGAGTTGCAGGCGCACTGCGAGAGCGGCCGCGACGTGACGCTCGCCGATTTACGGGGCGGGTTCGTGCGGCTGGTGATCGGAACGGCGCCGCCAAACCCCACGCCGGGTGTGACGACGATCCTGGTCACCCCCGTCCCGGCTTCCCCCCCTTCTCCGGGCGTCTGCATTGCCGGTGATGAGACGCTGCCGCATGCGTACGCGATCGTGTCCGGCCTGCCAGACGGAGAGATGGCGGGGACGCAATTCCTAATCGACGGCGATGGCTGGCTACGTGCCGTCCAAGAGGCCACAATACAGCCGGGCTGGAACGATCCGCAGAAATTGCAGGCGGACATACACGAGTTGGCAACCCACCCGATCCCCGCTCGCTCAGGGAGTGACCATGCGAACATGCAAATGTAGGCCCAAGCAGCGCCGAACGGCCGCCCCCATCGCCGGGGTGGTTGCCGGCCTCCTCCTGCTGACGGGCGGCTATTTATGGATGCTGGGTGGCATTGCCCCGCCACGCCAAGCCGCCGTGGGCGGTCCATTCGCACTGGTTTCGGTGACGGGGGAGACCATTACCGACCGTACTTTCCTGGGGCGCTACGTGCTGTTCTACTTTGGCTATACCTCTTGCCAAGACGTCTGCCCCGTCACGCTGACCGCCGTCGCCGACGCGATGGATTTGCTGGGGCCGCGCGCGCTCAGGTTGCAGCCGATCTTCGTCACGGTCGATCCGCAGCGCGACACGCCGACGGTCCTGCGCAGCTACCTGGCCGCCTTCGACGCGCGCTTGGTCGGGCTAACGGGCACGCCGGACCAGCTTCATCAAATGCAGCAAGAATACCGCGTTACGAGCCTTGTCCACCCAGCCAATGCGGACACGATGGGCTACACGGTAGACCATAGCTCCGTGCTCTATTTGGTTGGCCCGGACGGGCATTATCTGGCGCCGATCCGCGCGGATGAAACCGGATCGCAGATGGCCAGCGACATCGCCAAACATCTGTCCTGACCCTGTCTCACCTGGGGAGGGCCACACACGAAAGCTGCCGTCAATGCGTCGCGCGTATCGCTCTTTGGGCGATGCGGGATCGCCGGTCGAGTGCATGCCGCGCATTGACCCGGATGGTTGGGCGATACCGGATGCCCCGCGGCTATCGGGGGTAAAAACTAGCGCTTGGACGGCGCGGCCATGATGCTCTGCTGCATGGCCGCGCATAGCCGGCGCTCGCCCGCGCTGATGATGAATACGTCGGCGCGGGTGACGGTCACCGCCCGCCCGGCGCGCAGCACGGTCCCGACCGCCACCAAAACCTCCCCGGCCGCAGGGCGCAGGAAGTTCATCTTGTATTCCAGCGTGACCACGTCCGTCCCCACCGCCATCACGCTCATCGCGGCATAACCGCCGGCGGAATCGGCAATGGCCCCCACGATACCGCCATGGAAAAACCCGTGCTGCTGGCTGACCGCGGGGGTAAATGCTACCTCCACGACGCATCTCCCCGTCACCAGCTCGGTTATGTCAGCACCAATCGTTCGCATCAGACCCTGCCGCGCGAAGCTCGCCCGCATTTCGGCGGCCTTCGCGTCCGTCAGCACGGGCTCGTCAGGTTGTACCATCTACTCCACCTTTAACGGCGACGCAGGGTCTATGGCACTGCCAAGGAAACCCATCCCGCTGATGGCAGCCGCGTCCCACCCCCGGTTGACGTCGAGTCCAGTCAATCGCCAATCATGCACCGCCAACGGCAAGGGGCGCAGCAACCGCTCGTGGAAGCGCGTGGGCCAGTGCACCCCATGCAATACGACGTGGCCGGCGGTCTCCACCTCGGCCACGGCACCGCGGGTCGAGTCCAGACCGTTCAGCGTGAAGCGGACACGCCGCATCAGCCTGTCCTCGCCCCCGATGAACACCGCCAAATCGTCGCCATCGGAAAAGCCCGCCCCCGGGCGCATCTGAATCCTCAGAACATCGCAATCCGCCTCGGGCGCTCCCAGCTCCAGCGTCACGACACGCTGCGTCCGCCATGGCCCTGCCAACAGCATGGGGCCGAGCAAGAACAAACTGTAATCATCCACCACCAAGGCCGCAGCGTCCCGGCGCGACCTGTCATGCGCTTCTTCGCCATTAAACCAAACGCGCAAATCGCCCGGCGCGGGCGTCATATGCCGGACCACCTGCTTGTTGCCCTTGGGGCCGGTATGCGCCTGGCCTACCAAGCCCTGGCGCAACAACAAACGCTCCTGCGACCGGCCACGAAAGCCGGCATCGACCAGATCCGGCTGCAACGACCCAACCAACGCGTGCCATTCCCCGGCATAGCTGACATTGAGGTCGGTGATCGCCGCCAGGGCCGCCAGCCCATGAGCCGCCGCACTCTCTGCCAACAGCGCCTCCGCCGCGCCTGACGTGGCCGGGTTGGACAGCGGTGCCAGGGGCGCGGCACAGCTTTGCAGCAGCGGCAACGCCAACGACCCCAACACCAGACGGCGGCTCATGCGCATCATACCGCTACTGCAGCGGCGGCCCTTGGTCCACCTCTGCGAAATCATCCGGCCGCAACCATCTCGCGAACGCCTCCTGGATGTCGGCCACTGTGATGTCGCGATAGGCCTGCTCCGCCCTCGCATCCGAATCGAGCGGCAAACCCAAGCTGACCCGCGCCAGATACAAGGACGCGATCGAGCGGACGTTGGCCCGCTGCATCGGCAGCAGGCGCAGGATTTCCGCCTTGACCCGGTTCAACTCGGCAGTGGTGACGGGGGCGGACTGCATATCCTTGATGTCGCGGAGCACCAAGGCACGCGCCTTGTCCACATTGACGCCGTCGGCCCCGAACGAAACGGTGTAGAACGACCGCGTCCGGTCCCAATGCAGCGCGCTGCTCGCCGAATACACATAGCCCGACTTCACTCGCAAATCCTGCAGCAAACGGGAGGAGAAGCCGCTCCCCAGGATCGAGTTCCCCAATTCGAGCGTGTAGCGGTCCGGGCTGGAAACCGGCACCGCCAACGTCTCCGACAGGGTCACCCGGTCCTGCAGGCTACTCGGGTCGCTCACCCGCACGCGCGACGGCCGGTTGGGCACCACGGGGGGCAAATCGACCGCCGGGGCCGGCCCGTTCGCCTGCCATGCGCCGAAGGTCTCGGCCACGACCCGGCGCGCGTCCTCGACGCTCACATCGCCAATGACGACGATGGTCGCCAAATCCGGCCGCATCGTGGCGTCGTAATAGGCGCGCAACTGCTCCGGCTTCAACTCCGTCACCGTCTCGGGGGTGGGAACACGCAGCCCGGGGTCACCCGGCGGCACCAGCGCCTGGTTGAACGCACGGGAAAACAGGTAGCTCGGCGTTCCCAATTGACCCTTCAAATTCTGCACCAATTGCTGCTGGGTGACGGCAAAGGCGTCGGGCGGGAAGGCCGGATGCAATTCGTTCTCCGCCAGCAGCTTCATGCCGGGCTCGAATTGCGAGGTCAGCACCCGCAGGGAAAAGCTGGCACCCGCGCTTTCCACCGCCCCGATGTCGTCGAGCGCCTTGCGGAACGCGAGCCGGTCGCGGGTCTCGGTCCCCTCATTGAAAAGCCGGCTCATCATCGCGGCGATACCATCCTGGCCGGGCGGCTGCTCCAGCGCCGCCTCACTCCGAACCGCGCCGTAGACCGAGATCGTGTGGCTCACGCGCTCCGGCTGTACGATCAGCCGCAGCCCGTTGGGCAGGGTGCTGACATCGGGGGGCGCCACCTTGTAGCTCGGCGGCAGGCTCGCCAATGCCGTTGCCGCCCAGTCCGGCAGGGTTACTGGATGGTCCGGCGTCGTGGCGAACGATTCCCCGCCGCCGAAACCGCCATTGGCCGGGGGCTGCCCGGTGGACCGCGGGGTGAGGATGCCGGTTACGGCGTGATCGGGATCCAGGATGTCACGCGCCAAGCGGTTCACGTCGGCGACCGTCACGGCGGCATAGGCTTGGGCCAAATCCTCGGGCGAATCGGCTCCCCGCGACGCCAGCGCGCGCGACCAGGTGCTGGCGAGGCCGCTGATGCTGTCGTTCTGGAAGGCGAGCTGGGCCAATTCCTGGCGCTTGGCCGCCTCCACCAACTCGGCCGGCACGCCATTCGCAGCGGCGTCGGCCAAAACGCGCCGCATATCCGCCAGCAAGGGCTCCGGGTCACCCCCCGTCGGAAACGCCGCGAGCGCCAGGCCAAACCCGACATCGGGCTCGGCCTGGTAGTCGAACTGCGCCATCAGGGCCCGACCGGCCGGGACAAGGCCGTAGAAGGCGTAGCGCTGGCTTCCCAGCACATCACCCAAGATATCGGCCGCGGCGAAATCCTGCGCCTTCAGCCCCGGCATCCGGTAGGCGAGCGTGGCCAGCCCGAACGGGAAGTTGGTCGGCAGCCGCAGGATCACCGGCTGCACCGGACTCAAGGTGACACTGGGGTGCGCCGGCAGCTCGCGGCGCGGAATATCGCCAAAAATGTCGGTGGCCTCGGCCAAAACCGCCGGCGGGTCGACGTCACCGGCGATCACCAGGATGGCGTTGTTCGGCGCATACCACCGCTCGTAAAACTGCCGCAGCAGCTGTGTATGCGTCGCATCGAAGGAAGGACGGGTCCCCAGCGCGTCATGCTCATAGGGTGTGCCGGCGAACAGGATGGAACGGATTTGGGCGGCATATGTATAGAACGGGCTGGAAAGGTCGCGCGACACCTCCTGCTCGATGGCGCCGCGCTCATGCTCCCAATCGGCTTCGGCAAGGGTCAACCCGCGCATGCGCAAGGCCTCGCTACGCAGCACCAGTGGAAGGTCGGGCGCGGTGACCGTGTAGGTATATTGGGTCACGGTCTCCGTCGTGCTGGCGTTGTTCACGCCGCCCAGCTGCGCGCCCAATTCGGCTAACTGGTCCCGGTCCAGCCCCTCGCTGCCCCGGAACATCATGTGCTCCAGCGCGTGGGCGGTTCCCGGAAAGCCATCCGGCGCGTCGTTGGACCCGGCGAGGTAGTTCAGCGCGCTCGACACCACGGGCGCCAGACGGTCTGGAACGATGACGATGCGCAGGCCATTGGGCAGGGTGGCACGCACCACGCCCTCCGGCACGCTCCCCGAAAGCCCGGCAGCCCCCTGCGCCCAGCAGGGCATGGCGAACGACACCGCAACGACCGCCATCCAACCCAACGCATGTCGCTTCACCCTGGCCTCCTATCGAAGAATTTAGGTCCCAACACAGCCCTGGCGCGGCACGGCAAGCTTGAACCGGGGGGCCAGACGGACCATTGCTTAGTTATGGCATACGATCCTCGCTTGCAGTTGGACATGACGCCTGACGGCCGGTTTACCGCACCGCCGCGCGCGCCGATCTCAACCCGCATCATCGCCGGCGCCGTGCTGCTTGCCGTGGTGGCGGGCGGGTTGGCCTTTGCCGCCTTCGCGCTCTGGATTGCGCTATTGCTCGTGCCCGTGGTCATCGTGGCGGTGCTTGTCGCCGTGATGACGATCCGGTTCAAGATATGGCAGGCGAGGCGCCGCGCCGGCTCACTCGGCGGCAATCGGCACGTCGCCCGCTGGCCGTAGCCGGCCTGCCTCGGCCAGCAGCGTATAGGACCGGCGGCGCGCCTCCTTATCCGCGGCGGCCGTGATGACGGCCATTTCGGCCGCCCCCACCTGCGCCGCCATGGCAGTGATCTGGCTGAACACGCCGGGCCCGGTGCCCACCAGCGCCTTCGCCCGGATTTGGGCAATTCGAGCCAAGTCGCGATCGCTATAGGGGTATGCAGCAGCCTCCTCCAGGGTCGGCAGGGCTGCGTACACACCCCGGTCGCGCCCCAGCCGCCATAGCGCACGCGAGGTGAACAACCGCTCCGCCTCTGCCTGCGTGTCGGCAGCGAGCGCCCAGACGGCAAGCGCTGCATGCGGTTCCGGATGCCGGGCGCTCGGCCGGTAGCCAGTCCGGTAAAGGTCGACCGCCTCGCCCGCCGCCTCGCCATCCGCGATGAAATGGGCAAAGCAAAACGGCAGCCCGAAATGCGCCGCCACCCGCGCCCCATAATCGGACGAACCCAGTATCCACACCTCCGGAACGGTTGGCCCGGCCGGCTGGGCGCGGATGTCGCGGAACGGGTGGCCCTCCACCAAGCGCTCCCCGCTCACCCAAGCGAGCAGGTCGCGCACCTGGGCGGGGAACTGGTCCGCCGCCTGCGCCGCATTGGGGTTCAGGGCGAACGCCGTGCGCCCATCGCTGCCCGGCGCCCGGCCGAGCCCGAGGTCGATCCGGCCAGGCGCCACCGCGTCCAGCACACGAAACTGCTCCGCGACCTTCAGGCTGGAATAATGCGGCAGCATCACCCCGGCGCTCCCGACGCGGATGCGCTGGGTGGTGGCCGCAATCGCCGCGATCAGGATTTCGGGCGCAGTGCCCGCCTGGCTGGCCGACGCGTGATGCTCCGCGCACCAATAGCGGTAATAGCCCAACGCCTCGCAATGCTGCGCCAGCGCCATGCTCTCGCGGATGGCATCCGCCGGGGCACGGCCGGAAACGATGGTCGATTGGTCCAGGACGGAAAGCCGCATGCCGAAACTCCTCCGCTACCGCGCATGTAGGCAGGCGTCAGAAACTCACCACCCCGAACACCGCCTTCAGCACCGCATACAACAGGCCCCCGACGAGGAAGCCCACCACCGTCCCGTTCACGCGCACGAATTGCAAATCCTTGCCGACCCGCAGCTCGATCCGATCCACCAGGGTGACGGTGTCCCAGTTGGCCACGACGTCCCCGATAAACGAGGCGAGGGATTGCTGGGCCGAGGGCAGTACGCTCACCACGATCCCCTCCGCGGCCGCCTGCAGGCGGCCGCGCACGCCCTGGTCGGAGTCCAGCATGGCGCCCAGATTGGCCAGCGCGCCCTCGATGAACGCCACGGTGTGGCCAGCGGGCCGGGCCGCATCCGCCTCCATCGCCATGCGCAGTCGCGACCAGATGTCCCAAATCCACGCCTGCACCGTCTCGTGTGCCACCACTTGGCGAATGGCACGCCCGATCTCCGCTGCCCGCTCCGGGTCGCTCTCCATCCGGGCAATCTCCGCCCGCATCCAGACGTCGAACGCCGCCCGCAAATCGGAGCCATCGGGGCCGATCTTGTCCAACTCGCTGTTCAGCGTGGTCAGCACCCGCCTTGCCACCTGCGCGCCCAGTGCCCAGCCGACGATCCTGCCCCCTTGTTCGCGCACCCGCTCGGCGATCACGGCGCGCAGCTGCTCCTCCTTCGCTGCGAGCAGCAGGCGGAATTGATTGAGGATGAAGGACAGGACCTCCTGATGCCGCCCGCCCTCCAGCAGGCCATGCAGCGCCCGCGCCACCACGGCGCTGGCACCGCGGCCGCCCAAGATGCGCGGGGTCAGCCGTGCGATCAACCGCCGGGCGCGGCCATCCTCCACCGTGGCCAGCAGCTTCGGCAACAGGCCCGCCAATGCCTCGGCCGTGGGGCGCGCCGCCGTCGGGTCGGCAAAGAAGCGCCGCAGGATGTCCGCCATGTCGATGCGCGCCAGGGTGCGGCGCAGCTCGGCCTCGGTGAACACATGGGTGGCGACGAAGCGGCCCAAGGCACGGCCCAGCCGCTCCTGCTGCGCCGGGATGATGGCAGTGTGCGGGATCGGCAGGCCGAGCGGGTGGCGGAACAACGCGGTGATCGCGAACCAGTCCGCGATGCCGCCCACCACCCCGGCCTTGGCCGCGGCCTGCAGCAAATCGGTCGCCCAGCCTGGTGGCATGGCATAGCTCACGAGGGTGAGCACGGCCATTAGCACGAGCAAACCGGTCGCAAACGCCCGATGCCGGGCTAGGGAACGCCGGGCAAGCCGGTCGGGGTCGACGAGGGACATGGGCCTTGGTTAGCACACCACCGCGGCGTCGGCTCCCCGCCTCACACATCCCTTGCCACGGGTCCTTGCCGCACCGCACACTTGTGCCATGTCCGATCAAGCCACGCCTCCACCCAGTCCCGATGCGGTCGTCGACAGCCTTATGGGGCTGGCGACGCGAGCCCGGCAGAATAGCGGCACCGACCCGTTCGGGAGCCCGGTGCTCGCAGTGGCGCTGGCCATCATGCGGCAGATGGATACCGGCACGATCTCGCTCGACACGCTGGACGCGGTGGTACGCCGGCTGCGCGACGACGCCTTCGACGCCCGGGCACGGCGGATGCGCGAGTATGTTGGCGGGCTGGAAGGGTCCTCCGCCGCGATGTCGGCGGTCGCGGCCCGGCTGGTGCGGCCCGACCCGGCGGACAGTCCGGTGCCATTCGGCACCTTCAGCGCTGCCGTCGAACGCACCCGGTTCGCCGCGGTGTTCACGGCCCATCCCACCTTCTCCCTGCCGTACGAACAGGCGGACGCCTTGGCCCGCGCCGCCAGCGGGGAGGAAGTGCCGCGCTTCACCTCCCACCGCCCCTCCAAGCCCACCCTGGTGGAGGAATTCGACCAATCCTTTGCCGCCATCACCCGGGGGCGGGACGCCATCGACGAATTCACCGCCATCCTGCTGCACACGGCGGCGCAGACCTGGCCCGACCGTTGGCGTAGCCTGATTCCCAAACCGGTCATCCTGGCCACCTGGGTCGGCTACGACACGGATGGACGCACCGATATCGGCTGGTGGGACACGCTGCGCCTGCGGCTGGTGATGAAGCGGCTCCAGCTGCACCGCGTGCGGACGCAGGTGGGCGATGGCGCCGCCGGCACCCGGCTGGACGAGGCCATCGCCGCCGTCGATGCGCAGGTTGCCGCCTGTCCCGCCAAGCCGGACCCGGACAGCGTCGCGGCCTTCGCAGCCACCCTCGTGCACGGCAGGGACGCCGCCCTGGTCACGCCCGAGCCGGTGCTCCGCCTGCTGGACGAGGCGATTGCCGCTGCTCCGGACGCAACCAGCTTGGCCGTCGCACGGGCCGGCCTGGCCAGTCACGGGCTCGCCCTGGCGCATACCCACACGCGGCTCAACTCGGCGCAACTCCACAACGCCGCCCGCGTCCGCCTGGGCCTGGCAGACCCGCCCGCCGATGCCAGCCGCCGCCGGGTCCTGCTCGCCGCGATTGGCGATGCGCTGGATGCGGTGCAGCCGGAACCCGTCGATTTTGGCGCGCTGATGGCCGAACAATCCTCCGCCGCCCGGCTGATGATGACCGTGGCGCAGATCGCCAAGCACGTCGACGGATCGGCCCCCGTGCGTTTCCTGATCGCCGAGACGGAGAGCGGCTACACGCTGCTCGCCGCCCTCTGGCTCGCCCGTCTGTTCGGGGTGGAGCGCCATGTCGAGATCAGCCCGCTCTTCGAAACCGCCGAGGCGCTGGACGATGGGGCGCGCGTCATCGCCGAGGCGTTGCGCTCGCCGCATTGGTGCGCCTATCTGCGGTCCACCGGGCGGATGTGCCTCCAATTCGGCTATTCCGACAGCGGCCGCTACGTCGGCCAGCTCGCTGCGTCGTATTTGATCGAACGGCTGCGCCTCAAGGCCTGCGAATTGCTGGTCAAGCATGGGCTGGCCGATGTCGAGGTGGTGCTGTTCGACACCCATGGCGAGAGCATCGGCCGGGGTGCCCATCCAGGGTCCATGGCGGATCGGCTGAAATACATCTCCCCCACCCGCGCCCGGCACGGCTTCGTGTCCGCCGGGATCAAGACGCGGGAGGAAAGCGCGTTCCAGGGCGGTGACGGGTACCTGTTCTTCGGCACCCAAGCTTTGGCCTCCGCCACCATCGCCAGGATCGCCGAGCATGCCTATGCGGTCATGATCTCGGGCCAGGACCCGATTTATGCCGAGCCGGATTTTGCCGCCGACTTCTTCGCCACCATCGGCAGCGGCATGCGCGAGTTGGTGGAAGACCCAGGCTACGCCGCTTTGCTCGGCACGTTCGGCCCGGCCTTGCTGGACCCCACCGGCTCCCGCCCTTCCGCCCGGCAATCCGACAGCGGCGGGCCAGCGATGATCCGCCACCCGCGGGAGCTGCGGGCGATCCCCAACAACGCCATCCTGCAACAGCTCGGCTGGTGCGCCAACACGCTGCAAGGCCTCGGTGCGGCAGCCTACCGCCATCAGGAGGCGTTCGCCCCGCTGATGGACAGCAGCCCCCGCTTCCGCCGGGCGCTGGACTTCGCCGCCCACGCCCTCGCGCATTCCGACCTGGACGTGCTGCGGGCCGTGGTCGGCCTGGTGGACCCCGGCGCCTGGCTGGACCGGGTGCCCCATGCGAAGACCCCGGGCCGCCCCGCCGCCCTGATGAGCGTTGCGCGCGCCTTGGACCGGCTGGCGCTGTGGCAACCCGTGACGGCGATGAGCCGCCGCATCCAGCTCGACTACCTGGCTTTGGCCGACACCTGGCCAGACGCACCCCGCATGAGCACCGCCTCGGTGCTGCTGCATGCGCTGCGGATCGCGGCGATCCAACGCATTTGGCTGCTGGGCACGGAAATCCCCGAATTCTCGCCCCGCCATGGGGTGACCCGGCAGGGCCTGGAGGACCGGCTGATCCGGCTCGACGTCCCCGCCTGCCTGGCGCTGCTGGCAGAAATCTTCCCCACCGCCCCCGACCCGGCCGCCGCCCGCGACTATGCCGAACCGGCGGGACGGCGCACGGCCGTGTCCTATGCGAGGGAGCACGAAACGATCTTCGAGCCGATCCGGCGCCTGTTCGCCGCCGTGCGGGAAATCGGGGCTGCGATCACCCATGACGTGGGCGCGTTTGGCTAGGGGATGTCGCTACCTCGCGCAATTACTCGTACTCGGGCGAAAACGCGCTTTGCAGCCGCACCGTCAGGTCACCCTGCGACAGTTGGGACAGAGCTCCGGCGACGGCTTCGACGATGCAGCGCTGTGGCGCGGGGGCAGCGTCGCGATCTGCCTCGTGCTTCGAACGTTCGGCCTCGGCGGCGTGGCGTTGCTGCGTGGCGTCAGCCTTCCGCCGGCTCTGCTCGATCGCGGCCATTTGGAAGATCTGCACCGCTCCGACCATGGCGCGGGTCTCGGTCAGCGAGCAGCACCGGCATGTATTTGGACGACATGAGAGCACCCAGTGCCAGGGCGCATAGAGCCTGTAGATGCCCAGCACCGGCATCGGACGCGTCTGACCCGCGCGCGGATCTCGTCACAATCCGTCAACGTGCCGGCTATGGACACTCGGCCGCTCCGCTTGTAGGCGCTGCGGTCGATTGGCTGGAGGACCCAACATGTTCCGTTTGGACGGCAAACGCGCGCTGATCACCGGCGCGTCGGGCGGGATCGGGGCCGCCATCGCGCGCGCCTTGCACAGCCAGGGCGCGCATGTGGCCCTGTCCGGCACCCGGCAGGAGGCGCTGGCCGGGTTGGCGGCGGCGTTGGGTAGCAACGCGCATGTCTGCCCAGCCGATCTGCGGGAGCCGCAAGCCGCCGATGCGCTGGTCGCCGCGGCGGAGGTGGCGATGGGGCCACTGGACATCCTGGTGAACAATGCCGGGTTCACCCGCGACATGCTGGCCCTGCGCATGAAGGACGAAGATTGGCAGGCCGTGCTGGATGTGGACCTGACGGCGCCGTTCCGCCTGTCGCGCGCCGTTCTGAAAGGGATGGTGCGCCGGCGGAGTGGCCGCATCATCGCCATTTCGAGCGTCGTCGGCAGCATCGGCAACCCGGGCCAGGCGAACTACGCCGCCGCGAAGGCCGGGCTGATGGGCATGACCAAGGCCCTGGCGAAAGAGGTCGGGAGCCGCTCCATCACGGTGAACCTCGTGGCGCCCGGGTTCATCGAGACTGCGATGACCAGCAACCTCGGCGATGAGCTGAAGAAGCGGATGATCGACGGCATTCCCGCAGGCCGGATGGGCCAACCCGAGGACGTGGCCGCAGCCGTGGTCTACCTGGCGTCCGACGAGGCCGCCTGGGTCACGGGTGCCACGCTCCATGTCAACGGCGGCATGGCCATGCTGTAGCCGTTCGTTCCGGAAGCGCCCAGCGCCGCTGCCGGCGGCATGATCCCAGCCAGGGCGGCAGCGACTTCCATGGTGACGGCGTGCCAGTCGCCGGGCTGCGGTTGCCGGAACAGCCGCATGCCGGAATACCACGGCGTGTCAGAACGGGCGAGCATCCACCGCCAGTCCGGCGCATGGGGCAGCATGACCCAGGCCGGGATGCCCAAGGCGCCCGCCAGGTGAGCGATGGCCGTGTCCACCGTGATCACCAAATCCATCGCCGCGACCGCCGCCGCCGTTTCGCTCCAATCGGTGAAGTGTGCGGCGTAATCCGCAACGCCAGAGAGCTGCTCTACCTCGGACGCGCGCTGGCCGACCTGCAGGCTGATTAGGCCGCCCTCGCCCGCTTTGACGATGGGGGCGAGCGCCATCGCCGGAATCGAGCGCCTGGCATCGTTGGAATGCAACGGATTGCCTGCCCAGGCCAAGCCGACCCGGATGCCGCCCGGCAATTTCCGATCCCAGTGGTCAAGCTTGGCTGGGTCCGCCTGCAAATAGGCCGTGGGAGACGGAACCGAGTCGAGCGTCGTGCGAAATAGCCGCGGCAGGCTCATCTGGTCGATCCATAGATCATGGGCCGGGCGGCTGCCGCGAGGACATGCCTTGGCGACGCCAGGCATGGCTGCCAGCAAGGGCACGAGCGAGGCGGCACATTCCACGACGACCCTGGCGCCGCGTTGTGCCAGCATCGGCAGATAGCGGGCGAACTGGATGGTGTCGCCCAAGCCCTGCTCCGCCACGACCAAAACGGTCCGGCCGTCGAGCGGGCCGCCATCCCATTGCGGCCCGGCTGGGCTGCTGAAGCTGTGCGGGAAACGGCGCTTCCGCCACTCGTATTTCTCCCAGCCGGCCTTCATGTCACCCGCCAGCAACAGGGCGACACCCTGGTTCCAATGCGCGGCGGCAAAGTCCGGCCGGATGGCAATCGCGGCCTCCTGGCAGGCGATCGCCTCCTCCAGGCGTCCGTCCGCCGCCAAGATATGGCCGAGGCTGGCATGGGCCTCCGCCATGGCGGGCTGCAGCGCAATGGCCCGGCGGATATGAGGTTCCGCCAAGTCGGGCTCATCCAAATCGGCATACGCATTGCCTAGGTTCAGGTGCGTCTCCGCATCGTCAGGCAAGGTGGCGAGCGCATGGGTGAAGGCGGTGACCGCCTCTTCCGGACGACTGAGCGCGTTCAGCGCCGTGCCGCGCAGGGTTTGCGCCACGCCAAGCGCGGTGTCGTTCGCGAGCGGGTCAAGCGTATCGAGCGCTTCCGCCGGCCGGCCAGCGGCGAGCAAGGCACGCGCGAGCGCAAGGCGGCCGTCACGATGGGTGGGGCGGAGCTTGAGCGCATCGGCCAAATACTCTGCCGCCTCGGCAGGCCGGTCGCAGGAAAGGGCGCACTCGCCAAGCAGGAAAAGGGCGTTGGGCTGCTCCGGATCGATCGCGAGCACCTCGCGCAACAACGCCTCCGCCTCGGCATGCCGCTTGGCGCGGCAATGGGTGATGGCGAGCAGCAAAACTTCGATCGGATCGCGCATGGCGGCAGCGTACGGTGAGTTTATCAAGGAACCGTAAACGACGCCGTTCGCCAGATCGTGACCTTACCGGCGCCGTGTGCCCGTTCGGCGAGCAACTCGCCCAGGTCGAGCGCCTCGTCTGCCGCGGCCTCCGCAACCACCAGGGCCTTCGGCGCAACCCAACCAGCCATGGTGAGCGCCGCCAAGGCCCTCGGGAGCAAGGCTTTCCCATAAGGCGGGTCCAGAAACACTAGGCTGCATGGCAAGCCTGGCGGGGGACGCAGCACATCCCCGGCCACCACCCGCCCCACCGCGCCAGGGCAGGCCGCGACATTCGCCCGCAGGGCCTTCAACGCCGCCTTATCCTGCTCCATGAACACAGCGGACCCGGCGCCGCGGGACAGCGCCTCCAGCCCCAGGGCGCCGGTGCCGGCAAAGGCGTCCAGCACGGCGACCCCGTCGAACCGTCCACCCCACGGCGCATGCAGCAGCATGTCGAACAGCGCCTGCCGCAACCGCTCCGCCGTCGGGCGGGTGGCGAGGCCCGGCGGCGCGCGAAGGGTGTGGCCACGCCAGGTCCCGGCGATGATCCTCAGTGCGCACCCCGGTCGCGGACCAGCTTGTCCTTCGGGATATCCGGCAATTGCTCCCGCAACACCTTGCCGCTGATCTCGTCGACTTCGCCACGCGCCAAGTTGCCAAGTTGGAACGGCCCGTACGCTACCCGGATCAGCCGGGTCACCTGCAGGCCCAGATGCGTCATCACTCGGCGCACCTCGCGGTTGCGGCCCTCGTTCAGGCTGACGCTGAGCCAGGTGTTGCTGAGCGCGCGGGAATCCACCGCCGCATCGATCGCGCCGTAGCGGACGCCCTCGACCGTGACGCCGTTCGCCAACTGGGCCAGCGCCCGTTCCGGCACGACGCCATGCACCCGCACGCGGTAGCGCCGGGTCCAGCCGTTGGAGGGCAGTTCCAGGCGCCGGGCCAGGCTGCCATCATTGGTCAGCAGCAAGAGGCCCTCGCTATTGAGGTCCAGCCGGCCAATGCTCACGACGCGCGGCAGGTGTTCCGGCAACCGCTCGAACACGGTCGGGCGGCCCTCCGGGTCCCGATGGGTGGTCACCAAACCTTCCGGTTTGTGATAGCGCCACAGCCGCGGCCGGTCCGGTGCGTCCACCACGTGGTTGTTCACCTGGACGATGTCGCCGGGGTTGATGAAGGTCGCCGGGTGCGTGACGGGGGCGCCGTTCAGCCGGATGCGCCCCTCCGAGACGAGCTTCTCCGCATCCCGCCGGCTCGCCACCCCCGCCCGGGCCAGCCATTTGGCAATGCGCTCACCCCGCTCTGGGCCGGCGTCACCGGTTTCGGTCACGAGGCGGCCGCGATGAAGGCGTCGAATATCTTGGTATCGCCGGGGTCGATCAGAAATTCAGGGTGCCATTGCAACCCCAGGCAGAAGCGGTAGCGCGGGTCCTCCACGCCCTCGACCACGCCATCGGGCGCGACCGCATTGATGGTGGCATGCGGCCCAGGGGTTGCCACCGCCTGGTGATGGGCGGAGTTCACCTGCATCGTCCCCCGACCCACGATCCGGTGGAGCAGGCTGCCTGGGGTGATGGCGACGCTGTGCCCAGGCTCGTTGCGCGGGTTGGGCTGCTCATGTTCCAGCGCGCCCTTGATGGCATCGGGAATATGCTGGATGAGCGTCCCGCCAAGGGCCACCGCCAAGAGTTGCTGACCGCCGCAAATGCCCAGCACCGGCATGTCGCGAGCCAGCGCCCCCTGCACCAGCGCCAATTCGGCCGCCGTCCGGCGGTCCTTCAGGGTCACGGTGGGATGGATGTCGGTCGCGCCATACAACGCTGGCGATACATCGAACGCCCCCCCGGTCACCACCAGCGCGTCCAACCGGTCCAGCATGTCGGCGGCCAATTCCGGGTCGTGCGGGAGCGCCACGGGCAGGCCGCCGGCAGCCGCGATGGCATCGGTGTAGTTGGCACGCAGGGCATACCAGGGGAAGCGCGACCAGCCGCCGGGCTGCTCGGCATCCAACGTCACGCCGATGAGAGGTCGGGTCATGCCCGTCCCTAGACCCGGCAGCCCGATGGGGGCAAGACCGACGGCATGGATGCCATGGCCATCGCATTGGAGCAGGCCCGCGCGGCGGCCACCCGGGGGGAGGTCCCGGTTGGGGCAGCGCTGGTGTCGGCGGCGGGGGAGTTGCTAGCCTGCGCAGGCAACCAGGTCGAGGCGGAGCAGGACGCCAGCGCGCACGCCGAACTGGTCGTGATGCGCGCCGCCGCCCGGATGCTGGGGTCACCCCGGCTCATTGGCTGCACGCTTGCCGTTACGCTGGAGCCATGCCCGATGTGTGCCGCCGCCACCGTTCACTTCCGCATCGCCCGGCTGGTTTTTGGCGCCTACGACCCGAAGGGAGGCGGGGTTGACCATGGGCCGAGGATTTTCGACTCGCCCGGCTGCCTGCATCGACCCATTGTGGTAGGCGGCGTGCAAGAAACCGAGGCAGCCGCCCTGCTACGCGCCTTCTTCAACGAAAAGCGTTGACTTCATTCCTGATAGGTCGACTCGGACTCCTCTTCGACCGTGATGGGTCGCGGCCTGATGTCCTCGGCGGCCACACGATCGGCAACCCGCCCCTGCGCCATTGGCCGTGTCCGGGCAAAAATGGATTGAACCAGGGCGACATCGGCGTCATCCACTCGGACCATCACCAGATGCTTCCCTTTCTGCAGGCCGGACGCGAGGGTATGCGCCTGCTTATTCGAAACGCCCATTTTTGTGATCGCGCCCACAATTGCGCCGATGATCGCCCCGATGATGGCAAACACCACGCAAGGCAGCACCCAGCCGGTCGCCACCAAGGGGTCGGTGAATGGAATTGTCATTGCCCCGATGCCGTCCAGAGCGCCGATGCCGCCGCCGACCGCCGCCCCCAGCGTCGCACCCGTGAGCGCAGGGCTCTGCGCCGTGTCGGCCGCGACATCCCTGGGCAATCGGGCATCGGTTTCGCTTTCGATCACGCTGACATCCGTCGCCGGGATGCCGGCGGCGGTCAGGTCCGCCACGACCTCTACCGCTTCCGTGTAAGTCGGGTAGAACTGATCAATCGTGCGCAGTGCCATCGTACCCTATATCCTCCGCATTTGTGGCCTAACGCCCCAACACTCTAGGGTCTGACGCATCTTATATTAAGGAGTTTCCCGTGCCCGTCCACAATCGCATCGCCGAATTTGCAGCAGACATGACGGCATGGCGTCATGACATTCATACTCATCCGGAATTGGCCTTCGACGAGCACCGTACCAGCGAGCTTGTAGCAGAAAAACTCGCCTCCTGGGGAATCGCGGTAACGCGCGGGATCGCTGGCACAGGGCTGGTGGGGACGCTCCGCAACGGCGACTCGCCCCGCGCGATCGGCATCCGTGCCGATATGGACGCGCTGCCGATGCCGGAGGCCAACGAGTTCGAATACCGCTCGCAGACGCCGAACGTGATGCATGCCTGCGGCCATGACGGCCACACGACAATGCTGCTCGGCGCCGCCCGCTACCTGGCGGAGACCCGGAATTTCGACGGGACGGTGCACTTCATCTTCCAGCCGGCGGAGGAAAATGGCGGTGGCGGCGAGGTGATGGTGAAGGAGGGGCTGTTCGACCGCTTCCCCTGCGACATGGTGTTCGGCGCGCATAACGACTCGTCCATCCCGATCGGGCAGATGACGGCCGTCCCGGGCCCGGTCTGTGCCAACACCGACGATTTCTACATCCGGATCAAGGGCCTTGGCGGCCATGCCGCACGTCCGCACCGTGCGGTGGACCCGGTGGTGACCGGGGCGCAGATCGTGCTCGGCCTGCAGACCCTGGTGGCCCGCCGGGTCGATCCGCTGGACAGTGCCGTGCTGTCCACCTGCCAGTTCCACGCCGGCACCGCCACCAACGTCATCCCCGACGAAGCCACGCTGAGCGGCACGCTGCGCACGCTGTTGCCCGAGACCCGCGATGCGATGGAGCGGATGATGCGCGAGTTGGTCGTGGGTACGGCGGCCGCCAACGGCGCCGAGGCGGAGTTCACGTTCGAACGCGGCTATCCCTCCGTCATCAACGACCCGGCGGCCGTCGAGCGTGCCGCCAAGGCCGGGGCGAAGCTGTTGGGCGCGGAGAAGATCATCCACGAGCGCCTGCCAGGGATGGGTGGCGAGGATTTTTCCTATATGGCGCAGAAGGTGCCGGGTTGCTTCGTGCGGATTGGCCAGGCGGATGGCGAGAAGGGGACGAATCCGGTGCACACCGTGCATTACGACTTCAATGACGACATCCTGCCGATCGGCGCGTCCCTATGGGCGACCCTGGTCGAACAGGAGCTCCCCCGCTTGTGAACTTCACCTTCCTGCACGCGGCTGATTTGCATCTGGATTCACCCCTGCGCGGCCTGGAGGCAGACGCGCCGGTGGAGCGCATCCGCGGCGCGACCCGGCAGGCATTGGTGAACATGGTGCAGTTGGCAAAGGCGGAACAGGTCGCCTTCGTCCTGCTGGCCGGCGACCTGTACGATGGCGACTGGCGGGATTGGCGCACCGGGCACTTTCTGGTGTCCCAACTGGCGGAGTTGAAGCGCGCCGGTATTCCCGTGGTGGCGATCAGCGGCAACCACGATGCGGAGGCGGTGCTGACCCAGACCCTGCCCTTCCCCGGCACGATGCTGCCATCCAAGCGGCCCGGCACGGTCTGCCCCATTCCTGGCGTGGCGGTGCATGGGCAAAGCTTCGCCACCCGCGCGGTCCGGGACCGGCTCGCCCTCGCCTACCCCACACCGCTCGACGACCACTTCAACATCGGCCTGCTGCACACGGCGTGTGGTTCCACCGAACACGACGACTACGCCCCGTGCACGGAGGCGGAACTGCGCGCGAAGGGCTACGATTATTGGGCGCTCGGCCATGTGCATCAGCGGGCGGAGCTCTCCCGCACGCCCTGGATCGTCTTCCCCGGCAACCTTCAGGGCCGCCACATCCGCGAGGAGGGCAGCAAGGGTGCCAGCCTGGTGCGGGTGGAGCAGGGCCGCGTCGCGTCGGTGACCCACCACGCGCTGGATGTGCTGCGCTGGCAGCAAGTGCGGGTGGACGTGACCGGCGCCACCGACCTGCAGGGGGTCGCCGGACGGGTAGCCCTCCTGTTGGACGCCGCGGTCATGGAGGCAGAGGGCCGGCTCTTGGTCGTCCGCATCATCCTGGAGGGTGTCAGTTCAGCGCATGGCGCATTGTCCAGCAACCCGCAGCGCACGCTGGCCCATATCCGGGCCGCCGCCACCGAGGTCGCGGGGGCGGAGTTGCTTTGGATCGAGGATGTCCGAACCCACTCCACCCCGCCGCAAGCCGACCAAATCGGCCTCCAACCCGGCGTGATCGGCACGCTGATGGACGCCCTGGCGGAGACGCCGGCGCCCGACCCCGACCTCGCCGCCTTCGTCGCCGACATGGGCAAGCGCATGGATTTCGACCTGCTCGACAAGGACCACCCGCTCCGGACCTTAGCGAAGGGCGACTTGCCGGACTCCCTCATAGCGCGGGCGCAAGCGTTGCTCAGGGCCGAATTGCTGCGGAGCTAGCGTTGCGCCTTCGCACCTTGCTGATTGAACGCTACGGCAATCTGGACCGGGCGGATTTGACGTTCGACCCGGCGCCAGGCCGCCTCAACCTGCTGCTCGCGCCGAACGGGGCCGGCAAGTCCGTCCTGCGCCGGGCGTTCCACGACCTGTTGTTCGGCATCCCCCTGCAATCCGACATGCGGTTTCGCTTCGACTATGCCGGCATGCATCTGCGCGCCGACGCAGTGTCGCAGGAGGGGACGGAATACGCCTTCGGGTGGCATCGCCGGGCCGGCCGCATCTACCCGAGCGCAGCCGGCGACTCCGCCGCCTCGCGCTGGCTGACGGAGCTGCTGGACGCCATCACGCCCCGCCAGGTGGAGATGCTGTTTGCCCTGGACACGGAGCGGTTGCGCAGCGGTGGACGGGACCTGGCTGCGGGCGACAGCACGTTGGGCAGCGCTTTGCTGTCCGGCACCGGCGAACTCGCCTCCGCCCGGGCGCTACGCCGGGGATTGGACGAAAAGCGGGCAGCCATTTGGGAACGCAGCAAAAGCTCCCGCCCGCTGAACGCCGCCCTCTCCCGCCTGACTGCTGCGGCAAAGCAGCGGCGCGAGGCGGTGCAGACGCCCAAGTCGCTGGCCACGCTGCAGGCGGCGTTGGAGGACACCCGGCGGCGGAAAGACCAGGCGGCGGCGGACGCTGCGTCGGCGCAGGCGGCACTGAGCCGGTTGAACCGGATCGAACTCACCCGCGGGCCGGTGAGCGAACTGGCGGCGGCGACCAGTTGGCTGGCCGGGCACGGCGATGCGCCCATCCTCCCGGAGGGCCTGGGCGAGGAGCTGGCACGAGCCCGGCACGAGGCAAGCCTGGCCGCAACCCGGCTGGAAAGCGCCCGCCAGCAACTCGCGGATGCCGAAGCGCGCGCGGCCGCCGCCGGCCGCGACGCGGCGGCTGACGCGGCGGAGCCGGAGCTCGCGAAGCTACCAGGTGCCTTGGGCGACGCCGCCACCAAGCGCCGTGACATCGCCATCCGGACGGCCGAGCGGTCCGAGGCGCTGCTGGAGGTGGCTGCGGCGCTGCGTGATATCGGCAGCAGCATCCCGCCAGACCAGGCCGGATCCGCCATCCCCACTTTGGCCGCCGTGACCGACGCGCGCGCGCAAATCGGGCAGCACACGGCCGCCGCCACCACACGGGCGCTCGCCCAGACCCGGCTGGAGAAGGCGG
The DNA here is from genome assembly GCA_965199005.1 of Acetobacteraceae bacterium. GTDB lineage: Bacteria > Pseudomonadota > Alphaproteobacteria > Acetobacterales > Acetobacteraceae > LMUY01. Next base: position 304,381 of record CBDAQK010000007.1, on the reverse strand, counting down.
AGGCGGACCTTGCCAGCCTGGCCGCCGAAGCCGCCGCAACGCCGTTGGTGGCGCCGGAAGGGCTGGAGGCGCTGCTCGCCGAAATCCGCCGCATCCGCGATCCGGTGGATCATGCGGCTGAATTAGCCGCGGCGACGCGGCAGGCAGCGGCAGCGGAACGGGCCTGCCTGGCGACACTGCCGGGTTGGACGGGGGATGCCGCCGAACTGGCCGCCCTCACCCCGTCGACGGAGGCTGCCTACGAACGGATGGCCGATGCCGTCAGACGCAGCAAGGACCGGCGGGACAAGGCCGCGGCGGAACACGGGCGCCTGTTGGCACAGCGTTCCGCCTGGGAGGCGTCGCTGGCCGCACTACGGCAGCGGACCCTGCCGGATGCAGCGGCCTTGGCGGCGGCCCGCGCCAACCGCGACCGTGGCTGGCGGCTGATTTACGCGCGCGCCTTCGCCGCGGCGCCCGACGACGCCGAGGAGCGCGCCTATACCGCTGGCGAAGCCCTGCCGATCGTCTTCGAGCGGCACCTGCGTGCGGCGGACGCCATGGCCGATGCCCGGTTCGAGGAGACGGCCAGGGTCGAGCAGGCGGCACTGCTGACTGCCGACCTCACGGGCTCCGACGCGGCATGGGAGGCAGCCAATGCGGCGATGACGTTGGCGGAGGCCGCTCATGCCGACGCCGTTCGACAGTGGGGCGAGGCTTGCGCAGCGCTGCGGCTTCCGCCGGACACGAGTTTGCGCGAGGTCACCGCCCTGCTGACTGCCCGTGCGGAGATGATCGAGGCACGGCGGCGGACGGAGTTGGCCCGGGGGGCCGAGCAGGCAGTGGCATCGCTGCATGCCGCATGGGCGGCTCGCCTGGCGATGCTGCTTGACGCTGCACCGGTGGCGTTGGCCGCCCTCCTGCCCATGGCGGATGCCAAACTGAAGGCCGCCACGTCAGCACAAACTGCAGCGGTGACCCGGGAGGCCCGCCGGGCGCAGGCCGAGGCGGACCGGCATGCCGCCGCCGGGGCACTCACGGCTGCGGAGGCCAAACTGGCCCAGTGGCGGGTCGGCTGGGAGCAGACGCTTTTGGCGCTGGGCCGCCCGCCGGGTGAGGCACCGGGGGTGACCGAACGGGTGTTGGGCCGCCTTGGCGAATTGGACCGGCATCACCGCACGGCCGTCGGTTTGCAAGCGCGGATCGTGGATATGCAGGCCGATATCGCCAGCTTCACCCGAATCGCCGCCACAGCCGCCGCCAAGCTCGGGATGCAGGGGGGCGATGATCCCTTCGCGCTGGCCGAGGCGCTCATCATCCGGCGGGACCGGGCGCGTAGCCTGGTGAGCGTGGCGCAGGAAGCCGCTTCCGTGCGGATTGAGGCGATGGCGCGGGTGCAAGAGGCCGTTCAAAGGCACCGGGAGGCGGCAGCAAGCCTGGCTGCTACGCTGGCAGCCTGTGGCGCAGAGGATGTGGCGGCGGCGGAGTGCCGCATCGACGCCGCCCGGGAACGCCGCCGGCAGGAAGTGGCGCGCGACAAGGCGACGCTTCGTTTGCGCGAGATTGGCCGGGGCGCGTCGCTGGAGACGCTGGTGGCGGAGTTGGCCGCTCTCCCGCCCGAGCGATTCGAGGCCGAGCGCCTGGCCGCCGAGTCGGCACTGACCCTGACGCGGCAGGAGGAGCAGGAGGCCGCCGTGGCGCTGGCCGAGTTGGAGCGCCGCTTCGCCGCCGATGCCGCCGCCACCGCGGCCAGCGAGGCCGCCGCAGGCGAAGCCGCCATCGCCGCGGAGGCGGGGCGTTTGCTGGACGAGTATTTGTTGCTGCGGGTGGCCTCCGGCATGCTGGGCCGGGCGTTGGACCGGGTGGAGGAAAGCGCCGGCCTGACCGGTATCCAGCGAATCGCCGCCGCGTTCGAGGCGATCACGGACGGCGCCTGGACTGTCACGGCCGGCGAAAATGCCAAGGGCGAGACGATTCTGCGCGCCGCCGAACGCGCGGCCAACGAGCCGTCCAAACTCGTCGACCAGCTCTCAGAGGGAACGCGCGACCAGCTTTATCTGGCGTTGCGCTTGGTCGCGATCGAGACCCATGTGGCAACGGCCCCACCCCTGCCCTTCATCGCCGACGATATTCTGCAGACGTTTGACGACGGCCGGGCGCGGGCTGCCATGCGGGCCTTGGTTGGGCTGAGCCAGCACGTACAAGTGATCGTGTTGACGCACCACCCGCACGTGCTGGCCTTGGCCGAGGGGTTGCCCGTTCATGTCCAGCGGCTGTAGGGGCTGGTCATCAGGATCAAACTCAGCCGTTTGATCCTACGACCGTGAGGAAACGGGCGGCCTCGACCCTGGCCGATCCTGCGCCCCGCGCCAGACATGCACGATGCGGTTTTCGGCCGGCCCGGGCTCGTAGACGATGACATAGTTGCCGACGACCCATTCCCGTGTGTCGTCGGCTGCCAAATGGCCGAGTTCCGGAAACCGCTTTGGGAGGCCGGTCTAGCCGGCTGTGATTCGCCACGAGACGGCTGCGCTCGGCCGGGTCGGCCGGCTCCATCAGGTGCGGCGATTACATATCATTTGGACGACTTAAATATGGAACCTTTCCATAACACCGATGTCCAGCACGGCTTACCCCAGAGCCGCTCCTCCTAAATCTGCAAACTCCCCACACTGGACCCGCCGCATACGAACAGCGTCTGCCCCGTCACAAACCCGGCCCCCTCAGCCACAAAGAACATCACCGCCCGCGCGACATCCGCCGGCGTTCCCAGCCGTCGCACGGGAATCGAGCGGGCCAGTTGTTCAATCCGCGGATCCCCCGGCGGGAGCACTGCGTTGAACTGGTCCGTTTCCCCCACCGGGCCGGGTGCGATGACGTTCACCGTCACACCCTGTGGCCCCAATTCCAGCGCCCAGGTCCGCGCCATCCCGATCATGCCGGCCTTGGTGGCGGAATAGCTGGTGCGGGTGGACAGGCCCAGAGCGGCACGGGACGAGATTAGCACCACCCGGCCCCAGCCATCCTCCCGCATCGCCGGCAGCGTCGCCTGCACCAGGGTGATCGCAGCGCCCAGATGCAGGCTGACCAGCGCGTCCAAATCCACCCGGTTTACATCCGGCAGCAAAGCCGGCCGTACCGACCCGGCGTTGTGCACCAGGATGGTCGGGCGAAATGTCTCCGCAACCTCCAGCGCCACCTCATGCGTCTCCGCCGCACTCAGCAGGTCGACGTGCCGGTGATGGAGATGCTCGTGCTCCAGCGTCGGCGCGTTGACGTCCAGCGACACCACCCGGTGCCCCGCCGCAAGCAAGGCTTCTGCGATGGCGCGGCCAATGCCGGCGCTGCCGCCGGTCAACAGTGCGGTCAGCATGGCGAGGCCATCAGCACGGCGCGGCCCGCCACATCCAACTGGGCGCGGACCGCCACCGCGCCGGGTTCCACCGCGGCATCCAGGAAACACACGGCCGTCTCCCCCATCGCCAGGCGCACCAGCCCAATACGCTGCGGCAGCGGCGTCTCGGGCACGAAGCTATGCTGCACCGGTGTCAGCGCGAGCAGTTGGCCCGGCACCACATCCTCCAACGTCCAAGCCATCTGGTCCGACAGACAAACCCGGCACAATTCGCGCGGCGGATACTGTCCGGTGCCACACGCCGTGCAGGATTGCAGCGCCAGGCGCCCCTTGGCCGCGGCCTCGTCCATGGGCTGCATCGTGGCGGCGCGGTTCATGCGCCCAGCACCACGGCCGCCGTGCACACGCCGCGGTCGTAGTTGATCATGCCGAACCCACTGACCACGGCGTGCCGCGCCCGCGCCACCTGCCGTCCGGCCGCCATTCCGGTCATCTGCCGCATCGCCTCCACCAACCCGAGATACCCCCCAGCCGCCCCCGCCTGACCGCCCGAAAGCTGGCCGCCGCCGGTATTGTGCGGCAGGTCGCCCGCCACGGTCAGGTCGCGCGCGCGGAGGAAACGGGCCGCCTCGCCTTCCGCGCAAAACCCCAAGCCTTCGAATTGCAGCATGCTGATCACCGGGTAGTCGTCATAGGTCTGCACCAAATCCATGTCCGCCGGGCCAAGCCCAGCCTGCGCCCACAGCGCGTCCCGGTCCATGGCCCAGCCGCCCCGCCGCTGCACGGCGTCACCGGGATAGGCGTTGTGCCGCTCGATCGCCGCCAGCAGCCGCACATGGGGCAGGCCAAGCGACGCGGCACGGTCCTGCGTCATCACCAGAAACCCGTCCGCCCCGGCGCAGGGCATCACGCAATCCAGCAGATGCACCGGCGGGCTCACCGGGCGGGCGGCCAGGTAGTCCGCCATGGTGATCGGCTTGCGGAACAAGGCCCGCTCGTTGGCCACCGCGTTCTGCCGCTGGCTGACGGCGAGGTGGCCGAAATCCTCCCGCGTCGCCCCGGTGGCCCGCATATAGGCATCGGTGATGAGGGCGAAGCTGGCATTCGGGCCCCCGGCGCCGTAGGGCCAAACCGCGTCGCGCGACCAGGTGCTGAAGCTCTCCAGCAAATCGCGGAAGCTGCCGGAGGTATCGCCCGCCAGGCACGCCACCACCGCGGCATCGCCATTCTGCACGGCCCGCGCGGCCCGGCGCGCCGCCATCACGCCACAGGCCCCGCCCGTGGGAATCCAATCGAAATGCCGGGGCGAGGCGCCGACCTGTTGCACGAACGGCGCCGGCCCATCCGGCGCCAGGCTGAACGAGGAGAGGCAGAACCCGTCCACATCCGCCTTCGCCAGCCCGCTCGCCTCCAACAGCCGGGCCAAGGCGCGGCCGAGCCACCAGGTGGCACTGCGATCGGACCGGCGGGTATACGGCTCCGTCACCGGGCAGGTGAGCACGATGTCGTCGAACCCGGTCACGCGGGGTGACGCACGCGCGTCTTCAAGGCCCGTGTGTCAAAGCAGTTCACCGTCCCGGGGAGGGTCGCCGCCCGGGCCTTCAACTCCCCGCGCTGGATTTTGTTGGTGGCCGTCAGCGGCAGCGCGTCCACGAAGGCCACCCAGCCGGGCACCTTGAAATAGGACAAATCCTCCAACGCCGCGCTGACGATGTCGGCAGCGACCTCCGCCGTCGCAGCCGCGGAGGGCACGACGCAGGCCAGCACTTCCTCGCCCCGTATGGCGTCCGGCGTGGGCGCCACGGCGACCTCAGCCACCGCAGGGTGGCGGCGGAGGATGCTCTCTACCTCAACGGCAGCGATGTTTTCGCCACTGCGCCGGATCACGTTCTTGCGCCGGTCGATAAACAGCAAATCCCCATTGGACTCGCGCTGGATGACGTCGCCGGTATGGAACCATCCCCCGGCCCAGGCCTCCGCCGTGGCCGCCGGGTCGTGGAGGTATTGCGTGAAGAACCCGGCATGCGGATCGGGCCCGGCCGCGCGCACCAGCAACTCGCCGGGCGTGCCATCGGGCACGTCGGCACCCGCCTCGTCGACAATGCGCAACTCCACCGCGGGCTCGGCCCGGCCGAAGCAGGCGGCACCGATGCGGCGGGGTTCCCGGTTGGCGACGATGCAGCCGCCGGCGCCGGTTTCCGTCATCGCCCAGCCTTCCACCAAGGGGAAGCCGAACCGCTCCTCGAACACCGCCTGGTGGCGGCGGTCGACGCCCGCGCCGAAACCAAAGCGCACGGTATGGGCGCGATCCGCCGGGCTGGGCTCGGCGCCCAGCAGCATCGACGGCATGACGCCCAGATAGTGGATGATCGTGGCGTGGCTCTCACGCACGCTGTCCCACCAGGAGCGTGGATGGAAGCGGTCCAGCAGAATGATGCAGCCGCCACTCATCATCATCACCATGGTGGAGAAGGCCATGGCGTTCATGTGGACCATCGGCAGCGGGGTGATGAGCCGGTCCGTCCCGGGATTGATGGCGCAAAGACCACCGGCTTCGATATACCAGGCCCCGGCACGCAGGAAATAATCGTTGGACAGCACGCACCCCTTCGGCTTGCCCGTGGTGCCGGAGGTGTAAAGCAGGGCACATTCTGCCTGCACGCTCTCCGCCGTAGGCGCCAGCACGCCGCCCAATGCCGCCGGGGGATCGTCCGACAGGGCCACCAACACTCGTTGGGTCGCCCGCGCTGCCGCAGCCTGCATGGTGGCGAGATGTGGTGGCGCCACCACGGCCACGGCCAACCCGCTATGGGCCACGACGTAGTCCAACTCGGCCGGACGCAAATCCGGGTTCAACGGCACGACGCTGGCGCCACAGGCGTTCAGGGCCAACCAGTGAAAAAAGAAGGCAGGCCGGTTGTCCAGCATCAGGCCGACGCGGTGCCCGGCCCCATACCCCGCCGCCCGATACGCCGCCGCCAGCGCATCCACGACGGCGCCAGCCTCTGCATACGTCACCTCACCGGGGGCAATGCCATACGCCGCGGCCGTCTCCGGCAGGATGTGGAGGAGTGCGTGGTCCCCCCACTCAGCCACGCTCCGCCGGAACGCCGCCGCGACGGTCATAGGAATAGTTGCAACGAGGGCAACGCCATTTCCGACGACACCAAATTCACGCGCTTGAGGACGATCCTAAGCCCCGCATCCGTCTGACGCAGATGGTGGAAGACGGTGCCGGCGTGCATTTGCTGCTCGTCACCGCGCACCTCCGCATAGACGAAGGCGGTGCGCACCACGTGCAACCCGTCCTGCATCGGCTCGATCTCCGGCTCCTGCAGCACATGCTGGCAGCGGCTGCGCGGATGCTGGCTGAACGGCCCCTCTTTCAGCCGCTCGATCCGGATTTGCAGCAACAGCAAATCCTCGTAGGCCAACGAATTATGCCCAAGCGGATCGGCCTGCCCGGCAGAAAGCGGAACCCAGTAATATCCGTCAGGCGCAAACAGGGTGTACCATTCGTCCCACCGTGCCTCATCCAATAGCCGCGCCTCGTGTTTGACGAAGCGGGTGAGCTCGGCCGGGTTCAAGCGGGTTCCATATACCGGATCCAGGCCCGGAACTGGTTGCGCATCGAAATCTCGCTGGTGCCGTTCACCGTGAGATCAGGCGGCCCGATTTCAGCCGGGTCCCAGTCGCGCTGCAAATTCACCCACTGGTTGCCGCTGGACGCGAGGCCTTCCTGGATCACGCGGTAGCAATATTGGTCGTCGTGCCCAACGATCGACAGCGGCGAGTTGATCAGCCGGTTATAGGTGATCGTGCGGTGCAGAATCTCGGGTGGCGCGCCCTTCAGCCGGAACGTCCAGCTTTCGATCACCGTCTTGTCCACCGCAACCGGACGCACCACGCGGATCGATTGGATCGCGCCCTTGATGGTCAGGCTGGGGTAATACACGGTGTTGTGCCGCACCGTGCCGAGGATGTCGTGCGCACGCTCCTCGCCATACGCAGCCACCATGGCGGCCTCGTAGCCCGGCATCGCGGCGTAGGAGGAGTGGATCGAGAAATGCACGCCGGAATAGCTGTGCCCATTCTCGAACACCCGCACACCCATCTTGTCGAACACGCCATAGGCCGAAGCGAAGGGCACCAATTGCTCGACCGACATCGGCTTCGGCTCATCCGCAGGCTTGTCGGCCCAAAGCCGTTTCGCCGTGCCGGCAGCGGATTCGTGCGCCACCATCGGATGCATCATGTCGTTCAGATTTTCGACGAACATCTTCCAGTTGCTGTCATGGGAATAGCGCAGCACGCCCCCCACCACTTCCAGCTCCCCCTCGGGCGAACGGTCCGCCAAATAATCGATGGAGGAGAGCGACGGGCCGAAATATTCGTCGAAACCAGGCCCGTCCGCCGAGAGACGGGCGAAGACGAAGCCGCGGTAGACATGGCTGGCGACGACGGCCAGGCCCCGCGCCGCATCACATTCCTCGAAATTCGTGTTGGCGTAGGAACCCTTCATCGGGATGCCCCGCAGCCCGCCATCCAACCGGTACGTCCAGGCGTGATAGGGGCAGCGGAAATAGGTGCCGACATTGCCCGAGCCGTCCGACACCAGCTTCGCCCCCTTGTGGGAGCAGCGATTGCGCATCACCCGCACCGCCCCGTCGCGCTGCCGCACCATCATGACCGGCTGCAATCCGATCGTCGTGGTGAAGTAGTCGCCCTCGTTGGGGATCTGGCTGTCATGCCCGACGAAAACCCAGGTACGGGACCAGAGCTGCTCCATCTCAAGCTGAAACAACTCGGGATCGGTATAAACGTCCCGGTGCACGCGATCCGGCTGCACCAGGGCACGCAGAGCGGCAGGGTCGTCGCGGTAACTCATGATGGCCGCCTCTAGTGAGAGACCAGCGCCAGCACCCGGCATGGGCTGCCGGACCCGGCGGCGATCTTCAGCGGTGGGGTGATCAACACCGCGCCCGTCGCCGGCAACTGGTCAAGGTTGGTCAAGCTGGCAAGCCCGAACTTGCCCGCGCCATGCATGATGGTGTGGCACGGGAAGCCCGGATCGAAACTATGCGCCGCGCCCGCATCGGTGCCGACGCATTCGGTGCCGAACCCGGCAACGTCACGCTCCAGCGCCAGGAAGCGCACACAATCCGGGTCCGGCCCGGGGGAGATCGGTCCGTTCTCGCCAATATTGAGGAAGGCCGCGCCAGTCCGCTTCGACCAGCCGGAGCGGAGCAGCAGCCAAGCCCCGGCGGGCACCCGGCCATGCTCGGCCTCCCAGGCCTCCATACGGGCGCGGGTCAGCAGGAAGCCGGGGTCGGCGGCACACTCAGCCTCCACGTCCACCACGCAGGCCGCAGCGACGAGGCGGCCGGGCAGGATGGTGTCGGTGCTATTATCCGGCAGGTCCCGCCCGGTGATCCAATGCACCGGCGCGTCGAAATGCGTCCCTGTATGCTCGCCCAGGGTCATGTCGTTCCAATACCAAGCTGGCCCCGCCTCGTCATAGCCGGAGATGCGCTTCATGCTGAACGGCGCCGACTGGGCAAACGGCGGCGGCAGGCCAATCACCGGCGTCTCGGCGGAGAGCGGCTGCGACAAATCCACCACCCGGACGGCACCGGAGGCGAGCGCACCGATTAAAGAGGTCAGCACATCGGCCACATCACATCTCCGTTTTGCCCGCCCTCAGAGTGGAACGAAATGCTTTAGGTGTGAAGCATTTTCTTCCAGCGACGAGGCTTGTGTGCTTAGCTGCAACGCGACGGGCCACCCTCAACCGGAGTTTGCCATGAACGAAATGTCGCCGCTGCAGGTTCCCACCGGCCACCGATGGTCCGACGAGGAATGGGCACTGCGGGTTCAACTCGCGGATTGCTACCATGCGGTCGAGTATCTCGGCTGGTCGGAGATGATGATCTTCAATCACATTTCCGTCCGCCTGCCGGGCGCGGAAAAGCACTATCTCGTCAACCCGTTCGGCCTCACCTACGACGAGGTTACGCCGAAGAACCTGCTGAAGGTCGACCTCACCGGCAATCTGGTCGAACCATCGGAATTCAAGCCGAACCCGGCCGGGTTCGCCCTGCACAGCGCGATCCACGGCGCCCGGGATGACGCGCACTGCGTGATCCACACCCATACCAACGCCGTCTCGGCCATCGCGCTGAAGGCGAATGGGTTGAGCCACGACGATTTCTATGGCGCGCAACTCTTTGGCCGCGTCGGCTACCACCCGTTCGAGGGCATCACCCTGTGGGCCGAGGAGAAGGTGCGGATGCTCGAAAGTTTGGGCACCAAGGATGTATTGGTGCTGCGCAACCACGGCGTGGCGGTGTGTGGTGCGGACATTCCCAAGGCGTTCATGCTGCTATGGACGGTGCAGCGGGCCGCAGAAATCCAATGCCATGCGGGCATGCTCCCCGGCCCGAATATGGAGATCAGCGACACCGTCCGCCAGCATTGCGCCGATACAGCCGCGCGTTTGGTCGCGGCCGACGCGTTCGCAACCAAGGTCTTCGACGCCACGGTGCGAAAGATGCGCGCCGCCCGGGGCTAAAGCCTAGCGAAGAGCCGGCTAAGCGCCGCGCTGAATGGGCGGAACGTTACACCCTTACGAGGCGAACTCTGGCTCGTCCTTCATCAGCAACCGCTTGATGCTCTCCAGATGCAGCCGGGCGCTCTCGCCGTCGCCCAGGCGCATCTGCGCGGCGGTCGCTTCCGCCACGGCGGGGGAGACCGGTTTCAGCTTACGGCCGCTGCTTTCCGCCAGCCATTGTGCCTGCGCCGCGCGCTCTAGGTAATACAAATCATCCCAGGCTGCGGCGATCGATGGCCCGGTGACCAACACGCCGTGATTGCGCATGAACGCAACGTCCGCATCGCCCATGGCGGCGGCAATCCGGTCCCCCTCCGTCCCGTCATGCGCCAGCCCGTTGTAATCCTCGTCCACCACCGTACGGCCATAGAATTTGAGGGCGGACTGCCCGGCCCAAATCAGCGGCGGTCCCTCCAGCATGGCCAGCGCAGTGGCATACGGCATATGCGTGTGAAACGCCGCCGCCGCACGCGGATTGCGCATGTGCAGCCGCGCGTGGATGAAGAACGCGGTGATCTCCGGCACACCCTCGCCCGCCACCACCCCGCCGTCGAAATCGCAGATCAGCAGGCGGGAGGCCGTGATCTCCCCGAATGCCCAGCCATACGGGTTGACCAGGAACAAATCCGGCCGGCCCGGCACGACGGCCGAGAAATGGTTGCAGATACCTTCCTGCAGGCCCAGCCGCGCCGCCATCCGGAAGCAGGCGGCAAGGTCCACCCGGGCCTGCTGCACCGCCGGGTCATCCAGCGTGCTGTTGCGAAGAACTCCGGGAAGCGCGTGTACCATGGCCGCCTCAACTTGATCCCCGGCACGGGGTGTGCTCGGGACGGTACTATCCTGCCACTGTTAGGGACCCGCATGCCAACCCTGTTCATCTCGTCGCCGCTCGAACCGGAGAATGCTGCCCGCATGGCCGGGTTGGACCCACGCCTGAGCGTCATCTACGACCCCGATCTGCTGCCGGTTGCCCGCTTCCCCGCCGACCACCAGGGCCGCCCCCGCACCCTGGACCCCGTGCAGCAAGCACGCTGGCGGGCCGGGCTGGCCCAGGCGGACATCCTGTGGGGGGTGCCCTCCCCGGAGGATGCGGCCTTCGCCACCCGCCTTCAGTGGATCCAGGGTACTAGCACTGGCGTCGGCCCCATGGTCGCGAGGCTGAACCGGCCAGATGTATTGGTGACCACCGCGCGCGGCGTGCACGCCCGGCCCTTGGCTGAATTCGTCTTCATGGCGCTGCTGGCGCATTTCCGTGGCATGGCGACGCTGCAGGCGGACCAGGCGGCCCATCGCTGGACACGGGGCTGCGTGCAGGAGATCGCGGGCAAGACCCTGGTCATCCTGGGGGCCGGCGACCTCGCCCGCGGCTGCGCCCGCATCGCCCGCGCGCTCGACATGCGGGTGCTGGCCGTCACGCGCGACCCGGCGCGCGACCGCAGCCATGGCGTGCTGTTCGACGCGGTCCTCCCCACTACCGAACTCCATGCCACCCTGCGCCAGGCCGACGCGTTCGTCGTCAGCGTGCCGCACACGAAGCTGACCGACCGCATGGTTGATGCGAGCGCACTCGCCTGCCTGCCGCGCGGCGCTGCCTTCGTGAATATCGGCCGCGGCGGCGTGGTGGACGAACGGGCGCTGATCGAGGCCTTGCGGTCCGGACAAGTGGGCTATGCGGCGCTGGACGTGACAGCCGTCGAACCGCTACCGGCGGAAAGCCCGCTCTGGGACATGCCGAACGTGCTGATCAGCCCGCATTCGGCCAGCACCGTGGCAACGGAGAACGCACAGATCATCGAGATTTTCGCCTATAATCTCAGTTGCTGGCTGGATGGCCGGCAGACCGAGATGCGCAACGTGCTGGATCACGCCAAGCTGTATTGAGGGGCCTATGCACGGATAAGCCGAGCGTCATCCGCCAGCTTCGGTCTGCAGGAAAGACAGCGCAAGGCGCTGCGCTTTTGCGCCCTACGATTCCGGCAACACTAGCGCCGAAACAGCCGGCTTATCAGACTCGGGCGCGCCGCGGATGGCTCGATCCGAAGGATGACCGGCTTGCTGCCGAGCGTTTCGAACCAGGTGACCATTTCTGCCACCAGGTCGAAATGCAGCTCGGCAGGCAAGATGTCTGGGGCCGGCAGGCTGAAGGCGACATCCACCGACGCGCCCGGCGCTATGCCGTCACGGGACAGCCACACGCGGCCATAATCCGGCCCTCCCTCCTGGCCACGCAGCTTGACCCCCAGGAACACGCCCCCTGCCTCCGCCACGGAGGCGCGCCAGCGGGCATGGCCGGTATTGGTCACCTGCGCACGGCCTTGGAGGGTCGCGGCGCCGGTTTCGGTCAGCCACACCTTGAACTCCCCCGCGAGCCCCTCGCCATGGCGGCTGTCGCGCAGCTGTTCGCCTTTTTCGAGCGAGAAAATCCGCAAATTGCCGGCACCCGCCATCACGCTCGCGAGCACGTCCGCGGTATCCTCTGGCGTCGGTTGGCCCGTGCGGATGCGGTTGTAACTGTCCAAACTCAGCGACGCCGTGACCGGCGTGGCAGGCGCGATGCGCAGGCCGGTGAATCCCAGTGCCTCCGCCACCCGCCAAATATCCTCCAGCACGATGTCGTTCTCCACCACGTCATGATGGCGCATCTCGTATTGCGACTGGGCCGCCCTGGAATGGTCCGGTCCAGGCTCGTGGAACACCGCCCGGCCACCGTCCCGCAGCACCCGGTAGAACTCGCGCAAGGTCGCTGCCTGGTCTGCCACGTGGTGGAATGAGTCATAGCAGACGATGCGGTCGACGCTGTCATCGTCGAGCGGGATCGTCTCACCGTCATAGCTCCGCCAGTCGATCGACAATCCGGCCGCGACCGGATCGGCCTCGAACGCACGGCGGCCGATGGCGAGTGCCGCGGCGGACACATCCATCGCAATCGGGCGGCACTCCACGAAGGCCAGCGCCTTGGACAGCCAGCCGGTGCCCGCCCCGAAATCCAGCACGACAGCGCCAGGAAAGGCCTGGAGCCGCGTCAGCACCTCGCCCACCCCATACATGTTCGCCGGGGTGTCGCGCAGGCCGAAGAAGGGCTTGCGCAGCAGCTTCGGATTGTCGGGCATGGCAGCGAAATAGGCGTCCGCACGGGCCACATGCTCCGCGGCGGAATAGCGGGCGATCAGATCGCGGACGTCGATCAGCGGATCGCCCGCCATGTCAGCGCGGCCGGGTGTAGTCCATGGTGCAATAGGCGCCGCCCTGGTGCTCCTCCACCACTGGATCGTCGGTCACCTTGCCTGCCACCTGGGCCGCGAAGATATCGGCCGTATCCTGCGGAACCCAATCCAACTCGGCCCGGGCATCGTCGCGCCACCACGTCCGGCTATTGGCGGAGTTCCCCCACACCACGCAGCAGCCGGTGCGCGGTGCCTCGATGCAGCGCACCATCAGCCGCGCGAGGTCGGCGTAGGAGAACCAGGTGGAGAGCATCCGCTCGTCCACCGGCTCGGGAAAGGAGGAACCGATGCGCACACAGACGCTCTCGACCGCGTGCTTCTCCCAATAGAGGCCGCCCATCAGCTCCCCATAGGCCTTTGACAGGCCGTAGAAACTGTCCGGCCGCAACGCGCAATCCGCATCCAACGGCGTGGCCCGCTTGTGGAACCCGATGGCATGGTTGGACGACGCAAACACCACCCGCGCCTTTGCCAGCCGGGCCGCCTCATAGATGTTGTGCAGGCCGATGATGTTCGGGCCCAGCACGGTGCCGAACGGCTTTTCGGTGGAGACGCCGCCGAAATGCAGGATCGTGCCACACCCTGCCGCCAACTCGGTGATGGCTGCCGCCTCGGCCAGCTCGGCCCGGGTGAACGCCGCACCCGGCGGCAGCGTGTCGGGGAATGGCGCGATGTCCGTCAGGCGCAGCGTATATCCCGCCTCCCCCAGATGGCGCGTGAGTTGACGCCCGAGCGCGCCGGATGCGCCCGTCAGCAGAATTGGTGCCGTCATGGTGCCCTCCAACGCGCGGTCACACTCGCCCGGGCAAACTCGCCTGGGCTTGTGCAGCGGTCAATGGGGCGGCAGGTTTCGATCCATGCGAACCCTCATCGAACTAGCCGCGGCGCTGGACTCCGGCCGCACCACCAGCCGAACCTTGGTGGAGGAGTGCCTCGCCCGGATCGCCGACCCGGCCGGCGAGGGCGCGCGCACCTTCATCACCGTCCAGGCGGAGGCGGCGCGGGCCCAGGCGGACGCAATGGACGCGTTGCGCCGCCACGGACGCGCCGCCGGCCCCTATGCCGGCATCCCGGTCAGCCTCAAAGATTTGCTCGACGTCGCCGGGGAGGTGTCGACCGCCGGGTCCGTCGTGCTCGCGAACGAACCGCCAGCGTCAGCTCACGCCCCAGTCGTCGCCCGGATGCTCGCGGAGGGGTTCGTGCCGGTCGGACGCACCAACATGACGGAATTCGCCTTCTCCGGCCTGGGCATCAATCCGCATTACGGCACCCCTGCCAGCCCCTGGGACCGTGCAACGCGGCGTATCCCCGGCGGCAGTTCGTCTGGCGCTGCCGTGTCGGTCGCCGATGGCATGGCCTTCGCGGCACTCGGCACGGACACGGGCGGGTCCTGCCGCGTGCCGGCCGCCCTCTGCGGTGTCGTGGGGTATAAGCCAACGGCGCGGCGCGTCCCGATCAGCGGCGTCATCCCGCTCTCGTTCAGCTTGGACTCCGTCGGCCCCTTGGCCAACAGTGTCGCCTGTTGCGCAATCGTGGACGCGGTGCTGGCTGGCGAGCCTCCTGGCGCGCCGCACCCCCGCTCCATGGCGGGCGTGCGGCTTGCGATGCCTGACCGGATCGTCACCGACGGCATCGATGCCCCCACGGCCGCAGCGTTCGACCGGGCGCTTTCCCTGCTATCCGCGGCGGGCGCAACGGTCGAGCGGGTGCATTTCGCCGCATTGGACCGTATCGGCGCCGCCACGGCACGCGCGAGCCTTGCCGCATGCGAGGCCTATGCGTGGCACCGGCCCATCCTGGCGCGTGGCGGTGACCGCTACGATCCCCGCGTCCGCGCCCGAATCGAAGGCGGCGGCGCCGCTTCGGCCGCGGATTATCTCGACTCGCTCGCCGCCCGGGCTGCCATCGGCAAGGAGATGGCGGCCGCGACGGCGCCCTACGACGCCGTGATCATGCCGACAGTGCCCACCGTGCCAGCCCCGATCGCGGTGCTGGAGGCTGACGACGCAGCGTATTTGAGGGTCAACGCGCTGATGCTGCGCAACACCGCGATCGGGAATTTTCTCGACCGTTGCGCCATCAGTCTCCCCTGTCAGCGCCCCGGCGAACCTCCAGCCGGGTTGATGCTGATGGGACAGCCAATGGCCGACCGCGCGTTGTTCGACCTAGCGGCCGGTGTGGAGCATGTGTTGCTTCAATAGATATCCCGAAGCTGAGACCTGGCGCCATTAACTCGACGGAAACCGGGCGGCGTTAGACCTCATGAATGGCAGCCAAAAGGCGAACGATCGGCATCCGGGGCATTGTCGCGATCTCACTGGTCGCGATCATGGCGTGCACCAGCGGTCTGGGCGCGCTTTCGTTTGTACAACTGCGTGTGGTCGATGAAACGGCCGCCGCGCTGCGCCGAACCCTGCTGCCTGCGGTCGAAGCAGCCGAGCAATTGTCCAGAGCCGCCGAACAGGTGCGAAGCAGCCAGACGATGCTCTTGCTGGACCTGCCGGAGGCCGATCAGCGCCAGGCGGCGGCCGACATCGCGCTGCAGACACAGACCGTCAAGTCCCAGATGGACGCCTTGACGCCGTTGCTGACGACGCCGGACGGGATGCACCGGTTGCAACGGATCAAGGAGGAATGGGAGCGGTATACCGACGCCAGCAGCCACTTCATGGACCTCGTCTCCACCTTGACCTTGACAGACGCCAGTCTGTTGATGGGCATCGACATGGCCAACATCATGGCGTCGCTCCGGCATGAAACCACCGGCCTGATCGAGACGATTGTCGCGGCGTCCAACATCCAGGCGGGGGACGGCGAGAGCGCGGGCGAGCGGACGCGGCAGATGATCCTCTTCGGCGCCCTCGCCGCGTTATTGGTCGTCATCAGCACCGGCTTCTTGCTCAGCCGGCGGCTGGTGCAACCGATCCTACAGATGACGGCCTCGGTCGAGCGGATGGCGGATGGCGACCTGGATGCCCCCCTGGCCAGTTCCCGCCGCCGGGACGAGATCGGCGCCATGACCGCAGCACTGGTCATCTTTCGCCGGGCCATGTTGGAAGAACGCCGAATGGCCCGCGAGCAGGCGGGCGCCGCACTGGCCGACAAGCAACGCGTGACGCGGCTGGCTGCCCTGGCGCATTCCTTCGAAGGGACGATCGACACCTTCTCCGCGGAGATCGGAACGGCAGCGGAGCAGTTGAACCAAACCGCCCTCGACCTGGACCGCAGCGCCACCTCTGTGATCGGGCAAACGGAAATTGCCCGCATGCACGCGGCCGAAGCGAATGGCGATACCGTCAGCGTGGCCCACCGGGCGGAGGAACTCTCTGCCTCCATTAGCGAAATTCGGCTTCAGGCCGAGGAATCCGCTGGCATTGCCAACGCCGCCAGCCGGGAAGCCCAACGTACGACGAGCATCGTGACCGCACTCGCCACCGGGGCGCATGCGGTGGGCGAGATCGTGCAATTGATCGACGCCATTGCGGCCAAGACGAAATTGCTGGCCTTGAATGCAACGATCGAGGCGGCGCGTGCCGGAGATGCCGGGCGCGGCTTCGCCGTCGTGGCCGGGGAAGTCAAAGGCCTAGCGGCACAAACGAAGCGCGCAACCGAGGAAATTGGCGCGCATGTGCGCCGCATGCAGACCGCGACCACGGAAGCGGTGAAAGCCATCGAGAGCGTCGTTCAGGTCATCGGCCGCAGCAGCGACATCTCCACGCTGACCGCCAACGAGGTGGAGCAGCAGGATCGCGTCGTCCGCGATATTGCGCTCAGCGTGGGACGGGCCAGCCAGGGCACCCGCAAGGTCGACAACGTGATCAGTACCCTCAGCGAGCAGACGAGCGGCACCGGCGCCGCCGCCACGCAGGTCCTGAACGCTGCCGGTGAGTTGAGCAACCAGGTGAAGACGTTGAAGCACCATGTCGGCAGCTTCCTCGCAGCGGTGCGGGCCGCCTAGTCAGACCCGCCTGGGAGTTCGATCCCTGCCAAGGCCTGCCAGACCCGGATGACGAAGGAATCGTCCTTGCCCCCATGTCCCGCGGCGGCGGCCGCCAGGAACAATTGATGCGCCGCCGAGGCCATCGGCAGCGGGAAGGTCAGCGCCCGCGCCTGGTCGAGGACGATGCCGAGGTCCTTGACGAAGATGTTGACGGCCGAGAGGGGGGTGTCGTCGCCCGCCAGTATATGGGGAACGCGGTTCTGCCACATCCACGAACTCCCCGCCGAGCTGGAGATGACGTCATACAGGGTCTGCGGGTCCGCGCCGGCGCGGATGCCGAGCGCCAACGCCTCCGCCGCCGTTGCGATGTGGACGCCGGCGAGCAACTGGTTGACCATCTTCACCGTGCTCCCCACACCGGGCTGCTCACCCAGCCGCCAGACCCTGCCGGCGATCGCGTCCAAGACTGGCGCCGCGGCGTCGAAAGCGGCGGCCGAGCCAGCCGCCATCACCGTCATCCGCGCCTCCCGCGCGGCGATCGCGCCGCCGGAGACGGGCGCGTCTAGGAACAAGGCCCCCGCCGCCTCCACCCGCTCGCCCAGGCTGCGGGCGACGGCAGGGGCAACCGTGGTGCAGCACAGGATGACGGCGCCGGGTTCGATTACGGACATGCAACCTGTCGGGCCGAACAGGACGGCCTCCGCCTGGGCAGCGTTGACGACGAAGACCACGATGGCTCGGCAGTCGCCGAGTTCGGCTGGCGTGGCGACGCAGGGGCCACCGACCTGCTCCAACTCCGCCCAAATTTCCGGCCGCGTGTCGCAGCCCCGCACCGCCAACCCGGCGCGCCGCAGGCTGAGTGCGGCGCCCATTCCCATCGACCCCAGGCCGATCACCCCGACTTCCATGCGGCCGCTCCCTTCCCAAGCCCTCTCGCGTCGGCGGAGGGTGAGGCCATCTTGACGCAAAAAGGGGGACAGGATCGCTCCTGCCCCCCTTTTTAACGTCAGCCTGAGGCTTCTTAGCTGCGCATGCCGCTGAGCTGGCGCGCCATCTGTAGGTGCTGCTGGATCGTCGGCAGCGTGCTGCTGGCGAAGGCCTTTAGATCGGCGTCCTGGCCATTGGCGATCTCATCCTGAAACGCATGCACGGCCGCCATGTGGTCGGTGACCTGGTCGCGCGTGTAGAGGCGATCGAATGCGGCCGGGCGGGCTGCGTTCAGCGCCGTCATCTGGTCGGTCGCCATCTGCGGCACCGTGGCATCCGGCGTGACGCCCTTGCTCTGCGCAATCGTCATGAGCTGCTGCGTCGTCTTGGTATGGGCGTCGATCATCGTCGCGGCAAACCGCTTCACGCGCGGGTTGCGCGCCTTGGTCCCCGCGAGTTGAGCCTCCTGGATTTCCGCTGCATCGCTACCAGCAGCCATGTTCACAAACGTCTGATCCGCTGCGGCGAGCGGGGGCGGGGCGGGTGGGGCGGTCACGACAGGCGTCGGCGGGTTGCTGCCACAGGCCGCAAGCGGCAACAGCGCGGCGGCAAACAGCCAGCGGGCATAACGGGTCATCGGTTGAGCACTCCTAGGGAAACAGCTGTGAGCCCGCCAACGCTGTTGCGGCGGGATCGTTCACTCCTGATCCATCGCTAGCGTGCATGGCGGAACCGCTCTACCGCCGCAACTAGCGATCTGCGAATACCCGGTTCCAACGCGGAGTGTCCGGCGTCCGGAATAACCGTCAGCCGCGCCGCCGGCCAGGCAGCGGCCAATTCGAACGCCGTGCGGGGCGGGCACACCATGTCATAGCGCCCCTGCACGATCTCCGCCGGCAAATGGCCGATCCGGTCCATCCGTCCCAACAGACCCTCGGGTGGCAAGAACAGGTCGTTTGCGAAATAATGCGCTTCGATCCGCGCCAGCCCCAGCGCCGTCCGGTCTTGCGCGAAGGAAGCAACGGTGTCCGGGCTCGGCAGCAAGGTGGAGCAAGAGCCCTCGTAGACCGACCAAGCGCGGGCGGCCGACATGTGGATCGCTGGGTCCGCATGGTTAAGCCGGCGCAGATAGCCGCCCAGCAAATCCCCTCGTTCATGTTCCGGCAAATACTGGACGAACTGGGCATGGGCGTCGGGAAAAATGGCAGCCAGGCCGTGCAGGAACCACTCCACCTCCGACCGCCGCCCCAGGAACACGCCGCGCAGCACCAGGCCGGACACCCGGGTCGGATGCGCCTGCGCATACGCGAGCGCCAAGGTCGACCCCCACGAGCCGCCGAAGAGCAGCCATTTCTCCAGCCCAAGGTGGCGGCGCAACTGCTCGATATCTTCCACCAGGTCAGCCGTGGTATTGGCCACCAGGCTGCCCAGCGGGCGGGACCGGCCTGCACCGCGCTGATCGAACACCACCACGCGCCAGAAAGCAGGGTCGAAGAAGCGGCGATGGACTGCCCCGGCCCCAGCGCCGGGTCCACCGTGCAGGAACAGCACCGGTTGGCCTCGCGGATGGCCCACCTGCTCCCAATACATGACGTGGCCACCGGAGACAGGCATGTAGCCGGTCTCGAACGGTCCAATCTCCGGGAAAAGGTCTCCACCGCGCGGCATCCGGTAAATGATATCTCGGCTCGCGGCCGGGCGGAACATGGTTGAAGAGGATTCTGTCGCGTGTATCGGCTCTGGATTGGATTAGGCGGCCTGTTTGGGGCTGGCGCAGTGGGGATGGCGGCAGCGGCGGCGCACGCGATGGCGGGGTTGTCGCCCGCTGCGCTGCATGTGGTTGAGAGCGGCGTGCAAATTCAGGGCTGGCACGCCCTGGCTTTGCTCGGCTGCGGCCTCTGGGCCCGGCGGCGCGGCGGATTGGCGCATTGGGCGGCGGCGGCGTTCGCCATCGGCACGATCTTGTTCTGCACCGCGGTGTATTGCTTCGGCCTGACCGGACTATCGCTGAACGCGGTGGCGCCCACAGGCGGCATCCTCCTGATGCTCGGCTGGCTGCTGCTGGCCGCCTCCGCTCTGCGGCATGATCGCTAGCGCCTACTTCGCCGCCGCGGGCTTCGAACCGGTGCTGGCGGAGGAGTTGGCACGCGCCGGCGTGGCCGTGACCACTTGGCATGGGCGGCTGGCTCTGTCGCCGGACCCGCCGCGGCCGAGTGCCTGGGCCCTCGATGTCTGGACCGCCCCGGTCGAACTGCCCGCCCCCTCGGTCAAGGCTGCGGCGGACGCGCTGCGGGCGATCCAGCGCAACTGGGCTGGCTACGCAGCGGATTTCCACCGCCGCTCCGCGCTCATCACCGCGCGGCTGCCACCGGTTCGGGCGCGGCCCTTAGCCTTCCCAGAGCCGGCGCCCACCTCGCATCTGGGGGGCTGGACGTTGCTGGCACCCGGCCTGCTGCTCGCCAGCCCCACCAAGACCAGCCCTTTCCCGAATGGCGAGGTGGCGTTCGTGGAGGATCGCGCCGGCCCTCCGTCCCGCGCTTATTTGAAACTATGGGAGGCGTGCACCCGGCTTGGCGCCTGGCCGCTTCCTGGCGAGACCTGCCTCGATCTGGGTGCGTCGCCGGGGGGCTGGACCTGGGCGCTCGCACGGTTGGGGGCCGAGGTGACCGCCGTCGACCGCGCAAGGCTGGACCCGGCGATCGCAGCCATGCCCGGGGTACACTGGCAGGAGGGCAGCGCCTTCACCATCGAGCCCCATCCGGTCGACTGGGTCTTCAGCGACGTCATCGCCTACCCGGCGCCCCTGCTCGCGATGGTGCAGCGCTGGGTTGCATCGGGCCAGACCAAACGCATCGTGTGCAGCGTGAAGCTGCAGGGCGACACGGATCACGCCGCGACGGATGCGTTCGCGGCAATCCCGGGCGGCCGCCTGGTTCACCTGCACCACAACAAGCACGAACTGACCTTCCTCTGGCCGGCCACCGCCTGATTGGCCCCGGCGAGGCTGGCGGCTACGGTGGGTACACTGGCCCCGGAGTCCACCCGCATGAAGATCGCCATCCTCCCCGTCACCCCGTTCCAGCAGAACTGCGCCATTCTATGGGACGAGGAAAGCATGAAGGGCGCGGTGATCGACCCCGGCGGCGAGGTGCCGCGCATCCTGGCGGAGATCGAGCGGCTGGGCGTGACCATCGAGCGGATCGCGCTCACCCACGGCCATATCGACCACGCCGCCGGCGCAGCCGAGTTGAAGGACGCGCTGGGTGGCATCCCGATCGAAGGGCCGGATGAGCGCGACCGCTTCTTGCTGGATGCGCTGGAGGCTCAAGGCCGCAAGATGGGCTTCCCCGAGGCGCGCAACGTCACCCCGGACCGGTGGCTGAAGGAGGGCGACACGCTGGCGCTGGCTGGCGCTGACTTCACCATCCTGCACTGCCCTGGCCATACGCCGGGCAGCCTGGTGTTCCACAACAAAGCCACGCGGTTTGCGCTGGTGGGCGACGTGTTGTTCCGCGGTTCCGTCGGGCGGACGGATTTTCCGTACGGCGATCCGGACGCTCTGATCACCGCCATCAAGACCAAATTGCTGCCGCTCGGTGACGAGGTCGTTTTTCTGTGCGGCCACGGCCCAGGCTCCTCGATCGGCGCAGAGCGGGCCACCAACCCCTTTCTCCGATGATGGACGATCTGCCCGGGCTTCCCCCGCGCGCGTTCAAGAAAGTCGACCGCACGCCCGACTTGCTGTTCTATCAGGAACCGCGGCTGGTCACCCATATTGACGACGCTGCGATCAAGGCGGTCACGGAACTCTACCGCAGCACGCTGCCCGCCGGTGGCGCCATACTGGATTTGATGAGCAGCTGGGTGAGCCATCTGCCGCCCGAAATCGAGTACTGTCATGTCGTCGGACACGGCATGAACGAAGCCGAGCTGAATGCCAACGAGGTATTGGACGAGCATTTCGTGCAGGATTTGAACGCCAACCCGGCGCTACCCTTGCTGGACAGCAGTTTCGACGGTGCGTGCCTGTGCGTGTCGGTGCAATACCTGCAGCAACCCGTCACCGTGTTGAAGGAAGTGCAGCGCGTCCTGCGGCCCGGCGCGCCTGTCGTGATCACCTTCTCCAACCGGTGCTTTCCCACCAAGGCGGTGGCGATTTGGCAGGCCTTGGAGGGAGCGGACCAGCAGCGACTCGTCTCGATGTATCTCGGCCGGGCGGGGTTCGAACGCATCGAAACCGGGGAGGTGCTGCCGCCGGATGGCGACCCGATCTGGGCCGTGATCGGCCGTGCGCCCGGTAAGTTGGCCTAGATGGACCAGGTCGACCGCAAGCTGCTCACCCTACTGCAGGCGGATTGCACGCTCTCGATCGCGCAATTGGCCGAACAGGTGAACCTCTCCGCCACCCCGTGCTGGAAGCGGATCCAGCGGCTGGAGGCAGAGGGCATCATAGAACGCCGGGTGGCGCTGGTGAACCCGGAACAGGTGGGCCTGGGACTGACCGTGTTCGTGGCGATCGAGGCGGGTGACCACACGCCCGCCTGGCTGGAACGCTTCGCCGCGGCCGTGCAGGAGATGCCCGAGGTGATGGAGGCGCATCGGATGGCCGGGGACGTCGATTACATGCTGCGTGTCGTCACCACGGACCTGCGGTCCTATGACGCGTTTTACAAACGGTTGATCGCCGCAGTCAGCCCGAAGAACGTCAGCAGCCGCATGAGCATGGAGCGGGTGAAGGCGACGACGGCGCTGCCGCTGCCCGAACCGGACACAAGGCCGCGGAAATGAATTGGCCCGCTTCAGGTCCCGGGGATGCAGCCCGCGAAGCTGCGGTCCGTCACGTCTTCGGCGCCCATCCCCACCCCAGCGGTCGCATCGACGAAGCGGCGGGAGGCGGGGGCGATGTTCACGGGGCCGGTCACCCAATCACCGCAATGGGAATGCACCACGCCGCCTGACTCCGTCACCCAATTGTTCCGCAGTGCGACGGGGCCGGTCGCATCGTCCACATTGATGCCGATGGCCGCGCGAGACACGTGATTATCGGCGATCAGCCCCCCGAAGGTTGGTGACGCGTACCAGGCGCGGCCGCCGACCGCAAGGCCGAAGCCGCAGCGGTGCAATTGGCCGCAATCGATGGTGTTCCGGGTGATTTCGGTACCAGTATAGTTGCCGCTGGTAGTCGGCCAGGCATGGACGAGCATCCCGACAAACGCCCCCGCACCCGGCGCGTCCGTTTCGACCAGCCGGTTATCCGCCACCGTGCAGTGCAGGCATCCGCCGAGTACCAATTGCACGTCCGTGTTGTCGCGGAAGAGATTGCCCTGGATGACATCGCCGGTGCCGTCGAGCACGGTCAACCCGTCCGCCCACATCTCGTGCCGGTCGTGCGATCCGTTTGACAAAACGGCGTTGTGCTCAAAATGAAACC
The DNA here is from genome assembly GCA_965199005.1 of Acetobacteraceae bacterium. GTDB lineage: Bacteria > Pseudomonadota > Alphaproteobacteria > Acetobacterales > Acetobacteraceae > LMUY01. Next base: position 280,915 of record CBDAQK010000007.1, on the reverse strand, counting down.
CTACCGCCTTTGCCTCCACGATGATGGCGCTGTAGCAAACGGTATCGCGGATCACGCTGTCCCGTATTGTGACGTCGGCCCCTGTGACGGAGACCCCTCCCAGGGCGGCCTTGCCGGGTCCATTGCAGACGGCCGCGTCGTCCCGCCCTGGGTCCGCCCTGCCGCCCTCGATCACCAGATGGTCCAGCACAGTACCCGCGGCCGCAATCGTCAGCGGAGGCTGCACCGGCCCGCCTGAGACCGGACGGATCACCAGCGTTGCGCAGCCCGCTCCGTCCTCGCCGCATGGGCCGCCCGCGCCTTCCGTGGTCAGCGTCACGCGCTGGCGGATCACCAACGGCGTGGTCAGGACCAAGCGGGCGGGTGGCAAAGCGAGCGTCGCCCCCGGCGCAAGCGCATCCAACTGCTCCTGTAGCGTCCCGCTGGGCTTGGGCTGATGCAGGGCGCAGGCCGCCAGCACCGCGATCGCCCAGACGGAACCCTGTAGGTAAAGCTGGCGACGGATCATGGCCCTACTTGGCGGCGGCAATCGCCTTCATGATCACCGCCTCGGCTGCGGCTTTATCGGCCCAGCCGGTGACTTTCACCCACTTGCCGGGTTCGAGGTCCTTGTAGCGGGTGAAGAAGTGCTCGATCGCCTTGAGGGTGATTTCGGGCAAATCCTCGATCTTCTGCACCGTCTTATAGAGCGGATGGATCTTGTCATGCGGCACGCAGATGATCTTCTCGTCCTGCCCGCTCTCATCTTCCATTTGCAGCATGCCGATCGGGCGGGCACGGATGACGGCGCCGGGCACCACCTCCGCCGGGGTCAGCACCATGGCGTCCGCCGGGTCACCGTCATCGGCCAGCGTGCCGGGGATGAAGCCGTAGGCGGCCGGATAGGCCATTGGGGTGAATAGGAAGCGGTCGACGAAGATGGCGCCGCTGTCCTTGTCGACCTCGTATTTGACGGCGGAGCCCTGGGGGATTTCGATCACGACATTGATATCATGCGGCGGCGCCTTGCCGGTCGCGATTTTACTGACGTCCATAATGTTCCCCGGGGGTGTTCCAACTGGGGGCGGACCCTAGCGACGGGGTCGATCCTTGCCAAGGCGGGGGTGGTCAGGGCATGGAAGCGGGGCGTGTGCGCCTGTAGCTCAGTTGGTTAGAGCGGGCCGCTCATAACGGCTTGGTCGCGGGTTCGAGTCCTGCCGGGCGCATGCGCGAGCTGAGACATCAATCATATGCACGGACAAACCAATTTGGATAACCTGCATCATCTGGAATCAGTGACGGATCGGCTGGACGAGTGACAGGCCGATTTAGAATCCGTAACTTCAGGCAGCCGCAGGCTGATGAGATGGTGGTCCTAACCACACCTTACCCATTGCATCTTCAAGCCTAGATGCGGCGGCTTCGAAGAACGAGGTGTTAACCTCGGCTGCGTGAGCCACCCGCCCCAGCTCGACCGCGGCCACCGTAGCGGAGCACAGGCCGCCGAAGGGTTCCCAGACCACATCGCCGTGGTCGGTCGACGCGAGAACCTGCCGCCGCATCAGCTCCAGGGGCTTCTGGTTCGCGTGTAGGTAGCCAGATCCGTCCCCGACCTTGATCCTCTCTGCGCCATGCACGGGCGGCGCCGACCACACGTTGGTCTGAGCGTGCACATGGTTCCATTTGGCCCGCATCCTGTTCCAGGCCGCCGGAGTTGGAGCCGTCTTACCATCTAGCGAGAAGTAGGGCCGATCGGTCTTCGGCCCGTGCTTGGTGCACCAACTGGCCATGCCGGCGATCGCCTCGCCTGGCGGGAAGTACCAGAGGTGGCACTGGGTAAGGTACTTCCGCGTCGCAGCGTTCTTCACGCCGCATGCTGCGTTGGATTGCGACATCGGCAAGCCGCTGCGCTGCCATTCGGCACGGACCCAATCCTTGAGAGGCAGCTGGAAGCCGTCAGCACCAGCCAGCGTTGCCTTCCGCGTATAGCGGACAGCCAACTCGGTCACGACCGGGACGCCGCGGATTGTCTTCGAATTTACGTTTCCGGCGATGTGCTGGATACCCTTGTCCCAGACTACCGCCTCTTCGTACTGCCAGCCGTGCAGCTCAAGCGTCGCGTGGACAGTCGCCCAGCCGACCTCCGAATTCCAGAACCATAGCGTCGTCTGCGGCAGCGAGCACCGCGCCCAGGCTGCCACGTGCGGAGCATACCATTCCGCCAGCCGCGCCGGGGTGTGGGCCTCGCCGGGGAACAGCCCCAACCCGTAGGGACCGTCAGAAATGATCAGGGTGGGCGGGCGCCAGCCATCGTAACAGGTAAGGGCATCCGCATGATGCAGGGAGGCGGAGCCGAGCCGGACGACGTCATCCTTTCCGGCCACCTTCAGCTTTCCAGCCATCGAGTCTTCCTTCAGCATCCATGGACGGACCGAGTCCCTCCCTCGTTAGCCTACCCCGCGCGATGACGTACGAGAGCCCCGTTTTTGAAGTGTTAAGACGCGACCGCTGGGTCCGCCAGCATAGAGGGCACCAACCGCCGCCGAACTGGATCCAACGACATGGCCAAATCTGCCAAGGTCGTGTCCCGGTTGGTGGTGTAGCAGCTGTGGGTAAGTGGGCTGCCGAAGCGACCGCCGAGAGTCTGGCGTAGGCGGCCCACTTATCCACGGCGTGGCACCCTGCTGGGGTGGTCATCGCCGGTCTTCGATTTAGGTTCGAGTTGCGAGCTTGACCCTAGAACGGAGATGACGATGACCGACGACAGAATGGCGCTGATCGAGTTGATCGAGAAGGGCGCCGATGGTGATCTGGTGCGCGAGATGCTGTCCTTCGCGGCCGACCGGCTGATGGAGGCGGAAGTGCAGGCCCGCACGGGTGCAGGCCATAACGAGCGAGACCCGGGCCGGCTGGTTCAGCGCAACGGCTACCGCGAGCGCGCCTGGGACACGCGTGCTGGTCGGATCGAGCTCGACATTCCCAGGCTGCGCAAGGGAAGCTACTTCCCATCCTTCCTCGAGCCGAGGCGGACTGCCGAGAAGGCCCTCACCGCCGTGATCCAGGAGGCCTATGTCCACGGCGTCTCGACCCGTTCGGTGGACGACCTGGTCAAGGCCATGGGGGCGTCCGGCGTCTCGAAGAGCCAGGTCAGCCGGCTGGTCGAGGAGATCGACGAACGGGTGAATGCCTTCCTGACCCGGCCGATCGAGGGGGAGTGGCCGTATCTCTGGATCGATGCGACCTACGTAAAGGCGCGGGAGGCCGGGCGCATCCTGTCCGTGGCCACGATAATCGCTGTTGGCGTGAACACCGATGGGCGGCGCGAGGTGCTCGGCGTCGCCACGGGACCCTCCGAGGCGGAGACCTTCTGGAAAGGCTTCCTGCGTTCGCTCGCCGACCGCGGCTTGTGTGGCGTCAAGCTTGTTATCTCCGACGACCACAAGGGCCTGCGTGCCGCGGCGTCCCGGGTCTTCCACGCCACCATGCAGCGCTGCCGGGTGCATTGGATGCGCAACGCATTGGCTCATGTCCCAGCCAAACAGCGCCCGGGCGTCATCGCGATGATCAAGACCATCTTCGCGCAGGAAACCCACCAGGACATGCGCGCCCAATGGAAGACCATCGCCGATGCGCTGCGCGAGCGTGTGCCGAAGTTGGCAGCCCTCATGGACGAGGCGCGCGACGATGTCCTCGCCTACACCGGCTTTCCCAAGGAGCACTGGCCGCAGATCGCCAGCACCAACCCGCTGGAACGGCTCAACCGCGAAATCAAACGCCGTTCCGACGTCGTCGGCATATTCCCCAATGATCGCGCCGTCATCCGGCTCGCCGGAGCGCTCATGCTCGAACAAAACGACGAGTGGGCCGTCAGCCGACGCTACATGAGCCTTGAAAGCATCAACTCCGTCAGCGAAGATCCAATCGTCAAGCTGTCTGCACTGACAGCCTGATCAACCTCGGACCTAACCGAGGACCAGCGTGCTACACCACGCAGTGGGACATGACCATCTGCCAAGCCCACCATCCCGATGACAGCCGGCATCAAGGCCGACTCTAACGGCGAGCCTGCCCCCGCCCTGCCCGGAGCCCCGCCAGAGCCGACCCGCACCGAGCCGGATAGCTTGTGGAAGCATCACGAGTTGTGGGTCAGGGTCAAGGCGCTCCTCGAAGCGCTGCCGTCATACTTCAAGTCTGACCTCACCATCTCCGGCGTGCTCGCGACCGACCTGTTCGCTTTCAACTCCTCCCTCGGCGCCACCATAGAGGAACAGGTCGTCGGGTCTCTGAACCGCCTCCGCGACGCTTGGGACCCCAAGAAGGAATACGCGAACTACGCATTCGTCCGGCGCCCTCAGCGGTTTCCGGACGTCACGCTCCAGAAAGCCGACCCGACGGGCGAGGAAGGTATCCTGATGGGGATCGAGCTGAAGGGCTGGTACGTCCTCGCCAAGGAGCGGGAGCCATCCTTCCGCTACCAGGTCACCCCGGCGGCGTGCGCCCCGGCCGACCTGCTTGCGATCTTTCCATGGGCTCTCGACAACGTGGTCTCCGGTTCGCCTCGCATCTTCGCGCCCTACCTGGAAAACGCCCGCTTCGTCGCCGAATACCGAAACTGGCACTGGGAGTGGAAGCGGGAGAGCCGGGCCAAGAGACACAGATCTGTGCCTCCGCGCGGGGTAACCCTTTCCACGATCATCGTGCCGTATCCCCAGCTTAAGAGCGAAGAGATCTCCGACAAGGCCGAGTACGACGGCGGCGGCAACTTCGGCCGGATCGCCCGGACAAGTCTCACCCGGGAATACATCGAGGGCATCGACGGCGTGGGAGGCTTAATGCGCCAGACTCTGGCTGGGATACCGCTGTGGGGATGGCAAGAATTCTTCAAGCCGTTCGGCGAGACCGCCTCCGAGAGGTCGCTCAAGGCGGCGATCCAGGACGTCGTGGCAAAGCTGGCCATAGAGCGGGTGCCAGGCGCCCAGGTCGCGGCCCAAATGGCGGACGACCTGACCGCGCTCGCCAGCAAACTCCTGGGGATGGAAGAGTAGCCCTTCCGCTCACGCTCATCGAGCAAGAGGTATTACGGAGTCAGCAAATGCCAAGTGACGGCCTTTAACAACGGGAGTGCCTCGAGACGTGCATGCAAACAAGACCTTCCCGTTCTAATGCATCCCACGCCCGCCCACACCCACGCAACCACAGCTTCAGTTGCCGTCCGCCGCTCGCCCCCGTAAACCAACGCCTCGCCGTTCGACGAGGGGAGACCGCCATGGCTGCCTACCAATACGCCTATGTCATGAAGGACCTTACCAAGGCCTATCCGGGTGGCCGCGAGGTGTTCAAGGGCATCACCCTCTCCTTTCTCCCCGGCGTGAAGATCGGCGTGCTCGGCGTCAACGGGGCGGGCAAGTCCACCCTGCTCAAGATCATGGCCGGGCGCGAAAAGGAGTATGGCGGCGAAGCCTGGGCCGCTGAGGGCGTGCGCGTGGGCTACCTCGAGCAGGAGCCCCATCTCGACCCCGACAAGACCGTAGCCGAGAACGTCATGTTGGCGTTCGGACCGCTGAAAGCCGCCATCGACCGGTTCAACGCCATCAGCGAAGAATTTGCCGAGCCGATGGATGACGACAAGATGAATACCCTGCTGGCCGAACAGGCGGAGCTGCAGGAGAAGATCGACGCCGAGGATGGCTGGGAGCTGGACCGCAAGATCGAGATCGCGCTCGACGCCCTCCGCTGCCCGCCGCCGGACAGCCCGGTGACCAATCTTTCCGGCGGCGAGCGGCGCCGGGTGGCGCTGTGCCGCCTGCTGCTGGACAAGCCGGAATTGCTGCTGCTGGACGAGCCGACCAACCATCTGGACGCGGAAAGCGTCGCCTGGCTGGAAAAGACGCTGCGCGAGTACGTCGGCACCGTCATGATCGTCACCCATGACCGCTACTTCCTGGACAACGTCACCAACTGGATCCTCGAAATCGAGCGCGGCCGTGGCTACCCGTTCGAAGGCAACTACTCCTCCTGGCTGGACCAGAAGCGCAAGCGGCTGAAGCAGGAGGAAAAGGAAGAGAGCTCCCGCCAGCGCGCGTTGGCCGCGGAGCAGGAGTGGATTCAGTCCTCCCCGCGCGCCCGGCAGACCAAGAGCCGCGCCCGCATCGAGAAATACGAGCAGATGCTGGCCAAATCCGCCGAACTCGCCGGCGGCACGGCGGAAATCGTCATCCCGCCCGGCCCGCGCCTGGGCGGCACCGTCATCACGGCCGAGAAGGTGCGCAAGGCCTATGGCAACCACCTGCTGATCGACGACCTCAGCTTTAAGCTGCCGCCCGGCGGCATCGTCGGCGTGATCGGCCCGAACGGGGCCGGCAAGACCACGCTGTTCCGTATGGTCACCGAGCAGGAGAAGCCGGATGCCGGTACGCTGACCGTTGGCGAGACGGTGAAGCTTGGTTATGTCGACCAGTCCCGCGACAGCCTGGATGGCAGCAAGACCGTCTGGGAGGAGATTAGCGGCGGCACCGACGTTATCTACCTGGGCAAGCGCGCCGTGCAGTCGCGCGCCTATGTCGGGGCGTTCAACTTCAAAGGGTCGGACCAGCAGAAGCGCGTCGGCGTGCTCTCGGGCGGTGAGCGCAACCGGGTCCACCTGGCCAAGATGCTCAAAAGCGAAAGCAACGTCATCCTGCTGGACGAGCCGACGAACGACCTGGATGTCGACACCCTGCGCGCGCTGGAGGAGGCGCTGGCGGAGTTTGCCGGGTGCGCCGTGATTATCAGCCATGACCGTTGGTTCCTGGACCGGCTGGCCACGCATATCCTAGCCTTCGAGGGCGACAGCCACGTCGAATGGTTCGAGGGCAATTTCCAGGCCTATGAGGAAGACAAGCGCCGCCGCCTGGGTGAAGGGAGTACCGACCCCCACCGCATCAAATACCGGCCGCTCGCCCGGTAAGATCGATCGCCGGGTGCACCCGATCCGCACCGGACGGCTGCTGCTGACCCCCTATCGCGCGCAAGACCTGGCGGAGTTGGCGGCGTTCAAGGCCGACCCGCGAGTTTGGGCGACGATGCTGGGCGGTGTCCGTTCGATCACGCAGACGGCGGAGGAATTGGCGGCGGAGCTGTCCTTCTGGGCCTCGCACGATGTCGGGATGTGGACCGCCCGGGATGCCGTCGGCACATTGGTCGGCGTGACGGGGCTGCATGAACGGCCGGATGCGCGCGGCATCGCCCTGCGCATCGCCTTCGACCCGGCGGTGCAGGGCCGCGGCCTGGCACGGGAGGCGGCAGGTGCCATCCTCCGCGACGGCCACGACCGCGCCGGGCTGACCCGGATCGTCGCGGTGGTGCGGGAGACCAACATCGCGTCCCGCGCGGTGCTGGGCGGGATCGGCATGCGGGAGACCACGCAATTCCAGCAGGGCGGATACACGATGCTGATGTTCGTGAGCGAACGGCCAACCCGGTGAAACCGGCGCTGGTCCGATGGAAAGCGTTCCATCGAACGCTGTACTAGGCTTGATACGTCAACCCGGCGACTGCCGCGGCCACGTGGCCGGCGCTCAGCGCCACGCCCTCCACATCCGTCAATTCCAGCAGCACCTGGGCGGCCCGCCGTGACAAATCGATCGCCTGGCGCCGGGCGTGGAGGGTGGCGATCTGTCCCACCACATCCAACAAGGCCTCGGCATAGCGGGCCGGCGTGTGCCGTTCCTCCAGCAGCGCCCGGCCGCGCAGCCCAGCCAGCCGAAAGCGGGCAGGGTCGTTGCGCAAGGTTTCCAGATGGGCGCTGAGCATCTCGGCCTCGCGCTCCGGCTCGACAAAGAACACCGCGTTGTCCGGCAACGTCGCATACCACGCAGTGCGGGTGACGATCGAGGGCAGCGCTGCGTCCCAGATACGCAACTGGCTGGCCGACGCCTCGCCCATCGAGGGATACCGCAGGTTGATGGCGCAATCGGCGCGCGCCAGAGCGGCCTGCAGCTCCGCCTGTGGCACGAAGCCATGGCGCCGGACGCGGCCCACCAGCCCCAGCCGCGCGATCTGCGCATCGATGGGCGCTGGTTCGTCCAGGGCACCATAGATGTCCAACAGGAAGTCGGCGTTGGAGAGGCCCGCCAAGACGTCGAGGATCGGCCCCAAACGCCGGTTCGGGCCGATGAAACCGAATACCACCAGCCGTAACGTGCCATTCGGCGGATCACGCTTCGGCACTGGGCCCGCGGAGAAGGCGAGCGGCACGTGGAAGACCGGCGTGCGTGTCTGCTCCGCCAGGCTGGCCTGTTCCTCCTCATTATGCACGATCGCGGCCAGCGCCTGGTCCAGCGCCGCCAGCGTCATCGGATAGCGCTCGACCAGCGTCTCCAGCGGTTCTTCGCCCGCGAGCCAGCGCTGCGCATCGTTCAATCCCGCCATTCCGTGGCTGCGCTTGATGGTCTCGAGGTAGAAAGCCCGGTCGGCGCCCGGCGTCTCAGCGTAGCGGGCGAAGAAATGCTGCAGGCGCGTGTCATGTAACACGACGATGCCGGGGGAGATTCGCGCCACGTCGAAGATCGCCCGGTGGAAGGTCGCGTTGTTGCCGATGTTGTAGACGTTCGCGTCGGCCAGGTTCACGCGGGGCCAATCCATCGCCGCCGGGTCGTAGCTGACGACGGGAATGTCCAAATCCATCACGGTCGGCTCCGCCTGCGGCGTCCACAGGGTAACGTCGGCCAAATCTTGCAGGCCGGCCGCAACAGTCACGGTGTGGTTGCTGATCTCGCTCAGCACCGGCGGCAGAGGCGAGAACAGGTTCAGTTTCAGGCGAGAAGGCATTGCACAACGTGCTCCCAACTCAGCCCTAGACCGCGATAATGCGCCAAGCCTTCCTGGCCCAACCGGCGCGCAAGGGTCCGGTCCGCCCAGAGCTGGTCCATGGTGTCGGCCAATGCCTGTGCCTCGGGCGCGCAGACCAGGCCGTTGCGCGCGTGCTCCACGAATTCCAGCGGGCCGCCCGAATCGGTGCAGGTGATCACCGGGCGGGACGACAGCATCGCCTCCAACGCGACGTAGCCGTAATCCTCATCCTTCGGCGGCACGAGCACGCCGAGCGCCGCTGAGAACAGCTCGATCTTTCGGTCGTCGGGGACGGGGCCAAGCCATTGGGCGCGGCCGGGTGCCACCTGGCTGGCGCGGGCGATCACGTCCTCCGCCCAGGCTGGATCATCCGCGCCGCCGATGAACACCACGCGCACCGGCTGGCGTGTCAGGCGCATCGCCTCCACCACCAGGTTCTGCCGTTTCGGACCGTTGAACCGGCTGGGCATGAGCAGGTAATCGTCCTGCGGCGCGCTGTGATACCGGCTTTCCAGGGGTGGGGGATGATAAAGCGGCGTCGCCTCGATCGCGTTGAAGCGGCGCAGCCGGCCGGCAACGTTGCGCGAATTGGCAAAGACCCGCCTTGCCTCCGGGATCAGCCGGGTGTCGGCGCTGCGGATCACGTCCCGCGCCTCGGCACCGCCGGGTGCGCCATATAGATCGCCCCAATGCTCGTCCCACATGTCGTAGGCGGCACGATGCTGATGCAGGATCCACAACACCTTGTCGGGGTGGGGGATGAGGTAGGCGGGGAATTTCAGGCCGATCACCCGGTCGATCCGGGTTCCCATGCTCTCCGTCAGGTCGAACAGGCGGCAGGCGAGGATTTGCTGCGGAATGGTGTTGGAGGGGTACCACTTGAACGGTACCCGCACGATCTCGGCCTCATGCCCAGCGCTGCGGAGGGCGTCGCATAGCCCCTGCGCATGCATCTCGGCGCCGCCAGCCACGAACGGCACCTGAACGGTCGTGATCGCGACCCGCATCAGGCGAGCAGCCGGTCCAACACGTGGGTCCATCCCAGCCGCAGGTCAAAGTAGCGTTGGCGCCCAGCCCGGCCCCATGCCTCGGTGCGTGCCCGTTGCGACCACAACCGGTCCAGCCCAGCCCCCAAGGCGAGGGCCTGCGCGGGGCAGACCAGGCCATTATGCCCATCGACGACGAAGTCGAGCGGACCGCCGGCATCCTCCGTGGTTAGCACCGCTTTGGCGCATAGCATGGCTTCCAGCGTGACGTAGCCGTAATCCTCATCCAACGGCGGAAACATGACGGCGAGACAGCCGGCAAACAGCGCGCGCTTCTCGGCGTCGCTGACCGCACCGCGCCATTCCACCCGGCCATCCAAGCCCAGCGCGGAACACCGGGCGCGCAAGTTTGCCTCATAGTCCGGGGCGTCCCCTGCGCCGATGAAGCAGAGCCGCACCGGCTCCCGGGTCAGGGCAAGCGCTTCGATCGCCAGATGCTGCCGCTTGCTTTGGTTCACGCGGCTGGGGAACAGGATGTACGAGCCATATTCGCCCGGTTGCAACAACTCGGCACCCGGCGGCGGATGGTGCAGCGGCTCGGACTCCAGCCCGTTGAACCGCCGCAACCGGTCGCTGACGACCCGGCTGATCGTATAGAGCGCCTCGCACTCCCCCAGCAGCGCATTGTCCGCTGTACGGATAGCATTGCGCACGTGCGCCCCGCCCGGCGCATGCAGCAGGTCGGAAAACGGCGCCTCCCAAAAATCATACGCACTCCGGTGCTGGTGCAGCAGCCATAACCGCTTCGACCGGTGTGGCATCAGATAGGCGGGAAATTTCAGTCCGATGAGCCGGTCGATCGGCTGGCCGACGCTTTCCTCCACCTGCATCAGCCGGGCGGCAAGCATGTGCTCGGGGACACGGGCGGCTGGATACCATTTGAAGGGTATGGCGATGATCTCCGCCTGGTGCCCCGCCTCGCGCAGCGCGGTTTGCAGGCTTTCGGCCAGCAATTCGGCACCACCGCGCACGAAGGGCACCTGGACCGTCGCGATACCCACCCGCATCGTCAGGGCTTCCGGGCGACTAGCGCGTAGTCCTGGGGGCCGTAGAACACGCGGTCCAACGCTGCTGCCAGCAAGCGGTCGGTGCCGGGGAAGCGCTCGGACATCGGGTGGAGTGGCAGGATCTCCGGATAGGGGAAGCCCCGCGCCTCGGCGATCATCGCCACCAACTCACCCGGCAGCGGGTTGCGATGGGTGGGGTCGAGATAGAACCAACGGCTGGCCGTCAGGATATTGGCGGGATTTGGCGTTTCCAGAATCAGCAGGCCGCCCGGCACCAGGGCGCGCAACGCCTCGTCCATCAGGCGCACCATGGTCTTGAACGGCAGGTGCTCGATGACGTGGAATCCGGTGACCGCACCCAGCGAGGCATCGGGATAGGAGGCCAAGACGCCGAGTGCATCCCCAACCACGCAGCGCAGCCCGGCCTCCTCGCACATGGCGGCCATTTTCGGGTTGATGTCGACGGCACTGGCAACCAGGCCTTCCTCGGCCATGAGTTCCAGGAACTCGCCGCGGCCGGCGCCGATATCCAGGATCGGGCGTTCCACGGTGCCCAAATTGGCTTGGCGCAGGCGGGGCAAGTAGACGCGCTGCCGCTCCTTGATCGCGCTCCGGGTGCCGCGAAACCGGTCCTCGAACGCCACGTAGAGCGCATCCAACGCGTGGTCATCCTCCGCGTCGACGGCTGGGGGTACGCCTAGCCCCATGGCGCGCGCCGCGTTCAAACCGTTCAACATCAGCCCGATCCGCCGCTGCTGGTCTGCCACGTCACGGCGGTTTTGCGCCGCGACCGCCTCTGCCGCGAGCACCCGGCTGTCCAGTTCTGCCCGCAGGGCGCCGGCAGCGGCCTCGATCTGTACCTTCGCCGCCGCGACGTCGACCGCGCCCTCGATCCCAGCCAACCGAGATTCCTGGCTGTAGACGCTCTCCGACAGCGCCAGCAGCGAGTCGATCACGCTATCCTCGGTTGCAGCGAGTTGACGGGCGAATTTGGAACTTTGCTCCGACAGGCTAGCCAGCAGCAGCCCCTGGTCATCCACCGCCTTGGTCGCCCTGCGCCCCAACTCCTCCTGTGCCGCCTGAACCGCAGCCAACCGGCGGGTCACGAGCTCGATCGCCACCTGCTGCTCCGCCACCCGCTCCTCCAGCGCCTGGCGCCGGCTATCCATTGCAGTGGCGAACCCGGTCATGCGGGTGTCGAACTCTGCCCGGAATGCCGGGTTCGGGGACCGGGCGTCACCCAGCATCCGGGAAATGCCGGCGCGGCGAAGCAGAGCGGACCCAGTGCGCGCGATTGGCCCGAGAACCGGGACGCGGTAGAAACGGTGCACAAGATAGCGGCGGCGCAGCCCGGCGATGGAACGGCCCAACTGCCGGGCTTCGGGGCTGCCTTCCAACTCACCCAGCAACTCCACCTTGCTCCGGCCACGCACGAGCTCACGCGTGACATAGGCAAGTCCGGCCTCATCCGGCGCACGGTTCAGCAGGGTGGCATAGGCCGCCTCTATGAAGGAGGTTCCATCCAGCTGCAGCAACGCTGAGAGCGGCTGCGCTGCGGGGATGTGGGCAGAGACCGCTACGGGCGAACTTGAAAGCCGCGCCCGCTCCGCTGCCTCCCGCAACTGGGCTGTGCCGGCGTGGTTACGGGCGACTTCCAACCAAATCTCATCGGTGATTTCTGCCGCCGTCACCGGTCGGACGGACGATTTGCGGGTATCAGGCATCGCCGGCAAGCGGCGTCAGCCGCACCTTGAGCGAGACCCCATCGATCACAAGGTCGGCGACGTGAAGCCGGGCCATGGCAAAGATCCGGGCGTATTCCGCCAGACTGAACCCCTGCGGGTTCAGCCCGAGGTGCAAATCGGCCAGCACCGAGGGCCCTGGCGCGCCGGGCCAGATTTGCCCGACCGGCTCGCAGAAGAGGCCGATGAAACCAGCCGGACGCAAATGGCCGCGCAAGGCCGCCAAGATCGTTACGGGTTCGTCCACGTAATGCAGGGCGCCGAAGCAAACGATGGCATCGAAATAGCTGTCCGGGAATGGCAGCTCGCCGAAGTTTGCACAGAAGGGCAACACCCCGTCCCGCTTGCCCCGCCGGGTCATGCAGCCAATCTGCAGCGCCATCAGGTCGCCATCCACCTGCATGACCTCTCCCGGCAGCCGGGCCGAGAGGGGCGTAGCACCACCCCCCAACTCGACGATGCGGGGATTAGGCGCCAAATGCGTGCCGAACCACTCTTGCATCAGCCTGAACGCCTGCTCCCGATCCTCGGCCGGGTCGTGCGGGCCGGTTCCGTGAAGGACCCAATGCGATGGCGGCGTGAAGCCAGCAGTGTCGCCGACATGAAGCAAGAACGGCCCATAGCCAGGCTCCAACCAGTGAACCCCCTCCTGCACCATCTTGAGCATCAGGCTGTATTCACCGGGGATCGCCGGGGGCTGCAGCCGGACGGCCACGGTGAGGACCTTGCCGGGTGCCAAATCTGCCGGCAGCGGCGTTCGGACATCCTCGCCATCCACTGACTCCCCCGACGGCTTGAGCCATTGGGCGGTAATCGTAACCCGGCCCTCACCAACGGCCCGCATGGCCGCCGCACCGCTGTTGCGAAACCGTACATTGGCAAGACATTCCTCTCCAGGGCCTAGCGCGCGGGGAATGTACTCACCGAGCCACTCGCATTCCGGCGCCCCGTCAGGTGCGTCGACCGAGGGGCTGGAGCGCAGCGCAGCGCCGAGGCGGGATAGGAAACGACCATCCTCTGCTAGGCAGATACCTCCCGGGCCCGATGCGCCCAGGCGGACCCGAGCCCCGGATGCACGCCGGATCCGCAGCAGATTAACGACATCGTTCGGCAAATCCAGTGATGCCAAAACGTGGCGCGCAACAGCCGGGTCCAGCAATGCACCGCGATCGGCGATGGCATCACATATCATGACCGGAATTTCTGCCTGCACGGGATAGCGCCGTCCACATGCGGGGCATCGCAGCCCCCCATTGTCGCGCTGCAGCCCACCCGATCGACAGCCGACGCATCGAATTGCTGGCAGAATTGACAGATAGCCCAAGACGATATTTGGTCCTTGCGCCGGATCTGCCGTCCCCCGTAAGGCACTGTTTTGAGGACGGCAACACACTTCCAAATCCTCTTGCCCGGATTTCGCGCTTTATCGGCAAAATCACGGCCGTCAGCTGGTCTCTATCGCATGACCAACTTCGGCCAAACGGCATGGTCGTCCCTGACGTCGCCCTCAGGTCCGAAAGAATGCTGCGTCGCACAACGCTTGAACGAAAGAAATCTGCTTAAAACCGCTCGTTTGGCGCAAATGCACGTGACAGCATGCTTAAAACGCTCTAAACACTAAAAAGGCCCGCGCGCCAACAAAGGCGCGGCGGGCCAAGTTTAGGGAGGAAACGCCAGTCACACGGCAGGACAAGAACACGTCTTGTCCTGATATGATGATTGAGCAGAACACGATAAAAGCCAACAAATAACTCACGACTTTCTGCAACTTTTTTTGGCTTCCAAACCTTGGAAGCCATTTTTTTGAGCACTAACCGCCTAATAACCGCATCCTGCCTAATTATCGCTCATTCTAGCTGCTCGTTCACGAAAGCTCATATAGGGGCTCCGAATGAGAGCGACCCCGCCCGCCCAAATCACGGCAGAGACCAGGGTGGTGACTACCAACTTCCGCAGCAGCAAAGGCCGCTCCGGCGCCCCGCGCCAGCCGCCATCCCGCCCATCCGCCTCAGCCACGGGCCTCGTCCAAAATGGCAGCACGGCGAACAACACCGTCCACCAGATGAGCACGTAGAGCACACACGCGGTGAACCAGCCCATCAGACCCTCAGCAAATGAACGTCCACGACCGGACGCTTCTGGAGCGCGCGACCCAGTGCTCGGCGGAGGGCAGCGCGTGCAGCGTCCGCCAACGCCGTGTCGTCCCGCCGCAGCGAGGACGGCAGGTCGGCGAACGCCGCGGCAAACTCACGCCCGACGCGCTGGCTTTCCGAGTCGTCCGGCTCGAACAGGCCCGGCGCGCTGATCTTCGGGTTGCCAAGAAGGAGACCGGCCGAGTCCACTGCAACGCTGGCCAGGACGATGCCGTTGAACAGCATCCGCCGCCGGGCCGCCATCACGCCCCCGCTCATCGGCACCAACCGGTTGCCATCCAACACGAGTCGCCCGACCGGAGCCGAGTCGGTCACCGAGGGCCGGTTGTTCGACAAGGTGAGGATGTCGCCATCCTCCATCATAATCGGTGTGGCCCCAGCCTCCTTCGCCAATGCGGCATGCGCCGAGAGATGACGCCACTCGCCATGGACGGGCACTGCATACGTTGGACGCACCAACGCGTAGAGCCGCCGGAGTTCATCCCGCGCCGGGTGGCCGGAGACGTGGACCATGTGGTCGTCCGCCGTCATCAGGCGCACACCGCGGCGCACGAGATTGTCATGCACTGCCCCAATCGCCCGCTCGTTGCCCGGAATGACGCGGGAGGAGAACACCACCGTGTCGCCTTCGCCCAACGCGATGTTGCGGTGCGTGTCGTTGGCGATCCGCGCGAGCGCACTGCGGGCTTCACCCTGGCTGCCTGTGACGAGAATCAGCAGGTTGTCGTCCGGTACGGCTGTGGCCGCCTCTTCCGGCACGAAATCCGGCACGTCCTTGAGGTAGCCGCAATCCCGCGCGGCCGTCTCCAGGTTCCGCAGCGAACGCCCGACCAGCGCAACCGACCGACCAGCGTCCCGCGCTGCGAAGGCGACACTCTCGACCCGCGCCACGTTGCTGGCGAAGCACGTCACCGCCACGCGGCCCCGCATCGGCCGGATGAGCGCGGACAGGCTGGTCCGCACATCCGCCTCGGAACCGGAATGGCCTTCCACCATGGCGTTGGTGCTGTCACACACCATCGCCAGCACGCCCTCGTCCCCGATGGCGCGGAACGCTTCCTCGTCAGTCGGGGGCCCGATCAGCGGGTTGGGATCCAGCTTGAAGTCCCCGGTGTGGACGATATTGCCGTGCGGCGTCCGGATGATAAGCGCCTGAGATTCTGGCACGGAATGCGCCACTGGGATGAATTGCAGGTCGAACGGCGGCAGCGAGAAGTGGCCGCCGGGCTTGATCGTGGTGATCT
This sequence comes from Acetobacteraceae bacterium, assembly GCA_965199005.1. Taxonomy (GTDB): domain Bacteria; phylum Pseudomonadota; class Alphaproteobacteria; order Acetobacterales; family Acetobacteraceae; genus LMUY01. The sequence goes on along the minus strand of CBDAQK010000007.1, from coordinate 264,915 downwards.
TCGCCTCGTTCACCAACTGCGCTTCGCCGAGCTTGCGGCGAAGCACGGCGGTGGCGAAGGGCGTGGCGTAGATGGGGCAGCGCAGCTGCCGCCACAAATGCGCCACCGCGCCAAGATGGTCCTCATGGGCATGGGTTATCACCAGCGCGAGCAGATCCTTCCGCCGCTCGGCGATGAACGCCGGGTCCGGCATCATGATCTCGACCTCCGGGTTTTCGGAGCCGCCGAAGCCAATCCCACAATCAATGGCCAGCCAGTGGCCGTTACAACGGTAGAGGTTGAGGTTCATACCGATCTCACCCGTCCCACCCAGTGGCAGGAAGGCCAGATCGTTGGTTAATTCATTCAATTTAATCGCTTTCTATGGATCTCGTCCGGTCTCTCGGCAATGTGGGAGCCGGATTGCGCTCCGCCAACAGCCGCAGCCCATCAAGTGTCAGATCGGAGTCGATCTGGCCGATCATCGTGGTGCCCTCGGAGAATAGCGGCGCCAGCCCCCCCGTCGCCAGCACCTTCAAGGGCCGCTCGAACTCGGCCTGGATCCGCGTCACCAGCCCCTCGATCATGCCGATATAGCCCCAATAGAGCCCGGATTGCATGGCCGGAACAGTCGCGCGCCCAATCACCGCCTGCGGACGGCCGATGCCAATCCGCGGAAGGCGCGCCGCAGCCTTGTGCAGAGCCTCGATGGACAAGTTGATCCCGGGACAGATCACGCCACCAATATAGGCGCCATCCTCGTCCACCACGTCGAAGGTCGTGGCGGTACCGAAATCGATCACGATCAGCGGACCGGCATAACGCTGGTGACCCGCCAGCGCATTCAGCAGCCGGTCGGCCCCAACCTCGGAGGGGGTGTCGACCTTGATCTCGAACCCCCAGTCCAGGCTGGAGCGCGCGATCAGCGGCTCGACCTCGAACCAATCCCGGCACAGGCGGCGAAGGTGGTAGAGTGCCGCAGGGACGACCGTGCCGATGACGGCCCGGCTCACCTCTCCGGGCTTCAGGCCCCGATGCTCCAACAGGGTCAGCAGCCAGACCGCATATTCGTCCGACGTCCGCTGCGCATCGGTGCGGATGCGGAAAATCCCTCGCCAGGTCTCGCCGTCATGAACGGCGAAGACGATATTCGTGTTGCCAGCGTCGACGACGAGCAGCATGGGACTATCCGCCGCTTGTCATGACATGGGCGCCATCAGCCTAACAGCACGGCCGCCGCCGCCTGCGCGGCGTTCACGATCGGGCCGGGGAAGACGAAGAACAACACCGTGACCAAGGCGCCGACCGCCGCGACGAAGGAGACCGAGGACGAGCGGACGTCGAAGGCTGGTTCCGCGTCGTCGAAATACATCACCTTGATCACGCGCAGATAATAATAGGCCCCGACCACGCTGGTGAGCACGCCGATCACGGCCAAAACCCAATAACCGCCTTCGACGGCGGCCAGGAAGACGTATAGCTTCCCGAAGAAGCCGCTGAACGGCGGAATGCCCGCCATCGAGAACATGAAAACGGCAAAGGCCAGTGCCAACATCGGGTCCGTCCGCGCCAAGCCGGACAAGTCGGCGATCTTCTCGAGCGCGATTCCCTTGCGCCGCATCGCGATGATGCAGGCGAACACCCCGGCCGACATGAACACATAGGTGACCATGTAGACCAGCACGCCCTGCACACCCGCTTGCGAGTTCACCGCCAGGCCGATCAGCGCGTAACCCATGTGGCCGATCGAGGAATACGCCATCAGCCGCTTGATCGAGGTCTGTCCTATCGCAGCCAGGGAGCCCAGCAGCATCGATGCGATCGACACCAGCACGATCAATTGGCCCCAGGACTGGCCCAGATGGCCAAACGGCACCTCCATGGCGCGGAGCAACAGGGCCATGGCGGCGGCCTTGGGGGCGGTGCTCATGAATGCGGTGACCGCGGTCGGCGCGCCCTCGTAGACGTCGGGCGTCCACATGTGGAATGGCACCGCGCTGATCTTGAACGCCAAGCCGGCGACGATGAACACGATGCCGATCACCAACCCCGCCGGCGGGTTGGGACTGGTCAGCCCGGCCCGCAACTGGGCAAAATCCATGGAGCCGTCGAAGCCATAGGCCAGCGACGTGCCGTAGAGCAGCAACCCGGAGGCGAGGGCGCCAAGCACGAAATACTTCAACCCTGCTTCGGATGACCGCAGATTGTCTCGATTGAACGCCGCCATGACGTAGATCGAGAGGGATTGCAGTTCCAAGCCGATATAGAGCGACATCAGATTGGTCGCCGATGCCATGATCATCATGCCGACGGTGCACAGCAGGATCAGCACGGGGAATTCGAACCGGTCGATCCCAGTCTTCACGTTGTAGTCGATCGACAGCACCAGGCTGAGCGCCGCGCCCGCCAGGATCAGCAGCTTCATGTAGACGGCGAAATGGTCAACCGCGAACAGCCCGCCATAGGCGACGCCCAGGGGCGCGGACATCGCCAGAACCCCAGCCAGGAGCAATGCCCCCACCGCGAGCATCGAGCAGGCCAGTGACGGATTCCCCTTCTTCCACAGCACGCCGAACAGCAGGATCGCCATCGCGCACACAGCGAGGACGATCTCCGGCAGGGCCAGGACCCAATGTTGGTTGACCATGATGGTTATTGCCTCACGATCGTGGGGACGCCGTCGGGTCCAGGGAGCGCCTGGTACCCCGGCTTCAGTGTGATGAACAGGCGCCCGCTATTGCGAACCGGCGACGTGCTGCCGGGGTCACGCTCGGCGAACTGGACGGTGTCGTTTCGCAACGCCGCCGCATGGTTATCCACCATCGCGCCCACGCTGGCATCGAAGAACGTGGTAAAGCTGCTGGGGTAGACCCCCATCCATACCGTCAGGACGACTAGCGGGGCAAAAATCCCGATCTCACGCGGCGACATGTCCAGGATCGACTTCAGGTCATCCCGCGTGATGCTGCCAAAAATGATCCGGCGGTAGAGCCATAGCGCGTAGGCCGCGCCCAGGATCATGCCCGCGCTGCCCAGCAGAGACACCCAGAAATTCACCTTGAACGCGCCGACCAGGACCATCAACTCGCCGACGAAACCCGAGGTGCCTGGGAGCCCCATGCTGGCCATGGTGAAGAACAGGAACACGAACGCGTAGAGCGGCATCCGGTCCCCGAGCCCGCCATACCGCGCGATCTCTCTCGTATGCATGCGGTCGTAAATCACGCCGACGCATAGGAACAAGGCAGCCGACACGATGCCGTGGCTCAACATCTGCAGGATCGCGCCCTCGATCCCCTGGATGTTGAAGGTGAACGTGCCGATCACCACCACCCCCATATGCGCCACCGAGGAGTAGGCGATCAGCTTCTTCATATCCGTCTGCGCGAATGCCACCAGGCTGGTGTAGATCACCGCGACCACGCCCAGCGTGAACATCAGCGGCGCGAAGACCTGCGAGGCATGGGGCAGCATCGGCACCGAGAACCGCAGGAAGCCATAGCCGCCCATCTTCAGCAGCACGCCAGCCAGGATCACCGACCCGGCGGTCGGCGCCTCCACATGCGCATCGGGCAGCCAGGTATGCACCGGCCACATGGGCACCTTGACCGCGAAAGAGGCAAGGAACGCCACGAACAGCCAGAGCTGCATCGTCGGCGAGAAGGTCGTGTGCAGCAGCGTGGCGATATCGGTGGTGCCAGCCTGGTACCACATCGCCAACAGGGCCAGTAGCATCAGCACCGAGCCTGCCAGCGTGTACAGGAAAAACTTGAATGACGCGTAGACCCGGCGCGGCCCACCCCACACCCCGATGATGATATACATCGGGATCAGCAGGCCCTCGAAGAACATATAGAACACGATGAAGTCGGTGGCGGCGAAGGCCCCCACCATCATCGTCTCCAGCACCAGGAACGCGATCATGTATTCGCGCACCCGAGTTTGCACCGCCTCCCAGCTGGCGAGGATGCAAATCGGGGTCAGTGCCGTCGACAGCAGCACGAACAGCACGCTGATGCCGTCCACGCCCATCTTGTAGCCGACCTTGACCTGCGGCAGCCACTCGACACTCTCGTTGAACTGGAAGCCCGCCTGCGCCGGGTCGAAATCCCACCACAGGACGAGGCTGACGAGAAAGGCCCCGAGGCTGAACCACAATGCACCCCATCGTGCATTACGCGCGACCACGGCGTCGTCGCCGCGGATGGTCATCAGGAACACGCAGCCGACCAGCGGCAGCCACGTGATCACCGAGAGGATCGGGAAGCCGGCCGCGTTGGACAAGTTCACTGGCAACTCACCGGAACAGAAGAAAAACAGTGATGAGGAGGACGAGTCCGATGAGCATGGTGAAGGCGTAGACGGCGATCGATCCGGTCTGGATCTTCACCACCTGCGTCGCCCCTCCCGCGGCCAGCGACGCCACGCCGTTGGGCATGCCGTCGATCAGCTTCTCGTCGCCCACATGCCACAACGTACCGGCCAAGCGCTGCATCGGGCGGACGAACAGAAAATCGTAGAGTTCGTCGAAATACCATTTGTGCAGCAGGAACTGATAGATCGGCTGGAAGGTCGTGGCCAACCGCTCCGGCAGGCTCGGCAGCGCCATATACATCAGGTAGGCCAGCGCGATGCCTAACAAGCCGGTGATGGTCGGCAGCAATCCTATCACCGTCGAAACATGCTCCATATCGACGAGCACGTGGTTGTTGGGCCCGACATGGAGCGACCCCGCCCAAAACGCGAGCTGGTCCTCGCCGATGAACCAGTCGTGCAGCGCCCACCCGCCGAACACCGCGCCGACCGCCAGGATCATCAGCGGCACCGTCATCCAGCCCGTGCTCTCATGCACGTGGTCCATCGTGTGCTGGCTCGCCCGCGGCGTGCCGTGGAACGTCATGATGATCAGGCGCCAGGAGTAAAACGCCGTCAGGAACGCGGCCAGCACACCCATGACGAAGCCATACCCGCCCATGGCGTTGTGCGAGGCGTAGGCTGCCTCCAGGATCGCATCCTTCGACCAATACCCCGCGAAGAACGGCACACCGGCAATTGCCAAGCTGCCGAGCCACATACATGTGTAAGTGACCGGAACCATCCTCCAGATGCCACCCATTTTGCGCATGTCCTGCTCGTCGCTCATCGCGTGGATGACCGACCCGGCGCAGAGGAACAGCAGCGCCTTAAAGAAGGCATGCGTGATCAGGTGGAAGATCGACGCCTGATACGCCCCCGCGCCTGCCGCCATGAACATGTAGCCGAGTTGCGAACAGGTAGAGTACGCAATCACCCGCTTGATGTCGGTCTGCACGCAGGCGACGGTCGCAGCGAAGATGCAGGTGGTGGCGCCAATGAACATCACGAAGGTCAGCGCGCCCGGCGCCAATTCCATGATCCAGGACATCCGCGCCATCAGGAACACGCCAGCCGTCACCATCGTGGCCGCATGGATCAAGGCGGAGACCGGCGTCGGGCCCTCCATCGCGTCCGGCAGCCAGGTGTGCAGCCCGATCTGCGCCGATTTGCCCATCGCGCCGATGAACAGCAGGAACCCGATCACCTCGTAGGCGCGCCAGGTATGGCCCAGCACGTGGTACAACGCGTCCTGGTGGTCGGCGACATGGGCGAAGATCACCGGGAATTCGACCGAACCGAACAGGCTGAACACCAGCGCGATGCCGACCGCGAAGAACAGATCGCCCACCCGGTTGACGATGAACGCCTTCATCGCCGCGCGGTTGGCGCTGGGGCGGTCATACCAATACCCGATCAGCAGGTAGCTCGCGAGCCCGACGCCCTCCCAGCCGAAGAACAGCTGGACCAGATTATCGGCGCTGACCAGCATCAGCATGGCGAAGGTGAAGAGCGAGAGATAGGCAAAGAAACGGAAGGCTCGCCGTTCATGCGCCATGTAGCCGACGCTATAGATATGGATGAGCGTCGCCACCGGAGCCACCATCGCCACCATCGCTGACGACAGCGTGTCTCGGCGCAGCGCCCAGTCGACGTGGAAGCCGCCAATATCCAGCCAGGTTCCCAAGAGCACCGGGGCGGGCTGTGGGTCGGTGAACAGGACTTGCCCCAGCGAGATTTCCGCGCAAATGGCCGCCAGGACCATGAAGCCGATGGTGACGGTGCTGGCGAAGCGGTCGCCGAGCTTGGCACCAAAAACACCGGCGAGCAGGCAGCCCACCAGCGGACTGAGGATAGCGGTGGCGTAGATCATCTCAGCCCTTCATCAGCTTGACGTCCTCGACCTGGATCGAGCCGCGGTTGCGGAAATACACCACCACGATGGCCAAGCCGATCGCCGCCTCCGCCGCGGCAACGGTCAAGACGAACATGGCGAACACCTGGCCCGCCAAATCCCCCAGCGAGGCGGAGAACGCCACCAGGTTGATGTTCACCGCGAGCAGGATCAGCTCGATCGACATCATGATGACGATGATGTTCTTGCGGTTCAGGAATATGCCGAACACGCCAAGCAACAGCAGCACCGCGCCGACGACCAAATAGTGCCCGACGCCCACCGCCATGCTCAGTGCTCCCCGGGGTGGGCATGGACCGGCTTGTGCTCATCCTCCTGCGCAGGCGGCGCAGGCGGCGGCAGCGGGCGGAGGATGCCCGTCTGGCGAGATCCCGCGCCGAGCGAGACGGTCATCATCAGCAGGGTATCTTCAACCGTGCGCGATTGCTGTCGGGTGATATCCTGCCGGCGGGAGGCGCCCCCCCGTTCCCGGTGCGTGAGCACGATGGCGCCGATCATCGCCACGAACAGGATCAACCCGGCAACTTGGAACAGGAAGATGTAGTCCGTGTAGATCACCCGGCCCAGCGCTGCGGTGTTCGTCACCCCCGCCGGCGTCATGGAAGCGAGGTGCACGGCCGCGTTCGGCACGAACTGCCAGCCTGCCACCGTCACGATCAGTTCCAAAAACAACACCGCCCCCACCGCAGCACCGATCGGGGCGTAGCGCTGCACACCCTCGCGCATCTGGTCGAAGTTCACATCCAGCATCATGACGACGAACAGGAACAGCACCGCAACCGCGCCGACATAGACGATCACCAGGATCATCGCCAGGAACTCGGCCCCGGCCAGCAAGAACAACCCGGCCGCGTTGAAGAAGGCCAGGATCAGAAACAGCACCGAATGCACGGGGTTGCGGCTACTCACCACCATTGCCGCCGACCCAATCAGCACGGCGGCGAAGATGTAGAAGAAGATGGCAGCGATCATCGGTAGGGCGCATCCAGTTCCAAACGCTTGGCCAATTCCGGTTCCCACCGGTCGCCATTCGCGAGCAACTTGTCCTTGTTGTACATCAGCTCCTCGCGCGTTTCGGTCGAGAACTCGATGTTTGGGCCCTCCACGATGGCATCCACGGGGCAGGCTTCTTCGCACAGGCCGCAATAGATGCACTTCGTCATGTCGATATCGTAGCGCGTCGTCCGGCGGGACCCGTCATCCCGCGGCTCAGCCTCGATCGTGATGGCGAGCGCCGGGCACACTGCCTCGCACAGCTTGCAGGCAATGCAACGCTCCTCGCCATTCGGGTAGCGGCGCAACGCGTGCTCTCCCTTGAAGCGCGGCGAGTATGGGTTTCGCTCATAGGGATAGTTGATGGTGACCTTGGGCCTGAAGAAATACTTCAGGGTCAGCGCCATCCCGGTCACAAGCTCACTTAGAAGGAAGGAACGCGCGGTGCGGTCCAGGAATGCCATGGGGAAAGACCCTCTCAGTGGGTGCGGCTTACATCAAGCGGAGTGCGGCAGCCAGCCCATGAACACCAACACACCGGCCGTCAGCACCAGCCAAATCAGCGAAAGCGGCAAAAATACCTTCCAACCCAGGCGCATGAGCTGGTCGTAGCGAAACCGCGGAAACGTCGCCCGCACCCAAATGAAGAAGAAGAGGCAGACGACGATCTTGCCGATGAACCAGAATGGGCCTGGAATCCAGTTGAACGGCGCCACCGGGATGGGCAGCCACCCACCCAGGAACAGGATGGTCATCAACGCCGATTGCAGGATCATGTTGGCGTATTCGCCAAGAAAGAACAGTGCCCAGGAAATCCCGCTGTATTCGACCATGAACCCGGCAACGATCTCGCTCTCGCCCTCGGCTACGTCGAACGGCGCCCGGTTCGTCTCTGCCAGGGCGGAGATGAAGTAGACGACGAACATCGGGAACAGCGGTATGACGAACCAGATCGTCGTCTGTGCCCGCACGATCCCGGTCAGGTTCAGCGTGCCGGCACAGAGCAGGACGGTCACCATCACGAACCCGATCGAGACCTCGTAGCTGACCATCTGTGCCGCCGAGCGCAACGCACCGAGGAAGGCGTATTTTGAGTTGGAGGCCCAGCCCGCGATGATGATGCCGTAGACGCTCAGCGACGAGATCGCGAACAGGTACAGTATTCCCACGTTGATGTCGGCGATGGCCCAGCCATCGGTGACCGGGATCACCGCCCAGGCAATCAGCGCCAAGATCATCGTCAGCATCGGGGCGATCACGAACAAGACCCGGTTCGCCCCCGTCGGGATGATCTGCTCCTTCATGAACATCTTCAATGCATCGGCAAACGCCTGCAGCATGCCCCAGAACCCGACCACGTTAGGGCCCTTACGCATCTGCATGGCGCCGAGCACCTTGCGCTCGGCCACCGTCAAATAGGCGACGGAGATCAAGAGCGGCACCAGCAAGGCCAGAGTCTCAACCAGGGTGATCAGAACCTGGCCAGGACCGGAGGCGAGAAACGCGTTCATGCTCACTCCGCCGCGAGCGCTGGGGTCGGCGCGTAGATCTGCGAACACTCGGCCATGACGGCGCTCGCGCGGCTGATCGGGTTGGTCTGGTAGTAGTCGGCGAAGGCTGGGACGAAAGCGGCGTCGCTCACCGCCGCCGGGTCACCGCCGGGTGCCGACAGGTCGTTGGCGCCGAAACGCGGCAGGAAGCCAATCCGGCCGAACACCGGGTTGATCCGCTCCAGCCGGGTCCGCAGCGCTTCCAGCGTGTCATACGGCAACGGCCGGTTGATCACCTCGGAGAAGGCGCGCAGGATCGCCCAATCCTCTTTTGCATCGCCGGGCGCGAACACGGCTTTGCCGCCCCGCTGCACCCGGCCCTCGGTGTTCACATATGTGCCGGACTTCTCGACATAGGTGCAGCCCGGCAGGATCACGTCCGCCCGGGCTGCTCCACGCTCGCCATGATGGCCCTGGTAGACCACGAAGGTGTCGGCGCCGATGAGCCCGGTGTCGAACTCATCCGCTCCCAGCAACCACAGCAAATCCACCCCGCCGCCCATCATGGCATCCATCGTTTTGGCACCTGGGCCTGGGACGAAGCCCAGATCCAACGCGCCTACCCGCGCGGCCGCCGTATGCAGGACGTTGAAGCCATGCCAGTCCGCAGTCAGGGCGCCGATGCCGCTGGCGAGCTTCCACGCCGCCGCCAGCACCGAGGCCCCATCCGGCCGGGCCAGCGCCGCCTGCCCGACGATGATCATAGGGCGCTCGGCATCCGCCAACACCTTGGCAAACGCCTCAGGCAGCAAGCCAATTGCGGAAGGCCCCTCACCCAGCCATTCAGCCGCGTAGGTGAGGTCCGCGTGTGGGCCGATCACCCCGATCGGGAATGGGCCTGCCATCTGCCGCTTGCGAATGCGGGCGTTCAGCACCGGTGCTTCCCGGCGTGGGTTGCTGCCGATGATCAGCAGCGCGTCCGCCTCCTCGATGCCGGCGATGCTGCTGTTGAACACGTAGAAATCGCGCCGGGTGGGGTCGAGCCGCGCCCCATCCTGGCGGCAATCGAGGTTGGCCGAGTCACACCGCGCCATCAGATCTTTCAGCGCCAGCATGCTCTCGGCATCGCAAAGGTCCCCGGCGAGCGCCCCCACCCGGTCCCCACGCAAATTATGCAATTTTGCGGCGATCACCCCGAATGCCTCCGGCCAGCTTGCTGGGCGCAACTTGCCGTTCTCCCGAATCCAAGGCTTGTCCAGCCGCCGCTTCTTCAGGCCGTCGAGGGAGAAGCGGGACTTGTCGCCCAGCCACTCCTCGTTCACCGGGTCGTTCGGCCGCGGCAGGATCCGCAGCACTTCGGCGCCGCGGGCATCGATCCGGATCGCCGCCCCCACCGCATCCAGCACATCGACGCTGTCGGTCTTGCGCAGCTCCCACGGCCGGGCAACGAAGGCATAGGGCTTGGACGTCAGCGCGCCGACCGGGCAGATGTCGATCAAATTGCCCGATAACTCGGAGGTCAGCGACTTCTCGACGTAGGTCGTGATCTCCATGTTTTCGCCGCGCGCCGTAGCACCCAGTTCCGGCACGCCGGCAATTTCGGTCGCAAAACGGACGCAGCGCGTGCACTGGATGCACCGCGTCATGATCGTCTTGACCAGGGGACCGAGGTATTTGTCCTTCACCGCGCGCTTGTTCTCGGCGTAACGGGAATGGTCCTGGCCGTAGGAATACGCCTGGTCCTGCAGGTCGCACTCCCCGCCCTGGTCGCAGATCGGGCAATCCAGCGGGTGGTTGATGAGCAGAAATTCCATCACCCCGCGCCGCCCGTTGCGCACCATCGGCGTGTCGGTCTTGATCACCATGCCTTCGGCGATCGGGTAGGAGCAGGAAGCGATCGGCTTCGGCGCCTTCTCGACCTCCACCAGGCACATGCGGCAATTCCCCGCTACCGACAGGCGGTCGTGATAGCAGAACCGCGGAATCTCCACGCCCGCCGCCTCACACGCTTGCAGCACGGACGATCCGTTGGCGATTTCGACCGCTTGCCCGTCGACGGTGACTTTAGCCATGGGTCAGCTCTTCCCGTTGGCCGCCAGAAGTGCCGCGATGTCGACCCCGTCGATCCGCAGCCCGGCGATGTTGCAATCGTTGATGGTCAGCCCGGTGAGATTGGCATCGACCAGCGTCGCGCCGGCCAATGACGCATCCTCGAACCGGGCACCATCCAAATTGGTGGCATGGAAAACCGCCTTCGCCATCGTCACATCCGACAGGGCCGCCCTCGACAAATCCGCGCGGTAGAATTTGGCACCGGCGAGGTTGACATCGGTGAACCGGCTGCCGCGAAGGTCGGCATCGACAGCGATGACCGGTTCGGCGGCATTGGAAATCGTGGTCAATGGCTGCGCACCCGGCTCATTCCGCCGCCATCGCCATTGCGGGCGAGCGGCCGCGCTTATAGGCGGTGATCCGCTCCTCGATCACCGGACGGAAATGCCGTATCAAGCCTTGGATCGGCCAGGCCGCCGCGTCGCCCAAGGCACAGATCGTGTGGCCTTCGATCTGCCTCGTGACCTGTTCCAACGTATCGATCTCGTCGATCTCGGCCCGGCCCTGAACCATGCGGTTCATCACCCGCATCATCCACCCGGTGCCCTCGCGGCATGGGGTGCACTGGCCGCAGCTCTCATGCTTGTAGAAATGCGCGAGCTTGGCGATCGCGGCGATCAGATCCGTGGATTTGTCCATGACGATGACCGCCGCCGTCCCCAGCCCGGACTTCACATCCCGCAGGCTGTCGAAATCCATCAGCACCGTGTCGCAGATGCTCTTCGGGATGAGCGGCACGGACGACCCGCCAGGGATCACCGCCAGCAAATTGTCCCAGCCGCCGCGCACGCCGCCGCAATACCGGTCGATCAACTCCCGCAACGGTATACCGAGCTCCTCCTCCACATTACAGGGCTTGTTCACGTGGCCGGAGATGCAGAAGATCTTGGTGCCCGCATTCTTTGGCCGGCCTAGCGCACTGAACCACGCCCCGCCGCGGCGCAGAATGCTCGGCACGACGGCGATCGTTTCGACATTGTTCACGGTGGACGGGCAACCGTAGAGCCCGACCGCTGCCGGGAAGGGCGGCTTCAGCCGGGGCATGCCCTTCTTGCCTTCCAGCGACTCCAGCAGCGCCGTCTCTTCGCCGCAAATATAAGCCCCGGCGCCACGGTGCAAATAGAGTTCGAAGTCCCAACCCGACCCGCAGGCGTTCGTGCCGATCAGCCCGGCCTCATAGGCCTGGTCGATCGCGGCCTGAAGGTTGAGGGCCTCGTGATAGTACTCGCCTCTTATATAGATGTAGCACGCGTGCGCACCCATCGCGAAGGAGGCGAGCAGCGCACCCTCCACCAGCTTATGCGGGTCGTGCCGCATGATGTCGCGGTCTTTGCAGGTCCCCGGCTCGGATTCGTCCGCGTTGATCACCAGGTAAGACGGCCGGCCATCCGAGGTTTTCGGCATGAACGACCACTTCATCCCGGTCGGGAACCCGGCGCCGCCGCGGCCGCGCAGCCCGGAGGCCTTCATCTCGTCGATGATGGCATCGCGCCCGCGCGCGAGAATGGCCGCCGTGCCATCCCAATCGCCCCGTTTGCGTGCCCCCTCCAGGCCCCAATCATGGATGCCATAGAGGTTGGTGAAGATTCGGTCCTTATCGTCGAGCACCGTTGGCTACTCCGTGACCGTCAGCAGCGTCGTGGGGCCGCCCTCGGGGGCAGAGGTCTGGCGTCCGATGGCACTGCCGGGCTTCGGCCGCTCACCGCGGGCCAAGGCCGCCAGCAGCGTTTCGACCGCCGGGCCATCCATGTCCTCATAAAAATCATCGTCGACCTGTAGCACCGGCGCGTTCACGCAGGCCCCCAGGCATTCCACCTGCGACATGGTGAACATCCCGTCGGCACTGGTTTCGTGCCAGCCCTTGATCCCCGTCACCTTCCGGCACGCGGCCTCCACCTTGTCGGAGCCCCGCAGCCAACAGGGGGTGGTCACGCAGATTTGCAGATGGTAACGGCCGATCGGGCTGGTGTTGAACATCAGGTAGAACGTGGCAACCTCATAGACGCGGATCGGCGCCATCCCCAGGCGCGCTGCCAGCACGTCCATGGCCACCCGCGGAACCCAGGCACTCCCGGTCTGGCGGCCCATTTGTTTCTGGATTTCATATAGCGACGCAATCACCGCGCTGGCCTGCCGCCCAGGTGGGTATTTGGCGCAGTGCGCGTCGATCGCGACCCGGCTCTGCTCATCGAACTCGAAATGGGTGGGCTGTGGAACGCCCGGGTTCTCGCCCGTTGAGCCATCGCCAACGTTTTCAGCCATCTACCGGTCCACCTCACCGAAGACGATGTCGATCGAGCCGATCACCGCAACCGCATCTGCCAACATGTGCCGCCTCGCCATCACCTCGACCGCCTGCAAATGGCTGAAACCGGTTGGGCGGATTTTGCACCGATAGGGCCGGTTGCTGCCATCCGACACGAGATAGACGCCGAATTCACCCTTCGGGCTCTCCACCACCGAGTACGTCGACCCGGCAGGGACGTGATACCCCTCCGTATACAGCTTGAAGTGGTGGATCAGGGCCTCCATCGAACGCTTCATCTCCGCGCGCTTGGGCGGGGTGAATTTGCGGTCCTGCACCTTGATCGGACCCGGCTTCATCTTCGCCAGGCACTGCTTGATGATCTTCACGCTCTCCCGCATCTCCATGACGCGGACGATGTAACGGTCATAGCAATCGCCATTCCGCGTCACCGGGACGCTGAATTCAACCTCGGCATATTTGTCGTATGGCTGCGAGCGGCGCAAATCCCATGGCAGGCCGGAGGCACGGATGTTCGGACCACTGAAGCCCCAAGCCAGTGCCATTTCCGCCGTCATGACGCCGATATCGACCGTGCGCTGCTTCCAGATGCGGTTCGTCGTCAGCAGCGTTTCCATGTCGTCAACGAAGTTAGGGAAACGCTCGGCCCAAGCGGCAATCTTGTCCTCTAATCCCGCCGGCAAATCCTTCGATACACCCCCGGGGCGGAAATAATTCGCATGCAGCCGGGCGCCCGACGCGGCCTCGTGGAACTCCATCAGGATCTCGCGCTCCTCATACCCCCACAGGGTCGGGGTGAGCGCGCCCACGTCAAGCGCATAGCTGGTGACGTTCAGGAGGTGGTTCAGGATCCGGGTTATTTCGGCGAACATGACGCGGATCCACTGCGCCCGGTCCGGCGCCACGATACCGAGCAGTTTCTCCGTCCCAAGTGCGAAGGCATGCTCCATGCACATGGGAGAGACATAATCCAGGCGGTCGAAATACGGCACCGCCTGCATGTACGTCTTATACTCGATCAGCTTCTCGGTGCCGCGATGCAGCAGGCCGATATGCGGGTCCGCGCGCTCGACTACCTCGCCATCCATCTCCAAGATGAGGCGCAGCACGCCATGCGCGGCTGGATGCTGTGGACCGAAATTGATCGAATGGCTGTCGATTTCGACCGTCTGGGTCCGCTTGGTCCCATCTGGCATCATCGCCTCGGGCCACTCCGGCCGCTCGAACCCGGCGAGATCAGCAGGGTCGCGAGCGTCCAACGGGGCATCCCCGTGCACAAACATGCTCATATCGAAACGTCCGGGTTGGCGCCCTTGATGTGGATGGTCTGGCGAGCCGGCGGAGCTTTCTCGTCGCCGGGCAAGGTCAGCATCCCCTCCCAGGGCGATATGAAGTCGAAACTGCGGAAATCCTGGGTCAGACTCACGGGCACGTTCACCACGCGCTTTTGCTCTTCATCATAGCGGACCTCAACGAACCCGGTCAGCGGGAAGTCCTTGCGCAACGGATGCCCGTCAAACCCATAATCGGTCAGGATACGACGCAGATCGGGCTGCCCGCTGAAGAGGATCCCGAACAGATCCCAGGCCTCCCGCTCCCACCAGGTGGCGCAGGGCCAGATTTCGTGCACCGACGGGATAGGGGTCACGGCATCGGTCTGCACGATCACGCGGATGCGGTGGTTGAGCGCCACGGACAACAGGTTGTAGACGACGTCGAAGCGCAGCGGCCGTTCCGGCCAATCGACGCCGCATAGATCCATCAATTGCTCGAACGCGAAATCGTCGTGATCGCGCAGCGTGGTCATCACGCCGAGCATCGACTCGGCAGTGGTATGCACCACCAACTCGCCCAGTTCGACGGCGACGTGGGAGATGCCGGGGATGAGCACCACGGAATGGGCAAGCGCCTCCACCGCGCTGAGCACACTGTCTCCCATCTCAGCCACGCAGGATTGTCCCGGTGCGGCGGATTTTCTTCTGCAACTGCATGATCCCGTAGACCAGCGCCTCCGCCGTAGGCGGGCAACCGGGGACGTAGACATCCACCGGCACGACGTGGTCGCAGCCACGCACCACGGAATAGCTGTAGTGATAGTAGCCGCCGCCATTCGCGCACGATCCCATCGAGATGACCCAGCGCGGCTCACTCATCTGGTCGTACACTTTGCGCAGCGCCGGGGCCATCTTGTTGGTCAGCGTCCCGGCCACGATCATCACGTCGCTCTGCCGCGGGCTGGCGCGGGGGATGACGCCAAAGCGGTCGAGGTCGAACCGCGGCATATAGGCGTGGATCATCTCGACCGCACAGCACGCCAGGCCGAACGTCATCGGCCACAGGCTGCCGGTGCGGGCCCAGTTGACCACCTTGTCGAGGTTGGCGACGACGAAACCCTTATCCGTCATCTCCCCGGTGATCCCCTTGATCACCGCTTCCTGCTCCAACCCCGGGCCAAGCGCCTGGCGGTTCCAGGCTAGGGTCTCAGGTGCCGTTGTAACGCTCATGGTGTCACTCCCACTCCAGCGCGCCCTTGTTCCACTCATAGATGAAGCCGACGGTCAAAACGCCAAGGAAGCCCATCATGGAAAGGAAGCCAAACACACCGATATCGCCTAATGTGATCGCCCAGGGGAACAGGAAGGCGACCTCGAGGTCGAAGATGATGAACAAAATGGCGACCAGATAGAAGCGCACGTCGAACCGTCGGCGGGCGTCGTCGAACGCCTCGAACCCGCATTCGTACGCGGACAGTTTCTCCGGATAAGGCCGCTGCGGCGCCGCCAAACGGGACCCGCCCACCATGACGACCGCCACGACGCCGGCGATCAGGAGGAATAGGAGGATCGGGTAGTAGTTGAGCAGCAGCATGTCGACCGATTGCATCGGTGGGAACCCTTCCTGTAGCTGCGTTTGCACCGCACCATAGCCATACTGGCACAGGAGCGCCACCGGGTAAGGGGGTACGATGCCTTGGTGGCCAACGACTGGCGCGAGTGACGGGGCTCGAACCCGCGACCTCCGGCGTGACAGGCCGGCGCTCTAACCAACTGAGCTACACCCGCAGCAGGCCGCAGCGTTTAGAGGCGCCGCGTTGGGCCGTCAACCCGTCCCGCAACCTCGATCTCCCGCGCGGCCGTGGTGGGCGGTGACGGTTTCGAACCGCCGACCCTCTCGGTGTAAACGAGACGCTCTACCGCTGAGCTAACCGCCCCTCGCCCGGTGGAATAGCCGGGTCGCTCGGCTCAGGTCCAGCCCCATCGGCTGTATGCGCCCTCACCGGTTAAGGGCTTCTTTCAGGCCCTTGCCGGGCTTGAACCGCACCGAAGCCGAGGCGGGAATGGCGATTTCCTCACCCGTGCGTGGGTTGCGCCCGGTGGTTGCCTTGCGTTCGGACACCCCGAAGCTGCCGAAGCCGGCGACGCGGACCTCTTGTTTCCCCTTCAGCGTCTTGGCCATCACCGAGAAGACGGCATCCACTGCCTTCGCCGCGTCAGATTTCGAACAGCCAGCCTCCTCGGAAACGGCGGCGATCAGCTCAAGCTTGTTCATCGTCATGCTCACGATACGTTTCTCCTATCGTCGATCGTGATGTTTTTGACCGACAACACGAAGGAGGTCGAGCCTGGCAATTTCGTTGCGGTAGATTAACAAAATAGCCAAAGAAGCCCGGCTGGTGCAAACCGGCCGGGCTTCTCTTGGATTAGTGCGTGAGCGAAGCGAGGGCACCCGGCGCGGGCGGCGTCACCGGCTCCGGCGGCTCACTCCACTCGATCGCCTCCGGCGGCCGTGACAAAGCACGCGCGATCACGTCGTCGACATGGGCGACAGGGATGATCTTGAGGCCCTTCTTGACGCTCTCCGGAATGTCGGCGAGATCCTTCTCGTTATCCTTCGGGATGAACACCGTGGTGATGCCGGACCGCAGGGCTGCCAGCATCTTCTCCTTCAGCCCCCCGATCGGCAGCACCCGGCCCCGCAGCGTGATCTCCCCCGTCATCGCAATGTCACGACGGATGGGAATCCCCGTGAGAACGCTCACCAGGCTTGTCGCCATCGCAACGCCCGCCGATGGCCCATCCTTCGGCGTGGCACCCTCCGGCACATGCACGTGAATGTCCCGCTTCTCGAACAGTGTCGGCTTGATCCCGAAGCTGGTCGACCGGCTCCGCACATAGCTGAGTGCGGCGGACACACTTTCCTGCATCACGTCGCCCAGCTTACCGGTGTATTTCAGGTTCCCCTTACCCGGCAGCAAAACGCTTTCGATCGTCAGGATTTCGCCTCCAACCTCGGTCCAGGCCAGGCCAGTCACGACGCCGACCATGTCCTCGTCCTCGGTCTCGCCGTAGCGGAACACGCGGACACCCGCGAACTTCTCGAGATTTTTCCGCGTGAATGCGACCTTCTTGGCCTTCTTGGTGACGATCTCCATCACCGCCTTGCGGGCCAGCTTGGCGATCTCGCGCTCCAACGAGCGCACCCCGGCCTCACGGGTGTAGTACCGGATGAGGTCGTGCAACGCGTCGTCATGAATCGACCACTCCTCAGGCTTCAGCCCGTTGGCCTCGCCCTGCTTGGCCACCAGATGCCGCTTGGCGATCTCCACCTTTTCATCCTCGGTGTATCCGGGGATGCGGATGATCTCCATACGGTCCAGCAAAGGCTGGGGCATGCGCAGGCTGTTGGCCGTGGTGATAAACATCACGTCGGACAGGTCGTAATCCACCTCCAGATAATGGTCGGCGAAGGTGGCATTCTGCTCCGGATCCAGCACCTCAAGCAAGGCGGACGACGGATCACCTCGCCAATCAGCACCCAGCTTGTCAATCTCATCCAACAAAAACAGCGGGTTGGAGGATTTCGCCTTCTTCATCCCCTGGATGACCTTGCCGGGCATCGACCCGATATAGGTCCGCCGATGGCCACGCACCTCCGCCTCGTCCCGCACGCCACCCAAGGACATGCGGACGAAGTTACGCCCGGTCGCCTTGGCAATCGATTTCCCAAGCGAGGTCTTACCAACACCGGGCGGTCCCACGAGGCAGAGGATCGGCCCTCGAATCTTGGGCGAGCGGCCCTGAACCGCTAGATACTCCAGGATCCGCTCCTTGACCTTGTCCAACCCGTAATGGTCGTCGTCGAGGACCTTCTTGGCAATATCGACGTCGTTGCGGCTCTTGGAGCGCTTTTTCCAGGGAATGGACAGCATCCAATCCAGGTAGTTGCGAACCACCGTCGCCTCGGCACTCATCGGGCTCATCGTGCGCAGCTTCTTCAGCTCCGCCAGTGCCTTCTCGCGCGCCTCCTTGGTAAACTTGGTCTTCTTGATGCGGTCCTCGAGCTCGGCCGTCTCGTCCTTGCCGTCCTCGCCCTCGCCGAGTTCCTTCTGAATGGCCTTCAACTGCTCGTTGAGGTAGTACTCGCGCTGCGTCTTCTCCATCTGCCGCTTGACGCGGTTGCGGATGCGCTTCTCCACTTGCAGGACGCCGATCTCGGACTCCATGTGTCCGAACACCCGCTCCAGCCGCTCGCCGACGGGGGCGGTCTCCAGCAATTCCTGCTTCTCGGCGATCTTGAGGTTCAGGTGACTGGCAATCGTATCCGCGAGCTTCGTGGGCTCGTCTATACCATTCAGCGAAACAAGGACTTCCGGGGCGATCTTCTTGTTCAGCTTGATGTATTGCTCAAATTGGCTGATCACCGTGCGGCCGAGCGCCTCCAGTTCAGACTTCTCGGTATCCTGGTCGGGCATCGCCTCGGTGAATGCCTCGAAATAGGCATCCGTCTCCTTGAACGAGGTGATCTTGGCCCGGCGCCCACCCTCGACCAGCACCTTCACCGTGCCATCGGGCAGCTTCAGCAGTTGCAGGATCGTCGACACGGTGCCGATCCGGAAGATATCGTCGGATGTGGGGTCGTCCTGGGCAGCATTCTTCTGCGCGACAAGGAGGATCTGCTTATCCTCCTTCATCACCGCCTCGAGCGCCCGGACCGACTTTTCCCGGCCGACGAACAGCGGGACGATCATATGCGGGAACACGACGATGTCCCGCAGAGGCAACACTGCCAGTGCCTCGTTCCGCACCGTCGGACGCGTCTTCTCGGGTTCTGACATACAGACCTCCTATTGGACAGTCAGGAGCGGAGTGCCCAAAATGGCACACTCCCCTACCGGTAAAGGTGAAAACCCGTTCACCTCAGATAATATCGGCATCAGAATGCCCCAGGCCAAGGGCTTGAAATCCGGCGCGTCACACTGACAACGGCGTGTCAAGCGCCCTCAGCACGTTCCTTGCCATAGGTGAAGAGCGGATTCGCCCGCCCCTCCGCCACTTCCCGGTTGACCACCACCTCCTCCACCCCGTCCAGGCCGGGCAGGTCGAACATGGTGGACAGCAGGATTGCCTCCATAATCGAGCGGAGGCCGCGGGCACCCGTCTTACGCGCAATCGCACGAGTCGCCACCGAACGCATGGCGTCTTCGGTAAAGGATAGCTTGACGCCTTCCATCTCGAACAACCGGCCATACTGCTTCACCAGCGCGTTCTTCGGCTTGGTCAGGATTTCGATCAGCGCCGGCTCGTCAAGGTCCTCCAAGGTGGCGACCACGGGCAAGCGGCCGATGAATTCCGGGATCAGGCCAAAGCGCAGCAAATCCTCCGGCTCTACCTCCCGCAAGATTGCGCCAGTCCGGCGTTCGTCCGGGGAGCGGACGTCGGCACCGTAACCCATGCCGCTGCCCTTGCCCCGCGCACCGATGATCTTCTCCAGCCCCGAGAATGCGCCACCACAGATGAACAGAATGTTGGTCGTGTCGACCTGGAGGAATTCCTGCTGCGGATGCTTGCGCCCGCCCTGCGGCGGCACGGAGGCAACCGTCCCCTCCATGATCTTCAACAGGGCCTGCTGCACGCCCTCGCCGCTGACGTCCCGGGTGATGGACGGGTTGTCGGATTTGCGGCTGATCTTATCGACCTCATCGATATAGACGATGCCGCGCTGCGCCCGCTCGACATTATAATCAGCCGATTGCAGCAGCTTGAGGATGATGTTCTCGACATCCTCGCCGACATAGCCCGCCTCGGTCAGCGTCGTGGCGTCCGCCATCGTGAACGGGACGTCCAAAATCCGCGCCAGGGTCTGCGCCAACAGCGTCTTGCCAGAGCCGGTGGGCCCCACCAGGAGGATGTTGGACTTAGCGATCTCGATGTCGTTGTTCTTCGCGCCATGCGCCAAGCGCTTATAATGGTTGTGGACAGCGACCGACAGCACCTTCTTCGCATAGGACTGGCCGATGACATAATCGTCCAGGACCTTGCAAATCTCCTTGGGCGTCGGCACGCCATCGCGGGACTTCACGAGGTGCGTCTTGTGCTCCTCACGGATAATGTCCATGCACAGTTCGACGCACTCGTCGCAAATGAACACCGTCGGCCCAGCGATGAGCTTGCGAACCTCGTGCTGCGATTTGCCGCAGAACGAGCAATAGAGGGTGTTCTTGGAATCGCTGCTCTTGCTCATGAACACTCCACCTCCGGGTTCAACCGGGGAACATCAGGAAGCTTAAACCCCGCTTGCAAGGGGAAACAAGGGCGGCCGCCCCGGCAGCGATTTCGGTCAGCGTCCCGCCGTCCCCGAGACATCGGCACGGAAGCAGACGAGACGCTGGTAAAAAGACTGGCAAAAACCGTACCTCAGCTCTTGCTGGGGTCGGCCGGAACAGGCCGATTTTCCACGACCGTGTCGACGAGGCCGAAATCGCGGGCCTCCTCGGCAGACATGAAGCTGTCGCGCTCCAGCTTGCGCTCGATCACCTCGAGCGGCTGCCCCGTGTGACGGACGTAGATCTCGTTCAACCGGTGGCGCAGCGCCAGGATTTCGCGGGCCTGGATTTCGATGTCGGCAGCCTGACCCTGCGCGCCGCCCGAGGGCTGGTGCACCATGATCCGGGCGTTCGGCAGCGCGTACCGCTTCTCCTTCGCCCCGGCGCACAGCAACAGGCTGCCCATGGACGCCGCCTGCCCGATGCACACGGTGCTCACCGGGCTGCGGACGTATTGCATGGTGTCGTAGATGGCGAGACCCGCGGACACCACGCCGCCCGGGCTGTTGATATAGAACGAGATGTCCTTGCCCGGATTCTCGCTCTCCAAAAACAGCAGCTGGGCACAGACCAGCGCGCTCATCTCGTCATAGACCGGTCCGGTCAGGAAGATGATGCGCTCCTTCAGCAAGCGGGAGTAGATGTCGAACGCCCGCTCACCCCTCGCTGACTGCTCCACCACCATGGGCACGAGTGAACTGTAGGTCTCAACGGGATGGCGATCCCTCATGGACTAGCTTCCTCAATCATCAGGAGATGCACCAAATCGTATGGTGACGCAGTAATGTAAATAGAGTGTCAGCAGCCGGCTTCCAGTCCGCCGGCACCGCAGGCGTGCCGTGCGTTGCCAGCGTCCCGGTCTTCGCCCACCGGGAGAGGGGTTTTTCAGCGCCGCCCGCTAAACCTCGGTGCTCTCGGGTGGCTCGGCAGACAGCTCCTCCGGGGTGACGGTCCGCTCCTCGACCGTGGCCTGATCCAGGATGTAGTCGACCACCTTATCCTCGAAGATCGGCCCGCGCAGGCCCTCGGCCGCATTGGGGGTCTTGCGGAAGAACTCCATCACCATGTTGGCCTGCTCCCCATATTTGGCGGCCTCGGCGCGCATGGCCCGGGTCATCTCATCGGCCGTCACCTGCACGCCCTGGCTGCGGCCGACCTCGGACAGCAACAGGCCCAGCCGCACCCGGCGCTCGGCAATGGCGCGGTACTCGGCTTTCAGCGTGTCTTCGTCCTTGGCCTTGTCCTCCTCGTCCTGGCGCCCGGCCTTGATGTCGGCCTCGACCCGGGACCAGATTTGGGTGAACTCACCCTCCACCATGCTGGGGGGCACCGGAAAGTCGGCCGCCTTGGAGAGGTTGTCCAACAGGTCCCGCTTGATGCGCATCCGGCTGATCTGGTCGAATTCCCGCTGCATCTGCCGCGTGATAGCCGCGCGCAAATCTTCCAAATTGTCGAAGCCGAGCGTCTCGGCCAACGCATCATCAATCGCCACCGGTGTCGCGGTCTTGAGCGCCTTGGCTACGATTTCGAACTTGGCAGCCTTTCCGGCCAAATCCTTCGTGCCGTAATCCTCGGGAAAGGTCACGTCGATGGTCTTGGTCTCACCCGGCGACATGCCCTCGAGCTGCTCGGTGAAGCCGGGAATGAAATTGGGTCCGCCGACCTCGATGTCGACGTCGGTCCCGGCGCCCCCCGGAAACGCCACATCATCGACCCGGCCGGTATAGTCGACCATCAGGGTCTCGCCTTTGACCGCCGGCCGAACGTCTTCCACCGTCTCCAGCTTGCGCTGCCGCGCGGCGATGTCGGCAAGCGCTTTGTCGATGGCCGCAGCGTCGGGTTCGGTCTTCAGCCGGGTCAGCGCGAGGCTGGCGAAATCGGGCGGCGCGATCTCCGGCAGCAACTCCACCTCGACGGTGAATTCGAGGTCACGGGCGGCATCGGCCGGCTCGATCTGGCTCTTCACGTCCACTTTGGGTTGCGTCGCAGCCCGCAGCCCGCGGTCGGACAGCACCTGTTGAGTGGCTTCGTTGACGCTATCTTCCAGCACTTCGGCCAGGACGGCCGTGCCGAAGCGTTGGCGCACGACCTTGTCTGGCACCTTGCCGGGCCGAAACCCCGGCAGCTTCAGTTGGCGGCCGATCTCGACCAGTTTGGCCGAACGGCGGTCCTCGATCGCGGTGGACGGAACGACGACGGTGAAGCCGCGCATCAGTCCCTCGGAGAGGGTCTCGGTAACCTGCATGGGGACGGGAATTCCTCAAAGTCCAGGCTGGGAGTACCCAGCCCGGGTGTCCAAATGGCGTCGGCCGGGGATGGCGGATGCGGGCGGAGGGACTTGAACCCCCATGGCTTGCGCCACCAGAACCTAAATCTGGCGTGTCTACCAATTTCACCACGCCCGCCAACCGCGCGACCATGAGCGCGGGGTGTTACTCCACCCGTCCGGCCACGACAAGCCGCCCGCTTCCCCCGACTCCGGTGCGGCCCGTTAAGGTTTGCCTTACGGTCGCGTGGGAGCCTGCTGGGTCTGGTCAGTACGACTTCGGATACGGGCTCTCTCGCCGAGCCGGACGGTTATGGCATCGCCGCGGTGGAACGCATGGCGGACGTGGTGGCCGCCATGGTCCGGTTGGGGCCCGCCAGCTTGACCGCCTTGGCCGAGGCAGCCGGCTGCACCCGGGCCAACACGTTCCGCATCCTTCATACTTTGCAGACCCGCGGCCTGGCCGCACAAATCGGCAAGCGGGGCGGGTGGCAATTGGGCACCGCCTGGCTGTCGGTGGCACGGGCCGCCATCGGGCACGGCCTCATCGAAGCGACGGCGCTCCCCCTGCTGGAAACGCTCGCGCGGCGTTGCGGCGAACCCGTCTACCTGGCGATCCGCGACGGTGAACAAAGCGTCGTCGTGGCGGCCCAGGCAGGTGGGCCGGCCGCTCGCCTGTTCGCCCACGTGGGGGAGCGCGCCCCGCTGCATGCCGGGCCTGGCCGCCTGCTGCTCGCCTGCGCCCCAGACGCCGTGCAGCGGGCCGTGCTAGGCAGCCGCCTGTCCCGGCTGGCCTCCGCCACCCGCACCGACCCGTCCCGGATCAGCGCCGACCTGCCAGGGATCCGGGCGCGTAACTGGCTGATCACCAAAGACGAAATCGCGGATGGCATGGTGAGCGTGAGCGCCGCCGTGCTGGATGGGGCGGGCGAGGTCGTGGCCGTGCTGAGCATCATCGCGCCGGCGCTGCGCCTCCCCCCGCCGCGTCCGCATACGCTGCTGACCCCGCTGCTGGACACCGCCAAGCAATTGGGCGGATTGCTTTACCAGACGACCTCAGCGCCTACGCCGTCGAGGGGCGATGCTGCTGAATACAGGAGTGCGGCCGCGTCAAAAAGCGGGATTGCCGTTCACGGCACGTTAAGTCGGCCGCGCAATAAGTAGGACGCGGCGAGGGTGCCGCAGCCGACTAGCCGCCTAGCCGCCTCGTGTCGTGTGGGGCGACCCTGGCATGAGGGAGTAGTGAATGCGGGGCTCGCGGCAACCGCTTGGCAAGGATGTCAGCGCACTCACACGCTACAGCATGCGCATGGGACAGTTGGTCGAGCGCCATATGGCGAGCGCTGCCCTGGTGGCCGCCCGGCAGGAGGCAGAGCGTGAGGCAGCCGAGGCCCGGCAGGCGAAGCTCGAGATCGAGATTGCCAATAATGCCCTGCGGGAGGAGATGGAGGTGCGCCTCGGCACCCAATCACGGCTGGCATACCTGGCCAGCCACGATCCGCTCACGGCCCTGCCGAACCGTACCCTGTTCAGCGGCCGCCTCAGCTCCGAAATGGAGGCGTCGCGCGTGCAGGGCCACCGCCTTGCGCTGCTCTATATCGACCTCGACAACTTCAAGGACGTCAACGACACGCTCGGCCACGCCGTCGGCGACTCGCTTCTGCAGCAGGTGTCCGTCCGCATTGCGAACGAGTTGCGGTCCGGCGACACGGTGGCCCGCCTAGGGGGCGACGAGTTCGCCGTGCTGCAGGTGGGGCTGACCGGCGCCGAGCAGGCGAGCGCGCTGGGCGACCGAGTGATCGGCGCGCTGGGCCTCCCCTTCGACATCGATGGCCGCACGATCTTCATTGGCGCCTCCATCGGCGTCACGCTGTTCCCCGATGACGCGGACGCCGTGGAACTGCTGCATCGCAACGCGGATTTGGCGATGTATCGCGCCAAGGCCGAGGGCCGGAATTGCTGCCATTTCTACAACGAATCCTTGAACGCCGAGGTGCATCGGCGCGCGTTCCTCGAGCAGGCGTTGCGTGAGCCGACGGTGATGTCGCAGATGCAGCTGCTGTTCCAGCCGCAGGTTGACCTCAAGACGCTCAACGTCACGGGGGTGGAGGCGCTGCTGCGCTGGGATCATCCCGAGCAGGGAATGATCCCGCCCGAGGAGTTCATTCCCCTAGCAGAGCGGACGGGGATGATCATCGACATCGGCGCCTGGGTGCTGCGGGAAAGCTGCCAGCAGGCCATGCGTTGGCGGAATAGCGGATTGCCGCCCCTCACCATCGCGGTCAACGTCGCGACGGCACAGTTTCGCTTCGGCAACATGCCGCGCCTGGTGGCCTCCGTTCTTGCCGAGACCGGGCTGCCTGCCGCCATGCTGGAGCTGGAGATCACCGAGACCGGGATCATGCACGACATGCACGTCGCGGCGGAAACCCTGGTGAGCCTGCACCACCAGGGGGTTGGCCTGGCCATCGACGATTTCGGCACGGGCTATTCCTCGCTCAGCTATCTGCGCAAGCTGCCGGTGGACCGGATCAAGATCGACCGCAGCTTCGTCAACGACGTGACCACCAGCGAGGATGCCGCCGTCATCGCGACCACCATCGTGGAACTCGCACACGCGCTGCGCCTCCAGGTCGTGGCAGAGGGGGTCGAAACCGCCGCCCAGGCGAAATTCGTCCGCGAGACCGGCTGCGCCTATGCGCAGGGGCATTTCTATGGGCGGCCAGCCGCCGCAGACGCGCTTCCCAGCCTGTTGACTCGAGCCTCGGATTTGGAGTTCGCCCAATGAACGCTTTCACCACCATGGAGCAGACAACCATGGACATGAACACGATTCGCCCCGACGGTATCCGGGCCGGGCGGGTGGTGTCGACCGCGGGCGCGCAGATCGTCGTCCTGCTCGAGAGCGATGTCTGCCATTTGGACGGGGTGCAGATGGGCAGCCTGGTCACCGTGCGCAGCCCGCATGGCACGGTCTATGGCATCATCGAGGGCCTCAGCACGCCCATGCCGATGCCACCCGGCGAGGCCGAAGAACTCAAGATGGCCGAAATTGGACTGCTGGGCGAGATGACGGACAGCGTGATCAGCGGCTTCGGCGGGTTTCGCCGCGGGGTCACCCGCCTGCCATCCCTGGATGCTTCGGTCTTTTTGGCCGGGCAGGAGGAGGCGGCGATCGTCTACGCCCTGCCGAACCGCCAGGGCGTCTGCATCGGCACGGTGCACCAGGATCCGCGCGTGCAGGCCCGGGTCAGCATCGATGACCTGCTATGCAAGCATTTCGCCATGCTCGGCACGACGGGCACCGGCAAGTCATGCGCGCTGACCCTGGTGTTGAAGCGGATCCTGGAGCAGAGCCCGAACGGCCATGTCCTGCTGCTCGACCCGCACGGGGAATATGGGCTGGCGTTCGGTGACCGCGCCGAACATCTGACCGTGGATAATTTCCGCCTGCCCTATTGGCTGTTCAATTTCGAGGAGCTCACCGAAGTCATCTTCGGCTATGAGAAGCAGGAAAGCATTGCGGAGATCATGCACCTGCGTGAACTCGTGCTCGCCGCCAAGCTGAATTTCCTCGGGCGGCCGCGCGATTCCAGCTGGATTTCCGTCGATAGCCCGGTGCCCTACACCATGGGCGACGTCAGCCGGCTGTTGGAGTCGGCGATTGGCAGCCTGGACAACCGCGCCAACCTGCCGGCCTACATGCGGCTGAAGGCGCGGCTGCATGCCGTGCAGAATGATCGCCGGCATGCCTTCATCTTCGACACGGGGTTCTTCGTCAGCGACAATTTCGGCGCGTTGCTCGGCAGGCTGTTCCGCATCCCGGCGGCCGGCAAGCCGCTCGCCATCCTGGACCTGGCCAGCATCCCGTCCGAGGTCCTGAACGTGGTTGTCGCGGTGATCTGCCGACTGGCCTTCGACTTCGCCGTTCTGGCCGGCCAGCAATTCCCGCTGCTTCTGGTCTGCGAGGAGGCGCATCGCTACGCGCCGCAAGACTCGGCCCTCGGGTTCGAACCGGCCAAGCGCGCCTTGTCCCGGATCGCCAAGGAGGGGCGGAAATACGGCATCAGCCTCGGCGTGATCAGCCAGCGGCCATCGGAGCTGGACGCCACCATCCTGTCGCAGTGCAACACCGTCTTCGCCTTTCGCATGTCGAACGAGCGCGATCAGGAGATTATCCAGGTCACCCTGTCCGAGGCCTCCCCGGCGATGTTCTCGGCCCTGCCCTTCCTGGGTAATTCGGAGGCCATCGCCATCGGTGAAGGTGTTCCCGTGCCGATGCGCCTGCGCTTTGCGGATCTGCCGAAGGGTGAGCGCCCGCGCAGCAGTTCGGCACCCTTCTCCGAACGCTGGCGCACGCTCGACGGCGACGCGGAAGCCGGGCTGGACCGCGTGGTCGAGGCGATGCGGGGACGCAAAGCGGCCTAGCGGCGAAGACCGCCGGGCGTCACGCCCGGCCCGCTGCCTCGGTCATTGCCAGCCGCGGGATAGTTTGCGGACGGCCGTCGTTGCGTTGCGTTTGCCCTCGACGGAATACTCCTCGTGGTAATCCTCCAGCTTTGCCGGGTCGTACAGGTAATTCACCATCATCGTGGCGCTTTCCTTGACGCCCTTGTCCGAGGTGTCCGCCAGCATCACCAGCCGCTCGACGCGGGCGCCATTGCTGAGGTGGAAATGCGCCACCGGGTCGAGCGCCCGTTTCCCGCGGGATTCGACCAGCAAATACCGGGCAGCAAGCCGGATCAGGATTGGCTCGGCGACCTTCATGGCCGCCAGGTCGCGCGTCCAGCCGCGCCGCGACATCACGGCGCCCAGCGCCTCCGCCCCCGTGCTGGGCTTCGGATTGTCCTGCACGAGCGCTATCAGCGCCGTCGTTTCTTCCGCAGACAGCAGCTTGGGATCATTGGCCTTGATCTGTGCCGCCAGCCAATTGCCCAGCCCGGGCATCGGCGACAGGGTCGCGAAGGTCTTGAGGTTGCGGTACTCCTCGCCCAGGACGGCAACGACCTTCTTGATCAGGAAATTGCCGAAGCTGATGCCGGCCAGGCCGCGCTGGCAGTTGCTGATGGAGTAGAAGATGGCGGTGTCCGCCTCCTTGGGGTCCAGCAGGGGGGCTCGCTTGTCGAGGAGGCGTTGCACACTGCTGGCCAGGCCGCGCACCAACGCGACCTCGACGAAAATCAGTGGCTCCGCCGGCATGCGCGGGTGGAACAACGCATAGCAGCGGCGGTCGCTATCAAGCCGGTTCTTCAGGTCGGACCAGGAGCGGATTTCATGCACCGCCTCGTATCCGACCAGGCGCTCCAGCAGCACCGCGGGGCTGCTCCAATCGATGCGTTGCAGTTCCAAGAAACCGACGTCGAACCAATTGGCGAGCAACGCGCGCAGGTCGCTGTCGAGCGCGGCAAGGTGGGCGTCCCCCTTCACCCTCTCCAGCAATGTGGCGCGCAGGTCGACCAGGAACTTCATGCCATCCGGGATGGTGGTGAACTGGGTGAGCAAACGAACCCGCGGCGGTTCCAGGGCGCGCCGCAGCGCCGCCGTGGCGGTCGTCCGTTCTGCCGGGTCGTTGGTTGATTGCAGCCGGTCATAAGCGGTTGCAATGGCCTCCGGATCGCTATCGAACTCGGCCAGCGTGCGCAGGAACGCCGTGCGGCTGGCCTCGTTCAATTGCAGATAGGTCTGGGCCAGCTTGGCAGCGCGGTTGCGGGAGCTCATCTCCCCGCCCCGGCCATCCAGGCAGGCGCGCATCAGGGCCGCGATGCCCTGGTCGCCCTCGATCGAAACCCCGGCCGCCATATCGCGCCATACCCCAGTAATGCGGCGGATCGCTCGGTCGAACAGGCCGATCGGGGCGGTCGTCTCACTCATGCAGAGGGCTTTCCTGAAGACATCCTCATTGTAACCGAATTTCCCGGATGGCGCGAGCGATGGCAGCGGGTAAATCCTCGGCAACCAGACCAACCCCCAACATTTCTCCCGCCCGGCCATGCAACCATGCACCGGCGCAGGCGGCCTCCCAGGGCGGCATCCCTCCCGCCAGCAGGGCGGCGATCAAACCAGACAGCACGTCGCCCGACCCGGCCGTCGCAAGTGCTGGGGTACCGGTGCCGTTGACGGCGGCACGCCCATCCGGGCTGGCGATCACCGTGTCGGAGCCCTTCAGCAGCACGACCGCCCCTGCGCGAGCCGCCGCCGCGCGGGTGGCAGCCAGCCGGTCGCGACCAGGCGGGCCGAAGAGTTTGGCAAACTCCCCCTCATGTGGGGTCAGCACCGAGACACCGCGCAACGCCTCGGGATGGCCGGCATGGGCGCTGAGCGCATCCGCATCCGCCACCACCTGCCGCCGGACCGCCAGGAGTGGCGGCAGTGCCATCCGGGCGGCGTCCTGACCCAACCCAGGGCCGCAGACCCAAGTCGTGCGCCGCTGATCCGCCAACAGCTCGTCCAGCGGCTCGTCATTCACGATCAGCCCAGCCGGAACGTGGGCGTAGCGGGCAGCCACGCCCGGCGCCACGATGGTGACCATGCCAGCCCCGCCATGCCGCGCCGCTGCCGCTGCCAATTGGGCGGCGCCCGTCATGCTGCGCCCCCCCAGCACGGACACATACCCACGCGCATATTTGTGGGTGGAAGCTGGCAACTCCGGCAACCTCCAGAGCGCCGGGTCATTCGCCGCGGTCTTCGGCCGGATGTCGTCCAGCACGCTCGCCGGCAGCCCGATATCGGCCAGCACGATGTCACCGCACAGCGCCCGCCCCGGCAGCAGATGGTGGCCCGGCTTGCGGCGAAAGAACGTCACCGTGCAGGCGGCGGCGGCCACCCTGCCCCGCACTGCGCCTGTGGCCCCGTCCACCCCGCTCGGCACGTCGACCGCCAGGATGCGCTTGGCCGCCGCCAGCGTGTCGGCGACGCGGGGGTCGACATCCCGTGACAGCCCGGCACCGAACACGGCATCGATCACCAGCCCGGCGCGCGCCGCCTCCGCCGGGGTGAACTCGGCCGTGGGGCCCGACCAATCGGCCGCAGCCAGCGCCGCGTCGCTACCGGCGCGCGGCGGCTCCAGCGCCGCCAGCCGCACCGGCCAGCCCGCAGCGTCCAGAAGACGTGCGGCAACATACCCGTCGCCACCGTTGTTGCCGGGGCCGCACAGCACTAGCGTGCGGCAGGGGCCGAACCGGCGCGCGGCCCGCGCCACCGCCCACCCGGCCCGCGCCATCAGCGTGAGCCCCGGCGTGCCCCTGGCGATGGCCAGGAGGTCGGCCCGCCCCATTTCCACTGGCGTCAGCAACTCGTTCATCCCGGAAATACTCCGTGCAAGGCGACGAACACGACGGCGCCACAGGCCATCAACAGCACGGGGTTCACGCGCGTTGCCATCAATACGGCGGTAGACCCGATGGCGATGGCGCGGGCCAGCCACCCGCCCTCCATCGCCTCGATCAGCACCAAGCCCGAGGCGAGGATCATACCCGCGGCGACCGGCCGCAACCCAGCCTCCAGCGCCCTCTGCCACCGCGCGCCGCGTGTGCGCGCCCAAAGCCGGGCCAGGCCGTACACCAACAGGGCGGTCGGCGTGAAGATCGCGATGGATGCGACGATAGCGCCCCAAACCCCGCCCACCTGCCAGCCGATCAGCGTGACCAGCAACGAACCCGGCCCAGGCGCCATGCGCGAGATCGCAAAGGCGTCGACGAATTGGCCCTCCGTCATCCAATGGTGGTTGGCCACCACCTGGCGGTGGATCTCCGCCACCAAGGTCTGCCCACCCCCGACCGAGACCAGCGACAACGGGGCAAAGAGGGTCAGCAGGGCGAGCATTTGGCTAGGCACGCGGCAAGCTCCGGTTCGCCAGCGCCACGCTGATCGGCCCCAGCACCACCACCACCAGCGGCAAAGACAAGTGCAGCAGCCCGACGGCCACGAAGGCCGCCATCATCACCACGACCGACGCGGCCCCCTTCACCGCCGCCCGGTGCGCCGCGACGAGCCCCATTTGCAACGACAGCCCGACCGCCGCAGCACCGATCCCCTCCAGCACGAAATGCGTCAGCGCATACCCCGTCAGCGCGGCAAAGCCGGCGGCGATGACCACCACCACGACCGCTGCCGGCACGATGATCCCGCACGCTCCGGCCAGTGCGCCAGGCGTCCCACGCATGCGGTAGCCAATCCAGATCGCCAAATTCACGATGTTCACACCAGGAAACGCCTGCGCCAGGGCAAGGCCAGAGAGGAATTCCTCTTCGCCGAGCCATTTTCGGCGCTGCACGAATTCCCGGTACACCCACCCCGATAAACCGCCGCCGAAGCTGGTGAGTCCGATCCGGGTGAAGGCGACGAATAATTGCGACGAGGTTGGAAATTCGGGTTGTGGTACTGTCGTTATAGCCATACGCAACACCTCCTGCTCGCACCGACGCGGCCGATCCGTCATGGTGCGGCGTCCTGAGGAGTCGCTAGATGGCGGTGGTGATCGCGATAGCGCAGCAGAAAGGCGGCGCGGGCAAGACCATGCTGGCCGCTAACCTGGCTGCGGCTTTCGCCGCGAAGAGCCGCGTGGCGCTGCTGGACGTCGACCCGCAGCGCAGCCTGACGCGGTGGCACGCCATTCGCCAGGCGCGGCCGGGATTGGCGAGTCTGACCTTCTCGGAGGTCTCTGGCTGGCGTTTGGCGGGCGAGTTGGACCGGCTGCAGCGCGATTTCGACACCGTGTTGATCGACACACCGCCGCATCTCGACGTGGATGCGCGCCGTGCCATACGGGGTGCGACGCTGGTGCTGGTGCCGGTGCAGCCCTCGGCGCCTGATCTGTGGGCTGCCGAAGGCACCCTGGCGTTGGCCGCGTCCGAACGGCGGCGGTCCGTGCTCGTGGTCAACCGGGCACCAACGACACCCACGCAGCGGGAGCGCGCACTTGCCGTGGTCATAGCGTCCGGCCATACCGTGCTACCCGCCTCGCTGGGCAACCGCGCCGGGTTCGCCCAGGCGTTCGAGCAGGGTCTGGGCGTGCTCGAAGCAGCTCCCCGGACCACGGCAGCGAAGGAGATGGCGGCGCTGATCAAGGTGATCGAGGAGGTGGCGCGGTGACGATCTGGAACTTGGTGCTTGCGGTGCACATCGTGGCAATGGCGGCGTGGACGGGCGGCATGGCCTATGCCCTGCTGGTCCTGCGTCCGAGTCTGGCGGTCTTGCCGCCGCCAGACGGGCTGGCGCTGCTCGGCCAGGCGTTCAAGCGCTTCTTCCTGATCACCTGGCACGCGATGCCGCTGGTTTTGATCACGGGTTGGGCGATGGTGTTCGGCGTGTATGGCGGGTTCGCCACCATTCCTTGGCCAGTGAACGTGATGCAGACGCTCGGCCTGGTGATGGCGGTGGTGTTCCTCGTGCTGTTCTTCGGCCCCTGGAAGCGTTTCCGGGCACAGCCAAGCGCCGGAGCCGCCGGATCGATCCGGCGGCTGATGACGCTGAACCTCGTCCTAGGGACGATCGTGATCGTGGTCGCATCGTTCGCACATTGGAGCTAGCCGCCTACTCAGCGGCCATTTTCATCGACGACGCCTTGAGCGCCTGGTCCAAATCGGCAAGCAAATCGTCCGGATA
Organism: Acetobacteraceae bacterium; assembly: GCA_965199005.1. Taxonomy (GTDB): domain Bacteria; phylum Pseudomonadota; class Alphaproteobacteria; order Acetobacterales; family Acetobacteraceae; genus LMUY01. The sequence goes on along the minus strand of CBDAQK010000007.1, from coordinate 232,335 downwards.
CTCCAGCCCGATCGAAAGCCGCACGTAACCCGGCGAGACACCGCTTTTCATCTGGTCCTCCGCGGCAAGCTGGGAATGGGTGGTGCTGGCCGGGTGGATCGCCAGCGACCGCGCGTCGCCGATATTGGCGACGTGGTAGAAGAGTTGCAGCGCGTCGATGAACTTGCGCCCGGCCTCCGCGCCACCATGCAGTTCAAACCCCAGCAACCCACCCATCCCATGCCGCAGATAGCGCTGGGCCAGTTCGGCATCGCGGCCTTTCGCGTGGGCGGGATGGATCACGTGCGCCACTTCCGGCCGGGCAGCGAGCCAGTTCGCCACGGTCAGCGCCGTCTCGCAATGCCGGGCCATGCGCAGAGGCAGGGTTTCGATCCCCTGCAGCACCAGGAACGCGTTGAATGGGCTGATCGCCGGGCCCAGGTCGCGCAGCAGCGTGACGCGGGCCTTCAATATATAGGCGATCGGGCCCATCGGCTTGGCCGCCTCGCTCCAGACGGCCCCGTGATAGGAGGCGTCCGGCGTGTTCAGCGCCGGCTGGCGTGCGGCATGGGCACCCCAGTCGAAATTGCCCCCATCCACGATCATCCCGGCAATGGCGGTGCCATGACCGCCCAGATACTTAGTGGCGGAGTAGACCACCACCGCCGCACCGTGGTCGAAGGGGCGGACCAGCAGCGGCGCCGCGGTGTTGTCCATGATCAGCGGGATGCCGAGTGGTTTGCCCAGGGCGGCCACCTCGGCGATTGGGAACACCCGCAGCTTCGGGTTGGGCAGCGTCTCGGCATACCAGGCACGCGTGCGGTCGTCCGAGGCGCGCACGAACGCTTCAGGATCCGCCGGGTCGACGAAGCGTGTCTCGATCCCCTGATCGCGCACGCGTATTGGCGAACAGGTTCCAGGTGCCACCATACAGGTCGGTGGAAGACACGATGTTGTCGCCGGCCTTGGCCAGGTTCTGCACCGCCAGCGCGCTCGCGGCCTGCCCCGACGCCACGGCCAGCGCGGCAACGCCGCCCTCCAGCGCCGCGACCCGCTTCTCCAGCGCGTCGGAGGTCGGGTTCATGATGCGGGTGTAGATATTTCCCAGCGCCTTCAACGCGAACAGGTTGGACGCGTGCTCGGAGCTATCGAATTGATAGGCGGTGGTCTGATAGATCGGCACTGCAACCGCGCCGGTGCTTGCGTCGCGGCGCCAGCCGGCGTGGACGGCCATTGTGTCGGGATGCATCGTGTTCCTGTCCCTATTCCGTGTTGGAAAGCAGCCTAGACTTCCCGCCCCATCAGGGGCAAACGCGCATCATGTGGGCCAATGGTGCCATACATCTGCGCCGCCTTCCCAGATCAGTTTGAGGGCGACGAACAGGACGATCAGCAGTCCGACCCAGGCGATCCAGCGGAATTTCTCGAGCAAGCGGGCAATATAGCTGGCGGCAACCGCCATCATCACCACCGAGACCGCCAGGCCAACGACCAGCACACCCACCTGCCCTCGTGCCGCCCCGGCGACGGCCAGGACGTTATCCAGGCTCATCGACAAATCCGCGACCAGGATTTGCAGCATGGCCGCGCCCAGCGACTTCGCCACGGCCGCCCGGTCTGCCCGGTGGCGAACGGGCCGCAACTCGCGGTACATCCGCCAGCAGACCCAGAGCAGCAGGGCGCCCCCTGCCAGCATCAGCCCGACAATGGCCAAAAGTTCGAGCGCCGCCAGCGCCAATCCGATCCGGATCACGGCGGCCCCGGCGATCCCGCCCAGAATGGCGTGCCGCTTCTGCGTCGCCGGCAACCCGGCGACCGCCATCCCGACGACGACAGCATTGTCCCCAGCGAGCACCAGATCGATGAACAGCACCTGCGCCAGTGCTGCCAATTGCGCTAGAAGGTCGGCGTGAAGGAGTGAGCCCATGGTCCCGCGTTACACTCGTCCTGAGATGGCCGCCATCTGGGCGCCGGTAAATCGCTATCGTTTGTGGTTCGCCATCGAGGCCGCCGCGGCGGACGGAATGGCGGCCATGGGTGCCATTCCCGCCGCAGCCGCCGTTGCGATCCGGGCCAAAGGCGAGCCGATGATGGCGGCGATGAACCAGGCCGACATCGAGCGCATCGATGCGATCGAGGCCGAAACCCGGCACGACGTCATCGCGTTCCTGACGTGGCTCGCCGAAGGGGTCGGCGCGGACAGCCGCTTCGTCCACCAGGGAATGACCAGCAGCGACGTGCTGGATACCTGCCTGTCATTGCAGCTGACGCAGGCGGCGGATTTGCTGCTGGCCGATCTAGACCACGTGCTGGCCGCGCTGAAGCGACGCGCGATGGAGCATAAGCACACGCTGACCATCGGCCGCAGCCACGGCATCCACGCGGAGCCGACCTCGTTTGGGCTGAAACTGGCCGGACATTACGCGGAATTTACCCGCAATCGTGTACGGCTGGAGGCAGCCCGGGCAGAGGTTGCGGTCTGCGCCATCTCAGGCGCGGTTGGCACCTATGCCCATCTGGACCCGCGAGTGGAAGAGCACGTGGCCAGGGCGTTGGGGCTGGCGGTGGAACCGGTCTCTACCCAGGTCATCGCGCGTGACCGCCATGCGGCGTTCTTTTGCACCCTCGCCGTCATCGCAAGCGGGGTTGAACGCCTCTCGATCGAGGTGCGGCATTTGCAGCGGAGCGAGGTGCGGGAGGCCGAGGAATTTTTTCACGCCGGGCAAAAGGGCAGTTCTGCCATGCCGCATAAGCGCAACCCGGTGCTGAGCGAGAACCTGACCGGGTTGGCGAGGATCGTGCGGGCCGCTTCGGTGCCGGCGCTGGAGAACGTAGCCCTGTGGCACGAGCGCGACATCAGCCATAGCAGCGTGGAACGGGTGATCGCCCCCGACGCGACCCAGGCGCTGGATTTCGCCCTGGTGCGTCTGGCCGGCATGATGGAGAAGCTGGTCATCCACCCGGACCGCATGCTGGCGAATTTGGAGAGCCTGGGCGGGGTGGTGCATAGCGGCGAGGTGCTGCTGGCATTGACCCGCGCGGGCATCTTGCGCGAGGACGCTTACCGGATCGTTCAGCGCAACGCCATGGCGACGTGGGAAAACCTCGACCGCGGGGGAAGCGGCTTCCGCGATAATTTGCTGGCGGACCCGGAGGTCGCCGGGCGGATCACCCTGGCCGAGATCGACGCCGCAATGAATCCCGCGATGCATCTGCGGCAAGTTGACCATGTGTTCGAACGGGTGTTCGGGTTGGGTGCGCGGTCCGCTGCGATGGCGGCGGAGTAGCTGAGGCGGCGAAGTAGCTGGCATCGCTACGCCAGCCTTACGAACCGCGTTCTGAAGTCCGCTCGTTCGTAGGGAAATCCCTTCCAGCCAGAACGGAGGACTTCAGCGCGAGCGGCTTACGCAGCCTGAAGAGCGATGGCTGCCGGAGATCAGCCGAAAGATCGTAAATTGCATGATCGCGCGGCTTCATACCGACCGGCACAAGGAACAGCGGGAAGTTTGATCAACGTCTTATCGCGGTTGCAATGCGGACAAGCACAGGCGCCTGACGAGATCTTCGCCGAAAACCCCGAGATCCTGCCATTTCGTTGCCATGCGGGCCTGCGTCGCGACCTTCCGCGTAGATCTTGAGCCACGACGTCCGTCAACCTTTTAGAGTGCCAATACGTCTGATTCGACATCAAACCCGCTTGCCAACCGTCCCGGGTAAGACGGCAGGGTGACACCCTGGCCGCCCAAATATCATCACAATACCTCCGCAACGCTGCCTTGATTGGTGCGTAGTTACGGTTATGGATCGTAAGGAGGTCCCCAAATGCGTAAGACGCTGTTGACCCTGACTGCCCTTGCTGGACTCGTCGGTGCAGGCGCGATTGGCACTGCATCCGCAGAAACGGTTGGATTGGAGACGGTGCCAGCCGCCTCGCTGGTGCAACCGGCGCAATATTACGGCTACCATCGTGGCCCCGCCTACTGGCATCACCGCCGGTGGGTCGAGTATCACCGGTGGCATCGCTGGCATCGTGGCTGGCGCCGCTAGAAACAGCGCTGCCAAACGCCCATTTGCCTGGGCGTGTGTACCGTCATAACGCTCCAGCGGCCAGGTCATGCCTGGCCGCTTTTGCTTGCCGCCAACCGGGACGAGCGGCTGGATCGTCCATGGGATCCCCCAGCCGAACATTGGTCCGGCCGGCCGGGTGTCATCGCGGGGCGGGACAGGCTCGCTGGTGGCACCTGGATGGGAACGAACGAAGCCGGCTTGGTCGCGGCGGTGCTTAACCGGCCCGGCAGCCTGGGGCCGGCCGCTGGCAAGCGGAGCCGCGGGGCGCTCCCGCTCCTGGCCCTAGAACACGCCTCCGCGGCCGAGGCAGCCGACGCGATTCTGGCGTTACCGGGTGCAAGTTACCGCAGCTTCAACCTCGTACTGGCCGACCGCCACGGCGTGTGGTTCGTCCGCAACGACGAGGCTGGGCAGCTCGGGGCGACCATTTTGCCTCCTGGCCTTCACATGGTCACCTCGCATGACCCGGATGACGAGAGCAGTCCCAGGGTTGCCCGTCACCTTTCCCGCTTCCGGTCTGCAGACGCCCCCGAGCCGCCCGATTGGCGGCGATGGCAGGAATTACTGGCCGACAATTCTGGACCGCGGGAGGCAGCGCTGACCGTGCCGCCCATCGCCGGGTATGGCACCGTCTGCGCGTCCCTGCTGGCGCTGCCAGCGGAAGGGCCTGCCACCTGGCTTTTCGCGCCCGGCCCAGCAGGCCAGGCCCCCTTCGCCGAGGTCGGGCACGCTGCGGGTGGCGAGTGGGCGATGCGGCTGCTATAGGGCGCGTCTCAAACAAGGATACGGATGATGGCTCGCCGTCGGCAGCTCTATGAGGGCAAGGCCAAGGTGCTTTTCGAAGGGCCAGAGCCCGGGACCCTGGTGCAATATTTCAAGGACGATGCCTCTTCGGCCAACGGCACCAAGAAGGGCATCATCACCGGCAAAGGCGTGCTCAACAACCGCATCAGCGAATATCTGATGACGAAGCTGGGTGAGATCGGCGTGCCGACGCATTTCGTGCGCCGCCTGAACATGCGCGAGCAACTGATCCGCGAGGTGGAGATCATTCCGCTGCAGGTCGTCGTGCGCAACGTGGCCGCCGGGTCGCTCTCCACCCGCCTTGGCATTCCCGAGGGCACCCGCCTGCCCCGGTCCATCATCGAGTACTATTACAAGAACGATGCGCTAAACGATCCGATGGTGGCGGAGGAGCACATTACCGCGTTCGGCTGGGCGAACACCGCGGATATGGACGACATCGTCGCCCTGACGCTGCGGGTGAATGACTTCCTATCCGGGCTGTTTCTGGGCGTCGGCATCACCCTGGTCGACTTCAAGGTCGAATTTGGCCGCCTGTGGGAGGATGAGGACATGCGGATCGTCCTCGCCGACGAGATCAGTCCCGATAATTGCCGCCTCTGGGACAGCAAGACCAGCGAGAAGATGGACAAGGACCGCTTCCGCCGGGACCTCGGCCGGGTCGAAGAGGCGTATCAGGAGGTCGCGCGGCGGCTCGGAATCCTGCCCGAGGCCGGGTCGCGCGATCTGAAGGGTCCGGAGGCGATGCAATGAAGGTTGTCGTGACGGTCATGCTGAAGGACGGGGTGCTGGACCCCCAGGGCCGCGCCATCGGCCATGCCTTGGGCAATCTGGGCTTCACCGGGCTGGGCGAGGTTCGCGCTGGCAAGGTGATCGAATTGGACGTGGCGGAGACCGACCCAGACTTGGCGAAGCAATCCGGCGAGGCCATGGCCCGCAAGCTGCTCGCCAACACCGTCATCGAGAGTTTCCGCGTCGAAGTCAGCCCCTAGCGCCGCCGTCACCGCCGCAGATGGCTGGTGACGAATTGGCGGCAGCGGTCGCTCACCGGGTCGTCGAACACCTGGGCTGGGGGGCCCTCCTCCTCGATGCGCCCCTGGTGCAGGAATACCGCCCGGCTGGAGACGTCCCGGGCGAATCCCATCTCGTGGGTCACGATCAGCATCGTGCGCCCCTCCTCCGCCAGCCCCCGGATAACGCGCAACACTTCGCCGACCAATTCCGGGTCCAGCGCGCTCGTCGGCTCATCCAGCAATAGGGCGGCCGGGCGCATCGCCAAGGCACGGGCAATCGCGACCCGCTGCTGCTGGCCGCCGGAGAGTTGCGACGGGTAGGAATGGCGCTTCTCGGCCAGGCCCACCTTGGCCAGCAATTCCTCCGCCTCTGCGACCGCTTCGGCGCGGGGGCGGCCCTGCACATGAACGGGCGCCTCGATCACATTGCCCAGCACGGTCATGTGCGACCACAAATTGAACGATTGGAACACGAAGCCAAGCCGAGCCCGCAGCCGCGTCACCTGCGCCTTCTCCGCTGGCATCCGTCCAGAACCACGCGGGCGCCATTTCAGCCATTCCCCCGCGACCCCGACCTCACCAGCCTCCGGCATCTCCAACAGAGGGATGCAGCGCAGCATCGTGCTCTTGCCCGAGCCAGAGGCGCCGATGATCGAAATCACCTCGCCCGTCCGCGCCTCCAGCGAAACACCACGCAGCACGCTGAGCGGGCCATAGCGCTTTTCCAAATCCTTTACTGCCACCGCGATGTCGGTCATGACGCCGCCGCCAGCCGGCGCTCCAGCAGCCGCACCACCCCGGCAATGGAGAAATTGATCGCGAGATAGATCGCCGCCGCGCAGGCGAACACCGGCAGGGCGCGGAACGATTCGCTGATGATCCCTTTGGCGATGCCGGTCACCTCCATCAGCGTGATCACGCTGGCCAGCGAGGTCGACTTCACCATGATGATCACCTCATTCCCGTAGGCGGGCAGCGCCTGGCGCAGCGCCAGCGGCATGATGACGCGGCGGTAGAGCCCGAAGCTGGACATGCCGCAGACGCGCCCCGCCTCGATCTGCCCCCGCGGCACAGCGAGCAATCCGCCGCGGATCACCTCCGCCCCATAGGCCGCCGTGTTCAGCGACAGGGCCAGCAGCGCACACCACCACGGCTGGCGCAGAAATGGCCAGAGCAGGCTCTGCCGGACCGCCGGAAACTGGCCGAGTCCATAATAGATCAGGAAAATCTGCACCAGCAGCGGCGATCCGCGGAAGACGAAGATGTAGCCTCGCGCCGCCCACCCCGCGACCCCGCCGATTCGGGTCAGCAACGCCAACACCGCAGCCAGCACCACGCCCACCGCGACGGAGCAGGCGGTCAGCTGCAGGGTCAGCGGCACCCCGGCGAGCAAACGAAGGAGGGTATCAAGCAGGAAATCCATCACCCCGGGACCAAACCACGCCGCGTGGTCCGCTCCGCACCGCGGAACAGCACGGCAGAGGCCGTGGTCAAGATCAGATACAGGCAGCCGGCGGCCGCATAGAACAGGAACGGCAGGCGGGTCGACCCAGCGGCGATTTCGGTTTGGCGCATCAGGTCGGTCAGCCCGGTGACGGAGATCAGGGCCGACTCCTTCAGCACCAATTGCCAGACATTCCCCATCCCCGGCAGCGCGGTCCGCAGCGCCAGCGGCCCGGTCACCCGGCGCAGCATCAGGAGGGGCCCCATGCCCGCCACACGCGCCGCCTCGACTTCGCCGCGGGAGATGGCCCGGTAGGCACCCCGCAAAACCTCCGTCTGATAAGCCCCCGACACGATGCCGACCGCCAACACCCCGACCGCGAACCCATTGAGGCCGAAAAACCCACTCCCGCCGAATAGGGCGGCCGCCTGGGTCATCGCAGCCGATCCACCGAAGTAGAACAGGTAGATTACCAGCAGGTCGGGTATCCCACGCAGCACGGTGGTGTAGCCGGCCGCCGCGGCACGCAGCATGGGGCCGCCGCCGATCTTCGCCGCCGCCCCCATCGTGCCAAACAGCAACCCGGCGACAAACGCAGAGACGGAGACCGCCAGCGTCATGGCCATGGCGGTCAACAGGCCAGCGCCCCAACCCGTCGGACCGAACCCGAGTGGGGCAAGTGAAATCACCCGGTCATTCCTCGTCCTCATCGCCATCCCGGCGCGGATCGAGGGCACGCCAGTCGCGGTCCTCCTCGCTGCCGGGACGGGCGCCAAACTCCGCCAGTTCGGTGGCACTTCGCCAGGCGCCCTGGGGATTGTCGGCAATCTCCGCGTCTTCCCCGAACGCGAACCAGGCGTCCAGCACCTCCCGGCTCGACAACCCCGGCATGCGGCACCGCTCGACGCTGTCTCGCACATACGCGCGGGCGAAGGCATTGGCCTGCATCAGGGTCTGAAAGCCGCCAATTTCCTCCACCAGCTTATCGTCGGAGGCGCCGGACAAATCCAGGATACGAACGCGCCACCCGCCTGCGGGCGCGAACAGATCACTCAAACCGCCCACTCCAGGACGGGAAGTAAATCCGGCGTATCGATCATTACGGTCACGCTACGTGGCGGCGGGCATGGATGCAACGGCACCCCGCTTGCGCGCGCCATTCCGGCGCAGCAGAAACTCGCGCCCGACCTTCACCCGTGCATCGCCGTCATAGGACACGATGTCGGCCGTCGCGTAGGTCTCGGCCCAATGGTCGGGGATGTAGCTGCCCGTGCCCACCACGTCGATCGGCGCCTGGCAATCCGCCATCACGCGGCATTTGTCGACGTTGAACCCGGATGACACCACGATCCGAACCTTAGGGAACCCGGCCTGGTCCAACTCGTCCCGCATGCGCCAGATCGCAGCGGCCGATACGCCGGACCCCACCAAGTAGCGCAATTCGGTATCGCTGCGGTATCGCCGGATCGCACCGGGCGAATGACGCTCCAGCACCGCATAGCTCTCGCCGGGGTCTAACCCCTCCAGAAAGCGGCCACCATGGGTGTCCAGCCGCACGGCGAGCCGGCCGGACGCGGCCATGTTCGCGAAACGCCGGCATACCGCCAACCCGTCCGTGACTTCCCGGCCGAAATAATCGGTCAGCACCGTCAACGGCTCGCCGGGGAAGGTTTCGACGAACATCTCCGCCGCCCGCACCGTGGACCCGGCGTAGCCAATCAGCGCATGCGGCATCGTGCCGGCACCATGGGCCTGACCGAACCAATGCGCCGTCAGCTCCGTCGCCGTGCCAATGAACCCGCGCGCGCCTTCCCGCTGGGCTGCTGCGCTGCCGACGCCGGCGGCGTAGCCCATCATGTCCTGCATCTCCGCCCCGGCACAATGCCGCGCATCCATGGCGAGGAAGCCTACCTGCGGCAGCGCATTGCACATCTGGTAGGCATTATGCGCCGCCACGCAGGCGGCCCCGAGCTTTTGCAGCAGCAGGGTTTCGCAGTTCGACAAATGCTGGAAGGAGCCGGTGATGTAGATCAGCGGTTCACCCGCGCCGACCCAACTCCCCTCCGGATGGGTGACGTCCAACTCGACCGCAAAGCCCTGCTCGACCGCGACCGCACGCAGCCAATCGACCATGAAGCGGGGAGCGGAGATCACCGGACGGCGCAGGAACACCGCATACGTCACTTGCTTGTCGCCAAACTTGGCGATGATTTGGCGCGTCCGGTTGAAATACGCGTCCGTCCGGTAGTCGATGTCGTCAGACAGGGTCATGGTTCACCTGCAGGAGTAAGGCGAAGGTTGGCACCGCCGCCCAACACGCGACACTCGGCTGCCAGGGCCCTTCCTGTAAAGATCGTTACTGCGCGGCGATCAACGTGGCCGGGTCGGGCCGGCGGCGGGCTTTGAGTTCTTCCGCAACCAGAAAGGCAAGTTCCAGCGATTGCTCGGCATTCAGGCGCGGGTCGCAGAACGTTTCGTAGTGCGAGGCCAAATCGGCCTCGGTGAGGCGATGCGCACCGCCAACGCATTCCGTGACGTCGCGGCCCGTCATTTCCACGTGAACGCCGCCAGCCCAACTCCCCTCCGCTGCGTGGACGTCGAAAAATCCGCGCACTTCCTTGAGGATTGCGTCAAAGGACCGCGTCTTGACCTTGGCAGCAGTGCTGATCGTATTGCCGTGCATGGCGTCGCACAGCCATATCACCCGGCGTCCTTCCGCCTGCACGGCCCGCAGCAACGGCGGCAGCTTCTGCCCCACCGCCTCGGCCCCCATGCGGCTGATGAGCGTGAGGCGGCCGGGTTCGTCGTCCGGGTTCAAGATCTCGATCAGCCGGAGCAGCTCGGCAACGGGCGTGGTCGGCCCTACCTTGATGCCGATCGGGTTCTTCACGCCCCGCAGGAACTCGACATGGGCGCCGTCCGGCTGCCGGGTGCGGTCGCCGACCCAGAGGAAATGCGCCGAGCAGGCATACCAATCGCCCGATGTGGAATCGACCCGGGTGAGCGCCTGCTCATAGGGCAGCAGGAGCGCCTCGTGGCTGGTGTAGAAATCGGTCTCGCGGATTTGTGGCGTCGTGGCACTAGTAATACCGCAGGCCTGCATGAAGGCGAGCGTTTCCTCGATCCGCGCTGCCAAATCCTGGTATCGGCTGGCGAGGGGGGAGCGGGCGGCAAAGGATAAGTTCCAGCGATGCACCTCGCGCAAATCGGCATAGCCGCCCGACGCGAAGGCGCGCAGCAGGTTCAGCGTGCCAGCCGATTGAAAATACCCGGTTTCCATCCGCGCCGGGTCCGGGATGCGGTCGGCAGCCGTGAAGTCCGGCCCATTGATGATGTCGCCGCGATAGGATGGCAGGCTGATGCCCCCGACCGTTTCCATGTCCGCCGAGCGCGGCTTGGCGAATTGCCCGGCCATGCGCCCTAGCTTCACCACAGGGACGCCGCCGCCGAAGGTGAGCACCACCGCCATTTGCAGCAGCACGCGGAAGGTGTCGCGGATGATGTTGGCGGTGAAGTCGCCGTAGCTTTCGGCGCAATCGCCGCCCTGCAGCACGAACGCCTTGCCTTCCGACGCCAGCGCCAGCGCAGCCTTCAGCCGCCTCGCCTCCCCGGCGAAGACCAGCGGCGGATAGGACTTGATCCGCGCCTCGGTTTTGGCAAGCGCCGGCGGATCGGGGTATGCCGGGTGCTGGCGGATCGGGTGGCTGCGCCATGAGTCGGGCGACCATTGGGTCATCGGATAAGCTCCTCCATGGGCTTTATTGCCCAAAGAGGCTCAGAGAACCATCGCGACCCCCACGTCGCGCAGCGCATGGCTGGGCAGATCAGCACGGTGATCCGCGAAGGCCGGTGTCAGCGGACCAGCAGCGGCTGGAGGATTTCGGTGACGCCCGTGATCAGGATCTGAACGCCGATGCAGAGTTGGAAAAATGCGGACAACCGGGTGATCGCCCGGCTCGCCACCTGCCCCAGCAGACGGTTGAGCTGGTCCGATGCGCTGTAGAGCAGCCAAACCAGGATCGCCACCCCCAAGGCCGCAACCGACATACCCACGAAGAACGGGATCAGGGCAATCCCACTCGACGGATGGGCCGAGCCGAGCGCCACTGCGACGGAGATCGTGCCGGGTCCGGTCGTGAACGGCAGCGTCAGCGGATAGAAGGCGACGTCCTCCAACCCAGCCGCAGCCTCCATCTGCTCGGTCTTGCGCGCCTCCCGCCGCTCCGGTGCGTTCAGCGACGTCCAGGCATAGAGCGCCAGGACGATGCCGCCAGCACACCGCAACGCTGGCAAGGTGATGCCGAAAAATGCCAGCACATAGGAGCCGGCCCACAGGGCCACCAGCATGACGAAGGCAGCGTAGACCCCGACCCGGCGGGCCAGGTTCACCCGCTCGGCATGCGAGCGGTCGACCGTGCGTGTGCGGAAGATGAAGGCGCCGCTGACCGGGTTGACGATCGAGAACAGCGCCGGAAACCCCAACAGAAAGGCGGCGACGGCCGCGTTCACGCCGTCCGCCTGCCGCCCCGTTGCCTAACGCTCGGCAAACGCCTTCTCGATCACGAATTCGCCCGGCGTGTTGCTGTTACCTTCGTTGAGACCGCGTTCCAGCAGCATCGCCTTCAAATCATCCAGCATGTGCTGGCTGCCGCAAATCATCACCCGGTCATGCGCCGGGTCGAGCGGTGGGAGGCCGATGTCGCTGAAGAGCTTGCCGGATACGATCAAATCGGTGATCCGGCCCTCATGCTTGAACGGCTCACGGGTGACGGTCGGGTAATAGATCAGCTTCGCGCTGACGTCCTCGCCGAGGAATTCGTGGTTGGGCAGATGCTCGGTCAGGTAGTCGCGATAGGCCAATTCCTGCGCTCGGCGGCAGGTATGGGTCAGCACGACGTGGTCGAACCGGGCGTAGAGCTCGGGATCGGCGACAAGGCTCAGGAATGGCGCAAGTCCAGTACCGGTCGCGATCATATACAGCGTGCGGCCCGGCAGCAGATTGTCCAGCAACAGCGTGCCCGTCGACTTGCGTCCGACCAGCACCTTATCGCCGACCTTGACGTGTTGCAGGCGGGAGGTCAGTGGGCCATCGGGCACCTTGATGCTGAGGAATTCCATCGTGTCGGCGTGGTTCGGGCTCGCCATGCTATAGGCACGCAGCATCGGCTTCCCATCGACCATCAGGCCGATCATCACGAACTGGCCGTTCTCAAACCGGAAGCTCATATCGCGCGTCAGCGTCAGGCTGAACAGCCGATCGGTCCAGTGGTGCACGGCCAGCACGGTCTGCTCCGACATATTACCAGGCACTTTTGCGGCCGGCGGCGCAACAGCGCTCAGTCCTTCTTGCATCGTGGTCTCCTTGCCCGCCGGTTCCTAACGCGAGCGAAGGCTTGCGGCAAATACGGACTGCTATCCCCGCAGCACGGCCGCATAGCGGGCGGCAGAGGCGTCCCAGCCCACCTCACTGCCCATGCCCGCGCGCTGCACCTGGCCCCAGGCGGGCTGGTCCGCCCAAAGGTCCAGCGCGCGATGCAGCGAGCGCGCCAACCCGGCCGCGGACGCATCCCCGACGAATCCCGTGGCAACGCCCGCGCGCAGGGCGGCCTCGTTCGCATCTACCACCGTATCCGCTAGGCCGCCCACCCGGCTGACCACTGGCAGCGCGCCGTAGCGCATTGCCATCATCTGCGTCAGGCCGCATGGCTCGAAGCGGCTGGGTACCAGCAGGACGTTGGCTCCGGATACCAGTTGGTGGGACAACGCCTCGTCATAGTCCAACACGGCGGCGACCCGGCCGGGATTTGCCGCCGAGGCTGACCGGAACTCTGCCTCGATCGCCGGCTCCCCGGTGCCGAGGACGGCCAGTTGGGCGTCGCGCGCCAGCAGCGCCGGCAAATTTGCCAGCACGAGGTCCATCCCCTTCTGGCCGGTCAGCCGGCTGACGATGCCAAAGAGCGGGGTGTCCGCCTGCTCCGCCAGGCCGAGCCGGGCTTGCAGGGCCGCCTTGCACTTCGCCTTGCCACGCAGATGCCCCTTGCGATACCGGGCCGTCATCAAATTGTCGGTCCAGGGATCCCAGACCGTCTCGTCCAGCCCATTCAGGATGCCGTGCAGCACCGCGCGGCGCGACCGCAGCAGGCCATCGAAGCCGCAGCCAAACGCCGGCGTCTGAATTTCCGCAGCATAGCTGGGGCTGACCGTGCTGATCGCATCCGCATAGTAGAGGCCGGCCTTCATGAAGCCGATGGCCTGATAGAATTCGACGCCGTCTGTCCCCAATGCCTCTTGTGGCAACCCTAGCTCCTGCCAAAGCGCCATGGGCACCTGCCCGGTGAAGGCCAGATTGTGGATCGTCATCACCGTGCGCGGCCGGCCTCCGCCGGCCAAGGCGAGATAGGCGGGTGCGAGGCCGGTCTGCCAATCATGGCAATGCACGGTTTGCGGCACCCAGCCCGGGATGGCGCCCAAGCCGATATCGGCCGCCATTCGCGCCAAGGCAGCGAATCGCTGCGGATTATCCGGCCAGTCACGCCCGTCCGGGCCGACATACGGGTTGCCGGGCCGGTCGAACAAATGCGGCGCGTCGAGCACGAACACGTCCAGCCCCGCAGCCTTGCCGGCGAGCACCCGGACTGCCGCGCCATACAGGGATGGAACTGCATAAACCGGCTCGGCCTGAGTCAGCGCGGCCATCATGGCGGGATAGCCGGGAACGAGCGTGCGGACCTCGACCCCCTGCTTGCCAAGCACACGCGGCAACGCACCCATGACGTCCGCAAGGCCACCTGTTTTCACCAGCGGAAACAGCTCGCTGGCCGCCTCGAGAACCTTCATGCAGCCGATCGAGCCGCCAAGTTATCGATCATCGGTTGCGTGATCAGACACACGCCTTTCGGAGAGCGGCGAAACCGGCTCGCGTCCAACGCAGGATCCTCCCCAACCACCAAATACTCCGGGATGTGAACGCCCCGGTCCACGACCACGTTGGTCAGCCGGGCACCTCGGCCGACGTCGACATACGGCATCAGCACCGCATTTTTCAACCGGCCGTAGCTATGCACGTGCGTGCCGGTACACAGCAAGGACCGGCTGACGTGGCTACCCGACACGATGCAGCCGCCAGACACCATCGAATCGACCGCACTGCCGCGCCGTCCATCGTCATCGTGCACGAACTTCGCTGGCGGCGTGATCTCGCCATAGGTCCATATCGGCCAATCGCGATCATAAAGGTCCAGCGCTGGGACCACGTCCGTCAAATCGATATTGGCTTCCCAATACGCATCGATGGTGCCGACATCGCGCCAGTACGTCTCCGACTCCGCAGTCGAACGGACACAGGACCGGGCGAAACGATGGGCCACGGCGGTGCCGTGCTTGACGATGTAGGGAATGATGTCGCGGCCGAAATCGCGCGCTGAAGCAGGATCAGCGGCATCGCGCCGGAGCTGATCGAACAGGAACCCGGTTTCGAACACGTAGATCCCCATGGAGGCGAGCGCCATGTCCGGCTTGTCCGGCATGCCGGGGGGATCCGCCGGCTTTTCCAGGAATGCAATCAGCCGGTCATCCGCGTCGATATGCATGACGCCGAACCCAGTGGCGTCCAGGCGCGGCACCTCCAGGCACCCGATCGTCACGTCCGCACCGGACTGGACGTGCTGCTGCAGCATCGGCTCGTAGTCCATTTTATAGACGTGGTCGCCGGCGAGCAGGACGATATGTTGCGGCGCATAGCTCGCAATGATGTCGATGTTCTGATAAACGGCGTCCGCCGTGCCCGCATACCAAGCTGTTTCGCTGATACGCTGGCTCGCTGGAAGTATATCGAAGCTTTCATTGCGCTCTGGGCGGAAGAAATTCCAGCCCCGCTGTAAATGTCTTATCAAGGAATGCGCCTTGTACTGCGTCGCGACGCCGATACGGCGGATACCGGAGTTCATGGCATTGGACAGCGCAAAATCGATGATGCGGGATTTGCCGCCGAAATATACCGCAGGCTTGGCCCGTGCGTCGGTCAGCTCGTGCAATCGCGAGCCACGCCCACCGGCGAGAACATACGCCATGGCATGGCGCGACAGGGGCGCGTTCGACGTGGCGATGGCGGGCATAATCGCTCTTTTCCGGGCGTTGGCCCGGTGGCGTTCCGGGCTGATTCGTGAACAGACTATGGCGTCCGGCGTTGGCGGGCAATGGTCCCGCCGGGCCGCGATGCTGGCGGTGGGGATGCCCCTGCTCCATGTTGCGCCCTCGGCCAGCCTGGCAAGCTGGGAGTGCGGGCCCGGCTATCATAAGCCGACATTTGGCCGCTGCGTCCCCGATATCGGCGTGCCGCTACGACGCCTGGGCCGCTATTCCGCGGTCCACACGGCCCGCCATGCACGCAGCCTGCCTCCCATTCGTTCGCTGGGGCCGTGGGGTCCGCGCGTCAACGGCTGACACCGTAACGATTTCCCTCTGGCGCTTTTCCGCGTTTACCTCCTAAATAGGTTGAACCTGGAGGAGTAGTGTCATGAGAAAAATCACTTTGGCTGCCGTCATCGCGGCCGCCGCCTATGTGAGTGGAGCGACCGCGCAGGCCATGCCGGCGTTGCAAGCCGCCCCGTCCGATGGCGGGATCGTGCAGGTCTCCGGCGGCTGCGGTCCAGGCGGCCATCGCGGCCCGTATGGCCGGTGCTACCCGAATCGGCTCTATCGTGCCTGCCCACCCCGCATGCACCTGGACCGCTTCGGCCGCTGCCGCTGGAACTGATTTCCTGAGCTCCCTTTAAGCCTGCGCCAGCATCGCGTCCGCGGGACACCGGGGAGCGATACTGGTGTGAGCCGGCCTGGCGTAGGCATTGGTCCGTGACACGCCATCTTGCCGCGCTCCTTCATATCACATCCACGTGAGATGGCGACCCTCGCGTTACCGATGGTTGCGGGACATGAGATTGGTTCAGTGGCGCTCTTAAGGCGGATTTGCATGTTTTTTACGGAATTATCCACATTCGCTAAGGAGTTGGGACAGTTTCGGTAGTTCGTCTCATGCAGCGACTTTAAGTTGAACAATACTCGTCGGCACGTTTCTAGTCACTGATAACGAACAGGAACAAAATACAGACCATACCATTGTAATAGTCTCTGATTATGCCGAACCGGACTGGAAATATTAGGACCTACGCAATCAGTTCGTCACATATTCCACTGTAACAAGTTTGCAGCTGTGAACGCCGACCGTCTTTGGAGATCCCACACGTGGAGATGCACGCCGAGCCGCAACGGGATAGTTTTCGCCGCGTCCTTGCTGGTGTTCTCCTCGTCGGCCTCCTTCTCAGCCTCGTGATTGGCTGGTCCGTCATCGACTCGCGTCGAACCGCCCGCGCTCATGCCGCCGCAACCTCGATGAACCTGGCAACAGCCCTGAGCCGGGAAATCGCCCGCAGCGTCGAGGTTTTGGACCTCTCGCTGCAATCGGCGCTGCGGGCAATCAATGCGCCCGCCTTTAAGACCACAGACCCGGTGTCGCGCCATCAATCGCTGTTTGACGGCTCGATCGAGGCCAAACACATCGGTTCGATGTTCGTCATCAACCCCGATGGACAGATCATCTACGATTCGGCGGGATTGCTGCCGAGGCAGGCCAGCGTTGCCGATCGCGACTTCTTCCTGGTCCACAAATACAACACGATTGCCGGGCGATATATCAGCCGCCCATACATGAGCCGGGTGGCCCACGAATGGTCGATTGCCATCAGCCGCCGGATCAATGGCGCGGACGGTGCGTTCGCAGGCATCGTGGTCGCGTCGATCCGCTATCCTTATTTCGCCGAACTCTTTTCCAAGCTCGACCTTGGGGAAAACGGGGCGATCACCCTGCTGAGCGACACGGGGACCATGATCTACCGGATGCCCTTTGTGCCGGACGAATTGGGCCAGGATTTCAGCGACACATCGCTCTTCGCGCACCTGCGCTCGGGACAAACCGAGCCTTATGAGGGGGTCGCGCGCAGCACCGGGTTGCGAATGTTGTTTGCAGTCTCCCGCGTTGGGGACCTCCCGCTGATCCTGTCGGTCAACATTCCCCTGGCAACGGTTTATGCGGATTGGCAAGCAAAATCCCTGCTGGTCGGCGGGGCGTTGCTGGTCCTGCTGCTGACCGGCGCGTTCCTGCTACATGCCGTGAACGAGCAGCAAAACCGCCGCATCACCGCCGAGCAGCGTGCGCTGGCGATGTCGGAACAAAACCGGCGGGATGCCGAGCGCCACCATGCCAACAAGCTGGAGGCGGTGGGCCGGCTGACTGCCGGGATTGGCCATGATTTCAACAACTACCTGCAAACGATCACGAGCAGCCTGGAAATCATTGCCGCCGATTACTTGCACGAGCCCGAAGCGCTCGAGGTCGTTCGATTGGCCCATAAGGCGGCCAATAGCGGTTCGAAGCTCACCCAGCGGCTGATGACCTTCTCACGGCAGCAGGTCTTGCAGCCGCGCCGGCTTAGCGTCGCCTTCTTGCTGAGCGATATCGGAAAACTGGTGGAAGATGCCGCCATCCTCGAGACGGCAATCCATTGCACCAGCTCCGTCGAACCGTTCACGGCGGATTTGTGGGTGGACCAGACCCAGGTTGAAAGCTGCTTGCTCAACCTGCTGCTCAACGCACGCGACGCTATGCCAGGCGGCGGCAGACTGACCTTGCAGGGGCGCAACGCCGGGCCGGAGGATGCCTTGTTCGGGCGCTTAACACCTGGCCACCATGTGATCATAACCGTGAGCGACAGCGGACGCGGCATGGACGAGGAAACGCGGGCCCACGCCTTCGAACCGTTCTACACCACAAAGGCGTTCGGCCAGGGCGCGGGTCTCGGCTTGTCAATGGCACAGGGGTTCTGCCACCAATCCGGCGGCGACATCCGCATCCTGGAGAACGCGGATGCGCCTGGCACGTCGGTGCAGATTTGGCTGCCCGCCGCGGACAAGGACATGCGGTTGGACGATGAGATCGAAGTCAACTACGCAACCATTGGCCGCCGCACCGGCCGTATCCTGTTGGTCGAGGACGAACACGACGTGCTGGTCAGCTTATCGACCATCCTCGTCAGCGGCGGGTTTGAGGTGGTCAGCGTGCTCAGCGGCGCCGACGGGTTGATACGGCTGCACGACCGCGAGCCGTTTGACGCGGTATTGACCGACTATCACATGCCCGACATGACCGGTGCGGAGTTCCTGGCCGGCGTTGCGTCGCACATGCCTGACATCCCGATGTTGATGCTCAGCGGCGGCAGCGTGGATGATTTGGCGCTCACCAAGCTTCCACGCCCAGTCCGGCTGCTCCGCAAGCCGATCCGCCGGATGGGGCTGCTCAACGCGGTGCGTGAAGTCATCGGGGAAAACACCCCCCTGCTGACTAACTAATACTGCATTATTGGCAAACATACCAATGCGATAACGTTAACCGTCGGTGTTATAGCGTCCTCGCTCGTCAAGCTCCCGCCATCGTCATTTCTTCGATCCGGACCGTGGGGGAATCGACTGCGCGGCGGAAGCGGAGATCGTTGGCTGGCGTGAGGTGCAGGAACATCTCCTTGAGGTTGCTCGCGATCGTGATCTCGGCGACCGGCTCGGCCAGGGCACCATTGCGGATCATGAACCCGGCGGCCCCGCGGCTATAGTCACCCGTCAGGCCATTGACGCCCATCCCCAGTAGCTCGGTGACGTAGAGGCCCTCGCCGATGTCGGCCATCAGTTCCGCCGGGCTGAGCTTCCCCGCGGCCAAAAAGGCGTTGCTGAGCCCGGGCGTCCCCTTCGGCTTCAGGCCAAGCTGCCGGGCGGCACGGCTATCCAGCAGCCAGGTGGTGAGCACCCCATCCTTGATCACCAGCGAGTTGGCGGTCGGCACGCCCTCGGCGTCGAATGGGCGGGACCGGAGGCCGCGCAACCGGCGAGGCTCGTCACAAATCTGAATCCCGGATGCGAAGACCTGTTTGCCGAGAGAGCCCTTCAGGAACGACGTGCCGCGCGCCACCGCTGTTCCGCTGATCGCACCCGCGAGATGGCCGATCAAACTGCCGGCGACCCTGGGATCGAACAGCACCGGCAGCTTCGCCGTCGCCGGACGCACCGGGTTTAGCCGGGCGATGGCACGATGGGCGGCACTCCGCCCGATCGCTGCCGGGTCATCGAGGTCGGCAAGGAAGGTGGCGGAGTGGTAGTCGTAGTCGCGCTGCATCCCGGTGCCCTCACCCGCCAAGGCCGTCGCGCTGACCGAATGGCTGGTGCGGGCATAACCGCCGATGAACCCCGCAGTGGTTGCCAGCGTGAACTCAGACCGGCCATAGCCGGCCTCGCCACCCTCCGAGTTCGTGATCCCCGGCACCGCCCGGGCGGCATCCTCCGCAAGGGCCGCGCGGACGGTCAGCGCTTCGACAGACGGTTCGCTGAGGTCGGCCAATTCCAGCGGGGCGGCATCGACATAGCAAGCCTCGTCCGCCAAACCGCCATAGGGGTCTTCGGGAACCACCTTCGCCATCGCCACCGCCCGCTCCGCCAGGTCCGCAAAGCTGGCGGCTGCGAGTTCGGTGGAGGAAACACTCGCACTGCGTTTACCGACGAAAACCGTCAGCTCCAGCCCACGGCGCTCGGAGCGCTCCAGATGCTCCGTCTGGCCGAGGCGACGGGAAATGGACAGCGATATGGAGCCGGACACGGCCGCCTCGGCGACGTCCGCCCCGGCTGCCTTCGCGCGCTCCAGCAAGTTCGTCAGGAGGTCTAGTTGGGTCATGCATCGGCCTCCTTTGCAGCTCAAGCGGCTAGCCGGTCCGCGATGTCGACGAGATGCGGCACCTGATCGGCCGGCCCCAAGGCAGCCAAGGTGGGCCGGGCGCGGAAGATACGGGAGGCTGCGCGGCGGATGTCAGCCAGGGTCACCGACTCGATCTTCGCGACCGTCTCCGCAACCGGGACGATGCGTCCGAAGACCTGTATTTGCCGGGCAAGCTGCTCACAGCGGCTGCCGGTCGATTCGAGCGACATCAGCAGGCCGGCCTTGGTCTGCGCCCGGGCGCGGCGCAGCTCGTCCTCGTTGGCATCCAACTGCACGCGGCGCAGTTCCTCCAGCGTGACCGGGACCAGCTCCTTCGCCTCCTGCTCCCCCGTACCGGCATAGATGCCGAACAGGCCGCCATCGATGGCCGGAGCGGTGAAGGAGTAGATGGAATACACCAGCCCGCGGCGCTCGCGGATTTCCTGGAACAGGCGGGACGACATGCCGCCGCCCAGCAGGGTCGACATCAGCATGCTGGGATAGAAATCCGCGTCGTCATACGCCATCGCGGGAAAACCCAGCACGATATGTACCTGGTCCAGGTCGCGGCCCTCGCGAAACTCGCCGCCATTGTAAAGGCCAGGGAGGGCAGCGGGGGGTGCGGCCTGGGGCAGGTCGGCGAAATGCTCGGCGGCCAGAGCCACCACGCGGTCATGGTCCAGATTGCCGGCGGCCGCCACCACGGTGTTGGCCGTGGTGTAGTGGCGGTGCATGTACTCCGTCAGCATCTGGCGGCCCATGGTCTTGATCCCCGCCTCGCGGCCGAGCGTCGGGCGGCCCATGGGCTGGTCCGGATAGGCGGTCTCCTGGAAATGGTCGAACACGATGTCGTCGGGCGTGTCGTTGGCCTGGCCGATCTCCTGCAGGATGACGCCCCGCTCCCGCTCCAACTCTTCCGGGGCGAAGGTGCTATGGGTCAGGATATCGCCGATGATGTCGGCACCCAGGGCCAAATCTTCCTTCAGCAGCTTGACGTAATACGCGGTCTGCTCGCGCGCGGTGTAGGCATTGATGTGGCCGCCGACATCCTCCACCGCCTCCGCGATCGCCGCCGCCGAACGCCGCTCGGTGCCTTTGAACGCCATGTGCTCCAGGAAATGGCTGACCCCATTCTCCGCCTCCGTCTCGTTGCGGGTGCCGGCCGCGACATACGCGCCAAGGGAGACGGTTTCGACGCGGTCCATCTGTTCGGTCACCACGGTGAGGCCGGTGGGCAGGCGGGAGACTCGGATACTCATGCGGCGTTCCTGTGTACGAAGGCCCGAACCTGCGCCTCGATCACGTCGAGGCGGTTGGGCGCTGAGGTGAAGTGCTCTGTTCTGTCATATAGGTCGGCCAGGTGCTTTGGCAGCGGCGGCCGGCGCCCCGTCGCACGCTCCATCGCCTCGGGGAATTTAGCCGGGTGCGCGGTGGCCGCGGCAATGGTCGGCAGATGGTGCGCGCAAGGCAGCGCGCGGGCAGCGGCGATGCCGATGGCGCTGTGCGGGTCCGCCAGATAGCTGCACTGCTCGTCCAGCCGCCGGATTTCCGCCAGGGTACCGGCATCGTCCAGCCGGTAGCCTTGCATCAGCTGTGTCGCACGGGTCCAGACGGTGTGTGGCACGGCCATCCGGCCCGTGCTGCGGAACCCGGTCATGATGGCGGCGGTGGCCACCGGGTCGCGGTCGAGCAATTCGAACAGCAGCCGCTCGAAATTGGAACTGACCTGGATGTCCATGGATGGCGACAGGCTCGGCTCCACGGGCGCCATACGCATGTCGTTGCCGGCAAGGAAGCGGGTGAGGATGTCGTTGCGGTTGCTGGCCACCACCAGCCGCGCGACCGGGAGCCCCATCCGCCTTGCCGCCCAGGCGGCCAAGACGTTGCCGAAATTGCCGGTGGGAACACTGAACGCGACCTCCCGCTCCGGCGCACCGAGGGCGATGGCGGCGGCGACGTAATAGGGGATTTGCGCGGCGATCCGGGCCCAGTTGATCGAGTTGACGGCGGAAAGCTGCATGTCCTCACGGAACGGCGCGTCGGCGAACATCGCCTTCACCAGGTCCTGGCAATCGTCGAAGGTCCCCTCCACCGCGATATTGGCGACATTGGGCGCGTTCACGGCTGTCATCTGCCGCCGCTGCACCTCGCTGGTGCGGCCCTTCGGGTGGAGCACGGCGATATCCACCCGGCTGCGGTCGCGGACCGCCTCGATCGCGGCGGACCCGGTATCGCCGCTGGTGGCCGCCACGATGGTCACCCGCTCCCCCCTTGCCGCCAACACGTGGTCGAACAGGCGCCCGAGCACCTGCATCGCCATATCCTTGAAGGCGAGGGTCGGCCCGTGGAACAACTCCATCGACCAGAGGGTGGTTTCAAGCTGCACCAGCGGCACGACGGCGGGATGGGTGAACCCGGCATAGGCGTCGAGGCAAATCCGTTGCAGCGTGGCGAAGGGCACGGCGTCGCCGATGAAGGGCTGCATGACCCGCGCCGCCAGCTCGGCATAGGGGAGGCCACGCATCGCGCGCAGGTCGGCGTGGGACCAGTTGGGCCAGGTTTCCGGCACGAACAGCCCGCCATCCTCGGCCAATCCCGCAAGGAGGACGCCGGCAAAGTCGCGCGCGGGGGCCTGCCCGCGGGTGGAGATATAGCGCATGCCAACACAGTAGGGGCAGAGCGTCGCCAGGGCGAGGGCTTCATCCGCAGCGCTGCCCATGCTAGACGGCCCGCTCGTTCAGGGACAACACCATGACCCGCATCGCCGCCCTGCTTGCCGCCTCGCTGCTCGCCACCACCGCGCAGGCCGCGGAGCCGGTGCGAATCGGCATCACCACCATCCTGTCGGGTCCCACCGCCGACCGCGGGCAGTCCGAGCAATACGGCGCCCAATTGGCATTGGACCAGGTGAACGAGGCTGGCGGGGTGCTTGGCCGCCCGGTCGAGGCATTCTACGCCGATAACGCCTGCAAGCCGCCCATCGGCGTGCCGGCAACCGAGCGGCTGATCCAGCAGGAGCACGTCCCCGTCATCATCGGGGCGCTGTGCACGCCGGTCACGCACGCCATCATGCCCGTCGTGCTCGCGGCGAAGGTGCCGCTGCTGATCGCGACCTCGGCTGGGCAAGATTTCGTCGATGCCTCCGGCGTCGGCGGCAACCCCTATGCGTGGAAGACCATTCCGTCCGAGGTCGACATCGCCCGCGGCCTGCTGACCTACCTCAAGTCGCAGAACGTCGGCAGCATCGCGATCCTGGCGGACGACAACATGTTCAATCGCGCGGGTGCCACAGGCTTCGGCAAGGTTGCCGCGGATATGGGGATCAAGGTGCTCACGAGCGTGATCGTCCCGCCGGGCACCACCGATATGGCGCCCATCGTGGCCCAGGTGAAGGCGCTGGCGCCGGACCGGGTGCTGATCGTGCTTGGCCCGTCAGCCGCCCCCTTCTACCGCGCCTATGCTGCTTCCGACTTGACGGCGCCGCTGACCGGCCGCTTGGATCTGGGGGCCGCTGCCGCCATCGTGCCGGCAGCCCGCGTGGCCTCCGCCACCAGCGTCGCCGTGTTCACGCCGATTGCGCCCCAACCCGGCGTGCAGCATTTCGTCGCCGCCTACCAGGCCCATACGGGGCTGATGCCAACGCAGCGCTCGTTCTTTGTCTACGAGGCGACGCTGCTGGCGGTGGACGCGATCCGCCGCGCTGGCACCGACACGCCGGAGGCGATCGAGGCGGCGTTGAAGACGACCACCATGCCATCCCTTTTGGGCGGCTCGTACGCCATGGACGACCACAACCATCCACACACGCCGCTCGATATCCTCGGCCTGCGCGACGGCAAACCGGCAGTGATTGCTACCGAGTGAAATGCCCCGAACTCTGCAGCACGGTGGCCAACATCGTTTGCAACTGCGAGTCGATCTGGGAAGAGCTTGTGGCTCTGAACTCCAGGTTCGGTGCCGAAGCGCAGCTAATCAGGGCTTGCTCGATATCGTCGATGTCGCCCATGCTTTGATAGGGCCAGACATTCGACATGTAGAACGAGTTATTGGGGATCGGCAGGTATTTGGTATAGAGCGTCAGGATGGTGATGCCCTGCGCCTTCATCGCAGCGCAGCTCGCTGGATTGATGGGGCCGATGACGCGATTGCCGTTGGTCATCTGATCAACCAGGCCGTCGGTGATGATAAAGAGGTATTTCTGCGACGTGGCCTGGCTTGATCCATTGCCGGATGTACCCGCGTTCGCGCCCAATGTGGACATCGCATTGTCGAAATACGTTTCGGGGCAGTTGGACGAGCACATGTTCACGTCAGGCGCGATTTGCGGCAGCGCCGTGGTCGCGCCCGTGATGTTGGAGTTCATCGCATAGATGGTGTTGAAGGCCTGTGCAAAGGTCGACATGCCGAGGCGGAAATGAGCCTGGGTGTTGTACGAGGCGATGGTCGTGATCATATTCGAAACCGCGGACTGCAACACGTTGATCCTCAGCGTCACCCCGGCTCTCTGCGCCGCTGCAAGGTAATCAGTGCCTTGCGTGTTCCAATGGCAGGCAAAGGCGCATTGTTGTCCCACGTTATCCGGCAGCACCTCATTCTTCGCCGCTACGAAGTTGCTGCTGACCGTCTCCATGTTCGTCATATCGTTTGCCGTCGCAGCGATCAGCATCGAGGCCGACACGTCCATGAGCACCTGGATGTCGACGTAAGGGTTGATCGACATGCTCGCGGAAGAAACGCCGCTTAGATTAAAAGTCTTCACGCCCAGCAGCGGTGCCAATGCAGCTTTGTAGGACGCGGTATAGGTCACGGTGGAGTTGAACGTCGTGCCCGACTGGGTGACTGCCACGTTGACGGTGCCGAGGGTGACGCTGGCCAGCGTCACAGCCTGAGCATTGAAACGGGCGGTTGCCGCCGTCTGGGCTGCGGCCGTCGGGTTGGAGACGCCACCCTGAAATTGGTTGGATGCGACGGTGGTTGCCAGCAGGGCTGCCGAATCCGCCGCTGCGTCCAGGCTGGTATGGGCCGAGGTGGCGTTCCCCACGTCAACGGCCAAGCCCACCATGCCAAGCAACGGGATAGCCGCCAACGCCGTAATGATGGCGACGTTGCCGTGGCGGTCCCGCCGCAACCGGGCGCGGCCGAACCAAGCGAGCAGTTTCATCACGAGACCGCCGGGCACATGACGATGGGACCGATATAACCGGGCACCAAAGTCACGGCATTATTCACTCGGGGTGAAACGTAGGACGATCTCGTCATGGTGATATTGCCCAGAACAGTGGCGAAGAGCGGCTTGAAATTCTGCGAAACGTCGGCGACGAAGACGGAGGTCGACCCGAAATTCCCGGCCGGAATCGTCGTCATGCTGGTGGAAGAACCGTTTGCGGACGAAGAGAGTGTGCCGCATGTGCGCAAAACCGGCTGACCCTGCGGGTTGGCTATACTCCACGACACATTCGCCGTGTACGAGGTGCAGGCCGTCGTGCATCCCTTGGGGCTGCCAGTGAAATTCACTTCCGTCAGCGTGATGGCGAAGCTGTTGCCGAGGCTGTACTGGCTCGCGATCCAGGTCGGGAACAGGGCAAACGGAGCCGTGGTGGCGGCATAGGCCTGGTAGGCCGAAATCACGTTGAGGGCGGACGTCTGCACCGCCTCCGTCGAGGCGATCGTCGCCACATCATCCGCAGCCACTTGGAGCCGCCGCCCCATCAGGATCGCGCGCGACAGGTCGACCATGCCTAAGAGCATCGCGATGAGGACCGGTGCGACGATCGCGAATTCCAGGCCTGCCAGGCCTTTGCGGCTGCGCAGAAGCCTCAGCATCCGGGCGCTGCCGTGGAGGTGGTGCCTGCGGGGTTCTCGTTGGCGAAGGCCGCCGTGGAGACGATGTTCTGTCCGGAACTGGATGGGGTGGTTGCGAGGGTGGTGACCATGAACTTTGCCCATACTGGCGCCTGATAGGTGGCCCGGGCGAACATCAGCGTACCAGGTTGCCCGATGCAGAACGCGGTCGGCTGGGTCGTTCCGGTGACGGTGGAATAGCTCGTTGCGAAATCCGCAACGGCCTGAACCGAGACCAGCAAACCCGTGCAGGACGCGAATTGGGAGAAGATCGGGCACATGGTGCCCGACGTGAATGTCGCGACCGTGGTGCTACTGGAGACTTTGCCGATCTGTACTTGGCGCACGGCTTGCTGCAGCGAATAGTCCAGAGCGAACTGCAAGTAGTACACATAGCCGAACGACGCAACGCCGATGAGCAACATGACCAGCGGCAAGCTGACGAATGCGAATTCCAAAGCAGCGGCGCCGTGCCGGTCCACCCGGAGGCGACGCGGCCTGCGCCGAAATACGGTCGGTACGGGTGGGATCATTGCGGCCCCAATGGTGCCGCAGACGGGTTAAGGAACCGTTCTCAGCCTCGGAGCCGAGCCGAAGCGTTCCGCTATGACAGGTAGCGGGCCGTGAGGTGCGCTTCGAAATCGGCTGGGTCCAGCGGCTTTCCGGTGGCGGCCTGCAGCAAATCGTTGAACCCAAGACGGCTGCCCTGGCCGTGCACGTTCGTTCGGAGCCACGCCAGCAGCGGGGCGTGCTCGCCTCGCGCCAAAGCGGCGTCGAGCCCCGCCACCGCCCGGCGCGCCGCGGCCATCAGTTGCGCGGCGGCCATGGCACCCAGCGTGTAGGATGGGAAATAGCCAAAACCACCATCGTACCAGTGGATGTCCTGCAGGCAACCCTTCGCATCGTCTGGCGGGGTGATACCCAACAGCGCCTGCATCCCATCATTCCACGCGCCCGGCAGGTCGGCGACCTGCAACGCGCCAGCCACCAGCGCCTGTTCCAACCGGAAGCGGAGGATGACGTGGGCGGGATAGGTCATCTCGTCGGCGTCGACCCGGATGAAACCCGGCGCAACCCGGCGCCAAAGCCTGGCAAGGTTCGCAGCATCGTACGGCGCCGGATCGCCCCCGAATTCGGCGTGGAGCACCGGGCCAAGCCAAGCGAGGTAGGCGTCCGAGCGGCAGGCCTGCATCTCGACAATCAGCGATTGGCTCTCATGGGCACCCATTCCGGCGGCCTCGCCAACAGGCTGCCTCGCATAGCTGGCGGGGAGACCGCGCTCGTACAGCGCGTGCCCGGTCTCGTGCAGCACACCCATGATCGCTTGCGCCGGGTCCGCTTCATCGTAGCGGGTGGTGATTCGCACATCCGTCGGCGTACCGCCGCAGAATGGATGGGTGGAACGGTCTAGCCGGGCATGCGTGAAGTCCAGCCCGGCGCGTTCCGACAGCCGGCGGCACAGCGCCTCCTGCCGTTCGGCCGGGAAGCGCCCCGGCAGGGGTATGGGCGCGGGCAGCCTGGCCTGCCGCTCCTGGGCCTTCGGCAGGGCCTCGCGCAGAAATGCTTCGTATTGGGTGAAGACCGGAGTGACGTCGGCGGCGGTGATGCCGGGCTGATAGCCATCCATCAGGGCGTCGTAGGGGGACAAGCCCAGGGCGGGAGCCATCGCCTCCGCCGCGAGCCGGGTGAGCCGGACCACCTCCGCAAGATACGGGGCCACCAGCGCAAAGTCCGCCTGGCGCCGCGCCTCCCGCCACACCGTCTCACAGGCGGCGTTGGCCCGGGTGGCCGCCTCCACCAGGTCGGATGGTATTGCGGTGGCCCTTGTATAGGCATGGTGCATCAGCCGCAGATTGGCCTGGCGCCATGGGTCTGCCGGTGCCTCGGCCTCGGCCTCGGCCAGATCGTCGCCGACCGCAGACGCTGTGAGTTGCCCATGTGCCAGCCCAGCCAGAACAGCGAGTTGGTCACCGCGAGCCGCGGCGCCGCCCGGCGGCATCATGGCGGCGGCGTCCCACCCCAGCATGCCGGCGGCTTCGTTCAGCGTGGCGATTCGGGTGAAACGGTCCTGCAAGCGCTCATAGGCCACGCTAGGAGAGGCGTTCATGGGCGGAGAACCTTACGTGCGTAGGCGACGAACACGATCAGCAGCGATAGGGCCAAGGCAAACCAGGTCAGGGCGTAGTTGAGATGGTCGTTTGGCGGCCTTGGCAGGGTGGTAGCAGGCGCGGGCGTCCCGCTCGCGCCCATGGCAACCAGGGTGAACGGGGCGGGTCGCGCCAACCCGAGCGCGGCCCCGATCTTGGCCGGGTCGAGCGTGTAGAAGCGATGCGCCGCCGGATCATCGGCGAGGCTGAACAGGCCAGGCTTATCCGCCGGGCGGATGTAGCCCACCACGGCCCCGTCACCTCCGGCCCGGCCGAGCTGCCCGTCCGGCACCCAGCCGCGGACGACGAGAATTGGGTCCTGGCCGGGGCGCTCCAACGGCTCGATGAGTTGTGCCCCCATGGCCGTGCCGCCAGGAACGTCGCGCACGTCGGCGCCGTAGAGAGCGTGCAGGTCGTCGCGGAAATGGCCGGAGACGGTGACCTTGGTAAATGGCAGGGGGTGGTCGGGCAATGGCACCGGGGGTGCGGCCTCGGCGCGGTCGATTTCCGCGAGAAGGCCCAATTTCCACTGGAGGCGCTGCAGTTGCCAAACACCGAGCCCAATCAGGATCGCGAGCATGGCGGCCGTCGCGATGGACGGGACCATCAGCGCACGGGCATGGGGCTGGCGCATCGGCACGGCTGCACCCGTCATTCCGCGGCTCCGTCCCCGGTCATTTCGTCGGGACGGTTCCGGAATTGCTGTGCCACGAGAAACGCCTTCAGCGGCCGCATCATCGCGATGGTCCCCGGGATGGCCAGGACAGGCCAGAGCACGGCATGGACCCAAAGCGGAGGATGGAACCGGAACTCCACCCAGAAGGCGAGAGCCACAAGAATCGAACCCTCGATCAGGATGATGAAGGCGGCGGCCCCGTCACCAGTGTCGGCGGCCGCCAGGTTCAAGTCGCAGAACGGGCAACGGTCCTTGACCGTCAGGAGCCCGGCGAAAATTCCCGCCATGCCGCACCGGGGACAGCGGCAGAGCAGCGAGGTACGTAGGAGACTCGGCTGCGCCCAGTCGGACACGCTACTCCACGGCCGTGACGCCGGCGCCCCATACATAGACGGCCACGAACAGGAACAGCCAGACCACGTCAACAAAGTGCCAGTACCAGGCCGCGGCCTCGAACCCGAAATGCCGCTGCGGTGTGAAATCACCCTTCCTCGCCCGGAACCAGCAGACGATGAGAAATATCGTCCCGACGATCACGTGAAAGCCATGGAACCCGGTGGCAAGGAAGAAGACCGCCGGATAAACCCCGCCACCCTCGAAATGGAACGGCGCACCCGAATATTCCAGCGCCTGGAAGCAGGTGAACGACATCCCCAACAGGATCGTACAACCAAGCCCCATGATCAGACCCTTGCGGTCATTCTCGATCAACGCGTGGTGCGCCCAGGTCACGGTGCAGCCTGACAGCAGCAGGATCATCGTGTTGAGCAGCGGCAGGTTGAACGGATCGAAGGTTTCGATGCCCGCCGGCGGCCAAATAGCAGGGCCGGTGGCATCCAAGACGTGCTCGGGGAACAAGGCGAAGTGAAAGAAGGCCCAGAAGAAGCCGACGAAAAACATGACTTCGCTGGAGATGAACAGCGTCATGCCGTAGCGCAGGCCAAGGCGGACGACGGCGGTGTGTAGACCAGGCGTCTTGCTCTCCTTCAGCACGTCCCGCCACCACATGACCATCGTGCCGATGACGCAGAGCAATCCGATCGCGAGCCACGTATAGCTGCCAAAATGCGCGGCATGGATGATGCCGACCACCGTCAGCCCGGCCCCGACCGCGCCGGTCAGCGGCCATGGGCTGGGGTCGACGAGGTGGTAGGGCTGCTTCAATCCCGACGAGACGGCGGGCGCGGCGGCGGCGTGGGTGTCCATTGAACAGACCTATCGAGTGAAGCGGCGTGTGCCAGGGAGGATAGAGGGTGCTGTGCCGAAAATCATCCCCCGGCAGCACCTTGCTCGAGGATGCGTGGGATACCGGTGTTGCCGGTGTGCGGACCGGCCTTGGCCAGCGCGCCGACCTTGGCTGCCTCCTCCAGCGAGGGGAAGAACGTATAGGACAAGGTGATGGTGTGGATGTCCTTCGTCTCCGGATCCTGCAGGATGGCAGGGTCCACCCAGAAGGTGACGGGGAATTGTACCTTCTCCCCCGCAGCCAGCGTCTGCGAGGTGAAGCAGAAGCATTCCGTTTTGTGGAAGAACCGGCCAACCACATCCGGCGTCACGTTATACAGCGCGTGCCCGGTGATGGTGTGGTCCGACAGGTTCTTGCCGTCGTAGAACGCCAGTTGCTCCTCGCCGAGCTTCATGGTCACGCTGTGCCGCTCAGGCGCGAAGGCCCAGGGCAGTTGCGGGCTGGTATCGGCGTTCATGGCGATGGTGATGTTCTGACTGACCTGCGCGGCCGGTGCCTCCGGCCCGATCTGCGGTGTGCCGTTATATCCGGTCGCGGCACAGAACATGTAGTAAAGAGGGACGGAGGCGAAGGCGAGGCCAACCATTCCCGCCACCACCGTTGCGAGCCCGCCGGCGAACCAGGCGTTGCGCGTCATAGCCCCCCCTTGCTGAGCTTCACGATGGAGATCGCGTAGAAGAGAGCGACGACCGCAAGGAGAACGACCAGCAGCGCGATGTTCCGGCCGCGTTGCCGCCGCCGCAGCTCCTGCGCCTGGACCGGCGACAGCGGCCTGGGGAAATCGTCAACCAACGAAATGATCGACCGCGACGGCCGCAAACAGGATCGCCAGATAGGCTAAGGAATAGCGGAAGGCGGCCCGAGCCGGCGCGTCCCGGGTCAGACTGGCGCCGGTCGCATCCTGCTTGTCGCGGAACACCAGGACGGCGCTGAGGATAAATCCGCTGCCAAGCGCGGCCGCGGTCAACCCATAGACCGCACCGGCATAGCCCAGCAGCCAGGGCAGGATCGACACCGGTGCCAACACCAGCGTGTAGAGCAGGATTTGCATCCGGGTGTGGCGTGGCCCCGCAACGACCGGCAGCATGGGAATCCCAGCCCGGCCGTAATCCTTGCAGGCGTAGAGGGCCAGCGACCAAAAATGCGGCGGCGTCCACAGGAATACGATCGCGAAGAGCAGCAGGGGCATGGCGCTGACATCCCCAGTCACCGCGGCCCAGCCGATGATGGGCGGAAACGCCCCGGCCGCGCCGCCGATGACGATGTTCTGCGGGGTGCGGCGTTTCAACCAGATGGTATAGATGAAGACATAGAATCCGATCGACAAGGCGAGCCACGCTGCCGCGACCATGTTGGTTGCCAGTGCCATCACCAGAACCGACGCCACCGCCAGAACGACGCCAAAGGCCAGGGCCTCGCCAGGTTCGATCTTGCCGCTGGGGATCGGACGGCGGCTCGTGCGTGACATGATCGCGTCGATATCGCGTTCGTACCACATGTTGATCGCGCCAGATGCCCCGGCGGCGACTGCGATGCACAGCACCGTGGCGAGGCACAGCACCGGGTGCAGATGCCCGGGCGCCACCAGCATGCCCACCATCCCGGTCAGCACCACCAAGGTCACGACCCGGGGCTTCAGCAAAGCCAGCCAGTCGCGCCACTCAGCCCCCGAAACGGCCGGGGCGGAGGCCGATAGGGCGACCGCCTCGCTCATCGGACGCGCGGCAGCTCGGCGAAGGTGTGGAAGGGCGGCGGCGACGACACCGTCCACTCCAGCGTGGTGGCGCCCTCACCCCAGTAGTTCTCAGCCAGTTTGACCTTCGAGGTGAACGTCTTGAACACCACGAACAGGAAGATCAACACCGAGAAGCCACCGATGTAGGACCCGATCGAGGCGATATGGTTCCACCCGGCAAAGGCATTGGGATAATCCGGGTAGCGGCGCGGCATCCCGTTCAGCCCCAGGAAGTGCATCGGGAAAAAGGTCAGGTTCACACCAATGAAGGTGACCCAGAAATGCACCTTGCCCCAGAACTCCGGATATTGGTGCCCGCTCATCTTGCCGATCCAGTAGTAGAAGCCAGCGAAGATCGAGAACACGGCGCCAAGCGACAGCACATAGTGGAAATGCGCCACCACGTAGTAGCTATTATGCAATATCTGGTCGATGCCCGCATTGGACAACACCACACCGGTGACCCCACCGACCGTGAACAGGAAGATGAAGCCGACCGCCCAAAGCATCGGCGTGTTCATCTCGATCGACCCGCCCCACATCGTGGCAATCCAGGAGAAGATCTTGATGCCCGTCGGCACCGCGATGATCATCGTTGCCGCCATGAAGTAGGCCCGCGTGTCCACGCTGATGCCCGACACGAACATGTGGTGCGCCCACACGACGAACCCGACGACGCCGATCGCCACCATGGCGTAGGCCATGCCCAAATACCCGAACACCGGCTTCTTCGAGAAGGTGGAGATGATGTGGCTGATCATGCCGAAGCCCGGCAGGATCATGATGTAAACCTCGGGGTGGCCGAAGAACCAGAACAGGTGCTGGAACAGCAGCGGGTCACCGCCGCCCTTCGGGTCGAAGAACGAGGTGCCGAAGTTGCGGTCGGTGATCAACATGGTGATGGCGCCGGCGAGCACCGGGATGGCCAAGAGCAACAGGAACGCCGTCACCAGCATCGACCACACGAACAGCGGCATCTTGTGCAGCGTCATGCCCGGCGTGCGCATGTTGAAAATCGTCGTGATGAAGTTGATTGCGCCCAACAGCGACGAGATACCCGCCAAATGCAGCGCAAACAGCGTGTAATCCATCGAGATGTCTTGCTGCGCCGATAGCGGCGTATAGAGGGTCCAGCCGGAGCCAGCACCCTGGCCGCTCAGCAGGCCCATCATCACCAGGCAGAAGGCCGGCACCAGCAGCCAGAACGAAATGTTGTTCAGGCGCGGGAAGGCCATGTCCGGCGCGCCGATCATCAGCGGCACGAACCAATTGCCGAACCCCCCGATCATCGCCGGCATGACCGTGAAGAAGATCATGATCAGGCCGTGTGCCGTCACCAGCGTATTCCACTCCTGCCCGCTCTCCACGATGTGGTTGCCGGGTGCGGCGAGTTGGGCCCGCATGATCAGCGAAAGGATCCCACCCACGATCCCCGCGCACACCGCGAAGATCAGATAGAGGGTGCCGATATCCTTGTGGTTGGTCGAGAACAGCCAGCGATGGACGAAGCCCGGCGCGTGGCCATGGTCGTCATGTGCGTGGGCGTGGTCTTCATGGGTGGTGGCCGACATCGTCCGAACTCTCCTGCGCCGCCTCGGGGTGCCCTCAGGCCATGTGGGCTAGTGTTACTGTGCTGCAAGCGCTGCGTAATGGATGCTTCCCGGCCCCACATCACTGGCGAACTTCGTCTTCGCCTGCGCGAGCCACGTTGCGTAGTCCGCGTCTGTCACGGCCTGCACGTGGATCGGCATGGCACTGTGATTGGTACCACAAATCTGGTTGCACTCGCCGTAATAATCGCCGGGTTTGTCCACCTTCATCCACGTCTCGATCGTCCGGCCTGGGATCGCGTAGCGCTGCACCCCCAATGACGGGATGAAGAAGCTATGGATCACGTCCGCCCCGGTGGTCAGGATGCGGATGTTCTTGCCAGCGGGCACGACCAGCGGGTTGTCCACCGACAGGCGGCGGATTTGGCCGGGCTTGATGTCCTCGTCGGCCACCATGTTGCTGGCAAAGTCGATGTTGCCGCTATCGGGATAGGTGTATTCCCAATACCATTGATGCCCGGTGACCTTGATCGTCAGGTCGGCATCCCGCGTCCGGTCCTCGAAATAGACCAGTTCGAAGGAGGGGATGGCGATCACCACCAGGATCAACACCGGCAGGACGGTCCAAGCGACCTCCAGAATGGTGTTGTGGCTCACCCGGCTGGGAACTGGGTGGCGCTTGCCGTTAAACTTCCAAATGACATAGCCCAGCAACGCGGCAACGAAGATGACGATGGCAATCATCAACACGTTCACCAACAAATGCAGGCTCTGCAGTTGCACCTCGACCGGGCTGTGCGCCGTCTGCATCCCGATCGCCCATGGCGATGGCGTTTGTGCGAAACCAGGCGCCGCGGTCACCACAGCGAGGACGGCCCAAAGGGGGAGCACCATCAGGCGCCGGAAATGCTTCATCAAGCTCAATGTCCCCAAACGGCGGTCAGTGCCACCGACCTATCCGACCCCCGCCCGCAGATCAAGGTCGGGCGGAGAACGATGCCTCAGTTGGGCAGGCGAACCAGTGTGAAAAGCCCGACAGGTGGCACGGCAACGCTGGTCGCGCGCAGCAGGTCCTCGGCGGGCAACAGGGCCTCTGTCTTGAAATCCGGGTGCCACCCCAGTGCGCGGCCCGCCGGTGCCATGGCGCGCTCGACTGCCAAACGAACGCCGCCGGTTGCCGCGAAGTGATTCACAAAAAGCAGGGTGCCCCCCGGCTTCACCACCCGGCGCATCTCTGCCAGCAGCCGCCGGGGATTGGGCACCACGGAGGCGACGAACATGGCAACTGCGATATCGAACTGCCCGTCGGCGAACGTCGTCGACTCGGCGTCCTGCTCCTGCAGGGTGACCACGTTGGTCAGTTCCTCCCGCACGACCCGAGTCCGCGCCCGGGCCAGCATGTCGGCCGAAAGGTCGATCCCGGTCACCCGCTTCTGTTGCAGGTACAGCGGCAGGGCAAGCCCCGTTCCCACCCCAACTTCCAGCACGTCGCGGCCAGGAAGTGCGTTCACCGCTGCAACCGCGCGGCGGCGCCCGGGCGCGGAGATGCCACCGAACAGGGTGTCGTAGACGGAAGCCCAGCGCTTGTAAGCGGAACGTACCGCATCAGCATCGAGGGCCGCGGGCTGGCGGCGCGGTGCGGCCAGAGTCGAGTTGAGTCGGACGGTCATGATGCTTAGCTACAAGGCGGTTGACGCGGGTTCAAGGGCTGGCGTTACTCGGCCGGCAAGAGACCCACCGCGGCGGCACGCCCATTCTGCTGCATCTCGACTTCGAACTGGACCTTCTGACCTTCGTTGAGGCTGCGCATGCCAGCCTTCTGGACGGCGCTGATATGGACGAAGATGTCCTTGCCGCCGGTATCCGGCGCGATGAAGCCGTAGCCCTTCGTCGGGTTGAACCACTTCACGACACCGACAACCATGGCTGCCTTCCCTGCAAAACAAGGACTGGGCAAACAAGGAACCGGCCAATCCGGCGCCCGCCCGAACGTTCCCTGGGGAGCCGACCGCAGACCGCACGCCGTCGTCTGGCACCCACAGTGATACGCTAGGGTGACAAGATCATTTACGCAACGAAATCGTGGTCCTGATTACGAGTTTTTGCCGGCCGTAACGTTTTGGATCAACAATCAGGTACTGCCGGATGCCCTTGGGCTCGCTCAAGCAGCTTCCTCCCGCCGGTCCCGCACCTTGACATAGGCCAGCGCGGCATGGGGGGAACAATACGGCTTACCCGGTAGCGACTCGGCGTCACAAAAGCGGAAGGACCGGGTGCCCGGCTCGCCAATCGGCCAGCAGCACGCCACCAGGCGGCCGCCCGGCGCGCGGTGCACGGCCCGCAACACGGGCGGCGGGCTCGCCACCACGGGCGGCGCAATCACGACCGGCTCGGGATCGGCCGCGACGGGCGCCATCGCAGGCAGGGTGGGACCAACCATCCGGCGCACGGCAGGCCGCTTCGGCACCTCTCCCGGCGCGCCGCGGCGGATCGGCGACGGCCTTGCCTCCAGCGAGAGACGATGGGCCTTACCGACCACCGCATTTTTCGATACGCCCAACCGCCGGCCGATTTCCGCAGTCGACACACCCTCTGCCCAGAGCGTCTTAAGCCGATCGACGATCTCGTCCGTCCAATCCATAATTTGTGCCCGCCTCTTTTTCGACCGCAACATACGGTAGCGAGATCAGCCGGCCAAAACTAGTCAGACAACACATAAAGTTGTGGGTAACTCGGGCTGCTACACAACTTGTAGGGTTAAAGGCCCGTCAGAACAGCAAACCCTTGCGCAGCATGCCATGCACGCCCTTCTCCCCGTTCACCGTCTGCGTCACGCGGAAATCAACCGCGAGCGAGCAGAAGGCGTAGGCCTGTTCGCGTGAAAGGTTCGTGCGCGAGCAGATGAAGGCGATCATCTGGCGCAGCGCCTGCTTCATCGCCAGGTCCAAATCCTCGTTCATGCCCAT
The DNA here is from genome assembly GCA_965199005.1 of Acetobacteraceae bacterium. Classification (GTDB taxonomy): domain Bacteria; phylum Pseudomonadota; class Alphaproteobacteria; order Acetobacterales; family Acetobacteraceae; genus LMUY01. The sequence goes on along the minus strand of CBDAQK010000007.1, from coordinate 196,079 downwards.
GCTGATGAAATGGGTCGCCGTTTCGCCGCGGGGATAGGCGAGCTTCTCGCCCTTGTGCAGAACGAACGTGAACGTCCCGGTCAGGCTGGTCTCCAGCGCGTTGATGCACACCTCACCGTCGCCCTGCACGCCGTGGCCGTCCCCAGCGGAGAAATTGGCCCCCGGCACCCAGACTGGGAGGTACAGGGTGGCACCGGCGCCGAGCTCCTTGTTGTCGAGGTTGCCGCCATGCTCGCGCGGCTCCTTGGTGGAGATCGCACCGTAGTTTGGCGGGGGTGCGACCCCCATGACACCGAAAAACGGTGCCAAGTCCAGTTCGGTCCCCCACGGCAACGTTCCAACCCGCCGGGTTTGGTCGACGGCGATGTGGCTGAGGAAGCGCTCGGGGAAGTCCTCTGGCAGCGTGCCAGCAAGCGGGCGAAAGCCGCAATACCCCCAATCCGCCCCCAATTCGATCGCATCGATGCGGACCTCCAGCATGTCGCCGGGTTCCGCCCCGGCCACCGCAACCGGGCCGGTGAGGATATGCCCCGCCATGCGTGGCGGGTTGGCGGCATGGATGGCGCGCAAGGCGGGCGGGATGGTGAAGCCCAGGCTGGCTGGGGGCATCGTGTCCGGCGTGCCCGAGACGCATTCCAGCACCACCGTGTCGCCGGACTGCACGGTCAGCACTGGCGGATAGGCGGCGTCGAAAATACCCCAGCGGACGGTCGCGGGGCTGGCAGGAACGCGGTGCAGGGCCAAGGGCGTGGACTCCGGGACGAACCGGCCAATCCTCGCCCTCCCGCCCGCCGGGTCAAGAGGCGCCGTTGCTGGCGAGAGGCCGCTAGACCACCAAGCCCCGCGCCGCGTACGCCAGTTGGTCCAGGCTGGTGCTGTCCGAATCGCTGGAGCTGGCGGCGGCGCCGGCCGCGATCAGGTATTGCGTGGTGAACGACTCGACGAATTTCGGATCCTGGAACTTGGTAATGTCCAGTCTCGAGCTGATTGCCTGCTCCTGCGCGCCGATATCCTGGAACGCGATCTGCTCCGGGATGCCCAGCGCCGTGGTCACGACCGTGCGCAGGGTCGAATCGCCAAGAATCTGATCCACGGATGTGATGCCAGACGCCGAATCCTTGAACGACAGGGCCTCCGACAAACCCGGCGTCGTCGCGTCCAACGAGTCGCGCCAGGTGACCTCGGCATAGCCGTTGGCGAGCGTGTCGAGCACTTTCGGGTTTTGGAGGATCGACAAACCCTTGGTGGCGAAATCGTAGGTGGAGGCCACGGCTTTCCACGTGCTGTCTGCCAGTGTATCGGCCAATGAAGTGGGGTCGTTGGTGTCCGACAGCAGGGCCTTCTGAGCCAGCGCCGGGTATTGCGCCTGGTCCCCGAGGCCGTTGGCCGTCAGCAAGACCTTTAGCACCGTCGGATCCTTAAGCAGGGTCGCCGGGTCGGTCGCGGCAGCCACCTTGGCGCGGAATGTGGCGATGTCGCGCGCCACCGTCGGGTCGGCGGCGGTGAGCGCAATGTCCTTCGTGCTGTCCGCCTCGGCGGTGTCGAGGGCGGTCACCGGGTTCTGGTTGTTGATGCCGCTGGCGGATCCGTTGATGGTAGCGAGCAGCCCCGAGACAGCCGAGTTTGAGTCGGAGTTGAAGAGCCCCAACACCAAACTCCCGAGGCTGCCGATGGACCCGCTCATGTCTAGCGGCCCGTCGACAAGCCGGCTGACACGTTCTCGTTCACCGCGATAAGGAAATCGAGGTCGGGCGAGGTGGTGTCCATCTCTCGCTGAACGGAACGCCCAACCGAAACGAGGGAGGCGCGAACCGGCGCGGGAAGGCGATTGTCGGGATCCGTCGCCAGACCCATCACGGTCAGCCACAGCCGCCGGTTATCCGCCACGGCACGGACCTTGTCGATATCCGTTCCGTGGAGCGCGGTGCGCAACGCGCCGTTGGCTCGGTGGAATATGTCGGCCTCCTGAGTACGCAGGCTGCGGGAATCGGACGATACCTGGTAGGCTCGGCTGGCCTGCAAAAAGGCAGACATCGGGTTCTCCTTACTCCGCGGCTTGTAGTTTGACCGGCGCGGGGGATGGCTCGCGCCCCAGAATGGTGTCTTCGTGACGCATGATCCGGCGGGCCAGCTTCAACGCGCCGTAACAATCATCCGCTTCCGCGGCTGCCATCGCCCGGTCCAGAATTTCCCGGGCAAGGGCGGAGGAGGTCGCCTCCTTGAACGCAGCAATCAGGGTGCGGGCCGATTCCAGGCCACGCGGCCGCTCGTCGTCGACGCCGATATAAGCGGATTGCAAAGCGAAATAGATGCGGCGTGCCGGGCTGTCGGCCTGGTCTGGCTGCATGATCTGCTTGCCGAACAGAAACCGGGCGTGCGCCGTGAGTTCGAGGCGCGATTTCGTGCGGAAGCGAATCGGCGCTCCGTTCACGATCATCACCTCACCCGGACGCAATTCAAGTACTAGGTTGGACATTTCGCATCCTGCGGAGAGACTTGCGGGGCAAGGTCCGGGGGCGGCAACATCGCCGCCCCCGGGTCAGCCAGATTACCTGAACAAGCTGAGAATGCTCTGTGGCGCTTGGTTGGCAATGGACAGCGCCTGCGTGCCCAACTGCTGCTTGATCTGCAGCGATTGCAGCACCGCCGACTCCTTGGACAGGTCCGCGTCCACCAAGGCACCGAGGCCCGTATTGAGAGCATCGATCTTGTTGCTGTTGAACGTGACCTGGTTGCTGAGGTAGTTCGAGTCCGCACCGGCCTGGTTGAGCTGGTTGCCAATGGTTGACTGTGCCGTGTCGAACCCTGCCCCCGTGACCAGCGCCGCGCTTGCGGCCGTTTGCGCGGTGGACGCCGAGGAGAACCCGCCGCCGGAGAACGTGTCCACACCAGAAGAACTGCGGGAGAACGTCCCACCGATCAACGCCGCCAGGGCATTGGCAGTGGTGCTGTTATCCTCAGAGCTAATGGTGGCGACCGCCCCCGACTCGTTGCTGATCACCGTCTTGGAGGTGCCAGCCACCCCGCCGGAAGCCGCCCCAAGCAACGTCTGCCCATTATAGGTAGAGCCGTCCACGGCATCCGCGACGCCAGACACCAAGGATTTGAAGGACGAGATGTACTGGTTCCGCTGATCGTCGGAGATGCTGGCGTCGGCGATCTTGACCAAGAGCGCCTTGGCCGACGTGAACGAGTCGGAGATGCTCGTCAGCGAGGACAGCGTGGTGCTGACCAGGCCCTGGGCACCCCCGAGCTGCTGGTTCACGCTGGTCAAAGCGCTAACGTCGGAACGGACGTTTTGCGCAACGGCGAACGCGCCGCCATCGTCTGTCGCGTCATTGACGCGGTAGCCCGTCGCAATCTCCTTCTGGGCTGCCGCCAGGCCGGAGCTGGTCTGGTTCAATGATTGAAGTGCCACATAAGCTGCAGTGTTAGTATTTACCGAGGACATGGTGTCTTACCTTGTTGGCTCTGACGTTAAAAACATGTTCCACGATTTTCGTGGCAGTGGGACCGTTCTACGCGTGAGAGATTAAACTGGTATGAATGGATCAAGATAATCCACCAAAGACATCTTGCTGATCTCCGATATCAACTTGTAGCTGGCGCTGAGCTGGGTCTGCACCTGCGACAGGCTGGAAACCGTCTTCGCCATGTCCACATCCTCCACGGACGAGACCTGCGCCGTCAGCGCCGTATTGGTCTCGCCAGCCTGAGTTTGCACGGCCGTCAGCGAGGTTTGGATGTTGCCGAGCGCACCCGCTTCACTGCCGATCGCCGTGATCGCCCCCGATAGGCTGGTGCGGGTGTCCTCCACCAGGCCCATGAATCCGGAGGCGTTGGCTTGGGTGCTCGATAGGTTGGACAGAGTGGCCAGGCCGCGCAGGATGTCCCGCATATACGACCCCGTGGTCGACGTCCCGGTCGAGGTGGTGAGGGTATTGGCATTGGCCAGCACGCCCACTTGCACCGGAGCCGCAGCGCCGAGCTCCAGGGTTGCCGGCTGGCTGGGCGGCCCCGAGAACGGCGTCGTGCCGGACGCGTCCGACGATGCGATGGCCAGGGTGCTGGCCGCCGTCGCCGCCGCGCCGTTGGTTCCTAGCCCGGCCACGGCCGCACCGATCTGGGTGTAAAATCCGGAGGTGAGGATGGATTCCGGATTGGGCACGGGCGGGTTCGCCGTATCGGTCCCGGCAAAGATGTAGTTGCCGCCCTCCTGCGTGTCCAACAACGTCGCCACCTGTTGCAAAGCGTTTTGGGCGTTGGTCGCCACGCTGTCGATTTGCGACGGCGTGACGTTGTTCAGGCTCGCCAATTGCGCGTTGAAGCTGCTGGCGATGCTGGTGATCTGCGTCAATACGTTTTGGGTAACGCCCATCTGCCCCGTCACCGCATCGATGGCGGTTTGCTGCGTTGCCAGATGGCCCAGTTGCGGCCGCAAATCCAGGGAGGTCTGCGCCGCAGCGCCCAGCCCGGCATAGCTATCCGACACCTGGCCGGTGGAAACTTGGTTGGCGAGCGTGTCCAACTGCGTCTTGACGGCGGAGCTGGCGTAGATGGCCTGGCCCAGGGTGCCAGGTTCGACAACAGTCACGGCGTCACCGCGTTCAGCAGGGCGGTGAACATCGATTGCGATGCGGTGATCACCTTCGCATTCGCCCCATAGGCGTTCTGTAGCGCCACCATGTTCGACAGCTCCGTGTCGATAGAGACCCCGGTCTCGCTCTGCAGCTTGGACTGCAGGGTCGCTTGCAGGGCAGTGCTCGTGCTCAGCGCATCACTGGCCCGGCCCGCCGCCTGCGCCTGCGCGCCGACCAGGCTGGCCGCGAACCCGGCGAGCGTCGTGCCAGGTACATAAGGAAGCGACGTGGTTCCATTCGGACCCAAGCCGGTGGTGTTGATGGCGGGTTGCGCTGTTCCGGACTGCGCCTGCGCGCCGAAACCATATAGTAGCAGCCGGTTGATCAGCGTCGTGCTGCCCGCTGGGCCGCCGGCAGGGTTCGGGGTGAACGCGCTGGCCCCGCCAGTGCCGGCAGCGACGGACTGCGTGCCATCCCGCACCAGGCTGGGTGTGGTGGTCACCGCCGGGTTGACCTGGATCTCGTTGCTGAACCCGATATAGCCGGATTGCGTGGGTGAACCTCCGACGGCGGGCGGGTTGCCGGCCGGATCGGTAAACAGGTTCAGCCCCTGGTTGCTGATGCGCGTGGCCAGCGTCGCGGCGAATTCGTCCAGCCCCGCCTGGGCCTGCGGTAGCGTCGTATTGCGCAGAGTCAGCCGGGCGCCGATGCTGCCGCCGGTGATTTGGCTGGTGACGTCGCTGCCGGACAACATCAGGGGCGGCGCGCTGGACCCGTTGTTCAGCGCCTGCGTGGCGATGCTGAAGGGTCCGGTTGTCGCGCGGGTATTGATCACCAGGCCGCCGGCAACCGCCGTGACATCGCCGCTGGCAGCGGGCAGAAAGCGAATGCCGCCAAGCTGGGCCGCCGTCTGCTCCTGTGCGTCGCGTTGGGATTCCAAATCCGCCGTACTTTCACCGCGGGAATGCGCAGCGATGATCTGGTCCGACAGGGTCCCGATTGTCTGCACGGCGGTGTTGAGGGCCGTCACGTCGCTCACCAAGCCGTTCTGCGCGTCTTGCCGGGCCGCGTCGTATGCGGCCGCTTGGCCCTGGATCCCGCCGGCCAGCGTGGCGGCGGCGGACACGACGGCCGCTTGCTGCGCCTGGTTCGATGGGTTCGTGCCGAGCGTGGTGAACGCGTCGGTCAGTTTTCCCAGCTGGGAGGCCAGGTCGTTCCCCGCAGCGGTCGAACCTTGGGCCGCATCGAGCGAGGCAAGCGCATTCGAGGTGACTTGCTGCCCGGCGACGTCGGCATTCTGCTGGTTCAATGCCGTCTGCAGGGCAGCATCCGTCTCCCGGGTTGCGACGCCCGTTGTCGCACCATAGCCGACCCCACCCGCCGTGAGGTTGTTGCTGTTCACCACCTCGCGCTGGTAGCCCGCCGTCCCGGCGTTCGCCACGTTCTGGGAGATCACCGACATCTGTTGGTTGATGCTCGCCAGACCGGACGAAGCGGCAGCGAGACCAAGGTCTAGACTCATTGGTTCGGCCTAACTCATCAAGTTTTCATGTTGATCGTCTGCTGCAGCATGTCATCCGCCGTGGTGACGACCTTGGTGTTGGCGGAATAGGCTTGCTGGGCCACGATCAGCTTGGTGAACTCGGTCGCGATGTCGACGTTCGATCCCTCGGTGGAGTTCGTGACGATCTGGCCAGCACCCCCGGTATTGGTGGTCTCGGTCAAGGCTGCCCCTGATTGAGCGGTGATGGTGTAAGCCTGACCATTCTGCTTCTGCAGCCCATCGGGGTTGGCGAAGTCGGTGACCGGCACCTGCGCCACAGTCTTGGATTGGCCGTTATCGTAGTTGACGACAATGTTGCCATTACCCTGCGTCGTCACGCTGCTGAATGCCCCGGGAGCCGAGCCGTTTTGCGAAATGCTGTTCAGAGTGTACGTGGTTCCTGCATACTGGGTCAGCCCGTCGCTGGCCCCAATCGTCCCCAATCCCACGCTGACATTCTGTGGCGCCCCATCACCGAAATCGAGGGCAAGATTTAAGGTACCCGCTGTGCCAGCGGTGGAGTTGTCGCTTGCAGCGGCCGAGCCAATGGTGCCGGACACGGCCTGGAGTTCACCGTTGGAGGTGAACTGCACCACCGCCGATCCCGCGGTCGACGCGGCTGTTGCATCAGGGGAGCTCACGCTGAGGTTCCACTGATCCGGGGTGATGGCGCCGGTGGTTTGGTTGACGACTGGCGTGTAATTCAGGGAGACGCTGTGCAGCGTGCCCTTCGCGTCATACACGTTGACCTGCGAGGAAAAGCTGGAGGTTGACGAGGCCGGTGAGGCCGGCAGGTTCGCTGAAAGCGCCACGTTTGACGTCTTAACCGGCGGAAGCGAGGCCTGGCTGATCTGGATGGGATTTACCGACGACTGGTCGATCGGGAAGGTGGTAACACCAGTCTTCGGGTCCGTCACACCCGCCGGTGAGGCAAGCCACCCGCTCAAAGCCTCCCCTGCGTCATTCACCAGGTAACCGTTCTTATCCAGGGAGAAATTCCCGTCGCGGGTGTATTCCGCCTGGGTGCCCAGCTTTTCAGTGCTCGTCCCGTCGGTGGAGGCCTGTGTCACCTGGAAGAAACCGTTGCCGGAAATCGCCAGCGCCGTCGTATTGGTGGAGGCGGAAATCGTCCCCTGGACATCGTTGGTGTAATCCGGCCGGGCGGTGACGAAGCCCGAATCATTCGTTACCTGGCTGCTGGTCGTGAGGTAATCGACGAAGTTCGTGTCCGTCGCCTTGTAGCCGACCGTCGTGCTGTTCGCGACGTTGTCGCTGATATTGCCAAAGGCGGCCGCCTGTGAAGTCAACCCGCTAACGGCGGTCGTGAGTGCACCAAAAAGGGACGACATGAAGAGGAACTCCGAAAGCGCCCCAAACGGGCATGAAACAACTGCTCCCCTTCCGCACAAACCATGCCACGGCAGAAATCACCGGAATCCCAGGAAACATCGGCGGCGGCGATTGGTTCGCTGGGTCGTGACCGGCCCACCCGGCACACCACGCCCGGCAAGATTTGCCGGTTACCAGGTTAAGTAGCCGGGATTGCAGGGAGTTTGGTGTGGCACGGGTTTTGCGCTCTCTCGCCGCAATGACCAGCACCATCCAAATTTCGCCGTCTTGCATTGCCGCCACGGTCTCGTCCGCATTGGGACAAGTCTCGGCCGGCCCCGATGCGTTCGCTGGCGTGTTGGCTGGCTTTGAACCCAGCGCAGCCGCAACATCCGCAGGTCAGCCCGCGATCGGCAGTACGGGAACGCCTACAGTTCCACAGCAATCCCTCTTCGCAGGCACCATCTTAGCTGGTGGCATCCAGGCGGCGGCCAAGGGCTTGCCTAACTGGCCCGCCGGCGTGGTCCCCGCCGTTGCCACACCGCAAAACTCGCCTCTGCGATCGGCACCACAAGCGGCTGCAGCGATCGGCGCAGGCCCCGCTCGCACGCAAACGACCGCCACGGAGTCCGTGATGCCGTCGGCGGTCGAAACGGGCAGTTCAGCCGCACCTTCTACCGACGCGCTTGCCGCCGCTGCCACACTGCAAACTTCGTCCCCGCTACCGGCACCACACGCGGCTGGGCGGATCAGCACAACCTCCGCCAACACGACGCCATCCGTTGTTACGTGGCCCGCGAAAACGGGCAATTCGGCCGCACCTGCTGCCCAGACCGTTCCCGCCGCTGCTGCACCACAAACATCGCCGATGCCGCCGCCTGAGGCGGAAGCGAGCAATGCGCTGTCTCCCGGCATCGTTGCGTCCGCTCCGGCGTCTTCTATTCTCGACTCCGCGACGGCACCTGAACCACCGGCTCCACCCACGATGACCCCCACCGCGTCGCCCGCCACCGCGCCTAGCGCCCCGCAGGCACCGCCGAGCGAAGCCGGTGGAGCCCCCCTCACCCTGGTCACGCAACCGGCCGCGGCAGATTTGCCGGCGCTGGCTGCTGCCGCACGCCCATCGCCATCTGCGTCACCGCCCGAGTTCCCGGCGAGTGCGTCAGCGACAGAGCCGGCGACCATTCCCGCCACCATCCCACCGGCGCCGGCCCAAGTTGCGGCCGTCATCCCTCCAACCCAACTTGCTGGCGCCGTCACGACGTCCGCGGCCGCGGCCGCGGAGGTTTCGGGCGCAACGGTTTCGATCCCCACAACTGAGCCGCTCCCATCGCAATCACCGGCGCAGGACTCACCCGTCGCCAACTCACCCGTCATTCCGCAGGGCAATTCCGCCGCTACGCCGACGGTCGCCACCACAAGGCCAGTGCCAGCCGCCTCCATCACTCTGCCCGGCAACGCCGGCAGCCCCGCCACGGCGTCGCCACCGAGCATGCAGATCAGCGCCACCCAGCTCACGTACACGGATGCCGCGGCAGGGCCGGCTGACCCACCCGCCGCGGCTCCCGAAATGCGCGGCTCCGCTGATCAAGGCGCCTTTGCCGGGCCGCCCACCAGCACGATGAGCAGCCTGCTCCCCCAGACCCAAGCGACTCTGGCCACACCGGGCGCCCCCAGCCTGCCGGCCGCCTCCCGCCCCCGCCCTGCGGCAGCGGACGCAACCAGCACCAGCGACACCACGACGGATGCAACGACCGTGCAACCGCCAGCAGCAGCACCCGACCCGGCGCTGCTGGCCCAGGCTGTCGCAGCCTCAGGGCTCATCGTCGTGGCTCCCACGGCGACAGCGAGCGCCAAACCAGCGCTGGAGGCTGCGTCCCCTTCTACAGCATCCGCGCTGACCCCTCGGACCAACACGCTCTCATTGCCGGATGCGGCACCCACCACAACCGGATCCACGTCAGTCAGTACTGCGGCCACTCCTGCGGACGCGACGGGCGTTCAGGCTTCGTCCGCCCCTTCGGTGCCGCAGGGCCATCGTGCGGCACAATCTGCCGCGCCATTTGCCGCAACCGATACCACCCCGCCTGCCCCCCCGAACCCGGCGCCGCCCAACCCGCCCACGGCCAACACGGCCGACGCCGACCCGGCACCGTCCGTGGCCGCGGCTATCCCCGCCGCGGCGTCGCAGGCTGCCGGCAGCCCCACCTCCGTCGCCTCAGCCTCCGCCACTCCTGTCGTCGATCCATTGGCCGCCGCAGCAACGACCCAGGTGACGGCGCCCCCAACCCTCCATCCCGCCGAGCCGCCGCCCTCTGCCCTCCCGCCCAGCCCCACCGCCCCGGCTCACCAGCTCGCCGCCGCGCTGGTCCAGATCACCCAGTCGCCCTCCGGCAGCGCCATCACGCTCCGGCTGGACCCAGCCGAACTCGGGCACGTGCAAATCCGTATTGAGCGCGGCGTCGATGGCACCTCCACCGTGCACGTCGCAGCGGAGCGGCCGGAGACGTTGCGCCTGCTGATCGCCGACCAACCGCAGCTACACCGCACACTGGATAGCGCCGGCCTCCCGCAGGAGGGACGTAGCCTCAGCCTATCCCTCGCTACCCCGGACACCGCGAGCACTAGCCCGGCCGCCGGGGGCAGCACCACGACCAGCGGCACCGGCGGCGGTAGCAACACTGACGGCGGCGGCTTCTCCAATGGCGGCGGCCAGCAGGGGGGCGCCTGGCGGCAGGACCGCACCCGCTATTCCGCCGCCACTACCGACACCCCCACAACAACGACTGCCTGGCTCCGCGCCGGGGTCGACATCACAGCCTGAAGGAGTTCGACCATGTCCGGTTCCATCACAACGCCGACCCTCACCTCTGCCGCCAGTGCCGGCGTCACCAGCGCGGCCTCCAGCGCATCCACCAGCTCCTCCTCGAGTTCGGCGAATGCGCTGACGTCGCTCAGCAGCAACTTCACCAGCTTCCTCGGTTTGTTGCTGACGCAGTTGCAAAACCAGGACCCAACGTCTCCCATGGACACCAACACGTTCACCAGTGAACTGGTCCAGTTCAGCAGCGTGGAGCAGCAGATCACCACCAACTCCAGCCTCACCTCCCTCATTCAGGCGACGCAGGGCAGCGAAGTGATTCAGGCAACCGGCGTGGTCGGCAAGTCGGTCACCGTCGACAGCTCGCAAATTGCGCTGCAGAACGGGACCGGGCAGTTGAACTTCACCACCGCGTCGGCCGAACCAGTGAACATCACCATCAGCAACAGCTCCGGCACCCCGGTCCAGCAGGTCTCGCTCACCTCGGCAGCCGGCGCGAACACCTACACCTGGAACGGCCAGAGCGCGTCGGGCGCGCAGCTCCCCGATGGAGCCTATAACGTGTCGATCTCCGGCACCGCGGCGGGCGGCACGACGGCGGCTGTGCCGTTCACCGTCACCGGCACGGCCACCGGGGTGACCAACGCCAACGGCGCGGTGACACTGCAAATGGGCGGCGTCTCGGTGAACTTCAGCAACGTCCAATCCGTCGGGACCAGTAGCTCCAGCAGTTCCACGAGCTCGGGCAGCTAGGGAGGGCCTTTGCCTCGATGAACGACCCGGCAGGTTTTGCCGGGCTGTTAATCCTGCGGTAACCAGCGCGGGCTCAATTTCATCCCGCGGCAAAACGCCGCCGCGACAGGTGGGCTCGTTCGAATGGCAGCATTGCTGGAAGGGTTCAAGTCACTCGGTTTCGGTCGGCTGATCGCCTTGGCGGCCGTCGCCGGCGCCATGCTGTTGATCTTGGCCTTCTTGGCCATGCGTGGCGGCAACGGCGACCATATGGCGCTGCTGTATGCCGATATGGATCTGCGGGAAGCCTCCCAGGTCGTCGACCAGTTGGACAAGGCGCATATTGCGCATGAGGTTGGCCCAGACGGCACCCGCGTGTCGGTTCCCGCATCTGACGTGCCACGCGCCCGGCTGCTGCTGGCAAAGGAAGGCCTGCCGTCCGGCGGCTCCATCGGCTACGAAATATTCGACCGCGGCGACAGCCTGACCGCTAGCCAATTCCAGCAGGCAATCAACCAAACACGCGCGATGGAGGGCGAACTGGTCCGCTCCATCCGTATGATCTCAGGCGTGCGCGGCGCGCGCGTCCACCTCGTGCTGCCAAAGCGTGAGCCCTTCGCGCGGGACCGGCAAGAGGCGCAGGCAAGCGTCGTGCTGACGATGGCAGGCGGATCCCGCATGGACCGCGAAGGCGTGCAGGCCGTGCTGAACCTCGTTGCATCGGCAGTGCCGGGCTTGCGGCCGCAGAATATCGGCGTGATCGACAGCCGAGGAAACGTACTGGCGCGCGCCGGTGATTCACTGACCGACCAGGCCGGCGGGTTTGCGGCGGAGCTCCGCGCCTCGACCGAGCAGCGCCTCTCCCGTGCGGTGGAGGATATGTTGGAGCGGAGCCTCGGCCCAGGCCGGGTGCGCGTGGAGACGGCGGTCGAGATGAATTACGACCAAGTCCACGAGACGCAGGAGAAATTCGACCCGGACAGCAAGGTGGAGCGGTCGACCCAGAACAACACCTCGACGAACAAGACGACTGAAACCACGCCCGGCAACGTCAGCGTTGCCAACAACCTGCCCAACGCCGATGCCGGCACGAACCCCGCCGGCAGCCAAGAGCAGCGCAGCGAAGAGACGACCAACTACGAGATCGGCAAGACGACGCGTACGGTGGTCCGCGATCAGCCCTTGATCAACCGGATCAGTGTGGCAGTGATGGTGGACCAAGTCGCCGTCAAGGGCGCGGACGGCAACACGACCTGGCAAGACCGCACGCCCGACGAGCTGAAGCGTATCGGATCGCTCGCGCGCAGTGCAGTCGGCTTCGATGAGAAGCGCGGTGACAAGGTGGAGGTGGTGAGCCTGCGCTTCATGGACATGGACGCGCCGGCTGAGGCTCCGAAACCCAATCTGCTCGGTCTGCCGATCGACAAGGCAGACCTGATGAAGCTTGGACAGACGGGCCTGCTGGCAGTCGTTGCCCTGCTCGCCCTGTTGTTTGTGCTACGGCCGATGGTGATGCGGCTGACCACCAACCCGGCGGGGTTGCTAACCGAGGGCGGCCAAGCCGCCGGGACGGCAGCCGGGTTGGCAATTGGCGGCCCGGGCCAGCGCGCGGTGACCATGGCTGGCGGCGCCGGCAGTGGCACCCTCGCCATCGCCGGGCCGGACGGCGGGGATGGCGACGAGAGCATGGTTTCCCTCGGAAGCGTCGAGGGGACCATCCGGGCTTCCTCCCTTCGCCAGGTCGCGGAGTTGGTGGACAAGCACCCGGAAGAAAGCCTGGCCGTCATGCGCGGTTGGATGGTGAAAGAGGCAACCTGATCCATGCGCGCGAACGACGATAGCGGCTTCACCGGAGCGCAGAAGGCAGCAGTGTTGATGCTCGCCCTGGGAGAGGAGCAATCCGCCCGGCTGTTCGGCATGATGCACGAGGACGAGATCAAGGAAGTCTCGGCCGCCATGTCCCAGCTCGGCAGCATACGCGCCGACATGGTCGAGCGGCTGTGCGTCGAGTTCGGGGAGAGCATGGGGGGGCTTGGCCACCTCGTCGGCAGCTACGAAAGCACCGAGCGGCTGTTGCAACGGGCCCTGCCACGTGATCGCGCAGCGCAGATCATGGAGGAAATCCGCGGTCCAGCCGGCCGCACCATGTGGGACAAGCTGGGCAACGTGCACGAGGCCGTGTTGGCCAACTATCTGAAGAACGAATACCCGCAAACCGTCGCCGTCGTCCTGTCCAAGATCCGGCCGGACCACGCCGCCCGCGTCCTGACCCTGTTGCCCGATAGCTTCTCCATCGAGGTGGTGATGCGGATGCTGCGGATGGAAAGCGTCCAGAAAGACGTCCTGGCCGGGGTGGAGCGCACGTTGCGCGCCGAATTCATGTCCAATCTCGCCCGCTCGACCCGGCGCGACGCCCACGAAATGATGGCGGAGATTTTCAACAATTTGGATCGTGCCAGTGAAACCCGCTTCGTGGCGGCCTTGGAAGAGCGGAACCGCGAGTCCGCGGAACGGATCAAGGCGCTGATGTTCACCTTCGACGACCTTGGCCGTCTGTCACCGGTCGCCGTCCAGGGGCTGCTGCGCGCAGTGGAAAAAGACAAGCTGCCACTGGCCCTCAAGGGCGCGTCGGAAAGCCTGCGCGAGCTGTTCTTCAAGAACCTGTCCGAGCGCGCGGGAAAGATGCTGCGCGACGACATCGAGGGATTGGGCCCGGTCAAGCTGCGCGACGTGGACGATGCGCAGGCGGCCATCGTCATACTAGCCAAAGAACTCGCTGCCTCCGGCACGATCGAGATCGGCGAAGGCAAGGATGAGGAGTTGGTCTATTAATGGTTGCCACCACCTTCAAATCCCATCGGCCCGGCGTACTCGGCGTGCTGTATGCCGAAGATTTCGACGATGATGGGGAAACCCAGCCCACCCCTGATGAGGAAACCGCACCGGAGCCGGAAATCATCGAACCGAGCTTCACGGCCGCCGAGCTGGATGCGGCCCGGGCCGAAGCGCGGGCAGCAGGCCGCGCCGAGACGGAGCACGGATTGGCGGCGACACGCCTCCATATGTTGAGCCTGCTGGCCACCGGCTTGGCGGACAGCCGTGCTGGCGCGCGTGACGTCGCGATGGCGGCGGCAGACAGCATGGCCAAGCTGATGTTGACCGCACTCACCGTCTGCCTGCCTGCCCTGTGCAAAAACCATGGCGCGGCCGAACTCAGTGCGCTTTCCAAGGCCATCTTGCCGGGACTGATCGACGAGCCAAAAATCGTCGTGCGGGTCAATCCGCAGATGGCAGCGACGATGGAGGCTGAAATAGCCGCACTGGATTTCGAATTGGCGGAACGGATTAACCTATTGCCAACCGACGCAGTGGCACCGGGCGACGCCAGGATCAGCTGGGCCGATGGCTCCGTGATCCGCGACGCCGGTCGCGCGCGACAGATGGTCGAAGACGCACTGGCCTCTATGGGCCTGCTGCAAAAGGAGATGACAGATGCCTGACTCAATGGACCTGATGGAACTGGCGGACACGGCCGCCAGTGCCGGATCGGCGCGGGCGGTCCGAGACCTGGAGGCGGTGTACGACATCCCCGTCACCGTCAGCGCCGTGCTCGGCAAGGCAACGATGCAGGTGAGCCAACTGCTCAAATTAGGACGTGGCGCGGTGGTGGAGTTGGACCGCAAGCTGGGCGAGGCGATCGACATCTACGTCAACAACCGCCTGGTCGCACGCGGCGAGGTGGTGATGGTCGACGACAACCGCCTCGGCGTGACCATGACGGAAATCGTGAAGGCGGATCGGTCATGAGCGGAACGGTCGTAAGGATGCGTGATGAGTAGTGGCGGAATGAGGGTTCTCCTTATCGGGGCGTTATCGGGCGAGCTGGCGAAGGCAGCCCGGATGGCGATCGCCCGCGGTGCCAAGCTGGAACAGGTGGACGGGATCGAGCCCGCGCTGGCCCGGCTGCGACAGGACGCGCGGGTGGACATCGTGCTGTGCGAAGTCAGCCACGACATCGGCGCGCTGGTACGGGCCTTGTCTGCTGAACGCATGGCCGTGGGGGTGGTGGCATGCGGGATGGATGCCGATGCCCCCGCCGCGATCCGCGCCATCCGGGAGGGCGCGCGCGAGTTCCTGCCGCTACCGCCCGACCCGGATCTGATCGCCGCGATCCTGGAGGCGGCGAGCGGCGATAGCCACACCCTGATCGCCCGCGACCCGGCCATGCTCGCCTGTCTGCGCCGGGCCGAACAGGTGGCAGGCGCCGAAGCGTCGGTCCTGATCACAGGGGAAAGCGGCACGGGCAAGGAGGTCGTGGCGCGGCACATCCACCGCAAGTCCCGCCGCGCCACCGGGCCCTTCGTGGCGCTGAACTGTGCTGCCATCCCGGAAAATCTGCTCGAATCCGAGATGTTCGGCCATGAGCGCGGTGCGTTCAGCGGTGCTGCGGCGCGGCGCATCGGGAAGTTCGAGGCCGCCGACGGTGGCACCATCCTGCTGGACGAGATCAGCGAGATGGATGTGCGGCTACAGGCCAAGTTGCTCCGCGCCATTCAGGAGCGCGAAATCGACCGCGTGGGCGGCACCGGCCCGGTGAAGGTGAACGTCCGGATCCTCGCCACCAGCAACCGGGATTTGCTAGCCGATTGCACCGCCGGGCGCTTCCGCGAAGATTTGTATTTCCGGCTGAACGTGGTCAGCCTCCGCATCCCGGCGCTACGCGAACGGCCCGGCGATATCGGCCCCCTGGCGGACCACTACGCGCGCCATTATGCCGAGGTGAACGGGTTGGCGGCGCGGCCGATCGCAGCCGTGGCACATGCGCGGCTGGCCGCCCATGGCTGGCGCGGCAATGTACGGGAGCTCGAGAATACCATTCATCGCGCCGTCCTGCTCTCCGCCGGCGACGAGGTGGATACGGTGGAACTGGCCGGCGCCGCCGCTCCCACGCCGGCTGCCGCAGGCGCGCCCAACGTCACGACATCCGGCGGCGTGGCCGGCCTGGTCGGCCGCACGATGGACGAGGTGGAGCGGGACCTGATCCTGCATACGCTCACGCACACGCTGGGCAACCGCACCCATGCGGCCACCATTCTTGGGATTTCAATCCGTGCCCTGCGCAACAAGTTGCGGGACTACACCGCCGCCGGGATGGAAGTCACACCCCCGGGCATGGCGGCCTAGGTATTTTCCTCATGAAGCGGCTCCAAGAAACTCGTAGGGTGGGCTTTGGCCCACCATGGTTTCGCACCGCGCCTCGCAGCGGTGGGCTGACGCCCACCCTACGAAGGGCCTGCGTCAAGGGGCGGGATACGAGTCGTTCCATGGGAACGCTGTACTAGATGCTCGCGCAATTCCAGGCGCTTTCCAAGAAATACTCACCCGGCACGGATGTCGGGCTGGCGTTCGGCATGGTCATGCTTCTCGCCGTGCTGGTCATTCCGTTGCCGACGGTGTTGCTGGATATGGGGCTGGCGCTCTCCATCACCGCCTCGGTCCTCGTGCTCATGGTGGCGCTGTTCTTGAAGCGGCCGCTGGATTTCACCTCCTTCCCCACATTGCTGCTGCTCACCACGCTGCTGCGGCTGTCGTTGAACGTCGCGACCACGCGGCTGATCCTGAGCCACGGCAGCGAAGGGCCGCTGGCCGCCGGGCACGTGGTTGCAGCGTTCGGCGGCTTCCTGATGGGGGGCGACGTCGTCATCGGCGTCATCCTGTTTGCCATCCTGCTGGTGGTGAACTTCATGGTCATCACCAAGGGTTCCGGCCGCATCGCCGAGGTTGCCGCCCGGTTTAGCTTGGACGCGATGCCCGGCAAGCAGATGGCGATCGACTCGGACCTCTCCTCGGGCCTGATCAACGAAACCCGCGCCAAACTCCGCCGCAAGGAACTGGAAGAGGAAAGCGGGTTCTACGGTGCGATGGACGGTGCGGCGAAGTTCGTGCGCGGCGATGCGATCGCCGGGTTGCTGATCACCAGCATCAACGTCTTCGGCGGGTTTGCCATCGGGTTGATCCGCCACGGCATGCCGCTGGCGGATGCTGCCGCCACCTTCACCACCCTTTCGATCGGTGACGGGCTGGTGTCGCAAATCCCGGCGCTCCTGGTCTCCACCGCGGCCGGCATCGTGGTCACCAAGGGCGGCATGGAGGGCGCGGCTGATACCGTGCTGATCCGCCAATTGGGTGGCAGCCCCAAGCCCCTGGCCATGGCGGGCGGTGCGGCAGCCGTGCTGGCGCTGATGCCTGGATTGCCGTTTCTGCCGTTCATGGCGCTGGCTGGCCTCGCGGGCGGTGGCGCCTGGATGCGCTGGAAACATCCGCCGCCGAAGCCATTGGACGAGACGGCACCCGCCATCCCCAAAGCCTCCGGCGAGGCGCCCATTGCCGACTCGCTCCGCATGGACATGATCCGGCTGGAGCTCGGATACGGGCTGCTGGCACTGGCAGGGGGCGATACCCCACGACTGACCGAGCAGATCAAGGGGCTGCGCCGGGCGATCGCAGCAGAGATGGGGTTCGTGCTCCCCCCGGTCCGTATCCAGGACAACGTGCAACTCGGGGCCGACATCTATTCGATCCGGATCAAGGAGATCGAGGCCGGCCGCGGCGAGTTGCGCCCGACCCAGTTGCTGGTGATGGACCCGAATGGGGGCATCCCGCCCTTTCCCGGCGAGCGCACCATCGAACCAACCTTTGGCCTGCCCGCGCTATGGGTCGAGCCCGGCCGGCGCGACGAGGCGATGGCCCGCGGCTGCACCGTGGTCGACCCGCCTTCCGTGCTCACCACCCACATCACCGAAATCGTGCGCGACAGCATGGCGGAATTGCTGTCCTACGCCGAGACGCAGAAGTTGTTGGACGAGTTGCCGCGGGAGCAGCAGAAGCTGGTGGCTGACCTGATCCCATCGCAGATCAGCGTCGGCGGCGTCCAGCGCGTGCTGCAGGCGCTGCTGGCAGAACGGGTGTCGATCCGCGACCTGCCGACGGTTTTGGAGGGGATCGCCGAGGCGTGCGGCGGCCATTCGCGCCCGGCGGGGATGATCGTGGCGCATGTCCGCGGCCGTCTGGCGCGGCAGATCAGCGACAGCCACACCGGGCCGTCCGGCTACATTCCGCTGGTGACGCTGTCGCCGGAATGGGAGCTGGCTTTCGCGGAAAGCCTGGTCGGGCCACCGGAAGACCGCCAATTGGCCATGGCGCCGTCGAAGCTCGGGGAGTTCATGCAGCGGCTGCGTGCCTCGTTCGATGCGGCGCAAGCGATCGGGGAAATGCCGGTGCTGCTGGCGTCCGGCGGGATACGCGCGCATTTGCGGGCGGTGGTGGAACGCATCCGCCCGTCTACCCCCGTGCTGGCCCAGGCGGAAATTTTCCCGCGGGCACGAATCCGGACGGTTGGCACGATCTGACGCGCCCTGTACATATGTCGTCGTCGTTTGGGCTTTAGCCCACCAAGCGTTCGTGCGGCGCCTCGAAGCGGTGGGCTAAAGCCCACCCTACTTGTATAGACCCAAATCAAACTCCCGGTAGCGACCGGCGTTCGATGACTGCTCGATGTTTGATCGATGTGGCCAATGGACCCGCCGCGCGCATGACCCTCCAGGATTTACGCTACGTCGTCGCCCTTGCCGATCACGGCCATTTCGGGCGCGCTGCCGCCGCCTGCGACATCGGTCAATCCACGCTCAGCACCCAAATCAAGAAGCTTGAGCAGCAGCTCGGCGTCACGCTGTTCGAGCGAACGACCAAATCCGTCAGCATGACCGCCATCGGTGTGGATATCGCTGGGCGCGCCCGTCAGGTCTTGGCCGATGTCGAGACCATCATCAGTGTCGGCCAGCACCTATCCGGGCCCCTGGCCGGGGGGTTCAGCCTCGGCGTCATCCCGACCCTTGGACCCTACGTCCTGCCCTGGCTCGTGCCTGCAATGAAGAAGGATTATCCGGAGCTGCGGCTGGCGCTTCGGGAGGATCTCACCACGCCCCTCTTGGAAAGGCTGTGTTCCTATCGGCTTGACGCCGCGCTGATGGCGCTTCCGGTTCCCGATGAGCGCCTGGAGACCCTTGCCCTTTTTGATGAGCCGTTTTGGTTCGCCGAACCCAAGGGCCGTGGGCCAGTCACCGACGCCGTCATGACGGAGGCGGAGCTGCGTGGCCAACGCCTGCTGCTGCTCACCGAGGGGCACTGCTTGCGCGATCAGGCTTTGGCGATTTGCGGGACAGCAAACCGGGATGCCGAAGAGGATTTCCGCGCGACGAGCCTGCATACCATCCTGCAAATGGTAGCGGCCGGGCTGGGCAGCACGCTGCTGCCGGCGCTGGCACGCAGTGAATCCCACAATCATGCCGTGACGACGCGGCCGCTGGAGCCGGGCGTGGGCCGGCGCATCGGCTTGGTCTGGCGACGCAACTACTCGAGGTGTCGTGACGTCCACCTTCTGGCGAAGACCCTCCGCGATCACCTGCCAAAGGGTGTCCATCCCGTGTAACGACGCCGCATTGATCGCCTTGATCGATGTATCATCAAGTGATAATCAATTTCCCAATGCCGCGCGCCGCCGCTAGATTGCCGTCTTGCGATCAATGGGGCCAAATCCCGCCGTCACGTTGAAGACCATGACAGTCCTCGCCGACAAACGGAACGAGCCACGCGATAGGAGAAAAACCATGGATGGATTGACCGACAACAAGATTTCCGGGTGCCCGGTGGCGCACGGGCGCTCGGTCCGCGGTAACCGGGATTGGTGGCCGAAGCAGCTCAGCCTCAACACGCTCACCCAGCATTCGCCGCGCAACAACCCCATGGATACGGCGTTCCGCTATGCCGAGGCGTTCAAAACCCTCGATCTGGACGCCGTCATCCAAGACCTGCACGCTCTGATGACCGATTCGCAGGATTGGTGGCCGGCGGATTTCGGCCATTACGGCGGTCTCTTCATTCGTCTGGCATGGCACAGCGCTGGGACCTACCGCACGACGGACGGCCGCGGGGGTGCTGGCAGCGGCCAGCAGCGCTTCGCGCCACTCAATAGCTGGCCTGACAACGCGAACCTGGACAAGGCACGCCGGCTGCTATGGCCCATCAAGCAGAAATACGGCGACAAACTCTCCTGGGCCGACCTCTTCGTCCTCGTTGGCAACGTGGCCCTGGAGTCGATGGGGTTCAAAACCTTCGGCTTCGCCGGCGGCCGTCCCGACACGTGGGAGCCCGAAGAACTCTATTGGGGGCCGGAAGGAACGTGGCTGGGCGACGAGCGCTACAGTGGCGAGCGCCAGCTCGAAGGACCCCTTGGGGCGGTGCAGATGGGCCTCATCTACGTCAACCCTGAAGGACCCAACGGCAAGCCAGACCCGGTCGGCTCGGCCCGCGACATCCGCGAGACATTTGCGCGCATGGCGATGAACGACGAGGAGACGGTTGCCCTCATCGCCGGGGGCCATACGTTCGGCAAGACTCATGGCGCGGGGGATCCCTCCTTTGTGGGACCGGAGCCGGAGGGCGGCTCCGTGGAGGACCAGGGGCTCGGCTGGCGTAGCAAACACGGCCTGGGCTTCGGAGCCGATGCGATCACCGGCGGACCGGAAGTCATCTGGTCGCAGACGCCCACGACGTGGAGCAACCACTACTTTGACAACCTGTTCAAGTTCGAATGGGAGCTGACGAAGAGCCCTGCAGGTGCCTATCAATGGCAGGCGAAGGATGCCCCCGCCGACATCCCGGACGCGCACGATCCGTCGAAGAAGCGGGTGCCGACCATGCTGACCTCGGACCTCGCGTTGCGGATGGACCCGGCCTACGAAAAGATCTCGCGGCGGTTTTATGAACATCCCGATCAGTTCGCGGACGCGTTCGCCCGGGCGTGGTTCAAGCTCACCCACCGCGACATGGGTCCAATCCAGCGCTACATAGGCCCGCTCGTCCCCAAGGAGACGCTGATCTGGCAGGATCCGATTCCCGCGCTGGATCATGCGCTGGTTCAGGAGCCAGAGATCGAGGTGCTCAAGGCGCAAATCCTGGCCACCGGGTTGACCGTGCCGCAACTCGTGTCGGCCGCTTGGGCGTCGGCCTCGACGTTCCGTGGTTCGGACAAGCGCGGCGGCGCCAATGGCGCGCGTATCCGGCTCGCGCCGCAGAAGGATTGGCCGGTGAACAACCCGCCTGAGCTGGCGAAGGTGCTCGAGCAACTCGAAGCGGTTCAAACGGCGTTCAATTCGTCGGCGACGGGCGGGAAGAAGGTCTCGCTGGCCGACCTGATCGTCCTCGGTGGTTGCGCGGCGGTCGAGAAGGCGGCCAAGGATGCCGGAATCGACATCAAGGTGCCATTCACGCCCGGTCGCATGGATGCATCGGCGGAGCAGACCGATGCTGCCTCCTTCGCTCCGCTGGAGCCTACTGCGGACGGTTTCCGCAACTACTACGAGGGCGCGCAGTTCATGGCGCCTGAGGAGGCGCTGGTGGACCGGGCCGAGTTGCTGCGGCTGACGGCGCCGGAGATGACGGTGCTCGTCGGCGGCCTGCGCGTGTTGGGTGCCACGGCCAATGGCTCGAAGCATGGCGTCTTCACCCACCAGGTTGGAAAGCTCACGAACGACTTCTTCGTCAACCTGCTGACCATGGACACGGAGTGGATGCCGACCGCCTCCGACAATGCGTACGAGGGCCGGGACCGCAAGACCAAGGAGGTGAAGTGGACTGGCACGCGGGTCGACCTCATCTTCGGGTCGCACTCGCAGCTCCGCGCATTTGCCGAGGCCTATGCCTGTGCAGATTCCCAGCAGAAGTTCGTGAAGCAGTTCGTAGCGGCATGGAACAAGGTGATGAACGCCGACCGCTACGACCTGGTGTGATAGCCGTCTTCCACGCGTAAAAACGTCAAACTCGAGCGGGCGGCGTCCTTTGGATGCCGCCCGTTCAGTTTCGGCCTAAGGCAGCGTCGGCACATAAGTGCGTCGGCACGCCGACAAAGCTGCCGCTAACAGCAAAGGCTTAGGGCTTGTTCGACGCCGCCAATCGAGTCGATTGATGTCGAACAAGCCCTAAGTAGCAGCCGTTAGTACCCAGGGCTCACCCGGCTCGCAAAACAGCGGCAGCGCGTTCGGCGTGCGTATGTCGATCGGCAGCCCCATTTCCGCCCGCAGCGCCCGGAACCATGCCCCATGCGCCACCACCAGCACCGGCGCGGGGTGCGACAACGCCACCGTCAACGCAGACACTGCCCGGCTGCGCAGCTGGGCGAAACTCTCCGCACCCTCCGGTGTCGATTCGCCGGAAACCCAGGCGGCAAACCAAGGCGCGCTTTGGATTGTACCCTCGTGCACGCCGAAACAAACTTCCTGCAGGTCGTCCAGCAGGGTCACCGGCAGGCCCAGCGCCGCCCCGGCCGTGTTAGCGGTGTCCCGGGCACGGGAGAGTGGGGATGAGACGATGCTCGCAATGCCGCGGCGACGCAGCAGCTGGGCCGCGGCGGCAGCCTGGGCCACCCCGGTTGCGTTCAGCGGGACGTCGGTTTGGCCCTGGCTCCGACCCTCCGCGTTCCAGTCCGTCTCCCCATGGCGGAGGAACCAGAATGCGCGGGCGGGAAGCGTGCTCAGCCCTCCAGCCCCTCCGCCTTCAGGGCGCGTTGCACCGCCGGGCGGGCCTTCATCCGGGCAAAATGCGCGGCGACATGGGGTGGCAAGGTCACCTCAGCCCGCGGTGCCCAGCAGCAGGCGTAGAACAGCGCCGAATCCGCCATCGAATACGCCCCGGCGATCCACTCCTTGCCTTCCAGCGCATGGTCCAGAATGCCCAGGCCCCTGGTGTAGATGTCCCGTCCGCGGGCCTGCACTTGCTCCTTGTCGGCCTCGTTCGGCGAGAAATTCGCCGGCCGGGCAATACGGGTGAAGCCCTGCATGTGCACTGTGGCAACCACGTACTCCATCGCCTCCACCGCGCGGGCTTCGGCATCCGCGTCCAGCGGCATCAGCTTGGCGGCCGGATTGGTCCGGGCCAGCCAGGTTGCGATGGCGCCATACTCGGTCAGGATGCTGCCGTCGTCACGGGCCAGGGCGGGAATCTTGGATTTCGGGCTGATGGCGAGGTAAGCCTCGCTGTATTGCGCGCCCTCGCGCACGTTGACCAGTTCCACGTCGTATGGCTGGCCGATCTCCTCCAGCAACACGTGGATGCCCAAAGAACAGGCGCCGGGCGAGTAATAGAGTTTCATGGTGCTTCCCTCCTTCAGTCGAACAGCGAACTGACGCTGCTCTCGTCATTGATACGGCGCATCGCCTCACCCAACAGCGGCGCTATCGTGAAGGTGCGCAGATTGGGCGCCCCGCGCACCGCCTCCGTCGGCTCGATACTGTCGGTAATGGTCATCATCTCGATCGGGGAAGCGGCGATTCGGGCCACCGCCCCGCCCGACAAAACCCCATGCGTCACATAGACGCCGACGGAGCGGGCACCCTCTGCCTTCAGCGCCACGGCAGCGTTGCACAGCGTGCCGCCCGAGTCGCAGATGTCGTCCACCAGGATGCAATCCATTCCCTCGACGTCGCCGATGATGTTCATCACCTCCGACACGCCAGCGCGCTCCCGCCGCTTGTCGATGATCGCCAGGTCGCAGTTCAGCCGGGAGGCGATGAGGCGCGCCCGCAACACACCGCCCACGTCGGGCGACACGATCATCACCTCCCGCCCGGCGAAGCGTTGCTGGATGTCCGTGGTGAACAGGGGGGCTGCGTAGAGGTTGTCGACCGGGATGTCGAAGAACCCCTGGATCTGCCCGGCGTGCAAATCGAGCGTCAGCACCCGGTTGGCCCCGGCCTCCGTGATGAGGTTGGCGACCAGCTTGGCGCTGATGGGGGTGCGCGAACCGGTCTTCCGATCCTGCCTGGAATAGCCGAAATACGGGATGACGGCCGTTACCCGCCGGGCGCTGGACCGGCGCAGCGCATCCAGCGTGATCAGCAGTTCCATCAGGTTGTCGTTGGCGGGGTAGGAGGTGGATTGCAGCACGAACACGTCCTCGCCGCGGACGTTCTCGTGGATTTCCACAAACACTTCCATATCCGCGAAGCGGCGGATCGAAGCCCGGGTTAATTGGATCCCCAGGTTGGCGGCCACTGCCTCGGCGAGGGGCCGATTGCTGTTGCATGCGACAATTTTCATGGGTGGCGCAGTCCTGGTTCGGCAGCGTGGCGGGTTCTAGCAACGCATCACCGATCTGTCATCAACCGGTCGGCATCAACTCGCAGGTGGCGGGGCCGGGCCGGCACCTGGACCCGGCGTCGCGGTGCTGGCGCGGCCACTCGCTTGGATCAGCACCTCGTTCACCCCACCCGCCGCCTCCGTCGCGACTGCCACGGCGACGTCACCCCAATACGAGTCGAGCGAGTGCGGCGGCACCTCGTTCAACTGCACGACCCGGCCACGCTCGCGGCCTTGGTCGTCGACGACAATCCATTGGATTTCGATTCGCGTGGTGTTGCCGGCACCCTGGGCGGTCTTCACCTCCCCTGCCAGCGAGAAATCCGCGCCACCAGGGGTGTCCTGCACCTGGTCACCCAAATTGGGCAGCCGGGTGGTCATCTGCCGGGTCAGTGCCGTGTTGCCGTCGCCAGGCGCGCCGGTGACGCCCTTGAAGTAGATCACCGGCGGCCGATTGAGCAGGCTGTGCGGGTCGCTCATTTGCCGGCGCGCTTCGATGCCGTTCAGCAGCGCGATCACCTTCGGCGCCTCGGCATCCGCGGCAGCCTTCAGCGTGGCCGGTTCACCCGCAGCCCAGTCCGCGGCAGGCACGGCGGGGCCTTCGCTCTGCCCTTGCTTGTGTCCGCGCGGGTCGGTGACCGTATAGGTCGGCACGACGGCGCCATCCTTCAGGTCAGCGGACAGGATCAGGCGCCAATCCCCTGGACCGGCGCGTTTCGGACTGACTGGCAGGTCTTGCGCCACCAACGCGTCCGCCAGTGATTTGGCCCAGGTCGTCGCTGCCGCGTCGGTCAGCAGTGATGCGGTCGGCAGCGGGATCGCCAGCCGGGAGGGCGGTGGTTGGGCCAGCCGCATCGCCGTCGCCCCGGGGCGGCCCAGAAAGGGCTGCGGCAGGTCGCCGCACCCGGCCAGAAGCAGCAGCGCCCCGAGCGCCCCGATCCGGGCTCTCAAATTAGGCTCAATTGAGCACACAGCCAAACAAGATCATGAGGGCGATGAATAGCACTATGGCGAGGGGGATGTAGGGCATGCGATGATGGAGACCTGATGGCCGATTGGGCCGCCGCCTGCAAGCGTGCGGCGGCGATGGCTGAAAAACCTGGCCTCGTCCGCCAGCGTATCCGCCGCCAGAACGGTCACCACCGCCCCGGCAGCACGAAGCCGGTGGGCGCAATAGCCGGGCAGGTCGAAGAACCAGTGCCCCGGCCGCCCCTCGGCGAAGAAGCTGGCGTCGGCAGCATCCCGTGCCAGCACGGCATCGCGCAGATCGGCGGCGACCTCATAGCTCGCCGGCCCGATACACGGGCCAATGGCGGCCTGCACATCCCGGCCGCCCATGGCCGACACGACCGCCTCCAACACCCCCCCAACCGCGCCTCGCCAGCCGGCATGCGCCGCCCCCACCACGCCGGGTGCGGCGAAGAGCACCGGGGCGCAATCGGCCGTGATGATCGCCAGACCAAACCCTGGGCGGCGCGTAATCATGGCATCCGCACGAGGCCCCTGCCCCGGCTCCCAAGGCTCCTCCACGCTCACCACCTCGGCGCCGTGCACCTGGTGCAGGCCGACCAGCCGCTCAACCCCGATCGCGGCTGCCGCCCGGCGGCGGTTTTCGGCGACGCTCGCCGGGTCATCGGTGCTGGACAGGCTGCAGTTGAGGCTCGCGAAAGGCCCGGTGGAAACGCCGCCCTGGCGGGTGAAGAAACCGTTGGGGGCAGCGAGTCCGTCGGCGTGGAGATACGGGGTCATGCTTCGAATCCGGCTGGAATGGGCAAACCCGGCGTCGTCAGCGCCAGTGCCTTGAACAATGCACCCATCCGGTCCGGCTCCGCCAACCGGCGCCCCGCCTCGACCATGCGCATGGCGGCACGGGGCGGCAGGGTTTGCGCCAGGCGGTCGATCCGGGTGAACAAACCAAGCCGGGTGAGGAACTTGCCCTGCGGGAGCGGACCGTAGGAGGCAAGCCCGGACTCGCGCGCGAAGGCGGCGAAATCCACATGGGCGGTCAAATCGGCGTCGCCCGGCGCCGTCAATGGGTCGGCGGGCCTGCCATCGCGCAGAGCCTGCAGGCTGTCGCCGGGCCCGCTCGCCATCGGACCGTAATCGAGGAACAGGGCAACACCCGGCGCCACCCGAAAGCGGTCGCCGAGATGACGGGCCAGCGCCGGGTCCCGCTCCTCGAACACCAGGGCGGCGGCGGCCGATGCGTCCTGCCCCGCGGCGGGCTGCTCGACGAATGCGCCGTTGTCGACGTAGCGCTCGGTCCGCAAATCACCGCGCTGGATGAATTGGCGGATGGGCAAGGCATCCAGGAACTCGTTGCCGAGCAAGATCATGGGGCCTGGCGGCAAATCCTCCACCCTGTCATGCCAGGTCGCTTCCGGCAGGCGCGCGGCCTGGATGGCGCGCAGGCGCAGGGAGGTTTCCACCAAGTGCAACCGCAGCGCCGAGCAGAAGCCGGGAGCCACCCGCCCGATCAACCGAAGCGCGTCGGCCATCAAGGTGCCGCGTCCTGGCCCTGCTTCGGCCAAGATGACCGGGTCTGGCCGGCCCATGCCTTCCCAGGTGATGGCGGCCCAGGCACCAAGCACCTCACCGAAGGCCTGGCTGATCTCCGGTGCCGTGGTGAAATCGCCGAACGGATCGTGCGTCGCATAGTACAACGCATTGGCTCGCGCCATGAACACATCCAGCCGCTCCATCACACGGCAGGCAGCGCCCGTGGCCTTGTCCGGGCGTATGCGATCAGGCCAAGCCCAGCGACCAGCATGGGAAGCGACAGCAACTGCCCCATCGTCGCACCCTCAAAGAGATAGCCCAGAAACGCATCGGGTTGCCGGAAGAATTCCCCCGTGCTCCGTGCAATGGCATAGCCCACCAGGAAGATCCCCGTCAGCATGCCGAAGCGCGACCGGATCGCCTCCCGCCGGGCCAGCAGCCACAGGATGATGAACAGCAGCACCCCCTCCATCAGGGCCTGGTAGATTTGGCTCGGGTGGCGCGGCACGGGGCCGGCATTGGGAAAGATCATCGCCCAAGGCAGCCAATCCGGCGCCGGGCGGCCCCATAGCTCGCCATTGATGAAGTTGGCAACCCGGCCCAGCCCAAGCCCGATCGGCGTCACCACCGCGATCCGGTCGGCGAACCCCAACAGCGGGATGCGCTGCTGGCGGCAATACAAGATCAGCGCCACGGTGACGCCTAGCGCGCCGCCATGGAAGCTCATCCCGCCCTCCCAGACGGCGAAGATGGATAGCGGCTCCGCCAGAAAGCGGGTGGGCTGGTAGAAGAGCACGTAGCCCAGACGCCCGCCGAGCACGACGCCCAGCGTCGCCCAGGTGAGGAAATCATCCGTTTGCTCGGGCGTGGCCACCGCAGGGGTGCGCTGCACCAGCCGGCGCATGATACGCCAGCCGAGCAACAGGCTGCCGATATAGGCCAGCGCATACCAACGGATCGCCAGCGGCCCGACCTGGATGATGACGGGGTCGAACTGCGGAAACAGCAGGACGGGGATCACCGATAAGGGTCCGGTGTCCCCAGGTAGTCGACGATGTAGCTTCGCACCCCCTCCTCCAACACGGTGAACTGGCCCTTATACCCGGCGGCGCGAAGCCGGTCGGTATTGGCCTGGGTGAAGGATTGGTAGGCGCCGCGCAAATTCACCGGCATGTCGATGAACTCGACCCGTTCTGGCACCTGGGCGGCACGGCAGACCGCTTCGGCCAGATGCTGGTAGGAGCGGGCGGAGCCGGTTCCGAGATTGAACAACCCATTCACGCCGGGTGCCGCCAGCAGCCAAAGCATGACGTCCACGACGTCGCCGACCCAGATGAAATCCCGCATCTGCTGACCGTCCGCTACGCCCGGCTCGGTCGAGCGGAACAGGCGCGGGGCGTGGCCGGCCAAGACGTCGTCATGCTTGACCTTCACGACGGAGATCATCGAGCCTTTATGGTACTCGTTGGGGCCGTAGACATTGAAGAATTTCAGTCCAGCCCATTGCGGCGGCCGCGGCGCACCAGCCCGCAGCATTTTCGCCATCCAAAGGTCGAAGGCGTGCTTGCTCCAGCCATAGAGGTTGCGCGGCTTCAGCGTGTGCAGCGCATCGATGTCATCGTCGAACCCCGCCGTTCCGTCCCCATAGGTTGCTGCGGAAGAGGCATAGACCAGGCGAACCTGGTGCGTGGCACACCAATTCCACAGCATCATCGGGAGTTCGACGTTGGTCATCCAAACCAGGTCGCCATCAATTGCCGTCGTGGCACTGATGGCGCCCAGATGGAACACCATCTCCAGCGGCGGGTCGGTGGCGAGGAAATGCTCCAGCGCGTCCGGCGCCACCAGGAGCGCAGGCGGATGGGCGGCGAGATTACGCCATTTACCCTCCGACCCGAGCCAGTCCACGATGGCGACCTCGTGGCCAGCCTCGGCAAGGGCGGCGTTCAGATTGGAGCCGATGAAGCCGGCGCCGCCGGTGACCAGGATCATGGCGGCGTTATAGAAGCAGCGGCGCGGTCAAGCCAGGGGGAAGCGCCCACTGACCCTGGCGGCCCTCACGCCGTCTCAATGTTGTTCTTGATACCAATCGTGATCCTGTTCCCACGACGCGAGGGAATTGCGGAGCAACTCGTTCTTGTCCCCGGCATTGGTCCATTGCGGCGCCGCCCCCCGGCGTACCAGGCGATAGATGACGGTATCGCTGCTGCCTGTGACCTCGATTGCAGCGCCCGGGTCGACGTAGACCGTCACGTTGTCGTGCCACCCTGCCACCCGCACACGGCGGCAGCCATTCTTGAGTTCGACGTCCTTGTGGCTGCCATCCACGGCGGTTGGCTTACCGTCGCAGTCGAACGTGCCCTCGCCGGAAATATGGGTGTATCCGTCATTGGGGTTCACCACCACCGGCGGCGTGCAGCCCGTGACAAAGACGCAGCCTGTGACAAAGACTAGGCTCAATACGGCCCAGCACGCTGATTTCGTCACATCATGCTCCTAAAACGCGTTGCGGCTGCGGACCTCCCGCAGAACCGTCATCAGCATGATCTTGATGTCCAACCGCACTGACCAGTTCTCGATGTAAAATAGATCACAAGCGACGCGCTGTTCAATCTGTTCCACCGTCGTCGTCTCGCCGCGCCACCCGTTCACCTGGGCCCAGCCGGTGATCCCTGGCTTCACGCGGTGCCGAACGGCGTATTGCTGCACCACCTCGGCAAACAGCCGATCGGCCGCCTTGGTGTTCGGGGCGTGCGGGCGGGGACCGACCAGCGACATGGTGCCATTCACCACGTTCAGCAGTTGCGGCAATTCGTCGATGGACAGCTTGCGGATGATCCGGCCCACCCGCGTGATCCGCGGATCATCCCGCGTCGTCTGCTTGTCCGCCAGCACATCCGTCATGTCGTGATACATCGAGCGGAATTTGTAACAAAGGAACAGCTTGTTGTTGAACCCCATACGCGGCTGAAGGAACAGCACCGGGCCGCGGGATTCCAGCTTGATCAGAATTGCCGTCACCAACAACACGGGCGAGAGGATCAGGAGGGCCAGCACGCCGACGCCATAATCCAGCAGGCCCTTTTCGAGCGCACGCCAATCCTTCAGCGGGGCTTCCCGCACGGACACCACGGCGTTGCGGCCGATGCCGTTGAACTGGGTCTGGGCATAGCGCAACCCGGCGAGGTCGGTCGTCAGCACGATATCGGCAACCGTGCTGGCAAGCTGCTCCATGATCGTCTTGATGCGTTCCACGGCGCTCAGCGGCAATGCAACGACGATGACGTCGATCTTCTCCCGCCGCGACCGGTCGACCAACTCCGCAACCGTGCCGAGGACGTCGATCCCCGATTGGCTCGCGGGCACCCGGGCTATGCGGTCATCATAGATACCCACGATGCGGTAGGCGTTTGGCTCGTCGCGCAGCCGCTCGATGAACTCGCGGCTGAAATCACTCAGCCCGACGATCGCAATCTTGCGGGCAAGCCGGCCTGCAGCGGTCCAGTGCCGCATCAGCCGCTGCAACGGAAACCGGCTGGCGGTGATCAGCCCGGCGGCACAGAGCGCCCAAACGAATGGCCAGGAGCGAACCGGCAAGCTGCCCTGGTAGAGCACGAACAGACACGCAATCAAGCAAAAGGTGCCGAACAGCAATGGCTTGATCAGCAACCGGATTTGCGTGGATACGGACAGCAGCGGCCCCTGCCCATACATCCCATCGCGCTGAAACCCAAGGCTGGTCGCGATGGTCCCCACCAGGGCGGCCAACTGCACCTCACCCTGCGGATAGCTGCCGTAATACCAGGTGATCACTGCAATCGAGAGCACGCTAGCCAGTGCGAGGAGGGCAAGGTCACCCAACCGGACCAGGCCGGCCACCACTGGAACGGAAATGGTATCGGCTGGCGCCTCCGCCGTTTCTCTCAGTCTGGGCAGAACCTCCGACATCATGCGTCTCCCGGCCGGGGCGCCACGCCACCATGAGCCAAACCTCGGCCCAGCCAATTTGAGAACGGTTTCGAACCGCTGGGGTCAAAGCTTAGGCAGGGTTTGGTTGGGATCCGGTTAACACCGTATTCCACGCTTGGGACCCAAACGGCATTTGCACCGTGCCGGCCGCAGGGTAGCTGGGTGAACGGGGGTTACCAGCCGTTCACCCTGGTCCACACCTCCGCAACTTCGTCGGTGCCGTCCACGACATAGTACCGGTCGTGGGCGGCAGCCGTCATGCAGGCATGGTTGGGGGCGACCCGCAATTTGGTCCCGATCGGTAGGTCGGGGTACGGCAGCGACGGGTCGCAATCCACCACCCCATGCTCCTGGTAGGCATGCCGGATCACGGCGCCCCCCAAGGTCGGGGCGCCAGCCAAATCCATCACCAGACCGAAGCCGTAATCGACCGGCGCGGCCTCCGTGCTGTGATCCTTCGACAAAGCCAGCCCCCCTGCATCCAGCAGCAGGCGGCGTTCCGCCGGGCGGCGGCCAATCACACTCGAGAGGACGGTCAACGCGATCCCATCCAGGCCATGGCTGCCGATCTGCATCTGGAACAGGTCGCCAAACATGTAGACCCCGGCCCGCACCTCCGTGACGCCATCCAGGCGGGTGGCATGCAGCGCGGTGGGCGTGCTGCCCAGCGAAATGATCGGGGTTGCATACCCGGCCTCGCGCAATCGCGCGGCAGCGTGGGCGACGCCGCTGCGCTCGGCATCTGCCACGGCAGCGAGTTGAGCCGGGGATCTCGTGGCATAGCTGTGCCCGGCATGCGTCATCACCCCGGCCAAGCTTGCGCCCAGAATCGCCGCAAGCTCCATCAGCTGCGCCGACTCTGGCGTGATGCCGCCCCGGTGCTCGCCCGTATCGACCTCGATCAGGGCCCGTACCGGCACCGGATAGGCGGCGATCAGCGCAGCCATACCGGGGTCGTCGGTAATCACCACGATGTCGGCCCCGGCGGCGTTGAGTTTCGCCACCTCGGCCAGCTTTTGCGGCGTGATGCCCACGGCATAAAGCTGGTCGTACAAACCGTGGCCCACGAAATACTCGGCCTCAGCGAGGGTCGACACGGTAATGCCGCCGGGCTGACCGTTCAGCGCCATGCGCGCGACGTCGATCGATTTCGCGGTTTTCATGTGTGGCCGCAGCCCAACCCCGTGCCGCGCCACCGCCACGGCCATGGTCGCCAGATTGCGCCGCAGCGCCGGGCGGTCCAACACCAGGCACGGTGTGGGCAGGTCGGCCAGGTGCATGGCGCTGCTGCTCAGAACCGCTCGACCCATGGGCGGACGGCGATTTCGTCCGTCCATGAGGAACGCGGCTGGTCGAGCATGGCCGCCATGGTGATGGCAATCGCGTCGGGATCCAAATGGCTGTCCGGCGCGGCCTCAGTCCGCGCGGCCGAGCGGATCGCCCCGTCCACCACGATGTGAAGGACGTGGACCCCTTTCGGATGCAACTCGCGGGCCATGGATTGCGCCAAGCCGCGCAGGGCGAACTTGCCCATCGCGAACGGCGCCGATTGCGGGAAGCCCTTCACCCCGGCGGACGCCCCGGTGAGCATGATGCAGCCGCCGCCGGCTGCCAGCATGCCACGCGCGGCCTGTTGCGCCACCAGGAAGGCACCGAACGCGGTGACCTCCAGCGACCGGCGCACCTCTTCGGGGTCCAGCTCGACCAAGGGGCCGCGGGCGCGGGCGCTGGCATTGTAGAGCACGATCCCGGGCGCACCCACGGCGGCAAACAGGGCAGCCACGGCCGCCGGCTTCGAGGCGTCGCAGGCATGCAGGGAGGCGCCCGTCTCCGCTGCAAGGGCCGCCAGCTTGCCCGTGTCCCGGGCTGCCAGGGCGACCTGGTGGCCTCGCTTGGCGAGCAGCCGGGCAAAGGAGGCGGACAGGCCAGGCCCCGCACCCACGATCAAGGCATTGGTGTTCATGGCAGATACTCCACGGCGACGGACCCGGCATGGGCGAATTCAACCTGCACCTGCGCTGCCGGCGCGACGTAATCCTTTCCGGTCCATGATCCGCAGGTGACGTACTGCCCTGCCCGCAGCCCGCCGGCCCAACGTGCACCCGAATCCGCAAGCCATTGGATCAGGCGGATCATGTCGCCCGCCGGGTTGGCGGCGCCGGTCTTCACTTCGGCTCCATCCACCAGGATCCGCACCGACTCGCGGGAGAAGTCGATGCCCTGCCAATCCGCGGCCGGCGCACCGTACACAAAGCCGCCATGGGTGCTGAAATCGGCCAGCAGGGACAGCTTGTCCATCGCGTCCGGGTTGGTGAAGCGGGTTTCCAGCAGCTCGATGGCAGGCAGGCAATAGGCGATGGCAGCAATCACCTCGGCACGGCCATAGGGCTCGTCCCGCAGAGGCAGGTCGGCGCCGAGGCGGAAGCTGATCTCCGCCTCGATCCCGCGCAGCCCCGACGAACTGTTGGGGATGCGCGCCGGGCTCGGGTGGATCCCGCTGGCCGGCATCGGGGCGCAGGTGCACGGCGCCGTGGGCCCCGCTGCGCCGACCTTCCAGCCGCCGATGGATGCGCCTAGCCCCTCCAGCACGCGGCGCTGGATGGCGTAGGCCATGTGTTCGTCCTTCGGCGCCAGGA
The DNA here is from genome assembly GCA_965199005.1 of Acetobacteraceae bacterium. Classification (GTDB taxonomy): domain Bacteria; phylum Pseudomonadota; class Alphaproteobacteria; order Acetobacterales; family Acetobacteraceae; genus LMUY01. The sequence continues at coordinate 162,779 of CBDAQK010000007.1, read as the reverse complement.
TGTGCGGAAACGCGTTCAGCTTCTGCGACGGGTCGCGCCAGGCGCTCAGCAGCAGGGCGGCGGTGTCAGCGTGTCGGTCCATACGGGCTTGGCCTTGCGGATGAGGAAGCGGATTTACGCACCGGCGCCCCCACTTGCCAACCGGCAGCCGCCCCGCGACAAACTGGGTTCATGAAGCGGTATTCGAATTGGCAGGACCTTCCGGCCGCAGCCCGTGGCGCCACGGTAGCGTTGGGCAATTTCGACGGGGTGCATCGTGGCCACGCCCATCTGGTAGCCAGCACCCATGCCGCCCGTCCCGATGCGCCAATTGCCGCGTTGACCTTCGAGCCGCATCCACGCGAGTTGTTTCGTCCGGATGACCCGCCGTTTCGCCTGTCGCTACCCTCCAGCCGGGCAGAGGCGCTGGGCGCGCTCGGGGTGCAACACGTCGTCGAAATTGCCTTCGACCGGGCGTTCAGCCTGCTGACGGCGGACCAGTTCGTCACCGACGTGCTCCACCAGGCGCTTGGTGCGGTGCACCTGGCTTGCGGGCCGGACTTCGCCTTTGGCTACCGCCGGGGTGGTGACGTGACGTTGCTGGCGGCCCGGGCGGAGGCTTTGGGCATGGGGCTGACGATCGTACCCCCGTTGGCCGACGCGGGCGGCCCGATCAGTTCCACGCGCATCCGCCGGGCCCTGCAGGACGGCTACCCCGAACGGGCGACGGCCGATCTGGGCCGCCCCTGGAGCATCCGCGGCATTGTGTCGCATGGCGATGCGCGGGGCCGGACGATTGGCTTTCCCACCGCCAACATCCCCTTGGGCAGCCAGTTGGAACCGGCACGCGGCGTCTATGCCGTGACGGTTCCGGTCGACGGGCGGCTGGTCTACGGCGTCGCCAATATCGGCCGCCGCCCGACCGTGGCGGAGGGCGCGATCAGCCGGGTAGAGGCGCATTTGTTCGACTATGCCGGGGATTTATACGCGCGCGAGTTGGACGTCTCGCTGCACGCCTTCCTGCGCGCCGAACGGCGGTTTGCCGGGATCGACGAATTGCAGGCGCAGATTGCACTGGATGCGGCGGAGGCCCGGCGGCTGCTGGGACTTTGATCGCTGCTTGAAGCTTGGGCAGGGGCGCGCCATCTAATTGGCCCAGGCGTTATTTGGCATCTATCGCTGGCGGCCTTAGGATGAGGCCTGAAGAATGCGTGCGGGACTAGTTTTTCCCGCCTGGAGGGTTCCATGGGTGGTTTAAGCATTTGGCATTGGATGATCGTCTTGGTGGTCGTCATGCTGCTATTCGGAACGGGCAAGGTCAGCAATCTGATGGGTGACTTCGCCAAGGGCATCAAGTCGTTCAAGAAGAACATGGCCGAGGACGATGCGTCCATGGAGGCCACGGCCGAGCGACCGAGCGGCACCATTGCCGCGCCGGGCGCCACCGCGGCCAACGCCACGGCCCGCGAGACGACCGTCAACCATAGTTAGCGGGCAAATAACGGGTGCAATGCCAGCCGCATCGCACCCTACGCCCGGCCGAGCCCGGTGACGCCCATCTCGGCCATCGTCTCGGCGACGGCTGCCATTGCGGCTGCGATGTCGGTCTCGTCCACAGCGCCCATGCAGCCGATTCGGAACGTGTTGGCCAGCGCCAACCGGCCTGGGAAAATGATGAAGCCACGGCGCTTCATCCCCGCCGCCAAGGCAGCGAAGCTGAACGACGGGTGATCCGGGTTGGCGAAGGTCGCCACGATCGGGCTGGCATGGGCGTCTGGCACCACAGCCTTGAACCCCATCTGGCGCATCCCATCCAACACCCGGCGCCAATTGGCGCGATAGCGGGCCCGCCGAGCCTCCGTGCCGCCCTCTGCGGCGTGTTCCCGGCAAGCCTGGGCGAAGGCAGCCAACACTTGAACCGGCGGGGTGAAGCGGAATAGGCCGGTGCGGTCCATGTGATCGGCCTGCTGCGCCAGGTCCAGCGACAGCGAATGCGACTTGCTGGCCGCCTCCAGGGATTTCCGGCGCACGATCGCCCAGCCAATCCCTGGCACGCCCTGCATGCACTTGTTGGAGGAGACGGTGATGGCCTCGATCCCAAGCGCCGGCGCGTCGATGGCCATTGCGCCAAACGATGCCACCGCATCCACCAACAGGCCGATGCCCCGCTCGCGGCACAGCGCCGCCACCTCGTCCAGCGGGTTGATCAGCCCGGTGCTGGTTTCACAGTGCACAATGAAGATATGGCTGATACTTGGGTCGGCATCCAGCATGGCCGCGAACTCGGCCGGAGCCGGTGGGGAAAACGACCCGGTGCGCAGCATCGCCACCTTGGTGCCGATCGCCTCGCAAATCTCGGCCAGCCGGTCGCCATACACGCCGTTGCTGTGCACCAGCAGGGTGCGGCCCGGCGGCACCAGCGCGGCGATCACCGCCTCGTTGGCATAGGTCGCGCTGCCGGGCACGGGAACGGCAACGTAATCGGCGCCCCCATTGGCCAGGGCAACCAGATAATCCCGGGCGTGCTGCAGTTCCGCCTGGAATTCGGTGTCCCCACTGGGGTGTTCCACTAGCATCGCCTGCCGTGTGGTCAGCGACACACTGACGGGGCCGGGGGTCAGGAGCAATTTGGTTCGTTCGGTCATGCCGGCAGGCTGGCATGCCCCGTGCTTACCGGGCAAGACTATCGTCACATTCTTAAGGACCGTCGCCGATGATCCGCCGCGCCGCTGCTCTCCTGCTTTCCACCGCCCTGGCGTTTCCCGCCCTGGGGGCGACCCGCGGGGGGACCATGGTGTTCGGCCGCGCGATCGAGAGCCAGTTCCTCGACCCGGTGCATACCTCGCAGAATGCGGATATCTGGTTGTCGCTGAACCTCTACGACACGCTGCTGCTGGCGAGCGCCGACGGCAAGAGCGTCGATCCCGGGCTTGCCTCTGCCTATAAAGTCTCGGATGACGGCAAGACGCTCACCTTCACCCTGCGCCCGGGCCTGAAATTCTCCGACGGCTCGCCGCTCGACGTCTCGGACGTGAAGTGGTCGCTGGACCGGGCGCGCTCCAAGGCGGATGGCGGCGATTTCGCGTTCCTGCTGAGCTCCATCGCGTCGATCGATACCGCCGCGCCGGACCAGGTGATCCTGCACATGGCCCGGCCGGACCCGGTGATCCTGCAGGCGTTAGCGACCTTCAACTCCGGCATCATGCCGCAGAAGCTGCTGATGGCAGCCCCCGGCGACACTCTGATGGATAAGAGCAAGGCGTTCGCCGATCACCCGGTCGGGTCCGGCCCGTTCATGCTGACGAGTTGGAAGCGGAACACCGAGATGGTGATGTCGCGCAACCCGTACTACTGGAAGGATGGGACGGACGGGAAGAAGCTGCCTTATTTGGACGGCATCCGCTTCGAGATCATCCCCGACGACGCCACGAGGGTGCTGAAATTGCGCGCCGGTGAGTTGGATGCGGCAGAGTTCGTGCCCTACTCCCGGGTCGCCGAGTTGAAGGCCGACCCTAAGCTGGATATGGAGCTGTTTCCGGCAGCACAGATGAACTACTTCGCCTTCAATGCGCGCCCGGCCTTGAAGGACGGCACCAAGAACCCGCTGGCCGACGTCCGCGTGCGGCAAGCGCTCAACTACGCCACCGACAAGGAGGCGCTGATCCAGGTGGTGACCTATGGCACCGGCACGCTGGCGCGCAGCTACATGCCGATGTCGACGCCGCTCGCCTATGGCCCGAAGCCGCTCTACCCCTATGACATCGCGAAGGCCAAGGCGCTGTTGCAGGAGGCAGGCTATGGCAGCGGGTTCGACATCACTTGCATCGTGCTCGCCGGCAACCAGGATGACGCCGCCAAGGTTGCGACGCTGCAGCAATTATGGGGGCAGGTCGGGGTGCGCCTGAAAGTCGAGCAGTTGGAATCGGCAACGCGGCTGGCCCGGTACAATGCGGGCGACTTCCAGATGCGGACGTCGCTTTGGACCAACGACATCAACGACCCCAACGAGATCACCTCGATCTTCGCCTACTATCCGTCACGCCAGAACAACCGCTCCGGCTGGGACGACAAGCGGATCGACGAATTGTTCGAGACGAGCCAGGGCGAGTTGGACCCGGCGAAGCGCGCCGCGGAATACAAGGAAATCCAGGAGCGGTATGCCGAGGCCGCGCCGATCATCTTCGCGTTCGAGGTGCCGTATCCGGTCGCGCTGTCGAAGAAGGTGCATGACTTCGTGCAAATCCCGCTCGGCAACAACATCTTCGTCAACACCTATTTGGACAAGTAGCGCAGTCCTAAGCAGTGTATGTCCTCGCCACGTTGGGGCGGCGGCTGGGGCAGATTGCCGCAACCGTCGTCCTGGTCGCCCTGCTGATCTTCGGCCTGATGCGCCTGCTCCCGGGCGACCCGGCGCTCATGCTGCTGGGTGACCGGGCGACCGATGCCTCGATCGCGCAAATGCATCACGACCTCGGCCTGGACCGGTCGATCGGCGTGCAGTTTTGGGAGTTCCTGGTTCACGCCGTGACGTTGCAGATGGGCGATTCCATCACGCTGCGGGTGCCGGTGGCCTCCCTGGTGCGGGAGGGCTTGCCGATCACGCTTTTGCTCACCGGCATGGCGGCGGTCATGGCCCTGGTGATCGCGGTGCCGCTGGCCTTCGTGTCGGCATTGCGCCCGGGTGGCTGGGTCGATGCGGCGATCAGGGCCGGCGCGCAGATCAGCCTGTCGATGCCGGTCTTCTATATCGGGCTGGTTCTGCTGATCACCTTCGCGGCCGGGCTGCATTGGTTTCCGGTTGGCGGCATCGGCAAAGGATTTCTTGAGGACATCTATTACCTGTTCCTGCCGGCGCTGACCCTCGCACTCTCCCTGGCGGCGGTCCTGCTGCGCAACCTGCGCCAATCGCTGCTGCAGGTGCTGGGCGCGGAGTATGTCGAATTCGCCACCGCCAAGGGCCTACCCCGGCGCATGGTGCTGGGGCGCCACGTGCTGCGCAACGCCTGGGTCTCGACAGTGACGCTGCTGGGGCTGAACATCGGCTCGCTCGTCGGTGGCGCCGTCATTACGGAGACGGTGTTTGCCATTCCCGGCTTGGGCCGCCTGACGATCGATAGCATTTTCGCCAGGGACTACCCCGTCGTGCAGGGGCTGACGATGGTGCTGGCGATCATGGTCTCCGTCGTGTTCCTGCTGGTGGATACCGTGCAGGTCCTGCTCGACCCACGGATGTCGCGGTGAGCGCCACCGTGGCGGGGCGGCGCCGGGTCAGGCTGCCGGGAACCTTGCTGGGGGGAGCGGCGATCCTGATCGTGCTGGTCGCCTGCGCCACCGTTCCCGAGTTGATCGCCCCTTATTCACCCACTGGGTTCGATTTCCGGAGCTTGCTGAAGCCGCCCAGCCTGGCGCACCCGTTCGGCACCGACAATTTCGGCCGCGACATCCTGTCGCGCACCATCTGGGCCTCCAGCGTGGATTTGCAGATTGCGGTGTTCTCGACCCTGTTCCCCGCCATCTTCGGCACGCTGGTGGGCAGCGTGCTGGGCTATGCCGGCGGCTGGGCGGATGCGGTGTTCCGCCGGATCGTGGACGTGCTGATCACCATCCCCTTCCTCGTGCTGGTGATCGTCATCGTCGCCGTGCTCGGGCCGGGGCTGCGCAACATGTATATCGCGGTATCCGCGGTGAACTGGATCATCTATGCCCGGCTGATGCGCGGCGAGGTGATGGCGCAGGCGTCGCGCGACTACGCTGCGGCGGGGCGGGTGATGGGGTTTGGCCCCCTGCGCGTGATCTTCCGCCATTTGATGCCGAATGCTGTGGCACCCGTGCTGGTCTACTGGATGACGGACATGGCCCTGGCCATCCTGCTCGGCTCCTCGCTCGGCTATCTGGGGCTGGGCGCGCAGCCGCCGACGGCGGAGTGGGGCGTGCTGATCGCCGACGGGAAGAACTTCATGACCACCGCCTGGTGGATGTCGATCTTCCCCGGCATCGCCATCGTGCTGGCGGGCACCGGGTTCAGCCTGCTGGGAGACGGCCTCGCCTCGCTGCTGCGGCGCGGCCGGTGACGCCCTTGCTGTCCATACGCGGCCTCTCGGTCCGCATCGGGGCTGGCGTGCCGGTGGACGGGATCGACCTCGATGTCGGCGTCGGCGAAACCTTGGGCATCGTCGGGGAATCCGGCTCCGGCAAAAGCCTCTCGCTGCGCGCGATCCTGCGGCTGCTGCCGGTGCAGGCCCGGGTGTCGGGGGCGGTGCTGTGGAATGGCACGGATTTGCTCCGTCTGGACGAGCCAGCGATGCGGCGGGTCCGCGGCGGCCAAATCGGCATGGTGTTCCAGGAACCGATGACCGCGCTCAACCCGGTGTTGCCGATCGGGCTGCAGATCACCGAGAGCCTGGGCGTGCACCTCGGCCTGCGGGGCGCTGCCGCGAAGCGCCGTGCCATGGAGCTGTTGGATTTGGTCGGCATCCCCGATGCCCGGCGCCGGTTGTCCAACTATCCGCACGAATTCTCCGGCGGGATGCGGCAGCGCGCGATGATCGCGGCGGCGCTTGCCAGCGGCCCGAAGCTGCTGCTGGCAGACGAACCGACGACGGCGCTGGACGTCACCATCCAGGACCAAATCCTGAAGCTGCTGCTACGGCTGAAGGAGGAATTGGCGATGAGCGTGGTCATCGTGACGCATGATTTGGGCGTCGTCGCCGGTACCTGCGACCGGGTGGCGGTGCTCTATGCGGGGCGGGTCATGGAAACCGGCCCGGTCGGCGCGCTGTTCGCCCGCCCGTCGCACGCCTACACGCTCGGCCTGTTGCGGTCGTTGCCGGATGCCGCGCATGCGAGGCAACGGCTGGTGGGGATTGCCGGCACGCCGCCCGACCCCGGCGCCCTGCTCCCCGGCTGCCGCTTCGCGCCCCGCTGCAGCTTTGCCCAGGATGCTTGCTGCGTTGGCGACCGCGTGCTGGCTCCGGCCGCACCAGGGCAGCTCAGCGCCTGCATCCGGGCCGGCCTGGTGATGGCGGCATGACCGCCCTGCTGCGTGCTGACGATCTGGAACGGGGTTTCCCCGTGCGGCGCAGCATTCGCCAGATGATGGCCGGCGGCCCGCGCCCCGTCGTCCGCGCACTCGCCGGGGTGAGCATCGCGGTCGAGCGCGGTGAAACCCTCGCCATCGTCGGCGAGTCCGGCTGCGGCAAGTCCACCCTGGCCCGCGCGCTGGTGCGGTTGTTGGATGTGGATGCGGGCCAGATCGGTTTCGATGGAGAGGACGTCCGCGCCCTGAAGGGAGCCGCGCTGCGCCGGTATCACCGCCGCGTGCAGATGGTGTTTCAGGATCCGTACGGCTCGCTCAACCCGCGAATGACCGCCGGTGAGACACTGGCGGAGCCATTGCGCGTGCACGGCATGGTGCCCCGCGCCGCCATTGCCGGGCGCGTGGCCGAGCTGTTGGGCCTGGTCCGGCTGCCATCCGACGCAGCGGGACGGCTGCCGCACGCCTTCTCCGGCGGGCAGCGGCAAAGGCTGGCCATCGCCCGGGCGCTGACGGTCGAGCCGGAATTGCTGGTCGCGGATGAGATCGTGTCGGCGCTGGACGTGTCGGTGCAGGCGCAAATCCTCAACCTGCTACTGGACATGCAGGAGCGGTTGGGCCTGGCCATGGTGTTCGTCTCGCATGATTTGCGGGTGGTGCGGCATTTGGCGCACCACGTGGCGGTCATGTATCTCGGCCGGCTCGTCGAATACGGGGCTGCGGACCAGGTGTTCAACGACCCGATGCACCCGTACACCCAGGCCTTGCTGCGGGCCGCCCCGACGCTGGTCCCTGGCGAGCGAAACATTGAAACCGCGCTGCGCGGGGAGCTGCCGAGCCCTATGCGGGTCGTGCCGGGTTGCCCGTTCCATCCACGCTGCCCCGCCGCGTTCGACCGCTGCCGGACCGACATGCCGCAGATGCACGTCCAGCATGGGCACGGGGCGGCCTGTCATTTGGCGGCGGCCGCATAGCCGGACTATGGCATTAATACGCGTTCCGTATGCACGCAGCGGCAGTCCATCTCATATTCCAACCCGATCACCGGCGGGCGGCAGAAATGCCAGTCCACCCCGTGCCATGCCGCCCCCGGCGTGACGATGTCGGCAGCCAAGGTGGGGTAGATGTCATGCACGCAGTAGATTTGCGTCGCCGTCACCATGGACCAGTCGGCAGCCAACGCCGCCATGCGCTTTTCCATCTGGCCCATCACGTAGCGCATCTTCTCGGCCATCGCATCGGGGCTGGTTTCGCCGTAGCGGATGGTCTTGTCCTTGTATGGCCCACTGCCCTCCTGCGACTCCCCACTGCCGGCGATCACGAAGGAGGGGGGCGCAGCAGGCGACGGCACCACGATGGAGAAGGCGTGGAAACTCGGCGCCGCCGGCTTGTGCAGCTCGGGACAGACATTGCTGCGGGCCACCGGATTGGCATCACCCGACATGATGCCCCATCGCGTCAGCGTGCCGGTATATTCGCGGTTGAACGCGATGAAACCGGCATCGGTGAACGGGGCCGGGGAGCGCAATTCGCAGGCGCAGAAGGCGGTCAGCGCCAGGCCCTGCCCGGCCAGATACGCCTCGATACGGGCAAACCCCTCCATCAGCGGCACGGGACGGGCGAAGCGTATGCGTTGGATCGCAAAGCCCGGCAACGCGGCAACCCCGGCGGAGTATTGGAACGGGCCTGGAATATAACGGAACCCCGCGCTATCGACCGTTCCACCCATCTGCCGCTCCCCTGTCTGCCTGCAGGGTTATCCGCCACCAGGCCGGGGCCGCGCAACCGCTGGCGCCGGTTTTGCATGCCCGGTCCCCGACACGGAGGGACAGGATGACGTTCTCGATTGCCGGATTGTGCCCGCGCACCGGAGAGATCGGGGCGGCGCTCGCCACGTCCAGCATGGCCGCCGGCGCGCGGGCGATGTTCCTCTCGCCAGGCCGTGGCGCCGTCTTCGCCCAGGCTCGCTCCGACCCGGCGCTCGGTGCGTTCGGCATCGCGCGGCTGGAGGCTGGCCGCAGCGCCCAACAGGTGCTGGCGGACATGCTGGCACACACGCCCCATGCCGCGTTTCGCCAACTCGCCGTGCTCGACTCCGAGGGCCGCGTGGCCCATGCCACGGGCGAACGGTGCCTGGACCCGAAGGGTGCCGCCATCGGCGCGGCCGCCGTGGCGCTCGGCAATGCCGTGGCCAATGACGACGTTATTCCCGCCATCCTGCGCGGCTTCGAACGGGCCGAGGGATCATCGCTTGCACACCGCCTGATCGCCGGGCTCGAAGCAGGGGCGCAGGCCGGGGGCGAGCCTTACCCGCTCCGCTCCGCCGCATTGAAGATCGTGCGGCCGGGCGTGCCGTTCGCCACGGTCGATCTGCGGGTCGATCTGTCGGAGCATCCGGTTGCCGGCCTGCGGCACCACTGGGTTGCCTACGAGCCGACCATGGAAGGCACCATCCTCCGCGCGCTCGACCCGGCGAACGCACCGCTCGCCGCTGCGATCGAGGGCCATTTGCGAACTTGGCCAATAGGCCGCACCTAATCACCCCGGAGCCCCCTGATGTCCCCTCGCCACCTGCTGCTCGCCTTCTCGTCCCTGGTCTGTATCCTCCCCGCCGCGGCACAAACGCTGCCGGCGCGGTTCAACGACAGCAAGATCGTCCATATCGCCATCAATGGCACCTATCCGCCGATGGAGAGCGTCGACCCGGCCACCAACAAACTCGTCGGCTTCGACATCGATCTTGGCGAGGCGCTGGCGAAGAAGCTCGGCGTGACGCTGGAGTGGCAGGACGGGACGTTCGCCCAGCTCATCCCGTCGCTGCAAACTGGGCGGGCTGACATGATCCTGTCGGGCATCAGCGACCTGCCGGCCCGGCGCGACACCATGGATTTCATCGACTACCTCAATTCCGGCGCGCAATTCTATACGCTGGAGGGCAGCAGCATCAAAACCGCCGACGACCTCTGCGGCAAGAAGGTCGGCACCGTCCGCAGCACCAACTACCCCGCCAACATTGCCGCCTGGAGCGCAGAGCACTGTGAAAAAGCCGGCAAGCCAGCCATCGAATACGAGGGCGTGGACCGGATGCCGCTGGTGCATACCGAATTGCAGCAAGGCCGGATCGACGCCGCCGTGCAGGGCAGCGAGACGCTGCCAGCGCTGATGAAGGCCGAGCCCAACATCTACCGCCTGGTGGCCCCGCCCTTCACCAAGAATTTCCAGGGCATCGCGTTCGCCAAGGCGGATACGGGGTTCCGCGATGCCGTGCTGGGTGCCCTGAAAGCCCTGTATGCCGACGGAACCTACGCCATGCTGATCAAGAAATGGGAGCTGGACGCCAGTGCGGCCCCCACCATCACCATGAATGGCGACAAGCTGCCGTGAGCGAGGCCGCCGCAGTTGCGCTCGACATCGCGCAGCTGCGGCATGTGCGTCCGCGACATTGGGGCCGGTGGGCCGCCGCTGCCGTCATGGTCGCCTTGCTCGCGTCCCTGGTTCGCGCCTTCGCGATCGGCAAGATCGACTGGATCGCGGTCGCGCATTTCCTCACCTGGCCGACCATCCTCGCCGGCTTGGTGAATACGATCGTCATGGCGGTGGCGGCGATGGCGGCCGGCATCGTCCTGGGCGTTGCGGCCGCGATCGCGCGGATGTCCGGCAACCCCGTCCTGCGGGGCACCGCGATCTTCTATGCCTGGGTGTTCCGCGGCACGCCCGTCGTCCTCCAACTCCTGCTATGGTTCAACCTGGCGCTGATCTTCCCCGTCCTGGGCATTCCCGGGCTGTGGACCGGCCGCGCGGTCGTGATCATGACCCCCTTCGCCGCCGCCCTGCTGGGGCTCGGCCTCAACGAAGGCGCCTATGTGTCCGAGATCGTGCGCGCCGGGTTGATTTCGGTCGATACGGGGCAGTTCGAGGCGGCGAAGTCGATCGGCATGTCCAGCAGCGTGGCGCTGCGCCGCATCATCCTGCCGCAGGCGATGCGCGTCGTCGTGCCACCGCTGGGCAATCAATTCATCAGCATGGTCAAGACCACGTCGCTCGCCAGCGTCATCGAGTATGCCGAGCTGCTGCACAACGCGGAGAACATCTACTACGCCAATGCCAAGGTGATGGAGCTGCTGTTCGTCGCGGCCTTTTGGTATCTGGTCGTGGTCACCGCGCTCTCCTTCGGCCAAGCCGGGCTGGAGCGCCGCTTCGCCCGCGGCATGGCAAGGCTGCGATGAGCGGGGCGGTCGTCACCGCCCTCAAGGTCGGCAAGTCGTTCGGCACGGTGCAGGCCTTGGCGGACGTGACGCTGGATGTCGCAAAGGGCGAGGTCGTCTGCCTGATCGGGCCATCCGGGTCAGGCAAGACCACGTTCTTGCGTTGCATCAACCAGCTGGAACGGTTCGACTCGGGTGGGCTGTGGCTGGAGGGGGAGTTGGTCGGCTACCGCCGGGTTGGCGACCGGCTCTATCCGTTATCCGAGGTTCAGATCGCCCGGCAGCGCCGCGCCACCGGCATGGTGTTCCAGCGCTTCAACCTGTTTCCCCACATGACGGCACTCGGCAACGTGGTCGAGGGGCCCGTGCACGTGCTTGGCCAATCCCCGCCCGAGGCTGCCGAGCAGGGCCGCGCGCTGCTGGCGCAGGTCGGGCTCTCGCACAAAGTGGATGCTTACCCGGCCCAGCTCTCTGGCGGCCAACAGCAGCGCGTGGCCATTGCGCGGGCGCTGGCGATGCGCCCGCGCCTGATGCTGTTCGACGAACCGACATCCGCGCTGGATCCGGAATTGGTGGGCGAAGTGTTGGCCGTCATGCGCGACCTCGCCGAACGCGGCACGACAATGATCGTGGTGACTCACGAGCTAGGCTTTGCGCGGGAGGTCGGCCACCGGGTGGTGTTCATGGATCAGGGCCGGGTGGTGGAAACCGGGCCAGCGCGGACCATGCTCACCGCCCCGGCAGAGGCCCGAACGCGGGACTTCCTGGCGGCCGTGCTGGCGTGACGCCCTAGGCGGCAATGCGCTGGCTGACCTGAGCCCAAATCTGGATGATTTGACGTGCCGGTCCTTCGAGCTGCTTCCCTGCCTCTGTCAGCGTGGCACCCCCCCGGCCGCGCTTGAAGAGCACCACCTGCAGTTCCGCCTCAAGTGCCTGGATGCGGCTGCTCATCGTCGATTGGGTGACGTCGAGCGCCGCGGCAGCGAGGCTGAAGCTCCCGGTTTCGATCACTTGGATGAAGCTCTTAAGTCTATCAAGGTCCATGATAGTAATACATCGAATATCTCGATGAATGAAGGAACTACAGGTTATCAAATTATCCATAGCTTGATGAATTGCAACAAAAAAGGCAGCAATTACGACCATTTAGTGTTACAAACCGCAGGTTTGGTCGATGAATGCTCATTTCGAAAGTGCATTATCGAGGCCGGACTCCCTGCAGCCATTCCAAGACATCCCCCTGCCGAAGCTGGTTCCGGCCCACCCGGGCGGCCTGCGCAGTTGACGATCGGAGGTGGCTCGGCCTAAACGCCCCGCCCACACCCGGCGCAGGTACTTCGTGACAACCGTCCTCGGCATCGATTTCGGCACGACCAATAGTGTTTTTGCCGCACTGGATACCGAAACGGGAGACGTCCACACCCATCGCTTCACCACGGGCGGTGCGGAATACGATGTTTTCCGCACCGTGTTATGCTTCTGGGCAGAGCAAATGCCGGGGCGCAAGGCCTTGCGCCATGCCGCCGGCCCGGCAGCCATCACCGCCTATCTGGACGATCCGCTGGACAGCCGGCTGGTCATGTCGATGAAGAGCTATCTCGCCAGCCGCAGCTTCACATCCACCAACCTGTTCGGCCGCGTGCTGAGCCTGGAACAACTCGTCGGGCTGTTCCTGCGCGAGCTTTTCCAGACAGCCGCGGTGGATACCGCCGGGTTGCGGATCGTTGCTGGCCGCCCGGTGCAGTTTGCCGGCGATCAAGCGGATGACGCGCTGGGCGAAAAGCGGCTGCGCGCAGCCTTTGCGGATGCGGGTTTTCCCACCATCGACCTGGCGCTGGAGCCGGAGGCCGCCGGTTACCGCTTCACCCGCGCCCTCGACGCCGCCGCAACCGTCCTGGTGGGTGATTTCGGTGGCGGCACCAGCGACTTCTCCGTCCTGCGCTTCGATCCCGGCAAGGCCGAGCCCATCGCAGCCCTTGGCCGCGCCGGTGTCGGGATCGCCGGCGACGCGTTCGATGCCCGCATCATGGAGCATGTGGTGGCCCCTTTGCTCGGCAAGGGCAGCCACTACACGCCCTGGGGAACCGCCCTGCCGGTGCCGGCCGAGTGGTACAGCGCCTTCGCCCGGTGGCATCGCCTGTCCATGATGCGCAGCCCGCGCACGATGCGCGACATCGCCGAAGTCAGGCGGTCGGCGGAACATCCCGGCCGGCTGGACCACCTGGTCCGGCTGATCGAGGACGAGCAGGGCTATCCGCTGTATCGCGCGGTCACGGAAGCGAAGGCGGCGCTGTCGGCGGCGGAGACGGCGGTCCTGCGCTTCGACCACGCCGGTTTTTCGATCGACCAGCCCATCGGCCGCAGCGAGTTCGAAGGCTGGATCGCGCCCGAACTCAATCGCCTGGAGGCCGCGATCGACCGGGCCCTCGTGGCAGCCAACGTGCCCGAGGGCGCGATCGATCGCGTGTTCCTAACCGGCGGCACGGCCTTTGTTCCAGCCGTCCGTGCGTTGTTCGACCAGCGCTTTGGGACGCAGCGTGTCTCGGGTGGCGGCGAGTTCGTGTCGGTAGCCGAGGGGTTGGCCCTGATCGGCGCGGAGCGGCTGGTCTCGCCGGGCTAACGTTGTCTGGTATGGTCGTGTGACTGATGGTTCGCCCCGCCGTCCGAGGCCGACTTCGACGACATCGTCAAAGTGGCGTCGGGGGTGCTGCAGGCGGACCATGGCCGGCCGCCGACTCAGTATGCCAACCCATGGCCTCTTCGGCACAGACTGGAGCTTACTGCATCCCCAGCAGAGCGCTACGCAGGTCGGTGGATGGTGGATGGGTGCCGATGAACCCGGCCAGGATGAGGCGAGCGAGATCCTTATTGGTGTACTCGCCGATCTGCCGGTTGTTCGCAAGGACCCGCATCGACTTCGACGTGAAGATATAGGTCGTCGTGTCGCCCACTGCGACGGCCGGGGCTGCCGCCACCAGGCGCTCGAAATCGGCGGCGTCTGCCGGATTGCAGCCCCCGCCGCTGCAATTCGTCGTCTCCCCGGCGCGATACTCCTTCTCGACATCCGCCTTTGACCCTGCATGCAGGAAGTGCAGGATGAGCACCTTGTCCTCAGGCGAATTCAGGATCGCGTTGGCGTCGTGGCTCTGCTGTGCCAAGTACAACGCCGCGACGTAGACCTTCACGCTGAAGATCGTCAGCGTGCGGATCCCGATGCCGTTCAGTGGAATGGCCTTGCCATCGACCGGGTAGGTATCGGGCAGCGTCACCCCCTCCAGCGTGGCGGCCATCGCATTCGAGGCGAAAAGGAGCGCAAACAGGGCAGGCAGCAGTTTGTGAAACATAATCTAGGTTACCTGTACTTCCATTGTCGATTGTCGCCGGCACGCGAAGAGTACCCCCGCCACCGCAATATAGGCGACAGCAATTTCTGGTGAACGGGCAAAGCCCACTCCCTCACCATGGATGAAGCCAAAGAAGGTGAGAATAGCGCCGGCAAGAGCAAAAGCAGTCGCTTTGTTAAATTCCCGGTCGATGATGAAGACGGCGATGGCGCCGAGGACGATGCCGGCCAGGGTTGCACCACCACCGAGCGTCTCCAGCCCCTGGTACAGGACCCCCACCGCCGCGAGCTTGCCCATGCCGATGGCGGCGGCACTGGTGCCCGCGGCGCCCAGCGCGTTGTCGATTTGGGTTTTGCCCCATTCGGCGATCTGCGGCAGCAGCGCCAGAACGATGGCCGGCGCATGGCGATGCGGCGTCTCCTGAAACGCTTGGGAACCGATGAGCATCCCAATATACAGCAAGATCGGCAGGATGGCGACGACGGGGATCAACGCCATCATGACGGAAATGATGCCGAACCAGGTCAGCAACAGGATCGCGATCCCAGTGGCGGCCGAGTAACCAATCCGGCCTCCCATCGCTTTCCACCCGGGGTGGCCGATATAGACTGCGTTGATGAAGGGGTTGCCCATCAGGCAGCCGATCAGGCTGATCACGCCATCGGCCGTCAGCACGCGCGTGGTGGGGAACGAATCGCCCGCCGCGGCCGCGCTCTCCACGTTGTCGAGCGCCTCGATCAGGTCGTAAATCCCGAATGGGATGGCCGTGACCAGGATGACGCCAAGGTATTTGAACCCGGCGAAAGTATGGTCAACGGCGGGCAGCGGCACCGAAAATCCAAAATTCGACACCGACCCGGCCAGCTTGGCCAGGCTCAAATCGCCGTAGTTCAGCCCAAGCACGGTCGAGCCCCAGGCGACCACGGTGCCCACCGCAATGGCGACCAAGCCGCCCGGCATGCCGCGAAAATACCGCACACCGCCGAACCAGCTCCCCAGGATGACGATAAAGCACACCAGGCCAATGATGGGGGTCGTAAACATCTGGGCGGCCGGGTTCATGGCGATGAAGGTGATGGAGATCCCTGCCAGCGAGCCGAGCAGGGCGGCGCGCGGCGTGATGCGGCGGATCGCTGGGCCGATGAAGCCACCGACCATCAGCACGAAGCTCTGAATGAACACCCAGGTAAGCCCGGCCTCCCATGCCTGCACCGGGTCGTTGGTCGCCAACCCGATCGGGAGCATGACGACGAAGGTCACCACGAACATATGCGGCACGCTGATGCCCGATGGCAGGGCGCACACGTCGTCACGGCCCGTTCGCTTGGCCAGCCGGTAGGCGAGGAAGGCGTAATACCCCGTGCTGAGACACAGCATGAGCCCGAGTGCCGGGAGGATCCGCCCGAACACCAGGCTCTCCGGCATTTTTATCACGAAGCGCAGCAGCCCGGTCAGCACCAGCACATTCACCAGGATGTTGGTGCCGAAGCCGAATAATGCGTTCCAATCGCCAGGCACCCAAAGCTTTGGTCTGGCCGCGGTCTCGACTGACAAGCTCATACCTGCTGCTCCCCCGTTCTAGGCGCCTACTGAACCGATTGCTTGAATGAGCGCGGCTGACTGCGTCACCCACCCAAAGATGCCGCCCTGTGCCGAGATCATGCGCAGCCCCATTTCATGGAAATCCGGGAAATAGGAGGCACAGCAATCCGACAGCACCAGGCAGTCGTACCCGCGATCATTCGCTTCGCGCACCGTGGTGTTGACGCAAACCTCCGTCGTCACACCCGTCACGACCAGTTGGGTGATGCCGCGGTGCTGCAGTATGGCGTGGAGGTCGGTGGCGAAAAACGCGCCCTTGCCGGGTTTGTCGATCACCGGCTCGCCGGGTGCCGGATACAGTTCCGGAATGATGTCGTGGCCCGCCGCGCCGCGGACGAGGATGCGGCCCATCGGCCCTACATCACCGATCTGCTTTTCGCCGCGCCCGCGGATTTTCTTGGCGCCGGGCAAATCGGACAAATCCGGGCGGTGCCCCTCCCGCGTGTGGATCACCGCCAAGCCGGCGAGGCGCCAGGCATCGAGCAGGGCGCGGTTTGGGGCGATCGCGCGACGCAGTTGGCCGACATCGTTGCCGAGCATTTCCCCGAACCCGCCGGGTTCGAGGAAGTCGCGCTGCATGTCGATGATCAGCAGCGCGCAGTGGGCGGGTTTGAACTCGAAGGGATAGGGCAGGGCTTCGATGGATTGCGCAGGCATCGCATGCTTCCCCTTACCCATGCCTGCCGCTTTTCGGGGCAGACGCCGCCTTCGATGCGTCGGTTTTGCTACCGAACCAAGTTAACCGGCTCCCTGCCGGCCAATACGGCATCGATACCATCAAGAACCATGCCACCCATGGCGTCCCGCGTGGCCATCGTCGCGCTGCCCAAATGCGGCAGCAGCACGACGTTCTCCAGGGTCAGGTAGGCCGGGTTCAACGCCGGTTCGCCCTCGTAGACATCCAGCCCGGCGGCAGCGACGTGCCCGCTGCGCAGCGCTGCGATCAGGGCGGCGTCGTGCACCAGCGTGCCGCGCCCGGCATTCGCCACCACCACGCCCGGCGGCAGTTTGGCGATCCGCTCGGCATTCAGCCAATGCATGGTTGCTGCCCCACCCGGCGCGTTCAGCGACAGCAATTCGCTGGCTGCGAGAAAGCTATCGTCGTTGTCGTGGAAAATCGCCCCACGCTCCAGCTCCGCGGGCAGGCGCCTGGCGTTGCGGTAATGCACCGTCATCGCCAGCCCCCGCGCCAGCGTGGCCAATTCGCGGCCAATCCGGCCCATGCCGAATATGCCGAGCGAGCGGCCGACCACGCCGGTCCCCAGCATTTGGGTCGGCGCCCACCCGGTCCATGTTCCGCTGCGGACCAGCCGCTCCCCCTCCCCCGCGCGGCGCGCCGCGGCCAACAGCAGCAGCAGGGTACACTCGGCGGTGGCGACCGACAGGACATCCGGCGTATTGACGACCAGGATACCACGCGCCCGGGCGGCGGCTAGGTCGATATGCTCGAACCCGACGCTGAACGTGCCGATCACCTTCACTGTGGGGGGCAAGGCCTGGATCACGCCCGCGTCCAGTTTATCGGCCGGGCAGCAGAGCACGGCCTGCGCCTCCTCCGCCATCGCCACCACATCCGCCCCGGTCCGGACGGTATCCAAACGATTCAAGCGCGCCTCGTAGTCGCGGGAGGCCCGGGCCTCGATAGCTGGCGGCAGCCGCCGCGTGACGAACAGGATCGGTTTTGCCATGGCGTTGCTCACTTCCGGGTCTGGGCCATTTTGGCCACAGCAATCCCCGGGCGCTAGCGCATCCAACCCGTTTCTTCATGGCCGCCCCATGTGGCAAAGAGCGTGTTCCGGTGGCACTCTGGCATGCAGACCGCTGGTGTGGTTGGTTACGCCGGAAACAGGTTTGGGGGACCACGCCTATGAGTGATGATCTGGTATTGACGCTACTGCGTCGCATCCGAGAAGATATCGCAAAGGTAAAGTCAACATCGGGGAAGTCAAAGAGTGTTTGGATTGCTGGAAGGCCAATACGCTTCAGTCTCTTGCCGCCTGGATCGCATGGGCGGTGATGTCGAAAGGGTCAAAACCCGGCTAGAACTCGTGGAGGAAGTCTAACCCGAGGAGCATTCCATAGAGGTTGTACTTGTTTTCAGATCATTCCGAGTTCGCTGGAAGGGTGGCCCTGCCGACTTGACCCGTCATCCACTCCGGTTGCCATTCCCGCAGGGCGGTTGAAGGCCGTTCTGGCCTCCGCTTTTATCGCCCTGACCGCGCCGGCGGCGTGGATGGCCAGATCAAGTCCAGCCGTTAGCAGCCTCGACAGGACGGTGTTTTACCGCGGCGCTGCGTTCCCCCCGGGGAGCGGCCGTTTTGGCCGCTTCATCACCCGGCGCCAGCGCCTCCTGTCGCCTTCATCAGCCGACTTGATCCCGTCATCCACTCCGGTCGCCATTCCCGCAGGGCGGTTGAAGGCCGTTCTGGCCCCCGCTTTTATCGCCCTGACCGCGCCGGCGGCGTGGATGGCCAGATCAAGTCCAGCCGTTAGCAGCCTCGACAGGACGGTGTTTTACCGCGGCGCTGCGTTCCCCCCGGGGAGCGGCCGTTTTGGCCGCTTCATCACCCGGCGCCAGCGCCTCCTGTCGCCTTCATCAGCCGACTTGATCCCGTCATCCACTCCGGTCGCCATTCCCGCAGGGCGGTTGAAGGCCGTTCTGGCCCCCGCTTTTATCGCCCTGACCGCGCCGGCGGCGTGGATGGCCAGATCAAGTCCAGCCGTTAGCAGCCTCGACAGGACGGTGTTTTACCGCGGCGCTGCGTTCCCCCCGGGGAGCGGCCGTTTTGGCCGCTTCGTCACCCGGCGCCAGCGCCTCCTGTCGCCTTCATCAGCCGACTTGATCCCGTCATCCACTCCGGTCGCCATTCTCGCAGGGCGGTTGAAGGCCGTTCTGGCCCCCGCTTTTATCGCCCTGACCGCGCCGGCGGCGTGGATGGCCAGATCAAGTCCAGCCGTTAGCAGCCTCGACAGGATGGATTTTACCATGACGCTGCGTCACTCCCGGGTTGCGGCCATTTTGGCTGCACTATCTCCCGGCGTCAGCGCCTCCTGCCCACTGTCGTGGCCGGACTTGATCAGGTCATCCACGCCGGTCGCCATTCTCGCAGGGTGGTTGGGGGCTATTCTGGCCCCCAATTCTACCGCCCTGCCTGCTGCGCCGGCTGCGTGGATGGCCAGATCAAGTCCGGCCATGACAGCCTCGATTACACCGCTACACTCGCAGCTGCGGCCGTCGCCGCAGTTGAACTGTAGGAACTCAGGGTCTGCTGCAGGGTCGATTGCAGCCGGTCCAGCACGGATTGCAGGTTCAGCGACTGATCGCTGCTGCTCGCTGAGGTCGCACCGCTCGTAGCCGCCGCGCTGGACCCACCGGCACTGCCGTTTGCTCCGTTCAGCAATGCCTGCAGCCGGTCGGCCAGCCCACGAATATGGCCCGCGGCCGGGCTGGCACTCTGGGATGCCGTGGGGTCGGTCGCGCCCGCCGGGTCAGACGCCGTCGTTGCCGCTTCCGCCGTCGTGCCGGCGGCGGATGGCGTGCCGGCCTGGGCGCTCAGCAGAATGGACTGCAACTCCGCAGCAAACTTCGAAATTCCGGTGCTGGCGGTGGCATCGGCCGTGCTGCCCGTGCTCGACGTGGCACTTGCCGGCGTCGAGGCGCTCGTGGCACTGGCGGAAGCCAGCAGGTCGTTCGCGTCGGACGAAGAGGGTGAGGCGGCGGCCCGGTGACGGTAGTGGTGGTGGATATTAACCGGTGTAGCAGTTGGTGCGCTGACGGCTGAGGTGCTCATTGCGGCTTCCTGAGAATGACGCGGTGTCTTGTGCCATCTCTATTGCAGACCCCGTGCCACACCAGAAAACCCAGGTTTTGCGCCATTTTTGGGACGTTCGGACTTTCAACGGATCGGCAGGAATTGCCGCCCGGGCAACTCCCGCCTACGGGAAAAGTCCCCGCAGGCGCTTTCCGGCGCGCACCTTCTCCACGCCGATGGCCATGGCGGCGGTACGGTTCGGCACGTTGCGGGCGGCGGCCCGGGCCTGGACCTGGGCAAACGCGCCGTCCAACAGGTGCTCGAGCCGGCTGTTGACCTCTTTTTCGGTCCAGAACAGGCGCTGCAAATCCTGCACCCACTCGAAATAGCTGACGATGACGCCGCCGGAGTTGCAAAGGATGTCCGGGATGACGAACACCTCGTCACGCCGCTGATTCAGGATGACATCGGCCTCCGGCGTGGTCGGGCCGTTGGCGCCCTCGGCCAGAATGCGGCATTGCAGCCGGGCGGCATTATCTGCCGTGATCACCCGCTCCAGCGCCGCCGGCACCAGGATATCGCAGCGTTGCTCCAGCAACGCCTCCCAACCGATCTTCGCCTCGCTACTGAACCCGCCGAGCACGCCATGCTTGGCCACATGCGCCTCGATCGCGTCCAGCGGGAGGCCCGCCGGGTCGAAGAACGCCGCGGTGTGGTCGCTGACGCCGGTGATCTTCATGCCGTAACGCCGGGCCAAGGTGTAGGCGGAGACGCTGCCCACGTTGCCAAACCCCTGCACGATGGCGGTGCAGCCGCCCGGGGCCAGCCCGATCGCCTCGCACGCGCGTTGGACCAAATGGGCCACCCCGCGCCCGGTCGCTTCCCGGCGGCCTTCGGTGCCACCGAGGCTGACCGGTTTGCCAGTCACGATCTCACTGACGGCGTGGCCTTCGTGCATGGAGTAGGTGTCCATGAACCAAGCCATCACCTGCTCGTTCGTCCCCATATCCGGCGCCATGACGTCGGTTTGCGGGCTCACGAAGGGGATCATCTCCTGCATGTAGCGGCGCGAGACGGCCTCCAGCTCACGCCGTGACAGGGTGGGTGGGTCGCAGGCAACGCCGCCCTTGGCCCCGCCATAGGGCAACCCGGCGAGGGCGCATTTCCAGCTCATCCAAATGGCCAAGGCTGCCACTTCGCCAACCTCGAGGTTGGCGGAGAAACGGGTTCCGCCCTTGGTCGGTCCCAACGTCAAATGATGCTGGACCCGATAGCCCTGGAACACCTCGGTCCGGCCATCATCCATATGGACCGGGACCGACACCGTGATGGCCCGCTTGGGGTAGAGCAGCCGCGCCCGCTCGTCCTGGGGGATTTCGAGATGGTCGGCAATAATGCCGAATTGCGTCCGCGCCATGTCGAAGACGGGCCCGGTATAGATGGTCATGGTGTCATCCTACTTTGGAGTTTGGACATGAACGAGTTGAGCTTTTGCTTGATTTTCCCGGATTCATGTCCGCATGCCCAGCAAGCGGCATCGGCAATCGGCCACCGCCATCTTCCGTTGCAGGCACCAGCGCGTCAATCGGCAGAGGTTCCCGCCTGGAACCAGGATGATATAATCGTTGCAAAGACTCCCGCTTCATTTTTGGATCAGCCAGTGGACGCACTTTACGTCTATAAGCATTCGGGCCATGACGATTTTGAAATCCGCCACTCCCTGAGAAGCGTCGCGTTATACGCGCCCTATATCCGCAAAGTCTGGATATACGGGGACAAGCCGCATTTTTTATCGGACGACACATCCCTCGTCGAGCATGTACCGCATGAGGCCACCGCGCGAATACTCAAAGTGAGATTACCGGTAAGGAATATGTTCCTACTCATATTTCTCTCCTCGCTCATTGGCGACCTCTCCAGCGAATATCTGTTTTTCTCTGACGATTTCTTCCTGCTCGACACCTTCCCGCCAGAAGCGGCACGGCAGGATCGTTACATTGAAAACTTGGCGCTGAAAAAGGTCACGAAGCGCGGCCTTTGGGTGGACTCGCTCTGGCGCAGCTATGATGTGCTGGTGAGGCTGGGCTATACTGGCTACAACTTTGAAACCCATACGCCAACGTACTTGACGAAAAAACGCGTGTTGGACGCCTATTGTGATTTGAAGGATTTCGTCACCGAAGATCGCTGGTACGGGCTGATCGGTCCCACCAGCATTCTCAACCATGCCTATAAGCGCGAGCAAATGCCACTCACCCATCTAGGGGAAGAAAATACGCGATCGGGGTTCTGGGGAAAGCCGCCCAGTTACGAAGACGTGGTAACGAAAAGCGCCGGGAAGACCTTTTTCAATTTCGATGATGCGGCATTCGGGGACAGCATCCGACGCTTCCTGACGGAGCAATTCCCCAATCGCTCCCAATACGAAAAAGAATAGCCGGCACCAGAAAGTCTGCCCGCGAACAAATGACGCTTTCGGAAAAGCGTAGCGTCTTGCGCCATCACGTGCCGCAAGGTGGCGGCTGGCGCTGCGCTTTTCCGCCCTACTTGAATAGGTCATGTCTGTGACTGGTGGATCTACTCCGCGACAACGACACCTTTGGCCGTATCCGAGTTGAATTCACCCATGAAAGAGTAACGGCCGGGATCGAGAGATGGCAGCCGCACCGTTCCCTCCCGGCCGCCGGCGATCACCTTTTCGACCCGCAAATCCGTGCTGTCGAATTCCTCGGCCGTGGCGTCCTGGTTTTTCACCAGCAATTGCGTGCGGACGTTAGCCTTCACGTGGATTTCCGCCGGGGTGAACTTGTGGTCCTTCAGGATGACCACGATCGGGTCATCCGCCCAGGCGGCGGCAGGCGCGGCGGCGAGGACCGCCAGCGCCAGCACAAACCGGCGCGCGGTCACCCTTTGCTCTTGCTCGGATAGGTGAAGGTCCAACTCGCGGTGACCGGCTTCCACCAGGCCGGAACGCCGGTGTCCTTGTCGACGTGGCGGATCAGGTCAGGCGGGCTGATCACGTAGGTCAGCTTATATTGGCCCGGACCGTCCATGGCCGTGTTGTTGGCGTAATGCGGCCCATCCTTCGCCTGCATCGCGACCAGGGTCCCGGTATGCTTCCAGGGCGTGCCCACCTTCTCGACGGTGTACTGGATGGTCAGACCAGGGATCCAGGAATCCTCGGGAAAACCATGCGCCTCACCCTTGGCCGCGTGCACATCGACCTCGACGTGGATCGCCTTTGGGTCCATCGAGGCACCCTTGGGCATGTGATCCATCTGGATACCCTCGAGGTAGGCAGGGGAGATTTGCAAACCCTCCTTCTCCACTGGCTCCCCGACATAGAACTCACCAGCCATCGCCAGCGACGGCGCCAGCAAGGCAGCGGCCATTGCCACGGCCAGGGTCTTACTCATCATCACTCTCCGGTTGCGATTGGCTCTCACTTGCACCAGACGACAGGCAGGTCAAGGCGAGGCGGCAGAACTATCGGTTTTGTCATGCCGCCCGCGCCGCCTCAGGCAAACTCCGTCCGGATCACGGCTGAATGCTCGCCCACCGCGGGCACCGGCCCGAACTCGCGGGCGCCGGCCGTGTCGACCGCAGGCGGGGCGGCCACCATCGCGGGGCCGCCGGGCGTCTGCACCGGAACCCGGCGCAGCGCCGGGTGACGCGCAAACGCCGCCAGGTCGTTCACGAAGCCGAACGCCGTATTCGCCTTCCGCAGCCGGGCAGCCGCCTGGTCACGCGTGAGGCTGGCGAAGACCGTGGCAATGTGCCCGTCGACCGCAGGGCGGTTGGTGACGCGGGCGTTGTTGCTTTCAAAGCCCGGGCGGCGGGGCAGGTCCGGTTCGTATAGGACATGGGTGCAGAAGGCCTGCCACTCCCGCTCGTTCTGGATCGACAGCAGCACCGCAGAACCGTCCCGCGTGTCGAATGCGCCATATGGGCAGATGCTCGGATGCGCCAGCCCCATGCGTTGTGGGGCCCGGCCGGTGCCCTCGAAATACAGCAGCGGCACGTTCATCCAATCGGCCATGCCGTCGAACAGGCTCACCTTCAGCCCGGTGCCCTGCCCGGAGATGCCGCGCCCGATCAGGGCCTCCAGCACCGCCGAATGCGCTGCCATGCCGCAGGCGATGTCACAGACCGACACCCCCACCCGGCCCGGTCCCGCTGGGTGGCCCGTGATCGTGGCGAGCCCGCTTTCTGCCTGCACCAGCAAATCATAGGCCTTCATCTCGGCATAGTCGTGCCCCTCGCCATAGCCGCTGATGTCGACCGTGATCAGGCGGGGATGCAGCGCCCGCAGCGCTTCGGAGCCGAACCCGGCGCGGGCCGCAGCCCCGGGTGCCAGGTTCTGGATGAACACGTCCGCCTTGGCGATGATACGGTGCAGCAACGCCGCATCGTCCGGCTGTTTGATATCCGCCACCAGGCTCTGCTTGCCGCGGTTCAGCCAGACGAAGTAGCTCGACAGCCCCTGCACGGAGGCATCGTAGAAGCGGGCAAAATCGCCCTCGGCTCGCTCGATCTTGATCACCCGTGCGCCAGCATCCGCCAGCCTGCTGGAGCAGTACGGCGCCGCGACCGCCTGCTCCAGCGCCAGGACGGTCAAGCCGTGCAACGGCCCCATCAATAGGAGCGCGGCATGCCGAGCACGTGTTCCGCCACATACGACAGGACCAGGTTGGTGCTAATAGGCGCCACCTGATACAGCCGGGTTTCACGGAACTTACGCTCGATGTCGTACTCCTCGGCGAAGCCATAGCCACCATGGGTCTGGATGCAGGCCTCGCCCGCTGCCCAGCTTGCCTCGGCCGCCAGCATCTTCGCCATATTGGCCTGCTCGCCACAGGGCAGCCCGGCCTCGAACCGCTCCAACCCGTCGCGCACCAGCAATTCGGCGGCGCGCATCTGCGCGTAGGCCTTGGCGATGGGGAAGGCGACGCCCTGGTTTTGTCCGATCGGGCGGCCGAACACTTTGCGCTCGCAAGCGTAGGCGGTGGATTTGGCGGTGAACCACTTGGCATCGCCGATGCATTCCGCCGCGATCAGCAGCCGCTCCGCGTTCATCCCGTCCAGGATATAGCGGAAACCCTTGCCCTCTTCGCCCACGAGATTGGCGGCCGGCACCGGCATGTTGTCGAAAAACACTTCGCAAGAATTGTGGTTCATCATCGTCCGGATCGGGCGGATGGTCAGCCCCGGCGTTTTCTTCATGTCGACGATGAAGGTGGACAGCCCCTCGGTCTTTTTCCTCACCTGGTCGAGCGGCGTGGTGCGGACCAGCAACAGCATCAGGTCGGAATGTTCAGACCGGCTGGTCCAAACCTTCTGGCCGTTGACGACGTAGGTATCGCCTTCGCGCTTGGCGAAGGTGCGAAGGCTGGTGGTGTCGGTGCCGCTCGTGGGTTCGGTGACGCCGAACGCTTGTAGCCGCAATTCCCCGGTGGCGATTCTCGGCAAATATTGGGTCTTCTGCGCCTCCGACCCATGCCGCAGGACCGTACCCATGATATAGATCTGCGCGTGGCAGGCAGATCCGTTGCACCCCTCCGCCTGCACCGTTTCCAAAATCGCCGCGGCGGCGGAGATGCCGAGGCCGGAGCCACCATACTCCTCCGGGATCAACACTGACAGATAGCCCGCCTCGGTCAGCGCCTTCACGAACTCGGTCGGGTAACCGCGCGCCTCATCCAGCTTGCGCCAATATTCTCCGGGGAACCGGGCGCAGAGCTTGCGCACCTCCTGGCGGATTTCGGCATGGTCGTCTCGGGTGGTCAGCGGGTGGTCCATAGGGTTCTCCTCATCACGCGCCCTCCCGCTATACCGGGTCCCAAGCGAAGACATCCTGGCTGCGGTCCAGCGGCAGCAGGCTGGATTTCAACGCCGGCGCAGCGTGCTCTGCGATCAGTTCCGGCGTCCAGCCCTCGCCGCGGTGGACGGAGCGGAGTGGGCGGCTTTGACTCATCAGGAAAATCTCGTTGTAGCGGGTCGCGAAGACTTGGCCAGTGAAGTCGGCCGCCGCGTCCGACGCCAAAAACACCGCCATGGGCGCGTTCTTGTCCGGGGTCATCTGTTGCAGCTTGGCCACACGCGCCTTCTGCTCCGGCGTCTCGGCGGGAATGGAGCTGGTCATCCGACTCCACGCGAAGGGGGCGATGCAATTCGACCGGACATTGTAGCGCTGCATATCCAGCGCGATGGATTTGGACAGTGCCGTGATCCCGAGCTTAGCCGCCGCGTAATTGGCCTGGCCGAAATTGCCCACCAAACCGGAGGTGCTGGTCATGTGGACATAGGCGCCGGATTGCTGCGCGCGGAACCGGTCGGCGGCCGCCCGGCTGACGAAGAACGAGCCATTCAGGTGAACGCCGATGACGCTCAGCCAATCCTCCGGCGACATCTTGTGGAAGATGACGTCGCGCAGGATGCCCGCGTTGTTGACGACGATGTCGACCTTGCCGAACGAATCCATCGCGCATTGCACGATACGCTGGGCGGACGCCCACTCGGCGACGCTGTCGGTGCTGATGGCCGCCTTGCCGCCCCGCTGCTCGATGATCTGCTTGGTCTGCTCGGCCGGTGATGCGGACAGGCCCTGCCCCGTCAGCGACGCGCCGACATCGTTGATCACGACGTCGGCGCCTGCCAGTGCCATGGCGACGGCGATTTCGCGCCCGATGCCGCCACCAGCGCCTGTGACGATAGCGACTTTGCCTTCCAGCATCATGCCCCTTTCAATCCTCGTCGTCCGGCACCAATCGCGCGTATCGCGCACGGTGTGCCGCGGCGGAGCCATAGGCGTTGCTCAGCACCATCGCCTTGCGAAGGTACAACCCAACGTCGTACTCGTCCGTATAGCCGATGCCGCCATGCAGTTGGATCGCCTGGCGCGTCACCAGCATCCCGGCGGCCGCCGCCCGCGCCTTCGCCCGCGACACCGCGGCCTCGCGCGCTGGTTGGCGCGCGCCGCTGTCCAGGGTCGCCGCCGCGCTCTCCACGCTCGCGCGGGTCAGCTCCAGTTGCAGCTTCAAATCGGCCGCGCGGTGCTGCAACGCCTGGAAGCTGCCGATCGGCTTGCCGAATTGCTGCCGGGTCCGCAGGTATTCCAGCGTCAGCTCGAAGGCCTGCCCCAAGACGCCCAGCATGAGGGCGGCCGTGCCGAGCGTGGCATCCTCCAGCGCATCCCTGGCCTCGCCCGGCAGGGGTTCGCCCGGCGCGCCGGCGAAGTCGACCGTGGCCAGCGTGGCGCCGTCCTGGGTGGCGGCCACATCCAGCGCCACGCCGGGCGCGGAACGCTGCACCAGGGCCGGCCCTTGCGCCGTGGTGACGATGAAGGCGTCGGCGGAGGCGGCCATCGGCACGAACAGCTTACGGCCGGTCACGCGGCCGGCCTGCAACGTCGTTTCTGGCGCATGGCCCAGCGCGTCCACCCGTTCCTGCCACGCCGGCACCACCACGCGCTCCCCCGCCAGCAGCGCCGGGTCGGGATGGAGGCAGGCGGCGATGGCGCACGGCAGTAGCGGCTCCGGCACCAAAGCAGCGCCGCATTCCTCCATGACGGCACAGAGTTCGGCCATGCCCAGCCCGGCGCCGCCCTGGGCTTCGGGGACCCGCAGGCCGATCCAACCCATGCTACCCATCTCCTGCAGCACCGCCCTGTCGTAGCCAGGATCACCGAAGCGGAGGCCGCGCACGCGGCGAAGGTCCCCGCCGCGCGGGGCAATCGCCGCGGCGCTGTCGCGGATCAGCCGCAGGCTCTCGGCGTCAGCCATCGATCTGCACCACCGCATCCACCGCATAGGCGCCGTCGGCCATGGCCAGCACCGGGTTGAGGTCGATCGCCTGCAGCCGCGGCCCCACCTCATGCGCGAAGGCGGAGAGCCGGGACAGCATCTGCGCCAAGGCACCGATATCGGCGGCGGGCCGGCCCCGTGCGCCAAGCAGCAGGGGGGCACCACGCAGGCTGCGGATCATCTTCTCCGCCACGTCCGGCCCGAAGGGACACCGGCGGACGGCCACGTCACGCATGATTTCGACGAAAATCCCGCCCAGGCCGACCATCGCCACCGGGCCGAACACCGGGTCCTGATGGACACCCAGGATGCATTCGACCCCACCCTCAAGTTGCTTGGCCACCAGCACACCCTGGATCCGGGCGTGCGGCGCTTTCTCCGCGGCGCGCGCCATCAACAGGGCGAACCCATCCCGCACGCCCTGTTCGTCGCCCACGTTCAGCAGCACGCCGCCGATATCGGACTTATGCACGATGTCCGGCGAGAGGATCTTGAGCACCACCGGGTAGCCGATCGCCGCCGCCGCCGCGACGGCCGTTTCGACGTCGCCACAGGCCTGTTCAGGCGCGCTGTGAATGCCCGCCGCTGCCAGCATCTGCTTGGCTCCTGCCTCGTCCGGCGAGCCGGCAGGCAGGTCCTCCGCCTCGACGGGCGGCGGCGGGAGGCTTGGCGCCTCGGCGAACGAGTCCCCCAGCCGGCCCATCGCCTCGATAGCGTTGACGGACCGGGTCGGGTCCTCGAACACGCTCCACCCATCCGCCTCGTATTGGTCCACCAGAGTGGGCGCGGCGAGGACCGACAAGACATAGAGCCGGTCCGGATGGCGGGCCTGCACCGCCCCCAACTCCCGCCGCAGCCCCGGTGCGATGGAGGCCGCCCCGCCGGTCTGGCTGAAGAAGGCCAGCACGGAACCATAGCCGCCCTCCTGAACCATCGCCTCGGTGAAGGTGCCGACCAGGCCGATATCGTTCAGCGCCTGCGCCGTGCAGTCGACCGGGTTGTGCGCCGCAGCATAGGGGAGCAACCCGACCAGGCGCTGCTGCGTCGCCAGTGGCATGGCCGGCATGGGCAGGCCTAGCGCCTCCGCCGCATCGCTCACCAGCACGCCGGCACCGCCGCTCACCGTGACCATGCCGAGCGTGTTGCGCACCGGATAGATGCGCCGCGTCGCCAGATGGGCGAAATCCAGCATCTCTTCCGTCGTCCGCGCCCGTAGCGCACCAAACTCCGCCAGCACCGCCGAGGTCACGGCGTCGTCCCCAGCGATGGCCGCGGTATGGGACCGGGCAGAGACCGCGCCCAATACCGACCGGCCAACCTTCATCACGATGACCGGCTTGCGCGCGCCCCGGGCGGCCGCCAGCGCGCGCACGAAGCTAGCGCTCTGCCGAATGCCCTCGGCGTAGAGAGCGATCACGTCGGTGCCTTCGTCCTCGACCATCCAGCCGATGACTTCGCCGACCGCCACGTCAGCTTCGTTCCCCGTGGTGACGCAGACCGGGGTGCCGATGCGGCGCTGCCGGGCAATGGTGAAGATATGGGTGCCATAGGCGCCGGACTGGCTGACGATCCCGATCCGGCCCGGCGGCGGGTAGCCCGTCTCGAGCGAGGCGGAGAAGATCCCATAGAAACCGATCCGGTCGTTGAACACGCCCAAGCAGTTCGGACCCAGCACCCGCATGTCATGCGCTCGCGCCACGCTCACCATCCTGGTCTGCAGGACCGCACCCTCCGCGCCGGTTTCAGCGAACCCGGCCGAGAATACGATCGCCGCTTTCACTCCCTTGGCCCCCAGCGCCGCCATCGTGTCCACCGCCTGCGTGGCGGGGACCGCAATGATGGCGACGTCGGGCACCGCAGGCAGGCTGGCGATGTCGGGGTAAGCCTGCAAGCCCTGGATGTCAGTCCGGTTCGGGTTCACCGGAAATATGCCGCCGGCGAACCCACGCGCTCGCATGTAGGCGATGGGGCGGCCGCCGATTCGGGTGGGGTCCGACGACGCCCCGATCACCGCCACCGAGCGCGGCGAGAGCAGCGGCGACAACCCCGAAAACCCCATTGAACCATGCCCCCCGCGTTGGCGCGCCTAACCCTGCGCTAGAACGGTTGAAGGCGGCATGCAAGTCAGGGGCGTGGTGCTCTGGCGCCCTCTAGAACGACAAAGCCCCCGCCGATGAGGGCGAGGGCTGATTTGCGGTCCCGGCAGGCTTGTCATCACCTGATCGCCGAAACCGGCCCCCGCGGGGGTCTTGCAAGCCCGGCGCGACCAAAGCCGTGGAGCGGGAATAACCTTAATTTAGGCCTTCTGATGACAAATCTGAAGGAAAACCGAGAGCAGTCGTCAGCGCCCGTCGCAGGCCCGGCATGGAGGTTTCTGGGAACTGGAACACATGGTAGCGCCGGTTTCCGCGTGCATCCCTCATCATGACCCGGTCCAGCCGCTCCAACGCGACCGTCATCACCATGTCCGTTTTCGCCCACACTGGGCCTCGGGCTGGTGGGTAAGCGCCTGATGGTACTGCAAAGTGCCACGGTTCCAGTGGAAGCGGCTCCGTGCTGCTGAGTGGAATGACGGTTGCGAGTTGGCTACGCGCCGCCTGGGCGAGATGACCACCACGGGCCGGACCTTGACCATCTCGGGGGCGCGGAAGCCAGTTGAAAAGTCACAAATGAGGATAGACCCGGCGTCAGGATGAAACGTTAGGGCCATCAGTCAGTAAGCCGGGATGTACTAAGGCTGATACAACGCCTGCCCGACCGCCGCCTGCCATCCGGCGTATCGGTCCTGCCGTTCCGCCTCCGCCATGGCAGGAGCGAAACGTGCCTGCCGCACCCAACGACGTTCGAACTCCTCCGGCTCCGGATACACACCCGCGTCGAGCCCCGCCAGATAAGCCGCACCCAACGCCGTCGTCTCCAAGCACGCAGGCCGGTCCACCGGCACGCCCACCATGTCGGCCAGGAATTGCATGGTCCAGTCGCTGGCAGTCATGCCGCCATCCACCCGCAGCACAACCTTCCCTGCCACCCCCGCATCCGCCAGCATCGCCCCCAGCAGGTCCCGCGTTTGGTAGCCCACCGCCTCCAACACGGCCCGCGCCAGTTCCTTGCGGGTCGTACCGCGGGTGATGCCCGAGAGACTGGCGCGCACCCGGCTATTCCAGTGCGGTGCGCCAAGGCCGGTGAAGCCAGGCACGAGGTAGACACGCTGGGCCGGGTCCGCCAGGGCCGCCAGCGCGCCCGTCTCAGCGGCGTCGTCCACCAGGCCAAGCCCGTCCCGCAGCCACTGCACGGCGGTCCCAGCCGAGAAGATGGACCCCTCGAGCGCATAACGCCGCTGGCCTCGGCGCTGGTAGGCGATGGTGGTCAGCAGGCCGTGGGCGGACCGCACCGGTTCCGTCCCCACATTCAGCAGGATGAAGGCGCCCGTGCCATAGGTGGCCTTCACCATGCCCGGGCTGAAGCAGGCCTGCCCCACCAACGCCGCCTGCTGATCCCCGGCGATGCCCCGCACGGCGACGGCGCCGCCCAACAGGGCCGGGTCCACGCTGCCGAAATCCCCGCTACTGTCGCCGATGTCCGGCAACATCGCGGGCGGCACGTTGAACAGACGCAGCATGTCGTCGTCCCACTGTCCGGTGGCGATGCCGCAAAGCATGGTGCGCGATGCATTGGTCGCATCCGTCGCATGCACCCGGCCGCCGGTCAGCCGCCAGAGCAGGTAGCTATCCACCGTCCCGAAGGCCAACTCGCCCCGCTCCGCCCGCTCTCGCGCACCCGGCACATGGTCCAGCAGCCAGCCGATCTTGGTCGCGGAGAAATACGGGTCCAGCCGCAGGCCCGTGCGGGATGCGACCAGCCCACCATGCCCGGCCGCTTCCAACGCGTCGCAGGCATCGGCGGTGCGGCGGTCCTGCCACACGATGGCATTGTGGATCGGCTGACCGGTCTGGCGGTCCCAAATCAGCGTCGTCTCCCGCTGGTTGGTGATCCCGATGCCGGCGAGCCTGCCCGCCTCCAACCCGGCCTTTCGCAGCGCCTCGCGCGCCGTGGCCAGGCTGGTGAACCAGAGATCCTCCGGGTCGTGCTCCACCCAGCCCGGCTGCGGATAATGCTGCGGAAACTCCCGCTGCGCCTGGGCGACCGGCAGCAGATCGGCGCCAAAGACGATCGAGCGGGTGGAGGTGGTGCCCTGATCGATCACCAGCACCGCTGCGGTCACGCGACGGGCTCGCCACGCGCATGAAGTTCGGCCAGATAAGCATCCACTTGGGCGACCTGCTGTGCCGTCAGCCGCAGGCCGAGCTTGCTACGGCGCCACACGATGTCGGCGGCAGTCACGGCCCATTCGACGCGGGCCAAATAGGCGATCTCAGCAGCCGACAGATCGGCCCCGAACAGGCGGCCCAGCGGATCGGCCCCGTTGGGGGGACCCAGCAAATCGGTCACGCACGTGCCATAGGCGCGCAGCAAACGCCGCAGCGTCGCCGGCGCCACAGCGGGATAGTCGGTCTGCAGCCGTGCCAACTCGGCCGGAAAATCGGCAAAATCGCCACCGGGTAGCGCGTGATTTCCGGTCCAGCCTGCCGGCAAACCCTTCGCGGCGGGCAGATGCGGCCCGAGCTTGCTCAGGGCCGCTTCCGCCAGGCGGCGGTAGGTGGTGATCTTGCCGCCAAAAACGGAGAGCAGCGCTGGCTGGCCGGAGGGTGCGTCCAGGTCCAGCACGTATTCCCGCGTCGCCGCCTGGGCCTTCGACGCGCCGTCGTCATACAGTGGGCGCACCCCGGAATAGGTCCATACCACATCGGCAGGGGTGACCTCTGCGCGCAGATAGTCGGACGCGCCCTTGCAGAGATAGGCGATCTCTTCGCTCGAGGCCGCGGCGTCGCTGGGATCGCCCTGGTAATCCATATCGGTCGTGCCGATCAGCGAGAAATCCCGCTCGTAGGGGATGACGAAGAAGATGCGCCCGTCCGTATTCTGGAAGATGTAGCATTGCTCGCCGGGGTAAAGCCGGCGCACCACGAGGTGGCTGCCCTTGACCATCCGCACCGTGGCTGCGGCGTTGGCGCGGATGACGGACTGCAGCACGTTACCCACCCATGGTCCGGCGGCATTCACCAGGGTGCGCGCCGTGATGCTGGTCGCGTTGCCGGTGCCGTCCTGCAAACGAAGCGTCCAGTGGTCGCTACCGCGATGCGCCCCGGTGCAGCGGGTACGGGTGGCGATGGTGGCGCCCCGGTCCGCCGCATCCCGGGCGGAGAGCACCACCAGGCGGGAATCCTCGACCCAGCAATCGGAATACTCGAACCCCAGCCGGTACTCCGGCTTCAACGGCTCGCCCGCCGGATCGTGCTGCAGGCGGATGGTGCGGGTCTTTGGCAGGCGCTTGCGGCCGCCCAGATGGTCGTAGAAGAACAGCCCCAGCCGCAGCAGCCAGGCCGGACGCAAACCGCGGTGATGCGGCAGCACGAACCGCAACGGCCAAATGATGTGCGGGGCGATACCCCACAACACCTCCCGCTCCATCAGGGCCTCCCGGACGAGGCGGAATTCCCGGTGTTCGAGGTAGCGCAGGCCGCCATGCACCAGCTTGGTGGAGGCGGAGGAGGTGGCCGAGGCAAGGTCCCCGGCTTCGCACAGATGCACCGACCAGCCGCGCCCGGCCGCGTCCCGCGCGATGCCGCAGCCGTTGATGCCGCCGCCGATGATTGCGATGTCGTACGTCTGTCCCACCGTCCCCAGCCTATCACGCCCAGCGCCCGGCACAATTCATATGGCCGCTATTTGGGCCGGGTTGCCGCCCAGGGCCGGGCCTGCTCCAAGAGCGCGCCGAGCCGCAGCAGGTCGAGGTCGGCCCCCCAGCGTCCCACGAGTTGCACCGCGGTCGGCAGGCCGTCCGCCGCGAAGCCGGACGGGATGGTCAGCGCTGGGTGGCCGGTCAAGTTGAAGGGATAGACGTAGCTGCTCCAGCCCTGCCGAGTGATGCCGCACCGCTCGCCATCGATCTCCACCTCGTCATGCGCCGCGTCGAAACCGGCGGGCAGCGCCGTGCGCGACAAAGTGGGCATGATCAGGACGTCGAAGCGGGTGAACAACGCCTGGATGTCGCGGAACAGGCGGGTGCGGGCGTATTGGCCCTCGCGGAACTGTGCCATGGTGAATTGGCTGCCGCGCTCCATAAAGGCCAGCAGCGAGGGGTCCATCTGGTTGCCCCATTGCGGCAGGTGCCTCGCCATCGCAACGGCGTAGTTGCCCTGGTACATGACCCGGCCCGGGAATTCCATCCAATCGATCGTCTCACCGACAGGCTCTGCATCCGCACCCATGGCGATCAGGGCATCGATGGAGGCACGGGCGTTGTCCGCCATCTCCGCCTGGAGCTTAGGGTTGGCAGTGCGCGCGATGGCGCCGAGCCGCAGCCCGGATAGATCGTTCCCGATCAGCCCGGGGGACAGGCCGCGTTCCGCGCCACCGCCGATCGTCCACGGGTCCCGTTCGCTCGCTCCAATCATGACGGCCCGCATCAGCGCCGCATCCGTCACGCTGCGCGTCATCGGTCCCGCATAGGTGTAGTTCCCGAACGCATCCGTCGCTTGTTGCCAGGGGATCGACCCCAGCGTCGGCTTCAACCCGACGATGCCGCAACACGCCGCGGGAATGCGGATCGAGCCGGCCCCATCCGTCCCGAGTGCGATCGGGCCGATCCCCATCGCCACGGCGGCGGCCGCACCGCCGCTGGACCCGCCGGTGGTCCGCGACGGGTCCCACGGATTGCGCGTCGTGCCGAAACTGGGGCCGTCGGTCAGTCCCTTGTGCCCGAACTCCGGCAGCCTCGTCTTGGCAAACACGATCGCCCCGGCGGCGCGCAGCCGGGCGACGGTGACATCGTCCGCCTCCGGCACATTATTGGCGAAAATGGCCGAGCCATGGGTCGTCGGCACGTCAGCCACGTCGACCTGATCCTTGATGCTGACCGGGATGCCATGCAGCGGGCCAAGCGTGCCCCCATCGCGCACGGCTTTCTCGGCCGCACGGGCCGCCTCCATCGCCGGTTCCTCCAACAGGGTGACGAACGGGTTCAGCGTCGGTTGGGCGGCATGGGCGGCGGTCAGCACCTCCTGCAAATAGGTGACCGGAGACAGGCGCCCCTTGCGGATCAGGCTGGCCGCACGGGCCGCGGTCATGAACAGAAGCTCTGAATCGGGCACTGGCAGACATCCTCGTCCAAAGGCAGCAGTATGTCGGCAGAGTAGCCACAGTGGGAACACCCAACATACGTGACATTAGGCTTGTCTGTCGCCGGAGGGGGCGTCTAGCGATCGATCTGCTTGAGGAAACCAGCCATTCGACATGCGTGTGGCACGCCTCGGTGCGGATGATCAGCGCTATCTTTTGCAGCCATTCTGGTGGTGTCTACCAGGGATTATTCCGGTCGTACTTGCCCGAGCGCGCTTAGCCAATTCTCACTGTGAAAGGTCTCTGCGATCCGGCCATCACGTACCGTATGGATGTCAATCGTCAATATCCGGAAGCTTTTACCCGTATGTGGCACACCGAAAAGATCGCCCGCCGGCGTTCCCGTGAGTTCCCCGCGCACCACGACGCGGTCTTCCGACACGAGAACGTCCTTGATGTCGAACCGCATGTCTGGAATGGATTTGGCGAAACCTTCGACGGCCTTGATCATCGCTTCGCGACCCCGACACTCGGAAGGCAGGTAGCCCGAGCACGATTCGTAGTCCGGCGCGAGAACACTGTTCTCCGTCGCGACAACATCGCCGCGGGTGGCGACGTTCAAGAGACTGTAAAATGGTCCAATGATCTCGCGGGCTTTAAGGTCATCCAGGCTTTGCGCCTGCGCGGCAACGCTTGCCCCGAGAAATCCAAGAACGCCGAGAGCCAGACTCAATCTCATGAACGCTCTCCAAATATGTACTTGAACTGTGAGCTGCATGACCACCGTCACGGAGGTGACCCGAGATAGCTGTTGGTTCTACCTGAGGGCCGTCTGGACCGAAGCCGGAGGTGATGCGCTGATTCCGCTGCGACTCCACCAAATCCAGTCTTCATGAAAGTCCTGCGATCCGGTTCATCGTCGCCTCCATGTCAGCGCCGTATCCCGTATGAGCCTTTGGCTCATACGGGGCAACACAACCCAAAAATCCGCCGATCGTGGTCCGCTACCGCCGCAAATTCATTCCCTGGCGGCATCTTCTTCTTCACCGTTGCACTCGACGATGGCCAGTCTACTTTGCTCACGATTTCTGTCGGCAAGCTGCGCATGGCCTTCCGCAACCCCGCTGGACCGGCCGCATTCCTCGCTGCACCGGCTTGTCCGAGGGGGATTTTGCCGCCTGATTGGGACAAGGTCGCTGGGATGATGGGTTTGGCGAGCCCTTGGTTTAGGGCGCGCACTCGCCATCGCCGTGTGATCCCGCATTCGCTGCGCGAATACAGGCTACGCTTGCTAGCCCGTCAGTGCCCCGTTTCCGGGTCGTGGTTCACCTGAACCCGTTTCAACAGCAGATCAGGCATCTCGTTAGAAGTCCGATTTGATCGAGCATGTGACCATGCTAGGCTTCCGCGGAGCATTTTCAAGAATTTGGAATTCATAGCGCACACTCTGCCCTCGCGCGTGGGTGGCGCGAATGGGAGATCGGCATGTCGGGATTTGGCCTAAGCAAGCGTCAGTTGCTGGTGGGAACGGGCGCCGGGGTCTTCGCCGGGCTGGCTGGGGGCCGGACCATGGCAGCAACCAAGCCGCTGACGGCCGTGCTGGAATCCGAGGCGGTGATCCTGGACCCGCATGCCACCACGGCCGCCATCAGCCGCACCTTCGGCTATCATATCTTCGACACGCTGTTCGCCATGGACAGCGCGGGGGTGATCCACCCGCAGATGGTCGACAGCTTCGACACATCGGGCGATGGGCTGAGCTGGACGTTTACCCTGCGCAATGGCCTAGCCTTCCATGACGGCGCGCCCGTCACCGCGGCTGATTGCGTGGCCTCCCTCCAGCGCTGGTGCCCGAAGGACAGCCTGGGCCGGATGCTGCTGGCCGCGACCTCCGGCATGGCGGCGGTTGACAGCAAGAGCTTCACCATCACGCTGAAACAGCCCTTCCCGCTGATGCTGCAGGTGCTGGGCAAGCCCAACGCGCCGGTTCCGTTCATCATGCCGGCCCGCATCCTGCCGGCGGTGGCCGATCAGCGGATCAAGGACATCATCGGCTCCGGCCCCTTCTCCTTCCGCGCGGATGCCTGGCGGCCGGGTGACAGCATGGTGCTGGACCGCTTCGCCAAATACATCCCGCGCAAGGAGCCCACCGATTTCGTCGCGGGCGGCAAGGTGGTCCATATCGACCAGATGACCTGGAAAGTCATGTCGGACGATACGACCGGCGCCAATGCGCTGATGGCCGGCGAGATCGACTACATGCAGTATCTCCCTTACGATCTGATCGGCCAACTGACCAAAGCCCCTGGCGTGAAGGTGATGACCCTCACCGGCCTGGACATGTTCCAGGGAAATTTCCGCCTGAACAGCGCATCCGGGCCGTTTGCCGACCCGGCCGTGCGCGAAGTGCTGTGGAAGCTGGTGGACCAGAAGGACATGCTGGCTGCGGCGGGCATCCCCGACCAATTCGCCCTGCCCAACTGCGACTCCTTCTGGATGTGCGGCGCACCCCTCTCCACCGATGCAGGCGCCAGCGTCGCCAAGTTCGACATCGCGGCGGCCAAGGCGGCCCTGGCCAAGACCGGCTACAAGGGCGAGCCGGTGGTGATGCTGCAGGTGTCGCAATCCATCTCCCAGGCGGCGGGAAGCCTCCTGGCCCAGAATATGAAAGCGGCCGGCTTCACCGTCGACGAGCAGGTGATGGATTGGGGCACGGTGCTGGCGCGCCGCGCCAACAAGACGGGCTGGAGCATGTTCCCGGTCTACTCAAACGGCATCGACATGGCCTCGCCGCTGACGCATTTCTACATCTCCAGCAATTGCGCCGACTACCCCGGCTGGAGCTGCAGCGTGCCGATGACCGGCATGTTGACCGCCTTCGCCAAGGCCCCGGACGACGCGGCCCGCAAGGCCATCGCGGCCCAAATCCAGGAAGAAGCCTACAAGGTGACGCCCTCGGTGATGTGGGACCAGTTCTCCCGCCCGGCCGGCTACCGGACGCGGATGACGGGCCTGATCCAGTCCAGCTTCCCCATGTTCTGGGACGTTACACTGTCAGCCTAGCCGGCACATGGCCGGCCTAACCCTCTGGCCATGCCGCATCGCGCTCGAGCTTTTCCAGCCGGGCCACCAAATTGGCGCCGCCCTCGATCAGGTCGGCCGCCAAGGCGCGCCTGGTGTCACTGGGCGAGCGGGTGCGCAGCCCTTCCAGCACGTCCAAATGCCTGTGACGGCCCGGATAGCTGGGCCGCGCGTCCGGATAGAGTTGCGCCAGCGTCGGGCCAGTGCGCAGCCAGATGCCCTCGATGATGGACAACAGTTCCGGCATCGCCGCCGCCGCATACAAGGTGTGATGAAATTCCCAGTTGGACCGGTTGGCCACCAGCGGTTCACCGGCTTCTTCCGCGGCGATGAGCGAGGCGTGCGCCATCGCCATCGCATCGATCGTCGTCGGGATGATCCGCAAGGCCGCCGCCTCAGCGGCCAGACCCTCCAGTTCGATCCGCACGGTGCGCAACTCCAAATATTGCGACAGCGACAACCCGGCCACGGTGATGGACCGCGCGGCATCCAACCGCAACGCCCGCTCCCGCGCCAATTGGACCACGGCCTCGCGCACCGGGGTCTCCGAGACTTGCATGGCTGCGGCCAGGTCGCGGATGCGCAACCGCTGTCCCGGCCGCAGCCGCCCTTCGAACAGCGCCTCCCGCAGCGTGTCATAGACCCGGCCGGCCAGGTTCTCCCGGCCAATCGGGGCAACGAAATCGACGATCTCCGCAATCTCGGTCATGGCTGTCTCGCTGCCGGGGTGAAGCTGATTGATATATCGCCTTTGCCCCTCGCGCATTGCATTGTTTCACCCCCCGCTCTGGAAAGGCCCTCCGCCATGCCATCCGTTCTCGATGCCGCCGGGCTCCGCGCCGCACTTCCCCCGCTCGCTGGGGAGCTGACGCTGCCGGGGCTGGCTGCGCCGGCGACGATCTATCGGGATGAGTGGGGAATTCCGCATGTCCGCGCCACCAACGCCGCTGACGCGTATTTCGCGATGGGCGTCGCGCACGCGCAAGACCGGCTGTTCCAAATGGACCTGACGCGGCGCAAGGCCGTTGGACGCTCCGCCGAATGGCTGGGGGCGGGGGCGGCGGACAGCGATATGCTGGTTCGCCGTCTAGGGATGGAGGCGGCTTGCCGGCGGGACCTCGCCGCCTTGGGGGAGGATGCCCGGGTCATGCTGGCCAGCTACGCGGCCGGCGTGAACGCGTTCATCGGCTCGGGGGCGCCGCTTCCCGTTGAATATGGGCTGTTGGATGCCGCGCCCGAAGCTTGGGAGCCGTGGCACAGCATCGCCGTCATGCGGCGGCTCGGGCTGCTGATGGGGTCCGTCTGGTTCAAACTGTGGCGCGCGTTGGCCCTGCCGGTCATCGGCGCCGAGGCGGCGGCGAAGTTGCGCTACGACGATGGCGGGCGCGATCTGCTGTGTATCCCGACCGGCGCCACGGCCCCGCGGTGGGAGGCCGATCTCGCCGCCCTCGCCCCGGCGATCCAGGCGCTGCTGCAGGCGATGGGGACCGACGAGACCGGGGGCGGCAGCAATAACTGGGCGGTCGGCCCGGCCGGCACTGCCACGGGCCGCCCCATCCTGGCCGGCGACCCGCACCGCGTGTTTGAAATCCCCGGCATGTATGCTCAGGCCCACCTGGCCTGCGACACATTCGACGTCATCGGGCTGACCGTGCCAGGCGTGCCCGGCTTCCCGCATTTCGCCCATAACGGCCATGTCGCCTACTGCGTCACCCACGCCTTCATGGACATACACGACCTGTTCGTGGAGCAATTCGACCCCGCTGGGACTGCCGCGCGCTTCGGCGAGGCCTGGGAGCCCGTCCGCACCCGGCGCGACAGCATCGACGTGCGCGGAGGGGAGCCCCGCGGCTTCGACATCGTTGAAACCCGGCATGGCCCGGTGATCGCCGGGGACCCGGCATCCGGCGCGGCGCTCGTGCTGCGCTCGGTGCAGTTTGCGGCGCTGGACCGCTCGTTCGACTGCCTGCCCCGCATGACGCGGGTGCGTACCGTGGCCGGGCTGTACGAGGCGACGCGCGGCTGGGGCGTGATCGACCACAATCTGGTGGCCGGCGATGTTGCTGGCAGCATCGGCCACCAGGTGCGCGCCCGGGTGCCACGCCGCGACCGCGCGCATGGCTGGCTGCCGATGCCAGGCTGGACGGGCACGTATGAGTGGGAAGGCTGGATCGCGCATGAGGACATGCCGTGCGTCATCGACCCGGCCGCCGGGATGATCGTGACCGCGAACAACCGCGTGGTGGCGGACAACGATCCGCATTACCTGTCCACGGACTGCCATCCGCCGTACCGCGCCGAACGCATCCTGACCCGGCTGGGCGAGATGTCGCCCTTCCATGTGGCGGATGCGGCGGCGATCCATGCCGACACGCTCTGCCCCCATGCGGCGCTGTTCCAGGCGCGGTTGGCAGCGATGCCCGCCCCATCCGACCCGGCGCAGGCGGGCCTCCGCACGGCAGTGCTGGGATGGGATGGGCTCATGGATGCGGGCTCGACCGGGGCGACCGCCTATAATGCCGTGCGACGGGCATTGACGGCCGTGCTGGCACGGCGTAGCGGATTGGCGGGCGCCCTCGCGCATGGCTGGGCCGCCGTACCGCCGGGCCTATCGCCAACCGGACAGCTGTGGTGGACGCTGCCATGGCTGCTGCGGCACGATGACACGACGCTGCTGGATGGCTGGAGCTGGGACCAAGCCTTCGCCGCGGCACTCGCCGAGGCCAGCCCGGTGGCGGGTGAATGGGGGGAGACGCACCGGCCGCACTTCGTTCACCCGCTCTCCGGGCTGTTTCCCGCCTCCGCCGCCCTATTGAACCCGGCCGCGCGGACGATCGGCGGCGACGGGGACACCGTGTGGGCCACGGGGATCGTACCAGGGGCCGGGCCATCTGCCACCTATGGCGCGCTCTCCCGCTACGTGTTCGACGTCGGTGATTGGGAAAACAGCCGCTGGTCCGTCTTCCACGGCGCCTCAGGCCATCCGGGCAGCCCGCATTACGCCGACCAGAACGTCCCCTGGAGCGCCTGTGAGATGGTGCCGATGCGTTATGACTGGAAGAGCATCGCGGCCACGGCAGCGAGCAAGCAGGTGCTTCGCAGCGAGGGCTGAATTGCGACTTCCGCCTCGATCTCGACCGGCAGGTTGAACGGCAGGCCGGCCAGCCCTACGGCCGACCGGGCATGGCGGCCCCGGGCGGCGCCGAACACCTCCATGATGAGGTCGCTGAAGCCGTTGATGACTGCCGGGTAGCGGTTGAACCCATCGGCGGTGTTGACCATGCCGAACACCCGCAGCCAGGCGGTGACCCGGTCCAGGTCGCCAAGCTCGGCCTTGAGGCTGGCCAGCATGGCCAACCCGGTGAGCCGCGCGGCGTGGTAGCCTTGCTCCAGCGTCAGGTCACTCCCCACTTTGCCGAGCGGGTGCGCGAGTGACCCATCCGCGGCGAGCGCGCCATGGCCAGAGACGAAGGCCCGGTCTGCATGCACGCGCACCCAGGGAAAGCTGAGCGTGACGCCGGGAGGGAGCTGGATCGGGGCTGGTAGCTGCAGGCCCATCGCAGCCAACCGATCTTCAATTACCGCCATTTTGGCGCTCTCCCATTCCACGCCGGTTGGAACCGTACGCTTTTGCTGCCGACGATCTGATGGTGTGTCCCATCACGTCCTGCTATTCTGGACTCCATGCCGGATACTCACCAACACCAGTTAGATACGCAATCGGACTTTCCCCACCGATTACAGACGGCCGTTCGCCTTCAGGAGATCGAGGGCAACCCGTTGACCGCTGAGGAAGTCGCCATGTTCGAGATGTTCGAGCGTGAGGGTTGGTCGCCCGAGCGACGCCGGGCCCACATCATCACAATGGCCGTCCCGCGGCCATGGAGTGAGTGACGAGGATCCTTACCTCTACCCTGGCACGCGTGTCCTCCGTCATAGGCTTGGGATCAAGGATGCTGCCCGTCTTGACCAGCATGAGCGTCTGCTGGTTCTCCAGTGATGGCTCGAAATCATCCCAACTGGCGACTTCGGCCTGGAGCACCTGCAGGCCATCCATGGACATCTGTTTCAGGACGTTTACGAATGGGCAGGCAAGCTTAGGACGGTTGAGATTGCCAAGGGTGGCAACCACTTCATCGCCGCAAAACTGATTGAGCGCGGCATGGCGGATGTCCATCGACGGCTTGAAGCCGCAAACTTCCTATGCAGGCTGAGCCGTGCGGATTTTGCCACTGAGGCCGGAAAGATCATCGGCGCTGTGAACTACGTCCACCCGTTCCGGGAAGGCAACGGGCGGACGCGAATGTACTACCTCGAGCAGTTGTCGCGGTACGCAGGCCATGCCCTCCGTCTCTGGCGGCTCAACCCCAGAGGCTGGATCGAGGCCTCGCGCGCGGCCCATGACGGTGATTACCGGCCTATGGCGAGCAGATCGCGCAATGCCTCGTGACCAACCCGAGACGCCGCTGAGATCTTTGCCGCCAAAGCATCGGACTCCGGCGCTCTTGCCCGTTCCTTCTGTCCTAGCTTAGAGGACCAAATGAACACGATCCCACCATCGCCACTCGAACTCGGCCTGGATACGTTTGGCGATGTGACCGCCGGACCCGGCGGCAACCTGCTGCCGCATGGCCAGGTGATCCGCAACGTCATCGACGAGGCAGTCCTGGCCGACGAATTGGGCATCGACTTCTTCGGAGTCGGTGAGCACCACCGGGCCGATTTCGCGGTCTCTGCTCCAGAGGTGGTTCTGGCGGCGATTGCTGCGCGGACGCGGCACATCCGTCTTGGCTCGGCCGTGACGGTGTTGAGTTCGGATGACCCGATCCGCCTCTTCCAGCGCTTTTCCACTCTGGACGCCGCATCCAACGGCCGGGCCGAAATCATCCTCGGTCGCGGCTCGTTTACCGAAAGCTTCCCACTGTTTGGATTTGCCTTGTCCGACTACGAAACCTTGTTCGAGGACAAGCTGGACCTCTTCGTGGCCCTGCTGCGGAACGAGGAAATCACCTGGCAAGGCAAGACGCGCCCCCCGCTGGCGAAGCAGCGTGTGTTTCCGCCGATCGAGCAAGGCCGGCTGACGACCTGGATCGGCGTCGGCGGCAGCCCGGACTCCGTCGTCCGCGCCGCGCGCTACGATCTGCCCCTCATGCTCGCCATCATCGGCGGCGACCCCAAGCGGTTCAGGCCATACGTGGACCTGTACCACCGCGCCTTCGCGGAATTTGGGCGCCCCGTGTTACCGCTCGGCGTGCATTCCCCCGGCTACGTCGCCGATACCGACGAGCAGGCGCGGGAAGATTTATGGCCTGCCTTCAAAACCATGCGCGACCGGATCGGCGCCGAACGTGGCTGGCCCCCAATGCAACCCGGCGACTTCACGCGCGAGGCGGATCACGGCTCGCTCTATGTCGGTTCGCCGGAAACGGTCGCACGCAAGATTGCCAACACCGCGAGGGCGCTTGGCCTCTCGCGGTTCGACATGAAATACAGCGCTGGCCCGCTCCCGCACGAGAAGCTCGCGCATAGCATCGAGCTCTACGGCCGGGTCGTGATCCCGATGGTGCGGGACCTCCTGAGCTAGCCCTACTCGGCAGCGTGGGCGAAGGCTTGCGATCCACGTGCGGCGACCAGGGCGCGCACGCGGGGGATCAACTCACGTCCATACTGGGTCGCATCGGCCACGGGGTCGAAGCCGCGGATCAGGAAGGTCGTGATGCCCAAATCGTAATAATCCATCATCGCCTCCGCCACCTGGTCCGGCGTTCCAACCAGCCCGGTGGAGTTGCCCTGGGCGCCCGTCAAGGCTGCAATCCCCGTCCATAGCCGCTTGTCCACCCGCGCACCCTGTGCCGCAGCAGCCAGCAGGCGGCGCGATCCCTCATTGGCTGGCCCCTGCGAGTTGCCGGCCTCGCGTGCATTGTTTGGCGACCGGCCGCTGCCACCGGCAGCACGCACCGCCTTGGCCTGTTCCAGGATCGCGTCCGCCTTGGCCCAGGCCTGCGCCTCCGTTTCGGCCAGCACCGGGCGCAACGACAGGCTGAAGCGCGGGTTGCGGCCGTACGGGGCGGCCTCGGCCCGGATGCGGCTCACGATGCTGCGGACCTGGTCGTAGGTTTCACCCCAGAGCGCGTAGATATCGGCGTGCTTACCCGCGACTGCCATCGCAGCCTCGGACGCGCCGCCGAAATAAACCGGGATGCCCGCCGGGTTGTAGGGCTTCAGATCGCCGAAGCCGCGCTCGACCTGGTAGTATTTGCCCGCGTAGTCGAACGGCACGGGAGACGTCCATTCCTGCCGCAGGACATCGATGTATTCGCTGGTGCGGGCGTAACGCTCGTCCTTGGTCAGATGATCGCCATCCTGTGCCAACTCCACATCATTGCCGCCCGTGATGATGTGGACCGAGGCCCGCCCGCGCGAGAAATGATCCAACGTGGCCAATTGGCGGGCCGCCAGGGTCGGGTTGGTGAAGCCTGGACGATGCGCGATCATCAGGCCCAACCTATCAGTGACCGAGGCGATGTGCTGGCCCACCAGGATGCTCTCGGCCGATGTCGAATTGAACGCGATGAGCACGCGGTCGAACCCGCCCTGCTCGTGCACCGTTGCCGCGCGTTCGACATGCGCGGGATCGAGGGCAAGCCCCACCCGCCGCACCGTCTCCGACGAGTTGAAATGACCGACATAGCCGATGAACTCGACACTCATTTAGAATATCCTCACTCGTCAGGAATGATTAGCCGGATAGCGTCACGTTGAACGACGGATCGAACACGGTGCGCGCATCCACCCGGGCGTGGATAATATGGGAGGCGAGATACAGGTCGGCGACCCGCTGCTCGTCCGCGATGACCCGCTCGTCGATTGCCACCGGAACCGGGATCTCCGTGTCCAGCATCAACTGCGCCACCGCCTCGCTGACCCCGATTTCGGCAGCCAGCACCCGGGCGTAGTCGTTGACGTGGGTGCGT
This sequence comes from Acetobacteraceae bacterium, assembly GCA_965199005.1. Taxonomy (GTDB): domain Bacteria; phylum Pseudomonadota; class Alphaproteobacteria; order Acetobacterales; family Acetobacteraceae; genus LMUY01. Next base: position 117,828 of record CBDAQK010000007.1, on the reverse strand, counting down.
GCCCAGCGCCGCGCGACCGTCAGCCTGCGGCAGAAATCCAGTAGCGGTGCGCGCTTGGCCGCGATCGCAGCGTCGCTCGCCGAGGCATAGGACAATCCTGTCATCAGGCCGTTGCGGCCATCGACGATGGTGCGGACGCCGTCCATCAGCTGGGCCTGGGCGACATAGACGCCCCAGGAGCACCAGGCATCCACGGCACCCGAGGTGAGCGCCGTCTTGGCCTCCGCCGGCAGCAGGTTGACCACGGTGTAATCCGATGCCGACCAGCCCTGCGCCGCCGCGAGTTGCAGCACGAGCGCGTGGCCGATGGAACCGCGATTGACCGCGATGCTGCGGCGCTTCAAATCCGCCACGGTCCGGATAGGCGAATCCTTCAGCACCATGATCGCCGTGCCAGCGCCACTGGTGCGCACCGGGGCAATGATGTGCGCGCGCAACCCGGCGGCTAGGGCAAACGTGGTCGGCGCATCCCCCGCCAATGCCACGTCGACCGCATCGGCGTTCAGCGCCTCCAACACCGGAGCGGCGGCGGAGAACTGGCTCCAGTCCAAGTGGTAGGGTAGATCATCCAGCACGCCAGCCGCCTTCATGACGGATTGCGCGCCGCCCTTCTGGTCACCCACCCGCAAGACCGGCGCGGCTGCCCAGGCGGCACGTGCGAGCGCCAAGCCCGGCACCGCCAATAACAGGGCGCGACGGCGGAGGGCGGGGTGGAACGCAGCCAAACCGGGTGAATCGGGCACAACAACCTCACGGTCCAGACGGCGCGTCACCGTGGCTGGAGATCGGACCTGTCAGCAGGATCTGCTGACATCATGACAGTGAAAATCAGGTCATGCTGCCCAAATGTCAAAGCATTCGGCCCCTTCTGACCAAGAAAAGATGGCGCTCCTCTTGCGGCGTTCTGGCGTAGCATGGTCGACGCCCGGCAGCGCCGCAGAGAGAAGCTTTTACGGTGAGGCAGCGCCCATAACCCGGCCCGAACCGGCAGTCGGCGAGATTCCGAGCGATGATTAAGAACGTAACCTCTATAATACTTGAGTTAACCTCAGTCTGTTCAATAAATCTCAACACTACCCTGCCAATTCTGGTCCGTTCAGGAGGCTCTGGAGAGACGAATGCTGGATCATGCGGCGCAGATGGTTGCCGAGATAACACTCGACCAACTCTCCTTGGGCAAAATGGTCTGGATCAAGCTCGCGGACGGGCAGCCACCCCGCATCGCGAAGCCCCGGGACGGTGCCGAGATCAATGGGCAATTCTACCGCGCGTTCCGCCCCGGCGACCGTTTCCAGCCAGCCGCGTAGCGAGGGGTACGGCGACGGCTTTACGCCGTCCTTTTTGGCGCGAGCCTCAAACGATCGTCAGCCGCGCGGGATCAGCGTGCCGCGGGTGGCGATGAATTCCTCGACGGCGGCGCAGAAGCCATCGCACTCGCCGCCGCCGATCTCCAGGCTCAACGCCGCCATGCCGCGCCGGGCGAGGTAGAACCCACGAGCGAGCATGTCGAAGAAGAAGAGCTCACGCAGTGCCGGGCTGCCGCGTGCCGCATCCGCCGGGCTGGTGATGGGGCCGGTGACGAAATGCACGCACATCATGGAGCCGAGGCCGGTCCATTGCATCGCCAGGTCAGCCGACAGCGCGTTCAGCCGGGCCCGCAGCGCCTCGCCGCGCAGGAACAGCGCTTCGGCTGCGTGAGGGGTGAAGATTTGGCTCAGGCCCGTATAGCCGGCCGCCATCGTCAGCACGTTGTTGTTGAACGTGCCGGCATGCGGCAGCGCATCCGGGCGGCGCGGATCGAAACGGTCCATGATGTCCGCCCGGCCGCCGAACGCCCCGAAACTCATGCCGCCGCCGATATATTTACCCAGCGTGGTCATATCAGGGGTAACCCCCAGCCGGGCCTGCATGCCGCCCGCAGACATGCGGCTGGTCATCACCTCGTCGAAGATCAACATGGCGCCGGTGCGGGTCGCGGCATCCCGCAGCGCCTGCAGGAAGGCGGGGCTGGCCGGGATGCACCCACCGCCGCCGAGCATCGGCTCCACGATGATGCAGGCAAGATCGGCGGCATTGGCGTCGATCAGCGCCAGCGTAGCTTCCGTATCGTTGTACGGCGCCAGCACGAACTGGTGCGGTGCATTGGTGGGGACGCCGCCGCCGGCGAAGGCCAGGATGCTGCCGTGGTACCCGCCATCGAACACCAGAACGCGGTTTCGGCCGGAGACGGCAATCGTGGCCGCAATCGCCAGAAGATTGGCCTCGGTCCCGGAGTTGGTGAAGCGGACCAGGTCGAGGCTGGGGAAGCGGTCACAAATGGTGCGGGCAAGCCGCGCCTCCATCTTGCCATGCCCGCCCATGTTCCACCCGGCATCCAGCGCGGTGTCGATCGCGTCGCGGATGATGGGGTTGCTGTGGCCGTATAACCCGGCGGTGTATTCGCCGAGCAGGTCGACGTAGCCGTGGCCGTCGGCATCCCACAGGCGGCAGGACTCACCGCGCACCATGGTCAGCGGGAAGGGCGCGTAGAACAGCACGGTGCGGGTATTGCCACCGGGCATCGCCGCCACCGCCTCGACATGGGCCGCGAGGCTGGCCGGGTTGCGGGCGACGTATTGCTCCCGCACCTCGGTCAACGCGGTGTCGAGGCTGCTATTGGCGAGTGTCTGGGTCATCACGGCCGCCTCCCGCGCGGCGGGGGCAGCCTACAGGCGGGCGTCGCCCCCTGTCGACCGGTGCCGGCGCAGCCGTAGCCGTGGCAACCATCGGTAAATCCCGCCCAGTGTCGCCTGCAGAGGGATGCTGGAAGGCGAGGACCTCCATGTCTTGATCGATCCACCGGAGAACAACAGGGCACACCTTATCCTGCGTCGTCACCTCTCGCCTCCAACGGCACCGTAAGGACACACTGGGGTGGCAACATCGTAGAACAAGCCCGGGGTGGAGTGCCCTGTCGCACCCCACCCGGCCGCGGCGGCAGGTGGGATGCGCCGGTCGCATCCCACCTGCCGGTTAGAGCAGTTCCGAAACGCCGCTCGGCTAGTAGTCGTCGCCGCCCTGGCTCGGCATTGACTTGGCAGGCTTCTCCGGCTTCTCGGCCACCATCGCCTCGGTGGTGATCAGCAGCCCCGCCACCGACGCGGCGTTCTGCAGCGCAACGCGGATGACCTTGGTCGGGTCGATGATGCCGGCCACAATCAGGTCCTTGTATTCACCCGTTTGCGCGTCGAAGCCGAAGGCGTAGGCGCTGTTCTCCAGCACCTTGCCGCCAATCACCGCACCGTCCTCGCCCGCATTCTCCGCAATCTGGCGCAGCGGGGTCTGCACGGCCTTGCGCACGATCTCGATGCCGAACTTCTGGTCCTGGTTCTCAGGGTTCAGCAGCGCCAGCACGAGGCTGGCACGGGCCAGGGCGACACCGCCGCCGGGCACGATGCCCTCTTCCACGGCCGCACGGGTCGCGTGCAGCGCGTCGTCGACGCGGTCCTTGCGCTCCTTTACTTCCACTTCGGTGCTGCCACCGACGCGGATGACGGCAACGCCGCCCGCCAGCTTGGCCAAACGCTCCTGCAGCTTCTCGCGGTCGTAGTCGGAGGTCGTCTCCTCCGCCTGCGCCTTGATCTGCTCGCAGCGGCCCTTGATCGCCTCGTCCGTGCCGACGCCGTCGATGACCGTAGTGTTCTCTTTCTCGATCAGCACGCGCTTGGCCTGGCCGAGCATGTCCAGGGTGACGGTTTCGAGCTTGATGCCCAGATCCTCGGAGATCACCTGACCACCGGTCAGGATCGCGATGTCTTCCAGCATCGCCTTGCGGCGGTCCCCGAAGCCCGGCGCCTTCACCGCGGCAACCTTCAGTCCGCCGCGCAGCTTGTTCACCACCAGGGTGGCAAGCGCCTCACCCTCGATGTCCTCGGCGATGATCAGCAGCGGACGGGCGGACTGCACGACCGCCTCCAGCAACGGCAGCAGGACCTGCAGGCCGGAGAGCTTCTTCTCGTGGATCAGGATGTACGGATTATCCAAATCCACCGTCATCTTCTCGGCGTTGGTGATGAAGTAGGGCGAGAGATAGCCACGGTCGAACTGCATGCCCTCGACGACTTCGAGTTCGGTCTCCATGCCCTTGGCTTCTTCGACGGTGATGACACCCTCGTTGCCGACCTTCTGCATGGCTTCGGCGATCATGCGGCCAATCTCGACCTCGCCATTGGCGGAGATCGTGCCGACCTGCGCCGTCTCGGCCTCTGTGGTGATCTTCTTGCTGCGCTTGGCCAATTCCTCGACGATGGCAGTCACCGCCTTGTCGACGCCGCGCTTCAGGTCCATCGGCGCCATGCCGGCAGCGACGGCCTTGCCGCCTTCCCGCACGATCGCCTGGGCCAGTACGATGGCCGAGGTGGTGCCGTCGCCAGCGATGTCGTTGGTCTTGCTGGCGACTTCACGCACCATCTGCGCGCCCATATTCTCGAACTTCTCCGCCAGTTCGATCTCCTTGGCGACGCTGACGCCGTCCTTGGTGATCCGCGGGGCGCCGTAGCTCTTGTCGATCACGACGTTGCGGCCCTTGGGGCCCAGCGTCACCTTCACCGTGTCGGCGAGGATATCCACGCCGCGCAACATGCGGGCCCGTGCGTCGTCGCCGAAGCGAACTTCTTTGGCTGCCATATCTCTATTTCCTTTGTTGTCGGTTCAGGCGGCTTTGGCGAGCGCGGGTGCGCTCTCGATCACGCCCATCAAGTCGCTCTCCTTCATGATCAAGAGCTCCTCGCCATCGATCTTCACTTCGGTGCCGGACCATTTGCCGAACAGCACGCGGTCGCCGGCCTTCACCTCGAGTGCCACGATGGCGCCCTGCTCGTTGCGGGCGCCGGGGCCGGCAGCGATCACTTCGCCCTCCATGGGCTTTTCCTTGACGGTGTCGGGAATGATGATCCCGCCGGCCGACTTCTCCAGGGGTGTGATCCGGCGGACCACCACGCGGTCATGCAGGGGACGGAATTTCATATGGGTCGCTCCTAGAAGGACAAAGGAGGCGCTTCACAAACCGCCCAACCTATCATCCGTTAAAGGCTACCTAGCACTCTCTGGATGGGAGTGCTAATCCATATCCTTGCCACAGAGCAGCCATGTGTCAGACTGGGGACTGATGCGAACCACGGCAGGAGGTCAGTGTGGCCCGTGTCCCGCCACAGGTGGCGCTCCTTCCTGGCGGCCGGCTGCATCTGCAACACGGCCCAATTGATCTGATCGTTCACGCCGACGGCAGCGGAGCGGACGTCCAGTCGGCTTATGCGGCGCTGGTAGCACGGTTCGCGACGATGCTGGAGGAGTTGGCGGCAGAGTTGCCGTCCCTGCGCCAGCCCACCCGGCCCGGCAGGTCGATGGTGGCCGGCCACATCGCGCGCCGGATGGAGGCGGCTGTGTTGCCGCATGCCGCAGCCGGCTTCATCACTCCCATGGCCGCCGTCGCCGGGGCCGTGGCGGACGAGGCCATGGCGGCCCTGCTGCAGGCAGCCCCGTTGCGCCGCGCCTCCGTCAACAATGGCGGCGACATCGCGCTCCATCTGGCGCCCGGCGAGAGTTTTCGCGTGGGGTTGGTCGACCGGCCGGACAGCCCTGGCCTGTTCGCCACCACCACCATCACTGCGGTGGACGGGGTCGGTGGTATCGCGACCAGTGGCTGGCGTGGCCGCAGCTTTTCCATGGGGATCGCCGATGCGGTCACGATTTGCGCCGCCACCGCGGCCCAGGCCGACGCCGCGGCCACCGTCATCGCCAACGCCGTGGACTTGCCAGGGCATCCGGCGGTCCGCCGCGCCCCTGCCGACAGCGTCCAGCCGGACTCCGATTTGGCCAGCCGGCTCATCACCCGCGACGTCGGTGCGCTCACCGCAGGGGAGATAGCATGCGCGCTGGCGGCGGGCCTTGCCCCGGCGAAAACACTGATCCGGTCCGGCCTGATCATCGCGGCTTCCCTGCATTGCCAGGGCAGCACCCGTGTTACCGGGCTTGCCGGCACGTCCCGGGCGGACAGCCGAACCGCTGACGACATCCCCGGCCCGGACCGCGACGGAAGAGCCCTATGAAGCGGGCTCCATCATCATGCCTGCCCTATGAGCGAGAGCGAACGGTCCCAGTCCAGCTGGCCTACTTGTGGGTCAGGCTCGCATCCCAGCCGTGGGTCGCTGACTTTCTTGCATTCCGCCGTGGTGACCCGGCGTAAGGCAACCTCATACACGCCGGCCATGTTCGGCGGCGCGGTGATCTGAAACAGAACCTCGGCCTCGGTCAAATCAAGCCCGAACCGGCTTTCCCACATACGGTCCCCAAAATACCGGGCGCTGATGGCGCTCACTGCTGCAAGCGCGCCGTCTTCACAATCACCCCACGACGGCAGCTCGGTTTCCATTTCGCCGGCGATGAGGTCGAACGGCGCCTCACTTCCGAAAATCGACCAAGCCACTCGAACGCCCTTCATTACGATAGCTCCATGCACCAGTTGTAGGGCGATCCGAACAAGGCAGATCGCGCCATGAGATTTGTCTTAAAGTTTATACCACCTTAGGATATAACCAAGTCTGAACCCAATTGTAACCTGGCAACAGATTCGGGCATCCTCTCTCCTTCCAGCAAGCAACCTAAAAGTAAGCGACCTATGAATTTGCACCGCTGCAATTTCAGGGGATTCGGCGGACGGGAATGACTGCCGTCGCCAAGCTGAAATGCCACTGATTATTCTTGGTGTACATCGCATACGTGTGAGCATGCGCATGGATGCATCGCACAAGGCATGGCGGATGAAAAAAGATAATCCCTTGCTCCATGCGCTGTCTTGACCGTGGTCCGCTTTGTCAGGCTGGTTGGCCACGCGGCCGGAGTTGCTGATTTTTCCGAGAGAGCAGGATGGGAGAGCCAAATGGGATCACGTGACGCAGCCATCGCACGAGCACTGGGCAGCTTCGATGACGGTGGGTTCAAGCGGCGCTTGACCGATCTGGTCGCCATCCCCTCCACCTCGCAGGATCCAGGGCACGAGGCGGACCTCCATCGCTATTTGGACGAGGCCATGCGCCCTTGGCTGGAGCAAATGGGATTTATCGTCCAGGTCAACCCCAACCCGCGCGCAGGCTTCGGCCCCATCCTGACGGCACAGCGGATGGAGGATGAGAGCCTACCCACTATCCTGACCTACGGTCATGGCGACACGGTCCGGGGGCTCGAGGATCAGTGGCGCGCCGGGTTGAACCCGTGGGTGCTGACGGAGGAGGATGGCCGTTGGTACGGCCGCGGATCCGCCGACAATAAGGGCCAGCATGCCATCAACCTGCATGCGCTGGAGGCGGTGCTGGCCGAACGCGGCGGCAAGCTCGGCTTCAACGTGAAGATGGTGTTGGAAACGGCGGAGGAGCGCGGCTCGACCGGGTTGCGCGAGTTCATCGCCGGCCATGCGCAGGCGCTGGCGGCCGACGTGCTGATTGCATCCGACGGGCCGCGCGTCGGGTCCGGCATTGCCACCATTTCCACGGGGACGCGGGGAACGTTCCATTTCGACCTGGTAGTGGATACACGGCCGGGCGGCGTGCACTCCGGCAATTGGGGCGGCATGACCACCGACCCGGCCATCGTGCTCGCCCACGCCATCGCCAGTCTTGCGGACCGGCACGGGCGGATCCTGGTGCCGGGTTGGCTGCCCACGGGCGGCATGCCGGCCTCGGTTCGCGAGGCGCTGGCCGGGCTTGAATTACAGGCAGAGGGTGAAGCAGCGACGATCGACCCCGGCTGGGGCGAACCTGGCTTCTCCGCGGCGGAGAAGGTGTTCGGCTGGACCAGCTTCATCGTGCTGGCGATGGTGTCCGGCCGGCCGGAGAACCCGGTGAACGCCGTGGCGCCCAATGCCCGCGCGCATTGCCAACTCCGCTACACCGTGGACTGCGACACCGCCGCGTTCGAACCCGCGGTACGCGCCCATTTGGATGCCGCCGGGTTCCCGGAGGTGAGCGTGCAGAATGCTGGCATCCGCATGCCGGCCAGCCGCACCGACCCGACCAATCCCTGGGTGCAACGCGCCGCTGCCAGCCTGGCCCGCACTCTGGGCCGCAAAGCGCAAATCATCCCCAATAGCGGCGGCGGCCTGCCTGGGGACGTTTTCATCGACCATCTGGGCGTCCCGCTGGTCTGGATCCCGCACAGCTACAATGGCTGCAAGCAGCACGGCCCGAACGAGCATCTGCTGCTCGCCCCGGCCCGTGAGGGCATCGCGGCGTTCGCCGGGTTGTGGTGGGATATGGGCGAGCCTGCTTAAGGCAACCGGCGTGGTGGGCGCGACAGGGATTGAACCTGTGACCCTTCGCGTGTGAAGCGAATGCTCTACCGCTGAGCTACGCGCCCCGCCAGGGCGGTGTCTCTAGCCGCCCTTCCCGCACCTGTCTAGGCGTCGGTCCACACGGGCGCCCGCTTTTGCAGGAAGGCGTCGATCCCCTCCGCGGCATCCGCCGTCTCCATGTTATGGGCCATCACGCCGGACGCATAGTCATAGGCCTCCGCCAGGCCCATCTCCGCCTGACGATAGAAGGCTTGCTTCCCGATCGCGATCGTCTTGCGGCTTTTTGCGGCGATGCCAGTGGCCAATGCGGCGGTGGCGGCGGCCAACTCGGCGTCCGGCACCACGCGATTGATCAGGCCCAGCCGCAGCGCCTCGGCGGCATCCACCATCTCGCCGGTCAGCAGCATCGCCATGGCGGCCTTGCGCCCAACGGCGCGGGTCAGCGCGACCATGGGGGTGGAACAGAACAGCCCGATATTGACGCCGGGTGTGGCGAACCGCGCCGTCCCCGCCGCTATGGCCAGGTCGCAGGTGGCCACCAGCTGACAGCCAGCCGCGGTCGCGATCCCGTGCACCTGGGCGATCACCGGGCAGCGCAGGCTGGTGATCCGCACCATCAGGCGCGAGCAGGCGGCGAAGAGGGCCCGGTGGGCCGTCCCCTGCTCCATCCCGCGGATTTCCCGCAAATCGTGCCCGGCGCAAAACGCTGGCCCGGCCGCCGCGATCACCACCACCCGGGTGGCTGCGTCCGCCTCGACCGCCTCCAGTTCCGCCTCCAGTGCGGACATCAAGGCCAGGCTGAGCGCGTTGCGGGCGGCCGGACGGTTCAGTGTGATCGTCGCAACCCCATCACGGTCTTGGCGAAGAAGGATTTCAGATAGCATCGTTCCGGCTCCGGCTGGCAAAGCAGCTTTGTTTGACTGCGGGTTCTGCGTTCTTGCGCTAAAAGAATGCCTCGAAGTGTTTGATCACCTCACCGGGTGCTTCTTCTGCCAGGAAATGACCGCTATTGACGCCGCTGCCGGTGACTTCGGCTTTGCAATACTCCCGCCAGATCGCCACCGGATCGTACCAGCCGCCCACCTTCCCCTTCTCGCCCCATAGAACGAGCATTGGGCATTGGATTTGGGCCCCTTCCGCGCGGCTCATCCGGTCATGCACGAGGTCGATGGTTGCCGCGGCGCGGTAATCCTCGCACATGCCCGTAATAGCGGCCGGGTCGTGCGCGGCGCGCAGATAGTCCTCCAATGCTTCCGCCGCGAAGAAGGGCGGGATGCCAGCGACCCCGCCGGTATGGGCGGCAAACCAGGTTTCCGGCGCGCGGTCGATCATATCTTCCGGAAAGGGATGCGGCTGGGCAAACCAGAACCAATGGTAGTAGCCCAGCGCGAATGCCATATCCGCCCGCTCGAAATGCTCGATGGTGGGGACGATGTCGAGCACGGCCAGTTTGGTCACCCGCTTCGGCTGATCCAGCGCCAGGCGATGCGCCACGCGGGCGCCACGGTCATGTGCACCCACGGCGTAGGTTTCGTGCCCGAGTTGTGCCATCAGGTCGGCGACGTCGCGCGCCATCTCGGTTTTCGCGTAGGGCGCATGGTCCGGTGTGGCAGGCGGCTTCTCGCTGCCGCCGTAGCCGCGCAAATCGGGGCAGACCACGGTGAAGCGCCGGGCCAAAACCGGCGCGACGTGATGCCACATCGCATGGGTCTGCGGATTGCCATGCAGCAGCAGCAGAACGGGGCCGGTTCCACCCGTGCGGTAGCGGACGACGCCACCTGGCACGGTCGTGGTGGCGAGGGTAAAGCCTTCGAAGAACATCGCCACTCCTACGCGGGTGCAACAATTTAGGTAAGCTCACGCGCCTCGGCAGGCAAGCGACGCCACGCGAGTACTGTGCCGGCGCATCCCGGTGCTAGATAATCGACTATGACCCTCCCCGCGAGCCGCCCCGCATCCGCCGATCATGTCGTCATCATCGGCGCCGGCGTGGCTGGGCTGGCTGCCGCTGCATCGTTACGCGAGCGGGGCGCTGCGGTCACACTCTTTGAAGCGTCCGGGCGCATCGGTGGGCGCACCCACACCACGGTGCCGGACTTGTTAGCGGCCCCGTTCGATCACGGCGCCACCTGGCTGCACGCCGCCGAGCGGAATCCGCTGGCACATTTGGCCTTCCGTCTAGGCGACCGCACGATCGACCGCAGCGCGGTTCGCGTCGAGCGGACCCGTCTGCCAGGCCGCTTCGCCAACCGGGCGGAGCTCGCCGCCTACGCCACCGCGGAACGCGCCTTCGCAGACTGCACGCGAGCCGCATTGGCTGGGCCGGATGTCAGCCTGGCAGTGGCGGTGGCGCCAATCGCGGGCGATCCATGGCTGCCGGCGGTGGTGAACTGGGAGGCCCCGGTGATCGCCGCCGCGGACGCCCACGCGCTGAGCCTGCGAGACTGGCACGCGAATGTGTTGGAGGGTAGCAACTGGGAGCTGGAGGGCGGCCTGGGCGCCTTCGTCACCCGGCGACTGGGACCACCCGCCGGGCCAGTGCGGCTGAACACCGTGGCGCATGCGGTGCGGTGGGATGGGCCTGGCGTCATCGTGGAAACCTCTGCTGGCACGATCCACGCCGATCGCTGCATCATCACGGTCTCCACCGGCATCCTCGCCGCGGGCCGCATCCGGTTTATACCTGCTTTGCCAGTGCTCGTGCAGGAGGCGATCGACGGGCTGCCGATGGGCGTATTGAACAAGATCGCCATGCGCGCAGCCGGCGCAGACCGCTTGGACCTGCCCGAGTCCTGCGGCGTCGACCAGTTCGTGCCCCGGATCGACGCCCCCGCCATGTCGGTCGTCGCCTGGCCGCACGGGCAGGACCACCTGATCTGCTTCACCGGCGGCAGCCACGCCGCGGCGCTGGAACAGGATGGCGGGTTGGAGGGATTCGCGCGCGGGCAATTGCGATCCTTGTTTGGCAGCCGCGCCGACACGGCTTTGCGCGCCGGGGCGGTGACGACGGGATGGGCACGGGACGAATGGACGCTCGGCTCCTACGCCTATGCCCGACCTGGCTGTGCGGGCGCTCGCGCGACATTGGGAATGCCGTTGGCAGGAGGCAGGTTGGTCTTTGCTGGCGAGGCCGTGCGCACAGATGGACTTGCGGGAACGGTAGGCGGGGCCTTCCTGGCGGGCGTAGAGGCGGCCGAACTGCGCCAATCTGACCCGCGATAGCTGATACCCTATCGCAGTAGGCTGCGCTTCAGCCCACCGCTTCGAGGCGCCGTGCGACCCATGGTGGGCTAAAAGCCCACTGTAGCACTAAATGACGACACGCCCTAGAGCATGCGCTGCAGGATGATCTTCTGGATGTCGCTGGTGCCCTCGTAGATTTGGCAGACGCGTACGTCGCGGTAGATACGCTCCACCGGGTAGTCACACAGGAAACCATAGCCACCCAGCGTCTGGATCGCCGCCGTGCAGATCGCCTCGGCCGCCTCAGACGCGAACAGCTTCGCCATCGCGGCGGCTTCCAGCGCGGGCTTGCCGGCATCCTTCAGCCGGGCGGCGTGCAGCACCATCTGGCGCGACGCTTCCAGCCGCGTCTTCGCATCCACCAACCGAAAGCCGACTGCCTGGTGGTCGATGATCGCCTTGCCGAAGCTCTTGCGCTCCTTCGCATAGCCGATGGCGTAGTCCAGCGCGGCCCGGGCCATACCCACGGATTGCGCGGCGATGCCGATCCGCCCCGCCTCCAGCGTCGATAGCGCGATCTTGTAGCCCTGCCCCTCCTCGCCAACACGCTGCGATGCCGGCACACGCATGCCGTCGAACACCAGGTGACACGTATCGGACGCCTTCTGCCCGAGCTTCTCCTCCACCCGCGCGACCTGATAACCCGGCGTGTCGTTGCTGACGACGAAGCACGACATCCCCTTCTTGCCGGCCGCCGGGTCGGTCATGGCAAACAGCAGCGTCGTCTGCCCGATTGCCGCATTGGAGATGAACTGCTTCGACCCGTTGATCACGTAGCCGTCGCCATCCCGCACCGCACGCGTCCGCAGCCCCGATGCCTCGGACCCTGCCCCCGGTTCGGTCAACGCGAAGGACCCGAGGGCGGCCCCGGTCGCCATCGGGCGCAGCCACTGCTCCCGCTGCGCGTCGGTGCCGTAAAGCTGCAAAATCTCGCAGGTCGGAGCGTTGTGGACGCTCACCAGCGTCGACACGGCGCCGTCGCCGGCCGCGATCTCCTCCACCACCCGGGCATAGGTCTCCATGTCGATCTCGGAGCCACCCCAATCCGACGACAGCGTGGCACCGAGGAAGCCCATCTCGCCCAACTCGCGGACGACCTCCGGCTCGATCCGCCCCGCCTTCTCCCGGGCTGCGGCACCAGGCGCCAGACGCTCCTGCGCGAACCGGCGCGCGGTCTCGACGATCAGGGAATTGGGATCGGTGTTGTCCAGCATCGCAGCGTTCCCCTTTATCGTGTCCTACAGTCACTCGGCAGCCATCGCGACCGGCTTGGTCTTCAAGGCCGCCAACAAATTGGCCCGTTTCGGCTCAGCTTCGCGCATCGAAACCTCTTTGACCGGGCCGAAGCCGCGGACGTCAGCGGGAATATCTGCAAGGGCCACGGCGATGTCCAGTGTCTCTGGCCGCAGCGCCTCGGCGGCCTGTGCCACGCTGCTCTCCGTCTGGCGCGCGAAGTCACGTTCAGCCCGGCGCTCTGCCTGCCAGCCGAACGGGTCGAACGCGGTGCCGCGCAGCACCTTGCCGTGACGCAGCGCGCGGAACAGGGGCAGCGCGTAGCGGCCGGGGATCGCCATCTTCTTGCGCCGTCCCGTGGCTTTGTCGATACCGGTGATCAGCGGCGGCGCCATGTGGAACACCGGCTTCTCGCCGTATTCGGCCGAGGCATGCAGCCGGGCGACCTCGTATTCGTCCTTATACGCATAGGCGCGGAACAGCCCCTCCGCCACGGCGCGGGCAAACCGGCCAGGCTGGCCGAACACCGCCGTCTCGCGGGCAGCCGCCTGGTCCACCACACGCCGATAGCGCCGGGCCAGCCGGGCCGACTGATACCGCACCAGCTCCGCCTCCCGCGCCGCCACCAGGGCCTCGAACGTCGCAGGCGGCACGTCGTCGCCGGCCAACACCGCATCCGCCAGTTCGGGCTTGGCGTGAAGGATGCGGCCCCAAGTGAAGGCGCGCCGGTTCAGCGCCACGGCTGTCCCATTCAGTTCGATCGCCTTCAGCAGGGCTTCCTCGCCCACCGGCAGCAGACCCGCCTGCCAGGCCATCCCCATCAGGAGCGTGTTCAGCGCCTGCGCCTGGCCAAACAGCCGCTCCGACAGGGCGGTGGCGCGCAGGTAGGTGCTGGCATTGCCGCCCACCGCCCGATCGATCACCCGGCGGTGCAGCCCCGCGTCGATCACCAGGTCGCGGTCGCTGATGAAGCTGGAATTGGCCTGCAAATCCAAATTGCCGATCACCGCTCCGCCGCGCCGCATCCGCTCCAGCACGCCCTTCTGCGCCCCAACCGCGAGGTCGGCCGCCAGCATGAAATCCGCCTCCCCCGTCGGAATCCGCACCACGTCCAGCGCGTCCGCGGCGATCTGCACGTGGGACACCACGGCGCCGTTCTTTTGCGCCAGGCCGGTAAAGTCGAGCGTGCTGACCTGCTTGCCCTCCATCGAGGCGGCCATCGCCACGATCGCGCCAGCCGTGACGATGCCGCCGCCGCCAATCCCGGCGAACAGGCCGCGCCACGGGGTGGCCAAATCCGGCAACACCGGACCGGGCAGGCCGGACGCCAACTCAGCCTCGCGCGCCTTCCACTCGGCCGCGTTGTCGCGCTTGGGCGCATCGGTGGAGGATGTGACGAAGGAGGGGCAGAACCCCTTGAGGCAGGACAAATCCGTGTTGCAGCTCGTCGGAGAAATCCGACGCTTGCGGCCGTACTCGGTATCCACCGGCTCTATGGCGATGCAGTGCGACTGCGCGGTGCAGTCACCACAATTCTCGCAGACCCGCGTGTTGATGGTAACCTTCACCTCCGCCGCCGCCATCGTGCCGCGCTTGCGGCGGCGGCGCTTCTCCGTGGCGCAGACCTGGTCGTAGATGATGACGGAGAGGCCGGCATAGGCAGCGCATTCGGCCTGGATCTCCGGCAATGCCTCCCGCCCCTGACGGCCGATGCCCGGCGGCAACTCACTGGCTGCCGGCAGACGGTCCGGATCGTCGGCGACGACGATGATCTTGGTCACGCCCTCTGCCCAAATCTGGCGGGCAATATCGATGACGCTCGGGCCGCCCTCCGCCGGTTGGCCGCCGGTCATCGCGACGGCGTCGTTGTAGAGGATTTTGTAAGTGATCCGGGTCTTCGCCGCGAGCGACTGGCGAATTGCGAGCAGCCCGGAATGCTGGTACGTTCCGTCGCCCATATTGGCAAAGAGATGCGGCATGCTGCTGAAGGGTGAGAGGCCGGTCCAGGCAACCCCCTCCCCACCCATCACGCTGAATAGCCCGGTGCCGGGCGTGTTCTGCATCGCCATCACGTGGCAGCCGATGCCGGCCATCGCGAACGACCCATCCGGCAACCGGGTGGAGGTGTTGTGCGGGCACCCGGCGCAGAATGTCGGCGCACGGACCAACAATCCATCCGGCCGCTCCAGCGCCTCCGGGAGGGCGGGCGCCTGCGCCTCGATCCCCAAAGCCGGCAGAACCCGGGCGAGGGCACGCGCGACCAGTTCGGGCGACAATTCCATGGCCGCCGGCAAGAGCGGGGAGCCATCCACGCCAGTCTTGCCCATAACCGCCGGGCGCTGATCGGCTGGCAGGTTGTAAAGTGTATCGCGGATCTGCGCCTCGACGAAGGAGCGCTTCTCCTCCACGACCAGCAGCGTTTTGCGGCCCTTCGCGAACGCCCGCAGACCCTCCGTCTCCAGCGGCCAGGTCATGCCAACCTTGTAGATCGCCATCCCGGGGTGGTGGGCCAGTCCCATCGCAGCCAACGCGTGCAGCACGTCGTGATGCGCCTTGCCCACCGTCACGATGCCAAGCGGCGCCTCGGCGCTGCCCTGGGTCACGTGGTCGATCCCATTGGCGCGCCACCAGGCCCGCGCGGCGGGAAGCCGCTCGTCCATCATGCGGCTCTCGAACACGAACCGCTCGGCGGGCCATTTCAGGTTGACGTCGATGTTGAAGCCATGCGGCGGCACAACGATGCCCGGCGTGACGAAATTGCGGACCGACGGCACGACGAGCGTCGCCGCCTGTTCCGCCGTTTCGGAAATGGTCTTCATGGCGACCCACAGGCCGCTAAATCGCGACAGGGCGATGCCCGCGAGCCCGAACTCGATGATTTCCGACGCATCGGCCGGCTGCAGCACCGGCATCATCACGGCTTCGAAGATCTGGTCCGTCTGATGCGCGAAGGTCGAGGAATGGGCGCCATGGTCATCCCCGGCAATGGCCAGCACACCCCCCATGCGATGGGTGCCGAAGGCGTTGGCCACGCGGAAGGCATCGGCAGAGCGATCCACGCCCGGCCCCTTGCCGTACCACATGCCGAACACGCCCTCGACGGTGGCGCCGGGGTAGAAATCCAGTTGCTGGGTGCCGGACAGCATCGTCACGGCCAAATCCTCGTTCAGCCCGGGCTGGAACTTCAGCCCATGCGCGTCGAGCAGTTTGCCCCGGCGCCACAACTCCTGGTCCAGCCCACCCAGCGGGGATCCGCGGTAGCCGGTTACCAACCCGCCAATGTTGCGCCCGGCGGCGCGATCCAGCCGCGCCTGCTCGAGCAAAACCCGAACCAGCGCCTGTATTCCCGTCATCAAGACGGGACTGTCCAGCTCCGCGTAACGGCTTTCGATGGTGATGGGGACTGAGCCGAGGCCGACATCCATAGCGTTTTCTCCCACACTCGATCTAGGCAAAGTGTAGCGCCGATATAGGAGGTGATTGCTGTCGTATTTGAAGCGGCGGTAAGGCACAATTAGCAGGATCTGCTAATGCTGCGGTGCAATATAGGAGGTTTGACCGTGCGACTGGACCGGATTGACCTATCCATTCTGGATCACCTTCAACGGGATGGTCGTGCGACGACGATCGAATTGAGCGAGGCGGCAGGCCTGTCCCCCTCCCCCTGCCATCGCCGGCAGAAGCTGCTGGAGGAAGGCGGTGTCATCACCGGCTACGTGGCGCTGCTGGACCAGAACCGGGTCGGACTGCCAATCAACGTGATGGTGTCGGTTGAGTTGGAAGGGCAGACGCAGGAAATTCTGGAAGCCTTCGAAGCCGCCGTCGCGCAGTTGCCGGAAGTCATGGAATGCATGCTCATGACGGGCGCCAGCGACTATTTGTTGCGCGTGGTTACGAGTGACCTTGGCAGTTACGAGGAATTTCTCCGCACCCGGCTGACCCGCCTGCCGGGTGTTCACGGCGTGCGCTCGGCGTTTGCGTTGAAGCGGGTGATCTATCGGACCAACCTCCCGATCAAGCGGCCCGCCCGGCGGTGAGCCAGCGCAAGGGCTGGTGGAAGACTCTTGACTTAACTGGAATGTTATTTAACAATTCAGCTAAATGAACGGACTCGATCATACCTTCGGCGCCCTATCCGACCCCATCCGGAGGGCGATTCTGCTGCGGTTGGCGGAAGGGGATGCCACGGTCGGCGAGTTAGCCAGGCCGTTCGCCGTCTCCCTCCCCGCCATCTCCCGGCATCTGAAGGTGCTGGAGGACGCGGCGCTGATCACGAACGAACGTGAGGGTAAGCATCGCCGATGCCGGCTGCGTCCCGAGGGATTGGCGGCAGCAGCCGATTGGCTGGAATTCCACCACCGGTTCTGGACCGGCAGCCTCGATCGCCTGGAAGCTCACCTCAACTCCAACCTGAAGAAGGAAACGTCATGATATCAGTCGCCGACGATACCGTGCTCGAGATGAAGCGGTGGTTCGACGCCTCGCCCGATCGGGTCTACGCAGCATGGGTGACGCTGGAGGCCTTCCAGGCATGGATTGGGCCTGCGGGCGTGCAATGCCAGGTGCCGATCCTGGATGCGCGAGTCGGTGGCCAGTATCGGATCATCATGCAGCTTTCGGATGGGCGCGTGATCCCGGTTTCCGGCGTGTTCCGCAACGTCGATTCGCCCCATCGCCTGGTCTTCACATGGGGCTGGGAAGGGGATGCGTCGCGCAACAGCCTGATTACGCTCTTGCTGCGCGGGCAGGATGGCGGCACCGAGCTGACTCTGCGCCAGGAAGGGCTCGGCAGCGTCGAAAACCGCGACGGTCATGAGACAGGCTGGAGCAGCGCCCTTGGTAAACTCGTGCACCATCTCGCCAACGAGTCTGTGCCATGAGCCGCATGGTCGTGATCTACGCCGCACCAAGCGATCCGGCGGCCTTCGATGATCATTACTTCCGGATCCACGTCCCGCTGGCCAAACAATTGCCCGGACTCCGCAGCTACGAGGTCAGCCGTGGAAAGATTGCCACTCGCAGCGGCGATGGGCCGTATATGGTCGCGACGCTGCAGTTCGACTCCATGGAGGCGCTACAGGCGGCCTTCGCCAGCGAGACAGGACGGGCCTGCGCTGCGGACGTCAGCAGCTTTGCCCCGGTCGCGGGCGAGTCGACGATGCTGCTGTTCGACGTAATGCCCGTCTGAGGCCATCTGCCCCGTGACGTTGACCCTATGTCTCTTCTCGTAGAGTGCAGTGCTCCCTGAAGCACTGCACCACGCCGCAAGACGAGCCGAGCGTCACGCTGGCGGCTGGGATAGGCTCCCGCTCACCGGATCTTGCTCTATCATCATCCCGTAGGCCAATCGCAAACCCTCTGCATAATACTCCCGGTAGGCCGGGTTCCGGAGGTATTGGAGATCCGGCGTGGAAGTGTCTCCAATGGCGCGCAGGCGCACCGCAATCCGCCTTGCATCATCGAGCCGGCCCATATGGGCATAGCAGGCAGCGAGGTAGCGAAACGGGTGCGGATCGGTCGGATCATCCTGGATCGCCAGGAGCAATATCGGCAACGCCTGGTCGAAACGCCGGGCGAAGAAATGGGCGGCGCCAATGTTGAGGCGGGTCGAGCCACCATCGCCGGAGCGTGGGCTCAGGCGCAGCGCCGTCTCGGAATGCGAGATCGCTGCGTCCAGATCGCCCGCCCGCAACCGGAGCAGGCCGCTAACGTGCCAGCCGCGCGCGAAATTCGCGTTGATCGCCATGGCGCGATCAACGAGCGCCAGCGTTGCCGCCATATCCCCACCGCACCACACCAGCACATTGGCCGCGTTCACGATGACGTTCGGGTCGTCCTCAGCCGCGGCCAGTGCGCGGGTCGCGTAATCGACCGCCTTCACCCGGTCCCCTGCCGGGTCCTCGCTTCGCCCGTCGCCGATCATCCGTGTGATGCCGACCGCAGCCCAGCCGAGTGCCTGGCCGTATTCCGGGTCGCGCGCGATGGCCTGCTCCATCAGATGCACGGCGCCGGGAAACTGCGCTGATGACGCCATGTACATCGCATAGCCGCGCAAATAGAGATCGTAGGCAGTGAGATCGTCCGTTGGGCGGCCGGCCGCGCGGGCGGCCTCGGCGGCCTGCAAGGCGGGTTCGATCACGCCGGCGACGCTCGCCGCGACCCTGTCCTGATAATCGAAGACGTCGCGCAGTGAGCCGTCGAAACGATCGATCCACAGATACGAAACGGTCTCGGCATCGATGAGCTGACCGGTGATACGCAGGCTGTCACCTGCCTTACGCACCGACCCCTCCAGAATGTATCGTGCACCCAGTTCACGCCCGATCTGCCTGATATCGTGCGCTTGTCCCTTATAGGGGAAGCTGGAGACCCGAGGGATCACGCGCAGCCAGCGTATGCGCGACAGCGTCGTGATGATCTCCTCGACCATACCATCGACGAAGTATTCCTGCTCCGGCTCGCCGCTCATGTTCTGAAATGGCAAAACGGCGATCGATGGTTTGTCGGCCCGCGACTCGGGCGTCGGACGGCGTGTTTCAGCGACGTCCGCTTGAGTATCGGGTGGGGTCGGTAAGATCTCGCGCTGTATTTGCGGAGTGAAGAGAAATCCACGCCGCGCCACGGTCCGCAACATTTTTTTCTCGTGATCATCGAGGGCCCGGCGTATGTCCCTGATGCATTGGCCGATACTATCGTCGGAGACGAAGACACCCGGCCAGACAGCCTGCATGATCTCGTCTCGATTGATCAAGCGCCCCGGGTTCTCGGCGAAATGCTTCAGGAGAGCGAATGATTTCGGCCGTAACGCGCGCTCGGTGCCGTTGTCGAGCAGCACCCCGCGATCGAGGTTCAGGACGAAGCGGTCGAAGTGGTAACCTCCGGACGCCTCAGGCGACATTCTGATAGGCGTCATACAGTCCACTCTTCGATCCGACCGGCACGAGCAGTGCATAGCTCCTTGGAGGTTCCGACTCTCAACAAGTTCGTTTTCCGACGGCAGTTACGTCTCGTTACGCCTCGGGCTCCTCTCCCACAATCCGGTGCGGTGCGGCAACGGATGCATCACGCAAGATTAAGGCAATAGGGGATGAAGACAACCGCACGTGGGTCTTGCGCGAGGGGTCGGAAACCTCCATGGAGCGGCGCCGGCTGGTCACCCCAGGCAAAGCGGAGGACGCTACAACAGCCTGATTTCGCTCAAAATTCAGATCTCTTTCAGCAGACTTTCAGGAGTTCGAAGACGGTCCATGCTTCATTGATGATGGCGAGGCGGCTTGCCGGCCGGCAGCTTCATGGAGGGCAGATCACGTGTTCCCAATGTCGATAGCTCTTTCCGGAGCCGGGCTGGACCTCTCCCTTCTCCGCTCCCGTCGATCGGATGGGTCAGCTCCGCAACAATCGGACCCAGTCGCGCGACGCGCCAGACGACCTCTCTTGCGCCGCGCGATCGTCACCTTGGGGGCGGTCGTCGCTTTAGGAGTGGTATGGCTCGCGAATGGTGCATCCGACGGCATGCCCGCCATGGGCGCAATCTTCGTCGCCTCGTTCGTGTCGAGCACAGCGGGATTTGCGTTCTCCGGCCTCTCCGGCGCGGCGCTGTTCCATCTCGTTCCCTCGCCAGCCCGCGCTGTGGAGATCATGCTTGTCTGCAGCGTCGCCAATCAGGCCACGATGACGTGGTCATTACGTAAACATATCGTATGGTCGGCTGTGGCGCGATATGCCTCGGGCGGATTGGTTGGCGTGCTCGCGGGTATTGCCATGGTTACGACGGTGGCGACGTCGACCTACGTGCTCATCGCAGGGTGTTTCCTGATCTGCTACGGCGCCTACACCCTCTTCGTGCGGGCCCCGCGCCTGCCCGAGCTACCACCGGCGTTGGACACCCTCGTTGGCCTGTTCAGTGGTTTCTTCGGCGGCATGCTCGCGTTCCCAAGCGTCCTCGTGGTGATCTGGATCGGTTGCAAGGGCATCGATCGTCATGCGCAACGTGCGATCTACCAGCCTTTCATCCTGCTGATGCAACTGGTTGCCATCTCCGCGCTCCTGATCGTGGCGCAATTCCATCCGGGGCGTTCGAATTTTGGCTTCACCGACCTGCTCTACATGCCCGTCGCGCTGCTCGGAACCTGGATCGGACTGCGCCTCTTCCGCCGTGTGACCGAAGGCCAGTTCAAGGCCGCGGTATCGGCGATGCTGATCGTGTCGGGCGCCGCCCTGCTCTTCTGAGCATCAATCGTGCGCATGACTGTCGGGTGCAGCGGCGTCGGGCGGGATAAGCGCAGCGCCATCAGCTGCCTGGGTCCGAACCTACGTCGAGTCCCCGAACGCCCGACGCTTCAGGTCCTTCAGCCGGTCGGCACCACCCGGCGTTTTCGGGTCCAGCTCCATGGCGCGGCTCCAGGCGGCATAGGCACCCTTCCAATCCCCGCGCTGCTCCGCGATGCTTGACAGGTCCTGCAGCGCGCGGAACTGGCGGGGTTCGCGCTTCATCACTTCCTCGATATCGCGCTCGGCGCCGGCGTAATCGCCGAGTTTGGCCCGGGCGCCGGCGCGGCCATGCCATCCCTCCTGCAAATCCGGCTGCAAATCCAGGGCGGCGTCGAAATCGTCCAGCGCGTCATTCGGCTGATTATCCGACAGCGCATGCAGCCCGTGCATCAGCAGCAATTTGGTGGCGGGCGTCGCCTGGGCGATCCACTGACCCTGGATCGATTGCTCGATGGCCCCGGCCGTGGATTCGTCCGGAGCGACCTTCAGCATCCCGAACAGCCGGTCCAGCATCTGCGCCGGGCTCGGACGGGCGGGCGTGTCCTTGTCCTGCGCCATGGCCGGTCCCGCCAGCAGCAGCAGGACAGCCAGCGCGCGGGTCATGCCGGGACCGCCGCCGGGCGCGGGCCGCCGGCCATCCAGTCCAGCAGCTCGATCGTATGGACCGTTGGCAGCCCGCCACCAGCCAACTGCGTCAGGCAGCCGATATTCCCGGCGGTGATCAGGTCAGGGGTGGTGCGACGAATATTGTCCAGCTTGCGCTCCCGCAAACGTCCAGCGATCTCCGGCTGCATCAGATTATAGGTGCCGGCCGAGCCGCAACACAAATGTCCTTCCGCCGGCTCGACCACCCGAAAACCCGCCTTCCGCAACAGCGCCTTCGGCTCCCCCAACACGCGCTGGCCATGCTGCAGCGAGCAGGCGGCATGATAGGCCACCGTCAATCCCGGTGCCGCCCGCGTCGCCGCGTAGTCCGCCTTGGCCAGGAATTGCGAGACATCGGCAGCCAGGGCGGAGACGCGCTCGGCGTCCGCCCGCTCCGGCGCGTCACGGAACATGAAGCCGTAATCCTTCACGGTCGTGCCGCAGCCGGAGGTGTTGACCAGGATGGCGTCCAACCCGGCGCCATCCGCCTCGGCGATCCAGGCGGCGATGTTGACCCGGGCGGCGGCCATTGCCGGGTCGTGTAGGCCCATATGATGGGTCAGCGCACCGCAACAGCCGGCG
The DNA here is from genome assembly GCA_965199005.1 of Acetobacteraceae bacterium. GTDB lineage: Bacteria > Pseudomonadota > Alphaproteobacteria > Acetobacterales > Acetobacteraceae > LMUY01. The sequence goes on along the minus strand of CBDAQK010000007.1, from coordinate 95,531 downwards.
CTCGGCGGCACCACCACCTCGTAGCCCAGCCGGGTCAGCAGGCGGATCGTCGCCTGGTTGATCGATGGTGCCAGCACCTGCTGCGCACAGCCGGCCAGCAGCGCCACGCGGCCGCGGCGAACCCCCTCCGCCGGGTGCAGGCCGTCGACGGATTGGGCGGGGGGCAGATGCGCGGGCGCCAAATCCAGCATGGCGCGAAGGCGACCGCCGAGCACACCACCGGGCAAGAGGGCGCGAAACGGCTTGGCCAGCCGCGCTGCCGTCATCGCCAGGCGCATCCGGCCGGGCGATGGAAGCACCGCCGTCAACACCGTGCGCAGCCACCGCTCGTGCCAGGGCCTGGTATAGGTCTCCTCCACATACCGTCGCCCGTGATCGATCAGGTGCATGTAGTTCACACCGGAAGGGCAGGTCGTCATGCAGGACAGGCAGGAGAGGCAGCGGTCGATATGCGTGACGACCTCCGCCGTCGCCGGCCGGCCCGATTCCAGCATGTCCTGCATCAGGTAGATGCGCCCGCGCGGGCTATCCAACTCGTCGCCCAGCAGGACGAAGGTGGGACAGGTCGCGGTGCACATGCCGCAATGCACGCAGGTCCGCAGCACCTGGTTGGAGGACGCGATATCCGGATCGCGCAATTGTTCGGCCGTGAAGGACGTCTGCACCGTTACGCTCCCGCTTCCATGCGCCCAGGGTTGAGGATACCGGCCGGATCCATCACCGCCCGCACCCGGCGCCCGATTGCGGCCAAGGCCGGTGGCTCGGGTGGGATCACCGCGGCAGCGGCGCGAAAACCCTCCGGCCCGTGCATGAGCAGCCAGGTACCCCCGGCGGCTTGGGCGGCCCGCATGACGGCCGGGTGTGACGCCGGGTCGCCCACCAGCCAGACCAGGCCGCCCCCCCAGTCTAGGAAGCCCCGCAGCCCGGTGGCGGCCAGCACGCCCGGCCCGGCCGAGGGACGCACGGAGACGCGCCATACCGCCTCGCCGACCTCCGGCATCAGGGGCACGGCATCCCGCACGGCTCGCCAGGTGGCGCGGCTGATGGTGTCGTCCAGCAAGTCGGCCTGGCCGTATCGCTGCAAATCCTGCGCGAGGCGTCCGGTGCGGTAGACAACGCTGGCGGCAAACTCCTCGATCCGGACCATCGCGACCGAGGCCGCGAAGCCGGCGAGTTCGGGAATCCGGGCGGCGGCCTCGGTGGGCAGCCACGCGGCGCCGCTGACGCCATACGGGGAGCCCAGGGCCGCGGACAGGGCGGCCACCCCCGTCACGGCATCCAGACCAGGCAGAACCAGGGTGCCCGTACACTCCGGCGCGGGGAGCACTTTAAGCGTGACCTCGGTGATGATCCCCAGCGTGCCGTGACTTCCCGCGAGGAGTTTGCAGAGGTCGAGCCCGGTGACGTTCTTCAGCACGCGGCCACCGGAGTGAAACAACTCGCCCTTGCCGTCGACCGCGCGGATGCCGAGCAGATGGTCCCTGGTAGCGCCTGCCGTGATCCGGCGCGGACCAGACAGATTGGTGGCAACGATCCCCCCGATCGTCTGGCCAGGCCCGGAGCCGAGCAGGCCAGAGAGATCAGGCGGCTCGGCGATCAGATGCTGGCCTTGCTCGGCCAAGGCAGCCTCGATCTCGGCAGCCGGCGTGCCGGCACGGGCGGAGATCACCAGTTCCTTCGGCGCATAGAGCGTGATCCCACGCAGATTGCGGGTGGAGATGGATCGGGCCGCCTGGACCGGGCGGAGCATCCCACGCTTGGTGTGGGCGCCAGACACCAGGACAGGCTCCTTCACGGCATAGGCGGCGGCGACGGCCTCGGCGATGGCGGCTTCCGTGGCAGGGGCGTCAGGCAGCACGGGCCACGTCTTGCAGGGGGAACACCTTGGCCGGGTTCAGCAGCCAGCCAGGATCGAACGCATCCTTCAGGCAGCGCTGCCGTTCCAATTCCGCCTCGCTGAACTGGAACCGCATCAGGTCGCGCTTCTCCAGCCCCACGCCATGTTCGCCGGTCAGGCAGCCGCCAACCTCGACGCAAAGCTTCAGGATATCCCCGCCAAACGCCTCCGCCCGGTGGAAGCTATCCGGATCGTTGGCGTCGAACATCACCAGCGGGTGCAGATTGCCGTCGCCCGCGTGGAAGATGTTGGCGACCTTCAGCCCGTATTGGTCGCTCATCTCGCCAATCCGGCGCAGCACTTCCGGCAGGCGGCTGGTCGGGATGGTGCCGTCCATACACATATAGTCCGGACTGATCCGCCCCACTGCACCGAACGCGCCCTTGCGGCCCTTCCAAATGGCCAGGCTCTCCTCCGCCGATTGTGACACCCTCATGCTCATGGGTTCGAACGGCTCGCACAGCGCCTTGATGCGGTTGAGCAGATCGTCCTGCTCGGCCACGCTGCCCTCGACCTCGATGATCAGCATCGCCTCGGCATCCAGCGGGTAGCCGGCATGGGCGAAGGCCTCGCAGGCATGGATGGCGGGCCGGTCCATGAATTCCAGCGCCACCGGGATGATGCCGGAGCCGATGATCGCGTCCACGCATTGCCCGGCCACTTCGTTGGAGCGGAACGCCGCCAGCATGGCCCGCGCCCCCTCCGGCCCGCGCAAGATACGGACCATGACTTCCGTCACCACCACCAACTGGCCCTCGCTGCCCGTCAGCAGCCCCAGCCAATCATAGCCGGCGGCGTCCAAATGGTTGCCGCCGATGTGGAGGATTTCACCGTCGATGGTGACAGCCGTCAGCCCCAGCAGGTTGTTGGCCGTCACGCCGTATTTCAGGCAGTGAGCTCCGCCGGAGTTCATGTTGACGTTGCCGCCGATCATGCAGGCGAGTTGGGATGACGGGTCCGGTGCGTAAAAGAACCCGGCCTCTGCGACAGCCTGGGTGATGCCGATATTGGTAACCCCGGCCTGCACGGTGGCACAGCGGTCTGCGTAGTCGATGGCGAGGATCCGGTTCATCCGCATCAGCCCGATCACCACCGCGTCGGCCAACGGGGTCGCCCCGCCGGAAAGGCTGGTGCCGGCGCCGCGCGGGATCACCCGCACGCCTATGCTGTGGCACAGCTTCAGGACGGCAGCGACCTGCTCCGTCGTCTCCGGCAACGCCACGGCGAGCGGGATTTGGCGATAGGCAGGAAGGCCATCGGTCTCGTAAGGCTTCAGCCGCAACGGTTCGGCGATGACGCCACTGCCGGGCAGGATCGCACGTAGGCCGGCCACGATCTCATCCCGCCGGGCCAGCACGTCGGCTTTCGGCTCGGGCAAGGCCAGCATGGCGGTCTTCTCCTCATCGGCAAGGTTGCCCCGAACATGAGCGGTTCCGGGCAGTCCGACAAGGAGCCGTAGGGGGTTAGCCCTGGCGGGCCTTCATGCGCGGGTTCTTCTTGTTGATCACATAGACGCGCCCGTGGCGGCGCACCACGCGGCAGTTCTTGTCGCGCGTCTTGGCCGACTTCAGGCTGTTGCGGATCTTCATAATTCGAACCTGGCGAGAGCAAATCGAGGGCACGGCCGCCTGGCAACCAGGCACCGCAGTGAGGGCGTGCGGATACCGGGGAGAGCCTGGCCTGTCAACCGCCAGGCAACATCACGCTCAGTGGGTTCGTGTCGCCTGCGCCGAACTGCCGCTAGGGGCGTAGCTTGCGAGTGTCCGCAGCAATCCCGCTGCGGACGCCTGGAGTAGAGAATGATGCACACCAGCATCGCTATCGAGAGCCGGGTTGGGAAGTGGCGGCTGACGATCAAGATCAGCCGCTAATCCCGAACCGGAGGTGAGGGTCGTACACAGCAACCCTCACTTCCGGGAAACTAAGAACGGCGCACGGCTGCGTCAAGAAGGCCGGATCTGATCGAGCTTTAGACCTTGCTTGGTGAGCTTGACGCACCGTTGGACGAAGCCGATCACCCGCCATCGCACCGGAGATCAAGGCATGAAGCGTAATACGGGGACCTGGATGGCGTTCCTTGCCATAACCTTCGCGATTGTCGGCATGGTTGGGCTCTTCGCCAGCTACGCCGCCCCCATTCCCCTGGAGCGCGCCCTCGCCCGGGACGCGACACTCGACGAGGCGCTGGAAACAGGCGACACCAAAGCGGCGCTGGAGCCGCTGCGGGACCGGCTGGATAGCAGCGCCGCTCTGGTCATCGATGGCAGCGGACCCCTGGCCGGCCGTGTGGCAAGGGCGCGGGCCGCGATGCATACGGCCCTGCTGCAGGAGGCCGACGCCGCCGGCGCCAATCTGCGAATCATGGTCAGCGTCGTCACCCTGGTCGGGGCCTTGTTCGGCGTGATCATCCTCGGCACCGTGGCACGCGCGCCCTGATCAGCGAGGCGTCACGCCGCCATCCGGAACGTCTTCGGGAGCCCGGCCTTGGCAAGCCCCCCATGCATCGGCTCGCCCGGCAGGCCGGCCGCCAGCAGCGCGCGGGTGGCGACCAGTTTGTCGAGGTCGATGCCCGTGGTGAAACCCATGCTCTCGAGCATGAACACCAAATCCTCCGTCACGATATTGCCGGATGCACCCGGCGCGTACGGGCATCCCCCTAGCCCAGCGAGCGAGCTGTCGAAGGCGCGGATGCCTTCCTCCAGCCCGGCCAAAGCATTGGCCAGCCCCAATCCCATCGTGTCGTGCAGGTGCAAATTGTCCAGCTTGCCGCCAATCTCCCTGCGCACGGCCCGCACCAAATGACGGATTTGCGCCGGGTGAGCATAGCCCACCGTATCGGCCAGGCTGATCGCCTCCACCCCCACCGCGGCCAACCCCGCGGCAACCGCCAGCACCGCACGCTCTGGCACGACCCCGTCGATCGAGCAGCCGAACGCGGTGGAGCAGGCCGCCGCCACGACCATCTTGCGCGGTTGCGCCGCCACCCACGCGACCACACGCCCAACTTCGGCCACCTGCTGGGCAGGGGTCCGGTTCAAATTGGCCTGACTATGGCCCTCGCTTACCGAGACGGGGATGTTCACGCGGTGGGCGCCAGCCGCATAAGCCGCCTGCGCGCCGCGAAGATTGGGGCCCAGCGCCGTGATCATCACGCCGGGCAAGCCGATCGTGCCGCGAACCACCGCATCGGTATCCGCCATTTGCGGGATCACCCGGGCCGGCACGAAACTGCCGACCTCGACCTCCCGCACTCCAGCCGCTACCATGGCGGCAATCCAGGCGATCTTCGCCTCGGTCGGCATCCGTCCGGACGCCATCTGCAGGCCGTCACGCGGGCCAACCTCGCAGACTAGGACGTGTTCGCTCATGAGATGAGACCCTCCAAGCCGGAGCTTGCGACCAGGTTGACGCTCCGGCAAGCCGCTGCCCTATTGCTGCACCGCCACACAGACCTATTTGCTGGAACCATGATAGTGACAACGCCGCTCCGCCTCGTCCCGCTGGCTCTGCTCGTGTTTGTCGTGCCACAGCTCGCGCGGGCCCAAGGCGGACCGGGCGGGCCGCCGCCCGCCGTTGGAACGACGGTCGTCCAGCCGCAATCGATCACGGAAACCGACGAGTTCGTCGGCCGCATCCAGGCCACCAACCGCGTTGATTTGGTCGCGCGGGTCACCGGGTTCCTGACGAAGCGGCTGTTTACCGAAGGGGCCGAGGTCAAGCCGGGCGACCTGCTCTACCAGATCGAGAAGCCGCCCTTCGAGGCCGACGTTCAGGCCAAGACTGCTGCGGTGGCGCAGGCGAACGCGCAACTGCAAAACGCATCCATCACCCTTGGCCGCGCCACGACGCTGTTGAGCACGCCAGCCGGCCAGCGCTCCACCGTCGACGATGCGACCGCGAGTCAGCGGTCCCAGGCGGCTATGTTACTGGCAGCACAGGCGAATTTGCAGACGTCGCAGATCAATTTGGGCTACACCGACATCTCCGCTCCCATCGCGGGCAAGATCGGACGCACCGCCGTCACCATCGGCAACGTGGTCGGCCCCTCGACTGGGACGCTCGCGACCATCGTCAGCCAGGATCCGATGTACGTGCTGTTCCCGATCGCCCTCCGGTCCGCCCTGGACTTGCGCGACCGTTACGCGACCAAGGGGGGCACGTCGGCCGTCATCATCAAGCTGAGGCTGCCCACCGGCAAGATATATGACCAGGTCGGCCATATCGACTACATCGACCCGATCGTTGCCGCGAACACCGACACCGTGAACATCCGCGCCGTCATTCCCAACCCCTATTACCCAGGCACCGCCCCCGGCACCCCCGGCGACCGGGAGTTGGCCGATGGCGAGTTCGTGACCGTTCTGCTGCAGGGCGCCCAGCCGATCCGGACGCTGGCCATTCCGCAGGCCGCGGTGTTGTCGGACCAGGAAGGCAACTACGTCTACGTCGTGGGGAGCGACAACAAAGCGACCCAGCGCCGGGTCACGCTGGGGCAGAGCGCCGGCGCGCTGGCGACCGTGAATACCGGGCTGCGGCAGGGTGAGGTGATCATTTCGGACGGCTTGCAGCGGGTACGCCCAGGCCAGGTCGTGAACCCGGCGCCAGCGGCCCCTGGTCCCGGTGGGGCGGGCGGTCCACCCGGCGGCTCCAACGCCAGCGCCAGCGCGACCCGTCAATAAAGGCCGCACGCCATGATCTCAGCCGTCTTCGTCGACCGGCCGCGGCTGGCCATCGTCATCGCGATCGTCATCACCATCGCCGGGGCGCTCGCGCTCACCCGCATTCCCGTCGCGCAATTCCCCGACATCGTGCCGCCTCAGGTGCAGGTGACCGCCAACTACCCGGGTGCCTCCGCGGCCGTGGTCGAGGCCTCTGTCGCGCAGCCGATCGAGGCGCAGGTCATCGGCGTCGACAAGATGATCTATATGAAGAGCACGAACGGCAACGACGGCAGCTATAACCTGACCGTCTCGTTCGAGCTCGGCACCAACCCGGACATCAACACCGTCAACGTGAACAACCGGGTGCAGACGGCGCTCGCCGAACTGCCTACCTCGGTCACGCAACAGGGTCTGACGATCCAGAAGCGCTCCTCCGCGATCCTGGAGTTCGTCAGCCTCTTCAGCGACGGGGGAAAGCAGGACCCGCTCTTCATCACCAACTACGCCACCATCAACGTGATGGACGAGATCAGCCGGACCCCCGGCGTCGGCCAGGCGAATCTATTCAGCCGGTTGAAGTATTCGATGCGGATTTGGTTCGATACCAACCGGCTCACCAGCCTCAACCTGTCGCCGCAGGACATCATCACGGCCATCCAGGCGCAGAACGTGGTGGCCCCGATCGGGCGCATTGGCGCCCGCCCGGTCTCGAGCGACGTGTCGTTCCAGTTCAACCTGCAGACCCAGGGCCGCCTCACCACCCCAGAGCAATTCGGCAACATCGTCATCCGGGCCAATCCCGATGGCTCGGTGCTGCGGGTGAAGGACGTCGCCCGCCTGGAGTTGGGCGCGCAGAACCAGGACAGTGAAAGCCGGCTGAACGGCCAACCCTCGGTCGCCATCGCGATCTATCTGGCGCCCGGTGCCAACGCGGTGAACACCGCAGCCGCGGTCAACAGCAAGCTGCAGCAGTTGAGCACCCGGTTCCCCGACGGCCTGCAGTTCCAGGTGAGCTACGACAGCACCACCTTCGTCACCGACACCATCCACGAGGTGCTGAAGACGCTGGGCGAGGCGTTCATCCTCGTCATCGTCGTGGTGTTCCTGTTCCTGGGGAATTTGCGTGCCACGCTGATCCCCACCATTGCCGTGCCCGTCAGCCTGATTGGCGCGTTCGCCGGGCTGCTGGCGATGGGCTACTCGGCCAACACCGTCTCCCTGCTCGCCCTGGTGCTGGCAATCGGCATCGTGGTGGACGATGCCATCGTGGTGGTGGAAAACGTGGAACGCGTGATGGAGGAGCACCCGGAATGGGACCCCGCCCGTGCCACGAAGGAGGCGATGAGGCAGATCACCGCCCCCATCATCGCCATTACGCTGGTGCTACTGTCGGTCTTCGTGCCGATCGCCTTTATCCCGGGCATTTCCGGCCAGCTCTTCCGCCAATTCGCCGTCACCATCAGCGTGTCCGTGTTGATCTCGGCGCTCAACGCCTTGACGCTGTCGCCAGCCCTCTGCGCGGTGTTCCTGCGGCATACCGGTCCAAAACGCGGGATCATGGGCCGGGTGATGCGGGGCATCGACAATGTACGCGACGGCTACGCCTATATCGTGAGCAAAACCCTGCGGCTGGCCGTCATCGGTGTGGTCTTGGCCGCGGCGTTCGGTGCGGGCATCTACGGCCTCGCCCTGCGCACGCCCACCGGCTTCCTGCCAGAGGAGGATCAGGGCGGGTTCTTCGTCGTTATCCAGCTACCGGACGGCGCCTCCGTCTCCCGCACCAGCGGGGTCGTGCGCCGGGTGGAAACGCTGATCAAGGCGATGCCCGGGGTGCAAGACACCTTCGCCATCATCGGCTTCTCCCTGCTGGACAGCGCGCAGGAGAGCAACGGCGCGTTCATGTTCATCAAGCTGAAGCCTTTCGAAGACCGGACGGCGGCGAGCCAGCGCGCCCAGGCCCTGATCCGCCAGGTCTTTGGCAGCGTGCAGCAAATCCGCTCCGCCACCATCTTCCCGTTCAACCTGCCGCCCATCATCGGCCTATCGACCACGGGCGGGTTCGAATACCAGTTGGAGGCGTTGGAGGGTCAGGATTCGGTGGCCCTCGGGCAGACGATGAACGGCCTGCTGGCGGCCGCCAATAGCGACCCGCGGATGACGCGGGTGTTTTCCACCTTCACCGCCACCAACCCGTCGCTGTTTCTGGATATCGACCGCGAGAAGGCGCAGGCGCTGGGCCTGTCCATCACCGATGTCTTCACCGCGCTGCAGGCGACGCTGGGCGGCATTTACATCAACGACTTCAACCTGTTCGGCCGCGTCTGGCAGGTGAATATCGAGGGTGAGGAGCAGGACCGCAGCAAGATCGACGATTTGTGGAAGATCTACATCCGCAACAAGACCAACCAGGTGGTCCCGCTACGCGCCATCGCCGACATGCGCGTCGTGCTCGGGCCGCAGGTGATCACCCGTTACAACAACTACCGCTCGGTCACGATCAACGGCAGCCCGGCGCCGGGGGGGTCGACGGGTGGGGCGCTGACTGCGATGGCGCAGGTCTCGGCGCGGACCCTGCCTCGCGGCTATGCGTTCGAATGGACCGGCACGGCGTATCAGGAGGTCGCGGCCTCGGGGCAAACGGGGTTCATTCTCGCGCTGGCGATCCTGTTCGCCTATTTGTTCCTGGTCGCCCTGTATGAGAGCTGGGTGATCCCGATCCCCGTGCTGTTCTCCGTGTCGGTCGGCGTGTTCGGCTCCTTCATCGGCGTCATGCTGGCCGGGTTGTCGCTCGACTTGTATGCGCAGATCGGCTTGGTGGTGCTGATCGCCTTGGCGGCCAAAAACGGCATTCTGATCGTGGAGTTTGCCAAGGACCGGCGCGAGGCTGGCGAGAGCATCAAGGACGCGGCCGTGCTGGGGGCGAAGACGCGGTTCCGCGCCGTGATGATGACGTCCTTCGCCTTCATCCTCGGCCTGGTGCCGCTGGTGATCGCCTCCGGTGCGGCCGAAATCAGCCGCCGCGACGTGGGCACGCCGGTGTTCGCCGGGATGATCGCGTCCTCGACGATCGGCATCTTCCTCGTGCCGATGCTGTATGTGACGTTCCAGTCGATGCGCGAAGGCGCCAAACGCCGCTTCGGCCGCAAGCCACCCGTGGTGGCGACCCACTAGGTTGGGTCATAGTCGCGTAGCCCCCATCGCGCTTGGACGATGCGGGCTAGGCTCGATGGGACAACCCATCCGCGACGGAAGAGGCACTCGCGGGCGGCGGGTTCCATGCCGGCAAGTTGCTGAAGCGGGAGTTGCAGCGGCACTCTGCCGGGCAGCATGGCGCGCTGGTGGGCCAGTCCGTCTCGGCTTGACAGGGCGTGCGACCTCCTGCAAATGCGAATTGTTCGCAGTTACGCGGGAGAGAGTCGGATGCCAGCAGACAGGGCCGAGAAGCCGTCGCGCACGGTTTCGTTCGAAACGGGAATGACCATGATTCTGGGCTGCAGCCCGACCCGCGACATTCCCGCCGCACCAGAAAAGCCGCCTTCCGCCCCGGCACCTCAGCAGCGGGGCACCGCCACGTAGCCGAGCGGGTCCACCGCCTGCCCGTTCAGGAACACGGCGAAAAAGACGTGGGTGCCGTAAGTGACCCCCGTGCGCGCCACATGCCCAAGCGGTTCGCCTGCCGCGACGTTGCGCTTGCCCTCGGCGATGGCCGGAACGAGGTTGCCAAGATGGGCATAGAGCGTCATCAGCCCACCGGGATGTTGCAGCCGGACGGTGACACCCCCGAGCCCCTGCCGCTTGATGAACAACACCGTGCCCGCAGCCGCCGCGCGCACCAGCGCACCAGCGGGCGCCGGCAGGTCAATCCCATTGTGGAACCCGGCCGGGGCATGCGGCCCCACGGCATGACGCCAGCCGAACGGCGACGAGAGGCAGGCGGGGGTGACCGGCGGCTGCAAACTTGGCGCCGCAATGGCGAGATGCGGAAGGAGCAGGGCGATTCCGGCGCAAACTCCCCGCGCCCTCACGACGGCAACCCCTCGAACATCGTCACGGACCCCCAAGCCGGCGGCGGCGCCAGCAGATCGACCGGACGCGCCTCCGCTAACGCGGCCAATACCTTCAGCGGGCCACCATGCGAAATCACGATGTGGTCGCCCTGGGGCAGCGCGTACCAAAACGCCCGGACACGCGCCACCAAAGCGGCCCCGCTCTCCCCACCGGGCGGGGAGAACTGCCAGGGATCGGCGGCCCAGGCATCCAGCGCCTCGCGGGGCACCGCATCCCACGGCCGGCCCTCCCACTCGCCAAAATCCAGCTCGGCGAGCCGCGCGTCGACCCGGCATGGGCCGCACGCCTCCGCCACGCTGCGGCACCGCTGCAAGGGGCTCGTCCAGAGGATGCCGTCGAGGCGGCGCAGCTGCTCGACCAACCCGGCCGCCGGCTCCCGCAGCGCCAAATCCAACCGCCCATAGCATCGACCGTCCGCATCCACCGGAGGATGCCGGACCAGCGCGATCACCGGTCGATCATGCTCACATGCGCGGCGACCACCCGCCATCCCTGTGGCAGGCGCGCCCAGCTCTGCATCTGGCGGCCAATCCTGGCCGGCGCCGACTCCCGCTCGAACAGCGTCGAAGCGGTCGCAAAGTCGCGGCCGAACGTCGTGATCACGGTGCGTGACAAGCTCCGCTGCAGCCCTTTGGAGGGCCGCGCCGCGCGAAACGCCGCAATCTCGGCGGCGCCATACAGGTTTTCGCCCATCCCATAGCGGATCACCTGGGCGCTATCCCAGAACAACCCATCCAGCGTCGGGATATCGTTGGTGGTCAGCGCCACCTCGTATCGCGCGAACACGGCCTCTACCTCGGCAACGATGTCCGGCAGGTTGATGTCCATCTCAGTCCCATCCCTTGACTGGCCGGGTCGCGCACACGCCCTCACGCTCCAGGGCGCGGGCGACCCGTAGCGCCACATCCTCCCGCCACGGCGCCGCAATCACCTGCACCCCGATCGGCATACCGGGACCGGGCACTGGCACGCACACGACTGGCAGCCCGATGAAGCTGATCGGCTGGGTGAATAACCCCATATTGGCCCGCACCGGCAGCGTGACGCCCTCCAGTTCGAACATCTGCTGCCCCAGCAGCGGCGCACCGCATGGGGTGGCGGGGGCCAGGATCACATCCACCGTCTCGAACAAGGCCAGTATGTCGGACAGGAACTGCCGGCGGAATTTCTGCGCCTGCGTCACCAGGACCGAGGGTACCAGCGCGCCAGCCAGCAGCCGGTCGCGCACGGCCGGGTCGAAATCGGCGGGGCGGGTGCGCAGGCGCTCCAAATGCAGCGCCGCCCCCTCCGTCGCCGTGATCACATAGGCGGCGGCACGGGCGCGGGCCGCACCCGGCACGTCGATCTCGCCGACATCGCCGAGTGCGCTGGCCACGGTCCGCACCGCCGCCAATGCCTCCGGGATGACGTTGCGGGCGAAATACCCGCCGGCCACGGCGATGCGGAGCCCGGTGATCCCATGGTCCAGCAACGGCATCACGGGCGAAACCGCCTGATCCACGCAAGCCGGGTCACCCGCTGGCGGCCCCTGCATCGCGTCGTAGGACAGGGCCAAATCCGTCACGCTGCGGGCCAATGGACCCAAATGGTCGAGCGAGGCGACGAACGGAAACGTGCCATGCCGGCTCAACCGGCCATAGGTCGGCTTCAGGCCCCAAATGCCGCAGAGCGAGGATGGCACCCGGATCGAACCGTTGGTGTCCGACCCCAAGGCCAGCGGCACCAGCCCCCCGGCCACCGCCGCCCCCGACCCGCCGGACGACCCGCCAGACATGCGCGCCGGGTCGTGCGGGTTGCGGGACGGGCCGTCATGGCTGTTCTCGCCCGTGAAGTCGTAGGCATACTCGCCCATGTTGAGCGCGCCGACGAGAATGGCGCCCGCTGCCTCCAACCGCGCGATCAGCGGCCCGTCCTGCGTGGCGGGCGCCCGGATCCGGTTGATCTTGGAGCCAGCGCGGGTCGGCAACCCGGCCACGTCGAACAAATTCTTCACCGCAAATGGCACGCCGGCCAGGGGACCCGCCGGGTTGCTGGCGGCCCGAGCCAGCGCGCGGTCTGCCACCACGTCGGTGAAGGCGCCCAGCACTGCGTCATGCCGGCCGATGCGGTCCAGCGCGTCCTGCACGACCTCACTCGCGCTGACCTGGCCCGCAGTGACGGCGGCAGCGATGGCTGCGGCAGAGGGCCAGCTCATGCGCGATACACCGGGGCTGGATCCAGCAAATCCGGCAAAGGCGGGTCGGTCAGGATCGCGGCCTGCGACAGGATGGTGCGCAGGTGAAACGCCACCCCCGCCTCCCACGCCGGGTCGATCGGCAGACGCATCAGCTTGGCCCCCGACCGGATGAAGTCAGCCGTATGGTTCGTGGCGAGGTAGGCACGCCAGCCGCCAAGATGGGTGATGTCCTGGGCGCCGGCCACGCCCGCTGCCTCGGCCAGGAAGCCGAGACAAGGGCCGTTCTGCATCATCACCGTGCCGAACCCGAGCGGTATTGGCACCTGCGCCAGCAACGCCCCGATGGATGCCGTCGGCAGCGCCCAAATCTCACCCGTGATCGACGCCCCCCCGTGGCTGGCCACCAGCCCGGGCCGGTGACCCAAGGCGTAGAGGCGGTAGGCCGGCTTGGTCGACGCCTCGGACACGAAGCGGCCGCCGAGCGCCGTGATTTGCCCGTTCAATGGCAATCCCGCCATGTGCGCGCCGATACAGAACAGCGCCGTCTCCTCTGGCCCCACTGGATCAGGCGCAGCAGGCGGCGGCAGTGGATTGGCCGTGGCGCCCACCGAAGACGTGGCCTGCCGGTGCAGGCGGTCGGCCAGCGCCGCCATCCGCCCTTCGGACCAGGCCGGCCCAACCAGCGTGACGCCCGCCGGCAACCCGTCCGCGCCGATACCCGCCGGGACTGCCCAGGCGGCGAGGTCGCAAAGGTTCACGAAATTGGTCCAGGTGCCCAGGCGGCTGTTTGGCCCGATCGGGTCCGCCGCCAGCTCCGCCAAGGTGGGCGTGTTCGGCGCGGTCGGCAGCAGCAACACGTCGAATTGGCGGAAGAGGTGCTGGGCGAACTGCCTGGCCAACGCCAGCTGATGAAATGCGTCGAACGCATCCACCGTGCGGCGATCCAATCCCGACACCAGGATCGCGCGCGTGGTGGGGTGCAGCATGTCCGGTGTGTACAGCAGCGCGCGCAGCGCGGAGGTCCGCTCCGCCACCCAGGGGCCGTCATACAGCAGCCGCGCCACCTGCAGCAGCGGCGTGATGTCCACCTTCTTGGCCGCCACGCTGGCCGCCGCCGCCTGGTACAGGCGGGCCTGCTCGGGCGTGCAGCCCTGGGTGGTGACGCATGCGGCGCGAACCGGCATATCCGTTCCCCGGCGCAGATGCGGCATGGGGGCGGTGCGCGAATATGGGTCCGCCGCATCGGGACCCGCCACGACCCGCGCCACGCTCATCGCCTCGTCCACGCTACGGGCGAAGATCGAGATGGTGTCGATCGAGCGGCAGGCCGGCACCATGCCCCGGGCCGAGATGCTGCCGACCGTCGGCTTCAAACCAACCACGCTGCCGAACATCGCCGGCACCCGGCCCGACCCGGCCGTATCCGTCCCGAGGGCAAACGGCACGATCCCGGCCGCCACGGCGCAGGCTGAGCCGGAGGACGACCCGCCCGGCACGCGTGCCGGGTCGAAGACGTTGCGTGGCACGCCATAGGGGCTGCGCACGCCGACCAGGCCGGTGGCGAATTGGTCCAGATTGGTCTTGCCAAGCAGCACTGCCCCGGCGTCGAGCAGGCGCTGCACCGCGCGCGCGTGGATTGTGGGGGTTTGCGCGAAATCCGGGCAGGCGGCCGTCGTGGGCACCCCCGCCACGTCGATGTTGTCCTTGACGGCGAAGGGCACGCCCCAGAGCGGCCGGCCACGCGGCCCCTCCGCCTCCAGCACCGCCGCCCGTGCCAGCACCTCGGCGTCAGGCAAACGGGTGATCCAAATCGCCGGGTCTGCATGGGCGTGGTCGGCGGCCAAGGCAGCCTGCACGGCCGCAACTGGGGAAGGATTGCTCATGACCATGCTCCGTAGCCGTGACGCTTCGAAGCAGCAACATCTAGGCCAGCAACCGTCGCCCCCGCCATCGCCAAACGGGACGCGGCCCCAGCTTGACGGAAATCAGTCCCAGCTAACCCAATGCGGCTCGTCGACCGCATCGACCTCGATGTTGATCACGATCTCTTCCTGCCCGCTGCGGACGAGGACGCAATGCAAATCCTCCGTCGAAGAGGCATTGATCTCCTGATGCGGCACGAATGGCGGCACTTGCAGGAAATCCCCCGGGCCGGCTTTGGCGATCCACTCCAACCGGTCGCCCCAGCGCATATGCGCCTCCCCGCTGATGACATAGATGATGCTCTCGAGCGGGCCATGATGGTGCGGCCCCGTCTGCTCGTTCACCCGGATATGGTTGGTGCCAGCCCAAAGCGCCGAGGAGTTGGTGCGGCTGCCGCTGATCGCGACCATCCGGTTCATGCCCTTCGTCTCCGGCGTGTCGCAACTCCGGTCAGCCCCTCGCACCACGCGGATGCCTTTGGTACGCCAATCGGTTCCCCTCGGGGCCAGGTCGTCGGGCATGGATACCTCCTCGTTGTGGCCGCAAAATGGGTAGGTCGGGCGCGCCGGGCAAGCCCCTACATCCGGCGCACCGGAATGGTCCATGCCATCGACACCCCCAGCCCGGCGAACGCGGCGACGGTGAGAAAGGCGGACCTGAAAGCGTCGCGGATTTCGGTGGACACGATCGCCCGGTGCGCGGCGTCCAGCGTGGACATGGCCACTGGTCCGCGCTCCACCATGTCGGCAAACAAATGGGCCGTGCCGCGATCCGTGGCCGACAAGACCGCAAACAGCACCGCCCCCACGATCGCGGTGCCGAACGCCCCGCCGACCGAGCGGGAGAACTGCACGGACGCCGCCGCGGCGCCGAGATTGGCCCGCCCGGCAACCAGTTGCACCGTCAGCTGCACCACCGGCATCGCCGTTCCCACGCTCAGCGCATAGACGGAGAACAGGATGGGAATGCCAACGTTGGACAGATGCGGGGCGGCGAAGGCGAGCACCAGCAACGTCACCGCGGTGACCACCAGGCCGATCGACGGGAAGATGGCGGTCCGCTGGGTACGCGCCATCATCCGCCCGGTGAAGATCGACCCGAAGGCGATGAACGCCGTCATCGGCAGCAGCATCACCCCCACCTGCCCCGGCCCGATGCCCCGCACCACCTGCAGCCAGATCGGCACGAAGGTGACCATGCCGACCAGCATCGCCCCCACGCACGCACCCATCAGGTCGCATCGCCAAATCGCCGGTTGCCTCAGCAAATGCAGCGGCAAAAGCGGGCTCGCGGCCCGGCGCTCCTGCCGCAGCAGCAGCACCAAGCAAGCCGCCGACGCCACGAGCATGAGCCCCACGACCGGCAGTGCCGCCAGGTCGAATTGCTGCACCCGCTCCAGCGCCAGCAGCAGAGACGTGATGAAGCCGGCGAACAGCACGACGCCGGCGAAGTCGAACTGCAGCTTCGCACCCGAGCCGGCCCGGCGCGGCAGCCGCAGCGCCAGGATCCCGGCCACCACCCCCAGCGGAAGGTTCACCAGAAAGACCGAGGGCCAGCCCCAATGCTGCGTCAACCATCCGCCCGCCACGGGCCCGAAGGTGGATGCCGCGACGAAGATGCTCGCCAGATAGCCCTGGTAGCGGCTCCGCTCACGGGGCGGAACGACCTCCCCCACCAGGGCCTGGCAGGTCGTCATCAGCCCGCCGCCGCCCAACCCTTGCAGCACCCGCGCGACCGTCAGCAGAATGACCGTCGGGGCCACGGCGCAGAGGAACGACGCCACGACGAACAGGATCAACGCCACGAACAGCATGCGGCGGCGGCCTAAAACGTCCCCCAATCGGCCGTAAACCGGTGCTGCGATGGTGGTCGCCACCAGATAGGAGATGACCACCCACGACACGCGCTCCACCTCGCCCAACGAACCGGCGATGGCGGGCAGTGCCGTGGCGACGATCGTCTGGTCCACCGATGCCAGGAACATCGGCAGCATGATCGATGGCAGGATGGTGAAGAACAGCGACCGGGCGTTCGGCGTGGACTCCGCCGGAGCGGGAACGGTGGATGACGACATCGGCGCAGTCTCCCCCCGCCGGCGCGGCGGTGCAACACCAAGGCGGCATTCACGAACCCGAGAGCACGTGAGCCCTGGACGGCATCGGCGCCGCCGCCGCATATGTCCCGTGATGACAGAAGCCATACTGCTCGACGGCCTGCCCCCCGCACGCCGGCGATGGGCAGCGGCCACCGTGGTGATCGCCGTGGCAATGGCATCCCTGGATACCTCGATCGCCAATGCGGTGCTGCCCACCATCGCGCGCGACGTGCATGCCACCCCGGCGGACTCGATTTGGGTGGTGAACTCCTACCAACTGGCCCTGGTCGCCTGCCTGCTGCCCTTCGCCTCCCTGGGGGAAATCTTCGGCTATCGCAGGGTCTACCAATGTGGGTTGGTACTCTTCACGGTGGCATCGCTGATCTGCGCGCTGAGCTGGTCGTTGGGCACGCTGACAGCGGCCCGGGTGCTGCAGGGCGTCGGCGCAGCGGGGGTCATGAGCGTCAACACGGCGCTGATCCGCTTCATCTTTCCCGCGAAGAACCTCGGACGCGGCGTCGGCCTCAACGCCTTCGTCGTTGCCACCTTCACAGCGATCGGCCCGACCGTGTCCGCCGGCATCCTTTCGATCGCATCGTGGCAATGGCTGTTCGCAATCAACGTTCCCACCGGGCTGGTCGCCATGGCCTTCGCGCTCCGGTCCCTCCCCGCGACCCCACGCGCCACCCACACGTTCGATGCAGTGAGCGCGCTGCTGAATGCCGGCACGTTCGGACTCCTGATCTTCGGGATTGGCGAAGGCGCGCATGAGGCGAGCTGGACGACGACGACCGCGGTGCTGGGCGGGGCGCTCGTGCTGGGCATCGTGTTCGTCCGGCGGCAGCTGGGCTTGCGGGCACCGATGTTGCCGGTGGACCTCTACCGGCGTCCGATCTTCGCCCTCTCCTCCGTCACATCGATGTGCTCGTTTGCCGCACAGGGCTTGTCCTTCGTCTCGATTCCGTTTTATTTCCAGACCGTGCTGGGCTATAGCCCGGTCGAAACCGGGCTGCTGCTGACCCCATGGCCCGTGGTGACGGCCATCATGGCGCCGATCGCCGGCCCCCTGTCGGACCGTTATCCGCCAGCGATCCTGGGCGGCATCGGCATGATCGCACTCTGTTGCGGGTTGACGCTGATGGCCACGCTGCCGGCCCATCCAACGCAGTTCAACATCGTCTGGCGCATGATGATCTGCGGCGGCGGTTTCGGGTTTTTCCAATCGCCCAATCTGAAGGCCTTGATGTCCGCCGCCCCGCCCGAGCGCAGCGGCGGCGCCAGCGGGATCATCGCAACCTCGCGCCTGGTAGGGCAGTCGACGGGGGCAGCGCTGGTCGCGCTATGCTTCGGCATTTCCGCCCATAACGGGCCAACCCTTGCGTTGACATTGGGCGCGTGCTTTGCCGGTGGCGCTGGAATAGCAAGCTTCTCCCGCCTGCTGGCGCGGTGATCATCAACATGGCGGATGAGCGGCAGCATACGTGACGCCCAGCAAGACCAACGAGACCGAGCTCTACGGGATTCAAATGCTCCGCGCTCTGGCCGCATTGGCGGTCGTGACGCATCATTCGCTGGAGGTATCGAACGGGGCCGTGGGGCGCTTCAGCCCCGACTGGCTGACCACGTCAGGCGCCGCTGGCGTCGACATCTTCTTCATCGTCAGCGGCTTCATCATGCTGCACGTGAGCTTCCGGCCGCATCGCGCCCCACCGACGCCGGGCCGCTTCCTGTTCCGGCGCGCAACGCGGATCTATCCGCTCTACTGGTTGTGCTGTCTGGCAATCTTGGCAGCGGCGGCAGGCGGGTTCCTGCGGGGCCAGCACTGGAGCGGGGCGGAGGTGGCCACGTCGCTGCTGCTGCTGCCGAGTGACCACCTGCTGGTTAACGTGTCCTGGACCTTGGTGTATGAACTCTATTTCTACCTGATCTTCGCCCTCATGCTGATGGCGCGGTCGATGGGCGTGGCGGTAGCCGGCGCAATCGTGGCGATCGTTTGCTTCTGGCTGGTCTCGGGCCTCCTGCCGGGACGGGATTTGCGGTCGCTCCTGGCCGATCCGATCCCACTCGAATTCTGCATGGGGCTTTGCCTCGCCTGGGCCTATTCGCGCTGGGAGGCGAACTTCAAACGGCTCAGGACCGGATGGGTCCTCGCGCTGATCGGCCTGGGCTGCATGGCCGCCGCGCCGCTCTTCGTGGCACACCCCGACACAAGCGGATTGCCGGGATTGCCTCGGGTGCTGGCCTGGGGTCTGCCGGCGTTGCTGGTGATGGTGGCGTCCCTTCCCATCGGGCGCCCGCGGAACCCGGCAGCGCGGTTTGCCGTGCTACTGGGGGATGCATCCTACGCGCTGTATCTCACCCATGTCTTCGTCATGATCGCCTATGGCTGGGTGTTGAAGTCGACCGGCCTCGGGACCTACAGTCAAATTTGGGTGGTTCCGTTCGTCGTCGCCAGCTCGATCCTCATCGCGATCGTCACCCACCTGGCTGTCGAGCAGCCTTTGCTGTCGGTCATCCGGTCGCTGACCACGCGCGACACCGGACGCGTGGTCGCCGCATCGCCCGCGACCGCATCGAACGGGCCGCCCTAGCTACCCGCGTCCCTCTTCGACGGCGTGGCAGGCAACTTCCACCGGGCCAGCCTTGGTATAGCCGGGCCGCTCCACCCGGCAGCGCTCGTTGGCCAGCGGGCAGCGTGGATGGAAGGTGCAACCGGAGGGGGGCGCAATCGGGCTCGGCACCTCGCCGCCGACGCCAGCCCGGACGCGCCCGATCCCACCGGCGGCGGCCAGATCGGGGATCGCCTCCAGCAGCAAGCGCGTATAGGGGTGGCGCGGCGCGGTGAAGACCGCCTCGCCGGGTCCATGCTCCACAATCCGGCCCAGATACATCACGCCGAGCCGGTCCGACATGTGGCGGATGACCGCCAAATTGTGGCTGATGAACAAATAGGTCAGACCAAGCCGCCCCTGCAATTCGCGCATGAGGTTGAGGATTTGCGCTTGCACGGAGACGTCCAGCGCACTCGTCGGCTCGTCGCAGACCAGGAAATCCGGCTCCGACGACAGCGCCCGGGCGATCGAGATGCGCTGCCGTTGCCCGCCGCTGAACTCATGCGGGTATTTGGCGCCATCCGCCGGGGACAACCCGACCTGGGACAGCAGCGCGCCCACCCGCTCCGCCACGGCGGCCCCTTGCAGCATGTGGAAGGCCCGCAGCGGTTCCGCGACGATGTCCTGCACCCGCCAGCGCGGGTTGAGCGAAGCATAGGGATCCTGGAAGATCATGTTCATCCGCCGACGCAGCGCCGGTTGCGCCCGGGCGGTGGACAGCGACTGCCCCTCGAACCGGATATCGCCGGCGCTGGGCGGGTAGAGGCCGACCGCCATCCGCGCCACCGTGCTCTTGCCACAACCGCTTTCCCCCACCAGCGACAGGGTGGTGCCCTTCGGGATGCTGAAGCTGACATCGTCCACGGCGCGCAGCGTGCGCCGGCCAGTGCGGCTCAGCATCCGTTGCAGCCAAGGCTTGGAGACGTCGAACACCCGTGTGACGTTGACCGCCTCGAGCACGTCAGCCAACGGGCGCCCCCTCCGCGTACAGCCAGCAGGCGGCACGCGTCTCCTTGGCTGGCATCAGGCTCGGCCGCTCCCGCCGGCAACGGCCGAACACTTTTGGGCAGCGCGGGTTGTATGCGCAACCCGGCGGGATCGCGTTCAGCCGTGGCATGGCGCCGTCGATCTGGGCCAGCCGGTCCACCCTTGTACTCAAGGCGGGGATCGAGGCCATCAATCCCTCCGTATAAGGATGCGACGGCCGATGCACGACCGCCGCGACGCTTCCCACCTCGATCACCCGGCCGGCATACATCACCGCCACCTGGTCGCAGGTCTCGGCGATCACGCCCATATCATGCGTCACCAACATCACCGCCGTACCGTGTTCCCGCGCAAGCCGCCGCAGCAGGGCGATCACCTGCGCCTGGATCGACACGTCCAGCGCCGTGGTCGGCTCGTCGGCGATCACCAGCTTGGGTTCGGCGCACAGGGCTAGGGCGATCACCACGCGCTGCCGCATACCGCCGCTGAACTCATGCGGGTAGGCATCGATCCGCTCGGCGGCGCCGGGGATGCCGACCTCCACCAGCCATTGCACGGCCCGCGCCTTGGCGTCCCGGTCGGACAGGCCGAGATGAGTCTGGATTGTCTCCACCAACTGACGGCCAATGGTGTAGAGCGGGTTCAGCGTCGTCAGCGGATCTTGGAACACCGCCCCGATTTCGCGCCCGCGCACCCGGCGCATCTGCTCGGGCGGCAGTGTGTCGATCCGCCGGCCCTGGAGCAGGACCTGGCCGCCGACCACCACACCCGGCGGCTCCAGCAACCCGATGATCGCGGCCCCGGTGAGCGACTTGCCGGCCCCGCTCTCCCCCACCACGCCCAGGATTTCGCCGGGCTGAATCGCCAGCGACACCTTGTCCAGCGCGTGCAGCCGGCCGCGCCGGGTTGGGAAGTCAACCGATAACTCCTGGACGTCCAGCAGGGCGGTCAACGCAGCCTCGGGTTCACGGCATCCCGCAGCCAGTCGCCGAGCAGGTTGATCGAGAGCACCAGCAAGGCCAGCGCGATGCCGGGGAAGATCGTGATCCACCACTCACCACTATACAGATAGTCGTTGCCGATGCGGATGAGCGTGCCGAGGGAGGGTTGGGTCGCGGGCAAGCCTACCCCCAGAAAGGACAATGTCGCCTCGTCGAGGATGGAGAGGCCGATATTGATCGTCGCGATCACCACCACCGGGCCCCAGGCATTGGGCATGATATGGGTCAGCACGATGCGTGGGCCGGACAGCCCGATGACCCGCGCCGCCAGCACATAATCCCGTCCCCGCTCGACCATGGTCGATCCCCGCACGGTACGGGCGAATTGCGGCCAGCGGCTGATGCCGATGGCGAATATCAGCACATAGACCTGCAGCCGCTCGTGCAGCCCGGAGGGCAGCGCCACACTGACCACGCCGTCCACCAGCAGCGCGATCAGGATGGCGGGAAAGGTGAGTTGCACGTCGGCCACCCGCATCAGCACCGCATCCACCACCCCGCCCATATAGCCGGAGGCGAGGCCGACCAGGATGCCCACCGCCGTGGCGAACACGACGGCCGACAGGCCGATGATCAGGCTGATGCGCCCGCCATAGATCATCGCCGACACCAGGTCGCGCCCCTGGTTGTCGGTGCCCAGCAGATGGGCGGCGCTCCCATCCGGCATGAAAGCCGGCGGGATGAAGCTGTCCATCAGGTTGAGGCTGGCGAGGTCGAACGGGTTGTAAGGCGCGACCCAGGGCGCCAAGGCGGTTGCGACGAGACAAATCACGACGATGATCGCCGACACGATTGCGATCGGCGACCGCCGGAAATTATAGAGAATGTCGCTGTCGAGCGCCCGCGCGACCGCCGAACTCAACGCGCGCGCCCGACGCGGAGCCGCGGATCGACGGCAAAATACAGTAGGTCCACCACCAGGTTGATGACGACGAACAGCACCGCCACCAGCAGCAGATAGGTCGACATGACGGGGATATCGCCGACCTGGATCGATTGCACCAGCAGCAGGCCCATGCCCGGCCACTGGAACACCGTCTCCGTCACGATCGAAAAGGCGACGATTCCACCCAATTGCAGACCTGCGACGGTGATCACCGGCACCAGGGTGTTTTTCAGCGCGTGGCCGAAATGGATCGCCCGGTCGGACAATCCCCGCGCCCGGGCAAACTTGATGTAGTCCGACCGCAGGACCTCCAGCATCTCCGCCCGCACCAGGCGCATGATCAGCGTCATCTGGAACAGCCCGAGCGTGATCGCGGGCAGCACCAGCGCCTTGAGCCCGGACACGGTCAGCAGCCCGGTGGTCCAGCCGCCAATCGCCACCACCGTCCCGCGGCCGTAGGATGGCAGCCACCCCAGCAGCACGCTGAACACCAGGATCAGCAAAATGCCGATCAGGAAGGTCGGCAGGGACACGCCCAGCAGGCTGAGCAGCATGAAGGCCCGCGAGGAGAACGCGTTGCGGTAGATGCCGGTATAGACCCCAGCCGGGACGCCGACGACCAGAGCGAACAGGGCGGCGACCAACGACAGCTCCGCCGTGGCGGGCAGCCGTTCGGCGATCAGGCTGGAGACCGGGCGGGCCAACCGGTAGCTGACCCCGAATTCCCCATGCAACACGGCCCAGATGAATTTGACGTATTGCAGCAGGAAGGGCTGATCCAGCCCAAGCTCATGCGTCATGCGCACGCGGTCGGCCTCGGTGTAGGACGTGCCCAGCATGATGCTCACCGGGTCACCCACGAAGGCGAACAGGGCGAAGGAAATGAAGCCGACCACCAGCAGCACCGGGATGGCCTGGAGAATGCGGGAGAGGATGAAAGCTGGTATGGCCGAGGCGTCCCTGTCCGGATTCGTAAAGCCTAGGACGGTGCGGCTTGGCCAAGCAAGGCCGCGTTCGCCGATTTAGCCCGCAATCAGCCGAGAGGCGTCGCGTCCTCGCCAGCGGCAAATTCCGCGACCAGGGTGAAACCCACGCCCAACAGCACCGGCCCGAGAAATATCCCCAACAGCCCGAATGCCAGCGCGCCGCCCAGCACCCCCAGCACGGTGAGCAAGAAAGGGAGTTGCGCGCCCCGGGCGATGAAATAGGGGCGGATCACGCTGTCTGCCCCGGAGACCGCGACCACGCCGTAAACGGCCAGAAAGATGGCCCAGCCCAAATGGCCGTTGCTGAACAGCCAGAGCGCCGCCGGAATCCAGATCATGGGTGCGCCGACCGGCAGGACCGACACGAACCCGGCGACCGCCCCCAGCAGCACCGGGCGGGGAACCCCGGTCAGCCATAGGCCAAAGGCGGTCAGCATGCCCTGGACGATGGCCGTTCCCAGCAGGCCATACACGGTGCCGCGGATCACCTGCCCGGTCACCACGATCAGCCGCTCGGCGTAGGAGCCGGCGATGCGGCGGATGATGGCGCGCAGATGGATGCCGAGCCGGTCGCCATAGACCCAGAAGAAGAAGGCGATGAACAACGCCAGGAGGAATTGGATGATCCCGGAGGCGATGCCCAGCAGCAAGGTGAGCCCGTTTTCCGCGATCAGGCCGAAATAGGGCCGAAAGAACGCCACCATCACGCTGAGGTCGGCGGCCCAGCTGTTCCAGTACTCCGTCAAGGTCGCGCCGATGACGGGCCACTGCGCCAGCCACTCGGGTGCCATGGGCAGGCCCCCGTCCAAGAGATGCTCCGCCGAGTGGCGCAACCGGATCACGTCATCCGACCCGGCGGGTGCCGCCACGGCCAGGGGCAGCACCAGCAGCACCGACGTCAGCAGCACCATCACCAGGGCGGAGCCCGTGCGGCCGACATGGGTGTGGTCGCGCACCCATTCGAACACGGGCCAGGTGGTGAAGACGAGGATAGCCCCCCACAGGAGGGCGGAGGTAAAGGGGTGCAACACAAAGCCGCAGCCGATGGCGATGCCGGCCAGCAGCAAACCCATCAGCAGCCGTTCTGCAATCATGCGCGATGGGTTAAACTAGCCCCCACACGCTGCCAACCCATAAGGACCCGGCAATGCCCCGCTTCTGCGCCAACCTGTCGATGATGTTCAACGAGCATCCCTTCCTCGACCGCTTCGCAGCCGCCGCCAAGGCTGGGTTCACCGCGGTCGAATTCCTCTTCCCCTATGAGTTCAAGGCCGCCGACATCAAGGCCCGGCTGGACGCGCACGGGCTGGAGCAGGTGCTGTTCAACATGCCGCCGGGCGATTGGAACATCGGGGAGCGCGGGCTGGCCAGCCTGCCAGGCCGCGGGGCGGAGTTCCGCGACGGGGTGAAGCGCGCGCTGGACTATGCGGCGGTGTTCGGCACAAAGCGGCTGCATTGCATGGCAGGGCTGGTTCCCGCGGGCACGGCGCCGGGCACGGCCGCCAGCCTCTACGCCGCCAACCTTGCCTGGGCGTGCGAACTCGCCAAGGCAGCAGGCGCGCTGGTGGTGATAGAGCCGATCAACCACCGTGACATGCCGGGGTTTTTCCTGAACACGTCGGACCAGGCCGCCGCGGTCGTCGAGGCGATCGGGCGGGACCGGCTGGCCATCCTGTTCGACATCTATCACTGCCAAGTGACGGAGGGCGACGTCACAAGCCGGATGGCGAAACTGCTGCCACTGGTTGGGCATGTGCAAATCGCCGACGTCCCCGCCCGTAATGAGCCCGGTACTGGCGAGTTGAACTGGAACTACATCTTCGGGCGGATCGATTCGCTCGGTTATGATGGATGGGTCGGGTGCGAGTATCGCCCGGCGGGAGAAACGGTCGCCGGATTGGCATGGCTACGAAATCTCGACAAATTGTGAGATATGTATCCCATTTCTGTTAACATCGATCTAAATCGCAACCTGTGATTGATCTTGTGGTAAAAAAGCGTTCTACTTCGCACAGGCCTTGACGCAGTCTATCACGAT
This sequence comes from Acetobacteraceae bacterium, assembly GCA_965199005.1. Lineage (GTDB taxonomy): Bacteria > Pseudomonadota > Alphaproteobacteria > Acetobacterales > Acetobacteraceae > LMUY01. Next base: position 70,201 of record CBDAQK010000007.1, on the reverse strand, counting down.
AGCGTTATAACAGGGCGCCATGAGTCTCGATCGTGAGATCGATTGCCGGGTGATAGGGAGCTTGAGTACTATGCGGTTCACCGAGATCGGCCAGCAGCTTCGGGCATACCGCCTGGAATCCGGGCTGCGCGCGGAAGAGATTGCCGCCCGTCTCGGCGTGTCGCGCGCTGCTTTGTACCGGTATGAGAAGGGCGAGGTCATCAAGCTGGACACGGTCAAGCGGCTGGCCGAGCTCCTGAAGATTTCGCCTCTGTCGCTACTGGGAATTGGGGTCGAGTATTACAACCGGCCGGTTGGCTATTTCGAACGTATCCGGCAGACGGAAGAGTCGGCAGACCAAATCCTGCAGGTTTTCGGGCCGCTTTGCTACTTGACCACCTCGGAGGCTTACGACGCGACCCTGGCCGATGCCTACGAAGAAGCGATGAGCCAGAGCGCGGGCGACAAAGCCAGCCTGCGCGCCTCCATCGAACAGGTTCAGGGTATCCTTGCTGCCCGTAAGCGCATGTATGCGATGCGCCGGCCGGGCATCATCGCGATTCTCTCCCTCCCCCGCATCCAGCGCCTCCTCGATGCCGGGGTCGCCGGGAGCCTCCAGGTGAGCGACACGATGCGCCGCCGCTGCCGGCAGGTGGCGGAGGCGGAGATCGAGCATATTGCCTCGATGATGGAAGCGGAGCCGATGGGGCTGCAGTTCGGCGTCCTCGCTGCGGCCGAGCCCACCAGTTCGTTCAAGATCCTGCGGGCGCGGGACCGGGCCACGCTGGCGATCAATCCGTTCCGCGCCGACGGTCTGCCGACGATCCAAACCGGTGTGGCCATGATCACCGGCGCCGACGAAGCGGTCGCAACGCATCAGCGGGTTGCCGAGCAGATGTGGCGCGAATCGCTGAAGGGCGCCTCAGGCGCCGCCCAGGTGCGGGCGCTGATGCAGGTTCAACGCGCCGCCTGAGACTGGCCCCGTCGCCCGGTGCGGTCTAGAACGGGGAATGACCGCCTCCCCTGACGTTACGACCCTGTCGACCGAGACCGTTTGGAAACGGCGCACCCAGCTCGACGTGGTGACGTTCCGTCAGCGGCGGTTCGACGGCACCATGTCCGACCCGCGAACCTGGGAGGTCTGGCTGCGCGGCCGGGCTGTCGGGGTCCTGCCCTACGACCCAGTTTCCGACCAACTCGTGATGATCGAGCAGTTCCGCTATCCCGCCATGCTGGCCGGGGTCGATCCGGTGATGTTGGAAATCCCAGGCGGCTTCATGGATGCGGGCGAGGACGAGGCACAGACTGCCTCCCGCGAAATGAAGGAGGAGATGGGCCTTTCGGTCGACCGGCTGCATCGGGTCGGACGGTTCGTGCTGAGCGCGGGTGGTTCGGACGAGAGCGTCACCATCTTCGCGGGCCGCATCGCAGCCCCGGCCGCCGATGCGAATGGAGTCGCTGGGTATGCCGGGCTGGCGGCCGAGAATGAGGACATTCGGACCCGGGTCCTACCGGCGAGCCTGGCGATCGAGAACGCGCTCGCCGGACATTACACCAACTCGATCACCGCGATGGCGCTGCTATGGTTTGCGTCGCGCCGGGATTGGCTGCGCCAGGAGTGGAAAGCGTGAGTGGGAAGCTGTTCCTGGACGATGCCTACTTGCGAACGGCGCATGGTGTCGTGACGGCGATCCTCCCCATGGGGATCGTGCTGGATCGATCACCCTTCTACGCCCGCAGCGGCGGCCAACCCGGCGATAGTGGGCATCTGGCGTGGGACGGCGGCGCGGCCATCGTGGCCGAGGCGATCAAGGGCGAGAACCACACCGTCGTCCTCCCCTTTACCGGCACCATGCCGGGCATGAACACGGATGTCGCTGCCACGATCGACTGGCCGCGCAGGCACGCGCATATGCGGATGCATACCGTGCTTCATCTGCTGTGCAGCCTGCTACCGGGTGCCGCAGTGACGGGCGGGCAGATCGGGGCGGAGAAATCCCGGTTGGATTTCGACATCCCCGCCGCTCCGGAGCGTGAGGCGATCGAGGCCGGCCTGGCCGCATTGGTGGCCGCCGATCACAAGGTGACGATGGAGTGGGTGGATGAGAGCGTGCTGGACACCAATCCGGGCCTGGTCCGCACGCTCTCCGTCAAGCCGCCGCGTGGTACCGGGCGCTTGCGGCTGGTGCGGATCGGGGCGGAGGATGCGCCGGTGGATTTGCAGCCCTGCGGCGGGACGCATGTCGCCAGCACCGGCGAGATCGGGGCGGTCCGGGTGCTGAAGATCGAGAACAAGGGCAAGCAAAACCGGCGTATCACGCTGGCGCTGGGGGGTTGAGCATGGACGATCTGGTTGCTGTGGAGTGGCTGGCGGAGCATATCGGAGCGCCCGACATCGTCCTGCTTGAATCCACCAAATACCTGCCCAACGAGAACAAGGATGGCTATGAGGCCTACCTTAAAGCCCATATTCCTGGGGCGCAGTATTTCGATCTGGACCTGATATCGGATACCGATAGCGCGTTGCCGCACATGGTGCCGGCGGCCGGGCGGTTCGCCCGCCTGGTTGGCGCGCTCGGCGTGTCCAACGCCAGCCGCGTCGTCTTCTATGACCAGAACAGCACCATGTGGGCGACCCGGGGCTGGTGGATGATGGGCCTGTTCGGCCATGACGAGGTCACGGTGCTGGATGGCGGCCTGGCAGCCTGGCAGCAGGCCGGCCACGTGGTCGAGTCAGGCCAACCCGCGGCCGCGAAGCCAGCAAGCTTCACCCCCCGGTTGCGGGCGGAGCGGCTGCGCGGCCTGGCCGACATGCTGGAGACGGAGGCGCTGATCCTGGATGCCCGCCCCGCCGCGCGCTTCGCCGGCACCGTGCCGGAGCCGCGGCCCGGCCTGGCCGCGGGGCATATTCCTGGCTCGTTCAGCATGCCAGCCTCGGGGATGTTGGACACGAATGGGCGGTTCCTGCCGGCAGAGGCGCTGCGGGCGAAATTTGCGACGGTCGGCGCCGACGGATCGCGCCCGATCATCACCACCTGCGGCAGTGGCGTGTCGGCCACCATGGTCACCATGGCGCTCAAGCGCGCCGGCCTGCCACAAGGTGCGGTCTATGACGGGTCCTGGACCGAGTGGGGCTCTGACCCGACCACTCCAAAGGAGACCGGCTGATGCCCGACCAACACGCCCCTGTGACGAAACACAGCCCAGCGACCCGCATGTCCCATGTCGGGCGCCCGGGCACGCGCGTGGGTGGCTTCGTCAACCCGCCGGTCCATCGCGGCTCCACGATGCTGTATGCGACCTGCGAAGACCGGAAGATGACGCCCGCCCAACGTCTGGGCCGCGGCCCGATGTATGGCACGGCGGGGAATGCGACCCACCACGCGTTGGAGGACATGGTGGCGGAGATCGAGGGCGGCACACGTTGCCAGATCGTCTCGACCGGCCTGGCCGCCGTCACGGTGCCCCTCCTGGCCTATTTATCGGCTGGCGACCACTGCCTGATGCCGGACAGCGTGTATGGCCCGGCGCGTAATTTCGCCGGGGGCCTCATGGCGCGAATGGGGATCAGCACCAGCTTCTACGACCCCGAGATCGATGCCGCTGGCCTGGCTGCGCTGATCCAGCCGACGACACGCGTGCTGTATACCGAGAGCCCGGGCAGCCACACCTTCGAGGTGCAGGACATCCCCGCCCTCGCTGCGGTCGCCCACCAGCACGGGCTGACGGTGCTGATGGACAATACCTGGGGCATCCGCTCCTTCCAGCCCTTCACGCATGGCGTGGACGTGTCGATCCAGGCGCTGACCAAATACGTCGCCGGGCATTCGGACGTGCTGCTCGGCGGCATCACGGTGAACAGCGATGCGGATTGGGAGCGGATTCGCACCACCGCGATGGGGATCGGGCAATATGCCAGTCCGGATGATTGCTGGCTGGCCCTGCGCGGCGCCCGCACCATGGGCGTGCGGCTGGACCGGCAATTTCAATCCGGCGTGGAGGTGGGCGCGTGGTTTGCGGGCCGTCCGGAAGTCGCGCGCGTGCTGCACCCGGCGGTGCCGGGGTCGCCGGGTCACGCGCTGTGGAAGCGGGATTTCAACGGCGGAGCCAGCCTGTTCGGGGTGGAATTCCAGCCGCGCTATTCCGCCGAAGTGGTCGAGGCGTTCATCGACCAACTCACCTTGTTCGGCATCGGCGCATCGTGGGGCGGCTACGAAAGCCTGGCCATACCGACCTCGGGCCACATCACGCGGACGGCAGGCAGCGGGGAATTTGCAGGACCGGCGGCGCGCTTCCATATCGGGTTGGAGGATCCGGCGGATTTGATCGCCGATCTCGAACGCGCCATGGAGGTGCTCGGTGCTCCCGCCTGATCTGCCGATACGCTACGATGCCAACGGCCTGGTCCCCGCCATCGCGCAGCAGCACGATACGGGCGAGGTGCTGATGATGGCGTGGATGAGCGCCGCCTCGGTCGCCGAGACGCTGGCGACCGGGCGCGTCTGCTATTGGAGCCGCAGCCGCAATGCGTTGTGGCGCAAGGGCGAGACGTCCGGCCAGGTCCAGATCCTGGTGGAGATGCGCGTCGATTGCGACGGCGACACGCTGCTGCTGCAGGTGGATCAGACCGGCGCGGCCTGCCACACCGGCCAGCGCAGTTGCTTCCATCGCGCAATCCATGACGGCCGGGTGGAGACGCTCAGCGAGCCCCTCGTCGACCCCGCGCTGCTGTATGGGACGCAAGCGTAGTTTTTGCCTGCTGCTGACAACCGTCCTGGCCTGGAGCGGGGCGACCCCGGTGCATGCCGCCGATTTCGACCAGTCCAGGCAGGTAGTCCTGATGATCTACGATGTTGGCCTTTATGACTCGGAGCTGGACCGGGTGATGCACGAGGCCGACACGAAAGGCATCTATGCCGGGGGCACGCCCGCCGCCCGGGCCCGCAACCGCGCGGCAACCGCCGCCCTGATGCTCCACCAGAGGGACGCCGTGCTCAACGAGGCCATTGGGAAGGTAGCCGATCGCGCGACCGACCCGGAACTGAACGAGTTGCTGCGGATGGCAAGCACTGGCATCCCGACAGCGAACCCGAAGCTCCTCGACGCGGCGGTGGCCGTGGTGAAATCCAGCTTCGAAGACGCGCTCTGGGACCAACTCGCCCGCACGGCAAGGGGCGCCGGCGAGTTCCCGTGCACCCAGCAACAGCGCAGTCACTGCAGGTAGCCCGCCTTCGCGCAGCGAATGCGGCACCATACGGCGATGAGGCTGGCCAAACGCATCACCCTAGCCATCTGCCCCGTCCGGGCGCCAAATCTCGCCTCGAACAAACCGTCGCCGACAACGATGGATGCACCTTTCGATCGTGTTGTCCCGCATGAGCCAAGAGCTCATACGTTGGGGTGAACGGCCCCGCGGGCTACGAGGCGTCGTTAGAAGTTCCAGCAAAATTACGGGACGGATCGCACGTCCACCGTATCAACGACAAATGCGGGCAAGTGGGACTTGGGAGCTCTTCCATCTGCGGTGCTACAATCGCTCTACAACGACAGATGCCAGGGGCAGCGCGCCGTAGATATGCGGAAACGGGTCCTGGTCCGGCTCGCTGCGTTCCCACTCCACCCGGCCTTCGACGGCGGCCGGGTCGAACCGTAGCACCAGCAGGCCTGTGCGCCCCGGGAAATGCCGGGCCAGCACGAAGCCGAGTTGGGCCTCCGTGCAGCAATGCAGGAAGGGCCGCCCAACCAGGCTGCGATCCGCCGCCGCTAACGCTTCCTGGGTGGTTACGTGACAGAGTGTGCGGTCTGGGTGATCCATGCGTTGCGTCCCTCAACTCCGCCTCCTATGCAGCGGGGTATGAGCCCTGACAACGCCATCCATATCCGCACCCTCACGGGCGCAGCGATCGCGGAGGCGCATGCCGCCTTCCAATCGCTGCACGTGCGGGTGTTTCGCGACTGGCCCTACCTCTACGAGGGCGACCCGGCGGAGCGGCCCTACATCGCCGGCTATGTCGAACACCCGCGGGCGGCCCTGTTCCTGGCAACCCATGGCGGCGAGCCAGTTGGCGCCGCCACCTGCCTGCCCCTTGGCGACGAAAGCGCCAACGTCCAGGCGCCGTTCTTGGAGCGGGGGTGGGATGTGCGCCGGTTCTTCTATTTCGGCGAAGGGGTGGTGCTGTCGGAATGGCGTGGCAAGGGCATCGGGGTCCGCTTCTTCGAGCTGCGCGAATCCCATGCACGGGCTGTGTCGACGGCGGATTTCGCCATATTCTGCTCGGTCCGGCGCCCAGCGGACCATCCCCTGCGCCCCGCGCAGCCCCATACCAACGACGCGTTCTGGCGCCACCGGGGATATGTGCCGCTGCCGGGCGTGTCCTGCACCATGACCTGGCCGGATAGGGGCGAAACGGAGCCGTCGCGCCATGTGCTGGATTTCTGGATCAAGTCGCTGAACGGCGCGACGCTGCCATGCGGCTAGGGCTGCTGCAGTACAAGGTGGGCCGCTACGCCGATCTGGCGGCCTGGGACGCAGCGTTCACCGCCCGCATCGCGGAGGCGGTGGCCCAGGGTGCCGAACTGCTGGTGCTGCCGGAATATGCCAGCATGGATGCGGTCGCGGCTCCGCTGCCCGACCTCGCGGCCGAGCTGGACGCCGCCTGTGCCCACCATGACGCGGTGCTCGACGCGATGCGCCGGGCCGCGTCGCACTACGGCGTGTGGCTGCTGGGCGGGTCGCTGCCGATCCGCCGGGCAGATGGGAGGGTGGTCAACCACGCGCCGCTGGTGGCGCCGGACGGCCACATCGCGTTTCAGGACAAGCACCGCATCACACGGTTCGAGGCGGAGCTATGGGGCGTCTCTCCTGGCACATACCCCGGCGTGTTCGAGACGCCGTGGGGCCGCATCGGGGTCTGCGTGTGCTACGATTTGGAGCATCCACCACTGGCTCGGGCCCAAATCGAGGCCGGGGCGTGGCTGATTTTGGCGCCGACGGATACCGACACGCTGGCGGGCTTCAATCGCGTGCGCCTGGCCGCGCGCGCCTGCGCGATGGCGAACCAGTGTTACGTCGCCGTGGCCACCACCGTGGGCGACGCGCCCTGGCTGGCCGCGCTGGACGCCAACCGGGGGTATGCCGCCGTGTTTGGCCCAATCGATAGGGGGTTTCCCGATGATGGCGTGATCGCCCGCAGCGCGATGGACGAGCCGGGCTGGCTGTATGCCGAACTGGACCCAGCGGCCATCGCCGCCATCCGCCGCGATGGGGCGGTGCTGAACCATCGTGACTACCCCGCCGCGCCGCCCTGCTGCCGCGTCGTGGCCCCATGCCGCTGATCTACCTGGTGGCGGGGGAGGCCAGCGGGGACGTGTTGGGCAGCCGGCTGATGGCAGCGTTGCGGGCCGCGCGGCCGGACGTCACCTTTGCCGGAGTCGCCGGTCCCCGCATGCTGGCCGAGGGGATGGGCAGCCTGTTCCCCATCGCCGATCTCGCCGTGATGGGATTGGTGGAAGTCCTGCCCCGGCTGCGCGTTCTCCGCCGCCGCCTGTTGTCGGTGGTGGCGGATATCGCGGCGCGCCGTCCGGATGTCGTGGTGACCGTCGACTCGCCGGGTTTCGGGCTTCGCGTGCTGCGCCGGATCACGCCGCTGGGCATCAAGCGGGTGCAATACGTGGCGCCCCAGGTTTGGGCATGGCGGGAACAGCGGGTGAAGACATTCCCTGGCCTGTGGGACGAGCTGCTGTGCCTGCTGCCCTTCGAGGAAGCGTATTTCGCCCGGCACCATTTGGCGGCCCGCTTCGTCGGCCATCCCGTGCTGCAATCGGGCGCCGACCGGGGTGATGCGGCCCGGTTCCGCGCGCGCCATGGGCTGGATGCGAACGCCCCCGTGCTGGTGCTGATGCCGGGCAGCCGCCGCAGCGAGGCCCCTCGCCTGCTGCCGGTATTCGCCCGCACCATGGCGTTGCTGGCGGCCGAGGTGCCCGGCATCACCCCGGTCATCCCCGCCTCCCATGCGGTCGGCGGATTGGTGCAGCAGGCTGCGGCTGGGTGGCCGGTGCGCCCGGTGCTGGTGACCGACTTGGAGGATAAGCACGACGCCTATGCCGCGGCGTCGGCGGCGCTGACCAAATCGGGCACGTCCACCCTGGAGCTGGCACTGGCGGGCGTGCCGATGGCGGTGACCTACCGGGTAAACCCCGTTTCCGCGATCCTGGCACGGCGGATGATCCGGGTTCCGCACGTGGCGATGGTCAACCTGCTGGCCGGCCGCGCCGTGGTGCCGGAACTGCTGCAGGGTGATTGCAACCCCGAGCGGTTGAGCGCCACCGTGCTCGCGCTGCTGCGTGACCCAGCCATAGCCGCCGCCCAGCGCGAGGCCTTCAAGGGGGTCATCGAGGCGCTGCGGCCGCCCGGCGGCGACCCGTCCGAGATCGCGGCCTCCGCGGTGCTGGCGCTGTTGGGAACGCCGGGTTGATCCCTTCAGCCGCGTGCCTGGCGGGATACCTCGAAGCTGAAGTTCGGCGCTCGGAAGCATGCAAGCCTGCTGCCCACTCAGTCGAGGCTGTGCGTCAACAGCTCCGAAGCCGCTGTCCTTGCAGCCATCGCTGGTGCAATCCAGCGGATGGCGCCACGCATGGGATCGGCATGGATCGACGGCCTCGGGCGCTTCAGCGCCCTACGGCGGACCAGCCGGCTTCGGCGGGCGTGGTGGTGGGCCACTCCGCCCCGGGCACTGGCTGGGCGCGGAGGACCGGCGCCAGCAACAAGAACGCGGCCAGCAAGCAGCCCCATCGCCGGGGAGCACAGGGGATCCTCGTCAGGTTACCAACCCGCTCGCCCGCACCAAAGCGGCGGATTGCGCCATCGAGTCCGCCACGGCGAGTGCTGCTGCCAGGGCGCGGCGGCCGGCGGCGGCGTCCACGACGACGGGGGTGCCGTCCAGGCAGGCGGCGACGAAGCTGGCGTGCTCCGCCTCCATTGCGTCGTGGTCGCGCCAGGTGATCGCTTCGCGCCGGAAGCCATTGGTGCCGGGCAAGGGCAGGCCCCGCTCCCGCCCGATCATCACCAATTCGCGCGCGCCGAAATCGGCCGACAGGTATCCTTCCTGCGAGAAGAGCCGCATCCGCCGCTCCGTCTTGATGGAGATGCGGCTGGCGGTGATGGTTGCCACACAGCCATTGGCGAAACGCACGCGGGCATTGGCGATGTCCTCCGAGGGGGAGGACACGGCGGCGCCTAGCGCGTCCACGCTGCTGATCTCGCTGTCGACCAGTGCCAGGACCAAATCCAGATCATGGATCATCAGGTCCAGCACCACCGAGACATCCGTGCCGCGGGGCTTGTAGGGGGCGATCCGCGTCGCCTCGATGTAGAGCGGCCGGCTCATGCGGCTGCTGATTGCACGGTGCTCGGCGGAAAACCGCAGCAGATGGCCAACCTGCAACACCAGGTGGCGCTGCGCTGCCAGGGCGGCCAGCAAATCGGCCTGCTCCAGCGTGGCGGCGATCGGCTTTTCCACCAGCACGTGGCAGCCAGCCTCCAACGCGCGGGTCGCGAGCGCATGGTGCGCCTCGGCCGGGGCGGCGATCACGACGGCCTGGCACGCCGCCAGCAGCTCATCCAGCGCCATGGCAGGGGCGCCCCCGGCCTCCCGCCCAACGAAGGCAGCACGCGCCGCATCCGCATCGTGGACGCCGACCAGCTGGGCCCGCGGGGCGGCGGCGACCTTCAGCGCGTGGAACCGGCCGAAATGCCCGGCGCCTATCACACCCATCCGCAACGAAGCTTTGCTCATGCTGCGCGCATAGCACGGGGCCTGGAGGCTTGCATCGCCCCAAAGGGGTCGGCATAGACGTCCGCCTATTGGAGTGACCGGGCCACCATGCTGTATTTTGGCCGCGCCAAGACCGCGCTGATCGTTGGCGTATGCCTCTTGGGCGCCCTGTTATGCTTGCCCAACGTCCTGCCCCAGCCGGCATCATGGGTGCCATGGCGCACGGTTCACCTTGGGCTCGACCTGCGCGGCGGTTCATACCTGTTGCTGCAGGTGGACATGGCCGCGCTGGGGAAGGAGCGGCTGGACACGGTGCTCGACCGGTCGCGCCAGGCGCTGGCCGGCAAATACCGCAGCCTGTCGGAACCGCCTGGCGAAAACCGCGTGGCGGCAGTCCTGCGCGACCCGGCGCAAAGCCAAGCGTCCATCGACGCCCTGCGCACTGCCGCGGCAAATCCTGATGGCACGCAGGATTTCGACATTGCGCCCCGGCCGGACGGCTCGCTCTCGCTAACGCTGAACGACGCCGCCTTGCGGGCCCGCGCTGCCGGGGCCGTGCAGCAATCCATTGAAATCGTTCGCCGCCGGATCGATGCCACCGGGGTGCTGGACCCGCAGATCACCCGGCAGGGCGAAGACCGCATCGTCGTACAACTCCCTGGCGTGGACGATCCGGACCGGATCAAGCAGCTACTGGGCACCACGGCCAAGATGACGTTCCATCTGGTGGACGAGGGCGCGGACCCCAACCGCCCCGCCCCGCCCGGCGACGAAAGCCTGCCCATGGAGAACGACCCGGCCCGCAAGATCGTCATCCGTCGCCGGGTTGAGGTGGATGGCTCCAGCCTGACCGATGCCAGCCCCGCCCGCTCGTCGCTGACGGGAGAGTGGGTGGTGAATTTCGTGTTCGACAGCGTGGGGGCCAGGCGGTTCGGGGAGGTGACGACGGCGCAGGTGGGCCACCCCTTCGCCATCGTGCTGGACGACAAGGTGTTGACCGCGCCCAACATCAACGAGCCGATCACCGGGGGACGGGGCCAAATCAGCGGGAGTTTCACCGCGCAATCCGCCACCGACCTCGCAGTGCTGCTGCGTGCGGGTGCCCTGCCGGCGCCGCTGACTGTGGTCGAGGAACGGACGGTTGGGCCCGAGTTGGGGGCCGACAGCATCCGGGCCGGCGCCATCGCCCTGGGCGTCGGCTTCCTGCTGGTGGTCGGGTTCATGGGCACGTTCTATGGCCTGTTCGGCTGGTTCGCGAACGTCGCCCTGGTGATCAACCTGTTGATGATGCTCGCCATCCTGTCGCTGCTGGAGGCGACGCTGACGCTGCCAGGGATGGCGGGCATCCTGCTGACGCTGGGCATGGCGGTGGATGCCAACATCCTGATCAACGAGCGCATCCGGGAAGAAACCAAGCTGGACCGGAAGCCGGTGGCGGCGCTGGAAGCGGGGTTCCGCCGCGCCTATAGCACGATCATCGATAGCAACGCGACGGCGTTTCTGGCCCATGTGATGTTGTTCGTGTTCGGCTCAGGTCCGGTCCGTGGCTTTGCGGTCACCATCACCGTCGGCATCGTCACCACTCTTTTCACCGCGACGGTCGTCGCGCGGCTGCTGATGGTGCGGTGGTATTCCGCCCGGCGGCCTGCGCTGTTGCCGGTGTAGGACCCAATCTCATGTTCCTCCGCCCGCTCTTCCGCATCGTTCCCGATGGCACGCGCATCCGCTTCATGAATGGCCGGTTCATCGGGCTGGCGACCTCCGCCGTGCTGTCGGTTTTCTCGCTGGCCGTCGCCTTCTACCCCGGGCTGAACCTTGGTATCGATTTCAAGGGCGGCATCGTCATGGACGTGCGAACGGCAGCGCCGGCCGATTTCAACAAGATCCGCGCGGGGCTGGCCGCCCATGATGTGACGACCGCCGGGCTGCAGCGCTTCGGCGACGACCGGGACGTGCTGATCCGCCTGGACCGCCAACCTACCGAGGCCGGAACCGAGCAAGTCGTCGCCCGCGTTCGCGCCGGGTTGGAGGAGGCGCAGTCCGGCGCCGTGGTCCAGCGCACCGACGCCGTCGGCGCCTCCGTATCGGAGGAGCTGTTCCGCAATGGTTTGCTGGCGCTGGGGATCAGCCTGCTGATGATCCTGGCCTACATCTGGTTCCGCTTCGAATGGCAGTTTGCCGTCGGCGCGGTGGTGACCCTGCTGCTGGACGTGACGAAGGTCATTGGGTTCCTTGTGGTGACGCGAATAGAATTCGACCTGGTGATGGTCGCGGCGATTCTGACGGTGATTGGGTATTCGACCAACGATAAAGTGGTCGTGTATGACCGGGTGCGTGAAAATCTGCGCAAATATAAGACGATGAAGTTGCGTGAGTTAATTGATTTCTCGATCAACGAGACCTTGAACCGGACTTTGGGAACATCGATGACGGTGTTCCTGGCGAGTTTGCCGCTGGCTTTGTTCGGCGGCTCCTCGCTCTCCGGGTTTGCGGCGGTCATGCTGTTTGGGATTGTGGTTGGAACTTCGTCCTCGATCTTCATTGCGGCGCCCATCCTGCTCTTGCTCGGCGAGAACCGGCTGCGCAGGGACGCTCAGGCGGTGATACCTCGTCCACCGGCACGAGCCCGGTAGCGCTCCCAATTTCGTACTAGTTCAGAATTTTTGCACAAATGTAACACGGGCTCTCGACGGGCTGATAGGGTGGTGGCAATTTTCTAGCATAACTCATGCTGCATGCGGACTAGGACCAATCTTTGGCAGGTCAGAACACACCAACACGGCCTGCACGAAAGGTTCTCCTGCTTAGCAGCGACCCGGCCTGGGCCGCAGCGGCGCGGCTTGCGATCGACCGCTCAGCGGGGGAGGCTCTGGAACTCGCCGAGTCTCCGAAGGACGCGCTCAGCCGGCTGGTGAAGCCAACCCACGAATTCTCCCATTTGCTGATGGAGCCAAGCGCGGCGGGCCCGTATGTCAACGACCTGCTCGGCGTCACCTCCGGCGAAGCGGGATCGCAGGTTGCACTGGTGCTGCTAGGGTCGGCTGACGGCTTTTCCGACCGCCGCAAGGTGGCACATGCGCAATCCCCGGGCGAGTTGGCGGATAAACTCCATCCCATCGTCCCCATGGCTGCGGCGTCCATGCCGCATTTGTCCGCCTCAGACATCGCGGTCGCGTTCAGTGCCGGCGACGTGGAATGCCGGTTCCAACCGATCGTCCGGCTGGCAGACCGCCGCCCCATGGGGATGGAAGTCCTGGCCCGGCTCCGCCATGCCGATCACGGGACGATCGGGCCCGACCTGTTCATCCCGCAAATCGAGCGGGCTGGGCTCTCGTTGCGCCTGACGGAGGCGGTGGCGCAGGGTGCGCTGGCCGCCATCGACCCGGCGTTCCTGGAACGGCACGATCTGTTCGTAACGCTCAACCTTCCGCTGGACGTGCTGCTATTCCCGGAATCGCTGACCCGGATCGATCGGCATCGCACGCATTTCGGCATCCCCGCCAAGCGTGTCCTGATCGAGCTGACGGAGAGCCGTCCCGTCATCGACATCCCGATGCTTGCGGCCGCGGTCGATCACTGGCGAGGCGGCGGGTACAATGTGGCGATCGACGACATGGGTCCCGAGATGATGAACCAGCTGGACCTGTTCAACCTTCCTTTCACCGTGGTGAAGCTGGACAAGCAGGTCGTGCTGCGGTCGGAGCATGATTTGCTCGCGCGCCGCTATTTGCAACGAACAGTGGACAACGCCCTGAGCCGCTCTTTGAAGATCATTGCGGAAGGAATCGAAAACGAAGCGATGTGGAACCGGCTACGAGACATGGGCGTGGAATACGCGCAGGGTTTCCTCATTGCCCGTGCCCTCCCGGCAAGTGCATTGCAGGATTGGCTGGAAGCGTGGTCGGCGCAAACCACGCTCCCGCCGGATCGCGAGCCGACCTAGGCGCTAGGTCCGTTTGACGTTCCAGAACAGCACGAAGCCCTCCAACACGCCGGCGAGTTCCTTCTTATAGGCAGTCGGCTGGTAGAGCTGGCCAAGCGGGTAGAATGGCGCTTCGTCGAACACGGTTTGCTGGATGTCGCCGCAAATCTTCTTCTGCGCGGCCTCATCCGCAGCGTCGAACCAGGCGGCGCGCAAATCCTCCAGCTTGGGAATCGTCGGCCAGCCGAACCAGCCATTCGCGCCGTTGCCGCGCGTGGCGAAATCGACCGCCGGGTTGAAGTTGTCCAGACCGGACCAGTAGGTGAAAAAAACGTTCCACCCGCCCTTATCCGGCGTCGCCTTGCTCGCCCGGCGTTGCACCGTGGTGCCCCAATCCGTCGATTGATAGTCGACGTTCACCCCGGCCTTCTTCAGCATGTCGATGCCGACATTGGCGATGGCATCGATGATGGGGAAGTCGGTGGCACCCAGGACGGTGATCTTCTCCCCCTTATACCCGGAATCCTTCACCGCTTGACGCACCTTGTCCATGTCGGGCGGCGTCTTCAGGGACTCCATGCCCACCGTGCTGGCCATGGGCGAGCTGGGGCAGAATGCACCGACCGGCGTGTGCCATAGCGAGGTATCGGTGCCACCCGCGGCGGTCATGAAATCGACCTGGTTGATGCCGCCCATCAGCGCCTTGCGGAAGGCCGGGTTGTCGAAGGGTGGGAAGAGGCAGTTCGGCCGCATATAGCCCAACGAACCCGTCGGGTCCTGCACCAGCACGTTCAGCTTGCCATTGCGCTTGAGCAGCGGCAGCAGGTCACCGGGTGGGTTTTCCCACCAATCCATCTCGCCATTCTGCATCGCGCTGGCGGCGGTGCCGGAATCCGGGATCACGTTCCACTCGATGCGATCGAAATTCACCACTTTCGGCCCGGCGGTGAAGGACGGCGTACCACTGGACCGCGGCACATAGTCAGCGAATTTCTCGTACACCACGCGGGAGCCAACCACGCGTTCATCCGGCTTGAACCGAAACGGGCCGCTGCCGACCATTTCGGTGATTTGGGTGAAGGCATCGGTCTTGGCCAGCCGCTCCGGCATGATGGCGGGCATGTTGCTCCCGGTCTTGCCCAGCGCGTCCGGCAACAGCGGAAACGGCCGCTTCAGCCGGAACATGACGGTCTTGTCGTCCGGGGCCGACAATTCGTCGGTGACGGCCATGAGCGCCTGACCGAACCCGTCGCGCTTGCCCCAGCGTTGGATGCTGGCCACGCAGTCCCTGGCGAGGACGGGGGTGCCGTCGTGGAATTTGAGGCCGCTGCGCAACGTGAGCTTCCAGATTTTACCGTCGGATTCGGTGGTCGCCCCGTCCACCATCTGCGGCTGCGCGGCGAATTTCGCATCCTGGGCATACAGCGTGTCGAACACGAGAAAGCTGTGGTTGCGGGTGACGTAGGCGGTGGTCCAGATCGGGTCGATCACGGCCAAATCGGATTGCGGGATAAACTTCAGAACGCGCGCGCCCTGGGCTGAGACGATGCTTGGGGCGGCCAGAGGCAGCAAACCCGCCGTGGCCTTCAGCAGCGTGCGACGCTTCATGCGGTATCCCCCAATAATGCAACGCACCCCTGCGTGCCGCGCAAGTTTGGCAGCCGGCGGAGCACCCGGCAAGCCGAGGGCGCGGTGCGAATTGGGGGATGAGGCATGATCGGCCAATAAATCCTAGTCCGGAGCCAGGCCCAGCCCGCCGAAGACGAGTTGCACGATGGTCGCCTTCGCCGCGTCGTAATCGGCTTCTTCGAGCTGGCGTTTCTTTTTCATGATGGTCATCTGGCTGGCGAAGTCGGCGTAGGCCTGGGTCATCGCCCAGATGCAGAAAAACAAGTCAGCCGGACTGATCGGCTTGATCAAGCCTTGCGCGACCCATGCTTCCACCATGCCAATCTTGTCGAGCAGTTGCGGAGTCGATACCTTTTCGATGAAGTCGCCGATGAAGGGGGCTCCGCTGATGATCTCGCTCGCGTAAATCCGCGAGAGGGATGGATGTTCGCGCGAGAAGTCTATCTTGCGATGAATGTAGTTCCGTAGGACCGTACGCAAATCGTGCTTGGTATCGAGGGTGTCAATCTCGCGGGCCCATTTGTTCATGGCCCGCTCGAGAATGGCACGGTACAGATCCTCCTTATCTTCAAAGTAATAGTAAATCTGCGGTTTGGCGATGCCGGCTTTCTTGGCAATGAGCGCGGTCGTGGCGCCACGCAGACCGAAATGTCCGAACACGAATTCGGCGGCATCCAGGATCTTGTCCTCGGCGTTGATCGGGGCGGGCGGCTTGCGCCCTCTCCGGTCCGGCGAGCGGATTTGGTAGAGCTTGTCCGTTCGTTCCATTGACGTAGCAGCCGGCTCCTCCAGCAAGAGATGCTCCGCTAGCAGGCTTTGCCGCCGCCGGCGAGGTGTTCTGGTAGCCGCGGAGTTCGCTTCCCGGGTCTGTTTGTCCGATCGTTCAGAAAAACCGACCGCTCGTTATAATCTGGCATGGCGATTGCGTAACGACCTCCACGCCGCGGCTTGCGCGGCATGACACGTCAGAAGGAGGCCTCCATGAGTGTCGGTGACATCGCGCCAGCGCCCTCGAACAATCCTGCCATCCGAGAACTCGAGGGGGCGCTCGCACGCATCGGGGTCACGGCCGCTCATAAGCAGATTATCGGCCTGATTCTGGTCGGGTGCCTCTTCGATGCGTTCGAGCAGAACACGATCGGCATCGTCGGGCCAGCCCTGCGCACCACATGGGGGTTGAGCGCGGCCAATATCGGCTTCCTGAACACCATCACCTTCGGAAGCGCGGCGATTGGGCGGTTGCTGTCCGGCTTCGTCAGCGACCGCTACGGGCGCCGCACCATGTTGGGCATCAACCTGATCCTCTTCACGATTGGCTCGCTCGGGTGCGCGCTATCCCCCAGCTTCGCGATCCTGTGCTGCTTCCGCGCCATTGTCGGCTTCGGCGTCGGCGGTGAGGTCTCGACCGCGGTCACCATGCTGTCCGAATTCTGCTCGCCAAAATTCCGCGGCACGGCCGCCGGGCTGGTCAATGTAGGGGCGGGCGGCATGGGCAACTTCCTGGCCCCCGCCTTCGGCCTCCTGATATTCAGCCTGTTTTCCGGACCCGGCAACTGGCGCTGGCTGTTCGCCTCACTCGCAATCCCCTGCCTCCTCGTCGTCTTCTACCGGCGCCTCGTGCCGGAAACGCCGCGCTTTCTGGTGTCCCAGGGCAAAATCGCCGAGGCGAACCGCGTGCTCTCCATCCTCGCATCCGGATCGCTCAGCCCTCGTGGCGTCACCACGACGGCCTATCTGACCCACGGGCTCGGAGAGGACCAGGCGAAAACGCCCAATAGCTGGACCAGCATTTTCCAGCCGCCCTATCTCGGCCGAACCATCTCGGTCGCCATCGCCATCCTCATGAGCTATGGCGCGCAGCTCTCGGTGCTGACGCTCATGCCGATCATCTTCGTGAGCATGGGCTATAACTACTCGAGCAGCCTGCTCTACACGATGATCATCCAGGCTGGCAGCCTGCTCGGCACGATCGCGGCTTCGATCTTCGGCTACCATCTCCCGCGTAAGCGAGTGCTCACCTTCGGAGCAATCCTTGCCTGCATCGCGGGCCTGTGCATCGTCTATTTGGGCACCAACATCTATCTCGTGCTGCTCTTCGGCGCCGTGTTCCAGTTCTTTGTGCTCCTGCTCAATACCTCGATCTGGATTTATGCGCCGGAACTCTACCCGACGCGGATGCGGGCGTTCGGCGTGGCCTTCATCCTGGCTGCCGGGTCTGCGGCGGGTTCCCTCATCCCGCCGATCTCCGGCGCGCTGTTCGACACCTATGGCTTGCTTGGCGTCTTCGGTTTGGCGTCGGCCATGTACATCGTGTTCGCCATCAGCATCCAGTTCGGCCCGGAAACCTATGGCAAGTCGATGGAGGACCCGAACCAGCTTGCTGAGGTCTTTGGGTCGCCCGGCGCGGGAGAGCCGAAATTCGCTTGATCGCGACCCGGCGCATTCTGCTGATCAACCCGAACAGCTCGGTGGCGACCACGGAGATGATGGTCGCTATCGCGCAAGGGACGGCCGGAGATGGTTTCGAGGTGGCCGGGGCCACGGCAACGCGCGCGCCCCCGATGATCGTGGATCCCGACGCGCTCCTGGCCGCGGCAGCCGAAATCGTCGAGATCGCGGTGGCGAACCAGGCTGGCTATGACGGGATGATCGTTTCGGCTTTCGGTGATCCTGGCTTGGCCGCCCTTCGCACCGTTTCGGCGGTCCCGGCTGTGGGGATCGCCGAGGCTGCCATGCTGGAAGCGGCGGAGGGAGGGCGGCGCTTCGGGGTGGCCACCACCACGGCCGCTCTCGTCACGCAGATCAGCGCCAGGGTGGACGACCTCGGCCTAGGTGCGCAGTATACCGGCATCCGCGTCACGCAGGGCAATCTCCCCTCTCTGATGGCAGATCCTGAACGGCTGAAAACCGCGCTGGCAGAGGCTGTCGAGATTTGCATCACGCGTGACGGGGCAGAGGCGGTGATCATTGGCGGCGGCCCATTGGGGCAAGCTGCGATGGCGCTGCAAACTGCGTTTGCCATCCCCATCATTGCGCCAATCCCCGCCGCTATCCGGCGCATTATCGGTATGATAGAGCCGAGCGCATAGGCCCGTAGGGGAGCGGCCATGAACATTCCTTATCGATGGGTCATCGTCGCTGCCGGCGGGCTGATGGGCTGTGTTGCCATTGGGTCCATGTTTTCGTTGCCGGTGGACTGGCCGGGCTGTTCGGCCGCCTTCTGTTCGGCGTTGCGGGCGACAGGCTCGGGGCCAAACCGGTTCTGGTCGCTGGGTTGCTGGTGCAGGCGCTGGCGGCGGCCGCCTATTTCTTCGTCCGCGACCTCTGGGCGTTCTACGCGGTCGCGGCGGTGTTCGGGTTGGCCTATGCTGGCGTCATGCCGCTCTACGCCGTGCTCGCGCGGGAGAATTTTCCGATGCACGTGATGGGAACCGTGTTTGGTGCTGCCACCATGGCATTCAGCCTCGGCATGGCGGTTGGCCCTCTCGCGGGTGGTTGGATCTTCGATACCTATGCAAATTACGGGCGGCTTTACATTGGGTCTTGCGGGATGGGTCTGGGCGCGGTCGCGATCATGCTGACGTTCAGGCCCGCGATCCGGCCGAATAGGGGCGAGATTGCCCTAGCGACCTGAGGGTGTCTTGCGCATGGTGACGGCGAACCTGTCCAGCCGCTCCCGCAGGAGGGGGGCGGCAAAGTCGAGAAAGCGGCGCATCTTGAGCGGCATTTGGCCAGGGGCGGCATGAACGA
The DNA here is from genome assembly GCA_965199005.1 of Acetobacteraceae bacterium. Taxonomy (GTDB): domain Bacteria; phylum Pseudomonadota; class Alphaproteobacteria; order Acetobacterales; family Acetobacteraceae; genus LMUY01. The sequence continues at coordinate 51,148 of CBDAQK010000007.1, read as the reverse complement.
GGTGAATCGGCGCCGGGTCCAGCTCGAACGCTTCGAGCACGATTTGCAGCGCGCCGGCTTCGGCCGCTTCGACGACTTGGTAATGGAATAGCCGCGTGATCCCAACACCACGGATCGCTGCCTGCGCGGCGGCTTCGGTCGTCGTGACCGCGAGGCGCGGCATGAGGGAAATCTCCAAGGGGGCTGCCGATCCCGCAACCTGAAAACGCCAGCCCGGCGACGGCATCGCGACGTCTACCGTTACGGATGGCAGGCGCTGCAAATCTTGCGGCACCAGCGGCACGCCGTGATCTGCCAGGAACGCCGGGCTGGCGCAGACCACGCTCCGCATCGACCCAATCCGCGTCGCCACCATCGCACTATCCGCTAGCGGGCCGATGCGCACCGCCATGTCGACGTGTTCGTCGACGAGGTGGATGGTGCGGTCCGCCAGGAGCAGCCGCACGTTGATCTCGGCGAACAAGGCCAGGAAGTCGGCCACGACGGGCAGCACATGCAGGCGGCCGAATTGGACCGGCGCCGTGATGACCAACTCCCCCTTCGGCGCAGTGAACTCGCCGGCCGCTTCCCGCTCGGCGGCTTCGACCTGCTCGAGAATACGCCTTGCGGCGGCAAGGTAGGTGGCACCGGCATCGGTGAGGGTAAGCTTGCGGGTGGTTCGGATCAGCAGCCGTGTGCCCAACAAAGCCTCAAGCTCGGAGACCTTGCGGCTGAGCGTGGGCACGGGAACCCCCAGGGCACGGCCAGCGGCAGACAGGCTGCCTCGGTCGGCCACCTCCTGCAGCATCGACATGGCTTCTAACCGGTCCATCCATCTTTCCAGTTTTTGGCGAGATGAGTTTCAATATGCCGGCATTACGCTTTTTGGTGGAAGAGGCCATGTTGCGTGTCGCGCGAGCCAATTTGGCTGGCCACTCGAAGGCGTCTGACATCATGTCCTATGGGTTCCTCGACATCGCCGTGACACCGAGCGTCCGCGCTGCACAAGCCGCGATGGGGACGGAGCATATATGGGAGGACTTCAAGGGTCACCGGGCGTTCGACCGATTCACTGAGGATGAGGCGGCGTTCATCGCCGGGCGCGATAGCTTCTACATGGCAACCGTTTCGCAGACCGGCTGGCCCTATATGCAGCATCGCGGCGGCGTCTCCGGCTTCCTCAAGGTGATGGACGACCGCACGCTGGCCTTTGCCGACTACCGCGGCAATCGCCAGTACATCAGCGTCGGCAACCTCGCGGCGGATGACCGCGCATGCCTGTTCCTGATGGATTACGCCCGGCGCGCCCGCATGAAGATCTACGCGCATGTGGAAGCGGTGGCGCTGGATGCCGATCCGGAGTTGACGCGGCTCGTCACCATGCCCGGCAGCAAGGCGAAGCCCGAACGCATCCTCCGGGTGCGGCTCGAAAGTTTCGACTGGAACTGCCCGCAGCACATCACCCCACGCTTTACAGAGGCGGAGGTTGGCGAGGCGGTGCGCCCGCTGAAGGCACGGCTCGCGGAACTGGAAACGGAAAACGCCGTGTTGCATGCTCGGCTCGCATCTCAAGGAGACCCATGATGGACGTCCCGCGGCCGCCCTGCCCGCCATTCACAATACAGACCGCGACCGAAAAGGTGCGGCTTGCCGAGGATGGGTGGAATAGCCGTGACCCGGGCAAGGTCGCGCTCGGCTATACGGCCGGCAGCGCGTGGCGAAACCGCGCCGAGTTCGTCAACGGCCGTGAGGCGATCGTCGCCTTTTTGACCCGCAAGTGGCAGCGGGAGTTGGACTACCGCCTGATCAAGGAACTCTGGGCCTACCAGGAAAACCGGATTGCCGTGCGCTTCGCCTATGAATGGCACGACGATAGCGGCAACTGGTTCCGCTCGTATGGCAACGAGAATTGGGAGTTCGAGGACTCTGGCCTGATGCGCCGCCGCCTGGCCTGCATCAACGATGCACCCATCCACGAGGCTGACCGGCGATTCCAATGGCCGCTGGGCCGCCGGCCCGACGATCACGCTGGGCTCAGTGACTTGGGGTTCTGAACATTTGGCCCAACCATTGTCGCCTGTGGATGGGTGGCGTTCTATGTGGCCGCGGCGCGTTGGGAGCGACCTACGCTAGCGCGGAGCGACCCGCCTTTCCATGACCGGTGACAGATCCCGTGTGTGACGCGGAAGGAAACACGCGGGCACATTTTTATTGTTTCGAGTCGTTATTAGATATCATACGATGACGGTGCAGGCTGGTACAGTTTACCAGGCTGCATTGTAACCTCGATTAGGAGGTAATTCGATGAACGGAGTGCTGCACTGGGCATCGGGTCGCGTTGCCTTGCTGATGCGGGCCGGATGCGCGCCGGCTATCGGGGCCTGCTGAACGTCAACGACAACATCTATCCAAGCTTGCCGCCGCTCATCGAGGCTGTTTTATCCAATCAGTTATAAGAGGTCCGAACTGCCATGGCCCCGGCTTTGCTCTCCGAGCAGGAGATGATCAAAGAGGAACGACTTGAAATCGACCGCCGCAACAAAGATGCGGCAGGTGCGCCTGGTCCAACGACCAATCAGCTCGGACTGGCGGCTCTGTGCTTGTCAGGCGGGGGGATACGCAGCGCGGCATTCTCCCTCGGCGTCATCCAGTCGCTCGGGGCCGTCAAACTGCTCAACAAGTTTGATTATCTCTCGACCGTTTCAGGTGGCGGCTACATTGGCGGATGGCTGCAGATGGTCATCCGCGAGGCGGGCGCTCAGGGACTCAGCGTGAAAGACGTTGAGCGCGACCTTGGAAATGGCGTCGCGCCCGCCCTGTCTCGCTTACGCGGTTACACCAACTATCTCACGCCCGAAGGCGGGGCTTTCACGGCTGACACTTGGGCGGGGATCGCGCTTTATCTGCGCAACATCATCATCAACTGGATGGTCTTCACGCCGGTGTTTCTGCTGCTCGCGCTTTGGGTGGTATTCTATCGTACGGCTTTATTCGCATTTGCTGGCGATACCTGGCTTGTCGCCGCCCTGGTGGTGCTGGCGACGCTGGCGTTGACATTCAGCGCTTGCAAGGCCTGCACCCTGTTACCCAGTCACCGCGCGCAGCTAAACACCAAATTCCCCAAACCGAACATCATTCTGCGAAACGTCGTCATTCCCAGCCTGGCGTGGGCGTTTCTGATTCCCCTCCTCATCGAGCGCGACATCGCAGGACAACGCGCAGCTTGCCTTGCGGGCCAAACCAGCAGCCTGCATGCCATGGTTTCGGGATGGTTGGTTCCGGTTCTCTACCTCTTCTCGATGCTCGCTGGCTACGGTGTAGCATGGCTGCTAGAGGGGAAGCCTACTCCTGCCCGGCCCAGTTACTACTACGCCAACGTCTCCAGGTGGCTGGCCGCGACGCTCGTCTTGGCAGGCATCATTGCTGCGGGTCTACAGGCGATCCTTCCCTGCAGCAAGCTGTATACGGCGGCACTATACCGGCTTACCAGCGCCGGTCCGCTCCTCGTGGATGGCCCGACCGCATTGGCCGTCCTGATGCCGCTTGGTCTGATCGTCGCACATTTGCTCCATACGACAGTCTATGTCGCAATCCGGCGCGAGGGGCTGCTGGCTGATCTGGACCGGGAATGGCTGGCACGGGTCAGCGGCCTGGCGCTGCGGATCGGGATCGCGGCGACCACCCTCGCCGTCTGCTGCCTCCTACTGCCTCCGCTGATCGGGCTGGTGGACAACGAGCCTCATGGCGATCTGTGGCGAATCCTCATGGGCGGTGGTGCGTCCGTGGCGATTGGTGGGCCGGCGGCCTGGATAGGCAAGAAAGTGGCGTCTCGGATCGAGGCATTGGCGGAGCAATCGGGCGATCTGATGCTCTGGGTGCTGAACGGCTTGGCCTTCGTCTTTGCCGTCATACTGCTCGCCACCTCGGGGGCGCTGGTCGAGTACGGAGCCGGGATATTGCAGAATTACCTGGCGTGCCTCACGCGAACATCTCTTCCGGACGGTATGGCCTTGTCGCCATACACGTCGCTCGCGCTACAAGCTCTTTTGGCCGCAATTCTCGTTGGTCTCGTCGCCCTGTTCGGCCAAGTGAACGTCAACCGGTTTTCCCTGCATGCAGTCTATCGGAATCGGCTTGCACGGGCGTTCCTGGGGACGGCGCGGGACACCCGGGAACCGGACCCGTTTACCGGCTTTGATCAACGAGACAATCAGAGGCTCATGGGCTTCGTCGACAACACGGCAAAACAACGCCTGTTCCCTGTCATCAACGTCACGCTGAACGTGACCCGTAGCACCAATACGGCGTGGACCGAACGCAAAGCCGAGAGCTTCACGGCCACACCGCTGCATTGCGGCGCCGCGATGCTGCGCCGGACCGGCCAGCCGGCTACGGCAAAGCCCCAGGGCGCGTATGTCAGCACCAGCCAATACGCCGGCATGGATACCGCCGCTGATGCGAAGGGCAGGAATAGGGGAGTTCGGATAGGCACGATGCAGACCATCTCGGGCGCGGCGGCCAGTCCAAACTGGGGCTATCACTCCTCGCCCGCAACTGCCTTCCTGATGACGTTGTTCAATGTCCGTCTCGGCGCATGGTTTGCCAACCCGGCGCATTCGACCGGCCTGCAGCTTGCCTTGGCAAAGCCTGCCAATTCGCTGCTTGCGCTCCTGAGGGAACTCGCTGGCGTCACAACCGACACATCCCAGGCAGTCTATCTGAGCGATGGTGGCCATTTCGAAAATCTTGGCTTGTACGAGATGCTCAGACGGCGCTGCCGGTTGATCGTCGTCGTGGATGCTGGGCAAGACGAAGATTGCACGTTCTTCGATCTTGGAAACGCCATCCGCAAGGCTTCGATCGATCTCGGTGCCTACGTCAAGATGAAGCCGATGCGTATCCGCTCGCGCCGTGAGATCGAGACAGGTGCGAATCCGGCGCTAGCCCCGCTCGGGTTCGCCGTCGGAACCATCCAATACCCAAATGCCCCTGACGGCCGGCTGATCTACCTCAAGCCCAGTTTCCTCGCCGGTATTCCAGCGGATGTGCGCGCCTTCGGCCTGTCCAATCCCGCTTTTCCACACGTGACGACGGCCGACCAATTCTTCACCGAGAGCGAGTTCGAAAGCTATCGCGCGCTGGGCTTCTGGCAGATGGAGGAGGTTTCGCGCCGCGCGACCACCCTCACCGAACTGTTCGACTTTGCCGATGGCCTAACATAGCACGAAGGGGCGCCCGAACTCATGGCAAAGGTCAGTTTCTTAGGGGTTGTCTCGATCTGCATCGGTCTTGCCGCCTGCAACCCGCCAGTCGACACAGTAAAGCTCACGGCTGTTCCGGCCCCCGCATTGCACCGGACGTCGATCGACACCAGCGGCAGCATGCCCAAGGGCTTCATCTATGCGGAAGCAGCCACGCTGGTGGAACTCTGCACGGACATCAATAATCCCGATGCTCGTCCAGCAGCGGACACGACTGGCTGGACGCAAGTGTGGCCAGCGCCGGGCGCGCCGCTGGAACTCTTCGGCAATTGGCAAAACGCGTGGAAGCTCTGGAAAAAGACGGACCAGCCGAACACCTACGCGGTCGCCATCCGTGGCACCGTCGAAAACGAACGCAGCATCGAGGAAGATGTGGTCGCCACGTCGATCTCGGCGCACCCGGCCGTCAACGCGTGGCGCGACAGCCACGTGGCGTTTACGCTAGCAGAAACCGAGGGTGCCGAGACGCATCTCGGCTTCACCTATGCGCTCGCCTATCTGATGTTTACGACGGATCACGGAATCCTCGCGGAGCTAAAGGCGAACGTGCCCAAAGGGGCACGGATCTACATCACTGGACATAGCCAGGGGGCAGCGGTCGCCACCTTGGCGCATGCTTTTCTGCACTACGCCATCAACGATCCAACCGACCAGTATCTCATTCGTAATCAAGACTACTCGCTCAAATCCTACGTCTTCGCACAGCCTAAGCCTGGCAACTGGCAGTTCGCGATGGATTTCGCGCAGATCGCCGGCCAGCATCAAACAGCTTTCGTCATTAACAACAGCCGGGACTGGGTGCCGCAGGTGCCTCTGACGCTCGAATTCATCGACGAGCCCCAGACTGACTTGGTTGGCCAGCTCGGTTCCGGGCTTGCCACGACCCTGCTGGTGGATTTGCAGAGGATGGCCCAGCAACCTCGCTCGGTGCTCTCATTACAGGCGGAGACCGTGTTCGCCAGGCAACTGCAGGCGTGGAACTGGCCCGTGAGCCGGATGGATTACCGGGTTGCCGGGCCGGCCGATGCTTCGAGCCGGGCAATATCAGTCAATTACGTGACGGTTGGCAATCTTGTGCCAGTGTTCGGCCCGAAGCCCAGCGCACCGGAGGTGCCAAAAAACGACTGGCTCTATCAGCATCATCTCACGACATACCGCACCTTGGTCCAGGCGCAGTTGAATCCGGCTGGGCTGGCTCAGTGATCAGTGGGAGACGGCCAAAATCTCATGCCGGCCCACACTCGTCGAAACACGCTTAGGGCTTGTTCGACATCAATCGAATTGATTGGCGGCGTCGAACAAGCCCTGAGCCTTTATTTTGAGCGGCAGCTTTGTCGGCGTGCCGACGCACTTATTGCCGACGCTGCCTTAGGCCCACTCCCCGCCCCGCATCACCGGCTCGCGCGAGCCATCCGCCCACACGCCATCGATGTCGATCTGGCCAGAACCGATCATCCAGTCGATGTGGATCAGACTGGAATTGGCTCCGCGCCGGGCAAGTTCCTCATCGCTCGCGGTCGTGCCCCCCTCCAGACACGTCCGGTAGGCCTGACCGATGGCAATGTGGCAGGCCGCGTTTTCGTCATACAGGGTGTTGTAGAACAGCAGCCCACTCGCCGAGATCGGGGAGGAGTTGGGCACCAGCGCCACCTCCCCCAGCCGCCGGGCGCCCTCGTCCGTGTCCAAAACCTTTTGTAGCACGGTTTGTCCGGCGCTGGCGGTGGCATCCACGATGCGGCCGGCCTCGAAACGGACGGCGATGTCCTGGATCAAGGTGCCGGCATACGAAAGCGGCTTCGTACTGCGGACGTGGCCGTCCACATGGGCGAGGTGCGGGGTGGTGAACACCTCCTCACTGGGGATGTTCGGGTTGCAGACGATGCCGTTCTTCGCGCGCTCCGCCCCGCCGAGCCACAAATGGCCGTCCGACAAGCCGACGCGAAGGTCAGTCCCGGGCCCCTGGAAATGCAGCGCGCTGAACCGTTTGGTATTCAGATGCGTGGTCCGGGCGTGCAGCGTGGCGTTGTGTTCGGCCCAGGCCGCCACCGGATCCTCCCGGTCGATGCGGGAGGCGGCGAAGATCGCATCCCACAGCCGGGCCACTGCCGCGGCAGGGGACAAATCCGGGAACATCAGCGCTGCCCAGGCCGGGGTGGCGTACGAGACGATGCTCCAGTTGATGTCGAAATTGGTGATCAGCTCCATCGCCGGCCGGTAGGCGACCGAGCGGGCGCGGTTGGCGCGGGACACTTTTTCCGAATCCTGCCCAGCCAGCAGCGCCGGGTTCTCGCCGCCGATCGCCAGCCGGGCGGCGCCGGCGCGGTACGCGGTGGCCATCCCCTCGTACAGCCAGGCGGGGGCGTGGTCGAAAGCCGCGTCCGGCGCGTATTGGAACCGGGCCAGCGCCGCCACCTCGTCCGACAGCAGGGTCGTCACCAGGCTGGCCCCGGCCTTGTAGGCGTGTTCGGTGATGCGGCGGACCAGCGGCACCGCGTCCAACGGGGCGGTGAGCACGACCTCCTGCCCGGGTTGCAGGCCAAGCCCGACCTTGACGGCGACCTGCCCCAACAGGTCCAGGCGGGCTTCATGCGTCATGAAAGCTGGCATTGCGTCCATTCTCTGTTTTGCAGCGAGAAGCTAGCGCTTTGGCGGTGCCGATCAAGCACGCAGGTTCTCGCGCAGCGTGCGGCCGGTGTACTCGGTGCGGAACACGCCCCGGCGCTGCAATTCCGGCACCACGCTGCGGCAGAACTGCTCGAACATGCCGGGGAACATGGTGGGCGCCAACACGAAACCATCGCACACGCCGGCCTCGAACAGGGATTGCAACTGGTCGGCCACCATCGTGGCCGTGCCGACGATCTCCCGGTCCAGGCCCCGCTTGGCCGCGGCCTGTTGCAGCGTAATCCCCTCCGCCTTCATGTGCTGCTCCAACACGTCGCGCGTGCCTTGCATGCCCTGGTTGCCCTGCAGCGCCTCCAGCGACTGGCCGCCGGCCACCTTGGTCAGGTCGGCGCCGAGGCCGCTGGAGGACGAAGCCAGCACCAGTTCAGGGTCGATCAGGCTGTTCAGGTAGTCGGCCCGTTCCCGTGCGATCGAGGGCGTTTCGCCGAGCACGACGGACACGCCGGGGAGGATCGCGCACTCCGCCGGGTCCCTGCCATAGGCCTGCATGCGGGTTTTGATGTCGGCATAGAACTCCCCCATCTCGTCGCGCCCGCGCTGGGCGGTGAAGATGCACTCGGCCCAACGCGCCGCGAACTCCCGCCCGCGGTCGGAACTCCCGGCCTGCATGATGACCGGACGGCCCTGCGGGCTGCGCGGTATGGAGAGCGGGCCGCGTGTCTTGATCCAGCGCCCCTGGTAATTGGCGTAATGCACCTTGCTGGGGTCGGCCATGATGCCCGCCTGCTTGTCCCGCACCAGCGCATCCGGGTCCCAGCTATTCCATAGGGCGAAGCACGCCTCCAGCACCTCATCCGCGCGGTCGTAGCGCAGCTCCCGGGGTGGCAGATGCTCCAACCCGGCGTTCTGCGCCTCCAGATCGGTGGCGGAGGTGACGACGTTCCAAGCCACCCGGCCCTTGCTCATCGCGTCCAGCGAACCCAGCCAACGGGCCAGATGGTAGGCCGTGTGAAAACTGGTCGACAGGGTGGCGCCGAGGCCGATATGGCGTGTGGCGGCGGCCATCACCGGCAGCACGACGGTCGGATCCAGATAGCTGATCTGGCCCCCGCGCCGCACATAGGCGTCGTAGCTGCCGCCATGCAGGTCGTACAGGCCGAACAGATCGGCGAAGAAACAGGCGTCGAACTTCGCGGCCTCCAGGGTACGGGCGATGTGCTCGTAGCGGCTGGGGTCCAGTATGTCGTCCAGCGTCGCCTCCGGATGGCGCCACCCGCCGACATGCAGCGCGGTGGGGCCGGTCTTGAGGTAGGCGACAAGATGCATCTGCCGTTGAGGCATCCGCTAAACGGTGGCTACGGGCGTTGCGGGGGAGCCAACCGCGCCGGGCAGGCGCAGCGGCGGGGCGGTGAGCAGGAACCGGTTGCGGCCCTGCGCGCGCAGCCAGTCCGCCAAGTCACTCAACAACCACATCTCCCCCAAATACACCCCGAGGCGGAACAGGCAGTGCGCGTGCAATGGCAGGGTGGCGCAGACATCAGCCGTACAGGGCCGGGCCGGTACGGCCTCCACCCCATAATTGTCGGAAATCAAGGCGACGAGGCCGCTATCGGTAATCCATTGCAGCAACCGGTCGTCCCGGCCGTCCAGGGCGGAATTGGTCCCGTGCAGCCGTGCCGGATCCGGCTGCCGCTCCATACCCAGCAGCATCCGGTCGAACCCGGTGCGCAGGCAGACGAGGTCGCCGGGCTCGACAGTCACCTTGTCCTGCTCCAGCACCCGCATCAACCCGTCATAGCCGACGATTTCGCCGGAGCGGCCGAAATGCGCATCTAGATCGATCATGACGCCGCGGCCCTGGATGCAGGAGACCGCCATGTTTTCCACGCCCAGGCGCTGCGCACCCTGCGGCCCGCTATAGGGAATTTCCTGCCCGTCGCGGTAGATGACCGGCCCGGCGACGTCGCTGCCGGCGCGGAACCCGTTGTAGAACACGTCCTCCGGCTTGCCGTCGCCGTCGACGTCGAACATTTGGCCGACATGCGCCAGGGTGTCCCATTGGGTCGAATATTGCAGCGTCAGCACCACCAGATCGTCGCACACCACGTCGAGCGCGGTGGGGTCGTAGCAGCGGAGCGGCACGGCCATGTTGGCCCGGCCCTCGCGCATGGTGGGGCGGAGCTGCGGCGGGTTGCGCCGGGGGTTGATGACACTGCCGCCGGGATAGTCCAGCGGCAGGGACAGGCAGAACGTGCGGCCCTCCTGCACCTCGGCGATGCCCTGGAGCACCTTTTCACGGGTCAGCAGGTTCAAGCGGCCGAGTTCGTCGTCCGGACCCCAATCCCCCCAGGTCGAACCAGGCGGCCGCCGGGTCCAGCGGCTATTGCCCACAGAGTCTGCCGTCATCGCCATGCTCCCCAACCGGTCTTGGAGAGAATCGCTAATCCCTTGCAGAAGACCTGTCCACGCGGATGGTCAAGAACCGGACCAGGCGCGTAAAAACACCCCGATCAGGAACTCGGCAGCAGCCTTGGCCGAAGAATTGCGGGCTTACACCGCCGCAGCCAGCGCTGAATGGGCTGATCCAGCAGACGGTCGAATACCAGCCCGCCCGCCACGCCAACCATGGCCGTCGCCAGACAGGCGACGTCACTCCCAGCCATGCCCAAATGCGCCAACACCCCCGCGCACAAGGTGATGATCGAGAAATGCACCAGGTAGATCGCATAGGAGGCACCGCCGACCCGGACGAGCAGGTTCGGCGCGCGCCAATGCCCCGCCTGCTCCAGCCGGACCAGGGCCAGGATGATCAAGCCCGCCGCCGGCGCACAGGCCATGCCGGCCGCCGCCCCGGACTGATCCTCCTGCATGCCAAGAACGAAGCCGATGAGCCCGGCGGCGAGGACAGCCAGCCAAACGGCAGGGTGGAGGCAACCCGCCGGCCGCCGCAGCCACCATGCGCACGCCAGGCCAATACTGAATTCGAGGCAGATCGGCCTGAGGAAATACCCCGCCATGCCGAGATCGGCGCCGGATAGGGTACTCGCAACGACGGCGATCTGCCACATGAGGAACGCCACCAGCCCGATGCCACGGTTGGCAACCGCCAGGCCGAATACGGCATAGAAGAACATCTCGTACGTCAGCGTCCAGGTGACGTTGACCAGCGCTTCCCCGTGCTGGGGCAGCAACATCATGCTTGCCAGCATCGCCTCCGGGGCGAGTTTGGCCGCCTTGTCCGGGCCGCCAAAGCCCATGGCATACACCCCAACCGCCAAGGCCGTCATGATCCAGACTGCCGGGTAGATGCGGGTGAGGCGGTTGAACACATAGTTCGCGAGGCGGCGTGGATGACCGATATCGTCGCCATGGATATGGGCAATGATGAAGCCGCTGAGCACGAAGAACAGGTCGACCCCGCGAAACCCGGCACCGAACGCGTTCGCGAAGGGGATGTGGCCGGTGCGGGCGCCGAAGACGAATTGCGTGTGGAAGAGCACCACGAGAAGTGCCGCCACAGCGCGCAACATCTCCAAGGACCGCAACTTGGCCGGTCTTGAGCCGCTGCCGGCCTGCAACAGGACAGGCGGCGGGAGGGGGCGGCTAACGGGTTGGATGAGCATTCGCGGCCAGCTTGTCCTCGGACGCGACGAACGCGTCGAAGAGGGCACGATCGGCGCCCTTGAACGCCGCCACGTCGATATAGGGCGTGCCGGGGCCGCCAGGATAGGTGGCGATCCAGTCCGCCACGCCCCGCGTGGTGGGGCGGTGGCCGAGCCAGCGACCATCATTGTCCCAGGCGACGATGCGGTCATAGCCCGACGCCGCGAGCAGATCGACGAAGGCCGCCGCGCTGTCGCCGTTGCCCCGCAACAAGGTGTCATCCACTTCGGAGAAAATCACGGGCCCCATCGTGGACAGAATCTGTTTCGAACCGGTTAGCACCTTGAGATCAAAACCGTCCGTGTCGGTCTTGAGGAGTGCCACGTCGCCGAAATCATGTTCCCCATAGAGGGAATCCAGCGGGACCGTCCGGATGTCGGATTTGCCCTCGACGAGCTTGCCCGTACCCTGGCTGACCTCCAGCGCAACCCCATCGGTCTGCCCGTCGGACAGCAGGCAACAGGCAATGTCGATCGCGCCGAGATGGGAGACGTTGCGCGTCAGCAATGCGGCGAATTCGTCGGCACCCTCCACGGCGAAAATCCGGGCCTCGATGCCGTTACCCCGCAGCAATGCCACGCCGTCGCCAATATTGGCCCCGACGTCGACGATGATGCCGCTGCGAAATTTGAGCGTCGTTTCAGCCAGGCGGACGTAATTCAAGTTCGCGCCAACGGGGCGATACCGCCAATACACTGCGGGATGGGACAGCGGCGCCTCGATCTGGATGCTTCCGAAACGGATCTTGGTCGCTTCCCCGGTCCGCCGCCCACGTGCCTGGAATGCCCTCCTGAGCGCCGCAAACACGATCCTGTTGGCGGGCCAAGGCAGCTTCATCGACAGGCCAAGCGCGCGGTCGGGAACGGAGCTGACCATCATATGACCTTTAAGGAGCCAGGAATGGGCCCGTCTTAGACCAAAGTTATTAAGATGCGCCACTTGTCATGGCTTCGTCCGTTCCCAGGCCACCCCGCCGTGGCAGCCTTCCCATTCCCGAGAGCGGGTGACAAGCAACCGGTTATTGCCAAGCTGAGGGATTTGTGAACTCAGGTGAGACGATAACGGGGGCGTTGCCGCATGAGGTTGACCGTCTATTCGGAATGGCCGTTTTTCGTCTCGATGGCCATCTTGCTGGGCTTCGCCAGCCTGCCCTTGCTACGGTCCGCCGACGTTCCACCCAGCCCGGTGGCCGGCCGCGTCCAGACACTGGACGGGTTGCGGGGCTTCCTTGCCTTGGGCGTCTTCTTCCAGCATGCCGCATTGTATCACGAATATCTGGCAACCGGCGTTTGGGAGCTACCCCCCTCCCGGCTGTATGCCCTACTGGGCCAGGTCTGCGTCGCAGTCTTCTTCATGATTACGGGATACCTGTTCTGGGGAAAGATGCTGCATGAACGAGGGCGTCCGCGATTCATCGCCTTATACATCGGACGCGTCTTCCGGATCGGTCCCCTCTACCTTGTCATGGTTGCCGTCGTATTCGCCATCGCGCTCGCCCATACCGGATTGCACCAGAACGACCCCTTCCCCCAACTGGCCAGGCAGGTGTTCCGCTGGTCGGCGCTGGGCGCTTTTGGCACCGGGCCAGATATCAACGGATACGCCGACACCGGGATTATCACCGCCGGCGTCACCTGGACGCTGCGCCTCGAATGGATGTTCTATGCCAGCCTGCTGCTGACCGCCTTCGTCGCCCGGTTGGACCGATGGCACGTGGTGCTGCCGGTTGTGGGGCTGATCCTGGGCCTGAGCTATGTCGCGTCGCACGCGCCGCCGACCGTCGTTGCGGCAACGCCGCTCTGCGCTGCGCTGTTTTCCGTTGGGATGCTCTGCGCCTCGCTGGAGAGGAACGGCTGGGTCTCGCGTCTGCCGCAATGGATTTCGTCTAGCTTCGTCGTGATGTTGACCCTGATCGTCTTCGCGACCTCGCCATCGGCAAATGCGGTGACGCCGGTGATCCTGCTGGGCGTGGCCTTCTTTCTCGTGGTTTTTGGCAGCACCGTGTTCGGCTTGGTTTCCAGCCGGGCGGCGCGGCGGCTGGGGGATGTCAGCTACGGCATTTATCTGTTGCAAGGGCTGGTGCTGGACCTGGTTTTTTCCGTCAAGGGTGCCCGCGCCTTCGCGCTCGGCTCCCCCCTGCAGCATTGGCTGATGGTGATCCTCTGCGCCCTCCTGCTGGTGGCGACCGCCGCCATCGCGCATGTCTGGATCGAGCGGCCCGGCATTGACGCGGGCCGGGCTTTGGTGAAATTCCTCTCACGCGGCAAACGCGCGGTTGTCCCGGTGGCGTAAGGGCCACCGGTTAGGCGATGGCGGCCTTGTGTTGCGCCGCCCGGGACGAGCGGACCAGGTGCCGGGCCAAGAAGAGCCGGAGCGGCGTTTCATAGAGATGCGCGAACGCGAAACCGATGAACGGAATGGCCGCCAGGTGCGCCAAGACGGCGACGGTATAGCCATCTGCCAATCCATGGATCCGGGTGCCAGCCCAGGCGAACACATACAAGGTTTGCCAATGCACCAGGTAGACCGGGTATGAGATGAGCCCCAGAAAGACGTACAGCCGGTCCACGGACGAAGGCCGTGCCATCGAGGCACAGAGGACGATCAGGCAAAGGATAGGGTAGGCCACCAGAAAATTGGCCCCTGCAACCTCGGGTGGTGAGCAGAGGACGACCAGGGTGGTGGCGACCAGCACGAGGGGCGGCACGTTGAACCGGGGAAACCGGTCGAGCCGCTGGACCTTGAACAACAGCACCCCGCCGAAGAACCCACAGGCGACGCGGGGAAACCCGGACCAGAAATCCGCCTGCCCACCGCCGCCCAGCGGCCCGAACCATACGACGCCAACCACCCCGGCGATGATGATGGCGGCCAAAACGGGGATGCTCAGCCGGCGCACCGCCAGGACGTAGACGATGTTGGCGACGATTTCGAAGAACAGCGACCAGATGGGCGGGTTGAAACTGAATATGGCCGGGGTCGGGAACCCTCTTTGCGTAATCGCGTCGGAAAAATAGGGCAACACGACGAGGGACAAGCCGCCAGACGACAAGATCGATGCGAGCGGATAGGCGTCCGCGGGACTGGTGTGGTTGTGCACCAATGCAATGAGAAGGCCGCTCACCGCACCGATGAAGAGCATCGGGTACAACCGGATAAACCGTCGCAAGAGGAATTCGCGCTTCGGCATAGCAGCGGATAGTTTGTCGTCGTAGGAATACGCGATCACGAACCCGCTGAGGATGAAGAACAAATCGACCGCCAATTGGCCGTTGGTGACGATCCCCTTGCTTTGAAAACTGTGCAGCAGGACCACCGACAAGGCGGCAACGCCACGTAGACCGTCCATGACTGCGAAATGCGGCTTGGATGCCAGTCGTCTTTGATCCGCTACTGCTTCACCCGTGATCCCGACCGTCATCCCATGGTCCCTCAGCCTGCCAGACGGCCTATGCCAGTCTCAAGTTCAACACAAGCCGGAGATTAGCGTCGAAATAACTTTATGATGTTAACACCTGCGGTCGTAGGTGATGCTCCATTATCCCCCGTCGCCGGCCGCTCTCCTGCGGCCCGTTGGAGCCCCCATGCCGAGATTGTCCATCTGCATCCCCACCTATAAACGGTCGCGGCTTCTGGCGGAGCTTCTGGACAGCATCATCGGCCAGGGCATTTCCGACCTCGAGGTCATCGTCAGCGACGACGCCTCGCCCGACGACACGGCTGAGGTGGCGCAACGCTATCACACCCGCATCGCCAATTTCACCTTCATCCGGCAGCCGGAGAATATTGGGCTCGACCGGAATTTCCTGGCGGTGGTGGAGGCGGCGACCGGCGACTATGTCTGGCTGATGGGCGATGACGACCGGATCGAGCCCGGCGGGGCGCGCCGGGTGCTGGATGCGCTCGACCGTTGGCCGGGCGTGATTGGGCTGACCCTGGGTGTCATCGACTACGACCCCACGATGCACCACCCGACCGGCGTTCGCCTGATGCCGAAGACGCAACTGCTGCAAGGGGTGAGCCAGACCTTCGCCACCCTGGCGGAACATTTGGGGTTCATGTCCGCCCTGGTCGCCGACCGGGCGAAATGGATGGCGGTGGCCACCGACGATAGCGTGCGCGAGTTCCAGAATTACTACGTCCAATATTACATCACCGGGCGCATCATAGGCCGCGACGGTCCGTGGGGCGTCGTGCAGGAGCCCTGCGTCGGTTTCCGCACGGACAATGACCAACTGCAGGCGAAGTTTGGCTGGCTGCAGCGGATGAAGATCGACGTGGTCGCCTATGAGCAGATTGCCCACGCGGTGTTGGTGGACGACCCGGCGGCGCAGCGCGTGATGCGGGAACGGATTTTCGATGCGCATGTGTTGACCCGGGTACGGGGTGCGAAGCTGCAGCCGGGCCGTGCCGGTTCCGTGCTCCCTGCGGCGATGTTCCTGTTCGGCCACTACAAAGACCTGCCCAGCTTCTGGACGAAGGCGATCCCGACCTTGCTGGTGCCGAACTGGTCGGTGCGGGCCGCCAGGGTGCTTTACAAGAGGTTCGCCAAATCGTCCGGAACTGCCCGCGCGAGGGACCTCGCCGCCCGGTAGACGCTCTGGTGGAGGGTTTGACCGGCGGGTCAGGGGAGAGCACTTCCAGGCAAACTGCCGCCGCCAAGGTTAGCTTCAACTCGAAATCCGCATCTGCACAAGAGTTTTGCAACACGTAAGCCGCAGATAAGCCTTGCGCACACCGGCAGTGCAAGATTCTTGATTCGCTTTGTTCCCAGCCTTTCGATCGGAGATGATTACTCGTCTGGACGGCCGCTTGCCGGTGTCACCATGCCCGCATAGACCTGCGCCAGAACATGGAAAGAGAGTTTGCGGGTCGCCTTGTCCTCGGCGATCAGGCCCTTGCGGTTGAATCCGCCCGCGAAGCGGGTTTGCCGCCGTTCCGACCGGAAATCGTATAGCAGCCAGGCGCAGAACCCGCGCAGCCAGGGCACCCCGGCGATCATGGCGAGCTGCTGGCGATAAATGTCGGCCTGACATTCCTCGGTGAACAACTCCCGGACGCCGCCATGGTGGCCAGCCAGCGCGTCCGCACCCACCTCGCTGATCACGACAGGGCGGCCGGGGCGGGAATTGGCCAGCAAGCGCTGCAACCCGGTGAAGTCGGGCTCATACCAGCCAAAATACTCGTTCAGCCCGATGACATCCAGGTGATCCGCCAAGCGATCCTCGATCGCGAAACGGTCGCGGTTGATGAGGCAGGCGGCGCTGACCAGCCGGGATGGGTCCGCCCGGCGCGCCGCCTGCGCCAACCTGGACATGAACGCATAGCGCGCGTCGGTATCCGCGTTCTCGTTCCCGACGCCCCAAATGATGACGGAGGCACGATTGATGTCGCGGGCAATCAACTCCAGCAACTGGTTCTCGGCATCCTCATAGGTGGCCGGGTTGGCGAAATCGATCGCCCAATAGACCGGGATTTCCGCCCAGAGCAGCAATCCCACTTCGTCGGCGATCTCCGCCACGCGGTCATGATGCGGATAATGCGCGAGACGGAGGAAGTTGCAGCCTAATTCCTTGGCATGCGCAAACCGCCGGCGGATGTCCTCCTCATTGGTGGCCTTGCCCAACAGAGCGTCATCCTCGTGCACGCAGACGCCGCGGAGGTAGAGCGACGTTCCGTTCAGCAAAATGTCGTGCCCCTGCACGCGTATATCACGAAACCCGACCCGCTCGGCCAGTTGGTCGGTGCCGGCACGGACCGCGATGTCGTAGAGTTTGGGGGAGTCCGGCGTCCAAAGCGCCGGTTCCGCCGCGATCATCACCTCGCCCCGCCCGCCGGTGATCAGCACGTCATGAGCAACGCCCAAATCAGGAATGGCCACGTGACCGATGGCGTTGACCGGGTCCGAAAGCTGTATCTGGACGGCGATATGGCCATCCGGCGCCAGGACGGCCGAAAAGCATCTGATAAAGCAATGCGGCAGGGGGACGAGTGCAACGGAGCGATAGAGGCCGCCATCATTGGCCCAATCGAAATGGTGCATCGGCACCCGCTCGGCCCGGCGGCGGTTATCCACCTGGATCAGCAACCGGTTGCGCCCGGGTTGGACATGGTCCGTCAGTTCAACACAAAACGGTGTGGACCCGCCCTGATGCGAGCCGATGAAATGGCCGTTCAGGAACACCAGCGCGGCATAGTTGGCGGCCCCGACCCGCAGCATCAAACGCTCGGCCGCCGGGGGCTCGAAATCACGCGCATACCACGCGGCACCTTCGAAGAACCGCCACTCGGGCCGCGCGGTTGTCCAACAGGATGGCACGTGCATCAGCATGGCGCCGTCCGCGTCGTAGTCGCGGGGGATCGACCATTGCGAAGGGGGCTGGTCATCGTCGGCGTACCAGCGCTGGCGCAGCCCTTCGTCGAACAGATCGGGGGTGAAGCGCCACAGCCCATCCAGCGATAGCGTCTGCCGCCCGGCGATGGACACCAGTTCCGCATGGCCCACGCGGCTGCTGGCGTAGGCTTTGGCATAGCCCTCGTCATGCAGGTGCCCAAACGGGTCGTGCGCGGCGGTCATTCGGATGCCGTCCCGCGATAGCCAATGCCGATGGTGCGGCGAAACCGCCAGACCCGCCAACCCGGCCACAGCGTGTCGGCGATCATCGCGATGGCGATCCAGCGGAACCAGGTGGCGAAGGTGTTGGAGAGGCCCTGCGGCTCCTCGTAGCCGCGGACCCATCCATCCTGCCGGCGCACGCCCGCCACCTCGTCCGCGAAGCCGCCATCGGGCGATTGGAACGCCAGCAGCGCGACAAGTTTGCCCCGCAGCCACAGCTTGGTCTCGTCGCGGCGATAGTTGATCTGCGCGTAGGCGTGGATCAGCAGGTCCACCAAATCCACGTCGATGCAGGCGGAGTCGATCGTGGTGGGGCGGCTCAGCGCATAATCGACGGCGCGGTCCTGATACTGCAGTTTGCGTCCGGCCGCGTACCAAAGATGGTAGTTGTGCAT
The DNA here is from genome assembly GCA_965199005.1 of Acetobacteraceae bacterium. Classification (GTDB taxonomy): domain Bacteria; phylum Pseudomonadota; class Alphaproteobacteria; order Acetobacterales; family Acetobacteraceae; genus LMUY01. The sequence goes on along the minus strand of CBDAQK010000007.1, from coordinate 32,609 downwards.
CGACCCGGCCATGGCATGCAGCAGCGCGGTGGGGCTATGATGCTGGCCCACGCCCCAAAACCCCGTGGACGGCTCCTGCAGCCGGTCGTGCCACTCGAAGATGGTCTGAAATGCCGGCCCTATCGCCTCGCCATCGAAACGCTGCATCAGCAGCAGGAAGCTCGCGAGATTGACGATGTTGTTGCCTTCCTGCCACGGGTCGCGCAGGTCGCGGCACGCGAGCCATGCCTGCAGCGTCAGCGTGTCCAAATACGGGCGGGCAAACTCCAACTGGGGGGGCTGTTCCGGATCAAGCGCCTCGATAGCGCCCAGCGTGTAGTTGGTGACGTGGAAATTGATGTAGCGCCAGGTTTCCGCATAGTCCGGCTTCTTGAAAACATCCGGGTCGTGCATGCCCGCAATGCGGAATATGCCGTCGTTGCGACGGTGACGCAGCAGCCACCCGACCAGGCTGTCAGGCTCCGGCGCGGGCGCGCCCAGCAGATGGCGGCATAGCACGGCGTTGTACGTGCCGGGCAGCAGCATGCCGGGCCAGCGGACGGGGTCGTGCCATCCGGAGATGCGCGAGACCCCGGCTGGTTCGTTTTCGGCCTGCATGCGGTCCAGCCAACACAGTGTCGCCAGCCGCGCGCGTTCGACTGAAGCTTGCCCGGTACGATCGTCCATTTCAGCCCTTTACCGCCCCTTCGGTCATCCCGCCCATCACGCGGCGTTGTGCCAGCAGAAAAATGAATGCCGGTGGGATCGTGGTGATGATCGCCAGCGCCATGATGCCCTGGAAATTCGTTCCCAATTCCCCGTTCACGTTCAACAATGCGACCGGCAGCGTGTAGGTGTCGGGCGTGGTGGAAATGATCAGGACGGGAAACCATTGCGACCAGTTCAGCAGGAACGTGATGATGGCAACCGTCGCCACCACCGGGCGCGCCATGGGCAGCACCACGCGCCACAGGATCGCCGCTTCGCTGGCGCCGTCGATCGTCGCCGCCTCGATCACTTCAACCGGGAGCGTGCGAAAAAACTGCTCGAACAGGAAGAACTGCACCGGGCCGAGCGAGAGAAACAACACGATGCCAATGTAGCCGCCGAGTAGGCCCAGCCTATACATCACCAGATAGACGGGGATCACCAGCAGCATGGCGGGGTACATCATCGTCAGCAGGAAGCCGGCCCGCAGCAGGCGGAACGGCCAGGCGAGCGGTCGCCGGGTCATCGCATAGGCGCCGAGCGCGGTGACGACGATGGCGAGCAAGGTGGAGGCGGCGGTGATGCCGAGCGAATTGGCCGTCGCCCAGCCGAGCGAGATACCGCCGACGTCCTCGAGCGAGGCAAATGCCTCCCGGCTCGGGCTGGCGGGCCATAAAGCCAGCGGTGCGGACAAGATTTCCGCCGTAGAGCGGAATGCGCCGGAGACCATCCAGGCATAAGGGTAGAGGAACAGCACGCTGACCGCGATGGCCACCGCGTACGCCAGGATGGACGCTGGTTTCATACGCGCCCCCGCTCCGAGGCAGCGTAGGCGCCGAGTCCTGCCAGCATCACGATGCCAAACAGCACCGTCGCCATCGCGGTGGCCTGACCGTACTGCGACTGGTCGAAAAGCTGGTAGGCCAGATAGCTCACGAAGTCAGTCGCACCATTCGGCCCACCCTTCGTCATCACCACCACCACGGTGAAGGTCTTCAGGAACTGGATCAGCGCGTAGACCAGGTTGATGGTGATGGCAGGGCGCAATTGCGGCAGCACGACGAAGGCCAGGGACTGCCACCACCGTGCGCCATCGATCGAGGCCGCCTCAACAAGGGCACGCTCGCAGACCGCAAGGTTGGCCAGGAAGATCAAGACGTAGAAGCCGGCATGATGCCATAGCTCGGCCACCAGCACTGCAAGCATCGCCGTGGTGGGGGAGGCAATGCCGCCGAACAAGGGCAAGCCCAAGAGTTTCAGGAGGGCATTCAAGGCTCCGAAGCTTTGATCGTAGAGCCAGCGCCAGACGACGTAACCGGCGAGGTCCGGCGTTACCACCGGCAGGAACACCGCGAGCTTGAACAGCGTGCGGCCGCGGCCGATCAGCCGTGAGTCGAGCAGCACGGCGTAGGCCAAAGCAAAGCCGAGATTGGCCGCCACCGCCAGCACCGTGTAGACCAGGGTGCGCGCCAGCGAAGCCTGAAACACCGGGTCCACCAGCACGGCGGCGTAGTTGGCAAATCCGACGAAGGTCGGGGAGGCTTTCAGCGCAGTGGCGGACGCGGTGAACGATACCTCGATGCTCAGTAGGATCGGCCATAGCCCGAACAGGATGGTCAGCGCTGCGAAGGGAGCCGCGAAGAGGTAGACAACCGTGTCCCGGCGCAGCGCATGGATCATTTCTGCTGGCTGAGCGTGGCGGCGGTCTGCCGCATCTCTACCGCCGTCTGCTTGATGAATGCGCCGTAATCGGCGGGCGGGTTGGCAATGGCGCCGAGCAACTTGCGGTGGAAGGCAGCCTCCAACTGGGGATACCAGGGATGGATCGATTCCGGAAAATCATAGGCAATCAGCGGCCAGGTCGGGTTGGCGAATTTCTGCGCCTGCGCCGTGAGCCCGGCGGTGTCGAGGTCCTTACGCACTCCGGCCCCGACCAGTTTGAGCGAGGATTGCTGAGCCGGCTTTTCCAGCAGGAACGCAGCCAGCGTGGTGGCGAGCTCCTTATGCGGCGAATTCATGGGAACCGCCACGCCCCGCATGCCGCCGATGACGACGGCGCTGGGAAGGTCGGGGAAGAATTGCGGCCAGGGGCCGACGTCGAAATCGCCCTTGATGCCGGATGTCGTCCATTTCGCGACGTTCCAGTCGCCGACGCGGAACATGCCGGCCCGGCCGCCCTCGATCAGCTGATACATCTCGTTGAACGAGTAGTTGATCGTATCGGGCGGCACGAGCTTGTCGACGGTGAAAATCTTGAGGAACTGCTCGAGGATGGCGGCGTGCTGCGGGTCGTCGATCGTGATGGTGCCGTCCGGCGCCAGCAGCGTGTGGCGCACCCCGGCCCCGAAGGTAAACAAGTCCAGGATGTGGATGAGGTCGCGGGGATTGGCCGCCTCCAACGCAAAGCCGAACACGGTGCCCTTGCCGGTGCCCGCCGGGTTGGCGGCCTGGAATTGCCCGGCGGTGCGTTTGGCGTCGTCCCAGCTTTTCGGGAAGGATTCGTGCACATCCTGCAGCCAACTGGTGCGGGCGCCGAACGCCATCTGCACCCGCTGCACCGGCAGGATGATCACGCTGTCCTTGTAGGTCGCGACGCGCAGATCGTCCTCGGACAGGAACGAATGGTCCGCCATGCCGTTCAGCACCGGCTTCAAATCCATCACCTTGCCGGTCTCGTTGGCGATGCGGATCACACGCTCGTAGTTGTTGAAGATCAGATCGGGCGCGGTGTCGGTGTTAAGCGCGCTGATCACCCGGCCGAACCATTGGTCGGTCGGATAGCTGATCGCGCGGATCGTGACGCCGGGATGCGTTTGGGCAAAGGCGGTGGAGACTTCGCCGAACCATTTGGTGCCGGGATCACCCAGATCGTGCCAAACCGTCAGTTGCGTGCTGCCCTGCGCCCTGGCGGCGGTCAGCGGCAGCAAGGCGAGGGAGGCTTTCAGGACGTCGCGGCGCAGAGTCATGGTTTCCGATCCCGTTCTTTTGGGGTAAACGTTTTCCTGAATGCTAGTTGGTGTTGGGCACCGACCGCAAGAAGGATTTACCGCCTTATGCCACCTCGACCGCCGATCCCGCCCGGGACAGTCTCGATTGTCACGGTGGCGGCCCGGGCCGGTGTCTCCATCGCGACCGTGTCACGGGTGATGAATGGCGTTGCCAACCGGGCCTCCGCAGACACGACGGCGCGGGTGCATCGGGCCATCGCTGAGTTGGGCTACCGGCCCATCAGCGTGGGCCGCGCCCTGCGGGAGCGGCGCAGCCGGTTGGTGGCATTGCTGGCGGCAAATCTAGCGAACCCGGCCATGGCCGCAATCGCGGCGTCGGTCGAGGCGGCGCTGCGCTCGCAAGGCCTCGTCATGGTGCTGTGCGACACGCATGACCGGGCCGACATCCAGGACGAATACCTGCTGGAGATGCGGGCGCAACTGGTTCGCGCCACCGTCCTGCTGGGCGCCGTCGCCAGCCCGCAATTGGATGCGATGCTGCGGGATGGCGAGCCGATCCTGTTCGTGAACCGGCGCAGCCCGGATGGGGCCGACCGCCCCTATATCGGCGTCGACAATGTGCGCGCGGGCCGTGACGTGGCGCGCCTGTTCCTGTCGCGTGGCCTGCCCGTGCAGGGGGTCATCCACGGTTCTCTGCAATCCTCGGCCACCGCGGACCGGCTGGCTGCATTCCAGGACGAACTCGCTTTGGGTGGCAGGCCCCTGGCCGCCGACCGGATGGTCACGCTGGATATGCTGGACCACGTGCAGATCGGCTACCGCTGTGCCGCCGCGCTGCTGCGGGGCCGGCCAGACCAATGCGGCCTGTTCTGTTCGAGCGACCTGATTGCGTATGGCGCCCACCGTGCGCTCACGGAGGCCGGGCTGCGCGTGCCGGGCGACGTGTTGCTGGTGGGGTTCGACGACACGCCACTGAACGAGTGGCTTGCCCCGTGGCTGTCCTCCGTCTGGGTGCCATACGACCAGTTCGGCATTGAGGTGGCCAACGCACTCACTGCCATTTGGGCCGGCGAGACGGTTGGTGCGCGGTTGCTGGAACACCGGCTCGTCGAACGGAGTTGACGCGCGGAGGGTGGGCTGCCGACGCCCAGCGACCCTACGCGGATCGTTATTCGGCGGCTTTGGCAGGGATTTCGGTGCGGAACTGGTTGCGCAGGGCGTCCCATTCGTCCGAGCGGAACCGGCGGAAGCGCTCCGCGACCTTCAGGCTGCCGGCGGAGGAAGGCGGCTGGTGAGTTTTCAGCACCGCCTGCAGGGCTGCATCGGCCGCATCCATCATCGTGCTCAACAGCAGGCTGGGCATGATTGCCAAGCGATACCCCATGGCCTGGGCGTCGAGCAGGTTGATGTCGGGGGTCTTGCCGCCCCGAACAACGTTCAGCAGGCACGGGCCGCGGACTCGCCCGGGCACCAGCGCCAGTTCCTCCAGGGTTGGGATGGCCTCGACGAAGGCCATGTCGGCGCCAGCATCCAGCGCCTCGTTGACGCGGGCGAGCGCCTCCTCCAACCCGGCGCCGGCACGGGCATCGGTACGGGCGATTAGGAGGAAATCCGGGTTGCGCCGGGCTGCAACCGCAGCGCGGATCTTGGCGACGAACTCCTCCCTCGGAACGATCTCCTTGCCATCGAGGTGGCCGCAGCGCTTGGGCGAAACCTGGTCCTCCAAATGGAGTCCTGCCACGCCCGCCCGCTCGTATTCCTGGATCGTGCGGGTGACGTTCACCTCGTTGCCATACCCGGTGTCGGCATCGGCGATCACGGGCAGGTCGATGGTGCGGGTGATGGTCGCCGCGTTGCCCACCATCTCGGTCATGGTGAGCAGGCCCAGATCGGGGTAGCCGCGCGACAGGCTGGTGCCGGCGCCCGTCATGTAGGCGGCCGGGAAGCCAGCGAGTTCGACCAGGCGGGCGGTGATGCCATCATAGACGCCGGGTGCCACCACCATCTCCTCGGCGGCCAGCAGCGCGCGCAGTTCCGTGGATTTTGCCATTTGCTTTTCCTTTCAGACGGTTACATAAACCGTGCCATCGCGCACCTCGACGGGGAAGAAGCGGAGCCGGGTCGGAATTTCCCGGTACAGCTCCTGGCCGTCCTGCAAATCGTATTCGAAGCCGTGCCAGGGGCACACCAGCACCTCACCCTCCCGGTCGAAGATCAGCTCCCCGGGGGCGGAGGGCGGCCATGTGCCACCGACGATGCCGCGGCAGATGGGCGCGCCCTTGTGCGGGCACCAGTTTCGCACGGCTTTCAACTCGCCAGTCTTCAGCCGTATCACTCCCACCGAGTGGCGGCCGGCCTGGAAGATGACGAATTTGCCCGGTTCGAACCGCTCCACCGGCCCCACCGCGAATTCCGGCCGCTCCCGTACCTCAGCGCTCATCTGCCTTAACCCGGCAGCCGCAGGACATCGCGGGCATTCACGCGCATGATACGGTCCCGGTCCGCCGCCGCCAGCGAGCGGAGGGATTGCATAGGCATGTCGTTGTCCCAGTGGGGATAGTCGGTGCTGAAGCAGATGTTGCCAATGCCCACCATGCCCAGCAGCGTCGCCAAATCCCCCTGCCCGCGCGGCTCTTCCAGCGGCTGGGTGCTGAACCAGACGTGCTCGTTGATGTAGTCGATCGGCGATTTCTTCACCCAGGGCACCTCGTGCCGTAGGCCACGCCAAAGCCGGTCCATGCGCAACATGGAGGCGATCGGCCAGATCACGCCATATTCGGTGAACAACACGCGCAGCCGGGGAAACCGCTCGAACGTCCCGTTCATGACCAGGCTGACCAGATTGGCCTCCGCCCCCTGGGAGAGGGTGACGTAGCGCTCGATATAGGTATCGGGCTGGCCGCCGGCGGGCATCGGCGCCCCGGCGTAGATGCCCTCCGACCCGGTGACATGCAGCAGGATCGGCAAATCCATCTCCTGCGCCGCCTCGTAGATCGGCCACCAGTAGCGGTTGCCCAGCAGGATGGCGAGCGGCGGCACGGCGACCGCCACCACCTGGCTATGCCCCCCGATGCGGCGGATTTCGGCGGCAGCGGCCGCCGGGTCCTGCGAGGGAACGACCGGCGCGTAGGTCAGCCGGCGGTCGACGGGCAGCCATTGGTCGATGAAGAAATCATTCGCAGCGCTGGCAATGACGATGCTCTCATCCGCGCCGGCCAGGATTGCGCAGAGTTGCCCGGTTTGCAGGCTGTTCAGCACGGCGAATTCGATGCCCTGCCCGTCCAGCAAATCCTTGACCATGAAATGCGGATCGGACCCGCCAACCGCCCCCGCATCGGACACGGCGTCATCGCGGATGACGGTGCCGTTCGGGTGCTGGAACCGCAGGATCAGGCCCCCGCCCGCCCCGGCCCGCTTGCGCTTGAACCGCTCCTGCCAGGGGCGCGGCATATAGGGGTAAAGCTGCACGATCCCGGCGGTTAGCGTGGGGTGCACGTCGCAATCGATGATGCCCAGGCGCTGCTCGGTGACCGGCTGTTCGGTCGCTAATGGCATGTCCATGGCTATTCGCCTCCAATAAGGGCCAACTATCTCAGTCGATCGAGCGCAAGGCGTGGCCAGACGCCCCGGCGAGCATCGCGCCGCCGCCACGTTGCTCGGTGGCCGCGGCAATGTCCTCCAGCGAGCGGTCGCTGGTGTTTGGACCCAGCCAGAGCACCAGCACTGCCTGCAGCACCAGCCCAGACACCAGGAACGTGGCGACCCCGGCAACCCCGAAGGCGCCGAACAGCGAGGCGATGATGAAGCCGACGCACATTCCGACCACGCGGCCACAACTATTCACCAGGGCGGCACCACGCAGCCGGAGTTCCGTCGGGAATAGCTCCGGAACATACAAGCCGAACGCGATCGCGACGAGGGCATAGGAGCAGAGGGTCAAAACGAACCCGACCAGCATCACCTCCGCCCCATTGCTCACGAAGGGATAGACCGCGCCGGACACTGCCTCTAGCAAGGTGAAGCAGGCGATGATGCGGGGACGGCCGAAACGGTCCGCCACGGTAGCCCCGAGCAACGCCCCCAGCGGTGCGCCCAGCCCCATCACGGCGGCAAAGGTGAGCGAGGTGGAGAGCGAAATCCCCTCCTTGAGCAGGAAGGTCGGAACCCAGGAGAGAAACCCGTATAGCGAAAGGCTGCCCACGGCATTCATCACGGCGCCAAGCAAGGTGGCGCGCCACAACCGCGGTCCAAAGAGATCGCGATATCGGCCGGGCGTGGCGGCTGGGCCAATGTGGACCGGCGGCAATGGTTGCCCGCGCGAACACTCCGCCTCGATCGCCTGCATGGCTGCCTCGGCCTCCGCCAGGCGGCCGCGGCTTTCCAGCCACCGCGGTGATTCCGGCATGTCCTTGCGCAGCAGCCACACGCCGAATGCGGCGATCCCGATGATGCCGAACATGTAGCGCCAACCGATGGTGGGAATGATCCACAACCCGCCGAATCCCACCACCACCACACCGCAATTGGTGATCGCGGAGAGGGTCGCGACATAGCGCCCCCGCACCGCCCGCGGCATGAACTCGGCCAGGCTGGCGTAGCCGACGACGATTTCGGCGCCCAAGCCGATCCCCATCACGAACCGCAGCGCGATCAGCACGCTCATATTGGGTGCGAAGACGGCAGCAACGGAGGCAATGCCGAACACCAGCAGATTGGCCTGGTAGGAGAAGCGGCGGCCCAGCCAATCCCCAATGAACCCACTGGACAACGAGCCGATCAGCATTCCGCCGAACGTCGCGAACAAGAACCAGGCATTGGTCGCAAGGTCGGACCAGCCCTCCTTCACCAAGGCGCCCATTACGCCGGGCGCCAGATAGATGTCGCAAGCGTCGACGAACATGCCCACGCCGATGAGGATCATGATGCGGCGGTGGAAACTGCCCGGCAGCAGCCGGTCCAGCCGGGCCCCGGCATTCACGGCGCCCGGCCACCCGCGATTGGCACTGACTTCGTCGAGCATGGTCCGTTGATCCCCCGCGCCAGGTTCCCGGCTTCATTCGATCCTAGCCCGGAGACCGATTGCGGGAGAAAACGAATATATCTATAGCTTTATCGATGTTGCGGATGAATTTGTCCCCGGCTGACATCGAGGCGTTCCTCTCCGTTGCGGAAACCGGCAGCTTCAGCCGCAGCGGTTCGGCGCTCGGGCTCTCACAGCCGGCGATTTCGGCCAGGGTCCAGCATTTGGAGCAGATGCTGGGGGTCAAGCTGTTCCACCGCACCACTAGGCGCGTCACGATCACCGACGCGGGCGAGCGGCTGCGGGTGCGGATGCAGCATACGATGGCGGAATTGCGCGGGATGCTGCAGGAGTTGGACGACGAGTTGCACCTGCGCCGCGGCCGCATCAGCATCGGCGCGTCGCCAACGGTGGCAGCGAGTTTTCTCGCCGACGTCATCTGCCGGTTTCGCCGGGATCAGCCTGATATCGAGATGATCCTGCACGATGATTTCTATGGCCGCGCGCTGGACCGGCTGTTGCGGGGCGAGGTGGACCTCGCCGTCGTTCCCTTCGCGCCCAATAATGATTTGTTCGCCTTCGAACTCTTGTTCGAGGACCGCTTCCTGCTGGCGGTGCCGTCCACGCACCGGCTGGCGACGTGCGGCAGGGTGGCGCTGGACCAGCTCGCTGGGGAGGTCATGGTCTCGATGCCGCCGCAATCCGCTGCCTATGGCACGTTCAAGCGGGCCTTTGCCGGGGCCGGGCTGGAATTCAGCCCGGCGTTTCAGACGCGCAACCCGCTGACCGTCTTTGCCCTGATCAAGGCCGGGTTCGGGATCGGTTTCGTCACCGAATTGCTGCTGGGGACGCAGGCGCTGACGGGGATCGTCCTCGTCCCGGTCGAGGCCGACCTGACCAGAAGCGTTGGCATCGCGACAGCGCAGGACACGATCCTGTCCCCGGCGGCCCAAGCCTTCTGCGGCGCCCTGCGCGACGCCGCGGCCAGCCAACGCGCCGCGGCGGCGGCGCTCCGGCGTCAGCCCTCGTCCGGGTAGAGCTTGCGGTAGGCTTCCAGCATCACCTCGTCGAGGTTGCGCCCGGCCACATAGCTGGACATCCCCTCCGGCCGGGTCACGCCTTCCATTTGGCGGGGGCACTCCTCCGCCGCACCCACGACCGTGCGGATGGGAAGCAGGGCCGTCCAGCATGGCACCGTGTAGTCTTCCTCATCGTCGTGCACGGGTTCGTTGCGGATCTTGCCGGAGGCTTGCTCGATCTCCATGCCAAGGAAGGTCGTGGCCTTGATCTCCTTTTCGGTTGCAGGGCGGAGCAGCTTGGAGCGGCCGAGAAAGAACCGGTCGACGAAACTGTCCATCGCCGCGACCTTCTCGTCCTGATCCTCGATGACATGGGCTCTGCCATAGGCCATCACCGAGCGGTAGTTGATCGAATGGTTGAACCCGCAGCGTGCCAGCACGATGGCATCCGTATGGGTGACGGTCAGGCAGACCGGGATGCCGCCCGCCTGGCTGCGGATCATCCGGCTGGCTGACGAACCGTGCCAGTAGAGGTGGTCGCCTTCGCGCCAGAACGAGGTGGGCGTGCAGTAGGGCTGCCCATCGATGACGTAGGCGATGTGGCAGACCAGGGCAGAGTCGAGGATGTCGTACACCGTTGCCTTGTCGTACTTGCCACGGGCGGGGCGGCGGATGACGCGGTTGCGCTTGGATATCTCGAACGATGATCCGGCCGCGGTGTCGGACATGACTCTAGTCTCCTGTCAGCAAGGTGTGGGGACGAACAAAGCGCTGGTGGAGTGGTTGGGAAAAGAGCCAATTCGTGCTGATTTGGCAGACCAATTACAGTCTGAATGAGCGATGACCCCGAGTGCCCGCACGCCCGATTGGTCCGCCCTCCTCTCCTTCTCGGTCGACCGCGACACGGCCGAACCCCTGATCCGGCAATTGTACCAGGACATGCGTCGCGTGATCCTCAGCGGCGCCGCGGCGCCCGGCAGCCGTTTGCCGGCAACGCGGGATTTGGCGGCACGGCTCGGCATCTCCCGCACCTCCGTCGTCGGCGTCTACGAGCAGTTGCTGGCCGAAGGCTATGCCGAAGGCCGGGTGGGCGCCGGGACGTTCGTGTCGCGCGAGATGGTCGAGCCGCCGGCCCAGCCGAGGCCCCTCGCGGCGGCATCGCCCCCGCCAAACGCCACCCAGCCGACCCCAGCATCACGCTATGCCAGCCTCAAGCCGGATTACGCACAGTTCGCCAGCCTTCCCTTCAACACCGGGCGCTGCAGCGTGGACGAGCGGACGCTGAAGGTTTGGCGCAAGTTGACCGCGGCGCAATTGCGCACCGCCGACCCGCGCTGGCTGGGCTATAGCGACCCGTGCGGGTCCCCCCGGCTGCGGGAGGCGGTCGCGCGCTACCTCCGGGCGTCCCGCGGCGTCCACTGTGACCCGTCGCAGATCATGATTCTGTCGGGAGTGCAGCAAGCCATCGACTTGGTCATGAAGGTTTTGATCGAGCCGGGCGATGCCGTGTGGATCGAGGACCCGATCTATCCGGCCCTGTACGCGGCCCTGCAGGCGGCGCAGGCCCAGATCGTGCCGGTGCCCGTCGATACCAATGGCATCATCGTCTCCGCCGGCATCGCTGCCTCTCCGGTGGCGCGCGCGGTCTACGTCACGCCGTCGCACCAATCGCCCTCGGGCGTCGTGCTGTCGATGGCGCGGCGGCTGGAGTTGCTGGCCTGGGCGCGGGATGCGCGGTCATGGGTGATCGAGGACGATTACGACAGCGAGTTCCGCTATGCCGGGCGGCCGCTGGCGTCGCTGCAGGGCATCGACCGCGGCGAACGGGTGATCTATCTCGGCACGTTCAGCAAGGTGATCTTCCCCGGGTTGCGGCTTGGCTACGCGGTGCTTCCCGCCGAATTGCTGGATGCGATGACCGCAGCGCGCTTCCTGACCGACCGGCATGCACCGGGTTTGACAGAGAACGTCGTAACCGAGTTCATCGAGCAGGGCCATTTCAGCGTCCATCTGCGGCGCATGTGCGCCCAGTACCGCATCGCCCGCGACACGCTGATGAGCGCGGTCCAAACGAAGCTTGGTGCCTACCTGGATGTGGCCGCCCCGGATCAGGGCATGCATCTGACGGCACATTTGCGGCCGGGGCTGGACGATATCGCCGTCGCACGCGCAGCAGCCGGTCGCGGCGTGGTGGTTCGCCCGCTCAGCCAGTTCTACCTCGCCGCCCCACCCGTGCCAGGACTCATGCTCGGGTTCACGGGCTACGACATCACAGCGCTAGACGCCGGGGTCGACCGGTTGGCGGGCGTATTCCGAACGCTGCAATCCAGCCAATAACGAAGCGCCTGTCGTCATAATGGCAAAGACATCGTTGTTTGCGTGAGGCATGATCATCTGAGTTATTTCGGAGGGACGACATGATCCACCACCCCCGCCGCCTGATCGGCGCCGCGCTCCTTGCTGTCACGACAGCCGCCTGGGTTGGTCCGGTGCATGCACAGGGCAATCCGTCGGCTGACCAGATCATCAACTCCTTGCGACCCGGTGGGGGGATGCTGGGGGGCACGCGCGGCATCCGGCCGGTGGCCCCATCGGCGGAGCCGGCGGCGCCGGCCCCTAGCGCACCCAGCCAGCCGCGCGCCAGCCAGGCCGCGCAGTTGGCATCGGGCCGGCCGCGGGCAGCGCAGGCTCCTGCGACGGCTCCGGTCCGCACTGCCTCGGCACCGTCAGTCAACCTCACGGTGCAGTTTGCCACCAACTCGGCCCAGCTGACGCCCGCTGCCGTCCGAACGCTCTCCGAACTCGGGCGTGCGCTCTCGAGCGAAAGCCTCTCGGGCTACCACTTCCGGATCGAGGGCCATACCGACACGGTGGGTGGGGCGGACACGAACAAGGCGCTGTCCGACAAGCGGGCGCAGGCCGTGGTCGCGTTCCTGTCAGCGCAGTTCAAGATCGACCCCAGCCGTTTGGAGGCCGTTGGAATGGGCGAGGACGGGCTGTTGATCCAAACGCCGCCCAACACGCCGGAACCCCGCAACCGCCGGGTGCAGGTCATCAACCTCGGAGCATAGCGCGCTTCCCGCCTACTGGCGGGGCCGTGTGTCGAGCAACACGGCGGCGGCGGCCACGCTGCCACCGCGGCGGCGCAGGGCGTCCATTGCGGTCTGAAGCGCATTGAGATACGCGCTCAGCGGCTGGGAATCGGGCAGCGCCTTGGCAAAGAGCGGCGCGGTGCTGGCGACGGCCACGATCATGTCGGTTCCGAAGGGAGGGCCGACATGCCAGCCCTCGAAATCCTGCCGTGGCGTTCCGAGCTCAAGCTGCGTGTGGGCAGTATAGGTCTGCGCCGGATAGCCAGGGCCTGGCACCTGGGGCGAGACGGTGCCATCGTTCTGCAGGTATTCGACATGCAAGTAGCCGGCAAAGCCCGGCATCTTCAGCTGGAGTGCGATCACGTCGTTGTCCTGCAGCGCCGTAGGGCCGCCGGATTGGACCATCTCCATGCCAACGCGGTTGCGGGCGGCGAAATCCACCACCGGGCGGAGCACGTCCAGCGCCGAGCAGTAGGGGCCGTTGAACGCCCGAATTTGCCAATCCACGCCAGTTGACCCTGCCGCCACTGCGGCCCGGCGCAGCGCATCCTCCGGCTGACCCGCACCGGTCAGGCCGGTGAGTGTGACCGTGCCGTCAGGCGCTGTGGCGCTGCGGGCCAGGCTACATTTCACCGCGGGCAGGCTACTGGCCAAGGTTGCTTCAATCAGCGCGACGGGCCGGGTTGGCTTGATCTCGGGCGGGGGCAATGGGGCCGGGACTGGGTCGGAGGCCGGCGTGTTGCTCGCGGATTGGAACGGCGCGGGCGGCGGAAGGCTGGCAGGGAAGGCGGGATCCACCGGCGTGCGAAGGACGGGAGGCACGGCGGACGGGGCCGCGTACGTGATCGGCGGCGCGTTGTTGGACGCTTGCAGAGTTGGGGGTGGCGTGGGCGGTTGCGCGACCACCGGGCTTGGCAGCGGCTCCGCAGCCGGCGCTGGCGGCGCAACCGATACTTGCTGGGACGGGGCTGGACGCGGGGCAACGGTCGCTGGCGGCGCCGGTGGCTCGACGGGTGTTTGCACCGCGACGGGCGGCGGCCTCGCCGGGGCCGGTTGCGGCGCAATCGACGCCTGCTGGGACGGCGCCGAATGCTGACTTCCCGGGGGTTGCTCAACCAGCCGTTGCACCGCGGGTGCGGCAGGAACTGGTTGCGGAGGAATGGACGCAGTCTGCGGCGGAACAGTCCGCGGCGCGGGGGGCACCACGGAGGCCGGGGCGGGATTGGGTGGACTTGCTGGGACCGGAACGATCGGCTGCGGGGCTGGCGTGGGAGGCGCAGGCACGGCTGGAGCTGGCGCGACGCTCGCCTCCTGCACCCGCGGTGTGGCACTTGGCAGCAGGAACCAGACACCCCCCGCCACCACCACTGAAGCCGCGACGGCGCCGCCAATGATGATCGGCAACTTGCTGCGGCGTTTCGCACCCGCAGGAGACGGCGACGGCTGCGGCGGCCGGGTAGAAGCCGATCGTGGTCCGGCCACCATCGTCTCGTCGGTCTCGAAGGCGGTGCTGGGCGCTGGTGCCCGCAGCGCCGTCGCGAAATCCGCCGCCGAATCGTAGCGGTCCTCCGGCCGCTTGGCCATGGCGCGGGCCACGACGGCATCCAGCCGCACGGGCGCCGTCACTGCCAGTTCGGAGGGGGGCGGGGGCACGGTGGTGGTGGCCTTGTGCATGATCGAGGTCATGCTGCCGTCGAACGGGCGCTCCCCGGTCAGGAGCTGATACAGCATCACGCCACAGGAATAGATATCCGTCCGGCGGTCGACCACATGGCCCATGAACTGCTCGGGTGACATGTAGGCCGGCGTGCCCATGATCGTTCCCGCCTGGGTCATGCTGCTGGCCTCGATGCGGGCAATGCCGAAATCGGCGATCTTCGCGCGGTCGTCTTTCGTCATCATGATATTGGCCGGCTTGATGTCGCGATGCACGACGCCGCGCTCGTGGCTATAGGTCAGCCCGGCAAGGACGTCCTCCATCAGGGCGATCGCATCCATCGCCGTCATGCGCTCGCGCGCGGCGAGGACTTCCTTCAGGGAGCGGCCTTCGACGAACTCCATCACGATATAGGCGAGGTCGTCCGTCTCGCCGTAATCGTACACGCCGACGATGTTGGGATGGGTCAGCCGGCCTGCCGCCTGCGCCTCCCGCTTGAACCGGGCGAGACCCTCGATCGCCTCCTCGTCGTTGGCATCCGGCAAAGTGATGGTCTTGATCGCCACGCGCCGGTGGATGACCGGGTCCCACCCGTCATAGACGGTCCCCATGGCACCTTTGCCCAGGGTGCCGCGGATTTCATATTTTCCCAGTGACGATAACGGCGCTTCGCTCATAGCCCGGACAACACGCTATTCCCCGCGGCTTCGGCACTGACGGTGCGGCCCCTTCCCTCCCCCACGAGCGCGAAGGGCGCCCAATAGAACGGGTGAGCGATGGCAACCGGCAGCGAATGCCCGGCATCCGCCAACATCGACAATTGCGCGCCGCGCAGGGCACCCGCGACGCCGAGCGGGTCACCCGCCCGCAATCGCTGCATCGTTCCCGCGACCAACAGCGCCGCAGCCTGGTCGTTCACCGACCAATGCGTCACCATCAGGGCGCGGGCGCCCGCGTAGAAGAAGGCGCGTGCCAGGCCGGACAGGCTCTCGCCCGAGGTTGTCCCATTCGGGCCGCCGGAGTTGCAGGCGGACAGGATCACCACATCCGCGTCGAGCTGCATGCTCGTCACGTCGGAGGAGGTGAGCAGCGCACCATTCGCATTGGCCGCACCGGGTGGATCGGAGGTGACGATGGCCGGCTCGTTTTCACAGCGTAGATCGCTCGGCAGCAAGGCGTGGGTCGCGAAATGCAGCACCCGGTAGTCGCGCAAATCCTGCTGCAGGACGCGGGGCGTGTTGAAGGCGGTGCCTTCGAGCTGGTCCGCCGCAGCCCCGCCGAGCAACAGGCGCGCCGCCTCCAGCTCCCGCCGGGCAAACGGCAGGGGTGGCAACCCGGCGAACAGCTTCGCACTGTCTTCGCAGGATCCGGCGGGAAAGCTGCGCTCCGCCTGCGCCAGCGTCACCGGCCGGAAATCACCGAACCCGAACCATGGCCGGCTCGCCCGCGACGTCGATGCCACGCGCCGGAGCGAGACGAAATTGGCGGGGGCGGGCACGTGGGAAATGGCGACCTTCTGGATCAGCCAGGGCGCGGTGGCCAAGGCATCCTGCGACGCCGGGCCGGTCAGCAACAGCCCGAATGGCAGTGACAGCAACGAGCCCACCGGCGCTACGGTCAGCGACTTCAGGCCATCCAGATGCGGCCCGAGCTGGCCCAACGTGTCAACATAGATCGCTTGGGAGGATGCGATGTCGAAGGGCGGCGGGGTGTCGGTGGTCGGCTCGACCGTGGTGCGAACCCGCTTGACCAAATCCGCAATGGTCGTCTCGCCTGCCTTGGTGGGTGCGGCGGCCACCTCGCCATCGCGCAGCAAAAACACCCAGCCGCCATCCTGCGTCAGCACGAGGGAGACGAACGCCTCGCCGGGCGCCAAAGCGCCAAGCACGTCCGCGGCCGAGACGCTTTCCTGCACCAATTGACCATAGTTGGGGGACGCAGCCTGGAGGGCCGAATCGGCATCCGCCAGCGTCGCCTGCGCCGCGGCGACTTGCTTCGCCAAATCAGCCGCAGACAGCGGCTCGCCGGCTGCGGCGTCACCACCCTGTGCCACGGCATCCTGGCGGCGCTGCAACTGCGCCAAGGCCAGGCTGGAATCCTGTTGGCGGCGGATCGCGGCACCGACTTTCGGGTCCCTGGCGGTTTCGACCAACCGCGCGGAAGCGGCAGCGATCTGCTGCACCGTGATGCCGCCCTGGACCAGTTGCGAGGCCGCAAACATCTCGGCGAGCAGGGCCTGGCGCTCAGCGGGCGTACGGTCCGCCTGCATCGCGAAGGCGGACAGGCAGGGCGCCACGAGGTCTGCCGAGGTGCCGGCCTTCAGCTCACGCAACAAGCTCGCGGCGCTGCGGCAGAGCGTTATGGCATCGCCCAATGACCCGGCACGAAGGTCCTGCGCCGCCCGCAACAGTTCGGTTTGCGCCAGCGGCCGTGTGCCGGGTTGCGCCAGAGTGAAATCGCGGGTGGCGCGCAGGATGCCGCCGTAGCCACTGCCCTGCCGTGCCTGGTCGTCCACGATCGAGGCGGTGCGGTAAAGCCGTGCCGTCAGGTCTCGCTGCCCCAAGCCCCGCGCCTCCGACAAGGCTTCCGCCGAGCGGACCATGGCGCTCGCTTCGTCGGGCCGGTTCAGTTCCCGCAGTACGATGGCCTGGTAGCGGCGGGTTTCGACGACGCCGATCAGGGCGGTCTCTTCGTCTGGCGAGAGCAACACCCGGTCCGGCGCGCTGCTGGCGGGCGAGCCGGCCCCGCGGACCGAGACGGCGATGGGCCCCGGACTCCTCGACGGGCCGGCCACGAGGAGATCGGGGGAGAGCAACTTCGAATAGCCAAGTTCGGCTGCCTGCAACAAGGGCAACGCCGCGGCCGGGTTGTTTTCGTTGACGGCATTTAGACCGCGATAGTGTTGATACCGCGCCAGCGCCGACGGGTCTGCTGCACGCGCGACCAGCCGGCCCGCGCGGTCGAATGTCGCATCCGCCTCCGCGGTCCGCCCTTCGTCGGAAAACTGGAGCGCCACCAACATGAGCGGAATGGCTGTATTTGGATCGTTCGCGCCAAGCGCCTTACTCTGCAGCGCATAAGCCGCCTGGTAGGCTCGCTCGGCGGCAATGAAGCTTTCGGCAAGGTTGGCGTGCGTGCCCGCCAGCATCAATTGCTGATATTGGCTGATATCGCCCGCGCTGAACGATTGCGATGCCAGGCGCGACGCGGCCAGCGCGTCCGCCTGCCCGGGCGGCAGCGTGGGGGCGGCCTCCGCGCTCACCCGGCCGGACAGCACGCCGATCGACCGCTCCAGCACCGGCACGCTGGGAAGGATGCTGTCCCCCTCGTAGATTTGCCCGCCGACATTGGCGACCAGTGCCGTCTGTGGCCAACCACCGACTTTGCGGGTGCAGGCCATGATCAAGGCGGGCGCGTTGCCGAGAATCGTCGTTGCTGCCGGGTCACCACAGTTTAACCGCGAGTCGAGGGCATTGCGCCAAGGGCTTTGCGCGGCGATCTGCCCCAGATCGGCGTCACCTGGGCTAGCCCTCGTGACGTGTCCGCTCGGCTGCTCCCATGTCCCACAAAAAATGTCGGCGGCACTGCCCTGCGCATGCTGGGTGCAAGCCTCGCCGGCCAGGTTGCGGCCAAGCCCAACCGGGGGGCCACCCGCATGGCTGTCGCCGCCGACATAGGCGCTGGGCGGCGGCCCGGCGCAGGCTGCCAGGCCCACAGTCAGCAGCAGCACCCGGAACGGCCACATCGCTCAGTAATCCCGGTTCGAAATGTTTGGCAGCAGCAACGTCGGGTCGTCGCGGTCGCGCGTCGTGGACAGGTCGAGCACATCCAGCACGATTTCGTCGGGCCGCAAGATGCTGGCGATCGTCGGGTTGGTGACGATCGTGCTCAGGAACGACGTCGTTGCCGAGCAACTCACGGCCATGATCGCGCAGCCGTTCAGGGTGTAGGCATCGCTGACCTGGGGCGAGATGAAGGAAATCTGCGCCGCGACGGCTCCCCCAATTCCACCGACGGTGCCAAACAGCGTCGCCGAATTGCTGGCGCCGAGGACATGCAGGCTGAGCGCATCGAGCGTGCCGGTGGCTCTGCCCGAACCGAGCGACAAGACGAGGTTGGTGTTGGGGGCGTTCAAAGCATTGAGGGCCAGCGTGCCGCCGGTCGCCGGAAGGTCGAGCCGCAACGTGTCGGTAGTGCCGGACAAAGGCAGCACGGAGGTGGCCCCGGTCTGGGTGAGGATTGCCGTCCCGCTGGTTCCTGGCAGAACCTGCAGGGTGCTGCCGGGCAGGCTGGCCGTGGGCAGGAGTTGCTGGCTGAGCGGCAGGCCATTGGTGATGATCGACCCCCCAGCGAGGATCAACTGACCGGTCGCCGTGATGGCGAGTTCGGGCGCGGAGGTCGTTCCACCAAGTTGCAGCGGATGGCTGTCAACCAACCGGATTGCTGAACCCGAGGATAGGACGCTGGTGCTGGCGATATTCGCTGTGCCGGCTGCACCGATCGTGATGCCTCCGCCCGCCGTGGCGGCGAGCGTCGTCGCTGTCAGGCTGCCCCCCGATTGGACGATGCCGCCCATCGTGGCCATCGTGAGCGACCCGGCGGCAATCGAGCCGCCCGTCTGCGTGATGGACGCCGGCCCATTCAAGCTGAGGGAGGGCGCTGACACGTTTCCAGTTATCGTCAGCGCGCCCATGCTGGTGATTGCACTCGCGCTGCCAGCCATCACTGGGCCACTCACGGTGAGCGCTGAAATGTCGCTTACCGTCAGGCTTCCTGACGTGGCGAAGCTCCCTAGCGTGCCGATCGCGTTTATCTGGGTGAAACTCGCCGAGCCAGCGCTACCCGCTAGGGTGCCGACGTCCAGGGTGCCACCCGACTGCACAATCGCACCCGTGGCGGATGTGGTGAACTGTGGGGTGATCACGGTCCCTGCCAAGGACAGGTCGCCTGTCACCGAGAATGCGACGGAACTCGTATCGGTCACAGAGCCGGTAATTGCCAGCCCCCGCCCGTCGGTCAGGCTGTATCCACCCGCGCTCGTGGCGGCTTGGAGCGTGTTGATTGCGTTCCCGCTGCTGGTGAGCGTCGTTGTGCCAGAGGACGAGGTGGACAAACTTGCCGTGGTGATGGTCCCACCGGTCTGGTTGATCGTCGCGAGCGTCGCTGCCGCTAGCGGCAGCGTGCCCGGCGGCGCCGTATTGGCGGCCAGGGTTATCGTCGGAGCGGTAATGGCCCCGGAAAGGGTGAGATTTCCCGCGCCCTGCAGCGCGACCGAAGTGGCATCGGTCACCGGGCCGGTGACGGTCAGCGCTTGGCCATCGACGAGTCTGAACCCGGCCGTCGAGTTGAAGCTCCCCAGTGTGGTGATAGCGTTGGGAATAGAGAAATTCGCCGAATTGGCACTGCCGGTCAGCGTTGTGGCGCTGACGGACCCGGCGGTGCCTTCGGTGATTGCCCCCGTCGCGGTTAAGCTGACGGTCGCGCCGATAACTGGCGCGTTTACAGCGAGGTCGCCAACGACGTTCACGGTCACGTTGCCGGGGTCAACCGTGCCAACGACCGTCAGGCTGCGCCCGTCGAACAAGGTGAAGTCGCCGATGGTGAGGAACGAGCCAACATTCGTAATCGCGTTCGCCGCATTGGGCAGCGACAACGAGGCCGCGTTTCCAGTGAGCAATCCCGTCGTGATGATGCCGCCGGTCTGCGTCGCTGCGCCGCTCACAGCCAAGGCCAATTGGGTCGGCGCCGTCACATTGCCCGACAGCGTCAGGTTGCCGGCCACGGCAAGGGTAGCGCTGGAGGCTGCCAGCGGGCCGGATACGGTCAGAGCCTTGCCATCATTGATCGCGAAGGCGCCCGTGGTGGTGAACCCGCCCAGCGTGCCGATCTGGTTGGCCCCGGTCAGTGTGGCAGTTGCCGTGTTGCCGGTGAGGGTGGGCACGGCAACGGCACCCGCACCGGTTTCGCTGACGGCACCGCCGCTGAGAACATTCAGCACCGACACATTGGCGAGGTTGAATGCGCCGGAGATCGTCACCGGGCCGCCTGTCGTGGTGCCCAGGGTGAGCGTGGTCGCGGTCACGGCGGGCATGCCGCCGATCCCGTTGCCGCCGCCCACCGTCAGCCCAGCCGTGGTCAACGCCGCCAGCGTCACCGTGCCGCCCGGCGCCGCCAGCGAGCCGGTCGCGCCGAAGCTGGGTGCGTTGTCCGTGATGCTGAGGGTTTGCCCGTTGCCCACCGCAACCGCACCGCCGATCGTCAACGCCGAGCCATCCGTCAGCGCGAAACTACCCGTGCTGGTGAAGGCCCCGAGCGTGCCGATGGCGTTGCCCGTCTGGCCGAGACTCACCGACCCGGCGCTGCCGGTCAGGCTGCTGGCCTGCAGGCTCCCGCTGGGTTGGGTGATCGCGCCCGTCGCGGTTGTGGTGAGCCCCCCGGTGGTCACGCTGCCCGCCAGGGACAGCGCGCCCGTCACCGAGAGCGCCACCGAGGTGCTGTCGTTCAAGGGGCCGGTGACCGTCAGCCCCTGCCCGTCGGTCAGGCTGAAGCCGCCCGCGCTGCTGGCGCTGCCGAGCGCCGTGATGGCGTTCCCGGTGCTGGTCAGCGTCGTCGTGCCAGCCGACGAACTGGTCAGCGCCGGCGTGGCGACCGTGCCGCCGGTCTGGCCAATCGTGCCCGAACTCGTCAACGAAACAGACGTCGTGCCGGTGACCGTTCCAGCCGTTTGGCTGATCCCACCCGTGAGGCTGGGGCCGTTCGACGAGGCCAGACTCACCACCGGCGCCGTCATCATCCCGGACAGGGTCAGCGGACCGGTCGTGCTTAGCGTGATCGATTGCCCGTCCGTCACCGGACCGGTCACGGTCAGCGGCCGCGCGTCTACCAGGCTCAGCCCGGCTGTGGTCGCCAAGCTGCCCAAGGTCGCGACCTGGTTGGCGTTCGGCAGCGCGACCGATTGGGCCGAGCCGGTCAGCGTGGTGGCAGTGATCAGGCCGCCCGCACCCTCGGTGATCGCCCCCGACGCGGCCAGCGCGACGCCGGTGCCGCTGATGGTGCTGTTCACCGCCAGCGCCCCCGTCACCGTCAGACCGACCTGCGACCCGGCGACCGCACCCGACACGGTCAGCGCCTGCCCGTCCGTCAGGGCGAAGGCGCCCGTGCTGCTGAACCCGGCCAGGCTGCCGATGGCGTTGGTCGCGCTGCCCAGAGCTGCCGAACCGGCGGTGCCGGTCAGGCTCGCGGTGCTCAGTGCGCCGCCGGGCTGGGTGATCGCCCCCGAGGCCGTGAGCGACAGGCTGGTCGGCGCCGTCACCTGACCCGACAAAGCGAGGTTCCCGGTCACGGCCAACGCCGCGGTGGTCGCCGCAAGGGGGCCGGATACGGTCAGGGCCTGGGCGTCGGTGAGGGCGAAGGCGCCCGTGGTGGTGAACCCGCCCAGCGTGCCGATCTGGTTGGCCCCGTTGAGCGTGGCAGTCGCGGCATTGCCGGTGAGGGTGGGCACGGCAACGGCACCCGCACCGGTTTCGCTGACGGCACCGCCGCTGAGAACATTCAGCACCGACACATTGGCGAGGTTGAATGCGCCGGAGATCGTCACCGGGCCGCCTGTCGTGGTGCCCAGGGTGAGCGTGGTCGCGGTCACGGCGGGCATGCCGCCGATCCCGTTGCCGCCGCCCACCGTCAGCCCGGCCGTGGTCAACGCCGCCAGCGTCACCGTGCCACCCGGCGCCGCCAGCGAGCCGGCCGCGCCGAAGCTGGGTGCGTTGTCCGTAATGCTGAGGGTTTGCCCGCTGCCCACCGCAACCGCACCGCCGATCGTCAACGCCGAGCCATCCGTCAGCGCAAAACTACCCGTGCTGGTAAACGCACCCAGCGTGCCGATGGCGTTGCCCGTCTGGCCGAGACTCACTGACCCGGCGCTGCCGGTCAGGCTGCTGGCCTGCAGGCTCCCGCCGGGTTGGGTGATCGCGCCCGTCGCGGTTGTGGTGAGCCCCCCGGTGGTCACGCTGCCCGCCAGGGACAGCGCGCCCGTCACCGAGAGCGCCACCGAAATGGTGTCTTTGACCGGGCCGGTGACCGTCAGCCCCTGCCCGTCCGTCAGGCTGAAACCGCCAGCGCTGCTATAGCTGCCGAGCGTCGCGACCGCGTTGCCCGCACTGCTCAGCGTCGTGGTGCCGCCTGACGAACCGGTCAACGTGCCCGTCGCGATCGTGCCGCCGGTCTGGCTGACCGTGCCCGAACTCGTCAACGACAGAGACGTCATGGCGGTGACCAACCCGGTCGTCTGGCTGATCCCTCCCGTCAAGCTGGGGCCGTTGGACGAGGTGAGACTCACAGCAGGCGCCGTCACCGTCCCAGACAGGGTCAGCGGGCCGGTCGCGCTCACCATGATGGACGCGGCATCCGTCAGCGGGCCGCCCACGGTCAGCGGTTGGCCATTGACCAAGCCGAACCCGGCCGTCGTGGCGAAGCTGCCCAAGGTGGTGACGAAGTTGGTGGCGGAGAAATTCGCCGAATTGGCGCTGCCGGTCAGCGTCGTGGCGCTGACGGACCCGGCGGTCCCTTCGGTGATCGCCCCTGTCGCCGTCAGGCTGACGGTCGCGCCGATAACGGGCGCGTTCACGGCGAGGTTGCCCATGACGTTCATCGTCACGTTGCCGGGGTCAACCGTGCCAACCACCGACAGGCTGGTCCCGTCGAAGAGCGTGAAGTCGCCGGTGGTGAGGAACGGACCGGCCGTCGTGATCGCATTCGCCGGGTTGGGCAGCGATAGTGAGGCTGCGGTGCCGGTGAGCAAACCCGTCGTGATGGTGCCGCTGGTCTGCGACACTGCCCCGCTTACGGCCAAGGCCAATTGCGTCGGCGCCGTGACGGTGCCCGCCAGCGCCAAATTGCCGGTTACGGACAGGGTCGCGCTGGAGGCTGCCAGCGGGCCGGCCACGGTCAGGGCCTGGGCGTCGGTAAGGGCGAACGCGCCCGTCGTCGTGAACCCGCCCAACGTGCCAATCTGGTTGGCGCCGGTCAGCGTGGCACTCCCGGCTTTGCCAGTCAGAATGGGCACGGCAACCGCACCGGTGCCGGTTTCGCTGGCCGCACCGGCGCTTTCCAGGTCAAGCACCGACACGCTGGCCAGGTTGAACGCGCCGCCGATCGTCACCGGGCCGCCCGTTGGCGTGCCCAGGGTGAGCGTGGTGGCGGTGACCGGGGGTGTGGCGCCGATCCCGCTGCCGCCGCCCACCGTCAGCCCGGCCGTGGTCAAGGCAGCCAGTGTCACCGTGCCGCCCAAAGCCTTGAGCGAGCCAGCCGCACCGAAGCTCGGCGTGTTGTCGGTGATGGCGATCGCTTGCCCGGTGCCCACCGCAACCGCACCGCCGATCGTCAACGGCGCGCTGTCCGTCAGCGCAAAACTACCCGTGCTGGTGAAGGCCCCGAGCGTGGCAACGGCATTGCCCGTCTGGCCCAGGCTCGCTGAGGCCGCGCTGCCGGTCAGGCTGCTGGCTTGCAGGCTGCCGCCCGGCTGGGTGATCGCGCCCGTTGCGGTTGTGGTGAGCCCCCCGGTGGTCACGCTGCCCGCCAGCGACAGGGCTCCCGTCACCGAGAGCGCCACCGAGATGGTGTCTTTGACCGGGCCGTTGACCGTCAGCCCTTGCCCGTCGGTCAGGCTGAAGCCGCCCGCGCTGCTGGCACTGCCGAGCGCAGTGACCGCATTGCCGGTGCTGGTCAGCGTCGTCATGCCGGCCGACGAGGTCATCAGTGCCGGTGTCACGATCGTGCCGCCGGTCTGGCCGATCGCGCCGGCACTCGTCAACGAGAGCGACGTCGTGCCGCTGACCGTTCCAGCCGTTTGGCTGATCCCGCCCGTGATGCTGGGGCCGGCCGACGAGGTGAGGCTCACCACGGGCGCCGTGATCGTACCAGCCAGGGTCAGCAGGCCGGTCGCACCAAGCGTGATCGACTGCCCGTCCGTCACCGGGCCAGCCACGGTCAGCGCCTGCCCATCCACCAGGCTCAGCCCGGCCGTGGTGGTGAACCCGCCCAGCGTGCCGATCTGGTTGGCCCCGGTCAGCGTGGCAGTTGCCGTGTTGCCGGTGAGGGTGGGCACGGCAACCGCACCCGCACCGGTTTCGCTGACGGCACCGCCGCTGAGAACATTCAGCACCGACACATTGGCGAGGTTGAACGCGCCGGAGATCGTCACCGGGCCGCCTGTCGTGGTGCCCAGGGTGAGCGTGGTCGCGGTCACGGCAGGCGTGCCGCCAATCCCGCTGCCGCCGCCCACCGTCAGCCCGGCCGTGGTCAACGCCGCCAGCGTCACCGTGCCGCCCGGCGCCGCCAGCGAGCCGGCCGCGCCGAAGCTGGGTGCGTTGTCCGTGATGCTGAGGGTTTGCCCGTTGCCCACCGCAACCGCACCGCCGATCGTCAGCGCCGAGCCATCCGTCAGCGCGAAACTACCCGTGCTGGTGAAGGCGCCGAGCGTGCCGATGGCGTTGCCCGTCTGGCCCAGGCTCGCTGAGGCCGCGCTGCCGGTCAGGCTGCTGACCTGCAGCGTGCCGCCGGGCTGGGTGATCGCGCCCGTCGCGGTTGTGGTGAGCCCCCCGGTGGTCACGCTGCCCGCCAGGGACAGCGCGCCCGTCACCGAGAGCGCCACCGAGGTGCTGTCGTTCAAGGGGCCGGTGACCGTCAGCCCCTGCCCGTCGGTCAGGCTGAAGCCGCCCGCGCTGCTGGCGCTGCCGAGCGCCGTGATGGCGTTCCCGGTGCTGGTCAGCGTCGTCGTGCCAGCCGACGAACTGGTCAGCGCCGGCGTGGCGATCGTGCCGCCGGTCTGGCCAATCGTGCCCGAACTCGTCAACGAAACAGACGTCGTGCCGGTGACCGTTCCAGCCGTTTGGCTGATCCCACCCGTGAGGCTGGGGCCGTTCGACGAGGCCAGACTCACCACCGGCGCCGTCATCATCCCGGACAGGGTCAGCGGACCGGTCGTGCTCAGCGTGATCGATTGCCCGTCCGTCACCGGACCGGTCACGGTCAGCGGCCGCGCGTCTACCAGGCTCAGCCCGGCTGTGGTCGCCAAGCTGCCCAAGGTCGCGACCTGGTTGGCGTTCGGCAGTGCGACCGATTGGGCCGAGCCGGTCAGCGTGGTGGCAGTGATCAGGCCGCCCGCACCCTCGGTGATCGCCCCCGACGCGGCCAGCGCGACGCCGGTGCCGCTGATGGTGCTGTTCACCGCCAGCGCCCCCGTCACCGTCAGACCGACCTGCGACCCGGCGACCGCACCCGACACGGTCAGCGCCTGCCCGTCCGTCAGGGCGAAGGCGCCCGTGCTGCTGAACCCGGCCAGGCTGCCGATGGCGTTGGTCGCGCTGCCCAGAGCTGCCGAACCGGCGGTGCCGGTCAGGCTCGCGGTGCTCAGTGCGCCGCCGGGCTGGGTGATCGCCCCCGAGGCCGTGAGCGACAGGCTGGTCGGCGTCGTCACCTGACCCGACAAAGCGAGGTTCCCGGTCACGGCCAACGCCGCGGTGGTCGCCGCAAGGGGGCCGGATACGGTCAGGGCCTGGGCGTCGGTGAGGACGAAGGCGCCCGTGGTGGTGAACCCGCCCAGCGTGCCGATCTGGTTGGCCCCGGTCAGCGTGGCAGTCGCGGCATTGCCGGTGAGGGTGGGCACGGCAACCGCACCCGCACCGGTTTCGCTGACGGCACCGCCGCTGAGAACATTCAGCACCGACACATTGGCGAGGTTGAATGCGCCGGAGATCGTCACCGGGCCGCCTGTTGGCGTGCCCAGGGTGAGCGTGGTCGCGGTCACGGCGGGCATGCCGCCGATCCCGTTGCCGCCGCCCACCGTCAGCCCGGCCGTGGTCAACGCCGCCAGCGTCACCGTGCCGCCCGGCGCCGCCAGCGAGCCGGCCGCGCCGAAGCTGGGTGCGTTGTCCGTAATGCTGAGGGTTTGCCCGCTGCCCACCGCAACCGCGCCGCCGATCGTCAACGCCGAGCCATCCGTCAGCGCAAAACTACCCGTGCTGGTGAACGCCCCGAGCGTGCCGATGGCATTGCCCGTCTGGCTGAAAGCCGCAGACCCTGCGCTGCCGGTCAGGCTGCTGGCCTGCAGCGTGCCGCCGGGCTGGGTGATCGCGCCCGTCGCGGTTGTGGTGAGCCCCCCGGTGGTCACGCTGCCCGCCAGGGACAGCGCGCCCGTCACCGAGAGCGCCACCGAGGTGCTGTCGCTCAAGGGGCCGGTGACCGTCAGCCCCTGCCCGTCCGTCAGGCTGAAACCGCCAGCGCTGCTATAGCTGCCGAGCGTCGCGACCGCGTTGCCCGCACTGCTCAGCGTCGTGGTGCCGCCCGACGAACCGGTCAACGTGCCCGTCGCGATCGTGCCGCCGGTCTGGCTGACCGTGCCCGAACTCGTCAACGACAGAGACGTCATGGCGGTGACCAACCCGGTCGTCTGGCTGATCCCTCCCGTCAAGCTGGGGCCGTTGGACGAGGTGAGACTCACGGCAGGCGCCGTTACCGTCCCAGACAGGGTCAGCGGGCCGGTCGCGCTCACCATGATGGACGCGGCATCCGTCAGCGGGCCGCCCACGGTCAGCGGTTGGCCATTGACCAAGCCGAACCCGGCCGTCGTGGCGAAGCTGCCCAAGGTGGTGACGAAGTTGGTGGCGGAGAAATTCGCCGAACTGGCGCTGCCGGTCAGCGTCGTGGCGCTAACGGACCCGGCGGACCCTTCGGTGATCGCCCCTGTCGCCGTCAGGCTGACGGTCGCGCCGATAACGGGCGCGTTCACGGCGAGGTTGCCCATGACGTTCATTGTCACGTTGCCGGGGTCAACCGTGCCAACCACCGACAGGCCGGTCCCGTCGAAGAGCGTGAAGTCGCCGGTGGTGAGGAACGGACCAACTGTCGTGATCGCATTCGCCGGGTTGGGCAGCGATAGTGAGGCTGCGGTGCCGGTGAGCAAACCCGTCGTGATGGTGCCGCTGGTCTGCGACACTGCCCCGCTTACGGCCAAAGCCAATTGCGTCGGCGCCGTGACGGTGCCCGCCAGCGCCAAATTGCCGGTTACGGACAGGGTCGCGCTGGAGGCTGCCAGCGGGCCGGCCACGGTCAGGGCCTGGGCGTCGGTAAGGGCGAACGCGCCCGTCGTCGTGAACCCGCCCAACGTGCCAATCTGGTTGGCGCCGGTCAGCGTGGCACTCCCGGCTTTGCCAGTCAGAATGGGCACGGCAACCGCACCGGTGCCGGTTTCGCTGGCCGCACCGGCGCTTTCCAGGTCAAGCACCGACACGCTGGCCAGGTTGAACGCGCCGCCGATCGTCACCGGGCCGCCCGTTGGCGTGCCCAGGGTGAGCGTGGTGGCGGTGACCGGGGGTGTGGCGCCGATCCCGCTGCCGCCGCCCACCGTCAGCCCGGCCGTGGTCAAGGCAGCCAGTGTCACCGTGCCGCCCAAAGCCTTGAGCGAGCCAGCCGCACCGAAGCTCGGCGTGTTGTCGGTGATGGCGATCGCTTGCCCGGTGCCCACCGCAACCGCACCGCCGATCGTCAACGGCGCGCTGTCCGTCAGCGCAAAACTACCCGTGCTGGTGAAGGCCCCGAGCGTGGCAACGGCATTGCCCGTCTGGCCCAGGCTCGCTGAGGCCGCGCTGCCGGTCAGGCTGCTGGCTTGCAGGCTGCCGCCCGGCTGGGTGATCGCGCCCGTTGCGGTTGTGGTGAGCCCCCCGGTGGTCACGCTGCCCGCCAGCGACAGGGCTCCCGTCACCGAGAGCGCCACCGAGATGGTGTCTTTGACCGGGCCGTTGACCGTCAGCCCTTGCCCGTCGGTCAGGCTGAAGCCGCCCGCGCTGCTGGCACTGCCGAGCGCAGTGACCGCATTGCCGGTGCTGGTCAGCGTCGTCATGCCGGCCGACGAGGTCATCAGTGCCGGTGTCACGATCGTGCCGCCGGTCTGGCCGATCGCGCCGGCACTCGTCAACGAGAGCGACGTCGTGCCGCTGACCGTTCCAGCCGTTTGGCTGATCCCGCCCGTGATGCTGGGGCCGGCCGACGAGGTGAGGCTCACCACGGGCGCCGTGATCGTACCAGCCAGGGTCAGCAGGCCGGTCGCACCAAGCGTGATCGACTGCCCGTCCGTCACCGGGCCAGCCACGGTCAGCGCCTGCCCATCCACCAGGCTCAGCCCGGCCGTGGTGGTGAACCCGCCCAGCGTGCCGATCTGGTTGGCCCCGGTCAGCGTGGCAGTTGCCGTGTTGCCGGTGAGGGTGGGCACGGCAACCGCACCCGCACCGGTTTCGCTGACGGCACCGCCGCTGAGAACATTCAGCACCGACACATTGGCGAGGTTGAACGCGCCGGAGATCGTCACCGGGCCGCCTGTCGTGGTGCCCAGGGTGAGCGTGGTCGCGGTCACGGCAGGCGTGCCGCCAATCCCGCTGCCGCCGCCCACCGTCAGCCCGGCCGTGGTCAACGCCGCCAGCGTCACCGTGCCGCCCGGCGCCGCCAGCGAGCCGGCCGCGCCGAAGCTGGGTGCGTTGTCCGTGATGCTGAGGGTTTGCCCGTTGCCCACCGCAACCGCACCGCCGATCGTCAGCGCCGAGCCATCCGTCAGCGCGAAACTACCCGTGCTGGTGAAGGCGCCGAGCGTGCCGATGGCGTTGCCCGTCTGGCCCAGGCTCGCTGAGGCCGCGCTGCCGGTCAGGCTGCTGACCTGCAGCGTGCCGCCGGGCTGGGTGATCGCGCCCGTCGCGGTTGTGGTGAGCCCCCCGGTGGTCACGCTGCCCGCCAGGGACAGCGCGCCCGTCACCGAGAGCGCCACCGAGGTGCTGTCGTTCAAGGGGCCGGTGACCGTCAGCCCCTGCCCGTCGGTCAGGCTGAAGCCGCCCGCGCTGCTGGCGCTGCCGAGCGCCGTGATGGCGTTCCCGGTGCTGGTCAGCGTCGTCGTGCCAGCCGACGAACTGGTCAGCGCCGGCGTGGCGATCGTGCCGCCGGTCTGGCCAATCGTGCCCGAACTCGTCAACGAAACAGACGTCGTGCCGGTGACCGTTCCAGCCGTTTGGCTGATCCCACCCGTGAGGCTGGGGCCGTTCGACGAGGCCAGACTCACCACCGGCGCCGTCATCATCCCGGACAGGGTCAGCGGACCGGTCGTGCTCAGCGTGATCGATTGCCCGTCCGTCACCGGACCGGTCACGGTCAGCGGCCGCGCGTCTACCAGGCTCAGCCCGGCTGTGGTCGCCAAGCTGCCCAAGGTCGCGACCTGGTTGGCGTTCGGCAGTGCGACCGATTGGGCCGAGCCGGTCAGCGTGGTGGCAGTGATCAGGCCGCCCGCACCCTCGGTGATCGCCCCCGACGCGGCCAGCGCGACGCCGGTGCCGCTGATGGTGCTGTTCACCGCCAGCGCCCCCGTCACCGTCAGACCGACCTGCGACCCGGCGACCGCACCCGACACGGTCAGCGCCTGCCCGTCCGTCAGGGCGAAGGCGCCCGTGCTGCTGAACCCGGCCAGGCTGCCGATGGCGTTGGTCGCGCTGCCCAGAGCTGCCGAACCGGCGGTGCCGGTCAGGCTCGCGGTGCTCAGTGCGCCGCCGGGCTGGGTGATCGCCCCCGAGGCCGTGAGCGACAGGCTGGTCGGCGTCGTCACCTGACCCGACAAAGCGAGGTTCCCGGTCACGGCCAACGCCGCGGTGGTCGCCGCAAGGGGGCCGGATACGGTCAGGGCCTGGGCGTCGGTGAGGACGAAGGCGCCCGTGGTGGTGAACCCGCCCAGCGTGCCGATCTGGTTGGCCCCGGTCAGCGTGGCAGTCGCGGCATTGCCGGTGAGGGTGGGCACGGCAACCGCACCCGCACCGGTTTCGCTGACGGCACCGCCGCTGAGAACATTCAGCACCGACACATTGGCGAGGTTGAATGCGCCGGAGATCGTCACCGGGCCGCCTGTTGGCGTGCCCAGGGTGAGCGTGGTCGCGGTCACGGCGGGCATGCCGCCGATCCCGTTGCCGCCGCCCACCGTCAGCCCGGCCGTGGTCAACGCCGCCAGCGTCACCG
The DNA here is from genome assembly GCA_965199005.1 of Acetobacteraceae bacterium. Classification (GTDB taxonomy): domain Bacteria; phylum Pseudomonadota; class Alphaproteobacteria; order Acetobacterales; family Acetobacteraceae; genus LMUY01. Next base: position 2,148 of record CBDAQK010000007.1, on the reverse strand, counting down.
TGCCGCCCGGCGCCGCCAGCGAGCCGGCCGCGCCGAAGCTGGGTGCGTTGTCCGTAATGCTGAGGGTTTGCCCGCTGCCCACCGCAACCGCGCCGCCGATCGTCAACGCCGAGCCATCCGTCAGCGCAAAACTACCCGTGCTGGTGAACGCCCCCAGCGTGCCGATGGCATTGCCCGTCTGGCTGAAAGCCGCAGACCCTGCGCTGCCGGTCAGGCTGCTGGCCTGCAGCGTGCCGCCGGGCTGGGTGATCGCGCCCGTCGCGGTTGTGGTGAGCCCCCCGGTGGTCACGCTGCCCGCCAGGGACAGCGCGCCCGTCACCGAGAGCGCCACCGAGGTGCTGTCGCTCAAGGGGCCGGTGACCGTCAGCCCCTGCCCGTCCGTCAGGCTGAAACCGCCAGCGCTGCTATAGCTGCCGAGCGTCGCGACCGCGTTGCCCGCACTGCTCAGCGTCGTGGTGCCGCCTGACGAACCGGTCAACGTGCCCGTCGCGATCGTGCCGCCGGTCTGGCTGACCGTGCCCGAACTCGTCAACGACAGAGACGTCATGGCGGTGACCAACCCGGTCGTCTGGCTGATCCCTCCCGTCAAGCTGGGGCCGTTGGACGAGGTGAGACTCACAGCAGGCGCCGTCACCGTCCCAGACAGGGTCAGCGGGCCGGTCGCGCTCACCATGATGGACGCGGCATCCGTCAGCGGGCCGCCCACGGTCAGCGGTTGGCCATTGACCAAGCCGAACCCGGCCGTCGTGGCGAAGCTGCCCAAGGTGGTGACGAAGTTGGTGGCGGAGAAATTCGCCGAATTGGCGCTGCCGGTCAGCGTCGTGGCGCTGACGGACCCGGCGGTCCCTTCGGTGATCGCCCCTGTCGCCGTCAGGCTGACGGTCGCGCCGATAACGGGCGCGTTCACGGCGAGGTTGCCCATGACGTTCATCGTCACGTTGCCGGGGTCAACCGTGCCAACCACCGACAGGCTGGTCCCGTCGAAGAGCGTGAAGTCGCCGGTGGTGAGGAACGGACCGGCCGTCGTGATCGCATTCGCCGGGTTGGGCAGCGATAGTGAGGCTGCGGTGCCGGTGAGCAAACCCGTCGTGATGGTGCCGCTGGTCTGCGACACTGCCCCGCTTACGGCCAAGGCCAATTGCGTCGGCGCCGTGACGGTGCCCGCCAGCGCCAAATTGCCGGTTACGGACAGGGTCGCGCTGGAGGCTGCCAGCGGGCCGGCCACGGTCAGGGGCCTGGGCGTCGGTAAGGGCGAACGCGCCCGTCGTCGTGAACCCGCCCAACGTGCCAATCTGGTTGGCGCCGGTCAGCGTGGCACTCCCGGCTTTGCCAGTCAGAATGGGCACGGCAACCGCACCGGTGCCGGTTTCGCTGGCCGCACCGGCGCTTTCCAGGTCAAGCACCGACACGCTGGCCAGGTTGAACGCGCCGCCGATCGTCACCGGGCCGCCCGTTGGCGTGCCCAGGGTGAGCGTGGTGGCGGTGACCGGGGGTGTGGCGCCGATCCGCTGCCGCCGCCCACCGTCAGCCCGGCCGTGGTCAAGGCAGCCAGTGTCACCGTGCCGCCCAAAGCCTTGAGCGAGCCAGCCGCACCGAAGCTCGGCGTGTTGTCGGTGATGGCGATCGCTTGCCCGGTGCCCACCGCAACCGCACCGCCGATCGTCAACGGCGCGCTGTCCGTCAGCGCAAAACTACCCGTGCTGGTGAAGGCCCCGAGCGTGGCAACGGCATTGCCCGTCTGGCCCAGGCTCGCTGAGGCCGCGCTGCCGGTCAGGCTGCTGGCTTGCAGGCTGCCGCCCGGCTGGGTGATCGCGCCCGTTGCGGTTGTGGTGAGCCCCCCGGTGGTCACGCTGCCCGCCAGCGACAGGGCTCCCGTCACCGAGAGCGCCACCGAGATGGTGTCTTTGACCGGGCCGTTGACCGTCAGCCCTTGCCCGTCGGTCAGGCTGAAGCCGCCCGCGCTGCTGGCACTGCCGAGCGCAGTGACCGCATTGCCGGTGCTGGTCAGCGTCGTCATGCCGGCCGACGAGGTCATCAGTGCCGGTGTCACGATCGTGCCGCCGGTCTGGCCGATCGCGCCGGCACTCGTCAACGAGAGCGACGTCGTGCCGCTGACCGTTCCAGCCGTTTGGCTGATCCCGCCCGTGA
>CBDAQK010000006.1:702500-3161222 GCA_965199005.1 Acetobacteraceae bacterium | reverse complement strand
CCACGATCATCGGCCCGACACGGTATGAGACGCCGGAGCAGTTCGAGAACATCCTGCTGAAGGTGAACCTCAATGGGTCCCAGGTCCTGTTGAAGGACGTCGCCCGCGTGGAGTTGGGCGCGCAGATCTACTCGCCGACGGCCAAGATCAATCATGCGCCAGCCGCGGCGATCGCGCTCAAGCTCGCCGCCGGCGCCAACCAGTTGGCGACGGAGGCTGCCGTCCGAGCCGAACTGGCGGCGTTGCAGCCCTATTTCCCGCCAGGATTGAACATCGTGTATCCGCTCGATACCGAGCCGTTCATCACCCTGTCCATCACCGAGGTGGTCAAGACGCTGCTCGAGGCCATCGTCCTCGTCTTCGTCGTGATGTATGTCTTCCTGCAGAACTTCCGCGCCACCTTGATCCCGACCATCGCCGTGCCGGTGGTTCTGCTGGGCACGTTCGGCGTGCTGGCAGTCCTGGGCTACACGATCAACACGCTCACCATGCTGGCGATGGTGCTCGCCGTGGGGTTGCTGGTGGACGACGCGATCGTCGTGGTGGAGAACGTCGAACGGGTGATGGAGGAGGACAAGCTCTCCCCGCGGGACGCCACACGGAAATCCATGACACAGATATCCGGTGCGCTGATCGGCATCGCGCTGGTGCTGTCCGCGGTGTTCCTGCCGATGGCGTTCCTGGGCGGATCGACCGGCGTGATCTACCGGCAGTTCTCGGTGACCATCGTTTCGGCGATGGTGCTGTCGGTGCTGGTGGCGCTGATCCTGACACCGGCCCTGTGCGCCAGCCTGCTGAAGCCGAAGCGGGAGGGGCACGACCCTCGCCGCGGACCGTTCGGCTGGTTCAACAGAGGCTTCGATTGGACCAACAAGCGCTACGGCGGCGGCGTTGGCCGCATGATCAGCGGATCGGCCTGGTCGATGCTGGCCTTCGTCCTCATCGTCGGGACGATGGTATTCTTCTTCACCAGGTTGCCGACCGGTTTCCTGCCCGATGAGGACCAGGCGCTGGTGTTCGGGCAAACGACCCTGCCGCCGGGCAGCACCGCGGAGCAGACCGACGCGGTGAACGAGCGGGTGATCGAATACCTGCTCACGTCCGAGAAGGCCAACGTCGCCACGGCGTTGTCGGTCGTCGGCTTCAATTTCGCGGGGCAGGGGCAGAATGCCGGCTTCCTGGTGATCAGCCTGAAGCCCTGGGCAGACCGGCCCCTGGCCTCGCAATCCGGTGCTGCGGTGGCGGCCCGGGTGACGCAGCATTTCGCAGGCACGCGGGACGCCCTGATCTTCACCTTCCAGCCGCCGGCGGTGCTTGAACTGGGCAACGCGTCCGGCTTCGACATGGAGTTGGTCGACCGGGGCAACGTTGGCCACGACAAGCTGCTTGCCGCGCGCAACCAGTTGCTTGGCATGGCCGCGAGGGACCCGAGGGTGGTGGCGGTGCGGCCGAACGGGATCGAGGACGCGTCGCAGTACAACCTCGTCATCGACCGGACGAAGGCCAATGCGTTCGGCGTGACGACGGCCGACATCAACACCTTTGTCGAAGGAGCGTTGGGCTCGATCTACGTCAATCAGTTCCTGCGCGGCGGCCGGGTCAAGCAGGTCTACGTCCAGGGCGAGGACTATGCCCGCATGCTGCCGGACGATCTCGGCAAGTGGTATCTGCGCAACAGCACCGGCGGACTGGTGCCGTTTTCCTCCATAGCGACCGGCAAGTGGCTGGTCGGGCCACAGAACGTGCAGAACTACAACGGGTCCACCTCGTACGAGATCCTGGGCGTCCCGGCGCCCGGCGGCAGCACAGGCACCGCCATAGCCGCGATGCAGGAGATGGCCGCCAAACTGCCGCCCGGTATCGGCTACGAATGGACCGGGCTGAGCTACGAGGAAGTGCAGGCAGGATCGCAGACGGCGGCATTGTTCAGCATCTCCGGCATCGTCATCCTGTTCTGCCTGGCGGCGCTGTACGAGAGCTGGGCCATCCCGATCGCCGTGCTTCTGGTGGCACCGTTGGGCGTGCTTGGCGCGGTGCTCGCGACCTCGGTCCGTGGCTTGGACAACGACGTGTATTTCCAGGTGGGCCTGCTGACGACGGTGGGGCTGGCGGTCAAGAACGCTATCTTGATCGTGGAATTCGCCAAGGAGTTCTACGAGCAAGGTGCCACTCTGCGCGACGCGGCCCTCCAGGCGGCGCGGGAACGGCTGAGGCCGATCCTGATGACCTCCCTGGCGTTCGTCTGCGGCGTTTTCCCGCTGGCGATCGCAAGCGGGGCGGGTGCCGCGGCGCGGACCGCGATCGGCACGGCCGTGGTGGGTGGGATGGTCACCGCCACCGTCCTGGCGGTCTTCTTCGTCCCCGTGTTCTTCGTCGCCGTGCTCCGGCTGTTCCGGGTCAAGCCCGCGGTGAAGCATGACACCACCGCGATACGCGTCGCGGCGGAGGCTTAGGTCGTGCGCAACCGCTTGCTCGCGGCGACCCTGCTGATGGCGCTGACCGGCTGCAGCCTGATCCCGGACTACCTGCGCCCGGGCTTGCCCGTCGCGGACCGTTATCCGGCCGGCCCGGCCTTCACCGGCGAGGGCGCCGTGTCCGGCAGCGTGGCGGCCGCCGACATAGGCTGGCGCGACTTCTTCATCGATCCGGTGATGCAGGACCTCATCGCGTTGGCCCTCGACAACAACCGGGACCTGCGCGTTGCCGCGCAGAATGCCGCCGCCTCTTACGCGCAGTACGAGGTCCAGCACGCCGCGTTGTTCCCGACCATCGATGCGACCGGCGGCGCCGAGTTCGCGCGGGAGGCGCCGGGCGAGGAGGGCACGCCCTCCGCCCTGCATCTCAACGCCTATAGCCTGGGGCTGGGCACCGTTTCGTATGAACTTGACCTGTTCGGCCGCATCCGCAGTCTGAGCAAGCAGGCGCAAGAGCAGTATTTCAGTCTGGCCGAGACGCAGAAGAGCACGCTGATCAGCTTGGTGGCGTCCGTCGCGTCGGAATACCTGACATGGCTTGCCGACCGTGACGCGCTGCGCGTGTCGCAGTTGACGGCGAAGGCGCAGCAGCAATCGTATGAGCTCTACAAACTGCAGTTGGCCCAGGGGACCGGAACGCTGCTCACCGTCGCACAGGCGGAGTCGACCCTGCGCACGGCCGAGGCGAGCGTCGAGCAATATACCAGGCAGGTCGCGCAGGACCTCGATGAGTTGGTGCTGTTGGTGGGAACCACCCTGCCGGACGCGCTGCAGACACGCATGATGGCGGAGAGCGGATTGGGGGCGGAGCCGGCCTTCCCGGCCTTGCCCGCCGGGCTGCCGTCGGAGCTGCTGGAGCGTCGCCCAGACATCCGGGCTGCCGAACACACGTTGCTTGCCGCCAATGCCGACATCGGCGCGGCGCGGGCGGCGTTCTTCCCGTCCGTCACGCTGACCGGCAGTGGCGGCACCGCCAGCGGCGGCCTGACCAAGCTGTTCGGCGCGGGCTCGGCGTCCTGGCTGTTCGAGCCGCAGGTCAGTGTTCCGATCTTTGACGCCGGCACCAACTTCGCCAATCTCGATTACGCCAAGATCCAGAAAAAGATCGAGATCGCCGACTACGAGAAGTCCATCCAGTCGGCGTTCCACGACGTCTCGGACGCGCTCGCCGGGCGGGCGACCTACCTGCGTCAGGTTGCCGCAGAGAAGAAGCTGGTCGGCGCCGACCAGACGTACTACGACGTATCAAAGATGCGCTCCGATGCCGGGGCGGACACCTACCTGAATGTCCTCATCGCACAGAACTCACTGTTCTCGGCGCAATTGACCCTCGTGTCGCTCAATCTCTCGCAACAGCAGAATCTCGTGACGCTCTACAAGGCACTTGGCGGCGGCTGGACGGATCATGTCCAGGGACGTTCCTGATTTAAGAATTCGCGGCATGCAAACTGCAGAATTGATCAAGTTTCTAATCGAATTACTTGACAACCGGCATCGCTGGCATAGTAAATGGAAGTCCAGACAGAATGGTGAGCATGATGGATCCAGCCACAAGGGGCCTCGCACATCCCGATTGGTCCGCCGCCGGCCGGCGCGGGCTTCTCAGGCTGTCCTTGGGTGGTGGCCTTGCCGCCCTGGCGACGGCGACCGTCGCGAAGGCCGACGAGCCAGCCAGCGAACCGGTGCGATTGGCGGCAACCGTGCCGGCACCCGCCTTGCCCATCGTGGACACGCGCTTTCCGGCGGAGATGGCGCCGGGCGTGTTCGTCCTGCCTGATAAACGGATCTCGCTCGTGCCGAACATCGGCATCATCGTCGGCCGGGACTTGGTGCTCGTGGTGGATTGCGGTCTTGGACCGGAAAGCGCGGAAAATGTCATCAAGCTTGCCCGCCAGCTCGCGCCGGGCCGGGGTGTCGTGCTGACCGTGACGCATGCCCATCCGGAGCATGGCTTCGGCGCGCAGGCGTTCAAGCCGGATGCGCGCATCTACTACAATGCCGCGCAGCGCGACTATTTCGCGCGATCCGGTACGACGCTGCTGAACGGTTTCCGCGCCGTGCTGCCGGCGGAACACAAGCGTCTGCTCGATGGCGTCGTCTTCACCCCGCCCGATCAAACCTACGACGGCGACCGCGCGACGCTGGACCTCGGCGGGCGCCAGGTCGAGTTCCGCACCTGGGGCACCGCGCACAGCCCCGGTGACCAGGTCATACACCTGCCGGAGGAGCGGATGGTGTTCATCGGCGACCTGATCGAGGAGCGCATGTTCCCGATCGTGCCGCTCTACCCGCCGATGATCCTCGCGAACGACATCGATGTCGCGCGCTGGGAAGTGGCTCTGAACGACGTGCTGGCGCTCCAGCCGCGCCTGATCGTGCCGGGCCACGGCAACCTCGGCGGGCCGGAGATCGCATCGGACCTCCTTGATTTCTTCAAGGAGGCTCGGCCAGTCTTCAGGACCACCGGTGTGGCAGCTCTCGAGCTCGATCAACGGATGCGGGACAGGTATCCGACATGGGAGCACAGCGAGCGCATCGAGCCGGCACGGCAGTATTTCGCGCAGCTTCCCACGTAACGCCTGGACGGCGCGGCCGGCATGGGTCGGCGGGCAGCCGTCCTGGCAGCATGCGTTGGCGAGCAGGTCGCGCCCTGGGCCTCGCCCCGCGACGTTCCGCGGGACAGCTATGTCGGCAAGGTTCGGAAAGATGGTCATGCGACCATACGCGACGACGGATTAGGAAACGCTCATGAGACTTCATCTGGCAGCCGGTGTGTTCGTGCTCGTCGGGGCGAGCGTTGCCGCGCACGCGCAAGGCCTGGACGATCTCAAGGCCCGCGAGGTCATCGGACCATTCTACGCTCTCCTCAACGTCGCGACGCGCGGTGACGTGTCGGCGACGGAGGACCGTATCCTCACGCCGGACTATCAATCGTGTTCGGGCAACCTGCCTTCCGAGTGCCGCGATCGTGGAACGATGATCAAGGCATTCGAAAGTCTCGCAACATCCACGCCAGACATGCGGTTCGACATCAAGGATGTCCTCGTAGCGGGAGACCGCGTCGTGGTGCGCGGGGAACTCACGGGGACGCCGGCGGGCGATCTCTTCGGTGTGCCACATACGGGTAAGAGCTTCCGGATCATGACGATCGATATCCAGACGGTCCGTGACGGGAGGATCGCTCAAAGCTTTCACAGCGAGAACTGGCTAGCCGCGCTTGGGCAGCTACGGGCCCAGTAAGCGGCTCTCTGGACTTTCCCGACGGATACTCAGGCCGCCTTCTGGAGTGCTGCGACGGCCGCGTTGACGGTGAAGCGTTGCGTCAACTTCACCAGCTCCGTCACCTCGCGCGCCAGCACGTGGTTCGCCGCACTCGTTTCTTCCACCATGGCGGCATTCTGCTGCGTGACCTGGTCGATCTGATTGACCGCGCGGTTCACCTCCACCAGCCCCGTGGCCTCCTCGGCGGCCGCGGCTGCGATGTCGGAGACGAGGCGGTCCACCTCCGAGACCTGCGTCGCGATCTCCTCCAGGGCGTGGCCCGTCTGGTCGACCAGTGCCACGCCGCCGCGGACGTGCTGGCCGGAAACATGGGCGTGGGCATGGATCTCGTTGGCAGCCGCCGCCGTCCGGGCTGCCAAGGCACGGACTTCCCCGGCCACGACGGAGAACCCGAGCCCGGCATCACCCGCCCTCGCAGCCTCGATCCCGGCGTTCAGCGACAGGAGGTTGGTCTGCGCGGCAATGCCCTGAATGACGCCGACGATGCGGCCGATCTCGGTCGACGAGCGGGCAATGCTGCCCATCGACGAAGCCATCTGCCGCATCACTTCGTCGGAAGCCCGTACGGCGGCGCCGACGCGCGAGACGACCTGGTTGACGCCGCTGGCTCCGGCTGCGGTCTGGCTGACCGTCGCGGTGATCTGGTCCAAGGCCGCGGCAGTCTGCTCGAGCGTGGCGGCCTGCGTCTCCGTCCGCCGGCTCAGCTCGTCGGACGCCTGCGCCGCCTCGGCGATGCTGCGCGAGATCGTGCCGGAACTGCTGTAGATGCGCTGGATCAAGGTCTCCAGGCTCGCGCTCGCGGCGTTGAAGTTCTCCCGGAGGCACTCGTACTCGGCGGAGAACGGCTCCGCCAGCCGGGCGGTCACGTCGCCGGCTGCCAGGCGCTCCAACCCGGACGCCAGGGCCGAGACGACCGCGGACTGCTCCGCGGCCGCGGCGGCTCGGGCTTGCTCCAGCAGCTCCTTCTGGATGGCTCCCTGCCGGAACGCTTCGATGGCCTGCGCCACGCGGCCGATCTCGTCCCGGCGGTTGGTGGCTGGCACCAGCGCGTGCAGGTCGCCAGCCGCCATGTCGATGGTTGTCTGAGCGAGCTGGAGGAGTGGCAGCAACGTCCGCCGCAACGCCCAGACCATGGCTGCGCCGAAGGTGAGCACGGCGATCGTCCCGGCGATGATGGATCCCCGCAGCACGACTTTCATCGGCCCATCCAGCGCTTCGACCGGGCGGCCGACGAAGAGCATTCCGATCACCTTGGTGTTGTAGTCGCGGATCGGCTCGTAGATCGCCAGGTATCGCTGGCCGAGCACGTTGGCAGCGCCGTAGAACGTCTGGCCCTGTTCCAGCACCCGCTGACGGATGGCCGGGTTGTCGAGCTTGGTGCCGATGGCCCGGCTGCCGTCGGGCCGCCGCACGCTGGTCGCGACCCGCGTATCGCCGTCGAAGATCGTTGCGACGCCATGGCTCGGCTCGCTCGCCGCATCGACCAGGTCATTGTAGCCGGCCAGCGGTGCGTAGCCCAGCCGCAGCTGCCCGCTATCGGCCGACCACTCGGTGCCGAGGGGCGTCAGGTACGCCTTGAGGAGCTGGAGGTCCCCGTTCAGCTCGTAGTGCACCTCCTGATCGATCGCGTTGCGGCTGACATAGGCCGTCCAGGCTTGCACCGCACAGATCCCCAAGACCAGCGAGAGCAGCATGGGCAGCAGAAGCCGCGGCACCAATCCCCACCGCGTCCGGAGCATTGTCTTCAAGCGACGTCCTCAGCGAAAGCCATTCGGAAGGGTAGCGCTAAACCAGTTGCCAAGACCTTAATCACTGCTGAACATGTTAGTGTCTCCAAGAACAGGCCCCATGCCGCGACGCGCCCTACATGACTGCTGAACATGTCAGGTCTAGCGTCCTGGGCGATGGTCTTGGATAGGATCGCGACACGACGTTCATGGACGAGGTGCGGAGGCAGGGGCTATGTCTGTCGGGGTAACCGCCGGGAGACATCGGATGTCGCTGTCAGGAAAAGGGTCGGTCCACTCCTCCGTCTGCCCCCACGACTGCCCGAGCACCTGCGCCTTGGATGTGGAAGTCCTGCCCGGCGGGCGGATCGGGGGCGTCCGCGGGGCGGACAACCCCTACACGGCCGGGGTCATCTGCAACAAGGTCAGCCGGTATGCCGAGCGGATCCACCATCCGGACCGGCTGCTCCACCCCATGCTGCGCACCGGACTCAAGGGTACTGGCGCATTCCGGCGCATCGGCTGGGACGAGGCTCTGGACCGGGTGGTCGCCGGTCTCACCCAAGTCGCCGACCGTTACGGCAGCCAAGCCGTGTGGCCCTACAGCTCGGCCGGCACGATGGGCCTGGTGAACCGGGACGGCATCTTCCGGCTGCGTCACGCGATGCGCTGGTCCGGCCGCAAGGGCACCATCTGCAGCGCCATCGCGTCCGCCGGGTGGGTCGCCGGCTGCGGCCGGATCAGCGGGTCGGACGCGCGCGAGATGGCCGTGGCCGACCTCAACGTCATGTGGGGAACGAACCCCGTCTCCACCCAGGTCAACGTCATGGCGCATGTCAGCCGCGCCCGGAAGGAGCGCGGGGCCAAGCTGGCCGTGGTCGACCCCTATCGCACCGGCACGGCTGCGGCCGCCGACATGCACCTGGCCTTGCGCCCCGGGACGGATGCCGCGCTGGCCTGCGCCGTCATGCACTGCGCCTTCCGCGACGGCCATGCCGACCGCGCGTACATGGCCGAATACACCGACGACCCGGCGGCGCTTGAGGCGCACCTGGCGATCCGCGGCCCCGTCTGGGCCGCTGGCATCACCGGGCTCGCCGTGGCCGAGATCGAGGCGTTCGCGGCGCTCTACAACGCCACGCCGCGCGCGTACATCCGTGCCGGCTTCGGGTTCACCCGCAGCCGCAACGGCGCCGCCTCCATGCACGCGGTGAGCTGCCTGCCAGCCGTGACCGGCAAATGGCGGCACGAGGGCGGCGGCGCGCTATGGGGCAACAAAGGTATCTACCGGTGGGACAAGTCGCTCATCGAGGGCACCGCCCTGCGCGACCCCGCCGTGCGTGAGCTGGACATGAGCCGGATCGCCAGCATCCTGACCGGGGACGCCGATGCGCTGGAGGGCGGCGGCCCGGTGCATGCCCTGCTGGTGCAGAGCGGCAACCCCGCCTCGGTCTGCCCGGACAGCAACCGTGTCCGGCAGGGTCTGATGCGCGAGGACCTGTTCACCGTCGTGCACGAGCAGTTCATCACCGAGACCGCGCTCCATGCCGACATCCTGCTGCCGGCGACGATGTTCCTGGAGCACGACGACATCTACCAGGCTGGCGGCCACAGTCACATCCAGATCGGCCAGAAGGTGATCGAGCCGGCAGGCGAGGCACGTTCCAACCATGACCTGGTCTGCCTCCTGGCGCAGCGCTTCGGGCTTGAGGATGCCAGCTTCCGCATGTCGGGGTTGGAGCTGGCGGATGCGACGTTGCGGGCGTCCGGCTATCCCGCCGCCGCGGAACTCGCAGCCCGGCGCTGGCTGGACGTGCAGCTGCCGTTCGAGCGGGCGCATTTCCTCGATGGGTTCGGCCATGCGGACGGCAAGTTCCACTTCCGGGCGGACTGGCGGGCGCTCGGCGACACCGAGGGCAAGCTGCCACCGCTGCCGGATTGGGTGCCCCTGGTCGATGCCGCCACGGAGGACCGTCCGATGCGGCTGGTCGCGGCGCCGGCGCGGCAATTCCTCAACTCCACCTTCACGGAGACGCCCACCGCGCGCAAACGCGGCGGCCGGCCGGAGGCGCTGATCTGTCCGGAGGACGGGGCGGCGTTGGGTATCAGCGACGGCATGCCCGTCCGGATCGGCAACGGGCGGGGGCAGGTGGTGCTGCATGCCCGGCACGCCCCGGGCCAGCCGCCCGGCACCGTCGTGGTCGAAAGCATCTGGCCCGCCGAGTCCTTCGGCGGCGCCAAGCACGGCATCAACGTGCTCACCAGCGACCAGCCCGCGCTTCCCGCAGGTGGCGCCGTGTTCCACGACACGGCCGTGTGGATGCGGGCCGAAACCCTGGCCGATCCCGGCCTACGGCACGGATCCGCTGCCTGACGCTGTCAGGCCTGACCGTAATAGGAGGAGGTCTGAACGCCCATGGCTAAGTCGGAGGCCGACGAACGGCGCAGGATCGCAAGCGACTTCAAGTCGGTCGTCAACATGAGCCCGGCCGTGCTGCGCTCCTGGCTGGAGACGTCGGCAAGCCAGGGCGTCGGCATGACCCATGGGGGCGAGAAGGTGACCAAACCCGGGAAGGACGAGGCGGTCGGTCATGAAATGGGCCGTCGCATCCTCGAGCTGCGCGCCAAGAAGGCCGCCGACCTCGACGACGAGGACTATGCCGCCATGCGCAAGGTGGTCGGCTACGTCAAGCGGCACATGAAGCAGCGCCCCGAGGGCGACGTGACGGAGACGCGGTGGCGCAAGTCGTTGATGAACTGGGGCCATGACCCGCTCAAATAGCAACCTGTCTCCACCGACCGCATACGCGGCCCGACGCCTCGCCCCGGTCCGCTGTCCTGCCGTAGATCGGACGGGATGGCGTGAAGCAGGCCGGGCCTTCGCTGCGGTCGCGCTCCTTCTGACGGCCCTGAGGCCGGCCGTCGCGCACGCCCAGTGCTATGCGGGGACCAGCGGCTTCCATTCATTCGGCACGTTTTCCAAGCCGGGCTATCTGCGGGACAGGGTGGGGGCATGCCCTGCCGCGCCGGAGCCACAGCGGGACTCCCAGCCCCCCGCGCAGGTTGCGCCGGCACCACGGACACAGGGCAGCGCGTCGGCGGGCCGATGAGCCTGCGTGTGCCAGCCGGTTCGTGCACCAGGCGCGAAGGTATCTGCCGGGTGGCTGTGTGCCACCCGGCGCAGTGCCTCAGCTCTTGGCCTTGGACTTCAGCTTTGCCGCGGCCTTCTTGTCGTCCTCGTCCTCATCCTCGTCGCCCTCCGGCGCGGAGTCTTCGCCGGATGCTTGGAGGTTTTCGCCGATCTGGGACAGCTTCTCGTCGGAGCGCTTCTCCTCCTCCAACGTCTCGGAGATGAGGCTCTCGGCCTCGTCGAGGCCCAGCTTCTTGGCCCATGTGCGCAGCATGCCGTAGCGGGCGATCTCATAGTGCTCGACCGCCTGGGCGCATCCGATCAGCACGTCGTCCGCTGCCTCGGATCCTGCGAAATCCTCCAAATCCTCTTCCATCTCGGAGACGATCCCCTGCATCGCCTCGCACGTCTTGGCCCTGACAGGCTTTCCGAGGATTTCGAAGATCTGCGCCAGCCGCTCCACCTGGTGCTGGCTCTCCTCGCTGTGCTCCGTCAGCGCTTGCTTCAGCTCTGACGACTGAGCGGCCTTGATCGCCTTCTTCAGCGACCGCAAGCCCGCCTTCTCGGCATAGTTCACGTCTTTCAACGTCTCGTAGAAGGCATCCTTCAGGGTCTTCTCGGCCATGTCCTCGTCTCCTGTTCAGCGTCCGCTCGCACCCGGCCTTGGAGCTCGCACAGCCGACTTGGTCTGGAACACCAGGGCTGCGAGGCTGTCAGCTGGGTCGCGCAGCCAGCCAACGCCGGCACGACGCGGAAATACCCGAGGCGAGTATCAAAACATCGTGGATCGGGGCGTCCTATCCAGGGCCCATCCCCGGCACCACCGTGCTAAGCACCTGGCGGGCCGTGTCGGCGAGCACGTGACGCGCGCTCGCGTCGCCCTTGCCCAGCATCGTCATGTAGTTGCGGACCTGCTCCAACGTGAGGAACGGTGGCAGCGGCGGCACGTCCGGGTCCGTCTTCACCTCCAGCACCACCGGGAGCGGACTGGCGAAAGCCTCGTCCCAGGCCGCGCCCATCCGGTCCGGATCGTCGACGTAGATGCCCTTCAGGCCGATGAGCTCGGCGAACTTGTGGTAGGGCACGTTCGGGATCGACTGGCTGGACGCGAAACGCGGGTTGCCCTCCATCACGCGTTGCTCCCAGGTCACCTCGTTCAGGTCCTCGTTGTTCCACACGCAGCAGATCCAGGTCTTGTTGGACCACTCGCCCATGTATTTCGCCACGGTGATCAGTTCGGCCATGTTGTTCATCTGCATGGCCCCATCGCCCACGAGCGCCACCACCGGACGGTCGGGATAGGCCATCTTGGCCGCGAACGCGTACGGCACGGCAGAGCCCATGGACGCGAGGCTGCCCGAAAGCGAGCACATCATGCCGCGGCGCATCTTCAGGTCACGGGAGAACCAGTTCACGCAGCTGCCGGAGTCCGACGTCACGATCACCCGGTCCGGCAGGCGGGAGGACAGCTCCCAGGTCACGCGCTGCGGATTGACCGGGTTGGCGCCCGCCATGGCGCGCTTGCCCATGTCCTCCCACCAAGTCGCCGTGCCGCTCTCGATATCGCGGCGCCACGCACCCCCGACCGGCTTCTGCTGCAGCAAGGGCAACAGGGCGTTCAGCGTCTCCACGGCATCGCCCACGAGCGGCACTTCCATGGGGTAGCGCAAAGACAGCATCCCGGGCGCAAGGTCGATCTGCACGCCGCGCGCCTGCCCCTCCTTGGGCAGGAACTCGGCCCAGGGAAAGCCGGAGCCGATCATCAGCAGCGTGTCGCACGCCGCCATCATGTCCGAAGACGGCTTGGTGCCGAGCAGCCCGATCGTGCCGGTGACGTAAGGCAGGTCGTCGGGTGGCGACGCCTTGCCGAGCAGCGCCTTGGCCACGCCCGCCTGCAGCCGCTCGGCCACGGCGATGACCTGGTCGGTGGCGTGCAGCGCACCGGCGCCGACCAGGATCGCCACCTTCTTGCCGGCGTTCAGGACATCGGCCGCACGCCGCAGGTCGACGTCCTGCGGGAACACCCGCGGCGCCGTGTAGCCGACGCCGGAGAAGGTGTAGCCGTGCTTGTGCTCCGGCTCCGCATACGCTTCCTCCTGCAGATCGTTCGGGATCACCAGCGCCGTCACCCGGCGCTCACCCTTGGCGATCCGGTAGGCACGGTCGACGAGGTGGCGCACCTGCGCCGGCGTGGAGGCCTGCTGCACGTAGGCGCCCGCCACCTCCTGCATCATGCTGACGAGGCTGAACTCCTGCTGGAAGTGCGCACCCAGCGCGGTGCGCGGCTGCTGGCCCACGATGGCCAACAGCGGCACGTGGTCCATGTAGGCGTCGTACATCCCGGTGATCAGGTGCGTGCCGCCGGGGCCGGAGGTCGCCAGGCAGACGCCGACCTCGCCGGTGAACTTGGCGTAGGCCGACGCCATGAAGGCCGCCATCTCCTCATGCCGCGCCTGGATGAAGCGGATGCCGTGGTCGTTGCGGCCCAGGGCGCCGAGCAGGCCGTTGATCCCGTCGCCGGAGTAGCCGAAGACCGTGGTGACGCCCCAGTCCGCCAAGCGCCGCCAGAAGAAGTCTCCCACCCGTTCAGCCATGTCAAACCTCCGCCCCCGTCAGCCGATCAGGCGAGTTGCGCCCGCACGGACTGGAAAGCTGCAATCTCCTTCCGCGTTTCCCCGGCGGACATCACTATGATGGAGGGGCTGGGCAGCGATGCCCCGTCGGGCGTTGGCCGCGCGACCGCACCCCGCATCGCGTGATCAGCCGGCGGGCTCTGCCGCCCGGTCCCAATACGGCGGTCGCCCGAAGCGGGCATCGAGGAAGGCCAGGAAGGCCTTGACCTTGGGGGAGACGATCTTCTTGGGCGGGTAGATGCCCCAGATCGCCCGGTCCGTCCCGGGCGACGGCAGCCAGTCCCACGCCGTCAGCACGGCGGCCAGGGCGCCGCTGCGCAGATCGGCATCGCACAGCCAGGTCGGCAGCAGCGCCACGCCGAGCCCGTCCGCCGCGGCGTTCCGCATGACCTCTAGGTCGTTCGTGCGCAGCGTGCCGCCGATCGCCACCTCCACGGACGGGTGGCCGGGCTGGGCGAGGGGATGGGCATGCCAGGTGTCGAGTGGATGCAGGCTGGAAAGCAGGCACCGATGCCGGGCCAGGTCGCCAGGTTCGCTCAGCCCCGGGCCGTGTGCCAGGTAGCGCGGGCTGACGACGAGGATCGATCGCTGCCGTGCCAGCAGCTTGGCGACCAGGCTGGAGTCGGGTAGGGCGCCGATGCGCACCGCGACGTCCGTGCCGGTCTCGATCATGTCCACCGTCGCATCCGACAAGGCGGCGTCCAGCCGGATGTCCGGATGGGCGTCCAGGAACGCCGCCATATGCGGCATGACGTGGCGGCGGCCGAAGGCGTTGGGCAGGGCGAGGCGGAGCAGCCCCTGCGGACGTGCGTTCAACGACCGCGTCGCGTCCCGCGCCTCCGCGACGCCGAGCAGCACCGGACCGGCGCGTTCGTAGAAGGCGCGCCCGGCCTCCGTCAGGTGCAGGCTGCGGGTGGAGCGGTTGAGCAGCGCCGCACCGAGGTCGGCCTCGAGGCCGCTGACGTAGCGGGACACGGTCGACACCTTGACGCCGGCCTCCGCCGCAGCCTTGGAGAAACTGCCGAGATCGACCGTCCGCACGAACGCCCGCATGGCGGCGAAGTAGTCCATCGGATGCCATCTTGCCCTTTTGCGCAACAATCAATTGCCACCGCCGTCCTTCCGGAAGCAAGCCCGGCAGGTTCATGCAGGCGCGTCGGCGAACGGCCGGCTGCTGCGGAGGTGGACATGCTGCCTGCCATTCTGACGCTGCTGGGCTGCCAGCTGCTGGGCGAAATCCTGCGCACCGCGTTGGCCCTGCCGATCCCGGGGCCGGTGACCGGCATGTTCATCCTCGCCGCCGTCCTGGCGGTCCGAGGGCGCGTGCCGCCCGGGCTGGAGGCCACGGCCGACGCTCTGATCTCCCACATGGGCCTGCTGTTCGTGCCGGCGGGCGTCGGCATCGTGGCGGAGGCAGGCCTGCTGCGTCAGCAATGGCTGCCGATCGCCGCCGCCGTGGTGGCATCCACGTGGCTCAGCCTGGTCGTGACCGGCTGGGTCATGCACGCCATGCTGCGTCGGTCGGACCGGACTGCGATCCGGTCACCGGGTCGGCACCCATGCTGACGGCGATCCTCGACCCGGTTCGGGCATCCCTGGCGGCATCGCCGCTGATCTGGCTGGTCGTGACGGTGTCAAGCTACCTGGCCGGCAAGGCGGCGCAGCGCCTGTGCGGCGGCTCGGCGCTGGTCAACCCGGTGCTGATCGCCATCGCCCTCGTGGCGGCGATCGTGGAGCTGAGCGACACGCCCTACCAACGCTACCTCTCCGGGGCGCAGTTCATCAACTTCCTGCTTGGCCCGGTGACGGTCGCCCTTGCCGTGCCGCTTGCCAAGAACATCGGCATGGTGCGGGCCAAACTGCCCGGGATCGGCCTGGCCCTGCTCGCCGGCTCGCTCGCCTCCATGGCGGCAGGGGCCGGGATCGTGTGGGCGGCGGGCGGGTCCCGCGCGGTGGCGTTGTCGATGCTGGCGAAGGCCGCGACCACGCCCATCGCCATGGCCGTGTCGCAGCAGGTCGGCGGGGTCCCGGCGCTGACCGCGGCGCTGGCGATCCTCGGCGGCATCGTGGCCGCGGTCACCGGCCGACAGACGCTCCACCTCATGCGGATCACCGACTGGCGGGCACACGGACTGGCCGCGGGAGTAGCCGGCAGCGGCGTCGCGGCCGCCCAGGTCGCGCCGCTGCACGAGGCGGCGGCGGCGTTCGCCGCCCTCGGCATCGGTCTGAACGGCCTGTTGACCGCGCTGCTCGTGCCGTTACTGGTCCACTTCTGGCGCTGACTGTCGCGTGCTCCGGGAGCGCGGCGACGGTTTCTCTTCCGCAGCGATTGGCTTACGGTGGGGTATGGGCGATCAGTGGGACCCAGGTGCGGAGGCAGCTCTCACGGCGCGAAGCCGCGGCCGGGGTCGGGGTCATGATGCCAAGTTGCTGCTGGGCGTCCTGCTGTTCGCGGCCATGCTGGCCGGGCTCTGCGTCTATACGGCGCCCGACCTTGCGACCGACTGGCAGGTCCATGCCGCAGCGGTTCCCGTGGCGGAGGGGCAAGTGCTGAAAGGCTCCTGCAGCGCCAACCTCCTGTTCAACGTCTGCGATGCCACCCTCTCGGTGCCGATGCCAAGCGGCCGCATCAGCCGCAGCGTGAACTATGTCTTCACCGGCCCGCACCTGGGGGATTACACCGTCGCCGTGCTGGCGGACCCTGCCCATCCGGATCTGCCCACCACGGACCTCGCCTTGAACCGGCTTTGGAACCGGACGCTCACTTTCACCGTCGGCGTGGTGCTGTTGGTGCCGTTGACCCTCCTGCCGCTCTACGCCCGGCTCAAGCGGCGCCGGTGAGGCCGCGATGGGCAGGATGACGGCGGCGCTGCTGCTTGCGGTGTCCACCCTGGTCATCGGCATCGAAGCGGCCGCCGCACGCGAGACCTTCTGCGAATACGACTTGGCCGACGTCCCGTCCGCCCCGCGTTTTGCGGATTACCCGGCCGCACCGCACCGGCCGGCCCGCCCGGTAACCCCCCGGCTCGACTCGCCTGATGCGCGGATGTTCCGCACCGCGCTGCGGGACGCCGCCGCGCAAGGCCCCAATTTCGCCGGCCACGCCACGGTCGCCGTCTGGGGCTGCGGCGCCTCCTGCACCAGCGCTGCGATCATCGACGGACAAACGGGCCACGTATCCTTTCCCGATGCGATCGCCGACATCGCGGGCAACCACGTCGCGATCAAGGAGCCGAACGGCGCCGAGCCGCCCTACTACAGCCTGCGCTTCAGGCCCGACAGCCGGCTGCTTGTCGTGCTGGGGGCCGCCGGCGAGAAGCAGGACCGGGATGGCGTGTCGTTCTACGTCTGGACCGGCGCCACGCTGAAGCCCCTGCGCTTCGTGCCACGCAGCACCCTTTGCGCGTCACCGGGGTAAGCAGCGCCACAACCGTCACGGTGGTCAGATCCAACCCGCGTCGACGACAAAGGTCTGCTTCGAGCACATCCGGCTGTCATCCGCAGCCAGGAACAAGGCCATGCGGGCGATGTCCGGCGAATGCAAGCGGCCTTTCAGTGCCTGCCGGTCCTCGATCTGGCGCTCGCCGTCCTCGTTCAGCCAGAGCGACACCTGGCGTTCCGTCATCACCCAGCCCGGCGCGATGGCGTTGACGCGGATGTTGTCCCCGCCCAGTTCGGTCGCCAACGCCCGGGTCAACCCGACCACGGCCGCCTTGGACGTGACGTAGCAGACGCCGTCGCCGTTCGCGACCGTCCAGGTGATCGAGCTGAAGTTGATGATGGAGCCACCCCCGGCCCGCTTCATCTGCGGGCGGACGAACTTGGCCGTGAAGACCTGATGCCGCAGGTTCACCGCCATGCGGTCGTCGAAGTAGGCGGGCGTGACCTGCTCCAAGGTGTGGCGCTCGTCGTTGCCGGCATTGTTGACGAGGACGGTGATCGGCCCGAGCCGGTCTGCCACCTGCGCCATGGCGGCCTCCAGCTGCCCGATGTCGCGCAAGTCGCAGGGCTGGAAGTGCGGCGTGTGGCCGCTTTCGCCCGCGAGCTCGGCGGCGAGCGCCTGCCCGGCATCCGCGGCCAGGTCGACGAAGGCGACCTTCGCCCCTTGGTCGTGGAAATGCTCCACCAGGCTGCGGCCGATGCCGGACGCGCCGCCGGTGATGAACACGACCTTGTCCCGCAGGCTCGGATAACGCGCGCCGTTCGGCAGCAGGGAACGTTCGGCGTTGTCCGTCATGGTCACATCCGTCTCTTGCAGGTCCAGCCGATCTTCCCCACGCCGCGATCACCTACCATGCCGGCCGCACCCCGGTTGTCCGCCTGCATCCCCGCGCGGACGGCACGGTGCTGCTGACCAACATCGGCGCCGGCCACACCGCCCCCGTGCGCACCATGGCCGAGGCCGCCGCCAAGGCCGAACGGATCGTCCGCATGCTGGAAGCCGGAGGATCGGCCCGATGAGCGCGCCCCGCAAGGTGGTCGACAAGGCCGACGCGTTCTGCGCCAGCATCCGCAAGCACGTGCGCTCGCACGAGCGCGCCGGCGTCGTCGTCACCTTGGTGAGCGACGACGGGCAAACGGTCGGGATCGAGAGCGAGGGCGTCAACGTGTCGCGCTTTGCCTTGCGCTGTTCGGCGATCGAGGTGCTGGAACGTGTGACGGACGATCTGCGGTGCTGCACCTGCGGCCGCGACCATTCTGCGGAGTTGGCGGAGGTGGGCGCCGCCCTGTTCGCGCTCCGACCCGCCGCGAAGACGCCGCATGGCCACTAAGCTGCTCCGACCCGCGCAGCTCGCCCGCCGCTTGGGCGTGCCGGAGAGCACCCTGCGCCGCATGCGGCGCGAGCCCGGCTTCCCCGAGCCGCTGCCCGGCAGCGGCGGCCGCATCGACCCGCTGGCGGTGGAGCGCTGGCGGCGCGAACAGGCCGGCTACCTGGCCCGCGCCGGCAGCCATCCCGGCGCCACGTCACCGGCCGAGGACGCGGAGATCGCCGCCTGGCACGCCCGCCTCGACGATCGCAGCCAGCACATCGGCCGCGTGGGGTGCCGGGCATGACGTTGGAAGAGGACATCGACGACGTCGTGCGCGACGCCGTGAACGATTACTCGCCGCCGGACGATCTCGACGTGTTCTACCGCCGCCTGCGCAGCTTCCTTGGCTACGTCAAAGCGATGGATGAGGGCGGCAGCACGACGGTCGACGAGCTGATCGCATGCTTGCCCGCGTGGTCGGCTGGCGACTGACCATGGCCAAGATCACCGTCCGCTACCTGACCGTGCGGCCGGGCGCCGCCGGCGAGCTGCCGCGCTACTTTTGGCAGCCCAGTTCCGCCCTGCGCGAAGCCGGTTGGAAGGTCGAGCGCGTGCCGGTCGACTGGGCGCACCACACGGACCCGGCGCAGCTGGAGGCCGCGGCCATGGCCCGCGCGCAGCAGCTGAACGAGCAGCTGGACCAGTCCCGCGCCGCCGCCGGCGTCACCCTGGCCGCGCCGCCCGTGCCGACGGCGCTGCGCACCCTGGGCGACCTGGTGCGGCACTACCAGGCCAGCGAGGACTTCACGCGCCTCGCTCCCTCCACCCAGCGCGGCTACCGCCAATGCCTGCTCAAGCTCGAGGACTGGGCGGCGGACGCGCCGGTGCGCGCGATCGACGCCGTGCGCATCCAGCGGCTCAAGCGCGGCCTGTCCGCCACCCCCGCCTTCGCCAACGCCGTGGTGCGCGTGCTGCGCCTGCTGCTGGCCTTCGGCCGGCGGGAGGGCTGGCTGCTGGTCAACCCGGCGGAGCGGCCCGGCACGGTGGCGATGACGCCGGCCGGGCTGATCTGGCCGCGCCCGGCCGTCGATCTGTTCGTCAGCACCGCCGACAGCATGGGCTACCCGTCCGTCGGCACCGCCGTGGCGCTCAACGAGTGGCTGGGCCAGCGCCAGGGCGACATCCTGCGCATGCCCCGCGCCGCCCTGCGCCTGGGCGGCAGCACCCTGCTGGTCCGGCAGAGCAAGGGCGGCCGCGGCAAGGCCGGCGTCAGCCTGCCGATCGGCATGGTGCCGCAGCTGGGCGAGCGCCTGGCCGCGGAGCTGGCGCGGCTGGACGCCCGCCAGGCGGCCCAGTCGGCCGAGGCGGAGCGCACCGGCCTGGCCTATCCCCTGCCGCCCACCACCATCATCGTGTCGGAGGAGACCGGCCGGCCCTATCTGGCGGACAATTTCCGCCACGTGTTCGCCCGCATCCGCGCCAAGGCGGCCGAGCGGACGGCGTCCTTCCCGGTCGACCATCTGATGCCCGGCCGCGACATGGCCGACCCGGACGCCTTCACCATCCGCATGGAGGAGCTGACCTTCATGCACCTGCGCCACACCGCCATCACCCGCCTGGCCGAGGCCGAGTGCGATGTCGGGCTGATCACCGCCATCAGCGGCCACGCCCAGACGACCGTGCAGCAGCTGATGGAGCGCTACATGGTCCGGACCGCCAAGATGGCACGCCTGGCGTTCCAGCGCCGCATCGACGCGGAAACGCCCGCTGCCGCGCCGATCGCCGACACGGTCCGCGGAGGCGGACGGTGAGCGGCTCCGGAAGCAACACCGCAGCTCGGATCGGCGAGCTGCGGCGCCGGATCGCATCGAACAAAGGCAAAGCCAAGCGGGCCAGGGACATGGCGAAAGACTTGACCTACAAGGCTTTCGATTGCGAACGACAGGTGCGCTGTGACATGGCCGAAATTGAGGCCATGGGCGGCAAAGTGCGCCGGTGAGACGCTTGGTGCCCAAGGCCTGGAACGGCGGCTCGCCGGAGGCGGCGCGGGCCGAGGCCAATCGCCGCCGCGACGAGGCATGCAGGATCCTGCGCCAGGCTCACGCGGCGTATATGACGGACTGCCACCCATTCGACATCACGCGCCCGTTCAAGTCGGATGCGGCGCCCGGTTGGGTCTACCTGGTGGCCGAGGACACGGTCATTTTGGCGGAGACCTATGACGCCATCCTCAACAATGGCCGCATCCGCCCGCAATAAGCCCGCCGCTCCGCGCCAGGCTCCGCTGGACGGGCCGGCGCTCCGGGCCGCCCTCCTCGACGGCCTGCGCTTCTACGCCCTGTCCACGGGCTTCCCCGTCGCCGGCGACGGCACCCAGCTGGTGGAGCACCAGCTCGCCGCCATCCGCCGCGCCTGCCGCCGCGTCGACCCGCCGAACGTCCGACCGCGGCCGCCCATGCAGCTGACGGCGCCGCCGGCCGAGCAACCGCCGGAACCCGAGTTGCCTTGGTGGAGGCGCGACTAGCGCACTGCCTTGAGGTCGATGCATCGCGTGCGTGTCAGTGTGCGGTCCATGCTGTGCCGTTGCAGAACACTGGGATAGTTGTTGCGCCGCCCCCGGCAACGCTTGCGTTGTAAGCAGGCGCTGCGGCGTCGGACACGGCCGAGATCAGGCCGCGGGCGGCAGATGTGCATGGTGGCAGCGTCGACACCGTTCGTACCGCCAGGCGTACGCCACCGCTTGGAATTGCCATGTCGGTGACTGGGCCCGATCCCTGTACCACCAACGTGGTGCCTGCCTGCGCCTGCAGGCCTACAGTCTGCTGAACATTGCCCGCATCGTTGCTCAGGAAGTTGACCGGCCAGGAGACGGACGCTCCACCAGCCGCTTGCTGGCCCAGCAGCAGCTGGCCCTGCGGCAGCGTCAACCCGGCGCTGCCAGCCGTGCCGGTGACGGCGAGCTGGCCGCCAGGCGTGCCCTGCAACAGGATCGCGTCGCTGGCACCGCTCGCGTTCGTGGTGTTGAACGCCACGTATTGGCTGGACAGATTGTTGCCTGCGGGGACGTTAGCCATCCAGTCGGCGAACAGAGCAGACGTGGCAGCGCCCGGGTAGGAATGCACCGCGTTGCCGAAACCGTAGCTTCCCATCGGCTTGATCTGCACGGCCTCCGCCGAGGCAGGTGCTACGGTCGCCGAGCCCGTCAGCACCAGGCCGGTCACCACCGTTCCCGGCTTAGTGACGTTGAAGTCCAGTTCGTTGGCCTCGACGATGCCGGTGGCGTCAGGGGGCGCAGCAGCGTCGCTGAGTGCCGAGCTTACCCCGTCGATGTGCGCGCCGGCGACGCTGGCCAGCACATTGCTGCTCAGGCCACTGACATAGCCTTCGGGCGGCAGATTGGCTCCCAGCGGCGTGATTGGCGTGTCAGCGCGCACGAACACGCCCAGGCCCTGCGCCTGCGTCACGGTGGTGCCCATGGGCACGGTCATGGACACGCACAGCCCATTGACGGTGGTGGCGTAGGTCGCGCCGCCCAGAATGCCGGCCCAGATGGTGTCGGGCGTCACGTTGGAGTTGGCAACGGCGGCGCTACACGAGTTGCCCACAGTCGCTGGGATTGCGGCGCTGGACGGCGACGGGTTCACTCGCAAGTCAGTCAGGGCCGCGCTGCCTGTGAAGCTCCCGCCGTTGATCGTGGGATTGACCCAGCTGCCGCCGGACAGGCTTGGCCCCGGCAGCGGCTGGGCATGGCAGATGAGGCCGGAGAACAGCCCGAAAACGACCGTTAGACTCGTTAGACTCCAACCGGACTCTAACAGTCGTTTTGTTCTGCACCTGTTCCTGTGCATAACGCCTGTAAGTGTCTGGAATGGTTTGGTGGGTGATGTTGGGTTCGAACCAACGACCCGCTGATTAAGAGTCAGCTGCTCTACCAACTGAGCTAATCACCCCTGGGCGCTGTATAGGCAGGTCGGGTCTCCATGGAAAGCCCCTTTCCCGCTACACCGGCACAACCATGATGCACCGCTCGCCGATGGAGAACCCATGCCACCTCCGGCCCCGCTGAACCGACGAACCATCGCCTTGGTCGGCCTTGCGTCTTGCTTCCTTCCCGTCGCACGCGCGGCGGGGCAGAGCACGACATGGGCCGCCGCGACGGAATATCCGGCCACTTCCATGCCCGGCATCGGTCTGGCCACCTTCGCGCGCCTCGTCACCGCACGCAGCAGCGGGCGCATCGTGGTCCAGCCGGGGTTCGACGCGCCGGATGGCCTCCGATCCGCCACGATCCCCGCAGCGGTGCAAAGCGGCCGGCTCGCGATCGGGGATGCATTTGCCGGAGCCCTCGATGGCTTGGACCCAGTGTTCCAACTCTCCTCCCTGCCGTTCGCGGCGGCGGATGCGGCAGCGGCGTGGCGTCTCTATGCCGCAGCACGGTCGCTTTACGCCGCCGCCTTTGCCACCCGGCGGCAAACGCTGCTGTATGCCACGCCCTGGCCACCGAGCGGCATCTGGTGCCGCCGCCCGGTAAGAACCGCAGCGGACCTGGAGGGGCTTGCCATCCGCACCTACGACGCGGCCAGCACGGAGGTGTTCGCCGCGGCGGGGGCGGCACCGGTGCAACTGTCCTTCGCGGATGCGACGCCGCGGCTGCAGGACGGCAGCCTGGCCGCCGTGTTGTCCAGCGGGGATGGCGGCGCCGGGCGGCGACTATGGGACCAGCTGCCGCACTTCACCGCCATCGGCTACGCCATGCCGCTCTCCCTCGCCACGGTGAACGACGGCCTGTACCAGTCGCTCGCGACCGACCTCCGCAGCATCGTCGATGGAGCCGCGGCCGAGACGGAGGCGGCGCAGTGGCGCTTGCTCGGGGAGCGGGAGGCGACCAACCGCGCGGCGATGCTGGCCCACGGCATGACCATCGACCAACCGGATCCATCCTTGGCCGACCGCTTGCGGCAGGCTGCGGCAGGGACCGTCGCCGCCTGGGTGCGCATGGCCGGGCCAGACCGGGCAGCGGCTCTGACCCGGTGACGCCGCCCTAGGCGCGGGTGAACGCCGTCAGCTCGGCATACGCGCTGAACAAATGATACAGGGAGCTGGCGGGGATCTTCGTCCCGATCACGCCGCCGCCGACACCGGTGAAATGGTCGCGCCACATCCCGCGCGGGCAGCCGCTCAGATGCCGGGCGAGGAGATTGTCCAAGCCCACGGCGATGCGCCCGTCGACCGCCCTGCCTCGTCGGCCCATCGCGGTGTGCGCCTTCAGCGCCTCCGTCTGCGGCCACAGGCGCGTGCCAGCCGAGCGGACGGTGCCGTCGCGGTTCAGCACGTCCAGCACGGCGGCCCCCGTCGGGTCGCGGCCATGCGCCTCCGCGAAGTCGTACAGCCGGGTGATCTCCGCGCCGGGCTCGTCGCCGAACGCCCTGCCATAGCGGTCGAGCAGCCACGCCCATTCATAGAGGTGCCCGGGCTCGATATGGGTGCCCGCTTCGGCGGCCGCCGGCTGCAGCAGGTCGTCATAGAACTCACCCAGCGTCCCGCTCTCCACGTGGTGGAAATGGCTCCGGAACAGGGCGACCAGCTCCCGCGCGACCTCCGCGAAGAAGCCGTCTTGGCTCGCCTCGTAGAGGGCAAGTGCGGCCTCCAGCAGATGCATGTGCGGGTTCTGCTGCCGGTGGCCGGGCTCCATCGGGATCACGCCGTGAAACCCGCCCCCCGGCGCCGCCATGTTGGCGCGTACCCATTGCAGCGTTCGCCGGGCCTGCGCCAGCGGCGCCTGCTCGCCGGTGGCGCAGGAGAACCAGGCCAGCGCGAACAGCACGAACGCCACGTCGTACAGGTCCACCGCGGCGTCCAGCACGCCGCCATCGCGGCCGAGCGTCCGTACCCAGGCGCCGTCCGCCCGCAGCCCGTGCGCCGTGATGAAGCGCAGCGCGTCGCCTGCCGCGTCGATCCCGCCGGCAAAGCCCAGACGGTGCGCGTGGGAGAAGACGTAGATTTGCCGCGCCTGCACCCGCATGCGCTTGAACGGCGCGCCTGCCGGCAGGCCCTCGGGTGTCAGGTGCTCCTGGAACCCCAGGCCCGGCGCATCGCGTCCGACATCGGCCCAGACCGGCAGGGCATCGTCGAACATCCAGGCCCGGAAGCGCGCCTGCCGCTCCCGCATGCTGGCGGCGTCGCTCACGTCCCCGCCAGGTGGACCCGGCCGCCGGCCGCGCGCACCACGTCGCCCCCCGGGACGGAGGCTGCGTCCGTTCCCCCCGCCACCAGCACGTCGGGCGCCAGGCGCTGGACGAGGTCGAGCGGCGTCGGCCCATCGAACCCCACCACGCAGTCGACGTAGACGATCGCCGCGATCACCTGGCCCCGTGCATCCAGGCTGCCGCCCGCCTGCGTCTGTCCCACAGCCACGTCATCGGCGAGGCCGACGACCAGCCGGTCGCACTGCCCCCGTGCCGTCCGGAGCAACGCCACGTCGGCCGGCCGGATCACGTCGAACCGGCCGCTGGTGAAGCCCACCCGCAAGCCCTGGTGCTTCCAACGTGCGACCAAGGCCTCCACGGCGGGCAACGGCAGTAGCCCGAGAACGCCGTCGTCGAACACACCGCTGTCGCTCTCCATCTCGTGCAGGATCTCGCCCACCGTCACCGTGGCCGTCCCGAGCTTGCTGACGACGACGCCCGCAGCCGCGTTGGCGATGTGCATGGCTTGCCGGAGCAGCAGGCCGGAGGCGTGGGCCAGCGCCATCGCGGCGATCACCGTGTCGCCGGCGCCGGACACGTCGAACACCTCGCGCGCGCGCGCCGGCACGGCATGGGCCTGGCCATCCGCCTCGACCAGCATCATGCCGCGCTCGGACCGGGTGACGAGCACGGCCGCGGCCGCCGCGTCGGCCAGCACCTTGGCGGCCGCGGCCTGCACCGCCGCGTCGCTATCCACTGCCATCCCGCTGGCCGTCGCCAGCTCCTGCGTGTTCGGCGTGATGCAGGTGGCGCCCCGGTAGCGGCTGAAATCGTCGGTCTTCGGATCGACGAACACCGGAACGGCGCGCGCCCGGGCCTGTGCGATCACATGCCCGATGACCGCGGGGCTCAGCACGCCCTTGCCGTAGTCGGACAGGATCACGGCGGAGGCGTCCGGCAGGTGCCGGCTGACCGTCGCCAGCACGTCGCGCTCCTCGTCCGGCTGCAGCGGCAGGCGGCTTTCCTCGTCCGCGCGGACGACCTGCTGCTGCGCCGCGATGAAGCGCGTCTTGCAGATGGTCGGCCGCTGCGTGCTGGCCACGAAGCATGGCACGATCCCGGCGATCCCGGCCGCCAGGCGCCGCACGACGTCGGCCAACGGGTCGATCCCGACCAAGCCGACCAGCACGGCACGTCCGCCAAGTGTGGCGATGTTGTGGCCGACGTTGCCCGCGCCGCCCAGCATCTCCTCCGTGCGGGTCAGATGGATGATCGGGATCGGCGCCTCAGGGGAAATCCGCTCGATCTTCCCGTGCATGAAGCGGTCGAGCATGACGTCGCCGATGCACAGGACGGTCACCCCGGCGAAATCCATCGCGGCTCACACCCAGAAGGCGAGCCGTCCGCGCACCCGGACGAACAGCAGCCACGCCACCACGGTCAGCCCCGCGCTGTAGGCCAGCGCGCTGGCCCAGACCAGCCGCCCCGGCGCCGCGCCGTACAGCGGGCCACGCACCACCTCCAGAAGGGAGAAGAAGGGATTGAGCGGCATATACTGGGCACCCTGCCGTATCTGCTCGGCCTTCCAGACGATCGGCGTGGCGTAGAAGGCGATCTGCATGACGCTCGCGACGATCTGCGGGATGTCGCGGAAGCGGGCGCACACCGCCCCGAATAACAGGCAGGTCGCGACACCGTCCACCAGCCACACCAGCAGCCCGGGGATGGCCCAAAGGCCGGTCCAGCCGGGCGACACGCCGTAGACCGCGTAGACGATCAGGATGATCACCACGTTGTGCAGCAGCAGGAGCAGGTTGCGCGTCAGCACCCGCCAGACATGCACGGTGAACGGCATGCGCATGGACCGGATCATGGTCTCGGCCGACAGGAACGTGGTGCAGGCGTCGCTCACGACCAGGGAGAGCGCCGTCCAGAGCACCAGGGACAGCGACAAATAGGGGAGGTAGTCGTGCATGTCCTGGTCGAACAGCGTGGAGTAGACCAGCCCGAGCGCCGCCACCATCACGCCGGTCGACATCGTCACCCAGAACGGCCCTAGGATCGAGCCGCGGTAGCGCAGCTTGATGTCCAGCCAGCTCAGCGTGGCGATGAGCTTCCACATGGCGAACGCCGCCCGCATGTCCTGCCAGGCGATGCGCTGCCGGTGGAGGAATGCCGAAGGCGCATGCCCATGGCCGACGAAAGCCGTCTCCGATTGGCTCAGCGCTCTTCCCCTACAAACCCAGGCCGTCGAGCAGATACCGCACTGGCCAGCCGGCGGCTACCTTACAGTGCCGCCCAACCGCGGTGGCAGCGCGCCAGCCAGGCGCGCACCGCGCCCGGGGTGCCGAACACGTCCGGCACGAACAGGCCTGCCCCGCCCATGCGCCGGGCGACCGCCATGCCGTCCTCGTCCGTCACGTCGTCGCCGATGAACACCGGGATGCGTCCGGCGAAAGGCGGCAGGTCCATCAGCGCCTCGACCGCCCGGCCCTTGTCGGCGCCCCGTGGCCGGACCTCCCACGCCATGTGCGCGGCCAGCAACTGGAAGCGTGCGGCCTCCGCCTGCATCAGCTCGCGCAACCCCGCGTGCACGGCCGGGCCCGCCGCGGGCGCCAGGCGAAAATGCAGCACGAACCCGCGGGCCTTGTGCTCCACCAGGACACCGGGGTGGGCGGCGGCGAGCGCTTCCGCCCCGCTGAGCCAGGACGGCGGGACGCTGGGAAGGTCGGGACGCTGCAAAGGCGCCCCCGGCGCGGGGCGGAGCGCGCCGCCATGCTCGCCGGCGACGGCGGGGACGATGCTGGGCAACAGCGCGTCGACCTGCTCGACCGGGCGGCCGGTGACGATGGCCAGCGCGCCGCCCAACTCCGTGCGCAGCCGCTCCAGCGTCTGCGCCAGGCCCGGCGGCACCACGACGCCGTCCGGCGTGGCGGCGAAGTCGAGCAGCGTGCCGTCCAGGTCCAGCAGCAGCGCCGTCCGCGCGAAGGGCGGTAGCGTGTCCGCCATCAATGGCAGGCGACGAGGCGGACGTCGTAGACGGGATGTTCCAGCATGTTCACGGCCGGCTCGTTGACGAACATCCAGCCGTGGAACCCGGGCGCGCCGGCCCGGCTGTCCCGTATGTCCAGATAGGCCGTGGCGTCCTGCTGCTGGTCCGGCGGCCGGACGGAGCAGGCCCGCAAGGTGATCGACAGCGAGGCGTTGTCCGCGGCCTGCCCGACCTTGAGCGTCAACGGGGTGGATTTGGCGTTGACCTTGTCCAGCACCAGCAGGTCGGCGGTGTCCCGCGGCACCCAGCTGCCGGGGACGGATGGCGGCGGAGCATCCGTCTTCGGAGGCGCCTGGGCCAAGGCGGGGGCTGCACCCAGCAGCAGGGCGGCGAGGCGAAGGCCGCGCATCACCGCCGCTTCGGGCTGCGCAACGCGGCCACCATCTCGACCAGCATGCCGCGCAGGGCAGCCTCGTCCACGCCCATCAGCACGGCGTCCTCGAACGCGTCCTGCATGACCTGGCGCAGCTCGGCATGGTTGTCTTCCAGGCTGCGGAGCTTTTCCCGGCAGCTGACGGGACGCCCGTCGGCGCCGGGCCAGACCAACGCGGCCTCCGTCACGGCGTGCCCTTCTTCAGCGTGTCCATCTGCTTCTGCGCCGCATCGGCCAGGTTGCCGACGTTGAAGATGAACTTGCCCAGCAGGTCCTCGAGGTTCACGGCGGATTGCGTGACGGTGATGGTGCCGCCATCCGCGAGCATCTTCTCGTCGCCCCCGGTGGCCAGGGAGATGAAGTTGCCGCCCAGCAGCCCGCCGGTGGCGATGCTGGCGCTGCTGTCGGCCGACAGCTTGATGTCGCGCTGCACGGTAAAGGTGGCGACCGCCTGGTAGCTTTTCGGGTCGATCGCCAGGCCGGTGACGCTTCCCACCTTCAGGCCCGCGATCCGCACGTCCGCGCCGGCGGAGATGCCGCCGACGTTATCGAAGGCCGCATGCAGGCTGTAGCCGCCCAGCCCGGCGCGGCCGGTGTTGGCCACGGCATAGCCCAGGAAGCCGAGCGCCACGACCAGGACCACCGCCCCGGCCGCGACCTCCGTGACGGAGCGGCGTGCCATCCTAGCTGCCCGGCGTCCAAGCCTCGTAATCCCCGGTCGCCGGGGGCCGGTGCCCGCCCCGGTAGTCGCTGCCGGGCGGCCGATAGCCGAGCGGCGTGCCCGTCAGGTTCGGCTCATGCGGCTTCTGCCAGGCGCGCCGCACCGTCTCCGGGATCGGCTGATCGGTCGTGTAGTGCAGCCAGGCATGCCATTCCGGCGGGATGGTGCTCGCCTCCGCCTCGCCGGCGTACATGACCCAGCGGCGGCGTCGCAGGCCCCCTCGGCTGACCTTCTTCGCCTGGTAATAGATGTTGCCGGCGGCGTCGCGGCCGACCAGCTGGCCTGTCAGGGAGGTCACGAGGCGCATCATCAGGGTCATGCCAGGCTTATAGCAGCCCCGACGGGTGGGTCCACATGACCGCGGCGGCACCGGCCGCGAGAGCTGGCACGTCCATTGCACGGGGCCAACCATGCCCTCCGACGAAGCCGGCGCGCTGACCGTCACGCACGCGCCCCCGATCAAGCCCGCCGCGGTCGCCTGGTCCTCCAACCTGGCGCGGCCCATGCTCGGGGCCGCCTCCGTGTCCGCCATGCTGCTGGCCTGGTGGGCCCTGGCGTGGAGCCATGCGGTCCGTCCGGACCTCCTGCCCTCGCCGGCCGACGTGTGGGCCGCCGCCGCCGAGGTCGCCACGCAGGGTTATCGCGGGACATCCCTGCTGCAGAACGTCGCCGCCACCCTCGGCCGCCTGCTCGCCGGCTTCGCCGCCGCCACCGTGCTCGGCATTCCGCTCGGCCTCTGGATGGGCAGCAGCCGCGCCGCCTACGCCGCCATCGACTGGATCGTGCAGTTCATGCGGCCCCTGCCGCCCTTGTCCTACATGATCCTGCTCATCCTATGGCTCGGCACCGGAGACCTTTCGAAGGCCACGCTGCTCTTCCTGACCGCCTTCCCCATCGTCGTCGCCGCTTCCGCCGCCGGGGTGCGCGGGGTCAAGCTGCAGCGCATCCAGGTCGCCCGCGCGCTCGGCGCCGGCCGGGCCGCGGTGTTTCGCCACGTCATCCTCCCATCGGCCGCACCCATGATCATGACGGGCCTGCAGATCGCGCTCGCCGCGGCCTTCTCCACCGTGGTCTCCGCCGAACTGCTCGCCGCCACGGACGGGCTGGGCTGGATGGTCATCTCCGCCAGCACCTTCCTCCGCAACGACATCATCATCCTCTGCATCCTCATCCTCGGCCTGCTCGGCGTGGCGCTCGCGTCCACGCTCCGCGCCGTGGACCGTCGCGCCATTCATTGGCGAGGCCGGGATTGACCGGGCGCCTGCCCTCCTGGGCGATCACCCTGGCCTCCATCGCCCTCGTCCTCGCGGCGTGGTTCGGCGTGACGGAGGGTGGGCTGGTGCGGGACCTGTTCCTGCCCGGCCCGGCCGACCTGTGGTCCGGCTTGGTCGAGCTCGTCGACGACGGCTACAAGGGCCGCCCGCTGCTGGTGCATATCGGCGACAGCCTGGTCCGCGTGGGCGCCGGCTTCGCCACGGGCGTCGCCGCCGGCACGCTGCTCGGCCTCGCCATGGGATACCTCCCTCGGCTGGATGCGCTGGCGGCGCCGTTCGTCGAGTTCCTGCGCCCGCTGCCGCAGCTCGCCTACCTCATCCTGCTCATCATCTGGCTCGGCATCGGGGAGACCAGCAAGATCACCATGCTGTTCCTCGCCGCCCTGCCGGTGGCCGCCATCGCCGCGCGGGACGGCGTCCGCAACGTCCCGGGCGAGCGCCTCCGCGTCGCCCAGACCCTCGGCGCCTCAGGCTGGCAGGTGTTCCGCCACGTCATCCTTCCGTCCGCCCTGCCGGAGATCATGGTCGGTGCCCGGCTGGCCGCCGGCATCGTCTACGGCACGCTGATCGCGGCCGAGATCATCGCGGGCTCGAGCGGGATCGGCTGGATGATCCTCGATGCCGGGCGCTTCCTCCGCTCGGACTACGTCTTCGTCGGCATCGGCACCATCGGCCTGGCGGGCATCGCCATCGACCGGATCCTGCTGCTGATCGAACGTCGCGCCGTCCATTGGGCCGGCCGTTGACCCATCGCCAAAGGAGATCGCACATGCCCATGACCCGCCGCGCCGCACTCACCGGCATCGGGGCCGGCCTCGTCCTCGCGGGTGGCGCCCGGGCCGCCGCGCCCGCCACGGTCAACATCGGCTTCTTCACCGAGACCAAGCCCACCATGCTCGCCAAGGGCGAGGGCTGGTTCGAGGCCGGGGCCGGCGGCAAGCTGAACTGGACCGAGATGGGCAGCGGCGCCGACATCAACACCGCCGTCACCGCGGGCAGCTGCGACATCGGGCTGGCCACCGGCTCCGCCGCAACCGCCGCCGGCATCTCCCAGCAGCTGCCGTTCAAGCTGATCGGCATGGTCGACAACATCGGCCCGGCCGAGGAGATGACGGTCCGCACCGCCGCCAACATCAAGGCCCCCGCCGACTTCAAGGGCAAGAAGGTCGCCACCCCGTTCGGCTCCACCAGCCATTTCCGCCTGCTCGGCTTCCTCAAGGTCAACGGCCTCACCCAGCGCGACGTGACCGTGCTGGACATGAAGGCGCCCGCGATCGTCGCCGCTTGGAGCCGGGGCGACATCGACGCCGCCTATGTCTGGGCGCCCGCCAAAAGCAAGATCCTCGCCGACGGCGGCAGCGTGTTCCCCACCTACGAGTCGCTGGACAAGGCGGGCTACGTCATCGCCGACCTCATCATCGTCCGCGACGCCTTCGCCCAGCAATATCCGGACGCGGTCGTGGGCTTCCTCAAGGCCTATGGCCGGGCGTTGTCGATGTACGGCGCCGAGCCCGAGAAGACCGCCGACATCGTCGCCAAGCAGGCTGGCGTCGCCCCCGCCGTGGCCTTGGCCGACATGAAGGAGTACGATTTCGTGCCGCTGTCCCAGCAGGTCACGCCCGCGTGGCTTGGCGGAACCCCGGCCGCGCCCGGCAAGTTCGCCCACGTGCTGAAGGGCACCGCGGACTTCCTGGTGGAACAGAAATCCATCAAGGCCGCCCCGGCGCTGGAGGCGTTCCAGAAGGCGACGGATACCAGCTTCCTCGCCAAGGCGCTCGCTTGACGGCATTCGTCCAGTTCGCCGACGTCTCGGTACGCTACGGGGCCGGGCCGTCGGCGGTGCGTGCGCTGGAACGGGCCGACCTCGGGTTCGCCCAGGGTGACTTCATCTGCATCGTCGGCCCGTCCGGCTGCGGCAAGACCACGATGATGCAGACGCTGGCCGGCTTCCTGCCGCCCACCACCGGCGTCGTCTCCGTGGACGGCCGTCCCGTCACCGGGCCCGGCCCGGAACGCGGCGTGGTGTTCCAGCAGCCTGCCTTGTTCCCCTGGCTCACCGTGGCCGCCAATGCCGGGTTCGGCCCGCGCATGGCGCGCCAATCGGCCGGCCTTGCCGCGCAGCGCGTCGAACGCTGGCTTCGCACCACCGGGCTGTGGGAGTTCCGGGACCGTTACCCCTACGAGTTGTCGGGCGGCATGCAGCAGCGGCTCGCCATCGCCCGGGCGCTCTGCAACGAGCCCAAGGTGCTGTTGATGGACGAGCCGTTCGGTGCGCTGGACGCCCTGACGCGCGAACGCATGCAGGAGGAGCTGCACGCCGTCTGGCGGCGCACCGGCATGACGGTGGTATTCATCACCCACTCCGTCGAGGAGGCCGTCTACCTCGGCACGGAGGTCGTCGTCATGTCGCCCCGCCCGGGCCGCATCGTCGCCCGCCTCGCCATGCCCTTCGCCCGCGAGCACGCCGACGAAGGCATCCGCGTGGTGAAGAGCCGGCCTGATTTCGTCGCCGCGCGCGAGCAGGTGCTGTCCATGATCTGGTCCATGGGCGAAGAGCCGTAATCCACAGGATTTGGTGGCAGGAGCGCTGCCGGACGCAAAATGCGGCTTTCCGGCGCGGCTGCGGCCGGCTAGCGTGGAGGCATGAAGACCGATCGGGCTTGGCAGGGCGTGCGGCTGCGGCAGACGGAGGCGGCCGCCGATCCGGACGCTCCCAGCCGGCCGGTGCGCCTCCCCGCGGCGTGGGACGACACGGCGGCGTCCGCGATGTGCGCGCTGGCGCCCGGCGACGCCCGGATCTCGCTGCCGGCGCTGGCGCAGGCCTGGATCACGCCGGTGGCCCTGCGCGCGCGGGAGGCAGGGATCGCCGGCCTGTCCGAGCGCCTGCATGCCCTGCTGCTGCTGCGCCGGGCCGCGCCGACGGCGGGGGTCTGGCGCGGCACGCCGGGTGACCTGCCTGGCTTCACCCTGAACCTGCCGGCGTTCCACGACGTCTCCGCCGGGTTCGACGTGGATGCGTTCGCTCAGGCCGCGACGGACGCGGCGCAGGCGCTCCACCTCCTCCTGCCGCAGGCCGCGCGCTACGCCGTGGCGATGGCGGACCTCGCCGGCCTGCTGGCGGCGCTCGGCCTGGACTATGCCACGCAGGCGGCGCGCGACGTGGCGGCCTGCCTGGCCGGTGTCCTGCGCGGGCGCGTGGACGCGGTGTTGGCCGGGCCGCAGCTGGATTTGCTGGCTGCGGTGCCCGCCTGGCCGGCGCCGCCGGGGCGGTGTGCAGTGCCGGGCCTGGCGGCGGCGGCGGCACGGGCCGCGGCGATGCGCAGCGGCGGGGCCCGCCCAGGCACCGCCATCCTGGCGCCCGGCGCGGCGGACGCGCTGCTGGGGGTGGAGACGGGCGGCATCGCCCCGGCCTTCGCACCGGTGGGGTCACAGGGGCTGCTGCGCGCGACCCGGGCCTGGCTGCAAGCGCGCGGCATCTCGCAGGACGCGGCGCTGGCCGCGGCACTGGCCGGGGAGGCGGTGGTGCCGGCAGCCTCCGTGGCGGACCACGCCGCCATGCACGATGCGGTCGCCCCGCTGCTGCATGCCATGCCGCCCCGCCCCGCCCCCGCACCGTCGCCCGCCAACGACGCGCGACGGGAGGAGCTGCCGGCGCGCCGCCGCGGCTACACGCAGAAGGCCGCGGTCGGCGGCCACCGGGTCTTCCTGCGCACCGGCGAGTATGCCGACGGCCGGCTGGGCGAGGTCGGCCTGGCGCTGCCGCGGGAGAGTGCCGTGGCGCGCGGCCTGGCGGACGCCTTTGCCGCCGCGCTGTCCGTCGGGCTGCAGCACGGCACGCCGCTGGCCGCCTATGTGGACGCGCTGGCGCATGCCCGCTTCGCCCCGGCCGGCGCGGTGGAGGGTGACCCGGCGGTCGACCGCGCCAGTTCCATCCCGGACTACGTGGTCCGCTCGCTTGCCGCGAGCTATCTTGGCCAGGTCGTGCCGGCGGACGACGCCGACCTGCCGCCCCAACCGGAGGAGACGCCCTTGCTGCCCTTGGACCTGCCGCGCCGCCGTGCCCGTGTCGCCCTGCGCCTGGTGGCCGGCTGATGGGCCTCGTAGAGGCGCGCCTTGCCGAGCTGGGCATCGCCCTGCCGCAGCCTATGGCTCCGATGGCCAACTACGTGCCGTTCGTCCGCACCGGGGACTTGGTGGTGGTGTCCGGCCAAGTCCCCGCACGGGACGGCAAGATCGCCGTCACCGGCAAGCTGGGCGAGGGCGTGTCGGTCGAGCAGGGGCAGGAGGCGGCGCGGCTCTGCCTCGTCAACGTGCTGGTGCACCTCCGCACCGCCTGCGAGGGCGACCTGGACCGGGTGGTGCGCGTTGTGCGCCTGGGCGGCTTCGTCGCCAGCCCGCCCGGCTTCAGCCAGCACGCGCTGGTCATGAACGGCGCGTCCGACCTGGCGGTGGCGGTGTTCGGGGAGGCCGGGCGGCACGCGCGCTCAACCATCGGGGTGCCGGCGCTGCCCGGTGACGCCGCGGTCGAGGTCGAGGGCATGTTCGCCGTCCGGTAATCGACACTGGCGGCGGTTTGCTGCGCTGCCATATGATCGCGCATGCCCGACGGCTCACCCGTTTTCACGCTCAGCCTGCACCCGTCGATCGCGTCGGTCGACCCGGCCGAGTGGGACGCCTGCGCCGGGGATGACAACCCGTTCGTCAGCCATGCCTTCCTGTCGGCGGTGGAGGATAGCGGGTCGGCGGGTCCGCGCACCGGGTGGCTGCCGCAGCACGCGGCGTTGCGTGATGGGGCCGGGCAGCTGCTGGCCGCCGCGCCGATGTATGCGAAATCCAACAGCTACGGCGAATACGTGTTCGATCACGGCTGGGCCAACGCGTTCGAGCAGGCGGGCGGGGACTACTACCCCAAGCTCCAGGTTGCGGTGCCGTTCTCCCCGGTGCCCGGCCCGCGGCTGCTGTGCCGCCCGGGCAGCGGCGTGCCGCCGGAGGCGCTGGCGCAGGCGCTGGTGCAGGCCTGCGGCGAGCTGAAGCTGTCCGGCGTGCACGCGACGTTCTGCAGCGAGGCGGAGTACGAGGCACTCGGCCGCGCCGGCTGGCTGCAGCGGCTGGGCCAGCAATACCACTGGGAAAACGCAGGCTACGGCAGCTTCGACGACTTCCTCGGCGCGCTGTCGTCACGCAAGCGCAAGGTCCTGCGGCGGGAACGCCGGGACGCGAACGATGCCGGGCTGGCGTTCCGCACCCTGCGCGGGCCGGAGATCGGGCGGCGGGAGTGGGACGCGTTCTACCGCTTCTATCAATCCACCGTCGACCGGAAATGGGGCAGCGCCTACCTCACCAAGCGCTTCTTCGCCATGCTGGGAGAACGGTTGGGGGACCGGGTGGTGCTGATGCTGGCCGAACACCATGGCGAACCGGTGGCGGGCGCGCTGAACCTGATGGGGCGCACGGCGCTGTATGGCCGCAACTGGGGCTGCAAGGGCGAGTGGCCGTTCCTGCACTTCGAACTGTGCTACTACCGCGCGATCGACTTCGCCATCGAACACGGACTGCAGCGAGTGGAGGCGGGTGCGCAGGGCCAGCACAAGATCCAGCGCGGCTACCTGCCGAAACCCACCTACTCCGCCCATTGGCTGAGCCACGCCGGGCTGAGCCGGGCGATCGACGACTTCCTGCAACGCGAGCGCCCGGCGGTGCTGGCGGGCATGAAGGAGCTGGAGACGGAGTTTTCGCCCTACCGCAAGGGGGGCGAGGCGTAGCCGACTCTTACGGCGGTGCCGGACCGTTCTTCGATCCGCTGACCCGGCCTTCGACGCCCGGGTCTGCGCACGCCGGGTGCTGGGGCAGCCGGAGTTCGCGGGGCCGATGCGGGATGGCGGCGGCGCGGTAGCCTCCGGCGGACGCACGGCGTCAGAAGATCATGCCGCCCGCCACGTCCACCGTGCTGCCGGTGATCCAGTCCGCGTCGGGCGACACGGCGTATGCGACGAAGGCCGCGATGTCGCGCGGCAGGCCCACGCGGCCCAGCAGGGTCTTGGCCACCAGGAAGTCCGTCATCCCCTTGGCTGACTCCGCGTTGCCCTCCGTCGCGGTGAAGCCCGGCGCCACGCCCACGACGCGGATCTTGCGCGGGCCGAGTTCCATGGCCAGCGAGCGGGTCAGCGTGTCCACCGCGCCCTTGGTCGAGCTGTAGACATGCACCATGGGATAGGGGCTCTTCGCCAACCCCGAACTGATGTTGACGACCACGCCGCCCTCGGGGAGCACCCGGGCGGCCGCCTGGGTGGTGAGCAGCAAGCCGCGGACGTTCAACGCGTAGTGCTCGTCGAAGCTCTCGGGCGTGACGGTGTCGAGCGTGTCGACTCGGTAGACCCCGGCGTTGTTGACCAGGATGTCGAGCCTGCCGAAGCGCTGCAGCGTGGCGTCGACCAGCGGCTGAATCTCGGCCGGCTTCGCGATGTCCGCCTTCACCGCAAAGGCGGCCCCGCCGGCTGCCGCGATGCGGTCCACGACTTGCGCCGCCGCCTCGGTCGAGCGGGAGTAGTTGATCACGACGGAGGCGCCGTCCGCCGCCAGGCGCTCGGCGATCCCCGCTCCGATGCCCTTCGACGACCCCGTGACGATCGCCACTTTACCGGCAAGACCAGACATCACCATTCTCCTATAACGTAGCGCTCGATAAAGTTGCTTTATGGCGCTTGATCGTCGAGGTCAAGGAAAACATAGTGACTACTATGGAAGACGCGTCTTCGCCCGTGCGCCGGAAGGGTGGTCGGCGATTGTCCTTCGACCGCGACGTGGCGTTACGCCAAGCCATGCTGCTGTTCTGGCGGCACGGCTATGAAGGCACGTCCTTGGCCGCGTTGACGGCAGCGCTGGGCGTGACGCCGCCGAGCATCTACACCGCGTTCGGCGACAAGAAGCGGCTGTTCCTGGAAGCGGTCGGGCTCTACGTGTCCGGCGGACGCAGCGCGGACGACATCATCGACCTTGCCGCCACGGCGCGTGCGGCGGCGCTCGAGCTGCTGACCGCCGCCGCGGCCGGCTTCACCGGGGAGGACACGCCGCCCGGCTGCCTGCTCGCCACGTCGGCCATCAGCTGTTCTGCGGAAGCCGCTGAGGTCCAGGAGGCGCTCGCCGCCATACGGCGCGCGGTCGAGCAGCGGCTGCGCCAGCGGATCGAGCACGGCATCGCTGCCGGCGAACTGCCGCCGGGGGCAGATGCGGCGGCCCTGGCCGGGCTGGTCATGGCGGTCATCCAGGGCATGTCGACGCTGGCCCGGGACGGCGCCACCCGGTCCCACGTCCTGGCCATCGCGGACGCCGCCATGGCAACCTGGCCGGAGCAACCGAAGCGCGGTCGAACCGCCAGGCGTTCCGCGCCGTCACACCTTGCGTCCGATGCGGACGGTGCCTCCTCCACGGACTGACTACTCCCTGGGATCACCCACGAAGACCAAGGGGTGCCATGCCTCCCCTCGGTCGTAGCGCCGTCTGCACGACGTCGGTCACCTCGGCTGGCTCGTTCCCTGGTGAGTTTGCGCCGCCGATCCCGCGTAGAATGCGGGCAAATGCTGCGGGAGCTGCAACCGGAATGACCGACCTCGCCGAGACGCGCCGCCTCCGGGCCGAGCGCTACCTGGCTGCCAATCTGCGCAAGCACCCGCGCAACCCGCAGGTGCGGCCGCATCGGGTTGAGCAGAGCGACACGTTTGGTTCCGGCGGGAGACAACGCCGACATCGTGGTCACCGTCGTGGACGCGACGACCGGCCGGCAGAGCGCAGCGGAACCGGCTTTGACGCATTGGACGACCGTCCGGACCAATCCCTACTTCCTGCGCCAGGCGATGGAGTTCATGGTGCGGCACCTGCATGCGGAGGGCTGAGATGACGCGGTTCGCACTCTGGCTGGCCCTGCTGCTGCCGCTGCCCGCCGCCGCTGATCCAGGGCTGCATCCTGGTGGTGCTGTTGATCTACGTGCTGATCAACCTCGCCGTGGACGTGCTCTACGTCTACATCGACCTGCGCGTGGACACGGCTAGGCCCCGTCCCGACTGCGACGGCACAGCCTGCAACCCTGCGCCGCTACCCCTGATTTGCAGAAACTCCTGGACATCCTTCCTGCACGGGTTGTAGTGCTACAGAGAGTAGCGTCACAGGAAAGGAGGCAGCCGAGATGCGGTCGTCGTTTGCTTTGGCCGCGGCCTTCGCCCTGGTGCCTTTGGCTGCCCTGTCCCAGGACTTCAGCATCGTGAACCCGGAGCCGCCGGCGGACCCGAGCCACCGCGACGTGCTGCGGCAGTTGCAGGCCTGGTGGGATTTGCACGCCTACTATCCACGGCACGCGTCGAGCAGCGATGAGGGTGGCACGGTCAAGATCCACCTCCAGGTCCTTCCCGATGGCCGGATCTGGTCGGTCAACGTGGTGGACGGCTCGGGATCACCGTCGCTTGACACGGCCGGCGCCGCGGCGTTCCGCGGCGGGTTCGTGCGGCCGTTCGCGGCGGGCGCGCCCGAGGCCGATATCGACCTCACGCTGCACTATGTCCTGGCGCATCGGCATGACGAGCCGGTGGCGGCCAGCTATACGCCGCCCGCCCCTTCCCCGCGACCCTTCACCATAGCGAACGACCCGGTGAAGTCGCCGATCCTCGAGACCATGCTGCAAAGGACCTGCACGGGAGACGTCGTGAAGGAAGGGATACGCAACCACCCTGCCTATGGCGGGCACCATTGGGTGCAGGCCGTCTTCTTTCGCAAGCCCGATGACGGCACGCCCTGGGTCAAGTTCTACGACGGCGGCGAGCCCCTGCTGGCTCCGGTGAATGAAGTGGGCAAGATGGTGCAATGGACCGGCAAGGGAGAGTCGCCCCGGAGAGGGATGAGCTTCCAATACCAGTACACCGTGTGGCCTGACGGCGATAACAGGCTGAGTGGCAATATAGAGGCCTATTTCTACGCCAACGCCGCGGAAGGCATCAATACAGGAGGCACCGTCGATTTCACCTGCGCGACGGAGACCGTGCCGGCGGTGCCATGGAGCGCCCTCGCCGTCAAAACCATCCAGGCGCCGGCCGGCGATTCCCCTTGATGGCAGGAAGGTCTGCATGATCCGGATCGTCTTGCTGGCGATGCTCTTCGCTTTGCCCGCCTACGCCCAGGCCGAACTCGACGTCGCCGCCGTGCCTGGTCTCGATGCGGCTGGACGCCAAGCCTATGCCGACTTCCTGCTGACCGACATTCCCCGCGCCTTTGCCATCGGCTCCAACGGAGCCTTCGGCTGGCAGGGGAGCGATGGCTACCGGCTCGGCGCCGGCGACATCGAGGCGGCACGCGCCAGCGCCACCCGGGCCTGTGCGGCGCAAGGTGCGTCCGACTGCGCCATCTACGCCCAGGACCTCGACGTCGTTTGGCGCGGCCGTGCCCCGACGCCGAACGTCGTGCCCGGCGCCTTCACCTCGACCTGGAACTACCAGATCGTCCCCGACGAGCGTTTCTTCTGGCACGGCCCGGCCGGCGCGGTCGGCGTTTTCGTCTGGGGGCACGGCACGGGCGGCGGCGACCTCCGCGGCAAGCAACCACCGCCTTATGCAAGGGCGCTCAACGACGCCGGCTTAGACATCGTGCGCTTCGACCGGGACCCAAACGCCGAAGCACGCGACCGCAATCGCGCAGCGGCCTGGCTGGCAGACGCCCTTACCGACATGCGCAAGCGCGGCTACCGCCGCATCGTTGTCGGCGGCCAGTCTCGCGGCGGCTGGAACAGTCTGCAGATGCTGATCCATCCCGGCCTTGCCGACGCTGTCATCGCCGTCTCACCGTCTGCCCATAGCGAGCGCGGCAGCTCCAGCCTGAGCGCCCAGTATGACGACCTCCGGCAGCTCCTCGACCCTGTGCCGCAACAATCCACGCGCCTCGCCTTTATCCAATTCGTTGCCGACCCCTACGCGGCCGCACCCGACGGGCGCGCCGCGCTGGTGGAGCGCCTGCGTCCCAGGCTCGGCGGCCTGCTGATGATCGACCGCCCCACGGGTCTGGTCGGCCATTACGGCGGCAACACCGCGCTGTTCGCCCAGCGCTACGCCGAATGCCTCCGCCACTTCGTATTGGACGCCCTGCCCCCAGGCGCCTGCTGACGGGCGGCCAAGCGATTGATGAGCCGAAGCCCTGAACACGTCCGGGAGCGTAGGGTAGGCTTAAGCCCGCCATCTCCCATCCATAGGCCTCCCCCCTTCAGCCCCGCGTTGCCCGCAGCATCTCGCTGGCCTGCCGGGCCGAGCGGCGCAGCGCCTGGCCGACCTCCCCGATGCGGCGGTCCGACATCCGGCTTTCGGGCGCCGAGAGCGACAGCGCGCCGGTCGGGTGGCCGTCCGGCCGCGGGTGGGGATCATGGGCCATTCCGGCGGCGGCTACGCCTCCGTGCGGGCCATGCTGGAGTTCCCGGAGGTGTTCCACGCCGCCGTCGCCCCCGCGGGCAACCACGACCAGCGCGGCTATTCCTACGCCTGGACGGAGAAGTACATGGGCGCGGCGCCCGGCCAGAACGACGATGCCGCGGCCTGGGCACGGGCGGCGAACCCGCCTCTGGCAGCCCGGCTGCGCGGCAAGCTGCTGCTGGCGCATGGCGACATGGACGACAACGTGCACCCGGCGCTGACGATGCAGCTGGCAGCGGCGCTGATCGCGGCGGACAAGGACTTCGACTTCATCCCGCTGCCCAACGACGACCACACCACCGTCCGGACCAATCCCTACTTCCTGCGCCGGGCAATGGAGTTCATGGTGCGGCACCTGCATGCGGAGGGCTGAGATGACGCGGTTCGCACTCTGGCTGGCCCTGCTGCTGCCGCTGCCCGCCGCCGCGGAAACCGTGCTGCACGTGGTGCCGCAGGCCGACCTGCGGGTGCTGGACCCGACGACCACCGCCGCCACCATCACCCGCATCTACGGGCTGATGGTGTACGACACTCTGTTCGCCTTCGACGAGGACATGCACGCGCAGCCGCAGATGGTGCGGTCGATGACCGTGTCAGACGACAAGCTGCGATACGAGCTGACGCTGCGGGACGGGCTGCGCTTCCACAACGGACAGCCGGTGACGAGTGCGGATGTCATCGCCTCGCTCGG
The DNA here is from genome assembly GCA_965199005.1 of Acetobacteraceae bacterium. GTDB lineage: Bacteria > Pseudomonadota > Alphaproteobacteria > Acetobacterales > Acetobacteraceae > LMUY01. Next base: position 3,120,489 of record CBDAQK010000006.1, on the reverse strand, counting down.
GCGGTCCGCCAAGACCGACCCGTTGCTGCAGCTGATGGCCAAGCGGCTGGACCGCATGGAGCAGATAGGCGCAAACGGCCTGCGCCTGGTGTTCAAGCAGCCCTTCGCCCACGTGCCGGAAGCGCTGGCCGGCAGCGCCGCCGTGGTCATGCGGGCGGAGGACATCGCTGCCGCCGGCGACAAGCCGGTGACCACGACCATGGGGTCCGGCCCGTTCCGCTTCGTGGCGTCCGGCTACGTGCCGGGCGCGCGCGTGCTGTTCGAGAAGAACCCCGACTATGTGCCGCGCGACGAGCCGGCCAACGGCAATGCCGGCGGCAAGCGCGTGCTGGTGGACAAGGTGGAGTGGGACGTGATCCCCGACTTGCAGACCCGTGTCGCCGCCATCCAGCGCGGCGAGGTCGACCTCATCGACCAGCTGCCGCATGACGGGCTGCAGTCGCTGCAGGGCCGCAAGGACGTGGTGATCCGCGAGGGCAGCAAGCTCGGCAACATGGCCTTCCTGCGCATGAACGAGCTGCAGCCGCCGTTCAACGACGTCCGCGCCCGGCAGGCGCTGGCGATGCTGGTCAACCAGGAGGACTACCTGCAGGCCGCCTTCACCACCGACCCGCAGTGGTGGCAGCGCTGCTTCTCCTTCTTCGGCTGCGGCACGCCGAACGCGTCGGAGGCAGGCAGCGAGCCGTACCGCACGCCGGACCCGGCGCGGGCCAAGCAGCTGCTGGCGGAGGCAGGCTACAAGGGTCAGCGCATCGTCATCCTGACCTCCACGGAAATCCCGCTGATCGACGCGCTGGCGCAGGTCACCGGCGACCGGCTGCGGCAGGTCGGCGTCAACGTCGACCTGCAGACCAGCGACTGGGGCACGCTGGTGGTGCGCCGCGCCCGCAAGGACCCGGTGGAGCAGGGCGGCTGGAACATCTTCCAGTCCGGCAGCGACATCGCCACGCTGGACGAGCCAGCCACCAACATCCTCGTCGACGCGCGCTGCGACGGCAACAACTACGTCGGCTGGCCGTGCTCGGACAAGCTCGAGGCGCTGCGCACGGCGATGATCGACGGCCCCACTCCCGCCCTGCTCGACCAGTACAGCCGGGCGCTCTGGGCCGAGTTGCCCACGCTGCTGCTGGGCCAATACAAGCAGCCGGTCGCCTACCGCAGCAACGTCACCGGGCTGACGCTCGGCAATGTGCTCTGCTTCTGGAACATCGAGAAGCACTGACCTCGTCCGGCCATGTTCAGCACGGTCGCCACCCGCCTCGACGGCCTGCGCCAGCGCTATGCCGAGCCGCACCGGGCGTACCATACCCAGGCTCACGTGGACGCCATGCTGGCCGGCCTGGCGACGGTCCGGCCGGTGCTGGACTGGCCCGAACCGGTCGAGCTGGCGGTTTGGTACCATGACGCGATCTACGACCCGGCCGCGGCTGACAACGAGGCGCGCAGTGCGGCGCTGCTGCGGGCGGAGCTGGCGGGCCTCCTTGAGCCCGCGCTGCTGGACCGCGCCGCCCTGCTGATCCTCCTGACCAAGGACCACGCTTTGCCAGACGTGGGGGCGGCGTGGGCTGGCGATGCCGCTTTGTTCCTGGACCTCGACATGGCCGTGCTCGGGGCCGAGCCCGCGTCGTACGACGCCTACGAACGCGGCATCGCAGCCGAGTACGTCCCGGTCTATGGGGTTACGCAATACGAGGCGGGGCGGCAACGCTTCCTGACCGAGATGCTGGCCCGGCCGCGCCTGTTCCTTACCGACCAGTCGCATCGGGAGCTGGACGCCCAAGCCCGGCGCAACATCCAGCGTTGGCTGACACCACCTCGCGGGTAACCTGACGAAGCCAACCACGTACGGCAACGCTCGTGGGAAGGATCGTCGGGTGGCGAGGGTCCACCTTCACACTGCCGCCAGTTCGCCCGCTGGCGGAGAACAGGACCTCCCCCACGGTGTCGCTCGTGGATGACTCTTCCAGCCTCTCTGCCGTCTCGCTTGCCGCACTGGGCTGGCGGAAGGGCACGGCGCTTTCCGCGCTACTCCACTTATTTCGGCGTGTCCTAATTAGGTACGCCAAGCCAGATCGGTAGCATCTCGGCCACCCAGCCGATCCCGATCAGGGCGAGCAGCAGCCAGAACAGCCGCCACCGCGCGCGCCGCCGGTTTGCCGCCGCAGGCCGTGGCGTCGGCGGGGCGGGCGAAGCGGGCGTGGGCACGGGCCGGGGCGGGGCAGGTTGGCGGCGCACGGCAGCCGGCGGGCGTGGCGGCCGCGTCGCACCCGGAACGAAGCGCAGCCGCCGGTCGGCCACGGACACGCGCAGCGTGCGCCCCCAGGCGAAATCGAGCCGGTCGCCCTCCATCCCGTCCGCGAACACGACGCCGCCCTCGTTCATCCGCGACACCACCAGCAGCACGTCGCCCTTCGCCAGCCGTCCGGATGTGAGGCCGGTGCCGCTCGCCTGGCTCGGCCACGGTTCCCGCACCAGGAACATCGCGGCAGCGTCGTCCGGTTGCAGCTCCACGGCGACCCCGGTCGCCTGCGCGATGGAGAGCGCCCAGCCGGTGGCGCCGGTGCCGCTGGCGACGATCAGGCCGGAAGAAGACTGCACCTCCTCCCGTCCGGCGTGGCTCAGGCTGTAGCGGGCCGATTGGTGGCTGGCATGGCCCACGAAGATCTCGTTGAGCGCGAACAGGGTCTGCCCGTCATCCAGCTCCGCCCGGACCATGGTGCGGCCCTGCGTCGGCAGCATCCCACCCGCAGCGCGCGGCAGCAGGGCCGCCGCCGCGGCCGCGGTGTGCGGCACCAGCACGCCGGGGTTGCGCGCCGGGTCGCCGTTCACCCCGATCACGGGCTGCCCGTCCAGGTACTTGGCGAGGTTCGCCACCAGCCCGTCCTGACCCACGGCGACCACCACGTCTTCCGGCCCGAACAGGAAACGGTCGAGCTCGGCCCGGCGCACGGACGCGATGCGCCAGCCTTTCGGTACGGCGGCGCGGATTTCCGCCAGCATCTCCTGCAAATGGTCGCGCTGCTGGTCCAGGCCGTCCAGCGACTGCGCCCGCCGGCGCAGGAAGGCCGCGGCCTGCCCGCGCGTCGCATGGCGCGCCATCAGCCCGTCGTACTCGGTTTCCCGCGTCACCAGCACGAGGCGCGGGGCGAGCGCGCCGGTCATCGGGTCTGGACGGGGGCCTTGGGAGCGTCGGGCGCCGGGCCGCGGAGCAGGCCGCCCAGCGCCGCGGTCAGGTCCGGCGTGATGTTCAGCGTGTCGATCTTGGTCAGCTTCTCGGCAAAGCCGCGCAGCGTGAGCGTCTGCAGCACCGCCGGGTCGACGTCGCGCAGCAGCGCCAGCCGCTCGCCCTCCGCGGCGTTGCGTGCCGCCTCCACCACCCGGATGCGGGCCGCGTCCGCCGCCGCGGCGATGCGCCCGGCCTCGGCCCGGCCCTCGGCCACGCGACGGGCGTTCTCGTCCTCCTGCGCGATCAGCGCGGCCTGGCGCCGCGCCAGCTCCACCTTGGTGCCGAGCTCGTTCTCGGCGATGGCGCGCTCCTTCTCGACCGCCTGGGCGCGACGGGCGAAGGAAGCCTCGTCCGCCAGACCCTGCGCCCGTTCGAAGGTGGGCGTCTCCAGCGCGCGGGCGAGCTCCGCGCTCGGGCTGACGCCGGCGATCCGCACGGTCACCACGGACAACCCCATCTCGCGCAGCCGCCCGTCGGCGGCCAGGGCGGTGGCGATGCCGTCCTGGATGGGCGCGGCCCCTTCGGCCAGCAAGTCGGCGACCGTGCGGTGCTCCACGTAGCGGGCGGCCTGATACTGCGACAGGCCGATCAGCAGGCTGGCGATCCGGTCCAGCGGGTCCGTCCGCAACCGGCCGGTGCGCAGGTCGACCGTGAAATCCACCCGGGCGGCCAGCGCGTCCGGTTCCGCGGCGCGCCAGGTGATGGTGCCCTGGACCGTCACCACCTGGTAGTCGCGGGAGCGGGCCTGGAACACGAAATCGGTGTCCCGGTCATCGGCCGGGATCTCCATGATGCTGGTGCGATCCGGATTGAACCAGAAGGCCAGGCCGCGGCCGGACCGCACCAGCTTGCCGCGGCGAAACACCACCACCGTGCTCGCCGCCTCGCTGCGCAGGTGCCGATAGCCGAAGAAGCGGGTGATCTCTGCCATCTATCCCAGCCTTACCACAGGCGGTTGCGCAGCGTGGACAAGCCCTCGACCCGGACCATGCGGCCGTCCTCGAACACGGTCTGCAGCATGCCCTGCGCCTCCTGCTCCCAACTCTGCAACTCGTGCAGCACGAAGCGCCCGTCCTCCCGCTCCACCCGCAGCAGGCCGCGGGCGGAGTTCTTGGTGCCGGTGTCGGTCTTCGGCGCCTTGAACAGCACCCGGTCCTGCCCGCCGACGACGCCGAACGTGGCCTTGATGGCGGTGCCGAAGCTGTCCCGCGTCACGTGCTGGTAGGTGAAGGAGCCGATGCCGAACACCATGTTGCCGGACGCGAAGCCCTTGGCGGCCAGCGCCTCCAGGATGCGCGAGGCCCGGTCCAGCGTGATCGAGTCGCCGTAGATCATCCCCACCCTGGGGTTCAGCACCCGGTAGCCCTGCGGCGTGGTGGTGCCGCCGAAGATGTCCCACAGGCACTCGACCGCGCCCTTGTGCTCGGGGCTGCCGGGCGTGGCCGCCGGGTCGCCGGCGATGATGGCGACGGGGTCTCCGCTATCGGGGCGGAACACCACCTTCGCGTTGCCCAGCGCGTCCGGCGTGCGGGCCAGGATTTCGGGCTTCAACGCCGCGGCATACTCGGTGATGACCCGCCAGAAATCCCACGTGTCGCTGACGATGCTGACGATGCCGGACGGGTACGTCTGCGTCACCAGGCGGCGGAAGGTGCCGATCTCGTCATCCTCGCCGCCCATGCACATCACCGAATGTTCGGTCGCGGGGACGGAGCCGCCGATCAGCGTCGGTTCCGCATCCGGGTAGGTCGCCTCCAGGTAGTCGATCGCGGCGATGGTGTCGGTGCCGCAGAAGGACAGCAGGTGCCCGGCGCCGCTGGTGGCGCCGTCGCTGATGCCCGACATGCCGCGGGCGGAGAAGTCATGCCCGAGCCAGGGGAGCATCGCCTTGTCGGCGCCCGTGCGCTCGGCATAGCGGGTGAACAGGCGGCGGTACTCGTAGGCGATGGTGGCCGAGGTGATCGCCTTCCACAGCTCCGCCGAGAGCTGCGTCTCGATGTAGTTGGTCACCCAGTAGAAGTCCGGGTGCGTGTTGACGACGGTCAGCAGCGGGACGCGCATCTCCACCCGGCTGCCCTCCGGCAGCGCCTTGATGCGCAGCGGCAGGTAGCCGAGGTCGTGCAGGGCGGCGACGTGGCTGACGTCGACCGCGCCCTGCCCGAGCGAGAGGTCCATGCGGCGCTGGTAGGCGCCGACCACCTCCGCCTTCGGCTTGTGGAAGAACTCGGCGTTCCAGGCGTCGATCAGCAGCCATTGCGCCAGGCCCTGCAGGCCGAAGAACACCACGCGGTGGTCGAAGTCCGGCAGCACCTCGGCCAGCCGGTCGCTGCGGCAGGTGAAGTTGGAATAGACCAGGCTGGTGCCCGGCGGATACTGCCGGATGTGGCCGGTCTTGTAGAAATCGGTCGCGTGCAGCGGGGAGATGCGCATCGTCTTATGCTCCAACGGTTTGAACGAAGCCGGGCAACTCGGCCGGGAACGGGTTGGCCACGTAGATGCGGTCGATGTCGGCCGCCAGCGCGTCGAACCCGGCGCTGAAGATGCCGTGGGTGACGTAGAGCTTGACCTGGCCGGCCGTCAGCGGGCGCAGCACCTTTGCCAGCTCGGTGAAGGTGCGGCCGCCATCGCAGATGTCGTCGACGATCAGGAAGTCCCGCTCGCCGACGGGGCCGCTATGCACGACGGTGCCGGTGATGGCGCCCGTGTCGGTGCTGCGGGTCTTCTCCGCATGCACCAGCGTGGCGCCGGCGAGCCGGGCGCATCCGGCGGCACGCTTGGCCGCGCCCAGGTCGGGTGCGACCACCACGTCGCGCGCGGTGACGATGGCGGCGGCGAAGTCACTGGCCGGGCGGTTGCGCACCCGCTCCAGCAGGGCGAGCGACACGTCGCTATGCGCGTCCCAGACCTCGACCGAGCGGTAGCCCTCCCTGTTCAGCAGCCGGCAGGCCACCGCGGCGGACAGCGCCTCCCCCGGATAGGCCACCCGGTCCTGCCGGGCGTAGGGCAAATAGGGGCACACCAGGTCGATCGCCGGGTTGCCGTAATGGCGGCGCACCGCATCGGTGAGCAGCAGCAGCGCCATGAGCGTGTCGGAGTCGGTGAGGTCCGCGCGGATCGTCACCTGCTCGGCCGGCCCGGCTGGCGCCTCGATCCGCACCTGGATTTCCCCACCGGGGAAGGTGAAGCATCGCAGCGGGATGGCTTGACCGGCGAGACTCAGGCGAAGGCGCATGGTGTGATCCTTCCTTGGGCCAGTTTGTGATTGCCCTGCCCGAGGGGTATGCGCTAGTTTCAGGTAATATGCAAATTACATATTAGTGTGATGGCCAAGCGAAGCTTTCCCTCCCCGATCGTCACTGTGGACGCCGTGCTGATGACCCTCAGCCAGGGCGTGCTGTCGGTGGGGCTGATGCAGCGGGACCGGCCGCCCTTCGCCGGCGTCGCAGCCCTGCCCGGCGGCTACGTCCACGTCCCGGAGGACAGCACGCTCGAAGCCTCGGCCCACCGCATCCTGCAAGACAAGGCGAGGGTGGATTGCCGATTCCTGGAGCAGCTCGGCACGTTCAGCGGCGCGGCGCGCGACCCGCGGGGTTGGTCGCTGACGGTCGCATATTTCACGTTGGTGCCCGAGGCCGAGCTGTTGGCGGCCGACGGAACGCTGTCGCTACACCCGGTCGATACTCTGCCGCCGCTCGCCTTCGATCACGCGGCGGTGATCGAGGCCGCCGTCGCCCGCCTGCGCGGCAAGTCGAGCTATTCGGCGCTGCCGGCCTTCCTGCTGCCGCCGCTGTTCACCCTGACGGAGCTGCATGCGGTGTACCAGCAGGTGCTGGGCACCCGGCTCGACCAGGCCTCGTTCCGGCGCAAGATGACCGACCAGGGGATCGTCGAGGCCGCCGACGCCCGTCGCGTCGGCGCGCATCGGCCGGCCGGGCTCTACCGGCTACGCACCGGCAGGGCGTTTCCGTTCCAGCATCGGATTTGAGGATGAAGGCGACGAAGGCGGTTCGGAGCGAGCGGAAGGCGTAGCCCGTATGAGCGCTTGCTCATGCGGGACGGCGGGCACCGCGGACTTGGCGACCCTCCGACAGTTGGCTGCCGATGCCCTTTGGGCTCGATCGTCCCGCATTCGCTCCGCGAATACGGGCTACGCTTGCTGGCAGCCGCCTCATTCGCACCACAGCTCCATGCCCTTCAGATGCGGCTTCGGGCAGGGCGGCGCGGGAAGCGGGAGCGGCATTCCGGAATGCCACCGGCCGAGGCGCCGTTCGATGTTCGCCATCTCCGAATCGATCACGGGCAAGGGGTTGCCGTCGTCGTAGGTGGTGGCACTGCGATACCGCAAGACCTCCCGATAGGCGTACGCCGTCAGCGAACTGACGGACACCCAGTAGCCGAACGGCGCGGTCTCGGTCGGGTCAACCGCGATGATGGCGCCTGCCAGCGGCCCGGCCTCCATATACCGCACCTCCTGGTTGTTGTTCCGCCCGGTCGAATGCTCGTAGACGCGCACGAACCGGTCCGCCCCGCCATCGTATGCGAACGCCTCCGTCAGCTTGGACTGGTCGCCATCGCCGCTGTGCAGGCTGGCCGTCGCCACCAGCAGGATCGGCGCGCCGGAGGCCCCGTGCGGATGCACGATCTCCGCCGTGTCCAGGTAGTGGCGCTCGGAGAACAGGCCGTCATCGGACGTGTTGTCCAGTCGGCCCTGCAACTGCGGGTCGCACGATCCCGCGTCGGCCTTGCTGAGGCAGAGGGTGATGGCGCCGGGCACTTTGTCGTCGCTCCCGCCGAACGGATCCTCGATCTCCGGCGCCTGCGTGGCGGTGAAGCGCCAGGCCGAGCGCGTGGCGAACGGGCGCGACAGGTCGATGGAAGCGATCACCGTCGCGGCTGGAGGAGGCGCAGCCGCGATCACGCCGCCCGGAAGCATGAGCAGGACAAGCCAGGCCGCAATCCGTCGCATCTCCCCGCGCATCGTCACGTCCCTTCAGCTCACCATCGCCCGACGCGGAACCTGGCGCGCAAGCCGTAGAACGGGAACAGCGTGAAGCCCAGGCCGACCCACAGCAAGCCGAACACGTCGCTCCAATTGGCCCAGACCGTATCGGCCCGCGCCGTGCCGGGTGGGTCGGGCGCAAGGTAGGCCACCGGCACCGCCTCGCCCACGGCGCGCGAAACGTACCCGTCCTGCGTGAACTCGACGACGACGCCCTCCGTGGTCGTGAACCGGATGCGCGGGTGCGGCTGTGGGTCGGCGATGCGACCGGTCACGTGGACAGCGCGGTCGAGGAACGCCGTCGTCCAGTGGCCGTCGAGCACGGCGCCCGCAAGCGCCGCCAAGCCGACGAGCCAGAGCACGATCGTGGCGGCGTTCCATGGCGCCGCCCGGGGCGGGGCTGGAGCAGCCGGGCCCTGTGGGCGCCGCCTGCCGCGACGCAGTGCGACGGCGGAGGCCGTCACGGCCGCGCAGAGTAGCCAAAGCTCTACCCACACCTCGTAGAGGACGGCGTCATCGACGTCCTCGCCCTGCAAGGCGAACAGCTTGGGCAGGATGTCCGCGGTCGGGACCTTGGCGCTGATGTCCCCTGCCAGGAGGATACGGGCGACCACTGCGGCGGCGCTGATGGCGAGCAGGAGGCCGGCGCGACGGAGGATCCGCTGCCGCCGTGCCGGATCCGCCCTGGATGTCACGCCCACCACCGCCAGGACAGGGACGGTCGCGACGATGGTGGCGGCCCCGCGCCCGAATGCCGGCGGTTCGGGGAACGGGGCGACGAACGGCGTTGCCGCCAACGCCAGGAGGATACCGGCCGCAACGGCCTCGGCCCACTGCTTGGCGCGGGTCAAGAGCGTGCGGGCAGGCCAGACGGCTCAGCTGCCGAGTTCTTCCGCCACCAGGCTGACCCAGTAGCGAACGCCCAGCGGCAGGAGGGCGTCGTTGAAGTCGTAATGCGGGGTGTGGACGTTGTGGAACTTCCCGTCAGCCCCGCCGCCATTGCCGATCATCATCATCATGCCCGGCTTCTTCTCGAGCATGAACGACAAATCCTCCCCCGCGGTGATCGGCGTCATCGCGTCGTCCACCGCATCGTGGCCGACCATGGCGCGCGCCGCCTTCACAGCCACGCCCACCTGCTCGGCGGCGTTGACCAGCGGGGGATAGTTGCGCTCGTACACCACCGTGCCCTCGCAGCCCTGCGCCGCGGCGAAGTTGTGGGCCAGTTCGCCCAGCCGGCGCTCCAGCAGGTCGCGGATCGCGGGGAGGTAGCTGCGGGCGGTGCCTTCGACGACCACCTGGGACGGCATCACGTTGCCAGCCCCCGTCTGCCCGGCCAGGATATGCCCGATCGACAGCACGGCCGTCTGCAGCGCGGGGACGTTGCGCCCGATGATGCCCTGCACGCCCAGGATGAAGTGGGCCAGCGGGATGGTAGGGTCGGTGCCGAGGTGCGGCGCCGAGCCGCCATGCCCGCCGGTGCCGCGGAAGGTGGCCACCCACCGGTCGGCGGCGGCGAGCATCGGGCCGGGCCGGGTGGCGAAGGTGCCGACCTCGTAGCCGGGCTTGTTGTGCAGGCCATACACCGCATCGCAAGGGAAGCGGTCGAACAACCCCTCCTCCACCATGATGCGGCCGCCGCCCTGACCCTCCTCGCCGGGCTGGAAGATGAGGTGCACGGTGCCGGCGAAATCGCCATGCTCCTTCAGGTAGCGCGCGGCGCCGAGCAGCATCGTGGTGTGCCCATCATGCCCGCAGGCGTGCATGCGCCCGGGCGTTTGGGAGGCGTAGGGCAGCCCGGTCTTCTCCTCCAGCGGCAGCGCGTCCATGTCGGCCCGCAGCGCGATCGCCCGCTGGCCCGGGCGCCGCCCGGTCACCGTCGCGACCACGCCGGTGCGCGCCAGCCCGACATCCGCCTCGATGCCCCAGGACCGCAGCGTGTCGGCGACCAGCTTGGACGTGCGGACCTCTTCCAGGCCCAGTTCCGGATGGCGGTGGATGTCGTGGCGGATCGCGGTCAGCTCGTCGGTGTAGGAGGCGATCGCGTCCAGGTCGATCTTCATCGTTGTTCGCTCCAGTCGGGGGTTGCGGGGTGCCGCGGCGGAATCAGGTCCGCCTGCGGCCGTGGCCTGAGCAGGATGAGGGCCAGCAGCGAGACGGCGTTGGCCGCCACCAGGTACCAGGCAGGCGACATCGGGTTGCCCGTCGTGCCGAGCAGCCAGGTGACGACGATCTGCGCCGTGCCGCCGAACACCGTCACCGCCACCCCGTAGGCGATGGACAGGCCGGTCGTGCGGATGGCCTTGGGGAAGCACTCGGCGACCTGCACGATCACCACGGCGCTGCTGGGCGAGCGCAGCAGCGTCAGCACGGCGATCATGGCCATCAGCGCCGTCCCGGTCCGCAGCTCCGTCACCAGGAGGAAGGCCGGATAGACCAGCAGCACGATCAGCGCCTGCGGGATGATCGTCAGCGGCTTGCGGCCGACGCGGTCCGACAGGTAGCCGCCCGACAGCCCGCCCACCACCGCGGCCACCCCCGCCACCAGCCCGGCGAGCAGCGCGGTCGAGGTCGGCAGCTTGAGCACGGTGATCGCATACGTCGTCATGTAGCTGGAGATGACGTAGACCGAGATGGTGGGGCCGATGATGCTGGCCGTCGCCAGCAGCAGCTCGCGGCGGTATTCCCCGAGGAGCTGGGACAGCACGGCGGCCGAACCCGCGCCGCCAGGCTCCGCCGTGTCCTCGAGCTGGCTGCGGATGTAGAAGCCGACGGGCGCGATCAGCAGGCCGAACAGGAACGGGATGCGCCAGCCCCACTCCCCCAGCTGCGCCGGCGTCAGCAGCAGCGAGGCGACGAAGCCGACCAGGCCGCCGGCCAGGATCGCCATGCCCTGGCTGGCGCTCTGCCAGCTGCCATACAGGCCGCGGCGGTCCGGCGGCGCCATCTCGATGAGGTAGGTCGTCGCCGCGCCGATCTCGCCGCCGGCGGAGAAGCCTTGCAGCAGCCGCGACAGCACGACCAGCAGCGGCGCCGCGATCCCGATCGTGGCGTAGCCCGGGGTGACCCCGAGCAGCCCGGTGCCCGCTGCCATCATCAGGATGGTGAGGGTGAGCGCGGGTTTGCGTCCCGCCCGGTCGGCATACGCGCCAATGACCAGGGAGCCGAGCGGCCGCGCGATGAACCCGACCCCGAACGTGCCCACGGAGAGCATCAGTTGCCCGAATGCCGACGCGCTCGGGAAGAACACCCGGCCGATCTGGACCGCGAACAGGGCGTAGACGGTGAAGTCGAACACCTCGAGCGCGTTGCCCAGGATCGTGGCGACCACTGCCCGGCTGCCAGGCGCCCGGACGGGCGTGGGCCGCCCCAGCTGCGCGTCGAACGGCATGCCGACCTGGTCAGGCGGCCGAGAGGACCGAAGGGGCGCCGTCACTGCATCGCTCCACCCTCGCGTCCAGACGCTGTTGCGGTCCGCCACTATGTCGGCGATTCCAGAGCAGGGCAACGACCGGTCGGACCACGGGCAAAGTGCTGATCCCTCGCTCGACCGCCCGGCACGGCGATCGATCCTGATCCGTACCGTGGTCGTTTCGAATTTAGAACAAAATGCGGATTGACAGGAGGCTGCGCCGGCCGCGATAAAGCGGGTGGACGTGTAAAAGTCACAGCCCGGTCGGTAGTCCGGGTGGCATTTACGCTCGTACGAGCCGCCCGCACCCGCGGGGCCGGCCTCCGGCACGTCCTTTCCAGTTAGGGAAAGGATACGTGCTGTGGAAATCTCAAAATGGATCATCGCTTTCGTTGCGGTGTTCAACTTCGGCGGGGCAGTGGCGGACGCGATCGTTCCCGCCACGGCTCGGCAACATCTTTGGAACCCCCTTTGGCCGCCGCATGCGAAGTTCCACAACGCGCAAACGATGCTCCTGGGGATCTTGGGCGGTTCGCTGTCGCTTGCCATCCTGTTCGGCTCGCGCCCGTTGACGCGTCCGATGTTCTTGATTGCGGCGGCGGCGGCGGCGAACTACTTCGTCGCGATGGCTTTGGCGCCCCTCTTCAAGGGCACAGCTTGGGTGGATCCCCCTTTCGCGGCGGCGACCGGGCGCCCGCTGGGGCTTGCGCCACAACAGCTCGTCACATACGCGCTCTGCGGGCTCGCCTTCCTCGCGGTCGCGCTTGCCATGGCCGCGTGATGGCCGCCCCAGCATCCTTGAACAGGAGCCCTCCTTGGACACCACGCTGCGCGACGCCGCCACGGAGTACATGGTCCGCTATGGCGGCGACACCTTCCCGAACCTGTTCGTGTCGGCCAAGGGTACCATCGTCACCGACGACACGGGGCGCGAAATCCTCGACTTCACCTCCGGGCAGATGTGCGCGACGATCGGGCACAACCACCCGGCCATCGTGGAGGCCGTGAACCAGGCCGGGCGCAAGGCCTTCCACCTGTTCAGTGGCATGATCCCCGAGGTCGTGGCGGAGTTGGCGCGCACCGTGGCGCAGGACTGGATGCCCGCCGGCCTCACCAAGTCGCTCTTCATCAACACCGGGTCCGAGAGCAACGAGGTGGCGCTTCGCATGGCGAAGATGCACACGGGCGGCTACGAGGTCCTGGCGGTCGGCGGCTCGTGGCATGGCGTGACGGGCGCGGCCAGCGGCGTCTCCTTCGCGAGCGACCGGAAGAACTACGGCGTCCCCGCACCCGGCACCTTCGTGATGCCGGAGCCGAACGCCTACCGCCCCGCCATCAAGGCGGCGACCGAGGAGGAGTCGGCGCTCGCCTGCCTCCAACTCGGTCTCAAGATGTTCGACATGCAGTCGGCGGGCAAGCCGGCCGCCATCATCATCGAGCCCGTCATCAGCGCCGGCGGCGTGCTGGTGCCGCCGAAGGCGTACATGCAGGCGCTCCGTCAGGCCGCGGACGAGCGTGGCATGATGCTGATCTTCGACGAGGCGCAGACGGCGTTCGGTCGCATCGGTTACCGCACCGGTTCGGAGTTCTTCGGCGTCGTGCCCGACATCATGAGCGTTTCGAAGACCCTCGGCGGCGGGCTGCCCATGGCCGGGACGATCACGACGCCGGCGATTGAGGAAGACCTGCACCGCAAAGGATTCACCTATTACACGAGCCACGTGTCCGACCCGCTGCTGGGCGAGGTGGGGCTGGCCGTGCTCCGCGTGCTCAGGCAGGAGAAGCTGGTCGAGCGTGCGCGGACGGTCGGCGCCTACCTGCGCGGCCGGATGCAGGAGCTCCAGCAACGCTACGAGGTGATCGGGGACGTCCGCGGCGAGGGCCTGCTGCTCGGCGTCGAACTGGTGAAGGACCGCGAGTCCCGCACGCCGTTCCACGAGCTCGGCGCGCGCACGACGAGGAAATGCTTCGAGAAGGGCCTCAGCATGAACATCCGCCGCCGTCCGGAGCGCGGGTCGGTGTGGCGCATCGCCCCGCCCCTGACGGTGTCGCACGACGAGATCGACCGCGCGACCGCGATCCTGGACGCGGCACTCCGCGAGAGCCTCGACGAGGTGGCATTGGCCCGAGCCGCCTGAAGGTAGGGTGCAACCCGCTTGGAGGACTGCACCACAACCGGCGAGACGAGGCGTGCTGGTGGTGCAATGCTTGAAGGAGCATTGCACCCTACGACTGATGCAGGCGCGGCAAGGAAAACTTCCATGGACATGCGGATCACCGGGCAGGCGGCCCTCGTGTGCGGCGGCAGCCGCGGCATGGGGCGGGCGGTGGCACAGGCGCTGGCGGGCGAGGGGGCGCGGGTGACCATCGCCGCCCGGCGGATGGACACGCTGCAGGCGGCGGTGGCGGACATCCGCGCGGCCACCGGCGCCGAGGTGTCAGCGGTGGCGGGCGACCTCACCACCGAGGCCGGACGCGCCGCGATCCTCGCCGCCTGCCCGGCGCCGGACATCCTGATCAACAACGGCGACGGCATGCCGGTGGGCGACTTCCGGCAATGGACGCGCGAGACCTGGATCCGCGCCCTGGACATGATGATGCTCGCGCCGATCGAGATGATCCGACTCACCCTGGACGGCATGATGGCGCGCGGGCAGGGCCGCATCGTCAACATCGTGTCCCGTTCCGTGAAGGAGCCGCAGGCGGAACTGGGCCTCTCGAACGGCGCGCGCTCGGGCCTGGTCGGCTTCGTCGCCGGCCTGTCGCGGCAGTCGATCAAGCAAGGCGTCACCATCAACAACGTGCTGCCCGGCATCGTGGCGACCGACGCGCAGCGCGACCACGTGCGCGGGCTGTCGGACGCCACCGGGGAGTCGTTCGACGCCATCTGGGCGGCACGGCAGCGCCGCAACCCGGCCGGGCGCTACGGCACCGCGGAGGAGATCGGCGCCTGCGTGACCTTCCTATGCTCCGGCCATGCCGGCTTCATCACCGGGCAGAGCCTGCTGGTGGATGGCGGCCAGTATCCCGGAACGTATTGAGGCTGGTGACCCGCTACCGCGTGAGCGCGAGCCGGACGGCGGCGTGCCAGCCTGCGACCAGGGCGTCCCGCCGGGCCGTCGGCATCGCCGGGGCGAAGCAGCGCCCGGGAGCCCGCCGCGCGCTGCTCTCCGCCAGGGTCGCGTAGAGGCCGGTCGCCAGGCCAGCCAGGACGGCCGCACCCAGCGCGGTGCTTTCCAGCATCGCCGGGCGCTGCACCGGCACGCCGAGCGTGTCGGCGAGGAACTGGCAGAACCAGTCGTTCGCCGCCATGCCGCCATCCACGCGGAGGGCCTGCGCGCGGTCGGCCCCATCGCCCGCCATGGCTTCGGCCAGGTCGAAGGTCTGGTAGGCGACGGCCTCGAGTGCCGCGCGGGCGACATGGGCGGCGGTCGCGTCGAACGTCAGCCCGCAGATCAGCCCGCGCGCCTCGGGGGCCCAGTGCGGCGCGCCCAGCCCGACGAAGGCGGGGACCATGTACACGCCGTGGTTGTCCCCCAGCGCGGTCGCCATGCCCTGCGTCTCGGACGCGTGCGCGATCACGCCGAGCCCGTCCCGCAGCCACTTGACCGCGGCACCCGCCACGAAGATGGCGCCTTCCAGCGCATAGCTCGGCACGCCGCCGATGCGGTAGGCCACCGTGGTGAGCATCCGGTTAGCCGAGGCGACCGCCTTGTCGCCGGTGTTCATCAGCGCGAAGCAGCCGGTGCCGTAGGTCGCCTTCACCATGCCGGGCGCGAAGCAGGCCTGCCCGACCATCGCCGCCTGCTGGTCCCCGGCGATGCCCGCCACCGGCAGCCGGCCGCCGAGCAGCGCCGTCTCGCCGAACAGGCCCGCGCTGTCCCGCACCTCCGGCAGCAGCGCGGGCGGGATCCGGAACAGGCGAAGCAGGTCGTCGTCCCAGCATTGCCGGTGGATGTCGAACAAGAGCGTGCGGGAGGCGTTGGTCGCGTCCGTGGCATGCACCCGGCCCTCGGTCAGCCGCCACAGGAGGTAGCTGTCGATGGTGCCGAAGGCCAGGTCGCCGCGCTCGGCGCGGGCCCGTAGCGCAGGCTCCGCATCCAGCATCCACGCCAGCTTCGTGGCCGAGAAATACGGGTCCAGCAGCAAGCCGGTGCGCGCCCGCACCAGCGGCTCCACCCCGTCCCCCCGCAACCGGGCGCAGGCGCTGGCGGTCCGGCGGTCCTGCCACACGATGGCCGGGTGGACCGCCGTGCCGGACGCACGGTCCCACAGCACGGCCGTCTCGCGCTGGTTGGCGATGCCCACCGCCCGGATCGGCACGCCGGCTGCGGCAATCGCTTCGCGCGCGGTCTCGAGCACGTGGCGCCAGATCTCCTCCCCATCGTGCTCCACCCAGCCGTCCTGCGGGTAGGACTGCGTGAGGTCGC
Source organism: Acetobacteraceae bacterium (assembly GCA_965199005.1). GTDB lineage: Bacteria > Pseudomonadota > Alphaproteobacteria > Acetobacterales > Acetobacteraceae > LMUY01. The sequence continues at coordinate 3,104,422 of CBDAQK010000006.1, read as the reverse complement.
GCTGTGCCACTGCCACCGCGTTGCCCGCCGCGTCGAACACCATGCTGCGGGTGGAGGTCGTCCCCTGGTCGATCGCCAGCAGGTGCACGGGCTCAGCCAAGCGCGGCCTCTGGCTGGGTGGTGCGCGCGCGCATCCAGTCGGCCACGCGGGCGATCTCGGCCGCCGACAGGTGCAGCCCGAGCTTGGACCGGCGCCACAGCGCGTCTTCCGCGGTGCGGGCCCACTCCTGCTGCATCATGTAGCGCAGTTCCGCCGCGGTGAGGCCGCCGCCGAACGCCTCGCCCAAGTCGGCCAAGCCCTGCGCGCCGGCAAGCACGGCTTCGGCGCGGGTGCCGTAGGCGCGGGCGAGCCGATGCGCCAGGGCGGCGGGTAGCCACGGATACCTGGCCTGCAACGACGCCAGGAAGCCGGTGAAATCCCCACCGGGCAGGTCGCCCCCGGGCAGCGGCGCCAGGCCGGTCCACGCCTTCGGGCGGGGCGCCTGGAGGTGGGGCAGCAGCTTGTCCATCGCGTGCTCGGCCAGGCGGCGATAGGTCGTGATCTTGCCCCCGAACACGGACAGCACCGGCGCCGGCACCGACCGGAAGTCGAGCACGTAGTCCCGCGTGACGGAGGAGGGGTCGTCGGACTTGTCGTCGTGCAGCGAGCGGACGCCGGAATAGCTGTGCACGATGCTGGAGGGCTGCACGGGCGCCGCGAAGTAGCGGGACACCGCGCGGCAGAGATAGGCGGCCTCCGCGGGCTCGATCGCGACATGTGCCGGGTCACCGGTGAACGGGATGTCGGTCGTGCCGACGAGCGAGTAGCCACCCTCGTACGGGATGACGAACACCACCCGGTCGTCGTCGTTCTGCAGGATGTAGGCCTGCTCGCCATCGTAGAGCCTGGGCAGCACGATGTGGCTGCCTTTGACCAGGCGCGCGTGCGGGCCGTCGTTGACGCCCGCGCGGCCGCCCAGCACGTCCTCCACCCAGGGTCCGGCCGCGTTGACCAGGATCCGCGTGGTGACCGTCCGCAGCGCCCCCGTGTCGCCGTCCGCGAGCGTCACCCGCCATGCCGCCCCGTCCGCAGCGGCGGATAGGCAGGCGGTCCGGGTCAGGATGGTCGCGCCGCGCTCCCGCGCGTCCATGGCGTTCAAGGCGACCAGGCGCGCATCGTCCACCCAGCAATCGGAGTATTCGAATCCCCTGCGGAACTCCGCCCGCAGCGGCGCGCCCTGCGGCGCCCGGCGCAGGTCCAGCTGGCGCGTGCCGGGCAGGCTGACCCGGCCGCCGATGTGGTCGTAGAGGAACAGGCCGAGCCGGATCATCCAGGCCGGCCGCTGCTCCGGCGCGTGCGGCAGCACGAAGCGCATCGGCCACGCGATGTGCGGTGCGATCCGCAGCAGGACCTCGCGCTCGACCAGCGCCTCGCGCACGAGGCGGAACTCGTACTGTTCCAGGTAGCGCAGGCCGCCATGGATCAGCTTGCTGGACGAGGACGACGTGGCGGCCGCGAGGTCGCCTTTCTCGCACAACAGCACGCGCAGCCCGCGCCCGGCGGCGTCGCGGGCGATCCCGACGCCGTTGATGCCGCCGCCGACGATGAGCAGGTCGAAGTCCACCGATGCACGTTCCCCGCATGCGCACCCGGATTGCCGTGCCGGGGCCTGCCGGTGGCAAATGCGGTCGGTTTCGGCTTCCAGTCAATCGACCGACGGCCGCGGCTGGTGAACGATCCGCGGCCTGCCGCGCTGTAGCCTGACCAACGGAGGGAAGCGCGGATGGACGACGATCGGATCTGGGGCTCGGAAGCAGGCCTGTGGACGGGCGATGCTGAGAACTATCGCGCCACGATCGACGCGGAGTGCCTCATGGTGCTGCCGGCCAAGCCCTTCATCGTGACCGGGCGGCAGGCGGCGGAGGCGGTTGCCCGCACGCCGCGCTGGACCCGGGTCGCGCTGACGGAGCGCCAGGTCGCCCGGCCGCAGGAGGGCCTGATCGTGATCGCCTATCTCGCGCGGGCGGAGCGGGAGGGCGAACAGGCCTACGAGGCGCACTGCACGACGGTCTACCGCCGCCTCGAGCACGACAAGTGGCAGGTGATCCAGCACCAGCAGACGCCGCCGCTGGTCCAACCCGGCCAGGAGTGACGCGGACCGTCCGATTCCCGTAGGGTGCGTTGCGCTTTGGCAACGCACCATCGGTGCTGTCCTACGGTTGGTGCGCAAGCGGTGCTGTCGGCCCCATCGGCTTCTCCGACCGTGTCCGTGGTGGTGGCGGAACGCCCGGCGGCGTATGCCTCGGATGGACCGTGCCGGCCGGCGCGGATGACAAGGAGAAACCGGCCCGATGGCAGACGCCAACTCGCTTCGCGTGCTGGTGGTGGACGACGAGCCGGCCATCCTGCGCTTCCTGCGGGCCGGGCTGGCCGCCCAGGGCTTCACCGTGTCGGAGGCGGCGGATGGTGGGCTGGCCCTGGACTGCGTGCGGCGCAACGGTGCCGACCTGGTCGTGCTCGACCTCGGGCTGCCGGACATGGACGGGCTGGCCGTCATCCGCCAGATCCGCGCCGCCGGAGCGCTGCTGCCGATCATCGTGCTGTCCAGCCGCGATGACGAGGGCAGCAAGGTGGCGGCATTGGACGAAGGGGCGGATGACTTCGTCACCAAGCCGTTCGGCATCGACGAGCTGTTCGCCCGCATCCGCGCTGCCCAGCGCCACCGGCTGCAGCAGGGCGGCGAGCGGCCGATCTATCGCGGCGGCGACCTGGTGGTCGACCTCGTGCGGCGGACGGTAACGGTGCGGGGCGCGGACGTGAAGTTCTCCCGCCGCGAGTATGAGATCCTGCGGCTTCTGGTGGCCCATGCGGGCAAGGTGCTCACCCACAAGCAGGTGCTGCGCGAGGTCTGGGGCGGCGACACGGACGTGCAATACCTCCGCATCTACATCCGCGCCCTGCGTCAGAAGATCGAACCCGTCCCCGAACAGCCGACCCACATCCTCACCGAGACCGGCGTGGGCTACCGTCTGCGCCCGCCGGACTGAGCGGCGAGGATTGATTGCGGCGGGAGGCATGTCATCTCCAGCGGACCACAGCGGACCACCCAGCCATGACGCCTCCACGCCGTTCCACCTTCCCGCTGCGCCGTTTCGGGGCCGCGCTGGCCGGGCTGATGCTGGCCGCCACCTCCGCCGGGGCGCAAGCGGTGGTGGACACGGCCCGGGCGGCGCTGCCGGAGGCGACGCGGGCGTCCGGCGTGCTGAAGGTCGCCACCTCCCTGCAATGGCCGCCGTTCGACTTCGCCTTCCCTGGCGGCGGGCCGGACGGCCTCGACATCCGCCTGGTGCGGCTGCTGGCCGCGAAGCTGGGGCTGCGTGCGGAGTTCGAGGACATCAAGTTCCCCTCCATCGTGCCGGGCGTGGCCGCCGGGCGCTATGACATCGGCGTCGACCAGATCGGCCATACGGCGGAGCGCGCCAAGGTGGCGGGCTTCGTGGACTACTACGCCTCCGGATACGGGCTGCTGGTGCGGCAGGGCAGTCCGGCCGGGCTCGATGCCACCCACCTGTGCGGCCGCACCCTGGCCGTGACGCAGGGGAGCGCCCAGGTGGCTGTGGCCGCCCTGTTGTCCGCCGACTGCGTGAAGGCCGGACAGGCGGCGATCCCCACGCTCACCTTCCCCGACAGCGCCGACACCTACCTGGCCGTCGCCAACGGCCGCGGCGACGGCTTCCTCACCGACCGGGCGGTGGGCGTCTACATCGCCAAGACCAATGGCAAGCTCGTCATGTCGGACGGCACGCTGCCCGGCGACCGGACGCTGTCCGGCATCGTCGTGGCGAAGGGCAACACGGCCCTGGCCGAGGCGCTGCGCCTGGCGTTGGCCAGTGCTGCCGCCGACGGCAGCTACGGTGCTTTGCTGACCGAGTTCGGCGTGCCGGACGGGGCGCTGGGCATCGAGCAGATCCGCTCCCCGCTGCCGTAACGGTCCATGTCAGCCACCGCCTCTGCGCCCCCGGCCATCCTGGCGCCGTCGCAACCCGGCCGCTGGGTGGCCGGCGCCGTCGCCTTGCTCTTCGTCGCCTGGGTGGTGTTCCAGCTGCTGACCAACCCTGGCTTCGAGTGGGGGGTGGTGGCGCAGTACCTGTTCAGTCCGGAGGTGCTGCGCGGCGTCGCGACCACGGTCGAGTTGACGGTCGTGGTCATGGCCGCCGGCATCGTGCTGGGCGCCGGGCTGGCGCTGGCGCGGCTGGCCGCCAACCCGGTGCTGCCGGCCTGTGCCCGCGCGTTCATCTGGTTTTTCCGCGGCGTGCCGGTGCTGGTGCAGCTGGTGTTCTGGTACAACCTGGCGGCGCTGTTCCCCGTCCTGTCGCTGGGCGTGCCCTTTGGCGGCCCGAAGCTGGTGTCGGTGTCGTCCACCGCCGCCATCTCCTCCTTCACCGCGGCGCTGCTGGGGCTCGGGCTCAACGAGGCGGCCTATATGGCGGAGATCGTGCGCGCGGGCCTGCTCTCGGTCGACCGCGGGCAAGTGGATGCCTCCCGCGCCCTGGGCCACCGGCCGGGGCAGACGCTCCGGATCGTCGTGCTGCCGCAGGCCATGCGGGCGATCGTGCCGCCTACGGGCAACCAGGTGATCGGGATGCTGAAATACACCTCCATCGCCAGCGTGGTGGCGTTGCCGGAGCTGATGCAGTCGGTCGAGAACATCTACTCCCGCAATTTCGAGACCGTGCCGCTGCTGATCGTCGCCGCACTCTGGTACCTGGCGTTGGTCGGGGTCCTCTCGGTCGGCCAGGGCCTCATCGAGCGTCGGTTCGCCCGCGGCGCCGCGGGCGAGGACAGGGCGGCGTGACGGAGCCGTTCCTCGCGGTGGCTGGCCTGTGGAAGGCGCGCGGCGGCGTGCCGGTGCTGCGGGGCGTCGACCTCGCGGTGCGCCGGGGCGAGGTGATGGGCCTGCTCGGCCCGTCCGGCGCGGGCAAGAGCACGCTGCTGCGTTGCATCGACGCGCTGGAACCCTGGGATCGCGGGCTGGTCACGCTGGGCGGCGTCGCCATCGGGACGGAGCGGCGTGGCCAGGCCCATGTGCGCCTGCGGGAGGCGGCATTGGCCCGGCAGCGCGCCCGGATCGGCGTGGTGTTCCAGGACTACAACCTGTTCCCGCACATGACCGTGCTGCGCAACGTGGCGGACGCGCCCATCCGCGTCCGCAGGCAGGCGCCCGACGTCGCGGAGGCGCGGTCCCGCGCGTTGCTTGCTCGCATGGGCCTTGCGGGCAAGGCGGACGCCTACCCCCGCCAGCTTTCCGGCGGGCAGCAGCAGCGCGTGGCGATCGCCCGGGCGCTCGCGATGGAGCCGGAGCTGATGCTGTTCGACGAGCCGACCTCCGCCCTCGACCCCCATCTGGTGGGCGAAGTAGTCGCTGTCATCCGCGACCTGGCGGCAAGCGGCATGACCGTGCTGGTGGTGACGCACGAGGTACAGTTCGCACGCGAGGTCGCCGACACGGTCGCCATCATGCTGGACGGGACCGTCGCCGAGGCGGGGCCGCCCGGCACCGTGCTGTCCCACCCGCGGGACCCGCGGGTGCAGGCGTTCCTGGCCCGCGCCTTGCCCAGCGCCGAATGCCAGGTGGTCTCGGCATGATGGACTGGCTCGTGGTCGTGGACATGCAGCCTGCCTTCTCGCACCCGGACAGCCCCTGGTTCACGCCCGGCCTGGCGGATGCCACCCCGACGGTGGCGGAGCTGGTGCGGCTGTTCGGCGAGCGCGTCCTGTTCACCCGCTTCGTCCCGCCGGAGCGGCCAACGGGAAGCTGGGTGCAGTACTACGCGCGCTGGGCCTTCGCGCTCGACCCGGCGAATGCCTGGATGTGGGCGCTGGACGCACCCTGGACCGGCCGCCCCAGCGTCGACAGCCACACCTTCGCAAAGTGGCTGCCGGCGGTGCAGGGCCGCATCGGCGATGGGGCGTCCGCCGTCCTGTGCGGCGTTTCCACCGATTGCTGCGTGCTGGCGACCGCGCTGGCCGCGGTGGACGACGGCGCGGCCGTGCGGGTTGTGGCCGACGCCTGCGCCGCCAAGACGCCTGCGCTGCACGCCCGCGCGCTGGACTTGCTCGGCGGGCGGGCGCCGCAGCTCCGCATCACGACCCTGGCCGAGGAACGGGACCGCCGATGAGGCAGATGCATCTCGGCCTCATCATGCTCGGCGCGGGTGGCCACGTGGCCGGCTGGCGCATGCCGGAGGCGCGGTTCGGCTCCGAGAACCTGCCCCTGCTGCAGCATCTCGCGGCCACGGCGGAGCGGGGCAAGTTCGACCTCCTGTTCCTGGCGGACGCGCTCAATACCGGGCTGGACGCGCATCCCGGCATGATGCTGCGGTTCGAGCCGCTGACCCTGCTGGCGGCGTTGGCGATGGGCACGCGCCGGATCGGGCTGGGTGCCACCGTGTCCACCACCTACTCCGAACCGTACAACGTCGCCCGCGCCCTGGCCTCGATCGACCATCTGAGCGGCGGCCGAGCGGCGTGGAACGTCGTCACCGGGTCGAGCCCGGATGCGGCCCCCAATTTCGGCCGCACGTCGCACCCGCCGCACGCGGAGCGATATGCCAGGGCGGCGGAATACCTGGAGGTGGTCAAGGGCCTGTGGGACAGCTGGGATGACGGCGCCCGCCTGGGCGACAAGGCGAGCGGCCAGTTCGTCGACCCGGCCGGGATGCACGTGCTGGACCATCACGGCCGGTTCTACGACGTGCGCGGCCCGCTCAACATCACGCGGCCGCCGCAGGGCCACCCGGTCATCCTGCAGGCCGGCGCGTCCGAGGCGGGGCGGGACTTTGCCGCCGCCACGGCGGAGGTGGTGTTCACCGTGCAGCAGGACCTGGACGACGCCGTCGCCTTCGCCCGCGACCTGCGCGCCCGCTGCGTCGCCCATGGCCGCCGCGCCGACGCGATCCGCATCCTGCCCGGCGTGTCCGTCATCCCCGGCCGGACGGAGGCGGCGGCGCGGGCGACGATCGCCGAGCTGGCCAGCCTGGCCGACCCGGTGGCCGCGATGCGGGTGCTGTCGGACCGGCTGGGCCACGACCTGTCCGGCTACGAGCTGGACGGCCCGGTGCCGGAGCTGCCGCCATCCGGCATGATGCAGGGCCACGCGGTGACGCTGGCCGCGTTGGCCCGCCGTGAACGCATGACCCTGCGGGAGCTGCGGGACTTCACCGCCGCCAGTTCCGGCCACCGTGTGGTGCACGGCACGGGCGAGATGGTGGCGGATGACCTGGAGCGGTGGTTCCGGTCCGGCGCCGCGGACGGGTTCATCGTATCCTGCCCATACTACCCCGGTCCGCTCGAGGCGTTCGTCGACGACGTGGTGCCGGTGCTGCAGGCGCGCGGGCTGTTCCGGACGGAGTATGCAGGGAGCACGTTACGCGACCACCTCGGCCTGGACCGGCCGGCACGCGGCAAACCGTAGGGTGCGTTGCGCTTCGGCCACGCACCGCCGGCCGCAGCCCTGGTGGGGTGCCAAAGCGCACCCCACCCTACGAAGCTACAGAATGGATCGGCGCGACACGCAACACGGTCCGGGTGCCCCCGGGTGGAGCACCGCGACGCTGCGGAGGTGGTGCCGGGTCAGCGGGGGGGTGGCGACGGCGATCCCGACGCTGCCGGCGGCGACCACGGCCACGCTGCGTGGTCCGCCTCAGCGGGCGTGGAGGTATCTGACGATATCGACCAATGCACCGACGGAGATCGGCATCAACAACAGCACCGCGGCGAAGATGGCGATGCCGTAGGTGACGGCGGTGTCGGAAATGGTCGGGCGCCGCCGCGGCTCCCGGCCCGCCGGGCGGTAGTCGGCACCATCGAACGGCATGCGATCATCCTCCCAGCTCGGCCCATACGGGGCATACCAGCTTGCATCGAGGTTGATCCAGCGTCCGCGAGGGGCGGGCCCGACCTCGCGGTGCCTTGCGCCACCCGGGGATCCCATGTGGCGGAGTCCCGCCTCGGCGTTCTACGGCGCCGGATGCAGTTCCAGCTTCTGCACCCGCCAGTTCAGCAGCTCCGCCACGTAGAGCTCGTTCTCCGAGGGGCAGGCCATCTGGTGGATCCAGCCGAACTGCTTCAGCTGCTTGCCCGACTGCCCCAGCACGCCCAGGACGGTCCCGTCCAGCGCCAGCTTGTAGATCCGCCCCGGAAACGCGTCGGACGCATACAGCACCTGGTGCGGACCCGGGGTGATGCAGATCGCCCAGGGCGAGCCGGGCGCCATCGTGCGGCTGGTCCCGCCATAGCCGGGGGTGACGCCGTTGCTGTCCGGCACCGGGCCGATCGCCGGGCGGGCGCCCGCCGGCACGGGCACGTCGATCACGATCTGCCGCAGGAACTTGCCGTCGGTGTCGAAGACCTGGATGCGGCCGTTGCCGCGATCCGCGACGTAGACGTGGTTGTCCGCGTCCACGGCGATGCTGTGCGGCGTGTTGAACTGGCCAGGCCCGTTGCCCGGCGTGCCGAACGAACCGAGCCAGGTGCCGTCCGGCCCCACCTTGGCGACGCGGGAGTTGATGTAGCCGTCGCTGATGTAGCCATTGCCGCTGCTGTCCCACGCGATGTCGGTCACTTGCCGAAACCAGCCGTCGATCGGTGCGGCGGGCGGCTTGGGGTGCTTCACCGGCCCGGTATCCTCGTCCGATGCCTCCTGCTTGCGGCCGAACACCATGGCGACGCGGCCCTGCGGCGTGAACTTGATCACCATGTCCGAGCCCTTGTCGGCCGCCCAGATGTCGTCCTGCGCGTCGATCTTGACCGAATGCGCAAACGACCAGGCATACAGATTGTGCCCGATCTCGCGCATGAACTTGCCGTCCGGCGTGAACTCCAGCAGCTGGGCCGCGGCCGCGGCATAGGCCGGCCCGGTGGTGTTGCCGCGTGAGAACACGAAGACGTTGCCCTCCTTGTTGACGGCCACGCCCGCGGCCTCTCCCAGGAACATGTCGGGCGGCAGCTGGAGGAAGTCCGGCACGGAGTCGAACGGGATCGTCGGGACCGTGGTCTGCGCGAAGGCATGGGGCGCAACGAGCAGCAGCATCGCCAGGACGCGTCGCATGGAAACCTCCCTTGTGTCGCCGGTCTCGGCCGGTTGCGGCCATGAAGCGGGGGGTTCGCCAAGCCTGTCAAGCGACTTGCACGCGCGGGTGTTCCCCTCGCGCAAGGCAGCCGCTACGCTCGACCCGACGAGGGAGGTCGACCCATGACAGACCCGAAAGCCTGGCCAGTGCTGCTGCTGATGCTGGCGGCCTGGCCGGGCGGGGCGCGGGCGCAAGCTCCCGACGGCTTGCGCCAGACCCAGCTTGACGAGGCTTCGAAGTTCGGCGGGCTGGCGGCCGTCACCCCGCTCTGTGGCCTGCGGGACGGCGCCTGGGCGGCCGATCTGTGGCAGGCCTCGATCCGGGCGCTCGGACCGGCGGACGACGCTTCGTCGGCAGACAGACAGCGGCGCGCCGACATGGCGGGGGCGGTGCTGTCCCATGCCGAGGACGAGGCGCTGGAAAGCTTCGCGGACGCCGCGCCGGAGGTCACGTGCGGCCCGCTCGGGCAGAACCCGGACCTCAAGCGCGCGGACGACATGGTCGCAGCCTATCGCCGCGGCGCCCACCTGGCAGTGTGGTAGCCATCCTCGGACGGCAGACCGTTCCAGTCGGTGCACACCCATCGCGCTGACGCTGCAAGGCGCTTGCAGGAGTATGGAGCGAGCTGCCCGACCGCCGGGTGATCGCTTGGTTTCGTGCCGCCGAGCCTCGGCGCCGTCATCGCGGCGGTGTCCAGCCCCGGCCGGGAACGCTGTCGAGCAAGCTGCGCGTATACTCGTGCGACGGGTTGGAGAAGATAGCGTCGGTCCGGCCCTGTTCGACGATCACGCCGCGCCGCATGACCGCCACCCGGTCGCAAACCTGCGCCGCCACGCGCAGGTCGTGCGTGATGAACAGCATCGTCAGCCCAAGCCGCGTCCGCAGCTCCTCCAGCAGCGCCAGCACCTGGGCCTGCACCGACACGTCCAGGGCGGAGACCGGCTCGTCCGCGATCAGCAGCTCCGGGTCCATCGCCAGCGCGCGGGCGATGCCGATGCGCTGGCGCTGCCCGCCGCTGAACTCGTGCGGGAACCGCTCGGCGGCGCCGGGGTCGAGCTGGACCAGCGCCAGCAGCTCCGCCGCCCGGGCGCGTGCCTGGGCGCGGGGCACGCCGTGCGCGACCGGGCCCTCGGCCAGGATGTCGCCGATCCGGCGGCGCGGGTTCAGCGAGGCGTAGGGGTCCTGGAACACCATCTGGATGCGCTTGCGGTAGGGCATCCACCCGGCGCGCGACAGCGGGCGCAGATCCGTGTCGCCGAAGCGGATGGTGCCCGCATCCGCCGCCACCAGCCGGACGATGCAGCGCGCCAGCGTGCTCTTGCCGGAGCCGCTCTCGCCCACCAATCCCAGCGTCTCGCCGCGCCGGATCTCCAGCGTGGCCGCCTGCACCGCGGGCACGACGCGGCCCGGGCGGAACACGCCGCGCGACCGGTAGGTCTTGCCCACGCCCTCCAGTGCCAGCACCGCAGGCCCCTCGATCGGCTGGCGCGCCGCGGCGGCGCGGTGCGGCACGGCGGCGATGAGCGCCCTTGTATAGGCATGCTGCGGCGCGGACAGGATGGCGGCGGCCGGTCCCTGCTCCACGATGCGCCCACGCTGCATGACGGCGACGCGGTCGGCGATCTCCGCCACCACGCCGAAATCATGGGTGATGAACAGCACGCCGGTGCCGCGGCGGCGCTGGATGTCGCGGATCAGCGCCAGGATTTGCTTCTGCGTCGTCACGTCCAGCGCCGTGGTGGGTTCGTCGGCGATCAGGATGGCGGGTTCCAGCGCCAGGGCCGTGGCGATCATCACGCGCTGTCGCTGCCCGCCGGACAGCGCGTGCGGGTAGGACCGGGCGATGCGCGCCGGGTCGGGCAGGCCCACCGCTTCCAGCAACGCGGCGACCCGGCGGCCGACCGGCTGGCCGTGCACCTGCATCACCTCCGCCACCTGGTCGCCTACGCGCATCAGCGGGTTGAGCGCGGTCATCGGCTCCTGGAACACGGTGCCGATGCGGGCGCCGCGCAGCGCCCGCATGTCGGCGGCGGAGGCCCCGCGCAAGTCCCGCCCCTCGAACCCGATCCGACCGGCGGTCACGAGGAGGCCCGGCGGCAGCAGCCCGGTCAGCGCGGCGGCCGACACCGACTTGCCGGAGCCGCTTTCGCCGACGATGCAAAGCACCTCGCCCCCGTCGAGCGTGAAGGACACGTCCTCCACCGCGTGCGGCCGGTCGGCGCCCCGGGGCAGCGCCACGGTCAGGCCGTCGATGGCGAGCAGGCTCAACGCCGCCGGGCCAGACGCGGGTTCAACGCGTCGCTCAGCCCTTCACCCACCAGGTTGAGCGCCAGCACGGTCAGGAACAGCGCCAGGCCAGGGAACACGCTCATCCACCAGGCGAGCCGGATGACGCTGCGCCCGGCGCCGATCATGAAGCCCCAGGACATCAGGTTCGGGTCGCCCAGCCCCAGGAACGAGAGAGCGGATTCGAGCAGGATCGCGCTGGCCACCATCAGGCTGGCCAGCACGATGATGGGGGAGAGCGCGTTGGGCAGGATCTCCCGGAACACGATGGCGGAGCGGGAGCGGCCGAGCACCTCGGCCGCCTGGACGAACTCGCGCGTCCGCAGCGTCATGAACTCGGCGCGCACCACGCGGGTGACGGGCGGCCAGGACACGATGGCGATGGCGGCGACGATGGAGGTGATGGACGGGGTGAAGATCGCCACCAGCACCACGGCCAGGATAAAGGACGGCACGGTCTGGAAGAACTCGGTGAAGCGGCTGATGGCGTCGTCCACCCAGCCCCCCGCATAGCCGGCGAGCGCGCCGAGCACGACGCCCAGCGCGAGCGCCACCGCGGTGGAGACGGCGCCGACCAGGAGCGAGACGTAGGAGCCGTAGGCGATGTCCGCCGCGACGTCGCGGCCCAGGCTGTCGGAACCGAGCCAGAAGCCTTCCTCGCCCGGTGGCGCGAACGGCACGCCCTGCATGTCCCAGGGCGAGAACGGGAAGACGAACGGCGCGGTGGCCGCCATCAGCCCGACCAGGACCAGGATGGCCAGGCCAACCGCGGCGCCACGGTTGCGGAAGAAGGCGCGGACGAAGCTCACGCCGCCTGCATCCGCGGGTCGATGGCCAGGTAGACCAGGTCGGTCACCAGGTTGAACAGCACGACGAGGATGGAGGTGGTGAGGAAGACCCCGAGCAGCACCTGGTAATCGCGCGCCAGCAGCGCGTCGAAGGCGAGGCGGCCGATGCCCGGCCAGGCGAACACCGTTTCCACCAGCACCGAGCCGCCGATGAGCTGCCCGGCCTGGATGCCGGCCAGCGTCACCACGGGGAGCAGGGCGTTGCGCAGGATGTGGCGGCGCAGGATGCGGCCCTCGCCGACGCCTTTGGCCCGTGCCGTCTTGATGAAGTCCTGCCCCGCCACGTCCAGCATGGCGCTGCGGGTCAGCCGGGCGTACACGGCCATGTAGAACAGCCCCAGCGTGAGCGCGGGGAGCACGAGGTACTGGGCGGTGTCGGCCACCGCGGCCCAGCCGTGCAGCCCCGCCCCCACCGTCTCCATCCCGAAGGAGGGCAGCCAGCCGAGCCAGACGCTGAACACCAGCACCAGCATCAGCCCCACCCAGAAGATCGGCGTGGCATAGAAGCCGAGCGCCAGGACGGTGATGACGCTGTCGGCCCAGCTTCCGGCCCGCCGCGCCGCCGCGGCGCCCAGCGCGATGCCGGTGACGAGCGCGAAGGCGAAGGCGGTGCCGGTGAGCAGCAGCGTGGCCGGCAGGCGTTCGGCGATCAGGCTTAGGACCGTCCTCTGCTGGCGGTGCGAGATCCCCAGGTCACCGCGCGCGACCGACGACACGTAGATCCACAACTGGGTCGAAAGCGGCTGGTCCAGGCCGAACTCGTGGCGCAGCTGCTCCACGAATTGCGGGTCGGCGGCGCCGGATTGCCCGGCCATGACGCTGGCCGGGTCACCCGGTGCGGCGTGGATGAGGAAGAAGTTGACGACGACGATCGCGAACACCACCGCGACCATCTTCACCAGCCTCGCCAACAGGAAGCGGGCGAAGCGTCCTGGCCCCAACGCGGCTGCTCAGCTGATGGACACGTCGTCGAACGGCGCATGCACGCCCGTGCCGTAGAGCAGCAGGTCATGCACCTTCTTGTCGTGGATGGTGGGGAACGACATCTCCAGCAGCCAGATCTGCGGTATTTCCTTCACCAGCAGCTCCTGCACGGCGAAGAATGCCTTCTGCCGGTCGGCGGGCAGCGGCGCCTTGCGGGCTTCGGCGAACAGGCGGTCCACCTCCGGGTTCACGTAGCCGCCGGTGTTGGTGAAGACGATCTTCTGGATGTTGGTCGACACGTAGGTCCGCTCCACGCCGAGCGTGGGGTCGCCGTATTGGTAGAGGTAGTTGATCGTCGTGTCGTAGTCCCAGTCCGAGACGCGCCGCGCCCAGCCACCGGTGTCGGTGCTCTCCAGCGTCACCTCGATGCCGATCTGCTTCAGCGAGGCCCGGATGTATTCGGCCAGCCGGGTCCACACCTCGCCGTAGGGCAGCGTCAGGTGGCGGAGCTTGAAGCGCGTACCGTCCGCACCCGGCTTCAGGCCGGCCTCGTCCAGCAACGCCATCGCGGCCCGGACGTCGTGCGGGGCCAGCTTCATCGCCGGGTCGTAGTAGCGCGTGGTGGACGACACGGGCGAGGTCGCGACCTTGCCGATGCCGAACCACAGGCGGTTGAGGATGAAGCCGCGGTCGAGCGCCATGCTGATGGCCTGGCGCACCCGCACGTCGTCCAACGGTTTGACGCGGTGGTTGAGCTCGATCCACATCAGCGGGGCGAAATACTCCCACCCCGTCGTCTCCACCGCCAGGTTCGCCTGCTCGCGGAAGCGGGGCACGTCGAACGGCTCGATATCGCCGGACGCGGACATCAGCACCTGCCCGGTCTGCAAGGCGAGCGCCCGGCTCTGGCTGTCCGGCACGATGCGGTAGATGATCTCGTCGAGGTAGGGCTGGCCCGGCTTCCAGTAGCCGTCGAACTTCTTAAGGCGGATGAAGTTGCCGCGCTGCCATTCCACGAACTGGAACGGTCCGGTGCCGACCGGCGCCTGGTTGGCCGGGTTGTTGCGGTAGGCGGCCCCGGCGGCGGTGGCGTCCGCGCCAGGCACGTCGTAGATGTGCTTGGGCATGATGGCGACGGCCGTCACGTCGAACATCAGCAGGAACGGCTCGAACGGGTCCTTCAGCGTCAGCACGACGGTGTGCGGGTCCGGTGCGGTGGCGCTGTCGATGTTGCTGAACACGCCGCGGGCGCGTGGGGCCAGGACGAAGTGGAACTGCATGATCGAGAAGATCACGTCGTCCGCCGTCATCGGCTGGCCGTCGTGGAACTTCACGTTTTCCTGCAGGTGGAACGTGTAGGTCTTCTTGTCGTCCGACAGCGTCCAGCTCTTCGCCAGCAGCGGCTTGGGCTCCAGCGTGGGGGAGAACTCCAGCAGGCTCTGGTATATCTTGGACTGGACCAGCAGCGATGGCGCCTGGCTGTTGACGCCCGGGATCAGGATCGCCGGTTCCGGCGTCAGCAGGCTGGTCAGCGTGCCGCCGGGCTTGGCCGTGACGCCCTGCGCCCGCGCTCCATCGAGCGCGAACACCGGCGTGGAGGCCGCGGTGGCGAGCAAGGCCCGCCGGGTCAACGATGGCACGATGGTGATCTCCTGGTCCGGCTGGCCCCGCCGGTGGGGATGTCTGACTGGGCGTAATGCGGTCCACGCCCCCTGCCAAGTGGAAGCAAGCACCATGCCACCCATGCGCCTTGGAGGCGCCAGCCCGCGCTGCTCCCTTTCGACGATCCGAGCGCCATTAGGTTTTGTTTACGCCGGCTGCCCTACTCTGGACGGGAGAAAGCGGAGCGGGCCTATGCTGTCGAACACGCGGATTTCGTGGAAGCTTGGAATCGGCTTCACCGCCGTCATCCTCGCCATGCTTGTCATGGCCGGCATTTGCGGCACCACCCTGCGGGAGTTGTCCGTCGCATCCCAGCGCAACAGCGACTCCAGCGACGCCCAGGACCTCGCGAACCAGGTCGGCACGGAGGGGGCCATCACCAACCGCAGCATCCTCGCTTTCGCCGTCACGGGCGACCGGGCCTACATCAACGCGACGCGAACCGCCGTCGGCCTGGTCCGCAGCTTGCTGGAGGACGCGCGCAAGAAGATACCGGACGACGTGCCGGATGCGGCGGCCAGCGTCGACGCCGCCTTGAAGAACGCGATCCGTTGGAATGACGAGTACGTGGCCAAGGCGATCGCCCTTATGGAGGAGGGCTCCACCGCCAAGGTCGCCGAGCTGTTCAAGACCAACACGCTGACAGCGGACGTGCTGAAGACGAACCTGGCAGCGATCAAGGTGCTCACGGCATGGTCGCACCAGGAGGACGAGGACGAGCGGTCGGCCATCTCGCGGCTGGCGTGGGCCTTGGCGATCGGCACCGTGACGGCGATGCTGCTGTCCATCGTGGCGGCGGTCCTGGTGACACGGTCCATCACGCGGCCGGTCGGCGCCATGGTGGCGGTGATGGGCAAGCTCGCCAGGGGCGACACCAGCGTGACCGTGCCGGCGCTGGACCAGCGCGACGAAGTGGGCGATGTCGGCCGCGCCGTGCAGGTCTTCAAGGACGCCGCCATCGACAAGAAGCGGCTGGAGGACGAGAGCGCGGCGCACCGTCGGACAGCCGCGGAGGAGCGTGCCCGCAGCGACGCCACCCGGCAGGAGGCGGCGGCGCAGCAGGCGGCGGTGATGGGCAGCCTGGCGCAGGCGCTGGGGCGGCTGTCCGCCGGCGACCTGACCTGCGACATCACCGAAGCCTTCGCCCCGGACTACGAACGGCTGCGCACCGACTTCAACGCCGCCGTCGCGGAGCTGCGGGGCGTGGTCGGCACCATCGTCGGCAATGCGGGGGCGATCCGTTCCGGCACCGGGGAGATCAGCCAGGCGGCGGACGACCTGTCCCGCCGGACGGAGCAGCAGGCGGCCAGCCTGGAGGAGACGGCGGCGGCGCTGGACGAGATCACCGCGACGGTGCGCAAGACGGCCGACGGCGCCCACGCCACCCAGGCCGTGGTCATCGCCGCCAAGGACGAGGCCGAGCACAGCGAGACGGTGGTGCGCGAGGCTGTCGCCGCCATGGGCGCGATCGACAAGTCGGCGCGCGAGATCAGCCAGATCATCGGGGTCATCGACGAGATCGCGTTCCAAACCAACCTGCTGGCGCTGAATGCCGGCGTGGAGGCGGCCCGGGCCGGCGATGCCGGGCGCGGCTTCGCCGTGGTGGCCAGCGAGGTGCGCGCCCTGGCGCAGCGCAGCGCCGAGGCCGCCAAGGAGATCAAAGCGTTGATCGGCGCCAGCTCCTCCCATGTCAGCCGCGGCGTGACGCTGGTAAGCGAGACCGGCACCGCGCTCGGCCGCATCCTCGCCCAGGTGAGGCAGATCAACGACGCGGTGAACGAGATCGCGGCGAGCGCGCAGGAGCAGGCCTCCGGCCTGGCCCAGGTCAACACCGCCGTGAACCAGATGGACCAAGTCACCCAGCAGAACGCCGCCATGGTGGAGCAGTCGACTGCGGCCAGCCACAGCCTGGCCCAGGATGCCTCGACGTTGGAGGGCTTGACGACCCGGTTCGATGTCGGCGGCGCTTCGTCCGCAGGTGCCAAGGCGCCCGGCCGCACCGCGCCGCAAGCCAAGCCGGCCCGTCCGGCGGCCACCCGGACCCTCCGTGTCGTCGCGGGCAACGCCAGCCGCAAGCCCCTTCCCAAGGAAGAGGGCTGGGACGAGTTCTGAGGGCCGGGACGACCGCGTCAAGGCGCGGTTGACCGGCCCTTCCTGTTGGCGGAGCTGCATGGCTGGAGGCAGCGGTCACCTCCGCCACCATCCTGGCCTCGACGGTGCTGTCCACGGGCACGGTGACGCTGCTGCCGGCGGCCTTGGGCTAGCCGGCCAAGGGCGAGCTGTCGAACCGCGCCAGCAGGTCCGCCGGGTCGCGATAGATCGCCACGCAGCCCGCCTCGCGCAAGCTGGCCTCGGCAAACCCGCCGCCCAGCAGCCCGATCGTGCGGATGCCCAGCTTGCCCGCCGCCTGCGCGTCGTATGGACTGTCGCCGATCGCCAGCACCGTGCCGGCCGCCGGGTCGCCCAGCCGCTGCATGGCCGCGGCGAAGATGTCGGGGTGCGGCTTGGACCGCTCGGCGTCCTCGCTCGTTGCCCTCTCGTCCACCAGCGCCTCCACCCCGGCGATCCGCTCGTATACCTCCAGCTCATCCACCTTGGCCGACGTGGCCAGTGCGGCCCGGATGCCGGCCGCGCGCAGCCGCTCGAACAACGCCGGGACCTTGGGGAAGGCTTGCACCTGTTGAAGGTAGCGCGCCTTGAACAGCTTGCCCCGATGCTCCTCCAGCGCCGTGCCCTCGGCCGCCATCTGCTCCGGCGTCAGGAACACCGGGAGCAGTTGGTCGCCGCCCTTGCCGATCTGTTCGCGGATGGCGGCGAGGTCGTGCTGGTAGCCGAAATCGGCGAACGCGTCCTGCCACGCGCGCGCATGCAGGTCGACGGAGTCGACCAGGGTGCCGTCGACGTCGAAAATGGCGGCGGTGATCATGGTGTGCTGGTGCTCCCGGGCGTGCGGCAGCAACGGGCGTGGCCCGGCATGGTTCATCGGGCACCGCCAGGTCCGGCGGCGGGGCGGCTCACCCCATCGACACCGGCGGAGGCAGCTGCGCCGCGTCGATGAGCGCGCCCTGCTCGACCAGGGTGCGGCGCACCGCGGCCGCGTCGGCATGCCCGCGATCGGCGTGGCAGGCGGCCGCCACGCCGGCCGCCTGGCCGGTGGCGAAGGCGGTGCCCATGACCCGCAGCGACGCGCCGGCCTGCCGGTCCGCGTCCGCGGTGCGCCCGGCGGCGAACAGGTTGGCCGTGTCGACGCTGTGCAGGCAGCTGAGCGGGATGTCGTACGTGCCGCCATCCGGCGGGTAGACGAAGCTGCTCTCGAACGTGGTGCGGTCGTGCCATTCCACGCCCCAGCTGCCGAGTGCCACGCAGTCGTCGCAGCGCCGTCCCTCCGCCACGTGCTGCCAGGTGAGTTGCCCGAGGCTGTCGAGGTGCCGGCTCTCCCGGGTGCCGAAATCGGGCCCGGTGGAGGCGAGATAGGCGTGCTGCCAACCGGGCAGCGTGCGCAGGATGTCCAGGTAGGCCCAGGCCTGCTGCCGCCCGTCCATTTCCGCCAGGCTCATGCTCCGCCCGTCGCGCGGGTCGTAGTCCACGCTCGCCAGGTAGGCGACCACGTCGCCCGACAGCGGCAGCCGGGCCACCACGCTCTTCTCCTTGGTCAGCGAGGCGGCCCCGCGCGCCTTGGCGGCCTGGATCGCCTCCGTGACGGCGGCGGCGGATACCTCGGCATCCCGCGCGACGCCGCCGAACCGGGTGCCAAGCGTGCCGAGGTTGACCGCACCGTCGTTGCCGTAGCGGGTGGAGGCTCCGGCGAACGCCGCCAGGTCGCACTCGCCGCTGGCGTCGACGAAGGCGCGTGCGGCCACCGTGTGCGGGCCGGAATGGTCGGCGTAGCACAGGCTGCCCACCCGATCCGCCACCCGGTCCGCACCGGACACGAAGGCGTGCAGCAGCACGTCGACACCAGCTTCGCGGCAGACCTCATCCAACGCCCGCTTGGCGCCTTCGGGATCGAACACGACGAAGACGCCGCGGTGCCGCAGCGGCGGCGTCACCGCGCCCCAGCGGCGGAGCTTGCCCATCACCGCATCGGCGACGCCGGCCACGGCCTGCCGCGGCTGCTCGCCCAGCGTGTAGAGCCCGCAATAGGTCAGCACGTTGCGCATCGTGCCGGCGCCGCCGAGGCAGCCGGCCGCCTCGATCAGGCCTACGCGCGCGCCAGCCGCGGCCGCCCCGACGGCAGCCCCCACGCCGGCGGCGCCCCCGCCGACGACCAGGACATCGTAGGGTTCTGACTTCATCCCGATCGACCCCATCCGCCGCTTTCGGCGCTACGCCTCCTCCGGAACGATGGAGACCTTGCCGTCGCGTTCGACGACGGCGTAGCGCACTTGCTCAAGCCGCATCAGTCCGCTCTGCCGCGCCGCCGCCATCACGTCGCTCTCCAGGATGCGCAGCCGTCGCATGCGATCCTCCTGCCAGGCGCCTTGCTCGTAGATCACCACCGGCGTGCCGTCGACCACGCGGCCCACGGTGTCCGACCGCCGCTTCAACCAGGATACGACCAGGTGCATCAGCCCGATGGTGCCCACCGCGCTGAGCGCGCCCGTCATCGAGTGGTCGTCGCCGAGCACGGCCGTGATCGTCGCGCCGGCATAGAGGAACAGCACGATCAAGTCGATCGGCGACATCATGCTCGCGGTCCTGCGGCCGATCAGCCGCAGCGCGAACAGCAGGATGAAATACGCCACCGCTGCCCGCAGGATGATGCTCATGGCAGCACCATCTGGTGCCAGACCAGCGGCGCGGCATCCCCACGCTTGGCCAGGAGGGTCTGGAAACCCCATTGCGACGGCTGCAGGATCAGCCGCACCATCGCGTCCCCGGCGCCGGGCGGCAGGGCGAACTGCAGCATGATCCCGCCATCCACCGCCTGCTGGTGAACCGGCTCCGGCTGCACCCGCTGAAGACCCATCGGCTCAATCAGTTTGGTGTCGATGAAGATCGAGGTCTCGCCAGAGCCAGGTGAGCCCGCGAGGTGGAACGTGACCTGCGTCGGCGTCTGAGCGCGGGCGACGGGCTCGAAATCCACGGACATCCCTGCCGCTGGGACTTCGACCCGGCGGTGGCTGAACGGCCCGCGGCCGAGCAGCCCGGCAAGGCCACACAGGACGAAGACGAGGATGAGCGTCCGACCCGCGAGTTCGAGGCGGTACCATCGCCGTTCGAACGGCTCGTCGAAGCCGACCTCGAACTCGTCGTTCACGCGTTCAGCACCTTGCATAGCCAGCCGAACACCGGCGGCCCGCGAGGGTTCGTTCCGCGGTGCCACCTAGCGCCAGATACCGGCCGGCTCAATCAAGCGTGACCTATGCTGGCGGGAAACCGCCGCCGGCCGTAGAACACCGCGCTGCGATCGGAGGCGACGGCATGACGTACACCGTCCATGAGATATTCCTCACCCAGCAGGGCGAGGGGGCCAATCTCGGGCGGACCTGCGTGTTCGTCCGGTTCGCCGGCTGCAACCTCTGGTCCGGCCGGGAGCAGGACCGTGCGGCGGCGGTGTGCCGCTTCTGCGACACGGCGTTCGTGGGCGGCGAGAAATACCCGTCCGCCGCGGCGTTGACGGCCGCCATCGCATCGCGGTGGCCGGCCGGACAACCCGGCCGGCGCTTGGTGCTGACGGGCGGGGAACCGCTGCTGCAAGTGGACGCGGCCCTGCTGACCGCCCTGCGGCAGGCCGGGTTCTGGATCGCCGTCGAGACCAACGGCACGCAGGCTTTGCCGGGCCCGGTCGACTGGCTCTGCGTAAGCCCGAAGGCCGGTGCGGCGCTGGTGTTGCACCAGGCGGACGAGTTGAAGCTGGTCTACCCGCAAGCCGAGGCGGAGCCGGACCGGTTCGCCGGGTTCTCGGCACGGGAACGCTGGCTGTCACCGATGGACGGCGCCGACCTGGCCGCGAACACGGCCGCGGCTTCCGCCTACTGCATGGCGCATCCGCACTGGCGGCTGAACATCCAGGCGCACAAGGCGTGGAACATCCCGTGACGTTCCGCCGCGCCGCCACGGTCCCGCTGGAGATCGCCCACCTGGGCTTGGACGGCGTGTTGCATGGCCACAGCCTGACGGCGGAGGTTTGGACACGGGCGGAGATCGACCTGGATGCCTGGCGCGCCGAGGTCTCCGCGGTGGCGGTGGACGTCGAAGGACGGTTGGAGCAAACGATCGCAGGCCGCAGCTTCGAGGATGTCGCCCGCGCGCTGCTGGAGCGGCTGCCAGGCGCAGACCGCGTGGTGGTCCGCCTGCCGACCCGGGGGCACGTGGTCGAACTGGAGCGCGACTGACGCCCGCCCGTCAGGTCAGCATCGGCGCGAGGTCCGGATCGCCCTTGGCCATCGCCCGGCGGTAGGCCGGCCGTGCCCCGATCCGTTGCAGGTAGGCCAGGACGTTCGGATAGGGCTGGAGGTCCACCGGCTGGAACAGCCGCATCGTGGTGAGCGAGAACACGCTCATGATGTCCGCCGCCGTGAACTCCTGCCCGGCCAGGTAATGCGCCACGCCCAGCCGCGCCTCGACCAAGGCCATGACCCGGTCCAACCGACCCTGCACCGCCGCCTGCACCGGATGGTCCGCCGCCAGCCCGACGCGTCCCACCATCAGCATCCGCCCCATGACCGGCTGGAGGTTGCCGTTGGAGAAATGGAACCAGTAGAGATAGGCGGCGAAGTCCGGGTGGTCTGGCCCGAGCCGAAGCCGGCCGCCGCCATGTTTGACGATGATGTATTCGGTGATCGCAGCGGACTCCGCCAACGTGAGTCCGTCATCCTCAATCACCGGCGCTGCGCCGAGCGGATGCAGCGCCCGCAGCGCAGGCGGCGACAGGATGGTGACCGGGTCGCGGTCGTAATGCTGCAGCGCATACGGCACACCCAGCTCCTCGCACAGCCAGATGATCCGCTCGGATTGCGAGTGCCCAAGGTGATGGATGGTCAGCATGGTGCAGTCTCCCGTCGATCCCTGCGGCACATAGCCGACCGGCCTCCATTGCGGAGCACCGTCCTCACCCGACCCTCTCCCAGAGGGAGAGAGCTCTTAACTCGGGGTTTAGCGCACTGCCCCGACACGCTGGCCCCGTGCCATGGCCATCGTCGAGCCGTCGCGGAGCCGCGCGCGGCCGATCCATAGCGCCACCAGCCCGGCGACCCCGCACACGGCGACGAACGGGAGCATCGCGAAGGTGAAGCTGCCCGTCGCCTCGCGGATCGCGCCGATCGCGTAGGTGGCGCCGAACACGCCGAGGTTGTTCAGCGAGTTGATCTGCCCGATGGCCAGAGCGGAGATCGAGGCCGGCAGCATCTCCGTCGCCAGTGCCCAAAACGGTCCCTTGATCATCGACGCCGCCGTGATCACCACGCACAGCACCACGATCATCGGCGCCAGCGAATGCACCAGCATCGTGCACACCAGCCCGAGCGTCGCCAACCCCAGCGGCAATGCCGTGTGCAGGGTGCGCTCGCCCGTCCGGTCCGAATGCGAGGCCCAGAAGTACATGGCGACGCTGGCGATGGCGAACGGCACCGAGTTCAGCAGGCCCACCTGCATGGTGGAGAGGTTGTAGGCCTTGATGATCTGCGGCTGCCACAGCGCCAGCGCGTTGGTGACCGACGTTCCGCCGATGTAGATCAGCGTCAGCAGCAGCACATATTTGTTGCCCATAACCTGCCAGAACGAGAGCGACCCGCCGATCGTCCCGGCCTGCGCCGAGCCGGCGACCTCGCCCGCCAGCCACGTCTTCTGCCCTTCCGTCAGGAAACGGGCGGTCGCGATCGAGCGGGGCAGCACCAGCGCACAGCCGATGCCCATCAGCGTGGCTGGTATTCCCTCCATGATGAACAGCCAGTGCCAGCCCCGCAGCCCGAGCCAGCCATCCGTCAGCAACAGCGACGCGGAGACCGGGGAGCCGAGCACGCTGGACACCGGCAGCGCCATCATGAGGATCGCCACCATGCGGCTGCGGTGGTGCGCCGGGAACCAGAGCGTCAGGAGGTAGATCACGCCGGGGAAGAAGCCCGCCTCGGCGATGCCGAGCAGGAAACGCAGCGCGTAGAAGGAATATGGCCCGCTGACGAACGCCATCGCGGCCGAGATCAGCCCCCAGGCGACCATCACGCAGGAAAGCCAGCGCCGCGCCCCGAGCCGCACCATCATCATGTTGCAGGGCACGGCGAACAGGCAGTAGGCGACGAAGAACAGCCCGGCGCCGAACCCGAAGGCGGCCGAGCCGAGCCCGATATCGTGGTTCATCTGCAACGCCGCGAAGCCGACGTTCACCCGGTCCAGCGAGGCCAGGAAATACCCCACGGTCACGAACGGCATCAGCCGGAGCGCCAGCTTGCGGATCACCGCGCGTTCCACCGACGGCATCGCTTCAGACATGGTTCGAACCCTCTTGGACGCGACCGCCGGTCAAGCGCTGCTGCAGCCAACGGTGGATGAGCAGGGCGATGTCGGCATTGTTGTCCTCCATCATAAGCATGTGCGAGTTGCCGTGGATACCTTGGGCGGGCAGGTCCAGCACGGTGACGCTCGCCCCCGCCGCCCGCGCGGACGCGAGATAGCGCTCGGTCCGGGCGCGGATGCTGGGCCAGCGTGCGTCCAGGCCGAGGTGGTCGCCGTACACGGCCAGCACGGGGATGCCGGCCAGTCCCGCACCGTCGGTGACGCCGCCCTGCGCGGGCTCGACGGTGACGATGGCTGCGACCTGGCGCGGGCAGCGCTCCGCCGCGCGGAAGGCGAAGGCGCCGCCTTGCGAATGCGCCACGACGATGGCCGGGCCGACCTGCTCCAGCAGCGCGCAGTAGGCGTCGACCGCCAGCTCGTCGGTCGTGGACCAACGGGGCACGACCTGGCGCATGAACATGCCGAACGCGGCCAGCGGGAAGCGGCACCCGGGATAGGCCGCGGCCTGCAGGCTAGCCAGGCTGCCATCGCGCACGGGCCGGCCGATGCGGAACTGGGTGAAGCTGTCCTGCGCGGTTCGCAGCAGGGCGGGGGCGGCGAAATGCGGGTCGCGCGGCGCCCAGCCGGCCCGGCCCCGCTCCACCGCGTCGACGACGTAACAAGGCCAGCCCAGGCGCAGGAACTGGGTGTACCAACCCTCGCGGCCGTCGGGCGTCGTCTCCCAGGTCGCACCCGTCAGCGAGCCGCCGTGCCAGAACAGCACCGGCAGCGGCGCCGGCGCGACGGGGACGGCATACTGCACATACATCTGGCCCAGCCATGTGGTGCCGTTCGGGTCGATCCGCACGGGCACGCCGTCGCGGGCAAGGACGTGCTCCTCGACCGGCGCGCCCGCCGTTTGGACGGCCCGTCCGCCGACGAAGAACGAACCGATGGTGCGCAGGCTCAGCGGCGCGGGATCGGCTTGGTCGTGACACGCCATGGAGGCACCCTCCCGTTCAGCCGGGTGGCTCTTGCGGCGCCCGGGCCAGCACCGCGTCGACCAGTGCGTCGACGTCCTCGGTCCGGGTGCGATGGTTCACCACCGCCGCCCGGATGGCCAGCTTGCCGTCCACGGTGGTGGTCGAAGGGGCCGCGATCCCGGCCTCCTGCAGGTCCGACACGATCTCCCGGTTCAGCCGGTCGGGATCGGCGTCGCTGCGGACGCGGAAGCAGACGATGTTGAGGGCCACCGGCGCTAGCAGCTCGAGCCTCGGTTCGGCCCGCACGCGGTCGGCCAGGTGCCTGGCCACGGCGCAGCTCGTCTCGACCACCTGGCCCAGCCCGGCCGCGCCGTATGCCCGCAGCGTCATCCACACCTTCAGCGCGCGGAACCCGCGCGACAGGTCGGGCCCCAGGTCGCAGGGCCAGGGCTGTCCGGCCGCCAGCCCGCGCTCCTCGCGGCGGAGGTAGGCGACCGTCTGCGCGAAGGTCGCCGCCTGCTTGCCGCCGTCCCGCACCAGGATGCAGCCGGCATCGTACGGCACCTGCGCCCATTTGTGGAAGTCGAGCGCCACGCTGTCGGCCCGCTCGATCCCGGTGAGCAGCGGGGCGTGGCGAGGCGACAGCATGGCCATGGCGCCGAACGCCCCGTCCACGTGGAACCACAGGCCTTCCGCCCGGCAGAACGCCGCCAGCCCCGCCAGATCGTCCACGGCGCCGACATCCACCGTCCCCGCCGTGCCGACCACCAGGAAGGGCTGCGACCCTGCCGCCCGGTCGCGACGCACCGCCGTCGCCAGCTCCCGCAGGTCGATCCGATGGGCCGCATCGCAGCCGACCAGGCGCAGCGCCGCCATGCCCATGCCGGCTATGTCCATCGCCCGGGCGATGCAGCCATGGGCGGTGCGGGCCGCGTAGGCGGTCAGGCGCTGGCCGTCCAGGCCCGTTTGCCGGACGGCCGTGCCCGCCGCGTCGCGGGAGGCGACCAGCACCGCGACCATGTTCGCCATCGAGCTCCCGGTGACCAGCAGGCCGGATGCCTCGGCGGGAAGGCCGACGATCTCGGCGGCCCAGCGGATCACCTGCCGCTCCACCTCGATCGGCGCGTGGTCCCGGCCGCCCAGATTGGCGTTCAGCCCGCCGGCGATCAGCTCGGCCAGCATCCCCACCGCGGTGCCGCCGCCATGCACCCACCCCATGAAGCGGGGATGCACGTTGCCTGTCGCGTAGGGCACGACCAGGCGCTGGATGTCGTCGTAGATGCGTGCCGCGTCGGTGGGGTCCTGGGGCAGGGGGGATCGCAGCTCCTGCCGCAGCGCGTCGGGCATGCGCTGCCAGACTGGGCGGTCGCGCGCGTCGGCCAGGTAGTCGACCATGTCGTCGAGCATTCGATGCCCGAGCGCCCGCAGCTCGCTCCAATCCTCGGGATCCAAGCCGGCGGCAGCGTGGCGGGGCCTGCTCATGCCTGACGCCGGTCCCGGAACGCGCCCTCGGCCAGTGGATAGGCGGTGGTCTGCTTCAGGCGCTCCATCGCGAAGCGGGACGTGACGTTCTTCAGCGGCACGGCGGCGATCAGCCGCTTGTAGAAGCCGTCGAACTCCGTCATGTCGGCCACCGCGACGCGCAGCATGTAGTCGACCTCGCCGGCCATGCGGTAGGCGTCCATCACCTGCGGCATGGCGCCGACCGCCGCGGCGAACTTCGCCATCCAGTCCGCGGAGTGCTCGTGCGCCTCGATGGCGACGAAGACGATCAGCCCGACGCCGACCTGCACCGGGTCGAGCAGGGTCACCCGGCGGACGATGACGCCGGCCTGCTCCATCTTCTGGATGCGCTTCCAGACGGGCGTGGCCGACAGGCCGACGGCTTCGGCCAGGTCCGCCATGGAGGCGGTGGCGTCCTGCTGCAGCAGGGTGAGAAGCTTGCGGTCGATGTCGTCCATCAGGTCCAGCGGCGGTGTTCGGCGTTCTATAGGACTGCCGCCGCCACCGGCCAAAGCCGCCGCGTGGTCCCGGCCTGCGAGCGGGTGCGGGACGTCCGGCGTCCGGGGCGCCTGGAGCCAAATGGCGGAAGATGCTGCGCTTTTCCACCCTATCCGGCGGATGGCGGTCGTGTATCGGTTGGTAGAACGCGTGCGTCATGAAGAACAGCCAAAACGCCGTTCTCCGCAACAGGGTATTTGTGGAGCGTTGTTCTGTGCGCTGCGCCTTCTTTGCTAAAGCCTATCGTTGAAGTGGCACTCCCTGGCGCGCCATCATCAAGGCTCTCGATCACGCATCCAGGCGGACCATCCATGTCGTCAGCGTCGCCCACCATCGACCGTCCACTGGGGGCTCGGTTCAGACCAGCCAGGGCCATCGGTTCCCGGCCGCGGAACTGGTCGTTTCCGCGCCGCTTCGTGTCGCCCGTCGTCCTGCTCGCCACCTGGCAGCTCGCATCCACGCTCGGGGTCATATCGCCGCACACCCTGGCCGCGCCCTCGACCATCCTGGAGGCGGGTTGGGCCTTGACCGCGTCGGGAGAGCTGCCGTGGCATCTGCTGGTCTCGCTCGGCCGGGTCGCGGCGGGGCTGGCGGTCGGCGTGACGGCTGGCACGGCGCTGGCGCTGGTCGCCGGGTTGTCGCGGTTGGGGGAGGATGTGGTGGACGCGCCCGTGCAGATGCTGCGGACCCTGCCGTTCCTGGCCCTGGTGCCGCTGTTCATCCTCTGGTTCGGCATCGGGGAGACGCCGAAGATCGCCCTGGTCGCGCTCGGCACGACCTTTCCGGTCTACCTCAACCTGTTCGCCGGCATCCGCGGCGTGGAGCCGCGGCTGGTGGAGATGGGCCGGGTGTTCGGCCTCGGCCGGGCCGGCGTCATCCGCCACGTCGTGCTGCCCGCCGCGCTGCCCTCGGCTTTGGTCGGGCTGCGCTACAGCCTTGCCGTCGCATGGCTGTCGCTGGTCGTGGCCGAGCAGGTCAACGCCAATTCCGGCATCGGCTACCTGATCAACGACGCGCGCGACTTTCTGCGCACGGACGTGATCATGGTCGGGCTGCTCACCTACGCGCTGCTCGGCTTGGCGGCCGACGGCGCGGTGCGCACGATCGAGCGCCGGGTCCTCGCCTGGCGTCCCCAGTTGCTGCGGAGCTGAGCATGGGCATGCCCCTTCCCCCATCGGCCGTCCGCGTGCGCAACCTGACGCGGCGGTTCGGCGACGCTGCACCGGTGCTCGACGGGCTCCGCCTCGACATCCCGCCGGGCGAGTTCGTCGCCCTGCTCGGGGCGAGCGGCTCGGGCAAGACGACGCTGCTCCGTACCCTGGCCGGGCTCGACGCGCCGCAGGACGGCGCGGTCATCGAGCTGCCGCAACCGGTGGCCGTCGCGTTCCAGCAACCGCTGCTGCTGCCGTGGAAGACGGTGTGGCGCAACGTGGCGCTGGGCCTGCCCGACACGCAGGAGGAGGGCGCCCGGGCCCGGGCGGAAGCCGCGCTGGTCGAGGTCGGGCTGTCGCACCGGATGGACGCGTGGCCCGCGATCCTGTCCGGCGGGGAGGCGCAGCGCGTGGCGCTCGCCCGGGCGCTGGTCCGCTCGCCCGGCCTGCTGCTGCTGGACGAGCCGTTCGCCGCCCTGGACGCCCTGACGCGGCTGCGGATGCACGCCCTGGTGCTCGACCTCTGGGCGCGTCACCGGCCGGCGACCCTGCTGGTGACGCACGACGTGGACGAGGCGGTGGCGCTGGCCGATCGCGTCCTGGTGCTGGAACGGGGACGGATCGTGTTGGACCTGCCGAACCTGGCGGCCCGCCCGCGCAACCGTGCCGCAGCCGATTTCGCCGCCCTGCGCAGCCGGTTGCTGGAGCAGCTCGGCGTGATGGAGCAAGCCGCATGATCTCGCGCCGCATGATGCTGGCGGCGTGCTTGCTCGCGCCGTTGCCGCTCGGAGCGCAAACGCGGGGCACGCCCTTGCGGCTGGCGCAGTTCAAGGCCGGCGACCAGCTGCTGCTGCGGCTGGCCGGGCAAGACGGCGGCTCCTACCAGGCCGAGTGGTCCGAGTTCGCGTCGGGCAACGTCATGCTTGAGGCGGCGTCCGCCGGCGCCATCGACCTGGCCTATGGCAGCGAGATCCCGCCGGTGTTCGGCGCCGTCTCCGGCGCGCGCATCCGGATCGTGGCCGTCATCCGCGGTGACGTGAACGAGCAGGTGGTGCTGGTGCCGGCAGGCTCGCCCGTGCAGACGATCGCGGACTTGCGGGGCAAGCGCGTCGGCTACGTGCGGGCGACCACGACGCACTACTATCTCTATCGCATGCTGGAGCAGGCCGGGCTCGCCTGGTCGGACATCCAGCCGGTCAACCTGTCGCCCGCCGACGGGCAGGCGGCGTTCCGCGCCGGCAGCCTCGATGCCTGGGCGATCTACGGCTACTCCGTCCCGCTGGCCAAGCAGGCCGGCGGCCGGGTGCTGCGCACCGCTGCCGGCATCCTGTCGGGCAACTACCCGTATTTCGCGTCGGAGGCAGCGCTGGCCGATCCGCGGCGGCGAGGTGCCATGGTGGAGCACCTGCACCGGATCGCTGCCGCCTTCCGCTGGATCGACGGCCATCATGCCGAGTATGCCGCGGCCCAGGCCCCGCTGATCGGCGTTCCGGCCAGCTTCATCCAGGAGCTGCTGGACGGCGCGAGCCAGCCGCGACGGCTGGTTCCGCCCGACGACGCGGCCATCGCCTCGCAGCAGGCGGTGGCCGACTTGTTCCACCGCGCCGGCTTGATCCCGCAGGCCGTGGACGTGGCGCCGATGTGGGACCGCTCGCTCGATCTGGGAGACGTCTGATGGACGGTTTCATGCAGCTCGCGACCGTCTCGACGCTGGACGACGCCCTGGCGGAGATCGCCGAGCGGGCCGCCGATGTGGACCGCGACGGCACGTTCCCGCAGGAAAGCCTGGACATCCTGCATGCCGAGGGCCTGCTGAACCTGACGGCGCGGCGGGGGGATGGCGGGGCCGAGGCTGGCCTGGCCGAGGTGGCACGGCTGGTGCGCCTGGTGGGGCAGAGCTGTGCCTCGACCGGGTTGATCCTGGCGATGCAGCTGATCCACCTGCGCAGTTCGGCGCAAGCGGACTGGCCGGAGGCCATCCGGGCCAAGATCGGCCGCAGCGCCGGCCGCTACGGCGCGCTGATCAACGCGTTGCGGGTCGAGCCGGCGCTGGGCACGCCCGCCCGCGGCGGCCTGCCGGAGACGGTCGCGGTGCGCACCGCCGACGGCTGGTCGCTCACCGGCCGCAAGATCTACAGCACCGGCGCGCCCGGCCTCACCTGGATGCTGGTCTTCGCCCGGACGGACGAGGCTGCGCCGCGCACCGGGTTCTTCCTGGTCCAGGCCCCGGCGCCCGGGATCCGGATCGAGCAGAGTTGGGACCAGCTGGGGCTGCGCGGCTCCGGCAGCCACGACGTGGTCTTCGAGTCGGTGGATATCCCCTTCGATCACGCGGTGGACGTGCGCGCGCCGGCGGAGTGGTCGCGACGCGATCCGGTCGGGGCGGCCTGGAGCGGGCTGCTGGTGGCGGCCCTCTACACCGGCGTGGCCGAAGCCGGGCGGGACTGGATCGTGCGTTTCCTGCGCGAGCGCGTGCCGGCCAACCTCGGCAAGCCGCTGGCGACGCTGCCGCGCATGCAGGAGGCGGCGGGGCGCATCGAGGCGCTGCTGCTGGCGAACCGCCGCCTGGTCGACGGCGCCGCGGCCGACACGGATGCCGGCCGCGTCCCGGCGCCGTCCGAGACCGGGCTGATCAAGACCGTCGCCGCCGAGAACGCCATCGCGGCGGTGCAAGCCGCGCTCGAACTCGCCGGCAACCACGGCCTGTCCCGCGCCCACCCGCTGGAGCGGCATCTGCGCGACGTGTTGTGCGCCCGCATCCACACGCCGCAACCGGACGCCGCGTACACCGCGGCCGGACGGCTGGCCCTCGGCCAGTAGCCGGCACCGCAGATCTTACGAAGGAGCTTGCAGCATGAGCGTCCAGTTCATCGGCTATGTCGGCCACTTCAATTCGTCCGAGACCATGCGTCGCACCACCGGGGCGCTCGACCCGGGCTATGTCGCGACGGTGGCCAAGGCGCACGAGCATGTCGGCTTCGACCGGGTGCTCGTGGCGTTCAACTCCACCTCGGCCGAGAGCATCCTGGTCGGGCAGCACATCGCCGCCGTCACCGAGCGGCTGGGCCTGATGATCGCGCACCGGCCGGGCTTCACCGCGCCTACGCTGGCCGCCCGGCAACTCGCGACGCTGGACCATTTCTCCGGTGGCCGTGCCGCCGTGCACATCATCACCGGCGGCAACGATACCGAGTTGGCGCAGGACGGCGACCACCTGACCAAGGACGAGCGCTACGCCCGCACGGGCGAGTACCTCGACATCCTGCGGCAGGAATGGACCGCCGCGGCGCCGTTCACCTACGAGGGCAAGTACTACCGGGTGGTCGGCGGCTTCGGCGACCTCAAGCCGGTCGGTGACGCCGGCATCCCGGTGTATTTCGGCGGCGCGTCGGATGCGGCGCTGCCCGTGGCAGGCAAGCATGCCGACGTGTATGCGCTTTGGGGAGAGACGTATGACCAGGTGCGCAGCCTGATCGCGCGCGTCCGCGCCGCGGCGGCCCCGTTCGGCCGGCAGCCGGGCTTCAGCCTGTCGCTGCGCCCGGTGCTGGCGGACACGGAGGCGGCGGCGTGGGCCAAGGCGGATGCCATCCTGGCGCAGGCACGCGCGCTGAAGGCCAGCGGCGGCAGCGGCCGATCCCCCAACAATGCCCGCCAGAACGACGACCAGCCGGCGAACGAGGGCTCCCGCCGGCTGCTCGCCGCCGCGGCACAGGGCTCCCGGCTGGACAAGCGGCTGTGGACGGGCATCGCTGCGCTGACCGGCGCCCAGGGCAACTCCACCGGGCTGGTCGGAACGCCGGACCAGGTGGCCGACGCCATGCTGGACTACTACGACCTGGGCATCACCACCTTCCTGATCCGCGGGTTCGATCCGCTGGTGGATGCCATCCAGTATGGGCGCGAGCTGATCCCCCGCGTGCGCAGCCTCCTTGCGGCGCGTGGAGCCCTGGCGACTGCTGCCGAGTAGAACTCCGCGGAATCGTGCGAGGACGGTGGTGGGCTTAAGCCCACCCTACGGCAGTGCGTGGTGGTAGGGTGGGCTTAAGCCCACCGATGGATCGAGAGCTGCCCGTGACCCTTCAGGACCTGCGCTACGTCGTGGCGCTCGCGGATCACCGCCATTTCGGCCGCGCCGCCGCCGCATGCGACATCGGCCAGTCGACGCTCAGCACGCAGATCAAGAAACTCGAAGCCGAGCTGGGCGTGACGCTGTTCGAGCGAACGACCAAGTCGGTCAGCATGACTGGGGTCGGCGCGGACATTGCCGGGCGCGCGCGCCAGGTGCTGGCCGACGTCGAGGCCATCGTCGGCGTGGGGCAGCGGACATCGGGGCCGCTGGTGGGCGGGTTCAGCCTGGGCGTCATCCCGACGCTCGGCCCCTACCTGCTGCCCTGGCTCGTTCCCGCCATGAAGCAGGCCTATCCGGAGCTGCGGCTGGCGCTGCGCGAGGACCTGACGACGCCGCTGCTGGAGCGGCTCTGTTCACACCGCATCGACGCCGCGCTGGTGGCGCTCCCGGTGTCCGACGAGCGGCTGGAGACGCTGGCGCTGTTCGACGAGCCGTTCTGGTTCGCCGAGCCCAAGGGCCGCAAGCCGGCCAGCCCGACCGTCATGGCCGAGGCGGATCTGCGCGGCCAGCGGCTGCTGCTGCTGACCGAAGGCCACTGCCTGCGCGACCAGGCCTTGGCGATCTGCGGCGTGGCGGATCGTGACGGCGACGGGGATTTCCGCGCCACCAGCTTGCAGACCATCCTGCAGATGGTGGCGGCCGGCCTCGGCAGCACGCTCCTCCCCGCGCTGGCCTGCGGCGAGGCTCGCGGCCGGGCGGTCACCATGCGCCCGCTGGAGGCCGGGATCGGCCGGCGCATCGGCCTGGTGTGGCGTCGGAACTACGCCAAGCGCCGGGACATCCACCTGCTGGTGGACACGCTGCGTCAGCATCTGCCCAAGGGTGTCGATGCCGTGTGATCGGTCTGATCGATCGATGCTGCGGCGACAATCAATTTCCCAACAGGATGCACAGCGGCTAGTGTCGCTTCCTGCCATCAATCGGCAGAGGGTCAGCGGCCGTCCGGAACCATCTTCGGCCGCGTGAACCAAGCCACGATAGGAGAGACACGATGGATGGGATGACCGACGACAAGATCTCCGGCCAGTGCCCGGTCGCGCACGGAGGCCCTTCCGCGCGGCGCGGCGGCTCCCGCCGGGGCAATCGTGACTGGTGGCCGGAGCACCTCAGCCTCAACACCCTGTCCCAGCACTCGCCGCGGGCCAACCCGATGGGTGAGGCGTTCGACTACGCCGCGGCGTTCAAGACGCTTGACCTCCAGGCCGTCATCCAGGACCTGCACGCGCTGATGACCGACTCGCAGGAGTGGTGGCCGGCCGATTTCGGCCATTACGGCGGCCTGTTCATCCGCCTGGCGTGGCACAGCGCCGGCACCTACCGCGTGACGGACGGCCGCGGCGGCGCCGGTGGCGGCCAGCAGCGCTTCGCCCCGCTGAACAGCTGGCCGGACAACGCCAACCTGGACAAGGGCCGGCGCCTGCTTTGGCCGATCAAGCAGAAATACGGCGACAAGCTGTCCTGGGCCGACCTGTTCGTCCTGGTTGGCAACGTCGCGCTCGAGTCGATGGGCTTCAAGACGTTCGGCTTCGCCGGTGGCCGTGCGGACACCTGGGAGCCGGAGGAGCTGTATTGGGGCCCCGAAGGCACCTGGCTGGGCGACGAGCGCTACAGCGGCGAGCGCCAGCTGGATACCAGGCTGGGCGCGGTGCAGATGGGCCTGATCTACGTCAACCCGGAAGGACCCAACAGCAACCCCGATCCGCTCGGCTCGGCGCGCGACATCCGCGAGACCTTCGCGCGCATGGCGATGAACGACGAGGAGACGGTCGCCCTCGTCGCTGGCGGCCACACCTTCGGCAAGACCCACGGCGCGGGCGACCCGTCCTTTATCGGGCCGGAGCCGGAGGGATCACCGATCGAGGAGATGGGCCTGGGCTGGCGCAGCAAGCACGGCACCGGGTTCGGCGCAGACGCGATCACCGCGGGCCTGGAAGTCACCTGGTCGCAGACGCCGACGCAGTGGAGCAACCACTACTTCGACAACCTGTTCAAGTATGAGTGGGAGCTGACCAAGAGCCCGGCCGGCGCCCAACAATGGCAGGCGAAGGATGCCCCGGCGGACATCCCGGACGCGCATGACCCGGCGAAGAAGCGCCTGCCGACCATGCTGACCTCGGACCTGGCCCTGAAGGCGGACCCGGCCTACGAGAAGATTTCGCGGCGGTTCTATGAGAATCCTGACCAGTTCGCGGACGCATTCGCCCGCGCCTGGTTCAAGCTCACCCACCGCGACATGGGACCGATCCAGCGCTACATCGGCCCGCTCGTCCCGAAGGAGACGCTGATCTGGCAGGACCCGATCCCGGCGGTGGATCATCCGCTGATCGGCGAGGCGGATGTCCAGGCGCTGAAGGCCCAAATCCTGGCGACCGGGCTGTCGGTGCCGCAACTCGTGTCGGCCGCATGGGCGTCGGCCGCGACGTTCCGGTTCTCCGACAAGCGCGGAGGTGCCAACGGCGCGCGGGTCCGGCTGACGCCGCAGAAGGACTGGCCGGTGAACAACCCGCCGGAACTGGCCAAGGTGCTGCAGCAGCTGGAGGCGGTGCAGACGGCGTTCAACGGCTCTGCCTCCGGCGGCAAGAAGGTCTCGCTGGCGGACCTGATCGTGCTCGGCGGCTGTGCGGCGGTGGAGCAGGCGGCCAAGGCGGCCGGCAGCGACGTCAAGGTGCCGTTCACCCCCGGCCGCATGGATGCCACGCAGGAGCAGACCGACGCGGCGTCGTTCGCCCCGCTGGAGCCGACCGCCGATGGCTTCCGCAACCACTACGAGGGCGCGCAGTTCATGGCGCCCGAGGAAGCCCTGGTGGACAAGGCCGAGCTGCTGCGGCTGTCCGGACCGGAGATGACGGTGCTGCTTGGCGGGTTGCGGGTGCTGGGTGCCAACTCCGGAGGGTCCAGGCACGGCGTGTTCACGCACCGGCCTGGCACGCTGACGAACGACTTCTTCGTCAACGTGCTGGACATGGCGACCGAGTGGACGCCGACGGAATCCGAGAACGCCTATGAGGGTCGCGACCGCAAGACCAAGGCGGCGAAATGGAGCGGCACGCGGGTCGACCTCATCTTCGGGTCGCACTCGCAGCTCCGCGCCTATGCGGAGGTCTATGCCGGCGCAGGCTCGCAGCAGAAGTTCGTGAAGGACTTCGTGGCGGCCTGGAACAAGGTGATGAACGCCGACCGCTACGACCTGATGTGACGGCTCGCTCCGGCGGGTGCCGGAGGCAACGACGCGCGCGGGGCGGAGATAGAAGCCGCCCCGCGAACGCCGTCTTGGACCGGTGCGATCACAAGCCGCTGCCAAGCGCGGCCACGGCGTCCTGCATGGTCGGGCGCTCAGACGGGTTTGGCCGGACGCAGTCCCGCTGCAGATCCCGCAGGTAGCCCGGCGGGCCGCCGCAGCGGTCAAGCAACTCGCCCAGCAGCACGCCCCAGGCCAAGACCTCCACCTTCGCCAGGTCGGTGTCGTCCGGTTGCGGCAGGAACGAGGCAGCCCCGAAATCGCTGAGCACGCACTCGCCCGCAAGGCCGTCCCATAGGATGTTGTGGGCGTAGAGGTCGCCGTGCAACATCCCGCGGCGGTGCAGATGCAGCGCCGCCGACCCGACGCCATGGCTGATCCGCAGCGCGACGTCGAGGCTGAAGCGTTGCGGCGGGTCGTAGACGTCGCGGCTGCAGGTCGCCAGGCTGGGCGGCCGGGCCAGGGCGCGCCAGCCGAGTGGCAGCAACGGCATGAGCAAGCCCCGGCGCTGCTCCGGATGGCCGGACATCGTCGCAAGCGCGCTCAGGAGGTGGGGGTGCTGCCCAGCCGACAGGCAGGCCGCCATCTCGCTCTCCGGGAAGCCATCGCTGGTCATGACGCCCTTGAACAGCTTGAGCGCGCCGGGCTGCCCGGCCCGCCTGACGTCATACACCAGGCCCGAGGCACCCTGACCCAACAGGGCACCCACTTCCAGGTCCGCCCACGCGACCACGTCACTGCACGCTGCCGGGCGCGCTTGGCCAAGCGGGTTCCCGGCCCAGCCCAGCCATGCCAGGCTGGGCATCTCTGCCAGCCAGGCGGGCAGGGCGGCCAGATGGTTGGCGGACAAGCGCAGCAACTCCAGCTTGGCCGCGCCAGCCAGGCTTTCCGGCAAGTGCCGCAGACGGTTGCCGGCCAGCATCACCTTCTGCAGCGCCGGGCGCTCCCCGAGGCTGGCTGGAAGCGCGTCGACCGCATTGTCGGTGAGGATCAGCCAGCGGAGCGACGGCGGCAGCGCCTCGCCTGGGACTTCTCGCATGCCGCAGCCGCGAAACCCAACTTGCGCCAAGGCGGCACACTCACCGAGCACGGGCGGCAGCCGGGCGAACGCGTTGCCGGAGCAGAACAGGATACGCAGCCGGGTCAGGCGATCGAAATCGGCCGGCAGCGACGTCAGGCCATTGTGACTGAGGTCGAGAACCTCCAGCGACTCGGCCAGTCCCAAGACCTCGCGCGGGAAGGTCTGCAACCCAGCGCCGGCCAGGTTCAGCTCGCCCACACCGGCCAAGTCGCCGCGGCGCAGTGCTGCGAGGGTGGGGCTGCCAGTTGGCTCGTTCGACATCCGGCACGGGAAAACCCACAGCGCCGGGGCTTGTCAAGCCAGTGCTGCACGGGCCCGCCGAAACTATCGACCGAGGTTGCTCACCAACTCGTGTCATCGGGTGTTTGCGGGTTGAAGGCCAGTCATCTGAACCTGCTGCGCCGTCTCCTTCGCGCGGGGTGTTCGGAAGGACGCGCTCGCACGCGTGCGCTGCCTACAACCATCGGCGGGCCGGCGTCTTTGAGGGCCATGGACCGTCCCATTGCGATGAACCAACGAGCGGATTGATGGCATCACGTCCGATCTGGCGCGGTCACCTGCGCCTGGCCCTCGTCTCCTGTCCCGTAGCCCTGTTCAACGCGCGCCATTCGCGTGAAGCGCTGACATTCCACATGATCAATCCCGCCACGGGCAACCGCGTGAAGATGATCACGCAGGATGCCGAGACCGGTGCCGAGCTGAACCGCGGAGAGCTGGTGAAGGGATACGAGTTCGAGAAGCACCGCTACCTGCTGATGGACGACGCCGATTTCGAGTCTGCCCGTACGGAGACTTCGACGATGATGCGGGTCGACAAGTTCGTCCCTGGCGGCAGCATCGATCCCGTCTACTACGACAGCAGCTACTACATGGCGCCCGATGGCAGCGGCGCGGACGACGTCTACAGCGTGCTGTACAACGCCATGGTGGAGAGTGGCCACGTCGCACTCTCCCGCGTGGCGATCGCGCGGCGTGAGAGGGCCGTGCTGATCACGCCGGTGCATGGAGGGCTGGCTGTCCACACCTTGTTGGAGGAGCGGGACCTCAACCCTGCGTCCGACATCTTCGGCCGCGCCGTCCATGCCGACCCGGATCCGGAGATGGTGCAACTGGCCAAGCAACTGATCAACCGGCAAGTGGGCACCTACGACCCCGCCGACGTCGAAGACCGCTACGAGACGCGGCTGCGGGCCGTGATCGACGCCAAGCTCCAGGGGCAAGGCGTCAAGCCGGAAGAAGCCCCGGCAGTGCGGCAGAGCAACGTCGTCGACCTCATGGCGGCATTGCGGAAGAGCTTAGGCCAGCCCTCAGCCAGGCAAGACCCGGTGGCTCGCAAGGCGACGGCGGCAAGGAAGGCGGTGCCCGCCGATGCTCGGGCCCAGAACGCGCTCAAGCTACCGATACAGGGCGGAAAGAGGGCGGTGCCGCAGGAGCCTGGTCCGCAGAGTGTCCCATCGCCGAAGTCAATGGGCCGAATGCATCGCAAGGCCTAGCGACGGCAAACACATCCGGCTGTTTTCATCTCTCATCCCCGTCATCGTGAGCCGCCTCTTCGCGGCATGGCGATCCAGGTTGCCCAGGCCCAGCCTTTGTGCGGGTTGGGCTGGATTGCCGCGGCGCAAGCGCGCCTCGCAATGACGACGGTTGAGGCGCGGACGGATGTCCATCTACCAGGCGCGAGGCGAGCCAAACTCTTGCGCGGCCCGAAAGCGCTTCCGCCCAGAGCGATGAATGGGTTCCGAATCAAACATCCTTTTTCCGGTCGGCTGGCGAAGAACTTTGACAGTCGCTGCAAGTCCGGCCCGGCCGGTGCATCCAGGTTTGCATCGCGACCGCGTTGCATGAAGTTGATGAGTCGTTGGTCGGCTCCCCCGGCCGTCCGCTTTGCGAGTCGACGCCGGCTGCCGCGCGCTCGCGCAACAAGACGTCTCATAACTACGGGAATATCAGGCGTCGATATTCGTCTTGGACACGCCCGAGCGATTGGGGTTCCGTCGTCGACAAGTTGAGGGACATGCTCCTCGGCTTCTCGACGCCCGACACCTGCAAACCTCCCGAGCACCATCGATGCGAAACGCCCCGGTCCGCCTGATGAAACTAGGTTTCAACATCGTCGCCAACGGGGGCCACGTCGCGGGCTGGCGCATGCCCGGCGCGCAGGCGAACGCCGCGATGGATATCGGGCTATGGAAGGACATGGCGCGGGCTGCCGAGCGGGCGCGCATCCACTTCATGTTCTGGGCCGACGGCATCGCGGTCCGCCACTCCGCGCGCGACGACGACGAGCTGTCGTTCAATCCCCGCATCGATGTGTTCGAGCCGCTGACCGTCATCGGCGCCCTGGCCGCCGTCACGCACCGCCTTGGCTTCGTCGCCAGCGCCTCCACCACCTACAACGAGCCCTATCACGTCGCCCGCAAGTTCGCCTCGCTCGACTACGTGACGGAGGGCCGGGTCGCCTGGAACGTGGTGACGTCCTGGAGCGAGCAGGAGGCGTTCAACTTCGGGTTCGAGACGCACGTGGAGCACGCCAACCGCTACCGGCGGGCGGAGGAGTTCGTCGATGTCGTGTTCGGCCTATGGGACAGCTGGGAAGACGACGCCTTCGTCCGCGACAAGGAGGCTGGCCGCTACTTCGACCCGGCGAAGCTGCACACGCTGAACCATCGGGGCGAGATCCTCAGGGTCAAGGGCCCGTTGAACGTGGCGCGGCCGATCCAGGGCTATCCCGTGATCGCGCAAGCCGGGTCGTCCGGACCCGGCCAGGACCTGGGCGCACGTATCGCCGACCTCATCTACACGCAGCAGAAGACCAAGGACGAAGCCGCCGCCTTCTACCGCAGCGTCAAGGAGCATGGGGCCAAGGCGGGACGCGACCCCGATTCGATGCTTGTGATGCCCGGCATCCTCCCCGTGCTCGGGCGCACCCGGGCCGAGGCGGAGGACAAGTTCGCGCAGATGCAGGACATGGTGCATCCCCGAATCGGCCTGCCCATGCTGGCGGAGGCGTTCGGCGATCTTTCCGGCCATGACATCGACGGCCCCTTGCCGCCGCCTCTCCAAGCCAGCAACGCCGTCAAGAGCGCCCACGAAAAGCTGGCCGCCCTGGGACGGCAGCCCGGGATGACCATCCGTAAGCTTTACCAGGACCTGGCAGGCGCGTCGGGACACCTCGTTTTCGTAGGTACGCCTGTCGAGGCCGCCGACGTCATGCAGGACTGGTTCGAGGGCCGCGGCTGCGACGGCTGGAACCTCATCCCGGCCTACATGCCGGAGCCCGCGACCGAGTGCCTCGAATGGCTCGTGCCCGAGTTGCAGCGGCGCGGCCTGTCCCAGACGGAGTACCAGGGCGATGGGACGTTGCGCGGCAGCCTCGGCCTATCCCGCCCCGCTTTCCATAGCCGCGGCGCGCACGCGCGGGACAACGGAACGTTCATCGGAGACCCGCGCGCATGAGATCGCCCGCCCGGCTGCTGCTTTGCCTTTCGGTCGCCGCCGCGGCGCTGCCCGTTTCCGCCCAGCCGTCCAAGATCGACCCAGGGTCCGATCCGGATTTGGCCGAGCAGCCCGATCCAGCGCTGGTCAAGCTGGTCCCGGCCGACCGAGCCGGGAAGCCCTTCACGGTCGCCGTCGCACTCGGCTTCCCGCCCGATGACTTCCGCGACGAGAAGGGAGAGATGGTTGGCTGGGAGGTCGACATCATGCGCGCCGCCACCCAGTCGCTGGGCCTGGGCCTCGACCTGCGCGCCACCACGTTCGACTCGCTAATTCCGGGCCTGCAAGCGAAGCGGTTCGATGCGGCGCTGGGCGAGATGGGCGTCAGCGTCGTGCGGGAGAAGGTGGTGGATATGATCGGCACGCTGGTCGGTAACGAGCTGTTCGCCGCCCCCGTGGACAGCGCCCTCTCGATCAAGACCCTCGACGACCTGTGCGGCCTGACCGTCGCCACCACCCGCGGCTCCCGCGAGATGGTGTTCGCGGAGGAGCAGCAGCCGAAATGCGCGGCGGCCGGGAAGAAGCCGGTCAACCCGCTCGCCTTCAATGACGGCGACGGCGCCGCGCAGGCGATGATGAGCCGCCGTGCCGACGCGTTCTGGCTCGGCTCGACCGCGGTGGGCTACTTCGTCTCGCAGGCCAAAGGTCGCGCCAAGGTCGTGGGCAGCTACACCGATATCTCCTACATCGGCGTGGCGCTGCCCAAAGGCTCCACGCTGGCGG
Source organism: Acetobacteraceae bacterium (assembly GCA_965199005.1). Taxonomy (GTDB): domain Bacteria; phylum Pseudomonadota; class Alphaproteobacteria; order Acetobacterales; family Acetobacteraceae; genus LMUY01. Next base: position 3,064,357 of record CBDAQK010000006.1, on the reverse strand, counting down.
CCCCGATGCAGCTGGCGATCCAGCATCTCATCGACAACGGCACCTATGGCAAGATCGTCGCCAAATGGGGCCTGGGCGAAGGCGCGGTCAAGCAGGCGCCGTTGAACCCGACGAACGTCGAGAAATAATGCCGGGCGCGTCCGCCCCGCTCGTTCCCGGGCGGCTAGAGGCCGCGCCGGGCACGCCTCTGCACGTGGTCCGGCTGCGACACCCATGGACCTGGCTTGCCAGCGCGCTCGTCGCACTGGTGGCGGCGGGCGTGGCCTGGAGCGTCGCCACCAACCCGGCGTTCCAGTGGCCGGTCGTGGCGCTTTACCTGTTCGACGGCCAGATCATCTCTGGGCTGGGCCGCACCTTGGAGCTCACGGCGGCAGCCATGGCGATGGGCTTGACGCTGGGCACCGCGCTGGCCGTGATGCGGCTGTCGCCCAACCCGCTGCTCGCCGCGCTGAGCTGGCTCTACGTCTGGTTCTTCCGCAGCGTGCCCGTCCTGGTGCAGCTGATCTTCTGGTACAATTTCGGCGCCCTGTACCCGCGCGTCACGCTGGCGGTGCCGTGGGGCCCGGTCCTGTATAGCGCCTCCACCAACGACGTCATCACGCCTCTGACGGCCGCCCTGGCGGGGCTCGGCCTGTCGCAGGCGGCCTACACCGCCGAGGTGATCCGCGCCGGCATCCTGTCCGTGGCGCCAGGCCAGACCCGGGCGGCGAAGGCCCTCGGCATGGGCCCGGCGACGATCTTCGTCCGCATCGTCTTCCCGCAGGCCATGCGCGTGATCATCCCGCCGGTCGGGAACGAGGTCATCTCGATGGTGAAGGGCACGTCGCTGGTCAGCGTGATCGCCATGGCTGATCTGCTGTACACCGCCCAGCTCATCTACGCCCGCACCTACGAGACGATCCCGCTGCTGATCGTGGCTTCGCTCTGGTACCTCGCGATCGTCTCGCTCCTCTCCGTGGTGCAGCACGCGCTGGAACGGCGCTACGGGCGCGGCGGATGAGCGAGCCGATGGTCCGCATGCGCGGCCTGCGCAAGCGGTTCGGGGCGAAAGAGGTGCTGTGCGGCATCGACATGGACGTGCGGGCCGGCTCGGTGATGTGCATCGTCGGGCCGTCGGGCTCCGGCAAGAGCACGCTGCTGTCTTGCATCAACCATCTCGAACGCATCGACGGCGGACGTGTGTGGGTCGGCGGCGAGCTGGTCGGCTACCGCGAGCTTGCCGGCAAGCTGTACGAACTGCCCGAGCGCAGAGTGGCGCGGATGCGCGCCCGCATCGGCATGGTGTTCCAGCATTTCAACCTGTTCCCGCACATGACGGCGCTCCAGAACATCGCGGAGGCGCCGATCCGGGTGAAGCGGGAGCCTGCCGCGCGGGTCCGCACGAGGGCCCTGACCTTGCTGGACCGCGTGGGCCTGGCGGACAAGGCAGGGGCCTACCCGTCCCGCCTGTCGGGCGGCCAGCAGCAGCGGGTCGCCATCGCGCGGGCGCTGGCGATGGAACCCGAGCTGATGCTGTTCGACGAGCCGACCTCGGCCCTGGACCCGGAGCTGGTGGGCGAAGTGCTCGCGGTCATGCGCGACCTGGCCGCCAGCGGGATGACCATGATGGTGGTCACGCATGAGCTGGCCTTCGCGCGCGAGGTTGGGGACGATCTCGTTTTCATGGCGGACGGCGCCGTGGTCGAGCGTGGACCGCCGCGAACGGTGCTGTCCGCGCCGCAGGAGCTCCGGACGCGGGAGTTCCTGTCCCGCGTGCTTTGACCGGCTGGGCGCCGGGTCAGGCCCAGCTTCGTTTCAGCTGGGTGGAGAGAGTGAACGCGAGCGCCTTCGTCTCTTCCACGAAGTCCGACACCAGCCGCATGTTGCTCGCCTCGCGCGAGTGGCACAGCAGGAAGTTGAACGGGGTCGCCGGTTCGAACGGGCGTGCGACGAGGAGGTGCTCCATCCCGGCGACGAACAACGGATGCACCAGCGAGATGCCGAGCCCGGCGGCGACGAACCGGCAGACGGTCGGGGTCAGGCTGGCGGTCATCACGACGTTGGCCCGCATCCGGCTGCTCTCGAAGATGCTCGCGACCTTCCGCTCGGTGTAGGACTCGTCGAACGCGATGAAGGGTGCGCCGTCCAGGTGCTTGGGACGGATCACCTTCAGCCGCGCGAGCGGATGGCCGATCGGCATGATGCAGACCAGCGGATGGTCCAGCAGCGGCTCCGTGACGACGGAGGGGCTGTCGATCCGGGCGGTCACCAAGCCGATGTCGAGCTTGCGCGCCAGCACCCTCTCGGCGATCCAGCGCGAGCCGAGCGACTGGATCGAGCAGTAGACGCTGGCGTTGCGCTTGAGGAAGCCCATCGTCGCATGCTGTATGAAGTCGCCGGAGAGCGCTGGCAGTATGCCGATCAGGAGCTGCCCCCGCTCCTCCCGCCGGATGGCGGCGATGGCCGTCTCGACCTGGCGGACGCCTGCGAAGATGCGGCCCACCTCCTCGTGGAGCCGCAGGGCCTGCGCCGTCGGCGCGAGGCGGCGCTTGCCGCGGTCGAACAGCGTCAGGCCGTTATCGGCCTCCAACTGCATCAGGAGCTTGCTCGCAGCCGGCTGCGAGATCGCCAGCGCCTCCGCGGCCCGGCTGACCGTTCCCTGCTCGATGACCGCCTTGAAAATCTCGATCTGCCGAAGGTTGATGGCGCGGGCCACGTCTCGTCCCCAATGCGATTGACCGTACGACGGTCGCGCATGATAGGGCCGGGCATCGAACCTGCGTCAACGCCACTGCCCCCGCCAGAATGCAGGGCGGCTACGTCGAGGCCCGTGTGTCTGAGCGGTACGGTGTACTGTCATAAGCCTATGCGGAAGTCCTATTCGGACTTAGGTTTCCGGAGGGGGCGGAGCGCGCCGTCCAAGTCAGGCCAGAGCAGGGAGTGGATGCCGGCGACCCGGTTGGACAGGCAGCATGACCGCTGGCCGGACAGTTGCTGCGGCACGGACGAGCGCCGTGCGTGTCGCACTTCGCCCGACCGGAGAGAGGCTGATTTAACAATCTGCTATGGCAACCCGCCTCGAGCCAGCGAGCCGCTATGGACTGGAAGGCTTCAAATTGTGCTGGTGTGACCCGCCGCCGACGCCCCGGAAACTCGGCCGCTATTGGATTTCATGCTCGACAGCGCAGCCGAGGCGTTCGATGCAGGTTCGGCGCCTGACGACGTCGCTTAGCCGACCGGGTCATCCTGCTGCTGCCGATCACGCAGAGGCCGCACTGGCGGCCGCAGTGCACCCCGTGGCTTGCCATTGGAGCGGCCGACCGGCCGCGTCCAATCGCGGCGCTGGCGCAGCGTCCAGCCGTAGCGCGGGTCGTCCTTCAGCACGGCGGCGTGGCCGACAACCGATTGCGTTCCAGCCAGCTCACCGCCGCTTCCAGTTTGGATAGGCTCATTTGCGCCCGCGGCTTATCGCCGGTGCAGCGCTTCAGGATGGCGTTGTAGTGGTGATACAGACCCTCGCCGCGCGGAGCTTGCGCGGCACCCTCGTCCTCGACCGCCTGCTGGGCCACCATCTCGCCGATGCGCTGGCGTAGCCTCCGTTCCAGCACCGAGGGCGGGTCGAGCATCTCCGTCTGTGCCGCCTGCTCGGGGCGGTGCAATACGTAGTCAGGACCGGGTCGCAGAAGACCGTAGCGCAGGCCGAGCGCATTGCTTTCCAGGGGGACAAATGCCGTCCTCTCGCTCATGCCCGGCGAGTTGATCCAACAGCCAGTCAGGCAGTTTGGATAGCGCCCGCGTTTGCTTGCGCTTGGCTAAAGTGGATCTCGGGCGCCTTTCCGTCGGCGATGGCGTGCACGATGGCAGCGATTTGGGCTTGGTGGGTGCGGAGCGGACGGGGAGATACCAAGAGGTTCGGTCGCCTTTGAGAGCAGGAACCGAGAGTCTGAGTCCTTTATGTCGGGATGTGAATCCCTCTTGTGCTGCCAAGCCGTCGCGAAGGTCTTGACCGGCGCCGGGCTGGAACGTCAGACAACACATCGGTTCGGGCTCGTGAAATCGACAGTCAGTAGAGACCAGTGGCGCGACCCACGAAGACGACGGCGACGAAACCGACTGCAACGGCCATGGCGCCGGTTCGCGCCAACCTCCGCTCCGCCGATGTGGACCTCGCACCGGTTGCTTCGACCCCGACCAAGGCCCGGGAGGCCCGGTCTGTCCCAATCGCGGCGGCGGCGGTGAAGACCACCTCAGGCCGTGGCAGGCCGGCAGCGGTCGCGAACTGGCGTCCGACAACATCACCGTCAATGCCATTGCACCGGGCCCGATCGCGTCGGCCATGACCACCAACCTGCCGCAGAGCTTGCGCGCATTGATCCCCATCGGGCGGATGAGCCGCGCCGAGGACGTGGCAAATGCCGCATTGTTCCTGGCGAGCGAATCTGCGTCCTTCGTCACGGCCGAGATATTGGACGTCAATGGCGGCATGTGGGCTGACTGACCCCGCCGCCCCTCTAGCCGGCGTGCCTTACCCGGGTCGTGATGGGGCAACCTGCATTTACCCGCTCGCCGCTCACCGGGTCGAACAGATGCACCATCGCGCCGTTGATCGAAACGGCGGCGCTGTCCCCCGCCAGCAGCGCCGTGTCCGCGGGCAGGCGAGCCACGTGGTTGACTGCGGCAGAACGGAGCTGGCTCGAGACGAAGCTGGCGCAAGAACAGGCCGAGAAGCAGGTCCGCCACGGCTATTCGCTGGCGCAGGTCTTCGGCAACGGCCGGGTCATCCCTCCGTCGCTGGTGAACTTCTGCTACATCGTCGGCAGCATGAGCGTCGGCGTCTGGATGCCGCAGGTGGTGAAGGGCTTTGGCCTGAGCAACCTGCAGGTCGGCTTCGTGACCGCCATACCGTATCTTGCCGGCGCGATCGCATGGTGCTGTGGGCCCGGTATTCCGACCGCACGCAGGAACGCACCTGGCACGTGATGGCCGCCGGCCTTCTGGCGGCCGTCGGGCTGCTGGTCAGCGCGGTCGTGAGCTCGCCGCTGCTGGCCATGATCGCGCTGCCCGCGGGGGTGACGGGAATCTACGCCTTTTTCGGCACGTCCTGGGCGATCCCGCCATCAATCCTCAGGAGGAAGGCCGCTGCCGCCGGTATAGCGATGATCATTTCAGTGGGACAGATCGGCGGCCTCGTGGGCCCCTACCTCGTCGGCTGGCTGCGGCAGACCACGAACAGCTTCACGTGGTCGTTCATAGCCCTTGCCGGGTTCTTCCTTGTGGCCGCTGTCCTGCTTGCCGGCCTGCACATCGTCGCGCGGTTGGAGACCCTGCATACGGCGGTTCTGACTTAGGTTGGCCATGGACCTGGGCTGAACCGGACCGTCGCGCCGATGTATCATGAACGATGGCGACGGCCGAGGCTTCAGCCGGGATTTCGCTAGAGAATAGCCGTTGCGTCGATTTCGACCAGGAAATCGGGATGCGAGAGCCGGGTGATTCCGATCGTGCTGCTCGCCGGCATGGCGAGACCGAAGTAACGCATTCTCAGGTCAGCATGACTAAAGAATGCATCGAGATCGGTGCAGTACGTCGTCGTTCGAACCACGTGCTCCCAGCCAGCGCCGGCTGCTTCCAGCGCAATGCGCACGTTCTCGCAGACGCGTTCGATCTGCGCGCGCATGTCACCGGCACCGACCACGCTCCCGGCCGCATCCCGCGAAACCTGGCCGGACACATACACCAGGTGCTCACCCCCCGTGATGGAAAGCGCGTGCGAGTACAGCAGGTTACCCCCGACGACCCGCCGCATCAGACCCTCGGGTTGATAGCTCGTTCGTTGCACTGCCATAAAAGAATTCCTTTTCCAAGTCGCGGGCGGCGCTGCATAAAGCGTGCCGCCATCTTTCCTTTGATGGCACAGTCCTTGCTCGCTTTGCTGCAACTGCGATGGAGTGCCTTGCCATGGGTTCGGTTTCCAATTGGTCCGGCACGCCGGCAATCCTCGCTCTCACGATGCTTGGTTTTGGGGGCCCGGCCTGGGCGGCCTGCGATCATCCCGTCCGTTTCGGCGTGACCGATCCGCTCACGGGCCCGTCCGCCTTGTTTGGCAAGGACCAGATGCAGGCGGTTCGCTGGGCCGTCGACGACATAAACGCCAAGGGTGGCGTGAACGGGTGCCCGATGGAGGTCACCATCGTGGACAACCAGGGCAAGCCGGAAACGGCCATCGGCGTCGTCAGCCGATTCATCAGCGTCGACCATATGCCGGTGTTCATCACTGCGTTCAGTGACGTGGTGCATGCGGTCGCGCCGATCGCCAACCGCGAGAAGGTGCTGATGCTGAGCGCCGGTGCCAACTCACCCGGCATCGCCAAATTGGGCGATTACGTCTACACCGTCTCGCCGCTCGCGGATAAGGAGATGGATGGCCTGGCGCGGTATCTGTACCATCAAGGGCGCCGCCGGGTCGCGATCCTGTATGTCAACAACGACACCGGCAAGGAGGGCGCGCAGGCGTTCAAGGCCGCGTTCGAAACCGATGGCGGCGCCGTCGTGATGAACGAGGCGTATCCGGCGGACCAGGCGGATTTCACCGGCCTAATCCTGCAGTTGCGCGTCGCGAACCCCGACGAGATCCATATCCACGGCGTCGTCGCGGACACCACGGCGCTGCTCTCGCAGATCCGCCAGCTCGGTGTCACGACGCCGGTGGACAGCTACCAGAACGCGTTCAACCCGCCGATGGTCAAGCAGATCGGCGCCGGCGCCAACGGCATGATCGTCAGCTCCATGGCGCCGACGGCGGCTTCCGAACCCAAGGTGGCGGCGTATGTCGAGCGCTGGAAGAAGGAGATGGCACGCGAGCCCGTAGGATTGCCCTATACGCAATACTTCTACGATGCGCCCTATTTGGTGGCGCAGCTCGCCACCTATGTCCACGCCCACAACATGCCTGAAACCGGCGAGAGCTACCGCGCCGCCCTGTTGGCACAGCGCACGTTCGAGCAGCCGTTGACCGGCACGGTGACGTTCAACGCCGATCACACGGTGGACAAGCCGATCTACATCTGGTCGGTCAAGGATTTGGCATTCCAGTACCTGGGCCTCGCGCCGAAGTCCTGAACCATGCTGTCATCGAGTATCCTGATCCAGCTCGTGTGGAGCGGGCTGGCCGTTGCGTCGTTCAACTGCCTGTTCGCCGTCGCGTTCGCGCTGGTGCTGAAGGTCAACCATCTGTGGAACTTCGCGCAGGCGGCGATGATGGTGGTGGCCTACGCCACCGCCCTCGCCTGCACGCGCGTCGCCGGCCTACCCATCGTGGCGGCGCTGGTGCCCACGGTGGCCGTCACCGTGGGGTTCGGCATCTGCATCGAGGCGTTCGGCTTCGCCACGCTTCGGCGGCGCGGTTCGTCGATGCTGGCGTTCTTCATCTTCGCACTGGTGCTGTCCGAGCTCTTCATCTTCATCGGTGAGCTCGTGATCGGCACCGAACCCACGACGTTGCTGGATGCGCTCGTCACGCCGGTCCACCTGATCGGCGGCGTCGCGGTGAGCGACTGGGATCTGGCGGCGCTCGCGGTGACGTCCGTGATGCTGCTGGCGCTGGCGACCTATCTGCGCTGGTCGCGCCGTGGCCAACACCTGCTCGCCGTTGCCGACAACCCGGCCTTGGCGGAGCTGTACGGGATCGGCCGTGACGCGAGCTTCCGGCTGGCCATCGCGCTAGCCGCCGTGTTCATCGCGGTCGGCATGCTGCTGCTCGGGACCAAGGCGGCGACGGTGCCGGCGACGACGCTGCAGCAGTTCCTGATCATCTCGGTGGTTGCCACGGTGCTGGCCGGCATCGGGCGGGTGTTCGCCGCCGGTATTGCGGCGTTGCTACTGGGCGTGCTGCAAGGGCTTAGCATCCTCGTCATCAGCGCACGTTGGCAGCCTTTGCTGATCGACGCGTTGATGCTGGCGGCGGTCATCCTGTTCCCGCACGGCGTGGTCGCCGGCGTGGCGCGGTTGGTCCCGGCCCGGCGCGTGGCGCGCGGCTGATGTGGGATTACCTGTCGGTCCTGCTGATCCTGACGGCACTGAACGCGCTGCTGGCGCTCGGCTTCAACCTGGTCCTCGGCTATGGCGGGCTGCTCAGCGTGGCGCAGCCGATGCTGTATGCGGTCGGCGCTTACACCGCCGCGCTGCTGACATTGCACACCGGCGTGCCGATATGGCTCGCGATCGTGCTCGGCGGCGGTGCGGCGGTAGTAGCGTCGTTGCTGCTCTCGCTGCCCTCCCTGCGCGTGTCGGGCGACTACTTCGTGCTGGCCAGCCTGGCGGCGCAGCTCGGCGTGTTGCAGATCGTCAGCAACGTCGACGTGACGGGCGGCCCGTCCGGCCTGGGCGGCATGCCGGCCCTGATCGCGGGCGGCGCGCGCACGGCGTTGGTGCCGCTGCTGCTGGGCGTCCTCGTGCTGATCGTGATCGCGCTGTTGGCCGTGGTCATGCGGGGCGGCTACGGCCGCATGGTGACGGCGATGCGGGACGACGAGGAGGCGGTGCTTGCCCTCGGACGCAACACGCGCCGCATCAAGGTCACGCTGTTCGCCGTCGGCTCCGGCATCGCCGGGGTCGCGGGCGGGTTGTATGCGCACATTTTCCAATACGTGACGCCGTCGCAGTTCGACATCACCAGCTCGAGCGCCATGCTCACCATGGTCGTGGTCGGCGGCACGGCGACGATCTGGGGCCCGCTCATCGGAGCGGCGATCCTGACGGTGCTGCCGCAAGCGATCACCTTCCTGGACCTGCCCGCCTCGGTGTCCGGGCCGTTGCAGGGCATCCTGTACACGCTGCTCGTGCTCGGCTTCCTGTTCCTGCGGCCGCAAGGCATCCTCGGATCCCGCGCAGGGGCTGCAACATGGAGCGGGCGGGCACCATGACAGCCGTTTTGGAAGTGACCGGCGCCTGCAAGCGCTTCGGCGGCGTGACGGCGGCAAGCGACATCTCGCTCACGCTGCACCTCGGGGAGATCGTCGGGCTGATCGGCCCCAACGGCGCGGGGAAGACGTCCCTGTTCAACCTGATCAGCGGCGTGACCCGGCTGGACCGTGGCACGATCCGGCTGGGCGGCCAGCGGATCGACCAGTTGCCGATCGATGCCCGCGGTCGGCTGGGGCTCGGCCGCACCTGGCAGCAGGCACGGCCGTTCGCGTCGCTCTCGGTGCTGGACAACCTGATGGTGGCGGCGCGCGACTACCCGGCGGAATCGCTCGCCGGTAGCCTGTTCCGCGTTCCCGCGCTACGCTGGGCCGAGGCGGCGCTGCGCGATCGCGCCATGGCGCTGCTGACCCGGACCGGGCTGGCCGACCACGCGAACAAGCCGTCCACCGCGCTGTCCTACGGGCAGCAGAAATTGGTGGGGATCGCGCGTGCGTTGATGAATGGCGGCCGCTGCCTGCTGCTGGACGAACCCATGGCGGGCGTCGAAGGGCGCACCTACGCCGCCATGCGCCGCATCGTCACGGAGGAGGCCGCCGCCGGAACCGCCATCTGCATCGTGGAGCACAACGTGGCATTTATCCGCGACATCTGTAGCCGGGGCGTGTTCATGGCGGCGGGGCGGGTCCTCGCCACCGCCCCGGTGGCCGAGTTGATGGCGGACAAAGCGCTGTCGGAAATCTATTTCGGCGCGGCGGCCCATGTTCCAAGCAACTGACGTGATCGCGGGCTATGCCGGCAACCAGGTGCTGAACGGCGTCAGCGTCACGATTGGCGCGCAGGAGCGTGTCGGCATCTTCGGCCATAACGGCTCCGGCAAATCGACCCTGCTGCGCTGCCTGATCGGCGATATCCGGCAGATGACAGGCACGGTCAGCTTCGACGGCCACCCCATCGTGACGGGGGCGGTGCATCGCAACGTGGTGCTCGGCATCGGCTTCGTGCCGCAATCGCACAACGTGTTCTCCGACCTGGCGGTGGAGCACTGCCTGAGCATCGCCGGGCTCAACAGCCACCGGCCCGTGAGCGACGTCTACACGCTGTTCCCCCTGCTGCAGAACCGGCGGCGCCAGCGCGCTGGGTCATTGAGCGGCGGGGAGCGGCAAATGCTCGCCGTGTCTATGGCGCTGATGACCCGGCCGCGCGTGCTGCTGCTGGACGAACCAACCGCCGGGCTCGCGCCGCTGCGCGCGTCCGCGGTGCTGGACAACCTCGCCACGGTCAGCCGGTCCGAAGGCACTGGGCTGATCGTGATCGAGCAGAACGTGCTGCCGGCGCTGGGCGTGGTCGACCGCGCCATCGTGCTGCGCGGCGGGCGCGTCGTCTACGACGGCAGCACGGCGGCGCTGCAGAGTGAACATGACCTTTGGGAGCTTTTTTGATGGTCTCGGCTTTTCCCGCCTACCCCGCCAGTGTGAAGGCAGGCGGCCTGCTGTTCCTGTCCGGCGTGCGTCCGGACGAAGCGGCCACCAGCTTCGACGCGCTGCCGGCGGAGGGTGGCGCCAAGCGGCAGGGCTACCCGGTCGCCGATCTGCAGGAGGGGCTGGCCAGCGCGCAAGCCTGGTCCACGCTCGAGCGGATGGATGCCGTGCTGCGGGACGCCGGGTCGGCGACGGACCAAATCCTGCGCCAGCATATCTGGCAGGCGGACAAGCGGTGGTTCCCCTGCTTTGAGGAAGCCCGGATGCATTGGCAGCCGAAGCCCTCGCCCAGCAGCGGGCTGGGCGTCGCCGGGCTGCCGGGTCTCGGCGGCCGGGCATACGGGTCGGACGCCATCGCGGCGCTGCCGGGGGAGGGCGGGCCGTTCGGCGCGCGCACCACATTGGCCGCGCCGGACCATCACGACCTGCCTTCCGCCTCGCATTACGCGCAGGCAGTGCAGTCGGGGCCGTTGGTGTTCACCGCCGGGTTCATCGCAATCGACACGGCAGCGCCTGGCATGCCGCTGATCGGCAGCTTTGCGGACGTGCCGCCGGAGGGGCGGGCGCTCGCCACCGGCCGCAGCCATCCGGACAGCCGCGACGGCCCGATCGCGGCGCAGACCTGGTTCATCCTGAACGAAATCCGCCGCGTGCTGACAACGCAGGGCCTGTCGATGGTCGATGTGCTGCATGCCTCGGTGTATCTGTCCGACGTCAGGGATTTCCCGACCTTCCACCGCGTCCACAGCAGCTTTTTCCCGGCTAACCCGCCGGCCCTATGCGTGACCGGGTTCGATGAGGTCGGCCACCGTGGCTGCCGGATCGAAATCGAGGTTACGGCGCTCCGGCCGGAGAGCGGCCTGGCGCGCAAGCTGCATCTCTGGCCAGGCGTCAGCCCGTTCGCGGCTCCGTTGGCGGTGCAGGCAGGGCCGCTGGTGTTTTTCTCAGGGATGCTGGGCCTGGACGAGTCCGGGCGGCTCGCCGAGAGCAGTGCCGCCCTTCCCAGCGAGTTGGCTGGGCTGCCGGCACCGCTGGCCAGCCAGTGCTGGTGGGCGCTCCGCCGCTTGCTCGATGCGACGAAGGCCACTGGCTCGCGCTTGACCAAGTGCACCGTGACTTTGGCACGGGCCGATGAGTTGGAGGTGTGGGAGCGCGTGCGTCAGGCTTCGGTGCCGGAGCCTGACTTTGCGTTCGAGGCTGTGGCAATCCACGGTCCGGGCCCGGTGCCGTCCGCCCGGGTGCAGATCGATGCCATCGCGGTCGCTGTGTAGCGGGGGTCGGCTCCAGCGATAGGTCGTGTAGGAACCCATCGTCAATAGCACGGGAAAATGGAAGTGTTCCTCGGGGTTCCACACGCTGAAGCGCACGCAGACCGCTGGCAGGAAGCAGCGGTCGGGCGGTGCGGCACCATGCCGGGCGAAATAGGCCGCGGTGTCGAGCCGCCACTCATAGGCGCACGCGGTCAGATCACCATCGCCCAGCATCTTCGCAGCCCGGCCGTTTGCGTCGGTGACAAAGCTGGCCAACGGCATAGAGGCAGACTCCGGCGGACACTGCCACAGCGCGCCTTGCAGTCCCATTGCGGGGCGACTGCGGGTTGTGTCGAGAACGTGGAGTGAAATCCCGCCGGTTGGCGCTGGTGCCACGCGGTCAAGCAGGCGCATCCAACTGATCGCCTCCACTTCCCTCAGCATTTCGGCGATCTCGGCATACAGCGGCCCGAGGCCGCCGTTCCATGGCGCCGAGGATCGTCGGCAGCGAGGCATGGCGCACGGCAAGGATGAACGGGAAGCCGAACCGTGCCAGGTGGGCAGCGTTCGCTGCATCGAGCTGAGCCGCCGTTGCCTCGTCCAAGGCATCCATACCCATCGAGCGCCGTTCCAGGGTCGATTCCGGCGTCATGCCCTGGCGCAGGGTCGTGGGCGATAGCATGGGATGGCCGCGCAGGAAGGCGAGCTTCACGCCCGTGTTTGCGGCATGGAGCCGGTCCATCATTGCGGCGTGCAAGGCGGTGAGGCTGGCAAACGGCCGCGATGCCGCCAAGCCTCGGGTGATCCAGGGGGCATCCTCGAACAGCAAACCCGTCGCCGCCGCGAACGCGCTGGCGGATGCTCCGTTCAGGCCAGCAAGGCTCATTCTCGTGTCGGTCACGTAGCCCGCCTCTATTTTATGTATCGCGAGAAGCCAGCGGCCCGCTCCATCAGCGCGAGCAAAACGATCGTCACAATCATGATGACGCCGCAGGCGGACGCGGCGCGGCTGTCCAGGTTGTTTTGGATGATGTCCCAAGATGGATCGGGAGCACCTGCATGCGTGTATCCTGCAGGAACAGTGAGACCGGTACGTTGTCGAACGACGTTATGAAGGCGATGAATGCGCCCGAGGCGACGCCGAGTGCAATTAGCGGCAGGGTGACCCGCCGGAACGGTCTAAGTTGCCCGGCACCGAGGCTGAGCGAGCAATCGAGCAGCGCCGGGTCGAGCTGAGCCAGGCTCGCCAGCGTGGTCCGCAGCGCGAAGGGCACGCTGATCACGGCGTGGCCGATCGCCAGCGTCATCAGCGAGACCGGTATCCCGAGCAGCGAGAACAGCATGAGGGACGCGAAGCCAAATGCCAGCACCGGCAGGATCAGCGGTGACATGAACACCAGGTCGAGCATTCGCGCCCAGGCGGCCCGGCTGCGTGCGGTCGCCAGGACGGCGGCCACGCCGAGGATCACGGACGCGACGACGGCGATGACCGCCACCTTCAGGCAACGAGGGCGGCGTCCTGGCTCTCGTTGGCGTCGAGCAGGGCCTGGTACCAGCGTAGCGAGTAGGAGGCCGGTGGGAAGTGCAGCAATTCCTCGCCGGTGAATGACAGGATCAGGATTATGGCAGTGGGGAACAACAGTATTAGCACCGTCAGCGTCGCGACCGCACCGAACACGGCGGCGATGGAAATGGATTGCCAGTCGGTATGCCGTGGCATCGCCGGTCAGCCGTAGAGCCGCATGGCGCGGCTCCGCGAGAGGGCGATCAGCACCGTGATCACCAGCAACACCGATGCCATGAAGATCACCGAAACCGCGGCGGCGAACGGCCAGTTCTGCAAGTTCATGGCCTGCTGGTAGATCATTATGGGCATGTAGATCAGCCGCAAACCACCGATGAGCGATCGGGTGACAAAGGCCGTAACGCAGGCGGCGTAGGTCAGGATGGGGCCTGCCAAGATGCCCGGCAGGCTCAGCGGCAGCACGACCTTGGAAAACGTTTGCCAGGCCCCGCCCCGAGGGCTGCCGAGGCGCTCGACAGGTTCGGGTCAATCCGCTGCAGCGCCGTCATCAGCGGTAGCACCATCAGCGGCATCTGCACCTGCGCCAGCACGATCACCACGCCCGTCTCACTGAACAGCAGCCGCAAGGGCGTGGCCGACAAGCCCAAGGCCATCACCACTCGTTCACGATGCCGTTTCGCCCCAGGATCACGATCCATGCGAAGGTGCGTACCACGACGCTGTTGACGATCGGCAGCACGACCACGAACACCAGTGTCAGACTGCACGAAATTTCCGGGTTTAGCAGGTTGGGCGTTTTTACTGCACTTTAACCCGGATCAGTCGGCTGCTAAGTCCCGAATTTGCAGCAATTTTGGGACGAACGCCTACGTTGGTTCGCTCAGGACAGTGACGATCTAACCTGCGGCGGAAGGGCATTGATCCAGCGTTCGAGGAACGTGCTCACTCGGTTGTCTGCTGCATCTTGCACTCGGCGGAACGAACCCTTGGGATCAGCCAGGAAGTTTGGAAGGCCGCAAGCAGTATGATGCGAGCGGTGACAAGTTGGACTGGTTTCTGGGCTGTCCAGATATCTGGGATGAGGACGCCTTCCTCGCGCGCGAGCTCGTGCAGTCCCGGTAAGAACAGGTCAGCCACACGGTGTACTCCGTATCGGGGATCGTCGTCATCGGGCCACCCTGACGAAAGCGGCTTCAACAAAAGGCGAAGAATCGCGACAGGCGATAGCGCCACGTTAAATGGTCGCCGCGCGAATGCATGCAGCCTGACGGCTCCGCGGCGAGCTGTCGACATGATGCCGGAAAACCAGTTCGGATGCGCGCGGGCGTGATTGCACCGGTCAAATATCGGGCTTCCGGATGAAGACATGGGACTCTGGCAGGCTTGGCACTCGATATGCCAGAACTCGAACCAGGCCCGGAGGACAGCAGACGGCGCATGGGTCGTAAGATGCCGAGTCCGGCAGGTGGCGCAGACTTGGATCGGTGCTCGGTCTGCCCGCAGCAAGCAAACCGACGGACGAAGCGGGTGATGCAGTCGTCGCCGGATGTCGGTCCGCTCCACTCGCATTGCATCTGCAAGTCGCTCGATCTCATCGGGCGAGAGGTCATGGTCGATTTCGCCGGCTTGGTTCTCGAAAGCCCGATGTGTCGGGCAAGCACCTCCAGGCTGACGCCGTATTCTGTCCCGGTGCGCCGCAGCCACGAAGACACAAGTTCGTCGGGAAACAGCTCCGTCACGTAAGGCAATGGGAGACACCAAGGCCGCATCAGGCTTCAAGCAATGCGGGGGTTGGACGCGTCATCGGGCGCCATGCCGCGATTCTCTCGTCAGTGATGCACTCGGCGCCACGTTCGATCGCGTCGGCGGCAAGATCGTTGAACAACCTGAACACGCGCGCCGTAACACCGTCGGTCGCCTGCAGCACTTGCCGGAGAGCCCGGGCCGAGATCTGGCTGGCCGTCCTAAGCGGCAAGTGGCGCAGGACGGCAACAACAAGGCCTTGAATTCTTCGTCACCCTGCCATCGCGGCAGGATTAGGTCGCGTGGACAAAGCGCGTAAGGAGGATTCCCCGACGCGGTGGAGTGTGATTCGAAGCTGATTTTCGTAGTGGAGATCAGCGGTGATCCGAGGCCTTCTAAGCGACGACGATTGGGCGTTCTTTGAGCCGTTCGTAATCGAGCGCGGTGCCTTGCGGGGGCGTCCGCCTGCCGACCACCGCCGCACGTTGAACGCGGTATTCTGGATTGCCCGGACTGGCGCGCCTTGGCGTGATCTGCCCGGGGAGCTCGGCAATTGGAACTCCGTGCACCGGCAATACCGCCGCTGGACGGCCGCCGGGCTATGGGACCTGATGCTCGAGGCCCTCGCCGAGGGCGGCGGCAACGATGCCGTGCAGATGGTCGACAGCACTGTCATCCAGGCACACCACTGTGCCGCCGGCGCAAGGGGAAGACTCAAAATCAGGCTCTTGGCCGCTCGCGCGGTGGCTTTTCGACCAAAATCCATGCCCGGACCAACGCTGAGGGTCTTCCAATTGCGCTCCCCCTGACGCCCGGCGAGGCGCACGACAGCACGGCTTTCACCGATCTCATGGCCGAGCACGATGCCGACCCCAAGGTCATGCTGGCCGACAAGGGCTACGACAGCGACGCCATCCGAGAGGAAGTCCGCGTCCGAGGCGGCACACCCGAGATCCCTACCAAGAAGAACCGGCACATCCAGCACACAGTCGATCGGGCCTTGTATGCGACCCGAAACAGGGTCGAGCGCTTCTTCAACCGTCTCAAGAACAGCAGGCGCGTGGCCACTCGATACGATCATACCGCAAGTAGCTTCCTCGGCTTTGCCAAGCTGGCTACCATCAAACAGTGGATCAGCTTTGTCCACGCGACCTAGGTATAAATTCTTTTAACTCAGACAATTCACTATTTGCTCAAATTGGCGGTCCCGCAGAAAGCGGGCTGGGGAATTTCTTTGCGGAACAGCAGTCCGCAGCTGGCGATGGCTTACAAAGCCTGAGTGCCTTTACAACGACAATTCTGGAGCCGAAGCCATATTCGGCAACACTGCTTCACAAATCGGAGGATTTTATGGAACAGCAGCCTGGGTGTTGCGAACGCAGCGGGTAGCGGTTCAGGCGAAACACAACCAAGCGCCGGCGGCGTTCTAGGGGGGATTTCGGGACCTCTCGGCTCTGGGTCTACTTTTGCCTCGCTTGGCGACGCGCTTGAAGCGCTTGAGTTTGCCCATGGCTTGCTCGATGCGTACGCGCCCTTTGTAGAGCGTTTTGGGAAAGTGGTTCGGTCTGTCTTCGGCGTTGTCCCGGTATGGGATGATCGGCGCAATACCACGCCTGCGGCACGCCGTCCGATTGGCGTTGGAGTCATAGCCTTTGTCCGTCATCGCCGCACGCGGCTTGATGTCCGGACCCATCTCGAGCGACATCTTGAACTCCTTGCTGTCGCTCGCCTCGCCGGCGGTCAGGTGGAAGCCGATCGGCAACCCGTCGAAATCTGTCTTGAGGTGGATTTTGCACGAGAAGCCGCCCCGCGAGCGGCCGAGCGCCTGATTTTGTTGCCCCCTTTTGCGCCGGCACCTGAACATGCGCCCGCGTCACCGTGCTGTCGAACATCTGCACCAGATGCGCCATTGTGCTGAGTTGAGCCAGTGTCTCGAAGAACACGTCGAAAACGCCGGACCCGCTCAGACGCCAGAACCGCTTCCAGACGCTGTTCCACTTGCCAAACTCAGCCGGCAGCGCGCGCCACGTGATGTTGTGCACCGTGAAAGAGTGCAGTGCCTCAAGAAATCTGCGGTCGTCGGCACCAGGCTCGCCGCTTCGCGTCTGCGCGCCGTCGAACACCTCCAACACGATCACCCAATCGTCTTCTGTCATCACAGTCAGCATGGTCCGGCTCCCGTCTCGCCGGTTGCCTATTGATTCGATCAAAGCCCGATCCGGGAATCCCCCAAAGCCAACTTTATTTTCATCCGTCCACACGGCCTAAAGTTCAACGCGACTGGGCCGGATGGACTGATTGACCGCAAGTCGCCCGGAGCCAAGCCATTGCTGAGCGAGGCTCAACGCGCCGCCTTGGCTGCGGTGGTCGAGAGCGGTCCTGTCGCGTCGGTTCATGGCGTGGTGCAATGGTGGCTGATCGACCTGTGCCGATGGGTGTGGGACACATCCGGGATCGCATCGCCAAACCAACCATGAGCCGCGAGTTGCTGGCGATGAATTTCCGCAAGCTGTCCGCCCGGCCGCGCCACCACGGGCAGGCTGAGGACGCGATCGCGCTTTTTAAAACAGCTTCGCCGACGTCGGGGCGCAGATCGCACGCGACCGTGCCATCGCGGCCAGGCGCATAGAGGTCTGGTTCGCCGACGAAGCGCGGGTCGGACAGAAAACAGAGATCACACGACGCTGGGGCCGACGGGGCACCCGCCCGGTAGCGCTGCAGGACCAGCGCACCGCCTCCACCTACATATTCGGCGCCATCTGCCCCCGGCTGGGCAAGGCCGCCGGCCTCATCCTTCCCAAATGCAACATCGAGGCGATGAACCTGCACTTGGCCGAGATCGCCTCCCATGTGAGCAAGGGCGCCCATGCCGCCCTCGTGCTCGATCAAGCCGGCGGCACGTATCGGACAAGCTCGTCGTGCCGCCGAACATCACCTTGGTTCCGCTGCCGCCGAAATGCCCGGAGCTAAACCCAATCGAGAACGTCTGGCAGTATATGCACCAGAACTGGCTGCCCAACCGCATCTTCGACACACACAACGACATCGTCGCGCACTGCGCCGAAGCGTGCACCAAACTCGTCGACCGCCCATGGACCATCATGTCCATCGGATTGCGAGACTGGGCACATGGGTTCTAATCAACAAGACATGGTATTAGCGCAGCTTTCTGCGTGACCGGCCGCGTGGACGTCTAGGGCTCCCGTGCAACCAACTCCCAGCCGTAAGAGCAGGACAGCTCGCCGCGTGATCCGCCTGTTGCCGATCCCGCCGGAAACCATGCAGTGAGATCTGATCATTTGGTCTTCCGGCAGTGCTTGGCTCGGAGGCTGCCTCAATCGACAAACGCAAGCGACAACTGGTTGGCGACGAGCCTATATAATCTCAGCATAACTCAAAGCGTTTTTGGGCGTCTGCTCACGACAGCCTTGATCGGCTAGGTTGTCAGTCAAAGCTGCGACAAGGCGGCTGAAGACGAGATCGGGCTTCGTCGCACCCGTAGCCGGGAGATGTCCACATGAGCGCCGTCGCGAACGCGGAATCGTCCGCCCTGTCCCAGTCCAGCAGGATGCGCTCGATCCTAAGCGCATGTGCAGGTAACTTAGTCGAGTGGTTCGACTTCTTCGTTTATGCCTACACGGCAATCTATTTCGCCTCCTTGTTCTTTCCGTCCGGTGACCAGACCAGCCAACTCCTGTCCACCGCAGGGGTGTTCGCGGTCGGCTTCCTCATGCGCCCGGTCGGCGGCTGGGTGTTCGGCTGGATCGCCGATACCAAGGGACGCAAGCTGTCCATGGTGCTGTCGGTCCTGATGATGTGCACTGGGTCCCTGATCATCGCCGTGCTGCCAACTTACGCGTCGATAGGCGTGGCAGCCCCCGCGCTGCTCGTCTTTGCCCGGCTCTTGCAAGGCTTGTCGGTTGGTGCCGAGTACGGCACTGGGGCCACCTACATCTGCGAGGTTTCGACCGCGGGACGCCGCGGGTTTCTTGGCTCATTCCAATACCTCACCATAGTGGCGGGCCAGCTTCTCGCGTTGCTCGTAATCCTGTTGCTGCAGGCCTTGATGCCAGCGCCTGACCTGAAGGCCTGGGGCTGGCGAATGCCGTTTATCGTCGGCGCCTGCGGGGCTGTGGTGGCGCTTTATCTCCGGCGTTCCATGATGGAGAGTGCCAACGAGCGGGCGCGTCATGCCAAGGAAGCGGGATCGGTCCTAGTGTCCCGAATCTGAAGTTCGTCCTTGTACCGGCTCGAAGTTGAGTGCGACGCTGATCCTGCTTTTTGGGAGGCGTTGAATGGGTGGTCGTGCTGTCGATGTATTGCTGACTGAGACGGAGCGGGCGGAGCTTTTGTCGTTGTCGGCTCGTCGTAACACGGCGCAGGCGCTGGCCTTGCGGGCCCGGATCGTTCTGGCCTGCGCCGGGTGCGAGCAGAACAAGCGCGTTGCAGCTCAACTCGGCGTCGATGTGGATACGGTCGGCAAGTGGCGGCGTCGGTTTGCCGAGCATCGGATCGACGGCCTGCGGGACGAGCCGCGATCGGGCGCACCCCGGACCATCGACGATGCCCGGATCGAGGCCACGATCGTGCGGACGCTGGAGAGCCTGCCACCGGGCGCCACGCACTGGAGTTCGCGTGGCATGGCGCGCGCGTCGGGCCTTTCGGTCTCGACCGTGCAGCGGGTCTGGCGGGCATTCGGCTTGCAACCGCACCGGATGGAGACGTTCAAGCTCTCCACCGATCCCGATTTCGTCGCCAAGGTGCGCGACGTCGTCGGCCTGTATGTGGCGCCGCCCGCCCATGCCATCGTGCTGTGTGTGGACGAGAAGTCCCAGATCCAGGCACTCGACCGTAGCCAGCCGATGCTGCCGATGCGGCCGGGCCAGCCCGCAAGACAGACCCATGACTACAAGCGCCACGGCACCACGTCGTTGTTCGCGGCACTCGACATCGCCACCGGCCGGGTCATCGGCAAGTGCTACCCCCGCCATCGTGCTGCGGAGTTCCGGCGTTTCCTTGACGAGGTCGAGGCAGCCGTGCCCCCTGACCTCGACGTGCACCTGGTCATGGACAACTACGCCACGCACAAGGCCCCGCTCGTGCGCGACTGGCTGATCCGCCGGCCGCGGTGGCACGTCCACCACACGCCGACCAGTTCGTCCTGGCTCAATCAGGTGGAGCGGTTCTTCGCCCTGCTCACCGACAAGCAGATCAAGCGTGGCGTTCACCGCAGCGTCAGCGCTCTGAAAGGCGCTATCCAGGCGTTCATCGACCAGCACAATGCCGAGCCGAAACCGTTCCGATGGACAAAGTCCGCCGACGACATCCTCGCGTCCATCGAACGCTTCTGCACCTACAACTCGAAAACCATATCAACCCACATGAACCAGCGAACTTCTGGTTCAGGACACTAGCGCTTGGCAAGCATAAGCGTGCCGTGACCCTCACTCTCATCTTCACGGCGTTCGGCTCGCTCAACTTTTACCTGTTCACCTCGTACATGCAGAAGTTCCTGGTGATGTCCGCGGGGCTGTCGGCCCAGGTGGCAAGTGTAGTGATGACTACGGCGCTCGTTTTGTTCATGCTGGCGCAACCGTTGTTCGGTGCCTTGGCAGACCGTATCGGCATCAAGATCCACATGTTGATCTTTACGGGCCTGTCCGCGGTGTGCGTGGTTCCGCTACTTACGGCTCTCCAGCGGACGTCTAATCCGGTGTCCGCTTTTCTCCTGGTGTTCGCGGGGCTCCTGATCACCGCCTTTTACACGCCGATCGCGGGGCTGTTGAAGGCAGACATGTTCCCCGCCGCAGTGCGTGCCCTAGGCGTGGGCTTGCCATACGCCATCGCCAACGCGGCATTCGGGGGGACCGCGGAGTACGTCGCGCTCTACCTGCGTGCGTCCGGGGTCGAGCGGTTTTTCTTCTACTACGTCGCAGGCATGGCGGCCATCGCCTTTGTTGCGGCCTTGATGATGCCGAACCTGCACCGTCACGGCTACCTCGATGGCGATGGCGAGGTCGAGGCCAACATCGGACGTCGCCGGGTCGTTTAGTTCGAGTCACCTAGGAGACCAGAATGTTAGAAGCAGCAACCACGACGGCGCCGCAGGCGGGCGAGATCGACTGGCAGGCCGACGTGTTCCGAATACTCAAGGAGCAGGGCGTCAAGCACGTCGTCTACGTGCCGGACGCCGGGCACTCGACGGCGATTCGAATGGCGGAGGCGGACAACGAGATCCACGCCGTGGTGCTGACCACGGAGGAAGAAGGCATCGGCTACCTGGCCGGCGCCTGGCTGGGCGGCGAGCGCGGCGCCCTGCTGCTGCAGTCCAGCGGCGTGGGCAACTGCATCAACACGTTGGCGCTGCCGTCCGTGGCCCGCTTCCCGCTGCTCATGGTTGTGACCATGCGCGGCGACTGGGCGGAGTTCAACGGCTGGCAGAACCCGATGGGCCAGGCCACGGAAGCCTCGTTGAAGCTGATGGGCGTGATGAGCTGGCGCGCCGACGAGCCCAAGGACGTGGCCCCCCTGCTGCACGGCGCCGCCACCATGGCCTTCAACGGCGATTCCGCCACCGCCCTGCTGCTGGGCCAGCGCCTGATCGGAGAAAAGAAGTGGGTGAAGTGACAATGATGACCCAGGCCAAGGCGGGCGGTCCGCTGGACCGACGCGAGGCCGTGATTGCGTTGCTGAAGGACCGGCAGGACCTGCTGGTCGTCACCGGACTCGGCTCCCCGTCCTACGACGTGATGGCGGCCGGCGACCACGACAACAACTACTATCTCTGGGCCGCTATGGGCAGCGCCATGACCGTGGGCCTAGGCCTGGCCAAGGCGCAGCCTGGTAAGAAGGTCCTGGTAGTCACCGGTGACGGGGAGGCCTTGATGGGCTTCGGCGCCCTGGCCACTATCGCGCTGCAGCGCCCACCCAATCTGACGGTCGCCGTGCTGGACAACGGACACTTCGGCGAGACCGGCATGCAGCTCAGCCACGCCGGCCGCGGCATCGCGCTGGACCGCGTCGCCGCCACCTGCGGCTTCGACTGGACTGCGGAGATCACCGACATGGCGGGCGTGGCGGAGCTGAAGCGCCAGGTGGAGGCTGGCGGCGGCGTCAAGCTGGCCACGATCAAGATCAAGGCGGAGAACCTGCCGCGGGTGCTGCCGCCGCGCGACGGACCGTTTATCAAGAACCGCTTTCGCGCAGGGCTGGGCTTCGCGCCCATCTGATCCGGGGCTCACCGACATGACCGACCTTCAACGCTTCCACAATGTCGTTGCCGGGCAGGACAAGGCCGCCGCCTCCGGCGCCTGGATCGCCTCGGCCAATCCCTTCACCGGGGAGAACTGGGCCGAGGTGCCGCGATGCGGGCCGGACGACGCGGCGGAAGCGGTGGAGGCGGCGCACAAGGCGTTCTCCACCGGCGCCTGGCCGGCGCTGACCGCCACGGCGCGCGGCAAGCTGCTACGCCGCCTGGGCGACTTCATTACCCGAGACGCGGACAAGCTCGCCGCCATCGAGGTGCGCGACAACGGCAAGCTGCTGGCCGAGATGGGCGGGCAGCTCCGCTACATCCCCGAATGGTTCCACTACTTCGGCGGCCTGGCGGACAAGATCGAGGGGGCGGTGCTGCCCACAGACAAGCCCGCCATGTTCACCTTTACCCGACGGGAGCCGCTGGGCGTGGTGGTGGCGATCACGCCTTGGAACTCGCCGCTGCTGCTGCTGACCTGGAAGCTGGCGCCGCTGCTGGCCGCCGGCTGCACGGTGGTCATCAAGCCGTCCGAGTACACCTCCTGCTCGACCCTGGCGCTGATGGCGCTGATCGACGAGGCGGGCTTCCCGCCCGGCGTGGTCAACACCGTCACCGGCTTCGGCAACGAGATCGGCGAGGCGCTGGTCACCCATCCGCTGGTGGCCAAGGTGGCCTTCACCGGCGGCGACGCCACAGGCAAGGCGGTGTACGCGGCCGCCGCCAAGGGCATCAAGCACGTCACGCTGGAACTGGGTGGCAAGTCGCCCAACGTGGTCTTCGCCGATGCCAAGCTGGGCGACGCGGTGAAGGGCGCCATTGCCGGCATCTTCGCTGCCTCCGGGCAGACCTGCATCGCTGGGTCCCGTCTGCTGGTGCAGCGCCCGGTGTATGACCAGGTGTGCGAGGGCGTGGTCGCCATGGCCCGGGCGGCCCGGCTGGGCGACCCCATGGAGCTGTCCACCCAGGTCGGCCCCATCACCACGCAGCCGCAGCGCGAGAAGGTGCTGAACTACATGCAGGTGGCCAGGGACGAAGGGGCGCAGTGCCTGCTCGGCGGTGGCCGTCCGAACGCGCCGGAGCTGGCGGGTGGCTGGTTCGTCGAGCCCACTATCTTCGCCGACGTCGCCAACACCATGCGCATCGCGCGGGAGGAGGTGTTCGGCCCCGTGCTGTCGATCATCCCCTTCGACGACGACGAGGAAGCAGTGTCGATCGCCAACGACACGCCGTATGGCTTGGCCGCCGGGGTGTGGACGCAGAACATCCGCCGGGCCATCACCATGTCCGAGCGGCTGAGAGCCGGGACGGTCTGGGTGAACACCTACCGCGCGGTGAGCTTCATGGCGCCGTTCGGCGGCTTCAAGCAGAGCGGCATCGGCCGGGAAAGCGGGCAGGACGCCATTAACGAGTACCTGCAGACCAAGAGCGTGTGGATCAGCCTGGCCGAGAGCATGGCCGACCCGTTCGTGCTGAGGTGATGGACGCCGCTTCACCCCGCACGGCGGCGGCGCGTTGGCGCTCCCTGCTGTTCGTCCCTGCCCACGCGGAACGCTTCGTGTCCAGCGCGCACGAGCGGGGCGCGGACGCGATCATCCTGGACCTGGAGGATGCCGTGCCCCCGGCGGAGAAGCCCGGCGCCCGCACCGGGCTCCCGGATGCCGTGCGGCAGGCGGGGCAGCGGTGTTGGTGCGGGTCAACTCCAGCCTGCGCGCCGTGGCGGCGGACCTGGATGCTGCCGTGATCCCCGGCTTGGCCGCCCTGGTCCTGCCAAGGACCGAGAGCGCCGGCTGGGTGCGCGCCTTGGCCGAGGCGGTGGCGCGGAGCTGGAAGCGGAGCGCGGGCTCCCGTCCGGCGCGATCGGCCTCGTGCTGCAGATCGAGACGCCGGCCGCGCTGCCGCACCTTGCCGCCTTGGCCGCGGCCCACCCACGCGTCGCGGCCATGGCCCTGGGGCCGGAGGACTTCTGCGCCGCGCTCGGCGCCGTTCCGGGGCCGGACGCGCTGCTGGGCCCGAACCTGCTCGTGCTATGTGCCCGGGCCGCCGGCATCGCCCCACTCGGCTTCGTCGGCTCCATCGGTGCCTTTGAGGACATGGACGCCTTCTGCGCCACCGTGGCGCAGGCTCGCGGCCTGGGCTGCCGCGGCGCCATGTGCATCCACCCGAAGCAGGTGACGGCCTTGAACGAGCTGTTCGCCCCCACCGAAGTTGAGTTGGGCTGGGCGCGGCGCGCGATCGAGGGCGACGCGGCGGCCCGGGCTCCGGGCCTGGGTGCCTTCCGTATCGACGGCAAGATGGTGGACGCGCCAGTGGTGGCGCGCGCGCACGAAATGGTGGGCCGGGGAGGGCAGGGCTGATGCCGGGCGTGCTGGACGGACTGCTGGTGCTGTCGCTGGAACAGGCGGTGGCGGCGCCCTTCTGCTCCTCACGCCTGGCGGATGCTGGGGCGCGGGTGATCAAGGTGGAGCGGCCGGAGGGCGACTTCGCGCGCGGCTACGACGCCGCCGTGGGCGGCCAGTCCTCCTATTTCGTGTGGCTGAACCGCGGCAAGCAGAGCCTGGTGGCCGACATCAAGAACCTTGACGATGCCGCCCTGCTCCACGCCATCCTCGCGAAGGCGGATGTGTTCATCCAAAACCTGGCCCCCGGCGCCGCCGCACGCGCGGGCTTCGGTTCGGACGCCTTGCGTGCCCGCTATCCGCGCCTGATCACGGTAGACGTCACCGGCTACGGGGCG
The DNA here is from genome assembly GCA_965199005.1 of Acetobacteraceae bacterium. Lineage (GTDB taxonomy): Bacteria > Pseudomonadota > Alphaproteobacteria > Acetobacterales > Acetobacteraceae > LMUY01. The sequence goes on along the minus strand of CBDAQK010000006.1, from coordinate 3,039,471 downwards.
GGCAACTCCTATGAAGACATGAAAGCCTACGACCTGTTGGTGCAGGCCGAGACGGGCCTCGCGGGCGTCACCGGGCACCCCGCCGGGCCGAGCCGGGTGGGCGTCTCGGTCAGCGACATCGCTTGCGGTATGGCGGCTCACGCTGCCGTCTTGGAGGCGCTGATCGGCCGCGGCATCACCGGGCAGGGGCGCAAGCTGGAAGTCAGCCTGTTCGGCGGCACCGCCGACTGGATGAACGTGCCGCTGCTGTATGCGGAGGGCACCGGGCGCACTCCCCCGCGCCTGGGGATGGAGCATCCGTCCATCTGCCCCTACGGCGCCTTTCCCACCGCGGACGGCTCGCTGGTGCTGATCTCCATCCAGAACGAGCGCGAATGGGCGGCCTTCTGCGCGGGCGTGCTCGGTGATTCGGCGCTGGCTACTCGGTCCGGCTTCGACAGCAACAATGCCCGGGTGGCCAACCGCGCGGGCGTCAACCAGAGGGTCGCGGCGGCCTTTGCAAGCCTACCGCGCGCAGAGGCGGCGGAACGCCTTCGCAGTACCCGCACCGCCTTTGGTTTCGTGAACACGCTTACGGATCTGGCGGCGCATCCTGCATTGCGCCGGGTCGAGGTCAGGATCCCCGGTGGAATGGCCAGCATCGTGGCACCTCCGGCCATTCATAACGGGGCAGCGCCGCTCCTGGGCCCGGTGCCCGGCATCGATGACCATGGCGTAGCTATCCGAGCCGAGTTTGGTTCAGCCGGTGCTATCGGCACTTGAAGGGAACACCATGAACGATATCCCGCACGTCTCCGAAGCTCCCGGTGAACGCTACAAGGAAATCCGGGAGGAGGTCGCCAAACTCTGCGCCGGCTTTCCCGGGGAGTATTGGCGCAAGCTGGACGAGACCCGCTCGTATCCTACCGAGTTCGTCACGGCGCTGACCGAAAGCGGCTACCTTTCGGCGCTGGTACCCGAGGAGTATGGCGGCGTCGGCCTGCCGCTATCGGGGGCCGCTATCATCCTGGAGGAGATTCAGCGCCAAGGGTGCAACGGTGGCGCCTGTCACGCGCAGATGTACACCATGGGCACTATCCTGCGGCACGGCTCCGCGGCCCAGAAGCATGAATACCTGCCCAAGATCGCCTCCGGCGAGCTGCGCCTGCAGGCCTTCGGCGTCACGGAACCGACCTCGGGCACCGACACCACCTCGCTCCGCACCACGGCAAGGCGCGAAGGCAACGACCGCTACGTGGTCAACGGCCAGAAGATCTGGACGTCGAGGGCCGAGCACAGCGACCTGATGCTGCTGCTGGCGCGCACCACGCCCAAGAACCAAGTGGCCAAGAAGACGGACGGGCTCAGCACCTTCATCGTGGACATGCGCAAGGTGAAGGGCCTGACCATCCGCCCGATCCGCAGCATGATGAACCACAACTCCTGCGAGGTGTTCTTCGACAACATGGAGATCCCGGCCGATAGCCTGGTCGGCGAGGAAGGCAAGGGCTTCCGCTACATCCTGTCCGGCATGAACGCGGAGCGCATCCTGATCGCCGCTGAATGCGTGGGCGATGCCAAGTGGTTCACGGAGAAGTCGGCGTCCTATGCTAAGGAGCGGGTCGTGTTCGACCGGCCGATCGGGCAGAACCAGGGCATCCAGTTCCCCATCGCCCGCGCCTATGCCAACATGCGCGCTGCGGAGCTGATGGTGCACGAGGCGCTGCGCAAGTACGAGAACGGGGAGAACCCGGGCGCCGAGGCCAACATGGCCAAGCTGCTGGCCGCCGACGCGTCCAACGAGGCGGCCAATGCCTGCATCCAGACCCATGGCGGCTTCGGCTTCGCCGAGGAGTATGACGTGGAGCGTAAGTTCCGCGAAACCCGGCTGTATCAGGTGGCACCCATCAGCACCAACCTCATCCTGAGCTATCTGGCCGAGCACGTGCTCGGCATGCCCCGCTCCTACTGAGGCCGTGCGCAACATCCGCCCGGCCTTCGCGAAGCTCGGCTTCTACGGCGGCATCGCCTACAGCGCGCTGGACACCTTCCTGTTCCGCGGCAAGGCTCACTGGACCTTCCACCACGCCCACGGCGACAACGAGGCCCTCAAGCCCGCGGCCGACAGCACGAAGATCACCTACCCGAAGCCCGACGGCGTCCTCACCTTCGACCGCCTGTCGTCCGTGTTCATCAGCAACACCAACCACGAGGAGGACCAGCCGCTCCATCTGCGCCTGAAGAAGCCGGAGCTGTGGAAGGGCGTGAACTTCGACACCTACGCCAGCCCGGAAAGCCGCTACTGCCCGGCCGGCGTGTACGAGGCCTTGGGCGTGGAGGAAGGCAACCCGCGTCTGCAGATCAACGCGCAGAACTGCGTCCACTGCAAGACTGCGACATCAAGGGAGCCGAAGCAGAGTATCGACTGGCAGGTCCCCGAAGGCGCCGGCGGCTCCAACTACCCGAATGGGATGTAAGATGACCGGGTTGGTGGATCGACTGCAATCACTGTTGCTGCCCGGCCTGCTTAACGATGCAGAGCTCTGGCGCGACCAGGTAGCCGACCTGTCTGAGGCAGATCAACGCGCAGAACTGCGTCCACTGCAAGACTGCGACATCAAGGGAGCCGAAGCAGAGTATCGACTGGCAGGTCCCCGAAGGCGCCGGCGGCTCCAACTACCCGAATGGGATGTAAGATGACCGGGTTGGTGGATCGACTGCAATCACTGTTGCTGCCCGGCCTGCTTAACGATGCAGAGCTCTGGCGCGACCAGGTAGCCGACCTGTCTGAGATCGCAACGTGCGTCGTGCCTGACCTCACCCGGGGAGGTAGCCTGGAGGAACTGGTCAGGGACGTGCTGGCACGGGCCGCTCCCCACTTTGCCTGGCCGGGTTCTCCCTGGGCGGCTTCGTGATGCAGGAGCTCGCGCGGATCGCACCCGAGCGGATGGAGCGCCTGGCCCTGCTCGACACCGGTTTCCGCGCGGACACGCCGGATCGGGCGGCCATGCGGCGAAGGCTGGATGGCGCCGCTCGAACGCCGGGCCAGTTCCATGGATTTGAAGAGGACCTGCTGCAGACCTACCTGCATCCCAAAAACGTGGACAACACGGCGATCAATGGCCGCATCCGCGACATGACGGAGCGGCTCGGCGCCGCTGTGTTCCTGCGACAGAGAGCGGAAGGATGGAGCCGCAGTCCTCGCAACCTATGCTGCCCGGTCCTGTTCCTGTGCGGCGAGCGTGACATGCTTTCCCCGCTGACCGAACACCAGGCCATGGCTGCGCTCGTGCCGCAGGCCAGGCTCGTCGTAATCCCGCGCAGCGGTCACATGACGCCCCTGGAGAACCCCGGGGCGGTTACGGCGGCGCTGCGGGCCTGGTTGGCTTCGGCGGCGAAAGATTAGGCTGGCCAGGAAGCCCGCGAAGGGAGGTGTCCCGTGGATATTAAGCAGCTCAGGACATTGATCCACGTGGCAGAACTGGGCAGCCTGAGCAAGGCCAGCCTGCGGCTCGGTATCGCGCAGCCTGCCCTGAGCCGCCAGGTCAAGATGCTGGAGCAGGAGTTAGGCTCCCCCCTCTTTGAGCGGCATGGCCGCGGCATGGTCGCCACTGCGATCGGGCGCGAGGTCCTCGATCGCGCCAGCCGCATTCTGAGGGACATGGAGTCGCTTCGTACCGCGGCCACGCCCTCGCAATCCGACCTGATCGGCACGGTGGCGATTGGGACCACGCCGACGGTGGGGGAGGTGATAACCGTGCCGTTGGTAACCCGCCTGAAGCTGGCGCACCCGCGGGTGTCCGTTCGCCTGTCCTCGGCGTTCAGCGGCTACCTGATAGACTGGGTGAAGGGCGGCGACCTGGACTTCGCCGTCGTCTACGACCAGGCGCCTTCGGCTCTGTTGAGCGTCGTGCCGCTCATGATCGAGGAGCTGCTCTTGATCGGCGCGCCGTCGGACGGGCTGCGGATGGATGGGCCAGCGCAGTTCGCCTCGCTGGAGCAGGAGCCGCTCGTGCTGCCCAGTCCCAAGCACGGGCTTCGCGCGATCGTCGATGGCTATGCTGCCAAGGCCGGCTTCCGCTTGACCCCGAGCGTCGAGGCGGACTCCTTCAACGCGATGATTAGCCTGGTCCAGAGCGGGTTCGGCAAGACCCTGCTTCCCCTTGCCCCTATCTATGCCTCGATCGAGAGCGGAGCCTTGTGTGCGGCGCCCCTGCAAAACCCGACGCCGATCCGCCGTTTGGGCATCGCCATACCCGTGGATCGGGCGATCACACAGGGCGCGCGGTTTGCGGCGGATGTGCTGGTCTCGATTACTTCGGAGCTCGTCGAGCGGGGGGTCTGGGCGGGTCGCCTGCTCGAGCGCCCCATCTTCTCCGTAAAAAGTAACCGTAGCAGCGCCTCTACCGTTCACGAAGGTTAATACCATGTCTTGTTGATTAGAACCCATGTGCCCAGTCTCGCAATCCGATGGACATGATGGTCCATGGGCGGTCGACGAGTTTGGTGCACGCTTCGGCGCAGTGCGCGACGATGTCGTTGTGTGTTTCGAAGATGCGGTTGGGCAGCCAGTTCTGGCGCATATACTGCCAGACGTTCTCGGTTAGGTTTAGCTCCGGGCATTTCGGCGGCAGCGGAACCAAGGTGATGTTCGGCGGCACGACGAGCTTGTCCGATACGTGCCGCCGGCTTTATCGAGCACGAGGGCGGCATGGGCGCCCTTGCTCACATGGGAGGCGATCTCGGCCAAGTGCAGGTTCATCGCCTCGATGTTGCATTCGGGGAGGATGAGGCCGGCGGCCTTGCCCAGCCGGGGGCAGATGGCGCCGAATATGTAGGTGGAGGCGGTGCGCTGGTCCTGCAGCGCTACCGGGCGGGTGCCCCGTCGGCCCCAGCGTCGTGTGATCTGTGTTTTCTGTCCGACCCGCGCTTCGTCGGCGAACCAGACCTCTATGCGCCTGGCCGCGATGGCACGGTCGCGCGCGATCTGCGCCACGACGTCGGCGAAGCTGTTTTAAAAAGCGCGATCGCGTCCTCAGCCTGCCCGTGGTGGCGCGGCCGGGCGGACAGCTTGCGGAAATTCATCGCCCGCAACTCGCGGCTCATGGTTGGTTTGGCGATGCTGATCCCGAACGTGTCCCACACCCATTGGCACAGGTCGATCAGCCACCATCGCACCACGCCATGAACCGACGCGACAGGACCGCTCTCGACCACGGCAGCCAAGGCGGCGCGTTGAGCCTCGCTCAGCAATGGCTTGGCTCCGGGCGACTTGCGGTCAATCAGTCCATCCGGCCCAGTCGCGTTGAACTTCAGCACCCAATCCCGCACGATCTGAAGCGTGACGCCGCCAAGTTGGGCCGCATCCGTCCTCGATCCGCCCGCATAGATGGCTGCCAGGGCGAGCAAGCGTCTGGCCTGTCCAGCGTCTTTACTCAACCGCGCCAGACCCCGCAAAACCTGTGCGTCAAAATCATCGCGCAGTGCAGTCGTCACAGCAAACCTCCCAGCTTCGCCACCTTGAATCAGACGACAGCCGCGTCGGGCAAGCACTTTGAGCCAGGCATCCTGAAACTTGGTATGAGACGTTGGAGCGATCTAAGAAACGGTGAGGCTGTTATGCCGAAGCGGCATTTCTCACGGATGCTTCCAAGACCCAATGCTGCCGGGAAGAAATGCTCAAAGAAGCCGCTTGGGAGAGAAACCAATGAGCCAGCACAGCGGAAGCGTAAGCCTGCCGGAACAGCCGCCGACGCAACCGGGTTCTATGGCAGCCTGACATCGTCCGAGCGCCGGACATTTTGGGGCTGTGCCGCCGGTTGGACCTTGGACGGCATGGACTTCATGATCTACCCGCTGGTAATCGGCACGATCATGGGCATGTGGCACGTGTCCGCCGCACAGGCCGGACTGGCGGCCACCGTCACGCTGCTGTTCTCCGCCCTCGGCGGCTGGCTGGCCGGGTATCTTTCGGACCGTGTGGGCCGGGTTCTCACCCTGCAGCTGACCATTGCCTGGTTTTCTTTGTTCAGCCTGCTTTGCGCATTCGTGCAGAGCTTCGACCAACTGCTGGTCGCGCGCGCGCTGCTCGGCCTCGGCTTCGGCGGTGAGTGGGCGGCAGGTGCCATCCTGATGGGCGAGATGGTGCGGCCGCAGTTCCGCGGCCGGACCGTGGGCACTGTGCAGTCCGGTTGGGCGGTCGGATGGGGCCTGGCTGTGCTGCTCCAAGCGGTGCTGTTCAGCCTGATGCCAGCGGAGCAGGCCTGGCGTTATATGTTCGCCGTAGGCGCCGCGCCCGCGCTGCTGATCCTGTTCGTACGCCGCCATGTCCAGGACCCCGAGATCGCCGTGCAGGCCCGGCGGGCACAGGTCGAACGGCCCGCGCTCACGGAAATCTTCACCGGACCCCACCTCCGGACCACGATCCTCGCCTCGCTCATGATGTGCGGAGCCCAGGGCAGCTACTATGCCATGAGCACCTGGGTGCCCCGTTACCTGACGGCCGAGCGGCACCTGACGAACGTGGGCTCCACCGCCTATCTCGCCACGCTAATCCTGGGCAGCTTCGTGGGTTACCTAACTGGCGCATGGCTCGCCGATCGGATCGGTCGGCGCTTGCTGTTCCTCTGCTTTTCCATCGGCGCCATCGTCACACTGTTAGTGTACCTGCAACTGCCGCTGCCAGCCGGCGCCGTGTGGTTGCTCGGCTTACCGCTGGGGTTTTTCTCAACCGGCTACTTCTCCGGGATCGGCCCGTTCCTGACGGAGATCTATCCCACCCGGATCCGTGGGTCCGGACAAGGCTTCTGCTACAATTTCGGCCGAGGGCTCGGCGCCTTGTTCCCGGCAATGGTCGGCTACCTTGCGGCGTTCACTACGCTGGCGAACGCGATCACGCTGTTCGCCGGGGCGGCCCTGGTGCTCTTCTTCGCCGTGGCTTTCACCTTCCCCGAGACACGGGGCAAGGTTCTGGATGCCTGATACCGTCATCCCGGCTTGCCCCGGGCCTGACCCGCTTCCGTGCCGTCCAACCCGTTTTGCCGTCCCGCCCAGCGCGGTGGACACCCATGCCCACGTGATCGGGACCGACCCGGCTTATCCGCACGTGCCGGGCCGTAGCTACGACGCTCCTTCGGCGACGGCGCGCCAGTATCTCGATATGCTTGACCGTACCGGCATGGCCTTCGGCGTGCTGGTGCAGGTCAGCGTGCATGGCACGGACAACCGCCTGATGGTGGAGACCCTTTCGGCCCATCGGCAGCGGCTGCGCGGGATCGCGGTGATCCCGCTGCGGACCGGTGATCGGGAGCTTGCGGCCCTGCAAGCGGCGGGTGTGGTCGGGCTACGTCTGAATGTGCTGTTCGGTGGCGGCATCGGGCTGGACGAATTGGAAGGCTACGGCCGCCTGTGCCACGAGCTCGGCTGGCACATCCAGCTCCTGGTGGACACGGAACGCCTGCCCGAGCTGCGGCCGCGCATCGCCGCGCTGCCGGTCCCGGTGGTGATCGACCATATGGGACACCTGTCCACGGAGCGTGGGATCGAGACGCCGGGCTTCGCGGCGCTGCTGTCGATCGTGCGTGACGGCGGATGGGTCAAGCTGTCCGGAGCTTACCGCATGACCCCGGTAGGACCGCCCTATTCTGATACCATACCCTTCGCCCGCGCCCTGGTCGCGGTGGCGCCGAACCGCTGCGTATGGGGCTCCGATTGGCCGCACGTCGCCCATTTGGGAATCATGATGAACGTCTCAGACCTGCTGGATCTCCTCGCCGACTGGGTGCCGGATGCCGCTGCCCGTCACGCCGTTCTGGTGGACAACCCGCACCGCCTCTACGGCTTCGTGTCCCCCGACCAGCCAGGTGACGCGCCGTGAGCGGCCCTCAACGGATCGTCGCACGCTTCGACTTCTGGTTTCATCCCGCCATGGCCGAGCGGTTCGCCCGCGAGCCCAGCTTCGAGCTGCGGACGCTGCCGGTGCGTGGTGACGACGTGATGGCCTTGGCCTCTCTTGCGGAAGCCCACGCGTACCAGATCTCCTCTTCCCGCGACGAGCTGCCGTCACGGTGGTTCGCCACCGCGGAGCTGCTGGCCCGGTGCCCGGACCTGCTCGTCGTATCGGCAACCGGAGCCGGATGCGACACGGTGGACATCCCGGCCTGCACGGCCGCGGACGTGCTGGTGGTGAACCAGTCCGGCGCCAACGCCCAGTCCGTTGCTGAGCACACTATAGGTCTAATGCTGGCCGTCTCGCGGCGCATCTCGGAGAGCGACCGCCGCATGCGGACCGAGCGTGGCTTCACGCGCGAGGAGCTGATGGGGCGAGAGATCACCGGCAAGACATTGGGCCTGATCGGGATCGGTGAGATCGGGCGACGGGTCGCCCGCATGGCGAAAGCCTTTGACATGGAGGTGGTGGCGACGGACCCGCTGCTTTCGCCGGAGGAGATCGATCGGCGAGGCGCACGGCCAGTCGGCATAGGCGAATTGTTGCGAAGCGCGAACTTCGTTTCGCTGCATTGTCCCCGGGACGCCACCACGGTGGGGCTGATCGACGCCGCAGCGTTAGCGGCGATGAAGCCGGGAGCGGTTCTGATCAACACCGCCCGCGGCGGCATCCATGATGAGACGGCCGTGGCGGCGGCGCTGGCGGAGGGTAGGCTCGGCGGTGCGGGCCTGGATGTGTGGGACGTGGAACCGCCGCCGCTGGAACATCCGCTGCTGGCGCACCTCAACGTGGTTGCGACATACCACACGGCAGGAGTCACTCCCGAGGCGAGGGAAACCATGAGTCGCTACGCCGCCGACCAGCTCGTGGACCTGCTAAAGGATGGCAGCAGGCCGCCGCGGCTGCTGAACCCGGAAGCCTGGCCTCGTTTCGCCGAGCGCTTCGCCGCCATCCTGGGGATGGCGCCCGGCCTGCCCCCCTCCATGCCGAAGGACACGAGCCATGCTTGAACGCCGCACCCTGGTCCGCGCGGGCGCACTGTCTCGCCTCGCCGCGGCGCTGGGACGGCCCGCTCGGGCCCAAACCGCCCCGACCGTCACCATCGCCATCTAGTTCGGCGTCAACTACCTGTACGTGATGATTGCCGACAAGCTCGGCCTGTTCCGCGAGCATGCCGGTGCCACCGGGCTGGACAGCGGTTTCGCCCTGGTCCGCATGAGCGGGGCCACGGCCATCAACGAGGCCCTGATCAGCGGCAGCATCGACATCGGCACCTATGGCTACATGGGCTGTTGATCGCCCGGGATCGTGGTCCCTTGGATCCCGGCAGGCCGCCTCTCAATGGAGAGACCGCGATGAATAGCTTCATCCGCAGCACGAAGGCTCAAGACGGGATCGCGCGCGCCATCCCGGTTTTCACGTCGATCCACACTCTGTTTTCGGGCTGGGGCGCGGTCGCGGTTTTCTCGGCCGCCCTTTTCTTTGCGGGATCGGGTTTGATCAACGCGCGCGATCACCATGTTTCAGTCGGCGCCATGCTGGCACCCGTGCTGCTGTTCGCAATCGGGCTTGCGCCCATGATCGGCGCGGCCCTGGTGGTTTGGACATCCCGGGGGTCTCTCGCGCCGGAAGAGCGCAGGTCACAACTCATCGGCGCTAGCCTGAGCGCGGTCCTGTTCTTTCCCGCCCTGCTGCTCGTTCGTGCCTTCACCTGATGTTGGCGCTGCGCATCTCAGTCTTTCGCGGCACCGAAGCGCCGCTCCAGGCGGTGCAGGCCGCAGACGCCACGTGCTCCTTTTGCGGCCAGTCGGTCGGCATCCATGCGGGCCAGCCCCGCTGCTGTGCGCTCTGCACCTTGGTCCAGCACCTCGAACGGCCACGCATCGATGACGAGCTGAGCTTGGTGTGGCTACCGGAAATGAGCCAGGCCGCACTTATCTGCCTAGCGCGGGAGATGCACCTCCGGCTCCGCTCGCATGGCGAGAGCGTCAGCGAGCTGTCCTTTCCCGCCGCGGTCACGCCGGAGCGCAGCGCCCTCTACTTCGCGCGGGCGGCGCTGCTGGCACGACGTGACGTTGCGGCGGAACACACCGGCACGAGCCAGCCCTCCGACCTGGCGCACGTGCTGGCACGGATGGACGTCGACGCCTACGAGCGGCGTCATCGGCTTCTCGCCGGCCTGCGTGCGCTCCCGACCGGCCGTTTTCTCGTCGGATCGGAGGACGTCTATCCCGAAATCACCGACAGCTGGCGCCAGCCGTCAACGCAAGCAGCTCAAGGCCGAGTATGCGGCGAACGCCAAGCAGATCGGCGCCGTCGTCGGGACGCAGCGGGTCTATCTCCGCAGCGAGGTCATGGCCGCCCGGCATACCGATTTTGTCTCACGCGTTCAGTCTGCCTTGCGGGCGCACGATGTCGCCGTAGGAATCATGGAGCCGCACGACGCGTTGCGTGTTGCCCGTGAGTCCATGTATCGCGAGATGTCCGGCTCCGATTGGAACGCCTCCCTTCCTGGCGACAAGGTCATGGCATGCTGCCCCGAAGACGGGGCAAAGGCGGGGGCTGGCCATATGCTCTGGCCGCAGTTGCGGGACCAGCTGTTCTACACCGATCCCGTCACCCGCGGCGGGCAGCGCTTCGATTTCGGCGAGAACGCCTATAGCCCGGTCGACATCAACATCGGGTCGGAAGACCCGCGTCCGTTCGTGGAATTGGCGGCGACGCTCGGCCTCGACCGCATTCCATGGCGGGCGCGATCGTCATCGAAGGCTGCGGCCAGTCCGCCATGCAGATCAAGGATACCCGAGGATCTGCAGCGCACCGTCAACTCACCTGGTCCGGACCGCTGGACAAGGGCGTCGCCAGGCTCGCGCAGTCGATCGGCTATGCGTACGCGCGCCGACTCGCGCCGTCACTGCTCCGAGATGGCAACAATGAGGCCCGCCGTCTCACGCGATACGCGATATCGCCACTGCAATCTCACGGACCTCCAAGAACGATCCCTCTGGCGCCGGGGCCGGAACATCAAAGCCCTCCGCGACGTGGGCCTCGCTCGTGGTAGCCTCTAGCTCGTCTCCACGATCAAGCCATCTGCCGAGCGGGAGCATAGGGCGATGGACCTGAGAGTCTGTCTCGAATCGGTTCATCAGCGTGCCAGCCTTCGTAGCAGCAGGATAGCGGAGGCGGCGTAGAGGAAGGCCTCTGCGGAGGCGATGGTGGCTTCGACATCCTTGGCCAGGCGGCGGTTGCGGTTGATCCAGGCAAAGAAGCGCTCGACCACCCATCGTTTTGCTTGCACCGCAAACCCGATCTGGCCTTCCAGCTTACGCACGATCTGCACGCGGATCGGACTGGCCGCGGCGACACGCGGCCCCTGATAGCCGGCGTCGGCAAACACGAGTTGCACGAACGGCCAGCGCGATCGGGATGCGCGCAGCAGCGGTCCGGCGCCGTCGCGATCCTGAATGTCGGCTGCGTGCGCATGCAGTTTGAGCGCCCGGCCGTCGGTGTCCACCAATGCATGGCGTTTGCGGCCCTTGATTTTCTTGCCGCCGTCGTAGCCCCGAACGCCGCCGCTCTCGGTCGTCTTGACGCTTTGGCTGTCCATCACTGCGCCCGTCGGGCTTGCCTCGCGGCCGACCCGCTCGCGGTCGCGCATGACCAGATGGTGGTTGATGGTCTCCCACGTGCCGTCGTCGCGCAGGCGGGTAAACCAGCGATAGACCGTTCGCCAAGGCGGAAAGCTGTCCGGCATCAGCCGCCAGGCAATGCCGCCGCGCAGGACGTAGCACATGGCGCCGACCACCTCCCGCATCGGATAGGCGCGCTTGCGGCCGCATTTGGCCTCGGGCGGCAGGAAAGGGCGCAGGATGGCCCACTCGGCATCGGTCAGGTCGCTTCCATAGCGCAGCCCAGTGCGGCTATGCTGCCGCCGGGTGGTCGGGGTCCACATCGTTCTCTCGTCAGGTCTTTGCAAACTCGACGAATCACGATTCGCCCCGGCTGCCCAGCCCCCAGGCAATCATGCCGGATGTGTTTCGAGACAGCCTCTGATTTCAACGCACCCTTTACGGCAGTGCAGTTGCGCGGTCACGCGGGCTGGTCGTTTGCAAACTGTCCGTCAAACGAACGAGGCTGTTGAAAAACGTCCACCCGTAACGGCTGTGGAGAACAATCTGCTACGAGGGCCCGCAGCGTCGTCCAGATTGCCGGATGAATACGTGCTGCTTGCTGGCCTCGGGAGGGTCGCTGAAGAGCTTTTAGCATAGCCTTCCACTCACCCGGTTCTGACCTGAGTTTTCAACAACCTTGAACCTTTGGCGGACAGAGGGATCAACAGAAACCGTATCGACCAACCAATTGGTCGTTTGACACATGTATACTACATAGCCACCTGGCCGACTCATCATCGGAAGCGTTGCTGACCCGATGAAGAATTCAGTGCAAAACCGCGCTATGCTGAGCCCGAGCGTGTCCGACCGGTAGCACTGGTGGCAACTCTGACCGACCACAATGGCCGAGTTAGTTTGTAAGCTGGCTGACGATCTCGCCAAGAAAGCCTTTGATGAGGTGATTGACCAGGTTGGCTTCGTCGATCTGGGGAAAATGCCCCGTGTCGGCAACCACCGCCGTGCTCATCCTTCGGACCGATGATCGCAGCATGTCCAGATAGGGCGGGGTCTGGCCCTCCTCCAGCGTGACCCTCGATTGTTCCCGCCGGCCCGTCGACTGGATGGCCAAAACTGGTACATCCAGGTTGGATAGCGCGTCGGGCATGCGGTCCAAGTCGTAACGGCAGCAATCGAGCAACAGCATCGCCCCGGTTGGATGGGGCAAGCGCCCCGCCCGCTCTATGATCGAGCGTGCCATGCCAGGGTCGGTCTTGGTCGTGAACATGGCGTCGAAGCTGGCTGCCACATGAGCGGCGTAGCTGCGGCTGCGTGCAAATCTTGCCTGGAGGGCCGCAGCCATCGCAGTCGTATATTGACTGCCGTCGATCAGAACAACGCCTGCCACCTGCGAGCGCAACCGCGATGCGGCCTCCACCGCGACCCGGCATCCCAGGCTATGGCCGACCAGTACCGTGCGATGCAGGCCGAGATGGTCGACCAATTCGGCGACATCGGTTCCGTATTGCTCGATCGTGCAATCCTCCGGCAGGCCGAGACTCGTCCCATGCCCGCGCAGATCGAGGCTGACGGTTCGATGCCGGCGCGAAAAGGCGGCGACTTGGTTGTCCCAATCGGCACGCGCACAAGCGAAGCCGTGGATGAACACGATCGGCGGCATACCTTCCCCTGTCGTCTCGTAGTCGATGATCGGAGCAGTCTGCCGGGCGTCCAACGTTCCCACCTCCAAAGCCCTGGCCAAGGCTCGCCAAACCCATTATAACAGCTTGCTGCAGTCTGCCGGCAAGTTTATGTGCACCCAGGCGGCCGCACGAAATAGGCACCAAGCGCATGGGCGAGCAGGACAAGACCACAAGGCCAGTCAAGTCGCTCTTCGGGAAACTCTGGGACAGCCATCTGGCGGCGGATCTCCGGGATGGTTGGTCACTGCTCCATATCGACCGGCACCTGCTGCACGACTTGTCCGGAACGTCGGCGCTGGTGGACCTGATGGGCCGTGGGCTGCACGTGCGCAACCCGAACCTCACCTTTGCCACGCCGGACCACGCCGTCTCGACCGCACCGGGGCGGGCCAGCCTGACGGAGGGAACGGGGCCGGCGCTTCGGGCAAGCTTGCGCCGCCTCGCGAGGGAGGAAGGCATCCGCTTCTTCGACCTCGGTGAGGCCGGGCAGGGGATCGTGCACGTGATAGGGCCGGAACAGGGCATCACGCTGCCGGGTGCCACGCTCGTCTGCGGCGACAGCCATACCTGCACCCATGGCGGGCTGGGTGCACTGGCATTCGGCATCGGCACGTCCGAGATCGTCCACGTGCTCGCAACGCAAACCCTCCGCCAGCGCAAGCCGCGCCAGATGCGCATCCGCTTCGACGGCATGCTGGGCCAAGGCGTGACCCCGAAGGATCTGGCGTTGCATACGATCGGCGCGCTGGGCACCAAGGCCGGCACCGGGCACGCCATCGAGTATGCCGGCGCGGCCATCCGTGCCATGGAGGTCGAAGGCCGGATGACGGTGTGCAACCTGTCCATCGAACTCGGGGCCAAGATTGGCCTCGTGGCGCCCGATGAGGCAACGCTGGCCTACGTCGCCGGCCGCCGCTTCGCCCCCAACGGAGACAGCCTGGACCGTGCGGCCGCCTACTGGCGCACGTTGCACAGCGATGACGATGCCGCGTTCGACCAGGATGTCGTGATCGACGCAGCCGCGATCCAGCCGACCGTGACCTGGGGGACCAGCCCCGAGCATGCGATCGGGATCGACGGCGTCATCCCCGACCCGGACGGCCAAACCGACCCGGCCCGCCGCGACGCGTGGCGCGCCGCCCTGGACTATATCGGCCTCCAACCCGGCCAGCCTATATCGGGCACGCCCATCGACTGGGTGTTCATTGGGTCGTGCACCAACGCCCGCATCTCGGACCTGCGCATCGCGGCCGGCTTGGCGCGGGACCGGCACGTCGCGCCCGGTGTCACGGCCTGGGTCGTCCCGGGGTCGGAGGAGGTCAAGCGGCAGGCCGAGGCGGAGGGGCTGGACCGGGTGTTCCAGGCGGCCGGTTTCCGCTGGAGGGAGGCAGGCTGCGGCCTGTGCGTCGCCGCCAACGACGAGCGCGTGCCGCCGGGCGCGCGATGCGTGTCCACGTCTAACCGCAACTTCGTCGGCCGCCAGGGGCCATCCGCGCGCACCCACCTCGCCAGCCCGGCGATGGCGGCGGCCGCGGCCATCCGTGGCCAGATCGCCGACGTGCGGACGCTGTAGCCGTGCAGGCTTTCCAGGCGGCGTCCGGCCGCGCCTTGACCCTGCTGCAGCCCAACATCGACACGGACGTGATCATTCGCATCAACCGGTTGAACGAGGTGCGGATGCAGCCGCAAGGTCGCTCGCTGCTGGGGCGCTGGGCCTTCGAGTCGCTTCGTTACGCCCCAGACGGGTCGGAGCAGCCCGGGTGCATCCTGAATGACCAGCGGTTTTGCGGTGCCCCGATCCTGATCGCCGGGCCGAATTTCGGCTGCGGGTCGTCGCGGGAGGGCGCGGTCTGGGCCATGGCTGGCATCGGAATACGCTGCGTCATCGCCGAAAGCTTCGGCGACATCTTCCATGCCAACTGCTTCCAGAATGGCCTCCTGCCGATCGTCCTGCCCGCGCCCGAGGTGGCCTGCCTGGCCGAGGAGGCCGCGGCCCTTGCGAACCTGCGCGTCGATCTGGAACAGCAGACGATCTCGGCTGCGTCCGGGCGCACCATCCCGTTCGACATCGACGCAAGCCGGCGCAACGCGCTGCTTCTCGGTTTGGACGAGATCGGCGAGACGATGCAGCACGCGGCGGACATCGCAACCTGGCAGGATGCCGACCAGGTAAACCGGCCCTGGATGTGGAACCTGTAATAACAGCTTGCACAGCGAGCGGTAGCGGGCTTATCGAGGGAGCAAGAACGAGGGGAGGATCGGCATGGGTCGGAGCACTGATCTGCGGCGCCTGTTGGCAGGTGCGGATATCGTCGTGGCGCCCGGGGTGTTCGATGGGATCACGGCCCGGTTTTCCGAGCAGGCCGGGTTCCCTTGCGTCTACATGACGGGCGCGGGCACCTCGTTGTCCCTCGGTTATCCCGACCTCGGCCTGCTGACCATGACCGAGATGGCGGACAAAGCTCGCGTGGTAACGCGCACCGTTGCCATCCCGGTGATCGCCGACGCGGACACAGGGTATGGCAACGAAGTGAACACCACCCGCACGGTGCAGGAGTACATCCGTGCGGACCTGGCCGGGCTACACATCGAGGACCAGGTCTCGCCCAAGCGTTGCGGTCACCTCGACGGTAAGGAGCTTGTCTCGCCGGAGGAGTTCGTGGCCAAGGTCCGCGCCGCCGTTGCGGCCCGGACGGACCCTGATTTCCTGATCATCGCGCGGACTGACGCCCGCGGGGTCGTGGGATTGGACGAGGCCGTGCAGCGGGCGAACGCGGCGCTGGACGCGGGGGCGGACATGGCGTTCGTCGAGGCGATCCCGACCTTGCAGGAGTTGGCCGATGTCCCGCGCCGCGTCCGCGGCCCCTGCCTGCTGAACGTCGTGCGCGCCGGCAAGACGCCGGATGTCAACCTGCTGGAGGCCCAGGCCATGGGGTACCGGCTGGCGATCATGCCGAGCCTGCTGCTGGGTGCGGCGATGGAAGCCTATGACGCGGCCTTGGCCGTCGTGAAGGAGACGCACCAGCCGCCGTCCTCCACGGGCAAGATGCGGGTCGCCGACCGCTTCCGCCGCTTCGGCTCGGACGAATGGGATGCCCTGCGCACGCGCTTCCGCGACCCCGAAACCGAGCCGGCCAGCAAGGCCGCCTGACCCAGCACGCCTGAACAGGAGATCACCGTGGCTGACATGAACGAGCCCGAACAGGTCGGTATCCGCTGCACCATCCTGCGTGGGGGCACCAGCAAGGGCGTGTACCTGTTCGAGGAGGATATCCCCCCGCCGGGGCCGGACCGCGATTCGCTGCTGAAGGCCATCATGGGCACGCCGGATATCCTGCAGATCGATGGGCTCGGCGGTTCGCGGCTGATCACATCCAAGATGGCCATCATCAAGCGCTCGGAGCGGCCCGACGCGGACATCGACTACACGTTCGCCCAGGTCAGCCTCGAGCGTGACCTGATCATGTACTCCTCGAATTGCGGCAATATCTCGTCCGGGGTCGGGCCGTTCGCCATCGACTCCGGCCTCGTGCCGGCGACGGCACCGGTCACGGTCGTGCGGATCCACAACACCAACACCGGCAAGATCCTCGTCGCCCATGTCCCGGTCGCGGGCGGCCGCGCGAAGGTAACGGGCGATTTCGCGATCGACGGCGTTCCCGGCACGGGGGCGGAGATCAGGATGGACTACGCCGGCACCGTCGGCGCCAAGACCGGCCACATGCTGCCGACCGGCCACGTCACGGACACGCTGTCCCTGCAGGACGGGCGCCACGTCACCGTCACGATCTGCGACGTCGCCAACCCGTGCGTGTTCGTTCGCGCCGAGGATGTCGGCCTGGAGGGCAGCGAGTTGCCCGACCACTTCGCCCATGACGCCGCCCTGATCGAGCGCATCCGCGAGATCCGCGGCAAGGCGGCCGAGCGCATCGCGTTCACGGACGATTGGCGCGACGTGGACCGGCAATCGCCCAGCCTGCCGCTGTTCGTGATCGTTTCCCCGCCGAAGGGCTACCCTAATATGCGTGGCGTCGCCGTTGACCCGGCGACGATGGACCTGCGGGCCCGCTTCGTCTGGTACAACAAGTGCCATGAGAGCATGGCCGGGACCGGCTCGATGTGCACCGCTGCCGCATCTCGGATACCGGGCTCGGTGGTGAACCAGGTCATCGGCAAGGACGCCGCCCGAGCCGACACGCTGCGCATCGGCCACCCGATGGGCATCATGCGGGTCAACGTCACGGCCGAGCCGGCCAACGTGACAGGCGGCGTGCGCTTCGCCGCGCTCGGCTTCAGCCGCACCGCCCGGCGCATCATGGATGGCACCGTTTACGTGCCGCGGGCACGCCTGGCGCCGGCTGCATGAGCGAGGCGGCGGAAGCATCGACGCTGACGCAGGACCGCACCATGCGGCTGATCTTCTGGAAGATCATGCCGTTCCTGTTCTGCTGCTACGTCGTCGCCTATCTGGACCGCGTCAATGTCGGCATCGCCGGCTTGACGATGACCAAGGACATCGGCCTGTCGCCGTCCCAGTTCGGGGCCAGCGCCGGCGCGTTCTTCCTGGGGTTCTTCATCGCCGAGATACCCAGCAACCTGGCGCTGCAGCGCTTCGGTGCGCGGCGGTGGATCGCCCGGATCATGATCACCTGGGGCCTGTGTTCGGCGGCCACCCTGCTGGCCAGGGGATTCGGGAGCTTCTCGGTCCTGCGCTTCCTGCTCGGCCTATCGGAAGCCGGGTTCTCGCCTGGCGTGTTCCTTTATATGGCGTTCTGGTTCCCGGCCCGCTACCGGGGCCGGGCCGTCGCCGCCTTCATGCTCGGCTTGCCGGTGGCCAGCGTCCTTGGCGCTCCCGTCTCAAGCCTGCTGCTCGGGTTGGACGGCGTCGCGGGTCTGGCTGGCTGGCAGTGGCTGCTGCTGGTCGAGGCTGCGCCGGCCGTGCTGCTCGGCATCGCCTGCCTGTTCGTGCTGGTGGACGGGCCAGAGAACGTCAAGTGGCTTTCAACGGGCGAGCAGACCTGGTTGTCCTCTGAGCTCGCGTTCGAGCGCGCTTCCATCGAGAGGCGGCACAAGACGACGCTACGGTCCATCTTCACCAACTGGCGGATATTGACGTTCGTCGCCGTCAACTTCTTCTCCGTGGTGGGATCATTGGGGCTGAGCCTTTGGATGCCGCAGATCCTGCGCGGCTATGGGTTCGGCGTGACCCAGATCGGGTTCATCGTGGCCGGTCCCTACCTGTGCGGCGGTGTCGCGATGCTGCTGTGTGCTCCGCTTTCGGACCGGGCGGCCAACCGCGCGATGTTCCCGATCGGCGCCCTGGTCGTCGCCAGCGCCGGACTGCTGGCATGCGCGTTGCTGTCCGCCTCGACCGTCTTGGAGATCGCGTCGCTCTGCGTAGCGGTGACCGGGCTGATGGCGTTCCAGGGGACGATCTGGCCGCTGCCGATGAGCGTGCTGTCGGGCCGGGCGGCAGCGGGCGGGCTGGCCCTGATCATTTCGGTCGGCAATCTCGGCGGGTTCGTCGGTCCGTCTTTGATTGGCTACATCCGGGAAGCGACGGGCCGGTACGACGTCGCTCTGATGGGTGCCGCAGCGTCCGTCGCATTGGCGGCCGCGTTGCTCATCGTCGTCTGCCGAAGCCTCGCCCCGCAGCGGCCAGCGCTCGACGGCGTCGTGGCCGACGCGCACATATGATGTTCAGCCCACGCCGGCTGGTGCAGCCAGCGGATCGATCGTCAGCAGACCACCATCTGCGGCCGCACTGGACGCAAGCCGCATGCTGAACCGGTCCCACGGCCAATGGCCGATCAACAGGTGCAACGGCTGGCCATCCGCATCGCGGCTGATCCGCTCGATCCGGAACGTGGGCGTGCCCGTCTTCACCTGAAGCCACTTGCCGAGTGCCTTGGGGCAGGGTGCGGCGGCCATCTGGCGCTCGACTGCGTCAGGCAGCAATCCTGCGAGCGCGAGCAGCTCGTGCAGCGACGTGCGGTCAAGCGCCTTGCGGTCGATCATCTGGCCGATCCGGGCCGGCAGGTAGACCAGGCTGTGATAGACCGGCGTGTCGCCCAGGCTGCGCAGCCGCTCGAAGCACAGAACCTGGTCGCCGTCGTCCAGTTGCAGCGCTTGGGCCACCGTCCCCTCGGCCACCTGCCATTGAAAGGAGAGCAGCTTCACCGAGGTTCCACGCACCAGCCGCAAGGCGGCGAACGGATCCTCGAAGCTGGCGATCGCCTGCACCAGCCGGGGTGCCACGACCCGTGCGACGCGGCCAACCCCTCGGTCGAGCAAGCCTTCTTGCGCCAGTTCGGCCATTGCCCGGCGCACAGTTATGCGCGACACCGCGAACCTGGCGCCGATCTCCTGCTCACTCGGCAGGGTGGACCCGACGGGGAGAACGCCAGCCCGGATTTCCGACCGCAGCTGATCCAGGACCTTGCGATACAGGGGAGCGGTCGCGTCCGATGGCAATGCGAACCTCATATAACAGGTTGACCTTCACCATAGCAGGTCTATGGTCCGGCTCAAAGCAACGTGGCTGCTAACGCCAGGCAGGGAGAAACATGCCGGGACCGGTATTCAAGCGCGATGGTGTAGTGCTGCCGTCCCGGTTCGGGGAATTGCTGCCACCTGACACGCAATGGCTGTCCAAGGAACAGCCAGAGGCAATCCTGCTCCCGGCGCTGCCGATCGTCGATCCGCATCACCATTTGTGGGTGCGCCCGGGTTACCATTATCTGCTCCCGGAGTTCTCGTCCGATATCGGCACTGGGCACAACGTGGTCGCGACCGTGTTCGCCGAGTGCACGTCCATGTATCGCGCAAGCGGCCCGGCAGCGTTGCGGCCCGTTGGCGAGACGGAGTTCGTCGTGGGCCAGGCCGCCCAGAGCGCATCCGGCTTGTATGGCCCGGCTCGCGTCGCGGCGGCGGTGTTCGGCTATGCGGACCTGACCCTCGGCACCGCCGTCCGGCCGATGCTGGAGGCACATAGCCAGGCCGGCAATGGCCGCTTCAAGGGAGTGCGGTTCCAGTCGAATTGGGACCCGAGTGACCACATCCGCAACGGCAAGGTCGCCACCCGCGCGGGCCTGCTGGTGGAACCCGCCGTGCAGTCGGCCATCGGCGTATTGGCGGGCATGCGCCTCGTCCTGGATAGCTACGTCTTCTTCCCACAACTGCATGAAGTGGTGCAGACGGCGCAGGCCCATCCAAGTCTGACGATCGTGCTGAACCATTGCGGCGGCCCGCTCGGCTACGGCCCCTACGCCGATCACCCGGCGGAGCACTACACGGCTTGGCGGCGTGGCATCCAGGCCGTAGCGCGCTGCCCGAACGTGGTTTGCAAGCTCGGCGGCATCCTGAACCGGACGACCGATTTCAACTACCTGGATGCCGACCGGCCCGCCGGCTCGGAGCTGCTGGCGGATCTATGGCGGCGCTGGTTCGAGCCCTGCATCGACGCGTTCGGCAGCGAGCGCTGCATGTTCGAGAGCAACTACCCGGTGGAGAAGATGGGCGTGTCCTACGCCTCGCTCTGGAACACATTCAAACGCTTGTGCCAGTCCGCATCGGAGGCCGAACGGGCTGCGATGTTCGCGGGCACAGCGTCCCGGGTCTACGGCCTGGGCCTGGCCGCGATCGCCGGTGAGGAACGGCCATGATCGGTCGCCGTACCGTCCTCGCCGCCTCCGCCTTGCTGGCAACGCCGGCGCTGGCCCAGCGCGTGCCGGTGTTGCGCTTCGTGCCCCAAGCGAACCTGACGTCGCTGGACCCGATCTGGACGACGACGACGGTCACGAACAATCACGCCTATTACGTCTACGATACACTCTATGCCGTCGACGCGACCAATCGCCCGCAGCCGCAGATGGCCGCGGGGCACCAGCTCAGTGACGATGGCCGGGTCTGGACGATCAGGCTGCGGGACGGGCTGCTGTTCCATGACGGCATGCCCGTCCGCAGCCGCGATTGCGCTGCGAGCCTTGCTCGATGGAGCAAGCGCGACGCGTTCGGCCAATTGTTCGCAGCCGTCTTCGACCGGTTCGAGACACCGGACGACCGGACGCTCGTCATCCGGTTGCAGAAGCCGTTCCCCCTGTTGCTCACCGCCCTGGGCCACCCCCATCCGAACGTCGCCTGGATCATGCCGGAGCGCATCGCCAGCACAGACCCGGCGCAATCGATCACGGACGCGACCGGCAGCGGGCCCTACCGGTTCCTGGCGCGTGAATTCGTCTCCGGCAGTTTCACCGCCTACGAACGGTTCGACCGCTATGTGCCGCGATCGGAAGCGCCGAGCTGGGGCGCGGGCGCCAAGATCGCCCATTTCCCGCGGGTCGAATGGCACGTCATCCCTGACCCGGCGACCGCCTTCGCCGCCCTGCAGAGGGGCGAAGTCGATTGGTGGGAGCAACCTTTGCCCGACCTCGTTCCAGCGCTGGCGGCATCGGAGGGGATCAGGCTGCAGATCGACCAGCCCTATGGGCGTTTCTCCTACGCCCGGCTGAACCACCTGCAACCGCCGTTCAACGACCTGAAGGCGCGGCAGGCGTTCATGATGGCCGTGGATCAGACGGAGTATATGCAGGCCACCCAGGGCGACGA
Organism: Acetobacteraceae bacterium; assembly: GCA_965199005.1. Lineage (GTDB taxonomy): Bacteria > Pseudomonadota > Alphaproteobacteria > Acetobacterales > Acetobacteraceae > LMUY01. The sequence goes on along the minus strand of CBDAQK010000006.1, from coordinate 3,017,626 downwards.
CCCGTCGCAGTGGCTGACGTGCCGCAGCATCTACCCCCGCAACACGCAGTATTGGCGCGACGATGGCACTACCCTGATGCGGGCCGACCTTCAGGCTGCCAAACGGCTGCTCGGAGAGAGCCGCTATGGCGGCGAGACCGCCGTGATCCTCAGCGCGACCGACTTTCCGCTCGTCGGACCAATGGGCCAGGTCACGGCGGACCTCCTGCAGAAAGTGGGTTTCAAGACCGATTTGCGTGAAAGCGATCTCGGCACGCTTGTCCAACGCCGGGTCAGCCGCAAACCGACAGGCGAAGGCGGCTGGAGCGTGTTCCACAGCTTCGGGGGTGCGATCGCCTATGCTGACCCTGGCACCTCCCCCTTGATCGGAGAGGACGGCGGCGCCGGGTGGTTCGGCTGGCCGAGCAATCCCGCGGTCAGCGCCCTCGTGCAGGCCTGGGTGGACGCGACCGATCCGGCCGACCGCCAGCAGGCTGCTTACCGGGCAGGTGCGCTGGCGCTCGAGGATGTCGCGACCCTTCCGCTCGGGCAGTTCTTCGTGAAGACGGCCTTCCGGACCTCCATCACAGGGGTGGCGCCGGGTCCCGCACCCTACCCGTTCAACGTCAGGCCAGCCTAGGTGCGACGATCTGGGATCCGAACTGAACGTGGTTTGAATCTGCTTTCACCCCGCTCTCCGAATGAAAGTCATGACATTGCGGCATGTCCACAAGCTTGCCCTGCTTCTCGCCGCCCTTGGATGGGTCGCGACGTCCGGTGATGGCCGGGCGCAAGAGCGTATTCTGACCATCGGGGTCATGAACGACCAGAACGGTCCTTACTCGGCCAGCTCGGGGACCGGGTCCAACGTTGCGGCTCAGCTTGCCATCGACGACATGCACGGCCGGGCCGGACCCTTCGCGGTCCACCTGGTGACGTTTGATCACAACAACAAACCCGATATCGGCGTCGCATTGGCCAAGCAGGCCTATGAGCGGGACAATGTGTCCGCCCTATTCGATATCGCGAACTCCGCGGTCAGCCTCGCGATCCAGGACATCGCCCGCCGGGATGGCAAGATGCTGGTGTTCGTCGGCTCGGCACTGCCGGCTTTATTCGAAGCGCAATGCTCGCCGACATCGGCCATGTGGCTCTATGATATTGACGAGCAGGCCCGTGGCATGGTGAACGCGGACACGGACGACGCGAAGCAGGGCTGGTACCTGATCAGCAACGATGCCGCTGCCGGCCATGCCATCGTCGAAACGCTGCAGAAGCTGATTGCCGCCGCGGGCGGTCGCGTGACCGGCGCGGCGTTCGTCCCGGTTGGTGAAACCGACTACTCGTCCGTCCTCGTCCAGGCGCAAACATCGGGGGCGCACGTGCTCGGCATCGTAAATGCCGGCAGCGACGTCGGGAACGCCGTCAAGCAAGCTCACGAGTTCGGCGCCCAGCAGACGATGGTGCTGAAAACGGCGTTTCTTGACGTCGACACCGCCCGAGCGATCGGGCTTGAGGACGGTCATGGCCTGCAGACCATCATCGGTTACTACTGGAACCGCGATGCGGCCAGCCGAGCTTTTGCCGACCGTTTTGCTGCGGGCATGAAGGGCCAGCGGCCGAGTCAGACCCACGCCGGCGTCTACAGTGCAGTGCTCCACTACCTGAAAGCGGTCGCTGCGGCGGATACGGACGATGGGCCGACGGTGATGGCCAAGATGAAGGAAATGCCGGTCGACGACTTCTTCGGCGAGGGCGCGCGGATCCGGCTTGATGGCCGTCTCATGAAGGACAGCTTCGAGGCGGCAATCAGGGACCCGGGCCAGGGCAGCGACCCTTCGGACGTGTTCAAGATCGTCCGCCGGTTGAGGGCCGATGAGATCATTGCTCCGATGGATGGAAGCTGCGCCTTCGCAACCGCAGCCTCTAAATAGGCCCGGTGACCGCGAAACTTGGCAATCAGACATCCGATGCCGCAGTGCCTTACTGGTCACCGGATCTCTTGTTGTCCGCCAAAATACCTTAAGCGGTCACATGCCATTTGTCCGCAAACGCTGAAGGCAAACGAGAAGACGGACAGACTGACTATCGGACGGGTAAGCGGAAAAGCAATAATGCCGCGCCAGGGGCGAATGCTCGATCAGCATCGTCAGCCTGCTACCTTCCCCGAGCGCGTGGATGGCTGTGCGCTGCTCTGCCGTAAACGGAACGTCAGCTCGGTCGATCGCCGCTCGGATCGCCGCCGCAGATAGTGAGCCAGTTTGATCTCTCGCGCCCTCACGCGCCAGGTGAGTGACCTGCTCCTCGATGCGGAGCTGCGCAGTGTTCGTGACCCGTCGTGGCGGCGCGGCTACGCAGGATGACGGTGTAGAGACCGCTTTCTGAGACGAGCCACACTGTTCGATCAGATGCCGGCAAAGTGGACTGGTCGGGCCTTGGCGAGGAGCTTCCAACAATTCCGCCAGCGTTTGCACCATTCAACCCCGGGTTAAACCTGGGGCTGGGCTCGGGAACGCAGGCGCGGAACCATTCCAGGGTAGGGCGCCTAGCTGGCCGGCCAAGAGCGGCACAGCCCGGGTAGTCGGCAATCCGGTTGCCGATCCCACCCCGGCGACTCTCAAACTGTATGCCGGCGACTGGGCACGCTTCGTCTCCTGGTGCCAGGAGCAGGGCCGCCCGCTGCTGCCCGCCGCTTGGAGACGCTCGCCGCCCACCTAATCGACGTCGCGTCCGGCCTCAGTCGTGGGGCGCTTGGCCGTCGCCTGCCGCGGCCGTCAATACGGATCCGGGCGAGGCGTTGGCGTCCTTACAGGAGGGCGAAGGGGCGCTCGGTGATGACGCTGGCTTGCCGCCGCGGCGACGAGCGCGGCAGGCAGGCCCCGCTGCCGTCCAGGTTTTGCCGCAGGAGCCCCGCTGCGGCTGCCGCACACCGACTGGCTGTTCCATCGCCTGATGGTGACGGGAGCGGTCGCTCCCTTGGCGGCGTTCCGCACGGCCGCTTCCGGGGCGGGGACGATTCCATGGCGGCTCGACGGGCACAGCCTAGAAGAGGACTGGTTCCACCTGCTGGTCAACCCCGCCCATCGCGTGCTGAGCCTGGCCGACGCCCGCGTGCTGGCGGGTCAGCTTCGTGAGGCGTTGGAGCATCGCCACGCGGTGGCCGTGGCCCGCGTGGGCCACAGCCGGGCCTGCCCGCTCGACCTGCACGAGCTGGCGCCGGCGCCGGCCGCGATCCTCCTGCTCGGCCCCGATCATCCGGACGCCCTGGCCTGGCTCTGGCAGCACTGGGGCACCACGCAGGCGCTGCGCCACGTGGCGCTAGATATGGCTTCCACCAGGGCGCCGGCCCTAGAGCTGGCTGCGGGAATAGGCTGCAGCTGAGCTTCTGGTCGGCGCACTGGACGCCGTGGCGGGCCTTCGAGCGCATCCGGGCCGACTGGCCGTCCCTGGGCTTCGACCTGCAGCCGCACTACGACGCGGGCTGATGGACGGGTCGGCACCGTCGGCGTCCGACCGGGGCGTCCTTGCGCTGGAGGATTGGGAGCAGCCGCCGCGGCGTCAGCCGGGTCCGGCGGCTGCCCCGGTGCTGGCCGTCGACGGCTTCGAGGGGCCGCTCGACTGGCTGCTCGACCTCGCGCGCACCCGGCGCATCGACCTGGCCCGGCTGTCCATCGTCGCCCTGGTGGACGCGTTCGCGGAGGCGTTGACGGCGGCGCTGGCGACCCCCGACCTGCGGCCCACGGCGCTGGGTCGCTGGGGCGACTGGCTGGTGATGGCCGCCGACCTCACCCTGCTGCGGTCCCGGTTGTTGGTGCCGGTCGAGGCCGCCGCGGCGCAGGACGCCCAGGATGAGGCCGAACGGCTGCGGCAGCGGTTGCTGGGCCGGGCGGAGATCGGGCGTGTTGCGGACTGGGTGCACTCGAAATCCCGCAACGCCGGGTCGACGTGCAGGTCGAGGCAAGCGGCATCGTCTTCGAGCTGCACAGCGGCCAGGCCAAGACGGATTGGCTGAACCGGCAGTCGCAAACTTCGTTCGACGTTGAGGTGGCCGACAGCTACGACCCGGCCGGGCAGGAACTCATCCCGCATGAACTGAGCCTCGAGGGGCCGGCTATCGGACGTACCACGCTGGCCTTCGCGGCGACGGGGGTGGACAGCGCCGACCTCGCCTCCGCAGGCGCGCGGTCGCTGGCGCTGACGGTCGACAGCCGCCGCTTCCTCGTGGCCTTCGTGTTGCCCTCGCTGCTGTCCTTCCTGCCCGACGACGACCCGGGCGGCGCGATGGACCGGGCCAAGGCGCAGGCCGAGATCGCCGCACGGCTCTACCTTCCCCAGGCTGGCGCCATGGCGGACACGATCGCGGCTTTCATCGGGTTCATCGACGACTTTCCCCATCCAAAGCACGTGGTCGACCTGCGCGTGACGGCATCGACGCCCGTGACCGGCGCTGCACTCGAGAGATCTGCGGGAAGCCCGGCGGCTGCCTCGGCTGTCGCGCGAACCCGGACGGTTATCGCCAGCTACACCGGTGAGGCGCGTTGACCATCGTGCCGGAGCCGGCCACAGGTTCGGAATTGGCCGACAGCCTCCTCAACCGCCTCGGCCGCGTCCCGCGTCAGGGCCAGCGTAGGCTATGCGCCGGTTGCCTCATGGCAAAGCGACCGGCTCGAATACCGGAACCATCCGCCCCTCCTTTGCCGGCCGGAACACGACGCGCACCCTCGCATCGATGTGCAGGTCGTCCAGGCTGCAACCGACGACATTGGTCAGCACCACCGGCCCCTCCGCCAGGCGGATATAGGCCACGATGTTGACCGGCGTGACCCGGCGGAGCGCACTGAACGCATACACGCTGCCGAGGCCGGAGGCGGGCTGCCAGCTGACGGTGTCGCTGTGGCAATGCGGGCAAAACGGGCGGGGGTACCAGTGTGACCGGCCACAGCTGCGGCAGTGCGGGAGCAGGAACACGCCCTTGGCCGCAGCATCCCAGAACGGGCGCGCTTGTGGGTGGTTGGAGACGTAGGGATCGTCGTCGAGCGCCACCGCCATCATTCCCGGCCCAAGATGACGGTTGCGTGGGCGTGGCCGCTGCCGATCACGCCGCCGGGGCCGCTGGCCAGCGCCAGGTCGCAGCCCGGAACCTGCACGGCCGGGTGCGCCTCGCCCCGCAGTTGCCGGACCGCTTCGACCAGCTTGGTCATGCCGCCGCGGTTGCTCGGGTGGTTGCTGCACAGCCCGCCGCCATCGGTGTTCCACGGCAGCTTGCCCACGCCGGCGATGAGATTGCCGTCCGAGACGAACCGGCCTCCCTCGCCCTTGGCACAGAACCCGAGGTCCTCCAGCTGCAGGACCACCATGATGGTGAAGTTATCGTAGACCGAGGCGTATTTGATATCCGCCGGGCCTACGCCGGCGGTGGCGTAGGCTGCCGGTCCGGAGCGCACGGCGCCCGTCTGCGTCAGGTCGAGCGCACCGCCAGCGCGCGTCCAGATCGTCTCGCCGCAGCCCAGCACCGGGATGCGGGGGCGGTGCAGGCTGCGCGCCACCTCCGGGCTGACCACCACCAGCGCGCCGCCCCCATCGGTGATGACGCAGCAATCCAGACGGTGCAGCGGGTCGGCCACGATCGGGGAGCCCACGACGTCCGCCACCGTCACCACCTTGCGGTGCAGCGCGTGCGGGTTGTGCTGGGCGTGGTGGGAGGCGGCGACCCGCACCCAGGCCAACTGTTCGGCCGTGGTGCCGAACTCATGGCGGTGGCGGAGGGCCATCATGGCGTATTCGGTCACGATGCTGGAGCCGTAGGCGGCGGTCCACGGGGCGTCCGGCAAGTCGGGCTCGGTGAAGCGGGCGGCGGTGCCGGTCGCCATGCCTTCGCTGCGCGGGCGCCCGGCCAGGGTGATCAGCGCGACCGAGCAACGCCCCGCCGCGATAGCCTCCGCCGCATGCGCCACGTGGATGAGGTAGGAGCAGCCACCGGTGTCGGTGCTGTCCACGTGGCGCAGCCGCAGGTTCAGGTAGTCGGCCACCCAGGTCGCGTTGATACCGGGGGCGTCGCGGGCGCAGAAATACGCGTCGACATCGGCAAAGCCTAAGCCGGCGTCGGCCAGCGCACCTCGGGCGCACTCGGCATGCAGGTCGGCCACTGATTTGTCCGGGGCCAGCCGGGTTGGGTGTTCGAATGCCCCGGCGATGTAGGCACTCGCGCGTCGCGTCATGCTGCCTGTCCTCCATCCTGGGCCGCGACTGCGCTCCTGCCGCCGCCGAGCAGCCAGGACACCTCGTAGGCCGCCCGCTTGACTGCTTCGCGGTAGGCCGACCGGTTGCGCTGAGCGCGGGCGGACACCGCGCCGATGACCAGAACGCCGGCCAGCCGGCCGTCCTGCTCCGTGAGCGGCGCAGCCACGCCGGCGCCACCATCGGTGACTTCCTCGTAGCTCTCGGACACCCCATCTCGTCGAACGGCGCGCACGGCGTCCAGCACCGCTTTGGCCGTGTGCGGCGTGGTGGGCCTCAGCCGCTTCAGCTCCGTGCAGGCCAGGTAGTCGGATACCCACGCATCGCTGCGGGCCGCAAGCACCACCCGGCCTCCGGCGGAGGCGTAGTACGGCCGCGTGTCCCCGACCGGGACGGTGTAGCGGACGTTGCTCGTTCCCTCGACGATGTGGGTATAGACGATCAGGCCGCGTCCGTCGTCCGGCATTGCGAGCAGGACGGTTTCGCACACCTCCTCCGACAACCGCCGCATGACGCCGCGCGCCGTGCTCGCCACGTGGTCCAGGCCGAGGATCTTGCGCGCCAGGTCGAACGCCTCGCCGCCCAGACGGTAGCTGGTTCCAACCCGCTGCACGTAGTCCGCCGCCGTGAGCACGCGCAGGATGGCGAGCAGGCTGCTCTTCGGCACCGCGAGCGCCTCCCCGAGTTCGGTCAGCGTGGCACCATGTGGCGCGGTAGCGATCAGAGCGAGCATGTCGACGAGGCGCAGGGCGGAACGTGGTCCGGCGGCCGTCTCGTTGGGATTAGGTTGGCTGATCGGTCCCTCCCCGCGAGCGGATATTGTCAGGCCCGATCTTGACATGCCGACGTGCTGCGGGCGAGTTTCTATTTTAGAACACGCGTCGAAAATACGAAAATAGGCTTCAGGTAGAGGCCGCGAAGAGGGGAGGCGGCTATGCACATGACCCGACGGACGGCGATCGGCGGTCTTGCCCTGACGGGAGTGGTCCAGTCGCACGCGTTCGCGCAAGCATCGCGACCGATCCGGCTCGGTGTTCTGAACGACCAGTCCGGCCCATACCGGGATGGCGGCGGGCCGACCAGCACGGCCTGCGTCCGCCAGGCGGTCCTGGAATTCGGCACGGGCGCGTTCCCGGTCGAGGTCCTGGTCGGCGATCACCAGAACAAGCCCGACATCGGCGCCGGCATCGCTCGGCAATGGCTGGACCGGGACGGCGTGGACGCGATCGTGGACGTGCCGTCCTCGGCCGTGGCGCTGGCCGTGAACACGGTGGTGAAGGAGCGCAACAAGGTCTACCTGAACTGCGGTGCCGCCACGACGGAACTGACAGGCGCGCAGTGCACGCCGAACACCGTGCACTGGACCTACGACACGACCATGCTGGCATCCTCCGCCGGGTCGCGGTCGGCGGGGACCAAGTGGTTCTTCATCACCGCGGACTACGTGTTCGGACAGGAGATGCAGGCGGGCATCACCCGCGTGATCCAGAAGGATGGCGGCAGCATTGCCGGGTCGGTCAGATACCCGTTTCCGGGCACGTCCGATTTCTCGTCCTACCTGCTGCAGGCGCAGGCGAGCGGGGCCACGGTGCTGGGCCTGGTGAATGCCGGGTCGGACACGCTGAACTGCATCAAGCAGGCGCACGAGTTCGGCCTGAACACGCAGATGCGGCTGGTGGCGACGCTGCTGTTCATCACCGACGTGAACGGGCTCGGGCTGGAGACGGCGCAGGGATTGACGTTGACGGAAAGCTTCTACTGGGACCTGAACGACCGGACGCGGGCGTTCACCCAGCGGCTGATCGCCAATCAGAAGCCGCCGAACTATCCGGACATGGAGACGGCCGGCTGCTATGCCAGCGTGCTGCATTACCTGAAGTCGGTCGCCAAAGTGGGCGTGCCGACAGCGCAGGCCGATGGAGCTGCCGTAGTGGCCGCAATGAAGGCGCAGCCCGCGGAGGACGACGCGTTCGGCCGCTCGGTCATCCGCCCGGACGGGCGCCAGATCAGCCCCGCCTACCTTTTCCAAGTGAAATCCCCGGCGGAGAGCAAGGGCGCGTGGGACTATTTCAAGCTTGTCGGCACGACGCCGGGCGATGAGGCTTACGGCCCCGTCAACGCCGCCTGCGCCCTGGTGAAGGGCTAGCGCCGTGGCCGGCTACGCGCTGGACGGCGTCCTGCAATCGGTGGGCAGCGTCGGCGATATGATTGCCGTCGCGGTGGAGCGGCACGGCCCGTGCACGGCCTTCGTGTGCGGCGAGCGGCACGTGACCTACCAGGAGTTCGGCGAGGATATCAGCCGCGCGATGCAGTTCCTGGCTGGGCTGGGCCTGCGGACAGGCGACGCCGTGATGCAGATCAGCGCCAATAGCTATGAAATGGTCGTGGTGATGACGGCCTGCTACTTGGGCGGCCTCATGTCCGTCACGCCAGGATACGGCAACAGCGAGGACGACCATCGCTACGTGCTGGACGATTGCGGCGCAACGGTCCTGCTGGTGGACGCGCCGCGTGCCGGCCGGGCGCAGGCAATTGCTGCTGGGCGCAATGACGTGCGGGTGTTCGCGCTACAGGCCGGAACGGGGCTGGAGCCGGCATGGCCGGCGATGCAAGCCTACGATCCGGCGCCGCTCGTGCCGGCGGATCGCCCGCAGGACATCGTTCGGCTGATCTATACCGGCGGCACGACGGGGCGGCCCAAGGGTGTCGTGACGCTCAGCAGCCAACTCGCCTTTGCGTCCTTGCTGCATATGGCGGAACAGGGCTTCACCGGCGCGACGCGGATGCTCGTGCTGTCCCCGATCTCCCATGGCGCGGGATCGTTCATCCTGCCGGTGCTGAGCAAGGGCGGCTGCGTTGTCATCCAGGACGGCTTCGACGTGGGGGCGGTGCTGGATGCCGTGGCGCGGCTGCGGGTCACTGCGGTGTTCCTGGTGCCGACCATGCTCTACGTGCTGATGGACGATCCGCGCACCGCTGCGGCCGAGTTTGGCGCCCTGACACGGATCATCTACGCCGCTTCGCCGATCGCTCCGCCGCGGGTGGCACAGGCACTGGCGATGTTCGGACCGATCCTGTCGCAAAATTACGGCCTTACGGAAGTACCCGGTACCGTGCTGACGCTCACGCCGGAGGACCATGTGGATGCCCGGGCCAGCCGCTTGGCATCGGCTGGCAAGCCCTACCCCGGCGTCACCGTGCGGCTGTTGGACGATGCAGGCGAGCTGGTGGCGCCGGGCGCCGTGGGCGAGATTTGTGTCCGGGCGCCGCACGCGACACCGGGTTACTGGAACCAGCCGGAGCTGACGGCGCAGCTGTGGCGGGACGGTTGGTTGCACACCGGGGACATGGCGTATCAGGGGCCTGATGGCTACTTCCAGATCGTCGACCGCAAGAAAGACATGATCGTTTCAGGCGGCTTCAACATCTACCCGCAGGAGGTCGAGCACGCCCTGGGCGACCACCCGGCGGTGGCGGCGGCTGCCGTGATCGGCGTACCGCATCCGAAATGGGGCGAGGCGGTGCACGCCGCCGTCGTATTGAAAGTTGGCCAAGGTGTATCCGAGGCTGACTTGATAGACTGGGTCCGGCATCGCAAGGGGGCGGTGATGGCGCCGAAGACAGTGGCGTTTATGGCCGGCCTGCCGCTGACGAGGCTCGGTAAGATCGATAAGAAGACCCTGCGCGCGCCATTCTGGGCAGGACAGGCACGCGCCGTCGGATAGCAGCAGCCAAAGGCCGAGCTTCCGCACTCTTAAAGCCCGAACAGGTGTCCGAGGTGTGTTCGAGCTTTCAAGGCCGGCACTAACTCACCATCCGCATCGCAAAGGAGCAGTCCATTGATTAGGCACATGGTATTTTTCAGCTTCAAGCCGGACGTGGATCCGTCCCGACGCGACGCGCTACTGCGCGAGTACACGACCTTTCCAGCCGTGTATCCCACTATGCGGAATTTCACACTTGGTCGGAACATCAGCCAGCGAGACCAGACATTCGAGTATGCCTTTACCGTAGAGTTCGAGAGTGAGGTGGATCTCAGGACTTATCTCAACAGCCGGGAGCACGAAGAACACGTCGTCGAGCGGTTCCGGCCATTGATCGCCGCCCGGGCCATCGTGAGCTACGAAGTCGCTGACGGCGCACTGACTGATCTCTTTGGAGCACAGATGTGACAGACAAATCGGCGGCAGCCGGCTCCGAATGGGTGCGCATCGGCGGCACACTGATGATTGGCTTGTTCGTGGCCAATTTGGACCGCACGAACCTGTCCGTTGCCCTGCCAGCGGTCGCCACGGACCTCGGCTTCGCGGGCGACCAGTTCGCCCTCACATCGAGTTGGGCTCTGACGATCTTCCTCATAGGCTATGCAGGTGCGAACGTCTTCGGCGGCATCGCAACGCGCTCAGTCGACCCCAAGAAGGCGGTGATCTGGAGTTTCGCGATCTGGTCCGCGGCAACGGTCGTCGTCGGCTTCACGTCCTCGACGGCCACGCTGCTGGTTTGCCGCTTCATTCTGGGCGTTGCGGAAGGGGTGTATTGGCCGCAGCAGTCCCGCTTTGCCCGCGCCTGGTTCGCTCCCGAAGAGCGAACCAAGGCGAACAGCGTGATCCAATACTACGGACAGTTCATCGCGCTTGCCGTAGGCTTCGTCCTGCTCACTTTGCTTTATCAGTGGTTCGGCTGGCGGACACTCTTCTTCGTGACAGGCGGATTGGGTTTGGTAGTCATCGTACCGCTGTTCATGTTTCTGTTGCGGCCAGAGCGAGACGCGCCCTACCCCTCGCTGCATGAGGGCGGCAGGAGTACGCGGGTGTCGATGGCCTCCCTTGGTGGCACGCCCTTCATCCTGCTCGTATTCAGCTTCATCACACAAGGAATGCTATTCTGGGGCATCTCGCTCTGGATACCGCTGGCGGTCCGCTCAATCGGGTTCACCGGAACCAGCCAGGCCGTAGCGAGTGCGCTGCCGTTCCTGGCCGCCGTGGTCCTTGCAATACCCATGTCAATGTTGAGTGACAGGACCGGCAAGCGCGTCATCATCGCCGCATCCGGCTTGATTATCCCAGGATTGCTGCTGCTGGCACTTCCGCAGGTCGATAGCGGCTACGCGAAGCTCGGGTTGATCACGGTTGCGCTCGGATATTACGGCAGCAGCTACACACCAAACGTCTGGTCGATCCTGCAAAGCACCGTCGAACCGGGTGTGGTTGGCCCCGCGGCCGGTATCATGAACGGTATCGGCGCAGGCGGAGGAGGCACCCTTGCCGGGTTCCTCGTCGGGTTCCTCAACAGCCGCACTGGGTCCTACATGGCTGGCTTTACTGTTCTCGGTGGGCTCGTAATACTGGGTGGTGGGGCACTGCTACTCTATGGCCAGATCAAATCGAGGCAGTTTTCTATGAAATTACCTGACTTTACGTCCAGTAGATCCGCCTCCTGACTGCCGCCGATCCCCTCGAAGAAGCAGGTTCGCCAGGTGACGGCGGCAGCCGTGCGCATCTCCCGGGCGCGCGGCTACAACGGCCGGATCCCGCGATGAACACCACGTGAGGAACCGCCATGTATGACACGACCGACCCGCGTGCTGTCTTGGCGAAGGCGTCCGTTACGCCACAGGTCACCGAGTTCGCCGGCGCAGACTACCTCAAATTCTATCAGATGGTGCCCGCCGGGCGCGATCCGCTCGCGAACTCCTGGCACGGGCGGGGCCAGAACTTCCTGGTCGCTTACACCCAAGCCGAACCCGGCGCCGTGTTGGCGCGGACGGCCCAGTCGGACGAGTATGCCATCCTGCTCCCGGATCCCGGCAGCGAGATCCTCATCCAGGCTGGCGGCCGGGAGGAAACGGTTGGAGGCTACCGCATCGCGTTCGTTCCCCCCGGCGACAGCAGCGTCCGGGTGGTGAAGGGCGGGACAGTGGTGCGGCTGTTCAGCCATCGTGCGGAAGACATCGCGGCGTTCTGCGCCAACGCCGCCACCTACGCGGCGCCGCAGCCGAACACGGCGCCACTGAAGCCGTGGCCCGAGCCAATTGGCGGCTTCCAGATACGCAGCTACAGCCTGGATGTGCCGCCGGCACCAGGGAGGTTCGGTCGCATCTTCCGCTGCACGACGCTGATGGTGAACTACCTCGATCCCTGGGAAGGGCCGCGCGACACCGCGAAGCTGTCGCCGCACCACCACGACGACTTCCAGCAAGGGTCGCTGGCGCTGCAAGGCGAGTTCGTCCACCACCTGCGCTGGCCGTGGACCACGGACATGAACCGGTGGCGGAACGACGATCACGAGCTGTGCGGGTCGCCCTCGCTCGCCGTGATACCGCCGCCCTCCATCCACACGACCCAGGCAATTGGCAAGGGCCTGAACCAGCTCGTGGACCTGTTCAGCCCGCCGCGGGTGGACTTCTCACAGAAGCCCGGCTGGGTGCTCAACGCAGACGACTACCCCATGCCGCCCGGCGTTTAGCGACCAGTTTCCCGTCTTGACGGTGACTCGGCATGGCACAAGATCGTCTGGTGCCAACGCTCGCGGCCGAGAACCACCTGCGCTGGAAGAAACGGCCAAATGGGTCCACCCGGTGCCGCATCGATCACCTCCGCTGTCTGCCCGGCATAGTCGACGAACATCCGCTCAACCGCGGGATGGGTCTGCCGCATGGTCGAGGATAAGCGGCCGCGCCGGGCGGCGTGCAGGTCGTATAAGTGGCTGTAGCCATACCCATCCGGCTGCCCGACCCGGTACTTCTCCCACAGCAACTGGAGGGTCACGCCGGGCTTGCGCAACTCGGCGAAGATGCGCGGCCATAGGGGCGATATGACGTGCTAGCGTAGATGGACGGCAAGCGGCCGTTGAAGTGCAGTAGGGCTTTTGGGGAAATCACGGGCGGCACTGACATCATCGTTGGTGACCAGGATCGTAGGCAACGGAGTACGTTGCGATGAGCACGGAACAGAATATCGAGATCGCCAAGGCGCTGCTGGAAGGGATGGGAACCGGCCGCGATCCCTACGAGATCGCCGCACTCTTTGCCGAAGACCTCGTGTTCGAGATCCAGGGGGATGTCGGGGTGCTGCCCTGGATCGCCGCAGGACCGGACGCAATGCAATGGCCGACTTCATGCGCGATCAGCTTGCCATGACTGAGCCGCTGGCATTCGACGTCGAAGAGGTGCTCGCCAGCGAGGAGCGCGCAGTGATCGTTGGGACGCTACGGGCAAGGATCAAAGCAACGGGCAAGATCACCGCGACCCAGTTCGCCCTGATACTGACGATTGCGGACGAGATTGTGACGCGCTTCCAAATGCTGGAGGACAGCTACGACGTGCCCCGAGCTGCACGTGTCTGACAAGGCGCCGCGAGCCAACTATCGCCAAACCCAAAGCGTTGTCCGTCCGTCCTGGTCGGCGTGCGGCTTTCCCGTTTGTCGATCCTCTTTGGGAGAGCCAGGAGAACCGCCGGAGGGGCGGCAGAAGTCTGCGTTGGACTGAGGAAAGCTAGACGTTCGGTCAGCCATTCATCGGAGGAGAACAGCATGCCAGTGTTCCACGCCCACGTTCCGGCCGGACGATTGACCGGGAGCGAGAAGCGGGGGCTGGCCGACGGGCTGAACCTGGCACTTCACGAGGCCCTGGGCATGCCGATGGAGGACAGGTTCATCGTCATCAGCGAGCACGGCTAGGACGAGCTCTTCCTCCACCCGAACTTCCCGGACCTCCAACGGTCCGCTCGTGCGGTCGTCATCACGGTGACGCTCGGGGCCGGACGTACGGTGGAGAAGAAAAGGCGGCTGGCCGAGCTCGTGACGCGCTACGCCGTTGAGAAGGCGGGGCTCGGGCAGGATGATGTCTGCTTCATCATGTACGACGTTCCCCTAGAAAGCATTAGCTCGGCAGAGGCAAGCTGCTGTCCGACATCGATGTCCCGATGCCCTGGGTGGCAGGTCAAGTAGCTGGACAACGTCATTGAGGCCGACCACGGCACGTCGAAAAGCTGACCCGGCCGGTCCGAGGCTTCAAGACGCTGAAGACGGCCGACGCGAAGATCGATGGCTTCGAAGTGATGCGCGCGCTTCGCAAGGGACTAGCGTCGGCCCTCAGCGTCACCCGCGACGCGCGCCACGGCACCCCAAGAGCGACCGCCCTCAGCGGCGAGGCTGTCCGGCTGATCCTGCTCAAACGTGCGAGGCTGGCCGGGGTGAAAGGCACCCGGTTGGAGCCGATCTCGCCGCACGGGCTCAGGGCGGGGTTCGTCACCGCCGCCTACCGGAACAACGTCCCCGACGAGGAGATCATCGGCCACAGCCGACATCGCAGCCTGACCGTGATGCGCAGCTGCGTGCGGCAGTCCAAGCTCAGCCATGCAAGCCCCGCCGGGAAGGTCGGTCTGTGATAGATGATAACGTTGGGTGGTGCTCGCCGCACCTCAATAATGCAGGAACGATCCGCCGCCGGCGACCTGCTGAATGAGGTCGAACTCGTCCCGGTTCGAGGTCAGCACCGGCAGTCCGGCCTTCGCCGCGGCGAGCAGGATCAGGGCGTCGTTGAGGCATTCCTTGCGGCTGGAGCGGTCGAAGCCCTGCGTGCGCGCCAGCGTCCCGGCCACCAGCCCGGCCGCTGTCCAGGTTTCGACGTCCGGCACCAGAACACGTTGGCCGGGGATGGCGGCGAACAACTCGGCGTAGTGGTCGCGCACGGCCGGCCAACTCTTCGCCTTCGGACTGTAAGCCCCAACGCCCACCGCTAGCTCGGCCAGGCAGACCGAGCAGTGGAACTGCAAGGACCGGCCCAGCAGCTCCGTTACCGGCTCCGGCAAGCTGCCAGCAGCCGCCCGGATGTAGACATTCGTATCCGGCACCAGGGCCACACGCCCGGCTGCCAATGCCGCAGCGGCCAGCAGCGTCCCCGCTGGCCTGGTTTGTAGCTGGGCCTGGTGCTTCTCCGGCTTCAGCCTGCGAACGAGCTGTAGGAGGTCAGGGCTCAATTGGGTCCAGCCCCGCCAGCCGGCCCTGGGTGCGCCGTAGGAAGGCGGCGACCGGGTCAGGCTGTGCCAGGGCCGCCAGGGCCGCAATGCCCAACTCGGTGGTGGACTGGATGCCGGTTTCCCGCTTGGCGGCGGCCACCAGGGCTGCCGGCGCCCGGAAGCTCAGGTGCTCGGCGCGGTCCCCTTCCAGCAGCCCGGCAGACCGAGCGGCATCGACGAAGACAGTCGCCGCCCGGGGCATCGTCGGCTGGGTCGTGGTCATGGCGCCTTGGGCCTTGGAGGACTGGACGCGCGGCACGATGCCTCCTGCAAACGTGTGTGCAGAATGGGCTTGCTTGTCCCACAGCGCAAGCGCCTGACTCACGTTATGCAGAGCCCCGCCCCCGAGTCGTCGCCGCACCCGCGCCTTCCCTGGGACTTCCACCCGGCGCTGACGGAGGAGCGGCTGCGCCTGTGTGCCCGACTGCTGGCCAACGCCCGGCGGGATGCGATCGCCCTGGCCGTCTATGACATGGGCGACGACAGCTGGTCGGTGGGCTGTCGAGCCTACGCGTTCGGCAAGCAACGCTTGAAGCGGGTCGCTGCCTCGCGCAACCACTCTTGGCTGCGGGTGATGGACGACAGCCATCATTTCGTCTTCCTGATCGACCAGGTTCCGGTCCGCTTCTACCGCGGCGCAGCGGATGATCCCACGGTGCGCACCTTGCGCCTGCAAGAGGCGGAGTCCCATTAGCTTGGGTTGGCGTTGGGCGTCCAAGATGCAGAAGGTTTGGTGTTTCGCCTCGCGATCGAGACCGGTGTCACCGGCGGTGTCGAGCGGATTGTGTTCCTGGCGCTGCGCGGCGAGGAGGGACAGACTGAATGTGCTTGGCCGATCCCTCTCGATCTGCCCGCCGAACGCCCGACACCAGGGTTGCAGCTGCGGCTGATTGAAGATGACGGGTACGAAGGGCCGCGGCCTGGCCAACTTCCTGCCCCGTCTGATCGCTCAATTCGGCGCCTCCGGGTGGCCAGGTAGCCCTACCAGGGCCACCCGCCAACGCCATGGGCTGTCAAACCTGACTATCCGGTCGCGATTTGATGGTCGCTTCCAGGCTAATGGGTCGCAAGCTCACCGGTCGACAGTCAGGAAAGTGCCGCCGGAGTGGCCGCTATGCGCGCATGGTAGTCACTACCAGCACGAGCGCCGCAACGCGGAATCTGACATCGCCGCCGGCCTATCGGATGACCGAGATGGGCAGTGACAAGCGGACATCCGCCGGTCAGGAAGCATCGCCGGCCCATGGTGCAGGCGGTAACTGACGGCGCTGGACAGGTGTGGGACAGGTGATGAGCAGGCAGTACGATTTTATTACATACCCCGTTTCGCGATGCGCGGCTGCACTGGTCCTCGCCGGCCTGGGTGCAGGCATGCTTTCAGGCGGGCCGGCATTGGCGCAGATGCCGCTCGCCGACGCGCGCAAGGGCTTTGCAACGACGTTCCATGAGGATCGTGGACTGGGTGAGCCCGTTCCCCCACCTATGGCGAAGCAGGGACGGCTTGTGCACTATCCCTCGGCCGCCGGCCCGCTTGCCGCCCTGCTCAGCGCCGTGCCCGCGGATGGGCGCCGCCACCCAGCCATCATCTGGCTCACCGGTGGCGACGCGAACACGATTGACGGCAGCGTCTGGAACGCGGACCCGCCCGGGAACGACCAAACCGCCCGCCAATACCGTGAGGCCGGCATCGTGACACTCTATCCGTCGCTGCGCGGCGGCAACAACAACCCCGGGCACCGAGAGGGCTTTTTCGGCAAGGTCGACGACGTGCTCGCCGCCGCCGATTGGCTTGCCGCCCAGCCCGGCATCGACCCGCAACGCATCTACCTCGGCAGACACAGTACGAGTGCAACACTGGTGCTGCTCGTGGCCGAGAGTACGCCCCGCTTCCGGGCAGCCTTCGCGTTCGGCCCGGTTGCCGATCCGGCCGAGTATCAAGGCGAGGACGTGCCTCTAGCTCCCCCGAATAAGCGCGAAATGGCACCGCGCCGCCCGGTTGCGTGGCTCGACTCGGTGCAGGCGTCCCTACACGTGTTCGAGGGCGCGTCAGGCCCGGTCAGCAATCTCGGCGACCTGCGCAATCTCCGGCGCGCGACGCACAACCCGCTGATCCATCTTTACCCCGTGGTCGGAGCGAACCACCTCAGCGTGCTCGCCCCGACAAATCAACTGATCGCGCGTAAAATCCTCAACGACAGCGGCCCGACCTCGACAATCACCTTCGCGCCAGACGAACTCAACGTGCCATTCAGGCGATGACCAAGGTGTCAACGCTGACTTTTGGATCGGTAGCGGCGGTCGTGGACTGTATCAAACACCGCAACTCTACGGGTCAGGAAGCGACTGTCGCAAACACCTTTGGCATCGTAGCCTCGTCAGACCTTGCTCCGATCAGGTGAGTTATGAACACGCTGCGGCGGGTCTTGCTTCTACTCGTATCTCTTCCGTTGTTCCGCAAACGTATCGCTTCGGCCGACAGCCCTGCGGCAGATAGTCAGGTTGCAAGCCGTTTGTTGGCGATCCACACCATGGTGCTCGATCCCGAGGCCAGGTTCAGCGTGCGTGCCGTGCTGGGCGAACTGGAGGGGATCGAGCCCCTCACGGCACCCGACGGTGCCGAGCGCGGCCGGGTGCTGCAACTGCGCTCATTTGTAGAGAACAAAGGCGAGCGGGCGGAGGATTCGATCCGGCATGGGGAGGAAGCGCTCCGCATCGAGGCCGTGAAAGCCTTTCTCGACCTTGGCGACAAGGAGTCGCTGCATTACGCCATCGCACGGCAAAACCAGCGACTCGGGCGCTGTGAGGCTGCGATTCCGCATTACCGTGCGGTGCTGCCCTTGATGGCGCAGAACAGCGTCAGCAAGCTCGCTCAGCTCGGCACCCGGCAGCATCTCGCCTTCTGCCTGCACGAGACCAAGCAGTTCGGCGAAGCACGGGAAATCAATCAGGCTATCCTGGCCGAAGCTGCGACGCTGCTTCCGCTGGGCGATCCGAAGACGTTCACGGTGCGCATGAACCTTGCCCAGAACGAATATGAACTTGGCGACACCGCCACGGCACGAGCCGGACTGGAAAGCCTGCTCGCCGACGCCCAAAAGGCCGGGAGTGCGGAGATGGCGGACCAGTCGCTTTTCCAGCTCGGCGTGCTGGCCTACGAGGGCGGGCGACATACGGAAGCCCTGGGCTTCATGGAGCGACGCTTGTCCCTCGCAAAGGCATCAGGCGATCCGGAACGGATCCAGGCGGCCGCGGAGGCCCTGGATATCCTGCACGACAAGCTGTCTAGCGCGGACACGCCATAAGCAAGCAGGCGCTGCTACGTGCTTCGGATGCCGGCCGCTCGTGGCAGGCAGTTGTCCGCCGTGGATTGCAGGCGGCACCACAAAACACCGAGTGCCCCTGTCGCTTGCGCTGCAGGGCACCGACCGGGTATGCCCGGTGACGTCTGGCGTTGCTCGGCCGTGAAGCGGGCCAACGACTACCGTTTTTTCAGGCCTGGCGCCAACGTCTGAAACACCTGCATGGTGCCCGCGTAGACAGCCTGCCGCGGAACGAACTGAAACATCATGTCGCTGTAGTAGAGAAGGACCATCCTGTCCGTTCGGACCAGGCCACGTAATGGTTCCAAGCTACGAAGTAGTCGGTGCCAGCAGCGCGGGATCGGGTGCCGGACCTGGTTAGCTCCACCGACCACTGTTCCTGGTAGGAGCGGGTCTGCCGGTAGGTTTGCCGGGCCATGAAGGGAATGAGCGCATAGCGGCAAAGCCGCGCGGCAATCACCAGCATGGGATGGCCGATCAGTGGGACGGCAAGCAAAGCGGCATTGGCGGTGGGATCGGCATACGCCTCCACGACCATGCCGCCGAGCCCAAGCAGTATTGGCATGACCACAGCAGTAACCCGAGTGTATCGCCACCACATGTGCGCGCGCCAGGCCGCAGTCACATCCGTAATAGTGACGCGGAACTGTATCCGCGCGAGGATTGGTTCCGCATCAGGCAGAGATTGAGCTTGCAGACCCTAGGGACTTGGCACGCATTCAGGAGTCACGTCGCACTCATATTGCCGTCCACGGCACCGTTCCGTTCTGCCTAAAGCTGGCGTAGTCCATACTCAACCGTAAGCGTCCGGTGATCCCCGCCTTCTGACGTTGGTGTGCGTGTTGGTATGCTGCTGACTTTTAGGCTGGGCTTAAGGTCATGGACGGCGCAATCGAGATCATCACCGGCCGGGAGCGGCGCGTCGCTGGAGCACGTCGGAGAAGCTGCGCATCGTTGCCGAGACTTACGAGCAGGGTGCCACGGTCGGCGACGTCGCGGCCCGGCACGGTGCCTATCGCAGTCTGGTCTTCACCTGGCGCCGACAGGTCCGCGACGGCCTGCTCACCGCCGGGGCGGCAGGCGAGACGATCTCGCCCTTTGTGCCGGTGCGCCTGCTCGACGGCCCAAACCAGCCGATGGAGCGCCTCATTCCCGCACCATCATCATCAAGCCCAGCCCCGTCGCGTACGGTGGAGATCAGCCTGCCGGGCGGCAGCGTGGTCCGTGTGGACCAGCACGTCAATGCTCGGGCGTTACGCCGCATCCTTGGTGCCCTGCGGGGGTGATCGCGCTGCCGCCGGGCGTGCGGGTGTGGCTGGCGGCGGGGACGACTGACATGCGTCGCGGTTTCGACGGGCTGGCGCGGCAGGTGCAGCAGGCGCTCGGGCACGACCCGTTCAGCGGGCAGCTGTTCGTGTTCCGCGGCAGGCGGGGCGACCTGGTGAAATGTCTGTGGTGGGACACGCAGGGAATGGTGCTCTACGCCAAGCGACTGGAGCGCGGGCGGTTTACCTGGCTGCAGGCCAAGGACGGCGCGGTGTCGCTGACGCCTGCCCAGCTGTCCATGCTGCTGGAGGGCATCGACTGGCGCATGCCGGTGCGCAGTTGGCAACCAGAGATGGCCGGGTAACACGTAGCCAAGCCTGTACTTTCCAGGCTTGTCCCGGCATGATGCAACGTGGCCATCGACCTGTCCGTTCTGCCCGATGAGGTGCGCGCGCTGATCGCGTCGCAGGCGGCGACGATCCTGCGCCAGCAGGCCGCGCTGGACGGCCAGGCGGCTCGCATCGAGCAGCTCCGGGCGCAGCTGGCCAAGCTGCGGCGCATGCAGTTTGGCCGTTCGTCGGAGAGGCTGGACGCGGCGATCACCCAGTTGGAACTGGCGTTGGAAGACCTGGAGGAGGAGCAAGGCGTGCAGGGGGCCGCCAACCCAGATGCTGAACCATCCGAAACACCTAGCAGGCTGCTGAAAAACTCCTCGCGGATGGTCGCTGATCGTGATTCGCTGCGGCAGCAGCGGAGATCGGCGATGCGGGGCGACGACGAGCAGACAGGTGTCTTGTTCAGCTACGTAAGTTGCGAGGCGCGGGTGCCGCCGGACCATCCGCTGCGGCTGATCCGCGCCGTGGTCGACGAAGCGCTGGATGTGCTGTCGCCCGAGTTCGACGGGCTCTATGCCCGGGTCGGGCGCCCCGGCATCGCGCCGGAGAGGCTGCTGCGGGCGTTGCTGCTGCAGGCGTTCTACTCCGTCCGCTCCGAACGGCAGCTGATGGAGCAACTCGACTACAACCTGCTGTTTCGTTGGTTCGTGGGCCTGTCGATGGACGCGCCGGTGTGGGATGCGAGCACGTTCAGCAAGAACCGCGATCGCCTGCTGGCCGGCGACGTGGCCCAGCGCCTGCTGGCCGCCGTGGTCGCGCAGCCTCGGATCAAGGCGCTGATGTCCAACGAGCACTTCTCCGTCGACGGCACGCTGATCCAGGCCTGGGCCAGCCACAAGTCGTTCCAGCCCAAGCTTGGCACTGATGCCGAGCCGCCCGCCGGCGATGACCCGGGCGCGCCGCCTGCCGGTCGCAACGCCGAGCGCAACTGGCACGGCCAGAAGCGCAGCAACCAGACGCACGCCAGCACCACCGACCCCGATGCCCGGCTCGCGCGCAAGTCGAACGGGCAGTCCAGCATCATGGCCTATGCCGGCCACGTGCTGATGGAGAACCGCAACGGGCTCGTCGCCCAGAGTTGCCTGACGCACGCGACCGGCACGGCCGAACGCGACGCCGCCGTTGCCTTGGTGGACAGGATGGCGCCGGGCCGGAGGATCACGCTGGGCGCGGACAAGGGCTACGACGTCGCGGGCTTCATCGCCGCGCTGCGGGCACGCCGGGTCACGCCGCATGTCGCGGTCGATGGGCGGGTCTCGAAGTTGGGCGTGCGACGTGGCTCGGGCGTGGACGGGCGCACGATGCGCCACGCGGGCTACGCCGCGAGCCAGCGCGTGCGCAAACGGATCGAGGAGGTGTTCGGCTGGATCAAGGGATCAGCCGGCTTGCGGCAGACCAAGCATCGCGGCCGCCAGCGGGTCGGCTGGCAATTCGACCTGGCCATCACCGCCTATAACCTCATCCGCCTGCCACGGCTGCTGGGACCCGTGCCCGCATGACAACCTCGACACCCCGCGAACAGCGCCGAAGGGCGCAGGATGGCCTCAGCTCGACCGCCAAAACGGCCGCTGTTCAGAACGACGAAAGCCGGGCGGAGACGATCATCCTCAACCGTTGGCTTTCTTCAGCAGCCTGCTAGCGCGCCCGGCCATGCCAGACCGGCGCGTCGACAGTTGCCCGAGCACTTGCCGCGCCATGTGGTCGAGCACGCAACCGCCTGTGAGTGCCCGGCCTGTGGCGGCACTCTGCGGCGGCTGGGAGAGGACGTGACGGAAGTGCTGGATTACGTCCCGGCCTCCTTTCGGGTGGTGCGCCACGTGCGGCCGAAGTTCTCCTGCCGCCAATGCGAGGCCATCACGCAGGCCCCGGCGCCGAGCCTGCCAATCCGCCGCGGCCGCGCGGGACCCGGCCTGCTGGCGCACGTGCTGGTGGCCAAGTTCTGCGACCACCTGCCGCTCTACCGCCAATCGGAGATCTACGCGCGGGAGGGCGTCGAGCTCGAGCGCTCCACCCTGGCCGACTGGGTCGGACAAAGTGCCGCGCTGCTCCGCCCACTGGTGGACGCGTTGGAGCGCCACGTCATGGCTGGCGAGCGCCTGCATGCCGACGACACGCCCGTGCCGGTGCTGGCGCCCGGAACCGGCAAGACCAGCACCGGGCGGCTGTGGGCGGAGTTGCCGAAGGTTCCGCGTGCGTAGCACGTGGAAAGGCAACGGAGGGGTATCTGCGCGACGAGCGATCCTACGCCGGGACGGCCGCGCCAGCCGTCCGCTACCGCTACACCGCCGACCGCCGGGGCGAGCACCCCAGGGCACACCTGGCCGGGTTCAGCGGCGTGTTGCAGGCCGACGGCTATGCCGGGTTCAACGGGCTGTATGACACCGGCCGTGTTGCCGAGGCGGCGTGCTGGGCCCACGTGCGGCGCAAGTTCCACGACATCCACGCCGCAAGCCGCTCGCCGCTCGCACAGGAGGCGCTGAGCCGCATCGCCGCCCTGTATGCCATCGAGGCGCCGATCACCGGCAAGCCACCTGACCTGCGCCGCCGTGCCCGCCAGGCCGAAGCCGCTCCACTGCTGGACGATCTACGCTCCTGGCTGGACATGATCCTGACCAAGGTGCCCGGCCGCAGCGACGTCGCAGGGGCGATCCGGTATGCGCTGTCGCGCTGGACCGCGCTGACCCGCTACGTGGACGACGGCACCATCGCGATCGACAACAACCCGGTCGAGCGCGCGATCAGGCCCGTGGCGCTGGGCAGGAAGAATTGGCTGTTCGCCGGATCGGACGCGGGCGGTGAGCGGGCGCCGCCATCTACAGCCTCATCCAGACCGCCAAGCTGAACGGCCTCGACCCCGAAGCCTACCTGCGGCACGTCATCGGCCGCATCGCCGACCACCCGGTCAACCGCGTCGCCGAACTACTGCCCTGGACCATCGACGTCTTACCCCATACAGCCGCAGAGACCGTCAAGCCGTAATCCCGCGGTGTCCATCGGACGCTTACACTCAACCAAGCATCAATCACGCACCGCCAGCACGCCTGCCCTTTGCTGGACAACACGCAAGACGAGGCCTCTGAACCGCTTCTCTCTAACTGTCTGGATCAGCTGCTGAAAGATTTCAGGTAGCGCGCCATAGTCCGCTACGGTTGACATCCGCCGACGGGCGAGCGGCAGCGGATGTCCGCTTGTCCTTCCTGACCAGTCCACAGCGGACGGTCCGCTCTTGGCCCGTTTAGCAGGAGCGACTTTTGCAGGGGGTGGTTTGCGGATGTAACCTAGGCGCTGCTTGCGACCGGCTACGGCTTGGTGCCGCAACATTTACTACGCCCAACTGCCGGCCGGCCCCATCAACGGCTCTTTAGGCCTGTGACCCGGCTGCAGCAGGCCTGATCATGACGGTGATGCAGCTCGCCTGCGGCCTTGGACTGCCGTTCATCGCTTCGCTCGCGAGCCGGTGGAGAACCGCCGGCTGATCCTCGCCCTGCTCGCTCTCGCCGCCCTGGATGGGGCCGCGCCTCCGTCGCGGTCCAGATGCTGGTGCCCTATGCGGCACACCTGGCGCCCGAAGCGACGCGGGACGGGGGAGTCGCCGTACTATGAGCGGGCTTTATGCCCGGCATCATGCTCGCGTGATGCTCGCGTGCTCGGCGGCGAAGCTCTCTGGGCAACGTGTGGTCCTGGCACGCCGTACTCTTCACCTCGGCGGCTGTGATGGCGGGTTGGCGCCGAACTGCGGACCGCCTTGCCGCTGCACCGGCCCAGGAAAGCATAGATCCAAGCCCTCAGGCCGAAGTCCGTCGCTGGCCAAATATTCCACATGGTAACATCTTCGCCACTAGCGCCGTTCGCGACGGAAACCAAGGAGACCACAGCATGACAGCACAGCCGAACCGCCTTATCGAAACCGCGCCGGCCTCGCGGTCTGAGGCGGGCCTGGAGGGTTTCGAACACCGCTTCGCCACGGTGGAGGGGGTGCGGCTGCACTACGTGACCGGCGGGAAGCCGGACGGGCCCACCGTGGTGCTGCTCGCGGGCTTTCCGGAGAGCTGGTATGCCTGGCGCAAGGTCATGCCGCGGCTCGCCGTCGAGTACCAGGTGATCGCGCCCGACTTGCCGGGCCAGGGCGATTCCGACCGTCCCGCCGGTGGCTACGACACGCAGGCCCTGGCAACCAGCATTTACAGCCTGCTGCAGCAACTCGGCGTGGCGCGGCACGCCCTCGTGGCCCATGACGTCGGCGCCTGGGTGGCGTTCCCCTATGCGGCGATGTTCGGGGACACGTTGCGTGGGCTGGTGCTGATGGATGCCGGTATACCCGGGATCACCTTGCCGGACGCCCTGCCGACGACGCCGGCGCGGGCCTGGCGCACCTGGCACTTCGCCTTCCACGCCATCCCGGACCTACCGGAGATGCTGATCGCCGGGCGCGAACGCGAGTACCTCGACTGGTTCCTACGCCGCAAGACGGCCAACCCCGAGACCTTCACCGATGCCGACCTGGCGGAGTATCTGCGGGTGTTCAAGAAGGAAGGCGGCCTGCGGGCGGGCCTGGCGTACTACCGCGCTGCCGCACAGTCCGCCGAGCAGAACCGGACGCTGGCCGCGAACGGCAAGCTGGCGATGCCGGTGCTGGCCCTCGGGTCCGACCAGGGCTCCATTTCCGACATGGCCGGCCCGTTGCGGAACTTTGCCGAAGACGTGCGCGGTGGCACGGTCGCGTCCTGCGGGCATTTCCTACCCGAGGAGCAGCCGGACGCGGTTGCCTCGGAAATCCTGGCCTTCCTGCGGGAGGTCTAATAGCTGACCCAATCGCGGCCGAACCTGCCGACCGGGAATGCCGGGCTGATCGCCGTTGACAAGGTGGGCAATCGGCTCCTGTTCCTCGACCCGGTGACTTTCGCAACGGTGCACATCCTGAGCGGGTTCCCCTCGCGGGTGCACGAGTTGGCAGTCTCCCCGCATCACACCAAAGCCTTCGTGCCGATCTACGGAGACGGGCGGCACGGGGCCAATCGCAGCCCGAGCCATCAGGTCGCCGTCATCGACCTGCAGGCCCTCCGCCATGTCGACACGTTCAGCGTGGCCCTATTCATGGCCCGGGCTACGCTGGGATCCGGTGGGCCAGCTGGATAACGCCAAGCGGCGCTTGGTTCGATGCATCTTACAAATACGATTTTGCCGGCTAGCGCGACCTATCCCAACGCCGCGTAATATCGCAGCCGCTTCGGGATACAGCGGCCTTGACTGGATCGGTTGATTAAAGGCTGGTCGAGGTTCGTAAGGGGCCGAACTAACCTCACTCCGGGCCTAATCACATCAAGACATCGAAGTCGCCCAGACACTTATTGGGACATGACGCATATGCCGGAGCGCGGTTCAGACGGGCGTTGTCTCCGCCCTAAACCACTCCGAAAACCAGTGCTCATCCTGATCGAAGTGCGTGGCGTCCTTCTCTAGGTAGCCATCCTTCATGATCATCGCCAAGTGGCGTCCCTGCCCGGTGAGCAGGCTGATATCCGAAAGTGGGTCGCCATCCACGGCCAGTAGATCTGCCACCGCACCTTCGGCGACGACGCCCAGGTCGCCCGGACGGCGTACGACGGCGGCCCCGACGAGGGTGGCGCTGCGAATGATCTCGAGCGGCGTTATGATGGCGGACCGGATCAGGAACTCGTCCGATTGCGACTCCAGGACTCCAGCTTTGATTTGCACGGCGGCCGCCGTGGCGGCGCTATCGTCAACACTTCGTCGATTGCGGCGACAGGCGGAACCGCCGGCCTATCTGTTTATGCGGCAAGCAAAGGCGCACTTGACGCTATGATCCGTGCCGTGGCGCTGGAAGTCGGGGCTGGAGGCATCCGGATCAACAACGTGAGTCCTGGTGTTATCAGGACGCCGATGACCGCGGTTCTTCCTACGGAGGTGTTGACGCCAGTTGCGGCTCACACGCGGCGCCTGAAGCGCCTGGGCGAGCCGGAAGACCTGGGAGACGTGGCGGTTTGGCTGTGCACGGACGAGGCACGGTTCATTACCAGGCAGAGCATCCCCGTTGATGGCGGCTTCAACATCGCCGAGTTGCGTTAGAACCTAGAAAACCGCCGTTTCATGCACAAGCCGTAGGCCGCTCGGTACATGCGGCTTCATGGAGTCTCGGATCGTATCAACTGGTGCATCAATCAGTAGGCGGCAAACCCACCTTGTCTCGGGCTTGTCCTGAATCGAACTTTCGGTTCTGTTGCTGCCAGACCCCCATCTCCTCCATGGTCAGCAGCGGGTCGGCCATCGGCCGGCGCGCCGTGTCGAGGCCGTCGCCTGACAGGCGAGGCTTGCGCCCGCCTCCCCGCCCCCGCGCTCGGGCGGGGAGGCCAGCCTTGGTACGCTCGCGCAGCAGGTTGCGCTGCATCTCGGCGAACACCGCGCCGATCTGCAGCATGGCCCCGCCCATGACGGAGGCGGGGTTGATGCCGTCCTGGAGCGAGCGAAGGCGGACGCCCTCGCGCTCGAACTGCTTCAGCAGGTTGACGAGCTGGTGAGTGGTGCGGCCGAGCCGGTCCAGGCGCCAGCCGACGAGGGTGTCGCCGCGGCGCAGGTGGCGAGAGGGCGGCGGCCAGGCCGGGCCAGTCGACGCGCGCACCGGAGGCGCGGTCCTCAAACACGCGATGACAGCCGAGCTGGGCGAGGGCGTCGCGCTGAAGGTCGAGCTTCTGATCCTCGGTCGAGACGCAGACGTAGCCGATCAGCACGCCAGCGCCGGCGCCGGCGGCTGGCGGGAGCAGGAGCAGAGGAGGTGCGCCCTTTCGTGCCGAAGCCATGTACGATTCTGGCAGTGGCACGCTGATTTCGCAATTCAGTTTCGGCAAGGATATTGCGCCAAGTAGCGGTATTATTTGGGAGGTGTCGCCATCGTGCCGCAAACCCTGGTTTGTGGAACGGTGAGAGAGCGGGCCGTACGGGCATCGCGCCAAAGCCAGACTGCACAGCATAGCTTCTATGCAGATACGCTGATTATCCGGATGGGTCCTGACCCTGCCCCCGATGTGCCCTCGCTCATGAGCAGAGTCCGTTCTCCGTATGCCCCTGCTCGGGGCGGGTTGCAAAGGTTGCTGGCGTGAGCCCACCCAGGCTCGTGTGCGGGCGGGCCGTGTTGTAGTCGATCCTCCATGCCTCGATGATCCGGCGTGCCGCGGCCAGGCTGCTGAACAGGTGCTCGTTCAGGCATTCGTCGCGGAACCGGCCGTTGAAGCTTCCACGAACCCGTTCTGCTGCGGCTTGCCTGGGGCGATGTAGTGCCACAGCACCGACCGCTCCTCCTGCCAGCGTAGAATGGCGTGGGAGGTCAGCTCCGTGCCGTTGTCGCTGACCACCATCGTCGGGCGGCAGCCGCGCTGCTCGAAGATGCGGTCCAACTCACGGCCGATCCGCAGGCAGATAGTGACGTGTCCACCACCAGGCCAAGGCACTCGCGGGTAAAGTCATCCACGACCGCCAACACCCGGAAGCGGCGCCCGCTGGATAGTGCGTCGGACACAAAGTCCAGCGACCAGCGCTGGTTGGCTGCTTCGGCAGCGCCATCGGCGAGCGCGTCCCGAGTGCTCGTTTCCGACCGCCCCGCTTGCGTACGCCAAGCCGCTCGTCGCGGTAAAGCCGGAACAGCCGCTTGTGGTTCAGCTGCATACCGTCACGCGCCAGCAGGATGTGGAGACGCCGGTAGCCGAACCGCCGTCGCTCACCAGCCAGCGCGCGCAGCTTGGCACGAATCTCGCCATCGCAGGGTCGCTTGGAGGCATACCGGTAGGTTTTCGGCTGCAGCCCGACCAACCCGCACGCCCGCCGTTGCGAGCAGTTCCTCTGTTCGATCGCCCAGGTCACGGCCGCTCGCCGCGCACCGGGCGTCAGAAGTTTTTTGCCAACATCTCCTTCAGCGTCGCCACATCCAGCATCTACTCAGCCAACAGCCTTTTGAGCTTGGCGTTCTCCTCCTTGAGCCCCTTCAGCTTACAGGCGTCCGACACCTCCATGCCGCTGTATTTCGACCGCCACGTGTAAAACATCGCGTCGCTGATGCCGTGCTTGCGGCACAGATCGGCCGCCGTAGCACCGGCCTGATGCTCCTTCAGCACGCCAATGATCTGCTCCTGCGTGAACCTTGACCGCTTCATTGTCCGTCTCCTGATGACGGACCTAACTTCAGATCGAGGGCATTTCAGGGGCAAGGTCAGTATATTCTCGTTCGCCTACGCGTTGTTCGGGATCCCCAGCCACGTGTTATTTCACCGGATTGGCGCCCGCAAATGGCTGGTATGGATCACCGTCGCCTGGGGCATCGTCGCCCTGCCGACCGGGTTCGTCTGGGACAAGACTTCGCTCAATGGCGCGCGGCTCTTGCCCGGCGTCGCGGAAGCGGGCTTTTCCCCGGCGTCATCCTGTATCTCACTCATTGGTATCCGGCGAAGACGCGGGCGCAGGCCGCAGGATGTCGCCAGGGCGGTTTTCCGCGCGCGACCGATCCGGACTGCCCGATGATCTTGCCAGCTGGTGCGGACGCGATCGCGTGGTCCAAAGGCCGCTGACGCCGATCTGTTGCTCGCGGAGGCGTTATGGAGCTGCGGGCTTTTCGGCGGAAGCTACGGCTGGATGCCACCAAGTCCCGCGGCGACGGAGGCGCGTCGGAAAAGACGTTGCGTCACAGGAAAAGCCTCTCTATATTTCTCTGCGCATATAAATATCGCATTGAAATATGTTAGACGAGGCTGCCGAGGGCGTGGGGCGCTGAGTACATGACCGACTTCCGGCATTATTTCCCGGAGCGTTTCGCCGGGGATCAGCTTGATGTGGTACACCTGCTGCACGCAGGCTTGGCCAGAGTCGGGGCTCGCTGCCTGCTTGCTTACGAAGGACGACGTATCGATGTTGCGGACCTAAGCGATCGGGTCGTCGAGTTCCAGACTGAACTCCGTCGTATGGGCCTGAGGCCCGGAGAACGGGTCGCCGTCATGCTTCCGAACTCGGTGGACCACATCGCGCTCATCTACGCGCTGATCCTGCTAGGCGCAGTCTGGGTGCCGGTGAACGTGCGCCTGCGGGGCGCTGGTCTGTCTTACGTCGTCGACCATGCGCGGCCCACACTTATGGTCATCGGCCCCGAATTCGAAGAGGCTGCAAGAGATCTGACCTGCGTGCGGAAGATCGGTCCCGAAGCGTTGGCTGGGTCCGGCAGTGCGCCGGACGCATCCTTGACGCGTGCCCCGGGTATCTCACCGAGCGACGCGTTGTGCATCATCTACACGTCCGGGACCACCGGGGCGCCGAAAGGGGTCGTGTTCACGCATCGGATGCTGCGCGTTGCGAGCGAGGCCGCACTGATGGTGGCCGACATCCATCCCGGCGACCGCATATTCCTATGGGAACCGCTCTGCCACGTCGGCGGTGCGCAGATGCTGATGTCACCGTTTCTGGTCGATGTGGAACTCCAAGTGGTGGAGCGGTTTTCCGCCAGCCGCTTCTGGGAGCAGTGGAAGGCGGCCAAAGCGACGCATCTGCACTATCTGGGGGGCGTGCTGGATGTGCTCATGCAGCTGCCGGAAGCTGACACGCCCCCGCCGCCCTCGATCCGAGTGGCCTGGGGGGCGGGCGTCTCCGCCCAGGCGTGGGGGCCGATCGTCGAGCGATTCGGGTGTGAGCTGCGCGAGTGCTACGGCATGACCGAGTGCTCGAGCTTCTCCACGCTGAATACCAGCGGAACTCCCGGCTCGATCGGGGTTCCCCTGCCGTGGATTGGCCTGGAGCTGCTGGATGAGTCAGATCGCCCAGTACAAGGGGGTGCAGTCGGTGAGATCGTCCTCTCCAGCGACGTCGATGGCGTGTTCCTTCCCGAGTATTTCGGCAACCCCGAGGCGACGCGGGAGGCATTGCGGGGCGGGAGGTTCCACACCGGCGACATGGCACGCCAAATCGAGAACGGCGAGTATGTGTTCGTCGGCCGCCGCACCGACAGCATGCGCGTCCGCGGCGAAAACGTGTCGGCATGGGAGGTCGAGCGCGTGTTCGCCGACCATCCCGCCATCGAAGCGGCAGCCGCCATCGGCGTCCCCGCGGATTTCGGCGAGCAAGACCTCGCCTTGTATGTCCAGTTCGAAGCGGGGGCTGCGGTGCAATGGAGCGACCTGGTCTCCTGGGCACGTCCTCGCCTCGCGGCCTTCCAGCTGCCCCGCTACTACGCGGCCGTTGAGAAGTTCGAGCTGACGCCCAGCCAGCGTGTCCGCAAACATCGACTGCCGAAGACGGTGTCCGACGCATGGGATCGAACCGCCAGACAAGGAGCTCTCCCGTGACGAACACCGGCTACGTCATTGCCGAGCGGGACCATGAAGTCGGCATACTCCGGCTGAACCGTCCCGAGAAGCTCAACGCGTGGACCGTGGCCATGCGCGATGACATCATGGCGGCACTCGGGGCCTTCGAGGCAGCCTCCGACGTCAGGGCGATCGTGATGACCGGCACCGGCAACCGCGCATTCTGCGCAGGCCAGGATCTCGAGGAGGCGCACGGCTTCACCGTCGACGAGGCCGAGGTCTGGATCCGCGGATGGGGCACCTTCTATTCCGTGCTGCGCGGCCTGTCGAAGCCGCTGGTGATGGCGCTCAACGGCATTGCCGCCGGATCGGCCTTCCAGGCATCCTTGATGGGCGACGTGCGCGTGGGCCATCCCGGCGTGCGGATGGGCCAGCCGGAGATAAACGCCGGCATCGCCAGCATCACCGGACCATGGATCATGAACCTGGTGCTTGGCATGTCCAGGACGGTCGAGCTGACCCTGAGTGGGCGGCTGATGGAGGCCGACGAGTGCCACCGCATCGGCATCATCCATCATCTCGTCGAGCGCGGCGATGTTCTCCCGCGCTCCATCGGCATCGCGCGGGAGCTTGGGGCGAAGCCGCCCGTCGCCATGCGCTTGGACAAGACACGGTTGCGCGAAATGACCGAGCCGTCCTTCCAGGAGGCCATCGAAGCGGCGGTACGTCACCACCGCACCTCCTACGAAAGCAACGAACCCGCGCGGATGATGGAGGAATTCTACAAGGCTCGCGGCGGCGCGCTCTCGAGAAAGAGCGTGGATGCCTAGCGCACTCGAACCGATCCACGCGTCGGACGGCCGCGGGAGGGCCAACGGGCCTCGGTCGGCACGACCCGCGGCTATGCGAGCGGTCCATTGAGATCCGGGTCCGAACCCCGCGCGGATCAGATGGCGTCGCCTGGCAGCCCCGTGCTCGACATCTCCGGGCTGACGATCGAGCTGCCGCCTGGGGCGGATCGTGCCCGTGCCGTCTCGGAGCTGAGCTTCAAGATACACCCCGGCGAGATGCTCTGCGTCGTGGGCGAGTCCGGCTCCGGCAAGTCGATGGCGGCGCTGGCCACCACGAGGCTGTTGCCCAGGGGCGTCAGGGTCAGCTCGGGGACGGTGATCCTGGCGGGGCGCGACGTGCTGCGGATCTCGGACGCCGAGATGCGCTCGCGCCGGGGACGTGAAATCGGGATGATCTTCCAGGAGCCGCTGACGGCGCTCAATCCAGTCATGCGCATTGGGGACCAGATCAAGGAGGTGTTCGATGCGCACGATGCGGGCGACCGGGCGAGCCGGGAGCGCCGCACCCTCGAACTGATCGCGGAGGTTGGGCTGCCCGATCCCGCGAGGATCGTGAAAGCCTATCCCCATGAGATGTCGGGCGGCCAGCGGCAGCGGGTCATGATCGCGATGGCCTTGGCGCTCGAGCCCAAGCTGCTGATCGCAGACGAGCCCACCACCGCGCTCGACGTCACGACCCAGGCGCAGATCCTCAAGCTCATCGCGGCGCTTCGCCGCAGGCACAACACGGCGGTGATGTTCATCACCCACGACTTCGGAGTGGTCCGGGAAATCGCCGACCGCGTCATCGTGATGCGGCAGGGTGAGCAGGTCGAGGAAGGCACCGCCGAAGCGGTTCTCGGCAGGCCCCAGCACCCCTATACGAAGCAGCTGCTGGCCGCGGTTCCGACCATGGTTCCTCCGGCGCGGCGGACGCCGGCGGACGTCGATGCGCTGGTCGTGGAGGGGCTGACCAAGACGTACGGCCTGCGGCAGTTCTTCTCCGTCAAGCGAACCGTCCATGCAGTGAACAACGTCAGCTTCTCGATCCGCCGCGGTGAAACCCTCGGACTGGTGGGCGAGTCAGGCTCGGGCAAATCGACGGTCGGCCGATGCGTGATCCGTCTGACCGAGCCTGACACTGGTTCGATCCGGGTCGGAGGGCTGGAGCTCGGCAGCCTGTCACTCCGGGAGTTTCGCCCCGAGCGGCGGCGGGTGCAGATGGTCTTCCAGGATCCGTTCGGATCGCTGGACCCGCGGCGCAGCATTGGAGCCGCCATCTCCGAAGGCGTGATCGCCAACGGCGCCTCGGCGAAACAGGCGCGGATGAGGAGCATACAGCTCCTGGAGTTGGTCGGGCTGCAGGCCGCGGCCGTGGACCGGTACCCGCACGAGTTCTCCGGCGGCCAGAGACAGCGCGTGGGGATCGCACGCGCCCTGGCTCTCGAGCCCGAAGTCCTGATCGCGGACGAGGCGGTGTCGGCGCTGGACGTCTCCGTCCAACACCAGGTCCTGCAGCTCATGAGGGAAGTGCAGGCCCGCATGGGCTTGGCCATCCTCTTCGTGACCCACGATCTGCGGGTGGCGGCTCAGATGTGCGACCGGATCGCCGTGATGGAGAAGGGCCGGCTGGTGGAGCTGAAAGACACCCGGGAGCTGCTCGCGGCACCGGAGCATGAATACACCCGCAGCCTCCTCGCGGCCATACCCGGCCACCGGCAGGGGCAGGTCGCCCGCCTCGGGGAGGAACTGTAGCGCGCGGCGCGTGACTTAACGACACTTTCGAGGAAGACCATGTCACCTGGTGAGACGAAGGGGCGCCCCGCCGCCTGGTCGGCGGTCGAGAGAGAGCCGCTGCCGACCAACATCCACGCGCTGCTGGATGACGTCGCCGCGAAGCATCCGACCCGGATCATGTGGCGCTCGATCGATGGCGATCGAACCGTGCTGGACTACGGCGAGGTTCGACGCCGAACCGTCATCTGCGCGCAGAACCTCAGGAAGATGGGCGTCGCCAAAGGCGCCCACGTCGCCCTGATGATGCCCAACGTCGCCGGTTTCCTGATCAGCTGGATAGCGCTCTGCCGCCTTGGGGCGGTGGCGGTCATGGTCAACACGGCCAGCACGGGCTCGGAGATCGAGCGGCTCATCCGGGAGTCGAACGCGGCCTTTCTGGTGATCGATCGGCAGTTCCTGGGGGCCTACGAAGCGGTGCCCGCCAGCTCGCGGTTGAGCGGGGAGCGGGTCATCGTCCATGGCCGGAGCGAGCCGACGGCCTCCAGCGCCGGCACCGTAGAATGGTCGAGCCTGATCGAGGGCGTCGAGGAGCCGGGATTCGCGCTGCCCGACGTGGGTCTCGAGGACATAGCGGGCATCCTGTTCACCTCGGGCTCGAGCGGCGCCCCAAAGGGCTGCATGCTCTCGCACCGCTACTGGCTGACGCTCGGCAAATCCAGGTCGGCCCTGGGCCCCCTGCCCAGCAGCATACTCGTCGACACCCCCATGACCTACATGGGATCGCTTTGGAAGATCCTGATGGGACTCTACTGCGGCGCCACGCTCAACGTGGCGCTGCGGTTCAGCCTGAGCAAGCTGTTCGACCGGATCATAGACAACGGCATCGATTTCTGCACGGCCACGTCACCCGCCGCCAAGCTCGAGTACGATCCGAGGCTGGAGCATTCGCGTCTGAGGTTCATCACGACCTACGGTCTGACGAAGGAGTTGCACGTCGGCATGCAACAGCGGTTCGGCGTGCCGGTGCGGGAGATCTACGGGATGACGGAAGTCGGGTCCGCGCTCTCCATGCCCGTCGACGACGGCAGCATGACCGGATCGGGCTCATGCGGCCGGCCGGCCCCGTTCCGCCGCTGCAGGATAGTGGCGGATGGGAAGGAGGTCGTCGACGGGACGCCGGGCGAACTCTGGGTTGCGGGTCCCGGGATGTTCAGCGGCTACTACCGAAATCCGGAGGCCACCGCTTCGGTGTTCGACGGCGAGTGGTTCAGGACCGGCGACCTCTTCCGGCGCGATGCGGACGGCTACTACTACATGCTGGGGCGGATCAAGGATATCATCCGGCGTAGCAGCGAGAACATCTCGGCCGCCGAAGTCGA
Source organism: Acetobacteraceae bacterium (assembly GCA_965199005.1). Taxonomy (GTDB): domain Bacteria; phylum Pseudomonadota; class Alphaproteobacteria; order Acetobacterales; family Acetobacteraceae; genus LMUY01. The sequence goes on along the minus strand of CBDAQK010000006.1, from coordinate 2,983,171 downwards.
GCTCGCCGTTACGGCGATCGACGGCGTCCTTGAGGCTGCCGCCGTTCCCGTCCCCGATCCGCTCCGCGGCGAAGAGGTGAAGGTCGTGATCGCCCGGGCTCCCACCGGAGTGGGTGCGCGGCTGACGCCCCAGCAGATCATCCGCGAGTGCCAGCGCACGCTCTCCGCCTTCAAGGTGCCGCGATACGTGGAGTTCATGGAGGCGCTGCCGAAAACCGCCTCCGCGAAGATCGACAAGCCGAGGCTCAAGGCCGCGGCCGGTGACGTGACCGGCCAGGTGTACGACGCGGCGCTCCATGCGAAAAGGAACTGACCCTTGAGATCCGATGATGTGGGCCTGATCGGCTACGGAAGCTCGGTCTATGAAAAGGGCTGCAGTCAGCCGACCTTCGGGTACCTCGCCGATGCGGCCGCAGCCTGCCTGGCGAGCTCCGGCCTGGCCAAGTCGGATATCGACGGTCTGGCGCTCAGCTCGTTCATGGCGCCGCCGGACAACGCGGTGACCCTGGCCGAATACCTCGGGCTCGAGCTGAATTGGGCCCACGTTTTCACCGCCGGCGGTGCGGGTCCGGCGGCGACGATCATGGATGCCGTCCGAGCGGTCGAGGCGGGCGTCGCGAACTGCGTGATGTGCCTGGGTGGCGACGGCAGGACGATGGCTGACTTCCGGAAGGCGATCTCGCGCTTCACGCCCGTCGTCGGCAACTACGCCGCCCCGCTGGGTTTCGGAGGCATGAACGGCTTCTTTGCGATGATCCAGCGGCGACACATGCACGAATACGGAACCAAGCGGGAGCAGCTCGGCCGCATCGCCGTGGCCCAACGCGCGAACGCGCTGCGCAACCCCCAATCCCTCTTCAAGAAGCCGCTCTCGCTGGACGAGTATTTGAACGCCAGGCTGATCGCCGATCCGCTCCGACTGTTTGACTGCCCGATGCCCGCCTCCGGAGCCGACGCTATCTTGGTGGCGCCACTCGATCGGGCGCTGCCCGGCAAAGGTGTCAAGATCCTTTCCGGCTTCCAGCGCCACAACCACCTGCCGGGCGAAGTGTCCCCGCTCCGCTTCGGGTGGGAGGCCTTCCGCGACCGGCTGTTCAACGAGGCCGGAGTGGGCCACGGGGATCTGGACTTCGTTCAAGCCTATGACGACTACCCAATCATGGTGTCCATCCAATTGGAAGACCTGGGCTTTTGCGAAAAAGGCGAGGTCGGCACTTTCCTCGAGAACCACACGATGACGTTCGACGGGGATCTTCCGCTGAACACCGGCGGTGGCCAGCTCTCGTGCGCTGCCACGGCGGGCGGCGGCGGCTTGATCGGAACGCTGGAAGCGGTGTGCCAGCTGCGCGGCGAGGCGGGCGAGCGCCAGGTCAGGAATGCGCGTCTGGGCCTGATCAGCGGCTTCGGGATGGTGTCTTACGGCCATGGCCTGTCGGCAAGCGCGATGATCTTGCAGGGCGAGGAGCACTGACATGGAGTTTCCCGTTCCGACCGAGGACACGGTCAACCAGGCGATGCTTGATGCGTGGCGTACCCGGGGCGAATTCCTGCTGCAGCATTGTGCGCGATGCGGGCAGTCGACCTACTATCCACGCAAGCGGTGCCCATCCTGCTGGTCGGCGGAACTGACCGACGTTCCTTCGGCCGGAGGAGGTGAGATCGTCACGTTCTCCATCGTGCATCGCGGTGTGGAGGAAGCTTTCCGGCAGCTGGGGACAACGGTCACGCTCGCGGTAGTCAAGACGGACGAGGGACCGCAGGTGATTACCCGGATAGTCGGTGACGGAATCGAGCAGACAGAAATCGGCCGGAGGGTGAGGCTCTACTCTGGCATCGACAGGGCGAGCTATCCCCTGCCGGTGTATTCGCTCGAGCCCGTCGAGGGGATAGCGGCGGCTTGACCTAGGTTGCGCTTGACACCTCGTACGGACTCGATAGGATAAATACAAGATATTCTATTGCAATACCACGTGCCGACGGGTTCAGGGTCTCCAGTGTCCCGGCTTGGCCATTGGCGGTCCGCACGATCTGGCGGCGCCGACTTCTGTCGCTGCTTCTAGCCCGCCAGACAATCAACAGGGAGACCTGAAGTGCCTGCAGCAGCTGACAACCTGCTTCGCTATCCCGAGGTGAAGGCGTCTGTCTCATCCGAAGAATGGACACAGCGGGTAAGCCTCGCCGCCGCATTCCGCCTCTGCGCGAAGTACAACATGACCGACCAGATCTACGCGCATTTGTCGGCGAAGGTTCCCGGGCAGGCCGGCCGTTACCTGATCAACGCGTATGGTCTCATGTTCGACGAAGTCACGGCGTCGAACCTGGTCACTGTCAGCTTCGACGACAAGGTGGTTCACGATCCGACCGGAATGGGTGTCAATCCTTCCGGTTTCATCCTCCATGGTGGCATCCACAAAATCCGGCCGGACTTCCAGAGCGTGATGCACGTTCACACGGTGGCTGGCGGAGGTGTTTCGGCCCAGGAGAGGGGCCTGTTGAACTTGACCCAGCATGCCATGCGTTTCCACAACCGTGTCGGTTACCACGCCTTCGGCGGAACGGCGACCAATCGGAACGAGGGGGAAGCGCTGGCCGAGAGCCTGGGCCGCCACAAGGTGCTCATTCTCAGGAACCACGGGTTGCTCACCTGTGGCAGCCAAATCCGGGAAGCCTTCGAGCTCATGTTCTTCTTGGAAAACGCCTGCCAAATGCAGGTCGCGGCGATGGTTTCCGATAAAGTCATAGAGTGCGATGCCGAGACGGCCGAGCGGGTCGCAGCGTATTTCGACAAGCCGAACCGCGTTGGTCCCACGAAGGACTGGCCAGCGCTGATGCGCATGCTCGATCGCATCGACCCGAGCTATCGCGACTGATTGCCCTCGTGGATCCGATCAGCATCCGCGACATGAAGGCGTTGGCGAAACGGCGTCTGCCGCGCCTGCTCTATGACTACATCGACGGCGGTGCCTACGACGAGATCACGCTCGACGCAAACACCTCCGACTTCGCCCGCCTGCGGTTCATCCCCCGGGTGCTGAACGACGTCAGCCAAATCGACCTCAGCACGACGATCTTCGGCGAACGCCTGTCCATGCCGTTGATCCTCGGCCCGGTCGGGTCGTTGGGCGTGCTGTCGCGGCGGGGCGACATCGCGGCTGCCCGGGCGGCGGAGTCCTGCGGGATCACGTCGTGCTTGTCCACGACGGCGGTCTCGTCCGTCGAAGACGTCACGGCCGCTCGGAAGAACCCGATCTGGTTCCAGCTGTACGTCCTGCAGGAGCCCGGCCACCACGCTGAACTCATCCGACGTGCCAAGGCTGCGAAATGCAGGGTGTTGGTGCTCACGGTCGACTGCGCCATCTCGTCGCAGCGAGAGCGGGACATCCGTCACGGCTACACCTTCACGGGCAAGGTCAAGGTGGGGAACGTGATCGACATGCTCACCAGGCTTCGGTGGATGCGCGACGTGTTGATGGGGCCCACGCTCCATTTCGGCAGCATGCCGGGAGGCGCGGGCAATTTTAAACGGATCATGTCCAAGGCCGGCGGTGGGCTGATCGACAAGAGCCTGGACTGGGAGAAAGTCCGGCAAATCCGGTCCGCCTGGGTCGGCCCGTTGGTGATCAAGGGCATCATGTCTCCACGAGACGCCATCCGCGCGGTCGATGCCGGGGCGGACGGCATCGTCGTCTCGAACCACGGCGGTCGCCAGCTCGACGGCTCCATCTCCACAGTCATGGCGCTCGGTCCCGTCATCGACGCGGTCAACGACCGGGCAGTGGTCATGATGGACGGCGGCATCCGCCGCGGCCAGGACATCGTCAAGGCGCTCGCCATCGGCGCCAGGGCATGTCTGATCGGCCGCGCGTACGCCTATGGCCTGGCTGCCCGCGGGCAGGCCGGTGTCGAGCAGAGCGTCGAGATCTTGCGGCGGGAGATGACGGCGACCATGGGGATGCTGGCCTGCACCAAGGTTGGGCAGCTCGAGCGCGGTCTGCTGCACGACAACGAGTGGCCGCCCCAATATCTGGCGGCCCGGACCGTTCGGCAACGCAACCTGCTGGCAGTCGGCGATACGGGATAGGCTCGGCACCGGTACTCCACCCCACGATCATGAACAACCGTCGTCAACCCGGAGAGAGCCATGGTTATGCATAGCGGCGAATCAGCGCGGGGCTCGTCGGCCAAGCTCGCGATCGCACGCAGGACGCTCCTTGCCGCGCCGGCGTCGGTCTTCCTGACACGCGCCGCCCTTGCCCAGGAAGGTGCACGGTCGACCGTAGCTCGCAAAGGCCAGATCGTCGTCGGCTTCACGCAGGAACCGACCGTCTTCAACCCGCTTCTGCCGCATGTCGAGGTGGATCAGGCTGTCTGGTTGGCCCTGTTCAATCCCCTCTGGCGAGCAGATCCGGATGGTGGCTTCATCCCCGAGCTTGCAGCAGAGGTGCCCACCCTGGACAACGGCGGCATCTCCGCCGACGGGCTCGCATGGAACATCAAACTCCGGAAGGGCGTGCGTTGGCACGACGGGGTCGAATTCACGGCCGAGGACGTCAAATATACGCTGGAGCTGCTGAACAACCCATCCTTCAGAGCCTACACCCGGCAGGGACACGGACTCGTCCGCGACATCACGATCCGCAATCCGTACGAGATATCGTGGAAGATGGCGAAGGCCTATGCGCCCTACATCGCGCTGTTGACGTGGACCTTCATGGTTCCGAAGCACGCCCTGGGCGCCGCCGAGGACCCGAATACCGCTCCCTTCAACTCCGCTCCGATCGGAACCGGTCCGTTCAAGTGGGGCAAGCGCGTTTCCGGCCAGGGCGTCACCGTGGACGCGAACGAAACCTATTTCGGCGACGGCCCCTATGCCGACCGGGTGGTGTTCAGCTACGCCCCTGATTCCAACATCCTGTACGCACAATTCAAGACGGGGCAGATAGACTACGCGGGTTACTACGGGATTGCTTCGCATTACTATCAGGAAGCGACAAAGCTGCAAGACCGACAAGTCTACAAAACCGATTTCGCGCAGATCGAAGGCATCGTGCTGAACTACGGCAACCCCCTCTTCCAGGACAAGGCCGTGCGACAGGCGATGTATTTCGGCGTGAACAAGACGGCACTGATCGATCTGGTGTACTACGGCATCCCTACGGAGGCCGAGTCCTTCTTGCCCATGTCGTCCTGGGCGTTCAATCCAGATCTGCCCAAACACGTGTTCGACCTGGCGGCCGCCAACAAGGTGCTCGACGAGGCAGGCTGGACGAAGGGTGCGGACGGCGTGCGGACGAAAGGTGACCTGCGCCTTAGGTTCACCGTCGCGACGGTGGCCGGCGTGCCTGAACGCGAGCAAATCCTGCAGCTCATCCAGCAGGACTGGCAGAAGATCGGCATCGCCATGCAGATCAGGACGATGCCGTCGGCCGTCGTCTACGGCGACTACTACACGAAGTCCCAGTTCGATTGCCTGCTGGCAGCGAGCACCTACGGGACGGGCGCAGACCCCGATCCGACGCAACGCTTCAGTTCAACGGCAATCCCCGTTCAAGGCGGCTCGGGAGCCAACTACTACCAATACAAGAACCCGGAAGTCGACAGGCTCCTGCAGGTGGGACAGACGTTCTTCAAGCGCGAGGAGCGCAAGGCGGCCTATTACAAGATCCAGAGCCTCATCCGGGAAGACCTGGCGTTCCTGCCCATCTGCAACCCGAAGCCCGTCGAAGGCACGAAGGCCAAGCTTACCGGCTTCCGCTCGAACCCGAACTACCAGTCCAACTGCTGGAACGTCGGCAGTTGGCGCTGGAAGGCCTGATTTGCGCGGATTCCTTGCCCGCCGACTTGGAATGGTGGCCGTGCTCCTGCTTGGTGTGTCCGTGCTGGGCTTCGCCATCCTCCGCCTCGCGCCCGGCGGACCGCTGTCGCTCTTCGCGGCAACCGGCGACATGTCCCAGGCAGACCTTGATCGCCTTGCGGCCCAGATGGGGCTGGATGTCTCGCTCCCCCGGCAATACATGCGCTGGCTGGGTGACATGGTCGTCGGGGATTGGGGGCATTCCTACCGGGACCAGCTGCCCGTGCTGGAGGTGATCGGGTCGCGGCTGGGTGCCACCTTGGAGCTGATGCTTACGTCGACAGCCATCGCGGTTCTCATCGGCGGATGGGTGGGTGTCGTCAGCGGCATCAATCGCGGCAGCCGTTTCGACACCGCCTCTTCGGTCGTTCTTGTCATGCTGGTGTCGATCCCGACTTTCTGGCTGGGCCTCGTCGCGATCTATGTCTTCGCGCTCAAGCTCGGATGGCTGCCCGCGGGCAGCCGCGAATCCCCCGGCGACGGCTCGTTCATCGACGCCGTGCAGCATCTGGTCATGCCCGCGCTCGTCCTGGCGATGGTCCAGGTCGCCATCTGGAGCCGCTACATGCGGGCCTCCGTCATAGACGCCATCTCCCAGGACTATGTGCGCACCGCGCGCGCCAAAGGTCTGTCGGAGACGAAGGTCTTGTGGCGCCACGTCATCCCGAACTCGCTGCTTCCCATGATCTCGATCGCCGGCATGCATCTGCCCGCGCAACTCGGCGGCGCCCTGGTGACGGAGACGGTGTTCTCCTGGCCGGGGATGGGCCGGCTGTTCATGGATTCCCTGAACTACAGGGACTATCCTGTGGTGCTCGGCGTCCTGATGCTCACGGCCATCCTCACGCTCCTCGGCAGTCTCATCGCCGACGTCTGCTACGTCGTTGTCGATCCCCGGGTCCGCCCCGCTTGAGCGATGGATTTTCCCCTATGAGCGCCTCTGCCTCCTCGGCATCGCCCGCGGGTGGGCCGGCCTCCGGCATGGTTGCGGTCCGCAAGAGAAGCTCACCCGCGCCCTACGCGGCGATCTTCATTCTTGTGATGATCCTCGCATGCGCTCTCCTGCCACTCGCCCTGCCTTGGGATGACACCCAGACGGACATAATCAATCGCCTGCAGGGTCCCGCCTGGGGCTCGCACCCGGCCGGTACCGATGAACTCGGCCGCGACATGCTTGCCCGGCTGTTGGTGGCGGGCCGTATCTCGCTGTCCGTGGGCGTCGCGGCCATGGCCGTGAGCATGGTCATCGGCGTCGTGCTCGGCCTTGTCGCAGGGTTCTACGGCGGCCTGATCGGCAGCACGATCATGCGGGTGGTCGACGTGGCCCTGTGTTTTCCCAGTGTCTTCCTCATGCTGACGCTGTCGGCGCTTCTCGCGCCCGACGTGATGACGCTCATCGTGCTGATTGCGTGCACGTCCTGGATGGAGGTCGCGCGCATCGTCCAGGCGCAGGTGTCCTCGCTGCGCAGTCGGGAGTTCACCCTTGCCGCAAGGTCGGTCGGCTGCCGGGACAGCCACCTGATCTTCAGGGTGCTTCTTCCGAACACGGTGCCGACCATCCTGGTCGCCGCGACCCTCAACGTGGCGCACGCGATCCTGGCCGAAAGCTACGTCAGCTTCCTGGGCTACGGCGTCCAGCCTCCGACTCCAAGTTGGGGGAACATGCTCAATCAGGCGCAGGGCTACCTGGAGACCGCCCCGTGGATGGCACTCTTGCCCGGAGGCCTCATCACCATGACGGTGCTTAGCTTCCACTTCTTGGGTGAAGGCATATTGGATCGGTTCGACGTGCGCGCGCGGACCCGCTGAGACCCATGCGTGCTCCTCGCACGGGGAAACGTCTCACGGCCCCTGCCGAACGCTTGCGGCACTTGGTAGACGGCCCTAGGTTCGCGGCGGCTTGCTGCGCCGGGTGGCCGGCCGGACCCCGCAGCTAGGACGTTTCTGGTGGCCTACGAGCGAATGAAAATTGCTGTCGCGGCTCTCGCTTCGGGGTGGCGGAGGCCGGCCGCTTGCGGCGTCGCTCCGCCATCGAAGGCGCTTGGCTGAGCGATGGCGGGGGCAAGCACGCTTCAATCGAGAACGGAGAACGTCAACCCCGGCGCGGACAGCCCGCTGATGGTCGGCTCGGTTCAGAAGGCGTTCCGGATACTGACCGCCTTCAGCAGTGCCGAGCCGCGATTGACGCTGACGCAGATCGTCGAGAAGCTGGGGGTCGATAAAAGCACCGCGCAGCGCTTCACCCATACGCTGCTGGTGATGGGCTACCTGAAGAAGGACTCCGTCACCAAGACGCTCAGCGTGACGGTCAAGGTGCTCGACCTCGCGCACACCTACCTGGCGAGCAATCCCCTGATCGCGGCCGCGATGCCGTACATGGTCCATCTGAACCGCGAAACGGGCGAGACGGTCAATCTGACGGTGCTCGACGGCGCGGAGATCGTCTTCGTGTCCCGCGTCGTCGGCAACCACCTTCTATCGACCGGCGTCGTCGTCGGGACGCGCTTGCCCGCCTATGCCACGGCTACCGGACTGGCGATGATGTCGAGGCTCGGCAATGAGGACGTCGCGAGGCTGCTGAAGATGAGCGATCTGCGGGCGTTCACACCGATGACGGTGTACAAGCCGGATAAGATCCTCGAGCGCCTCAGGACGGCGCGCATGAAAGGCTACGTCCTCAGCGCCGGCGACCATTTCTCGAATGACATCTCCTTGGGCGCGCCCATCCTCTCTCGCACGGACAGCGTAGTCGGGGGCATCTCGTTGTCCGTGTCCATTGATCGGTTCACGGCCAAGGACGCCGAGGCGAGGTTCGCGAACCTCGTGTCCACGGCCGCGAAGTCTGTTCTGATATAGGCGCTCCCGACGCGTTGGCTTGGGTGCTTTGATGTAGGTGGTTGTCCGTTGACTGTCGCTGAGCCGTTCCTCTACCTGTCGGATGCGGATGTCACCGCGCTTGAGGTCGACGCGGGGAGCGTGCGCACCGCGTTGCGGGAGGCTTTCCGGCTATACGGCTACGGGATGCTGCGCAGCCACCCGAAGACGTCGATCTGGCTTGGGGCGGGCCACGCGTTTCAGAGCCTGGCGGCGGTCGATACGCTGCGCGGCTTCGCCGCGCTCAAGTGGATAGGCATGGTTCCGCCCGGCGGGGCGGCCCCGACCAACATCAATGCCAGCATCCTTCTTTCCGATGCTGCCACGGGGCGGCTGCGTTGTCTGATGGACGCACGACTGGCGACCGCGTTGCGCACCGCGGGCATGAGCGCAGTGGCGGCGCAGTATCTCGTGCACCCGGGGAGCGTCAGCATCGGTTTCGTGGGCGCGGGTGTTCAGGCCGAGAGCCATCTGATCGCGTTCAAGGAGCTGCTGCCGTCATTGCGCACAGTGCACGTGAACAGCAGGACTGCCGTCGCGGCCGCGCGTTTCGCCGAGAAGGTCCGCGGGCTTGGCTTCGAGGCGGCTGCAGCGACGGTGGAGGAGACTCTTCGCAGAAGCGACATCGTGGTGACGACCGTGCCGATTGGCCCGAACTCCGAGCCATTTATAGATGCCAGATGGATGCGCCCTGGCAGCCTGGTCGTTGCGGTGGACCTCGCCCGCTCATGGAAGCGGGCCGGCCTCGCAGACTTCGACCTGACGATCGTCGACGAGGAAGCATTGAAGACCTATGCGAAGCCCGGCGATGCCGTCCCGGATCTTCGCCACGCGCAGGGCACACTGGCCGATCTCGCCGGCGGTAAGCATGCCGGGAGGACGAGCGGGCAAGAGCGCGTCATCTTCGTCAGCAGTGGATCGGCCGTCGCGGATCTGGCCATCGCGATACTGATCTACGAGCGCGCGGTGGCCAAGGGCGTCGGTGTGCCGCTTCCGCTCTGAATGTTCTCCTGCTCTCCGGAGCAGGTCTGGTGTGCCGGGGCATCCCGGTCGGGGAGCTTGCCACAGACTGACCTGCGAGCTAATTTACTGCGATGCGCACTGACATATTGTATAATAATACAACACGATGCGTTCCGCTGCGGCCCGACCTGGCCGGAGTAGCAGCTCACAAGCGGGGCCGGAAGCCGATCGGGCGGCACCGCCCGTCGGTCGGCGCGGCAGCCCATTGAGTTGAGCCAGGCCAGGGATGTCCCTCATTGCGAAGTTGACGTCGATCCTCGGCCAGTCGGCAGTATTGACGGAGGCGTCCGACGTGGCGCCCTACGCCGAGGATTGGCGGGGACGCTACAGCGGGAATGCCGGATGCGTCGTGCTTCCCGTCGACACCGGGCAGGTCGCGTCGGTGGTCCGCGCGTGTGGAGAAGCGGGGGTTCCCCTCGTGCCGCAGGGTGGCAACACCAGCCTCTGTGAAGGAGCCGTGCCACGGCGCGGCAGCACGGAGTGGGTCGTCCTCAGCCTGGCGCGGATGCGCCGTATCCGGGCAATCGATGTCGCCAACAATTCCATGACGGTGGATGCGGGGTGCGTGCTCGCTGCGGTGCAGCGGGCTGCCGCCGAACACGGGCGGCTCTTTCCAATCAGCCTGGGCGCTGAAGGATCCTGCCAAATCGGTGGGAACATCGCGACGAACGCCGGCGGCACCGGGGTTCTCAGGTATGGAAACACGCGGGACAACATCCTTGGACTTGAGGTCGTTCTCCCGGATGGACAGGTACTGGACGGGCTCCGGGGCCTGCGAAAGAACACCACGGGCCTCGATCTGAAGCATCTGTTCGTAGGCTCGGAGGGTACCCTCGGCGTGATCACGGGAGCGACGCTCAAGCTGCATCCGCTTCCGGACTCCTTTGCGACCGCCTGGATGGCCGTGCCGTCGCCGCAAGCTGCGCTCGACATGCTCGGCCTGTTCCAGGCCCGGGCCGGCGGCGAGCTGACGGCGTACGAGATGCTGAACAAGCTTCAGTTGGACATCGTCCTCGAGAACGTGACGAACCGGCGCGAGCCGATTTCGGCCGAGCATCCATGGCATGTGCTGGTCGAACTCGCGGGGACGGGTGGCGAGGCCCCGCTGGGGGACGCTCTGCAGCAGGTGCTCGAGCGAGGTCTGGAGTCGGGCCTCGTGATCGACGTCGTGGTTGCGACGAGCTCGTCGCAGCGAGAGGCTTGGTGGGAAGTACGGCATAGCGTGAGCGAGGCCAACAAGAAGGCGGGAATGGGGATAACGACCGATGTGGCCGTGCCCGTCTCCGCCGTTCCCGACCTCATCGAGCGCGCGACCGAAGCGGCGCGCCGGGTCCTTCCCGGAGCGCCAGTCATCATCGTCGCCCATTTGGGTGACGGCAACGTCCACCTCATCCCCCAGGCGACGTTCGAACAGTGGCGATCATGGGCAGACCCCCATGCCATGGCCCGCCGGATCAAGCACGCCGTCAATGAGGTGGCACACGGTTTGGGCGGAACGTTCAGCGCCGAGCACGGCATCGGCCAGGTGCTGACCGGCGAGATGCTGCTTTTCAAGCAACCAGCTGAAATCGAGCTGATGCGCGCGATCAAGTCGATCCTGGACCCTCATAACCTGCTGAACCCGGGGCGGCTCCTTCCCGAGGCTTCCGGCGTGTCGGACAGGGCTGGGGTTCGTCCATCGCCTCCACCGACCGCCGGCCCGCCGCTGGGGGATCGAAGGTCTCCCTAACCGAACCGTTGGAACTGCCATGAACAGGCGTCTCGCCGCTGCCGACCTCCGCGGGATATTCGCGGTCCCCCCGACACCCACGACAGGGGACGACGTCGTCGATCCCCGCGCCGTTCGCGTTCTCGTGGACTACCTGCTGGAAGGCGGGGTGAGCGGCGTGGTGGCGCTCGGCGGCACGGGGGAATACTGTTCGCTGTCGCAGGAGCAGCGTGTCCGCATGGTCGGGCTCTGTACGGAAGCCGCCGAGGGACGCGTTCCGACGATCGCGGGCATTCTGGACCCGGGATATCACGATGCGATTGCCTCGGGCGCAGCGTTCGCCGCGGCTGGCGCCGACGCGGTGTTGCTGTTGACCCCCTACTACACCAATCCCACGCAACGCGGCATCCGCGACTACTTCGTGCGCTTCGCAGATGCGTCGCCCGTGCCCGTCATCATCTACGAGATCCCATACCGGACCCGGATCGCCATCGATCCGGAGGTGATCCACGAACTGTCCCGACACGGGAACATCATCGGGATCAAAGCCTGCAACACCAACATGTATCACTTCCTGAAAGTCGCGGCCGGCGTCTCCGACGAGTTCAGCGTGCTGAGCGGCGAAGACGAGTTGTTCCCGTTGCACATGGCGGCAGGGGCGAAGGGGGGCATCATCGTCACCTCCACCGTGCTGCCGAAGACCTGGCGGGCGATGTATGAGGCGGGCAAGTCCGGGTGCCATACCCAAGCGATCGCCATGCACCGCAAGCTCCTCTCGCTTTTGGACCTGAGCTTCGCGGAAACCAATCCCGGCCCCCTGAAGGCGGTCTGGGACTTGATCGGTGTCGAAGCGTCCCACGTCCTGGCGCCCCTGGTTCCCGCAGGCGAGGAGCTGCGTTCGAGGCTGCGGGCGGAACTCTCCGCGCGATTGAGGGATGAGGCAGCCCTTTCCTGAGTGTCTGTCCGGAGAATCCCCGTGGCGGGTCAGAGGCGCGCTTGCGCGCTGCACCGCCGCTGCGGCCGGTTGCGATGCGGCGCGGGTGGCGCGAGCCGATGCGGACTGTGTGGCCGGGACTTGTCGGGCGGCGGCTCACCCGAGCATCATGAGATTCGCGTTGCCGCCGGCGGCCGTCGTGTTCGTGCTGATCGAGCGCTCCTGCAGAAGCCATTCCAGCGGGTAGGAGCCGTCCGGCTGCGAAGTGAAGATGGGCACGATCGCCCCCGTGCGGGCAGCGGTCGCCCGGGCCAGCACCTGCAGATCATCCTGGCTGCCGTCGAAAAGGATGGCCGCGACATCCTCCCGGGCCTCGGCGGGGGCGGCGGCGATCCAACCGGCCATCGCGTCCGGCAAACCGGGCATTCCCTCCAGCGCTCCCGCTGCTACCAGGACGCGGTTGCCTGTGGCCAGCGCCGAGCCGATCTGGCGCAGCAACATCGGCAGCGCCGCCGCCACGCATTGGACGACACCCCTTGCCCTGGTGGCGTAGACGTTGCGTTCACCGACCGGGCCGGGCAGCTCCTGCTCCGAACCGAGCGCCGAGCGGGCCATGTCGGTCCGGACATGCGCGGCAGTCTGCGGCTGCCCGTTGCGGTCCAGCCAGGCCGCCCACTCGGTTGCGGCCGGAGCCTCGCGGCCTGGGGGCAGACCCGTCAGGGCCGGACGCGCCGCCAGCAGGCGCCGGAGGTAGAGGGGACCGCCGGCCTTCGGGCCGGTGCCGGACAGCCCGTTCCCGCCGAAGGGCTGAACGCCAACCACGGCCCCGATCAGGTTGCGGTTGACGTAGATGTTGCCCGCGCGCGCCTGCGCCGTCACCCGCGCGACGGTCTCGTCGATCCGGCTGTGCAGACCGAACGTCAAGCCGTACCCCGTGGCGGCGATGGCTGCCAGCAGCCCGTCCAGCTCGTCCCGGCGGTAGCGCAGCACATGGAGGACCGGGCCGAACACCTCGCGCTTCAGAGCGGACAGGTCGTCGAGCTCGATGATCGCGGGCGCGACGAAAGTGCCGTCTGCGCAGCACGGCGCCAAAGGGAGTTGGTGGACAACGTGGCCGGCCTCCCGCATCGCCCTGATATGCGCCTCGATGCCGTCCCGCGCCTCCGCGCTGATGACGGGCCCGATATCGGTCGAGAGCCGGTCCGGTTTCCCGACGGACAGTTCGGCCAGCCCCCCGCGCAGCATGGTCAGGACCCGCTCGGCCACGTCGTCCTGCAAGCAGAGCACACGCAGCGCGGAACAGCGCTGCCCGGCGCTGTCGAAGGCCGACAGCAGCACATCCGCGACCACCTGCTCCGCCAAGGCCGATGAATCGACGACCAAGGCGTTCTGCCCGCCGGTCTCGGCGATCAGCGGAACCGGACTGCCATCGGGGTTCAGCCGCTCGGCGAGCTGGCGCTGGATGAGCCGGGCGACGTCGGTCGACCCGGTGAAGACCACGCCGTGCGTCCGAGGGTCCGCGACAAGCCGCGCCCCGACATCGCCGGCGCCGGGCACGAACTGGAGCGCGTCCCGCGGGATGCCGGCCTCATGGAGGATCGCCACCGCCTGGGCGGCGATCAGCGGCGTTTCCTCGGCCGGCTTCGCCAGCACGGCGTTGCCGGCGGCAAGCGCCGCCGCGACCTGGCCGGTGAAGATCGCCAGCGGGAAGTTCCACGGCGAGATGCACGTGACGACGCCGAGCGGCGCGTCTCCGATGCCGTCCAGCGTCCTCGCCGCCTCCGTCGCATAGTAGCGCAGGAAGTCCACGGCCTCCCTGACCTCTCCGATGGCGTTGGTCAGCGACTTGCCGGCCTCGCGCACGATCAGCCCCAGCAGCATGGGCATACGCGCCTCCATGAGGTCGGCCGCGCGCAGGAGGCAGGCTGCCCGTTCGGCCGGCGGACTGTCGCGCCAGAGCGGCGCGACCGCGGTGGCCAAGGCCAGGGCCTCGTCGACCTGGCTGGGCGTTGTCTCCACCACTTCGCCGACGATCTCCCGACGGTCGGCGGGGTTGCGGATCGCCATGGCCGCGGCTGTCTCGCCGACCGACGGCACGGCCCGCCACTCGTGCGGCCGGGCCAAGGCTTGCGCAAGGCCCGCCAGCTGCAGCTCGTTGCTGAGGTCGAGTCCGGCGGAGTTCGCACGGACCGGCGCGAACAGGTCTCGGGGCAGGGCGATCCGCTCATGCGGCAGGCCATCGCCCGCCTGTGCCACCGGGTCCGCGACCAAGTCCGCCACCGGCACGTCCGGATCCTGGATGCGGTTGACGAAAGAGGAGTTGGCGCCGTTCTCCAGCAAGCGCCGCACGAGGTAGGCGAGCAGCGTCCCGTGCGTGCCGACCGGAGCGTAGATGCGGCAAGGACGGTTGAGCCTGTTGCTCCCCACGACCTCTTCGTAAAGCGGCTCGCCCATGCCGTGCAGGCATTGGAACTCGTATTGGCCGAGCGCGAAGCGGTCGCCCGCCATGCTGTGTATGGCGGCAAGCGTGTGGGCGTTGTGTGTGGCGAATTGCGGGAACACGGCATGGGGCGCGGCCAGCAGTTTGCGGGCGCAGGCCAGATAGGAGATGTCCGTGTGCAGCTTGCGGGTGAAGACCGGAAAACCCTCGAGCCCGTCGACCTGGGCGCGCTTGATTTCACCGTCCCAATAGGCGCCCTTGACCAGGCGGACCATCAGGCGGTGGCCGGTTCGCCCGGCGAGGTCAATGATCCAGTCCAGCACGGTGGCCGCCCGCTTCTGATAGGCTTGAACCACGAAGCCGATGCCGTTCCAGCCGGAGAGCGCCGGGTCCAGACACAGTGGCTCGAGCAGATCGAGGGACAGGTCCAGCCGCTCCGACTCCTCCGCATCGATGTTCAATCCGATGTCGTAGCGCCGGGCCAGGAGGGCGAGCGACCGCAACCGCGGCAGCAGTTCCGACACCACGCGCGCGCGCTGCAGCCGCAGGTAGCGGGGATGCAGCGCGGACAGCTTGATGGAGATGCCCGGGCCGTCATACGGGCCCCGGCCTGCGGAGGCCTTGCCGATCGCGTGGATCGCGGTCTCGTACTCTGCGCAGTAGCGCGCCGCGTCCTCCGCCGTCAGCGCAGCCTCGCCGAGCATGTCGTAGGAGTAGCGGAAGCCGCGCGCTTCCAGCCGGCGGGCATTGGCGAGCGCTTCGTCGATGGTTTGGCCGGTGACGAACTGCCCGCCCATCATACGCATCGCCATTTCCACGCCGCGGCGGATAAGCGGCTCGCCGCCACGCGCGATCAGCCGGGTGAGCGCGGCGCCTAGACCCGTTTCGCTTGCCGAGCCGGTCAGCCTGCCCGTCACGACCAGCCCCCATGTCGCCGCATTCACGAACAGCGACGGCGAATGCCCAAGGTGGCCGCGCCAGTCGCCGGTCCCGATCTTGTCCCGGATGAGCGCGTCCCTGGTCGCCAGGTCGGGGATCCGCAGGAGCGCCTCCGCCAGGCACATGAGGGCGACACCCTCCTGGCTGGACAGGTCGTATTCGCGCACGAGGGCTTCCACGGTGCCACGCGGCGCCTTCGAACGCAGAGCCTGCACCAACGACACGGCGGTGGCCCGGGCCTGCTCGGCCAGATCACCGGGCAGGGTTGCGGAAGGCAGGAGCGCGCGAACGCAGTCCGGCTCGGGCGAGCGGTAGTGGCGTGTGATCGCAGCTCGCAAAGGCGCCTGTGCGCGAACATCGGCGGCAAACGCCTCGAATGGCGCGGAGGGCGACGGACCGTCGAAGGTGTCGGCAGCGGCGCTCATGCGGGTCGTCCCGGCTCTTGAAGATGATCAGGTATAGGGGGATCGTGTGCCGGGGTGCTTCGGAACTTGTGGCCATCTGCCGAAGAAACTACGGTCGGCAGCGGCGGCGTCGGAGAAACCATCAGTTGGACGACACGGACCGGCGGCTGCTGCGGCTGCTCCAGCGCGATGGCCGCATGACAAACGTGGATCTCTCCAGACGGGCAAACATGAGCCAGGCAGCGAGCCACGATCGGGTGCGCAGGCTTCAGCAGGACGGGGTGATCGAGGGATACAGCGTCAAGCTCAACCCAGCCAAGCTCGGCCTGGGCTTGCTGGTGTTCGTCGAGGTCACGCTGGACAGAACCAGCTCGGCGGCGTTCGACGAGTTCGCGCGGGCCGTGGCGCGGTCGCCGGAGATCCTGGAGTGCCACATGGTTGCCGGCGGCTTCGACTACCTCATCAAAGCCCGGGTGCGCGACATGCATGCTTACCGACAATTCCTGGGCGAGACTTTGGTGAGCCTTCCCGGTATCCGCCAGACCCATACCTACACGGTCATGGAGGAGGTCAAGAGCACGACGGAGCTGCCGCTGTAACGATGATCTCGGCGAACTGTCGCGGAGGGAGGCAGAGCCGATCTGGATGTCCAGCAATGCGATGAAGAAGCCGACGCACATGACACCGAATGCGAACACGCGCTGGCCCGGCGCCTGCAGGAAGCTTGCCTGCCGCAGCGCATCTGCAAGCCGGGCGTGGTCGAACCCGCGGTCCACGTGGCTCGACAGCAGCCATTCGGCCAGCTCAGCACCGTCTCCGGCAGCGCTGCCGGTTCGAAACGGTGCCCCCGAGACCATTCGCTGGAAGTCGGTTCCGCCATTTAGCGGGTCTTCGACCGAGCGCCGGGAAAAGAGTTGTTTGGAGAGAGCCTTGAAACGGCTCTCGACGTCCATGGGCATTGTAGCCTCCTGCGAACTTGCTGAACCTCGCTCCCGGAGGAGCGCAGACGCGGCGCAGGAAAACTGGTCAGCCGACTAGGCGAATTCCATCCAGCGCCGCACGGGTATCCCGCGACGCTCGGCGCAAGCTGCATGGATGATAAGGCTGTTCCTCATGGTGCGGGGCACATAGCGTCGAAGGTGTTCGATTGCGACTGGCCTTCTCCTTCCGACAACATCATGGCCACCGCTCTCACTCCACGTCTGCTTCGGCAACATGTCGTGGCTGGTTGCGGGCGACGTGCCACGCCGTGGGGAAAGCCTCCGAGATTGCCGCCACCTGGCTGGGGGTTCCGGCCCAGAGCGCCAGCGCCGACGGGAATGGGGCTGGCTGCAGCCCGTCGCCGAATGAAAGACGACCTCTGATCAGCCAGGCATCTGCCACCTCTGCGATGTCGCCGTGCCACCATCTCGTGTCGTCTCCGCTACCCTTCACCATAGCAATTCGTCGTCGGCAGGGCTGCCCAGACGGCCAAACCTGCTGAGCGTCCTGGTCCAGCCAAGGTCGGGACCGGGAAGCCACTCCTTTGCGTTCGTGAAGAACCTGACCGGGTTCCTGGAAGACAGCGCCGTCAGAGTCGTCAGCAGGGTCTGCAAGCGGGGGCTGCTCTGCACCCTGTCAAGGCGCGACCAGCAGGGCCGCCCTCACGCGGGTGAGCAGGTCGGCCGAATGCATGCCGGAGAGGTCGAACGCAAGCGACTGATAGCGGATCAGGAGCCCGGTTTGCGCAGCCATGGTCAGCGCCTCTTTTCGCCGTGTGGATCGCCGCCGCTGAGCTGCTCGTCCGCCACGTCGCACGTCCGCTGCATGGCGGCGTCGACCGCCTGGCCGGAGCAGTGGGCGGTGAACCAGCGGAAGCGGTCCTGCCACAGGGCCTGGTTGCACGCGACCGCCTGTAATGGGTCGCCCACCACCACTCTGCGTCCGAGCACGGCGTCGTCCGGTGACGCTGGAGGCGGGACGCTTTCACCTCGCACCCAGATCGCCGACGGGTCCACCTTCATGCCGACGAGCAGGTCGCGGACCGCCTGGGCGCGCCGCAGGCCGAGGTCGGGGGTGTAACCGGCCTCGCCGGTGTCGGCAAGGCCGGTGAGCAGGATGACCCTCGAACCGGCGGACCGCATGCGCTCGCCCCAGCGGGCAACTCGGTTGGTGACGGTCGGGTTGGCCAACGAAGGCGTGGCCACGCCGGGCTCGAAGGTCAACAGGGGCGGGTCGCCAGGGCCACCCCCGCAGAAGTCGGCTGGCGGATGATCCGGGTATGCCTGGTCCACAGGTTGCGCCGAAGCGGCGTCCATCCGCGCGAACGCACAGGACAGCACGATGAACCAGGCGACCAGCCTTGCCAGACCGTTCATCCCGCCTTGCCTCCGGCCCAGCCGAGGGCGTCGGCGCGTGCCCGGTCGAGGTTGGCGGGTATAGGCAAGTCGCTCTGGAACACCGGTACGGGCGCGTTCGCCATGCTGATGATCCAGATAACGCTTCGCTGCAGGATAGTTGGGTAGGACGGGCATGCAAGGCTGCTCGGACTGGCGAATTACACCTGCTGTGTCACCCTTCGATGGCCAGCAGGGCGGCAATGATGTCGGTTGCCTGGTATCCCAGGGCCTGCGTGACTTCGAGGAACTCGACGAAGTCGAGCCGACGTTCCCCAGCTTCGACCTTCGAGACGAACGACTGCGGCCGACGGAGCCGTCCGGCCAGGTCTGCCTGGGTCAGTCCAGCCTTCTGCCGAGCCTGAACCAGCAGGGTGCGGAGCGCGGCCGAGCGGGGAGAACGAAGAAACCTGGGCATGGCCGCGCGCGAAAATCTTCGCAAGGCCAATGAGACCGGCTGATAAATATCCCAAAATAAAAGCCCGAAAATCCACATCCAGTATGGCAGCCGACGGCGGGCCCGGCACTCCGGACGCGCTTGCCTTCATCCAATACGTGAACGATCCAACGGGCAATGCCGAGCAACTCGCCGTCGTAGTGTTCCGGCAGACCGGCGGAGGCTACCAGTTCGTCAAACGGCTGCCGCCCAATACGGCTGGTAACCTAGCGCCGGGTGCTGTCGTCCGCTTCCAAAATGGTCAGGCAAGCTGGAGCATGGAAGTGCTGCGTGCGAGCGACAGCAGGTCGATGCCGACCGGGCGCAAGCAAGTTTCGGTCTCAATACGATAAGCAATGGCCTCCTATTCAGTACTCCCACGCTTCATCTTGGCACTGCCACAGACCCGTCCGTGAGAAAAACATGTTCTATACACAAATTATCTACAATCTGATCTCGCTCCGCTGTGTCTATGTGCCGGTTTCCGGCGGCTCGAAGCGCGCACGTGTGGGGAGACGCATTTCGCGAGACTGCTACCCACCTAACCCGTTGATGTCTTCTCGGCCATCGGAAGCTCTCCCGAGACGACCGCGCGGACTTCCAGAGACTCCCGACGTCTTGAGACGCAATTCCGAAGACTATCCCGCCAGGGTTCATCTGCCCAGCAGCAATTGCCGGTATCTCTCCCCGCGCTCGGTCGCCAACCAAGCCAGCATCCGGACCTCGTCGAAGACCTCGACCCCAGGCGGAATGTCTCCAAGGCAATTACCGTAGGCGAAGTAAAACGCGAGGCATGGCCCGGTGTGGGCACCCAGGGCCACCTTGAATGACTCCTGGACCTCGACGGGATTGGGATCCTTCTTGCACTGGGCGAAGACATGCATGCCGTCGGACAGCCGACGCCCAACGATATCGAACGTTGGCAACGTCCCTCCTGTCGACAGGCCCGTATGAATGAAACCATGCTCCAGGCTCAGGTAGCCAGTGCACAGCGACTCCCAGGCAATCGCTCCCAAAAACCTGACCAGCTCACTGTAGCGCGACAGATATCTATTCAATTATGCCACATAAAAATTCAGCTTCTCCGCCAGATAAAAACTGCAACCTGCAGCGGTTAAGTGACTGGGGAAATAGCATTTAAGATGTTGGCGGGCACCAAAGTTTGCATTTGTAAGACAAGCTCGGACATCCACTCACGGCCGGTTTTCTACCAAGGCAGGCGTTGCTGACGAGGTCTCTGATGCCCTGATTGTCGGAGATGTGTTGACAGCAGCATTGAGGAGCAGGCGTCCGCCTAAGCCAGGCCGCATTTGTCCAGGTGCGTCTGGCCAGGGCGGCGACCGTCCGCATGTAGGGGCGGGTCTCGGCAAAGCCTCGCGGAGTCATCTTACTGCCCATCTGGGCCGCCACGGGCCCACGGGGTTGCGCGAGTTCGACAGCGGTTTCCAGGTGCGGCAAGCAGACGCACAGGATCCGGGGCATACGCATAATACCAGAGACGAGCGGGCCCATCTCAGGCTGCTTCAGGCGGTTGGACGACTGCCTGGATTGCTCCGGACAACGCGGCGTTGCCGCAAGCTCACAACCGTGACTACAACCCCTGCGCTGGACCTAATCACTCAGGACGCAAAACATGGCTGTCGAGGGATCCGACGATGGGGAGGGGTCCGCTTCCGGAGCCCTGACGCTCCTTCCGTCATGGATCCGCGTGATTTTTCGAGGACGACGCCTGCCCTCACCGGCAGCAAGAGACAAGGCACTCGAGACCAAGTCCGCTCCGGCTGTGCTGGCTGACGACGAGCCGTTCGAGAACGGCCGGATTTACCCCGACTATCCAGATCCAGACGGCATCGAAGTGTATCAGGTCACCGTCGGAGGCAAGACGTTGTACGAGGTGAGGTCGCGGGGAAAGCGCGTGAAACGCACTCAGTCGCGATTACGGGCGCTGGCCGACGCTGCACGAAGAGGTCCGCTTCAGGTCAGGCGGAAACCCGGGTCGTCGATGGCCGCCGAACCGAACCCAGAGCCGCCCAGCCCCGAAGGAGCGAGAGAACCGGGTTCTCGCGGTAGATGATCCGGTCAACCTCGCCGTTGGCACGAAAGAAGCGGTTCAACCTCCTGATCTCGACACGAACCGCTCGTAGATCTCGGCGGAGCAAGGAATAGCGTCCGTGCTCCCGTTCATGTGCCCCGGCTTGGGCCAGCCACTCCAGGTTGCTTGACACGCGCTCTGCCTGGGAGCGTTCGGCGGGAGAGGCGTGCAAGAGACCCGAGCCGCTTGCGAAAGCACCGGCTGCATCGACCCAACCTTGAGAACGAAGGAGTTCGAAGACCTCGAGCTGTTCCACGACATTGAGTTTTCCGTTACCCATGCTCCTCTCCAATGTGTTGCCGCGATATCCAGGGTTACTTCTCGAGGGACCACCTTCGATTGTGTTACAGACCGGGTCGCGACTGCCAGTCCGATGACGCGCATCCCTACAAAAACCTCGACCGACGAGACGAGCGCGATGTCGGCGGCTGAAGCGCGAGTAGCAGGCGCGAATTTCGGCAGCTTGCGACTAGGACGTCCTGGATCCGGCACGGCCGCCGGATGAGGCTGTGGATGTCCATCCGCCCTGGTCAGTCGTAATCGATGCTTGCCTGCTTGACGAAATCCGTCCACAGGCGTTCGGCGGCCTGCTCCGGGGTCAGCCTGTCCGCACCGCGGCCTGATGACATCCCGAAGCGGTCCATGTTCAGGAACAGCTGGTAGTCGTCATGGTCTACCTGGATGCCTCCGTTGGACACGTTGTTCTCGGCATGACGTTGGTTGACGTAGGAGGTGTCGCCGAAGCCATGCATCCGCGACTTGCCATTGCGCACCGTGATGGAGCCTCGCCGCCCTGGCGCCTGGCTCGATTGACCACCGAACAGGTGAAAGCGGTTGAGTCCATGTCCTCGAACTTGGCGCAGGTCGTAGCCGATCTGTGCCAGCTCTCCGCACGATGAACGGAAGTAGCCTCGGATGGTCGAGAACGCCCGGTCGGCATACTCGGCACGCTGGATCGTATCGAAGTCCTGCTTGACACGGGGGCGACGCGCCGCCCCTGGCGCCCCTGCCGAATCGGTCGATCATGCCTGCTGCCTCCCGGCCTCGATGATGCGCCGGAGGCCGGTGACCACATTGAGGTAGGCGCCGTTGAAAGCCGGGCGAGGAAGCGCTCGGCGGCCCACCTTGAAAGGATCAGGTCGGTGGTGGTGCCCCGGGCCTTCGCAACTGCGCGCAGCCAACCATGGGCACCGATGATCGGAACCATGCCCTGCGGTTCCTGGCAGCTGTCCATGAAGCAGGTCACGCCGTGGCCGTCATGGAGTGCTTCCCGGGTGAGCAGACCTCCGTCTCCATCCGGCAGCAGGCCGGAACAGGAGGCGGTGTGCATTGCGAAGCACGGGACGAGCTTCTCATCGGCAAGACGCTTCGGCTACGGCTGGTAGCTTTGCTGTCCGGCCGGGCTGCCGAAGAGATTGTCTTCGGGCATCCTTCGTCCGATAGCGGCTTCAGGTTGACGACCAACGGCTCGAAAGCACCGTCCTCGGTGCCACTGCGCATTCCGACGATTGCAGCCATCGATTCCGATTGAAACCAGCCACCTGTTCCGATCGAAGCCAGCCGGGTATTCCGATGATCCCAGCCGGGTAGAAGCGCGTGTCGCGAGCGGGTGAAGTTGGGCTACGTGTCGGCGCCTTCGTCAAGCTTGGCTTTGGCGGCGCGTAGCTTTCGCATGCTTTCCCCCTTCAGTTCGATGCGGTTTGCGCCATGCACCAGGCGGTCGAGCACGGCGTCGGCAATGGTCGGGTTTCCGATGTGCTCGTGCCAAAGTTCGACCGGCACCTGGCTGGTCACGATGGTGGACGCCCTGTCGTGCCGGTCATCGACGATCTCCATCAGGTCGCGGCGTTGCTCGGCCGTCAGCGGCGTAATGGCCCAGTCGTCCAGGATGAGCACCTGCACCCGTGCCAGGCTCTTCAGCATACGGGCATAGCGTCCGTCACCACGGGCAATGCCGAGTGCCTCCAGCAATCGCGGCACCCGCTGATACAGCACGGAGCGGTTGTCGCGACAGGCCCGATGCCCGAGGGCACACGACAACCAAGTCTTGCCCGTGCCGGTTGGTCCAGTGACGAGCAAATCCTGGTGGCGCTCGATCCATTCGCCGCCTGTCAGCTTCTGGAACAGCGCACGGTCGAGACCCCGGGCGGCGCGATGATCGACGTCCTCCGGCGTGGCCTGTTGGCGCAGCCCGGCGAACCGCAACCTGGTGGCCAGCCGCTTGGTGTCGCGCTCCAGCGCCTCCCGCTCGACCAGCATGGCCAGCCGGTCCTCAAAGCTGAGATCAACAGCATCGGCGTGCCGCCGCTGCTCCTCGAGCGCCCTGGCCATGCCGGTGAGGCCGAGCTCGCGCAGGCGGTCTGTCGTGGGGTGGGTCAGCAATGAAGTTCTCCTCAATGATAGTAGCCGCTGCCGCGGATATTCTCGTGCTGGACTGGCAGCTCGTCGGGCACGGGTTCGGGGCGGTAGGCCCGGTCGAGGCCATTGCGCAGGATCGAGTTCACCGAGCCGTAGGTCTGGGCGCCGATGTCCATGCCGCGCTGGCAAGCCGCCTCAAGCCGCTCGGGGCCGTAGCCGCGGACCAGGCGCAGGATCCCCAAACACGCCCGGAAGCCCTGCTCGGGATGGGGCTTGGCGGTCAGGATCCGCTCCACCAGGGCGATGGTGGACGGGCCGATCGCCTGGGCCTCGCGCAGCAAGCGAGTCGGCGTCCACTCAGCGTGGCGGCGGTGCGCGCTTGGCATGTGCTCGGGGATTGTGGTGTGCCGGTGCTGCCGCGGATCGCGCACATGGCAGGCCACCCGGTCGTTCTTGTGAAATAGTTCGATTGTCTGGTCGGTGATCCGCGCCTCGACCGCCTCACGCATCAGCCGATAGGGCACCGAGTAGAAGTGGCCATAGACCTGAACGTGATAGTCCAGACCCGCCCGACAGCGCCGCCACTCCGCGTAGGCATACGGCGTCTGCGGCATCGGCAGCAGGGCCTCACGCTCGATCGCCTCGAACAGTGCACGGCGGCTGGTGCCGAGGTGGCGCATGGGCCGGTTGTTCAGGTCGGCGATCAGCTCGCGGATCGCGCCGTTCAACTCCGCCAGGGAGAAGAACCGCCGGTGGCGCAACCGGGCCAAGACCCAGCGTTGCACGACCTGGACGGTGACTTCCACCTTGGCCTTGTCGCGCGGCTTGCGCACCCGGGCTGGCAGGATCGCCGTGCCATAATGCGTCGCCATGTCCTGATATGTGCGGCTGATCCCCGGCTCATAACGGCTGGCAGCGGTGACGCCAGCTTTGAGGTTGTCGCAGACGATCTGCCGCGCCACCCCGCCGAAGCTGGCGAACGCGCCAACGTGGCAGCCGATCCAGTCCGGGAGCGACTGCGTCCAGCGGGCCTCGGCGTAAGTGAGGTTGGAGGCGCCCAGTACCGCGACGAACACCTGCGCACGCCTGACCTCTCCCGTGGCGTTGTCCACCACCTCGGCCGTTTGCCCGGCATAGTCGACGAACATCCGCTCCCCGGCCGGGTGCGTCTGGCGCATGGTTGGCGACAGGCGACCGCGCCAATCGCGCGCGAGGTCGCAAAACCGGCTGTAACCATACCCATCCGGTTGCCCGGCCCGATACTCCTCCCACAGCAGGAGGAGGGTCACGCCAGGCTTGCGAAGCTCGGCGTGCATACGGGGCCAATCCGGCTGCGGCCGTACCGCCTCGGACGTGAACGGCGGCGTGAACAGCTTGCGCTCCAACGCCGTGTCATCAAGCGCCTCCGGCACCGGCCAGGTAATGCCGACCACGGCGGCCCGGCGCAGGTATTCGGCAACCGTGTAGCGGCTGACGCCGATCATGGCCGCGATCTGGTGGCCGCTGTGGCCGCAGACGTATTTGAGGCGAAGGACTTCTCGAACCTGACGCATTGGCAGTCTCTGGCCTGGCATGGCGCTCCCCGGGATTGCTGGAGAGACACCGTGCCGTCGGTGAATGACTGCTCGCGAACCGCGCCGCCGCCAGCCCCCTCAGGGGTGGCTGGAATGCGTCGGAATCACCGGCTGGCTTCCGTCGGAATCACCGGCTGGAATGGATCGGAATCGGCGGCTGGTTTGCGTCGGAATACGCAGTGCCACAGAAATACGCTTGGCGGTCTCCTAGACGCAGCGGGTCTCTCCCGCAGTCTAGCGGTGCAATCCGCAGAACTCATTTACATCAAGGAAGCTCGGCGGATCCTGTCTCTGGCACCGCCGGAAGGTGCGAAGTGGCATCATCGGGTCGTAGGGCGCCTGCAGGACGAGGCCAGCCTGATGGTCGGCGCGGCACGCGAAGCGGAGCTGGAGCGCCGCCGCTTGCGCCATCGAGCTGGACCAGATGCGGAGGGGATGCGGTGGATTTTCCACTATGTTCTTCGGCGCGCCGATGAGCGCCTGCGCGATTTTCCGGCTGAGTAGTGGGTTTGTGGAGCGAAAATGATGCAAAGCCACCCGAGAAGCGGAGTGTTTCTGGCGCAAGCCATTCGATGCCGAGAGCAACGGCAAATCGACATCTGATGGCAGACAGCTCCGACGGCCCGGATGCCCTTAAGGAACTGTAACAGCTATGCTAATGCGTCGCGTTCCGGCGGCGCAACCGCAGCCGCAGGGAAGACCAGCCATGTATCTGACCAAATCACCTCTTGCGTTGGCCATGGTCTTGATAGTGGCAGGCTGCACAAGCGAGTTGGAGTCTGCCGCGTTCAGCGACGGGCAACCGGAGCTACAGCCCGAGACGTTTTTTGCGGGGTCCACAACGTCCACCGGCGTGCTGGAAAACAAGCGGGGCGCACCGATCCACCGGTTTACAGTCCGCGGCATCGGCATGATGCTGCCCGACGGCGATCTCAGATTGGACCAGGTTATCGACATGGAGCAGATGCCGCGGGAGACACGCACATGGATACTCCGGAAAGTCGACGACCACCACTTCGAGGGAACCCTGACTGACACATCAGGACAGGTCAAAGCGGAGGCGTACGGCAATCTCATCCACATCCGCTATCCCATGAGGAGCCCGCCGCTCGGGGAAATGGAGCAGTGGCTCTACCTGCAGCCGGATGGTCGGACGGTGTTCAATGAAGCGACCATAAGCCTGCTGGGCATCGTGGCGGCGCACCTGTCCGAGCGCATCACGCATGAACCGGGCTAATACGTTTGTGTTCCTACCACTCGGACACGGCGTCCGATAGTGCCCGCCGACACTCTCCAACTTGGTAAACGGCTCTACGATACAATTCGGGAGCAGATACGCTCTGGCTTCTACCAGGCGGACGAGATGCTGCCGTCCACGCGGGCTCTGGCTGCGGAATGGGGTATCTCCCGCTCCACGGTTGTCTCTGCCTACGACCAGCTCATAGCTGAGGGCTACATCGAGTCCCGCGCTGGAGCCCGGGCCCGCGTAATGTCCGGTCTCGTTCAGCCAGTGCCCACCCCGGCTGGAACGACTCCTGCCGCCTCAGGCCCTACCCTGTCGGCTTTCGGCGAACGCGTCGCTGCCCTGACCTACCAGTCCTTTCCGGGTCAGGAGCGGCTGATTGCGGATTTCCGGTATGGGGACGTCGCATCCGCCGATTTTCCCGCACTTGCCTGGAAGCAGGCCGTCAGCGCGGCCACCCTCCAAAAATCCTCGCGCCTGCGGTATGGAGACCCGCGCGGTCTGCCGGAGCTGCGGGTTGCCCTGCAGGCTTATCTCTGGAGGGCTCGTGGCCTCCGATGCGACCTCGAGCAGGTCGTCATCGTCAGTGGGTCGCAGCAGGGCCTGGACCTCTGCGCCCGGCTGCTCCTGGATCCAGGCGACAGGGTCTTGGTCGAAAATCCCAGCTACAACCTGGCCCGGCATGTCTTTACCGCAGCAGGGGCCCGTCTGGTCGCACTGCCGGTGGACGAGGACGGCATCAAAACCGACCACCTTCCCGCTGCACGACTGGCCTACGTGACTCCATCACACCAGTTTCCCCTCGGGAGCGTGCTGTCCGTTGGACGGCGGCTGGAGCTGCTGAGATGGGCCCGGGCCCAGGGCAGCTACATCATCGAAGACGATTACGACGGCGAATACCGCTACGACATCCGCCCGGTGCCACCGCTCCACGCGATGGATGACCACGGGAACACAATCTACATCGGCACCGTCTCCAAGATCCTGTCACCCACGCTCAGGCTCGGCTACCTCGTCGTACCCACCGCGTTATGCCACGTCATCACAGCGCTGAAGCGGCTTGCTGACCGGCACGCGCCCCTGTTCGAGCAGCAGGGCCTGGCCGAGTTGATCACCGCAGGAACATATGAGCGGCACGTTCGGCAGGTACGCCGCAAGAATGCAGAGAGGCGCTCCGCCCTCCTCGAAGCCATCAGCCGAAACCTGCCCGGGATTGCTACGCCAGTCGGCACCAATGCCGGACTCCACATGGTCTTGTGGCTGAACACCATACCCGCTGTCCAGGAAGCTGACTTCGTGCAGGCGGCAGTACACGCGCGCCTCGGCATCTATCCCATCGGACCACTCTACGAAACCGCTGCCGAGAACACGCGGCCAGATTGCGCAGGTCTCGTCCTCGGATACGCCGCAATGACGTTCAAAGAGATTGACATCGGCATCAAGCTGCTCGCCCAAATCATCGGTAAATATCGTAAATGAGTAGAGGTCTGACACGCCAGTCTTCTAGCGAAACGTTCTTGACTGTGGTGCATCCTAACTTCATCGTTAGTTATCAATACCTTCAATGGTGGGAGTGCTTACGCCTCTACGACCAGCCGCTGGGAAGCGCATTGTGCCACACAGGAAATGAGATGGGTGCGTCTGCGCTCCGGCGAGAGGACACGGTCGCGGTGGATTGGCTCTCCCTCGAGCCAACGAAGCTCGCAGGCTCCGCAAATCCCGCCCTCGCACGATGCGTCCACCTTGGCGCCCAGGTTCCGGAGTGCAGCGAGCATGCTGGCGCCGGGTTCAATCGGAGCCTCCGCACCCGTGATGGAGCGGCACAGCACGTAGGGTTTGGCGCCTTCCGCAGCAGGCAGGGGCGGCGGGACGAAGTGTTCGATGCTGGCCGTTCCCTCCGGCCAGGTTCTGGTCGCATCCTCGAAGCCGGACAGCATCGCTTCGGGACCGCAGCAATAGGCATGCAGGCCCGGCGCATACCCGCCAAGCATCTCCTCCCAGGATGGCCGCCTACCCTGGGCGGTGTCGTGAATGCGCACATTGACTGGGCCCCAATGCTCGAGGTCGGCGCGGCACGGCACGGCACCCCGCGACAGGACGTGCAGGATCCAGTCCGCACCGAGCCGGTTGAACTCGTGGGCCATGGCCATGAAGGGAGTGACGCCGATGCCCCCTCCGACCATCACGTGACGGGTTGCTTTCGAGGCAATGGGGAAAGTGCAGCGAGGCATGGCGGCCGCGACAACCTCCCCCTCCGCCAACCCTTTGTGGAACCAGGTGCTGCCACCGCGGGAAGCGGCCTCGAGCTTGACTGCGACCTCCCAGGTGTTCGACCGCGCCGGGTCACCGCACAGGCTGTAGGAGCGGTGCCCGATGCCTGGAACCTGGATGTCGAGATGGGCGCCCGGCTGCCAACGGGGCAAGGGCCAGCCGTCCGGATCCTGCAGCACAAGGCGCCGCGTCCCGGGGCCATCCGCCGCCGCACTCCGGACAACAAGCGTAATGTGCTGGGGCATCGGCTACTCCGGGCCTATACCGTCACCGACCCGCACAATGCCTCCTTCAAGGATTCGGCAGTTGAGGCCGGACCGGTGCACCATCGGGTCAAATACAGGCTTGTCGAGGATCTGCTCGATGTGGCGGCATGGCACAGACAGTCGGGTCGCCTCGACCAGGCAGGGTCCGATGCGGAACCGCCTGCCGACAAGCCAGTTCAGCGGCACTCCAACAGTGGTGATGTTGCGGCGGTGCTCCTCTGGAAGTAGTTCGATCTTGTAGTCGCGCAGGATCGCATCCAGGACCTCGCTCTCGAACAAGGTGACCTGACGGCCTTCCTCCGGCTTCTCCGAATAAAAGCCCTGCTCGCATCCCAGCATGTAGCGGTCACCCAAGATGCCGCGCCCGGCGACGAGTTCGATGCTCTCCTGCTGCCGCATGGGCAGGAAGGCGCGGGCCGTGATGTGCAGATGCGATACCGTGCCATTCCAGCCAGGCGTCCTGGGGGCAACAGGGGAAGCAGGTCTGGCCAGGGTCGACGCGTCCGTCATGCTTGTTCCTCCAATGACCTTATCTGCAAAGTGCGCAGGTAGATTGGCTTCCATCAGTCCAACGCCATGACTTCGAGCACCCGGGTCACTGCACGCGCGGCCTCGCCGGTCAGGGGCAAGACGGGCCGGACGGGCTGGGCGCTCGGAACGCCTGCGAGCGTGGCGGCGAGGTGGACGACGCGGAAGCTGCTGTGGACCTTGAACAGCTCCCAGACCGGCTGCAGCCGCGCGCCGAGGCGGGATGTCTCCGCTATGTCACCGGCCTGGGCGGCCCGCGTCAGACGGAGGCAGGTTGCAGGATATATCCCGGCCAGGACGCTGTACCAGGTGTCGGCGCCCGCCAGCAGGGCGGCGGCTGCATTCAAGTCTACGCTGAAGCCAACGGAAAATCCGGCAGGCACCACTTGGCGCAATGCCGCCACGGCAGCAGCGCTCTCGGCCGCGGCCGGAGCCGGGTTCTTGACCGCGACGACGCCCGGGATGGTCGATAGCCTGCCGACCAGGGCAGCCGAGAAACTGAAGTGGGTGGTTGCCGGGTTGTTGTAGATGCACAGAGGTAACCCCGTCGCCGCGACAGTCTGGAAATGCTGGAAGACTTCCTCTTCTTGCAGCGGGGCATACGACACGGGAGCCAGGAGGCCAGCGGTCGCACCAGCCGCCAGGGCGTCGGCTGCCAAGGCCACGGCGGCATCGGTGCGCAACGCCCCAATACCCACCATCACGGGCATACGCCCGGCCACGCACTCGATCGCGGCGTCGGTCGCCCGGCGGCGTTCCGACGCGGTGAAATATGGATAGGAGCCAGTGCTGCCCAGCAGGCCGATCGAGTCCACGCCTGCCGAGGCAAGCCGCTCGACCAGCATCTGCAGCCCAGCCGTGTTGACACGGCCATCTTCATCCGAGGGCGTCACGGGAAAGGCCGACAGGCCACGTATCGGGTTGAGCATCGTTGCAATATCCAGATTCGGCCGAGCACGGTCCCAGCCAGAGCGGGTATAGCGCAAACTGGCCCGAATCAACGGACCAGTTTTCATTAGTATGACCAGACCAGAGCAAGGCGCGGTTTCCGTGTGTTCACAGAGCGGGAGCGTCCCTCCATCTGCCCCTCTACGGGCACCGCACAGGTCTTCCCAGGGCATGGCAACTTAACTGGTCTGGTCACAAATAGAAAAACTGGCTGTTACCGCCCGTCCTGTGCACAGCTATCCCTGCTTTCGTCGCCGCGAGCTGACGCCAGTCATCGCCAGGATAGCAAGGTCAACACGAATGCGTCTGCAGCCGAATACCAGTTTGCGGGACGAACGGCCTGCGCGCTTCGCAACCCGTGCCATCCACTACGGCTACAATCCTGCCGACCACCATGGCGCCGTTGCTCCGCCGATCTACTCGACCTCAACCTACACGTTCGGAAGTGTCACCGAGAATGACGAAGCAGCGTCACGCGGCGGCATGCTCTACGCCCGCGAGTACAACCCGACGACTGCCGTCCTCGAGGCACGCCTGGCGAACCTAGAAGGCGCTGGGGCTTGCCTAGCCCTGGCCACGGGCATGGCCGCCATCGGCACTCTATTGCTCACGCTGCTGTCGCAGGGCGACGAGGTCGTCGTGCACCGCACGCTGTACGCCAACACGGTGTCCCTCATGGAAGGCGGGCTCCCACGCTTTGGTATCAAAGTCGTGTCGGCCGACCTTGCCAATCCGGATAGCCTTGCTGGTGCGATGACTGCCCGCACCCGGCTGATCTACTTCGAGACTCCAATCAATCCGCTCAGCGACGTGCTGGACATCGCTGCCATCGCCACTCAAGCCCATGCCGCCGGGGTGCCGATCGCAGTGGACAGCACCTTCGCATCGCCAGCTCTTCAGCGGCCCATCGAGCACGGTGCCGACTTCGTCATCCATTCGTTGACAAAATACGCCAGCGGCCACGGAGACGTCCTGGGCGGTGCCATACTCGGTCCGGCCGACCGGATCGCCCACATGCATAGCCAGGGCCTGCGCTATTTGACCGGCGCCACCATGTCGCCAATGGCGGCCGGTCTGATCCTGCGAGGCCTGAAAACGCTGCCGCTGCGCATGGAGCGCCACTCCGCCAACGCGCTGGCCGTAGCCCGCATGCTGGAGGAGCACCCGGCGGTGGACTGGGTCAGCCATCCCTTTCTCCCGTCGCATCCCCGCCACGCCATCGCGCGCAGGCAGATGTCCGGAGGTTCCGGCATGCTGGCATTCGGGCTGCGGAGCGGCTTCGACGGCGCCAGGCGCTTCCTGGACCGCTTGTCGCTGTTCAGCCTGGCGGTGAGCCTTGGGGATGCCGAGTCCCTGGTTTCACATCCGGCCAGCCTGGTCCGCGCCCGCATGGCAGTCCGTCCCGAGGCACACCTGACGGAAGGCGTCGGCGACGAACTGATCCGCTTGTCTGTCGGGCTCGAAGACGAAGCCGACCTGCTCGACGACCTGCGCCACGGCCTGACCGGTGCGTGAGCCCGTCCAAACCCGACCAGAGGATGTCCCGCCCATGCAGCTGCCGATGACGCGCGGCCCCAGCCGCCGCACCCTGCTTGCCGGAATGGGCTCCCTGGCTGGCATCTTGGGCGCTCCGGCCATCGTCAGGGCACAGGCGGCAAGCCGCCTCCGGTTCGTGACCCGTGGCGACCCGACGGTGCTAGACCCGCTGTGGAGTACGGCCACGATCACCCGCAATCACAGTCTTATGGTGTACGACTACCTGTATGGCCTGGACAGTGCGGGCAATCCTCAGCCGCAGATGCTCGAGGGCGCCAAGGTCGAGGACGATGGCCGCCGCTGGACACTCGTGCTCCGGGATGGACTGCTGTGGCATGACGGAGAGCGGGTGCTGGCCCGTGACTGCGTTGCCAGCATCCGCCGCTGGGGAGCGCGGGATGCCTTCGGACAGGCTCTGATGGCAGCCACGGCGGAGCTTTCCGCCCCGGACGACCGCACCATCAATTTCCGGCTCAAACAGCCATTCCCGAGCTTGCCGCTGGCACTCGGCAAGACTTCAGCTGCGGTCTGCGCGATGATGCCGGAGCGCCTTGCCAACACGCCGCCCGACCAGCAGATGAAGGAGGTCACCGGCAGCGGTCCCTTCCGCTACAAGGCCGACGAACGTGTGGTGGGAGCGACCACCGTCTACGAACGCTTTGCAGGCTACAAGCCGCGGGACGGCGTGCCGTCCGGTTCGGCCGGTCCCAAGCGGGTGTTCTTTGACCGGGTCGAATGGGTCGTGATGCCGGACGGGGCCACGGCCGCCGCTGCACTGGAACAGGGCGAGGTCGACTGGTGGGACGTGCCCCTGGTCGACCTGCTGCCGATGCTCAAGTCGCACAAGGACATCACCACACGTGTGCTGGATCCCAGAGGCGGCATGTACGTGATGATTCTGAACCACGTCCAGCCACCTTTCGACAATCCGGACATCCGCAGGGCGGTGCTGGCCGCCGTGGATCAGTCGGAGTTCCTGTCTGCCGCCAACGGGGATGATCCGGCGTTGCGCCATGTGCCTACCGGCTTCTTCTGTCCCGGCACGGCCTCGGCCTCGGATGCGGGCCTGTCCATGTTCCAGGGGCCGCGTGACCTCAAAGCCTGCGCAGAGGCCATCAAGAAGGCGGGCTACAAGGGGGAACCTGTGGCTCTCATGGTCTCCGGAGACTATCCGAATCTCTCCGCACTGTCGGAGGTCGGAGCGGACATGATGCGCAAGATTGGGCTCAACGTCGATTACCAGACGGTCGACTGGGGCACCGTGCAGCAGCGACGGGTCAAGAAGGACCCCGTCCAGAATGGCGGCTGGAGTACGTTCTTCACCGGCTTCGAAGGCTCGGACCAGAGCAACCCGGCAGGTCATCTGGCTCTCAAGTCCAGCGGCCCCACAGCCTGGTTTGGCTGGCCGACCGACCCCAAAATCGAGGATCTGCGCGCGAAGTGGCTCGTGGCGGGCGAGGCTGAGCAGCCCGCCATCTGCCGGGACCTGCAGCTCGAAGCGTTTCAGAGCGTACCCTACATTCCGCTGGGACAGGGGTTCAGCCCCACGGCCTACCGCTCGAACTTGGTTGACCTGCTGGACGGGCCCAACAAGTTCTGGAATGTGCGCAGGTCCTGAGAGATGTCCGGCACAGTCCAGGGTGGGCGGGACGCACCGTCATTCGACCTTCCGCTCACCCCGCTTGAGTGCAAGCTCATCGCCCGGGCAGAAGCCTTTGCCGCGGAAGCCCTCGCGCCGAACGCGTCCGGCTGGGAGCAGCGCCGGGAAGCGATGCCCCGCGAGGTGTTCCTGCGCTACGGCAGCGAGGGCTTCAGCGGCCTGATGGTGCCGGTGGCCGACGGCGGCCAGGGCGCCTCCTTCTTCTGTAAAATCCGGGTTGCCGAGACCTTGGCGCGGGTCTGCATGGCCTCCGCCTTTGCCCTTAACAACACCCAGACGTCCGTGGTCAGGATGGTCCGCGAGGGGACATCGGCGCAACGGGAGCGGTATCTGCCCGGCCTGCTGCGAGGGGAGCTTGTGTGCGCGCCTTCGCTAACCGAGCCCGGTGCGGGAAGCGATGCGACTGCCATGGCAACGGCTGCGGTCAGGGCGGAGGGTGGCTGGCGAATTACCGGTACCAAGGCCTGGATCACCAACGGCAGCCACGCGGACCTGCTTGTGCTCTACGCCCAGACACAACCGGGGTCAGGTGCCAGAGGCATCGCAAGCTTTCTGGTGGATCTGCGGGCACCGGGCGTCACGCGTCAAGCTACCCACTCCATGATAGGCGGCAGCGCCGCCGGTGCCGCCCAGATCGCGTTGGAGGACGTGTTCGTTTCGGATGACGATGTCGCCGCTCCGCCCGGCCAGGCATTCAGGACTGCAATGCGGGCGATTACCGCCGCGCGGACGCATGTCTCGGCCATGGTCAACGGCGTGGTTGCGGAGTGTCTGGAAAGGGCCGTGCAGCATGCGGGTACGCGCCGGGCATTCGGGCGCACCCTACTGGAACACCAGGGAATGCGCTGGTCTCTGGCGGATGTGTCCCTGCAGCTGGAGGCGTCCCGGCTGCTGACCACCAGGGCCGCAATCCTGGTGCAGCGCGGAGAGGACGCCACCTTCGAGGCCGCGCAGGCCAAGGCCTATGCCGCAGACATGGCTGTCCCTGCCGTTTCCGCCTGCATGCAAGCCATGGGCGCCGACGGACTGACGGATGCGCAGCCCTTCGCCCGCCACCTCGCTGCGGCACGGATCGCCGGATACGTCGACGGCACGACCGAAATCCAGCGTGACCGGGTCGGCGCCATGCTCGGTGTGCGCTACGGCAAAGGAGAGAAGGCCGAATGATAGACAAGAGAGCGCATGGCTTTGCTGCAGCGGTCGAGGGCATCCGGACTGGCAGTACCATCATGGTCAGCGGCTTCGGCGGCGCGGGAATGCCGCGCGGGCTGGTCGCGGCCATCCTCTCCCTCGCACCGCGTGACCTGACGGTCATATCGAACAACTGCGGCTTTGGACCAGGCGACATCAGCGACTGGCTGAACGCCGGGCTGGTGCGGAAGATGATCTGCTCCTATCCGCGCACGTCCCCGACCTTCGTCAAGCTCTACAAGGCCGGGCAAATCGAACTGGAACTCAATCCCCAGGGAACGCTGGTGGAGCGGATGCGCACCGCGGGCGTGGGGCTTGGCGGCTTCCTCTCCCCCGTCTCCGTTGGAACGAAGCTGGGCGAGGGCAAGCCGGTCCACCAAGTCGACGGCCGGGATTACGTCCTGGAACGGCCGCTCCATGCCGATGTCGCCATCCTGCGGGCCCGACGCGCCGACCGGATGGGCAATCTCACCTACAACAAGACGGCCCGCAACTTCGGGCCCGTCATGGCCATGGCCGCGAAGTTTGTCATCGCAGAAGTCGACGAGGTCGTGGATGCGGGCGGCATCGACCCGGAAATCGTCGTGACACCCGGCATCCTTGTGGACCGCGTCGTAGCAGGAGACAGGACATGACCCCTTTTACCCGCGAGGAACTGGCCGCACGGGTGGCCCGGGCACTGCCCTACGGCGCCGTCGTCAATCTTGGCATCGGCATGCCGGGCTTGGTCAGCGGCCACGTCCTGCCCGAACAGGACATCATCCTGCAAAGCGAAAACGGTATTCTTAACTTCCGCGGCCTGTCCGAGGGCACCGCGCCGGACTACGACTGCATCGACGCCAGCAAGCGCCCCATCGAGGCGCTGCCCGGCTCCGCCTACATCGATGTCATGACGTCCTTCGGCCTGATGCGCGGTGGCCACCTCGGTGTGGCGGTCCTCGGCGCCTTCGAAGTGTCGGCAGCGGGTGACCTGGCAAACTGGTGGACCGGGCGTCCCGGCGACGTGCCGGGCGTGGGCGGCGCCATGGACCTGGCCTGCGGCGCTAAGGCCATCTGGGCCATGATGGAGCACACCACCAAGGACGGCATGCCCAAGATCGTGGAGGCATGCTCCTATCCGCTCACGGCGCCGGGCGTCATCACCCGCATCTTCACCGACCTGGCCACCATCGACGTGACGCCAGACGGCTTGGTGGTGCTGGACACAGTGGAGGGGTTGAGCCCATCCGAGCTCCAGGCGTGCACCGCGGCCCCGCTCCGTTTCGTTGAACATACCCGGGAGGGAATCCGATGAGCGCCGCCCTGCAACAGCCTGAACGCCCTGTCCGGGATTTGGTCAGCCCGGAGGAATGGGAGGCCCGCGTCGACTTGGCGGCCGCCTACCGACTCTGCGAGCATTTCGGCATGACGGAGCTGATTTCAAACCACATCTCGCTCCGGGTACCGGGAGAGGCAGGAAGGTTCCTGATCAACCCCTACGGTATGCTCTATGACGAAATAACCGCCTCCAGCCTGGTCAAGGTCGACCTGGATGGCAACACCGTCTTTAACGCTTCGGGTTATGAGATGAACCGGGCCGGGTTTGTGATACACAGCGCAGTTCACGCCGCCCGGGACGATGCCCACTGCGTCGCCCACACCCACACCCCCGCCGGTATGGCCGTCTCTGCCATGAAGTGCGGCATCCTGCCGATGGCGCAGACGATGATGCGTTTCCTCCATGTCGCTACGCACGAGTTCGAGGGGATTGCCGATGACGAAGGCGAACGGCAGCGGCTCGTAGCGGACCTGGGCAGGCACAACGCCATGATCCTGCGCAACCATGGCCTGCTTGTCTGCGGAGGTTCAGTGGGAGAGGCCTTCAACGTCCTGTGGCGGATGGAGCGGTCCTGCCAGACTCAGATCTTGGCCCTGTCCTGCAACACGGAGCTGTCGTTCCCGCCGCCAGAGCTGTCCGAGGCCACCTACGAAAAGCTGAACAGCAAACGGCAGCGCCGCGCCAACGAGCTGCAGGCAATCTCCGCTTGGCCCGCGTTGCTGCGGCGCCTTGACCGTATCGACCCCAGCTTCCGGAACTGATTATGTTCGACGCCATCGTCATCGAGAAAGCCGACGGCCAGCATCTTGCCCGCCTTGCGAAGGTCGAAGAAGACATGCTGCCGCCCGGCAATGTCACCGTCCGGGTCGCGTACTCCACCCTGAACTACAAGGATGCCCTCGCCATCACGGGCAAGGCGCCAGTGATACGCCGCTACCCCATGATCCCAGGCATCGATTTCAGCGGCGTGGTCGAGGCATCGGATGACCCGCAATGGAAGCCCGGCGACCACGTGGTGCTGAATGGCTGGGGCGTGGGCGAAGGTCACTGGGGCGGGTTGGCGGGGATGGCGCGCGTGAACGGCGAGTGGCTTGTGCCCCTGCAGGAGCCGTTCACGCTCCGTCAAGCTGCGGCTGTTGGAACGGCGGGCTACACGGCGATGCTCTGCGTAATTGCCCTGGAACGGCACGGCGTCCGTCCGGGTGACGGCGAGGTGCTGGTCACCGGCGCGGCTGGGGGTGTGGGCAGCGTGGCTGTCGCGGTCCTGTCAAAGCTAGGCCACAATGTCGTTGCCGCGACCGGCCGTCCGGAGGAGGCAGACTACCTTAAGGGCCTTGGCGCCCAGGATGTCATCGCCCGCTCGAAGCTCAGCGGGCCCACCCGGCCGCTGTCGCGTGAACGCTGGGCCGGAGCAGTGGACGTCGTGGGTGGTCAGGTGCTTGCGAATGTCTGCGCCACGATGCGCTATCGCGGGGTGGTAGCGGCCTGCGGCTTGGCGGGTGGCATGGACTTCCCGGCCACGGTCGCTCCCTTCATCTTGCGAGGTGTGACCCTCGCCGGTGTGGATAGCGTGATGTGTCCACGGGCAGACCGGCTGGAAGCCTGGTCTCGCCTGGCGCAGGATCTGGACCCCGCTCGGCTTGCCGGGCTCGTCGAGGAGGTTGCATTACCTGACGTCCTGGGCGCGGCAGAGCGGTTGCTGGCAGGCCAGGTCCGCGGACGGCTTGTCGTGCCGGTCACCTCCGGCTTGGCAGGCTAAGACCACGGCCGCAGCCCGCAACCTGGGGGTGATGCAGTCCATGATTTGCCGGGCGAGTAACTGACTGCAACATCCTGAACAATCGTTGGAAGAACCATGTTTGCAACCCCGTCAGTGTCTCCCGAAGTCTGGGCGCTCGCGCCCGGTTTCCAGGCATTCAGCATCGTGCTGGAGCGCCGGGACGGAACAATGGTGTCAGGTATAGCCGACGTGGAGCTCGCCCGCGCCGAAAGGGAGGTCGCGCAAGGTCTGCCTGTTTGGTCAGAGGTGCACCTGGCCACCTGGGCGGCGACATACAAGGCCTTTGGTGCCCGGCCGAACCGGACACCATGCTCGGCGGAAGCCCTGCGCAAGCGGGTGCTTGCCCAGGGAGGCGTGCCCCGAATCAACCCAGTTGTGGACCTCTACAACGCAATCAGTCTCCGCTATGCGGTTCCCGTCGGCGGCGAGGACGCCGACCGCTACGTAGGGGCACCGCGCCTGGTGAGGGCCGACGGCACCGAGCCTTTCGACACCCAGGCCAACGGGCAGCCAATATCCGAGACACCGGACCGGGGCGAAGTTGTATGGCGTGACGATACCGGGGTCACCTGCCGCCGATGGAATTGGCGTCAGGGAACGCGCACGCGCTTGAGTGTTGAATCGATGCGGATGTGGTTCATCCTGGAGGGCCTCGAAGGGATGCCGCGCAGCGCCTTTTTTGAGGCTGGAGAACAGCTTCTCGAGAGTCTCCTGGCGCTTTGCCCTGGGGCAACTGCCACGAAACTCGTGATTGAGGCTAGAGATTGCCCTTATATGGACGCCAATTGAGTAATTGCCAGTGAGGAACATAGATTCGATTGCTTGACCGTCAATTGCGCTCGAGCCTCACAAAGACCAATCGAGCGAGCTATGCTGCCCGCGCACGAAAGCTGTGGGACTGCTTCAATGAACTTCTGGGCAAATCGTCGCACTAGCTCGACAGCAAGCGGTGCTCATCCTGCGGCCGCGGCATCCGATAGGTGGAACCGTACTGGAGCGAACCCGGTACAAAGGGCCGCGAAAGCGTTGGGACTTGGCAGTCTCACGTGTGCCGAAATAAGCGGGGTGCAGGGTTCGAAGCGTAGGTCGACGGTATTGCGGCAGGTGCATAGCACCCCGGTAAGTTGGATATCTGCTCCGGAGTCAAACCTGCCCGGTGGTGTTCCGCCGCGCGGACCCGTTGATGAAGGCGATGTCGACTGTCATGCCGCGATCAGTGCGCGTCTCCGAGCATGGTCAAAGCATCAAGATAGGGCCGGGCACCCGCGCATCCCCACCAGTCCATGCCACCACCATAGTAGGCGGCCAGCGGCATCCACAGCTCATCTCCAGACCTGACAGCCCTGTTCAAGAACGGCAGTGCCTCTCCGGGATCCTTGGCTGACCGGGCAAACACCAGGAGTGCATCGATACAATCCGGGTCGAGCGTCAGGGCCGCCCGAGCTGCGCCGAGCTCTTGGACGGGACTGCGGCGCAGGACGGCCTCGCGCAGTGCATGATATCCTGGACCACTCACATAGGGACCCCGCTTGCCCACCACTATCTTGACCCGCGACGGCATGTTCATCGGCTGCATGCTGGAGCTCCTCTCGGCCCAGCATGGGACATGTGCCTGCAAGCCACGGCGGCATCTCCGCCTGGACGGTGAAGTCGTCTGATGGTCCACGTTCCTGGCAGTTGGCCGGTAGGCGATACCCCACACCAATACAAACAAAGCAGACATCGGCTCCGCAGCCGGTGCCTCACCGCAACCGCGAGATGTCAATCAGGAGCACTTAAGGCGTTGTGCAAGTGGATTTGTGTCAATCAGAACGACCTAAGGCCGGTGGAGTGTCACTGAGGGTGACTTAAGACTTCCTGGCTGCACGGGGAGCGTGGCCGAGATGTGCCGCTGCTGCTGGTTCAAGTCGATGCCTCCTTCGAACGCGGGCGGCATTATCGTAAGATCGGCGCTGCGTCAGCCGTTTAGGACAGGTGACCTTGAACATACGATGAGCCTCTTCGACCCACGCGTCATCGCTACGTAGAGGTGGGCCGCATCCATGTCTTCCACATCAAGGACGACGGCCACCTCCGCTTCCAGGCCCTTGAGCAGCAAGGTGCTCGCCACCGCCCTGGCAGGGAGGGTCCGGCCGAGCAGCCTGTTTTCCTCACGCGCCCGGACGGCCGCCTCTGCGAACGCCCCGGGCACATCGCCGTCACACGCGTTCAACGCCTTGATGCAGCAGGCCAGCACGGTCTGACGGAACGCGCGCACACCGCCCTGCCTGCCGAGCGCAACTAGAACCTCCACGGCGGCGCGGTGGCTCGGCGCGGCCAGGAAGGCAAGGGCAGCTGCCTCGACATCCGAGGACGGCGTCGCATCGCCCGGGCGCCGTGCGGCTACCCTGGCTGCCAACCCCGCGCCATCCGCGCCGCTCATCACCTCGTCCGCGAAGGCGCAGAGAGCGTGGAGCGCGTTGGGGCGCCTGGGGTCGAACCGGTCCGCGAAGCCCACCAGGTCAGCGAGGTCGACACTCTCCACCGTGACCGCGCCCGGGGTTTCGGAAGCGAACCTGCGCTGTCCCGCCTTGTCCCGCCCTGCGGCCATGATGAGCACGCCCCCGCCTTCAGTCGGCGCGCGGGTCCTGCAGGCCGCCAGACGGCGGCCACGGTCTGCGGCCCCATCCATCGGGATCCACTGCACGTTCGAGGGAGCCGCACGGAGGTCGACCGGCTGTCCCGCCGCGAGATGGCCGCGCACGACGAGCAGCCATTCGCCGAACGTCCTCTCGCCTGCGTTGATCCAGCGCCAGGGGGTCGAGAGTTCGGCGACATGGGGGAACAATCTCCTGACGTCTTCCTCCCAGTGGGCCAGCGCATTGCCCTTGAACCCGAAGATGGCTTGGAGGGGGTCACCCAGGACGCAGGTGGGAAGGACCCTCGAAGCGATGCCGACGAGCGCATGCTGGACTTGGGAGCAATCCTGGTACTCGTCGACAAGTAGGCGATCGTAGCTGGACGACAGCAAGTCATCCAGGTGCTGCCCGTGGAGCATGACCGCGGCGGCGTGGCGGATCTGCTGGTAGTCGCCGCCCGGATTGCGGAGTTCCAGCCAACGCGGGTCGATGCCGCTTCGAGCGGGGAACGTCGCGGCAAGCCGAATGGCCCATCCGTCCAGCGTTGACAGCCGATAGGCCGACACGGGGACGCCAGCGCGGTCGAGGCGGCCCTTCAGTGCCATGACACCCGCGTTCGTATGCGTGAGGACGAGGACCGGCTTTGGCCCGGCATGCCGGGCCAGGGCGTTTGCGACCAGCTGCGTCTTGCCGCAACCGGCGGGAGCCGTGACCGACCCGCGCTCAACTGAGAGGAGGTCGATTTCAGGTCCGTTCAGCCGATCCACGCGAACAGCCCACCGAGAATTTCCTGGAAGCCCTGCTCCGCCTGCGCGAGGTGCGGTCCCACGATGTCGGCCGCGGCATCCTCCATCCAGGTAACGGATTTGAACCACCCCGACTGCCTGGCCGCCTTCGCCAGCACGGAGCGTCCAGCCAGGGTGAGGAGCGTCGCCGGGTGCACGAGACCCGCCGCCCCGTTGGAGGCGGACCGGATTTGGGCGTCGACGACGTCCTGTCCGCGCAATTCAATGGCACGTTCGACCAGCGCCGCCACCGCTGCTTCCGGAAGGCTGGCAAACAATTCGTCCTCCACGGCACGACCGGGGCGCCACGTCGCCAGCTTGCCTCCGGCTGCCACAAACGACTGCTCCGTCGCTGGATCCGGCTGCCGGTCGTCATCGCGGAACGCCAGGACCCGGTAGCCGAGCGCCAAGAACGCGTTTGCGCGTTCGTACAGCCTGGACACGCCGCCCGCGTCCACCAAGGCCACGCTCTTCGCAGCGATGGGCACGGAAAGCCCCTCGCGCACGAGGAACTGGTCGATACCCCGCAACAGCCCCACCTCGCTGGCCCCTTCGCAGACCACCACGCCAGCCGCCAGGAACGCCTCGGGATGGGTCCTCATCGTCCCCTGCACCCGGGCCGTGTGCGGGGAAGCGGGCAGCACAACATGGCTGCCCAAGACGGCGCGGACGACGTGCAGCTGCGCCGCCGACAGCTCGCGGATCACGGTAGGAGAGTGGGTGGTTGCGAAGACCTGGAGAGGCGGAACCGTCTCCTTGGCGCCGAGCGATCCCAGGAACCCGATTATCCGGTGCGGCTCCAGTCCGTGTTCTATCTCGTCCACCAATACTGTACCAGCACGCGGGGCAGCCTCCCGTTGCAGCCCGGCGACGAGCAGCCGCGAGGAACCCGTGCCCAGGCCGGTCAGCGGCACGCCGCGACCGTCGTGCAGCGAGACCGTGCCGCCGGAAAACGAAACAGATGCGGCATCCAGGTAGGCGCGCGCGCCTCCGTCGAGCGCCACCCCAAGCGCTCCGGCCACCCTGTCCACGATTGCCAACGTCCCCGCCAACTGCTCCTCCGCTCGGTCGCCGAAAGCATGCCGAGCATCCCGGGCCGCCTCCACGAGGGCAGCCGTGGCGTCCGCCCTCTCGTCCGACAGGCGGTCCAGGACCGACCCGCGCCTCCAGCCCAGGTTGGCGTGAGCCGAGCCGCCGATTCGCATGGGGGCGAGCCTGACGCGGTCCGCCCAGGCCAAATTCCTGGTGAGGCCCTGGGCTGCGGCCCGGTCGGAGACGAGCGACCAGGCCGGTTCGAGGTCAGCAGCGACCGATAGCCGCAGGGTGAGGACCGTCTCCAATCCCGCGCCCGGTTCGTCCGCCAGCTCCCCCAGTGCCGCGTCCCACCCGCGCACGAACTGCCCGTAGGGCTCGATGCTCCTCATATGGTCCGGCAGTTCACCCAGGCTCGCCTCGATCACGATGGGCTGCGACGTGTTCAGCCCGTGGAAGTCGGCGTCGCAGAATTGGGCGTTCCTGCGGGCCCCGGCACAGAGGTCGATGGCGTCCAGGATCGAGGACTTGCCCGCGTCGCCGGGCCCGATCAGGCAGTTCACGCCGGGCGACGGTCGCCACTCCAGCGAAGAGATGCCCCGGAAGTTGGATATCCGCAGTAGGCGAACGCGGGCCACCCTACGGGCTCCGGCGCAACGGACGGGTCGCTCCCGGGACGGCGGCTGCAGTCAAGGGCGTGTGCCCGCCGGTCGGGAGGTCGTTGCACCGCCACGAGTCCTCGCCCACCATGGATGAGGTAGCGGGCGGGGTTGCGATGTGTCTGGCCGGGTCCAAGGCGACGAACTTTTGTTCCGGTGTGGATAGCGGGTGGTTCGGTGCAGCCTCGGTGAACGCGCTCGTTGGAATCAACGCGTCGGGCAAGTCGAACCTGCTCCCGCTTTGGTGGAAACTCAACCCGGCGAGGGACGCCGAAATCAAATCGGCGTCCGATTACCGGAAAACCAGTATGAATCGATGGAAGGCGCTCCGGGCAGCGTGGTTTTCTTCGAGGCCGGGTTCAAGCTGGACGATAAGGACGAGGGT
Source organism: Acetobacteraceae bacterium (assembly GCA_965199005.1). Lineage (GTDB taxonomy): Bacteria > Pseudomonadota > Alphaproteobacteria > Acetobacterales > Acetobacteraceae > LMUY01. Next base: position 2,939,940 of record CBDAQK010000006.1, on the reverse strand, counting down.
TGCCGCGGCGAACATGGCCGCCCGCCTCGATGCCTTTGACGAACCATGCCTGGAGCGGCGGACCCGGTTGTTCGGCGACCTGGCGGGCACGTAGGCGGACCGGAGGGTAGCACAATTGAGTTCGCTCAGGCCCGATGACCTTGCCGCCGTCGGTCGGCTCCTGGATTTCGTCCGGGGCCCGGGCTACGTGCTGGACTTCTCCGATCGGACTTTCGCCGAGTTCTTCGCCTCCGAGCTGGACATCGACATCGAAGACCAACGGTTCTGTGTCGATGGCGGCTCCAAGGGAAGACGTCTACGCGCCTTCCTCGTATCCACCGACGACGGAACCGCACTCCTGGCTCTGCAAGCATTGTGGGACCGGCGCAGTAGCTACCTGGAGTCGGCCGGAGTTGGGGATCCCGTCGCGGGTGCGGCAGGCCGGTTCAAAATGTTGGTCGCGCGGTTAGGAGGCGGGGGCAGCGTTGATCCGTCGCCGCCCCCCCGGGAGGTGCCCGGCATGGCCGAGACACTGCTCGCCGAACTTCTGCGCGTGCGCGACATGGAGGCGCACACGCGAGGGTATGCGTTTGAGGCATTCCTGCGGCGCTGCTTCGACTCGGCCGGACTCGACGCACGGGAGCCCTTCCGGAACACTGGGGAGCAGATTGACGGGAGCTTCCAGCTCGGCCACGAGACCTATCTGCTCGAGGCCAAGTGGACAAAGGCGGCAATCGGAAACCGCGACCTCCATGCATTTCATGGCAAGCTGGAGGCCAAGGCTGCCTGGGCCCGCGGGCTCTTCGTGAGCTTCGGCGGCTTCACTCCAGAGGGGCTTGTGTCGTTCGGCACCGGCAAGCGCGTGGTCTGCATGAGCGGGCGGGATATCCACGAGGCGCTCCGCAGGGGGATCCCGATACGCGTGGTTCTGGATAGCAAGGTTCGCCGCGCCGCCGAAACCGGGCAGCCTTTCGTCGCCGTCGAGGAGCTCCTGCCGGATGGATCCCAGCCCCGCCTGCCAGGGTAGCCGTGTTCCGGTGGGATAGCCGGGTTCGGCGGCGAGGTGACCAAGTTACGCCGTCGCGTTTGCGGATGGGAGAGGCGAACCAAGGATGGCTCATGCGGTGGTTGCCCACTCCGAAGCGGCTCAAGGAACGTCGGCGCCCTTGTCTTGAATACGCGGATTCCTGGATCGCGGACGGGTCTATCATCGGCCCGCCGACATCCGTCTGAGCGCTTTCGGCCAGGGTCCCCTTCCAGTGGCCCCATGTTCTACATGCCACCACCCGGGAGGCCTCAATTTGAGCCCGCTGCCCTGATGGCAGCGTCTTCGCAGGCCCACGGAAGCGGCGCGCGGGTCAGCGAGGCCTCACGCCTTCTTCCGCATCTTGGATAGCTCCTGAGACACAAGCCAGTCGGGAAGGTCGAAGAAGGTGAACGTTTCGTAGAGTGGCCGAAGGAGCGAGTGGAGGATTTCGGGCAAGTTATCCTCGATGCTCGCCAACGGTATGGAAGCCGAGACTTCCACGGCATCCTGTGCGGCACGGTGATTGCCGCCGGTGCTGCGGCTCCAATCCGTGACAAAGGTCAGCGACCTTCCCTGAAGACCCGACCACCTGACCTTGAAGGCCAGCTCCCCTGTGGCGCCCAGGGCGGAGGCCAGCCTGCCCGCGTAGAGGAGCACTTCACCTGTTCGCCAGATAGGCAGCGTCACGTCAAAGAGCGTTCCAGGCGTCCGCCCATCCAGGCCATCTTCCTGCAATCCCCTCGCCAGGTAGGCCTTCGCTCCAGGGGTTACCCGCCAGAAATCGCAATGTGCCGCGTCTCCAGGAAGCCTGGCGGTTTCGGGCAGACCCAGCCAGCACTGCACAGCGCCGTCGACGGGCTGCGGCGCAATTTCAGGTCGTTCTGGGAGCCAGAACGGGGGCCAACCCGTGAACCGGGTCCCAGAAGCGGAAGTCATGGCTTCGAGGAGCGCTGATAGTCCGGAGGCCGCCGCCTCGAAGCGGAAGTCGATCTCGTATCTGCCGAGAGGGAACCGTGCAGGGTCGGAGGCCGGGAGCGGAGCCACCAACGTATTCCACTTGTTCCGGGCATCCTCGACAAAAGCGTCCTGCAGCGCTGCAGCAGAGGGTGCCAGGGGCACGTCGGCAGCCCTTAGATTGCCCTGCAGGATACCTCGTATCGCGTCCAGCATGTCGGCCTTGCGGTTGCGCAGGCAACGTTCCAGCAGGCTGTTCCAGTCCGCGCTGGTCGAGGCGGGCGCGCTCTCCGGTCCGGGCCTGCGGATGTAGCAGGCGTGCAAGACCACTGTCCCCTTCGGGGTGGCGCTGCGCGACATGATGGGTGTTCCATGGCCGCCGGGCACCACGATGACAGGGTGCTCCACGCCAGTAACAGGATGAGCCACCTGCGTGAGCCTGCAATGGAAGGCTGGGTCGGCAAACTTCTTGATGACGCCGTTTATGGCGTCCTGGTCATAGGGTGGCAGGCCAGCCGGACGTGAGACGGGCCGGAGAACCGATCCTTCATCTGAAAAGCCGAGCACGAGGTGGCCGCCACCTTGATTGGCCAACGCCATGGCCGCCTTGGCCAGCAGACCTCGGTGTTCCACATCGGTGAAATCGAGCCAGCTCTTGAACTCGACTGCAGGGCTCTCGTTGGGCGTTGCGAGAAGCCCGCCAAGGTCTTCCATGTCTGCCATGGTGTTCTCGTCCTCAAGAGTGCAGGGCGCGTATGGGACCCGGTCGCCTGATTGTCGTCACGGCACCGAGAGAAAGTGAGCGGCACACATGTCCGCATGGCATGTCATCGATGACGCCTTAGCAGGTCAGAGTCTGGCACCGTCAACAATGGGGAATGGCACCGCTGTCTTGCCCGTGGCAGTCCACCGGAGCTCTCGTGCAGCAATGCCTCGTTCAGCAGCGAACGCGTTCCAGGACAAAATCATGATGGCAAACCGGGCGAGCATGCTCTCCCGCGTTCCCACAGCTTGCTCAACCCCTCGCATCAGGCGTTCCCGGAGCACATAAGCCGGGTCGGACTTTCCCGCAGCGAGCCCGGTTGCCAGTGTCTCGAGCCATGGGGCAAGGCGACCTTTGCCGGGTGACCTGGAAGCAAGGTATGCCGTCCCCAGCAAGGGTGTGCTTCGGATCCCGCGGGGAAAAGCATAACCGGCGACCTGCCTACCAACGGCTTCAATCCCTTTCCAGCGTCCATAGCCGTCATCAATCTCCGCGTTCGATACAAAGTCGCGTACGGAGTCTGGCAGACCGCGGTCATACAGCACGAGCAGCCGAACTGCCTGCGCCACCGCAGCGCCCCCAACGACGCCCCTGATCGCAAGGACGTCACCGCCGGTCCGAGAGGTGCCGGTGTTCGTTTTCGTGAACGCACGGCGTGCGATGCCGAAGCGGACGTCCATTTCAACTTCGGCATCCGTTTGGGAGAGCGCCATCAGACGGTGCTGACCGTCGTTCAGGACGCCTTCGGCGCTGACGATGATCGGCTCGCCAGTGTTCTCGAATTCCCCTGACTTCATTTGCTGGACGAGACGGTCGACCTTGCGGTGGCTTACACTCCTGTTCGCCGTGTTGTAGCCCAGCAGCATCTCCGCCATCTCCTTATCGAGCAGGAGGGTTTTGGTACCGTAATGGCCGGACACCAGCCGCTTGAGTTCATCCGGCGCAATCCGCTGAGCGTGCGGGTTGGCGGCACTCTGATCGGCCTTGACGACGGGTCGCCGGGACATGCGTCAGCCTCGTTGATGCCGACCGATAATGCGCAACGCCAAATCTCGTGGCAATGATTTGCGTACATGTCGCCGCGACGCACCGAGACTGTCCGGCCTAGAAGCGAGGCCGTCAGTCCGTCCGCGCCGAAGCTGCCCCACCAGACTTCCGACCCCGACGGGCTGAACCGACCCACTCCTGGTCTGGGACTGAAAGTTCCACCCCCCAATACCGGTGCTATCAATGAACCAGTACCTGGGGGTCCTCGGCACATCCCGGTGCCACCGGCGTGCCGTGCTTAGATCGGAAAAGCTGGAATTCGCACTTCCTCCTCACCCTCCGACCCAGCCCTTGCGAGGGGATGTGGGCAATGAGGAGGACGCGAATGGACAGTGAAGTCCGGCCATGATTCCCATGGACGGCTTCGCAGCTGCAGACTTGGGCCCAGTCGAATAGCGGAACCACCCGCAGCGTTACATGAATCTTCTACCTGGACCGCGGGGGCCGATGGAGCCTTGTGAACGCAAGAGGACTGCACGCGGTCGACCAAGGGCAATGGGCAACTGGCAGCTTGTCGTCTCCATAAACAGGCTCCTCGATGAGAATTGCTGCGAGAGAGCGACGGACTTTCACCAGAATCGCTCCGGACTAGAGCCCTTTTCTGCGTGGAAACGCTCCGACTTGTTTCCTGAGACAGACATGCCAGCTGCGGCCGCTAAATGACCGTCGAGCTTACTTCCTAAAAGGCCGCATGGAGTTTGGCGCCGTTCAAACTACCTCGTCTGACCGCAGCTTGCACCTTGATGCCATTGCCGGAGTCTCGAATTGGAACGTCGCGTGGGCGATACCGAAGTGCCCGTGCATCTCCTCGCACGCATGCGCCAGCAAGCCCGCATCGTCCGCCGCATCACTCCGGACGAGGTGGGCCGTCAGTGCGTTCTCCGTGGTGCTCAAGCCCCAGATGTGCAGGTCATGCACCTCCACTACGCCGGGCAAAGCGCGCAAAACGCTTTCCACCTTCTCCTTGTCGATGCCTTCGGGCACAGCATCGAGAGACAGGTCCAGCGATCCGCGCAGTAAGGACCACGTTCCCCAGACGATGACGGCGCTGATGACCAAGCTGATGGCAGGGTCCAGCCAATGCCACCCGGTCCAGAGGATGAGGCCGCCCGCGACCACGACGCCGAACGCCACCAGCGCGTCGGACGCCATGTGCAGGAAGGCGCCCCGCACGTTCATGTCGCCCTTGCGTCCAGACATGAACAGCCAGGCGGTGATGCCGTTCACGAAGATGCCCAGCGCCGCCACCACCATGATGGTGACGCCCGCCGTGGGTTCTGGGTCCAGCAGGCGCCGGATGCCTTCCCAGGCGATGCCGCCGGTCACCACCAACAGGACGATGGCATTTCCGAGTGCAGCCAGGATGGACGAACGGCGCAGGCCGTAGGTGTATTTTCCGGACGGCCGCCGCTTGCTCAGGATCGACGCGCCCCAGGCGGCCGCCAAGCCGAGGACGTCGCCGAGGTTGTGACCGGCGTCGGCCAGCAGTGCCAGGGAGTGCGAGGCCACTCCGTAGAATGCCTCGGCCAAGACGTAGGCGACGTTGAGCGCGATGCCGATCGCGAACGCGCGTCCGAAGTTGGCGGGAGCGTGCACGTGGCCACCCGCGCCGTGGTGGTGGTGTTCGTGTCCGGCATGGTCGGCGTGGTCCGAATGGTCGGGCATGGTCTACTCCTCCGCTCCAAGGCCGACGTAGATGGTCGCAGGCTTCCAACGAAGCAGGCGCAGCGCGTTCATCGTGACGAGCACCGTCGCCCCGGTGTCCGCCAGGATCGCGGGCCACAGCCCGGTGATGCCTGCCAAGGTCGTCACCAGGAAGATCGCCTTCAGCCCGAGCGCCACGCCGACATTCTGCCGAATGTTTGCCAACGTAGACCGGGACAACCCCACGAGTTCCGCCACGCCCGCGACGCGCTGGCGCAGCAGCGCCGCGTCGGCCGTTTCCAAGGCGACATCGGTGCCGCCGCCCATTGCCACGCCGACCGAAGCCGCGGCCAGGGCGGGCGCGTCGTTGATGCCATCGCCGACCATCACCACCGGACCGGCCGTCCTCAGCCGTGCAATCTCCCGCAGCTTGTTCTCCGGAAGCAGACCCGCACGGACGTCCAGCCCCAGCTTTTCCGCGATGGCGTTACCGGTCCGCTCATTGTCGCCGGTCAGCATCAACGTCGCCAAGCCCATCCGCTTCAGCGCGGCGATGCCCTCGACGGCGTCCGCCCGCGGTTCGTCGCGCAGTGCAATGAGACCCAACGCCCTCCCATCCGAAAGCACCGCGACCACTGTCTTGCCCTCGGCCTCCAGAGCCGCCGCCTGCGTGCCGACGCCGCTGCCGCTCTCTTCGGCATGGCGCGGGCTACCCACCGTGACGACGCGTCCGTCCACCGTCGCCTGGACGGCACGGCCAGGAACCGCGCGCGCATCCGTCGCCGCGGGGACGTCGATGCCCAATGCAGCCGCCCGCTCCAGGACCGCCCGGCCCAAGGGATGCGAGGAGCCTTGCTCGACCGCCGCCGCCAAACGCAGCAACGAGCGCTCGTCGGTGCCCGACGCGAGCGCGACGACATCCGTCACCTTGGGCTTTCCCTCTGTCAGGGTGCCTGTCTTGTCGAAGGCCACCGTCTTCGCCGTGCCGATTGCCTCCAGCGCCGCGCCGCCCTTGACCAGCAGCCCACGCTTGGCGCCTGCCGACAGCCCGGACGCAACGGCCGCCGGAACCGAAATCACCAGCGCGCAGGGGCAGGCGATAAGCAGCAGCGCCAAACCGCGATAGGTCCAGATCCACCAATCGCCGCCGAACAGCAGGGGCGGTCCCAGGATGACGAGGATGGCGGCGACCATTGCGGCGGGAGTCCACCATTCGGCGAACCGCTCCACGAAGCGTTGCGTCGGGGCGCGGGATGCGGCGGCCTCTTCCACAAGCTTGACGATGCGCGCCACCGTGTTGTCCGACGCGCCGCGCGTGGTGCGGATCCGCAGCAGCCCGGCGTCCGCGTTCACCGACCCGGCCAACACCGTCTCCCCCGGACCCCGCGCCACCGGGACGCTCTCGCCGGTCACCGTACTTTCGTCCAAGGCGGACCTGCCTTCGACGATTTCGCCGTCGCACGGAACGCGATCGCCGGGACGCACCTGGACCATGTCGCCGACGGCCAGCCGGACGGCCGCGACTTCCTCGACGCCACCGCCCACCCCCTCGCGGCGTGCGGTCCGGGGGATGAGACCACCCAGAGCGCGAATGCCAGCGCGGGCACGACCCGCCGCCACGCTCTCCAACATCTCGCCCATTGCGAAGAGAAGCACGACGGTAGCCGCTTCCTCAGCTGCGCCGATCGCCACCGCGCCAAGGGCCGCCACGCACATCAACGTCTCGATGGAGAACGGCGTGCCCGCCCACGCCAACGCGACGGCTCGGCGGCCGAAAGGGACGACCGCAACGACCGTGGCGACCAGGAAGATCCAATACGCCGCCCTGGGAAACGCAAGCGACAGCGCCCATGCCAGACCCACCAGCACCGCCAGAACGCCGACCAGCCGCGCTTTGCCGGTCCGCCACCACTGCACGTCCGTCGAGGCTTCGTCGTGCCCGTGCGCAGGCGCGTCCAGTCCATGGGAGTGCTCGTGACCGGAGTGAGCGGCATGATCCGAATGGCCGCAACAGCCGTCTCCGCACCCATCCGCCTGGACGGGCAGCTGGGACGACGGCGAACCCGTCCGCGAAACTCGATAGCCCAGCGCCTCGACCTGCCGCTCGACCACGTGCGGCGACGCGCCGTCTGGGGTCCGGCCCAAGGTCATCGTCTCCGACATCAGGTTGACTTGCACGTCGGAGATGCCGGGCAGTCGCCGGATCGCTCTCTCGACCTTGGCCACGCAGGCGCCGCAATCCATCCCGGACACCTTCCAGGACAGTGTTTCGATGCCGTTGTCCAGTTTCACGCCGCCGTCCATGTCGGGATGCCCCAAAGCTTCCCACACGTTCTGGGACCTCTAGCCACTGGAGGTGCAAGGCCTGATTTGCTACTGAGAGCCCAATGACTCAAGCGCTGCTTTCCATTGGTGACCTATCCCGGGAGACCGGCTGCAAGATCCCGCTCATCCGATGGTATGAGCAGGTCGGCATGCTCGCCGCCCCGGCGAGGACATCCGGCGGTCACCGTGCGTATGGCCATGAGCACCTGGAGCGGCTGGATTTCATCCGGCACGCCCGGGAGTTCGGGTTTCCTTTGGACGCCATCCGGGAACTGCTGGACCTCGCGGGCAAGCCGTCCTGCGAGGCGGCACACGACATCGCCTCCGCCCAGCTCGCCGCCGTCGAAGGCAAACTCAAACGCCTGGAGGCGCTGCGGGCCGAGTTGAAGCACATGGTCGACACTGGTTGCAGGGGCGCTCCCGCCGACTGCCGAATTCTGGCCACACTGGCGGACCACGACCACGGGCACTGCTTGAACGATGCCCACGCGGAGTCGTAGGGCGTCTAGGCCGTGCCCCATTCCGGAGGTCCGGCGGTTCCGCTTCTCTTCATCAGCGCTCCGACACCTTTGGGAGCCTTAGACCGATGAGGGGACATTCGACGCTTCTTTGGCTGGCAACGTCTGCATGCATCCTGCTGGCCACCGCCGCACGCTGCGAAACGCCTGAAGATGGCTTGAAGGCCTACGACGCCGGAAACTACGCGCTCGCCCTCAAAATCTGGAAGCCCCTGGCGGAGGCTGGCAACGCCGAAGCCCAGTTCCGGCTCGCCTACATGTATGGGGAGGAGAAAGGCGTCACCAAGGATAAGGCGGCCTACCTGCACTGGATGCTGGCTGCCGCGCGCCAAGGCCATCCGGCTGCGGAGTTTTGGATGGGGTTTTCATCCGAATGGGGGACCGAAGCGCCACTCGATATCCACGAAGCGGCCCGCTGGTTTCGCCTGTCCGCCGACCAGGGCAACACGGACGCGCAGCGCTCCCTAGGCGACCTCTACGAGACCGGTGACGGGGTCGTCCAGGATTACGTCGAGGCGACCGAGCTCTACACCGCGGCCGCCGAAAAGGGCGATGACGCCGCTCAGGAGGATTTAGCCCGGCAATACCTGGAAGGGCACGGCGTTCCACGCGACTTGGTCCAGGCCCACGTCTGGTACAACCTTGCCGCCAGCGCGCATGTCGGCGACGAGGTCCGCGAGCGGAGAAAGGCCGGTCGCGAGGCCGCCGCCAAGGAGATGACCCCGGCGCAAATCGCCGAAGCTCAGCGGCTGGCCCGTGAGTGGAAGCCGAAGTCCTAGGCTCCGCGTAGGGCCGCCCATCTGCTTTGGAACCATCCGAGGCCCGCCTGCATGGTCCCAAAGCTTGCCACTGCCACCAACATTGCGCATTGCTCCGAAGCGGTTCGAGGCTCAACCCCATCCTCCACCGCTCTCGACAAAATAGGGTGGCCCCCTATACTTTGGTCATGCACACCGTCCACGAGAAGAAGAAGCTGTTGGCTCGCATCAAGCGCCTGCGCGGCTTGGTAGAGGCAATCGAACGCGCTCTTGAAGACGAGGCGGGCTGCGAACGGGTGCTGCACCTGCTCGCCGGTGTTCGCGGCGCGACGGCCGGATTGATGGCTGAAGTAGTCGAGGACCATGTGCGCAACCACTTGGTCGACGAGGACAAGCACCCGGGTGCGCTCGACGGCGAAGCTGTGGAGCAGTTGCTGGATGTCGTGCGCAGCTACCTGAAATGAACGAGCGATCCATGAACGAAAGCCATACCCATAGCCACGTCTTCCTCGGAGCCGGACACGAACGGGCCGAACGGCGAACTTGGGCGGTCATTTGGCTATGCGCCGCCATGATGGCGTTCGAAATCGTCGGTGGCGCGCTGTTCGGCTCCATCGCCTTGGTGGCCGACGGTATGCACATGTCCACGCATGCCGGGGCGCTCCTGCTCGCGGCACTCGCCTACAGATACGCCCGCAAGCACGCGGAGGACTCCCGCTTCACCTTCGGAACCGGAAAGCTCGGCGATTTGGCGGGGTTCACGAGCGCCATCGTGCTGGCGATGATTGCCCTGCTCATCGGATACGAGGCCGTCAGTCGACTGTTCGCACCGGTGGCCATCCACTTCAACGAGGCGATGCCCATTGCCGTCCTGGGCCTGGCGGTCAACGTCGGCTCCGTATGGCTGTTGGGCGGCGGGCACGACCATCACGGACATGGCCATCACGGACACGGACATCACGGCCATGGAGGGCATGATGCCCACGACGAGGAGCATCGCATCGAGACTGCGGCGGGGGCGCTCGTTCTCAGCGTTTTCGAAGATGGCGTGCCGCCGCGTTTTCGCGTTCAGTCGGAACGAGGCCCGATGCCGTCGGCTGCGAATTTGACCATCGCAACCGTGCGACCTGACGGCACACGCCAAACCTTCGCAATGGCCGATCGTGCGGGTTACCTGGAATCGGTAGACGAGATCCCGGAACCGCACGCTTTCTCGGCGGAAGTCCGTTTTGGCTCCGAGGAACACGTCGCCGTCTTCGAAGAGCATGATCACGGCCACGCCCACGCCGCCGGTCGCGACAACAACATGCGGGCAGCCGTAGTCCATGTGGTCGCCGACGCGGCGGTTTCGGCCCTCGTCATCGTCGGATTGGTCTTGGCGCGGCTGTTCGGCTGGCTGTGGATGGACCCGCTGGCGGGCATCGTCGGCGCCTGCGTGATCGCGAGCTGGGCCTACGGCCTGGTTAGGGACACCGGCGCCATCCTCCTGGACATGAACCCAGACCGCGGCATGGCCGAACAGGTGCGCGCGACGGTCGAGGCAGAGGGTGACCGACTGGTCGACCTGCACCTGTGGCGTCTCGGGCCGGGCCACCTCGGCGCAATCGTGTCAGTGGTCAGCGCCAAGCACCCGGAAGTGAGCTTCTGGCGTCAGCGCCTGGCACGGTTCGGAGCGCTTTCCCACCTAACGGTCGAGGTCCAATCGCCGGGCTAGCGACTGAATGGCAGGGTCTTCCTCACTCCTCTTGCGCCCTGGCCTACGGAATGAGGCGCTTCTGGACTATGCCGGACAGCGCCATACCCGTCCTCGGCCAAGTCCCGGCCGCCTCCCGCCGCTAGGTCGCGCAGGATAGGGCAATCCGGGCGCTGGTCACCGCGGCAGCTGGACGCCAGTTCTTCCAAGGTGTCGCACATGGCGGTCAGTTCGCCGATCTTGATCCTAAGCTCGGCCACATGCTCCAGCGCGATGCGTTTGACGTCCCGGCTCGGCCTCTCCCGGTCGTGCCACAAGCCGACCAGCAACTTGATGCGATCCATTGACAAGCCGAGGTCGCGCGCCCGTCGGATGAACCGGAGCGTCTCCACCTCGCGGGTGCCGTAGGTCCGGTAACCGCTTTGGGTGCGGACCGCGTCCGGCACCAAGCCGATGCTTTCGTAGTAGCGCAGCATTTTGGCGCTGACGCCCGACGCCCGAGCCGCCTCTCCGATGACCATGTTCGCTCTCCGCCCACCCTGCGAATGAGGGTTGCTACCATGGGAAGGTCAAGCCTCTATCCAAGTGCGAGTTTACCCCTTGACCTTCCCACGGTGGGAATCCCCATGTCCGGGTCGGGGTTGGATATTCGGACTTCGCACTGCAGGAGCGCGCCATGAGCGACCACCACGACCACGAGGGCCATGTCCACCCCAAAGGCGGACGCTGCGGCTGTGGGTCGGGTGCGACCCCGAAGGGGACGTCGTCGGTCACCGATCCCGTTTGCGGCATGACGGTAGATCCAGCCACGTCCAGACACCGGGTCGAGCACGGCGGCGAGACCTACTACTTCTGCTGCGGGGGTTGCCGCTCGAAGTTCGAAGCCGATCCGGCCAAATACCTCAAGGCTCAATCGGTCGCGACCGACCCCGTCTGCGGCATGGAGGTGGACCCGGCCATATCCAAACACCACTTCGACCGGGACGGACAAACCTTTCATTTTTGCTCTGCAGGCTGCCGGACCAAGTTCGCGGCGGATCCTGCGGCCTACCTGAAGCCCAAGACGGCGGCCGCCGAACCGGTGAAGCCCGGCGCCATCTACACCTGTCCCATGCACCCGGAGATCCGCCAGGAAGGTTCCGGCAGTTGCCCCATCTGCGGCATGGCGCTCGAACCGGTCGAGGTCTCCGCCGAGGCCACGCCGAACCACGAACTCGCCGACATGTTGCGCCGCCTCTGGATTGGTTCGGCACTGACCCTGCCGGTGTTCCTCCTGGAGATGGGCAGCCACATCCCGGCACTTGGCCTGCACCACCTCGTTCCGCCGATGGTCTCCACCTGGATCCAGTTCGTCTTGGCGACGCCCGTGGTGCTCTGGGCCGGACTGCCGTTCTTTCAGCGTGGATGGGCATCAGTTCGCTCGGGCCACCTCAACATGTTCACCCTCATCGCCCTGGGGACGGGGGCGGCCTACCTCTACAGCCTGGTCGCCACATTCGCGCCCGGCGTCTTCCCGTCCGGGTTCCGGATGATGGACGGCGCGGTGGGGGTCTACTACGAGGCGGCCGCCGTCATCACCGTGCTGGTCCTCCTCGGCCAGGTGCTGGAACTGCGCGCGCGCGACCAGACCGGCGGCGCCATCCGCGCGCTGCTGAACCTCGCACCCAAGACGGCCCGACGCCTGCGCGACGGCGCCGACGACGAGGAAATCGGCCTCGACCAGGTTAAGGTCGGCGACCGGCTGCGCGTGCGCCCCGGCGACGGGGTGCCGGTGGACGGCGAAGTGCTCGACGGAAACGGCGCCGTCGACGAGTCCATGGTGACGGGCGAGTCCATGCCGTCCGCCAAAGGCCCCGGCGACAAGGTCATCGGAGGTACCGTGAACGGCGCCGGATCGCTCGTCGTCCGGGCCGACGTGGTCGGTTCTGGCGGCATGCTGTCCCGCATCGTTTCGATGGTCGCCGAGGCGCAGCGTAGCCGGGCGCCCATTCAACGTATGGCCGACACGGTGGCGGGATACTTCGTTCCGGCTGTCCTCGCGGTCGCGGCTACCGCCTTTGCCGCCTGGGCAATTTGGGGACCGGCTCCCGCGCTTGCGTACGCGCTGATTGCCGCCGTGTCGGTCGTCATCATCGCCTGCCCGTGCGCGCTCGGGCTGGCCACGCCGATGTCGATTATGGTCGCCGTCGGCAATGGCGCCGGGATGGGCGTGCTCATCAAGTCGGCCGAATCCCTGGAGCGCATGGAGAAGGTCGACACGCTGGTCGTCGACAAGACTGGCACGCTCACCGAGGGCAAGCCCAAGGTGACCGGCGTCCATCAGGCCGCGGGCTTCGAGGAAGCCGACCTGCTGCGTCTGGCCGCCAGCTTGGAGCGATCGAGCGAGCATCCCCTCGCGGCGGCCATCGTGGCGGCCGCCAAGGAGAAGGGCGTCGCGGCGGCCGAGCCGTCCGATTTCAGATCCGAAACCGGCAAGGGCGTGTCCGGCAAGGTAGACGGCCGTGCGGTGTCCTTGGGCAACGCCGCGCTCATGGCCGACCTGGGGATCGACTTGGGCGATCTAACGGCGAAGGCGGACGAGCTTCGCGGTTCCGGCGCCACGGCGCTTTTCATCGCGGTTGACGGCAAGCCGGGCGGCGTCATCGCGATCGCAGACCCCATCAAGGGGTCGACGCGGGCCGCCCTGGACAGCTTGCGGTCGGACGGCATTCACGTGGTGATGCTGACGGGCGACAATCGCAAGACGGCCGAGGCGGTCGCCCGGCAACTCGGCATCGACGACGTCGAGGCCGACGTGTTGCCGGAAGACAAGAACCGCATCGTCCGCAAGCTGCGGGCCTTCGGCAAGGTGGTGGCGATGGCCGGGGACGGCGTGAACGACGCGCCCGCCCTGGCCGAAGCCGACGTGGGCATCGCCATGGGCACGGGAACGGAAGTCGCCATCCAGAGCGCCGGTGTCACGTTGGTGAAGGGCGACCTCGCCGGTATCGCCCGCGCCCGCGCGCTCAGCCGGGCCACGATGCGCAACATCCGGCAGAACCTCGTGTTCGCCTTCGCCTACAATGCGATCGGCATTCCCGTCGCGGCGGGCGTGCTCTACCCGGTCTTCGGCATCCTGCTCAGCCCCGTCGTAGCAGCGCTGGCCATGTCGCTGAGTTCGGTGTCGGTTATCGGCAACGCGTTGCGGCTGCGGGCTGCCATGCTCTGACTTCGTCGGTCCCACGGCAGCCGGAGTGCTCTGGAGCCGCGGGAGGCTGCTCGTGGGCTGCATAGGAGCCGATTTCGTCGCCGTCGAGGATCCGGCAATCGGGGTGGTCGAACGTCGCATTCACACGGCCAAGGGCGCCCACGTCCTGTTCGTGCCACCCGACGGAAGGGTCATCTGCGTCACCAACCGGGTGGACGGGAGCGTGGTGATGCTGGATCCGGACGGTTTGACGGAACTGAGGCGCCTCAAAATAGCGGGCCGCCCGGACGACACTCACGACGACGTGGTCGCACTGGTGCTGACCAAGCCAGGGTCCTAATGGGGCGAACGGATGGGCGGAAGTGCGTTGACCAGCAGTTACCTCCGGCTCGCCTCCTCAGAACCGGGATGTGTGCCCGCCCTCTGGGGGAGGAGCACGATGCATGCGATAATGAAGGCCGCGATTACAGCCGAGGCCAGCGGACGGCTAAGTGCGAGGCCGCCCTGGTCGCTGGGCTTGTCGAGGAAGTCGCCGACCATGGCACCTAACGGCCTCGTCAGGATGAAGGCGACCCAGAACAGTGCCACGCGCGACACTCCGGTCCAAAAGTAGAGCGCAGCCGTGACCGCAAGCCCCACCGCGAACACGAGCGCACCACCCTCGTAGCCCAACCCGCCGGTATCGGCGGTCCAGTCTCCCAGTGCGGTGCCCAGTGTCTGTGAAAAGGTAATTGCCGCCCAGTAGAAGGCCTCGACCTTGGGCGTGGTCACCGTGTTCACGGACAACGTTCCCTGCGACCAATACCAGAGTGCCAATGTTCCGACGAGGCAGACCAACAACAATGTCGAACCGCCGGTGTAGCCGATGCCGAGCGAGCGGTCGGCGAAGTCCGCCATGGTGGTGCCGAAGGTTGTCGAAGCAAGGATGGTGGCCCAGTAGAGTAGCGGGTGGAATCTCGTCGAGGCAATCTGGGCAATCACGAAGGCCAGGAGCAGGCCGAGGAAGAGGCAGGTCGCGGCCAGGTATCCCCATCCAAGCGTCATGGTGAGCGTATCGCCACCCGTCTCCCCGAGGGTGGTGGCCGCAATTTTCATAATCCAGAAGGTCAGGGCCACTTCCGGAACCTTGCTCAAGCCCGGGCGCGTCGACGGGTCGTTCATAAGTGCGTCCTTGCTGAAATTACGGGAATCTTGCGGGGCGTATTCCCCCAAGTTGCGTTTGGAGATTGCGCCGCTCTCCCGTTCTTCGGATTTGTCCGGCAATCCCCGGCCTTTGACGATGGCGTAAATCGCCGGATGACCACCAGCGTCAGCACGGTGGACGAGGCCATGCCGACGACCATGGGCGCCGATACCGCACCACCTCCGAGCGGGTCCCGTCGCTCCACAGGATTAGCAGCAGACCCGCCATGATGGCCACGACGGTCATCATCTTGGGCCGAACCCTCTCGACCGTACAGGCGGAGAAGTGGGTGATAAGCGCCACGCCGAGCCAACTCACGTTCGTTGAGCGGAGTTTGGCGCCAATAGGCACGCCGCGCCGAAGGGACGTGTTGCACGCGAGCACCTGGAAGGCACCACTATAGCAGCCTCCCTGATATCCGCTGGACGACTTTCATGTTATCCGATATTCCAGATATATGGATAATGACGTAGCCGTATTCGCCCTCGGTGCCTTGGCGCAGACCACTCGTCTGGAAACGTTTCGCCTCCTGGTGACGTGCGAACCGGAGGGACTCGCCGCGGGCGATATCTCCCGGCAGATCGGCACGCCCCAGAACACGATGTCGACTCACCTCTCGATCCTCGCCCGCGCCGGGCTGGTGCGTTCGGAGCGGCGCAGCCGGTCAGTGATCTACCGCGCCGACATCGATCGGCTGCGCGACATGATGCTGTTCCTGGCCAAGGACTGCTGCGGCGGCCGTCCCGAGTTGTGCGAACCGCTGCTGGCGGACCTCGCTCCCTGCTGCCCTGCCGAGAGAGCACTGCAATGACCGACGTCGTCATCTACCACAATCCGGATTGCGGCACGTCCCGCAACACGCTGGCCATGATCCGCAACGCGGGCATCGAACCGCACGTTATAGAATACCTCAAGACGCCGCCCGCCCGGGCGCTGCTGGCGCAACTCATCGCACGCGCGGGGCTGACGCCACGCACCATCCTCCGGGAAAAGGGCACGCCCTACGCCGAACTCGGCCTGGGCAACCCGGAGTTGACCGACGACGAACTGCTCGACGCGATGATGGCGCATCCCATCCTCATCAACCGCCCGCTGGTGGTGACTCCGTCCGGCGTGAAGCTCTGCCGCCCGTCGGAAGTTGTGCTGGACATCCTGCCGGAGGCGCAACGCGGCGCCTTCGCCAAAGAGGATGGCGAGGTCGTCATCGACGCGGACGGTCACCGCGCCCTCTGACGCCATCCGGTTCGCCGCGCACCGTCCTATTGGATTCCAACAATGCTCGCGCTTGCAATCTTCGTCGCCACCCTCGTCTTCGTCATCTGGCAGCCGCGCGGACTCGGGATCGGCTGGAGCGCCATGGGTGGCGCCGCCGTGGCGCTGCTGACCGGCGTCATTGGCTGGCATGACGTTCCCGTCGTCTGGCACATCGTCTGGGATGCCACCTTCACCTTCATCGGCTTGATCATCGTCTCCTTGGTTCTCGACGAAGCCGGGTTCTTCCAGTGGGCCGCCTTGCACGTGGCGCGCTGGGGCGGCGGCAAAGGAAGGCAGCTGTTCCCGATGGTCGTGCTCCTGGGCGCGGCCATCGCCGCCGTCTTCGCCAATGACGGAGCAGCCTTGCTGCTGACGCCCATCGTCGTGGCCATCCTGGTCCGGTTGGAACTCAGCCCGGCGGCAACGCTCGCCTTCATCGTGGCGACTGGGTTTGTGGCCGACACTACCAGCCTGCCGCTCATCATCAGCAACCTGGTCAACATCGTCAGCGCCAACTACTTCGGCGTGTCGTTCGACCGCTACGCCGCCGTGATGGTGCCGGTGGATGTCGTGGCTCTCGTGGCTACCCTGGCCGTCCTGTGGGCCTTCTATTGGGGCCGGGTTCCCGCGACCTATTCGACGACAGGCTTGGAGACGCCGGGCACCGCCATCCGCGACCGCGCAGTCTTCCGGGCCGCGTTCCCGCTGCTGGCCTTGCTGCTCGTCGCCTACTTCGTCCTGGCGCCATTGGGCGTGCCGGTGTCGGCGGTTACCGGCACCGGAGCGTTTCTGCTGCTGGCGCTCGCCGGACGTTGGCACCAACGCGGCCGCGACGCCGTGGTGCCGGTCGGTAAGGTGCTGCGGGAAGCGCCTTGGCAGATCGTGGTGTTCAGCTTGGGCATGTACCTTGTGGTCTACGGCCTGCGGAACGCCGGGCTGACCGGCCACCTGGCGACTGCCTTGGTCTGGCTCGCCGGATACGGCCCGTGGGCGGCAACCATTGGCACCGGCTTCGGCGCCGCGATCCTGTCGTCCGTGATGAACAACATGCCCGGCGTGCTGGTCGGGGCGCTGTCCATAGAAGCTGCGCATGGCATTCCGGCGGCAACACGCGAAATGATGGTCTATGCCAACGTCATCGGCTGTGACCTGGGACCCAAGTTCACGCCCATCGGTTCGCTGGCCACGCTGCTGTGGCTACACGTGCTCTCCACCAAAGGCATCCGCATCTCCTGGGGGCAATACATGCGAGTGGGACTGGCCATAACACCGCCGGTGCTGCTGGTCGTTCTGGCGGCGTTGGCGTTGTGGCTGCCCTTGCTCGGACCCGGTTGAGGACGACGCCGATGATTGACCCCATGCCCGCCCTGCGCACAGATCTGCTGCATGCACCCGACCCGGAAAAGCTGGAGCCGGGCGGGCGGACGACGCATCCGCCACGTATCCTGCTGCTCTACGGCTCGTTGCGGGAACGCTCCTACAGCCGCCTGCTGGTCGAGGAAGCCGACCGGCTGCTGCGGTTCATGGGAGCGGAGACGCGTGTCTTTGACCCCCGCGAATTGCCTATCGTGGACAGCGTCACCAAGGACCATCCCAAAGTGCAGGAACTCCGGGCTTTGTCGTTGTGGTCGGAGGGCCAGGTCTGGTGCAGCCCAGAGCGGCACGGCGCGGTGACGGCCGTGTTCAAGAACCAAGTCGACTGGTTGCCGCTGGAGGAGGGGTCCGTGCGCCCCACCCAGGGCCGGATCCTGGCGGTCATGCAGGTGTCGGGCGGGTCGCAGTCGTTCAACGCGGTGAACACGCTTCGCCTGCTCGGGCGCTGGATGCGGATGGTGACCATTCCCAACCAGTCCAGCGTGCCCAAGGCCTACGAGCAGTTCGACGAAGCCGGGCGGATGCAGCCCGGTTCGAACTACGACCGGGTAGTGGACGTGATGGAGGAGTTGCTGCGGTTTACCTGCCTGCTGAGAGACAGGTCAAACTATCTGGTGGACCGCTACAGCGAGCGGAAGGCGGCGTTCAAGCTTGCGGACGCAATGTGAAGGCTTCCGCAGTCCGTGCGCCTTGCGAACCATTGAAAGGGCTGACAATCGACCGCGCGGCAACACGGACAGGCTCCTTGCCGAGACGGGTTAACCGATGGTCTCCGGTCAGCGGGTGCAAGGATCCGAACACGGGCGGGACGTCTGCCCGTCCTTTTGTCCTGCGGTCGACCTGCTGACTGGAGAGGATGACACAATCCAGATGAGGTCTGGTTTCAGGAGCAGTCGGACCACCGTCAGCTTCCTGTCTTCGGAGGTTGCGTTACCGGTTCTGTTTGCCGAGCGGCCAGCCGTGTCTGTCTGCTGGATTGCAGGGCGTTCAAAAGCCTTCTGTGTTCGGCCTCAAGCTCGCCCGTGATTGCTTGAGCCTGCTTCTTGCGCCTCTTGCTGCGAAGGTAGGCCCGCGTGGACAGCACGGCGAGCAGGAGGAAGCCGATGCCGAAGACGGCGATGAGAAGAACGCTGATAATCCACAGCAGGAAGGCCCCTGCCAGCCGAAGAGGGTGCGGCAGCGGCTCGAGGAGTTGGCTGGTCAGTGACGGACACGACAGCACCGTGTAGACCTTGTTCGTCGCGAGAACGTAAACGGACATCAGCCCTCCAGCCTCATGGAGCCGGTTCCCCGCCGTGGACACCTCGCCTCTGCAATAGATGAAGGCGATATCTTGCCCCGACCGAACCGGGATGTCCTCGGCCACGCGGACATGATGCTCCACGCCCCCGAAATCCCTGATCCAGATGTCCCTCGACACGATGACGGTCGTGTCCACAGACGTCGTGCCACCGCCACTGCCGTCCACCACGACGGTTCGGCCACCTCCGGAGGTGATGCTGTCGCTGCGCTGATCTGTTGCGAGCACCACGCCTTCAAGAGTGGAAAACGTCAGCCTGGCCTTGCCCACCACGTGAGGGCCGCTGGTGCCGCTCATCGCAGCCACTCACGGGATGACCGGCGTATCCCGCCGCCGGACATCCGGCATCGATGGATGCAATCTATCGAGTCTGGATGCATGGCAGAGAGCAAGTTTAACATGGTGTTCTCACGGCACGGGGCAGACATCAGCAGGACAGGCGTTGGCTCTCTTCTGGAGGAACCACTGCCTACCGTATCGAGACCGTGACCTGTTTGTGTCCGGTCGGCATGGATCTGCTGTCGCCGGACCGGAGCGCCTCCGCGCTCCAACTCGCCTGTCCATGCTGGAAGCGCACAGCGGCACCTGGCACAACGTTGCCGACCAGTGCTGTCGGCAACCGCTTGACGAACTCGTAGCCTCCGCTTGTCTGCCGGAACACCGAGACTACCACCTGTTCTGCGCTACCAGTCGGGTCGGTCAGATACCGAGTGAAGGCAAGAGCGTCAGGAGTGCCGGGTCCGTCACCTGCGTTGCCATAGTAAATGTGGATGGTGGGCGTGTTGGCCGGGCCACAGCGGACGGTGACCCCGTTCGGGTCGGAGCATTCCAGGCTCAGGTCCTGGGCAAACCACCCGCGCACCGCCGGTGCAGCAGCACCGGTCGCCCCGTCGCCCCTGCCTTGCGCCTGGGCGGCACCGGCCAGCAGGGTGGCCGCCAACGCCGCGACCTGGAATAGGGATACAATCGGCCCGTTCCGGATTATGGTCACGGAACTTCCGAGAGCATATCGGAACACATGGTGCATCCACACTTCCTAAAATGCCCCAACCATTCCGGCAGCACCACGAAACGGCACTCTCCGGCTCCTCGCCTGCCATGTGCGCCTGTATGTCTACGATACGTAGATGTGTCAATCCGTAATGTAGATAGCGCGAGGAGGTGGTCCGGGAAACAAATCCCGTCATGGACGGGTTTGGTGCGCAGCTGCGGGCACGAGCATTGGAACTGGGACTGAGCGATGCCGAGGTGGCCCGGCGGGCGGGTCTGACGCCGACGCGCTACGGCCACTACGTCACGGACTACCGCGAGCCGGACCTGGCGACGCTGGTCAGGATCTGCCAGATCCTCGGCACCACGGCCGACAGCGTTCTCCGCATTGAGCAGGCCAATGCTGACGATGGCGACCTGAAGGCGCAGCGTGGGCGGGTGGCAGGTTTCGTCGAGACCCTGGATGCCCGGTCGCTTCAGATAGCGCTGGAAGTCATGCAGGCTTTGGCCGCCACGGTCGGGCTGCGAGCGCCGGACGCGTCCGCCACGTCCGCGAAAGACCTATCAGACAAGCCCTAGTTATCGGTCAGAGCCTTCGAAGGAATGACAACGCCCGGCTACGTTGTGGAGCTTGATGCCAGCACCAACCAGGGCCTACCTCCGCCTACGTGCGTCTGAGAAGCAAATTCAGGCATCGTCACCGCATCCCAGGAAAGCACCTCCCGTGGCATGCGGCGGAGCGGCCGGGCGCTAGGGCCAATCCGAGAAGACTTCGGCGGACAAGCGAAGGCAGTGCTGGCTTCGGCCCGTAAGCATCCGTTCGACGCTTGACGATCCTCGTTTGCTCCATGGAGGCTAGTCCGGAGCTTCGCAGTCGGGCGGTATGCGGTTGCCGCCCTTCGTCTGGCGCGCCAGGCAACCCGGCCCACATGTCGACGATGTCCATACAGTTTGTTCTGACCCGTGACGCCGCCCTCCGACAGCTACAGGCGGTTACGCCTCGTCTGGGGCGCGTCTATGCCTCGGAACGCAACACCGACGCAGGCCCGAACGCCGACGCGACTACAACCGCGCTCTCCCCGTATCTGCGTCGCCGCTTGCTGCTCGAAGAGGAGGTGGTCGCAGCTGCCATGGGCGCCCATGGGTCGGGCGCCTACAAGTTCGTCTCTGAGGTGTTCTGGCGGACCTACTTCAAGGGGTTCCTCGAAACCCATCCGGACATCTGGAACCGGTATGTCTCCGACCTCGGCGCCGAGCAGGAAAAGCTGGCAGGCTCGTCCGGTCTTCTGCATGTCTACCACAAGGCCGTCGACGGCGAGACCGGCATCGGCTGCTTCGACGAGTGGGCGCAGGAGCTAGCTGCCACCGGGTGGCTCCACAACCACACCAGAATGTGGTTCGCCTCAATATGGATCTTCACGCTGCGCCTGCCGTGGACGCTGGGCGCCGATTTCTTCCTGCGCCACCTTGTCGACGGCGACCCTGCCAGCAACACGTTGTCATGGCGCTGGGTGGCGGGCCTGCACACCCGCGGTCGCGTGTACGCCGCCCGCGCGGAGAACATCCGGCGCTACACCGGGGGCCGCCACTCGCCAGCTGGCTTGAACGAGAACCCGGAACCTCTGGAGGAGGCCACCGTCCCGGCGACATGCAAGCTGCTGCCCGCCGGAACGGTTCCGGACGCCGACG
This sequence comes from Acetobacteraceae bacterium, assembly GCA_965199005.1. Lineage (GTDB taxonomy): Bacteria > Pseudomonadota > Alphaproteobacteria > Acetobacterales > Acetobacteraceae > LMUY01. The sequence continues at coordinate 2,918,255 of CBDAQK010000006.1, read as the reverse complement.
TCGCGTTGCTGCTGCACCTTGACGACTTGAACCCCGAGAGCCTGCCCCTTGAGTCAGCCCGCGTGGCGCGCGTCGGCGGGGTGGTGGCGCATGCACGTGGTGCGACCGAAGCTGTGCGCCGGGCGGACGTGCAGGCGATGGCGGACGCCCTTGAGAGGGCGCAAAGCCACTTTGGCTGCCCTGCTGCGGACGTCGAGGCAGGTTGGGATGACGGGCTGCCGGTGGTAACCGCATGGGCGCCGGTAGGGCCGTCGGCTAGCGCTCTGCCGTCCGGCAGCATCCTCATCCGGCGGCCCTGGGACGAAATGGCGTGGCCCCGGGCGACGCGCGGGTTCTACAACCTCAAATCCGCCATTCCGGGCATATTGGAGCATGTCGGCGTCGGCTGACTAGCCCGGCTTCAAGGCGGATTTTCCACCTCGTCTGTGCACACCGTCCGGAGCCGGATCGATTGCAAGGTCGGGTTCTGAGTAGTCCGACGTGAGTGTTCGTCGCCGCACGGCCGAGGAATCGGAAGGTGTAGCCCTTGGGGCAGGTGGAACGGCCCCTCTCAGGGAGAATTTGTGCGCTCTCGCCCGCCGATTACAGACGCGCCGTGAACAACCCGCTTCACTGCCCGATGTGGTTGTTCCGCATGAGGTCGTCGGTCAATACCCTCGAATGGTCAGCCAATAGACTGCGAAGCCCGTCATCGTGACGCCAATGAAGACCGGCATGGGTACGATTGGAAAGCGAGCAGCGGCTTCTGCGAACAATCAGCCTGCCAGATTGGTTGGAACATCTATCGCTGTTGGATTACCGCCATGCCGCGGCACGATGATAGGACATCAATAGACGAGATCCTGATGTTCAATCGCACTGCCGGAGTCTTCACGCCGAGCACCTTGAATCCTGGAACAGTCACCGGCCCGATGCGTATGCGGGCCTGGCTGGGTAGGGTCCTGCCGGGCCTCCTGCTCTGTCTCGCCGTTACAGGAGCCGCGATGGCATTGGAGCGGGTCGAAGCCGCAGCGTTTGGGGCCACATGGCTGGAGGCTCTGGTTCTGGCGATCCTGGTCGGCACAGCCGTCCGTACTGCCTGGTCGCCGGGACGGCGCTGGTTCGCAGGCATCAACTTCAGTGCGAAGACGCTGCTGGAGATCGCGGTTCTGCTGCTCGGCGCCTCCATCAGCGCCGGGATGATCATGGCAGCCGGTCCGCTGCTGATCGCGGGTATCGCGGGTATCGTGGTGGTGGCGATCGCCGCCAGCTACGGCATCGGGCGCGTGCTGGGCCTGCCTCACCGCATGGCCATGCTCGTGGCATGCGGAAACTCCATCTGCGGCAACTCTGCCATTGCCGCCGTCGCCCCGATCATTGGCGCGGACGGCGAGGATGTGGCGGCGTCCATCGCCTTCACCGCAGTGTTGGGCGTCGTCGTCGTGCTCGGCCTGCCGCTGCTGCCGGAGCTGCTGCATCTGACGGGCATGCAGTACGGCGTGCTCGCCGGGCTTACCGTCTATGCCGTGCCGCAGGTGCTGGCGGCAACCGTCCCACTCGGGACAGTCGCCGTTCACATCGGCACGCTGGTGAAGCTGGTGCGCGTGCTGATGCTCGGTCCTGTCGTGCTGGGTCTGTCGCTGCTGACCCGGCGCATGCGGGACGAGACCGACGAGGCACTGCCCCACGTGACCGCCGGTGACCGTCCGGCACCGGGCAAGCTGCCGCTGCATAAACTGGTGCCGTGGTTCATCCTCGGCTTTCTGGGACTGGCCGCGTTGCGTTCCATGGACCTGGTGCCGCATGCCGCCCTACCAGCGGTTGCGACAGCCGCCAACGTGCTGACCATCATATCGATGGCGGCACTGGGCCTCGGCACCGATCTCAAGGTGGTTGCCCGGGCCGGAATCCGGGTGATCGCCGCGGTGACGCTCAGCCTGCTTCTGCTCGGCGCGATCAGCCTGGGCCTCATCAAGGCGTTGGGGATCGCCTAGGCCAAGCGGTCCTTCCTCCCGATCACCGGGTGGACGAGACTGATCGCCCTTATCCAATCACAATGGAGCAGGTCTCTGCCGCCACCTCTACCGATACCCGATCAGATACCCGCCGCACTCAGTCATCGGGCGGCCGCCCGGTTCTGGCTGGCCGTGGTGCTGACCGGCCTCGGCGCCGGGATCGGCGCCGCCGTACTGACCGATCTGCTGGAGGCGGTTCAGCACTTCGTCTGGCCCGGTCCAGGCACGTTGGCGGAAGCGGCCAGCCAGGCTCCTGTCTGGCGGCATCTGATCGTTCTGACGAGTGCGGGACTGGTCACCGGAGTGGGCCAACTGGTCCTTACCCGCCTGTCCAGCGGCAACGGCATAGACATCACCGCAGCGATCTGGTTCTCCGCCGGACGCCTGCCTGCGCTGAGGACGCTGGGGAGCGCGGTGCTGTCCATCGTCGTCGTCGGTATGGGCGTATCGCTGGGGCGTGAGGGCGCGCCGAAACAGGTCGGCGCGGTGCTTGCGAATGCCTGCTCAGACCTGGGCAAGCTGTCAGACGAACAACGGAGGCTCCTGGTCGCGTGCGGTGCCGGGGCCGGGATGGCCGCCGCATATGGCGTGCCGCTGGGTGGTGCGCTGTTCGCTCTGGAGGTGCTACGCGGCGTATTGGCGCTGCGGCTGATCCTGCCTGCGCTTCTGACAGCGGTGATCGCAACCGGCGTCTCCTGGCTGCTCGGCATGCCGAACGCGCCGACCTATGTCATTCCCGCCTATCCCAGCCCTGTTTCAATCTCGGTCTGGGCGTGCCTGGCCGGACCTGCATTCGGCGTCGTATCGGTGCTCTACGTTCGCTCGATCGCCTGGGCGGACCGGGCCAGGCCGAAGGACTGGCGACGTTGGACGGCACCGGTCCTGATACTCGGAATTCTGGGCATCGTCTCCATCTGGTTCCCCCAGCTGCTCGGCAACGGCAAGGACATCGCCGATTCCGCTTTCATGGGACGCATGGGTCCTGGCCTCCTTCTGGCCCTCCTGCTTCTCAAGCCGCTGGCCACCGCATCCTGCCTCGGCAGCGGCACGCCGGGGGGCCTCTTCACCCCGTCGCTCGCGATCGGGGCCTTGCTCGGTGCGGTATTGGGTCATGCCTGGTCATGGATGGTGCCGGGTGACGCAACGGGTGCCTTCGCCATCGTCGGGGCGGCGGCGGTCCTGGCGGCGACGACGCAGGGGCCGATTTCGGCAGTCGTGCTGATGACCGAACTGACCGGGCAGGACCGCGCACTGATCCTGCCGACCCTGCTGGCGGTCATCACGGCAACGATCGTGTCGCGCAGCATCGAACCCCGCTCGATCTACGACGCCCGGCTGACAGATGCCGAAGTGGCGTCCAGGCTCAAGAGCCGAGACCCGCAGGGCCACGCGTGACGGCTAAACCGCCAGCACCGGCACGCGGTGCCAGGCCGCGGAAAGATAGCCCTTGAAGTTCCAGGTGTCGTCCGGAAGCGCAGGCTGGGTTTGCCCGGCATCATCCCACGCGCGGACGGCCAATTCATGTTCCCCTTGCGGAAGATCGAGCGTGGCCCGCCAGAAGATCCAGGACCATGCGCTGCCCGGCTGGTCTTCCAAATCGGCCTGCGACCAGGTACGGCCACCGTCCAGCGACACGTCGACGCGCACCACGGCGCGGTCCGACACCGTCGCATAGCCACGCAGGGTTACCGGACCGGCGGGTAATTGTGCGTGCGAGGCTGGCTCGCAGATGGCGCTGTTCAGCGGCAGGCGGTTGATCGTGACGCCCCGGGACGGATCAGCCGTCTCCTTGGTCACGTGGGACGGGAACAGCTTGTAGTCGTCAGCCTGGATCGGGTTCCGACTCGGAGCGTTCTGCACAGTGACGGTGTGCAGCCACTTCGGACTGCGGACCCCGGCATAGCCCGGCACGACCACGCGAAGCGGCGCACCGTGCTCAGCCGTCAAGGGCTCGCCATTCATCGTGTATGCCAGCAGCACCTCGGAGCCGAGCGCCTTCGCCATCGGGATCGAGGCACCATACCGGAACGTCTTGCCCTCCATGCTGCACTCATCGGCGCAATCGAAGGCGACGTGCAGGTCTGCGCCTTCTTGGGCTCCGGCGGCACGGAGAACGTCGGCCAGTGACACGCCGGTCCATTCCGCATTGCCGATCGCACCCGGTGCCCAGGGATCGCCCGAGGTCGGTCGCACACGCTGCATATCGGCTCGCCGGTTGCCAGCGCACTGGATCGTCGCCATCACCGTCCGAGGTGAAAAGCGGCTGCGCAGCTCCTCCAGCGAGAGCTCCAGCGGTTTGCCGACACGCCCCGTCACCTGCAGCCGGTGGGCGGCCGGATCCAGCTCAGGTATGTTGCCATGGCTCCGGACGTAAAAGCCGCTCTGCTGCGTGACGAAGCTGGCCCGAAGCTGATCGGTGGGTGGCTCCGCATTGTAAGGCTTCTGCGAATGGGTGATGAGGCGCGGATTGTCGATCGTGACGCCGGGTGGGACGGTGCGGAACGGGTTGCGCATGATACCTCGCTGCGATGGTGCCCTGACAACGCGCGGCCAGAGCGAAAGTCATTCGGGCGGGTGGCTGCGGGGTGTTCCGCAGCCACCCGCCGATCTAATGCTGGACCTTGACGGACCCGCCCGGGGCGGCGGCCGTGCCGGGAGCGATCACCAGCCAGCGGCGGGCCGGACCGGAGTCGCCCTGCACCAGTCGGCGGATCGGTCCTATTCCGCGCGGCCCGTATCTTCCTACGGGCCGACCTTCAGGTTGGCGAGATAAGCCACGATGGCCGGGACGTCGCTCTCCTCTACCGGAGCCTTGTAGGTATGCAGCATCTTGGTCACCTCGCCTGTCCATTCCGCCTTGGTCAGCGCGGGCTGGTTCAGAATCATGCCGGGCGAATGGCAGGACTGGCAGCTATTGCCGACCAACTCTGCGCCAGGCCCGGGCGGAAAGGCACGGTCGCTGCCGGGGAAGTCGAAGCCGACCGAACGAAGCGTCACCCCTGCGACCGCCGCCACGGCAGGCGCTGCATGCGGCCCCACAGCGGCAGCTTCGGCGGCAATCTGCTTATTCAGCTCCACCGAGTAGGCAGGCATCGGCTGGACGGCGGCTGCCTGCCGCGCCTGCTCGGCCGCCCCATGATCGTTTGGCCTGCCAGTCGCGAACAGGACGATGCCGCCCAGTATCACGGAGCCGAAGGCGACTGTGCCGATTGAAATGGTCATCACGCACTCCTCCAGGTCAGGCGACGGCGAGTTGGACGGATTCGATGACATTCCGCATGAAGCCGCCGCCGTTCCAGTTCGCTTCCGCCGGTTGGGCGACCTGTTTGGTATTCGTGCAGCGGATTTGGGCGCTGAGCGAACCGGATGCCGGGGCGCTCACCTGCGTCGTCCATTGCCGGAAGCTGAAGGAACCCTCATCAGCGCCGAGCGTCGCTGGCTTCCAGGTGGAACCCCCGTCGATGGACAGATCCACTGCCGAAACGCCACAATCTCCGCCGAATGCGATGCCGCGGAGCGGCACCGGCGCGCCGGGCTTTACCTTGGTTGCGGACGTCACGTTGGTGAACCACGAGCGCGGGACCATGCGGTTGATCGGTTCGGTGGGGAAGCCGGTCTGGCCTGGCTTGACATCGGCATGCGGCGTGGCGGGGATTAGATAGGCACTCTTCATCCAGAAGCTGTCATCCGGCACCTCCAGCACCTCAATGTCGCTGACCATCTTCACCCAGTAGGTCGAATACCATCCCGGCACGATCAGCCGCATCGGGAAACCGTTCAGCAGAGGAAGCTGGTCGCCGTTCATCTGGTAGGCCAGCATCACCTCGCCGTCGCGGGCATGGTCGATGGCGAGGGACTTCATGAAATCGGGTGCGCCCTGCACGACGGGCTCGTCTAGGCCGTTGAAGCGGACGGCGACGGCGCCGGGCTTCACACCGGCCCGGTCCAGCACGTCGCGCAGGCGGACGCCGGTCCATTTCGCATTGCCCATCGCGCCGTTCTGCCACTGTCCACCGGCGACACGCGGCGCGAACAGGCCGCGGGAATTGCCGGAGCATTGGTTGACGGCCGCCATTTCGACCCGCGGCAGGGCCAGGATGTCGGCCATGGTCAGGGACTGCGCCTGGTTCACGTGCCCCCGGACGGAGCAGCGGAACTTGGCCAAGTCGACCTGTTCGGGGATCACCGCCCAATGCCAGCGGACGAAGAAGCGGTCGTTCGGGGTGAAGACTCCCTGGTCGAATACCTCGAACGGTGTTTCCAGCAAGGGCGGACGGGTGCGCTGCAACACCATGGCCCCCTTTTGCGGGAAGGCGGTCGTCAGGGAGCGCTCGTCGGGACCGCCGCTGAGGTTGAGCTTCACCGTCCCTTGCGCCCGCGCCGCCGCGGCTGCGAGGGTCCCGGCCGCGGCTGCGCCTGCGAACAGTCCGCGGCGCCCGAGTCTACCCTGTGCCTGTGCCATTCTGCGTTTCCCCATAGCCTTGTCGTTGCAGAAGTTACGCAGTTGCCGGGACGGCCGTCCAATAGCCGTTGCGATTTGGATCAATCGGGTGCGGTGATGGGTCGACCTGCTGCGATGACAGCCAGCAGCGCATCGGCCGCCTGGCTACGGTAACGCTCCCCGTGCCGCAGGACGTGGAAGGCGCGTTTCGGGAGAGCCAGGTCTACAACCTGGAGCAGTCCGGCCTCGATGCTTGGAGCTGCGACGGAGGCGGAGATCGCCGTGGCACCCATACCGGCCTCCACGGCGGCTCGGACGCTTTCGTTGGAAGGCAGCTCGAGCACGACCCGGAGCCTCGTGGGTTCGAGGCCGAAACCTTCCAGCGCCGCCTCGAAGACCGAGCGGGTGCCCGACCCTGCCTCTCGGAGCACCCAATCGCTTTCGATCAGGCGTGCCGGGCTGAAGGGGACCTCCAGGGTGCCAGCCCGAGCCCAGTCGTGCTCAGGACCGACAACGACGACGAGCTGGTCCTGTGCCAAGACCCGGCTTTCAAGCACCGGGTCGTCGATCTCGCCTTCCACGAAACCCAGTTCCGCCAGCCCTCCTTTAACCGCGGTGGCGACCTGGGACGTGTTGCCGATGGTGAGGCGGATGTCGATGCCGGGATGCGCCCGGCGAAACGCCACCAGGTAGCGCGGCAGCCAATAGCTGGCGGTCGTCTGGCTGGCCTGCACGAGCAGGGTGCCGCGCTTAAGGGTGCCCAACTCGGACAACACAAGTTCAGCCGCCACCGCGCGGGCCAGCACGGCCCGCGCCTCGGTCAGGAACAACGACCCGGCCACGGTCAGCTCGATGCCGCGGCCAACCCGGTGGAACAGCTTGGCGCCGTGACGCCCCTCGAGCGTGGCAATGGCCGCACTCGCCGCGGATTGCGCGATGTTGAGGCTCTCGGCCGCCCGGGTGACATGCTGCCGGTCGGCGACGGCGACGAAGATGCGGAGTTGCTCAAGGGTCATGTCGGTAGCACTACCCTTCGGAGGGCGGCAGGTCATCCCAACGCCCGCTACGGGTTCGGCCCACACATGGCCTGAGAGCTTTCAAGGGCGCCCGTTCGCGCGGCGGCCTGGGACAGCACCGCGCCGAAGGCAGTCTGACGCTGGCGGATGGAGGGGGGTTGTTAGGAGGAAATCCGCTGACCGGCCCTGGTCTGGGCGACCTGACCGGCGACGTCGTCTTGTTCGGGCGCATGCTTGAGCGGCAGGTTCAGGAAAGCCTGTCAGCCGCTGCCGGGCCACGGCGCGTCGGGAAAGGCATCGAGCGGGATTTTCAGATAGCGCCTGCCGTTCGCCTCGGCACCAGGAAGGGTCCCTCCGGCAATGTTCACCTGCAGCGCCGCCAGGATGAGGTTCGGCATCGGCAGGGTCGCATCGCGAGCTGCCCGCAGACGTACGAACTCCTCCGCGTCACATCGCAGATGTGCATTAAAGGCCTTCTGCTCCGCAACGGTGCTCTCCCACCGGACCTCACGCCCGCCTTTGCGATAATCGTGGCCCGTGAACAGCCGCGTTCGGTCCGGCAGCGCCAGGATGCGCTGGATGCTCCGCCATAGGGCGTCGGCGTCACCGCCCGGGAAATCCGCCCTCGCCGTGCCGCTATCCGGCATGAACACCGTGTCGTGCACGAACGCCGCGTCTCCCGCCAGATAGGTCACCGAGCAGAGCGTGTGCCCTGGCGTCAGCAGCGCGGACATCTCCAGCCCACCCAGGCTGAACCGTTCCCCGTCCGCGAACAAATAGTCCCACTGCGAGCCGTCCGTGCGAAAACCTTCGGGCAGGTTGTAGATGTCCTTCCACAGCCGCTGCACTTCCACGATCCGTTCGCCGATGGCGGTCCGTGCACCGGTGGCGTCCTTGAGGTAGCCCGCTGCCGAGAGGTGGTCGGCGTGCGGATGTGTGTCCAATATCCAGTCCAGTGTGAGGCCATGCCGTTCGATATGGCCGAGCAGCATGTCGGCCGAGCGCGTCGCCGTCCCCCCGGATTTCGGGTCGAAGTCGAGGATGGGGTCAACGATCGCGCAGCGCCCCGTTCCCGGATCGGACACGACATACTGGATGCTGGAGGTCGCCTCGTCCCAGAACCCGGCGACGTCCGGAGCGGCACCTGCGGTTCCGAGGCTGGCTTCAAGCGCCTCGTTCACGCGGCGACTTCCAGGGAACGCTCCCGGTGCTTGATGTCGAACTCGTTGCCCTTGAGCATGAGGTTCCAATACATGAACGGCAGGACGCGGGTCTTGAGCAACCATGCGCTGGCGCGCGGGACCCTCGGGTCCAGCGGGAAGCTCGGGGTCACCTTGCCGCCGTAGATGAATTCGGCCAGCACGACCTTGCCGTAAGCCGTCGTCAACGGGCACGATCCATAGCCGTCGTAGCGTGCCGTCGCCTCCTTGCCGTCCATGGCGCCGAGCAGGTTTCCCACGACCACGGGTGCCTGTAGCCGGACGGCCGCCGCGGTCTTCGCGTTCGTGGTCCCGGCCGCGTCGCCCAGGCCGAAGACGTTGGCGTAGCGCAGGTGGCGCAGCGTCGCCGGGTCTACCTCTACCCAACCAGCGGCGCTGGCCAGCGAACTCGCCTTGATGAAGTCAGGCGCGCTTTGCGGCGGGGTCACGTGCATCATGTCGAAGTCGCGGACAACCTCGGACGTCTGCCCGTCGGCGCCTACCACGGAGAAGAACGCCTTCTTCGCCGGTCCGTCGACCGCCCGCAGCGTGTGCCTGTAGTTCACCTTGATGCCGTAGCCATCCACGGCCTTCTGCAGGGGCGGCACGAATGCGGGGACGCCGAACAGCACGTCGCCGGTCAGGCAGAACTCCATCTTCGATGCGGCCAACCTGCCAGACTTCCGCAAGTGGTCGGAGGCGAGATAGAGGATTTTCTGCGGCGCACCGGCGCACTTGATGGGCATGGGGGGCTGCGTGAACAACGCCGTGCCGCCCTGGAACGCCTTGATGCAATTCCAGGTATATTCCGCCTGATCGGCGCGGTAGTTGCTGCAGACGCCGTTTCGTCCCAGCGCCTCCTTGAGGCCCTCCACCTTGTCCCAATCGAGCTGGAGGCCGGGACACACAACCAGAAACCGGTATCCCACCGAACTGCCGTCGGCGAGTTCAACCCGGTTTTCGTCTGGCCGGAAAGATTTGGCAGCCTGCCGGATCCAGACCGCCCCGTTGGGAATGAGGGCAGCCTCGCGCCGCTCGGTCTGCGAGCGCTTGAACACGCCTGCCCCAACCAGCGTCCAACCGGGCTGATACGAGTGCGTCTCCGATGGTTCAAGGATGGCGACCGACAAACCGGCCTTATGCTTGAGCAGCTCTGCCGCCACCGTGATGCCTGCGGCCCCGCCGCCCACAATCACGACGGAATAGGTGGCAGGTGACCGGCTGTCGCTTTCGACTGCCTCCACGGGCGACGTGACGTTCATTGATGGCCTCCACAGGTCGGAGAAAGCGCAGTCGGGCTGCAAGCCCACCCATCGTCAACCTTGCATCAGCCTGATTACAATACTAGCTTAATCGACATAGTGTGATGCCGGATGCCGTCCTCAAGCAACCCGAGCGGCGGCTGGGGCCGGTGTCAGCGACATCGTCGGAGTGGATGATGCCCGACCACGTCAGGTCGGTGGCTGCCTGCTGAGGGAGAACAGCGTTTGACCGTCGAAGCCGAACACCTGCGTGGCTGGCCGCCCATGCTCCACGCCGAGGCGCCGGATTTTCGCGCCCGCACGACGATGGGTGAGCGCACCCTCTCTGGCTACCGTGGCCGCTGGGTTCTGATGTTCTCACATCCCGCCGATTTCACCCCCGTGTGCACCAGCGAATTCGTGGCCTTTGCGCAAGCGTCCGGTCGGTTTGCCGAGCTGCACTGCGAACTGCTTGCCATCTCCGTCGACAGCCTGTTCTCCCACCTGGCTTGGATCCGAAGCATCCGGGAGCGCTTTGGCGTGGAGATCCGCTTTCCCATGATCGAGGACCCGTCGATGGCCATTGCGCGGGCATACGGGATGGTGGCGCCTGCGGCGCAGGATGCCTCCCTGGTGCGGGCGGCCTTTGTCATCGACCCAGCCGGGGTCATCAGGGCGATGAGCTGGTATCCGATGACGACGGGCCGCAATGTGGAGGAGCTGCTACGGCTTGTGGCGGCGCTGCAGACCACGGACGCGCACGACGTCTCGACCCCGGAGGGCTGGCGGCCAGGCGACGACGTCATCTTGGCTCCGCCAATCACCGCTGACGGAGTCTTGGCGGCTCGGCCAGACGGCGAGGCCGACTGGTACTATCGGATAGGCAAGCCGCCCGCGGCGCGCCGGAAGAAGGCCGTCGCTTGACCCGACACGGCATCGACACAGCGGCCGCCGCGACGACGCTGCGGGCCCTGGCCAATCCCGGCCGCCTGGAAATTTTGCTCCGCCTCTTCCAAGCGGAAGCCTCGGTCGCCGACCTGGAACGCGAGGTCGGCATTCGCCAGCCGAACCTTTCCCAGCAGCTTGGCGAGCTACGGGACGCAGGACTGGTCGCGGGCAGGCGCGAATCGCGCTCCGTCATCTATGCCCTCGCGGACCCGGCAGCGGAGCGCCTCGTGTCGGCCATCAGCCAGGGCTTCGGCGGCGTTCCGGCTAGGTTGGCTGCGGCGGCTCCAGTCGCGGCACGAACCGGTGGCAAGCCTCACCTGGCCGCCGTGTTCGCCGTCGTGACGGCAACGTGACACTCTCGATGACACAGCCCCTCCAGCTTGACCATCCGGACTCAGGCAGTTCGGAGAGATGATGATGCAGGCGGCGTTGGCCATCATGTCTGGTGCCCTGGTGGGCTTCGTCCTGGGCCTCATCGGCGGAGGCGGCTCGATCATGGCGACTCCCCTCCTGCTATATGTCGTCGGGCTTTCGCCGCACCTGGCGATCGGGACCGGGGCGCTTGCCGTATCGGCCAATTCCTTCGTCAACTTCGGCGGTCATGCCCGATCGGGAAACGTCCGCTGGCGCAGCGCCACGCTGTTCGCGCTGGTCGGCGTCATCGGCGCGGCGATAGGCTCAAGTCTCGGCAAGTCGTTCGATGGCCAGAGGCTGCTGTTCCTCTTTGCGGTGCTCATGGTCGTGGTAGGCGTGATGATGCTCCGGCGCGGCGCGCGCCCCGAGCAGGCCGGAACGGCCGCCACGGAGGCAATGACCGCAGCGACGGTCGTCAAGGTCGTGGTCGCCGCGCTTCTGGTCGGCATGCTGTCAGGCTTCTTCGGCATCGGCAGCGGCTTCCTCATCGTGCCTGGCCTGCTGTTCTCGACCGGCATGCCGATGATCTTCGCCGTCGGCTCCTCCCTGCTGGCGGTCGGCAGCTTCGGCCTGACCACGGCGGTCAACTACGGCGTCTCCGGTCTCATCGACTGGCCCGTCGCCGCCGAATACATCGCGGGCGGCATCGTCGGCGGCATTATCGGGATGCAGCTGTGCAATCGCCTCGCCCCGCGGAAGGCCGCCTTGAACAAGGTGTTCGCAGTGCTTGTCTTCATGGTGGCGGCATACATGCTCTACCGGAACCTGGGGGCGGTCGGCTCCCTGTGACCCGCTGTAACCAAGGATACCGTGCATGCGCCTGACGTCCATCCTGGTCCTCGCCCTCGGCCTGGTTGCGCCCGCCCTGGGAGGGGCTGCTGAGACCCTGCATGTCTACGGCCCGGGCGGCCCGGCGCCCGCGATGAAGGAGGCAGCGCAGGTCTTTGGCAAGGCGCACGGCATCGACGTCCAGGTCACTGCGGGTCCAACCGGCCAATGGCTGGCGCAGGCCAAGGGCGATGCCGATGTGGTCTTCAGCGGCTCGGAAGCGATGATGTCGGACTTCGTGACGGCCTTCGGTGGCCAGATTGAGCCCGCATCCGTGCGGCCTCTCTACGTCCGTCCGTCTGCGATCCTGGTCCGACCGGGTAATCCCTCGCACATCTCCGGCCTCGCGGACCTCATGAGGTCCGGCCACAAGATTCTGGTGGTGAACGGCTCCGGTCAGGGCGGACTGTGGGAAGACGTGGTGGGCCGAACAGGTGATATCGCCGCCATTGCCGCCTTCCGCGGCAACATAGGCAACTTTGCGGCTACCAGCGCCGATGCCAAGCAGGTCTGGGCGGCCGACAAGACCTTTGATGCCTGGATCATCTGGAACATCTGGCAGGTGGCCAACCCTGCAATCGCCGACATGGTTCCAATCGAGCCTGAGTATCGCATCTACCGCGACACCGGCGTCGTCCTGACCCAACGAGCGGCGGCCCGTCCCGAAGCCAAGGCCTTCGCTGATTACCTGGCGTCGGGCGAGGGAGCCCGGATATTCGCGAAATGGGGCTGGTCGACGGCGGCCGGGAAATGAGACGCTTCGACGCGGTCACCGCCGGGCGCACGGTCCTCGCCGTTGTCATCGCGCTCGCCTGTGCGATGGCTGTCCGGGCTTGGCCTGGAGCACAGACCGCCCGTGCCGCAGGTTTGCCGGGCACGGTCGTGGCCAGCGTGGTCGGCGACCCGGATACGCCCGTGTCCGGAAACCCTCTCGGATCTGTCACGGTAGCCGAGTTCTTCGACTATCGCTGTCCTTACTGCAGGATGATGCAGCCGACGTTGGAGGCCCTGGTGGCGAAGGACAAGCGTGTCCGGCTGGTCTCCAAGGAATGGCCGATTTTTGGTGGAATCTCGATCTACGCTGCGCGGGTGGCGCTGGCCGCGCAATGGCAGGGCAAGTATGCCGCCGTGCACAAGGCGCTCTTTTCGCTGCCACGGTCGATGGATGAGGCTTCGGTGAAGGCGGCGGCGCAGGGCGCGGGCGTCGACCTGGGGCGCCTTGCTGCCGACATGGCGTCGCGCAGCGGCGAACTCGATGCGGTGCTCTCGCGCACTGCAGCAGAAGCTCACGCCATCGGCTTCCAGGGCACGCCTGGCTTCGTTGTTGGAAACATCCCGGTTCCAGGTGCGCTGACGGCCGAGGACCTGCAGAAGGTGGTCGACCAGGCGGCCCCGCGATGACGGGGACCGTGTCGCAAGGAGCGGCCAGGCATGCCTAACATCATGACGGTGGCTTTCGGGGCGGTCTTGGCGGGAGGCGTGACCCTGGCCATCCTGGGGCCGCCAGGTTCCCGGGAACCCGCGCCGGAGCGGCCCATGCCGAAACCAGAGCCCTCTGCAGCGCCCGTTGCCGCCGCCCTTCCGACACCAGCACCAGCACCCGCTCCCGCGTCGACGGTCCCAGGCGTCCACGCGCCCCAGCAGACGACGGCGGTTCGCGCGCAGTCGCCCTGGGTCGTCCCAGACGTCGACAAGCTGCCGGACGACGACTGGGGCCGTACTGTCCGCCGGGGCCGCGACCTTATCGAGAAAACCGCGCAGCTCATCGGACCCGAGGCCGCCGACCCGGCCCACCGCTTCGCGGGCAACAACCTCAACTGCTCGAGCTGCCACCTCAAGGCTGGCACCAAGAAGTTCGGCATGCCGTTCCAGGGCGTCTTCGCCGATTTTCCCAACTACCGCGCGCGTTCCGGGGCCGTCGGCACCGTGGAGGACCGCATCGAAGGCTGCATGACGCGGAGCATGAACGGCAAGCCGCTGCCGTTAAGAGGCCCGGAGATGACGTCCATCGTGGCCTACATGAAGTTCCTTTCGGACGGACGGCCGGTCGGTGAAGCGACGCCGGGCCGCGGGTCCGGCCGCATGACGGAGCTGACCCGCCCAGCCGACCCGGAGCGCGGCCAGGTGGTCTACAGCCAGAACTGCGTGGCCTGCCACGGAGCCAACGGCCAGGGCCAGCGCGTGGGGGAGGTCGGCGACGGCCAGGGCTATACCTTCCCGCCGTTGTGGGGGCCTGACAGCTTCAACGACGGGGCGGGCATGGACCGCCTGATCGCGGCAGCCAACTTCATCCACAGCAACATGCCGAACAGTGTGACGTGGGATGCGCCAGTGCTGTCTGTGGAGGACGCCTGGGACGTTGCCGCCTTCGTGCAGGCGCAAGCCCGCCCCGCCAAGGCCAACCTGGATCGCGACTATCCAGTGGCGCTGCAGCGACCGGCCGACAGCGGCTATGGGCCGTATGTGGACGGCTTCAGCCAGGAGCAGCACCGGCTTGGGCCATTCGCTCCCATACGCGCGAAGATCAAGCAGATGGAGCCTGCACCCCCATCCATCCCGACCGCTGCGTCCAAGTGACCTGATGACGGGCTACTGGCCTTCTCTCCTCGGCGGGATGCTGATCGGACTATCCGCCACCGTGCTTCTGGTGGCCAACGGCCGCGTTGCAGGCATAAGCGGGATTGCCGCTGGACTGATGGAACGTTGGAACCATGCTTCCGCGTGGCGTGCTGCATTCTTGCTCGGTCTGGTTGCGGGCCCCTTGGCGTATGCAGTCGTCGCGGGTCACTTCCCGCGGGTTCGCATCCTCGCGTCCTCTCCGGTCCTGGTCGCAGCGGGCCTGCTCGTGGGTTTCGGGACGCGGCTGGGTTCTGGTTGTACCAGTGGCCATGGCGTCTGCGGACTGGCGCGGCTATCCCCACGTTCGTTTGCGGCCGTGTGCATCTTCATGGCCGTGGCGGCGGCGACGGTTTTCGTCGTCCGACATCTCCTACCGGAGTGGAACCCGCGAAGCTCGTGACCGCGCTGGCGGCGGGCTTGCTGTTCGGGGTCGGACTGGCAGTGTCGGGCATGCTCGACCCGGTCCGGGTCCTGGGCTTCCTGGACGTCGCAGGGTCGTGGGATCCGAGCCTCGCCTTTGTTCTCGGTGGGGCTGTTGCCATTTCGGGGTGCGGGGTGGCCCTGAGGTCCCGGATGGCGCAGCCCGCCTTCGCCCCGGACTTTGATGTTCCCGCCGCGGGGCGCATCGATGGCAGGCTGCTCGGGGGCGCTGCGATTTTCGGATCGGGCTGGGGATTGGCGGGGTTCTGCCCCGGTCCCGCCCTGGCGGCGCTGTCGACGGGTGCGCCGGGGGCTGTGATTTTCGTGCTCGCGATGCTTGCCGGAATGTGGCTCCACAAATTGGCCGTAGGCCCAACGCGGCCCGATGATGCGTTGCCTGCGGTCGCGGACGCTGCGGAGTGATCGCGCGGTTTTCCGACCATGCGGCCTACGAGCGGACCCACCTGGCGTGGGTCCGGACGGCCTTCGCGGTCATGGCCTTTGGCTTCCTGGTCGAGAAATTCGACCTGTTCCTCGTCGTCGCCGCGAAATCGCTGGCTGGACAGGCGCCATCGCCCGCAACCAGGTGGTGGGAGACGTGCAGGTCTCCTCCTCATCCTGCTGGGCGGCACGATGATGGCCGTGGCAACCGTCCGCTTCCACCAGGTAGGCCGGGACATCGACGCCGCCGACGAGCGCCGG
Source organism: Acetobacteraceae bacterium (assembly GCA_965199005.1). Taxonomy (GTDB): domain Bacteria; phylum Pseudomonadota; class Alphaproteobacteria; order Acetobacterales; family Acetobacteraceae; genus LMUY01. The sequence goes on along the minus strand of CBDAQK010000006.1, from coordinate 2,902,433 downwards.
GCGCGCGGCGGGCGCATGGACATGGCGCTGGTCGCCCTTCTCCTCGCCCTTGGCGGGACGCTGTTCGCCTACCTGGTCTACACGGTCCTGCGGCGACCGGGCTGATATGCGGCACGCCAGACGGACCCGAACCCTGGAGAGTGACATGACGAACATGCTCAAGCGTCTGACGGCAGCGGCCTTGGCCACCTGCATCGTTGTCTTCGCGTCGGCTGGCAGCTCCGCAGTCGCCGCGGACGCAAAGGGTGGTCACCACGTGGCGTTCCAGATCGACGTCTCGGATCCCGCGGTGATGAACCAGCTGTTGAACAACGTCGGCAACATGTATGCTTACTACAAGGCCCGCGGTGAGCCGGTCGACGTGGAGGTCGTGGCCTTCGGGCCTGGACTGACCATGCTCCGCGAAGACACCTCGCCGGTGAAGTCGAGGCTGGCGACGATGCATTCCGAGCATCCCGGCCTGGTCTTGTCGGCTTGCGAGAACACGCGGGAAGGCATGAGCCATGCCGAGGGCAAGGACGTGAAAATCGTGGGTGAGGCGACCTCCGTGCCGTCTGGCGTCGTCCGGCTCAGCGAGCTGCAGGAACAGGGCTGGGCCTACCTGCGGCCATAGGTCCGGCCAAGAGACGGCCTCAGAAAAAGCGGCGCTCCGATGGAATGACTGCGGAGCAACGGTGTCTCCATTGCAGGCGCGGTCTGCGCCGACCTCAAGGAGAATACCGATGCTGAGATACACGATGGCTGCCGGAACGCTTGCGATCGCCCTGGCAGGATGCGCCATGGCGCAGGGGAACATGCCCGCCTCGGTAGCCGACACGAGCAAGGGCAAAGCCCTGGTGGATGCCCGCGGCATGACGCTGTATGACTTCGACAAGGACGCGGGCGGCAAGTCGATGTGCAACGGGCCGTGTGCCGCCAACTGGCCCGCCTTCAAGGCCACCGACACCGCGGCCCCGGCTGGTTGGACGAAGATCACCCGCGACGACGGGACCATGCAGTGGGCATACAAGGGCAAGCCGCTCTATACCTTCGCCAAGGACACCATGCCCGCAGACACCAAGGGCGACGGCTTCCTGAACGGCGCCTGGCACATCGCCACGCCGTAGCTGCCAGGTGCCCGATCTCGCGGCGGAGCTTGAACCCCACATTCCGGCCCTGCGCCGGTATGCCTGGGCGCTGCTGCGAGATCGGGAGGCGGCCGACGACCTGGTGCAGGATACGCTTGAGCGGGCGGTCGGCCGCTGGCGGCTCCGGCGGCGGGACGACAGCCTCCGCGCCTGGCTGCTGACGATGCAGCGCAATCTGTTCCTCAACGGCGTGCGAACCCGCTCCCGGCAGGGCTTGCATGTGGAGTTGGCCGAGGTGGATGGCCACGCATCGTGCGATGCCGAAGGCGAACGCCACCTGGTTGCGCGCGACGCCTTGGCGGCGCTGGACCGCATGGGCGAGGACCAGCGGTCGTTGCTGCTGCTCATCGGCGTCGAGGAGCTTTCCTACGCGCAAGCGGCCCTGGTATTCGGCGTCCCAGAAGGGACCATAATGTCCCGCCTGAGCAGGGCGCGCGCGCAGCTCAGGCGGTTGGTGGAAGGCGGGGAGCGCGTCGCCCTGAGGAGGGTGAAATGAACGGCAGCTCCGGCCCGGTCGGGGAGGACGACCTCGAAGCCTACATCGATGGACGGCTGCCGGGCGGCAGGCTCGCCCTGGTCGAGACGGCGCTCGCGGCCGATGCAGGGCTTGCCGCCCGCGTGTCGGCTGACCGCGCCTTGAGGCAGGAACTCAAGGCGAGGCTCGACCCCATCTCCGCGCAGCCCATCCCGGCGCGGCTGCGCGTGGCGCCGATGATTGCCCGGCGCCGGGTTTGGGCCCGCACCCGGCTGGGCGCTGTTGCCGCCTCCCTGCTCCTTCTGGCGGCGGGTGCGGCGGCGGGATGGGAGGCGCGTGGCTGGGACGCGACGGCCGCAAGGGGCTACGGCGTCGCCGCCGCCGCAGCCGTTGCCATTGCCGCGCACCGGGTATTCGCCGTCGAGGTCGCCCACCCGGTTGAGGTTCCAGCGACCCAACAGGCCCACCTCGTGCAGTGGCTGTCCAGGCGGGTCGGCCGGACGTTGAAGATCCCCGACCTCTCGGCCGAGGGTTTCGACTTGATGGGCGGGCGGGTGGTGCCCGAGGATGGGCGCGCCGCGGCGCAGTTCATGTACAGCGACCATGCCGGACAGCGTCTGACGCTGCTCATCAGGGAGGCGGATGGCCGCGACACGCGCTTCCGGTTCGCCGCGTCCGACGGCTTCGAGGCGTTTTCGTGGATCGACGGCGGCCTGGGCTTCGCGATGGTGGCCGCCGTGGACCGCCCCGCATTGCTCGCTCTGGCGCAGGCAGCCTACCGGCAGCTGGATCCCGGCTCCCCGCCCCCGACAGGTGCGCGCTAGGCATCCCAGCAGGCGGGCGCCCTGGGATTGCACTCGCGGTAGCCTTTGGCGGCCGCTCAGGCAAGGGCGAGGCGGCCATCAAAGGCTGTGGCAAACTACGTGGCCCCTGTCCGGTCTCATCTGAGAACGACATACAATCCGCACGCCTTCACGGACGCGAACCGCCTAAACTGCCTTCAGCAGCCAGTGCAGCGCGCCTGCGACGGCGCCGACCGCGAGCACGCCAGCGGCCCACAGGGCTACAAACCAGCAAAGCCGCCGGAGCCAGGCATGGTCGTCAGTGGTAGTTCGCACCGGCTTCGACCTTCCCGCGGAAAACCCAGTAGGAAAAGCCCGAGTAGCAGAGGATGAGGGGTATCAGGACGGACGCGCCCACGAGGACGAACAGCTGGCTGTCCCGCGGGGCGGCCGCCTGCCAGATGGTGATGTCGGGCGGCACCATCAGCGGAAAGAAGCTGATGCCCAGCCCGGCGAAGCAGAGCACGAAGATGCCCAGCGCACAAAGAAATGGGGTCAAGTGGTGGCGTCGGCGGATGCCCCAGGCAAAGCCCAGCGCGACCAGGCCGACCAGTACCGGTACAGGACTCGTGAGCAGGATGCCGGGCCAGCCGAACCAGCGCGTCATGAACGTCGCGTTCAAGAAAGGCGTCCAGATACTGACCGCCACGATCAGCCCGAGCATGCCGCAGGCCAGCACCACCGCCTGCCGCCGCGCCCGGTTCTGTAAGGAGCCCGTAGTGCGCCAAATCAGCCAGCATGCCCCAAGCCAGGCATAGCCAACCACGACCGCGACGCCGCAGAGCACGGTGAAAGGGGTCAGCCAGTCGAACCAGCCGCCCGCATATTGCCGGTCCACGACGTGGATGCCCTGCAGCAGCCCGCCGAGTGCCAGGCCCTGGCACGACGCCGCCACCAGAGAACCGCCGAAGAAGGCCACATCCCACAACCGACGCCCGGTGGCCGTGTAGGCCCGGAAGCGCAATTCGAAGGCTACGCCGCGGAATATCAGGCCAAACAGCATGCCCAGTATCACCGGGTAGAGCGCTGGAAGGATGACGCTGTAGGCCAGGGGGAAGACTCCGAACAGGCCGCCTCCGCCCAGCACGAGCCACGTCTCGTTGCCATCCCACATGGGAGCGATGGTGTTGACCATCGTGTCGCGGTCCTCTGGCCCCCGCTCGGCGGCGAACAGCATCCCGACGCCGAGATCGAACCCGTCCAGCACGACGTAGGCGAGCACCGCGAAGGCAAGCAGCCCGGCCCAGACGACAGCGATGGTCTGCGCGGTCATGGGGCTACTCCGCAGGCAGGGGGGATTGGCCGCCGGTACCCGGCGGCACCGCACCGGGCAAACCGGGGTGGATGCCCGCCGACCGGATCGGCTTGTCCGGATCAAGCCCAGTCTCGCCGCTATGCGGCGGATGGCTCATCATGCGCAGGATGACCATGATTCCGGCTCCGAAGACGACGAAGTAGACCACGGCGAACACCGCGAGGGACGTCGCAATCCCGGGCAACGCGATCGGCGAGACGCTGTCCGCCGTCCGTAGCACGCCGTAGACGGTATAGGGCTGGCGGCCGATTTCCGTGGTCATCCAGCCGCACAGCATGGCCACGATGGGGGCCGGGGCCATCATCAGTGCCAGCCAGTGCAACCAGCGGCTGGTGAACAGCGTGCCGCGCCACCGTGCGAACAGGCTGAACGCCCCGAGCCCGAACATCGCGAAGCCGATGCCCACCATGGCACGAAACGTCCAGAACACGACAGGAGCATAAGGCCGGTCTGCAGGTGGCACCTGCTTCAGCCCGGGAACTCGACCGTCCCAGCTATGGGTCAGGATCAGCGAGGAGAGGTGGGGGATTTCGAGTTTGTAGTCGGTCCGCTCATGCGCCATGTCGGGCAGCCCGAAAAGTATTAGCGGCGCGCCCTCTGAACCTGACGGCTCCCAATCACCCTCCATCGCGGCGATTTTCATCGGCTGGTGCTCCAGCGTGTTGAGGCCATGGAGGTCACCCATTCCGATCTGCAGCGGCGCCACGACCGCCGCCATCCACATGGCCATAGAAAACATCTTGTGCACGGCGGCCGTACGGTGGCCGCGCAGCATGTGCCAGGCGCCGACGCCTCCGACGATGAAGGCCACGATGAGGTAGGAGGCGAGCACCATGTGGGGCACCCGGACGAACACGGAGGGGTTGAAGACCACCTGCCAGTAGTCCGTGGGAAACATCCTGCCGTCCGGCCCAATGCCGAAACCCGCAGGTGTCTGCATCCAGCTGTTCACCGACAGTATCCAGAACGCCGACAGGAGAGTACCCCCGGCTACCATGCAGGTGGCAAAGAAGTGCAAACCGCGGCCCACGCGGTCCATGCCGAACAGCATGACGCCCAGGAAGCCTGCTTCGACGAAGAAGGCCGTCATCACCTCGTAGGCCATCACCGGACCGATCACCGGTCCGGCCTTGTCGGCATACTGCGACCAGTTGGTGCCGAACTCGTAACTCATCACCAAGCCGGACACGACGCCCATGGCGAATCCGATCGAGAAGATCTTGATCCAGTATTTGAAGAGGTCGAGATAGACCTGCTTGCCTGTCTTCAGCCAGAGGCCTTCCAGCACCATCAGGTAGCTGGCGAGCCCTATGGAGAAGGCCGGGAAGACGATGTGGAACGCGACCGTGAATCCGAACTGCAGCCGCGCCAGGTGGAAGGCGTCCATCACGTCTCGTCCGCCGCCGTACGCGCCCGCCTGCCGCCGACCAGCACCGAGACCTTGCCCTTGAAATCCAACACCTTGGACACGCCTGCACCAAGAGCCAGGAGCTGGCGCAGGCTGTTGTTGTCCAGTTTCTGGACGTCGTCGGCCCAACCGACCAGGACCTCGATGAGTTCCTTCATCTCCCCCATGCGCTCCTGGGCGTGACGCTCTTCCACGCTGCCCGGCGTTTCCATCAGGATGTCGCGCAGCATGGACAGGGTTGGGTCGACTTCGCGCTTGCGTCGCTCCTCGGCCAGGGTCCGAACAATCTGCCAGACGTCGTCGGGAGCCTCGAAATGGTCCCGCCGGTCGTCCGGCAGGTGGCGCTTGCGCACCAGCCGCCAGGCTTCCAGCTCCTTGATGCCCATGCTGACGTTGGACCGGGACACGCCCAGTGCCTCCGTGATCTCCTCCGCATTCAGCGGATGGTCCGAGAGAAAGAGCAGGGCATAGATCTGGCTAACCGTGCGGTTGATGCCCCAGCGGCCTCCCATCTCGCCAAAGTGCAGGACAAACTTCTGGGCCAGAGGTGGGAGAGTCATCGCCTAGTCATTTCAGAAATTACTGAAACAACAGATATGTCATTAACCTTGTTGTCAAGAGCCACAGCATGGTTAGTGCAGGCGCGTTCGGTGCGAGCAGCAGGAGCGGCGGCCGTGGAAAGTGCCGATGATGGAACCGCCCCTGCTTGCTTTCGCCGCTCCGTAGCTCACTTGGGAACGGAGGCGTCGGCCTTGCCACGGTTGCGCGCGGCTTTATGCCAAGCACCCGGAGATCGTGGCTGCCCGCCGACGTATCTGGCAAGAGGCCTCTCGCCATGCTCGGCGAGCACTTTGTCCAGGCCGCGCAGGACGAGGTCGTGCAGGGACACGTCCAGGTCCACGGCCAGGCGCCGAAGCCGCCGAAGCTCGTCGGGCAACAGGTAGAGCGTCGTCGACCGCGTCGCAGCCTTGATGCCAGTCTCTCCCGGCGTGCCCGTCGCCGTCCTGCATCGCGTCCAGCAGGGGTTCGAACAGATTGACCCGGAGATGGCGGACGACGTCGACCACCACGCCATCGCCCACCAGCAGGAGGGCGTCGCTTCGCCTATGTGGTAGGGCGTAGGTGTCGGGCAGGCCCATGAGCTTGGCGATCTCGCGGGCGGTTGGTGCCCGGGTCTGGATGCCGTCTGGATTGGCCACGACCAGCGTCTGCTGCGTCGACCCGCCCGAGCCTGTCAGAACGCAGCTGGCGACGCCGTCCATCCGGAAGTCCGCCCGCTGCATGCGCTCCGTCTTGGAGGCGTCGGGACGCATTCGCCGCGAGACCGTCCCTACGACCCTGCCGTGGCGACGCGCGGCATCCAGGCTCGCCCGCGATCTGTCGGACATCAGCACCAGCACGGCTTCCGTGGCCTCGACAGACCTCCAGGTCGCCTCGGCGTCGGCGATCAGCACGTCGGCGAGGACGGTCCGTCGGGCGTCCGGGACTGGCGGCTGCCACCACAGCCAGGCCTGCTTCAGCGCTGCTGGCAGGCCGTCCGCGGCCCGCACCAGCGGTGCAGGGTGCCAGGGCTCGACCGGCCTGGCCGCCACCAGGGCTGCCGGGACCTGGATGTCTCGAGCAACGGCCACGATGAACAAGCGGAGCCTGGACTGAGGGACCAGCAGTTTGGCGTCGATGAGCATGGCGCCCATCCGGTAACCCAGGTCGGCCAGCACACCGCAGATGGCGGCAAGGTCCTTGCCCTGGCGTCCCGTCGCCAAGCCGGGCACGTTCTCGATGGCAACGAGCCGTGGGGCCTTGCCTGCCGTCGCCAGCTGCCTGAGGAAGTCGAGGGCTGGCCAGAGGCTGCCCCCACGTCCGCCGTCCAGGCCGCCGCGGAGCCCGGCGATCGAGACATCCTGGCACGGCGGCGAGGCCCATAGAAGGTCGGCATGCTCGCCTACCTGGCCAGCCGTGAGCCCGCGGACGTCCTGGACAACGACGGGATGACCTTCCCAATTCTCCCGGTAGGCACGCGCCTTCATGGGATCATGGTCGCAGGATAGGCACCGCCATCCCTCTCCCATTCCGGCCGTGGCCATTCCGCCTCCGCAGAACAGGTCGATGAAGGTGTGCCTTCGTCCCGGCGTCATGGGACGCCATTACACTTCATCTGGCCGGAGCTTCAAGCCGCAAGGAAACTAGCCGTCTGCCACGGGGTCTCTCCTGCCCGTCAACGGGTCAACACTGGACGAACTCTGCAGTCCATGTTTCTTGCCGGGATCACTCCGAAAAAGCCGACTCGATGCTCCGGAAACGCTCCAGATCCCGCCTCGGCTCCGGCCTGCTGGCAGCCCGACGTGCCTCAAGCAAGACGCAGGCCGACTTGGCGGCCGAGGCAGGATGCAGCGTACGAAGCGTCTGGCAGGCCGAGAGAGGGGCTGGGCGGCTGGACCTGTTCCAGCGCGTCGCGGGAACTACGGGCATGGAGGTCTCCGGGCGAGCATTGCCGCCCGGCGAACTCCTCGGCCACCGTCTCAGGCTGTTGCGGACCCGCATGGGTCTCAGCCGGAGGCAGGTCGCCGACGAGTCCGGGTTGAGTGCGACCACGTTATACGAGGTCGAGGCCGGTGCGGCCTGCAACGTCACTTCCGTCGAGGCGATCGGCATGACGCTTGGTGCCGGTCTGACCCTAGTCACCGCGGGCGAGCGGGCGGGGTTCTATCGGCTTGCGGGAATGTCGAGCGGCTGGAATGCGTGGTCGACGCCGCAAGCCGTCCTGGACACCCTGTGTGAGGTGGTGGGCGGGAGGTTCGACCTGGACCCTTGTGCCTCGCGCCAGTCCCGCCTGCGCAAGCATGCGCGGCACTACCTCACCGAGGTGGACGACGGTCTTGGCCAGCCATGGTATGGCCAAGTCTACATAAATCCGCCGTATGGCCCTCCGCTGTCCCGGTGGACAGCCAAGGCCGTGGAGGAGGTTGCCTCCTGCCGCGCTGACCTTGTCATAGGACTCGTCCCAGCTCGCACCGATACCCGATGGTGGCACAATACGATCGCCGGATTGTCAGACGTATGGTTGCTTCGCGGGCGTCTGGCGTTCGGAGCAGGAGAGCACAAGGCGCCTTTCCCATCCGCCCTGACCGCCTGGGGGGCATCGGACGACCTGCGCCAGCGGATGTCGGCGGCGTTCCCGGGAGCTTGGCACGTGCCTTCAGGCAGGGGGCAGCCACCAGAATCCGAATAGTTGGACGGCGTCGAAGCCTATAGTGGCCTCGCCCAGACCGCGCTGGACCAGAGCAATACTGGCCTAGGCGGGATACATTTTCGGAGCGATTCTGGCCATTGCTTCGGTGCCACCCGGGCAGGGTGTCGCAAGCCCGTCCTGGCCTCTTCCGGCTGGAAGGGGGGTGCCCATCTGCAATGCTCGACGGTGCAGACCCAGGTGGCACCCATCAGACGTGTTCTGACGCGGTGGTAGCCGGTCAACGGGTGCAACTTGCCTGCAAGGTTTCGAAATGACCCGGCATTGCACTCGAATTAGGGCAGCCAGCCTGACCGTACGCGGTCCTCCCTACATCTACGGCTGCGTAGCCTACTGTTGCCTTCGCTGCGTGTCTGAGGGTTGCTGGAGCGACTGCCAGGTCTCGGGAGGCGGCGTTCTGCCATCCCCAGAAGTGGCATTGGGTGAGGTGAATGCCACTTGCCTTGTCAACATGGACTGGGTTGGTGGAAGCACCTTCCGGGGAAGGTCCTCACCGGCGACGATCTAAGTCTGCAGGATGGACGGCAAGGAAATCCCTACGAGTCTTTGGGAAAGGTTCGCAAGACCTCCCGGATCACGACAACGGTTCCGAAATCACCATGGAACCCAACATTTCCTTGTGATACAAAAATGCTACCGGTGACTCGACTCGATTACTCAAACGTATCATATTGCTGGAGGGCTGCATGTCGCAGCTGGAGACATTGCTGGCGTGCCTATCAGGTGGAGGGATTTTGCGGATGACCGAGTTGCTACGGGCTGGCGTGACGGCGGCCAGCGTCCAGCGGGCGCTTGCCGCCGGTCTGGTCGAGCGTGTTTCCCGCGGTACCTACCGCCAGGCGGGGGCACCATACTGCGCCGGTGCCGACTTCGCCGAGATCCTCGTCCGTGTTCCGCGCGGAGTGATCTGCCTGCACAGCGCGGCCGCGGCGCATGGCCTCGGCGATGAAACGCCTACCCGGGCCTGGGTCGCGGTCCCGCACGGCGTGGCAGCCGCGAAGCTTGAGTGGCCACCGACCAGGTTCGTGCACTGGCGCGACCCGGCGGCGTTCGTGGTCGGCGTGGACACGAGCGTGGTCTGCGGCGTGGAGGTGCGTATGACTTCGCCCGCACGAACAGTGGTCGACATGCTGCGGATGTCCTCCACGGTTGGCGATGATCGGGCACTGGAATGCCTGCGCGACTACCATGCGTCTGGCCGGTCGGCGGCGGTCCTGGTCGATGTTGCGTCGGCGTTGGGCGTGCAACGTCGCATGGCGGATGTGCTGCGGGTTTCCTCCGCAATGGTCCGGGCATCGTGAGCGCGACAGGCGAGGCAGTCCGCTCGCGCCTGCAGGCGGCAGCCAAGGCCCGAGGGACTACCACTGACCATCTACTCGGGCGCTGGGCCGCAGAACGGTTCCTGGCAAGGCTGTCAGCTTCCCCTTACCGCGCCAGGCTGGTGCTCAAGGGAGGTTCCCTGTTCATGCTCTGGAGCGGCGACCTGTTCCGGAGCACGTCCGACGTGGACCTGCACGGAGATGTCGCCGACATCGCGGCGATGGAGGTCATGCTGCTCAGGGTGGCCACCACGGCGTCGGAGCAGGATGACGGGGTCACCTTCGTAGCCGAAACTGCGACCTTCAAGACGCTGAAAGGCAGCCGGTATCCCGGCGTGAGGATGCAGATCACGGCGTCCTTGGGAACGGCGAGGACCAGCCTGAAGGTCGATGTCGGTTTCGGGCACGCGATCACTCCAGGTGTGGAACAGGCCTTCTTCCCCAGCCTTCTCCCCGGCCAACCTTCATTCAAGGTAGGAGCATACCCGCGCGAGACGGTGGTGGCCGAAAAGCTGGCGGTCATCGTCGAGTTCGGCTCCGACAACACCCGCCTGCGCGACTATTACGATCTGTGGCTGTTGAGTCAGAGATACAGCTTCCTCGGACATGTTCTCCAGCTTGCGGTGTCCAATACGTTCGAACGCCGCGATGCAGGAACCTTCGTTCATCGGACGGACGGATACTGGGAAGCAGCGTTCTCGGAAGATTATGCAACCTTCAAACGTGAGCGGAGCTGGACGAACTGGGTGTCGGAGCACGCTCCGAAAACCGCGCCACCTGCGCTGCGGCAGACCCTGGCCTGCGTCGCCCAGTTCGGTGTCCCGTTGCTCCAGGCAATCAGGAACAGTTCAGAGATCAGGCAGACCTGGTCTGCCGGTGTCGGCTGGCAGCCTCTCTACGCCAGCACAAACACCAGGAGGTCCAGAAACGTGCGGCTGGAAGTCCGGCCGTCTCTGGCCACCGACGTGGCGAGGGTGACAGGCCCAGAAGTTGGTGATGCTCGGGTCGGGAAGCCTTGGACGAAGGCCTCAGGTGTCTCCGTGATGGAAGGGCCGCCATCGTGAACGATGCGGCACTTGATCCCTGGTGCCTCGTCCTGACTACGGACGGCACAACCTTCCTGTTCGGCTTCTCGACCCGGCACCCGAGGACCGGAGGGCTGGGCTGGCTCATTTCCACGGAAGCTCTCGAACTGGATGTCGAGCACGGCCTTGCGATCACGCGCAGTGGACGAAGGTATTCGCTGGGAAGACGCTTCGAGGCCGTAGATGTCGGGGGCGAGGGCGAAGAAGCGCGGCTCGCCTTTGAGCTGCTGGTCGGCTCCTCGTTCGAGGAGGAAGATGTCCTGAAGGAGGTGGACCGACATTGGCTGATGGCGTGCAAGGCTGCCAGGCACCTGGCTGTAGCCAGGCCGATGAGGACGCAGACGGGCGTCTCGCATTTCTTCAAGACCCATTCAGAGGCGTACATGCGCCTGCGCCGGGTGCAGCGGGATGGAAACCGTAGGTGACCGCAAGCTTGGCAGTTGAAGCATGCAGGGCAGTCCGCTGCGACGCCGCTTTCCCAGCATCACTGGTCAGGCGCGCACGCCCGGACACCCGCTTCTGCCCCCATCAGTTTTGCCGCAGCCTGACGTCAAGGACCGGGACCAGCCCAGGCCTGTCGAAGTGCTGTAGATGAAACGACTCGACACCCGATCCGTGACGAGCTATCCGGTCGTCATGCTTCTCGAGATGATACCGGCGCGCTGATCTAATCCGCTCTCCCCGGAGAGCAGCGTGGCTGTGTCGAAGTCGAGGATGCCAGTGACCTTTCCAATTTTCTCTTGTCATCCGTTCATCGCCAGACGGGACGTCCGCACGTGCGTCTGCACTTGTGATCAAACCAGGCGCGCAAGCGACTGGTCGAGCTTCGGCACTCGGAAAATAGAACCGGCGATAGGCATGGATCTCAACAGGTCCGAGTTTCCCACGTTCCTATTTTCCAAGGTTCATCATGACTCAAGAGTTCAAAAGCGGCCCACATAATCCTGCCACGGGTGTAGAGGCCGCCGACAGTGGCGAGCCTGTTCTCCTGCATGCCGTCTACCGAGGCCGTGCGATTTCCGTAGGCTGGGCAACCGATGTAGAGCTCGACGCCATCAGAGGGCCGGTGCTCCATAATGTGCGTGATGTCCTGGAAAGCTGGTTCCTGGTCGCAATCCGTGATCCAGGCGGCTTGGGGACCCAAGTGCATGCCCTTGGATGGCGCCCCAAGATGGCGAACACCTGGATCACGTCCGCACTGACTTCCGTCGAGCAAGACGGGAACCTGGTGGCAACGCGGTCTGGACACGCATACCGCCTTGCATGTCGAGGAGAAGCGGAGAACGCGCCGATTTTGCTGGACCACCTCATCTACACTCTTCGGACATGGGGGTGCTCCGATTTTGGACTCTGAGGAAATGCCTTCGGCAGGTTCCGAGACCCTGCACGAGGGCGAGCGGATGGGCCGCTACGTCATCATGCGGGATCAGGATGGTTGCCTGCATGCATTGGCGGCCGGGCATGTCGGTGTCCTGCGGGAAGTCGATGACGGAACCCTGCTGATGCTGTCGGGCGGAAAAATCCTTCTCGTAAACCGTTCCATGAGGACGGTGCTGATGTGGCTCGATGGTAGAGGGTGACCCACCCGTTCTGAGAGATTGCAGGAGTCCGCGCAGTGCCCAACCAAACCTCCAGCCGCAAATCGGCCCTGACTGCTCGGGTCAGAGGAACCCTGACGCCGGGTGACCTCCCTGGGGGCATCACGTTCCAGCAGTTGCTCCTGGGAGCTCCCTTCCGGGTCGGAGGCCCGGAGGATGACGGTGCCGACCTTGCCACTTGGCTGCTCGACCACCACGTCGACGGCGATATCGGCCGGGCCAGGCTTGCAAACACGCTCCAGAAGGCGGTCTTTATCCGTGCTCCCGGATCGTTCCTGGCTGCGGCTCGATGCTGCCAGGAACTAGCGAGACTTCAGCGGTCCGCCTCGATGACGTTCAATGCCAGCGCGGCCTTGTTCGTTTTCTTCGCAGCCGCTCTGGGCAACCAGGAGGCGGCCCGCTGCGTGGCCGCTGAAGCAATCCGACTTGCGGAGGCGGACACCACCCTGGAAAGCGGGGCACTCGAGTTACGTGCAGCTGCTCTGGGATGGCTATCCTATTCCGCGATTCCTGGGGCAAAGGACCTAAAGAACCCGCGACACTACGCACAATCCGCCGCCAAGCGCAGCCTGGATGACATGGCGCGCGCCTGGCAGCGGGACTTGAGCAATCAAACTTCCAGTCCGAGAGAAAGCTCAACGGCGGAATGGCAGGGGCCCCGTGGGTTTGACCGCTTCTTTAACGTCCTCGCCGAGAACGATGGTTTAGCCCACGGCCTCGGCCGTGCCGTCGTGCTGAAATCCATTGGCGGAAAGGAAACCCCTGAAGGGGGACGGGTAGCCAAGGCGTTCGGCGGACTGGTCGGCAATCCCTTGCCGCTGGTGCCCACGCCAGACCTTCGCGCCGTCCGCGCAGTCTTGCTGGAAGGCTATCCGCATGCAGGAACGGTCATCGACGCGGTATTGTCAGAGCTTGTCGGACGCGACTTCGTCCGGCTGCCGCCTCTCGTCTTCCTCGGGCCGCCGGGCACGGGCAAGACATCGTTTTGCATGTCGCTGCTCAAGGCGCTGGGCGTCTCCAGTCTGCTGTATTCCTGCGGGGGCGTCAGCGACAGCTCGCTTGGCGGCACCTCCCGCCGCTGGCAGACGGGCGAACCCTGCACGCCCGTGTCCTTGATGTCCGCCCGGCAGGTAGCCTCGCCTGGCATCGTCCTCGACGAACTGGAAAAGGCCGCATGCTCGAACCAGAATGGCTGCGTCCACGACGTGCTGGCGGGCATGCTTGAACCATCGTCGGCAGTGTGCTGGCACGACCCGTACCTGGAAGCTGAAGTCGACCTTTCGCACGTCGTGTGGCTAGCTACCTCGAACTCGGTCCGTGGTCTTCCCAGGCCGCTGCTTGACCGCTGCCGGATCCTGCGCATGCCCGTTCCTGGGGTGGAGCATCTTCCCGAGCTGTCCACCATGCTGCTGCAGCGTGCCTATGCGGCCCGGAACCAGGATGAGCGCTGGGCGCACCCTCTGGACGGCGTAGAGCTTGCAGCCGTGGCAGCCGCGTGGCGGGGCGGTTCGATTCGGCAGCTGGCACGGCTGCTGGACGGCGTGTTGGCCACCCGCAACGTTGCCCTTCACCTGAACTAGAACGGCGGAGAACCCCAGTCCTTTCACGGTCACGGTGGTCCCACGGCCGCAGCACATGCGGATAGCACACAGGCTTTGCTGACGGACAATTGCGACCACGGTCGGTCAGGTTACAGGCCAGGCTGCCAACTCGTTGCGAGCCTATTTAGCATGCGATGTATTGGAACCTGAAACGAGCACGATGAGAAGCTGGAGGCAGGTGCCGGATCGATGGATGAGGGGGGGGCTGCCGGGACGCCGACCCAAGGTGGCTGGACTTCTCTTCGCTCTGGCACGATGCTTCGCCCTCTGCCGTCGTGAGGCCGCTGACAAGAAGGCAGGGATGCCCGTGCTAAGCCCAGAACTCTCCATCGCAAAAGGTCTTTTGCCGGAGAACCTTCCCCCAGCTTTCGACACCCGTCAGCTCTGGTCGGCTCTACCCGGCATGGAGGCGGGCTACCTGGTTGGCGGTAACCTGAGAGGACAGCCCTGTACTTATAATGCCAGCAAGAGAGGTGGTCAGCGCAGGACGTTCAGTGTGCCACACCCGGTTTACGTCCGAGAGCAGGCCCTCTTTCTTCGAAAACATTGGTCACACATCTCGGGTATCTTCGATGCAGCGACAGGATCAGCGTCCCGCCCGATAATAGACGAAGTTGGTCCCCGACACATCAGGATCACTCCACACCAGGAACTGCCACGTCTGCAGTTGCAGCGTCTTTCGCGCTACAGATACTGTCTCGTCACCGACGTGTCGCGTTTCTACTCCTCCGTGTACACGCACGCCCTTCCTTGGGCCATAAACGGCAAGTCCGCGGCCAAGTTAGACACCAGTCCACAGTCCTGGAAAGTATTTGGGAACCGGCTGGACTATGCGCTTCGGCAAGCGCAATCGAGCCAGACTATCGGCATCGCCGTCGGACCGGATACCTGCAAGGTGGTGGCAGAAATCCTGATGTCGGCCGTGGACCGCGAATTCATCCGGCTCAGCGGCGGCACGGCACCAGCATACCTGCGCCATGTCGATGATTATTGGGTCGGCGGCCAGAGTGTAGAGGCATGCGAGAAGCATCTGCAGAACCTGCGTCTTGCGTTGCGGGAATACGAGCTGGACATCAACGAGGCCAAGACCCGCATCCTTCCAACCCAGCAGGTGTTCCGCCAGTCCTGGTCGTCGGGTTTCGAGAGGGCCATCCGCGACGCCTTGAGACCCGGCAACGGCAGGACGAGCAGCGACGTCGTCTCCGTCATCGGCACTGTCATCGAGCAGGCCGTGCGGGAGGGTGATGACGGCATTATTAAACGGGCCGTTCGCGTCGTCGATGAGCAGAAGCTCTGGAAGGAGGATTGGAAGCTCCTGGAGCACTTCCTTGTTCAGTGTGCAGTCCAGTTTCCACACTCGCTGGACTATGTGGCCCGCGTCGTGGCCTGGCGGATCAGGACAGCCCAACCCGTTGAACATGCGCTTTGGACAGAGGTGGCACATGATGTCGCAATGCGCAGTGCGCGGCTGGGACATGACTCGGAAGTGACTTGGTCGCTCTACCTGTTGAAAGAGCTGGGCCAGAAGGTAGCCAAGCCCCTGTCCGACAGTATTCTTGCTAACAACTCAGGGCTTGTTCTGGCCCTGTTAGCCCACTTCCCCGCCCACAAGCTGGCCGCGGCCCGCGGACTTGGTAATGCGCTCTTGGCAGCTGTGGACGGAGATCCTTTCGCGGGCCCGTGCTGGCCCCTTGCTTTGGAACTCAACCATCTCGCCCGGAAGACGCCGTCTTGGAAGGTAAAAACCGTCAATAGCGTGCTGGCCAGTCTGCACGCATCACGGGTCTCCTTAATCGACTGGGCGGCGCTGCCGAAGGTTTTCAGTGGTCCGCTGGGTGCAGGAGGCGACCGGGATGTGCCGGAAACCGCGATCGAGGATTTTGGTTCAGATTACCGCAATGACGGTGTAGAAGCTGCCGCTGCAGAAACAGTAGACGGTGACGAGGGCCTAGTCGATTTTTAGCTTGAGGGGAATGCGAGGCATGTGCGGACTCCTCTATGTCCACTTCCACTTTAGTCAGGCCGCATGAGCCAGCAGCAACGGCTTAGCTTGGCCACGGTCGTCGTGGATGGTCCCATTGCCCTGCATACACGCCGCCTCCTGGCAGCCCAGCGGGGCGAGGTCGGGCTTCAGGTCCTCCGAATGGAGCAGATGGCGGCCCGGCTTGCAGGAGGTTTCCTGCGACCGGCGTCGTCTGAAGACCTTGATGTGGCCGTACGAACCGCGCTCGCAGGTGGCGGGTTCAACGAGCTCGAAAACCTTTCAAATTTTCCCGGTGCAACACGCGCTGTCTCACGCACCCTTCGGCGAACATGGGAGGCTGGCGTGTCCCTCCCGGACTTGGCAGCCTGCAGCCCTCGGGC
This sequence comes from Acetobacteraceae bacterium, assembly GCA_965199005.1. Taxonomy (GTDB): domain Bacteria; phylum Pseudomonadota; class Alphaproteobacteria; order Acetobacterales; family Acetobacteraceae; genus LMUY01. Next base: position 2,886,052 of record CBDAQK010000006.1, on the reverse strand, counting down.
CGCAGACCTGTTGCTCTTGGAACAGCGGGTCCGTGCTGGACTGCCTGTCGGATCCTTGTCCCCACCGGACCTTGTCCTTGCCGCGAAGCGACGGGTCGGATTGGCAGGCAGGTTGCTCGGAGCAGTCGAGTTTGCCTCCCTGCCGTATGTCGCGCCGGTCTGGCAGGACTCGGTATCTGTGCTCGCCGAGCACACGCGGGTGTTTTGGTCCGGTCCCGCGCCGCCAGGCTCGGAAAAGCTACCTGGTGAAAGGGTGGCGGCATGCGCAGGCTTCCTGCCTGCGCCTGAGGTCGTCGCCTGTGCCGACGCACGCAGCGAGGCACTCGAAGCGCTCCGCTGGGTGCGCGAGCTCATTTCCAGCGGTCGGGCAATGCCTCGGGACATCGCCTTGGCGGCAGCCGATCCAAAGCCATGGGATGCGGCGTTGCTGGCAGCCCGCGCGGAGGCGTGCCTTCCACTCCATTTCAGCCACGGCATTCCGGCCCTGGAAACCCGAGGCGGTCAGGCCTGCGCAAGCCTGGCCAACCTGCTCCAGCATGGTTTGTCGCAGCAGCGCGTCCGGCGAGTGCTGGCGCACTGCGCATCGGATGCACCCGGGTTCAGTAGACTGCCGAAAAATGCGCTGTTCGGGATCGCACGAGGTGCTGCGCTATCCGAGGTGGAGCACTGGCGCGCGGCCTTCGCGGCAGCACTTCCCGGGCGTCTAGACCGGCAGGACCCTTGGCCAATCCTGCTGCCTTTGCTTGATGCGGCCGCGTCAGGGCTGGATATGGCAGAGGATGCCGGACGGCTGTTCCTGCCACCCGCCGCACAGGGCCTCTGGACCGAAGCGTTGCGGCAGGCGCCGAGTCAGGCGTTGCCAATCACGCTTGATGGCCTTCACGTTGCCGACGCGCGCAATCCGGGTGACAGCGTCACGTGGGGACCGGCGCGCCACCTTGCGTGTTCACCCAGGAAGTTCGTCCGATTGCTTGGCTTGAACGCCAAAGCATGGCCGCGTCAGGCAAGCGACGACCCGATTCTCCCCGCCCATATCTTGGATCTGTCGCGATGCGGCATGCCCGGCGTTGCCGCCCAGGACAGGGCTGCCTTCGAAGCAATCCGCGCTGGGGCTGGCGGTGCCCTGGTTCTTTCCCGCACCCGCCGAAATGGCCGTGGCGGCTCCCTGTCGCCCAGTGCGCTGCTACCGGCGGAGATCCAGGAGCGGATCCTGAAACGGCAGCGCGTGCCTGGACACGCATCGAGCCCGGCGGACCGCCTGCTTGCAAGGCCGGAGGAGGCGGGTGCGGACGAGTGCATAGCTGCAGCGGTGGCCTGTGCGGCAGCCCGTCGCTCTTGGGCGGCCAACGCACACGACGGCCTGCTGCCAGTCAGCCATCCCTTGATCCTTCAGGCACTCGGCCAGACACAGTCAGCAACGTCGCTTCGGCTTCTGCTGCGGGACCCGCAGGGGTTCGTCTGGGCCCGGGTTCTGCATTGGTCGTCGCCTCCAAGTCAGGCCGCCGGGCAGCTCACGATGGACCCACGGGCGCACGGCGAGCTGGTGCACGAAATTCTTCGGGGCGCGGTCGAAAGCCTCGAAAGAGGTTCGGGCTTCTGCGGTGCCACGGTCGTTCAGGCGCGCGCCGCCATAGACACCGCGGCCAGCGGTGTGCTGCACTCCTGGCCATCCCATCGTCCTACACCGCCACGCCTGCTCTGGGCCTACGCCGTAGATGCGGCGGCAGAGCAGGCGATGCGAGCGCTCGGGCGAGACATGCCGCTGCAGCCCAGTACACGCAGCTACACCGAGGTTGGTTTCGGTGACCTGGACACGGAGGTCTCCAGGAGCGGAGAGCGACCCTGGAGCAGCAGATTGCCGGTTCCGGTGCCCGGCACCGATCTTGTGTTTGGCGGCAGCATCGACCGGCTGGACATCCGCGCAGACGGTGCCGTACAGGTAACCGACTACAAGACCGGCAAAGTGCCAAAGAAGCACGGGACCATGGTCTTGGACGGCGGTCGCGAACTGCAACGCGTGCTCTACGCGTTGGCGGCACGGACGCTGCTACCGGAGGTTCGTTCCACGCGAGCACGCCTTGCATTCCTACAATCAGACCCTGCAGATCTAGCCGTTCTCCACAACGTCGAAGATGCGATTGCATCCACCTCCAGTCACCTTCGCGCCGCGGCCAAGTCGCTGCTGGAAGGCGTGTCGCTGCCCGGCCCCGACACGGAAGACGAGTGGTCGGCCCGTCTGCTCGCTCTGCCTGCCGCAGGCTCCGGCTACTCCAACCTAAAGCGAGCCGCCTTCAGCAAGGCATTCCATCACCTGAGGCAGGCCTGGTTGGCGCGATGACCACAGATGCCGCCGCGCGGAAGCGGGCACTCACCGAACACGGATCGACATTGTTGGTCGAAGCTGCTGCGGGCACCGGCAAGACGTCGCTGCTTGCTGGACGCCTCGTGCTGCTTTTGGCCTCAGGCGTGGCGCCTGGTGCCATCGTGGCCATAACCTTCACCGAATTTGCTGCTGCCGAACTGGCTTCGCGTGTCAGGCACTATGCGTCTGGACTCTTGGCGGGGTGCATGCCGCCCGGAATGGAGGCGGTGCTGCCGCAGGGTCTGACGGCAGAGCAGCAAGGGCACCTCCATACGGCATACGGGCGCCTGGACGAGCTCGAGACTGCAACGATCCACGGCTTCTGCCAGACCATGCTCAGCGCCCACGCTGTCGAAGCCGGTGTGGACCCAGGCGCTCAGGTGATAGATGCCGAGGCGGCCGAGGTCTTCCTCTGGACGGTATTCGAAGAGTGGTTCCGCGACCGTATGTCGGCCGTTCCCCAAAGCGGAGAGGCCATTGCCACCCTGGCACGCGAGGATCCGGCACGGGTCACGAAGATGCTGTGGGAATTGGCGAACTTCCGTCTGAGCCACCGGTCGGCGCGCACCGAGCATGTGGACTGGACCTTGCGGCCAGACATAGAGCTGCGTTCGGCGGTCGACGGCTTCAGACGCTGGCAATCCGCCGTCGAGCCGGAGGCCCAAACGCTTGCGGTGCTAGAACAGCTTGAGGACCTGGCCTCCTTCTACGATGAACGTCTTGGTGGCAGTCCCTCGTTTGGTGAACTCTGGGCGCTCGGCAACCCACCCCGGGTGGCCGCCATGCGCAAAGACAGCTTCGAGTTGTTGCCACTGAAGACCAAGGGCTCGTGGCAGAAGTTGGTCGGCCGGGATGCAGCCGAAGCGCGCTTCGCGGAAGCTGTCAGCCACTTCCAGGCATGCGACGAGGCATTGCGTGCCGTGTTGGGTCAGGTAGCGACGGCACTGGTAGAGACCTTGTCCGACGAGCTTGACGGACTGCTCCAGGCATACAGCACCCGCAAGCGCTCTGCTGCCGTCCTGGACTTTGAGGACCTCCTTGAGCAGGCACGCGGCATGCTCCGCGACCATGAGCCTGTCCGGCTGGCATTAGGCCGCCGTTACCCATACATCGCCGTCGACGAGTTCCAGGATACCGACCGCGTTCAGTGCGAGATACTTTTCCGACTGGCTGCCCTTGCACCTGCCGCACGTTGGCAGGACTGCTCCCTGCGGCCTGGCGCCTTGTTCATGGTCGGCGATCCGAAGCAGGCCATCTATCGCTTCCGCGGAGCCGCCGTAGAAACGTATCAGGACGCCCGTGCCGCAGTGCTGCGGTCCCAGCCGGATGCCCTGGTCCACATCACTGCGAACTTTCGCTCCCGGCCCGAAATCCTTGAGCACGTCAACCAATGCTTCCGCAGTCCGCTTGCCCGGCATGGATATGCCGACCTTTCCGCCACGGTTGAGGACGGCCCAGCTGACGTACCCTGCCTGGCCAAGTTGGCAGTCAGAGTGCCGCCGCGCGCCCTGGTTACGGAGATCCGGGAAGCGGAGGCCGAGGCGGTCGCGGATCTTTGCGTCCGCCTTTTAGGCAGTTACCGAGTGCGAGCCCGTGTCGGCGAGCTGCGAGATCTGCTCCCCGGCGACATCGCCCTGCTGGTCCCGGCCAGCTCAGACCTTTGGATCTACGAGCGTGAGCTTGAGAAACGTGGTCTGGCCATCGCTTCCCAGGCAGGCAAGGGCTTCTACCGGCGCCAGGAAACGCAGGACATGCTGGCGCTCACGCGGGCTTTGGCCGACCCGGGGGACACGCTCGCGTTCGGTGCGCTTATGCGAGGCCCGCTGGTGGGGATGACGGACGCAACGTTGCTTGACATCACCGCGGCGCTGCCCGTGGTGGCTGGCCGCGCTGCCCGCTTTGATATTCGCACCCGCCCCGAACTGGTCGCTGAACCAGTGGCCCGGCAGGTACTCATGGCTCTGCAAAGGTTGCTGCGGCGGCGTTGGACGGCAACGCCCCACCAGCTCCTGTCAGAAGCGGTCGACCTTCTGTGTATCAGGGCCAAGCTGATCCAGAGGGAGCCTCTCCGAGCGGCAGGTACCCTGGCTAACGTCGACGCGTTCCTGGAACTTGCAAGGTCATACAGTGTGCGCGGATTGGCTGCCTTCGCTGCCGATGTAGACACTGACTGGCGGACCAAAAAGCAACTCAAGGAGGGCCTCGCCGACCTTGGAGCGGACGCGATCGCCCTTGTGACGATGCACGGTGCCAAGGGGCTGGAGTGGCCGGTAGTCATCCCCGTCAACTGCGTTTCCAGGTTTCGGCACCGTGACCCGTTCGTGCACCGCGCATCTAACGACACCGTGCACTGGCTGCTGGGCGATATCGCTCCGCCCGGCCTTTCTGCAGCCTGCGAAGAGGAACGCGCGGGCCTCCAGCGGGAGCGCGAGCAACTCTGGTATGTGGCGTGCACTCGTGCCCGCGATCTCCTGGTGCTTCCCGAAATACCCGACGCGAGCCCAGACTCCTGGGCCCGTGTCCTGGACCTCGCCGTGCCTGGGTTAATCGAGGTTCAGGCATCCGTTCCTGCAGGATGGGCACCGCAAGTAGCGTCACCAGGCAGGAACAACCAGACCGCTGCGACATTCCTGGCCGAACAGAGCGCAATCCAGGCTGCCGCCAGACCGCTCGACTGGTTGAGACCCAGCGACGCGGACGCCGACCGGCTGGGCGAGCCCGACGCAGCGTGGGAGGCAGATGTTCCGCAGGCTACCCATGGAAGGATCGTGGGCGCGGGACGGTTCAGGGGCTTGATACTCCACAAGCTCCTTGAAGAAATAATCCTGGGGGAGCTGCCCCCGCAGAAAATGGACCTGGAGACAAGGGCTGACGTGCTTTTGCCCCAGTTGATGTCAATGGCAGACCCTTCCGAGGTTGCGCCTGACCCCACCGAACTTGCCGCCACCGTGGTCGGTGTCACCGAGCTGCCCGAGCTGGCGGGCATGTGGCCCTACCTCGTTCCGGAGACTGCCGTTCTCGGCACCATCCTCGACGGTGATATCGAGCACCCCCTGTCCGGCCGGGCAGACGCCATCGCTGTGGATGGAGATTTTGCTGGCGTGGTGGTCGACTGGAAGAGCGACGTTGCACCAAGCCCGGAGCAGCAACGCGAGCACACGCGACAACTCCAACTCTACCTTGCGGTCACGGGCGGAACACGCGGCATGCTGGTCTACCTGACTTCGAAGACCGTGCGGTGGGTCGAGCCTGCAACGGCGTCCAACCATGCGTTGGACCATGAGATGCAGCCTTGAACACCATGAAATACCCGCTGACCAAATGGGATCATTTCTTGGTCCGCAAGCGTCGCTGGTGCTGCGCCAACTCCCTCTTCGACAATGGCGGAAGGAGACCGGCCTCAAGATCCGGCCGACGACAATCACGCTGTCGGAGTCAGGTAGTCCTGTACCTTGGTCATGATCGACTGCCGGGTCCGCCAGAGGCTAAGGGCATCGGGTAGCGCCCGGTGCCGTACGCCAGGCCGAAAGCGTTCCTCTTCCTCGGCGCGATCGGCGATTTCCCGAGAGAGGTTGCTGACACGCTGCTCAGCAGCGCCGCGGCCTGGATGGTCGAGTGCGGGCACCAGTTGCTGCAATGGACGGCACGCCCAGCCGTACAGCCGCTCGACGTCCACGATGGAAACGCGCTGCCGGATGCCGCCTGCCTCGAACAAACGTTGCAGCCAGAGTTCATCCATGGGCGGGGAGTCGGAGCAGACTACCACGGTCTGGTCCGCCAGCACTGCTGCTGCCCGGCGTGCCACAACTTCAGCTGGCTCACCGTCCTTGAGCAGCGTCTCAAGGGAGATGCCATGGATCTTCTCGCCCTGTGCGCTCCAGCCGGGATTGTCCCTCGCCGGGTCCAGCCACTCTGCCACCGGTCGGATGAGATGAGCTTCACCCGAACCATCCTCAAACACCCAGGCGACTTCGATTGGGAACGTCCCCGGTAGCAGGGAGGATGCCTCGAGATCAACGATGATGACCGTCACGTCACAGGCTCCCATTCCGCGGGAGTTTGCTTCTTCCCCCCGCAACCGGACACTTAACCGCTTGATGCCCGCCGCGGTGCAGGGCTGTGCAAGACATGCTTGGGGTTTCCTCCTCCGGCCGGGGCCATCCGTCTATGCGCGGGCATCGCGACCCAACAAACCTGCCGGTGCCGTCGGCACCCTACCGTGGGTCCTCAAGGTGGGCTACGCAGCCGTAGATGTAGGGAGCACCGCGTACGGACAGCAAGACTGACCTTTCCAGGTGTGCGATCCGATGCACATTCCCTCTCGATACGGGAACGAACGCGGCCTGATTTCCCGCAAGCTGTTGCATCAGATACACTCTGGTTTTGAATGCCCAATGCACCAGAAACGCTCCTATGCCCATGTGCCGGGTTGATACGGTCACATTTCGAGGCACAGGGCAGAACGGGCTGGCCAGCCGCAGACCAAGGGTCTTGCCGCTCCCCCCGGGTCTCGCCATCGTCTTCGGCAAGTCTTCCACGGTGTGGGCTCGGGAGCCGCCCGTGGAGACGGCGGCGGACGCTCCGCGGCGATTGCCGACCTCGATTGCAGAGGGTGTGGAGAACTCGTCCCACTCACATCCGGCGGCCGCCGGGCGCGGTTTCGACCTTTGTTTGAACACCAGCGCTGGCCATGATGCGCTCCGCGCCGAGGCTATCGAGAGGGTCCAGCTTAAGGAGAAACCGAAGACACTGTGCGGCCTCGCCATGGTGGGCCATTTCATGGAGTGCCAAACCGTATGCGAGCACGCATCCCAGGAAGGGGATCGTGTCCTCATCTCGTCCCCAATCCGGGGCGGGCTGACTGCCCCGGAGCGCCGGTGCCCAGAGCCGCAGTCCGACGCGGACAGCTTCCCGCAGGAGGGCCATGCCTTCCACCTCCGTCGCCGCGCCCGCCGCCACGGTCGACATCGCCCAGAGGTTTTCGGGGTCCCGTTCCAGGACATGACGCGCGAAATGGATCCGGCTCGCTGCGTCTCCCGAACTGCGATCGAAGGCCTGGAACGCCTCTTCGGCATACGGGCGTGCCGGGTTCGTCAGGCTTGGACGTGCGCCATTTGTAAGCGGGGGATTGAGGGGCAGCATTTTTGACTCCTGAGTTAGCGACCATTCTCGTCCATTCCGTTGCAAGCGAGAGTTCTGATGAAGCTCACCCAGGTGCATGAGATTGTTCCTGACTGCTCCAACTTGTTGTTGACGGGGAAGGCTTCTGGACTGTATGTCACTCGCCATGATGTCGGCATGCTCCTCTGCTGAGCTGGCCACCCCGCTTGAGGGTGTCGCGCCGTCATTTCCCGGCAAGCTCCACCACATAGCCCATTGACGACTGCCGACCCATAATTCGCGGGTCGTTGTTTGTCTCTGGCGGGCGAGAGTGGAATGCAGACCAATCATCCGTACGACCACGTAGGCCGACGTTGGTCCAAGGCATCAAAGTATTTTGCCGACAACGAGGAGTCGTATGACTCTTCGCTGTGGCTTCCTCCAATAACGACCTGTGTTTCTCCAGTCGCCATGACTAGTGATTTTCAGGAATACACGGATGAAGCCATTGTCATCTCGGCCGCGGATTGGTGGGAGCGTTGCACCCACTGACTGCGGCACCATCGGCCGGGTAACAGGCAAGGCGCCAGGCGGATGGTCGCACGTTACCGGGGGGCTCCGCATGGCGGGCGCTCGCCCTGTGCCGGTTTGCCTCGTCTCGCCAGCTTCGGGCTGCATGGGCATGCCTGCCGCATACCAGGTGCAGGCATGCCATCGGTCCGTCGGCAGCTACTTCCAGAAGACGACGCCCCTCGTGGAGACCGTCTCGTGACGACTTCAGAAAAACCTAAGGGGCGCAAGCAGCGTCTCCGTCTTGCGCGTGCCATGGCCGAGGGCCGTGAGCTGCACGTTCCGGTACGCAAGGTCATCACCAAGTCCACGGCGCGGATCCTGCGCGAACTGGTCAGCACGAAGATGGGCTGCAAGGTTCCATGTGAATCGTCGATTGAGCTGGACCATTACACGGTTTTGGAAGTGCGCAAGGACGTGGCCGCCTTCCATGCGCAGCCAGAACGCCTGCACTTCACCGATGCAGCGAGTGTTATCCGCAGGCATGTCCCGGACGTCAGGGTCATCTACGTGGACGGCACGGAGGAGATCCACGAGGTAAAGCCACTTCGTAAAAAGGGCGACAAGGCCTTGATCGAGCTGCACAAGGCCATCGGCGCCGAATACGCCCGCCGGGGCGAATGCTTCAAGGTCGTCTTCGAGGACGAGGTGCGTGCGCAGCCCCGGCTAGCGAACGCAAAGATGCTCCGGCGCCATCGCATGCGGCGAGTTGCCTCCAGCACCTATGCCCAGGTTCTGGCCATCCTGTCCGAAGGTCCAGCGACCATGAATGCGGTCCAGGACCGCCTCGGCCAGGGCGTGCAAAGCCGCGCTGACCTCCTGGCGCTCGCCCTGCGCGGTGTCATCGGCATGGATTGGGAGTGCCACCCGATCGGGTCAGGCAGCACCCTTCGTCTGAATGGAGATCGGGCTTGAGCCACGTCAACTGGAAGCTTGGCGAACTCCTGCGGCTGAAGCTGGAGGAGCACTGGACGTCCTACCGGGTCAGCGAGTTCGTCAATGGCGGACTGAACCTGGTGGACAGCGGCACCGGCCAGCATAGCTGGCGGGGAACCGCCGAGCTCGTGAGCCTGTGGGGCTTTGGCAGGCTCCGCCGCGAGCGTGCCGGACGCGACAAGCTCACGGACGTCGCGCGTAGGCTGCTCGAGGGCGGCAACGCCGGTGAGAACGACAGCGAGCGTCGGCATCGGCGATGGATCGCGCCGTACATCATGGCATTTCGCAGGGAGGCAACCTTCAAGCATGCCAGCCGCCGAAAGCTCGAGGCGCTGATCAAGCGGGTGGCCGACGAGCAGGCGGACAAGAACCCGCCGCACTGGCGTACGCTCTCGAACCACATCAAGACCTGGAAGGCGGGTCTGGCCACGGGCTCGGTGCTGAAGTTCGCCATCCGTGCGCGCGGCAACCGGCAGAAGCGCTTCAAAGGCTTCGAGCCCCAGATCGACGAGCTTCTGCAGAAGCACGTGTTCAAGAAGGAACGGGCCAGCATGAAGGAGGTGCTGAGCCATCTGCAAACGGCGCTGGACGCCTACAATCTGGCGGCTACGCCCGACCAGCGGGTCGATGCCAAGTTCCAGCTCAGCGAGCGCACGGTCCAACGGCGCATCCAGTCCTACAGCAACGACATCAAAGTGCTGGCCGCCAAAGGCAAGAAGGCCGTCCGAGAGCAGTGCACCTTGGTGGGCGATGGGCCGGAGGCGGCCTTTCCTCTGGAGATGGTCCTCATGGACCACACCGAGTTGGACATCCTGGTCGTCCATCCGGCTACCGGCAAGGTGCTGGGCCGCCCGGTCATCACCGCGGCCATGGACCTCTACAGCCGCATGATCGTCGGCTTGCACATCGGCTTCGAGGAGCCCGGCTACCGGACCGTGTCGCTTTGCCTTCGGTCGGCGATGAGGACCAAGGATGAGATCCTTGCGAAGTATGGCCTGGATCCCAAGGGCTGGCCCTGTTTCGGAAGGTTCCTCTCGATTGTCTTGGACAACGGCAGCGAATTCCACGGGTCCGAACTCGATGACGCCACGATGCAGCTCCAGATCGACGTCACATGGTGCCGGGCGGAAACGCCTACCGACAAGGGGCCGATTGAGCGCTGGTTCAAGCGCTTGAACATCGAGGTCATCCATACGCTGCCTGGAACGACCTTCTCCAACCCAGAGGAGCGGGGCGACTATGACTCCGAGGGCATGGCCTGTCTGACGATCGCGCAGATCCGTGAAATCGTGATCCGGTGGCTCGTGAGGGATTACTCCGTCGACATCCACGAAGGCATCAGCAAGGCGCCGATCGTGCGCTTCCTGGAAGGACAGGTCGACACACCACCTGACCTCTGCACGGAGGTGGAGGACTTCGACATCCTGCTCCTCAACGCCAAGGCCTGCGCGCTGACCAGGCAGGGGATCCGCCTGGACGGTCGCCGCTACGGTGGAGCAGAGCGCAACGAGCGCCTGCAGTATCTGCTCAACGACCCTAACAAGCCCGACCTCTGCGTCATCAAGCAGGACCCGGACAACATGGGCCTCATCTATCTGCTGGACTGGCAGACCAGCCGCTATGTCACGGTCAAGGCGGACGATTTCGCAGATGCGGACGGTCTGACCATGCGCGAACACCAGGTGGCCGCCGAAAGCAGCCGCCGCCAGGTCGCCGCCTATCAGGCCATCACCCGGCCGCAGCTCAATGCGGCCCGGGTCGACAATCGCAGGAAGATCGAACAGCTAGCGGCTGAAGGCAAGCTGCGTGGTCGCAAGGGTGCCCGCCTGACCGATGCCGACGCAGACATCCCGCTGCGACCGTTGCCTAAGGCAGTTCTGCCGCTATCCGGGATCGCCACCGCGGCTGCCGGACGCACGCCTGCCCCCGGCGCCGCCGAACTCGATGACGAGGATCTCGGCATCACCATCGAAACCATCACCTAGGAGCCGCCAGCCATGTCCGGTATTCAGCAAACAAAGACCGCACCGAACGCCTGCGGCGTCGCCGCCGTGCAGGACGAAGGGATCATCGACGTCGTCGAAGCTCTCAAGCGGAACTTCGTCGCCTACCCTCAGACAACGACCGTCGAGAACGACCTTGAGCGCCTGCTCAAATACGGCACGGTCGGGCGGTGCCAGGGGACATCGGCAAGCACCTACATGCTCATCGGCGAGAGCGGAAGCGGCAAGACCGCGCTGCTCAAGCGTTTCTGCGCCAAGCACCCGATGCGGTTCGAGGAGGAACAGGACGTCCATCCGGTGCTGTTCGTCGAGGTGCCCTCCAAGACCACCCGCAAGGCCTTGGCCGAGTGCATCCTTGCCAGCCTGGGTGTATCCGCCCCGTCGAGCCTGACTGAGATCAAGCTCACGGCCCGGGCCGTGCACCACCTTAAGGAGCAGGGGGTGCGCGTCCTGATCCTGGACGAGGCGCAGCATCTGGTGATCCCGGAGAAGCGCCAACTGAACTTCGAGGCTGCCGACTGGGTCAAGGGCCTGGCGAACAAGGGCGTCTGCGCCGTCATGCTCGCGGGGGTTCCCGACGCCTGGGAAGCCTACATGTATAATGGACAGCTTCGGCGCCGCTCCTTCGGCAATCGCAGGCTGACGCCGTTCGCCGTCTCCGACCAGGTTGGCTGGAGGACATTTAGGGGTCTGGTGCGGGCCTTCGCGCGTCTGCTGCCATTTGCCGACGTGACCTGCTTGGCGGACCAGGTCACGGCGCTGCAGCTCCACAGGCAGTGCGGGGGCTTTGTCGGACGTCTCGCCGACTTCCTGGTGCTCGTCACCATCAACGGCCTGGAGACCGGGAAGAGCGGCATCGACAGCGACCTTCTGGAGGAGGCGGCCGAACAGGTCGCCGACCTCGGCGACGCGGCGTGGTGCAACCCGTTTGAAATGAGCGAGGCCGAACTGCTCGAGGCGGTGGCCAAGGACGAGGAGGCCAACAAGGTCGGCGCGGGCCTGGTGCGTCTGACAGGCCTGCGGCGCGGCAAGCGCGGCCTCAAACAGGCGGACGTCCTGGGGTGAGCGCAGCGGCCTCCCTTCGTCCGTTGCCGCTGCGTCTTCGGCCGGAGTCCGACGAGAGCCTCGTCGGGTTCCTGGTCCGTCTTGCGGCACGGAACGGGCGGCAGGACCTCCTGCCTTTCGCCCGGGAGCTCGGCATGCCCTTCAGCGTCCTGCAGGCCGCGGCGACGACACGCTTCGACCTTGGGCCGCTCTCCGCCAAGTCCCGTGTCGCGGAGCAGCGCCTCGAGGCCATGGCGGCATGGTCGCAGAACCGCCGGACCGTCCTGTTCCGCGGAGTGCGGCTTCCACGCGCCATGGTCAGCCTCTCGTGGCGCCGCGTCTGTCCCTGCTGCCTGGCGGCCTCTCGTCATCACCGCTCCTGCTGGGACGTCAGCGTCGTCACCGTCTGCCCCGATCATGCCGTCCGCCTCGTCGACCGTTGCCCTCGGTGCTCGAAGAGGCTCGCGTGGATCAGTCCGGACCCCGGCCGGTGCGCCTGCGGCTTCGACCTGGCAGAGTGCCCTTTGACCGGCGTTCACGAGCATGAGCTCGGCGGCACCCGCGAAACCCTCAGGCTGCTGGGACTGGCATCCGGTTCGTGGGTGCCGTCCCATGCGCCGGTGGCCTCCGCCATCCTGGCGCTGGACACGGGAGAGTTCCTCTCCTTGATGCTCCACCTTGGATGGTATGCGTCCGGACTCGGCGGTCTGCCGCGGCCAGTCCGCGATGCAAGGACAACCGACGGCTTCCATGTCGTCCTGGACCAGGGCTACCGGATTGCGCAGGGGTGGCCGGAAGCCTTCCAGTCCTCGCTGGCGAACCTGCGCACCGGTGCATCCGCCAGGCCCGGGCGGCATGGCGGGCGCAAGGAAATCGGCCCGCTCGTCGCATGGCTGGCGAGCCTGGGGGAAGACAGCCCGATCTACAGGCTGGTGCAACCGGAGGTCGCCGAGCATTGGGTGGCAGCGGGCATATCGGCCCGCACTCCCGTGCTCTCCTCATCAGCCACTCCCATGACCATGACGCTGGGTGCGGCGGCGCAACGCCTGCGTCGTTCCACCTCCGCGGTGCGAGGGCTGCTAGCAGACTTTGGCGGCAACGAAGACCCGGATGGCCGGGGCGGCGGCAAGGGTGCCCCCCTGCACCTGTCGCGTCTGCAGGTCGAGGTGGTGGCGGGGCAGCTCGACGACTTGCGCGACAAGCGCAGGCTGGCAGCAGAGTTTGGATGCGGCCGCAGGCTGCTGGATGCTATCGTGACCGCCGGTCTTCTAACCCCCGCATCCGGCCCGGCTGCCAAGCTGGGCGGCCCGAGGCGCTGGCTGGCGTCGGAGGCGGCGGCGCTGGTCACACGGCTGGAGGGCTCCGTCGTGGCCAGGGCCGTGCAGGCGGTCAACCTAGTCAAGGCCAACCGGAGCCTGCGGCAGGCGGGCCTTGGAGAGGCGGAATGCGTCCGGGTACTCCTTGAGGGCGGCCTTCGTCCGGCGGGTCTGGAAGACCGGGCCCATGGTCTGCGCCGCCTGTTGTACGGCCTGGATGACATCGCGAGCCTTCTGGATGGTCGGCGCCCGGTCGAGCCGACCCTTTCAATCCCGCAGGCGGCGCGCGCCCTGGGGATCGGTCAGGAGCTTGCCTACCGGCTGTGCAGGGCGGGGATGGTGCGAACCCAGCCAGCCGTGGGCACCCGCGCGGGCCGCCGCATCGAGCGGCATGAGCTTGATCGCTTCCGGTGCGAATACCTGCTCCCGGGCAAGGTTGCCGCCCTAGACCGGCAGCACCGAGGATGGATGGCGGCACGGCTGCTGGCGGCAGGTGTCCAGCCGGTGAGTGGCCCGGGAACCGACGGAGGGCGCCATTACGTCTTCAGGCGTGCGGACGTCGACGCGGCGATCGCGCGGGGCATGCACGGCTTCATCCTTGGCGGCCGACAGCCCGAACCATCACTGCCAACAGAACTCCAACGGGCGATGGCGTCGAGCCGGTAAAATCACCGCCACCTGACGCACGGCTTGACCGGGCAGGTTGGGTCGAACCTCAGGTTGCTGGTAGCTGCCCACCTTTTCCTTGTCAGCCTAAAGCCTGCTGGCGCTGCCCGCCTTTTCCTTGTCAACCGTCGGTCCTGACGCTTAGCTGCACCCGTGCCTGTCTTCCGCGACAGGGTGGACGGGGAGCAAGGCTTGGCGCACGGCGACAGACCGGCGAGACTGCCCCTGCGGTGCACCATTGAGGCGGATGAGAGCCTGTCGGGTCTTGTGCAGCGCCTGGCGCTCCGAAACGGCATGGGCAGTGCGGGTGAAGTTGTCAGGCTCGCAGGCATAGGATCCTTCCCCGTGCTGGATCCTGCCTCCGACGAGCTGGAACGTCTGGCTGTGGTGAGTGGGGTGGACATAGGCCAGTTGGCCATGGCGGTTCTAAGGACGGAAAACGGAGGTGGCTGGGTCAACGGGTTCGTGATGGACGGAGTGAGCCTGCCACGGGAATGGCTGTTGCCCGGTTTACGAATATGCCCTGCTTGCCTGGCGGACTCGCCTCATCATCGACGCCGTTGGCATCTTGGTGCGCTTGGGACCTGTCCTGATCATGGCGAACACCTGATTGCCAAGTGTCCTGGTTGTCGTGCCAGGTTGACGTGGCAGAGGGGCTTGCTGCCGCATTGCCATTGCGGTGCGGACCTGCGCAGGCAAGCGTCGGTCGATGCCGCATTGGACGAGGCGGATGGGTGGCTTTGGGACCTGGGCCAGGGTAGGCGCGGGCCGCATCTTCTGGCCGCATGGCCCTTCGTTCCGGCCATCGAGTTTGCAGCCGCCGTTGGCGAGGTGCTCCTGGGCAAGCGTGCTGGCGTGGCGCTGGTCGCGCCTGCCGGGGTCGGGGTTGGCTGCCTCCAGGCAGGATACCGGGCGCTGGACGGGGACATGGAACGTCTTGATTTAACCATCCAGAGTGCTCTCGAAGGTCCTGGAGCGGTCGCAGTCTATGGCGGCCTGTCACGCCTGCTACGAGCAACCCCGGGCATCGGCGGCGAACTGCTGGTCCCGTTCTCTATTTTGTTGGTTATCCCGTTGGCTGTTGGCAGACTTGGATGCCGACGGCTGATAGCAACCAGCCACGCTGCTCGGCATCGGTGCCGAACGCTTCGAGCGTGCGGCGCCAGCCGAGGTAGTTTCCAAGATATTTGGTGGCGACGCCGTGGAATGGCCGCAGCCATTCTTTCAACCGTCCATGGTATGCGTTGACGTTGTTGATATGAAGATTGGGAGCGTCGCGCATCGGTCCTCCCGGCGAAGGGAGAATACAGCAGGGAATTTGGCCTTTGCGCGCGAAGCCGACGATCGCCTTGCCGCCGTCGCAACAGAGTTGATTGTCCGAGGTCACGACGCCTTCAAGCGCGCTGGTGACGGCGACGCGATCCAGTTGGGGCAGAACAGCGTCGGTGGTAACGCCGTTTCGATCCCGCGCCACCAGCACCGGTATCTGCTCCTTGGACAAGCCGCGCTTCTTGGCTTTTCCGCCACGCTTGCGCGAGGGACGCGGCATGTCGGACCGTTTTCCCTTGAACGATTCCAAAATGAACGTCTCGTCGGCCTCGACGATCCCGGTGAGTTTGGTCGGCTTGTCCACCGCGGGAGCGGCGAGAAAGCGATGCCGCCAACGGAATGCCGTGCTGAACGCCACGCCGCACCGCTTGGCGGATTGAGCGAGGGTGTCGCCGCTTATCATGGCTTGCGCATGGTCTGCCCAGCGGTCCTTCTTTCGCAGCCCAGCCAGCGACGTGCCTGTCAACGCATTGAAGCTGCGACGGCAATCCACGCACCGATAGCGCGGCAGACCCGCAGAACTTCCCCAACGCTGAAGTCTGTGACTTGCACAATGCGGGCACCCGTCGCGCTCGATACGGGCCTGTGCCGCACTCGCCAACGCATCCGGACCTGCAAGCGAGACGATCAGCGACGCAGTCGTCGCATGATCCGCCGTCTCCATGGCATCCGGCAACGGGGAAACGACTTCGGCAGCACAAAGCCAGAGGTCCACCTCTGCATCCATTTTCGCCTCCGCCAGAGCAAGCACGCGAAACGTGACACTTCGCTGGACAGCGCTCATCGCGCCGATTGCCCTCAACCAAGCCTCAAAAGCAGTATGATCCATCCTCGCCTCTCCGCCGCAGGCAGAGGATATCATTGTTCAACAGACAACGCGATGAGAGCCATTTTGTTCGACCTGCATTTCCAGAAAGCCCGGGAGCAGGTGGTGGCCGCCGTTCCTGGCTCGCCGCTCGGTGAAGCGGGACGTCGTTAGACTAGGTGTGGTGTTCCGTCCCGGGCAGCGTATCCTGGCTGATGGCATGCCCTTCCACGAGCTTGATGGCGAGTGCATTGCAGGCAATTATCTGTCGGGCCAGCGTTCATTGCAGGGTTTTGTGGCAGCGGTTGCAGGTTTTACCTGGCAGAGAATGTGCGAGATTGTACTTTTCCAATGGGTTGGGACTGTGCGGTTTATCTGTCGCGCTACAGTGTGTCCGGCACCGCGAGCTCGTCCGGCACCCCGATGCTGCGGGCAACCTCGCGCGGCCTGAACTCGCGAATCGCGACCTTGCGCCTATGCACCTTGACCAGATTCTGCCTGCTTGTGCCGGTCACCGTCGCGCACAGTGTGAAAACGACGCCTGCTCGGAATTCCGCGATGCGGCGTTTGCAAGGCCGCCCGCGGTAGTAGTACTGGCCTTCGGGCTGCTTTGTGTCTGTCTTCTCGACAGTGACGCCCCAGACGACCCCATACGCGGCCATTGCCGCCTCTAGTTTGGCGAGATAGGTGGGCGCCAGCCCGACCAAGTCGCCGAAGCGGTTCAGCAGGTCGGGACCGAACCAATCCTCCGCGCGAACCCCGTCCTGTTCAAGAATCTGGGCTAGCATCGGCGCGGTTGACGGTGGTGGGGGCAGGTGCCACCACACCCACTTGGCCTTCGTCTCCGCGTCAAGGCGTGCGTGCGCCCGCAGCAGCGATGGCGGGTGCCAGTGGGGACCCGGCCGGTCCTTGACGCACCCTTCGGGGAGCGGCAAGCCCTCGCGGTACGCGATGACGAAGACCCGTTCGCGCGAGCACGGCACCCAATGAACCGCGTCGACCACCAAGGCGCCAAGGCGGTATCCGCAGTTTTGGACGTCCTCGGCGAACGCCTCGAAGCCCATCTTCTTCGTGAGCAGGTTGGGAACGTTTTCGAAGACGAGGACCGCGGGGCGCCGACCGTGCTCCATCTGCCGGAGCAGTTCGCCGATCGCGAACACCTTCCTGCTTTTGGGCCCCGTCACGCCTCTCTGCTTGCCGGCAAGGGAAAGGTCCGTGCACGGGCCCGAGCCTCACCAAAGGCTGGCGTACGGAAGGTCGGAGGCAGTCAGCTCCGAGATGTCGCAAAAGCGGAGCGGAACCCCCGGATGGTGGAGTGGGTAGAGGCGGGCCTTCTGCTCTGAGTGGTCGTTTGCGAACGCCACCTTCCAAGCACCGCCGGGCCCGACGCCCAAGCCCGTTGCTGCGCAGCCGATCCCGGCGAATAGCTCGATGAAATCGTAACGATCGGCGGGAGCGCATTCCTCGCGGCCGGGGCCGAAGGGCACGTTCACTTGTCGGCCCCCCGGCCAGCCCGCGACAGATGCGAGGTGGGCAGGGCGGCTGCCAGCGCATCGAGCGCGGGGCCGGTTGCGCCGAACGCCACCAGAGCCGAATCAAATGGTGCGGACTTCCGTCCGTCGCCGAACCGCAGGCGCCTTCTCAAAAAGAAGACGTCGGCGCCGCCGATGAAGACGTTGTCGTACCACCACGCCGAGCCCGTGCGCACGGGTAACCAACTCGAGCAGGCAGAAGCTGGTCGTGGTGAGGGACGGCCGCGTCCGCCTACGGGACTTTACGCCGCGGGAGATCGCGCGTTTGATGGGCGTGTCCGACGCGCTCGCGGTGCCGGAGACATCTGCCAGGGCTATGGCCGCGTTCGGCGACGCCGTGGCGATTCCGGTTGTGAGGCACCTCGGCGACCACCTCCTTGCTCCGCTTGCCGAGGCCGCGCGGGCAGGGCAGGGACCAGAGCCGGCGCCGGAGAACTGGCGGTGGCGCATCAAGTCCCGAACGAAAGGATTGCTGCTCTATCTGCTGCCCGAAGCCCACGCGGCGTTCGCCCGCGCGGCCGCAAATGAGGGGCTGTCCCTCTCGGAGGCCGCCGCCGATGCACTGGACGCCTGGATGGTGGCGCCCAACCTTGAGCCGATGCCCCGTTACCACCGCGAGGAACGCCCGAAGCCACCCACTATACTACGCCCTCCGCGCAGTGCGTGAGCATAGCACTGGCCAGTGTCCACGACATGCGCAAAGGCCTGGGTTCGGCCTTGGTCTCGTTGGCCGACGACGATCAAGCACGCCTGCCGGAGGCCGGCCGCCGGGCCGTCGCGCTGCGGGCGCGGGAGATGTGCGCGGCGGAGCCAAGCGACCCGATCGTCGCGCCGCCGAACGCCCTGTGCTGCATCGAACATCGGGTTCAACCTGGCGGCCTGACTGTCCTTGGCCAGCCCGGCGGCCTTCCCGGCCACTGCTCGCGTCGCATCCTGGCGCTGCTGGAAAGTCCGTCTGACCCCACCGGCGACCCACGTGCGACCTGCGGGCTCTGCCACCGAATTTCGGGTCCTCCCGCACTTCGCGTGCTGGTCGGGCTTGTACTCGCTGGCTGGATCAGAAAGACTCCTGGACGCACGTCCATGGCGCACAACGTGGCGACTCCCTTGCTCTCCTTCATCCCGCGCGCGCTTCAGGTCATTAGGATTCACAGTGTTCGTCGGCGCGTTCCGAGCGACTTGCCCTGGCAGGGACGAGCCGTGACGATCCGGGTGGCAGCGCGACGCTTCCGTTGCCGCAATCCGGTCTGCGCTCGTCAGACGTTCGCAGAGCGCCTCGCCGGAGTGATGGCGCTGTCGAGCCGACGAACCGGTAGGCACCTGGACATACAACGACATTTGGCGCTGGCGCTTGGCGGTCACCGGCGGCACTTGCGCAAGCTGTCCAATGGCGGCCGGTCACGGCCAGCCCGGAGAACCCGCATCGCGTGCTTGTGGTGATACCCCGTCACCGCAATTAACTCGTCAAGGATCCGGCCGCTTTCCACCAGACTTCCATTCCTGTACCGCCCCGCTACCGCCGCCGTCAGCTCGTCACGTGTCGCCATGCTCACCCGCCTCATCACCAAACCCGCCGTCGCACACCGCCGGGGAGCAAATCACGTGAGGCAACAGGTCAACACCCGGGAGCTTTTCAGGCGGTGCAAGCGGGGCAATGCGGGTTCTCACCTTGATCGCCGCCGCTCAAAGGCCAGCATGTAGGCGGTGAACGAGCCTATCGAGGTAAGTATCGACAGCCCCGGCTTGAGAACTGCCGTTCAGCGGTGTCAAACAGCGGTGAAAAGTTTCCAGGGAACAGCGTCCAATAGTTTCCAGTTTGGCGGCACGGTTTCGAGGTTTCTATCTCGGGTTTTGAAGCTGTGGTCAGTCGCGTCCGTATCCGCGTGGTGGTTTGATGGTGGCCAGTTCGTCGAGGTCGACATCGGCAATGGCCTGGAGAGCGTCTGCTGTAGCGGTGCCTTGGAGGGTGTCGGGCAACGCCTCGGCCCAGGCAACGTATTCGGCCTGGAGTGCAATCAGCTCGGCGACGGCGTCATGCCATCGCTGTGGCCGGGTGCGTCGGTCAGCTGGTCGCCTGTAGCGAACCACAGGGTTGGTCGTTTGAGCTTCGATGCGGGCACGATACCGCGCCTGGCGTTCGGCGCCGCTGAGCGGGTTGTCGCCTTGTGGCGGTCGGCCTCTTGGCATGGCTTCTTCTCTGTCACGTGACGTAATTCAGGGGTCGTGCCGTCCGCGGGTTTGCCGTTGGTTAGCGTGGTTTCGGCTGCTGCTTGCGGTGTTTGAACCGGAACGAGTCGTTACCGGTCTCCAGGATGTCGCAGTGATGGGTGATGCGGTCGAGCAGGGCCGTTGTCATCTTGGCGTCGCCGAACACCGTGACCCATTCGGCAAACGACAAGTTGGTTGTGACGATCAGCGAGGTCTTCTCGTAGAGTTGGCTGATCAGATGGAACAACAAGGCGCCGCCGGAGGCGGGGAATGGCAAGTAGCCGAGTTCATCGAGGATGACGGCGTCGGCCTGGACCAGCTGTCTGGCCATGTTGCCCGCTTTGCCCTGCTGCTTCTCCTGCTCCAGTTGGTTCACCAGGTCGACGGCGTTGTAGAAGCGGACGCGTTTGCGCTGGTGGATGGCGGCGACCCCCAACGCCGTGGCGACGTGGGTTTTGCCGGTGCCCGTTCCGCCGACCAGGATCAGGTTCTGCGCCGTTTCCATGAAGGCCGCGGTTGCCAGTGTCTCGATGTCGGCTTTCGGCAGCGGCGTTTCCGCCCAGTCAATGCCGGTGAGATCGCGATGCACCGGGAAACGTGCGGCCTTGAGTTGGTAGCGCAGGCTGCGAACCTGGCGGTCGGCGAGTTCGGCCTCGATCAGCCGGTCCATCCAGGCTTCGGGCTGGACCGGTCGCCGTGGTCCCTCGGCCAGCAACTCGCTCCAGGCGGTTGCCATGCCGTAGAGATGCAGCGCGTTGAGCCGGGCCAGGCGATCAATGCCAAGCGGGCTAATGGACGACATGGGACACCCCGCGCAGGTGGTCGTAGCGGCCGCAATCGGCCAGCGGTTCCACCTCGAGCTTCAGCATGTCGGGGACGTTCATCGCGACCGGCTGCGTCGGCGCGATCAGCCGCCGCATGGCGTTCATCACCACGGAGGCGGTGACGACGTTGCCGTCCAGCACCAGTTCACACGCCACTTCCAGCGTTTCCAGCCCGGCATCGCGCGCCATTAGCAGCAGTTCGACGAAGGCCCGGTCGCCCTTGGGCTGTTTGAGAATGCGGTCACGCACCAGCTGGATGGAGTGTGGCAGGTCCCATTCGCGGAACGGTGTCCCGTTGCGCAACGCGCCAGGCTTGCGCTCCAGGATGGGCAGGTAATGCCACGGGTCGCAGACCAGCTGATCGCGTCCGAAACGCCGGGCATGCTGGGCGATCACCGCCTCGTCGGCCACCACGCTGACCTGGGTGGCGGTGCTGCGGACCGAGACCGCCCGGCCGGCAAATGCCGCCGGCACGCTGTATCGGTTACGGTCCAGCACCACCAGGCAGGTGCTGGAGACCCGCAGCATGTGCTCCACGTAGCCATCGAAGCTTGCGGTGATCTGCCGCAAAGCAAGCTGCTCTTCAACGAAGCAAGCTGCGATGGACCGGTCCGGTGTCATCGGGTGCTTGCGTTGGGCCAGCTCCCGGCAGCGCATGGCCAGCCACTCGTTCAAGGCCTCGAAGTCGGCGAACCGGGCCAGCGGTGTGAACAGCCATTCCCGTACGTTGCCGACCTGGTTCTCGACTTGGCCTTTCTCCCAGCCCGACGCCGGCGTGCAGGCGACCGGCTCGAAGACATAATGGTTCGCCAACACCAGGAAGCGGCGGTTGAACAGCCGCTCCTTGCCGGTGAAGATCGTCTCCACCACCGCCTTGAGATTGTCGTACACCATGCGCTGCGGCACGCCGCCAAAGAAGGCGAACGCGCGGTTATGCGCGTCGAACACCATCTCCTGGGTCTCCCGCGGGTAGGCCACGACGAACATCTGGCGGCTGAACGTCAGGCGGAAATGCGCCACCTTGATGGTCTGCATGACCCCGCCGAGCTCGACATGCTCGTGGCTCCAATCGAATTGGCAGACCTCACCCGGCGAGAACGACAGCGGAACGTAGGCCTGGGTGACAGCTGGGCCGGACTTGACGGACTTCCAGCGCCGGACGAACCGTTGCACGCTGTCATAGGCGCCGCGGTAGCCCTCTGCCTGTAGCCCCTCGAACAGGCGGCGGGCGGTGCGGCGCTGGGCTTTCGGCAACTGGCGTTCGACACGCAACCAGGTCTCCAGCGTCTCCTGGAACCCGCCCAGCATCGGCGTCGGTTGCTTGTGGCGGCGGTAAAGCGGTTCGCACTGAGTGCGGCAATGCTTGCGAACCGTGGGACGGGACAGGCTCAGGTCACGCGCGATCGAACTGATGCTCTCCTTGCTGACCAGATGACGGCGCCGGATCTCGGCAATCAAGTCCATGAACAACACCCCAGATTCTCCAGCGCAAACGCTGGATGATCGCACGGACCAGGGTGGAAACTATTGGACGCTGTTTACCCCCGGAATCTGGAAACTTTTGCACGCTGTTTCACAGTTCAGCGGCCTTCGGACCAGGCGATCGCGTCAGCCCCGGCCGGCAGGATCATCGGGCAATCGGGATCGGTTGCCGCGCGGAAGACCGCCCGGGCGACGTCCTGCGCGCCCGTCACCTCACGGGCCGCATGCTGCTGCATGGCGGCCATTGTGCGTTGCGCAAAGCCCGCATACGCCTCGGGGAAGCCGCCGCTCGCCTTAATTTGCGCCCGCGCGGTGCTCCCGAAGCTGGTCTCCGGCGCCGAGCCCGGCACGACAACGCGCGCGCGGACGCCGAATTCCTCGAGTTCCAGCGCCGCCGACTCGGTGAGCGCGGTTACTGCAGCTTTGCTGGCGCGGTAGATCGACAGGAGCGGCAGGGGCTTTAAGGTCGTGCTAGAGCTGATGTTAACGATCACGCCCGTCCGACGTGAGCGCATACCCGGCAGCACCGCCTGCATCATTGCAATCGTCGAAAACGTATTGGTCTCGAAAACGCGGCGTACCGTATCCAGCGGGGTGCCTTCGACGGCGTTGAGCCATCCGATGCCGGCATTGTTGACCAGCACGTCTACCGGGCCCGCCTCGGCCACCGCCGTAGCGATGCTCTCCCCGTCGGTCACGTCGAGCGGCAACACGCGGAGCCGCTCCGACGTCGGAAGGGTGCTCGCCGGGGGCTCGCGCATCGTGGCCACGACGCTCCAACCCTGCTCGAGGAAAAAGGCGGCGGTCTCGCGGCCGAAGCCCGTCGAGCAGCCGGTGATGAGGACAGTGTTCATGGATAGAGGTTCCTGATGGTGACCAGTCAGAGATGGCGCCTCAGGGTCGGACTTGCTACGCTCAGGCGTCCACATGTCATTCGAGATAGTCCGGCCATGAACGATCCGCTCGCCCAGGTGATCGACCTGCTCAAGCCCAGCGCCACTTTTTCCAAGCTGGTCACGGCGTCCGGCAGCTGGGCCGTGCGCCCGCCGGGAACAGGACCGTTCTATTGCACGATGCTCGAGGGCGGCTGCGAGCTGTCGATCGTCGGGCGTGTGCCGGTAAGGCTGGGGACCGGGGATTTCATGCTGATCCCCGCTGCCAACGACTTGACCGTTACCAGTTCGACGCCCCCGCAGGGTGGCCGCGTGAGCGAACCGATCGAGGTCCGACCGGGGTTCTTCCATATCGGAGAGCCCGGCGCGTCGGACGTGCGCATGCTGATTGGGTATTGCGCGTTCGGATCGGACGATGCCGCCCTGTTGGTCTCACTGCTGCCCGGACTGGTGGTCGTGCGCGGCGAGCGCCGCCTGACCACGTTGGTTGAGCTGCTGAGCGACGAGGCCCACGCGGCCCGGCCCGGCCGCGATGCAGTGCTCGCCCGCCTGCTGGAAGTGCTGCTGATCGA
The DNA here is from genome assembly GCA_965199005.1 of Acetobacteraceae bacterium. Classification (GTDB taxonomy): domain Bacteria; phylum Pseudomonadota; class Alphaproteobacteria; order Acetobacterales; family Acetobacteraceae; genus LMUY01. Next base: position 2,862,410 of record CBDAQK010000006.1, on the reverse strand, counting down.
GGCGTTCCGCGCCATGGCGGGACTGACCGCCACGCCCGGGCTGCTGCGCGGGCTTGCCGACGAGAACCTGGCGGCGGCCCTGCGCCGGATGCACGGCGAGCCTACCCGCCCTTGGACGGTCGCCGAATTGGCGAGGGAGGCCGCCCTGTCGCGCTCCACTTTCTTCGAACGCTTCCGCCGAGAGGTTGGCATCACCCCGATGGAATATCTGCTTGGATGGCGCATGGCGCTCGCCAAGAACTTCTTGCGCAGTGACGCCATCAGCGTCGGCGAAGTAGCCCAGCGTGTGGGCTACAGCTCGTCGAGCACGTTCAGTGTTGCGTTCGCACGCCAAGTCGGCGGTTCGCCCAGCACGTATGCTCGCAAGCACGGTTGAAACAGGTTGAACGCCGCCGCCTCGACACCGAGCTTGCGATGCCTTGTGAACCGGTACCAGGCGGCCCCCCTCTCAAACGCACGTATGCTTCAGGCAAAGTCGTTTGGGGTGGGCTCCGGTCGGCGCCGATTGTGACCCTGCCAGAACGGATTTCAGGACACGCACGACTACAGCAACTTGCGCTTCGTTGAGAGGATCCCGCTTGGGTTTTATTCACAGGCCGCGGCAACAGACCGGCGTCGTCGCGACCGGGCCGCATCCGCAAGCCGTCTGGGATCGAACGGTATGTCCTGCGGAACGGGCAGGTCACCGACCGCGACCGTGGACGGCGGGCTGCCCGCAGGCGGCAGGAGCCCGGTGCACGAGGGCCTCGCCGAAAGCAGACTGATATTTGGTCCGTAACAGCGGGCAATCTCGGCCCCACCCCCATAGCGTCTGCCAGAGCCTATGCCCGCGATGGCCAGGTCAGACGATGGCTGCCACGATATGCTCGAAAGCAGTGCTCATTAGCCGCAGCACATACAACTCGGGGATGAGCAGTTCCCTCGCGGTCTGCAGGTCGCCTATTCCCGCCGCGCTCCCTCCGCTGCAGGATTGCATACCTGACCGGCTCGGGGCAAAGCCGAACATGCGTCGCATGTTGGCATGCCGAGAGGCCTAAGTTGCTTCTGCAGGAACTTCGCCAAGCCGGTGCTCGCGTCCATCGGCTACCCGTGTTCGCCCACGCCCGTCGAATACCTTGAAGGGAGCCGGTTGGACCCCGGTTGCAATCCTTTATTTCGCGTTCGAAGGACGCCTGGCGCGGTGGACGGGCCCTTCGAACTCCTGCGCGCCCGCCTCGATCAGGATGCGCGTTGTCAGCCCGATATGCTCGTCCATCAGCATGACGCATCTTTCGGCATCCCTGGCCAGGGCCGCCTCGACTATCCCGCGATGCTCGGCATCCAGGTTGCGTCCCGTCTTCGCCAGTGGGCGTGAGAGACGGCGGTAGCGCTCGGACTGTGTGAAGACGATACCGCGCAGCTTGAGCAGCCAGCTGCTCTCACAAGCGTCGACCAGTGCCTGGTGAAACGTGGTGTGGGCCTCGTCGAAAGCGTCGCTGTAACGTCTGATGTCACCCATTTCAGCCTCCGGAGTCCGGGACATTCGGTGCAGGGCCGCCACAAGCTGGGTTTCCCATTCCACGCCGCCATGCGCGATGGCACCGCGGATGCATAGCGCCTCGATCTGCTGGCGGGTTCGCGTCAGGTCGAGCAGGTCGTCGATCGACAAGGGCGCCACGCGGAACCCGCGCTGCGGTGTCAGGATCACGAACCCTTCCGAGGTCAAGCGGGACAGCGCTTCCCGCACGGCGCTCGACCCCGACGACATCGATCGGCACAGCTCGTCAATCTTCAGTTTCTGCCCGGGTACAAGGCGGCAAGCCAGAAGCTCCGAGCGTAGCGAAGCGTACACGCTCTCGGTCAGCGACACGTGGCGGGACGCGACTGGCGTCGCCTGTGTCGAAAGGGACGGGGTGACGGCCATACATCCAACCTACACGATGAGCCCACGGAAGAAAGTGCATTTTCCATTGACCTGTGCATAAAACGTGGTTAAGTGACAGCAAGAAGACGACGAGGGAAGCGATGCGTTTCGTCACGTATTTCCAGCAGGGCCGGTGCGGTCTCGCCGTCTTGTCTGCCGACGGGACCTACCTTGGGCTGGACGACGACCAATCCGGTTATCCCGGACCGCTGGACACGATCGTCGGACTTGGTTCATCGGGCCTCCGGGCCGCCAGCGTCGCCCTGACCACCGGAAGAGCAGTCGACCTCGATACGGTGTCGCTGCTGCCGCCGTTAGCCGCCCGGGGCAAGATCATCTGCGTCGGGCTCAATTACCTCGATCACGCCGCGGAAAGCAGCATGGCTGTTCCCGATGCACCGGCGCTGTTCGCCCGATTTCCTTCAAGTCTGATCGGCCACGGAGCCGCCCTGTTACGGCCACCCGAATCCCAGAAGTTCGACTACGAAGGCGAACTGGTCGCGGTGATCGGGATGGGCGGACGACGCATCGCGCCGGAACGGGCTTTGGACCACGTGGCCGGCTACTCCATATTCAACGACGGCTCTGTCCGCGACTACCAACTCCGCACCAGCCAGTGGACCATGGGCAAGAACTTCGACGGCACGGGAGCGTTCGGACCGTCCTTCGTCACCGCGGACGAGCTGCCGCCCGGCGCCAAGGGCCTGAAGATCGAGACACGCCTGAACGGCCATACGGTGCAGAGTGCCTCGACGGACGATCTGATTTTCGACGTGGCGACGTTGGTGTCCGCCATCTCCGTCGGCATCACCTTGGCGCCGGGCGACATCATCGTCACCGGCACGCCGTCCGGCGTAGGCGCTGCGCGGAAGCCGCCCTTGTTCATGAAGCACGGCGACGTCTGCGAAGTGGAGATCGAGGGCATCGGCATCCTGCGCAACCCGGTCCGGGACGAGGTCGCGACGACACGGGCGTAGGCGGGGCAGGGCCCGGCAGTCGGCCTAGGAAGGGGAGCGACGACATGACTCATATCAGGGGCTTCCGCGAGGCGGTACGGCGGCCGGGTGTTCTCGGCATCCACTCACTCGACCATTTCAGCCTCACGGTGCCCGACCTGGAGCAAGCAAAAATCTTTTACGAGTCGTTCGGGCTCGAAGTCCGGCAGCAAGGCAACCGGCTGGCGCTTCACACCGCCGGACACAGCCACTGTTGGGGTACTTTGAGCGAAGGGCCCCGCAAGAAGCTGCATTATCTTTCTTTCGGGGCGTTCGAGGACGACCTGCCGCGCTTCCGAGCCCATCTGTCATCTTTGAATGTCGAGCGCCTGCCTTCACCGCCGGGCTTCGAATCCAACGGCTTGTGGTTCCGGGACTATGAGGGCACGCCGATCGAGATCCGCGCCGCGGAGAAATCCTCGCCGAATGGCAAGTCGACGTTCACCACCGCCTCCGGTCCGCCTGGCGTCCACGGGACGGTGCCGAGGTCCCGCGCACCTTCGATCCGGCCCCGACGCCTTGCCCATGTGGCGTTGTACACCGGGGATGTGGCAGCAGCCGTCCTGTTCTACTCGAAAGTCCTCGGGCTGCGCCTGTCCGACGCATCCGAGGGAAACATCGCTTTCATGCACGGCGTCCATGGGAGCGACCACCACATGGTTGCGTTCGCCCGCTCGGTTGGGGCAGGGCTCCATCATTGCAGCTGGGACGTGAGCGCGGTCCAGGATGTCGGCCTCGGCGCGATGCAGATGGCCAAGAGGGGTTTCGAGGCCGGGTGGGGCCTGGGCCGTCACGTGCTGGGCGCCAACTACTTCCACTACGTTCGCGACCCTTGGGGCAGCTATTCGGAATACTCGGCCGACATGGATTACATTCCGGTCGATGTGGACTGGGCGCCGGGCGAACATGCCGGCGAAGACTCGTTCTACCTGTGGGGTCCGACGCCGCCGGCGGATTTCGTCCGCAACTACGAAATCGAGGCATGACCTGCTGACGGCTCGGGAATGGCTGCATGCGGGAACGACTTATCGTCCCGGAACGGCTGGATGCGCATAATAACTAACACTCGTGCCTCCAGCCATCACGGGTGGATCCATAAAAGGATGGAGGACGCCCATGACGGCCATCAGCAGACGTAATCTTGGCATAGCCGCAGTCGGAGCAGCCGGCCTGTTGGCGCAGCGAGCCTTTGGGCAAACGACGGCAGCGTCGGGTAACCCGATCAAGATCGGCTATTCCATGGCGCTCACCGGGGGCCTCGCGGGCAACGGCCGCCCCTCGCTGCTGGCACATCAAATCTGGGCGGCTGGGGTGAACGAATCGGGCGGGCTCCTCGGCCGGCCGGTGCAACTCGTCTATTACGACGACCAGAGCACGCCCTCGCAGATACCGAGCATCTATACGAAGCTGCTGGAAGTCGACAAGGTCGACCTCGTGGTGTCCGGCTACTCGACCGTTGTGATCGCGCCTGCCATGCCCATCGTAATGCAACGCGAGATGGCGTTTGTGACCCTGTTCGGTGCCGGCACGAACGACAGCTTCCGTTACGACCGCTGCGTGAACATGAGCGTTAGCGGAGGTGACGCGCGAACCACCTTCGCCAAAGGCTTCTTCGACATCGCGGCCTCCGCGCAGCCGACGCCCAAGACGGTCGCCATCGCGGGTGTGGATGCCGATTTCCCGCAGCTCGGCATGGACAGCGCCCGGACGCAGGCCAAGCTGCACGGGATGCGGGTGGTGTACGACCGTGCCTACCCGCCGAGCACCGTCGACTTCACGCCGATCATCCGCTCGATCCAGTCCTCGCGGGCCGATGTGGTCTATTTCGGCACTTATCCGCCCGATTGCTCCGGGCTCCTGCGTGCAGCCGCCGAACTGAAGCTGAAGGCGACCGTGCTGGGCGGCGGAATGATCGGTCCCCAGGTGACTGCGCTGAAGCAGCAGCTTGGTCCACTGCTCAACAACCTGGTTTTCTGGGACGTCTACGCGCCGGAACCGACGATGAACTTCCCGGGCGTCACCGCCTTCCTCACGCGCTACCGCGAGGCTGCGTCGCGTGAGAAGGCCGACCCACTTGGACTGTATGCACCGCCGATGGCGTTTGCGCAGATGCAAGTTCTCGAACAGGCGGTACGCAGGGTCGGCAGTCTTGACCAGAAGGCGATCGGCGCGGCGTTCCACTCCGCCGAGTTCGATACCATCGTCGGCAAACTCCGTTTTGACGCGGCTGGCGAATGGGCGGAGCCGCGTAACCTCTACGTTCAGTTCCAGGGCATTGAGGGCAGCGACCTCGAGCAGTTCAAGCGCCCGGGAACCGAGGTCATCCTGTATCCGGAGACCTATCGCTCGGGCACACTGCGCACCCCTTACCCGACAGCCTAAGCCGGCGGTAGACCGTTATGGAATTCGACTTCAGCTTGCTGCTCGATGCCGTCACGTCGGGCTTGCTGCTCGGTTGCCTTTACATGGTGGCGTCCGTGGGGCTCGCGATCTCCTTCGGCATGCTCGACATCGTCAACATCGCGCATCCCGCGATGATGGTGCTGGGGTCGTTCGCCGTGGTGGCGCTGTGCGGTGCCACCGGGCTCGATCCGCTGCTCGCCGCGCTGTTGCTCGCTCCGCTGTGCTGGGCGGCCGGGATGCTGCTCTACTCCGCCTATTGGCGGTTCTTCGAGCGGCGCGGTGATGAGGCAATTCAGGGTCTCGCCTTCTTTTTCGGCATCATGTTCGTCATCGAGGTCGGGCTCGCCATCAGCTTCGGGCCGGACCAGCGCTTCGTCGACGTACCCTATGCGTCGGCGAGCGTAGATGTCGGGCCATTAAACTTGCCGCTTCGCATGCTGCTGCCGGCGGGCGGTTCGTTGCTGGCGATTGCGGGTCTGCTAGCGTTCCTGAAATACAGCTTCATCGGGCGGGCCATAAGCGCCGTGGCGCAGGACGGTGCCGCCTTGCGCTTCCTCGCGATCGACCCCGTGCGCATCAAACGCATCGCGTTCGGCCTGTCCACCGCCTTCGCCTGCCTTGCCGGCGGCGCGCTGGTGGTCATCCAACCGGTCGAGCCGGCCTCCGGGCAGGTGTTCATCGGCCGGGTCTTCGCCATCGTGATCTTGGGCGGCCTGGGTAGCCTAGGGGGATGTGTGCTGGCCGCGCTGGCGTTCGGGGTAATTGAGAACGTGACCGCCACGCTGTTTGGGCCGTCATGGTCGCCCGCCGTCGCCTTCGGGCTGCTGCTGCTCGTGCTCGCGGTCCGTCCGCAGGGCCTGTTCGGAACAACCACGTGACGGGCCGCGGAGCTAGCGTCGGGCCGGTGGCCTTCACGGTCATCTCGCTGCTCGCAGGGTTTGCCGTGCTGCTGGCTCTGCGCGGTGTCGGCAACCAGTATGGTTACTTCCTCGGCTACGTCATTTTGCAATCCGTCGTGTTGGCGACGGCCTGGAACGTGCTTGGGGGCTACGCCGGCTACGTGAATTTCGGAGCCGCGGCTTTCTTTGCCGCGGGTGCCTACACGACGGTGGCACTCCACAAGGCGGCGGACCTCGACCTGCCAGCGTGCATCCTCGCGGGTGCCTGCGTGAGCGGATTGCTGGGCCTGGGCACAGGCTATCTCGCCCTGCGGCTGCGCGGCGTCTACTTCTCGATCGCCACGCTGTCGCTTGCGGTGCTGCTGCAGACGCTGGTGGTCAATTGGCGCTACGTCGGCGGGTCAAGCGGCGCCTACCTGGTGCGACCGCGCGACGTTGCGCCGTTCGCCAGCTACGGCGAGTACCTGATCGGCGTCATGCTCGTGATCGCGATCGCGGCAGTCGGCATCGCGCGGGCGATCGAGAAATCCCGCCTCGGGCTTGGCCTCACCGCGATCCGAGACGACGAGCGTGCGGCGGCGGCCTGCGGGGTGCCTACGCTGCGCCTCAAACTCGTCGCGACCACGATCAGCGGCGCGCTCTTGGGCATGGCCGGGGCACCGTTCCCCTTCTACACCTCGTTCCTCAACCCGGACTCGGCATTCGCGCTCGCCATATCGGTGAACGCCATGGCAATGCCGCTGATCGGCGGCACGCGCAGCTGGATCGGCCCTGTGGTCGGCGCATTGCTGCTCAGCACCATCCAACAGGCCGCCACAGTGACAATCTCGTCCTCTGCCAACCTGCTGATCGTCGGGCTGGTGTTGGTCGGCTTCGTGGCCGCGGCACCGAACGGTATTCTCGGCCTGCTGGCGCGGAGGCGGCGCGCGTCATGACGGGCCTGCTGCTCTCCGTCAGTCAACTCGGCAAACGGTTCGGCGGGTTCGTCGCGCTGGCCGGAATCGATGTCGAAGTCGCGCCGGGCGAACGGCTCGGTCTGATCGGCCCAAATGGCTCGGGCAAAAGCACCTTCGTGAACTGCATCGCGGGCGACTTCGCCCATTACTCGGGCGAGGTGGTGTTCGCCGGGCGAACGTTGCACCGGTTGCCGCCGCACCGTCGGGCGCATGCTGGCCTGTCCCGAACGTTCCAGCTGCCGCGTCCGTTCCGCAGCTTGAGTGTGCTGGAGAACGTGATCGTACCCTTGCGGTTCGGCGCTGACGCGCAGGCTCGCGCCGCGGCTGAGGCGCGCGCGCAGGAGTGCCTCCAACTGTTGGGCCTTGCCGATAAAGCTTTCGCCCTGCCTCGCAGCCTCACTCAGGTCGATTTGCGCAAGCTGGAACTCGCGCGCGCCATGGCGTCCCGCCCGCGCCTGTTGCTCGCCGACGAGGTGATGGCCGGGCTGTCGCATTCCGAGGTCGACCAGATCCTGGAACTTCTGCTTCGAGTGAACGCGGAAGGAACCGCGATCATTATGATCGAGCACATCATGCGCGCGGTCACCGTCTTCTCGCAGCGCTTGATGGTGCTGGTCGCCGGCCGCAAGATCGCCGATGGGGAGCCGCGCGAGGTGCTGGCCGACAAGCAGGTGGAGGCGGCCTATCTCGGCACCTGACCCGGGACGGTGCTCCCTGCACTTGACTGACGTGGAGGCCGGCTACGGCGCGGTGCGGGTATTGGACCGGGTGTCGCTGTCGGTGGGTGCCGGCGAAACCGTGGTGCTGCTCGGCACCAACGGCAACGGCAAGACCACCGTCATGCGCTCCATCCTGGGACTTGTGAGACCCGATCGCGGCACGGTGGTCGCGGAGATCGACGGCCGACGGATTGACCTGGTGGGGCGGACGACCGAGGAGATCGTGGACCTCGGAATTGTGCTGGTGCCCGAGGGCCGGCGCCTGTTCCCCCGCCTGTCGGTCGAGGAGAACCTGGTGCTCGGCGCCTATCGGAGTCAGGCGCGGGAGGCGCTGAAGCGGAACCTGACGTTCTGCTACGACACGTTTCCCAAGCTGCGCGAGCGGCGGCGGCAGCTGGTCGGCAACATGAGCGGCGGCGAGCAGCAGATGGTGGCCGTCGCACGCGCGGTGATGTCCGCTCCACGCATCCTGCTGGTGGACGAACCATCAGTCGGACTTGCCCCGATCATGGTGAAGCAGACTATCGCCAGCATCCACGAACTGAAGCTCCGCCTCGGCCTCACGGTGCTGATGGCCGAGCAGAACTTCACGGAGGCCGTGCGGATCGCCGACCGTGGCTACGTACTGGTCCACGGGCAGGTCGCCTTTGCGGGCGAGAACGCGGCAGCGCTGGCGGACAGCGCGCTCGTCCGGCGGTTCTATCTCGGCGTTTGATCGGATCCCTTCCCCCGGTCCGGCGCGCTCCGAGATGCATGCGGGCGAGCACATGGCAACGCCCGGCGGCCCACAGATATGATTTGCGATTAGCAGGGCATCCAGGAGCCTGACCATCGCGTCCAGCTCGCCGGCCCTTCCGGCGTAGAAGATATAAGACATCCTGATGGTGGAATGCAGCCGGATGAGGTCGGGTGGGCCGAGTGGGCAGCGCCCGCCAAAATTGCTCCGGGGCGGCGCCTTGCTCGCGTCCGGCGGTCGATAGGTCGGGAGGCGATTGACACCGCACACGGTTCGGGCCGCGTCGAAGCGGTGGATGGGCGTAGCGCGGCCTCTGTCGGAGCAAGCAAATTGCTCTCTTCCGACCTCCGCGGGATGGCTCGGCCGTCGAATGCAGCAGGAATCCGACAATGAGCAATGGAGCCGATGACAATCCCCAGGTAGCAGGAGGCTTCTACCCCGGGATCGGCCAGCCCCGTGGGTCACTGATCCGACTGGCCAAGCCCGTGAGGTGAAGGATTGCGAATGGGCATGCAAATGGACCGCCGCGGGTCGTTGCTGGCCGCGGGCGCCGCCGCTCCGGCATCGGCCGTCCCGAAACGGCTGCTCGCGCAGGCGATGGCTTCGGAAACCTGGAAGATGGCTCCGGCGATACCGAAGGCGATGGGTGAAGTGATCGGGGCCGCCGACGACTGTGACATGTACCTGTTCGGCAGTCTGAACGGCGCCTACGGCGAGCTTCCCTATGGGACGGCATACCGCTTCGTAGCTGAGACGAGCGGTGGATCGCGCTACGTGGCATGCCGGAGCCCGCACGTCAGCCCATCCTCCAGCACCTCGGGGGGAAGGCTTTGATCTTTGGGCGGGCCCACTCCACGTTGACCTGCCTTCCGAGCATCCTTTCCGGACCACCTCATGGGAGCGGTATATGACCCTCAACGCAGCATCATCACTGGCGCAGCCTTTCTGGGAGAACGCCGAAAGCGCGCCAGCCTTCTGGCAAATCGGCCTGCTATGGCGTGTCCTGGCGACCGGTATGAAGACCGGCGGCGCGCTCTGTTTCCTCGACGAGGTGGTCTCGCGGGACGCCGGGGGGCCGGTGACGCATGCCCACCCCCAGGACGAGGGGCTCTATCTCGTGAGCGGAGCATGCAACTTCTTTGCCGGCGGACAGACCATCAAGGCCGGGGCGGGCAGCTTCGTCGCCGTCCCGAGGTTCACCCAGCATGCGTTCATGGCCGAACCCGGAACCCGGTTCCTCAATTTCTACCTTCCGGCCGGCTTCGAGATGCTGCTCATGGGCGTCGGGGTACCCGCGGAGCGCAACGAGCCTCCCCTGGAGGGCGACCGGGTGAAGATGCCTCCTCGCGCGCTCGTGGACAAGCTTGCCGCCGACTACGGCCAGATCCCCGTGTTGGGCGTGCCGTTCGCGGACCCGCCCGACCTCGCCAAGATGACGACGGAGCCGCTCCCGGGTGCCAGGGCCAAGCCGTTCCACTCCCACGTCTCGACCGCGCCGGCGTATTGGTCGAATGGCATCCTCTGGTCCGTTCTCGCCGAAGGCGGCAGCACGGACGGAAGCTACACGCTCTTCGAGGAGCTCTGTCCCCGGGGGACCGGGGCACCGCCGCACCTCCACGTTCATGCCGACGAGGTGTTCTATCTGCTTGAGGGTGAAGTCGAGGTCGTTGCCGGCGGCAAGCGTGAGCTTCTCAAGAGCGGCTCGCTCGTGTTCATCCCGCGCGGGACCGTCCACGCGTTCCGAGTGCGGAGCGATACCGCCCGGCTGCTGAACCTCTACACGCAGCCTGGTTTCGAACGCATACTCGAAATGACCGGACAGCCCACGACGCAACGTACTGTTCCACCTCTGGATTGCCGCGGTCCTGCGATTCCCGAAACGCGCCTGAGAGAGCTTTTCCACGAATTGGGGATGCAGCCGGTCTCCCTGCCCGACCCACTCGATTGACGTGCACATGGTGAACAACAACCAGCGCGATACGCCCCGCAAGGCTGGCGCACGGTGAAGATGTGCCTGGGCAGCCCGCACCCGCGGACCAATGCCGCCCGGATGGGGAGGTGGGCGAGGGGATGAGACCCGACATTGCCGTGACAGCCGACCTGAACCGGCACTCGGGTACCGCGCACGATCCGGCCGGGGCGGCTGATCGGGGAGTAAAAGCTGGCCAGGATCGGGAGCCCCTCGTCAATTGACCCCATGGGCGTCTACTCATCTTCTACGATTAGAGCATAAGCATCAGCTTGCCATGTGCGTGCCCGGTCAGACTCAAGTCGAGCGCGGCCCGCCAATCCGCCAACGGGAAGGTGCGCGCGACCGGCACGGTGAACCGGCCGTCGGCCGCGAGCTTGGCGAACTCGCCCAGCGCGCCATAACCCAAAGCGCCTTCAAAGCTGTTCCGAACGCCCACGGCATCGGCGGCGGGACCATGGTTGCTGACCGTGACGATGCGATGCCCGTCACCATCGGCAATGCTGACCAGACTGGGCAGCACGTCGCTGATCGGGCCGGCATCGAAAATCAAGTCCGGCGCGCCCTTGGCAAGCTCGCGCACCCGCTCGGCCATGCCCTCGCCATAAGGCGACACGTCGGCACCTAACGCGCGAAGCTGTCCCGCGAAGGTGTCGCCGGCGGCGGCGATCACCCGCGCACCACGCAGTCGCGCCATCTGGACCGCGGCGAACCCGATCATGGTGCCGGCACCGTATACGAACAGGGTGTGGTCGGCCGTCACGCCCAGGATGTCGAGGCACCGTGTAGGGGTTTCAATCGCCATTGGCAGCGCCGCGGCGTCCACGAGGTCAAGCCCCGCCGGAACAGGCGTCCAGACCGACAGGACCGCATGGTCGGCTGCGCCGGCGCTCGGATAGCGCTGGTACGCGGGAACGCCGAGAACATGGTTGCCGATCGTAACGCCGACCACGCCTTCGCCGATCGCATCCACGGTGCCGCAGACGTCGAGGCCGATGCCCCGCGGCAAATTTCCCGCGAACAGGCCGCGACAGAGCGCCCAGTCGGCCGGATTGAGCCCGCAGGCATGGACCTTGATGCGGATATCTCCAGCTTTTGGCTCAGGGACATCGGCGTCCTCTAGACGCAAAACGTCTCCTGGCTCGCCATAATGACTAAAACGCAGCGTTCGCATGATAGTCTTCCATCTTAGCGTCAGTCACAGACATATAGACGTAGTGACAGCGGCTGACAATATGCTATGGACGTCGAATGCCCCGGAGCGGAGAAGAGGCGCGACGCCGCTTGCAGAAAGCGACCCTGGAGCTGTTCCAGCAGCAGGGCTACGACGCGACCACCACGGCCGAGATCGCCGCGCGAGCCGGCGTTACCGAGCGCACGTTTTTTCGTCACTTCGCCGACAAGCGGGAGGCGCTGTTCGACGGCGAGGAAGGGTTTCGCAATAGCTTGGCGAAGACGGTCGTGTCGGCACCCGCTGACATGGGGCCGATGGAGGCGCTGCTCTACGCCTTCCGCTCAGTCGAGCCGCTCCTTCAGCAAAACCGTCCATTTACGGAGCCCCGGCAAAAGGTCATCGCCAAAACCCCGGCCTTGCAGGAACGAGTCTTGACCAAGACGGCGGAGCTGACCGCCGCTTTATCTGCCGCGTTACATCAGCGGGGGGTGCGGAGAGACGTCGCGATGCTAGCAGCGCAGGTCGGCATGGCGACGCTCAGCCACGCCACAAGCGCTTGGCTGGCCGCTCCGACGTCCGGCCTGAGCTCGACTCTCACAACGTCCTTTGTGGAATTGCGGCGGCTTGCATCAGAGACCGATTGAGATGCTTTTGGTCCGGGCCTTTCACGATCCTACCGATCTTGAACGATCTCGCTTGCTCGGCGCCCTTCACTCGGCATTATGGCGGTGTGAGCAGCATCGACGACCTCGCCGCCCTGATCGCCCGCCACGTTCCTGGCATCGGCATTCACAGGACCGCGCTGCCAAACGTCTCTCTGGCCTTGGCGCTGGCGCCGACCATGCCAATGCCGACCCTCTACAAGCCCTCGGTCTGCATCGTCGCGTCAGGCAGCAAGCGGGTCGAGTTGGGGAAGACCGGCTATGTGTACGATGGTGCGACCTTTTTGCCCGTCTCCGTTGATCTCCCAGTGACCGGGGCGGTCCTAGAGGCTTCGAGTGATCGGCCGTTTCAGTGCCTCCGCCTCGACGTCGAAGTAGGCGTAGGCGTACTATGTGAGCTTGTACTCGACTAAGATGGCGCTCCGCCAGCAGGCGGGCACGCCGGTCGGCCTCATGCGCGGTCGCACAACGCCTGAGCTGGTGGACGCCGCTGTTCGATTGCTACGCTTGTTTGATGCTCCTGCCGATGCGGCTCCCTTGGCGCCGCTCGCCGAGCGCGAAATCCTGTATCGCCTCCTGATCGGTCCGACCGCCGGCATGATGCGCCATATTGCTTCGGTCGACAGCCATCTCAGCCAGATCTCCCGAGCGATCGCCTGGCTGCGCGATCACTACCGGGATGTCTTCTCCGTCGAGGAGCTAGCCCGCGAAATCGGCATGAGTCCTTCCACGTTCCACCTGCACTTCAAGGCGGTGACGACGATGAGCCCGCTGCAGTTCCGCAACGCCCTCCGCCTGCAGTCGGCGCGGCGCATGATGGTTGCTGAAGGCCTGGACGCGGCGTCGGCGGGCTTCGAGGTCGGCTTTCAGAGTCCGTCGCAGTTCAGCCGCGACTACGCCCGTTTTTTCGGCGCATCGCCGCTGCGCGACACCCGCCGCCTTCGCGAAGATCCTGAACTTTGGGTTGCCTCGCAGCCGTAGCCGCGGCAAGGCGCACGTCGCTTGTATTGGAGACTGGTTTACAGAGCCTCGCTCGATCAATCTATCCATTGCGTCCCTGACGGCAATCGAACAGCCGCGCTGTGGACGCAGCGATAGCTGGTCGGTAGCCTCAACCCAAGGCGTTCACCACCGGAGTGGCATGGCGCAGGCTTAGTGCCCGCCTTCGTCCTGCACGGGCCGCCTGACGGCGTAGTGCTCTTGGCGGCCACGAGGTATTTCGGGCGGCGCTGGCGCACTGTGGCAAGCTATGTCCCAGCCGGAGGATCGGGTGGGATTCGCCCGGGCCGCCGCCGCGGGCGTGCGGGACGCGGGAAACGACGCGGCTCTGGTGGACGGCGTTGACGTGCTCCTCTCTATCGTGCCGCCCGCCGCGGCGCTGGGGCTCGCCCAGCGACTGGCTCCCGCCTTGGCGCGCGCGAGCGTCAAGCCAGTCTACGTGGACTGCAATGCCGTCAGCCGCGGCACGATGCGGGAGATAGAGGCCTGCATCATTGCCGTCGGCTGTGGCTCTGCCAGCGAAGTTCGGGTTGTACCGCACTTCCCATGCTGGCTGTTTCGTTGTGCGGCGTGTAGGACGCGGGCGCGTAGGAGATTGAAGTCAGCGCGGCCATACATCGTCCGGTTCAGCATCTTGAGCCGACTGATCTGCCCCTCGACGGAAGCTCTGGCAGGTAACCCTGTCGCGGTTGTCCTCGACGCGGAGGGGCTGACAACGGGGCAGATGCAGGCGCTCGCTGCCGAATTCAACTACGTCGAGACCACATTCGTTTTCCCGTCCATCGAACCCGGGCACACGGCACACGTCCGTATCTTCACGCCCGATCGCGAGGTGCCCTTCGCCGGGGCATCCCAATATCGGCACGGCGTTCCTGCTCGCGCGGGAGCAGGTCATGGCAGGGGGCCCGCCGCCGGAACGCTTCGTGTTCGAGGAAGCGGCGGGGCTCGTCTCGATCGAGCTGATGCAAGAGAAGGGCAGCGTCGTCGGTGCCGAGCTTCTTTCACCGCAGCCTTTGACGCGGCACACGGAAGTCAGTCCGACACGAGCGGCAGCATGCCTGAGCCTGGGGGAGGGCGACGTGCAAACGGACACGCACGCGCCCCAAGTCGTGTCGGTCGGCCTCCCGTTCCTGGTTCTCGAGATTGCATCACGCGAGGCGCTGCGCCGGGCCCGGCCGGATCGGCGCGCCTACGATGCCCTGTTCCCGCTGGATGGTGCCCGGGCGGTCTATGCCTATGCCCGCACGATCGGGAACGAGGCGGTGGAAGACAGCTGCGACCTGCACGCGCGCATGTTCACCTGGCGCCTGGTTGAGGATCCCGCGACGGGCAGCGCGACGGCGGCGGTCACTGCGCTGCTGGCGAAGCTGCAAGGCACGGCGATGCGGCTCCGCGTGCGGCAGGGGGCGGATATGGGGCGGCCAAGCACGCTGCTGACGCGCAGCTCCGCCCAGGACGGATTGATCAGGGCATACGTGGGCGGGCGGTGCGCGGCCATGTTCAGCGGCGCGTTCGACATAGGCTAGAACGTCCCCTCAAACGGGTATGGGCCTCTCGTGGTAACCCAAGCGGGGCGCTATCCTCATGGCCCAGACGGCCCGAACGGGGAGCATGTATAAGGGGTTCGGCGACAAGAAGTCGCTTTTTCTGAAGGCGATTGATTGCTACGCGGAAGCAGGGCTGGAGGAGCTGCCTAAAACCCTGGCCACGCCAGGCTCCGTAAGGGAGGCGATCCGCGCTGCGCTGAGCTGAGCATCTATGTCCCGTTGTCGGCCGGCGTACCCGGGCAGCGAGGCTGCATGGTCATGGCGACTGCGGCCGAGACTCTGCTGCACGACGCCGAGGTCGGCTTACCTTCCTTTCAGGTCCAGCTCGCTTCTGGCGCGGTCGTCCCCAGCGGTGGACGCCCATCAATTTGATCAGGTCGAGGCACACGAAGGCGTTAAAGAAATCGGCGAACATCCGGTGCTGCTGGTTGTTCGGGGCGTTGTTCAGCGCAGAACTCGTGGAATCGGCGGTGCCCACTCTCGCGCTGACCCATGCGTCCAGCGCACCTGGCCTTGTAGCTAGGCGCGACCCCGTGTGGCGGCTGAACGCAAGCGGATCATCGTACCGCGTGTGAGCTTCGCCACGCGCGAGCCAACGGCGGACGGTCTGCCCAGGAACGTGCCGATGCTGTTTATCCGCGAACTCGGCGAGGTCCGGCGGACGCTCAGCCGTTTGATATCACCATGTCAACCCGGCAGTCGGCGGGTCGTCGCGGCCGGCGATACATCGATTGAGTCGTTCAATGCTGCCGAGGCGGCTGAAGGCGTCACCGGCCTCCTGATCGTTGCGCGGGACGGCGTCGCAGGAGCCAAACCTACCCCGCCGGCGGGGCTACCGCGGCGGGCACAGCGGGTAGACCGATCGCCGGTCGATCTGCCGGTAAGGCAGCGTAGTGAGGTCGGCCGGTCCCCAATCCGGAGTGTCTACGATGATGGTGCAATCCGCGATCGGTTCGTAGGCCGCCCTGAAATGCGTCTTGGATCGCAGCACGATGATGGCGAAGTCGCACGCGGCCATGCCAAACTGGATGAAGGGATCTTCGTCCACGGTCAGGGCCGGCCGGCTCACCAGGCTGATCATCACCCCGTCCACGTCTAGCACCGCACAGAGGCCGAGTTGCACGAGGCGTCCTTTCATGTAGGCGCCCGTCGTCCGATATTCCTTGTCTCCGGCGAATCGCACGATACCGGTCACACGCACGGGGTCGCCCGCGCGGCTGGACGAATGGCCGCCGATATCGACCGTAATCTCGGCGCCAACGCCCGCCCGGGCCGCCATTTCGGCCGCTGACGGATCCCAGATGTAAGGGATGGCTGCGTTCGTCACGCCGCGTCGAAGCAGCTCACGCAGCAGGTACGTGCTGTCGTTGCATCGGTCGGCGTGCTCCAGCAGCACGACGGGGCGACCCGGGCGTTCGGCGGAGCGGGCTACGGCTCGATCGACCCCGGTGTTCAGGTCCAGCACGAGGTCGCGATGCAGCAACGCCTCGCGCTGCGCAGCGATCTTGGCGGATAGCGCCTCGGCCACGCGCCCGGCTTCGGCCGGGTCATCCGCGACGGCCAGGACCGAAAACCCGCAATTCGGCACGTCCGCGTACGAGAACCCGGCGAGCACGGTGACGTCGAGGAAGTCCGGAGCAGGGCGCGCCATCGCCACCGACTCTTGGACAAGCCGCGCCAGGGGTTCGATGCCGGTCGCGCTGAAGATGCTCGGCACCATCACACCGGGCTTGCGCAACGCCATGGCTGGACGGATGCCCTCGCGGATCATACGCATCATACAGAGCGCCGCGCGTTCGCCCGTGGCCGCGATGTCGGTGTGCGGCGAGTAGTGGTAGCCGAACACGGCGTCCGCCAATTCGATCAGGTGGCCGTCGATGTTGGCGTGGTAGTCGAGCGCCACCGCCACTGGAACGGCACGGCCCACCACGGCGCGCACGCGCTCGACGATCTCGCGGTCGGGATCCAGCCGGGTCGGCGTCGTCATGGCGCCGTGCAGCGCCAGCAAGACGCCGTCGACCGGACCGGCCGCGAGCAACCCGGCACACAGGCGGTCGGCATAGTGGATGAACGCCGCGTCCATCGCCGGGCCAGCAGCGCCGCCATCGGTGAAGACCAACGGGACCAGCTCCGCCGTTTCCCGCTCGCAGACGGCGATGAAGCCGCCGGGAATGGTGTTGGTGCCGCGGTAGCGGTCCAGCATCGCGTCGCCCTCCGCCTCGCCGGCACGCAATTCCTCCAGCGTGGTCAGCAGTGACAGGAAGCTGACGGATTCGAGCATCAGGCCGCCCATGGCGATGCGCGGCGGCTGTCCCGGGGCAGGCATGGCGGCCTCGGTCCAATCAGCGGGCAATGGATGCGACCGCGTCATCGATGGCGCCGCCCAGGCGGTCCACCACCATCTCAAGCTCCGCCGGCGTGACGATGTAGGGCGGCGCCAGGAGGATGTGGTCGCCCTGGCGTCCGTCCACCGTGCCGCCGGCCGGGTAGCAGCAAAGCCCCCGCGCGAACGCCGCCGCCTTGATGCGGGCGTGCAGCTTCAGCGTGGGATCGAATGGGGCCTTGGTCGCGCGGTCGGCCACCAGTTCGATGCCCTGGAACAGGCCCCGGCCGCGCAGGTCGCCCACGTGGCGGTGATTGCCAAGCCGCTCCGTCAGCAAGTGCTCGAGCAGGGTGCCCTGTTCGCGGACCTGCGCCAGCAGCCCGTCGTCGCGGATCACCTGCTGGACGGCCAGCGCCGCGGCACAGGCAACCGGGTGCGCGAGATAGGTATGGCCGTGCTGGAAGGCGCCGGACCCGTCCCGCAGCGCGGCGACCACCCGGCCGGACGCCAGCACGGCCCCGATGGGCTGGTAGCCGCCGCCCAACCCCTTGGCGATCGCCTGGATGTCCGGCGCGATGCCCTCCTGCTCCCAGGCGTGCAAGGTGCCGGTGCGCCCCATGCCGCACATCACCTCGTCGAGGATCAGCAGGGCGCCATGCTGGTCGCAGATGCGGCGGATCGCCTGGAAATATCCGGCAGGCGCCGGCACGCAGCCCGCGGTGGCGCCCACCACCGGCTCCGCCACGAAGGCGGCGACCGTGTCGGGGCCGAGGCGCTGGAACGCGTCATCCAGTTCCTGGGCCAGCCGTGCCGTGAACTCGGCCTCCGTCTCGTCATCCCGCTGCTCCCGATAGGCGAAGGCGGGGGAGACATGGCTGAACGCCTGGGACAATAGCGGGGCAAACGGCTCCCGCCGCCACGCGTTGCCGCCCGCCGCGAGGGCGCCGAGCGTGTTGCCGTGATAGCTCTGACGCCGGGCGATGACCTTGCTGCGGGCCGGTTGGCCGATTTCGACGAAGTATTGGCGGGCCATCTTCAGCGACGCCTCGACCGCCTCCGATCCGCCGGACACGAAATAGGCCCAGGCGAGCCCGCCCGGTTCGCGCCCGACCAGTTCCTCCGCAAGCGCCTCGGCGGGTTCGGAGGAAAAGAAGCTGGTATGAGCGTAGGCGAGCCTGTCGGCCTGGCGGCGGATCGCCTCGACGACGCGTGGATGGCGGTGGCCGAGACAGCTGACCGCGGCACCGCCCGATGCGTCCAGCAGCGCCCGCCCGTCCGCCGCCTGCAACCAGACTCCATGCCCCCCGACGGCGACCGGCGGCGGGTCGCCCCGCAGGCTGCGATGCAAGACGCGGCTGGGGCGGGGGATGGCGGAGGCGTTCGGGGTCATTCGGGCAGATCTTCCGGTCCAGCGACGTATTGGGAATGGGCGGCAAGGCGCGCCTCGGTCTGCCGCAGGCGAAGCAGCGCTGCGCGACCGCCGCACACGAAGACAGCGGCCGAGAGCGCCTGGGCCTGGACGAAGGCGCTTGCCAGGCTTGGGAAGAAGCCGGGGGCGGACGCACCCTCGAACTGGAGAAAATGGTCGGCGCCCTCTGCCATGGGGGCAAGCGGGGTGTCTGCGATCGCCACGGTGATGCAGCCGGCGGCGCGTGCTGCCCGGAATGTGGTGACGCTGGCGCGGGAATAGGGGACGGAGCCCACGATCACCAGGGCGCTGCCGGCGCGGAATGCGCCGAAATCCAGGTCTTCCGGCCCTGTGCCGGCGACGAGTTGCACGGTTTCGGGGCGGAACATCCGAAGCTGGTAGTGCAGCAGCTCTGCCACGCTGCGGCAGGAGCGGAAGCCGGCGATCCACACGTGCGGAGCCGCGTGCAGCGCCGCCGCCGCCGCTTCGATCGGGGCGGAAACCACCTGGGCAAGGCTGGCGGCGTCGGCGGCGATCATCGCGGCGGCGATGGAAGCCGGGCTGTCCGCGGCACGGACCCGGCCCGAGAATGGGGCCTTCTGGTCCGGGCGGCGCGCCTCGATCAGGGCATCGCGCAGCTCGTCCCAACCGGAATAGCCTAACGCCTGGCCCAATCGGGTGAAGCTGGCAGGGTTGACGCCCGCTGCGGTGGCCAAGCCGCGCATGGAACGGGTGGCTGCGTCAAACGCGTGGCCGCTCAGGAAGCGGCCGGCGGCCTGCAGGCTGGGCGGCAGGTCGGGAAGGGCCCGGCGCAGCAGGTCCAACGGCTCGGCATCGCGGTCCGGCATCGCGGCCTAGCCGCTTCCGGCGACGGCGCGGTCCACTCGGTCCCGCAGGCGATACCAGGCGGACACCGCGGGAACGAACCAGGGGCGGCCGCTGTAGAACGGGACGGCCGGGAAGGCTTCGGTATCGAAGGCGCAGGGCCGGTTCTGGCGGCCGGTGATCTTGCGGGCCGTTTGGGTGCCCAGATAGCTCATCATAGCGACGCCGCTGCCGTTGCAGGCGACAGCATAATGAATGCCGCCTTGCGTGCCCATGTGCGGCAGATGGTCGCGCGACATGCCGACATGGCCCTGCCAGCAATGGCTGATGACGACCTGCGCCAGTTGGGGGAACACGCTGCAGAGCTGGCAGTGCAGGACCGGGGCAGCCAGCGCGGGCGTCGTTTCCCGCAGGAAGGGCCGGGCGCCGAAGATGATGCGGGTGCCGTCGGGCGACGGGCGAAACCAGAACAGGTCTCGTTGCGTGTCGGAGACCATGCGCCGCCGGGGAATGAGCCCGTCCATCATGGCGGGCGGGAGCGGTTCGGTCGCGACCACGTAGGCGCCAACGGGCACGACCCGGCGCTGCAGCCAAGGCGTGACCGCGCCGGTGTAGCCGTTCGTGCCGGCGACGACCTGGCCGGCTGCGATGTCGCCGCGGGGCGTGCGCACGCGGTGGCCCGCGCCCTCGGCGACGATTGCGGTCGCCGGGGTGAACGGGTGCAAGGCGACGCCCCGGGCGCGAGCGGCCTCGCGCAGGGCGCGGTGGTACTTGCCGGGATGCAGGCCGCCGTAATCCTTGATGAGAATGCCGCCGTGGTAGCGCGGAGAGTTCAGTTCCTGGCGCATCGCCGCCGGGTCGAGGACGGTGACGTCGGAGCCGGCCCGCTCCCGCAACAGCACGGCCCACCGCGCGAGGCGGTCCATGTGGCGCGGCACGTGGGCGGCGATGAGGCGGCCGTAAGAATGGTAGTCGGCGTCGAGCCCATAGCGGGCGATGCGCTCGGCCATGGAATCGAGCGAGTCCTTGGCATCGGCCAGCAAGGCAACCTGGCGGCCCGGCGGCAAGCCACGCATGGCATCGGTGACGACGAGCTTTTGGCCGCCGGTGACCATGGCGCCGCTACGGGTGCTGGCGCCCGCGCCCAATGGCCCGGAATCGAGCACCACGACCGAACGGCCATGCTCCGCCAACTCCAGCGCACAGCAGAGGCCGGCGAACCCGGAACCGATGATGACGGCGTCCGCCACCGACGGCAGGGCCGGTGGGGCGGTGTCGTCGGGCGCGGCGTCCTCCCACCAATAGGGAGTGGTCTTCATGTGCGGCGTATGTTCCACGGGAAGGCCGCGGGACCCGGCAGGACGCCGGCGATATTGGCGCGGTAGGCGGTCTTCTGCACGAACTGCCCCAGCGGGATGACCGGAACCTTGTCGAAGGCCTCGGTCTGGATGGCATCGAACAGGCGCTGCTGGTCGGCGTCGGACACGGCGTCCAGCCATTCGGCGGTCATGCGTTCGATCTCCGCATCCTCGAACCACCCGAACCAGCCGGTCTTGCCTTGGCCGCGGATGTTGTTGTTGAGCGAGGGGTTGGCGATCGAGCGGGACTTCCAGGTCGTGTGGAACAGGCTCCAGCCGCCCTTCTCCACCAGTTCGCGGGAATTGCGGCGTTGGTCGACGCTGCCCCAATCCATGACCTGGAGGTCCACGTTCATGCCCAGGTCGCGCAGGAGTGCGGCGGTGACCTCGCCGAACGGCGCCAGGGACGGGATGTCGCTGGGGCTGAGTATGACGACCCGCTCGTTGCGGTAGCCGCTTTCGGCGACGGCCTTGCGCAGCGCGGCGCGATCCTTGGGCGCACCCATCACGGATGCGCCGGCTTGCGTCACGAACGGCAGCCCGACAGGGAACATGCTGTACGAGGTGCGCCAGGCGGAATCGTCCCCGCCGGTGATGAGCGGCATGTATTGCGACTGGTCGACCGCGGCCAGGACCGCCCGCTTGAGCTTCGGATTGTCGAAAGGCGGCACCAGGGAGTTGAACCGGAGGAACGCGACGAAGCCCAACGGGTCGTAATCCGCAACCCGGATATCCCGGTTCCGCGATAGCAGCGGCACGAGGTCGGCATCGGCGAACTCCCACCAATCCACCTCCCCGGCTTGCAGGGCGCTGGCGG
Organism: Acetobacteraceae bacterium; assembly: GCA_965199005.1. Lineage (GTDB taxonomy): Bacteria > Pseudomonadota > Alphaproteobacteria > Acetobacterales > Acetobacteraceae > LMUY01. The sequence goes on along the minus strand of CBDAQK010000006.1, from coordinate 2,840,717 downwards.
CGGTGGAGGAGTCAGGAATCACTTGCCACTCGATCCGGTCGAAGTGGGCGACCTTGCCGCCGGAGTTCAGGTATGGCGCCTCCGACCGGGGCACGTAGCCGTCGAACTTCGCGTAGACGATGCGGCTGCCCGAAACGAACTCGCCGGGGACGAAGCGGAACGGACCGGATCCCACCAGTTCGGCGACCGCCTTGTAGGGATCGGTCCGGGCCAGGCGCTCCGGCATGATGAAGGGAGCGATCGGGCCGACGAAGGCGAGCGCCGAGAGCAGCCGCGGAAAGGGACGTTTGAGCCGGACGCGCAGGGTGCGGTCGTCGGCCGCTTCCCACGCGTCCACCGCCGCTCCCAGCGTCTGGCCGAAGGTGTCGCGGCGACACCAGCGCTGCAGGCTGGCGGCACAGTCGATGGCACGAACAGGTTCGTTGTCGTGGAAGCGCAGGCCCTCGCGCAGCCGGATCAGCCAGGTGAGGCCATCGTCCGAGACCTGGCTTGACTCGGCCATCTGCGGCACCGGGCGGAACGACTGGTCAGTTCCGAAAAGCGTGTCGAACACGGCATAGCCATGGTCCAGCGTCACGCCGGCGGTGGTCAGGATCGGGTCGAGCGTGGTCAGGCTGGACTGGGGCACGAAGCGCAGCGTTCTGGCACGGGTGTCCTGGGCGATGGCCGGGGTGCCGAGCGGCAGCAGCGCGGCCGCGCCAGCACCCATAAAGCTGCGTCGATCCATGGCTTTGATCCTTTCGCCAGGAGGGGGTCTCATAAGCTCCAGCCGGCCATTCCCAGCAGGGCTGTTCGGCCTGGCTCGTTTGTATCGTGATCAGCTTTGTCTTGCAACATTCGTTGCAGAAGGGACAACCGTCGAAGATCCGCCTGTCCGACCCCCTGACGCTATCCGGGTCCGGCCGCCGGCTTCTCGGTGAAAACCGTTTCCATGAAGCGGTGCGAGCACATGTGTCGCGGCGTGGCGCCATATGATCTGGAGGACCCGTGAGCCGGCCCGCGGCCGAACCTTTGCGAGGACCGCCACGGGCGAAATGATGATACCGACGCCTTGTAAGGCGCGAACCACGCGCTTGGCCGTCGTCGATCCGCGAACCCCCCTTCAAGGCATTCCACGCCCAAGCCGGACGAAGCCGAATGGGAGATCTACAACTGACAAGCATACCAGCGCCGAGAGGCCTGGCCGAGCACCGGGCCATCCTGGCCGCGATCACCGATCAGGAGCCGCACGCTGCGGAACGACTGATGCGGGAGTATGTTCGGCGCACAAGGGAGACGCTTGCCTTTCAGCTTGGCTGACAGCCAATCTGCGGCGACGGAGCGAACAACGTCAGGCGTGCTCCAGGCGAGGAGTCTCCGCAGCCTGCTTTGAATCCGTTATGTCGAAGCAGCTCTCGGCGTCCTGTTCCCGTCGTTGCGGAGCAGGACATCCGCGAGGATAACGGGCCTGCGCGGGTCGTAGTCCATGCCCTACACTTGGAGCTCGCAGTAGCCACCAGGGTGGAGCCGGGCTATCTGATGCCTAGCTGTGACAGCACTTCCGATCCGGTCGCCGGGCCGCCCCTCCAGGTGTTAGGTGGGAAGCTGCACGAAGTACTGTCGTGCCGGCCCAATATGCTCACTGTGCTCCCAGGTCGGGTATTTGGCCCGCAGACGCTGGTCAAGCTCGAGCCCTGGCACACCGGCCGTCGTGAGAACTGTCCGCGCCTCTTTGAAGAAGCCCAGGAGGTTCGCTGCGATCTCCGGCCCACCCAAATTGCCATGGCCTGGAACGATCAGGTGCGGCTGGAGCGCCAGCACGTCGTTGAGGGCGACTTCCCAACGCGCTACATCGATATCGCTGGCCACGATCATAGGCGGGAAGAACGGCACGATCGGGAACATGCGCTCCTCGATGAGGTCGCCGATGAACACGATCCGCTCGTCCGGCAAATGTACGATCTGGTCACCCGGGCTGTGTGCTGTACCCCATGTGCGAAACTCAACCCGCCGGCCACCTAAGTCCAGGGTTGCGCGCTCACCGTTATAGGTCTGATCGGGCGGGATGAAGACGACGCCATCAAGAACGTATTTGTGGTCCGCCGGCAGTCCGGCGCGGAAACCGTTCAGCAGCGTCTCACCGGACCGCGCGAAATAGTCACGCTGCGCGGCGTTGTAGTAGATGCGTGCATCCGGCTTGAACGCCTGCGCGCCAAAGCCATGCTCCGGGTGGGCATGCGTCACGGTCAGCACGACCTTCCGGCCCGGCGCGAGTTGGCGGGCGAGCTTGATGACACTTTCGCCGCTTTCAGGCCCAAGCCCGCAATCGACCACCAGCACCAAGTCACGGCCCACGACGATGCCGATGTTCGGTACGAGCGAGATCCGCTTGTCAGGCAGGACGAACACGCCAGGGGCCACCTCGGCCGGAAAGCGCACATCCACGACCGGCAGGGCTTGGTCCGCAACGGTTGGACCTATCTGCACCCGCGGGCTGGACGGTTCATCGGCCTTCGCAAGCGCTGCCGTCGTCAAGACGCTGAGGCCACCATAAAAGGATAGCTTCAGCACCCCTCGCCGACCGGCGTTAGGGAACGTGGCTTGCTGTGGCGGGCTGGTCGTAAGTACTGCCATCTTGCTACCCCTTCTATGTGAATCAGGATGATCTTTTGGCACAGTCTGTCCGAACCCCGCCGAGCGCCTTAAACAGGGTCACCAGGTTCTGCTGCTGAGAAAGGTTGAGCGAGACGAGCGTCAGTCGCGCCGAGAACAATGAGTTCTGCGCAATAAGCACGCTGAGATAGGTGTCCGCCCCGGCATCAGGCCGCATCTTCGACACGTCATAGTAGGTCTGGTCGGCGGCGACAAGCTTGCGTTCCGCGTCCACCTGGCGGGTGCGGGTTGCGCGTCCCGCGAGCGCATCCGAGACGTCGTGGAACGACGATTGGATCGTTTTCTCATAATTGGCGATCTCGATACGCTTCTGGATTTCGGCGTAATCGAGATTGGCGACGTTCGTTCCGGCGTCAAAGATCGGTACACTGATTTGCGGCTCGAACAGCCAGGACGCCGATCCCGCGCCGAATAATTTCATCAGGCCGCCACTAGCGGTGCCGGCGCTGCCAGTTAGTTTGACGGACGGGAAGAACGCCGCCCGCGCTGCCCCGATATTGGCGTTAGCGGCTGGCAAGGTGTGCTCCGCCGCGCGGATGGCCGGGCGCTCAAGCTCCAGGCCTATGCCGCCGACATCCAGGACCGCGACGGAGCCGGACCGCTGCTGCGCGCCTCCCGGCCGCGCTGGCCGTTCGTGCAGCTCACCTTTGCCGATGAGGGATTGTCCGATTTCACCGACATGGCCGACCTTGCCATAACGGTTGCGGGCGAGCCGCTCGTCCACCGGCTTTACCACTTTCACTTGGCCTTCTCTGGTTGGGAGCATGCCGAGGTGGTGCTCGGTGGCGAGAGCTTCACCGCCCTGGCGGTCGGGATGCAGAACGCCCTGTGGGCACTGGGGGGCGTCCCGCTCGAGCACCGCAGCGACAGCCTGTCGGCGGCGTTCCGCAACCTCGAGCCCGATGCCGCGGCCGACCAGACACAGCGCTACGAGGCGCTGTGCGCCCATTACGGCATGCAGCCGACCCGCAACAACCGCGGCATCGCCCACGAGAACGGCTCGATCGAGGCCTCCCACGGCCATCTCAAGACCAGCCTGGAACAGGCGCTGCTGATGCGCGGCACCGCCGACTTCGACGCGCAGGCCAGCTACCGCCGGTTCGTCGACGAAGTCGTCGGCCGCGCCAACGCCCGGCGCCGACGCGCGTCGAGGCCGAGCAGGGCGCCCTGAACTCCCTGCCGGCGCGCCGGACGACCGACCACGACGAGGCACTGGTCACCGTCACTCGCAGCGGCGGTTTCCTGCTGCGGCGCGTGTTCTACACCGTGCCCTCCCGCCTGATCGGCCAGCGTGCAGCCACCACCCGCAAACGACGCCAGGACCGGAAAGCCACCACCGCAAGCGACACCATCACCACGCCCGACGCGGACTGACGCCCATGGCCACTTGCCAGCGGCAATCTGGCGCGACAATCATCTATCCAAGCGCTTCCGAATCACCATCCTGATTGCCGCTGACAACCCACCCAGATCGCCGCGCTACAGGAGGCGACGCCGCTGAAGGACTTCCTCCCGAACTCCTCGAGAGTTTGCCGGACCGCGACCTCGTCGCGCGCTCGGCGGTCAGCAGCACGTTTGTCGCTGTTCTTGAGCTGGCCCGTTTGGCCGGGTTAGACTTGAGCGAGGGAACGACATTTGAGCAGGTGACCGCCACGCCGGTGATAGCGCCCGCGAGTCCCTCGGCGGCCTGAAGCTTTGATCGATGAACAGGGGCTAGAGAGAGCGGCTTGTCGCGAGCAAGGCGGATGAGGGCGGCCAGGCCTTCCAAGGGCAGGCCAGGCCGCACGACGATGGCCATCGTCCGCAGCGAGCATGGGCAGGGGCGTCGGAAAAGCGAGCACGTGGGGCAAGATCGCAAAGGAAGCCCACAGGATGGAGTCCACCTGCGTCTTGGCGTGCGCTGGGTTGCGCGCGCGGCTACGAAACCGGGACTGATGCCCGATCCACGGCAAGGAGGCGCCGTAGCTTGGCGACGGCGGTGTCCGGGGCCGTCAACACCGGCTTTCCAGTTGCCTCGGCCACGGCCCGCGCTGCCGGGGCCATGCTGGACTGGGCCAGCGCGATCACGTCGCAACCAGTCAGTTGCCCGGTTGCCGCCTCTACTATCAGGCGGTTGTGCGTCTCGACATCCCCCGCGTTGAGCGCTGCGAAGGCACCTTCGGCCAGCGCTTGTCCGGCAAGCGTGCCGGGTGGGAACTCAGCCGGCATCGACGCAAGGGTCGGGCCGAAGCTGGCCAGCAGGCCTATGCGGCCGCCGGTCGCAACGGCCGCCTCGATCATTGCCTCGTTCGGCTTCAACACTGGAATAGGCGCTATCGCGTCGCGCGCCGCCACGATCGCCGGACCGAACGCTGAACAGGTAAACAGGATGGCGTCCGCGGGCGCGTCCGCGGCATAGCGCGCCAAAGACTTGAATCGCTCGACGACATAAGTGGCGCCACGAGCGGGTGACGCGAATAGGCCTTCGTCAAGAAGGTTGGTGATCTCGGCGTCCGGCCAGCAGCGACCGAAGGCGTCCAGCATGGGCCCGGCTGAGACCATTTGGATGTGGATCAATGCAATGCGCATGGGAGCCGTTTACCTGCCATAAAGGGATGTGTTCCGGCATGCCAATCCAGGGCCGGGAAGCTATGATACGATCACGCTAGCATCGGTCGCCCGGCTCGGTCACCGGGGAACCAAACAGAATATTCTCTTTCCTACAGGTTGAATGTCATGCTAGGATCCGAATAAGAGTTGGCCGTTGCTCACGAGCGCGTCAGCCGTTGGTAGGGGAGATGCACGTCCGCATGGACTTGAAGCTGAGTGGCCGCAAGGCGCTAGTGACCGGATCGTCCAAGGGGATCGGAGCGGCTTGCGCCGAGGCGCTGGCCCGGGAAGGCTGCTCTCTGATACTTGTCGCTCGCGACGCCGCAGCGCTGGATGGCGTTCGCGCGCGCGTGGAAGCCACCGGAAGCACGGCGATCGTCGCGCCGTTCGACTTGAGTGACAGCGGCAATGTGGACCGGCTCGCCGCCGCTCATCCCGATGTCGACATCCTGGTGAACAACGCAGGCGCGATCCCGGCGGGGCGGCTGCACGAGGTGGACGAGGCCACGTGGCGGCAGGCTTGGGACTTGAAGGTCTTCGGCTACGTCAACATGACTCGGCGCTTCTACGCCGCCATGAAGGAACGCGGTCATGGCACCATCGTCAACATCATCGGCTCCGCCGGCAAGCGGGTCGACTCCAGCTACATCGCCGGCTCGACCGGCAACGCGGCGCTGATCGCCTTCACTAAGGCGCTCGGCAGCACCAGCGCAGCCGACGGGCTTCGGGTGGTCGGGATCAACCCTGGTCCTATCGCGACCGAGCGCCACGAGGTGATCTTCCGGCGCAGGGCAGCCGCCAGCCTCGGCGACGCAGACCGTTGGCGGGAGTTGCTGGCGGCGCTACCGTTCGGCCGGGCCGGGCTGCCGGAGGAGATCGGCGCCATGGCCGCCTTCCTGGCCTCTGACCTGTCCGGCTACACGAGCGGGGAGGTGATCACCATCGACGGCGGCGCCGTCCATCGCCGCGCGACGTGATGCAACGTGTCCAGGCTATAACGCTTCGCGCTTACCTACTCAACAAGGACTGCCTGGGCGGAGCGCTGGTCGCCTTACTTGGAGCGGGCGCTATCGCCGCGGCACGCAGCCATGAGTTGGGAACGCTAGCCCGCATGGGGCCGGGCTTCTTCCCGACCGCCATCGGGGCGGTCATGCTACTCACCGGCGTGTCGATCTTCCTGGCCGGCCTGCGCAGAGCCGCTCTGGAAACGGACCGGGTGAAGGCTCCGGACCTTCGGGCCTGGACCCTCATACCACTCAGCCTGCTCGCGTTCATCGTTGTTGGCGAGCAGGCCGGGTTGCTACCGGCGACCTTCAGCCTGGTGCTCGTGGCCGCCGCCGCCGACCGGCGGAACGGCTGGCGCGGCGCACTCCTCCTGGCAGCGGCGATGGCGCTGGTGGCGTTGGTGGTCTTCTGGTGGGGCCTGCAGGTGCAATTCCCCCTGTTTACGCTCGGACCCGACGAATGACCGCCGCCTTGGCCGATCTCTGGGGCGGCTTCGGCGTGGCCCTGCAGCCGAACAACCTGCTTTGGTCGCTCATCGGCGTGCTAATCGGCAATCTGATCGGGGTGCTGCCAGGGCTGGGCGCGCTGACCGCCATATCGATGCTCCTGCCGTTGACGTACACCTTGCCTCCGATCCCGGCCATCCTGATGCTCGCCGGCATCTTCTACGGGTCCCAGTATGGGGGCGCGATCGGCGCGATCCTTCTGAACATGCCTTCCCACCCGCCGCACGCGATCACCTGCCTGGACGGTTTCCCACTGACGCAACAGGGGCGCGGCGGGGCGGCCTTGGGCGTGGCGATGCTCTCGTCGTTCTTCGCCGCATCCGTCGGCATCATCGTCATGATATTTGCGTCGCCGCTACTGGTGCGGTTCGCCTTCCAGTTCGGGCCCACGGAGATCTGCGCGGTCATGCTGCTCGGCTTGATGGCGGGCGCCACGATGAGCCGCGGCTCGGCGCTCAAGGGCGTCGCGATGACGTGCGTCGGGCTCCTCCTCGGCATCGTCGGCACGGACGTCAATAGCGGCGCCGCGCGAATGACGTTCGGCATCACGGAACTGAACAGCGGGATCGAGCTCGTCGCGGTCGCCATGGGCCTATTCGGCGTCGCCGACTTCATCCGCAGCGTGAATCGCATCGCCACCGTCAGCGCTGGGCCGCGCGTGCGTCTCCGCGATATGCGGCCGACCGGGGCGGAGTTGAAGGCGTCGTTCCTGCCGATGGTTCGTGGGACGTTAGTAGGCACGTTGTTCGGCGCCATGCCGGGCACCGGACCCACGATCACGACCTTCATCGCCTACGCGATCGAGCGGCGCATCGCGCGCAACCCGGCCCGCTTCGGCCGCGGGGCGATCGAGGGCGTCGCGAGCCCCGAGGCCGCAGCGCACGCCAAGACGCAAGTGGACTTCATCCCGACCATGAGCCTTGGCATCCCGGGCGATGCCGTAATGGCCCTCATCCTCGGCGCATTGCTCATCCAGGGCATCCAGCCCGGACCGATGCTGATCCATGACCATCCGGACCTGTTCTGGGGCCTGATCGCCAGCTTCTGGGTCGGCAACGTGCTGTTGATGGTGCTGAACGTGCCGCTGATCGGCCTTTGGGTAAAGATGCTGCAGGTGCCCTACCGGTTCCTGTTCCCCTCCGCGCTGTTCTTCATCGCCATCGGCGTCTATGCGATCGGCAACTCCCTGTTCGCCGTCGGCGAAGTGCTGGCGTTCGGGTTGTGTGGCGCCGTGCTGCTGGCGCTCGACTTCCCGGTGGCCACCATCCTCCTCGGCTACGTTCTCGGCCCGCTGATCGAGGAGAACTTCCGCCGCGCGCTCATCCTGTCCCACGGCGACCTTGCGATCTTCGTCGAGCACCCCTTGAGCGCCGCCTTCCTCGCGGTCTGCCTGGCCATCGTGGCCTTGCAGCTGTTCCTGGCATGGGCGCCGCGAAGGCCACTTCTCTTGCCCGGCGCTGAAGACGTGCGGCCCCGTACATGAGCTTGGTCCCGAACCTCTGCGGCGAGTGCGCGCCGCAGTCTCCGACCATGGGCCGCTCCGCCACAAGAACGACAAATATTGGAGGGAAGATGTTCAGTTTTGTCCGCGTCGCCGGCGCACTTCTGATGTCACTCTGCTTTGCGGCCCCGCCGTCGGCGGCGGCCGACTACCCGAGGCGGACCATCAAGGTCGTCGTTCCGTCCAGCGCCGGGGGGACGACGGACCTGATCGCCCGGTTGATTTCCGCCCGGCTGGCGCCGTTGCTGGGCCAATCCATGGTGGTAGAGAACCGCATCGGCGCCAACGGCGTAGTCGGCGAGGAGTACCTTTCCCGGCAGAAACCCGATGGCTACACGATCATGTTCGTGCCGTCGGGCCATGCCATCAACAACAGCGTCTACAAGAACATCTCGTATGATCCCGAGAAGGACTTCACCCCGATCATTCTGATCAACACGGTGCCAATGGCCGTCGTCGTGCGGCCTGGCCTGCCCGTGGACGGCCTGGCCGACCTCATCCGCCTCGCTCGCGACAAGCCGGGATCGGTCACCTTCGGTTCGGGCGGCATCGGCTCCTCAAACCAGCTCGCGACCGAGCTGTTCGCAACGAAGCTGGGCCTCAAGCTCACACATGTCCCTTTCAATGGCGACGCGCCCACCATCAACGCCCTGCTGGGCGAGCAGGTCGACTTCGCCTTCATCAACGTACCGGCGGTCCTGCCGCTGATCCGCGGCAAGTCCCTGCGGGTGCTCGCCGTCAGCAGCGCCGGACCGGTGCCTTCCCTGCCCGGCGTCCCGAGCGTAGCAGCGACCGTTCCTGGCTATGATGCGGGGTCCTGGCATGCAGTGTTCGGACCGGCAAAGCTGCCCGTCGACGTCGTCACCACGCTTAACCGCGGCATCCAACAAGTCCTCGACATGCCGGAGGTGCGCGCCCGGTTGGGCGAGATGGGCATCGAGCCCGCCGGTGGCAGCCCAGAGCAACTCGCCTCCTTCCTGCACGACGAGATCGGCAAGTGGGGCAAGATCGCAAAGGAAGCCCATGTCACGGCGGAGTGAGCGTGACGGCGGGATCCAGTCGATGCGGGAACATCGTCTGAGACGCCGCACGTCGATGGTTCCGGGAGCGTTGTCGGTGCTCTGGCTGCTGGCGCAGGTATTGTGCTCGACGACGTCCATTGCCGGGACGCTTGATGACATCCGTTCTCGTGGCAAGCTGATCGTCGGGGTCAAGGCCGACTACGCGCCGCTCGGGTTCATCGACGCCTCGGGAAACAATGCCGGCGTCGAGGTCGAGCTCGCAAAGTTCATCGCCGGGCAGCTGCTGGGCGATCCGGCGAAGGTCGAGTTCGTGCCAGTCGTGTTCAAGAACCGGGTCGATTACCTGCTGGCCGGCAAAATCGACATGATCCTGGCGACGATGGTGACAACGCCGGACCGCCTCAAGATCGTGGATGCGACCATTCCGTACCTGCGGCCAGGCGGCGGCACGCTCATGGCGGTGAAGGGCGGACCGGTGACGTCATGGGAGTCGGCGCGAGGCCACGACATCTGCGGGATCGAGGCATCGTATTTCAACCCGACCATCACGAGCCGCTTCGGCGCCCACATCATCGAGTTTGCCGATGCTTCACACGCCTACGACGCGTTGGCGGCTGGGCGCTGCGCTGGGTTCGCGTTCGACGAAATCCTCGTGAGGCTCAAGGTCAAGGATCCGCAATGGAGCGGCTACGCGATCGTCGGCGAGCCGCTGCAAGTCAACGGATTTCAGATTGGTGTCCGCAAGAACGACGAGGCGTTCTTGGCCAAGTTGAACGAACTGATCCTCCGGGCACAGGCCGACGGAAAGATGGTGCAGTGGGAAGAGCAGTACGGAATGGACCCGGACGACTGGAGTCTGGCCCAGGTCGGCAAGGCGCGTGACGAGCTGGCTAATCGATGATCGACGATTATCAGGGGAATGGACCGCATGTTCGAGCTGACCATCAACGAGAAACCGCACCGGGTCGATGTGGAGGGCGAGATGCCCTTGCTTTGGGTCCTGCGGGACATCTTGGACATGACGGGAACCAAGTTTGGCTGTGGCGCCGGGCTGTGCGGCGCGTGCACCGTGCATTTGGACGGAGAGGCCACGAGGAGTTGCATCACCCCCGTGACGGAAGTGGGCGCGCGTAAGGTCACGACGATCGAGGGGCTCAGTTTGGACCGGTCGCATCCCGTGCAGCGGGCATGGATCGCCGAACAGACCCCCCAATGCGGCTATTGCCAATCAGGCATGATCATGGCGGCCGCGGCGCTGGTCGAGGCGCACCCGCAGCCGACGGATGAGCAGATCGACGAGGCGATAACCAACATCTGCCGGTGCGGCACCTATTCGCGGATCAGGGCCGCTATCCATCAGACGACCCGGGCGTGAGGCGTCACCGCATGGCCAGCGAACGCGTGGGTGTGAGCCGACGGGCGATGCTCACGGGCGCCGCCATGACCGGCTTAGTGGTCGCGATCGGACTGCCGAGCTTCCGGTCCAAGCGGACGCACCACCCTTCCATCGTCTCCGGCTCGGCGCCTTCCGGCTCACAGTCGTCTCCGACGGGGTGATCGTGACCGGGGATCCCAAGAAGACGTTCGTCGGCGCGCCCTCGGAGCAGATCGCGTCCACCCTGTCGGCGAGTTTCCTCCCAACCGATCGCGTCGTGTTCGACGAGAACGTGCTGGTGGTGGACACAGGATCCAAGGTGATTCTGTTCGACACCGGGAGCGGCTCTTTAGAGGCATATGGTCCTAGTGCGGGTCGGCTTTTCGCGAACCTGGAAGCGGCGGGTATACGCCCCGCCGACGTCGACGCGGTCGTCCTCAGCCATGGCCATGCGGACCATGTCTGCGGCTTGGTGGTCCAAGGCCGGATCATGTTCGAGAACGCTCAATTCTACATTAACCAGGTCGATCATGATTTCTGGTTGGACCCAGCGCGGGCGGCCACACCGCTGAAGCTGTTCCACCAGCAAGCATTGTTGAACCTCGTCCCGGTCCGCGACCGGCTCACTTTCATCAAGGATGGCGACGAGTTCCTGCCGGGCATACAGGCCCTGCCGCCGCCGGGCCACACGCCGGGCCATACCATCTTCATGATCAGCTCGGAAAGCGAGACGCTTGCCTACCTCGCCGATCTCGCGCGCCATCACATCCTGGACCTGGAAGTGCCCAAGCTTGAGTTCATCGGCGACATCGACCCGGGGCTGTGTGTCCAGACCGGGACGAGGGTGCTGGACATGGTCGCGGCGAGCCGCATCCCGATCTTGTCATACCATTTTCCGTTCCCGGGCATCGGCCATATGGCGAAATGGGGCGATCGGTATCGCTTCTACCCAAGCGACCTTTCGCAGCCTGCGGACGCAACCGGACGGCTTTGAGGGAGTGGCGATCAGCATGTCTTCGCAAGTTGGCCATTACCGTTGGAACGACCAGCCGCTGGAGCACCTGCGTGGTGGTATCACACGCCGCTTCGTAACCAGCGAGCGCGTCATGATCGGCGAGGTGAGATTCATGAAGGGGGATGTGGTGCCGGCTCATTCCCACGTCCACGAGCAGTTCACCCACGTCGTGAGCGGCTGTCTCCGGTTCACCCTGGGCGCCGCGGGCGACGAGGTGGTGCTCGTCTACCCGGGCGAGGTGATCGTCATTCCGTCGAACCTGCTCCATGGAGTCGAGGCCCTGGACGATACGCTCGAATACGACGTGTTCAATCCGCCGCGTCGGGACTGGATCGATCCAGACAGCGCGTTCCTACGCGCCTGAACCGTGTCATGGCACTGCCTTGTCGTGTGCCGCCGGGCCAGGCTCAGTAGGCCGCGCCCCGTGCGCCCATGCCGCCATCCACCGTGAACATGCTGCCGGTCGTATAGCCCGACAGGTCGGAGGCCAGGAAAGCCGCCAAGGCCCCTATCTCGCTAGGCGTGGCCGCCCGGCCGAACGGCAGGTGGGACAGGAACTCGCGCCACCTGTCGGGTGAGCCGTTCGCCTCCGTCGCCCGCGCCTTGAGCAGGGTTTCCAGCCGTTCGGTGAGGACCGGCCCGGGGTTGATCCCCGTCACCCGAATGCCATCCGCGGCACTCGACCCGCCGAGTGCCCGGGTGAACGCGATGAGCGCCGCGTTGCCGGACGAGCCCGCGATGTAGCCCGCGTCCACGCGCTCCCCTGCCGCGCCTACGATGTTGACGATTGTCCCGCGCCCACGAGCCTTCATGGCTGCGTAGAACCGCCGGGTCATGTTGACGTAACCGAACACCTTAAGGTCCCATGCAGCGCGCCAGCTCGGCTCGTCGATCTCGTGCAGGCGGCCTCCCGGGATTGCGCCGGCGTTGTTGACCAGGATCTCGACATGCCCGTGCCGCTCGGCCAGTCCGTCGACGGCCTTGCTGTCACCGAGGTCGGCCGCCTCCAATGAGACTGGAGTGCCATACCTCGCGATTTGCTTGGCTGCTTGCCCGAGGTCGGCCACGCTCCTGGCAACGAGGATAACCGCACAACCCTCCTTGGCCAGCTCTTCGGCGACCGCGAAACCGATCCCCTTGGATGCTCCGGTCACCAGAGCGATACGCCCGCGCAATCCCAGTTCCATGCCGTCCTCCCTCCTGAACCTCTAGTTAGTCGCCTCCCTGGTGATCCCCATCTCGCACATGGTTGCGATCTCCTCCGGCCCATAACCGCTTTCCTCGAGGAGTTCCCTGGTGTGTTCACCTAGGAGCGGGGCGCGGCGACTGATCTCCAAGGGTGAGCGGCTGAGGCTCACCGGCGGCCGCGCGACCGGCGCGGGCGCCGCAAGGCCGGGGAAGTTAACCGGCACGAAGGCTTCCGATTCGCGGATGTGCGGATCGGCCAGCACTTCACGCGGGCCGTAGACCGGTCCGCAGGGGATGTTCGCGGTTCCCAGTTCGGCCAGGGCAGCCGACCGGGTCCGTTCGGCACACCAGGCCGCCATCACGGCGCTGAGTGCTTCGCCGTTGTCGCCGCGAGCCTGATCGCTGCCGTAGGCCAATCCTACCAGTAGATCGGATCGCCCGAGCAAGGCCGCCCACCTGCGGAACATGGGGTCCCCAATCACCTGCACGATGATCCAGCCGTCCTGGGTCGCGAATATGTCGGACGGGGCTGCCAACGGGCTTCGGTTGCCTGTCGCCGTCCGGTCCAGCCCGAGCAGGGACTGCTCGATCAGCACGTTGTTCGCCATCGTGAGGGCGGTCCCGAGCAGCGACGCTTCGACGAGCTGGCCGAGGCCAGTCGTGCGGCGCTGGTAGAGTGCTGCCACTGTCCCGAAGGCGCAGGACAGGGCGGTGCCGTAGTCGACGTAGGACACCATCAGCTTCGACGGTTGACCCGGAGGCCCGGACATATGAACCGCGCCACTCATCGCCTGCGCTACGCCATCAAAGCCGACCTTGTCCGACGACGGTCCGCCCGGCCCGAACGCCGTCGCGGTTGTCAGGATGATGTCTGGCCGGGCTGCCGACAACGTCTCATAGTCGAGCCCAAGCTTCCGCAAAGTCCGCAGGGGCATGTTGGCCACCACGACATCCGCCCGTGCGATCTGCCGGCGCAACACCTCCAATCCCTGTGGCGATCCGAGGTCGAGTGCCAGGGACCGCTTGTTGCGGTTGACCTGCATGAACAAGGCGCCTTCTCCACCTGGGGCGACAGGGGTGACCCAACGGTCCTCGCCTCCGTCCACCCGCTCCACCCGTATGACGTCCGCCCCGAGATCGCCGAGCAAGGCCGCGCAGAACGGACCCGCGATGTAGCGGCCAATGTCGAGCACGCGGATGCCGCCGAGGACCGAAGCCGCCATCAGCTGTGGACCTTCTCGCCGGCGGCCGCCTCGCGGATCACCTCGATTGCTGCCGTGTCCTCGAGCGACGATAGGTCACCGGGATCTTGGTTGGTGTAGGCGCGCCGGATGACGCGCCGCATGATCTTGGAACTGCGCGTCCTGGGCAGTTGCGTCACGACATGGACGCGGCTGGGCTGAAAAGGCTTGCCCAAGCGCGTGGCGATGGTCGTGGTGACGATTGCCTCCAGGTCAGCCTCCAGTACTTCAGGCGCATTGGAAGGAACCACGAACACGATCAGCTTCTGCCCCTTTGCAGGATCGTCAACCCCTATCGCCGCGGCTTCGGCGATCCCGGGCAACTCGATCAGCACGTCCTCGATCTCGGCCGGGCCGACTCGCTTGCCGGCTACCTTCAGCGTGTCGTCGGATCGTCCGAGCAGGAACAGCACGTCCCCGGAGGTCCGCAGCGCCAAGTCGCCGTGGGTCCAGATGCCCGGCGTCTTCTGCCAGTAGCTTTCCAGGTAACGCTCCCGGTCGTTCCAGAACGATTGCGTCATGCCCACGAACGGCTTGAGGATCGACAACTCCCCAATCTGATCGCGCACCGGCTGGCCATCGTCATCCAGCACGTCGGCAGCGACACCCGGCGAGATGCTGTTGAACCCGGCGGCCACGATCGGCCGGACGACGACGTTGGCGAGCAGGCCGCCGGACACTTCCGTCCCACCGGTGTAGTTGATGACCGGGCACTTGCCTCGCCCGAAGCTGTCGGCGAACCAGACCATGTGCTCCGGGTCGATGACCTCGCCGGCGGTTATCAACAGCCGGACACTGCCGCAATCTCCCGCGGTCGCCAGCGACTTGTTCGCGGCCAGCCCGCGGATCAGCGTCGGCGAGGCGCCGAGATGAGTGACCCGGTGCTCTTGCGCGATGCGGGACAGGCGCGACCAGTCGGGCATGTCCGGTGCGCCGTCGTAGCAGACCAAGGTTGCGCCCCGCATCAGTGCGCTGGCGATGGTGAGCGAGCCGGCGACCCAGCCCAGGTCGGCTGGCCAGAAAAACACATCGCCCGGGCCGACGTCGAAATGGATGGCTGCGTCATGCGCGATCTTCAGCGGGAAGCCACCATGCGTATGGACCGCCCCCTTCGGCTTGCCGGTCGTGCCGGACGTGTAGATCACCATCATGGGGTCGTTCGGATCCATGCGTTCGGCCGGCCGCTCTGCCGTCCTGCCCGCCACCTCATGGAAGGTCAGCGCGTCGGGGATGGGGCATGCGCCGTCTGCGTCCTTGACGATCACGTGGCGCAGCGACGGCAATTGGGCGCGGGCGGCCTGGACGATCGCCGCGATGTCCACCCAACGGCCGCGGCGGCGGAAGCCGCTGGTGGCGATCAAGGCGCAGGCTCCAGCCGATTGCAGGCGGGAGATGATTGCTTCCGGCCCGAAACCGCTGAACAGGGGAGCCGCGATGGCGCCCAGCCATGACACGGCCAGCACGGAGACAGTCGCCTCCACGCCCATCTCCATCAGCAGGCCGATCCGGTCTCCACGCCGAATACCGATCGCGTGCAGTCCCGCGGCCAGGCGCGATACACGCCGCCGGAGCTCCCCGTAGCTGACCGTCTCGACGTGCCCGGCCTCGTTCTCGGCGATTACCGCGGGACGGTCGTCGGAATGACCCGCCGCGAACACTGTGTCGGTCCAGTTCAGCTCACCGCCCACGAACCATCTCGGGAACGGCGTCCCGTCTGTGAGATCCACGTAGTCGCGGTAGGGCTTGGACCAGACGATCGGTAGCGCCGTCATCAGGGCGCTCCAATACCGGTCCGGATGATCGGCCGCGAAGGCGCAGAGCTCGTCGAACCCGGCAAGGCCGAGTTCCCGGGCCAGGCGGCTCGCATGCGCGCGCTCCATCGTGTCCCGGTCCGGGCGCCAGAATGGCGCAGATTGCTGATCCATGCGGCTTATCGCTCCCGTCGAGGTGCTTGCGTCCATCATCATTTCCGGAGCGGGCACTTACTGTCCGCAAGCTTGCGGAAGGCCTGCTCGCCGGGCACCACGCCGGTGATCTGGTAGTAGTCCCAAGGACCGTGCGATTCGGCCGGCGACTTAATCCGGGCCAGCAGCATGTCGTTCAGCATCCTGCCGTTCGGCAGCAGCTTGCCATGCCGCAGGAACACGTCCTCCATCGGAGTGCGCAGCATGTACGAGCGCACCGTGTCCGCATCGGTCGAGTTCGTAGCCTTCACCGCCTTCAGGTATTCGACTACAGCCGAATACACGCCCGCCTGGAACATCGTCGGCATCTTCCCGTGCAGGGCCAGGAAACGCTTTCCGAACGCGCGTGTCTCGTCGTTCCGGTCCCAATAGAAGGCGGTCACGATATTCAGGCCCTGCATTGTTTCCAAGCCGAGCGAATGCACGTCGGTGATGACCGCGTACATCGTGCCGATCGCGATGCCAGATTGCGGCAAGCCGAACTCCCGCGCCTGCTTCAGGCCGCTGACCAGGTCGGCTCCGCCGGAGCCGAACAGGACGGCCTTCGCGCCCGACGCCTGTGCCTGCAGTAGGTAGGACGACCAATCCGCCACGCCGACGGGATGGTGAACCGCACCCAGCACCCGGCCACCGTTGTCGGCCGCCGCCTGGCGCGCGGTCTGTTCCAGCGCGGTCCCGGCAGCTCCATCGGGCGTGATCAAGAACCACGTATCTTTGCCATCCTTAAGCAATGATTGCGCCTCCGCACGACCCACGGAGAAGGTGTCCCACACCCAGGCAAGGCCATAGCCGTTGCACTCCTCTTCGGTGATGCGGTCGTTGATCGTGGTGCTGAAGAAAACGAGCTTGTGGGAGCGCCCGGCCTCGCCGTTGACGGCGAGGGCGACGCTCGAAGTCGGGACATCAAAGATCGCGTCCACGCCCTCGCTGAACCATTGATGAGCCAGGGCAGAGGCGTTGTCGGGCTTGTTGAGCGTGTCGGCGGAGACGACCTGCACCTTATCCGCCATGCCGCTGTCGGCGACCGCCATCTTGGCGGCGATGACCGAGCCAGGGCCGCCGTAGTCGGCATAGGAGGAACTCATGTCGGTCAGCACGCCGACCTTAACCGCCGGCTGCGCCAGGGCCACCGCGGGCAGCGACAGCGCGATGGCGACCATAGCTGCAATAGTCTGAAGTCTCATGGGCCCGTTCTCCCTCATTCCCGGCTGACCCTGCGACGAGGCGGATCAATCTCGTTGACGTATTCCAGTGTTAGCACGTCATCCCGGTGTGTGAATGCAGAATATCGCGGTCTGTTGTAGGTAGCACGTTTGGTTCCCACAATGCCCTGGTTGCAGAATGACGTTCCGAGTGTAGGATTGCGTCAGAGCAGGGCAGGAAGCACCGATGCCGAACGAGGCGGGACGCTACGACGGTTACCAGCGGCTCCGGTTCGACCGGCCCCGCCCGCTTGTCCTTCGCATTACGATGGACCACGGCAAGATGAACACTGCCGACAGCGTCATGCACCGTGAACTCGTCGAGGTGTGGCGGGACGTCGACGACGACCCGGAGGTCAACGCCATCGTGCTGACCGGCGCCGGCCGCTACTTCTCCGCCGGCGGCGACTTCTCCCTCGTGCAGGCGCACATCGACGACTTCGAGTCCCGTGCGCGCGGCTGGAAGGAGGCGCGCGACCTCGTCTACAACGTCATCAACTGCTCCAAGCCCGTGGTGAGCGCGATGCGGGGCGTCGCCGTCGGTGCTGGGCTGGTGTGCGGGCTGCTCGCGGACGTGTCTCTGGCGACCCCGGATTGCAGGATTCTCGATGGCCATACCCGGTTGGGCGTGGCCGCCGGCGACCATGCGGCGATGATCTGGCCGCTGTTGTGCGGCATGGCGAAGGCGAAATACTACCTGCTCACCTGCGAGCCCCTACTGGGTGCGGAAGCTGAGCGGATCGGGCTGATTACCGAAGCGCCGGCCGACGACGCCCTTGACGCCCGGGCCATCGAGATCGCCGGACGGCTGGCCGACGGCGCGCAAACCGCCATCCGCTGGACCAAGTACGCGCTGAACAACTGGTTGCGGCAGGCCGGGCCCACCTTCGACGCCTCCTTGGCGATGGAGTTCATGGGATTCGGCGGTCCCGACGTGCGGGAGGGGCTCGCGTCCCACCAGGAGAAACGCAAGCCGGCGTTCAAGCCCGACTCACCGATCTGAACCGCGTGCCGAAGGTTCGGTGCTTCGAACGGTGATCCCGGCACCCTCCTCCATCCGGCAGATGAGCGCAGTGATGTCATCCGATCCTCGCCCCTCATCCAGGGCGGAACGCCAGAGGCGTGCCGACTCCGCCAAGACGCGCAGCGGGATATCCAGCTCGGCCGCCTCGACCAGGCCTAGCGCCACATCCTTCTCCATGATGGCGATGGTTGCGCCGAAGTCGAAGCGCCCGTTCAGGATGTTGTGCGGCACCATCTCGGCACTCACCATGCTGCGCCCCGTGCTGGCGTTCAGCACGTCGGTCATCGACCGCGGGTCGAGGCCGGCCGCGGCGCCCAGCACCAGGGCCTCGAAGGTGGAGGCCATGTTCGCCGCAACGACCAGGTTGTTGACCAGCTTCATCGCCTGACCGAGCCCGGGGCGCTGGCCCACGCGATGGACCGACCGTCCGATGCGCCGCAGCGCAGGCTCGGCCCGGCGCAGATCGTCGTCCAGGCCGGACGCCATGATGGCGAGCGTGCCGGTCCTGGCGCCCGGTGGCCCTCCGCTGATGGGCGCGTCGAGCAGCCCGATGCCCCGTTCGGCAAGCCCGTCGGCGATCCGGCCGACCGTGCGGCGCCCGATGGTCGACGTCTCGACATACGTGCGGACCGCCTGACCCTTGACGATGCCGTCCGGTCCCAGTGCCACCGCCTCGCTGACCGCCGGGCTGGGCAGGCAGGAGAGGACCAGACTAGCGGCACCCGCGACGGACGCCGGGTCGGGATGGCCGATAGCACCGAGGGAAGTCAACCGATCCATGGCAGCGGCATCGGGGTCGAACACGTGGAGCGATATCTCGGGGCACAGGAGTCGTTCGGCCATGGGACGGCCCATCTGTCCCAGTCCGATGAACCCGACCTGCATCAATTCCTCCATGGCGTTCGGCCTCCCTGTGAAACATCCCAGCCATCTGCCATGATGCGTTGGAGGGCGATTGGCCCTTGCCTCATGGAGAACGTCGTTCTGAGCGCAGCATTGCAGTCCGCCGGTGACCCCGACAAGCCGAGCGCGCAGCGAGATGTCGGGGCCGTCGTGAACGCTCTTCAGATCCTGCAATACCTTGCGGCGAGCACGTCTCCCGTGGGCGTGGCCGCGGTTGCTCGTGGTACCAAGATCAGCACGAGCACCTGCTTCAACATCCTGCGGACCTTGGTCCGCGCACGGTTTGCGTCGTTCAACATGAGCGACAAGACCTACTCGCTGGGCCTGGCCCTGGCCGAGTTGAGCGTCGGGCTGGTCGGCATCAGCCACGCGGAGCTGATCCGCCCCGAGCTCGAGCGGCTCGCGCTGAATTACGAGACCCTGATCCTGCTATGGCGCGTGACGGACGACAACCATCTCGTGTTGATCGATCGTGCGCATAGCCCAACCGGAATCCGGGTCGAAATAGGCACCGGTTATCGTCTGCCCCTGTTGGCCGGCGCGATCGGCCGGTGCGTCGCAGCGGAGATGCAGCTCCCAGCGGCGGAACTTCGGCGCCGCTTCGCCGGCTTGCGGTGGCAAACCCCGCTCGCCTTCACGGAATACCAGGCCCAGGTCGCGCAAGTGCGCGAAGCCGGTTGGGCGCTCGACGACGGCCGGCTGTTCCGCGGCCTGGCCGTCGTCGCCGCCCTGGTCGTCGATGCCGAGCGACGTCCCCGGTTCGGGTTCAGTGGCGTATCCATATCCGGCCAGCAATCCCCCGAACGTCTCGCCGACCTTGGGCGCGACCTGAAAGACCTTGCTGCAACCGTTGGCAACTCGCTCTTCCCGGCCCGACCCTCGCCGTCCAGCTGAACCAAGTCGCCCAACGGTGGCGAAATCCGACAGTTCATTCAGAAGTCGGATTGCATTTCTGCATTCGGAATATATGTTACCTTCCAACAAGGGGAGGTAACGGCAATGCGCGACGATGGACAGGCGGGCCCCGAAGCCGAGTACTTCGCCCACCTGCGCGCCGGACGTTTCATGATCCAGCGAAGCCGCTCGACCGGCCGCCACGTCTTCTACCCGCGAGTAGCCGCACCTGGGACGGGGGAGCGGGACCTGGAATGGGTGGAGGCTTCGGGACTGGGAACCGTTCACTCCATCACCGTGAACCGCTCGCGGGATGGCACCTACAACGTGGCGTTAATCGACCTGGCTGAGGGACCGCGTATGATGAGCCGGGTCGATGGCGTCGAAACCCTGCCGATCGGCGCCCCGGTCCGCGCCCGCATCGCGACGGCGGCAGAGGAACCGGTGGTCGTGTTCGATCCGGCGGACGCCTGACATGGCGCACCCGCTGCGCGGCAAGACTGCCATCGCTGGCATTGCGACGGCCGGCATGGGCGAGGCGCCGGGCTGGTCGGCAACGGAACTGATGTGCGAGGCGGCAGTCGCGGCCGTGGCAGACGCCGGTCTCTCGCTGCCAGACATAGACGGCGTCTTCGCGGCAACCAGCACGCACGCATTCCCCACGCTCACCGTCGCGGACTACCTCGGCATCCGCCCGCGATATTTCGACGGGACCAACGTCGGCGGGTCCAGCTTCGAGATGCACCTGCTGCAGGCCGCCCTGGCGCTCGACGCCGGGCTCTGCGACGCGGCCCTGGTCTGCTACGGCTCCAACCAGCGCACCGCCGGCGGACGGCTCGTGTCGATGAGCGAGCCGGTATGGCACGAAACATCCTACCGCCCGCGCCATCCGATCACCGCCTACGCGCTGGCCACGGCCCGGCACATGCACCAGTTCGGCACCACGCGGGAGATGCTGGCGGACGTGGCGGTCGCCGCGCGCGCCTGGGCGAACCTGAACCCGGATGCCTTTGCGCGCGGCCCGCTGTCGCGCGAGGATGTGCTGGGCGCCCGCATGGTGAGCGACCCGCTGAGCGCGCGCGATTGCTGCTTGGTCACCGACGGTGCCGCGGCCTGCGTGCTGGTGCGGTCGGACCGGGCCCGCGACCTGCCGCAAAAACCCGCATACGTGCTTGGGGTCGGCGGCGCGCAGTGGCACCGCTCCATCGCACAAATGCCGGACCTGACCGTCACAGCGGCTTCCGAGAGCGGACCGCGCGCCTATGCCATGGCCGGGCTGTCGCCGCCCGACATCGATCTGGCCATGGTCTACGATGCTTTCACCATCAACACGATCCTGTTCCTTGAGGATCTCGGGTTCTGCCCCAAGGGCGAGGGCGGCCGCTTCGTGGGCGGCGGCGCCATCGCTCCGGGCGGCCAGATGGCGGTGAACACCAATGGCGGCGGGCTCTCCTGCGTGCACCCGGGTATGTATGGCATGTTCCTCATCGTCGAGGCCGTGACGCAGCTTCGCGGGACGGCCGGCGAGCGGCAGCTTCCACGCTGCGACGTGGCGCTCTGCCACGGCAACGGCGGTACCCTCGCGAGCCAGGTGACTGCGCTGCTTGGCAACGCGGCGACGGTCTGATCGCAGCATGGCCATCGATCCCGAACGCCTCCTCGCCTACCCGATCCCGGAGGTGCGGCAGCGAATTACGAACCGCGACGCCGTCCTCTATGCCCTCAGCGTCGGGCTTGGGCAGGATCCGACCGACGCGAATCAACTCGATTTCGTCGACCATCACCGTGCCCTGCGCGCGCTGCCCTCGATGGCGGTCGTGCTCGGCCATCCCGGATTTTGGCTGGGCGACGAGCGCACCGGGGTGGATGCGGTCCGGCTGGTGCACGGGGAGCAATCCATCGAAATCCATCGGTCGTTGCCGGTGAAAGGCGACGTGGTCGGCCGCACGCGCGTCACGGGGCTGATCGACAAGGGCAAGGGGCGAGGCGCGTTGTTGTTCACCGAAAAGCAAGTCACGGATGCAGCCAGCGGCGAACTCCTGGCCGTCACGGAGGCGACCATGTTTCTCCGCGGTGATGGAGGGTTCGGCGGTAGCGCCGCGCCATCGCCGCGGCCCCACCCCATGCCGGACACGCCGCCCGACATCGTCGTCGATTTGCCGACGCGGCCGGAGCAGGCGTTGTATTACCGGCTGAACGGTGACGACAATCCGCTGCACGCGGACCCCGACGTTGCCGGGCGCGCCGGGTTCCCGCGGCCGATCCTGCACGGCCTTTGCACATTCGGGATCGTCAGCCACGCGTTGCTGCGCGGCCTGGGCGATTACCAGCCCGATATGCTTCGTCGGGTCGGGTTGCGGTTCTCCGCCCCGGTTTATCCAGGCGAGACGATCAGGACTGAGATGTGGCGCGACGGCTCGTTCCGTGCCCGCGTGGTCGAGCGCGAGGTAGTCGTGGTCGACCATGGCCTCGCCGTGTTCGGAGCAGTGGCATGAGCACCGAACGCGAAGAGAACCTGCGCATGCTGCGCGACAGCGTCGCAGCCGTGGCGCCCCGGGGCGCCGACCTGAAGCGGATACGCGCCCTACGCTTCGGCGTGCCCGGCTTTGATCCTGCCGTGTGGCGGCAAATGTGCGAGATGGGCTGGCTCGGCCTGCGCGTTCCCGAAGCCGACGGCGGCGCTGAGCTGGGCATGGCCGAGTTCTGCGCCATTGCGGAGGAGCTCGCCGCCGGCTTGGCGCCTGAGCCGCTGATCGCATGCGCCTGTTCGGTCCGAGCGCTACCGCCCGAGAATCTGCCCGATGTTCTTTCCGGCGACCACGTCATCATCCCAGCTTGGCAAGAGCGCGCGGACACCGTCGAGCCGGGCGGCGACACCGTGCTCGCGGACGGGCGCGTGACCGGCCGCAAGGTGTTCGTGCCGATGGCAGCCGGCGCCGACGCCTTCCTCGTGGCCGTCCGCGGCGGGCTCGCGCTGGTGCGGGTCGATGCACCGGGCGTGCACCTGGCGACGGCGACCACACAGGACGGCGGGCACTACGGGACGCTCACCCTGACCAACGCGCCTGGACGGTTCGTCGCGGGCGACCTGTCCGAGGCCATCGAGGAAGGGACGCTGCTGACGGCGGCAGGCTTGCTCGGCGTCATGGAACGCAGCTTCGAGCTCACCTTGGACTACCTGCGCACACGGAAGCAGTTCGGCCGGCCGATCGGCAGCTTCCAGGCGCTGCAGCACCGTGCGGCGGACTTGAAGCTGCAATGCGCCCTGACCCGGGCCAGCATCGAGAGTGCGGCCGCAGTGCTGGATTCCAGCGCACCATTGCCGCAGCGCCAGGCAGCCGTCTCCCGCGCCAAGGCCCGGGCCGCAACCGCAGCGTTGTTGGTGACGCGGGAGAGCATCCAGATGCATGGCGGCATCGGCTACACCGACGAGTATGACGTCGGCCTCTATCTACGCCGCGCGATGGTGCTCGCCAACGCCTTCGGGTCGGCCCGGCTGCACCGGGCTCGCTACTCCGCTGTGGCTCCGGAACGAGTCGAGGAATGAGATTATGCTTGCAGACAATATTAGCGACGTTGGCGACCTTGATGCGATGGACGAACCGGCTTTCCGGGCCATGCTCCGGACGTGGTTGCAGGCCGACTACCCACCCGAACTACGCAATCCCGCCAAGCGCCTGCATTGGCGGGACAACAAGCCGGCCTACATGGCGCTGTCCCGCAAGGGTTGGATCGCGCCGGGTTGGCCGCGCGAGCATGGCGGCCTGGGCCTGTCCGGCGCCCGCCAGCTGATGATGATGGAGGAGTTCGAGCGCTTCGGCGCCGCCCGCCTCAACGACCACGGCATCGTCATGCTCGGGCCGCTGCTGATCCGCTACGGCACGCAAGCGCAGAAGGAGCGCTTCCTGCCGCGAATCCTGGCGGGCGAGGACATCTGGTGCCAGGGCTACAGCGAGCCGAACGCGGGCTCCGACCTCGCCAGCCTGTCGACCACGGCCGTGTTGGATGATGGTGAATGGGTCATCAACGGCCAGAAAACGTGGACCACGCTGGCCAACGACGCGAACTGGATGTTCCTGCTGGCGCGGACCGACAAGGCAGCCAAGAAGCAGGAGGGGATCAGCTTTTTGCTGGTCCCGATGAACGCGCCGGGGATCACGGTGCGGCCGATCATCAACCTCGATATGCACGACGAGTTCTGCGAGGTGTTCTTCGACAACGTTCGCGTGCCGGTGGACCACCTGGTCGGCACCGTAAACCAGGGCTGGACCATGGCGAAGGCGTTGCTGGGGTTCGAGCGCGTGATGATCGGCTCGCCGAAGCAGTCGGCCTATGCGCTGGACCGGCTCCGGCTGTTGGCGCAGCACATGGACACTTGGGAGGATGATGCGTTCGAGGACCGCTACGTGCGACTGCGCCTCGATCTCGCCGACCACACCTCCCTCTACGAGAGCTATGTCGAGCGCCTGCGCCGGGGCGAGTTGTTGGGCGCTGACGTTTCGATGCTGAAGCTAAACCAAAGCGAGCTCTACCAGCGCATTACCGAGGCGATGCTGGAGATCGCGGGCGAGAATAGCGGCCTGTTGGAGCCGATCGGCGGCAACCGCGAGCTGAATCCGGCCGGGCAGTTCATCCAGGCCCGGCCGGTGTCGATCTATGGCGGCTCGAACGAGGTGCAGCGCAACATCCTCGCCAAGTCCGTCCTGAACCTGCCGAGCTAGGGGAATGCCGATGGAAGAAGGAAGCATGCTGGCCGGCAAGGTCGCGATGGTCACCGGCGCCGGTGGCGGGATTGGGCGGGAGATCGCGGTCGCCATGGCGCTGGCTGGGGCTGCCGTGGTCATCAATGACGTCGGCGCTTCGCTCGGCGGCGAGGGCCTGTCCGCGACACCGGCCGAGCAGACCAAGCAGATCATCGAGCAGCGCGGCGGCCGTGCTGCGATCAGCACGGACAGCGTGGCCGAATGGGGCAGCGCGCAGCGGATCGTGCAGTGCGCGCTGGACTCGTTCGGCCGGATCGACGCCGTGGTGAATAACGCCGGCATCTTGCGAGACATGATCTTCCACAAGATGTCGCCCGAGGACTGGATCAGCGTGATCGCCGTGCACCTCAACGGCAGCTTCTTCGTCAGCCGTGCGGCTGCCGAGCACTTCCGCAAGCAGGGCAGCGGTGCCTACGTGCACATGACCAGCACGTCGGGGCTGATCGGCAATTTCGGGCAGGCGAACTACTCGGCGGCGAAGCTGGGCGTGGTGGCGCTGTCGAAGTCGATCGCGCTCGACATGCAGCGGTTCGGCGTGCGGTCGAACTGCATCGCACCGTTCGCGTGGAGCCGGATGACGAGCTCGATCCCGGCGGAAACGCCGGAGCAGCAGGCGCGGGTGGCGAAGTTGCAGCAGATGACGCCGGACAAGAACGCACCGATGGCGGTGTTCCTGGCGTCCGACGCTGCGGCGGGCATCACCGGCCAGGTGTTCGCGACCCGGCACCACGAAATCTTCTTGATGAGCCAGAACCGGCCGATGCGGTCGGTGCAGCGAAGCGAGGGTTGGACGCCGGAGCTGATCGCCGAACATGCCGGCCCGGCCTTCCAACCCAGTCTGGTTCCACTCGACCGCAGCCAGGACGTATTCGGGTGGGACCCGGTCTAGCCTCAAGCAAAGGACGCGATCATGGACGTCGGTTTCCCGACCCGAGACGACCACGCCGAGATCCGCGAGGAGGTCCGCAAGCTGTGCGGCCGCTTCCCGGGCGAATACTGGCGCAAGCTGGACGAGGTGCGCGGCTACCCTACCGAGTTCGTCACCGCGCTGACGGAGAGCGGCTACCTGTCGGTGTTGATCCCTGAGGAGTACGGCGGCTCCGGGCTGGGCATAACCGCCGCCGCTGCCATCCTGGAGACCGTCCAGGCGGAGGGCTGCAATGGCGGCGCCTGCCACGCCCAGATGTACACGATGGGCACGATCCTGCGCCACGGATCGCCGGAGCAGAAGGAAAGTTACCTGCCGAAGATCGCCTCCGGCGAGTTGCGCCTGCAGGCCTTCGGCGTCACCGAGCCCGGCAGCGGCACCGACACCACGGCGTTGCGCACGACGGCGCGGCGGACCAACGAGGGTTACGTGGTGAACGGCCAGAAGATCTGGACCAGCCGCGCCGAGCATTCCGACCTGATGCTGCTGCTCGCCCGCACCACGCCGCGCGATCAGGTGGCGAAGAAAACCGAGGGCCTGTCCACCTTCATCGTGGACATGAAGGCGGTCACGGGCCTGACGATCCGCCCGATTCGCACGATGATGAACCACAACTCGTGCGAGGTGTTCTTCGACGAGATGCACATCCCGGCCGAGGCGCTGCTCGGCGAGGAAGGCAGGGGCTTCCGCTACATACTGGACGGCATGAACGCCGAACGGCTGCTTATCGCCGCCGAGTGCATCGGCGATGCCAAGTGGTTCACCGCAAAGTCCACCGCTTACGCGAACGAGCGAAAGGTGTTCGGCCGGCCTATTGGGCAGAACCAGGGCATCCAGTTCCCGATCGCCCGGGCCTATGCCCAGATGCGGGCGGCCGAACTGCTGGTGCGAAACGGATTGGAGCGATTCGAGGCCGGGCTGCCGTGCGGCGAGCAGGCCAACATGGCGAAGATGCTGGCGGCCGAGGCGAGCTGGGCCGCGGGCGAGGCCTGCATTCAGACCCATGGCGGTTTCGGATTTGCCGAAGAATACGACGTGGAGCGCAAGTTCCGCGAGACCCGGCTGTACCAGGTCGCCCCCATCAGCACCAACCTGGTGCTGTCATACGTGGCCGAGCACGTGCTGGGCATGCCGCGGTCCTACTGATGGGCGTCCTCGACGGATTGTTGGTCCTCTCGTTGGAGCAGGCGGTCGCGGCGCCGTACTGCTCCTGCAAGCTGGCGGATGCGGGGGCGCGGGTGATCAAGGTCGAGCGGCCGGAGGGCGACTTCGCGCGCGGTTACGATTCGGCCGTGGGTGGGCTGTCGAGCTACTTCGTTTGGTTGAACCGCGGCAAGCAAAGTTTGGTTGCGGATATTAAGGATCCGGCCGATGCGGCCATGCTGCACCGGCTGCTAGCCCGCGCTGACGTATTCGTCCAAAATCTCGCACCCGGTGCCGCGGCTCGCGCGGGCTTTGGCTCCGAGGCGCTTCGGGAGCGGTTTCCGAGGCTGATCACGGTGGACATCAGCGGCTACGGTGAAGGCAACGCCTATGCCGGGATGAAGGCGTACGACCTGCTGGTGCAGGCGGAAAGCGGGCTGGCCGGCATCACCGGGCACCCGGCGGGCCCGGGGCGCGTGGGCGTGTCCGCGTGCGACATCGCCTGCGGCATGGCGGCGCACGCGGGGGTGCTGGAGGCCCTTATCGCGCGCGGCACGACCGGGCTCGGACGGAGCTTGAAGGTCAGCCTATTCGACGGCATGGCGGACTGGATGAACGTGCCGTTGCTGTACTTCGAAGGCACCGGGCGAATGCCGGCGCGCGTGGGGCTGGCGCATCCGTCGATCTGCCCTTATGGCGCCTTCGATACGAAGGACGGTGCCTCGGTCCTGATCGCGATCCAGAACGAGCGGGAATGGCGGTCCTTCTGCATGCATTTCCTGGACGACGATGGCCTGTCGGCGAGGCCGGGCTTCGAGAGCAACACCGCACGCGTCGGCAACCGGGTCGCCGTGGACGGCGTGATCGCTGCCGTGTTCGCGACGCTGTCACGTACCGGGGCGGCGGAGCGGCTGTCGGCGGGCAACATCGCGTTCGGCTTCGTCAATGACCTCGCGGCGCTTGCCCGGCATCCGGCACTGAGACGGGTGAAGGTCGGCACCCCGAACGGCCAGGCGACGATGGCGGCCCCTCCCGTCCTGCATGGCGACGGATCGGTCGAGCTAGGCCCGGTGCCGGCGGTCGGCGAGCACTCCGCCATAATCAGAGCCGAGTTCGGTGCCGCAGCCGGGTAAATGCCACCAACCTTGGCCGACCCCGAACGGCATGCCCGATCTGATCTGATCATGTTGGGGGGACCGGTGCTCTCCATTTCCAAGGAGTCGAAGGTGTCGGAGCGCGAGCAAATGGAATTCGACGTGGTGATCGTGGGGGCTGGCCCAGCCGGGCTATCGGCCGCGATCCGCCTGAAGCAGCTTGCGCCCGATGCCAGCGTATGCGTGGTGGAAAAGGGGGGCGAGGTCGGCGCCCACGTCCTCAGCGGCTGCCTGCTGGAACCCCGGGCTTTGGACGAGCTGTTGACCGATCAACTCCGCAGGCTTCCGTGGCGTGCCTTGCGATGCCAGGTAGGCGGGCGACGCGACCACGACGTGGCGCAGGGTGCCGCCGAGCGGCACTGCGGTCAGGCTTGTGTCCATGCTCTCGCCACGCCGAACGACCAGGTCAAACCCGTCGGCAACAACGTCGCGCGCCGCGTCATCGACGGTCAGGTCGAGCATCACCTCGGGAAGGGTTTCGGCCAAACGGCCAAGCACAGGCTCGACATGCCGGTGGTATGCGGCGCGCGGCAGGTGCAACCGAACCAGGCCGCGGGGTTTGAGACGCTGATCCCGCGTGTCCTGAACCGCAGCTTCGATCTCGGCCATCGCGGGAGCGAACCGGTCGATCAGTCTTGCGCCCGCGCCTGTCAGGGACACACGGCGCGTTGTTCGGTTCAGGAGCGTGACGTCGAGCCGCTCTTCCAGTGCACGGACCGTCTGGCTCAGCGTGGATGGTGCCATGCCCAGGCGTTCGGCGGCGCGCGAAAAGCTGCCCTGGCCGGCGACTTCGGCAAACGCCCGCAGCTCAGCGTAATCCGATCCGCGCATTATACCTCAAACGACGAAGAGTGTGTTCCGATCATATACGATAGTCCTAAGAACGTTGCCAGCGTAGCTGATCTACCAGGGGCGTTTTGACGTCTGAACCCGGCGGCCGGAAGGGATTGGGATGCTATGAGCAAGCTAACGAGTCCTGTGGTTTTCCTGCTCGGCGCCACAGGTGGGGCGATCGCGACCGGCGTCGCGCGATCAGCCAATCTGCGCGCCGTGCGTGGGGCGTTCCGGAAGTGGAGCGCCGGCGAAGCTTCGTTGTTCGATTTGATGACGGACGATGCGGAAATCGTAATTCCCGGCACCGTCCCGCACTGCGGCACCTTCAGCAAGAGCGTGTTCGCAAGGGACGTGGCTGCGCCGTTCATGGCGCGCTTCAGCAGGCCGCCAGCCCCACGTGCCACCAAGGTTTGGTCCGACGGGACGACGTTGCCGTTCTCGCAAAGGCGGAAGGCATGAGACGTGACGGCAAGCCCTATGCGAACAGCTACGTCTTCGTCCTGAAAATGCGGGGCGGCCGCGTCGTGCGTGCGACGGAGTTCCTCGACATGACGGCGTTCAACGATGTCTGGGACCATGTCGAGCCGAAACCGAACGCAGCCGCTGCGTCGGAGCAGCACCGATGAGGCGCTGGGTCATCGACCGCCACGGTCGCGACAGCCTCCGCACCGACGACGCGTCGACGCCGAGTCCCGCAACAGGGGAGGTGCTCGTCCGGGTCTCCGCAGTGGCACTCAATGCGCGCGACCCGATGATGATCGATCATGGAATGGGCTTGGATCTCGACTTTCCCTTCGTGCCCGCCTCCGACATGGCCGGCGTGGTCGAGGCGGTGGGCAACGGCGTCACCCGATTCGCGACGGGCGACCGCGTGATCTCGAACTTCCTGCCGGAGTGGACCGACAGCCGGCCGGGAGGGTCGGCGCGGGAGCCGTCGTACCGCACGCTCGGCGGCCACTATCCGGGCGTGCTTTCGGAGCACGTCTGCTTCCCTGAAGGCTGGTTCACGGCCGCGCCGACGTCGCTGGACGACGCGGAAGCCAGCACGCTGCCGGTCGCCGGGCTGACCGCCTGGTTCTCGCTGGTCGAGCAGGGCGGGATCAAGGCGGGCGAGACGGTGCTCTTACCGGGCACCGGCGGCGTTGCCCTTTTCGCCCTGCAAATCGCCGTAGCGCACGGGGCCGAGGTGATCATCACTTCGGCCAGCGAAGAGAAGCTCGCCCGCGCCAAGGCGCTCGGCGCCGCGCACGGGATCAAGCGCGAGACGGCTGACGTGGTGGAAGCGGTGCTCGCGCTAACGGGCGGACGCGGTGCCGATCATGTGCTCGACCTGATCGGTGGCGACAACTTCGCGCGTTCCGTCGCGGCCGTATCGGTCGGCGGACGGATCTCGGTCATCGGCCTGCTCGGCGGCCTGGAACTGAACGCGCCGACGACGCCGATCCTGCTCAAGGCGCCGGTCATCCAAGGCATCGTCACCGGCCACCGCCGCGCGCTGGAGGACTTGGTGCGCGCCGTCGACCGGATCGGGCTGAAGCCCGTGATCGACCGTCGCTACCCCTTCGACGGGCTACCGGCCGCGTTGGACCATCTCGACCGCGGCGCCTTCGGCAAGATCGTGATCGACATGCCGGCGCACGGGAGCTGACCAGCGATGTTCAAGCTCGACAAGGGCACGACCGCGCTCGTGATCATCGATCTCCAGCAAGGCATCCTGGACCCCGAGCCGACACCGTTCGGCAAGGAGCAGGTGGTGACCCGGGCGGCTGCGCTCGGCGCCGCGTTCGCCGACATGGGGTTGCCGATCGTGCTGACCACCACCGACTTCGCGCCCGGCTATGCGGATGCGCCCAAGGGCATCGCGGATGCGCCATGGACGCTGCCCAAGGAGGGACTGCCCGCAAGCTTTGCGGCACTCGTGCCGGAGATCGACGGGCTGCCAGCCATCGTCCGCATCACCAAACGGCAGATGAGCGCCTTCTTCGGGGCCGAGCTCGACCTCCAGTTCCGTCGCCGCGGGTGCGAGACCGTCGTGATCTGCGGGGTCGCGACCAACATGGGCGACGAGGCGACGGCCCGCGCCGCCTTTGACCTGAACTACAACGTGGTGATCGCGGCAGACGCGTGCGGCAGCGTCGCCCCGGGGCTGCACGAGTTCGCGGTCGAGCGATTTCTGCCGCGCATCGCGCGGGTTCGGCAGACCGCGGAGATCATCGAGGCGCTGCGGGGATGAGTCGCAGGGCCCGAGGATCAACCGACGAAGTACGCTTCCAGGGTGCCGACGTTTGCCTGCCGGTCGGACCGTCGTCGGTCCCTGAACGTGGCCATACCTATGAGGGGCGATCGAAGAGATGAACCCGTCCAACCTGCCAGCCGATATACCGTCGATGCGCTCGATCCTCGTCTTGGGCGCGGGCGAACTCGGCATGGCCGTGCTCCGCCCTTTGGCAGGTCGGGCCGCCGCGGCCGGCGTGTCCATCGCGGTGCTGCTCCGGCCGGAAACCATCGGCACGGCGGATGCCGCCAAGCGGGCGGATATCGAAGAATTGCTAGGGCTGGGCTGCGAGCTGGTGCCCGGCGACATCGCCTCCGCGTCGGTGACCGCGTGCCACGTCTTCCCGGTCGCGGAGCGAAGGGCGGCCGCCGGCGTCTCGGATACGAAGACCCGATGGTTCGTCTCTATCCCGAGAAAGCCGACAGCTCGTCCA
Source organism: Acetobacteraceae bacterium (assembly GCA_965199005.1). GTDB lineage: Bacteria > Pseudomonadota > Alphaproteobacteria > Acetobacterales > Acetobacteraceae > LMUY01. Next base: position 2,809,106 of record CBDAQK010000006.1, on the reverse strand, counting down.
TCGTGATTCAAACTGCCGAGATGGGCGGACAAGTTGATTGTCGATCCACCCCGGTCGACTCGGAATGTCAGTATTCGGCCGGCGGCGGCCTGCAGCGCGGGTCGCAAGTCATCGAAGTACTCGGTCGGCGTGCCTTCGGCCGTCAAGATTCGGTCGCCGTCGCATCTCCGGTCTACCTGGCCGGACGCCAGCCGCCGCTCACGCCCGACGACCTGCGGGACCATGCCTGCATCCGCGTGCGCCTGCCGAGCGGCAAGCCGTATCGCTGGGAGTTCGCCAAGCATGGCCAGGAAGTGTCGGTGGATGTCCCGGGAACGCTGACGCTGGACCATGTGGAGCTGATGGCCGAGGCTGCCGCCGGGGGCCTCGGCATTGCCTATGTGCCGGATCGCACGGCCCGGCCGCATCTGGATAGTGGCGCGCTCGTCCTCGTGCTGGACGACTGGTGCCCATCCATCCCCGGCCTGTTCCTCTACTACTCCGGCCACCGTCATGTGCCGGCCGGGCTGAGAGCCTTCATCGACGTGCTGAAACACACGGGATAAAGCGCTGGCAATCTGTATCATTCTGTCAAACGTCAACTGCCAGACGGATACAATTCGCTCCCGAGGCATGCGTCCGCCAATCGTTGCTCTGACGGACATGGCGGTCGGGCCGTCCGGTCAGGGGTTGTTTGACGGACATCCAGGAATGCCCCGGGAACCGCAAGGGCAGCTCACATAAGTAGATTCCGAGCCTGCCTTGGCGTCCAAGAGAGGGGTTACCGTTCGGCTTTGAGACCGTTTGTCGCGGCGGCGCAGACATGATGACGAACGCCATTAACAGCCGACGAGCTGAGGCGAACAGACGCAAACACGAGGGTTATAGTCATGTCTGATAGCAAACAGCCGATCCTGGTCTTCGGCGCGACCGGCCAGCAGGGCGGATCGGTCGCCACCGCGCTTCTGAAAGCGGGGTGGCCGGTTCGCGCGCTCGTTCGAAACCCTGCCTCGCCGAAGTCGGCGGCACTTCGCGACGCAGGCGTCGCGCTCGTGCAGGGCACGTTCGCCGACACCGACGCGATCCGGGTTGCGATGAAGGGCGTTCACGGCGTCTTCAGCGTCCAGCCGAGTTCGGGTCAAGGACCCGAGCTTGGGTTGAGCGACGAGGACGAGGAGCGCTTCGGCATCGCCATCGCCGACCTGGCGGTCGAGAGCGGCGTCGAGCACCTTGTCTACACCTCTGTCGGTGCCGTCGGCGATAAGCCCACCGGAATGGGACATTTCGACAGCAAAGCCCACATCGAGGCGCATATTCGCACGCTTCCGATTACCGCGACCATCGTTCGGCCGGTGGCTTTCATGGATATGCTGATGATGCCAGGCTTCGGACTGGACGAGGGTCGCTTCAATTTCTTCGCCAAGCCGGATCAGTCGATGCAGCTTCTGGCTGTTGAAGACATCGGCAAATTCGTCGCCGCGATCTTCGCCGATCCGGGGCGATTTGGCGGGGAGACGTTCGAGATCGCGAGCGACACCGTTACAGGCCGCGATCTGGGCGCCTTATTCACGGAAGCGGCCGGCCGTCTCATCACCTACGCGCGTTTCTCCGATGAAGTCCTGATGGCCAATCCCTTCCTCGGGAAGTTGACCGCGCTGCTGGACGAGGGTGCCCTTGCGGGTCACGCCGACCTCAAAGCCATGCGCACGATCAATCCGGAGGTGCAATCTTTCCGGTCATGGCTTGCAGGGAGTGGACACAAGGCGTTCGAACAGGCACTCGGCACGGCTGGTGCGTGGGAATACGGCAACGCATGACGATCTGACTACAGACTGTCGCCATTTGGCCGCTTCATCCCTCCCGCAAGCTCGTCAGCGGCGAAGTGGTGGCATTTTCGCAATGCCTTGTTGGCACAACATTTTACCCGGCGCAGTGTCCGCCTATCGTTGGTTTGGCGGACAAGCATCCTGTGCCGCACGTTCGCCCAGGCTTATCTTGCGTAACATGAGCGTCCGCATGGGGTATTTGTGTCGCCAGCTACGGTCGTCCGCATCTGCAGGCTCATGTCGTCGGCAGACCTTTGGGGAGATGCGACCTGAGACTGCGGGCGAGAAGTCTGTCCAGTATGCGGTCTGAGAGATACCTAGTCAGACGGACGATCATCGCTGCGTCGTGACCAACGGTGTAGCGGGTACGAGGTCGCTTGGTGGCGATCGCGTCCGCGATGACACGGCCTGCCTCCTCGGCAGGCACTCCCTTGGGGACAGCCGCCTCCGCCTGCGAGATAACTGAATGCATGAGGGTGGCGTAGCGACCACGCTGCTCAATGGTCATGGCGCTAATAATGCGCTCGCCTGTGACAGCGACACGGCCGAGCATGTCGGTCGTGACAGCGCCCGGTGCGACCACGATGACCTTCACTCCAAGCGGCTCGATTTCCCGACGTAATGCATCGCTGACTGCTTCGAGGGCGAACTTCGAGCCGGCGTAGGGGCCGTAAGTTGCCATCGCCACCTTGCCGCCAACGGAGGAAATGTTGACGATCCTGCCACGGCTCTGGATGAGCGCGGGCAACGGCGCCTGCATCATCGCGACATGGCCGAAGAGGTTGACGTCGAAGAGCCGGCGCCACTCGGAGAGCGGTAGCACTTCTACCGGTGCATTGACCCCGATGCCTGCATTGTTGACCAAAGCGCGCAGGGCACCAGATCGCGGCCATGGTCGGCGTCAGCCGCTACACCGTGGCCGAGTATCTGCGCCGGGCTGCCGTGGTTGGCATCACCTGGCCGGCGCCGGCGGTGCTCGACGACGTGGCGCTGGAGCGCAAGCTGTTCACCCCGCCGTTCACGCCGGCGGAGGCGCTGCGCCCGCAGCCCGACTGGCCGCGCATCCACGCCGAGCTGCGCAAGCCCGGCGTGACCCTCCTGCTGCTGTGGGAGGAGTATCGGGCCGGGCAACCGGATGGGTATGGCTACAGCCGGTTCTGCGACCTCCATGCGGCCTGGCGCGGTCGTCTGTCGCCGACCATGCGGCAGACCCACCCGGCCGGCGAGCGGATGTTCGTCGACTATGCCGGGCAAACGGCGGAGGTGATCGACGGCGCCACGGGGGAGGTCAGACGGGCGCAGGTGTTCGTGGCCGTGCTTGGGGCGTCCAACTACACCTATGCGGAGGCGCGGTGGACGCAGTCGTTGCTCGATTGGATCGGCTGCCACGTCGGCGCGTTCGCCAGCTTCGGCGGGGTGGCGCGGCAGATCGTCTGCGACAACCTCAAGGCGGCCGTCACGGCCGCCAGCCGCTACGAGCCGGGGATCAGCCGCACCTACCAGGACATGGCGACCCATTACGGCACGGCGATCCTACCGGCCCGGGTGCGCAAGCCGCGCGACAAGGCCAAAGTCGAGGTTGCCGTCCAGGTCGTGCAGCGCTGGATCCTGGCCAGGTTGCGCAACCGCCGGTTCTTCTCCCTGGCGGAGCTGAACGGCGCCATCCGCGAGCTGACCACCGACCTGAACAACCGGCCGATGCGCCATCTTGGCACCACCCGCCGGGCGCTGTTCGAGGCGATCGAGTCCGGTGCCCTGCTGGACATGCCCGCCGAGCCGTATGCCTACGCGGAGTGGAGGCGCTGCCGGGCGGGGTTGGACTACCACGTCGAGGTCTACGGGCATTTCTACCCGGGCGATCACGCCGCTGAATGCCGAGCAGCGGCGGGACCTGATGGAGATCGTCGACGACCGGCACGACCGCGCGTCTACCATCGTCACCAGCCAGGTGCCGGTCGAGCTCTGGCACGAGCACATCGGCAATCCCACCATCGCCGACGCCGTGCTGGACAGGTTGGTGCACGGTGCACACCGCCTCGAACTGAAAGGAGAGAGCATGCGAAAGCTGCGCGCTGCCAAAGCCAGGCTTGACGAAGCCGCCGTCCAGTAGCCCAACTTCACCCGCTCGCGCGACACGCACCGCTATCCGGCTGGGATCATCGGAATGCCCGGCTGGCTTCGATCGGAACAGGTGGCTGGTTCAATCGGAATCGATGGCTGCAATCGTCGGAATGCGCATATTCTGGCCTTTGTCAACACAATCGACCCTGTGCGGACCTTTGCTAAAGGTAATCAGGGCTCCGCATGATCGCGCCCGCAGAGGCTCTTCAGCCAGGCATGGGCTGCCTCCATGGTAAGCTCAAAGCTGTCATCGACAGACTGCGGCAGCTGAAAGCCTCCGCGCGCCTCGATGTCTGCGAAACCATGAAGGCTGGCCCTGACTACGCGGGTGGCGTGCACTGATAGGTCGTCGGGCACTCCGTAGCTGCTGATCACAGCGTCGAACACCTTGAGCACACGCCGTGCCTCGGTTTGTTGCGCGTCCGAGTCGGGCCTGAGCGCCCCTTGGGTCAAGGTGTAAAGGCCGGCATGTTCGATCGCAAAGCGACGATAAGCATGCGCTATCGACAAGAGGGCTTCACGGCCGGAGCGTGCCATGGCGGCCGTCGTCAGCTCGTCGTTCAGGCGCCGGAGCGACAACGTGGAGACGCGCAGGATCAGATCCTCCTGCCCGCCGATATGCTTATAGAGGCTGGGCGGCGCTACGCCGAGACGAGCCGCTAGTCGTGCGAGCGTCAAGGCGGCGAGACCGTGAGCATCCACGATGGCCGCTGCGGTTTCCGTGATGACTTCGGGACTGAGGCCTTCTCTAGGCATTGCCGATCTTGAAAGCCCCGCTCCTGCTCAACTTCTGCAGGAACGTATCGATTGCTGGGTTTACCGTCTGTGGACGCTCGAGCATCGGGGCGTGCCCCGCGCCTTGCACCGCAATCGTCTCGGCATCCTTGAAATTGGACGCCACCCATGCGGCTTCGTTCATCGGCACTTTCCAATCCGGATCGGCTTCGCCCATAACCACAAGAACCGGCGCCTGCACGCGACCGATCCACGGCTCAGCGACACGATGGTCAGCGCCCGCGAGTGTGGCGCGGAACGCGGGCCAACGCCTCGGGCGTTGCAGCAACGCGGTCGTGCTCGCCGCGCGCTCGCGGGCCTTGTCACCGAGGCCGGGCCAAAGCTTGGCAGCGTAGATGCGCCACAGAACAGGTCCCCACGGGCGGGCGAAGGCGACCTGCAAGATCGAGCGCATGACCTCACCGGCGCCGTTGCGGAGGAAGGGCGCCAGAAGGATCAGGCCGGCCACTTGGGCGGGGCGTTGGCCCGCTGCAATGACGGCCGCCGCAGCCGACAACGATGCGCCTGCGAGGACGGCTGGGCCGCCGCCAAGCGCCTCGATCAGCATCAGGAAGTCTTCTGCCACGGCTTCGTCACCGTAGCGATCAAAGCGCGCCGTGCTGTCGCCGTGCCCGCGGAGATCGACACGGGCTACGCGATAGCCTCCGGCGACAAGGTGCGCAGCGAGTGGCGCGAACGCGTCCCGAGTGTCGCCCAAACCTGGTGAGCAGATGATGAGGGGCCCTTCCCCCTCAACCTCCACCGCAAGTCTGCCCCCAGCGATACCGATGTAGCTAATTGCCATAGCTGCCTGGCTACGCCTGGTAGCTTGCGGCGTCAAGCTTTCTTGGAAGACGCAATCGATGCCTGCAATCCATTAAACTCGGCTATAGAAGGTGTTTGTGGCAGTGTCCCGGTCTGTGCCACGAATGGTGTTATCCTGTCCGTTCTGTGCGTACCTCGGTTCGGCTACTACCGGCCTCTGGCTTCAACGTCGCAATGTGCCCAGAGCAATAGTCTGACGTCGTTCATATCGAAAGCTTATGCACCGACACGAGCAGCGTTTCACTCTGTCACCGCTAATACCAGGGCTCGATGATGACGACTCATTGCCTGTCATTGCGAGGCGCGCTTGCGCCGTGGCAATCCAGGACCACACGGTCGACGCGCGGCCTGCGCTGCCTTGGATTGCCACGCCGCCAAGAGGCGGCGTGCAACGACGGCGGACAGGTTCTCGTCATCGGATCTTGGTATAAGCATCACGATAAGAAACGCGGGGAACCTCACGGGATGATCGGCAGCAGAAGATAGGGCTCCTGACCCGGCTCGAAATACAGCCGGTTCTTTCCGCCGAATGTGCCGGGCGGGCGGTCATTCGGGTCCGCGTGAGTCAACGGCCCGACGCCGGTCATGGTGAAGAGGTCGCCCTTCTGCCTGGCATCGCCAAGACCATGCTCGTAGTCATTGCCGCGGATGTTCAGCGCCAGCCGGTAGCCGGGCGGGACCACGATGCAGGTGGGCAGGATCTCGATCAAAAGCTCGACCGGCTCGCCGGGAACCAGCGGCCATTCCTCATCGTGCGTGTGGTAGGGGCGATATGGCAGGCTCTTCTCAACGTCGAGCTTGCGTTGCCAGGCCCGTAGCCCGCCAGCATTTGGGTCTGGCGATGCAGCGGCAGGTGCCAGGCGAATTTTGCCGCGGCAATGTGCGCCAGCAGCGCGGCCGTCGGCAGACCGTTGTCGACCGGCCGCCGTGGAGCATCCGCTTGCACCACGGCGCTCTCGCAGGCGCGGCAGCCGTAGCGGGGGCGGTGGATACGTTTGACCCGCAGGATAAGCGAGAGCGGGCGCAACATAAGGTGTGACCGCTAGCTGAAAATTACGCTGGCTTGGAGGCAGGGGCAGCTTCCTGGCGCACAAGCTGCGGCGGCGGCCACTCCATGGGTCCGTGTCACCCTTTTCGTCGGTCGAGACCGACGATCGCGACCTGTCGCATGTTCCGCTCGCGGACGTGAAGTCCTCGGTAATACGTCAGCGAACCAGGTCGGACCGAGGCCAATCCTCACCGCTACGTCGGCAGCGACTAGCCGCTGTCTGCAGATCCATCTCCGTGGGCCGGCCGACAGCGGTTCAAAAGGGTTCCCAAAAGCCTGCGAAGCGACTTACGCGGCCATCCTCGTTCAGCTGCGCGTAGCTGTGCGCGGTGACGATTTCACGACCGTCCTTGGTCATCTGCGTCCACTCTCCGAGAAGCTGACCGTGCTGTTGGCGCACCCAATTGATCCTGAAGTAACCTCCCGGGAAGCGCTCCTGAAATCCGGCGATGTGAGCCAGGAGTGTTTCCACCCCTTCGCCAGACACGCCAGGATTGGAGAAGCTTATGTCTTCGGCAGCGCTGGAACGCAGTAATTCCTCACGTCTGACCCGGGAAATTTCGCCGAATGCAGCAAAATAGGTCTCAAACGCGCCCGTGATATCTTTCTCCATCATGTGAGTTCCTTTTCATCTAGACTGACGTTACTAGGCAGGAATACTAAGATCCAACTGTTCCCGATAGTGGCAAAGACCACTGAAGGGTCGCGTCCAGGGTTGACCGGGCTTGGATCCGTCTACGAGCGGATTGGAAGACGGTTTGCGGTCCTGGTCGGTGTGGGAACGGGTGAAGGTGAACTCTCCCGCTTGCTCGCTGCGAAGTTAGATACGCCCATCGCACCGTAGTTCATCATGCGGTCCAAGGCTGCCCTCCTTGCCGCAGCCGGGGCGTGGATGTCAGCACGGGGCCCGGCTCTCGCTCGCGTCGCGCATGGGCGGTATCCCGAACATGCGGCGTATTCGCGCGTAAACTGCGTGACGCTCTCGTAGCCGACTTCGAGCGCCGCCCGGCTCGCCGTTATGCCGTCGCCGACGATGCGGCGTCTCGCCTCTATCAGCCGTAGCTGCTTCTGGAATTGCATGGGCGATAACGAGGTGACGGCACGGAAGTGGTGGTGGAAGCTCGAAGGGCTCATGCCGGCCTCGGCGGCAAGGCGGTCAACCCGTATCGTGCGATTGAACTCACCCCGCAACACGGCGACAGCACGCGCTATGCGGCGGGCAGCGCCTCCGGGACAGGTCAGCCCCCTGACCGCCCGCCCGTGCCGCCCCGCTAGCAACCAGTAATGAAGCTCACGCGAGATCGCCGGTTGCAACACGGGGATGGCATCCGCCCGGTCGAGGAGGCGCACCAGCCGCAATGCGCAGTCGGCGACTGCCTCGTCGGTGTCTTCGACCATCACTGCAGGTGCCCATGGTGTGCCGGCGGGCGGCCCGCCGCCACGACTTCGAGGAGATGTTCACGCTTCCGGAGGGCGAGCTGGAGTTCACCTTCCGGGCCGAGACGATAACCGTCTCACAAGGTATGGCGGTGAACGTCCCGGCCAATTCGCCGCATCAGTTCCGCAACGCCTCGGGAAAGACCGTGCATATGCTCTGCATGTGCACCCCTGCCGGACAGGAGGAGTTTTTCGCTCAGGTCGGCGTGCGGGGTGCAGGCCGAAAGTTGCCGCCCCCGAAGCTCAGCGCGGAGGAGCAGGCTGAACGCGGGAAAAAAGTCGCCGAACTGGCATTGAGATATCGGACGGAAATGCTTTGACGATCGAAGCTGTCGACGTTCAGACCTTCGTAAGGGCCTCGCGGTGGGGCGCGCAGTGCCGATCTCGGCCAGTCCCCACATGCCCAGGCGAGCGACCCGTCCTGGAGCGCCAGACCAACCTGTCGGCGCCGTGCTTGTCCATTCAGAGCGGGCGTCCCGCTGTCACCTGGGACTGGGTTCGTCTACAGCGGAATAGTGCCGCAGCCCGGTGTTTCGGGCGTTCGGTCCGGCTTCATGCGATGCCGGCCCAATGCAGCCGCCGCACGTGCCCCCCGAACGATGCAGGCATGCACCGCCGCCCGAGATGCTCAGCCATGCGGATGTAAACGCCTGAACAGCGCGCGGGCGCCGACGTTGATTTCCACCAACTTGGCAGGCGCCAGACCCTCGGCCTCGTCGAGGCGGCGGGTGAAGGTCTTGGACACCCGGGTCGAGGCGTAGGGATAGTCCGTTCCGAAGAGGATGTGGCCGGGTTGGGCGAAGCCAAGCAGGCTCGGCAGCCCGCTGGGCGCCACGAGCGCCGTGTCGAAATAGAACCGGCCCATCTCGTCCAGCAACGCCTCGGCCGGCCGGTCGGGCGTGAGCGAGGCAGTCAGCTCGGCGAACCGGCTCGCGGCGTAAGGCAGGAACCCGCCGCCGTGCGAGAGGATGACCTTGACGTTCGTGAAGCGCCTCATGTGACCGGCCACCACCAGTTGCAATGCGGCCCGTGTCGTGTCGGCGGGGTAATCCTCGATCGGCCCCGGTATTCCAGCCAGCACGGTAGCTCCAGGCGTGGTCGGATGGACGAAGACCACGGCGGATCGGCGGTCGAGCTCCGCCCAGATCGGAAGGAAGCGGTCGTCGCCGAGATAGACTCCTTCGAAGTTGCTGTGCAGGCAAACGCCATCGACGCCCAGGTCGTCGTAGCAACGTCCTACCTCCTTGAGGCCGGCCTCGACATCCGGCAGGGCGAGGGTCGCGAAGTAGCCTAACCGGTCGGGCCGGCGAGCCACCAACCCGGCTCCGTAGTCGTTCACTTGGCGCGCCATCGCAATTCGGTCGGAACCCTTCCAGCCCTCGATGCCCGGTGCGGTGAGCGACAACATGCTCACCGCGATCCCCTCTTCATCCATAAAGGCAATAAGCTGTTCGGGAGACCAGTCGGGCGCACCCCAGCCTGAGGGGTCACCACCGTGAAGCGGCAGGTCCCTGGCCCAGAAAGGCGGGACGAGGTGGGTGTGGACGTCGACGCGGTCAGCACTCATGACAAGGGTCTTCCATGTTGTCGTGATTTCGATTGGAACCACAGTCGGGACGGTTGCGGTCGGGTCCGTCCGACGGCACGCAGGCGGCGTAACCTTCTGCTGCGTGACTGCTTTGCCCCTGGCATCGGCGGCCGCGGCTCACGGAGTTGGTCGCAAGCTTGGCGACCCTTCCGGCGAACGGTTCCGGACCGCCATTGCCGTGCCCGGCCCGATGCAAATTGGGGGCGATCGCCTGCTTCGTGCCTTCCAGACCAACGAGCCGATCGTCACCGTATCGACATCCTCAAGCCTGGCCGAAGAATTCGAGGAGTTCCCGCGCGACCGCCTCGGGTTGTTCCTCGGGCAGAAAGTGGCCGCAAAAGGGGATCGTGCCGCCGCGCACGTCGTCCGCGAAGGCGCGCAACGGCGTTGCCATGTCCGCGATGGATCCCTGGTCGGAACCAAGGGCCAGCACGGGCATCGCGAGCCGGCCCTCGGCGGCCAGCGCCCGGTTCTGCTGCGCTGAAACGGAGGCGGCGCGGTAGTAAGCGAGCCCGGCCCGCAACCCGCCCTCCTTCTTGAACACGCGCAGGTACTCTTGCATGTCGGCGTCCGAGAACGCTTCGGGGTTGGCCGTCTTGCGCCGCAGAAACCAATCCAAATACTCGGCCTCGCGGCCGGCGAGCAGCAACTCCGGAAGGTCCTGTAGTGCGTGGAACGCGAAGTGCCAGGTGCGCCAGGCCCGGTCCGGCGCGGTTGGCAGCGCGTCGGGCAAGGTGATGCCTGGAATGCCGGCGTCCATCAGGACGAGGCGCCGGACCTCGCCGCCGAACAGCGCCGCATAGGGGTAGGCGACCCAAGCCCCCACGTCGTGGGCGGCAAGGAGATAGCGGTCGACCCCGATCTGCTGCAACAGGCCGTGGATGGCCACGGCGAGGGACCGGGCGTCATAACCGCCGGCCGGGCGGTCGGAGTCGCCTTGCCCGGGAAGGTCCGGCGCGATCACCCGGTAAGCGGATCCGAGCAGCGGCATGATCTTGCGCCAGGCGTACCAGCTCTCCGGAAACCCGGCGAGCAGGACAACGACCTCTCCATCCGCCTTTCCCCCGGCGACATAGTGCAGCCGGACGCCGTCGACAGTGCGGAAGCCGTGCTCGAACCCCTGCAGCCGAGGATCGGGCCGGGACGACGGCGCGGCGTCGATCATCCGGGCAGCGCCAGGGGCAGGCGGCGGCTTGTCATGTGCAGTCATGTTCGTAACTCCGCTTTTCACTCAGGAAGTAGCTCAGGGCGGCCGCCGGCAGCAGCAGCCCGGCCGCCATGGTCAGTGGCCAACCACCTTCCGCATAGCTCCATCCGCCGACCGCCGACCCGAAGGCTCCGCCGCCGAAGAAGGTCGCCATGTAAAGGCCGTTGAGCCGGCCGCGCGCTGCGGCGTCGAGCGCGTAGATCGCGCGCTGGCCGAGCACGCCGTTCGCGGCCACGCCGAAATCTAGCAGGATCGCGGCGGCAGCCAGGATGATCAGGCCCGGGCCGGATGCCGACGACCCCAGGAGGGCGAGGAGAAGGGCCGCGCAGACAGACGACATGGCAAACGCGGTGAGCGGCTTGCTCCAACCCCGGTCGGCCATCCGGCCGGTCAGCGGCGCCGCGATCGCGCCGCTCACCCCGACAAGGGCAAACAGCGCAATGCCGTTCTGGGACAAATGGTAGCGGCTGGCCAGATGTAGCGGCACCGCTGTCCAGAACAGGCTGAACGCCCCGAACAGGCACGCCTGGTAGATCGCCCGGCGCCGCAGGATCGGGGTGTGGCGGACCAGCCGGGCCATAGACGATAACAGGCCGCCATAGCTCAAGCCCGGCGCAGGCTGACGGCGGGGCAATGCCACCCGCAGCACGATAGCCAGGCCGGCCATGAGGGCGGACGAGATGACGAACACGGCACGCCACGACAGCGCCTCCGTGACCAGGCTTGCAGCAGGCCGGGCCAGCATGATGCCGAGCATCAAACCGCTCATGACGTTGCCCACCACGCGGCCACGCGACGCGGTCGGAGCGAGATGCGCGGCATATGGCACGAGAATCTGAACGGCGACCGAGCCCAGGCCGATCAGGGCTGCCGCGGCCAGGAATGCAGCCGCGCTCGTCGACACGGCTGCACCGAGAAGGGCCAGCACGGCAACGCAGAGGATGAGGAACACCAAGCGCCTGTTCTCGAACAGGTCGCAAAGCGGCACGACGAGCAGCAGGCCGACGCCGTAGCCGACCTGCGCCATCGTCGCGATCAGTCCCGCCGCCCGCGAAGACAGGTGCAGCGCCGCGCTGATCGGGCCGACCAATGGCTGGGCGTAGTAGATGTTGGCGGCAATGAGGCCGCACGCAGTCGCCAGCAACAGGCTGAGCCACGTCGGCAACCCGGCCCCGTGCCGCGGAAGGTCAAAGGGCCCGGCTGTGCGGAGAGACTGCATATACATGGGAATGACCGCTTCCTAATTACCGAAAGCTCAAACGAGCAGCCGCAGGGCTTGGTTTACTGCAGCCGTCATCTCACCCGGGTGCCGCCGCCTGCCAATTACCCGAAAGCTCCGGACGAGTGGCAGGAGAAGGGAGGCCGAGGCCTCGGGGTCGATGTTCGCCGGCACGGTCACCCATCAGCCAGTGGCCCAGGCCCCCGCCGAATTTCGCGAGGGCGCCGGTGACGTATGTGAGGCCGATGCTTTCGCTCCCGACCTTCCCCAGGGCGGCATTCATGGCACCCATCGCGAAGACGAACGCCACGGCCCAAGCGGGATCGTAAGCCGGCAGGCAAAGCGCGACCGATGCCACCAGGATCACGCACGGCATGTGGAACCGGCCCGCCGCATCGGAAACCATCGCGCCGGACGCGGTCCCGGCAACGAACAAGCCGATGATCGATGCAATGCCGCCGCCGCGGGTCCAATCTCCCGACCCGGTCGAGATGCCGAGCATCGTCGTATTCCCGCTCATGAACGACACGTAGACGTCGCGGAGCATCGTCAGGCCGTATGCATCGGTCGCGCCTGCAAGGAGTGCCATACCAACAGCCAGGCTGAGACTCACCCGGGCTGGCAATGCCGGGAGGGCTGCACGTGACTTTACTCGATGCGAATGGGAATCGACGCTCATGCAAGCTAGATCAGCGGCGGAACGGCAGGGTCGATCTCGACCGCGATCAGGTAGGGTGCGGGTTCCGCCATCCCGCGCCGGAGCGCGTCTGCCAGGGCTTCGGGCTTGTCCACCCGTTCTCCAGCCACGCCGTAGCCCGCCGCGAGCGAAACGAAGTCAAGGCCGGGTATGTCAAGGCCCGGAACGCCCGGCGTCCCAAGCTGGCCCTTAAATGACTTGAGGATGTTGTAGGCGTGGTTGCAGGGAATCACGAACAAGACCGGCAGCCGGTGTTGCGCCGCCGTCCAAAGCGACTGGATGACGTAGTTGGCCGCCCCGTCGCCGACGATGCCGATGACCTTGCGGCCGCTGCCCTTGTCGCGTTCGGCGAAGGCGACGCCGACGGATGCCGCAAGCCCGAAGCCCAGCACGCCGCTCGACATCCCGTAGAACGACCGGCTGCCGCTTGTCGGCAGGCGTTGCCGCAGAGCCTTCAACGTCGAGAGCGACTCCTGCACGACGATGCTGCCCGCGGGACGGGATACCTCGATGGCATGGTACAGCGCGTCAGCGGTGATGACCGGGCCGGGCTCCGGTGCGGCAGGCCTCGGCAGTGGCGGCGGCAGCGGCAGGCTGGAGGCCGGGACGCTTTCGGCCAGCACCGCGCAGGCCCGGCCCGCGTCGGCCAGAAAGCTGTCCCCGACCGGCGCCCGGGCGGCCTCGTGCGGATCGTCGGTGATGTGGAACAGCCGCGACCCCTCCGGGATGAATCGGCCGGGCACATACGGGTAATAACGGAAGACCGGCGCGCCGATCACGACAATGACGTCGTGGCCCTCAAGCTGTTCGCACAGCGGCCCGATCGCACCCGCCAGCATGCCCTGGTAAAGCGGGTGCGTTTCCGGGAAACCGGGCCGGCCCTCCAAGGGCGCCGTCCAGACCTTGCAGCGCAGGCGTTCGGCCAGCCGGACCGCGTCGTTCCAGCCGCCTCCCTGGTCAACGGCGCCGCCGAGCACCAAGACCGGCGACCGCGCCTTAGACAGCGCATCGATCACCGGCCGCAGGCACGCCGGGTCAGCCCCAAGTCTCCGGCCTACCGTGCGCGGCGCGCGGGGAGGCGGACAAGGCTTGCCGACGTCATCCATCGGGATGGACAGGAACACCGGCCCGGCGGGCGGCTGGACGGCCATCGCATGGGCACGCATGAGGGCGGCGGGCACGTCCTCCGGCCGGACCGGCTCGTATGCCCATTTAACGAAAGGCATCGCGATCTGCTGCGGCTGCGTGTTGGTGAGGTATGGCTCTTCCAGCAGCATCTCGCGCGTCTGCTGTCCGGCGGTGACCACCAGTGCCGCGCGGTTGTACCAGGCGCTCTCGATCGCCCCCAGGGCATTTCCCATGCCGGCGGCGGTATGCAGGTTCACCAGCGCCGCCTCCCCGGTTGCCTGGGCATAGCCGTCCGCCATGCCGACGGCGCAGCCCTCGTGCAGGGCCAGGACGTAGCGGAAATCATCGGGGAACGACGCCAGCAGGGACTCTTCCGTGGAGCCCGGGTTCCCGAACACCGTCGTGAGCCCGAGGCGTCGCGCGACCTCGAAGAAGGCTTCCCGAACGGTCAAAGTGCTGCTTTCCGCGGCCTCTATGGCCTGGTCCCCCTGTCCGGGCGCCCGCGGGTCAGCCACCGTGCCGCGCTCCGGGTGGCGGCGCGCCTGCCGCCGAGACGCTGAGGAGCCGCCTGTTGACGAACTCACCGAAGCCCAGCTCGGACAGCTCGCGGCCGTAACCGGAGTTCTTGACGCCGCCGAACGGCAACTCGGGAGCGGTCCAGGTCGGGTTGTTGACGAACACCATGCCGCTGTCGACCCGCGCGGCCAGCCGCCGGCCGCGGTCGAGATCGGCGGTGAAGATCGAGCCGCCGAGCCCGAATGGCGTGGCGTTGGCCACCTCGATCGCCTCGTCCTCGGTGTCCACCACGTAGAAACTGGCCACCGGGCCGAACAGCTCCTGCGTGTAGACCGGATTGTCCCTGGTGATTTCGGACAGGATCGTCGCCTCGACGTAGAACCCGGGGCGTTCCACCCGGCCTCCGCCCAGGACGACACGGGCACCGCCCGCCTTGGCGGCATCGATCTGCTTCAACAGCCCGGTCATGGCGCTTTCCGACGACAACGGGCCAAGCGTGGTCCCCGATTTGGCTGGATCGCCCGCGCGCAGGGCGCCCATCCGGGCGGTGATCCCGTCCAGGAAGGTGGCGCCACGTTCCTTGCCCACCACAATGAAACGCTTGGCGGCCACGCAACTCTGGCCGGTGTTGTTCATGCGGCCCCAAAGGGCGTTGTCCAGCGCCGCCTCCATCGGAGCGTCTTCCAGCACGATGAACGGATCGCTGCCGCCGAGCTCCATCACGGACTTCTTCAGGTTGCGTCCGGCGCGCTCGGCCACGGCCGCTCCAGCCCGCTCGCTCCCGGTCACGGTCACGCCGCGGACACGCCGGTCGTCGATCAGCGTCGCTATCTGGTCGCTGGAAGCGAAGATGTTGGTGTAGATGCCGGCGGGCGCGCCCTCGAACAGCCGTGCGAAGGCCAGTGCGGATTGCGGCACGTTGCCGGCGTGCTTGACCATCACGACGTTGCCGACCATCAATTGCGGCCCGGCGACGCGCGCGAGCTGGTAATAGGGGAAGTTCCACGGCTCGATGCCCAGGATGATGCCGAGCGGCAGCACTTCGACGATGCTGCCCGGAGCGTCGGCAAGGGCCTGGGGCGCGAGGAAGGCGGCGGCCCGGGTCGCGTAGTAGTCCAGGATGTCGGCGGACAGCGCCACTTCGGCGCGCGCCTCGGCTATCAACTTGCCCATTTCCAGGGTCACATACCCTGCATACTCCTCGGTATTCTCACGCAGGCGCCTGGCGGCCAGGCTGACGATGCCTGCCCGCTCTTCGACGGCGCGATGCCGCCAGTCCCTCGTATAGGCATCGTGCGCCACGGTGACGGCAGCCTCCAACTCGTCGTCGGTGCTGTCGGCGAAGCTTCGCACGAGACCGCCGGTCGCGGGATTGATCGTCTGGTAGGGCATCGTGGAACTCCATGCAGGGCGACGAAGGAACGGTGGGGGGAATCTTGCGTCATGCGATTGCCCGGCCCCCATCCACGGCCAGGGTCGTGCCGGTGACGAACGGGTTGGCGGCGAGGAAAAGGATGGCCTGCGCGATGTCCCCGGCTTGGCCGACCCGGCGCGCGGGCAGGTTCGCCGCCGCCGCCTTGAACATGGCCTGCCGGTCCGCTTCGCTCATGCGGCCATGCAGGGGAGTTTCGATCAGCCCGGGAGAGACGGCGTTGACCCGCACCGGCGCCAGCTCCAGCGCCAGGCCGCGTGCCAACCCTTCCAGGGCGCTGTTGATCGCGCCCTGCAGCACCGATGTCGGCACGGGACGGACGGCCAGCTGCCCCGATACGAAGGTAAGAGATCCGCCGCCGTTGATGCGGGCGGCCTTGGCGATCCGGTACGCGCCCCAAAACTTCGAATCCATCGCGGCGACCGCATCTGCCATCGGCAAGGATGCGACGGAGCCCGTCTTCGTTTGCGCGGCGGTTATCACCACGTGATTGAACGGGGCCTGCCGCGCGAAGAACGCCTCGATCCCGGGACCGTCCAGGAGGTCGAGCGGCTCGGCGTCCGCGCCGATTCGCCGGGCTGCGTCCTCGAGCTTTGCGCCGGCGCGCGCGGCCGCGACCGTCCGGGCGCCGGCGGCGGCGAAGGCGGCCGCCGTCGCCTCGCCGATCCCGCTGCTCGCGCCGACCACCAGCACGCGACTATTCCGTAGTGAGAGGGTCATCGCGTCGCTCCATTATGGTTGCCCTGACGAAAAGGCGCCGATCCGAGCAGGTCCCGCACCAGATCGCTCCAGAGTTCGGGCGTCGAAAGGGTCTGGTGGCCATGTGACCGCGGCCCCGCGGGCAGCGTGACCGCGCGGCCGTTCGGAACTTTCCTGATGGCGTCCCCGAGTACGCCGAGAGCTGCCGGGTTGACGTCGTCGTCCTGGAAGTTGACGGCCAGCAGCGGTGCCGTGATTAAACCCAGCCCGGGGCCGGGGTCGTAATCGTGCGAGGCCTCGAACTCCCGAATGACATCGTCCGGGTCCTCCGCGGCGATGGCGTCCGCCGCAGTCTTGCGGACCAGCGCATCGGCGGCGGCGGCGTCCGGAAGGTGCTCCGCCATTCGGGCCGGGCTGTCGACGAGGAGCTTGAACACGTTCCAGGCCAGACCGAGGCCCATGGCCGTCTTCCCATCCCGATAATTGTGGTCCGTGCGGATTATCTCCAACATCAGGCGCCGCCAGAGCAGGTTGCGGCCTGTCACACGCTCCGGCAGGCTCGCGACCGGCATCAACGCATCCATCAGCTCCGGGTAGGACTGGCCCCACATCCACGTCTGCATCCCGCCCATGCTGGTGCCGAGCACGAGCCTGAGGTGGGACACCCCAAGATGCCGCGTGACGAGCAGGTGCTGGGCCCTGACAATGTCGCCGTAGCCGTAGCGCGGGAAACTCTGCCTGAGTCCGTCGCTCGGCTTGCTCGACATCCCGTGGCCGATTGCGTCCGGCAGGATGATAAAGTGGCGCTCGGCATCCAGCGGCCTCCCCTCGCCGAACAGCGCGTCGGCCATGGCGGGCTGCAGGAACTGCGTGCCGCTGCCGGTCGTGCCATGGAGAACCAGCACGGGGCCGCCCTCGGCCGTCCGGCTGCCAAGCGTGTGGCAGTGCAGCCGGAGATCGAGCCGCTCGCCGCTCCCGAAGCGGAAGGCGGGTTCGTCGAACGTCGCGCCTGCGGCTTGCCGCAGCCAGTCCGTCATGACCTTCTCAATAGAACGAAAGGGTTTCGACGCCGGTGCCGGCCGGAACGGTCCGGAGCACCTCGGCGTCCTCGAGGTCCACCACGGCGATCGTCCCTTCGTCGTGGTTCGCAACGAGCAAGGTCCGGCCGTCGGGGTGGAACGCCATGTTCATCGGACCCTTGCCGAGCTGCAGCAGCCGCTGGTGCCCGAGGTCGACCGACAGGATGGTCGCGAGGGGTTCCTCGTGGCTGGTGACCACCAGGTATTTGCCGTCCGGGCTGTAGCGGGCGATCTGCGCCGCCTCCTTGTGGCCGTCCAGCTCCACCGTGCGAGTCACCGCATCGGTGGCGGTGTCCACGACGTGCAGCAGCGGCTTGCCCGCGTTGACCAGGATCACCGTCCCGCCATCGGGCGACATGCCGATCCCGGCAAGGCCACCCTCCACCGGGATCTTGCCGAGGCGTTTGCGCGCTCGCAGGCCGATGACCGAGGCGAACGAGTCCTCCTCGGTCTCGCAGTAGAGCTTCGAGCCGTCCGGCAGCACCTCGATGCGGTGGGCCTTGTTGGAGCCTACCGGGATGCAGTGCAGGATCGCGCCCGACTCCGCCTCCATCTCCAGCACCACCCCGCTGTTCTCGCACACGCAGTAGAGCTGCCCCTCGGGACCCCACCGCAGTCCGTGCGGCGCGAGGTAGGGTGCCGTGCTGTAATCCCCGGCATGGCGGCGGCCGGCCAGGTCGAACACGGCGATCAGGTGGCCGGGCTCCGGGTTGTCGCCATGCCGGCCGTCGCCGTAGATCGGCACGAAGGCGGTCCGGTGATCCGGCGAGATGGCAAGCTCGTGCACGCGGGGGGCGAAGCCGGAAAGGGTGAGTACGGTCTCGTAGCTCACCGGATCAAGGAACAGCACCTTGTTGCCGATCTTGTCGATGGCGATGAGGCCGGCAGTGCCGGTGATGAAGTTGGCATCCTCTGCCGGTGGCGTTGTCGGCATGTCGCTTGACTTCTTTCAGCGCCGAGCGGCGCAAAACGCGTTCACGACAGTTGGAAGCCCGCAAGCGTCGCGTCATCGACGTCCGGAAGCTCGACAAGGATGTCGGTCGGGGTTCGGCTCACGACCATCCACATCTCTTCCGTCAGGCTCATGTTGCACTCGATGTGCGGGACCCCGGGCGGGACGAAGAGGTAGTCCCCGGCCGCGAGGTCGATGTGCTCCCCAAAGTTTTCCCCGAAGAACAGGCGCGCATGCCCGACAGGACGTATGCCCCGGTTTCCGCCTCGCCATGGTGGTGCGGCAACGAACGGGTTCCCGGCTTGTTTCCGCCCAGGCCGACCCAGATGCGGGTTGCCGGCGTGTTGCGACGACCCACGCCGGTCACGAGCGTGAGGCCGCCCGCGTGCTTGGTCTCCTGCTCGCCCACGCCTTTCTTGATCACCTGCGGCACGTTGTCGGTCATGGCTCGGTCTTCTCTCGCGATGGTCAAACTGGTTAGGATCGCCGTCAGACGGGGACGACCGGGCCGGGCGCCTTCGGCAACGATGCAAGGATGGCCGGATCGACGCCAAGGTGTGCGGCGACGAGTTCGCGCGGCGTGTTGGCGATCCATTCCGCCAACGTGATTTCGGCGTAATGGTCGGACGCGAAGATCTCCAGAAACCTGAGGACATCGGCGCCGGTGTTCTGGATGCAATGCCCGTTTGACCGTTCCACGTAGCCGACGTCGCCCGCGGCAAAGTCCTGGGTGTGGGCCTTGCCGTCGCCCGCGAACACCGTCATGCGCCCGGTGCCGTTGAGGTAGTACTGCCACTCGTCGGCGTTCGGATGCCAATGCAGTACCCGGGTGCCCCCGGGGTTAAGCTCGACCAGCGCGGCCGCGATCGTCCGTGACGCCTTGAAGGTCGAAGAGTCGACGATCCGCACGGTGCCCCCGGGCACGGAAACATCGGGCTTCCTGTCGAGCATGGCGAAGTTGAACGGCTCCGGGACAACCGGATCGGCACTCTGCGCCAGGTCCGCCTCGAGCGGGCCCGGCACCGAGCCCGGGAAGATGTACAGCTCCTGCTTCGGTGCATGGTCGAACAGCGACGGATCGGCCCCGAGGCTGGCCGCCAGCATCGCCTTGGGCGTGTGCGCGATCCAGTCCGTGATCAGGAGGGTGCTATCCTCGGAGAAATGGCCGTCGTCGAAGGCGAGAAGGAACTCGCAGCCATCCGGCCCCAGCCCCTGGATCGAGTGGGGGTAGCCTGACGGGAAAAACCACAGGTCGCCCCTTCTAACGTCGGCCGCGAAATGCCGCCCTTGCGGGTCTATGGCGGTGATGCGGGCGCTCCCGAAAGTGACGTAGGCCCACTCCGAAGGCAGGTGCCAGTGCAGTTCGCGGATGGCCCCCGCCGCCAACCGCATGTTGACGCCCGCGATCGACTTGGCGATGGGGAAGTCCCTGACCGTGACTTGCCGCGCCCAACCAGCGTCCGTGCGCCGGTTGTACTCCTGCCCGAACGAGTATTTGAAGTTCGCCATGTCACCGTGGTCGGTGGCGGGCGGCGTGAAGGCGGAAGGGTTCTGGCTTGCGACCGCTGGATTGGCCGGCCCGGGATCGCTGCCGGGTCCAGTGGCCTCGGCGCGGGCCGCAGCCGTGGCGAACATGCCGCCCGCCGCCGTCGATACCAGCAACCACCTCCGGGAGGGATGTTCCAAAGCGACACTCCGCAACGGCTTCGGTCCGGTGACGCCAACTTGCGGCGACCTGACTGGACACAGCTCCATCTTCGAGCCGTACCGAGTAGAATACGGAAGAGAGCGATCAACAAATCAAGTTGCGGTGATGCGCCATGAAATCGCCGGGGCCGCCGGTCTAGCGTCATCGCTCATTGCCGCAGCAATCGGTTCAGCTTATGTGACGGCTGGTTCGAGGTGTCTGCGGGCCGGGCCGCGGCGGTGCGCCACCGGATCGGAAAGATGGACTTGTGCCGTAGTTAGTGAATATATGATCCCTATAGACGTTTGGTGGCGGTCATGGCGGGCCCGTTGCCCGTGTGTCGGAAGACAGGACGGGGCACCCATGGGATACCTGCTTTACATTCTGGCCGTGGTCGCCGGCCTCAGCGTTCCGGTGCAATCCGCCGCGAACAGCGCGTTGAACAAGGGACTGGGCCAAGTCGCGGCCGTCCTCTTGGTCGTGTATGGCGTAGCGTTGCTGGGGTTGCTGGCAAGCTTGCCATTCCTCAGCCTCTCGCTCGGCGCCGCCTTCCAGAAGGCATCCGCCTTGCCGTGGTGGGCCTACGTGGGCGGGTTGTGCAACCTGCTCTTCGTCATTGCCGCGGCCACGGCCACACAGAAGATTGGGTCCGCCGCCTTCACAGTCACGACTTTGGTATTCGCCGTGGTCCTGTCTGTTGCACTTGACCATTTCGGGCTGCTCGGCCTCGCCAAGCACGAGGCGGGATGAGTGAGGCTGGCCGGAGCTTTCCTGGCGGCAGGAGGAGTGGGGCTGGTGCTGCTGTTCTGAGGCGGAGGGCGGGCAGCCGGTCGTCAGCCCAGAAACTTGATGGCCTGCTCGACCACTGCCTCCATCTCGGCGCGTGTCCGACCGGTGGTCCCGACGACCCTCATCCCCTGAAGGACGCAGAGCATCAAACGGGCACAGGCATCCGCATCGACGTGCGATCCAATCGAGCCGTCTTCCCGTCCCAGCCGGATGTAGCCGGCCAGCCGTTCCTCGTTCCGGGCCATGGCAGTCTTCACGCGTGCAGCGATCTCGTCATCAAGCGTCTGTGCCTCGACCGCGGTTCCAACCACCAGGCATCCGACCCGGCCTTCGGCGCCCGAGGAGACCACAACGTAGGTTCGCAGGAAATTGCGAAGCTTGTCGCGGCCGGTCAACCCCTTGCTAGCCGCGATTTCGCGCGAGTTTCCCATCTTGCAAACATAGCGGTCGAACGAAGCGAGGAAGAGGTCGCGCTTGTCCTTGAACGCCTTGTAGATGCTGCCTGACCCGAGCGCAGTCGCCGCCTTGATGTCCGCCAGTGAGGTGGCGTGGTAGCCACGTTCCCGGAATACGTCGATCGCCCGGTCCAGGGTTTCGTCCATGTCGAACTCCCTCGGGCGTCCCGGACGACGCTGGGCGGTCACCTCGTCAGCAAGCATTCGTAAAGATCCGGTTTGCCATTTGGCCGAGCGGTCTGTTTAGGACCGGCGCGAGGAATTCGATGCAGTTCACCTTACAGAGATGGAGGCTCGACACACTGCTGGTAAGACCCAAGGCGACGAATTGGCAGGGATGCCTGGCGGCGATACCGTCTGCTCGGAACCCAGGCGGACAACTTAACCGAGAATGGCCGTGAACGTGGCGCCGCTGATCCGGACAGTCATCGACCCCTCCTGGATACGCCACAGCTTCAGCTCGTAGCGGCGAAGCCCGCGCTTGATGAGCGGCTCGCCGTCCATGATCGCGCGCGCCTCTGCCTCGTCGTCGATCTTCAGGACCGTCAGCCCTTCGCCCACCGTCACCCCTTCCTGCACCAGGGGCCCGGACAGGAACACCTGGTCCTCCCGCTCCGCCATGTAGTCCAGGTGTTCGGGCATATGCTCCAGCATCTCCTGCTGGCTTGCAGTCGGATACTGCAGCGCCAGATACAGGCGCTTCTTCATCATCTTCCCCGTCATCCTTTTCATATCATCGCTGATCATGGACATGGTCTCCTTCTGAAGGTTGGAGTGACGCTGACCGCGCACGGCGCAGAAAGGCGAGACCGTCGCGGGCGAGGTCGTCTGCCGAGGCGGCGAAGTCCCGCCAGCTCCGCGTCTTGAAAGCCATGGCCGGGTCGGCGAACGGGAAGCTCTCGATGGCGCAGCCGCCGCGGTATCCGATTCGGGCCAGGGCGGCGAAAAGGGCGATCCAGTCGATTATGCGGCCCGTGCCGGGCGTGCCGCGGTCGGACTCCGACAGGTGCAGGTGCTTCAGCCATGGGCCCGCCTTTTGGATGGCGGCGACCGGATCCTTTTCCTCGATCGCCATGTGCGCCGCATCCAGCAGCAGACCGATCCGGGGATGGTCGACCGCCTCGCAAAGTGCAACTCCGTCTGCCGCGGTGTTGAGGAAGAACGTCTCGTACCGGTTCATCGGCTCGATCGCCATTTCGACCCCGGCGGCGTCCAGTTCAGGGCCAAGGGCGTGGAAGCCTTCGGCGGCCCACCGCCGCTGCTCCTCGGTCGCGCGTGATCCGGTGAACCACCAGGGCGGGGCGTAGAGCGGCCCGGCGACGACCCGGGCGCCCAGGTCGCGCGCGACCGCGATGGCGTCCCGCAGGTAGGTCGTCGCAGCCCGCCGCGCCCCCGCATCCGTGCTCAGCAGGCTCTGCCCCGGATCCGGGGGCGAGGTGCAGAGCGTGCAGCCGAGCTGCAACCGTTCCAGTTCGCGCCTCACGGCGTCAGTCGGGAATCCCTCGAACCCGCTGCGCTGGATTTCCACCGTGTCGGCGCCCAGCTCCTTGGCGTGGGCCAGGAGCGGCAGGTGGACTGGCTCGAACCGGCCGCTCCAGATGAAGGTGTTGAGCGCGAAAAACATGGTCAGCCCTCTCCGCGCAAGCGTGCGGCCTCCTCGCGGCTGACGAAGGTCGGCGACGTTTCCGCCCCGGGCTGCGGCCAGTTCGCGAACATCTCGGCATAGCTGTGCGACACGACCTCGATCGTCGTCCACCAAGGGTCCTGCGTGTAAGCCAGCCGCCAAGGACGACCCGGTGCGAAGGCGTGCGGCTCAGTGTGCTTGCGGCCACCCTTTGCAACGATCCGAGCGAGCATGCCATCCACGTCGGGGTGCGTGACGGCGATGTGCCAGGGACCGGCGCGCAAGTAGCCGACCTCCTCCGACGGCGGTTCGGGCTTCGGGTCGAGTGGCTCGAACAGTTCCAGCCCGACCCCGTTTCCGGTCAGCAGGTGCGCCTGCAGCATGCGGCGGAAACGCGGCCCGAACACCGACCCCGTTTCCGCCGTCGCCTTGGAGTCGGCCCGCATCAATCGCGGTCCCATGATGTGCGTGCAGCCGAATACGTCGGAGTACCAGTCGATTGCGGCGTGGACGTCTGGCACGGTGATGCCGACGTGGTTAAGGGCAAGCGGGGGCAAGCGCATGGTCAGTATCCCGCAAAGAGGCGGCTGATGACGGCAAGGGCGCGGGGCCATGCGGCTTCCCCGATCACCATGCCGAGCAGCCCGGTGAGCGCCACGAGAGGCGGCGCCGGCGAGCGGACCTTCACCGCGGCGTAGAGGAGACCGACAAGGGCGCCGACCAAGAATGACAGCAGGAAAGCCCTCATGCACCATGCCTCCCTTGCATGCCCAGCCTGCCGGGAAGCGGTGTCCAAAGCAGCTCCTGCATGAGGGCTGTCATCGCCGACCCACCGTCTCCGCGCCGGCCAGTGTCCATTTCAGGGATCCCGCTCCGCAGAGGATGCCGAGGTCATCGGGGTGCTCACCAAGTCTGAAGGCCAATGTCCAAGGTCGCCACGACCTGGCGCCCGCGACGCGTCCGTTCATCCTAGGACGGGAAGCCACGCGCGGATACGCCACGGCCGCCGCACTTGGTTCAACGCGACCAGCCTCGCCGCTCCGTTCCGTGCCATGGCGGAGCGCAGCCTGGCCCGGTCCGGCGCCGCCGCGCCCGTCAGCCTGGACCGCCCCGATTTGGCCGCAGCCTGTAGCGAGGCGGCGGGCGGCAACTTGGACGTGGTCATCGACTACTTGTGCGGGCTGCCCGCTGAAACCGCACTCGGCACCGTCGCGACGAGCGGCCGCATGGTGCAGGTCGGCTCCGCCCTGGTAGCCGACAAAAGACTGCTCGCGCAGACGGCGCGCCGCCCCCTGCTGGATAGCCCGGGTTTCGCCTGCTACCACGCGCCGCAAGCCGTGCAGGCACAGGCCTATGCCGAACTGAGCCGGCTGGCCGTGGCGGAAAGCAGCGAGCTGGAATACGAAACGCTGGCGCTTGCGGCGTACGGCCAGGCATGGACCCGCCAGAAGGCAGGGTCCGCCCGACCCTTCGTGCCGGTGCCCTGAACGGTTCGCGCCGTGGTTCATCAGAACGGCTGCAGCAGGCGGAGCACCGCGTCGAACCCTTCCGGCCGGTTCTCGGTCGCAAACTCGCGGTAGGCGGTCCCAATAATAGAGGTGCTGCCATGGCTCCAGCGAAAACCTGGCCCGAGGGCGAAGGCACGCTGGCCGGATCCGGCGACACCCCGTCCATCGACCCTGGCATTGCCGAGCGTCTGCAATGCATACCCCGCAACGCCAAGGCGCCACGTGTCCGAGACTGCGTAGGACGCGGATAGGTTCATCGCGAACTGGTCCGCCGCCTGGCTGCTGGCCGCACCCAACATGGACGCCGGACGGTCGTTGCGACCGCTCCAATCGTAAATCGCGCGGCCGCTCACTTCCCAGCGATCTGCCGCGCGCCAAGTGAACGCCAAATAGGGTGAAACCTGCCAGGCGTTCTGCCCGGTGCTGATCTGCCGGCCGGGCGAGTACGTCCCCGTTGGCGCCACGACCTGCAATGCCAAGCGCACCGCCAATGGTCGGCCGAGCAGGCGGCCGTCGGACCACTGCACGAAGGGGGAGATGGTGATGTCGCCCACGCCACCCTGCGTGGTGGCCGGTGCGCCGGGCACGTCCAGGTGGACGGCGGAGAACGGGAACAAAAACTCGATGCCCAGGTGGCCGCCCAGGACCGGCACGCCGGACACGTAGGCGGGATGCACGACCACGGTGCTGACCCATTGCTTGTGCCTGCCATCCACCGACCGTCCGCTTCGGTTGGTAAAATACCCGGCCACCGTGCCGCTGCCGATGATCTCCAGGAGGCCGCCCGGCCCTGCCTCGCCGTCCAGGAAGCTGGTCTGGCCCAAGTCCAGCGGCGGCAGCGTGACGCTGGGCTGGGATTGGGCGGAGGCAACTCCCGGCTTCAGCAGCGCGGCGAGGCACAGCGCCACGAGGATGGCCGCCCGGTCGGGCTTGGGTTGGCCGCACGCCGCGCGCTCAGTGCCGGTCAAGGAAGGCGGTCAGTTCGGCGGCAACCGCCTCCGGCTGCTCTTCCGGCAGGAAGTGACCGCAGAACGGGAGGGTGCCGCCCTGCACGTTGTCGGCAAAGGTCCGCAACGGCGTCGCCATGTCGGGCATCGACCCTTGGTCGGAGCCGAGCGCCAGCACGGGCATGGCCAGCTTGCCCTTGCCCGACAGGTCGCGGTTTTGCTGCGCCGACAGGGCGGCCGCACGATAATAGGCGAGCCCGGCCCGCAGGCCGCCGGCTAGGCAGAACACGCGCGCATACTCCTCCAGGTCTGCGTCCGCGAAGGTCTCCGGGTTCGCCGTCTTGCGGCGCAGGAACCAGTCGAGGTACTCGCGCTCACGGCCTGAGATCAGCATCTCCGGAAGATCCGGGATCACGTGAAAGGCAAAGTGCCAAGTGCGCCATGCCTTGTCCGGTGCGCTCGGCAGTGCGTCCGGCAAGGTGATTCCGGGGATGCCCGCGTCCATCAGCACCAGACGCCGCACTTCGGCTCCGAACAGCGCCGCATGGGTGTAAGCGACCCAGGCGCCGACGTCGTGCCCCACCAGATCGTAACGCTCCACACCGAGTTGCCGAAGGAGGCCGTGCAGGGCCTTGGCGACGCTGACGGTGTCATACCCGGCCATCGGCCGGTCGGAGTCTCCCTGGCCCGGAAGGTCAGGCGCCACGATATGTCGGATGCCTGACAACAACGGCATTACCTTTCGCCAGGCATACCAACTTTCCGGGAAGCCCGCGAGTAACACCAAGCCGGGTCCGTCCTGCTTGCCCCCGGTCACGTAGTGGAGCCTGGTGCCCTCGACCGTCGCGAAACGGTGCTCGAACCCTACCAGACCGGCAGCTGGCTGGGACGCGGGCTGGGAATCGACGATCCTTGCGGCAGGTGCGGGTGAATGGTTTTCGGCGTCGTCCGTCATGATTTAACTCCAGTCTCCGGAATTCACCGACCCCGGCGTCGCACCCGGATGTCGTAGGGCTGCGGCAGGCCTTCTCTCGATAATTAGAGAGAGCTTGGTACCTAATCAACCGCATTGGCGCAAAAAGGCATCGGGGACCCGCCTTTCGGAGCCCGCGGACGGGTGTGAGGGTTCCACGCCCATCCGCAAGGTTGGTGGAACCCAGCCGTGCAGCGCCGTGTGGATTGAAGGCGTCAGGTCCGGCCGCCGGCGGCCTTGAGACGCGGTTCGCGCCCCCCCCCGAACGCCGGATTCGGTGTCCGCAGCGACAAGCTGGATTTCCGGAACGGGCTGAAACCCTCCGGCCGAAGCCTAGTCGCGGAGGATCTTTGAAGTGACCGGCGAGGGGCCCTGACCTCCGGGGTCAAGCCATCGACACGCAGGCTTCCGAAAGAATTTGACGGGTCCCTCATTTATGGGATATCCGTCATTTTCATCATCCCTATCGGATCGCCGCCGCCCAGGAGGTTGCATGCAGTCTGCATTCCGCATCGAAATCCGTGCCGCTGTCCTGTTGGCCTTGCTTGTCGCTGGACTGCTTTCGCCTCGCGGAAGCCAAGCCGCGGAAGCCACAAGGATCGTCATCGACACGACCACCATGACCAGCCCCGCGATGGCGGGGCGGGTAACCGGAGCTTTTGACGAGACCTTCGGCAAGCTCGGTGTGGCAATCGAGTACGTTCAGCTTTCAACGAGTTCGCAGATGCTGGAAGGCCTGGTGTCCAGCAGCGCGGACATCGTGGAGCTTGGCTACGTCGGCGTCGTGACGGGTGCCGCAGCCCGGGTGCCCTTCACGATCGTTGGTTCCGCGAGCAATGGCGGCGGCGACGTGTTGCTGGTCCGCAAGGACCGCCCGGTGCGCTCCGTCACCGAGCTTCGCGGCAAGACGGTCGCAGTCACCAAGGGCGCGAGTTCCTGGGCACTGCTGCTCCGGGCGCTGGACAAGGCGGGTCTGCCTCCTTCGGCCGTCAACATGATCAACCTGCAGCCGGACGAGGCCCAGAACGCGTTCCTGACCGGTCAGGTCGACGCCTGGGCGGTCTGGAGCGGCTCCAAGACGGATGCAGTCAACGATGGCAACAGCGTGACCCTGGAGACCGGCGCCGGGATCGGGCTGATACCGGGTCAGATCGCAGTTCGCACGGAGTTCCTTCGCCAGAGCCCTGCTCTGGTGATCGCCTACCTTCGGGCGCGACAAGCTGCGCTCGATCTGATGACGCGGGACCCGGCGGGCAGCCTCGGCGCCATAGCCGCTTCGCGCCACCTGCCGGTGGAGCGGGTGAAGACCTTCATGGCGGTCAGCGCTCCCGTTAACGCCCCGGTGACCGACGCGCAGGTCGCCGACCTTCAGCGCACCGCGGACCTCCTCCTGAAGCTCGGCGAGATCCGCCGGGCGGTGAACGTCCGCGACGTCGTCGACAATCGATACATGGAGCAGGCGATCGCCTCGAAGTAGGCGCAGCGACAACAACCGTAGCCTGGGAGCGACCATAATGTCCGACCGACACATGCAGCTAGGCCTGATCCTGGAGACACCGGGCGCGAGCTTCAACTCCTGGCTCCATCCGACAACTCCCAAGGACGCCAGCGTCAACTTCAAGGCCGCCGCCGCGCTGGTGCAGATGGCGGAGAGCGCCAACTTCGCGTTCGCTTTCGTGGCCGACAACGTGTCCGTCCACCCGGAAGCTCGCCCGCACTATCTCAGCCGGTTCGAGCCGATCGCGCTACTGTCGGCGCTGTCGTCGGTGACGACGCACATCGGCCTGGTGGCAACGATCTCCACCTCCTACAGCGCGCCCTACACGACGGCGCGGCAGGTCGGCTCGCTCGACGTGATGAGCGACGGGCGGGCCGGCTGGAACCTGGTGACGACGGCGCTCGACGGCGCGGCCGCGAACTTCGGCGGGGGCGACATGATCGGCCACGATGAACGCTATGTCCGCGCGGAGGAGTACCTGCAGGTGGTTCAGGGCCTGTGGGACACGTGGGAGGACGACGCGTTCCCGAGGGACCGCGCCACCCGGACCTTCGCGGACTTCTCGAAAATGCACGTGCTCGGACACGAGGGAACCTACTTCAAGGTGCGCGGGCCGCTCAACATGTGCCGCTCCCCCCAAGGGCATCCGGTCACGTTCCAGGCCGGGTCATCCGAGGCCGGGCGAGCCTTCGCGGCCCGCCATGCCGAAGGCGTGTTCGCCCGGGAGTACTCGATGGAGACAGCCCGGCAATACTACGCCGACGTCAAGGCGCGCGCTGCCGCCAACGGACGCGATCCGGCCCACATCAAGATCCTGATGGGCGCGCAGATCATCGTCGCACCCACGATGTCCGAGGCGGAGGAGAAGTACGAGCAGATCCTCGGATACACCAGCGACGCGGATGCCCTGCGCAATCTCGGAAACTTCTACAACCACATGGATTTTTCGCAATTTGACTTGGACAAGCCGTTTCCGGACGTCAGCGTGCAGGGCAGCAACTTTCACCGCGGACTGACGGCCAAGTTCGAATCCGACGCCAGGCGGCTGGGCCTGTCCCTGCGCCAGGTGGCTCAGCGGGTGGCAACCCAAAAGGAAGATTTCTTCGGGACTCCGGTCCAGGTCGCGGATGCAATGGAGACCTGGTTCCGGGGCGGGGCCGCGGACGGCTTCCTGCTGAGCAACTGGGTCCAGCCGGAGGGGCTGCGCGACTTCGTCTCGCTGGTCGTGCCCGAGTTGCGACGTCGCGGACTGTATCCGTCGGGCTATCCGGGCACGACCCTGCGCGACACGATGGGATTGCCGTTCGTGCCCAACCGCCACGCGCCCGCGGCTGCAGCACGGGCAGCCGAATAGTGGCGGGGGAACTGCGGATCGACCGGCTCAGCAAGGCTTTCGAAGGTCCGCGCGGCGTCGTGGCGGCACTCAGCGGGATCGACCTGGTGGTTCCGCAGGGGGAGTTCGTCACCATCATCGGGCCGAGCGGTTGCGGTAAGAGCACGCTGCTGAAGGTGCTCGCCGGACTGGAACGCGACTATGCCGGCTCGGTGACCTTGGGCGGCGTCGCGGTGACCGGGCCGGGCACGGACCGGGGCGTGATCTTCCAGGAGCACCGGTTATTCCCTTGGATGACGGTTGAGCAGAACATCGCGCCCAACTTCCCCTTGCGGGTCGCGGGGGTCCGGGCGAGGGTCGCGGAGTTGGTGGACCAGGTGCGCATGTCCGGGTTCGAGCACGCCTATCCCAAGGAACTCTCGGGCGGCATGGCGCAGCGCGTAGCCATAGCCCGCGCCCTGTTTCGCGAACCCGACGTCCTGCTGCTGGACGAACCTTTCGGGGCGCTCGATTCTTTCACGCGGGCCCACATGCAGTCCGTGCTGCAGGACGTCTGGCGGCGCAACCGCATGACCACCCTGTTCGTGACGCACGACATCGACGAAGCGGTCTTTCTGGCGGACCGGGTCGTGGTCATGAGCCCGCGGCCGGGCCGTATCCATGCCCTCCTGCCGGTCCGCCTCGACCGTCCCCGACAGCGGACGGATGACGCCTTCGCGGCGGCCCGCCTGGAGCTGACCCGGCTGTTCGAGGCGGTCGAACACCATGTGCATTGAGCTGCCGCCATGACGCCCTCCGCCGCGCCTGCCGCAACCGAAGCAGAAACTCCCGCCGCGGCCACGCGGGACACCACGGTCGCGGCGCACCGGCGCCGTTACGCGGGCCGCGCCCTGCTTGGGCTGATCCTTCCTGTCGGCGTCCTGGTCGCCTGGCAGGTCCTGGCGTCAACCCGTGCCATCGACCTGCGCCTATTTCCCGCGCCGTCCGAGGTGCTTTCCGACCTCGCGGACCTCGTGCGGTCCGGCGAGCTGCTCTCCAACTTCCTGGTCAGCCTGGCCCGGGCCACGGCCGGGTTCGCGGTCGGGGCATCGGCGGGGCTGGTGTTCGGCGTATTGGTCGGCTACTCGCGCCTGGCCGAGTCGCTGCTGGACCCGACATTCCAGATGCTGCGCACGGTGCCGCTGCTCGCGATGACGCCGTTGTTCATCCTGTGGCTCGGCTTCAGCGACACGGCGAAGGTGACGCTGATCGCCACGGGCGCGTTCTTCCCGATGTATGTCAACGCTTTCCTCGGCGTGCGCGGGGTCGACCGCAAGCTGTTCGACGTTGCCCGCGTGCTGGAGTTTTCACGCGCCCAGCAGATCAGGCGCGTCATCCTCCCGGCGGCCGCCCCCAACATCCTGCTCGGCCTGCGCCTGTCTATCGGGATGTCGTGGCTCTGCCTGGTCGTGGCCGAACTGATGGGCGCGCAGTCGGGCCTGGGCTACCTCATCCAGAACGCGCGGTCGCTGCTCGACACTCCCACCGTGCTCATCGGCGTCGCGGCGTTCGCGCTGATCGGCAAGGCATCCGACTCACTGGTCCGCGTGGCGGAACGCCGCCTCCTGGCATGGCGTGACGATTACCCCGGCTAGGCTCCGGGGCACGCAGCCACGAGCGTGAGGCCGTCCCACGAACTTCTCCCTCGTCCGATCCGCTTCAGCCCGCAAACTGGGTCGGGATACCAAGTTCGGATACTATCCGGCGTCCGGATGCCTCGACTCCGGCGCGTAGCCGATCGGTGTCGTCCCAGAGCAGGCGCCCCGACCGCTTTTTCCACTCCCCCGCGATCATGACGCTTTCGACGTTGCCGATGTTGGCCTGCATCACAACGGTTGAGTAGGGATCATGCACCGGCCACATGTTCCAGGCAGATGCATCCAGCACGACCAGGTCCGCCTGCTTGCCCGGCGTCAGCGTCCCCACCCGGTCCTCGATGCCAAGCGCCCGCGCGCCCTCGCTCGTGATCCATCCGAGCGCCTGGCGGGTCGTGACGGGGGAGGTCTCCGGGATGCCGCCATGCGCGTCGCGGTGATGCGCGTTGGCCAGCGCCCGCTCGCAGCCGATCGCCATGCGGGCGACCGTGAACATGTCGGCGGACACCAGGGATTCGATATCCACCCCGAAGGACGGCTGCCCGCCCGCTTCCATGACCCGACCCGTGATGGGCCAGCCGTGGCCCTGGGTCATCTCGTTTTCGGGTGTCACCGTGAACGTCACGCCGGCCCGAACGAAGCGCCTGAGCTGTTCATCCGTGAGGTTGTTGCCGTGCACGATGTTGATGCCCGGCCCGACCAGGCCTTCGGCCTCCAGCGCTTCCCATCCGCCCGCTGCCTTGGGAGGCCCCCCGCCCGAGTGCATGGACGCCACCAGCCCGTGCTCGCGCGCCAGCCTGAGGTCCGCGCGCGAAACGTCCAACGTCGAGTAGTGCGGTCCAAGGATGGCCATGCCAAGCGTGACCAGGCTCCCGGCCTCCGCCATCGGTCCGGCCAGCAGCCGTTCGATCTCCCCGCGCGGGTGCGGGATCTCGGAAAAATGCGGTTCGCCGGGCTTCGGGTCCGGCTTGGGGGAGCCGTGGAGGAACACCGCGCGGACTCCGCTTTCGAACAGCGCTCGGACGGCTGCGTCCGTATGGGCGGGCGTCGGATTGTTGTGGCACCAGTCGCCCAGGGTCGTGGCGCCCGCGTTGATCTGCCCGAGCGCCCCGGCCAGCGTCGCGGCATGGATGTCATCCGGCCGGAAGGCTGTTGCCAGGCCCGCGTGCACCCAGCGGAAATACTCGAACAAGGTCCAGTTGGACGTGAGCCCGCGCAACCCGGTCTGCCAGGTGTGCATGTGGCAGTTCACCAGGCCCGGGATCACGATCCGGTGCCGGCCGTCAAGCAGCACGGCGTCGGGCGGTGCCGGTATGTCCGGCCCGACGCGGGCGATTCGGTCGCCCTCCACCAGCACGTCGCCGGCGCGGAAATGGCCCACCGCGTCGTCCATCGTCAGCACGATCGCGCCCTTGATGAGGGTCGCTCGCTTTGCGTTGGGCACCGGACGCGTCCTTTCCCCAGAGTTCACCGACTACGCGGCCTCGCGGTCCGCCGAACCGAGCCGGGCGATGTCGCGCAGCAGGCGGTCCAGGCCAGCCAGGAGAAAGCTGGACGTCGCTTCGTCGGCCGGGCGTCCGTCGGCGAGCTTGTGCTGCACGTTCGCGACCACCGCCTGGGGCCCGAGCACGATATGGACGCCAATCGACAACAGCGTCTCGTTCAGCTGCGCGTGGGCGCGCGCGCCGCCGACCGCACCGGGCGAGGAGCTGATCGTGTATGCCGTCTTTCCCGCCATGGGGGAGCGGCCGTAGGGACGCGAGGCCCAGTCGAGCGCGTTCTTCAGCACGCCCGGCAGCCCGTGATTATACTCGGCCGTGGCGATGACGATCCCGTCCGCGTCGGCCACCGCCTGCCGCAGAACCGCGACCCCTTCGGGCGGCGACTCCGTATCGAGATCCTCGTTATAAAGCGGGACGTCGGCGAGCGGATGCAGCCTGACCTCGGCCCTGTCCGCCGCGGCATCTCGCAAGGCGAGCAGAATGGCGGTGCTGTAGGAATGCTGCCGAAGGCTGCCGGAGAGTGCGAGCAGGACGGGACGGCTCATTGCGGTGCTCCCTGGTTGGGTATGGCCGGGTGCGGAACGGCATCCGCCACCGGGTTCGACAGGACGCCGATGCCCGCGATCTCGACCACGCACACGTCCCCGGGCTTCAGGAACACGGGCGGCTTGCGGGCGTAGCCGACGCCGGATGTCGTCCCCGTCGCTATGACGTCGCCGGGTTCGAGCGTCATGCCCTCCGACACGATCGCGATCAGCGTCGCAACGTCGAAGATCATGTCGGCCGTGTCGCCTTCCTGCATGACCTGCCCGTTAACGCGGGAGACGATCCGGAGCCCCGCGGCACCCGGCGGCAGCTCGTCGGCCGTTACCAGGTCGGGGCCGAAGCCGCCGGTGCGGTCGAAGTTCTTGCCCATGGTCCACTGGGTGGAACGCCGCTGATAGTCCCGCACCGATCCGTCGTTGAAGCAGGCGTAGCCCGCGACGTGCGCCAGCGCGTCGCTTTTGTCGACCCGCGTGGCCGTCCGGCCGATGACAACGGCGAGCTCGGCTTCGAAGTCGAGCTTGTCCGAGCACGGCGGACGCAGCAGGGGCTTGCCGTGCGCCACCAGCGAGCTGAGGCCGCGCAGGAACATCGCAGGGTAGTCGGGGATCGGGTTTCCCCCTTCCTCCGCGTGCTTGCGATAGTTGAGGCCGATGCACACGACCTTGCCCGGATTGCTTACCGGCATCAGCAGATCCAGACCGGAGATCGGCACCACGGCACCGGCCGGGTGGGCAGCGGGGTCATCAATCAAGTCAAGCGCCGAGGTTGCGGTCGGCCGCGTCTCGACCTGATCGCCGGCCCGCACGCCAAAGCGAGCCGTGCCGTTGTCGTCGAAGCTGACGATTCTCATGCATGCACCTTCGTGGTGTCGGCGAACGCGGTCGCCTCGTTGAACCAACGGTCGGGGGGCGTCTGCCAACCGCCGATCCGGAAGTCGGGCGCTTGCCAACGTAGCGGCGCGTCCTCGATGTCGATGGTCTGGTAATGGCTCGGGAACAGCTCCACCCGGTGGCCGTCGGGATCACGGAGATATAGGAAGCGGGCGAGTCCCGGACTGAAATGGCGGGCAGGACCGAACTCGACCTGCCCGGCATGCCCGGCACGCACGAAGATGTCCGCCGCATCCATCAGCGAGCGCGTTTCCGGCACGGTGTAGGCGACGTGGTGCAGCCGTGGCCCGGGGCCGTGCGCGAAGACCATGTCGTGCGGGTTGCCCTTGCGTTGCAGGAAGACCATCACGGGTGTCTCGCCGTCATCCCCGACCACGTATTCCGACAGGCGAAAACCCATGGCGGCATAGAAGGCGAGGCATTCCGGCACGCGCGGCGTGACCACCTGCACGTGGTCGAGCCGGTGCACCTCGGCGCCGCGATGCGATTCAACGTGGTGGAAGAGCCGCGGCCGGGTTTCCATTGTGGCGCAGAACTCAAGGGGCGTGCCCGCGGGATCGCTCGTGTGAAACGTGCGCCCCTGGTGCGGCACGTCAGCCCAGGCGGTCGGGAAGCCGGACGCCTCGAAGTGGGCCTTCGCGACGTGAAGGTCCTCCTCCGTCAGGACCCGCAGGCCGACGCGTTCGCAGGCCGGATTGCCGATTTTCAGCACCAGGCTGTGGTGGCAGCCCTCCTCCAGCCCCCGCAACCAGAGCGTCGTCGCGTCCTCGTCGCTGACGGCCATGCCGAGCAGGTCGACGTAGAAGGCCCGACTGGCGCCGAGGTCAAGCACACGCTGGACCAAGTGGCTGGCGCGCGTGATGGCGAAAGGCGGCTTGTGGACGGGTTCGGGAAGCTTCATGGCGGGCACAACCTGATATCCGGCAGCTGCATCACGTGGCGCTTTGGATGGTGCTGGCGGCTTGCACGGGGCAGGCGACGTTCTGAAAGGGCGCGCCGCGCCGCGCGTGAGCCCCATCCGCCCGGGGAGCCGCGCCGGGGAGCGCCTCGAGCGAGTTCAGGCAGTGGCCGCTCATCTCCGGCCTGAACTGGAGTTCGGGACCGTGTTGGATCGACCGGAAGCCCCGGAGTCCGGCGACCATGGAATCCTCTCTGTCCAACACGCCTATGCCATCCCGTCCTAAGCTAACATTCGACCGCACCATTTATGGGAGATACGTCATAAATGAGAGTTTCGTCAACTCCGGGCTTCGGCATAGGCGGACTGCCTGCTATTGGTGGAGCACGCATTCATGAGGGAGGGACTCGCAACGTGCAGAAGCGTGCATTGCCGCGTGAAGCCGGGGCCGCGGGAAAGCGCTCGCGCACCCGCGTGAGGCTGACCGAGGCGGCGTTGAAGGTGATGTCGGAGCGCGGGATCACCGCTGCTTCCGTCAGCGAAATCGTGGCCGCGGCGGACGTGGCAAACGGCACGTTCTACCTGCACTTCCAGAACAAGTCCGAGATCGTTGCGGCGGTCTGCCATGGCGTCACCCTGGCCATGCATACGGAAATGAGTAGCAGCCGCCTCCTCATCACCGACGGGGCCGCCCGCGTCGCATATGGCACGCAACAGTTCATCGAGATCGCGGCGGAGGAGCCCGAATGGGGCCGCCTGTTGGTTTGGGCCTTTACGGAGTTCGACGCGATCAAGGACGACCTGTCGCGCTACATGCGGACGGACGTGGCGCTTGGCGCGGAACAGGGACGCTTCACCGAACCCGGGGACGAGTTCACCATCGATTGCCTGCTCGCCCTCCTGCGCACGGGCATCAGCGCGCGCCTCGAAGGCGCCGGGCCGGAGGCCGGGGGGCGGGCGGCCGAATATCAATTGCGAATTCTCGGCATGTCGCCGAAGGAGGCGCGGCGCATCCGCATGTCCAACGAGACGAAGATGGGACCGCCGAAGTAGACTCTTCCTGCGGCAGGCGTCACGGGACACCGCCCTTGGTTTTTCGAACGACGCGTCCGGCAACGGCAGCGCGGGCGTAGGGGCGTGTCCCGCAACGATCTCGCCAGGCGTTCCGAGCCTTTGGTGGGGCCAGTACTTCAGGACCGGACGTTCGCCTTGGTCCTTCCGCCACGTGACTACCTCGACACCGCGCTGTCCAAGGGCCTGTCCGAGATGCGCGTGATCCTGCGGCATGCGTTTCCCAACGCGCTGGTAGCGGCTGTGAGCGTCATCGGCGTGCGGTTCGGATCGATGCTCGGCGGCTTGGTGATAAGGGAGAACGTCTTCGGTCCTCCCGGACTCGGGCGGTTGCTGGTGCAGGGCGTGACAAGTTCGGACTACCCGATGATCCAATACACCGTCCTGATGTTCGCGATCATTTCGTGGCGCTCAGCCGATTGATCAACCTGCTGACCCAATGGCTCGACCCGCGCAAGCGCAGCGCGACATGAAGGGCTAAGCGCTTGACCGCCCAGGATCATCCGCAATTGATTACGATAGAGCATTTGAACAGTTCTATTACTGCCTCATGTATGTGACCATTGCGAGCGACGGGCATTTTATCGTCGTCACGACCACCAAGGAAGCGATCCTGCCCGCGCACTGTTTACCTGCTGTCGGGGGGTGTCTGAGCGTCATTTGGGCCGCCGCACTACTTCTTTAATATCACCTTGAGCTTCTCACCCTGACGACGGCCCTGTTTGACGGGGACGAGTTGACCCGTGATATCGAGGCGGCCCCTAAGGACCCGTTTGGTAATAATCGAATCGATTGTCGGGTCGAAGGGGTCCTAAGCCTTTGTTTCAGGCGGTATCTTTGTCAGCGTGCTGACGCACTTGTTTGCTGACGATGCCTAAGTATCCGCGTCGAGCTCGCGGCGGAAGGGTTGCCGCGCCTGCATATCCTCACCCGAGATGTCGGCGGCGGCGTCAACAAGGAGCCGGTTTGCACCGCGGCCACGGAGCAGGGGCGGACGCTTCTCACAACGGACGGTCGGTTGGCGTTGCGCTGGCGCGACACCGTCGCGCTGATCCCGGCGGTCGATCCGGCCGACCGTGGTATGCCGCAGGACTGGCTGTGACCACGGCCGCGTCCCCCGCGCCAGACCCGCCCGGCCACCCTCTCTGCGGCCACGTTCCCTGCGGTAACGGTCCCGACGGTCGCGTCCGACCGGCGCCTTGGGACGGCCGACACGCTGACGGGCTTCAGCATCACCTACGCGCCAACCACGAACGAACAAGAACGGCGATTTGCGCTGCGACTACCTGACGGATTGTAAGGCAGTGCAGCCCGCCGGATCCGGCGTAACGCCCCGCTTCCCCGGACGGGCGATATGGCATCGGCCCTCCGGGACCTGAAGTTGCGGAGCTTCCAGGAAGCAGCGGCGAACGCGCCGCGCTCCGCCGACCTTGCCGCATGTCGGGTGTCGAGCATCGGGATGGTTTCCGGCGGCCGCGATCTAAGACGGACCACGCAGGGCCTATGGTCGAGAGCAGCACCCCCTGGTCGATGAGCCGGGCCTCGGCGGCGGTGTCGGCCTCTTCCGCGCCTCCGGCTTGGCCGAGGCATGCCATCTGGAAGGAAGCGCCACGGATACGGCAGGCCGTCGAAGGTGGAGACCTTCACCTGACCGACCTTGATGTGTGGCGCCGAGGGGCGGGGCGCAGCGGCGCTTCCTTGATGTGCCGACGGGTAACCACAACGCCGCTCTATACCGGGAGGCGTCACGGGCTCCCGTCCTTGTCGCAGGTCATGGCAGAGGCCTTCGATGCATTAGCTGACCGGATGGGTGCAACCGGGACGCGTTCGCTCGCGAGAGCGAGGGCCGTCCTAGGACGGAGCGGGTCGGGAGGCGACTGCCCGGGCGATCCAGGACTGCCCGGCGCGCGACTGGGTCAATCGGCATACTCGCCGAAGGGCAGCCGCCGGAACGCAAGGAGCCGGATGTCGTCCCCGAACGCCGGAGGCGCGTCCTTCGCCGTTCCTTCGCCCACGCCCGGCTTCACCAACTCGAACGCCTTGGCCGTCAGGTGCTCACCCTCTTGGCCGAGGATCCGGTATCGGCCTGCTCAAGTTGTGCTTCGAGCGCGCGTGCCATGCCGGTCAGCCGCCGATCCAGGCCAACGCGCGCACATGCGAGCTGAGCCAGTCCTCGTGGCCCTGGCTCCAGCTCGCCTCGGCATAGATCAACTGCGAGCAGGGCAGACAGGCAACGAAGATCTGCGCCTCGCGCGGTTGCCCCATGTCGACCACCGTCACGGTCATTGCGGCATAATCGACTTCCAGCGCGACCCCGGCGTGATGGGTCTGGCGCATCACCGGCGGGCGCGAGGCCTTCTGCCAGCTGCGATACAGCCGCAGAAACTGGGTGTACTGGTAGCCCCCGGGCTGCATGTCGAGATACTCCTGCCAGAGCAGGCGCAGCGTCATCCCGCGGCCGCGCAGGTCGCGTTCAACCGCCTCCCAATCCGGCAGCGCGCGGCCCGACGATCCAGCGTCGCGGGGCGGAAACAGCCGCTGATCCAAGGCCTCGTCGCCCAGCGCCTTGAGTTGCTGGGGATCGACGCCGGTGGCTGCGATCCGCTTCAGATAGTCCTGCACGGTCGAACGGGCGATGCCAGCGCCGCGTGCCGTCTCCACGTCGCTCAAACCACACTCGAACTTCAATCGTAACACTTCTCGTATCCGTCGCATCTGCGTCCTCGTCCTCGGCACCGTCCACTCCCGAAATGAAACGGGCCGGATGATACTGGCCATTACTGGTCAGACAGCGCGGACCAGGACCGAGGTGAAGCCGCCGGATTGCTCCGTGACGAGGTGCCGGATTGCCGCGTGATCAGGTGCCGGTTTGGAGCGTGATGCGGTGCCGCTTTCGAGCGTTTTTAGGTGCCGGTTTGGAGCGTGACGGAGTGCCGGATTGCTCCGTTTTGCTCATCTCAGTCCCGTGCAGTTCGAGGATCAACACGCCCGGCAGACGGTCAAAACAGAGCCCTGAATCTGTCCACCGCCAGGGGCGCACTCCAACAGAGGGTCAATTTTCAAAGCCGATTGACACCCGCCGGGCGAGCGTCGCGGCACCCCAGGCGATCAGCAGACCGTGAAAGCGGAGTGTCCGCCGAACATCGCGGCACCCTCGCGGCACAGGATCAGACCAGCCGCCGCCCCCAAGGCGATCGAGAGGATCTGGCCGATGGAGTTACCGATGAACACGACGAGGATCACGGCGGCCAAGGCGATTGAGGCCCGTTGTTTGTCGGGTGCCAGGGTGCGTGCCATCCCCCACACCGCCTGCGCCACGATCGCGACGGCAACCAGCTTCAGCCCGTGCAGCACACCAAGGCCGACCGGGCCGGAGAACGCCGCGGTGCCATACGCGAACGCAAGCAGCAATACGGCGGAAGGAAGGGTGAATGCGGTCCAGGCGACGATGCCGCCAAGCAGACCGCCTCCCCGCAGGACGCCAAGTGCGAAGCCGACCTGGCTTGAGGCTGGGCCAGGAAGGAATTGGCAGAGCGCAACGAGGTCGCCAAACCCCGCCTAACCGAGGTGGGCGATGGGGCCGCCGAACGAGGTCAGGCCCAGGCGGAGGAACGCGAGCAGGACCTTGGTCAGGGATCCAAGTCGCCCGACCGCGGCTTTGTTGTGTTCGCCGCCCATGCTGGTCGCCCTATGCGCAAAACCTGGACGTGACGTAGAGCGCGACCTCCCGCCGGACAACTCCCCCGGAGGCTGGCCCGCGGCCGGACCGGGCTTACCGAACCACCGCACCACCGGGCCGGACATACCTTTGTATTATGACCGTCGGACCCACCGCCGTTGGGGCGGCGGTGGGTCGTTCCAGCGAAACGAGCGGCCTTGGGGTCGATGACCACAGTGGCGACCGCGCAATCCTAGCTTGTGGGTTGATGCAGGTTGCCGCCCGAGTTGAGGAAGATTTTGCGCCGGCTCCCCGCCCCGTCAACCGTCAGATGGCCGGCGGGGCCGGCGGAGCCGCTCCCCATCTGGCCCGGCACCCGCTCTCTCTAGTTACCGCGGCCTTTTCCGAGAACCCGACATGTAGCTGCCCTTTCGCGCTGTCTGCGCGGTGACGATGGCGCCGCCCTTGGCGTCAAAGGAGTTTATCCAAGGTAATCGGAAGGTCTCGGATACGCTTTCCCGTGGCGTTGAAGACTGCGTTCGCCACCGCCGCACCTGTCCCAGTGATGCCGATTTCCCCGATGCCATGTGCGCCCATGGGCGTGTGCGGGTCCGGGATGTCCGTCCACATCACCTCAATATCCGGAACGTCGAGGTGCACAGGAACGTGGTATTCGGCGAGGCTGGGGTTCATGACGCGCCCGTTCCGCTCGTCGAACTGCGTCTCCTCCATTAGCGCCAGGCCGAGCCCCATGATGATGCCGCCGCGGAATTGGCTCGCCGCTGTTTTGGCGTTGAGGATACGGCCACAGTCAAACGAACCCAGGAACCGACTGACCCGCGTCTCCCCTGTGACGGCGTTGACCCGCACCTCGCAAAACATCGCTCCGTAGGAGTGCATGGACCAGTGCTGGGTCTCCATCGGCGGCGGGGCGGCCGCCTCCACCACCAGCGTGTCGCGTTGCGCGCGGCCGAGGATGGAGGCGTAGCTCTCATGCCGGTCCGGTTCACCGAGTTTGGAGATGCCGCCATTGAAGCCGCCAATCTCGTTAGCGCTAAGCCCGGCGAGCGGCGAGGCATTGCCCGCAAGCTTGAGCAGTTCGGCGACGAGCGCATGGTGCGCTGCGATCACCGCCGCACCGATGGAGGCGGTCTGCTGCGAGCCGCCCGCCAGAACCAGGCCGGGCATGATCGAGTCGCCGTAGCCGAAGGTCACGTGGTCCATCTCCAGACCGAGACGCTCGGCTATGACCTGGGTCTGCACGGTGGCGGTGCCCATGCCCATTTCGTGCGCGGCAACTTCCACCCGGGCGTGCCCGTCCCTGGTCAGGGTGATGCGGGCCGCGCCCCCCGGCATCCGATAATATGGGTAAGTGGCCGTCGCGCAGCCCATGCCCACCAACCACTCGCCTTCGCGCACCATGCCGGGCACCGGATTGCGACGGCTCCAGCCGAAGCGTTCGGCACCGGCGCGGTAGGCGGCCACGATGTTGCGCGAGGAAAAGGGCGTGCCCTCTACTGGGTCCTTCTCCGGCTCGTTGCGGATGCGCAGTTCGATGGGGTCCATGCCGAGCTTGGCCGCCAACTCGTCCACCGCGGATTCCAGGGCGAAGGTGCCCACCGCCTCGCCGGGCGCGCGCATGAAGGTGTTGGCCAGCATGTCCAGGTAGGCCGTCTCGACGTCCAGCTTAAAGGTGTCAGCGGAGTAGGCACCCCGCGTTGCCATGATGAACGGCTCGGGCATGGCGTTGTGGTGGGTCATTGCAACCGTGCCCGTGTGGATGATGGCGGTGAAGCGCCCGTCCGTGTCGGCGCCGATCGCGACGCGCTGCTCGGTCAAGGTCCGGCCCCCGACCATACGGTAGACGCCCTCGCGCGATAGGGCGATGCGAACAGGACGCCCGGAGAGCTTGGCGGCCGCGGCACCCAGCACCTGGTGCTGCCACAGCGTCTTCGATCCAAAGCCGCCGCCCACGTATGGGGAGGTGACGCGGACTTTCCCCTCGTCGATGCCGAAGACATTCGCGAGCGACCAGGCGGTGTGAGCAACAGCCTGGGACGCGTCGTGCACCATCAGTTCGTCGCCGTTCCACGCCACGGTCGCCGCATGCGGCTCGATCGGGTTGTGGCTGTGACGCGGCGTCTCGTAGCGGCAGTCGACGGCAACAGCCGCCTTCGCGAGGGCTGCTTCCGCATCGCCCACCGACGCCTTGAGCGGCTGGCCCTGGAACATGCCGGGATCGGTGCCGTTTGCTTTCGCCTCCTCAAATGTGGTGACGGCGGGTTCTGTCACATAGATGGCGCGGACCAACGATTTTGCGTGGTCAGCCTGCTCCTGGGTCTCGGCCAGCACCACGGCGATGGGCTGGCCGTTCCAGTGGATGCGGTCGTCCTGCATGATCGGCAGGTTGTCGCCGCCAGCCGCTTTGTCTGCGGTCATGAACAGGGGCATGTTGGCCATACGCGGCGCGTTGAGGTGGGTCATTACGAGAACCACACCGGGTGCTGCCTCGGCTTCCACCGTGTCCAGCGTCGCAATCCAACCTTTCGGTATGTTGCTGAACACCACCGCTGCGTAAGCCATTCCCTCCAGATCGAACTCCGCCGCGAACTTCGCCTTACCCTGCACCTTGAGAGGGCCGTCGATGCGCGAGATGGGCGCGCCGATCAGGCCGTGCTTGTGGTGGATCAACGGGTCCGGCTTGCCACCCGGCACCCAACTGTCCGGGGCCAGCTCGACTGCCTTCTTCATAACGGATTGAACAGCACCCTTGGCGGCTGCCTTCACGTTGCCGGCGATGCTCATGCGACGTCCCCCGTCAGTTCGGCGAGCACGGCGGCGATGGTGCGCTTCGCGAGTTCAACCTTGAACGCGTTGTGTAAGAGCGGCACCGCGTCCGCCAACTCCGCGTCCGCCGCCGCGCGGAACGCCTCGGCCGTGGCTGGCACTCCGAGCAGAGCCGCCTCCGCCTTGCTGGCGCGCCACGGTTTGTGGGCGACGCCCCCAAGCGCCAGGCGGACGTTCTTCACCGTTGATCCATCAAGCTCCAGCACCGCCGCCACCGAGACCAGCGCGAACGCGTAGCTCGCCCGGTCGCGCACCTTGCGGTAGGTCGAACGCGCCGCCGACGACGCGGGCGGGATCTCGACCGCGGTGATGAGTTCGCCGGGGTCGAGATCCGTCTCCTGCTCCGGGTGCTCACCGGGCAGCCGATGCAACGCCGTCAGCGGCAGGCTCCGGGCCACCTTCCCGCCCTGCAGGTGGACGGTGGCGTCCAGGACGGCCAAAGCCACGCACATGTCGGACGGATGCGTCGCCACACAGGCGGCCGAGGCGCCTAGGATCGCGTGGATGCGGTTGAAGCCCCCGACGGCATCGCAGCCCTGGCCTGGGGTGCGCTTGTTACAGCGAGACCCCTCATTGTCGTAGAAGTAGGTGCACCGGGTGCGCTGGAGGATGTTGCCACCCACGGTCGCCATGTTCCGGATCTGGCCCGATGCGCCCGCCAGAATGGCGCGG
Source organism: Acetobacteraceae bacterium (assembly GCA_965199005.1). Classification (GTDB taxonomy): domain Bacteria; phylum Pseudomonadota; class Alphaproteobacteria; order Acetobacterales; family Acetobacteraceae; genus LMUY01. Next base: position 2,766,047 of record CBDAQK010000006.1, on the reverse strand, counting down.
GCTAGAACCGGGAACCGGGTGCGCACGGCGCGGTGCTCGGCCACCGCAGTGTTCCGTGCCGCGGCGCCGATGAGCAGGCCGCCGTCCTCGCGTTCCTCGATGGAAGAGGAGAGGCCAGTGACGTCGACCAGTGAAGCCGGCCGCTCGATGGTTTCGCGCAGGAGGTCGACCAGGTTCGTGCCGCCCCCGAGGTATTTTGCGTGACCGCCGCCAGCGAGCCGCACCGCCTCCGGCACGTCGCCCGCACGGGCGTAGCTGAACGGGGTCATGCCGCAACCTCCGCGTAGGTCTCGGCAATCGCGTCCATGATGCCGTTATGCGCACCGCAGCGGCACAGATTGCCGCTCATGCGCTCGCGGAACTCCTCTCGGGTGAAGGCAGCCTTGCCAGCAGCTAGGTCGGAGGTGACGACGCTCGGCACGCCGCGCTCCAGTTCGGCCGCCATGCCGATGGCCGAACAGATCTGGCCGGGGGTACAGTAGCCGCATTGGAACCCGTCATGCTCGATGAACGCCAGCTGCAAGGGATGCAGGCCGTTCCCGTCGCTCAGCCCCTCGATGGTGGTGACGCTGCAGCCATCGTACTGCACTGCCAGCGCCAGGCAGGAGACGATGCGCTGGCCATCGACCAAAACGGTGCAGGCGCCGCATGCCCCCTGGTTGCAGCCCTTCTTCGTCCCGTGCAGGTGCAACGTCTCCCGCAACAGGTCGAGCAAAGAGACCCGGGGATCGCCCGGCGGCGGGACGGCGGTGCCGTTGATGGTCAGGGACATGGCGTGCTCCTCGGGGGCTTTATACCGAGGCTTCAACACAGTTCGGACCGTCTCGTTTCTCACAAGCTGATTTGGAGGCAGAGGCGATCGATCGCGACGTAGTCCCCAAGGCCTGTACCACGCAATTGTCGAACATCGATTTCATCATCTATGCGTTGGCCGCACTGGCCGAGATTGCGAGCTGCTTCTCGTTTTGGGCGTGACTCCGCCTCGGGAAGTCGCCTTGGTGGCTGGCCCGGGTATGCTTTCGCTGGCGGTCTTCGCCTACTTTCTGACCCGCGTCGACGCCGCCGGAGCTGGACGCTCGCGGCCGCCGGCGAGGAAGTGACCACCCTGGATGCCGCCGAAGTGGCCCAAATCAGCGCCCACACATTCCCGAACGGCTGCCACATGGCGGAGGTGGAGGTCGATCCGGATACTGGCCAAATCGACGTCGTGCGCTACGTGGTCTGCGACGACGTGGGAAAGCCGTGAACCCGATGATCCTCGCGGGGCAAGTCCATGGCGGCGTGGCCCAAGGCTACGGTCAGGCGGTCACGGAGCGCACCGAGTATGATAGATCGTCCGGCCAGCTGCTGTCCGGCAGCTTCATGGATTATGCATTGCCGCGGGCTTCCGACCTCCCCGTCATCGAGGTCGAGCTGATCGAGGTTCCGTGCCTCAGCAACCCGTTGGGCGTCAAAGGCGCCGGAGAAGCGGGTGCCGGCGGCAGTCCGCCAGCCCTGATCAACGCCATCATCGACGCGCCCGGCGGGAAGAAGGTCGATATGCCCGCCACCCCGAGGCGGTATGGAAGGCTCTCCAGGCGCCCTAAGCCTTTGTTGTTAGCGGCAGCTTTGTCGGCGTGCCGACGCACTTATTTGCCGACGCTGCCTTAGTTTCCAACAACGACCCCATTCCATCCCGCCGGATGGAGTGGGGTCCTTGGGCGACCCGCGGTTCTAGAGAAGATGCTCCGCGCGGACCGGAAGCTCACGCAGCCGCTTCCCCGTTGCATGGAACACCGCATTCGCAACGGCCGCGTTCATGCCGACAATCCCGATCTCGCCGATGCCCTTGATACCGAGCGGATTGACCCGCGTGTCGTCCTCCGGAACCATGATGATCTCGATGGATGGCACGTCGGCGTTCACCGGAACCATGTAGTCGGCGAGGTTGGTGTTGATGAGCCGGGCGGATGCCGGGTCCACCTCGGTGGCTTCGTGCAGGGCGGCCGAGATGCCCCAAATCACGCCGCCCATATATTGGCTGCGGGCGGTGGTCGGATTGATGATGTGCCCCGAGGCAAAAGCCGAAACCACGCGCGGCACGCGTATTTCGCGGGTTAGGCTGTGCACGCGGACCTCCACGCAATGGGCGCCGAACGCGTAGGCCGTGACGTCCTTCCGGCTGTCGCCACGGCTCATCGTCGCGCGGCCGTCATAGAGCTGGGCCATCGCGCTGGCGGGCAAGCCCGCGGGCAGGTTTTCGGCGTAGACCTCCAGCCGTCCGCCCGTCCGTGGCACGGCACGGCTCAGGGGCTCGGACTGCCCGTTGCCGTTTTGCAGCGTCCCACCTGCTAGGGTGAGCATCGCCGGGTCGGCGCCGTGGAAGGGGCTATCCTCCGCCGCCACGGCGGCCTCGGCCAGGCGGCGCCTGACCTCCTCGCACGCCTTGACGACCACATGCGTTGTCGATGCCGCGTTGTTTGAGCCGCCGGCCGCGGGAACGGGCGGCAGATCGCTGTCGCCAAGCTGCACCACCACGTCCGCCACCCTGAGGCCCAGCGCATGCGCCGCCGTGATGGCGATCGTGGTGTAGGCGCCAGTGCCCAATTCATGGGCCGCCAAGGCGACGTTTGCGCGCCCGGAAGCCGTCAACGAGATGCGCGCTGCCGCAGGCCCGATGTTGTTCGGATAGAACGAGGTTGCGCAGCCATAGCCGACCAACCATTCACCTTGCCGCATCGTGCCAGGCTTCGGGTTGCGTTGCTTCCAACCAAACTTCTCGGCTGCCTGATCGAAACAGGGCATCAGCAGCCGGGAGGAGAACGGCAGGCCGGAGACGGGGTCGGTCTGCGTGTCGTTGACCCGGCGAAGCTCGATCGGGTCCGTGTTGAGCGCGTAGGACAACTCGTCCATCGCGCTCTCCAGCGCGAACATGTAGGGCGTCTCCGCCGGTGCGCGCATGAAGCCCGGCGTGGCGCGGTCGGCGTGCACGACGTTCACCGCCGTCGCGATGGCCGGAGCCGCGTAGAGCCGCGACGTCGCCTCGTTCCCGGCCACCTTGTAGCTGGACGGGCGCGAGCTCACCTCCCAGCCCTCGTGAAACACCGAGGTAAGTTTGCCGTCCGAAGTGGCGCTGAGCCTGACATGCTGGCGGGTTTCGGCCCGGAAGGTGGCGATGGTAAAGCCCTGTGCGCGCGTCGGCACGAGCTTGACCGGGCGGCCCAGGCGTTTGGCGGCAAGCGCGATCCAGGCGGTCCGCGAGGTCACGCTGCCGCGCGAGCCGAACGCGCCACCGACGAAGCGCGAGACGGTGCGCACATCCGAGGCATCGATCCCAAGCTGGCGGGCCACGGCCGCCTTCAGCCCCCACATGAACTGGGACGGCTCGTAGATGGTGAGCTTCGGGCCATCCCAGGAGCAGGTGGTGGTGAAGAGCTCCATCGGGTTGTGGTGCTGGGGCGGCGTCGCGTAGCGCGCGTCGATCTTGACCGGGGCAGCCGCGAAAGCCGCATCGGCGGCGGCTTTCTTCGACCCTTCGTCGTCCTTTGATACCGATCCCTCATGGGCCTCCGCCACCGCCTTCATTTCGGCGCCTGGCGAGTCGAAGCTGGCGGTCGGTGGCTCGGCCGCCGTGCTCACCCGCACCCGGCTAGCCGCTTCCGTCGCGGCCTCGAACGTGTCGGCCACGACGATGGCGATGATCTGCCCGTCATGCCAGATGCGGTCGCTTTCGAGCGTGCTGGGGGTGGGACCGCCATCCGGCCCGGGTGGCGTCTTGACCTGGTTGCCGACCGTCTCGTGGGTCAGGATGTCCAGCACGCCCGGAACCGCCTTCGCGGCACCCATATCGAACCCGGTAATGCGACCGCGCGCGACGTCGCTCGTCACGAGGCAGGCGAATGCCGGGTTGGCCAGCGGCTCGTCCGAGCCGTAGCGCGCTGCGCCGGTCACCTTCGCGACACCGTCGATGCGGGGTGTTGCCGTGCCGAACAGGATGGCGGGATCCATGGTCATGTTACGCCTTTCTGCTGGGGGTTGGCATTGCTTTCGCCTGCATCAGCGCACGCACCACGGTCTGACGCCCGAGCGCGAGCTTGTAGTCGTTCTGGCCATGGCCGACGGCACCTTCCATCGCCGCGCGCCCGGCGGCTTCGGCCGCGGCATCGGTCAGGGCCTTTCCGGTCAGCACCGCCTCCGCTTCGTGCGAGCGCCAGGGACGGTAGGCCATGCCCCCAAGGCCGATCCGGACCTGGCGCACGATGTCACCATCCATTTCGAGCGCCACGGCGGCGGATGCGATGGCGAACTCGTAGGAGGCGCGATCCCTCACCTTCACGTAGACCGAGCGTTGCGCCCAGGCGCTCGCGGGGATGAAGAAAGCAGTGATGACCTCGCCCGCTCGCAAATTGGTTTCAAGATGCGGCTGCTTGTCAGCCGGGCGATGCAGCGAGGCGAACGGCATGCGCCTAGTGCCTTGTGGACCGACCAGGTCGATCTGGGCCTCCAGCGCCATCAGCGCGACCGCCCAATCGCCTGGATATTGCGCGATGCAGCTGGCGTCGGTGCCAAGCACCGCATGGTTTCGGTTGAAGCCCGCGAGCGCCGCACACCCCGAACCGGGCGTCCGTTTGTTGCAGGCCGTGAAGCTCGGATCGCGGAAATAGGTGCAACGGGTGCGCTGCAGGACGTTGCCGCCGAGCGTCGCCATGTTGCGCAGTTGGGCGCTGGCGGCGAGCTGAAGGCTCTCCGCCAGGACAGGGTAGTCGGCGCGGACGACAGGGTCGGCGGCGACATGCGCCATCCTGGCGAGCGCGCCCAGGCGCAATCCATCGGCACCGGGCGCGATCAGAGCATGCCCCGCCCGGAGCGGCGTCAGGTCGACCACATGCTCGGGCACCATGACGTCGAGCTTCATCAGGTCGTACAGCGTCGTGCCGCCGGCGAGGAACTGCACGGGGGTGTCGGTTTGGCCCTGGCCGGTGTGCTGGCCCAGGCGGACCGCCTGGCTCAGGTCCGTGGCGCGCACGTAGGAGAAGGGGCGCATTACGCCGGCTCCATCTGGTCGCGCGCCTGCCTGATGGCGGCGACGATGTTGGGATAGGCGGCGCAGCGGCAGAGATTGCCGCTCATGTACTCGCGGATGTCGTCGTCCGTCTTGGCATGGCCTTCGTTCACGCAAGCGACAGCCGACATGATCTGCCCGGGCGTGCAGTAGCCGCACTGGAACCCGTCATGGTCGATGAAGGCTTGCTGCATCGGATGCAGCCGGCCGTCGGCGGATGCCAACCCCTCGATGGTCATCACCGGGCGGTCGTGCACCGCAACCGCGAGCGTGAGGCAGGAGAGTACGCGCTCGCCATCGAGGTGGACGGTGCAGGCACCGCACTGGCCATGGTCGCAGCCTTTCTTTGGGCCAGTGAGATCCAAGTGCTCCCGCAGGGCGTCGAGGAGCGAGGTGCGGCTGTCGATCACGAGACGGTAATCGCGTCCGTTCACGTTGAGCGTCAGGGGCGTCGGCCCAGTGGGCACCGCCTGCGGCGGGCTTACCTCAGTGACGGCGGCGGCGTGCACGACGACGGGAATGGAGGCTAGGCCGACCACCCCGCGGAAGAGGCCTCTGCGGCTCGGTCCCGGTGTTTTCTCATCCATCCCGCTCACCCCTTCGGTTCAATCGTGGAAAACCACCCGTTGCACGAGGCGTTCGCCCGTCACCGGCAGCCGACATCCATGCGGCAGTTGTCGCATTGAAGACCCTGGCAGACCCGGCGCGGGAGAGCCACCGCCCAGCGCGAGATATCATGTAACGGCAGTCACAGTGCAGTGAGAGACAGTTCCTGTAAGGCTAACTGAGATGTCACATTGCGGGAAGTTCATCTGAGTATTTCAATGACGACGTTCGCCCTCACAACGATGGAAGGGTTCAAGTGCTGTCGCACTTTCGACGTTGGCTTAATTCGTCCGGGAGACCGCAAGAGTGTTCAGCCGATGGTGACCCGCGCTAGTGGGGTCAGCTACGATCAGCTTCATCATTTCGTCGCTGCCGGAGTTTGGGACAGCGCTCCGCTCGAGGCCGCTTTGTTGAAGAAGGCGAATGACCTGGTTGGCGACAAAGCAGGGTTTCTTGTCGTCGATGATATGGCGTTGCCGAATGCTTTCTGGGTCGGGCACCGCGACAACATACTGCGCTCTGCCCTACGTCGTCGTGGCTAGCCAAAATTCCTCATGATCTCTCAAATTCTGGCTTCGCGTGACGGGCTATAATCTCATATGACGATAAAATGGCTTGTATGCGCGTAGCGCCTCGGTATATTGGAGTCTGGGCTGACCGGGGATGGCGGACATGGCTGAAGCACCACGCGCTGGCCTGTTTCGGTGTCGAAGCCGTAAGGCGGGTCGCCGGGCCAGGTCTGCCCGGCGGTCGTGAACATGACCGTTTGCGGTGTCGCCGTCCGAACGGACGCTAGGGCAGGCGAGGTCGAGAGTATCGCATCGCTTGGACCAATATCCCGCGCGGGTCTTCGCCCGTTGCGGATCGAACAGAAGCATGGCGAAGGGCGGTGACGTGACCGGTGCGCAAACGAGGATGCAGGAGCTGAGCAGCGGCGCGCGCATCCCACCTGTCACGGCCAGCATGCTGATCGGGGGCGAGCGGGTCGACGGCGCGCTTCGGATCGAGGTGCGCAACCCGGCCCGTCCGGGTGAGGTCGTCGGCTCCGTGGTGCGTGGCACGCCGGAGCATGTCGACCGGGCTGTTGCAGCCGCGAAGTCGGCACAGCCCGCCTGGGCGGCCCGGACCTTCACGGAACGCGCGTCCGTCCTGGCACGCGCGCTCGACAGGGCCGGTGACGATGTGCCGACCCGCGCCGGCTTGTTCGTCCGGGAAAACGGCAAGACGCTCGCGGAGGCGAGGGGAGAGTTGGGGGATATGCCGACCCGCGCCCGCTTGACCCTGGAGCTTGCGGCGGAGCTGGAAGCCAGCCGGGAAATGCCCGCGCCGTTCGGCCGCACGTTCATCCGCCCGATCCCCTACGGCGTGGTGCTGTCCATCGCGCCCTGGAACGCCCCGGTGTCGCTTGCGTGCATGCAGATCATCCCGGCCCTGCTCGCCGGCAACGTCGTTGTGGTGAAGCCGCCAGAAAGCTGCCCGCTGGCACTGATCGCAACGATCGAGCTTATGGCCGCCGTCCTGCCGCCGGGCGTGCTCAACACCGTCACCGGTCTGGCCGGCGAGATCGGCGACGCGCTCACGCGGCATCCGGACATAGACAAGATCTGCTTCACGGGCAGCATCCCCTCCGCACGCGGCATCCTTGCCAACGCTGGGCAGACGATCAAGAGCGTGACCACCGAGCTGGGCGGCAACGACGCGGCCATCTTGCTGGACGACGCCGATCTTGGTGCCGACTCGATGCGCCGGATGGCGAGCGTGATCCTCCGCATGACTGGGCAGGTCTGCATGGCCATCAAGCGTATCTACGTGCTGGACAGCATGCACGATCGTTTCGTGGAGGCATTCCGCGCGGCCATGGACACGGCGGTGGTCGGCAACGGGCTGGTGCCCGGGGTGACGGTCGGGCCGCTGCACACGCGTGCTGGGCTGGAGCGCGGTCTTGGGTTGGTGGCGGCGGCCAGGCAGGCGGGGGCAGTCGTCACCGAACTGGGCCGGGTGGATGACGAGGCCACCTTCGCCGACGGCTATTTCATGCGTCCCATGATCGTCACAGACGTTCCAGAGGACGCAAGGCTGGTGGCCGAGGAGCAGTTTTGCCCCGCAATTCCCGTGCTGCGGTACCACGACCTGGACGAGGCGGTGGCGCGGGCCAACAACTCGATGTTCGGCTTGGGCGGCTCCGTTTGGGGTCACGACATCGAGCGGGCGGCGGCGGTCGCGGCGCGGCTGGATGCGGGCACGGTCTTCGTCAACACGCACGGGACCAACGCCGTGAACCGCAAGGCGCCTTACGGGGGGGTCAAGCAAAGCGGCAAGGGCCGGCGGGCCGGGTTGGAGGGCATGATGGAGTACCTGCAGCTTCAAACGCTGACGACCTACGAACACGGCTAACGGCGGCAAAGGAACGGCGGCGATGGGGAGCATGGACGCAAAGACGGTGATCATCACGGGCGCGGCGCGCGGCTTGGGTGCAGCCTTTGCCGATGCCTTGGCCCGGCAGGGCGCCCATGTCGCGATCTGCGACGTACGAGCGCCGGACAAGGCCGTCGATGCCATTCGCGGTGAGGGCGGCAGCGCGATGGGCGCGCAGTGCGACGTGACGGACGGCGCGTCCGTGGCGCGTTTCGTCGCCGAGGTCGCCGAACGCTTTGGCACGGTCCACGGCCTCGTCAACAACGCCGCGTTGTTTGCCGATACGGAGAAGGCGCGGATGGAGGAGTTCACCTCCGCGGATTTCGACCGGGTGATGGCGGTGAACGTGCGCGGCGCGTTCGAGATGGTGAAGGCGGTGCTGCCCCACATGAAGCGGCAGGGTTATGGCAAGATCGTCAACATAGCCTCCGGCACGGTGTTCAAAGGGACGCCGATGATGCTGCCCTATGTCACGTCGAAAGGAGCACTCGTCGCGATGACGCGGGCGCTCGCCCGCGAGCTCGGTGGCAGCGGCATTTGCGTGAACTGCCTGGCACCCGGCTTGACGATGAGCGAGGGGCTGAAAGAACATCCGGGCTGGATCAAGGACGGCGAGGCGACGGTCGCCAGCCGCTGCTTCAAGCGGGAGCAGGTGCCCGAGGACCTGACGGGTGCGGTGACGTTCCTGCTGTCCAGGGACAGCGACTTCATGACCGGACAGACGATGGTGGTCGATGGCGGCTCGGTGATGCCGTGATGGCGGGATCCACCGTCATCGCCGTTGAGGAGCATTACTGGGACGCGGAGTTGGCCTCTTATTTTAAGGGCTCCGAGGCGTCGCGGGCTGGCACGATGGAGGCGCGGTTGCGCGACCTCGGCGGTGAGCGGATCGCCGACATGGACCGGGCTGGAATCGGGATGTCGGTGCTGTCCCATGGTGCGCCGTCTGGCCAGAAACTGCCGGCTGACATCGCGGTGCCGCTGGTGACGCGGGTGAACGACCGTTTGGCCGCCGTGGTCTCGGCCGACCCGGCCCGGTTCGCCGCCTTCGCCGCCCTGCCCACTGCCATGCCGGAAGCCGCTGCCGACGAGTTGGAACGGTGCGTTGCCATGGGCTTCAAGGGCGCAATGCTGCACGGCCTGTCCAACGGCGAGTTCCTGGACCTGCCGAAGTTCTGGCCCATCTACGCGCGTGCCGAGCAGTTGGGCGTGCCGATCTACCTGCACCCGTCCCAGCCGCATCCGGCCGTGACAGAGGCCTACTACGCCGACTACGCCCGCGATTACCCGATGCTGCCCCGCCCGGCCTGGGGCTACACGGTGGAGGCGGGCACGCAGGCCTTGCGGATGGTGCTGTCCGGCGTGTTCGAGAAGCATCCGGGCTTGAAGGTGATCCTTGGCCATCTTGGCGAGTCGCTGCCCTTCCAGCTTTGGCGCATCGACCAGGCCTTGTCGCGCGCGAACCAGAAGCCGCTGCGGTTCCGAGAGGTGTTCACCAGCAATTTCTGGGTGACGACCAGCGGGTTCTTCTCCACGCCAGCCCTGCTGTGCTGCGCGATGGAGTTGGGCGTCGACCGGATCCTGTTCGCAGTCGACTGGCCGTTCGTGGACGACAGCGCCCCCGCGACGGCGTGGATGGCGGGCGTGCCCCTGTCACCCGGTGACCGGGCGAAAATCCTGGGCGGCAACGCGAAGCGGCTGCTAGGGATCTAGTGCTCTGACTTTCGGACCCGAACGCGGCGCAGGCCACCCGGCGACCGGCCAGCATCCCGGATCCAACTCACGCCCCACTGAGACATAAAAAGACTGCGGAGGAACAATGCCCAAATTGATCAAAGTCCTGACCGTCACGGCAGTTCTTGCCGGCGTGGCGTCCGCCCTTCCGGTACGCGCCGACACCTTGGATATTCCCGTGATCGTCTCGACGAGCGGCGGAAGCGCGTTCCTCGGCAAGAGTCAGCAGATCAACGTGGAAACTGTGGCCAGCGTCGTGAACAAGGCTGGGGGGATCGGCGGCCGCACCATCAAGTTCGTGGTCCACGACGATCAGACGAGCCCGCAGTTGGCGGTTCAGCTCGCCAGCCAGATCCTGGGAGAAAAACCCAAGGTGATTGTGGGATCGTCTCCAGTAGCATCGTGCCGGGCCATGGCCCCGTTGGTCAAGAATGGACCGGTGATGTACTGCCTGTCGGCCGGCTTCCACCCGGCACCGGGCTCGTATTCGTTCTCCTCCAATATCTCATCCTCCGACCAGATCGCCGCGACGATCCGCTACTACCGCGAAAAGGGCTGGAACAAGCTCGCCACCCTCCAAACGACGGATGCGAGCGGGCAGGACGGCGACGTGTCCATCAAGGAGATCCTGACGCGACCGGAGAACAGCGCCATCCAGATCGTCGCGCTGGAGCACTTCAATCCCACGGACATCAGCGTGACGGCGCAGATCGAGCGTATCAAGCAGTCGGGTGCGCAGGCGATGATCGTGTGGTCCACCGGCGCACCAGTGGCGACCGTGTTCAAGGGCATGGTCCAGAGCGGGCTCGACTTGCCGGTTGCGGTGACCAGCGGAAACCAGACTTTCGAAGCCATGACGCAGTGGAAGAGCTTCCTGCCAAGGCAGATGGTGATGCCTTCCTCGCTGCTGCCTCCCCACGCGGGCCTATACCAGCTCGACCCACGCGTGGAAGCCGCCCAGGCGGAGTTGTACCGAGCCTACGCCGAACGCGGCATCAAACCCGATGGCCTGGCAGCGACGTCGTGGGACGCCGCGATGATCGTCGTCGCGGCCCTGCGCAAGATCGGTCCCGACGGCACGGCGCAACAGCTCCGCGATTATATCTCGAACTTGGAAGATTTCGCCGGCGTCGATGGCCTATACAATTTTAAGAAGAACCCGGAACGGGGCCTCGGCATCGAATCGGCAGTGATGACGCGATACGACAAGGCAAGCGACGCGTTCGTGTGGGTTAGCAAACCCGGCGGCGAACCCCTCAGCAAGTAGAACCCATCAGCGAGTAGACGGGCCGAAACGATGGCCGTACATGCGGCTCGGCCCGCTGGCGCATCATCGATCTCTCACCTCAGGCACGGGTAGCCGCGGTATGGTCACATTCGTCCAGGTAATCATCGGCGGCCTGCTTCAGGGTGGTGTATTCGCAGCCGTCGCCCTGGGTTTCTCGCTCGTCTACCGGGTAAGCGGCGTCGTCAACCTGTCGCAGGGCGCATTTTGTATCCTGGGCGCCATGGCGATGTACTATTTCGAAGACGTTTTTATGTGGCCAACGGCGCTGGCGGCAGTTGCGGCGGTTGCCGCAATCGCGCTCTTCGGCGCCGTAGTGGGTGCGGTGACCTTCGTGCCCGCGATCGCAAGATTGCCCGCCAGCAGCGCGCTCGTTCTCACGGCCGGCCTGCTGATCGCCTTCGAGGGCGTCGCGCTCGTCGTCTGGGGGAACCAGCCCTATTCCCTTCCTCCCTTTTCCGGCTATGCGCCGATCCTGCTCGGGACCTTGCGCATTCCGACGCAGGGCGTGTGGCTGGCCGGCGGACTCACTGCGATCTTCATCGCGCTGTGGGTCCTCCTGACCCGGACGCGGCTGGGACGGGCACTGCAAGCCTGTGCGGAGAACACCTTCGCGGCTCGCTTGATGGGGGTCGACGCGTCGAGGATGATGTTGCTGGCTTTCACCCTCGCCGCGGCGATCGGCGCGGCGAGCGGCTTGTTGCTGGCGCCGATCACGTCTCTCCAGTTCGACGGAGGGGGCTTCTTCACCACGTTCGGCTTCATCGCCGTGGCCATTGGCGGCATCGGCAGCTTCGCCGGGGCGATCGTCGGCGGGCTGCTGCTCGGCGTCACACAACAACTCGCGGCCTATTACGTGTCGTCTTTCTTCGCCAACACACTTGCCCTGATCCTGTTGATCGTCCTGCTGGTGTGGCGGCCGCAAGGCCTGATCTCGGGTGGGCCGACCCGGCGGATCGACGTGAGATCCGACGCGGCCATGCACCGCACCCTGGTCCGCCTGCCGCCCCGCCGGGCCCTTGTGCTCGGTGCCGGCCTCCTCGGGGTGCTGGCGATATTGCCGGCGCTGCCTTTGCCGGGCGGCGTCCTGTCGTCGCTGACCATCTCGCTGATCCTGTTCATCGCCGTGCTCGGCCTCGACGTGCTGATGGGGTGGGCCGGCCAGGTCAGCCTGGGGCAGTCCGGTTTCATGGCCATCGGCGGCTATACCGCCGCAATCCTGGCGGCGACCTACGATTGGCCGCCCATGGCCGCCATGGGGGCTGCCATGGTGCTGAGCGTCCTATGCGCCCTTGGCTTGTCGATGGTGACGAGCCGCCTGCGCGGCCACTATCTTGCTCTGGCAACGCTGACGTTCGCCCTTCTCGTCGACTCCGTGGCTGTCGGGTTGACCGACGTCACGGGCGGTCCCTCCGGGCTCGTCGGCATTCCGTCCCTGTCCGTGGGGCCGGTCGAGTTCGATACCCCGGTAAGCATGTTCTACGTGGCCCTATGCCTGGGCACGGTAGCCACCATCCTGTTGCAGGGCGGAATGCGGTCGCAGATGGGGCGCGCCTTTCAGGCGGTGCGCACCGACCAACTGGCGGCGGCGGCGCTTGGTGTCAACGTCGGGCGCGTCAAGGTCGCCGCACTCTGCATCGCGGCGGCGCTCGCCTCGCTGTCCGGCTCGCTCTATGCGTTCAGCTTCCATTTCCTGTCGCCCGACATGGTGGGGACCCCGAAATCGTTCGAAATGATCGCCATGCTGGTTCTGGGGGGTGAGGGCACGTTGGTGGGCGGCCTGTTCGGAGCGCTCGTCATCACCTTGCTGCCGACGCTGGTGCAGGGCTTGTCGCTATACAAGACGCTCGTCGAAGGCATGGTGATGGTGGCGGTGTTCCTCTACGTGCCGGAGGGCCTGTTTGGCCGATTCGCGATCTTCTTGTCGTCGCTGGACCACCCTCGGCGCAGGGCGGCCACGGCCCGGTCCAAGGAGGTGCGCCCGTGACCGTGCCGGCACTGGAGGTCGTGGCGGTGTCGCGCCGTTTCGGTGGCGTGCTGGCCGTCGATGACGTGAGCTTCGCGGTGCGCCCCGGCGGCCTGAGTGCGCTCATAGGGCCGAACGGCGCCGGGAAGACCACGCTCTTTAATATTATCACCAATCTTTTTCCTGCGTCCTCTGGAAGCGTCCGCTTCTTCGGACAACCGCTCGGCCGGCTCGACGGATCCCGCCTCGCCCGACTGGGCCTGGTGAGAACGTTTCAGACGGCGCGCGTGTTTCCGGGCATGACGGTGCTGGAAAATGTGCTGTCGGGCGCCTCCATCCACGTACGAGCCTACCCCATCGCGCAAATGCTCTGGACATCGCGCGCGCGCGCCGAGGAGCGGGCATTGCGAAGCAAGGGGGAAGCGCTGCTCGACCTGATCGGCCTCGGGGCGGTCCGCGACACCGCGGCCACCGAGCTGCCGATGGGCGCGCAGAAGAACCTCGAAGTGGTCCGGGCCCTCATGGCCGGGCCTCGCATGTTGCTGCTCGACGAGCCGGCGGCGGGGCTCAACGACACGGAAACCGCAGACCTCGCCACCTTGCTGGTGGCGATACGCGACGTCGGCATCACCATCATGGTGGTCGAACACAATATGTCGCTGGTCATGAGGATCGCCGATCAGGTCATCGTGCTCGATGCCGGCCGGCGCGTGGCGATCGGAACGCCCGCGCAGATCCAGGCCGATCCTAAGGTCATCGAGGCCTATGTGGGGTCGGGCGTCTGATGCTGGCAATGCAGGGCCTTGGTGCAGGCTACGGCACCCAGATGGTATTGCACGACATCGACATGACGGTGGCGCCCGGCGAGATCGTGACGCTCATCGGCGCGAACGGAGCGGGTAAATCCACCCTCGTGAAATGCCTGGCCGGGATGGTCGCTGCCCGCCGGGGCACGATCCTGATCGACGGCGACCGGGTGGATGCGTTGTCGCCCAAGGAGCGCGTGCTGCGCGGAATTTGTCTCGTTCCCGAGGGACGCCAGATGTTTGGCGGCTTGACGATCGAGGCCAATCTGCGGCTCGGCGCCTATGTCCACCCGCGCATGAGCCGGTCCGAGATGGACGAGCTAATATCCGATTGCTGCGGGCCCTTCCCTATCCTGTTACCACGCCGCCACGAGATCTGCGCCAACCTGTCTGGCGGCCAGCAGCAGATGCTGGCCATTGCGCGGGGACTGATGGCCAAGCCCAAGATTCTGATGCTCGACGAACCGTCGCTCGGACTATCGCCCACCCTCGTCGCTGAGATCTTTCGTTTGATCTCGCAGCTCAGGGATCGCGGCCTGGCCATCCTGCTCTCGGAACAGAATGCCCGCCAAAGCCTCGCGATCTCGGACCGTGCTTACGTGATCGAGAATGGCCGTATTGTTGCCCAGGGTTCTTCCGCAAGCATCCTGGCGTCCGACGACATCGCGGAGAAATACCTTGGAGTGGGTACTAGCTACGGCCAGGGCGACGCTGTTCGGCAGTCGGCCGTCACGGAACGGCTTCGCAGCATTCTGCGGCCGACTTGAAGGCATGTCCGTTCAAGATCTGACCGATCCACAGCCCAGTTGAGGACGAACCGCGTGGACGTAGCTCTGGTGAACGATCTCGTCGTGGCCAACCACATCCTGTTCGCGCAGGGTGTCGTAGACGCATTCGGACATGTGAGCGTGCGCGATCCCGAGCGGCCAGGTTGCTTCCTCCTCGCGCGCTCGATGGCCCTTTCGGAGGTTTCCGTGGCCGATATCATGATGCTTGACGCAGAGAGCGAGCCGGCGGCCGGAGACGGGCAGCGGCCGTATCTGGAGCGGTTCATCCATGGTGAGATATATGTCGCGGACCCGGGCGCTGCCGGGCGGATCATCGCTGCCCCGGTGTCGTCCGGCGCCGGTCGAACCCTTGCCAGGCAACGGCCCACGGAACTGGAGACTGCCTGATGTCTGGGCTGGGTCGCTACCTCGACATCCTCAACCTCTTCGGCGAGGCCAAGCCTGAATGGACGATTGCAGAGGTCGCCTTCTCGTTGGACGCTCCGGCCAGCACGGTCTACCGGACGATGCGCGAACTGGTCGCGGCCGCCATGTTGGAGCAGGCGCGGGAGGCTCACTACCGGCTAGGTTCCGCCTTCATCGAGTTCGATCGCCGGGTGCGCCGGACGGACGCGTTGATCCGAATGAGCGACGGTCTGCTGCAAGACATGGCGGCCCAGGTCGGAATGCCCTGCGCGGTCGTGCTGGCGCGGTTGTACGGTGACACGGTGATGTGCGTGGCCGACGCGAGATGGAACGGCCGCGATATCGAGACCAGCTACGGGCGCGGCCGTCCACAGCCGCTGACGCGCGGTGCCACGTCCAAGATGATCCTGGCGCAGCTTCCTTCCCGCCGGCTGAACCGCTTGCTGGCGCCCCCCGGCAGTCCGGAAACGGCTGGGCAGACGATCCCTGATCTCCGGAAGGAGTTGGCCGTCGTTCGACGCTGCGGCTACGCCATCGGCAGGGGAGAGGTGGACCGCGACCTCGTCGGCATCGCAGCGCCGGTTTCCAGTCCAGAGCAAGCCATTGCCGCAAGCTTGAGCGTCGTGGTCCCAGCATGCGAGCTGAACGAGATAATCGAGCACCGCTTGATACTCCTGGTGACGACCTCGGCCAAGCTGATGGCTGATCGCCTCAATCGTGGCGACGCACCGGTGACAGTACGCAGGTCCGCAGCCGCCGAGCGATCGTGACGCAGAGCTACAATGACATGGTCGATTCGAGATCGAAGTCGCCATCCTTGTCCGAGATCATGCGGCCCAGCCGCCGGCCGACACCTTGAGCAACATACTGAAGGATATCATGAGCAGCACAGCACTGGACGCGGCGGCGACGATGGAGCGGAAACGCTACACGGCGACCGCTCAGACCCTGCACTGGGTCGTTGCCGCCCTGATGTTTACCGTCATCCCGTTGGCCTGGGTCATGGTCAACATGGCGAGAACCGCGCCTTCGCGTGAGTGGATCTACACGCTTCACAAGTCCGTCGGCATAACGATACTTTTGCTGGTCGTGGTGCGCCTCGTCTGGCGCGCCATCCATCCAGCACCGCCGCTCCCTGGTAAGATGGCGCGATGGGAGCGCAGGATGGCGACGGCATCCCACTGGCTGCTCTACATCATCCTGGTTGGCATGCCGGTCAGCGGCTATGTCCTGTCCGCGACGGGCGCGGTGGGCGTCCCGTATTTCGACCTACTCACGTTGCCACGCTTGCCAAGAAGCCAGGCGGCGAACGACGCCGCCCGCTGGGTGCACGCCGCGATCGGGCAGTGGGTGGTCTATACACTGATCGTGCTCCATATCGCAGCCACGGCGTGGCACGCGGCCATTCGGCGTGACGGCGTGCTCGATCGCATGTTGCCCGAACAACGCCTCTGATGGATCACGCCTCGTGTGCTGCCTGCTCGCAACCACCGCCCTCACCGTGACCGGGCGGGCTGCGGCGCCGGACGCCGATCCGGATCACGGGCATCGCCGACCTGGATTGGGGTGACCTCAACTAGGCGGGCTTGTCCGGCGACGTCACTGTAGCACGGTAGATACCCGGCGGTCGCGAATCGTACTTTCACCTAATCAGCTCCAATTATCGCTTGCGAAGGACGCTGCTGCCTGCCAGTCTGTCAGACAATCGCCGGGATAAGTCGAGTGAGCGTTCCAATCGGTTTCGCCGAGATCCGCCAGTTTCCAGCCCCGCTGCGGGAGGCTGTGGTCGCGCGATTGCGCGAGGCGATCATTTCCGGGCAACTCAAGCCTGGTGACCGCCTGATCGAGGCGCAGATCGCAAAATCGCTTAAGGTAAGCCGGCCTTCGCTACGGGAGGCCATGCGGCAAATCGAGGCGGAGGGACTGATCGAGATCGTTCCAAACGCCGGTCCGGTCGTGAAAAAGCATACACTCGACGAGATCCGCCAAATTCGCGACCTGCGAGTTCCGATAGAAAGCATGTGCGCCCGGTACTTCGCCCTGCACGCAAGCGAAGACGCGATCAGCCGTCTGGAAAGCGCTGTCGACCAAGTTGAGATGGCACTCGCGAAGGCGGACGTCGCCGAGATCGTCAGGGCGAAACAGCTCTACTACGGCGCTCTCACTGACGGGTGCGGGAGCGCGATCATTGGCAAGTATCTGCTGCAGTTCGTCGCCATGACCAGCTATCGCTGGGGGTCGTCGCTCGGAAAACCCGGCCGCCCGGCCGAGAGTGTGTTCGAGATGCGCCGGCTCATCGAGGCGATCCGGGCGCGCGATCCCGAACGTGCCGCAGCCGAAAGCGAAACGCTGGCACGACATGCCGCCTCGGTCGGACTGAAGGCCGAAGCCGCGGAGCAACCTCCGATCGGGAAAGTCGGCAAACGCACTGCCTGAAGCCGGAGAAAGCTGGCTAGGGACCGGCGAGAGAACTGACGAGCAAAACCAAAAATAACAAGGGGGACGGTCTGATGCTATCGAGTGAGGGTCCGAAATACCGCTTTTCCGAGATCCAGAGAGACCCGTCGACACTGAGCCGCAAGCAGATCCTCAACCTGGCGCTGGCGTCACTTGGCTCGGTGCTTGAGTGGTACGAGTTCATCGTGTTTGGGTTCTTCACCCTCGTGATCGCGCGCCAGTTCTTCCCACCCGAGATGCCGGAAGCGCTGCGTGTGGCGCAGACACTGGTGATTTTTTCGATCGGCTCACTGCTGCGGCCAATCTCTGGCGCGGTCGTAGGCCACCTTGGCGACAGGTTCGGTCGCAAAAAATTGTTCCTCTTGACCGTTCTTGGGATGGCGCTCGCGACACTGGCGATTGGCCTGCTGCCGACCTATGCCCAGATCGGCGTCGCTGCCCCGATCCTCCTGCTGGTGCTCCGCATCGTGCAGGGCATGGCGATCGCCGGCGAGTTCGCGGGAGCGGCGGTGTTCGTCGCCGAGCATGTGCCGCGCACACGGGTGGGTGCTGCGATCGGGCCAATGATGGCCGGGACCTATTCCGGCTATTTTCTCGGCTCTGCCGTCGGCGCGCTCATTGTAGCCTATCTCGATCAGGCTTCGGTCGATGCGTGGGGCTGGCGGGTCGCGTTCATTGCTGGCGGATTGTTCGGGCTGCTCGCGGTCTACTTGCGGCGATCCCTCGACGAGACGCCTTTGTTCAAGGAGATCAGCAGCGGCACCGCCCAGCCCATCCGTGCGCCTTTGAGCTCGCTCCTCCGCGACTACTGGCGCCGGGTGCTGATTGTGGCAGGGGCAGGGGCGTTCCTTGGGTCGACGATCATCACCATCTATTTCTACACTCCGGCGCTGCTGCAATCCCGTTATCACGTGCCGGCCAGCGTCGCATCCAACGCCATCCCGCCGGCGCTGCTGCTGCTTGCCGCCATGTGCGTCCTGTGGGGAAGGGTGTCGGACCGGATCGGACCCGGCCTCGTGCTTTGCATCGGAGCCGTCGGGTTGGTCAGCACGACCACGTATTTCTATCTCCACGTCGAGACGATCGCGCAACAACCGTCGCAACTCGTCTACTGGTTTCTAGGCTTCACAGTGTGGATGGGCACCGTCGTTGCCGTGCCGATCATCGGCACCTCGATTTTCCCTACCAATGTGCGGTTCAGCGGTTTCGGCCTCAGCTACAATATCGGTTCAGTGCTTTCGAACTTAACGCCTGCGTTGCTGGGGTGGGTCGTTCTGCGCTACGGCGACCTTAGCGTGGCCTATTACGCGGGCGGCATCGGAATCCTCGGCATCCTCATGGGGGTGTGCGCCACAGCCGTCCTGTCGTCGAGGCCGCTTCTGGAAAATGTGGC
Organism: Acetobacteraceae bacterium; assembly: GCA_965199005.1. Lineage (GTDB taxonomy): Bacteria > Pseudomonadota > Alphaproteobacteria > Acetobacterales > Acetobacteraceae > LMUY01. The sequence goes on along the minus strand of CBDAQK010000006.1, from coordinate 2,747,151 downwards.
CGCCATTTCAAGAAGCCGCGGAGCATGACAGGTCAAAGGTTTATTTGGCCCGACAACAAACGGGTTGCCGTGGCCATGACTGTTGCACTGGAAACGTGGTCGGAGGGCAAATCGCCGCCGTACTATCATTCGGCCAAGTCAAGCGGGCTGAAACCGGGGGTGGTCGACAGTGCCGGTATCGCGTGGGCGAGCTATGGCGGCAAGGTCGGGGTCTACCGGGCGATCCGGCTGCTACGCGACCACGGGGTGCGTGGCACCTTCATCGTGAACGGCCGCAGCGCCGAGCTGTTCCCCGATGCGGTTGCCGAAATTGTCGGAGGCGGTCACGAGATCGCGGCGCACGGCTATTATCAGGACCAGTTGAACTCCTACATGACGCGCGACGAGGAGAAGGCGCTCATCGGCCGCTGTCTCGACGACCTGGAACGGATGACGGGCACGCGGCCCAAGGGCTGGATCAGCCCGACGATGGCCTATTCCCAGCACACGCGGGAATTGCTGGCCGAGGCCGGGCTGCTGTGGGACGGCGATGCGCGGGATGCCGATCTTCCATCCCTCGTGGAGACTCCGCACGGGTCGATCGTGCATATCCCTGGCAGCAACTTCACGGACGTCCGCGTGCTGGAATCGAGTTCGTTGGCATTGTGGGACATCTACCGGGAGACGTTCGACTTCCTCTATCGCCAGGGGCAGCCGGCGTTGCTGGTTTTGGCTATCCACTGCCATTTCGGCGGGCGTCCCACAGTGGCAGCCATGTTCGACAAAATACTGACCCATATCGGTGGGCATCCGGACGTCTGGTACGCCACCTACGCGGAGATCGCGCATTGGGTGAAAGATAACCAGCTCAAGGCCGACCCGCGGAGCCTCGTACGCGGCTAAGCCGTGCCGTACCAAAGTAGGAAGGGAAGTGCCGACATGCAGTCAGACAACCCGGCGAAATCCATGACGTTCGCCGAAAAGATGTTCGCCCGCGCCTGCGGCAAGGATAGCGTCAGTGCCGGCGACATCGTCTATCCGGACCCCACCCTGGTCACCATTCACGACAGCTACCTCGAGGCGGCCTACAAGGAGCTGACGGATCTAGGCTATCGCCGGATCGTCAACCCGGAGCGGCTGGTGGCGGTGACCGACCACGAGGTGCTGTACACCACGCCGCGCGCCGTAGCGCGGGGTGCAGCCAACCGGCGGATCATGAAAGCATGGCAGGGCGGACGATTCTTCGACGCGGGCCAGGGCGGGCACGGGCATGTCTTCCCGATGGAAATGGGCCTCGTGCAGCCCGGCATGTTCCTGGCCGCCTATGACTCGCATTGCAGCAATTTCGGCGCGATCGGAGCGTATGCGATGGCGTCGGCCACGGATGTGACCGTCATCCTGGCCACTGGCACCAAATGGTCCGTGGTGCCGGAGACCATCCGGGTCGACGTTACCGGCGACTTTCCACCCGGGGTGCACCCACGCGACGTGTGCTTCCAACTGTCGAGCGACCTGGTTGCGGAGCGTCACGGCTTCAGCGCCGAGGCCGCAGTGGTGGAGTTCCGCGGCGAGACGGTTGACCGGATGGCGGTGGCGAGCCGCATTGGGCTGATCAACACGCTGACCGAGATCGCCGCTACGCACGTGCTGTTCCCGCCCAAGCACTATGACGGGCGCCCGGCTCCGGAGCTGCAGCATCTGGTGAGCGACCCGGATGCGCAACTGCGCGGGCGGATCACGCTGAACCTTGACGACGCGAGGCCGACACTCGCGCTGCCGGGCGCACCGAGCAACGCGGCGGATATCGCGGTTGCCGCAGGGCGCCCGATCGACCACGCCTATATCGGTGCCTGCGGCTCAAGCCAGTATGAGGACTTCGCTGCGGCCGCCCAGGTGATGAAAGGCCGTGCGGTCGCCTCGGGCGTGCGGATGTTCGTCGTGCCCGGGACAGTGACGATGGCGGCGCGCATGATGAAGGATGGGTTGGCCCAGGTGTTCATGGATGCAGGCGCGATCATGCTGCCAGCCGGCTGCGGACCGTGCGCGGGCGGCGTGATGGCGCCCGTGGGACCCGGCGAGGTCTCCATCTCGACCGCAGCCACCAACACCAAAGGGCGTATGGGCTCGCCCGACGCGGAGTACTTCCTTGGTAGTCCACTGAGCGTCGCCGCTGCCGCGGTGACGGGGCGGATCACCGATCCACGTGAAATGCTGGCGTAGACGGCGAACAGGAGGCGATCATGCAAGGCGAATGGAAGACACGCGGGCGCGCCCACGTGTACGGCGACAACCTCGTCCACGATAACGGGATGATGGAGTGGAAGCACGTCATCGAGCGGCAGACCGATCCCTCCATCCTCACCCCTTGCCTGTTTGCGGCGATTGACCCGGCCTTCGCAGGCCGGGTGAAGCCGGGCGACTTCGTGGTCGCCGGCCGCAAGTTCGGCAGCGGCAAGGCGCATACGACGGCCTACGTCGCCATGGAGGCACTCGGCCTCCGTATCCTGTGCGAGTCGACGTTTGAGCGCGTGATCGGGGGCGCGGTCAATCTCGGGGTTCCGATCATGGGCAAGTGTGAGGGCATCACGTCGGTGATCGGCATGGGCGACGAGATCGAGGCCGACATGGCGAGCGGAGATGTAATGAACCTCAGCACGGGCAAGTCATACCGATATCCGCCAGTGCCGGAAGGCTTGCGTCAGATCTTGCAGGATGGCGGCCGGAAAGGCTTTCTGCAGAAGTGGCTGGTGGCCCATCCCGAGCTGGCGCAGCCGCTGGAGATGCAGGCATGATGAGCGACCGCCCTCTCATCATTGCGGTCGCCATCAACGGCTCGCGCACGCGCAAGACGGACAATCCTGCCGTGCCCTACACCGCGCGCGAGATCGCCGACGAGATCGTTCGTGCGGCCGAGGCTGGCGCCGCCATCGCCCACGTGCATGCCCGAAGGGACGATGGCCAACCGACGCAGGATGTCGAAGCGTTCCGCAAGATCGTGGAACTGGTGCGGGCGCGTAGTGATATCATCCTGGAGCTCTCGCTGGGCTCGCCCGGCTTCAGCGTGGAAGAGGCCCTGGCCCCGCTCGCGCTGGGACCGGCCATGGCAAGTTTCCCGATGGAGGTGCGCAAGGATGCCGCGGGCGGCGGTAACGCGCTGGAAGTGACGACGCGGATGCTGGTCGACCGCGGGGTGCGCCCGAGCCTGGCCGTGACCTCGATGGAGACCCGCGCCATGGTGCAAGACCTGATCGACCGCGATGTTGCCGGCTCCATCCCCTGCATCGCGATCGCCGCCGAGTCTGTCCAGTCGGTCGCATCGGCGGCTGGCGAGATCTTGCAACTCGTCGCGAAATTGCCGGAGAAGGTCCAGTGGTGGCTGATGAAGAGCGGCAAGTCCGGTGCCGGCCAATATGCGGTGCGTGCGCTCGCGATCGGGCTCGGCGGCCATGTGCGCGTGGGCTTCGAGGACATGGTCCGGACTTATGACGATGCGGGCCTGGCATCATCGAACGCCTGGTACGTCGAACAGATGGTCGAGCTATCGCGGTCGATGGGCCGGCCTGTCGCCACGCCAGGCCAGGCACGGGATCTGCTGGCGCTCGGCTAGACGGTCGGAAGAAAGCTGAATTTGTCGGCCGCCTCCCGTTCCGCCCGCGCCATAACCTCGGCATCTACCGTCCATGTCGTCAATTCCACCCGCAATCGGTTGGCTTCGAAGAAGTAGATCAAATGAATTTTGTAGTGGTCGGTTATCGTTCGAGCGGAGGGCTTGGTGGCTTCGGTAATCGTGGGCACTGGCACCACTCAGGTTGACGACGCACCGATCATTCGATTCCATCGCCGCAGCATTGTTTCCGCAGAAACGGCTGTCCGGTTGCACCGCCTGTCGGGATGCTATCAGAGCCGAATTGCTTATCCTCGTCCCTCGCCTTCGGGGATCTAGCCCGCCCGCTTTATACGCGAACTGGGCGGCGACCGCCCAACAGCGCCACAGTTCATAGCCCAAGAGCCGCTGGATTGATTAACCGGCAGAGCGGGGCCGATCGCCCCTTCGTTCAGGACAAGCTCTCCGATGTCCGTCGCCAAATAGGCAGCTTCGGAGCCGGCGGCGTAGACCGTAAGTCGCTGCTTCAGTTCGGCAAAGAACTTCGTGCCCACCATTGCGGCCATCCTCCGCTCCGCCTCATCGAGCCCGGCACGGGTCTGATCGAACAACCGGCATCCTTCGGGCGTGAGCACGACCGTCTTGGCACGGCCGTCCCGTGCGTCCGGGACCTGCCTCACGAGGCCGAGCAACTCAGTCCTCCGAACCAAATCCGTCATCGCCTGCTTGGTCATACGCGCACGGGCGGCGAGTTCCGTCGGCCGCGTACCCTCGACATCAAGGTTGCGGAACAACGTCATGTGAACTTCCGACACCGCAGCGAACCCGTTGGCGTGCAGCGTTCGCTGGACATCACGGGTGAACACGTCGAACGCCGCGCTCATCACGCGCCCGATGTTGCGCGACCGCCACGCGACATCCCCCGTCTCCTCCTTCAGGCTGCCGGGCATCCTGTCGCTGGCACCGGCGTAGGCGGTGAGTTTCTGCTTCATCCGGCGCAGGAACGCCGTCCCAACGATGCTGGCCATCCTTCGCTCGGCCCGGTCGATGCCGCTCTTCAACCGATCCATCATCTCTAGGCCCCGCGGCGTGAAGACGACGGCCTTGGCCCGACGGTCCCCACTATCCGGCCTGCGCGCGATGAGCCCGAGCGATTCGGCACGGTCGACCAACTCCAGCATGGTCTGCTTCGTCACGCGGGCGCGTGCCGCGATGGCCGACAGCCTCGTCCCCCTGAGGTCCAGGTTCTGGATGAGCGAAACGTGCACTTGGCTGACGGGACCGAAGCCGTTGTCGTTGAAGTCCGCGAGCTTGTCAGTCACGAACATGTCGGCCGCACAGAGCAACAATCGCCCGATGTTCCGCGTCCGCCATTCAGGCTTCAGCCCTGGCAAGTCGGCCTCCTGTCCATTCGACGGCAAGCCGTCAGCTCGTGGAAATCGGCGGCGCCGGCCGCCGGAGCCCGTCATTGCGTGACGCAGCCCGCCTGTGCAAGGGGCATCCCCCATCAAAGCGCTCGATGCTGATCGCGGCTTGCGTTCGCGATGTGCAATTAGTAAAATCACCTGACTAAAGGAGAAGCTGCATGCTATCACGGTCGATGCTCTGCCTGCTTGTTGCAACGGCTCTCAGCACTGGCGCGCGGGCTGCCGACCCGGCGCCGATCCGGATCACCGTGATCGCCGATCTCAACGACGACCTCTACGATGCCAGAGCCGGTCGCAGTGGCGTGGACGCGACCCGCATGGCCGTCGCCGATTTTGGCGGTTCGGTGCTCGGCCGGCCGGTGGTGGTCGACGCGCTGAACGACCACAACAAGGTGGCCGAGGCGCCCGGCTTGGCGACCCAGGCCTATGATGCCGGCGCCGACCTGTTGATGGACCTGCAGAACGCCCCCATCGCGGCGGCCATCAGCAAGGTCGCGACGCAGCAGCACAAGCTTGCGATCAGCACCAACTCGGCCAGCCCCGCGCTCACCCGCGGCGCATGCAGCCGCTACTTCTATCACTACTCCTACGATGGGACTGCGATCGAGACGGCAACCGCCAACTATCTTGCCGCACAACCGGATGGGAAACGCTGGGTCATGGTGGCCGGGGATGCCGGGTTCGGGCGCGGTGCCGTTGCAACCTTCACACCCATCGTCATGGCGCATGGCGGGGAGGTGCTGAAAACCTTCATCGTGCCGCTGGACACGACGGATTACTCGGCCGTGCTGGCAGAGATAAGCGGCCTCCATCCAGACGTCGTCGCCATGTTCAGCGACGGCGCCCGGGCGGACAATGCCGTGGCCGCCGCAACGAAGGCCGGGCTGAACGCGCGGGTCACGACCACCGTGCTCTTCTTGTCGGACGTGGACCGGGTCAAGGATGGCTACGCTGGCGTGGTGGCGGCGGTCCCTTGGTACTGGGGGCTGGACGCGGCGTCCCGTAGCTGGGCCGACCGCTTCGCCGCCAGTCACGCCGGGCTACGCCCGACGGCCCCGCAAGCCGCCGATTACTCCGCCACCACGCAGTGGCTCACCGCCGTGCGCGAGGCCGGCACCACGGAGGCCGATGCCGTCATCCGCACGTTGGATGGCCATAAGTTCAACGACATGTTCGCCCATGACGGCGAGTTCCGCGCCAGCGACCATGCCGTCGTGCACGACCTTTATGTCGTCAAGGTCAAGCCATCGGCTCAGGTGACGGAGCCACATGCCTGGTTCGACGTGCTGGCCACCGTCCCGGCAGCGACCGCGTTCCCAGCCAACAGCGACTGCAAGATGCCGCAATGACCATACGGCACGACGCTGAGAGCGCGGTGGCGTGCGATGAGTGACGAGGTGACCGATACCCGGTTGCTGCTGCCGCAGCTTGCGGACTTCTACGGCTCCCTTGCGCCATACAGCTACGCCTTCATGCGCTTCTGCACGGGCATGGTCCTCCTGCCCCATGGCATCCAGAAATTCTTCTTCGGCGGCGCGGCCGCGACGGCCAAAGCGGCGCTGGGCGGGCTCGGCCCAGACCTGTCCCTCGCCATGGCCTATGCGACCGGCTGCGTCGAGCTGTTCGGCGCCTTCTTCCTCGCGATCGGCTTGCTCACCCGGCTTGCCGCGTTGTCGATCGTCGTCGAGATGACCGTCATCGTTTTCGTCATCCTCTGGCCCAACGGGTATTTTTGGACCAACCGTGGCTTCGAATACGCCCTGCTCTGGGGCCTTCTCGCGCTGGCCTGTTTCTTCCACGGCGGAGGCCGCTATTCGGTTGACCGCCTGTTGCCACGCGAACTCTAGGGAAGGGCAGCCGTGCCCGGCGGCCCGCCATCCGGAAAAATCGACCGTGCTGATGACAACCAGAGAGGAACACCGTGATGATGTCTACTACTCGCCGGTACTTCGTCAAAGCCGCGTCTCTCGCACCTGCCTTGATGTCCGCGCTGGGTAAAAGCGCGCAGGCTGAGTCAAGCGCGCCGCAACCGCCGCGGCCGCCGGCCGCCGAGCTCTACGACTACGTTGTGGCGGGTGCAGGTCATAACAGCCTCATCTGTGCCGCGTATCTCAGCAAGGCCGGCTACCGTGTCCTGGTGCTGGAAGCTCAGGATCAGATCGGCGGCGGCTGCCGCACCAACGACAGCATGCTGGCTGGCTTCCACGAGGATTGGTGCTCGAGCGTTCATGGGCTGATCAGCAAGAATCCCGTGCTCGCCCGCAACGAGCTGCAGCTCGACCGGTATGGCTACGAGCAGATGCACCCCGATGTCGTCCTGCACTATCCCTTCCTCGACGGCGCCTCATTGACCGTGTTCAAGAACGATCCTGACCGCACCGCCGAGACCATCGCGCAAGTCTCCAAGGAGGACGCGGCCACCTTCACACGCCTGGCCAAGACGGCACCGGCCGAACTCAATTCCAAGATGCTGGCCGCCATGACCGGGTTCGCGGTCTCGCAACAGGTCTGGAAAAGCCCCTACATGCAGGCGGCGGCGCTGTCAGGGGGCAAGTTCAACGGCCCGAACGGCGCTGAACTCGGCACCGGGTTGCAGGCATTTTCCATGCTGGTCCACATGGCCGGGCGTCCGATCGCCAAGGGTGGGTCGGGTGCGCTGACGGTGGCACTCGGCCGGGCGATCGAGGCCCATAACGGCATCATCCTGACGAACATGCCAGTGACCGGGATCATCGTCGAAGGCGGGCAGTGCAGAGGCGTCGAATGCGCGGACGGACGCCAGTTCCGTGGCAGGCTGGGCGTCGTCTCCACGATGCACGTCAAGCAGGTGCTGGCGATGACCCCGCGCGCGCTGTGGGGCGAGCCGGCCGCCGAAAGCGTCGACCTGATGCAGCCCGAAATAGCGATGTTCCAGTTCCATTACGCCTTGGCCGAGCCGGTCCGCTATAAGAGCGCCACCGGCGGCACAATCGGCAGTGCCGAGGCTTCGCTCATGGAGGATCCGGCCAGCATCTTCGTGCTCAACGGCGACGATGCGCGGGGCGAGCTGCACATCGACGACTACCCGCTCCAGGTCACCCACCCGTCCGTGTTCGACACCGGCCGGGTTCCGCCCGGGCGCGGCTTGGTCAAGATCGAGGGTTCGATGCCCTACGCGCTCAAGCAGGGCCCGGAGCACTGGGACGAGATCAAGGAGGAGGTCGCGGCGGCCGTGATGGCGCGGTACATGGCGCACACCGCCAACATCACCCAAGACAAGGTGTTGGCCAAGATGTTGTTCAGCCCGCTCGACATCGAGCGCAAGAACGCCAGCATGTGGCGCGGCAGCGTGCACGGGTTCGACAACCGGCCGGGCAATTTCGCCCCATACCGTCTGCCCGTCCCCGGCCTTTATCAGACCGGCGACTGCACCGCCCCCGGCGGCGGCATCAGCGGCTTTCCCGGACGCAATGCGGCCGAGCTCATACTGCGCGACCAAGGTCAGGACATCGAGCATGTGGTGAATACGGCCAATCAGTTGTAAAAGATCAGTCGCTATCGACGAGAAGCGCCAGATCCAGGCGCTGGACCGCACGCGACCGGGCCTGCCGACCAAGCCCGGCCGCGGCGGCACGATGACCCACGTGCCGCGGCGGCACGATGACCCACGACTACAAGCGCCACGGCACGACGACGCTGTTTGCCGCACTCGACGTGCTCGACGGCATGGTGATCGGCCGCTGCATGCAGCAACACCGGCACCAGGAGTTCATCCGCTTCCTCAACGAGGTCGAGCGCGCCGTCCCGAAGTGCGGCAATGCGCATTGTCTCGGCCCCATGCTCAGTCCGAGAACAGCTTATCCTCGTTGATTGGCAGGTCGTAGATGCGCTTTCCTGTAGCGTGCCAAACCGCCGTTGCGATAGCAGCGACCGTGCCTGCATTCGCCAGTTCGCCCAAGCCTTTGAGACACCGCACATCGCCCGGCGCAACTTGCTCGGCAACACCGCTGGTTTTGCGATCCTGGCCGCCCTGATTGCCGGGTCCGCGCCACGGGCGGTAGCCGCGGATCTGGAGCCGTCGGCTCCCACACTAGCAAAATGGAGGAACCCATGACACTCGGCGCGACCAACGACTTACCTGTCACTCATCACACGGTGGAGATCAACGGCATCCGGATGCACTATGTCACGGCCGGTTCGGGGGAGCCGGTCGTGCTAGTCCACGGCTTCCCGGAAACCTGGTACGCGTGGCGCAAGGTCATCCCCGCGCTTGCTGCCCACTACATGGTTATCGCACCGGACCTTCGGGGCTGTGGTGACACCGACCGGCCGGATGTCGCCTTCGATAAGCGGACAGCTGCTGAGGACATCCACCAGCTTGTCCAGCACCTGGACGTAGGGCCGGTCAACCTGGTCGGCCATGACGTTGGTACGATGGTTTCCTACGCGTACGCTGCAACCTATCGTAGCGAGATCCGGCGGCTTGCCCTTATGGAGTCAGCGCTACCCGGTTTTGGGCTGGAGGAGCTGTACGACGCGGATCGCTATCCGCGCATGTATCACCTAGGCCTGTCAGAAGCGCCGAACGGGCTGGCCGAAGCCCTGATCGCCGGGCGCGAGCTGATGTTCGTCTCGCATTTCATGCGACAGCAAACCTACGACCCGACCGGGCCAGACGAGGACGCGCTTGCCGAGTATGCGCTGCGGCTCGGCTCCCCAGGGGCGCTGCGGTGCGGTCTTGGCTACTTCCGCAGCCATCGGGTCGATGCCGAGTACAACAGGCAGAGCGCCAGGACCAGGCTAGGCATGCCCGTGCTCACGGTCGGCGCATCGCTCAGCTTCAAGGACATCCTTGCCGCACGCACGCCGGAGTTGGCCGAGCACGTGCGCAGCATCGTGATACCCGAGTGCGGTCATTATCTCGCCGAAGAGCAGCCAGATCGCCTCACTGCGGCTTTGCTGCCGTTCCTCGGCGAGGCCTGAGACGTCAAATCGCCAAGCGCAGCGCAACAACAGGAGAACTTTCGTGAGCACGCCATCGAAGGTCGGCATCATCGGCGCATCGGCCGGGCGCGGCTGGGTAAAGATTTCGCACGTACCCGCGGTTCAGAGCCTAGCAGGCCTCGAACTGGCGGCAGTCGCAACTAATGACCAGTCGGATGACGCGGCAGCCAGTGCTTCCGGAGGCCTATGGCAGTCGGGATCGGTCGAACTAGTTATCCCCGACCTGAGCGCGGGCGAGTTCCTAGCATGGTATCGGCGCAACACGGACCCGGAGGTTTGCCCTCGCGACGGTCGTCTTGACGGCCGTAACACTCGGGGCCGTCGGCGAGGTCCACGCCGCGCCGGGGTCTTGGACCTGACGAAACTGATTTTCTCTACTACCCGGTCAGTTGTCACTGCCCGGCTCCAGACACAGCCAGCTTCCTGCACGTCTCGAACGAGGTGCGCACATGATGTCGGAGCCACTTATGCGCCGCATCCCCGCTGGAGCGGGGATGCCAGACCTGGGACACCTCCAGCCTTGGCGTGGGGACCGGAAGCTCGAAAATCTGCAAAGGGGCCGTTTCCTGAGCCAGCCTCGCCACCGAAAGGGGCACCGCTGTCAGTAAGCTTGACGCTGCGACCGCCGTTAATGCCGAAAGGAAATCCGGCGTCACGATCGCCACATCCCTGCGCAGGCCAAGGACGGCTAGAGCGTGGTCGATCGGTCCGGACGCCAGACCGCGGCGGGACGCCGAGACATGCGCGTATCGGACGTAGGCTTCCGGAGTCACGGTGCCATCGGCGAGGAGCGGGTGCTTCGTTGCAGCCACGCCGACATAATGGTCGGAGAACAGCTGCTGCTTGAACACCTCGGGACCAGTCTCCTTGAGCACCGTGATTTCCAGGTCTACGCTCCTGTCGCGCAACGCTTCCACGCCTTCGACGTGCGGATGGAAGCGGAGGGAGACCTGGGGCGCTTCCCGGCGCACCTGCTCCAGTAGCCTTGCCCAAATCCCCGCAAAGCCGTCGGTCGTCCGGAGATTGAACGTGCGCTCAAGCTTGTCGATCTGTATCGCCGGCTGAGCTAATATGCCGTGCAGATCCTCCAGCACGGTCCGAACACGTAGATGCAGCTCAATGGCGCGCGGCGTCGGTACGAGGCGCCGGCCAGCCGGCACGAATAGCTGGTCGTGCACCAGTTCGCGCAAGTGACTGAGACGCCGGCTCGCGGCGGGGACGCTCAAATTCAGGCGTTTCGCCGCGGCAGTCACGCTTCCTTCGGTCAGCAACGCATCCAGGGTCACCAGCAAAGTGATGTCGAGTTGCATCTTTACCGTGCCCCCAACAAACGAAGGTCCAGGCAGTTGATCCGCCCGAAATCGGTCGCGTGCCTTACGATCCTCGTCTCACGTCGCCACTGGCCTTCTCGAGTGTCAGACCTGCCATCAAGCGCGGTGCCGGTCAGGATGGTAGTTGTGTTCGTTTCGCACGGCAACGGGTGCAGCGGGCGCGACGACGCGGCATGCTATCGCCCCGGATTGGCTGAAGCTCACCGTGCTTACCATGCCGGAAACGCGGACGCGCTGTAGATGTTGGGGGCGTGCCGGTGTTCAGTCCTCCAACTTGGTGGTCAGGCCTGCCTCCCCGATACGCCAATAACCGGCAGCACGGATCTGGTGGCGGCCCACTCCCAACTCTTCCAGTAGGTAGCGGCGTATCCGTCTGGCCGTCTCGATCTCACCCGCCATCCACACGTAGGTGTTTTCCGGCAATAGGCTCGCCTTGCGCAACGCCGCCTCCAATAGGTCCGCCGTGCCCGCAAGGAGACCGTTTCGGTGCAGCCAGGTGACAGTCGCGTTCGCTGCGGTCGGCAGGTGGCGTTCCTCCGCTTCGTCCGCGACCTCTACGAACACGATTGCCCTGGTGCCGGGTTGCATTTCCTCCAGAAATCGGGCGAGAGCCGGTAGGGCCGTCTCGTCGCCCATCAGCAGGTAGGTGCCGTAGCCACCAGGGGTCAGCATGGACCCTCGCGGGCCGTTGATGCCGATCCACTGGCCCGGGCTGGCCTGCGCGGCCCAGCTCGATGCCGGCCCATCGCCATGGATGACAAATTCCACGGCCAATTCGCGTCGATCAAGGTCGATCCGGACCGGCGTGTAGTCCCGCACGAACGGCGCGGCCACGCCGGCTGGGTTGGAAGCCTCGCCGTTAGCCTGCGGGGTTGGCAGGACCGGTCTGTCCTGACCGGGTGACGGAAAGTACAACTTCACGTGGTCGTCGGGCGAGGCCGACGTGAACTCGGCGAGCTCCTCGCCAGTGAACGTGATCCGGCGCATGCGGGGCGATACGGCCTCGACGCGGGCGACTTGAACTTGGCGCAGCTTGAGGGTGTGCTGAATGCGTATTGGTAGCGGATTGATGTGAGTCACAGCGATCTCCGAAGTCCGAACCGTGGTTATTGGCCGATCAGCTTGTCCAGCGTGACCGGCGTGGAGCGCACCCGCACACCGGTGGCGTGCCAGATGGCGTTGATGATGGCACCGGCGGTTCCGGTGACCCCGATTTCACCGACTCCCTTCACGCCAAGCTCGTTGACATACGGATCGTGCTCCTCGACCAAGATTGCCTCCATCATCGGAACGTCGGCGTTGACCGTCACGTGGTAGTCGCCGAGGTTGCCGTTCATCGGACGGCCGGTCCGCTTGTCGATGATAGCCTCCTCCAAGAGTGCGAAGGAGATGCCCCATACCATCCCGCCGAAGTACTGGCTCTCAACCAGCCTCGGGTTGATCACGCGGCCGGCTGCGAAGGCACCAATCAGGCGAGAGACCCGCACTTGGCCGAGGTCGGGATCCACCTTGACTTCCGCGAACACCGCACCGTGCGCGTGGACGGCATGGTTCGCTCTGGTCGGGGTGGGGGCACTCTCGCCGTGCCCCTCGATCGACGATAGACCCGCCCGCGCTAGGATCGCTGCGTAGGACTCGCCGCGGCTCTCGTCGTCCCGACGCCGCAGGCAACCGTTCCGGGCAACGACGCCAGCGTTCCCCGCGCCGAATAGTGGCGAAGCCGCGTCGCGCATTGCAATCTCGGCGAGGTTGGCAATCGCAGCGCCGGCTGCGCTGTAAACGGCGTTCCCGGCGGTGGCCGTATGCGCGGATCCACCGGCGATGCCGCCGTTCGGCAGGTCGGATGAGCCGCTACGGAAATCGAGGCTGTCCATATCGAGACCGAGTCCATCCGCCGCGATTTGGGCCAGTGCCGTCCACGCGCCCTGGCCCATGTCCTGCGCGCCGATCTCCATCAAGCCGCTCCCGTCGGCGTTGATCCGCGCCCGGGCCTTTGCCTGGAACATCATGGCCGGATAGGTCGCGGTGCCGACCCCCCAGCCGGTCAGGAGTCCGGAGCCGTCTCGCATTGACCGTGGGGCCAGCGGTCGCGAACTCCAACCGAACCGAGCGGCACCCTGCTCATAGCATTCCCGCAGAGCCTTGGAGGAGAACGGCTTGCCCGACAGCGGCTCCATCTCCGCATAGTTCCTCAGGCGAAAAGCAAGCGGGTCCATGCCGCAGACCTCGGCCAACTCATCGATGGCGCTCTCCAGGGCGACGCTACCCGACGCCTCGCCGGGCGCACGCATGAAGGTTGGGGTTCCGGTGTCAAGACGGACCGCTTCGTACGACGTCCTCAATACTGGGGTCGCGTAGAGGATGTGGCTGACGCTGCAGCTTGCCTCGAAGAAGTCATCAAAGCTGCTGGTCGAGGTGAGGGTGTGGTGCTCGAGGCCGGTGAGTGTGCCGTCCGCGGCAGCTCCGATGCGGAACTCCTGCCGGGTCGCGGCGCGGTGGCCGACCGGGCCGTACATGTGCTCGCGCCGCACAACGAGCTTCACGGGCCGCCCCACCAGGCGGGCCGCCATGATCCCAAGGATTTGCGGCCCTGAGATGAAGGCCTTCGAGCCGAAGCCGCCGCCCAGGTAAGGGCTGCGGATCAGGATGTTGTTCGGGTCGATGCCGAATAGTTCAGCGATTCGCGCTTTGGCCAGGGTCATGCCCTGGCTCGGCGTGTCGAGGGTCACTCGGTCCCCGTCCCAACTCGCCACGATTGCGTGGGGCTCGATCGGATTATGATACTGCGGCGGCGTGTCGAAGCTGACATTGACCTGTCGCGCAGCCGACCTCAGGCCAGTCTCCACGTTGCCGAACCCGGCCTCCGGCTTCTCGCCGGTGCTGCCAACCGCGGACGGCACGAACCGCGGCTCCCTTCCCAGCAAGGTCCGCGCCGGTTCCGACTCGTATTGGGGAGCGAGCAGCCAGGCGGCTTCCGTCGCAGCCTCGAGGCTCTCGGCTACGACAACCGCAATCGGTTGATTGACGTAACGGACACGATCGTCCTGCAAGAGGTCGAGAGCAAACGCGCGTGCGTGGCTCTTCTTGTCAGGATGCAGGTGGAGCGCGGGTTTGTTCGCCGGTGTCATGACCTTGACCACGCCCGGGTGGCGGCTTGCGGCTGCGAGGTCGAGGAATGTGACGCGACCATGGGCCACAGCGCTGACAGCCAACGCGGCGTGGAGCATGCCGATTGGGTGGTTGTCCGCCGCAAAACACGCAGCGCCGGTGACTTTTGACAGGCCTTCGCGCCGGGTCAAAGGCTGGCCGATGTTCGAGCCGTGGCGAGCGCGGATGGTCCCCTCTGACGTCATGGCGGAAGTTCCCCTACGAGGTTGACGACGGACGCGGGTAACGCGGGCCGACGGGTCGGTGTGCCACGCGCCGCTTCGCGCAGGACACGGGCGACAACCCGGCGGGCGAGTTCGATCTTGAACCCGTTGGCCCCTGACGGCCGCGCGGCAGCGAGGGCGGCCCTAGCCGCGGCTGCAAAAGCCTCCTCACCCGGACCACGGCCGCGCAGAAGTTCCAACCGTGCAGGCTCCGCACTGCCCGCGGTCGCAGCCCTTTTTGGTTCCGGTAAGGTCCAGCCGCTCGCGCAGCAGATCGAGCAGAGTGGTGCGGCCGTCGTCGAGTATGCTATCGCACTGCTGCCCGTTGACGCGCAGGTTGATGAGTTGGCTCAAGTGTCACGCACTCCCATCGGGTCGATCGCGGCCCGCTCTTTAGGTCAATCCGGCATCGTTGTGTTCGGTCGGGCGTTCGATCCGGCGGCCATCCAGGTTGGGTCGTTGCGCGTCCCAATCTGCCTGCCTACGATCTCTAACATGCATCGTCGGCGACATGACGCCAAAGAGCATCGATGAAGCGCCAGACTGCCTTGTTTCGCACGGTCCAGAGTTTCAAGCGGCCGTGCCGCTGCACGGGCACGACGAGGCGCAACTCGTGTTCGCTTCCTATCGAGGAACGCAGGTTTACACGGAAAGCGGCAACTGGCTGGTCCGCCGCAGCTTGCCGTTTGGCTTCCTGCCGGCGTCTTGCGCACCTGTTTCCCAGGTGGCTGCAGACGCCGGGTTCTGCAGCGCGGCAGTTTTCTCGTTCGCTTCCGGCAGGTCACCGCCATGATGCCCATCGCCTTCCTCAAGCCCCCAGTACCGCGCCCAAATGATGGTGTTGCAGAAGGTGCAAGCGACGCTTGCCGGTGTTCGCAATGGACGAGGCCCGCTCCGGAAGGATAACGCCATCCCCCCAAGCGTATTTCAACCGCGGTTCCGCGATCTCTGCGCGCCCGCCTTGTGCCCGTGCCACAAACTCGAAGGTTCACCGAGACATGGCTTCGCCCACTCGCATCGATGTCCACTGCCACATCATCCCGGACTTTTACAAGGAGGCCCTGATGGCGGCGGGGATCACCCGGCCGAGTGGCTACCCCCCGTATTCTCCCGAGCTAGGAATCGAGCTGATGGATGCGAACGGCATCCGTTTCGCAATCAACTCAGTCTCACCGCCGGGCGTTCAGTTCCTGGATCCGTTGCCGGCGAAGGCACTCGCCCGCCGACTCAATGAACATGCAAGCGAACTGGCCCAACTGTTCCCTGGCCGCTACGGCGCCTTCGCCACCCTCCCGATGAAAGACATGGCAGATGCCGTGGCTGAGATCGACCACTGCTTGGACACGCTCGGACACCAGGGCGTCTGCCTGTTCGCGAGTTACGGGGAGACGTTCCTAGGGGACACGGAATTTGACCCGGTGATGGCGGCCCTCGACCGGCGCTGCGCAGTATGCTTCGTGCATCCGGCGCAGCATCCGTCCGCCCGGACCCTCAAACTCGGCCTGCCAGCGTTTGTAATGGAGTATCCGTTCGACACCACGCGGGGCGCCGCCAACCTAATCTATTCCGGGGCGCTGGATCGTTTTCCCAACATCAAGTTCGTCCTCGCGCACGCCGGGGGGGCGCTGCCGTTCCTGGCCTGGCGGTTCGGCGCGACGCCGAGGATCGACCCGAGCCTGCCACAGTGGCCGCGCGCCAAATTCGACGCCCTGCTACGGCACTTCTGGTACGACAACGCGCTGGCGTGCGGGGCGACGACCATGGGTGCACTCCGGACCATCGCGGACCCGGGTAGGATCGTGTTCGGAAGCGACTGGCCGTTTGTGCAGGCTGCACTCGTCGCCGAAGAGGTGCAGACACACGAGGAACCCGGCCTCCACAGCGAGGCCGAGCGGGCCGCGATCGACAGCGGCAACGCTCTTCGGCTCCTTGGTCTACCGGACGAGCGCTGAGGCTTGCTTCTTAAGTAGCCGGGTCCTGATGATCCCGCACGAAGCCGGCTTCCGAATCGTAGGCCGCCGACGTTCGCGCTACGAGAGGTCCGCACGGTGGGAGCCCCTCCGCAGCCTTTCACGCCTCCGCAGCATGTAGTGCAGAGGCGTGGGCGTCTGTTACCGCGATGCCGGGGCGGGAAGCTCTCCTAGGCTGCGGGCCTCCTCCACGCCCCGGGGATTGGGTAGGAAGAAGAGCATGGTGGAGCCGATCAAGATGCCAGCCGCGGAAACAGTCAGCGCGAAGGAGTACCCGCCTCTGGCCGCCAGGAAGCTGATCAGGATCGGGCTTGCCCCCACGGCAATGAGGAGCAATCCGTAGGCCAGTCCGTAGAGCTGTCCGAACTGCTCCAGGCCGAAGTAGCGGGAAACGAAGTAGGCGAGCAGATCGAGCTCCGCGCCAATGGCGAGGCCGATCGCAAAGGTGGCGAGCACGACCAGGGCCGGTTCCGTTTGCAAGAGGAGGGCGCAGCCTAAGCCGCAGACGCCGAACGTTACGGAAGCCACGAGCGGCGCGGAGAATCGGTCTAGGGCAAGCCCCGTGCTGATCCTGCCCAAGAGCATTGCGACCCCGACCACCGCCTGAAACTTCGCGGCGCTCGCGGGCTCAAAGCCTCGCTCGCGAAGCAGCAGGATGAGGTGGAGCAGGTAGCCGTTGCTGAACAGGGCCGATACCATGAACCCGGCCACCAGGATCCAGAACAAAGGGCGCCGCAGCCCGTTCCCGGTCGCACGGCCTTGTCGCAGCCGGGGAGCGGGCGGCTGGCCCGGAACGCCGTCGGACCGGACCAGCAGCGCCCCGGCAGTGCCCAGCACCGAGACCAGGGCCGCCGCAGCAACGTAGCTGAGCCGCCACCCGATGCGCTGGATCAACCAGGTCGTCACGATAGGCAGGACGATGGCCATGACGCCCAGGCCGCATACCGAGAGCCCGAGCGCGAAGCCGCGCGCACGGTCGAAACGCGCGGTGATCATCCGGGCGAAAGAGGGCGGGGCCATGCCCGTCCCCACCGCGGCGAAGAGGACCAGACAGGCGATGAACACCGGATAGGTAGCCGGCGAAGCCCCCAGCAGCAGGAGTGCCGCAACCTGCCCGGCGATCGACAGGCCGACGATCCTCAGTGCGCCGAAGCGATCCATCAGCATGCCCGCAAACGGGGCGCAGAGAGCGGTTGATCCGGCGACGAACAACGACCCGAGCGATAGTTGCTCCTTCGTATAGCCGGCATCCGCGATCAGGGCAGGCACGAAGGCGCCGATAGTGTAGAGATAGAACCCCATGGCTCCGACCGAGGCGGCCAGCATGCATCCGACGAGGGCGCGCCAGTGTGCAACCAGTTCTTCCCTATGCATTTTTATTTCTCCCCATTGTTCTAGTTATGGTGTGCCCGCCCGGCAGGCCCGACGTAGGTCACGCGATGGCGGCGGTCCCTTTCAGCTCGTCCCAGCAGGTTAGGCGTGGCTGGCGCGGGGCTCGATCAACGGCGTGCCGGTGCTCCAGCCCCGTCGATGACGAGGTTGGCGCCGGTCAAGGACGAACTCTCGTCGGAAGCGAGGTAAATGGCGGCCGGAGCGATGTCGTCCGGGGAGCCTGGCGGCCCAGATAGGTCCGGTCGATGAAGTAGTCGTAAACCGACTGCGGGTGGTCCTCGGTCGCTGCCGCGTTGTTGTGCAGTACGTCGATACCTCCGAGGGTTCGGTCCCGAAGCGCATGACCCGGCTGGTCGGGTCGCGACGTTCTTGTTTCCTGGAACATGCTGTTTCCACCCGTTGGGGGTTCTTGTTTCGACACCTTACGCAATGAGATTGCTGGCCAGAAGAAACCAAGTCGATTGCATAAGAAGAAAGCGGTCGTTGCGCGAGATGCAACATCTTCCATCGCGCGCGGAGATGATCCCGGACTAATTCTTACGGACGCTCTGGCCTAGTCACCGCACGCTCTTGGCGTCCCATGGATTGATGACGCCGTTCCTGGCCGGGGGGAAGCTGTCGATGAGCGACGCTGGCGGAGTGGTATTGCGGTAGAAGTCGATCGATCCCTGCCGCGGCGTCCATTTGATCGTCTGCCAGTCAGGCTCGTAGTTCCGTCGGCCGCCCGACATGAACTCGATGCGCATCCCACTCGGATCGCGGACGTAGAGGTAAACCTCCTCGCCCATCCCGTGGCGGCCTGGCCCGAACTCGACGTGCTGCCCCGCCTCCAACAGGAACTCGGCGGTCTGGTAGACCAGGGCAGGCTCGTCGAGCCAAAACGCGACGTGGTGGATCCTGCCGGACATGCCCGACGTGTCCCTCAGCAGGCCGAGATCGTGGGCGTGCTCGTTGACCGTCACCATCGCGAAGAAGGGGGCATCGCTGCTGTCGAGAACCGTGTATTCCATGAACCGGTATCCTAACGTGTCGCGGAACCAATGCGCGGCCTCCATCGGGTCACCCGGCACCGCAAGCGTCACATGGTCGAGTTGCCGCAGGGCACAGCCGTGGGCCGCGCGGCGCTGGGGCCTGTTTGGCAGCGTCGATCCCTCACCGGGCGGCAGCCAGGATCGCTCGACCTCCCAGAACACTTCATGGACGTGGCCCCCGGGACTCTGGTAGCGGAAAGCTGGCCCGTAACCGACCCGATCGTTGACCCACCCCAGCCCCGCGCCGGCGGCCTCGAGGCGCAACACCGCCTCGGCCAGGCCATCTGGCCCATCGGCCCGCCAGCCGACGCTCCCGACGCCGGCAGCGTCGCCCGCCGTGAGCTGGATGGTATGATGAAAGCTGTCGCCCCAGCAGCGCAGCCAGACCGACCTATCGTCGCGCCTGACCTCGGTCAGGCCGAGGATCTCCACGAAGAATTTCGCGGACTCGTCCAGGCATGGTGTCAGCAGCTCGATGCGCGCGAGCTGCGACAATAAACGCATTGACATCTCTTCGCTCCCGTTCTGATAGCGTACTAGGCGGCCGCGGGCTGGCGGGCAGCGACCTGGCGGGCGACGCACTTGTTCCGCTGTTCCCCGAGGCCCTGGACGACGCAGCGGACCTCGCTGCCGGGACGGAGGAACACCGGCGGTTTGCGTGCCACCCCGACCCCGCTCGGCGTGCCCGTTGCGATCAGGTCGCCGGGCACGAGGGTGATGATCGAGCTGATGTAGGAAATCACGTCCGCCACGGAGAAGATCAAATCCCTAGTGTTGGACGACTGCATCTCCGAGCCGTTCACCTGGCAACTCAGGTCGAGTTGTCCGCAATCGCCAAGCTCATCCGGAGTGACGAGGTAGGGTCCGACCGGCGTCGAGGACTCGAAGGTCTTACCCTGGAGGTATTGCGGCGTACGGAACTGCCAGTCCCGCATGGAGATGTCGTTGAGGATAGTACAACCGGCTATGGCGTCGAGGGCCTGATCCACGGGCACGTCGCGGGTTTCGCGGCCGATCACCACGCCAAGCTCCACCTCCCAGTCAACCTTGTCCGAGCTGCCCGGAATGACGATAGGGTCGTTCGCCCCGATGAGGCTCCGGCTGTACTTCGCGAAAAGTATCGGATAGCGGGGGAGGTCTTGCCCGGCCTCCATGGCGTGTGCCCTGTAGTTCAGGCCGATACAGATTGTCTTCTCCGGGTTTGGAATCAGCGGCGCGAAGTCGAGCGAGGCCGTTTCGAGGGTGCGCCCGTCCATGGCTGCCACACGGCGCTGCCAGTCGTCCGAGGACTCCAGGACCTCGCGTATGGTCGGGAACGGCAGCACGACGGCTGTCGGCCCGTCCACACGCACGGCCGCCGTAGTGCCATCAAGTCGGATCGTTGCAAGTCGCATAAGGATCTCCTTACTGTTCTCGGGAATCGGAACAGTTCCAACTGCCGTATCGTCAGATGACTTCCGCCAGCATCATTGCGGACGTCTTCCAGATTTCCGCGTGTTCGACGCGGTCGCCGTTGGTGACTTCGATCTCGCCCAGCCGCAGCGAGTTCTCGACCACCGTCCGGCACCGTTCCCATCGGCGAGCCCCGAAGAAATGGAGGGCTTCGGCCACCGTGTCACGCCGCTCCAACTCATGCGCGAGCACGAGCGCATCCTCAATCCCGATGCAGGCACCGGCGCCGAGATGGGGTGTGGTCGCATGGACGGCATCGCCGATCAGGACCACGTGGCCCTTCCACCACGGCAGTGGCATCAGGATGGTCTCGATCGGCCGGAAGACGATCCGAGAGTCATTGTTGAGTAACCCGCTGATGACCCTGACCATCGGGGCAGAGAACTGCACGAGCAGCGCCTTCAACAATGCCACCGACTGGGTGGCATCCACACGAGCGTTCGTGGGGCGATCCTCCGTGAGCATCATGTACATCTCGTCCTTCGAGACCGGGTTGACCCCGACCTTGACCCGGTCGCCGATCCACATCTTCAGGGTCTCGATCTCCGGAGGACGTGGCAGGACAGCTCGCCAAACGCCCTGGCCCGTATAGCGCGGCGCCGGGGCATCGGGGAAAATTGCGTTGCGGACGCTTGAGTTGAGGCCGTCGGCCCCTATCACGAGGTCGTATCGGCTAGTGGTCCCGTCGGTGAAGGTCACGGTCGCTCCGTCGTCCCCGTCCACGATCCCTGTGAACGTGACGCCGAGCCGGATACGGGCTCCGGATGCCCTCGTCGCATCCGCAAGGATCGAAGCGAGGACGGGCCGCATGATCGCACCCACCGGAGGCACGTCCGGCCGGGCAAGGCGCGGCGGCGCCGCAAGCGCCCCTATCTTCTCGCCGGACGATGTGAAGAACTCCCCGCTTTCAGCGGCGAACCCGTGTTCCAAGAACGCATCAAGTATTCCGAGCTCAACGAACGCTCGCAGGGTCGCCGCGGTGAGCGTGAGCCCCGCGCCCTGGACACGCCAGTCGGGATCTATCTCGACCAGATCGACGGCGGTCCCGGTCTTGCGCAGCTGTATCGCGGCGGACATGCCCGCGAAACCGCCACCTATGATGAGAATGCTACCTGAGTTTCTCACGGCTGCTTCCCGATGCCCAAGTTGCATCCCGGTTCCTCTGGTCCACGAAATCCGGTCATCTTGCGACGTAACTTTAGCGGCAGCACGGAGCCACCGCTCGTGAGCGACAACAAGATATACGACGAGCCTGCTCGCACCATGGCGATCGGCCTCATGCTTCTACCCGGGGCCGCTTAAACGACGGGTCCTGCCGAGCATGACTCACCTGACCAGCCCGCCGCTGCTTCTCTTTCCTAGACATGCTGCTTCCGCCTTTCGGCGCTGTTCTGAGTGACGCCACCAGGTAACTAATTGCTGGCCGGTGAAAACGAAGTCGATTGCAAATGGCTGAAACAGCTGTTGCGCCGAACGCAACCTTGTTCGGCCTAACCTATCTGACGCTTGACCGAGCGTCGTAGCGCGGGATCCGGACCAGGACGGTCGGCGCAACGCGTTGAGCGAGCGGCCGTGCGGACGACCATTACTCGTGACGTTCGGGAAACTTATACTGGCACACTGCTCGCCATCGTTAATCCGCGGAGGATCTAAGCTTGACTTCCCGCAATCTAGGCGGCGAGGCCGGGCCGCCGCTCGCTCTCCCCGCGACCTCGCGGGATTGCGCGACCGCGCGCTCCTCCTGCTCGCGGCCGCCCTCTGCGGCGGGCGGCGGCCCGGTGCCGACGAAGGGGCCAAGGCGCCATCTGATGACAGCCAGCCGTTATCGTGCCGCGCGTGCAACGGACTTCAAAACGTGGACACAGGGGACCTGTGCCCAAGCGTCGGATGATCGCTCCCGTAAACCTCGTTTAGGCTAAACCTGAGCCCCACCAGTTAACGTGACAATGCCGTTCCGAGCAATCCCCATCTCGCGTGAGATCGCCTTGATCGTCTTGCCCCGAGCAAGGTGAGCCCGCCTAATCGGGGCAACAGTTTCCACAACCAGCATCTCCCTCACCACGCGAACTTGCCGGGCGGCGTCGCGCCACACATCAGGGCGTTAATTGGATGCGATCAACCGTTCAGGGCGTCAATCTTCCATGCCGATCTACCCCGTTGCGGCTCATCTCTCCGTCTCCGACGTGTTGTCCTTGAGAAGCGCCTGCAACTCGTCTTCGGAGAGCACCACCCTGTAAGGCGTCGCCTCTCGCATCTCGAGCGCTCGGCGTGCCCGCGCTGCCGCGTGATAGGCGAGGAGCAGGTCCAGGTAGGCTTGCGGGGTCAATCCCCGGGGGCGGAGGCCGATCAGCGACACCCGTCGCCGACGTCCATGAACCCTGGCGCGCCATCCCGACATCCGCTTCGGAAGCGGCGTGGCTGCGGAGAGATCGAACCCGGTTACGAAGGTGCGACCTGCCACGACCCTGACATGATCCACGGCGCTCCACGGTACCACCCGATCCAGCCCACGGCAGCTGAACCCCTCCGCATCCAATGTCAGGAACGGTGTGCGCCGAGACGCAAACCGCGCAACGCCAAGCCCGACGAACACCAACCCTGCCATCAGCAATCCGCAGGCAGCCAGCAGGACCGTCGAAAACGCGGACGGCTCCGCGAGGGTCCACTCGGCAAGGACATAGAACAGGAACAGGGCAAGGCATACCAGGGCGGCGGCATACAGGCCCATGAACCAGAGCGGCCGCCGCATGTCCTCGTAGACCAGGGTCTCGCGTGCGACAGGCGCAGATGCGACGGCCGTTCGTAAGGTCTGCTCCCATTGCTGGTCGCGCTCCGTCGCCACGGCGATCGCGTCGGCGCTTAAACCTGCGCAAAGGCCATCCCAATCCTCGAACAGCCCGGCGGCAAACACGACGTCCTGTTCCGCCGCCGGCCGGACGGCGGCACTCAACAGAGCCTCGTCGACCGCCAGACCGACCGCCCTGATGCGCTGCAGCGTCGGCGGATGCGTGTCCGTCGGATGGGGCTGGCAATCCTCCAGACGGGAGGCTGGATCGCCGAAGCCGTCCCGTTCCGCCTGCGCCACCATCGCCGCGACCAGGTCGCGAGGCGCATCACCAGGGTGCCGCGCGGTGTCGTCCAGCACGGCATCGGCCACGGCTGCGATCCCGACGGTGCGGATCAGCGCGGTGCCCATGGCGGTGGCACCAGCCTGCGGGATGGCAGCGGCATCGGCGGCGAACTCGCGCACCCGACTCCAATGCTTCACGGCGGAATCGAACACCTCCATCATGTGCAGCCCTAGCGCGGAGGCCGGGTACAAACCCCAGGCGGACAAGCCCTTCCTGGCCAAGGGTGTGCCGTCGGTGATGCGCAATAGGCTCTGTTCCATACCGACATAGACCGGCAGGAATCGTTGGCTGTAGTCAGTGTCCTCACCCGCGAAATGCGCCAGTTCGTGGCAGATAATCGCAGTGCTTTCCGCCGCGCTGAGCATGGCCAGGTACGGGGCGGGCACGTACAAAGTGCGTCCGGTCAAGTGCACGGTGTGCGGCCACAGCGCCACATCGAATGCTGTGACGAAGAAGCCGTCGGCCAGGCCCACTACGATGTTGTCGGGCAGCGTGGCTCCCTGCGCCCGCGCGAGGTCGGCGACCCAGGACCACAGCCCCGGGGCACCCTGCTGCGTAACCCGGCATCCCAGAAGGAGTTTCGGGCCGGGCGTGAAGGCGGCAATAGCCTGAAACAGCCGCCGCAATGTGACAACGGCAAGCCACGCCGCAACGCCTGCGATGGCGAGCGCCACCGAGACCAGCCGCATCTCCACACCGTTGATCGTGTCCAGGTACCAAACGCCCACGGCCTCGAACAGCACGGCGCATGACATTGTCATCAGGGTGCCGACGGCGACGGCGCCGAGCAGACCCGGCAGGATGCGCTGAAGACGCGTGAACGACGCGACCAGCGCCGCACGGGATTGCAGCCCGATCCGTTTGATGCGTGACGCGACGACCAGGCCAGTGCCGCAGCCCAGCAGCGCCAGGAGTCCGGCCGCCATCGTGCCGGCCGCTATCCCCTGCTGGACCCGCGCAACGATGACTTCGCGCCGCAGAACGCCGACCCCGTCCCGCATCATCTGCACAGCGAGCGGGGCTGCGTACTCTTCCGTCATCCCCTTGAACCGGATGATGCGCATCGGGTCTCGTACGGCGATGACGGCGAGGCGGTCGGCCGTCTCTCCGAGTTCGATTGCTTCACGCGCGTACGATGCGCCGGTCGCGAGACCCCGTTGCATCTGCCATGCCCCGAGCGTGACGAAGGCGATCGGCATGGCGATGCACAGGAGAAGCAGCCGTATGCGGCGAGCAGCCCGGACCCGAGGAGGGTTGAATGAACTTGCCATGGCTAGTGACCACCCGGCTTCAGCAGGCGGCGGACCGCCAGGTGGAACGACAGCGCCGCCATGCCGAACATCACGGCCATCGCTCCCCCCAGTATCAGCGAAAGAATGGCCGCCACCCCGTCCGGAACGGGCACGATGCCGCCCAGTGGCTGCCTGGTCAGCACCACCGGGTTACCTGTTACCGCGAGCCCGGCTTCGCGCATCGACGTGATCAGCCAGGCGGGGATGCCGCGCGACAACGTGCCCTCGGATGGGCCGGGTAGGCCGGCGATGCCACGATGGTCCAGTTGCAGCACGTCGACCTGGTCACCGGCCCGCCAACTCGGCACCGTCAGCGGGATATACAAATCTTGGATCTCGGTTCGGCGCAGCGTTTCATCGTGCTCCCACGCCGAACTGCGCTGTGCGGTCGAACCGACGATGCGCGCATACTCCGGCAACGCCGCGCCGGGCGCGCTCACCGCGGCCAGTGTCAACTCGGGCAACGGACTGCCGACGGCCTGGGCACCTGGCGCCAGCGACACCCAGCAGGCAACTGACGCTGCCACCAGGCAGGTAGCTGCCAAGCCTGCCGCGATCCAACGCGCCACCCGGAACAAGCGTAGCCGCCGGTCGAGCGGCAGGGCTGCGCGGGTCGGCTGATCCCGCGGCCACATCGCCTCCTTCGCGCCGAGAATGAACGGCCAATCCGCCCGGCGAGGCAGGCACGCGACGATAATCAGCGGCAGCAGCAGGATGGCGAACCCGGGTAGGAAGCTGCCCAGCACGTTGTCGCTGCCCCAGTTGCGCACCTGCCACGCCGCGGCCCAGGCGGATGGCCCGGTCTGGGTCATCGCGCAGACCAACAGCAAGGCGAACCCGCCAAGATACCACGCCATGGCCATAGCGCGGCCCCATCGCTGCCTGTTGGGTATTCCGGCCGGGTTTGCCGACGGCCCAGCCGGATGCTGGACGGGACGGGCGCGGCCGGGATGACGGTTGTTTCGCAGTGCTTGTCCCAAGGATCGGTCCGGTCACACTGCACCAGCACAGCCCCAGGCCAGTCAAGATACCCCCGAGGGCGTCCTGGCCGCCGGACCGCCTTGGGTTCTAAACACCTAGTTTTATCTGGGCCTCGGCCACGTTTGCGGATCGAAGTCCGTCGTCTGCAGCCAGCCCGTGACTGGCTAAACCACGCGGGTCCTGCCGCGCATCACGGGCATGGACGAACAGGATGGACAGTCCTTGCTACGGCGGCGAAACTCGCAGCGATGGCGGCGCGCATTTTCCGCTTCGCCAGATAAAACGGGTGTGCCAGACTTCGCAGCGTCGGCGCTTCCTGCGAACATGTCACCTGGCACTTCGGCTCGGATCGCCGACGCGGGGCGGATTGCAAAAAAGCCAGATCGGCCCCACTGACGAGGCGAATGTGACGCACTGGTTGAGTCCCGCATTGTCTTCGATGGCGCTGGCCATTGCCCAGCCAGCAGCGCCGGAGCTGTCCCGGACGGATTTTTACAGCACCATCGTGCACGATTGCCATGTCCAAGACCTGTCCAGGTGGAAGCATCCGGTCAAGCAGGTGCTGCTCGATGCAGGAGCCACGATCGGCAAGGTGGAGCTTTGCAACGGCGACAGGTTTCCGGTTTTTACCGTGACACTGCCGTTCGATCCAGAGGGTCAGACAGACGCTTATTTCGACAAGCTCTTTGCCAACCTGGCCGATGCCAACGGCTTCTGGCCCTATGCGCTCGTCGACACATCGGATGATGTCGTCATTACTGCAACCGTGGAGACGCGGAAACACCAAGTCACGCTTCACTATGAGGATTACAAGGGATCCCGGTGAACGAGTCCGTAAGACGTTCTGCCAGGCTTGGATGCCAGAGATCTGGCGTTCAGCGCGCGCCTCTTGTTTACGCAAAGCGCGGGCATTCCTTGATCCAAAGGCTGCTGCCGTTTGGCCTCTCAGTCATTGCCATGCTGCCGGGCTGCTCGGAGCCGTGCTTCACCGACGTGCTCAGCACCTTCCCCTCCCAGGACGGCCGAGTGATCGCCGCGACCGTCGTGGCCGCACATGGGCCCATGGCCGGCGTGGTCTATGCCGTCACGCTCTCGCCAGCGGGCGCGGATCCGCTGCACGGCACGGTGGTGATCGAGGAGTCGGACGACGACAGACCGATCGGACTGCATTGGGACGATGCCGCAACGCTTCGGATGCGGCTGCCCTGCGGGATCTGGTCAGGACTGACCAATGCTTGGCAATCACCTGACACCCATAGGATCATCACCATCGAGCACGATCCGGCAGAGGGGTGCGCGACGGCCCGGCCATAAGCGTTGCGCGGATCGCGCCCGAGCACCCCATATTCCGCCGCGGCAAGTGCTTGTGCGGTCACGAACGCGGAGGGTGCTTCGATCTACGGCGTGCGGCGGCGGAGGGCTGCGCGCCCTGGCCGTCATTTTCATTAACGACAGAGCCGCGGCGCGACGGCAGGAGCGCCCAGACGAGGCACGCGACGATCGACAGCGGCAGGGCGAGTGGCAACAGGTCGACGACGGCAATGGCGGCGTTGGGGCTTACCTCTGCCAACATGCCTGCCCCAAGTGCCGCGGCGAGGCAGAGTGCAACAAAGCGCGCCCAACGGTGAAATCGAAACAGCCAGGGGCGCCGGGACGGTCCGGCGAGGATCCCGAACAGGATGGCGAGCATGCTCGACGCAACGGTCGCGTCCGCCACCGCTCCCAATTTACCCGCGACCTGAGCGGACCGTTCGGTCGGCGTCAGCGGCGCTTCGCTGCGAGCCATTTCGGAGGCGCCTTGCTTCGGATGGATCCGCTGTAGGGCCGTTTGAACCCGGTCGATATCCGCCGGCACGTGACCCGGCTGCGCCATCCAGGTAGCGCCCCAGATGCCGACCAGGAGGAAAGCAAAGGGGGCGATGCAGCGCCACGCAACCGATGCTGCAGCCGGAGCGGATGCATCCGACATCGCCATCCGCCGGTGTCCTGGACGTTTCAACGGCGGCGTGATCCCGCCTGCGGCGCAATGGTCATGGTTCATCCGAGTCTGTGGTAGCCTGATCGCCGGACGGTCAACTTGTTTGCGCCCAAGGGGTTGGACTGCGGTGGATGCGAGGGCGTGCTGTGTCCCGGGCAACCAGACCCGGGGCGACAGTCGCGGCAGCGAGTAAAGCACGCCCGGGCTCGCCTCGTCTTGCCCTTGATTTAGTCAAACGGGTAGCCTCCGAAAGGAAAGGCTGAAGGCGGTGAAGATAAACAAGGTAGCCTTGTGGCGTGGATCATCTGCCTGGACAGCCTTGCTGTGGGTGCTGCAACACAGCCTCGGTCATGCCGGGCAACGCTCGAGGGCGCAGAATCCGAAGTGCTCCTGAAAAGCTGCCCAAACATCGGTCCGCGCGGGTGAGGCGCTGGGTGGATATGGCCGCGGTCAGCGTGCTCCTGACATGCGCGGCCGTACCGTTCGTGGTCCTGTTCCCGGAGCCGCCCGCCTTCGGACCGGAGGCCGTCGGGATTGCCGCCGCGGCCGGGATCCTGGCCTTGCTAGGGTCCGCGTGGCGGGCGAAGCCGGCGCGTCGAAGATCGATGATTCTCGGCGCAACTGTCCTGCTCGGACTCACGAGTGCCGCGACGGCCCTCCACATTCTTTGGGCGACGGAACTTGCGGCAAGCATCCCGACCGCCGACCTTCTGGCGAAGCTGTTCGGATTGCAGGGCGAGGACATCGATGATGCCGTGCTCTACGAGGAGTGGATCGAGCTATGGCTCGGCTGTGCGCTGCTCGCGTCGGCTGTGATGTTGCTGCCGCGAGCCTTCAGTCGTGGCGTGAGCAAAACGCCGATCCCGGCACTCGCCGAGACACGGAGCGCGCCGGTCCCGTCCCCACCTTGGAACGCCGCGACGGTTGCGCTCTGTCTGTTCGGCATTGCGGTTCTCTTCGCGGCCGTGCTGGACGGCCATCGAACGGCAGACTTCCTGTCCCGGGCGGACCATGCCATCGGCACGATTGCCGATCCGCGGGACCATCCTCGCATCCGCTTCATGACCACGGACGGCACGATGGTCGAGTTCACTCAGAACGGCGCTGTGTCCCGCCCGCTCGGGGCCGCTGTGCCAGTGGCTTATCTCGCGGCCGACCCCGCCAGCACGGCGCAGGCCGATACGTTCTGGGCCGATTGGAGCGGTGTGTTAGGGCTGCTTTGGATCGGGCTCGGCTTCACGTTACTTCCGTTCTTCGGCTTTCGTGCCGTGCTCCGTCCCGGACGGTGGTGATCATTGCCTCGGCCGGAACGAGCGATGGAAGATCGACGAAGAGATGGGGGCTCAGAGGTGATCGCCCAGCCATTTCTGCACGAAGGGATTATAGTTGGCGCCGTCGAGGTCGATCGACAGCGTCAACGTTCCGGCGGGATCGAGGGAGAGCGACTGCTTGGCCGTGCCCGCGGAGACGCAGCTCAGCGCGTGGATCTTCTGTGTGATGGCTTGCTTGCCCAGCGGGTCGTTACAAAGTTGCGTGATGGCGGTCAGCGCGGCCTCGCAATCGCCGGTCGCAAACGGGAGCTTGTCCTTGTGCGGCAGGAAATCGACCCAATCGATTGCGGCTGTGAGGCTGGTGCCGCAATGCATGTTGGTGACGCCGAGGGCCTCGGCGAGCTTGGCGTCCTCCCGCTGCGTCGCCTGGCGCTCGGCCAGCGTTTGCGCCCAGGATGGGGCGGCCGCACCCGCAAGCGTCAAGACCAGGATCGCGTAAGATAGTGACCGCATGAACACTCCCCCTCCAATCGATTCAACCGATGCCCGCTGCCCTGCCGCGGCGACCGGCCCGGCACGGGACACAACGCAGGTGACGACGTGAAGCTGCCGAGTCTGTTTTCCAAACCGCCCGTGCCGGGCGCAGCGCCGCCACCGCCAGTCCGGCGCTTCGCCGTGGATCGCGCGCGCATGTTCGACCTGTCGCTCACTCAGACGCTGTCGGAGCTGTTCGCGGTGGAGCGGCGTGCGCGCGATGCCGCCTGGACGGAGCGGTTTATGACGGCCGCTTGGAACGGCTCGGTCGTGGTCAACCATCCGCCTGAAGTTCAGGGGCCGGACGGGTTCCCCTACCTGCGGCTCAACCTGCCCGAGCCGCGTACGCCGTTCGATTCGAACGCAATGGCCAACCTGGCCGCGACCTGCGTCGCGCGGGGCAGCGGCATTGCGTTCTTCGCCTCGGCCGCCGACCCTGTGACGGCATCGCAGTTCGTGCTGTCGACGGGCATGATCGGTTCGCTGCTGCACTATGATTCCTGGCACGGCGACCCGCAGGATGTACGGGAGGCAGATGCGGGCGCCACGCCCGGCCTGCACACCGTCACGCTCGAGACCAGCCACAAGGTCATGTTGGGCACGCCATCCGCCGACTTCCTGTCACCCGCCACCGCGCAGGCGTTGGCGCGCCATATGCGGCACGCCTGGGGGATCGCCGACCCGCGGGTTCAGCTTCTGCTCGACCAGCAACTGCGGCCGACACGAAATCTGGTGCTCGGACGCAAACGCGGTGCGTTCGAGTCCGACGCGGCGGCGGATCGTGAATGCCGCCGGATCATGTGGTATCTGCCGCCCGCCCGCGGGCTGATGCTGATGCCCGATGGCTGGGACATCGCGGGTATGGCCAGGCTCGAGGATCTCGGGCGCGCTGCGGCGGTGCCGTGAGCGGCTCGACAAAGCTTACCTGGACGGTACGGGACAGCCGAGATCTCCCTCCTGGCAGCGCAGGAAGAGGTGGAGTTCTGCGTTCGCACATTCGTTCATCGCCGCCTGCACAACTGCGACAGCCCTATGGGCTGAGCGATTACCGACCGTCGGCCTTCATCTTGTCGAAAACCTGCTTAAGGGTTTCGAACAGGGAAACCGACGGCTGGCCGCGGCAAACACGTGCGACCTCTCCCACGATCCCGCGGCTGTCACTCGAATGCCCGACATCGTGCTCAGCGCCAGCCCGGTTGCTGCCAGTCCAAAACCCCAGAATCCAACCATCGGCATTGATCCGCATGGAACGATCCTGCAGGTAGCTCGCGCAACTCATGGTGCCTGGTCCGTAGACTTGCATCGCACTCGATTGGGCCCACGCCGGACTGCAGACAACGACCAGGCTCAAGATGACGGCAGCATGCTTCAAGGCGGCTCTCCTTGCATCAAGGCAAGGAACACCTGCTGGAAGGGCAGGTTCCATCAGTGGTTTCGCCGCGCCCACCGACCGTGCGTTACCGCACCCGGACACTGGCGTTCGTTCGCGTGCCGGGCGCATCCGGAGTCAGCGGCTCAATCAAGGTGATACGTCGGTCGACCAGGACAGCCGTCATGCCGTGCCTGTCGAAGCTGTACTGCCGCGACCGCTCGCCCCTGCCTTGCACCACGATATCCGTGTCAGTACCGGGCAAGGCGTTGATCAGCTCGCGCGTCCGGAGCGTCCGCAGCCAAACCCGTGCGGTCAAGATGTGCGCGCCGGGCACGACCGGCAGCACGAACGCCGTGCCGGGGCGCAACTGACCGATCCGGACGCCATCAAGCATGATATCGAGCCGGTACCATCCCAGCGGCTCGGGCCGGAGGGCAACGCGGAGGCGGGCGATGCCGGATGGTGGCTCTGCCCTTGCCTGCTCCGCCACTGCGGCGGACACGGTGCGAAGCGGCACATCCGGCGGCATCCGCCAAAACAGGCTTGCGAGCACCAGCACTGTCACCACGGCGGCCGCCGCGGCCAGGGCCAGCCCCTGTCCCCAGCCAAGCCCCTGCGACGCGACAGCGAGCGTCAACAAGAAGGCCAACAGACCAACGCTGCCGATGCAGGCCGCAGAGTCGCGGCGGTTGAAAGGCGGGATCACGACGGCAAACCGCCCGTCAGAAACGCCCGCATTCTACTGAAATTTCCGTTCACGGCTCGGGGAGCGGCAATGCGTCGTAGGTATGATGTCATTCACCTACGCCTCTCTGGCTGACAGGTCGCGCGGCGCCTTGTCAGGCCGGACCTCTGGGGCAGTGCTGTCCGGTCACATGCAAGTCATCGGCCAAATCGCCGACCGCACGCACATCTTGTCGCTCATCGACGGCATTTTGATTGGCCATCAAGAAGATTGGTTGGCCCCCCTGCTGGTTGGAATGGCCGGTGTGGCCCTGCTCAGTGCCGGGATAACCGCCCTGCAGCAATACATCCTCATCGGGGTTGAAGCGAAACTGACAGTCGTGCCGGCGGCCCAGTTCCTGTGGCATTTGTTACGTCTTCCTATCCCCTTTTTCGGACAGCGCCATCCCGGTGAACTCGGCAACCGCCTTGCCGCCAACGAGCGGATTGCCCGATTGTTGTCTGGCGAGCTCGCGACCAACGCGTTCAATGTCGTCAGCCTCGTCTTCTATGGCACCGTGATGTTCTGCTACGACAGCCTCCTGGCCAGCGGAGCCATCCTCGTTGCCCTGCGCAACGTTGCTGTCTTCCGCTGGAGCGCACGCAATCTGGCGCAGGCGTCCGCCGGCAAATGTCGACCCAGGGTAAACTGCTCGCCGCGACGGGAGGGCCCATCCGCGCGATCGAGACCATCAAGGCAGGGAACCTGGAGGGCCAGGTTCATTTGCGTTGGACGGGACTCCAGGCCACCCTCCTCTCGGAACGGCAGGTCATCGGGGTTCGCTCGCTCGTCACGAGCACGATACCGACGCTCTTGGACCGCCGCATGAACGTGATCCTGCCGCAGGGCTCGACTGTTCTGCCAGCCGTGCTCGACGGCGGCAGCAATCGCCCTCTTTCCCTCAACGACCCGGCCATCGCCTGGGTCCTGCAATCCGGCTACGCGGATGTGTTCTGCGTGGAAGCCGGCTTGCGCCACCATCTGTTCCGGGCCGAGCCGGGTGTGTGGCTGTTTGGGGCGATGCTGGCGGGCGGGCGGATGCTGATTGCGGTCGGCTCGCTCGGGTCTCAGTTTCGGCGGGAGTCGATACTGGCGGCCCTCGAGGAAGCCTTGCCGGTCGAGCGTTGGGTTCAGCTCCTGACAGAGGCGATGGCAGGTGCAGACCGCGCCTGGCCGGATTTGATCCTCGGTCAAGAGCGGCAGCGCGTCGAAGCGTGTCAAACGGCCTGGAAACGGAACCCTCTATCGGCACCCAATCTAGACCCCCTTTTGGTTAGGCTTGTGCCGGTAATCCATAGGAGGGACCCGCGCGCGGCGGATCGGATTCGTGAGGTGAACGTGGGGATGTCGCAGGCGATGTTGCGCCTGGGCGGCGTGGCGGCCCGAGGAGGCGCATCCGCCCCGCTCCCCTCCGACCCGGCGCTGGCCGCGCTGACCATCCTGTGCCGGACGCATGTTGTTCGTTCACCTCGTCGTGTCTTGTCAGATCGCCGAGACATTAGCTCGATTCCAGTCCGTCCTTACCAGAATGTTGCCGGACTGGCCCCTCAATCTTGACATCTGCACCGTCTGGGGTTTGTGTTAACTGCCGGAAGCACCAGGACCTGAGCGGATCTGTCTCGTCAGAAAGCCGGTCCGCTAGTCCCAAACTTCCACGGCAGCCTTCATTCGGCTAAGCTCGCGACAGGCCTATGACCAACAACAATCCAACACACGTGGCACATTGCCGATGTAGCACAGTCGAGGTTGGTGCCTGGGGCAAGCCCATTATCGTCAACGCTTGCTACTGCGAGGACTGCCAGGTCGCGGCCGAACGGCTTGCCCTATCCTCTAATTTGGCGCCGACAGTGAGCGCGGACGGCGGCACGGAATTCATGGTGTTTCGTCGCGACCGCATCGCCTGTACGCGGGGTGCGGAACGCCTCCAGGCGATGAAGCTGACCGACGCTTCGAAGACCCGGCGGATGGTTGCCGGCTGCTGCGCAACGCCGATGTACTTGGCCTTTGACGATAAGCGGCCTTGGGTGTCGGCGTACCGCGCCAGTTTCGGAGCCGATGCGCCGCCGGTGGAAATGCGGATATGCACCCGATTCAGACGGTCGAAAGAAAAGGCCGAGGACGACCTGCCTAGCCATCCCGGCTATCCGCCCGCGATGATGGTCCGCATCCTGGCCGCTTGGCCGCTCATGCTGTTCAGCCGGCCGCTCGGCGCATTGCCCTAACGCGACTGCCCGATTGCCGTTGCTTGCGCTTACGGCTGCCTTGGGTAAAAAGCGGCTACTCGGCATTCCGAAAGTCTTGATTTTCGGAACACACAATCAGGACTGCGGCGGCTGTAAGCCACTTGTAATGTGCTGTTAGTCACTATATTACTGTGTTAGGGACTTTAGTGGAGGATTGCCGTGTATGCCAAATTTGTCGGGATCTCAGCGGAAACCGCAGCTTTCATCGAGAGGCGTCGCCAAAATCCACAAGAAAGCGAAGATGACATTATAAATCGTGAGCTACGGCCAAAATCAGGGGCAAGATCGTCCGGCACTACGTCCGGGTGTGACTTAGGCGAGGGAGCAGTTTTGAATGAAGGCGAAAAGCTTTATCTGTTCCGCTACAAGAGTTCACGCGTTGCAGGCAAGCCAGAGGCTGTAGCGGAAGCGAAGGGAGGCAATCTGTTTCTGTATGGTGCTCGGGTTGAGCCGTCAAAAAGTAGTCTTTTGCAGCCTGCACTGACGATTTGGCAGAAGCGTAACAACGACAGGAACGAGAAAGGCGTTATTGTCTCGTTGAATGCGTGGATTCACTGGTATGTCAATCGGGGCGGTCAATATGTCGCCGCCGGGGAACTTCGCGCCCCGGAAAAAATTGTCAGGCGTGGCCGAACCGTTATGTTTTCACACCTCACAACTGAAGAGATGGGCTTGTGAGGGTGCTTTGCGAATCCCGTCTTTGGATGCTTGTTGCCGGTATTCGATAGCGCTTGCCATAATGGCGGTTATGAGCCTGCACGCTTGTACTTAACCGCCGTGATGGCGCATACTGGACGTTATGGAAAACCAGACTAACCGGAACCAGCCTCGCGCACACGCGAGGCACACCGACCCGGAAACTTACTGGCAGGGCGCGGCGGCCGGTTATCACGCTCACGCGGTAACCCCGCCGGAGGGATCGCACGAACAGCGCCTCACGTGGCAAGCGGGCTACGCCTTCGGGTGTGAAACCCACGACTGCTACAGGGGCAACGATGCCTGACAGGGATCACACCGCACCCATCAAGGCTCTCACCAATAAATAACAAACTCATTTAGGAGAGCAAAAAACAAAATAATATATTTCGATATAGAATGGGGGGATGACATCGAGCCTATCATTAACTACATTTCGTGTGAGATCATTTCTTGATCTTACAAAGTAACATAGACTTTTTGAAGGAATTATTATAAACGTTAAAAAATTTCTTCGGTCAGAACGGATTGCGGAACTGGCAGATGCCACTCTTGAGAGAGCTGTGAAGACCGGAAATGCATACTTGGCACATCGGGCTCGGAAGGTTTTCGAGGCGGCATATGCTCGATCTAACAACCTCGCTATGGGTTCCGTTCGCCCCTACCGCGATCACGACTTTCCATAACGTCCGCCCGCCGACTGTCTCGATATTGTACTGATATCGTAATGGTGATATCGGTTGGGCGATGCCTGATACGCCTGAACCTTGGCAATTCTACGAGAGCGACCCCTCGGAAGATGCCGCCGAACGCCTTGCCGATGCCATGGGCGACGCCACCCACCCGATGCACGAAGAACACTACGAAGCGGAGGAGGAAGCCTTCACCCGCCGCTATGAGCGGCAACAGCTCGGCAAAGCGCGCGCTGCGGTATCACGCTCACGGACGCCGGCCCCCTAACGTCTGGCGGCTACGCCTTGCGTGGACCTGCTTAGCCGGATGGTGTGTTCTGTTTCAAAACCACCGTTTTAGACCGATCTGCTAACGTGCAGAGCCCCGGTCACCGGCTCGAATTTGCTCAGACTCCTGGCACTACTGTAACGACCATAGGGCAGCTGTTTTGGCAAAATCGTGCTTCACGACATCACCGTCTTTATGGGAAGGCTTCTCATTCAATGGCAGGGCGCCTTTACCGGCGGGGTGTTCACTGCCGCTCTAACATTTTACGAGCGGATTATTGTCAACCGGCCCGGGTCGTTTCGGGCAGCAATCTTGGTGTTCATTTTCGGAGGGTTGCTCGGTTCTTCGTACCAAGTTTGGAGTAGTGAGCACCAGGCTCTCCGGGAGGCCAACTGCAAACTGAACACTGTTCAGGCTGCCCAGACCGGTAGGGCGGCGATTGTGCATCAACGGCTGGAAGACTTTTACGTCCGTGCCCGCTCGCTCTTCAGTGAGCCTCTGGCCGACAACGCCGCTGAGGATGCATGGAGAGAACGAGAGGCAGCCTTCGCAAACGAGATGTTCCAATGGCTGGCGTCCAATCTCGGCAGGGCGGCAGCCGCCCGCGCGGTCGAGTTCGTCGGTCCGTCGCTCGCGTATCCGTCCGTCAACAAGGACCATGAGAACAGACTGAACTGGCTTTCCAGTGCCAGCCGTAACTTAGACCAGATGATGCAACAACCCCAGCGGACTATTGCACCTCTCAATCTGAAGGAGGCCTGTAAGACCTGACGCAAGCACGCTTACTGCCTCACTCTCCACGCCGGCTTGACAACTCTGGCTAGGCTTTAAACTCCTCCAACACTTTGCGTTATATATGATAATGTCCTTTATCAGATATATGATGACTGCTAGAATTGCCCCTCGAACCTGTCATTTTGAAGATTATTCTGCGTAGATTTTTTGAACATTATCTTGCGTAAACTGAGCCATGTCTACGGTGCCGAGCGACCCTGTGACCCGTACGGCTTTGACCGAGTTACCCGAGGAGCAACGTCAGCGCGCCCTCGAACGCTACCAGGCCCTCCGTCCGCATCTGGAGCAGGACGTGCCACTGGCACGTGTCGCCGAGGAAGCCGCCCTCCCGTTACGCACTGCACACGATTGGGTTAGTCGATACAGGCGGTTTGGTTTGGCCGGATTGACCCGGGCTGGACGGGCGGACAATGGCAAACGGCGCCGGCTATCGGAGGAGTTGCGTCATTTCGCTGAAGGCCTTGCGCTGCAACGGCCGCCATTCAGCCCGGGGGCCATCTATCGGGAAGTCTGCCGCGTCGCCCGCGACAAGTGCCTCGACCCGCCTGGTTACCACACGGTCTACAACGTCATCCGCGCCATCCCCGAGGATCTGAAAACACTCGGAGTCGAGGGCGAGAAGGCCTATCGTAATGCCTACGATCTGGTCCATCGCCGCGAGGCCGACGGGCCCAATCAGATCTGGCAAGCCGATCACACTCAACTCGATCTCTGGGCGAAGCGCGACGATGGGCAATCGGTACGACCGTGGCTGACCATCATCATCGACGATTACAGCCGTGCCATCGCAGGATTCTCTTTCTCGTTCGATAGCCCGTCCTCGCTGCAAACCTCGTTGGCCTTACGTCAGGCAATCTGGCGGAAGGCAGATGTTCACTGGATCGTCTTCGGAATTCCTGACGTGCTCTACACGGATAATGGCAGCGACTTCACCTCGATCCATCTCGAGCAGGTTGCCCTCGATATCAAGATGCGTCTCATCTTTTCCGCACCTGGGCATCCACGCGGCCGTGGTCGCGTAGAACGCTTCTTCGAGACCGTCAACCAGATGTTCCTTTGCGGTCTGCCCGGCTACATCGGTCGCGGTGGTGTTCTCGGTAAGCCCGCGTTGACCCTCACTGAACTCGATCGCCGCTTCGGCGAGTTTCTGCGCGGTTACCACGCTCGAACCCACGGGGAAACCAAGGTGCCACCGCAGGAGCGCTGGCAGTATGATGGATTTGTTCCCCGCATGGCGGACTCTCTGGAGCAGCTCGATTTGCTTCTTCTGACGGTCGCCAAGGCACGCAAGATCCAGGCGGATGAGGTACGCTTCCAGGGCATGCGCTACATCGATCCCACCCTCGCCGCATATGTCGGTGAAAGCGTTGTATTGCGTTATGACCCTCGTGACATGGCAGAGGTTCGGCTCTTCCATCATGGCAAATTTCTCTGCCGCGCCATCTGCCCAGAGCTTGCCGGACAGACCGTCGCGCTACGCGACATCCGGCTGGCGCGGGAACCCGGCGCGATTCACTGATATGGTTACCGATACCGCTTGCTGATCCATGCAATCCTCAGGCTTCATGGCAGCTGCTTCTCGCATAGCGCGTCATTGCCACCACTAAATGATCGAACAT
The DNA here is from genome assembly GCA_965199005.1 of Acetobacteraceae bacterium. Taxonomy (GTDB): domain Bacteria; phylum Pseudomonadota; class Alphaproteobacteria; order Acetobacterales; family Acetobacteraceae; genus LMUY01. The sequence goes on along the minus strand of CBDAQK010000006.1, from coordinate 2,709,015 downwards.
CAGGCGGATTCGGCGATTGCCGCGCAAGTCGCGATGCATGACGACCCAAACTTCCATAGAAAATAGTAGATCGCCATGAAGGACGGGAACGAGATCGCGGTCTCTCCTTGCGATCCCCAGTTGGCTTGCCGCAATGCCGAAACCCGCCCGCAATGCCGCGAGCTGCGCGAGATCGCTGTCCGAGCGAAACGCGAACATAGCTCGGGTGAGCGGCGTTTTGATCTTCTCGATCATCCGCGCGTACGCTTGGTCACGATCATATCCGATCAGGGCGTGTTGGCGCAGATCCTGCAGAGTCCGCGGCAGTTTATGCGCCTTCAAGTACCGCCGGTGGCAGTAGAGTCCGACGTCGATACGACCGATCCGTTTGGTGACGAGCGCACCTTGGGCAGGCCTAACCATCCGGACGGCGATATCCGCCTCGCCGCGCAACAAATCCTCGTTGCGGTTCGACAGGGCGAGCTCCACTGAGATTTGCGGGTGAAGAGCGTGGAAGTCGGCGAGGATCGAAGGGAGAACTTCGCCCCCGATGACCTCACTTGCGGTGATGCGTACGGTCCCACGCTCCTCCCCGACCTCACCGGATGCCAAACGCTGTGCTGACTCCGCGGCGGCAGCCATAGTCTCCGCCGACGGGATCAGTCGCAGGCCCGCCTCAGTCGGCGACAGGCCATCGAGCGAGCGAGTGAAAAGCTTTATCCCGAGCGACGCCTCGAGGGCGGCCACTTGGCGGCCCATCGTGGGTTGCGTCGTTCCAAGCACGCGGGCGGCGCTTGACAGGCTTCCCTCGCGAACAACCGCGAGGAAGGCCCGGAATAGATGCCAATCTGGAACTTGTGCGGCCATGCATAAATGTAGGCACAATATGCAATACTAGGCAATTAACGTTTATCCTGCGGCGGCTTAGGATGCGTAGAGTAAACTAGACTTGGAGAACCTGATGGCCACTAAAGTCAGAGCGCCCGACCGAGCCGGTATTGTCCCGGTTCCCGCCACCACCCCTGGCCCTTATATGCAGGCCGGAGGCTTAGGAGCCTCCAAAACACAATACCTGGCAATCAATGGCGGTCAGATCGCCTATGACGACACCGGCGGAACTGGTGCGCTGATCCTCGCTATCCCTGGCATGGGGGATCTGCGGTCACAGTATCGGCTGTTGCGCCCGGCACTCGAAACAGCAGGCTATCGGGTCGTCACGATGGATGTGCGTGGTTCCGGTGAGACGTCGGCGCGGTGGAATGATTACTCCGCGCACGCGGTCGGCCGCGATGCGCTCGCCTTGATCGGACATCTCGACGCGGGTCCAGCGGTGATCCTTGGCAATTCGTTCACCGCGGGTTCTGCGCTGTGGGCAGCGCACGACGCACCGGCGCGGGTGAGTGGCGTGGTGCTATTGGCCCCCCTGGTGCGTGACCTGAACGGGCCGTGGTGGGCAATGCTTGCGTTGAAGGGCGGCTTCGCGGGGCCGTGGCGAGTGTGGCTCTGGAGCACTTACTGGAACAGTCTATTCCCCACTCACAAGCCTGCGGATCAAGCCCAGGTCAAAGCTGCCATTAGAGACAATCTGAGCGAACCCGGACGCATGGCTGCGCTTCGAACGATGGTCGGTCTATCCAAGGCCGATACCGCAGCCATCATATCCGCGAGCCGGGTGCCGGCCCTCGTCGTGATAGGTACCCGCGATCCGGACTTCCCAGATGCAGTGGCCGAGGCCCGTTGGCTCGCCAAGCAGCTTCAAGCCGACACCCTGATTGTTGACGGCGCCGGGCACTATCCACATGTCGAGATGCCGGAGCGAGTTGCACCTAAGGTTTTGTCCTTTATCGCTCAGGTGCATGGTTCGGTTTCAAACCGGCCGCTGCATCAGTAAGGTCGCTGAAACGCTTCATGGGCACCTCGTCCTGCTAGGCCATAGATCCCGGAGGCTGCCATCGCTTTAGATTGGCGATGTATGCTTTGTAAAGCTTTCTACTATCTTCTTGGCCGCTTTCATCGCCGCGCGAACATTTACGTCGTGACCGGAGCTCATGAGGAGTTCGGGCCCCCCATATGTGGGAGGAGCGCGGCCAATGAAGTCCGGCGCTACATCCAAGCTATTCGGGCTGCCACGACCTTTATGACACCTCATCCACCCGTTGTCCCTGCGGGCCGCAAATGAATGCAGGTCGGGGTGCCCTCACCATCCGGCACGATCTCGACATGGACGTCGCTCTCGCCGTCGGCAATGCCAAGCCAATCGGAACGGATTTCCTTGGTCTGCTGCTCTACGCCCCGCTCTGAAACGCCTACGACGACGTTGCTTGACCGCAGCGAGAGAGCAGCTTGCAGGACCGTTCCGTAAGGCCTTTTCCCCACCAGGCCAATCAGCACAACCGGTTTGCCGGCATCCTCCGCGGCAGCAACTGCCGTGGTGAACACGCGGACCTCCCAATCGCCGACAACCTCACCGGGCTTGTCGCCATGCTGAAGCTCCGCCGGGTCGCCCGGTTTGACCGCAACAAGGATAACCTCCTGCTTGACAGGATCGCTGTGCTCCAAGACGACGTTGAGATGGTCCAATTGCTCGGGATCATGCACCCCGACCACGATCCCGCCCGGCCGCACGCCCAAATCCTCCGGCGACAAATCGTCCCGGAACTCGAGCCGGAAGCGCTCCGGGATGCGTCCGGCACGCTTCTTGCCCGCATTCCGGCGCTCGGAGATCGTCAACAGGATGAAGAACAGGATCGTGAAGCCAACGCCGCCAATCGTGGCTGACTCCTTTGTCAGCAGGTTCACGCCGGCCAATACGAACAACAACGCCGTGATGAGCAGGAGGCCGATAGGGAGTTCGAGCTTGCCCACGTGCAGGTTGAGCGGGACGCGCCACCGGTCGGCGTCAGGCCGGGTGAACCGCAGCACGGTCACGGCAAGCGCCTTCATGGCAAAGCTCCAGGCAACGCCGAACGCATAGGCTTCGCCAAGCAACGTCACATCGCCCCGGCTGATGATCACCGTCGCAATCTGCAGGATCGAGATGAGTGCGATGATCCGGTATGTCGTGCCATAGCGCTTCTGTGGTTGCCGGAACCAGTCCGACAGCACGCCATCCTCGGCCACCCGATTCAGCACTCCGTTGGAGCCGATGATCGACGTGTTGACCGCGGCTGATAGGATCAGGACACCGACCACCACCACAAACGCCTGGAACGCCAGGCGCAGCCATTGCGGTCCCACCAGGACCATGGCAATGCCGCTAATCAAGTTGTCCCGCACGTGCTGCCGCTGGTCGTCCGGAATCAGCATGACGGCAAAGAACGAGATCAGCGCTGTGAACACCAGGCTGTAGCCAAAGATGATGAGGCCAACGCGCAGCAGGTTCTTGCGTTTGGGCGCCTCCACCTCGCGGTAGACCTGGGCCAGGCTTTCCTCGCCGCTCATCGCCAGCAAAGAGTGGCCGAGGCCGATCAGGATGGCGACGACCGCCACATCAGGGATATGGGTATTCTTAGGCGATATTATACTTGCCAAACCCGCCTATCATGGATAGCTTCCTGACATAGGAGGCTCGGTAATGCGCGCGTTCCGTCTTGGTGCAGCAGTCCTCGCCGTCGCTCTAGCCGGATGTGCCGACAGCGCCGACGTATTTCCTCTGAACGCTGCGGCTAAGCAACTTGGCCCCGTGAACGTATCCTTTGTCAGGACCGGCATGGGGCGCGGCCCTGTCACGATTACCATGGCGGACGGTGAGGTGTTGACTGGCGAATGGCGGGTTGCGTCATCTGGGGGAATGGCATTCGCATTTTCGGGCGGCCAGTCCGCGACTGCTATGGCTGTCGGCTCCGGTAACGTCCAGTTCGTAGCCCGAGGACCAAAGACGGAAATGCTTTGCCGAGGTGACGCAAGCGCGTTTGGGCATGGCAACGGCCAGTGCCAGACCTACGAGGGAGCCTTGTGGGCGGTTAGCTGGTAGCGCCCTTCTTCAGGCGCGGCTCTGGCCCAGCTGGCGTCTTCTCCACCCTCGCGATCGCCTTCAGCTTCTCATCAAACGCCGCCTCGTCCTCGTCGCAGCCGAGCGCGCGTGCGGTTTCGAGGAAGCGGGCGTGCTGCTCGTCAGTAGTTTTCGAATTCTTCGACATGATCAATCACAACATCCCCGTTTGCTTGTATCTCAATGGTCCAGAGAAGCGCCGGAGCCTGCCCGAACGGAAGAGTAGTGACGTATCGTGCCGCATACCAGTCAGACTCCACCCGGGGCAGAGCGTAAGGGTTCCTCCGCAAGACATCCCATATGGCATTCAATGAATCGTCGATACGCTCGTAACCGCCTAGTTTGTCGGCACATTCGTTGCACTGAGCAGAATAAAAGACGGCACGACCACCCATCTACTCGCTCTGCAATCCCTGCTCGGCAATCCGCTCTCTTAGTCTCCGCAGCTGGCTAGGACCAGGACGACGATCTGACAACAAAGCAGATTGGTAGGGCATCGGTTCTCCATCTGTCCGGGTCAACCAAGCCAATCCATGCGAATCGTCGCTTGTCTCCATTCCAGTCAAATTCCAGTAATAGCGAGAAGAAGCCTCCACAAAAGACAAGTCTTCATCACTAAAGTATTTCATATTTGGTGACTGGACAGCAACGGGACGCCGTTCTTCAACTTCGTCCCCAAAGTCAGTAACCTCTTCGATAACTAAACCAGTGCGCAGCATCTCATTGTAGAGTGGAAACATTGCTTTAGGAGCCGGGCCAAGCCTCAGCCGCTGGTAAGCACATCCCGTTATTGGAATCCCGCGAGTTGCAAACGCATCAAAATCAGACTTCCAAAGGATCTTATTTAACTTGATCCGGCCAAACCGCTTGGCGTCGCGATTGCGAGTAGCGACATAGAGTATTAGCTGCCGTAGACGATCTTGGCCGCCAGGCAAATCGACTTTGAATGTCGCCCTCCGATCCAGCATCGTCTCTCGTCCTAGGTTTTCCCCAATGAGGGCGCTAGCACATATGCCCCGAGCCGTACAAATCTTTCATGCCGCTGGCGAAGGCCGGTAGGTTAAGCGCTTACCAATGATACCCCGCAAAGCGCACTCCGTCCTCTGCGCGTCATCCACGCCCAATCTCACCCGGTTGTTGTAGCGAAAGTCGAACTCCGCGACGTAGCGGTGCAGGTGCTTGGCCTTGCAGTGCTGGTAGACGCCCTTCATGCCGCGCTTAAACACGCTGTAGAAGCCCTCAACCGTGTTCGTGTGAACGTCGCCAACCACGTATTCGCCCTTGCCGTGGCGCGTGAAACCGTGGCTCGCAAACAGCTTGGACAGGTGGGCGTATTGACCGGCTTCGTCGGTCATCACTGCGGTGCCGGGCGCGACGTTTGCCTGGATGATCGGCAGGAGATCAGATGCCTTCGTGCCGTCCACATGAAACGAGCGTGCAGACCCGCCGCGCTCAACCAGCGTCAGCACCGCGTTCTTGTGCGCGTAGCCGCGAGCGCCTTCGGCTTTCTCGTGCTTGTTGCCGATGAACGTCTCATCGATCTCGACCGTCGCGCCCTCGCCACCCATGGGCGGCAGGACGGTGCCAGCCGTCATAGCCTCGCGCAGTCGGTGCGACATGAACCAGCCCGTCTTGACCGTCACGCCGAGCGTGCGGGCGAGCTGGTTGCTGCTGATGCCCTTCTTGCTGCTGCAAAGCAGATACATCGCCTGCAACCAGACGTGCAGCTTGACGTGGCTGCTCTCAAACACGGTGCCGACCGTAACGCGGCTCTGCTTGCGGCAGGCATAGCACTTGTAGAGGCCGGGGCGAGTTGCGGTGCCGCCCATCTTCTTCATGCGATCGGTGCTGCCGCAGTGCGGGCAGGTCGCACCGTTCGGCCATACAATGCTCTCCAGCTTCGCATACGCGGCTTCTTCGTCTTGAAAGAAGGGCTGGTTTAGAACGCTGGCCATTGGACTGCTCCGGTGATGAAGCTAATCTAAATCGGAACGGTGGGTTTGGCAACTACCATATCGCCTATTCTTAAGCCAGCCAAGCGCGTCATCGCTGAAGTGCAGGTTCGCCGGGAGGGGCGCGGGCACCGGCTGATAGCCTTTCACGGCGATGGTCAGCAGGCACCATGCGACGAGGATCACCACCATCACCGTCGTGATCTGCATGACCCGCAGGGCGCGGGTGCTGGAAAACGGGATACCAACGGTATTGGTCCACCAGAAGTAGCAGATGACGACCACGGCGAACACCGCGGCGACCAGATGCGGTGAGAGCGGCAAATGCGGGACCCCGAACTGGTCGGCGAGCTGGTCGAACAGGCTGGCCAAATAGAGACCGGCGCTCACTGCGCTGATTGGGCCAGTGAGGACGTAGTCGAACATCAAGGCGCTCACCGAAAACTTGGCAGCGGTGGAGCCCATCGCCTCCCGCACCACGCGGTAGACGCCGCCGCGGGTGAACATGCTGCAGCTCTCGATGTAGACCGCGCGCACGGCATACGAGAAGAGCATGATGCCGAGCACGAACCAGGGCGCCGCCTTGCCGATCTTGGTCTCGGCAATTCCACCCACGTAGTAGGCGGACGAGCCAAGATCACTGAGGACGATTGCAGCGGCGCGCCAAAACGAGACGAAGCTCAGCATGACTGTTGCCGGAACGACAAAGCGGCCGATGGCGGTGCTAGGCGATCCCATGGAAGATGATTGTGGCTTCACACGAACACCTCGGCTGAATGCTGGGAGAAAATTAGGGGTGAGGCGAACAGCACTGCTGACACAGAAACTGCTTTACGGAAGCCATGATGCCTCGCGCACCTGGCTTCAACTGCAGAAGTAATATAGCGGTCCGTGATGTCAGCAAGAAGATAGCGGACCATCATGCGAAATTGAACTGAGATAAAAACTAGATATAGAAGTCATCCTGTTTAAATATAAAAGCTATATATGTGTCTGTTAATCCGCTATCTTTTGCCTGATCCACTTGTAGATAATTTGGCTCCCCACTATCTTGAATGCTGGGCCGGTCATTGCGAATGCCAGTCCAGGCTGCCGGTTAGGCAACCCAGAGAGGCGTTGCGGATCGGGGTGCAAGATGTCGAAGAAGAAGCGGGCGTTTTTCTTCCGTGCCCAATTGGCGCTTTGGGAGGCCTTTAAAGCGATCCATCAAGCGTCAAGCGTGATGTTCGACGTGGACAACCGCATCGTGGACCAATGAACTCCGAAATCGTACCGAGTGGGAAGAACAGCGGAACATGACCTGGCGCGCATCGGATTGGGGACGTCCAGCCTGGAGTTGTCGAACGACGAGAGTACCAACCCAGACAGCAAAGACCTGCTTCTCCGCGAGAGGCCCTACAATGCGGCAGCCTTTGGCAATCTCCATCCTCCTTGACGTCGCCTCAGGCTAGGGCCCTGCTCCGGCGCTGTTCGACTTTCTTGGTGAAAATGTAGCGAACCTGCATGGAGCTCGCGTGCCCCGCGGCTGCGTGGGTCGTGATATATGCCATTTACTTCAAAGCCACTCACCGGTTCACCATTCGCGTAGGGCCCATCCATGCCGACCCAAGCAGCAACAACCACTCTTGGTCTCGCAGGTCACGGTGCGGGACGCCTTACGGCAGTTCACATCGACAGCTACAATGCCGAATTGCAGGACAAAGCAGGTTTCATCGGCGACCGGGCGAGCGGACGTGCGTTCAGGGCTCTGTTGGCAGACAGTCGTGAGCGGGTTGAAAAGATCGATGGTGATCCGCTCGGCGACGTGTCCAGTGCCGACATTAGCAAAAGGAAGCTGGATAGGCTCATCCTGGGGGGCGATCCCTTGGCCGCTGGCGTCGTACTCGGCACCATTGAGGATTTCGCCCAGGAGTTCGCGAAGGTCATCCGCCGAATCCTACGCCTTGATGGCTGGCGGGGAACCAGGCGCATCGTCGTCGGTGGCGGCCTGCGGGCGAGCCGTGTAGGAGAACTTGCGATCGGCCGGGCAGCCGTGCTGCTGAGGGATGCGAGCCACGACGTCGAGTTGAGGCCGATCCGGCATGACCCGGACGAGGCAGGCCTGATCGGGTGCATCCATCTGGCACCCTCCTGGATTTTCTCAGGTCATGACAGCATCCTGGCAGTGGACATCGGCGGCTCGAATATCCGGGTCGGCATTGTCGAACTCCAACAGTCCAAGGCGTCCGATCTTTCGAGGAGCAGGGTCGCCAAATCCGAGCTATGGCGACACGCGGACGAAATGCCGAGCCGCAACGCGGCGGTCGATCGGGTGGTTGGAATGCTCAAGGCGCAGATCAAACGTGCAGGCAAGCGCAGGCTTCGGCTCGCTCCGTTCATCGGCATCGGCTGTCCGGGCCTGATCCGGGAGGATGGCTCGATCGAAAAGGGTGGGCACAACCTTCCTGGCGATTGGGAGCATAAGAGCTTCAACGTGCCTCAACTGCTGCGCGATGCGATTCCGGCGATCGGTGGGCATGAGGTCACGGTCTTGATGCACAACGACGCGGTGGTGCAGGGGCTCAGCGAGGTGCCGTTCATGCGGGATGTCGATCGATGGGGGGTCATGACCATCGGCACGGGGCTCGGCAATGCTTGCTTCAGCAACCGGATCATCGAAAAGTGAGGCCGGCAGCCGAGGCCGCGGCGTCGCCGGTGTTGGCACGTTAGTGGAGCAGAGCCTGTCGCTTATCCTGGGTAAGCTGGCGGCCGTCCTGGCGCTGGTTGCCGCCAACGGATTCTTCGTCGCGGCCGAGTTCGCCCTGGTGGGCGTTCGCCGCAGCCGAATCGACGAACTTGTGGCCCACGGACAGCGGCGCGCTGCGTTGTTGCGGCGTGCAGTCGAGAACCTTGATGCGAATTTGGCGGCAACCCAACTCGGCGTCACGATTTCATCGCTTGGTCTCGGTTGGATCGGCGAGCCCGCCCTGGCACGCCTGGTCGAACCCATCTTCGGCGGTCTAGGCGCCCTTGCCGAGACGGCTTCACACGCCGTGGCCGTTGGCGTGGCATTCTGTATCATAACTGTCTTCCACATCGTTCTGGGCGAATTGGCGCCGAAAAGTTTCGCCCTTCAACGCCCCGAAAGCACTGCGCTCTGGATCGTGCGCCCGCTCAGCCTGTTTCTGGCCTTTTTCCGGCCGGTGATCTTTCTTCTGAACGGGCTTGGCAATGCGGTCATTCGCTCGTGCGGCTTGGAGCCGGGCAACGCCGAAGGCCGGCTGCATTCGACGGAAGAGCTGAAGCTCCTGGTTGCCGCGAGCAAGAACGCGGGGCTGGTACAACAGGCGCAACAGGAAGTGGTCGAGCGGGCGTTCGGTATGGGGGAGCGCCGGGTCCGTACTATTATGACACCGCGCCACGACATCTACTGGATCGACGCGGACGGCACCCCGGAGGGCATGCTACAAGGCGTCCGGGGTAGTCGGCACGAGCAGATCGTGGTCGCGAAAGGAACTCTGGATCGCGTTGTCGGCGTGTTGCGCAAGCAGGATCTCCTGGATCTTCACCTCGACGGCAAACTATTGGCCGATCACGATGGCGGCGGCTCCGACCATCTGCTAGCGGTCTTGAGAGAGCCTTTGATTGTCCACGATGGTGCGACCGTCCTCCAGGTCTTGGAAACCTTCCGCAACCGCCCGGTTCAGATGGCCCTGATTGTGGACGAATATGGCGCACTCCGAGGCGTGGTGACACAGACCGACTTGCTCGAGGCCCTGGCGGGCGAGATCAAGGATGATGATGAACTCGATGTCATACGGCTGAAAGACGGTTCATTCATGGTCGACGCAACAATGGCCATTCAGGATGCCTTCGAGCAACTCGGGATTGCCAAGGTGCCTGATGACCAGAGCGAATATCGAACGCTGGCTGGCTTCATCCTGCGCCGGCTTGGGCATATTCCGGCCAAGGCCGAGCAGTTCGAGTGGAACACCGATGGGGATGTCCGCCGCTTCGAGGTGGTGGAATTGGACAACCACCGTATCGACAAAGTCATTGTATCGGTCGTGCAGCCGCCGCCGTGCTCGGTGGCAGCTTGCGCCGGGTCGCCAACCCGGCATGAGGAAAAGACTGCGCCAGAGCCATTGAACGTAGACACGACATCGCCCGCTTGTCCCGATCGTCCTCCGGGCCCTTGAGCGGCGCGCGTCCGCTGTTCGGCTTCGTCGGCGGCCGTGCCGCGCCAAATCTGTGGGACATCATCGGGTTCGCCTTCGTCATCGGCATATTTGTGCTTATCGTGCACGGCGTGCGCGAGGCGGTGATCCCCCTGGGCGACGTCGATACGATTAAGCTCGACCTTAGTCCCTCCGCATTACCGGGCTATGCGATACGGACCAGCCTGCGGATGTTCGCTGCAATCACGGCCTCGCTGCTGTTCACGCTCGGTTATGCAACACTTGCAGCCAAGAGCCGCCGTGCTGCAATCGTGATGATCCCCATCCTCGATATCCTTCAATCGGTCCCGATCCTTGGCTTCCTGACCTTCACCGTCATCTTCTTCATGTCGGTGTTTCCCGGCAGGGTTGCCGGGCTGGAACTGGCCGCGATCTTCGCGATCTTTACCAGCCAGGCCTGGAACATGACGTTTTCATTTTATCAAAGCCTCTGCACTCTACCCCGGGAGCTCGACGAGGCATCGCGCAGCTTCCAGCTTACGGGATGGCAGCGCTTTTGGCGCCTTGACGTGCCGTTCGCCATGCCGGGTCTGGTGTGGAACGCGATGATGAGCATGTCCGGCGGCTGGTTCTTCGTCGTCGCCTCCGAAGCGATCACGGTCGGCGATAAGACACTCAAACTGCCGGGCATCGGTGCCTACGTTGCGGGTGCCCTGGAGGCGCGCGACATCCGCGCCGTCCTCTACGCGATCGCCGCCATGCTCGTCGTCATCATCCTCTACGACCAGCTGCTGTTCCGTCCCCTGGTTGCCTGGGCCGAGAAGTTCCGGTTCGAACAAACCCCGGGCATAACGGCGCGAGACCCTTGGGTGCTCCGTGCCTTTCGCCAGACTCGTTTACTGCGGCACCTCTTCCGCCCGCTGGGCCGGATGGCTTCCTCGATCGCCCGGCTCCCCATCGGCTTGCCGGCGGCCGCCCGTGCCCGGCGGGCGCCTCCCGGCGTGGCTCGTGGACTCGACCTGGCCTGGTATGCCCTCGTCACTGCGGCGGCGGCTTGGGCCGCTTGGCAGATTGCGGCATACATCTCAACCGAGTTGGGTTGGCGCGACGTGTTGGCGACCTTTGCCCTGGGCTGCATCACCCTGCTGAGAGTGATCGTGCTGATGCTGCTCGTCACGCTGGTCTGGGTGCCAGCCGGCGTCTGGATCGGCCTCCGCCCGACGCTGGCGTTGCGGCTACAGCCGTTGGCACAATTCCTGGCGGCATTCCCGGCGAACCTGTTTTTCCCGGTGTTCGTCGTTCTGATCGTGCACTTCCGGCTTGATCCGGACGTTTGGCTCAGTCCGCTGATGATCCTCGGCACCCAGTGGTACGTGCTGTTCAACGTCATTGCGGGAGCCAGCGTTTTCCCGGGCGACCTGAAGGAAGTTGCCGCCGTGTTCCACGTGCGCGGCTGGCGCTGGTGGCGGCAGGTCATCCTGCCGGGCGTGTTCCCCTACTTCGTCACGGGTGGGATCACCGCCTCGGGCGGAGCCTGGAACGCCTCGATCGTGGCCGAGGCCGCGGCCTGGGGTGATACAAAGCTCGTGGCGCACGGCCTGGGCGCCTACATCGCACGGGCGACGGAAGCCTCCGACTACCCGCGCATTGTGTTGGGAGTCGCTGTCATGGCCCTCTTCGTCATCGCTTTCAACCGCCTACTTTGGCGACCGCTTTACGCCTACGCCGGCCGCCGCCTGCGCTTCGACTAGAGGACCGTCCCATGCAGAACCCGTTCCTTGCCAAGCCAGCGTCGTTCGCCGCACCGCTTCTTTGCCTCGGCGACATCAGGCAGACCTACCACAAGGGCGACAAGCCCGACCTGCTGGTCATCGACGGGATTTCCCTCGACTTGCACGAGGGGGAGATCGTCGGACTGCTCGGGCGATCCGGCTGTGGTAAGAGCACGCTCCTACGGATCATCGCGGGTTTGATCCAGCCCAGCTCGGGCGACGTGACGTATCGAGGTAAGACAGTGCTTGGACCCATGCGCGGTGTCGCGATGGTGTTCCAGTCCTTCGCGCTATTTCCGTGGCTGACGGTACTGCAGAATGTGGAGTTCGGTCTCGACACGGCGGGGGTGGCTGAGGCCGAGCGGCGACGGCGGGCGCTTTCCGCCATCGACTTGATCGGCCTGGACGGCTTTGAAAGCGCTTACCCGAAGGAACTCTCCGGAGGAATGCGCCAGCGCGTTGGGCTGGCTCGAGCGCTTGTGGTCCATCCTGACCTGCTTCTGATGGACGAGCCGTTCAGCGCGTTGGACGTACTGACGGCGGAGACGCTGCGCACCGATTTGGTAGACCTTTGGATCGAAGGGCGCTTGCCGATCAAGTCCGTCTTGATGGTGACGCACAACATCGAGGAGGCAGTCCTGATGTGCGACCGTGTGATCGTGCTGGCACCGAACCCGGGCCGCATCGAGCGCGAAGTCCGCATCGACCTTATGCATCCGCGGAACCGTCTCGATCCGCAGTTCCGGCAGCGAGTGGACGAGATTTATGGACTGATGACCCAGCGCGCGCCTTCGCAACCCGGCATCGGCGACGCCCATTCCGGCTTCCTCGGCACGGGCATAGGCATGGTCTTGCCTCCCGTGTCGACAAATAGGCTGGCTGGCCTCCTGGAGGCGGTCGCGGCGTCCCCCTACGACGGACATGCCGATCTGCCGCAAATCGCCGGTGAGCTGCAGATGAGAGTGGATGAGCTGTTTCCGATTGCCGAGGTTCTGCAATTGCTCCGGTTGGCCGAATTGGAGGGCGGTGACATCCACTTGAGCGAGGAAGGCAGGCACTTCGTTGCGAACGGAACGGATGGGCGTAAGCGCCTGTTCGCGGAGCGCCTGATGCAGCACGTCCCGCTCGCCGCACATATTCGGAGGGTCTTGGAGGAGCGGCCCAGCCACACAGCGCCTGCCGCACGTTTCTTGACCGAGTTGGAAGACCACATGTCGGCGGACTATGCCCAAAGTACGCTCCGCGCGGTGATTGGATGGGGCCGGTACGCGGAGACCTTCGCGTTTGATGAGCAGGCGGCAGGTTTTAGCCTGGAGAACCCGGGAGAGTAGCGGCCTTCGATTTCGCGACAAGCCTGTTCGTGGGGTTGTCGCCTAGACCAAGGACCCCGGCTGGAAGATACCCTTACGGCAAATGCTTCGGCGTTCCGATAACGATTTTAGAGGCGAGCGCGGGCCATCGCCGCACAACATCATCCCAGATCGTTTGGGCGGATCGTGGTCCACAGGTCAGGAGCAGGCCTTGCCATGGTTCGCATGATCGCCTGCGGCTTTCGCTGCTGCCTCGGTCATGTAGGAGCCGCGCTTGGTGTTTCCGTAAAGTGGGTCGCCTAGGCAGTGATAGACCTTGGTGGAGGCGTTCACCCAGACTTGGCCGGGGCCGCCGCCGGGTGCGGGCGCAGTTACGGGAGAGGGCGCTCCCGCGTGCATTATGGGAGGTGGTGTTGCAGATGCCGCCGAACTGACCAGGGCGAGAACAGTTGCTTGAATAGACAGGCGCATGATCGGCTCCTGATAGAATAAGTTTGTAGTTGCGGGCGGCAGTGATCCCAGCTACGCGGCACATGAGCTGGAGTCCGAGGCATGACGTGTATTGCGGGTCATGACCGCTACCTCACCATGCTACTCCCGGATCCTTGGGCCAGACCGTTCCGGGTTGCGAGGAGGTCATCTGCTCTACGAACTCGCTTGCGTGTGCTCAAGCTCATGGACTAAGTCGCCGAAATGGCTGTTCATCTGATACCGACAATGCCAAGTATGTCGTCACCCTTGATGTCGCGGACCTCCACGTCGTTACGGTTCCACCATCCGCCACCAAGTGCCTGAAACAGTGCGGCCGTATCGGCTAAGCGGTTAGCTTGCGCCTGAATAAGGGTCAATCTGGCCTGAAGCTCCGTTTGTTCAGAGTTGAGCAAGCTAAGGTAGGAAATTTGGCCAATCCGAAGCTGCTCACGGGTGACGCCAAGCGCCGCATTTGCGGTGTTGGCGGCGGTGGTCGCGACGCTGACGGCGTCGGCATCGGTCTGAAGGGCGCGCAGGGCATCGGCGACGTTCTGGAAGGCGGTGATGACCGTGCTGCGGTATTGTGCCGCGGCCTGATCGAATGCCGCCCGCGCCCCGCGCTCTTTGTGTAACAACGTCCCACCGTCGAAGAGCGGTTGGGTAACGCTGCCGGCGATCGACCAGAAACCATTGCCCGGGGCGAAAAGATCGCTGACATGGATGGCTTGGCTACCGCCAAACGCACTAAGGCTGAGTACAGGAAGCCGATTAGCCACGGCGACGCCAATCAGAGCGCTCGCCGAATGGAGGTTTTGCTCCGCTTGTTTGATATCGGGACGCTGTTCGACCAGCTTCGATGGAAGGCTAAGAGGCAAATCACTTGGTAGTTGCAGCGCATCGATCGTGAAGGTCTGGGACACTGCCTCGCTTGGCAAATTGCCCGTTAGCGCGGTGATCATGTCACGCTCCTGGGCAAGCTGCTTTTGAAGCGGGGGCAAAGTCGCTTGGGTCTGCGCGAGAGTGGCCTGTTGCGACAGCACGTCAACGCCCGCAATCGACCCGAAGCTGAGTTGCTTGCGGGAAATATCAAGCGAACTTTGTTCCAGCTTGATGATGTCCTCGGTTGCCTGGATCTGGCCGCGCAGCGATGCCTCCGTGACTGCCGAGGTCACCAAATTGGCGGTGAGCGTCAGGTATGTCGCTTCGAGTTGATAACGCTGGACCTCCGCCAGGGCGACGAGTGATTCGACCTGACGGCGGTTCAGGCCGAAGACATCGGGGTTGTAACTCACGTTCAGTTGGGCTGTGTAGAGCGAGTAGTAAGGATTGCCGCTGGCTGTCGCCGGTGACAGGCTGGCTGTCGCTGTTTTATTGCGGCTGGGAGTGAAGTTGCCGCTTATCGTCGGAAGATAGGATCCCTCCTGAGCATAGACATTCTCCCGTGCTTGTTTCAAAGCCGCTTGCGCTGCAGCCAGATCGGGGTTGTTCCGCAGCGCCAGGTCGATCAACTCGTTGAGCGGCTTGTTGTGGAACAGCGTCCACCACTGGCCGGAGATATCCAGGTCGGGTTCCAGGCGCTGAGTCGGGTTGACGACCGTGCGATCGGCAACGAGCAGGTCTGGAAGCTTTTCAGGTGTGTAGCCAGACACGGCAGGCGCAGCGGGCCGATGGAAATCGGGGCCGACGGCGCAGGCGGCCAACGGCACCGTGACCAGAAGAAAGCGGGCCCTCATTCTGCCGGCTCCGCCAGGGCGTCGCCGCCTTCCTGGCTCGTTCGCCGTGAAAGCAGATCAAGCATGACCGGGAGCACCGTCAGGATGAGAAGAGGTGCCAGGAGAATGCCGCCTACGACCACAAGCGCCAGTGGCTTCTGCACTTGTGACCCGATCCCGTTGGAGAGCGCCGCCGGCAACAAGCCGACGGCTGCCACGACGCAGGTCATGACCACGGGGCGCATCTGCACCAGGCAAGTGCGGATCACCGCGTCCGCACGGTCCAGTCCGGACGCGATCATGCGGTTGAAGTAGGTGACCACAAGGATGCCGTCCATCGCCGAGATACCGAAAAGCGCGACAAACCCAATGGCGGCTGACACGCTGAAAGGTGTTCCGGTGACGAAAAGGGCGACGATGCCGCCGATCAGCGCCATCGGTATGACACTTGCTGCAAGGAGCATGTCCGTGATCGACCCGAAATTGATGTAGAGCAGGAAACAAATCAACAGGATGCTGAGTGGTACCACGATCGCCAGCCGCGTCAGCGCCTCCTGAAGGTTGCCAAATTCGCCGACCCACTCGGTGTGGTATCCGCCCGGCATATGCACCTGCTCGGCGATCTTCTGCTGGGCCTCCAGCACCGTCGTCCCGAGGTCACGGCCACGGACGCTGAACTTGATCGGGATATAGCGCTCCTGCTGCTCGCGGTAGATGAACGAGGCGCCCGAGGTCAGCCGCACGGTGGCCACGTCGCTGAGCGGGATCTGGACCACGCCTCCACTCGGGTTGGTAACGCCGATCATGATCCTGCGAATGGCGTCCAAATCCTGCCGGTACTGAGCCGACAGGCGGACGATGATCGGGAAGTTGCGGTCGCTGCCTTCCTCGTAGAGGTTGCCGGCTGCCTGGCCGCCGATGGCGGCCTGCACGGTGGCGTTGATGTCGCCGGGTGCCAGCCCGTAGCGCGCTGCGCGGGCCCGGTCCACGTCGATGCGCACGGTCGGCTGACCGAGTGAACTCAGCACGGCGAGGTCGGCGATGCCGGGGATTTGCGCCATCACGTCCTTCATCTTGTTGGCGGTCCGTTCGAGCACCTCCAGGTCCCCGCCATACAGCTTGACCGAGTTCTCGCCTTTGACCCCCGAGGCGGCTTCCTCGACGTTGTCCTCGATGTATTGGGAGAAGTTGAAGTCGACCCCGGGGAAACTCTCCTGCAACTTTGCCGTCATGTCGGCAGTCAGTTTCTCCTTGTCCACGCCGGCCGGCCACGTATCGAATGGTTTGAGGGGAACGAAGAATTCAGCGTTGAAGAAGCCCGTGGCATCCGTGCCATCATCCGGACGGCCGTGCTGCGATATGACGGTGATGACCTCAGGATAGCCCTTCAGGATGCGCCGCATCTTGTCCACGTACGGGCTACCGGCCTCCAGTGAGATCGAGGTCGGCAGCGTCGCGCGGATCCAGAGGTTGCCCTCCTCGAGCTTGGGCAGAAACTCCAATCCCAGGTTGGACACGGCAATCCCGCTGAACGTGAGCAGCAACGCCATGACGCCAAGCGTGAGGAGCCGGTTGATCAAGGCGAACCGGACGATGGGCTCGTAGATCGCGTGCAGCCCACGTACCAGGAACGTGTCCTTCTCCTTGACCTCCGATGACAGCAGGAGGCCTGATAGCGCCGGCGTCACCGTGAAGGTCGCGATCAGGCCGCCCGCGATGGCGTAGGCGTAGGTTTTCGCCATCGGACCGAAGATATGTCCCTCGATCCCGCTCATGGTGAAGAGCGGCACGAAGGCGGCGATGATGATCGCGGCCGAGAAGAGGATGCCCTGGCTCACCTCGATGGAGGCGTGGGCGATGACGGCCAGTTTGCCCCGCAAACCTCCATCGGAGCGCGCCCGGTGCAATTGGGGAGAGTGCTGGAACCGTTGTGCTGGCGGTTGCGACAATCTGCGGAAGATATTCTCCATCATGATAACGCTGGCGTCGACGATGAGGCCGAAGTCGATCGCGCCCACCGAGAGCAGATTCGCCGACTCTCCCCGTAGCAACAGCAGCCCAATCGCGAATGCCAGCGCGAACGGGATGGTCGCCGCCACGATAATCGCGCTGCGGAGATTGCCCAGGAAAAGCAGCTGCAGAACGAATATCAGCACGATGCCCTCCAGCATGTTGTGCAGGACGGTGTGCGTGGTGACGCGGATCAGGTCCGACCGGTCATAGATTGCTTCGATATGGACACCAGGCGGGAGGATGCCGGTGGTGTTGATCTTCTCGATCTCCGCCTCAACCCGCTGGATGGTTGGCATGCTCTGTTCGCCACGGCGCATCAAGACGATCCCCTGGACAATGTCGTCGCTGTCGTCTTCGCCGGCGATGCCAAGCCGTGGCTGGTTGCCGACGGATACGGTTGCTATATCCGATAGCAGGACCGGCGTCCCGCCATTGGCCGTGAGCATCGTGTTGCGGATATCGTCGATCGATTGGATCAGCCCGACGCCGCGGACGACCGCGGATTGAGCCGAGAAATCCACCGTCTGGCCGCCGACGTTGACGTTCGCGTTGTTCAGCGCGGTCAGCACCTGCGGGATGGTCAGGCCGTAAGTGACGAGCTTGGCTTGATCGATGGAGACTGAAAAGGTTTTGGTCTTGCCGCCCCATCCGTTCACGTCCGCCACGCCGGGAATGGCCTTGAACCGCCGCTCAAGCATCCAGTCTTCGATCGTCTTGAGGTCCATGACCGAGTAGCCCGGCGGCCCGACCACACGGTAGCGCATGATCTCGCCCACCGGGCTGTCGGGGGATATCTGCGGCTGCGCCCCATTCGGCAGCGGTGGCAGTTGCGACAGCCGGTTGATGACGCGCTGCTCCGCTTCCTCGTACGTGAAATCGTAGGTGAACTGCACCTTCGTATCGGAGAGGCCGAACAGCGAAATCGTGCGGATCGCAGTGACGTGGGGAATGCCCGCCATCTGGATCTCGATGGGAATGGTGATGTTCCGCTCGATCTCCTCTGCCGACTGTCCCGGGTTCTGCGTCACGATGTCGACCAGCGGTGGCACCGGGTCGGGATAGGCTTCGATGTTCAGCAGCAAGAAGCTCACGCCGCCGCCGGCGAACACCAGCAGAAGCATCACGAGCATCAGTATGCGCTGGCGCAGCGCGAAGGTGACGATTGCGTTCATGGCTCAGTCGGCTTGCGCGGCGCGGTCGATGAACAGCGAGCCGCTGGTGATAACCGTGTCGCCCGGCTTCAGGCCATCGAGCACCTCGACCAATCCTGCATCCGTCCTGCCAAGCCGCACCGGACGGATCGACAGCGCCTTGTCCGGACCGGCAAGCCAGACATGCGCGCCCTCCGCGTCATAGACGATCGCCTCCTGCGGTATTGCGGGGGATTGGCTTGCTTCTCCTGTGATGATCCGGAAGCTGGCAAACATCTCGGGCTTCAGCAGCCCATCGACGTTGGTGACCTCCGCATGGATCGGCAGCCGGTGCGTGGCCGGGTCCAAGCTGGCGGCAACATAGGTGACTTTGGCTTCGAACACCTTGCCAGGGAGCGCCAGTACGCTGACCTCGACCGCGTCGCCGATATGGATGAGGTGAGCATCCGCCTCGCGGGCATAAGCCACCAGCCAGACGCGCGACGTGTCCCCGATCGTAAACAAAGGGGTCGAGCCTCCATTGGCTTGGGTCGCGATGTTCTGCCCAAGCCCGACCTGGCGTTGCGTGATGGTGCCCGCGATCGGCGCCGAGACAACCGCTTCCGGGCTGAACCGTGCCGGATCGATCGCCGTCTCCATTGCGGCCTCTTCACGGTCGCTCTTGCCTAGGATGCGAAGCCGGTTGCGAACCGCCCCAAGCGCCACTTCCGCACTGCTGAAGGCGCCACGCGCATTGGTGAGGTCACTGATGCTCTGCTGCCAATCCTTCAGCGACCCACCTTGTGCCAGGTATAGATCGTGCTGACGCTTTTCCGTCGTCATGGCCAAGGCCAACTGGGCTCTGGTCGTCCGGTCCGACCCCAACGCAGCGACGAGGTCGTTCGCCGCTTGGACGAACTCCGTGGCTTGGATGGCCAGCAACGGGTCGCCCGCCTTCACCATGTCGCCGGCCTTGACGAACAGCTTGGTCACCCGTCCGGTGTAGGGTGAAAACACCGGTACCGAGAGGTCGTCGTCGATCGCGATCTTCCCGTCCGTGACCTGGGAGGCGGAGAAAGCCGTCGACCGGACGGCCGCGGTTTTGAACCCGGCCCACTGCGCATCCGTCGGTTTGAAGCCGGAGGCTGACGGCGCGGCATTTTGAGTGACAGTCGCGTCTTTCTTACCGAAGATAAGGCCGCTCAGGAGATAGGCGGCGAGCAACGCCACCCCCACAGCTATGACCAGGACCTGGGTACCGCGCGGAAGCCGGCGCGGAGCTTTCAACGCCACCGATGGCACGTGTTCAGTCGAGTTGACCTGTGGATTGTTCGTCGTCATTTGGATGGTCCTGTCAACCCAAGGCACTCCCAAGCTGAGGCCAAGTCATATCAGCACTTGACGCGTACAAACAGCCACCCAGAACATCTGGGTGGCTGTAACTCTACGCGGCGTTACTCTTCGTCGCGGAACTTGTCAGAAGTGGAAGATCAGGTCTGAAGCGCCGATGAACGTGTGGTTCTTGTCGGGCGCGATGCCACGTGAGGGGCTGCCATTGAAGGCGTTGTGGGACGCAAGCCAATATCCCACCTCCGGCCGCACCTCGATCTGCGGGGAGAACCAATGCTGCCAACCCAACGTGAACTCGTAATAATCCGCCTTGACGCCGGTCCTTTGGCCCTGCGCGTCGTGGTAGAATTCGGGCCTGAACGAGAAGTTGTTCAGTGGATCGGGCGAGTAGTTCAGGTAGGCGACAAGACCAACGGCGCTGGCACGGCAGCGAAGCGCATTCGGATCGCTGCATTGCGCCAGGTTCGGGGCATTGAAAGGAATGATCTGTGGCGAGAATGGCGTTCCGCCATTTTCGTAAATGGCGACTGCCTGCGGGTTTTTCGCGTTCGGCACGCCATTCTGATACTCATAATAGCCCTCGAGTGACAGGTGCCAGTGGTCGTCGAATTTGTGGTAGTACGTTCCTCCATACCATTGAAGGTTGTTGTATCCCCAGTTCCCTCGATTGATCCCATTCGCACAAGGCTGGACGTTATCGTGCTCGTCGTTCCAGCTATATCGGATGCAGGCAGTGAAGGATGGCTGGTTGCCCGGGTCTTTCGGGAACGTTGAACCTGTGTAGAGCGGATTGTAAGGGACCAGGTTCGTAGCGCGAGCCGAGCTATGCCAAAGCGGCGTTTCGGTGCCGTCGCTGATACCGAATTGCACAAGCAAACTCGGTGTCAGGGCGACGGTGCTTTGGATGCCGGTGTTCGTGTAGTTATCATAAGTATAGGCGAGCGAGTGTGTGTACATGTAGTTGTTTGGGGCGAGTTGGGCCTCGATATCCGGCAGGGATATGTAGCGCCCGAACCGGATCATCATCCCATGAGCCACCTGCGGGAAAAAGACCTCGCCGTAGGCCATCGGGAAGTCATAGCCATTGACGTTATTGTGCTTCAGGAGCTGGGAGCTGACCAGGCCGTAAGATGTCGTGTAGCGATAGTTCTCGCCGTAGATCCCCGACAACCTGAAACCCCAGTCGATGTGATCCGTCTGCACCGTATCGGGTGTGCGCTCGACGTAGACGACTGCCTGGTCCAACTGAACCGTGTTCGGCGTGTAAGCATAGCCAATAGGTGAATTCCCCGCGGGACGGTGTGAGTTTGTACTGAGATTGGCACCCGGATCGACCCACCCATAGATCTGAATGTGGTTGTCTGTGAGAAACTTGCCGACGTCTGTGTGCTCGATGGCGACCATGAGGGGGCTGTCGACGCTGCTCGGCCTGTTCACACCAAGCGACGTGGTTCCGCCATAGGGCCATTCGGTAAATGGCATAGGCGGCGTGCTTTCAGGTGTCGTGGGCCAGTCGGCACGCCGGCCAGGGGGCGCGGCGGGGTCGGACGGTGCAGAGGACTGTCCCAATTCTAGTTTGTAGTAATTGTACAAACGGACAGCCACGTTCGAGCCAAGATAGCTATCAAGACACCCATAGTTTTTGTATGGGTCCGGGTTGACCGAGCAATCGACCGTGGCGGCTGCGGGGGCAGGTGACGCAGCCGGCCCGGCAGGCGACGTCGCCGCCGGTTCCGACCTTTGTGCGTGCGCATCAGAACCTGCTGCCAGTCCAGCGGCAATCATACTCGCCGCTAATAGGTAGCCGCTAACACTCCTGGATCGGAGACCAGTTAGATCAACCCGCCTTTCCCGCGAGGCGTGCGCAACGGATTCCACTTCGGATAACCCCTAAGCTCATGACTGATGAACACCGGTAGTCGGGTGCCGCATGACGCTATCGAATTAGGGCATATAAATGCCATATGAGTTTGTCTGATCTCGGCGTTCGACCGACATACCTGTGCCGCGCCTGCCACGTACACACCAAGCTAGAACTGGGCGTGGAGCCGGGCGCCGATAATGTGAACAGGGCCGCGGTCGACGTTGTAGGCGGGGTGGTTGGCGAGCTGATAATCGAGCGACACGTTCACGCCCTTAACGACTGCGAAGCTATAATAAGTCTCGAAAATCTGCTCCGGCCCAGCATTGGTCAGTTTGCCGTCACCGACCAAGATCCCCAAGCCGCCTTGCTCAAAGTAGTCTTTACGGGCCTTGCTGATCGTGTTGACGACGAAAGCGGCACCCAAGGTATCGTCCGGACGCTGCCAACTCTTGCCCGTGAGCGACAAACCGAAAGAGAGTGAACGGTCGATATCGGTGAAGTCGTACGACTCAGTTCGTCCGTCATCCATGCTGCCACGAACGAATGCGCCAAGCTCCCCGGTAAGCTGCTGCTCGACATTGATGCTCGCGCCAAACTTGTTATGAAGCCCGCGTGCTACCTGTGCATCGGTATTGCTGGCCCCGGGGTTGGCGGCAAAGAACGCCTCCAGCGCCGAAAACCGGCCAAGTCTGGCGTGGGTGTCAAAGGCCAGAAGCTTCAGCTTCCCGGGCTGGCCCCAGATGGCGTATCGACCCTCGGCTTCGGCCACTGCCTGGAACTGGTGCCCTACGGCCGTGTCGATGAACTTGGAGTTCGGAGTGACCGAGCCTTGGAAATATCCGGCCCGCAACGTCCACCAGTCCTGGTACCACTCGACGGAGGTTCCGTAGGAGTAGCCCCACGCATCGGCGGCGTAGTCGAACGCGCCGGCATCGACCACCGACCAGTTCAGGAAATCGTTGCGTGGGTCATGGGCGTATTTGTTCGTGTCGAACACGTCCACGACGCTGAATTTGCCTGCGGTGAACACCAGCCGATTGGCAGTCTGAGATCCGCCAAGCTGGTTAAGGTCCGGATCGACGCCCTGCACTTCTCCGCCAAGGTTAATTGTTTGCCGGAAGAAGAGGCGTTGCAGCCGGACGTATGGGTCGGCTTGTCCAATCTTGTAGGCTTCCGCGCTCGAAAACCCTGCAAGTCCGAGCGTGTTGCTCAGGCCGAATCCCTGATCCACTTCCGGATTCACCCAGATTTCGGCTCCGCGCCAGGGCCGCAAGCCCCCATAGAGAGTCACGTCCCACGTCTCGTCGCCCCGGCTGCCGGGGTCGAGGCTGTTCGGGCCGCGGTAGGCCGAACTGAAGCCAGGATGATACTGGTCGACGAAGGTGGTTTGACCATGAACCGCCCAATCTTCGGGGGCGGCGGGACTATCCGGTGCCGCCGAAGCGGGGGTGTTGTCCGGCTGCGGCGCAACCGCCGGCGGCGCGGCCTGCGAACCGTTCTCGGGCGTCGGCGCCGATGTTGCGGCGAGCCCCGCATGTGCAGCGATCATCGGCGCCAGGCAGACGATCATGGAGCGCCGCAACGTGGTGAGCCCACGCAGACCGGGTTGCTTGCGGGAGTACACTTGCGCTAGCAGGTCGCAGCGGCCAGGGCGTCGAACAGAGCGGAAGGGTTGCCCGCCTTCCGGACAGCCGCGAGGTTGCCCTCGTCGCGCATACTGCGTGAGACGGCGGCCAGGGCTGCCACGTGCTCGTTACCCTTATCGACCGGGATCAGCAGCAGGAACAGAATGTCCACAGGCTTGCCGTCGATGGCCTCGTACTCGATCGGCTTGGCCAGCCGGACGAGCAAGCCGAACAGCCTCTCCAAGCCTTCGATGCGCACGTGGGGCAATGCGAAGCCACGGCCGAACCCCGTGGACCCCAGCTTCTCCCGGGCCGCCACTGCCTCCAGGATGATCGACGACCCGACAGGAAGGTGCGCGCTGGCCCGTTTTGCGATCTCGGAGAGGGCTTGGGCCTTGTCGCCGGCCCGCAGGCCGAGAATGATCTGGTCGGGCTTGATGATGTCTGTGAGTCGCATGGAAGTACCGTGTGGTTGGGTGTTCGGTATATCAGTCCGCCGGTCGAAGGCGATAGCCGACCCCCGTCTCGGTGAGGATGTGCGTAGGCTGCTCCGGGTCGGGCTCTATCTTCTGCCGGAGTGCCCGGACGTAGATCCGCAGGTATTGCACGTCGGTGTCGCTGCCCCAAACCTCTTCCAGGATGTGGCGGTGGGTCAGGACCTTTCCGGCATGAGCGACGAACAAGCGCAACAACTCGTATTCACGCTTGGAGAACCTGACCTCGTCGCCCCGCACGGTGACCACCCGCCGCACCAGGTCCACGACAAGGTCTCCGCTGCGGAACACCGGCCGTTCGCCCGTCTGCAACAGGCGGTGGCGCTGGGCTGCCCGGATGCGGGCGAACAGCTCGTCGATGCCGAAGGGCTTCGTGACGAAGTCGTCGGCACCCAAATCGAGCGCGGCCACCTTGCTCCCCTCGTCGTCGCGGCTGGAGAGCACGATGATGGGGATCGCGGACCCTTTCGCCCGGACCTCGCGGATCACGTCCAGGCCGTCCATGTCGGGCAGTCCCAGATCCAGCACCGTGAGATCGGTGGCGCCGAGCGCCATCGCGTCCAAGGCGGACTGTCCGGTCGGCGCCTCGGAGACGGTAAATCCCTGCGCGGACAACCCAGCCCGGAGGAAGCGCAGGATCGCCGGTTCGTCGTCCACCACGAGCACGCGCAGCGGGATGGCGTTCGTGATCACGGCGCGTCCTCCTCTTCGAGAGACATCTGGGTCGGCACGGGCAGGTCGATGGTGAAAATAGCGCCGGTGCGGTCGCTGCGGTTGGCCGCCGTGATCGTGCCGCCCATAACCTCCACGAACCCGCGGCAGATCGCCAGGCCCAACCCGGTGCCCGCCCGCTGACGGTCGGCGCTGCGCACGCGGTAGAACTTGTCGAAAATGCGTTCGAGATCCTCGGGCGGAATGCCGTCGCCCTCGTCCAGCAACTCGATCCAGACCCGGTCGCCACGCCGTGCGGCGCGAAGTTGGATCAGCGATCCGGCGACGGAATATTTCGCCGCGTTGTCCAGCAGGTTGAACAGCACCTGCTCGAACAGCACCATGTCGAAATTCAGCATCGGCAGGCCGGGCTCCAATTCGACCTTGACGTGGTACACGGACAGGATCCGTTTGGCCCGGCGGAGCACGGCCCCCACGACATCGGACAAATCTGCCAGACCGCCCTTGAAGGAAAGCGAACCCGCCTCGAGCCGGGTCATGTCGAGCAGGTTGCCGATGAAGCGGTTCAGCCGCTCGGCCTCGTCGCGGATCGTCTTCAGCATGGTCGTCCGGCCTGCCTCGTCCAACTCACCGTGCTGGCTCATCAGGCTGGTCGCGGCGCCGAGGATCGATGCCAACGGCGTGCGCAAATCGTGCGAGATCGAGGTCAGCAAGGCCGAGCGGAGGCGGTCGGTCTCGGCCTGGAGCTTGGCCTGGTCAACGTCGCGGACGAGGTTCACCCGCTCGATGGCCAGCGCCGCCTGGTCCGACAGGGAGTTCAACAGCCGCTGGCCATCCGGCGTCAGCAGCGGTCCCGGCTCGTCCCGGTCGATCCCGAACACCCCGGTCGGTCCGCGGCCTGTCTGCATCGGCAAGAACAGCCGCTTGGCACCCGGCAACGTGTCCGCGCCGCGGCCGGCGGGCAGGTTGTGCTGCCAGGTCCATTTGGCGGCGGCAAGGTCGGCGTCATCCAGCATGTCGTCGGGCGGGAAACCCGCCTGCACGGCCAAGCCATCCTCGCCGGGCAGCAGCATCACCACCCTGACCTTCAGCATCAAGGCGACCTGATGCACCGTCGCCCACAGCACGTCATCCAACGAGACGGCGCCGGCCAGCTTGCGGCTGAATTGATAGAGCTCCTCCGTCGTCTTGGCCCGTCCCTGTGCGGTGACGGTCTGCACCCGCATGCGCGCTGTCAGGTTGCTCGCCACGACCGCCACCACGGCGAACACCGACAGCGTGACGACGTTTTCGGGATCCGAGATGGTGAAAGTGTAGAGCGGTGGCAGGAAGAAGAAGTTGTAGGCCATCACGCTGAGCAGGCAGGCCACCAGCGATGCCGCCAACCCGTAGGCGACGGCACTGGCAAGCACCCCCATGAGCAGGACGAGCGCCACGCTCGTGACGCCTAGTACCTGACGCAGCAACATCGCCAAACCGAGGGCGACGGCGACGGAAAGGACGCTGCCACCCCATGCACCGAGTGTTGGCGGCCGAAGCCTCAGCGTGCTGGTCTCCGCGGCCTCGGAGGCGTGGTCGCCCGCCAATACGTGGACGTGGATCGACCCGGCCTTGGCGATCACGCGCTGCGCCATCGAACCCAGGAAGATTTCGGTCCAATGCGCCCGCCGCGAGGGCGCCACGATGATGTGGGTGAAGTTGTTGGTGCGGGCATATTCGACCACCGCGGTGGCAGTGTCCGCGCCGGGCACGGTCACCGTCTCGCCACCCAGCCGCTCGGCCAGCCGCATCGCCTCGGCCGTGCCGGTTTGCCGCGCCTGCTCCCGCCAGCCACCCCCTTCGACGTGGATTGCCGTCCACGGCCCGCGTAGCCCGTCGGCGATCCGCCGGGCGTGGCGCACCAGGGCCACGCTGCCGGGGCCGCCATCGACATGCACCAGGACCCGGTCGCTGGCACCCCAGGGGCCGCTGATCGAGTTGCTGCGCATGTAGTCGACCATCTGGTCGTCCACCCGCTGGGCGGTCCTCCGCAGGGCCAGTTCGCGCAGCGCTGCCAGGTTGCCGGGCAGGAAGTAGTGCTTGACCGCCCGCTCCGCCTGGTGGGCGATGTAAATCTTGCCGTCCTTGAGCCGCTGGATCAGGTCCTGCGGCGTCAGGTCGATGATCTCGATATCGTCGGCGCGATCGATGATGGAATCGGGAACGGTCTCCCGGACCCGGATGCGGGTGATCCCGGCGACCACGTCGTTCAACGACTCGACGTGCTGGATGTTGAGCGTGGTGAACACGTCGATGCCAGCCGCGAGCAACTCCTCGACATCGAGGTAGCGCTTGGGATGGCGGCTCCCCGGTGCGTTGGTGTGGGCCAGTTCATCCACGAGAACCAGCTTGGGGCGCCGGGCCAGGATGGCGTCAAGGTCCATCTCTTCCACGGTGTGGCCGCGATATTCGACGGTCCGGCGTGGGATTATTTCCAGGCCGTCCACCAGGGCCAACGTCTCCTTGCGGCCATGCGTCTCCACCAGACCGATGACGACATCCAGCCCCTCGTGGCGCCGTGCCTGGGCGACGGTCAGCATCTCGAACGTCTTACCGACACCGGGGGCCGCACCGAGGAAGATTTTCAGCCGGCCGCGGCCTTCGCGCGGCAGCGCATGGAGCAAGGCGTCCGGAGAGGGGCGGCCATCGCGATCGTTCATTCCGCCCGATGCCCTTGCGCGTAGGCGGGGCCGGCCGGCACAACCAGCCTGTAGCCGACCTGGGGTACGGCCAGTAATTGGACTGTACCCTCCGCCGTCAGCTCCAATTTTTGCCGCAGGTTGCGGACAATCGACCCGATCCGCCCCGAGGGTGAAAGATTGGGTGAGCCCCAGAGGCGCGCCAGGGTATCGCGGTGGCTGACGACGTTTCCCATGCCCTCGACAAGCATCCGCAGCGCGACCGTCTCCTTGGCGCTGAGGCGCACCTCCGCGCCGCGCACGCGGGCGCGCCAGAGGACGCAGTCCAATTCAAGCGTTTCAGTGCGTATCACCGTCGGCACGCCCTGGTTTTGCAGATGCCGCCTGACGAGCTTGCGCAGCCGCGCAGCCAACTCGCCCACCAGGATCGGCTTGCGCATGCAGTCATCGGCCCCCGCATCCAGCACCTGGACCATGTTGCCTTCATGGGCCTCCAGCAACACGAGGAGGGGTGGTCCTGGCTTCGCGTTGAGGCGGCCGACGAGATCGAGCGCCGTCATGTCGGGAAGGTCGCTCCCGAGTATGACGGCATCCGGCCGATCCCCGCTCACATGGTCAAGGACGGCTTGCCCGGTGTACTCCACTTTTACGCCAAAGCCTTCCGGTAGCAGATCACGCCCGAGCAGGCGTCCTATGGCGACATCGGCGTCCGCGACCAAGCTCGTGCGCCAGACTGGATGGATGCGCCGAGGCTTTCTGGGCGCACCCGTTCGCTCGGTCGCATGCATCAGCTTTTTCCGAGAGCATCCAGTGCCAGGTTAAGGCCGAGCACGTTGACGTGATCCTCGCCGATCACGCCGAACAGGCGGCCTTCGGTGTGCTCGCTGACAAGCTGGCGGACGCGGTCCTCCGGCAGTTTGCGGGCCTTGGCGACCCGCGGCACCTGGAACAGGGCGGCGGCCGGGGTGATGTCCGGGTCCAGGCCGCTGGCCGAGGTGGTCACCAGATCCACCGGCACGGGTGCCGACGGGTTCTCCGCCGCCAGCTTGTCGGCGTCACCCTTGACGCGGTCCATCAGCGCCTTGGAGGTGGGCCCGGCATTCGAGCCGGCGGAGTTCTGGGCATTATAGGGCGACGGCACGGTCTTGGTGCTGTCTGCCGGGTCGGTGTCGGTGGTGGCGGATGGGCGGCCGTGGAAGTAGGTTGCACCAACGAAGTTCTGGCCTATCAGCGAGGAGCCGATGACCTTGCCGTCCTTCTCGATCAGGCTGCCATCGGCCTGATGCGGGAAGATTGTCTCGGCGATCCCGGTCATCGCGAGCGGGTACGCGAGCCCGGTGATGACGGTCATGACGACGATCATAAGGATGGCGGGGCGGATTTGCTTGAGCATGATGGTGTTCCCCAGGCCTCAGGCGAGGCCGATAGTGGTGATGAGCATGTCGATGAGCTTGATGCCGGCGAAGGGCACCAGAATGCCGCCCAGGCCATAGATCAGCAGGTTCCGCCGCAGGACGGAGGCGGCACCGACCGGGCGATAGGCGACGCCACGGAGCGCCAGCGGGATCAGCGCGATGATGATCAGGGCGTTGAAGATGATCGCCGACAGGATGGCGCTTTGCGGCGACACCAGCCGCATGACGTTCAGGGCGGCGAGTTGCGGATAGAACACCAGGAACATCGCCGGGATGATGGCGAAATACTTGGCCACGTCGTTGGCTATGGAGAAGGTGGTGAGCGCACCGCGCGTCATCAGCAATTGCTTGCCGATGCCGACGATCTCGATCAGCTTGGTCGGGTCGCTGTCGAGATCCACCATGTTGCCGGCCTCGCGGGCGGCCATGGTGCCGGTGTTCATCGCCACGCCCACGTCTGCCTGGGCCAGTGCAGGTGCGTCGTTGGTGCCGTCGCCGCACATGGCAACCAGCTTGCCCTTGGCCTGCTCATCACGGATCAACTTTAGCTTATCCTCAGGCGTGGCCTGCGCCAGGAAGTCGTCCACCCCGGCCTCGGCCGCAATGGCCGCGGCGGTCAGCGGATTGTCGCCGGTAATCATCACGGTGCGGATGCCCATCTGGCGCAGCTCGGCGAAGCGTTCGCGGATGCCGCCCTTCACGATATCCTTCAGGTAGATGATCCCCAGCAGGCGCCCATCCTTGGCCACCGCCAACGGCGTGCCGCCGGCTTTGGAAACCCGCTCGGCCTTCTCGGTCAGGTCACGCGCGACGGCATCGGCACCGGCGGGACGGGTGGCTTCGGCCACGCCGCCACCGGCGGCCCGCAGGCTGGCGGGGAGCTGACGCGGGCCTTGGGCGTAGGCAAGGATCGACTCGACGGCACCCTTGCGAATGGACGAGCCGTCGACATCGATGCCGCTCATCCGGGTCTGCGCAGTGAACGGGATGAAGTTGGCCCCGAGCGGCGCCATCTCGCGCCCGCGGATGCCATATTTCTCCTTGGCCAGCACGACGATGGAGCGGCCCTCCGGCGTCTCGTCCGAAAGCGAAGAGAGCTGCGCCGCATCCGCCAGTTCCTGCTCGCTGACGCCCGAGACCGGGATGAACTCGGCGGCTTGGCGGTTGCCCAAGGTGATGGTTCCCGTCTTGTCCAGCAGCAGGGTGTCGACGTCGCCCGCCGCTTCCACCGCACGGCCGGACTTGGCCAGCACGTTGAAGCGGATCAGACGGTCCATGCCCGCAATGCCGATGGCGGAGAGCAGCGCGCCGATCGTCGTCGGGATCAACGTGACGAACAGCGCCACCAGGATGACAACCGGGATAGAGCCGCCAGCGTAGGAGGCGAAGGACGGGATGGTCGCGGTGGCGAACACAAAGATGATGGTGAGGCCGACGAGCAGGATGTTCAGCGCGATCTCGTTCGGCGTCTTCTGCCGGGTGGCGCCTTCGACCAGCGCGATCATGCGGTCGATGAAGGTCGACCCCTGCGCCGCCGTGATCTGCACCACGATCTGGTCGGATAGCACCCGCGTGCCCCCCGTTACCGCCGAACGGTCCCCGCCGCTCTCGCGGATGACCGGTGCCGACTCGCCCGTAATGGCGGATTCGTCGACGGAGGCAATGCCCTCGACGACCTCGCCATCGCTCGGGATCAGGTCGTTGGGCTCGACCAGCACAAGGTCGCCGACCTTGAGCGAGGCCGCTGCGACCTCGGTCCACTGCTTGCTGCCGTCGCGCAGCAGCTTGGCCATCGTCTCTGTGCGAGCCTTGCGAAGGGTTGCCGCCTGCGCCTTGCCGCGGCCCTCGGCGACGGCCTCGGCGAAGTTGGCGAACAGGACGGTGATCCAGAGCCACAGCACGATCTGGAAGGTGAAGCCTAAGTTGCTGCCCCCCGTGGCCAAGTCACGGAGGAAAAGCACCGTCGTCAGGGTCGCCACGATTTCGACGACGAACATGACTGGGTTGCGCCACATCACGCGGGGGTCGAGCTTGCGGAACGTGTCGCCGATGGCGGGGGCGAGGATCGCCGGGTCGAGCATCGCGGCGACGCTGCCGCGTTGTTTGCTGGTGGTATCCATTTTCGATGTTCCTAGATCGGGATCAATAGGTGTTGCTGGCGAGCATGGCGAAGTGTTCGACCACGGGGCCGAGCGCTAATGCCGGGAAGAAGGTCAGGCCGCCGACGATCAGGATCGTCCCGATCACCAGGCCGACGAACAGGGCGCCATGGGTCGGGAACGTCCCGGCCGACACCGGCACGATCTTCTTGGCCGCCAGCGACCCGGCCACCGCCAGCACGGGGACGATGAACAGGAAGCGCCCGACCAACATCGCGATACCCAATGTGCTGTTCCAGAACGGCACGTTGGCGCTCAGCCCGGCAAAGGCGCTGCCGTTATTCCCCGTTGCCGAGGTGTAGGCATACAGCGCCTCGCTGAAACCGTGTGGCCCGGCGTTGTTCATCGCACCCGTGCCCACTGGGAGCACCACCGCCAGGGCAGTGAAACCGAGGATGGAGAGCGGCAGGATCAGGATGGCGAGCATGGCCATCTTGACCTCCTTGGCCTCGATCTTCTTGCCAAGGTATTCCGGGGTTCGTCCAACCATCAGCCCGGCGACGAACACCGCGATGATGGCAAAGGCGAGCATGCCGTAGAGACCGGACCCGACGCCGCCGAAGATGATCTCACCCAACATGATGTTGACGATGGGGATCATGCCCGCGAGTGGCAGCAGGCTGTCATGCATGGTGTTGACGGCGCCGCACGACGTATCCGTGGTCACGGTCGCAAACAGGGCGGAGTTGGCGATGCCGAAGCGGACTTCCTTACCCTCCATGTTGCCGCCCGCCTGCAATGCGCTGGCTGCACTATCCACGTGCATGGCCGCGAAGGCCGGATTGCCGCCCGATTCCACAGGGTAGGTCACGAAAACACCGGCGAGAAACAGGATACTCATGACGGCAAAAATCGCCCAACCCTGACGCTGGTCTCCGATCATGCGGCCGAACACGTTGGTCAATGCGGCGCCGATCGAGAAGATCAGCAGCATCTGCACCAGGTTGGTCAACGCCGTCGGGTTCTCGAACGGGTGGGCGGAGTTGGCGTTGAAGAAGCCGCCGCCATTCGTGCCGAATATCTTGATCGCTTCCTGCGACGCCACCGGTCCTTGGGCGATGACCTGCTTGGCGCCTTCCAAGGTCGTGACCTCAGTATAGGCATGCAGGTTCTGCGGCACGCCCTGCCAGATGAAGAAGAGCGCAACGACGATGGAGACTGGCAGCAGAACATACAAGGTGCAGCGCGTCATATCGACCCAGAAATTCCCGACAGTCGATGCCGAGCGCCGGGCGAACCCACGGATCAGCGCGATTGCGAGCGCGATGCCTGTCGCGGCAGACAAGAAGTTATGCACTGTCAGCCCTGTCATTTGCACGAGGTAGCTCATCGTGCTTTCGGGGGTGTAGGACTGCCAGTTGGTGTTGGTGATGAAACTGACCGAGGTATTGAATGCCAGGTCCTCACTGACCGCGCTTTGTCCCTGCGGGTTGAACGGCAGCACCCCTTGCAAACGTTGCAGCGCGTAGAGCGAGAGGAAACCCGCCACGCTGAAGAACAGCATGGCGGCGGCATACGTCACCCAATGTTGCTCCTCATCCTCGTGGACTCCGCATAATTTGTAGAGGCCGATCTCGACTGGCCTCAGAACTGGCCTCAAGAGCGTACGCTCGCCGGTGAAGACGCGCGTCATGTAGCCGCCCAGCGGTTTGACCAGCAGGACGAGCAGCACGCAGAAGAGTGCGATCTGCACCCATCCATTGAATGTCATGGTGGCCGCTCCTCAGAACCGCTCGGGGCGGATCAGCGCGTAAGCGAGATAGATGAGCAAACCGAGCGTAACCGCTCCGCCGAGTACGTAATCAAAGATCATGTTCTGCTCCTTACAAACGGTCGCAGGCGATTGAGTAGACGACGGCGGCTGCGAAGAAGAGGCAGCCCCCGACCAGGTAGACGATATCCAGCATGAGAATCTCCATTGCTCGGCAAGGTGGAACGTACGGTCCGCATCACGTCAGGATTACAATGCTTCCGAAGGCCATATAAATGCGATGCTGCTTGGAAGAGTGACATATATAAAACCTATATAAATTGAATGGTTGCAGTGCGTTGGAGTAGTGGATGATGTCCCTTGTGCGCGTAATCGCCCGATGTCACCGACGCCGCCATGGCTAAAACCGCTGTGACAGGCCAACATAAGCCACGAAATCAGGTGCTGCCTTGTTCAGGCCAATATACGTCGCCGTATCCAGCTGCGTGTTCGGACCGAGCAGATAGGCGAGCGATAGATCCAAGGTGTATTGGGTGGGTATGTGCGTCGATTGGACTTGGTTCCAGATCTCCACCGAGGCTGCCAGTTTGGGCGTGATCGGGTGGCTGATATTGAGCAGGTTGGTGAACCCGGCATGCCGCCCTGTATTGTCGGCGTTCTTGAAATCGTCGAATTCCGTCACGAAGAGCGCCGTGAAGTTGTGCGGCAGCGTCACCTGGACCGGGACTGTGAGGCCGAACTCCCCGACGCCGTTGCCCAATCCACGGGTGGCGGTGGGAACCTTGAAGAATGGAACAACCGCGATGACGACCAGACCGCCGTCGTTGCCCAGGATGTTTGCCTTGACCCGAAGCGTGACGTCGCCGAACCCGTCAAAGTTCGTCGTGCTGTTCGTCGTCCGGTCCTTCACCCGATAGTTTTGATAGCCGCCCAGGGCGACCTCGACATCCGCGAAGTTGGTGATTCCCATTTTGAGGACGGGATCGCCGGTGAAGAACTCCCGCGTCCTCGTGCGCGACGTATTATAGCCATCGTAGGTTCCGCCTAATAAGTCGGTCTCGTACTGGAAGTGTCCGGCATCGACCGTATAAGGGCTAGTGCTCTTATCAGGCCGATCAGTACTGAAACTGCGCATGTCTACAGCCGGAGTCGGATTGAACAGCCTGTAGCCGCTTTTATCGGGCGGAACGGCCGGTGCGTCGTCGGCCCGCGCGCAAGTTGTGCCCACCACGAACATGAGGCCGGTCAGCCAGGCGTTTTGCAAGCAGCCTTGGAAAAGCGTAGCCATACGGGGACTCCAATGGTCGGATCCTCATAGGCCAGCAAGTCGCATATATTTTCAATGCGATTTCATGAGTTGCCGCGACAGACCGGACGAATGGCGGCTTTTATATGCTATTTATATGGCGCCGGTTCTAGGACGATACGAAGATACTATACGGCACGCTTCCAAGAGCCATGGAAAACCTACGGGCTTCGGTGTCATGTTGGGCAGGTCGAACACTCCGGCATCAACCAGGGTGTTGCATTCAGGAAGGTGCAGGGCTTTGTCCATGCTTCAGTCTGTTCCCACATCACAGTCCCCCAGCCCGGCTGTCTCCGGCGGTGCTGCCGAGGCCTCCTCGGTCTCAGGCGACCCACTCTTAAGTTTCGCCGGACCCATCGCCGGGTCGCATGCCCTGGTAATCGCAGCGAACGGGCTGGACCTCATGTGCAGCCTGCTTCGGCAGGGTTGCGCCGCGGCCACGGCATTGCGGTTGTCCGAGCACTCCGACCATGAGACCTATGACCTGGTGCTGGCACCTCGGGTCGTGTCGTCGGCGCAGATCGGCAAGTTGATCCACCACGCCAAACGCGCGCTTGTGCCGACCGGGCGCTTTCTTGCCTTCGTGCCGACGGCATCCGTTGACGCAGGTCAAGACGTTGCCGGATTGCTGGTCCGCTCGGTCAGGCTCGCGGGCTTCGTCGCCGTCCAGACAAGGACGTTAGCCGACGGTTTGCTGGTGCGGGGCGATCTGCCGATGTTCGGGATATCGAGTGCGATGCCAGTCCTCCTCAGGAGGCAGGCATGAACAACCGGGCGGTTCGGGCGTCCGGCGGCTTGCTGTCCGGCGGCTCCTTCACGGCGCTCCCTACGCCGTTCCACGCGGGCAGCATCGACACTGACAGCCTTGCCCGGCTCTGCGAGCGGCAGATCAACCGGGGCACTGCAGCCCTGGTC
This sequence comes from Acetobacteraceae bacterium, assembly GCA_965199005.1. GTDB lineage: Bacteria > Pseudomonadota > Alphaproteobacteria > Acetobacterales > Acetobacteraceae > LMUY01. The sequence continues at coordinate 2,674,339 of CBDAQK010000006.1, read as the reverse complement.
GTGTGCGGCAGCACCGGGGAGGCGGCGTCCATGCGGCCGGAGGAACACAGGCTGGCAATCCGTGTCGTGGTGGAAGCCGCGGCAGGGCGCGTGCCGGTGATGGCCGGGTGCGGTGCCTTGTCCACCGACACGGCGGTCGAACTCGCCGTTGCCGCCGTCCACAGCGGAGCGGACGCATTGCTCTGCGCGCCGCCTTCCTACGTCAAGCCAACACAGGAAGGCATCATCGGCCACGTGAAGGCCATTCAAGGCGCGGCACAGCTCCCGGTGATGGTCTACGACGTGCCCGGCCGCACGGGAGTGTCCATCGCCAACGACACCCTCGCACGCCTCTACGAAGAGGGCGTGGTTTTCGGTCTCAAGGACGCCACCGCGGATCTGGCGCGTCCGCCACGTTTGCGGGCGCTGTGCGGAGAGAGCTTTCTTCAGATGTCGGGTGACGACGGCACGGCGGCGGCCTACCGTGCCGCCGGAGGGCACGGATGCGTCTCCGTGACGGCCAACGTCGCACCGGCCCTTTGCAGCCTGCTGCATAGAGCCTGGGACGAGGGCGACCTTCCCGCTTTCGCAAGAGCCCGCGACCGCCTGGCCGAACTCAGCGACTTGTTGTTCCTGGAGAGCAATCCGATCCCGCTGAAGGCGGCTCTTTCGATCCTCGGACTGATTGAGGCGGAGTTGCGTTTGCCACTGACTGCGCCCACCCAGGACACCTTTGAACGGCTGGCGCAGCCGCTGCGCGCGGTCATGGCGATGGAGGAGGCGCTGGTGGCTCCCGTCCGCTACAGGTTGGCGAGCTGAATGGCGTCATTGTCGAGCCTGCTCCCGGACGTGCAATCGCGCACCATCGTCCGGGAGTTCCTCATCCAAACGGCATTCGGCGTGGCGCTGATGCTGGCGCTCTTCGTCTTTAGGGCGCAGACCCTGCCTGAACTCGGCCATGCGGCGGTCCGCGTATTCGCGTTCTATAGCATCATCGATTGCATGCGCGCTTCGTTCAAACGGGAGCCTGTATGGGGCCCCAGCTTGAACCGCTGGGACCAGGCAGCTGCATATACCTTCTGCGCCACCTTCCTCGACCTGCTGCTGGATTGGCCAACTTAGGAGGATGCTGGCGGCCCCCTAGCAGCGACAGGCGGCGCCCGTGACCTCCCAGGTATCGGGCCGCTGACCTTCCACCAGCCAGAGTCAGAGCACGCTGGCGCAATGTAGAGTGCCAGACGCTCACCACCTAATCTCAAGTAGCGATGGAACGGCCGATACGCCGAAGCGTCCGGCCGCCCGCGCTGACTATTTCGTTTCGGCGAGGAAGCTTGGTGTTGGCAGCGAACCGATCACCGCCTGTTTTGGCGACGTAGCCGCTATTGTTGCGTCATCCACTATTCCACCCGGAACGGCTGGTAGCTGGCGGGTGACCTGCGCAGAGTATTGGCCCCCGATGACCGTCTTAACGCTGGTGGTCGCCGTGAAGCCTTCCACCGTAGCACCCGCGGCGACTGGCTTGGTCACCGCCCACGTCAGATTGGGCGTGTTCGGCACGTCCACGGGCAGCACCATGGGGTAGCCGTTCATGGTTGGGGTGCGGCCGAAATTCTCCGATGAGAACTGCCACCCGGCGGGTGACTTCGCCGATCCGTCGACGAAGCCGAAGAAATTGTAGATCGTCACGAAGTCGCCCGGCGTCTTGGCGTCGCCGGGCGACAGCGTCTCCCCCGGATCGGTCTTGACGGCGAAGTGGTAGATCAGCGACCCGTTGGAGCCTTTGTCGATTTGGGTGACGACCGTTTGCAGCGCGAACGCGGGAACAGCGCCGGCGGCAACGCCACCAGCCACGATCGCAAACCCTAAACTTTTCAGCAAGTCATGTCTCCAATCGCACGATAGTGCAGACCTGATAAACGATCAAACAGGATATCGAAGCAATATCGCCCATCCTCAAAAGTTATATAAATCCTATATAAACAGGAGCAGCAATTCTTTCTATTTCCCAAACTTCTGCAATATTCCGTAGTGACGGCTTATCAGAGAGATGGTGACGGCCTATAGTGCTTGTTATAACGATTTGGCCATGGTCATGAACATTATCCCGCCCAATGACAAGACGCCCTGGGGCGATGTCCAACAAAAGCTTTTCGAGGCACCGAGAAGGCCGCGTCTCCCTTCGGTCAGGAACGCGGTTTTCGTCTTGGTCGCGGCGGCAATTGCCGGGACCGCCGCAGGCGGCTTCTACACCGTTCAGCCGACCGAGATGGCCGGTGTCCGGCGGCTTGGAACGGTTGTCACGACGGACCCGGTCGGGCCGGGGCTGCATGTCAAGCTTCCTTGGATCGACACCGTCGATACCATCCAGACCAGCCTGGACACGTTCCAGATGAACAACCTGACCGTCTACACGGTGGACAACCAGGCGGTCAGCGTCGGTGTCGGCCTGTCGTACCACATCCCTCCATCCGCCGTGCTGCATCTGCTCTATGGTGTCGGCCGGCCCGGCAACGTCGATATCGCGGAGAACATCCGCCCTGTGTTGGCTGACCGCGTGCTGCGTGTCTTCTCGTCGCAGAACACCGTCGGGATATCGGCAAACCGGCAGCAGATTGCCGACGACATCCGCAAACAGGTCAGCGACGCGCTCGGCAGCATCTTCGGTCTTGAGATCACCGACCTGCAACTGAGCAGCATCACCTACAGTCCTAGTTTCCAGGCGTCCGTGGAAGCGGCGGTCCAGGCAAAGAACGACGCGATCCGCGCCGAGAACACGGTCTCCAAGGTCCGCTACGAAGGCGAGCAGGCCAAGGTCCAGGCTGAAGCCCAGGCGGCTGTCCGGCAGGCCCAGGCGGACGCCGAGGCGGGTGCCACCATTGCGCAGGCGCACGCGGCACGGGAGTCGACGATCCTGCGGGCGCAAGGCGAGGCACAGGCGGCCGCGCTGACCGGCGACGCAGAGGCAAGGGTCATCCAGCAGGTCGGCGCCGCCGTCGCGGCCAACCCGAGCGTGGTGTCGTACGAGGCTTCCCACCGGTGGAACGGGCAATTGCCGGGCACCATGCTGGGTGGCACCTCGTCACCGTTGGCGATGTTCAACATCCAGCCGCCCCGCGCAACCGCCGACGCCGCTCCAGCCGTTGGACAGCAGGCACGCCTGGGCCAGCCGTGAACGGAGGGTCACCAAAGATGGCGCGAATGGCGGCACGGGCTGACGGTGCCGCGCGATAGGGTGCTGGCTTCTGCGTGATCACGCCTCGTATCACACCCTGCTTATGTCCAAGCTCCAGCGCCAGGGAGGTTATTGCCACGGGGCCGGATCTTCCCTGCCACGGACGGCGGCTGGTGTGTGTGCGTGTCAACTAAGGCAGCGTTGGCAAATGAGTGCGTCCGCACGCCGACAAGGCTGCCGCTAACAACAAAGGCTTAGGGCTTGTTCGACGCCGCCAATCAATTCGATTGATGTCGAACAAGCCCTAAGCTCCCGATTTTACCCCAGGGCAGAGCTTCGCCTAATGTCTGCCGCTAACCCTCAGCCCTGGAGCGATATGATGAGCGTTCGCGAGCCCGTCCTGCACCCCGTCGCCATTGCGGACCTCCGTCCGACGCAGATCACCGTTGGCATGCGCGAGGTCGAGGCGAAGCGCCGGGCCTGGCGCGGCAAGCTGGAGAAAGCCGGCAAGGACAAGGCTGGTGAATTCCTTGGTAGCCACGCCATTCCCGTTATCATGGGCCCGAAATGCCATTCTTACGTGATCGATCATCATCATTTGTGTCGAGCGCTGCACGAAGAGGGGCAGGACAGTGTGCTGGTGAACGTGGTGGCCGATCTCTCGGCGCTGGAGCACGAAACCTTCTGGTTCAACCTGGACTGCCGAGGCTGGACACATCCCTTTGACGAAACTGGCACGCGCCGCCCGTACGACGACGTGCCGAAAGCAATGGCGGATCTACGCGACGATCCCTACCGCTCCTTGGCCGGCGAACTCCGCTTCGCTGGCGGCTATGCCAAGGACACGACGCCATTCAGCGAGTTCCTATGGGCAGACTTCCTGCGGAGCCGCATCGGGCCGAAGGACATCGCGGCAGATTTCGACGCGGCTCTGGCGCAGGCGCTGACATTCGCGAAAGGGGCGGAGGCAGCCTACTTGCCGGGTTGGTGCGGTCCTTCTTCGCGCAAAACGTAGAGTTGCAGCCGAGACCCGCCGAGATGTATGCGGCTTTGGCATTCCTTTTTGCGACCTGCGTCCCCACTGCTACTGGGAGGGAGCTGTCCCGCTAGAGCTTGTCCCGCCACCAGTGCCCGGAGCTGCACTGGTGCCGAAAACGGTCATACTGGAACCCGGTGCACTCCCGCCCGGACTTCCACCACTTCCCGGCATGGGCATTGTTCCAGGTCCTGTGCCATTATTCGGTCCGCCACCGAGACCAGGCATGCCCGGCGTGGCTGGTGTCGTCCCGGCCAAGCTCCGGCCAGGTGCCGGGCCCACGTCGCCAGGTGGAAGGCTGCTGTTCAAGCTGGGCTGTGACAGCGCTGGAGCCCCGGCACCTCCTGGGGAATTTGATGGTGCGCCACCTGCAATCCCGCTTGGTGCCGCACCGGCAATCCCTCCCCCGGCTGACCCCGCGGCACCTCCGGGTGCTCCGGCTGCCCACGCCGACACAGACACCGGCGTAGACGCTAAGAGCGCGATAGACACATAGGCGAGAGCACGCATGCTGATGATCCCGTGAAAGAAAGCCTTGTGGGCGTGTGGACCTCTAACGCACACCGGGCATGAGCTTTCCGCAGGCGGCAGCTAAATTACGGGCGTTGCGCAGGCTCTCGCCAGCATCACAGATCGATGCCTCGACGATACGCCCGCGTAGAACGGCGATGCCACCACCGTAACCGTCAACTACTTGCGCGCAGCCGATGCAGCCACCGCGATCCCGACACCGTATCCAACATTGAGGTGGATCAACGTGATCCTGCACGCGGTATCGTAGCCAGCCTCGGACTCCACTGTATCCAGCCTTCCCGCCGGCTCGATTCAGGATCGCAAGTCTGGGCTGCGCAACGCGATTGGATCAGCGAATGCACTATAGAGCTGGCCGGAAACTCGCCTACACTGCTCATGGTCCGTTCTCCGTCTCCCGGAGCCGCGCCATCGTGTGCGCGTCCGCGTAGCGGCCGTCGCGAAAACCATAAGCGCGATGGGTTCCTTCGATCACGAACCCGCAAGCCTGGTATAATGCGAGAGCGGGCTCATTGTCGGTCCAAACAGTCAATTCCAGCCGCAGCACCCCAAGCCAATTGTCGGCGGCCTCCAACAGCGCCGTGAGCAGGGTCTTGCCGATGCTCCTGCCAACCCAGGAATCGTGAACTCCCATCCCGATGCTGCCGACATGCGCCCTGCGGCCGGGCGAGCGCTCGAGCCCGGCATTTCCCACCACCTGGCCGTTAGCCAAGGCTACGAGGCCCAGCGAATTTGGACCAGCCTTCTCGATCCGTGCTCTGACTTCGTCGGGCGTCTGGAAGGGCAGACGTAACGTGCCCCAGCGATAACCCGGCAGGTTCATCAATTCGGCGACCGCCTCGGCGTCCTTCGGCTGAACCGCGCGCACGAGGAGTCCCGCTGGTCGCTGCCTGACTGATGTCGGCGGTGTGTTGCTTTTGGTCTCGTCCATGGTGCTCTCCTCATTCGCCGGAGCGTGAAGGGGCACCTTGTTGGATTGCCCCGAACCGTATCCGGTGGGGCGCAGGGTTAGCGTCCGGCGTTAGTCCGCGCGCTCCCCAGGCCCATTAGGGCGCGTCATGAGGCGGTTGCTTACAGTTCCGGTCGTCGGGCTCATGCCGAAATTTCGCCCGAAAATGGCCGGAATGTAAAGCGGCGCGTTATCACATCGTCGCGGCAGCCTGCTGACATCCGGTGGTCCGCGAGTTGGGCCGTCAGCTCAGATGGCGCCGACAAATTCCCTCCACAGCGCGGCAACCACGCCCCAGTTGACGATCAGCAAATAGGTCACGCTGATGATGGCAAGAACGATCAGCGCCCGGATGGTCTCAGTCCTTTGTACGCTGCGTGGTCCTAGCACTCGGTCACCTCCTGCGTTGAAGACCGCGTCACGGCACCAAATCCATGTCGAGTTCGACCAGGTCCCCGCGATACGCTACGTTCCCCAGATAGATCACTGTGCCCTTTAAGAGGGGCGCAGGGATCTTACAAGGCTGGGTCGCGCCTGCTTCGCGAGAGACCGGTCCTACGTGGCCAGCATCTCGCGAATGCGCGTTTCAAGCGTGGCCATGCCGAATGGCTTGGCGAGAACCGCCATTCCCGGTGCGAGTTCGGCGTCCAATGCACCGGCGGCGTACCCTGTGATGAAGAGCACTTTCAGGCCGGGACGGCGGGCGCGGGCGGCATCGGCCGCCTGCCGCCCATTGAGCAGACCGGGCAGCCCGACGTCGGTGATGAGAAGATCGACCAGGCTTTGGTTGTCCAGGTGCGCCAAGGCCTCAGCCCCGTTTGCCGCCACCGTCACCCGGTGGCCATTCCCCTCCAGATAATCCGCCGTGGTGGAGCGGACCTGCTCCTCATCCTCGACCAGCAGGAGGTTGGCACCTGCCACGGCGTCTTCGGGCATTTGAGTCGCCGGCTGGTCCAAGGCAGCCGGCTCCGCATCGGCATGCCGCGGCAATAGGATGGTGACAGCCGTTCCCTGGTCCGGCGCGCTTTCAAGACGGACGACACCATTCGACTGGTGCACGAAACCATACACTTGCGACAGGCCCAGGCCGGTGCCTCCGCCATGCGGTTTGGTGGTGAAAAACGGTTCAAACGCGCGCAGCTGCGTGGCGTCGTCCATACCAATCCCCGTATCGGTGACCGCTATCGCGACGTAATCGCCCTCAGCCGCGCCCTGCAGCTTGCCCGCGTCTTCGGCGGATAGGACGACTCGGCTGGTCGTGACGCACAGTGTACCTCCCTCAGGCATGGCATCGCGGGAGTTGATGGCAAGGTTCAGCAGCGCGTTTTCCAACTGACTTTGGTCACATCTGACAAACCATCCTTTTGACTCCAGGCGGAATTCCACCGTCACCCCTGGCCCGACCGTCCGGCGCACCAGATCCTCCAGGCTTTCCGCGAGTGTATCCGGTTCCACGCATTCGGGTTGCAGCGCCTGCCGCCGGGCGAAAGCGAGCAGTCTGTTGGTGAGCGCTGCGGCCCGTTCGACCGTCTTGCGGGCGCCCCCGACGAAGACCTGGGTTTCCCCGGCGCGGCCTTGGTCGATCCGGCGCTGGATGGCCTCCAACGCGCCACTGATCCCCTGGAGCATGTTATTGAAATCATGCGCGATGCCCCCGGTGAGCTGGCCGACCGCCTCCATCTTCTGGGCCTGCCTGAGCGCGTCCTCCGCCTTGGCGCGGATTTCGACCTCGTGCTGCAGCGCGTCGAGCGCACGCCGGAGGTCGGCAGTTCGCTCGGCGATCCTGGTCTCCAACGCTTCAGTCGACAGCCGCCCCTCGGTGATGTCGACGGCGCACCCTGTGTAGCCAAGAAACGTCCCCGAATCGTCAAGGCGCGGCACGCCTTCGCAGCCCAGCCAGCGGATTGCCCCGTCCGAGCGACGGACGCGCATGTCTGCCCGAAAGCTCCGCTTGGTGGAAAAAGCGTTGACGAAAGCGTGCCGAAAGCTCCGCAAATCCTCGGCCAACACCACACTGGCCCAGGCATCACCGACGAACTCATCCGTCGGACGCCCGAACATGAAGGTGAAATGCAGGTTGGCGAAGATAAGCCTGCCTGCGGCATCGGTCATCCAAATCAAGGCCGGGGCACTGTCTGCCATGTGGCGGAACCTGGCCTCGCTCTCGCGTACCGCCTGTTCCCGCTGGGCAAGGGTCGCGGACATACTGTCGAATGCGGCGCCAACCTCGCGAATTTCGCGCGCCCGGCGCCCGAGGTCGGCCTGTGCCCCCAGCTCTCCGGCCCGCACCCGGTCTGCCGCAGCCGCCAACCGCTCCAACGGGCGCAGGACGACCCGCCTGGCGGTGAAGATGCAGGCCCAGATCGCCAAGGCCATTCCGCCCAACAAGGCTGCTGCGTTCCGCAGGCTGACGCGCCTGAGTTCCGCCAGGCCCGCCGTCTCGTTCAGGCCGACGGCCACCACCATCCCTTTCAGCATCGGATCGGGGACGACGATTCCGTATCGGCGCCGCACGCCGTCTGGTCCAACGGCGGCGACGGCGCCGGGTCGCCCCCGCAGAAGGGCCAGGAACCCGGGTGAGACCGGCCGGCCCACCCAGCCGTCGGTGACCGGCTTTCCGTTCACGCTGCCCGCGGCCACCACCCCCGAGGGATCGACGACGACGCTCAGCGAGTCCGCGGGAGTCGATGCCGACGCCATCTGGCGGGCGAGCCAAGACTGGTCGAGGCTGGCGAGTACGATGCCGCCGACACTGCCGTCCAGGCGCCGGAATGGCAGGGCGAAATGGATGCTGCGCAGATGCGTCATGTTGCCTGTCACGAGGTCACCCACGGCGAAGCTGCCGGAGGCCATGGCCCGAAGGTGGTAGGCCCGGCCCGCGTTGCTGTAATCTCCCGCCTTGGCACCCAAGCTGTTGCACAGGATCTCACCGTCCGGGTCGTTTGCTGCCAGCAGCGCGTAGTTGGCGAATTGGTCCGCGACGAGCTTGAGGTAGGCGTCGCACCCCGCGTTATCTCCGGCCCGGATGGCCTCGACCTCGGATAATGCCAGCAGGAGTTGGCGGACACCCTCTGCGATCCGCCCCATATTGGCCTGGGCATCGCGGGACTCCGCGACGGCCTGGGCCGCATAGGCCGCCTCGGCTTCGTTGCGCAGCTCCAGGCTCGACCAGGCTTGAAACGCAAGCGCCGGGAGGAGTGCCAGTGCGACGAGGGTGGAAAGACGTTGCGCGAGGGTCAACGGGTTAAATCCGCGATGATGTGCAACATCGGTGCGGCTCAGGTCCGGGAACGATCGCTGTTGGTAGGCAATGACATGATTGCCCCTCGTCCGATACCGCCAATCAGTGTCTCCAGGCGTTGGCATGCTATGGAGTGTGCCACGTCCAGCCGGCCGGTGCGATGCCGTTCATTGGCCGGCCCACCGGGCTGCCGCGGCTGGTGTTGGCGCCGTCCAATGGCCTCCAAGGGCGGGCGTTGCCTGGTCTGGCATCGCCAAATCGGATATGGCTGGGGGACGGGTGGGAGCCCCGCCGGATCATGCTGCTCCCCAAAGGAGGCGAGACTGCAGACAAGCCAAACCGCGTCCGGCATCCCTCGGTTGATCGCGCTTGATTGGGGTACCTCGTCGCTGAGGGCGTTCCTATTCGGCGATGCGGGAGCGGTCCTCGACAGCCGCGCTGCGCCGTTGGGGATCATGCAGGTGATGGATGGCGCTTTCCCAGCAGCCTTCGCTGATGTCGCAGGGGAATGGTTGCGTGCCGCGCCGAGTCTGCCGACCCTTGCCTGCGGGATGATCGGCAGCGCCCAGGGCTGGAAACAGGCACCCTATTGCAAAGGGCCGACCGGCTTGCCGGAACTTGCTTCGGCCCTCGTCGCTGTGGCGTCCGGGCTGGGTCCGGATCTGCACATCGTGCCGGGTATCGCGATGGACGTGCCGCGCTTCGACGTCATGCGGGGTGAGGAGACGCAAATCTTCGGTGCGCTCTCGTTAAATCCCGGCATGCGGGACTCCGCGCGGCTGATCCTCCCGGGGACGCATAGCAAGTGGGTTTCCGTGCAAAACGGTGGTATCGCCGCTTTCCAGACCTTCATGACCGGCGAGCTGTTTGCCGTGCTGCGCAACCACTCCATCCTCGGCCGCCCGACGCGCGATGCTGGCACCAGCGCGTCGGACGGTCATTCGGCCTTTGCCCAGGGCATCGCGGCAGCTCGGGCCAGCCCGGCCGGGCTGGCACCGCTGCTCTTCTCTGCCCGCACCTTGGTTCTGGCGGGCACAGTGCCGGCGGCTGACAGCCTGGACTACCTGTCTGGTCTGCTCATTGGCGACGAGATACGCTGTGCGCTGGATGCCGGCGCGGGGCCATTGGCCCTCATAGGCGATCCGGTGTTGTGCCAGACGTATCTTCGCGGCCTCGCCGCTTTCGGCATTACGGACGCCCGGATCATCGCCGGCGCCACGGAGGCGGGGCTGTGGCAGATCGCCTGCCACGCAGGTTTGGCGAACGCCACCGCAGGAGAGACAAACTGATGCTCCGCGCCTATCTCGACCGCTTGCCGCTGATCGCCATCCTACGCGGCGTCAAGCCAGACGAGGTCGTGCCCGTAGGGCATGCCTTGGTGGCGGCGGGGTTCAGCATCGTCGAGGTGCCGCTGAACTCGCCAGACCCGATGCACAGCATCCGTTTGCTGGCAGAGGCGCTGGGGCCGGATATCCTGGTCGGTGCAGGAACGGTGATGGAGCCGGAGCAGGTGGCCGAGATTGCCAGTGCAGGCGGCCGGTTGATTGTCATGCCCCATAGCGACCCGGCGGTGGTCCGTGCCGCCAAGGCCGCCGGGATGGCGTGTGCACCCGGCGTTGCCACGCCCACCGAGGGCTTTGCCGCGCTCCGCAACGGTGCCGACGCGCTGAAGCTGTTTCCGGCCGAAGCCCTGCCGCCGGCCGTGCTGAAGGCCTGGAAGAGCGTGTTCCCGCGACAGACCGCGTTCTTCCCCGTCGGCGGGATCACACCTTCCAACATGGCAGACTATGTCGCCGCCGGGGCAGCCGGCTTCGGTCTCGGGTCGGCGCTCTATAAAGCCGGCTTCACCGTTACCGAGATTGCCACCCGGGCCCAGACCTTCGTCAAAGCATGGCGCCGGTTGAGCGAGTAGTCAGATTGTCTCCATCAGCCCGGCTGCCTGCGTGTTGACGAGACGGCGATAGGCCCCGTCCTGCCGCATCAACCCGGCATGGGTACCCTCCTCCACGACGCGGCCTTGTTCGAAGACCATGATGCGGTCGAGCGCGCGGACCGTGCTGAGGCGGTGTGCGATCACGATCGCGGTGCGGCCCTGCATCAGCCGCAGCATGGCCTCCTGGATCATGCTCTCGGATTCCGAGTCCAAGCTGGATGTCGCCTCATCCAGGATCAGGATGGGGGCATCGGCCAGGAACGCGCGGGCGAGCGCCACGCGCTGGCGCTCGCCGCCGGATAGCTTAACCCCGCGCTCCCCGACCAGCGTCGCATACCCCTTCGGCAGCCGCACGATGAAGTCGTGGGCGTTGGCCAGTCTGGCCGCATGCTCGACCGCATCCTGCGACGCACCGGGGCGGCCGTAGCCGATATTCTCGGCCAGCGAGCGGTGGAACAGCACGGGGTCCTGCTGCACGACCGCAATCTGCGACCGCAGCGACGCCTGGGTCACGGACGCAACATCCTGGTCGTCGATCAGGATGCGGCCACCCGTGGTGTCGTGCAGCCGGCTGATCAGCTTCACGAACGTCGTCTTGCCCGAGCCGGAATGTCCGACGAGCCCGACCCGCTCGCCAGGTGCGATCCGCACCGACAGGTCGTCGTACAGCGAGGCGGCGTGCTGGCCGTAGTGGAAGGTGACCCGGTCGAACACGATCTCGCCCTGGCTGATGCGGATCGCATGCGCCTGCGGCCGGTCGAGCACGCCTGGCACCTCATGGTGCAACAGGACCATCTCATCCATGTCGTTGACGGAGCGCTGCAGTACGGAGATGTGCTGCCCCACATCGCGCAGGTATCCGTGAACCACGAAATAGGTGGTGAGCACCCAGGTGACATCGCCGGGCGTGGCCTGACCGACCCACCACAGCCACAACGCCGCCCCAACGATGGCCGTACGCATCACCAGCAGCGTGACGGCCTGTGCCGAGCCGTTGATCGTGCCGCGCACCCACAGTCGGCGGGTGCGCCGCGACCATTTGACCAGGGTGCGGTCCAGCCGTGCGTCCTCGCGGGCCTCGGCACCGAAGGACTTCACGACCCCATTGCAGCTGATCGCATCGGCTAGTGCGCCGCCCACTTTGGTATCCCACTGGTTGGACAACCGCGCGGCGGGGGCGACGTAGCCTAGCGACGTGGCAACGGCCTGTACGATGTAGGCGGCCGAGCCGATCGCGATGATCGCTCCCATTGCCGGCCAACGCAGCCCCAGCAGCAGCGTCGATGCGGCCAGCACGATGGCGGAGGGCAGCAGGGCCAGCAGGAGCGTGTCGTTGAGCGTGTCGAAGGCCCACATGCCACGGCTTACCTTGCGGACGGTCGAGCCGGCGAAATTGTTCGCGTGCCACTCCGTCGACAGACGCTGCACGCGGGCAAAGGTGCTGCGCGCCACACTTGCCATGATGCGCAGGGTCAGCCGGATGATCGCGATGAACGAGCCATAGCGGGCGACCACCAAGGCGAGGCCGAGAGCCGCCATGCCACCCAACGCCGCCAGGGCTGCGTTCCGTGCGGCGGCACGATCGGCGCTGGCGTGTGCGATGGCGTCGATCAGCCGGCCAGCGAAGACGGGCATCAGTACGTCGGAGATCGTCCCGACGAAAACGCAAATGACGATCGCGCTGACGGTCCATGGCTGGCCACGCCATTGCGATGCCGCGAAGCCTAGGACCTGCCGGAATGGCGTGATGCCGCGGCGGAAACGAGCGAAGAGCACAGTATGATCCAGCCTAAGCCGGCCGGCCTCTTGGAAGGTGACTGAACGGGACCGGCAAACCGAATTGGCCGGTCAGGACGCGGTATCTCTAGCGGGCGAGTCCGCTCGGGGTGGGTCGCAAAAGTCGCATCGTCATGCAGCCCTCCCTCTCCGATGTTCAGTTCCAGGCCTTGGGTAGCCGAGAAGGCGCGTGCCGTGCAACAGTTTTCCTCCGTGGGACAATGACCGGGGAATGGGAGCATGATGCGCTGGATCGCGATCGCTGCCGCAATGCTGTGGGCCGGGGTGGCTGGAAGGCCTGCCGAGGCGAAGGACACACTCACGATCGGGGTGGCGCAGTTTCCCGCCAGCCTTCACCCGTATATCGGGGCGCAGACGATCCAGGGTTATGTGGTGGCGGTGGCGCTGCAACGGATCACCGTCTACGACATGGCCGGCCACGTCGCCTGCCTGCTATGCACCGAGGCGCCCACGCTCGAGAACGGGCTGGTACGCCGGGAGACCAATAGCAGCGGCGGCCAGGGCCTCGCGGTCACGATCAAGCTCAAGCCCGGGCTTATGTGGGGCGACGGTGTGAAGCTCACGGCGCGCGACATCGCCTTCACCTGGCGCGTCGGGCACGATCCGAACGCCGGGTTCGCCAACTCGCATCCCTGGTCGCGCGCGACCTCCGTCGATGTCGTGGACGATCAAACGGCGGTGCTGCATCTCGACCGGACCGTGACGTCCTATGCGCTGTGGGACGAAATCCTGCCGGAGCATATCGAGGGCCCGATCTACGACGCGGCGAAGGCTCCGGGCGACTATACCAACGCTACGCTCTACAACCGCGCGCCCACCACGCCGGGGCTGTGGGATGGCGGGTTTTTGGTGTCCGACTACCGGTCCAACGTCAGCGTCAGCTTCAAACCGAACCCGTTCTGGACCGGGACGAAGCCGGGCCTGACGGAGATCAGCATTCGGCTGATCGAGAATACCGCGGCGTTGCAGGCCAATTTGCTGTCGGGCGATGTCGACATGACCCCGGCCGGGATCGGCCTCTCCATCGACCAGACGGTGGCGCTGCGAAAGCAATATGCCGACCGCTTCAACTTCATCCTCAAACCGCAACTCGTTTACGAGCACATCGACGTGCAGATGAACAACCCGGTCTTGCAGGACGAACGGGTGCGCCAGGCGCTGCTACTCGGCATCGACCTGAAGGCGATCGTCGATCGGCTCTTCGGCGGCTATAGCGATATCGGCCGTTCCTTCATCAACGCAATCGATAGCCACTTCACCCCGGACGTCCCGACCTACCCGTATAACCCGGCGCGCGCCCGCGCCCTGTTGGACGAGGCAGGGTGGCAGCCCGGCGCCGACGGCATAAGGCGGAACGACAAGGGCGATCGCCTCGCCTTCGAATTCGCAACGACATCCGGCAACCGGGTGCGCGAGCTGACCCAGCAAGTGATGCAGAGCCAGTGGAAGGCCATCGGGATCGAGGTTACGATCAAGAACCAGCCGTCGCGGACCTTCTTCGGCCAATTGCTCAAACATCGCGAGTTCACGGGACTGATCGAATACGGCTCCACGCCGGAAGTGGGTTTGGTGCCCTGGGCTCGGCTCAGTTCGGCCTACATCCCGTCTGCAGCCAATAATTGGGGCGGCCAGAACTACCCGGGGATCAGCGACAAGCAATTGGACGCCGACATCGAAGCCGCGCAATACGAACTCGACCCGGTGAAGCAGCAGGCGCTATGGGCCGACATGCAGCGGATTTACGCGACGAAACTGCTGGGGCTGCCGCTGTATTTCCTCATCGATACGGACGTCGTGCCGAAATGGCTGGACGGCTACGAGGCGACCGGGAAGGAGAGCTACACCACGTTCTGGGCCGCAAACTGGCACCCGAAATAAGGTGTATCCCCTGGTTCACTTGCCGTATGGTTGGCCCATGACGATCACCGTTTTGGACACCCACGAGATCGTTAAGGACCTCACGGCCGCTGGATTCACGGAGAATCAAGCCGAAGCCGTGACGCGATGGGTCCGCAAATCGCAGGATCTCGACCTGTCCAGCTTTGCCACCAAGGTCGATTTGCTGAATGGCTTGGCGTCTACTAAGGCCGACTTGCAAGGCAGCCTGGCCGCGACCAAGGCCGAGTTGCAGGTCAGCCTGGCCGAGACCAAGGCCGAGTTGCAAGGCACCCTGGCCGAGACCAAGGCGGAGTTGCAAGGCAGCCTGGCCGCGACCAGGGCCGAGTTGCAGGTCAGCCTGGCCGAGACCAAGGCCGACCTTCTGAAATGGATGGTCGGGACCATCGGGATTCAGACAGTTGTTATTCTCGGCGCCGTCGTGGCGCTCGCGAGGGTTATCGCACATTGACGTCCACGGGCTGAGGCCAAAGGAGGGCGTCAAGCCGCAACGACGGTTGATCCTCGATACACCGCGAGGTTACCGAATAACCGTTCCGATATAGGCACCCGTGACGCCGTTCATGCGAACATGAACAGTGCCGGGTTCGCCGGAACCGCTATCGCCGGCACAGCCGGCAAGCAGCAGAACCAGCAGAAGATACCTCAATCGCCCATGATCCGCTTCAGTTCGGGTTCCATGGCGGCGGCATAGAGCGCATAGCCCACGGGCGTCAAATGCAGCATGTCGAACGAGACCTCGTTCGACAATTGGCCGGATGCGTTGACCAGCGAACGACCGACGTCGACGTAGAACGTCGTCTGGTTGTCGGCACAGCGGGAGATCAGCTCGTTGGTCTTCGCGTTCACCGCCCGTAGCGGATCCCACGGCCCTGGGCCGGTGGGTAGGATGCCAACCAGCAAAACCCGCGTGCTCGGCGAACGGCTGTGGATGAAGCGCACGATTTCTGCCACGCCCAGTGCCAGATTCTCGGGCGTGCTATTGCCCCATTTGGTGTTGTTGGTGCCGATCAGCAGCACGACGGCACGCGGCCGCATCGTGCCCCATTCCCGCGGCAGCCGCTCCAGCACGCCCTGCGTGACGTCACCGATGACGCCCAGCAGCACCGGGGAGCGCTGTCCATAGAACTGGCTGAAAATACCCGGGTCCCACCCGGCGGTGATCGAGTCGCCGATGAACACCAATTGCCGGGTGGCCAATTGCAGGCTCGGCAGCTTGGCATCCAAGGCGGTGACCTGATCACGCCACAGCGGCAAGTCGATCGCGGTGGGGACCGCCTCGGCCGGCATCGGGTTGCGGCGGGGAATGGCCGGACAATCACCTGCCGCCCAGGCCGGCGCAGCCGCCACCATCATGGCGGCCGCCGCGAGCAGCGCACGCAACCGGTTCATCCGCGAGGTGGCGCGATAGTGTCGTGCGCCACGAAGGAAAGTAACTGCCCAGACGGGCGCATCATCCAGACGCTATACAATCCGCCGGCCTCCAACTGGCCCAGGCTAAGCGGGGGCGCCTTGCCCCCGCCGCAGGCCGCGGTCACTGTAGCGGTGACAGGGTTAATGGATCGTGCCTGCCCGGAGTCTGGCGGCATATTGTTGAACACCGGCCGCCCCACCTGCTCGCTCAATGAGCCGGCCGCACAGTCTGACGTGGCGTTATAGAAGCTCAATCGGGCCCTGAGCTGGTTGTATTCCGGCTTGTCCGTGACGATGGCGGCCGACACGCCACTGGGATCGGGATGCAGCACGACGGTGATGAAGGTGCCCGATTTCGGCTCGAACTTGGCGGTTGCGGTTTTGCCGCCCTCACTCACCTGCATCGACACGGTCTTGCCGCCCGCATTGCCCGCCACGAAATAGGGCGAAAGCCGGTTAGCCCCGTCGGCGCCGAGTTCCACCTTGCCGGCAAAATCTGTCTGCACGCTGGCCGCCGCAGGCAGTGCATTCACCAGGCGGACATAGACCGTGCCCTCTGGCAGGCGCTGCGCATAGAGCAGGGGTTGCGCTTGGGCGCGGACTGCCAGCCCGAGTAAACCGAGGGCGATCAGAGTCAGACGTGACAGGGTACGCGCTGGTATCACGGGCCGGTCTTCCTGATGTCGATGGGTGAGTTTATCGGGGCATACCGGGGCAGGCAAATGGCGGCTTCGTGGCCAATGTCAGCCCATTTCCCCGTGTGGCCTATCCGCCCCCAGCATGTGGCCGACGGCTTGTAGGCCTGGAAGGCGGTCGCACACGATCTTGGCGACCGCAAGCAGCGGAACGGAGAGCAGGGCGCCAGGGATACCCCACATCCAGTCCCAGAAGAACAGCGACACGATCACCATCACCGGGTTCAGCGTCAATCGCCGGGCCAAGAGCATCGGGGTGATGGTTTCACCCTCCAGGATGTGGATCGCCAGGTAGATGCCGGCTGGGACGAAGGCGAAGAGTGGGTTGTCGAAGGTGAACACGCCAACGACGAAGAACAAGGCGACCCCGGTCATTGGCCCGATGATCGGAATGTAGTTCAGCAGGAAGGCGAGGGTGCCGAAGAGCAGCGGGTCGGGCAGGCCGAGCAGCCAAACCTGCAACCCGCTTGCCAGCCCCACGGCCAGGTTCATCACGGTGATGGTCGCCAGGTAGCCGGCGACGTTCTCCTCGATCTCCGAGGCAATCGCCACGGCGCGCCGCTTATCCTCCCATGTCGGCAGCACCTCCACGAGGCGACGCAGCAATGACTCTCCGGACCATAGGAAGAAGAAGAGCAGCAGCAACACCGTGAATCCGTCACCCAGCAGTGTCTTGACACCCAGCAGCACCGATCCGCCGAAGGAGGTCAGGCCGGACAGGCCCGGGCCCGTGGTCGCGCCTGGATCGGTACTGCCGCCCATCATGCCGTTGAGCTTCTGATAGCCTTGCTGGGCGTAGTTGATGGGGCCGGTGAGGAAGTTCAGCTTCTGCTCCAGCTTCGGCAGCGCTTCCGGCACCCGGCCGACCCAGTAGGTTGCCGGCACCGAGATCGCAGCGCCGACGCCGCCCACCACCACAAACAGACCGAAGATCAGGATCAAGGCGGCCAGGGCACGCGGCAAGTGGAGGCGCCGGTGCATGATGCGCATCAGCGGAGACAGCTGCAGGTTCAGCACGAGCGCAAGCACGAAGGGCAGCAGGATCGCGGAGGCGGCGTTCAGCGTGTAAAGCACGGCCAATACCGCGAGTGTGCCCAGCGCCTTCCCTCCTGGGCGGCCTGGCTGCTTCATCTCCTCGCGGGCAGCATCTAGATGCTCCTTTTCGCCGCCAGACCCGTGGTGCAGCGTGTGCTCGGTCACATCCATGCAGGCTCACCCCTTGCTTGTGGCAGCATAGCGCATTGCGCTGGCCAGGTGTGCAGCTGTCATGCGGGTTGGGCGAGGGCGGCCTCGATCGCGGCGGTCATGGCCGGAGGCTTGGTCGTGGGCGCAAACCGCTCCAGGACCTGGCCGCTCCGCCCGATGAGGAATTTGGTAAAATTCCACTTGATCGCCTCGATGCCGAGCAGCCCGGATTTCTCCTGCTTCAGCCATTGGAAAAGCGGATCTGCGCCTTTCCCGTTCACATCGATTTTGGCCAGGATTGGGAAGGTCACGTCGTAGGTGGTGCTGCAGAACGTCGCGATCTCTTCGGCCGAGCCGGGTTCCTGGCCGCCGAATTGGTTGCAGGGGAACCCGAGCACGACCAGCCCGGCCTCCCGGTAGCGCCGCCACAACGCCTCCAGCCCCTCATATTGCGGGGTGAAACCGCATTGGGAGGCGGTGTTGGCGATCAGCACCACTTTGCCGCGGTGGGCGGCGAGCGGGTGAGCGGTGCCGTCCGCGGCGCGGACCGTTATGTTGTAGAGGCTACTCATGGGGGGTTCCTGGATCGGCACGCCGATCGAGTAGCACAGCCCAGGCTGGCGGATAACAGGAACCTGGGATCACGCCTTCGGCAGATGCATGGTGAACCGTGCGCCAAGCACCCGCCCCCCGTCATCGCGCCGGTTTACCGCGGCAATCTGGCCTTTCAGCGCCTCCACGATCTGCTTGCTGATCGAAAGGCCGAGGCCGGAGTGCTGGCCGAAGCGCTCCCCCTGCGGGCGCTCGGTATAGAAGCGGTCGAACACGTGCTCCAGCTTGCCCTCCGGCATCCCAGGCCCTTCGTCGTCCACGCTGACCTCCACCATGGCGCCGGCCTCCCGCGCGCGCAGGACCACCCGGCCACCCGCAGGGCTGAAGCTGCTGGCGTTGCCGATCAGGTTGCGCAGTACCTGCACCAGTCGGTCCTCCACCGCCTGCACCAGCATGGGGCCGTCCGGCGCGTCGACCTCCAGCCGGACGCCGCCCTCGGGCCGGGTGGCCTCGTCGATCTCGACCAGCAGGCGCAGGATGGCCACCACGTCCACCGGGGCGGGCTCGGCACGGCTCAACTCCGCGTCGACCCGGCTGGCGTCGCTGATGTCGCTGATCAGCCGGTCCAACCGGATCACATCCTCCGCGATGATCGCAAGCAAGCGCCGCTGAGCCGCCGCGTCCTCGACCCGGCGTAGGGTCTCGATCGCGCTGCGGATGCTGCTGAGCGGGTTCTTGATTTCGTGGGCGACGTCGGCGGCGAAGCGTTCGGTCGCATCCATGCGGGACCACAGCGCCTCCGAACTGTCACGCAGGGCATGGGCCAATTCGCCGATCTCGTCCGTCCGCACCAGGAGCGTCGGCGGCACGGCGCCCACGCGGCCGTGGCCCTCGCGCATGTCCCGCGCCGCCTGCCCCAGTTGGAGGATGGGGCGGGCGATCGTCAGCGACAGGTACCAGGACAGCATCACCGTCAGAACCAGGGCGATGATGAACAAGCCGAGGATCGACATGCGGATCGCGACCAGGCTGTCATCCACCTCCCGCGCATCCCGGGTGAGCTGGATGATGCCCACGGTGTGGCGGTTGCGTGTCACCGGTTCGGCGACGGTCACCAGTAGGCGGTTATCCGAGGTACGGCGGATGTAGGGCGGGGTTTCGCGCCCCTGGTCCGACGAATTGAGCTTCAGCTCTGCCTTCACGTCGGGTTGCCAATCCGGCCCTGCGGCGGACGGGCCGGTCTGCACCGTCGCCGTTTCCTGCCCGTGTGGCACGAAGGAGAGCAACTTGTCGTAGATCGCACCCACCGTCCCCTCGAGCGGGCCACGATCGGCGACGGGGGGCAGCGGCTGGGTGTTGATGGCGCCGCCTACGCCCTCCCGCACCCGGCTATCGGCGATCACCTGGCCATCGGCGCTATACAGCTTGGCCTGGCTATTGGGGGTGGGGTCGGTCAGGCGGCGGAGCAAGGGACGAGCGATATCGGGCACCAGTTGGGGGTTATCGGGGTCGGTTTCGCGCACCGCGCTTTCGCCCAGCGCGCCGGCATAGATCCGCGCCTGCTCGCGCAGCGCGGTCACCTCGTTCTCCAGCAGCCCGTTCTGGTATTGGTCCAGATACAACAGCCCCGCCACCAGCAGCGCCAGGGGCAGGGCGTTGACCAGGAGGATGCGCCGCATCAGCGGCGGCAGCCACCGGCGGGGGACGGAGCGAAACCGTGGAAGCGGGGACGGCGGGACCCCGATATCGGGCAATCAAACCTCCTTGTAGCGATACCCTATCCCATACAACGTCTCGATGTGGTCGAAGCTGTCTTCACCCGCCCGGAACTTCTTGCGCACCCGCTTGATATGGCTGTCGATGGTGCGGTCGTCGACGTAGATATTCTCGCCATAGGCGGCATCGATCAACTGATCACGCGACTTCACCATGCCGGGCCGGGCGGCCAGGGCCTTCACCAGTAGAAATTCGGTGACCGTCAACTGGATGTCGTGGCCTTTCCAGGTGCATTGGTGCTTGGTCTCGTCCAACACCAAATCGCCGCGGGCCATGACACCGCCGGGTGTGGCGCCCGAGCCTTCAGCCCGGCTGCTCTCGTTGCGGCGCAGCAGGGCACGAATCCGCTCGATCAGCAGGCGTTGGGAGAAGGGCTTGGTGATGTAGTCGTCGGCGCCCAGGCGCAAGCCCATGAGTTGGTCCACTTCCTCATCCTTGGAGGTCAGGAAGATCACTGGCATGCTGGACCGCTGGCGCAGCCGCTGCAGCAGCTCCATGCCGTCCATGCGCGGCATCTTGATGTCCAGCACGGCCAGGTCGGCCGGCCGGGCGGTGAGGCCCTGCAGGGCGCTCTCGCCATCCGTGTAGGTTCGGACTTGGAATCCCTCCGCCTCCAGCGTCATGCTGACGGAGGTGAGGATGTTGCGGTCGTCATCGACCAAGGCGATCGTGTGTTTCATGGCGCGAGCCTTTGCGGACGTGCGGCAGGATCGCAGCCGATTGTGGCGCAAAACGGACTGGAGGGAGAACACAAAATGGCGGAGCCGCCGGAGAGGAGTGCAATCGTATGGCAGGCCCGCACGCTGCTACGGGCTGCGCGGTCCGCCACGTTGGCGACGGCGGAGGATGGCCAGCCCTACGCCGCCCTGGTGACGCCGGCGCCCGCGCCGGATTTGTCGCTGCTGATGCTGCTGTCCGGCCTGTCGGCCCATACGCGCCAGCTGGGCCGGAATGGGCAATGCGCGTTGATGGTGATGGGAGAGGCGACGGGCGCCAATCCCCAAACCGCGCCGCGCCTGACCGTGACGGGCGTGGCCGAACTCGAGCCGGACCCCGCCTTGAAGGCACGCTGGGTCGCGCGGCACCCGTATGCGGCGTTTTATGCGGATTTGGGCGATTTCCGGCTGATGCGGCTGCGGCTGGCAGCCGGGCAGTTCATCGGCGGGTTCGCCAGCGCCCACCGCCTGACCGCAGCCGACCTGGCCCCTAACCCGGCGGCGGTCGCGGCGGTGCTGGCGGCGGAGCCGTCCATTCTGTCCCACGTCAACGGCGACCACGGCGACGCGCTCACCCGGATCGCGGGCAGCCCCGGCTGGCAGATGGTGGCCGTGGACGTGGATGGGTGCGACCTGCGGCGGGAGGAGACGATATTGCGCATCCCTTGGTCGGCGCCGGTGGCGGATGCCGGGGGCGTGCGGGACGAGTTGGTGCGGTTGGCCAAGCCGCGTGGCTGAGAAAGGAGCAACGACCGTGGAGTATGTGGGTGGCTGCCAGTGTGGGAAAGTGCGTTATCGGGCCGAAAGCCCACGAGACCGGTCGAGCGTTTGCTATTGCCGTATGTGCCAAAAAGCATCTGGCGGGCCGTTTATGGCGTTTGTCCGCTTCCCTGCCCATCAGGTGCATTGGTCGAGGCCGCCTGCGGTTTTTGCGAGTTCCAACCTTGTTGAGCGGGGATTTTGCAAAGACTGTGGGACGCCACTCACCTACCGGCACATCGATGGGCCAAACATCAGTCTGACCCTGAACAGTTTAGATGATCCTGACGCGGTTGCGCCCGAGATGAGGTTCTCGGCCAGTGCAGAACCATCGTGGTGCAAGACGCTGGTTGGCTTGCCCACGCGAGAGATGGATCTGACGGCGTCAGATGGCTTCATAAACAACCAGCGCTAAGCCACTCTAGCTCAATGGAAGGCCATGATTAGACGACCTTGGCCCATTGTTTTTGGAATAATTGGGCAGCCTTGAACACTGTAGCATGAGGGCTATTCTTGACATTTGCCCATGCGATGAAGGCTGCCTCATCAACTGAGCCAACTTTTAAGGTAACATCGGCGCGGCTCCATGAAGACGTGGTGTTGTGATCAGCCTGATGACGCGCCTCTTGAAGATCTACAAGTGCACGTGCAACGGCTTTTAAGTCGGGCTCTATCGGTAAACTGAGCAGGCTAAGCGTTGAGTCCTGCGGCTTGTTTGCCAACCCCTTACATGGCGGCGCAGGGTCTGTGTCGCGGTCGACCCAACCTACATGCAACGAAAAGTCCCATAGAAGGACCCGAATATGTCTTGCTGGCGCAGCCGAATGCCCGCAGCCTCCCGGCAAACAGGAAACAGGCGCCATGACCGGACAGGCCGCATTGGGGATACCCGCCCGCACCCAGGTCGCCATCATCGGGGCCGGGCCCGCCGGGCTGATGCTGTCCCATTTGCTGCATCTGGCCGGTATCTCCTCCGTGGTGGTGGAATCCCGCAGCCGCGCCGCAATCGAGGCCACCATCCGCGCCGGCGTGCTGGAGCAGAACACCGTAGACCTGATGGTCGAGACCGGGCTCGGCGTGCGGTTGAAGCAAGTAGGGAAGGTGCATCACGGCTTCGAATTCCGCTTCGCCGGGGAGGGGCGGCGGATCGACCTGTCCGCATTGACTGGAGGCCGCGCCGTCACCGTCTATCCACAGCATGAGGTGCTGAAGGACCTGATCGCGGCCCGTCTGGCAGATGCCGGGATTATGGTGTTCGAGGCGAAGGGGACCAGTCTGCATGATGTGACAGCCTCGCCCCAGCTTCGCTTCACGACGGCGGAGGGCGTGGCCTGCATGGTGGAGGCCGACTTCATCGCCGGGTGCGACGGCTTCTATGGCCCGTCGCGTGACGCCATGCCGGTGAGGGAGCGCACCGATTACCAGCGCATCTACCCGTTTGGATGGTTCGGCATCCTCACCCAGGCGCCGACCTCCTCGGACGAGCTGATCTATGCCCGGCATGACCGCGGTTTCGCCTTGATCTCCACCCGTTCGCCCGGCGTGCAGCGGATGTATTTCCAGTGTGACCCGGCAGAGAAGGTCGATGCATGGCCGGATGAGCGGATTTGGGCCGAGCTGCAGGCGCGCGTCGAAGGCGGCGGGTTCCGGCTGAAGGAGGGGCCGATCTTTCAGAAGAACGTCGTGCCCATGCGCAGTTACGTTCGCGAGCCGCTGCAGTATGGCCGCTTGTTCATCGCCGGGGACGCTGCGCACACCGTGCCGCCAACGGGGGCGAAGGGGTTGAACCTGGCCATAGCCGACGTGTGGGTGCTCGCCCGCGCGATGGAGCGGTATTTTGCCACCGGTGCGACCGAGGGGTTGGACACGTATTCCAGCACGGTGCTGCGGCGTATTTGGCGCACGCAGCATTTTTCGTGGTGGATGACGTCGATGCTGCATCAGTTCAGCGATGCCAGCGAGTTTGACCGCCGGCGGCAACTGGCCGAGTTGGAGTTGGTCACCAGTTCGCGTGCCGCGGCCACCATGCTTGCGGAGAGTTATGTGGGGATGAAGCTGATCTGAGCGCCTAATAGTCAGCCGAAATGGATGGCGAGCCAAAGTGTCGGCTCGTCTGTTGCCGTCCAAACCACCCTGTGCAGGCGATGGGCCGGGATCAGCAGGTGGTCCCCGGGCTGCAGGTCACGCTCGCCGTCGCCATCGACCCACACGCACGCCGCGCCGCGGAGCAGCAGCACCCATTCGTCATGCGCTTGGTCGTAGGGCTGCTCCGGCGGCGTGGATTGGCCGGTCGAGACGATGCGCTCGATCCGGATGCCGGGGCGGGTGAGCAGCTCGGTGAAAACCTCCTCTGCCGCACGGGGCTGGAGCCCCTCGAACAGATTGGTCAACCCACCACGACCGGGATGGGGGCCGCCGCGTCGTGGATCGTGATGGGGGTGGCGCCCGCCGGGTCGCCATCCGCCTGTGCGTAGTGGCCGCATTCCCCAAGGATCTCCACCTTGCTGACCACGCGAATGCGCAGGCCAGGCATCCGCGGCAGCAGGTTCAGCGGCAGGGCTGCCCCATACATCAGTGCCGCGACCGGCCCATATTTCTCGAACAACGCCACATTGAAGCCAGGTTGGCAGGCATTCGCGCCGGGGGCCAGGGTGAAGCGCCCGGCGTAGAGCCGCCCTTTGCTGACGATGACGCTCGCTGCCTCTGCCTCCTCGCCATCCAGGCGCAGGCGCAGGCGGGGGAAGCGGTAGCGGCTCATTTCCCGCATCGTCTGCGCGACATAGGCGCCCTTCCCCAGCAGCCGCTTCATCGGCGGGCGCATCGCATGCACGACCTGGGCGTCCAACCCGACACCGACCATCTGGACGAACAACCGGGTGGAGTCCGGCCCCTCCGCCACGCCGGGCCAGAGCAGGCAGGTGCGGCCGAATGCCAGGGCGGCCGCAACGGCGTGGGGCGCGAAAGGAAGGTGCAGCTCGTGCGCCAGGACGTTTGCCGTCCCGAGCGGGATCACGCCCAGCCGGGCCTCCCCGCCCGCCATGCCGTTTGCCACCTCCGCGATGGTTCCGTCGCCGCCGGCCGCCACGATCAGCTTTGCCCCAGCCCGCGCTGCATCGCGCGCCAATTCGGTGGCGTGCCCGGCATGCTGGGTTTCCGCCAATTCCAACCGCATCCCATTGGCCGAGAGAACGTCCAGCACCCGCCATAGCGCATAGGACCGTCGGCGCCCGGCGGTGGGGTTGAAAATCACGATCACCTGGGCGGCGGATTCGTTGGCATGGGTCGATTCGTCAGCATTGGGGCAAACTGTCCCCCTGATATGTCAATCGAATGACGGATTCCAGTCAATTGCGTGACGTAATGCCGCCGCATCAGGGAGTTGCGAGAGTCATCTAACCTTAACTGACACGACGCGGCCATACGTCCTATGGGACCATGACTTGTAGAGATTAGGCGCGCTGTCATGAACGCCATAATTCGGCGAGACCAACCAAGCTATCGTTACCGTTCCGTGTTCATCTCAGATGTCCATCTCGGGACAAAGGACTGCCGGAGTGATTTCCTCGCGGACTTCCTGCGCAAATGCAGTTGTGACTACCTCTATCTGGTCGGCGACATCGTCGATGGCTGGCGGCTGCGTAAGTCGTGGTATTGGGATGCCAACCACGATGAGGTCATCCGGTTGATCCTGTGCAAGGCACGGGAGGGCGCCGAGGTGACTTATATCCCCGGCAACCATGATGAGATGTTCCGCGCCTGGCTGCCGATGAATCTCGAGGTCGCCGGGGTTCGCCTGCGGCGGGAGGCGGATCACCTCACCGCGGATGGCCGCCGCCTGCTGGTCATCCATGGCGACGAGTTCGACAGCGTGGTGCGCTATGCCAAATTCCTGGCCCTGTTGGGTGACAGCGCCTACACGGCCGCACTGACCATCAACCGGCATTTCAATGCCGTGCGGCGGCGCCTGGGGCGCCCATACTGGTCGCTTTCCGCCTGGCTGAAGCGGCGGGTGAAGGAGGCTGTGAAGGCAATCGACCGCTTCGAGGTCGCATTGGCCGGGGAGGCGCGCCGGCGCGGCTTCGATGGCGTGGTGTGCGGCCACATCCACCATGCCGAGATGCGCGACATCGGCGGCGTGCTCTACCTCAATGATGGTGATTGGGTCGAAAGCTGCACCGCCCTGGTGGAGCATATGGACGGCAGGCTGGAACTGATCGACTGGGTGGCGCTGAACCGCCTGTCCTTCATGGCGCCGAGACTGGTCGCAGATCCTGTCTAGTTCCCACGCTCTTCCAGCTCAGCCCCGTGTCCTGATGATCTCCGACGCCTGGGAGCCCCAGGTCAACGGGGTGGTGCGGACGCTGTCCACGGTGGTGCACGAATTGCAGGCCATGGGCTGCACGGCGGAGGTGATCGGGCCGAATCGGTTCCGCACGTTGCCGTGCCCGACCTACCCGGACATCCGGCTCTCGCTGATGCCGCGCCGGACCCTGGCAAAGATGATCGACGCCTTCGCGCCGGATGCCCTGCACATTTCCACCGAAGGTCCGCTTGGGATGGCCGCACGGGCTTTGGCGGGAAAGCGGGGCTGGCGGTTCACCACGGCTTTCCACACGCGGTTCGCCGAATACCTGCATGCCCGCACCCGGCTACCGACCGCGCTCAGCTACGCGTGGCTGCGGCACTTCCATGGCGCCGGGGCAGGGCTGATGGTGGCGACGCAAAGCCTGCGGACGGAGTTGGCTAGCCGTGGTTTCCAAGACATCCGGGCGTGGACGCGCGGCGTCGACCTGGACCTGTTCCAGCCGGACCAGCCGGAGCCGTGGCCGTTCCCCCGCCCGATCTTTGCCTATGTCGGGCGGGTTGCGGTGGAGAAGAATATCGGTGCCTTCCTCGCGCTCGACTTGCCAGGGTCGAAGGTCGTGGTTGGGGACGGCCCAGCCCGCGCCGGGTTGGAGCGGCGGTTTCCGGCGGCGCATTTCGTCGGCATGCGGCGTGGCCAGCAACTGGCGTCGGCGTTTGCCGGTGCGGATGTGTTCGTGTTCCCCTCGGTCACCGACACGTTTGGGCTGGTCATGCTGGAGAGCCTGGCCTGCGGCACGCCGGTCGCTGCCTTTCCCGTGACCGGTCCGCTGGATGTGCTGGCCCAAGGCGGCCCGGGGGTCGGGGCGATCGACGCCGACCTCCGGATGGCCGCGCTGCGGGCGCTGGGGACGGGCGACCGGCTGGCCTGCCGCGCGCATGCCGAGCAGTTTTCCTGGCGGGCCTGTGCCGAGCTGTTCCTGTCGCATCTGGTGCCGCTGACGCCCGGCTGACCACGCAAGGCAAACGGCGCGATCTGGCAGGATCGGCGGGGGCATGCTACCCGCCGATCCAATGGCTGGTTGCTGCCCGTGTTGAAGAGGTTGCTCCGTAGCGCGACGGTGCAATCGGTCACCGCCCGGCTGGTCGGACTTTACCTGGATTTCGCCCTGCGCACCACGCGCTGGACCTTGGTCGGGGCGGAGCACACGGAAGCGGCCACCGCCGGGCAGCCCACCATTGCGGCCTTTTGGCATGAGCGTTTGCCGCTGATCCCCGCACTCTGGTTCATCATGCGGCGGAGGGGTGCACGCGGGACGCCCCGCGTGCTGGTCAGCAAGCACCGCGACGGCCGGTTCATTGGCGCGGTGGTGCGCCGGTTCGGTGTGGAGGTCGTCCACGGCTCCTCCTCCAAGGACGGGTCGGCGCGGGACGTCTCGGAAAAAGGCGGCGCCGCCAGCATCCGGGTGTTGTTGGGGGAGTTGCAGGCGGGCCAGCACGTGCTCATCACGCCGGATGGCCCGCGCGGGCCGCGGCGGCAGGCCGCCCCGGGGGTGGCGCAGATTGCCGGCCTGTCGGGGGCGGCGGTGATGCCGATCGGCGCGCAGACGAGCCGCCACAGGATATTGCCGACCTGGGACCGCATGTATGTGCCGCTGCCGTTCGGCCGCGGCGTGATCGTCTGCGGCGCCCCAGTCACCGTGCCGCGGGAGGGTTGGGAGCGTTACTTGCCAGACATCGCGGCCGCGCTGAGCGAGGCGGCCGACGCGGCCGACCGGCTCTGCACGCGGTGAGCCAGCACCCGGCCGAGACGGAGGGCGGGCGGCTTTTGGCATGGGGTTGGCACGGCGCGGCCACGCTGTTGGCGCCGGGATTGCGGCTGATGCTTCGCCGTCGGGTGCGCCGGGGCAAGGAATTGCCGGAGCGGTTGGCGGAGCGCCGGGGGATCGACCGCACCCCGCGGCCGCCCGGGCGGCTGATTTGGCTGCATGCCGCGAGTGTCGGAGAGACGGTGTCGATGCTCCCCGTGCTGGATGCGCTCTGCCTGGCCGGCGCATCGGTGCTGGTGACGACGGGGACCGTCACCTCGGCGCGGCTGCTGACGCAAAGACGGCCCGGCGTGTTGCATCGTTTCGTGCCGTTGGATGTACCGCGCTGGGGTGAGCGGTTTCTGGACCACTGGCAGCCCGACGCAGTGGCCTTTCTGGAAAGCGAGATTTGGCCGAACTTGCTGGCCATGCTGCAGCGGCGCGGGGTGCGCGTGATGCTATTGAATGCCCGGCTATCGGCTCGCAGTCACGCGGGCTGGTCACGCGTGCCCGGGTTTGGCCGCCGCGTGCTCAGCGCCTTCGATGCGATCTGGGCACAATCCGACGCCGATGCCGCCCGGTTGCGCAGCCTTGGTGCACGCTGCGTCAGTTCGCCGGGCAATTTGAAATTTGCCGCCCCTCCCTTGCCAGCAGAGCCATCGGAACTCACGCGGCTCCAAGCGTTGATTGGGAACCGGCCACGCTGGTTGGCCGCCAACACCCATCCGGGGGAAGAAGCGATCGCGGCTGCCATCCACCACCGGCTCGCGCCTGATCATCCCGGCTTGCTGACCGCCATTGCGCCGCGCCACCCGGATCGTGGTCCAGCTCTGGCGGCCGAGTTCCAGGCGCCGCGCCGCGCCGCCGGTGACGACCCGCCGCCGGATGGGCTGTGGATTGCGGACGGGCTGGGTGAAATGGGCCTGCTCTACCGGCTGTTTTCCATCGCCTTCATCGGGAAAAGCCTGGCGGTGGCCGGGGGACAGAATCCGCTGGAGGGTGCCAGGCTCGGCTGCGCGCTGGCGGCTGGTCCGCTCATGGCCAACCAGGCGGATGCCGTGTCCGCGCTGAGGGAACGCGGCGGGTTGGTTACCGTGGCCGATCAGGACGGTTTGGCCAGTTGGGTCGATGCCATGCTGCGGGATCCTGCAGCCCGGGATGCCGCCGGGCGGGCTGCGGTGGAAGCGGCCAGCGCCAACCCGGATTTGCCCCAGCGTGCGGCGGCATTGCTGATGGCGATGGCCGGCTGATGCGGCCACCGGCATTTTGGCAGCACGACGGGCTGCTGCCCAGGCTGCTCGCGCCGATCAGCAGCCTCGTTGCGGAAGTGACGGCACGCCGGATGGAGCAGCCGGGTTGGCGCGCCCCGGTTCCTGTCGTGTGTTGCGGCAATCCCGGTGTGGGCGGCGCGGGCAAAACCACCTTGGCGCTCGACCTTGGGGTGCGGCTGACCCGGCGTGGCGCGCGGGTGGCGTTCCTCACCCGGGGGTATCGCGGCAAGAGCCGTGGCACGTCGCGGGTCTCACTGGGCCATGATGCCACGGATGTCGGGGATGAGGCGATGTTGCTGTCGGAGGTGGCGCCCACCTTCGTCGGCGCCGACCGGGTCGCCACCGCGCGCGCTGCCGTCGAGGCTGGTGCCACGGTGTTGGTGATGGATGACGGGCTGCAGAATCCTGGGCTGGTGAAGGATCTGTGCTTTTTGGTCATCGATGGTGCTGCAGGGTTTGGCAATGGCCGCGTGCTCCCGGGCGGCCCGCTGCGTGAGCCGGTGGCGGCCTGTGCCCACCGGTGCCATGCCGCCGTGCTGATCGGCGACGACCGCGGCGACGTGGGCATGGCATTGCCGGCACGGTTGGCCGTGCTGCGGGCGCGGTTGCAGCCGGACGCGCCGGAGGTGTCCGGGCGCCGGGTGGTGGCGTTCGCGGGGATCGGCCGCCCCTCGAAATTCTTCACGACGCTGGAGGAGGCCGGGGCCGATGTCGTCTGGCGGCGTGGCTTTCCCGATCACCATGCCTACCATCCCGCGGAATTACGCCGGCTGCAGAAGCGCGCCGACCGGTTGCATGCCACCCTCATCACCACGCCGAAGGACGCCGTGCGGCTGCCCCTGGAATGGCGGGCAGACGTGATGGTCGCCGGTGTGTCGCTCGCCTGGGCAGAGGAGACGCAGATCGAAACATTGCTGGGCTCCGTTGCGTGAGCGTGGTGTTTCGGCTGGAGGCAATGGTCGTCCGGCTGTTGATGCGGCTGTTCAGCGCGATGGGGCCGGTGCGGGCATCGAATTGGGGCGGGGCAGTGGCGCGCACGATAGGTCCCTGGCTGCCCGTCACGCGGGTCGCTGACATCAATCTGCGCCTGGCCCTGCCGGAGTTGGATGCGGCCGGGCGCCGCCGGGTGATCCGCGGCGCATGGGATAATCTAGGGCGGACGGTCGGCGAGTTCCCCCATTTGTCGGCCTTGCCAAAGAACAGTCCGGCAGGGCCTGGCTGGGAAATGGCCGGCGAGGAGACCCTGTTGTGGCTGGCCGAGCGCGGCGGCCCGGCGATCCTGTTCTCGGGCCATATCGGCAATTGGGAAATGTTGCCGGCGAGTTGCGCGGCCTATGGCGTGCCGTTCTCGTCCATGTTCCGCTCCGCGGCCAATCCCGAGGTGGACCGGCTGATCATCTCGCTGCGCCAGCAGGCGGTGGGTGCCCCCGTGCCCATGTTTGCCAAGGGTGCCGCGGGGGCGAAGGTAGCGCTGGCGCATTTGCGCGCGGGTGGTTTTTTGGGCCTGCTGATGGACCAGAAGATGAACGACGGGATCCAGGCCACGCTTTTCGGCCGCCCGGCGATGACGGCCCCGGCGATGGCGGCCCTTGCGCTGCGCTTTCGCTGCCCGGTGATTCCGGGCCATGTTCAGCGCATCGGACCTGCCCGGTTCCGCCTCGTGTGCGAGCAGCCAATGCAATTGCCGGACACCGGCGACCGCCGTGCCGACGTGCAAACGATGACGCAGGCGATGAACGATCATCTGGAACGCTGGGTGCGGGAGCGGCCGGAAAGCTGGCTATGGATGCACCGCCGCTGGCCAAAGGAACTCTACCGCCGGGGCACGGTCACGACCGCCCCCCATCCACCGACAAGACCTGGCCAGTGATGGCGCCAGCCTGCTCGCTGGCGAAGAACAGGACGCCGGTGGCGATGTCGCTGGCTTGCGGCAGCCGCTTGCTGTGCAGCCCTTTGACCAGCCTTTCCTGCCCGTCGGCGCCGTAGCCTTCCCATTGCTTCATGGTGGAGGGGTTGGAGAGGACCAGGCCGGGTGCCACGGAGTTGACGGTGATGCCGTGTTGCGCCAGCCCGACCGAAAGCTGCCGGGTGAGGCCGATGACGGCGTGCTTGGCGGAGGCATAGGCATGCAGGCCCGTCAGGCTCGCCCGCAGGCCCGCGCCGGAGGAGACGATGACGATGCGGCCCCACCCGGCCTGCTGCATCACCGGGGCGGCAGCCTGCGACAGCCAGAGCGCACTCTTCACGTTGGCCCCGAACACGCGGTCCCATCCCGCCTCGTCGACGTCCTCCAGGGCGAGGTCCGCCTGGCCGCAGACGCCGCCGGCTGACAGGGCGAGCACGTCCAACCGGCCATCCCGGGCCACGATCGATGTTACCAGGGCGCCGGCGGCGGCACGGTCCGCAAGGTCGGCGACGTGCGGGGTGACGCCGAGCGAGGTGCCGACGGCCATGACCTGGGGGTCGATATCGACCAAGTGAACGATCGCCCCGGCGGCCTTGAAGGCAGTTGCGATCGCCTGGCCGATTCCCTGGGTGCCGCTCACCAGGACCACTTTCGAGTCGAACCGGATATCCATGTCGGAGACCTTCCTAAAGCGACACCAGATGAGGCACTCCGCCTTGCTGCCGACGCGCCTGCTCCGGCGCAGCCTACGACCCGATCAACCCCAACGTCCAGCAACCAGCTAGGGACTCTCCACCACCACTAACGGCGCGCATTCTGCTCTCCGCCATGCAGGTTCGCGTTGCCGAGCTCACCTACAGGGCCGGGCTATGGATTTGCCTACGTACGCCGTCCAGCCATGTGTCGAGCTGACGTAGGAAATACGGATCGCGCATGCCGCCGATGATCACCGTCGATAACCCGTCGCGCCTCGCCTGGACCCTTGACGAGAAATCGCCGCTATAGAGCGTGGGGCCGCAGGCTGGTGGCCCTTACGCGGCGTGCCGCGGCGGTCTAGACTCGGCTGCAAAGGGAACAACCGGGCGGTTTGCCCGGCGGCAGCTCCCACGATGGAGGATACGACCTATGCAGAAGCTGTTACCCACCACGACCGTCGGCAGTTACCCACAGCCGGCTTGGCTGGTCGACCATGGCGCATTGCGCAGCCACAAGGTGCCGCGCATCCACGCCCCGGAGATTTGGCGGGTGCCTAGCGAGTTCCTGGAGGCGGCGCAGGACGACGCCACGGTCGTCGCCATTCGCGACATGGAGCGGGCGGGGATCGACATCGTCACCGATGGGGAAATCAGGCGGGAAAGCTATTCCAACCGCTTCGCCCTCTCGCTGGAGGGCATTGATTCGGAGCACCCGGCAGAGGTGCCAAACCGGTCCAAGGGCGTGGCGCTGGTGCCGCGCATCACGGGGCCGATCCGTCGCCGCGGGCCGGTCGAGGTGCGGGACATGCAATTCCTCCGCGCCAACACGGACCGGCTGGCGAAGATCACGCTGCCGGGTCCTTTCACGATGACGCAGCAGGCGAAGAACGAGTACTACGCCGACGATGAGGAGGCGGCGATGGATTATGCCGCGGCGGTCAACGAGGAGGCGCATGACCTGCTGGCGGCGGGGGCCGACATCATCCAGTTCGACGAGCCGTGGATGCAGGCGCGGCCGGAGGAGGCGAAACGCTATGCGGTGCGCGTGATCAACCGGGCGCTGCAGGGCCTGCCACAGACGACCGTGATCCACATGTGCTTCGGCTACGCCGCCATGGTGGCCGACAAGCCCAGCGCTGGCTATTCGTTCCTGCCGCAACTGGCCGACACCACGGCGGGGGCAATCTCGATCGAGGCGGCACAGCCGAAGCTCGACCTGGGCGTGCTGCGGGAATTGGCCGGGAAAACCATCCTGCTGGGTGTTCTGGATCTGGGCTCGACCGCGGTGGAGACGGCGGAAGAAGTGGCCGAGCGCATTCGCGCCGGGCTGCGGTTTCATCCGGTGGAGAAGCTGGTGCCCGCACCGGATTGTGGGATGAAATATCTGCCGCGGGACCGGGCGTTCGGGAAGCTGAAGGCGATGGCGGACGGAGCCGCAATCGTGCGGCGGGAGCTTGGGGGCTGACCGCCCGGCGTCTGCGGCATGCGTTTCAATGGTAATGATGATCCTTCTCGGATCAATGGTAATGATGATCCTTCTCGGAGCTTGCCTTCCCGGCCGGATGCAGGCGGCCAGGCCGGCGCCACGGGCCATCTGACGGAGCGCTCGCGGCCATCGTAGCACAAGGGACGGCAAGACATGGAATATCGGCGGTTAGGCCAGAGCGGACTGAAAGTCCCCGAAATCTGCCTGGGGACGATGACGTTCGGCAAGGGGGCCGGCCTGGCCGAGGCGACGCAGATCACCTTGTCCTGCCTTGAGGCCGGGGTGAATTTCTTCGATACCGCCAATAGCTACGCCGACTCGGCATCGGAAACGATGCTTGGGCAAATCCTAAAGGGCCGGCGCCGCCAGACGGTGATCGCCAGCAAATTCTTCAATCCCGTCGGCCCGGGACCGAATGATTCGGGGATGTCGCGTGCCCACATCATGCACGCGATCGAGGATACTCTGCGGCGCCTGCAGACGGATTATCTCGATATCTACTATGTCCACCACGTCGACGTCGATCGGGGATGGGATGGCGGCCCGGCGGGACAGCGCGTCCTGCAGCCCTGATCGGGCCCCCCGTTTGATCGGGGCTTTGCCATCGGCTGTTCGCCGCGCGGCCATTCCCCGTGAGATGCATCGCTAGGTCGTGCATGCCATCACGTGCCAACCGCCAGCGGGCTGCGTAATTTGCGCAACAGTGCCACGACGGAGAGGGCGGTGATGCGCCCGGTTTTCGGGTTCTCGCTTGGCACGTTTTCGATCTGCATCGACAGCCGGGCGGAATCGGCGTCCAACTCGATGGTGTGGGTGTTGCGGGTGACCGCCGGGTCGGCCCAGATTTCCAGCCGCGTCCGATCCGGCCCGATGCCGGCCAGCGACAGGGCAACCGCGACGTTCAAATTGGCGGGAAAGCCGCGCGCCGCCTCCCGCGCCGTCCCTTCGAACACCCGCATGGGTTCGGTCAGCCCCTCCAACTGGATGCCGTGCTCCTCGAGATAGGGCGCGCCGATGAGGCCGCGGGG
This sequence comes from Acetobacteraceae bacterium, assembly GCA_965199005.1. Classification (GTDB taxonomy): domain Bacteria; phylum Pseudomonadota; class Alphaproteobacteria; order Acetobacterales; family Acetobacteraceae; genus LMUY01. Next base: position 2,640,213 of record CBDAQK010000006.1, on the reverse strand, counting down.
CGGCTTGCGGGTGATCATCCGGATGGCGTGGATTTCCCCCTCCGCCGCGGCCGCCACCGCATCCAGGCCGAGGAGGGCGCCGGTGGGAACCATGATTCGGCCGCCATGCGCCCGTGCGAGGCCGGCCAAGTGCATCTGGTCCAGCAAGGCCCCGCAGCTCAGCACCACGAGCGTGCGGCCGGCACGCAGGGCGGGCTCCGCAATGGTGGGGAGCAGCGCGGCCGGCGCGCATTCCACAATGATGTCGGCGTATTTGGCTAGGTTGGCAAGCGAGGTTGCCGCCACGCCCGGCGGCAAGGCGGCCGGCGGTTTTGCCGGGTCGCGCACGCCAATTGCGGTCAGGCTGAGGCCGGGTATGCCCCTGGTCAGGCGATCGGCGACGGTGCGCCCAATGGCGCCGAAGCCGGCGATTGCAACGCGAAGCTCGCTGAGTCCACTCATTGCGCGACTGTAGAAAGGCTGGGGAGAGACGTCTACCGGAACCGGGCAAACCTAATTTGCCGCAATAAAAGGCAGGGAATGCACGTAATCTAGACAGTATGGCTGACAACAAGCTAACTATCGCAGTGCAGCATGAGCGCTTGCTCAAGGATTAGCCTTCCGGCTATGCTGTTATAGACGCTGCATTCTTCCTGGGCAGCAGAGCTGACTGCAGCGGAGGCTTTCATGACGCGTACCGTGCTCGATACGCTTGGCCGATGGGCTTTGGCCGCCGCCTTCATCGGCGGCTTGGCGGCGGCGCCCGCACGGGCAGGGGGCGTGCTGACGGTGGCGATGACGGCGGGTGACCTGCCGGTCGTGACCGGCAACCCCGACCAGGGGTTCGAGGGCTTCCGCTTCGTCGGCTGGAGCTTGTACGATGCGCTGATCGATTGGGATTTGTCATCCGCCGACAAGGCGTCCGACATCAAGCCCGGCCTGGCGACCGAGTGGCACATCGACCCCGATAACCATAAGCGCTGGATTTTCACGCTGCGTCAGGGCGTGAAGTTCCATGACGGTTGCGGCTTCACCGCTGACGACGTGGTGTGGAACTTCAAGCGGATCAGCGACCAGACCGCGCCGCAATTCTATACGCAGCAATTCGCCCTGTCGCGCGCCTACCTCACCAATTACGACAGCATCGAGAAGGTGGACGACCACACCGTCGCCATCAACACGAAATTCGTCGAATCGCTGTTCCCCTACGACATGTCCTACATCCTGATGATCAGCCGATGCCGGGCAGAGGCCGTGAAATACAATTGGGACGCGTATTCCAGCCAACCCTCCGGCACCGGGCCCTATAAGTTCGTCAGCGCTACGGCGCACGAACGGATGGAGTTCGCGCCCAATAAGGATTATTGGGACAAATCACGCATACCGCAGCAGGATAAGCTGATTCTGCTGCCCATGCCCGAGGCGGCGACCCGGACGGCGGCCTTGCTCTCCGGTCAGGTGAATTTCATCGAGGCGCCGGCGCCGGATGCCATCCCCGTGCTGAAGCGGGCGGGAATGCAGATTGTCACCAACACCTACCCGCATAACTGGCCCTACATCCTCAACTTCACCCGCGGCCCGTTCACCGATTTGCGGGTGCGGCAGGCAGCCAACTACGCGATCAACCGTGACGACGTGGTGGATTTGGTTGGCGGCCTGGCTACGCCCGAATATGCGGAGGTGCCCCCGACGCTGCCGTATTATGGGCACCCGGTGATCTATAAATTCGACAAGGACAAGGCCCGCGCGCTGCTGAAGGAGGCCGGCTGCCTGCCGTGCAAGATCACGCTGGCCATCTCCACCTCCGGCTCCGGCCAGATGCAATCCTTGCCAATGAACGAGTTGGTGAAGCAGCAATTGGAAGATGCCGGCTTCCAGGTGACGCTGGACGTGATGGACTGGAATGCGCTGCTGGACGTCAGCCGCTCCGGCGTGCCGAAATATCCGAACGTGGACGGCATGAATGCCTCCCGCGCCTTGCTTGACCCGGTGAGTGCGATCGTCAAGCCGGTGGCGACTGCCTATTGGTCCCCTGCCGGCAGCAATTGGGGCCATTTCAGCACACCGCAAGCCGATGCGCTGGTGAAGCAGATCTTCGAAGAGTTCGACCCCACCAAGCGCCTGGCCCTGCTTGCCAAACTGCATGAATACGAATCGGAGCAAGCCCTGATGATCTTCGTCGTGCACGACCTCAACCCGCGGGCGCTCTCCCCGAAGGTGCATGGGTTCGTCCAGGCGCAGAATTGGTTCCAGGACCTCACGCCGATCTCCGTTTCGCCATGATCCGCGCGCTGCTCCTGGCGGCTGCGCTCGCCACATCGTGCGTGGCCGCGCAGGCCGGAGGCGTCGTCACTGTCGCCATGACGGCGGGGGAGGTGCCGATTACGACTGGAACGCCGGACCAAGGGTTCGAAGGCTACCGGTTCGTGGCGCTCAACCTCTATGACGGGCTGGTCAACTGGGATTTGTCGCGGTCGGACAAGGCGTCCGACATCAAGCCCGGCCTGGCCACCGCATGGCATGTCGACCCGGCCAACAACAAGCGCTGGCTGTTCGACCTGCGGCAGGGCGTGAAATGGCACGATGGCTGCGATTTCGTGGCCGACGACGTCGTGTGGAACTTCGCGCGCCTGATGGACAGCAAGGCGCCACAATTCGATACGTTCCAGTTCGCGCTGTCCCGTGGCTACCTCACCAGCATCGATACGGTGCAGGCGGTCGGCGACCACCAGATTGCCATCAACACGAAGTCGCCGGACAGCCTGGTCCCCTACGAAATCAGCTACATCCCGCTGATCAGCCGCTGCCGGGCGGAGGCGCTGAAATACGATTGGACGGCCTATGCCAGCCACCCCTCTGGCACCGGCCCGTATCTGTTCAGCACGCTTGTGCCGCATGAACGGCTGGAGTTGGTGCCGAACCCCAATTACTGGGACAAGGCGCGCGTGCCGAAGCAGGACAGGCTCGTCCTGCTGCCGATGCCGGAGGCGAATACGCGGGTCGCGGCCTTGCTATCCGGCCAGGTGAACTTCATGGAGGCTCCGCCGCCGGACGCGGTCGCACGCCTGAAATCGTCTGGCATGCAGGTGTTCACCAACATCTACCCGCATGTTTGGGCTTATCAGCTCAACTTCGTCACCTCGCCGTTCAAGGATTTGCGCGTGCGCCGGGCGGCGAATTACGCGATCAACCGGGCCGATGTGAAGGAGTTGCTGGGTGGCCTGATGGAGGAGGCTTATTCCACCATTCCCCCGGGCACGCCCTATTACGGCAACCCCATTAAATACACCTTCGACCCGAAGAAGGCGCATGCCTTGCTGGAGGAGGCGAAGTGCCTGCCTTGCGACGTGACCTTCGTCATCTCGACCTCCGGATCCGGCCAGATGCAGCCGCTGCCGATGAACGAGCTGATCAAGGCGGAACTGGAGGAGGTCGGGTTCCGCGTGAAGCTGGACGTGATGGATTGGAACGCGCTGGGCCAGGTCGGCCGCGACGGGATCGACAAGCATCCCGACGATGCGGCGATCAACGCCAGCAAGGCAGTGCAGGACCCGTTCTATGGCCTCATCCGCCACGTCGCAAAGTCGCAATGGGCACCGGCGGGCAGCAATTGGGGCCATTACGAGGATGCCGAGACCGAAGATTTGGTGTCCAAGATCAATGCCGAATTCGATGCGGACAAGCGCAACGCCCTGCTGATCAAACTCAACGAACGCATGAACGACCAGGCGGTGATGATCTGGGTGGCGCACGACGTCAATCCGCGCGCGCTATCGCCGAAGCTGCATGGTTTCGTCCAAGCGCAAAGCTGGTTTCAGGACCTGACGACGATCACAGTCGGCCCGTAGGAGGAGCCTCATGCTCGGCTACGTTTTCCGCCGCATCCTGTTCGCGATCCCGATCGCGCTTGGGGTCAGCATCGTCTGCTTCTCCCTGGTGTATTTGGCGCCGGGTGACCCGCTGCAGACGGTGTTGCCGCCAGATGCGACGGCCGAGACGATCGCCATCGTAAAGCACGCCTATGGGTTCGACCGGCCGATCCCGGTGCAATACGTGATCTGGCTATGGCACGTGCTGCAGGGCGATTTTGGCCGCTCCATCGCCACCCAGCGCCCCGTCACGCTGGAGGTGTTCGGCTCGGTCGCGAACACGGCGATGCTGGCCCTGTTTGCCGTGCCGGTCTCCTTCGTCACCGGGTATAGCATGGGCGCGGTCGCCGGCTGCTTCCCCGGGCGCATCATGGACCGCGTCGTCACCGGTGCCGCGGTGATCGGCGTCAGCCTGCCGAATTACTGGCTCGGGCTGGTCCTGGTGATCCTGTTCGCCGTCGAATACATGGTGCTGCCGGCCAGCGGGATGGGCCAGTCGGGGTCGGCCGCTTTCGTGCTGTGGCATTGGAGCGACGCGAAGTTCCTGGTGCTGCCAGTGATCACGCTGACCATGATCCCCATCGGCATCATTGCGCGCACCACCCGCGCTGCCGTGGCCGATGTCCGCAACCAGGATTTCGTGACCACGCTGCGTGCCATGGGATTGGGCGAGGGCGCGGTGATCCGGCACGTGCTGAAGAACGCGTCACCCCAGGTGCTGGCGGTGATGGGATTGCAATTTGGCTACTTGATGGGGGGGTCGATCCTGGTGGAAACCGTCTTCACCTGGCCGGGCAGCGGCTTCCTGCTCAACAAGGCGATCATCAACCGAGACATCCCCGTGCTGCAGGGCACCATCCTGGCGCTCTCGCTGATCTTCGTCGCCACCAACCTCGTGGTCGACCTGCTCCAAGCGCTGCTGGACCCGCGGATACGCCGGGCATGAACAAGCCCGTGACGCTCGTCGCGAGCGTACTTCCGGCCGACGAGGAATTCGATGGCGCCCCGGCTACCAAGGTGCGCGGCTATTGGCAATCCGTCGGCTACCGGTTGCGGCACGACTGGATCACGCTGGTGTTCGGCGCGGTCGTGCTGGCCATCATGCTCATCGCGATCTTCGCGCCGCTGCTGGCACCCTTCGACCCCTACTCGCAGAGCATCATCGGGCGCCTGAAACCGTTCGGTTGGCGCGGCCATCCCTGGGGCACGGATGAGTTGGGCCGCGACATGATGAGCCGGCTGATGTACGGCGGGCGTATCTCGCTGATGATGGGCCTGGTTCCCGTCTTCATCGCCACCGTCGTCGGCGGCACGTTGGGCGTTATCGGGGGGTTCGCCGGCAAGGTCGCCAACACGGCGATCATGCGGACGATGGACGTGTTCTACGCCTTCCCCTCCATCCTGCTCGCGGTGGCGATTTCCGGCGCTATGGGCGGCGGCATCGTCAACGGGATAATTTCGCTCAGCCTGGTCTTCACCCCCGCCATGTGCCGCATCGCGGAGACGGCGACCGCCCAGATCAAGAATTTGGACTACATCGAGGCCGCCCGTGCCAGCGGCGCCGGCACGCTGACGATCGTTCGCCACCACGTCCTCGGCAATGTGCTCGGCCCGGTGTTCATCTATGCCTCCAGCCTGGTGAGCGTGAGCATCCTGCTCGCCTCCGGCCTGTCCTTCCTGGGCCTGGGGGTGCAGCCGCCGGAGCCGGATTGGGGCCTGATGCTGAGCACCTTGCGCCAGTCGCTCTATGTCGACCCGGTGGGGTGCGCGCTGCCCGGCGTTGCGATCTTCGTAACCTCCGTCTGCTTCAACCTGGTGAGCGACGGGATCCGCGCCGCGATGGACGTGCGGATATGAGCGCCGCCGTACAAGCCAAGCCTTATATGGACGAGCGGGACCGGGGTGGTGCCGCGCAGCCGATGCTGATCGCCCGCAATCTGCAGCGGCATTTCCGGGTCAAGGGCGCGGGCAAGGGGGCCGTGGTGCGCGCGGTGGACGGGGTGTCGTTCACCCTGTTCAAGGGCGAGACCCTCGGCGTCGTCGGCGAGTCCGGCTGCGGGAAATCCACCCTCGCGCGGGTGCTGCTGCATCTGGTGGAGCCCGATTCGGGCGAACTGGTGTTCGACGGCGACCCAGTCGGCGAATCCCGCGGCATCAGCGTCGCGGATTTGCGCCGGCAGGTGCAGATGGTGTTCCAGGACAGCTACTCATCGCTGAACCCGCGCATGCCGGTGCAGGATTCCGTGGCGTTCGGCCCTATGGTGATGGGCAAGACCAAGGCGGAGTCACGCCGGGTTGCGCAGGACATCCTGGTGAAGGTGGGGCTGCGGCCGGATTTGTTCGGCCCGCGCTACCCGCATGAACTCTCGGGTGGGCAGAAGCAGCGGGTCAACATCGCGCGTGCTTTGGCGGTTGGCCCGCGCATGGTCATTTTGGACGAGGCCGTGTCCGCGCTGGATAAATCGGTCGAAGCGCAAGTGCTGAACCTGTTGCGCGAGCTGAAGCGGACGCTGAACCTCACCTATCTGTTCATCAGCCACGACCTCAACGTCGTCCGCTACATCAGCGACCGCGTGTTGGTGATGTATCTCGGCCAAGTGGTGGAGCTGGGGCCGGGTGCCCAGGTGTTCACTGGCGCACGCCACCCCTATACTCAGGCGCTGCTCGGCTCCCGCTTGTCCATGGATGCCACCAACCGGATCGACTCGCCGCCCATCGTGGGGGACCCGCCGAGCCCAATCAACCCGCCCTCCGGCTGCCGCTTCCGCACCCGGTGCCCGCATGCCGAAGCCGTGTGCGAGGCGGTGATGCCGGTGCTGGGGCAATGGGAGGACCGGTCCTCCCACGTCGCCGCCTGCCATATGACGAATGCGCAGTCCGGCCATAGCTTGGCGGGGACTGCGTGATGGACGGCAGCATGATGGCGGCCCCGCCGCTGCTTGAGGTGGAGGATCTCTCGGTCAAGTTCGTGACGCGGGAGGCGACCGTGAACGCCGTCAGCGGGGCCACCTTCAACCTGCGCGCGGGGGAGGTGCTGTGTCTGCTCGGCGAGTCGGGGTCGGGCAAGTCGGTGACGCTACGGGCCTTGATGCGGCTGTTGCCGGGCCGCGCCAAGGTCGCCGGCCGCGTCAACGTTGCGGGGGTGGACGCGCTGGCGCTGAAGGGCAAGCCGCTGCAGGCGTTCCGCGGCGGCGTCGTGTCGATGATCTTCCAGGAGCCGATGACCGCGCTGGACCCGGTCTACACCATCGGCCAGCATCTGATGGAGACGATCCGGCGCCACAAGGGTGGCAGCAGAAGCGAGGCCCGCGCCCGGGCGATCGAGTTGTTGAACCTGGTGAAGATCCCCTCGGCGGAGCGCCGGGTGGACGCCTATCCGCATGAACTCTCTGGCGGCCTGCGGCAGCGCGCGATGATCGCGATCGCCCTGTCCTGCGGGCCGAAGCTGTTGCTGGCCGACGAACCCACCACGGCACTGGACGCCACCGTTCAAATCCAGGTGCTGATCCTGTTGCGCCGGCTGCAGCAGGAACTGGGCATGGGCACCATCTTCGTCACCCATGATCTGGGTGTGGCAGCGGAGATCGCGGACCGCATCGCCGTGATGTACGCCGGCCGGGTGATCGAGGAGGGGCCGGTGGCGGAGGTGCTGACCGCCCCCGCGCATCCTTATACCGCCGGGCTGCTCGCCTCCACCGTGCACGACCAGGCGCCCGAGGAGGATATTGCCGCCATCCCCGGCAGCCCACCCGATTTGCGTCGCCTGCCACCCGGGTGCAGCTTTGCACCAAGATGCAGCCTGGCGATGGCGGCGTGCCGGCAGGGCTTTCCGGACCCGGTCTATCCAGGGCCAGGCAGGATGGCGCGCTGCCTGCGTGTGGCGGATGTGTTGCAACGATCAGTGAGGGTGACCGCATGAAGGGCGTGACCGTACCGCAATCCGTGATCGACCGCGTCGTGGCGCGCCGTGGGACGGAGCACATTTTCGCCAACCTCGCCCCGGCGCGGACGGCCCTGGTCGTGGTGGATTTGCAGAATGCCTTCATGGACCCGGCGGTTGGGCACGCGGTCTGCGCGGCAGCTCCCGGCATCGTGCCGAATGTCAACCGGCTGGCGGCTGCAGTGCGGGCGTCCGGCGGTGGGGTGTTCTGGGTCAAGAACACCTATGACGAGAGCTGCGAGCGGGATTGGTCCATCATGCAGGAGATGGCCACACCCGAGGGCCGCCGCCGCCGCGCCGCCGCGATGTCGGAAGGCACGGTGGGCCATGAGTTGTGGCCGGCTCTGGATGTTCGCCCGCCGGACGAGATCGTGCGGAAATACCGCTTCAGCGCCTTCCTGCCCGGCGCTTCGGATTTGCCGCAGCGGTTGCGTGCGCGTGGCCTCGATACGGTGTTGATCACCGGAACCGTCACCAACGTCTGCTGCGAATCCTCCGCGCGCGATGCCATGATGAGCAATTTCCGCGTCGTCATGGTCAGCGATGCCAATGCGGCGACGACGCAAGAGGAGCATGATGCGTCGCTGATCGCGCTCTACTTGACGTTCACCGACCTGATGGACACCGACATGCTCGTGGACATGCTGAGCCAACAGCCGGAACGCGCCGCCGCATGAAGCCGAAAGTCGCCTTTATCGGCACAGGTGGGACCATTGCCTCGCTGGGCGCCGGGCCGCTGGACATCCTGGACTATGGCGCCTCCGGCAACCGCATGCAGGCCGAGGCCATCGTCGCCATGTTCCCGCAATGGGCGGAGGTGGCAGAGGTCATCCCCGTCAATTTCGACAATATTCCCAGTCACAATATCTATTTCGATGCCTGGAAAAAGCTGGCCGCGCTGTGCACGGCTGTGGTGGCGGAGAATCCGGATTTGGCCGGGATCGTCATCGGTCACGGCACCGCGTCGATCGAAGAGACGGCGTTCTTCCTCAACCTCGTGTTGAACGTGTCGATCCCGGTCGTCATCGTCGGCAGCCAGCGCCCGTCCAGCGCTTTATCGACCGACGCCGGCATGAACCTGGTCAACGCCGTACGCACCGCCGCCAGTCCGGCGGCCCGCGGCATGGGCGTCATGGTTCTGCTGAACGACGAGATTCACGCGGCAAGGGAGGTCACCAAGACGTCCACCTTCCGGCTGCAGACTTTCCGCACCCCTGATTTCGGCGCACTCGGCCACGCGGATGGTGACAAAGTCGCGTTCTACCGCGCCCCGCTGCGCCGGCACATGCCGGATACCGAGTTTGATATCAGCGGGTTGGACGAGTTGCCGCGGGTGGACATCACCTATGCCTATGTCGGGTCGGACGGCACGGCGGTGCGCGCGTTCGTCGCGGCAGGTGCGCGCGGCATCGTCTCCGCCGGGTTCGCGCCGGGCTTCCCCGGCACGGCGGATGCGGAGGAGCTGGCAGAGGCGGTCAAACAGGGCATCGTCGTCGTGCAATCCACCCGCGCCGGCAGCGGCCGCACCTTTCGGGGGAAGCGGGCGCGGGAATCCGGGTTTTTAATCGCAGATAATCTCAATCCGCAAAAGGCCCGCTTGCTGCTGGCACTCGCACTGACCGTGACGAGTGATCCAGCGGAGATCATGCGGATGTTCGAGACCTACTGAGCGCGACCTGGCCGCCGTGAACATAGCGCTGGCACCTTTTCGCTTCGGCAAGAGGCCGTAAGGATAGGGCCGGCCCCTGTAAACGGAGTGACCCCGCTCCTACCGCCGGCGTATCGTTATCTTGACCACAATGGCCACCTTCACGATAATCCAAGGTAGGAGCTGACGATGTTTCCGGATCGTCTTCTCCTCCGATGCGGCGGCAGGGCGATTTCTGCCGCCATTTTTGTTTTACCGCCTGGGACTCGGTCCGAATAGCTCCGGACCTCTTGGGGCTCGAAGTCTTTCCGCTAGGCCTCCCTCAAGCTTCCGAGTGGAAAGAGGCGCGTGACATGGCCCATCTTGCGCCCCGGGCGCGCCTCGGCCTTGCCATAGAGATGCGGCACCAGGCCAGGGGTGGCCAGGATGGTCGGCCATTGCGCGACCTCCTCCGGACCCACCAGGTTCTTCATCACGGCATCCGAATGGCGAATGGCTGGGGGCAGGGGCAGGCCCGCCACCGCGCGGATGTGCATTTCGAACTGGCTGGCAGGGCAGGCGTCGATCGTCCAGTGGCCGGAATTATGCGGCCGCGGCGCAATCTCGTTCACGATGACGCTGCCATCCGCCTTGGCGAACATCTCGACGGCCAGCAACCCCACCAATCCAAGCGCCTCGGCGACGTCCTGGGCAATGCGGACCGCATGCGCGGCGACCTCGAGGGGGATGGGGGCGGGCGCAAGCGTCATATCCAGGATGCCATCGCGGTGCCGGTTCTCGACCGGATCGAAGGCAACCGCCTTGCCATCCAGCCCTTGCGCAACGACGACGCTTATCTCGCGCTCGAACACCACGAGGGATTCGAGGATCAGCGGCTTGGGGTCCAGTTCCTCCCAAACGCTATTCAATTCGCCGACGCTGCGGAGCACCGCCTGGCCCTTGCCGTCATAGCCGCCGCGCGTCGTTTTCAGAACACCCGGGAGGCCCTGCCGCGCGACGGCGGCATGGAGGGCAGCCCGGCTCTTGATTTCCAGCCAGGGGGCGGTGGCGATGCCAGCTTCTTTGAGGAATGCCTTTTCGGCCACGCGGTCCTGGCTGACTCGCAGAATGGCCGGGGAAGGGCGGACCGGGCGGATCGACTCAAGGATCTCGAGCCCTTCCGCGCTGATATTCTCGAACTCGAATGTCACGATATCGACGGATTCGGCGAAGGCGCGCAGCAGCGCCGGGTCTTCGTAGTCGCCCTGAAAGGTCCGGCACGACACTTGGGAGGCTGGGCTGTCCTCCTCCGGCGTCAGAATGTGACAGCGATAGCCAAGCCGGGCGGCCGCCATGGCGGACATGCGGCCAAGCTGGCCTCCCCCGACGATACCGATCGTGGCATTGGGCGGCAGCGCTCCGCTCATCAGCCCGGCAAGTCTGCGGGGGTATCGGCCACCTTGGCCGTTTGGGACGCACGATAGGCTGCCAGCCTGGTCGCGACCGCCGGGTCTGAGAGGGCAAGGATCGCGGCGGAGAGCAGGGCTGCATTCACCGCCCCGGCGCGGCCGATCGCCAAGGTGCCGACGGGGATCCCGGCTGGCATCTGCACGATCGACAGGAGGCTGTCCATGCCTTTGAGACTGTGGCTTTCCACCGGCACGCCGAGCACCGGCAGCGCGGTCCAGGCGGCACACATTCCCGGCAGATGCGCAGCACCCCCAGCACCAGCAATGATCACGGCAAGGCCACGCCCTGCCGCAGCCTTTGCATACTCCGAAAGCCGATCCGGAGTCCTATGCGCAGACATAATGCGGACCTCATGGGGGATCGCCAACTCGGCCAGGGTGTCGGCGGCGTAATGCAGCGTGGCCCAATCCGACTGGCTGCCCATGATGACGCCGATGCGGGGTGGTTCCATCAGGCGATGTTGTCCGGGATCAGCCGGCTCTCGAGCCAGGCGACCTCATCCTTCAGCAGGAGCTTGCGCTTTTTAAGTCGTTGCAACTGCAACTGGTCGAGCCCCCCGTCCGCCAATCTTGCAATGACGGTGTCAAGGTCCCGATGTTCGCTACGCAATTCGTGCAGCTTCCGCAGCAGAGAATCCCGGTCTGTCAGCATTCAAGGGCTCTAGCATGATCGTGAACGTCTGAATATGCGCCGCACTGCGGTATGGACGGAATACTGGATTTTTGGGCTGCTTGCGCGTTAGGCTCCAACGTGGCGCGCCGAGCGTCACGGAGTTCGCTACCAGAAGGAGGACTCATGAGCCTGCAATCGCGTATCGAAAGCCTTAAGGGACGCCACCATGCAGTGGATGCCAAGGTTTACGAAGAGGATCACCGGCCGCAGCCGGACCGAGATGAATTGACGCGCTTGAAAGGCCAGAAGCTAAGATTGAAGGACGAGATGGAGCGACTGGCCTCAAAGGAGTAGCACCAACCAGGACCCGCCCTCAAAGCGATGCCACACCGGCCCCTCCCTCGAAGATGGGGAGGGGCTACGCTGCCTCCTCCGCTTCCATGCGGAGCGGCGCCGGGACGGATTTGCCTTCGCGGATCAGACGATCGTTCGCGGCGTTGACCATCGAGTTCAAGTCGGTTTGGCTGCAAAGGCCGAGGATGACCGGGTCACGCGGCTTGATATTGCTGCTATTCCAATGACTTCGCTCGCGCACCTTCTGAATGGTGTCCTTGGTCGTGCCCAACAGCTTGACGACCTGCGCCTCGGACAATTGGGGGAAGTTGCGCAGCACGAAAGCAATCGCGTCCGGGCGGTCGTTCCGCTTGGCCACCGGGGTATATCGGGCACCGCGCCCCTTCTTCGGCGGGGGGTTGACAGGCGCCAGCAATTTCAGCCGGGCGCCCTCATCCTTCTCGCACCGTGCAATCTCGGCCGCTGTAACCTGGCTATTGGCCACCGGGTCATAACCAACGATGCCCTGCGCCACCTCGCCGTCAGCGATCGCTTGCACTTCCAGCGGATGCATGCCGCAAAACTCGGCGATCTGCGTGAAGGTCAACGCGGTTTTATCGATCAGCCACACTGCAGTGGCCTTCGGCATCAAGGGCAGGCTCATAATTCGCTCTCCGGCCGCGGCGCGGCGAATCCATCACGGTGGCGCGCCGGGCTGCCATTACAGTGGCGGATATGGGGGCCGCCAAGCTTGCCGGTCAAGGGCGGCTGCGCCACCTTTTCGCCGTAAAATCGCAGGGCAGACATTCTATGTGGGATGAGGAAGAACCACCCAAGCCGCGCCGCCTGACGCCGTTCCCGCTCGACCCGCTGGGGATTGCGGAACTTCGGGATTACATCATCGAACTACAGGCGGAGGTTGCCCGGGTGGAGGCCGCCATTCAGCGCAAACAAATTCAACGCGGCGAAGCCGACCGGTTTTTCCGTAAGTAGGGAAAGGGGAGCTGGTGATCCAACTCCCCTGCCTGGTCAGATTCAGGCGGCCTGAGCGGCTGCCGCGCTGTCGTTAGCGATGGTCGGCTGCACCGAAGCAGGTGCACCACCGCCAATGGCGATGCGGCGCGGCTTCAGGGCCTCGGGCACCACGCGCTTCAGCGCGACGTGCAGCAAGCCATTCTGCAAATCCGCGCCCTCAACGACGATATGATCGGCCAAGGCGAACCGACGCTCGAACGCACGCCCGGCGATGCCGCGATACAGCAACTCGCCCGACGCTTCATCGGTCAGCTTGCCGGAAACGATCAACTGGTTGTCCTTGACCGTCAGCTCGAGATTATCCTGGCCAAAGCCAGCCACCGCCATCGTCAGGCGATAGCTATCGTCGCCAGTTTTGGCGATGTTATAGGGCGGATAGGTCGAGGCCGATGCCGCCTCCTGCGCCGTGTCCATCAACCGCGCCATGCGGTCGAAGCCAATCGCAGTACGGAAAAGGGGAGAGTAATCGAAGTTCATTGTAAACCTCCTACAGGAGCAAGGTTGATTTAACCGCTCGGAAGAGCCGGTCGTTGCAGTCTTCGAGGCCCCGATCGGGCACCGCGAACAAGCCCAAAATAGGAAAGGGCCACCCCTGGTTTCAAGGGCGGCCCTTTCATTCACGCATCTGTGATAAAGCTTACTTGCGCGTGCCCAATCCAGCGAAGCGCTTATTGAACTTGGCGACTTGGCCGCCCGTGTCCATCATGCGCTGCACGCCAGTCCAAGCCGGATGGGATTTCGGATCGATGTCCAGCCGCAGCGTGTCGCCGGCCTTGCCCATGGTCGACCGCGTCATGAACTCGGTCCCATCGGTCATGATGATCTTGACGTCGTGGTAGTCGGGATGGATCCCGGTCTTCATCGCTGCACACTCCTGACTGGCCCGTGCCGATGCCGACCGGCGGGGCGAAGCGGGTGCTCTTATGCCGTCCGGCCCCCAACCGCAACCATTTAGCCGGCCGAGGCGTGCCTGGACTTGATGAAATCGCGCAAGCTCAAATCCGCGAGGTGCTTCTGATCGGGCGAAAGCACGTCGTACAAGGTGGCGAACGCTGCGGTCAGCCGCTGCATGTCGTCGGCATGGGTCTGTGCCATGAGCGTGTACGTCCGCATCTGGCCCACCGCGTCGGCTGCGCTGGCGTTCTGTATCCCCTTCGCGAGCAGGGCTTCCATCCGCTGGCTGTTGTCCCGCATCACCTGCGCGAACGCGTCGAACGGCTTTTCTTGCGCCGGGGTGATCCCAAGGCGGGAATGCAGTTCGGCGATCCGCCGCTCCGTCGCGGCGGTGCCCAATGTGATCGTGGCCGGCTTGGTGGCCGCCGGAGCGCCGGGTGCGGTTTGCGCCGCGACATGTCCTGCCAGCAGGGTGCCGACCGCGAGGGCGGCCAGCATGGAGTATCGTCTTGCCATGTGACATGGTCCTGTTTGTTGACGGAAATGCCCGGCCTCAAAGCCTGGTGCCTATCGTGAAAGGGTTGCGCGTGTCGGCCGGAGCCATCCTCTCCATACAATCCGCCGTTGCATATGGCCATGTCGGTAACAGCGCCGCCGTGTTTCCGTTACAACGATTGGGGATGGAAGTATGGCCCGTCAATACGGTACAATTCTCTAATCACCCCGGTTATGGCAGCCGGACCGGGCAGGTTTTCACCGGCGACCATGTCCGCGACGTGGTGGCGGGGATCGCGGCGCGCGGCGTGCTCGGGCAATGCCGTGCCGTGCTCAGCGGCTATTTGGGGGACCCGGCGGTCGGGTATGCGGTGTTGGATGCCGTGTCCAGCGTCCGCCGGGCCAACCCGGCCGCGCTTTATTGTTGCGACCCGGTAATCGGCGACAGCGGGCCCGGCCTCTACGTACAACGCGATATTCCGAGGCTGATCCGCGACCACTGCCTGCCACAGGCCGATATCGCCACGCCCAACCAGTTCGAGTTGGAGCAGCTGACCGGGCAACCCGTCGCCAGCCTTGCCGATGCCAAACAGGCTGCCGCAACCCTGCGCGGCCTGATGCGGCCCGGCGCCCGCGTGCTGGTCACCAGCCTGGCTGTGGACGACACGCCGGCTGATGCGGTAGACATGCTCGCAGCAGATGCGGCCGGCGCCTGGCGGTTGCGCACGCCGCGCCTGCCGATGGCGGCCAATGGCACGGGTGACACGATCGCTGCCCTATTCTTGTTGCACATCCTGCGCACCCGCAGCACGGCCCAGGCCTTGGCAGCCGCCGCCAGCGCGGTATTCGGCCTGCTGCGGCGCACGCTGGAGGCAGGGTCCCGCGAGTTGCTGACCATCGCCGCGCAGGAGGAATTCGTTCAGCCGAGCCAGATGTTCCGACCTGACGCGGTCTGACGATCCGGCCGGGAATGTCGGCCGCGACCGTATCCGGCACCGCTTGGATCAGCTCCTTGGCTGCCACAATCTGTTCGCGCTGCCCTGATCCCGCCATATCGTTCCGCTAGGAAGCAGGCGTCGCCCGCACTCTTCCACGGACCACGTTGCATGCGCATCCTCCACGCCTACCGTCGCGTGCTCTCCATGCTGGGATCCGACAAGCGGTTGGCAATACTGCTTGGCGCGGCCAACGTCATCCTCGCGGGGCTGCAATTCCTTGATCCCGTGCTGTTTGGCCGCGTCATCGGCCTGCTTGCCGGGTCCGACACCATGCCGCGTGATACGCTGTGGACGAAGGCGGCGACGCTGATCGGGGTTTGGATCGTCATCGCCGCGTGCGCGATCGGCGGCAACATCCTCACGGTCGTCCATGCGGAGCGGATGGCGCATCGCAACCGGTTGAAGGTCATGAGCCGGTTCTTCGGTCACGTCCTGTCCCTCCCGCTCTCCTTCCACGGCGAGGCGCATTCGGGCCGCCTGATGAAGGTGATGCTGGCCGGGGCAGATTCCATGTTCTCCGTCTGGCTCACCTTCTTCCGGGAGCAATTGGCGACCTACGTGGCGTTGCTGGTCCTGCTGCCGCTGACGCTGCTGCTGAACTGGCAGCTTTCCGTGGTGCTGATCGTGTTGGTGATTCTGTTCTGTGCCGTCACGATCGTGGTCATCAACCGGACCGAGGCCGGCCAGAGCCGGGCGGAGCATTATCAATCCAGTTTGGCTGGCACGGCGCAGGATGCGCTGGCCAACGTCATGGTGGTGCAGTCCTTCACCCGGCTGGCAGCGGAGAAGCGGCGGTTTGGCCAGATCGCGGATCAGGTGATCGCCCATCAATTCCCGGTGCTGAACTGGTGGGCCGTGGTCAACGTGCTGACGCGCGGGGCCTCCACCATCGCCGTGATCGTGATCGTTCTCATCGGGACGGTGCTGCATGTGGCTGGGAAGGCGACGGTGGCGGAAATCGTCACCTTCATGGGGTTTGCCAATCTGTTGATCAGCCGGCTGGAAGCGGCGATGCAATTTGCCGCCCGGCTTTTCCTGCAGATGCCGGGGCTGATGGAGTATTTCGGCGTGCTCGACGCCAAGAGCTCGGTGCCGGAACTACCGGACTCGGTGGAACTCGACTCGCCACGCGGCGAGGTCGCGTTCGAGGCCGTCTCCTTTGCCTATCCTGGCGGCCCACCCATCCTGCGGGACGTGTCGTTCGTGGCGCAGCCCGGCATGGTGGTCGCGCTGGTTGGCACCACGGGGGCCGGCAAGAGCACGGCGATGAACCTGCTGCAGCGGCTTTGGGACCCCACGGCGGGACGGGTGGCGATCGATGGCCAGGATATCCGCCACGTCACCTTGGAAAGCCTGCGGTCGGCCATCGGCGTGGTGTTTCAGGAGAGCCTGCTGTTCAACCGGTCGATCCGGGAGAATTTGCGGATCGGCCGGCCCGAGGCGACGGATGCCGAGGTGGAGCAAGCCTGCCGCATGGCCGACGCGCACGACTTCATCATGCGGCAGCCGCAGGGCTACGAAACGATGGTCGGGGAGCGGGGAGCGACCCTCTCCGGCGGGCAACGCCAGCGCCTGGCCATCGCACGCGCGCTGCTGAAGAACCCGCCGATCCTGATCCTCGACGAGGCGACGAGCGCGCTGGATGCGGCGACGGAGGCCCGGGTGTCGCGCGCCATGGTCACGTTGATGGAGGGCCGCACCACATTCATCATCGCGCACCGCCTGTCCACGGTGCGGGATGCCGACGAGATCCTGGTGTTCGACAATGGCGACATCGTGGAGCGCGGCCGCTTCGACGCGCTCGTGTCACGGGGCGGCCGGTTCGCCCAACTGGTGGCGACCCAGTTGGCTGGCACCCCGCAGATCAGGGCCGCCGAATAGCCCTACTTCAGCAGGTGGTAGAAAATCTCACCAATCGCGAGCCAGATGGGGATGCAGAGAACCACCCCTAGCGCAATCCCCCGCGGCGGTGCCACTGGGTCTCTCGGTTCCCATTTCTCAAGAGGCTCATCCGAAACCTCCCGGGCAGGCTTGGGCTTGCGCATGAGCGGAATCAGCTCGGCATCGGCAGGTTCTATCCGGCCCGGCCGGCGCCGGTCGAGCTCGAGGATGCCGTTGGAGGCGACGAGAAGCTTCGAGGGCGATGGCATCGATGATTGCGTCACGGCGCGTGCTTTCCTGCATTTGCGGCAAGAGCAGCGTCGCACCGGAAGGTTAAAGACCGTCTAAAATCCTGAGACTGTCCTAAAATCTCGTGCGCTCGTTAACACGCTCACTGCTGGTGAAGACCGCGGGAAGAATGCGAAGATGGCCCAATGGAAGCCCGAATCATCACTCACACCGATATCGCGCTTCACTCCCGGTTCTTTTGCTTCATCGACGGCATTTTCCATGGTGCGAGAGAACGAAGCTGGACGCGTTGGCGGGACAGCGGAGGCTGGACGAAGGCTTACGAGGTCTTTGCCATCATGGAGGGTGAGCGGATCGTCAGCACCGTCGGGCGAAGCCGGATGCATTTGGTCATCGACGGTCAGGCCGGCACCGGCTTCCAACTCGGCGCAGTGGCGACTCTCGAGCGGTATCGCCGGCAGGGACATGCGCGGCGGCTGATGGATTGGGTGGTCCAGCAATCGGCGGGCCCGACCATGCTCTTTGCCAACCACACGGCGGTGGCGTTCTATCCCAGGTTTGGCTTTACGCGGGTTGCCCAGCGCCGTTCGACGGCCGCTACTTCGGTGCAGCCATCCGGCATTCCCGCGATCCGCTGCGATCTCTCCAGCGCGGCCGACCGGGCCCGGCTCGCCACGCTATGTGCCCGGGCGCAGCCTATTCGCGGGCCATTGGCGGCGCAGGATTACGGCGGGATTATGCTGTGGAACCTATGTACCGGCCCGGCGTCGGCATTTTGGCTCCTTGAACACGATGCCGTCATTGCCACCACCGCCGAGCCTGGGCGCCTGATCATCCACGACGTGGTCGCCGCCCGCCCCTTCCCACTGCGCACGGTTTTGCCGGCCCTGATCACGCAACCGATTACGGAGGTAGAATTCTTGTTCGATCCGGATGATTGGTGGCCGGAGGCAGAGCACGCTGACTTCGACGATACCGATGCGCGGCTATTCGTTCGCGGTTTCCCGGCTTCCTTTGCAGGCCCGGTGCAGTTTCCAGACCTTGCCCACACATGAACGCCAGGCTGCCGCCATCTTGCGGGCTACCTGACGTTTTCCCTGGCTAGCAGTCGTGGGGTGGACTTTAGCCCCCCCTAGGAAGGGGAACGCTGAACTAGGCCTTGCAGGCCTTACCACCAGCCGGGTGGTCCCCAGCGGCCTTGGCGGCTGCCTCGGCCATGTAGGAGCCACGCTTCGTCTTGCCGTAGTAGCGATCGCCCATGCAGTGGTAGACCTTACCGTTCACCCAAACCTGGCCGGGGCCGCCGCCAGGTGCCGCGGCCGCCGGTGCTGCAGGCGTGGCCGCCGCGCCCGGCGTCGCGGCGGGCGCGGGCTTGGCGGGCGTTGCGGGCGTCTGCGCAAATGCGGTGCTTGCGGCAACGGTGATGAAGGCAGCAGACAGAATCAAGCGAAGGGCTGGCATGGTACACTCCGGCATTTGGGAATGAGGCTATGTCGAGATCAGTGAACGCGCCAGCCAGAAGCGTCAATGCAGTGTAAATACCTGCTGAGTTCCCGGCGCCGGCCTGGCGTTACTGCGCCCCGGGCAGCGCCAGCACGATGAGCGGGAAGGCGATCAGCAGCGCTAGGCAGACGACGTGCGCCACAATGAACGGCACCGCCGCCAGCACCACGTCGCCAAGGGTGATGTCGGACGGCACCACGCTCAGCATGATGTAGAGCAGCAGGCCTTTCGGCGGCGTGATCAGCCCGAGTTCGATGGAGATCAGCGTCAGCACGCCGAACCAGATCAGGTCGAGCCCCAGCGCCTGGGCCAGGGGAAAGAAGATCGGCACCGTCATCAGCATGATGGAGGTGCCGTCGATGATGGTGCCCATGGCGATGACGATGGCCAGCATCGCGCAGACGGTGGCTGTCGGCGACACGTTGAGGTCGGTCACCCAATCGATCAACCCGGCGGAGGCGCCGGAGAAGGCCAGGATGGCGCCGAAGCTATGCGACGTCATGATGATCAGCAGCACCATGGCGGCAATTCGCGACGAGCCGAGCAAGGCCAGCCAAAGCTTGTGCCACGTCATCGCGCCATAGCAGAGCGTCAGTAGCAGGCTGCCGGCCACACCGAAGGCCGCGGCTTCCGAGGGCGTGGCGACGCCGAATTCCATCAGCCCGATGATCCCGAAGATCAGCCCCAGAGTCGGCACGATGTTGACCAGCAGCAGACGCAGCTTCTCCCGTCCCGGCACCCGGTCTGGCGTTTCCTGTGGTACGCAGGATGGGTCGATCCAGACCTTGACCGCGATCCAAACGACGTAGAGCGACGCCAGCAACATGCCGGGCAGCACGGTGCCGAGTAGCAGCCCGCCAATGTCGATCTTGGCGATGGAGCCGAGGAGCACCGCCGGGCCGGAGGGAGGCACCACCATGGCCAGCCCGCCCGCGCCCAGGATCGGGCCCATCGCCATGCCCTTGGCGTAGCCGCGCCGCCGCATGTCCGGCACCATCAACGAGCCCATCATGGCCGTGTTGGCGATGGAGGAGCCGGTGAGGGCGGCGAACAGCGACCCGCCGCCGACCGCCACGTAGCAGAGGCGGCCCGGCAGGCCGCCCAGGCATTTGTCGAAAGAATCGAAGATGCGTGCCGCCAGACCGCTATGAAAGAAAATTTGGCCCTTCAGCAGGAAGAGCGGCAGCGGCGCGAAGATGAACACGGTAACGGCGCTGGTGGTCTGCGCGATCAGCAGATCCATGGAGGCGAAGCCGCCCATGAACACGAAAATCCCGATGAGGTCGGCCAGGAGGAAGGCGAAGGCCACGGGAATGCCAAGGAACATCAGGCAGACCACGGAGCCCACCATGAGCAGCAGCGCGTCGTACCAGGGCATTTAGGCCGGCAGCGTCAATGCGCGGGCCCGGCATCGTCGCGGTACAGCGTCTCGGGACCGAAGGTGAACCGGGCGAATTCAATGGCCATGAGCAGGAAGCTCAACGCCACGGGGGCGATGATCAGCCAGCGCGGCATGTCGAACCCCTTCGCATCAGGGGTGCCCGCCAGCCAAAGGCGTGCGGTGTAGCCTGCCAGATACCAGCTCATCAGCAGGCAGACGCCGAGGCAGGCCAAGCCCGCGACCCGGTCCGTCACCCGGCGAACCGCCAGCGGCAGCGCGTTGCGCACGGAGCCGATGAAGACGTGGCCCTTCTGCCGCGTCAGCAACGGCGCGGCCAGGACGGTGAGATACAATATGGCGTATTCCACGGCTTGGTCGGGCCAGGCGGGCATGGTCATGCCCAAATCGCGCAGCGCCACGTCGTAGATCACGGCCAACACCATGCAGGGCATGAGCACCGCCGCCACGCCCGCCAAGCCATACAGCAGCGCCAGATGCAGCCGAGCCAGCGTCGTCACCCTACTTGACGAACTTCGCCTCGAGCGCGTCCACATTGGCGGGGTCGCGCGCCCGCATCTGCGCGAAGCCGATCTCACGCGCCTTGGCCAGATAGGCGGTGCGGGCCGGGTCATCCATGGTGAGCACCTTCACGCCGGCGGCGGCGAGGGCGTCTTCCTCCTTCTGACGCAGCGCGGCGACGGCGTCCCGGCTTGCCGCCTCGTAGGCGATGGCCTGCGTGCTCAATTGCTGCTGCGCTGCCGGCGACAGCTTGTGCCACACGTCCGAATTCACCAGGAATGAGGTGTCGCTTTGGTTGAAGGGCGGATCCAGACGGAATTTGGTGAATTTCTGCCAGCTGAAATCGCGCACGCCGATCACGGTCCAGCCATTGCCGTCCACCACGCCCCGTTCCAGCGCGGTATAAGCCTCCGAGGGAGCCATGATCACGGGCGTCGCGCCAAGATATTGGAACAGCCCGCGCCAACCCAGCGCCCCGCGCAGCTTGAGGCCGCGCAAGTCGAAGCCCCCATCCGCCAGCCGCGCCGGTTCCTTGGACAGCCAGATGTGGAACCCGTTCCCCGTGGCGAACAGCCCCAGCATGGTGCCATTCAGCTTGCGCGCGAGCGACACATTCAGCAGGTCGAAGGCGCCGCGCGCCCGCATCTCCTCCACCGTCAGGTTGGACAGCGCGATGGAACTGCCTTCGGGAAAGCTGCCGGCGAAGATGCCGAGGGGGCCGAAATAGGCATCGACCGTGCCAGAGCGGAGCGCCTCATCCTGTTCTGCAGGGGGCACCACTTCTGGCCCGCCCAGCAGGCGCATCCGCACCTGCGTGTTCGGCGTGGCATTCACCTGGTCGATGAACGTCTTGAAAAGCTGCGTATACAGCACGTTGGCCGGAAACGAGCTGATGGCGCGCAGCGTCACCACCTGCGCCTGGGCCGCCGCCGAGAACACCAGCAGGAACAGTAGAACGAAACGGCGCATCAGAACGGCACCACCATCTCTTCGTGTGGCGCGTCGCCATTCACCAGCACCACGGTCTTGGCGGCGATGCGCCAGCCGGCCTCCGTCTGCCGCAGCCGGTGCGTCACGGTAGCGGCGAAGATTTGCTGCGCCAGGCCGCGGCACTGCAGCATCAGCAGCTTGGAGCGGACCGAGGCGCCATCCGGCAGCTCGGTCACCCGGATGTTCGAGACGTGCCGGCTGCCGCGCACCAGGGGCAAATTGGCATAATGCAGCGGGTGCTTCAGCTGCGCGACTCGGGCCTGCAGAAAGGGCAGGTCGTCATAGATCAGCGATACTTCTTCGATCGGGTCGGGCTGGTCGGGGCGAGAGGGCACCCAATAGGTGGCGTCCGGCAGGAACAACGCCAGCCATTCGTCCCAACGCATCGCGTCGAGCAACTCGGCCTCGTGCAGCACGAAGCCCTCGGCGTCCATCACGCAGCGGCGCCACAGAGGTAGTCGGCCCAGGCGGCGTAGGCGTTGCGCATCGCCAACTCATGCGTGCCGCGCGCCGCCCGGCCGCCATGCTGATCCGGCTCCTCGGTGCCGGCGCCGCGGCTGAGGTCGACCCAGAAGTCGTCCTGCGCCGCCAAATTGTTCTGGGTGCGCTGGTACATGTCCAGGTCGTCCGGCAGGATGAGGTTCGCCACCGAATTGGAATTGTTCACCGTGCGGATGGTGGCATGGAACATCTCCGGCGGCGCCCCCTTCAGCCGAATCGGGAACACGCAGGTTAGCGTGCGATCCACCGCGAGCGGCTGGATGACTTTGAAATAGCCCATCCCGCCTTGCGTCAGCAGGCTTGGATAGATCACGTTGATATGCCGGTCGACGGCAAGGATTTCGGCGGAGCGCTGGGCACCATACCGCCCCTCCAGCGAGGCGCGGTAAGCATCCATGACCGGGCCGCTGCGCGGTGGCCGCGGAAGCCCGCCAATATAGCTATGGCCATTGGGGTAGGCATGCACGCCCAGCTCATCCATCTTGCGCAACGGGGCGCCGTTGGCCTTCAGCGCCTCCACCCGGTGCGCCCCCACCGCCATGACGGGCAGCGGCGCCGTGACAGCCTCGCCAGCCTGGATCGCAGACCGGTGCGTGGCGCCCGCATGCATCAGATCGTTCAGATTCTCCACCTGCAGCTTCCAGTTGGAGCGGCTCAGTTGGCGGAAGCTGCCGCCGGCGACCTCGATCTCGCCGCTGGGGGAGCGGTCCACCAAATCGTCCAAGCTACTGCGCATGTAGCCCAGGAAGCTCAGCAAATCTGGCCCATCCGCCGCCAAGCTGCCAAAGATGAAGCCGCGGTATTCCGCCATCCGCGCCACCGGCTGCATGCCAAGCTGCGCCTTGCGGCTCTCCCAATCGGCATACCCGTCGTTCAACGGCACGGAGCGCACGGTGCCGTCCGCGTAGAAGCTCCAGTCGTGGTAACCGCATTGGAAGAACCGGACGTTGCCGCTCTCCAGCCAGCACACCGGCGCCCCGCGATGCGGGCAGCGGTTGAGCAGCACGTGGCCCTGGCCTTCAGCGTCGCGGCTGACGACCACGGAATGGCGGCCGATACGGCTGAGCACGAAGTCGCCGGGCTTGGCGATTTGGCTGGCATGGGCCACGAAGATCCAGGCAGTGCCGAAGAGCCGGTCCATTTCGAGGTCGAACACCGCCGGGTCCGAGTACACCCGGCGATGCACCCGGTTTGCCTGCACCAGCCCGCGCAGCTCCGCCTCGGTCAATGCCATGCTGAGGGCCTCCGTTGCATACCCGTATTCTGCGGGCGGTTGGAAGGCACGGCAAGCCCGGCAAACATGCGCCGGGCGGCGTGGTGCCGGTTACTCGTCTGGGAGGGGGGCTGTGTTGAACGCCGGGCCTGCGATGAGATCGCTCAGTACTGCGACAGCAACCTCTTCCGAAATACCGGCCGCCGCGGCCCGGGCCAGGAGGTCCATCAGTTGCGGCAGCATCCAGTCATGGGCGGGTGTTGCAGTCATTCACAACTCCATCGCAGGGCGCTGTCTCGTGTCACCACGGCACTGGCTTGCCGACCTGCTGCCACATCTGCCAGGCCCGTACGAGCGCGGCGGCCACCATTGCGACGACGACGGCCCGCCACGTCCACGTCATTTTGAAGCGCCGGGGACGCCGCGGCGGCCGGCTGGGGCCGCCAAAGCGATAGGGCTGCTTCATGCCGGCAGGTCGCTATGCCGCATCGTCGTTCTCTTTGCCCTTCGCGCCTCGCCGCTCTTCCGTCGGCCGTTACATCGCCATGCGAGACGCCGGCACGCTTCACGACGCGCCGGTCACCGCCAGCCCTTGACGCGATCTGGGGTCTTCAGACCGTCGCACAATAAAAAACGGGCGGCAGATTTCTCTGCCGCCCGCCTAGCCGTATAGATCAGATGTTTACCAGGCGAAGGAGGTGCCGATTGCCAACACCTGGGCATCCGTCGTGTTGCCAGTGCCCTTCACGCCGCCAGCCGCGCCAGCGATCGTGCTGTTTTGGGTGCCGGCCAGGAAGTTGAAGCCATTCTGGTGACGGTGCTCCCAGATGTAGGAGAGATACAGCGTGATGCCAGGCGCCATCGTGTAGGTCGCACCAGCCGCCGCGCCTTCTTCAAAGCGTTGACCACCGGAAACGAGGCCCGCGACCGGCGCACCGAGGGTGCTGACGCCAGTTGCCGTCACCTGGTCACCTTCTGAGAACGACCGCAGGTAGTGCGCACCGAAGATCACCGGCCCGATCGCGTAGCTGGCACCCACGATCAACGCGTTCGAGTCGGGCTGGCCTTTCGCCAGCAGAGCACCGTAGCCACCGCCGGCTTGAACGTTGTAGCGGCCGATCTCGAAGTTGCCACCGACGCTCAGGCCGCCATAGGTGACCACCAGGCCGAAATCGCCGACGCTGAGGTCTTCAACCGGCAAGTGCCTCGGGTTCGTCGGGTTGATCACGCCATTGACCGGGGCAAGTCCGCTGTCGTGGACTTTGCCCGAAAAGTCGTAGGAAGCCGTCGTTGCGATGCCCACTGGGCCGAACGTGCCGCGATAGCGGATAAGGCCTTCAACGGTGTTCTTGCGGCGGACATAGTCACCGGTGCTGGTGGATGCGAGGTCGTCGCACCCGGCGCTGGCCACGCCTTGGCCGCTCGCCTGCAACGTTCCGATCGCAGCCGAACCACAGCCAGAGCTGCCTGCGGTCGCGTTACCCGTGTCCGGCTCCCACGATACGCCGCCATCCACGCCGTAGAATTGCGGTGACAGGTAAACGATCTTGTTCGTCGTATACAGGTTACCCTGGTCGGCGAACGGGAAGACCGTTGCGACGTTGCTAGGCAGGAAGTCCGGCAGGTCGCCGTCGAGACCACCGTCGTCGAAGTTTTCGAACGTGCCGGTCAGATACAAGCTGCTCGGCTGGTCGGTCGCGCCAACGCGGATTTGGCCGAGCCGGTCGGTGCCGAAGTAGCCCGTCTCACGACGCAGATAGACTTCGCCGCGGCGGGCGCTCTGGCCGGTGATGGAGCCTAGGTAGCCACCGCCAGCTTCCGTGCCGTTCTCCATACGGAACTCGACGGAGGCACCATATTTCAGGCCGTTGGCGGCAACACCGTCAAACCCCGGATACAGCCGGAAATAGTCGACGAGGCCGTAGTTCGAGAGCTTGTTGATGCCGGCATTGGTCGTGTTGGTCGTGGCACTCGCGGTGGACGTGGACGCCGCAGAGGCAGGCGCCGAGAAGTTGCTCGTGCGGGCCGGGCCGTTATCGATGACGCCGGCGTAGAAACGGAAGCGGCCGTTCAGGCGAACCGTGACGGTGCCCGGCGTGGGGAGCGGTGCACCGGCGTTTATCGGGTAGTTCACCAGTGGACCCATCTGGCCGTCGGTATTGTCCGCGATCTGGGCATCGGCATAGCTCGCCATCCCCATCGAGGCGCCCAGTGCGGCCACACTGGCCAGCAGGAGCTTGCGCATATAAATCTCCTCATATTGCCGGATGTTCCGGCATCGATTGCAGGCCCCGCCCCGTTCCTGCCCCATCACCTAGTGGTGCGGTTCAGGAGGGCGGGGGCAGCCAGACCTGGAGAGAGTATTGCTGTGGCGATAATCTTTGCGCAATTGCTCGTGAGGCATCCAAGTTGTAAGGGCGAGACAGTGTGGCGTTAATGCAACACGGCTGCTCAGCCCAGTGCTGCGACGAGGCGGGTGGCGCTGCGCTTATCCACCCCACCCTTTGATCTGCCCGGAGCCGCGGCTTTCTTAGGATCAGCCTAAGTCACCGGTTGCATGGCACACCACTTACCGGGACGCTGCTTTCATCGACGAAAACCGGGCCTAGCTGGCGGAGGGGGTGGGATTCGAACCCACGGTAGGCTTGCACCCACAACAGTTTTCGAGACTGCCCCGATCGGCCACTCCGGCACCCCTCCTGCGGGCGAAGCTCTAGCGCCGGCGCCAGGCTTTGCAAAGGGGCTCAAGCCCCAGCCGTGGCGCCGCCGTCAGCCGGCCCCCAAGCCCGGTATCGGCACGCCCAATGTCTGCACCACCAAAAGCAGGTTCAGCGCCAAGATCACCGCCGTGGCCACGCTCGTCATCACCCTGGTGGCGCGTCCGCTGGCAAACACCCCCATGACGTCCCGGCGGCCCATCAGCACCATCAAGGCAATCATGGGCAGCGGCAGCGCCAAGCTGAGCACCACCTGGCTCAACACCAGCGCCTGCGTGGTGTTGACGCCCCACGCGACAACCACGAAGGAGGGTAGCATCGTAACCAGGCGGCGGACCCAGACCGGTATCCGGAACCCCACGAACCCCTGCATGATGACCTGCCCCGCCATCGTGCCTACGGCCGAGCTGGACAGGCCCGAGGCGATCAGCGACAGCATGAAGACCCCAGCCGCCCCGGCGCCAAACAGCGGAACCAAGGTGTGGTAGGCCGTCTCGATCTCGGCCACGTCCGAATGCCCGGCATGGAATGCCGCCGCCGCCATCATCAGCATCGCCATGTTCACCAGCCCGGCAATCGCCAGCGCAACGATCACCTCGATGTTCGAGTAGCGCACCAGCAACCGCCGCTCGGTATCACTGCGCGCCGGGGCACGGTCCTGCGTCAGGCTCGAGTGCAGATAGATCGCGTGTGGCATCACCGTGGCGCCGATGATGCCAATGGCCAGCGTCAATGCGTTGGCATCCGGCAGGCGCGGCGCCACCGTGCCAACCAGGGCCGCGCCCCAATCAGGGGGTGCTAGAAACAGTTCGGCCAAGTAACTAAGGCTGATCACGCCGACCATGCCGCCGATGATCAGCTCGACTGGCCGGAAGCCGCCGCGCTGGAAGGCCAAAATCGCGAAGGTAATCACCGCGCTCACTGCCATGCCCCAGAGCAGCGGCAACCCGAACAGCAGGGACAGCCCGATGGCGCCGCCCAGGAATTCGGCCAGGTCGGTCGCCATCGCGGCGATTTCGCTGCCGGCCCACATGCCCCACACCACCCGTCGCGGGAAGTATTCCCGGCACAACTCGGCCAAGTTGCGGTTGGTGACGATCCCGAGCTTGGCCGACAGGCCCTGGAATAGCATTGCCACCAGATTGGCCAGC
Source organism: Acetobacteraceae bacterium (assembly GCA_965199005.1). GTDB lineage: Bacteria > Pseudomonadota > Alphaproteobacteria > Acetobacterales > Acetobacteraceae > LMUY01. Next base: position 2,612,856 of record CBDAQK010000006.1, on the reverse strand, counting down.
AAAACCACCCATAGCAGGGCGTAGTTATATCGCGCGCCCGCCTGGATGTTCGTCGCGAAATTCCCCGGGTCCATATAGGCGACCGAGCAAATGAACGCCGGACCGGCAAATGGCAGTATTGCAAAGACACCGCGGCGCCGGCCGGCCAACGCGTTGCGGATCGCGATCGTCGTTCGCTCGCTTATGGAGGGAGGGGTGACCGCGCTCAATGTTGCTCCTGCGAACCCTATCGCTCATGGTCGTGGCTTAGAAGTGTAGCCATAGCTACGAGATTGACCGTCGGGTTACAAGTGCCGAGTTGACCAGGCAATCATGCCCGGGCATCACGGGCGGGTGCAGTACGATCCTTCTGCCCCGCCTCGCGCCGGGACACCTGGCCAACCGGCCCTCTCACGCGGGCCCGCCGCGGGGTCGCGCCGATGGCCGTGAAGACGCAGCACCCGGCCATGCCACAGGAGCCAGCGCAGGCGCACCACTTCGACCGCGCCCGGCAGGCCCGGTCCTCCGTCCTGCTGGAGGATTATGCCGAGCTCATCGCCGACCTGTTGGCCACCGGGGGGGAGGCGCGCACGGTCGATATCGCCCGGCGCATGGGCGTCGCGCATGCCACCGCCATCAAGACGATTGCCCGGTTGAAGCGTGAGGGGCTCGCCACTTCGCTGCCATACCGCGGTGTGTTCCTGACGGAGGCCGGGCAGGCCCTGGCCGAGCGCGTGCGGGCGCGGCACCGGATTGTGGTTCGCCTGCTGGTCGCGCTCGGCGTGTCGGTGGAGGACGCGGAGTCCGACGCCGAGGGGATCGAGCACCATGTCTCCGAAGGCACCCTGGCGGCCTTCGACCGGTTTCTGCGCGCCCGCGACGCCTGACGGCCGGAGCCGATGGGCCGGTATGGGTGGCCTTCAAATAGGTTTAACTTTCCTGTCGTCGCGGCGCATCTGCAATCACTGCCGTGCCGTATCATCCTTGTAAGGTCCACCAGAGGGTGCGGCCGGCAACTAAGGATGAGCACTATGCGTTGTATTCGCCCAGCTGGTCTGCTGCTCGCTGCTTTGTTCGCGTCCACGACGCTGGGGGCCATCCTGTCCCCAGCCGCCCAGTCCGCAACCACCACCGCGACCAAGGCGACGGCGACGGTCATGGTCGGTGGTGCGCCCATGTATCCGACGAAGAACATCGTCGAGAACGCGGTGAATTCGAAAGATCACACCACCCTGGTTGCAGCCGTCAAGGCGGCCGGGTTGGTCGATACACTGATGTCGCCCGGGCCGTTCACCGTGTTTGCGCCAACCAACGCGGCCTTCGACAAGCTGCCGCCCGGCACCGTCGATACGCTGCTGAAGCCCGAGAACAAGGCCATGCTGGTGGCCGTGCTCACCTACCATGTGGTCCCCGGCCGGCTGACCGCGGCGGATTTGATGAAGATGATCAAGGCGGGCAAGGGCACCGCCACGCTGAAGACCGTCCAGGGTGAGCCACTCACGCTCAGCATGGACGGCAGCAAGATCTTCGTCATGGGCGCCAAGAGCGGCGTAGCCGAAGTGACGATCCCCAACGTGCTGCAGTCCAACGGCGTGATCCACGTCGTAAGCTCGGTGCTGGTTCCGAACTAAGCCAACCAGTGCCCCGGCAAGCGGTGCTTGCCGGGGCGCTTCGGTCTTTCCTAATAAGGGTGGCCCTGGCCACGGCAGCGCTATACCCGCGAACGCTATGTCAGCGGCCCGCCGTCACAGCACGGTCAAGCGCCGCCGCGAAGCGGGCCACATCCTCCTCGTCGTTGAACACGTGAGCGCCGATGCGGATCCGCCCGCCGCGCTCGGCCACATACACGCCATGTTCGGCCAGCGCCGCAACCAGCTTTGCCGTCACCAGGCCCGCCGGTGGCTGCAGTCCCAGGATGTGCGGTGCGCGGCGTGGGCGTGGGATCGGATGCAGCCCGTACGCCTCGGCACGGTCTGCCAGCGCGTCCGTCAACATGCGCTGGCGTTCGCTGATGGCGTCGCGTTCCCAATCCCGCACCAGTTCCATGCCCGCCAGCGCCATCGGCAGGCTCACCGGGTTGTTGCGCTGTCCCATGTCGAAGCGGCGGGCGGTCGCGACAGGGTCACCCAGCCGCCCGGCGAAGGGGTCGCCACCGCCGATGCGGTTCGCCCCATATTGCTCCAACGGCGTTCCCTGCTGCCGGGCTGGCGCGACATACAGAAAGGCGAGCGTGTAGGGGCCCAGCAGCCATTTGTAGGTCGGGAAGACCAGGTAGTCCGCCGCCAACCGCCCGACATCGATGGGCAGCACGCCAACCGCCTGCGTGGCATCCACCACGATCGCGGCGCCCTGTTGCCGCAGCGCCGGCACCAGGTGTTCGAGGTCGATCAGGGTGCCATCGGTCCATACCAGCGGCGTCAAGGCTGCAATGCCGACCGGGGGCAGCCCGGGTTGTTCGATGCGGCGCAGGATGGCGGCTGTCCAGTCGCCGTCCTCCGGCCGCGGGACGACATCCAGCATTGCACCGGTCTGTTGCGCCCGGCGCGCCCATTCCAGGGATTGCGAGGGGAATTCGCCTTCGATCAGCAGGATGCGCGTGGTGGCGGTGATGGCGAGATTGGCTGCAGCGGTGGCGATGCCATAGGCTGCCGAGTGGACGATCGCGATATCGTCTGCCTGGGCACCGATGAAGCTGGCTGCGGTGGCCCGGATCGTCTCGACCCGGCGGTCAATGGCCGCGTGGTCCATCAGCCACGGGGTGCTCTTCACGGCGACACCTGCCTCCCCGGCCTCCCGCACGCAGCGGGGCAGGGGAGTGAACGACCCATTGTTGAGATAGGCGACATCGCGGGGGATTTCGAACAAGTGGCGCTGCGAGGGGAGCATGGTGGACCTCTGTTTCGATGGCACCCCAAGACGCGGCGAGTTGGGGGCAGGGCGTTCGTCAAGGCTGGACAGTATCCCCTCGGCCTTCTTACGTGCAGATCGATTCGACCTCAGGAGACCTCATGCCGGATTTTGACCTGATCGTGCGTGGCGGGACCGTGATCACCGCGATCGACCAGTTCGCGGCCGATATCGGCATCTGCGCCGGCCGCATCGCCGCCATTGCCGACCGGCTGGACGGTGGCCCCACCCTCGACGCGCAGGGTCTGCTCGTGATGCCCGGCGGCGTCGACACCCACTGCCATATCGAGCAGTTGCAGGCGGGCGGGGGTGCCGACGAGGAGACCTTCGTCACCGGCAGCACCGCCGCGCTGGCCGGTGGCACCACCAGCGTCGTCACCTTTTCGACGCAGTTCAAGGGGCGGGGCGTGCTGGAACCGCTGGCCGAATACCGGCGCCGGGCAGAGGTGGGGGCGATGGTGGACTACGCGTTCCACCAAATCATCACCAACCCGACCGACGCGGTGATCTACACCGAACTGCCGGAGTTGGTCGCCAGCGGCATTCGCAGCCTGAAGGTGTTCCTGACCTACGATCCGCTGCGGCTGGACGACCGGCAATATCTGGCGGTGCTGTCGGCCGCGCGGCGGCTCGGCTGCCTCGTCACGGTGCACTGCGAGAATTATGACGCCATCGCCTGGCGATCCGCGGCCCTGCTGGCGGCGGGGCACACCGCGCCGAAATACCATGCGTGGTCCCGGCCCGAAATTGTCGAGCGGGAGGCGACGCACCGGGCCATCGCGCTGGCCGAACTGGTGGATACGCCAATCGAGGTGTTCCACGTCTCGGGTTCGCAGGCCGCCGGGGAAATCGCGCAGGCGCAGCGCCGCGGGGTGAAGGTGTGGGGGGAAACCTGTCCGCAATATCTGGTGCTGACTGCCGCTGACATGGACCGGCCCGGGTTCGAGGGCGCCAAGTTCATGTGCAGCCCAGCCCCGCGGGACGCCGCCGCCACGCAGGCGCTGTGGGATGCGATCCGGCTGCGGACGCTCGAGGTGATCAGCTCCGACCATAGCGGCTGGTGCTATGGCGGCCCGCGCGGCAAGCGGGCCGGGGGCGATGACGCGCCCTTCACCGCCATTCCCAACGGCGTGCCGGGGCTGGCGGCGCGCCTGCCTTTGCTGTGGACGGAGGGTGTGGTGAGCGGGCGTATCAGCCCCAGCGACTTCGTCCGGCTGACGGCGACGCGCCCGGCCGAGCTGTTCGGGCTGCGAGCGAAGGGGCGCATCGCACCGGGTGCAGACGCGGATTTGGTGCTGTGGGACCCGGGGAAAAAGGTGACGATCACCAACGCGCTGATGCAGCAGGCGATCGACTACACGCCGTTCGAGGGGCGCGAGGTGACGGGTTGGCCGGTGGCAACGCTGCTGCGCGGCAAGATCGTCATGCAGGACGGCGTCGTACGGGCGCAGCCCGGCATCGGACAGTACTTGCCAGTGCCGGCGTATGACGCGATCCGGCCGCGTGGCGTGTTGCCAAATGGGTTCGACGCGGCGGCGTTCTGATGCGGATTTTGCTCGCGAACCCCAACACGACCCAGGCCGTGACGGATCGTATGGCGGCAATGGACCGTGCGGTGGCGTCGCCGCGCACCGACATCGTGGAAGCCATGACGATATGATATTACAGGCACCTCACGCAGTTGCGGCAGATTTCGGTCTCCCTTCGCAACGGTAATTTGTAACGGTATCGTTGCACCTGATTCGGGCACGCGGTGGCGCATGAGGCGGCATTGCGTGTTGGATGCAGCTTCATTCCTCACATTCTCGCGATGGCATGATGATTGCTCATTCCGCATGAGCACAGCAACGTGGGGAAGCAGCGATGCAGCCAACAATCAGTCGACGTAATTTAGGCGCGATGGCCCTTGCCGCCGCGGCCATGGGTGCCAGCCGCGGCGCACGCGCCCAGGCCAAGGGCACGATCAAGCTCGGCATTCTACACTCCCTCTCCGGCACCATGGCGATCAGCGAGACGACGTTGAAGGACGTCATGCTCATGCTCATCGATGCCCAAAATGCCAAGGGTGGCGTGCTCGGGCAGAAGCTTGAGGCCGTCGTCGTCGACCCGGCCTCCAACTGGCCGCTCTTCGCCGAAAAGGCGCGCGAGTTGATCACCGTCGACAAGGTCAGCGCCGTGTTCGGCTGCTGGACCAGCGTGTCACGTAAATCGGTGCTGCCCGTGTTCGAGGAGACGGGCAACATGCTGTTCTATCCCGTCCAGTATGAGGGCGAGGAAAGCAGCAAGAACGTCTTCTACACCGGCGCCGCGCCTAACCAGCAGGCGATCCCGGCGGTCGATTACCTGATGGACGAGAACAAGATCACCCGCTGGGTGCTCGCCGGCACCGACTATGTCTATCCGCGCACCACCAATAAGATCCTGGAAGCATATCTGAAGTCCAAGGGCGTCGCATCCGAGGACATCCTGATCAACTATACGCCGTTCGGCCAGTCGGACTGGCAGACGATCGTGGCAGACATCAAGAAATTCGGTTCAGCCGGTAAGAAGACGGCCGTGGTTTCCACCATCAACGGCGACGCCAACGTCCCATTCTACAAGGAACTATCGAACCAGGGGATCAAGGCGACCGACATCCCGGTGGTGGCGTTCTCCGTCGGCGAGGAAGAAATCGCCGGTATCGACACCAAGCCGCTCGTCGGGCATCTCGCGGCCTGGAATTACTTCGAGAGCGTGGACACCCCGGCGAACAAGGCATTCATCGACCAGTGGCACGCCTATACGAAAAACCCGAAGCGCGTCACCAACGACCCGATGGAGGCCGCTTACATCGGCTTCAACATGTGGGTTAAGGGCGTGGAGAAGGCCGAGAGCTGGGACCCGGCGAAGGTCATCCCGGCCATGATCGGCGTTTCCGTGCCGAACCTGACCGGCAGCTACTCGACCATGATGCCGAACCATCACATCACCAAGCCGGTCCTGATTGCCGAAATCCAGGCTGATGGCCAATTCAACGTCGTGAGCCAGACGCCGGGCACGATCGTGGCACAGGCCTGGTCGCCATATCTGGAAGGGTCGAAGGACCTCATCAGCGACTGGCTGCCGCCGATGTCCTGCGGCAACTACAACGTCGTGCTCGGCAAGTGCGGCGGCGCCGGGAAGACCTGAGGATGGGGGAGAGGCCAGGGACTTTGCCCCTGGACCCCAGAGGGGGATTTTTGTCCCCCTCACCCCTGCTTCGATTGCTGCAGGTTGGGGTGTTCGTGCTGTGTTTGCTGGTCGGGGTGGCCGCTCGGGCGGAGCCAGACCTGACTGGACTCACCTCTAGTAACTTCGGCGAGATACAGCGCGGGGTGGAGGCGCTCGCTGCCTCTGGCGACCCGCGCGCAGGCGATATCCTGGCCGCGATGCAGGCGGGCAACCTGCTGCTCGGCCCCGATAAGCAACTGTATATTCGGTCCGACAGCGCCACCGTGCTTGCAGCGACGGGGCAGCCAGCCACGGTGGACGGGGCTCGGCCCGTTCGCGTCAACAACAACATCCGCGTCGCCGTCGACGCCGCGCTTGGCACAGTGCGGCTGATGTCCCCCGACCCGACCCAGCGCGCGGCCGCTGCGGAGGCGGTGTTCCATTCGCGCGACACCAATTCGGTCCCGGCCCTCGACCACGCCATTGCGCAGGAGAAGGTCCCGGCCATCAAGCGCACCATGGAACAAGCGCGGGCGGCCGCCGTCTTGGGCACGGCGGACAGCAAGGATCCGGACCGGCTCGCCGCCATAGCGATCCTGTCGGACCGGGGCGACATGGAAGCCCGCTCGTTGATGAGCACTATTTCCAATCCCTCCCCGCCCGTGGCTGCGGCAGCCGATAAGGCGATCGCCGCTATCGACTGGTGGCAGCGGATTTGGACCGTGCTCCAGGGGGCCTTCTACGGCGTGTCGCTGGGCTCGGTGTTGTTGCTGGCAGCGTCCGGCCTGGCAATCACCTTCGGCGTCATGGGCGTCATCAATATGGCCCATGGCGAGATGGTCATGCTCGGGGCCTACACGACCTTCGTCGTGCAGGAGGCGATCCGTGGTTATGCGCCGGGTCTATTCGGGGCCAGTTTGTTCATTGCCGTGCCGCTGGCCTTCCTCGTCTCGGGCGCCGTGGGTGTTGCGGTCGAACGGCTGCTGATCCGGTTCCTCTATGGCCGCCCCTTGGAGACGCTGCTGGCGACCTGGGGCCTGTCACTCGTGCTGCAGCAGGCGGTGCGATCGATGTTCGGCGCCGACAACCGCAATGTCGGCAGCCCTGGCTGGATGAGCGGGGCCGCGCAGGTGGGCGGCCTCGTGCTCACCTACAACCGTGTGACGATCATCATCTTTTCCGTGCTCGTGCTGGCGGCGCTCATGGTGGTGATGCGTTTCACCTCGTTGGGCCTGCGGATGCGGGCGGTAACCCAAAACCGGCGCATGGCTGCCGCGATGGGGATCCGGACGCCCTGGGTGGACGCCATGACGTTCGGCCTGGGCTCTGGCATTGCCGGCATGGCGGGTGTGGCCTTGAGCCAGATCGACAACGTCAGCCCCAATCTGGGGCAGGGCTACATCATCGACAGCTTCATGGTGGTGGTGTTCGGCGGCGTCGGCAACCTGTGGGGGACGGCGCTGGGGGCGCTTCTGCTGGGCGTGGTGAACAAGTTCCTGGAGCCGGTGGCGGGGGCGGTGTTGGGCAAGATTGTCGTGCTGGTGCTGCTGATCGCCTTCATTCAGCGGCGGCCCCGCGGGATGTTCCCGCAAAAGGGCCGGGCGGTGGAGGCATGAAGGCCTCCGCTATCACTGTTGTGCTCGTGCTGGGGATTGCGGTGCTGCTGGCGGTGCTCAACCTCGGCACGGCGCCAGGGTCTGCCATGCACGTGTCGACCTTCGTGGTGTCGCTCTCGGGTAAATACCTTTGCTACGCCATCTTGGCCCTCGCGGTGGATTTGGTGTGGGGCTACATCGGCATCCTTACCCTGGGCCATGCGGCCTTCTTTGCCCTGGGCGGGTACGCGATGGGCATGTACCTCATGCGGCAGATCGGCGCCCGCGGCGTGTATGCGAACCCCATCCTGCCGGACTTCATGGTGTTCTTGAACTACAAGGAATTGCCGTGGTTCTGGCTTGGATTCAACTGGTTCGGCTATGCGATGCTCATGGCGGTGTTGGTTCCAGCCATACTAGCCGGCGTGTTCGGCTATTTGGCGTTCCGCAGCCGAGTAACGGGCGTCTATCTATCCATCATCACCCAGGCCCTGACCTACGCCCTGCTACTCGCCTTCTTCCGCAACGATATGGGCTTCGGTGGCAATAATGGGCTGACGGACTTCAAGGAGCTGTTGGGCTTCCCGCTTTCGGCCGATACCACGCGGGCTGGACTGCTGATTGTCACCGCCATCGTGTTGTCCCTGCTCTATCTGCTGGCCCGGGCGATGACCCGGTCGCGATTTGGCAAGGTCATGGTGGCCGTGCGCGATGCCGAGAGCCGGACGCGGTTCCTGGGCTACCGGCCGGAGCGTTACAAGCTGGTGGTCTGGGTGGTGTCCGCGGTGATGGCGGCGATCGGTGGGGCGCTTTATGTGCCGCAGGTTGGCATCATCAATCCAGGTGAGTTCGCGCCCGCCAACTCCATCGAGGCGGTGATTTGGGTCGCCGTCGGGGGCCGCGGCACGTTGGCCGGTCCGATCCTGGGTGCGGTGCTGGTCAACCTCGGCAAGACGGTGCTGACCGGGGCACTGCCGGAGGTGTGGCTGTTCGCCCTGGGTGCTTTGTTCATCCTGGTGACCTTGTTCCTGCCGCGCGGCCTGCTGGGTTTGATCCCGGTGCGCGAGCGGGGGGACCCGCCTTTGCCCGCCGCACCGCCCTCGCCAACCGAGGCGGCCGCCAAGGAAGCGGTGTCGTGAGCAATGGAACGCTGCTGTATTTGAACGGTGTTTCTGTGACGTTCGACGGGTTCCGCGCGCTTAATTCCCTGTCGCTGGTGCTGGTTCCCGGCGAGATGCGGGCGGTGATCGGGCCTAACGGCGCGGGCAAGACCACGATGATGGACGTGATTACCGGCAAGACAAGGCCAGACACCGGCGACGTGTTGTTCAACGGGCTCACCGACCTGACCAAGCTGGACGAGCCGGCGATCGCCGGTCTGGGGATCGGCCGCAAGTTCCAAAAACCCACCGTGTTCGAGCCGCATACCGTGTGGGACAATCTGCTGCTGGCCTTGGCAGGGGATCGCGCCCCGCGCTTCGCCCTGTTCGCCCGGGAGACGGCCGAAGAGCGGCGACGGATCGAAGGCATCCTGGAGACGACAAGGCTGACCGATCAGCGCCATCGCCGGTCGGGCGATCTGAGCCATGGCCAGAAGCAATGGCTGGAGATTGGGATGCTGCTGGCGCAGGAGCCGCAATTGCTGCTGGTGGACGAGCCGGTCGCGGGTATGACCGATTCCGAAACGGAACAGACCGCCGTGCTGCTGCGCGAAATCAACCGCACCCGCAGCGTGGTGGTGGTGGAACACGATATGGCGTTCGTCCGGGCGCTGGGGGTCAAGGTGACCTGCCTGCACGAGGGCAGCGTGCTCAGCGAGGGCACGATCGACCATGTGAGCGAGGATCCGCGGGTGGTGGAAGTCTATCTTGGCCGGTGACCCATGCTGAGCGTCGAGGGCGTCAACCTGCATTACGGCGCGGCGATTGCCTTGCGCCAAGTGTCCATCCAGGCAGTGCCCGGCGCCGTCACCTGCGTGCTCGGCCGTAACGGGGTGGGCAAGACCAGCCTCTTGCGCGCGATCACCGGCGCCCACCCCGTCAGCGCTGGCAAGGTGATGTGGGAGGGGCGGGATATCACCCGCCTGCCGACGTTCGAGCGGGCGAGGCGGGGCATTGCCTGGGTGCCGCAGGGGCGCGACGTGTTCCCGTTGCTGACCGTGCGGGAAAACCTGGAAACCGGGTTTGCCGTGTTGCCCCGCCGTGAGCGGCGGGTTCCCGACGAGATGTTCGAGCTGTTCCCGATCCTCAAGACGATGCTGCGCCGCCGTGGCGGCGATCTCTCAGGTGGCCAGCAACAGCAACTCGCCATCGCCCGCGCCTTGGTGATGAAGCCCCGCCTGCTGGTGTTGGACGAACCGACCGAGGGGATCCAGCCGAGCATCATCAAAGATATCGGCCGCGTCATCGCGCTGCTGCGGCAGCGCGGTCAGATGGCGATCGTGCTCGTGGAGCAATATTACGATTTTGCCCGCGAACTGGCGCAGAGCATTGCGGTGATGGACCGCGGCGATATCGTGCTGAGCGGGCCGGCCGGCACCCTGAACGAGGACGACGTCCGGCGGCGCTTATCCGTCTAGGGTGGACAATTCGGCTTTTTTGCAGGGACCGCCCTGAAACCGCCTCGTTCCCACTGCATTAGGTTTTGTAACTGGCATGGGAACGGTCGTTACAATGAAAAAATTCGCGCCCCGTGGGGGGCTTTTGGCTTTGGGATTGCTGGGCGTGTGTATGCTCCACCCGGCGAGCGCGCAATATTATGACCCCCGTGGCTCGTACGGTGCGCCGCCGCCGCCGGGCTATGGTGCGCCCCCGCCACCGCCCGGCTATGGCTATGGCGCACCGCCGCCGTCGCCGGGTTATGGCGATCGGCCACGCTACCAGCAGCCGCAGACGCAGTACGTCGATCCCCGGAATAATCAGAATCGCGAGGCCGACTATGACCAGGCGCGCAATGCGCAGGTGCGGCAGCAGCAGGAGCAATACAATCGGAATCTTACGGCGTTGCAGCAACAGCATAACCAGGGCGTCGTCTCGCTCCAGCAGCAGTTCAACCAGGGGCGCCTGACCCGGGCCCAACTGGATGCTGGGATCGCCCAGTTGGGCCACCAATACGCCGACCAAGTCGCCCAGCAGCAGCGCGCCCTGCCGCGGTGAGGACGCTGCGCGTGCGTTGACGGCGGCCGCCTCGCCCACGCTGCAGCGGTCAGTCGGAACGCTACGCGCCACGGTTAAATGCCGCGCTGGGCAGACCGTGTTGGACCGGTTCCGGCAGGAGGGATGCCTGAAGGCACGTCTGCCCCGCCCGGAGCAGGGAGGGTGGACCAGCATCGTCACGCTGAACAGCGCTGGCGGGGTGGCCCAAGGCGATCGGCTGGAAACGGCGATCTGCGCCGGGCCTGCGACAAAACTGACGGTCGCCAGCCAGGCGGCGGAGCGCTTCTACCGATCGCCCGGCGGTCTGCCGGCCAAGGTGCGAACGACACTTACGGTCGGGCCGGGCGCAGCGCTGGAATGGCTTCCCCAAGAGACCATCCTGTTCGATCACTGTGCGCTCGATCGCCGCCTGGAGATTGAAGTGGCGGCGGATGCCTGGTTTCTGGGAGTGGAGATTTTGGTTTTCGGCCGTGCACTGATGGGCGAGTCGGTGCAGCGTGCCCTGTTGCGGGACACCATCCGGGTTCGCCGGGCAGATTGCTTGCTCTGGCACGATGCGGTCCGGTTCGATGGTCCTGTGCAAGCCGTGCTGGACCGCCCGGCCGTGGCGTCGGGCGCGCGTGCTGTTGCAACCCTCGTTCATGTCGTTGGGAATGCCGCCGCGCGGCTGGATGGGTTGCGGGCCGCCCTGGCGCCATGGCAGGCGGGGGCATCCGCTATGGGGGATTTGTTGGTGGCCCGGGTGGTGGCGCATGATGGGGCCTGTGCACGGGCCGCGATCGTGGCAGGATTGGCCTCGTTGCGGGATGGCCGTCCCTTGCCCCGTGTCTGGAGTTGCTGATCCGATGAACCTGACCCCGCGCGAGAAGGACAAGCTGCTGATCGCCATGGCGGCGGAAGTCGCCCGCAAGCGGCTGGCCCGCGGCGTGAAGCTGAACCATCCGGAGGCGGTGGCGCTCATCAGCGATTTCGTGGTGGAGGGTGCCCGCGACGGCCGCAGCGTCGCCGACCTGATGGAGCACGGTGCGCATGTGCTCACCCGCGACCAGGTGATGGAGGGCATCGCCGAGATGATCGCCGACGTGCAGGTGGAGGCGACCTTCCCCGATGGCACCAAACTCGTGACTGTGCACGAACCCATCCGATGAGCCCCGACGGCCCTGCACCACCCGACGAGCCCCCGCGCGATTCATGGCTGGTAGCACGAGTCAGCCGGCTCGAGGATGATATGGGTGAGGTGAGGGCGACGCTTCGGCGGCTGGAGCCGATGATCGTGCGGATTGATGCGATCCTGCCGCATCTGGCCACCAGGGCCGATCTGATGGGCGTCCGCACGGAGTTAAAGGAGGAAACGGCGGCGCTACGGTTGGAGCTGAAGGAAGAAAACGCGTCGCTCCGGTCAGAGCTGAAGGAAGAAAACGCCTTGCTGCGTTCGGAGCTGAAGGAAGAAAATGCCTTGCTGCGCGCGGAACTGAAGGAAGAAAATGCCTCGCTCCGGCTGGAACTGAAAATGGACATTGCTTCGCTTCGTACCGAACTCAAGAGCGAGATTGCTGATGTCAAAGTTGCTTTGGCCGAGAAACCTTCTCGCACATACATGTGGGGTATCAAGACCGCCATGATCGCCGCCTTTGCCTGTGGCCTTGCTGGACTGGCTATCCTGAAATGATCCCTGGCGAGGTCATCACCCTGGATGGTGACATCGAACTGAATGCCGGCCAGCCGCGCACGACGCTGACCGTCGCCAATACCGGGGACCGGCCCATCCAGGTCGGCAGCCATTATCATTTCGCCGAGACCAACCCGGCGCTGCAATTCGACCGTGCCCTCGCACGCGGTCAGCGGCTGGACATCGCCGCCGGCACCGCCGTGCGGTTCGAGCCTGGACAGTCGCGCGAGGTGACGTTGATGCCATTCCGCGGCGCCCGCACCGTCTACGGCTTCCGCGGCGACATCATGGGTTCGCTATGACCAGACTCACCCGCCGTGCCTACGCCGATATGTATGGCCCCACCACTGGCGACCGGGTTCGCCTGGCGGATACCGAGCTGTTCATCGAGGTGGAGCGCGACCTCACTCTGTATGGCGAGGAGGTCAAGTTCGGCGGCGGCAAGGTGATCCGTGACGGCATGGGCCAGTCTCAGCGCAGCCAGGCAGAGGGCGCCGTCGACACCGTCATCACCAATGCGCTGATCCTGGACCATTGGGGGGTCGTCAAGGCGGATATAGCCATTACCAACGGTCGGATCGCCGCCATTGGCAAGGCCGGCAACCCCGATGTGCAGCCCGGCGTCACCATCGTCATCGGCCCGGGGACGGAGGTGATCGCCGGCGAGGGCAAAATCCTCACCGCGGGCGGGGTGGACGCGCATATCCACTTCATCTGCCCCCAGCAGGTGGAGGAGGCGCTGGCATCCGGCATCACCACCATGTGCGGTGGCGGCACCGGGCCCGCCAGCGGCACCTCCGCCACTACGTGCACGCCGGGGCCGTGGTACCTCGCCCGGATGCTGCAGGCGGCGGAGGGGCTACCGGTGAACCTCGCCTTCTCCGCCAAGGGCAATGCCTCCCGCCCCGCCGCGCTTGAGGAGATGCTGCGGGCCGGCGCTTCGTCGATGAAGCTGCACGAGGATTGGGGCACCACCCCGGCCGCGATCGATTGCTGCCTGTCGGTGGCGGACCGGTTCGACGTCCCCGTGATGATCCATACCGACACATTGAACGAGAGCGGGTTCGTGGAGGACACGATCGCTGCCTTCAAAGGCCGCACGATCCACGCCTTCCATACCGAGGGCGCGGGCGGCGGCCATGCGCCAGACATATTGCGCGTCGCCGGGTTGCCGAACGTGCTGCCCTCCTCCACCAACCCGACGCGGCCTTATACCTCCAACACGCTGGACGAGCATTTGGACATGCTCATGGTCTGCCACCATTTGGACCCGAACATCCCGGAGGATGTGGCCTTCGCCGAGAGCCGCATCCGCCGGGAGACGATTGCGGCAGAGGATATCCTGCACGATATCGGCGCGATCAGCATGATCAGCTCCGACAGCCAAGCGATGGGGCGGGTGGGCGAGGTGATCATCCGCACCTGGCAGACCGCGCATAAGATGAAGCTGCAGCGCGGCTCCCTGTCTTGCGATGGGGTGGCGGACAACACGCGGGCTAAACGTTACGTCGCCAAATACACTATCAACCCGGCGATCGCGCAGGGTTTGAGTCACGAGGTTGGCAGTATCGAGGCCGGTAAGCTGGCGGATTTGGTGCTGTGGTCGCCCGCCTTCTTCGGGGTAAAGCCGGATTTGGTGATCAAGGGCGGCATGATTGCCTGTGCCCCGATGGGGGACCCGAACGCGTCCATCCCCACGCCGCAGCCGGTGCATTACCGGCCGATGTTCGGCACGCTCGGGGGTGCGTTGGCGGCGACGTGCATCACCTTCCTATCGGGCGCGGCGATGGAGGCGGAGCTGGGCCGCACGCTGGGGCTGCGCCGGATGCTGTCGGCGGTGCGGGATACGCGGGGCGGCATCGGCAAGCATTCGATGATCCATAACGACGCCACCCCGAATATCGAGGTCGACCCCGAGACCTACGAGGTGCGGGCGGACGGCGTGCTGCTGACCTGCGAGCCAGCGACGGTGCTGCCGATGGCGCAACGGTATTTCCTGTTCTAGGCTGGCACCATGACCGTGGTGTTCGACAAGCTGTCGTTTGTGAAGCGGCTGGAGGATGCTGGGACATTTTCGCGCCCTCAGGCTGAAACGCTCAGCGACCCGTTTCATCAGGCGGTGTCGGAAACCGTCGCAACCAAGCAGGATGTGGAATCAGTTCGATCTGAAATCCGGGTTTGGACGGTGAGCCTGGCTGTAACGATTGTCGCCGTGCTGTCAGCGATGAAGTATTTCGGATGAGTTTGCGCGCCAATGCTGTGCTTCCCGCCGGCTCCTGGAGCGATCGAGGCGCAGACGATGAGGTCCTGATCGATTTCGACAGGCGCCATCGCCGCCGGATTGTGCTGACCACCGTCGGGGGTGACGAATTGCTTCTGGACCTGCCGCAAGCGGTTCGGCTGCGGGATGGCGACGGCCTGGAACTCGCGGATGGCCGGATCATCCGGGTGGTCTCCCAGGCTGAGCCGCTGCTCGAAATCCAAGCGCACGGCCCCGCGGAATTGGTCCGGATTGCCTGGCATCTCGGCAACCGGCATTTGCCCGTCCAATTGCTGGGTGACCGCATCCGCATCCGGGCGGACCACGTGATCGCCGACATGGTGCACGGGCTCGGCGGCCACGCCCACGCGATCGACGCGCCGTTCGATCCCGAAGGCGGCGCCTATGCCGGCGGACACCACCACCATCACGATGATGAGTGAAGACGCGACAAAACTTCCGCTCCTCCTCACCTGGCTTTCCCCAGCGTTCCCGACGGGTGCCTATGCCTATAGCCACGGCCTGGAATGGGCGATAGAAGCGCGGGACGTGACCGACGAGGCAACCACTGCCACCTGGCTCGCCGATGTGCTGACCTACGGCGCCGGCCGTTCGGATGCGATCCTGCTCCGCCATGCCTATCGCGCGCGGACCGCCCCCGATCTGGCTGACATCGCCGCGCTGGCCTTTGCCGCCCAACCCGGCGCCGAACGACGGCTGGAAACGCTGGCCCAAGGCACGGCCTTCGCGCTCGCCGCCAGAATTTGGGGCGCGCCGCTGTTGGCAGCACAGCCTGGCCAGGTCGCCTACCCGGTGGCCCTGGGCGCCCTGGCCGCCGCGCATGACGTGCCGGAGGACAATGCCACGCTCGGCCTGCTGCACGCTTTCGCCGCCAATTTGATATCGTCTGCGGTGCGCCTGGTGCCGTTGGGTCAGACCGCCGGGTTGCGTGTCCTCGCCCGGCTTGCCCCGCTGCTGGCAGCGGTTGCACAGGACACGGCTCACGCCACCCTGGACGATCTGGGCGGGGTGTGCTTCCGCTCCGACATCGCCGCCATGCGGCACGAAACGCAATATACGAGGCTTTTCCGAACATGAGCAGCGCACACGGACCATTGCGGGTTGGCGTCGGCGGCCCGGTCGGCACGGGCAAAACGGCACTTATGGATGGGCTCTGCCGCGCCCTATCGCCGCATTACGACATCGCAGCCATCACCAACGACATCTACACGAAAGAGGACGCCCAATTCCTCACCCGCGCCGGCTCCCTCCCACCCGAGCGGATTCTCGGCATCGAAACCGGGGGCTGCCCGCACACCGCCATCCGGGAGGATGCTAGCATCAACCTGGCTGGCGTGGCCGATCTATGCCGGCGTTTTCCAGCGCTGGATTTGATCCTGATCGAGAGCGGCGGTGACAATCTGGCCGCGACATTCAGCCCGGAATTGGCGGACATCACGATCTACGTCATCGACGTCTCCGCCGGGGACAAAATCCCGCGCAAGGGCGGCCCGGGCATCACCCGCAGCGACCTTTTGGTGATCAACAAGATCGACCTCGCCCCCCATGTCGGTGCCAGCCTGGAGGTGATGGACCGCGATAGCCGCAAGATGCGGGGTGAGCGGCCGTTCGTGTTCACCAACATCCGCGCGGGCGATGGCGTTGCCGCCGTGGCGTCCTTTGTCGAACGGGCAGGCGGCCTGTCTCGTACAGTCCGTGCGGTCTGAGCCCCTGATTCCGATCTTTACCTCGTGAGACGTTTCCGTAGATCGTCCAGGAGCCACTTGCCGCCACGGCCCAAAGGCCGGCCACGGACGTGCGCTGCGTAGACCGGCAGAGTACCCACCGGCGATAGGCTCTCGTCCGCGATGTCCAACTCTACCAATCGGCCATCCCTCAGATAAGGTTCGACGACAAAGGGCGGCATCTTGCACCAGCCGAAACCCGCGACCAGGAAGTCGAGCCGGCGCGCTAGGTCGACGAACCGCCAAACCCGGCTGCTGATCACCCCGTGATTCGGACCGTCGGTGCTGAGAGCATCCGACAGCACAAGTTGCACGTGCGCTTCAAGATCAGCCCGATCCAGCTTGCGGCCAAGTCGCACGAGTGGGTGGTCTGAAGCGGCCACGGCCACGAGGCTCAGGTCGATGAGAGGATACGCTATGAGGTCGTCAGGCACGGGCGGCAGCAACAGGCAGAATGCCAGCGAGGCGGAGTCCGCCCGCAGGCGCCGCTCGGCTCCTCCCAAGCCCTCGGTAGAGAAGGAAACAGGGAGCCCTGTGAAGGTGTCGCGGAGAGCGCGGAGGCTGTCTATCAGTGGCTCGGTTGGAACAAGCGGATCGATGGCTATGGTAAGGGTCGGTTCTAATCCCACCCGTGTTCCTGCCGCTATGGCTTCGAAACGGTCAGCGCTCGCCAGGATCGTGCGTGCCTGTTCGACGAGCGCGCGCCCGACCGGCGTCAGGGTAGGCTTGTGGCGCGTGCGATCGAAAAGTGCGACGCCCTGGGTTTCCTCCAGTGTTCTAACGGCTTGGCTGATCGCAGATTGAACTCGGCCGAGCGACCGTCCCGCGGCCGAGAAGCTTCCAGCGTCGTCGATGGTGACCAGGACGCGCAGTTGATCCAGCGTGAGGCTGCCTATCAAGCCCATCTCCAAAGATGATGGTTACCATCAGTATTTGATCAGTTTCGCAAAAGGCATTCACAGCGTATCTCGCAGGAATGCAACCAACATTCTTCCTCAATCATGGCGGCGGACCATGCTTCTTCCTGCATCCGGGACCGATGCGCGCGACATGGAAGCCGCTCGAGGACTATCTCGCTGGGCTAGCCTCCGCACTCAGCGAACCACCTGTCGCCATACTCGTGGTCTCGGGGCATTGGGAGGAGGCGGTGCCAACAGTTAACGCCGCTCCCTCGCCGCCACTGCTGTTCGATTACCGGGGTTTTCCCGACTACACCTACCAGCTTACTTGGCCTGCGCCGGGTTCGCCGGAGATCGCCGCACGCGTGCGCACATTACTTGCTGACGCCGGACTTCCGAGCGCCGTGGACGACCGCCGAGGCTACGACCACGGCGTCTTCATTCCGTTGAAAGTCGTTTTCCCAGATGCCGACATTCCTGTCGTGCAGCTTTCGATGCAACGCGGCCTTGACCCGTCGGCTCACCTGACGATCGGCCGTGCTCTCAAGCCATTGCGGGAGCAGGGCGTGCTGATCATCGGAAGCGGGCAGACATATCACAATATGCGTGGTTTCGGCGGCGCGGGCACAGACCTGAAGGCGGAGGCGTTCGACGCCTGGCTGCGGCAGGCTATCACCACTGCGGACACGCGCGAACAGTCTCTGATCGACTGGGAACGGGCCCCCGGCGCACGCGATGCGCAGCCGCATGAGGACCATCTTTTGCCGCTGATGGTCGTGGCTGGCGCTGCCTCGGGCGAGACGGCAATCGTCGACTTCCATGGTCATGCAATGGGGAAGCCAATCTCGGGCTTCCGCTTTGGCTGAGCCGCTGCAACCTCGTTTCCTTCAGGAGCTTCTCCATGCCGACCCTACTCGTTGTCGAATCCAGCCCTCGTGGCGAACACTCGATGTCACGCGGACTCACCAAGCTGTTCGTCGAGCAGTGGGTGAAAAACCATCCGGACGGGCGCGTGGTCAAGCGCGACCTCATGGAGAGCAATCTCCCGTTCGTCACACTGCCGTGGCTTGGGGCCTACTTCGCTCCGCCCGAACAGCATACGCCTG
This sequence comes from Acetobacteraceae bacterium, assembly GCA_965199005.1. Classification (GTDB taxonomy): domain Bacteria; phylum Pseudomonadota; class Alphaproteobacteria; order Acetobacterales; family Acetobacteraceae; genus LMUY01. The sequence continues at coordinate 2,594,352 of CBDAQK010000006.1, read as the reverse complement.
ACATGAAGGACCTTCTCCGCCTGTCCGACGAACTCGTCGACGAGATCCTAACCGCCGATCACATCGCCATCGGCACGCCAGTCTACAATTACAACGTTCCTGCGGTGCTGAAGGCTTACATCGACCACATCGTACGCAAGGGAAAGACGCTCGGCTTCTCCGGCGAAGGTCTCGTTCATGGCAAGACCTGCACTATCCTGATGGCGTCGGGCGGCGTCTACACGCAAGGCTCTCCCATCCGCGACCGCGACATCGCGACCAGCTACCTGCGGCTGATCCTGAAGGTGATCGGCATCGAGGACGTCACAGTCGTCGCAGGCGGCAACGCGAAGTCGGTCGATATGGGGCAGATAACGCGCGACGCGTTCTTGCAGACCTTCGCCTCGGAGGTGGCGGTGGCGGCAGCTAGGACATGACGGTGTAGCTCCCAGGCGCCTGCCGCGCGCTAGACAGAGGTCCAATCGGCCAATCCGGGAGATAGCGAGAACCCGCTACGCGGCATCTCCTCTGCAAGCAGCCGGACAGTTTACACCCTGTCCAGTCCTACGGCCTTCGCATCTCGAAGAACGTTTTGCCGCCCCGGAGAAACCCCACAGCCTCATAGAATTCCAGTGTCGCTGCCTCCTGCGAGCCCGTCGCCAACATGACTTTGTAGCAGTCAGCATCCCATGCCCTGTCGAGTGCGGCCCGGAGAACCGCACGGCCCAACCCAGCCCGGCGATGCTCTGCGTGAGTGACGACGTTCTCGATCACGGCGTAGGGCCGCGCCCCACGAGACAGGTTGGGGATGATCCCGAGCGTGCACGAAGACACCAGCGCTCCTGCTATATCTGCGACAAAGGGGATCGTTAGGCCCGAGGAAAGCAAGGCCGACCACCTCGCCTCCGCAGCATGGGGGTCGAGGACAGGGTCGTCAGGGTGGAGGTGACGATACAGCGCTAGAACGCCGGTCAGATCGTCCCAATGCGCCGGACGGATGACCGCTTTGGCCATGCTCCTCCACTCCCGGCAATTGGTGGCGAACGGGCGAAATCAGCGTTCCGGCACACTTTCAAACCCGCTGCGCCGAGGTGCCAGGATGGTCCGCAAGTAGCCCGCATGCCAGCGTGCATAGCCATCCTGCACCACGCCCAGCCGGTCGCGCACGGCCACATGGGCGACCGGCAGGCGGTGGAACGGGATCGAGGGGTAGAGGTGATGCTCCGTGTGGTAGCTCATGTTCCACATCAGCAGCCGCACCAGCCGCGTGGTCAGTGTCGTGCGGGTGTTGACCAGGCCGTTCGGCGTCTCCTCGCAGCCAGTATGCTCCGTCAGGAGGTAGAGCCGTAGGAACACCTGGCCTACCACCTGAGGGATCAGCCAGAACACGAAAGGAACCCACCAGCCCCACACGATGCCCGATCCAGTGGCCAGCGCCGCGACGAACACGGTCATCCAACGCACACTGGTGATTACCCGACGTTGCGCAGCCTCGGGCACATACGGATAGGCCGACAAATCCCCCCGCCAGCAATCGACCAACACCTTGGCCCGCGCCCGCCAGTAATTCACGGCCAGCACCCGCAGCAAATAGGTCTCCAGCCCGGCTGGCGGCCGCGGCGTCAGCTCCGGATCACGCTCCGGGTCTTGCGTGAAGCGGTGGTGCGCCAAGTGGAATACCGTGTAGAAGTGCCAGTTCAGCATCGAGGGGCAGGCCGCCAGCCAGCCGACCACGGCATTGGCCCGCCGGCTGCGGAACGCCGTCAGATGCATCGTTTCGTGAACCGGCGCGAACAGCGCCGATTGCGCGACGCCCAGCAGCAGCATGGCCGGAACCACCGTCCAAGGACCGGACATCGCCACCAGCCAGCCCGCCACCCCGATCAGCGCGACGTGCAGGGCAATTTGCATCCCGCCAAGCCAATCCGACCGGGTGGACAGTGCGCGGACCTCCGCGCCCGATAGGACACGGGGCGTTGACGTGTTCATGCCGATGCCTCCTCGACGTAAATATCTGGCCCTTATAGCGCCATCCCACCGGGCCCGCACTCACCGATATCGCATGACGCGTTCCGTCGATCCGCCGATGATAGGCGCATGAGCATGATCAACCGCAAGCCATCCCCGTCGCACCAACCTGGTCCGGAACGCCGCCGCCCCGCCCTGGTGCTGCGCGCAGGCCTCTACACCCTGCGTGGTGGCTTCCTGGTGCGGCCGCTGGTGATCGCCTTGCTGCTCGGCACCACGGGAATGCTGCTATCCGAGATGGAGGAGCGGTTTCCCGCGCTGAGCGCCTGGGTGCCGCACGCCCTGTTTCCATCGCATGCCGACCCCCAGGTGGCACAGGTGATCCTGGGCGACATCGCGACCTCGATCATGACGGTGGTCTCGATCGTCTTCGCCATGCTGCTGATGACGCTGACGCTGGCCTCGACGCAGTTCTCCCCCCGCATCCTGGTCAGCTTCGTCCGCGACCGCGCGACCCAGTGGACCTTGGGGATCTTCCTGGGGACCTTCAGCTATTGCATGGCGGCGCTTCCGGCGGCGCGGTCGATGCCGGTGCCATTCAGCCCCGTGGCGACGGCGACCGGGGCGATGGTGCTGGCGCTGCTCTGTGTCGGCTGGCTGATCTTCTTCATCCACCACATCAGCCAAGCGATCAGCGTCAACCACATCGTAGACCGCATCGCCGGCGAAACCGAGGAGGTGATCGACGAGTTGATGCCGCACCCTTTTCGCGGGGCGTATTTGACCGAGAGCCCGGCCTTGCCGAAATCAGCGGCCAGTGTAGCCGTGGCCGGCCTGCATTCGGGCTATATCCGGTTCGTTGACATACGCGGCCTGGTGGCGGTGGCGAAGTCGGCCGGCGTGCGCGTTGCCGTGCAGCGCCGGGTGGGGCACTTCGTGGCGGCTGGCGTTCCGCTGCTGCACGTGTTGCGGCCGGAGCGCCTGACGGAGGATGTGCAGACGGCGCTGCTGGCGACCTTCGACATCGGGCCGGTTCGCACTTTGCAGCAGGATGTCGAGTTCGGCGTGCTGCAGATCGCCGACATCGCCCTCAAAGCAATCTCCCCGGCGGTGAACGACCCCAGCACGGCCATCACCTGCCTGGACCAGCTCGGCCGCATCATGATCCGCTGGATGAGCCGGGAATCGCCCCGCCGCGCGCTGTTCAATCCGCCGAATACCCTGCGGGTGACGATGCCGTGGATCAGCCTCGACGAGTTGCTGGACACGGCGTTTGAGCAAATCCGCCACTACGCTCAGAGCGACCTGGCCGTGAGCCTGCGCCTACTGCGCACCCTGCAGGACATGACGGCAACCACGCAGGACGCGGTGATCCGCGCGCAATTGCTGGAACGGGGCAACCGGGTGTTGGCGGGTTGCCGGGGAAAGCTGGATGAGACGGCGCTGGCGCGGCTGAGTGACCGGTTGGACGCGCTCACCCGCATGTCGCAACCGGTGTGCGACCACGCTGTGTAGATGCTGCTGACTGCGGTCGGGCTATTCGGACGCAGAGGAGAGACGGCTTGCGACTCAACGCAGACAGTCACAGCCCGATCAGCGGCATCGGGAAGCGGAGACCTGGGAATTCGGTCGACTGGTAGCTACGCGCCAATGGCGGTCACCCTCGTCCGAGGCGCGAGTGCCCAAAAGCAGACATCGATGGCCCGGATGGCAAAGGCCGGGTTTGGTGGAGAGCGGACATAGGCGCGATGCAGCGCGAGGAGGTGTTCCAGTGTCTGGGCCGTTCCCGTTCTCCATCTGGACCAAGTAGTTTCGGGAAAGGTGATGTGGGAACAGGGTTCGGGAAAGCGGCACCCATCAACGCCGCTTCAGCACGTTGCGGAACCGTCTTCCCGTTCTACGTTCGTTTGTGTGAAAGTTCATTGATCAGGCGGCCTCGACTGGCCACGCCAGCCGCGATCGTGCCAGCGCGAACCAACCTCAAGGAATGTCAGGAGCAGACAAGCTCCCTTGAAGCAGAGTGAACGCGAGCGAGTTTGCCCACATTTCATCCAACGGAAGGCTGAGCAGCAGGCGAAGGTAAACTGCACCGACGACAGCGTCCAGGAGACGCGGGACATCGAGATTGTGGCGGAACCGGCCAGAGTCGACCCCGGCTTGAATCATGGTTGTGGAACGTCGCCGCAATGGCTCGGAGAAATGTTCGAGAAACTGCGTCAGCACGGTCGGGTCGTTCTGGGCTTCGGCAATCACCGAGCGGGCAAGACATCCGGATGGTCCACCTAGCGCACGCGCCAGTGATCTGACCAGCGCATGGAAATCCTGTTCGGGTGAGCTTGTCCGATCGTAGGTAAGTTGGGCCTCGAAAACGTCTCGAAAGCTCTCGAACGCGAGCAAGCCCTTTGTCGGCCATGAACGGTATATCGTTGTCTTGGCAACGCCGGAACGGGCCGCCACTGCTTCCACGGAGAACCGTGGCAGTCCCTCTTCCACCAGGATCGCGTAAGCGGCATCGAGCACGGCTCGCCGGGACGCGGCACTACGAGGCCGCCCCGATTTCCGTCGTGCAGGCTGCGTGATTGCATCCTCATGACCCATCGACGTCCTTCCCGTCATGCTTCCCCAACCACTTGCACTACGCATTACGCTCCGGTATGTAGCGTAATGCACGCCCTGGCGATCAGGATGTGCAAACGGGTCATCGACTAACAGGAGCCGCATCATGTTTGTCGACGTCAAGGGCATAGGGCGTATCAATGTCGCGCGAACCGGCCCTAAAGACGCGCCGTTGATGGTCTTCCTGCACGGTGCGGGATTGGACCTAACGTGGTGGGGCGCGCAATTCGATGCGTTCGGGCGCGATCGGGAAGTCGTAGCGTTTGATCTCCCGGGGCACGGCTTGTCCGACGATCTCCACCAAGCGCCGACTTTCGACATCATGGCAGATGCCTTGGAGGGAGTGCTGGAGAGCCTGGGCGGGCGCGCGGCACACCTGGTCGGCCTGTCGATCGGGGGCATGATCGCCCAGACGTTTGCTCTTCGCCGCCCCGATCTGGTCCGCTCCCTGTGTCTTGTCGCCACATGGTGCAGCTTTCCCGAAGAGGTTCGCAGAGTTTTACGCGAACGCGCTCGCGTGGCCCGAGACGATGGGATGGCGCGTATCGCGGAGTTGTCCAACCAGCGGTGGTTCACGGCCGACTTCCGCGCACGGCGTCCTGACATTCTGACGCGCACGACACGGGGCCTGCTCCATCAATCGCAGGAATTCCATGCGAGAATATGGGAGATGGTCTCTGGCCTCGAACTCGAAGCCCAGCTCCCGGCCATTTCCTGCCCTACCCTCGTCGTTGCCGGGCAGCTCGATACAAATGCGCCGCAGAGTGCGGCCGAACGGATCACAAGAGCCATTCCGGAGGCCCGGATGGTAACTCTACAAGGTGTGGGTCACTTCCCACCCATTGAGGAAGCTGACGCATTCAATCGCGTCCTTGTCGAATTCGTGAGCCGCGCCGAATCAGGGATCCATGCTTCATGAGCATGGAGAACTGCACCGTCGTTTCTGACGGAAAGCACCTTTCCGCTCCCGGATAAAGGCAGCCATCGAACAGCCCGAGGATTGGTGCGGTCGCTGTTTATCTTCATTGGAACAGATCACTTCAATGCTCCACAGCACAATCAATGCCGAGGTTTCAGCAACCCCCTTTCCCGGGCAAGAACCCAGCATCTCGGGTTGGCTTACCCTGCTGCTGGCAACCGGTTGCGGCCTAACGGCTGCCAACATCTACTACGCCCAGCCATTGGCTGGCCCGATTAGCATCTCGCTTGGCCTGCCTCCAGGTGCTGCGGGACTACTCGTGACGGTGACGCAAATTGGCTACGGCCTGGGGCTGTTGTTCATTGCCCCCCTGGGCGACCTAATCGAGAACCGCCTGTTGATCCTGCTGCTGCTTGGCCTTGCAGCGTTGGCATTGTTGGGCGCCGCACTATCCACAGCGGGCACCGCCTTCCTGATCGCGGCGCTGCTGATCGGGCTCAGCTCCGTCGCGGTCCAAGTCATGGTCCCCTACGCTGCACACTTCGCTCCCGAGGCGGCACGCGGCCGGGTCGTCGGTAATGTCATGAGCGGGCTGATGCTAGGGATCATGCTGGCACGTCCTACGGCAAGCCTGCTGGCCGATGCCTTATCCTGGCATGCCGTGTTCTTTGCATCGGCGGCTACCATGGCGGTCCTGATCGCTGTGCTGCGGGTCTCCTTGCCGCGCCGTCGACCCGCCCCCGGCCTGCACTACGGCGCTTTGCTCGCATCCATGGTCCACTTGGCTCGAAACACGCCTATCCTGCAGCGTCGTGCATTGTATCAGGCCTGTCTATTCGCGGTGTTCAGTTTGTTCTGGACGTCGGTACCCATGCTGTTGACCGAAATCTTCCACTTGTCGCAAGGCGGCATTGCGGTGTTTGCCCTCCTGGGTGTGGCAGGGGCGGTCGCGGCACCGGTGGCAGGCCGTGCCGCTGACCGGGGATGGACCAGGGGTCTGACCGGGATTGCGATGCTCAGTGTGGTTTGTGCCCTACTGCTGGGCCTCCTTGGCCCTCTCGGATCGCCGATCAGCCTGGCTGCGGTCGTGCTTGCCGCCATTCTGATTGATTTCGGCATGACCGCGAACAGCGTGCTTGGGCAACGGGCGATCTATGCGCTCGGTCCTGCTGTTCGCAGCCGGCTCAATGGTCTTTACATGGCGACGTTCTTCTTAGGTGGTGCCTTTGGCTCAGCGGTTGGCGGCTGGAGCTATGTCAGGGGTGGTTGGATACTGACGATGGGCGTCGGCTTGGCCCTGACTCTCGGAAGCCTGGTCTGTTTTGCAACGGAATTTAGCCAGGCTGCAAAATAGCAGTATAGCTTTCCATTTGTTTATGTATTTACCGGTTAACTTTCTTTCAAAAAGAGGAGACAACATGCTTCTTTATCAGTTCAAGATGGGAACTAATCCACGAAGGGTCATCATATATCTATCAGAAAAGGGTCTTGAGCTACCGCGATATGAGCTGGACTACCTTAATAAGGAGCATAGATCGCCGGAATATCTGACGATAAACCCATCTGGGCGCGCACCGACACTTATAACCGATGAGGGCATTGCGATTTCAGAATCGGCAGCAATCGTCGAATACCTTGAGGAGTTGTATCCACAGGCTCCCATGATTGGAGTGGAAGCGGCGCCACGCGCCAAGGTGCGCGCGCTCGAACGCGTCGGCAACGACTTGATCGTTCGATGCCAGATGTGGCTTTGGAACCTGACAAGTGCGTTTCCCGCAAAGGAGCCAAACCCAGCACGAGAGGTCGCAGACAAAGCCTACAGATACGTGTCGGAGCTTTTGAATATTCTTGAGGGCGCCATTGGCGACCGGGAATTTTTGGCCGGCGATAAGCCGACCATCGCGGATTTCACGAGCTTTGCGATCTTTCAGACGGCGCGCGAACGCTTCAACCAGCCTTTGGGCTGCGACCATCCACGTCTTGACGCCTGGTATAAAAATTTTCGTGCTCGGCCCAGTGCCGATTATTGAAAGGTCATTCCACAGCGACCGACAGCGGACAGGCTCCTTCCCGCCCACAAGCAGCCCTCGACACTCAACCAGCGAAATGAGCCTGCGAGCGGCGTGCGATCGTTCTGGCCGTACTCGCTGCCGGACCGGCTGCATTGGTCAGTGTCACCGTTGCGAACGGCCGTCGGTGGTTGCCTTTCGAGCGCATGTCACGCACGCGGGTTCGTTCTGCAGTGTCGAGCACTCGGCCGCCCCGGCCTCTCAGCGTTATGGTCAACGGGGTGGCAAGATTCACGATGAGCAGCCTTCGTCTCGCCCTGCCGCAGACGGTCCGTAATCTCGAATATCCCGGGCGGTCCAATGGATAGGCGACGACCAGAACCTTGGAGCGACAAGGCCGGCCGGCAACACGCAGCAGCGCATGCAGCGCCGCATCCCAGCGCACAGGATTTGGGAGGTGCGGCGGGCCTGCAAGATCATCGCCGTCCCTGAACACGGCACAGGGCAACATCCCGGCGAGAGCGCGGCCGACCGCACTCTTACCGGAACCGACCGTACCATTGAGCCAAATGACCGTCATCTCAGGCCCAGGCCCTTACCCCGGCGGCACCCACCCCCGGCCGGGAACACTATCCAGCAACATCCGCGTATACTCATGCGCCGGTTGTGCAAACACCGTTGCCGTCACTCCCTGCTCGACAATCTGCCCCCGGCGCATCACCGCCACCCGGTCGCAAATCTGCGCCGCCACCCGCAAATCATGCGTGATGAACAGCATCGTCAACCCCAACCGCACCCGTAAATCCTCCAGCAACGCCAAAATCTGCGCCTGCACGGACACGTCCAAGGCGGAGACGGGTTCGTCCGCGATCAGCAAGTCCGGCTGCATCGCCAGCGCCCGGGCGATCCCGATGCGTTGGCGCTGACCGCCGCTGAACTCGTGCGGAAATCGATCCGCCGCATTCGGGTCCAATTGCACCAGCGCCAGCAAATCTGCCGCCCGAGCCCGGGCCTCGCCGCGCGGCGTGCCATGGGCTACCGGGCCCTCGATGAGAATATCCCCCACCTTGCGGCGCGGGTTCAGCGAGGCGAACGGGTCCTGGAACACCATCTGGATCCGTTTGCGATACGGCTTCCACGCCGCCCGTGACAGCGGGCGCAAATCCGTGTTGCCAAACCGGATGGCGCCCTCGTCCGCCACCACCAGCCGCACCACGCATCGCGCCAGCGTGCTCTTGCCTGAGCCGCTTTCACCGACCAGCCCGAGCGTCTCGCCGCGCCGGATGTCCAGTGAGGCGGCCTGCACCGCAACCACCGTGCGCCCGGCGCTGAACAGCCCCCGGCTGCGGTAGGTTTTGCCCACGCCGGAGAGTGCCAGCACGGGCTCACCCACCGCATCCGGCCGCGCGGCCGGGGTGCGGTGCGGCACGGCCGCGATCAGCGCGCGGCTATAGGGATGCTGCGGCGCATTCAAGACGCTCGCAGCATCGCCCTGCTCGACGATGCGGCCCCGCTGCATCACCGCGACCCGGTCCGCAATTTCCGCCACGACACCGAAATCATGCGTGATGAACAGCACGCCCGTGCCGCGCCGGGCTTGAATCTCGCGGATCAGCGCCAGGATTTGCTTCTGCGTCGTCACGTCCAGCGCCGTGGTCGGCTCGTCCGCGATCAGGATCGACGGCTCCAAGGCCAGCGCCGCCGCGATCATCACCCGCTGTCGCTGCCCGCCGGACAAGGCATGCGGGTAGGAGCGGGCAATGCCCGCCGGGTCGGGCAGGCCCACCGCTTCCAGCAACTCCGTCACCCGGCGGCCCACCGGGCGGCCATGCACCTGCATCACCTCCGCCACCTGGTCGTGCACGCGCATCAGCGGGTTGAGCGCGGTCATCGGTTCCTGGAACACCGTGCCGATCCGCGCGCCGCGCAGTGCCCGCATCTCCGCCGCCGAGCAAGCGCGCAGATTGCGGCCCTCAAACTCGATCCGCCCCGCCATGACCGCCAAGCCGCGAGGCAGCAGCCCGGTCAGCGCCGCCGCGCAGACGGATTTGCCGGACCCGCTTTCGCCCACGATGCACAGGATTTCACCGGCACTTAGGCTGAACGAGACGTCCTCGACGGCATTCGGACGATCTGCACCCGGCGGCAGCGAGACCGTCAGCCCCTCAATGGTCAGCAAAGTCATCGGCGCCGCGCCAGCCGGGGATTCAGCGCGTCGTTCAGCCCTTCCCCCACCAGGTTCAGCGCCAGCACCGTCAGGAAGATTGCCAGGCCTGGAAAGACGCTCATCCACCAGGCGAGCCGGATGACACTGCGCCCGGCGCCGATCATGAAGCCCCAGGACATCAAATTCGGGTCGCCCAAGCCCAGGAAGGAGAGCGCCGATTCCAGCAGGATGGCGCTGGCCACCATCAGGCTGCCCAGCACGATGATCGGGGACAGCGCGTTCGGCAGGATTTCGCGGAAGATGATTGCGGCGCGGGAGCGGCCCAGCACTTCGGCCGCCTGCACGAATTCGCGCGTGCGCAAGCTCATGAACTCGGCGCGCACCACGCGGGTGACGGGCGGCCAGGACACCAGCGCAATGGCAGCGACGATGGAATACAGGCTGGGGGTGAAGATCGCCACCAGCACTACGGCGAGGATGAAGGATGGAACGGTTTGGAAGAACTCCGTGATCCGCATGATGAGGTCGTCCACCACGCCGCCCGCATAGCCCGCAACCGCCCCCAGCGCCACGCCGAACACCAGCGCCATCGCGGTGGAGACCGCGCCGATCAGCAGGGAGACATTGGCGCCATAGGCAATATCGGCGGCAACATCGCGGCCCAAGCTGTCGGAGCCGAGCATGAACCCCTCTTCGCCGGGAGGCGCGAAGGGCGCGCCTTGCATGTCCCAGGGGGAGAAGGGGAAGGCCAGCGGCGCCGTAGCCGCCATGACCGCCACCAACACCAGCACCACCAGCCCGGCCACGGCGCCACGGTTGCCGGCGAAGGCACGGGCGAATTGTCTCATGCGGCCTGCATCCGCGGATCGATGACGAGGTAGAGCAAATCGGTCAGCAGGTTGAACACCAGCACCAGGATGGAGGTGGTGAGGAACACCCCCAGCAAAACTTGGTAGTCGCGGGCCAGCAGGGCGTCGAAGGCCAGGCGGCCAATGCCGGGCCAGGCGAACACGGTTTCCACCAGCACGGAGCCGCCGATCAATTGCCCGGCCTGGATGCCGGCCAGCGTCACCACGGGCAGCAGCGCGTTGCGCAGGATGTGGCGGCGCAGGATGCGGCCCTCCGGCACGCCCTTCGCCCGCGCGGTCTTGATGTAATCCTCTCCCGCCACGTCCAGCATGGCGCTGCGCGTCAGCCTCGCATACACCGCCAGATAGAAGAGGCCGAGGGTGAGGGCGGGTAGCACCAGATAGCGCGCCGTGTCGCCAACCGCAGCCCAGCCGTGCAGATCGGCGCCGACCGTGTTCATGCCGAAGGACGGCAGCCAGCCGAGCCAAACGCTGAACACCAGCACCAGCATGAGGCCGACCCAGAAGATGGGCGTGGCATAGAAGGCGAGCGCCATCACGGTGATGGCGCTGTCCGCCCAGCTGCCGACCCGTTGCGCCGCTGCCGCCCCCAGCGCAATGCCCGCCACCAAGGCGAAGACGAACGCCACGCCGGTGAGCAGCAGCGTGGCCGGCAGCCGGTCCATGATCAGGCTTAGGACCGTCCTTTGCTGCTGATGCGAGATGCCGAGGTCGCCCCGCGCCACGGACGACACGTAGAGCCAGAGCTGCATGTACAGCGGCTGGTCCAGCCCGAATTCATGACGCAGCTGCTCGACGAACTTGGCATCTGCGGCGCCCGATTGCCCGGCGATGACGCTCGCCGGGTCGCCCGGGGCCGCGTGGATCAGCAGGAAGTTGACGCAGATGATCGCGAATACCACCACGACCATCTTCGTCAGCCGTGCAACGAAGAAGCGGAGAAAGCGGGACGGTGACACCGTGCCTAGGCAATGCTCACATCGTCGAACGGCGCGTGGATCCCGGTGCCAAGCGTGATGAGGTTCTGCACCTTGGTGTCGTGGATGGTCGGGAACGACATCTCCATCAGCCAAATCTGCGGGATTTGCTCCACCAGCAGCTTCTGCACGGCCACGAAGGCTTTGTTGCGGTCGGCGGGCAGGGGTGTGTTGCGCCCCTCGGTGAACAGCCGGTCCACCTCGGGATTGCTGTAGCCGCCGGTGTTGGTGAAGACGATCTTCTGGATATTGGTGGAGACGTAGGTGCGCTCGACACCCAGGGTCGGGTCGCCATACTGGTAGACGAAGTTGATGGACGTATCGTAGTCCCAGTTGGAAAGCCGTTGCGCCCAGCCGCCGGTATCCGTGCTCTCCAGCGTCACCTCGATCCCGATCTGCTTCATCGAGGCTCGGAAATACTCGGCCAACCGCGCCCAAACCTCGCCGTAGGGGAGGACGAGATGACGGATCTTGAACCGCACGCCATTGGCGTCCGGCTTGAGCCCAGCCTGATCCAGCAGCGACATCGCTTGCTTCACATCATGCGGGAACGGCTTGAGCGAGCTGTCAAAGAACCGCGTGGTGGAGGCAACGGGGCCGACAGCCGGCTTGCCGATGCCGAACCACAGGCGCTTGACGATGAAATCACGGTCCAGCGCCATGCTCATCGCCTGGCGGACCCGCACATCGTCCAGCGGCTTCACCCGAAGGTTCATTTCAAGCCACATCAGGGGAGAGAAATACTCCCAACCCGCGGTTTCCACCTTGAGGTTCGGCTGGCTCTGGAACCGGGGGACATCGAACGGTTCGATATCGCTGGCGGCGGACATCTGCACTTGCCCGGTCTGCAGCGCGAGCGCCCGGCTTTGGCTGTCGGGGACGATGCGGTAGGTCACGCCGTCCAGATAGGGTTCGCCCGGCTTCCAATAGTCGTCGAAGCGCTTCAGGGCGATGAAGTTGCCGCGCTGCCATTCGCTGAACTGGAAGGGGCCGGTGCCATTCGGCTTCTGGTTGGCCGGGTTGTTGCGGTAGTCCGTGCCGTCATAGACGTGCTTCGGCATGATGGCGACCGTGGTGACGTCGAACATCAGCAGGAACGGGTCGAACGGCGAGTCCAGGGTGAAGACGACGGTATGCGGGTCGGGCGCCGTGGCCGACTTGATCTTGCTGAACACGCCGCGGGCGCGCGGGGCCAGCTCGAAATGGAACTTCATCACCGAGAAGATCACGTCATCGGCCGTCATCGGCGTCCCGTCGTGGAACTTGACGTTCTCCTGCAGGTGGAACGTGTAGCTTTTCTTGTCGTCCGACAGCTCCCAGCTTTTGGCCAGAAGGGGCTTCGGCTCCAGGGTTGGGGAGAATTCGAGCAGGCTTTGATAAATCTTCGAAATGACAATCAGCGTCGGGCCTTGGTTGTTGACGCCGGGGATCAGGATCGGCGGTTCCGGCGTCAGCAGGCTGATGAGCGTGCCGCCGCGCTTGGGCGGGGTGGTTTGCGCCCATACCGCGGGAGGTGTGACGAATTGGGAGGCGAGGCCGGCGAGGGCTGCCGTCGTCATGAGTGTGCGCCGGGTGGGGTGATTCATCGCGAGGCTCTCCTGCTGGCGGGGCGGACGCTATCGGAGGGGCCGCAGCGGGACAAGCAATCCGGCCAGATTTTGCTGCCCGAATATGGGGGTTCCGCACCGGGCATGCCGATGCCGCGGGCAGTCGCGGTCGCCTGTGCCTGGTTATGCAGCGAATTAATCAGCAGGCAGGCCGTGTTGGCCATCGTTTATGGCCTGAAGCTTGTTGATTGTCATGCCGGGCAAAACTAGGGTTCCCCATGGACTGTGCCGTTCCCGAGTCGGTCGTGCCCACTCGTCTGCCCTGGGACTTCCATCCGGCCCTCACGGAGGAACGGCTTCGTCTATGTGCGCGGTTGCTGGCGAATGCCCGGCGGGACGCGCTGGCGCTCGCCGCCTACGAAATGGGTGACGATAGCTGGTCGGTCGGCTGCCGCGCCTATGCGTTCGGCAAGCAGCGTTTGAAGCGCGTTGCCGAGTCCGGTGGCCACGGCTGGCTGACCGTTCTGGATGACAGCCATCATTTCGTTTTTCTGATCGACCAGGTACCGGTCCGGTTTTACCGCGGCCTGGCAGAGGATCCGACCGTTCGCACGTTGCGGCGGCAGGAGGCGGAGTCACGCCAGCTCGGATTGGCTTTGGGGGATGATGCCGCAGAGGGGCTGGCGTTTCGCCTGGCTGTGGAGACCAACGTCCAAGGCGGGGTGGCGCGGGTGGTTTTCCTGGCACTTCGGGGCGAATCGGGCACGGCCGAATGCGTGTGGCCGATTCCTTTGGAGGTTCTGACCTCCCAAAATACGGCGCCAACGCAGCTTCGGCTGCTCGCGGATGATGGATATGGAGGGCCAGAGCAGCCAGAAATGGGCTTTGGCAGGCGAGTCACGCGACCGCGTCCCTCAAAAAGCCGCCGAACCGCCTAAATATGTGGAAAATCCTCTGTTCATGCATGCATCTGGCGGTGAAGCTCAGTAGTTATCCGTCTATCCGTCGGGCATACCGCAATGCTGTCACGACCGAGCAATAAGGAGTATTCACACATGGCTAAGAGCGTAACGACAAAGGCTCCAGCAAAGGCGCCAGCCAAGGTGGCGGCACCAGCCAAGGCGGCGACGAAGGCTGCCCCGGCTAAGGCCGCTGCAAAGGCACCCGCCAAGGGGGCCAAGCCGGCGGCACCGGTAAAGCCAGCGCCTGCCGTCACCGTCACGGTGAAGCAGATGGCGGCCATGTATGCAGAAAAGCATGCCATGCCGAAGCGCGAGGCCGACACCATCCTGACCGACGTGTTCGGGACCGTGGTGGAACACCTCAAGGCGGGCGACCGTGTCCGCATTGGCGGGCTTGGGATCATCGAAGTAAAGAGCCGCCCGGCCCGCATGGGGCGCAATCCGGCCACCGGGGCTGCCATCGAGATCAAGGCGAGCCGCAAAGTTGCGTTCCGCGCAGCGAAGGAGCTGAAGGACGCCATCTAACCGGATGGGTGCCGGGCACGAGGATGCCCGGCAACCTGAATAGCTAAGACGTCAAAGGCGGGATCGACCCCGGCGATAGTGCACGGACGACATACTCCTCCGCCTCTGGAGCATATTCGCCCCAAAGCGTCCGCAACGCCGCGATTGGATCATGTGCGCTATCCGCGCGAAGATCAGCGAACGCGAAACTTTGATCCCTTACGATCAGCATGGCAGCGGAGCGCAGCGGCAGCACTTCTCCGCCCGCCGCGTCGCCAGCCTCCAGCGCGGCGAGCAAGCGGTCCGGCAAATCACCGTGCGCTGCGGCAGTGAAGGCCGCCACCATGGCGGCAGGCACGCCAGGGTCGCGCAGGATGTTACCGGCGGCGACGCAATCCAGCCCAGTGACGCCGGCATGCTTGGACAGGATATGGTGCCCGGAATAATGCGCGCTGGTCCCGTCTGCCCCCAGCACCGCAAGTTGGCGCCAGCCCCGGTCCTCGGTACTTGCGACCAGCGCCGCGACGGTTGCCTGCGGCGTGCACCCATCCGCTAAGAGCGCCAGCCCCCTTGGGCCAAGCCGCGGATCGGTCCGGTTTTGCGTCAGCACCACGCCCAGCCCGTGCCGGGCGAACACGCAGCGTGCGCCAACAGCGGGGCTGGAGGTCGTGATGACCGCGCCGAGCATCCCCGTGCGGGCACAGCGTCCAGCCAGCGAAAAGGTCATGGTCTTAGGCTCTCCCATAGTCGCCGCCCAGTCTCACGCATCCGGCGTGACCGCGTCGAGGGGCAAGCGGCCGGTATCCTTCAGCCGTTCCAGCCCGACCATGGACCGGACATGGGCGACGCTGCCATGCGGCAGCAGCACGTCGTTGATCAGGGCGCCCAGGGCCTGCAAATCCCGCACCGCAACTTTCAGCAGATAATCGGCATCGCCGGTCACCGCATAGGCCTGTTGGATCGCGCCCGTCCGTTCCACCAGGACGCGGAAATGCTGGGCGTTGTCCGGGGAATGGCGGGCCAGCGTCACTTGCACGAAGGCGGTGACGCCAAAACCCAGACGCTGCGGGTCCAGCCGGGCATTGTAGCCGGCGATCACCCCCGTCTCCTCCAACCGCGCCCGGCGGCGGGAGCATTGGGAGGCGGAGAGGCCGACGCGGTCGGCGAGTTGCTGGACGGAGAGCTGGCCGTCCTCCTGAAGCAGGGTCAGCAGGCGAAGGTCGAACCCATCCAAGCCGGCGATTTTTTGCATGCACCCGGTATAAAGCGGTAGTTTCATGCGCGCCATCGTCGTGGCGCCGGTGTTTTGCACGCCTATTGCACCGGGGCTGTGCGACCCTGGCGGCAGATCAGAGGAGCATGTCATGGGTCCCTATCCGCACGACGCCCCAGCCGCAACAATCACCGAGCAGAATCCCGCCGGACTGGATGGCTTCGCTTTCGTGGAATTCGCGCATCCCGAGCCGGACGCGCTGCATTCCCTCTTCCACCTGATGGGCTTCACCGCCGTGGCCCGGCATGCTCGCCGCAAGGTGACGCTGTACCGGCAGGGTGACGTCGACTATTTGCTCAACGAGGAACCCGGCAGCCACGCCACCCGCTTCGTGGGCCTGCACGGCCCCTGCGCGCCCAGCATGGGGTGGCGGGTAGCGGATGCCCGCGCCGCCTTCGACCGTGCCGTCAGCCTGGGCGCCGAACCAGCGGACCCGGCGGATGGGGCGCTCACGCTGGACGTGCCCGCCATCAAGGGTATTGGCGGTTCGCTGATCTATTTCATCGACCGGTACGGCGCCAGCGGCAGCATGGCGGATTGCGGGTTCGAGTGGCTGGGTGAGGCCGACCCCCGGCCAGCCGGTGCTGGGCTCTACTATATGGATCACCTGACCCACAACGTACAGCGCGGCCGTATGAACGTGTGGACCGGCTTCTACGAGAAGCTGTTCAACTTCCGCGAAATCCGCTTCTTTGCGATCAACGGCGAATATACCGGCCTGCATTCCCGCGCTCTGACCAGCCCGGATGGCCGCATCCGCATCCCCATCAACGAAAGCGCCGACGAAAACAGCCAGATCGAAGAATACCTGCACGCCTATAACGGCGAGGGCATCCAGCACATCGCCTGCGGCTGCCATGACATCCATGCCACGATCGAGCGGTTGCGCACCGACGGCCTCCCGTTCATGCCAGCCCCGCCTGCGACCTATTTCGAGCGGGTCGGTGCGCGCATTCCCGGCCATGGCGAGGACGTCGCCCGACTGCAGCGCAACGGCATTCTGATCGACGGCGAAGGCACCAGTGAGGGCAGCGCCACGAAGGTGCTGCTGCAAATCTTCTCTGCCAACGCCATCGGACCGATCTTCTTCGAGTTCATTCAGCGCAAAGGCGACGAAGGCTTCGGCGAGGGTAATTTCCGCGCCTTGTTCCTATCGATCGAGGAAGACCAGGTCCGCCGCGGCGTGCTGCAAGCCGCGCAGTAGACGCCGCTACGAGCCGATCGCGATGGCATTGCGGGCCATCGCGACGGCGCCCTCGCGGCTGCGGGCCGCACCGACGAAGCGGCGGACGTGCACGAACACCGCGTCGTCGACGGCAGCGGCGGCCGCGAGTTCCTCGCCCTGCAGGCCTGCCCAGGCCTCCGGCAGTGGCAGGCGTTGGGCGAACGACCCAGGATCGGGCGGCATCGCATCTACCATCCAATTGCCGTTGGAGGCGGGGGAGACGGTGTATAGCAGCGGCAGGTCATGCGCGAAGGCGGCGTTCTTCCAGGGCATCCCTTGGTCGAGCACCAGAATGCGCGGGTCGTCCCCGGCTTTGTGGGCTGCGAGCACCACCGCTTCGGCGGCGAGCCGTGCCCGCACGCCATCCACGCGCCGCCGCAGCACGTCCTTTGCCAGCGCCGTCGCTTCCAGGAACGCGGCATCGCCCGAAGTGGGGCCGCTGGCGGCCGGGTCGTCCCAGCTTGGGTTGCAATCGGCAATCAATGACGCCAGCCCGAGTGAATCGTTGGCGGACGGCCCCGTGGCAGACACACCGTTATCCAGTTCGTCGATGCGATGGACCATGGTGGAGTCGATCGTGGCTGCGATGGCGGCGGCGAAATGCGCGGCGCCGGGTGGCAGCAGGGCGGTGACGGCCCGCTCGCCATAAACCTGCCACACCAGCCCGGCGGACGAGAACGGGGTGCCATCCGGGCGTAGCGGAGCGCCGCGCTGATGGTGGTCGAACCGGTTAGTGGCCGGGTCGAACACCAGGCCGACATCCCAAACGATATCCCCGACCTCGATCAACTCCGGTTTGCGGGTGCGCAACAGCGTGTAATCCTGGCCAGGGGCGTGCAGGCCGAGCGCCAATTGCAGCACCGCATGGGCGAACGACTCGTCGCAATGGAACTTGCCACTATGGGTCACGAGGCAGGGCAGGGGGCGGTCGGCGGTCATGGGGCGGGTCCGATGCAAGCGGCAGGGCGGCCCCATACACCCATGGCGCCCTTCCCCCAAGCAATGCCTTGCCTCGGGTTGCCGCTGGCGGGATGGTGACTTCGGCGGCGTGCATGGCGCAGCGGCCTTGCAAGCATGGAGTTGCCGATGCCTGACGCTGACCTCGTTGCCCGCCTGCAATCCGCGGTGGACGCCAATTGGGACGCACAACTCGCTTGGTTGCAGAACCTGGTGCGTTTCCCCAGCCGCCGCGGGCAGGAAGGGCCGTGCCAGGACTGGATCGCGCGGGAGTTCGCCGGGCGTGGCTGGAGCGTCGACCGTTATACGCTGGCGGACGTGGCGATGGACCATTTGCCGGGCTTTTCCCCGGTGATGGACACGAACTATGCCGATGCGGTGCAGGTGGTTGCCACGGTGCGCGCGTCACCGGGCGCCGGGCGCAGCCTGATCCTGCAGGGCCATGTGGATGTGGTGCCGGAAGGCCCGGCCGACATGTGGACGACGCCGCCCTTCGACCCGGTGGTGCGCGGGGATTGGCTGAACGGCCGTGGTGCTGGAGACATGAAGCAGGGCGTTTCCGCGATGGTGTTCGCCATGGACGCCCTGCGGAGTGCCGGGTTGGCGCCCGCCGCCGACGTCTATGTGCAGACCGTGACGGAGGAGGAATGCACCGGCAATGGCGCGCTTTCCACCCTGGCGCGGGGCTATCGGGCCGATGCTTGCCTGATCCCGGAGCCGACCGCCAACACCATCACGCGGGCGCATGTGGGCGTGATGTGGTTCCGCCTGCGCGTCCGCGGCGTGCCGGTGCATGTGGCGCAGGCACAAACCGGGACCAACGCGATCCTGTCCGCCTTCGCCCTATTGCAGGCGCTAGCCGAGTACACCAAGGCCCTGAACGAGCAGGCCATGACGCATGAATGGTTCGGCGAGGTGCCGGACCCGATCAAGTTCAACCCCGGCGTGATCCGCGGCGGGGATTGGGGCAGTTCGACCCCGGCCTGGTGCGAGGTGGATTGCCGCATCGGCCTGCTTCCGGGCACGGAGTTGGCCGACGCAAGGCGCGGGGTGCAGGAGGTAGTGGCCAAAGCCGCAAGGTCCGACAGCTTCATGGCCAACAACCCGCCTGAGGTGATCTGGAACGGTTTCCAGGCCGACGGCTTCGTCCAGCAACCGGGCACCGAGGCCGAGGCGGTGCTGGCCGCTTGCCATCAATCCGTGTTCGGGACGGCGATGGACGCGCGGCTGAGCACGGCGGTGAACGATACGCGGTTCTACGGCCTGTATCACCGCATGCCGGCGCTGTGTTACGGCCCGGTCGGGCAAAACCATCACGGCTTCGACGAACGGTCATACCTTCCAGCGCTGAAGCAGACGACGCGGGCCATCGCCCTCTTCATCGCCGATTGGTGCGGCACCCGGCCGATCTAACCCCTCTCTTCATGGAACGCATACGATCGTGAAAATTGTAGGGTGGATAAGCAAAAGCGTCATCCACCGTAGCATCGCCGCTTCGGCGTATGACGCTGCGCTTATACGCCCTACGAATGAGCTCAGGAACCGCGCTACTAAACCGGCTTGATGTTCCAGAACGTTGCGAACCCGGCGTTGACCCCGCTCACCCGGTTGGTGCGGATGGCGGTCGGCTGGAGGTATTCGCCCAGCGGCCAATAGGGCACGTCCTGCATGGCCTGGATTTGGATTTGCTGGCAGATCGCCTTTTGCGCCGCGAGGTCGGGGGCGTTGAGCCAGTCCTGCCGGAGCGCCTCGCCTTTCGGGCTGCTGGACCAGCCCGGCCAGCCAGCCTCGCCATTGCCGCGCAGGGCGATGTGGCCGGCGGGGTTGGCCCAGTCCAGCCCGGTCCAGCCCGTCACGAAACACGACCAGCCGCCCTGCTCCACCGGGCCTTTGTTGTTGCGGCGCTGGAGCATGTTGCCCCAATCCGTCGCCACGTAGTCGACGTTCATGCCGACGCTCTTCATCATGTCCGCCGCCACGTCGGCCATCGCCTTCAGCGTGACATAGTCGGTCGGCACCAGCAGCACGACGCGTTCGCCGTTGTAGCCGGCAGCCTTCAGGTCACGCTTCACCTTGTCCAGGTCGCGCGGGCCCTTCAGCGGCTCCAACCCGGCGTCGCTCGCCATTGGGAGGCCGGGGCCGAAGAAGCCGAGCGGCGTGTGGTACATCGCCGGGTCCTGCGTGATCGCCTGCATGAAGTTCGCCTGGTCCAACGCACCCCACAGCGCCCGCCGGATCGCCGGGTTGTTGAACGGCGGCTGCAGCGCGTTAGGCCGCATCATTTCCACGATGCCGGTCGGGTCCGGAATGCTGACGGCGACGTCCTTGTTCTTCTTCAGCAGGCCGATCAGGTCGATCGCGGCGTATTCGTACCAATCTTGCTCGTCCGCCAGCAACGCATTGGCGGCGGTCGCGTTGTCGGGGATCGTCGTCCATACGACCCGGTCGTAATGGACGATTTTCGGGCCGGAAATCCAGCTCGGCTGGCCACCTTCGCGCGGCACGTATTTGTCGAACTTCTCGTAGACGTTGCGCGCGCCCTGCAGCCGCTCATCCGTCTTGTAACGGAACGGCCCGCTGCCAACCATTTCGGTGATCTGGGTAAAGGCGTCGGTATTGGCCAGCCGCTCCGGCATCATCGCAGGCATAGGGGAGCCCGCCTTGCCCAACGCGTCCGGCAGCAGGGCGAAGGGGTGTTTCAGGCGGAACACCAGGGACTTGTCATCAGGGGCAGACAACTCGTCCGTCGCTGCCATCAAGGCATCGCCCATCGAATCCCGCTTGGCCCAGCGGCGGATGCTGGCGGCGCAATCGCGCGCGAGCACCGGCGTGCCGTCATGCCACATCAGGCCAGGGCGTAGTTTGAGCGTCCAGAGCTTGCCGTCATTCTCGACGGTGTGGCCCTCCACCATCTGCGGCTGCGCCTGGAAATTGGCGTCGGTGCCGTAGAGCGTGTCGAACACCATCGTGCCGTGGTTGCGCGTGACGTAGGCCGTGGTCCAGTGCGGGTCGAGGAAGGAGAGATCGACTTGCGGGATGAAGCGCAGCGTGGTCGCACTCGCCGCGCGGACGATGGCAGGGCGGGCGAGCGATGCGGCGCCAAGGCCGGCAAGAAGCGTGCGTCGTTTCATTGTCGTATCCTCCGAGGTGTGCGACGCTAGCGCGTCAGCAATCCCGCCACCAGTGCTTCCACCAACGGAAGCAGGTCATTATCGGCGGCCAGGTCGCGCCCGTAGAGCGCGGACATCAGCTGCAATCCCCCGGCATGCAACGGGGCTGGCACGCCGGCTGCGGCGGCCAGTTGCAACATCGGCGCGATGCCGAACGGCATGTCCTCCAGCACGTAGCGGGTCTGCAAGGTCGCTGGGGCGAACGGGTCGCTGTCGCGCGTGGCCAACTCGGCGGCCATGCTGGCCATGTCCGTCTGGGCAATGTTGAAGGACAAGTGGAAGTGCTGCTCCAGCGTGCGCACCTCGATGCCGAAGGCGGCGGCAATGGCCAGCCGCTCCGCATCCAACGCCAGCATCAGGCGGGCCACGGCCGGGGTGATGTTGGCGTTTTGCCGCCACGCCTCGCCCTTCTCCATCCGGGTGAGGTTGCACAGGGCGATGGCGAGGTGGTTTTGCGGGTTGAGGTTGCTAAGCGCGATCGGCAGCAGCCCGTCCCGCGCCACGAACCGGTCCCCGAACAGCGTCCGGCAGGTCTCCAACCCGGCGGCATCCCCCAGCACGGCGGCGTCCAGGCGGGAGCGGACGTTGCCGACATTTACCGCCGCCGGGCCGGTGCGGCGCCCGGTGACCACCGTGGTGCCCCAGGCGACGATCGGGCAGTCCACCCCCCGCGCCGCCAAGAGGCTGCGCAGATACAGCGCCCCGAACGACATGTGGGAGCTGTAGAGCACGGCCTGTCCCGTGCTGACATGCGGAGCCATCGCTTCGATCACCGCACGATGGCCGTAGCCCGGCACAGCCAGCAGCACCGCGGCGGCCCCATCCAGCGCCTCCCCACAGGTGAGGGCGATGCGGGGGGTGAACGCGCCGGCCACGGCACCCGTCGCCACCAGGGGCAGGCCCGGCGGATGGCCAGTTGGCGACCACAGCGACACGGTGTGCCCGTCGCGGCACAACAGTGCGGCGGTCCCGAGGCCTATGCCGCCGCTGCCAAGGATCGCAACGTGCATCATAGGGGGTTGTGGCACGCGACGAGGCGGCCCTCCGTATCGGCGTTCAGGCTGGGCACCTCGACGCGGCAAACCGGCAATGCCGCCGGGCAGCGCGGGTGGAAATGGCAACCCAGCGGTGGGTTGGTGGCCGAGGGCGGTTCGCCCGCCAACAACGCCGTGCCAAAGGCTGCGTCAGGGTCCGGCACCGGCACTGCCGCCAGCAGCGCCGCGGTGTAGTGGTGCAGCGGGCGGGCGAACAGCGCGTCGGCCGGGCCCATCTCCACGATTCGGCCGAGATACATTACGGCCACCCGATGGCTGACGCTGCGGACGGAGGCGAGGTCGTGCGAGATGAACAGGTAGGCCAGACCGAACTCATCCTGCAGATCTCCCAACAGGTTCAGGATTTGTGCGCGCACCGAGACATCCAGCGATGACACCGGTTCGTCGCAGATCAGGAAACGTGGCTGTACCGCCAGCGCCCGGGCAATCCCCACGCGCTGCCGCTGGCCCCCGCTCAGCTCGTGTGGGTAGCGGGCGGCGTGGGCGGGTTCCATGCCGACCCGGCCCAGCAATTCGTGCACCCGGCGCGTCCAGCCGGCCCGGGGCAGCAGCGCGTGCACGCGAAGCGGCTCGGCAATCGCGTCGCCAGCGGTCCAGCGCGGGTTGAGCGCCAGCAAAGGGTCCTGAAAGACGTATTGCATGGCCCGGCGCACCCGCAACGCGTCGGTCCGGCTGCCATCCCGCAGCACGGGCACCGTGTCGGTGCCGTCCAGCAGCACCCGGCCGGCGCTGGGCGGGGTCAGATGCAGCATGGTGCGGGCGACGGTGGTCTTGCCGCAGCCACTTTCCCCCACCAGGCCAAAGGTTTCGCCGGCGCCGATGGTGAGGGAGATGGCGTCCACGGCCCGCACCGCAGCCCGTCCGCGGCGTGCGGGTGGATAGTGCTTGGCCAGACCATCGACCTGTACAAGCGGGCGCGTCATGCACGGACGCTCCTGCTGCCGCGGCGCAGGCAACTGACGATATGACCTGGCGACACCTCCGTCGGGAGAGGCATCAGCGCGGCGCAATCGGCGATGGCCTCCACGCAGCGCGGGTGAAAGCGGCAGCCAGTGGGCGGATGGTGCGGGTTGGGCAGACGGCCGCCGATCACCGGCAGACGGGCGCGGGGGGCGGTGCGGTCGGCGCGGGGCACGCTTTCCAGCAGCGCCGTCGTGTAGGGATGCAGCGGGGCGTGGAACACCGTTCTGGTATCCGCGGTCTCGCAAATCCGGCCGGCGTACATCACGCTCACCCGGTTCGCCATGCGGGCGACGACGCCCATGTCGTGCGTCACCAGCACCATGGCGGTATGGGTGCGCTGCTTCACCTCGCGCAGCAACTCCAGGATTTGCGCCTGGATAGTCACGTCGAGCGCCGTCGTCGGCTCGTCGGCCAGCAGCAGCGCCGGGTTGCACAACAGGGCGCGGGCGATGCAGACGCGCTGCTTCATCCCGCCGCTCATTTCGTGCGGGTATTGCCGCAGCCGCGCCAGCGGATCGGACAGGCCCACAGAACGCAGCAAATCCGCCACCCGGTCCCGCGCCTCGCGCCGGCTGATCCGCTCGTGCCAGCGGACGATCTCGCCCAATTGGCTGCCGATGGTCAGCAGCGGGTCCAGCGAATGCGCCGGGTTCTGGAACACCATGGCGATCCGGCGGCCCCGTAGACGGGTCATCTCGGCCGCCGGCAGGGCGAGCAGATCGCGCCCTTCGAACTCGATGCGCCCGCCGGTGACACGCCCCGGGGTGGGCACCAGGCGAAGCATCGCCAGGCTCGCCATCGTCTTGCCGCTGCCGGATTCGCCCACCAGCCCAAGCACTTCGTCCGCGGCCACGTGCAGGTCGATCCCATCCACGGCCCGGGCGGCGCCGAAGGAGATTTGCAGGTCCCGCATGGCCAGGAGCGGGTTGTTCAATGCCGCCGCCGTGGGTTGAACGCGTCGTTGAGGCCGTCCGCCAGCAGGTTGAAGCCGAGCACCGTGATGAAGATGGCGCCACCCGGTGCCAGCGAGGACCAAGGGGCGATCTTCAATTGCTCGTAGTTGAAGAACAGCAACTGGCCCCAACTGACGGCATTTGGATCGCCAAAGCCCAGGAAGGAGAGCATGGCCTCCGCCAAAACCGCGCCGCCAATGCCAAGCGCCACCACGACCGAGATCGCCGGGATCGCATTGGGCAGGATGTGGCGCAACACGATGTCCATCGGGCGGGTGCCGATGCACCGGGCGGCGTCGACGAATTCGGCGCCCCGGAGGCGGAGGAACTCGGCCCGGGTCAACCGGGCGATGGGCGGCCAACTGAAGGCGCCCAGCAGCACGACCACGGTGATCAGGCTGAGATGCGGGATGCTTTCCAGCCGCGTGCCCACCACCAGGATGCTGAAGAGCTGTACGACCGCCAGGATCACCAGGAAGACCGGGATTACCAAAAAGAACTCGGTCAGCCGCATCAGCAATTCGTCGGTCCACCCCCCGGCATAGCCGCTGACGCCGCCGATGAGGATGCCGATGACGCTGGCCACCACCATGGCGCCCAGCCCGACGACCAGCGCCGTCGGGGCGCCATACACCACCCGGCTGAACACGTCGTAGCCCAACCGGTCGGTGCCGAGCAGATGGGACCAGGCGGGCGCCGCGTTGGCACCGACGCCCATGATGGCGGATTGGTCGGCCGGGTCGTACGGGGCGAGCCAGGGGCAGCCCAGCGCCGCGATGACGACGAGGCCGACCAGGACCAGGCCGGCGAGCCCCGCCGGGTTGCGCACCAGGCGCCGCAATCCGCTCATCCGATGCGGATGCGCGGGTCGATCACCACGTAGGCGATGTCCGTCAGCAGGGTGGCACCTACGAGCATGATGGCGATGGCGACGGTTTCACCCATGATCACCGGGTAGTCGAGTTGGTGGATGGCGTTGATGTAGAGGAAGCCCAAGCCCGGCCAGGTGAACACGGTTTCTGTGACCGGCGCGGTCGCGAGCATCAGGCCGAATGCGATGCCCAGATAGGTCAGCACCGGGATGAACGCGTTGCGCAGAGCGTGGCCGGCCATGATCCGCCGCTCGGGCAGGCCGCTGGCGCGCGCGGCGACGATGAAATCCTGCCGCAGCACGTCGATCAGGCTGGCCCGCAGCAGCAAGGTGAAGGTGGCGGTGTTGAAGATGGTCAGCATCATGATCGGCAGGATCATGTGCCACAGATCATCCAGCACCCGGCTGTGAAAGGCGGGCGCGCGGAGCGAATGCGCGCCGTAGGACGGCACCCAGCCGAGCCAGTAGGCGAAGACCAGGATCAGCACGATGCCCAGCAAAAACGGCGGCGTGGCATGGCCGAGCAGGGATCCCGTCATGACGGACATGTCGGTGCGCGAGTTCTGCCGCCGGGCTGCCGCCATGGCCAGCGGGACGGACACTCCGACGGATAGCAGGATGGCGGGAATCTGGATCTTCAGCGTCTCCCAACCCCAAATCCACAGCATCTCCGTCACCGGCTGGTTGTAGGTGATGGAACTGCCGAGGTCGAAATGCGCCAGGTTGACCAACCAGGCGAGGTAACGCGCCCATGGCGGCTGATCCAGATGGTAATAGGCGGTGAGCTGGGTGATCTGGTCCTCGGTCGCATTCGGCTGGCTGGCGACCAGCATGGCGATCGGGTTGCCGATGGCGTTGACCAGGAAGAACACGATGGCGCTGACGCCGACCACGAGGATCACCGCAAACGCGGCGCGGCGGGCGATGAAGCGCAGGCCCCCGTTCATGCGGATGTCGTGTGGTGAAGCATAGGCGGGACCCTAGGGGCATCCGCCATGGGCCGCCAAGGCGAAAAGCGTGTTGACAGCGCAGGGAGATGCAGCGTGGATTCGCCACAGCAGCGAAGGAATGACGCATGACCGGGCCCAGCCGTAGGACGATCCTGAAGGCTGCCGCAGCCGCGCCCCTGGCGACGCCTTTCATCGCGCGGGCGGCGACGCCGTTCTTCAAGCTGTATTTCATGATCCCGAACAACCAGGCCGCCCGCATGGCCTGGGGCACGCTGGCCGCGCGGCAGATGACGCAGATCGGCATCGACGTCGTCCCCAGCTACGTGCCGTTCTCCTCAATTTATCCGCGGCGCAACAAGGGCGATGGCAAAACCTACCCGGATGGCGGCTGGGACGTCTATCTGGAGCGGTTCTACTATTCGTCGGTCAAGCCGACCCCGGACGAGCTGTTTTCCAGCAAGATGCTGCCGCCTTCGGGCCAGAACTTCTATTACCTGGAAGACCCCGTCATCGACAAGGCGGTGGCGGACTATGCCGGCTCCGTCGATCCAGCGATGCAGAAGGCGGCGATGGAGGCCTTCGAGAAGCGCTGGTATGATACCGAACCGCTGACGATCCTGTTCTACCCGGAGGATTTGATCGTCACCAACCCGAAGCTGACGGGATTGGACGCGACGACCTTCCGCCCGGCCTTTTATCCGCGCCCCGAAAATTGGTCGATTGCCGGGGCGGGGGATGATGCGAGCGCCGCCTTCGCCTGCTGGCCGGCCGCCGATTCCGCGTTGCCGATGTATGGCCAGGGTTACATGGATACGAACGTATGCGGTCCCGTCTATAACCAGCTGCTCGAATACGATAATTGGGACAAGAAGCAGTTGCAGCCGGCGCTCGCCGAGAGCGTGGAGGAGTCGGCTGACGGCAAGACCTGGACGATCGGGCTGCGCCGTGGGGTAAAATGGCATGATGGCGAGGATTTCACCGCCGCGGACGTCGCCTTCACCTTCGACACCATCATGACCCCAGCCTTCGCCAGCGATAACCGCGCCATCCTGGAGGGCGTGTTTGGCAGCAAGGACGCCTACAAGATCACTGGCGACCACCAGATCACGGTGACGCTGCCCCAATACTCGATGCTGATGCGGGAATACGTGCTGTCGGCCGTGCCGATCATGCCGAAGCATGCCTACGAAACGATCAAGCCGGAGCAGATGCGCGGCCACACCGTGAATACCTGGCGCGGCAGCTACACGGTGAAGACCGCTTCCGGCAGCTACACCGCGAAGGGCGGCATCGGCACTGGCCCCTGGATTTCAGGCGGCTACGACACGGCCAAGAAGGCCTACGCCTATGCGAAGAACCCGGCTTACTGGAAGCCCACGCCGGGGAATGTGAAGACCTACTACCTGGTCAACATTCAGAGCACGGATGCGGTGCTGAGCGCGCTGAAGAATGGCGAGATCGACGCGCACGATCCACTTTACGACATCGGGCCGTTGGCCAGCACGATCGACCCGGCCTGGGGCAAGCTGCTGCGGTTCGACAGCTTCAAATGGCAGCATATCTGCTACAATCTGCGCCATCCGGTCATCGGCACCGGCATCGACACGCCGCTGGGCAAGCAGGACCCATCGCGGGCGGCGGAGGCCGCGGCGTATATCCGCAAGGCAATCAGCTACGCCATCCCGCGTGACGACATCATCAAGCAGATGGCGGGTGGCTACGGCCAACCCGGCACGGTCCCGATCCCGTTTTCGGCGCCGGAATACGACCATGCTTTGCTGAAGCCATTTCCGTTCGACATGGAATTGGCCAAGGCGACCATGGCCAAGGCCGGGTACGGCTAACATGGTGAGGCCGGTCAAGCTCGGGTTGTCGATGCGCTATTTGGGCTATCACGACGCGGCCTGGCGTCATCCGGAGGTCGATCCGGATGCCTCGTCCAGCTACGCGCATTTTCTGCACTGCACCCAGCAGGCGGAGCGCGCCATGTTCGATATGGTGTTCTTCGCCGACGGGATCGGCGTGCGGGCCAATGACCAGCCGCCGGGCTACCTGGAACGCTCCAACCGCAACGTGGAGCTGGAGCCGCTGACGCTGCTCTCCGCGCTGGCGCCAATGACCAAGCATATCGGACTGGTGACGACCGCCTCCACCACCTATAACGAGCCCTACCACATCGCGCGCAAATTCGGGTCGCTGGACCACATCAGTGGCGGGCGCGCCGGGTGGAACGTGGTGACGTCCTGGTCGCAGCAGGAGGCATGGAACTTCAGCCGGGACGCGCATCTGGACTACGATACGCGATACGACCGGGCGGCCGAGTTTGTCGAGGTGGTGACCGGGCTGTGGGATAGTTGGGAAGCCGACGCCTTCCTGCACGACAAAGCCAGCGGCCGGTTCTATGACCCGGCCAAGCTGCATACGCTGCACCATAAGGGCAAGCATTTCGCCGTGCGCGGGCCGCTGAGCGTGAAGCGAACACCCCAGGGCCGCCCGATCATCGTGCAGGCAGGTGCCGCGGAGCAGGGGCGCGCCATCGCGGCGGAGCATGCCGACGTGGTGTATTCGTCGGCGCTGGAGATGGGGGCGGCACAAAGCTACTACGCCGATTTGAAGGCGCGGGTGGCAAAGGCCGGGCGCAACCCAGACCATTTGAAGATCATGCCGGCCTTGGTCGCCATCGTCGGCCGCACCCGGATGGAGGCAGAGGACAAGCTCGACACGCTGCAGCGGTTGATCGACCCCGTCGTCGGCATGGGCATGATCTATAACCAGATGGGGGATCTATCCGGCTATGACGTCGATGGCCCGGTGCCGGAGCCGGTCAACGCACCCGTCCGCAGCCTCGCCTATAAATGGTGGGAGAAGGCCAAGGCGGAAAACATGACGATCCGGCAGTTTTACACCGAACACGCCGTGGGTGGGGGCTACCGCATCGTTGGGACGGCGAAGGACGTTGCGGACGGGATCGAGGCGTGGGTCGAAGGGGATGCGGCGGATGGATTTAACCTGACACCGACGCATCTGCCGCATGGGATCGACGATTTCGTGGAACTGGTGACGCCGGAACTGCAACGGCGCGGCATGGCGCGGACGGAGTATGCGGGGACGACCCTGCGCGAAAATCTTGGGCTGCCACCCTATCGAAGCCGCTGGGAGCAGGCCGGGGAGATGGCGGCGGATTAGGTCTCACTGGGTCATAGGGTAACCCTATGACCAGGCACCGGGGTGGAAGCGGGCTGTCGGCCAGCGTCCCCCCACCCATGCGGCCCTTGTGTCCAGGCCCGCCGCGGTGAAGCCATCGTTTTACCGCAGTGATGTAGGGCGGATCAGCGAAGCGTCATCCGCCGCCGCCCAGTGCCACGACAAGGCGGATGGCGCTTCCCGGAGCGCAGGTGATTGACAATAACGTTTTGCTTGTGAACGGACACTTACCCGTTCGGCCAGCACTCACGACGGGCTGGCCCCAAATGGTAGCCGGGTGGACAAACCCGGTAGACTGGCCGGCCACTGGGAACACAGTAGCCATAGGGGTTGCGGTGCCCGTAATAGCCACAGCCCCCCGCGACCAAGGTGATGTTGCCATCCGGCGACGCATCGGCCGGAATGGCCATGGCATTCGCCGATGCGAGACCCACAAAGGATGCAACGGTAACGGCGGCCGCAATCAACGAGACTTTGTGCATAGTTTCTCTCCTGCTTAGCGCAACTACACGACACGATAGGAACGAGGCAGAACTAGGCCGGCTTTGTTGCAAAGCGTGCCAATGTGTGGCGAAAGTGGTCGCGTCGATTGGAACCCGGCAGAAGAGCGTGCCGGACGTCGATCAAGCCGCCGCTTGAGCGGGATGTCACGCGAGTTCTGTCGGAATATCCCCATAAAGTAAGTTTAGAGGCAATGTAGAATGACGGGTGTGAGAGTATTCGATTGTTTTACGTTCTTTAATGAGCTTGACATGTTGGAGCTGCGACTGCGGCATCATTGGAACTATGTCGATCATTTCGTGATCTGCGAAGCGAACCAGACATTTCGCGGGGCGCCGAAGCCGCTGCACTTTCAGGATAATATCGAGCGATATCGCGAGTATCTGCCGAAGATCATTCACGTGGCGATTGACGATTTCCCGGACACCAACTCGCCATGGGATCGAGAGCATTTTCAGCGGACCGCGCTTGCCAGAGGCCTCGAGGGCGCCAGTCTCGAGGATCAGATCATCGTTTCGGACTGCGATGAGTTACTGAGTCACGAGGCACTGAGCCGCCTGAGGGAGATGCCGGGCTTCGTGTTCTTCGACATGGCCATGTATCAGTTCTTCGTCAACATGCGGGCGGCGAAGAGCGGCTGGCTGAAGGCCTACGCGTTCCGCTGGGGCGACCGCGACAAGCTGAACTGGGGTGAGCAGAATAAGTCGATGAACTTCAACGTCCCCCGTCAGCTTGAGAAACGATTCTACGACGGGTGGCCTGGGGAAAAGCAAATCGTCGAGAATGCCGGATGGCACTTCACCTTCCTTGGGGGCGTCGGCCAGGTGACGGCGAAGCTCTTGGCTTACTCCCATTCGGAGGAGTGGCAAAGGAAAATGCTGGATGAAAGAGTCCTAGAGGATCAACTGATCAAGTTGCGCGATGTCGGCGGCGGACGGTTCCTGGACTACTGCGAGGTTGACCAAAGCTTCCCGATGATCCTCAGAGCAAACTACCGGCATTATGCCGACATTGGTTTCATCAAAACGACGAGCCAGAGAATCCGCGAGCTTGAATCGATCATGGCTGAAACAACCAACCACCTCAAATCGATGGTGGAACTCAGTGGCCGAGTGAATTATTTCGAGGCGATCGATCGGCTTATAAAGCAGGATGCTGAGAGCCGATATACCAACTTGGCGCTCGGGAAACCTTGCGTTCAAAGCTCAGCATCGATTTGGTCACACTTCAATGACCCTGCCGCCGACGCCGCCGGTGCCGTCAATGGCCTGGTCACGGGCGGGTACGGCTTTCACACGAGCTTGGAAGTAAACCCGTGGTGGCAGGTCGATTTGGCGACGCCGTGCCGTATCTCGCGGATATGCATCATCAACCGAGTGGACGAAGCGCAGCGCCTGAATCACTTCACGCTTCTCGTATCCACGGATGGCTTAGGGTGGACGTGGATCGGGAATAGAACGGATGACCAGGTGTTTGGAGCCCAAATATCGGACCCCTACGTCATCGATCTGGATCCCCCCATCATGGGACGCTATGTCCATGTCCGCCTCGACGGTGAGAATTACCTGCACTTCAACCAATGCATGGTGTTCGGGTCGGTCAGCCCTCCCTGAGGTCTATGGTGCCACCGCCTCTGCCGCCTCTGCCGACGCGAACATCTTCGTCGCATTATGTCCGACGCCGGGCACCTCGAGCAGCCGCCAACCAAACGCCCAGCCCTGCGCCTGTGCGGTCTGCTGCGCGGCCCGGAACGCCGCGACGCCCCTGATGTAGCGGTTTGGCCCCTGTGCCATGGCCTGCGGGCTCATATCGAGTTCTTTCGTCCGCACATCCGCGGTGCCGAGCAACACGGTGACCGGCAGGGCCAGATAGGCCTGCAGGGCAGCCGCCGCCCTGGATGCGCCGCCAAACCCAAACGGCATCGCGACCTCTGTGCTGGGCCAGACCCAGGTCGATGGATTGGCAACCACGATCCGGGCCGCGCCCGCCGGGGCGAACCCCGCCACCCTGTCCAGGAACTGCGCCCCCGCGGAATGGCCGAGCAGCACGAGCGGCAGCGCTGGCTGCCCCAGTGCATCCTGCGCCCACCGAGCCAGCTGCGGCACCAAATCCACCGTCCGGGCGCCGGCTGGGGCCTGCAATCCGCCATATTGATACAGAGCTTGCGGAAACCGCCTTCTGTCGAACTCGGGTGCCACGATGACCGCGCAAACCTTGTCTGCCAACGGCCGCGCGTGGTCCCGGTAGGGGCCGGCATCCCGGCTTACCCCGTGGAAGACCAGCAGCAGCATCCGCGGCTCGCACCCGGCGGGCCGGTATGTGTAGACTTGCAGCGCCGCCCCGGGCAGGGCCGCCATTTGGCTCGCATTGCCGGGCGGAATAGCCGGTGGAACGGGTGGCGCCGCCGCGCTGGTCTGTGCGGCACATCCGGCTAGGATCGCGGCGAGCCCAACGCTGACGCTCCGGCGCATGGTTCCATTCTCCTGCGGCATCAATGAGGCCAGCCACCCTCTCAGCGAATGCCGCCCATGACAACCGCCCCGCCACGTTGCACCATGTGGGCTCAACCAGAGGCAGGCCAATGATCCGCACCGGCGACGAGTACCGCGAGGGCATCCGCGATGGGCGGGAGGTCTGGGTCGATGGGGAGCGGGTGAAGGACGTCACCCGCCACCCGGCGCTCAAGCCCATCATCGATGTGAAGGCCCGGATGTACGACATGGCGTTCGAGGTGCAGCATCAGGACACGCTCACCTACCTCGTCAGCAACCAGCGTAATTCCGTGTTCAACCAACCGCCGACCGAAACGAAGCACTGGACCGGCAAGGTCGCCGCCATCGACGCCGTGCTCAAGGATATCGGCGGCGTGGTCACCCGGGTGGGGGACGAGACGGTGGGGGAGATGTGGTCGCTGCAAGACGGGCGGGACGTGCTGGCCGAGATCGACCCACAGTTTGCCGACAATATCGACCGCCACATCGCCGCGGTGCGCGACACCGACGTGTTCCACGTGTCGGCCAACACCGATCCGAAGGGCGACCGGTCGGTGGCGCCGCAGGACCAGGATCCGGACATGATGGTGCATGTCACCCGGGAGACCGATGCCGGCATCATCATCCGCGGGGCGAAATACGAAACCGCCGCGGCCTATGCGGACCAGGCGTTCTTGAAACCCACCTACGGCGCCTGGGTGAACGACAAGCTGTCCGACTATGCCGTCGGCTGCATCGTGAAGATGGGCGCACCCGGCGTGAAGCATATCTGCCGCGGCGGCTTTGCCACGCAGGGGCGGGCTGAGGACTACCCGCTGGCCCACCGCTTCGACGAGGTGGAGGCGCTTGTGGTGTTCGACGACGTGCTGATTCCCTGGGAAGACGTCTTCTTCTACCGCCACACCAAGGCCGCGCAGTTCATCCGCGGCACGCTGCACCGCTACTCGGCTTTTCCGTTCGTGCTGCGCCTGATGTACGTGGCGGACATGATGATCGGCGCGGCGCTGTGGAATGCGAAGCAGACCGGGCTGGATCGGCTGCAGAGCGTGCGGGAGAAGCTTGCAGACCTCGTTTGCTACCGCGAGGGGATCAATGCGCATCTGACCGCGTCGATCACGATGGCGCAGACCAGCCCGGCGGGGCTGCTGATGCCACAGCAATCCCTGCTCTACGCCGGGCGAGTGTTCGCCTGCTCCCAACTGCCTGCCATGATGCACGTGGCGCGCGAACTATGCGGCGGGCAGATTTGCGTCACCCCCAACGTCGCTGCGTTCGAGGCGGCGGGGTCCGGCGATTGGCTCAAGAAATTCTACACGTTGAATGACAACTGGCAGTCTGACGACAGGCGAAAGATTTTGGCGTTCGCGCGGGATTTGCTGAACTCGGACTATGCCGGACACCGGCTGGCCTTTGCGCAATTTGCGCAGGCACCGCATTTCAATCACTTGGCGGCGGTCTATAACAGTTTCGATTTCAGCGGCCCGCTCGATTTCGTTCGCCGGGCGGCGGATTTGTCGACCCGTGTGACCGGAGGGAGTGCCCCATGACGACCCATCGGCGGCTACGCCCGTTCAACACGCGCGATACCTATCCGGAGCAGCGTCTGGACAACGACCTCTGCCAGGTGGTCGTGGCCCGCGGCACGATGGTGTTCGTCCGTGGCCAGATCGGCCAGGATTTGGAGACGCGCGAGAGCGTCGGGGCCGGCGATGCCGCGGCGCAGGCTGAGAAGGCGATGGCGAACGTGAAGATGTTGCTGGAGGAGGCGGGGTCCTGCCTGGAGCACATCTGCAAGATCACCATCTATCTGATCGACCCGAGATACCGCGAGCCGGTCTACCGCGTCGTTGGATCATGGCTGAAGGGGGTTTTTCCCGTCTCGACCGGCATCGTCGTCAGCGCCCTCGCGCGCCCGGAATGGGTGGTCGAGATCGATGTAACAGCGGTCATACCTGATTAATCGGATCTACAGATTCTACCCCTACTTTCGATACCGGGTGTTACATCGATCGGTGTTGGAGGGAGGCGGAATTGCCGGTGTTGACGGACGAATTGACCGTCGCCCCCATTTCGGGCCGCACCCGCGCGGCAGCGGGTGCCCGGCAGGCACCGGATATTTCGGTCGTGATCGCGACGCACAACCGGCCGCATACGCTGGTCCACGCGGTGCGCAGCGCACTGGATCAGGCAGGGGCGGACGTCGAGGTGATCGTGGTGGACGACTCGGCATTGCGGACTGCGGAAGCCGTGGTGGAGCGGTTGGGCGAGGACCGGGTCCGTTACGTC
The DNA here is from genome assembly GCA_965199005.1 of Acetobacteraceae bacterium. GTDB lineage: Bacteria > Pseudomonadota > Alphaproteobacteria > Acetobacterales > Acetobacteraceae > LMUY01. Next base: position 2,559,935 of record CBDAQK010000006.1, on the reverse strand, counting down.
GTCAATGACCGTCCAAGCCAGGGCCGGCCTGCCGCCGTCCGAAACTACGGAGTGTCACTGGCCAAAGGCGGTCTGGTCCATTTTCTGGATGACGACGACATCGTGCCGGCCGGGCATTACGCGGCAGCCCGCGCGGCCTTTGCACGCCAACCCAGGATCGGGGTGGTATTCGGCAGGATCGAGCCCTTTGGCGACGATGCAGGCGAGATCACCAACCAGCAGGTCTATTTCGCACAGGCCGCGCGGCGGGCGCGCCGTTGCGCGCGGTTGGGTCACCGCTGGGCCTTCACGGCTGCGATGTTGTTCGGCCCGACCTTGTTGGTTTGCAGCGCCGGCATGGTGAGCCGCGAGCAGGTGGATGCGGTTGGCGGCTTCGACGCGTCGCTGCCCTTGGTCGAGGATGTCGATTTCTATTTGCGGGCGATGCGGGAGGGCGGCGTGACGTTCCTTGACCGCCCGGCGCTGAAATATCGCATCGGTCCCTCGCTGATGCGCCAGCCAAACCGCGACCGGACGATTCTGGAGAGCTATCAAATCCTCCATGCCCGATATCGTAACGAGCATGGTTCGGCAGAATTTACGGGATTGAAGCTTTTGGCGAAGGGACTGGGACTCGCATGATGCTGAAGGTCGAGACGGCGACGCAAGCCGAGGCCTTCGAACGCTTGGCGGCCGAATGGGATGCCCTTGGGCAATGCCAGAGCCCTCGCACACCATTCCAATCCTCGGCGTGGTATCGCCTGTGGTGGAAGCATTTCCAGCGCGCCGGCTTGAAGGTGCGCGATGAACTGCAACTGTATACGGTGCGCGATCCGTCTGGCCTGCTGGTGGCGGTGGCCCCGATGATGCTGACCCACCGTCCCGCCCATCTGCCGATCCGCGTGCGCGAACTGCAGTTTCTGGGCGCGGATGCCAATGTGACGGAAATCCGCGGCATGCTCTGCCGCCCAGGCTGGGACGCTGCGGCGCTGGAGGCGTTGGTTGGGCATTTGTCGTCGCAGCGCGGTTGGGACTGGGTGCAATGGCGCGGCCTGCCCACCGCGCTGGGCGACCAAATCCCCGGATTTCGGCCAAACCGCGAACTGGTGGATTTCTACCTTCCATTGCCGCAGAGCTGGGACAGTCTGCGCGCAGGCCTGCCGCGGAATATGAAGGAGGCCTTGCGGAAGTGCTATAACTCGCTGGCGCGGGACAAGCATCATTGGGAGTTCCGCGCCATCGAAGAACCCGGCCAGGTCCGCTCGGCCTTTGCCCAACTGCTGGACATGCACCAGATGCGGTCGGAGATGGAGGGCGGGGTGCCCCATATCAACGTCTTCGAAGCCCCCGAAGCCCGGGCGTTCATCACCGATTATGTGGCCGAGCTTGCCCAAGCCGGTGGTGTAAAGCTGTTCGCGCTGTCGATCGGCGGCGTGGTTGTCGCCATGCGCGCCGGCTTCGTCTACGCGGAGGATTTGTATCTCTATTACTCCGGCTACGACCCGGCGTGGGGCCGGTACAGCGTCATGACGACGGTGGTGGCCGAAGCGATCAAATGGGCGATCGCCCAGGGTTATCGACGCGTCAATCTGTCGACCGGCTCGGACGTGTCCAAGACCCGCTGGCGGCCGGCGCAGGTGGATTATCTGGAGGGCGTGCAACCGTCCCAGCAATGGCGCGGCCAGGTTGCCTTGGCAGCGATGGATAGGCTGCGCGAGCGGAAATCAGGCGGCCAACCAAAGCCTGGCCAGCGCCAGGCTGTGGCACGCGACGCATCGCTTCCCTCGATGCCCAACTTCACCGGCGAGGCGGCGGATTAGGCCCCAATCTCCGGCAAAATCCTAAGACGCGTGAATGGCGATGACGGCACTCCGTGACCCGGGCGACCCAACCAGGCCGACCGGCGCCGTGATCCGGATCGCATCCCTGGGTTGCAAGACGCCGCCACCCGGCAGTGTCGCGGTTCCCGTCAGCAGCACCAGGAAGACCGCTTCGGCCGGGTGATCCGCCGACACGACGGTACCGGTGTCCGCTATTGTCACGCTGTGCCGGTAGCTGCGCCGCGACGTCATCGCGTTCAGGACCACGCAAGCCTCGCCGAGCAAGCTGCATTGCGTCTCCCAGCCGCCGTCGAACGACGATGGGCGGTAGGGCTCGTCCACCCGCAACGCCGGGCGGCCCGCGAAGTGCAAGGTGAAGCCGGGTCCGTGGATCAGCGTGATGGTGCGGTCATGGCCACTGAAGTCGGAGAATGGCGCGTCTGCGTCCAACCAGGCGAAACCGACATTCCACTCCGCAGCCGATGCGATATCTGCCTTGCGCCCGGCCCCGTTGCGCCAGCGCGACACGGGTAGCGCCTCGAACCGGATGATCTCTGGTGTCACGTGGCTTTCTTCACGTTCCAGAACAGCGCGAAGCCACTGAGGATATCGGTGATGTTGCTGCGATAGGCCGTTGGCTGGAAGTATTGGCCGAGCGGGACGAAGGGCACCGTTTCGAACACGCGCAGTTGCAGTTGGGCCGCAATCTTCTGCTGTGTCGCCAGGTCCGGCGCAGCGAACCAGGCGGTGCGCAAATCCTCCAACGTTGGATCATCCGGCCAGCCGAACCAGGCATTCTGGCCGTTGCCGCGGATCGTCAGCATGGTGGCCGGGGTCATGTTGTCGGTGCCGGCGCTGAAGGTGAAGAACACGCTCCAGCCGCCTTGGGCCACCGGGTCCTTCTTGGCACGCCGGGTGAGCACGGTGCCCCAATCCATCGCCTGATAGTCGACCGTCATGCCGATCTTGCGCAACAAATCGGCCCCGACATCCGCGAGCGCCTTGAGGTTGGGAAAGTCGGTCGGCACGATGATGGCGACGGTCTCGCCCTTATAGCCGGCATCCTTGAGCTGTTGCTTCAGCTTGTCCCAGTCCCGCGGTGCGGTGATGGCGCTCATCCCGGCATCGCTGGCCAGCGGCGTGCCCGGCGTGAACACGCCGGCGCCCTCATGCCAAAGCGTGTGGTCGTCGCCCATCATGGCGGTCAGGAACTCGGATTGCACGACCGAATTCAGCACCACACGGCGGATCGCCGGGTTGTTGAACGGGGGCTGCAGCCAGTTCATCCGCATCAGGGCGACCTGCCCGGCCGGATCCTGCACTGCCACCTTGATCTGCAAATTCTTGCGCAGCAGCGGCGTCAGGTCGGCGCTCGCGAACTCCCACCAATCGGTCTCGCCCGCCTGCAGCGCTGCGGCGGCAGTGGCGGGGTCCGGCGTGGTATTCCAGACGATGCGGTCCAGATAGGCGATCTTTGGCCCGGCCGTGCCGCTGGGTGTGCCTGAACTCACCGGGACGTAGTCGGCAAACCGCTCGTACACCGCCCTTGCGCCCGGTATCCGCTCATCGGCCTTGAAGCGGAACGGGCCGCTGCCGACCATTTCCGTGACTTGTGTGTTCGGATCGGTCTTTGCCAGCCGCTCAGGCATCATCGCGGGCATGTAGACCCCGGTCTTCGCCAGCGCGTCCGGCAGCAGGGCGAAGGGCTGTTTTAGGCGGAACAGGATGGTGCGGTCGCCGGGTGCGGAGAGCTCGTCCGTCATGGCCAGCAGCACCTGGCCGAACGCGTCCTTGGCGCCCCAGCGCCGGATGCTGGCGACGCAGTCCCGCGCCAGGACCGGCTGGCCATCGTGCCATTTCATGCTGTCGCGAAGCGTCAGCGTCCATGTTTTGCCGCCGTCGGCGGTGACATGGCCAGCGACCATTTGGCCCGACACCTGGTAGGCGCTGTTCACGCCATACAGCGTGTCGAACACCATGAAGCCATGGTTGCGGGTGACATAGGCGGTGTTCCAGTGGGGGTCCAGGGTGGAAAGGTCCGCCTGCGGGATGAACCGCAGCAGCCGAGTGCCCTGGGCCCGGGCAAGGTGGGGCCGTGCCAGGCTGGATGCCGCAACCGTGGCGGCTGCCGCTCCTAGCAGGGTGCGTCGTTTCACGGCGGTCTCCAGCGTTGTTATAGGCAGGATGACACCCGGCTCGGGCAGCAGCAAGCGACGGGCTAGTGCGACGCTTCGTACCAATCGAGGATTTCGCTCCCATTCCAGAACACCACGCCGGGATGGGATTTGGCGTAGTCGTAAACCTCCTCCAGATACTTGATCCGGTGTGGCTGGCCGGAAATATAGGGGTGGATCGCCACGGACATGAACTTGGCCCGCTCCGCCCCCTCCTGGTACAAGCGGTCGAAGCTGTCGCGGCAACGCTGGGCCCAGTACGCCGACTCATGATGCTGCACCAGCATCATCGGGATGTCGTTCAGCTCCACCGTATAAGGCAATGTCACCAACGGCCCCTTGGCGGTTTGGATCCGCGACGGCTCGTCGTCCCATACGAGGTCTCCGATATATTGCACCCCAGCCTCCGCCAGCAGCTCCGGCGTGTCCTCCGTCTGGGTGAGGCCCGGGCCGAGCCAGCCGCGGGGACGTGTGCCGGTAAAATCCTGCAGCCGGTCCATCGTGCGATGGATCATGCCGCGTTGATCCTCGACCTTATGGATCGGCATCTGCTCCCAGGCATGGGCCATGAACTCCCACCCGGCATCGCGGGCTGCCGCAGCCACGCGCGCGTAATCGTCACACACGCGGGCATTGATGCAGCAGGTGGGCCGGATGCCAAGGCGCTCATACAAGGCATGGAAGCGCCAGAAGCCGACGCGCATCCCATATTCATGCCAGCCCCAATTCGGCACGTCCGGCAACAGCACCTGGCCGGCGGGCGCGGGGATGACCTGTCGCGCCATCGGGCGGCTGATATCCCATACCTCCAGGTTGACGATCGTCCAGATCACCAGCCGCACACCGTCTGGCAAGCGAAGGGGCGGGCGGTCGACAATGGCGGAATAGGGCGCGCGGTCGCGTGGCTGCATTGGGCTTCACCTGTGCTTCGGTCGCTGGCGATGGTGGGGCCCGCGCTAGCCGGCGTCCAGCGCCTGTTCCAGCAGCACCAGCGCCGCAGCGGCGAAGGCCACCATGTTGGCCGCCCGGTCGGGCGAGCCGGTCTCGAGGACCTGGCTGATCTGGCGTGGCCCGGCGACTGCCAGGCAGCAATGCCCGGCAGCGTCGCCATAGCGGTTGCCGGCCGGCCCGGTGGCGCCGGTTTCGGCAAGGCCCCAATCCGCCCCCATCCGCGTCCGCACCGTTTCCGCCAGAAGCTCGGACATCGCCACCGTTGCGGAGCGCATGCCCGTGATCATTTCGGCCGTCACGCCCAGCAGGGCCTCCCGCGCCGTCGCCGTGTAGATGATGGCGCCGCCGACGTAGTAGGCAGAGGCGCCGGGCACCGAGAGCAGAGCCGCCGAGATCAACCCGCCCGCCGACGATTCCGAGATGGCGAGCGTTTGCTTGGCGGCGATCAGCTTCTGCGCCACGCGGGCGGTGAGGGTTGGGTCGACCATGGTCCGTTTCTCCCTGAACTCGGGCAGCCGGCTTGTCGCCGTGGCGGTCCGATGGCGGCATCATCCATCGGGTCGTGCAAACAGCCAAGCCGGGCCGAGTGAAGGAAGGCGATCAACATGAACGTCACGCATCTCCCGACGCGCTCACCGGGCGCCCCCGCTGCCCTAGGTCCTGACATGACCTTATACGGGTGAACTACTCGCAAGGCCATTGTATCCCCGATTGTATATAGTCCGGGCTTACCTTTCACAGGCTCAAAGTTCAGTCCAGGATGGTTCGGATTGGATCGGAACGTGAGGACCGCGCAAAAAATTTGGCTGATAACGTCCGGGTCAAGCTCCCTGACGGCCCTACTGAATACCTTTGTGGTCGAACACCACTTTCAGGCGCCAACCACATCGTGAAATATGCCTGAACCTGCTCTGGTGTTGATAAAACCGGTCCATCCGCTTCCTGGGTGCGGGAGGCTAGCTCCGCATCAAGTCTAGACGGCTATCACGACGTAGCTCCAAACGACCCAAGAAGGCGGAATCGTCGTCGCGAGCCGTCGCTTGGCACATGGCGACCCGCGGGAACGTGTAGAGCACTCGCTGTGGGACCCAGACCGGTCGGAAAGAGCCCTGGTTAGTGTGCCAACCGGATGGCGGTTGCGGCGCACCAGCAAATCCCGCGGACGGCAACGGCTGAACTCGTCAGCAGGAGAACCAGCCCCACCCAGGCATGCGACCCATCAGTCGGTAGCTCGTCCCAGTGAGCCGATGAGGCATCGGACGCGGATTGAGACGCGACCAATCTCTGCTGGAGTTCAGCGCCGATGCTTGCCGACATGATGCGTGCTCCTCGCTCAGGCTTGTCCAAGAAGGGATACATCGCCGGAGATTGAAGCCTGATGAACTTAACGGCCTGTCGCTAAATCAGACAAACCGAACGCCCTGCGCAGCAGACCCTTGCGTCCGGCCCAGCTTCCCTGCAAGGGATCGCGGTTGGCGCATGGGTGTGGCGTGATCGTTCTCCTCACGGGTGTTGCGGGTTTCGTCGGCTACCATGTGGCGGAGCGGCTCCTGGCCGACGGCATTCCCGTCATCGGCGTCGACGTCTTCAACGATTACTACGATGTCGCCCTCAAGGAGGCGCGGGTTGCCCGGCTCGCCCGGCCTGGATTTACGCTGCATCGTACCGACGTGGCGGACCGCGCAGCCATGACCGGCATCGCCGCTGCTGAACCCGGCATCACCCATATCGTTCACCTCGCCGCGCAGGCGGGGGTTCGTTATTCGATGATCAATCCCTACGCCTACGTCCATTCCAACGTCATGGGCCATCTCGTGATGCTGGAGGCCGCCCGGCTGCTGCCGCAATTGCGGCATCTGGTGTACGCCAGCTCCTCCTCCGTCTACGGCCTCGGCGTGAGTTTTCCCTTGGAAGAGGCGGGTGAGGCTGACCAACCCACCTCCGTCTACGCCGCAACCAAACGGGCGGACGAGCTATTGAGCCACGCCTATACCCATCTATACGGGCTGCCACAGACGGGATTGCGCTTTTTCACGGTATACGGCCCCTGGGGACGGCCCGATATGGCGTATTATGGCTTCGCCCAGGCGATCGTCACCGGGCAGCCGATCACCCTCTACGAAGGTGGCGTCCTCAAGCGGGATTTTACGTATGTCGACGACATCGTAGCCGGTGTGGCCGCCATTCTCGACCGGCCGCCGCCGCCGGGCCCGCCGCGCATCCTGAACATCGGCAACAATCAGCCCGAGCCGGTAACGCGGCTGGTTTCCTTGCTGGAGCACTCTCTCGGCCGCCACGCCGTGGTCACGACGGTGCCACGTCCGGCCGCGGACGTCGTGGAGACTTGGGCCTCGATCGACCGCATCGCCGCGCTGACAGGATATGCGCCAGCCACGCCGCTCGCAGTCGGGATCCCGCGATTTGTCGCTTGGTTCAAGGACTACCATGGAGTCTGACGCGGTCGTGGAGCGGTTACACCCGCGCCTTCAGCACGGTGGCGATGGCGGCAAAGGCAGGCTTTGCCCGGAATTGCTCGTCCAGCGGCAACGGACGCGCTGGTAGCCCATCGGCTCGGCAAAACGCGGGGTTCGTGGCCTGTGCCGGGTTGGTGTAGCGGTCCGACAACCCCGAGGTCGTCAGGCTCACCACCGCCGGCTCGGCCAATGCGACGGACAGCACGTCGCGATACCGCTGAGCCACCGCATCGTCGCGCTGCTCGACGCCTCCCGTCACCGCGACGTCGAAGACGTCCATGTCCGTGATCAGGATGCGCAGGCCGCGCATCGAGATGTCGCGTAGGAAGCGGCGGTAGATGGCCGGATCGAACGGCGCCCCGTCCAAGCGCATGTGGGTTTGCAGCCCGACGGCATCGACGGGGGTGCCGGCGAAGGCGAGCCGGTCCAGCAGCCGCAGCAGCGCATCGCGCCGCCTGGTGTGGTCGGGTGTGTCCATCTCGAGCTGTGTGTCGTTTAGAACCAGCAGAGCCTTGCCATCCGCGGCCCGGGCAGCCCGGAAGGCAGTCGCGATGAAGTCCGGCCCTAATTTTTCACGCAGGGGGGATCGGCGGAGCCCATCGTCAAGTCCGGACGTGGGGTCGATTGCTTCGTTCACGACGTTCCAACTAAAAACCCGCCCGTTGTAATGGCTCACCGTTTGCTGGATGTGGGTCGCGGCCAAGCTTTGGGCTGGTTTGCCGGGTGCGGCGCGGGCAAACGATGCGGGCAGCGAGCCATGCCACAGCAAATTGCCGCCAGTCAGCATCATGCCGTTGGCCTCTGCGAAGGCGATGTTCGGGTCTTCCCAGTTCGGCAACCATGTGTCGGCTCGGGTGGCGGGATCATGCCATCCCATATTGGGGGTAAACACACCGCAATGCCGAGCCAACGCGTCGGTATAAGGGGCCGGGGCCGCGGTGACGGCGATGTCGCTTGCACTGCCGAAACGTAGCCCACTCGCCGCCGCGATATCGCGCAAGCTCGTTTCAGCGCCAAATCCGGCACGTGGGATCGTGGCGGCAGCGGCGCATCCCAGGATCGTAGACCGGCGCGAAACATGCCTGCTCACGTCGGCCCTCCAGTCTCATCGAGGGCATAACGCCCGGCAAAGTAAAGCTGAGTTGGGGGTGTAACCCAGCCGCCAAATATCATGAACACCGTAACCTGTGATAACCCGATATTAGTTGGCAGGCAAGTTCTTATTCAGAATAAAACGGTCAAAGAATCGAATTGCAGCGAGTTTATCTCCAAATAATGCATTAATCCAAATGATCTGTCCAAGTGTCAATACATCATGAATGTCGGAAAGGCCGGCCTGCTACCGCACGGGCTCGACAGCCCCCTTGTGAAATGTCAGCTCTCCCAACCGACCTGTCTTCGCCGGAGAGTTCCCCAATGGCGTGCTATCTCATCACCGGCGGATGTGGCTTCATCGGCTCGCATTTGGCCGATGCCCTCATCGCGTTCGGCCATCACGTCCGCGTGCTGGATGACCTGAGCACCGGAACGCTCGACAACCTGCCCGTGGGGGCCGATTTGCTGCATGGCTCCGTGGCCGATGCGGATTTGGTCCGGCAGGCGGTCGAGGGCATCGATGGCTGCTTCCATCTTGCGGCGATTGCGTCCGTGCAACGGTCTGAGGAGGATTTGCTCGGCACTCACCGCACCAATCTCGGGGGGACGCTGACGCTGCTGAACGCCATCGCAGCCACCAAGGCAGGCATTCCGTTCGTCTATGCGTCCTCGGCGGCCGTGTATGGGGATTGCTCGGTGCTCCCGATTGGCGAGGATGCCCCGAAGCGGCCCCAATCCGCCTATGGCGCCGACAAATATGCCGGGGAACTGCATGCTGCCGTGGCGACGCACACGCGGGGCATCCCCACCGCAGGGCTGCGCTTTTTCAACGTCTATGGCCCCCGCCAGCGCCCGGACTCACCCTATTCCGGCGTCGTTTCCATCTTTGCCGACCGTATTGCGCGAGGGCAGACCCTGACGATCTTTGGCGATGGCGGGCAAACGCGCGATCTGGTGCAGGTCGCCGATGTGGTGGCGGCGCTGCTGCAGGCCATGGCGCGGCGCCTGCCCGGCGCACCCGTCTTCAATGTCTGCACGGGCCATGCCATCTCGGTCCATCAACTCGCAGCCACGATCGCCAAGTTGTACAGAACCGTGCCGGATATCGTCCGTGGCCCACCACGCGCCGGGGAAATCCGCCATTCCGTCGGCGACCCGAGGCGGGTTCAGGCGGCCCTCGGGCTAGGCCCCGCTATCCCGTTGGCCACCGGGTTGCGGACGCTGCTTCACCGCGCCGCCGCCACCTCCGCGGCTGACGGAGCATCGCTGTAGGCATTGCCAAAATTCGTGCGGATGTACCCCACGACGTCAGCGATCTGCGCGTCCGAAAGGGAGCGCGCGAAGGGAGGCATGGCGCCGCGCCCCTGTAGCACCAACGCGATCGGGTAGCCCGCCGCCGCCAGGCGTGCGTTGTTGGCCAAAGCCGGGTAGGCCCCCGCACCGGCGGCGCCCCGCCCATCCAGCATGTGGCACCCGGCACAGGCGGCGCGGTAAATCTGCGACCCGCCCGCTTCCGTGAAATGATACGGGCTGCCGAAGGTGGGGCCAGGCTCATCCGCCCAGGCGATCCCGCAGAGCAGGAGCAGCCATAGCAAGCTCCTCATCCCGCCATCACCCTCGTATGCAGCCGCGACACGGCATCCAGCGCCGACAGCACCGCGCCCTCCTGCCAGGCCGGGATGTAGGACGCGTGCTCGCCGGCCAACATGATCCGGCCATCCAAGGCGCACAAATCGTCGTAATGCGCCTGGCGCGCGGCGCTCGACCACTGGCCGTAGCAACCCAGCGTCCAGGGTACGCGATGCCAGCCGACCGCGACGCCGCTTTCGAACTCCGCCGGGTATTGCGGGTGGATTTGCGCGCCATACGCGACAGCCCGGCGGACACGCTCTGCCGGGTCCAGCGCAGTCCATTCGTAGGCATAGGCGCCGAACGCGTAGGCGCCGAGCAGCACCCCCTTGCCGCCAGCATTATACCCGGTGGCGGGATAACCGATCTGCGAGATCGGCAGGTCGGTATAGCTGATCCCGCCATAGATCGCCTCATCCTCCTCCCAGAACCGGCGGCGGAATTGCAGCCCGATCTTCACCGTCGCCGCGTAAGGCACGGCGCCGATCGCCGCCTGCATCGCCGGAGAGACGGTCATGTCGATCTGGCTGAGCACGGAGAGCGGGATGGTGCAGACGCACCAATCCGCCCGCGACTGCCCCGGTGCGCCGCTCACCGTGTCCTGCCACTGCACCGAGACGCCGCTGGCATCCTGCCGGATCGCCGTCACCTTGGTGTTCAGCCGCAGCACGCTCTGCACCTCGCGGGCCATGGCGCGGGCGATGCTGTCCATGCCGCCAACGGGCTGGAACAGCGTGGTTTGATAGTCGTAATCCGCCGCCACCGACAGCGCGCGCCACAAACGCCCATTCAGCAAATCGGCGGGTGAAACGGGTTGCGAGGGTGTCGGGCGGGCGTTCAGGCCGCCGCCGGGCGGCTTGTCCCAGCCCCGCCGCTCGCTGCTGTCCTCACCCTTCAGGTAACGGTAGTCATTGTCGAGGGCGCCCCAGCTCCGCAGCGCCGCGAGCAGCACCTCCGTATCCTCTTGCGTCACCGTGCCGCCGAGCCGATCGGTGCGGACCGCCTTGGCCATCAGATCGGCGATGGTGCCGTTGAAATCAGCCAGCACCTCGCGGTAGCGCTGGGGTTTGCCGGCGAAGGAATGCGCCGAGTGCAGGTAGGCGTTGTGGTTGACCTGAACGAAAGGTTCCAGCGCCACGCCGAGGCGGCGGCAATAATCCAGCAGGCCGCGGTGGTGGTAGGGAATGCGCCACGGCCCGGGGTTGAGGTAGAGCCCGGGGTCGAAGCCGCATTCCTGCACGGCGCCGCCGAGTTCGGTGTATCGGTCGCCGCCGCGGATGGTCCAGGTGCGGCCACCCGGCCGGGGGTTATACTCCAGCAATTCGACGCGGTAGCCGGCGCGCTGCAACTCCATCGCGGTGACCATGCCCGCCACCCCGGCGCCGAGCACGAGCACGCTGGCCCCGCGTGGGTCGCCGGAGAGTTTGATGGGGCCGGTATAGGTCGACTCCGCCGCATGCCCCAGCGCTGCCATGGCAAGGTACATGGCCGAGCCACCCGCGGCCGCGCCGATCAGTCCCAGAAGGTCACGTCGTTGCATGGCGGGATGTTAGACCAAGACCGCGGCGGCGATGAGCAGCAATCCGGCGGCGCACGCCCGGCGATAAAGGCGCAGACCCTGCCGGATATCCGCGGCATCGGCCGTCGCCCGGCCATCCCCCATCCAGCAATCCTCCACACGGACTGCACCATACACGCGCGGCCCGGCCAGCCTTAGCCCGAGCGCACCCGCCATCGCTGCCTCCGGCCAGCCGGCGTTGGGGGACCGGTGGCGCCGGGCATCCCGCCATACCGCCCGGGCCGCGGGGCCGAAGCGGCGGCCACTGGCGAGCGCCAGCAGCAGGGCGGCCAGGCGGGAGGCGGGGAGGTTCACCAAATCATCCAGCCGCGCCGCCGCCCAGCCGAAGGCGGCGTGCCTGGGCGTGCGATGGCCGATCATGCTGTCCGCGGTGTTGACCGCCTTGTACATGGCAATGCCCGGCAGCCCGAGCAGGATGCACCACAAAGCGGGCGCCATCACACCGTCCGAGAAATTTTCCGCCAAGCTTTCGATCGCGGCCCGGGCGACGCCGTGCTCGTCCAGGCGATCAGGGTCGCGGCCCACGATGTGTGCGACGGCCGTCCGGCCCTCCGCCAGGCCGTGCCCAAGCCCGTCTGCCACGGCGCCCACGTGCTGCCACAGGCTGCGCTGCGCCAAAAGGGAGGATGCTGCGACCGCCAGCAGAGTGATCGCGAGGGGACGTGGAAGCCAGTGGAGCGCTGCCGCTTGCAGGCCCCATGTCGGGAGCCCGGTGGCCAGCAATAGGTAAGCCATGGCAGCCACGCCCTTTGCCCGGCTCGCGTGGTCGTGGTTGAGCGTGCGATCCAGCCATGCGATGCCTGCGCCGGCCCACATCACGGGATGGCGGACCCGGCGCAACAGCCAGGCCGGGTAGCCAAACGCGGCCTCGACCAGCAGGGCGGCGAGGGTGACGAGCAGGAATGTGGATGTCAGCACGGGGCAGGGGGTAGCATGGGGGCGCCGATCGCGCATGGTGGCGGGCTGATCGCGGCGCAGCGCCGGTTCCCGCACGCCAAGCGGCCGTGGATCGATCTCTCCACCGGCATCAACCCGGTGGCCTATCCAATCCCGCCGCTGCCCATGGCCGCGTTCACCCGGCTGCCCGAACCGGAGCAAGTGGTGGCGCTGGAGGCGGTGGCGGCGCGGGCCTATGGCGTTCCCGAACCGGCCTATGTGGTGGCGGCGCCGGGCACGCAAGCGCTGATTCATCTTTTGCCGCGGCTGCGCCCGCCGGGAAGGGTGGCCGTGCTGTCTCCAACCTATGCCGAGCACCGGGCCGCTTGGGCACTCGCCGGCCATGCGGTCTTGGAGGTGGCAACTCTGGCGGAGGCCGAGTCGGCGGCGGTCATCGTCGTGGTGCGCCCGAACAATCCGGATGGCGCAGTGGCGGATGCGGGCACGCTCAGCGCCCTTGCGGCGCAGGGCCGGCTGGTGGTGGTGGACGAAGCCTTTGCAGATTTGGAGGCGTGCAGCCTGGCCCCTTTGCTGCCCGCGCGGGGACTGCTGCTGCTCCGGTCGTTTGGCAAGACCTATGGCTTGGCCGGTGTGCGGCTGGGGTTCGCGCTCGGTGACCCCGAACTCGCCATGGCGTTGCGGGCTGCGTTCGGCCCCTGGGCGGTGAGTGGCCCGGCGCTGCATGCCGGGCTGCACGCCCTCGCGGACGAAGCGTGGTGGGCGGCGGCCGCGGCTCGTCTGACCGACGATGCCGCCCGGCTGGACGCGTTGCTTCGCCAGGCCGGCTGCCGGGTGATCGGAGGAACCCGGCTCTTCCGCTTGGCAAAGCATCCCGAGGCCACGACCCTGGCGGATCACCTGAGTGAGGCGGGGATATGGGTGCGCCGGTTTGCCGATCACCCAACATGGCTGCGCTTCGGTATCCCTGCCGCGGCGGATTGGGACCGTCTGCAAGCCGCCCTCATTTGATTGTGAGTGACGATGAGGCCGCAACGGTCTTATGGTGCGCTTATGCTGCACATGCGAAGAGACTGGCTTGGCCGGGCCGTGACCGTCCCGATGGACGCGCTCGCCATTGTTTGGGACCGGATGGTCGCCTCCGACCCAGGGCTGTTGCGCCTGGAAATGGCGCTGCGGGGCACGGCCAGTGTATTCCTCATGACGCTGATGGCCATCCTGCTCGGCCATGTCTTCAACGCCTCCCCCGTGGAGTTCGCCTCGGGCGTGACGATCAGCCTGATGCTGCCATTCCTGGCGCGGGAGCCGACGCGGCGGCAACGTGAACGTACCATGGTATGGTTAGCCTTGCCGGCTGCGGCGGCGAATATCGCGACCACGCTGCTGCACGGGCAGGGCGCGCTCGGTGACAGCTTTTTCCTGGTGTTGGTGTTCCTTTGTTTCCTGTTGCAGGCCCGTAACCCCCTGGGCATGGCGATGGGCTTGGTCGCCGTGGTGATCAGCTATGTCGGCCTGTATCTGGAACTGCCGCCGGCAACCCTGCCGCTGCAATTGCTGGCCATTGTCGTCGCCATCCCGGTATCGTGGGTGGCCTGTTTCGTCCTGCTGCCGCTGCGCCCGGCAAAAACCTTGCGCCGCACGGTGCAGGCGGTGCAGGGCCGGGCGGCGCTGGTCCTGCGGGATGCCGGCGGCCTGGCAGCCGGCCAACCCGCGACCGTGCAACGCCTGCGTCGCAGCCTGGCGCGCCTGAACGAAGCCGCGTTGGCGGCAGACGACCAAATGGCCATGCTGGACCCGGCCGATAGCGCACCTTTACGCCTCCATTTAATGGACCTCGAACTCGGCGCGGCCCGCTTGGCCGCGGCTCCGCTGGAGGTGGTGGCGGGGCAGGCCAGCCGCCGGCAGGCTGCGCGCTTGCAGGCGCATGAGCGGCGGCTGCGCCGGGGCCGCTGGTCGCGCCACCATTTGCGCGGGCCGAACACCAACTCGCCGCAGACCGCAGTGGCGGCGGCGCTGGCCGACATCATGCGCGCGGCCTCCGCCCTTGGGCTGGCCAACACCGTGCCAGCATCGCTCCCGGCCCTGCCGGCGCCGAAACCACCGCCGGGCCCATTTGCCTGGCGGGTGGCATTGCGGGTGACGCTGGCCTCCGCCCTGGCCATGGCGGGTGGCATGGCGGTCTCCCCTCAGCGTTGGTTTTGGGCGGTGATCACGGTGTATGTCGTGTTCCTGAACGCCCGGTCACGCGGTGACACGATCCATAAGGGCGTCCAACGGCTTGGCGGCACGTTGCTGGGGCTGGTGGGCGGGCTCAGCATTGCGTCGGTGTTGGCGGGCGACACGGTGACGTTGCTGGTGGCGTTGTTGGCTGCCGTGTTCGGCATGTACTATTTTTTCATCGTGTCCTATACGGTCGGCATCTTCTGCGTGACCGTGTTTCTAGGGTTGCTCTACAGCCTGCTGGGTGCGTCGCTGGAGCCGCTTCTGGTGCTGCGGCTGGAGGAAACGGCGGTTGGTGCCGTGGCCGCCGTGCTGGTTGCAGCCTACGTGCTGCCTGTCCGCACGCGCGACCAGGTGCAACGCTCGGGCACCGGCGTGCTGACGGCGCTGGCCAAGGCGGTTGCCACCTGCCGCGATGCGCTGGCGGGCCAACCCGGCGCCAACCCCGTCCCCGCGATGCGGGCGGTGGATCGCCAGGTCGCGGATTTGCGTCTGGCCATGCTGCCGCTGATCGCGGGCCGCTTCATGATCCGCCGGACGGATATAGAGCGCCCGGTTCCAGCCCTGCTGGATTGCGTGCATTGGGTGCGGGTGCTGGTTGTCTCCGTCACGTCCCCCGATCCGGAGGCGGCAGCGCAGGCCGACAAGATCGAGCGCCAGTTGGCGGCCCTGGCGGCGGGCGAGCGCCCAGCCCCCACCCAGCCGGCGCCACGGCGCAAACCACCCTTTGCACCGGTCCAGGAAGCGTTGGACCGGCTGGAACGCGCAACTGCCGCGCTCACCGAGCGGTTGGCGATCGGTGCGATGCAGGGGTTTCGGTTGGAGCGGTGACATCGCTGATTATGCGATGAGTGCCACGAGCTTGGCCCGAACCTCGGCAAGCTCGGCCGGGCTGATCCGTCCTTTTCGGGTTGCCTTTAGGCCGATAAGCTAGCGCTTACGATAGATCCCCGTGAACGTCACATTCATGCCGCCGCAATTCAGATTGTCGGTGGCGGCCAGGAAGGGCGGCAGCAGCGTCAGCTTCACTTCGCAATCGTCTGCGTCCTTGCCGGCAAAGACCACCCGGTTGCCCTGCGGCGTCGCGGTGCCACTCATCTCGCCCAGGTTGGGGCCGCCGGGACGATCCTTCAGGGGTGGGTTGGCGGAGGGCCAATAGGCATTGCCCGATGCCGTCAACTGGGCTCCCTTGGCCCGCAGCGTGATGCTGTCGTCGCCATTGCGCCAGGTGCCCACCCAGGTGGCGACGGGGGGTGCCGGCTGGGGCTGCAGCGTGATTTCCCCCTGTAGCACGAGGCCGACGCTGTCCCCGGACTTGCTGGGAAACAGCGCGCAGACATAGCCGCCTTCCGCGGCACCGGTGAGTACCGTGTCACCCGGCAGGACATAGGCCCGGCCGCGGCACGAAGCGGTCTCGTTGGAACAGGAGCGGAGATAGGTTCGCGGCGCGCCAATGACTTTTGCCACCCCGGCCGGCGTGATGTCGGCTGGATTGCAGGCAGCCTGCGCCAGGCTGGGAAGCGCGCAGCACAGGCCAAGCAGGAGGGTGATCGGCGTCAGGCGCATGCTCGGTGCTCCATATGGCTAGGCATTCAGCGGAAATCCCGGGTGGGCACTTTGATGTGCCCGTTCGTGAACCGGCCATCGGGGACGTAGATGTCCCGGGTCCGCCACCTTGCCGCTTCCACCTGCTCCCGCGAATCAGCGCTGCCGGGGTGGGTGGCACCATCGCCGCGGCCCCGCTCGATCGGGAAAGGCAGGTCGCGCGCGCCGACCGAGCGCAATTCGCGTGACAGATCGGTCAAATGCTCCACCACCACGTGGATGACCTCCCCCTCCCGCTGCACCCGGCCGCGGCAGGCGACCATGCTGGCGGATAGGACCAGCCTACGCATCTTCTCGAACAAATTCGGCCATAGCACCAGGTTGGCAATACCGGTTTCGTCCTCGATGGTGATGAACATGATGCCTTTGGCGCTGCCGGGCTTCTGCCGCACCAGGATGATGCCGGGCACGGTGACCCGCTTCCCCTCCCGCATCGCCCCCAAGGACGCGCAGGTGACCATGCCCTGCCTGCTGAATTCCTCGCGCAGGAAATGCGATGGGTGGTGGCGCAGCGTCAGCCCCTTGGTCTGGTAATCCTCCACCACCTCGCGCCCTTCGGTCATGGGGCGGAGTTGGACGGATTGTTCTGCCGTCTCGGCGGTGAGCGCCAAGAGCGGCGGTGGCGGCTCGCCCAGCCCGCGGATCATCCAGAGCGCCTGCCGCCGGTCTGCCCCGGCATCGGCAAACGCATCCGCCTCCGCCAACCGTTCCAGCACGGCCACCGAAACGGCCGCCCGGCGCCACACATCTTGCACCGAGCCATAGCCATCACGGCGGCGTTCAATGATGTGGGCCGCCTCACTCTCCTTCAGGCCTTTCACCATCCGCATCCCCATCCGCACGGCCATGAACTGTCCGGCGCCGGGCTCCAAACTGCAATCCCACGCGCTGGCATTCACGCAGACCGGGCGGACTTCGACCCCATGCTGGCGTGTATCACGCACGATCTGCGCCGGTGCGTAGAAGCCGAGCGGTTGCGCGTTCAGCAGGGCTGCACAGAAAACGTCCGGATAATGGCACTTCACCCAGCAACTGGCATAGGCGATCAACGCGAAGGAGGCGGCGTGGCTTTCCGGAAATCCGTAGGACCCGAAGCCCTCGATCTGCTTGAAGGTGCGCTCGGCGAACTCCTCGGTGTATTTCCGAGCGACCATGCCATCGATCATCTTTTTCCGAAAATGGGAGACCCCACCGGTCACTTTGAACGTCGCCATGGCCCGGCGGAGCTGGTCCGCCTCACCCGGGGTGAAACCGGCACAAACGATCGCCACCTGCATCGCCTGTTCCTGAAACAACGGCACCCCCAAGGTCTTGCCTAACACCCGCTCCAGCTCCGGATGCGGGTATTCCGGCTTTTCCAGCCCCGCCCGGCGCCGCAGATAGGGATGCACCATGTCGCCCTGGATCGGTCCTGGCCGCACGATGGCCACCTGGATGGTCAGGTCATAGAGCTTCTCCGGTTTGTGCCGGGGGAGCATGGACATCTGGGCCCGGCTCTCGATCTGGAAGGTGCCGAGCGTATCCGCCTTCTGGATCATGGCGTAGGTGGCTTTGTCATCCGGGGGGATGGAGGCGATGTCGTGCCGGATGGCGTAATGCTCGTCCATCAAATCGAAGGCGCGGCGCAGGCAACCGAGCATGCCCAATCCCAAGATATCGACCTTCATGAACTTCAGGATATCGATATCGTCCTTGTCCCACTCGATCACCTGCCGGTCTTCCATCGCCGCGGGTTCGATGGGGACCAGATCGGCCAGCAAATCCTGCGTCAGCACGAAGCCGCCAGGATGCTGCGACATGTGGCGGGGATGCCCGATCAATTGGCGCGCGATATCCATGGCTAGGCGCAGCCGGCGGTCTGCCAGGTTGAGGTTGAGCTGCTCGGCGTGATGCTCCTCGACCCCGTCCTCCGACCATCCCCACACCTGTGATGCCAGCGCCGCCGTGACATCCTCCGTCAGGCCCAACACCTTGCCGACCTCGCGGATTGCACCGCGCGACCGGTAGCGCACGATGGTGGCGCAGAGTGCCGCACGCTTGCGGCCGTAATGCTCATAGATCCATTGGATGATATCTTCCCGGCGCTCATGCTCGAAATCGATGTCGATATCGGGCGGTTCATGGCGTTCGGCGGAGACAAAGCGCTCGAAGAGCAGGTTGGTCTGCAAAGGGTCGATAGCCGTCACGCCAAGGACGAAGCAGACGGCGGAGTTGGCAGCCGAGCCGCGCCCCTGGCAGAGAATGCCCATGGCTTTGGCCTGACGAGTGATCGTGTTCACGGTCAGGAAATAGGGCGCGTACTGCAACTGTCCAATCAGCGCCAATTCGTATTTGATCTGCTTTTCCACCTCTGGCGGCGTGCCGTTTGGATAGCGGGCTGGCACGCTGGCCCAGGTATGGCGTTCCAGCGCCTGCTGCGCGGTTTCACCCGGCAGCTCGGTTTCGTTCGGATATTGGTAGCGCAATTCGGCCAGGGAAAAGCGGCAGCGTTCGGTGATTTCGATCGTGCGGGCAATCGCCTCCGGATAATCGGCAAACAGCCGCGCCATTTCCTGCGGCGTGCGCAGATGACGGTCGGCAGACCGTTCCAGCCGATATCCGGCGGTCTCGATCGTGCAACCTTCGCGGATGCAGCCCATCACGTCCTGCAGCATCCGGCGCTCTGGCACATGGTACAGCACGTCGCCGGTCACGACCGTTGCGACCTTGGCGGCCTGGGCCAGCTCTGCCAGACGGCGGAGCCTGACGGCATCGCCGGGCCGGCGGTGCAGGGTGAGTGCCACGTAGGCGCGGTCGCCAAATGCATCGTAGAGGCGTTTTAGACGTGCCTCGTCCGCCTCCCCGGCCAACAGCACGGCCAGCAAGCCTTCGCCATGCTCCACCACATCATCCCAATCAAGGAAGCATGCGCCTTTGCCGGCTGCTGACTTGCCTTTGGTGAGCATGTGGCAGAGCCGGGCATAGGCTGCGCGATCAGTGGGGTATGCGAGATAGGATGTACCATCGCGCAAATCCAACCGGCAGCCGATCACCAGCCTGATATCTATCTCCATTGCCCGTCCATGCGCCCGCAGCAGCCCGGCCAGGCTGTTGCGGTCCGTGATTGCCAGCGCCTGCAGCCCCAGCAATTTCGCGGCAAGCAGCAATTCCTCCGGATGGCTGGCGCCCCGTAGGAACGAGTAGTTGGAGGTGGCCTGCAACTCGGCATAGGCAGGCTGAGTGCCGGGTTCCAATCCGGCCGGGTCGGAGATGGCGGGAAATGGCAGGATGGTGGCGGATGGCGTGGGCATCTCGTCAAAACACCCCGTGCAGGAACCAGCGCAGATCCCCCGTCGCCGCTTCCTGTCCATTGCCACGGCGGTAGAGCCAGAACCGCTGGCCCTTGTCGTCCTCGACCTGCCAATAATCCCGCACCGCGCCGATCTCCGCGTCGCGCTGCCACCACTCGCCCGTCACCCGTTCCGGCCCGTCCGCCCGGCGCACCCGGTGACGGTGGCGGCGCCAGGTGAAGGCGACAGGGGGATGGTCGGGCAGCACCGACAGCATCTCCACCGGTTGCGGGGGATGGATCAGCCGTGTGGGCCGCGGCCAGGCTGGCCAGGCTGCGCCACCGGGCGGCGCCACCGCGGACACGCGGCGTACCGAACGTTCCGGGACACCGCTTTCCACCGGAGCCGCCCGCCACACCCGGGCCGCCCCCAGCCGGTTGGCAAGGCGGTCCACCAAAACCGCCACATCCGCCTCCGGATCGGCAGACAGCGTCGCCATTTGGGCATAGGCGAGCGGTTCGGCAAACGGTACCACCAATCGCACCGCATCCACCCCCAAACCGGGGTCGATGGTTTCCACCTGCTCTTCCAGCAAGCGGCCCAGATGGCGTGCATCCCGGGATGGCCGGGCGGTGCCGGCGCGGATCGCAGCCACCGTGCCGTCCACCCGCTCGAATAGCAGGTCCAGATGGCGGGCGCCCAGCCCGGCCTGCTCCAGCAACGTGCAAACCTTCCGCACCAAGCGGCCGATCACGGCCACGAAGCTTTCCGCCGTCAGCAGCGGTTCGGGAAAAGCCAAGCGGGCCTGCGGCGTGTCCGGGGGTACCACGGGCGTCATCGGTTCGGCTTCGCGGCCCAAGGCCTGGTCCAGACGCTGCAACACGCCCGCGCCGAACCGCCGGGCAAACGGGGCGCGGGGCAGGGCGTCCAAGTCCGACACGTGCTCCAACCCCAGGCGGCGCAGCGTGGCGGCTGCCGTATCGTCCAGCCGTAGGGCAGCAACGGGCAGGGGCGCGATTGCTGCCGCGGTTTCGCCTGGAGCGGCGATGGTCATGCGCCCCGGGGCATGGCGCGCCAAAGCATGCGCCGCGCCCAGCGTATCCGCCATGCCAGCCTGCGCTGCGATGCCGTCGATGGCCAGCCGGTCTAGCAGGCTGGTCAACATGGCAGCTTCCCCGCCATGCAAATGGGCGCAGCCTGTCGCGTCGATCCAAACGCCGTCGCTATCTGGTGCAGTCAGCGGGGAAAGGCGTAGGCACCATGCTGCCAGCCGCGCCAGCGCCCCGCTATCTCCCACCGGGTCCGCATCCATGATCAGCAGCCCGGGGACCATCGCCTGCGCATGCGCCAGCGCCATGCCGGCATGCAGCCCCAGCGCGCCGGCCGCCGCATCGGCGGCTGCGATCACCATGCGCCGCCCGTCATGCTGCCGGGTGACCAGTGGCGTGTCAGCCGGTGGCGCGTTGCTGCCCCGGCGCAGCCGATCGGTGGGGAAGGTCGGTAACCAGAGCGAGACGACCCTGCGCATCACATGCCTCCACAGTCCAGGTTGCGGGGGTGCCACCGCGGCAGCGCACCAAATCCAGCCGCCAGCGGGCCCGGGCCAGGCCAGGCACGTCCGGCGCATGCGGGATGGGGGGCGGCGAGGGCAGGGCCGCCACCCGCCAGCGCGTCACCGCCGCGTTTGGCTCGGCCAAGGCCGGGGCAGAGGCCAACCGGAACCGGCGTAACGCGAATGCGGTCACACCGGACCCCTCCGCCGCCAGTTGCAGCCGGCGGGACGCGGTCAGGCCCAATCGCCCCACTTCGCCCACCACCCCGGCCAGGCCGGGATGGCGCAAGGCTTCCTCCATCACCAGCAACACGGCACCGCCCGCCTCGGCAAACACCACGCGGTCTGGGTGCAACCCGGCTGCGGCCAAAGCGGGTGCGAACAGATCGTGCCGCATCAAGGCCCATAGGACTGGCCCACGCTGCCGTGCCAGCAAACCAGCCAGCAGAAGTGCCGCCGCCGCGCCGTGCTCGACATCGGCGCCCTCGCCCGCGACCTCGTGCAGCGCACCAGCCAACAGTCCCCCGCCGGGCAAATGCCGGTCGATCGCCGCCACACCGAAGCGCAGCACGGAAGCCTTGGACACCGGGCGGCGTTCCAGGCGCGCGATGCGGCTGCGCAACGTGTCCAGAGTGGTGGTTGCGGAGATGTGGCTCACTCCTTTGGATATGAGAACATGTAGCGAACATTATTTGGCTTGGGAAGGCAATCCCATTGCGACTCCGGCTTGGTAGGTAAAAAGCCGCATAGAGTCATGAAGATGGATTTGTTTCCTGTGCCGCCACCTTCGACTCGGCAGCTAACGACCGTTTGGCGGGCGAATAGCAATTGATGCCGCCCCGCTTTCATGGTCCTTCCCCGCAACCACCAGAGGAGTGTCGCGGCGTGACGAACCAGCCTGCCGGGTGCAGCATCGCAGTTGGTTTCGCCACCAAAGGCCGGGCTTCCGTGTTGCTGGAGACGGTCGCCGAGTTGTCCCGGCAGACCCAGCCACCCACACGCATCATCGTGAGCTACACAGAACCGTCCGACGTCTGCGGCCTGGTTCCGGCGCCAGGGATCGAGCTGATTTGCACCACCGCCGGCTTATGTCACCAACGCAACGTCATTCTCGGCCGGCTGGCGGATGACGCCGCCGACATCGTGCTGTTCTTCGACGACGATTTTCTGCCCATGCCGGATTATCTGTCCCGCACGGCCCAGGCGTTCCTGGAGCATCCAGATATCGCCGTCACCACGGGGGAGGTGCTCGCCGATGGGATCAAGGGGCCTGGGCTGACCGTCTCCTACGGACGGGAGGTGTTGGCCCGCCAGCCGCCCACGGCCGATACGCGCGCGTTTCGGCCGGCGCTCAACGGCTATGGCTGCAATATGGCCATCCGCCTCTCGATCGTTCGAGAGCATGGCATGCGGTTCGACGAA
This sequence comes from Acetobacteraceae bacterium, assembly GCA_965199005.1. GTDB lineage: Bacteria > Pseudomonadota > Alphaproteobacteria > Acetobacterales > Acetobacteraceae > LMUY01. Next base: position 2,537,272 of record CBDAQK010000006.1, on the reverse strand, counting down.
GACCTGCCTTTGTATGGCTGGCTGGAGGATGTCGATTTCACCCGGCGCGTTGGCGCCTATGGCCGCATCGTTAAAGTGCCGGCCGCACGGGGCGTGCATCTCGGCATCAAGTCTGGCCGGGGATCGGGCAAGCGGCTTGGCTATTCCCAGGTCATCAACCCGATCGCGATCGCTCGGAAGGGGGTGATCCCATGGCGGCGCGCGATTGTATCGCTCAGCAAAAACATCATCGCCAACAGCGTGCGGACGCTCTCACCCGAATCCTATATCGACCGCCGGGGCCGCCTGTGGGGCAATCTGCTGGCCCTGAAGGATTTGGCTGCGGGACGGGCCAAACCCACCAAGGTGCTCGAACTTTAGGCCGCTCCTTCGATCCTCTCTGGCACGTTCATTGCAAAGCCGTCTCGGCCGCCAACCCAGCCGAGAGAGGTGTCGTTCGCATGACGGACGCCGTGAGACCCGCCCAGATCGTTGCATCCATGATCGAGTTGGGGGCCGTCAAAGCCCGCCTCGGTGCCACGGAGTTGCTGGTGCGCAGCGGACTGGCCGGCGCCATGCTCGGCGTCGCAACCACACTTGCCTTCACGGCTTTGGCGCAGACCGGGTTGCCCATCGTGGGCTCGATCATCTTCCCGGTCGGGTTTTCCATAATCGTGGTCCTCGGGCTGGACCTGATCACTGGAAGCTTCGCCCTCTTGCCGATGGCGGTAATGGCGGGGCAGGCCACATCCGGGCAACTCATCCGGAACTGGATTTTGACCTTCGCCGGCAATCTCATCGGCGCCCTGATCTATGCGGGGCTGATCTACCTCGTGCTATCCAATTCGGGCACCAACAATGGCGCTGCGATCGGAGACCGCCTCCGCGCCGCGGTCGAATCCCGCACGGTGGGCTACGCCGCCCTGGGGTCGGCCGGCATGTTGACCGTGTTCGTCAAGGCGGTGCTGTGCAATTGGCTGGTTTGCTTCGGCGTCACGATGGGGATTTCGTCCACCTCCGTGGCAGGCAAGATCATGGGGTGCTGGCTGCCGATCCTCCTCTTCTTCGGCCAGGGTTTCGAACACACCGTCGTCAACATGAGCCTGTTCCCGCTTGGCCTGATGTTCAGTGCGAAGGCCACGGTGGGCGACTGGCTGCTGTGGAACGAGATCCCCGTGACGATCGGCAACCTGGTCGGTGGCTTCTTGTTCACTGGTCTGGCGATGTACCTCGCCTATCGGCAAACCAGTCGCGTTGTCCCATCCTAAGTTTAGGCAGCAACTATAAAGCCTGCGCCACGATCCCAGTACGGCGCGGCGCAGCGCCGAGGCACCGGCTACCGCACCGAGGCTACCCGTAACGCATTGGTCGTCCCAGCCTGGCCGAACGGCACACCCGCTGCGACCACGACGGTGTCGCCGCTGGCGGCAAAGCCCTCGGTACGGGCGGTGCGGGTCGCGCGGTTGACCGTTTCGCTCATCGTGTGCGTGTCGCTCGCGGTGAGGACGGCATGCACGCCCCAGACGACCGCCAAACGACGCGCCGTCTGCTGTTCCGTGGTCAGCCCCAGTACGGGACAATCCGGCCGGGTCCGCGCCACGCGCAGCGCGGTCGAGCCGGATAGGGTGTAGGTGGCGATGGCCTTGGCCCCGATCGTCTTGGCAATCTGCCGGGCCGCGTCGGCAATGGCATCCGCGACGGTATGTTCCGGCTTCGGGCGGCCGGTTTCACACAAATCGCGCCAGCCCGGGTCCCGCTCCACCCGGTCGATGATGCGGTCCATCATATTCACCGACTCATACGGGTATTGCCCGGCCGCCGTCTCCGCACTCAGCATCACGGCATCCGCCCCGTCGAACACGGCCGTCGCCACGTCGGACGCTTCGGCCCTCGTGGGGGCGGGGGCGCTGATCATGCTCTCCAGCATCTGCGTCGCCACCACCACGGGCAGGCCGAGTTGCCGGGCGGCGCGAACGATGCGTTTTTGCGCCAGCGGCACCTCCTCGGGGGGCAACTCCACCCCTAGATCACCCCGCGCGACCATCACGGCATCCGACAACGCCAGGATGCTGTCGAGATTATCCAGCGCCTGAGGCTTCTCCAGCTTGGTCATGATCCAGGCGCGGCCATCGGCGATGGCGCGGGCCTCCGCCACGTCCTCCGGGCGCTGGACGAAGGACAGGCCGATGTAGTCGACCCCGTGATCCAGCGCGAAGTGCAAATCCTCGTGGTCCTTCTTCGTCAGCGCGGGGATCGGCAGCACCACATCCGGCACGTTCACGCCTTTCCGGTCCGACAGCGTGCCGCCGGTGACGATCTCGCATTCCAGATGGTCGTCCCGCTTGTGCGACACGCGCAGCCGCAGCTTGCCGTCATCCAGCAGCAGCGTGGTGCCGATGCCCGCGGCGACCATGATCTCCGGATGCGGCAATTGAACCCGGCGCGCGTCGCCGGGCACGGGGGACAGGTCCAGGCGAAAGCTCTGCCCGGTCTGCAGCGTCACGCGCCCGGCCTGGAACTTCCCCACCCGCAATTTGGGGCCCTGCACGTCGGCCAGGATGCCGATCGGGCGGCCGCTCTCCTCCTCCAAGGCGCGGATGAGGGCGATGTTGGCGGCATGGCCCTCGTGGGTGCCGTGGCTGAAGTTCAGGCGGAAGACATCGGCGCCGCCGCGGAACAGCCGCCCCAGCATGAGGGCGGAACTGCTGGCCGGGCCAAGCGTGGCGACGATCTTCGTACGCCGGCGGCGCCGTAGTTTGCTTTGGGCCATAGGGAGGTGCTCCGTCAGGTGACCAGGATCGCGCGTAGATCGTTCACGTTGGTCAGGGTAGGGCCGGTACGAATCAGATCGCCGACCGTATCGAACAGGGTGTAGCTATCATGGGCGCGGAGGGTGGCCGCAGGGTCCAGCCCGGCAACCATGGCACGCTCCAGCGTGGAGGGGGTTACGATGGCCCCCGCCGCATCCTCGGTTCCGTCAATGCCGTCCGTGTCACCGGCCACGGCCCAGATGTCCGGCGTCCCTTGAAGGGCAACTGCCAGGCTCAGGAGGAATTCGGTGTTGCGGCCGCCGCGCCCGGCGGGTCCTTTGCCGATCGTGACCGTCGCCTCGCCGCCCGAGAGCAGGACGCAGGGTGGGGCGAGCGGGTGGTGATGGGTACGGACGCTACGGGCGATCCCGGCCATGACGATGCCAAGTTCGCGGCTTTCACCCTCCAACGCGTCACCCAGGATCAGCGGCGTGGCGCCTGCGCTGCGGACCGCTTCCGCGGCCGCGGTCAGCGCCATCGCGGGCGTGGCGATCATGCGGATGTCGGTGGGGATGCCGGCCGGGGGCAAATTGGCTTCGCTGGCCATGAGCGCAGCGGCGGCTGGCGGCAAGGCCACGTGGTATTGCGCCACCATGGCGCGGACGGCGGCGCGGCTGGGGGCGCCGGGCACGGTGGGGCCGCTGGCGATCACTGCCGGGTCGTCGCCCGGTACGTCCGATATCACCAGCGTCACCACCCGGGCCGGGGCAGCGGCGGCAGCCAGGCGGCCAGCCTTGATCGCGGAGAGGTGTTTGCGCACCGCGTTCATCACCCCGATCGGCGCGCCCGATGCAAGAAGGGAGGCATTGACCGCCTGCTTGTCCGCCAGCGTCAGCCCCGGGCCCGGCAGGGCCGCCAGGGCGGAACCGCCGCCGGAGATCAAGGCCAGCACCAGGTCGTCCGGCCCGAGTCCGGCCACAGCCGCCATCACCGCGCGCGCGCCTGCCTCGCTGGCGGCGTCCGGCACGGGGTGCGCGGCCTCCAGCACTGTGATGCGCCGGGTGGGAAAGGAGTGGCCGTAGCGGGTGACCACCACGCCCTGCATCGGCACGTCGGGCCACGCCGCCTCCAGCGCGGCGGCCATGGTGGCGGCGGACTTGCCAATGCCGACCACGATGCATCGCCCAGCCGGCTTGTCCGGCAGATGCGCTGCCAGCACGGACGCCGGGTCTGCCGCGCGCACCCCGGCGTCGAACAATCCTCGCAGCAAGGTACGCGCCGTGTTGTCGTTCCATCCCATGACCGGCAGTATGGCGGAGGGCATACCCAGCCGCCATATGTGTTGGGAGGAGAGGACCAGCATGATCCCGATTGACCTGACGACCCGTACTGAGTTGGAAGCGGCCGCGTTCCGGCGCCTGGTGGAGCACCTGCGCGAACGTTCGGACGTGCAGAATATCGACCTGATGAACCTGGCGGGGTTTTGCCGCAACTGCCTGAGCCGCTGGTATCGCGAAGCCGGCGAATCGCGCGACGTCATCATCACCGACCCCGAAGCGCGCGAGATCGTCTACGGGATGCCATATAAGGAGTGGCAGGCCAAGCATCAGCGTGCCGCCACGGCCGAGCAACAGGCAGCCTTCGCCGCCCAAGCGCCGTCCCACAGCTAGCCGGCACACCGAGCCCAGCAATGATACCGGACGCGCCGATGCCGTGGCGGCCGGTCGGTGCTGCCATGATGGGGGTGCTGGTGGGGATCGGCCTCGCCCGCTTCGCCTATTCGCCACTTCTGCCGGTGTTGATCGCGAAAGGCTGGTTCGCGCCTGCCGCCGCCGCCTATCTGGGAGCTGCGAACCTGCTCGGCTACCTCGCGGGGGCTTTGTCCTCACGCCGGGTTGCCGTGCGGGTTGGGTCCAGGCGCGCCGTGCGGGGCGCCATGCTCGTGGCTGCCATCTCCCTGGCGGCCTGCAGCATACCCTTGCCGTTTGCGTGGTTCTTCGCCTGGCGGCTGATATCCGGCATCGTGGGCGGGCTGCTGATGATCCTAGGGCCATCGTCCGTCATGGCGCATGTGCCGGCGGAGCGGCGTGGACTGGCCAGCGGGCTGATCATAAGCGGGGTGGGGCTCGGCATCGGCGCCTCGGGCACCTTGGTGCCGCTCCTGCTGCATTGGGGGCTGACCCAAGCCTGGCTCGGCCTCGCTGCCGCCGCACTCGTGCTGACGGGTCTGGCATGGAATGGGTGGCCGGCAGCCCCACCCACGCTGAGCGCTGCCGCGGGGCTCGTGCCGGCGCGGTTCGGTCCGGTCTCGGCCAGCTATGGACTCATCGCGGTCGGCATGGTGCCGCACATGGTGTTCCTGGCGGATTTCGTCGCCCGCGGGCTGGGCCGGGGAATTGGTGCCGCCGCGTTCACCTGGGTGGTGTATGGTGCGGGTGCATTGTGTGGACCGGTCGCGGCAGGGCGCTTGGCGGATTGGCTCGGCCCGGCCGTCGCCATGCGCGTGGTTATCGTCGTGCAGGCGGTCACGGTCGCGGTGCTGCTGCTGACGGCCAACCCGCTTTTCATTGCCATCTCCTGCGTCTTTGCGGGCATGTGCGGGCCGGGGATCAGCGCCGCCATGTTGGGCCGTGTTGGGCGGATGGCCGGCACAGACGGCGCCGCCCGGCAGCGCGGCTGGACGCAGGCGACGGTGGCTTGGGCGGTAGGCCAGGCGGCGGGCGCCTATGGGCTGGCCTGGTTGTATGGCGTGTTCGGTTATGCCGCGTTGTTCCTCACCGCCCTTGCGGCACTTGCCGCGGCCGCCCTGCTAGAATTGGCGCTGGCGCTCAACCGGCAGGAAGACGCGCAGCGCCACCTGGCCTAAGCTGGCGGCGGCATCAGGGAGTGGCCGGTATGGATGTGCGTGCAGCCGTGGCGTTCGAGGCGGGGCAGCAGCTCAGCGTGGAAACGGTGCAATTGGACGGGCCGCGCGAGGGCGAGGTCCTGGTCGAGATCAAGGCCACCGGCATTTGCCACACCGACAAATACACCCTGTCCGGCGCCGACCCGGAAGGGCTGTTTCCCGCTATCCTCGGCCATGAGGGCGCAGGCATCGTCGTCGATGTCGGCCCCGGCGTGCGCACCCTGGCCAAGGGCGACCATGTCATCCCGCTCTACACGCCGGAATGCCGCGACTGCGAGTACTGCCTCAGCCGCAAGACCAATCTGTGCCAGAAAATCCGGATCACCCAGGGCCGCGGGCTCATGCCCGATGGCAGCAGCCGGTTCTCGTTCCAGGGCAAACCCCTGCTGCATTACATGGGCACGTCGACCTTCGCGAATTTTACCGTCGTGCCGGAGATCGCATTGGCCAAAATCCGGCCAGACGCGCCGTTCGACAAGGTTTGCTACATCGGCTGCGGCGTCACCACGGGGATCGGCGCGGTGATCTTCACCGCCAAGGTGCAGCCCGGCGATAACGTCGTGGTGTTCGGGCTGGGCGGGATCGGGCTGAACGTGATCCAGGGCGCGCGGATGGCCGGGGCCGACATGATCGTCGGCGTAGACATCAACCCGGCGCGCGAGGAACTGGCCCGCAAGTTCGGGCTGACCCACTTCGTCAATCCGAAGGAGCTGAGCGGTGACATCGTTCCTTATTTGGTAGAGCTGACCAAGGGCGGTGCCGACCACAGCTTTGAATGCGTGGGCAACCCCACGCTGATGCGTCAGGCCTTGGAATGCGCGCATAAGGGCTGGGGCAAATCCACCATCATCGGCGTCGCCGCGGCCGGGCAGGAGATCAGCACGCGGCCGTTCCAATTGGTCACCGGCCGGGTTTGGCAGGGCAGCGCCTTCGGCGGCGCGCGCGGCCGGACGGACGTGCCGCGGATCGTCGATTGGTACATGGACGGCAAGATCAATATCGACGATCTGATCACCCACATCCTGCCACTCGACCGGATCAACGACGGGTTTGACCTGATGGCTTCCGGGGAGAGTATCCGCAGCGTGGTGGTGTATTAGGATACCGCCCGCCTAATATGTCGCGCGGGCCGGGGCATTTGGAACCGCCATCGCCGGGCTGGACGGCACTCCTGCACCGGGTCGAGGTGGTCAAGGACGTGGCCGAACCGGCCGCCCATTCGGCACAATGCCCTGCATTGTAGCGCTCAATGTGAGCCATGGTTCGCTCTATGGCTGCTATCCGGACGCACTCGCTGTACGAAATCAAAGGCGCCGCTAAGACTTAGTGATCGGAGACCGTGTTGATTTTTCATCTCATCAGCACGGCCTTCAGGTTTGTACGAAGCGCTTCCGCGATTTGCGTCCGGTCGTCGAGGGGTAGGGCGCCAATCCGCTCAACATCCCGCAGCTCAATCGTTGCGATCTTGGCCGACCGCACCACAGAAGCCGCTGGAAGTCCGGCTGCAGCTAAGTCGGACACCGTTACGTCGCCCGGCCAGCCGCGGTTTGCCGCACTGGTCACCATCAATACCCAAAGTAGATCCGGCGCCCCCAAGGCATCTAGGACCGCCACCACCAGCGCTGGACGGCGCTGCTGCACCGGACGGTTGGTATAGGGAAACGGGACCTTTACAACATCCCAAACCTCATAGTTCGGCATAGGCCTCAGTGTCGGCTAGTCCGCGCCACTCGGAGAAGGTTTGGAACGGATCGTCAGCTTCACTGTCACGCTGAGCACGGGTCAGAACGACCCGGCCCGGCTCGATGGCATAGGCGATCTCATCACCTTCGCGCAGATGCAGCGCAGCGCGTACCGGTTGTGGAATAGTTGTTTGCGCCTTGCTCGACAGCTTGCTGGTGATCATAGGCAAAGGTAAGAAACTTCCTTACGTAAGGCAAGAACTCATATTGAGGGGCGTCACGTGCTCATCTTGATAACGGTCACGCAAACGACCATTTGCAGGGCACACGGTATCACGAGCTGGGCTTCCTCGTTTAGTTCGATCCAATATACCTCCCGAACGAGAGTGTAACGCCAAATCACGCCACCTCGGTGACCGTCTGAAGCAGCCGGGCCAGTCGGTCGAACTCCGCAATGTCGAGCGTTTCAGCCCGGCGCTCCGGGTCAATCCCCGCCTCCGCCAGCAACGCCTCGCCACCCAGCGCGCGCAGCGAGCCGCGCAGCATCTTGCGGCGTTGCCCGAAGGCGGCAGCGGTCAAACGTTCCATGGTGGCGAACAAGGCCGGGGAGGGCTGCTGCGCGTGAGGGCGGAAGCCGATCACGGCTGATACGACCTTCGGTGGCGGCCAAAACGCCGCGGCGGGAACCCGGGTGAGCATGGCGGCCGTGCCCGTCCATTGCGCCAGCACCGCGAGCCGCCCGTAGGCCGCGCTGCCGGGTGCGGCGCAAATGCGCTCTGCGACTTCCAGTTGGAACATCAGCGTCAACCGCTCCCAGGCATCGGCTTGCCGCAGCCAGCCGATCAACAGGGGAGTTGCCACGTTGTAGGGCAGGTTGGCCACGACGACACGCGGCGCCGGCACCAATGCCGCGAGGTCGAGCGCCAAAGCATCGCCAGCCAGCACGTTGAGCCGCGGATGATCCCGGGCCAACTCCTCCATCGCCCCAACCGCCCGCTGGTCGACCTCCACGGCCGTGACCCCGGCGGCCGGCGAGTCGAGCAGGGCCCGCGTGAGGCCGCCCGGACCGGGTCCAACCTCGACGACATGGCGGCCCGACAGGTCGCCGGCCAGGGCGACGATCCGTGCCGTCAGGTGCAGGTCCAGCAGAAAATGCTGTCCCAAGGACCGGCGCGCATCCAGCCCATGCCGGGCGATCACGTCACGAAGGGGGCCTGGCTCTCCCTGCCGCTCATTCTGGCGAGGCACGCTGGAGACCGGGCGGGTCACCCCCGCATGTCGATGCTCGCCCGGCGGCGGAGGTCGCGCAGCAACTGACGCGATACCAGCTCGACCCGCTCTTCCAGCAGGCGGTTGCTGATTTCCTTCTTGTCGGCTTCAGCCACGTTCTTCTGGGTGCTGGAGCAGATCATGACCAGACCAATCCCGTCGGTCGAGATCAACGGGCGGCTGGGCTTCCCGGGCGGCAGCCCGTTGAGCAGGGCCCGCATCGTCGGATTCAAACCCTCCAGCCGCACCTCGCCAGGATCGGACGGGCGCGTGCTGCCCGCCGCCTTGTTGGCCGCTTCCATGCCGTCGCAGCTACTCAACGATTTGCCGAGGGATTCCGCGGCGGCAAGCTGACTTCTTTTGTTGGTCGGTGGGGTTCTTCGGGTCCAACGAGGAACTGAAGGGCAGGAAGACCTGCCGCAGCGACAACATCGTCGCCATGTCTTTGCCCGCTTCGCGTTTACCGCGCATCGTGACGATGGAGATGCCGCCCGGCACGGGGATCGGATTGCTGATGGCGCCATCCGGCATTTGCGTAATAACGGCGCTCACCTGCGGGTCCAGCTGGTTTGTATGGATCCAACCGAGGTCACCCCCCTGCAGGGCGGTCTGGCTTTGGCTGAATTGCGCAGCCACCACCGAGAATGGGGCGCCGGCACGCAACTGCGTGATGACGGTATCGGCAAAGCGGGCAGTGTCGGCCGCCTTGGTTGGGTCCTCGATCGGCAAGAATATCTCGCCCACGTGGTATTCGGTCTGACCCGCCTCCACCTTCATCACGGCTTGTTGGGTCGCGATGTCGGCGTCGGTGATATCGGCGCGTGGGCCCAGTTCATCCCGCAGCACCCGGGTCCAGCCGAGTTGGACCCGGGTCTGGTCATACAGGGTGCGCAGTGCCACGCCTTCCGCACCGAGCCTGTTCCGTAATGCACCGTGCGGCAGCCCATTGCGTTGCTCGATGCCATCGACCGCATCGGCAATTTCTTTGTCGCTGACGACGATCTTACGCTTTTGCTCCTCCTGCAGGCGAAGCCGGTCGTCGATGAGTTGCCTTGTCACCTGGGGCCGCAGCCGGCCGAGCACCTCGGGCGTCATGGGCAACCCGGTGGACAGGGCGAACAGCCGGGTTCGTGCGGTGACGTCGCCCTGGCTGATCACGTCCCCATTGACCACGGCCACGATCCGCTCCCCGGACGGGGATGCCGCGCCGGGCGCGGGGTCGGTCGCACTTGCCGCGCCGCCAGCGGCCGGGGCAGGGCTCGGGCGGACGGACGTGGCCGCCTCCGCAACGCTGCCGAGGAGAAGGAGGGCTGAAAGCAGGCTGGCAGGGGCGATTGGCTGCATGGCAATGTTTCCGTTGCTTAACCGTGGAACCCGAACTGCCCGACGGTCTTGAGCGTGACCTGGAACAGGATTGTGGTGCCACCATGATCGTTGTTGATCGAGGTATAGCGCCGGAAGAAGTTTACGTCGAAGATGAAGCACTCATCCTCGTAGGTGCCGTGCGCTCCGATCCCAACCAGCTTGGACAGCGTCAGGTCCCGCCGCACGTATCCCGAGAATTTATACGGCCCGTACGCGGAGCTGGCGCCGAGCGTGATCTCATCCCTGGGGATGAAGTAGCTGGCGGGGTATCCGGTTGGCGGCACGGTGGCGGGCGATTGATCAAACAGGAAATACGGGTTGGTGGACGAGTAGAAGTAACCCAGGTTCGGGCGGAAGAGCGGGTTGCCGGCGGACATGACGGCGTCGGCAAAACGGATGTCGCCATTGCGCGGATCAACCCTGGTCCGCGCCGTCATGTCGAACCAGCTGGCGGGCGTGATCGTGGCGCGGGCCACGACGTCGGACACGTGATTGTTAAGCCCTGACAGAAGCGGCAGGCTTTTGTCGAGATGCTCGCGGTAGGACTGGCCAATCAGAGTGTCGATATCCGTGCCCCCAACCGTCCATTCCGCATGCAGCCCGACATTGGCCCGCAGCCCACCCTCGAAGCGGTCGATCCCCGGGAATCTGTTGATAGCGAACAGGTTGGCATCGGTGAACTCAAAATCGAGCGAGTCCTCGTTTGGGATATTCGAGTGCATGAACGAGGGGGCGTTGGGTGCACCGATCACTTGGACGATCGGCTCGATGATTTGCGTTCCGCTGCCGCCACCGTCGCGCATGAACGGCCAGCGCATTTCGGCCGCAATCGTCGGCTGGGCCCGCGCGGTGGTGATGGCGCCGTTCGTGCCGTAGGTCGGCAACTGGTCCAGGCTGGTCGCCTCGTAGGCGGCGACGTCAGTGTGGATCGTGATCTTGTATTTTTCGCCCAAATCACCCGTGAACGGGCGCTGCCAATCCAGGCTGGCGCTGGCGCGCTGGGTGTTGGTTCCCTTCTCACGGACGACGTTGAAGTCCGTGGTATTGAACCGGAACCGGCCGCCCAAGGGGTCTTCTTCGGAGAAGAAATTGTATTCATAGCGGGGTAGCACGTAAGGCAGCGTGCTCTGGTTGATGCTGCTCGCCAGCCCCTGGTAGGCGATCATGTCGAGCTTGGTGTAAGAGCCGACCCCGAAGCCCTCGATAAACCCGGTGCTCGTCAGCACATTGCTGTAATTCTCGATCTTAAAATCGCGCATATAGTCAGCCGAACTGGCGCGATTGAGGTTGAAGCCGTAGCGCCAGGTATCGTCATAATTGAACGTGCCCTTGGCAAAAACGTAGCCCTGCGGCTTGCCCTGGTCGAACGCCGCCGCCGACTCGATGCGCAAGACGCCGTTATTGAACCGGCGGCGATACTCCGCGGAGAGCTGCTCGCCCGACCCCGTGGTAATTTCAGGCGTGAGCGTCAGGTCCTGATTGGGATCGATCGCCCAGAAATACGGTATCGACGCGAACTGGCCGATATGGCTGCTTTGCCCGATCGACGGAACCAGGAAGCCGCTGGCGCGCCGGACCGAAGGGTCTGGATGGGACAAATACGGGATGAAGGCGACGGGAACGCCCATCATGTCGATGACGGCGTCGTGATACTCGATCCGCTTGTTCTCCAAATCCTGCGTCGCCGTCAGGGCGCGGATTTGCCACAATGGCGGCTTGGTCGGGTCGGTTTTGCATAGGTCGCAGGTGGTGTAGACCGCGTGGGTCAATTCATTGAGCTTGCCGTCCGTGCGTCGTGCGCCGTTCGCCGCAAGCTTGCCATTCTCGGCCAGGATGGCACGCATGTCCTTGAGCACGCCTTCACGCATGCCTTGCGTCAGCTCGGCGTAGTCGGAGAACAGGACCTGTCCGTCAGGTTCCACGACGACGACGTTGCCGGAGGCCGCGGCGACGTTGGTGTTGCGATCGAAGGTTATCTTGTCGGCCCGCAGCACGTGGTCGTTCTGCCAAGCCTCCACATGCCCCGTGGCGGTGACGATGCCGGCGGCGCGGTCGTATTCGAAGTTATCGGCCGTGAAGGCGACCGGCTGGTTGCGGTCCAGCGGCGTCGCCTGCTTGTCCCCGCCGCCGCCGATGACCGAGGCCAGCTGTGCGTTTGCGGGTTGCCAAAGGGGCAGGGCAACGGTGCCCAGGAGCACGATGATGAAGAGCGGACGGTCGAACGGCGCTCGCGTTTTGCTACGCCGGGCCATCAGCCATCCTCTAGGTGCAGCAGCAAGGCCACTGCCAGCATCAACCCGGCGGCGGCCGGTGCCCATGCCGCCAATATCGCGGGGATTGTGCCGGACTGGCCGAACTCCTCGGTGACCTTCGAGACGACGAACAGCAGGAAACCGGCAGTCACGCCGCTGCCGATCATTTGGGCGACGCCACCGCGCCGGGCTGGCCGCATCGAGAACCCGGCGGCGACCAGCGTCATGGTCCCGGCCAAGAGCGGCAAGGCGAGCAAGGTTTGGAAATGCAGCCGGTGGCGGATGGCAGAGAAGCCGGACCGCTCCAGCAGCGTGATGAAGTCGGGGAGTGCCCATACGGAGAGGGTGTCGGGCGATGCGAAGCTTTCTTGCACCCGGTTGACGGTCAGATCGGTCGGCAGGGTCATGGTGCCAACTGGCTGCGGCAAATGGTCCGGCACCATGGTGCGGGCGTCCTGCAGCACCCAGGCACCGGCTTCCAACCGCGCCGAACTTGCCTCCACACGCGACAGCAGCCGGTCATCCGCGCTGAGGCGGAAGATGCTCAATTCGTTGGCCGTGAGGGCGCCGTTGACCAGGGACACCGACCGGGCGTCCAGAATGGCGACGCCTCCCGGGTCGAGCCCATGATCCGCCTGCCGCAGCCAGAGTTGACCACCCTGGAGTGTCAGCGCGCCGCCTGCCGTCCGCAGGTATTGATTGTCCAGCGCTTCCGCCCGCGACAGCATCACGGAGGAAAGCGGGCTGACGATCCCCGTCGCCCCGCTGCCGATCAGCAGCGCGCATGCCACGGGGGCAGCCAGGAATTGCCAGGCCGACACGCCTGCGGCGCGGGCGACGATCAGCTCCGAGGAGCGGGTCAGCCGCCAGAAGGCAATGATGCCACCGAGTAGGACGGCGAATGGCAGGATCTGCATCGCGATATAGGGCAGCCGCAGCGCTGCGATCTGCAGCACCAGGCCGAAGGTTGCGTCGGGCTTGGTCGCAGAGCGGCGGAGCAACTCGATGAAGTCGAAGAGCGACACCAGCCCCGCCAACGCGGCAAGCATGGCAAGCACCGCGCCGGTGAATTGCCGGGCGACGTAGAGTGACAAAGTAGCCGCGATGGTCATCCGGTCTGGGCCAATCTCGGATGAGCGCTGAACGAACCAAGCTGCGGGCCGAACAGCAACCAGGCGCAGACCAGTCCCGGCCCGGCGGCGACGGCCCATACGAGGGGCAACAGCGCTGTCGACCGGGCGGCAAGGTTCGCGACCCCCAGTTGCAGGGCGAGCAGCGCCACCACGCAAAGCACGGCACTGAGTGGCCGCATCATGTTGCCATGGCGCCGGAATGTGCCCGTCAGGACCGACAGCAGCGCGACCATGGCAAACGACGCCGCCGTCAGCGGCGCGGACAGCCGCCGGGCCGCCTCCACAAAGAATTTGCCAGCGTCGCGAGCATTCAACGCGCTGGTTTCCGGGTGCGTCAGCTCGTCCATCGACATCTCGTTGACGTCACGGTAGCGCACGTCGTCGCCCTTGACGTTCTGGGTGAGGTCAACCGAGTTTTGCTGGAAAGTCAATACGTTGAGCCGTCCGGTGACCTTGTCGACTTCCTCCCGTGATCCGTTGATCAGGAGCACCGCCGGGCCGGATGGGCCTTCTATCAGCCGTCCCCGTTCGGCCAGGATGGTGGAGCGGCTGTTCTTTTCCCGCGAATCCTCGACCAGGATGCCGCGCAGCGTGCCATCGACGTCGCGCGAGCGCACATAGACGGTCAGGTCGTCGGAAATCGCGGTGAACACCCCTTCCTGCAGCAGGAAGGCCGCGATGCGGTTGCGGATTTCGAACTGGTATTCGCGGAACGCCGCATAGCTGCTGGGCACGACGGCCAGGTTGAGGATGTAGCAGGCGACGACCGAGACCAGCACCAGCGCGATCGCAGGGCGGGACAGGGCCAAGGGGGACATGCCGGCCGCACGCATCACCGTCAGCTCCCGGTCGCCTGCCAGCCGGCTGTAGACGAACAGCACCACCACGAAGGTCGTGATCGGCAGGATAACGGCCACGAAATTCGGGATCAGCAGCCCGGTGAGCTGCAGGAAGACCCAGAGCGACAATCCGCGGTTGACCACCAATTCGACGAACCGGAGCGATTGGGTGAGCCAGATCAACGCCACGAGCGCGCAGGTCGCCGCCAGCAAAGCGGTGAGCAACTGGCGAAAAACGTAGCGATCTATGCGGGTTGCGACGGGGCGCGGCATGGCGGAGGGGCGGTTGTCCTGATGAGGGCGCGGCACCTTAGCCTCCCAACCCCGGTCGTTAAAAGCCACGACATCGCTTGAGTAACATTCCGGTGTACGTGTGTTGCCGGGAAGACGGCCCCTATTCCACGTGAACAACGACCCCTGGCGTCGGTGGCCGCCTGGGGAGGAGGAATGCCAGGACGCAGGTCAGCAGCATCAGCCCGGCATTGCAACTCAGCGCAACCGACAAGGCCCGCTCGTAATCCGCGCGGGCCGCGCCGCCGCCGAGCACGCTGAAAAACAGCCCCATGATCACGGCGATCCCCAGCGCGAAGCCCACCTGTTGCACCATGGTGAACACGCCCGAGGCAGCCCCGGCCTCCTGCGGGGGAATGCGGCTGCTGCCGACGACGCAGGCGACGAGCGTGGGGAGCGCCAAGCCCTGGCCGATGCCGTAGACGACCAAAACGGGCCATAGCACGAACATGTTGATCGGGCCGCCCTGCGCAGCGCGTGCCATCGTCACGATCGCCATCAATGCGGCGCCCTGGAGCACCGTGCCGGCGCTGATGGTGAGCGGCCCGATTCGCCGCGAGAGCTGAGAGGAGCCCAGCGAGGAGCCGACGAACCCGATGCCGAAGGCGACGAAGATCAGTCCGCATGCAAACGGGCCGTAGCCGAGCCCCTGCTGCAAAAAGATCGTCAGCCCCATGAAGAACGCCGCGAGGC
This sequence comes from Acetobacteraceae bacterium, assembly GCA_965199005.1. Classification (GTDB taxonomy): domain Bacteria; phylum Pseudomonadota; class Alphaproteobacteria; order Acetobacterales; family Acetobacteraceae; genus LMUY01. The sequence continues at coordinate 2,522,114 of CBDAQK010000006.1, read as the reverse complement.
CGGAAAAGAACGTCATGGCCATGACCAGCCCCAGCGAGAAGCCCGGGTCACGGAACAACCGCAAATTCACCAGCGGAGACCGTCCCCGGCTCTGCACCAGCCACTCATAACCCACGAAGACAAGAAGCGCCGGCCCGGACGCGAGCAAGCACAGGGCCGTCCAGAGTGGCCAGCCCAGCGGTTGACCCTCGACGAGTGGGTAGACCAGCAGCATTACCGTGAGCGTCGCCAGCGCGATGCCGCCGAAGTCGAGCGTCGGACGGCCCGCAGCCCGCGACTCCCGCAGGGTGCGGGCGGCGAACACCAATGCGACCGCGCCCACGGGAACGTTGACGAGGAAAATCGGCCGCCAACTCAGCCCGGCGATATCGGCCTGAATGAGGACGCCACCCACCAACTGCGCTGCGATCGAGGCGGCGCCCAGCGTTGTTCCGAAAAACCCGATGGCCCGCGCCCGCTCGCCAGGGGGGAAGGTCACGCGGATCATGGCCAGCACTTGCGGGTTCATCGCGGCGGCGGTCAGGCCCTGGAGCACCCGCGCCGCGATCAGCACGCCCGGGCTCGTCGCCAGCCCGCACAGCGCCGAGGCAAATGTGAACCCGACCATGCCAAGCATGAACAGGCGCTTGCGCCCGTACAAATCGCCCAGCCGGCCGCCAGTGACCAGCAGCACGGCGAAGGCCAGCCCGTAGCCGGCAACCACCAACTCCAAATCGGCCGGCTGCGCGCCCAGCTCCGTATGCATGACCGGCAACGCGACGTTGACCACGAAGAAGTCGAACGCTGGCAGGAACGCCCCCGTCAACAGCACGGCCAGCGCGGCCCACCGCTTGGGATCCGGCGGCTCCTCCTCCGCTCCCGCCGGCAGGGTAGACGAGAGCTTGGATTCCAGCGGAAGGGCGCGCGAGGGCGGCGCTGCCGTCACGGCAGGACCTTGCCGGGGTTCATGAGGGCGCCAGGGTCGAACGCGGCCTTGATCCGGCGCATCGCCTCCAGCTCCACCCCGCCACGCCACTCGGGCATCATATAGGGCTTGAGCTGCCCCACCCCGTGTTCAGCGGAGAACGAGCCGTCCAGGTCGCGCACGATCCCGCCCACCGCGTCCATGATCTCGTGGTCGCGGGCGAGGAAGGCGGCGCCATCCATGTCCACGGGTTGTTCGAAGTTGAAGTGGATGTTGCCGTCGCCGATATGGCCGAAGGCGACGCACCGTATACCCGGCATCAGCGCCGCCACAGCCGCCTCGCCCCGGCGCAGCAACTCGGGCACGCGGGACACGGGTACGGAGACGTCGTTCTTCACGGAGGCGCCCTCACGCTTCTGCGCTTCCGCATGTTCTTCGCGGAGTTTCCAAATCGCCAGGCGCTGGGCGTCGCTGGCGGCGATGGCGGCGTCGGTCACCGTGCCGTCCTCCAGCGCGGTTTCCAGCACCGTCTCCAATACCTGGCGCAAATCCGTGCCGTCACGCGCCGTGGCCAAATCCACCAATGCATAGTGCGGAGCCGGGGCGATCGGCAGCACGGCGCCCGGGATGTGGCGCATCACCAGCGCCATCCCGGCGGCGCCCATATATTCGAACGCCTGCAGGGCCGCCGGGTCATGCCGCTGGAAGCGTGCGAACAGCGCCAGTGCCGCCTCCGTCGAGGGCAGCGCGCACAGGGCGACCTCCCGCTGCCGCAAGGCCGGTGCCAGTTTCAGCACGGCGGCTGTGATGATCCCCAGCGTTCCCTCTGCCCCGACCAGAAGCTGGCGCAGGCAATAGCCGGTATTGTCTTTGCGCAGGCGGCGCAGGCCGTTCCAGACGGTGCCATCGGGCATGACCGCCTCCAGCCCCAGCACCAGGTCGCGCGCATTGCCGTAGCGGACGGTATTGTTGCCGCCAGCATTGGTGGCGAGCACGCCGCCGATTTGGGCTGTCCCCTCCGACGAGATCGACAATGGCAGCAGACATTCCGCCGCCGCGGCGGCATCCTGCGCGGCCTTCAGCGTCACGCCCGCATCGACCGTCATCGTCATGTCCACCGGGTCGACGGCACGAATTCGGGCCATCCGCGACAGGCTCACCACCACCTGGCCCGCCCCGCTGGGAACGCCGCCGCCCACCATGCTGGTGTTGCCACCCTGGGGGACCATGGCAATGCCATGGGCGATGCAGATGCGGACGGCCGCTGCGAGTTGCGCCGTATCGGCGGGGCGCAGTACGGCCAAGGGGGGATGATTGTACAACCTGCGCCAATCCTGTCCGGCCGCCTCGACGTCGGTCGTGTCCGTCAGCAGCCCGCGTGGACCCAAAAGCGCAAGCAAGTCGGTGACGAAGGCGGACGGCATCGGCAAATCAGGCATCACATCCTCCCTGTAGGGTCGTAGGGCATCTGGCATCGATCCGGCCCGTGCAGCAATGAGGGGCAGCTATGCGCGGCCGGGTGGACTCGTCGCCGCCTTCAGAGCCTGGCAGAATGGTGCCGATATCGGAGGGATCAATGACCGGACGCCCCATCACCCTGTTCCATGCCCCGCAGACCCGGTCCAGCGGCGTGCTCGCGCTGCTGGAGGAGTTGGGCGCGCCCTACACGCTGAAGGTGCTGGACCGGGGCAAGGGAGAGAACCGCAGCCCCGAATACTTGGCGCTCAACCCGCTGGGCAAGGTGCCGACCTTGCAGGACGGGTCGGCCATCGTCACGGAGCAGGTGGCGATTTTCCTGCATCTGGCCGATTTGTTTCCCGCCGCCGGGTTGGCGCCCGCGGTGCATGAGGCGTTGCGCGGGCCGTATCTTCGCTGGATGGTATTCTACGCCGCTGCGTTCGAGCCGGCCCTCGTCGACAAGTTCCGTGGTTACGAGCCCGGCCTGCGCGCGATGAGCCCCTATGGCACGTATGAAGAGGTGATCGACTTCGTGACGGCCGGCCTCACCCCGGGACCGTACCTGCTGGGGGAGACCTTCTCCGCCGCCGACATCCTTTGGGGCGGCGCCCTGGGATGGACCACCAAATTCAAACTGGTGCCCCTCCTCCCGGTGATCCAAGCCTACATCGAGCGTATCACGGCCCGGCCCTCGATGCGCCGGGCTGCGGAGAAGGACGCCGAACTCGCGAAGGCGCAGGCCAAACCCGCCGCGTAATGGCCATCGTCCTGCTTCCGGGCTTCATGCTCGACGCCGGGTTGTGGGTCGAGATGGTGCCATTGCTGCAGCCTGCCGGGCCGATCGTCTTTGGCGATCTGAGCCAGGATGATTCGATCGCGGGCATGGCACGGCACGTGCTCGCCAGCGCTCCCGCAAGCTTCGTCCTGGTTGGGTTTTCCATGGGGGGCTATATCGCGCGGGAGATTGTCCGCCTTGCGCCGGACCGGGTGAGTGCGCTCGTGCTCGTCGCCACCTCGGCCCGCGCCGATACGCCGGCCCGCGTCAGCCGCAAAACCGCGGCCGCCAAGCGGATCGCGAATGGCGCGTTTGCGGGGGTGAGCCGCACGGCGATCGCGAGGGCGTTCCATCCCAGCCGCGCGGCAGACACCGCCCTGATCGAGCGTGTGCATGCGATGGGTAACCGCTTGGGTGGGGCGGCGTTCATCCGGCAATCTGCGCTACAGCGCCGGGACGAGCGTGACGGCCTGGATTACATCCGTTGCCCCACCCTCGTCATCGCCGCCGCGCAGGACGCGCTCCGCAGCCTGGAGGAGGCGGAGGAACTGACGCGGGCTATTCCAGGTGCGACGATGCGGGTCGTGGGGGGATCCGGTCACATGATCCCGATCGAAGCGCCCCGTGAACTGGCGAGTTTGATTCTTGATTGGCTCAGAGACTGTCTCTGAGTGATGGCGAGACAACTCAGCAGGAATGCAGCGACTCGATAAAAAAATTCACCATGAGGTGCTGTCTGAATGTGCATAGTCCTTGGTCGTCCCGCTCCTGAGTAGTCGTGACGGTGGTTACGCCCGTGTCGTCATACAACAAGCTTCGCAATTGGAGACCGTCGAGCACGCTCACGGCCTGATCGCCCCAATAAAACCGTACTGGTCTCTTCGATGTCTGAGCGATGTTCTCGCGGTAATAGGGATATAGGAGAGCGAGATGAACATAGTCTCCCAACCGAGTTCCGGTAACCACAACGGGGGCGGCGACTACCAGCACGATGAGGCGCTCACCAAATAGCCGCCATTGCCTGCCAAACAGGGCGGACACGACCCCGGACAAGACCGCAATCAGGCTGACGGCGACTATTAGCAGCGATATCATGAGCAACAGAAAACCAAGCGGGCCGGCAAAGACGGACCATAGAGTGCTTCCCGTGAGCGAGACCCCGAACAGGAACAATGCCGTGCGAACTCGCGGGTTTGCGGTGAGCGCCCATTTATGACCGTTGATGACACTCATGCAGCGAGCCAATCGTTGTAACCGCAACGAAAAAGTCTGCGTTTCCCGTATCGCGCCTGGGCGATGCGGGACCTCCGGCTGAGACATCCGAGGTCAGCGTGGTGGGGCGATGCGGCCGAACTGGGGCTGAGCGCGATTAGCTGGTCCCGCATCGCCCAAGCGCGATGCCGGCTGCACACTTACATGGCTCGAGAGCGGCCATTCCGGCGTCGTTCAGAGACAGGGGCTACGCGGAATTAGGCCCAGCCAAGCTCCTTGAGCGTCAGGCCGGAATGCCAAATCTTGGTCATGTGGCTGATCGTCTCGCCCTCGAATTGCATGACGTAGACGTAGTCCGCATGTGCCGTCTTGCCGGTCGGCTCGCAGGGGCCGCCCGCGAGATGGGTGCCGATGAAGACGGCGTAGGCCGCCACGTTGTGGCGCTCGGTGTCGGTGGCGAAGGATTTCAGCTCGTAATGACCGTCCGTCAGCACGGTCATCAACCCCTGCATCCAATTGCAATATTGCTCGAGCGTCGTCATCCCCTCCAAGGGCTCTGCCTGGGCGGAGAAGGTGGCGCCGGGTGCGCAATAGGGGCTGCACGCCGCCCACCCGTCACCAGCCTCACAGGCAACGAAGAAGCGGTGCGCGGTTTCGGTGATCGAGGACATGGCCGATCCTTAATGATGGGAAACGCTACCATGCTGATCCCGGCTGTCCAGATTTATTGCCGGCCCGGGGACGCAGAGCCAGGAGCGTCACGCATGAGGCGGCGGTGAGGGTGCCGGAGAGAACCAGCGCCCAGACCGGGCCGGCCTGATCCAGCACCAGTCCGAACAAGAGCGGTGCGCCGCCCTGGAGGATGCGGGCCGGCGCCGCCAGGATGCCGATGCGGCTGCCATAGCCGTTTGGCCCGAACAGTGCGAGCGGCAGGGTGCCCCGTGCGATCGTGAGCATCCCATTCCCGGCGCCATGCAGAAGGACGAACGGCACCGCGGCGACCGGGCCGGCCACGGCCAGCAACACTGCCCCGGCCGGGTGCAACCCGGTCGCCAGGCGGGCGGAGAGCAGGGGGGAGGCCCGCCGCAACACGCCAAATTCGATCAGCCGTGCGGCAACCTGTGCGGGGCCGACTAGGGAGGCGGCGAACACGGCAGCCTCCGGCGTGGCGCCCATCGCGGCCAGTAGCCGGGGCAGATGGGCCGCCATCGCGGTCGACACGAACCAGGTTGCGCCGAACACCGCGGCCAGCACGATCATCGTCCAGGGCACGCCCTGGTCTGCGCCCGGGGCCGCGGTTTCCGCCTCCGGCGGCCGCGCCGTTGGCACCAGCAGCCGATTGAGCGGCAGTCCGACCAGCAGGTGCAAGCCGGCCCATACCAGGCAGGCGCCGCGCCAGCCGATCGTGCCGATGAAGAACGTGCTGATCGGCCATCCCACTGTACTGGCGAAGCCGGCGAACAGGGTGATGCCGGTGATGGCGTTGCGGGCGTCGCGCCCCCATAGGCCGGCGGCGGTCGCGAAGGCGGCTTCGTACAGGCCAAACCCCATGCCGACTCCCATGATTGCCCAAGCCACCCCCAGCCCGGCGACGCCAGAGGCCTGGGACAGCATGACGAGCCCGATGGCGAACACGATATTGGTCCCAGCCAGAACATCGCGCCCGCCAAACCGGTCGATCATGCGCCCAGCCAAGGGTCCCAGGAGACCTGATAGGAGCAGCGCCGCGGAGAAGAGGCCGAAGAACCATGTACGGGAGACGCGCAACTCTGCCGACATGGGGTCGGCGAACACGGCCGGCAGGTAATAGGTAGAAGCCCATGCAAGGGTTTGGGTGATGCCCAAGACCGACACCACGAGGCCGCGCCGGCTGTGCAGCCGGGCCATGGCGTTGGACGGGTTTGAAGTCGCGGTCATTCGCATCCCTTGCTTCGGATGCGGAGCTTAATGACTTCAGGGAAGACCGCTACTGCGGGCCCTCATTCTTTCGATGCGACGGGCGAAGATGGCATAGGCAAGATCGATGAGTTCTTGGGCCTCGGCCACGCACCCGGCGCGGCCCGCCAGCTCGGCACAACTGATCAAGGTGGCACCGCAGCAATGAGCGAGTCGTACGACAGACATCATGGGCTTGGCCCTCCAGATGGGAGTGATGACCGCGTCCGATTCATTTGGGGTCATCAGAGTGATGGAGCGCGCAGACCAGTGTTATGCAAATCATCAATGATGAAAGAGATTTCTTGCTGGAGGCGTCGATAAATAATTCGTAGGTATTTCCGTAATGAGGGCTTTGAGGTAATTCGGTTTGGGCTTCGAATGTTTCGTCAACATTTGATTCATCGGTTAGAGAATCTAAAATCGTCTGAAGCGCGTTGACAAACGCGAGGGCTTGACTGTTTTTCCCGCTGCCTGACATCGTTATCGATCTCCCCCGGGTTACACCCGAGTCTCACTGCACCCAGCGAGATTATCCACAACCCTAGGTTGTGTGAAAGTGGGCTTTAAAGAAGGGATCAAAATATAAAGGGATGCACCAAGGCGGTTTATGAATTATGTTCTTAATATAAATGAAAATTACGGCAATAATGAAGAAATGTCGTGCCAATTTTAAATCTATTCATGAACATGACACTTGATATCTACGCACAAACACTGGTTCAAGTTAATGTCGTAATGACTTCGTTTAATCGCTATAAAGTCGCGAATTCTGCGTTATTCTACGCCGCCATTCCCGCGCACCATCCGCTCGACCACGCCCATTGAAAATTGTACCCGCCTAGCCAGCCCGTAACGTCGACCGCCTCCCCCACCACGAACAATCCTGGCACCCCGCGTGCCGCCATCGTGCGGGACGACAAATCAGCCGTGTCGACGCCGCCGAGCGTCACTTCCGCCTTGGCATACCCCTCCGTCCCCTCCGGCTGCACGCGCCAGCCCGATAGGCTTTCCGCAATTCGGGCCAAGAGACGGTCCGGCACATTGGCCAGCGGACCGCCGGGCCAGTGCGCCGCCAGCGCCTCTGCCAACCGCTGGGGCAGCCACGCAGCGAGCACCGCCCGCAAGGTGGACCGGGGGCGCTCGGCCTTGGCAGTACGGAGGGCTGCGAAGGCGTCTCGGCCCGGCAATAAATCGATCGACACGCTCTCTCCCTCGCGCCAGACAGAGGAGATTTGCAGGATCGCCGGGCCGGAAAGGCCACGATGGGTGAACAGCATCGCCTCGCGAAAGCTGTGGCCGCCACATCGGGTCTCCACCGGTAACGCCACGCCGCTCAGTGGCCGCATCAGCGCCAAATCCTCATTGCCGGCAACCAGCGGCACCAGTGCCGGCTGCCGCGCCGTCAGCGCCAGGCCAAATCGCCGCGCCGACTCATAGGCAAACCCGGTCGCCCCCATTTTCGGGATGGAGAGGCCCCCCGTGGCCAGCACGAGCGACTCGGCGGTAAAGGCGCCATGATCCGTGTCCACGCTGAACCGGTCGGAGCGGCCAAGCGCCGTCACCCGGTGGCCGGTTCGGACATCCACCCCCGCTGCCGCGCACTCGGCCAGCAGCAGGGCGACGATCGCGCGCGCGGATCCATCGCAGAACAATTGCCCAAGGGTCTTTTCGTGGTGCGCGATACCGTGACGCGCCACCAGCGCCAAGAAATCCTCCGGCGTGTAGCGCGCCAGGGCGGAGCGGGCAAAATGCGGATTGGCAGAAAAGAACCGCTCGGGCACCGTCCCCGTATTGGTGAAATTGCAACGGCCGCCGCCCGAGATCAGGATTTTCTTGCCAGGCTCGCCGGCATGGTCGAGCAGAAGCACCCGGCGCCCGCGTTGTCCCGCCGTCGCCGCGCACATCATCCCGGCGGCCCCGGCGCCAACCACCACCACATCGAACGCCACTTGCGTCACCGCGGTGCTGCCGCACGCTGCAGCCGGTCGTTGATGGCTGCCCCTAACCCGGCTGATGGCACGGGCATGGCGGCGATCCCGCGCAGGCCGAGCCGGCTGCCTTCTGCATCCAGCCAGCGCAGCCCAGTGAACAGGAGCGCCGCCGCCTCCGTCGTGTTGGCGTCGTGACTGAGCTGAAACGACGCGCCAGCGCCGGGCAAAGCCGGACCGAATGCGAGCAGGGCCTCGTCGCCGGCAACGTCGCTGGCATTCAGGCGAACCGGCAACCCGGGCGCGTAATGCGACACCAGCAGCCCAGGGGGAGCGGAGGCTGCGGGACTGTTCGGCCATGGCCGGGGTAATGCCGTGGCCGACCCGGCCCGCGACTGCCTCGATCGCCTCACGCGCCACGCCGCCCGGGCGGAGCAGGGAACGGCCGGGGCCCCGATAGATCCAGGACGGTCGATTCCACCCCGACGGCGCACGGCCCGCCATCGATCACCGCGGCGATGCGGCCCCCCAACCCATCCATTACGTGGTCCGCGGTGGTGGGTGAGACGGCGCCCGAGCGGTTGGCGGAGGGGGCGGCAACGGGCCTGCCCACCGCGCGCAGCAGGTCCAAAGCCACGGGATGGGCCGGGACGCGGACGGCCAAAGTGTCCAACCCGGCGCCAGCCAGCAGCGCCACGGGGCAGGTGATGCGCCGTGGCAGGACCATGGTGAGCGGGCCGGGCCAAAACGCGGCGGCAAGGCGAACGGCCAACGCTGCCGCCTCCACCTGTGCGAAGGCGGCGTCGGCATCGGGGTAGTGGCAGATGAGCGGGTTGAAGTGGGGCCGCCCCTTGGCCGTGAAGATGGCGGCCACGGCCGTGTTGGACGTCGCATCCGCCCCCACGCCGTAGACCGTTTCCGTCGGAAGGCGACCAACTGCCCCGCCAGCAACAGCGCCGCTGCGGCTGGGTCGCCGGGGTGCAGGCGCTGCGTCATCGCCCGCTGCAGATGAAGTGCGGATTCTCCCATTTTGGCTTGCTGTAGCTCAGTGACGCACCGTCCAGACCGGTCAGCCGGCCGCCCGCCGCCTCCAGAACGGCCTGTGGTGCGGCGGTATCCCATTCCATCGTGCGGCCGAACCGGGGGTACAAATCCGCCGCCCCCTCCGCCACGCGCATGATCTTCAAGGCAGACCCGTAATTGGTCACCGTCGCAACTTTGCGCCCCGCAAGGAAGCTCTTGAGCCGCTCATCGCTGGCGTAATGGCGGGAGGCGAGCACGGTCAGCCCTTCCGGCGGCGGCACGCGGGTTGTGATCGCCTGCCGGCCTGCCGCAGTCTGCTTCCAGGCCTCCACCCCGACAATGCCGCCGAAGAGTTCCCCCAGGGCCGGCACGCCGACCACCCCCAGCACGGGGAGCCCATGCCGGACGAGGCCGATGTTGACGGTGAACTCGTCCCGGCCCGCGGCAAACTCCCGCGTGCCGTCCAGCGGATCCACCAGCCAGTAATTATGGGAGGAGTCGTGCTCCATCCCGGCGGCGGCCTCTTCCTCTGCCACCACGGGGATATCCGGCGTGGCCTGCCGTAGCGCTGCGGCGATCAGTGCCTCGGCCTTATGGTCCGCTGCCGTCACCGGGCTATGGTCATCCTTGCGGATCGTTTCGAACCCTACCGCGCGGACCTCGAGGATGACCTTGCCAGCCTGCCGGGCGAGGTCGGCCACGAAGTCCAGCAACTCGGCATCGTTCATCAGGCCAATCCCCTTTGCGGTTTTGCCCCGGTCGGACACACACAGACACTACGCAGCCGGATACTGCGGTGGCAAACCATGGCGGCACTGCTACTGTCCTTCACCGTACCTATAGACCGGGGTCCCCTGCATGCTCACCGTCACCTTCGCCCCAGCTCACCTGCCGGACTCCGGCGCGCTTGCGCTGCTGCTGCCGGACGGCGCGGCTCTCGAGGGGCTTGCCGAAGCAGCGGACAAGGCCACGGGAGGAGCGCTGGGGCGGGCCCTCGCCGCCGCCAGCTTCACCGGCAAGAAAGGGTCGGTTTGCACCGTCTTGGCGCCCGGCGCCGGGCTCTCGCGCATCGTGGCGATCGGGCTTGGCAAACCGGATGAGTTGACGCCGCTCGCCGTGGAGGAGGCTGGCGGCCGCGCCGCCGTCGCGCTGACCAAGGAGGCGGAGGCCTGTCTGGCGACGGGCGCGCTCGCCCCCGCCCATGCCGGCGCCGCGGCAATGGGCGCGGTGCTGCGTGCCTACCGCTTCGACCGCTACCGCACCAAGGAGAAGGCTGAGGACAAACCGAAGCTCGCCGGGGTGACGGTGCTCTGTGCGGACCCGGCGGCCGCGGCGGCGGCGTGGGAGCCGATGGCGGCGGTGGCCGACGGGGTCTTCCTGGCCCGCGACCTGGCGAGCGAGCCGCCCAACGTGCTGTTTCCCGCCGAGATGGCCAACCGATGCCTGGCGCTGGAGAAGCTGGGCGTGAAGGTGGAGGTCTTCGGGCCGAAGGAACTGACCAAGATGGGGTTCGGCATGCTGATGGGGGTGTCCCTCGGCAGCGCCACGGAGCCGCGAATGGTCGTCATGCGCTGGAACGGTGCCGGCACCGGCAGGGGGAAGGGAAAGAAGGGCGATGCGAAATCCAAACCGCTCGCCTTCGTCGGCAAAGGCGTGACCTTCGACACGGGCGGCATCTCCATCAAGGGTGCTGGCGGCATGGAGGATATGAAGTGGGACATGGCAGGTGCCGGCGCCGTCATCGGGGCCATGGCGGCCTTGGCGGGCCGGCGTGCGAAGGTGGATGTGGTCGGCCTGGTCGGGTTGGTAGAAAACATGCCCAGCGCAACCGCCCAGCGGCCCGGCGACGTCGTCACCAGCTATTCCGGTCAGACGGTGGAGATCATCAACACCGACGCCGAAGGCCGCCTGGTGCTGGGCGACGTGCTTTGGTATTGCCAGGAGCGCTTCCAGCCGGAATTCATGGTGGACTTGGCCACGCTGACCGGTGGCATCATCGTCAGCCTCGGGCACGAATATGCCGGGCTGTTCAGCAACGACGAGGGGTTGGCAACCAAGCTCATCGCCTCCGGCACCGCGTGGAATGAGAAGGTCTGGCGCATGCCGCTGGGCGAGGCCTACGACAAGATGATCCACAGCGAGATCGCCGATATGAAGAATGTGGGCGGACGTCCCGGCGGTTCTATCAGCGCAGCCTGCTTCATCCAGCGCTTCGTCAATGGCGTGCCATGGGCGCATCTGGATATCGCGGGCATGGCGTGGAGCACGAAGGATGCCCCGACCACGCCGAAGGGCGCTACCGCGTTCGGCGTGCGGCTGATCGACCGTCTGGTGGCCGAGCATTACGAGGCCGCCGCCCCGGCCGAATGATACGGGTTCGCATAGCGCCGGCGGCACCCGGTGGCCCGGTGGTGCAGCCGGTGCCGGCCGGCCAGGCGCGCCCCGGTTTCGCGGGCAGGGAAGGGGAAGCGGCGGAGATCCGCGGACGCTGGCTGGTTGCATTGGGTGACGATGCCGAAGCTGCCGGCGCCCTGGCCGCGGCGCGGCTGGAGGGCAACCGCCGGGTGACGCTGGATCTGCGCCGTTTAGCGCCGCAGCAGGCGGTGGCCTTCACCACGGGACTTTGCCTGCGGGCCTGGCGCTACGACCGGCTGCGCACCACGAAGGGTGTGAGCAAACTGACGCGGCTGGACGTGATGACCGATGCGCCCAAGCCGCTCCGCCGGGCCTGGCGGCCCCAGGCTGCGGTCTTGGCAGCGGTAGAATTCGCCCGCGACCTGGTGGCTGAGCCGTCGAACACGCTCACGCCGCGCAGCTTCGTCGAGCGGTTGGCGCCGCTGGCGGAGGCCGGGGTGCGGATCCAGGTCCTGAAGGGTCGTGCGCTTCGTCGCGCCGGGTTGGGCGGGTTGCTCGCGGTCGGCGGCGGGTCGGTCCATCCGCCCTGCCTGGCCGTGCTGCGTTGGCGCGGCAGCATCGCGGCGGACCCGGTGGTGTTCGTTGGCAAGGGCATCACCTTTGACACGGGCGGATTGTCCATCAAGCCGGCCGCCGGCATGCAGGAGATGCGGGCTGACATGGCGGGTGCCGCTGCCTGCGCCGGAGCACTCTGGGCATTGGCCCGGCGTAACTCACCGGCGCCTGCCGCCGCCGTGCTGGCCTTGGCGGAAAACATGACGGGAGCCGCCAGCTACCGGCCGTCCGACGTGCTGGTCATGGGCACTGGCCGCACCGTCGAAGTGGTGGACACCGATGCGGAAGGCCGACTGGTGCTGGCGGACGCGCTTGGTTGGGCGGTCCGCCACCTGAAGCCTGCCGCGATGGTCGACCTCGCGACGTTGACGGGCAGCATCGTCACCGCACTTGGCGGCCAGATGGCCGGGTTGTTCGATAACGACGCCGCCTTCGCCGCCCACGTCGCAGCCGCCGGCGTGGCGGTGGGGGAGCCGGCATGGCGCATGCCGATCGGTGCCAGCCACCGGGCGGATTTGGACTCCGACATTGCCGACCTCCGCCAATGCGTACCCGGCCGTGGCCAGCCGGACGCCTGTCACGCCGCCGCCTTCCTGAAGGAATTCGTGGGCGACACGCCCTGGGTTCATCTGGATATCGCCGGGATGGAGGCGTGGGACGCGGCCAGTGACCGGCATGCGTTCGGGGCGACTGGCTTCGGTGTGCGCCTGTTGGACCGGCTGGTCGCGCAGTGCTTCGAGGACCCGCATCGATGACCGAAATCGGCTTCTACCACCTGACCCGCAGCACGGCGGAGCAGGCCCTGCCCAAATTGCTCGGGCGCACCCTGGCCAGCGGGCAGCGCGCCGTCGTCCTCTGCGGCAATGACGCGCGGCTGCGAGGCCTGGACGACGCGCTGTGGGCAAGCAGCGACCCGGATTGGCTGCCCCATGGCAGCGCCGCCACGGGTGAGGCGGACCTGCAGCCGATCTGGCTGACCCTGACGGCGGAGGCGCCCAATGGCGGGCGGTTCCTGTTCCGGCTGGACGGGGTGGAGGCGGACCCGGCCGATTTCGACCGGGTCTTCGACCTGTTCGACGGCAACGACCAAGAGGCACTGGCTGCAGCCCGGCTGCGCTGGAGTTCCGCGAAGGCCGCTGGCCACCAGCTGACCTACTGGCAGCAAGTTGAGCGAGGATGGCAAAAAAAAGCGTGAGTGCGCCGCTATTCCGACACGGCTGTGTCGGATACATGCCCACCATGGACATTGCGGACCGATGCTGAAATTCGCCCTCATGGCCGTGGCTGCCGCCGCGGTGGTCGCCATCGTCTTCGTCATGCTGCCGACGGGGAGCGCCGTCCGGCAAGAACCCCGCCTGCTTAGTTCGCCCGACGCGCCGCCGGCGACCAGCTTCGTCATCCATGACGCCCCGCCCCCGGCGGCTGCCACGCCCGATCCATCGGCCACGCCCCCCAACCCCGGCAGCAGTTTGGATACGGTGATGCAGCGGCTGCGGGCGGGCGCCGGCACCCCTGCGGCCCCAGCCGCCCCGGCGCCAGACACGCCGGCGCCCGACGCGGCAGCAACTCCGGCACTCCCACCCGTGGTGGTCACGCCCCCGCCCGCGGTGATAACGCCGACGCCTGCCCCCCAATGGACCAGTGTGACGGCGCAGGGCACGCGCTGGCGGATGGCCCGGTCGGGTGACGGCTATGTCGTGTCGATCGACCTGGGCGATGGCCAGGTGGCGGATGTTCGGGTGGCCGCAGCCTTCGGCAACCTCGACACTGCCGCCATCAATGTCCGCATCGATTATCTGCGGGACACCATCAAGCAGAATTTCTCTGCGCAATCCGGGAGTTACACCTTCGCCCGCGATGGTTCGGTCTCGATCGACCGTTGATCACCGGCTCTCCGGTTGCAATATGACGCAATTAGCAAGCTTTGCGCCACATCCACGACACACATCGCTGCGTAATGTAAGGTGAGGTCAAAACAGGGGAGCCGCCCGCCATGCAGTTAGCGCAGCATCATCCCAGCCGAGTGATCATGTCCGCTGTGTTTGCGCCTCCTCCGTGTGGCGATGAGCCGGCGACCTGTCCTGCCGCCATGGCGCGCTACCTTCGCCGTACCAGCGGCGATGCCGCCTATTGCTTCGCGCGTACCATGCATGAGGATGTTGCATGGGCGAACGAGGAGTGGGGCGCCTATTGGGCGGACGTGATGCGCCTGGTCTAGCCAGCCGCCCCACCGTATGAAGGCTTGCCGGGCGGCCCCGCCAGGGCCAGTAACCCGGCAATGCCCGCTAATTCGTCGCCAACCCGCCTCCACCCGATGCACCGCCTGTGGCGCCTCCTGCCAACGGAGGCAAGGCGGCGTCTGCTAGCCCGTGGCACCGCCTTGTTGGCGCCACTTCCGGCCCATCCCGCGCCGCCAGCCCAGCACGGATTGATCGTCGCGGGGGAATTGGCCCGAGCGTCTGGGTTGGGCGAGGGCGCGCGCCTCATGCTGGCAGGGTTGCAGGAGTTGGGGGTTCCCGGTTGGCCGCTCCGTGCCGGATTGCGCCTGCCCGGTGAAGCGGAGGACATCGCGATAGCCGCCGCAGGGCTGCCCCCGCCGGGTGCGCCATTGGTGCTGCACGTGAACGCGCCGCATGTCGCGGCTGCGCTGTTGCGGCTGCCGCGGGCGTTGTCACGCGCACGGCGCGTGATTGGGTGCTGGGCATGGGAATTGCCGGTCGTGCCAGCCGACTGGGCGACCGGCGTGCGGTTCGTGCACGAGGTGTGGGCGCCATCCCGCTTCACCGCCGCCGCGCTGGAACCATTGATGCCTGGCCGGGTGCGGGTGGTGCCCTATTGCGTTGCCTCCCGCCCGCCGGCCCCTTCCGCGCTGGACCGGCAGGGCTTTGGCCTGGCTGCCCGTGCGGTTGTGGTGCTGTGCTCGTTCAGCCTCGCCTCGTCGTTCGAGCGCAAGAATCCACTCGCGGCGATTGCTGCGCACCGGGCGGCCTTTGGCGACCGGCCGGACCGGATATTGGTAATGAAGATCGGTCACGCCGGCCATTTCGGGGCAGATTTGCAGCGGCTGCGCGATGCGGCTGGTGGTGCTGGCAATATCCGGTTCGAGACCCGCACGCTGCCCTTGGCCGACAACCATGCGTTGACCGCCTGTGCCGACATCGTGCTGTCACTGCACCGCAGCGAGGGGTTTGGCCTGGTGCCGGCGGAGGGCATGCTGCTGGGGCGCGCCGTGATTGCCACAAACTGGTCCGGCAATACCGATTTCATGGATGCGGACACGGCGGCGATGGTGCCGTACCGGCTGGTCCCGGCGATCGATCCACGGGGCGTGTTCCAGGCACCTGGCGCGATGTGGGCCGAGGCTGATATCGGCGCTGCCGCCGCCCATCTGCGCCGGTTGGCCGAGGATGCGGAAGCCCGGGTTGCGTTAGGTGCCCGGGCGCAGGTGGCGGCGCGGCAGCGTCTGGGCTCCGCCCCCTTGGCTGCGGCGCTGCATGGCATTGGGCTGTGAGGCTGTTGGTGTGGCAATGGGGCCGCCGCGGCGCCGGGCCGCGCTACGCATTGGAGCTGACGCGCGGGCTGCGCCACATCCCTGGAATGAGCGTGACGCTCTCGCTCTCATCCGGGGCGGAGATCATGCAAGGCGGGCTGCCGGAATGCGATCTGCCGGTCGCCACCTATGCAGGTTTGGCCGGCTGGGCAGGGCGGTTGGCGGGCATCCCGTTCGAGGCGTCCGCGCTGGCCCGGCGGTTGCGGCCGTTGCGATTGGATGGTGCGTTATGTGCCATGCCCGCGCCGCTGGATTTGCTGATGGCGACCGCGTTGCGCCGTGCCGGCATCCCCTACGCCGTCGCGGTGCACGACGCGACATTGCACCCTGGCGATATCCTGCCGATGCAAGCGGTGTTGCAACGCTTGCTGCTACGCCGCGCAACCGCGCTGGTGGCATTGAGCGCCCATGTGGCGGACGCGTTGCAGCCGACCGCGGTGGGCAGGCCATTGCTACGTGCCCAGCTTTCCCCGCTTGACTACGGGGGCGCCGGCCCTCCGCCCATGACCCATGGTGGCAAGCTGCGATTGCTGAGTTTCGGGCGGTTGCTGCCGTATAAGGGGCTGGACTTGCTGGCGGCGGCGGTTCCTCTTGTGGGCGATGTCGAACTGCGCGTGGTCGGCACTGGACCGGAAACTCCGGACCTGGCGGCGCTGCGGCATCTGCCCGGCGTGATCGTGGAGAACCGCTGGGTACCGGAAGGCGAAGTGAGTGCCTTGCTGGGATGGGCGGACGCGCTGGTGTTATCCCATCGGGAGGCGAGCCAGAGCGGCGTTGCCGCCGCCGCCCTTGCGGCCGGGCGCTGGATCGTGGCGACGCGGGTCGGCGGGATTGTGGAACAACTCGCCCATTCGCCGCTGGCCCGAATGTGCGACCCCAACCCGGCGTCCCTGGCGACCGCTATCACGAGCCTGATCGCTGATCCTCCGTGTGCTGGTCCTGACCCGGCCCATTCAGGCTGGCAGACCAGTGTCGCCCTCCTGGCCAGTCAGCTCGGTGTGATTTTCAGGAGTGAGTGACACGCTGTGGTAGCCCTTGGTCAGCCGACATTCGCGCCGTATCGATTCGCAGTCATGCAAGTGCCGGGGCTGTGTAGTCGTGCCGTGACATGCAAAACAGCGGCGCACGGTGCGCTATTGCAACCCGTTATGACAGAACCGCTCGCAACTTCCTCGGCGCGATACACGTCGCCGCAGCCGTCATTTGGCTCAATTGACGACAGGCCCTAGGTGTCGGGGGGATTTGGCAGCTAAAATACTGGCTAACAGGCTAGGCAAAGATTAAACTTGCGTGCGTCAGCATCGCAGTAGTTCTCGTAGCCGGGGCTGTCCTCACGCGATATCCACCACGATGCTGCCGCTCGCGGTGACCCGGCATTGGGCACCAGGACCAACCACTAAGGTCGATCCTGAATCCTCCACCAGCGCCGGGCCGCTGAAGCGGTCACCGTCGCCCAGCTTGTCACGGTCATAAACCGGCGTGTCGACGAAACCACCGGCCTCGGCGAACCAGGCTGGGCGGTGGGCCTTGATCGCGCTGCCTCTGCTGGCACCGGGCGCCGCCAGGCCGCTCTCCTGCGCCGGGGTGCGGGCCGCCACGCGGGCGGCGATGAATTCCAGCGTGACGTCGGGCGGGGAGCGGGCGAATTTGCGGCGATACTCCGCTTCGAACGCCGCCGTCAGCGCCGCGCGTGCCGCGTCTGTGTGGTACGGGCCGGGCGGCAGTGGCACCACCAAAGCGAAGCCTTGGCCGACGTAGCGCCCATCCGCCAGCCGTTGAATCAGCGGGGACGCGCCAAGGCCGGCATCCGCCACCACTTGCGTGGCATCCCGCTCCAGCGCAGTGAACACCGCCTCCAACGCCGCCAAATCGCCATGCTGCACGGCAAACGCGATGCTGCGGACGCGGTCGACCCGCGCCGGCGCCACCAGCAACCCCCAGGCGGAGGCGACGCCGGGCGAGGGCGGGCAGATCAGGCGGGAGATGCCGAGCCGCGTGGCGACGCCATAGCCATGCACCGGGCCGCCGCCACCCGTAACCAACAGCGCGTAGGCGCGCGGGTCGCGTCCGTGTTCCGCGATGTGCACGCGTGCGGCGCCCGCCATCGTTTCATTCACCAGCGTATGGATTCCCGCCGCGGCCTGGTCGCGGCCGAGCCCGAGTGACTGCGCCAGCGACGCGACCGCAGCATTGGCCGCCGCAGCGTCGATTTGGATTGTTCCGCCGGCGAAGAACTCGGGGTTGAGGTAGCCCAGCAGCAGGTTTGCATCTGTCACCGTCGGTTGCGCGCCGCCATGTCCATAACAAACCGGCCCAGGGTCCGACCCGGCGCTGTCCGGCCCGACCTTCAGCAAACCCAGCGAGTCCGCCCGGGCGATGCTTCCACCGCCAGCGCCGATCTCGATCAGTTCGACGGTGGAAATGCGGATCGGCAGGCCGCTGCCTTCCATGAAGCGCTTTTGCCGCCCGGCCTCGAAGCCGTAGGCGATCAGCGGCTCGCCATCCTCCACCAGGCTCAGTTTTGCCGTCGTGCCGCCCATGTCGAAGCCGAGCAATTGGCGATGGCCGTCGCGGCCCCCGAAGAACGCCGCCGCGAGCGCCCCGGCGGCCGGCCCGGATTCCAGCATTTGCACCGGGTTGCGGAGGACTTCCGCAATATGGGTCAATCCGCCATTCGAAAGCATCAGCAGCAGCGGTGCGGTGACGCCGATAGCGGCCAACTCATCCGAGAGGCTTTGCAAATAGCTGGCGGCCAGCGGCTTGACATAGGCGCTCGCCACCGTGGTGGAGGTGCGGTCGTATTCGCGGATTTCCGGCGCGACCTCATGCGACAGCGTCACCGGCAAATGTGGCGCCCATGCGGCCACGGCCCGGCCCGCTGCCTGCTCATGCGTAGGATCGGCATAAGCGTGCAGGAATACGATGGCGAGCGAGGCGATTCCCGCCGCCTGCAACACGGCGAGCTTGGCGCGCAGATCGTCCAGATCGAGCGGGACGATCACCTCGCCATAGGGACCGATCCGCTCGGCGACGTCCTGCCGCAAGGCGCGGGATACCAGGGGCGCCGGGTTCTCGATCGCGATGTCGTACAGATCGTATTTGCGCTCGCGCCCGATCTCCAGCGTGTCGCGAAATCCCTGTGTGGTGATCAGCCCGGTCATCGCACCCCGCCGTTCGATGAGCGCATTGGTGAACAGGGTGGTGGCGTGCACGACGCGGCCGATGGCGGAGGCGGGCAGGGCCGCGTGGTCCAGCATCTGCCGCACCGCCGTCAGCACGGCGCGTTGCGGATCGCCCGGGGTGGTGAGAACTTTCAACGACGCACTCGCGCCCGTTGCAGCTTCATGCAGCACCAGATCGGTGAACGTGCCGCCGATATCGATGCCCAGCCAGTGGGTGCTCAAACGCCCGCTCCGCCGTCATCGCGCTGGGCGGGCTGCGCCGTCACAAGGGGCGCGATCGCCTCCGTCACCTTCACGGGCAAGGTCCGCACGATGAGGCCATCAGTCATTCCTGCAGATGCGTGGGGACTGTCAGCGTTAAGCGGAGCCCTGACAAGGGCAGCGGCTATTACTTCGGGCCGCGCATGAGGCCGATCAACTTGCATCGTGCAACCGACTTACCTAAATGCGTGACGGTTGCATGACAGGAGAGTGCGATGAGGCTGGCAGGCAGGACGGCATGGATTACCGGCGGCAATAGCGGGATCGGCCTCGCGACGGCTCGCTTGTTTGCCGCCGAAGGGGCGAATGTCGCGATCACCGGGCGCAACCAGGCGACGTTGGACCAAGCGCTGCAAGAACTCGGTCCGGACCATTTGGCGATCAATGCCGACGCGAACGACGTCGCAGGATTGGAGGCAGCGGCGAACCAGATCGCCGCCCGGTATGGCTCCATCGATATCGTGTTTGCCAATGCCGGCATTTCCGGCAGCACGCCTTTGGGGCAGACCACGCTCGAGGCGTTCGAGACGATCATCCGGACCAATCTGACCAGCGTGTTCTTCACGGTGCAGGCGGCGCTGCCGCATCTGAAGGCGGGCGCGTCCGTGATCCTCAACGGATCGGTCCATGCCGTGCTGGGCGTGCCTGGCTCCTCCGCCTATGCGGCTACGAAGGCCGGGGTGCGGGCGATGACCCGCAATTTGGCGTCTGAGCTGTCCCCGAAGGGCATTCGGGTGAACATCGTGGTGCCCGGTGCGGCGCGGACGCCGATCTGGTCGAACCGTGCGCCGACGCCAGAGGCCATGGACTCGCTGGCGGCCGGGATGGCCCGTGCGATCCCGCTTGGCCGCATCGGCGAGGCGGACGAGGTGGCCAAGGCCGCCCTCTTCCTTGCGTCCGATGATTCATCGAATGTCCAGGCAGCCGAGATCGTGGTAGATGGCGGCATGACGGCCGCACCGGCCGGCGCCCCCATCTACCGCGTGTAGGGGGGCTGGGGCCAAGGCCCCAGCTTGGTCCAGGGGCAGCGCCCCTGGCCTCGTGATTGTTTTGGCCTTTTTGATTGTTTGTCGAGGAGTCTGCATGCCGACCTTGTTCGATCCGCTGATCGTTGGCGACCTCACTTTGCCCAATCGCATCGTCATGGCGCCGCTCACCCGGTTGCGCGCACCCGGCGCCGGCCAGGTGCCGAACGCCGTGATGGCGGAATACTACCGCCAGCGCGCCACCGCCGGGCTCATCCTGACCGAAGCGACCCCCGTCACCCCCATGGGCATCGGGTACGAGGACGTGCCCGGGATTTGGTCCGCGGAGCAGGTCGAGGGGTGGCGCCTGACCACCAATGCCGTGCACGACGCGGGTGGCCGCATCGTCATGCAGCTTTGGCATGTCGGCCGCATCTCGCATCCCTACTTTCTCGGCGGCGCGTTGCCGGTGGCGCCGAGCGCCATCAAGCCGGCCGGGAATGTCAGCCTCATCCGGCCGGAGCGCGAGTTCGTTACCCCGCGGGCGCTGGAGACGGAGGAGCTGCCAGGCATCGTCGAGGCCTATCGCCAGGGCGCCGTGAATGCCAGGAAGGCTGGTTTCGACGGCGTGGAAATCCATGGCGCCAATGGCTACCTGCTCGACCAATTCCTGCAAGACAGTACGAACCACCGCACCGACGCGTATGGCGGCAGCATCGAGAACCGGGCGCGGCTGATGCTGGAGGTGACGGATGCGGTTGTGTCGGTTTGGGGTAAGAGCCGGGTCGGCATGCATCTGGCCCCGCGCGGCGACGCCCATGACATGGGCGACTCGAACCTGCCCGCCGTCTTCGGCTACGTGGCGTCCGAGTTGGGCCGGCGCGGCCTTGCCTTTATCTTCACGCGGGAGAAAGAGGGGGACGATAGTATTGGCCGGGCCTTGAAGAAGGCGTTTGGCGGCGTTCTGATTGCCAATGAAGGCTTCACGCAGGAGAGTGCCGATCGCATTCTGGCGAGCGAGGGCGCGGACGCCGTGTCATTCGGCAAGCTGTTCATTGCCAATCCTGATCTGGTGCGCCGTTTCGCCGAGGGTTCGGCACTGAAAGACCTGGTGCCGGCGACGATCTATGCCAAAGGAAGCACCGGCTACACCGACTACCCCTCGCTTCCCGGACTGATGTCGCAAGCAGCGGAATGAGAGAGAGGCCCGTACCACTATGGTATGGGCTACGCCTTCCCTCGCGGCTACTGCGGCGCCCGAAGCGGCGGGGGCGTGGTCAGCGGGCCAGTCTCCTTCGAGACGTCCGACCTGGGATTGTCGCCAAAATACAATCCGGAGCAACCGGGCATGGCGAGCAGCGCAGTGGCCATAGCAAGCCGTAAGGTGGTTCTTCGCATGGTCTCTGCATACAGCGTCTGTGCTTGGGTGCAACTGCGTCGTGGCGCACCAGCGCGTGGGGCATTCAGGCGGCGAAGCGGCTCGCCAAAAGCCGTTCTCCCTCCACCCTGAGATCGCTTGGTAGGTTGACCAGGGCGCGCTCGCTGATCGGCATGGCACGGTAGGCCCGCAAAACGCGTCCCTTCAATTCAGCGTGTTGGTTCAGGGCCATCTGGATCATATCCGCCGACGGCCAGAAGCGGCCATCATAGCCATTGCGTGAGGCGTTCTTGATGGCGGGCACCGCCTCGACGCCGATACCGATAAAATAGAATGTGCCAAGCTCGGACGTCAGTGCCTGATGGACCGAACTCAAATGCTCTTGGATGGCCCGCAAACTGGAGGTGACGTCCATTAAAGCCTGGAAGGCGTTTATGCACTCGATTGTAGCAGCATTGACCGACACTATACATCTCCTCGGGTGACGAACATTTGCTCGTCGGTCTCTTTTTAACAAACCGCTGGTCGCCCACCGACTGTAGCGGGCACTTACTGCCGTTCCGTTAAGCTGCGGCACGCATTTTGAGACACACACGACTGAAACATAGTTTAGTTCTCATAGCGCGAACCTGTTGGTAGCCCGAGCGGCTCTGTGACAGACATGCCTGGTGTAGGAGCCCCGCCGCTTTGAATGACCAGCTCGACCTGCGGCCATCGCCCGGCAGGACTGTTACCATCCCCGCGACCGCGACGCCTCGGCGGCGCCAGCGGTGGATTGCTCCGGTCGTCGTGGTGCTCCTGCTGGGTCTCGTGGCCTGGGTGGGGTGGCACTTCCTGGGTGGTCAACCCCAACGCACGGCGCGTCCGGCGCCGCCGCAAACCGTGGGTGTCACGACGATTGCTAGCGGCGATATCGATGTCATCCTGACCGGGCTTGGTGCCGTCACGCCGCTGGCCACGGTGACCGTCAAAACGCAGATCAACGGCCAATTGCAACAGCTGGCCTTCACCGAAGGGCAGATCGTCCACAAGGGCGACTTCTTGGCGCAGATCGATCCGCGGCCCTACCAGGTGGCGCTGGAACAGGCGCAGGGGAATTTGGCGCACGACACGGCGCTGCTGGCGCAGGCCCGGGCCGACAATGCCCGCTACCAGACGCTGACCCGGCAGGACAGCATCTCGCGCCAGCAGGCGGAGGACCAGCAATATCTGATCAAGCAATACCAAGGCACCGTGATCACGGATCAGGCCGCGGTCGACTCGGCGAACCTGAACCTGACCTATTGCCACATCGTCTCGCCGGTGGATGGCCGGGTCGGCATCCGCCTGGTCGACGTGGGGAACTACGTGCAGACCAGCGATAGCGGCCTGTTCGTGTTGACCCAACTACAGCCGATGTCGGTCCTGTTCACCCTGCCGGAAGATACGGTGGAGCAGGTGCAGGCGCAGATGAACGCCGGCACGCTGCCGGTAACCGCATACGACCGCACCGACTCGACCCTGATTGCCACGGGCACACTGGCCACCACCGACAACCAGATCGACAACACTACGGGGACGGTGAAGCTGCGGGCGATCTTCCCGAACACCGACAACAAATTGTTCCCCCAGCAATTCGTGAATGCCCATTTGTTGGTGCAAACGCTGAAAAACGTCGTGATTGCGCCCCAGGCAGCGGTCCAGCAGGGCGCTCCGGGCAGCTTCGTCTATCTGGTCAAGCCGGACAACACGGTGGCAATCCAGGTCATCAAGACCGGGGTGACCGAGGGCACGCGGGTGCAGGTGACCGATGGGCTGAAGGCAGGCGACAAGGTGGTGACCGACGGCCTGGACCGGCTGCGGGACGGTGCCAAGATCACCATAGCGCCGCCGCCGGGTCAGGCTCCTGCACCGGGTACCACGGCTCCGGCCAATCGCCGGGGCAACCGGACGCGTAGCGGCGGATGAGCCCGTCCCGGATCTTCATTCTCCGCCCCGTTGGAACCACGCTGCTGATGGCGGCGATTCTGCTGGTCGGCATCATCGCCTACCGCTTCCTGCCCGTCTCGGCCCTGCCGGAGGTCGACTACCCCACCATCCAGGTTCAGACCTTCTACCCCGGCGCCAGCCCCGAGGTGATGACCACCGCCGTCACCGCGCCGCTGGAGCGGCAATTCGGTGAAATGCCGGGGCTGAACCAGATGTCCTCCCTGTCGTCCGGTGGGGCATCCGTCGTGACGCTGCAATTCTCGCTCAGCCTAAGCCTGGACGTGGCCGAGCAAGAGGTGCAGGCCGCCATCAACGCCGCCACCAATCTGCTGCCGTCCGACCTGCCGGCGCCGCCGATCTACAATAAGGTCAACCCGGCGGATACGCCGGTCCTCACCATCGCGCTCACCAGCAAGACCATGAGCCTGACGCAGATCGAGGATTTGGCCGATGTCCGGCTAGCCCAGAAGATCAGCCAGCAACCGGGGGTGGGGCTGGTGTCGATCAGCGGCGGCAACCGCCCGGCGGTGCGCGTCGTCATCAATCCAAGGGCGCTGTCCGCCTATGGCCTCGCCATCGACGATATCCGCACCATCATCGGCAATCAGAATACCGACACGCCAAAGGGCAATTTCGACGGCGCGGTGCAGAGCACCACGATCAACGACAACGATCAGCTCACCAGTGCTGACGAATATCGTGACCTGATCATCGCCTATAAAAATGGCCGGCCCGTGCGTCTGCGCGACATCGCCACGGTGATCGACGGAGCGGAAAACAACCAGCTGGCGGCCTGGGCCAACCGCACCCCGGCCGTGATCGTGAACGTGCTGCGTCAGCCCGGGTCCAACGTCATTGCCGTCGTCAACGGGATCCGTGCATTGCTGCCCCGGTTGCAGGCCACCATCCCGGCGGCGGTGGACGTTGCGGTGCTCAGCGACCGCACGACGACCATTCGCGCCTCCGTCGACGATGTGGAGTTCGAACTCGGGCTTGCGGTGGTGTTGGTCGTGCTGGTGATCTTCCTCTTCCTGCGCAACCTGCCGGCGACCCTCATTCCCTCGCTCTCGGTGCCGCTATCGCTGGTGGGAACGCTGGCGGCGATGTACCTGCTGGGGTTCAGCCTGGACAACCTCTCGCTGATGGCGCTGACCATTTCCACCGGCTTCGTGGTCGACGATGCCATCGTCATGATCGAGAACATCGCCCGGCATGTGGAGGATGGCGCCAGCCCGCTAGAGGCGGCGTTGAAAGGGTCGGAGGAGATTGGGTTCACCATCATCTCGCTGACCGTGTCGCTGATCGCGGTGCTGATCCCGCTGCTGTTCATGGGTGACGTGGTCGGACGGCTGTTCAATGAATTTGCCGTGACGCTATCGGTGACCATCGTGCTGTCTGCCGTCGTGTCGCTGACGCTGGTGCCCATGATGTGCGCCCTCCTGGTGAAACATCGCCCCATCGAGAAGCGCAACCGATTGGATCTGGCCGCCGAGCGCGCGTTCGACCGGCTGGTCGCGGGCTATGGACGATGGCTCGGCTGGGTGCTGGACCATGAGGTGCTGACATTGCTGGTGGCCACCGCCACCGTCGCGGCCACCATCGCCATGTATGTCGTCATCCCCAAGGGATTTTTCCCGGTGCAGGATACCGGGGTTATCCAGGGCATTTCGGAGGCGGCACAGGACACGTCCTTTTCCGCCATGGCGACGCAGCAGCAGGCAATGGCGGATGTGATCTTGAAGGATCCGGCGGTGGAGAGCCTCTCCTCCTTCATTGGCGTGGACGGCACCAATACGACGCTCAATGCCGGGCGGTTCCAGATCAACCTCAAGCCGAAGAACGGGCGCGGGATAAACATCACGGGCGTCATGGCGCGCCTGCAGGAATCGCTGCGCAGCCTGCCGGGGATCACGCTGTCGATGCAGCCGGTACAGGATTTGTCGGTCGATTCGACCGTCAGCCGCGGTCAGTACCAATTCTTCCTTGAAAACCCGGACGCCACCTTGTTCACGGCCTGGGTGCCGAAGCTGGTGGAGCGCTTGTCGGAGGCACCGGCCTTCTCAGCCGTGTCCAGCGACATGAATATGAATGGCCGCGCACTCGACATGGTGGTGGACCGGCCGACCGCGGCGCGGTTTGGTATCACCCCCGCCACGATCGACAACGCGCTATACGATGCCTTCGGCCAGCGCATCGTCTCCACGCTGTATACCCAGTCCAACCAATACCGCGTCATCCTGCAGGCCAGCGTGACGGATAGTGCCAGCCTGCAACGGGCTTTGGCCGCGATCTACCTGCCCTCGGCGACGGCGACGACGGGTCAGGTGCCACTCGCAGCCATGGTGCATGTTTCCACCCGCAGCGGGCCGTTGCAGGTGGAGCATCTGGGGCAATTCCCATCGGTGTCGGTGTCGTTCAACCTGGCACAGGACGCGTCGTTGGGCGCGGCGGCGGATCAGATCACGCAGGCGGAAAAGGAGATCGGGCTGCCGGACAGCTTCACCACCGTCAACCAGGGTGCCCTGGCAGCTTTCCAAGCCTCACTCTCGAACGAACTGCTGCTGGTGCTCGCGGCACTCGTCGCCGTCTATGTCGTGCTGGGCGTGCTCTATGAGAGTTTCATCCACCCGCTGACCATTCTGTCCACCTTGCCATCGGCGGGTGTGGGCGCGCTGCTGTTTTTGGACCTGACCGGGAATGGGTTGGACATCATCGGCATCATCGGGATCATCCTGCTGATCGGGATCGTGAAGAAGAACGCGATCATGATGATCGACTTCGCCTTGGCGGCCGAACGGCAAGAGGGCAAACCCCCGCGCGAGGCAATTTTCCAGGCCTGTCTGCTGCGCTTCCGCCCAATCCTGATGACCACCATGGCCGCCTTGCTCGGCGCGTTGCCGCTGATGCTCGGAACGGGATCGGGGTCGGAGTTGCGGAACCCACTGGGCATCGCCATCGTGGGCGGCCTGCTGGTGAGCCAGGTGCTGACACTGTTCACCACGCCGGTGATCTACCTGATGTTCGACGCCATCGCCGTGCGCCTGACCGGGCACCGGCCGAATCGCACCGCCGGTGACGCAGCGCCGGCCGAATGAATATCTCTTCGCCTTTCATCAACCGGCCGATTGCCACCACGCTGTTGACGCTGGCGATCCTGGCGGCCGGCGCGCTGGCGTTTTTCCGGCTGCCGGTAGCATCCCTGCCCGAGGTCGACTTTCCAACCATCTCGGTCTCTGCCCAACTCCCCGGCGCCGACCCAGAGACGGTGGCGACCAGCCTGGCCGGCCCGCTGGAGCGCCATCTGGGCCAGATCGCCGACGTGACGGAAATGACGTCGCAGAGCCAGGTGGGCCAGGCGCGCATCACGATGCAATTCGGGCTGGACCGTGACATCAACGGGGCTGCGCGCGACGTGCAGGCGGCGATCAACGCGGCGCGGGCCGACCTGCCGACCAACCTGCTGTCGAACCCGACCTATCGCAAGGTGAACCCGGCGGATGCGCCGATCCTGATCATCTCCCTCACATCCAGCACGCTGACGCGCGGACAGATTTACGATGCTGCCAGCACCGTGTTGCAGCAGCAGCTCTCGCAGTTGAGCGGCGTCGGGCAGGTGCTGATCAGCGGCGCCGCGTTGCCCGCGGTACGAATAGAACTGCAGCCGCAGTCGCTGTTCAAATACGGGATCGGGTTGGAGGATGTGCGGGCCTCGCTTGCCTCGGCCAACGCGAATAGTCCGAAGGGGATCGTGGAACTCGGTGGTCAGCGGCTGCAGGTCTATACCAACGACCAGGCGAGCCACGCCGCCGATTACCGCCCTTTGGTGATCGCCTATCGCAATGGCCGCGCCGTGCACCTGACCAACGTCGCCGATGTCGAGGACAGCGTGCAGGATTTGCGCAACCTTGGCTTGGCCAATGGCAAGCCCGCCGTGCTGGTGATCGTTTTCAAGCAGCCGGGCGCCAACGTCATCGATACCGTCGACGCCATCAAGGCGATCGTGCCAAAATTGCAATCTGCGCTGCCGCATGACATCGACATCCAATTCGCGTCCGACAGCACCATCAGCATCCGCGCGTCGCTCGCCGGGACCGAAACCACGCTCGTCATCGCCGTGCTGTTGGTGACCGCGGTGGTGTGGGTGTTCCTCCGGAATTTCACCGCGACGATTATCCCGGTCATCGCCGTGCCGGTTTCGGTCATTGGCACGTTTGGGGCGATGTACCTGCTCGGGTTCAGCCTGGACAATTTGTCGCTGATGGCGCTGACCATATCGACCGGCTTCGTGGTCGACGACGCGATCGTGGTGCTGGAGAATATTTCCCGCCACATGGAAGATGGGATGCCGCGGCTCCAGGCCGCGCTGAAGGGCGCGCAGGAGGTGGGGTTCACCATCATCTCGATCACCCTGTCGCTGATCGCGGTGTTCCTGCCCATCCTGCTGATGGGCGGCATCGTCGGCCGCCTGTTCCGCGAATTCGCCCTGACGCTGTCCCTGGCGATCCTGGTCTCGCTGGTGATCTCGCTCACGACGACGCCCATGCTGTGTGCGTTGTTCCTCAAGGCGACGCCACGCAAGTTGGATGATCCCAAGCGCCGCCGCAGCTTCGGCGAACGGGCACTGGCCTTCTACGGCCGCACCTTGAGATGGACGCTGGGCCATAATTGGCTGGTGCTGACGGTGCTGGTCGCGACGGTGGCGTTGAACGTGATACTGCTGACTGTCATCCCGAAAGGCTTCTTTCCGCAGCAGGATAATGGCCGGCTGATTGGTCAGATGCAGGCTGACCAGAGCATCTCGTTCCAAGCCATGAGCCAAAAGCTCACCCAAATGATGGCGATCGTCCAGCACGACCCGGCGGTGCTGAACGTTGTGGGCTCTACGGGCGCGGGTGGGGGCGGCGGCGCCTCCCAGACCAACACCGGAAGCGTGTTCGTGGCGCTGAAACCGAAGGGGCAGCGTGACAGCATGGACGTGATCACGACCAGGCTGCGCCGCGAGTTGTCGCGTGTGGCAGGGGGCCGGTTGTTCCTGGTGCCGGCGCAGGACATCCGGGTTGGCGGCCGGCAAACCAATGCCGCCTACCAGTACACCTTGCAGGGTGACAGTACGGCGGAAGTGTACGCCTGGACCGCGAAACTGCTGGAGGCGTTGCAGCACGACCCGGCTCTGACGGACGTGAATTCCGACCAGCAAGAGGCCGGGTTGGAGACGTTGGTCCAAATCGACCGGTCCACCGCGTCTCGCCTGGGCCTGACGGTCAGCCAGATCGACAACACGCTCTACGACGCGTTCGGCCAGCGGTCCGTTTCGACGATCTATAACGCCCTGAACCAGTATCATGTGGTGATGGAGGTCGCGCCCGAGTATTGGCAGGACCCGCAAATCCTCAACCAGATTTGGGTCAGCACGTCTGGCGGCACGCCATCGGGAAGTTCCACGACCAATGCTCCCTCGGGCACAGTCACCGCTACAATAGCGAGCACAAGTTCGAGCACGAGCAGCACGAGCACGGCCGCGTCGGCGAACGGGATCAATGATTCACAACGCAATGCGGCGCAGAACGCCATCGCGGCGAGCGGGAGCAGCAGCGCTTCGTCTGGCGCTTCTGTCAGCACGGGACAGGAGACGATGGTGCCACTGGCGGCGGTGGCCCATTTCTCCGGCGGGCATACCGCGCTCTCCGTCAATCACCAGAGCCAGTTCGTGGCCGCCACCATCTCGTTCAATCTGGCGCCGGGGAAATCCCTGTCGGATGCCTCGGCGGCAATTGCCAAGGCGAACGCCGATTTGCACATGCCGGCCGATATCTTGGGCGGCTTTGCAGGCACGGCGCAGGTATTCCAGCAGTCGCTGAATAGCGAGACCATCCTGGTCGGTGCGGCGCTCCTGGCCGTCTACATCGTGCTGGGCGTGCTGTATGAGAGCTTCGTGCACCCGGTGACCATCCTGTCCACCCTGCCCTCTGCCGGGATCGGCGCGGTGCTGGCGCTGCTGCTGTTGAACACCGAATTCTCGCTGATCGCCGTCATCGGCGTCATCCTGCTGATCGGCATCGTGAAGAAAAACGCCATCCTGATGATCGATTTCGCCCTGAATGCCGAGCGGACGCAGGATGTCTCCGCCCGGGAGGCGATCTTCGAGGCCTGCATGATGCGGTTCCGGCCGATCACCATGACCACCGCAGCGGCCCTGCTTGGAGCCCTGCCGCTGGCGTTCGCCTATGGCGATGGCGCGGAATTGCGCCGCCCGCTGGGGATTTCCATCGTCGGCGGGTTGATCGTCAGCCAGGTGCTGACGCTCTACACCACCCCTGCGGTGTATGTGTTGTTGGACCGCCTGAGCTGGCGGCGCCGGCCGCGCGAGGCGCTCGGCGCCGCCGAATGATGCCGATCCGAACCTGGCGCCTCACGCTGCCGCTGAGCCTGGTCCTTACCGGCTGTATGGTTGGCCCTAATTACAAGAGGCCCGATGCTGCGGGCGTCACCGCTGCGTTCAAGGAGGCACCGCCGGGTTGGACAGTCGCCCAGCCGCAGGATGCCGCGCCGAAGGGACAATGGTGGTCTATCTACCACGATCCCTTGCTCGACCGGCTGGAAAGCCAGGTGTCCATCAACAACCAGGACGTCAAGCAGTACGAGGCGCAGTATCGCGAGGCGCAGGCCACGGTGGATATTGCGCGCTCGGCCTTGTTTCCCACGCTGGCTGGTACTGCCAGCGTCACAAGGGCATCCCGCGGCGGCGGCGGCAGCGGCAGCTTCTCGACGGGAACGGGTACCGGCGTCAGTAGCGGCGGCGGCAGCGGCACGAACACCACATACACGTTGGAGGGTACGTTCGACTGGGATTTGGATGTGTGGGGCCGTATCCGCCGCCAGGTCGAGAGCGACGTCGCCGCGGCGCAGGTGGGCGCGGCCGACCTGGCGAACGCCACGCTCTCGGCCCAGGCGACCTTGGCGACAGATTATTTCGAACTGCGCTACCAGGATGCACTGGGCAAGCTGCTGACAGACACGGTCGCCGCCTACGCCGACGCGCTGCGGATTACCCAGAACCAGTATAATGCGGGCACCGCAAACCCAGCCGACTACGCGTCCGCCCAGACCCAGTTGGACTCCACGAAGGCGCAGTTAGTGAATGTGGGTGTTGCGCGGGCCCAGTATGAGCACGCAATCGCCGTGCTGGCCGGCGTGGCACCCGCCGAGTTGACCATCCAAACCGGCACGCTTACCGCGGACGCACCGGTCGCACCTGGCGTCGTTCCAGCCACACTGCTGCAACGCCGGCCCGACGTTGCGGCGGCGGAGCGCACGATGCAGGAACAGAACGCGCTGATCGGCGTCCAGGTCGCGGCGTTTTATCCCGATATCAGCCTCTCTGCGCTCTACGGCTATTCCGGCGATCCGTTGGGATCGCTGATCCAGACGGCGAACCGCGTCTGGTCGCTGGGAGCAACGGCGACGGAGACCTTGTTTGAAGGGGGCCTGCGCAATTCGGAGGTTGCGGCGGCGCGGGCGGCCTATGATGCGAGCGTTGCCACCTACCGCCAAACGGTGCTGACGGCGTTTCAGCAGGTGGAGGATGAGTTATCGTCGCTGCGGATTCTGGAGCAGCAGGCGACAGCCACGGCCCAGGCGGTGCGGTCGGCGCAGCGCTCGGTGCAGATCGCGCTGAACACCTATCGCGCTGGCACGGCCGTCTACACCAACGTGATCACGGAGCAAACCGCCTTGCTTGGCGACCAGGAGACTGCACTGTCCGTGCAGGAACAACGCCTGATCGCCAGCGTGACTTTGGTTCAGGCCTTGGGCGGAGGGTTTGTCACGACCGATTTGCCCTCGCGCGGATCATTGCAGCAGGGGCTGCCGTTCTTGAAATATTAGGCAGCCGCCGGGGGCTTCGCCTTGCGGGGCGGCTTGGTGACGGGCGGCGCTGTTTTGTCCGGGAAGCCGCACCAGGGTGCTGCCGTGCACCGCCAGCACTCGGGGGTGCGGGCCTTGCAGACGTAGCGGCCGTGCAGGATGAGCCAGTGATGCGCCGGGCGGAGCACATCCTTCGGCACCCGGCGCACCAGGCCGTCCTCTACTTCCCGCACCGTCTTGCCGGGCGCCAGGCCGGTGCGGTTGCCCAGGCGGAAGACATGGGTGTCCACTGCCATGGCACTTTCCCCGAACGCTACGTTCAGCACCACATTCGCCGTCTTGCGCCCAACGCCGGGCAGCGCCTCCAGCGCCTCCCGATTGGCGGGCACCTCGCCGCCATGCTGTTCCACCAGGATGGCGGAGAGCGCCGCGACGTTGCGGGCCTTGCCCTGCCATAGGCCGATGGCTCGGATGAACGGCGCAATGCCCTCGCCCCCGAGAGCCGCCATGGCTGCGGGGGTGGGGGCGGCGGCAAACAGGGCGGGGGTTGCCTTGTTCACCGAGGCGTCCGTGGCCTGGGCCGACAGGACGACGGACACCAGCAGGGTGAAAGGGTTCTCGAACACCAATTCGCTCTTGGCGTCGGGGTTCGCTGCCTCCAGCGCCGCCAGGAACGGACGGATGTTGGCGAGGGGCATGCGGGGCGTCTTGCGGCGCCGGGCGGGTTTGGGGGTGTCTGACATGGGGGTGAGCCTGCCGTGCGCGCGCAGGTGATGACAAGCCGGGCGCTGCTCCCACATGACGGGACAATGGATGGCGAGACCTGCTTTTTCGAAGCTGTGATCGTGCCGCACCGGAGCCTATCGCCCGGCGGCTTGCGCCTGTTGATTGGCGTCATCTGCACGCTCAGCGTCTGCACGACGGCATTGTTCTGGTTTCTCGGTGCCTGGCCGATCGCCGGGTTCAATGGGGTGGAGATCACCACGGCGCTACTGTTGCTGCGTTATAATGCGCGGGCGGTGCGGTCCAACGAGGTGATTTTGCTGTCCGATACGGCCCTGCGGATCATCCGTACCGATCGCAACGGAAGGCGCACGGAAACTGCGGTGCCGCCCGCCTGGTTGCGAATGGAGTTGGAAGAGCGCCCGGGCCGGGTGCCGGGGCTCTATTTGCTGGCCCAGCGTACCCGGATCGAGGTCGCCGCCAGCCTGGGCGAGCCGGAAAAATTGGACCTCGCGCGGGCGCTGGAGGAGGCGCTGCACCGCTGGCGCAACCCTCGCTTCGATAACCCACAGCCAACAACTTAAAGCCCGGGTTGGCGCGCGTGCCAATCCGTGTCGCGCTGGTATGCGTCGGCCACTTGCATCACCCGGGCCTCCGCGAAGGAACGCCCGGCGATCTGCAGCCCGATCGGGCAGCCATTCGGGTCGAAGCCGCAGGGCACGCTGATCGCGGGCAGTCCCAGATAGTTGAACGGCCGCGTGTTGGCGGACACGGCGAGGAAAACGTGCTCGGTGCCAGGTGGCCCGTGATCGATATCGGTCGCGGCTAAGGTCGGCAGCACCGTTTTGATCGTCGGCGTCGCCAGCACATCCACCTTGCCGAACACCTCCGCCGCAAACGCGCGCAGCACGGGGCCGCGGCGGCTGAGCGCTTCGACGTAGTAGGTGCCGGGGATCGCATTGCCGCCATACATCCGTGCGCTGAGATGCACGGCGTAGTCCTGTGGCCGGTCCCGCATCCAGCGCGAGTGGATCGTGGCGCCCTCCACGCGGGAGACGATGCCGCCATAGCCGGACACGGCGTCCATCAGGGGCAGCGTCATCCGGACGATGGTCGCGCCCCTCGCCGCCAGCGCCGCCACGGCGGCCTCCAGCGCGGCCGCGACGGCATCGTCGGCGCCCTCGAGGAAATACGTGCTCGGCACGCCGATCCGCAGTCCGCGGATGTCGCCATCCAGCGCGGCCTCGTAATCCGGCACCGGTTCGGACGCGCTGGTGGGGTCGAGCGGGTCGTGGCCGGCGATCACCGTCATGACCCGGGCGCAGTCACGCACCGTACGCGTGAGCGGGCCCACATTGTCGTGCGAAAACGACAGCGGCATCACGCCGGCGCGGCTGACCCGGGTCTGCGTCGGCTTCAGCCCGGTGACCCCGCAGGCGGAGGCGGGCAGGCGGATGGAGCCCCCCGTGTCCGACCCCAGCGCCGCATAGGTGAACCGCGCTGCAACCGCCGCGCCAGACCCGCTGGACGACCCGCCGGTGATGTAAGGCAGGTTCCACGGGTTATGGCAGTCGCCGTAATGCGCGTTGTGCCCCGTGGGATTCTGCGCGAACTCGGCCATGTTCAGCCCGCCATAGGCGTAGGCGCCTTCTGCGGCCATGCGCAGGATGACGGTCGCCGTCTTGTCCGGAACGAAGCCGGCCCGGATTTTCGAGCCACAGGTGCAGCTTCGGCCTGCCTGGTAATACATGTCCTTATGCGCCATCGGCACGCCGTGCAGCTTGCCGAGTGTGGACCCGGCGGCCACCGCCCTATCGGCCGCCTCGGCGGAGCGGAAGGCACCTTCCCGGTCGACCCAGATCGTGGCGTTCACCCGCTCGTTTGCCGCATCCAAC
Organism: Acetobacteraceae bacterium; assembly: GCA_965199005.1. Taxonomy (GTDB): domain Bacteria; phylum Pseudomonadota; class Alphaproteobacteria; order Acetobacterales; family Acetobacteraceae; genus LMUY01. The sequence goes on along the minus strand of CBDAQK010000006.1, from coordinate 2,488,121 downwards.
CGGGCAAAGCACGCCTCCAACAGCGCCGTCGCCGTCACATCCCGCCGGGCGACCGCGTCCGCCGCCTCGACCAGGCTCAGCGCCGCCAGGTCGCTCACTTGCCGGGCTCCGTTGGCTCTTTGCACGCTTGCAGGGCTGCCTCGAAACTGGAGGGCTCGTCCTCGAATTGCATCTGGCCGCGCAGCGCCGTGAACGCGGCAATGGTCGCGGCCAGGTCGGCGGCCAGGCGCCGGCCTGGGTCGTTCGGGGGCGTGATGCTGGTCCAGGTCTCGATTTGCGCCTCGATGAGGTCTGGCGTGCTCGTCATGTCGCTCTCCTTCAGGCGGCCAGCCGCCGCTCGTCCTCGGGGGCCCAAACCAGATGCGTTTGCGTGCCGGCCTGCACCGGGTCCGCATCGTAGACCGAGTCCGGCATCAGGACCGACGCATCTTCGCCCCCCGCAGTCGTCAGCGCGATGCGGACGATGCTGCCCTGGTATTCGACCGCCGCGACCTGCGCCGGCAGCCCGGTGGCCGTCCGCACCAGCCGGCAGCGGTCCGCGCGCACGGCCACTGGTCCGGAAGCGCCTTGCAGCACATTGTGGCCGCCGATGAAGCGGGCGACGAAGCTGGTGGCCGGGTTGCCGAACACCTCGCGCGGCGAGCCCGCCTGGCGAATGCGGCCGTCCTGCATCACCACCATCATGTCGGCCAGCGCCATCGCTTCGTCTTGGCTGTGGGTGACGTGGATGAAGCTGATCGACAAGTCGCGCTGCAGCCGCTTCAACTCCTCCCGGACGCGAATCCGCAAGAACGGGTCCAGCGCTGAAAGCGGTTCATCCAGCAACAATACCCGCGGCTTGCTGACCAGCGCGCGGGCGAGCGCCACACGCTGCTGCTGGCCGCCCGAGAGTTGCGCGGGCAGGCGGTCGGCGAAGCTCTCCATATGCACCAGCGCCAAAAATTCCCGCGCCGTCTTGTGCCGCTCGGCTTTGCCCACCCGGCGCATCTTCAGGCTGAAGGCGACGTTGTCGAGGCAGCTGAGATGCGGGAACAGCGCATAGTTTTGGAACATCATCGCCGTCCCGCGCTTCAGCGGCGGCAGCCCGGTGACGTTGGCGCCGTCGATCAGCACATCTCCCTCGCTGATCGTTTCGTGCCCCGCGATCATGCGCAGCGTGCTGGTCTTGCCGCACCCGCTGGGGCCGAGAAGGCAGCAATAACTGGCCTTCGGAATGCGCAGCGAGACGTTATCCACCGCCACGGCCCCGCCATACCGCTTCGACACGCCCACCAATTCCACATCATAACGCGGGTCCATTGGCGCTCAAACTCCTTCAGGCAGCTTCGTAGGGTGAAGCGGTGCATTGCGTTACGCAGCCATGCGGCGGCGGCGCTGCAGGCGAATGATGAAGAACAAGGTCAGCCCGATCAGCATGAACGACACCGCCGTCGTGACCGTGCCGATGGCGAAGAGCGTCGGCGTGCTGTCGCTGGACACCAGCGCGTAGAGTTCAAGCGGCAAGGTGTTGTAGCTGCCGATCGTCAGCGTGGTGCGGGCGTATTCGTCATAGGACAAAGTGAAGGCGCCCACCGCTACGCCGATGATGCCGGGCAGCAGCAGCGGGATGGTCACGTAGCGCAGGCGCTGCCAGGGGGAAGCACCCAAATCGGTGGCTGCCTCCTCGTAGGAGCGGTTGAATCGCGCGACCACGGCGAACATGGTCAGCAGCCCGAACGGCAGCGTCCAGGTCAATTGTGCGCCCAGCGCCGAGGTATACAAACCCTGCGGCAGCCCGAGCATTTGGAACCCAAGGCCGATGCCGAACCCGACCAACAGGCTGGGCATCACCAGGCTGGCGATGGCGATGTAGAACAGCAACCCGGCGCCCGGGAAACGGCGGCGGAACGCCAGCCCGGCGGAGACGGAGATCACCACCGTCAGCGCGCTGACCACCAAGGCCAGTAGCAGGGAGCGTTCGAACGAGGCCGGGATGTTCGCCATCTGCCCCGGCTTGATGATGTCGGCGAACCATTTCGTCGATACGCCAACCATGGGGAAGGTCACACCGCCATTCGGCCCCTGGAACGACAGCACGTAGATCACGAGCATCGGGCCATACAGGAAAAGCAGGAACAGCCCCATCAGCCCGGCGAGCAGGTAGAAGGTGTAGGGGCGTGGTTCGCGCTCCCTTGCCATCAGCTCACCAACTCCTTGCGCACGTCGACGATGCGCATCATGCCGGCCACCAGGAAGGCGACGAATAGCACGAGAACCACGGCGCTGGCCGAGGCGGGCGGAAATTGCATCGCGCCGATTTCCGTCGACAGCGCGGAAACGATGGACGCGCTCTGGCCGCCGCTCATCCGCTTCACGACGAAATAATCACCCATCACCTGAGTGAAGACCAAGATCGATCCCAACACGATCCCCGTCTTGGCCAGTGGCAGGATGACGTTTCGCATCACCTGCCATCGGCTGGCGCCGGCATCGACCGCGGCTTCCAGCAACGCCTTGTCGATCTTCGAGAGGGAGTTGGCGATCGGCCCCATCATCAGCAGCGTGTAGAGATGGACGTAGGTGATGATGACCGCGAAGTCTGAGAAGAGCAGGAAATCCAGCGGGCGGTCGACGACGTGCAGGTCGATCAACATCGTGTTGAAGGCGCCGTTGCGGCCCAGGAACGGGATCCACGCGATGGTCCGGATGATGGCGGAGGTCCAGAACGGCACGGCGCAGAGCATGAACAGCCCCAGCCGCATCGTGGCGCTGCGCACGTGGAAGATCAGGAAATGCGCGAGGTTGAAGCCGACGAAGAGGGTAATCGCCCAAACGATGACGGCGAAGCGTAACGAACTGACGTAGATGCGCCACGTTGCCGGGGTAGTCAGCAGGTCGTGGTAATTGTCCCACAGGAAGGCCGGGTACATGCCGACCCGGTCGTAGTCGAAAAAGCTGATGACGAAGAAGAGCAGCGTCGGCAGGGCGAACAGGACGACCAGGATCAGCGCCAGCGGCGAGACTTGCAGCCACGAGACCGCCCAGGGCGCCAGCCGGATGGTCCACCGCCGGGCCTTCCAACGGGCAGTGCGTAGGCCGGCCGTGGTGTCGGATGCCACGGCGCGGCCTAGGCGACTTTGTCGCGGCAGCGCATGAGCGGCTGGATGCGGGTGCCGAATTGCTCCATGCCGATCACGAAATCATCGAAGGTCATCATCACGCCCTGCACGCCGGGCACAGACGCGATGTCATCCAGCATCGCGGCAATGTGGGCGTAGCTGCCAACCAGCACGCCCTGGTTGGTGGGCAGGTTCTGGTCGCCCATGGTGCGGCGCTTGTTCGGCTGCGCCATCGGGTCGGTGCTCGGGTCGGCGCTGGATTGCGCCTCGCGGAACGCCAGCGCCTCCAGATCGGCGCCGGCCACATAGTGGTTCCATTTGGCCATCGCGGCCTCGTCCGTTTCATCCGCAATGATCATCGTCAGGATCAGCGCCCCGCAGTGCCGTCCGCTCTCCTCCGTGGCCGCGACCAGGCGGGCCACGCTGGGTGCCATGGCGGTGGGTTTGTTGACGCCGAAGCTGTTGCAGAAATTGTAGTCGGCATAGGTCGCAGCATATCGGGTGCCGGCATCGCTCTGCGCTGCGCAGATGATGGGGATATCGCGCGAGGGCAGTGGGCTGCACCGGCAATCATCCATCGTGAAGAAGTCACCCTTGAAGTCAGACTGGCCGGTGGACCACAGCTCCCTCATGATGGTCACGTATTCGGCGCAATATTGATACCGTCGCTTGTAGTGCTCGGCGCCGGGCCAAATGCCCATCTGCGAATACTCCGCCCGCTGCCAGCCGGAGACGATGTTCACCCCGAACCGGCCGGGCGCGATGCTGTTGATCGTCATCGCCATGCGGGCGGCAATTGGCGGCGGCATGGTCAGCACGGCGCAGGTGGCGAAGAGCTGGATGCGGCTGGTGACCGCAGCCAGCCCGGCCATGAGCGTGAAGGATTCCAAATTGTGGTCCCAATGCTGCGACGGCCCCCCATAGCCATGCAGCTTGATCATGGACAAGGCGAAGTCGAAGCCGAACCGCTCGGCCTTTTCCACGACCGTGCGGTTCAGGTCGAAGCTCGGCATATATTGCGGCGAAGTGGTTGAGATCAGCCAACCATTATTGCCGATGGGGATGAATACGCCGAGCTGCATTACGCGCCTTTCTTAGGAGGTGATGAACTCGTTCCACCGCCGGGTCAGGTAGCGGTCTTCGTCCATCACCGAGTTCCACACCGCGACGTTACCCATCCGGGCCTCGAACGAGCCGCCGTCGCGGGCAATTCCCGGCTTCTCCATGACCTTGCCGAACGGGTCCTTGATCACCTCGGCCGCCGGCTTGCCGCCATACCAGTAATCCCATTCAGCGGCCGAGAGGAACTTCTTTGCATTGGCCGGTTGGGCGGAATAATACCCCTCGCGCGCGACGAAGGCGCCAGCGAACCCGGCGGTGTACCAGTTCAGATACTCGTAGGCGCAGTCCAACTGCAGCCCCGTCAGGTGCTTCATCAGCCCGAAATGATAGCCCCAGCCACGATAGCCTTCCTTCAGCGGCTGGAACGTGCAGGGGATGCCGCGGGTGCGGACGGCGGCGACGGCGGGGGACCACATGGACTGGATCACCACCTCGCCCGACGCCATCAGGTTCACCGACTGGTCGAACGAGCCCCAGAACGAGCGGAACTGGCCGGATTGCTTGATCTTCGTCATGAGGGCGACGGTCTTGTCGATCTCATCCTTCGTCATGTTGCCCTTGTTGCCGTATTTGATGTCGCCCCGTGCCTCGACCGCCATGGCGACGTCGATCACGCCAACGGTCGGGTTGTCCTGCAGCGCCGCCTTGCCCTTGAACATCGGGTCGATCAGATCGGCCCAGCTGTTGATCGGGCGGCCCACCAAATCCGGCCGGATGCCGAGCGTGTCGGCATTGGTGATGGTCGGCACGCTGGTGAGGAACTCCGTGGGCTCGGTCGCGAATTTGGAGAAGCTGGCGTCGGTCGCATACAGCACCGTGTAGGGCGCGATGCCTTGCTTGGAAGCGTCACGGCCGTCCGGATACTTGCTCTTGGTAAACAACGAGTACGTGGCGTCCCAGTTCTTGAACTTGGCCACCGGAATGGTCTGGATGATGTTCCGGCCAACCATGTATTTCAGGTACGGCAGGCTGATGTCGGCGATGTCCAGCTGTGCCGATTGCGTCAGGAACCGGTTCAGCAAATCCGCACTTTCGGAGGCCTGCATGGTGACCTTGAAGCCCAAATCCTTGGTGGCCTGGTCGCCGATCGCCTGGATGGCGGTCACCGGTTGCCCGGCGTGCTTCAGCTCCACATCCTTGATGTTCTGCGCCCAAATGGTCGGGAAGCCGGTGATCGCACCACTCCCGGCGGCGAGGCCGGCGGTGGCAGACGCGGCAGTCAGCAGGCGTCGGCGGGATAGGCCCGGCGTCTTGTCATCTGTCATGGCGATCTCCTTGAGAGTGAAACTCAGGCGGCTTGCGAAAGGGCTTGGCGGCGGCTCTGCATCAGGGGCTGTATCCGGGTGCCGAACTGTTCCATGCCGATGACGAAATCGTCGAATGTCAGCATCGCGCCCTGCACACCCGGCACGGCGGCCAACTCATCCAGCATGGCGGCGATTTTGGCATAGGAGCCACACAGCACGCTTTGGGCCGTTGGCAGCTTCTTCTGGGTGCTCTTGGCGAAACGGTCGACGGTGGAGTTGACGTCGCGATGCTTGTCGTTGCCGGCCTGGCCGTCACGGTATGCCATCGCTTCATAATCGGTGCCGGTCTTGTAGTGCTCCCACTTCGCCTCGGCGGCCTCGTCCGTCTCGTCCGCAATGATCATCAGCAGCACCAGCGCACCGCATTTGGTGCCAAACTCCGCGGTCTTCTGCACTAGGCGGGAGACGGGGTCGCGGATGTTGCACGGGTCGTTGAAGGCGCTGCTGGCGACGAAGTTGTAGTCGGCATATTCCGCGGCGAATTGGGTCCCGCGGTCGCTTTGCCCAGCGCAGACGATGGGGATTTGGCGCGAGGGCAGCGGGCTGCAGCGGCAATCGTCCATCTGGAAGAATTCGCCCTTGAAGTCGGAGCGCCCGGTCGCCCACAGCTCCTTCATGATGGTGACGTATTCTTCGCAATACTCGTAGCGGCGCTTATAGTGCTCGGCGCCGGGCCAGATCCCCATCTGGCTATATTCCTTCTCCTGCCAGCCGGAGATGACGTTCACGCCGAACCGGCCCTTGGAGATGCTGTCGATCGTGACCGCCATCCGCGCCACGATCGGGGCCGGCATGGTGAGCACGCCGATTGTCGCAAACAGCTGGATGCGGCTGGTGACCGCGGCTAGACCCGCCATCAGCGTGAAGGATTCCAGATTGTGGTCCCAATACTGCGAAGGACCACCGAAGCCGCGCAGCTTGATCATCGAGAGGGCGAAGTCGAACCCGAACTTCTCCGCCTGCTGCACCACCGTACGGTTCAGGTCGTAGGTGGGCATGTATTGCGGCGAGGTGGTGGAGATGAGCCAGCCATTATTGCCGATGGGGATGAAGACACCGAGCTGCATGGGAGTGGGCTTTCGATCAGGAGACGAAGTGGGGCAGGAGACGAAGTGGGGCAGGAGACGAAGTGGGGGGAGGGCGACGCACACCATGTCCGTCGCGGCTGGGCGGAGGTCGTCAGGCATCTCTAACGGCGCAGGACAGCATCGGGCGACACCTTTTCAGTATGACGATCCACCCGGCCGGCACGCGGAGGAGGCGGCCCAAACCGCGCCCTTGCCGTCGAAGCTCTTGCAGGGCCAATGGATCGCAACCGCCCCGCTCGAGTCAAGCGATGGAAGCACGGGAATGAGGCACTCGCACAAAGCCGCCGCGGACTTAGGCATATTGTGCAGAAAGCTGTCTGAAATCAGTGCAGATGCGTCATGGGTGCTCTGGTGGCGGTCAAACAAGGCGCGGAGTTGTCCTGACAAAGTCCGCCAGGCTCGCCCCGGCTTAGGCAGGGCCTATGCCTGCGGTTCGCTCCTCCGGAGGATGAGCGTTCCCGTCTGATGGGCCTCAGCGGACCAGCCGGGCGGGATGAGGGTCGTCGTGTCCAGCTGGGTGACGATGGCGGGCCCAGCGAACCTGTCCCCGGCGCCCAGATCGTCCCGCCCGTAGAGCGGCGTGTCGACGGGTCCGGACGCGAATTTGACGACGGAACTGCCATAAGGCGAGGCGCCCTGGCCCGGCGGCAGCATGGGACGAACCGGCTCGGGCAACATGCCCCGCGCTTCCACACGCACTGTCACCAGCCGCACCGGCGCGGTCAAGGTGAAGCCATACAGTGCCGCATGCGCCTTGGCGAAAGCGGCTTCGGTGGCGGCCAGGTCGCCGCCCCATGGCACTGCCAACTCGCTCCCTTGGCCCTCATAGCACATCAGTGCCACGCGTTCGGTGCTGCGGCTGGCCTCCGCCACGGCCTCGCTGGCCAGCCAGCCCAGGGCGTCCTGCTCCAACCTGGCGAATACCTCGTCGACCGGGGTGGCGCTGACCGAGCGGCTGAATTCCGCCCGCAAATCGGCGGCCAGCAGCCCGTCGGCGCAGAGCACGCCCGGCGCGGGTGGAATGAGGACGGTGCCGATACCCAGCATCTCAGCCAGCGCGCAGCCATGCAGCGGGCCCGCGCCCCCGAACGGCATCAGGGCGAACGACCGCGGATCGTGCCCGCGCTCCACCGACACGACGCGGATCGCGCCGATCATGTTGCTATCCGCGATGGCCAAAATGCCGCGTGCCGCCTCATCCCGCGACAGACCGAGCGGGGTAGCGATTCCGTCCACCGCGGCGGCGGCGAGCGCCGGGTCCAGCGCCATGCGCCCACCGAGCAGGCTGGCCGGCAAATGTCCCAACGCCACGTGCGCATCCGTCACGGTCGCGGCGGTGCCGCCGGCGCCGTAACAGGCGGGGCCGGGCCGGCTGCCCGCGCTGATGGGGCCGACCAGCAGGGCGCCGTTCTCGATCCGCGCGATCGATCCGCCGCCGGCGCCGATGGTCACCATGTCCACCATGGGCAAGGGAAGCGGCCATACCCCGACGCGGCCCCGCTGGGTCAGCGCCACCGCACCGGCCTTCATCAGGCAGATATCGGCGCTGGTGCCGCCGATGTCGACGGTGATCAAATCCGTGAACCCGCAAGCGGCCCCCACGGCGCGTGCCCCCACCACGCCGGCGGCCGGGCCGGACAGGGCGGTGACCAGCGGCGCCCGGCGCACCGCCGCCGCGCCCGCCACGCCGCCATTGGACTGCATCAGCAGCAATGGCGCCGAAATTCCCGCACCCTCCAACCGCATTTCCAGCCGGGCGACATAGGCGCCGACCCCGGGCATCACCCGGGCATTCAACACCGTGGCCAGGGTGCGTTCGTATTCCCGCACCTCCGGCAGCACATCGAGGGAGGCGGTTACCCCGACGCCGGGGAGGGCGGCGCGAAGCAGGGATGCGACCCGGCGTTCATGCTCCGGGTAGGCGAAGGAGTGCAGCAGGCAGACCGCCACTGCCGCCACGCCCATGTCGCGGATGCGGGCGGCGGCCAGCGCCACGCTCGCCTCGTCCAACTCCGTCAGCACGGTGCCGCCGGCGCCGACCCGCTCCGTCACTTCCAGGATGAAACGGGATGCGACAGGGCGCGAGGGTTTGATCCACGCATAGAGATTGGCGGCGCGCGGGATGTCCTGGCGGCCAATCTCCAGCACATGGCGGAACCCGGCCGTCGTCACCAGCGCGGCCGGCGCCCCTTTGCCCTCCAGGATCAGGTTCGTGGCCACCGTCGTGCCATGCAGCACCCGGCCCACCGCATCCGCCCCCGCCCCGATCGCCTCCAGCGCCAGGGTCACGCCAGTCAGGAATGCCTCGGACGGGTCACCCGGCGTCGACGGCGTCTTCGCCCGCATCACCCTGGCGCTGCCCGCGTGCTGCACGGTCACGTCGGTAAAGGTGCCGCCGATATCGACGGCGATGATGATGCCAGCCTCAGTCGAGCGCATCGACATACTCCCGGCGATGGAACGCGCGCGCGGCCGGCCGGTCCGCCCGGTACAGCCCGGTGGCGGAGGTGTCGACCTCGCCGTCGCGGATGACGACGCCGTACTCGGAGAGCGCGGCCTCGATGGAGACGAAACCGTCCAGCACGTCGCCGAGCACCGTCTCGGCCGGGCGGTCATAGGGATGGCCGTGGCCGCCGCCACCGCCGGTTTCCAGCAGCAGGATGTCGCCGCGCACCAGCACGTTGCCGTCGGAGATCGGGCCCAGCACACGCTCGGCTGGTGTGCCCGGGTTGACGACGGCGCGGCCGGAGCCGCCACCTTTGCCGCCCGCCACCCCCCAGGGTGGGTGCGCCACCCCATCGATCCGCATCGCGAGCACGGCGCGTTCGGCCAACACTTCATATTCCCGAACCAACCCGCACCCGCCCCGATGCCGCCCGGCGCCGCCGCTGTCGCAGTTGACCCCATAGCGGAGCAGGCGAACCGGGTAGCCGAGTTCCAAGAACTCCACCGGGTAATTTTCCTGCGCCACGAAGTAGACCGTGTCGATCCCATCGGCATCCGCCCGGCCGCCATAGCCGACGCCCACGCCGTCCGACATCAGGAAGGGTTTGCCGTCCATCGTGCCGCGCAGCATCAGGATGACGTAGGCCGAATGTGCCGCCGGGGCCGTGCCGCCAGCGACGTTCACCAGGCCATTCAGCGCGGCCAGTACGCGCATCATGGTCAGCCCGCGCAGGCCGAGCGGGGCGGGAAATCGCGGTTGCAGCAGCGATCCCTCCCGCAAATGCACCTCGTCCAGCGCGTTGGGGCCGCCGGAATTGCAGACCTGCGCCGGGTCGCCGCCCAGGAAGAACAGGCCCAGCGCCGTCCCCGGCACATCGCGGTTCATCAGGAAGTTGACCGGGCCGGGTGCCTGGTCATCCGTCGCCGTCGCGTCCAGCAGGAAGCGGTCATCCGCCGTCCGGGTGAGGGCGAAGCGCATGCGGAACGGACCGTGGCCCTGCCCGTCGGAATCGATGATGTCGGTGAAGCGGTGGGTGCCAACAGGGAAGGTTTCGGCGAGGCGCCGGCGGACCAGCGCCTCCGTCCGCGCCAGGAGTTGGCGCAGCGCGTCCGCCACCACCGGGGCGCCGAAGCGGACCAGGATTTCCTCCATCCGCCGCACGCCCAGCGCCACGCTGGCCATCAGCGCCCTGGTGTCGCCCCGGCTCTGCGCGGGGAAGCGGGAGTTGCGGTGGAAAATCTCCAACGCCGCCTCGTTCACCACCCCGGCGGCGATCAGCCGCGTGGGCGGAATGATGATCCCCTCCTGGAAGATATCCGTCGCATCGGCGCTGATCGAGCCAGGGCGCAGGCCGCCAATATCGGCGAAATGCGCCCATCCCATCACGAAGGCGCAGAGGGTGGTGCCGCTGAACACGGGGGCGAGGAAGACCTGGTCGTTGCTATGCGACACCGCGCCGCGGGAGCCATAGCAATCGTTGAACCAATACAGGTCGGCAGGCGCCATGCCAGCGATGGGGAACCGCTCCAGAACCGGCCCCGCCACGTCGCCGAACACCGGGACGTTGGAGCCGACCGCCAGCCGCCCGTTGGCATCGAACAGGGCGGTATAGAAATCCTTCTTCTCGCGGATGAAGGCGCTGATGGCCGTGCGCTCCAGCAGCGCCTCCATTTCCGCCTGCGCGGCCCGGACCGCGCCGCGCAGGATTTCCAATGTGACGGGGTCGCAGATCACAGCCCGGTCTCCCCCAGCCGAGCGATCAATGCGGCCAGGGCCTGGGCGCGGGTGAGCAAGGTGGGGACCTCCATATACTCGTCCACCGTATGAGCCTTGCCGCCGACCGCACCCAGGCCGCAGAGGGTGGGGGTGCCCTGGGCCGCAGTGAACCCGCTATCGGCGCATCCGCCCGTGAACTCGCCCCCGACGGTGCTGCCCTGCTGGGCGGAGACGTCCACATAGAGGTCCATCAGGCGCTGGGCTTCCGGCGTCATCTCCATGGGCAGGAATTCCCCCAGTATCTCCCAGGTGGCCGCCGTGTCGGGGATGGTGCTGCTGCCCATGATCGCGGCGATGCGCTCCAGCGCCCAGGCCCGGTCGGCAGCCCGGATGTAACGGAGGTCGATCTCCCCCGCAGCAAGCGGTGCGACGGTGTTGACGGTCTGCCCGCCGCTGATCAGCCCGACATTGACCGTGATGCCGCGCGGCACATCGGTCAGCGCATGCAGCGCCACGATCTTGTGCGCCAACTCACCGATGGCCGAGCGGCCTTCCGTGAAATTGCCGCCGGAATGCGCGGCCCGTCCGGTCACGGCAAAGCGCATGAACACGCTGCCCTTGCGTCCGGACACGATGTTGCCACTGGCGCGGCCAGGCTCGCCGTTCAGCACGATCCGGCTCTCCCGTCCCACCCGCTCGATCACGGGGCGGGAGAAGGGGGAGGCGATCTCCTCATCCGAGGTGATCAGCGCGGCCAGCGGCCCGGGGTGACCGCCCACGGCTTTGAAGCCGGCCAGCACGAAGGCGTTGATGACCAGCCCGGCCTTCATGTCGGCGACGCCGGGGCCGTAGGCGCGGCCGTTCTCGATGCGGAAGGGACGGCGGCTCGCCTCGCCGGGGGGAAAGACGGTGTCGCGATGCCCCATCAGAAGGATCGGCTTCGTCTCGTTGGCGCCCGGTAGCGGGACCGCGGCATGGATCGCTTCGCCATAGGTATCGTCCGGCTCGGTGGTAACCGGGATGTCGTGCTCGGCGAAAAAGCGTTTGAGGATGTCCCCGGTCGCATCGACCGCCGCCTTGTCGCGGGAGGGAGAATCGCTGTTCACCAGCGTCTCCAGAAGGGCGAGCATGTCGCCCTGGCGAGCCTGTAGCCATGCCAGAACGGGTGGCGCCGTCATTTCCTGGTCCATGGCCCAACTATGCGCCGTTTGCCCAATGCTGCAACGCACCCCGATTGCACCGCTCGATCAGCACCTTTACACTATCGACAACAAACAGCCTTTGGGATGAAGCGCCACCCTCTTTGCAACAACCTGGGTGGTGTATGGGTATGAAGATCAATCGCAGGTCGGTCCTTCAGGGGACGGCCGGTGCCGCGTGGTTGGCCTCTTGGCCGCAGCTCGCCTTCGGGCAGACGCGGGCCGAGACGCTGCGCTATGTCACGGGCAACACCATCAACACGCTCGACACGACGATGCCGGGTGCAACCCGCGAATCGTTCGGGCTGAGCATGAACGTGTATGACCGGCTGTTCAGCTTCGGCCGCAAGAAAGTGGGCGAGTACTGGACGTTCGACCCGACGACGATCCGTGGGGAGTTGGCCAAGGGCTACACGATCAGCCCGGACAAGCTGAAGGTCACGTTCCTGCTGCGCGACGACGCAACCTGGCATGATGGGACCCCGGTGACGGCGGAGGATGTGAAATGGTCGCTGGACCGCATGGTGCTGGCCAAGTCGCTGGCGCCACCGCAAATGTCCACCGGGTCGATCACCAGCGCGGATCAATTCCGCATCGTCGATCCGCATACGATTGAAATGACGCTGCCGGGGCCGGACCGGCTGGGCCTGTCCAATATGTGCGTCTGCTACGCCATCATGATCAACAGCAAGCTGGCCAAGCAGCACGCCACGGCGGACGACCCCTGGGCCATGGAGTGGATGAAGACCAACACGGCCGCGGGTGGCGCCTATATCGTGGAGAGCTACAAGGCTGGCGAGAGCGTGATCCTGCGCCGCAACGAGGCGTGGAAGAGCGGCGCAGACGGCAAGCTGCCCGAGTTCAAGCGCATCATCGTGCAGACGGTGCCGGAGCCTGCCACGCGGGCGAATTTGATCGAGCGTGGCGACGCCGATTTGTCGATCGATCTGGCGGCGAGCGACATGCCGACGATGGAGAAATCCGCCAAGGTGAAGGTCGCCTCCATCCCGCAGAATAATGGCTTCACCCACATCACGATGAACACGGGCATGGCGCCCTTCGACAACGTGAAGGTGCGCCAGGCGATCGCGGCGGCGCTGCCGTATGAGGACATGTTCAAGGCTGCAATCTTCGGACGCGGCGCCAAGCTGTACGACGCCACTTGGACGGCGGCGCCCCCGAATACGGTGTTTCCGCAGCCCATGCCGTTCAAGACCGACCTCGCGAAGGCGAAGCAGTTGCTGGCCGATGCGGGGATGCCGAACGGGTTCAAGACGAGTTTCGCCATCACGGTCGGGCAGGCGGCCACCGCCGAACCGATGGCGGCGCTGGTGAAGGAGTCGCTGGGCAAGATCGGGATCGAGGTGGATATCCAGAAGAAGCCGGATGCCGAGTTCAATACGGCGGAGTCCGACAAGACCCTGGCGTTCTACACGGACGGGGCGACGGCGTGGCTGCCCGCGACCTACTATTACTTCTACCTCTATTTCACCCGCGACCAGCGGTGGAACTTCGCCAGTTGGAAGAATGCCGACATCGAGAAACTCGCGGCCGATGCGCGTTTCCAGACCGACCCGGCGAAATACGAAGAGGAGTGCAAGACCATGATCGAGACGCTCCGCGACCAGGTGCCGCTGGTGATGTTGTGGCAGCCCAACCAGGACGCGGTGATGGCGAAGTCGATCGACGGCTACACCTACCAATTCTACCGCCAAGCCGATTTCCGCGACCTCAAGCGGGTGTAGTACGGCGCGTTTATGGGGTTCTTCCGAATCGTAGGGCGGATAAGCGCCGCGCCATCCGCCGCCATTGCCGCAGCCGTGCGATGGTGGATGACGTTTGCGCCTATCCACCCTACGGTCCGATGAGGGTCTTCATCGGCATAGCCCGGCGTGTTGGCCGGCGGCTCCTGTCCTCCATCCCCGCCCTGCTGGGTGTCGTGGTGGTCACCTTCATCCTGATGCGGGTGCTCCCTGGCGACCCAGCCGTGTTCTTTTCCTCCGGCCCCAGCTCCGGCAAAGCCGAAATCGCCGAGCTGCGGCACAAGATGGGGCTGGATCGCTCGATCCCGGTGCAACTCGCGCGGTACCTCGCCGACGTCGCCACGGGCAATCTCGGCAACTCGCTGACCACCGGGCAACCCGTCACCCAGGACATGCGGCGCAAGCTGCCCGCCTCGCTGGAGCTGACCTTCACGGCGCTGGCCATGGCGTTGCTATTGTCGGTGCCGCTGGGCGTGGTCGCGGCGTTGCGCCCGGGCTCCGTCGTGGACCATGTCGTGCGGATGGTGTGCACCTTGGGCGTGTGCGTGCCGACCTTCGTGTCTGGCCTGCTGCTGATCTACGTTTTCTACTATATGCTTGGCTGGGCGCCGGACCCGACCGCGCGGATCGACATCTTCGCCTCGACCCCGCCCGATATCACCGGCTTCTATTTGGTGGACTTCGCCCTGGTCGGCGACTGGCAGGGCTGGTGGGCCGCATTCGACCAGCTCCTGCTGCCCGCCTTCAGCATGGCGTTGTTCGTGCTGGCGCCGCTGGCCCGGATGACCCGCGCCTCCATGCTGGCGGTGCTGGGCAGCGATTTCATCCGCACGGCGCAGTCGGTTGGGTTGCCGCCCATGCGGATCATCGTGGCCTACGCGCTCCGCAATGCGCTGCTGCCGGTGCTGACCATCACGGGCATCGTCTTCTCCACCATGTTGGGTGCGAACGTGCTGGTGGAAAAAGTGTTCTCCTGGCCCGGCGTTGCCTCCTACGCGTTGGACGCACTGCTGGCCTCCGACTACGCGCCGGTGCAGGCCTTCGTGCTGCTGATGGCGACGATTTTCGTGCTGGTGAACGTGCTGATCGACGTGCTGTACGGGATCGCCGATCCGCGGGTGTCGATTGAATGAGTGCGGCCGAATGAGTGTGGCCCAATGAGTGCGGCGGCGCTTCAGCGGTCCAGCACCGCCGCGCATGTGTTGTTCGTGTTGCGCGGCAACCCCGTCACCGCCGTTGCGTCGGTCGGCACGGCGATCCTCGTGCTCATGGCGGTGTTCGCGCCCTGGATTGCGCCGTACAATCCCATTGCCTCCGACGTGGCGCACGCCTTGGCAGCCCCCAACGCCGCGCATTGGGCCGGCACGGACCAACTCGGCCGCGACATCCTCAGCCGGATCGTCGTGGCGGCCCGGCTCGATCTGTTCATTGCGGTGTCGGCGGTGGGCTTGTCGTTCGTCATTGGCGCGGTGGTGGGCGGCTTTTGCGGCTATCGCGGCGGCAGGTTGGACCGGTGGATAGGGCGGTTCGTCGATGTGTTGATGGCGTTCCCCCTCTTCGTGCTGGCCATGGCGCTGGTGGCGGCACTGGGCAACCGGATGGAGAACATCATCATCGCCACGGCGGTGATCAACCTGCCCTTCTACATCCGCTTCGCCCGCGCCGAGGTGAATGTGCGGCGCAATGCCGGCTGGGTGGAGGCGGCGCGGGCCTGTGGCGACGGCCACCTCTCGGTCGTGCTGCGCTTCCTGCTGCCCAACGTGCTGCCGGCCATGGCGGTGCAGATTTCGCTCAACCTGGGCTGGGCGATCCTGAACGCCGCTGGGCTGTCCTTCATCGGCCTGGGCGTGCAGGCGCCCACGCCCGAGTGGGGGATCATGGTCGCCGAGGGGGCGCGCTTCATCACGACGGGCAAATGGTGGCTGGTGGCGTTCCCGGGCCTGGCGCTGATGCTGACGGTGCTATTCTTCAACCTGTTGGGCGACGGGCTGCGGGACATCCTCGACCCCCGCATGCGGACATGACGCCGCTCCTCACGGTCGAGGATTTGCGCGTCAGCTTTTCCACCCGGCACGGCTTGGTGACGGCGCTGCACGGGATCGGCTTCAGCCTCGGCGCCGGGCAGACGCTTGGCATCGTGGGCGAGAGCGGGTCCGGCAAGTCTGTGACGTCATTGGCAGTGATGCGCCTGCTGGACCGCGCGGGCCGTATCGATGGCGGCCGGGTGCTGTTCCAAGGGCGCGACATCACCCGGGCGCGGCATGGCGATCTGCGCAGCCTGCGCGGGGCCGCCATGTCGATGATCTTCCAGAACCCCCGCTCGGCGCTGAATCCGATCCGGACGGTGGAGCAGCAGATCGCCGACGTGCTGCGCGCCCACCGTAGCATCAGCCCGGGTGCCGCCCGGCAGCAGGCTTTGGACTTGCTGCGCGCGGTCCTGATCCGCGATCCCGAGCAGCGGCTGCATGCCTACCCAGCCGAATTGTCCGGCGGGATGTGCCAACGCGTGATGATCGCCATGGCGATCGCCTGCGAGCCGTCGCTGCTGATTGCGGACGAACCCACGACCGGGTTGGACGTCACGACGCAGAAGGCGGTGATGGACTTGCTCGCCGGCATCAGCGCTGATCGTGGCATGGCGATGATCCTGATCACTCACGATCTGGGGCTCGCCGCCCGCTATTGCGGTGAAATCGCGGTGATGGAACGCGGCAAGCTGGTGGAACAGGGGCCGACCGAGGCGTTGTTCCAAGCCCCCTCGCACCCCTACACCCGGCGCCTCATCGCTGCCTCGCCCACACGGCGCTCGACCCTGGCCGATTTGGCGCAGGACGAGCCAGCAGCGGTGGCGCCCCCGATCCAACGGCCACCGGGCACGGGCATGCTGCTGGACGTGCGCAACGTGCTGAAGGTGTTCCCCGGCCCGGTGCGCGCGGTGGATGACGTGTCGTTTGCTTTGCCGCCGGGGGGCAGCCTGGGCCTGGTCGGCGAATCCGGGTCGGGCAAGAGCACCTTGTCGCGGCTGATCTGCCGGCTGATCGATGCCGATGGCGGCGATATCGTCTTCGAAGGCCAGTCGATCTCCGATATCCCCGCCAACGAGTTCCATCGTTCGCCGCTGCGGCGGGCCGTGCAGATCGTCTTCCAGGACCCGCATGACAGCCTGAATCCGCGCTTCACCGCGTTCGACAGCATTGCCCATCCGTTGCGCCGGCTGGAGAAGATGCGGGATGGGACCGCCCTCACCGCCCGGGTTGCGGAGGCGGCTGATCGGGCCGGGTTGCCGCCGGAGCTGCTGCAGCGCTACCCGCACCAGCTCTCTGGCGGGCAGAAGGCACGGGTGGGCATTGCCCGGGCCATCGCGCCCCGTCCCCGGCTCTTGGTGCTTGACGAGCCGACGGCGGCTTTAGACGTGTCGATCCAGGCGGTCATCCTGCAATTGCTGGATCGGCTGCGGCGGGAGGACGATTTGGCGCTGCTCTTCGTCAGCCATGATTTGAACGTGGTGCGCATGATGTGCGACATGATCGTCGTGCTGCAGCAGGGCAAGGTGGTGGAGGCCGGAGAGAGCGCCGCGGTGTTCGACAACCCGCAGGCCCCCTACACGCGCGCATTGCTGGACGCGATCCCGCATTTCGACCCGCACACGCGCGAGGCAAAACCCCTGCAAGCTGCGTTGGGATGACCTCGCTCGACGAGCTTGCGGCCCGCGTGCGGGATGATTTGGCGCGGATCGCCCATCCTCGGATGGCCTGGTTGCAGCCCCATACCGGGCCGGATGGGGCGCCCGCCTTGGATGTGCTGGTGGTTGGCGGCGGCCAGTCCGGGCTTGGCATTGCCGTGGGGCTGTTGCGCGCGCAGGTGACCAATATCCTGGTGGTGGACCGGGCCCGGCGCGACGAAGAGGGGCCGTGGCTCAGCTATGCCAGGATGCATACCCTGCGCTCGCCGAAGGATTATACCGGGCCGGATTTGGACCTGCCGAGCCTTGGCTACCAAGCCTGGCATGAGGCGCGGTACGGAACGGCGCATTGGCAGGCGCTGGACCTGATCACCCGGCACGATTGGGCGGCCTATCTCGGCTGGGTTCGCGACGTGGTCGGCGTGCCGGTTCAGCACGAGACCGAGGTCACCGATATAGCGCCCGCACCCGATGGCTTGTTGGCAGTCACGCTCAGCGGCCGGGTCCGGTATGCGCGCAAGGTGGTGCTGGCCACCGGGCAGGACGGCGCCGGCCAGTGGTGGATGCCACCGTTCGTCGCCGCATTGCCGTCGCGGTTCCGCGCCCATACCGCGGACCCGGTCGACTTCGCGGCGCTGCGTGGCAAGCGGGTCGCGGTGTTGGGCGCCGGTGCCTCGGCCTTCGACAACGCTGCGGCGGCGCTGGAGGCGGGGGCGGCCGATGTTTCCCTGTTCTGCCGCCGGGCGGAGCCGCAGGTGGTGCAGCCCTACCGCTGGCTGACCTTCGCCGGGTTCCTGCGGCATTTGTCGGAGTTGGACGATGCCTGGCGCTGGCGCTTCATGAGCCGCATCCTCGGCATGCGCGAGGGCTTCCCGCAGCCGACCTACGACCGGTGCGCCCGGCATGCCAATTTCCATTTGCGCACGGGGGCGCCGTGGACGGCCGCAAGGGTTGTTGGCGACAGCGTGGAAATGGACACGCCGCGCGGGGTGTTCACCGCCGATTTTCTGATCTGCGGCACGGGTGTGGAGATGGATTTCGCACTCCGCCCCGAATTGGCGCGCATCGCCGGTGATATTGCCCGCTGGTCCGACCGCTACGAGCCGCCAGCGGAGGAGCGCAATGACCGATTGGGGCGTTTCCCTTATCTGGCGGCGGATTACAGCCTGGTGCCGCGGGAGGCGGGGAAAGCGGATTGGATGGGCGACATCCACCTGTTCAACATCGCCGCTACCATGAGCTTCGGCCCCTCCGGCTCCTCCATCAACGCCATGACGACGGCGGTGCCAAAGCTGGTGGCGGGTCTGACGCGAGGACTATTCGAGGGCGATTTGCACCGCCACTGGGCTGACCTGCAGGCGTATGACGTGCCGCAGGCGGTGGTCCAGACGGTCGAGTGAGCCAGGACCGGCGGCAAAGCATGACTGGGATTTAGATGACGAATAGAAGCAGCAGCCAAAGAGGATCGTGATGGCAAACCCGCAAGCCCTGATTGGCTGCCTCGAAGAAGCGTCCCGCCGTCATCGTCAGCAGCGGCGCCTATAACTGGACCAAGCCGGATGTCGTGGTGATGGCAATTACGAGCTAACTGCGCCCCAGCCCGGCGCTTGGCGAAGCCTGGATCAGCAAATGGCAGCACGGCGGCCTCATCGTGAACTCGGCATGCTGGTCATTGAAGACTAGTCGACACTCCGGAACGTATCGTTCAAACCATCGGATAGCGTTGCGGCGTATCCTAATCCTGGCGTTCAAGGATCGACACGTAGTTCGCCACCGCGGCGCCGCCCATGTTGAACACGGCGCCCACATCCGCCCGTGGCAGTTGCAGTGCGCCCGCCTGGCCCGCAAGCTGCATCGCGGTCATCACGTGCATCGACACGCCGGTGGCGCCCACTGGGTGCCCTTTCGCCTTCAACCCGCCGGAACGGTTGACCGGCAATTTGCCGTCCGGCTGGGTCCATCCTTCCAACGCCGCCCGGGCACCCTGACCCTCCGGCACCAGCCCCATCGCCTCGTACTCGATGAGTTCGGCGATGGTGAAGCAGTCATGTGTCTCGACGAAGGACAAATCCTCCAGTTTAAGGCCGGCCGCGCCCAGCGCCTTGCTCCACGCCACCGCGCCCGCCTCGAACCGCGTGGGGTCACGCTTGGACAGCGGCAGGAACTCGTTCACGTGCGCCGCAGCGCGGAACCGGACCGACTTGCCGCCGGCCAATGCCAAAGCCCGCGCCGTCTCCTCATCGGCCAAGACGAGTGCCGCAGCGCCATCCGACACAAGCGAGCAATCCGTCCGCTTCAGCGGCCCGGCGACGTAGGGGTTCTTGTCCGACGGCGTGCGGCAGAATTCGAACCCCAGGTCGCGGCGCATCTGGGCATAGGGATTGTCCACGCCGTTCTTGTGGTTCTTCGCGGCAATGGTCGCCAGCGCGTCGGACTGGTCGCCGTGCTTCTGGAAATACGTCTCGGCGATCCGCCCGAACACGCCAGCGAACCCGGCGGGGATATCGCCCTCTTCCTTGCGGTAAGACGCGCCCAGCAAATTGTCGCCCACTTGCGGGCCAGGCGTGGCGGTCATCTTCTCCACCCCGATGACCAGGGCGAAGCGGCCCCGTCCGGCGGCGATGAAGTCCCGGGCGGCAAATACGGCGGCCGACCCGGAGGCACAGGCATTCTCGTACCGTGCCGCTGGCTTGAACCGCAAATCCGGCACGCTCTGCATCGCCAGGGAGCCGGGGAAGTTCTGCTTGCTGAACCCGCTATTGAAGTTGCCGACGAACACCCCGTCCACTTCGGTGGCCGGAATGCCGGCGTCCTCGATCGCGGCGCCGGCAACGCGGCCGATCAGGGTTTCAAGATCGGGATCTTCCAGCTTGCCGAACGGCGAGTGCGCCCAGCCAACGATGCATGCCTCGGTCATGACCCTATTCCCCTTCTACGCCGTCTTGTCGCTTCCTATGCCCAACGCCGCCTGCGCTGCCGCAAGCCGGGCAACCGGCACGCGATATGGGGAGCAGGAAACGTAATCCAAACCCACCTCCTCGCAGAAGGCAATGGAGGCCGGGTCGCCGCCATGCTCGCCGCAAATGCCCAGTTTGAGGCCGTTCTTGGTGTGACGGCCCTTCTCCGCCGCGATGCGCACCAGCGCGCCCACACCCTCCACGTCGATCGATACGAACGGGTCCTTCGGCAAAATCCCCTGCTCCACGTATTGCGGCAGGAACTTGCCGGCATCGTCGCGGGACAGGCCGAACGCCGTCTGCGTCAAATCATTGGTGCCGAAGGAGAAGAAATCGGCGCATTCAGCGATCTTATCCGCCGTCAATGCCGCGCGCGGCAGCTCGATCATGGTGCCCACCGAGTATTCGATCGTCCGCCCCGTCTCCTTGAACACCTCCGCCGCCACCCGGTCCACCTGGGCGCGGGTGATCTCCAACTCCCGCTTGGTCGCAATTAACGGGATCATGATCTCCGGCACCGGGGCCTCGCCGCCCGCCTCGGTGGCGGCGATGGCACCCTCGAAGATGGCGCGCGCCTGCATCTCGTAAATCTCGGGGTAGGTGATCCCCAGGCGGCAGCCACGATGCCCGAGCATGGGGTTGGCTTCCTTCAACTCGTCGGCGCGGCGGCGGATGACCTCCAAATCCTCCCCCAACCCCGCTGCTACATCGGCCAATTCAGCCTCCTGGTGGGGCAGAAACTCATGCAGCGGCGGGTCCAGCAGGCGGATGGTGCAGGGCAGCCCGGCCATGATGCGGAAGAGGTCGCGGAAATCGTCGCGCTGGAACGGCAGCAGCTTGGCCAAGGCCACACGGCGGCCCCGTTCGTCATGCGCCATGATCATCTGCCGCACCGCGCCGATGCGCGCCGGGTCGAAGAACATGTGCTCAGTACGGCACAGGCCGATGCCCTCGGCGCCGAATTTGCGGGCGGTCTCGGCGTCCAGCGGGGTTTCGGCGTTGGTGCGTACCTTCATCCGCCGCAGCCCGTCCGCCCACTCCATCAGCGTCGCGAAGTCGCCGGACAAAGCCGGCTCCACCATGGCGACCGACCCGGCAAACACCTCGCCCGTGGCACCATCCAGCGTGATGGTGTCCCCGGCGCGCACCGTCCGGCCCCCGGCGCTGAGCGTCTGCGCGCCGTAATCGACGGAGATGCCGCCGGCGCCGGACACACAGGGCCGGCCCATCCCGCGGGCCACCACCGCCGCGTGGCTGGTCATGCCGCCGCGGGTGGTGACGATGCCACGGGCGGCGTGCATGCCGTGGATATCCTCCGGGCTGGTCTCGACCCGCACCAGGATCACCGCTTCGCCCTTGGCGGCGCGCATCTCCGCCTCGTCGGAGTTGAACACCACCACGCCGCAGGCAGCGCCCGGGCTGGCGGGCAGGCCCTTGGAGATCAGCGTCCGCGGCGCCTTCGGGTCCAGCGTCGGGTGCAGTAACTGGTCCAGGCTGGCGGGGTTGACCCGGCGCACCGCTTCCTTGCGGTCGATCAGCCCGGACTGCGCCATCTCGACGGCGATCCGCAGGCTGGCGGCGGCAGTGCGCTTCCCGCTGCGGGTCTGCAGCATGTACAGCTTCTGCTGCTGCACGGTGAACTCGATGTCCTGCATATCCTTGTAATGCGTCTCGAGCGTGGTGCGGACGCGGACCAGATCCTCGTATACGGCCGGCAGCGCCTCCTCCATCGAGACCTCGCCCGGCTTGGCACGCAGTTTGGACAAAGGCTGCGGCGTGCGGATGCCGGCAACGACGTCCTCACCCTGGGCGTTGACCAGGAACTCTCCGTAGAAGACGTCCTCGCCGGTCGATGGGTCACGGGTGAAGCAAACCCCGGTTGCGCAATCCTCGCCCATGTTGCCGAACACCATCGCCTGCACGTTGACCGCCGTGCCCCACGAGGCTGGGATGTCGTGCAGCCGCCGATAGGTGTTGGCGCGCGGGTTCATCCACGAGCCGAAGACGGCGCCGATGGCCCCCCAAAGCTGCTCCGCCGGGTCCTGCGGAAAGGGTTTGCCGAGGTCGGCATGCACCATATCCTTGTACTCGGCGACCACCTGCTGCCAATGCTCCGGCGACAACGCCGTATCCTCGGTGACGCCAGCATCGATCTTTGCGCTCTCGATGATCTCTTCGAAGCGGTGGTGGTCGACCCCCAGCACGACCGAGCCATACATCTGTATGAACCGACGGTAGCTGTCCCAGGCGAAACGCGGATCGCCGCTGGCCTTGGACAAGCCCTGCACCGTCTCGTCGTTCAGACCCAGATTTAGAACGGTATCCATCATCCCCGGCATGGACACCCGGGCGCCTGAGCGGACGGACACGAGCAGCGGATGCTCCCGGTCGCCAAACTTCAGGCCAACCGCCTGTTCCACGCGGGCCAGCGCTTCCTTCACCTGACCGTCCAGATCGTCCGGATATTTCCGGCTATTGTCGTAATAGGCGGTGCACAGTTCGGTCGTGATGGTGAAGCCGGGAGGAACTGGCAGGTCGATGGATGCCATTTCCGCCAGATTGGCTCCCTTGCCACCGAGCAGGTTGCGCATGTCGGCGCGCCCCTCGTTATGGCCAGCGCCGAAACTGTATACCCACTTCGTCATATCAACCCTCGATACGGGAAAAGTCAGCCACGCGGTCCATCGTCGCGCGTAAACGATGTAGCAGACACAGCCGGTTGCGTCGAAGCGCTAGATTGGCGTCGTTTACGGTCACCTTGTCGAAGAAAGCGTCCACCTGGGGCCGAAGCGAGGCGAGGTCGCGCATGGCAACGGTGAAGGCCGCCTCGCGCAGTCGCCTCGGCAGGTCGGCACTGACGGCGTCGACCTGCTGGTGCAGCGCCGTCTCCTCCGGTAGCACGAATAGCGCCGGGTCGGCGGGCTGATCGAACGGCCCGTCCTTGGCACTCTCGATGCGCAGGATGTTGGCGGCGCGCTTGTAGGCCGCCATGAGGCTGGCGCCGTCCGGGGTGCCGAGCAGGTCGCCCACCTGGTCTGACAGCGCCAGCATCGCCGCCAGATCATCCCCGCCGCCAGCGGCGAACACCGCCTCCAGCACGTCGTGCCGCGCCCCATCCGTGCGGAGCATGACCCTCGTGCGGTCGACGATGAAGGCGAGCACCTCGTCGGCGGGGGGTGGCGCGGGCAGGCTGGCGGCACACAGGGCGATGAGCGGGCGCAGGTTCAACCGGAGGCCGCGCTCACGGATCATGCGCACGATGCCCAAGGCGGCCCGGCGGAGTGCGAAGGGATCGCCTCCGCCAGTCGGCTTTTCGCCGATGGCGAAGAAGCTGGCGATGATGTCGATCTTGTCGGCCAACGCCACGGCAAGGGTAACCGGGGCGGACGGGACCGCATCGCTGGGCCCTTTCGGGGCGTAATGGTCGCGCACGGCGTCGGCGACCGAAGCGTCCTCGCCATCGTGCAGGGCGTAGTAGCGGCCCATCGCCCCCTGCAACTCGGGGAACTCGCTCACCATGCCGGTGGTCAAATCCGCCTTGGCCAGCCATGCGGCGCGGCCAGCCAGCGCCGGGTCCGCGCCGACGAGGGGGGCAATCCGTTCGGCGAGTTGCATCATCCGGTGGACGCGCGCGCCCTGGCTACCCAGCTTGGCGTGGAAGGTCACGGCATCGAGCGCCGCCACCCGGTCCGCCAATCTTACCCGGCGGTCGGCATCCCAGAAGTGCCGGGCATCGCTGAACCGCGCGCGCAGAACCCGCTCATTGCCGGCGATAATGGCGGCACCCCCGTCCGGTGCCTCGATGTTGGCAGCGAAGGCGAAGAAGGGAGCGGCGGATCCATCTGGGTTGCGCAGGGCGAAATAGCGCTGGTTCACCCGCATGGAGACCTGCATGACTTCCGGCGGCAGATCCATGAACGCCGGGTCGATCCGGCCCAGCAGCGGCACCGGCCATTCCACCAGCCCGGCCACCTCGTCCAGCAGCGCCGGGTCGTCGGCGACCCGCAACTGCCGCTCCCCGGCCAATCGGGTCACGCCCTCGGCCACACGCCGTCGGCGCTCGCTCGCGTCTGCAATGACGCGGTTGGCGAGCAGGGCAGCCTGCCATTCCGCCGCCGAGCGCACGGAAAAGGCGGCGGGTGCCATGAAACGGTGTCCCTCGGTCTCGTTGCCGGACCGCAGGCCGTGCCCGTCATCCTCGCCCTCGGCCAGGGAGAAGGGCACGATGGCGCCATCCAGAACACACAGGATGCGCCGAAGCGGCCGCACCCAGGTGAATTGGCTGCCCGAGCCACCCCACCGCATGGATTTCGGCCAGGCGAAGCGGCGCAGCAGGGGTGGGAAGGACGCTGTTATAAGCGATGCGGCGTCCTGCGCGGCGCCTTGCTTGTGCAGCACCCAGTAATCGCCCTCCTGCACCAGCGCGTCCCGGCGGGCGCCGTGCTTGCGCAGGAAACCGGCCAGTGCCTGCTCCGGCGCGGACGCACGGGGGCCACGCTCCACGGTGACGCTGGCCGGGATCGTCGCGTTGACCGCCGCCGCCAAGGCGATCCGGCGTGGGCCGTGGAAGGTTTGCACCTGTGAGGGACTCAGCGCCGCCAGCGCGGCCGTCACCAGCCGGGCCAGCTCGTCGGCGGCCCGGGCCTGCATCCGGGCGGGGATTTCTTCGCTGAATAATTCCAGCAGTAATTCGGGCATCAGGCTCTCAGCGCAGGTGGGATGTCGGTTTGGCTGAAATCACGGCCGTTGAACAGCAGTGGTCCGGCTACTCGGCAGCCATGGTGGAGGCAATCGTCTCGCCCGCCAGCCAGCCCTCGCAGCAGCCCTTTGCCAAGGCCCGCACCCGGCCGATATAGGCGGCCCGTTCCGTGACGCTGATGACGCCACGGGCGTCGAGCAGATTGAACAAATGGCTGGCCTTGATGCATTGGTCGTAGGCCGGCATTGCCAGCTTCACCGCCAACAGCGCGGCACATTCCCGTTCGGCATCGGCAAAGTGCCGTGCGAGCATCGCCGTGTCGGCGTGCTCGAAATTATGCGCGCTATATTCGCGTTCGGCCCGCAGGAACACGTCGCCGTAGCTGACGCCGGCGCCGTTGAAATCCAGGTCGTACACCCGTTCGACGTCCTGGATGTACATGGCCAGGCGTTCGAGCCCGTAAGTCATCTCGAAGGACGGCACGGCCACCGGGATGCCGCCAACCTGTTGAAAATACGTGAATTGTCCCACCTCCATCCCGTCGCACCAGACCTCCCAGCCGAGGCCCCAGGCACCGAGGGTCGGGCTTTCCCAATCATCCTCGACGAAGCGGATGTCATGGACCGCCGGGTCGAGGCCAATCGCGGCGTAGGAGGCAAGCATGAGCGATTGCGCCGTGTCGGGCGCCGGCTTCATGATGACCTGATACTGGTAGTAATGCTGCAGGCGGTTGGGATTTTCGCCATACCGCCCGTCGCTCGGGCGGCGGCTGGGCTGCACATAGGCGGCGCGCCAGGGTTTTGGACCCAGGGCACGCAGGGTGGTCGCAGGGTGGAACGTGCCTGCCCCCATCTCCACATCGTAGGGCTGAAGGATGACGCAGCCCTGCTTCGCCCAAAAGGCGTGCAGGCGCAGGATGATGTCTTGGAATGAGGGCGCGGCCGGGTTCATGGCGGCGCACCTTAAATAAAGGGCGATGCAGGGCAAGGTGCATCACCAAAGGAGTTCGCCGTGGCACGTGATGGATTAGACGACGCCGAAATCGCTCGCATCCTGGGCGAGACACGCCGCATCGCGATGGTCGGGGCGTCCAACCGGCCGGACCGTCCGTCCTACGGGGTCATGCGATTCCTGCTTGGGCGCGGCTGGACGGTGATCCCGGTCAATCCAGGCTTGGCCGGCCAGACGATCCAGGGGCAGCCGGTTGTGGCCTCCCTGGAGGAGGCGGGCCCGCTCGACATGGTCGACATCTTCCGCGCCTCCGATCAGGCGGGGGCCGTGGTGGACGAGGCGGTCCGGCTGGGCGCCCGCAGCGTATGGCTGCAACTTGGCGTCGTCGACATGGCAGCGGCGGAGCGCGCCCGGGCCGGCGGATTGGCCGTGGTGATGGACCGCTGCCCGGCCATCGAGGCTCCGCGACTGCGGGTATTGGCGGCACACCCGGCTTGAACCCTGGCGCAAGCCGGGCCATGTCGACGGTGGAATAGGCCGAGTCTGTACGAAATCCCCTTTAAGGTGATCCGATGACCAACGAGGAACGCGACCTGATCTCCCAATTCGTAGCCCGGGTGGGGGGGAGTGCGAGCGCTGGCGGCGCCTTCGCCCGTAGCGTCCCGACCACCCAGCCCAGCCTGCCGCCGATCGACCCGGAGGCGGACCGCTTCATTGCCGACCAATTTGCGAGCCATCCAGAAGCGCGCTACCGGGTCACCCAGATGGCCGTGGTCCAGGAGGCCGCGTTGGCCGAGGCTGCGAGCCGGTTGCAGCGGATGCAGGCGGAAATGGACCAGATGCGGCAGCAGATGCAGCAGATGCAGCAATCGGCGTCAGCGCCCCAGCAGGGCCAGTCTCGCGGCTTCCTCGGCAGCCTGTTCGGTGGCGCCGCCGGGTCAGCGGCACCGCCGCCGCCACGGCCATCGCCGTGGAACCAGGGGGCTGCGCAACCGCAATATGCGCCCCCGCCACAGCCCTATGCGCCGCAATATCCGCCGAACACGCAACCCGGCATGTTCCAACGCTCCGGCTCCGGCTTCCTCGGGTCCGCGTTGACCACCGCGGCGGGCGTGGCCGGCGGCGTCGTCGGCGCGAACCTGCTGATGGACATGTTCTCCGGGCATGGCGCCGGCGGTGGCGGTTTTGGCGGTGGGGGGGGCTTCGGGGGCGAAGGCTTTGGCGCCCCTCAAAGCGAGACCATCATCAACAATTACGGCGACAGCAATGCAGCCCCGGCTTCGGACTGGGACAACGCCACCCAAGGCGGCCCAGGGGATGGTGGCGGCTTTACCGATAACAGCCAGGGCAGCGATGGCTGGGACAATTCCGTGCCGGATAGCAGCGGGTTCGACGACAGCTCCACCTAGCGGTGTGGGCCGAACATTACGACCACGTCCAGCCCGAGTGGCTGGACGCCAACGGTCACATGAATCTGGCCTATTACGTCCTCGTCTTCGATCGCGGAACCGATGCCTGGCTTGAGCTAGCCGGGCTTGGGGCCGCGTACCGGGCAACCACACGCCGCAGCGTTTTCGCGGTCGAGACCCATACGATCTACCGGCAGGAAGTGGGGTTGGGGGCGCCTTTGCAGGTCCGCTCCCGCCTTGCCGCAGCCTCCGGCAAGCGGATTCACCTGTTGCACGAAATGGTTTCCGCCGGAGCCGAGGTGGCGATGCAGGAGGTGATGTTCCTGCATGTGGACCTTGCCACGAGACGCTCGACCCCGCTCGAGGGCAGCGAGGCAGAGCGGGTGGCCGCGCTAGCGCCGCCCGGCATTCCAGTGCCCGATTGGGTTGGCCGCCGCGTCGGCGCAGGACGTTGATGCGAGTTTAACCTCCTGTCGCTATGACTCCGCTCAGAACAAGATCTGAGTGCGCGATGTCCCGTTTGCCCGACACCTACGCCAATCGCGTCCCAGCCGGCGTGCTCCTCATCCTTGGGTCGACGGTCATTTATGGCAGCCTCGGAGCCTGCCTGCTGTGGATGTCGGGGGCCGACATGTCTGAATGGGGGATGGCAGCCTTCGGCGTGTTCGCTGGTACGCTGGTGATGGCCGGGTTGGCCTGGTGGGGATTGTCGCCGCTGCTAGAGGGTGCGTCGTCGCCGGTTCGGCCGGGCGGGGTCGTGGGCCTAGCCCTATGGCGCGAAGTCGCGCTGCGCGGCGCCAACGCCAAGCTGGAGTCACGGATCGCCGAATTGGAAGCCTCGATTGCCCTTACGGCAACCCGTCAGCAGGAACAGTTGGATAGCGTCCGCCGTCTCCAACGCCGGATCGCCAAGGATATTGCCAGCGAAACCAGTGCGGCCGGTGCAGTCGGCAACGCCACGGCGGGAATCGTCGAGGGCATGGAGAGCGCAACCCGCGAGATGGCCGCCGTGCGCGGGGCGGCGGAGGTCGCGGCCAAGGGGATTCAAGAGGTCGCCAGTGCGTCGGAGCAGTTGTCGGCCTCCATCGGCGAGATTGCGGTCCAAGTCGCCCGCAGCGCCGAGAGCGCCCGGCAGGCCGCTGCCGAGAGCAAACGCACGGACGAGTCGGTCGAAGAACTGGCCAGCGCGGCCGGGCGCATCGGGGACGTCGTGCGGCTGATCGGCGATATTGCCGCGCAGACCAACCTGCTGGCGCTGAACGCGACCATCGAGGCTGCCCGGGCTGGCGATGCCGGGCGGGGTTTTGCGGTTGTCGCGGGTGAGGTGAAGAACCTGGCCGCGCAGACCGCCCGTGCCACTGAAGAGATTGGCGGCCAGATCGCTGCGATGCAGGCAGCCACGCAGGGGAGCATCGTCGCCATCCGCGCGATCTCTGGGCGGATTGAGGATATCAGCACCTTGGCAGCCCAGGTTGCCTGCGCCGTTGAAGAACAGGGTGCGGCTACGGCCGAAATCGCCAGCAGCGTGCAGCGTGTGGCCGTTGGCACCGGCACCGTCGCCGAGGCGATTGGCCGTGCGGAGCAGGCGTCCGAGGCTGCTCGGTCGGGGGGGGCGGCTATTGCCAAGGCGGTGAGCGGCATGGACGAGCGCCGGGCCGATCTGCTCGTGACGGTGGAAGGGCTTGGGGTGCTGGAGGCGGCGTAGGGCTTTCACCCCGCCGCCCCCTGAGCGTGTTACAGCCTGCCTGTGTTAGACCACCGCTAGCCGCTCGCGCCGGACTTGTACCGCCAACGCGTCCAGCGCATTGCCGACGCGGTCCAGCATCTCGTCGATCTCCGCCTCGGTGATGATCAGCGGTGGGCTGAAGGCAAGGCTGTCATTGGCGAGGCTGCGGCAAATCACGCCGTGCTCCTCGCCCAGCTTTGCCCACCGGCCACCCATCTTGAGGGCGGGGTCGAAATTGGTCCTGGTGGCCTTGTCCGCTACCAACTCGACCGCGGCAATCAACCCGATGCCGCGGATTTCGCCGACCAATTCGTGCCCCGCGAAACGGCGGCGAAGTTCGGATTGCATGTGTGGCCCCACTGCCCGGACGTGGTCCACGATGCCGATTTCGTCATAAATCTTCAGCGCCTCGATCGCCACCGCCGCCGGCACGGGATGGCCGGAATAGGTGTAGCCGTGCCCGAACGTGCCAATCCGGTGGCTCTCCTCCGCTATTGGCCGGAACACCTTCTGGCTGACGATCGTGGCGGAGATGGGCAGGTACGACGCCGATAGGGCTTTGGCGCAGGTGATGATATCGGGCTGCACGCCAAAGGTCTGGGTGCCCCAGTAATTCCCCGTCCGGCCAAAGCCGCAGATCACTTCGTCCGCAACGAGGAGGATGTCGTGCTTCTGCAGCACCGCGCAAATCTTCTCGAAATAGGTCGCCGGCGGGAGGATGACGCCGCCCGCGCCCATGACCGGCTCGGCAAACATGGCGGCGATCGTGTCGGCGCCCTCGGCCAGGATCAGCTTTTCCAATTCCTCGGCGCAGCGGCTGGCGAAGGCCTCTTCGCTCTCCCCATCCTGGCCCTCGTGGTAATAATGCGGCGTCATCGTGTGGAGGAAGCCCGGCAACGGCAGATCGAACGAGCGGTGATTGGCGGGCAGGCCGGTGAGCGAGGCCGCCGCCAGGGTAATCCCGTGATAGCCCTTGTGCCGTCCCAGGATTTTCTTCTTTGCCGGGCGTCCAAGGGCATTGTTGTAGTACCACGCCATCTTGATCGCGGTGTCATTCGCCTCTGAACCGGAGTTCGAGAAGATCACCCGCGAATCCTCCAACGGGGCGCGGGCGGTGAGCATCTCGGACAGTTCGATGAGCGGGCCATGCGATTTGGCCGTGAACGAATGATAGAAGGGCAGGGTGCGCATCTGGTCGTAGGCGGCCTTGGCCAGCCGCTCGTTATCGAAGCCGAGCGAGGCGCACCACAGCCCTGCGACCGTCTCGATGTACTCCTTGCCGTCTTCGTCCCACACCCGGATGCCCTTGCCACGGCTGATGACCAGGGGGCCTGCCGATTCGTGCGCCACCAAATCCGTGTAGGGGTGCAGCGTATGCGCGATGTCGCGGGCGGCGGCGGAATTTGGGCGGACGGGCATTGTGGGCTCCAGAAGCAATATAAAAGGATCGTAGGCTTCGGGCGGGGTGCGGGGAACCCCCGCCACTGCCGGTTCGTCGGGCGCTTCCTGTTGCCCACGCGGCGCGCTAGGAGAGGGTGGCAGGAGGGCAAGAGTTCAGATGACACGATTCGTACGAATGGCGCTTGCAGTGGCACTTGGCGTTACCACCGCAACGGGGGCGATGGCCCAGGCGCGCCGCACCCGGGAGGCCCCTACGGCCACCGATGGCTCGCAGGACGGCGTGGCGCCGTCCAAACCGCCGCCGGTACCTTTGATATCTCCCACCCGCGGAATTTCGGGGCCGCGGCTGGAGCCCGGTGCGGTGCTGTGCAAGACCGAGGAGGATTTGGTCCACCGCAGCGAAGTTGCCCGGAAGATTTCGGATGGTGCGAGTGACGCTGGCGATCCGATGGTCGGCTGCACCCTGCTCAACCAGCAGCGCGGGGTAGAGATTCTGACCCGGCATGGGCTTGGCCGGGTGCAGGTGAAGGTGAAGCCGACGGGGCTGGTTGGCTGGACGGACGCCTACTTCCCCTAGACGGGCGTCACGAAGCCGCGGCTTCGGCCCGGCGCGCAATGGCTTCCTCGGCACTGGCGACGCCGCCATGGGCGGCAGACCATGCGACCGGATTTTCCAGGAACCGCCGAACCTCTGCCAACGCCGGCTCGGCGAAGTAAGGGCGCTCGCGGCAAGCCTCCAGCACATCCCACCAAGTGCACAGGGCGTGCAGTTGCACGTCCATCTGCGCCAGGGTTTCGAAGCTGCCGGGGAAGACGCCGTAGAAGAACACGACGAAGGCGTGGTTGACGATCGCCCCGGCATCGCGAAGGGCCTGGGCGAATTGGATCTTGCTGCGCCCGTCCGTCGTCAGATCCTCGACCAGCAAGGTCTGCTTGCCTTCCGGGACGTCACCCTCGATGAGCGCGTTGCGGCCGAAGCCTTTGGGTTTCTTTCGCACATAGGCCATCGGCGCCATCATGCGGTCGGCGATCCAGGCCGCGAACGGGATTCCCGCCGTCTCGCCACCGGCAACGGCTTCGATGGTTTCATACCCGATGTGGCGCCCTATCTTCTCTACACCCAGGGCGCAGATCTTCGCGCGCGCTCGTGGGAAGTAGATGATACGACGGCAATCGATGTAGACCGGCGACTTCCATCCGGACGTAAAGGTATAAGGTTCCTCAGGACGAAAATTGACGGCTTTGATCTCCAGCAGGATGCGCGCCGTGGTCAGCGCTGCGTCGCGGTCCCAATCGGTCTGGTGCTGCTCCGGCATGTCGATATCTCGCTTTCAAAGCGGGTTCGATAGCGGTTGGAGCCCTGCGCGTCCATGCCGGGCTGCCGGCAATGCGTGACCCGATGGCGCTGCGCAAACCGGGCGGCCCCGCCACGGACGCAACTGCGCCGGTCTGGGTTTTGGATGACCCGTTCGACCGCACGGCGGACCAGGCCATTGCCATTGCCGAGCGATTGGGGGTTCCGCATTTGCGGGTGCCGCTGGCGTGGAACTGGCGGGCCCATTTGGCCGGGTTGTCGCGCCGGGGATCGCTGGCCGGGCTGCTGGCGCCGGGTTGGCCGTTTTCGGCGCCGCAGGGCCCCGCGTTGGCGATCTCTACCAGCCCGCGATCGGAGGCGGTGGCGCTTTGGCTGCGGGAAGGGTTCGGAACCCGCCTGGTGCATTGCGGCCTGCCGCGCTGGCGGGCGGGGCTGTTCGACCTTTTGGTCACGCCTGCTCATCTCCAAACGCAGAAGGCGCCCAACATCCTCCAGGTGCTGGGGCAGCCGCACCGTCTCTCCCCGCTCGTCCTGTCGCAGGCGCGGGTCTCGTGGGCCGGGCGCCTCTCCCACTTGCCGCGGCCGCTGATTGCGCTGCTGGTTGGCGGCGGCGGGGTGGCGGGCGAAATGCGGCCGGTCGTGGCGCAAGCGCTGGCCCGGCAGGTTGCCCGCTTGGCGGCGGCGGCGGGCGGGTCTGTATTGGCCACCACCAGCCGGCGCACGGGGCAGGAGGCGACGAACGTGCTGGCGAACGGGCTCGCCGCCAGCATGCACGTGCTCTACCGGTGGGGTGAGCCCGGGGAGAACCCCTATGCCGGCATGATCGGGCTGGCCGACGTGACGATCGTGACGGGCGACTCGCCTGCCATGATCAGCGAGGCATGCGGCGGCGAGGCCCCCGTCTACATCGCCAGCATGGGGGACAAGCCTTCGCACCGCCGGCTGCACGAATTGCTGTATCACGCAGGCCAGGCGCGCCCGCTCGGGCCTTCCCTTGCGCTCTGGCCACGCACGCCGCTCGACGAGGCCGGGCGGGTGGCGAGCGAAATCCGCTCCCGCATGTCGATGGGTCCACAAGCCGTCGATTGACCCAGCGCCCGAGTGGACGCATTTTCCGGCGATGGAACGTACCTATAAAATCGCTGTCATTCCCGGGGACGGAATTGGCAAGGAAGTCGTCCCCGCCGCGCTCGAGGTGCTGGACGCCGCCGCGACCCGGTTCGGCTTCACCCTGAAGCCCACGCATTACGACTGGTCCTGCGAAACCTATACGCGGACCGGGGCGATGATGCCGGAGGACGGTCTCGATCAATTGCGTGAGTCCGACAGCGTCCTGCTTGGTGCGGTGGGCTGGCCAGGCGTGCCCGACCATATTTCGCTCTGGGGCCTGCTCATCCCCATCCGCCGCGGCTTCGACCAATACGCCTCTGTCCGCCCGTGCCGGCTGATGCCGGGTGCCCGCACCCCGTTGGCGGGCCGGACCGAGGCCGATATCGACTTCGTGGTCGTGCGTGAGAATACCGAGGGTGAGTATTCCTCCATCGGTGGCCGCATGTACGGCGGGACGGAGCATGAGTTCGTCAGCCAGCAGAGCGTCTTCAGCCGCCGCGGCACCGACCGGATCATGAAATATGCATTCGAACTGGCCCGCACCCGGCCACGCAAGCATGTCAGCTCCGCCACCAAGTCCAACGGCATCACGATCACCATGCCGTATTGGGACGAGCGGTTTGCGGCCATGAAGGCGCATTATCCCGATATCGAGACGGCGCAGTATCACATCGACATCCTCTGCGCCCATTTCGTGCAGCATCCCGATTGGTTCGACGTCGTGGTTGGCTCCAACCTTTTTGGCGACATCCTCTCCGACCTCGGCCCCGCCGTGGCGGGATCGATCGGCATAGCGCCGTCCGCGAACATCAATCCCGAGCGGCTGCACCCGTCGATGTTCGAGCCGGTACATGGCTCTGCGCCGGATATCGCGGGCAAAGGGATTGCCAACCCGATTGGTCAAATTTGGTCAGCGGCGATGATGCTGGATCATTTGGGAGAGGGTGAGGCCGCCAAGGCGATCATTGACAGTTTTGAAGCATTATTGCGCGAAGGTGGCCCTCGCACGCGTGATATGGGCGGCCAGGCGGGGACCATGGATGTTGGCCACGCCATTGCGGAGGCTGTTCGGGGCTAATCGGGGGCTCATCACAACGATGCCCTTGATGCGTGCAGCCCATACGCTTACGATCCTTAGCGATTGCGACGGACTCGCAACTGGAGAGAAGAGTTGGGACGCGACCAGATGGTGATCGGGCGGCGATGCGAGCGGGCGGTTGTCACCGCCTACCGTGAATTGCGCGCCACCGGAAATGCGGACATGGACGCTTTCCGTGCCTGCACAGTTCTGTACCGCATCCACCATCCAGAGGCCTCCATCAACGAGGCGCGCCGCTTGGTGTCCGAGTGGATCGACCATCACGTGGTGCGGCGTGACACCGGCCCAACCTCTGGTTGCGAATGCGGGGACGATTGATCGTCTGAACTGGCCGACATGCCGGAGATTATCGGGCATCGCGGTGCCCGTGCACGCTTCCCCGAGAATACGCTAAGCGGCTTCCGCGCTGCCCTTGCGGCTGGGGTGCGCCATTTCGAAATCGATGTCGGGATGACACGGGATGGTGTCGTCGTGCTGAGTCACGACCCCTGCCTGTCCCCCGACCTCACCCGTGCCGCGAATGGGCGGTGGATCGATACCAAAACGCCCGCCATCAAGGATTGGGACTACGCCGAGCTACAACAATTCGACGTGGGCCGTCTGCGCCCCGGCAGCCGGACGGCCAAGTCGTTCCCCCGGCAAACGCCGGTCGATGGTGAGACGATCCCGACGCTGCAGGCGGTCTTGGCGCTGCATGCGCGGGCGCGATGGACGATCGAAGTGAAGACCTATCTCAATCGGCCGGACCTCACGCTGTCGCCGGAGGCGGTTGTCGAGGCGGTGGCCGGGGTGGTGGACGCTGCCAAAGCCGCCAAGCGGGTCATCGTGCAATCCTTTGACTGGCGGGGTCCGCGCCATTTGCGAATCATCCGGCCTGATCTCGCCTATGCCTGGCTGACCGCCCGCAAGACCCGCGCCTGGCGGGGTGGGCAGGCCCGGCTGCCCATTTCCGTTGCCGAGGAAGGGGGCGGGACTTGGGCACCCCACCACTCTGAGCTGACGCCGGGTTTGCTGGTGCGGGCGAAGAGGCTGGGGCTCCGCGTTGTGCCGTGGACGGTCAATACCCCAAACGACATTGCCCGAGTGGCCAGCTGGGGCGTGGATGGGATCATCACGGACGACCCGCTGGTGGCACAGGCCGTGCTGAATCCCGCCGGGCTCGAACAATTTCCGCATCGAGCGCCGAACTGAAGCGGGATCGGTCGGCCTGAGTCATCGAGGCATGACCGCCGCCGCCCAGCCCAACCTCACGCATATGGCGGGCGATTTCACGGCCAGCGAGTGCGCTGCCGATATTGTCACCCGTCCAGGGCCTGCCGGTATGTCCCAAGGCACGCGCACCCTTCTCCAGGCAGCGTTTCGCGAGGGGGATATCCGCTGTGATGCAGATATCCCCCGGCGCAATCCGCTCGGCGATCCAGTCATCGGCTGCGTCGGGGCCATTGCCGACGATGACAATTTGCACCCCTGCCTGCTGTGGCGGGCGGATTGGGCGGGACCCGTTATGGACCACTGACACTGCGAGCCCCGTCCGCGCCGCAACGCGGTAGACCTCCTCGCGGACGGGGCAGGCATCGGCGTCGATGAACAGCTGCATCAGAATGGTTGCAGGAAGTTGGCCCGGATCGACGTGCGGGCAACGAGGGCCTGCATCGCCGGGTCCTGGTCGCCGTTCTTCGCCGTCAGCGCGTCCATGGGAACGAAGAACTCATGCGGATGAGGTACCTGGTGTTGGACGAAACCGTCATAATGCCTGGCGCGAAGCCCGTACATGACCCGAAGGTCGCGGACCGGAAGCACCAAGGCGGAATTTGGCGGCGCGGCGAGGATGCCGGTGGCCTGCCACCGGAGGATCGGGGTATCAGCCGTCACGGGCGCGAGCAGCCATTGCACGGGGCAAACCGCCATCATCGAGTGGGTCGACGGGGCGAAGCGGGATCGCTTATCCAGCAGGTTCGCCAGGGTGGAGCACGCTTCGATGGCGAAGATGTCGACAAATGGCTCGGCGACCGAGCCGCCAAAATTGAGCCAGAGGCCGTCGGGCAGAGTCCGTAAATGCGCGCTCCCAGGCAGTTTCAGGCAACATTGGCCAACACCGTCGTCGGGGCGTCCCCGTAGCCATGCGTCCTTTTCGCGGGTCAGCAAGCCAGGCGGGTGCTGCGGCCACTGCTTCAGGCGAGCTCGTACTGTGGCGTCTAAAGATCGAGGATAGTCCAAGGATGGAACTCCTGCTGGGGGACTAGGTCTACGCTCGCCAAGCAGGATACATCCGTGGACGCTCATGGGTCTGCGCAGCACGGCGCAGGACGCTGCGTAATAATGAAATTATCGATGGATTGATACTAACTCGTATCAGATATTCTTGTTGTTAATCATTCCTCTATGCCTGTCGGCTTACGATTTGAAAGAGCGGGAACCGGCAAAAGCCTTATGATACAATTCGTTACAATAGCGCACGAGCACGCGACCCCACCCAACTCGCGCAAATACAAGTACCTCTGCCAAATCTCACCAGGCGAAAATTACATGCCCGAATAGAAAGAGCCCGGTCGCTACCCGGGCTCTTTGCAGGCGGATCAGCCGCGCTCGGCCATCGGCACGAAGTCACGCAGTGGCGCGCCGGTATAGATTTGCCGCGGGCGGCCAATGCGCTGGGTGGTATCTTCGACCATTTCTTTCCACTGGCTGATCCACCCGACGGTCCGCGCCACCGCGAACAGCACGGTGAACATGCTGGTCGGAATGCCCATCGCTTTCAGAATAATGCCGGAGTAGAAATCGACATTCGGATAGAGCTTCTTGCTGATGAAGTAATCGTCATGCAGCGCGATCCGCTCCATCTCCATTGCCATCTGCAAGGTCGGGTCGTTCGTGATTCCGAGCTCTTTCAGCACCTCATGGCAGGTCTTCTGCATGATGGTCGCGCGGGGGTCGTAGTTCTTGTAGACGCGATGGCCGAAGCCCATCAGCCGGACGTGACTGTTCTTGTCCTTCACCTTTTCAATGAAGGCCGGAATGTTGTCGACGCTGCCGATCTCATCCAGCATTTTCAGCACGGCTTCGTTGGCACCGCCATGCGCCGGGCCCCAGAGGCTGGCGATGCCTGCCGCGATGCAGGCGAATGGATTGGCGCCCGTCGAGCCAGCCAGGCGCACCGTGGAGGTGGAGGCGTTCTGTTCGTGGTCGGCATGGAGGATGAAGATGCGGTCCATCGCCCGGGCCAGGATAGGGCTGACCTTGTACTCCTCCGCGGGCACGGCGTTCATCATGTAGAGGAAATTTTCGGCATATCCGAGATCGTTCCGCGGATAGACGAACGGCTGGCCAATATTGTATTTGTAGGCCCATGCCGCGATCGTCGGCAGCTTCGCGATCAACCGGAACGCACTGATGCTCCGGTGGCTCTCATTCGTGATGTCCAGGCTGTCGTGATAGAACGCGCTCAGCGCACCCACGACGCCGCACATGACCGCCATCGGGTGGGCGTCGCGGCGGAACCCGCTGTAGAAGCTGCGGAGTTGTTCGTGCAGCATCGTATGATGCATGACGCCCTTATCGAACTCGGCTCGCTGAGCCTTGCTCGGCAACTCGCCGTTGAGCAGCAGATAGGCGACCTCAAGGAAGGTCGATTTCTCGGCCAACTGGTCGATCGGGTAGCCTCGATGCAGCAGAACACCTTCATCGCCATCGATATAGGTTATCTTGCTCTCGCACGCCGCGGTCGCTCCGTAGCCGATGTCGTAGGTGAAGATCCCAAGGGTGCCATACAGCTTGCTGATGTCAGCGGCTTGCGGCCCGATCGTCCCAGATCGGAGTGGGAGCGACATAGACTGGTTGGAGCCATCGAGAGTGATCGTGAGAGACCCGTTCGCGGTGCCGCTCATGCTTTGTTCCTGTCGAAAATGGGCCGGCGAAGATCGCCAACACAGATGCACCGGCGCAACGCCGGCGAATGAGTTCAATTAAGGGCGAACCCGTGGCTAAGGCAACCTTAGCGGATGCAGCATTTTGCTAGTTGCTCATCCAAATCCCTAGCCGGTGGGTCTGCGCCCTGGTCTCATCATCACGGAAAGTGGACGTTTCGGCCCGCGCCCAGCCAACCGAAACTAACGCAGCATTCACGTTTTGGCCACCAGCGTCACACCGCGCCGCCGGCCGGCCCATGTTGTCATGGCCGGACACCCGGCATTCCACGCGTTGATCGCGAACCAATTCCGCCAATGCCGCCGTTGCCTGCCCGCCACAATCCGGCCCTGCGGCGCAGGCCTCGCCGCGCTGTGGTGCCTGGATTTCGCTGAGGCGCACGACAGTCCCGTTCAGCCGCAAGGTGTCACCATCGACAACGGCAACCTGCCATGGTGCAGCCGAGATGACACGGGCCTCCGACGTCATCTGGCCGAACAGGCTGCCGGACAAACCAAGCATGACGAGCGAGCCGCCCAACGCAGTCCCCACCAGGGCAACCGCCACCGTCCGTCCCATGCCGCGGGGCGCGGACCGGCGGGAGGAACTGAAAATGCGACGGGGGCGATCGAGTGACAAACTTACAATTCCGTCATGGAAAGGTCGCGGCGGCGATGCCTAGCGCGTCGGATGAGCGACTTGCAAGCGGCGCGGTGAGGCGGCCTCTAATTCACATCCAAAATGGTTTGGCGAGGCGGAATTTCTTCCAGCTTGTAGCAATGGCACGGCGGGACTCACCGGCCCGTGCCGCGGTAAAGCCGAGCACGGCACCGATGGCGAATTGACGGTCCGGCCCGCCGCGCAAGGCCTGCATCAGTTCCGCGGCAGCCGCACCGTCGTTGAGTTGGCCAAGCGATTCCTGCAGGCGTGAGACGCGTTTCAGAAACCTGCGGCCGCTGCGGGCGCCGAATTGGGGCGCGAAGAATTCCATCGTGTAACGCAACCGCTTCGCCCGCTTGCGCAATGCATGCAACTCGCCGGTCGGCAACGCGGCGATGTCGGCTCCATACCCGACAATATGGTCGTGTTGGCGGGAGAGGCTATGGCTGGCGAACACCCCGGCATCGGCTGCAAGTTTGGCACTCTGCTCCTCGTCGGCCTCGATCTGCCAGGGGCGTAGCGCCGCGAGTTGGACCAGCGCGATGCTCAATTGCCGGAAGCTGGACGAGCCGAATTCTTGCCGTAACGCCGCGTAGGCACCCTCCCGCCGTTTACCAGCCAGGGCCAGGATCGCCTGCAGCCGCGTGTCATCCGGCAGCGCGTTCACGACGTCTTGTCCGGTGCCCGCTAGAAAGACGTCCCACTCCCGTGCCGCTCCCAGGGTCTTGGCCAAGGCTGCCAGTTGCGGCGTGACGGCCGCGAAGGCGGGGCCATCCGCCACGCGGCGGAACACCGACATGGCGGACCGCAGCCGCCGTACCGCCACCCGCATGACATGGACAGCTTCTTCGGAACTGCCCTCGCTTGCTGCGGGAACCCCGGCGAGGATGACGTCGGTCAGATGCCCGATCACCAGTTCGATCGCATCCGCAACGCTCATCTTGGCGACGATGCCGGGTCCGCCCGTGCGGCGCGGTGGCGGTGGCACGCCTCGGGCCAGTGCCGTAGCCTCGGTCGCCAGCGACCACCGAGGCACCTCGATGGGCAGGCTGGCGGCCCAGGCCGTGCTCACGCTCGTCAGCAACGCCGCGGACCCTTGCAGGAGGAGCCGGCACACCGGCTTCTCCTGCGCCACCCCTCTCAGTGTGCCGTAGAGCAGCGTCAGCGTTGCCGAGTCCTCCGGCCGGAACGGTAAGACGCGGGTTTCGCCCCGGAACCCGGCGATCGGCATGAGGGGAGCCGGCAACGGCCCCAACTCGGCCAGGTCCGTGTCCTCGGCGAGGAGCCGGGCCGGGGTGCCAGGGGACCAAAGCTCCCCATGGCGGGGATAGGCGCGTTCCAATCGCCAGCGTGCCTTAGCGGCACACAGGCTGAGCTGGTCCGCTGCCAACGCACCCGCCGCCGTGTCGTGCCAGACCAGTTCGGTCGCCGCCGCCCGGCCGCCGCGGCGCACGAGGTCCGTTTCGCGCAACAGGCGCGGCAGATCCTGTGGCGGTAGGCAAAACTCGAGCGCGGGCATGCGGCTAGACGGTGACCTCCGTCAAGTCATTGGGGGTCAGGAAGCGGATCAACCGGGCGCCACTATCGCCGAGTTCGTTCCACGGCACGGCGACGGCGAATTCGGCGAGCGCGCCAGAGGGGTAGCCGTTGGCCAGACGCTGCATCTGCTTGTCCGTCACGGCCGAATGTGCCCCGGCGAGCATCATCGCCAAGTCGTGGAGGCCGGGGTTGTGTGCCACCACCAACACGCACCGGGCCGTGGGGGCCGCGTTGCGAAGCACGTCGACCAGGTCGCTTTTGGAGGCGAGGTACAGCGCGTCCATCGGCTCGATCCTGGGTTGCGTCGGCCAAGGATCCAGCGCCGCCAAGGTTTGCAACGTGCGCCGGGCGGACGAGACCAGAACGACATCCGGCAGCAGCCCCAGCTGCTTGATCGCAGCCGCCATGGTCGCAGCGGCGTGCCGCCCTCGCATGTTGATCGGCCGTGCGTGGTCGGGCAGGTGGGGATCGTCCCACGAGGATTTGGCGTGCCGGAGGAGGAGGAGCTGGCGCATGGGCAGGCCGGATGATGACACGCCGAGAACGCCTTGTCGCCACCGCCGCCATGGCCACGTTCCGCTTCTGACGTGTCAGGAGGGATGGCGTGACGGGACGAGCGGCGGAGAGGCGCGGGGGCACCCTCCGTTTCATCCTCGGTGACCAGTGCAGCGCCCATATCTCGGCCCTTGCCGACCTCGACCCTGCTAACGATACGGTGCTGATGGCGGAGGTGATGGACGAGTGCACCTATGTCCGGCACCACCAAAAGAAGATCGTCCTCGTCCTGTCGGCGATGCGTCACTTCGCCCAAGCGCTGCGGGCGCGGGGTGTGACCGTGAGCTATGTCAAGCTGGACGACCCGGCAAACACGCACTCCCTCCGCGGGGAGTTGCTGCGGGAGGTGGCGCGGCACCGCCCTGGCCGGATCGTGGTGACCGAACCCGGTGAATGGCGGCTCGCCAAGGATATGGAGGCCTGGCATGAGCTGGCCGGGCTGGAGGTCGACATTCGCGCCGACACCCGGTTCTTGTGCAGTATCCGGGAATTCCGGGCCTGGGCGCAGGGAAAGCAGGCGCTCCGGATGGAGTTCTTTTACCGCGACATGCGCCGCCGCACCGGCGTGCTCATGGAAAATGGGGCGCCAACCGGCGACCGGTGGAATTTCGACGCGGAAAACCGCAAACGCCTTCCGGCTCAGCAACCGGTCCCACAACCGCCGAGCTTCGCGCCGGATGCGGTGACGGAAGAGGTCATTGTCCTGGTGCGGCAGCGGTTTGGCGACCATTTCGGCACCTGCGAGGGGTTTCGCTTCCCGGTGACGGCGCGGCAAGCCCGTGCTGCGTTGGACGATTTCATCACCCATCGGCTCCCGCAATTCGGCGATTGGCAGGACGCGATGAAGACGGGCGAGCCAGCCCTGTTCCACGCGTTGGTGTCGACCTCGATCAACGCCGGGTTGCTGGAACCACGGGCGGCGGTCGAGGCGGCCGAGGCGGCGTTCCATGCTGGGACGGTGCCGTTGAATGCGGCTGAGGGCTTTATCCGCCAAATCCTCGGCTGGCGGGAGTTCGTGCGCGGGGTCTACTGGCTGCGCATGCCGGACTATGGATCGCTGAACAGTTTGCAGGCACAGCGCCGGCTGCCGCAATTCTATTGGGATGCCGAGACAAAAATGAATTGTCTGCATCAAACGATCAAGGACACGCGCCAGAACGCCTACGCCCACCATATTCAGCGCCTGATGGTGACGGGCAATTTCGCGCTGCTGGCTGGGCTCGACCCGGCTGAGGTGGATGAGTGGTATATGATCGTCTATGCCGACGCCTATGAGTGGGTGGAGATGCCGAACACGCGCGGCATGGCGCTGTTTGCCGATGGCGGGGTCGTGGGATCGAAGCCCTACGCGGCCTCGGGTGCCTACATCAACCGGATGAGCGACTACTGCCGCGATTGCCAGTACGATGTGACGGACGCGACGGGGAATTCGGGATGCCCCTTCAACGCGCTTTATTGGGATTTCGTGGCCCGGCACGCGGTGCGCTTCACAGCCAATCCGCGCATGGCAATGCCGCTGCGGAATTGGGCGAGGATGGCGCCGGAGCGGGTGGCTGCGCTTCGTGCCCG
The DNA here is from genome assembly GCA_965199005.1 of Acetobacteraceae bacterium. Lineage (GTDB taxonomy): Bacteria > Pseudomonadota > Alphaproteobacteria > Acetobacterales > Acetobacteraceae > LMUY01. The sequence continues at coordinate 2,445,807 of CBDAQK010000006.1, read as the reverse complement.
GGCGGCCGCGTTCTTGGCCGCCCTGGACTCCGGAGCCGCGGTCTGACGGCTAGAGGGCGCGGCGGGCGCGGGCCATCACCTGCATGGCACGCCCTTTCGCCGCATCGCGCATCGGGCTGAGCCCAGGCACGCGGGGATGCAGCCCGGCCCGGCGCATGAAGTGGTTGAAACCGCGCGCCCGGCTCCGCAGCCGCGCATCCAGCGTTTCGAATACGAAGGTATAGGAGACCGACCGGCTGCCCTTGGTCTGCACCCAATGGGGCGCGTTCTGTGGTTGGTGCAGCCCTTTCCCGGGAACGAGATCGAACACGTGTTCCTTTGCCGGGTCACACTTTGAGATGTCGACCTGACCGATGTCGATCTTTCCGAGCTGATAGAACGACTCCAAGGCGGACTCGGATAGCGCGTCCGGCGAGTAGACGTGATAGGTCTTCTCGCCCTCGATCTGGGAGAAGAAGCCGACCTCGGGATCGAAATGGAACGGTGTGGTGGATGCGGCCGAGGTGATGAGGATGGCTGCTTCCAACCGTACCAAATCCTCCCGCTTGAGGCCGCCATGCAGGCTGGCGAGGTCGTCGAACAGCGTGTCCAGCAGGATTTTGAACGCCGGGTCGTGCAGTTCGGGCCGCTTGAGCAGCAGGCGGGTCGGTGCTGCGTCCAGCCGCGCCAGCGCCTCGGCTGGCGTGGTTTCGATGGTGGGCACGGCATAGAAGGTCGTGCCGGGGGTGGCCGCGCTGCCTGCGACGAAGTAATCCGCCCGGTGGCCCTCATAGGCGGCCGCCAGCCGTTCCAATCCCTCCCGCTGAAAATGCGGCAAGTGATGGAGGTTGTGGTTGAAACCCAACGGTGTCCGGTCATAGGCCTCGCGCAGAGGCCCGGCTTCCAGTTGGAGCTGACTCGAGGCTACGATCGACATGTTCATGGCGGCGTCTCCAGGGGAGGATAACCTGTTAATATTTGAGACAATCATACAGGATAGATCATTTTCTGTCACGAGTCTTTTCTCATGAGCCGCATTGCATACGTGAATGGCCAGTATGTGCCCCAGTCCCAGGCCAGCGTGAACGTCGAGGATCGCGGCTACCAATTCGCCGACGGCGTCTACGAAGTGCTCTATCTCTCGGGCGGCCGCTTCCTCGACGAGGCGTTACACATGAAACGGCTGGAACGATCCCTGGGCGAGATCGGGATCACGCCGCCCATGGGCCGCAGCGCGATGGTGCGCGTGATACGCGAGGTCGCGGCGCGCAACCGCCTGCGTGACGGCCTGGTCTATATGCAGATCACCCGGGGTGTCGCGCGACGGGATCACGCCTTCCCGTCCCACCCGATCCCGCCGGCGATGGTGATCACCTGCCGGCGGACGAAACCCTATCCGACGGATGTCGACACCTGGGCCGGGGCGGCCGTTTCGGCGCCGGATCAGCGCTGGGAACGGTGCGACATCAAATCCACCGCCCTGCTGCCGAACGTGCTGGCGAAGCAGGCAGCCCGGGTTGCCGGCGCCTACGAGGCCATCCTGATCGACCGCGGGGGGATGGTGACGGAAGGGGCGTCCAGCACCGTCTGGGTGGTCGACGCTTCCGGCGTGCTCTGTACTCGCCAGCTCAGCAACGCCGTGCTCCCGGGTTGCACCCGCGACTCGCTGTTGACGCAGATGGCGCAGGTTGGAATCGCCAGCGAGGAGCGCGCCGTCAGCGAGGCGGAGTTGCGCGCAGCGCGGGAAATCTTCGTGACCAGCGCGACCTCTTTCGTGAAGCCCATCACCACTTTGGATGGCGCGCCGGTGGGGGACGGCCTGGTGGGGCCGGTCACCCGGCGGCTGTTCGCGCTGTTTGCGCAACACGCGAAGGGTGGGGCGAACACGACGGCGTAGGATTGGTCAGGAGTGCTTGCGTTGTGGGGTCAGATGGCTACATTTGCCGTGCGCGACCGGGACCTGTGTGCCCGGTTCGGTGTCAAAAATGACGACAGGCTTGACTAGAACAACAACAAAACAAGGATTGTGGCATCATGGCCAGTGAAAAATCGCAGAACGTTCAGGACGTATTCCTGAACCACGTGCGCAAGAGCAAGGCTCCGGTTACAGTGTTTTTGGTGAATGGCGTCAAGTTGCAGGGTATCATTACCTGGTTTGACAACTTCTCGGTATTGTTGCGCCGGGATGGGCACACCCAGCTGGTCTACAAGCACGCGATCAGCACTGTGATGCCCGGCGCCCCGATCCAATTGTTCGATGCCACGAAGGCTGAGGCTGGCGCGCCCACCACGTCGTCCGCCATGGCGCGGGAGATGGTGTCTGCCGACTCAGCCGACTGACGCAACGGCCCGCCCCACCCGGGCGGCCGTCATTCTTCCTTGGGAGCGGCCCGACCGAGCCGATGCCCATCGTGCGGCGGAGGCCCGGCTCGCGGAAGCGGTCGGGCTTGCTGCGTCAATCGGCCTTGTGGTGGTCCACAGCGCCATTCTGCCGCTGCGCACCCGGCGGTCCTCCACCTTGCTGGGTGAGGGACAGGCCGATACCCAAGGTGAGGCTATGCGCTCCGAAAAGGTGGAGGTCGCGATCGTCGACGCCGCCCTTTCGCCCGTCCAGCAGCGAAATCTGGAGCGGGACTGGGACTGCAAGGTCATCGACCGCACCGGCCTGATCTTGGACATCTTTGGCGAGCGCGCCCGCACGCGGGAAGGTTCGTTGCAAGTCGAACTCGCGCATCTCGACTATCAACGCAGCCGGCTGGTGCGGTCCTGGACCCATCTCGAGCGGCAGCGCGGCGGCTTCGGCTTCCTGGGTGGTCCCGGCGAGACCCAGATCGAAGCCGACCGGCGGCTGATCACCGACCGCATCGTGCGGCTGAAGAAGGACCTCGAACAGGTCCGGCGCACCCGCGGCCTGCACCGCAGCGCGCGGACCCGGGTGCCATTTCCCGTGGTGGCGCTGGTGGGATACACCAACGCCGGCAAATCGACCCTCTTCAATGTGCTGACCGGCGCATCGGTCCACGCGGAAGATCAACTTTTCGCGACCCTGGACCCCACCATGCGCGGGTTGCGCCTGCCATCTGGGCGGCGGGCGATCTTGTCCGACACGGTGGGTTTCATCAGCGACTTGCCGACCGAACTCGTCGCCGCCTTTCGCGCGACGCTGGAGGAGGTGGCTGAAGCGGACGTCATCCTGCATGTGCGGGACGTCGCGCATCCGGATAGCGTGGCCCAGCGTGCGGACGTGGTCGCGGTCCTGGAGGGTATGGAGAAGGACGCGACGATCGATGGCGATTGGCGCGCGCGCACGATAGAGGTGCTGAACAAGGCGGACTTGCTGGGCGGCATCGTCAACGTCCCGGCTCGGGACCAGGCGGTTCCGATTTCCGCGGTGACGGGGGAAGGACTGCCCGGTCTGCTCGCCCGCATCGACGAACGGATCGCGGCAGGGATGGAGCAGGCGGATTACACGCTGCCTCCGGAGGATGGGGCGCGGATCGCTTGGCTCTACCAGCACGGGGAGGTGATGGAGCGATCGGATGCCGATGATGCGATCCATCTCCGCGTCCGGCTGCTGCCGGCGGACCGCGCCCGGTTCGAGCACCAATCATGATCGATGAGGCCGCCTGGGGCGACGTCGTCGAGTTGCTGCGGGCCGCGGCGCGCGAGGAGATCCTGCCGCGCTTCCGCAAACTGAAGCCCAGCATGGTGCGGGAGAAATCCAGCCCGGCCGACCTCGTCACCGAGGCGGATGAGGCGGCCGAGGCGATGATCACGCGCGGACTGCATCGCCGGTTTCCCGGTTGCCTTGTGGTGGGGGAGGAGGCATGCGCCGCCGACCCGGCGCTGCTCGGGCACTTGGCGGCGGCGGAGTTGGCCTTCGTGGTGGACCCGATCGATGGCACCTCCAACTACGTCGCCGGGTTGCCGCTGTTTGGCGTCATGGCCGCGGCGTTGGTGGCCGGCCAGGTCGTGGCAGGCGCCATCCTGGACCCGATCCTGGACGACACTGCGGTGGCACTGCGCGGCGGCGGGGCGTGGCTGACGGCCCCCGGTGCCGAGCCGGTTCGCCTGGGGGTGGCCGCGCCCGTTGGCGTCGGCAAGATGGCTGGATGCGTGTCCTGGCGGTTTATGCAGGAGCCCATGCGCTCGACCGTGTTGCGCAACATGCCGGGCCTGGGCGGCGTCTGTGATTACCGCTGTGCCGCCCATGAGTATCGGATGTTGGCGGCTGGGCAGTGCGAGTACCTGGTGTTCAACCGGTTGATGCCGTGGGATCATCTGCCGGGCTGGCTGCTGCATCAGGAGGCGGGGGGCTTCTCCGCCCATTTCGACGGCTCGCCCCTGGCGGCGGCGGACACGGCGGGTGGTCTGATCTGCACGCCGGACCGCGCCAGTTTCGAGGCCGTCTCGGCCTTGTTGTTCGCAGGGATGGAGCGCTAGGCCGGCCACAACCAGGCCGCGCCACGCACGCCCGAACTATCGCCATGCTTGGCCCGCAGCACCGGGGTGCTCGAGGTATCGCTGAAGACGTGGCGGGCCAAGAGGGCCGGGAGCTGCTGGTAGAGATGGTCCATATTGGACAATCCGCCGCCGAGGACGACCGCGTCCGGGTCCAAGAGGTTGATCACTTGAGCCAACCCCCGTGCCAGCCTGTCCGCGTGCCGGGCGAGGGCACCGGCCGCGACGGCGTCCCCGGCGGCGGCCCGGTCCGGCAGGTCCGACGCGTCGCGCGCACCCGGGCCTTTCGCATCGGCCGCGAGCGCAGGGCCGGCGATCAGCGTCTCCAGGCACCCAACCTGACCGCACCAGCATTGCGGCAGGGGCAAATCCGCCGCGGTGACCCACGGCAACGGATTATGGCCCCATTCGCCGGCAATCCGGTTCCGGCCCGGGACGACCTGTCCATCGACGACGATACCCCCACCACATCCGGTGCCGATTATCACCCCGAACACAGTCCGGGCGCCCGCCCCGGCCCCGTCGACGGCTTCCGACAAGGCGAAGCAGTTGGCATCGTTCTCGATGCGGACTTCCCGGCCGAGTGCGTTCGCCAGATCGCGGTCCAGCGCATGGCCATTCAGGGCGATGCTGTTGGCGTTTTTGACCAAGCCGGTCGCGGGGCTGATCACGCCGGGGATGCCGACCCCGACGGTGACCGCGCCGACCTCCGCCTCCACCGCGATGACCAAAGCCGCCAGCAGGCGCACGGCGTCGTCGTACACCGGCGGCGTCGGGGCGCGGCGGCGCAGCAGCATCTCGCCACCCGGCGACAGCACGGCGTGCTCGATCTTCGTGCCACCGAAATCGATGCCCATTCGCAGGGCGGGGATGGAGCTTGGGGTCATGCCCCATCTTAATGCCGCCCTTGCCCAAGCTGCCAACCATCCGCAGGATACGGAGATGGCTGCTGAAACCTTGCTCGACGTCAAGGGCATGAATTGCCCGCTCCCCGTGCTGCGCGCCAACCGGGCGCTACGAAGTTTGGCTGCGGGCGACAAATTGCGCGTCTTGGCAACCGACCGCGCGTCGGTGGCGGATTTCCGGGCGTTTTGCCGCGAGACCGGCCACACGCTGGTCAGCTACAGCGAGGAGTCCGGTGTGTTCTCGTTCACGATTCGCCGCCGGGCGGAGGATCATCCGGAATGAAGCCGGTGGCAGTGTTCACCCATCCAGCCTGTCTCGGGCACGACATGGGGCCCTACCATCCGGAGTGCCCGGATCGCCTGCGCGTGGTGCTCCAGGCGTTGGAGCACCCCGATTTCATCCCCCTGCTGCGGGAGCAGGCGCCGGAAGCCACGCGTGAACAATTGTGCCTGGCGCATCCCCCGTCCTACGTCGAGCGGATCCTGGCGTTGCGGCCCGCGGAGGGGGAGATGCTGGCGATCGACCCCGACACGGTCGTCAGCCACGGTTCGCCGGAGGCGATGTTGCGGGCGGCGGGTGGGGCAATCGTGACCGTGGACGCGGTGATGGAGGGCTGGGCCAGTGCCGCGTTCGCCGCGGTGCGGCCGCCGGGCCATCATGCGGAGCAGCATCGGGCAATGGGATTCTGCTTTTTCAACAATGCCGCCATCGCTGCACGGCATGCCCGCATGCGCTGGGGCCTGTCACGGGTCGCGGTGGTCGATTTCGACGTGCATCACGGCAATGGAACGGAGGACATCTTCGCCCCCGACCCGGCGCTGTTCTATGCCTCCAGCCACCAGCATCCCTGCTATCCCGGCACTGGATCGCCGCGCGACACCGGGATCGCGGGCAACGTGGTCAATGTTCAGCTCGCGCCCGGCTCTGGCAGCGAGCGGTTTCGTGAGGCGTGGGAGGGCCGGATCATTCCTGCCCTGGATGCATGGCGGCCGGAGTTGCTGATCATTTCCGCCGGGTTCGACGCCCATCGCGCCGACCCTTTGGCCGAGCTGAGGGTGGAGACGGCGGATTTCGCCTGGGTGACCGACCAACTGATCGCGGTGGCGGACCGGCATTGCGCGAGCCGCGTCGTGTCGTTGTTGGAAGGGGGATACGACCTGGCAGCGTTGGCGGCTTCGGCAGCCGCCCATGTCCGGCGGCTCATGCGGCTGTAGCGACGTGATCCCAGTACAACAGTGTGGCCTCGTCGCGGAGCCAACTGTTGTCCAGACGCTGCCAAACGCGTAAGTACGATCGACCGAGTGGGAGCGCGCATGTCGCAAGACATCTCCGGCCTGTCGTTCGAGGACGCGCTGGCCGAACTGGAGCGGATCGTGAAGGGTTTGGAGGGCGGTCAGCAAAAGCTGGAAGACGCCATTTCGGCCTATGAGCGGGGCGCCCAACTGCGTCAGCATTGCGAGTCCAAACTGGCCGAGGCCGAGGCGCGTGTGCAGGCGATCGTCCAACGAGCAGATGGCTCGCTTGCGACTCGCGCCCTGTCGTAGAGGAGTGATCCGATGAACGCCCCGCTTCTCCCGCCGCGCCCGTCCACGCCGATGCTGGACCGGGTTAGGATCCCCTCGGATTTGCGCAACCTGTCGACGGACCAGCTCCGCCAGGTGGCCGACGAGTTGCGGGCGGAGACGATCGATGCGGTCAGCACCACCGGGGGCCATCTCGGCGCCAGCCTGGGCGTGGTGGAGCTGACCGTGGCGCTGCATGCCGTGTTCGACACCCCCGCCGACCGGCTGATCTGGGATGTCGGCCACCAATGCTACCCGCACAAGATCATCACCGGGCGCCGCGACCGCATCCGCGCCCTGCGCCAACCCGGCGGCCTGTCCGGCTTCACCCGCCGGTCCGAAAGCGAGTATGACCCGTTCGGCGCCGCCCATTCCTCCACGTCGATCTCGGCCGGGCTGGGCATGGCCGTCGCGTCCGAACTGCAGGGCACGCCGCGCACCGTCATCGCGGTGATCGGCGATGGTGCGATGAGCGCCGGCATGGCCTACGAGGCGATGAACAATGCCGGCGCCATGAAGGCCCGGCTGGTGGTGGTGCTGAACGACAACGAGATGTCGATCGCCCCGCCCGTGGGGGCGATGAGCGCCTACCTGACCCGGCTGCTCAGCAGCAACTCCTACCTCAACCTGCGCGACCTCGCCTCGCGCATGGCCAAGCGCTTCCCCTCCGGCATGGCCAAGACCGCCAAACGGGCCGAGGAATATGCCCGCGGCATCCTGACCGGCGGGACGCTGTTCGAGGAGCTGGGGTTCTACTACCTGGGCCCGATCGACGGCCACAATTTGGACCACCTGCTGCCCGTGCTGCGCAACGTGCGCGATGCGGAGGAGGCCGGGCCGATCCTGGTGCATGCCATCACCCAGAAGGGCCGCGGCTACGCCCCGGCCGAGGCCGCGACGGACAAGCTGCACGCGGTGAGCCGGTTCAACGTGGTGACGGGCGAGCAGGTGAAGGCGCCGCCGGGTCCGCCCAGCTATACCAAGGTGTTCGCCGATGCGTTGATCGCCGAGGCGCAGGCGAACCCGAAGGTGGTGGCGATCACCGCAGCGATGCCGTCGGGCACCGGGCTGGACCGGTTTGCCAAGCGCTTCCCCACCCGGTGTTTCGACGTGGGGATCGCCGAGCAGCATGCGGTGACCTTTGCCGCCGGGATGGCGACCGAGGGAATGGTGCCGTTTTGCGCCATCTACAGCACGTTCCTGCAACGGGCCTACGACCAGGTGGTGCATGATGTGGCACTTCAGGGTCTGCCGGTGCGGTTCGGGTTGGACCGCGCCGGGTTGGTGGGGGCAGATGGTGCGACGCATGCGGGCAGTTTCGACCTGGCCTTTCTGGGCTGCCTGCCCGGCATGGTGCTGATGGCGCCGTCCGACGAGGTGGAGCTGGTGCACATGGTGGCGACGCAGGCGGCGTATGATGCCGGCCCGTCGGTGGTGCGCTACCCCCGCGGCGAGGGCACCGGGCTGGCGCTGCCGGAGCGGGGCACGCCGGTGCCGATTGGCAAGGGCCGGGTGGTGCGCGAGGCACGTGGGGCGCAGGTGGCGATCCTGAGCCTGGGTCCGCGGCTGGCCGATGCGCTGGTGGCGGCGGATGAGCTGGCAGCGCGTGGCTTGCCGGCGACGGTGGTGGATGCGCGCTTCGCCAAGCCGCTGGACATGGCGCTGATCGAGCGTCTGGCGCGGGAGCATGCGGTTCTGGTGACGATCGAGGACGGCTCGGTGGGTGGGTTTGGCTCGGCGGTGCTGCAGCATTTGGCGTGGGCTGGTTTGCTGGACGGTGGGTTGAAGATCCGCCCGATGGTGCTGCCCGACCGCTTCATCGACCACAACACCCCCGCCGCCCAACTCGCCGAGGCCGGCCTGACCGCAAAGGACATCGTCAGGACCGTGGTGGATGCGGTGGGGCAGAGCATCGGGTTGGGCGTGGCCTGACGCAGGCGGCGTCCCCGGGCAAAAAGACCCGGGCCGACCAATTGCTGGTCGATCGCGGCCTGGTGGAGTCGCGGACGCGGGCCCAGGCGCTGGTGATGGCGGGGAAGATTTACACGGGGGACCGCCGGGTGGAAAAACCCGGCCAAATCCTGCCGCCCGATGCCCCGCTGGAGGTCAAGGGACAGGATCACCCCTGGGTATCCCGTGGCGGCCTGAAGCTGGCCCATGCGCTGGCCCATTTTTCCCTCTCCCCGGCGGATCGCGTTTGCCTCGATGTTGGCGCGTCCACCGGGGGGTTCACCGATGTTCTGCTGGCCAACGGCGCGGCACGGGTGCATGCGGTTGATGTCGGCCACGGCCAGCTCGCCTGGCGGCTGCGCAACGATCCCCGCGTCGTCGTGCGGGAGCGGACCAATGCGCGCCACCTCATCCTTCCCGAGCCGGTGCAGGCCTTGGTCTGCGACGCCAGCTTCATCGGGTTGCGCATTTTGCTGCCCGCGCCGCTCGCCTGTTGCGGGCCAGGGGCGTGGGCGGTGGCGCTGATCAAACCGCAGTTCGAGGCGGGGCCTGGCCAAGTCGGTAAAAACGGCGTCGTGCGCGACCCGGTGGTGCACGATGCCGTCTGTGCCACGATCCGTGATTGGTGGGCCGGGCTGCCGGGTTGGACGGTGCTGGGGGTGGAGGCGAGTCCGATCACGGGGCCGGAGGGCAACCGGGAATTCCTGATTGCCGCCCAGTTCGCCGCTGCGACGGTCTGACGGTCCTCTCGGGAGATCTTGGCCATGCTGGAACTTCGCCCCAGTTGCGAACACTGCGACCGCGACCTGCCGCCCGCCTCGCTGGACGCGATGATGTGCACCTTCGAGTGCACGTTCTGCAGCGATTGTGCAGGAAGGGTGTTTGCCGGGGTGTGCCCGAATTGCGGTGGTGAATTGGTGCGCCGCCCGGTTCGCCCGGCCAAACTGGCGCAATTCCCGGCATCGACGGTTCGAAAGACCAGGGTCCATACCGTGGCGTCGGAACCATGACCGGCACGTTGCTCGAGGCCCGCACGGTCAGTATCGCGATCGGCCGGGCATGGAACGACCTCTACGAGGCGATTTGGCGGCCTGAGAGTTTCTCGCGCTGGGCGTCGGGTCTCGCCAAATCATCGCTGGAGCGCGACGGGGATTGGTGGCAGGGCGAGGGTCCGGCAGGGCCGGTCAGAGTATGCTTCACCGGCCACAACGCGTTTGGGGTCATGGACCACACGGTGGATTTGGGCGGCGGGACAGAGATCTACGTTCCCCTTCGGGTCGTGCCCAACGGGGGAGGCGCCGAAGTGATGCTGACCCTCTTCCGCCAGCCCGGCATGTCGGAGGGGGATTTCCTCGCCGATGTCGAGTGGGTGAAATGGGACCTGCTGGCATTGCGGGAGTTGGCCGAGGCCTGAGTCGTGGCACGCCGGTTGAATGTCCCGGGGCACGCACGCCAGGGGGACATGACGATGACGGGCTATGCCGACACGCTGATCGAGGGCCGCATCTTCCGCGGTCTCCATGAGGGCTTTGCCGAAGCGCTGGCCATCTCGGGCGGCCGGATCGTCGCCTGCGGCAGCCGCGACGCGGTGTCGCCCTTTGCCGGGGCAGCCACAAAGCGGGTGAATTTGGATGGGCGGGTCGCCATCCCCGCCTTCAACGACGCACACCAGCATCTGCTGCCGCTCGGGATCAGCATGACGCTGGTCAATTTGCGGCCCGAGCGCATCCGCACGCTGGACGGCCTGCTCACCGCGATCCGCGAGCAAGCCGCCCGCACGCCAAAGGGACGCTGGGTGCAGGGCCGTGGCTACGACCACGCCGAACTGGATGTTGGCCGCCATCCCACGCAGGAGGAGCTGACCGCTGCCGCCCCTGACCACCCCGTCTTCATCGTCCGCACCTGCGGCCATATGGGGGTCGCCAACGCCGCCGCCCTGTCGCTGGCTGAGATCGGCCACAACACGCCGGACCCTGAGGGCGGGGTTATCGAGCGCCGGGCTGGGGGGCTGACGGGGCTGCTGCAGGAGCGGGCAATGCGCCTGGTGCGTGATCGCCTGCCGGAACCCTCCGATGCCGATCTGGTCGATGCGATCGAGCGTGCGGGCCTGCACATGAATCAACTGGGCTTCACCGCCGTGATGGATGCCAATGTCGGCATGCTCGCCGGCTTCCGCGAGGTCGGAGCCTACCGCACCGCGCTGGCCGCCGGGCGCCTGCCGGTTCGCACCTGGGTCTGCCTGGCCGGCAATCCCGAGGGGATCGCAGAGACGGCGTGGCAGGCCGGGGTGCGGCCGATGGACGGCGACGCCATGCTCCGCTTCGGCGCCATGAAAGTCTTCGCGGACGGCTCGGCAGGCGGCTTGACGGCGGCCATGTTCGAGCCCTACCGGCAAGGCGGGACGGGCGTGTTCTGCTTTCCAGAGGCGACGATGCACCGGCTGCTCGCCCATTATCACCAGCAGGGCTGGCAACTCGCCATCCACGCCATCGGCGACGCCGGGATCGAGCAGGTGCTGTCCGGCATGGAAGCCGCCGACACCGCGGCACAGCCAACCGCCGGGCGGCGGCACCGCATCGAGCATTGTGGGTTCCTCACCCCCGGCCAGCGCGCCCGCATGGTGGCGCGCGGGATCGAGCCGGTGCCGCAACCCATTTTCATGTACGAATTTGGCGATACCTACGTCACCAACCTCGGCGAGGCACGCGCGGCGGCGGCGTATCCCATGGCCAGTTGGCTGCGCGACGGCCAGAACCCGGCCGCCAGTTCGGACGCGCCGGTGTCCTCTACCGATCCGTTCCAGAACATCTACACCATGGTTACGCGGCGTACGAACAAGGGCACCGTGCTGGGTGCGGAGGAGGCGATATCGGTGGCCGAAGCCGTGCATTGCCTCACCTATTGCGGGGCCTACACCCAGTTCGCCGAGCAGCAGCGGGGCCGGTTGCTGCCCGGCATGCTGGCGGATGTGACGGTGCTGTCGCAGGACATCTTCGGGGCGGACGACATCCGCGCGACCTCCGCCGACCTCGTTCTGCTCGGGGGCCGCGCGGTGATCGACCGTCATGGTGCCCTCGCCTGATGTGGCGCCATGCCGGGCAGCGTTTGCTGCTGGCCGCGCCCGTGTTGGTAGGCGTGCTGCTGATTGGCTTCTTGTTGATGCAGGTCGTGCCAACGGACCCGGCGGCCGTCCGTGCCGGGCCCATGGCCACCGCGGATGTGGTGGCAGCCATCCGGGTCGAGCTGGGCCTGGACCAGCCTATCCCTGTCCAATTCGCCCGTTATCTGCTTCGTTTGCTGCACGGCGACCTCGGCGTATCCATCATCAACAACGAACCCGTCGCCACCGAGCTGGGCAACACGGTCGGCCCCACCGTTGAGTTGATGGTGGCGAGCCTGGTCTGGGCCGTGCCGCTGGGCCTTCTGTTCGGCACCATCGCCGCGGTGGAGCGGGGCCGCTGGCCGGACCGGCTGGTGATGGCGCTGGGCGTGGCTGGTGTCTCCATACCCGTGTTCTTCGTCGGCCTGGTGCTGATCTGGTTCGTTGGGTTCAAATGGCAGTTGCTGCCCTTCACGGGCCGGGCTGGCCCGCTCTGGACGCTGGAGGGCCTGCAATCCGTGGCCCTGCCAGCCATCACGCTGGGCGCGGTGTTCGTCGGCCCGGTGGCGCGCATGACGCGCTCCTCCGTGCTGGACATGCTGCGCACCGACCACGTGCGCACCGCCCGCGCCAAGGGCTTGACGGAGCGCGCCGTGGTCGTTCGCCACGCCTTGCGCAACGCTTTGATCCCCGTGGTGACGCTGATCGGGCTGCAGATCGGCTTTCTGCTGGGCGGCGCCGTGGTGACGGAAACGATCTTCTCCTGGCCCGGCGTCGGCCGGCTGGCGGTGGGCGCCATCCTGTCCTCCGACTTCCCGATGGCGCAGGGGACCATCCTGGTGCTGGCCGCCGGGTTCATCCTGGTCAACCTCGCCGTGGATTTGCTGAGCACCTGGCTGGACCCACGCGTGCGGACGTGAGGCGGTTCCTACGCGATTGGGTGGGCATGGCGGCGTTGGCCCTGATGCTGGCGTTGGTGCTGCTGGCCGTGCTGGCACCCTGGCTGGCGCCGACCGACCCGGCGGACAACGACCTCTCCCTCGCCATGGCGCCGCCGGCACCTGGCCTCTGGCTGGGGGCTGACGACCAGGGGCGCGACCTGATCACCCGCGTGCTGTACGGGCTGCGGCTTACCCTGGTGATTGGTGTTGCCGCGGTCGGGCTGGGGGGCACGCTGGGCGCCGGGCTGGGGCTGCTGGCCGCGTTCTACCGCGGGGCGGACGGATTGATCATGCGTTGCATGGACGTGCTGCTGTCGTTCCCGGCGATTTTGTTCGGCCTGGCCATAGCCGCGATTTTGGGGCCGGGCGTGCCGGCCGTCGTGCTGGCCCTGTCGATTGCCACGGTGCCGCTGACCGCCCGCATCGCCCGGGCTGCGGCCAGCGTGGAAATGGGGCGCGACTATATCGAGGCAGCACGGGCCACGGGTGTTGCCAACAAGCGGCTGATCCTGCGCCATTTGCTGCCCAATTGTGCCTCCGCCCTGTTGGTGTTTTCCACGTTGCGGTTCGGGCAGGTGATCCTGCTGGGTGCCGCGCTGTCCTTCCTGGGATTGGGCGCGCAGCCGCCCACCGCCGAGTTGGGCGCCATGGCCTCGCAGGGCCGCAACTTCCTGTTCTTCGCCCCGCATATCGCCGTGGTGCCGTGCGTCGCCATCGTGGTGTTGGTGCTGGCATGTAACGTGCTTGGTGACGCGCTGCGGGATGCGCTGGACCCGCGCAGTCTTGGGGGTCGGACATGAAGCGTCTTTTGTTGGCTGCGATCGTCGCCGCCGGGCTGGCTGCCCCGGTGATGGCGCAAACGGCCCCGCCGAACACGCTGGTGCTGCTGCGCACGATCGACAGCGACAATTACGACCCAGCCCGCTCCACCGCCCGTTCCGCGGGGGAGGCGCTGTATTTCCTCGCCGATACCCTCACCTCGCTCGACTGGGACATGAAGACGGTCCGCCCCGGCCTCGCAAAGAGCTGGGATGTGAGCCCCGACGGCAAGCTCTACACCTTCCATCTGCGGGACGACGTGACGTTCTGCGATGGACGCAAGATGACGGCGGAAGACGTCGTCTACACCATCAAGCGCTTCATCGATCCGGCGACGCATAGCCCGGTCCGCTGGCGCGCCGGCCCCGTAAAGGACGTGCGGGCGGTCAACCCGGCCACGGTCGAATACGAGTTGACCGACCCCTTCAACGAATTGCCCCTGCAACTCAGCCTCTTCTTCTTGTCGATCGTGGATCAGCATTCGGTGGAGACGCTGGGTGCCAATTTCGGCGTGCAGGGCTTCAACGGCACCGGGCCATTCTGCTGGGTGTCGTGGACGCCGCGGCAGGAAATGGTGCTGAAGAAGCACGAGGGCTACAATTGGGGTCCGCCCATTTTCAAGAACCCGTCGCCTCAGGTGGACCGGGTGATCTGGCGGGTGATCCCCGATTCCAACACGATCCTTGCCGCCATCCAATCGGGGCAGGGCGATGCCACGCAATATGTGCCGCCGATCGCGCTGCCCTCGCTGCGCAACACGCCCGGCATCACGCTGTCGAACCAGCCGAATTACTTTTGGGATTACTTCGTAGGGTTCAAGATCGACAAGCCGGCAGTGAACGACCCGGTGTTGCGCAAGGCCATGGTCATGGCGGTGAACCGCGACGCGATCGCCAAGGCGGTGTGGTTCGGCGCGGCCACCCCGGCCGACAGCTACCTCAATCCCGCCGTGCTGGATTACGATCCAAAATCCAAGGCGGAGTTTCCGGCCTACGACCCGGCAGCCGCGCGCAAATTGCTCGACGACGCGGGTTGGACCCTGGGCGCCGACGGCGTGCGCGCCAAGGACGGGGTGCGGGCGTCCTTCCTGCTGTATGGCATCAGCGACACGCTGAACAACCGCTCCGTCGAAGCGATCCAGGCCGATCTGAAGCGGATCGGGGTGGAGATGAAGGTGCAGATGTGGGACGCCACGGTCGCCTGGGGCAAGCTCGCGACGCAGGAGTTCGGGGCGTTCATGATGTCCTACCCCTATGTCTCTGCCAGCGAGGCGCTGAACCTGTATTTCAACTCCAGTGGAACGCCGACGCCCAACCGGATGAACTGGAAGAGCCCCGAAACCGACGCCTGGCTGAAGGAAGCCCGCACGGCAACGGACGACAACGTCAAGCGGGCCGCGCTAAACAACGTGCAGAAGCAGTTGACCGACGCCAATGTGTGGATCCCGCTGGTGCGCGAGCAGCTTTGGGTCACCTCCGGCCGGCGCGCGCATGGGGTGCGTGCGCATGGGATCTACGGTATCGGGATCTATAAAGGCCTCGACATCACGCTGACGCCGTAGCGTCATGCCAGTCACCGTCATCCGCGCAATCCACACCGTCATTGCCTGGGACGGGACGCAGCATGTCACCCTGTCCGGCGCCGATGTCGCGTGGGATGGCAACACTATCACCCATGTAGGCAAAGCCTACGCCGGGCCGGTGGATGCGGAGATTGATGGCGCCGGCCTGATGGTCATGCCGGGCCTCGTCAACATTCACAGCCATCCTTCCTCCGAGCCCATGCTGAAGGGGCTGACGGACGAGGTCGGCACCCCCGGGCTCTACAATTCCTCGCTCTACGAATACCTGCCGATCTTTCGCCCGCCGGCCGATGCCATCCCCGATTGCGCCCGCGTCGCGTTCAGTGAGTTGCTGCTCTCCGGCGTCACCACCCTCGTCGACCTGTCCATGCCCTACGATGCCTGGCTGGATGTGGCGGGCGAGAGCGGGTTGCGGATCGTGATGGGGCCGATGTTCCGGTCCGCGCGCTGGTTCACCACCAACGGGCACGTCGTCGACTACGAGTGGGACGCCTTGGCTGGCGAGCGGGCGATGGAGGCTGCGTTCCGCCTGATCGACCGGGCGAACCAGCATCCCTCTGGCCGGCTCAGCGGCATGGCAGTTCCCGCCCAAATCGACACCTGCACCGAGGGCCTGCTGCGCGACAGCCATGCGGAAGCGGTGCGCCGCGGCGTGACCTGGCAGACCCATGCCGCCCAATCCGTCAGCGAGTTTCACGAGATCACCCGGCGGCACGGTTTCACCCCGATCGGCTGGCTGCACCACCTCGGCGTGCTGTCCGGCCGGTCCATCATCGGCCACTCGATCTTTCTGGACGACCATGCCAGTACCCCCTGGCACACCGATGCGGACCTCGCGTTGCTGGCGCAGACCGGGACGGCGGTGGCCCATTGCCCCACCGTATTCGCGCGGCGCGGCATCACGCTGCGCGATGTGGGGCGGTATCGCCGGGCTGGGGTCAAGGTCGGGATCGGCACCGACACCTTCCCGCACAACATGCTCGAAGAGATGCGGTTGGCGATGTATCTGGCACGCACCCAGGCGGTGAACCCGCGCACCCTCACGGGCGGGGAGCTATTCACCATGGCGACGGCGGGGGCTGCCGATATCCTGCACCGCCCCGATCTCGGCCGGCTGGCGACGGGCTGCCGGGCGGATATCGTGCTGGTGGACGTCACCCACCCGGCGATGCGCCCGGCGCACGACCCGGTGCGCTCGCTGATCTACGCCGCCGGGGACCGCGCCATCCAAGCCGTGTATGTGGATGGCGCCTTGGTGGTGGACCGCGGCCAGGTGCTCACCATGGACTACCCTGCCGCCGCCGAGGCCCTCCACGCGGCGCAGCAACGCATGGTGGTGGGCGTGCGGGATCGCGATTGGGCGCGCCGAAGCCTGGATCAGGTCACGCCGCCGAGCTTTCCCGCCGGGTAGGCTGCAACACCACCCGGTCCGGAGCGCCCTTTAGCACGGTGCGGTAAGCCTCTTTCGCCTGCTCCAGACGAAATGTTTCCCCGACAGGGAATGGCTTCAACGCACCAGATTCGAAGCCTGGGGTCAGTTCGTCCAGGATCGTGGCGCAATCCGCGCCGTCCAGGGTGAGGCTATCGATGCCGTAAAAGCTGTGCTGGCCGCGATAGAAGCGGAAGATATCGAACGGGATCGCCCGGTCGATGGTGGCGATGAAGATTTGCCGGCCGCGGAGGGCCAAAGCCTCGTTGGCCATGGCGAAATACGGGCTGCCGACGGTGTTGTAGACGATGTCCACCCCATGGCCCTGCGTGGCCTCGCGCAACACGCCGGCGGGGTCCGCCTGGCTGGCATCGATGAAGGCTGCCTGGCCGGGTGCGTCGCCGGCCCGCCGGGCCACGCCGAAGACCTGGGCGCCGAGCATGGCGGCGATTTGGACGGCCGCCTGGCCCACCTTGCCGTTCGCGCCCATCACACACACGATGTCGCCGGGCTTCGGCATTCCGGCGCGCCGGAAGCCCTCGTACGCGGTGATGAAGGGCACGCCCACCGCACCGGCCTCCAGCAACGGGACCGCCGCCGGTTTGAGCCGGACGTAGGACCGCGGGACAATGATATGGCTGGCATGGGTTCCGTCCCGCCGAATGCCCAAGTCGCCGCTGGAACCCCAGACCGCCTGGCCGGCCAACTCCGCCGGGCCATCCACCACCAATCCCGCCCAATCCCGCCCCGGCGTGCGTGGCCAAACCGCATGTGGCATGGCGCCCAGCGCGGCCTTCACGTCGGATGGGTTGACGCCGGCGGAATGGATTTCCACCAGCACCTGGCCTGGCGGAGCGCGTTCTGGGGCAAACGGCTCCAGCACCAACTCGAGCGCGTCGATATCGGCGGCTTTTTGGGTGACGCGCAGGCGGGGCATTGACTTGTGTCCTCCAGGTGCCGGCTAACTTGCCACCGGTCCAGCAGGGCCGTAAACCGCGGGGCCACCCCGAAGGAGACGACGATGCGCGCCCGGATTTTCCAGCGTCCCAAGACCGCGATGCAGTCGGGAGTTGCCGGAACGCAGAGCTGGGCCCTCGATTTCCCGGCCGGCCGGCCGGAGGTCAACGACCCCCTGATGGGCTGGTGGGGCCGTGGCGACACGCTGGGGCAGGTAAGTTTGAAGTTCGAGACCAAGGACCAGGCCGTTGCCTATGCCGAAGCCAACGGCATCTCCTACGACGTTGAAATCCCTCCTGCGCCGGTCAAGCACAAGCCGAAGGTCTATGCTGACAATTTCCGCTATGGCCGGTCCGAGAACTGGACGCACTGAGGGGGGCAGCCCACTGCAGCGCTTTTTGCCCTAGGATAGGGGCTATAATAGGTTGGCCGGTTTGATGGCTAACCTTTTGCCACCGGAGTTCTGGGGAACCAGCGCATTTTAGCGGAACCGCCGCCGACTTGCGCACGCTGGCGCGTCTGCCTTCGGCGAATTGAATTAGTACCGACAATATCATTTCCATTGTTTCGAAGGCAGCGATGTCCCCTAATAGCGTTGTAATCGGCCAAATTCTGCTTAATCTTTAATCTCCTGGGCGCGTCATGATCTCACTTAATCCGGGGGACGAGGGTTGGCTTGACGCCGTCTCGATCAACTTCGTCGTTGGTAACCCAGCGCCTCCTGGGTCTGGCGAGTTCTCCGGGCTGGCTGTTCCAGCCTAATGGAACAGTGTGCCTGAGCGCGCAGGAGCGACCCCGTCGCGGAGAAGTTCAGCCGTGCCGTCAGCCCGACCAATGGCCGTCACTCAGGCGAACGGCAATTCCCAAGTGCTGGCGGCCCCACCTGGACTCGAACCAGGGACCCATCGCTTAGAAGGCGATCGCTCTATCCGCTGAGCTATGGAGCCTGAGCGCGGCACTAGCACAAAATCCCCGCCGATGAAGCCCTTCGGTTGTCTCTCCATCCACCCGTCAGGTAAGGGGGAGGGGATAGGAGACAACACCGTGACCACCCGCTTGATGAAGCTTGGCCTGTCCATGCGCTATCTCGGCTACCACGACGCCGCATGGCGCCACCCGGACGTGCCAGCCGGCGGTGCGTCCGATTTCCGCCACTTCCTCCGCTGCGCCCGGCGGGCGGAGGAGGCGAAGTTCGACATGGTGTTCTTCGCTGACGGGCTGGGCGTGCGCGCCAACGACAAGCCGCCGGGTTCGCTCAGCCACTCCAACCGCAATGTCGAGCTGGAGCCGCTGACGCTGCTGTCCGCCCTGGCGCCGATGACCAAGCATATTGGCCTCGTGAGCACCGCCTCCACCACCTATAACGAGCCGTACCACATCGCGCGCAAATTCGCCTCGCTGGACCATATCAGCGGCGGGCGCGCCGGGTGGAACGTCGTCACCTCCTGGTCCGAACAGGAGGCGTGGAACTTCAACCGCGACACGCATCTCGACTACGACACGCGCTACGAACGCGCCCGCGAGTTCGTCGACGTCGTGACCGGGCTGTGGGATAGCTGGGAGCCGGATGCCTTCGTCCACGACAAAGCATCCGGCCAATTCTACGACCCGGCGAAGCTGCATACGCTGCATCACAAGGGCAAGCATTTCTCCGTCCGCGGCCCGCTCAGCGCCCGCCCGACGCCGCAGGGCCGGCCCTTGCTGGTGCAGGCCGGGGCCAACCCGATGGGGCAGGAGATCGCCGCCGCCGATGCCGACGTGGTTTATGCCTCGGCCAACGGGCTGGGGCTGGCGGGGGAGTACTACGCCTCGGTCAAAGGCCGCATGGCGAAATACGGCCGGGATCCGGACCATCTGAAGATCATGCCCGCTTTGGTTCCCATCGTCGGCCGGACGGAGGCAGAGGCACGGGCCAAGCTGCAGCAGTTGCAGGATCTGATCGACCCGCTGATCGGGCAGGCACGGATGTTTGGCTTGATGGGCGACCTCTCCGCCTACGATTTCGACGGCCCGGTGCCGGAGCCGACGGGCGCCAAGATGCGCAGCCTGGCCTATAGCTGGTGGCAGCGGTCCAAAGAGGAAGGCTGGTCCATCCGCCAGATGTACAACGAATATGCTGTGGGCGAGGGTTTCCGCGCCATCGGCACCCCGGCCCAGATCGTCGATACGATGGAAGAATGGATGGAGGCGGGCGCGGCGGACGGGTTCAACATCACCCCCACTCATCTACCCGGTGGCATCGATGATTTCGTGGAGCTGATCTTGCCCGAACTGCACCGCCGGGGCCGCTTCCGCACGGAGTATGAAGGCAACACCTTGCGCGAAAACCTCGGCCTGCCGCCTTATGTCAGCCGGTGGTTGCGGGGGAACCCGAACCGCCCGTAGATGGTGCGGCGCACAAAAGGAGCGGCATCGTGCAGCGGCAGATGAAACTCGGCTTGAACATCGTTGCCAATGGCGCCCACGCCGCCGGGTGGCGCATGCCCGGCGCCCGCGTGGATGCCGCGCTGGATATCCGGCTGTGGAAGCAGATGGCGAAGGCGGCCGAGCGAGCCCGCATCCACTTCATGTTCTGGGCGGATGGCATCGCCGTGCGGCACTCGGCGCGCGACGACGACGAGCTGAGCTACAATCCCCGCATCGACGTCTACGAACCGTTGACGCTGATCGGCGCCCTGGCCGCGGTGACGGAGCGGATCGGTTTCCTCGCCAGTGCCTCCACCACCTATAACGATCCGTTTCATGTCGCCCGCAAATTCGCCTCGCTGGACTATATCAGCGAGGGCCGGGTCGGCTGGAACGTCGTCACCTCCTGGAGCGAGCAGGAGGCGTATAATTTCGGCCGCGACGCGCATATGGAGCACAGCCTGCGCTACCGCCGGGCGGAGGAGTTCGTCGACGTCGTCTTCGGCCTGTGGGATAGCTGGGAAGATGACGCCTTCATCCGCGACCAGGCCAGCGGGCGGTATTTCGACCCGGCCAAGCTGCACACGCTGAACCATAAGGGCGAAATTTTCGCGGTGAAGGGGCCGCTCAACGTCGCCCGGCCGATCCAGGGCTACCCCGTGATCGCCCAGGCGGGTTCGTCCGGACCCGGGCAGGATCTGGGCTCCCGGATCGCCGACCTGATCTACACGGCACAAAAGAGCCGTGAGGACGCGGTGGCCTTCTATCGCAGCGTAAAGGCGCATGGCGTGGCTGCCGGGCGGGACCCAGACACCATGCTGGTGATGCCGGGCATCCTGCCGATCATGGGCCGCACCCGGCAGGACGCGCAGGACCGGTACGAGCAATTGCAGGACCTGGTGCACCCCCGCGTCGGCCTGCCTACGCTGATGGACACCTATGGCGACCTGTCCGGGTATGATCAGGACGGGCCGTTGCCGGAGCCGCTGGAGACGCATAACGCGGTCAAGAGCGGGCATGAAAAGCTCGCCAAGCTCGGGCGGCAGCCGGGAATGACGATCCGCAAGCTGTGGCAGATGATGGCGGGCGCCTCCGGCCACAATATCGTGGTGGGAACGCCCGCCGATGTCGCGGACGCGATGGAGGATTGGTTCACCGCCCGCGGCTGCGACGGGTTCAACATCATGCCCGCCTTCATGCCCGTGCCGGCGATGGAGGCGTTCGAGTGGCTGGTGCCGGAGTTGCAGCGGCGCGGGCTGTTTCAGACGGAATATTCCGGCGACGGCACGATGCGCGGCAGTCTAGGCCTGGCGCGCCCCGCCTTTGGCAGTCATCGTCAGCGCGCTTAACCATCACCCATCCGAGGATATGAGATGACCCCGTTGATCCGCCGCACGTCCTTCCGGTGCCTGGTCGCGGTGGGGTTGGCCGCATCCGGACCGTCCTGGGCGCAGGATACGGTCATCCCGACGCAAACGCCGCAACCTGCCTTGGTCAAGCTGCTCCCCGCGGGCACCAAGAGCTTCACCCTCGCGGTGGCGCTGGGCTCCCCGCCCGACGATTTCCGTGACGCAAAGGGCGAGGTCGCGGGGTGGGAGATCGACATCATGCACGCAGCGACGGAGGCGCTGGGGATCCAGCTCGACATCCGGCCAACGACGTTCGACACCCTGATCCCGGGCTTGCAGGCCAAGCGGTTCGATGGCGCGACCGGGCAGATGGGCATTTCCGAGGTGCGAGAGAAGGTCGTCGACATGATCGGCACGCTGACGGGCAACGAGTTGTTCGCCGGCCTGGCCGATACGACCATCAAGGTGAACGGGCTGGAGGATTTGTGCGGCCTGACCGTCGGCACCACCCGCGGCTCGCGCGAAATGGTGTTCGCCGAGGAGCAGAACCCGAAATGCGAGGCGGCCGGCAAGAAGCCGATCAATGCGCTGGCCTTCCCCGACGGCAATGCGGCGGCAGGAGCGGTGATGAGCAAGCGGGCGGATTTGTTCTGGCTCGGCTCCACCGCCATCGGCTATTTCGTGGCGCAGTCGAATGGCAAGGCGAAGATCGTCGGGGCGTATACGGACCCGAGCTATATCGGCGTCGCCCTGCCGAAAGGCTCCGACCTGGCAGCGCCGTTGCAGGCCGCCATCCAGTACGTCATCGATAACGGGACCTATACCAAGATCGTCACGAAATGGGGGCTGGAGGGCAGCGCCGTGAAGCAGGCGCCCTTGAACCCGACCGGCACCCCGCGTTGACACCAGGCGGCGACGCCAGTGTGGCGGAGCCGCCGCTGCGTGTCGTGCCGCTGCGTCACCCATGGATTTGGGTGGCCAGCGCTGTCGTGATGCTGATCGCGCTGCTCGTGCTCTACAGCGTCGCCACCAACCCAGCCTTCGAGTGGCCGGTGGTCGCGCAGTACATGCTGGACAGGCAAATCCTGATCGGGCTGAGCCGCACGCTGGAGCTGACGGTGGTCGCGATGGCGATCGGGCTGGTGCTGGGCACCCTGCTGGCGATGATGCGCCTGTCGCCGAACCGGCTGCTCTCGACGGTGAGCTGGGCCTATATCTGGTTCTTCCGCAGCGTGCCCGCGTTGGTCCAATTGATCTTCTGGTATAATTTCGGTGCCCTCTACCCGGTGATCGCGCTGCGCGTGCCCCTGGGGCCCACCCTCTTCAGCGCCAATACCAACACGCTGATCACGCCGATGTTCGCCGCCCTGGCCGGGCTGGGGCTCGCCCAGGCCGCCTACACGGCGGAGGTGATCCGCGGCGGCATCGCCTCCGTCCCGCGCGGGCAGACACGGGCCGCGCTGGCGCTGGGCATGCGGCCATTGACGATATTCCGCCGCATCGTGTTCCCACAGGCGATGCGGGTCATCATCCCGCCCGTCGGCAACGAAGTGATCTCGATGGTCAAGAACACCTCGCTGGTGAGCGTGATCGCCTTGGCGGAATTGCTGTATACCGCCCAACTGATCTACGCCCGCACCTACGAGACGATCCCGCTGCTGATCGTGGCCTCGCTCTGGTATCTGATCGTCGTCTCGGTGCTGTCGGTCGGGCAGTCTTTCCTCGAACATCGCTACCGGGCGCGCTGATGGTCCGCATCCGCGGCCTGTCGAAGCGGTTCGGCGGGCGGGAGGTGCTGCGCGGCATCGATCTGGACATCGCCACCGGCAGCGTGATGTGCATCATCGGCCCGTCCGGATCCGGCAAGAGCACGCTGCTGTCCTGCATCAACCATTTGGAACGGATCGATGCCGGGCGGCTTTGGGTCGCGGACGAGTTGGTGGGCTATCGCGAGCACCATGGCGTGTTGTACGAATTGCCGGAACGCCAGATCGCGCGCATGCGGCAGAGGGTCGGCATGGTGTTCCAGCAGTTCAACCTGTTCCCGCACATGACCGCCCTGGGCAACATCATGGAGGCCCCCATCCAGGTGAAGCGGATCCGGCCGGCCGAGGCCCGGGCGCGCGGCATGGCGCTGCTGGAGCGCGTCGGTCTCGCCGCCAAGCACGCGATGTTTCCAGCCCAGCTCTCCGGCGGCGAGCAGCAGCGCGTGGCGATCGCCCGGGCGCTGGCGATGGACCCGCAACTGATGCTGTTCGACGAACCGACCTCGGCGCTCGACCCGGAATTGGTGGGGGAGGTGTTGGCGGTGATGAAGGATCTGGCCCGGTCTGGCATGACGATGGTCGTGGTGACGCACGAACTCGCCTTCGCGCGGGAGGTGGGGGATGAGTTGACCTTCATGGATGCTGGCATGGTGGTGGAGCGGGGGAAACCTCGCACTGTGCTCAGCGCCCCGCAGGAGCGAAGGACGCAGGATTTTTTGTCGCGGGTGTTGTAGGGATCGGACGCGGTCTGGATTGCGGGTTTTGAGTCAGCTCAAGTTTTCGGTGGCGACCGAAGTTGGCCGAAAGCGGACTGTCCGTTGTGGAGCACGGCACCCGGAGAAGCGGACCTCCGCTGCCGCTTGTCCTTCGGCAACTTTCGACCCGCAACAGACCTGGCTGCGGACACCCGGGCCGGATACATATGCCCGGCTGACCGGGACGGTTTCATCCAGGTGGGGAGCCATATGCAGGTGATCGAGTTCACGCCGACACAGGCTGATACTGCTGCGGCGCACAGGCGGCACAGCTTGGACAGGTTCCTGTCTCGGCCGAGTTTTGTCACGCTGCTCATCGTAGTCGCTATCATGGGCGGCTTGGCGCTCGCGGTGCTCCCATCCGGGTACAAGGGCTTGAGCGTTCTGGTTGTTCTCGCCGCTGCCTTGGGTGGCGTGGCTTTCCCACTCGCGACCATACGAGTGCGCGTTCCCGCTTTGGCGAAACGGCTTCACCGGCAACGGGCCAAGTCGCAGTCTCCGATCATCATGAGCTGGTCCGATGATGGATTGACCGCCAGGACGCCGACCGCGAACAGCGTGACGCCATGGGCCCACTACTTGCGATGGCGGGAGGACGGCCAGGTCATCCTGCTTTACCTCACCGAGGTGCTCTTCCAGTTCATCCCCAAGCGGGTCCTGTCGTCAGAGCAGCTTGCATCCCTACGTGCCCTGGCGGTGTCAGCCGGTGTTCCCGGCGCGCGACGGTGATTCTGAGAAACGGGGCATTCGCAGTTGTCCATGCGAGCCTCCTTCACGGGTTCACAGTTGGATTTGGGCCGGAAGCGGAATGGCCGGTTTCAAGCGGAAGGTGCAAGAAGCTGCCATCAGATCAGGCTGCCGCTGCTGGCGAAGCGCAAACCATTTGCAGTAGGAGTCTTCCAACCGTAGCCTTACCGAGCAGCCGTGGAAATATGCAGAACCGTGAGAATAGGATGCCGCAATCGAGGAAGCGAAACATTGATGTTCCTTCTCTAACCGTTCAAGCTACGGCGGAAGTCGGAGTTTCGGCTAAGTACGAAATCAGGAAGACTGTTACTGAACACATACCAGTGGATGTCACTCGCGCAAAGACAAGCGCGTGGCTAACTATTCTATCGCCGTTTACGAACTGGGCTGGCTTATTAGGTGATAAGCTTGCATATAAGAGAGATCTACTCCGTATCCAGCAAGAGGAATCCTTGACGGCGATAATGCGCAACGCTGCTCCAAAGCTTGCTATGATTACGGCCCCGATCAAACCCATACCAGTGAAGTTTTTGGTTCCTTTTTTAGAGAGTGCCTCTCTGGAAGATCCAGGCAGCGATCTTGTGAGAATGTGGGCTAATTTATTGGTATCCTCGGCCGGAGATTACAATGAGGACAATGTTTATTACGTTCGGCTGCTATCACAGATGTCTTCCGTGCAGGCCAGGCTTTTTGAAGCTATAGTTGGCGTGCGCGGTCCGAGAAGCGTCCTGATATCGATGGAGCAAAACTTCTTCCTAGGGCACCACTTCCTCCGTCAAGATATAGAAGATGCGTTCAAGAAGGCCAAAAGGCCTCCTGCGACACTCACGCAAGCCTGGAAAATACTAGAAAGGGCTCTGAACCAACAGGGCGTGGTTATTGAGCACATCGATCTGGGGCATAAAACAAAGGAGGATTACACAAATGGATGCCCACCTTATTCAATTTATAACGATAAGCAGCAAAATGATTATGCGATCCTGCGTGGACTGGGCTTACTAGAATACGTTGATACTGGATACATAGAAGTAATTGAGTGTTGGAACATCAAAGTGATGGCGCATTACGTGTCGCCTCTCGGATTAGCTTTTGCTCAGGCGTGTGGAGTGCAGGCGGAACGCAGGATTTGAAATTCTTAGGCATGCGTGTCGGCTAGTTTAATCAGGTGCGTTTGACTCGTCAGCTGGCGCTGTGTCTCCCTTGGCGGAGTAGGGCCGTATGGTTAACGCACCAACTTGGGCGCGTGGCGGACCGGCTCCTCACGGTAGGGAGGAGCCGGGTAATTCAGATCTCGGTACCCTCCGCAAGAGTGGGAGCATCTTCCACGTCGACTCCACGATAGCGCACGGTGTTCTCGATCTTGGTATGGCCGAGCAGTATCTGCACAGCGCGTAGATTTCCGGTGGCCTTGTAGATGATCGACGCCTTCGTCCGGCGAAGGGAGTGAGTGCCATACTCCTCACGACGCAAGCCGACGCCGCTCACCCACTCATCGACCAGTCGTGCATACTGCCGGGTGCTAAGATGATCAGAGGGGTCGACGCGGCTTGGAAAGACATAGTCTGCCAATGTGCCGCCCCGCCGTTCCAGCCAGGCAAGTAGGCTTGCTCGTGCATCTGCCAGCAACTCGAACTGGACCGGCCGACCCGTCTTCTGCTGCACGACAATGGCACGGGTGCGTATTTGCCCGCCAATGACAAGGTCTCCGATTTTGATCCTGACCACGTCACAGCCGCGCAGTTTGCTGTCGACAGCCAGGTCGAACAACGCCCGATCACGCATTCGGCGATGCTGGTCAAGAAAGAAGCGAATGGCCCAGACCTGTCTCGGCTTCAACGCCCGCTTTGCACCGACTTTCCGCCCTGCATTCCATGCGCGTCGGTCAGACGCTGCGGGGTCAAACTCTGACATTCCCATGATCGTTCTCCAACGGCCGAGATGGCCAGGGAAGGATTTGGGCGGCCGCCAACGTCAGCCACCGCGAGGCGGCGAGAGTCGACCAATAGCGGTCGTTTAAGCATCCATGAAGCAACCCCTAGAGCGGACGTTGGAGACATGACCATGCAGTCTCTGCGCGCAAGCCACGAGACAAACCGACGTAACTAGCTGATCCAAAATCTAACATGAACTTTAGCCTCTTATGCCTCAGTTCCTCTGGAGCGCCTGGGTTACACCGTCCGAGAACGGGCCTGCTGCCGTCGACCAGATAGCTTCAAGAAACAAATCGGTTCGGCTAGCCATCTCGTATGCCGCTCCAATTTCCGTCCCTTGCGCCGATTGGCCCCCGAGCATTTCGACCATAATCTGCTTTAAAACCTCGCGACGGGCGTGCGGCTCGGGATGTGTGCCGCTCGGTGAGATCGAAGTGGGAAGTCGCATTTCCAATCCTTGCTGTTGCGCCGCTTTGTTCAGCACATGTGCTATCGGAAGGCAGACCCCCGAAATGAACCGCTCTAGAAATGCAACAGAGGCAAAATAGAAATCGATTGACCACAGCGCTAGCGCTAGGCGCATGCCACATAATTCAGCGAAGGACAGCGTAAGCACTTGAGCTAGTTCGTCCGCCTCGAACTCAAGCTCGTGCGAAAGTGGCATTTCGTCGAACTCGCCATGATGGTCGGCCTTAATCCGACGCTTTGCTGACGACAGACGTTTATGATGGCCCAGCATCACATGAGCATATTCATGCGCGACCACATGGAAAGTTGACAGGTCACGCAGCATCGTAGCGAGTTCTGCATTGTCAGTTTTCAGTATCAGATGTGCCGTGTGCAATGACTGATCTTTAGTTAGGCCCGCAAGGCTGAGAAGCATTTGCGCGAAGGCTGTCCCGCCGATCAAGTTATCATTCAGCGCGTCCTGCGGATTTGAGCCAAACGGAAAGTAGCCGCCGGAGATGTTGGCTACGCTGCTTACAAAAGCGAGTAACCCGGCATTTATTCCGATCTCGTAGGACGTTCCGCCTCGGATAGCCCTTGCCACAGCGTTGATTTCACGAAGGGGGTAGATGCCGACTTTGCAGTTCTCTGGTACGGGTTTTCTAATCTGCTCCGCCACCGAGCGTATAATTTGGTCCCACTCTGCAAGGGGCGGCTGCCAAAACTCGGTCACTTTGGCGGATCAATCTTGAATTTGATACTGGCACCGCCCTTTATACCCGCTCCAAGAACCCATTTCACAAATCCCTCAGGGCTTACCTCGAGTGTAAAGCTAACCTCGTCCAAACGGACTCGGGAGTGCGACCATCCATCGAGTAGGCCTGTAATAAAACTTCCCATTTCGGCAACTTTTTCTTTAAGCTGATCTTGGTTAACCGAAACCCGACGCAACAAGGTTAGACCGACACCAGTCTCTCCCGAGGTAAAGTTTGAGAGATTGCCCAAACTTGCGTCGCCCAAATCAGTATCGATGGTGTCACTTACCCAGATTTCGATAGACTTTGCCTGATTCAAACTCACGTATGTCTCCATTTATATTTGCGAACAAGCTTCCAGATTAGTTGGACGCATCGGCACGCGGCGCGTAAGCGATCTATTTGAGGGCGACAATCGCAGAAGTTGTGCCTCCATCTGGTTTCCCGCCTCCGCACCGCACGAGCTTGCGGCTTTATGTAAAAACCTCATTCACAATACATCCCAACATCAACGTTTGAAAGATCCTTGTCACGATGGAACGATTAGGGCAGCAATCTGGTCGATTGCCCCGTTGCGAAGAAGCCGACCGAAGCTTTGGCCAGTTTACCTTTGTCGGGTATCGCTTTCAGTGATTCGAACTCAAAAGGAGACAGACCGCAAACCACCACTTCTCGCCGCTCGCCCCCGGACAGCACGTGTCGGCAGCCTCGCTGGACGAACGGCAGCTTTCAGGCGTGTTTGACACCCCGCTGAACGACGACAAATGGCGCATTACTGCCGCACCAGCCGTGTTAGGCTGTAGAAGGTGAAATCCAAAGTGACCCGCTATCGATCGGCATCACCCCATATACGACCCACTATTCACATGCAGCGTCTGCCCCGTCACCAACGCACTCGCCTCCGACGCCAGGAAAATCGCCGTCTCCGCAATATCCGCTGGCATCGCCATGCGCCCCAGCGGCAACGCGTCGGACGCCTCGGCGATCTCCGCCTCCGACATGCCATAGCGGGGCTGCGCCGTATCCGTCAGCCCCGGCGCGATGGCATTGACCCGGATGCGGTGCGGCGCCAACTCCAAGGCCATCGCCCGGGTCATCGACACGATGCCGCCCTTGCTGGCGGAGTAGTGCACGCCGCGTACCGACCCGGTGATCGCCCGCGACGCCAGGTTGATGATGGCACCCGGGGCCTTGTTGGCCACCATCACACGCGCCGCCGCCTGGGAGCAGAAGAACGTGCCCTTCAGGTTCACATCCAGCACGTAGTCCCAATCGCTCTCCCGCATCTCCAGCATCGGCACACGGGGGTAGACGCCGGCATTGTTCACCAGCACGTCCAATCGGCCGAACGCGCTTGCCGCCGCGGCCACCATCGCGCCGGCCTGCGCTACGTCGGCCACGTCGCCCGGCAGCAGCACGGCCCGGCGCCCTAGCGCCTGCACCTCCTGCGCCAGGGCCTCGGCGGCCGCGCGGTCGTCCAGGTAGTTGATGGCGACATCCGCCCCTGCCGACGCGAAGGCGACCGCGATGGCGCGGCCGATGCCTTGCTGCGCCCCGGTCACCAGGGCGGCTTGCCCGCTCAGCGGATGGGCGCGGTCGAGGGTGCTTGGCAGTGTCGCCTCCATCAATCCAGGGTGAAAGCCGCGTCAGCCGGGCCGTGCAGCAGCCGATTCGCCAGCCTTGTGGCATGGGCGGCGCCGATCGCCGGCATGGTGTAGGTCAGGAACTTGGCGGTCACGGCCGCCTCGAGCATGGGCTGGTCCGGGTCACCCGGAACGCTGTCGACGTGGGTCTTCCAGGGTGTCCCGCCCACGCTCACCACCAGGTCGCAACTGCGGGTTTGGTCGGGCCGCGTCCGCACCTCCACCAGCGCTTCCAGCCGGCGCACGTCCGGGTCGGCCAAGCTGTCCGCCGTATAGGCGGCTGGCGTCAAGTCACCATGCAGCAGCGTCCAGGCCAGACCGTAGGTGAGGCTGAATTGGCCCTGGATCGGGCTGGCCGGCTGGCGGATGCCACAATAGGTTTGGGCTTCTTCGTAGATCGTCAGGGTGATCCCGTCGATTTTCGTGGGGTCATGTTTCTCGGCATACCAGCGCGAGGCGGCGAAGGCGCCGTAATGGACGTGCTTCACGGCGGCATAGAGTTTCAAATAGCCGTCCAGCAGCAACCACTGTCCCGGTTCCGGGCTTACCTGCAGCAATGGCCGGCCCAGCGTGAGGTTCGCCGCCGCGGCGATGCTGCCGGGTGGGCCGCCCAGCCCGGCCTGCGCCGCCGCCGCTGCCGCCATCGCAAACACGGCGCCGTGGCCGGCATACATGTTGCGCGCCGTCGATCCCAGGGCGATCGGCCGGTACAGGCTGAACGGCAGGTGGCACGCGGCATGGTTCAGCGCCGCCAACGTTGCCTCCGGCGTCATCCCTGCCAGCCGGCACGCCGCCGCCACCGCGGCATAGCTGCCCCAGGTGCCGTCCACATGCATGCCGGGTTTGATGCGCTGTGCCACGCCCAGCCGTCCGCCAATTTCGTACCCGGCCACAACGGCGTCCAACACCTGTCCCAACGACGCACCCCGTGCCAACCCCGCCGCCACGGCGGCTGGGACGGCGTGCAGGCCGGGCCGTCCATGCGCAATCGCCAGCCCCTCACCAGCCTCGTGCCAGCAAGACCCGGCGGCGAAGCAAAAGGTGAACGCATCCACCGACAGCCCGTGATCCACCCCGGGAAGGCGCAGCGGGCCATCCTGTGCCAACGCCCGGGCCAGTGCTTGCACCTCCGGCTCGGCGGCGCCGGCGATGGCGCAGCCCACCGTGTCCAGCAGCAGCAGCCGCGCGCGGTGCTCCAGCTCATTCTGCCCAACGATCGTTTGCGGCCAAAGCCATGCGATGGTGGCGCGTAATGCGGGATCTGGGTCCATGCCAGCTAGTCTCGCCTCAGCCTTGGCGGCTGGCAACTCCGTTCAGCCGCGCAGAGACGCTTCGACCCGGCGGTCTGGCACCAGCCACATCGCGGCGACGGCAGCGTAGATCGCGTCCGCCAGCCAGGTGCTCACGAAGGCTGCGGCAATGCCAAGTAGATACAGAACCGGGGCGATCTTGCCCTTGATATCGCGGCCGATTGCCTGCCGCAGGGCAGAGCCGGCGCCCTGGTCGTGGATGATCGCGCCTTGCAAAACGTACCAGGCCACCGCCGGCATCAGCAGCGTGACGCCGTAGACCGCCGCCGGTGTCGCAGCCGCGGGGTGGTCCCCCAGCCAACTCGTCGCGAACGGGATCAGCGACAGCCAAAACAGCAGGTGCAAATTGGCCCACAGAATGCCGCCCGTCACCCGCTCGACCAGTTGGAAGAAATGGTGATGGTTGTTCCAGTAAATCCCGACATAGACGAAGCTCAGCACGTAGCCGAGGAATTTGGGCGCCACCGCCACCAGGCCGGCGAAATCGGCAGTGTCCGGCGCCTTCAAATCCAGCACCATGATCGTAATGATCACGGCAACGACGCCGTCGGTGAAGGCGGTCAGCCTATCTCTCGTCACGCTGGATCCTCGGCCATTGAGGCCCACAGTGAATGCCACACCCGGCGGGGCCGATAAATGCCGCCACTGGCATGATTCTCGCTTCGCCAACGCATGTCTCCATCCCGAAGCAAATGGCGATGACGGTGACGATGGTGCGGGACCACCCGGCAGCCGACGCCCCGGGCTGTGTGGCGCGGCCGGTCGCCAAGCTCGTCGCCCAGGGCATCAGCAAGCAATATGGCGCGGTCACGGCGCTGCAGCCAACCGACCTCGACATTGCCCGGGGCGAGTTGCTCACCGTGCTCGGCCCCTCCGGCTCCGGCAAAACCACGCTGCTGCAGGTGATTTGCGGCCTGGTGGAGCCCACCACCGGGCGGCTGCTGATCGATGGCGTGGACCAGACCCATACCCCGGTGCATCAGCGCCGTATGGGCGTCGTGTTCCAGAACTACGCGTTGTTTCCGCATCTAACGGTGCAGGAGAACGTGGCTTTCCCCCTCGATATCAGACGCATCCCAGCCGCCGACCTCGCGCGCCGGGTGGCGGACACGCTGGAGATGGTCGGCCTCGGCGGCCTGCGTGCCCGGTTCCCGCGCGAGCTATCGGGTGGCCAGCAGCAGCGCGTGGCTCTGGCCCGGTGCTTCGTCTACGAGCCGTCGCTGATCCTGATGGACGAACCGCTTGGCGCGCTGGACCGCAAATTGCGGGAGACGATGCAGATCGAGATCAAGCGCCTGCACCGGCAAACCGGCGCCACCATCGTCTTCGTGACCCACGACCAGGACGAGGCGCTTGCCCTGTCGGACCGCATTTGCCTCATGGACCGTGCCCGGGTGGAGCAGATCGGCACCCCGCAGGACATCTACGAGCGCCCTGCCACGTTGTTTGCGGCAGATTTCATTGGTATCTCCAACGTGTTGCGCGGCAACATCAGCGCCAGCGGCCGCACGCTGGTCACCGCCGACGCAGAGTTTCCCGTGGGCCCGGATGCTGGCCGGCCCGGTGCCGCGGCGGCCTTCGTCATCCGGCCCGAGCATATGGACGTGCAGCCGGCCGGCCCGGGCGAGCCCGGTGGCCTGCGTGGCACCGTGATCGAGAGCGTCTATGCCGGGGCGGAAACGCGCTTGATGGTGGCGCTGTCTTCGGGCGCGATCGTTACAATCCGCCGCTCCCCCGCGCTGTGCCCGATTGCACTCGGTGAGGCGGTGGTGGTGGGATGGACTGCGCAACACGCGCGGATTTTGCCGGTTTGAAGGAGCGAACGGAGATGGACAGCATGGACCCGGCGGTATCGCGCCGCGGAGTATTGAAGGCGGCAGGCGTGGCGGCCGCGGGCCTCGCGGCGCCCACAATCTGGACCGGGCGGGCCTTCGGGGCGGACCAGGTGACCATCGCCGATGTCGGCGGCGCGCCCGCCACGGCCATCCGCAAGGCGTTCTACGACCCGTTCGAGAAGGAAACCGGCATCCGCGTCGTCAACGTGGCACATGAGGCGGACCCGATCACCCAGTTCAAGCTGCTGGTGGATACCAAAAGCTTCATTTGGGACCTCTGCATGGTCACCCCGGCGATGGTCATGTACCTGACCACGCCGAAGGATTACCTCGAACCGCTGGATATTCCGCTCAATGAGGTGCCGACCTTGGTTCCGGGGATGCTGACGGCGAACTGGTTCGGTTTCTCCGTGTTCTGCACCATCCTGGCCTATCGCACCGACAAATTCCCCAATGGCGGCCCGAATAGCTGGGCGGATTACTGGGACGTGGCGAAATTCCCCGGCCGGCGCGGCCTGTACAAGGGCGTCAGCGGCATGCTGGAATGCGCGCTGATGGCCGACGGCGTTCCAGCCTCGAAGCTGTATCCGATCGACATGGACCGCGCCTTCAAGATGCTGGACAAGATCAAGCCGGCGGTGAAGGTTTGGTGGAGCAGCGGCGCGCAGAACACGCAAATCCTGCAAAGCGGCGAAGTCGACATGTCCGACACCTGGGGCGCACGGGCCTACGCCGCAATCGAGGGCGGCGCGCCGGTGAAGATGGTGTTCACCCAGGGCCTCTACTCGACCGATGGCTGGTCCATCCCAAAAGGCACCCCGCGTGCCGACCTTGCGCGCAAGTTCATCCGCTTCAGCATGAAGCCGGAGCAGCAGGCGCTCTACTCCAACACCGTCGCCAATGCGCCGACCAACACCAAAGCCTACGATTTCATCAAGCCGGAGCGCGCGGCGCTGCTGGCCACCTCGCCCGAGAACATCAAGGGACTGGTCCCCTCGAACGACGCGTGGTGGGCTGCGAACCGTGACAAGGTGCAGGAGCGGTTCCAGGATTGGCTACTCGGGTAAGGAGCACCTTCATGCCGAAGCGGCAAATGCATCTGTCGTTCTCGGCGCACCTTACTGGGGCGCATCCGGCTGGGTGGCTGCATCCCAGTACCCAGTTGGACGCCGATACCGATATCGGCGCCTACATCTCGCTCGCCCAACTGGCCGAGCGGGGCCGGTTCGACATGTTCTTCATCGCCGACACCCCGGCGGCGCGCACCACGAACCTCACCGCCTGGGCGCGCTACCCGATGTTCATGAATGCGCTGGAACCGATTACCGCGCTCACGGCGATTGCCGGGGCCACCAAGTTCATCGGCCTCGGCGGCACGGCCAGCACCAGCTTCAGCGAGCCCTACAACATTGCCCGCCAATTCGCCTCGCTGGACCATATCAGCCGGGGCCGGGCCGCGTGGAACGTGGTGACCTCGGCCAACGATTTCGCCGCGCGCAATTTCGGCCATGCCAAGCTGCCGCCCCATGCCGAGCGCTACGCCCGCGCGAAGGAATTCGTCGAGGTCGCCAAGGCGCTGTGGGACACGTGGGAGGACGACGCCTTCATCCACGACCGCGAACAGGGCCTGTTCTTCGACCCGGCCAAGCAGCACGCCGTGCAGCACGAAGGTGCGTTCTTCAAGGTGGATGGCGCGCTGAACATCGCCCGCTCGCCGCAGGGCCGCCCGGTCATCATCCAGGCCGGCGCGTCCGATTCAGGCAAGGCGCTGGCAGCGGAAACGGCGGAGATCGTGTTCGGCTCCGCGGTCGATGTCACCGCCGGGCGCGCCTATTACAGCGATCTGAAGGGTCGTATGCCGGCATTCGGCCGCGCGCCGGAGGAGCTGCAATTGCTCGCCGGGCTCCCCGTGGTGGTGGGTGAGAGCCAGCAGGAGGCGGACGACAAACACGCCGAATTGCAGGCCATGGTGCACCCCGACGTGGGCCGCCAACGGCTGTCCACCGATCTGGAAGTGGATCTATCCGGCCTGCCGCTGGACGAGCCGGTGCCGGAGGATCTGATCCCGAAAACGTCGAATTTCCACAAGGGCTATTTCGACGAGATCGTGCGCATGATCCGGCAGGATCGCCTGACCTTGCGGCAGCTCTATCAGCGTTACGAGCGCGGCACCCGCTCCGTCCGCGGCACCCCGCAACACGTGGCGGATGTGCTGGAGGAATGGTTCACCACCGGCGCCTCCGACGGGTTCATGTTCATCGTGCATCTCCAGCCGAAGGGGCTGGCGGATATCGTCACCCATATCGTGCCGGAGCTGCAGCGCCGCGGGTTGTTCCGCCGCGAATACACCGGCACCACGCTGCGCCACCATCTGGGCCTGACCCGTCCCCCGAACCGCCACGCGCAGCATTTGCAGGAGGCCGCGCAATGACCCGCCAGATGAGCATCGGCTTCCTGATGGACACGACGGGCGTGCATCCCGCCTCGTGGATCCACCCGGACACGCAGGCCGACGCCGCCAACGACATCGGCTACTACACCCGGCTCGCCCAAACGGCGGAGCGGGCCAAGCTGGACATGATCTTCCGCGCCGACACGCCGGCCGCGCGCACCCGCCATTTGCAGGCGTGGAGCCGCTACCCGATGTTCATGAACCTGCTGGAGCCGCTGACGCTGCTATCGGCTTTGGCGGGTTCCACCGCCCATATCGGCCTTGGCGGCACCGCCACCACCAGTTTCAACGAGCCATACAACGTCGCCCGCCAATTCGCCTCGCTGGACCATCTCAGCGCCGGGCGCGCCGGGTGGAACGTGGTGACCTCAGCCAACGAATACGTTGCGCAGAATTTCGGCCTGGCCGAACTGCCACCCCATGCCGACCGCTACGAGCGTGCGCGGGAATTCGTCGCCGTGGTGCGGGCGCTGTGGGATACGTGGGAGGATGACGCCTTCGTCCGCGACCGCACCAACGCGATGTTCTTCGACCCGGCGAAGCAGCACCGCGTGGTTCACCAGGGCAAGTACTTCACCGTCGATGGCGCGCTGAACATCGAGCGCCCGCCCCAGGGCCATCCCGTCATCATCCAGGCCGGGCAGTCCGAAGACGGCCGTGCCTTCGCTGCGGAGACGGCGGAGGTGATCTTCGCCAGCGCCAACACCCTTGCCAAGGCGCAGGCCTTCTACCGCGACATGCATGCCCGCCTGGAGGCAGCCGGCCGCGCGCCGGACAGCCTGAAAGTCCTCCCAGGGCTGAGCCTGGTGCTCGGTGAAACGGCCGATGAGGCCGAAGAAAAGTACCAGGTGATGCAACGCTTGCTGCATCCCGAGGTCAGCCGCCAATTCCTTGCTGGCGATTTGGAGGCCGACCTGTCGGATTTGCCACTGGACGAGCCCATCCCGGAGGACCGCATCCCCACCCACTCCAACCTGCACCAGGTGTTCTTCGCGGGCATCGTGGAAATGATCCGCCGCGACAAGCCGACGCTGCGCCAGCTCGCCAGCGGCTATACGCGCGGGCGCAACACCTTCCGCGGCACCCCGATGCAGGCGGCGGACATGATGGAGGAATGGTTCACCAGCCGCGGCGCGGACGGTTTCATGCTGTCCTGCCAGATTCTGCCAACCGGGCTGAACGAGTTCACCCGGCTGGTGGTGCCCGAATTGCAGCGCCGCGGCCTGTTCCGCACGGAATACACCGGAACCACCCTGCGCGAGCACCTCGGCCTGGCGCGCCCGGCCAATCGTCATGTGGTGGAGCAAGCGGCATGAGACAGATGGCACTCTCGATCCTGGCATCGGGCACCGGGTCCCACGCTGCGTCGTGGCTTCACCCGGCGACGACGCCGAAGGGCGGCACGGATATCGGTCATTACCGCCGCCTGGCCCAGCTCGCGGAGCGCGGCAAGTTCGACCTGTTCTTCATCGCCGACACGCCCGCCGCCCGGACCGAGAAGCTGCAGGCCTATGCCCGCTTCCCGATGTTCATGAACGTGTTCGACCCGGTGACCCTGCTATCGGCCCTGTCGGGCGCCACCAGTCGGATCGGCCTGGGGGGCACGGTCAGCACCAGTTTCAGCGAGCCCTATAACGTCGCCCGTCAATTCGCCTCGCTGGACCACATCAGCGGCGGCCGGGCCGCTTGGAACGTCGTCACCTCCGCCAACGACTACGCCGCCCGCAATTTCGGCCACGCCAAATTGGCCCCGCATGCCGAGCGCTACGCCCGCGCGCAGGAATTCGTCGCCGTCGTGCAGGCGCTGTGGGACTCGTGGGACGACGACGCCTTCGTGCGCGACCGCGAGCGCGGCGTGTATTTCGAGCCGAGCCGCCTACACAAGCTGACGCATCAAGGCAAATTCTTCTCGGTCGAGGGCGCGCTGAACATCGAGCGCACGCCCCAAGGCAAGCCGGTGATCATCCAGGCCGGCGCGTCCGAAACCGGCAAGGAATTTGCCGCGGAAACGGCGGAGGTGGTGTTCGCCTCCAACACCGAAGTCGATCGTTCCGCCGCGTTCTACGCCGACCTGAAGGGCCGCATGGCGAAATACGGCCGCGCCCCGGACGAACTGAAGGTGCTGGCTGGCCTGCCCGTGATCGTGGGTGAGTCGGAGCAGGACGCGCTCGACAAGCGCGAGGCATTGCAGGCGCTGATCCACCCCGATGTGGGCCGGCTGCGTCTCGGCATGGATTTGGAGCTGGATCTGACGGA
The DNA here is from genome assembly GCA_965199005.1 of Acetobacteraceae bacterium. Classification (GTDB taxonomy): domain Bacteria; phylum Pseudomonadota; class Alphaproteobacteria; order Acetobacterales; family Acetobacteraceae; genus LMUY01. The sequence continues at coordinate 2,408,469 of CBDAQK010000006.1, read as the reverse complement.
CCTGCCCTTGGACGAGCCAATCCCGGAAGAGCTGATCCCGCGCACCAGCAATTTGCACCAGATGTATTTCAACCGGATCGTGGAGATGATCCGGACGGAGAAACTGACGCTGCGGCAGCTCTACATGCGCTACGAACGCGGCAACAAGACGCTGTGCGGCACGGTGCAGACCATCGCCGACCATATGGAGGAATGGCTGACCGCCGACGCCGCCGACGGCTTCATGCTGACCTTCCCCACCTTGCCGGACGGGTTGGAGGCCTTCGTGGCGAAGGTGGTCCCGGAACTCCAGCGCCGCGGCATCTTCCGCCAGGACTACGCCGGCACCACGCTGCGCGACCATTTGGGCCTCGCCCGGCCACCCAGCCGCCACGCTGCCACCCAGTCCCGCGCCGCGGAGTGAGTTCTTCGACGCGCGCCCTCCCCATGCGGGAGGCGGCCATGCGGCGCTGGCGGCTGAACAGCTTGTGGCTGGCGACCCCTGGGTTGCTGTTCCTGCTGGTGTTCCTGCTAATCCCCTGCGTGTGGCTGCTATCGCTGAGCGTGCAAGATTCGGCGGGTGCCTTCTCGCTCGCGTCGTATCGCCGGGCCTTGAACGTCGGCGTTTATACGCGCGTGCTGGCCAGCACGTTCTGGATCGCCACCCAAACCACGCTGCTCTGCCTGGTCCTGGGCTACCCGCTCGCCTATTGGCTGGCCCGGCGGCCGGCCCGCTGGCAGGCTATGCTCACCTTGCTGGTGCTCTTCCCCTACTGGACCAGTGCCCTCGTCAAAAGCTTTGTTTGGCTCGTGCTGCTGGGCCATACCGGGCCGGTCGCCCGCATCTTCGCCTTGTTTGGGGCGGATGCGCCGGAATTGCTGTTCGACCGCGCGACCGTGGTGTTGGCGATGGCGCATACCATGCTGCCATTGGCCGTGGTGAGCATGCTGCCAACCATCGCCGGTATCGACCGCGGCCTGGCCTTGGCGGCCGAGACGATGGGTGCCACCAAAACCGAGGCGTTCTGGCGGGTCACCTTCCAGCTCTCCATGCCCGGCGTGGCGGCGGCGGGGCTGCTGGTGTTCATCGGCTCGCTCGGCTTCTTCATCACGCCAGCCCTGCTGGGCGGCCCCCGTGACACGATGCTGGGCCAGGTCATCATCCAGCAAATCCTCAGCCTGCAGAACTGGTCGTTCGCCGGGGCGCTGTCGGCGATGCTGGTTGGCTCGGCGCTGTTCGCCTGTCTCGTCTACGACAGGGTCTTCGGCCTGTCCGGCATGGGCGGCGGCACCGTCAAAGCCGCGTCCAACCGATGGACGCGGCGCCTGGGGCTGTGGTTGCTGGCATGGGTGGCGCGTGGCACCGGCGCGCTCGCCGCCATGGTGACCCGGGTTACCGGCGCGCGGGATTTCGGCTGGCTGCTCTCCGTCTATGCCTGGGTTCTCATCGCGGTGCTGCTGCTGCCGATCCTGGCTTGCATTCCCATGGGGTTCACCAGCTCCACCTTCCTGTCCTTCCCCCCGCCGGGTTACAGCTTCCGCTGGTTCGGCGAATACTTTACGTCGCCAGTCTGGGTCGGCGCCACCGTGCGGTCTTTCGCCATCGGCCTTGGCAGCGCGTGCTTGACCCTGCTGATCGCGGCACCTGGGGCCTTCGGGGTGTCACGCAGCGGCAGCCGGCTCTCGGGGCTGGTGTTCCTCATCTTCCTCGCCCCGCTCGTCGTGCCGGGCGTGGTGATGGCGGTGGGGCTGTTCTACCTGTTCGCCCAAATCGGGCTGGTTGCGACCGATTTGGGCATCGCGCTGGGGCATACCATCACCGGAATCCCGCTGGCCTTCGTCATCCTGCTGGCCCAGTTCCGCCTATACGATTGGCGCCTCAACCAGGCGGCGGGCACGCTCGGCGCTGGCCGTGCCGTGGTGCTGCGGCGGATCATGATGCCGCTGGTGGAGGGCGGGCTGGTCGCCGCCTTCATCTTCGCCTTCCTCAATTCGTTCGAAGAATTGACCGTGGCGCTCTTCGTCGGCGGCGGGCTGAAGGTCACCCTGCCGCGGCAGATGTGGGACGATATCAACCTTCAGGTCACGCCCACACTGGCCGCCGCCTCCATCGTGGTGCTGCTGGTGGTGACCTGCTTGTTCATGGCGGCAGAGCGGCTTCGCGCGGCTCCAGCACGGTCACAGCCAGCCCGGTGAGCGCCGGCGTGTCGTAGGTGCGGTGGGTGCGATCCACCGGGCCGCCCAGCGCACCGCGCATGATCAGCCAGATGATCATCTCGACCGCTTCCGCCCCGCCGCGCTGCATGTAGGCATCATGGCTCATCGCCGCCAACGGCGCCGGGTCGTGTTCCAGCAGGTCCAGGAACTCCTGGTCCCATGCCGGATTGACGACGCCGAAATCCGGGCCGTGCAGTTGGTGCGACAACCCGCCCGTGCCCAACACGACGACGTCCAGTTTGCCTGGATAGCTCTCCACCGCCCGCCCGATCGCCTGCCCCAGACGGTAGCAGCGCCGGGCGGTGGGCAGCGGATGCTGGATGACGTTCACCGCCAGCGGCACCACCGGCACCCGCCACGGATGCGCCAGCAGCAGCGGCAGGGGCGCCAGTACGCCGTGGTCCAGCGGCATCTCCTGGCACACCGTCGGGTCGAACTCGTCATTCACCAGGCTGCGCGCCAGGTGCCAGGCAAACTCCGGATGGCCCGGCAGCGGATCGAACGCGCGTGTGGCGCGCCCTTCATCGGCCAAGGGAAACCGCTCCGCCACGCCTAGCGCGAAGGTCGGATAGGCGTCGAAGAAGAAGTGGTTCATGTGATCGTTGTAGGCGACCACCACCAAATCTGGCTTGCGCGCCTCCAGCCAGGCGCGGGCGTGGCCGAACCCGTCGAAGATCGGTTTCCAAAGCGGCTTGTCTTGCCCGCCGCTGTCGAACACCCCGGCCAGGGCAGGGGCGTGGGAGCAGCCGATGCCGCCGATGATCCGGCCCATCATGCACCGCCCTGGCGGCGCAGGCGCTCGGCCTGCAAGGCGGCCATGAACTCGTCCAAACTCTGTCCGCGCATTTGTGCCCCGATATCCATCAGCGTGCCGCCCCCTGCGATGGCGATCTTCGCCAGAAGATAGACGGACGCCCCACGATCCAGCAGGCCCTGCCAATCCCCTGCCTCGACCAGCGCCATGTCCTCCGCGCCAAGCCCATAGGCTGCCATGGTGCCACGCTGGTCCGCCGCATAGGCCTCCCGCCCGGCTGGCGACGTCAGGGATTTGGCGAATTTGTTGATGCGGTAGCCGCGCGCCGAGACCGGCCCGTCGAACACCGTCATCCGCAGCTTTGGGTCGGCCTCGGTCATCACGCCAATCCAGGTTGCGGCGGCATGACCGAGACATGGGCGGAAATCACTTTCCAGCCAATATCGGGGAAGCGCACCCAGCTCTGGCTTTGCCGCCCGATCTGCGGTTCGCCGCGCAATTTGAACTCCAAATTCACCGTGGCGATGTCCCGCCCCAGGGTGAGGATTTCCAGCCGTATCCGCCGTTCCTTGGTTCCCTTGCCGACAGGTGCCGCACCGACACGATGCGCATGGATCTCATCGAACCCGTAGCCGTTTTCTCGCAGGGAATAGCGGATGGTGTAGGGGCTGTTCCAGAACGTCGCATCCAGCACGTCCACATCGCGGTCGATCAGCGCCTGTTCATACCGCTCGAACAGCGCGCTCACCTCGGCGACCACCTCCGGCAGGTTCGGTGTCAAATCCATGCAACGGTCTCCTTCGGATGGGCTATCGCGATGCTGCGATCTCCCGCATTTTACGCCGCGTCTTCCCGGGATAGCGCCGATGCCTGATGGCTTCCAGTTCGATCCGTTCGATTTCGCGGTCCATGCCGACCCATACCCGTTCTACACCACGTTGCGCCGGGACCACCCGGTCTATTACTCGGAGCCGGCGCGGTGCTGGGTGTTGTCGCGCCACGCGGACGTCGCCGCCGCCATGCATCAGCCGACGGTGTTTTCCTCGACCGCCGGCAACGTCATCAACGACAGCCCGGAGAAGGTCGGGCGCACGGTGGGGTCCGTCGATCCACCCAGGCACACCCGCCTGCGCGCCTTGGTGAACGTGGCGTTCAACCGCAAACAGGTCGCGGGCGAGGCGGAACGCATCCAGGCCGAAGTCACTCGCCTGCTCGAGGCCGCCCGCGACGCTGGCCAGTTCGATCTGGTGCGGGATGTGACCGCACCTTTGTCCGGCGCCGTGATGTCGACCCTGCTGGGCATGGATGGCGTCGACCATGGGCATTTCAAACGCCTGCTGGACATCACCCTCTACCGCGACCCCGTCACCCGCGAACGCACGCCCGAAGGCACCCAGGCACAGGCCGATCTCCTGGCCCTGGTCGCCGCCGGGGTCGAACGCCGCCGGGCGCAACCGGGAAATGATTTGATCAGCACATTGCTGTCAGCCGAGATCGATGGTGAACGGCTTGCCCCGGACGAGGTGGTGTGGATGGCCCGTGCCGTGCTGGGTGCCGGGTTCGAATCCACCTCCAGCTTCCTTGCCAATGGCACGCTGGCGCTGCTGGCCCACCCGGCGCAGCACGCCCGCCTCGCCGCCGACCCGGCGTTGCTCGACACCGCCATCGAGGAGATGCTGCGCTACGACAGCCCGGCGCAGCGCTTCTCCCGGATATTGACGCGGGACCAGGTGATGCATGGCACGACCATGCCGGCGGGGGCCAAGGTGATGATGCTGTATGGCTCTGCCAACCGGGACGAGCGTGTGTTCGAAGACGCCGCCCGCTTCGACGTGGGTCGCGCGCCGGGCCGGCATATGGGGTTCGGCCATGGCATCCATTTCTGCGCCGGCGCAGCGCTGGCCCGCTTGGTGGGGCGCAGTTTCTTTCGGGCGCTGCCCCTGCTCCGCCGCGCCAATGACGCGCCGCTGGAATGGGCACACTCGCCCACCTTCCGCAGCTTGGTCAGCCTGAAGGTGACTGGCCGCTAATGGCGGTTCCCATCCTCCTGGTGTCCGGCTTTCTCGGCGCGGGCAAGACCACGCTGATCAACCGCCTGCTCGCCAACCCGCACGGCCGCCGTCTGGCGGCCGTGGTGAATGATTTCGGCGCCATCGATATCGACGCGGAGTTACTCGCCTCTGTCTCCGAGGGTGTGGTCAGCCTGAAGAATGGCTGCATCTGCTGCTCCCTCCAGGGCGACCTGCTGCGCACGCTCAGCACCATCCTGCGGCGGGATGCCGCGCTGGACGGGATCGTCATCGAGACCAGCGGCGTGTCGGACCCGGCCGAAATCGTCCGCAATCTGCTGGACCCGGTGATCTTCAAGGAGGCTGCCTTGGATGCGGTGGTCTGTCTGGCGGATTGCCGGCATCTGCTGGATTGTCCGGCGCTGCTGGACGATGCGCTTTGCCGGTCGCAGCTTCGCACCGCAGATTTCATCCTGCTGACCAAGACCGATTTGGTCACCCCGGACGAACACCTGGCGATGCGCGAACGGCTGCACGTGTTCAAACCCGGCCGGATGATGTTCGACGTGCAGAATGGCGACGTGCCGGCAGAGCTGTTGTTCTCCGCGGGGTTGCATCAGCCCGGCGCGGCAGCCAAGCGGCCGGCTTTCTCCACGCCAGCCTTTCAGACGATGGATTGGACGGCCAACGCCCCGGTGTCTTTGCCGCTGTTTCAGCGCGCGGTCTCGCGCCTGGCCCCGCGTATCCTCCGCGCCAAAGGCATCCTGGTGACAATTGACCAGCCCGGCCGGCCATTGCTGTTTCAGATGGTCGGCACCCGCGCCACGATCAGCCCGGCGCCTCCGTCACCGCCGGGTGCAGCGTTGGTCCGGCTGGTCCTGATCGGCCCGCTCGGCGCGTTTGATGAGGCGGCCGTGACGGCAGAGTTGGACGTTTGCATTGTGTCGGATAACCCTCACGCATGACCGACGATGCTCCAATATCTATAGGAGTCGTAGGGTGGGCCTTAGCCCGCCACGTTTCGCACGGCGCCTCGAAGCGGTGGGCTGAAGCTCACCCTACGGCGGTCTGCGTTGGGCGACGGGATAGGAGTCGTTCCATGGAAAGGCTCTCCTCGTTTGGCAGTTTAGGAGGTCCGAACCACACGATGTCGGGGATGCTTGGTGAGTGGCCTAGATCCAACCACTCGGACCGGATGCGACGCATGACGACGGTCCGTTCCTGGTTTGGCCAGGGCCGATAGCCGCCCACGTTGTAGGGCGAGCAGCCAGCGAGCATCCCTTGATCAACAGGCCCCTCACGATCCGCAGCGCCTGTTCCCGGGCGGCGTCCACATCGCCGATCAGGTCCTCTGCGGCCTGAGCGATGGCGAAAAGGCCGACGATATCCTCCTCAGACGCGGTGTAAAACTCGGCGGCCAGAGCGGGCGGCCAGTTTCAACCCTCGCATTCAACCCGGCGAAGGTGACGGCGGAGTTGGACGGTTGCGTCGGCGCGTGTACGCTGTGCGCATGACCGACGAGCCTCTGCCTGAGCTAGAACAGCGGCTAGTGGCCGTGCGCGCCAAGCGGGGCTATCTGCTGCCGCATCATGGGCTGCTGGCCCTGGTGTTCCCCGATTTGCTGGCTGGCTACGATGCCGCCTACTCGGCGATGGCCCTGGCCGATCGGGTGCTGTCACACCATGACCGCGAATTCGTCTGGTTCGCTGTGCTGGGTGCCACGGATGAATCGGTGGCAACCCACCACATCGCCAAGCTGCGTAAGGCAGGCGGCACCGACGAGACGATCGCCGCGGCCTTCGCGGCCTGCGCGGGTGCCATCGGGGGTGCGGCCTATGATTTCGCGGCGCGCGATTGGTCCGCCGCGTTGCAGCCATTCGACCCGAAATCCGCCTATCTGGCTGGCGTGCGCCGTTTGGCACCGTTGCGCCTGGTGCATCTGGCGCACTGCGCAGTGCATGTCTGCCGCGCCCGCTGGCGGCTACTCGGCTGGCAACTCGAGGCCGCCTATGCCGACGCCGTGCCGGAAGACGAGATCGCGGAGGCGCTGACGCTGGCGATGTTCCCAGGGAGCGTACCACACTTCGTCAAGGCCTGCGGCGTATGGCAGAGCCTTATCGTGGACGGCACCCTCCCAGCCTCCGCCCGCTACGCCAGTTGGGCCCGCTTATCCGGCCAAGAGGGCTTCGGCAACGGTCCGCCTGACCAATAAAAACCCTTGACTATCAAATAGAGCAGCGCCGCTTTCTCGCGTCGTGCCTAGCTGCCCCCATTTGGCGCCACGTCCCACAGCCTGCACGCGCGCAGCATGGCAAGGTGCCGGACACGTGGTGTACGGTCGGCAGGGACAGGGTAATGGTCAAGATGTGGTATCCGCCCTATCAATCCCCCTCCCTGCTGACGTCCCGCGTTCACGAGCCTTCGTGAGCGTCAGGGGGACGCCCGCCACCGAAGGAACGACCGTCGTCATGCCGGCTCTTGCTACCAGGGTTGTCCTCGTGAGTTTGGCGGCGGCTGGGCTGGCCGGGTGCAAGGATGAGAAAAAGACCGCCGGCGCGACTGCCGCCGCGGCACCGTCGATGCAGCGCGTCGTTGATGCCGCCGAGCAAAGCATACAATCGTTAGTCCCGGCGCCGGCCAAGGTGCGGTTTCGCGGGGTTCAGAGCTATACCCAGGCGGCGCCGCAGCATGTCGCGATTTGTGGGCAGGTGAGCCCGTTCGCTGACGACGCGAACATCTTCGTTCCCTTCGTCTCCGTCGTCACAATGCAGCAGAATGGGCAAGCGACCCAATATCAGTTCGATAACACCGTTGGCACCACCACATCGGAGGCCAGCCGGGTCTATGGGGCCATCGTCAACTATTGCTACGAGAATGGCGGCCCGGCGCAATCCTCGTTCCGCGCGGTGCAGACGCCGCCCTTGCCGGATGCCGTCCGCAACCCGGATTCGCCGCCAGCCGCCCCCGTGGTTTTTAGCACCGTCCCGGCCCGACCGGGCGCGCCCCCGCCGCTGACCAAGGCCCCGGTCGAGGCCAGCGGCACCGTGATCGTGCGGCAGAGTTCCAACGTCCATTCCGACCCGAAGGGGCCTTCGATCCGGACGGTGCAGCAGGGTACAACGCTGCATGTGTTCGGCCAGGCCCCAGGCGGCTGGTATCAGGTGGGTGATACCGCGCCGTTCGGGTGGGTGCACGAGAGCATGCTGACCAAGCAGTAGGGTCGCGCTATTTCCACTTGCACAGATAGAATCGCGGCAACTCGTCGGGGAAGGGTTCGAAGTCAAGGTCGGCGGAGAACGCGTAATACGTCACGAAGGTGAAGAGCGGCAACCAATAGGCTTGGTCGGTCGCAACGTGGATGGCTTCGGAATAGTTCTTCTCCCGCTCTGCCGGGTCCGTCACCGCGCCGCCGGCCTTGACCAAATCCATGACCTTCTGGTCGCGTGAATAGTCGTTGGTCCCGCCGCCGAAGTAAAACGGCATGATCGCCGAGACGTCGTTGATGGAGTAGCTCCCCCAGCTCCCGAGGTTGATCGGGGCCTGCCCGGCATTCACCTTCTGGATGACCGCGGCGGTCTGCAATTGCTGAAGGTCGACGTTGATGCCGATGGCCTTCATGTAGCCCTGAATCGCCGCGTTCCACGATGGCAGCAAATAGGTATAGATCGTGGTGGAGAAACCCTGCGGATAGCCCGCGTCGGCCAGGAGTTTTTTTGCCAGCGCCGGGTCGTAGGCATAGTCGGTTGCCGCCTTTTGGTCGCATCCGAATTGGGTGGGGTAGCAAGGGGCTGCCACGGGATGGCTGTCACCCTGCACCAGATTCTTTGCCATCGATGCGCGGTCGATCGAATGGAAGATCGCCTGACGCACCTTCTGGTTCTGCAACGGGCTATCATTACCGGCACGTCCTGCGGCGTCGACCTCCAAATAGCCCATCCGCATCGACCCGGCGCGCACCGCATGCTTGCCGGGCAGGCTCTGCAGGCTTTGGAACTGGTCTGGATTGAACTGCCAAATCCAATCGGCTTGGCCGCTGATCAACCCGGTCAACTCGCCGGATTCATCGGCCACCTCGGTGATCTTGAGGTATTTGATCGCGGGCCGGCCCTTAGGGCTCTCCTTATAATATTCCTCGAACCGCTCGAAGTCGACGTTGCTGGTGCCGTTCACCCGGGTGATCTTATAAGGCCCGGTGCCGACTGGTTGCTTCGAGTAGGCGGTTCCTCCCACCTTCTCGCGATAGGCCTTGGGATACATGGGGATCGTCATGGAGAAGTATTCGAGCGCCGCCGGGAAAACGTTCTTCAGCTTCACCCGAACCTTGAAGTCGCCCAGCTTTTCCGCACTCGCAATGAAGGAGAAATTGCTGGGCACCGCGACCAGCGGGTCTGTCTGAATGGTTGTCAGCGTGTACACCACATCGTCGGCGCCGAACGGGTCACCGTTATGGAATTTCACCCCTTGGCGCAGGGTAAAATCCAGCGTCGTCGGATCGGTCTGCGTCCACTCGGTGGCCAGGGCCGGAACGATTTTGAAGGTATGCGGGTCGCGATACACCAGCGTGTCCCAACCCTCATGCGCCAGGATGAGGCCCGTGCGCAGGCTGTTGCGGAAGGGGTCCACATCGGGCACTGCGTCGCGCCAAAAAACGCGCATCGTGTCGCGCGCCTTTTGTGCCAAGGCTGGCTGCGCCACGCTCGCCGCGGCGGCAGTCGCCAGGAATGTGCGTCGCTTCATCGTTGTCTCCTCCGGTCTGATTATGCTGCTAGGTGACATTCGATCGCATGCCGCACCGGCGCTTCGGTGCGGCACCGGTCGATCGCGATCGGACAGCGCGGATGAAACCGGCAGCCCGGCGGAATATTTGCCGGATCGGGATAGCCTTCGCCGAGCGGTACATCCGGCAGGCCCAGCCCAGGTTCCGGCGTCAGCACGGAGGCGAGCAGCGCCCGCGTATAGGGATGCCCAGGTTCGCCGAACACGGCACTGCTGGGGCCATGTTCGACGATGCGGCCCAGATACATCACCGCCACCTCGTCGGCGATGTGCTCCACCACCGCCAGGTTATGGCTGATGAACACCAGCGTCAGGTCGAACGCCACCCGCAAATCGCTCAGCAAATTCAGGATTTGCGCCTGCACCGACACGTCCAGGGCAGAGGTCGGCTCGTCACAGATCAGGATCCGCGGCTCGATCACCAGGGCGCGCGCGATCGCTACGCGCTGGCGTTGGCCGCCCGAGAGTTGTGCCGGATAGCGCGACGCGGTCTCCGGGCTGAGGCCGACGCGCTCCAGCATCGCCGCCACCCGGCGTTGCTGTTCGGCCTTGCCCACACCCTGTGCGGTCAGCGGCAGGGCGACGATGTCGCCGATCCGCCGCCGGGGGTTGAGCGAGCTCATCGGGTCCTGGAAGACTGGCTGGATCAGCTTTGCCCGCGCCCGCCTGTCCATGTCCGCCAGGAGCTTGCCCTCCACGCGGACCGTACCGGCGCTGGCGGGAAGCAGGCCGAGCAGCACGCGCGCCAAGGTGGATTTGCCGCAGCCGGATTCCCCGACGATGCCCAGGGCGCGGCCGGGTGCGACCTGCAGGCTGATGTCGTCGACCGCCACCACATTGGCCGGCGGCCCAAACAGGCCCTGCTGCTGGCTGAACACCCGGCGCAGGCCGACCGTTTCGATCGCCGCGGTCATGCCGCTTTGCGCCACCAATCCGGCGCCATCCGGCAGCGATAGGTATGGCCAGGGGTGGCCGCGGCCGGCGCGATGGGGCTGGCGCAGATGGCAACTGCGTGGCTGCAACGGTCCCGGAAGGCGCAGCCTGTGAACCCTGTGGCGATGCGGGGCACCAGGCCAGGGATGCTGCCCAGCCGGTCCCCCCGCCGCACCTTGCCGGGCACCGGAATCGCATCCAGCAGGCCGCGCGTGTACGGATGGGTGGGGGCGGCGAACAGGGCCTCCGTGGTTGCCTGTTCCACGATTTCGCCGGCATACATCACGGAGACGCGGTGCGCCACGCGGGCCACGATCCCCAAATCATGGGTGATCAACAGCACTGCCAACCCCAATTCCCGCTGCAATTCCGCCAGCAGGTGCAGGGTTTGTGCCTGCACCGTGACGTCCAGCGCCGTGGTCGGCTCGTCCGCGATCAGCAGGGAGGGTTCGCAGAGCAGGGCCATCGCGATCATCACGCGCTGCCGCAGCCCACCGGAGAGCTGGTGCGGAAACTGCCCCAGCCGCATGCCCGGCGCCGTCACGCCGACGCGGTCCAGCATCGCCGCGGCCTGAGCCGCTGCCTTGTCGCGGGCCAAACCACGGTGGCGGCGCAGCACCTCGGTCATCTGCGAGCCTATGGTGTAGGCCGGGTTCAGGCTACTCATCGGGTCCTGGAAGATCATGCCGATCCGGTCGCCGCGGAGCACGGCCAGCTTGCGTTCCGGCAAATGGCCGATGTCGGTGCCGGCGAACCCAATCCGCTGGGCGGTGCGCCGGGCGCCCCGCGGCAACAGCCCCATGATGGCCAGGGCCGTCGCCGATTTGCCGCAGCCGGACTCGCCAACCAGGCAGTGCGTCTCTGCCCGTGCCACGGAGAGGTCGATGCCGCGCACCGCCTCCATCGCGCCGAAGCTGACCCGCAACCCCTCGACCTCCAGCGTCGCACCTGGCGATCGCCCCAGCGTCGCATTTGCCGATCGCTCCAGCGTCGCACCGCTCATCGCTCGGTCCTGGCCCCGAGCGCGTCGCGCAAGCCGTCGCCCAGCAGGTTGATCCCGAGCACCAGGACCGCCAGTGCGATGCCCGGTATCTCGATCACCCAGGGCTTGAAGAACATGTAGTCCTTCCCCTCCGCGATCATCAGGCCCCAGGATGGCAAGGGCGGTGGAACGCCGAGGCCGAGGAAGGACAACGCGGCTTCCAGCAGGATCGCGATGGCCATGTCGATGGTCGCGATCACCACCAGATGGTGCACGATATTGGGCAGCACCTCGCGCAGGATGATCCAGCTTCGCGAGCAGCCCGCGGACCATGCCGCCGCGACGTAGTCCAGCCCGCACACCTGCCGGGTGACGGCACGGGAGACGACGGCGAACCGCTCCCACAGCAGCAACCCGATGGTGAGCATCACGACGGTCAATGAACTGCCGACCATGAACACCACCGTCAGGGCCACCAGGATCAGCGGGATCGCTAGGCGGCAGGACACGATGAACATGACGACCGCGTCGACCGTGCCGCCGAAATAGCCGCCGAGCACCCCCAGCGTGGTGCCAATCACGCCGGACAGCACGATGGTCGTTATCCCGATCATCATGGAGATGCGGGCACCGAGGATCAGCCGCGAGAGGTAGTCCCGCCCCAGCCCATCCGTGCCAAGCCAATGCGCTGGCGAACCGCCCTGCATCCACGCGGGGGAGATGTAGCGCTGCGCAAGGTCTTGTGCGAACGGGTCATGCGGGACGAGCAGGGGGGCCGCGAGGGCGATGAGCGCGGTGATGCCGACGATGATAATGCCGAGGAGCAGCGGAATCCGCCTGGCCCGCATCAGCGCCCCCGCAGCCGTGGGTCGAGCACCGCGCCCACCAAGTCCGACATCAAGGTGAGCCCGACGAAGATGATCGCGAAGAGCAGCACCACGGCCTGAATCACCGGGAAATCTCCCTTGCCGATCGATTCCCAGGCCAGGTAGCCGACGCCGCGGACGTTGAACACGACCTCCGTCACCACCGATCCGCCGAGGATGAAGCCCAACTGCACCGCCGACACCGCGACCACCGGCATCGCGGCATTGCGCAGCGCGTGCTTCGCCACGATGGAGAAGCGCGACAACCCCTTCGCCCGTGCGGTGCGGACGTAGTCCGAGCCCATCGCATCCACCATGCCGCTGCGGGTCATGCGCATCATCACGGGAATGGCCACGAAGGCGAGCACGATGGAGGGCAGCACGTAGCCGTGCCAATCGTCCACGCCCGCAATCGGCAGCCATTGCAGATAGACCCCGAACCACAGGATGAGCATGAGCCCCAACCAGAAGCTGGGGATCGCCTGGCCGGCCAGCGCGATGACCCCGACACCGACATCGATCGCCGAGCCCTCGTACAGCGCGGACACGACGCCAAGCGGGACGGCGACGATGGTTGCGATGGCGATGGCGATCAGCCCCAGTTCGAGCGTGACCGGAAGGTGGCTCGCGATCAGCGAGGAGACTTTCTCATGGTACAAAAAGGACTCGCCCAAATCCCCGTGCACCGCCCGGTTGGCCCAATCGGCGAACTGCACCGGCAGCGGCCGGTCCAGCCCCAATTCATGGTTGATCTTCGCGATATCCTCGGCCGAGGCGTCCGCCCCGGCGATGCTGATGGCCAGGTTGCCGGAGGAGCGTGACAGGGCGAAGCTGAGCACGAGCACCGTCAGGCACACCAATGCCGCAAGGACGACCGACCGGACGAAGAACCGTATCACCCCGCCTCTATAGGGTTGCGCAGGACGCGGGGCAACTATGCGTCGCCCCGCGGGCGGTGATAAGCCAAAAAGGACGAGCCTAATTTCTCTGCGCCGCGGCCGGGGTCAGCAAGTGGCAGGCGGCGCGGTGGTTGGGCGCGACCTCCACAAGCGGTGGCACCTCCTCCGCACACCGGGCGAACGCATAGGGGCAACGGTCCCGCAGCCGGCAGCCCGAAGGCGGCGATACGGCGTTCGCGAGCCCGCCGGAGATGGGCAGATCATCGCGCGGCTGATCCGTGCGGGGGCGCGGGACGGCCTTGATCAGCGCTTGGGTATAGGGATGCGCCGGCTGGCGGATCACCGCCTCGGTCGGGCCATCCTCCACCACCCGGCCAAGGTACATCACCAGCGTCCGCTCGCACACGTAGCGCACCAGGGTCAGGTCGTGGGAGATGTAGAGCGCGGTCAGCCCCAGGCGATCCCGCAGCTCGCGCATCAGGTTCAGGATGCCCGCGCGCACGCTCACATCCAGCATCGAGACGGGCTCGTCCGCCACCAGAAAGGACGGCCGGCCCACCAGCGCCCGCGCCAGCACCACGCGTTGCAACTGACCGCCGGACAGCTCCGAGGGCCGCTTATCCGCATAGCGCGCGAAATCGCCCAGATGCACCAGCCGCATCGCCTCCGCGATCCGTCCCTCGCGTTCCCCGCGGGCCACGCCGGTGTTCACCAACGGCTCCGCCACGGCGCGGCGGATGGTGAAGCTGGGATTGACCGAGTCGAACGGGTTCTGGAACACCAACTGCGCTTGCTGGCGGAAGTGCCGCAGGCTCTGGCCCGCCAGACTGCGCACCGCGACGCCATCGAAATCCAGCGTCCCCGCGGTGGGCTCCGTCAGCTTCAGCAGCAGGCGGCCGACCGTTGTCTTGCCGCTGCCGGATTCCCCCACCAGCCCCACGCTTTCCCCGCGTGCGATCACCACATCGATGCCGTCCACCGCGCGGACGACTCTGCGCTCCCGCCGCAGCAGCTGCTGGAAGTTGCGGGAGACGGGATAGTGCTTGGTGAGGCCGATGGCGTTGATCAGGGCTGCCACGTTGCCGCCTCCGACGCCGTCACCCGCAGGGATGCCGCCTCACCCACGCGATGGCAGGCCGCCGTATGACCGACTGCCACCGCCTCCGGATCCGGGTAGTCCCGGGTGCAAACCGGCAGCACGAACGGGCAGCGCGCAGCGAACCGGCACCCCTTTGGCGGCGTGTGCAAATCCGGCGGGCTGCCCTCGATCGGCGCCAAATCCTGCGTCGGGCCCTCCAGATCGGGGAAGGCGTTCATCAGCCCCATCGTGTAGGGATGCGCTGGCCGGGCCAGCACATCCGAGGTCGGCCCGTATTCGACGATGCGCCCGGCATACATGACGGCCGTCACCGTGCACAAATAGGCGACGACCGCGATGTCGTGCGTTACGAAGATGACCGTAACGCCCATCTCCGTCCCGAGATGCCGCAGCATATCCAGCACCTGGCGCTGCACGATCACGTCCAGCGCCGTCACCGGTTCGTCGGCGATCACCAGCTTCGGCCGTAGCGCCAAGGCCAAGGCGATGGCAGCGCGTTGCCGCATGCCGCCGCTGAATTGATGGGGGAAATCCGCCAGCCGCGCCGGGTTCAACCCGACCGCCTGGAACAACTCGTCGGCCCGCCGGTCGGCGGCGGCACGCGACAAATCGCCGCGGCCACACAGCACCTCCCGCATCTGCGTGCGTAGCCGGTATACCGGGTCAAGCGAGTTCATGGAGGATTGCGGCACGAAGCTGATGTCGCGCCACAGCAGCGCACGCCGCTTTGCCGGCGGCAGCGACTGCAGGTCGATCCCGTCCAGCATCACGAGTCCACGCGCCACGCGGGCGTTGCCGGGCAGGACCCCCATCAGGGCCCGCGCCAGCGTGGTCTTGCCGCATCCCGACTCTCCGACCAGCCCCAGCATCGCGCCGCCCGGCACCTCCAGGTTGACGCCATCCACCGCGGCGACCAGGCCGGCCTGGGTGCGATAGGTCACGGCCAGGTCGGACACCGACAGGAGGGGTGTCACCCTAATCCCTCAGCTTCGGAAAGATCAGGTTCTCATAGCCCCGGCTGAGAAAAAACCCGGCGGCCACCACGAAGACGATGCACAGGCCGGGTGGCACGAACCAGTTATATTGCCCCTGGCTGAGCGCCTGCGAGGCATAGGCGTCCTGCAGCATGTACCCCCAGGAGATCGTATCCTGGTCGCCGAACCCCAGGAATGACACGCTGGCCTGCGTCAGGATCGCCCAGCCGACCGAAATCGATGCGTAGAGCAGGGAGAGCGGCAGCACGTTGGGTAGGATGTGCACCAAGATGATCCGGACATGGCTGGCCCCGGTCACCCGTGCGGCCTCGATGAACTGCCGCTGCATCAGCGTCAGCAATTGGGCGCGGATGATCCGGGCGGCGTTCGGCCACAGCAGGATGACGACGGAAAACACGATGTTCTGCAGGCTCGGCCCCAGCAGCGCCGCCAGCACGATGACAAAGGGCAGGAACGGCATGCCGAGCACCACGTCGGTCAGCCGCATCAGCACCATGTCGACGGCGCCGCCGAAATAGCCAGCCACCACGCCAACGACGGTGCCGAGCGAGGCCACGCCGGCCGCGGCGGTGAGGCCGACGAACAGCGACGGACGGATGCCCATCACCAGTTGCGCGAAGATGTCGCGCCCCAAATTGGTGGTTCCCAACCAATGTTCCGCACTCGGCGGCAGCGAGGCGGCCAATTGGCCGTCATCGGTGAACAGGATTTCCGTGGGGTCGTACCGCGCAAGCCACCCCGCGCCAAGGGCGCCCGCCATAAACACGAGATAGATCACTGCGCCGGCAATAGCGTAGGGATCGGCGAAATACTGGCCCAGCGCCGCCCGCACCCGGCGGCGGCGCACCGGCAGGACGACCGCGTTACTGCCGTCCATGCGCCACCCTCGGGTCGAGCAGGCCATACGCGATATCGGCCACGAGGTTCATCGTCACCAGCGCCGCTGCGATCAGCAGGAACGACCCTTGCGCCAGGGGATAATCGGCGCCGCTGACCGCATCGACCAGCATGCGCCCCAGGCCGGGCCAACTGAACACCGACTCCACCACCACGTCGCCGCCCAGCGTCGCGCCAAACCCCAGCGCGAACGCGGTGACCAGCGGCAGCAGCGCGTTGCGCGCCGCGTGACGCAGCATCACCGTGCGTTCCGGCAGGCCCTTCATGCGCGCCATGGTCACGAACTCCTGGTTCATGACCTCCAGCATGTTCGAGCGCATCAGCAGCACGGGCAGGCCCTGCAGGTAGATGGCCAGCGTCAGCGCCGGCAGGACAAGGTGGCGCAGGAAGTCCAGCGAGGTGTAGCGCGCCCAGAGGGATGGGAAGACCGCCCCGGCGGATGTGGCACCGCCCGCCGGAAACCAGGTCACGCCGAACGCAAACACGGCGAGCAGGACCATGCCGATCCAAAACTCGGGCGCGGCCCGGGTGGCCAGTACCAGGGGAATGGCGATGGTCTCCAATTTGCCGCCGCGCCGCCACGCCATCAACGCGCCCAAGATCGCGCCGAACCCATAGGCCACCACCAGCGCCAGCAGCGTCAGCAGCAGCGTGTTTGGCAGCACGGCGAGGATCAAATCCGTCACCGGCAAACGCTGATGGAAGGACAAGCCGAACCGGCCGCGCAGCAAATTGCCGATATAGAGCAAATACTGCCACCAGAGCGGCTGATCCAACCCAAAATCGTGCAGGATCATGTCCCGCTGTTCACCAGTGAAACTGGGGTCGAGGTAGGCGATGGTCGGGTCGGCCGGCAGCAGGCGGAACATCAGGAACAGGATGGTCGCAATCGCCCACATCACGAACGCCATGTGGGCGATTCGCTTGGCGTAGAACACCATGCAGGCGGATCCGTCCTAGTTGCTGGCCAGCGTTTCCCGCTTGCCCGGTGGATAATGCAGCGTGTTGCCATCCAGCACGTAGCCAGCGTCCTTCAGCATGTCGGCCGCCTTCTTCACGTCCCCGCCATCATCGAGCGAGTCCGCGGAGTGCCAGAACGGCAGCGCCGTCGACACGCAGGACCCGGCGGGCACGCCAAACCCGTTATATGCCGCGGCAGCCATCAGCTTGCGGCTGACGGACGCGGACAGGGCGCGGCGGAACGCCGGGTCGTCGAACGGCGGACGGCGCAGATTCATGGCCAGGAACTGGAAGCCCAGATCGGTCGTCGTCACGACGGTGATTTGCGGCGATTGCTTCGGCACCTCCGCCAGTACGCGTGGGTCGCCGGTGAAGAGGGCCAGGAAGTTCAACTCGCCCGTCTTCATCATGCCAAGCGTCGCCTCTTGGTTTGGCACGATGCGGAGGATCCAACGCTCCATCTTCGGGGCGCTCCAGTGATCCGGATTGCGCTCCAGCGCCACCTCCTCGTTATTGCGCCAGTGCACGAAGCGGAACGGGCCGGAGCCGATATGCTTCGGCTCGTCGTAATTCTCCAGCATGTCCGGCTTGCCCGCCATGCCCTCGAGCAAGGGCTGCCACAGATGCTTCGGCACCAGGTTGATCTTCGACAGCGTCGTGGTCGGGAAGGAGGCCTGGGGCGCCTTCAGCGTGAACACGATCGTCTTCGGCCCCGTCTGCTTCACCGAGTCGATGTTGCTGACGAAGGGGTTGAATTGCGGCGTCTTATCCTTGTGCGCCGGCATCTCGAAGGACCACAGCACGTCCTCCATCGTCACCGGCGTGCCGTCGTGAAACTTCATCCCGTCGCGCACCACGACCTCCATGGTCGTGTCGCTCAGCCATTTGAACGATTCCGCACCCCAGGGCCCGGGATTGCCGTCGGGGCCAACGCGCGCAAGCTTGTCCCAGAGCAGGTCGGTGACCCAACTGCCGATCGCATCCATCCGCACCGGGTTGATGAAGTCTATCTCGTTGTTGCAGTTGAGGATCATGTCCTTCTGCGTGCCAAGTGGCTCAGCCGCGATGAAGGTCCAGAAGTTGCGGATGCCGATTCCAGCCTCCGTCACCATGCTGGAGGCTTTCCACACCTGGTTGTTGAACGCGGCGGAACGGCGGGGATACACGAGGTAGATATACGGCACGTCGTGCCCGATCACGTCTTGCGCCTTCTTCACCAGCACTTGGCGCTTGGCCGGGTCCAACTCCTGCCGTTGCTCCTGCGCGAGCGCGTCGTAGGCCGGGTTCTGGTAGCCGACGAAATCATACCCGGTGGCGGCGAGGCTGGAGTTGAACAGGCTGAAGACCAGTTCGTCCGGGTCACTCCGTTCGGGGCGGCCGACCATTTCCCATGTCGTCATGTCCCATTTCTGCCGCTGGTTCCACACCACGGCATTCTGCTCGGAACTGCTGATGACTTGGACGGTGACCTGCAGGCCCAGTTTGCGCCATTGCTGGGCGGCGAGCTGGGCGGCCTGAAACAGTGACGGATCGGCGGCTTGGGGCTTGGACAGGATGGCGATGGGGCGGATTTTATCGCCGGCTGCTTGGGCATGGGCTGCGACATTCCGAAGCGCCAGGGCCGCGGTGGAGGCGGCCAGCATGGCGCGGCGCGTCGTCTTCAATATGTGGTCGTTCGACATGATGAAACCCTCGCGCCCAACCGGCCGTGGGACCGGACTGTAGAAAACCGAGCATCAGAAAACCGAGCATTGCTAATGCGCCACGGTCATAGCCGCAGCGTTCACTGCGCATGACATTGTGAGCCGGGGCAGACATTGTCAACGACGCGTCATGACAGTGTTGACGCGCGGCCCCGCAAGGTTTTGGGTTCGCGCGCCAACCCTGGGGGATCGATCAATGGCCGACCTGCCGACAGACTTTGCCGACGCGGTGGATACCCAGCGCCTGATGTCCCATTGCACCGATTTCGCCCGCTGGATCAAGCTGTCCGGCAGCCCGGACGAACTCACCAGCATGAAGCTGATCCAGGAAAAGCTGGACAGCTACGGCTACCGCACGAAGCTCATTCTGCACGACGCCTTTATCAGCCTGCCGGGCGAGGCGCGGGTGGTGGTGGAAAGCGGCGATGTCACCGCCATCACGCACTCGTTTTCCATCGCATCCCCACTGGGCGGCCTGTCGGCTCCGCTGGTCTATCTGGGTGAGGGCAAGGCGGCCGATTTCGCCCGGACCGACCTGGCCGGGCGGATCGTGCTGGTGGAGGGGATCGCCAGCCCGGCGGTTGCCGCCCTCGCCGCGAAGGCCGGGGCGATCGGCCAGTTGCACATCAGCCCGCACGAGCATTTGCACGAGATGTGCATCTCCCCGGTGTGGGGCAGCCCATCGACGGCGACCCTGGCGGAGCTGCCGGCGACCGTCACCTGCACGATTTCCAACGCCGATGGAACCGCCCTGCGTGACCGGCTTGCGAAGGGGGAGGCGCCCTCGGTTGTGCTGCATGCCACCGTCGACACCGGGTGGCGCAAGACGCCGATCCTGCAGGCGGAGATCGATGGCCCCGAGCCGGACGGACCGTTCGTGCTGTTCTCCGGACATCACGACACCTGGTATTACGGCGTCATGGATAATGGCAGCGCCAACGCCACCATGCTGGAGACGGCGCGGCTGCTGGCGCAGGCGAGGGACCAATGGCGCCGCGGCTTCCGACTTTGCTTCTGGTCGGGGCACTCGCATGGGCGCTATTCCGGCTCCAGTTGGTATGTGGACAACCATTGGGACGAGCTGGAGCGCCGCTGTGCCATCCATGTGAACGTGGATTCCACCGGCGGCATCGGCGCCAGCGTCATGACGGAGAGCGCCGTGGCGTCCGAACTCGCCGGGCTTGCCGCCGATGTCGTGCGGGCGGAGACCAACCAGGAGCATCAGGGCCGCCGGCCCGGACGCAATAGCGACATGTCGTTCTGGGGCGTGGGCATCCCCACACTGTTCGGCAGCCTCAGCCACCAGCCACCCAGCCCGGTGAAGATGCGCAATCCGCTCGGCTGGTGGTGGCACACCCCGGAGGACCTGCTGGACAAGATCGACCCGGCCAACCTCACCCGCGACACCCGCGTGTTCGTCCGCGCCTTGTGGCGGCTGGTGACGGACAAGGTGTTGCCGCTGGACTATGCGGCCCACGCGCGCAGCCTGCTGCAGGAAATCACGGCGCTGGAAGCCAAGCTCGCGGGCCGGCTGACGCTATCGCCGCTGGTGGAGGCGGCGCAGGCGGTCCGCGACAAGGCGGGGGACCTGCATGGGGCGGATGCGGCGGTCAACAAGGCGCTGATGGCGGCCTCCCGCGCGCTCGTGCCCGTGGATTACACCAGAGGCGACCGCTTCAGCCATGACCCGGCCCTCCCACAGGCGCCATGGCCCGTGCTGGACCCGATCCGCGCCCTCGCGGCTGCGTCCGGGGAGGACGCCATCCGCTTCGCCACCGTCGAGGCGGTTCGCGCGCGCAACCGTCTGATGCATGCCTTGCAGCAGGCCAGCATCGCCCTGGGTGCCGTGGCATGACCGGGCGGCGCAAGTTGCGCTTCGGTGCCTTCATGAGCGTGCCGGGTTGCCACCCAACCGGGTGGCGCCACCCGGACGCGGTTTGCGAAACCGATTTGTCGTTCAAGTGGCTGGCGCACATGGCGCGGGTGGCTGAGCGCGGCAAGATCGATGCGATGTTCTTCCAGGACAGCGTCGCGGTCGTCGGCAGCAACGTCAATTATGGCGCCCAGCCCTTCAACGTGAAGAACGGCCGGCAAGCGCATATCGAGCCGGTGAGCGCCATCGCCGCCCTGGCCGCGGTCACCAGCCATATCGGCCTAATTTCCACCTGCACCACCACCTATAACGAGCCGTACAACCTCGCCCGGCGCTTCCTGACCATCGACCATATCAGTGGCGGCCGGGCCGGTTGGAATCTCGTCACCTCCCAGGCGGAGGACGAGGCGGCGAATTTCGGCTTCGACGCGCATCTGGAGCATGGCTCCCGCTACGACCGCGCTTCCGAGTTCTACGACGTGGTGCGCGGGCTGTGGGATAGCTGGGAGGACGATGCCTTCCTGCGCGACAAGGCCAGCGGGCAATGGTTCGACATGGACAAGATGCATATCCTGAACCATGACGGGCCGCATTTTAAGGTTCGCGGGCCGCTGAACGTGTCGCGCTCGCCGCAGGGCCGGCCGGTGGTGGCGCAGGCCGGGTCGTCGCCGATTGGGATGGATTTGGCGGCGCGGTCGGCGGACATGGTGTTCACGGCGCAGCGCACGGTGCGCGAGGGCCAGGTGTTCTGCCGGCAGATGCGCGACCTGGTGGTCAAACATGGCCGCGGCCCGGAGGACATCCGGATTTTCCCCGGTATCATGCCGATCGTCGGGCGCAGCGCCGCCGAGGCGCAGGATAAATACGAGGAATTGCGCGACTTGGTCGACGATGCCACCGGGTTGCGCGGCGTCGCCCGGCTGGCGGGTGGCGTGGACATCCTGTCATTGGACCCGGACGGCCCGTTGCCGGAGCTGAAGCCGTCCAACGCGGCGCGGGCCCGGCAGGAGATGATTATCGCCATGGGCCGCAGCGGCATGACCATTCGCCAGATCGGCCGTGTGCTGGGCATGTCGCAGGCGCATCGCGTGCTGTATGGCACCCCGCAATCCATGGCCGACGACATGCAGGAATGGCTGGAGGCGGGGGCCTGCGACGGCTTCAACCTGCTCTTCGCGCATTACCCCAAGCCGCTGGAGGAGTTTGTCGAACTGGTTGTGCCGGAACTGCAGCGCCGCGGCATTTTCCGCACCGAGTATGAGGGGACCACGCTGCGCGCCAACCTCGGCGTGCCCGTCCCGGAGAACAGCTTCCACCGGGTTCGCGAACATGCCTGAGCGCCGGCAGTTGAAGCTGGGGGCGTTCCTCAGCGTGCCGGGCAATCACCTGGCCGGGTGGAGGCACCCGGATGCGGTGACGACCTCGGACATGGATTGGAAGATGTATCTGCACTTGGCGCAAACCGCCGAGGCAGCCAAGTTCGACACCATCTTCTTCCAGGACACGGCAGCGGTGAATGGCAGCCGCGCCTTGGCCCGGGGCGACACCAGCAAGACCAAGCTGAGCCGCACGGTGAAGCTGGAGCCAACCGCAGTGCTGGCGGCGGTGGCCGCGCTGACCACGCATATTGGCCTCATCGCCACGGCGACCACGACCTATAACGAGCCCTACAACATCGCCCGCCGCTTCGCTGCGATCGACCAGATCAGCGAGGGCCGCGCCGGGTGGAACCTTGTCACCAGCCAGATCGAGGATGAGTCGGAGAATTTCGGCTTCGACGCCCATATGGACCATGCCAAGCGCTATGCCCGGGCGAGCGAGTTCTACGACGTGGTCGTGGGGCTGTGGGATAGCTGGGAAGAGGGCGGCCTCATCCGCGACAAGGCGAGTGGGGTCTACATGGATCGGACCAAGGTCCATTTCCTCGACCATGACGGCCCGCACTTCAAGGTGCGGGGCCCGCTTAACCTTCCCCGCTCGGCGCAGGGCCGGCCCGTGGTGGCGCAGGCCGGGTCCTCCGAAGCGGGCCGGGAATTGGCGGCCAAGACCGCGGACGTGATTTTCACCGCGCAGACCGAGTTAGGCCGCGCCCAAGAGTTCTACGCCGACGTGAAAAGCCGCACCGCGAAATACGGCCGGAAGCCCGATGATATAAAGATCATGCCCGGCATCACCCCGGTGCTGGGCCGCACGGAAGCGGAGGCACGGGAGAAATACGAGGAGTTGCAGGCCTTGCTGCCCGATGACGTGGCGCTGCAATCTCTCTCGCATATCAGCGGCGGGCTGGATTTGCGGAACTATCCGTTGGACGGTCCGCTGCCGGACTTGCCCCCCTCCAACGCCGCCAAGGCGCGGCAGGAGTTGGTGGTGCGCACGGCGCGGGAACGCGGGATGACGCTACGGCAGATCGCGCGGCACACGGCGGCCGGCACCGGGCACCGCGTGTTGGTGGGCACCGCCGAATACATGGCGGATGAACTGGAAACCTGGCTGAAGCAGGATGCGGCCGACGGGTTCAACGTCATCTGCAACCACTATCCCGTCCCGTTCGAGGACTTTGCCCGTAAAGTGGTGCCGGAACTGCAGCGCCGCGGCGTGTTCCGCACGGAGTACGAGGGCACGACGTTGCGGCAGAATTTGGGGCTGTCTATTCCCCCTAACCGCTACGAATCGTAAGTACCAGGCTCAGCTATGAACCACCCCATTTTCGTTTGCCAGCGTGGCCAGCCGCGACATTTCGCCCGGGCTCTGCGCGTAGGCGACGGCGACCTGGCCCTGCGAGAGCGCGCCGGTATTGATCTCGTTCACCCAGTAGGCCGTCGCGTTCGGGTCTGCAGAGCCGTAGACGTTGTCCTGCAGGCTGGTGACGAAGCTGCTCAGGCTTGGGGTCCCGTATTGCGCCGTATAAGCGCTGGAGCCGATGATCCCAGTCGCCAGTTGACCCGGTGTCGTCCCCCCGGTCAGCGCGCCGATGCCCGCTTGCAACAGCGCGTCGGTGGGGAGTTGAGCGGTCAGCGTCTGGTAGATTTGGTCCACCAGGGTTGCGGTCGGGCTAGCCCCGAACAGGGGATTGGCGCCGAGCGTGTTGCTGCTGTCGCTCAAGGCTTCGGCGGATGAGGCAATGCCGGCGGCCACGGCGCCGCGGGTGAAGGTGCCGGAATCCAGGCCGCCCTGCCAGAATGCCTCGCCAGACGCGTCCGGGGCGCGGCCAAGGTCGGACATGTACATCCTGGAGACGAAGGCTGAATTGCTCAACCCGGCAGTGTCCGCCTGGCCCTCCGCCGTGCTGATGATGGCATCACCGGCGGCGATGGTGCCGGCCGAGTTCGCGTAGTTTGCGTAGAAGCCGAGCCCTGTCGCCTCTGGGGTGCGGCCCAGCAAGGCGGTGAACATCAGCGCCACCTGGCCGCCGACGGACGAGCTATCGGAATAGGATGCGCCATCGACGAATTGCAGCGTCGACACGTTCGTTGCGGTAACGTTGGCCGCGGTGTAGGCGCCCCCATCTGCCGTGATTTGGAAGGCATTCGGGACCGCCGTGCCACCAGACTGAATCGGCGCGACGGTGGAATCGCTGCGCAACGTGAGCAAATCGACGGTGTTGGACCCGGGGCCGCCATCGAGCAGCGCGCTGGTCGTGACACCCGCGACAAGCACCGGGTTGGCGCCGACGATGAAGGTATCATTGCCGCCATAGCCACCCACGTCATCCGTGTTGTTAGTCAGCGTAATGGTGTCGTCGCCGGACAGCACGGTCTGCGCAATGTTCGAGACGCCGCCGGCCAGCGCTGCGAAATCGGAGAAGCCCAATTGAATGCCGGAGAGCGAGAAATTGGCCGCGGTATTGTCGAACTCGCCCAGGCCGGTGATCGTGCCGCCATTCAGGACGCCATCGGCGTTGAAGCTCAGCCCGGTGCCGTTGAGGATGACCGTTTGGCTGCCGACCGCAAAACTGTCGAAATACGCGTTCGCCGGGTAGCCCGGGGACATCGGGGCCCCACCCAGGATGGCCGCGACCGCACTTTGGATGGACGACAGCGATTCATCCTGGAGTGCCAGCTTGGCCATGACGTCAAACTCCCGTGCCCGCCCCTAGTCTCTTGTCAACGCGATGATGAATCAAGTGATAACGCAATGATAATGTAAGTGAGCAACGGTTGGCTGCCCCAGCGCTAATGCCGACTCCTTGGCACAGACAGCTGTAGGCCAATGTTATGGACCAAGACGACATCAAGCGATCGACGGCGCCTCTCGAGTTTTTGATCCGGGTGTCGTTCCGCCAATATTGTTTACATTCGATTACATCGCGCGCGAGTAGACACATTGGGTAGCATTGGGGAAGAAGTTCGACCGATGGCGAGGATCCATCCTGCCTTTGCTTTGCTGGTGCTCATGGGCGTCCCGTTGGTCGCGCAGGCGGCTGGCGCTCCGGACAATGCGGCAGAACTCGGCCTGGTCGACCGGGTGACCTGGGGGGCGACGCCCTCCGCTATGGCCCAGATCCACGCGATGGGAGTACAGCGCTGGCTCGACTGGCAGCTACACCCGGCGGCGGATGATACGCTCCCGCCGGATGCACAGGCGGAGATCGACGCGATGCCGATCTCCAGCCGGTCGATGGCCGATTTCTTGGCGGACAGGGACGCCAAAATCCGCGCCATGAAAGACATCACCGACCCGGCCGAAAAGCAGGCGGCGCAGCAGGCGTTCCAACAAGGGATGACCGATGTCGCCCGGCAGGCGGCGGCCCGGAACATTCTGCGGGATTTGTATTCGCCAGCGCAGTTGCGCGAGCAAATGACCTGGTTCTGGTTCAACCATTTCAACGTCCACCAGTATAAGGACGATGTCCGGCTACTACTGCCCGACTATGAAGAGAATGCGCTGCGGCCAAACGCCCTGGGCAAGTTCCGCGACCTGCTGTCGGCCACGCTGCACGCCCCGGCGATGCTGCGTTACCTGGATAACGCGTCCAATGCTGCGGGCCATATCAACGAGAACTATGCCCGCGAGATCATGGAACTGCACACGATGGGCGTTGGCTCCGGCTACACTCAAACGGACGTGCAAGAACTCGCCCGCGTGCTGACGGGCGTCGGCATCGACGCGCGGCCGGAGAACCCCAGGCTGACGCCAGCCTTGCAAAGCCAGCTGGTGCGGGATGGATTGTTCGAGTTCAACCCGGCACGGCACGATTACGGCGACAAGGTCTTCCTTGGCCAGACCATCAAGGGGAGCGGCTTGGCCGAGGTGGACCAGGTGATCGACATCCTCGCCCGCCAGCCCGCGACCGCGCGGCACATCTCGCAGGAATTGGCCGAGTTCTTCGTCTCCGACACCCCACCGCCGGGCTTGGTTGACCGGATGGCGCAGACCTTCCTCGGCTCGGATGGCGACATTGCCAAAGTGCTGCAGACCATGTTCCGCTCGCCGGCGTTCGCCGCGTCGGCGGGGAAGAAATTCAAGGATCCGGCTCATTATGTGATGTCGGCGGTGCGGCTGGCCTATGGCGACAAGGTCATTCTCAACACCGCTCCGGTTCAGAACTGGCTGAACCGGATGGCGGAGGGGCTCTACAACCACGAAACGCCCGATGGCTACTCGATCAGTTCGGCGTCGTGGAGTGGGCCAGGGCAACTGGCCGTGCGGTTTGAAATCGCACGGCAGATCGGCTTTGGCTCCGCCGGGTTGTTCAAGCCGGCCGAGCCGAGGGCCGTGGATCATCCGGCCTTTCCACAACTGCAGAACGCCCTCTACTACAACGATCTGCGCGCCAAGCTTGGCCCCAAGACGCTGGCGGCGCTGGATCAAGCCATCTCCCCGCAAGACTGGAACCTGCTGTTCTTGTGCAGCCCTGAATTCATGTACTGAATGGAGAACGCCATGTATCGCCGGTCCCTACTCGGTGCACTTGCTGCCGTGCCGCTCACCGTCGCCGGCCGTGTCTGGGCGGCGCCACCCACCAATACCCGGCTGCTCGTGGTTTTCCTCCGGGGAGCCTACGACGCTGCCAACGTCGTCATCCCCGTGTCCAGCGACTTTTACTACCAGTCCCGTCCGACGCTGGCGGTGGCGCGGCCCGGGGCGGACAACCCGAATGCGGCCCTTGCCCTGGATGGCGATTGGGGTCTGCACCCGGCTTTGAAGGCGTCGATCTATCCGCTTTGGCAGAAGAAGCAGATCGCCTTCGTCCCGTTTGCCGGGACGGACGACCTGACGCGCAGCCATTTCGAGACGCAGGACACCATCGAGCTGGGTCAGACGATCCACGATGCCAGAAATTACCGCTCGGGCTTCATGAGCCGGTTGGCGGGCGTGCTGACGCAGGGCCGCCCGATCGCCTTTACCGACCAATTGCCGCTGACGTTCCACGGTGACTCCCCGATTCCGAATATCGGCCTCAATGCCGTCGGGAGGCCCAGCGTGGATGATCGCCAGGCGAAGCTGATCGCGAGCATGTATCAAAATACGGCACTGGCGCCGTCGATCACCGAGGGATTCGCGGTTCGCGACGACGTATACCAATCGATTTCCAAGGAGATGATCGAAGCCAACCGGGGTGCAGTGTCGCCAAAAGGATTCGAATTATCGGCCCGGCGCATTGGCCGGCTGATGCAGGACCAGTTTACCCTTGGCTTCGTCGATGTCGGCGGCTGGGACACGCATGTCAACCAGGGCGGCGGCACGGGGTATCTCGCCGACCGGCTCGGCGAGTTGGGCCGCGGACTTGCCGGGTTTGCCGAGGAGATCGGCCCAGACAAATGGAACGACACGGTTGTCGTCGTGATTTCGGAGTTCGGCCGCACCTTCCGCGAGAACGGTGACAAGGGCACCGACCACGGCCATGGCAGTGCCTATTGGGTGATGGGCGGTGGACTGAAGGGCGGGCGGATGGCGGGCGAGCAGGTCCGTGTGGAGCAGGCATCGCTCAACCAGAATCGCGACTTCCCAGTCTTGACGGATTATCGCGATCTGTTCGGTGGCTTGTTCCACCGGCTCTACGGACTAGATGCAGCCCAGCTGGACAAGGTGTTCCCTGGATCAGCGGCGAAGGATTTGAGCCTGATTTAATGCGGCTCGTTGCAGCATCTCTCTCACGTTCGTAAAACCCGCAGTCGGGACGCGTGCTTTATACAAGAGCCTCGGGGTGAAGGAGCACGACGGGTTTCTCTTCCGTCCGATAGCCGGCCGAGGCTTACGCAAAAAAAAAGCCGGCGCCACCGAAGCGGCACCGGCTCTTTCCCGAAGAGAGAACTACCGCAGGATGATTGCGACGCGGCGGTTCTGCGGCTCACGCACACCGGCCGCGGTCGGGACCAGCGGACGCGTATCGCCGAACGCCTGAATGTCGATCGCCGTGCGGGGAACGCCGTCACGCACCAACTCGGCCGCAACCGTCTGCGCGCGACGCAGTGACAAACGCTGGTTGTAGGCAGGCGTCCCAGACCGGTCCGCATTGCCTTGCACTTCAATCCGCGTGTACTGGACGCGAGTGCTGGCCTGGGCGGCATCGGCCACAATCTGGCGGGCGCGGTCGGTCAGGTCCGCACGGTCCCAGTCAAAGAACACGAGGTATGTGCGCGCTGCAGTGCTGGGAACCGGCGCGGCGGCAGGCGGCGCAACCGGGGCCGGACCCGCAACACCGAATGCGTAACGCACACCCAAGAGGAGGCTGTGGTTGAAGTCGTCCTTGATGTTCTGACGGCCCGCCCTGACGCCGGTCGACGAGAAATCCTGGAACTTCAGCGTGCGGTTGAAGGCTTCGCCCATGAACCGGTATTCCAAGGTCAGCGACAGACCCGGCACCGGAGGGATCGGGTAGGACGCGCCAACGATCGCCTGATACCCAAGGTCGTTGTTGCTTGAGTTGGAGCGCTGGTAGAGCCCATTCCCCACGGGCGTCGTGTTGAAGATGTGGACGTTGTTCACCCGGGTATAGACGTACCCAACACCACCGCCGACATAGGGGTAAACCGGCGAGTTGATCCCGAACGACTGCAGCGGAACGTCATACAGCACGTTGGCAAAGGCACCGACCTTGTACTCGTCGCCACCCTTCGAGGAGGGCGGGCGCGACGCCCCGCCATTCTCGACGCCGCGGATTTTGTTGTCATACCCGCTGACCTGGCCTTCGAACCGCAGCCCGTTGCCAAGTCCATAACCAACACTGCCAACGGCAACTTCGCCGGCGTCGAACTTGTAGTTCGTTCCTTTACCGTACGCAGCCGGTCCGTTATGTGCACTCGACACCGTCTCATCTTGCAGGAGGTTCCCGCCGGCGCCCGCGCCGACATACAATCCCGAGACAGGCTGAGCTGACGCCAGGACCGGCAGCCCGAGGGTCGCTGTTGTCAGAAGGGCCAAACGAAGGCGCATTGATCTATCCTTTATCTTTCAACGCTGCGTAGGACGGTACGCGGTCACCAGACAAGGGTTTTACGCGGCCGGATTGATCGAAGCAACCCACATGTTGCGCGAATATCACAAAAACCGCGTCAGACTGTGCCTTATTTGCAAAGTTGCGCCCAAATAACAGCCACAGAGGGCCGCACACAGGGCGCCGCGGTACAAGGCTGGTGGAGCTGAGGGGAATCGAACCCCTGACCTCCTCATTGCGAACGAGGCGCTCTACCAACTGAGCTACAGCCCCGCCTTGTAGGCGCCGCGGTATGCCCAGCGGGGCAGGGCAAGTCAAGCCGCTGACAGGGACATTGCGGCTCGCCAAGCTCAAGGCTAGGGTCCGCCGCCGCCGGGAGGACTAACTTTGTACATTGCGAATGCTGTCTATGAAGTGTTGCAGCAAGTCTTGGGACTGTATTGGTGGGCTGTGATCCTGGCCGCTGTCATGAGCAATCTGATCGCATTCGGCGTGGTTGATACCCGTAACCGTCTGGTTTGGACGATCTCGGACTTCCTCTACCGGATCACCGAGCCGGCGCTCCGCCGCATCCGGCAGTTCGTCCCGTCGTTGAGCGGGATCGATCTCAGCCCCTTGGTGCTGCTGCTGCTGATCTATATAGCCCAGGCGATTCTCAGGCAGCTCTTTGCCTCCGTCATTCTGCCGCTGTTTTACTGACGCAAATCATGCCGGCGCAGATCATCGACGGTAAGGCGCATGCGTCCCTGCTCCGGGAGCGGGTTGCCGCGCGTGTGGCAGAGTTGCCGTTCCAGCCCGGTTTGGCCGTCGTGCTGGTCGGCGACGACCTGGCAAGTGCGGTCTATGTCCGCAACAAGGACCGCGCGGCGCAATCGGCCGGGCTGGCGGTGCAGACGATTCGGCTGCCTGCCAGCAGCAGCCAGGCGCAACTCCTCGGCGTGGTGGCAGGGTTGAACGCCGACCCGGCGGTGGATGGCATCCTCGTTCAGCTGCCGCTACCCGCCCATCTCGATGCACCCATGGTCATCGCCGCCCTGGACCCGGAAAAGGACGTCGATGGCTTGACGACCCTGAATGCCGGGCGCCTGGCAGGCGGCGCCGTCATCCGCTCGCTCGACCATCCGGAGGGCACGGCCCTGGCGCCATGCACCCCGCGCGGCGTGATGCTGCTGCTGGCTTCCGTGCGCCCGTCCTTGAGCGGGGCCCGCGTGCTGGTACTGGGCCGCTCCGTGCTGGTGGGGCGCCCGGTGGCGCTGATGCTTACGGCGGCCGATGCGACGGTCACGGTCGCGCATTCCCGCACCCGGGCGCTGGCGGATGAATGCCGCCGCGCGGACGTGGTGGTGGCGGCGGTGGGCCGGCCCGAACTTCTGCGTGGCGACTGGCTGGCGCCCGGCGCGGTGGTGATCGATGTCGGGATCAACCGCCTGCCGGATGGGCGGCTGGTCGGCGACGCCGCCTATCAGGAATGCGCTGCCACGGCATCCGCGATCACGCCAGTGCCGGGCGGCGTCGGTCCCATGACGATTGCCTGCCTGCTGGAGAACACGGTGGCGGCTGCGCTGGGGCGGCGGGGCGGCAGTTAAGCCTTCGGTCATGCTTCCGGGGTTATGACGGTCCTCAGTCTATCCTGGAGGACCCCATGCTTCGTTCGCGCGGATTGGTGTTTACTTCGTTGCTCGCCCTGGCGCCGCTTGCCGCCCAGGCCAGCCAGGATTTCACCCTGATCAACCGCACCGGTTACCCGATCGATCGGGTCTACGTCAGCCAGACCAGCGATCATCAATGGGGCAGCGACGCGATGGCGACCCTCAGCCTGAATGACGGGGAGCGCGCCAGCATCAACCTGCCCAACCACTCCCGGCAGTGCCAGTATGATTTGCGGGTCGAGTATCACGACGGGCTGAAAGCGACCTGGAGCGGACTCAATCTGTGCGACATCTCGAAAGTCTCGTTGTACTGGAACAACAAGACGCGGACGACGACCGCCCAGCCCGGCTGAACGCGGCTCCTATTGTGCCGTCACGTGCTGCGCGGCGAGGTAGTGGTCGACGAAAGGTCCCCATACCGCCGAGCCGCCGGCGCCGAAGAAAAGGCTGTGGCCCTCGGAACCGAATGGTCCCACCTGGTCGAATTCAGCCCGGCCACCCGCCTTGGCGAAGGATTGGTAGAGCGCCTGGGCGATCGGCGGCGGGAAGAACGTGTCATTGGCGGCGTAGATCCACAGCATGGGCGTGGGTGACGTGCGGCCGAAATATCCGGCCGCCTCTGCCAGCCGGTCAGGCCGGCAATTCTCGTCCGGCTGGTTGTCTTCGTGCCCGCCGCGACCCCCTGCCATCACGATGAAGGCCGCCACTTTCGGGTGCGGCAGGCTGTCATAGGCAATGGTGCCCCATCCCCCCGCTGACTGGCCAACCACGATCGCGCCGTCGTGCCGCACGAAGGGGAGGTTGGTCAGGTAGTCGATGGCGGCATCGATGTCGCGCGCGGTCTCGACGCCCCCGTGGACGAAATCCGGCTGCCGGCACGACCCAGTGCCTTCGACCCAACGCCCGCCCGTGCTGCCGTATCCAGGCCGCAGAGGAAACGCCACCACGTAGCCGCGATCGAGGAACCAACGCGCCACGCCCCGGTCGCAGCGGCTTGGCCGCATTTTGGGGCGGTCAGCGGCGCTTGGTGGGGATCCATGGTTGATCACCACGACTCGTGCGGTGCCCCCTGCTTCCGGGCGGCAGAGCCGGGTCTGCATCGAAACAGTCTGGCCCGTTGCGTCGGTGACTGGAATATCGATCAGGGGCCCTGGGGCCGATTGCGCGGCTTGCGAGAGCGCAATCCCGATCCAGACGGCCGCCGTGAAAAGCCGGACTCGAGTCATCGCTGCCCTCCAGGCCCGCTCAAAAATCGGTGCAGCGGCCCTTCTGTTCCCAATCGCCATACCGCGTCGGTTCTGGCCCGGCTGGTCCGCCATATTCCTTCTCGGGCGGCGGCTTTGGCGGCGGTGCGGCAGGCGGTGGATTCGGTTTGTCGTCCATAACTCCCTATCTGGGGCGGGACGGTTGGCTCGGCAACTATGGCGTGGGGGCGTTGGCCAGCCGCTGTTCGATTTCGCTGCGCCAGGGGGCGTCGGCTGGGGCTGCGGCCAGGGCTTGACGGTATAAAGCGGTCGAAGCCGGGCTCATCCGTCCCTCGGCGCGGCTGGTCGCGTCGGCGATCATGGCGGCCAGGGTCGGGTCGAATTGCTGCGCCAGCACCTTGCGCCACGCCTCGGCCGCCTCGCCGAAATGGCCCTGGCTGGCCTCCGCATTGCCCAGCATCATCTCGCCCTGCTGCGCCTTCTCGGATTTCGGGTCCAGCGTCGCCAGCACGGCGCGGAGTTGCGCCACGGCCTCCTGCGTCTCGGCCATCCGCTTGTCGGCCGCGGCGATCCGGAGGGCCAGGGGCTGGGCCGGCAGATCAGGGCGGCCGCCCACCAAATACAGCGCCAGCGCGATCATCGGCACCAGCACCAGCCCTAGGATGAGCGGCCCCCGGTCGGGGGCATGGGGCGGCCGGTCAGTGGCCTCCGACGCGGCCAACAGGCGGCGCTGCAATTCCAGCATCGCGGTGGCGTGTTCCGGGGCGGCGATGCGGTGCTCGGCCAAATCCCGGTTCAACTCGACGATCTGGGCCCGGTAGAGCGCCACCGCCGCCTCGGCCCGCCCCTGCACGCGCACCCGGCGGCGCAGCGCCCACCCGGCAGGGGCAAGGGTGAGCAGGGCCAGGATGGCGGCAGCGACGCCAAGCCAGATCACGGCCGGGTAAGCTCCGCCACGCGCGCCTGTTCCGCGTCGGACAGCGGCGTCGCCGGGGTTGGCCGGCTGCGGCGGCCCAACAGGGCCAGGCCCAGCCCGATCGCCACCGCCAGCAGGGGCGACAGCCATAGCAGCGCGGTGACGGCGTTGAAGGGGGGGCGCAGGCGGACGAAATCGCCATAGCGTGCCACCATCCAGGCGGTGATCTGCGCGTCCGTATCGCCGGCAACCACGCGTTCGCGCACGATCTTGCGCAGGTCGCGCGCCAAATCGGCCCCCGAATCCTCGATGCTCTCGTTCTGGCACACCAGGCAGCGCAGTTGCCGCCCAACCGCCTCGGCACGGGCCTCCTGTGCCGGGTTCTGCAGCATCTCCGCCGGGTCGCTGATGGCGTATGCCGGCCCGGTGAGCAGCAGCAGCAACGCCAGCAGCGTCAGCCCAGCGCGCGCCATGCCGGGCTCAGCCTGTTTTGGATCACGTCAGCGTCGAGCGGGCCGGCCCAATGCCAGCGAACCACGCCCGTGCCGTCCACGAGGAAACTCTCGGGCACGCCGGACAGGCCGAAATCGATCGCGACCAGCCCCGGCGTGTCGCGCGCGATGCGCTGGTAGGGGTCGCCATGGCGCTGGATGAACTGCGCCGCCTTGTCCTGCGGGTCCTTGTAGGCGATGGCCCAGATCGGCAGCCCGGCCTTCGACAGCGCGAGCAGCGCCGGGTGCTCCTCCACGCAGGGCACGCACCACGAGGCGAAGAAGTTCAGCAGCGTGGTTTTGCCGGTGGCCAGGTCGGCGCTGCCAAAGCCCTGTCCGGGCGCCTGGGCGGGCAGGTCGAAGCGGGGGACCGGCTTGCCGGTGACCGGGCTTGGCACGCCGCGCGGGTCGAAGGTGCCGGCCTGCATGCCGCGCAGCATCGACCAGAACGCCACCCCGCCCAGCGCGGCCACACCCAACGGCGCGGCCAGCAGGATTTGCCGCCGGTTCATCAGGCCGGCACGCCGGCCGCAACGGCCTTGCGCGCGGGCGCGCCGACGCGCAGCCGCCGGTCGGACAGGGACAAGGCGCCGCCGATCGCCATCACCAGGCCACCCAGCCAAATCTCCGGGGCCAACGGGTTGTAATGCAGCCGCATCACGGCCGCGCCGTCCCGCTCCTCGCCCAACACGGCGTAGATGTCGGCGAACCCGGTGGTGTGGATCGCCGCTTCGGTGGTGGTGACCTTCTGGGTGACGAAGGTCCGGCGGGAGGGATGCATCGCCAAATCCGGCTTGCCGGGGCGGATCACCCGGATGTTGGCGATGCGCGAGGCGTAGTTGGAGCCCATGCCGTCGGTCAGCGAGTCGAGCACCCACTCCATACCCGCGGCCTGCACGTGCTCACCCGGGTGCACCAGCACCACTTTCTCGCTCGCCAGCGACATGCCGGCGATGCCTGCCACGGTGACGCCCATGCCGGCATGGGCCAGCGCCGCGCCGAATGCCGCGGCCGGCAGGTTGCGCAGCCGGGCGAGGCTGGCCCGCGCCGGCAGGCGGAACAGCCGGATACGCTCGACGATGTCGGCCGCGGCAGCGGCAATCATCCAGGCCGCGCCGCCGAACGCCAGGGCTGGCAGCACCGGCAGCTTCGTCAGGCACACCAACCCAACCACGGCGGCAAGGCAGGCAGCCCACCAAATCCGCAGCAGCGCCGGGGCGAGGGCGGCACGCTTCCACGGCATCACCGGCCCGATCGCCATCGCCACGAACACCGGCACCGCCAGCGGCAGCACCGTGGCGTTGAAGAACGGGGCGCCGACGCTGAGCTTGGCGTGCAGGATCAGGTCGCTGAACAGCGGATACATCGTGCCGGTGATCACCACCGCGGCGATCGAGCACAGCAGCACGTTGTTGAGCACCAGCGCGCCCTCGCGCGACAACGGCGCGAACACCCCACCCGGCGAGAGCGACGGCGCACGCAGGGCGAACAGCAGCAGGCTGCTGCCGATCACCAGCCCCAGCAGCCCCAGGATGAACACCCCACGCGCCGGGTCGTTGGCGAAGGCGTGCACCGAGTTCAGGATGCCCGAGCGCACCAGGAAGGTCCCGGACAGGCTGAGCGAGAAGGTGGCGATCGCCAGCAGCACGGTCCAAACCTTCAGCGCCTCGCGCTTTTCCACCACGATGGCGGAGTGCAGCAGGGCGGTGCCGGTCAGCCAGGGCAGCAGGGAGGCGTTCTCCACCGGGTCCCAAAACCAGTAGCCGCCCCAGCCCAACTCGTAATACGCCCACCACGACCCCAGCGAGATGCCGCCGGTGAGCAGGCACCAGGAGGCCAGCGTCCAGGGCCGCACCCAACGGCCCCACGAGGCATCCACCCGCCCCTCCAGCAGGGCCGCGATGGCGAAGGCGAAGGGCACGGCGAAGCCGACATAGCCGGCGTAGAGCATCGGCGGGTGGAAGGCCAGGCCGGGATCCTGCAGCAACGGGTTCATGTCGTTGCCGTCGATGGGCGCCGGGGAAAGCCGGATGAACGGGTTGGACGTCAGCAGCGAGAACAGCAGGAACCCGGCGGAGGAGCCCCCGAGCACGCCGATCACCCGTGCCCGCAGCGCGCCCGGCAGGTTGCGGCCAAACCCGGCGACGGCGCCGCCGCACAGCGCCAGGATCAGCGCCCAGAGGATGATCGAGCCTTCGTGGTTGCCCCAGGTGCCGGTGATTTTATACAGCAGCGGCTTGAGGCTGTTGCTGTTCTCCGCCACGTTCAGCACGGAGAAATCGTCCACCACGTGGGACCAGACCAGGCACCCCGCCGACACGCCCAACGCCAGCAACTGCCCGCACGCCAACCCCGGCGCCGCCGAGATCAGCCGGATGTCGCGGCGGTGGGCGCCCCAGATCGGCAGGATGGCCTGGGCAAACGCGAACGCGCAGGCCAAAGCCAGCGCGAAATGGCCGAGCTCGGGGATCATCCGGATGTCCTCGTCGCCATGGTATTCCAGGTCGCCGCGGGCGGTGGCGGGCCCTTCGTCGGGTCCCACATGCCGGCCTTCTTCAAGGCGTCGGCCACATCCTTCGGCATGTAGGTCTCGTCATGTTTGGCCAGCACCTCGCTGGCGAGGAAGGTGCCATCCGGCCGCAGCGTGCCCAGCGTCACCACGCCCTGACCCTCGCGGAACAAATCCGGCAGGATGCCCGTATAGGCCACGTCCACGCTGGCGCGGCCGTCCGTCACCCGGAAATGCGCCACTGGCTCCCCACCCGTGGAGACCCGGCGCACCGACCCCGTCTCCACCAGCCCGCCCAGGCGCAGCGAGCGTCCGGGCACGCCTTTCTCCGCCAAATCCGACGGGGCCACGAAGAACACCAAGTCGCTGCTGAACGCCGAGAGCGACAGCGCCGTGGCCGAGCCGAGCCCCAAGCCGCAGGCCAGCAATATCGCCATGCGGCGGCGCTTGCGGGTCAACGCAAGCCCCGCGGATCGATGGCAGCCAGGCGGCGCCGGGCCAGCGACAGCCGCCGCGCGGCCGCCACCGCGAACCCGGCAGGCACCAGGATCGCGATGGCGTAGGACGCCGCGACGAACCCCAGATGGGTCACGCCACGGCCTCGCTGCGCGCCATCAGCAGCCCGCGAATCCGCCGCTCGATCACCGCAGCCCGCGTCCGCGCCACCACCAGCGCCGCGAAGATCAGCGTGTAGCCCACCGTGCAGACCAGCAGCGGCCACAGCATGGCCAGCGCCATCGTCGGCGCGCCCGTCAAGGTGATGGTGGCGGGCTGGTGCAGCGTGTTCCACCAATCAACTGAGAATTTGATGACCGGCAGGTTCACCACGCCCACCAGGCCCAGGATCGCCCCCGCCCGGTAGCCGCGCTGCGGATCGTCGAACGCCCGCACCAGCGCGATATGGCCCAGATAGAGGAAGAACAGCACCAACACCGAGGTCAGCCGCGCATCCCACACCCACCAGGCCCCCCACATCGGCTTGCCCCACAGGCTGCCGGTGGCAAGGCAGATCGCGGTGAACCCGGCCCCCACCGGCCCGATCTCCACCGCGGCCAAATCCGCCAACGGATGGCGCCAGATGATGGAAGCGGCGCAACAGAGCGCCAGCCCGAAATACCCCAACGAGGCGAGCCAGGCCGCAGGCACGTGCACATACATGATGCGCACCGCGTCCCCCTGCTGCCAATCCGCCGGGGAGACGAACAAGGCCCAATACAGCCCCACCCCCGTGACCGCCATGCCCCCCCACCCCAGCCACGGCTGCACCGCCGCCGCCAAGCGCAGAAACCGGCCCGGATTGGCAAACCGATGCAACCCCAGGTTCGAACGAAGGGATAAGAGGGATGGCGCGTCCACGGCCGAACTATACATGTCCAGGGCGGGAGTTAGAAGCCACACGGTTCCCCGCGGGGCCTGCATGACATAGACTTTAGGTTCCCCAAGGCAACGTTAGGCCCTTGAGGTGTTGCGGAGGTCGCCCATGCTGTTCGTCATCACCTGCCTCGACAAGCCCGATAGCCTGACGCTGCGCCAGGCCACCCGGCCGACCCACCTGAGCTACCTCGCCACTCAACCGGTGGCTTATGGTGGTCCGCTGCTCGACGATGCCGGGCAACCCTTCGGCTCGATGCTCGTGGTCGACGTGGCCGACCATGCCGCCGCCGCCGTCTTCGCCGCCAACGACCCCTATGCGGAGGCAGGCCTGTTCGCCCGCACGACGATCCGGGGGTTCCGCGTCGTGATCAAGGACGGCGTGCCAGTCTGATGGCCTACTGGTTGGTCAAATCCGAACCCGACGCGTTCAGCTGGGACCAGCAGGTCGCCAACAAGGTCGAACCATGGACCGGCGTACGCAGCCACCAGGCGAAGAACAACCTGGCGGCGATGCGCAAACGCGACCGCTGCTTCTTCTACCACTCCAATATCGGCAAGGAGATCGTCGGGGTGGTGGAGGTGGTGCGCGAAGCCTATCCCGACCCAACCGACGAGAAATGGGTGTCCGTCGACATGAAGGCGGTGGGCCCGATGGCCCGGCCGGTGACTTTGGCGGAAATCAAAGCGGACCCCGCCTTGGCGCAAATGTCACTCGTCCGCCTGTCCCGCCTTTCGGTTGGACCCGTTACCGCGGAGGAATGGGCCCATATCTGCAAGCTCGGGGGCTTCAAGCGCTGATCCGAGGTTGATAGCGTGCCTGCAAAGGATATCCCGGGAAGTACGACCATGACCGAACCAACGCCGATCGATATCAATTCAGACGCCGCTGCCCCGGAGGCGACCGTGTTCCACGTCAATCCGGGACTGGCTGCCGCGGCCCATGTCAACGGCGAGAAATACCGGCTGATGGTGAACCATGCCGCGCGTGACCCGGAGCATTTCTGGGCTGAGACGGCGCGCCGTATTGCCTGGATCCGCGAGCCGACCCTGATCAAGAACACGACGTTCGATGGCGACGTCGCGATCAAGTGGTTCGAGGACGGCCGGCTGAATGCCTCCGCGGTCTGCCTGGATGCCCACCTGAAGACCCGCGGCGACCAGGTCGCGATCCTGTGGGAGGGTGACGACCCCAACAGCCAGCGCTCGGTGACGTATCGCGAGTTGCACGCGCAGGTCTGCCGGCTGGCGAACGTGCTGCGGGCGCGCGGGGTCAAGCGAGGGGATCGGGTGACGATCTACCTGCCCATGGTGGTGGAGGCGGCGGTGGCGATGCTGGCCTGCGCCCGGGTGGGAGCGGTGCACGCCGTCGTGTTCGCCGGGTTTTCGCCGGATAGCCTTGCCAACCGCATCCAGGATTGCGGGTCCACGCTACTGATCACTGCCGACGAGGGGCGGCGCGGCGGCCGCAAAGTGGCGTTGAAGATGAATGTCGACGAGGCGCTGAAGCAGTGCCCCACCATCAAGGACGTGCTGGTGGTAAAGGTCACGGGCGGCACGGTGGCGATGCAGGAGGGCCGCGACCACGATTATGCCGCCCTGCTGGCCGCCGCCGCCCCGGATTGCGAGCCGGAGCCGATGGGGGCGGAGGACCCGCTCTTCATCCTCTACACCTCGGGCAGCACGGGGAAACCGAAGGGCGTTCTGCACACCACGGGCGGTTACATGGTGTGGGCCAGTTTCACCCACGAGCTGGTGTTCGATTACCGCCCGGGCGAGGTGTACTGGTGCACCGCCGATGTCGGCTGGGTCACCGGACATACCTACATCGTGTATGGACCGCTCGCGAATGGTGCCACGACGCTGATGTTCGAGGGAATCCCGAGCTATCCGGATGCGTCGCGCTTCTGGCAAGTGGTGGACAAGCACAAGGTCAACATCTTCTACACCGCGCCCACGGCCATCCGGGCGCTGATGCGCGATGGCGACGGCCCGGTGAAGGCGACCAGCCGCGCCAGCCTGCGCATTCTGGGCAGCGTCGGGGAGCCGATCAATCCCGAGGCCTGGCTGTGGTATCACCGCGTCGTCGGGGGCGAGCGCTGCCCGATCGTCGACACATGGTGGCAGACCGAGACGGGCGGCATCCTGATCAGCCCGTTGCCCGGTGCCACCGCCTTGAAGCCGGGCTCCGCGACCTTGCCGCTGCCGGGGGTGCATCCCGTGCTCGTGGATGCCGAGGGGAAGGAGCTGGAGGGCGCGGTGGAGGGTAATCTGTGCCTCACCGATAGCTGGCCCGGCCAGATGCGCACGCTGTATGGCGACCACGACCGCTTCGTGCAGACCTATTTCACCACCTTTCCCGGCAAGTATTGCACCGGTGACGGCGCGCGCCGGGATGCGGATGGCTATTGGTGGATCACCGGCCGGGTAGACGACGTGATCAACGTGTCGGGCCACCGCATGGGGACGGCCGAGGTGGAATCGGCACTGGTTGCGCATAGGCTGGTGGCTGAGGCGGCGGTGGTCGGGTTTCCGCACGACATCAAGGGCCAGGGCATTTACGCCTATGTCACGCTCAAGACCGGCGCGGAGCCGACCGAGGAGTTGCGCAAGGAACTGGTCGCCTGGGTACGCAAGCAAATCGGGCCGATCGCGGCGCCGGACGCCATCCAATGGGCCCCGGGCCTGCCCAAAACCCGGTCCGGCAAGATCATGCGCCGGATCCTTCGCAAGATCGCTGCCAACGAGACGGAGGGGCTGGGTGATACCTCCACCCTTGCCGACCCGGGGGTCGTTGGGGATCTCATCGAAAACCGGAAGCCGTGATCGTGGAAATATACGGCTTCTGGCGTTCGGCGGCCATTTACCAGTGCGGGTGGCGCTGAACGTCAAGGGGCTGGCCCATCGGGAAACCCCCGGCGACCTGGATCTCGGGGAGCAAGACGTGCCGACCCTGCCGGAAGTGGAGCGGATTGCACAAAATTGCTCGGCCATGGATGCCTTCGCCCGCGCCCGGCCGGCGTTGGTGCCCGGGGCACCATTGCACTGAGTTTTGCAACCCGTGGACTGCCGACGCGTTGTTCCTTCGTAACGGAAGGAGTTAAAGCCATGGAAGTTCGTCAATCGGTTCACACTGAAGCGCCGAAAACCTCGCCGGAGCGGAGGCGCCGTGCGGGGGCGTTCGGCATTGTCGTCGCGATGGCGGCAGGGTTGTTGCTGGCTGGCTGCAACACGACGGCAGGCGTGGGCAAGGATGTTGCCGCGACCGGGAACGCCGTGACGCGCGGTGCCAACGACGTAAAGACGGGCCTCTAACCCGCCAACCGAGTGCATGGCCGGGCGCCAGCCCGGCCAGTTCGAGACTGTGTGCCCGTTGCAGACGGGGTTTCGGGCTGTGCTACAAGCAGGTCGCCGACTCGGCACTTACTTGTAAGAGGCTCCGATGCTCCTCTCCCGCCGTCTTCTCCTCGCAAGCTCCGCCACTCTTGCCCTGGCCCCGGGTTTCGCCCGCGCTGGGGACCCCGATCCGCGGATGAGCGACCGTATGCTGGGCTCACCGGATGCCAAGGTGACGATGCAGGAGTGGTTTTCGCTCACCTGCACGCATTGTGCGGCATGGGGCAAAGAAGTCTTCCCCGAGGTCAAGGCGAAGCTGATCGACACGGGGAAGGTGCGCTATATCTTCCGCGACTTCCCGCTCGATCAGGTCGCGCTGACGGCGGCGATGGTCGCGCGTGCGCTGCCTCCGTCGCGGTATGAGGCATTTGTGCTAACGTTGTTGGCCAGCCAGGACCGCTGGGCCTTCGCCCGCGACATCAACACCACCGAGGAAATCTTCAAGCGCGCTGCATTGGCGGGTATGCCACGCGCGACGTTTGATGCCACGGTTGCCGATACCGCCCTGCGCGACGCCATCTTGGCCGAACAACAGGATGGCGTGGACAAGTATAAGGTCGACAGCACGCCGACCTTCATCATCAACGAAAAGGCCTATGCCGGAGAACGGCCGTACGACGAGCTTGCGAAATACATTGCGTCCGTGAGTTAACCACTTGCCCATCGCCTTCAGCCGTTTGCGGATCGCCGGGTTCAAGAGCTTCGCCGAGCCGCAAACCGTGGAAATTCTACCCGGCCTGACCGGCGTGGTCGGCCCGAACGGGTGCGGCAAGTCGAATGTGGTGGAGGCCCTGCGGTGGGCGATGGGCGAGAGCAACGCCCGCTC
The DNA here is from genome assembly GCA_965199005.1 of Acetobacteraceae bacterium. Lineage (GTDB taxonomy): Bacteria > Pseudomonadota > Alphaproteobacteria > Acetobacterales > Acetobacteraceae > LMUY01. Next base: position 2,366,787 of record CBDAQK010000006.1, on the reverse strand, counting down.
GCTGCGTGGCGGCGAGATGGATGATGTCATCTTCGCGGGCACCGCGGGCCGGCCGAGCCGTAACCTCGCCGAAGTGGTGCTGACGCTTGAAGAGGCGACCGGCGCCGCTCCGCCGCCCTTCCACGAGGCGGCCGAACTGCAGATCAGCCGCCGCATCGAACGTGGGTCCGGCAGTGCGTTTCGCGTCAATGGGCGCGAAGTCCGGGCGCGTGACGTGCAGACCTTGTTCGCCGATTTGGCGAGCGGCGCGCGCTCGTCCGCCATGGTCAGCCAAGGCCGCGTCGGCACGATTATCAATGCCCGTCCGGATGAACGCCGTGCGGTGTTGGAGGAAGCTGCTGGCATTACCGGCCTCCATGCCCGCAGGCACGAGGCCGAGTTGAAGCTCCGGGCCGCGGAGGCCAACCTCGAGCGGGCGGAGGATTTGCGGACGCAGTTGGACGGCCAACTCGCCGGGCTGCAGAAGCAAGTCCGGCAGGCCAATCGCTGGCGCACCCTGTCCACCACGGTGAAAGAGGCCGAGGCCGATTTGCTGGCGCTGGCCAAGGCGCGGGTCGAACTGGCGCGAACCGCGGCGGCCACCGCGCTGGTGACGGCCCAGGCCACCTTGCGCGAAGCGGCGGAGGCTGCTGCCGTGGCGGCGCGGCAGACGACGGAGGCGGCTTCGGCGGTGCCGCCGCTGCGCGCGATCGAGGCGGAGGCGCGTACCGCGCTGGAGCGCCACCGGGTCGTGCGCGAACAGGTGGCGGCGGAGATCGCACGGGCCAAGGAGGCGTTGGCTGCCGCCACGTCACGCCAGCTTCAGGTCAGCCGCGACTTGCATCACGCCGAGCAGGTAAAGGCCGACTCGGATGCTGCCTCGGCCCGCCTGGCAGCGGAAGATGCCAAGTTGCGCGAGGCGGATGCCGGCTCTGCCGGGCGCATCGCTGCGGCGGAGGCGGAGGTGGTGGCGGCGCGCGAGGCGGTGCGGGAGGCGGAGGCTGCCGCCAATGATGCCACCGAACGCGCGGCGCAATTGACGGCGACCAGCCAAGCTCTGAGCCAGGCGCTGATGCAGGCGGAGGCGCGGGCGCGCCGTTTGTCGGGCCAATTGGCCCAATTGCGGGCTGAACATGACCGCGCCGTTGCCGCCCAAATTGACCCGGCACGCGTGGCGGAGGCTGCCGCACTGGCGACTCGTTCGGAGGCGGAAGCCAAAGCCGCGCGAGAGGCGCAGGACGAGGCGGAGCGGGGCCGTGCGGCAGCAGCCGAGGCGGCGTCCCAGGCGCGGCAACGTGATGCCGCGGCCGCCGCCGCCTTGGCCAAACTCTCCGCCGAGACCACCGCGCTGGCCGAAGTGCTGGGCGTGAAGGATGGCGAGCGCTGGCCGCCGATGGTGGATTCGCTCACCGTGCCGCCGGGATTGGAGGCCGCCCTGGGTGCCGTGTTGGGGGAGGAACTGGGCGGCTCCGCCGACCCCTCCGCGGCGCGGCATTGGCGCGAGCTGCCGGATTTGCCGCCGTCGGCGCTGCCGGCGACTCCGCTGGCGGAGTTGGTTGCCGGGCCGGTGGCGCTGCGACGCGCACTGTCCGCGATTGGCCTGGTCGAGGACGAACCGGAGGGCAATGCCAAGCAGGCTCAACTCGCGGTGGGGCAAACACTGGTGTCCCGCAATGGCGCGGTGTGGCGCTGGGACGGCTATACGATCCGCGGCGGTACCCCCACGGCAGCAACGGTGCGCCTGCAGCAGCGCAACCGGCTGAAGGCCTTGCGGGCGCGTCTGGCCGAGGCGAAGGCAGGTGCCGCGGAGCAATCCGCCGCTCGCCATGCGGCGGACGCGGCGGATAAAGCTGCCGCGTCGGCGGACGCGGCGGCACGCCTGGCCCGGCGCGATGCGGAGCAGCGGTGGGAGCGGGTGCGAAACGATGGCGCTCGCCTCGCCGCGCAGGCGGAGGCGGCGCGGGCCAAGTTGACCGCGCTGGACGAACAGATGGGGCGGCTGGCACCCGAGGCTGCTGAGGCGGACGCCGCCCTGGCAGCTGTCCAGGCCGAGCGGGCGATGCTGCCGGACCTGACCGTGCTGCGGCAAACGGTGGAGCGGGCCCGTGCTGCGCTCACAGCCGCCCGGGCGCGGGATGCCGCGGCGGAGGCAGGTTTGCGCGACCGTAACCGGGAGGCAGCAACGCGGGCTGCCCGGATCAAGGCGATTGCGGCGGAGGCGGCCGACTGGACGCTTCGCGCCGCCGGAGCCGAGGGCCGCGTGGTGGATTTGCGCGCCCGCGCTGCCGAGGCCATGGCGGAACAGGCCCGCCTGCAAGAGGGCCCATCCGCCGTCGCCTCCCGCGCCGAGGAGGCGATGGAAGCGCTGAAGGCCGCCGAAATCGAGCACCGCCGGGCCGCGAGCACGCTTCAAGAGGCGACCATAGCCGACACGAAGGCGGCAGCCTTGGCTCGTAGCACGGAGGCGGCTGTCGCGATGGCACGGGAGGAGATCGTGCGCAGCGAGGCCGCCGCGATCCAGGCCGACCACGCCTGGGGAACCGTCGCGGAACGCATTCTGGAACGGCTGGGCGCCACCCCCCATCTGCCCGCCCCGCCCGCCGACCTGTCGCCGGAGGCGGAAGAACGCGCCCGCCGCAGGCTCGACCGCCTGACCAAGGAGCGGGAGGAGATGGGGCCGGTGAATTTGCGCGCCTCCATCGAGGCGGAGGAGATGGAAGCGCGCATCGCCGGCATTAGCGGCGAAAAGGATGAGCTCAGCACCGCCATTGCCAAGCTGCGCGGCTCCATCGGCCACATCAACCGGGAGGGCCGGGAGCGCCTCAACCAGGTGTTCGCCGAGGTCGACAAGCATTTCCAGACGCTGTTCGCGCGCATGTTCGGCGGCGGCCGGGCGCATTTGGCCTTGGTGGGGTCGGACGACCCGTTGCAGGCCGGGCTGGAGATTTACGCCCAGCCGCCGGGCAAGAAGCTGTCGGCCCTGTCGCTGCTTTCAGGTGGGGAACAGGCGCTGACCGCGCTGTCGCTGATCTTTGCCGTGTTCCGCTGCAACCCGGCGCCCGTCTGCGTGCTGGACGAGGTGGATGCCCCGCTGGATGACGCGAACGTCGAGCGGTTCTGTAGCCTGCTGGGCGAGATGGTGAAGGATACGGGCACGCGGTTCCTGGTGGTGACGCACCACCATCTGACGATGGCGCGGATGGACCGGCTTTACGGCGTTACCATGCAGGAGCGCGGGGTGTCGCGGCTGCTGTCAGTCGACCTGGCGCGCGCGGCCGAGATGGTGGAGCAACGCGTCGCGGCGGAGTGAGACCCTCGGTCTCGCATCGTAGGGTGGGCTTCAGCCCACGCTTTGAGGCGCCGTGCGAACCCGTGGCGGGCTAAAGCTCACCCTATGACTTCCCTTTACGGCAACTCCTCTTCCAGGAACTCCAACTCTCCCCTTATCCCTTCGGATCGGCGGCCAGCCTCGAGACGGCGCAGCTCCACCCGGCGGATTTTGCCGCTGATGGTCTTGGGCAGCTCCGCGAATTCCAGCCGGCGCACGCGTTTATAGGGCGCCAGGCGAGCGCGGAGATGCGCGAAGATGCTGGTGGCCGTGGCGGCGTCCGGCAGCGACCCCGCGGCCAGCAGCACGAAGGCCTTGGGCAATGCCGTCCGGGTCGGATCGGGCGAGGGTACGATCGCCGCCTCCGCAACCGCATGGTGTTCGATCAGAACGCTCTCCAACTCGAACGGGCTGATCCGATAACCGCTTGATTTGAAAACATCGTCGGCCCGCCCGATATACGTCAGCGAGCCGTCGGCGTTGCGCATCGCGGTGTCGCCCGTGCGGTACCAACGCCCTTCCACGCCGCGCAGGGTGCCGTCCTCCGCCTGGTAGCCGTCCATCAGACCCAGCGGACGCGGTTCCAGCGACAGGGCGATTTCACCCTCTGACGTCTCCTGTCCATCAGGATCCAACAGCGACACCTCGTAGCCGGGTAGCGGCCAGCCCATCGAACCCGCCTGCGCCGCATGGCCCGGCGTGTTCGCGATCTGCAGCGTCGTTTCAGTCTGCCCGTATCCATCGCGGATGGTCAGCCCCCAGGCACGCTGCACCTGCTCGATCACTTCGGGGTTCAGCGGTTCGCCCGCGGCCAGGGCCTCGCGCAGATGCACCGTGGCGGTCGTGAGGTCCTCCTGAATCAGCATGCGCCAAACGGTGGGCGGGGCGCAGAAGGTGGTCACCCGCGCATGATCCAGCACATCCAGCACGCCGCGTGCGTCGAACCGTGCCTGGTTCAGGATCACGATTGTCGCCCCGGCGATCCAGGGCGCGAAAAAGCTGCTCCAGGCATGCTTGGCCCAGCCGGGAGAGGAAATGTTGAGGTGCACGTCGCCAGGCTGTAGCCCGATCCAATACATGGTCGAAAGGTGGCCTACCGGGTAGCTCTGATGCGAATGCAGCACGAGCTTGGGCTTAGCGGTGGTTCCCGACGTGAAATAGAGCAACAGCGGATCCGTCGCGCGCGTTTCGCCGTCCGGTGTGAAGTCTGGCGAGGCGGCATACCCATCTTCGAACCGCAGCCAGCCTTCGGCACCGCCAACGGCAAGCCTCGTGTAGCTGCCGCCGAGCGGGACGAACCGGGCGGCGTGCTCTCCGGCGATGATGGCGTGGCGCACCCGGCCGCGGTCGAAGCGGTCGCGCAGATCGTCCTCCGTCAGCATCGTGGTCGCCGGGATCACCACGGCGCCAAGCTTGCAGCAGGCAAGCATTGCCTCCCACAGCGCGGGCACGTTGCCCAGCAGCAGCAGCACGCGGTCCCCGCGCTGGACGCCGAGCGATCGCAGGTGGTTGGCGACACGGTTGGATTGCTGGGACATGGCCGCGAAGGAAATCGTGCGCTCGTGGTCACCAGGGCCGATGAAGCGGAGTGCCGGATTGTCGTTGCCGGTGGCCAGGCGGTCGAAATGGTCCAAGGCGAAGTTGAAATGCGTCAACTCCGGCCATTGGAATGCCTTGCGGGCGGCGCCGATATCGGTCCGATGCGCCAGCAGCAGATCGCGGGCAGCCAGGAAGGCTTCGGCATCGGTCATGGCAGTTTCCCCTGGTCTCGTTTTACCTATGCTAGCAGACGGAACTTTCCTGCCCAGACTGCGCCGCAACGCTAGCGAAGGCGGCCCGGTCCGGTATGGTCGACACAGATGAGGAGACGGATGAGCATGACCGCCGGCGGGCAATCAAAGCTGATGGGAGTTCTGCGGGTTTCGAGCGGCAACTTCTTGGAACAATACGATTTCTTCGTGTTTGGCTACTTCGCGGCGGCGATCGGGCGGACGTATTTCCCGCAGGACAACACGGCCAATGGCGATTTCATCCAGCTGATATTGGCGTTGATGACGTTCGGTGCCGGCTTTCTGATGCGCCCGATCGGAGCGCTGGTCCTGGGTGCCTACATCGATGCGCATGGCCGCCGCGCCGGGTTGATCCTGACGCTGGCGCTGATGTCGGTCGGCACCCTGGCCATCGCCGTCGTGCCCGGCTACGCCACGATCGGCCTGGTGGCACCGATCCTGGTCGTCATCAGCCGTCTCATCCAGGGCTTCTCCGCCGGGGTAGAGTTGGGCGGCGTGTCGGTCTATCTCGCGGAGATTGCGACGCCCGGCAACAAAGGCTTCTACGTCGCCTGGCAATCCGGCAGCCAGCAGGTCGCCGTGATCTTCGCTGCCCTTTTGGGCGTGGCGCTGAACCAGACGCTGGGCGCCGCCACGATGAACGCCTGGGGCTGGCGGATCCCTCTGATCATTGGTTGCCTCATCATCCCGTTCCTGTTCCTGCTGCGGCGGTCCCTGGAGGAGACCGAGGCGTTCCTGACGCGTCCGCGCCGGCTGACGGCCGGGCAGATCATGACGTCGATGCTGACCAATTGGCGCATCGTCGGGCTGGGCATGATGATGGTCATCATGACGACGGTGTCGTTCTATCTCATCACCGCTTACACGCCGACCTTCGGCAAGCAGGTGCTGAAGCTGGACGATCTCGACGTGCTGATCGTCACCATCTGCGTAGGCCTGTCCAATCTGCTCTGGTTGCCCGTTGCAGGTGCGTTGTCGGACCGGATCGGGCGCCGGCCGCTGCTGATTGCCACGACGGTGCTGGCAATCTTCTCCGCCTACCCGGTGATGAACTGGCTGGTGGGGGCGCCGAGCTTTGGTCATCTGCTGATTGCCGAGCTATGGCTGAGCTTCCTCTATGGCTGCTACAACGGCGCCATGGTGGTCTATCTGACCGAGGTGATGCCGCTGGAGGTGCGCACGTCCGGCTTCTCGATCGCCTACAGCCTGGCGACGGTGGTGGGCGGCATGACCCCGGCGATTTGCACGGCGCTGATCAAGGCATTTGGCGACAAGGCGGTGCCTGGCGCCTGGATGTCATTGGCGGCGGTGGTCGGGCTTGGCGCCGTGCTGTTGATCGGCCGCAACCGCGCACCGTATGTTCGTGAGGTCCATGCCTGACATTGGAACTCCGCCGCCCAGGGAACCAGACATGGTGGTGCCGGGGCTGGCGACGATGTTCGTTGCCTTCTTCAAGATCGGCATCGTGGGGTTTGGCGGCGTGCTGCCCTGGCTCCGGCAGATGGTGGTCGAACAGCGGCGCTGGCTCACAGCTGCCGAGTTCAACGATATGCTGGCGCTGTGCCAGTTTCTGCCCGGGCCCAACGTGGTGAACGTCTCGGTAGCGACGGGGGCGCGGTTTGGCGGCGTGTTTGGCAGTTTGGCCTGTCTGCTGGGGCTGTTGGCGGCGCCGATGGCAATCGTGATCGCGCTCGGCGGCGTCTTCGCACGCTACGGCCATATCCCCGCCGTCGCGCATGCCTTCGAAGGCCTGTCGGCGGCGGCCGCGGGGCTGGTCGTGGCAATGGCGGTAAAGATCGCAGCACCCTTGCAGCGCCATCCCATCGGGATCGTGCTGGCCCTCGTGGCCTTCCTTGGCGTGGCAATCCTGCGGCTGCCCTTGCTGCCGACCATGGTGGTGCTGGCGCCCATCAGCATCCTGTTGTGCCGGTTGGGCCAGCATGAGTGAGATTGGCCATTTGCTTGCGATCTTCGGCGAGCTCTCGATGCTTGCAGTGGGCGGCGTCGTGCCGGTTCTCCCGGAGATGCAGCGGCAGGTGGTGGACGTCCACGGTTACATGGATCGCGCGACCTTCGCCGATATCTTTGCCTTGGCGCAGGCCGCCCCCGGGCCGAACATGATGGTGTCCACCTTGGTTGGCTGGCGGGTGGCTGGGCTGTCGGGTGCGCTGGCGGCAACGGCCGGCATGATCGGCCCCTCCAGCACGCTCACCTTCGTGACGGTGAAGCTCTGGCATCGCTTCCGGGACCGTTTGTGGCGGCGGGTGGTGCAGGCGGGGCTCGTGCCCATCACGGTCGGTCTGGTGGGGGCAGGGGCGGCGCTGCTGGCCGCGTCGACCACGCATGGGTGGGCCACGGGCGCCATCACCCTGGTCACCGCCGCGGTGCTGGTGCTGACCAAGGCGCATCCGCTCCTGATGCTGGCGCTTGGCACGGTGGCGGGGGTCTTGCTGGCTTAGCATCGTTTTGCAACCAACGGAAGTTGTTGGATACGGTCGGACCTAACGCGTCCGGTGGGGCTGAAGCCCACCCTACAGCGGTGGCGTTCTGACGTAGTGTGGGCTTCAGCCCACCAACAGACGCAAAAAGCCCCCTCCTTGCGGAAGGGGGCTTTTTTACGAGCCGGCGCGGCCGGTGCTGTTAGTAGCGCCCGTGGTGACGGTAGCGCGTCGGGAGGACCCGGAGGCGGTGCCGGCGAGCGACTACGCGACGTCCAAGGGTCGGCATCGGACCATCCGGAGCCTCGGCAACCTCGTCGTAGGCCGTGTCGCTGTAGCGGCCGCGCAGGTCGCGTGGTGCCGGGTTGAGCATCGGCATGGGCGCGCTGTGGTCGTAGGACGCGACCATCTGGCCGCGATCGGGGCGGTTATAAATGAAGCCGTAGGTCGGATAGATGCTGCCGAACTCGCCGCTATGGCCCAGCGCCACCCGAACCGCGCTCCAATCATTGGTGGGCGAAACGTCGACGACGTAGATGTCGCGGCTGATGCCGCCGCGGATCGCACCAGGGCCGCCCCAATTCGCATGGTCGATCTGGATCGTGCGACTGTCGACGACCTGGTCCACGACCGCGACATGGCCGAGGCGCATCGACCCGTTGGCGCGGAAGTTCAGCACGCTGCCGGCTTCGGGCCGGTTGCCGCGCTGGTAGACGCCGGCTGCGTGATCCCACCAGGCGCTGGCATTGCCCGATAGCTCGATCCCCGAATCGGCCCGGGCGAAGGTGACGCACTGGATGGTGCCGCCGCTATGGCCGACGCTGGCATAGCCGGCGCCGTATCCCCCAAAGCTGGCGGCGTAGCCGTGGCCACGCGAACGGCCATGGCGCCCGCCATACCCACTCGCCGCACGGCCACCGAACTCGTGCGCGGCATAGCGGCTGTACTCGTGGGCGCTGAAACGCTCCTGGCTCCCATGCCGGTTGGGACTGAATGCGATGGGAGTGCCGTGGATATGGCTGGCGCCGTGCGCGGAAAACTCCGCGTGCCCACCCTGGCGTGCTTCATGCCCGGCGTGGGCGCGGGCCTCAGCAGCACCCCCCAACCCGAGGACGAAGGCAGCGCCAAGAGCAATGACCCGGAATTGGGCGGCTGCGGTCATATCGACTCCCTCATGAGTTCACCAAGTCGTGAGGGAGGCGGTAACAAGGTCTGCGTCGGGTAGGCAACCCGAGTATGTCAGTTTGTTGCAATCACCCCGGCAAACACACCATACGAGACACGTGCGAGATCAATTTTTCGGACTACAATCCTATTCACGCAGTCGTGATGGAACCGCATCAATAAACGGCGATGCGATTCCATCGGCGGTCGGCGCTATTTGCAGGCCGTGACCATGATCTCCACGAGCAGGCGCGGATTCGCCATGCTGGCTTCGACACAGGCCCGCGCCGGCGCGCCGCCTTCAGGCAGCCAGGTGGACCAAACCGCATTCATGGCGTCGCGGTCGCGGATGTCCTTCAGCCAGATTTGCGCCTGCAACATGCGCGTCTTGTCGGTGCCGTGGATTTCCAGCGCCGCATCGATCGCGGCGAGGACCTGGGTCGTCTGGCCGGTGACATCCTGCGACACATCATCCGCGGTCATGCCCGCCAAATAGACGAAACCATGATATTCAACGGCTTTGGCCAGCACCTTGTTCGCGTCGGTCCGGATGATTTTGCTCATGGGGGAAGGGCTCTCTTTGTTACGGAGAGCGCCTTGTAGCAGCGCGAACTACTGGGACAAAGACGTGCTTGTCCGCGCCGTTGGCGGCGTCGACGTCGCGGCCGAATTCGCCTGGTCCGGCGCGCCGGAGGCAGTCAGGCAAGACGCCAGTTGGGTGTCATAGTCGTAGCGCTGAGTGAGACCGCGCGTTGTGATGCCAGTGTCGCCAGACGTGGAAAACGGGTTGTCCGTCTGGTCGCGTTCCGACAGCAGGTACCGGTTTTGCCGGTCGAACGCCCGGTTCGTGCTGGCTTTGCAGGCCGCCAGTGCCGCGGCGTCCGCGCGTCCGGTACTCGTCGGCGGCCGAGGCGCACAGCCGGCAGCCGCAAGAAGGAGCAGCGCAGGCAGGAAGGCACGAACCATGGGATAGCTCCGGGAGGGCCGTAGGGTTGGGGTTTGCCTACGAAGATGGGCTGCCGTCCCCGGCATGTCACCCAGGCAGATCAAGCAAGCTGTCTGCAGTGTCGAAATCCCGCAACACTGTGTCGTCTACGACGACTTCCGCGACCGCCTCCGCAAATTGTCGCAGCAAGGAGCGCGCACCCCGGTCCCCGGTCAGCGCCATCATCGCGGGGAAGTGGCGGCGGTCCCACAACACCGGGTTCCCCAGTTCTCCACCGTGGCTGGGTGCGACGATGGTGCGGCCCTCGTCGGGGTCGTAGCTCTCGATCAGCCGGTCGATCGTGGCTGCGGTCACCAGCGGCATGTCGCCCAGCACCACCAGCGCGGCGGCGGTGAAGGGGGGCACCGCCGCCAGGCCGGCGCGCAGGCTGGCCGAAAGGCCATCGGCATAGTCGGGGGCGGTGACGAACGTGACGGGACGGCTGCCCAGCGCGGCCCGCACCTCCGCGGCGCGATGGCCGGTGACGACCAGCACGGGCCGGGCGCGGCTGGCCAACACGCCGTCAACCACGCGCGCCACCATGGTTCGGCCGGCAGCGTCCTGCACCAGCAATTTGTGCCGCGGCGCCATGCGGCTGGATTGCCCGGCGGCCAGCACCACGGCGGCCACGCCATGGGGTGCGGCGCTGGCCGTCGCCCGGGCGCGGGGCAAGGGCCTGGCCGTCACATCCTTCAGCAGGCCGCCCACGCCCATGCGGCTGATCGTGGCGCCGGTCACGGGGAGGCCGGTGGCCAGCCGGTGCAGCACCAGGTCGATCCCATTTGGCTTCGGGCTGCGGGCACAGCCGGGCAGCACCAGGGCGGGAATGTCGCCGATCCTGCCGAGACAAATCAGATTGCCAGGGTCGACCGGCATGCCGAAATGCAGGATTTCACCGCCGGCCGCCACGATGCCGGACGGGCCGACGTCGCGGCGGTCGACCACGGCGGATGCGCCCGCCACCAGCAGCAAATCGGCCCCATCCTCGATCAGGCTCCGCAGGGCCGCCGCGATCGGCTCGGCGCGGTGGGGGCATTGCAGCGGCGGCAGCAACGTGCCGCCCACGCCCAGCACGCGGGTTTCCGTCGCCGCGACCGTTCCCTCGATGACGGAGGGCTTCAGGCCCGGCAGGGTGGACAGCACCAGACCGACGCGGCGCGCCTGCCAGGGCAGCACGGCCATGGCACCGCCGGCGCTCGCTGCGGCCGCGGCATCCAGGACGGCGCCGGGCACCGCGAAAGGGATGATCTTGATGGTTGCCACCATCTCCCCAGCAGCCACCGGCGTGGCATCGGGCAGGGTGGCGACGGTGACGGTCTCATCCACCGCATTCAAGGCGTCGATACGCTCGCGGTCTGCCTGCAGCAGGCCGGCAAACGTCGCCACGAGGTTGACCCGGCCCGTCGCGGCCCGCGTCGCGGTCAGGCCCGGGCCGAGCAAGGCCGTGGCAATCCGCCGGGCGGCGGCATCTTCCCCAACGTCGCCGGGTTCCAGCCGCGCTGCCACCACCGGGTCGAGCCCTGCGGCCCGCAGGCCTGCAATGGCGGCGGCATCCAGCACCGCCCCCTTCTTCAGCACGCGCCCGGGTACGCGGTGGGTGTGGACGAGCACGGCACCCTCCGCCTCCGCCAGCGCCGTCGGCCCGAAGATCACGCGAGCGGTGCGCCGCGTCGCACGGCAACGATCTCGGCCAGGATGGACAGTGCGATTTCCGGTGCCGTCACCGCCGCGATGTTGAGGCCCACCGGCCCGCGGATCCGCGCCAGCGCGTCGTCGCCGTGGCCAAGCTCGCGCAGCCGGTCCAGCCGCTTGGCGTGGGTCCGCCGGCTGCCCAGGGCGCCGATGTAGAAGGCGTTGGACTTCAGGGCACGGTCCAGCGCCGGGTCATCCAGCTTCGGGTCATGCGTCAGGGTCACGATGGCGGTACGCCCGTCCGGGCGCAGGGCGTCCAGCGCCTCGTCCGGCCAGTCGGTCGAGACGGTCACGTTGGGGAAGCGCTCGGCGCTGGCGAAGGCGCGGCGCGGGTCCGCAACGGTGATGCCGTAGCCCAATTGGGACGCCAGGGGCACCAAGGCCTGGGCGATGTGCACCGCCCCCACGATCACGATCCGGGCTGGTGGGTTGTAGGCGTGCAGGAACCAATTGGCCCCTTCCACCTCGTGCATCCCGCTCTTTTCGGTGCCGAGCGCTTTGTTCGCCGCCTCCGTCAGCGCCGGGTAGGCTGCGTCCGGCAGCAGCACCTGCTCGCCATCCGGCAGCCTGGTCGCCAGCACCACTGGTTCGCCCGCATGCCGTGCCGCCTGAACCGCGTCCAGTACGGATTGTCTCATGCAAGGGCTTCCACGAACACTTTGAGCTTGCCGCCACAGGCCAGGCCAACCTCCCAGGCGCGTTCGTCGGTGATGCCGAAATCCAGCAATTGCGGCGGCGCGCCCGCGATGGTCGCCTGCGCGGCTTCGGCGACCACGCCCTCGATGCAGCCGCCGCTGACCGAGCCCGCCATCCGGCCGGAGGCGGTGACGGCCATCTGGCTGCCCGGCGGGCGGGGCGAACTGCCCCAGGTCTCGGTCACGGTGGCCAGCGCCACCTTCTCGCCCTCGGCCATCCATCCAGCGGCGACGGCAAGGATATCTTCGGCTTCGGTCATGCGGCGAACTCCTGCAAGCGGCCCCGCGAAGGGGCGGGGCGGGACAGCGCGGTAATCAGCGCGCGCAGGCTGGCGATGTTGTGGACGGGCCGGAACTCGTCCACGTGCGGCAGCATGGCGCGTATGCCCTGTGATTTCGGTTCGAACCCATCCCAACGCAACAGGGGATTGAGCCAGATCAGCCGGCGGCACGATTTATGGAGCCGCTCCATCGCTTCGGGCAGCCCGTCCGCCCCGGCGCGGTCCAGCCCATCGGTCACCAGCAGCACCACCGCACCCTGGCCCAGCACGCGCTTGGCCCATTGCCGGTTGAACTGTGCGATGGTGTCGCCGATCCGCGTGCCGCCCGACCAATCCGGCACCATGGCGGCCACCGCGGCGAAGGCGGCCTCCGGATCGCGGTGGCGTAGCTGGCGGGTGATGTTGGTCAGCCGCGTGCCGAACAAAAACACGTTGACGCGGTCGCGGTCGTTGGCGACGGCGTGCAGGAAGTGCAGCAGGATTTGGGCGTAGCGGCCCATGGACCCGGAAATGTCGCACAGCACGACCAGTGGCGGCGGCCGCACCGTGCGCTCTGCCCGGGCGAGGTCGATCAGTTCGCCGCCATGCCGCAACCCGGCGCGCAGCGTGGCCGCCATGTCGATGCGGGCACCATGGCTGGCCGGGCGGTCACGCCGGGTGCGGCGTAGGTCCAGCGGCAGGCGCAGCTTGCGGATTTCCTCGTGGGCGGCGGTGATCTCGGCCGCGCTCATGGCCTCGAAATCCATCGTCTGCAGCCGTTCGGTGTCGCTGACGGTCAGGACGGCGTCGATCTCCGGTGCGTCCTCGGTCTCACGGCGGTCGCGGCGGTCGTTGAACGCCTCGGCGACGCGGCGGCTGCCAGGGGCGGGGCGGGGGTCCGGCTTGGGGGCCTTGTCGCCCAGCAGGGCCATCGCGGCGTCGAACTGGGCGGCATCCGGGTCGCGCCAGAACAGGTCGAAGGCGCTATCGAACACCTCCGCCTGCTCGTGGCGATGCACCATCGTCGCGCGCAGCGCCGTCCGCGTGCCGGCCCGCGAGGCGACCCCGGTGTGGGTCAGCGCCTGCACGGCGGCCAGCATGTCGGCAGGTCCGACCGGGAGGCCCGCGCGGCGCAACAGCCGGGCGAACTCCAACACATTGGCGGCCAAGGCGCCGCTGGGGCGATCGTCTAGGATGTGGTTTGCCTGTGTCCGGTTCGGGTCTGCACCCGTGGTCTCCCGTGCGGCAATCGGGACCAACGGCGCAGGTGGTTGCTTTCATCGTCGCCGCCTGCTGTTTTGGATACACCTTCGGGCAGGTCCATGCAACGGAGGGGGATTTAGGAGCGCCCGAATGCTGCCCGCAGCCGCCGCAACGAGGGCAGCCTGAGCGTCTCGTCACCTCCCAGACAGGGCTTCGATGGTGTCCAGGGTCTTCGCGCACTGGCCGCTTTTGCCGTCGCGTTCCTGCACGTTTCAGACGAGGCGGGGGGATTGGCCGGCACGCCTGGCCAGTCTCCCTATCACATCATCGACGCCCTACCGCTGGAGGCCGGGGTGGACCTGTTCTTCGTCATCTCCGGCTTTGTGATGGTGTGGTCGTCCTGGGGAGCGTTCGGCCGCTCGGGCGCCGTCGCGCCGTTCGTCTGGCGCCGGCTGACGCGCATCGTACCGTTGTATTGGCTGTTGAGCGCCGCGACGGTGGTGGTGGCCCTGGCCGCCCCGGGTGCGGTCAGCGACGGGCTGCGGGACGGGTGGGGCTACGTGGCTGCCTCGCTCGGCTTCATCCCGTGGCGCCGGCTGGACGGCTCCGTGCAGCCCGTGTTGCGGCTTGGATGGACGCTGGAATACGAGATGTTGTTCTACGCCATCCTGGCCTGTGCGCTGCCGCTCAGGCGTGCCGCCGGGTTGGCGGCGGTGCTGCTGGCGATTGCGGCCCTGGCCCTGGCGGGGCAAGTGCTGCACCCGGCGACGGTCGCTCTGGGGTTCTGGACCGATCCGATCATCCTGGAGTTCGCATTGGGCGTGCTGGTCGCCGTCGGTGCCCGGTTCGGGTGGCGCGCCGGATGGCCTGGACTGGCCGGTCTGGCGGCGGCATTGGCGGCCGCGGCGCTGCTGGGTGGCGATATGCGCGTGTTGGTGCGGGGTGTCCCGTCGGCGTTGCTGGTGTTCTGCGCATTGTCGTGGCGGCGCGTGCCCGGCTGGCTGGTGGTTTTGGGGGATGCCTCTTATGCGCTGTACCTGGTCCATCCTTTCCCGATGCGGGCGTTGCGCGTGATCCTCGTCCACGTGAAGCTGCCAGCGGGATTGGTGATTCCGCTGTATATGACCATCACGATGATGGTTTGCGCCGTGCTGGCCGTGGCGCTGCATTGGATCGTGGAACGGCCGATCCTCCGTTGGAGCCGGCATCACGGGATTGTTGCAGTGCAAGACAAGGGCTGACGAAGGACCGTTACCGGAGTAAGGCTGACGCATGTCGTCGATCTCAGCCGCCGCTGTCACCACCACTGGCCCGGCAACGCCCGGCAGCTTTTCCCATCAGCAGATCATCCGCGTCATCTCCGGCATCATGCTCTGCATCCTGCTGGCAGCGCTGGACCAGACCGTGGTGATCCCAGCGGTGCCCACGATCGCCGCGCAGCTGAATGCGTTCGGCCATCTGTCCTGGATCGTGTCCGCCTATTTGCTGACCTCGACCGCCGCCACGCCAATCTACGGCAAATTGTCCGACATGTATGGCCGCCGGATGCTGCTGCTGCCGGCGCTGGCGCTGTTCATCGGGGCGTCGGTGCTCTGCGCCCTGGCCCGCTCGCTGCCGCAATTGATCGTGTTTCGCGGATTGCAGGGTTTGGGGGGCGCCGGGTTGATGGCGATGTCGCAGGCCGCCATCGCAGACGTGGTGTCGCCGCGGGAACGCGGGCGATACCAGGGCTATATGGCCGGCATGTGGGGCGTGGCTTCCGTTGGCGGCCCGGTGGTTGGCGGCTGGTTTACCGACCATTTGTCATGGACGTTCGTGTTCTGGATCAACGTGCCGTTGGGCCTGGCGGCGATGTGGCTGTGCAACCGGGCGCTCAAACTGCTGCCGGCGCGCAATATGCGCGGCAAGATCGACTATATCGGCGCTGCGCTGCTGACCGCCGGGGTGACGTGCTTTCTCCTCGTGCTGAGTTGGGGCGGCACCGAGTATCCCTGGCTGTCGGCGACGATACTGGGGCTGGAGGCCGGGGCCGTCGTGTTGTTCGTGGCGCTCGTCTGGCACGAGCAGCGGACGTCCGATGCCATCCTCCCGCCCCGCATGTTCCGGGACGCGGTTTTCAGCCGGGGCGTGGTGCTCGCCTTCATGACCGCGGCCGCCCTGCTCGGCACGACGTTTCTCTTGCCGCTGTTTTTCCAGCTGGTTCGTGGGGTGGATGCATCGGCCTCTGGGTTTCTCGTGATGCCTTTCCTGGTCTTCAACGTCATGGGCGCCTTCACCGGGGGGCAGATCGGCCGTTGGCTGGGGCGTACCAAGGTGACCATCGTCGTTGGGCTGACTGTGGCCAGCGTGGGCTACATCCTGCTGTCGACGGTCGGGCCGGACACAATGCTTGCCGTCGTGCTGGTGGCAATGGCGCTGGTCGGGATTGGCATCGGTGTCTGCATGCCCAGCGTGCTCGTCATGGTGCAAAATGCGGCGGAGCGGCGGGACGTGGGGACGGCGACCGGGGCGTTGTTGTTCCTGCGCTCGATGGGAGGTGCATTCGGCAGCACCATGGTGGGTGCCCTGCTCACGGGCGCCTATTCGGCCCATCTGGTGCATGCTGGCTTTCCCCAGGCGGCGGCCGACCTCAGCGCCGTCAAGCCGGGCGGACTGCTGGCGGCGATCGGCCCCGCAGCGCAGGCGGCTGGCGTGGCGGCGCTGTCATCCGGCTTCCACCTGGCCTTCCAGGTCACCCTGGGCATGATAGTGCTCGCCGCGATCATCGCGATCGGCCTGCGCGACATCCCGCTGCGCACCGTTTCTGCTGGGGCGCCGGAAGAGCCAGCCGCCCTTGGGCATTGAGATCGGCGCAAGGGTTGAGCTACGCATTAACGTCGTTCAAGCCGTCGATATGTTACCGTGTGGGGGCGGCGATCGGGGCGCAGTTGGTCCGCCCCGACATGACGCAGTCCTGAATGCGGGCGTCGGCGCGAATGTGCTCCATCAGCCATAGTCCGCCCGCAACCAGGACGGCCACGATGATCAGCGCGGCGATGGAGCCGCGGTTTGAGTTCGACGGCTCGTCGGCTTCGTTCGATGGCTCTTCCAATCCACCTGTCTCCGTTCGTGGCTAGGCGCAGATTAGCGGTCTGGGTGCGGCACCAAAAGTCCCCCCGCCGCAGCGCTCGCCACACAGATTGGTTGACAGCCCCACGGTGTGCCCGGCCATAACGCCACATGCGGCTGGTGTACTCACTCCTGGTGGTGGCCTCGTGCTTGCTCGGCCATGCGGCGGTGGCGGCGGACCGCTTCTTTACCACCAGCGACGGGGTGCGCCTGCACTATATCGAGGCAGGGCCGAACTTCGCGCCGACCCTCGTGTTCGTGCCGGGCTGGACGATGCCGGCCTGGATCTTCCAACAGCAGATCGACTTCTTTTCACGCGATTATCACGTCCTTGCGCTCGACCCCCGTGGCCAAGGCGATAGTGACATTCCGGCGACGGGCTACGAGCCCTTCCGGCGCGGGGCTGATGTCGGCGA
Organism: Acetobacteraceae bacterium; assembly: GCA_965199005.1. Taxonomy (GTDB): domain Bacteria; phylum Pseudomonadota; class Alphaproteobacteria; order Acetobacterales; family Acetobacteraceae; genus LMUY01. The sequence continues at coordinate 2,349,729 of CBDAQK010000006.1, read as the reverse complement.
CCTCATCAAGTCGCTTGGGGGGCGGCAGGTGGTGCTGGTGGGATGGTCGCTCGGCGTGCTGGACGACCTGGCCTACGTGCATGAATCGGGCGACGACAAATTGCTTGGCCTGGTGCTGATCGACAACTCGGTGGGAGAGGACCCGGCACCCGTCTCCGCCCCCGGCCCGCGCCGGCCGGCCCCGCGGCAGCCGCGCGCCACCCGGGAGGTGGCGATGGCCCGGTTCGTGCGAAGCATGTTCCACCAGCCACAGGACGAGGCGTATTTGGAGCAACTGACCGATACGGCGCTGCGGACACCACCCGGTGCCTCGGCCGCCCTGCTCGCCTATCCGGTGCCGCGCACCTTCTGGCGGGATGCGATCTACATGGTACGCAAGCCGATCCTGTATATCGTCACCCCTCGGCTCGCCGGCCAGGCGGATAATTTGGCGGCGCGGCATCCGGATGTGTGGTCCGATATCTATAGCGATGCCGGGCATGCCTTGTTCATCGATGACAGCAGCCGGTTCAATGGCGAGTTGCTGCAGTTTCTCCGCACGCGGGTCCGGCAGTGACGCGGTCGCGCCTGCTGCCGCTCTTCCTGGTCTCGGGTGCGGCAGTGGGGTTCGAGACGGCGCTGACGCGGTATTTCTCGGTCGCAAAATGGTCGGAGTATGGCTACTGGGTGATATCCATCGTGATGGTGGGGTTCGCGTTCAGCGGCGTCGCCATGGCGCTGGCCCGTCCCTTGGCGATCCGCCATGCCAAGCTGTTGCTGACATGGCTGCCGGTGGCGCTGGTGGTGACGGCGGCAGGGGGATATTGGGGCGTCACCGCCAACCCGTTCAATCCGCTGCAACTGCAGAACGCCGCGACTTATGGGCCGCAGATCACCAATATCGCCCTCTATTATGCAGTGTTGCTGCCATTCTTCTTCCTGACGGGCCTCTATATCAGCCTCTGCTTCGTCCTGAACGACGACCGGGTTGGCCGCGTCTACGGGGCGGATTTGCTGGGGGCTGGCGCCGGGGCCGCGCTGGTGCTCGGGCTGATGTTCGCCGTGCATCCCTTCCTGCTGGTGCCGGTGCTGCTGGTGCCTTTGGCGGTGGCGACCTGGTTTGGGCCAGTCCGCCGCGCGGGATGGGTGGGGTTGCTGGCGCTGGCGGTCTGCGAACTGGCGCTTCTGGCGGGCAACCAAGCCAGCTACAACGACTTCAAGGCCATCTACGCCCCGCTGCATGTGCCCGACAGCCGCATTCTGGCGCAGGTGACGTCGCCGCGCGGGCTTTACGTTCTGCTGGATGATTTCACCGAGCGGGTGGACACCGACGTCACCAACGATCTGGGCCTGCTGAAACTGCCCGGGCCGCCGCAGACCTATGGCTTGTATCGTGACGGAAACCGGGTGGCGGCGCTGCCAAAGCCGGGGGAATTGGATGTGGGCTACGCGCCAGCCACCTTGGCGGCGTTCCCTTACCAATTGCGCCCGCATCCGCGTGTCTTGCTGGCAGGGTCCTCCGGCGGGTTCCGGGTGGCCGAGGCACTCGCCCTGGGGGCGCGGGACGTTGTGGCGTTGGAGCCGGACCCGGTGGTGCTCGGTGCCCTTCGCCGCGGACTTGGCGGTTCTCCACCCTTCGCGCCGGATGCCCGGATCCATTGGTCGCCGGATAGCCCGCTGGCGGCGGCTCGGCTCGGCAGCGGCTTCGACCTCGTTGACCTCTCGGCGGATTTCCTGGATGCCGGGGAGGCAAACAGCACCGCCTTCACCGCCGAAGCCCTGACGGCAGACCTGACGGCGCTGAGCGAGGGCGGCATCGTCTCCATCCCGGTCTCGATCCGCGAATTCCCGGTCTATGCCTTGCGGGTGTTAGGCACCGCCCGGCAGGCGTTGCTGGCAGCCGGGGTGGCCGACCCGGCGCAGCACGTGATGGTGTATCGCTCCGCCTGGAACGTGCGCATCCTGCTCTCGCTGGAGCCCTGGGGCGCCGCCCGCATTGCAGCCCTGCGCCGCTGGTGCGACGAGCGGTCCTTCGACGTCTCGTTCTATCCGGGGATGGACGTGGCAGCGGCCCGCGCGGGCATCTACAACGACCTGCCCGCCGTCTCGTTCGACGACGGTGCCGTGACATCGGGCGCCGGGTCGGAGGATGCGATCGCCGACGAAGCCGGCGCGGTGCTGCGGGGTGAGGCGACTGCGTCGGACGCTGCGTTCTCCCTGGCGCCCGCGACGCTGGACCGGCCAGCCTATTACGACGTCCTGCGGCTGGTGCACCTCAGCACCATCCTGCGCCGGCTGGAAATCCTCCCGCAGGCGGAGATCGGGCAGTTGGTGAACCTGGCCGTGCTGGCACAGGCGGTGGTGATCGCCCTATTGGTGCTGCTGGTTCCCGTGCTGGCGGGGCGGCGGCTGCGTGCGGCGGGCGGGGCGATCGTGCGCCCCGTGGTCTATTTTGCCGCGCTCGGACTGGGGTTCCTGTTCATCGAAATCGCCGTCATCGAGCGGGCCAGCCTGTTCCTGAACGACCGCACCGCTGCCTTTGCCTTGGTGCTAACCGCGATGCTGGTGTTTTCCGGCCTGGGAAGCCTGCTGGCGGAACGGGTGGGGCCGGGTGGCATCGCCATTGCCTCTGCCATTGCCGTGGCGTGGTGCATTGCCGCTTATGCCGGGCTGCTGCCTGCCATGCTGGCGACGCTCAGCTGGCCATGGATGGCTCGCGCCGGGCTGGTGGTTCTGGCGGTGGCGCCCGTGTCGGTGGCCCTGGGCATGCCATTTCCCCTAGGGCTGGCAAGGACCGGCTCCGGACCCATGCTACCCTTCGCCTGGGCGGTGAACGGTGCCTTCAGTGTCGTCGCTACGCCACTGGCAAACATTTTGGCCACACAGGGCGGTCTTGGCTGGGTGTTTCTTGCCGCCGCCCTGCTGTATGTTATCTGTTTCGTAGCCTATCCCTCCTTCCGGAAGATACCGCAGTGGCAGCCATCCCCTACCTGACCCGTCGTAGCCTGCTGGGCGCGGCCGCCGGAGCAGCGCTGGCCCCCTCTGCCTTCGCGGCCAACAGTGCCTGGACGCGCGATGCGTTCGAGGAGGCGATGCGGAAATCCGGCCGTCCGATCGATCTGTCGGACGCGCAGTTCGATGCCATCCAGGCTCGCAAGCCGGCCGCTATCGCGAAGATCCAGCAATACCTGAAGGACCGCCTGGGCAGCGCCGACCCTGCCGTGATCCGTGCCTTCGAGGCGGTGCCGCGCGAGTACTATCACTATAATTATGCCGAGCACCGGGCGATGTCGGGCGAGGCCTATGAGGCAGACCCCAAGCCATGGGCGCTCGGCTACGGTTCGGCCCTGTCGGATTATCTGGGCCAGGCCTACATGACCCAGGTGTGCAAACCGACGCCGGGCGATGTGACGCTGGAGATCGGCACTGGGAGCGGGTTTCAGTCCTCGCTGCTCTCCCGCATCGTCAAGAAATCCTACTCGATCGAGATCATCGAGCCGTTGGGCCACGCGGTGGCGAAACTATGGGCGCCGCTCGGCTACGACAATATCGCGAGCCGGGTCGGGGACGGATATTTCGGCTGGCCGGAGGTGACGGGCGGGTTTGACATCATCATCGTCACCTGCGCCGCGCAATACACCCCACCCGAGTTGTTCAAGCAGTTGAAGCCGGGCGGCCGGATGATCATTCCGATCGGGCAGCCGTTCAAGCGCGGCCAGGTGCTCTACATCTACACCAAGGATGCCGAGGGGAAGGTCCATTCCAAGCGGGATGTCGGCGTGTTCTTCATTCCCATGACGGGCGCCATGATGAACCGGCCCAAGCCGGCGGATACCTCGACGCCTCCGCCGGACGCGACGCCAGCCGGCGCCAAGTAAACCGTCCTCGCAAGCAATCAGACGGAGCGGCGGATTTCTGCCGCGCCGAATAGCGCCAGCGCCGCGCCGGCCACGCGGTCGATCCATCGCCGGGCGCGCCGGCCGATCGCGTGGCGCACGGCGCTGACCCCGGCGACGACGCCGCACCACCAGAGCATCGACCCGGCCAGCACGCCGCCGGCCGTGGCCGCGGCGCTGGCGAGTTGGAACCCGCCCGGTGGTGCCAGGCTGGCGAAAATGGCGGCGAACATAATGATGGTGGGTGGATTGGTCAGCGTCAGCAACAAGGCGCTGGCAAACGCGCGGGCGGTTCCGACGCGGGGGGCGGGCCCGGCTGTATCCTGCCGCCGCGCGAAGGCCGTGCGGAGGCCGAGATAGAGCAGGAAGAGCCCCGCTGCCAGGTGCAAGGGCTGCTCATGCGCCAGCATGAAGTGGGATAGGCTGGCCAATCCCAGCACGGCGACGCAGGCATAAATCCCATCGCCCGCCGCGATGCCGGCGCCGGTGGCGAGCCCCGGGCGCCAGCCCTGTGCAAGGGTGCGGCGCATGCAGAGCAGGCACATGGGCCCGACGGGTGCCGCCACGGCCAAGCCGAACCCCATTCCCTTCAGTACCAGCCACGCAATCATCGCCAATCCCCCGGATCGTTGCGGATGCAAGCATGAACGACTCGGAAGGTCCACCTGAGATACCCGAACGCCACGTCCGACAATTAAATGTCAAATGACTCGAAGTTTCCTTTGTAACCGCTTCGTATATTGCGGTAAGTGGGTCGAGTCGCTGAGGGGGTCCGTATGTCTCGTTCTGGGTTGGCAATGGCATTTCTGGTGGCGTTCGCCGCAACGCCGCTGACCGTGCACGCCCAGGCCGAGCAGCAGGCGTTGGTGGACCGTTCCACCCTGGCTGCGCAGGATTTGCTGAACAACGAGACCGGCACGGAGGCGCAGGGCGTTCTGAAACGCGCGCGCGCCGCGATGATTTGCCCGCAAGTGTTCCGCGCTGGCTTCTTGTTCGGCGGGCAGGGCGGGGATTGCGTGTTGGTGGCGCGGGATGGGAGCGGGTCGTGGTCCTCGCCGGCTTTTTATGGGATCGGCTCCGGATCGTTCGGCTTCCAGGCGGGGATCCAGGACAGTGAGTTCATGATGATGATCCTCACCGAGAAGGGCCTGCGGGCGATCATGGACGACCAGTTCAAGATCGGTGCGGATGCAGGGGGCGTCGCGATAAAATGGGGCGGCGGCGTGGAAGGCGCCACGACCGGCGCCGTCGGGGCCGACATCGTGGGCTTCAGCCGGTCCAGGGGCTTGTATGCCGGCATTTCGCTGTCAGGCAGCATCTTGGCCACCAAGAGCGAGTGGAACCGCCAGTATTACGGCAAGGAAGAGGCCGCCCAGCAGATCGTCATCTCGATGGATGCCAACAATCCGGGCGCCTCGCCCCTGCGCGAGGTCTTGGGCCGCTACGGCACCAGCGTCACCGCGTCCAACACCGCGACCATCCCGGTTGCCAGCGCGGACCCGGTGGCGCCGGTCCACGCAACCCCCGTCGCGGCGCCCCCCGCCAAGCCGGCCAGCTACCCGGCAGTGCGGCGCCAGGCGCTGCCCTTGCCGCCCCGCGCCCCTGGCTATTGATGGGCCCAGGTGGGGCGCCCTTGCACCCCACCCGGTTAAGCTGATCCGTCAGCCTTCTACGGGTTCGGTGGGCTCCTTGACCTCGGCGTCGTGGGGAGCGACGTTGGCTAGCACTTGCGCCCGGGCTGCAGCGAGTTGCTGGCGCAGCACGTCAATCTCGTGCTTCATCGCAATCACCTCGCTGGTGGGTGGATGAGGCGCCGGCGACTCTCCGCTTGCGGGGTGGGGCTGAGGGCCGCGGTAGAACGGCGTGAACATGCTCATCGCACGCTCCATCATTTCGATATTCTGACGGCCGACTTCCTGGATGCCGGGGAACAAATTGCCCATGGTTTGCTGCATGGCGGCACGCATCTGCTCCTGCTGGGTGGCAAACGAGGCCATCGCCTGCTCCAGATAGGAGGGCACGAATTGCTGTAGATTATCGCCGTAGAAGCCAATGATTTGTCGCAGGAAAGCGGTCGGCAGCATCGCCCGGCCCTTGCTTTCCTCTTCGACGATGATCTGCGTCAACACGCCGCGTGTAATGTCCTCGCCCGTCTTGGCGTCATACACGACGAAATCGCGCCCGATCCGGATCATTCCGGCTAGGCTGTCCAGCGTGATGTAGCTAGAGCTCTCGGTATTATAGAGACGACGGTTGGCATATTTCTTGACTACAACCGGCGACTGGTCCGCCTTCCCCCCCTCAGGGGCCGCGTTGGTCTCAGACACTGACATTGGAACCTCCATGCAGCACAGCATAGCACGAGGTGACGCACACCACGTAATAGGAGCGCTGAACCTTGGAGCAGTTGGGGATGACTCTGCACGAAAACAGCGCCATTCCTGCCTGGGATCCGCAGGACTGGGTCACGATCTGGCAAAGCGAGATGGCGGCCTTGGCGAGCGACCGCGAGTGTCACGAGGTGCTGGCTGCAGGCGCCCAGGCCTGGAGGGCAATCCATGATGCCAACGCCCCAGGGAACCCCCGGGGGCATGACGGACCGGCCGGACGCGCCGGGCCCGATGCGCCGCCGGGGGCCGAGGCCGCTGGCACTGCATCTGGGACTGGCCATGAACGAGGCGGCGGTGAGCGAGATGGCGGCGAAATTGCCCGGCTTCGCCGCCGCATCGCCGAGCTTGAAAATGCTGCCGCCTCTCGCCGGGACGATTGACCCGGCCCTTATCCGCGGAATTGCTGCCTATCGCCGCCACCCCTACCGGCGTGCCCTGGCCGACCCCCCCGTCATTTGGGCGGAGGGGGGCAGCCGCTTGCTGGATTATGGCGGCACGGGGCCGCTGCTGCTGGTGGTGCCAAGCCTGATCAACCGCGCCTACATCCTCGATCTGGCGCCTGAACGCTCAATGATGCGGTTTTGGGCCACGCACGGCGCCCATCCCCTGCTGCTGGACTGGGGGTGGCCCGGTGCCGAAGAGCGCGGCTTCAGCCTCACCGACTACGTCGCCGGGCGCCTGGCGCGGGCCATCGACGCGGCACCCGGGCCGGTCACGCTCGTGGGCTATTGCATGGGGGGACTCCTGGCGCTCGCCGCTGCCTTGCGCTCGCCGGAGCATGTGCGTGGCCTCATGCTGCTCGCGACCCCGTGGGATTTCCACGCGGGCGATCCCGCGGCGGCGAAGATGGCGAGCGCCGCGGCGCTTCATCTGGCTCCGCTGCTGGCGGCGGGCACCCTGCCTGTGGATGCGCTGCAAAGCATGTTCGCCATGCAATCGGCAAAGGACGTCGCGTCCCGCTACTGCGCCTTTCCGAGCCTCGACCCGGACAGCGAGCGGGCCCGCATGTTCGTGGCAATGGAGGATTGGCTGGCCGACGGCATTCCGCTGGCGGGCCCGGTCGCCGCCGAGTGCATCGGCAGCTGGTACGGCGAAAATACGCCCGCTGCGGGGCAATGGCGTATCGAGGGCCACGTGGTGGACCCAAGGGCGCTCCGCGTGCCGACCCTGGTGGCGCTGCCGGAGCGGGACCGTATCGTGCCGCGGAAAAGTGCCTTGCCGCTGGCTGGGTTGATCAGCGGAGCGGCGAATTTGACGCCGGCCGGCGGCCATGTCGGCATGGTCGCCGGCGAACGTGCGCAAGTTCGGCTATGGCAACCATCGCTGGACTGGTTGCTGGCACAGTGACTGCCTATGTTATCCCCAAAATAACGGAGTTCGCCATGTCTGCCTCTGCCCAAGACGACATCGTCATCGTCGCCGCTGCCCGGACTCCGGTCGGCAGCTTCAACGGCGCGTTTGGAAGCGTCCCCGCCCACGTGCTCGGCACCGCTGCGCTGAAGGCGGCGATGGAGCGTGCCCGGTTGGAAGCTGGTGACGTGGACGAGGTGATATTGGGGCACGTGCTGACTGCGGGGCTGGGGCAGAACCCGGCGCGGCAGGCAGCCATCGCTGCCGGCATCCCGGATAGCAAGACAGCCTTCGCGATCAACCAGGTCTGCGGCTCCGGCCTGCGGGCGGTGGCGCTGGCGGCGCAGCAAATCCGCACCGGCGAGAGTGTGGTGGTGATCGCTGGCGGGCAGGAGAGCATGAGCCTGGCGCCGCACGCGGCCTATCTGCGGGCCGGGCAGAAGATGGGCGACCTGGCCATGGTCGACACCATGATCAAGGACGGCCTGATCGACGCGTTCCAAGGCTACCACATGGGCACGACGGCTGAAAATGTGGCCAAGCATTATCAGATCACGCGCGAGCAGCAGGATGCGTTCGCTGCGGCGTCGCAGCAGAAGGCGTCGGCAGCGCAGAAGGCTGGAAAGTTCAAGGACGAAATCGTTGCGGTGACGGTAAAGGGCCGCAAGGGCGATACCGTGGTCAGCGAGGACGAATACATCCGCCATGACGCCAGCCCGGAAGCCATGGCGAAATTGCGCCCGGCCTTCTCCAAGGATGGGACGATCACCGCGGGGAATGCCAGCGGCATCAACGATGGCGCCGCGGCCCTGGTAGTGATGAGCGCCGCCGAGGCGAGCCGCCGGGGCTTGACCCCCCTGGCCCGGATCGTGTCGTTTGCCACAGCGGGGGTGGACCCGGCGGTGATGGGCACCGGCCCGATCCCCGCCAGCCGCAAGGCGTTGGGCCGCGCCGGGTGGAAAACCGATGATTTGGATCTGGTCGAGGCCAATGAGGCCTTCGCCGCGCAAGCCTGTGCCGTCAACAAGGATTTGGGCTGGGACACGGCAAAGGTGAACGTGAATGGCGGCGCCATCGCCATCGGCCACCCCATCGGCGCGTCGGGTGCACGGGTGCTGGTGACGTTGTTGCACGAGATGGGCAAGCGGGATGTCCATAAAGGGCTGGCCACGCTCTGCATCGGCGGTGGCATGGGCGTCGCCATGTGCCTCGAGCGATAGGGAGTTCACCTCCGGCTCCTCTCCTGCGATTGTTCGGGAAATTAGCCGGGCACGTTGCTTTGCGTTGCGTTCCGCCCTTTCCGAGGCAAGGATATTGCTTGGCGCTGTCTGGAGTGAACCAGACGGCCAGCCGCAACTCAGGAGGAATACATGGCACGGGTAGCCTTAGTCACCGGCGGGACACGCGGCATCGGAGAGGCGATCAGCGTGGCTCTCCACGCAGCGGGACGGACGGTCGTTGCCAGTTATGTCGGCAACGAACATGCGGCCAAAAGCTTTAGCGAGGCGACGGGCATTGCCGTGCTCAAGTTCGACGCGGGCGACTTCGCCTCGTGCGAAGCAGCGGCCAAGCAGATCGCGGAGCAACACGGTCCCATCGAAATCCTGGTCAACAACGCCGGTATCACCCGTGACGGCACGATGGCCCGCATGACGCGGGACATGTGGGACGCGGTGATGGATACCAATCTGGGATCGTGCTTCAACCTGTGCAAATTGACCTTCGACGGCATGCGCGCAGCCAAGTTCGGCCGCGTGGTAAATATTGGCTCCATCAACGGCCAGGCGGGACAATACGGGCAGGTGAACTACGCGGCGGCGAAATCCGGCATTCACGGTTTTACCAAAGCGTTGGCGCAGGAGGGGGCGCGGTTCGGGATTACCGTGAACGCGATCGCGCCGGGTTATGTCGATACGGAAATGGTGCGCGCCGTGCCAGCGGACGTGCTGACCAAGATCGTGGCGCGGATCCCCATGGGCCGGCTGGGCCATGCCAGTGACATTGCGCGCGGCGTCGTGTTCCTGACCAGCGACGATGCGGATTTCATCACCGGCTCCACCCTGTCGATCAATGGCGGCCAGCATATGTACTGAGGGAGCGGGGCGGCCATGGGCCGCCATCGCTTGCCGTCAGTATTCGAACTGGTAGGTCAGCCCGACGCTGTTGCCGCCGGACCCGGTGCCGACATCCGTCTCCGCCTTGAGGCCTTTATAGATGTCGATCTGAACCGTGGCCTGGGTCTGTGCGCCCGTGGTGCCCTGTTTGGCGCCGACATACACGCCGTTTGCCACGTATTTGCCGGCCTCGATCGTTGCGGCGCTGCTCCCCCCGCTGCCACCGCTGGTGCCGCCGCCCACGGAGAGCCGGTCCAGACCCAGCCCCTTGCGCACGCCCTCCAACGGATTGGAGGCGCTACTGGTGGTGCCGGACAGGTCGGCCAGGGCGGCCGCGATCGAGGCATACTGGAACGGTCCCAATTCCTTGGCACTGCGGCCGAACAGCAATTGGGCCAGCACCTCGTCTTGCGGGAGGGGCGGCGAGGAGGACAGGGTGATCTTCGGCGCGCTGGCAAAGCCGCTGACGATCAACATCGCCGTGCCGGCCGCCGTGGGCGAGTCGGCCTCGAAATCGAGCGAAGGATCAATCTTGTTGGTCACCCCGGCCCCTGCGAAAGAGACTTTGCCCCGTGAGAAGGTCAGCACCGTGCCCGCCAGGCTGAACGTGCCGCGGCGCATGTCGAACCCGCCGGTCACCACGGGCGCGGACGTCGTCCCGGCGACGTGCAGGCCGCCCCCCAGCACCGCATCCACCCCGCGTCCCCGCACGAAGATTTGCCCCGGCGTGTCCAATTGCAGGTCCAGCCGGATCACGGGGCCTGGCTTGGGGGGCGGGGCTGGCGGCGCGCCGGCAATCCGCACCGGCAGGACGGCGATCGATGACGGCAGGTGTTCGGGAATGTTGATGTTGGCCTGACGGATCGCGATCTTTCCCGACGCCGCCAGCATGCCTTGCAAATCGCCCCGCACGGCCAAATCGGCGTCCAGATCGGCTGTCAGGCGCTCGCTGGCCAGCGGACGGGCGTTGCGCAGGGTGACGGCGAGGTCCACCGGCATCGCCCCCACCAGCCCGACACTGCCGCTGGCCGAGATCGTGCCAGGCCCTGCATGGCCGGTCAGGCTGGCGATGCGGATCGTTTCGCCGTTTGCCTGGATGGTGGCTGCTAGGCCCGTCAGGCGGACGCCCTGGGCGAAATCCTGCACCTCCCCATTGGCCAGGGTGATGGTGCCGTTGACCTGCGGGGCGGTGGTGGTGCCCGTCACCCCGGCATCCAGCGCAACTTGGCCGCGCACCTGCCGCCCATCCGGCGCAAGGATCGGTTCTAGCAGAGCGAGGTCCACGCCGCCTGTCGCCCGTATCGCCAGCGCGCCCTCGCCGAGCGGGACGCGCCCGGTGACGCTCATATGCGACGATCCCGCGGCCAGCCGCGCGTCCAGGTTGGCCGACTTGCCTGCAAGCTGCGCGGTGGCGGTGATGTTGGCGGGCGGCAACCCGCGCGCCGGGCCGCTGCGCATGTGCAGCCCGGTCGCGGTCAGGCGAACCGTGCCGGCGGGTGCGGCAGGGGTGCCGGTCAGCCGCGCATCGGCACTGATCTGCCCGGCAGCGTCCACACCCGGGGCGAATGGTTTGGCCAGGTCCGGCGTCACGCCGCGCAAGGAGGCAGTGACGTCCAGCGCGGGGCTTACCCGGCCGGAGAGGTCCAGCACGGCCTGCTGCAACCCGACGCGCAGGCGGTCGATCGCGACACCATTGCCAAAACTGACCCGGGCTGGCGCGAGCAGCCGGACGGCCTCGCCCTTCCAGTCGGCAGTGAGCGCGGCCAGTTGCACGGTCTTGGCGGTCACGTTGAGCGTGGCCGCGCTGTTTAGCGTAGCGGCAGCGCCGGCCAGGTTGGTCAGGGAGGCATTCAGCCGGATGGCCAGCGCGTCCTGCGGCCCGTTCACGGCCAGTTTGGCAGACCCGCCTATGCCGGCCGCCGCGATTCCATCGGCCTCCAGCGTCGCAGCCACCACCGGGTTCGCCGCCGGGTTCGTCACCCGGGCGGACAAGACGGCGCGGGCGACGCTGCTGCCGGGGATGCCGGCGCCGGTCGCCTGTAGATCCAGCTTGGCAGCGCCGTCTTGCAGTTGCGCCTGCGCCGTCACGCTGCCGCTGATCGCCTGGCCGAGGAGGGCGCGCAGATCGTCCAGCCGGGCCATCCGCAGGCTGACCTTGCCGTCGGGCAATTTGGCGCCGGCAGCCATCGACAGGTTGCCCTCGGCGTGCAGGCTCTTCCAATCCGCCTTGTCGATCGTGGCGCGCAGCGTGCCGTCGGCGTCACGGTCGGCATGGAGCGACAGCGCGAGCGGCGCACCCTCCAAACTGCCCTGCGCGACCACGCTGCCGGCGGGTTTGCCGGGCAGCCCGGTGGCATTCACCGCGACCTCGACCGGGCCGCGCGGCACGCCCTTGGTGCCAATATCGCCTGCCAGGTTCGCCGCTACGGCCAAATCATCCGTCGGTCCGGTGGCGGTGCCGGTCAGCGTCACCGCACCTTCCAGGCTGGCTGCGAGTACCGCCAGATTGGTCAGCCCGGCCTTGTACTGCACGTCCAGGGCCCCGGCCTTGTCGGTGCCGCTGGCCGCCAGGTTGATGGTGCGCCCGTCCACCTGCGCGCGGCTGATGGTGATGTCGCTGCCCGTCAGCGCCACCGTCACGCCGATTTTGGCTGCCTCCCCCAGCAAGCCAGGGATGGGCGCCATCCCGCCGGTGATGCCCAACGTGCCGTCAACAGTGACGTTCGTCGTCTTGCCGGCCATCGCTGCGTCGACCGCGAATTGCGTCCGGCCCTGCAAATCCACCCCGCCAACCGCCGCCAACGGTTTCAAGTCGGGTGCAGTGAGGTTGACGTGGGCAGTGATGTCGCCACCGGTCTTGGCCGTGCCGTCCGCCTGTAGGAGCGGGTGGGTCAGGGTGAATGTGACGGGCCGCGCCGGATCGTCCAGGCGGATATTGGCCGCCAGCACCACGGGCGCCGCTGCCAGCAAGCCCGGCTGCGGGCCGGGAATGCGCAAGCCCTCCACCGTGGCCCGCAAGGCAGCCGCGCCCTGATTGCCCGAGAGGTCCGCCGACAGGGTGGCGATTTGTGCCCCGCCGGCGGCCAGGCCAGCCAGGCGCAGCGTGCCGGTGGCGTCCGGCTTGGTGAACGGCCCATGCACATGCGCGTCCAATGCCACGGATTGCCACGACACGCCGGGTGCCGGGGTCATGGCGGGCGCCGCGGCGGTCACATCCAGATCGGCGGATTGCCCCGTGACGTCGATGCTGCCCTTTGCCGTGGCATGCAGCGGGCCGGCAGACAGGTCGAGCGCCGCCGCCTCCGAGGTCCGGGGTCCATCCACGCTCGCCTGCAGGTTGATCGCGCCGATGTCAGGCAGTTTGGCGATGGCGGCGATCAGGCCATTTGGCGGTTCCGAGACCAACAGGCGCGCCGCCAGATGGGTAGGGTCGATTCTCCCGTGCACTTCGTAGCTGCCAGCCGTGTCCAGGCGGTCGATCGTCACATCCGCGTCGCCGTCCTGCAGCGAGGCCAGATGCGCCTTGCCATCCACCGCCAAGGCGGCGGCCACCCCGGCCACCGGCGCCCCCACCTCCACGCGGGTGACATGGATCGCCTCGACCGACACCCGCACCGGCAGCGAGAACGGCTTGCTGTCAGAGGATTGGGAGGATGTGGCAGCGGGTGCAGCCACCGGCAGCCTGGCCACCCCGATCCGGCCGGCCTGCAGCAAGTCCACCCTGGCCTCCCGATGCAGCAGCGCGAACGGGGACCAATTCAGCGCCACATTGTCCAAGGTAAGCCACGCACCTTGCGAATCCCGCACCTCCGCATGCGCCAGGCGGAGCGCATCCGGAAACCGTCCGCCCAACCCGGCGATCGCGACCTGGCCGCCCGTCAACTGTCCGGCCAGCCGTTCCACCAGGCGGCGCCCCGGGTCGATGTTCAGCAGCAGCACCGCCGCCAGCACGGCGAAGATCGGTGCCAGCACCAGCACACCCACGATCCAACCTAGAATCCGCCACACCCTGCGCATCAGAAAGCCTGCCCCAATCCGATATAGGCTTCGAGGATTTCATCCTTGCGCCGTTTCTCGAGCGGCACGGCGATGTCCAGCCGGATCGGCCCCAGTGCGGTGTAGTAGCGCGCTCCGGCCCCGACGCCAGTCAAGATCTTGCCGGTGAACGGCGCGGAGGTCGTGCCCACCTGGCCGGCATCGGCGAACACCACCGCCCCCAGGCTCGCCCCGAAGCGCTGCCGGTACTCCACCGTTGCCGCCGTGACCGAGGTGCCGCCAATCGGCCGCTGATCGGCGAAGAGCGGCCCGACGGATTGGAAGCGGTAGCCCCGAACGGTGGCACTGCCACCGGCATAGAAGCGCTGATCGGGCGGTATTTGGAAGGTGCTGGCCCCTTGGGCGGACCCAACCAGTCCGCGGACGGCGATCACGCTGCGGCCCTCGGCGCTGGCCAGGTTGAAATAGGTGGAACCGCTGAGCTGGATGAGGGTGAAGAGCGAGCTATGGGCGCCGAACGGCACGGTCGGCGTGACCGTGAGCTTGCCCTTGATGCCATGGGTCGGGTTGAACAGCCCGTCTGGCCCGGTGCTGTCGTAGGTGAGGCCGAGCGGCAGGCCGATCAGGCTGTAATCATCGGTCGCACCCTCTTGGGTCACCCGTTCCTGCGTCCCGGTCAACCCGGCCGAGGCGCTCCATTGATCGGTCAGTTTGCGGCTGAACGACACCCCCGCGAGTTCGGCCTTGCGGCTATAGGCGTAGAGGTTTTCCTTCAGGTAGGCGGCATTGTACGAGAGCGATTGGTCGCGCCGCAGGAAGTCGGGCTGGGTGAAGGTGGCGTTGAAGTTATAGCCGGGTCCCTTGATCTCCGCCCCCGTCTCCGCCTGGGTGATTGCCGCACCGAGGACCAGCGTCTCCGCGTTGCCGAACACGTTGCGGTAGGTGAAGGTGGCACCGGCGGTCGGCCCGGTATCCGTGGAGTAGGCGACGTTGAACGCCACCGCATGGCGCGGGCGCTCGGTGACGGTGAAGCTCAGCGGGATGGTGCCGTCGGGTGCCAGATGGTTGGGGATGCGCGCATCCACCGAGGAGAACACGCCGCTGGCCGACAAATCCTGCCGCGCGCGCTCGATTTCGGCCGGGTTGTAGAGCTGGCCGGAATGCACCAGCAGGCGGCGGCGGACGTAGCTGTCGTTGGTGACCTTCAGCCCATCGACGCTGATCGGCCCGATATCGACGCGCGGCCCCGGATCGGCATGGAAGGTGATGTCCAGCACCTTGTCATCCGGCGTTTCCACCGCATCGGGCGGGCTCACCTTGGCCAAGGCGTGTCCGGACGACCGCAGCGATTCGAGCAGATTGTCCTGGGCCGCCAGCACGGCGGAGGCGACCGCCGGGTCGCCAGGTGCGATGCCGAGCTTGGCGCGGTCTTGCGTCGAGACCGGCCCGTCGACCGTCACGTGGCGGAGGTGGAACAGCGGCCCGCGCGCCACCGTGACGGTTATTTCGGCCTTGTCGCCTGTTGGCTTGGCAGCCAGTGCGTCCGGCAAACTGGGGTCGTCCAGAGTTTTGCCGTCGATGCGGATCGTCGCTTGGCCGCCGTAATAGCCGAAGCTGTGCAGGGCGGTTTGTAACCGATCCGCATCCCCCTGCGCCCGCGTGACCAGAGCGAACGGCCCGACCGGTGCGCTGTCCCGCAGCGAAATCAGGGTCGAGCTGTCGTGGAGCGCTCCATCAATGGCGGCATCGCCGGTTTTCTCGATCGTCACGTCGTAGGGTTGCGGGTCGGCTGCCCGTGCCGGAGGTTGCACGGTGGTTGCCACGGCGGCGAACAGAGCCAGGCGTCGTAGGGTGCGGCGGCGTGGCATGTCGGATTCGTATACAGGCAATGCCGCCGCGGAACGAGACGGGTTGGTACGGGTCACGCTGCAGAACTGGTCACTGCTTCGTTATTGTGAACCGTTCCAGCGCAGGCTAAGCCCGCCGCATGCCCGCCAAACCCAGCAACCCGCCGAGTTTGTCAAACCGCGCGAACCTCCCGCCGATATCGACGCGGGATGTCGGGCAGTGGCAGGACGGCATGGGTCCCGTGCGCCGGGCGATCCGCGGCGCGCGGGCGGTCCGGCGTGGCGTTGTCGCGATCGTTTGGACGCTGTTGTGCTCTGTCGTGCAGGCCGTGCTGTTGCTGCTGCCTGGCCGTGGCAAGGTGGTGTTCGCCAGGGTCTATTGGAGGGTCTTCGCCTTTCTGATTGGCCTGACGGTGCGCAGGATCGGCGCCCCCTTGGCGAAGGGCAAAGGCCGCCGGGTCATCTATGCCGCCAATCATTGCTCCTGGCTGGATATTCCGGTGCTGGGTGGCCAGTTGGAGGCATGCTTCGTCTCCAAGGACGAAATCGCATCCTGGCCTGGCATCAGTGTGATCGCCCGGCTGGGCCGCACGGTGTTCGTCACCCGCACCCGCGGCACCACGGGGCGGGAGCGCGACGACATGCGCGCGCGGCTGGCTGCCGGCGACGACCTGCTGCTGTTTCCCGAGGGCACCAGTTCGGACGGTGGCCGGGTGCTGCCGTTCCGCTCGGCGTTCTTTTCCATTGCGGAGGGGGCGGACCCACCGCTGATCCAGCCGATTTCGGTGGTGTACGACCGGCTCGGTGGCCTGCCGGCCCGGCGTGGCACCCGGGCGGTGTTCGGCTGGTACGGCGACATGGATTTGCTGAGCCATTTCTGGAAGCTGGCGCAGTGCCGCGGGATGCGGGTGACGCTGCTGGTGCATCCCCCGATCGATCCGCGCAATGTTCCCAACCGCAAAATCCTGGCACAAATGGCATGGGACGCCGTGGCGACCGGTGCCGCTGCCATGCGGCAAAACCGGGAAGAGCGGGTCTACAAGGCACCCCCGATCGAGCGGCTGGAATCGACTGCCGCCTGACGGCTGACGCCGTTGCATGCCTGAAGCGACTTGTGAGGATGCGGCGGGGCGATTAACTCGGCGCTGCAACCGCCACGAGTGCACCAATGGCCGCCTTTTCGCTGAGCAAGGACAAAATCCGCATCCTCCTGCTGGAGGGGGTAAACGACAGTGCCGTGGAATTGCTGCGGGGCGCCGGCTATTCGCAGATCGTCCGGCATACGAAGGCACTGGACGGCAGCGCCCTGACCGAGGCGCTGCACGGCGTCCACATCCTGGGCATCCGCTCCCGCACCCAATTGACGGAGGCGGTCTTCGCCGCGGCCAACCGCCTGATGGTGGTGGGGTGCTTCAGCGTCGGCACCAACCAGGTGGAATTGGAGGCGGCCCGCAGCCGCGGCATCCCGGTGTTCAACGCGCCGTTCTCCAACACCCGCAGCGTGGCGGAATTGGTGATTGGCGAGATTGTGATGTTGCTGCGCCGGGTGACGCCACGGTCGGCTGCGGCGCATCAGGGCGCGTGGGACAAATCCGCCACCGATAGCTTCGAGGTGCGCGGCAAGACGCTAGGGATTGTCGGCTACGGCTCCATCGGCAGCCAGCTTTCCACACTCGCCGAGGCCATGGGCATGCGGGTGGTGTACTACGACGTGATTGACAAACTCCGGCACGGCAATACCGAGCCGGTGGCCTCGCTGGAAGAGTTGCTGAAGGTGAGCGACGTGGTGAGCCTGCACGTGCCGGAGACCCCGGCGACGGCTGGGATGATGGGGGTGGCGGAGATCGCGTCGATGAAGCCCGGCGCTTATCTGATCAACAACAGCCGCGGCACGGTGGTGGATTTGGAGGCGCTACGGGACGCGTTGCAGACTGGGCATCTGCGGGGCGCGGCCGTGGACGTGTTTCCCGTCGAGCCGGCGGGGGCTGCGGAACCCTTCGTGACGCCGTTGCAAGGTTTACCGAACGTGATCCTCACTCCCCATATCGGCGGGTCGACCGGGGAGGCGCAGGACCGGATCGGGCAAGAGGTTGCCCATAAGCTGATCGACTACAGCGATGCCGGGTCGACTCTGGGAGCGGTGAACTTTCCGCAGGTGCAGCTGCCAGGCCGGGCGCGGGCGACGCGATATATCCACATCCATCGCAACGTCCCGGGCATGCTGGGCCGCATCAACGGCGTGTTTTCGAGCCGCGGGGTGAATATTTCCGGGCAATATCTGCAGACCGATGGCGATTTGGGCTACGTCGTGGTCGAGACCGCCAGCGACGACGGCTGCGACGAGTGCCTGGACGAGCTGCGCAGCTTCGATGGCACGATCCGCGCACGTTTGATCCGACGGGTCTAGGAGCGGTTGTCACCGATGGGAACGCGCGCGATACAACCCTTATGATCCTGCTGATCGACAATTATGACAGCTTCACCTTCAACCTGTTCCACTTGTTGGGGGAGGTCGGTGCCAGTTGCGAGGTCCGCCGCAACGATGCCCTGACGGTGGAACAGGCCATGGCGATGCAGCCGGAGGCGATCGTCCTGTCGCCCGGCCCCTGTACGCCGGATGAGGCTGGCATCTGCCTGCAGCTGATCGCCGCCGCCGCCGGGCACGTGCCGGTATTGGGCGTCTGTTTGGGTCATCAGGCGATCGGGCAGGCTTTCGGCGGCGTGGTGCGGCGGGCGCCCGTGCCGATGCATGGCAAGCTGGGCCGTGTGGAGCACGCCGGGTCCGATATTTTCGCCGGACTGCCCAGCCCGTTCGACGCCGCCCGTTATCACAGCCTGATCGTCGAGCGCGCGACGCTGCCGCCCGTGTTGGAGGCGACCGCCTGGACTGAGGACGGGCTGGTGATGGGGCTGCGCCATCGCGTTCTGCCGCTGTTCGGAGTTCAGTTTCACCCCGAGAGCATCGCCTCCGAATATGGCCGCGAGATCGTGGCGAACTTCCTGGCCATTGCCCGCGGCGCCAACGCACCGCGCCGTGCGGCCTGAGTGGACAGCAACCTCAAGCCGGTGATCGCCCGGCTCGCCCGCGGCGAAACCATGTCGGAGCGTGAGGCCGAGGGCGCGTTCGGGCTGATCATGTCGGGGGAGGCGACCCCGGCGCAAATCGCCGGCCTGTTGATGATGATGCGGCTGCGGGGCGAGACAGTGGCCGAACTGGTCGGCGCGGTGCGGGCCATGCTGTCGCGCATGGTGTCCGTGCCGACGCCACCGGACGCGATCGACGTGTGCGGCACGGGTGGGGATGGCGCCGGCACACTGAACGTTTCGACGGCCGTCACCTTCGTGTTGGCCGGGTTGGGCGTCCCAGTGGCCAAGCATGGCAATCGCGCCTTGTCCTCACGCGCCGGCGGGGCGGATGTCCTGACGGCGCTGGGCGTGAATGTGGACGTGCCGCTGGACCGGCTGCCCCGCGTGCTGGCGCAGGCTGGCTGCGCATTCCTGTTCGCGCCGCGGCACCACGCGGCCCTGCGCCATGCCGCCGGGCCGCGGGTGGAACTGGGGACGCGCACGATCTTCAACTTGTTGGGGCCATTGGCCAATCCCGGCCGGGTGACCCGGCAACTCACCGGCGTGTTCGACCCGGCATGGGCGCGCCCGATGGCGCAGACGCTGTCGGCCCTGGGCACCACCCATGCGTGGTTGGTGCATGGCGACGGGTTGGATGAGCTGACCGTCGCCGGCGACAACCAAGTGGTGGTTTTGGTCAACGGCGTCGTCACGGAGCGCATCGTGTTTCCCGAGGAAGCGGGGCTGAAGCGGTCGCCGGTTTCGGCCATCCGCGGCGGGGAGGCGCCGGAAAACGCAAATGCCTTGATCGCGTTGTTGCAAGGTGAAGCCGGAGCGTACCGTGACACGGTCCTTTTGAACAGCGCGGCGGCCTTGGTCATCGCCGGGCGGGCAGAGGATTTGATGGATGGCGCGACGCAAGCCGCAGCGTCGATCGACGCGGGGGCGGCTCTCGCCGCGCTCGACCGGTTGCGGCAGGCGACGGCATAGGAGAGGCAGCGATGGACCAGGCCGTCCCCGATGTGCTCGCGCGGATATGCAGCGACATGTTGGACGAGGTGAAGCAGCGGCGCCAAGCTACCCCGCTCGAGCAACTGCGACGCAAGATCCACGACCTGCACAGCCCCCCGCGCGGTTTCGCGACGGCGTTGAAGGAGGCAGTGGTGGATGGCCGGTGCGGCCTGATCGCCGAGATCAAGAAGGCGTCGCCCTCTTCCGGCCTGATCCGGCCAGATTTCCACCCGGCCGAGATCGCGCGGGCCTATGAGCGGGCAGGTGCCACCTGTCTCTCGGTGCTGACCAACGGCCCCTACTTCCAGGGCGACCCCGCGCATCTGCGGGTGGCTCGTGCGGCGGTCAAGCTCCCGATCCTGCGCAAGGACTTCATGCTCGATCCCTGGCAAATCTACGAGAGCCGGGCGATGGGCGCGGATTGCGTGCTGATCATCATGGCTGCCGTGTCCAACCAGCAGGCGATCGAGCTGGAGGGCGTTGCCCGCATGCTGGAGCTGGATGTGCTTGTGGAGGTGCATGACCGCCGCGAGCTGGATCGCGCGCTGGGATTGCAGACCCCGTTATTCGGCGTGAACAACCGAAACCTGAAAACCATGCAGACGGATTTGGCCACTACGGAGGAATTGGCGCCGTTCGTTCCGCCCGACCGGGTGCTGATCAGCGAGAGCGGGATTCGAACCCGCGAGGACGTGCAACGGGTGGGCGACGTGGGTGCGCAATGCCTATTGGTCGGTGAGACCCTCTTGCGGCAGCCGGATATCGAGGCCGCGGTTCACGATCTGCTCGGCACCTGTTCCAAGTGAGCCTGACCCACTTCGATGCCGCCGGCCGCGCCATCATGGTGGATGTCTCCGGCAAAGCCGAAACATCCCGCACTGCCACGGCGCGAGCCCGCGTGGTGATGCAACCGGCGACGCTGGACATGGTCGCATCCGGCAACGCGGCCAAGGGGGACGTGCTGGGTACCGCCCGGCTGGCCGGCATCATGGCCGCGAAGCGGACTGCCGACCTCATTCCGCTTTGCCACCCGCTGCCGATTTCGGCGGTCACGCTGGACCTGGCAGCGGGTGACGGCGCGGTGGAAATTACCGCGACGGTGCGCACCACAGGGCGCACCGGAGTCGAGATGGAGGCGCTGACCGCTGCCAGCATCGCAGCGCTCACGGTTTATGATATGTGCAAGGCAGTCGATCGGGGCATGCGGATCGAGGGGTTGCGCGTGGTGCACAAGGCAGGCGGCAAGTCCGGCGAGTTCCGGCAGGAATGATCAGCGTGGCGGAGGCCCGGGCCCGCATCCTGGAGCGGCTGCGCCCCACCGCGACCGAAACGGTAGCGCTGGCCCAGGCCTGGGGAAGGGTGCTGGGCGCGCCGGTCCATGCCCGGTTGACCCAGCCGCCCTCCGACGTGTCTGCAATGGATGGCTATGCCCTGCGCGCCGCGGATGGCGTGCTGGGTGCCCGGCTGGTTGTCGTGGGGGCGGCGCCGGCCGGCCATCCGTTCGCTGGGCGGGTTGGCGCCGGTGAGGCGGTGCGGCTGTTTACCGGCAGCGTCGTTCCGGATGGTGCCGACTGCATCCTGCTGCAAGAGGATGCGACGCGGGAGGGCGAAACCGTCATCGTGCGGGAGGCCTGTGCCGCCGGTCGGCATATCCGGCGGGCCGGGCAGGATTTCTCGCAAGGGGATGTTCTGCTGCAGCCGGGGCGGCGTCTGGGCGCGCGTGACATCGGCCTTGCTGCCGCAGGCAACCACCCCTGGCTAACGGTCCACCGGCGACCGAGCATTGCGATCCTTGCCACGGGTGACGAGATCGCGATGCCGGGCGAACCGATCGCGGCCGGCGGCATCGTCAGCTCCAACTCTCATGCCTTGGCGGCCCTGATCCGCGCGGGTGGCGGCGAGCCGATCGTGTTGCCGGTAGCGCCAGACGATCGGGACGCGATCGCGGCCACGGTGGATCGCCTGGATGGTGTGGACATGCTCGTGACCACTGGCGGCGCGAGCGTGGGCGAACACGACCTCGTCCAATCGGCGCTGGCGCAGCGGGGCTTCGAGCTGGATTTTTGGAAGATCGCCATGCGGCCCGGCAAGCCGTTGATTGCCGGCAGGGTGGCGGACACTCCGGTGCTGGGGCTGCCGGGAAACCCCGTTTCGGCCCTGATCTGTGCCGCTTTGTTCCTGTTGCCGTCGCTGGACGTGCTCGGCGGACTGCCCGCCGCGGCGCCGCGGACCGAGCGGGCGGTGCTGGGCGTCGCCGTGCCACAGAACGACGCAAGGGCCGACCATCTGCGCGCCACCTTGGCGATGGAGCCCGGTGGGCTGCTGGTGGCGACGCCATTTTCGCGGCAGGATTCGGGGATGCTGAGCCTTCTCGCCCGCGCTGATGGGTTGGTGCTGCGCGCGGCGCATGCCCCGGCGTTGCCAGTGGGCGCGGAAGTCGAAGTTATCAGATTGGACAGTCTCGGTCTGTAACAATGGATGGAGGCGTGAGTCCCGCTTGACGAGGCGCCGTGAACTAACATAGAACAAGTCGTGGTTGCTGATTTGTTCCGCGGGAGGCCTGCCGATGTTGACGCGTAAGCAGCACGAGCTGCTGATATTCATCGACCGCCATCTCCGTGCGACCGGATTTTCTCCCTCGTTCGAGGAAATGAAGGACGCGCTGAACTTGCGGTCCAAATCCGGCATCCACCGGCTGATCACCGCGCTGGAGGAACGTGGCTTTTTGACACGGCACCATCACCGGGCAAGGGCACTGGAGGTGCGCCGGCTGCCGGAGATGGGGAGCGAGGCGGCGCGGGCGGAACCCGCAACCACCCAGGCGCCGGCCTTCGCACCGAACGTCATCCGCGGGGATTTCGGCGGTAACCGGTTGGTTGGCGTGCGTGCCGCAGGGGATGCGGCAGCGGTGCAATTGCCGTTGTATGGTAGGATTGCCGCCGGGCAGCCGATCGAGGCTTTGCGCGACGGTGGCACCCAGATTGAAGTGCCGATGGCGATGCTGGGCAGCGGCGAGCATTACGCGCTGGAAGTGGCGGGTGATTCAATGATCGATGCCGGGATCTTGGATACCGACACGGTGATCATCCGGCGGGGCGAAACGGCGGAGAACGGCCAGATCGTCGTGGCGATGGTGGATGATTCGGAGGTCACGCTGAAGCGGCTGCGGCGTCGTGGCAGTACTATCGTGCTGGAGCCGGCAAATCCGAATTATGAGGTCCGCATTTTCCCGGCCGACCGGGTGAAGGTTCAAGGACGGCTGGTGGGCTTGCTTCGCCGGTATTGAGGTCCGGCTACACGCCCAATTGCGTGGCGAGATCGTCGATGCCTGTCGCCACGTGATCCCAGGCGCCTGTCGCTGCGAGATCCTGGCTTTGCCACGGCCCATATTCCGTCGGCCGTGCGATGAAAGCGGTGCGCAGGCCCAGGCGCTGGGCGGCGAGGAGATCGCTGTTGTGCGCGGCGCATAGCATCACCTGTTGCGGTGGCAACGACAGCAGGCTGCACGCCCCCAAATAGGCCTCAGGATCGGGCTTGTAGTGCTGGAACAGGTCGGCTCCGAAGATCATGCCCCAGGGCAACCCGTTGAACCGTGCCAAATCGATCAGCAGCGAGACGTTGCCATTCGAGAGCGGGCCCGTGATGTAGTGCGTGTTCAACCGGATCATGCCAGGGGTGGCATCGGGCCATCCATGCAGCCGGTGCCAGCCCATCGTCATGTGGTGGCGGTCAGCCTCGGTCAGGCCCTTGATGCCGAACTCCCCCACCAGATCGTCCAACGAGGCGCGGTGCAGCGCATCCAACTTGGTCCAGGGAATATCCCCCCGCCGCACCCGGTCCATCGACGGACCGTAGGAACCTCGCCACGCATCCACCAGGCTCGCCCAGTCCGCCTTGATGCCTCGCGCGGTGCCAAACTCGGTCAGCCCGGCGATCAGGCTGCTGCGCCAATCGACCACGGTGCCGAAGGTGTCGAAAAGGATAGCGCGGAGTTCGGGCATGGTGGCGATGATAAGCGCCATTAAGTTTCTGGCAACACCGTGCGGGATACTCTGGCTCCATGCGGTTGAAGCTTTATCGGGCCCCAGGCGTGAAGGAAGCGATGGCCCGCGTCCGCGCCGAGCTGGGCCTTGACGCGCTGATCCTGAACACCCGCAAGGTGGCCGACGGGGTGGAACTCACCGCCGCGCTGGAGCCGGAGGACGACCTCCCGGCGCCGCTGCCCGATCCCGAGCGGCAGCGCCTGCTGCGGTGGCACGGTGTCCCCGACCGCCTGGCCGACAAGCTCGCGACCGGCAAGCTGGAAACCGCACTGGAGCGGACGATGCGGTTTGGCGCGCTGGAGTTGGGCGGAGAGTCGCCGCAACCGCTCTTGCTCGCTGGCCCCCCGGGCGCAGGCAAGACACTCACGGTCGCCCGGCTGGCGACCCGCCTGGTGATGGCCGGTGCGCAACCGCTGATCATCACCACAGATGGCCGGCGGGCCGGCGCCACGGAGCAACTCGCGGCCTTTACTCGGTTGCTCGGACTGACGCTGATCGTCGCGAGCCATCCCGCGACCCTGGCACGGGCGATGGTCCGCCGTGTGCCGGGTGCGCCCGTGCTGATCGATGCGCCCGGAACCGATCCGTTCGACCCGGCGCAAAACGATGAGGTGGCGGGCCTGGCGGTGACGGCCAATGCCACGACCGCCCTCGTCCTGCCGGCCGGGATGGACTCGGCCGAGGCGGCAGACCTCGCCGCCGCCTTTGCGGCCGCCGGAGCAACCCTGCTGATCGGAACCAGGCTCGATCTGGCGCGCCGGATGGGGGGCCTGCTCACGGCCGCGGATGCAGGCAAATTGACCATGACGGAGGCTGGGATCGGTCCCGGCGCTGCGGATGGGTTGGAGGCGCTAACGCCGTTTCTACTGGCGAACCGTCTCTCCCGTACTGGTGCTGCCCGCCCGAACGCGTCGTCCGCGGAGTTGCTGACATGAGTGCATCCATCGCCACGCCTCCTCGCACCCAAAAACGGCCGCGCCTGATTGCCATCGCCTCCGGTAAGGGCGGCGTTGGCAAGACCTGGCTGTCCGTGACCCTATCCCGGGCGTTGGTGCAGGCTGGCCGCAGCGTGCTGCTGTTCGACGGCGACCTCGGCCTCGCCAACGTCGACATCCAATTGGGCATCATGCCGGAGCACGATCTGACCGCCGTCCTCGCCGGGCGGCGGACCGTGGCGCAAAGTGCGTTCGCCTACCCGGCGGGCGGGTTCGCCGTGCTGGCGGGGCGCTCCGGTTCCGGGGCCTTGGCCTCGCTCGATCCGTTGGCGCTCGAGAAGGTGCTGAGTGCTTTGGCGGCCGAGACGTCCGTCAACGAGATCGTGCTCGATTTGGGCGCCGGGCTCGACCGGTCGGTGCGGCGGATGGCGGCAGTCGCCGACACGCTACTGGTGGTCGCGACGGAGGAGCCGACGAGCCTGACGGATGCCTACGCCGTGCTGAAGCTGGCAAGCGCCGACCGCCCGGGCGGCGACGTGCGGCTGGTGGTCAACCAAGCCAGCAGCAAGGCCGCGGCAGAGCGGACCTATGCCACGCTGGCACAGGCCAGCTCCAAATTCCTGGGCCGCAAACCGCCTTTGGCCGGCATCATCCGCAAGGATGACCATGTGCGCGATGCGATCCGGCGGCAGATGCTGTTGCAGACCCGCCATCCGAATACGGCTGCTGCCCAGGACGTGGAGCGGCTGGCCAACGCGCTGCTCCAGTAGCACGCCCGGGAGCTTGCACTCGCGCGGGCCGCGCCCTTATGAGGGGTGCGTAGACGGCGGAGGGCAGCATGACGCTGATACGTGCTGGCCGCGACATGCGGGTGGATTTCTTCCGTGGACTTGCCCTGTGGTGGATCTTCACCGACCATATTCCGTATGACTGGATCAACCAGTTCAGCCTGCGCAATTTCGCCATCTGCGATTCGGCGGAAGTGTTCGTGTTGCTGGCCGGGTATGGCGCCGGGCTTGCGTATGGCAAGTCGATGGACCGCAACGGTTGGGTCTTTGCCGCTTCCGACACGCTGAAGCGTGCCTGGACGCTCTATATCGCGCATATTTTCCTGTTCGTCGTATTCGCGGCCCAGGTGTCGTATTCCGCCACCACGCTCGACCGGGCGGACTATCTGGACGAAATCCACCTCGACGTTCTGGGGGAGGAGCCGTATCGCGCCATGCTGAATGCGCTGATGCTGCACTTCCAACCCGCATACCTCGACATTTTGCCAATGTACATCGCGATGCTCTTGGCGTTCGCTTTCGTCATGCCGCTCTTGCGCTGGCCCCAAATTCTCGCGCTCGCCTCGTTCACGCTGTATGCCGTGGCTCGCATTTGGGGGCTCAACTTTTCGACGATCACGGGGCAGGGGTGGTACTTCAACCCGCTGACATGGCAACTCCTGTTCATGCTCGGCGCCATCTTGGCCTATCTGCCGCCGGAACAGCCCAACCGGCAGGTCACCATCGCGATGGACGTGGTCTGCGGGCTGCTGATTGCTTTTGGCCTGTTCATGCAGTTCGGTTTCTGGGCGCATCCTGAACTCGCCGCTTATTTTCCGCCTCACCTATCGCGCATTTTGATGTCGGTGGATAAGGGTGGCCTGCACCCATTCCGGCTCACCTCCATTCTCGCGCTGGCCTGGCTCGTGTCGCGGACGGTGCCCGCTGGTGCACGCTGGCTGTCTTCGAGATGGGCGGCGCCCTTCATCCTCTGCGGGCAACATTCGCTTCCCGTATTCTGTGCGGGGATATTCCTGTCATTCCTCGGCCGGACGCTCATGGAGGATATCGATGGATGGTGGATCCAAATCCCGGTCAACGTCGGCGGCGCACTCATCCTTGTCGCGGTCGGCGCACTCGCAGCTTATTATCGCGAGAAGGGCCGCGCCTCCCGTCCGCGCCTTGCGGGGGAAGTGACGCCCTGATATCGATTTGCAGGTCATGAATGGCATTAACGTCACGCGCTGGGGCGCCATCGCGGTAATTTTATTGCTTTTGTCCATGGGGCAGGCGATTGCTGCCGATATCTGCGCGGCGCCGCCGGAGATCACCGCGAACGTATCGGCCATGCCGAAATTGGCCGAAGTGCTGAAGCCTGGCGGTAATCTCAGGATCCTCACGGTAGGGTCGGCGACCGTGTTCAGCCCCATCGAATCGCTGCAACCCGGCTCCGTCACCGCGCACGCACTCGGAATGAGCGGTACGCCCCGCACCGAGGCCCTACCCAGCCCGTCGGAGGCGGCGTTCCCGCTCCAGATGGCGCAGGATTTGCGAGAGGAAATCCCGGGCCTGGCAGTCTCCGTGCTGGTGAAGGGTGGCCGCGGCATCAATGCCAGCGAGATGCTGGACATCATCCATACCGAACTCGCCGCAAACCACTATGACCTCGTGATCTGGCAGACTGGGACGGTGGAGGCGGTGCGCAACATGTCCGCGAGCCAATTTTACCAAACCCTCGCCGATGGTTCGGCTGCCATTTCCGAGGCTGGTGCCAACCTCATCCTTGTCGATCCCCAATTCAGCCGGTTTCTCCGCGCCAACTCCGATCTGGAGCCCTACAACAAGGCGATGCAGCAGATCGCGGCGCAGCCGGGCACGATGCTGTTCCACCGTTTCGACCTGATGCAGTATTGGGCAAACGAGGGCCAGATCGACCTGGAACGCACCCCAAAAGGAAAACGCCTGAAGGCCGTGGAGGCGCTGCATGCCTGTCTCGGCGCCAGTCTGGCGCGCATGGTGACGTCAGGCGCGCATGCCGCGTCTTAATCCGGTCACGCAAAAGCTAGGGCTGCTCTAAACCCCAGGGGGGAACTGGGCCTGCCGCATCGCTTTGTTACTCCATGGAAGACGTCGCGCCGAGGAGGACGAAAATGCCGTTTACCCGCTCAGCTTCCGACACCGCGGTCGAGCGTTGGCTGGAGGTCGCATTGCGAGAACGACATGCAGCCGTGTGGCGTGAGCCGGTGCCCGAGGCGTTGCTGAAGTTGCTGCGGGACGACGTTCCGCACTAGCTCGTCTAGAACATCCCGACGACGCGGCCGTCCTCCCCCAGGCTGATTTGCTCGGCGGCGGGGTGCCGTGGCAAGCCCGGCATGGTCATGATGTCCCCGCAGATCGCCACGACGAAGCCGGCCCCGGCGGAGAGCCGAACATCGCGGACCGGAAGGGTGTGGCCGATCGGCGCGCCGAGGATTTTCGCATCCGCCGAGAAGCTGTATTGTGTTTTAGCGATGCAAACGGGCAAGCCGCCATACCCGGCAGCCTCCAAGGCAGACAGTCGACGGGCGACCGGCGGGGTCATCGCGATGTCGCTGGCCCGGTAGATCTCGCGTGCGATGGTGCGCAGCTTTTCCACCAGCGTCATCGCGTCCGGATAAAGCGGGCGGTAATCCCCGCTCCATCCTTCGACGCGCCGCATGACCGCCCGGGCCAAATCCTCTGCACCCGCACCGCCCTGCGCCCAGTGGGAGCACAAAATCACCTCCACGCCGGGTAGGCCGTTCCGCACCTCCTCGTATTCTGCGTCCGTGTCGCTGGTGAACCGGTTGAGCGCCACCAGCACGGGCAGCCCGAATTTGCGCATGTTTTCCACGTGCCGTGCCAGATTGGCCACGCCCTTGTGCACTGCCGCCAAATCCTCGGCCTGCAAATCCGCCCGGGCCACGCCGCCATGCATCTTCAGCGCTCGCACGGTGGCCACCACGACGCAGCAGGCCGGGCGCAAAGCGGCCGAGCGGCATTTGATGTCGAGGAATTTCTCCCCGCCCAAATCCGCGCCGAACCCGGCTTCGGTCACCACCACATCCGCCAGCTTCAGCCCCAGCCGGGTCGCCATGACGGAGTTGCAGCCATGCGCGATGTTGGCGAACGGCCCGCCATGCACCAGGGCCGGCGTTCCCTCCAGCGTCTGCACCAGGTTTGGCTGGAAGGCATCCCGCAGCAGGGCCGCCATGGCCCCATCCGCCTTCAGGTCGCGGGCGGTGATGCCACGTCCGTCGACGCCGGGTGCGACGACGATGCGGCCAAGCCGGGCCCGTAAATCCTCCAGGTCACGCGCCAGGCAGAACACCGCCATCACTTCGGAGGCAACGGTGATGTCGAATCCATCTTCTCGGGGTGCCCCGTTGGGTGCCCCGCCGAGCCCCACCACCATCTCGCGGAGCGTGCGGTCGTTCATGTCGATGGACCGCCGCCAACTGACCCGGCGCACGTCGATCCCGAGTTCGTTGCCCCAATAGAGATGGTTGTCCAACATTGCGGCGAGCAAATTGTTGGCAGACGTAATGGCGTGGAAGTCGCCGGTGAAGTGGAGGTTGATCTCCGCCATGGGCGCCACCTGTGCCAGCCCGCCGCCCGTAGCCCCACCCTTCACGCCAAAACACGGCCCGAGCGAAGGCTCGCGCAGGCAGATGGCGGCTTGGCGGCCGATCCGCCGGAGCGCATCGCCGAGGCCGATCGTGGTGGTGGTCTTGCCTTCGCCTGCCGGGGTGGGGCTGATGCCCGTGACGAGGACGAGCGCGCCGTCTCTCCGGGCCTCCATGCTGCCGATGAAGTCATAGCCGATTTTCGCCTTGAAGCGGCCATATGGCTCGAGCGCGTCGGCGGGAACGCCCAGGGACGCAGCAATCTCGGCAATCGGGCGAAGCGTCGCCGCATCGGCGATCTCGATATCGCTGCGCATCAGGCGGCCTCGGCCAAGGAGACGCCGATGGCAGCCATGCTGTCTCTCATCGCGGCGACCGCCTCCTGCATGTCCTTTGGCGTGATGGCGCCGATGCAGCCGACCCGGAAGGACGGCTGTTTGGTGTTGTAGAAGTTGCTGATGAGGAAGCCGCGCGTCTTCAGGGCATCCACGAAGCCTTGTAGTGACCAGGCCGGATGCGCTGGAGCATGGACGTTGACGACGATTGGTCCCTGAACGGATTCGGGCAAGTACGGCTGCAACCCCATTTGACGGACGCCCCGGTAGAGCACGCGCATATTTTCGGTGTAGCGTGCCAGCCGCGCCGGGCCGCCCTCCGCCTCATAGAGGTCCAACGCGGTGGCAAACCCAACGATCGCCTGTGCCGGCGGCGTGAAGCGGAAGCTGCCCCATCCCGAGCGCAACGCGTGCTGGTAGACGTCCGCCAGGTCGAACGACCAACTGCCAGCGCGGCCCTGGCACTCGATCAGCCGGTCGATGCGGGAAACGGCGAAGCCGAGACCCGGCAAGCTCTCCAGGCATTTATTCGCGGTGAACACCACGGCGTCGATCATCGGCAAACGCCGAAGCTCCAACGGCAGCGCGCCGAACGCGGATACGGCGTCGACGATCACCCGGCGTCCCGCACGTCCAGCGGCTTCGGCCAGGGCAGGGACGTCGTGGATGATACCGCTGCCGGTTTCGCTGTAGACCAGCGCAACGTGGCTGATGGAGGGATCGGCATGCAACGCCGCCTCCAGCGCCGCCGGGTCAGCCGGCGCCGTCTCGCCGACGGGCAAGGTGGCGACATCGTAGCCCGATTCGCGGGCGAGCCGGATGGCCCGGTCGGCATAGGCGCCGGTCGCTGGGATCAGGAGCCGGCTGTCGCGGGGCACGAATGTGCGGATCGCCGCCTCAACCGTGAAATGGCCGCAACCCTGGAGCGGGAGGGTGGCGTGCAGCCCTTCTTGCGTGCCCGCAATGGTCAGCACGCGGGCGCGTATGCCCGCATAGATCGGGCGGAAGTCATTGTCCCAGGGGGCAAAATCCTGCGCCGCAGCGGCGCGGACGGCGGGCTGCGTGGAGACCGGGCCCGGGATCAACAGCTTCATGGTGTCCTCATCATTGCTGGCCCAGCCCTCGCCTGTTTGCGTTCCAAGATCAAGCGGTAGCTAGGCGGAGTGTCACACGTCGGCTAAGCTTGCGTCATGCAGTTGCCGTTTACCCTGCCGGATTGGGCGCCCCCCTGGGTTGGGTTCGTCATCCTCGTCGTGGGCGTCCTGTTTCTCCTCGCATTCTTGCTGATGCCATTCAATGTCTTCGGTCTTAAGGGCCGGCTGGATGGGGTGGAGGCGCGGCTGGATGAGATTCAACGCGAAATCCGCATGCTTGCCTTGCGCCTGCCGGAACCCGCGCGGACGGAGTACGAGCCGGAACTCGACGACCGGCAGCGATGGGCTCAACGCCAGGGCCGGCCGCCCATTCCGCCCCGGGTGACCGATCTGGATCGCCCGCCGCCCGCACCGGGCCGGCGTGTGCCGCCATCGCGCCAAACCCGTTCCGAGCCGCGTTTGGACCAGAGCTGACGATGGCATGAGCACGCCGGATGCCGTGGCCCAGCCGGTGGGGCCACCCTCTGAGCCGATCGAGCGCATCGCCTTCATTGCCGCCCGGACAACTACCGCCGCAGAGGCGCGGAGTCGTCTGACCTCCCGCTACGGCGATGCGGCGGTGGCAGATGCGCAGGTGGTGGTAGCGCTCGGTGGTGACGGGCATTTGCTGGAAACCATGCACGAGCTAACCGGGCGCCCGATCCCGATCTATGGCATGAATTGCGGTTCGGTCGGCTTCATGATGAACCCGTTCAATGAAGATGATCTGCTGCGGCGGCTGTCTGTGGCGCAAGCCGCGCTGTTGCATCCGCTGCGGATGCATGCGGTGACGCAGACAGGCGCGGTGGAAGAGGCGGTGGCCTTGAACGAGGTCAGCCTGCTACGCCAGCTGCGCCAGGCGGCCAAGATCCGGATTTCAGTCGATGGGCGGGTCCGGATCGAGGAGCTGATTTGCGATGGGGTGCTGATCTCGACCCCGGCCGGGTCGACCGCCTATAATCTTTCCGCGCACGGGCCGATCGTGCCGCTATCGGCCAATTTGCTGCCGCTGACGCCGATCAGTGCGTTTCGGCCCAGGCGATGGCGCGGCGCATTGCTGCCGAGCACCGCCGATGTGCTGTTCGAGGTGCTGGAGCCGGATAAACGGCCGGTGGCAGCGGTCGCGGATGCGTTCGAAGTTCGCAACGTCGTCTCGGTCGGCGTCAGCGAGGACCGGACTATGCAATGGGTGTTGCTGTTCGACCCCGACATTCCCCTTGCGGAGCGGATCATCACCGAACAGTTCACGGTGTAGCGGTGGGGTGCCAGAAGCACCCCACCTTAGTAGCCTTAGTAAGTCGATCGGCGTCCGAAGACGGCGTGGTAGATGGCGAGGACGATGACCGCTCCGACAATGGCGACGATCATGCTGGGGATGTCGAAACCGCTCTGCCACGGCGCGCCGGTGAAGAACGACACCAAGTAACCTCCGACGACCGCGCCGATGATACCAAGGATGATGTCGAGGAAGAGTCCTTCACCTTGCTTGTTGACGATCTTGCTGGCGATGAAGCCCGCGATAAGCCCGAATATGATCCAACCGATGATGCTCACCGGAGACTCCTTTCTCTGATAGGACGCTAACCTCGCTTCGCGGCGGAGGTTGCGCCCGAGCAATGGAAAGTTACAGCACCTTTATCAGCCGATGTTGTTTACGCCCCGCCGATAGCTTCATGGCACCCTCTCGCAAATCCGCCCGCGTCACGAACCCTGCTTCGTCTGGCACCACGACGTCGTTCACACGCGCGCCGCCTCCGCGGATCAGCCTGCGTGCCTCGCCCAGGCTGGCGGACAGGCCGCTATCCACCAAGAGCCGGAAAACCGGGATGCCGCGGGCCAAATCCTCGCTCGCAACGCCATGGGTGGGCAGGCTGTCCGCCACTGTCCCGGTCTCGAAGATGGATCGCGCGGTTTCTGCCGCCAACTCGGCGGCTTCCGGACCATGGGCGAGTGTGGTGGCCTCCGTGGCCAGGATTTTCTTCGCCTCGTTGATCTCCGCACCGCCCAATCCGGCCAGCCGGTCGATCTCCGGCAAGGGCAGGTCGGTGAACATACGCAGGAAGCGGACGACATCGGCGTCCTCCGTATTCCGCCAGAACTGCCAGTACCCGTATGGAGCCAGCCGCTGGCCAGACAGCCAGACGGCGCCGGCCGCCGTCTTGCCCATCTTGGTACCGGAGGCGGTGGTGATCAGCGGCGTCGTCAGCCCAAACACCGCGCGGGCATCGGTGCGCCGCACCAGCTCGACACCGGAGACGATGTTGCCCCATTGGTCCGACCCACCGATTTGCAGCACCACGTCATGGCGACGCGACAGCTCGCGGAAATCGTAGGATTGTAGGATGGAGTAATTGAATTCGAGGAACGTCAGCCCTTGCTCGCGCTCCAGCCGGGTGCGGACGCTGTCGAAGGATAGCATGCGGCTGATTGAGAAATGCGGTCCGACCTCCCGCAACAGCTCGATATAGCCGAGCCGGTCCAACCAGGCCGCATTGTCCAGCATCATGGCGCCGCCATCCCCGAAGCGGACGAATGGCTCGATACAGGCGCGGATGCCGGCCATGTTGGCGGCGATGCGGTCGTCCCCCAGGAGCACCCGCGCTTCATCGCGAAAGGATGGGTCGCCAATGCGGGAGGTGCCGCCGCCCATCAAGGCCACCGGGCGGTGGCCGTGCCGCTGCATGAGACGCAACATCATGATTTGCACGAGGCTGCCGACGTGGAGGCTGTCGGCCGTGCAGTCGAACCCGATATACCCGGCGACCCGACCGGCCGCGCAGGCAGCATCGAGGGCTTCGAGGTCAGTGCATTGGTGGATGAATCCGCGCGACATAGCGTCGTGCAGGAAGTCGCTGGTGGGCATGGCGGTCGCGGGCTCGCAAACGGTGGGGTACGCGGGCTAGCATGCCGCGACGCCGGGTGCACTGGATATCGTGTCGCGCTGTGCTAGAAACCCGGTCGAACGACTCGGTTTCAGACAGGATTCGCCAATGGCACCGCCGGACGATCTTAGACCCGACGCTCCCGCGACGTCAGGGGCCGCACAGCATGCGCCGACATCCACGCGCAAGACTTTGATTTTCGCCAATGACAAATCTAGCGGCAAAACCACCACGGCCAATGCGGTGATTGTGAGCTTGTTGGACCGCTACCCAATGCTGATGCGCTCCGTTGCGGTGCGTGAGTATGACCGGCAGCCGCGTTTGGCCAATGTCTTCCGCAAGGAGGACGGCCTCCTCAGCGTGACGCATCACGATGCCCGCAACGCCCACGCGTTCGAGATGTCGCGGGAATTGGCGCATGACCCGAATGCGACGCCTTGGGACGACCTGCTGTTTGCCCTGGGGTCTGGCGGACTGGCGGTCGATCTCGGAGCCAACATCTTCGCCGAAATCTGCCGCATCTTGGACGACGAGCCGCGGCCGATCTTCCCGGAAGGCGGTCAAATGATGGGCGTCGTCGTGCCCGTGACCACGGCAACCGATTCTGTCGAGTCGGCGATTTCGGCCATCGAGGCTGCGGTGGGTTGGGGCCCCAAGGTTCGCGTGTTCGCTGTCGAGCAGGAATATCTGGGCCGTTTCGATGCGGGCTCCGCGCCCGAATGGGTGGAGTTCCGGGACGCGCTGGTCCATTCTGACGGTAGCCGCTTCCAAGTCGTGCGCATCGAGAAGCTGGGCGTGAGCGACATTGGTCGCGTGGTGTTCCAGCGGATCGACCGGCTGGTGGCCAATGCCCAGGAGATGCTGCGCTCCACCAGCCTGCAGGGCGCCGATTATATCCGGGCGGTGCGCAAGGCGCGGGCCGAGGTCGCATGGGGGGCCAAGACGATGGACGCCGTGCGCCCGATTGCCGACTGGTTTGCCCGCTAATTTCATCCATCCCAGGCTGATGACGACGACATTCGGGTGACGGCGCAGTCTGAGCCCGGCGGGAACGCCAGTCCGGAGATACCTGCCCAGCCATCGTCCGGCACTCCGCGCAAAAGCCGCCTCGTGCGCCGGCAGTCGGAGCAGGCGCCGCTGCGGGTGGGGTTTCGCACCACGTGGCATTCGGATTTCTATCACCAAATGCTGGTGCTGCGTTGGTGGCCGTTCGTCCTGGCGGCGACGACCCTCTATCTGGCGCTGAATATTCTGTTCGCCGGGTTGTTCATGCTCCAGCCGGGCTCGATCGACCATGCCCGTCCAGGGTCGTTCGAGGATGCGTTCTTCTTCAGCATCCAAACCATGGCGACGATCGGGTATGGCGTGCTGACCCCGGTCGGGCTGTATGCGAACCTCGTGGTGACGGTGGAGACGATGGTTTCCCTCGTATTCGCGACGTTCACCACGGGCATTACCTTCTCCCGCTTTTCCCGTCCGACGGCACGGGTGAGTTTCAGCAAAGCCGTCACCATTTCGCCCTATAATGGCGTACCAACCTTATTGGTGCGGTTAGCGAACAGCCGGCGCAACCAAATCCTGGAAGCCGATGTCCGGCTGACCCTGGTCCGCAACGAACTGACGGCAGAAGGGCAGCGCATGCGGCGCTTCCACGATTTGGTGTTGGCGCGCGGGCATACGCCGATCTTCGCGCTGACCTTCACGGTTATGCACCCGATCGACGAGCGGAGCCCGTTCTTCGGTGCGGATTTGGACAGCCTGACGACGCAGGACATGGAGTTGCTCGTCACCGTGACCGGCCTGGACGAAACGATGAGCCAGACGATCCACGCCCGATACAGCTACACCGCCGACGAAATCCTGTTCGGCCACCGGTTCGCCGACATGTTCGGCTACACGCCTGAAGGACGAATGGTCATCGATTACAACAACTTCGACAGGATCGAGGCGTGGACGGGAGAGGCCGACGCCAATCCCGCTCAGCCGTAGTATGGGGTGCGCCTGCGAGCGCACCCCACACCCCTAGTCCGCGGCGAGCGCCATGGCCTTGCGGGCCTGCATCAGGCCCACGTGATCCTCGAGCGCCTCGCCGACTTGCTCGGCATGGCTGGCGAAGATGTGGTCGGCCCCGGCATAAACGCGGTAGTCGACCTGGACGCCCTTCTGTGTATTCAGCTTGTCGACCAGCTTACGCACCGATGGCTCCGGCACGAGTTCGTCTGAATCGCCGTGGATGAGCAAGCCGCCACAGGGGCAGGGGGCGAGGAAGCCGAAATCGTAATGGCTGGCCGGCGGCGCCACGCTGATCCAGCCCGAAATCTCCGGCCGCCGCATGAGCAGCTGCATACCAACGAATGCGCCGAACGAATATCCGGCGATCCAGAGCCCTTTGGAGGATGGGTTGACCATCTGCATCCAGTCCAACGCCGCGGCTGCGTCGCTGATCTCGCCAATGCCGCCGTCATAGCGGCCCTGGCTGCGGCCAACACCGCGGAAATTGAACCGCATCACCGAGAAACCGAGCTTTTGGAACGACTGATACATCGTGAAGGTGATGCGGTTGTTCATCGTGCCGCCATGCATCGGGTGGGGATGCAAGACAAGCGCGAGGGGGGCACCGGTGTCCTTGCTATGATGATAACGGCCTTCTAGCCGGCCATCGGGGCCGGCGAACATCACCTCTGGCATGGTGTTCTGATTATTCCTGAACCCGCGCCCAGGCATGGCGTGGAAAAAATGCCTCGATCTGCGATAATGCCCGCCACGGTGATGCCCCACCCCGGCGAACCGCACCCCATTTGTCTGCGACGACGTACACCCCGCGCCCGGTCATCCCAAAGCCGGCGTCATTTCCGCATGTGCCGTGACCCATCCACCACCTACCCCCGGGGCGGGCCTTCAACCCGGGCGCCAAGCAGATATATAGAGACTGCGAACGCGCTTTCATAACGGAATTGACGCATGCCATTCATGTTTTTGCGCGAGATGGTCAACGCCTATCATCAGCGGGACCCAGCCGCCCGTTCCAGGCTGGAGGTCTTGCTGTGCTACCCCGGGCTTCATGCCATTTTGCTGCACCGTATCGGGCATGCGTTGTGGACCCGCCGCTTTTTCCTGCTCGGCCGCATGGTGTCCCACTTTGGCCGGTTCCTCACCGGCATCGAAATCCACCCTGGTGCCCAACTCGGCCGCCGGGTGGTGATCGATCACGGCATGGGAGTGGTGATCGGGGAGACGGCGATCCTTGGGGATGACGCCTATCTGTATCATCAGGTGACGCTGGGCACCGCCAGCACCGGCAAGGGCAAACGGCACCCGACCGTGGGACGCGACGTGATTCTAGGGGCTGGCGCCAAAATACTGGGTGACATCGTCGTGGGCGACGGCGCCCGCGTCGGTGCAAACGCCGTGGTGGTGAGCGACGTGCAACCCGGCCAGACCGTGGTCGGCATTCCGGCCCGGCCGGTCGAGCGGGACCGCACCATGCCGGCCGCCGCGCCCAGCTTCCTCGCCTACGGCACCCCCTGCGATGGCGCGCCGGACCCGCTGATGTGCCAGATCGAGGTGCTGCGGTCTGAACTGCTGGCGGTGGAGGCGCGCGTTGCAGCGCTCGGGCGGGTGCCACAGCCGGTGCAAGTCAAAGCGGCGGAGTAGGCAGCCACGACCTATTTGGATGCCAATGCGACGGAGCCGTTGCGGCCGGCGGCAAGGGCAGCGTTGGTGTCGGCGCTGGACCTCGGCGGTAACCCGTCCTCGGTGCACGCTGCCGGCCGACGTGCCCGGCGGGTGCTGGAGGACGCACGGGACGGGCTTGCCCGCAAGTTTGGCGGGGACGTCGTGTTCACCTCGGGCGGGACGGAGGCCGACGCGCTGGCCATCCATGCGCTGGGGCATGGGCGCCGGCTCCTGATCGGGGCGACCGAGCATGACGCCGTGCGGTTGGCGCGCCACGACGCGAAGACCGTGCCGGTGGACCGCGATGGCCGATTGGTATTGGACGCCTTGGAGGCCGCGTTGCGAGGCGGACCGGCCTTGGTCTGCCTGATGCTGGCCAATAACGAGACCGGTACGATCCAGCCGGTTGCCGAGGCCGCCACCTTGTGCAGCCGCTATGGCGCCAGGCTGCACGTGGACGCCGTGCAGGCCGCCGGCCGCATCCCGACGGATTTGCGCGTCCTGGGTGCGAGCAGCCTCGCCGTGTCATCCCACAAACTCGGCGGCCCGGCCGGTGCAGGGGCGTTGCTGCTGGCGCCCGGCATGCATGGCCCGGCGCTCATCGCGGGCGGTGGGCAGGAAAAGGGGCGCCGCGGGGGCACGCCGCCGGTCGCGGTCATCGCCGGTTTCGCCGCTGCCGCCGACTCGATGCCTTCCGACTTGCTGCCCTTGCGTGGCATGGTCGAAGCGGCCGGGGAGGCTGCTGGCGGCATCGTTCTCGGTGGCCCGGACCGGCTTCCCAACACGGTGTGCCTCGCTCTCCCGGGCGCTGCTGCACAGACACAGTTGATCGCGCTGGACGTGGCCGGCGTGCAGGTGTCGGCGGGCGCCGCCTGTTCGTCCGGCAAGGTGGCCCGCAGCCATGTGCTGGATGCAATGGGGCTGGGCGCCCTCGCCGGCGAGGCAATCCGCGTGTCCTTGCCCTGGAATGCCACGGTGGCAGACGTGCAGGAGTTTGCTGCCGCCTACGCCACCCTCGCGGCCCGCCTTTCCCGCCGCGCCGCATGATCCGCCCGAACCGGCCAGTTTATCTGGACAACCAGGCGACCACCCCCTGCGACCCGCGCGTCGTGGCGGCGATGCTGCCCTTCTTCAGCGAGCGTTTCGGCAACGCCCATAGCGCCGAGCACACCATGGGGCAGGATGCGGAGGGCGCAGTCGAGGCGGCCCGCCGCCAACTCGCGCTGCTGATCGGGGCCGAGGCACGGGAAATCGTCTTCACCTCCGGTGCGACGGAGTCCAACAACATCGCCATCAAAGGGGCCGCCCGTTTTGCCGCCGCGCAGGGTTCGCCACGCCGCCGGGTGATCACGGTCGCCACCGAGCATAAATGCGTGTTGGACAGCGTGTTGGAACTGCGTGCGGAGGGGTTTGACCCGATCCTCCTGCCGGTCGGCGCGGATGGCCTGCTGGACCCGGCGGTGTTGGAGGCGGCCTTGGCGGTGCCGACGGTGCTGGTGAGCGTGATGGCCGCCAATAACGAAACGGGCGTGCTGCAGGACCTGCCGGCTTTGGCTGCTACCGCACGCGCGGCCGGGGCGCTGTTCCATACCGATGCGGCGCAGGCGCTTGGCAAAGTGGCGTTCGATGTGTCCAGTATCGATCTCGCCTCGTTCAGTGCGCACAAGCTGTATGGGCCCAAGGGCGTGGGCGCGCTGTATGTTCGCCGCCGCCCGCGCGCGCGGCTGCAGCCGCTGTTCTCCGGCGGCGGGCAGGAGCGTGGATTGCGCTCCGGCACCTTGCCGACCCCACTGATCGTCGGGTTCGGCGAGGCCTGCCGGATTGCCGGGGAGGAGATGGCGGAGGAAGCGGGCCGTGTGGCAACGCTGCGGGGCCGGTTGCTTGCCGGGTTGGAACAACGTCTGCCCGGGCTACGCGTCAATGGCAGCATGGTCCGCCGGCTCCCCGGCAACCTCAACGTGACGCTGCCGCACCGGGAGGCGCTGACTGTGATGCGGGCTGCGCCGGAGTTGTGTGTTTCGACCGGTTCCGCCTGCTCCTCGGCCGAGATCGCGCCGTCTTATGTGCTCGCGGCGATGGGGTTGAACAGCGCAACCGCGGCTCGTAGCTTGCGCGTCGGCATTGGACGCTTTACGTCCGCCGCCGATATCGATTTCGCTGTCGAGGCGCTGTCTGCCGTACCGGAACCTGTCGAGGCCTGATTGCCATGCCCAAGATGACCTTCGTCGAACGCGACGGCACCCGTCGCGAAGTCAGCGCCCCGCTTGGACTGTCCGTGTTGGAGGTCGCGCATAAGCACGGCGTGGATATCGAAGGCGCGTGCGAGGGTTCGCTCGCCTGCTCGACCTGTCACGTCATCGTCGACCCGGCGTGGTTCGGCAAGTTGACACCGCCGACCGAGGATGAGGAAGACATGCTCGACCTCGCATTTGGTCTGGAAAAGACGTCCCGTCTCGGCTGCCAGTTGGTGATCACCGAGGCGTTGGACGGGCTGGTGGTGCGTTTGCCGGCGGGCACGCGCAACGCCCAGGGGTAGCAAGAGGCATGCGGATCCTCGCCGCGATGTCCGGCGGCGTGGATAGCAGCGTCGTTGCGGGCCTGCTGCACGGGGCTGGTCACGAGGTAATCGGCGCAACCCTGCAACTCTACGACCACGGCGCTGCAGCCGGCCGCAAGGGGGCGTGTTGCGCCGGACAGGATATTCACGACGCGCGCCGGGTGGCCGACCGGCTGGGCATCGCGCATTACGTCATTGATGCGGAAGCGCGGTTCCGCTCGGCGGTGATCGACGATTTTGCCAGTAGTTACGCGGCGGGGCGCACCCCCGTGCCGTGCGTGCGCTGCAATCAGACGGTGAAGTTCACGGATTTGTTGCAGTTATCCGTCGATCTCGGCTGCGATGCGATGGCGACGGGGCATTATGTGCGCCGGGTTGACGGCCCCGGTGGAGCCGAATTGCATCGGGCCGCCGATTTGCGGCGTGACCAGAGCTGGTTTCTGTTCGCCACCACACGCGCCCAGCTTGCGCGGACGGTGTTCCCGCTTGGCGACATGCCGGACAAGGATGCGGTGCGGGCAGAGGCGGTCCGGCTCGGGCTGGAGGTGGCGGCGAAGCCAGACAGTCAGGACATCTGCTTCGTTCCCACCGGACGCTACGACACGGTCCTGGCGAGCTTACGCCCCGATGCCATGGCGCCGGGTGAGATCGTCGATTTGCACGGAGCCGTGCTAGGGCAGCATGACGGCGTGGGCCGCTACACGGTTGGCCAGGCGAAGCGCCTCGGTGCCGCCGGCGGTGCGGGGCAGGTGGTCGTGGCGTTGGATGCGCCGTCACGCCGGGTGGTGGTTGGACCGCGCAGCACCGGCACGCGCCATTTACGGCTACGGGACGTGAATTGGCTGCTCGACCCGCCCGAGGATGCGTTGCGTTGCGCGGTGAAGCTACGTGCGCGGGACGAGTTGCGTCCGGCGAGCGTGATGCCGGGCGGCACCGTCTTGCTAGACGGGCCTGCCTTGCCGGCGCCGGGTCAGGCTTGCGTCTTCTACCTAGGTGGCCGCGTGCTGGGGGGTGGGTTCATCGAGCGGTAGGCGGCCCCCTCCTGAACGGAAGGGGCCTTCCGAGAGCGGCGGCGCGGCTACCGCAGGATGATCGCCACGCGGCGGTTCTGAGGTTCACGAGCGCCCGGCGCAGTCTGGACCAGCGGGCGAGTGTCGCCGAACGCCTGGATGTCGATCTGGCCTTGCGGTACACCATCGCGGACCAACTCGGCGGCGACGGTTTGGGCGCGGCGCAGCGACAGGCGCTGGTTGTAGGCGGGCGTACCGGAGCTATCGGCGTTGCCCTGCACCTCGATCCGGGTGGTCTGGACACGGGTGCTGTTCTGCGCCGCTTCGCTGATGATCTGGCGGGCGCGGTCCGTCAGGTCGGCGCGGTCCCAATCGAAGAACACCAGATAGGTGCGCGTCGGAGCAACCGCGGGAACCTGCGAGACAGGCGTCGGCGGCGGGGCTGGCGGCGCGGTGTTAAAGGCATAGCGCACCCCGAGCACCACGCTGTGGTTGAGGTTTTCTGTAATGTCGACGTTGCCCCGGCGTCCAACCCCGGCCGGCGAGTAGGTCTGCGCGCTGAATTGCTGATTCCCAAGGATGCCGAGGAAGCGGTACTCTGCCGTTAGGGCCAGGCCTGGCACCGAGGTGATCGGGAAGGCGGCGCCGACGATGCCCTGATAGGCGAAATTGCCGGAGTTGCCGCCAATGTGGGAGACATTGCCGCTCACGGCGTTCTGCGTCGCAAAGCCGTTCAGATGGGTCCACTGATATCCAGCGCCCAGGCCCACATAAGGGGTCATGAACGCCACGCCGAAGCGGCGCAGGTCGACGTCGTAAAGGACATTGCCCATCACGCCGTAATCTTGCTGCGTGCTGACGCCCTGGGTGCGCGGGCCGGCGGTTCCGAACTGGCGGAGGCTATCTTGGCGATAGTCACCCTCGACCTCCAACCGTAGGCCGTTGCCAAGCCCATAGCCGACGCTACCGAGACCGCCGAAGCCCCCGGCATCGAAACGAAGCGCACCGGAGCTGAGGCCGGCGCCCGGTGAGGCCTGGGTATGTTCCGTCTGCTTGTAATTGTAGAGGGCGCCTGCGCCGACATACAGGCCGCTAATCGGCTGCGCCATGGCCAGGCTCGGCAGCGCAACCGCAGCGGAGGCGGCGAGGAGAGTTCGAAGCTGCATGGGTGCACTCTTTCAGCGATGTGGTTGCGCGGCGTAAGCGCACGCATCTTGCCGCGCTAGCCCCCCAAGTATTACTGTTGAGTAACAAGACCCTAGACGATTGATTCTCATCTAGTATCTGAAGCCGGAATGTCTTTTTTGTGATGGCTGCCGGGCGGTTTGATGCCATGTGGTTGACTTGGCCGGCCTCCCGGGCGAAACAGCGCCCCGGTCCGGATGGCGGCGTAGCTCAGCGGTAGAGCAGGGGAATCATAATCCCTTGGTCGGCGGTTCAAATCCGTCCGCCGCTACCGGGGGGTCCATGGCTTACTGAACGGGTGAGCGCTCCTGTATTCGCGCTTGTCAGGTTGTGCCCAGCAAAGGATGCCGCCCGGCAGAAAATGCCTGCCACGATCCCTGGAATAGCCGCTAATAATCGAGAGTTACAGTGGCACAGCCGTTGCAAAAACCCATTCGAGTGAGTTGGGAATTGCCACGATGTCAGTCGAATCGGTCTCGAGTTCGTCGAATGCCCTGTCTCAGTGGCAATTGTTACAGCAGCAGTGGGCACAGGCCAATGGTGCGTCTGCCATCCAGGGCGGGAGCTCCAGCTCGGCGACGAGCGCGGCACAATTTACTCCCCCTCCTAGGCCGCCCCCGGGCCCGCCGGCCGATGCCGATGCGGTATCCGACACTAGCGATCCGAGCAGGACCGGCACGTCCAGCCAGGCCGCCTCAGCGACGCAATTGATCACCGACCTTCAATCTTTTCTGGTGAACCTGCAATCGACTGCAAGCGCGACCAGCACGGCGGCGAGCGGCACGACGGCAGCGGCCGATAGCACGACGGTGGATGCCGGCGGCGCCACGACGAGCAGCGCCGCGAGCAGCGGCAGCACATCGGATATCGTAACCGAACTCGAATCGTTCATGAGCAGCCTTGGCGGGGGCGTCGCCGGCTATGGAGTGCCGCCAGGGCCGCCGCCACCACCGCCCGGCGCGGCCTCCGCCGATACCGACGACGCTTCGGCCAGTGCGCCGGGGGAGACTCCGAGTGCGCCCTCAACCGCGGACGTGTCGCAAGGCCCCGCCCAGCTTGGCCAAATCCTGAACGCCTTGCAGAGTTACGCCGCGCAAACCGATCCGGCTTTGGCGCTGAGTGCCACCAGCTCCCTCACTGCCTGAGGAGCGGTCATGTCACATATAGGTTCGGTGGGGGCGACCCCGGTTGC
This sequence comes from Acetobacteraceae bacterium, assembly GCA_965199005.1. Taxonomy (GTDB): domain Bacteria; phylum Pseudomonadota; class Alphaproteobacteria; order Acetobacterales; family Acetobacteraceae; genus LMUY01. The sequence goes on along the minus strand of CBDAQK010000006.1, from coordinate 2,306,722 downwards.
TTCACCCGTGGCCAAGCCAACAGGGTCGGCCAGTTCGTCAACGCTTTCGGCAGACGAGGCGGCTGCCAAGTCAGCCGATGCCGCCGTCACAAAAGCTGCGGCTCAACTAGTGACGGACGAGGCGGCAAAGGCGAAAGCGGCCACTATCAAAGCGGACCAGCAAGCCGAGCAAACTGCGCAGACGGCCGCAGAGGCGGCAGACGCGAAGGTTCAGGCCGATCAAACAACCGGCGGCCTGAACCTCGTCGCGTAGCCCGCCGCCCGGCCAGCCTTGGCCGGCCGGGCGGGTGAGCTTAGCGGATGGCGCGGAGAACGGAGCGGTCCTCCCCGGCGAGGCTGCGGTAGACGTTGAGATAATCCTTTGCCATCCGGCGCGCCGTAAACCGCTCTTCGAACCGGCGGCGGACCTTGGCGCGGTCCAGCGTGTGCAAGCGCCCGACGGCGGCCATCGCCCCCTCGACATCTTCCACGATGAAGCCGGTCAACCCGTCCTCCACGATCTCCGGAACCGAGCCGCGGTTGAAGGCGATGACGGGCGTGCCGCAGGCCATCGCCTCAATCATCACCAGGCCGAACGGCTCCGGCCAGTCGATTGGCATCAGCAGGGCGGTGGCGCCGGATAGGAAAGCCGGTTTCTGCTTGTCGTTGATCTCGCCAATCATCTCGACGTTCGGCAGGTCCAGCAAATGGCGGATGTGCTTCTCGAAATACACCTTGTCGGCGACATCCACCTTGGCCGCCAGCTTGATCGGCAACCCGCAGCCCTGGGCGATCGCGATCGCGCGGTCCGGGCATTTCTCCGGGGCGATGCGGCCGAGGAAGGCAAGATAGCCCTGCGGCTGGCCCTGCGGGGTCAGCAGGTTTTCCGGCAGGCCGTGCAGCACCGTATCGACGTAGTTCGCCTGGGGCAGCGGCCGGCGCTGGCTATCGGAGATCGACACCACCGGAACGTTCGGGAAGGTGTTGAACACCGGCTGCAACTCCGGCAGGTCCAGGCGGCCATGCAGCGTGGTCACAAACGGGGTGCGCTGCCGGCCGAACAGGCTGAACGACCAATAATCCATGTGGAAATGCAGCACGTCGAAGTCCTCGGCCTGCCGCCGCACGGCCTCCATCAGTAGCATATGGGGTGCGATCGGGTCCCGGATCGCCGGGTCCAGCCGCAGCGCGCGGGGCCAAATCGGCTCCAGCTTGGCTGAGGTGATGGAATCGCCACTGGCGAATAGGGTGACGTCGTGACCAAGCGCGACCAGCTCCTCGGTGAGGAAGGACACGACACGTTCGGTGCCGCCATACAGCTTTGGTGGGACAGCCTCATGCAGGGGAGCGATCTGCGCGATACGCATTGGTGGGGTAACTCCTTTTCCTAAGGCTCATCAACGACGGGATCGCGGCATGAATAGGGCGAGGTTCGCCATCTATCCGACATGAATCGAACCCATTGTCCCGATAACGAGAGAAGTCAGTGTTCGTGACCCATCACGAATAATTTTTGCCACGAAATGCTTCCTCAGACGTCCAGGCTACCGAAGGATTGTGACAATGCCAGCTACCGGTTCTCAGTCTATCGACATTGCCCAACGTCCCATTGCGTTCATGCTGCGCTACGTTCGGCGTCACCTCGCCGGTCACCTAGTCGTTTTGGTGTCGGTCGTTTTGGCGGTTGGGTGTTCCATTGCCTCCCAGTACAGCGTCAAGCATCTGGTCGACACGCTGACGGCTGGGGCGCATGGCCCGGTTTGGGGCGCGTTCATCTTGCTGGCTGGGTTGATCGCGGCGGATAATCTGCTGTGGCGGCTGGGCGGCTGGGTGGCCTCCCATAGCTTCGTCTCCGTGACCGGGGATTTGCGGCGCGATCTCTTTAAATACCTCACCGGCCATTCGCCGGCCTATTTCGCCGACCGGCCCCCCGGCACGCTGGCAGGCCGGATCACGGCAACCGGCAACGCGATTTACACGGTGGAAAATACGTTCGCCTGGAACGTCCTGCCGCCGTTGCTGGCGGTGGCAGGGTCGATCGGCGTCATGATCACCGTCAGCCCCGCGATGGCGTGCGTTTTGATCGCTATTTCTGCCGCCATTGCATGGGCGCTGAGCCGGCTGGCCGCACGGGGCCGGCCGCTGCATCACCAATATGCGGCCGAGGCGGCGGCCGTGGATGGCGAATTGGTCGACGTCATCAACAACATGCAACTGGTCCGCGCCTTCGGGGCCACCATGCGCGAGCGGCAACGCTTCAGCGAGCGCGTTGAGCGGGAGATGGATACGCGCGGCCGCTCGTTGCGATACCTGGAGAAGTTGCGGCTCTTGCATGCCGCCGTCACCGCCGGGTTGACGGCAGGGCTGCTGGCCTGGGCGATCCTGCTATGGGAGGAAGGTGCTGCGAGCCCGGGCGACGTCGTCCTGGTCACCACGCTCGGGTTCACCATCCTGCATGGCACGCGTGATCTGGCCGTGGCGCTGGTGGATACAATCCAACACATCGCCCGGCTGTCGGAGGCCTTGGCGACCTTGTTGCTGCCGCATGAATTGAGGGATTCGGACAGCGCCGAGGTGCTGGAGCAGCCGCGGGGCCGGGTGGAGTTTCGCGACGTCACCTATTCGTATCCAGGCAGTAGTCAGTCTGTACTGGAGCATTTCAGCATTTCGGTGGCCGCGGGTACTCGGGTCGGGCTGGTCGGGCGGTCGGGCTCGGGCAAATCGACCGTGCTCGCGCTGCTGCAGCGGCAGCGCGACGTGCCATCCGGCCAAATCCTCATCGATGGGCACGACATATCCGGGCTCACGCAAGACAGCCTGCACGATGCCATCGGCGTGGTGCCGCAAGACGTCTCGCTCTTCCATCGTTCGGTGCTGGACAATATCAGGTATGGCCGCCCGGATGCCTCCGATCAGGAGGTCCGCGCCGCCGCCGAGGCCGCCTGCTGCCGCGACTTCATCGAGCTGCTGCCCGAGGGATACGATACGACGGTGGGTGACCGTGGCGTGAAGCTATCCGGCGGGCAGCGGCAAAGGCTGGCGATTGCGCGCGCCTTCCTGCGCAATCCGCCGATCCTGTTGCTGGACGAGGCGACAAGCGCGCTGGACAGCGAATCAGAGGCTGCCGTGCAGCGGGCGCTGACCCGGCTGATGCAGGGCCGCACGGTAATCGCCGTGGCCCATCGCCTGTCCACCTTGGCCGATTTCGACCGGATCCTGGTGATGCAGTCCGGCCGCATCTTGCAGGATGGCACGCCCGAGGTGCTTGAGCGGAGCAACGGCCCCTATCGCGACCTGCTGCAGCGTCAATCCCACGCCGTGCAGACGCTGATCGCTGCGGAGTAGGGGAGGAGGACTGCGCTAAGGGCGTGCCGGCTCCCCAAGGCCAGCCGCGAGCCCTAACCTGACGACCTCTGCCAGGCTGCGGGCGCCAAGCCGGGTCATCAGCGCCGCCCGGTGTCCCTCGACGGTCCGGTGGCTGATGCCCATCTCGCGCGCAATCTGCTTGTTGGACCGCCCTGCGATCAGGGCCGACAACACGTCGCGTTCACGGGGGGTGAGGGCGGGCAGGATGGCCACCGTACGGGGGGGCGCCGTCATCAGCGCCTCGGCAATGGAGGCAAGGAGCCGATCCGGCGGATAGGGTTTTTCGATGAAATCCCGCACGCCAGCCCGCATCGCCGCCACCGCGAGTGGCACGTCCGCATGCCCGGTGACGATGACGACGGGCAGGCGCGGCGCCGGCCGGGCGGCCAGGGCGTGTTGCAAATCCAACCCGGTCATCCCGTCGCCCATGCGCACATCCACCACCGCACAGCCGGGTGTTGGCGAGGGGTCGGCATTGAGCGATGCCAGCAACGCCTCGCCGGATGGAAATGTCGCGACCCGGTAGCCGGCGCCGTCCAGCAACATGGCCACCGAGCGGCGCACGGCGTCGTCGTCATCTGCAACGTAGATCAATGGACTTGCCACCACGGCCATCCCTAGGCTTGCTGATGCAGCGGGGCTGTTGCGGCCTCCAGCAGGCCCGGCCGCGGCGGCAGCGTGAAGGCGAAGGCGGCGCCGCCTTGCTCGTGATTGGCTGCCGTGATCCACCCGCCATGCGCCGCGACGATGGTGCGGCAAATTGCCAGGCCGACGCCCAGGCCGCCTTGCTTGCCGCTGCCCGCGAAGACGTCGAACAATTGCTCGGCCGTTGCCGGATCGATTCCCGGTCCAGTGTCCAATACGCTCACGCAGGCCGATCCATCTGCCACGGGCTCCAACACGACCCAAACATCGCCCTGTTCCCCTATTGCCTCTGCGGCATTGCGGACGATGTTGGATACCACCTGCTGGATCGACACGCGATCGACCAAGGCTTCGATCGTCTCATGGAGCTGCAGAGTCAGCTTGCCACGCGCTGGACCCGCCTGGCGCCAGGCAGCCTCGGCAGCCTCGCGAACCAGGGGGGCCAGCAGGGTGACGTCCATGTCCGTTTCGCCAATGAAGCGTCGCAGCCGCTGGACGATTTCGCCGGTCCGCAGCACCTGGGCGGAGGTCTCCTCCATCGCCTCTTTCACCGCAGCGACGGCCGGTGGGGGCGCTCCCGCCAGCCCGCCGAGGCGAAGCATGGCCACGGCAAGGAAATTCGCGGCTGCCGACAGCGGCTGGTGTAATTCATGCGCAAGCCCGGCCCCCATCGCCGCAACGGCGCTGAGCCGGCCCGCTCGCGCCAGGTCGGACTGCAGGCGCCCCAGCCGTGCTTCTGCGGCAACGCGCTGCGTCACGTCCCGCGCAATGGAGATCGTTCCGACGCGCCGGGCGTTGCGGTCCCGTAGCGGCGAGTGGCTGACGTCGAACATCCGGCCGTCGGCGTTCAGCGCGCGGCTGGTGCTCATGCCGCCGGGGTCGAACGAGTCGGGCGGGGCGATGCCGGACCAACTGCCGCGTGGGATCAGTTCATCCAAGTGGCGCCCGACCGCGTCCTTGCCAGAGGCCACACCGCAGAGCGCCGCCGTCGCCTGGTTGACGAGGACCAGCCGGTGCTGCGTGTCCTGCGCGAAGATGAGATCATCGGATCCGTCCACCACGGCCTGCAGCAAGTCGCGGCCATGCTGCACATCTGCCAGCAATTTCGATTCAGTGACGCGCCGCTCGGCGATGTCGCATCCGGCGGCCCAAAGCGCGTCCTGTACGAAGTCGAGGTCGCGGACGGGAAGCGGGCCAGGCCGCTGCATCGACCCGTCCGCAAGTGCCCTGGCGAAGGCCTCCAACCGGGCGACGCTGCCATCGATTCGCCGTCCCAGCAGGGTCGCAGCGGTCAGTCCCGTCAGGGTCAGCACCAGCGCGGTCCCGGCCAGCCACAGCATGGCCACCCGCATCGGCCGGGCCAAGAGCTGGTTCGGTGCGCCAACCGCGACGATCCAACCCATCGCCAGCCTGGTATACACGCCGGTGAGCGGTTCGCCGTTATTGGCGAACCCCTGCCAGGGGCCGCGCAGCCCGTCCGAAGGACCGAGCACGTTCAACGCGGTCCCGCGGCCGACATAGTCCATCGCATTGCCACTATGGGTCACGATCAGCCCGTTGCGGCCGACCACCATCACCACCCAGTCCTTCGGCATGCCGCCTGTGTTCAGCCAGCCTGCGACGATCTCGGGCGCAAACGCGACCTCGATCGAGTAGCCCGGCGTCCCACCGAACGTCGCCGGTACGGCGATGCGGGTGAGGAAGGGATGGGTCATCCCGCTCGAATAGACATCCGACACGTAGGTCTGGCCGGCATTGACGGCTGCGCGGGCATCGCGGTCCTCGGGCGGCAGGGTGGGCAACGGGGCGTCGCGAGGCACCCGGGTGGCCAGCAATTGCTGCCCCATTGGATCGCGCAGCACGACGTCGACGCCGCGGACGGAGGCGACGTCGTCGGCCTGCTGGCGCAGCGATGCAAGGTCGGAATTCGTCAGCGATGGCGAACGGGCGAGGACCGTCGCCGTCGCCGTCATCGCAGCCAAGCCCTGCTCCAAGCCGTGCGTCGTATCCTCGAGCAGGAGACGCATTTGGACCTGGGCCTCGGACTGCCGGGCACCGATGGCGTCCTGTGCTTCCAACCAGGCGAGGGTGAGCAGCGGGAGCATGATGGCGGCGGTCAGCGCCAGCAGGTAGGCCCGCAAGCCCGACCGGGCGAAAGTAAAGCGGTGACGCAGCCGCCCCATGGCGGCGCGCGCCTTGCCAGTTCCGCCGAACCTGGCCTCCCCTGTATCCATTTCATCCTCTCGCAGCGATCCATGGTTCGCCAGCGTCGCCGGACCGTAACACCTGTCGCCAAGTAATCGTACGGATTACCGCGGCGAGAGAGGTTTGTTTACGAACCTCATCGTAAATATCGAGGATCGACGGTAGTGACCGGTTCGCCGCGCCCGGAGCCGATGCTATGCCCAACGCCAGGACAGCGGTCTCGGCTGCGCCGTCAGATCGAGACCTTTCTGGAGCTATCCAGCGCCCTGGGGCTCAGCCAAGCCGAGGAACGCACGCTCCTGGACCTGACGGCGCCGGAGCTCGCGGCGTTGCGTTTGTCCTTGGCACCGCCCGACGGAGCGGACACGGCGAAGCTGCAGCGCCGCGTCGAGTACGCGATTCCGATCCTCCGCCGGATGCTGGCGGCATCGCTCCCCTAAGCGAGCGCGTGGGTATCAGTAGCGTTTATAGGGCAGGAACTTGCCACTCATCGTCAACTTGACCCGGTCGCCTTTCTGATCGGGTTGACGCTCCATGGTCATGTCGAAGTCGATCGCGGACATGATGCCGTCGCCGAATTCCTCGTGGATCATCTCCTTCCAGGTGGTCCCGTAGACGCTGATCAGTTCGTAGAAGCGGTAGATCAGCGGGTCGGTCGGGATCGCGGTCGGCAGGGAACCGCGATACGGCGCCTGGGTCAGCAGATCGATCTCCGCCGGGGTGAGGTCGAACATCACACCGGCCTTCTCCGCCGTTTCCGTCGTCATGGACATCTGGCCAAGGCATGCCGCACACGTCCAGACCGGCGAGTAGCCAAGTTTCTCAGCGACCTGCGGCCAGGTCCAGCCTTTGGCCTTCTTGGCCGCAATGATCTTCTGACCTAGCGCAGTCTTGGCTTCGTTCATGGTGGTCTCCTTTCGTTACGATGGAACGGCGAAGGCAGCAAAGCATGGGTGTGCGCCGTTGGGCCAATTTTTCGCCGCGGCAGCGTTGCCAGGCGGAGCGGTCGATGCCGGTATGTGATGGCCAGATCACCGGAGGGCTGCCATGAAACCGCCGATCACCATCACCACGCCGGGTTGGGTCAACCAGTTCAAATCGTTCATTCTGCGTGGCAACGTCGTTGACCTCGCGGTCGGCATCATCATTGGTGCCGCGTTCACCTCGATCGTGAACAGCCTCGTGAAAGACATCTTCACCCCGCTTATCGGCTTGTTGGTGGGCGGCATCGACTTCACCAACATCTTCGTGACCCTGCGCGGCCCATCCCAGCCCACCTTGGATGCGGCGCAGAAGGCGGGGGCGGTCACGCTCAATATCGGTCTGTTCCTGAATGCGGTGATCCAGTTCGTCATCGTGGCGTTCGCGATCTTCTGGGTCGTGAAGGCGCTCAGCCGGTTGCAGCACAAGGAGGCGTTCGCCGAGCCAGAGCTGACCGTGTCGGAGCAATTGCTGACGGAAATCCGCGACTCACTCGCATCCAAGCCGGCTGTCTGACTACGCCGCGCATCCGGCCTGGCGCAGCACCTCGTCCACCGCCTCCGGTGGCACGTCAGTGGCGGTGAAGGCCTTGCCGATGCCACGGACGAGGACGAAGGCAAGGCAGCCATCCCGCATTTTCTTATCCCGGCGCATGCGGTCCATCAACTGCCGGCGGAAAACCGCCGGTTCAGCATCGACAGCTCCGGCGGCAGGCCCACCCGGGCCAAATGCGCCTCCACCCGTTCCGCCAGGGCGGCGTCGCAATGGCCGAGGGCGGCCGAGAGGCGGAAGGCCAAGCCGAGGCCAATGGCCACGGCCTCACCATGCAGCACGGTGCCATAGCCGCATTCGGCCTCGATCGCATGACCGAACGTATGGCCTAAATTCAACAGGGCGCGCCCGCCGCTGGCCCGCTCCTCCCGCTCGTCGTCGCCAACCACGGCGGCCTTGAACGCGCAGGCTCGCAATACGGCTTCGGCCTGGGCTTCCCGGTCGTCACCGACGACCGACGCGCCATTCGTCTCACACCATGCGTAGAACTCGGCATTGCCGATCAGCCCCGCCTTCACGACTTCTGCATAGCCGGCCCGCTTCTCGCGCGGGGGCAGGGTGCGGAGCGTGGCGGTGTCCGCGATCACCATATGCGGCTGATGGAACGCGCCCAGCAGGTTCTTGCCGCGGGCCGTGTTGATGGCGGTCTTGCCGCCGACGCCCGAGTCGACCTGGGCCAGCAGGGTCGTCGGCAGTTGCACCAGGGGCAGACCGCGAAGCGCTGTTGCCGCCGCGAACCCGGCGAGGTCGCCAACGACTCCACCGCCCAGCGCGAGCACCGCAGTCCGCCGCTCGGCGCCGGTGTCCAGCAGGCGGTCGACCAGGTCGCCAAACACCGCCAGGGATTTGGACGCTTCACCCGGTGGCACCGTCAGCAGGGTCGCGCCGAACCCGGTGGCGGCCAGCCCCTCCATCAGCGCCGGCGCATGCAGGGCGGCCACGGTGGTGTCGCTGACCACGACGACCCGCTTTTGCGGCAGAACCGGCGCCAGCAGGGCCCCGGCGCGGCTGAGCAGACCGTCGCCCACCACCAGATCATAGGCGGCGCTGCCCGTGCGGACCGGCATGCGGCGCGGCGCCCGGTACTCGGTCAAGGCCGCAGCCACCCGGCGCGTCGTTTGGTCCGGCAGGTCGTCCATACAATCCACCACGATGTCGGCCTCGGCATAGATAGGATGGCGCTGGGTCATCAGCTTTCCCAGGATCATTGCCGGGTCCCCATTTGCCAGGAGCGGGCGATTACGGCGCAACACCACCCGCCGCAACAGCACATGCAGCGGCGCCCGAAGCCAGATGGAGGTGCCGCGCTGGCGCACCGTGGCGCGCGTCGCCGGGTCGAGGAAGGCGCCGCCGCCCGTCGCCAGGACGATCGGCGGGCCATCCAGCAGCCGCCGTACGACCCGGCGCTCCCCTGCGCGGAAATGCGCCTCGCCGAATTGGCTGAACAATTCCTGTACGCTGCGGCCGGCCGCAGCCTCGATCTCGGTGTCCGAGTCGCGGAACGGCAGGCCGAGGCGGACGGCGAGCCGGCGGCCGATGGCGGTCTTGCCAGCGCCCATCAATCCCACCAGCACGATGCTGCGGCGAATGGCTGGCGCCGGATCATCCGGACGCCCGGCGAGCGCGGAGTTGCGTGTCATGACGCCCGACGCTAGCACAGGCCGGTTGCTCACGGCCAAGGACGGCGGATGCGCCAGCTTTTCCTGATTGTTGTTTTGGCCATCGTCTTGCTCGGCGCGGTGGGAGTACTCCTGCTCGGCGTTTTCCCGCCCCACCCCAACCCCCAGCCAGTCGCCCACACCCTGCAAAACGACCGCTTCCAATCACGCTGATGGACTGGCAAGCCGAGGCCTTCCTGGAAATGCTGGTCGCCGAGCGGGGGGCTGCCCTCAACACGAAAGCGGCGTACGCGGCTGACCTGGCGGATTTCGAGGCCTTCGCCAGGGCGCGGGGACAGGCTCCGGCAGCCGCATCGGCCGAGGTTCTGCAGTCCTACATGGCGCAACTCCAGGTGTCGGGCCTGTCGGCGCGAACCGCCGCCCGCCGGCTCTCTTGCCTGCGCCAGTTTTACCGGTTTCTGGTGCGTGAGGGCGGGCGCAAGGACGACCCGACGCTGGCCTTGGATTCGCCGGCCCTACCGCGGCCGATCCCGCGCTATCTCAGCGTGGCTGAGGTGGACGCCCTGCTCGAGGCGGCGGCCGAATTTCCTGGCCGAGCCGGCTTGCAGGCGGTGGCGGCGTTGGAGATGCTGTACGTCACGGGGTTGCGGGTGTCGGAGCTGCTGGCGCTGAAGCGACAGTCGCTGACGAGCAGGGCTGCCTTGCTGGCGGTGAAGGGCAAGGGCGGGCGAGAGCGGCTGGTGCCGCTGGGCGGGGCGGCGCGGCAGGCGGCCGCCGCGTTGGTCGGCGCCGGGCCGGCGAGCGAGTGGCTGTTTGCCGGGCGCGACCCAGAGTTCGCCATGACCCGCCAGGGCTTTGCCCTGATGCTGAAGCCCGTGGCGGTGGCGGCTGGCATCGACCCGTCCCGGCTATCGCCGCACGTGCTGCGGCACTCCTTCGCCTCCCACATGCTGGCCCGCGGGGCGGATTTGCGCAGCCTGCAGTCGCTGCTCGGGCATGCCGACATCGCGACTACCCAGATCTACACCCACGTCTTGCCAGACCGGCTTCAGCAGCTTGTCGAGGACCATCATCCGCTGGCGAAAGCGGGCGAAGCGTCCGTGGTGATCGAGCGAGAGGAAGCGCCGTGATACTGGACGTTAGAACGCCGGCAGATATGGACCAGTATGTCGGCCAGTCTCTGGGCACCAGCGAGTGGGTGACGATCAGCCAACAGATGATCAATACGTTTGCTGAGGCGACGGGCGACCATCAGTGGATCCATGTCGACGTTGTTAGGGCCAAGGCCGAGATGCCCGGCGGCACCACGATCGCCCATGGCTACCTCACACTATCGTTGTTGCCGAAGCTGATCTCGACGATCTACCAGGTCTGCGAGCGGTCCCGCAGTTTGAACTACGGCTCCAACAAGGTGCGGTTCACCAGCCCGGTGCCCGCCGGGTCCCGCGTTCGGGCGCAGTTGCGGCTGAAAGCGTCGGAGGCGGTCGAGAGAGGGCGCCGGCTGATTGCGGAGGCGACGGTGGAGATCGAGGGGAAGGAGCGTCCGGCCTTGGTGGCCGAGATTATCACGATGACCTACGAGTAGAAGAAAGGATGAGGCGATCAACTGACATGCGGTTGTTTGCTTGAGCTCAAGTTGTAAAGCCTCTTGGCGTTCACATCTCACTCACGTCTGAGCTTGAACGGTACTCTTCGATTTCTTTTAATGCCGGTCGCGCTATGATGACGTATATTGATCCGGGTGCTATCACTTGTTCCAATTGCCGTATGCCGCTGAACGGTCTGATCAGGTTGACATACTCGTCGGCCGCCGCATGCAGATGCGGCGTGTTGGCTGCGGCATTTCAGCGGCAGTGCTCGCTCAGGTGTTGCAGGTAACACCATCAGACATCGATCATTGGGAGAATGGGTTAAGCCGCATCCCTGCTTCCACCCTTATCAATATAGCTCAATTACTGTCGTGCTCACCCAGCGTCTTTTTTGCCGATCTTCTCCACAATCCCAGGCTTACTCATCAATATGAGTGATTAATCCAATGGCTCACAGTCGTTGTCATTTACGGTGTTTCTGACCTCTTCACCAATTTGTAGATCAAACAGGTGATAGGCAAGCGCGATGAAATAGGAAGCTTCCGAAATATCTCCGGCTATGAAGGCTTTTTCTGCCAGAGCTACAGCGTCAGCGCCCGTGATCGTCAGGCATGACTTTTCGAGCGACACAGGGATGCTCCTAAATGAGTTGAAGTGTTAATAAGTGCGAAATAAGAAAAATTTAGGGCAAAGAATGTTGTCGTTTGGTAATCGCGTAAAACTACTCGCGTAGTCGGAGGCGTTGTGCTTCCCCGGATAGGCCTTTTACACTACAGCAAGTTCGTTACGGACTAAAAATAAACAAAGATTGGCATGAGTGCTTTACTGCATCCGCTAAAAATCCGAGGATCATGCGGCCACGTGGTTGCCTTGCAACAGGCGAACATACGCGATCTGGCTATTTTCCTGCGGCGAAGGAACGCGCTACCCCGGCAGCGAAAGCGTGTTCTTGGCAATGATCCCGCGCTGGATTTCCGACGAGCCGCCGTAGATCGTCGTCGGACGTGCCTGAATGAACATCCCTGACGGATGCAATTCCCGGTTGCCGCCAATCGGGTCCAGCAATCCGGCATTCTCGCCGGAAATCTCCAGCATCGTTTCGGTGATCCGCTGGTACAGTTCGCTCTGATGGATCTTCAGCAGCGATACGTCGGGGCCGAGCGTCTCCCCGCTCCGCAGCCGCTCCGCATAGACCTCGAACAACGCTTTATGATCGGCCAGGTCCAGCCGCAATTGGGTGTAACGGTCCACGAAAGCCGGGTCGTCGAACGCGCCCATGCGCTCGGCCAGTTGGCGCAGCCGCCCCAGCGCGTAGGCGGATTGGCGGGCGGAGCCGAGGAAGATGCGCTCGAAACCCAACAGCGCCTTGGCCATGCTCCAGCCACGATTGACCTCGCCGACCAAATTGTCTGCGGGCACCCGCACGTCGTCGAAGAATACCTCGCAGAACTCGTCGTGCAGTTCGAGGTTGATGATCGGGCGCACGGTCACACCCGGCGAGTCGAGCGGGACCAGCAGGAAAGAAATACCCTCTTGCTTCTTCCCGGTCTTATCCGTCCGCACCAGCATGAAAATCCAATTCGCGTCCGTCGCGAGCGTGGTCCAGGTCTTCTGGCCGTTGACCACCCATACATCACCGTCCCGCACTGCCTCCGTCCGCAGGCTGGCGAGGTCGGAGCCAGCGCCGGGTTCGCTATAGCCCTGACACCAGATATCCTCCCCGGCCAGGATGCGCGGCAAGAAACGCTGCTTTTGCGCCTCCGTCCCGTAGCGGATCAGCAGCGGCCCCAGCAACGCAATGCCATGGTCGGGGGAGCGTGCGACGCCGTAACGCTCGAACTCCTCCATGAACAGCAATTGCTTGGCGGCCGACAAGCCCATGCCGCCATACTCAAGCGGCCAGGCCGGCGCGAGCCAGCCTTGGCGCGACAACGTCATGTACCAGGGCTTCGCCTCGTCCCAATGCAGGCGGTGCGGCGGGTTGCGCATCTCCGCCGGGTAGTTGGCCTCGATGAAGTGGCGAATCGTCGCGCGGAATTCGTCGTCCGGCAGGTCGTTGAGGTCCATCGGCTACTCCGGCCGGAAACACGGCACGGGCGTGCCGTCGGCGCTGCGCTTCCACACCAGGGTGACGCTCTGGCCAATCTTCAGCGCGTTGACGTCGCAATCGACCAGGCTGGTCATCATGGTCGGCCCCTCCGCCAGCGTCACATAGGCGATGGTAAATTGCGGCTCGACCCGGCGCATCACGCTGTAGCTATAGATCGTCCCCTTGCCAGAGGCCGGCTCCAGCGTCGTCGGCCCGAAATCGAACGGGGAGACGGCACGCGGATACCAAAAATACCGCCCGGTTCCGGTGCAGCGGCCAATCAGGAAGCGGCCCTCCATGGCCGCGGCGTAGAAGGCGGCGCTCTCCGGGTTTGCAGGGGGAGCGGGAAAGACGCGTTCGGCCATCACTCGCGCTCCATGATCAGCGTGGCAGCGCCGTGGCGGCTGCCGAGCAGCCCACCGGTTCCATGGGCCAGCGCGAGGTTGCAGTTCGGCACCTGCACCGCCGGGTGCGCCTCACCGCGCAACTGGCGAACCGCCTCAATCACCTTGGTGATGCCGCCGCGATTGGCCGGGTGGTTGTTGCAGAGGCCCCCCCCGTCGGTGTTGAACGGCAGTTTGCCCACGCCGGAGATCAGGTTGCCGTCGGCCACGAATTTGCCGCCCGCGCCCTTCTCGCAGAAGCCGAGGTCTTCCAACTGCATCAGCACCGTGATGGTGAAGCTGTCGTAGATCGAGGCGTATTTGATGTCGGCCGGCGTAACCCCCGCCATCGCAAAGGCTCGTGGTCCGGACCAGACAGCGCCGGAATAGCTCAAATCCACCGCACCGGCGGCCTGGCCCTTATACGATTCACCTGCCCCCAGCACGCTGACCAAGGGACGCTGCAGGCCCTTCGCGGCGGAGGCGCTGGTCACGATCAACGCGCCACCGCCATCGCTGACGACACAGCAATCCAACCGGTGCAGCGGGTCGGAGATCATGGGTGAGTTCACCACGTCTTCCACGGTCACCACATCGCGCAGCATCGCATTGGGGTTGTGCTGGGCGTGATGGCTGGCCGCAACCTTGATCCAAGCGAGCTGTTCGGACGTGGTGCCGAACTCATGCATGTGGCGCATGGCACACATGGCATAGATATTGGTCGTATTCGGGCCGAACGGTGCCTCCCACGCCGCATCGGGGACATTGGCAACGATGGGGCGGGCGCTGGTACCGGAATGCCCCTCGCTGCGGGGCCGGCCAGCCAGGGTGATCAGCGCCACCTCGCACCGTCCGGCGGCAATCGCCTCTGCCGCATGGGCGACGTGAGCGATATAGGAACATCCGCCCAGATCGGTGCTGTCCAAATGGCGTAGCTTGAGGTTGAGATAGTCCGCCATGTTGACCGGGCCCATGCCGGGCGCGTCGCCAGCACAGAAATAGCCGTCGACGTCATCCTTCGTCAGCCCGGCGTCCTTCAGCGCGCCGGCTGCCGATTCGGCGTGGAGTTGGGCGACGGATTTGTCGGGTGCCTTCCGGGCCGGATGCTCGAAGGCACCCACGATATAAGCCTGTCGTTTGATCGTCATGCCCAAAAGCCTAGCGCGGCTCCCGGCCCTACACTAGCCGGTGAGCGCGTTTGTGCTACAGCACCCCGCCATGCGACCGTTCCTGGATTTCGAGAAGCCGATTGCCGAACTCGAGGGCAAGATCGAAGAACTTCGGCAGATGCAGGAGCCCGGCGGGATCAATATCGCCGAGGAGATCGGCCGCCTCACCGACAAAGCCGACAAGCAGTTGCGCGCCACCTACGCCAGGCTCACGGCGTGGCAGAAGGCGCAGGTGGCCCGCCACCCGGACCGGCCGCACGCGCTCGCCTATTTGCAGGCGCTGATCACGGATTACACGCCGCTCGCCGGGGACCGCGCCTTTGGCGAGGACGCGGCGGTGGTGGGCGGGTTGGGCCGGTTCGGCGGCCGCCCGGTGGTCGTGATCGGCACGGAGAAGGGCGACGACACCGAAAGCCGGGTTATCCACAATTTCGGCATGGCCAAGCCGGAGGGCTATCGCAAGGCCCGCCGCCTGATCGAACTAGCCGGCAGATTCGGCTTGCCGCTCCTCACCTTCGTCGACACGGCGGGTGCCTTTCCGGGTATCGAGGCAGAGGCGCGCGGGCAGGCCGAGGCTATCGCCCGCTCGGTCGAGGCCTGTCTGGAGGCGCCAGTGCCGATCATCGCCACGATCATCGGCGAGGGGGGATCCGGCGGTGCGATCGCCCTGGCGACGGGGGACCGCGTGCTGATGCTGGAACACGCGATCTATTCCGTCATCTCGCCAGAGGGCTGCGCCTCCATTCTGTGGCGCGATGCGGCCCAGGCAGCCACCGCGGCGGAGGCGCTGCGTCTGACGGCGGTTGATTTGCAACTGTTGCGCCTGATCGACACCGTGGTGCCGGAGCCGTTGGGCGGCGCGCACCGCGATGCTGCCGGGGCCATCGCGGCCGTCGGGGAGGCCGTACGCACCGCACTTTCCGCGCTGGAGGGAATGGACGGGCCGACGCTGATCGCGCGCCGCCGCGACAAATTCCTCGCCATGGGGCGGGAGGCTCCGGGCTGAGGCTGCCGGTTTCAGCCCGGCAGTCAGCCCGGCATATGGTACCCGCGTGACACCATGCAGGTGCGGATGTCGGCCCGCTCCGGCTCGCGGGATTGGAAAACTGCGAGCAAGGCGGATTGCGGACTGGCATTGGCCGCGCGCGTGGCCGTCGCCGATGCCTCCTTCTGGCATTTCTGCAGATCGAGCTTGTAGCGGGCCGTGCTGTGGTCGCCTTGCATGGGCGGGTCGTAGGACGCACAGCCAGCCAAAACCAACAGGGTCGCGATGGCGCATCGGCGAATCATGGGCACTCCTAGGGTGTAGCCCTACAGCCTCTCGCCCGGTTTTGTTACGCAACGATGACGTGGCTGCCCTACGAGACGCGGTCCAGTACAGCGAAGTACTAGCCGCTCCCGATCAGGATCCCCGCCGCGAGTACCAAGGCGCCGCCGACCATGACCTTTCCCATCGCCGAAAGCGGCGGTGTCTCCATGTAGCGCCACTGGATCCAGGAGATGATCGCCAGCTCCACCACCACCACCGCGAAGGAGAGCCCGGTCGCGGTCCAGAAGGCCGGCACCAGATACGGCAGGGTGTGGCCAATTCCCCCGGCCATGGTCATCAGCCCGCAAACGAGCCCGCGTAGATAGGGCGTGCCGCGGCCGGACAGCTTGCCGTCATCGGCGAGAGCCTCGGCAAATCCCATCGAAATGCCCGCGCCGATGGAGGCCGCCAAACCCACCAGGAAGGTGCTCCAGGTGGAATGCGTCGCAAAGGCGGCGGCGAAGACGGGTGCCAGGGTGGAGATCGACCCATCCATCAGCCCCACCAACCCGGGCTGCACGATCTGCAACACAAACCGGCGGCGCGCGTCGTCATCCTCCCGGGCGCGGACGTCGCCGGGCAGGCGCCTGGCCTCGATCGTGCTCGCCGCGGTCTCGTGCGCCTCTTCCGCGGCGGCCAAATCACCCAGCAGGCGGCGCACGGCCGTGTCGGTCGCCCGCCCGGCGGCCTGCTGGTAGAACCGCGCCGTCTCCCGCTCCATCTGCCGCGCATGGCCGCGCACCGCGTCCAGGCTGAGCGGCCGCACCTGCCAAATGGGCCGCCGGGCGACGAAGCCGCGCACGTCTTGGCGGCGGATGAGCGGAATATGCGTGCCGAACCGCTCGGTGTAGGTATCGATCAGCACGCGGCGGTGACCATCCTCCTCCACCGCCATATCGGCGAAGACATGGGCGGTGTCGGGGTAGTCGTCGCGCAGCCCGTCGGCGAAGTCGGCATAGATGCGGCCGTCCTCCTCCTCGTTGGCGATCGCGAGAGCGAGGATTTCCCGTTCAGACAAAGAGTCGAATGCACGCATTCCAGCAACATGCAGGCATGTGCTGTATCGAGCAAGTCCTTACAAGGTCATTGCGAATGCTTCTTAGTGCCGGAAGTGGCGCATGCCAGTAAAGACCATGGCAATGCCGGCTTCGTCTGCCGCGGCGATGACCTCCTTGTCCCGAATGGAGCCGCCCGGTTGGATAACCGCGGTGGCACCCGCGGCAATGACTGCCTTCAACCCATCAGCAAACGGAAAGAACGCGTCCGATGCAGCGACGCTGCCCTGCGTGAGGTTGTCAGGCAGTCCAGCCGCTTGGGCCGCGGCTTCGCCCTTCCAGGCGGCGATGCGGGCGGAGTCGACCCGGCTCATCTGTCCCGCGCCAATCCCGACCGTGGCCGCCCCATGCACATAGACGATGGCGTTGGACTTCACGTGTTTGCACACCCGGAAGGCAAACAGCAGATCGGCGATCTCTGCCGCGCTGGGCGCCCGCTTGGTCGCGACGTAAAGCGTTTCGGCGGCCACCCGCCCGCTGTCGCGGGTCTGCACCAGAAAGCCCCCGGCTAGGCTGCGGAACTGCAAGCCCGCTGCCGCCGGGTCGGGCAGGCCGCCGGTGAGCAGCAGGCGCAACCTGGTTTTGCGGGAGAGGATCGCGAGCGCCTCTTCGTCGGCGTCCGGGGCAACGATGACCTCGCTGAAGATCGCGGAAATACGCGTGGCCGCCGCCGCATCCAGCGTGCGGTTGGCTGCGACGATCCCCCCGAAGGCGGAGACCGGGTCGCAGCGCAAGGCGGCATCCCAGGCCTCGGCCAGGGTGGCCGCGGAGGCGACGCCGCAGGGATTGGCGTGCTTGATGATGGCGATCGTCGGTTCGGCGAATTCGGCCACGCATTCCAACGCGGCGTCGGTATCGTTGAGGTTGTTGAACGACAATTCCTTGCCCTGTAACTGGCGGGCATTGGCCACCCCAGGGCGGTTGCCGTTCCCGTACAGCGCGGCGCGTTGGTGCGGGTTCTCGCCATAGCGCAGGGTTTGCCGCAGCGACCCGGCGACCGTGATCCGGGCCGGAAAATCCACACCCTGCTGGGCTGCGAACCAGGCGGCAATCGCGGCGTCGTAGGCCGCCGTGCGGGCGTAGCCGGCCGCGGCAAGCTGCTGGCGCAGGGCGAGGGACGTGCCCCCGGCCTGAAGTGCCGCCAGAATCACTGGATATTGGCTCGTGTCGGTGACGACGGCGACGTGGCTGTGGTTCTTGGCTGCAGCCCGGATCAGGGCGGGGCCGCCAATGTCGATGTTCTCGATGCAGTCATCCGCAGCGGCGCCGGAGGCAACCGTCGCCTCGAACGGATAGAGGTTGACCACCAGCAAGTCGATCGGGGCGATCCCGTGCTCCGCCATTTGCGCCATATGGGCCGGCACGTCGCGGCGGCCGAGCAAGCCGCCGTGGATCTGCGGCACCAACGTCTTGACCCGGCCATCGAGGATTTCGGGGAAGCCCGAGTGGTCCGACACCTCGGTGACCGCCACGCCCGCCTTGCGCAGCGACGCCGCGGAGCCGCCGGTCGACAGGATGTGCACCCCCGACGCTGCCAGGGCCTGCCCGAGTTCAACCAGGCCCTCCTTGTCGGAAACGGAGATGAGGGCGCGGGAGATCGGGACGATGTCGCTCATGGCGCGCGCATAACCCTACAAGCCGAGGAGGTCCAGGGTCCGGTTCACGACGGCTGCCTCGTCATACCGGGCGGCGGCGCGGGCTCGCCCGGCCGCGCCCATCGTGGCCCGCAGCGCCGGGTCCGCCACCAGGCGGTTGAGTGCCGCAGCCAGCGGTGCGACGGAGGCTGGCGGGACGAGCAGGCCGGTGACGCTGTCCACCACCTGTTCCCGCGGGCCGCGTATGCTGGTGGCGACGACGGGGAGGCCGGTGTGCATGGCCTCGATGACCGACATCGGCAGGCCCTCGAAATGGCTCGGCAGGGCAAAGATGTCGGCGGCGGCGAGGATTGCCGGGATGTCGGTGCGGTAGCCGAGCAGCCGCACGCGCCCCGTCGCCTCGGCTTCGGCCAGGGCTGGCCCCAAATCCTCGCCGCGGTCGGTGGCAAGCCGGGAACCCACGATCCAGAGTTCGGCACCCGCCACGTGCTGCATCGCGGCCAGCAATTCGGGGTACCCCTTGTGCCGCACCAGCCGGGAGACCGCGACGATCACCACCCGGTCTGCCGCAACGCCTTGGGAGGCACGGATGCGGGTGCGGGCGGCGGGGTCTGGGTGGAACAGCGCCGGGTCGCGGCCATTGCCGACCGCGACCGCCCGGCGGCAGATGCCGAGGCGGCTTGCGTCAGCCGCTTCCTCCTCCGATACGGTGAAGAAGACGTCGGTGACCCAACCGGCGCTGGCTTCCATGAGGAAGGAGGCGAGGCGGCGTGGCCACGGCCCCGGCTGATTGAACAGGAAGCCGTGGCACGTATAGGCGACCCGCGGCACGCCAGCCAGCCGGGCCGCCATGCGGGCAAGGAAGCCGCTGATCGGCATATGGCCATGGACGATGTCCGGCCTCTCCCGCCGCAAAATGGCCACCAACGCCCGGAAGGCGCGGAGTTGCGCGGCGAGCGACGCACGCCGGACGAAGGGGGCTGGAATGACCCGAAACCCCTCCGCCCGCACATCGGCGTTCAGCGGACCCTCCGCCACCACCGCGACCACCTCGTGGCCGCGGGCACGGATGCCGCGCATGAGGGGGAGGACGAAGTGGCGCAGGGAAAAGTCGACGTTGGCGACCTCGACGACCTTCATGACGCCGGCCCGCTCAGCCGACCTTGGAGATGGCCCACTTCACCTGCTGGGGCCCGTCGGCATAGCCCGTCAGCACCACCTGTTCCGCCCGCTTCGGTTCGGTACCGCCGAGGTAGATGCTCTCCTCCAGCGTGATCCGCGCCCCCTCGGCGCGCAATCGCCATCCCGCGCCGGAGGGCAGGCGGAGCAGCACGGCCTCTCCATCCTGTTGCAGGTTCGCGTTGACGGAAGGGTGGAGGTGGAAGCGCAAGGTGTAGGGCTGCGGCTCGGGCGACTCGATGGCGTCCTCGCCCCGGATGTCCTCGCCGCTTTCGGCCAGATATAGCCGTCGCCGGTGCAGCGCGCCGAAGGGCTTGCGGTAGCCATCATGGCTTGCCTCCAGCCAATGGGCGCCGTTCGCCTCTTGCCGCTGCGCCTCCACCCGCTCGGGTTGGCGGCCAATACCCGGGCCTTTCAGCTCGCTGGAGTTCGTGTCGGCGATCACCAGGGTGGAGTGGGCGGCGGTCGCCCGCGTCGCGTCGCGCCATTGCGGCCCGGCAGCAGGGGCGGCGCCACAATTGACGATCAGACGCTCCCGCCCAATCGACACCTCGATCGACAAGGTTCCGGCATGGGACAGCCGGTCCACCCCCGGCGGCGGCGGGCGGCCACAATCGGCCAACACCACGGTGCGCCCCGCCTGTAGCCGCTGGAACCCGCCCTCCGTCAGACTGACCGGCGAGCGTCCCATACGGCCCGCCTGTGCGAGGACCAGTTCGATCAGGCTGCTCGATTCCTCCTTGCTGCCATTGAACAGGGCCAGGCCGCCATCGCCGTGGCGCATCGCCCGCAAGGCGGGAGCCATCCGCTCGATGGCGGAGGCCAGGGCGGCCGGGGGCTGTGCCTGTGCGGCCTGCAGCAGGGAGCGGATTTCCACCAAATCCTGCAAGGCGATCAGCTGGGCGACGGGGCTGCGTTCCGCATGGCAGCCATCCGGCAGGACCTGGCGGGCGATCTCCTGCGGCAGAAAACGCAGCGCCCGGGTGAGGAAGCTCGCCTGGTCGGGCAGGGCCACCGCAGCCGCGATCAACCCCTTCAGCGCGGTCAGGGCGCGGGCATCCAGCTCTTCCGCCGGCAGGTCCGACGCCAGGGCACGCGCATCGCCGACCAGCCGGGTCATCATCCGCTGCCGGAAGGCATCGTCGGCTGATGCGGCGAAGAAATCGTAATGGCCGAGCCAGGCCGCCAGACGTGCACCGGCCACATCCGGGCGCCGGGTGATCGGGTCGGCCGGCGCACCGATCCAGTCGGCAACCAGCGCCCGCGCCCGGCCGCGTGCTGCATCGGTGCCCAGCGCCCGCAGGTCGCGCAGCCAGGTGAACCCGTGTGCCGCGCCGAGCAGCACGGGCGAGGTGGCCGCGTTGCCCCAGGCACCGGGCCGCAACGGGAGCACGGCGCCGCCCACCTCCAACTCGCCCTTCAGCAACTGGGCGCCGCGCGCCGGGTCGCCCGGCCACAAATCGCGCACGGGCAGCATGGGCCCATCCGGGATACGGCTCATCCGCAGCGTCGGCATTTTCGCCATGGTGCGGCGGGCATCGCGCCACCAGCGGGCGGCCATCAGGCGGCCGGGCGCAAATGGGCGATCGCAGCCGCATAGTCCGGGGCGCCGTAAACGGAGGTGCCCGCGACGAGCGCGTCACACCCGGCCGCCAGGATGCGCGGCGCCGTCTGTGCCGTGACGCCGCCATCGGCCGTGATGCGGATCGGCCGCCCGGTTGCGTCCGCCATCTGCCGAAGCTGGGTGATCTTGGGCAAGGTCGATTCGATGAAGGTTTGCCCGCCAAACCCCGGGTTGACCGTCATCACCAGGATGATGTCCACCAGGTCCAGCACCTCCGCGACCGCGCTGGCAGGGGTCGCCGGGTTGATCGCCACACCGGCCGGTTTGCCGAGCGAGCGGACCAGTTGGAGCGACCGGTGCAGATGGGGGCCGGCCTCCACATGGATGGAGATATGGTCGGCCCCGGCCTCGGCGAAGGCGGCAATGTAGGGATCGGCTGGGGCGATCATCAAATGCACGTCGAACGGCAGTTTCACATGCGGGCGCAGCGCCTTCAGCACCGCCGGGCCGAAGCTCAGATTCGGCACGAAATGGCCGTCCATGATGTCGAGGTGCAGCCAGTCCGCGCTTGCCCGCTCGACGGCCATGGCTTCTTCGCGAAGGCGGCCGAAATCGGCGGCAAGCAGGCTAGGGGCGATCAAAACCGGGTTGGGCATTGGTTAGCTTCTAGTGTGCGGGATGATTTGAGCACAAGCGAGGCCATCTATATCTTTACGAACCGGGCGGCAAAGAAACCGTCCATACCATTGTATTCCGGCCACAGCCCGGGGTGGGTCCGTAAACATCCCTGGGAGGTCAAAGCCTCGGGGATGGAGGCGAGTTCCCCGGCCAAATAAGGATCATGCCGCAAGCCGGCTGCCGCAGCTTCGGGCAGCAGCCCCACGCCTTCCTCCGGCTGCAGCGAGCATACGGCGTAGACGAGCCGGCCGCCGGGCCGCAGCATGGACGCGCCTGCCGCGAGCAGCGCGCGCTGCTGTGTGACGCATGTGGCGACGTCCTGGCGGGTTTTGAGGTGGGCGACGTCGGGGTGGCGGCGAATCGTGCCCGTGGCGCTGCACGGCGCGTCGAGCAATACGGCGTCCAGCGGGCCAGGGGGCCGCCAGGTCGTGGCATCCGCCTGCACGATGGTGGCTGCGAGATGAAGCCGTTGGAGGTTGTCCGTCAAACGCCCGATCCGCCGCGGATCGCGTTCCACGGCGGTCACGTTGGCGCCAGTCATCGCCAATTGCGCCGCCTTGCCCCCCGGTGCGGCGCAGAGATCGGCGACCGATTCGCCGGGTTGGGCGTGCAGCAGGCGGGCCGGGAGCGCCGCGGCGGCATCCTGCACCCAAAACCGGCCGGCCTCGTAGCCCGGCAGTTCCGTGACCCGGGTGCCGGCAGGATAGCGGACGGAGCCAGTGGGCAAGGTCCTACCGCCGGGCGGCGGCTCCCCGGTCACGGTGAGATCCAGCGGCGCCTCTGCCACATGGGCGGTGGCGATGGCCCGTGCATCCGGCCCCCAACTCGACCACAGCCAATCCGGTGTATCCAGGCGGGGACCGTCCAGCCGTGCCAGCTCGGTTGCCCCCGACTCGGCGACCCGGCGCAGGACGGCGTTGATGAGGCCCGCGAACGGCGCCAGACCCCGGCTGCGGGCCAGCGCCACCGCAGTCGCGACGGCGGCATGCGGCGGGGTGTCCAGCAGCAGCAATTGGGCTGCCCCCATCCGCAAGACGTGCCGTACCGGGTCCGGCGGGTCACGGCGTAAGAACGGGCGGAGCACCTGGTCCAACGATCCGGTACGGCGAAGCACGGTGGCCGCCAAGCGGTGGGATGCCGCGCGATCCCGTCCTTCCCCTGCCGGGAGGTTGTCGAGCGCTTCCTCCAATGGCCGCCGCCGTACTAGCACCGCGTCGAGCAGGTCGAACGCCCCCTCCCGCGTCGGGTCGGGTCGTGCACCCGGCGGGCGCCTGCGAGGGGTTGCGGGGGCGGCGGCGCTGCGGCCAGGTTTTGTTGAAGACATCCGGCCGCTTCATGGCGTGTATCGGCACCGCATGCTAGAGCGCGCGCCCATGGACTTGCTTCAAACCAAGCGGCCGCGCGCGCTGCTGATGGCTTTCTGCTTGCTGGTTTGGTTGCCTGGCCTGTTCACCTTGCCGCCGACGGACCGCGATGAAAGCCGGTTCGCGCAGGCCAGCAAGCAAATGATCGAAACCGGCGACTACGTGCGCATCATGAATGGCGACGAGCCGCGCAACCGTAAGCCGATCGGCATCTACTGGCTGCAAGTACCGTTTGTCGCCGCAGCGCGGGCCCTGCATATCGCGGCCGCAAACCCGATATGGCCCTACCGGCTTCCTTCGGTGGCGGGTGGCCTGCTGGCGGTATTGGCCACCTACGAAATCGGCCTGGCCATGGGGGACCGCCGCGCGGCGCTGCTGGCGGCCGGTATGTTGGCGGCCAGCGTCATCCTGGTGGTGGAAACCCATTTGGCGAAGACCGATGCGGCATTGCTGGGTGTCACGACGCTGGCAATGGCCGTGCTCGCCCGCGCCTATGCCGGGCTGCGAGTCGGGGCGGGGCAGGCCGCGCTGTTCTGGATTGCCGTGGGAGCCGGGATATTGCTTAAGGGGCCGCTGACCCCGATGGTGGCTGGGGTGGCGGCGGTGACCCTGAGCCTAGCGGACCGCCGCGGGCGCTGGCTGCTGGCCCTTCGCCCCGCTCGCGGATTGCTGCTCACCTTGCTGGTGGTGCTGCCTTGGTTCGTCGCGATCGGGCTGGCGACCCATGGCGCGTTTTTCTCCGATGCCGTGGGCGGCGACCTCGCCAACAAACTCACCAGCGGGGATGACGCCCATGGTGCGCCGCCCGGCACGCATGTGCTGCTGCTGCCGTTACTGGCGTTTCCAGCCACCCTGCCAGTGCTGCGCGCGATCCCGCTGGCATGGCGGGAGCGCCGGGAGCCGGTAACCCGTTTCCTGCTCGCCTGGATCGTACCATCCTGGATCATCTTCGAGGCGGTTCCCACCAAGCTGCCACATTATACTCTCCCGCTCTACCCGGCGGTGTTCCTGCTGGCGGCGCGTGGCTGGGTCGCGCTGGGGGAGCCTGGCGGCCGGTGGGCGCGATGGATCGCGCCAGGCGTCGTGGTCGTGGCGGCAGCGATCCTGGGCGGGGGCGCGCTGGTTCTGCCCATCGCCATCCATGCCCCTTGGGGGCTGGGCGTGCCGGCTCTGCTGGCGGCTGGCCTGGCTGGATGGCTCGCCACCCGTCCACGCCCCGTTCTCGCCCTGGCAGGCATGGCGTTGGTCACGAGCTCCCTGTTGGGGTGGGAATTACCCCATGCCGCGCCGCTCTGGCTCGCCCCGCGGATCGAGGACATGCTGGTGGGAGCCGGGCTTGCGGCCGAACCGTTGGCGGCAGTCGGATTTCACGAGCCCAGCCTCATGTTCCTTGCCGGGACGCGCACCATCATGTCGGCGACCGGGGCCGACGGCGCACGGGCGCTGGCGGAGGGGCAGGCGGGATCGGCAGCGGTGTCGGCCCGGGATGAGGCGTCGTTCCAAGAGGAGGCAAGACGCCTCGGATTGCAGCTTCGAACCCTCACGGCTCTGCGCGGGTTCAACTACTCCCGCGGGCGGGACACCCCGATGACCTTGTACGCTCCCATACGCTAATCGTCCGATTGCGACCGGGCGCGTGGAAGGCGGGCCTTGCTTCCGGTGAGGGCCAACTCGTGCAATTGGCAGAGGTTCTGCCGCCGGAGCACCTCCTCGCGACGGTCGTGATAGACCACCCGCACGTCGAACAGGCAGCCGGTGTCCTGCTTTGGTCCGGCGATCACGCGGCTATGGGGTGGCAGGGCGAGCGTCCCCAACAGATCGTCGCCCCAGGAATCGTCGTCGGTGGGTGAGATGTTGAGGTTGTCGATATTCTGATCGCTGCCGTTGATGAGCGTGAAGCGGGTGTTCCGGCTCTTGGGCGCACCATTCGATGGTGCCTGGTCCATCTGCGGCGGCTGGCTGAAATCTTTCTGCGCCCGGGCCGGCTGGGCGCTGAAGATGGCGATTCCGAACACCAGCGCGGCCAGGGCGGATTTTGGCGGCAGCGGCGCGAGTCGCCACGTCATGGGGACTTTCCAAGCGGTGAGACTGGGACTGGACCATAATCAGGCGATGAATTCCACATTGTCCTGCGTGAGGAAAGTTCACGTTAATCTCTCCGTGTGAGACTGATCACACCAAGCGCGACAATACGGCGTGCATGATCATCGTCTCGCATCTGAGCGGTCGCCGCCAGGGTGCCATGGACACGCAGGAGACCGCGTGTGCGCACTTCAGAAGCTGTTGTCCAGCCTGCCAACGGCCAGCCTGCCAACGGACTGAGCCGGCGCGTCCTTCTTCCGGGCCTTGCCCTGATGACGGCCGGCCTCGGCGTCGGCGTGACACAGTTTGCTCCGGATTGGGGTGATGGCGCCCCAGTCCGCCCACAACGCGCGCCATCTGCCGATGGAGCGCAGTCGAGTTTGGGGAGCGTGCCGGTGATCCAGGCGCCGCCGTCGCCGCCGATCCGCATCCATTCGGCCGCCATGCGGCAGGATTGGCTGGCGTTTCGCCACCAGTACATCACCCCGGAGGGCCGCGTGATCGACACGGGCAATGGCGATGCCTCCCACAGCGAGGGGCAGGGCTGGGGGATGATGGGGGCGCAAGCCGCTGACGACCAAGAGACGTTCGCCAAGCTGCTGGAATGGACGACCCAGGCGCTGCGTCGCCGCCCGGGCGACCGGCTGCACGCTTGGCGCTACCGCCCGGGCGATGCCAACCCGGTATCCGACCTGAACAATGCCACGGATGGTGACCTGTTCATCGCCTCCGCCCTTGCCCGTGCGGCGGTGCGTTGGCAGCGTCCTGATTACGCGGAGCAGGCGGCACACCTGGCCCGCGACATCCTGGGGTTGGTGCGGACGGTAGGGACCCGCACGGTGCTGCTGCCGGGTGCGAGCGGGTTCGACAAGCCGGATTGTTTGATCGTCAACCCATCCTACTACGCGTTCGGCCTGTTTCCGGACCTGGCGGCGCTGGCTCCATCGGCGAAATGGCAGATGTTGCGGCAGGAAGGTGCCGCGCTCGTGCTGCAAGCCCGCTACGGAAAGTGGATGCTCCCGCCCGATTGGGTCCGGGTCGACCGGAACGATGGGTCGCTCAGCGTGGCGCCGGGTTGGCCGCCGCGGTTTTCCTGGGACGCGATCCGGGTGCCGATGCACCTGGCCTGGGGCGGCATTCCGGCCGATCCGTTGTTCCAAGCCTTCCGGAAGTACTGGACCGCTACGCCGAACGTGCAACCCGCTTGGGTCGATTTGCACACTGGCGAGATGGCTCCATACTCCGCTCCTGCGGGCATTCGCGCCGTCGCCGCGCTCGCCTTGCGGTCGGTCGATCTGGACAGGACAACGCCGATTCCTTCTGTTATGGCTGCGACGGACTATTATGGCGCCGGCCTCGTTCTTCTGTCCCGGATTGCAGCAGAGGAGGTGGCGCATTCTGCGGCGTAGGAAGAGAGGTCGGTGATGAGTGAAGATGCCAACGACGTGTCGAAGGCCCTTGCAGCGTTTGGTGCCCCGTCCATCCGCTACCACAGTTTCGGCCAGGGCTCAGTCAAGCCGTTTCCCATAGCCGCGCCGCGCCGGCCTGCGGCAACCGCCCTGCCGCCCACCGCGAGCGAGACGGAAGCGTTCGTACCCCAGGCCGAGCCGATTGCTGCGCCGGAGCCGGTGGTGGAGGCGCGGGTCGCCCCGGCGCCGATGGCTGCGCCGCGGCCGGCGCCCTTGTTGCGCGAGTCGCCGGCGACTCGCCCGCCGCCGCTCTTTCCGCCGACGCCCACTGTTGCACCTCCGCCGCGTCCGCTGGCCGAGTGGGCCGCGCCGCTCAACAGCATTCCTGCTCGCCCTCCGGTTGTGCCTCCCGTGGTCAACGTGCCGTCGGTGACAGTGGCGCCCCTTGAGTCGTTTAGCGCGCCCGCCGCCCCGTATGTGGAGCCGCGGCCGGTGCCGTCGCTGCTGCCAGAGGCGGCTCAAGCCCCTGCCGCCGTTAACTATCCCGCATCAAGTAGTGGTGCCGTCTTGGCGCCATCGCCGACGGCCAGGCGCGCGTTGACAGCTAATGCTTACAGTAGTTTACCAGAGATATTCGAGTTTCTGGCGGCCTCATAAGGTAGGCCTGATTCTGCTCATGCGGTGAGAAAGCGGTCAAAACTGCTAGCAATAGTTAACATTTTGTGTATTATGAGCACATACTCGCTGTTGCATTTGGGTAACAGTGGGTGTGTTCAACGTCGGGTGTCGTCGCTGCGCTCTGCACGGTGATGGCAAGGTATGTTAAAACCGATGGGACTAAGCTGTTACTCCGCCTAATTTTTGTTTGTTCCGAAGGTGGGAAAGTGTTGCATGAGTGAGACGGTTCGAGTTCGCCGGGCCCGTTGGCAAGGGGTCCCACACAGCAGCCTAACGAGCCGTCTTATCGACATCGTATTGGGTGTCATCGGCATCCTTCTGCTGTTGGCCGTTGCAACCGTGCAGTTGGATCCTCGCCAACAAGCCATCCTGGCCGTGACGTCGGCGATCGTATTCCTGATCGCCAACCGGTTCAAAGGCCGGTATGTGTCGGTTTTCCTCGTCATCCTCAGCCTTGCGGTGTCGATGCGCTACATCTTCTGGCGCGTCACCGAGACGTTGGATTTCGCCAGCATCATCGAGTTGGTGCTGGGCATGGTTCTCGCGCTGGCCGAGATGTATGCGATCATCGTCCTCGTGCTCGGCTACGTCCAAACGCTATGGCCGCTGGAGCGTCAGCCGATTCCCATGCCGGACGATCTGGCGCTATGGCCGACGGTCGACGTCTACGTGCCGACGTACAACGAGCCCATGTCGATCGTGCGGGCGACCGTGCTGGGTTGCATTGCGATCGACTGGCCGCCTGAGAAAATCCGCGTCTACCTCCTGGATGACGGGCGCCGCGAAGAGTTCCGCGAGTTCGCCGCCGAATGCGGGATCGGCTACATCACGCGCGGCAACAACTTGCATGCCAAGGCTGGCAACCTCAACAATGCCATGGCGCAGACCGACGGCGAGTTCATCGCCGTGTTCGACAGCGACCACATCCCGACCCGCGCGTTTTTGCAGATGACGATGGGCTGGATGATTGCCGAGCCGCGCAATGCGCTCGTGCAGACGCCCCACCACTTCTACTCGCCCGACCCGTTCCAGCGGAACCTGGCAGCGGGCACCCGCGTGCCCGCCGAAGGCAACATGTTCTACGGCCTGGTGCAGGACGCCAACGATTATTGGGACGCGACGTTCTTCTGCGGCTCCTGTGCCGTGCTACGGCGCTCGGCGCTGGAAGAGATTGGCGGCTTCGCGGTCGAGACCGTGACCGAGGATGCCCACACGATGCTTAAGATGCATCGCCGCGGCTGGGACAGCTGCTACCTGCGCTTGCCGTTGGCCGCCGGGTTGGCGACCGAGCGGTTGATCCTGCATATCGGCCAGCGCGTCCGGTGGGCCCGCGGCATGATCCAAATCTTCCGCTTGGACAACCCGATGTTCGGGCCCGGGCTCACCCTTGGGCAGCGCGTTTGCTACCTGCAGGCGATGGGGCATTTCTTCTTCGCCCTCCCGCGGGTGGTGTTCCTCACCGCGCCGCTGGCGTTCCTCTTGTTCGGCCTCAACGTTATTGCCGCATCGCCGCTCGCGATCGTCTCCTACGCCTTGCCGCACATCTTCCACTCGGTTGCCACCAACTCCCGCCTGCAGCGCAACAACCGCCACTCCTTCTGGTCCGAAATCTACGAGACGGTGCTGGCGTTGTTCTTGGTGCGTGTCACCATGGTCACCTTGTTTGCGCCCCGGCGTGGCAAGTTCAACGTGACCAACAAGGGCGGTTTGCTGGAGAACGGCTACTTCGACCTTGGCGCGGTTTACCCGAACCTCATCCTCGCCTTCTTCCTCGTCGCGGGTGTCATCCGCGGCCTGGTCGGGATGCTGTTCTTCCATACCGAGCAGCTGACCTTCCAGGCACTGTTGCTGAACACCATCTGGGGCAGCTTCTCCTTGCTGACCGTCATGGCGGCCCTCGCCGTGGGTCGCGAGACACGCCAGATGCGGACCCGTGCGCGGGTCCGGGCAACCGTCCCGGTGTCGATCCTGCTGCCAGACGGCCGGGCCGTCAGCGGCATCACGCAGGACTTGTCGCAGGGTGGCAGCTCGGTCGTTGCCGAGCGGCCGCTGGGTGTGACGGACGGCGCGCTCGTGCAATTCGAGTTCATCATCGGCGGCGAGCCGATCGTGATCCCCGCGCGCCTGCTGCGCTGGGAGCAGCGCTTCCTGCAAGTGAGCTTCCAACCGGCGAGCGTCGCCGACGAGGCTGCTATCGTTCAAGTCGTCTTTGGCCGGGCTGATGCCTGGACAGATTGGAGCGCCTATCCGGTGGACCGTCCCCTTGCCAGCCTGTATCGCGTTCTCGTGAGCATTCGCGGGCTGTTCCGTGCACCAGACCGTGCGCCCCGCCGCCCGACCGGCAGCGGCCCCACCGCACCGGGGCGCCGTCAACTCGTCGGAACAGCGGCCGCCATTGCCCTGATGATGATCCCCGCGGCGGCCCAGCCCCAGACGCTGACGCAGGGCACGCAGCCTGGCGGGTTCGTGATCCGTCCGCTGCCTGGCCAGGCCCCCACGCGCGCACCCGGCTTGTTGGGTGCACCGGCGGGGACGCCGCCGTCTGGCGCGCAACCCGTCTCCGTTCCGGCCACGCCGGACGCCACGTCCCCGCCACCGCCGCTGCCCGGGGCTGGCACGCCTGGCCTGTCCTACCCGACACAGACTGCGCCGACCTCGTTCACGCCGTCGCCGGCCGCGGGCGCTGCGCAGACGCGGCAACTCGTCCTCACCTTGCACCAGCTGGGCGCACTTGGGCCGCTGACCCTCCGCGGCACCAGCGAGCTGCAAGGCGTGCAATTCGGCATCCGCGCCGATGAAGTTGTGACGGGAGCGACGCTGAACCTGTCGGGCGCCATGTCCCCAGCGCTGATCCCGGAATTCAGCAACGTCACCGTGACGATGAACGAACAGTATGTCGGCACGATCCCGGTCAACCGCGACCAGCCGCGCTTCGAGAATTTCGAACTGCCGGTGAGCCCGGTCTTCTTCCAGGACAACAACCGGCTGAACTTCCGCTTCACTGGCCGCTACACGCCGGAATGCAACGACCCGCTCAGCGGCCTCCTCTGGTCCACGATCTCTGACGCGTCGACACTGACCCTCACGCTGGAGCGGTTGCCGCCGCAGCGCGATCTGTCGCGTTTGCCGCTGCCGTTCTTCGACCCGCATGAAAAGACCATGCTGTCGCTGCCCTTCGTGCTGCCGGCCAATCCGTCCAATGAGTCGCTGGAGACGGCGGGCATCGTGTCCTCGTGGTTCGGCCAGCTGGCGGACTTCCGCGGGGCAACCTTCCCCGTGGTGACCGACGCCCCGACCGAAGGCAACGCCGTCATCGTAGTCACCGGGTCTGACCGTCCGTCCGGTGTGACGTTGCCGCCGCTGAACGGCCCCACACTTGCCGTGGTCCCGAACCCGAACGACGCGACGTCTTCGCTCCTGGTCATCGCAGGCCGCACGGGTGCCGAAGCCGTCGCTGCTGCGACGTCCCTCACCCTGGGCAGCCGCACGCTCACGGGGGATGCCTCGACGGTCGTCACGCCGGATGCGCCCAGGCGGGTTGCGTATGACGCGCCGGCATGGATCCCGTCGGACCGCCCGGTGAAGTTCGGTGAGCTGGTCGACTCGACCGAGTTGCAGGGCACTGGGTATGTGCCGGGCACCATGCGCGTGCCGTTCCGCACCGCGCCGGACCTTTACACCTGGCGCAACCGCACCTTCCCGATGGAAGTGCGTTACCGCGCGCCTCCCGGCCCGATTGAGGATTTGGCGGTATCGCGGCTCGATATCGGGATCAACGATCTCTATCTAGCCAGCCTTCCTCTGGCCGCCGAGCCGTCGCGCAGCGCCTCCTGGTTTTCCCGCCTGTTCAACTTCGGGGTTACCCAGGCGCCGTCGCTGGTTGACGTCCCGGCCTACCAGGTGTTCGGGCAGAACGACCTGCAATTCTTCTTCGACACACGGCCGCTGCATCGTGGCGACTGCGTTGCCATCCCGCAGGATGTCCGCGAGGCAGTCGACCCCGACAGCACGTTCGACATCAGCCGGGCCTATCGGTTTGCCCAGTTGCCGAACCTGGCCTATTTCGTGAGTTCGGGCTTCCCGTTCACGCGCCTCGCCGATTTGTCCGATACGGCGGTCGTCCTGCCGCAGCAGCCCTCGGCCACCGAAATCGGTGCGTATCTGGACATGATGGGACGCATCGGCTCGCTGACCGGCTACCCGGTGATCCGCCATGTGGTGGTGAAGCCGGACGGGGTGAGCACGGTCTCGGATCGCAACATCCTGATGATGGGAACCATCTCCCGTCTGGGCCAAGCGGCTGATTTGTTGAGGAACTCGCCCTACCGGGTCAATGGCAACCGGCTGACTGTCGAGGTGTCCAACGGACTGGACAGTGTCCGGCGTCTGTTCGGCGATCCCGGACGTGAGGACCGGGCGCGGGCGACGACCGTGCTGAACGCCAGCGTCGGCAATGATACGGCGGCCATCGTGGGCGGACAAAGCCCACTGAACAGCGGCCGGTCGGTGGTTGCCATCCTCGGCGGCTCGGGCGCTGCGGTCGAGAGCGTGGTGACGACGTTGCGCGATCCGGACCAGGCGCCGCTGATCCAAGGTGACCTGTCGCTGCTCGGCGGTGGCCGCTTCACCTCCTACCGGGTCGGTGGCGAATACACCGTCGGCGCGTTGCCATTCTGGCTGTATCCTTCGTGGTTCCTCCGGGATGCTCCGCTTTCGATCGTGGCAGTGATGATCATTGGCTGTCTGCTGGTCGCGATCTTCTACTTCTTTGCGCTGCGCCGGCGGGCGGCTCTGCGTACCCGCACCATTCCCACCCGGCGTCTCTGAGGAAACCGTCCGCCATGCGACCGTATTCCCCGGCTTTCCGCGTTCTCCTGCTTGCCTCCGCCACGGCGATCCCGCTGGCGGCGGTCCATGCCCAGGCCCCTGTGTCGCCGACGACCCAGGCGAGTACGGCCGATGCCATCCGGGTCTTGCTGGACCAGGCGAATTACTGGCGTAGCAAGGATCAACCTCAGCGTGCCGACGAAGCGCTGGGGCGGGTTCTCGCCCTCGACCCGAACAACCCGGATGGGCTTGCGGCCCAGGCCCAGGCGGCTGCGGAACGCGGCAACCAGCAAGTCGCCCAAGGTGCTCTCGCGAAATTACGGGCCGTCCGGCCAGATGATCCGCGGATCGAGAGCATTCAGCAGGTGCTCCGTGCGGGCCCGATGGATAACGGCGCGCTGGCGGAGGCCCGCCGCCTGGCCCAGGCTGGCAAGCCGGCGGACGCCGTTGCCGCGTATCGCCGCGCCTTCAGGGGCGATACCCCACCGCCAAGCCTTGCGGCCGAATATTACCAGACGCTCGCGTCGGTCGAAGGCAATTGGGACGCGGCGCGCGAGGGTCTTGCCGCGCAGGTGCGCACCAACCCGCAGGATTTGCGGACGCAACTCGCCTATGCCGAAGCGCTGACCTACCACGAGGGCACCCGCGCCGATGGCGTGGACCGGCTTGCCGCGCTGTCGCAAATGCCGTCCATCCGGCAGGAGGCCCGCACGGCTTGGCGCCAGGCCCTGCTGTGGTCGAGCGATGACGACCGGACCCAGGCGCAGCTCAACGCCTATCTGCAGGCCTATCCGACCGACCCTGATCTGGACGCCAAGAAGACCGAGCTGACGCGGACGATCCCCGATGTTGGGGTGAAGTCGCGGCTCAGCGGCTACCAGGCGCTGGAGGGCAAGCAGGTTGCCGAGGCCGACCGCGATTTCACGGCGGCGCTGGCGTTCAACCCGAATGACGTCGACTCGATGGCGATGCTCGCGCTCATCCGCAAGCAACAAGGCCGCTCCGCTGAGGCGCAGCGGCTGATCGACAAGGCGATTTCCCTGGCACCGGACCGTAAGGACGAGTTCCTGACCGCGGTGGGTGGCAATGGGCCCGCCAATGGCGGCGGCGATAATGGCGAGAGTGCCCGGCAAATCCGCAGGGATTACGCAGACGTCGCTGCGCTGACCAAGCGCGGGGAATATGCAGCTGCCGAGGCAAAGCTGCGCCAGTTGATGGGGAGCAAGCCCAACGCGGGCAACTATCTCCAACTCGGCGACATTCAGGCGCGGGCGGGACATTTGGCCCCGGCCGAGGCATCGTTCCGTGCGGCTTTGCGCGCTGCGCCGAAGAACAAGGGGGCGATGATCGGTCTGGCTGGCGTGCTGCAGCGCGAGGGCAAGAGCGACGAGGCCCAGAAGCTGTTTGCTGCTGCCGGCGTCAGGCCGGGAAGTGGCGGGCAGGGCGGCCAATCCTCGGCGCAGGTTCTGCTGGATCGGGCCAAGGCCAATCCTGATCCGGAAGCGCGCATCGCACAGCTGCGTGCAGCGGTCGCGGCCGACGCCTCCAGCCCGTGGATACGCCTTGAGTTGGCGCGTGCCTTGCTGGCGCAAAACAAGCCGGCTGATGCGCGTCAGGTCATGACGCCGGTGATCGATGCACCGCGTCCGACGGTCGACCAACTGCGTGCGGGCATCTACTATGCCGATAACGCGCAGGACTATCCGCTGGTGACCTCGCTCGTGAGCCGGCTGCCGATCAACGCGCGTACCCCGGACATGCGGAGTGTCGCGATCCAGGCGGATGTTGCGGTGGATTTGGCGAGTGCGAAAGCGCAGGGCGATACCGCCTCCATGGAGCGGCGGATGATTGCCCTGGCGTCCAAGCCAGATCCGAGCGGGGCGCGAGCCGTAGCCTTCGCGCAGCAACTGCTCAAGGTTGGCGACAAGGCAGGTGCTCGCGAGGTCATCCGGACGTCGCTCAATGCGAGCCGTCCGCCCTCCGCCGAGCAGCGGATCGCCTATGGCGGAATGCTCATCGCGGCTGGTTATCCGGGGGATGCCAAGCTTGTCACCGCCGGGTTGCAACAGGACCGGCTGACTCCGTTGGAGCAGACCAACCTCACCGGTGTTCGCGATAATGCTGCCGTCTTCTCGTCCGACCAACTGGCCGCAAAGGGTGCGGCTGCCGATGCCTATGACGAGCTTGCACCGCGGCTAGCGGCGAACCCGGATAATCCCGACCTGAACATGGCGCTCGCCCGGCTCTATGAGGCGCGGCGGCAGCCCGCCAAGGCCGTGGCGATCACCGAAGACTTGCTCAAGCGCAACCCGAGTAGCCTGAACGTGCGGGTTGCCGTGATCGGCGCGGCGCTTGCGGCGGGCAATACCAGCCGCGCTGCCGAGGTTGCGGCGCAGACCAGGCAGGACTTCTCGGACGAGCCGCAGGCCTGGATGGCTTCGGCGCAAGTGGCCCGGGCGCAGGGTCGCAACGGCGTGGCACTGTCGAATTTGCGCACGGCGCGGACACTTCGCGAAAAGCAGCTCGATAGTTCTAGCAGCTCGGATGCGTCCGATGTCATGCCCGATGGATGGCTGTCCGGCCGCCAATACGCCCTCAACGTGCCGGGCGACGTAGCAAACGATGCCTCGCCCATGCCGGCACAAGCTGTGGCGCAGGCTCAGGCCGAGCCTGTTACCCGCGAGTATGAGCGGTACGCGCAATATCTGCCGCCTACGCCGCTTGACGGTTCAGGTCCGGCTTCGGCAGGGGCTCCGGCCGATCTCGCGGGCTCGGCGCTGCTCAGGCCGTCTTCGCCGGGGAGCCAGCTCTCGCCCGCCAGTTCGCCCTTGCCACCGCCCGCCACCCCGGTTGCGGCGTCACAATCGGTGCCGAACGATACGGCACCGTCGCTTCTCCCTGAAGCGACATCGCCGGTCCTGGCCAACCCGTTCCGCTCATCGTCGTCCCCGACGCAGGATGAACCGGACGCCACGGCAGGCGGCCTACTCGGCCTGCGCGGGACGACGGCGGCGAAGCAGCCGGCCGATCCGCTAACTCAGGATATCGACCGCAGCATCGAGCAGGTTTCGTCCGATGTTGCGCCACGGGTGGACACCGAGGTGCTCCTTCGCGGCCGGTCTGGGGATGAGGGGCTTGGCAAGCTCTTCGATCTGGAGGCGCCGCTGGAGGCAAGCTTCTCGCCAGCCGGGTATGGCCGGCTGAAGGTTCAGGTCACGCCGACCGCGTTATTCGCTGGGTCGATCTCGGCCAGCAACGAACCGATCTTCGGCAGCAACCCGCTCGCGCCAAGCGGCACGACGTTCGTCAAGAGCAAGGCGCAAAACGCCTACGGAAGCGGGCTGGACGTGGGCTATGCCTACGACTTCGTCACGGCGGACATTGGCAGTTCGCCGCTCGGGTTCAGGGAAGAGCGTGTGCTGGGCGGCATCGAGTTTACCCCCCGCATCACCAATGACCTCAGCCTGCGCGTGACGGGGGAGCGCCGGTCGGTCACGGACAGCCTGTTGTCCTTCGCCGGGCAGCGGGATCCGCTGACCGGGCAGAGCTGGGGTGGCGTGACGCGCAACCGCGGGCACTTGCAGCTCGAGGGTTCGGTGGGAGCGGTGAGTTACTATGCCGGGGCTGGCGGCGGTGTGTATGAA
Source organism: Acetobacteraceae bacterium (assembly GCA_965199005.1). Classification (GTDB taxonomy): domain Bacteria; phylum Pseudomonadota; class Alphaproteobacteria; order Acetobacterales; family Acetobacteraceae; genus LMUY01. Next base: position 2,270,761 of record CBDAQK010000006.1, on the reverse strand, counting down.
GGCACCGACGTCAAGTCCAACACCGAGGTGGAGGCTGGCGCTGGCTTCAGCCTTCCGGTGTGGACGACCGCGACGCAGGAAGTTCGCGTTGGCACGGACCTCGTGTATTTCGGCTTCGACAAAAACCTCGGCAATTTCACGATTGGCAACGGTGGCTATTTCAGCCCGCAGCAGTTCTTCGCGGCGCTGTTCCCGATCAACTACAAGCAGCAACTCACGCCTGATCTGAGCTATGCCGTGGGTGGATCGGTTGGCGTGCAAACCTTCCGGGCGAAGAGTCAGCTGGTGTTCCCGGACGATCCTGCGCGGCAATCCGCGTTGAACCTGTTGGCGACGACGAATACTGGCGTGACCACGCGGTTTGCAGGGTTCAAGGATACCGGCGTGGCGGGTGGCGCGCATGCGAACATCGATTACCGCCTGACGGACAACCTCCACGTCGGTGCGCAAGCCGGGTTCGACAGGTCGGGCAACTTCACCGAGGGCACGGGCCTGGTGTACGCACGCTACGTTTTCAACGACCCGTTGTAAGAAGGCGCCGAGTATGGATGAGACAGCTACCCTGCCAACAGGGTCGGCTCAAAACACGGTGCAATGGCGGCCCTTTCTCCGCGCCATGGCGGAGGAGGTGGATAGTCTGGCAGGGGCCGGCGACCGCGATGACATGCTTCGCGGGGTGGGCCGCCGGATGTCCCGCCTGATGCCGATTCCGCCCGTGCAAACGCTTCAGGCGCTCGAAATCGAGATGAACGACACGCTGCAGGGCGTTGGCTGGGGTATGGTGCAACTGCGGTTGGGCGAGACGGACCGGGTGCTGCACATCGTGCACAAGGACTTTCCCCGTATCGGCTCCCTCGGAAGCCCTGCTGGGCAATGGTTGAGCGCGTTGCTGGAAGGCCTGTATGACGGGTGGTTCTCTCAGCAGCCCGGCAACAAGCCATCGTTGTCGACCAGGCGCGTCGAAGGCGCCGAGGGGGCGACCGTGGTCATGAGCTATGCTCGCCGTTAACTGCTCGCCACTCCGTGTTGTCGAGAAATTAAGGGTTGTGGATTAGATTACGCCGTCGAACATTGAGACGGGAGGCGGGCGAATGGCCGCTGTAATGACGCGACTTTCTCTAGGTCGCCGTGCGGTGCTGGCAGGCGGGGCGGCGGGATTTCTCCCCCTCGCAAGCCCGGCCCAGGCTGCGATCGTCAACCTGTGCGTCATCGGCACCGATGGCTGGTTGTTTCCGGCCTTCGACGAGGTCCGGCGCTCCGACTTGAACCTGGTCCGGCGCACCGCGCAAACGATCAACGAAGCGGTTGCGGTGCTGAAGTCCGCCAAGATCGAGGTGGTGATTTCGTTCACTCCGGCAAAGTCGCGCGTCTACCGCGAATACCTACCGTCCGACTTCAAATGGTCGCCGGATGCCGAGAAGCGCTACGCCGTCGCGTTGGAGGAATTGCGCAAGCCCGGCACGCTGGTGCCCGACCAGGCGACAATGTTCGCAGCGGCCCATGCAAAGGCTCCGTCGGAGCCCCTCTTCTTCAAGGCCGATACGCACTGGACCGCGGCTGGGGCCGAGAAGGCTGCGATCCTGGTGGCGAGTTCGATGAAGGAAAAGCTGCGGCTTCCCTCCGCAAGCCAACCCGGCACCAAGCTCGGTGCCCCAACTACCGTGACGCAGGAGCGAAACGACCTGGCGGCTCTCTTGCCTCCCCAGCAGCAGGCGCAATATCCGTATCAAAGCTATGTCGTGCGCCAGCCGATGGCCGCTGCCGGCGGCGGCGGCTTACTTGATGACGATACGGCAGACACCATCGTCATCGGCAATAGCTTCATGCAGCCGATCTACGCGTTTTCAAGCGTGGTTTCGGAGCAACTGAATCGGCCGGTATCCCTGCTGTGGAAGGTCCATCAGTTCAGTCCGTACTACAATATGGTGAACTTCGTCCGGTCTGACACCTTCAAGAGGCAGCCGCCGAAGATCATCATCTGGAACTTCGCTGAAGTGGATATGGAGACACCCTCCAACAATCCGGGCGCCTGGGGCCAGACGGCAATGCCACCCGCTGCCTTCATGAGTGACCTCCGCAAGACCCTGGGGGTTTGATGCCGGCGATAATACGTCGGGGCTGGGCAGCGCTGCTGGCGCTACTGAGCCTGGCTGTCAGTGTCCCGGCCCTGGGGCAGGAGGCGTTGTACGGTGCCCAGCCGCCACCCGGCTCGGCCTTCGTGCGGTTTGCCAACGCGACGGGCACGGCAGTGGAGGTGCAGCCGTCCTTCCTTGCGGCAAGCACGCTGGGAACGGACAATGTAAGCCGGGTGAGTGCCTATGGCGTGGTTCCCGCGGTGGCGGGAAAGACCCTGGGGTTGACGATCAAGGCGGCCGGGCATTCCGTGCAAACCAACCTGAAGGTTGCGCCGGACAGTTTCACCACTGTGCTGGTCCGGGAAGCATCGCCAGGCCAGTTCGCCGCCTCCGCCGTGACAGACGGCGCCGAGTTCAACCAGGCGCGGGCACGGCTGTCTTTTTATAACGCAACGCAGGGGTGCCTTGCCGGCACGCTGGCTCTGGCGCCGGCTGGCACGGCCGTGTTCACCGATGTGGCGCCAGGCGCGGTGAAGACCCGAAGCGTGAACCCGGTGAAAGCCATGGTGCGGGCGAGTTGCACGGGGCAAACCGCCGCAGACGTGATGCTGGACAACATGGAAATCGGCGGCAGTTACAGCATTTGGCTGATGCAGCCGGGCGGCAAACCCGCGACCTTCATCACCCGCGACAAGACGCTCCCATTCAAGAAATAGGCTGTTATCGGGTCGGAGTCGGCGGGGTCGCGCCGTAGTCGTAGAAGCCCCGCCCCGCCTTACGGCCCACCCAGCCAGCCTCGACGTATTTCACCAGCAGCGGGCATGGACGGTATTTGCTGTCCGACAGGCCCTCATAAAGCACCTGCATAATCGAAAGACAGGTATCCAGCCCGATGAAATCCCCGAGCTCCAGCGGGCCCATTGGGTGGTTGACGCCGAGCTTCATCGCCGTGTCGATGCTGCTGATCGTGCCGACGCCCTCGTATAGGGCGTAGACCGCTTCGTTGATCATCGGCACTAAAATGCGGTTTACGATGAAGGCGGGGAAATCCTCGGCAACGGCCGTGATCTTGTTCAGCCGCCGTGCCAACGCCTCGATCGCCTCGTAGGTCGCTTCCTCGGTGGCGATGCCGCGGATCACCTCCACCAGTTTCATGACCGGAACGGGGTTCATGAAATGCATGCCGATGAAGCGGCCCGGCCGGTCCGTCGATGCCCCCAGGCGCGTGATGGAGATGGAGGATGTGTTGCTGGCCAGGATGCAATCGGGGGTGAGATGGGGGACCAAGGTGCGGAAGATCGCCCGTTTGACGTCTTCCTTTTCGGTCGCAGCCTCTATCACCAGGTCGCAGTCGCCAAAGGCGGCGTAGTCGGTCGTGGTCGTGATCCGGGCCAGGGCATCCTGTTTTGCCTCGGCGGTAATGGCCCCCTTGCCGACCTGGCGGTCCATGTTCTTTGCCATGGTCGCCATGGTTTTCGTCAGCGCCTCCGCCTTGGCGTCCAACATCACCACCGGCAGGCCGGCGAGCGCGCAGACATGTCCGATCCCGTTGCCCATCTGCCCGGCGCCGATGATGCCGACGCGGTTGACCTCCAGCGCCATTATGCCCGGTCCAATTCCGCCTTCAGCTCAGGCAATGCCACGAACAAATCCGCCACCAGGCCGTAATCGGCGATCTGGAAGATCGGGGCGTCTTCGTCCTTGTTGATGGCGACGATCACTTTGCTGTCCTTCATCCCCGCCAAATGCTGGATGGCGCCGGAGATGCCGATGGCGACGTAGAGGTCGGGTGCCACGATCTTGCCGGTTTGCCCGACTTGATAGTCATTTGGCACGAACCCGGCGTCTACCGCAGCCCGCGAGGCGCCCACGGCGGCCCCCAGTTTGTCGGCGATCGGATCGATCAGCTTGAAATTCTCGCCGTTCTGCATTCCGCGGCCGCCCGACACGACGATGCGGGCCGCAGTCAGCTCCGGACGCTCGGATTTGGAAAGTTCTGCCGAGACGAATTGAGACATGGTGCTCACGCCGGTGGCGGCCACATCCTCGATCACGGCACTGCCGCCGGTGGGGGCGACCGGGTCGAAGGAGGCGGCGCGGACGGTGATGACCTTCTTGCTGTCCGACGATTTCACCGTTGCCATCGCATTGCCGGCATAGATCGGGCGGACAAAGGTGTCGGCGTCGATGACGTCGGAAATGTCGCTGATCGGCTGCACATCCAGCAGGGCTGCCACGCGCGGCATCACGTTCTTGCCGGTCGCCGTCGAGGCCGCCAGCAGGTGGTCGTGATGGCCGGCCATCGACATCAGCAAATCCGCCAGCGGTTCGGCCAAGGCGTGGGCGTAGACGGGGCTGTCAGCCTTGTGGACTTTGGTAACGCCTTCCAACTGGGCCGCCGCGGCTGCGGCGGCGTCAATCCCGCTCCCGGCGACCAGGACGTGGACCTCGCCCAGCTTGAGGGCCGCGGCCACGGCGCTGCGGGAGGGCTGCTTGATCTGCGGCCCGTCAAAGTCGAGGAGGACGAGAGCGGTCATCTAGATCACCTTGGCTTCGGTCTTGAGCTTGGCCACCAGCTCTGCAACGGAGCCGACTTTCTTGCCTGCCTGCCGCTTCGGCGGCTCCGACACGCTCACCAGCGTCAGGCGCGGCGCCGGGTCGACGCCGAGCGCCTCGGGCTTGATCGTCTCGATCGGCTTCTTGCGGGCCTTCATGATGTTCGGCAGCGAGGCATAGCGCGGCTCGTTCAGCCGCAAATCCGAGGTGATGATGGCAGGCAGGGTGAGCGCCAGGGTTTCAAGCCCGCCATCGATCTCACGGGTGACCGTGATGCTGTCGCCGGTCACTTCCAGTTTGGAGGCGAAGGTGCCCTGGGGCCAGCCGAGCAGGGCGGCCAGCATTTGCCCGGTGGCATTCATGTCGTCGTCGATGGCCTGCTTGCCCAGGATGACCAGGCGCGGCTGCTCCTTGTCGACGAGCGCCTTGAGCATCTTTGCGACGGCCAGTGGTTGGAGCTCGACGGTGGTCTCTACCAGGATGCCGCGGTCGGCCCCCATGGCGAGCGCGGTGCGGATGGTTTCGGCGCAGGCGGGTAGGCCCATGGAAATGGCGACCACTTCCGTGGCCACGCCTTTCTCCTTCAGACGGACGGCTTCCTCGATGGCGATCTCGTCGAATGGGTTCATCGACATCTTCACGCCGGATGTCTCGACGCCCGTGCCGTCCGATTTGACGCGAACCTTCACGTTGTAGTCGACCACTCGCTTGACTGGGACGAGGATTTTCATAGACGCGCCATTTTTTCCTGGATCTGCGGGATTGTGGTGCGGCGAGGATCCGGCAAACCGCGCCGAGCCCGTGCCGTCGCACAAGCGGTTACTTGGTTCGACCTTAGAAGCCAGCCCCGCGCAGTGTCAAACCACGGACGTGCTGGGTCAAGGCAGCCTTGGAGGCCATGGCCTCACGATTTCAGCAGGTGCAGCAGCAGCATGAACAGCGCCAGCGTGCCCGCCTGCAGCAGCACGCGCCAGCGCATGAGGCGGTTTGACCGGTGTGGGTCGCCGCCGCCGCGGGCCAGGCCAAGCAGGCCGGCGAACAGCACGCCGAGCGTTGCCAGCATCATTCCGACGACAAGGACAATCAGCACGATCTTCATGATCAGGAGATAGCGCTGCTCGCCGGTTTGTGCACCCCACGCCGCCCCACGCGGTTGACATAGCACCCCCGGGTATGGGGGAACCCCGCCATGCGACTATTCGCCATCGCCGTCCTGCTGCTTTGCCTCGGCCAACCCGGCGCCTGGGCGCAGGCATCTCCCGCCACGCCGGCGGCCCCGCTGACTCCCGCCCAGGCCCAGGCAGTGCTGGATGTGTTGCAGGACGAGAAGGCGCGCACCCAATTCACCACGATCCTGCAGGACATGGTCAAGGCGGTTCCGGTCGTCGCGCCGAGGAAGTCGGTCGTGCCGCTCGCCGCCGACAGTGTCGGGGCCCAATTGCTGGTGGAGGGGTCGCGCTGGGCGGGTGAACTAGCGGACCAATTCACCACCAGTGCCGAGGCGATCGGCGACGTACCGCTTTTGTGGCGCTGGGTGGAAGGCACCGCCCTCGACAGCGCAGCCCGCGGGCGCGTGCTGGACACGGGTTGGAAGCTGCTCGTCATCTTGATTGTGGCGCGTGGGATCGAATGGGGCGTCCGGCGTCTGCTGGCGTCCACCCGGCAAATCTTGTCCAGCCGCGCACCAGCCGACGAGCCCATCGCCTCCGATCCGGATCAGGAGGCTCATCCGGGCCGGCACCCGGGGCTGAGCGTAGCGTGGCGAATGCTGCGCCGGCTGCCATTCGTGCTGGGGGCGCTGGTGCTCGACCTGATCCCGGTGGCGGTGTTCGCGGCCATCGGCCATGCCCTGCTCACCACCCCGCTCGGCACCACCACCAATGCCCGCCTGGTCACTCTGGCCGTGGTCGACGCCTATGTGCTCTGCCGGGTGATCATGTGCGTCACGCGCACGTTCGTCTCGCCGCGAGAGCACCGGCTCCGGCTGATCCAGATCGATGATGACTCGGCGGTCTTCACCGAGGTGTGGGTGCGGCGGATCACCGGGGTGGCGGTGTTCGGGTTTGCGGCGGCAGAGGTCGGTCTGCTGTTCGGCCTCTACCGGGCCGCCCACGACGTGCTGATCAAGCTGGTCGGCTTGGTCGTGCACATCCTGCTGATCGTCGTCGTGCTGCAATGCCGCAAAGCGGTCGCGCACCGGCTGCGCGCGCGCAGGGGCCGGGTGGGGGTCATAGCCAGTCTGCAAAACCATTTTGCTGCCCATTGGCATTTGGTCGCGATCTTCTACATCGTCGCCCTTTGGCTGGTGGCGGCGGCGGAAATCCGCGACGGGTATGACCGTCTGCTGCACTTCTTCGTCGTCACGTCGGCCGTCGGCATCGTATCGCGCCTGGTCAGCATCGTTCTCCTGGGCGGGCTCGACCGCGCCGTCCGCATCGGCCCGGAAACGTCCAGCCGCTACCCGGGGCTCGAGCAGCGGCTGATCCACTATTACCCAGCGCTCCGCGTGCTTCTGCTGGCCATCATAGCGGTGGCGACGGGGATCGCGTTGCTGGAGGTATGGGGCTTCGCGCCGCTCCACTGGTTCGCGGCAGGAGCGTTGGGGGAGCAGCTTTTGTCCGCCCTCGGCACCTCCGGGATCGCCGTGCTGGTGGCGGTGATGGTGTGGGAGGCCACGAACGCCGCCGTGGAAAACAAGGTTGCCAGCCTCACCCGGGCCGCGCAAACGGCACGGGCGTCCCGGTTGCGCACGCTGCTGCCGATGCTACGTACCGCATTGTTCGTGGCCATCCTGATCATCACTGGCCTGGTCGTGCTGAGCCAGGTCGGCCTTAACATTGCCCCTCTCCTGGCCGGCGCAGGGGTGTTGGGCGTGGCGATCGGGTTTGGCTCGCAAAAGCTGGTGCAGGATTTGATCACGGGCCTGTTCCTGCTGCTGGAGAACGCGATGCAGGTGGGCGACGTGGTCACGCTCGGGGGGCTGAGCGGCACGGTGGAGTATCTCTCCATCCGCACGATCCGGCTGCGGGCGTTGGATGGGTCGGTTCACATCATCCCATTCTCCTCCGTGACCACGGTGACCAACCAGACGCGGGATTTTGCCTACGCGCTGAGCGACCTGCCGATTGGGTTGAACGAGGAGCCGGACCGGGTGTCCAACTTGCTGCAAGAGGTCGTGGCGACGATGCGGGCGGAGCCGCGATGGGAGGAAGCCATCACCGCCGACCTGGAGGTGATGGGGGTCTATGCCTTCAACGACGCCTCCTGGACGCTGCGGGTGCGGATCCAGACGACGCCGTCGCAGCGCTGGGCGGTCAACCGGGAGTTCAACCGCCGGGTGAAATACTGCTTTGACGAGAACGCAGTGCAGAGCCCGATCACAGCCTATAGGGTGCAGGGATGGCTGCCGCCCGGCGCCGAACGGCCGATGCCGAAGGCACCGGAACCGGACCACACCACGCCATCCCAGGCTGCCGAGGACTTGAGACAATGACCAACCCAGCCACCAGCCGCCCCACCATCGCGACCTTGGTCGGGCGCGACGGATTCGCTTTCGTGCACGACGCCGAGATGCGGGGCGTGTTGGAGGCGAATGGTTTATCCGGCTGGCAGGATTTCGCCGCCAGTTGGGGCGATTTGGGGCTGGACACGTATATGGCCGATGGCGGCCGTTACCGCCGCCGCCGCCACGCCGTGTTTGCGGCGACGCCGGCTGGAATCGCCCGCCGCCCGCACCAGCCGCATTACCAGAGCCGCGATTACAATATGTTGAACGGTGGGATTGCCCGCTGGTTCGAGCCCGTCACGCCGGAGGTGGAGGCGATGCCCGCCTTCACGTCGATCTTGCGCACCTGCCAACGGGTGTTCGATACGCTAACGCCTGAGGTCCCCGAGTGGGAGGTCGAGGTGCACCAATTCCGCATCGAGGCGCAGCCCGGCACGGCGGGCCAGCCGACGCCTGAAGGCATGCATCGGGATGGGGTGGATTGGGTTTTGGTCCTGCTCGTCCGGCGAGAGAATATTGCCAGCGGCGAGACGACCATCCACGATCTGGACCGAAATCTGCTGGGCTCCTTCACCCTCACCCGGCCGATGGACGCGGCTTGGGTGGATGACAGCCGGGTGTTTCATGGGGTCACCCCCGTGGAGCCACGCGACCCGGCGCTGCCGGCGTTCCGCGATGTGCTGGTCGTGACGTTCAAGCGGCAGAGGGCGGCGTAGCAGGTTACTCGGCTGCCCCATGCATCACGAGGTTTGCCCGTCGCAGGCGGGCCAGGCCACCGCGAACGTGGCCCTGTTCGCACATCGCCCGGCCGCGCTGCCACAACATCAGGGCGTGGTCCGGCATGTCACCCTTGGCGCGCATCTGGTCGGCAAGGGTGAGGCAGTATTCCAGCGTATCGGTGGTGACCGTCATGGGATCATCAGCCGGGGCGGCGGCGGTAAGGCAACCGACCAGCGCTGTCGAGAGTGTCAAGTGCTTCAACATTGCCCCGACCATACGGACGCTGGGTTGCGCTGGGGATGACCGCAACATGACGTCATCGTCACGGAACTGCGAGACTGGGTGGATGAGCCGGTACCGTGAGAACGGCGCGTAGCCCCGGCGAGGCATCTTTGAGCGCTAGGGTGCCACCATGCAGTTGCGCCACGGCCTCGACCAAGGCGAGGCCCAGGCCGGAGCCAGGGGTGTGCCGCGCGAGTTCGCCACGAAAAAACCGCTCCGTGGCGCGCGTGCGGTCAGACGCAGGGATGCCGGGTCCACTATCCTGCACGACGATCGAGACAGCGGCGGGTGAGTACGTCGCCTTGATCTGCACGATCCCGCTGGCAGGGGAGAATTTCAGCGCATTGTCCATCAGATTGACCACGGCCTGGCCGATCAGGTCGCGGTCGCCGTGGACAGGAAGGGTGTCTGGCGCGTCATAGCGAAGGGTCAATCCTCGCTCCTCTGCCGGTGCCGTGTAAAGCTCCACGAGTTCGGCAAGAACGGGCGCCAGGTCGATATCGGCGAAGGCCGAGCGGCGCGTGCCCGCTTCGATTTCGGCGATCCGCAACAGGGCGTCGAACACGGCGGTGACGCCGTCCAAATCCGTCACCGCGCGGTCCAGCGCAGCGCGTAGCTCCTGGGGCCCGGTCGCGTGGTCGGCCGCGTCCTCCAGCCTGGCACGGGCACGGGCGATGGGGGTGCGCAGGTCGTGGGCGATGCTGTTGGATACTTCCCGCACGCCGTCCATCAATCGCCCGATGCGGTCCAGCATGTCGTTGATGGTTTCCGCTAGCCGGTCGAACTCGTCCCCACGCCCGGTGACCCGGACGCGACGGCCCAGATCGCCCTGCGCGATGGCGCCTGCCGTGGCTGAGATACTGGCGATCATGCGGCGGAAGAGCCGCTGCATGACCAGTCCGCCCACCAGCCCCAGCACAGCCAACAGCGCCATCGACCAGAGCAGGGCGGAGGTGAGGAGTGCGCGCAGCGGCGTCCGCGTTTCCACGTCCCGGCCAATCAGCAGGAGGCTGCCGTCCGGAAGCGTGAATTGCTGCACGCGCGCCAACCCGGCGAACCCGGCGCGCGATACCATCAGGTCATAGAGTCTCTCGTCCTCGGCGACCGCGGCGGGCCATCCGGTCAGGTTTCCGGCCAGCGGGTGGTAGCTTGGGTCGGTGAGCAGGTAGATCGCGTCGTCATCGACGTTTTCGGCGAGCCGTTCTTCGATCGTCGATTGCAATGCTTCCAGGCCACCGGTATGCCATTGTTCCGTCAGGCCTTGTGCATCCGCCCGGATCGCGGCCTCCATCTGGCGGTCCAGCAGCCCTGCCGTGGCCCACCACAGGAACAGCACGAGGGCAAGCGCGCTCAGGGCGAACAGCACGCCGTATACCAAGGCGAGCCGCAATCCGGCAGACCGCCAGAGGCTGGGCCGGCCTTGGGGATGGGTCGTGATCACGCCAGGCTGCTCATGCCCAAACCGTCACTCGGCGCGGATCATGTAACCCGAGTTGCGCACGGTGTGCAGCAGGGCGGAGGGGAAGGGCTTGTCGATCTTCTGCCGCAACCGGCTGACATGCACATCGATGACATTGGTCTGCGGGTCGAAATGGTAGTCCCACACGCCCTCCAGCAGCATGGTGCGTGTCACGACCTGCCCGGCATGACGCATCATGAATTCCAGCAGGCGAAACTCGCGTGGCTGCAAGTCGATCCGTTGGCCAGCACGGCGCACGGTGCGGGAGAGCAACTCCATTTCCAGATCGCCCACGACCAGTTTGGTCTGCGGCCCATCCGCTTTGCCGCGCCGGGTCAGGGCCTCGACGCGGGCCAGCAACTCGGCGAACGCGAAGGGCTTGGTGAGGTAGTCGTCACCGCCGGCCTTCAGCCCGCGGACCTTTTCGTCCACCGCCCCCAGGGCAGACAGGAACAGCACCGGGGTCGCGTTGTCCTGCGCCCGAAGGGTCTCCAGCAGGCGCAGCCCGTCTATGCCGCCAGGCAGCATGCGGTCCAGGATGATGGCGTCGAAGCCCTCGCTCGCGGCCATGAACAGCCCGTCGCGGCCGTTATCGGCGTGTTCGGCCACGTGGCCGGCCTCTCGCAGGCCCTTGATCACGAAGCCGGCGACCTCCTTGTCATCCTCAACCACCAGGATGCGCATCACCCATTGCCCTCATTTGGCCGTTTACCAACGGTGACCGACAAATCCTGCGTTTGATTGTGCCGCCGCACCGTCAGCCGCACTGCGGTGCCGGGTTGGGTGGCGCTCACGGCCCCGATCAATTCATGCGCCGTGTCGACGCGGGTGCCATTCACGGCCGTCACGACGTCGCCCGCCACCAATCCGGACTTGGCTGCAGGGCCGCTGCGGTCGACGCTGGCGATGATCACGCCGGTGGCCCGCAGCCGCGCGACCCCGGGGGTAGAGGGCGGGTCCTGCACCGCGACGCCGAGCCAGCCGCGGTCGATATGCCCCTTCTCGCGCAGTTCGGCGACGATGCGCTGGGCGATCTCGCTCGGGATGGCGAAGCCGATCCCGACCGACCCCCCGGTGGGGGACACGATCGCGGTATTCACCGCGACCACCTGGCCAGCCATGTTGAAGGTGGGGCCGCCAGAGTTGCCGGGATTGATCGGCGCGTCGATTTGCAGGAAGTCGTCGAACGGGCCGGCCCCGATGTCGCGCCCCCGCGCCGAAACGATGCCCGCGCTGACCGAGGAGCCGAGGCCGAACGGGTTACCCGCGGCCAAAATCCAATCGCCGACCTCGACATTGCGCGAGTCGCCCCAGGTGACCGCCGGCAAGGATGGCGCCCCATCCACCTTGATGACGGCGATGTCGGTCAGTTCGTCGGTGCCGATCACCCTGGCCGGCAGCTCCGTCCCGTCCGACAGGGAGACGATGATGCGGTCGGCATGGCCGACGACGTGGTTATTGGTGACGATCACGCCGGACGAGTCGATCACGAAGCCTGAGCCGGCGCCCTGCACCTGGTCCTGCCGCGAGCGCAGCCGGTCGCGGAACTGCTTTTCCAGTGGCGTGCCGCGCAGGGCAGGCGGCAGTTGCGCGTCGCCGCCGACATTTTCAGTCACGGCGATGTTGACCACGGACGGTACCACCCGCTTGACCAGCGGGGACAGCGAGGGGAGCGCTGCCCCGAGGAGGCCGGACCCGCCGGTTTGAGCATTCGATACATTGCAGCCCGACAACATCATGGCGACTGCAAAGATGAGCGGGCGGATCATGGGTCGGAATCCAGGACGGCGATGTGGCATGATGTGATGGTGGCGTTTCGGCAGTGCGCCGACAAGGACGCAGGACGTTTGGCGGCTTAAGCCTTCGTTAGGTGACGCTGCTAGCTGCGTTATGCCGCCGTTCAGGCAGGATGTTCGGGCCAGTCGTGGCGGGGATAGCGGCCGCGCATCTCCTTTCTGACGCCGGCCCAAGCTCCGGCCCAAAATCCCGCCAAATCGGCGGTGATCGCCACGGGCCGCCCGGCCGGCGAGAGCAAGGCGAATTGGAGCGGAACGCGTCCCGCGGCCAACACTGGCGTGGTGCGCTGTCCGTAGAAAGCCTGTGCCCGGGCCGATGCCAGCGGCACAGGTTGCGTGTAGTCGATCGCCGCGCGGCCCGCTGGGAGCGCAAGGTGCGTCGGCAGGTCGCGGTCCAGACGGCTGGCCTGCTCCCAACTCAGCAGACCACGCAGGATGGCGTGCAGGTCGAGCTTGGCTGCCTCGGCCAGTTTCGTGGTGCCCAGCAGATGGGGGGCCAGCCAGCCCCGGACGGTGGCCGCCAGGGTGGCGTCGGACAAGTCGGGGATGGCTGGGTCGATGCTGCGAAGCAGGAGGGCTCGCGACTGCAACTGCCGGGCGGCCTCGGTCCACTCCAGCGCCTCGGGTTTTCGCCCGATCGCATTGGCGAGGATCAACGCCGTTTCCTGCGGGTCAGCCGGCAGGGTGCGGTCCTCCAGCACCAGGGCGCCCAGCCGGCGGCGGCGGCGTGACAGGACAGTGCCCGACACTGGGTCGAACCCGCTTTCCACCGTTTCGGTAATCCGCGATGCTGGCAAATCCGCCAGTTCCAGCGGGGCGGCCAGCCGGATGCGGGCGGAGGCGCCCAGTTCCAGCGCACCCACCGCGAGGAGGGAGGCGCGGGCGAGCGGGTCGGCGGGCGGCAGCTTGGCCCCACCCCCGCCGGAGAGCCGGAAGGAGCCGATGTCGCCGCGGCGTTGCGCGATGCGGTCGGGGAAGGCTGCGGCCAGAAGCGGCGCCGGGTCCCCGGATGCTGGGGCAGTGGTGCGCAGCCGGCGACGATATTGCCCGGCGGCCTGGCGGATCCGCGACAAGGCACCGCGGTCGGCATCGCGCCGGCCAGCCAGCGCCTCCAGCCGCAACGTCACGTCGGCTGGGGCATCACGCTCACGCATCGGGTCCCGCTCCTCCAGCAGGGCGGCGAGGTCGGCGGCGAGCGCTTGTCCGGTGGCGGAATGCGCCGCCAGCATCATGGCGGCCAGGCGGGGATGGGCACCGAGATCGGCCATGCGGCTCCCCAGCGGCGTGATCGCCGGACCGTCCATCGCGCCCAAATCGCTCAGCAAGGCGCGGGCGGCGGCCAGTGGACCCGGCGCCGGCGGGTCCGGGAAGGGCAGCGCCTCCGGTGGTGTGCCCCAGGCGAGACAGTCCAGCACCAGGCCGCTCAGTTCCGCCTCCATGATCTCCGGGCGGTCGAAGGGGGCGAGGCCGCGATGCAAGGCTTCCGACCACAGCCGGACGGCGATGCCGGGCGCTTCCCGGCCGGCGCGTCCGGCGCGCTGGTCTGCGGCGGCGCGGCTGATGCGCAGGGTGGCCAGCCGGGTGAGCCCGGTGGCTGGGTCAAGCCGTGGGGTGCGCCGCCAGCCGCCATCGACCACGATGCGCACGCCCGGCACGGTCAGCGACGTTTCCGCGATGCTGGTGGCCAGCACGACCCGGCGCCCCTCCGCCGGGCGCAAGGCGCGGTCCTGCTCGGCAGGCGGCAGGTCCCCGTGCAGGGGCAGCACCAGGGCGCCGCAGCCTTCCAATGCGGATTGCGCCCGGCGGATTTCCCCCATCCCGGGCAGGAAGGCCAGGATGTCGCCGGCATGGGCGGCCAAGGCATCGCGGATGGCGCCCGCCACGGCGCCGGGCAGGTCGCGCGGCGAGGCGAGGTCGCGGCGGGCGTGTTGCACCTGGATGGGGAACATGCGGCCAGCGCTTTCCACCACCGGCGCCTGCATCAGGGTGGAGAGCCGGGCGCCGTCGGCGGTGGCGGACATGGCCAGCAATCGAAGCTCCGGCCGCAACTGCCGCTGCAGGTCCAGGCAGAGGGCCAGGGCGAGGTCCGCCGGCAAGGCGCGTTCGTGCACCTCGTCCAGGATCACCAGGCCGATGCCGTCCAGCCCTGGGTCCGATTGCAACCGGCGCACCAGCAGTCCCTCGGTGACCACTTCGATCCGGGTGGCAGCAGAAACGGCGGAGTCGAGCCGGGTGCGGTAGCCGACGGTCTGCCCAACGGTTTCGCCGAGCAGCGCCGCCATCCGGGTGGCGGCCGCGCGCGTGGCAAGGCGGCGGGGCTCCAGCATGACGATCCGGCCCGGCCAGCGGCCGAGCAGATGCAACGGCACCAGCGTGGTTTTCCCGGCGCCAGGCGGGGCGACCAGGACGGCATTGCCGGCGTCGAGCGCCGCCTCCAGCGCAGGCAGGGCGTCGCGGACGGGGAGGTCCTGCATGATCGGCATCGCGGGGGGATGGCACGGATCGCCTGATGCGGGAAGCGCTGGGTGCCGCGGCGGCTGTTTGCCCCGGTAAGGCGCCGCTTGTAATCTGCCCGGCGACATAGGAGCAACCGAATGCCCGATATCCGCCGAGGCGACCTGGGTGAGTACAAGCTGGCAGGCCGCGTCGCGGTGGTGACCGGCGGCAGCAGCGGGATCGGCGCGGCAACCGTGCGCCGCCTGGCCGCCGCGGGCGCCACCGTGGTCGTCGGCTACAATGCCGGGTTGGAGCGTGCCAACACCCTGGTCGCGGCGTTGCCCGGCGAGGGCCACATGGCCGTCCACCTGCCGATGGAGGATAGCGCCGCCATCCGCAAAGCCGCAGCAGCGGTCGAGGCGTCGCTTGGCCGGACCGATATCCTGGTCAACTCCGCCGGGTTCACCAAGGCTGTGCCACATGCCGATTTGGACGCGATGGATGACGAGACGTTCGACCGCATCCTGATCGCCAACGTACGCGGCCCGTTCTCCACGATCCGGGCCTTCGTGAAGTTGTTGCGGGCGTCCGGGGATGGGGTGGTGATCAACGTATCGTCGCTCGCCGGGTCCACAGGGCAGGGCAGCAGCATCGCCTATGGCGCGTCGAAGGCGGCCCTGGACACGATGGGGATGTCGCTGGCGCGGGTGCTTGGCCCCGAAATCCGGGTGATTGGCGTGGCGCCGGCTGCGGTCGCCACCGATTTCGTCAAGGGCCGGACCATGGAAGCCGTGGAGAAGACCGCGGCCAGCACGCCGCTGAAGACGGTGATGCAGGCCGATGACGTGGCCCTGACGATCATGGCCGCGGTGACGCATCTACGGTTGGCGACCGGGACGAACCTGGTGGTGGATGGCGGGCGTCACCTGTAGTCCTGGCGCGATCCCCCGCGCCCTTTGCCACGCTGGCGCGCCCTTTGCATCATCGCTGAGGTCAGAGGGGAATTGCCATGCGCGTCGCTGCTTTCCTGTTCACGCTCGCTTTGGGATTGGCTCCCGTGCTGGGCCATGCCGCCAGCACGCTGGACACCGTCAAGGCACGCGGCGTGTTACGCTGCGGGACGGAGAACGACACCCCAGGCTCCGGTGCGCCGGACAGCAACGGCGTGCTTCAGGGCATCGACATCGAGTTCTGCCGTGGCATCGCTGCTGCCGTGTTCGGCGACGCGACCAAGGTGACGTTCATCCCCACCTCCACGCTCAACCGCTTCTCCGTGCTGCAATCCGGTGATATCGACGTCTTGATCCGCGAGACGACGCTGCTGTTCAGCCGCGATACCCAAGTGGGCCTGATCTTCGCCAACACGACCATGTATGATGCGCAGGGCGCGCTGGTGGCGACGAAGCTGGGCGCCAAGAGCCTGGCCGATCTGGATGGCGCCAGCGTGTGCGTGTTCCCCGGCTCCAACTCCGAGCTGAACATCGCGGATTACTTCCAGTCGCATGGGCTGAAATACACCCCGATCTCGATCGACAATGCCGACGCCCTGCGCCGCAGCTTCTTCGAGGGGCGGTGCGACGTGTTCACCGGAGACCGGCTGATGCTGTCCTCCAGCCGCTCGATCGCGGCAAATCCGGCGGATTACACCGTGATGCCCGATCTGCTGGCGAAATCGCCGCTGGGGCCGATGGTGCGCCAGGGCGACGACCAGTGGCTGAACATCGTGAAATGGGTGGTCAACGTCACCTTCCTGGCGGAGGAGAAGAAGATCACCAAGGCCAATGTGGATGCCAGCCGGAGCAGCCCCGACCCGGAGGTGAAGCGCATGCTGGGCGGCACGCCGGGGATGTCGAAGCAATTGGGGCTGAATGACGATTGGGCGTACCAGGTGATCAAGGCAGTCGGCAATTACGCGGAGATCTATGACCGCACGCTGGGCGACGGGTCGCCGCTGAAGCTGCCGCGGGGTTTGAACAAGCTGTGGAGTGATGGCGGCCTCCTGTATTCGCCGCCATTCCTGTAAGCGTTAGGCGCTGGCGTCTGTGGCGTCCGTCCTGACCGCCCCCGCGGTGCCGCCGGGCTGGCGGATGCTGACGAGCCGGCGGGGGCAGGCCACTCTCGCACAGTTGCTGGGCGCGCTGGCGCTGGTGGCCGTCGCCGGGCTGCTGGGCACGACCTTGATGGACAATTTGGCCCGGCTGAACCTGACCACCGGGTTTGGGTTCCTGTGGCGCCCGGCGGGGATGCAGATCGGCGAGACGATCCTGCCGTTCCAACCCTCCGACAGCTTTGCCTGGGCCATGCTGGCAGCGGCGGTGAACACGATCCGGGTGGCGTTGGCAGGCATCGTGCTCGCGACCGTCCTCGGCACGGCGATCGGCATCATGCGGCTCAGCGGCAATCCGCTGCTGCGGATGTTGACCTCGGTCTATGTCGAGGTCTTCCGCAACACGCCGGTGCTGCTGCAAATCCTCTTCTGGTCCGCCATCCTGCTGAAGCTGCCCGCCATCCGGCAGGCGTTCAGCCTGAGCGATTGGGTATTCCTCAGCCAGCGCGGGCTGCAAATCCCGGTTCTGGCGTGGCATGGCGGCGTCTCGCCGTGGCCGGGCTTGGCTGGGGCGGCGTGTTGCGGCGCGTTCGGCGGTCTGCTGGCCCGGCGGCGGGGCGTGGCTGGCGCGCTGGGCATCGGGGCGGCCGCCGGCCTGGCCGTGCTGATCGTAGTATGGTCGTTCCAGGGGGCGCTGGGGATCGAGCGCCCCGTGCGAAAACTGTTCGGCTTTACCGGCGGCTTTAGCCTGACGCCGGAGTTCTGCGCCTTGCTGGCCGGGTTGGTGGCCTACACCGCGGCCTTCATTGCCGAGATCGTTCGCGGCGGCATCCTGGCGATCGACCGTGGACAATGGGAGGCGGCGCGCTCCCTGGGGCTGCGGAATGGCGCCATCATGCGTCACATCGTGCTGCCGCAGGCGCTGCGCATCATTCTTCCGGCGCTGACCAGCCAGTATGTGGGGGCGCTGAAGAACTCCAGCCTAGCCGTGGCGATCGGCTACCCGGATTTATTCTGGTCCATTTCCACCGCCATCAACGTCACCGGCCATGCGGTCGAGGGCGTGGTGGTCATGATGGCTGGCTACCTAGTGCTCACGCTGGGGACGGCCAGCGTGATGAATGGTTGGTATCGCCGGATGTTGCGGCGAGGCTCGCGGTGAAGCGGTTGATCCGCCTGCGCGCCCTGGTGGACTCGCCCGTCAACATCGCGGTGACGTTGGCCTGTCTGCTGCTGCTGGCGTGGATTGTCCCGCCCTTTGTCCATTGGGCAGTGCTGGATGCGGCCTGGTCGGGCGGCCCCGACACGTGCCGGGCAGCCTCCGGCGCCTGCTGGCCCTATGTCAGGCAGAAATACGGCTTCTTCCTCTTTGGGTTCTACCCGAGCGAGGCGCGGTGGCGGCCCTCGGTGGCGCTGGTGCTGCTCCTGGCCCTGCTGGGTGGCAGCCTGGCGCCACGGTTTTGGAACCGCAACCTGCTGCTGGCCTGGCCGGTGGCGTTGGCGCTGGTCGTGTGGGTGCTCGGCGGCGGGCTGGGCCTTGCGCCCGTGCCGGTCGAGTCCTGGAGCGGGCTGCCGCTGACGCTGTTGATCGCCAGCTTTGCTCTTGTGCTGGGCTTTCCCCTGGGCGTGCTGCTGGCGCTGGGACGCACCTCGGCGCTGCCGTTCTTCCGGGTGATTTGCACCGCCTTCATCGAAATCCAGCGCGGTCTGCCATTGGTCGCGGTGCTGTTCATGGCCAGCGTGATGGTGCCATTGCTGGTTCCGTCGGGCATCACGCCGGGCAAGCTGCTTCGTGCCGATTCGGCCTTCACCTTGGTCGCCGCGGCCTTCATCGCCGAAATCGTTCGCGGCGGGCTGCAGGCGGTGGCGCCGGGGCAGACCGAGGCGGCGACGGCGCTGGGGCTCGGCTATTGGCGGACCATGCAGCGCATCGTGTTGCCGCAATGCCTGCGGGTCTCGGTGCCGTCCCTCGTCGGCGTGGTCATCAGTTTCTTCAAGGACACGTCGCTGGTCACCGTCATCGGGCTCACCGATTTGCTGGGGGCGGTCGGCGCTGCGTCACGCGACCCGGCGTGGCTCGGCCACGACGTGGAGGGTTACGTTTTCGCGGCTTTGGTTTATTTCACTTTCTGCTTCACCGCCTCCCGCTACGCTGCGTGGCTGGAGCGGCGGTTGCAGGACGGGGCCCGCATCGCCCGCGCTGCTGCGGCCGAGCAGGCCTCTGCCGTCTATGCTGCCCGCCTGGCCGTCCGTTCGGAGGCCAGCACCGCCTGACCTGTCGTTTTGGAGCCCCGTATGACGCATATCTCCGCCCGGATGAGCCAGTTCCGGCCGTCGCCAACCACCGCGATGAGCGCACTGGTCCGCAAGTTGAAGGCGGAGGGGCGAAACATCATCGGCCTGGTGAGCGGCGAGCCGGATTTTCCGACTCCGGAAAACATCAAGGAGGCGGGCATCCGCGCCATTACCGCCAACAACCTCAAATACACGGACGTGGATGGCACGCCGGCCCTCCGGCGCGCCTTGTCCGCCAAGTTCAAGCGGGAGAACGGGCTGGACTACCCGCCAGACCAGATTGTGGTCACCAGCGGAGCCAAGCCGCTGCTGCATGCCGCCCTGATGGCGATGACCGATCCTGGCGACGAGGTGATCATTCCCGCGCCGCATTGGGTATCGCATCCTGATATCGCACGTATTGCCGGGGCCGTGCCGGTCGCGGTGCCATGTCCGCCGGGGACGGGGTTCCGCCTGTCGCCCGAGGCGCTGGAGGCCGCGATCACGCCGCGCACCCGGGTGTTGATCCTCAATTCGCCCAACAACCCGACGGGCACCGCGTATCAGGCAGACGATTTGCTCGCGCTGATCGTCGTGCTGAAGCGGCACCCGGACATCTGGGTGCTGACGGATGAGATTTACGAGCACATCCGGTTCGATGGCCATGCCTCGCCGTCCATCGCGGCGCTCGACCCGGCGATCGCGGAGCGGGTGGTGACGGCCAATGGGTTTTCCAAAGGCTATGTCATGACCGGGTGGCGCATGGGCTACGCCGGCGGTCCGGCGCCGATGATGAAGGCGATCAAGCTGCTCATCGGCCAATTGGTCGGCGCCCCCAGCTCCATTGCCCAGGACGCGGCGTTGGAGGCGTTGACTGGCGACCAGAGTTTCATTCCGCGCAATGCGGCGGTGTTTCAGGAGCGGCGGGACATCGCGTTGCAGGCGCTGCAACAGATGCCGGGCCTGCGCTGCCATGTGCCGGAAGGTGCGTTCTATTTGTTCGGTGACTGCTCCGGGGTCATTGGGCGCAAGCAGCCGGACGGCAAGGTGATCGAAACGGACGAGGATTTCGTCCTCGGTGCCATCGAGCATGCCGGGGTGGCGGTGGTGCCAGGCAGCGCGTTTGGCATGTCGCCGTATTTCCGGCTGTCCTATTCGCTGGACACGGCGCAGTTGCGCATCGCGATGGAGCGGCTGCGGCGCTATTGCAACGAGTTGGTCTGACCCATGACAACACCAAGCTCGCCGGCGGTGCTGGTTGCGATCGAGCCGTCGCCGGCAAACATGGATCGGCTGCGTCAGGTCTACACCGTCCACCAGGCGCTCACCCACGCGGCGTTGCTGGCAGCGGCGGCGGCGCATGGCGAACGCATCCGCGCCGTCCTGACCAACGGGACGACCGGGCTCAACGCGGACATCATTGCCGCCTTGCCCCATCTGAGCATCATCTGCGCCCAGGGTGTGGGTTACGAGGGGATCGATCTGGCAGCGGCGCGGGCCCGCGGCATTGTCGTCACCCATGGCGTGGGCACCAATGCGGAATCCGTCGCCGACCACACGCTGGCGCTCATGCTGGCGGCCCTGCGCGACATCATTGGGTTTGATACCCTGGCGCGCAAGGGGGGCTGGCGCCGGGACAGCAGCATGCGCCCAATTGCCAGCGGCAAGCGGATGGGCATTCTCGGCATGGGCGATATTGGCCGCCGGATCGCCAAGCGCGGCGAAGCGTTCAACATGAAAATCGGCTACCACAATCGCCGGGCCGTGGAAGGCGTAGGGTATGCCTATTTCGGCTCGCCATTGGCGCTTGCCGCCTGGTCAGATGTGTTGATCATCGTGCTCCCTGGCGGCACAGCGACCCACCACATGGTCGGCACGGAAGAGTTGAACGCCTTGGGACCGGAGGGCTTCCTCGTCAACGTCGGCCGCGGATCGGTGGTGGATCATGATGCGCTGGTTGCGGCCTTGGTGGAGGGGCGGTTGGCCGGTGCAGGGCTGGACGTTTTCGATGGCGAGCCGGGGGTGCCGGACGCGTTGCGGCCCCTGCCGAACGTGGTGTTGACGCCCCATGTCGCAGGGCGTTCACCCGAAGCGGCGGCGGCGATCATCGATCTGGTGATCAAGAATTTGCAGGCACATTTCGCGGGCCAGCCGGTGTTGACGCCGGTGCCGGAGCCGAAGCAGACATAGTGCTCCCGGAGGGCTCGACCGGCAGGTCCCCAGCATTGCTCACCCCGGTGGCGCCGTTACAGCGCCGCGCAGGTCTCCGGCATCGTGGAGGCAGCCGCGTTGACTTTGAAGCGCCGCGTCAGTCTGACCAACTCTTTCACCTCGTAGGCTAAAACGCGGTTCGCGGCGCTCGTCTGTTCCACCATCGCGGCGTTTTGCTGCGTCACTTGGTCGATTTGATTGACCGCGCGGTTCACTTCGGCCAAGCCGGTTGCCTCCTCTACCGCTGCCGCTGCGATATTGGAGACGAGGCGGTCCACCTCGTAGACTTGCGCTACGATCTCTTTCAAGGCGTGACCCGTCTGATCCACCAGCGTCACTCCCCCGCGGACATGCTGGCCCGAGACGCGGGCATGCGCATTGATCTCGTTCGCGGCCGCAGCGGTCCTCGCCGCCAATGCGCGAACCTCACCGGCCACGACTGAGAAGCCGCGGCCTGCGTCACCCGCCCTTGCAGCCTCGATGCCGGCGTTGAGGGACAAAAGGTTGGTCTGCGCTGCAATGCCCTGGATGACGCCGACGATCCGGCCGATTTCCGACGACGAACTGGCAATTTCGCCCATCGACGATGCCATTTGCCGCATCACCTCGTCCGAGGCCCGCACCGCGTTGCTGACGCGGGCTACGACTTGGTTGGCGCCGTTGGCTCCGGCAGCGGTCTGGCCCACCGTCGCGGTGATCTGGTCCAAAGCCGCGGCTGTTTCCTCGAGCGTTGCGGCCTGGGTCTCCGTCCGCCGGCTCAGCTCGGCGGATGCCCGTGCCACGTCGGCGATACTGTCGGAAATGTTGCAGGAGCTGTTATAGATGCCCTGGACCAGGGTCTCCAGGCCGGCACTTGCGGCATTGAAGTTTTCCCTAAGGCATTCGTACTCGGCTGAAAACGGCTTCGCCAACCGCACCGTCACGTCCCCGGCTGCCAGCCGCTCCAAACCCGACGCCACGGCCGAGACGACAACGGACTGCTCCGCAGCCGTGACCGCCCTGGCTTGCTCCAAATCCTCCTTTTGAATGGCTGCCTGCCGAAAGACCTCGATGGCCTTCGCCACGTGGCCGATCTCGTCCCGGCGAGATGTGGCTGGCACATCCGCATGGAGGTCGCCCGCCGCCATTTCGATCGTCGTCTGGGCCAGTTGGAGGAGTGGCAGCAATGTTCGCCGGAGCGCCCAGACCATCGCCGCTCCAAAGGCCAGCACCGCGATCGCTCCAGCAATGACGGATCCGCGCAACACAGCCCAGTCCGGCCCGTCGATCGCCTCGGCCGGCCGGCCGACGAAGAGCATCCCGATCACTTTATCGTTGCCGTCGCGTATAGGTTCATAGATCGCCACGTAGCGGCGGCCGAGCACGTTGGCCATACCGTAGAACGTCTTGCCCTCTGCCAGCACCATTTGCCGAACGGTCGGGTTGTCAAGCTTCGTGCCGATGCCGCGCGTACCATCCGGCCGCCGCACGCTGGTTGCCACCCGCGTTTGGCCGTCGAAGATCGTTGCAACGCCATGGTTTGGCTCGCTCGCCGCATCCACCAGGTCATTGGCGTCCGCCACCGGAGAGTAGCCGAGCCGCAGTTGCCCGGTGTTGGCAGACCACTCCGTTCCCAGCGGCGTCAGGTAAGCTTTGAGGAGTTGGAGATCGCCGAGTAGTTCAAAATGAACTTCCTGATCGATCGCTTCGCGACTGACGTGCGCCGTCCACGCCTGCACCGCGCCGATACCTAATACCAGCGAAAGCAGCATCGGCATCAGAAGGCGCGGAACGAGTCCCCACCTTGTTCGGAGCGATGTTTTTTTCAATCGAGGTCCTTGGTGAGAGCAGTTATAATTTTTAACTGAGCCAAGTTAACAGCGTGCTAATCGACGGCGCCATTATGAGCGGGCACCCAGGCGTGTCGATTGCGAAGACTATTCTGGGGGCAGGCTGCTGTTGTGCGGCAGGCGCGCCGAACGAGGAAAAGCGCGATATGCGAGCTGCTTCGGGCCTTGAACGGATAGGAGCAGCCTACCCGGCGTAGCCCTGTGCCAGGTCGCGCTGCCGCAGCGCCAGGTCGCGGTCGGCGGGCGGGCCGTAACCGCCACCGCCGGGCGTCCGGATCAAGACCGTCGATCCCTGCGGCAAATGGTGCGCGCGCCGTGCGTCTGCTGGTTTTCCATCGATCAGCACGGCACCCAGCCCGCCCACCGAGCCGCCACCCAGGCCCGGGGCCGGGATGGTGGTGCGTTCGGTCATGAAAAACGCGGAACTACCGGTGCTGCCGCGCAGCTCCACCAGCGTTTCCTGTCCCAGGCCGCCGCGAAACCGGCCGTCCCCGCCCGAGTCGGGGCAGAGTTGCTTGTAGCGGATCAGCACGGGGGCGGCACGCTCCGCCACCTCCACCGGGGTGGTGGAAATGTTGCTCGGCCAGGAGAGGCAGGACACGCCGTCACTGGCAGCGCGCCCGCCGAGTCCGCCATTGAAGAAGAGCACGCAGGCGTAGCGGCGCCCGGCATCCTCGCCGATGAGCGTCATGTTCCAAAGCGGCGAGCCGGGTGCGGCCATCACCCGCTCCGGCAGGGCCTGGTGCAGGGCGCCGAAAATCAAGACGGGCACGTAATGCCCGGTGGCCGCGCGCCCGCCGACCGCGGCCGGGAAGAGCGGATTCAGCAGCGTTTTCTCAGGGGCCGTCACGCCGACCGGGCGGAACATGCCTTCGTTGTTCGGCAAATCCGGCAGCAGGGCGCACCGCACGGCGTAGGCCGTCATGGCGTAGGTGTAGGTCAGCGGGCAATTGATCGCGCAGGGCTGCTGCGCCGTGGTCCCGGTGTAATCGGCATCGATGCGCCCATCCTTGATCGTCAGGGTCACGCAGAGTGTGAAGGGCGCCACCATCCCCACCCCCGGCATCCCATCGGTCTGCATGTCGTAGCGATACACGCCCTCCGGCACCTGCGCGATGGCCGCCCGCATGGCCCGCTCGGACCGGTCGTAAATCTCGTGCGCCAGCGTCGCCATGCCAGGCAGCGCGTAGTCTGCCATCAACCGGTGCAGCCGCGCCTCCATCACCTCCAGCGCTGCCACCTGGGCCCAGACGTCGCCCATCGTCTGATCCGGCGTGCGCACGTTCAGGCGGATGAGTTTGACCAGCAAAGCGTCCGGCACGCCCGCGCGCATGAACAGCACGGGCGGGATATGCAGCCCTTCCTCATAGATCTCCCGCGGCGCGATGGAGCGGACCTGGCCCCCAATATCGGGCACGTGCGACGTCGTGGCGGCAAAGGCGACCAAGTGGCCGCCATGGAAGAGTGGTTTGATCAGGCAGACATCCGGCAGGTGCCCGGTGCCCAACCAGGGGTCGTTCGTCATATAGATATCGCCATCCTGCATCGCCGCCGCACCGAACTCGGCGAGGATGTGGCGCACCGTTGCCGGCAAGGTCGCGATGAAGGAGGGAATGCCGTAGGTGTTTTGCGCCAGCGACGCGCCCTCGGCATCGGTCAACACGCAGGCATAGTCGTTGGCGTCGTTCGACAGGGTGGAAAAGGCAGTGCGCGCGATGACTTTGGCGGCCTCGTCCACGATGGAGACGAGGCGGGTCCACATGATCTCGATCGTCACGGCATCCAGCGTGGCGCTCATGAGGCGGGTCCTTCCGGGGTGCCATAGGGGTAGAACGCCGCCAAATCGACGTTTTGGTAGGTCAGCCCATCCAGCCGCACGGTGCCAAGGAAGCTCTGCGCCGGCTCCACCAGCAGGATGGTCTTCGCAAACCCGGTGTCGTCGAAGCCGCGGCGGAAATGCACGCGCGACTTGATGGCGATCACGTCGAACGCAGCCGGGTCGATGCCAATGGCCAAAATCGAGGTCAGCTCCAGCACCTGGGCGAGGAAGGGGCTGATCACGAGCACGTTGCCGTCCCCGAACCCGACCGTCACCCAAAGCTGGCCTTCGCGTCGCCACCCGGAATGCACGGCGAGGACAGTGCCTTGGATGCGGACGGGCTGACCGGCTGATTCGTCCGCCAGGCCGCCGACCAGCCGGTCGAACGGGTCGCCGGGCTTCACCCCTTCCGCGGCGAGCGCCTCTGAAGTGGGGCGGTCGGCGATGGTGACGACCAGCGTTTTGGAAAGGGATTGCGCGATGATCTCCTGCAGCAGCCACGTGGCATAGCCGGACCGGTCGCTATGGTCGGCGAGCACCACCGGGACGGCGCCTTGCGCCACGGCCTGCTTCGCCAGGGCTACGCCGTCGGCGATCATGTGGATCTTGGTGGTCTGCAGCAGCGCCTGCCGCTTGCGCCAGGCGGATTGCGCCATGTCGCGGGCGATGCGGCGGGCTAAATCCGGCTTGCCATTGGTGAGCACCTGGAACGTCATGCCGACATCCGGGACGTCCGCCCAGGGGAAGCCGAAAAAGAAATTGACGTAGCTGTCCGGCTCCCGCGCTTCCCAGGTCAAGGCCCGCTGCACGAGGTCCATCCAGGGCGAGGCGCCAGTCCATTGCAGCACGGTCGGGGAGATGATCGGCACCTTCACCGTGACGTGGCTGGGCGTGTAATCGCCGCGTATGGCGCGCACCAGCATGCGGGCCGCGCGCTGGCCCTGCAGGTGGCTGTCGTAATGCGGGAAGTATTTGACGGTGAACGCCATGTCGGCGTGGCGCAGGAACTCCTCGTCTTCATTGCCATGCGGGTCGAAGGTGGCGGCGATCACCACCTGCGGACCCACCAACTGGCGCACGCGCCGGGCCAGCTCCGCCTCGGGCCGGGGCACGCCGCGCGCAGCCATCGCGCCGTGCAAGGACAGGTAGACGCCGTCGAACGGGCCGCTCGCCTGCAAATCGGCAAGCATGCCGCCGACGAAGCCCTCGTAGCATTCCTCCGTCAGCCAGCCGGAGCCGGAGCCGGCCTTGGACTCCAGCGGCGACAGGATGCCCACCAATTCGACGCCGGCGAACTCCCGCGCCACCTGCACGAAGCCGCCGATATAGGAGCCGGGTTCGGACACCAGCAGTGCATCGCCCCGGGCGGGCGAGCCGGGATAGGTGAAATCCGCGGTTGTGGTGTCGTACGGCAGGAACGTCACGGTTTCGTGGGAGAATTTCAGGACGGCGATGCGGATTGGCTTGGTGTCCATGGGCTCGCTCCTTGCTGCACCGCCGTTCTACGCTGATGACCGGCGTTGCCGATATTGCTGTGTCTCCCCTCACGCGACCAGCCGCCGGGTGGGTTGCCAAAGCGCACCCCACCCGACAAGAGTCGCCATGCCACCTACGGAGCCAGCCGATGTACCCCACCCCGCGTAGTCATCGCCCGCTGATCATGGGACGCAACGGTGCGGTAGGGGCCAACCACCCCCTCGCGACGCAGGCCGGGCTGGACGTGCTGCGCGCGGGGGGGAATGCGGTGGACGCGGCAGTGGCGGTGTCGCTGACGCTCGGGGTGGTGGAACCGATGATGTCCGGCCTCGGCGGGGACGGCTTCTACCACGTGCACGTCGCTGCGAGCGGGGCGGCACAAACCTATAACGGCACCGGGCCGGCACCCCAGGCCGCCACGCCCGATCAATTCCCCGACGGGATGGCGGTGCATGGGCCCCGCAGCGTGTCGGTGCCTGCCGCGCTGGCCGGGGTGGGCGCGATGCACGCGGCGCATGGGAGCATGCCCTGGGCGGAGTTGGTGGCCCCAGCCATCGGGCATGCGCGCGCCGGGTTCGCGGCCACGCACGGCTATCGTCACTTTGCCACGGATGCCCAACCCCAATTGGCGGCGGACCCGCGCAGCCGCCGCGTGTTCCTGGCGGACGGTGCCGCACCAGGGCTTGCCAGCTTGATCGTGCAGCCGGACCTCGCTGCGACGCTGGAGGCGATTGCCGCCGAGGGGGCCGGCACGCTGTATCGGGGCGTGCTGGCCCGGCGGTTCGCCGCGGGGCTGGAGGCGGCGGGCACACTGATCTCGGCCGCCGATTTGGCGGCCTGCGAGGCGGACATCCAGGCGCCCATCGCCATTCGCTACCGCGGGTTCGAGGTGCGGCAGACGCCGCCGAATTCGACCGGGTTCGTCATGCTGCAGATGTTGCGCATCGTCGAGCGTTTCGACCTCGCCGCGATGTCGCCGGCGGAGCGGACCCATGTGCTGGTGGAGGCGAAGAAGCGCGCGTTCCAGGACCGGGAACGTTACGGCGCCGATCCGCGGTTCGAGACGGTTCCCATCGAGCACCTGCTGTCCGACGCCGTGGCGCGCGAGCACGCGGCGGCCATCTCGCTCCACCATGCCGCGGATATTCCGCTGGTGGACGAGCGGGTGGATGGCGATACCACCTATTTTTGCGTGGTCGATGCCGAAGGCAATGCGGTGTCGGGCATCCAAAGCATCAACTCCTCCTTCGGGTCCGGCGTGACAGCCGGCGATACCGGAATCCTGCTGAACAACCGCATGGCCTATTGGCATCTGGATCCGCGCCACCCCAACCGCCTGCAACCCGGCAAGCGCGTGCGCCACACCATGAATGCGCCGATGGTGTTCAAGGATGGGGTGCTTTGGGTGGTCTTGGGCACCCCGGGTGCGGACAATCAGGTGCAGGTCAACCTGCAGGTATTGACGGCCATGATCGACCTGGGGATGGACCCACAAACCGCGATCGAGCAGCCGCGCTGGACCAGCAGCCAGGCGGGCCAAGGCGCCAACTGGCCACATGCCGGTGACGGCAGCCTCACTATCGAGCGCGACACCGGCGACGAGACGCTGGCGGAGCTGGAGCGGCGCGGCCATATGCTGACCCGCGTCGGGCACATGGAGGGGCCGTGCTCGATGCAGGCGATCCGGGTCATGCCGAACGGCGTGCGGATGGCGGCCTCCGACACCAGGCGGGATGGGTGGGCGGGGGCGTATTAGCATGGACGCTCCAGCGGGCTGGGACGTGCTGAAGACGCAGGCATTCGGAACGCATGTCGGTCCGTTCTACCGCCCGGCCGACGGCGACGGGTTCACCACCGGGTTCTTCGCCGACGAGCGGCACGCCAATAAACGCGGCGTGGTCCATGGCGGCATGCTGGCCACCGCGTTCGACGTCGCCCTGGGCAATGCATGCTGGGCGGCGGCGAAGCAACAGCCCTGCGCCACCGTGCAACTGACCGTTCAATATGTCGGTGCCCTGCAATTGGGCGAATTTGCCGCCATACGAAGCGAGGTGATCAAGGCGACGCGCAGCCTGGTGTTCGTTCGCGGGGTCATGAAGGTCGGCGACCGTACCATCGCCACGGCCGATGGCGTGTGGAAGATTTTGGTTTGGCGGGGCGAACCGTTCGTCCCGCGCTGACGATATCGGGATGACGCGATTTTTTGCTTAGGTGCGGCCCAGGGACGTGCATAGTCGGCAAGGAGCCAACGGAGGTTGACATGCGACGCCGTAGCCTGCTTGCCGCCACGGGGGCCGCACTTGCCGCCGGATTAGCCAGAGCGCAGCCCGCCGCCTCGGTCGACGTTCTGCTAGTGCTGGCCATCGACGTCTCACGGTCCGTCACGGATGACGAGGCGGTCCTGCAACGCGATGGCTACCGCGGTGCGATCACCGACCCGGGCGTGCTGGCCGCGATTGCCGGCGGCCCGCTGGGGGCGATCGCGGTGGTGTATTTCGAATGGGCTAGCTACAGCTTTCAGGATGTGATCATTCCGTGGACGCGGATTGCCGGGCCGGCCGATGCCAAGGCGTGGGCTGACACGCTGGGGAGCAGCCCGCGGCAGAGCATGTCTTGGACCAGCATTTCCGGTGCGTTGACCAAGGCCGGGAGCCTGCTGGCGTCTGCCCCCTTTCAGGGGACGCGGCAGGTGGTGGACGTGTCCGGCGACGGCGCGAACAATAACGGGCCCCCCGCGGAGGATGAGCGGGACAAGCTGGTCGAGGCCGGGGTGACGATCAATGGTCTGCCGATCATCAATCGTCACCCGCGATTTTCCCGGCTGGAACTGGACGTGGACCAGTACTACCGGGATTCGGTGATCGGCGGGCAAGGGTCTTTCTACATCGTGGCAGAGGATTTCAACGCGTTCTCCGACGCGATCAAACGCAAGCTGATCCAGGAAATTGCGGGCCGCGAGCCGGGGCCGGATTGGCCGAGCGTGATACAGCGGCCCATGCCAGGGTAGCGGCCAGCTGCTCGAAGCAAGACCAGCGAAGGATAAAACGCCTGGTGAATCTGCATAGGGACCAGAAGGGCTCCAAACAACCTTTAAAGATTCGTTTATACCGATCTCGGATTTTGCCAGATGACGACGCTATCATCAGAAAAATTGGCGGTTTGCCGCCAACAACTGCGCTAGGCAGCGGACGAAGGTCCCGCGGCGCAATTAGTTAATACTCCGGGAGCAGATAAAGGGGCCGCTCTACATGCCCGAATTGTGCAAGCTCCTCGGGGTTTCGGCGAGTTCGCTTCGCCATTGTTGCCATCGGGCCATGGGAATGAGCCCGACGCAGTACCTCTGGTTGCGCCGGATGCACAAAGCTCGCGCCGCCCTCCTCGCCGCGCAACCGGACACCGCAACCGTCACCGATATCGCCATGGCGCATGGTTTTTGGGAATTGGGCAGGTTTGCCGTGCAATACAAAACCTTCTTTGGAGAACGCCCCCTCGCGACGTTGCAGCGCGAACGTTGAGCGGGACGGAGAAGTCAGCCATTCCGTGATACGGCCGCGCGGCTGTCTATATCGTGGGCTGTCACCAAATAGGAGCCGGCTAACCGCTTCCCATGAAATGGTCACGGGCATGATCCAAGTACAGGATCTCCATGTCCCCTTGTTCCTCGAGCAAGAACCCAACCCCTCGACCGCTACGTTCAAATCGTGTCGAATTCAGACATTCATGCGTGCTATGCCGCATTTGGCTCGGTGGCCGAAACAGTCCAGCACGTTCGAGACATCCAGAACTCGGATAACATCTATCTGTTCAGCGCAATGCGGCAGTGAGCCGCTAACGGCCCTTCCCGAACCTCACGGCCCCAGCGAAACATTCGTCAACCGGATCAGCCCATCCGGCACCTGAACAAACCCGGTCAACTCCTTCCGCATGCCCACGACGTTCTTCGGTGTCCACAGGTAAACCAGCGGCAAGTCTTTCCGCTCCAGCTCCACCGCCTGCCGGTAGAGCGCCCGGCGCGCCTCCAAGTTGGGCGTCAGCCGCGCACGGTCCAGCAGATCGTCCATCGCCGGGTTGCTGTAATGCCCATAATTGAACGTCCCGCCGGTGTGCAGGAAGGCATACAGATTGCCGTCCGGGTCGATGCGGCCGGACCAGCCGATGTTGTAGCTATTGAAGTCACCACGATAGCCCGCCTGCAACGACGATGCGAACTCCATCGATTGCAGTTTGACGGTGAACCCCGCCTCCTGCGCCATCGACTGGATCACCTCGTCCACCTGCTGCACGCTTGGGTCGTTCGATGCGAGCAGGGTGACCGGAACCGGCAGTGGAACGCCCGCCTGCTTCAGCAGCGCCTTCGCCTTCTCCACGTCGCGCGCCGGCGGTTGGATGTCGCGGAAATAATAGGGTGAGGACGGGGGGCTGGCCTGCACCGTGGGGGTGAACAAGCCGTCATACACCACGTCGATCAACGCCTGGCGATCGATCGACAACTCGAAGGCCTGGCGCACCAGGACGTTCTGGCCGAGCGACGTATTGGCGGCCGGGCCGTTGCCGGTGTTGATGGTAATTCCCTGGTAGGTCAGGCCGTCGCCGATGGCGACTTTCAGCTTGGGATCGCGGCGCACGGTCTGCACGTCGGTCGGCGCGATGTATTCCACCAAATCCAGCGCGCCCGCCTGCAAATTGGCCAGTCGCACGGCGCCGTTGGGCTGCGGCATGTAGATGACCTGGTCGAAGTGAATCGCCGCCTTGTTCCAATAATCCGGGTATCGCTTCAGCACGATGCGGTCCTGCGCGATGCGGCTGTCGAACATGAACGGCCCGGCGCAGACCGGGTGCAGGCCGAATTGGTCGCCTGCCGCCTCCGCCGCCTTGGGCGCGATCATGATCCCCGCCCGGTCGGTCAATTGCGCCAGCAACCCGGCGGATGGCGCCTTCAACACCAGTTCCACCGTCATGGGGTCTTGAACGTTGATGGTCTGGATGGCGCTGATCTCGCCCGCCCGCATGCTGCCCTTGATGGTGAGGTCGCGGGTCAACTTGTATTTCACCGCCTCCGCATCGAACGGCTCTCCATCGTGGAAGGTGACGCCGCTGCGCAGATGCAGCACCAAATGGGTCGGATCGGTCCATTCGTAGCCGGTCGCCAATTGCGGCACGATGGCGAGATGCTCGTCGATGTCGAATAGCTTGTCGCACATGGCGGCATAGACGATGCGCCCGACATAGGAGGAGCCGAGGGTCGGGTCCAAGATATCCGGGTCCTCGCGCAGGCCGATGCGCAGGGTTTGGGCGCTGGCCGCCTGGGCCGTCGCCAGGGCCAGCAGCAGGGTGAGCAGGCGGATCATCGCGGCCATCCCTCGGCGTCGCAGGCGGCGTTGATCACCGCCCGGTCGATCGTCCCATACTGGCTGTTCCGCCCCGCCAGGAAGCGGCGGAACACCGCATAGCGCTCCAAATGGGCGCGATACAGGCGGCGTAGCTCGGCCAGCGGGTCCGGATGGTCATCGGCGCGGATGTCGACGTCGGGGTAGGGATCGGCAGTGCAAATCCTCAGGGCGGCCGATTGCTTGCCTCGCTTGTCGCCACCGGCTGCCTCACCTGCCTCCATCGCGGTCAGCAGCCGCTCTGTCATGGTCCCGGTGGCGGCCAGGTAGGCTTGCATCGTCGCCCCCACCACGGCCGGGCCTGCCAGCATGTTGCCGGCGACCGAGACGTCCTGGCCGCTGACGTGCCCGGCCCAGGTGACGCAGTCCGTGCCCGTGTGCTGCGCCAGCCTTCCGGCTGCATCGAGGATATGGAGTTGGCGTTGCGGACCGCCCGGGTCCGGCACCACCAGGTCGCCCACGATCACCGCCGGGTCGCCGCCGGCGCGCAGGCGGGGCATCGCGTCGACGGCGTACATAGGGTTCACCATCGCCTGGGTGGCCAACGCGCCGACGCCGCCCTCCACATGGATGCAGAGCGCGCCGACTGCGAAGAACTTCGACGCCACTGCGGCACCCAGTGCGCCGGTCTGCGCATCGCGCACGAGTATGGACCAGGTCATTCGGCCGCTTTCCCCACCGTCAATTTGTCCGCAACAATGCCATCATAGTGCCGGGTTGCCCATCTTGTCGCGGCGGCCCACGCTGAGGCGATTTTGCGAGGGATGCAATCGACGTGGCAGCCAATCGACAGTTGAAACTCACCGCCTTCTGTCACCCGCCAGGCAATTGGCGCATGCCGGGCGCCAGCCCGACCGACATGGATTTCGAGGAGAACGTCCACCTCGCCCGGGTCGCCGAACGGGGGAAGTTCGACATGCTGTTCTACCAGGACAGCGCCGCGGTTGCCCCGTCCTTCTATTTGTCGGGTGGCAAGGGGGAGGCGCTGGCCGAATCCGCCCGGTGCGTCCGGCTGGAACCGCTGACCATGCTGGCAGGTTTGGCCGCGGTGACCAAGCATATCGGCCTGGTCGCCACCGCCACCACCACCTACAACGACCCCTTCAGCCTGGCGCGCAAGTTCGCCACCATCGACCATATCAGCAAGGGGCGCGCGGGCTGGAACTTGGTCACGTCGCAGAACGTGGACGAGGCGCAGAATTTCAGCCAGGACAGCCATCTGGACCACGCCTTGCGCTACCAACGGGCGCAGGAATTCTACGACGTCGTCACCGGGCTATGGGATAGCTGGGACGACGACGCCGTCATCCGCGACCATGCCACCGGGCGGTATATCGACCCGGCGAAACTGCACGTGCTGAACCATAAGGGCGAGCATTTCTCGGTTCGCGGCCCATTGAACATCGCGCGGCCGCCGCAGGGTTATCCGATCATCGCGCAGGCCGGCTCCTCCGACCCGGGCCGCGAATTGGCGGCACGCACGGCGGATGTCGTGTTCACCGCGCAGGTGCTGCTGGATGAAGCAAAAGCATTCTATACCGATGTGAAAGGCCGGATGGCAAAATATGGCCGGGCGCCTGACGATCTGAAGATCATGCCGGGCATCCGCTACGTCCTGGGCGCCACCGAGAGCGAGGCGAAGGAGCGGTATGAGATGATGGTGTCTTCTGCGTCCGACGATGCGACGCTGGCCAGTGTGCAACGCCTGGCCGGGACGTTGAACCTGCGGGACTATCCGTTGGATGGTCCGCTGCCCGACCTGCCGCCGAGCAATGCCGCCAAGGCGCGCCAAGTGATGCTGATCGACCTCGCCCGGCGCGAAAACCTGTCGATCCGCCAGCTGGCCCGGCGCTTCCATTTCAGCCTGGGCCACATGGTCTATGTCGGCGCCGCGAAGGGCCTGGCCGATTCCATGCAGGAATGGTTCGAGGCCGGCGCCTGCGACGGGTTCACCATGCTGTCGCCGTACTTCCCGGTCCCGCTCGAAATGTTCGTCGAAACGGTGGTGCCGGAGCTGCAGCGGCGCGGCCTGTTCCGCACGGAATACGAAGGCAAAACCTTACGGGAGAACCTGGGCGTGCCGCGCCGGACCAGCCGTTACCAATGAGCATCGCCGACACCCGAAGGCAGCAGATTTTTCCCCTGCTGCCGGCCTCTCAACAGCAGACGGCTTTGCGTTTTGCCAGTGGCCCGTCGCGGCGCTTTGGCCCTGGCGAGATCATGTTTATCCATGGCGAAAGGGATGTTCCGGCCTATCTCGTCCGATCGGGCAGTCTCGAAATCCATCGTCACGACGCCGTCGGCCGGGACTCGACGATCGTCCGGTTGGAGCCCGGCCAGTTTTCCGGCGAAGTGGCGCAAATCTCCGGCCGGCCATCTTTGGTGGAGGGGCGAGCCGGGCCTGATGGCTGCGAGGTGGTGCCATTCGATGCCGTGCATCTGCGGGCGCTGGTGATCGGGTCCGCCGATCTTGGCGAAGTGGTCATGCGGGCGTTCATCCTGCGGCACACGACCTTCGTCCTGGAAGGCGTGGCCGGCTCCGTTCTGGTGGGCGCGGGGGATGACCCGAGGCTGGTACGGCTGCAGGGCTTCCTCCGCCGCAATGGCCACCCCTACACCGTGCTGGACCCGGCGACCGACGCGGATGCGGCTGTCATCGTGGAGCGGTTTGCGCTGCATGCCGAGGATTTGCCGATTGCGCTGTGCCCCGGCGGGGCTTTGCTGAAGCGGCCAAGCGACGCACAGATCGCGCTGGCGCTTGGCATCACGCCCGCGCTGCAGGAGGGCCAGGTGTTCGACGTGGCCGTGGTGGGGGCCGGCCCGGCGGGGCTGGCGACAGCGGTGTATGCGGCGTCCGAGGGGTTGTCGACGATCGTGCTCGACTCGCATGCCTTTGGCGGTCAGGCCGGGGCGTCCGCGCGCATCGAAAACTATTTCGGTTTCCCGACGGGTATTTCGGGCATGGCGTTGACGGCGCGTGCCTTCACCCAGGCACAGAAATTCGGCGCCGAAATCGCCATCCCGCTGGAGGTCGGGCGCCTGGATTGCGCCACTCCCGCCGGGCTGCAGGTCGTGTTGCAGGACGGTCGCGCCGTGCGGGCGCGGACGGTGGTGATTGCCTCCGGCGCCCGCTATCGCCGGCCGGACATCCCCAACCTCGCCGCGTTCGAGGGCGCAGGCGTGGCCTATTGGGCCTCCCCGGTTGAGGCGAAGCTCTGCGAAGGCCAGGAGATCGCGTTGATCGGCGGCGGCAATTCCGCGGGGCAGGCGGTGGTCTATTTGGCGCCCAAGGTGAAGCGGCTGCATCTGGTGGTGCGCGGCGCCGGGTTGGAGGCCTCGATGTCGCGCTATCTGATCGACCGGATCGACGCACTTGCAAACGTTGTGGTGCACCGCCGGACCGAGATCGTGTCGCTGGCCGGCGAGCCGCAGGTGGCGCTGGCGAGTGCGATGTTCCGCAACCGCGACACGGAGGAGATGATCGAAAAGCCGTTGCGGCATGTGTTTCTCTTCGTGGGCGCGGAACCCAACACCTATTGGCTGGGGGATTGCGGGGTTGGTGTGGATGCGAAGGGCTTCGTGCTGACCGGCGGCGAGGGCCGGTTGCCGTTGGAGACGAGCGTGCCCGGCGTGTTCGCCATCGGCGATGTCCGCGCCGGCTCCACCAAGCGTGTGGCCGCGGCGGTGGGCGAAGGTGCCGCCGTCGTCGCCCAATTGCACCAAACGCTAGCCCAGCAAACGTAGCCCGAATTCGCGTAGCGAATGCGGGACCACACGACGCCCCGATGAGGCGGCAAAATTCCGCTGGGGACCGTTAGCGCAGGCGGCGCCGGGGGTCGAGGACGCGGCTTAGCCGGTCACCGACCAGGT
Organism: Acetobacteraceae bacterium; assembly: GCA_965199005.1. GTDB lineage: Bacteria > Pseudomonadota > Alphaproteobacteria > Acetobacterales > Acetobacteraceae > LMUY01. Next base: position 2,235,019 of record CBDAQK010000006.1, on the reverse strand, counting down.
TGACCGCCATGACGGTCACGAACAGCGCCAGGCCCGGGAAGACCATCGTCCATGGGGCGTAGCGGATGTAGTCGCGCCCGGCGTTCAGCATCGTCCCCCATTCCGGCGTCGGCGGCTGCGCCCCCAGGCCCAGAAAGGAGAGGGTGGCCGTGAACAGCACCGCGTTGCCCAGATCCAGCGTCGCCAGCACGATGACGGTGGGCGCCAGGTTGGGCAGCAAATGCCGCCAGACGACGCGGAATTGCCGTGCTCCCAAGGCCTGGGCCGCCTCCACGTAATCCAGTGTCGCCAGCGACAGCGTTGCCCCCCGGATCACACGGGCGAAGCGGGGAATGCTGGCCAGCCCCACCGCAAGGGCGGCATTCACCAGGCCAACCCCCAGAATGGTGATGAGCAGGATGGCCAGCAGGATGGGCGGGAAGCCGAGCAGGATATCGATCGCCCGCGTGCCCAGCGCGTCCAACTTGCCGCCGGCATAGCCGGTGATCACGCCCAACAGGCCGCCGAATACCGTGCTGATCGCGACCGTGGACAGGCCCATCGCCATGGAATAGCGGCCGCCATACAGAACGCGGCTAAACACGTCCCGCCCGAACAGATCGCACCCGAACAGGTGCAAGGCGGAGGGCGCGGAAAGCCGGCGGCAGACCCCCGTGCCATTCCAATCATAGGGTGCCATGACAGGCGCGGCCAAAGCGCCCCCGACGACGACGACAAGCACCACAAGCCCGATGGCAGCGCCCGGGCTGCCAAAGATTTGCCGCAGCCTCACGGTTTGCGGGTCCGCGGGTCGAGCACCGTATAGAGCAGGTCGATCAGCACGTTGACGACGACGCACATGGCCGTCGTCCAGACCGCGATGCCCTGCACCAGCGGATAATCCTTCTCCAGCACAGCGGTCACCAGCATGGCGCCGATGCCGGGGCGCGCGAACACCGTCTCCGTCACCACGGCGCCGCCGATCAGCAGCGCGAATTGCACGCCCAGCAGGCTGAGCGGCGGGATGGCGGCGTTGCGCAGCGCGTGTTTAAAGACCACGCGGGCCTCCGGCAAACCCTTCGCCCGTGCAGTGCGGACGTAATCCAAATTCATCACCTCGATGAGGCTCGACCGCACCAGCCGCGCCAGCCCACCCACCAGGAACAGCCCGACGGAGATGCTGGGCAGGATGAGCGCCGACGCGCCGCTGCCCAGCACCGGCAGCCAGCCGAGCGAGGTGGCGAAGATTTGGATCAGCAGCATGGCGGCCCAGAAGCCAGGGATGGAAACGCCGGCCAGCGCCACCGTCATGATGGCGGTGTCCACCCAGCCATCCGGCCGCAGCCCCGCGGCGACCCCCAGCAGCGTTCCCACCACGAGCCCGAACAACAATCCCCCTGCGGTGAGGGAGAGGGTGGCGGGCAATTGGGCCAGCATCATCTGCGTCACCGGCTGGCGGGTGCGGAACGAGTCGCCAAAATCGCCCCGGATGGCACGCCCGAGGAAGCCGGCATATTGCGCCCAAACCGGCCGGTCCAGCCCAAGCCGGGCCCGCTCGGCAGCCACCACTTGCTCGCTGGAAACGTTGGCTCCCAGCATCAGCGTGACGGGGTCGCCGGGCACGAGTTGCAAGGCCGCGAACACCAGCGACCACGTCAGCACCAGCGTCGGGATCAACCCGGCGAGTGAGCGAAGCGGCCGCCCCACCCTCACGGGATCACACGAAGGATGCCGGGTCGAGGAAGCGTCGGAGCACGTTGGTGGTCAGCTTGGCCAGGGTATTGTCATAGCCATTCACCGGCAGGCTGCCGACATAGGTCATCGACCCGACTGAGAACACGGCGCCCCCGGAAGCGGTCTCGAAGAACACCATGTCGGCGCAGGACCACTCCTCCTGTTTGCGGGGATGGCGGTGGACCAGCATGTCCTCATTCACCGGGCCGTAATCCGGGTGGATGACGACTCCCTTGGCGACGACCAAAGCGTGCGGCGGGGTGCCGTATTTGGTGTCCGCGCTATCCAGCTCGAACCCGGCCGCGCCGCCGCCCATGAAGCCCTGGTCGCCGAAGACACTGTCCGGCTCGGCCCCCGTGCCCGGCAGCATAAAGGCGACCCGTGGGTCCTGAATGCTGCCGGTGAACCGGTAGGGGAAACCGAGATGGCGCCCCTGGACGGAAAATCCGTTGCCGACCAGGCGGTGCGCCGGGCGGCCGATGCGCCGCCACAGGCCGCCATAGCCGCCGCCATGGGCGTGATAGCTTTCGCCCGGCTCGGTCGCCCACACGCGGATGCCGCTTTCCGCGCGCCGCACTTCCAGCGCATGCGGGTCGGCAACGGATGGCTCCGCCCGCCAATAGAAGCCATTGCCGCCGAGATAGATGAACCGGCCGCCGCCCGTGAGATAATCCTCCAGCGCCTGCATCATGCGGTCCGAATGGTATTCGGGATGCTGCGCGGCGATGACGGCGCGGTACGGCGCCAGCAGGGCCACGCCTTCCTCGTGCAGATCGTGATCGGTGACGATGTCGACGTCGATGCCGAGCCGGTCCAGCCAATCCACGATGTAGCTATCCGCACAAATACGCCCGGTGCCGGAGCCGTCGGGCGCCGGGTCCATCAGGCTGACCTGGACCGGCCGCACGTCGAGCATGGGGCGCGCCATGCTGACGATGGCGACGCCGGAGCCGTCGGAGTGGTAATTATAGGTCGCCAGCCCGAATTGCGGGTTCATGTCGGGCGTTTGGGGCAGCGCCCCCCATGCCGCCGCCCGCGCTGCGATCTCCGCGCCGCGGCCCGGGCGGACATGGTTGCTGTATACCTGGTAGCTGAAGGTGGGCACCAGCAAGGCCAAGCTGGCGCGCGGCGCGGCGGGCCGGACGAAGAACGGAATGCGGTCGATGGCCTCCCCGCGCGTCAGGACCGCACTGTAGAACCCGCTCGGCCAGTCTGCAGGGATGTCCAGTTCGAAGCTTGGCTGCCAACCCAGATCGCCCTGGTCGTCGTCATGGAAGTGGATGGCGCCATATTGCTCCGGAGCACTCTTCCAATCGTGCACGGCCCCGCTCCAGGCGGCGCCCGTCATGGCGCGCGTAGGCAGCGCGACGAGCCGGGCGTGGGCCGCACTGGGGCCGATATCCGTTGCGATGTTGCTATCCATCCCGAGCGAGAAATCCCAGCAGGCGAGGAGCCCGGCGCGGTCCGGCACGCTCTGTGCCTCCAGCACCTCGTCGCGCCAGCGGCCTTGCCAGATCGTTGGCCGCTCAAGCTTGCCATTATAGCAGGCGGTCGCGGGGCGATCCGTCCCCGGCCTTGCGGCGAGCATGACCGTATACGCGCCCGGTGGCAGCACTGGCGCCTTGGCGGAGATGACCCCGGACTCCGGGGTCAGCGGGAGCGGGTTGCGGGGAGTCTGGCTGAGATGCAGCCAACCGGACTCATCCTGCATCAACGCCAAATCGTACCAGCGGCGCTGCTGCAACGGGGCCCCAATGCTGACGCGGGTTCCCCCGGTTTCCACGAAGGCACCGGATTGGTCGATGCCAAGCACCAGGTCCTGCCGATCCCCGGTCACCGCGACCAGCACTTGCGGGCCGGAAGCGGGCGCCGTGGGCCATAAGGTGACGCCGATCCCGATTTGGCCGTCCAATCTGACTGGTTTGGCTGCCACCGCGTAGCTGCCGAGCCAGGCTGGTTGGAATGGCACCTGGTATTCGCCATCCACCGCGGTGGGCATCCAAATCTGGCGGAGCCCCGGACCTGCCGGGTTTGGGTCCGCACACAGATGCCGCATGAAGGCGACATGGACGGGAACGCCGCCCACGCTGCTGGCCATGAAGCGGATGGTTTGGCCGGGCTTCACACTCCAGCGGTCGCTATATCCGGCGACGGAATACATGCCTTCCCCGCATCTGCCTGCGGTACGTCGTAGCACAGCCCGTGCCACGTCTCCGGGCCGGCGGACATTGCTTTTGCAAGGCAGCTACGCCCATTCTCCGCCACCGTAGCGCGGAGACCGCCCATGGCTGCCAACCCATCATCCATCACCCGCCGCGCCGTGGTCGGGGGATTGCTGGCCGCGCCGGCGGTCCGGTCTGCCAAGGCGCAGGATGCCGAACCGCTGACGATCACCTGGGGCGAGGATGACAACTCCGCCCGCACCTTCGATCCGCGCGTGACCAGCTCCCGTCACGAATACCAGGTCGTCGCGCAGGTTTTCGACACGCTTGTGGCCAGCGATAGCAGCAACCAGCCGCTTCCAGGCCTGGCGACGAGCTGGGAGGTGGCGCCGGATGGCCGCAGCGTCATCCTGAAGCTGCGCGAGGATGTGCAATTCCACGACGGCACGCGCTTCGACGCGGATGCGGTGAAATTCACCTTCGATACGATTGTCGACCCGAAGCTGGCCAGCGAGGGTGCCATCACCCAGCTCGGGCCCTATGCGGGGTGTGACGTGATCAGCCCGTCGCAAATCCGCGTGAAATACTCCGCCCCGTTCGGCGCGGCGGTGGCGAGCTTTGCCGAGCCCACGCTGGCCCCCGTGTCACCCACCGCCGTCCGCAAGCTGGGCGACAAAGGGTTCGCGCGGGCACCGGTAGGCGCTGGGCCGTTCAAGTTCACCTCCTGGGAGGATGGGCAGCGCGTCATCCTGGACCGGTTCGACGCGTATAATTGGGCGCCATCCTACAACACGCATAAGGGCCCCTCGCAGGTCGCCCGCATCGTGCACCGGATCATCCCCGATGCCTCGACCCGGATCGCGGCGCTGGAGGCCGGCGAGATCGACATGGCGGACGCGACGCCGGTGCTGGATTTGAAGCGGCTGGGCGATACACCCGGCTATAAGACGATCGTCAGCAATGCCGCCGGAATCCCGTTCGGGCTGGAGTTGAACGGCAGCCGCGGCGTCTTCCAGGACGTGAAGGTCCGCCGGGCGATGGCGATGGCGATCGACCGGGCCGATTTGGCGGATAGCCTGTTCTTCGGGCTGGTTGACCCGAGCTATGGACCGCTGTCTTCCACCACGCCGGGTTACTGGAAGGGGACGGAGGCGCTGTATCTGCCGAACGAAAAGGCGGCCATGGCCCTGTTGGACGAAGCTGGCTGGAAGCCCGGGTCCGACGGGGTGCGCGTGAAGGACGGCCAGCGGCTGAGCGCGTTCTACGGTGCGCCGCCGCCGCTGGAGCCGGACACAGCGGTCGAAATCCAGGCTCGGCTGAAGCGGGTCGGGTTCGATATCAAGGTCGAAACCATCACGTTCGCCCGCAACATGGATCTGGTGTTCGCCAATAATTACGACATGCTGCCGGTGCGCTGGATTCAAGCAGACCCGATGTGCCTGGAGAATCTTTTCTCTAGCACCAACATCACCACGCCGGGCCATTACAAATACAACTGGATGCATTTGTCGGACCCGAAGCTGGAGGATTTGTTTGCCGCCGGGCGGGCAGAAACCGACGCCATCAAGCGGGCGCAGATTTACGCCGATGCACAGAAGCTGATCATGGATACGGCGCTCTGGTTCCCGGTGCACAACCAGGTGGAAACCGTCGCCCACCGGGCGAATCGCACGGGATACCGGTTTGCCCGGTCCGGTTGGGTCGTTATGTTTTACGATTGCGCCGTGGCATAGGGTTACTTGTTCCGCTGGTTCGATACTGAAGAGGGGCTGACTGATGAACGATTTTGGGTTCCGCCCGCATAGCTCGCATTGGGGCGTGTTTTCCGCCCGCTGGCAGAATGGCGAGTTGGAGGTGCAGCCTTATCCGGGCGACCCGGACCCGAATGGCGTCATCGACAATTTTCCGGGTGCTCTGCGTCACCGTGCGCGGATTGCGCAGCCGATGGTCCGGCGCGGCTGGCTGGAGAACGGTCCCGGCCCGGATGAGCGCCGGGGGCGTGATGAATTCGTGCCGATGGCGTGGGACGCCGTACTGGATCGTCTTGGGGACGAGTTGGGCCGGGTGCGCGACGATTTCGGACCCGGCGCGGTCTTCGGCGGCTCCTATGGCTGGTCCAGCGCCGGGCGGTTCCATCATGCGCAAAGCCAGGTGCACCGGTTTCTGAACACGACGCTCGGGGGCTATGTCAGATCGGTCAATTCCTACAGCGCCGGCGCGTCGGCGGTGATCATTCCCCACATCATGGGCGATTTCGACCAGATTACGAAGCGCAACGTGACCTGGGATCAGGTGGCGGAGCATAGCCAGGTGGTGCTGGCCTTTGGCGGCTTGGCTCTCAAGAACAGCATGGTTGCCGGCGGCGGCGTCAGCGAGCATGTCGAGCGCGGAGCGATGGACCGGGCGCGGCAGAATGGCTGCGAATTCATCCTCGTAGGCCCCTTGCGGTCCGACCTGCCGGACGAAGCCGGGGGCGAGTGGATCAGCCTCATTCCCGGCACCGACACCGCGCTGATGCTGGCCTTGGTGCACACGCTGGTCGCGGCCGGTTTGCACGACCGCGCGTTCCTGGCCCGCTACACCGAAGGGTGGCCGGAGTTCGAGCGTTATGTGATGGGGCTGGCGGATGGTCAGCCGAAGGATGCCGCCTGGGCGGCGCCGATCACCGGCGTGCCGGCGGAGGTGATCACCAGCCTGGCGCGGCGCCTGCACGGCCGCCGGGTGCTGGTGACGATGGCCCACTCGCTGCAACGGGCCGAGCATGGGGAGCAGCCGGTGTGGATGGCCTGCGTGCTTGCCTGCGTGCTGGGCCAGATGGGGCTGCCTGGTGGCGGCTTCGGCTATGCGATGGGGGCGATCGGCTATTACGGCCGCCGCAACAACGCGGTGCCCATGCCGACCCTGTCACAGGGGCGCAATGGCGTGGCCGACTTCATTCCCGTGGCACGCATTGCCGACATGCTGCTGAACCCTGGCGCCACCTATCGCTATAATGGGCAGACCCGGACCTACCCCGATATCAAGCTGGTGTATTGGGCGGGCGGCAACCCGTTCCACCACCATCAGGACCTCAACCGGCTGCGCCAGGCGTTTCGCCGGGTGGATACGGTGGTGGTGCACGACCTCGCCTGGACCGCTTCGGCCCGGCACGCCGACGTCGTTTTGCCGGTGACGATGACGCTGGAGCGCGAGGATATCGGCGCCAACAACAACGACCCGCTCTTGGTAGCGATGCACCAGGTGGCCCCGCCCTATGCCGAGGCGCGCGACGATTACGACATCTTCGCCGCCCTGGCGGACCGGCTGGGCGCGGCCGAGCCCTTCACGGAGGGGCGCACCACGCGGCAATGGCTGGAGTACTTGTACGAGCGCACCCGGCGCGCCCTGGCGGCCAAGGATTTGCCGGCGCCGTCCTTTGACGAGTTTTGGGCGCTGGGCAGCCTGGTCATGCCGCAACTGCCGGATGATGGCGGGGCGCTGCGCGAGTTCCGAGCCGACCCGGTGGCAAAGCCGTTGCCGACGCCGAGCGGGAAGGTGGAAATCGCCTCGGCCACGATCGCCGGTTTCGGGGAGGCGGATTGTCCCGGGCACCCCGTCTGGTTGGCGCCGGTCGACGTGCCGACGCCAGATGCACCCATGCATTTGATTGCCAACCAGCCAGCGACCCGCCTGCACAGCCAGTTGGATTTCGGCGGCCATAGCGCCGCGTCCAAGCATCGCGGGCGGGAGGTCGCTGCGATGCACCCCGAGGATGCCGCGGCCCGCGGCATTGCTGACGGCGACATCATCCGGCTGTTCAACACGCGCGGCGCGTGTCTGGCCGCGGTGCGGCTTACGGACGGCCTTCGTCAGGGCGTGATCCAACTGCCGACTGGTGCCTGGTATGATCCCGCCGATCCAAATGATGACATGCCGCTCTGCGTGCATGGCAACCCGAACGTGCTGACCCGCGACGTCGGCACGTCAGCGCTGGCGCAGGGGTGCACGGGGCAGATTTGCACCGTCGAGGTCGAGCGGTTCGACGGCAACTTGCCGCCTATTCAGGCGTACGATCCGCCGGAAAGTTGATGGCCGCCGCGATACGCGGCAGGGGATCGCTACCCACTCCGCTTCTGCGGCTCTCCTCCCGGATACTCTTTGTTTCATCGTTTCTGAATGACGCGCCTGGCGAGACGCCTTATCGGTCACCTTTGCAGGTGCACTGGCGCACCCGCCAAGAACCAGGGTGCTGTCGTCAAGATGCGTCGGGCAATCGTCCATATCGGCATGCCGCGCACCGGCACAACAACCCTCCAGCGCGTTCTGACAAGCTTGCGCCCCCAGCTCGGGGAGGCCGGGGTGCTCTATCCAGATCTAACGCCGGATTCGGCACCCGCGCCTCATCTGAGCCATCAACATTTGGGGGAAACACTGGACGGGCGTCGCCCGTCTTTGGAGCGGCGGGAGCTGCTCACGCGCCTATCCGGTCTGCTCGCGGTGACGCGCGCCGAGACCGTCTTCCTTTCTTACGAGGGATTATGCCTGCTACCGCCGAGCCTGGGCATACCGCGCATGCTGGCCGCTTTGTTCGCGCAACGTGGCTTTGCGATGGAGGTGTTGGTCACGATTAAGCCGCAAGGTGAGTTCATCAACTCCCAGTACACCTTGCGCACTCAATTCTTACGGGAACATCGAACGTTTTCGAACTACTATCGGGCCGAAGTCAGCAAATCGACTTTGGACTACAGTCGCCTGCTCGCACCGTGGTGGGGCGCCTCCAACGGGAAGATGAGTGTGACGCCCCTGCACGATGTGCGGTCTGATCAGCCGCTACTCGCACGCATCATGACGGAACTCGATCTTGATACCGTCATAGGCCCGATGTTCTCCTCGGCCGATCTCGCTCTCGTGGAGAACCGCAGCCCTGGGCCAGTCGCCGTCGAGGTGGCGCGGCGGCTTCGTATGGCTGGAGGGCATTTGCAACTCGGCCGTTCCAGGCGGGAGGTAACCCGCTTCGTCGAAACGTCAGCTCATGGGAAGGAACTCGACACGCTTTCCTTCAGAGGATTGCAGCCAGCCTTTCGCGCCGAAGCGGCAGCTCGATGGCAATCCTCCAATGACAGGTTCGCCGAGACTGTCTGGCGCAGCTCCTGGGACTCACGGGTCGCAAATGAGGTTGCCCGGCCAGTCAATGAAATCGCGGGTCCGGGATTCGACCCGGGCTTGGTGTCCCAGGTCGAATGCGTCCTCGCTGAGACCTGCGAGGCCTTTCAGATCAGACTTGGCTCCCGGCCGCTGACCGCGGTGAGGAACATTGCGGATGACATTTTCGTCAGCCTGCACCGCCGTTTGCGCCATGTGCGGGCGCGGAGCGGCTGACCACCCTACCGGCTCGCCTCCAGCTTCGGCACGCCACCGGTGGCGCGGACCGCCGGCTTGATGCTGCCGAGCCAGGAGGCGCCTGCCGCCACCAGGTATAGGATCGCGGAGAAGGTGAACGCGTAGGTCAAGCCGTGCTTGAACGGCGCGGACATCAGGCCGGGGAAGAAATCCTTGCCCGTCAGCACCGCGATGCTGTCTGCCGGCAGGCTGTGCAGCACGGCCGGGGGAATCAACTCGCCCATCGGGTTATAGCCCAGGAACGCGGCGAATAGGCTCGCTACCGGCGGCGTGGCCGCCACCTGATGTGCGACCTCCGGCGGCACGTGTTGCGCCAGCAAGCCAGCCTCCATCGACTGCGGCAGGGTCGAGGCGAGCCCCAGCAGCATTAGGCTGAAAAACAGGCCGATCGACAGCACCTGGCCCACATTGGTCGTCGTGGCGCGCACGCCGGAGGCCTGGCCACGCTCCTGCGCTGGCACCGAGTTCATGATCTGGGTGGAATTCGGTGCCACGAACAGGCCAGAGCCGAACCCGTTCAGGAACAGGAGGCCGGCGAACAGCGAGTAGGAGAAATCCGACGGCAGCAGCATGAGGGCGATGAAGCTGGCCGCCCCCACCACCATGCCGCCCACGGAGAAGACACGGCCGCCGATATGGTCGGAGTAGTAGCCCGCCACGGGCCCGGCAATCAGGAAGCCCAGCGTCAGCGGAAGCATGAAAATGGCCGACCAGAGGGGCGTGTCCTCGAACGAATAGCCATGCAGCGGCAGCCAAATTCCCTGCAGCCAAATGATCAGCATGAATTGTAGTCCGCCGCGTGCCACGCCGGACGCCAAATTGGCCACGTTGCCGTAGGCGAATGCGCCGATCCGGAACAGCCGGAAATCCAGCATCGGCCGGTCTGCCACGCGCTCCGCCACCACGAAGGCCGCAAGTGAGAGGATGCCGAGGGCAAACAGCGTCAAAACCCGCGGGCTGCCCCAGGCCATGACCTGGTTGCCATAGGGCTGGATGCCGTAGGTGATGGCGGTCAGTATCAGCACCAGGCCGAGCCCAAAGCTGATATTCCCGGCCCAGTCGATCTTATGCGAGACGCGGGTCGGCGCATCCTGGAGTTTGAGGTAGGCCCAGATCGTTCCCACCAGTCCAAACGGCACGTTGATCCAAAAGACGAGCCGCCAATTGGTGTCCGCCAGCAACCCGCCGATCAACAGACCAAGGAATTGGCCGCCAATTGCCGCCACCACGTTGATGCCGAGCGCCAAGCCGCGCTGTTCGGTCGGAAAGGCATCCGTCAGCAGGGCGGTCGAGTTGGCCATGATCAGCGCGCCGCCCACGCCCTGCACCAGCCGCACCGCGATCAGGTATATCGCGGCGAAATCGCCATGGCCCGGCAACAGGCTCAGCCCGATGGAAGCCAGGGTGAAGATGGCGAAACCCAGATTGTACATCTTCGCGCGGCCGAACTGGTCCCCCAGCCGCCCGAATGCCACCACCAACACCGCGGTGGCGATCATGTACCCGATGATCGCCCAGAGCAGGTAATCGATATTGCCGGGGTCCAGCGCCTTGAGCCCGATGCCGCGGAACACGGCGGGCAGGCTGATGAGCAGGATGGAGCTGTTGATCGTCGCCGCCAGCATGCCCAGCGTCGTGTTGCTCAGCACCACCCATTTATAGCCATCGGCCTGCGCGGTCGGCATGAAGCGATTCTCCTGGGGATGCAGGCGCGGCCACGATCGGCTATACCTGAGGATAAACTCAGGAAACGTTTTACGAGGATGTCCTCAGGTATTGCAAGTGAGTTGCCACGAAACCCCCAGCGGCAGCGGGGACGCGAGCGTGTGGCTGCGTTGATCGCCGCTGCCTCCGCGGTGTTCCTGGAGAAGGGCTACGACGCCACCACCATGACGGAGATCGCGGCCCGGGCGGGCGCCTCCATCGGGTCGCTGTATCTGTTCTTTCCGACCAAACCGGTGCTTGCGACGGCGATCGTGGCGGAGCTCAGCGACGGCTTGTCGCAGCGCCTAGATGCCTTGCAGGCACGGTCGCGCGGGTGGTCGGCCGCGGCGTTGGCGGATGCGCTGTTTGCGGAGCTCTCCTTGTTTCTGGCCGACCACCCGGTCTATGCGGCGCTCATCGATGTGCCCGGCGACAGTAGCTGGAAGCAGAGTGTGCGGGCGCGGCGCCGGGTGCAGATCGCTGGCCTGTTCGCCCAAGCCGACCCACCGCTGCCGCCGGGTCAGGCGGACCGGTTGGCCATCATCGTCCCGCAGATGATGCGGATTACCATGACCATTCGCGGGGAAACGCCGGATTTGCAGGCGGGGGTGCCGGAGGAAATCCGTGCCATGCTTCGCCGCCACCTCGAGTAGCTACGCCGCCCGGGTCTTTCCCCGGAAGCCACTGACAACAGACCCGTCTTCTGGTTGCAGGCGAAGGAAGCCCGGCGCCGAGACCAGCGTGATCAGCGCCACCAGAAGGAACGCGTGGTGGAAGTCGGCCACGTTGGGCAACCGCCCGGCTCGGGTTCGCTCGGCAGTGGCTCTGCTGGCATCCTCACTCCCATCTTCAGCTTGGTTGCCCAGCAAGCAAGCTGCGGCAACCCGGCGTGGGGGCGTTGCAGGAACTATGCCTGGGGTCCGCCCTCAGCCGGCGTCTTCATGGTCCTGTGGGGTCGGGTCCGGGTGTTCGATCATATTGGCGCGGACGGGGTCGGATGGCGCTGCGTCCGGCTCGGAGGTGTCGACGACCACCAGCGTCTGCCCCGCCAACGGGCTTGGCTCGGCATCCTTCGGCAGAAGGGCAGCGAACCGCCGGTCATCCCGCGCGGCCTCGCGTTCCTTCGCGTCAATCAGCCCGGTATGGTCCAGGAAGCTGTTGAAGCGGCTGGGGATGCGGATGCAACCCTCCGAATCCCAGTGGCCAAGGCGCGGTTCCAGCACTGGGTCGGTGGCGTGCATTTCCATGCGGACGGCCATGATGTCGCGCGGCTTGCGCCAGTCATCGGTGGTCTGCCAGCCGAAATCCCACACCCGCATGCCGCGTAGGCCAATGCCGCGGATGTGGAATTCGTTATAGGTGCCCAGGGCCCGGTATCCCAATATGCCCGCATTGTCGACGAACACGCCAACGGGTGTGCGGAAATGCTCCTTGCGTCCCGGCTTGCCGGTGCTGACATGAACCGAGCCGAGCACCTCCAGCGGACTGCCGGGTGCAGCCACGGTCACCCAGAGCCGCTGCACAAGCGGCGACCGATCCACCACGAGGACCGCTTGCATGGTGTCGATCGAGAGATTCGCCCGTTGCATCATGGCGCGGGCGGCAGTCATGGCGGTGCGGGTCAGCACCGGCGCGTCAGGCAGCAAGATGCCCCCGAGGCTGGCCCGCATGGTGGCAACCAGCGCCTGCACGTCCGCGCGCGTGGCGGCGGGGCGGGGCGGCGGCGGGGCCAAGGCTCTCAACAGAGCCGCCATCGGGGCCGCGTTCATGGACACCTGCGACCGCGGCGGGGCTGGCGCATCGGACGGCAGTTGCAGCGCGGGCGAGAGTGCGGGTGGGTCGGCCTGGACGGCTGGTGAGCCAATCGCAGGCACGTCAGCGGTGGCTGGGGCAGACCCGGCCGAAACCAGGACGACCGCACGCGCGGCTTCGTCTGGCAGCACCGTCATGACGATAGGATCGTTGGCGGCCTTGGCACCCGGGATATGAGCACTATGCGTCCGCTGCGACACCTCGCCCGGGGAGACGCAAAGACCGCCGAGGATGACTAAACCGCAAACTCTCAGAATCATGTCCGCGTTTGCCCAGCAATGCCCAGTTACAACATGCCACTCTCCCGTGGCGGCAACGATAACGCGAGCAGGATAGGGGGTGGGTTTCTGCCCAACGTTGCTAATCTGCCACGGTATGTGATGCGCCAGAACATCAGTACGCGACGCTCAGCGCCGCCGGCCCGGCTGCCGCTTCAGCGCCTGACCCAACCGAGCCAAGGCGTCGTTCAAAGGCCCTGCCGGCATCCCCGGAATGGGCGGAGGCGGCTCCTCCGCGACGGGCGCCAGCGCTGCGGGGGACGACGGCGGCAGTATCTCCTGCACGAACCGCAGACGCTCCACCGCGGTGCGGCCGAGATGGCCGTTGATGCGGCTGACCAACTCGGTGGACATGTGTTGCAGTTCCATCGCGATCGGGCTGGCGCAGGCAAGCGTGAGGGTCGTGCCGCTCATACGGCGCGGTGCCGTCACCGCAGCCAGGGCTGGCCCGACGATCATGCTCCAATCGGCCAGGATTTGCGCCGTTGCCGGGGCGCGGCGACGGAAGGCGGGGCGCGTGAGCGTGGGCACGAGCGCCCCCACCGCGCGCGGCCCCCAAACGTGCCGCTTGTCGTCCTGACCGTCCGTCGCCATACCGTCTCCGTGCTCCCCACCTTCGCTCGCGCCCGGTGACAACCCCGGCAGCGTCCCTGCTCGCCTGGTATGACCGGCACCGCCGCCGCCTGCCCTGGCGTCACGAGCCTGGCGAGACGGCCGATCCATACCGCGTCTGGCTATCCGAGATAATGTTGCAGCAGACCACGGTCGCGGCCGTGATACCCTATTTCGAGCGTTTCCTGGCCCGTTTTCCGACCGTTGCTGCACTTGCGGCGGCCGAAGCGGAGGACGTGATGGCCGCTTGGGCTGGGCTGGGTTACTACGCGCGCGCCCGCAACCTGCACGCCTGTGCCAAGCAGGTCGCGGCCTTCGGTGGTTTTCCGGCAACCGTGGAGGGGCTGCGCAGCTTGCCGGGGATCGGCGCCTATACCTCCGCCGCCATCGCTGCCATTGCGTTCGGTGTTCCCGTGGTCCCGATCGATGGGAATGTGGAACGTGTTGTGTCGCGCCTGGCCGCCATCACCGCGCCGCTTCCTGGCGCGCGTACGGCGATCGCGATGGTAGCGGCGGCACTGGGAGAGGACCCGGCGGCAAGCGCGCGGCCATCCGATTTTGCGCAGGCCTTGTTCGACCTTGGCGCCACGATTTGCACCTCGGCCAATCCGGCTTGCGCCTTGTGCCCTCTCATGCCGGGTTGCCGGGCGCGGGCGGAGGGGATCGCCGCCGACCTTCCCCGCAAGGCGGTGAAGAAGCCGCGGCCACAGCGCCACGGGGCGCATTTCTGGCTTACCGATGCGGCAGGCCAGGTGCTGCTGCGCCGCCGTCCGCCCCGGGGCCTGCTCGGCGGCATGACGGAACTGCCCGGGACGGCGTGGCGGTTCGATCCATGGTCGCAAGCGGAAGCGCTTGCGGCAGCCCCCGAAGCGGCAGCGTGGCGCCGGGTGGGGCAGGCCACGCACGGCTTCACCCATTTCGAGCTTTCGATCGACGTGTATGCGGCCCAGCTTCCCCGCATCCGGGCAGACGGTTTCCTGCGCCCGGTGACCAATCTGGCAGCGGAGGCACTGCCCACGGTCATGCGCAAATGCGTGCGGCTTGCCTTGGCTGAAGCGGCATGACGCGGCTAGGGCGGCTTAGATACAGCTTCAGCAGCAGCGGCGTCATCGCCGATCTCCCGGCGGCGCCAACATAGTGGTGTTGTCGCGCTGGTAGAAGACGGTATCGTGCTACGCCCCCAGCTCCCCAAGCATCCAGAGCACGCGTTGGCTGCGGCTGTTGTTGAGATGATGGACGGTCAGCATTGGGCGGCGTGCCGTTCCAAATCTTCCAGACTGCAATAATTCAGCGCCGTCTCCTCCGTCGCCTCCAGCGTGACCAGTGGAGCAACGCCGGCGAGCAGGGCCTCCTGCCAGCGGGGCGCGCAAAGGCACCAGCGGTCGCCGGGTTGCAGGCCTGGGAAACCGAACTCCGGCCTGGGCGTGGACAGGTCGTTGCCTTGCGCGGCGCTGTACCGGAGGAACTCCGCCGTCATGACGGCGCAGACCGTGTGGTTGCCGATATCATCCGGCCCGGTGTTGCAGCAGCCATTGCGATAGAACCCGGTCAGCGGCGTGCTGGAGCAGCTTTGCAGCCGCCCGCCCAGCACGTTGCGCCCTGGGGGTCGCCCGCCGGTCTCGTCAAACGGCACGGCGGGGGCGCTCGATCGAGGGAAGGAACACGGTCAGCAGCCCGATTGCAGGCAAGAAGGCGCAAATGCGGTAGACCGTGGTGATGCCCCAATGGTCGGCCATCTGGCCCAGCACGGCCGCGCCCAGCCCGCCCATGCCGAAGGCGAAGCCGAAAAACAGGCCGGACACGGTGCCGACCCGGCCGGGCATCAGTTCCTGCGCGTAGACCAGGATGGCCGCGAAGGCCGAGGAGAGGATCAGGCCGATGGGGATCGTCAGCACCACCGTCCAGAACAGATTGGCGTAGGGCAAGGCCAGGGTGAACGGCAGCACGCCCAAGATCGAGACCCAGATCACGTATTTCCGCCCGATCCGGTCCCCGATCGGGCCGCCCACCAGGGTTCCACACGCGAAGGCGCCAAGATAGAGGAACAGGAAAATCTGGGCGGTCTGCACCGGGACGTGGAAGCGGTCGATCAGATAGAAGGTGTAATAGGTCGCTAAGCTGGCGGTGTAGAAGTACTTCGAGAAGATCAGCACCAGCAGCACGCAGACTGCCATCACGACCCGGCGGTGGGACAATGTGGACACCGCCTGCACGGCCCTCTTGCCCCGCATCCGCAAGCCGACCGTGCGTTGATACCATCGGCCGACATAGTAAAGCACCGTCATTCCCAGCAGCGCCACCAGGGCGAAAATGGCGAGGCTGCCTTGGCCGTGCGGCATGATGATGAAGGCTGCGGCGAGGGGGCCGATGGCCTGCCCGCCATTGCCGCCGACCTGGAACACCGACTGGGCCAGGCCATACCGGCCACCCGACGCCATCCGGGCCACACGCGAGGATTCAGGGTGGAACACCGATGATCCCATCCCGACCAGTGCCGCCGCCAGCAGCAGCATGGGATAATTATGCGCCTGCGACAGCAGCAGGAGCCCAACCAGGGTGAAGCCCATTCCGATCGGAAGGGAGAATGGCATCGGGCGCCGGTCGGTCAGCGAACCAACGACGGGCTGAAGCAGCGACGCGGTGATTTGGAAGGTCAGCGTCAGAAGGCCGATCTGGGTGAAGCTCAGATCGTAACTCGACTTGAGCAGCGGATAGATCGACGGAATCAGCGACTGGATGAGGTCATTCAGCAGGTGGGAAAAGCTGATCGCCAGGAGGACTGGCAGCACCAGGATTTGCGCCGGGTTGACCGCCGCGGCGGGGATCAGTGCTGCCGGAGCCACACGAACGTTCATAACACAACTCCGGGCATCTTCCCTCCGTCAGACGCCGAGGCGCCGGCTCTGCAACAATTCGCAGGCGACGATCCGCCAGGATCCGTCCGCCTCATGCTCCATTGTATACCGCGCGGTATAAGGGAGGCCATCCGGACCTGTCAGCTCCACGTTCTGCACAATCTGGCCAGCCACCGTCCCCAGTGCGGAGAATTCGACGGAATGTGGCCGGTAAACAGGAGGATAGCCGCGGCGCACCATGTCCAGGAAATTGTCGGGCGTCCCGAAGACGCCCTGGGTTGACGGGGCTGCATAGCCGAATGCCCCCGCCGCGTCGTCGCGTTGGAATGCCTGGAGCTGGCTGGTGATGGTCGCCTGGATGGAGGCCATGTCCTGCGACGAGACGGGTGCATCGTCCGCATAGACCGGCCGGCAGAATAGGGTGAGCAAGACGAACGCGGCGGACAGACTACGCATAACATGATCCCCCAGGCCTGGTTGATACGGCCATCCGGGGACGATGGTTGCGTTTAGACAACGCCCGTAAGGCGAATCAGCAGCAGGCTGATGATGAGCAGCACGATCAGGGACAAGGTGACCGCCGCCGTGACCCGCACCCCCGCCTTGGCCACGACCCGGACGTCGACTCCGAGGCCCAGGGCCGCCATGGCGATCACCGTCAGCAGGTTTGCCAAGAGCGCGGCCGGGGCGAGAACGGGAGCGGGAACGATATCGAGGGAGCGAAGCGACGCCAGTACCAGGAACCCGATGATGAACCACGGTACCAGCCGATGCAGCGGGGGACGCTTGCCCTCCTTGCCGCCCCCGCGGAGGCGTGAGCCGCCGAGCGACAGCGCCAATACCACTGGCCCGAGCATCAGCACGCGCACCAGTTTGACCACCGTACCCATTTGTACTGCAACCGACCCGACCGGCGCCGTCGCCGCCAGAACTTGCGGCACCGCGTAGACGGTCAGCCCGGCGAGCACCCCATACCGCAGGTCGGTCAACTGGAAGAGTGGGACTGCCAATGGCAATAGGATGACGACCACCACGCCCAGCACCGCGGTGAACGCGATGGAGGATGCGACGTCGCGGGCACTCGCACCGATGACCGGCGCGACCGCCGCGATGGCGGAGTTGCCGCAGATGGAATTGCCGCAGGCCACCAGCGTCGCCATCCGGGTCGGCAGCCCGAGCAGCCGACCGATGCTGTAGCTTGCGACGATGGCGACCGCCACGGTGCAGACGATCCCGATCAGCAGGACTCCACCAACCGCCTCCACCGTGGCGATGCTGATCGACAGGCCAAGCAGGACGACCGCGACCTCCAGCAGCATCTTCGCGCTGAAGCTGATGCCGGGTTGCCAGCGCTTGGTTGGTGTCCAGGCCGTGCGAACCGCCGTCCCGGCCAGAATGGCGAGGACCAACGCCTCCAGCCAGGCCCGTCCGAACACCGCCGCTTCCGCGCGTTCGAGGAGCCATGCCACCAGCGTCACGGCCAGGCAAAGCAGGACGCCCGGGAGGTAGGCACGGGCCTGGGTGAGCCACCCGCGGAGCGCGGGCGGTGGGGAGGTTTGCAACATGGCCAGCATCATGCGCTGGCCTCGCTTGGCAGGCCAGCCGCCGAGCCAGCGGACACAACATTTAGCCGCCGGGTTGCTGCTCATGCTGCGGTGCACCATGTTCAGGTCATGGAAATTCCCGGCCTGCCCAAGATGCACATGAATCTCGCCGACCTGACGCGCATGCGCCGGTCGTGGAATTCGTTGAGGCGCCACATGCCCGGGGATCTGAGCCCCGACTCGACGGACCGGCTGGAGGAGGTTGTGGAGTTCGGGCGCAACCCCGGTGCGCTGCGCATGCTGCGTTTCGTGCCGCCGGGTCTGCCACCGGGCGCGCCCTTGGTGGTCGTGCTGCACGGCTGCACCCAGACTGCAAGCGGATTCGCCGAGGGCACGGGGTGGTGCACCCTGGCGGAGCGGCATCTCTTTGCCGTGGTATTCCCCGAGCAGACCCGGAGCAATAACGCCAACACCTGCTTCAACTGGTTCGAGGATGGCGACGTGACCCGCGGCGAGGGCGAAGTCGCATCCATCCGCGGCATGGTGGCGCGGATGCAGTCCGACCGCCAGATCGACCCGGCGCGGGTGTTCGTCACCGGCCTATCCGCCGGCGGCGCGATGGCGTCCGCGTTGTTGGCGACCTATCCGGACGTGTTCGCCGCCGGGGCGGTGATCGCCGGGCTGCCGTATCGCTGTGCTGCGACTGTGGGCGAGGCGTTCGCCGCGATGCGTCACTGCCCACCGCATCTGGCTGGGGTGTGGGGAAATCTGGTGCGCCAGGCGAGCCCGCTGCCACAGCGCAAGCCCATCGTATCCATTTGGCACGGCGATGCGGACACGACGGTCGCGCTCGCCAGCGCCAAGGAGCAGGCGAAGCAATGGTGCGACGTGCATGGGCTGCGCGAGCAGGACGGCATCGACGATACCGTGGATGGGGTAGCGCATCGCGTGTGGCGGGATGCGGGGCGCACGGTGAGGGTGGAGCTCTATGTCGTGCCGGGCCTAGGGCACGGCGTGCCTATCGACCCGACGGCTGCGGGGGACCGGGGCGTCGGGGAAGCGATGCCCTACGTCCTGGAGTCCCGCATCCCATCGACGTGGCGGATTGCCAGGAGCTGGGGCCTGATCGCCTAGTACAGCGCTTCCATGGAACGACTCCTACCCCGCCGTCAAACACGTACCTTCGCAGGGTAGGCTTCAGCCCACCCTACGACTGATTGCCTCGTCGGACGAAGGTTTGCGGTAGCCTATCTTGGCGAAAGCACCATGATCATCTGACGGTTTTCCATGCGGGGCATCTGCTCCACCTTGGTCTTCTCGTCCATGTCGCCGCGAATCCGTTCGAGCACTTTGATGCCGATGTCCTGATGCGCCATTTCGCGGCCACGGAAGCGGAGGGTGACCTTCACCTTGTCACCTTCGTCGATGAAACTGTTCATCGCGCGTAACTTCACCTGGTAATCGTTCTCGTCGATATTCGGCCGCACCTTGACTTCTTTGATCTCGACGACTTTCTGCTTCTTTTTCGCCTCGTTCTTTTTCTTTTGGGATTCGTATTTGAATTTGCCGTAGTCGAGGATTTTGACCACGGGCGGATCGGCGTTCGGGCTGATCTCGAGCAGGTCGAGCCCAACGGCCATCGCCCGCAGCATCGCGTCGCGGGCGCTCATCACGCCTTGCATCTCGCCCTCGGCATCGATCAGGCGGACTTGGGGACTGCGAATGTCCTCGTTGACGCGGGGGCCGTCGCGGCTGGGTGCGGCGGCTGTCATGGGACCTCTAGCTATTGTGCTCTCCTATAGTCGTTTGGCCGGCTACGCGTGGCGGCAGATCATCGTTCGCAAAATCTTGCCGCAGCACGCGGGCTGGATCAAGTCAATCAACGAATCGTGTGGGCCGACCTGGCAATATCGGGCGGAAGCGCCTCGCTGGCAACCCCATCCAGCGCATCCGCCAAAGAAAGCACCGTTTGCGCCTGAACGCCGAGCCGGCGCAAGGTCACCGTACGCGCTTCTGCCTCCTGCCGGCCGACAACGGCGATGATCGGCACATGCTGCAGGCTGTGTTCGCGGATTTTGGCGTTGATCTTCTCATTACGGCCATCCGTCACAACGCTCACGCCACGCTGGCGAAACGCTTCGGCCACCTCCTGGGCATAGGGTTCCGCATCCGACACGATGGAGGCGACCACCACCTGCACCGGTGCCAGCCACAAGGGGAACCGTCCAGCATATTGCTCGATCAGGATGCCAAGGAACCGTTCGAAACTGCCCAAGATCGCGCGGTGCAGCATGACGGGCCGCTGGCGGGAGCTGTCATCGGCGATGTAGCTGGCGTCCAACCGCTCCGGCAGAACGTAGTCCACCTGCAGGGTGCCGCATTGCCAATCCCGCCCGATCGCATCACGCAGCACGAACTCCAGCTTCGGGCCATAGAACGCGCCTTCGCCGGGATTCAGCTCATAGTCGACACCCGCCAGCGCGCAGGCATCGCGCAACCCCGCCTCCGCGGCATTCCAGGTCGCGTCATCGCCGGCACGTTCCGACGGGCGGTCGGCGAACTTCACGCGGAAGCTGTCGAACCCGAAATCGCGGTAGACGGAGGCGAGCAGTTCGACGAACCGCGCCGTCTCCGGGGCAATCTGTTCGGGCGTGCAGAAGATGTGGGCGTCGTCCTGGGTGAAGCCGCGCACGCGCATGATGCCGTGCAGGGCGCCTGACGGCTCGTAGCGGTGGCATGCGCCGAACTCGGCCATGCGCAACGGCAACTCCCGGTACGAGCGCAGCCCGTGGTTGAAGATTTGCACGTGGCAGGGGCAGTTCATCGGCTTCAATGCCAGCGTGCGCTTCTCGTCCTCTACGTGAGCGACGAACATGTGCTCGCGGTATTTGTCCCAATGGCCGGAGCGCTCCCACAGCACGCGATCCACCAGCTGCGGCGTCTTCACCTCGAGATAACCAGCCGCGTCCAGCCGGCGGCGCATGTAGGACTCGGCAGTGCGGTAGAGGCGCCATCCTTTGGGGTGCCAAAAGATCGACCCGGCAGCCTCTTCCTGGATGTGGAACAAATCCATCTCGCGGCCCAGCCGGCGATGGTCGCGGCGCTCTGCCTCCTCCAGTTGGAGAAGGTAGGCGTCGAGTTCCTTTTGGTCGCGCCAGGCCGTGCCGTAAATCCGCGTCAGCATCGCGTTGCGGTGGTCGCCGCGCCAATAGGCCCCGGCGACCTTCTGCAGCTTGAACGCCGTGCCGACGTCGCCCGTGCCCCGCATATGCGGGCCGCGGCAGAGGTCGATCCAATCGCCCTGCTTATACAGGGTGATCGTCTCGGTGGCGGGCAGGTCGCGGATCAGTTCGGCCTTGTAGCGTTCGCCGCGCGCTTCAAAGAACGCGATCGCTGCGTCGCGGTCCCACACTTCGCGTTCGAACGGAGCGTTGCGGGCGACGATCTCCCGCATCCGCGCCTCGATGGCGGGGAAATCCTCCGGCTTGAACGGCTCGCTGCGTGCGAAATCGTAGTAGAAGCCGTTCTCGATCGACGGTCCGATGGTGACCTGCGTGCCGGGATAGAGTGATTGAACCGCCTCAGCCAGCACATGGGCCGTGTCGTGGCGGATCATGCCCAGCGCGTCCGGGTCCTTGCGCGTGACGAACACCACCGAGGCATCCGCGTCGATGGGCTGAGACAAATCCGCCAATTTGCCGTCCACCTTCATGGCGAGCGCGGCGCGGGCAAGGCCCGGCCCAATGGCGGCGGCCACCGTAGTGCCCGTGACCGGCCCGTCGAAGCGGCGTACGGAACCGTCGGGCAAGGTGATGGCGGGCATGTTGGAGCACTTTCAGAGGGATAGGATGCCCTAAATGGACCTACGGCAACGCAGCCGCAACCTGTTCAAGCGTCAGGTCTGCCAAGTCGGCAGAAGCGAGCACCCGGACGTCGCCGCGCGGCCGGGTGAGCGCCGGGTCGCTGTCGCCGGAGAAGAGGGCGAGGGTTGGAATGCCGAGGGCGGCGGCGAGATGGGTGGGCCCCGTATCGTTGCCGACCGCCAAGGACGCGGTTGCGATCACGCTGGCAAGCTGCAGCAGGCTGGTGCGGCCCGTGAGGTCGACCGCGCTTGGGCAGTACTCGCGGATGGCGGCGGCGAAGGGGGCGTCCGCGCTGGTGCCGACGATCATGGAGGCGAGGCCGCGATCTGCCAGCACCGCCGCCAGGCCGCCGAAACGCTCGGCGGGCCAGCGTTTGCGGGGGCGATGCGGGGCTGCCCCGGGGATCAGAACGCTGTAAACCGTCGATTTCGCGCCGTCCCTGGAGGTGGCCAGCCACCCCAACTCCGGGGCCGGAAATTGCGTGATTCCCGCCATCTCCAACTGGTCGCGCTGACGTTCCAGCGTGTGCATCCGGTCGCGGGCGGGATTGGCATGGGGCAGCGAGCAGCCGGCTGCGATGCCCGACCAGGCCGGCCGTCCGGCCAAGCGGAAATACCACCCGGACCGGCTCGACGTTTGCAAGTCGTACACCAGGCCGAACCTACGCAGGGACCGGTGCAGCCGTAGCAAACCCGGCACATTCCAGGGCGACGGCCGGGTATCCGTCAGCACCACGTCGAACCAGGGACTGGCCCGGGCCAGCTCGGCGAACGGCGCCGTGGTCAGCAGGGTGATTTCGGCATCTTGGTGCCAGGCACGGATTGCGGCAAAGGCGCTGAAGGCAAGCACGAAGTCACCGAGTGCCCCAAGCTTGAGGACGAGGATGCGGCTCACGCCACCAGCTCGCGGTACACCTCCAACGTGGCTTGTTGCATCGCGGCTGTGGTGTAATGCGCGCAGACGCTGGCGCGCGCGCGTATCCCCAGCGCCGCCCGCTCGGCCGGGGACAGGCGCAGGATGGCGTCGATGGCGTTTGCCAGCGCCCCCGGGTCGGACGGATTGACGCGCCAGCCGGTCACGCCGTGATCCACGGTCTCCGCCGTGCCGCCTGCATCGCTGACCACCACGGCGCGGCCCATCGCCTGCGCCTCGATCACGGTGCGGCCGAACGGCTCCGGCTCGATCGACGGATTGGCCACCACGTCCGCCAGCATCAGGGCCGCGGGCATGTCGTCGCAATGGCCGACCAGGCGCAGGCGGTCGGCGATGCCCAGCACCTCCGCGCGCGCGATCAACTCGCGGCGGAACCGGGCGCGCCCCTGTTCCGCCCCGACCATGACCAGTCCCACGTCGCGCCGCTCCAGCTTGGCCATGGCCTCCAGCATCACGGTGTGACCTTTCCAGCGGGTCAGCCGGGCCGGCAGCATGATGATGGGCAAGCCATCCGGCAGCCGCCACTCCCGGGCCAGCCGCGCCATGCGCTCGCCGGTGACGGCAGCCGGGTCGAAAACCGTCGTGTCCACGCCACGCGGGATGATGCGCAGGCGGGTAGGGTCGATTTGGTGCCGCGCCTTCAGCCGGCTGGCGACGAAATGGCTGATGGCGATAATGCGCTCGCCGCGCGCCATGATGGCGTTGTAGCGGCGCTTGCCCGGCGCGTTTTCCTTGTACACGCCGTGCCAAGTGGTCACGAACCGCGCCCCGGTGCGGCGACAGGCCAGCCAGGCGGACCAGGCGGGCGCACGGGACCGGGCGTGTACGATGTCCACGTCGGCGGCGCGGATCAGGAAGGCGAGCCGCGCTGCATTCCGCCAGATGCGGGCCGGGTTCTTCGAGGCCAGCTTCAGCATGATGTGGGTGCCCCCCGCCCGCTCGACCGCGGAGACCAGGCGCCCCCCGGCGCTCGCCACCAGGGCGGAGCCCCCGGCGCGCACGATCGCTTGCACCATTTCCACGGTGCCACGCTCCACGCCGCCGGTTTCCAACGAGGGGAGGACTTGCAGAATGGTCAGGGACAGGGTTTCGGTCATGCCGCGTGGGCTATACCACCAGTGGTGGGGTGCGCGGGAGGGGTGAAATGGAACGAGGGCGGATCGATAACGGGCAGGGCGTCGAACTCGCCTGGCAGCGCCTGCCAGGCCGCGCGCCGGCGGTGGTGTTCCTGCCGGGGTTCCGCAGCGACATGCGCGGCGACAAGGCGCAGGCCCTGACGGCGTTGTGCCGGGAGCGCGGGCAGGGGCTGCTGCTTTTCGACTATTCGGGCCATGGGGAAAGCGGCGGCGAATTTACCGACGGCACCATCGGGCGCTGGGCCGCGGATGCGCTGGCCGCAATCGATGGGCTGACGGACGGGCCGTTGGTGCTGGTCGGCTCCTCGATGGGGGGCTGGATCGGGCTGCTCGCCGCCTTGTCGCGCCCGGGGCGGGTGGCCGCCTTCGTGGGCGTGGCGGCGGCGCCGGATTTCACGGAGACGCTCATGTGGGAGACGATGATGCCCGCCGAGCGCGCCACGCTGGAACGTGACGGCGTGCTGATGGTGCCCAGCGCCTATGGCGACCCCACGCCGATCACCCTGGCGCTGATCGAAGACGGGCGGCACCACTTGTTGCTCGGTGGACTGATTGCGCTCGCCTGCCCGGTTCGTCTGCTGCATGGCCAGGCCGACCCCGATGTGCCTTGGGAGGGGTCGCTGCGGCTGGCCGCGCAGCTTGAGTCTGCGGATGTGCAGGTCCACCTGGTCAAGGACGGCGAACACCGGATGTCCCGCCCTGTCGATCTGGCGCTGTTGGCCAGCGTGTTGGCCCCGCTGCTAACCCGGTAGCGGTTCAGCGGCAAGGATGGCGCGCAAGCCTTCCCGGTAGGTCGGGTACTGCCACGTCCTGCCGAGCCCCTGTTGCGTCCAGGCACTGCGAACCCGGCGGTTGTCGGCCCAAAAGGAGCGGGCCATCGAGCTCATCGCCGGTTCCGCCACGGCGAAGGGCGTCAGCGGTGGAACGGGCTCTCCCAGGAGCCGGGCGGCCTCTGCAACGACATCGGCGCTGGCGGCGGGTTCGTCGTCGGCACCGTGCAGTACGCGCGGGCCAGCGGCGGGTGTTTGCCGGATCGCTGCCAGCAGGGCGCCCGCGATGTCGTCGCGGTGGATGCGGCTGAATAGATGGCCGGGTTTGTCGACCCGGCGGGCGCGGCCGGCGCGGATGTCGTCCAGCGCGGAACGGCCCGGGCCATAAATGCCCGACAGCCGAAACCAATCCACCGCCAGGTCGGGACGGGTCGCCAGCCAAGCCTGCTCGGCTGCAACCCGGCGGCGGCCCCGCTCGCCCGAGGGCGCAAGGTCTGAGGTCTCGTCCACCCAGGCGCCGCCACGGTCGCCATAGACCCCGGTGGTCGACAAATAGCCGATCCAGCGCAGGCATGGGGCCAAGGCGATGGCGGCACGGTGACGGGCGAGCACCGGATCGCCAGCGTCACCCGGCGCGGCAGTCGCGACCAGGTGGGTGGCGATGGCCAGGGCGGCGCCGGGTTCGTCGAACGGGACGAGCCGGACGCCGGGCGGTGCGCTGGCGTCCGGCTGCCGCGTGGCGACCGTGACGGGGATCGAGGCTTCGGCAGCCTGCCTGGCAAGTGCCGTTCCAGTGTAGCCGAGACCAAAGATGAGAAGCTGCATGCCCCTGCTGATGCGACTGAGTTGCCCGGCGGACCGGCTGGCGGGTAGACTAGCACGATCATGAAGAGACGAGGGATCGCGCTGATCGCGGCGGGCGTATTGCTGCTCGCAGGAGCGGGAGGTGCCGCATGGGAACTGCGCGGGTCCGAAATCGGGTCGCCCGACGATATGGAGTCGGGCGAGACGCTGCCGATTCCGCCGGTTCCCCCGCGGATCGCCGAGGGCGCGGATTACGAGAAGTGCCTTGGGATGCTGGCGAGCGACCCGGAGGGCGCCAATACCTTTGCCGATGCCTGGCAGGCCACGGGCGGCGGCGAGGCAGCGGATCATTGCTTCGCGCTGGCGCAGGTGCAACTGGGCGACGTGCAGACCGGTGCCGAGATGCTGGAGAAGATTGCGGCCAAGAGCAAGGCACCCGATTTGGCACGTGCCAGCGTGTACGGCCAGGCGGACCAGGCCTGGCTAATGGCCGGTGAACCTGCCCGTGCGCTGGCCGCCGCGACCCTGGCGCTGAGTCTGTCGCCCGACGACGTCGATTTGCTGATCGACCGCTCCGTGGCGTCTGGCACGTTGGGGCACTACGAGGATGCGGTCGACGATCTGAGCCACGCGCTGGAGCTGGATCCCAAGCGGGCGGATGCCCTGGTGCTGCGCGCGGCGGCCTGGCGTCACGGCGGGCATCTGGATCTAGCGCAGGACGATGTGGACCGCGCTTTGGCGAGGGACCCGGAGAACCCGGAGGCTTATCTCGAGCGTGGCATTCTGCGGCAACGCCGCGGTGACCGCGTTGGCGCCCACCAGGACTGGGTGCAGGCCGAGGCGCTGGCCCCGGACACGGCGACGAGTGACCTGGCGGAACAAAATCTGGCGTTGCTGGAGGCAGGCCCGGACCGGAACTGAGCAGGTCCAGCCCTACGCGTAGCGCTGTTCCTGCCAAGGATCGCCGCGGTCGTGGTAGCCGCGCGTTTCCCAGAAGCCCGGCTTGTCGCCGGCCGCGAACTCAATCCGCTGCAGCCATTTGGCGCTCTTCCACAAATACAAATGCGGCACGATCAGGCGGACCGGGCCGCCATGGGCGGCGGTCAGCGGCTGGCCGTTCCAGGAGTGCGCCAGGATCGCGTCCTCGGCGGCGAAATCGGCCAGCGGCAGATTGGTCGTGTAGCCATCATGGCTGTGCAGCACGACAAAAGCGGCGGTTTCCAACGGCCGCACCGCGTCGAGCACGGTGCGCGTGGAAACGCCCTCCCATGCATTGTCGAAACGCGACCAGGTTGTGACGCAGTGGATGTCCGTCACCTCGCGCACCTGCTCCTGCGCGCGGAAGGCGGCCCAGTCCCACGTCATCGCTTCCTTCACGGCGCCGAACAGACGCAGGGACCACCGCGCCGTGTCGATGTTCGGATGAACGCCGAGGTCGAGCACAGGCCAGTCTTTCACGAGGTGTTGGCCCGGTGGCAGCCGGTCCGCCTCCCGCGCGTGGCCTGTCAGGAACCGGCCCTGCTCTGCCCACCGTTTCTTCGTGGTGGTGAGTTTGCTGTCCGGAGGAACCGCGTCCGTCACGCCAGCGCCTCTTGGCGGATCAGGGCCGGCGCCAATTCCGCGAGCAATTCATAGGAGCGCAGCCGGGCCCGGTGGTCGTAGATGGCGGCGGCAACCATGATCTCGTCGGCCTGCGTTTCCGCCAGGAACTCGGCGAGGCTTTCGCGGACCGTCGCCGGGGCTCCCACGAAGGAGCAGGCGAGCATGCCCATCGCCTGGGCCTTCTCGCCCGGCGACCAATATGTCTCGATATCGTCGATCGGCGGCAGCAACTTGCCTCGGGTGCCGCGGAAGATGTTGGTGAAGCTCTGCTGCGGCGAGGTGAACAGGCGCCGCGCCGCCGCATCCGTGTCGGCGGCGATGACGTTGACGCCGACCATGGCGTAGGGCTGGGCGAGTTGGGCGGAGGGGCGGAAGCGGTCGCGGTAAACCTGCAGCGCCTGCATCAACGCGTCGGGCGCAAAATGCGAGGCGAAGGCGTACGGCAGGCCGAAATGCGCCGCGACCTGGGCGCCAAACAGCGAGGAGCCGAGTATCCACAGCGGCACCTGGGTGCCAGTGCCCGGCACGGCCTGAACGCGTTGCCCCGGGGCGACCGGGCCGAGCAGTGCCTGCAACTCCATCACGTCTTGTGGAAAATGCTCCGCCGATTCGGGGTCCCGGCGCAGGGCGCGCTGGGTGTAGCCGTCCGAACCCGGCGCGCGCCCCAGCCCGAGGTCGATGCGGCCAGGATAGAGCGTCTCCAGCGTGCCAAATTGTTCGGCGATGACCAGCGGCGAGTGGTTCGGCAACATGATGCCACCCGCGCCGACGCGGATTCGGTGGGTGCCGCCAGCGACGTAGCCCACGGTGACGGCTGTGGCCGCGCTGGCGATCCCGATCATGTTGTGGTGCTCCGCCAGCCAATACCGGCGATAGCCCCAGCGCTCCGCGTGCTGCGCCAGGTCGAGCGTGTTGTGGAGAGCGTCCGCCGGGCCGAAACCCTTGGGGACTGGTGCCAGATCGAGCACCGAGATCGCTTGCATATCCACCTCTCCCGTTGTCTGACCCAGCATGTCAGGTTTCGATGGACAAGTTGCAAGGTTGGGGAGAAGTGGGGGGCTTCTGTTGCCCGGTGCCCCCCGAACCGCGTCTATCGCAACTTACGCTGCGACTGCGAATGCCTCATGATTGTCATTGGCATTTGTAATAGAGCCCGATGACGGCGGTACAATGCCGAGCGAAAAATACGTCTTTACCACGCGTGTCGAGCCTATTTCGTCCCCATAATCCATCGAGGTGATGGTGGAGACGCCGAGTACTGCCCCCGGGTCCACAACGATTATTCCACGCATCGTTTATCGCCATATCTGGCAAGCCAGCCCACGCTATATAGGCGAAGTCGCCGCCGAATGGTAGGGGTCGTTCATGGCAATATCCACCGACCAGGACGCGGCCATTGCCGAGCTGCGTTCGACCTCCGCCCCCACCCTGCGCGCCACCGTTCCCGCGCTGGAGGCCCTGCTGTACCATGCCACCCCCGTGCTGGATCACGGCTTCATCCGCGTAGTCGACTATATGGGGGACGATGCGGCCGTGGTGCAGGCGGCCCGGGTCTCCTATGGGCGGGGCACCAAGCGCGTCAGCGAGGATGCCGGCCTGATCCGGTATTTGATGCGGCACCGCCACTCCACCCCGTTCGAGATGTGCGAGATCAAGTACCACGTGAAGCTGCCGATCTTCGTGGCACGGCAATGGATTCGCCACCGCACCGCCAACGTGAACGAGTATTCCGCCCGCTACTCCGTCATGGACCGGGAGTTCTACATCCCGTCCCCCGAACACCTGGCCGCGCAATCCGCGGCCAACCGCCAGGGCCGTGGCGCGGTGCTGGAGGGCGAGGAGGCCGCGATGGTGTTGGACCTGCTGCGCAGCGATGCCGGGCGGGCATACGACCATTATGCCTGGATGCTGAACGAAGACGCCGCCGACCCGGCACGCCAAGGGCTGGCCCGCGAGTTGGCCCGGATGAACCTGACGCTCAACACCTACACGCAATGGTATTGGAAGACCGATCTGCACAATCTGCTCGGCTTCCTGTCGCTGCGGGCCGATGCGCATGCGCAGTATGAAATCCGCGCCTATGCCGACGTGATGATGCAGTCGCTGGAGGCCTGGGTGCCCGCCTGTGCCGCAGCCTTCCACGATTACCGCCTTGGCGCCGTCACTTTCTCAGCCGGCATGCTGGCGGTGCTGCGCCGGCGCTTGGCTGGCGAGGTGGTCGAGCAGCCCGGCAGTGGCCTGAGCAAGCGGGAATGGGCGGAGATGGAAGCCGCGCTGCGATGATCCTGGTGTTCGGCAGCCTCAACCTCGACACCATCTACCAACTGGATGAGCTGCCCCGCCCCGGCCACACGGTGATCGGCCGCTCGGCGCTGGTGCAGCCAGGCGGCAAGGGTGGGAACCAGGCGCTGGCGGCAGCCCGGGATGGGGCGGTTGTGGCGATGGCCGGGGCCGTCGGCGAGGATAGCGCGGCGGAGCCGGTATTGGCCGGGCTGCGCGCCGCCGGCGTCGACCTTTCCCGCGTGGCGAGGCGCGCGGCGCTGACCGGAAGTGCCGCGATTTGCGTCGAGCCGTCCGGCCAAAACCAGATCGCGGTCGCCAGCGGCGCGAACCTGCTGGCAGAGGCCGCACAGGTGGCGGATGCCGATTTTGGCCCGGGCATGACGCTGCTGCTGCAGATGGAGGTGTCCGCGGATGAGAATGCCGCGTTGATCCGCCGGGCCCGGGCGAGGGGCGCCCGCATCGTGCTTAACCTCGCCCCGGTCGGCCCCCTGGCGCATGACGCGCTGCGGATGGTGGATTGGCTTGTGGTCAATGCGGAGGAGGCGGCCTGGCTGGGCGAGCAGCTCGGTGTCCCCGCCGAGCCGGCCGCGCTACGCGACACATTGGGTGTCAGCATCGTCGGCACGCGGGGCGCACATGGTGTGTCCGCCGCCATCCCTGGCGAGGTGATCGACATGCCGGCACTCCAGGTGCAGGCGGTCGACGCGACGGCCGCGGGCGATTGCTTCATCGGCGTCTTCGCCGCCGCGCTGGACCGCGGCGCGAGCGTCGCTGTGGCGCTACGCCGGGCCAATGTTGCTGCGTCGCTGAGCGTCACACGGCGCGGCAGCCAGGAGAGCATTCCCTCCCGTGCCGAGATCGAGGCGGCCTTATCTTAACAGCCATGGGGTGTGCTGACCGGGAGTGCTGCGATCCATGTGCGTGATGTTGCTCGGCGCTGGCGGGTTCATCGGCCGCCATATCCTGGCTGAACTGACCGCGCACGGCCACGAGGTGGTGGCCATCACCCGCAAGGCGGGTGGTCTGGACGACGCCTTTCCGGCAGTGCGGTTTCTGGACATGAACCTGGCGCGGATGACCGAGGCCACCGCTTGGGTCCACCACCTCCGCAACACCGACATCATCGTGAATGCCGCGGGCATCTTGAGCGGACGCGAGATGGAGGCTGTCCATGTCGACATGCCGCGTGCGCTCTACGCGGCCGCAACGGCCGCCGGCGTAAGCCGCGTGGTCCTGATCTCCGCCATCAGTGCGCGGCCCGACGTGCAGACGGATTATGCGCAATCCAAGCTGCGCGGCGAGGCGGCATTACGCGGGGCGGGCATCGCTTGGACGATCCTGCGTCCGTCCCTCGTTTACGGCGATGGGAGCTATGGCGGCACGTCCCTGATGCGGGGCATGGCCGGGCTGCCTTGGATCATTCCGCTCCCCGGCCGCGGAGACTTTCCGTTCACCCCGATCCATGCGGGTGATCTCGCGCAAACGGTTCGCATCACGTGCGAGCAAGAGCGGTTTCGCGACGCGACCATCGAGCCGGTTGGCCCGGAGACGCTCGACCTGCGGGAATTGCTGCGTCGTTATCGCGCATGGCTCACTTTCGGCACGGCGCGGTTTCTGTCGGTTCCCATGCCGGTCATGCGGCTTCTCGGCCGCCTCGGCGATTTGGCGGGGGCCGGGCCAATTGCCACCAACAGCCTCGTCCAGATGATCGCCGGCAACGCGGGAGACAGCGCGGGCTTCGAGGCCGCCATCGGTTTCCAGCCACGCGCGTTGGACGTGGCGTTGCGCGAGCGCCCAGCCCAGGTGCAAGACCGGTGGCACGCGCGGCTATTCTTCATGGGTTCCGCAATCAGGGCCGTGTTGGTCCTCCTGTGGCTCGCATCGGCCTTGCTGGGCCTGGCTTACGGCGGGGCAGCCACGGCAAACCTCATCCGCGCTCTTGGCCTGTCCCCCGCCTTGGCCGATCCCATGCGGATCGGCAGCAGCATGCTCGACTTTGGCATCGCCGGGTTGGTGTTGGGCGATAGCACGGCACGTCTGGCAACGATGGTGCAGTTGGTCGCCGTGGCGGGCTACACGCTCGTCATTGGCCTGGCGGTGCCGGGCCTGTGGCTGGACCCGCTCGGTCCCCTGCTCAAGAACCTCCCCATCCTCGTACTGATTCTCGTCTACGGCGCGATCGGCAGCAAACGCTGATGGAGTTCTATTTGCTGGTCAAATGGGTGCACGTCTTGAGCAGCACCATCCTGTTCGGCTTCGGCGCGGGAACCGCCTGGTATTTCTGGAACGCCCATCTCACGGAGGACCCGGGGACGATCGCCAGCGTGGGACGCATGGTGGTGAAGGCCGATTGGATCTTCACCGTTACCAGCGGAGTCGTTCAGCCCTTGAGTGGCCTCATACTCGTGCACCTGGCCGGTTGGTCTCTTGCGGAGCCATGGTTGATCGTCACGTACGGCTTGTACTTGCTCGCCTTCGCCTGTTGGGTGCCGGTTGTTTGGCTCCAGATCAAGGCTCAAACACTGGCGCAGTTCGCCGCAAAAACCCGGACGCCGCTAGGCCCGGATTACGTCCGCGCGATGCGGCTGTGGTTCCTGCTCGGCTGGCCGGCGTTCCTTGGCCTCCTCGGCGTCTTCTGGCTCATGATCGCCAAACCCTCGCTGTGGTAGGCTGGTTCACTCCGGGCTGATGGCAGGCAGCTTGGCGGCGTCATGGCGGGAGATCTCGGCCAGCAACACCCAGACCTTCTCCGCCTCCATCCGGCTG
Source organism: Acetobacteraceae bacterium (assembly GCA_965199005.1). Taxonomy (GTDB): domain Bacteria; phylum Pseudomonadota; class Alphaproteobacteria; order Acetobacterales; family Acetobacteraceae; genus LMUY01. The sequence continues at coordinate 2,202,803 of CBDAQK010000006.1, read as the reverse complement.
TCGGGATCGTTAAGCATCCGGTCGAGCTCGTCCAGCTTCTTCTCGTAATCCGAACTGTCCATCTCGCCGCTCCGCTGCACCGCAACATGAGACAGTAGGGGGTTAAACAAAGTCAATGCGAGGGCAGGCTCGCCACCTCACGCATATGTCATATCGATGACGTCACCGCCGGGGCGAGGGCAGGGGCTTTGGCGGAGGGATGCAGCGGGTTGCGGAACCGCAACTCCCCATCCGGCGCCGCATCTGGCGCCCCTATGCCGAACATCTCCAGCCGGGAGGCACAGGTGACCGCCACGACGGGCTTGGCACCGGGATCGGTCAGGAACTGCCGCGCCTCGCCCTCCAAATCCATCCGTTCGCGCAGCAGGCGCCATTCGGTACGGTCGGTATCCTCGATGAACATCGCCAGGATGCCGGGTCGGCTACCGGTCAGCCGGGTTGGGGCGATCTCGGTCATCCGTCGCCGGACGGCAATGGCGACCTCGTTCTCCTGCACGGACCGCGCCGCCAACACGACCATGCTGCGTTCGGCAGTCATCACGGCCAAATGGGCCTCGGGGCCAAATTCGTTGCGCAGCCGGGGCATCAAGCCCAATTCGTCGGCTTGGGCGGCGGCGAGCATCAAGGGATCCAGCCGCAACACGGCCGCCTCGTCGTGATCTGCCCGGCGCATGCTGGAGAGCATCGCCGTGATGCGGCCATGCAGGGCGGCGAGCGCCTCGCCCTCCGGAATGTCTTTCAACCCCTGGGGTAGGGTCATCTTCAGCAAATAGCGGCCGGGATGGCTGGCCAGCCACGTTTGCAGCTCTGGGTCGACGCGGTCGCACAAATTGGACCAGGCGCCGCGATGCACGCCACGGCCATTTTCAGCCGAAACCACGTCGCAGGCGATTTCCGCATCCTGGCCATGCCGATGGATCAGCAAGTCGAAATTCGCGCAATCCTTCAGGCCGGTGAATTCCACCTCGAAGCCGCGCGAGCGTTGAAGCGCCGCCGTGCGCAGCAGGTGGAAGGCCGTGACCAGCGTATTATCCGCCTGGGCGGCCAAACGCAGGCTTGCCCGCAGCCGGTCACGACCCTTGCCCGGCAACTCGTCGAACAGCCGGCTGGCGTCGGCCGCGAGACGGGCGATGCAGCGTTCACCCGGGCTTGGCAGGCGGTTGCGCCCGGCGCCGCGCCACCGTTCGATGGTCAACTCGATGATGTGGCGCTGTTGCAGGGCGCGGCCCAGCCGGGTGGGCTTCGCCGCGCCTTGCTCCAACTCGGCCAAACGGCTGGTCCATTCCCGGTAGCCAAAACCCTCGACGAACGCGTCGAGCGAGGCAGAGTCGATGGCAGTGTCTGGATTGCTCATTCGGACGAAAGCTTAGCGCGCATACCTTCCGCTCCCCACACACTTAGTCGTGATATCTAGTCTGTTCCGATTGTGAAGCTATATTATGGACTTGTGCTCTTTGTCGCAACAAATGATCGGCGAGAACGCAGGCGAGCATTGCCTCCCCCACCGGTACCGCGCGGATGCCGACGCATGGATCGTGCCGGCCGTGAGTTGAGACGTCCACCTCCCTGCCATGCACATCGACGGATGGCATCGGCGTCAAAATGGAACTGGTGGGCTTGACAGCAAATCGCGCAACGATGGGCTGGCCGGTGGAGATACCGCCTAAAATCCCACCGGCATGGTTCGTGCCGAATTTGATCTGGCCATCCACCATGCGCATGGTGTCGGCATTCTCCTCGCCGTGCAGCATGGCGGCGGCGAACCCGGCGCCGATTTCGACACCCTTCACCGCGTTGATGCCCATGAGGGCGGATGCGATGTCCGCATCCAGCTTACCGTAGATCGGCGCCCCCAAGCCCAGCGGCGCGCCTTCAACGACAATTTCGATGATTGCGCCGACCGAAGAGCCACGCTTGCGCACGGCGGCCAACTGCTCCTCCCACTGAACAGCCATGACTGGATCGGGGCAAAAGAACGGGTTCTCGGACACCGCCTCCCAGTCCCATCGGCTGCGATCCACCACTTGCGCCCCGATCTGCACCAGCGCGCCACGGATCGTGACGCCGTCCAAGATGCGCCGGGCGACCGCGCCAGCCGCGACGCGCATGGCGGTCTCGCGGGCTGAGGCGCGGCCGCCGCCGCGATAGTCGCGGATGCCGTATTTTAATTGGTAGGTGACGTCTGCGTGCCCGGGGCGGAACTGCTCGGCAATCGCGCCATAGTCACGCGGCCGCTGATCGACATTATCGATTTGCAGCGCGATCGGGGTCCCGGTGGTGCGGCCTTCGAACACGCCGGACAGGATGCGCACGGCGTCCGGCTCTTGCCGCTGGGTGGTGTAGCGGGACTGGCCGGGGCGGCGGCGGTCCAGAAAAGGTTGGATGTCGGTCTCGGCCAGTTCCAGCAGCGGCGGACAGCCATCCACGACGCAGCCAATGGCCGGGCCGTGGCTCTCGCCCCAGGTGGTGACGCGGAACAAATGGCCGAAGCTGTTGTGGCTCATGGCCGCTGACCGCTGCTACTCGGAATGTGAAACGGTAATGTCGGGCGCGGTGGGGTTCTTCATCCCCACCGTATGGTAGCCGCTATCCACGTGATGCACTTCACCCGTAACGCCGGACGACAGGCTGGACAGGAGATACAGTGCAGCACCGCCCACTTCCTCGATCGTCGTGTTGCGCTCCAGCGGCGAATTGTATTGGTTCCACCGAAGGATATAGCGGAAATCGCCGATGCCGCTGGCGGCCAGAGTCTTGATCGGCCCGGCGCTGATCGCGTTCACGCGGATGCCTTGTCCGCCCAGATCGGCCGCCAAATAGCGGACGGATGCCTCCAGCGCGGCCTTGGCCACCCCCATCACGTTGTAATGCGGCATGACCCGCTCGGCGCCGAGATAGGTCATGGTCAGCATCGCCCCGCCGGATTTCATCATCGGCACGGTCCGGGCACACACCGCGGTGAAGGAGAAGCACGAAATATCCATGGCGGTGAGGAACGCATCGCGCGGCGTGTCCATATACTTGCCGCGCAGGAACGCCTTGTCCGCCCAGCCTATCGAGTGGACGAGGAAGTCGAGCTCGCCCCAATGGCTGCGCACCTGTTCAAACGCGGCATCCATACTGGCGTCGCTGCTGACGTCGCAAGGCACCACCAACTTGCTGCCCACGCTCTCCGCCAACGGGCGCACCCGCTTTTCCAATGCCTCGCCCTGATAGGTGAAGGCCAGGTCGGCCCCCTGCGCCGCGCAGGCAGCGGCAATCCCCCAGGCGACGGAGCGGTCGTTCGCCACCCCCATCACCAGGCCGCGCTTGCCCGCCATCAATGTCCCGGTCACAGGCTTCGCGACGGTCTTGGCGTCTGGCATTGGCGTTGTTCCCCAAGGATCATCCGGCTGCCCGGGTTGGCGCCGGGCGTCGTCGGTGGTGGCACAGGCGGCACGGCAAGGGAAGGCCCGGCTTGGCGAAGCTGGCGCTTGGCCCCACACTCTATGCCGCAGAGAGGTCCCGTTATGCCAGACACGCATTTGCCTGCCCGTCCCGTTCCGGTCGTGTCCGACCCCATCGGCCTGTTCCAGGACTGGATGGCGGAGGCAGCGGAGAGCGAACCGAACGATCCGAACGGGATGGCGCTGGCCACCAGCACGCCAGATGGGCGGCCCTCCGTGCGGATGGTGCTGCTGAAGGGCGTGGATGCCAGGGGATTCGTGTTCTACACCAATTGGCAGAGCCGCAAGGGCAACGAGTTAGCGTCCAACCCTCACGTGGCGCTGCTATTTCACTGGAAGAGCCTGCGCCGGCAGGTGCGCGTGGAAGGCCCGGTGGGGCCGGTGACCGAGGCGGAGGCGGATGCTTATTTCTCCAGCCGTGCCCGTATTTCGCGTCTGGGTGCGCTCGCGTCGGACCAATCCCGTCCGCTGGCGAACCGGGAGGAGCTGGAGCGCCGGCTGGCCGAGATGGACGCGCGGTATCCCGGGGATGCGATCCCACGGCCGCCACACTGGTCCGGCTACCGCGTGCAGCCGCAGGCCATGGAGTTTTGGCAGGACATGCCGTTCCGCCTGCACGACCGCCGCGTCTATACCAGGAGCGGGGATAGTTGGGGATCGGAGGCGCTGTATCCATAGTCCCTGCCGATGGATGATCCGCAGGCCGAAATCCGCACGTTTCTCCAGGGGCTGACGGGGGCTGCGCCGACAGAGACGCAGATTTCTGCGGTCTTCGTCGGCGAGGAGACGGTGTTCAAGCTGAAGAAGGCCGTCCGGCTGAACTTCCTGGATTTCACCAGCGTGGAGGCGCGGCGGCATTTCCTGGGGCGCGAGCTGGCGCTGAACCAGGCGGCGGCGCCTGGCCTCTACCGGGACGTCGTGCCGATCACCCGCGGCGCTGCCGGGTTCGAGCTGGCAGGCAAGGGGGAGCCGGTGGATTGGGTGCTGCGCATGGCGCGGATCCCGAAAGCCGACTTCCTGACCGAGCGGTTGAAGCACGGGCTGCCGGATGGATTGCTGGATGCCCTCGGCGATATGGTGGCGGCGGATCATGCCCGGCGCGAACCGGCATCCGGCCACGACCCATCCCATCCTGGCCGCAACGCCCAGGGCAACGCCACGGCCGCGCTGGAGGCCGGTTTGCCACCCGGCCAGGTGGCGGAATGGCTGCGCGGGGCGGAGCAGCGGTTGGAAGCGGCGTCCGGCTTGCTGGCGGCACGGGCGAAGGCGGGCTTGGTGCGGCGCGCCCACGGAGATTTGCATCTTGGCAATATCTGCCTCTGGCAGGGCGCCCCCGTCCCGTTCGACGCCATGGAGTTCGACGAGGAGATGGCGACGATCGATCTCGGTTACGACATCGCCTTCCTCCTGATGGATCTGGACCGCCGCGCCGGGCGCCCCGCCGCCAACCGTGTGCTGAACCGCTACGTGGCCAGGACGGGAGACGCCGCCCTCGTGCAAACCTTGCCACCCTTCCTGTCCCGGCGGGCCATGGTGCGGGCGCATGTGGAGGGCGACACCGGGTATCTGGACGCAGCACTCGACTATCTGTACCCCGCGCCCGGCCGGGTCGTGGCGATTGGCGGCCTACCCGGCACAGGCAAATCGACCTTGGCCCGCGCCCTTGCCCCCGGGTTGGGACCCGCGCCGGGCGCGCTGATCCTGCGCAGTGACGAAATCCGCAAGCGGCTGCACGGCGTCCCACCCGAGCATCGTCTGGGCCGGGAGGCCTATTCCGACGCGGCGAATGCCCGGGTGGATGCGGAATTGCTAGCCCGGTTGTACGATGCGGCAGGGCATGGGGTGATCCTGGACGCGAGTTTCCTCTCGCCGGCGTTGCGGAACGCCGTGGCAAGCGCCTGCCGCCAGTTCACCGGGATTTGGCTGGAGGCGCCACTGGCGGAGTTGGAGCGCCGCGTCCGAGCCCGGTCCGGCGATGCATCCGACGCGACCGACGCCGTGCTGCATCGGCTGGCCGCGAAGGACCCAGGGCCGATCGAGTGGCATCGCGTGCTAGCCGACGACCAGGCGGTGGCACGGTGCCGGGAGTTGCTGAGCTAGACGGTGGCTTTACGGTAGAGCGCCAGGGTGCGCTGCACCTTCTTGAGATAGGCATCGATTTCGGCCTCGGCGGCAACGGCGGTGGCGTAGTCGGTGCGGGCGAAGCGTATGTGGGTCCCCAGCCGCGCCTGGCCGAGCAGCGGGAGGTCGGCGCTGATGACGGTGGCCACTTTGGGATAGCCGCCGGCCGAGTTCGCGTCGCTCATCTGCACGATCGGCGCGCCGCCAGGGGGCACCTGCACGATCCCCGGCAAGATGGGGGTGGAGCGGATGTTGAATGCGTCCCCACCCAGGAGGGTGGGGCCGCTCAGGCGATAGCCGTGGCGGTTGCTGTTGGCGGTGATGCGCCATTCGGTGGACCAGAACATCTGCTGGACGGCTTCGGGAAAGCCGTCATGCTCGGCGGCGGGGATGGCCCGCACGGCCATGACCCGATCCGCCGGGCGGTTGGGCGGAGCGGCGCCGATGCTTTTTGCGACCTCTGCCGTCGGCCCGGTTGGCAGTCGGTCGCCACTTCGCAGGGCCCGGCCCTGCAACCCGCCAAATCCGCTGCGCAGATGCGTGCTGCGGGAGCCGAGCACGAGGGGTACGTCGATCCCGCCGGCCAATGCCAGGTAGCTGCGGGCGCCGTCCTGCGGCGGCTGGGCGGTTAGCACCTGGCCGGCCTGTGCGGTGCTGGCCCACCAGGGCGGCAAAGCGAGGCCGTCCAACGTGGGCATGCAATCCGCGCCGGTGATCGCGAACGCCCCGGGCGTCAGGAACCGCACCGCGAACGGGAAGACCTGAATCTCGATGGCGGCCGCGTCAGCTGGGTTGCCAAGCAGCATGTTGCCGACCCGGAGCGCCACCGGGTCCATGGCGCCGGAACAGCCGACGCCGATATGCCGGTAGCCGAACCGCCCGGTATCCTGCACGGTGTTGGCCGTCGCAGCCTCTACGACCTCGATCATGCCGAGGCTGCGAGGTTCCGGAAGTGTACCCGGTCGCCCGGTGCGAACAGCGTCGGTGGTTGTTTCATGGGATCGAACAGGGTCACGGCGGACCGCCCCACCGCATGCCATCCATTCGGTCCCGCCGCGGCGACCACCGCCGCCTGCATGCCGCCGATGACCACCGTGCCGGCCGGGACTTCCAGCACTGGTACCGGTTTGCGGGGGACGGCGATGGTTGGGTCGATCCCACCCAAATAGGCGAACCCCGGCTGGCTGCCGAGCGCGAAGACGCGGTACTCTGCCGCACTATGCCGCCGGACCACTTCCGCAACATCCAGGCCGGTACGCTCCGCGATCACCCCCAGGTCGTCGCCACCATAGGTCACGGCAATCTCGACCGACCGTCCTGGCGGGATCGGCGCGTTATGGCTTTCGTCCCACGCCGCCAGCAGCATCTGAGTCAGTGGGTCGGGCGTGGCGGGGGGTGCGGCAAACACCAGGAGGAGGTTGGTGACGCCCGGCACGGCCTCGGCCACGCCGGGCCAATGGGCAGCTTGGGACGCCATCTGCCAAAGACGGGCCTGAACCCCGAGTTCGAATTCGCCAGGGGCCTGGAAGAGTAGCCCGCCCGTGCCAACCAGGCTGATCCGCGGCGCGGGCAGCCCGCTCAATGCCGCTCGATCTCGAACAATGGAGTACCGTATCCAACCAGCGTGCCAGTCGGGACCAAGATACGGGTGAGGGTTGCCGGGCGAGGATCGTCTGCAGGGAGCGTCACCGGCGCGAACACCAGCCCGGTGCGGACCAGCCCAAGGATTTCCCCCGGTGCCACGATGGCGCCCTGCTGCGTGAGCGGCGTCCCGCGAGAGGGGTATCCGGTGAGGAATTCACCAACGGAGGTGGCATGCACGGTGACTGCCTGGTTCGCTGGCTCTAGACCGCCGGGGGAAACAGCCTCCCGGCTCCCAAGCGTGACGGCGAAGCGTCCGTTCTTCGTGTCCAACTGCAGCGTGCGGAGGCCATCACCCTTCAGAAGGTCGGCTAATTGGTCGACTTGTTCCGGTGTAAGACGGATCGCATAATCGTCATCCAGCTCGGCGGTCATCGAGTCGCTCCGAAATCGCAGCTCGCCAATGCGCTAACTGGGTTTCCAGATGATGAATAGACATACCGCCTTCACAAAACGTTGCGTCCGCTAGGATGCGTTGGTGGAGGGATCGATTCGTCAGCACGCCTTCGACCCGCATTTCCCCGAGCGCGGCCTGCATCGCCCGGATCGCCTCGGGGCGGCTCCCAGCGTGGACCACCAGCTTGGCCAGCAACGAGTCATAGTTGCGGGGCACGCTGTCCCCGGCGGTGATGTGGGTGTCGACGCGGACATGCGGACCGCCCGGCATATCCCAGCGCGTGATGCGGCCGGGCGAGGGGGCGAAGGTCTCCGGATGCTCGGCGTTGATCCGGCATTCGATGGCATGGCCTGTGGCGGTGATGCCGGCCTGGGGCCAGGGCAGCGTTTCGCCGGCGGCGATCCGAATTTGCGCTTGAACGATGTCGATGCCGGTCACCGCCTCCGTCACGGTGTGCTCGACCTGCAGGCGCGTATTCATTTCGATGAAGTTGAACGTGCCATTCTCGTACAGGAATTCGAACGTGCCGGCGCCGACATAGCCGATCTGGCGGCACGCTTGCACGCAGCGCTCCGCCACCTGCGCCACTGCAGCCCGGTCGATCCCCGGTGCGGGCGATTCTTCGACCAGTTTCTGATGACGGCGCTGGGTGGAGCAGTCACGCTCTCCAAGCCACACGGCGTTGCCATGGGTGTCGCACAAGATCTGGATTTCGACGTGGCGGGGGGTTTGCAGATAGCGTTCGGCATAAAGATCCGGATGGCCGAAGAATTGCTGGGCTTCCTGCCGGGTCAACGCCACGGCGGCGGCCAACTCGGCTGGGTTGGCGACCACCCGCATGCCGCGGCCACCCCCGCCGGCGGCGGCCTTCACGATCAGCGGAAAGCCAATCCGGGATGCCACGTTGCGCAACGCCACCGGGTCGTCGGGCAAGGCCCCGTCGGAACCTGGCACGCAGGGGACGCCGGCTGCCAGCATCGCCTGTTTGGCAGCGATCTTGTCTCCCATCCTGGCAATCACCGCCGAGGATGGCCCGACGAAAACGAGTCCGGCTTGTTCGACCATGCGCGCGAAATCCGCATTTTCGGCCAGAAAGCCATAGCCAGGGTGGATCGCCTCCGCCCCGGTCGCCTCTGCCGCCAGCACGATGGCAGCAGCGTTGCCATAGCTGCGTGGAGTGGCCGCAGTGCCGACGCAAACGGCTTGGTCGGCCAGGCGGAGATAGGCAGCTCCTTCATCAGCCGTCGAAAACACCGCCACGGTGCGGATGCCCAACTGGCGGCAGGCGCGAATGATCCGGAGTGCGATCTCGCCGCGGTTGGCGACCAGCAGCTTGCTAAACAAGGCGATATGTCATTCCAGGCGGAATAGCGGCTGACCGCACTCGACCTCCGCCCCATGTTCGGCCAGGACGGCGACGAGGCGGCCGGCCCGATGGGAGATGACGGGGCTGAACACTTTCATTGCCTCGATGAGTCCGATTTTCTGCCCAGCCTCGATCGTTTGACCAAGGCGGACGAAGGGGGTCGTGTCCCCCCCGGCCTGCAGATGGAACAGCCCGAACAGCGACGAGTGGATCGTGTTCGGTCCCGGCCTGCTTCTGTCGAGCACGAGCGGCACGCCGGAGGCAGCGCGGTCCGCAGCCGCCGCGGGAATGGCTTGGATGACCAGGCGCACCCCATCTTCGTCAAACTGCGACACCGGCGAGGCGAGGTTGATGGCATGCTCGACCAATGCCTTGAGACGATCGAGGTTCAAGAGCGGCTACGAGGCATGATGAGGGGCATGACGACACCGTCCTTCAGGGTCTAGAGCAGAGAGAGCGGGCTTTGTCGCGGAAAGTTAATTGCCGTTAATGTCGCAAGCTCGTGAGATTGCAGCAAGGGTTTCAGCGCCGATCCGCGCGGGTTGAGACGCTTTGTTCCCCAACTGTGTCCATCCGGTTGCAGGTGCGTGCGCTGAGCCAGGTCAGGCGAAGGCGGCGTGCCGGTTGAACAATGATGAGGACGCCAATGACCGCCAATACAAATTGTTCTTGTTCAAAATATATCGATGGAAAATGTAATAAATGAACTATCAAATTTCCCCTTCTGCCGTGTCAGCAGACGAGTTTTACAAGTCTGCAGTAATTACAGTTTACAGATGAAGGCGCCGAAAAAGCGGCTCAGACAGCGTTGGAATTCAGAATGGCTGCGTCCTTCAGCGGATCAGGTGAAAGTGAGCGCGCAACGGCTGTGCTGCAGAGCGGTATTGTCTTTGCCGGTGAGATGTGCGGCGCGCAGGAGGTGATTGCCGGGTTGGCAGCCACGCTGGGCATGCCGGCCTGTGCGGTGACCGTCATCGGGCGCTATTACCAGCACTTCAAAGCCTCCATCGGCGTGACGACGAAATTCATCCCTCGGGAACAGAGCCTCTGCGCCTACACCATCTTGCAGGACGAGCCGCTGATCGTTCCCGACCTCCGTCTCGATAGCCGGTTTCGCGACCATCCCTTCGTCGCCGGTCCACCGGATTTCCGGTTCTATGCCGGCGTGTCGTTGCGTACGGAGTCCGGGCACCGGCTGGGCGCAGTCTGCGTCATGGACATCAAGCCGCGGACGCTGTCTGTGCCGGAGCAAACCCGGCTCGCCGAAGCGGCGGAAACCGTCACGCAGTTGCTGCGCCGGCAGCAGGCGGCTGGCAAGGCTGCCACTTTGCGGAGGGCGATTGCAGCGGAGATGCAGCAGGGTGACATCGGCCGCATCAGGCAGTTGCGGGACCAACTCCGCCTAGCGCTGCTGCAGCAATTCCGATGGAACTTCCCGTTCGATCCGTTGGCGGTATTCGGTAAATGAAAGGCTAATTCACGTATTGTTTTAAGCGTTAATTGTCCCGCAATGCATTTAAATCAGAACCGTGCCGGGTAGAGCAACCGTTCGCTGCGTAACGTTCTCTGCTCCATTGTTATGAGGCTGACCCATTTGGAAAATCCTGGGGGCGACCCCTTCCGCCGAATGCTGATCGGACTGGTCGTCGTTGGCATTTTGATGATGACCGTCGTCGGCTGTGCTCTCGGAATCACGGCAGGCCGCCTGGCGCTATGCTGCGGGGACGTCGTCAAACCTGGTGACCGCATTGGAACGCGATGTCGAACGGACGTTCGAGACCTACGATTTGTCGTTGCGTTCAACGATACGCGCCCTGGACGCGCCCGCTTTGAGCAAAGTCGACCCGGCGTCGCGTCAGCAAATGCTGTTCGATGGCTCGATCGAGGCCCGGAGCATGGGGAGCATGTTCGTCATGGACGCGGACGGGGCGGTGATTTACCAATCGGGCACGCCAAAGCCCGTGGATGAAGTGGTTTCGGACCGGGATTATTTCAGCGTCCACCGCGACGACCTCGCCACGGGCCTCTACATCAGCCGTCCCTACCGCAGCCGGTCGACCGGCGAATGGTCCATTGCACTCAGCCGCAGGATCAATGACGTAAACGGAAAATTCGCCGGCGTCGCCGTGGGGTCGATCCGCTACTCCTACTTTATGAGCCTCTTCGCCAAGCTCGACCTCGGCGCGGGCAGTACTATCGCGCTGTTCACGTCGGACGGGACCTTGGTGTACCGCGCGCCATTCGCCGATGCCGATATCGGCGTGCAGCTTAAAGACGCGTCGGTGCTGAAGCGGCTGCAGGATGGCATCGTTGATCCGTACGACGGTGTGTCGCGCGTCGACGGACAGGCCCGCCTCTTCGCCTATGCGAAGGTTGGCGACTTGCCGCTCGTACTCTCCGTCAACACGGCGCTGTCGACGGTTTATGCCCAGTGGACGTTCCGGGCCACACTGGCCGGTGGCGTCTCGGTCCTTCTCCTGGTGTCCGGGATTTGGCTCCTGCGGGCGATTCGCGCACAGCAGCGCCATCGCGAGCGGACCGAACTGGAGGTGCGGCAGAGCAACTCTCTGCTCCCGGCTTATTTCGATTACGCACCGGACGCGCTGTTCATCGTCAAAGTCAGCCCCGACGGTCATTTCAGCTACGAGGCGGTCAACCCGAGTTGCCGCACGTTGACCGGCGTCAGCGCCGAGGAAGCGCGAGGCCGGCGGCCCGCAGAACTCTTCGAGCCAGCAGTCGCGGCGGCAATCGAAGCGCGCTACCGTCATTGCTTGAGCACCGGGGAGCCGTACAACTATCGCCAGAGCGGCGTCGTGCCGCACGGCGCGCGGGATTTGCACGTGGTGCTTGTGCCCATCCGGTCTCCCACTGGACGGATCGCGCTCATCCTGGGCAGCTCGCGCGATATGACCGAGCAGACCCGGCTGCAGTCCGAACAGCATCACGCCAGCAAGATGGAGGCGGTGGGCCGGCTGACCGCGGGCATCGCACACGACTTCAACAACTACCTGCAGACCATCATCAGCAGCCTGGACATCATGGCCTCCGATTATCTGGACGGCGCGGAGGCGCAGGAGGTCGGGCAGATTGCGCATAATGCGGCCACCAGCGGCGCCAAACTCATCCACCACCTGGTGGCATTTTCCCGCCAGCAAGTGTTGCAGCCGAGGCGGCTCAACGTCGCCAATTTGCTGGGGGAGACGCGCAAGCTGGTTGGCCTGGCCCATTTGGGCGCCGGCATCCGGTTCAAGATCGCGGTCGAGCCGTTCACCGACGACATCGAGGTCGATCCGACTCAGGCCGAGAGTTGTCTGATCAACCTGCTGCTGAATGCCCGCGATGCCATGCCGAGCGGGGGCAGCCTTGTCCTGCACGCCCGGAATGCCAGGCCCGAGGATGGTATTTTTGGCCAGCTTGGCGCGGGAAAGCATGTGGTCATCGCCGTTCATGATACCGGGCACGGCATGGATGAGGATACGATGGCGCGGGCCTTCGAGCCATTTTTCACCACCATGACCTTCGGCAAGGGGGCTGGGCTGGGCCTGTCGATGGCTCAGGGCTTCTGCCAGCAATCCGGCGGCGATATCCGCATCCTGAAAGGGGGCGCGGTCGGCACACGGGTGGAGTTATGGCTTCCCGCGGCGACGGCGAACATCCTGGTCACCGACGAACGTGACTTCAACCTTGCCACCATCGGGCGGGGCACCGGCCGTGTTCTGCTCGTGGAGGATGAGCGCGACGTTTCCATCGCGCTGGCGGCGGTGTTGGTCAGCGGCGGGTTTGAAGTTGTGACCGTCAACACCGCCAAAGATGGCTTGATGCGGCTGCAGGATCGCGATCCCTATGATGCCATCGTGGTCGATTATTCCCTGCCCGACATGACCGGAACGGCGTTCATGAAGCAGGCCGACCGGTCCGGCCTCGGATTGCCGATGCTGATGCTGAGCGGCTTCGAGCTGGACGACGTGCCGATGCCCCAGACGCTGCGACCCGTGTGCGTGCTCCGCAAGCCCGTCCGCCGGTCCGCGCTGCTCAACGCGGTGCGGGAGGCGATTGGCGAAAGCCGGGCGTCGCTCGCGGCCTGATTTGCTATCGCCGGCGTGGCCGTGGATGATCGCCCGGCGGTCGCAGGGAGAACGGTGATGCGGATTGGGATGCTCGGCCTGGCCCAACGGACCGATATCGGTGCCTCGGCGCCGCCGGCAGAACTGGCGCGGATCATGTCACCGGATACCGTCTTCTCCGCCTACCGCACGCGGCTGCCCGGGGCACCGCTCGCACCAGCCGATATCCCGTTGCAGCAGATAAGCTATTTGGCGGCCGCCCTCGCGGCCGCGCCCAGTTGTGACGCTTTGCTGTTCAACACTGCGGGTGATTATGGTTTGGCCGCAGTGAAATCTGCCGTGCCTATCCCGGTCGTCGGCTCTGGGGAGGCGTCGTACCGCCTGGCCACCTCGTTGGGCCGGCGCTTTTCCATTGTGACCGTCTGGCCGAAATCGCTGAACTTCATTCCGCTGGATACCCTGCGGGATTACGGGTTGGAGGGTGCCTGCACCGGTATCCGCAATGTCGGGGTGGAGGCGGAACTGGCGACGCTGGGCCAGCCGGATGGCTACGTCGCCCGCATGCAGGCGGGCGCCGATGCCATCATGGCCCGCATCGTCACCGAGTGTCATCGCGCCATCGGCGAGGATGGCGCTGAGGTCGTCGTGCTCGGCTGCACCTGCATGTCGCCTATTGCCGACCGGATTGCCGCGCAGTGCGCTTTTCCTGTGATCAATCCGCTGGCCGCCGGGCTGAAGCTGGCCGAGACCCTGGCGACGCTGCGGTTGTCGTCCAGCCGGGTTGGCCAGCCGGCGATCCGGCAGGAGCAGGCTGAGCGGGTCCAGATGATGGTCGACGCTGTGGCTGTCATTCCGCAGGAGGAGTGTCAGGTTTGCGTCTTCGCTGCAGCGGCGGAATGAGCTAACCCCTTCTGCCGCGCTGCAACATGGGTCTAGACTATGGCCGCATGACAACAGCCCGCTTGGCCGTCGACATCGGCGGCACCTTCACCGACCTCGCCCTCGAACGGGAAGGCCGTCGGTTCACCACCAAGACGCTCACCACCAGTGATGCTCCCGAGCAGGGGGTGCTCACCGGGGTGGCCACGATCCTGCGCGATGCCGGGCTGGCGCCTGAAGATGTCGGGATACTGGTGCATGGCACCACCCTGGCGACGAACGCGATTATCGAGCGCAAAGGTGCCGTCACCGCGCTGGTCACCACGTCGGGGTTCCGCGACGTGTTGGCGATGGGCAATGAGAGCCGGTACGACCAGTACGATCTGCACATAAAGCTGCCAGATCCGCTTGTCCCTCGCTACCTGCGGCTGCCGGTGCCCGAACGTGTGGATGCCAATGGCCGCGTGCTGCTGCCGCTGGACGAGTCTGCGGTGCGGGCGTTGGTGCCGACGCTGCAGGAGTACGGGGTCCAGTCGGTGGCAGTTGGCTTCCTCCATTCCTTCACCAACGGCGTGCATGAGCAGCGGGCCGGCGCGATCTTGGCCGCCGCCGGCTTTGCGGTGACCTTGTCGTCGGACGTGTCGCCGGAGATGCGGGAGTGGGAGCGGTTTTCCACCGCCGCGGCCAACGCCTATGTCCAGCCGCTGATGCAGGGCTATTTGCGCCGCCTGCAAACCGGATTGGCGGCGATGGGGCTGACCGCGCCGGTTTTCCTGATGCTGTCGGGTGGCGGGTTGACCACGGTCGACACCGCCTGCCGCTTTCCCATTCGCCTGGTGGAAAGCGGGCCGGCGGGCGGTGCGATCTTCTCGGCCGCCATCGCCCGGGCGGCGGGGCTGGACCGGGTGTTATCCTTCGACATGGGCGGCACCACGGCCAAGATTTGCCTGATCGACGATGGCGCGCCGCAAACCGCCCGTACCTTCGAAGTCGCGCGGATCGGCCGCTTCAAGAAGGGCTCGGGCTTGCCGCTCCGTATTCCCGTCATCGAAATGGTGGAGATCGGCGCGGGCGGTGGCAGCCTGGCGCATGTGGACGCGCTCGGGCGTATCGCGGTGGGGCCGGAATCGGCAGGTGCGATGCCAGGCCCTGCCTGCTATGGCCGAGGTGGGACGCAACCGGCGGTGACGGACGCCAACCTCGTGCTCGGCCGCTACGACCCGGCGCGGTTTGCCGGGGGCACCATGGCCTTGGATTCCGCCGCCTCCCGCGCAGCGTTGAACCTGGCGGTGGGCAGCAAGCTGGGGATCGGGTCCGGCGTGGCGGCGGCCGGAGTGATCGAGATGGTCGACGAGACCATGGCCAACGCTGCCCGCATTCATGCCATCGAAAGCGGCAAGGCGTTTGCCGACCGCACGGTGATCGCCTTCGGTGGCGGTGGGCCGGTGCATGCGTGCCGGGTGGCGGAGAAGATCGGCGCCAACCGGATCATGGTGCCGCCGGGCGCCGGGGTGGGCAGCGCCATCGGCTTCCTGCGCGCGCCGGTTGGCTACGAGGTGGTGCGCAGCCTGTATCAGCGGCTCGGCAGTTTCAACGTGGCGGCGGTGAACGAATTGCTGGAGGACATGACGCGCGAGGCGATGGTCGTCGTGGATGCCGGCCGGTTCGGCGCCCCGGTGCGTGCCGTCCGGACGGCGTTCATGCGCTATGTCGGGCAGGGCCACGAGATCCCGGTCCGGCTGTCGGACCGTGCCTTGGCGATGGATGACGCGGCGGGCATCCGGGCGAGTTTCGATGCGGAATATTCCCGCTTCTATGACCGCCCGGTGCCGGGGTCGGATGTGGAGGTGATGAGTTTCGCGGTTGCCGTTGCCACCGAAACCATGGCGCATGACGAGCCCGCGCCGCCAACCCGGCCTGCCCTCCCGCCGCGCACCCAGGACGTGCAAGACCCGGCGACGGGAGAGATTGCGGCGTGGCCGGTGCACGACCGTGCCGCGCTGCCACCCGGCAGCACTGTGCAGGGCCCGGCGATCATCGCGGAGGACGAAACTTCCACCTTGGTCGGCGCCGCCTGGACCGCCACTGTGGACAACCACGGCATCATCATCATGACCCGGGAGATCGCAGCATGATTTCGGCACTGGCCTACGGCATCATGTGGAACCGGCTGATCGCCGTGGTGGAGGAGCAGGCGCAAACCATGATCCGCACCGCCTTCTCCACGACGGTGCGTGAATCCGGCGACCTGTCGGCAGGGATTTTCGATCTGCAGGGGCGCATGCTGGCGCAGGCGGTCACGGGGACGCCGGGCCACGTCAACTCGATGATGGAGAGCGTGGGGCACTTCCTGAAGCGGTTTCCAGCGGCGACGATGAAGCCGGGCGACCATTACATCACCAACGACCCATGGCTCGGCACCGGGCATCTGCACGACCTCACAGTCGTGTCGCCCGCCTTCCACGGCGGGGTGATGGTCGGGCTGTTCGCCAATACCGCGCACGTCATCGACATCGGTGGCCTTGGCATGGGGCCGGAGGGGCGCAGCGTGTTCGAGGAGGGAATGTATATTCCCATCGTCAAATGCTTCTCCGAAGGGGTGGCGAACGAGACGTTCTTCGACATCCTGCGGGCCGGCACACGGTTGCCGGTGGAGCTGGAGGGCGACGTCTATTCCCTCTGCGCCTGCAACGATGCCGGCATCCGCCGCCTGGTGGAGATGATGGCGGAATTCCGCATGGACGGGCTGGATGATCTGGCGGAGCACATCTTCGACGCCAGCCGCCGCGCCACCCAGGCGGCGATCGCTGCCCTGACCCCCGGCACCTACCGCGCCGAGATCGGCAGCGACGGTTACGAGGCGCCGGTGACGCTGCAGGCCGCGATGACGATCGGCGACGACACCATCACGGTCGACTTCACCGGAACCTCCGGCCTGTCCACCCGGGGCATCAACGTGCCCGCGGCCTATACCCGCGCCTATACCGCCTTCGGCATCAAGGTCGTGGTGGCGCCCGACATCCCGAACAACACCGCGTCTCTGGAACCGTTCCGCTGCGTTATTCCGGAGGGTACCATCCTGAATGCGCCACGGCCCTACCCGGTGTCGGTCCGCCACGTGATCGGGCATTTGCTGCCGGATTTGATGATGGGCTGCCTGCACCAGACGGTGCCGCACCGGGTGGCGGCGGAGGGGGCGTCGTGCCTCTGGAATCCGCCGTTGCGTGGCGGTGGCGCGGTGTCTGGCCAGGCCACGCCCAACCGCCCGGTGCTGCCGGATTTCGAGATCATCACCTTCAATAGCGGTGGTACCGGCGCGCGCCCCGGGTCGGATGGGCTGGATGCGACCGCCTTCCCCTCCGGCGTGCGCACCATGCCGGTGGAGGCGACGGAGGCCACCGCGCCGATCGTGATCTGGCGCAAGGAGCTACGGCCCGGCAGCGGTGGTGCAGGGCGCACCCGCGGTGGGCTGGGGCAGATTATGGAGATCGGCGGGCGTGACGATTTGGAGTTCGCCTGCAACGCTATCTTCGACCGCGTCGCCAACGCCCCGCGTGGCCGCGACGGCGGTGGCGACGGCGCTGGCGGCCGGGTGGCGCTGAAGTCCGGCCAGACCCTCCGGCCAAAGGGCTTCCAGGTGATCCCGAATGGCGACCGCCTGGTGCTGGAACTGCCCGGCGGCGGTGGCATGGGCGATCCGCATGCCCGCGACCGTGCCCTGGTGGCGCGCGACCTGCGGGATGGGCTCATCACCGCGGCACAGGCGAGCGAGCTGTACGGCTACACCGCCGAGACCGCGTAGCGCCATGGCGAGCAACCCGAAACCTTCGCGGGACGGCAGCATCCAACGCCTGGTCGCGGGCGTGCGGAAGTTTCGTGAAACCGTGTTCCCAGAGCGCAAAACGCTGTTCGCCGACCTGGCGGGTGGGCAGGAGCCGCAGACGCTCTTTATCGCCTGCGCCGATAGCCGCGTGGTGCCCGAGCTGATTACCCAGACCAGCCCAGGCGAACTCTTCGTCTGCCGCAACATTGGCAACGTGGTGCCAGCCTATGGGGAGATGCTCGGCGGCGTGTCAGCCGTCATCGAGTACGCCTGCGTGGCGCTGGAGGTGAGCGACATCATCATCTGCGGCCATTCGGATTGCGGCGCGATGAAGGCGCTGCTGAACCCCGATAGCCCACTGCTGCGCACCATGCCGACCGTCGCCTCGTGGTTGCGCAATGCGGAGGCCGCCAAGAGCGTGGTGGCCGTCACCCATCCCGGTGTCGAGGGAGCGGAGCAGGTGCAGGCTTTGGTGGAGCAAAACGTCCGGACCCAACTCGCCCATCTTGCCACTCATCCCGCGGTCGCCGCGCGGCTCGCCTCCGGTCAGGTGGCGTTGCATGGCTGGGTGTACGGGATCGAGTCGGGCAGTATCAACGCGTTGGAGCCGGGCGGCAGCCGGTTCGTCCCGCTGGAGACCATGAAGCTGACGAAGCCGGCTTAACCTTCCAGCGCCAATACGGCGAAGCTGGCCAGCCAATGCTCCCCCATATAATCCCCGGCGACGTGCGGCAGCCCGGCGTCCAAATGCAGTTCGGCCGCCTGTTCCATCATGATGCGCCTGGGGTCGCCGGGCCGCAGCGCGCGGGCAAGCGAGCGCCAGCACCAGGCACGGCTGAGGTTCAGTCCGTCCAAATGCGCGATCTTGCCATCGCTACGGTCGCTGACCGCTGCCGGGGCGAACAAGGTCGCCGGACGGGCCTCCGCCAAATGGGGTAGGAAGCGGTCGAACCAAGGGGCGAATTGCTCTGGCGGCAGTAATCGCCGCATGCACTCCGCCTCGGTGAGGGCGGAGGAGAGGAAGTCGTCGCCGCTTGGCTCCCAAGCCTGGCAGTCGGCGTCGGCGCCATACCACCCCTCGGCCGTGCTGCGCAGCAGGTCGCACAATGCGTGGTTGCCCACCCCGTTCGCATAGTCGGCCACGAGCGAGAGGGCGAAGGCGGTGTTGAAATGCGTCCCGACACGGACGGGGTAGGTCGCCTTGGGCAAGAACGCCTCGAACCGGGCGACGAAATGGGCGGTGAGCGGGGCGAGTGCGTCCACCCATTTATGCTCGGGCAAATGGGTCAGCGCCTCTGCCAGCTTCAGCAGCCAGGCCCAGCCATAGGGGCGCTCGAACCCGCCGGCCATCGGGTGGCTCAGCGTCGTCAATTCGCCCGCAATCCGCTCGGGCGTGAGGTGGCTGTCAAACAGGGTCCGGATGGCGCTGGCGGGGGCCATGGCCGGATAGAGGCGCAGCAAGCGTGCCAGCATCCAATATGAGTGGACGCAGGAATGCCAGTCGAGGCTGCCATAGAACACGGGATGCAAGTCGCGCGGCGTGCGGGCATCCTGCGGCCCAGCCATCATGTTGGCCGGTTTGTTCGGATATTCCCGGGTCACGTGGCCAAGCGCCACTGCGGCCAAGCGGGACGCCACCTCCCCGCTCAGCGTATGCGCGATCACGGGGCCAGTCCCAGCGCGGCCACCAGCTCTGGGCGGCCGCTCTGCCGGGCGATCGCTTCGGCACTGATGCCTTCGGAATCGGTGCGTGCCGGGTCGGCGCCATGCTCGATCAGCAAGGCGGCCATCGCGACTCGGCCGAACATGGCGGCAAACATCAGCGGCGTCCGGCCCGACTCGTCGGGTGCGTCCACCGTAGCACCGGCGGCGAGCAGCGTCCTGGCGATGCCGAGATAGCCTTTGAAGGCCACGCCGCCCAGGGCTGTGCTGCCCTGGCTATCCACGGCGTCGACCGCTGCCCCGCGGCGGAGCAGCAACTCCGTGGCTTCCGCCTGTTGGTTGTAACTGGCGAGGATCAGCGGCGGGAAGCCGCGCTGGTCCGGATGGTTGGGATCGGCGCCGGCATCCAGCAAGGCGGCAAGCCGCTCCAAATTGCCCTCCCGCGCCGCAGCGTGGAACAGCATCTCCGATGGCTCGGCCAGGAGGGTTGGCGCGTTCATTTCACCGTCTGGATCACGGTAAATCCTTCGAATTCGGGGTGGCCGAGATACATCGCCCGATTATCTCCGGCGTTGCGGTGAGCGGCGCGAAAAGCCTCGGATTTGGTCCAACCCTCGAAGGCGGCGTAGTCGGTCCAGATCGTGTGCGAAGAGTACAGCACATGATCCTCCTTCGCCGGCCCGCGCAGCAGGTGGAACTCGACGAACCCGGGCACCTCGCGCAAATGGCTGTCGCGGCTGGCCCACAGCTGCTCGAACGCAGCCTCCGACCCTGGCGTGACCTTAAAACGGTTCATTGCGATATACATACAGGCTCTCCTTTGCCCCGGCGTTGCCACATTAGCATGGTGTGCAGTGGAAGGATGGCTATCGCACCGATGCTTCTTTTGCTCCGGCGCGCAATTTCGCGCTAATCCTGCCTCATAGTAATCGAGCAAGTACCATGGAAGACGACGATACCTCCGCACCCCGGCCGGACAGCCTGCTGCCGTATGACATTTGGGCGCAGGAAGCGATGCGAGGCGTGGCGATCCGCGCCCTGCAATTTGCCAGCGAGCAAGGGATGCCGGGACAGCACCATTTCTACGTCAGCTTCCGAACCGACCACCCGGGCGTGACGATCCCGGCGCGTTTGCTGTCGCAATACCCGGAAGAGATGACGATCGTCCTGCAGCATCAGTTTTGGGATTTGCAGGTCAACGAGCAGGCGGGGCTGTTCAGCGTCGGGCTGTCGTTCGGCGGCATCGCGAGTACGCTGGTCATCCCGTTCGCGGCGTTGACCGCCTTTGCCGACCCGCACGCCCAGTTCGGCCTGCGCTTCCGTGCCGCCCCGGTGGAGGCTGCCAATAGCGAGAGGGCCGAGGAGGTGGCGGAGGAGGAACCCGCCGAGGCGCCCGAGCGAGCCGAGGAGCCGCAAGTGGTAAGCCTGGACGCGTTCCGCAAGCGGCGGGACTGACCGGCTGCTTTTCCCGATCGAGGTGGCGGCCTAGAAGAGCGATCGAGACAGGATACTGGACCGACGCGGTTGAGCGACCAGTCATAGTCCTCGGCCTTGAGTTGCGAGGGCCACGGAGTTAACTCGCCCCACGCCTCGCCATCAACCCAGTTTCCCAGGCAACCGGGCTTTTAGAAGCGAGGCAGGGCTCCTAAACTCTCGAGGCGTTTTGGAGTGTCTGCCATGGATAGCCTGCCGCCGCGCAGCCCGGGTTTCACGTACTCGCCCATGTTCCCCATCGGTGAGCGCACGGTGCCATGGCGCAGGCTGGACATTGCCGGGGTGTCGACGGGCAGTTGCGACGGCCAGACCGTGTTGCGGATCCAGCCGGAGGCGCTGAGCGAATTGGCGTTCCAGGCCTTCCATGACACGTCCCATCTGCTGCGCCCGGGTCACCTCGCGCAGTTGCGGGCGATCCTGGATGACCCGGAGGCGAGTGCGAACGATCGCTTCGTGGCGCTGGATCTGCTGAAGAACGCCGCGATTGCCGCCGGTGGCGTGCTGCCCATGTGCCAGGATACCGGGACCGCCTTGGTGTTCGGCAAGAAGGGCCAGCGCGTTTGGGTGCAAGGCGACGAGGAAGAGGCGCTGTCATACGGCGTGCACCGCACCTACACGGAAACCAATCTGCGCTACAGCCAAATGGCCCCGCTCACCATGTTCGAGGAGGTCAACACCGGCAACAACCTTCCCGTTCAATTCGACATCATGGCCGCGCCCGGCGACCACCACGCCGACGAATTCCATATGCAATTCGTGGCCAAGGGCGGCGGCAGCGCCAATAAGACGTTCCTGTTCCAGGAGACCCGGGCAATCCTCAGCCCAGCCAAGCTGTTGAGTTATTTGGAAACAAAAATCCGCACGCTCGGCACCAGTGCCTGCCCGCCGTACCATCTGGCCATCGTCATCGGGGGCACCAGCGCGGAATTGACGCTGAAGACGGTGAAGCTCGCCTCCACCCGGTGGCTGGACACGCTGCCGACCGAGGGCACCATGGCCGGACACGCCATCCGCGATGTCGAGATGGAGCGCAAGGTGTTGGAGATGACCCGGCATATCGGCATCGGGGCGCAGTTCGGCGGCAAGTATTTCTGCCACGACGTACGCGTGATCCGTCTGCCGCGGCATGGCGCGAGCTTGCCAGTGGGAATTGGCGTGTCCTGCAGTGCGGACCGGCAAATCCTGGCGAAGATCACCCCCGACGGCGTCTTCCTGGAGCAGTTGGAGACCGATCCGGCCCGCTTCCTGCCGGAAGCGACGGACGACATTCTCGGCGGCGACGTGGTGCGGATCGATCTGAACCGCCCCATGATCGATATCCGGCGGGAACTGTCCAAATACCCCGTCTCCACCCGGCTGTCGCTGACCGGCACCATGGTCGTCGCGCGGGACATCGCCCATGCGCAACTCGCCGAGCGCTTGGCCAGCGGCGAGCCCCTGCCGGACTACATCAAGGATCATCCGGTGTATTATGCGGGTCCCGCCAAGACGCCGGAAGGCTTCGCGACCGGGTCGTTCGGCCCCACCACCGCGGGGCGCATGGATAGCTATGTCGAGCAGTTCCAGTCGGCGGGCGGCAGCTTGGTGATGCTGGCCAAGGGCAACCGCAGCAAGGCGGTGCGTGACGCCTGCCGCGCCCATGGCGGTTTCTACCTCGGGAGCGTGGGCGGCCCGGCCGCCCGGCTGGCCCAGGACTGCATCCGGAAGGTCGAGGTGCTGGAATATCCCGAGTTGGGCATGGAGGCAGTCTGGCGGATCGAGGTCGAGGATTTCCCGGCCTTCATCGTGATCGACGACAAGGGGAATGATTTCTATGACGCGATGGAGCCCGTGCTAAGGGAAAAGTGAGTATCAGACGGCTTGCAGGTATCAAATGCCACTTTAATCTAAAATAAGATACGATCTAACTGTTTGTTAGCTGCAAATGATCACTGTGCAGCACCGACAGGCGGCAAAACGCCCCGACTGCAAAGCCACTGCAAGCCACTGCCAGGGGAAACTTATGTCCACCGACATTGCCGCCGCCGCCGCGTCTGCAGCCTATCCCGCACCGCCGATCCTGCCGACGCGGTCAACCGCTGCGGCCACCAACGCGGGGCAAGCCATCGCGTCAAGCTCGGCCAGCGGGGGCGCAGCCCCGTACCCTAGTCCGGTTTCCCTGCTGGACCCCTCGACCGGGATCGTGGTGCTTGAGTTCTACAACGCAAAGGGGAACGAGACGGAGTCGCTGCCGAGCAGGAAGCAGCTTGAGAGCTACCGGCTGCACGAACCGTCGACGATCCATGACGATGCGGCGCCGCTGCCAACGATCGCCACCAAATCGCTCGCAGCAAGTGCGGGCGACGCGTCGCAATTGAGTGGCAGTATTGCCGCGGCGAGTGCTCCCGCACAGCAGGTGGCCGCCGTGGACTCGCTGGCTGCGAACGGCACGGCCGGGTCGGTCAACACCCAGGCCTGACGCTATTTTTGCAGCCGGGTCACCAACCATTGGATGGCGTCCCACTGCAATTTCCCAACTTGGTCGGGCGTAAGCCCCTGATACCCATGATCGCCGTCATAGGGCACCAGCTGCACCGCAACCCGGTGCGCCCGCAAGGCATCGACCAACTGGCGTGAATTGTCGAAGGGCACGACCTGGTCGCCCTGGCCGTGCACGATGTAAACCGGAGCGGTCTTCGCGGTGACGGACGGGATGGGAGAGGTGGTCAGCAGGTCGCTGGGCAGCGGCGTCGGCGTGCCGAACATCGCGTCGATCGAGCCGACGCCGTAATTGCCCATGCTGGGCAGATCCATGGGGCCGAACTGGTCCACCACGGCCTTCACATTCGGCCGCTCCTGCGGATACAGGCCGGCCTCGTCGCCGGCGACGATGGTGGGGAGTTCGCCGAGGAAGACGGCCAATTGGGCGCCCGCCGAATCACCGACGGCACCGAAGCGCGCCGGGTCGATCGAATACTCCGCGGCATGGGCGCGCAGGAAACGGACGGCCAGTTGTGAATCAACCAGTTGGGCCGGCCAGCGCGTGTCCGGCAGCGTCTTGTCGGCCAGGCGATAGTCGATGTTCAGGACCACCACGCCCATGCCGGCGAGAACGTTGGAGAAGTAGTCATCCGCATGGCGGCTGCCGCTCACCCAGCCGCCGCCGTGGATGATGATGACGGCCGGGCGGCGTCCTGCCGGCGTGGTGGGCAGATAAAGGTCGCCCTGCTCCGCCGGCAGCGGACCATAGGCGATGTTCGGGTGTGCCTCCACCGGGTAGGGCTGGGCCCAGGCGGGTAGGGCCATGCAAAGCAGCATCGCCCCCATGATCATTTGCCGCTGGCAGCGCAGGGCTCTATATGCGCGGCGGCTGATGCCTTTCAAATCGGACCCTAACATGCGATTCACCGTCGACCGTCTCGACCACATCGTGTTGAATTGCAAGGACGTGGAGATCACGGCCTCTTGGTACCAACGTGTTCTAGGGATGGAACGTGAAGAAATTGGTGACACAAACCGCACCGCGCTAAAATTTGGCGGACAAAAATTGAATCTCCGTCCAGCCGACGAGGACCCGCGGTCCTGGATCACCGGGGTCAATGACCGGCCCGGCAGCGTCGATGCGTGCTTTATCACCGCCGTGGGCCCGGGGGACGTGGTCGACCATCTGAATCAATGCGGTATCCCGGTGCTGCTCGGGCCGGTGCCCAAGACTGGCGCGCTGGGGCCGATGCAGTCGGTGTACTGCCGTGACCCCGATGGCAACCTGATCGAGATCAGCTCCTATCTCTCCGCCTGACCCGTTCGGCTTCGACCTACCGCCCGGGCTGATCGCGCAGCAGCCCGCCCGCCCACGAGAGGCGGCACGGCTGCTGCGGGTTGGCGAGGCGCTGGAGGATCGGGTGGTGGCGGACTTGCCCGCGCTGCTATCGCCCGGCGACCTGCTGGTGGCGAACGACACCAGGGTCATTCCGGCGCAACTGACCGCGCATCGTGGGGCGGCCCGGGTGGGTTTGACGTTGGACCGGCCGCTGGCGGATGGCACCTGGCATGCGCTGGCCCGCAACGCGCGGCGGCTGGCGGCCGGGGATGTGCTCGCACTGGATGGGACGGAGATGCGAGCCCTGGTGGTGGACCGGCGCGATGGGGATGTGACGCTCCGCTTCGACCAGGAGGGGGAAGCGTTTGCCGCCTCGCTACGCCGGGCAGGCGCCTTGGCCCTCCCGCCCTACATTGCCCGCCCGGCAGGACCGACCGCCGCGGATGCGCAGGACTATCAAACGGTGTTCGCCCGGGCCGAGGGCGCTGTGGCGGCGCCGACCGCCGGGTTGCATTTCACCCCGGCCTTGCTGGACGCCTTGGCCCAGGCAGGCGTGCAGCGTACGACGGTGACGTTGCACGTCGGTGCCGGCACCTTCCTGCCCATGCGCGGCGATCCCGATGCCCACGCGATGCATCCAGAGCGGGGCGAGGTGACGGAGCGGGCGGCCTCGGTCATTCGTGCCGCCAGCAGGGTGGTGGCCGTCGGTACAACGGTGGTGCGTCTGCTGGAGAGTGCGGCGACGGAGGATGGCGTGGCACCATTCCAGGGGGAGACGGCGATCTTCATTCGCCCCGGGTTCCGGTTTCGCGCCGTGCACCGGCTGATGACCAACTTCCATCTGCCGCGTTCGACCCTGTTCATGCTGGTCTGCGCCTTCGCCGGCACGGAGCGGATGCGCGCGGCCTATGCCCACGCGATCGCGGCCGGGTACCGCTTCTATTCCTACGGCGATTCCAGCCTGCTCGACCCGGCTGTCTAGGTGAATTTCGGCTGGGACCTGTTGGGAACGGATGGGACGGCAAGGGCCGGCTTGTTGCGTACCGCGCACGGCGATGTGCCGACCCCCGTCTTCATGCCCGTGGGGACGGCTGGCACGGTCAAGGCCATGACGGCCGACGCGGTGCGCACGACCGGGGCGCGGCTGGTCCTCGGGAACACCTATCACCTGATGCTCCGCCCCGGGGCTGCGCGCGTGGCGGCCTTGGGGGGACTGCACCGGTTCATGGACTGGCATGGCCCGATCCTCACGGATTCCGGCGGGTTCCAGGTCATGTCCTTGGCGTCCCTGCGCAAGATGGATGAGGACGGGGTCACCTTCCGCTCCCATCTGGACGGGTCCGCGCATCGGCTGACGCCGGCGGTGTCGACGGCCATCCAGGACCAATTGGACGCTACCATCACCATGGCGTTCGACGAATGCACCCCGTTCCCCGCGACCGAGGAGCAGGCCCGTGCCTCGATGGCGCTGTCGATGCGCTGGGCCGTGCGTTCGCGCGCCGCGTTTCGCCCGCGGCCGGGCTATGGCCAGTTCGGCATCGTTCAGGGCGGTGTGTTTCCGCATCTGCGCACCGAGTCCGTGCAGGCGCTGGTCCCGCTGGGGTTCGAAGGCTTTGCGGTTGGCGGGCTGGCGGTGGGGGAAGGGCAGGCGGTCATGTTCGAGGTGCTGGCGGCGACGGTCCCGCAGCTCCCTTGTGACCGGCCGCGCTACTTGATGGGCGTGGGCACGCCGGACGATTTGCTGGGCGCGGTCGCGCGCGGCGTCGACATGTTCGATTGCGTGATGCCGACCCGCGCCGGGCGCACGGCGCGTGCCTATACCAGTGGCGGCGTGCTGAACCTGCGCAACGCCCGGCATGCCGATGACGGCGGCCCGCTGGACCCGGCATGCCCCTGCCTGGCCTGCACCCGGCATAGCCGTGCCTACCTGCACCACCTATTCCGCGCCAACGAGATGTTGGGGCCGATGCTGCTGACGACGCATAACCTCACCTATTATGCCGGGCTGATGGCTGGCATGCGGGAAGCGATCCTGGCAGGCCGCCTGTCCGAGCATGCCGCCACGGTGCGGGCGGGCTGGAATGCCGCCTCGGCCGAGCCTAATAGATTCACTCCATGAAACCGAACATATCCCGGGGAAGTCGTAGGGTGGGCTTTAGCCCTGGGTTAAAGCCTACCCTACGAGGGCAGTATGAGCGAGAGTGACCCGTATGCAGGCCTGACCCAACTCGGCCGCCCGGTGCCGGCACCGGCCTCGCCGGACCAGGCGGTGCTGGAGCGCGTGCCGAGCCCGTATCACGGGAAGGATTACGTGGTCCGGTTTGCCGCGCCCGAGTTCACGTCGCTCTGCCCTCTGACGGGGCAGCCCGATTTCGCCCATCTCGTCATCGACTACGTGCCGGGCGAATGGCTGGTGGAGAGCAAATCCCTCAAGCTGTTCTTGGGCAGTTTCCGCAACCACGGGGCATTCCACGAGGCCTGCACGATGCAGGTGGCGGACCGGCTGGTGCAATTGCTGTCGCCGCGATGGCTGCGCATAGGGGCCTATTGGTATCCTCGTGGCGGTATCCCGATCGACGTCTTCTGGCAGACCGGCGCGCCCCCCGAGGGTGCGTGGGTGCCGGACCAAGGGGTGCCGCCGTATCGCGGGCGGGGCTGACCGCGTGCCCCGCATCCGCCGCCGGGTTCAAGCGCAAAGGCAGGCTGCTTTGCAACGTGAAGCCGAATGACTCCCTCTTCGCCGACTTAGCCGGCATGGCCGAGCAAGCTGATCCGGCGATCTCGGCCAAAGTCCCGCATCGCCCAAGTGCGATGCCGGCTATGCTGGCTAGCATGCTTGGTTTTCGGGAGGCTGAAATTCCACTTGCACGCCGCTCGCCTTTCCTCGTCAATGATGCAGCGCAACAAGAGCGGTGGATCAATGGGTCGCTTCGTCGTTTGGGTGGCGGCTTTGGCTGCGGCTGGGTTCAGCGCGACAGGCACGGCGCAGGCGGCCTGTGAGCCCACGAAAGCTGCGGCCAAATACCCTGCGCTGGCGGGGCACACCATCACCATCGGCCAAGACGGCGAAAGCAGCCCATTCAGCTTCCGCGACCCCAAGGATTTCAGCCACCTGATTGGCCTTGACGCCGATCTCGCCCGTGCCACCTTCGCCTGCGTCGGCATCCCCATCACCTTCACCACGGGAAGCTGGTCGGGCCTGATCCCGGCGGCCATGTCGGGCCAGATCGACGTCATGTGGGACACCCTGCTCTACACGCCCGAGCGCGCAAAGAAGCTGGATTTCGTTGCTTACATGAACTCGGCAACTGGCATGCTGGTCGCCGCGGGAAATCCAAAGCATTTGAACTCCCTGGACGATCTGTGCGGCATGGTGACGACCGCCGGGTTGGGCACGACGCAGGAGGTGATGATGCGGGACGCCGGCAAGAAATGTGTGGCGGCGGGCAAGAAGGACGTGGAGGTGATCACCGCGGCGGACATTCCGGCCGGCATGCGGCTGGTGCAGAGCGGCCGGGCCGATCTGGCCGCGACCAACCTCTTCGTCGGCGGCGAGATGGCCGCCAGCAACCCGGCCGTGACGATGGCCTTCAACGTTGTCACCAACGCCCGCATCGCTGCGGGGACGGCCAAGGAACACCCCCAATTGGTGCAGGCAATGGCGGACGGCTTGGCCGAACTACAGGCCAGCGGCGAGATGCGCACCATCTTCGACCGTTACCACGTGGATTACAGCCTGGTGACCAAGCCGGAAATCCTGACGCAGTAGGGCTTTGCTCGGTCTGGCCAATCTCGGCGGGCCAGTGGGGCAGGCGGCCGGGTACGTCTTTTCCCGCTTCCTGTTGGACGGCGCGGTCACCGCCATCGAGATCACGGCGGTGGCGCTGGTTTGCGGCACCGGGCTGGGATTGGTGCTGGCGCTCATGCGCTTGTCGCGCGTGGGGGTGATCCGCGGAGCCGCATGGGGCTATATCTGGTTTTTCCGCGGCACCCCGCTCATCCTGCAACTCGTCTTCCTGTTCGATGCGCTGCCACCGGCCGGGTTGCGGCTGAACAGCTTCGTCACCGCCGTGCTGGGCTTCTCATTGAACGAAGCGGCCTTCGCGGCAGAGATCATCCGGGGCGGGATTCTCTCGGTGGATCGTGGCCAGGGCATCGCCGCGGCGGCTCTCGGCATGGGAACCCGGCTGACGCTGCGGCGCATCATCCTGCCGCAGGCGATGCGGTCGATCCTGCCGGCGTTCGCCAACCAAGCGATCACCCTGATCAAGGGCACAGCCGTCGCCTCGGTGATCTTCGTCAACGAGTTGACGTTCCGGGCGGAGCAAATCGTCGGCCAGAATTTCGAGTTCTTCACCGTCTTTGCCGCCGCCGGCGTGCTCTACCTCGCGATGACCAGCGTCGTGGCCGCGGTGCAGGCCTGGCTGGAGCGGCATTTCAGCATCGAGCGGCAACGCAAACCCGCGGCCGCAGCGCCGATGCCGGCGTTGGCCGATCTACTGCCCATCCCGCAATCCCGCCACGACCCGGACGCGCCGTTCGTCGTGTGCAAGGGGGTGCGCAAATCCTACCACCGGCGTGAAATCCTGGGTGGCATCGACCTGACCGTCCGCCATGGCGAGGTCGTGGTGATCATGGGCCCCAGCGGCTCCGGCAAGAGCACCTTGTTGCGGCTGATCAACCATTTGGAACCGCTGGATGGCGGCGAGATCACGGTGGATGGCCACCATGTCGGCTATACCAGGCGCGGCGGCCGCTTGGTTGCGGTGCGGGACGTGGCCCGGGCACGCGCCCAGGCCCGCATCGGCATGGTGTTCCAGCACTTCAACCTGTTCCAACATCTGTCCGCCCTGGACAACGTGGTGGAGGCGCCGGTGCAGGTGTATGGCGTGCCGCGAACTGCCGCCCGGACGGCAGCGGCGGACTCGCTCGCCGCGCTGGGCCTCGCGCATGTGTCGCATCGGCTGCCGCACCAACTCTCCGGCGGGCAACAGCAGCGTGTCGCCATCGCCCGCGCCTTGGCCGTGACACCCAAGCTGATGCTGTTCGACGAGCCGACCAGCGCGCTCGATCCCGAATTGGTGGGCGAGGTGTTGGCGGCCATCCGCCGCCTGGCCGAGGGCGGCATGACGATGATCGTCGTCACCCACGAGGTCCGCTTCGCGCGGGAGGTGGCAGACCGGGTGGTCTTCATGGATGAGGGGCTGGTGGTCGAGGAAGGGCCGCCTTCGGTCGTGCTGGACGCGCCGAAGCAGGAGCGGACCCGGCGCTTTCTGCGGATCGTGGAGGCCTGAAGAAAGTGCGCGTGCGCGCTCAGGCAGCCCGCTGCAGCCTGAGGTCGGACCAGATGAGCGATAGTGAAGTCACAAGGTGCGCGATGTCGGCATCGCTGTGGAACGGGGAGGGCGTGATGCGCAACCGCTCGGTGCCGCGCGGGACGGTCGGGTAGTTGATGGGCTGCACGTATACGCCAAACTGATCCATCAGCTGGTCCGTCACCTGCTTGCACAGCCGGGCATCGCCGACCATGACGGGGACGATGTGGCTGTCGTTGCGGTAATGCGGCACCCCGGCCCGGTCCAACGCCGCGCGCACTTGGGTCACGCGGTCCTGCTGGGCCTGCCGTTCGCGGCGGCTGGTCTTGAGGTGCCGGATGCTGGCCAGCGCCCCGGCGGCGATGGCAGGCGGCATGGCCGTGGTGAAGATGAACCCCGAGGCGAAGCTGCGGATGAAGTCGCACAAGGCGGCGGAGGCTGCGATGTAGCCGCCGACGACGCCAAACCCCTTGGCCAACGTCCCCTCGATCACCGTCAGGCGGTGAGCGAGGCCTTCCTGCTCGGCAATCCCGCCGCCGCGCGGCCCGTACAGCCCCACTGCGTGGACCTCGTCCAGGTAGGTCATCGCGCCGTGCCGCTCGGCGGCGTCGCAGAGTTCGCCAAGGGGCGCGATGTCGCCATCCATCGAATAGACCGATTCAAACGCCACCAGCTTGGGCACATCAGCGGGCAGCCGCGCCAGTTTGCGCTCGAGATCCGCCGGGTCGTTATGGGCGAACACGATCTTCTGCGCCCGGCTGTGGCGGATGCCCTCGATCATGGAGGCATGGTTGCTCGCGTCCGAGAGCACGACGCAGCCCGGCAGCCGACCCGCCAGTGTGCTCAGCGCGGCCCAGTTGGACATATAGCCGGAGTTGAACAGCAGCGCCGCCTCGGTGCGGTGCAGATCGGCCAGCTCCTCCTCCAGCAGCACATGGTAGTGGTTGGTGCCAGCGATGTTGCGGGTTCCGCCCGCGCCGGCGCCACAGCGGTCCAGCGCCTCGTGCATCGCGGCCAGGACGGTCGGGTGCTGGCCCATGCCGAGGTAGTCGTTGGAACACCAGACGGTGACCTCGGCCCGGCCGTGCTCACGCACATGGGTGGCCTGCGGGAAGCTGCCGGCGCGGCGCTGTAGGTTGGCAAACACCCGGTAATTGCCCTCCTGCCGCAGGACGTCGAGCTGTTTGCGGAAGAAAACTTCGTAATCCAAGGCCACTTCTCCTCCCCAATGGGCTCCCTGCAACGCCACCTGCCTGGCGTTCCACCCAACCGCGGGGCTAGTCCTGCATGGATATGGCATGATCGGAGCCGAAGCGGGAGCCACCCCCGTCCTGGTGACGCTGGGGGACGGGGGTCGCGGTAGCGTGGCGAGCGTAGGCTAGAACGCCAGCAGATTATCCCGGAAATGCTTGTGCTCGTATTTCGTCCGCACGACCCCGCGGCGTTGCAGCGCGGGCACCAGCCCGTCGCACACCTCGATCACGTAGCGCCGGTCGAAGGTGGGGTTGAAGAACAGGAACCCGTCGCCGCCGACCTCTTGCATCATCTCGGCCATGATTGCGGCGACCTGGTCCGCCGTCCCCGTCAGGTCGAGCCCCTGCTTGACCGCTTGGTTCACCCCCAATTGCCGCGGCGTCTTGCCCATCCATTTGGCCAGGGCGGATTGGTGCCCATTGGTTTCCAACTCGTGCAGCGGTTCATCGGGATCGAACTGGGAGAAATCGATGTTGGTCAGCCGGGACATATTGGCGAGTTGCATGTCGAGGTGGCGGCTCGACTCCTCCTGCTGCGCCAGCCGGCGGTCCCGGGCGGCCTCCATCGTGCTGTCGATCACCGGGTAGGCCAAAAACAGCACCTTGATGCTGTCCGGGTCACGCCCGGCCGCGGCCGCGTTGCGCCGCACCGTCTCGCGGTAGCGCTTCATGCTGTCCACGCCGCTGGCGTCGGCGATGATGGTGTCCGCCCAGCGCGCGGCGAAGAGCTGGCCGCGGGCGGAGCCACCGGCCTGGCAGATGGGCGGCCGCCCCTGGGGCGAGCGTGGCGCATTCAGCGGGCCGCGGCAGCGGAAGTAGCGGCCTTCATGGTGGACGGCGTGGACCTTGCTCCCATCCGCGAAAAGCGGCGTGTCCGGGTCCAACACCACGGCATCCGGCTCCCACGCATCCCAAAGTTTGGTGACGAGGTCGGCGAACTCTTCCGCCCGCTCGTATCGCTCGTCATGCGGCAACTGGCCGTCATGGCCGTAATTCTGCGCCGCGCCGTCATTGCTGCTGGTGACGCAGTTCCAGCCGATCCGGCCCTCGGTCACGTGGTCGAACGAGTTGATCAGCCGGGCCAGCAGGAAGGGCGGGTATTCGCTGGTGGACAGCGTCGGGATGATGCCGAGATGCTTGGTGGCCTGCGCCAGGAAGCCGACCAGCACGGCAGGGTCGAGCTTCGGCGTGCTGGCGGCGTATTTCAGGTAGGTGTCGTGCGAGCCCTTGTATTGATAGGGCAGCATCGAGGAATCCTCGATGATCATGTAGTCCATGCAGGCGCGCTCCATGGCGCCCGCGAGGTCCACAAATATGTCCGGCATCATCCAGCGTCCGATATCGCTGCCCGGCCACTGGCTTCGCCAACTCTTCGGGCCGTAGCCTTGCGACAGGAACCAGGAGAGGTGGAATTTCGGTTGCGCCATGGTCTCGTCTCCTGTTCGCCGAACGTGCTGCATCCTTGCAAGCGCCGCACCAATGCCGTCGGCGGTCAGATGATCGTCCTACGATTGGATGGAAATCGTTGACGATCGACGCCGCCGGGTCATAGCATCCGCGATCAACCCGCCAGGGGGCGAGCATGCGGTTCAGCAACTTCATCTTCACCGAAAGCCGCAACCCCGCGCGCGACGGCGCCGTGATCGACGAGGTGGTCGACGAGGTCCGGCTCTCGGAAGAGTTGGGCTTCGATGCGGTCTGGCTCAGCGAACATCATTTCGATGGCAACTGTGCCTATGTCGATCCGATCAGCTTCGCCGCCGCCCTGGCCGTCGCCACCAAGCGCATCCGCATCGGCCTCGCCGTGGCCCAGATGTCGCTGCACCATCCCATCCGGCTGGCCGAGCAATTGTCGCTGATCGACAACCTCAGCAAGGGCCGGCTGATTGTCGGACTGGGACGGGGGACCAACTACAACATCTACGAATACCAGGGCTACGGCATCGACCCTGCGGAGTCGCAGGCGCGCTTCGAGGAAGCGGCGGAGATCGTGCTCAAGGCGTGGGTCAGCGAGAACGGCTTCGTCCACCACGGCAAGTTCTGGGATGTGAACGTCCCCGTGCTGCGGCCCCGCCCGTTCACCCGCCCGCACCCCTTCGCGATCCGCGCCGCGTCCGGCGAGGCGTTGATGGTCGAATTGGGCCACCAGGGCAAACCCTTCCTGATGAACGTGCAAAGTCTGGAGACGACGCGCTCCCGCGTGGCCGCGTGGCGGCATGCTGCAGGGCTGTCCGGCGTGCCTGAGGCGGACATCGCCAAATCGCTGGAGCAGAGTTGGGTGTGGCGCAACATCTGCGTGGCCGAGACGGATGCCGAAGCCGAGCGGATCGGCCTGCCCGCCTTCACCGCCATGCAGGAACACCGGGCGGGCATGCGCCAGCGCATCCTGCGCGAGCAGGGCAGCACCATGGTGGAAGCAGGCGCCAAGCCGCCCGCGCGGATCGACCCGCGCCACGCGCTGATCTGCGGCTCCCCCGCGACCGTGGCGGAGCGGATCGCGGAACTGGAGGCAACCGGGGTGGGCGGCGTGATCCTGGCCTTCCGGCTTGGCCCGATGAGCTACGGGCACGCGGCCCAAAGCCTGCATCTATTCATGAATGAGGTCGCCCCGCGCACCACGCTCCAGGCCGCCGCCTGACCCTGGCGGGTTGGCCGCGGCCGAGGATTTCGGCCGTCCCAGCCATTCGGCCCCGCAGCGAGATGCCCGGTTTCATCCCGTTCACGCGCCCTCGACGCCGTGGCCGACCATGGTGCTGGGGTCACACACCCGGTCGAACGTCGCCTCGTCCACATAGCCCGATTTGAGCGCCGCTTCCCGCAGCGTCGTGCCCTCGGCATTTGCCGTCTCGGCGATGTGGGCGGCCTTCTGGTAGCCGATCACGGGGGAGAGGGCGGTAACCAGCATCAGGCTATTCTGGACGTGGGACGCGATCTTCTTCTCGTCGAGCTGGGTTCCCTCGACACAGAACAGCCGGAATTTCTCGCTGGCATCCCCCAGGATTCGGGCCGAGTGCAAAAACGAATTGATGATGATCGGCCGCATCGTGTTGAGTTCGAAATTGCCCTGGCTGCCCGCAAATGCGACGGCCATGTCGTCGCCCAGCACCTGGATCGCGACCATGACGACGGCCTCGCATTGGGTCGGGTTCACCTTGCCGGGCATGATCGACGAACCCGGCTCGTTGTCCGGCAACTTCAATTCGCCAAACCCGCAGCGCGGACCGGAGGCAAGCCAGCGCATGTCGTTGGCGATCTTCATCAGCGCGACCGCCAACCCTCGCAGCGCCGCATGCGCCCGCACCATCGCGTCCAGC
This sequence comes from Acetobacteraceae bacterium, assembly GCA_965199005.1. GTDB lineage: Bacteria > Pseudomonadota > Alphaproteobacteria > Acetobacterales > Acetobacteraceae > LMUY01. The sequence continues at coordinate 2,168,229 of CBDAQK010000006.1, read as the reverse complement.
GAGCCCTGTGCCATGAACTTGTTCGGCGCAGTGACGAACGGCTTGCCGGTCAGTTCCGCGATTTTTGCCGCCACCTGGACGCTGAAGCCCTTGGGGGCGGTCAGCCCGGTGCCCACAGCCGTGCCACCCACCGCCAGCTCGTACAATCCCCCCCGGCTCTCCGCAATCGCCGTCATGCAGGCGCGGATTTGCGCTGCGTAGCCCGACCATTCCTGGCCGACCGTCAGGGGAGTGGCGTCCTGCAAATGCGTGCGGCCAATCTTGACGATTTGCATCCACTCGGCCGCCTTGGCCTCGATGGCTCCGGCCAGAGCGTCGAGCTTCGGCAGCAACTGGCTGTCGATCTCCTCCACGGCAGCGATATGCATCGCAGTTGGGAAGGTGTCGTTGCTGCTCTGCGCCATGTTGACGTCGTCATTCGGCCCAACGGGCTTTTGCGAGCCAAGTTCGCCGCCAAGCAACTGGATGGCCCGGTTGGACAGCACCTCGTTGATATTCATGTTGCTCTGCGTGCCGGAACCGGTCTGCCACACGTAGAGCGGAAAATGCGCATCGAGCTTGCCGGCGATCGCCTCATCGGCCGCCTGGACGATGGCCGCGGCCTTCCAGTCCGGTAGACGGCCCCCCGCCTGGTTGATCAAGGCGCACGCCTTCTTGACCAGCCCGTAGGCGTGGTAGACGGCCTTGGGCATGCGGTCGTCGCCGATCGAGAAGTAGACCAGCGAACGGGCGGTTTGGGCGCCGTAATATTTGTCGGCGGGCACCTCGATCGTCCCCATCGAGTCGAACTCGCGCCTTAGGCCCGTGGCCGGCAGACCGATCGGCAGGTCCAGCAGCGCCGGCGGTGTCGTTGCGTCCATGGAGTGGCCCTCTCTCATCGCGTCCGGTGCTATAAGGGGTGGAACTGCTGGGATAGGAGGACCTGCCATGAGCGAGACGACGGCAGGCGCGCGCCCCGCCGAGCAAATCCGCGCGAAGGCGCTGGAACTGGGCTTCGACGCCGTCGGTTTCGCCCCCGCCTCGCTCGGCCCCGAGGCGCGGGAGCGGTTGGGCGCGTTCATCATCGCCGGGCAGCACGGCGACATGGGATGGCTGGCCGAGCGCATCCAGGAACGCAGCCATCCAAGGGCGCTTTGGGCGGAGGCACGCAGCGTCATCGCATTAGGGTTGAGCTACGCCCCCGAGGGTGACCCGATGGCCACCACGCGTTTGGCGGACCGGGGCAACGTCTCCGTCTATGCACGCCACCGGGATTATCACGACGTGGTCAAGGGCATGCTGAAGCATCTGGCGCAATTCGTCGCCAGCCGGTTCGGGCCGGCGGTCAAGGTGTTCGTCGACACTGCACCCGTCATGGAAAAGCCGCTGGCGGCTGCGGCTGGGCTGGGCTGGCAGGGCAAGCACACCAATTTGGTGTCGCGCACCCATGGCTCCTGGCTGTTCCTCGGCGAAATCTACACCAGCCTGGTGCTGCCGCCGGACGAGCCGCATGCCGACCGCTGCGGCACCTGCACGCGATGCCAGACCGCTTGCCCGACCGACGCCTTCCCCGCGCCCTATCGCCTCGATGCGACGCGCTGCATTTCCTACCTTACGATCGAGCATCGCGGACCTATTCCGCATGAATTCCGGCCGCTGCTGGGCAACCGGATCTATGGCTGCGACGACTGCCTCGCGGTCTGTCCATGGAACCGGTTCGCGCAAGCCTCCCGCCATGCAAAATTGCAGCCCCGCGCGGATTTGACGGCGCCCGCCCTGGACCGGCTGGCGGCGCTGGACGAGGCCGGTTTCCGCGCCATGTTCAGCGGGTCGCCGATCAAGCGCATCGGCCGCGGCCGCTTCGCCCGCAACGTCGCGGTCGCCATCGGCAACTCCGCCGACCCGGCGTTGCGCCCATCCGCCGCCGCCTTGGCCGCCGATGCCGACCCGGTGGTCGCCGACGCTGGAGCCTGGGCCGTGGCGCGCCTGGCATGAGCCTGGAGAAACGGAGCATCACGCTGGCGGGCCACCGGACCTCGGTCGCTTTGGAGCCGGAGTTTTGGCAGGCGCTGACCACGCTTGCAGACCAGCGGGCCCAAACGCTCGCCGGGCTGGTCGCCGGGGTCGATGCGGCGCGCAGTCCAGAGCGTCCCCTTGCTTCGGCGTTAAGGGTGTTTGCGCTATCTTCGCGGGCTTAACGTTTCATCAAACCGGTATCGGCATCGTTCCTTCACCGGCCACAAATGGCCGCAATGGAGTAACATAAATGACGCCACTACAGACGACGAAACCCATACCCGTCAGCCCGCTCGTTCTCGCCGACCGCCTGATTTCGCTGGCTCAAGATGCGGACCGCGCGGGCTATGCCGAGTCCGCCACCCATTTGCTGGGCCTCGCCTACGCCGTGTTCGACGAGCAGCCGCGCCGCCGGAACTGAACCCTCATCTAACGCTGGGCTAACCATCGGGTCAGGCCGGCAAGTTCAGGCGTGCGATTGGGCGACGCGACCGGACCGATAAGACGAAGGCTGATCAAGGGTGAATTTTCGAGCGCCGGCCGAAAGGCCAGATGGGCATCGATCGTCTCCCCAGGCAAATCCAAATTGCCAGTGGTGGCGATCGAACCTGCCGGCGCCGTGATGTCCCCGCGGCTGAGCGTGATCATGCCGCGCGAGACGGTTCCGTCGAGGTCGAGCTGGCTGAACGGCGTGTTGCCACCGCCGAGCGCGTTCGACACCGCGGATTGCGTATCGGCGATACTCGCCGTCCCGCCTGGTTGGAGTGCTGCCAAGACCTTGCCGGCATCCAACCCGGCCAATGCCCCATTCCGCACGGTGAGATGCAGCGTGCCGCCGAGCGTCGCCAGCACGCCGGCCGGGCTGTAGCCCGAACCGGAAACATCCGCGCTGACATCCAAATGTCCGTCGACCAAATCCAATGGCGTCCCCGAGAAGGGACCATCCAAAATGAGACCAGCCGCCTTGCCCGACACCGCCAGATGTGGCGGCGTGGCCAAGTTGAGGCTGAGCTGCGCGGCCAGGGTCCCTCCCGCCACATGCGCCTCGAGCCCATCGATCCGTATCGTGCCGTTCGTGATGCTGGCCGTCGCCGTGGCGTCTTCAGCCACAGGCGCGAGGCCCCAGAGCAACTGGGCGGCGTGGATCGTGACCTTGGCATCGGTCGTGTGCAGCAGCGTCAACATCCACGGGTCGGTGGATTGCGGGTTCACCACGGGCAATGGCAGCGTCTCGGCATCGATCTTGCCGGTGACGGCATGGTGGTCGCCGGCCAGGCCGCTGGCGTCCAAATCTCCCGTCGCCCGCAGCGCTCCCGCCGAGAGTTCCACACTGGAGAGTGTCACCCGGTCTGGTCCTGCTTCCACCCCGGCCTGCAACGACAGTGATCCATCGCCGAGCCAGCCGACCATGTCGCCCAACCCCAGCGCCCAAAACAGCCGCGGCGCGCCGGGATGATGCAACGACATCGCACCTTTCCAACGCCGCCCGGCCAAGTCGAGGCTGCCGGTCATTTGCGCCCGCGCGTCCGACAGCTCTGCGGCCGCGGTGATCGCCAGGGCCGTGGGGAGGCCGCTGGCCATCGCGCGCAGCGTAACAGGGCCATGGAACAGGGCATGACTGAACGGCCATTCCGCCGGCAGGTGACCCTCCAGCCACTCGGCGTGCCCGAGCGACAAATCCAGCCGGCCATCGGTGATCCGGCCACCGGCTGCCAGGCTGCCCGTCACCCCGACGGAGACATCCTCGCCGGTCAGCAGGGCGTGGCGGACTTCCAGCGTACCCGCATTACAGCGCGCCTCCACGGTCAGCTGCCCTAGGGTGATGCCATGCCAGACCGGCTTGGAGGCGGTGAGCGTCACGTCGGCGTCGAAGCCGGCGAAGCGGTTGGGCAGATTGGTCAGCCGGGTTGCGGCATCGGTCAACCCACTGGGCGCCCCCGGCAGCCATGGGTCCAGAACGGGACCGGCCACCACCAGATTGGCGGCAACCGCCGGGCGGTCGCCGCCGCGTAACGCCAGGTCACCGGATAGCGGCGCGCCGTTTGCGTCGCCGGTCAGATCGCCGAAGGTCAGGTTGCCCGCCTCGGCGGTCACGGCGGCGGATAGCAGCACGGTTTGCAGGGCGCCTTGTGGGATGGCGTCGATCAGGGCCGGGGCCTGCGGCCGCAGCCAGGCGAGGGTTTGTGCCATGTCGGGCGCCGCTAGCCGGGCTTCCCCGGCGAAGCGGCCCGTGGCCAGGCGGCCCGTCAAATGGAGCGTGGCATTGCCGGGCAGCACCGCCTCTGCTTCCCGAAGGGTCAACCCGCTCCCGCTGAACTCGAATCCGGTTCGCAGTTGGTGCAGCGTGCCCCCGGCGAGTTGCGCGGCGTCGGCCGACAATTCGATGCCGGTCGGCAGCGTGGGCTGGCCCTCATGCAACAGCGGCGCGAGCCATGCGTCCAGATCGAGTTGGCTGGTGGCGAGCGCCGCATCCAGCCGCAATTGCGGCAGCAGCCGGACCGCGACCGCGCCTCGGGCCGGTGCGCCGCCAATGTCCAGCTCCAAATCCTGGGCGATCACCAGACCACTTCCCGCCTTGACCTGCCCATCGGCACGCCAGGCCCGCGCCGGCGCGGGCAGCAACAGCGACAAATCCGGGCCCCGGCCGGAAATTTGGCCCGTAAGCTCCCCATCGGCGGTAATCTGCCCCGACAAGCTGCCTCCGGTTCCCACCGCCGAGCCTTTTCCGTCCAGGCTGATCGCCACCGTCGCCGATCCGTCGCGCCCTGCCTGCCCCAGCCGTCCCGTCATCTGCCACGGACGCCCCATGACGGAGGCAAGGCCCGCGGCGGATAACAGGCCGGTCGCGGGGTCGACCCGAAGCTCCCCGCTGATGTCGGTCACTTGCAGGCCGCCAATGGCCAGCGTGCCATCCTCCACCCGCGCGTGCAGCCCCGGCGACGGCGGTCCGGTGCGCGACACCAGGGCGGTCAGCGGCCATGGCAGCCGCATATGCGGCCCGCGGAGCACCAAATCCTCGAGTTCGATCCGCCCGGCGAGCAATGGGCCGAGGGCAACCTGTAGGCGCAATTGCGTGGCAACGGCGCTGGCACCATCCCCCATGTCGGGCACCGAGACGTCTCCGGCAACCAGCGTTGCCTGCGGCAGCAGCGATAGCCGGATGGGCCCGGCGATCCGCACGGGGCGGCCGAGCCCGGCGGAGGCGACCGCCTCGACCGCGCTGCGGTACTGACCCCAATCCAGGAAGCGCGGCAAGAACCAGGCTGCCGCGACCGCGGCGCCGAACAGGAGGACCACGACGACGGAGATGGTCCGCAGCCGGCGCAGCCGGTTGGGCGGCTGGATGAAGGTTCGCCGCCGTGGCGCGTAGGAGCGGCGATAGCGCCCGCCATCCCTCATTTGATGCCGGGCGTTCCCCAGCCGCCACCCCCGGGGGTCGTGATCACGAACACGTCGCCGGGTGCCATGTCCGTGCTATCCGTGCCGGTCAACACGTCCCGCGTGCCGTCCATCCGGTCTACCCATTGCTCCCCGCGCAGACCGGAACCGCCGCCCGCCATGCCGAACGGACCCTCACTTCTGCGGGACGCAACGATCACTGCCTGCATCGGTTCCAGAAAGCGGATCCGGCGGAGCGAGCCGTCGCCGCCCGCCCATTCTCCTGCACCTCCCGAGCCGCGCCGGATGCTGAATTCCTCCAGCCGCACGGGATAGCGGAGTTCCAGCACCTCGGGGTCGGTCATGCGGGTGTTGGTCATGTGGGTCTGGATGGCGGACGCGCCGGAGAAGCCGGGGCCCGCGCCGCCGCCGCCGCAGATCGTTTCGTAATATTGGGTGGCCGCATTGCCGAACAGGAAGTTGTTCATCGTGGCCTGGCTGCACGCCATGGCGCCCAAGGCCCCCAGCAGCGTGTTGCAGACGGCCTGGCTGACCTCCGTATTGCCCGCCACGACGGCGGCCCCTGGCTCGGGCGACAGGAACGTGCCCTTGGGGATCACGATCTTCAGCGGCACCAGGCAGCCATCGTTGAGCGGGATGTCCGTCCCGACCAGGCAGCGGAACGCGTAGAGCACAGCCGCCCGGGTCACGGCGGGAGGCGCGTTGAAGTTGTCGCCTCGCTGCGGCCCGGTGCCGGTGAAATCCACGGTCGCGCTCCGGCTGGCCGCATCCACGGTGACCGCAACCCGCAGCGGCGAGCCGTCGTCCATCGTATACGCGAACGAGCCGCTCGGCAGCTTTTCCAAGACGCGGCGGACACTTTCCTCCGCATTGTCCATCACGTGACGCATGTAGGCGGCGACCGTTTCCCAGCCATACCGGTCCACCACCCGCGCCAATTCCTGCACGCCGCGCTCGTTGGCTGCCACCTGCGCCTTGATGTCGGCGACGTTGACGTCCGCAGAGCGGGCTGGGTAACGGGCGCCGTTGAGCAGGGCGCGGAACTCGGCCTCGCGGATTTGGCCGGCCGCCACCAGCAGGAAGTCGTCGATCACCACGCCTTCCTCCTCCAGCGTGTGGGACGCGGGAGGCGTGGAGCCCGGCGTGATGCCGCCGATATCGGCGTGATGTCCGCGGGAGCCGACGAAGAACCGGATTGACTGGCCCTCGGCGTCGAACACCGGGGTGATCACGGTGATGTCCGGCAGATGGGTGCCGCCATTATAGGGGTTGTTCAGCGCCACCACGTCGCCCGGGCGCAAAGTCTTCGCCCGATTTGCCAGCACGGTGCGCACGCTCTCGCCCATCGCGCCGAGGTGGACGGGCACATGGGGAGCATTGGCCACCAGCCGCCCCGTGGCGTCGAAGATGGCGCAGGAAAAGTCCAGCCGCTCCTTGATGTTGACGGAAAGCGAGGTGTTGGCCAGCACGACGCCGGTCTGTTCGGCGACGTTGGTGAAGAGGTTGTTGAACAGCTCCAGCAAGACGGGATCGGGCCGGCCAGTGGCCGCCGCATCTTCGCGCCCGCGCGGCGCCGTGCGATGCAGCAGCACATGGTTGCGCGGGGTCACTTCGGCGGTCCACCCCGGTTCGACCATGGTCGTGGCATTGGCCTCGCGGATCAGCGCCGGTCCGGCAATGCGGTCGCCGGCGAGCAGGGCAGTGCGCTCGAACACGGGGGTCGCATGCTCCGCGCCGCCGGTCCAAACGGTGACCGTGTCGATGGCGTCCGGTACCCCGGCGGCGCGCGAACCCAAAGCGGGTTCGTTGACCCGTTCGCCGGGTGCCGTAACCTCCACGGCGACGGCCTCGACGATCAATGCGCGGTCCGGCGTGACGAAACCGAAACGGCTGCGATGGGCGGCCGTGAAGGCGTCGCGAACGTCGGGGCCGAGCGGCACCTCCAACGCAGCCTGGGTGCCGGCGTAGCGGAGATGCAGGCGCCTTTCGACGTGCAACTGTGCCGGGTCGGCTCCTTGCTCGGCCAATGCAGCGGCCGCGTCGGCCGCGAGCCGCCCGGCCAGGGCGTGTAGCGGGGCAAGGTCGCCGAGTTCGGCTTCGACAGCTTGCTCGCGCATCACTGCCTGGTCCGCCAACCCCATGCCATAGGCCGACAGCACGCCGGCGAAGGGGTGGATGAACACGGTATCCATGCCCAACTCGTCCGCCACCATGCAGGCATGCTGGCCGCCGGCGCCGCCGAAGCATTGCAGGGCGAAGCGGGCGGCGTCATGCCCCTTTTCGAGCGAAACCTGTTTGATGGCGTTGGCCATGTTGGCGACGGCGATCCGTAGGAAACCCTCGGCCACCGCTCGGGCATCCTGGCCTGGCACCAGCGCTGCGAAACGCTCCCGCACCACCGCGGCATCCAATGGCTGGTCGCCGCTCGCGCCGAAAATGGCTGGGAAATGCGCGGACTGAACCTTGCCCACCATCACATTCGCGTCCGTCACGGTCAGCGGCCCGCCGCGGCGATAGCTGGCCGGCCCCGGATTGGCGCCGGCGCTGTCCGGACCCACGCGGTAGCGCGAGCCGTCGAAATGCAGCACCGAACCGCCCCCGGCCGCCACCGTGTTGATCGCCATCATCGGCGCCCGGATCCGCACGCCGGCGACTGCGGTCTCGAACGCGCGCTCGAACGCGCCGTCGTAGAGGGCGACATCGGTGGAGGTGCCCCCCATGTCGAACCCGATGATCCGGTCGATGCCGGCGGCCTCTGCGGTGCGGGCGGCGCCGACGATGCCGCCGGCGGGGCCGGAGAGGATCGCATCCTTGCCACCGAAGGCCGCAGCGTCGGCCAGGCCGCCGCTGGATTGCATGAAATACAGCTTCACGCCGGGCAACTCGGACGCCACCTGGTCGACGTAGCGGCGCAGGATGGGCGACAAATAGGCGTCCACCACCGTGGTGTCGCCCCGCGGGATCAGGCGCAGCAAGGGACTGACGACGTGGCTGGCGGAGATTTGGGTGAACCCGGCCTGCCGCGCCAAGTCGGCCAGCCGCCGCTCGTGCGCCGGGTATTTCCAGGCGTGCATCAGCACGATGGCGCACGCGCGGATGCCGTCCGCGACGGCCGTGGCGAAGGCAGCGCGGGCCGCTTCCTCGTCCAGTGGCGCGATCTCGGTGCCATCGACGCCGAACCGGCCAGCGACCTCGACCACACGCTCGTGCAGCAGGGTTGGAAGCCGGATGTCCAGGTCGAACAGCCGTGGCCGGGCCTGGTTGCCGATCCGCAACGCGTCGGAGAACCCCGATCCCACCACCAGCAGCGTCCGCTCGCCGCGCCGCTCCAGCAGCGCGTTGGTTGCGACGGTGGTCCCCATCTTCACGGCGTCGATCGTGCCGGGCGGGATGGGCGTCGCTGGATCCAGCCCCAGGATGCTCCGGATGCCCGCGACGGCAGCGTCGCAATACAGCTCCGGGTTCTCGCTCAGCAGCTTGTGCGCGGAGAGGTGGCCGGTTGGATCGCGCGCCACCAGGTCGGTGAAGGTACCGCCTCGGTCGATCCAGAATTGCCAGCCTGCCATTGATCCTCCTAACCCCCTTCGGACATGACGCAGCGACCTCCCCGACGCAAGGGTGGACAGGGACGTGCCAGTCGATGAAGCTTGGTTGGCACGCAGAGTGCCCCCGGGAGGACGTCGCATCGAAGCTTCGGCTGACGCGTTTGGCGAGCCCCAACTGATCGCGGACCGATCCTGCGACGGCTGCGACGTCTGTTGCGTCATGCTGACGATCAGGGACCCGGCGTTGCAGAAGGTGCAGGGGGTCCGGTGCCCCAATGCGTGCCTGGGCGCAGGTTGCACGATCTATGACAGCCGGCCGCATGCGTGCCGGGCGTTCTATTGTGGCTGGCGGCAACTGAAATGGGTTCGCCAGACGCTGCGGCCCGACAAGAGCGGGGTGCTGGTGCGGTTGCGCGGCGAGAGATCCCAGGTCTCCAACGCGCAGCGCGTGGGCGTCATCTTCACCCTGCTGAGCCGCGCGGGGTTGAAGGCTGACGGGCTGGCTGAATCCATTGCGGCCGCCGTGTCGGCGGCAATCCCGGTCTATATCGAGGTGCCTGGCCCGCCGGGCTACACGTCTGGAATGGCGAAGGTGAACGATGCGTTGATCGGGCCGGTCCTGGCCAAGGACAAGGCCACCGTGCTCCGCATCCTCCGGCAGGCCTGGACCGCTGGGCGGCGGGGGGAGCACCAGCCGGTCGACATGGCGTCTCCCCCGTTTTGAAGGCGGGCCTTCACAGAGGGCGCTGTGCCGCGGCGCGGCCTGTGGTAAGCGTTGGTCCATGGGATATTGGGGCAAAATCCTCGGCGGTGCCGCCGGGTTCGTGATGGGCGGGCCGTTCGGGGCCGCCATGGGCGCGGCGCTCGGTCACGCGGCTGATCAGGGTACTATCCCGCGCTTCCGCCTGCCGGGCATATTCGGCGTGAACCAGGCGCGTGTTGCGGCGATGCTGGGCGGGCGAGACCAGCTTTTCGCGATTGGCGTCGTGGTGCTGTCCGCCAAGCTCGCCAAATGTGATGGCGCCGTGACTCGGGAGGAGATCGACGCGTTCAAACGCCAGTTCCGCATCCCGCCGGAGCACGTGCGCGACGTCGGCCGCATGTTCGATGCGGCCCGCGACAGCAATGAGGGGTTCGAGCCATACGCCCGCCAACTGGGCGACGCGTTCGTGGACGCGCCCGGCGTGCTGGAGGATGTGCTGTCCGCCCTGTTCGTGATCGCGCGGGCCGATAAGCCGATCAACGGACGGGAGATGGATTTCCTGCAGCGTGTCCATGCCGGGCTTGGTTTGAGCGCGCTGGCGTGGGACCGGGCGCGTGGCGCCGCGCCGCGCTTCCGGCCGGAGCCGACGGACGACGCCTATGCCGTGCTGGGGGTGGCACGCAGCGCCTCCGACGACGAGGTGCGGACCGCCTGGAAAGCTCTGGTTCGCGCCAATCACCCGGACAGCCTCGCGTCGCGCGGGGTCCCGAAGGAGTTCATCGCAAGCGCGACCGACAAAGTGGCGGGGATCAACGCTGCCTGGGACCGGATCAAACGCGAACGCGGATTGTAACGCCCGGCTTGACGCGCGCCACCCCGGCGCGCACACCGCCGCGGTCAGGTGGCTGGACGGCCGCTGCGTCCCTTCAAAAGGGATGTGGAGGAAAGTCCGGGCTCCACGGGAAGACGGTGCCGGCTAACGGCCGGCGGGGGCAACCCCAGGGAAAGTGCCACAGAAAACAAACCTCCTGCGCGTCTAGGCAGGAAAGGGTGAAACGGGGCGGTAAGAGCGCACCGCGCCCCTGGTGACAGGGGCGGCAGGGTAAACCCCACCGGGAGCAAGACCGAATAGGGGTGGCCGGCGGCATTCGTTCGCGGATGGACGCGGGGGCTTTCTCGCCCCGTCACCCGGGTTGGTCGCGTGAGGCGTGCGGCAACGCAGGTCCCAGAGGAATGGCCGTCCATCGCAGACGAAGCGAGGACAGAACCCGGCTTATAGGCCACCTGACCTCTACCGCGCGGCGCCCTCTGGGCGAGATGACACGATCTGAAATAAGAACAAACAGTGAAACACAATTACTAACAATAAGCTGTGGAGTGTACCTGTGTCTTCCTGGTAACTCGCGCGTGAAAATGAAGATGAACGGGGCCAGACCAAGTAACAGGGTCGCGATCCCTTTGACGCCCATACTCGCCCATGTTATCCCATGGCAACCCATGACCCGATCCATTTCACCGGGTTCGGCCGGTCCAATCTGCAGATGAGGGGTTCTTCAGGCCGCAATGAATCAGTTCCTGGGAACGCACCAGAACCGGCTGGACGCAAAGGGGCGGGTCTCCGTCCCGGCCTCGTTCCGCACGGCGCTGCGTTCCGGAACAGACGGGGACGGCGCGATCAGCGTCATCCTGCGGCCGTCGCACAAATTCGCGTGCATCGAGGGATGGCCGCTGGCCAAGTTCGAGGCTCTCGCGACCCAGCTCGGCAAGCTCAACCCATTCAGTGACGCGCATGAGGATCTCGCTGCCGCCCTTTACGCCGACGCCTTCCCGGTTGAGTCGGATAAGGAAGGCCGCATTGTCATACCCGCAGATTTAGTCGCGCATGCCAAGCTATCGAGCCAGGTGTCCTTCCTTGGCACCGGCCCGACGTTCCAAATCTGGGAGCCTGAAGCTGGCGAGGCCCGCCGGGCAGAGGCCCGCGGCAAGGCCAAGCTGCTGGACTTCGCTCTCCCGGGAGCGGCCGCGGCATGAGCCATATCCCCGTCATGCTGCCGGAAGTCTTGGAGGCACTGGCCCCTCGCGACGGTGCCGTCTATCTGGACGCCACGTTCGGTGGCGGTGGCTATGCCCGCGCCATCTTGCAGGCAGCGTCCTGCACGCTCTGGGCGATCGACCGTGACCCGGAGGCGATCGCGCGCGGGGCGGCGCTCGCGGCGCAATTCCCCGGCATGCTGCATCTGTTGCACGGCTCATTTGGCGACATGCTGGCCTTGCTGGCAGCGCGCGGCGTCACCCGGCTCGACGGCGTGGTGATGGATTTGGGCCTGTCCTCCTTTCAGATCGACGACGCGGAGCGCGGTTTCTCCTTCCGTACCGATGGGCCGTTGGACATGCGGATGGACCGGTCTGGCCCGACCGCCGCGGATTTGGTGGCGACGCTGCCCGAGGCCGAGCTTGCCGACACGCTCTACCAACTGGGTGAGGAGCGGCTGTCGCGCCGGATTGCCCGCGCCATCGTCCTGGCACGGGCGGAGGCGCCGGTCACCACGACGGGGCAACTCGCCAGCATCATTCGCCGCGTGGTGCCGAAGGATGCCTCCGGCATCGACCCGGCGACCCGCTCGTTCCAGGCGATACGCATCCGCGTGAATGATGAACTCGGTCAGATCGAACGCGCTTTGGCTCAGGCGGCGTCCTTGCTGGTCCCGGGCGGCCGCTTGGTCGTCGTGTCGTTCCATTCCGGTGAGGACCGACTCGTGAAGCGGTTTATGACGGAGGCAGCCGGGCGCCAGCCCGCACCGTCCCGCCATGATCCACGCGGGCTCGCGGTGCGGCGGGATGCCGGGTTTCGCCTGCTGTCCACCCGGCCACGCCGCCCGACTGATGACGAAATCGCCCATAATCCCAGGGCACGCAGCGCTCGTCTGCGGACCCTCGAACGCCTGACGGAAGTAACGCGATGATCCGGCCCTTCACCTGCCTTTCCCTGGTCGCTGCCTGCGGCGCTGGGCTCTACCTCTACCAAGTGAAGCACCGCGCGCAGATGGTGGATCGCGAGATCACGCGGGCGATGAAAGACACGGATCAGACGCGTGATCGCATCAGCCTGTTGAAGACCGAGTGGGCAGGCCTCACCGCGACGTCGCGTCTGGCCGAGCTGGCGGGGCAACACCTGCAGCTCCAGCCGCTGCAGCCGACTCAATTCGTGCGGATGGAGGATTTGCGCGGGCGTTTGCCGCCCATCGCGCTTGCCGCGAACACCCCGCCTGCCGTGGATGAGGCACCGGTCGCGGCTGCAACACCGCCGTCTCCGCCGCTGCCGATGCTGGCGATGGCCCAGATCGCCCCGGCGGCCCCCGTGGGGTCCAAGCAGGTCACGCCAGTGGTGGCCCGTCCGGCCCCCGCGATCGTGCCGGCGGCAACCCAGCCCGTGGCGGTGAAGCCGCCGGCGCCAGCGCCCATCGCGGCGCCGGCCCCGCTCGCCGCGGTGCACGCTGTGCCGAAGCCCGTGCCGCATGTGCTGGTGGCGGGATTGACCAAGTCGCATGAGACGGAGCCGAAACCGCGCGAGGCCGCCTTGCATGACCCCGTCGTGCCGGAACCCGCAATGCATGAACCCGCGATGCATGCGCCGGCCGCACCGGCCCGCCGTCTGTTCGCCCCGGTGATGCCAGCCTATGCGCCAGCGCCCGTGGTCGTGCACGCTCCCACGGTGCAAACAGCCAGCGCCATGGTGTCGCAACCCTCGCCCTTCGTTGGGTCCGCTTTGGGCATGGGGCACACCGTGCTCGCGCCCCCAGTGCCGATCCAGTCGTCCGGATACGCCTCCGGCCAATGAGCACGCCGCCCCCAGCAGACGCGCCGCCGCCCGCCCAGCGCCGCGGCACGCCTCGGAACGGTGCCACGCCGCTGATGGAGAACGTGCGCGTCACGGCGCCGGATTTGCGCCGCCGTGCCGCGTTGGAACAAGCCCGCTCCCGTCTGCTGATTGCGGCCGCCGGGTTCATGGTGTTGTTCGGTGCCGTGGTGGCCAAGCTGGCCAGCGCCACCGTGATGTTTCCGATGATGCCGGCGCTCCAGGCCGAAGTGCCGGTGGTGCCCCCGGTGCCGCCGCCTGACACCGACCCGTCTTCCCCGCCCACGAATGCCAGCACGACCCCCATGAGCGGGCGGCGTGCCGATATCCTCGACCGGAACGGGCAAATCCTCGCCACCTCGCAGCCGATTGCCGGCCTCTTCGCCAATCCGCGTGAGATGATCGACCCGGCGGATGTCGCCCATAAGCTCAAGAGCGTGGTGCCCCGCCTCAATGAGGATGTGATCCGCACCCGGTTGGCGTCCAACAAACAGTTCGTCTACCTGGCCCGGCAAATCAGTGCGCGCGAGGAGTTGGCGGTCAACGACCTCGGCATTCCCGGAATTTCGTTCCAGCCGAGTGCCCACCGGATTTACCCCCAGGGGCGCGTTGCGGCCCAGGTGCTGGGCGGGGTGGACGTCGACAGTCACGGCATCGCCGGGGTGGAGCGGTATTTCGACGACCGGCTGCGCACCAACCCAGCGCCGCTGCGGCTGTCGCTGGATGTCCGCGTGCAGGCGGCCTTGCACGATGAACTGGCCAAGTCGATGGAGGAGTTCACCGCCATCGGCGGCTGCGGCATCGTGATGGACGTGCGCACCGGCGAGATCATCGCCATGATCAGCCTGCCGGACTACGACGCCAACCATGCTGCGCAAGCGAGCCCGGAGGAGCGGTTCAACCGCGCGGTCACCGGCATGTATGAGCCTGGCAGCACGTTCAAGCTGCAAACCGCCGGCATGGCGCTCGATAGCGGGGCGGCGCAGCTCTGGAACGAGTTCGATGCGGCGCATGACATCCATATCGGCCGCTTCACCATCACCGACTTCGAAGGCAAGCACCGTTTCCTGGCGCTGCCGGAGGTGTTGGCCTATTCCTCCAACCTCGGCGCGGCCCATATCGCGCAGACCGTTGGCCCCGAGCGGCAGCGTGCCTGGCTCAAGACTATGGGCATGCTGGACCGGCTCGACGTGGAATTGCCGGAGGCAGGGCGGCCCATCTTCCCGTCCGTCGCGAATTGGAAAGAGGCCGCCAACCTGACGATCGGATTTGGCCACGGCATCGCCGTCAGCCCGCTGCACGTGGTGCGCGGCACGGCGGCGCTGGCCAATGGCGGCGTCCTGTTGCATCCCACCGTCCTGGCGCAGGACCCAGGGGCCACCCCGCCCGGCGGCGTGCGGATGATGCAGCAGCAAACCAGCGACACCATCCGCAAGCTGATGCGTCTGGTGGTGACGGATGGCTATGGCAAGCCCGCCGACATCCCTGGCTACTACGTGGGTGGCAAGACCGGCACCGCCGAAAAAGTCGGTGGGCATGGCTATAAGAAGCACACCAACGTCAGCGCGTTCATGAGCGTGTTCCCCATGAACGCGCCCCATTACGCCGTGTATTTCATGTTGGACGAGCCGCACGGCAACAAGAGCACGGGCGGCTATTCGACGGCAGGCGC
This sequence comes from Acetobacteraceae bacterium, assembly GCA_965199005.1. Taxonomy (GTDB): domain Bacteria; phylum Pseudomonadota; class Alphaproteobacteria; order Acetobacterales; family Acetobacteraceae; genus LMUY01. Next base: position 2,153,059 of record CBDAQK010000006.1, on the reverse strand, counting down.
GGTGAGCGCCCCAGCCGCCGGGCGGGTGATTGCGAAGATTGCACCGATGCTGGGCCTGCTGCCGGATACGGCTGACATGCCGGTGATATCAGCCGAACTCAGCATCCCGATGCAGCCGGGCCGCGGTTACGTGTCGCACTGGACGGGTCCGCTCACCTTCGTGCCGCCGTCCACCCCACTCCCGGGGGTCTCGGCGGCAGCCGCGCCGCCAGCGTCACCGCCCCCTGGCGCTACGGTGCGGCAGGCGCGGCATCGCGAGGAGCCGCCGCCAGCATCCACCCCAGACGCCCCAGCCCAACCGATGCTTCGGACGCCAGAGCAGATGCGGCACGAAGCTAGTCTCGGCACGCAAGTTGCGGCTCACTGACATGGCATTGGCTGCGCATATTGCCGCGCCAGGCCTGCCCGCGGTCACGGTCACCCAGGTGACGGCGGATAGCCGTGCGGTGACGCCGGGGTGCCTGTTCGCGGCCATCCCTGGGTCCAACATGGACGGCCGCCGCTTCATTGGCGACGCGGTGGCGCGGGGGGCGGTGGCGGTGCTCGCCCCGCTCGGGACCGAGTGGCCGCCCGGCGTGCCGCCCCGGCCCATGATCCTGGACGCCGAACCGCGCCGCGCCCTGGCACGCCTGGCCGCGGTGCAGGCCGGCGCGCAGCCGGACACCATCGTTGCGGTCACCGGCACGAACGGCAAGACCAGCACCGCCGAGTTCCTGCGCCAGATTGCCGGCCATACCCGCCCGTCCGCCAGCCTCGGCACGTTGGGGGTGATCGCCCCCGGGCGCCCCGGCGGCGCCGGCCTCACCACGCCCGACCCCGTGACATTGGCGCAAACCCTTGCGGCGCTGGCACGCGAGGGGGTGCGCTTCGCGGCCCTTGAGGCGTCGTCGCACGGGCTGGACCAGTTCCGCCTGGATGGCGTGCGCCTGGCCGCCGCGGGCTTCACCAACCTCACCCGCGACCATCTGGACTATCACGGCACGATGGAGGGCTACCGGGCGGCCAAGCTGCGGCTGTTCAACGCGCTGTTGCAACCCGGCGCCCCGGCGATCGCGAGCAGCACGCTCGACCCGGTGACGGCAGATGCGCTGCGGGCGGCCGCAGCGGCGCGTGGGCTGGCCCTGCGGTTCGTCGGCGAGGATGGCGACGCGATCCGCCTGCTCCGCGTCGTGCCGCATGCCGGCGGCCAGACTCTGGAGGTGCTGGCGGGTGGCCAGCGCCGCACCGTGGCGTTGAACCTTCCGGGCCGGTTCCAGGCGGATAACGCATTGCTGGCGGCTGCGCTGGCCGACTCGGTGGGCGTGCGTGACGCGCTGGACCGCCTGCCGGAGCTGACAGGCGTGCGGGGCCGCATGGAATTGGCGGCAACCCTGCCCAATGGCGCCGCCGTCTATGTCGACTACGCCCATACGCCGGACGCGCTGGAACGCCTGCTGACGGCGCTGCGCCCACATACTGCCGGACGGCTGCGTGTGGTGTTCGGCGCCGGCGGTGACCGGGACCGGGGCAAGCGCCCGCTGATGGGTGACGTCGCACGCCGGATGGCCGATTTTGCTACGGTAACCGACGACAATCCCCGCAGCGAGGACCCGGCGGCGATCCGCTCCGCCATCCTCGCCGCAATCCCCGGCGCGCGCGACATCGGCGACCGCGCTGCCGCGATTGCTGCTGCCCTGAACGATTTGCAGCCCGGCGACGTGCTCGCCGTGGCGGGAAAGGGGCACGAACAAGGCCAAACCATTGGCGCGGACACCGTGCCGTTCGACGACGTTTCCACCGTGCGCCGCCTGGCCGGGCTTGCATGATGTGGACCGCGGGTGACCTCTTGGCGGCGACCATGGGCGCAGCGCGCGTGCCTTTCGACGCATCGGGCGTCTCGATCGATACCCGCACGCTGCAACCCGGCGACTTGTTCGTTGCCTTGAAGGGTGAGCATGGCGACGGCCACGCCCATGTGGCCGAGGCGCTGGCCAAAGGCGCGGCTGGTGCCGTGGTCCAGCACAACCTGCCGGGCTCGACCCTGCTCGTGCACAACACGCTGGAGGCGCTGTGGGCACTCGGGCGCTACGCAAGGGCGCGGTTTCAAGGCAAGATGGTCGCCATCACCGGCAGCGTGGGCAAGACCACGACGAAGGAGATGCTGCGGACCGTGCTGGCGGCCGCCGGCAAGACGCATGCCTCGCCTGCCTCGTATAACAACCAGTGGGGTGTGCCGCTGACCCTGGCGCGCCTACCGCCCGACGCCGCGTTCTGCGTCGCGGAGGTGGGGACCAACCATCCCGGCGAAATCCGGCCGCTTTCCCGTCTGGTGCGGCCGGATGTGGCCGTGATCACCTCGGTCGAGGCGACGCATATCGGGAATTTCGGCACGATCGAGGCGATTGCGGACGAGAAGAGCGCCATTGGGGATGGATTGGCGCCCGATGGCATCGCTCTGCTGCCGGCGGACAGCCCGATGCTGGGCAGGCTTGCCGTCCGCGCCAGCCGGACCGACACGTTCGGCCTCGCCCAGCTGGTCGAGATGCAGGCCGGCGAGGACGGCACGGACGTGACCGCGCAGGTGGAAAACCGCACGGTCGCGTTCCGGGTGAATGCCCCAGGTCTGCACATGGTGGTGAACGCGCTGGCCGCACTGACGGCGGCAAGTCTTCTGGGCGTGGATGGGGCGGCGGCGATGGCTGATTTCCACCCGGGCGCCGGACGCGGCCAGCGGCGTGAGTTGCCGGGTGGCATCCGCTTGCTGGACGAGAGCTACAATGCGAGCGGCGCGTCGGTGCGGGCGGCCCTTGCCGTCTTGCGGACCATGCCGGGCCGCCGGATTGCCGTGCTGGGCGACATGCTCGAACTGGGGTCACATGGTCCGGAAGAGCATAGGGGGCTGGCACAAGCGGTGTTCCAATCCACCGACCTGCTGTTTAGCTGCGGGCCGCTCATGAAGCTGCTGTTCGACGCCATCCCGGCCGAACTCCGGGGCGCCCATGCCGCCGATAGCGTGGCGCTTGCCCCCCTGGTGAAGGGGACCGCCGCGCCGGGCGATGCCATCCTCGTGAAGGGTAGCCTTGGGAGCCGCATGGCGGTGGTGGTGCGTGCGCTGGAGGGCGTCGGCTGATGCTGCTGTTGCTCACCCGCCCGTATGCCGAGCAGGTCTCGCTGTTCAACCTGATCCGCTACATCACGTTCAGGGCCGGCGGCGCCTGCCTGACGGCGTTGATCATCGCCCTGGTGCTGGGGCCGGTGATCATCCGCTGGCTGAAATCCGTACAGCGCGGCGGCCAGCCGATCCGGCTCGACGGGCCCGAGCGGCACCTGATCGAGAAGAAAGGCACGCCCACCATGGGCGGCATGCTGATGCTGCTGGCCATGGGGTGCTCCGTCCTGGTCTGGGGTAATCTGGCCAATGGCTATGTCTGGGCGGTGATGTTCGTCACCTTCGGCTATGGCGCGATCGGGTTTGCCGACGACTTCCTCAAATTGTCGCGGCGCAACACGAAGGGCGTCTCAGCACGCGGCAAGCTGGTGGCGCAACTCGTGATCGGCTTGGTCGCCGCCGCATGGATGAGCTGGCTGACGCGCGGCCCGTTGGCGACCGGCCTGACCATCCCCGTGTTCAAGGAAGTGCTGATCCCGTTCGGGTATGCCTTCCCGCTGGTGGGAATGCTGGTGATGTTGGGGTCGTCCAACGCGGTGAACCTGACGGATGGGCTGGATGGGCTGGCCATCGTGCCGACCATCATCGCCTGCGCCGTGTTCGCGCTGATCGCCTATCTGGTCGGCAACCGGCTGTTCGCCGACTACCTGCAGCTCAACCCGGTGCAGGGTGTGAGCGAGTTGATGGTGTTCCTGGCCGCCCTGATCGGCGCCGGGTTGGGGTTCCTGTGGTATAATGCGCCCCCGGCAGCGGTTTTCATGGGCGATACTGGCAGCCTCGCGCTTGGCGGGGCCTTGGGCGCGGTGGCCGTGGCGACCAAGCACGAAATCGTCTTGGCGATCGTCGGCGGCCTGTTCGTCGTCGAGACGGTGTCCGTCATCATTCAGGTGTTCTGGTTCAAGCGGACCGGGCGGCGCGTGTTCCTGATGGCGCCGTTGCATCATCACTTCGAGAAGAAGGGGTGGGCGGAGCCGACGATCGTCATCCGGTTCTGGATCGTGTCGATGATCCTCGCCCTCTGCGGGCTTGCCACGTTGAAGATCCGATGAACGGCTGGCCGCCTGATCTGTTCAAGGGACGCCGGTTCGCCGTCATGGGCCTGGGCCGCAACGGGCTTCCCGCTGCGGTCACGCTGGCCGGGATGGGGGCGGAGGTTGTCGCATGGGATGACCAATCCCTGCCGCCCATGCCGCGGGGGGTGGACAATCTGACTTTCCGCGATCCGGCCGCAGACATTGCCAGTTTCGACGCGCTCGTGCTGTCGCCCGGCATTCCCCACCGGCTGCCGGTGCCGCACCCCGTTGCCGTGGCCGCGGTGGCGAAGGGCGTTCCCATCTGGAGCGACGCGGAACTGCTGTATCAGGCGGTGCGGGCGGCCGGGTCGCGCGCCCGCTTTGTCGGCATCACGGGCACCAATGGGAAATCCACCACCACGGCGCTGATCGCCCACATCCTGACGCAAGCTGGGGGCGAGGTGCAGGCGGGGGGCAACCTCGGTCCGGCCGCGCTCGCACTGTCACCGCTGGACCACAACGGGTTGTACGTTTTGGAAATGTCATCCTATATGTTGGAGCGACTCGGGTCGTTGCGGTTCGATGCCGCGGTAATGCTGAATTTGAGCCCCGATCACCTCGACCGGCATGGCGACATGCTGGGGTATGCTGATACCAAGCGGGCGATCTTTGCCCGGCAGGGCTTTGGCGACCTGGCGGTAGTCGGCACCGATGATGCCATGAGCCGCGCCATTGCCGCGGACCGGGGGGCCATCACCGTGTCTGGCGAGCACCCGGCCGACCTGTGGTGCGACAAGGGCATCTTGCGCGATCAAGATGGACCAATCCTTAACATGGCGGAGGCGCCGGCGCTGCCGGCGGCCCATAACGCGCAGAACGCTGCCGCTGCGGCTGCCGTGGCCCTGCATTTCGGGGTCGGGCGCGACACGCTGGCGAACGCCCTCCGCAGCTTCCCAGGGCTGCCGCACCGGCAGCATCTCGTCGCCACGGTCAACGGCGTCCGCTACATCGACGACAGCAAGGCCACCAATGCAGATGCCGCCGCCAAGGCGCTTGGATGCTACGACCGCATCGTTTGGATCGCCGGGGGCATCAGCAAAGCGGGTGGCATCGCCCCGCTGGCCGGCTATTTCCCCCGGATCGCCCATGCGCTGCTGATCGGCCGCGACGGCCCGGCGCTGGCGGACCAGTTGGGTGACGTGCCGCACGAAATGGCCGGCACGTTGGAGCGGGCCGTGCCCGCCGCGCAGGACGCCGCCAAACGCACCGGCGCCGAGATCGTGCTGCTATCGCCCGCCTGTGCGTCGTTCGACCAATTCAGCGGGTTCGAAGCGCGTGGCGCTCGATTTGCCGAGCTCGCGAGAGGGCTTGCCTGATGCCGGTGCTCTCGCGCGCCGATACCTCCATGCTGGGCCGCTGGTGGTGGACGATCGACCGGCTGACCTTGTTGGCGATCGCGGTGCTGATCGGGTTCGGCTACGTCATGATGCTGGCTGCCAGCCCAGGCGTGGCCGAACGGATCCACGTCAGCCGCGATAGCTTCATCTACAAACAGGTGTTCTTCCTGTTGGCGGCGGCGGCGGTTGTGGTCGGCGTCTCCTTGCTCTCGCCAAAGGGCGTGCGGCGTCTCGCCCTGCTGGGCTGCATCGTCGCCCTGGGGTTGACGGCCATGACGCTGGTGGCCGGGGTCGAGATCAAGGGCGCGCGGCGTTGGATCGCGCTCCCGGGCATGTCGCTGCAGCCGAGCGAGTTCCTCAAGCCGTGCTTCGCCGTGGTCGCGGCCTGGCTGATGGCCGAGGGCAAGAAGATCCGCGGCTTCCCTGGGACTACGATCGCCTTCGGCGTGTTTGGGCTGATCTTGCTGCTGCTGAAGAGCCAGCCGGATATCGGGATGTTGGCGGTGGTGACGGCGGTGTTCTTTGCCCAGCTCTTCGTCGGCGGGCTGAACCTGTTCCTCGTCGGCGTCAGCGCCGTCGGGCTGGTGATGTCGGGCGTGGGAGCCTACGCGGTGTTTCCGCACGTCCGCAGCCGGGTGTCTCGCTTCCTGGACCCGGCGGTAGGCGATTCCTATCAGGTGAACACCGCACTCGAGGCGTTCGGCAATGGCGGCCTGCTCGGGCGCGGTCCGGGAGAGGGGCGCGTGAAGGACATGCTGCCCGACGCCCATGCCGACTTCGTCTACGCCGTGGTTGGCGAGGAGTTTGGCTTCGTCGTGTGTCTGCTGGTCCTCTGCGTGTTCGCGTTCATCGTCATGCGCGGGCTGATCCGGCTGCTGGCGGAGCATGATGAGTTCGTGATCCTGGCGTCGGCGGGATTGGTGACGAGCTTCGGTTTGCAGGCCTTCGTGAACATGGCCAGCTCGCTGCATTTGATCCCGACCAAAGGCATGACGCTGCCATTCGTCAGCTATGGCGGATCGTCAGTGCTGGCGGTGGCGTTGGGCATGGGCATGCTGCTGGCGCTCACCCGGCGGCGGCATCATGGGGATACGCCATGAGAGGCCCGGCGGTGAAGCCGATCGTGATTGCGGCTGGCGGCACGGGGGGGCATTTCTTCCCCGCCGAGGCGCTGGCGGCCGAGTTGGTGGATCGCGGCCACCGTGTGGCGCTGATGACGGATGCGCGCGCGGCGGCGAAGCTGCCCGAGAGCTTCCAGGGGCGCGAGGTTTACGTCCTCCGCGGCGCCGGCATCGCCGGGCGCGGTTGGCGCGGGGTGGTGGCGGTAGCGCGGCTGGCCGCGGGTGCCGTGCAGGCCCGCAGCATCCTCGGCCGCATCGAGGCCGCGGCGATCGTGGGGTTTGGCGGCTATCCTACGGTGGCGCCGGTTTTGGCCACGCGCCTGATGCGCAACCCGCCGCCGGTCGTGCTGCACGAGCAGAATGCGGTGCTGGGACGTGCAAACCGCATGCTTTGCGGGCGGGCGGCGGTTTTGGCGTTGTCGGTGGCGGAAACCACGCGCGTGCCGCCCCATGTTGCAACATCGGTCACCGGCAATCCGGTGCGGCCCGGTTTCACCCAGGCCATCCCGGTGGCGTCCGGCCACACCCTCACCGTGCTGGTGTTAGGCGGCTCCTTAGGCGCGCGTGTGTTGAGCGACGCCGTGCCGGCTGCCCTCGCGGCGCTGCCGCCCGAGCTTCGTTCCCGCCTGCACGTCGTGCAACAATGCCGCGCCGAAGATATCGGGCGCGTCGGACAATCCTATGCCGGCTCAGGTATTTCCAGCGAGTTGTCCACGTTCTTCACCGACATACCCACACGCATGGCCCAGGCCACGCTGGTGATTGCCCGGGCCGGCGCCTCGACCGTGGCCGAGCTTGCCGTCGCCGGGCGCCCGGCGGTGCTGATCCCCTTGCCGGGTGCGATCGACGACCATCAGAGCGCCAACGCTCAGGCCTTGGCGCGCGCCGGCGCCGCCTGGGTGATCGCGCAGCCCGGGATGGCGACGCTCGGCAGCAGGTTGGCGACGCTGCTGGCCGATCCGGATGCGTTGGCGCGGGCCGGCACGGCCGCACGCAGCATTGCTCGCCCAGATGCCGCAACCCGCCTGGCGGACCTCGTCTTGGCGCATGCGAGGGTGGCCGCATGAGGGCGCTCCCGCTCGGCATCGGCACGATCCATTTCGTGGGGATTGGCGGCATCGGCATGTCCGGCATTGCCGAGGTGCTGCACAACCTCGGCTACACCGTGCAGGGCAGCGACATTGCCGACAGCGCCAATGTGCGCCGGTTGCGGGAGAGCGGCATCGCGGTCGCCATCGGGCACGACGCGGCCAATCTCGGCACCGCCCAGGTCGTCGTCACCTCCACCGCCGTCAAGCGCGACAATCCCGAAGTGGTGGCCGCGCGGAGCCGGCTGATCCCCGTGGTCCGCCGGGCCGAAATGCTGGCCGAACTGATGCGCCTGCGCTGGGCCATCGCTATTGGCGGCACGCATGGCAAGACCACCACGACGTCCATGGTCGCCTCGGTGCTGGAGGCGGCGCATCTGGATCCGACCGTGATCAATGGCGGCATCATCAACGCCTATGGCTCCAACACGCGGTTGGGCGAGGGCGACTGGATGGTGGTCGAGGCGGATGAGAGCGATGGCTCGTTTCTGCGCCTGCCGGCGGTGATCGCCGTGGTCACCAACATGGATGCCGAGCATCTGGACCATTGGGGCAGTGCCGAGGCGATGACCGCCGGCTACGACCAGTTCGTCGGCAACATCCCGTTCTACGGCTTCGCGGTGCTGTGCATCGACCATCCGGCGGTGCAGCAGATGATCCCTCGCGTGTCCGATCGCCGGGTGATCACCTATGGCTTCAGCCCCCAGGCCGACGTGCGGGCCGAGCGGGTGATGTCGGACCGGATGGGCGCGACCTTCGAGGTCATGGTGACCGACCGGGTGGCCAACCGGTCGCGCCGCATGGGGCCATTCCGCCTGCCGATGTTGGGGCAGCACAACGTGTCCAACGCGTTGGCCGCGATTGCCATCGGCGTCGAGATGGAGATCGACGAGGCGACGCTGAAGAGCGCGATCCTCGGCTTCAAGGGCGTGAAGCGCCGGTTCACCAAGACGGGCGAGTCGGGCGGCATCACCGTGATCGACGATTACGGGCATCACCCGGTCGAGATCATGGCGGTGCTGAAGGCGGCGCGGCAGGCGGGCGCGCGCGACGTGATCGCGGTGGTGCAGCCACATCGCTATTCGCGGCTGCAATCGCTGTTCGCCGAGTTCTGCACCTGCCTGAACGATGCCGGCACGGTGATCGTGGCCGATGTCTATGCGGCCGGGGAAGCCGCCATCCCCGGCGTGACGCGGGATGCGCTGGTGGACGGGCTGCGGGCCAATGGCCATCGCAGCGTCGTGCCACTGCCTGGCCCAGAGCATTTGGCGGAGATGATCCACGCGATCGCCAAATCCGGCGACATGGTGGTGTGCTTGGGCGCCGGCAACATCACTGCCTGGGCTGCGGCATTGCCGGGCCAACTGGCGGAGCTCCAGGGCAGCACGAGGCGAACCGCATGATGGCGCGGCATTCCGCGGCGCATCTGCTGCAGCGCCTGCCGCCGGTCGCGGGGCGGGTCCAGGCGGACGCGCCCTTGGGCAAGCTGACCTGGTTCCGCGTGGGCGGGGCGGCCGAGGTGTTGGCGCGCCCGGCGAACGCGGCTGATCTGGCGACCCTATTGGCCGGGTTGCCGATGGATGCGCCGGTGACGGTGATCGGCGCGGCCTCCAACCTCATCGTGCGCGACGGGGGCATCACGGGCGTCGTCATCCGCCTGGCCCGCGGCTTCAGTGACATCTCGGTGGAGCGCGACGGCGTGCTCGCTGGTGCGGCAGCGCTGGATGCCACCGTGGCCGGGCACGCTGCCGCCGCCGGCTTGGCCGGGCTGGAGTTCCTGTCTGGCATACCCGGCTCGATCGGCGGTGCCGTGGCCATGAATGCGGGTGCGTACGGTGGCGACGTCGCGGGCTGCCTGGATTGGGCGGAGATCGTGACGGCGACCGGCTTGGTGCGCTTGCCGGCCCCTGCGCTGCGCTTCGCCTACCGCCACGCCTCCCTGCCGCCGGATGCCGTCGTGGTGCGGGTGCGGCTGCACGCGACACCCGGCGACCCGGCGATCATCGCCTCCCGCATGGCCAGCATCCGCGCCAGCCGTGAAGCGACCCAGCCGGTTCGTGCCCGCACGGGCGGGTCGACCTTCCGCAACCCGCCCGACATGAAGGCCTGGGAGCTGATCGACGCGGCGGGCTGCCGTGGCCTCACCCGCGGCGGCGCACAGGTGAGCGAGAAGCACTGCAACTTCCTGCTCAACGTCGGCGGCGCGACCGCGTCTGACCTGGAGGGGCTGGGCGAGGAGGTCCGCCGCCGGGTGCATGTCAGCAGCGGCGTCACCCTCGAATGGGAGATCAAGCGCATCGGCATTCCCGCCGGCCGCCCGGAGGTGGTCGCATGAAGGTCGTGGCCGTGCTGTATGGTGGTATTTCCGCCGAACGCGAAGTGAGCCTCGCCAGCGGAACCCAGGTGATCGCCGCACTTCGCGAGGCCGGGTTCGAGGTGCGTCCCATCGAGGTCGGGCGCGATTTGGGGGCTCTGCTGGCCGCGCTGACCCCGGCACCGGATGTGGTGTTCAACGCGTTGCACGGCCGTTTCGGCGAGGATGGCGCGATCCAGGGCATCCTGGATTGGCTCGGGATTCCCTATACGCATTCGGGCATCCGCGCGTCGGCCCTGGCGATGGACAAGCAGGCGGCCAAGGCATTGTTCATCGCGGCCGGGCTGCCGGTGCCGGCAGGCCGGGTGATGCCGATCGAGGAATTGGCGGAGGCCGACCCCATTCCGCTGCCCTACGTGGTCAAGCCGGTGAACGAGGGCTCCTCCGTCGGCGTGGAGATCATGCGCCAGGGCGGCAACCGCCGTGCGGAGGTCGCCGCAACCTGGCGGTTCGGGACCCAGGCGCTGGTGGAGGAGTATATCCCTGGCCGCGAACTGACCGTCGCCGTCATGGGGGACCGGGCGCTGACGGTGACTGACATCACCCCGGCGCAGGGCTTCTACGACTATCAGGCGAAATACGAGGCTGGCGGCAGTGCGCATGACCTGCCGGCGAAGATCCATCCGGAGACCTTCATCAAGGCGTTGGACATTGCGTTGCGGGCGCACCAGGCGCTTGGCTGCCGTGGCGCCAGCCGCGCCGACCTTCGCTATGACGACACCGCCGGGGAGCCGGGGCGGCTCGTTCTGCTGGAGGTGAACACCCAGCCGGGCCTGACCCCCACTTCCCTGCTGCCGGAGCAGGCCGCGCATCTGGGCATGTCGTTCCCGGCGCTGTGCACCTGGATGGTGGAGCACGCCGCATGCCGCGGATGAACCGGCCCCGCCAGGAGGCATCCCTGCCGCAGCCACGCGACGTGTCGCGGCGGCCATCCGGATTGAAGCTGCTGCTGCGCCGGCAGCGGCGCTTCATCCGGCCGGCCTGCTGGGGCATTGGCGGATTCGGCGCGGTGCTCGCTGCCATCGTGCTGCTGCATTCGGCCCAACCCGGCGGCAGCGTGGCGCTGATCCGTGACCGGATGGCCTCGGCGGCCAATCTGCGGGTGCAGCGGATCGTCGTCGAAGGCCGCAGCAACACACCGGAGCCGCTGCTGAACGCCGCCCTGGGGGTTCACCTCGGCGACTCCATGCTCGGCTTCTCGCTAGAGGGGGCACGCCAGCGGATCGCCACCTTGTCCTGGGTGGAAAGTGCGGCGGTGGAGCGGCGGCTGCCGGGTACTCTGGTGGTCAACCTGGTGGAGCGGCGGCCCTTCGCCATTTGGCAGAACCAGGGCAAGTTCGTGCTGATCGACCGTGATGGCCAAGTGGTGGCCAACGAGGACGTGGCGGCATTCGGCGACCTGCCGTTGGTGGTCGGGGCGGGTGCTCCGGCAGCGGCAACCAAGCTGCTCGAGGCATTGGCGGCGCAACCCACCATCAAGTCCCGGACGGTGGCCGCCGTGCGCGTGGGTGAGCGCCGCTGGAACCTGCGGACCAGGAACGGCACCGACATACTCTTGCCCGAGAATAACGAGGTGCCGGCACTGGCCAAGCTGGCGGAGCTGCAATCGAGCCAGGCGCTGCTCGACCGGCCATTGGCGGTGGTGGATATGCGTCTGCCGGACCGGCTGGTGATCCGGGCGCAATCGGCCGCGGCCGCGCCTGGCCCTGCCCCGACCTCGACCACGGGCAAAAAGGCGTGAACGACATGTCCCGCCGCCCCGCACTCCCGCCACCGATGCCGGCTGACCCGGCGCCGCGTACCCGGGCCCTGCGCGCCGGCCCGTTTGGCGTGCTGGACATCGGCACCAACAAGGTCGTCTGCCTGATCGGCCGTACCGAAGGTGACGGGTCGCTCCGCGTTCTCGGTATGGGGTGGCAGCGCGGCCGGGGCGTGCGGGGCGGGGGCATCACCGACCTTGAGGAGGCCGAGCGCGCCATCCGCGGTGCCGTCGCACAGGCCGAGGACATGAGTGATCACCGGCTCCGCTCCGTGACGGTGAACCTGACCTGCGGGCAGCCGGAAAGCCGGCTGTTCAACGTGCAGTGGCCGGTGGGGGGCAGGGCGGTGACGGAGGCGGATATCCGCCGCGTCGTGCAGGAAGGCCGCGCCCGCGCCATCACCGAGGGCCGCGAGACGATCCATGCCTTGCCGCTGACCTTCAGCGTGGACGAGACGCCGGGCGTCGCCGACCCGCGCGGCCATCATTGCGAGACGCTGACCGCCCGGCTGCACGTGATCGACGCGCTTTCCATGGCGCTGAAGAATTTGGGCGCGACGGCGGCACGCGCCGAGTTGGACATTGCCGAGCTGGTGTCCGCCCCCATGGCTGCCGGGATGTCGACCTTGGTCGAGGATGAGCGCGAATTGGGCGCCACCGTCATCGACATGGGCGCCGGCACCACGGGGATGGCGGTTTTCTCCGAGGGACAGTTGCTGCATACCGCGCAGCTCCCGGTGGGCGGCCAGCATGTCACCAATGACATCGCCCGGCTGCTCTCCACCACGGTGACCGCGGCGGAGCGTATCAAAACCCTGAATGGGTCGGCGCAGGGCAGCCCGGACGACGAGCGCGAGATGCTGACCGTGCCCATGGTCGGCGAGGACGACCACGCCCATGCGCGATACCCGCGGTCGATGGTGGTCTCGATCATCAAGCCGCGGCTGGAGGAGACGTTCGAGCTGGTGCGCGACCGGCTGGAGGGTGCCGGGCTCGGCCGGGCCGCCGGCACCCGCGTGGTGCTAACCGGTGGCGCCAGCCAATTGGTGGGCGCGCGGGAGATGGCGGCGCGAATCCTGGGGCGCCAGGTGAGGCTTGGGCGGCCGGATATCCGTATCCTGCGCGGGCTGCCGGATTCGGCGACTGGCCCGGGTTTCGCCGTCTCTGCCGGGCTGCTGCTATGGGCGGCCGGAGAGGGCCGGAGCCTGAGCGACCTAGACCTCGGTGCGGAGGAGCGCCCGGCCGGGCTGGTCCGCCGCATCGTCAATTTCTTGCGGGACCGGGTGTGATGTCACCCCGGCCGCGCCCCAACACCCCCATCAACGGAGGATAGCCATGACCCTCAACCTGACCGTGCCGACGCAGCTCCATACCGACTTCACGCCCCGGATCACCGTGATCGGGGTTGGCGGCGGCGGCACCAACGCCGTCGACAACATGATCGCGCTGAACCTGCAAGGCGTGGACTTCGTCGTGGCCAACACGGACGCGCAGCAGCTCATGCACAGCCGGGCCGACCGCCGCATCCAGCTTGGCCCACATCTGACGCAGGGGCTCGGCGCCGGGGCCAAGCCGGAGATCGGCCGTGCCGCGGCCGAGGAAGCCAGCGAGGAGTTGGCGCGGCATCTGGAGGGCACCCACATGGTATTCATCACCGCCGGCATGGGCGGCGGGACCGGAACCGGGGCCGCGCCGGTGATTGCCCGGATGGCGCGTGAACGCGGCGTGCTGACCGTGGGCGTGGTGACCAAGCCGTTCACCTTCGAGGGTGGCCGCCGTGCAAAGGCGGCCGACTCGGGAATCGCCGAGCTGCAGAGCTATGTCGACACGCTGATCGTGATCCCCAACCAGAACCTGTTCCGCCTCGCCAACGAGCGAACGGGCTGGAAGGAAGCGTTCAAGATGGCCGACCACGTGCTATACATGGGCGTTCGCGGGGTGACCGACCTGATGATGGCACCGGGCCTGGTAAACCTGGATTTCGCCGACATCCGCACGGTCATGGCAGAGATGGGCAAGGCCATGATGGGCACCGGAGAGGCGGAGGGTGAGAACCGTGCGATCCGCGCCGCCGAGGCGGCGATCAGCAACCCGTTGCTGGAAGATACGTCGATGGCCGGCGCTCGCGGGCTGCTGATCAACATCACGGGTGGCGAGGATATGACGCTGTTCGAGGTGGACCAGGCGGCCAACCGCATCCGCGAGGAAGTGGCCGATGATGCCAACATCATCTTCGGTTCGGCCGTGGATGACAGCCTATCCGGCCGCGTCCGCGTCTCCGTCGTGGCAACCGGGATCGACACGATGCCGGTCGCCGAGCTACAGCGCCCGCGTCTCGTCGCCGTCGGCGGCGGCGGGTCAGCCGTGGCTCAGCCGACCCCGGCGGTCGCATCGTCCAGCATGCAACTGGCTCCCGCGATGCCGATGCACGCAGCCCAGCCGCAAACGACCCCTCCCACGCAGCAGCAGGCCGCGGTCAGCCTGATGGGTGCGCCGGTGTTGCCGCAACAGGCCGCTGCCGCTGCGCCACAGATGGAAGCGCAGGCGCATGCCCCCATCAGTGCCCAGGGGCCTGTTGACATGCAGCAACAGCGTTCGCGCCCGGTTTCGGCGCCGGCGCCGGTACAGCAGCAGTCGCCCCGCCCGTTCGTACCGCCCCGCGCCGGGCTGTTCACCGAGGCACCGCCCACCGCGCTGCCGGCACAATATCATCAGCCGATTGCGCCGGTTTCGCCGCCCCGCAACAGCCTGTTCGGCATTGTCACGGGCGCCATCCGCGGGCGGTCCAACCCGGCGCCCGCAGCCGCCCCGGCGCCCGAGCCACAGCGGTCCGAGCCATTGCTGAACGGTCACGGCGAAGGTTCGGCGTCTGTCCGCCAGGCTCAGACGGAGGAGATGGGCCTGGACATTCCGGCGTTCCTGCGCCGGCAATCGTCGTAATGGGTGAACGGCTGGCGAATCGGTGCAACAACTACTTTAAAAACAAGGCCTTCTGCAGAAATACTCGGCAACAATGATTGACTTGGCTATCCCATGAGCAAGCAATAGCGTGCTTTTGGGATGCTGACTGGCACGCCCGTAAAATACGGTTTGGGCCCTAGCCCTGCGAGGCGATGCGTATGGACGGTTTTCCACCTGGTCTCATTTCGATGGCCCGAAGCCGGCAGCGGACCTTGGCTGGGTCGATCGGCTGTGTCGGGATCGGGCTCCACACTGGCTCGCGTATTCAGCTGGAACTGCAGCCC
This sequence comes from Acetobacteraceae bacterium, assembly GCA_965199005.1. GTDB lineage: Bacteria > Pseudomonadota > Alphaproteobacteria > Acetobacterales > Acetobacteraceae > LMUY01. Next base: position 2,137,914 of record CBDAQK010000006.1, on the reverse strand, counting down.
GCGGCGGCTGGAACTGGGATCGTTTTCCGCCGGTCCGACCTTGGCGCCGATATTGCGGCACGGTTCGACCATGTCAGCGACACCAGGCTCTGCACTGTTCTGAGCGGTCCGGATTCGGACGCTATCCGCGTGGGCACTGTTGAGCACGTCGTGGCGGCACTGGCCGCGTGCGGCATCGACAACGCTGTGGTGTCGGTCGACGGCCCGGAAGTTCCGGTGCTGGACGGGTCTGCAGCACCCTTCGTGTTCCTGCTGGACTGCGCTGGCAGCGTAGAACAGGACGCGGCGAGTCGTGTGATCGAAGTGTTGCGCCCGGTGCGCGTGACCGATGGCGACGCGTTCGTGGAACTTCGGCCGGTCGTGGAATCTGGCCTGGAAATGGCTGTTTCGATCGATTTCGCCGCCGGTGCAATCGGGCGCCAGGCGCTGACGCTGCGGCTGACGGAGGAGAGTTTCCGCCGCGAATTGGCGGAGGCGCGGACATTCGCGTTGTCTGCCGACATTGCCGGTCTCCAAGCTGCGGGTCTTGCGCGGGGCGGCAGCCTGCAAAACGCCATCGTCGTCGATGGCGACCGCGTGCTCAACCCTGGCGGATTGCGCATGAAGGAGGAATTCGTGCGGCATAAGATGCTGGATGCCGTGGGTGATCTGGCCTTGGCCGGTGCGCCGCTGAAGGCGCGTTTCGTGGCCCATCGCCCGGGCCATGCGCTGAACAACAAGCTGCTGCGGGCCCTGTTCGCCGATCGGGCAGCCTGGACCTGGGCGGACGCGCCGAACCATGCCGCGTGGGGTGCCGTTCCGCTCGCTGCGGCGGCGGCGCCGGTTTGAAGCGGCCGGCCGAGTCTCGATTTCATGGCTAAGCAACACGGCGCTTCGCTTCCTGAAACGCCGCCGCTATAAGGCGCCGATGTCCTGGAAACCGGTGCCATGTCGCTAGCAAAACCCCTCCTGCCATGTCTCGCCATCGCCCTGATGCTGGGGGGCTGCGAAACGCTCAGAAGCATCACGCCCTGGAACGGCAGCTCCGATACGCTCGACGCCGCGAACAAGGCAAGGAATGACCCGGCCAACCAGCCGGTCGAGCAGCTCTACAACAATGGCGTCGATGCGCTGAACGCAAAGCGCTACGCCACTGCATCGACCCAGTTCGACTATGTCGAGCAATACTATCCTTATTCATCTTGGGCGGTGAACGCCCAACTGATGCACGGCTACTCCGAATATCTGCAGAACCACTATACCGACGCGATCGGCGTGCTGGACCGCTTCATCCAGTTGCACCCGACCAACCGCGATATTGCCTATGCGTATTACCTGCGTGCCCTGAGCTATTACGAGCAGATCGCCGACATCCAGCGCGACCAGAAAGGCACGCAATTGGCGATGTCGTCGCTGCAGGAGGTGGTGAATCGCTTCCCCGACTCGGCCTATGCCCGCGATGCCCGGCTGAAGGTCGACCTTTGCCGCGACCATCTGGCCGGCAAGGAGATGGAAATCGGCCGGTGGTATGAGAACCAACATCTCTACACGGCAGCCATAGGCCGGTTCCAACGCGTCGTGGACGATTACCAGACCACGAACCACGTGCCAGAGGCGCTGCATCGGCTGACGGAGATTTATTTGCTGCTCGGGCTTACCGACCAGGCCAAGAAGACGGCTGCGGTGCTGGGCCACAACTACCCCGGCAACATCTGGTATGCCGACAGCTACCGGACGCTGGTTGCCGACGGCCAGGTCACGGATGAGCGCCCGGGGGCGGAGCGGCCGGGCTTCTTCCAGCGGACCATCGGGTCCATTTTCTGAGGCGAACCAGCCCCGGCACCCTGCCGTGCTGACCACCCTATCCATCCGCGACGTGGTGCTGATCGAGCGCCTCGATCTGCAATTTGGCCGTGGCTTGACCGTCCTGACCGGGGAAACCGGAGCTGGCAAATCCATCCTGCTCGACAGCCTCGGCCTGGCGCTCGGCGCGCGGGCGGAGCAGGGGCTGGTGCGCGATGGCGCCGACCAGGCCAGCGTCGCAGCATGCTTCACACTCGAACCCGGCCACGCGGTGCTGACGCTGCTCGCCGAACAAGGGGTCGAGTTGGAGGATGAAATCGTCTTGCGCCGGGTGGTGGCAAAGGATGGCCGCTCCCGCGCCACCGTGAACGACCAGCCCGCCAGCATTGGGCTGTTGCGCCGGGTTGGGGCGCTGCTGGTGGAGGTGCAGGGGCAGCACGATCAGATGGGCCTGGCGGATATGGCCGGCCATGCCGCATTGCTGGATAGCTACGCGGGTAAGCCGGCCCTGCGCAAAGCCGTCACCCAAAGCTGGGCGACCTGGCGCGCCGCGCGGACAGCGCTGGAGGCAGCCCGGACGCAACTCGCCGAGGCGACGCGGGAGGAGGATTGGCTTCGCCACGCCACGGAGGAACTGACCCTGCTCGCCCCGCAAGAGGGCGAGGAAGAGCGGTTGGCGATGGAGCGGCAACGTCTACAACAGGGCGAGCGCCGGGCAGAGGCGATCGCCGCGGCCGTAGCCGAAATCGCGCCGAGGGACCGCCGCAGCCCCGGTCCGGCAGCCGCCCTGCGTGCCGCGTCGCGGGCATTGCAGCGCCTGGGGGCGGCCGAGCCCAATCCGGCGGCCCCGGCGCTCGCCGCACTGGACCGTGCGGAGGATGCTTTGGCGGAGGCCGAGACGCTGCTGGCGCGGCTGGCAGACGAGGCCGAGGCGGACCCCAGGCTGTTGGAGCAGGCGGAGGAGCGGTTGTTTGCCCTCCGCGCGGCCGCCCGTAAGCACAGCATTCCCGTGATGGAGTTGCCCGCGTTGCTGGCGAGTCTGCGAACCCGGCTGGCAGCGCTGGAGAGCGGCACGGCGGCTATCGGAGAGCTGGAACAGCAGGCGGCTGCCGCCCGTATCGCCTTCGCCGCCGCCGCCGCCGCGTTGAGCACCCATCGGCGCGACGCAGCCGAGCGTCTGGCCCGTGCGGTGATGCGGGAACTGCCTCCCTTGAAGCTGGACCGCGCCCGGTTCGTGGCGGAGGTGACGGCGCTGGAGGAGGCGAAATGGAGCCCGGCTGGAGCCGATGCCGTGCGCTTTCTCATCGCGACCAACCCTGGGCAGGCGCCCGGCGCGTTGGACCGGGTGGCGTCCGGCGGTGAGTTGTCGCGGCTCATGCTGGCGCTGAAGGTGGTGTTGTCGTCAGGGTCCGCCGTGCCAACCTTGGTGTTCGACGAGGTGGATTCCGGAGTTGGCGGCGCCACGGCCGCGGCGGTTGGTGACCGCTTGGCACGGGTGGCGGACGGGGTGCAGGTGCTGGTAGTAACGCATTCACCCCAGGTCGCCGCACGAGGGGCTGCCCATCTTCGCGTCTCCAAGCATGCCGCGAGCGGCCAGGTGCGCACGCAGGTCACCCCGCTGGACGGTCCGGCCCGGCGGGAGGAAATCGCTCGCATGCTCGCCGGCGAGACGGTGACCGCGGCAGCACGCGCCGCGGCGGATAGTCTGCTGGGGGCTGCATAGACGTGAGCTTTGGTGCCCGCGCACGCGCCGAGTCGCGCCGCGAGCACGCGCTGAATAGCGCCGGGGCCACGAGCGGATGGCGTTCGAATGCCTTTACTGTTGCAGTTTCTTCTCTATCAAAGATCGCTGTGTAGATTGCGATGCGATGTCGCTGTTTTGAGCTTACCACCGCCGGGAGGATCGGCCATAAGCACGTAGGCCACTTATAGGATGCCACCATGACTTGCCTGAAATTGCTTGCAGCAGCCGCACTCGTCGCTTCCGCCTTTGTTGGTATGGCGGGCGTTGCGTCCGCTGCTCCCGTGGCACCTGCCTTCTCGAAGGCTTCGGTTCCGTCTGACACTGCGGTAAGTTCTGTCTACTGGGTTCGCCGGCATGGCCACCGCTACTGGGTTCGCCCGCGCCACCGCGGCTAAACACACGGCCACGACGCCGTGCATGATAAAAGCCGCCCCGGATGACCAGGGCGGCTTTTCTATTTGGAGAGGGCTGGCCTGCTGAGGCCGGTGTCGACCCGTCTGGTGGGCTGAAGCCCACCCCACTTCCATGGCGCCCGTAGGACTACTTCACCGAGACGAAGCGCAGTTGGAAGCCGTTATCGGCCTGTTCGACGAGGTCGACATTCTTCCGCGCGGCCCATACCACCACCTGCTGATGCAGCGGCATGAAGGCGGCGTCGTCCTTCAGCATTTGCGAGGCAGTCAGGATTTCGGCATCCCGCTTCGCCTTGTCGGTCTCAACCGCGATCTGGTCCATCAGCGTGTCCAGCTTAGGGTTGGAGTAGCCGCCGTCGTTGAAGATGCCCCGCGTGCCATCCCGCGTGCCAGCCAGATTGTAGAGCGAGTTCAATGCGTCATAGGTGCTGGGAGTCCAGCCCAGCATGTAGAAGCTGGTCCGATAGTCCGGATTGCTGATTTCGGCGAAATACTTCAGCCGCGTCTGGGCATTCAGCGTCACCCGCACCCCGATCCGGGCGAGCATGGCGGTGACCGCCTGGCAGATCGCCTCGTCGTTGATGTAGCGGTCATTCGGGCAGTCCAGCGTGACGCCAAACCCGTCTGGGTAGCCAGCATCGGCCAGCAGCTTCTTGGCGCCGGCCGGGTCGTAGGGGTAACGCATGTCGGACGCTTCGGTCCAGCCATTCACGCCGGGGCCGTACATCAGCCCGGTCGGGTGGGACTGGCCGCGCATCACCCGCTGCTGGATGGCCTTGATGTCGATCGCCATATTGAAGGCTTTGCGGACCCGTACGTCCTTGAACGGGTTCTTGCCCTTTACGTCCGATTTCAGCAGTTCCGGGCGGCTTTCATCGAAGCCGATGAACACGGTCCGCAGCTCCGGCGTCTCCAGCACCTTGAGGTCTGCGCTGGCCTGCAGCCGGGTGACGTCTTGCGGCGGCACGGTGTACATCATGTCGATGTCGCCCGAGAGCAGCGCGGCAACGCGGGTGGCCGCGTTGCTGATGACGTTGAACTCCACCTTGTCGAGGTTGCCGGGCATCTTGTCCCACCACCCGGTAAAGGCGTGCATGGTGGTGCGGCGGTCCGGTTCGCGCTCGTCCAGCACGAACGGTCCGGTGCCGTTTTCATGCCGGGTGGCGAAGTTCTCGTCTTTCTTGGTCAGGTCCATCGCCTGTTCGGCGTGGTTGGCCTCGCACCAGGCCTTCGACATAATGGCCCACCCGGTGATTTCTTCCAGGAAGATCGGGTCTGGCACCTTGGTCAGGAAGTCGACGGTGTATTCGTCGACTTTCTTCACGCTCGTCACGGCCTGCATGTAGCCGTTGAGCTGGCTGCCCGGCGCGATCACGCGCTGGTAGCTGAAGACGACGTCGTCGGCGGTGAAGGGGGAACCGTCGTGGAACTTCACGCCGTGGCGCAGATGGAAGCGCCAGGTGGTGGTGTTCGGTTGCTCCCAGCTTTCGGCCAGGGCGGCTTCAACCTTCAGGTTCTTGTCGCGGCGCACCAGCGGGTCATAGAAATTCTGCGTGAACGTCAGCAGGAACGTTTCGCTGCGGGTGTAAGGGTCCATGGAGTTGGCATCGCCATCATTCGCCCAACGGAACGTGGCCGCCGAGGCGGGCAGGGCGGACAGGCCAAGGCAAGCGGCCAGGCAAGCAGCCGCCAAGCGGGAGGTCGAGGCCATTCCGAATGTCTCCATGATTGTCGTTGCGAGAGAAAGCCTAGCTTAAACCCCATTGCTCCGGGGAAGCGTTCATTTGTGGGGTGGGCTTTAGCCAACCGTGGTTTTGCGCCGCGCTTCGAAGCGATGGGCTGAAGCCCGCCCTGATGCAAAGGGGTGCGCGGCAGGCAAGGGATCAGGCTGCCCTGCGGGCGAGCGCGGCGGGTAGGCCTGCAATGGCGCGGTCGATGATGGCGGCGTCGCCCTCGGCCGACAGGGTCGCAGCGATTACTTCCTGCGCTGCGCGGGCCGCAATGTCGGCGGCAGCGAGCCGCACGTCGGTGATGGCGGCCTTCTCGGCGGCGCCGATGCGCTCCATGGCCATCTTCTCGCGCCGCGTGCCCGCCGCTTCCGCATCGATCCGGGCCTGTTCGGCGACCCGCGCGGCCTCGGCATGGGCAGACTGGATCAGGGCACGGGCCTCGGTCAGCGCCTGCTCGCGCCGGGTTTGAGCGTCGGCCAGCATCTTTTCCGCTTCGGTGCGCAGCCGGCTTGCCTCATCCAACTCGGCACGGATGCTGGTCGCGTGCTTGTCCAGCATTCCCGCCAGGGCTGCCCATAGCTTGGAGCCGAACAGCACGAAGAAGATGACGAAGGCGACCGCAACCCAGGACCGCGGCTCGGCAAAGAAGGCGTGCATTGCCTTGGTTCCTAATGGACTGCCGACGGCAGCAAACGGCTGACGGTCCGGTCGACGATATCGCCCTCGGGAGCATGCCCGGTCACGCGTGTGACGATCGCGACCGCGGTATCGGCCGCCACCTGCTGCAGCGCGCCCATGCCAGCGGCACGGGCAGCCGCGATGCGGCCCTCAGCCTCGCTCAACTGCGCATCAAGCCTTTCGTTCATAACCGCCGCCTTGGCCGCCGCTTCGGTCTTTGCCTGCTGCGTGGCGGTGGCGATGGCGGTTTGGCTCTCGGTCCGGGCACGCCGGGTCGCCTCGGTCAGCTCGGCCACCGCCGCGTCCGCCTGCGTCTTGGCGGCGCGTGCGGTATCCAGATCGCCATTGATCCGCGTGCGCCGATCCACCAGCACGGTCCCGACCTTCGGCAACGCCCATTTCGAGAGCAGGACGTACAGCAGGGAGAAGATGATGGCACCCCAAACGACCTGACTGACCGTGAGCGGCGTTTTGAAGTTCAGCTGCGGCATGCCCTCCTTTTCCGGCCCTGCGGCCATCAAGAAGAGGGCGATGCCGGCCAAATAGAGGCGGCGCATCGGAAGAACCGTTCGGATCAGGTGAACAGGATCAGGAACGAGATCAGGAGAGCGAACAGCGCCACCGCTTCCGTGAGCGCGAAGCCCAGGATGCCGAGGCCGAAGACCTGGTCGCGGGCGGAGGGGTTGCGCGCCACGGAGGTGACCAGGGCGGAGAAGATGTTACCGATGCCGATACCGACGCCCGCGAGCGCGATGACGGCAATACCAGCCCCGAGGGCCTTAGCGGCGGCTACGTCCATTGTATCGAGTCCTTCTATATGGGGGATGAGTGATCTGTCAGACGCTTAGTGCAGGTGCACCGCGTCGTGCAGGTAGATGCAGGTCAGGATGGCGAAGACATAGGCCTGCAGGAAAGCCACCAGCAGTTCGAACCCGACCAGGAGCACGTTGATCGCCAGCGGGCCGACGGCGCCAATGGTGCCGATGATGCCCGCCGCCGACAGCATGAGGATGAACGTCGCGAACACTTCGAACATCACGTGGCCGGCGACCATGTTGGCAAAGAGACGGATCGAGAGGCTGACAGGACGGGACAGGTAGGAAATGATCTCCACCGGGATGATCAGCGGCGCCAGCAGCTTCGGCGCGCCCGGCGGAAAGAAGTATTCCGTAAAGAAATGGTGTCCGTTCTCGCGGATCGCGACCACGGTCACGAACACGATGACCAAAATCGCCAGCGCCGCGGTGACGGCGATGTGGCTGGTATAGGTGAAGGCGAATGGCAGCAGACCGAGCAAATTGCCCATCAGCACAAAGAAGAACAGCGTGAAGATGAACGGGAAAAACCGCCGGCCCTCTTCGCCGATCTGGTCGATGCACATTTTCTCGATGAAGCCGTAGCTGATCTCGGCAAGCGATTGCAGCCGGTTGGGCACCACGGCGCGGTTGCGCATGCCGTAGACCAGAATGAAAAGGACGATCACACCGGCTGCGACCATCCAGGCATTGGATTGGGTAAAGTTGACGGACTTGCCGATCAGGCCCCACCCATGATGCAGCCGAAACTGCCCTAGGGCGTCGATCGATGGTGCCGAAGCCTCAGCCACTACCCCGTCCCTTCTTCGGCGCCATCAGGCGCCACACGTTCGCTACCCCTGCCGCGCCGCCGAGCAGCACCCCGATCACCAGGAAAAGTGGTGATTTGTGCAGCCAGCGGTCTAGCGCCCACCCGATTCCGACGCCCACGATCAGGGCGGACAACAGCTCCACCCCAACCCGCGTGCCGACGCCCCAGGGTGACGCGCCGACCGATCGTGCGGACACCTCCACAGGTTTCCGTCGATCTTGTGCGGCGTTCAACCGACGCTCGAAATCGTCATCCATTCTGCTCTCCTCGCGGGCCGATATGAGCCGTCGGAAAGCGAGGGCTTGCTAACCGCGGGTTACAGGGGTGTCAAGAACAGGAAAGGTGTTTAGTCGGCCTCCACCGGCAGCGATTGGCGGAAGCCGCCCGATTGACGCTTCCAGAGCTGAGCGTAAGCGCCGCCGGCGGCCAGCAGCGCGGCATGCGGGCCTTGCTCCACGATGCGGCCCTGGTCCAAAACGACAATCCGGTCCATGCGCGACAAGGTCGACAGGCGGTGCGCGATGGCCACGACGGTGCGGCCCTCCATCAGGCCGTCCAATTGCTCCTGGATGGCATTCTCCACTTCCGAATCTAGCGCGCTGGTCGCCTCGTCCAGCACCAGGATCGGCGCATCCTTCAGAATCACCCGCGCGATCGCCACGCGTTGACGCTGGCCGCCGGAGAGTTTGACGCCGCGCTCGCCGACATGGGCGTCGTAGCCGTGGCGGTCGTTCCAATCCTGCAGCCGGATGATGAACTCGTGCGCATGGGCGCGGCGGGCGGCGTCCATCACCTCCGATTGCGGCGCGTTCGGCCGGCCGTAGCGGATGTTGTCGCTGATCGAGCGGTGCAGCAGCGACGTATCCTGCGTGACCATCCCGATCTGCCCGCGCAGGCTCTCCTGGGTGACTCCGGCGATGTCTTGCCCGTCGATCAGAATCCGGCCGGCTTCGGGCGCATAGAACCCAAGGAGCAAATTCACCAGCGTCGACTTGCCGGCACCGGAACGGCCGACCAAGCCGATGCGCTCGCCGGGCTGGATGGTCAGGTCCAACCCATGGAGCACCCCGCGCGTGGTGCCGTAGCCGAAATGCAACTGCTCGAACCGGATGGAACCTTCGGTCACGATCAGAGGGCGCGCGCCGGGGGCATCGGGCCGCTGCCTGGGGACGGCGATGGAGCGCATGGCGTCCTGCACCACACCCACATTCTCGAAGATCGAGGTGACGCTGTCCGACACCCAGCCGGCGATATTGGCGACCTGCCAGGCCAGTGGCAGCGACATCGCCACCGTGTCGACCCCGACCGAGCCATGGATCCATAGAAAAACGCTCAACCCGGCGGTTCCCACCACCATGCAGGCATTGGTGGTCTGCAGCGTCAGGACCCAGAGCGTGATCAGGCGGGATTGGCTCCGCAGCGCCCCGGTATGCTCTTCCATCGTGTCGGCAACGAAGGCGTCCTCGTCCCGCGCGGTCGCGAACAGCTTCACCGTCAGGATGTTGGTGTAGCTGTCGACCACCCGGCCGGTCAGGTTCGAGCGCACTTCGGAGACCCGGCGCGACCGGTCGCGCGCCAGGGGCACGAAATGCCGCAAGAGCACGATGTAGGCGACGAACCAGAGGGCCAACGGCACGGCCAGCCGCCAGTCGGCGCGGCCCAACAGCAGCATGGCGCTGGTGCCATAGACGACGATGTACCAGACGGCGTTGGTGGAGGCGACCACGCTCTCGCGCAGTCCAGGCCCCACCTGCATCACCCGGTTGGCGACCCGCCCGGCGAAGTCGTTTTGGAAGAACGTCCAGCTTTGGCGCACGACGTGCCAATGGCTTTGCCAGCGGATCAGGTTCGTGAAGCTGGGGGCGATCGCCTGGTTGGTGATGAGGTTGCGCAGGAACAACCCGGCCGGGCGCACCACCAACAGCACGGCCGCCATTCCCAGCAGCCGCCAATGTGCCTGCGCCCATAATTCGGCCGGCCCGAGGGTGGTGGCCAAGGCGACGACCTTGCCCAGGAAGAAGGGAATGAGGCTGTCCACCACGGCGGTCAGGATGCCGACGGCGAAGAGCGCCAAAACCAGGGCGCGGGATTGGCGGATGAAATGCCAATAGAAGCGCCCGAGCTTCTCGGGCGGCTCACCCGGCGGCGGCGCCGTCGGGTTTAGAATTTGCTCGAACCAGGTGAACATCGCTTCCGATCTCATTGCCGTGCCAGGCGGGTCAAGCCACCGTCGCGTGACAGGGGCGGCGTGACAAGGAATGAACGATTTGGATAGAACGGATGCCGGAACGGAGTCGTGCGCATGAGCCCGGTTGATCAAGCCCTCAACACCCTCCTCGGTTGGTTTCGGGCCGTGTTCGCGGCCTTCCTGAGCTTCTTTGGGCTGATCGAGGACTACCTACGCCAACTCCTGACGTATCTCGACATTCCCGGGCAGTTCCACGGCGTGATCATCCTTATCGTCACCGTGCTCGTCATTGTGTTGATCGTAAAAGCGTTCGCCGGCTTGTTCCGGATTTTCCTGGTTTTGTTCCTGGTGTTGCTGATCCTTCACGTTTTGAGTCCGCTGCTCGGGATTTGACGGCGCACCCGAAGGCTTGACCCGCGGGGGAGGTTGTCTTATTACCATTCGGCTATATAACTGAACGGTGATATGTGGCGCCCGACCCTCTCAGCCTCGCTTTCTCGGCGCTCTCCGACCCGACGCGGCGGGCGATCTTGGCGCGGCTGGCCGTGGGGGACGCCTCCGTGAATGAACTGGGCGAGCCGTTCGCGCTGAGCCAGCCGGCGATTTCCAAGCACATCAAGGTTCTCGAAGCCGCCGGGCTCATCTCGCGGCGCCGGGCGGCCCAGCAGCGGCCATGCCACCTCGAACCCCACCGGCTCAAGGATGTCGCCGACTGGATCGAGCATTACCGTGGTTTTTGGAGCAAGAGCTTCGACCGGCTCGATGACCACCTCCAGCGTATGAAAGCCCAAAACCGGGATGGAGCGTGAGATGGGCCTGACCGACACGCATACGATCCTGGATCGTGACAAAAACGACCTTCGAGCAGCTCGTCGACGCCGAGCAGACCTTCGAGAGCGTCAAGCCCTACGCGGTTCCGGGCGGCCAGCAGACGTTCGACCGCCTCGGGCGCCTTGCCGCGGCCAGTCAGGCAGCTTGGCGAACCGCAGCCGGCCCGCGATAGGCGGGGAAGAATGCGTCCGACCTGCCGGAGGCCAATTCCGCATAGGCCGCTTCGTCCAGCACCGCGCCGCATAGAAGCGTCGTCGCCGTGGTGTTGGCGAAGCCGCGCTTGAACGCCGCCAGCGAGTCGTTGGGGTCATCGAGATGACCCGCGCCACCGCCTAGATCGAGCACCCGGCAATTCGCCAAATGGTCGATCGCCGCGGCGTAGACGGCATAGGTCGCGCCTAAACGATAGCCGGCCTCGCTCGTCGCCGTCAGGTGGCTGTAGGCGCAATCGCCATGCCTGATCCAAAGCTGCATCGCCAGGACAGCACCGTCCGGGGCCTCCGCCGCGAATGCCAGCAAGTCTTCGGGTGGCAGGTTTGCCAACTGAGCAAAGGCGGCCGCGGAGAATGCCTGCACTCCGCTGATCGCACGTTTCTCCACCAACCCGGCGTAGAGGCTGCACCAATGCGCCTGCCACGCCAGGTCGCGCAGCGACACCAGGCGGACCGCAACGTGCCGCGCGCCGCGCCGGATGCGGTCGCGATGATGCTTGGACGGGACGACCGGGCCAAGCGTGCGGTCGATCACGTGGTGCGTCTTGAACGCCCGGCAGAGCGGGAAGTGGCGGGCCAGCACGCCGGCATCGGGTCCGCAGACCGGGTCTGCCACCATCACGATGCTGACGGCGCCCATCGCCTGCAGCCTTGCCAACCCGGCGGGAATGTCCGCCTCCGCCGTGATGGTGCATACCGGGTAGGGACCCATGGCGTCGAACCGGTCCGTGGCGCCGTCGATGTCGCGTAGCAGGATGGCCGTGCCCCACTCGGCCAATACGGCTGCGCGGCCAACATGGGAGAGGGTCTCGGCGTAGGGCAGGGAGGCGTAGGCGAAGGCCATCCGGTTTACGCCGCGACCACCAACTCCTCGCTCTCGTGCAGCGCCAGCGCATTCGCCAGGGCCGCACAGACCCGTGCGATATCCGCCCGAGTCATGTCCACATAGCAGGGCAGGCCCAGCGTGCTGCTGGTCAGGCGGTTGGTCACCGGCAAATCCTCCCGCCCGCAATCCATGAATGCCGTCTCCTCATGCAGGCCGCGGCACCACCAGCGGCGCGTGCCAATGCCGGCATCCGCCAGGCTGTTGACGATGTCGTCGGTCGCCGGGTGGTGCGGTGCGAACGCCACGACCACGGTGGCGCTGATCCAGCTGGTTCCAAACCCCGGCTGCAAGTCCACACCAGGCACCCGCCGGAGCAGCCGGGCATAGGTTTGCGCGACCGCCATGAAGCGGGCCCGCACCGTTTCCCACTCGTCGAACGCGGCAAGCGCCACCGCGGCGTTGTATTCGTTCATCTTTGCGTTCGTCGCCGCCACCCGCGCCTCGCGCCCGCCCATGAACCCGAAATTGGACCTGCGCTCGATCTCCACGATCAGCGCCTTGTCGCGCGCGATCACGAAGCCGCCTTCGCCCGCGGGCATGATCTTCGTCGCATGCAGGCTCACCACGGACGGGATGCGCCCGGGACGGAGGGCGTCGAACCCGGCAGCCGCGTCGATAACCACGGGAATGCGCGTTTGTTCGTGGAACCGGTCCCACGCTGCCACGTCGACCGGATGGCCGAATGGGGCGACCGGCATGACGGCGCCAACCCGGCCCGGCGGCATCTGCGCCAGCACCTGCAACACGTGCTCCGGCGTCAGCACGCCGGCGACGGGTTCGACATCCAGGAAATGCGGCCGCAACCCGGCGGCGACAGCCGCGTGGGCGGAGGCAGCGAAGGACCAGGCCGGCATGAGACAAAGCGAGCCGCGGCGCGGCCCCTGGGCCTGCAATGCCAAGGATAGGCCGAGCGTGGCGTTCGCCACGGTCGCGATCGAGCCCGGCGGGACCCGGTAATGCTGCGTCAGCCGGGCTTCCAGCGCGCGGACTTGCGGGCCGAAATTCGTGTAGGTCCGGCTTGCATCGATTTGCCGGAGGTAGGGCAGCAATGCCTCGGCTTCGGGCAGCAGCGGCCGGGCAACCGGAATGGCCGGGTTGGACTGGACATGGGAACCGGGCCGCATCGCTGTCTCTCCCTTTTGGCGCAGAAATCCGGCAAACTATGTGGGGGAGAGAATTGACGCGGCGTTAAAGCCCGAACTCGCGAACCGCATCCACGATCCGCCGCATGTCGGCGGCATCGTACCGCTGGTCGCAAGGCAGCGACAGCAACTGACCGGCCAACCGGTGCGCCAGCGGGAAGCGGGCTGGGTCGCTGGGCAAATCCGGCCAGTGCCGGGCGCAGTAAATACCGGAAGCAGCCAGCCACGCGGCCAGGCCGGCGCTGTCGGGCACGCGAATGGGGAAGGCGAGCGGCGCGAAATCCAGCTTGATGCCGGGCCACAATGCCAAATCCTGCAAGTGAGTGGCGAGCAGGGCAGCGTTCGCCCGCCGCCTTGCCGCGATGAAGGGCGCGGGTATGCGGTCCAGCAGGGTGCGGGTGGCATCATCCATCGGCGAGTCGTCGACGCGGAACGCAGCCTCCTGCGCGCGGAACAAGGGGAACCAGCTCTCCGGCCGCAATCCTTCGGGATCGGCTGCGCGGGCAATTTGCGCCTCGCCGGAGCGATAGACCGGCAGTCCTTCAGGCTGCGGGAGCGCGCTGTTGCCGACCAGGAGGCCGCCCTCCGCAACGCCGACCAGTTTGCGCGGGCTGTACAGCATGAGGTCCGCCCAGGCTGGTCCCGTGGGTGCCAAGGCCTGTGCGCGGTCCTCGATCCACAGGACATCCGGGCGGTTCGCGGCAAGGGCCGCCAGCCCTGGCGCAGGCGCGCGGCCGAAATAGTCGATGGCAAGCACGGCGTCGCCCCGCCGCACCGTGCTGGCGAGGTGGTCGAGATCGGGGTTGAGCTGGGCGTCGACGCCATACCATAGGATCTCGCAAACCCGGCCGGCATCGGCGAGCGCCGGGCAGCAATAGGCGGGCAGCCAAACACGATCGATTCCACGGAATTCCAGCACGGCAGCCAGCGCGGAGCGGGCGCTGCCATAGGCGCCAACGTGGCGAAACCCAGCCACCCATGTCGCCCAAAGGCTGTCTTTGCATGGCGGCCCGGTGGTGGCTGGCGGTGCAGGGAACACGCTGCCGATCGCCGGCCCGACCGACGCATTCTGGCGCCGGGCACGGTGATTCGGCCCTGGCCGCGAGGATGTCTCTGCAAGCGCGCTCATGCGGGCAAGGCTGGGATGGCGGCGTTAACAACGCGCTAAGGATTCGTCTGCCAGACTGGGGCTCTATCAAAATGATAGGTGGGTCGTGCTGCAACAACATACCGGTGACAGCGCTGTTGCGCCCCGGCCGGATTTGACGCTGGTGTTTCCCGCGGGACTGCCGGGCGCGCAGCGATATCGTGAGCAGGCACAGGCCGCCGGCCGCAGCTTGATCGGCGCGTCATCGCTTGCCTTCGACCCCGCGTCCGGCGCCTACGATGATTGGGTCGTGCTGCCCTATGTGCATGAGCCGGAGTTCGCCGCCGCGATCGGGGACCTCGCCAGTTCCCGCGGCGTGACGGCGATCTTTTCGCCGCACCAGGTGGTCAGTGAGGTGCTCGGGGAAATCCTGCCGCGTGTCGCACCCGGCGTCCGGTTGATCGACGCCAACCCGATGACATCAGCTGCCGCTTCCTACCGCGCCAGCCTGGCGCGGGCGACGGAGGCGACGCCATGGTTCGACGTCGCGCACCGCCCGCCGCTCACCGCAATCGAGCGGGCGGGATTGGTACGGTTGGTCGACACGATCCCAGGCATGACGGATTTCGATAAAATTGACGCTGTCATCGAGGTCATGCGAACCGTCCCGCCCGGTGACGTCGTAGAGATTGGCTCCTGGTGGGGCCGCTCGGCCGCGCTGCTGTTGCTGTTGGCTCGGCGACATTGCGTCGGCCCGGTCCTGTGCGTCGACCCTTGGCGGAGCGACTGCCTGGATCAAGGCGTGGCCGTGCTCGACCGCTCTAGCGCCGCACTCGACCTCGATGGGGCGTTGGAAATCTTCCAGATGAATTTGTCGCCATTGGCCCGGGGCGACATCAACTATCTCCGCGCCAGTTCGGTGGAGGCGGCGCAGAGGTATAGGCCTGGCCTCATCGTGACGACGCCGGTCTTTGGGTGCACCCGGTACGGCGGGCAGATCGCGTTGCTGCACATCGACGCCAACCACTCGTATGAGCGGGTGGCGGAGGATGCGCGGCTGTGGACGCCCCGGGTGCAGCCCGGGGGTTGGATCGTTTTCGACGACTATGTGTGGGCCTTCGGCGACGGGCCGCGCCGGGTCGGGGATGCCTTCCTCAAGGAGAATGCAGCGATCGTGGATATCAGCTTCGTCATCGGAACCGCCTTGTTCGTCCGGTTGTCCACATGACGGGCATGCCGAGTGCAGCCGCCTTCCGGCACCAGATGGCGGCGACGGGGCTGGTGCAGTTTCGTGGCGTGCTCGGTCCCGAGGCGCTCGCCGCCCTGCGCGTCGACACCGATGCGGTGTATGCCAAGCGCCGGGCGGTGCAGGAGAAAAACGGCGTCGCCGCTGGCATGGACGGCGCTGCGCACCACGCGCTGGGCGAGGGGAACAGCCTGGACGGCTTCATTGCCGACCCGCCGCTTTGGGACTTCATCGCACAGCATTTCGACGGCAAGTTCATCCTGCTGAACATGGGCGCAACGCTGCATCCGCCCGGCGGGTCGTCCTACGTCATGAAGCCGCATCGCGACGTCCGGTCGTGGACGCGGGACTATCCGCTGTCGCTCAACATGTTGGTGATGCTGGACGATTTCACGCGGGAGAACGGCGCAACGCTGTTCCTGCTGGGCTCGCAGCATAGCGAGGAGATGCCGCCGAGGGAGGTGTTCGAGGCGGGTGCGAGGCAGGTCGAGGGGAAGGCGGGCGATATTCTGCTGTTCGACAGCCTGGTGGTGCATGCCGCCGCGCCCAACCGGTCGGCCGCGAAACGGCGGGCTCTGACGCTGTGTTTCGGCCGGCCGTTCATCAAGCCGCAAATGGATTGGCCCCGCTTCCTGCCGCGTGAGGAGGAGGCCGGGTTGACGCCGCGGGCGCGCCAATTGCTCGGCTATGACGCAAGGGTGCCGGCGGATCTGGACGAATACTACCAGCCGCCCGAACGCTGGACGTTCAAGCCGGATCAGCGTTGATGGATGGGGAGATCGCGCGCCTCGACTCGGTGATCGGGTCCTATGGCGCCGGGATCGCACCGTTCGACGCCGCCATGCGGGGCTACATGATGCGCAGCTTCGAACCGTTCTTCCGCGACGGACCCTGCCTGCAGGTGGGATGCGCGCATGGCGACCAGACCAGCCTGTTGGTCGAACGGTTCGACGACGTGACCGTCATCGAACCGGCGGCGGAGTTCCTGGCCTATGCGAAGGCGCGGATCGGGGACCGGGCAGTTTTCGTGGATGCGCTGATCGAGACGTTTGAAACCGAACGCCGGTTCGAGACCATCCTATTTTCCCATGTGCTGGAGCATGTGGCCGATCCGGTGGCGGCGTTGGCGCGGCTGGGTGCGCTGCTGACGCCGACGGGACGGCTCTACACCGTGGTGCCGAATGCGGAAGCACCGTCGCGCCGGATTGCGGTGAAGATGGGCGTGCTCGACCATCTGGAGGGGATGAGCGAAGCGGACATCGCCGCCGGCCATCGGCGCATCTATCGGCTGGACACGCTGGGCCGGGACGTGCGGGCTGCTGGTTTGACGATGCAGCAGACGGGCGGCATCTTTTTCAAGCCGCTTGCGAACTTCCAGCTCGATGCTTTGCTCGGTGGGCCCTTGATAGGGGAGGCCTTCATGGAAGGCTGCTACCAACTTGGCCGCGAGGACCCGGCGTCCTGCGCCAGCATCTACGTCATCGCAGGATTGTAGGGTGGGGGCCAAATAGGCTCAGCCGCGGATCAGGCACTCCACGGCATCGACGTCGAAGACGGGGATGCCGCATCGCGATGCGACGTCCTGCCGCTCGGGGAAATGATTGTCCACGAAGACGGCGTCGCGCCGGGTGATGAAAGTGGATTTCTTGGCAGTGGCCTCGATGTGCATGATCTCGTCGAACAGTTCCGGCGCGATCTTATGCTGGCGCATATGCGCCAGGAGATCCCCGTCATGCCGGGTGATGAGCACCAGATGCACCCCGCGATTGGCGCATTGATACAGGAAGCGCAGCACGAGGTCGTTGACGATGCCCTCGCCAACGATGGTGTCGTCGTAGTCGATATACACGGTGTCGAACGCGTGATCGATGCGGTAGCGATTATGCAGGCAACGGTCGAGTTCGATCCCGATAGGGTTGGGCAGGATGGTGATGTCCTGCCCGAGCGCGTCGAAGGCGCTGAGCAAGGGGAAATTCACCCCGAGTTGGCGGTAGAGCGCCATCGTCCCGGCGGCGCGTGACGAGACTTCCAACAGTTTGAACGTGCCGTCTGTTGCGCGCTTGAGTTGGAAAAACCATAGCCCGCGGAAGCCCAATGCGGCGTTGATGGTCTCGGCGATCCCGGCGATGTCTGGCGTGAGGTCCCGGGATCGGCTGGCGACGGATATGCCCGCGCGCACCCGGTCCCGGCTGCGCGGCCCGGCGAAGCGGAGCGCCCCATGCCGATCCGTGAAGCAGTCGACGGTGTACTCTTCTCCGGGGAGATATTCGCAGATGACGAGGTCGCCGGGCCGGGCGGCCAGCTCGGCTGCGTCGTTCACAAGGCCGGCGCCGCGGCCGCCCTCGCCAATGTTGGGCTTCACGAACACGGGAAAGCAGGGGATTGCGTTGGCGTCGGCGTAGATGGCGGGGCAGAAGGGCGTACCCCGGAACAAATCAAACGTCAGACGCTTCTCGCGGCAAATCCGCGCGGTGCGGGCATCGGCGACGATCACGCCGGCCCGGATACGGTCGCGATGCTCCGCCATGAACACGGCAACGGTGTCGTGGGTTGGAAAGATGACGCGGATGTCGAGGCGCTGGAGGGTGTCGTTCAGCCCTTCGATGAAATCCGGCTCCGACAAATGCGGCATGCCGCCGACATAGTGTTCGTAGGCAAACCGCGCGTGATCGTCCACGCTCGACCCGCCGAAGACCCGGAAATGCAGCGAGTGGCGCAGGGCCGCATGAATTTCCAGCGCATTCTCGGCGCCTGCCGGAAAGACCAGGACGTTTGCCCGCGCCCTGGTCATCTACAGGTGTCCAGAGGACGACCGTCCTCTGGCGGGGTTCGGGGCAGAGCCCCGAGACGCCCTACGCAGACTTCGACATGATCTCGTCCGCAATGTTGCGCGGCACGGGATCGTAGTGGTGGAACTGCATGGTAAAGGACGCGCGCCCTTTCGTCATGGAGCGGAGGTCGGAGATGTAGCCGAACATTTCCTTCAGCGGCACCCCGGCGCGGACCGTGACGGTGGAGCCGGCCGATTCCTGGCTCTGGATTTGGCCGCGGCGCCGGTTCAGGTCGCCTACCACGTCACCGACGTGGTCCTGCGGCGTGGTCACTTCCACGTCCATGATCGGCTCCAGAATGATCGGCGAGGCCTTCTTCATCCCATCGCGGAAGCAGGCCTTGGCCGCGATCTCGAACGCCAGGGCGGAGGAATCGACGTCGTGGTACTTGCCGTCGACCAGGGTATATTTGAAGTCCACCGTCGGGAAGCCAGCCAGCACGCCCGTTTCCGACTGGACGCGAATGCCCTTTTCGACGGCTGGGATATACTCCTTCGGCACCGAGCCACCGACGGTCTTGTTTTCGAACACGATGCCCTTGTTCCGCTCCAGCGGCTCGAACACGACCTTCACTTCCGCATATTGGCCCGAGCCGCCGCTCTGCTTCTTATGGGTATAGGTCTCGGTGTGGGACTTGCTGATCGTCTCGCGGTACGCAACCTGCGGGGCACCGATATTGGCCTCCACGCCGTATTCGCGGCGCAGGCGGTCGATGATGATCTCCAAATGCAATTCGCCCATTCCAGACAGGATTGTTTGTCCGGATTCCTGATCGGTCTTCAGACGCAGGCTGGGGTCTTCGCCCGCCAGCTTCTGCAGGCCGATCGTCATCTTCTCGACGCTGTCCTTGGTCTTCGGCTCCACGGAGATGTCGATGACCGGAACCGGGAACGCCATCCGCTCCAACACGACCGGATCCTCCGCGGAGGCCAGCGTGTCACCCGTGCCGGTATCCTTCAGCCCGACGAACGCTGCGATGTCTCCGGCGGAGACCTCCTTGATTTCGGCGCGCTTGTCCGCATGCATCTGGAACATGCGGCCGATGCGTTCCTTGTTGTCCTTGGTGGTGTTCATCACCGTGTCGCCGATCTTCAGCGTTCCGGCGTAGACGCGCACGAAGGTGAGCGTGCCGTACTTGTCGTTGATGATCTTGAAGGCCAGCCCGGCGAACGGTGCCTTCGGGTCGGCCTTGATGCGGCGGCGGTTGCTGTGCTCGCCATCCTCCTCGCCCTCTTCGGCGGCGACAGAGATGCCGGCCACGTCGACCGGGGAGGGCAAGTAGTCGATCACCGCATCCAGCAGCGGCTGCACACCCTTGTTCTTGAACGCGGTGCCGCACAGCACGGGGCGGAACGCGCCCGAGATGGCGCCAGCCTTGATGCAACGCTTCAGCGTCGCGACCTCGACGTCACCCTTGTCGAAATACTCTTCCATCGCCTCGTCATCGACCGACAATGCGGTGTCCAGCAGGGTTTGGCGATGTTGCTTCGCCTTCTCCAGCATGTCGGCCGGAATTTCCTCGTCGTGGAACTTGGCGCCCAGCTCGCCGCCTTCCCAGATAATGGCCTTCATTTCCACCAGGTCTACCACGCCGATGAACTGGTCCTCGACGCCGATCGGAAGCTGCAGCGGCAGTGCCACGATGTCCAGCTTCTCCTTCAGCGTGTCGAAGGCGCGGTAGAAATCGGCACCCGTGCGGTCCAGCTTGTTGATGAAGATGATGCGCGGGACGTTGTAACGGTCCGCCAGGCGCCAATTCGTCTCGGATTGCGGCTGCACGCCTGCCACGCCCTCGATGATGAACACAGCGCCGTCCAGCACCCGCAGCGACCGGTTGACCTCGATGTTGAAGTCGATGTGCCCGGGCGTGTCGATGATGTTGATGCGGTGGTCCTTCCACTCGCAGGTCACCGCGGCGGAGGTGATGGTGATGCCGCGCTCACGCTCCTGCTCCATGTAGTCGGTCGTGGTGTTGCCGTCATGCACTTCACCGATGCGGTGCGACACGCCGGTATAGTACAGGATGCGCTCGGTGGTCGTGGTCTTGCCGGCATCGATATGCGCGGTGATGCCGATATTGCGAATCCGGTCGAGCGTAGCCACCAAGGTATCCTCCATGCAGTGGCGGGCGGCACCGGGCCCCTTGCCCGTGCAACCTGCCATGCTCCGGCCAGGGCCGGGTAATGATGGGTGCAGATGCGCCAGACTTGCCGGTTTTGCAAGCCTTTGGCATTCGAGCGGGTCGTGAACTCTTACCCTTGGTTACACCGGCGTTACGGCAACGAAGATAAATCTCCGTCCATGGACAACACCGCAGCACAAGCGCTTATCCGGTTCGGTCTCGGGCGCCGTGGGCAGGAGCCGCTCCCCAGTGATCCGGTGGCCTGGCTCCGCAGCCAGCTCTCGGGTCCGGACCGCGGGCCGCCCGGAGCGTCCCTTGCGGATGGGTTTGCGGCCATCCGGCAGGACAGGGCCGACCGGCCAGCGCCCGGCACCGTCGGCGCGATCGGTAAACTGTTCCGCCAGGAGCTGACTTCGCTGGTGTCCAACGCCCTCACCACGCCGACGCCGTTTCGGGAGCGGCTGGTCTGGTTCTGGGCCAACCATTTCACCATCAGCCTGCGTGGTGGGCGGACAGGCGCATTGGGGGGCGATTTCATCCGTACGGCCATCCGGCCCAACGTGACCGGACCGTTCCACACCATGCTGCTGGCAGTGATGCAGCATCCAGCCATGCTCTTGTATCTGGACAATGCCGGGTCGACGGGGCCGAACAGCCGGGCGGGGTTGCGGAGCGGACGGGGCCTCAACGAGAACCTGGCCCGGGAAAGCCTGGAACTGCACACGGTCAGCCCAGCCTCCGGCTACACCCAGGCGGACGTCACCAGCTATGCCCGCATCCTCACTGGCTGGTCGGTTGCGAACGGGGCCACCGAGGAGGCCGGGTTCCTCTTCCGCCCCAATTTGCATGAACCCGGCGAGCAGACCCTGCTCGGCCAGACATTTCCCTCGGGCGAGGAGGGCGGGATCGCGGCGCTGGCCTTCCTGGGCACCCATCCGGCGACCTACCACCATCTCGCGACCAAGCTGGTCCAGCATTTCGTTGCCGACGCGCCGCCCGCCGCCGCGGTCCAGCGGGTCGAGGGGGTGTTGCGCGAGACGCGTGGCGACCTTGGGCAGGCTGCCCTGGCCGTGGTGGGGCTTGCTGAAGCATGGCAGCCGCTGGCCAAGCTGCGGACGCCGCAAGACTACGTGCTCGCCGCCCTGCGCGCCGCCGACTTGCCGGAGGATCAGCGGCCCTATGCGCCGGCGATCATGCGGGGGCTGGGGCAGCCCATGTTCGGCGCGCCCTTCCCGATCGGCTGGTCGGACCGTGCCGTGGATTGGGCTGGGCCAGAATCCATGATGCGCAGGGTGGATTGGGCCTATGGCTATTCTGGCCGGGCCGCCGCGCTGGACCCGCAGGCGCTTGCCGACGCCAGCCTTGGCCCATTGCTGACGGATGCCACCGGGACCGCCATCCGCCGGGCTGGTTCGCGCCGCGATGGCATCACGCTGCTTTTGACCTCACCCGAATTCCAGAGGCGCTAATGCACCCCTCCTTCATCACCCGCCGCTCCGCCCTTCTCGGGCTTGGTGCAGCCTTCAGCCTTGGCAAGGTTTCCCTGGCCCTGGCGGCTGCCCCGACCGAATCCCGGTTCGTTGTCGTCATCATGCGGGGTGCCCTCGACGGGATGACGGCCGTGGTGCCCTATGGCGACCCGGACCTCGCCGGGTTGCGCGGCGCCCTCATCCCGCCCGCTCCGGGCGCGGAGGGTGGCATGGCAGACCTTGGCGGGTTCTTCGGCCTTCACCCGGCGATGCCGGCAATGGCAGCGATGTATCGTGCCGGGGAATTGCTGCCGGTCCATGCCGTGGCCGGGCATTACCGCAGCCGCAGCCATTTCGAGGCGCAGGATTGCATGGAGAGCGGCGCAGACCACCGGATGACCAGCGGCTGGCTGAACCGCGCGGTGCTGGCGATGCCGAAATCACCAGGACCGGAAGCGGGGCTTGCGGTCGGGATGACGACGCCGCTGCTGATGCAGGGCCCTGCCAGCATCGCGGCCTGGGCGCCCCCCAGCTTCGGCTCGCCCGATCCGGATCTCTATGCGCGGGTCGCAGCCCTGAACCATGGCGACCCGGTGACCGGGCCAGCGATTGCCGAAGGAATGCGCGACCGCGGCTTTGCAGGCACGACTTTGGGTGGGGCGGAGGAGCCGCGCAATGCCTACGCGTTTCCCGCGCTGGCGGCGATGGCGGCCAAACTGCTGGCGGCACCCACCGGCCCACGCGTCGCAGCGTTGGAACTTGGCGGGTGGGACACCCACGCCGACCAGATGCATCGTTTGAGCCGGCCGCTGGGCATGCTGGACCAAGGGTTAGCAGCCCTGAAAGCCGGACTTGGAGAGAGTTGGGCCAAGACCGCGGTGCTCGTCATCACGGAATTCGGCCGTACTGCCCGGATGAACGGCACGCACGGGACCGATCACGGCACCGGGACCGTGGCCTTCGTGGCGGGCGGCCGGGTGGCGGGCGGGCGCGTGCTGGCGAATTGGCCTGGGCTGTCCTCGGGCAATTTGTTCGAAAACCGTGATCTGCAGCCGACCGCCGACCTCCGCTCCATCGCCAAGGGGCTGCTTGCGAACCACCTCAACCTGTCACCAGCCGCCCTCGCGACGGTGTTCCCGGGCAGCACCGAAGCGACACCGGCCGCTGGGCTGCTGAGGACCTAGACCCAAGCACGGCGTTCAACGGAACGACCCCTGTCCCCGCCGAACGCATGCTCTTCGTAGGGTTGGCTTCAGCCCATTGCTTCGAGGCGCAGTGCGAACCCTCGCGGGCTAAACCCCACGCTCCTGAGGATCCTAGGGCAGGGTAATCGCCTCAGCGCAATTGGTACGGCCCGAAAGCAGACAATCCTCGATGGTTGCTTTATACCGCAGCGTGTGGATCAATTCCAGGCTCACGACCACCAGCAGGATCAGAACTGCCATCGCGGCAAGGCTTGCAGTCTGTCGGTTGGCACCTGTTTGATCGTCTTCGATATCTGTCCAGCGTCGAGCGTGTCGCATCTATCTCTACCGGCGTTCCGTCCCGGACCGGGTCCCGCCGCCCCCCCATCTGTTTAGCCGGGAATGACTGAAAATATCGGCCTAGTTGAGGCTGATGGCAAGCCGAATGCGGATCGTTTCGGGTATATGATCCATGCTTGCTCCGCCAGAGCCGATCAGCAAGATTATGCCGCCTCAACCGGAGCCCAGCATGCGGTATATTGCTTGCGCGTGCCTTATCACCGCGTTGCTTCTCGCCCTTCCAGCTTCCGCGGCCGATGTGCCGCTGATCAGCCTCGGTATCGGCGGCACGGACATCCTGGCGGACCAGAGCAGGGCTGCGGTGGGTTTCCGGCTCGACTACCGCTCAGCCCTCTCGCTGCTGCCGTTCTTTGACGCGTATTTCAAACTTCAGCCTTGGGCCGGTATCGAGACGACCTCGCGGCAATCCATCTGGGGCGGCGGGGGCATTCAGCTGGAGGTTCCGCTCGGTCCGCATTGGGTATTGACGCCGAATGCCGGTGTTGGCGCCTATGGCCAGGGGAACGGCAAGGATTTGGGGTCGGTGGTCGAGTTTCGCTCCACCTTCGAAGGCGGGTATGTCTTTGACAACGGCACCCGCCTGGTCGCCTCGTTCAGTCACATGTCCAATGCCGGAATCACCAGGCATAACCCAGGAACCGAGGCGGCCATGATCTCCTTCCAAATTCCTCTTGCCCGCCTGAACGGGCATTGAGCGCGATGATCCAACCACCCCCCGCCCAGCCCGGCATGCGGTTGGAGGATGTCGACACCCCTGCCCTCATCCTGGATTTAGATGCCTTCGAGGCCAATCTGGACCGCCTGGCGGCAAAATTGGACGGCACCGGGGTGCGGCTGCGCGCGCATGCAAAGACGCACAAATCACCCGTCATCGCCCATCTCCAGATCGCCAGGGGCGCGGTCGGCCAGTGTGTGCAGAAGGTGGCTGAGGCCGAGGTGATGGCGTGGGGCGGCGTGCCCGACATCATCGTCACCAACCAGGTCGTGGGGGCGGCCAAACTCGCGCGGTTGGCCGCCTTGGCACGCATCACCCGTATTGCGGTATGCGCCGACGATCCACGCCAAATTCTGGCCATCGAGCAAGCCGCCGAAGCGGCCGGCGTGCGCATCCCCGTTCTGGTCGAAATCGATGTCGGCATGGGCCGCTGCGGCACGAATGCTGGCCCCGACGCAGTGGCGCTGGCCCAACGGATTGCCCGGTCTCGCCACCTCGAATTCCGCGGCCTGCAGGCCTACCACGGCTCAGCCCAGCACATGCGGGGACCGGGTGAGCGCGAGGGCGCGATCGCCCACGCCGCCACCCAGTCCCGCCGCACGGTGGAGCAGTTGCGCCAGCAGGGCCTGGATTGTCCCGTCGTCGGGGGCGCCGGCACGGGAACCTTTGAATTGGAGGTTGCGAGCGGCATCTTTACCGAAATCCAGTGCGGGTCCTATTGCTTCATGGATGCGGATTATGCCCGCAACACGGACGCTCCGGGTTTCGCGCAGGCGCTGTTCGTGCAGGCGACCGTGATGAGCACGGCACAGCCGGGCATTGCCGTAGTGGACGCCGGCCTCAAAGCGCTCTCGACGGATAGCGGCATGCCGCTGGTGTGGCAGCAGCCGGGCCTTCGATACGCCGGCGCTTCGGACGAGCATGGTAAGCTGATTTGCGAGCCGGGGAGTGGCCCGCAGCTAGGGGAGAAGTTGCTGCTCGTCCCCGGCCATTGCGACCCGACGGTCGACCGCTACGACTGGTATGTCGGGGTCAGGAGCGGCCGGGTCGAATCTCTCTGGCCGGTGGCGGCGCGGGGGGCGTTCGCCTGAACGACATGGCTTGGCCCATCCCGTTCCAGTGCGTCGTCCAACCCCATGGTGGTTTCGGCAGAGCCGAGATAGAGCAGGCCATCGGGCGCCATTTGCCGGCGGATCGACGCCAAAACCTTCGCCTTGGTGGCCACGTCGAAATAAAACAGGACGTTACGGCAGAACACGATGTCGAACTTACCGAGCGGCGCCGGATCGTCCAGCAAGTTCCATTCGCGAAAGCTGCACATCGCGCGCAGTTGGCGGTTGGCGACCCATTCTTCTCCCTGCCGGGTGAAATGCTGCAGCAGGCGGTGCACGGACAGGCCGCGTTGGACCTCGTACTGCGTGTAGCTGCCCGCGCGCGCCCGGGCAATCGGGGCGCGGGCCAGGTCAGTCCCAAGGATTTCAATCCGGTGACGCCCGACGATGCCGCATTCGAGCACGGTCATCGCCAGGGAATACGCCTCCTGCCCCGTTGAGGCTGCAGCAGACCAAATTCGCAGCCGGCTGGCGGGCGCGCGGTTGCGCATCAGGGCCGGCAACCCCGTGGATCGCAGGTGGTCGAACGGCTTGCCGTCGCGGAAGAACAGCGTCTCGTGCGTGGCCATCGCCTCGACCACGTCTCGCTCGAGTTCGTCGCAGCGGTCTTGAACGAGCCGGTTGGCAAGGGCGCTGAGGTCGGCAATCCCTTCCCGCCGCATCAAACCGGCCAACCGGGACTCCATGAGGTAAAGCTTGTCTGGCCCAAGCACCAACCCTGAGCGCCGATGCACGAGGTCGGCGAGGATGGTCAAAGCGGACATGGACTCAGAGCAAGCCGATTTGGGCGAACTTACCGGTCAGAATGGCCTCGTCAAAGGGCTTCATGATGTATTCCTGCGCGCCGCTTTGGATCGCCGCCGCCATTTGCCCGACCTCGTTTTCCGTCGTGCAGAACACCACGGTGGGGCCGGATGCACCGAATTCGGCGCGCAAGGCCTTCAGGAAGGTCAGCCCGTTCATGACGGGCATGTTCCAATCCAGCAGCACGCACCGCGGCAACTCGCGGCGGCAGTAATGCAGCGCGTCCAGACCATTCTCGGCTTCTGCGACAAGGAAGCCATGGGCTTCGAGGATTCGCCGGGCGACCTTGCGGACGACACGGCTGTCGTCGACCACCAGGCACGTTGGCAAGACGGCGGCCACGACGCACTCTGCC
Organism: Acetobacteraceae bacterium; assembly: GCA_965199005.1. Classification (GTDB taxonomy): domain Bacteria; phylum Pseudomonadota; class Alphaproteobacteria; order Acetobacterales; family Acetobacteraceae; genus LMUY01. The sequence goes on along the minus strand of CBDAQK010000006.1, from coordinate 2,111,397 downwards.
GCGAGGGTGCTGCTCACGACGCCTCGACGGACAGCGCCAGAAGGCGGGTCAGATCCAATACGATCATCAGCGAGTTCTCCAGCCGGAACAACCCGGCGCTGTATTTGGTCCACGTCGCCGGCAGGGTATGCGGATTGGGCTCGAAGCGCTTGATGTCCGGCGAGACCACCTCACAGACCTGATCGACCAGCAACGCATAAAGTTCCCCATCACTCTCCGTAACGACAGCCATCGGCTGCGTCCCTTGCGGCACGGGCGGCAGGCCCAGGCGCCGGCGCAGGTCGATCGCGGTGACGATACGGCCGCGCAGGTTCAAATTGCCGGCCACGTCGGGCGGGGCCAGCGGCACAGGCGCGATGGGCTGTTGCCGCAGCACGTCGCGCACGGCGCTGACCGGGACGCCGCAGAGCTGCCCGGCGAGGCTGAGGGTGACGTATACCGTTGGCAGCGGAGCCATGGGGGGAGGGGCTGCGATGCAAGCTGCCGGCGAATGGGTCTGCATCATCAGGCGGCCCGCCGTTCTTGTTGGTTGAGGTGGTGGCTGAGCGATGCCAGCAGCGCTTCGCGGTCGAACTTTCCGAGGTATTCGACGAATCCTGCCGCGATGCCGCGCTGGATGTCGATCGGGTTGAACCGGCCGCTTAGCGCCAGTAATGGCGTGTTGGCCCAGGCGCCGTCATCTTTGAGCAACCGGGCAAACTCCAATCCATTCATGCCCGGCATCTCGACGTCCGAGATGATCGCATCGAACATGGCTGGAACGGGGGCATCCCGCATGGCGAGCGCCTTCGTCGCGCTGTCGACGGCGGTGACGTGATAACCGACGGCGGAGAGGGTCGGGATCAACAGCTGGCGGAAGAACGCGCTATCCTCGACCACCAGCAACCGGTGCTGCAGGCAGTTGCGCGGGCCGGGATTGTCGCTGAACCAGTCGTTCCAACCCTGCTTCAGCCAGTGCCCCGCATCGATGATTTCCGTCACGCGCCCGGCAATGATGGCAGTGCCAAGCAGGCCAGGCTTGGACGACGCCAGTTCGATCAGCAACTCGTCCTCCACGACGTCGACGATCTCGTCGACCATCAGCCCGACGGAGCGGCCGCGGTCGCTGAACACCATCACGGGCACCCGGTTGGCCACCGTATGGCCGCTATCCAGCGCCATCAGCGGCATCAACTGCCCGCGGTACTGCGTCACTGGCTTGTCGGAGGTAAATTCGATGTCCTCGCGGGCAATGCTTTCGATCCGGGCGACCAGGCCCAGGGGCATGGCGACCGGCGTGGCACCCGGCACCAACCGCACCAGCAGCATGGCCGAACGGTCGCCCGTCCGCTCGGTGGTGGCGGCTTGGTCGTCAATCGGGCGCTCCTTCGCGCCGCCCGTGGCCGCGTGGCCGATGAGCCGCCCCAATCCGTTCGGATCCAGGATCATGATGACGGCGCCATCGCCCAGAATGGTGTTGCCGCTGAACACCTTGATGTGGCGCAGCATGGGGGAGACGGGCTTGACCACGATCTCCTCGGTATCGAACACCTGGTCGACCACCAACCCCAGCATCGTCCCGCCCAGCGAGGCCACCACCACGGTCAGTGAATCCGTCACGTCCTCGGGGGGGCACTCCAGCTGCAGCAAGTCGCCCAGGCGCAGTAGCGGCAATAATTGGTCGCGTAGCCGCAGCACAGGTGTCCCGTCTACCCGCTCGACGACCAGGCGGCCTTCCTCGAGCGACCCGGCCCCCTCCGTGCGCACCATCTCGGCGACGCAGATTTGCGGTAGGGCAAAGCGCTGGCCGCCGGCCTCGACGATCAGGGCGGAGATGATGGCCAGGGTGAGGGGGATCTTGACCGTGAAGGTGGTGCCGCGCCCGGCGACGCTGCGCAGGTCAACCGTGCCGCCCAGCCGCTCGATATTGGTCTTGACCACGTCCATCCCGACCCCGCGGCCGGAAACAGAGGTGATCTGCGTCGCGGTCGAGAAACCGGGATGGAAGATGAAGCGCTGAATTTGCCGCTCGGTCATCGTCGCCAAATCGGCCGGGCTCACCAGCCCCTGCGTCAGCGCCCGGGTCCGGATGCGCTCGGTCGACAAGCCGGCGCCGTCATCGGCGACCTCGATGACGACCTGGCCGCCTTCGTGGAAACTACGCAGGGTGATGGTGCCGATAGCGGGCTTGCCCGCGGCGCGGCGCACCGCCGCTCTTTCCAAGCCATGGTCGGCACTGTTTCGCACCATGTGGATCAATGGGTCGCGGATCAGTTCCAGCACTTGCCGGTCCAGCTCGGTCTCCTTGCCGACCATGACCAGTTCGATCTGCTTGCCCAGCTCGGTCGATAGGTCGCGCACGATGCGGGGGAGCTTGTTCCAGGCCCCCAGGATGGGCTGCATGCGCGTCCTGACCACCCCCTCCTGAAGATCGGAGGTCAGATGGGACAGGCGCTGCAAGGGAGCAGTATAGCGGCTATCAGTCTCTGTCCGGGCCAACTGCATCAGCTGGTTACGGGTGAGCACCAACTCGCTGACCAGGATCATCAAATTTTCGAGCACATTCACATCCAGCCGGATGGTGTGCGCTCCCTGCGCAGCTCCATGGCCGTTCGCATCGGCCACCAATGCCGATTCACTGGTTGGCCAATCCGCTTCCATCAGGGAAGCGGGCTGCGTCACCGGAGCCGGGGTGGGGACGCGGTCGCGGACTGCCTTCAGTTCCTGCATCAGCCGGCTGTCGTCACCTTCCGGCTCCAATCCAGTCGCGACGATGCCGGCCACGATCAACTTGATGCGATCGAGCGCGGTGAGCACGACGGTGATGAGATCCGCATTAGCCTGCAACACGCCGTCGCGGACATCGCCGAGCAAATCCTCGGCCGCATGAGCGACCTGTTCCAGCCGCGGCAGCGACAAGAAGCCGCACGTGCCCTTGATGGTGTGGACCATGCGGAAGACGACGGCCAGCATCTCCGGATCATCCGGCACACGCTCAAGTTGCAGAAGGGCGTCGTCGAGTGCTGCCAAGCTCTCGCCCGTTTCTGCCAAAAAGTCGATCAGCAACTCGTCCATCCGTGGGGGCGCTCCGGTTCAGGCCGGAGGTTGCAGGGCAGAGTCGAAGATTGAGTTAATTGGCTACCAGGAGCAGAGGGGGGACCTCGTCTGCGTTAAGCGCCGGCGCGAGCAGCATGCTCAGGCGCCGGCCGGCTGCCTGCACCAGCATCACTGCTATTGGCGGTTGCACCGCGCGGGGATTTTCGATCGGCACCGCCAGCGGATCGAGCAAAGCCTGCGCCAGGCCCGCCGGCCAGCCAGCGCCCTTTCCCTTCACCGTGACGAGGATGCCACCCGTTCCATTGCTCGACAGGGCAACGACGCCGCCGCGCGGCAGTGCCTCTGCCCCCAGCAACAGCAGATTGAGCAGGGCTCGCGACACCGGACCATCGAACAATCCCTCCTGCAAGGCCCCCAGATCGGCTTGCACGCGGGAGGGCAGGCCGGCTGCCAATTCAATAAGTTGGGGGACGCTGAGCGGGCCGCAATCGCCTGCCCAGGCAGCCCGCAAAAGCTTCAGGCGCGCCCCCATCGCTGCCGCGGTCTCGTGGGCGAGCGGCAACGCATCCTCGACCGAGTCGGGGTCCTCGGACGCCAGTTCCAAGGCACCCATCAGCGTGCCGAGCGGGCTGGCGAGATCGTGGCATAGCCGGGCACAGATCGCATCGGCCAACGCCATACGATAGGTCTCGGCCGCGGGGTAGCCAGGCTTCTGCATCGTTTTCCCAATCGTGACGGCCAGTTAAGCATCTGCGCACAGCCGTTAAAATGACATAAACCGGTGCTGCTAAGGTAACGAAACGACAAGATTCACAAAATTAGATGGGACCCGGCATGGCGAGCCACTCGCATATCGAACCTGGCCAGCGCGTCAGGCATCCTCAGCAGCCCGATTGGGGCGTTGGCCAAGTGCAATCGGCGATCGACGACCGGATCACGGTGAACTTCCCCAACGCCGGCAAGGTGCTGATCAATGCCCGGCTGGTGAGCTTGGAAATCGTCAGCGCCGCGCCAAGGGACTGACGTGAGTCGGTCGGGGCTTGAACCTGACGCTGGCTCCGCCGACACTAAGGGCATGCAACAAGGCACCGTCCTCCCATGATCGACCCGTTCGGCCGATCCATAAGCTACCTGCGCGTCTCGGTGACGGACCGGTGCGATCTGCGCTGCGTCTACTGCATGGCAGAGGAGATGGAGTTCCTGCCGCGCGCCGAGGTGCTGTCGCTGGAGGAGCTAGAGCGGCTGTGCGGCGCGTTCGTGCGGCTGGGTGTGCGCAAGCTGCGCATCACCGGGGGCGAGCCGCTGGTTCGGCGCAACGTGATGACGCTGTTTCGCTCGCTGGGCGCCCGCCTGGGGCAGGGCTTGGACGAATTGACGCTGACGACCAACGGCACCCAGTTGGTCAAGCATGCGCAGGGGTTGTTCGAGGCTGGGGTTCGCCGGGTCAACGTCAGCCTTGATACTCTCTCTGCCGAGACGTTCACCAAAATCACGCGGTGGGGCCGCATCGAGAAGACGCTCGCCGGCATCCGGGCCGCCAAGCAGGCCGGGCTGGAGGTGAAGATCAACGCGGTGGCGTTGAAGGGCGTCAACGAGGATGAATTCGACACGATGCTGGCGTGGTGCGGCCGGGAAGGGCTGGATCTGACGCTGATCGAAACCATGCCGCTCGGCGACGTTGCCGACCGGACGGAACAGTATTTGCCGCTCTCGCTGGTCCGGGCGCGATTGAAACACCGTTGGACGTTGGTGGAGACGCCGTACCGGACCGGTGGCCCGGCGCGCTATTTCAACGTGGCGGAGACGGGCCGGCGATTGGGGTTCATCACGCCGATGACCCATAATTTCTGCGAGAGCTGCAACCGCGTGCGGCTGACCTGCACGGGAACGCTGTTCATGTGCCTGGGGCAGGATGACGCCGCCGATTTGCGCCGGGTGATGCGCGAGGGGGCAGATGAGGCCGAATTGGAGGGTGCCATCCGCGAGGCGATTGCGCGCAAGCCGCTCGGCCACGATTTCATCATCGACCGCCGCCGTCCCGCGCCCAGCGTTGGGCGCACGATGAGCCTGACCGGGGGCTGACGCACGAGATTGCGGGGCTTAAGCGCCCGTTAGGCTTTCTGCGGAACTGTCGGGGACCTTCGGGCGGCGGGAGCCTTGCCATGAATGCCCACCCCAGTCTGCTGGATCTCGATGCCGAACTCGCGTTGGCGACGGCGGAACTCGCCAGCCTGGCGCTTCACCCGGCGTTGGCCCGGGTCAGCGCCATTCTTCGGCTGGAGCCCGACCATGCGCAGGCGCTCGCGTTGGCAGGGAAGATCGCCCTCTTCATGGCCCAGCCAGCCTCGGGTCTGGCGGCACTGCAACGGGCGGTCGCGCTGCAGCCGCGGTCGGATTCCCGGATTTGGCTGTCTTTGTGCCTGGAGCAGCTCGGCCGCCAGAATGAGGCGCTGGAGCAGCTCGACATCGCCATCGAGCATCTGCCGCAAATCGCCGGCGTGCATTTCGCCGTCGGCCTGATGCTGGAGAAGCTGCACAGCTACGACAAGGCAGCCCGGCTCTACCTCGCAGCGATTGCGCTGGACCCGGGCCACGCCGACGCGCACCACCATCACGGCCGGGTGCTGCACGCGCTGGGGCAGTTCAGCCTCGCCATCGACGCCTTCCAGGCCGGGCTGGGTCCTGGTGCCGACCAGGCAAGCCGCTACACCGATCTGAGCTCCGCGCTCGCCAATTTGGGGCGGTTTGACGAAGCGTGGCAGGCCGCGGAGCAGGCCGTGGCGCTGGATCCGGGTTCTGCCGAGGCGCAGAACAACCTTTCCCACGCCTTGCTCAACCTCAACCGCAGCGCCGAGGCGATCGGGCCTGCCGAACGGGCCATCGCCTTGCGGCCGGGGTATGCCCGGGCGCATTTCGGCCACGCCCTGGCGCTGCTGAAGAGTGGCGATTTCGAGCGCGGCTGGGCCGAGTACGAATGGCGCTGGCGCGATTGCCAGACGCCCCGGCCCGAGTTGGTGGTTCCCGCCTGGCAAGGTGAGCCGATCGACGGCCGCACCATCCTGCTGCATGCCGAGCAGGGGTTCGGCGACACGCTGCAATTCGTGCGGCTGGTGCCACTCGTCGCGGCCCGCGGCGGCCGCGTCATCCTGGAGGTGCCGCGAGCCCTGGTTCGCCTGCTGCGTTGCATCGACGGCGTAACGGAGGTGATTGCCTGTGGCGAGGCATTGCCGCCGGTCGACCTGCATTGCCCGTTGGCAAGCCTGCCGCGCGTTTGCTCCCTGCGGCTCGGGGGCATCCCGGCCCGGCCGTATCTGTTCGTGCCACAGGAGGAGAGCGCCCGGCGGGGTGCCCCGCTACGCCGCCGCGCCGGACCCGCCGGATTGGTCGCCGGCCTGGTATGGGCAGGCGATCCCCGGCCGCACGAACTCTCCTCGAACCTGATCGACCGGCGCCGCTCCACCACGCTGCAGTCTTTCGCCAGCCTGTTCGATGTCGAAGGGGTGACATTCGTCAGCTTCCAACTGGGGCAGGCGCGGCAAGAGCTTGCTGGCTTCGGCCGGCCCTTGATCGATGGCATGGAGGGTGTGGCGGATTTCGCCGACACGGCCGCGCGGCTTGCCGGGGTGGACCTCCTGATCAGCGTCGACACCTCGATGGTTCACTTGGCCGGCGGCCTCGGGATGCCCGTCTGGATGCTATCGCGGTTCGACGGCTGCTGGCGGTGGTTGGAGGGGCGGGACGATTCGCCTTGGTATCCGACCATGCGCATTTTCCGGCAGCCATCCTTGGGGGATTGGCCAGCTTTGGTCGGGCAGGTCGCCGGCGCGTTGCGGGCCCTGGCGCGTGATCAGAGGATCGCCGCCTGAGCACGCGTCACGACCGGAGCGCATCCGTCAGGCTCGTCGTGCCGCTGCCGCGCGGCGCGGGCTCCGGCTGGCCGGGACCGGGGGCCCAGCCGGTCATCATCGCCAGCCGCAGCGTTGCGACGGCGCGGCCATCTTGGGTGGGGAGCGCGGCCAAGGCCATGGGGAACAAGGCGCGCGGAGCTGGCCGCCGGTCCCGCAGCACCACGGCATTCGACTCGCCTGCCCACCGCAACTCGTGCAACAGGGCAAGCGGGTCGGCGTAGAGCAGGGTGAGCGTATCGCCATCCACGACGGGAAGCCGGTATCCCGCCCGCTGCAATAGGGCGGCGCAGTCCGGCAGCCCGGCGAACGGCGCAATCCTTGGGCTGGCGCCACCGGTCAGGGCCGCCTCCGCCTCTGTCAGGGCCGAGCGCAGTTCGTCCAGCGTCCCGAGGGCTGGCATGCTGGCCAGCAACAGGCCGTCCGGCTGTAGTGCCAGGCGGAGTTGGATGAGGGCCCCCGGCAGGTCGTTGACCGCGTGCAGCGACAGATTGGCAACAACCAGGTCAAAACTGGCGCGCGCGAAGGGTAGATATTCGGCATCCCCGGCGATGGCGCCATGCGTCCGAGCCATCGCCGGAGAGAGTTCGCAGCTGACCGTTTCGATGCCACGGGCGCGCAGGCGCGGCGCCACGACTCCGCGTCCGCCCAAATCGAGGGCGTAGGTGAATTTGCGTGTGATATCGTCCAGCCGGTCCAGTAGCCGGTCGGCCACCTCCGCCAGAACGGGCGCAACCTGCGCCACCGTGCGGGCTGCGCGGTCGTGATGCAGGCGGACGGCGCTGCGGTCGAACACCAGGTCGGTCATACCGGGTGAGGTGTATGGATGCCGGTCCGAACTGCCAAGTGGACGCCCACCAGTCTGGCCGCGTAACCATTGGGCATGCGTGGGTTTGCGGATGCGGTTGGAATGGGTCGTGCACTGGCGGTGCACGCCCTGCGTTCGACGCTGGATGTTGTGCTGCCGCCCCGCTGCCTCACCTGCGACATGGGGGTGGCAGCGCCCGGCCAGCTCTGCACCACATGCTTCCGCGCCACCGAATTCGTGACGGAGCCATGTTGCGTGCGGTGCGGAATGCCGTTCCGTCACGCCGGGCAAGGCGGACTCGCCAATGTCTGCGACGCTTGCACCCAGTACCCGCCGCCTTGGCGCCAGGGCCGCGCGGCGCTTCGGTACGATGCCCAGGCGCGCCGCATTATCCTGCCGCTCAAGCATGGCGACCGGGTGGAGTTGGCGTCGGCTTTGGCGACCCATATGGCGCGGGTCGGTGCCACGCTGTTGCGCGAGGCGGATTGGGTCGTGCCCGTACCGCTGCACCGGCGGCGCCTGCTGACCCGGCGCTACAACCAATCTGCCTTGCTGGCCCGGGCGGTGGCGCGCATGGGGAGCCGGTCTTTACTGGTGGATGCTTTGGTGAGGACGCGGTCCACGGTGTCGTTGGTCGGCAAGACCCGGCGGGAGCGGGCGCAGATCGTGGCCGGCGCCTTCGCGATCCGGCCGGGCCGGGAGGCGGCTATTGCGGGACGCCGCGTGCTGTTGGTGGATGATGTGCTGACCACCGGGGCAACCGCGTCCGCGTGCACGCTCGCCCTGCTGGCTGGGGGAGCAACGCGGGTCGATCTGCTGGTGGGAGCACGCGCGATGTTCGATGACGTCTTGTCTTAATACTCGTGCGACGCCATTGGATAGATCGGGGTTGTCAATGAGGAGTGAGCCGCCTTGCCGCGTATTGAGGTCTACACCCAGTCTTGGTGTCCCTACTGCTCGCGGGTGCTCAACTTATTGACGAACAAGGGCGCGGCGTTCGAGGAAATCCATGCACCGCACGGCTCGGCGGAGCGGGCGAGTTCGATCCAACGGTCCGGCGGGCGTACGACGGTGCCGCAGGTTTTCATTGGGGGTGCCCATGTCGGGGGTTGTGACGATTTGATGGCGCTGGAGCGCGCAGGGAAGCTGGACGAGATGCTGGCCGCCTGATGATCCATTATCAATTATGCTGTGCCAGCGACCACGCCTTCGATGGCTGGTTCCGCGATAGTCGCGCATTCGACCTGCAGGCCAAGAGCGGTTTGTTGTCCTGCCCAGTCTGCGGCGCGGCCGATGTCCGCCGTGCCCTGATGGCGCCGGCGCTTGGGAAGAAGCACGCGGCTCCGGCTCAGGTCGAGGCTGCCCCGCCGCCCGCCGCGCCAGAACCGGCTGCCTCGACCGTTGCGGGCGGGCAGCTACCGGATGGATTGCGGGCGATGCTGCAGCGCATGCGGGCCGAGGTGGAGAAGCGCTGCGACTATGTTGGGCCGAGCTTTGCCGAGGAGGCCCGGAAGATCCACAACGGTGAGAGCGCGACCCGGGGAATTTACGGCGAGGCCACGCCGGAGGAGGCCGAACGCCTTGCCGATGACGGGATCCAGGTCGCGCAAATCCCTTGGGTACCCAGGGCGGACGGGTGAGTCCGTCAGCGGGCGAAGGCGGCGATGTAGTTCACCGATAGGTTGCGGCTGATCATCCAACGCTGGCGGAACGGGTCAAAGCTCATCCCGGCACTGTCGGTCATGCGCAGGCCTGCAACGCGGGCAAGCCTCGCCAGCTCCGCCGGGGTGATGAAGCGCCGCCAGTCATGGGTGCCCCGGGGCAGGACCCGCAGCACATATTCCGCGCCCCATTTCGCCAGCACGAGCGATTGGGGGGTACGGTTGAGGGTGGACACGAAAAGCTGGCCGCCAGGCGCCAGCAGAGCCGCCAAATCCTGCAAGAACGCGGCGGCGTCCGGCACGTGCTCGATCACTTCCAGCGCCGTGATGGCGGGAAAACGCCGCTTCTCCGCAACAAGGTCGGCAGTGGAGGCCAGCCGGTACTCCACCGGCAGACCCGCCGGGGCATGGGCCTTGGCCGCCGCCAGCACGCGGGGGGCCGCGTCGACCCCAAGCACGCTGTGGCCCTGCCGTGCGAGTGCCTCTGCCGCCAGACCGGCACCGCACCCAACGTCCAGGAGCGCCCCGGGGCTTGGCAAACGACGCGTGATCCACCCGATCCGCAACGGGTTCATGGCGTGCAGCGGGCGCATGGGGCCGGTAGGGTCCCACCACTCCGCCGCCAACGCATCGAACCTGGCGATTTCTGCCGCAGATGCCGCATTGCGCCCTGGGAAGCTGCCCTGCACGTCTTCGAGGTTGTCCATGCTTGCCATGGCCGGTATGTGAACGCGCTTGACCAGGGCTGCAACCGGCCTTGGGGACCAAGGGGCGGGCTTGGCCCCGTTTGGACGGCCTGGGGCAGCGACATGGCGCGTATCGTGATGAAGTTCGGCGGCACGTCGGTGGCCGACCTAGACCGCATTCACAATGTGGCGCGCCGGGTGAAGCGGCAAGTGGATGCCGGGCACGAGGTGGCGGTGGTCGTCTCCGCAATGTCGGGCGTGACCAACCAACTCGTGGCCTGGTGCCAGGCCCTGGCGCCCCTGCACGATGCGCGGGAATACGACGCCGTGGTCGCGACGGGCGAGCAGGTCACCAGCGGCTTGACGGCGATCGCGCTGCAGGAGATCGGCGTCGACGCCCGCTCGTGGGCTGGTTGGCAAATCCCCCTGCATACGGATGGCGCCCACGGCAAGGCGCGGATCGACCGGATCGACGGGGCGATGCTGCTGGCCCGCATGGCGACCGGGCAAGTGCCGGTTGTGGCGGGCTTTCAGGGGATCGGGCCCGACAACCGGGTGACCACGCTGGGGCGCGGCGGGTCCGACACCTCCGCCGTTGCCTTGGCGGCGGCGCTGAAGGCAGACCGGTGTGATATCTACACGGATGTCGACGGTATTTACACGACCGATCCGCGAATCGTTGCCAGGGCCCGCAAGCTCGATAAGATCGCCTATGAGGAGATGCTGGAGCTCGCCTCAGTCGGCGCCCGCGTGTTGCAGACGCGCAGCGTGGAGCTGGCGATGAAGGAGAACGTGCGGGTCCAGGTGCTGTCCTCGTTCAAGGACGCGCCGGAGGAAGGCACGGGTGGCTCCCTGGTAGTGGACGAGGTCGAAATCGTGGAACAAGAAATTGTATCAGGAATCGCCTATTCGCGGGATGAGGCCAAGATCACCGTGCGTCGCGTGCCCGACCGTCCCGGCATTGCCGCGGCGATTTTCGGCCCGCTGAGCGAGGCGAACGTGAACGTCGACATGATCGTGCAGAACATGTCCGCGGATGGCACGACGGATATGACCTTCACGGTCGGCCGGGCAGACCTCACCCTCGCCCAGAAGACCCTCGCCGCGACGATGGCGACGATCCAATACGCGGAAATCCTGACCGATGCCGATGTCGCGAAAATCAGCGTCGTCGGGGTTGGCATGCGGTCGCATGTGGGCGTCGCCAATACGATGTTCCGGACGTTGGCAGAAAAGGGGATCAACATCCAGGTGATCTCAACCAGCGAAATCAAGGTGTCGGTCCTGGTCGGCGCTGAATACACCGAGCTGGCGGTGCGTGCCCTGCACACCGCTTATGGCTTAGATGCCACCTGATATCTCGCCGCCTGATGCAAACCTGCTCCGCGCCCGGGCGGAGCTCGACCGGTTGTGGGCGGCAGGCACCAGCTTCCTAGGCAGCCGCGTCGCGGTACTGGGCGGCGCCATGAGCTGGGTGAGCGAGCGCAACCTCGTCGCCGCGATCTCGAATGCCGGTGGTTTCGGGGTGATCGCGTGCGGCTCGATGGGGCCGGACGAGTTGGCGGCGGAGATTGCGGCCACCCAGGCGCGCACCCGCGCACCATTCGGCGTCAATCTGATCACGATGCACCCGGCGCTCCCGGCGTTGATCCGGGTGTGCGTCGAGGCGGGGGTCGGGCATGTGGTGCTGGCTGGCGGCGTGCCGTCGGCGACCGCGGTTCGGGCGGTGAAGGACGGCGGCATACGGCTGATCTGCTTCTCCCCGGCGCTCGTCCTCGCCCGCCGCCTGATCCGCAGCGGGGCGGATGCGCTCATCATCGAGGGGTCGGAAGCCGGCGGCCATATCGGCCCGGTGTCGCTGACGGTGCTGGCGCAGGAAATCCTGCCGCATGTCCGCGACGTGCCGATCTTCGTGGCAGGCGGCCTCGGGCGTGGCGAGGCGATCTTGGCCTATCTTGAGATGGGGGCGGCGGGGGCCCAACTCGGCACCATGTTCGCCGCATCGCGTGAATCCATCGCCCATCCCCGGTTCAAGCACGCCTTCGTGCATGCCCGGGCGCGGGACGCGACGATCTCCATCCAGTTGGACGAGCGCTTTCCGGTCATCCCGGTGCGCGGCTTGGCCAATGACGGCACCAAACGGTTTCTGCGCCACCAGGCGGACACGGTGCGCCGGATGGAGGCCGGGGAGCTGAGCCGCGAGGCGGCCCAGTTGGAGATCGAGCATTTCTGGGCCGGGGCGCTGCGCCGGGCCGTGATCGATGGCGATGTGGAACACGGCTCGGTCATGATGGGGCAGTCGGTCGGGATGGTGGTCCAGGAGCAGCCGGTCGCCGAGATCATCGAGGAACTGGTGTTGCAAGCCGCCAATGCCTTGGCCCTGCGCGGACAGTTCGCCTACCACCCGGTCTACTAGCGTGGCGGGCACGCGGCGGCTGCTCACTCGCCTGCGCGATATGATGGGATCGGGCGCCGCTCCGCTGGCTGATGTGGTGCGCCTGGTCGCCGCCGAGATGGTGGCGGAGGTGTGCTCGCTCTACGTCCTGCGTGCCGGCGACATGCTGGAGCTGATCGCGACGTACGGTTTGCGGCCCGATGCGGTCGGGCGGACGCATTTGCGGATGGGCGAGGGGATCGTCGGCATCTCCGCGGCCACTGGCAAGGTCCAGAACCTGGCCGACGCGCAAAATCATCCCGCCTTTGCCTACCGGCCTGAGACGGGGGAGGAGAAATTCGCCTCGCTGCTGGCGGTCCCCGTGCGGCGGGCTGGGCATATCATGGGGGTGATCGCGGTGCAGAACCGCTCGCCCCGGCGCTATGGCGTCGACGAGGTGGACGTGGTGGAGACGGTCGCCATGCTGCTGGCGGAAGCGCTGGCCGCTGCCGGCGCCGCCACCGTGTCCGAGGACGCGCTGAGCGCAACGCTGCCCCGGCTGTTCGAGGCCGTCTCGCTGGCACCTGGCCTGGCGATCGGGCCGCTGCTGAGCGGTGGCTTGAGCGCCGGGCCCAAGCATTTCCTGTCGAAGGACTCTGACGCGGAGCAGGTCCGGCTGCAGCGGGCGCTGGCCGCCATGCGGCGAGACCTCGATTCGCTGATCGAGCAGGGCATGCCGGACGGCGACGAGTCGCGCGAGGTTCTGGAAGCGACCCGGCTGGTGGCGGCCGACGACGGCTGGGTCAAACGCGTTGGGGAGGCCATCACCAGCGGCCTGACCGCCGAGGCCGCGGTGGTGCGCGTGGCGGGTGATTTGCGCGACCGGATGCGTCGGATCACCGACCCCTATCTGCGCGAGCGGCTGGCCGACATCGAGGATTTGGCCGCCCGGCTGCTGCACGCGCTGGATGGTGCGGCGGCCCCGGGGCCAGTGCCGCCGGGCACGATCCTGATGGTGCGGCGGCTTGGTCCCGCCCAATTGCTGCAATGGCATGCCTGCGGCATTGCCGGGGTGGTGATCGAGGAGGCGAGTTCCTCTGGCCACGCGGCGATCCTGGCGCGCGCGCTGGGGCTGCCGTCGCTTGGCGGCGTTCGCGGCCTGCTGGAAGCGGTGCAGCCGGGCGACGAGGCGGTGCTGGACGCCGACGAAGGCCAACTGATCCTGCGGCCCGACTCCGAGGTGCGGGCGAATTATGTGCGCGCCCTCTCCGCCCGCGCTGCCCGCCGCGCCGGTTATGGCCGCCTGCGGGAACAACCGAGCGTTACGGCCGACGGCACCCCATTCTCGCTCATGCTGAACGTGGGGTTGGCGTTGGAATTGGAACAGCTTGACGCGGTTGGCGCGTCCGGCATTGGGCTGTTCCGTACTGAAATCGCGATGCTGGCGCGCGGCGCCGTGGCGGACACGGCGGAACAGGCAGCGTTGTACGGCCGGGTCTTGGATGCTGCGGGGGACCGGCCGGTGTTGTTCCGCACCCTGGATCTCGGCGGGGACAAGCTGCTGCCCGATTCGCCGCCGCAGGAGGAGGAGAACCCGGCAATGGGGTGGCGCTCGCTCCGCGTGTCACTGGACCGCCCCGTTCTGCTGCGCCGTCAAATCCGTGCGCTGCTGCTGGCGGCGGCAGGCCGGCCCTTGTCGATCATGTTCCCGATGGTTGCGACGGTCGCCGAATTCCGGGCCGCGCGCGGCTTGTTGTATGCGGAGGCGGCGCGCGTGCGCCCGGCGCCCGCGCGGTTGCAGGTGGGCACGATGCTGGAGGTGCCGGCCCTGCTATGGCAATTGCCGGCCTTGCTGCGGGACTGCCAATTCCTGTCCATCGGGTCCAACGACCTGATGCAGTTTCTCTTCGCGGCCGATCGCGGCAGCCCATCCCTCGCCGGGCGCTACGATCTGCTCTCGCCACCCGTGCTTGACATCCTGTCCCATGTCCACGCCCAGACCCAGGCGGCCGGCGTGTCGCTGTCGGTCTGTGGCGAGGCAGCGTCCCGTCCGCTGGAGGCGTTGACCATGGCGGCCATGGGGCTCACCTCGCTTTCCATGCCGGCGTCCAGCCTGCTGGGAACCAAGGCGTTCCTGCGGTCGGCGGACCTGATCGCGTTCCGTTCTGTGCTGGATGGCCTGCGGGCCAACGCGACGGGAGAGGCCAGCCTGCGCGAGCCAATCGCATCCTGGGCGCGGGAGCACGGGCTGGAGGTTTGAGGGCCGTTAGTCTTCGCCGATTGGCAAGCGGGGCCGGTAAGGTTTACATCGCCCCATGATTGGTCTGTGCGGCTCCGCGGAGATGTGTTTGCTCCCTGACTTCCATCCTGTGGTGGCCTGGACATGATGTCTTATGTCGATCCCGATGGCGTATCGCCGCCGGCACCGGTCGGGGCCGCCCGGGTGGGTGCGGAGTTGCGCAATGCCCGGCAGCGGTTGAATTGGGCTCTGCCGGAGGTGGCAGCCGGGTTGCGCATCCGGTTGGTCTATCTCGAGGCGATCGAGGCTGGTCACCTGTCCGAACTGCCCGGCAACGCCTACGCCATGGGGTTCGTTCGGACCTATGCCAACTCGCTGGGGCTGGACCCGGACGAGGTGGCCCGGCGGTTCCGGGCCGAGGCAACCGAAGTCACCCAGAAGACGCGTTTGAGCTTCCCGGCGCCGGTGCCGCAGCGCGGCGTGCCGGCGGGTGCCGTCATCCTCCTTGGGGTGATCATTTTGGCCGGTGCCTACGCCGGGTGGTTCCGCTATTCGGGCCATGAGGATGCGGGGGGAACGCAATCGGCCTCCGCAATCCCGGAGAAATTCGCCGACAAGGTGCCGCCGCCGCAGAACCAGTCTCCGCAAGTCACGTCGCTGCTGGCAGCCGGGCCGCCGCTGTCGCAGTCCGTGGCGCCCGTGGTGCCCCCACCGGTCACCCCGGAGCCGATTCGCGTGCCGGTGAACGTGGCGCCGCCTGCGCCTGTTCCGGCCGCGCCCCCGCCACCCAGCTCGGGGGTCGTGCTGCGGGCGAAGGTCGGGCAATTCGTGAAGGTGCAGGATCCGCGTGGCAGCGTGCTGCTGGATCATCCGCTGAAGACGGGTGAAACCTGGGCCGTGCCCTTGAAGGCGGGGCTGACGCTGACCACCCCCAACGCTGGCGGGCTGGAGGTGTTGGTGAACGGCATCGCCATCCCGGCCTTTGGACCGGTGGGCGCGCTTCGCCAGGACGTCCCGCTGGACCCGGTCATGGCGCGGGCTGCCAAGGCGAACTCGACGGGTGGGCGCCCGGCGCGGTAGAACCCGCGCACGCAGACGGAGCATGTGTGAATGAACTACCGCTCGTACCAGCAGATCGATCGCCGCAAGTCGCGGATGATCCATGTTGGGCGCGTGCCGGTGGGCGGGGGTTCCCCGGTCACGGTGCAGACGATGACCAACACGCTGACCACGGATGTGGCCGCGACCGTTGCCCAAATCCGCAAGTCCGAAAAAGCGGGCGTCGATATCGTCCGCGTGTCGTGCCCCGACCAGGAGAGCGCGCTCGCGCTGAAGGACATCGTGGCGCAGGTGGACGTGCCGATCGTGGCCGACATCCACTTCCATTATAAGCGTGCCATCGAGGCAGCGCAGAGCGGGGCGGCCTGCCTGCGCATCAATCCCGGCAATATCGGCAGCGCCGAACGGGTCCGCGAAGTGATCCGCGCGGCGAAGGACCATAATTGCTCGATGCGGATCGGCGTCAACGCCGGCAGCCTGGAGCGCCACTTGCTGGAAAAATACGGCGAGCCGAATCCGGATGCGCTGGTCGAGAGCGCGCTGGAGCACGCCAAGATCCTGCAAGACAACGATTTTCACGAGTTCAAGATCAGCGTGAAGGCGTCCGACGTGTTCCTGGCGGTTGCCGCCTACCAGCAACTGGCTGAGGTGTGCGACCATCCGCTTCACATCGGCATTACCGAAGCCGGGTCAAAACGGGCTGGTACGGTCAAGAGTTCGATCGGGCTTGGCTCGCTGCTCTGGGCGGGCATTGGCGACACGTTGCGCGTCTCGCTCTCGGCGGAGCCGGAGGAGGAGGTGTATGTCGGCTGGGATATCCTCAAATCCCTCGGCGTGCGGCACCGTGGGGTGAAGATCATCTCCTGCCCATCCTGCGCCCGGCAGGGCTTCAACGTCATCCAGACCGTGAGCACGCTGGAGGAGCGGCTGGCGCATATCGAAACGCCGCTGACCCTCTCCATCATCGGTTGCGTGGTGAACGGGCCGGGCGAGGCGCTGATGACCGATTTGGGGGTCACCGGAGGCGGCGACAACAAGCATATGGTGTATGCGGCGGGCAAGCAGGACCATCGTATGCAGGGCGAGGGGATGATCGACCATATCGTCGGCCTGGTCGAGGCGAAGGTCGCGGCGATCAAGGCATCCCAGCCCGTCGTGGCGAAAATCGCCGCGGAGTGAGGTCTTGTAGGGCGGATCAGCGCAGCGCCATCCGCCTCCTCGCGGTACTGGGCGGCGGATGGCGCTGCGCTGATCCGCCCTACGGTGTCTGCCCACAAATTGCAGTATCCGGATCAGTATGAGCGCGCTTCAACCGCCCCGCGGCACCCATGACCTGATCGCTGAAGACCAGCGGCGCTACGCTCGCGTGGTCGATACGGCGCGCGCCACTGCCGCCCTTTACGGGTTCGACGAGTGGACCACGCCCATTTTCGAAGATACCCGGGTCTTCTCCCGCACCCTTGGCGACACGTCCGACGTGGTCACCAAGGAGATGTACAGTTTCGAGGACCGGGGCGGGGAGAGCATCACGCTTCGCCCCGAGGGTACGGCAGGGATTTGCCGCGCCCTGGTGACCAACGGCTTGACCCAGTCGCTGCCGCAGAAAGTGTTCTACGCGGGGCCGATGTTCCGCTACGAGCGGCCGCAGAAGGGTCGCACCCGGCAGTTCCATCAGATCGGCGCCGAGCTGATCGGCCCGTCCGAGCCACTGGCGGACGCGGAAGTGATCGCCTGCGGATGGGACATCCTATCCCGGCTGGGCATCGCCGCTGATACCATGCTGGAAGTCAACACGCTGGGCGACCGTGCCAGCCGGGATGCCTATCGTGCGGCGCTCATCGCGTATTTCTCCCATCATCGGGACGCGCTCTCCGCCGACAGCCGCGACCGGCTGGAGCGCAACCCGATGCGCATCCTGGACAGCAAGGATGCCCGGGACCGCGCCATCGTGGCGGAGGCGCCGACCATTGCGCCCTTTCTGACCACGGAGGCGGCGGCCTTCTATGCCGCCTTGCAGGAGCATCTGGTCCGCTTTGGCGTACCGTTCCGGGAGAATCCCCGTATCGTCCGCGGGCTGGATTACTACAACCACACGGCCTTCGAGTTCGTCACCGAGAAGCTGGGTGCGCAAGGCACGGTGATGGGGGGAGGGCGGTATGATGGGTTGGTCGAGCAGATGGGCGGCCCACCTACCCCGGCCGTCGGCTGGGCAGCCGGGATCGAGCGTATGTCCATGCTGCTGGCTGAGGCGGGCGCGGCGCCGGCGTCTGTCGCCGTCATCCCCGTGGGCGACGGAGCCGAGGCGGCGGCGACCACCATCATGCAGACGCTGCGCCAGGCCGGGGTCCGGGCGGAAATGGCCTATCGCGGCAACCTCAAGCGCCGGATGGAGCGTGCCAACCGCATCGGTGCCCGCGCGGCGGTCATCCTGGGGGCGGATGAAGCGGCGCGGGGCGTGGTCCAGCTCAAGGATCTGGCAACGGGCACGCAGGAGGAGGTGGCGGTCGACGGCCTCGCCGCCCGGCTTCAGTGACGCCGCTCGACACCAAACTGGACCGCGTGGTTGACCGCGCGGAGGAACTGCGCTCGCAATTGACCGCCGGGCTGGCTGGCGACGAGTTCGCCCGCAGCTCGCGGGAACTGTCGGAGCTGGAGCCGATCGTCGCCCGCATCGGGGACCTGCGTGCCGCGCAGCGGGCGGCGGAGGAGGCGGAGGCCATGCTGGCCGATCCGGAGCTGAAGCCTTTGGCGGAGGCCGAGCTATACGACCTGCGCAGCAGCATGCCGGCCCTGCAGCACGAAATCCGCCTGGCTTTGCTGCCCCGTGACGCCGCGGACGAGCGGAGCGCCATTCTGGAAGTACGCCCGGCGGCTGGCGGCGACGAGGCGGGGCTGTTCGCGGCTGAGCTGTTTGGCATGTATCAGCGCTATGCTGGCATCAAGGGATGGCGTTTCGACCTGTTGGACTATGCGGAAACCGAGTTGGGCGGGCTGAAGGAAGGCGTGGCGGAAATCAGCGGCCGCGGGGTTTTCGCGCGCCTGAAATACGAATCCGGCGTGCACCGGGTGCAACGGGTGCCGTCGACCGAGAGTCAGGGCCGCATCCATACCTCCACCGTGACCGTCGCCGTGTTGCCGGAGGCCGAGGAGGTCGACGTTCAAATCAACGAGGCGGATTTGCGCATCGACACTTACCGCGCGTCCGGAGCAGGCGGGCAGCACATCAACAAGACCGATAGCGCCGTGCGCATCACCCACCTGCCCACAGGCGTGGTGGTGGCGATGCAGGAGGAGCGGTCGCAGCATAAGAATCGCGCGAAGGCGATGAAGGTGCTGCGCGCCCGGCTGTACGAGGCGCAACGCTCCAGCCTGGCCGCTGCCCGCGGCGCCGACCGCAAGGCCCAGGTTGGCACGGGTGACCGGTCCGAACGCATCCGGACGTATAATTTCCCCCAGGGCCGCGTGTCGGACCACCGGATCAACCTGACGCTGCACAAGATCGACCGCGTGATGCTGGGTGAGTTGGACGAGATCGTGGATGCGTTGACGGCTGAGGACCAGGCAGCGCGGCTGGCAGCCGACGAGTGAGGCTGACCGACCGCCTGGCGCAGGCCACCGCCATCCTGCAGGAGGCGGGCGTGGAAGAGCCTCGGCGCGAGGCGAGGCTGATGCTGGGCTATGCCACCGGGCTGGACATGGCGGGGCTGCTGCGGTGCCTCACCATGGAGCTCGAGGCGCCGTGGTTCGACCACATGGTGGAACGGCGGGCGGCGCGCGAGCCGCTGGCCTTCATCCTCGGCCGCAAGGGGTTCTGGAATTTCGAGGTCGCGGTGACGCCGGAGACGCTGATCCCCCGTGCCGATTCGGAGACGCTGATCGAGGCGGCGGTCTGGGCGTTTCCGAAAAGAAACGTGGCCCGGGTGCTGGATCTCGGCACCGGCAGCGGCTGCCTGCTCTTCGCCGCATTGATCGAGTTCCCCGACGCGACCGGCCTCGGGGTGGACCGGTCGGAAGGGGCGGCAGCGATGGCCCAATACAATGCCGCCGTGCTGGGCCTGGCGGACCGGACCCAGTTCGTCTGTTGCGATTGGGGTGCGGCGCTCGACGCCAAGTTCGACCTGGTGCTATCGAACCCGCCTTACATAGAGAGCGCTGTGATCAACAGCCTGATGCCGGAGGTCGCTTGGTATGAGCCAATGGCGGCGCTCGACGGCGGCCCTACCGGGTTAGCGGCCTACCATGCCGTCATCGCCGCCCTTCCGGCCTTGCTGGCACCGGGTGGCGTCGCTATTTTGGAGTTGGGTGCTGGTCAGTTGGAGGCCGTGTCCAGCTTGGCCGAGGCGGCCGGTTTGAAGCCAGGGGCGCCCCGGGCAGACCTATCGGGCGTGGAGCGTGCTTTGCCCCTCCGCCTCGGCGAGAAAAAAACGGTTGGCGAAGCGCGGCGTGGCCGGTAGGGTCGTCGGCGACGCATTGCCGTGCCATGGCGGGCCCCTTAGGGGACGCAGTGCGGCTCTTGCCGATGTGGGCCGCTGCCCGGCATCGACGAAATTCTGGGACCCGCCCCATCCGAGACCGACATTGAGAGAGCTACAGACCGAATGAACATGAAGCGCATGCGTGGCCGGAACAATCGCGGGCCCGGTGGTGGCGGAGGCGGCGGTGGTCCGCCCAGGCATCAGAGCGGCAACGTACCGCTGAACCGCAATCACGTCTTCGATAGCAATGGTCCCGATATCCGCATCCGGGGCACGGCACAGCAGCTTTTTGAGAAATACCTCCAACTCGGCCGCGACGCGACGAGCAGCGGCGACCGGGTGATGGCGGAGGGGTATTTCCAGCACGCCGAGCACTATTTCCGGATCATCAACGCGATCAACCAGGCACAGCAGCAGAGCCAGCCTTCGGCGCCGGCCAATGGCCATGCCGCCCAGCCTGCCCAGCCGCCCCAGCATAATGGCCCCCGCCGCGATGAGCCGGAGGAGCAGGACGAGGACGACCAGCCGGATTTGGAGCGCGAACTGCGTGGCGAGCAGCCCGAGGCACGCATGATCCCGATCGCCGGCGCCCCGGGCGAGGAGTGAGTCGCTGGTCTAACCGGAAGCCGGCGGCAGGTATCCGAGCCTCTCGAAGAGGTCGATCAGCACCAGGTTCACATTGAATTTGAACAAGTCCGTATCCCGGACCGTTTCGAGCACGCGTTGCATCTGCCACAATTCGAACCCGGCGACCTCGCCATCCACTGGCTGCGGCACGAAACTGCCGGGAAGCGTCAGGTCGTAGCAGTGTAGCCTGTCGCGGCGCAGCCCCTCGGGGCGTTCCATCGTATAGGCGATGACCCGGCGATGGACCGCCTGCGCGGCCAGCTCCGGCGGCAGGCCTGCCTCCTCGGCAGCTTCCTTCAGCAAGGTTTCGGCGGCATCCAACCCCGCCGGCACACCGCCGCCGACGATATGGTCCAACTTGCCCGGGTCGAGCTTCTTGTCCAACGCACGGCGGGCGATCCACATGTGCAAACCATCCTCCCGCTGGACCAGGCCGTTGAGGTGGACGCCCACGGCCTCGATACCCAGCACCGGCAAGACGCCCCGGTCCACGACACCCAAGACAGGCCCATCCGGACTCGCCCGCACGTCGAACGCTTCGTTGCGCCAGCGGCATAGCCCGGCTTCGATGAGCGTGCGGGTGATGCGCGGCATGCCGGCAGGATCGGCCGCGGTGCCGACGAGGGCCCCCACTTCCGGCAGCACCCAGCCGACGCGTTCTCCCGCCATTTCGAATGGGAGCCGCCCCCCCGGCAGGGTGACATTGTTGCACGCGTCGACGTGCCGCTGGAAGCCGGGGGGGAGGGGCATTGTGTCAGTTTAGCCGACCCAGGCGACGGTCGTGCAAGATGCCTTTGCGTTTGCGGCCTGGGCTGCCACATGGGCAGGATGCCACGCCGCATTCTGGACCTGCCCGTTCCTCACCGCACGATGCTCGCCACCGTGCAGTCCCTACTGCCGTATCTCTGGCCAAGCGGCGATTCCGGCTCCCGCATCCGTATCGTGCTGGCTGGGATTTGCCTGGTTCTGGCCAAGGTCGCGACGGTCTACATCCCGCTCGTCTATAGCCACGCGGTGGACGCCCTCTCGCCGCACAACCATCCGGCTACGGTGCCAATGGCGTTGATCCTGGGGTATGGGCTGCTCCGCGTCGCGTCCGCCGCGTTCGGCGAGTTGCGGGACGCGGTGTTTGCCGCGGTGCAGCAGCGGACCACGCGCCGGGTGGCACTGGACACGTTCCGCCACATGCACGGGCTCTCGCTCCGCTTCCATCTGGACCGGCAGACCGGCGGCGTCTCCCGGGCCATCGAACGTGGCGTGGCCGGAACCCAGCAAGTGCTGCGGCTGGCGGTGTTCAACCTGCTGCCGACCTTGTTCGAGGTCGTGATGGTCACCGGTACCATTTGGTATCTGTTCGATTGGCTCTATGCCGCCGTCACCTTTGGGGCGGTCGCCAGCTACATCGGCTTTACCGTCGTCTTCACCAGCTGGCGGGTGAAATACCGCCGCCAGATGAACGAGGTGGATAGCGAGGCGAATACCAAGGCGCTCGACAGCCTGCTGAACTACGAAACGGTGAAGTATTTTGGCAACGAGGCGCATGAGACGAGCCGCTACGACAACGCACTCGCGCGCTACGAGACGGCTGCGGTGCGCACCCAGGTCACGCTGAATATGCTGAACATCGGGCAGGCCTTCATCATTGCCGCCGGGCTGTCGCTCATCATGCTGATGGCCGGCCGGGGCGTGGTCGACGGGCAGATGACGGTCGGCAAATTCGTGTTGGTGAACACCTATCTGATGCAGCTGTATCAGCCGCTGAACTTCCTCGGCTTCGTCTACGCGTCGATCAAGCAGGGTGTCGTGGATATGGAGCAGATGTTCCGCCTGCTGGCCGTCGACCAGGAGATTGCGGACGCACCCGGCTCGATCCCGTTGCCGCTTGACGATGGTCAAGCCGACACCGGGGCGGTCGTGTTCGAGGACGTGCGGTTCGGCTACCGCTCCGACCGGGAAATCCTTCATGGGGTGAGCTTCAGCGTGCCGCCGGGCAACAAGCTCGCCATCGTGGGGCCGACCGGGGCGGGGAAGAGCACGATCAGCCGCCTGCTCTTCCGCTTCTACGACGTGACGGCGGGCCGCGTGCTCATCGATGGTCAGGACATCCGCGAGGTGACCCAGGCGAGCCTGCGCGCGGCCATCGGCGTGGTGCCGCAGGACACGGTGCTGTTCAACGACACCATCCGCTACAACATCGCCTATGGGCGGGTGGGCGCGTCCCAGGCGGAGGTGGAGCATGCCGCCCGCCAGGCGCAGGTGCATGATTTCGTGATGCGCCTGCCGGACGGCTACGACACGATGGTGGGGGAGCGTGGCCTCAAGCTGTCCGGCGGCGAGAAGCAGCGGGTGGCGATTGCCCGGACGATACTGAAGGACCCGCGCATCCTGATCCTGGACGAGGCGACGAGTGCCTTGGATACGCGGACGGAGGTGGAGATCGGCACTGCCCTGCGCAACGCCGCGGCTAACCGCACGACGATCGTCATCGCGCACCGCCTCTCTACCGTGGTCGATGCCGACGAGATCATCGTGCTGTCGGATGGGGCGGTGGTGGAGCGCGGCACCCACGCCTCCTTGCTGGCCGCCGATGGCGCCTATGCGCGGATGTGGCAGTTGCAGGCGGAGGAGACGATGGAGGAACTGGCACTAGCTCCGGGGGTTGTGGGCGGTGTTTCAGCCGTGGCGCAGACTTTGCGGGTTTAAATGCGGGTGGTTTACGGCCATCTGTCGGTCAAAGGAGATCCGCCATGACCCTCGCCCCCGATGACGGCGCGCCCGCTGATCTCAGCCATGCCGGCGCCGTCGTGGACAAGGCGATCGAGTACATGATCGGGCAGAACATCAGCTCCCTCTCGATCGCATCGGCGTTGCTCGGGGCCTCGCTGGGGCTGCTGACGCGGACGCTCTCGGACGAGGCGGTGGTTCAAATCCTCACCAATGCCATCGGCAGTGTCCAATCCGGCGAGCTGCGCGGAATGCAGGGCGGGGACATCGCCCGGAACTGAGCCGGCACTTCATGCATCCAGCGAGGCGCGGGGGAAACGCGGCAGGACGCCGCCAAGCACGCGGCAGTTGCCTTAGGGCTTGTTCGACATCAATCGAGTTGATTGGCGGCGCAGTCCGGGCTTGCGGGTTCGGGGGGGTCGATCCGAGCGGCGTCTGTCGGTCCGCGCTTGGCGCGCTGCTGATCCTTCCGCCGCCGTAGGTTGGCACGCAGCGCCGCGGCCTCACGTTCCCTGCGGGCGGCGAGTTCGGCCTCCGCCCGCGCCGTCAGCGTCGGCTTGTCACCCCCGCTCACTCCGGCAAAGCCCGCAGCACCGCGTCCAGGGCTTCGGCGGGAACAGCACCCAGCGCGTGCCGTAACGCACGCATCTGACGCCGCGCTTCGTAAAGCTGGTCCAGCAGCGACAGCACGGTCGGCATGGCCTCTTCGTTGAGGCTGAAATCGTCCCGGAGCTCCATGATCAACTGCACCCTGGCCACGTCGATCTCACGAAACAGCCAGCCAGCCGTGCCATGTTCGGGCCGCACCCAGGCCAGCTCGACCCACCGACTCACATCGTCAACGCGCAGACCCACCACGCGCTGCGGTAGCATCTCGAGCGTTATCACGATCCCTCCGTCATACCTCGCCCGTCATACCTCGCCTTGGATCGGCTTCCTTCGCCGGCTTCCAACTCCGCAGGAATTCCTCCAATGCATCATCGGCATCGGGTACCACGATCTTCAGCGTCACCAACTGATCGCCTGCGGGGTGGTTGCCATGGGCTGGCACCCCGCGGCCACGCAGGCGGAGGACTTTGCCGGTATCGGACCGGGCCGGAATGGTCATCGCCACGGACCCGGTGACGGTCGGGATGGTGACCCGTCCGCCCAGCACCGCCTCCTTCAAGGTGAGGGGCAGGTCGAGATGGATGTCATTGCCCTCGCGGCGGAAGAAGGTGTGTGGAAAGACCGAAACTGTGATGAGGGCGTCACCCGCCGGGCCGCCATTCACGCCTTCCCCACCCTGGCCGCGCAAGCGAAGCGTTTGGCCATCCTCCATCCCGGCAGGCACCCGCACGTCCAGCGAGCGTCCGTCAGGCAAGCTCAGCCGTTGCTGCGTGCCGGAAACCGCGTCGATGAAATCGACGTCCAGCGTGTAAGCGACATCGCGTCCCCTGGCCGGGCGGTTGGCACGCTCGTAGGATTGGGAGAACAGATCGGAAAAGATATCGCCCATCCCGGCCTGGTCGCCGGTGCCATAGCGCATGCCTGCCCCGGTATCGGCATAGGACCGGTAGGTTTGCCGCTCCGGGCGTGGATCGCCCGCGGCGTCGATCTCGCCACGGTCGAACCTCGCCCGCTTTTCGGGATCGGACAACAGGTCATTGGCCGCGGAGACGGCCTTGAACTTTTCCTCCGACGCCTTGTTGCCCGGGTTCAGGTCGGGATGGTGCTTCTTCGCCAGTTTACGATACGCCCGGCGGATATCGTCCGCCGATGCGTCCTTGGCGACGCCCAGGGTTTGGTATGGGTCGGTCATGCGGCTCCGCGAATCATGCCATCCTGACATGGCGCGCGAGAGGCGCGGGATCAACCGTCTTGGTCACCTCGATGGCGCCTTGCGCGTCGATTCCAGGGCTATGAGCGGGGCGTTCCATTGCCCATCATGCGGGTGAACATGTCCTGCATCTGGTTGGACAGTTGCGGCATGGTGGTGAACCACAATTTCAGCATCGAATCCGGCGAGAAACTCTGGGCCGCCTGGACGGCCTGCTTTTCCAAGGTGGCCATGACGGCCGCCTGCATCGGCTTGACGTCGGGCAGGCCAAGAAAATCCCGAGCCTCATCGGGTGTGCAATCGATCTCCACGGTCACCTTCATCACCTGTCCCCCCGCGCGCCTTGTGCCGGTATTCTGGAACGTTCCCGAGGGATTGGGGAAGGGATGCGATCGCAACAGCCGGACCATCTTAACGATCAGATCGGATTTGACGTCTTGACCGCTGGACCTCGGCACGTCCAGCGATGCACCATCGGGTCCGCGCTTTGACGCGGTTTGCATGGCTGAACAAATGCTGAGCGAAAGGCTGGTGCCATGGCGGAGGTTCGCCCACTGATAAAGGCTGAAGCGATGGAGGGAATCGGCCTCGTCACCTTCAACGCGCCGATCCACAATGTGGCGAGCGTCCCGATGTGGGACGCTTTCGTGACGGTGGTGAACGCCTACGCGACCGATCACTCCATCCGCGTGATCGTGCTGACCGGGGCGGGCCACCATGCCTTCGTCAGCGATCCGGACGCAGCGGAGACCGAGGAGCAAGCCAGCTACGATGCGGCCGCCCACCGCGCGCAGGATGCGCTGGCCGCGTTTGAAAAACCTGTGATCGCCCGGCTTCGCGGGGATTGCTTCGGCGCCGGGTTGGCCTTGGCGCTACACGCCGATTTGCTGATTGCGGCGGAGGACAGCGCGTTTTCGCTGCCGGGCGCGCGCTGGGGGGCGGCCTATGCACCCGATGCGGTTGCCGCGCTCACCCGGTTGGTGGGGCCGCAGCATGCCAAGCGGATGTTGCTTGTGGGCGGCAGGATCAACGCCCGCGAGGCGCTTCGGATCGGGCTGGTGACGATGGTGGTGGACGACCAGGATTTATCGGACATCGTGGTCGACCTGGCCCGTGCCATCGCCGAGAATGCGCCACTTGCGGTGGCAGCCGGCAAGCGCATGGTCGATTGGGAAGGTGACCCCGGCTTGGCAGAGCTGGTGGTGGCGTGCCGCGCCAGCCAGGATTATGCCACCGGGCTTGCTGCCTTCCGGCGAGGCAAGCTGCCGGTGTTCCGTGGCCAGTGACCAGGGCCGGTGAGCCGGGACGAAGTTGCGGTTTGGCAATGGGACCTGGATCGGTCCGCTCCTGACGACCGCGCGGTGTTGTCCAGGGAGGAGCACCACCGGGCCGAGCGCTTCATCGTGCCGCATGCCGCACGCCGGTTTACCGCTGGCCGGGCCGCGATGCGGCGAGTGCTGGCCGGGTTGCGCGGCGTGCCCCCCTCTGCGCTGCCTCTTGTGGCGGGTCCCAATGGAAAACCGTATCTCCCGGGTGGGCCGGAGTTCAATCTGAGCCATTCGGGTGCGGTCGCATTGTTCGCCGTGGCGCAATTTCCGGTGGGTATCGATATCGAGGCGGTCCGGCCGCTGGAGCACGGGCTTGCCAGGCTTGTCTTCACTGCTGCCGAGCAAGCTAGCCTCGCCAGGCTGGCGGGGCCGCAACTCGACGCCGAGATTATCCGCGGCTGGACCCGCAAGGAGGCCGTGATCAAGGCGCAGGGCGGCAGCATTGCCGATCTGCAGGCCATCACCGTGTTGCCGGACCCTATTCTGCCGGGCTGGCAGGTGATGGATCTACCCGTGCTTCCCGGTTACTCGGCCGCAATCGCCGCCGCCCGTCAGGGATGGCACGTTATCCGCCAGGAGGGTTGACGCGGTGCCACGTCACGCCAGGCAGCTTGCTGGCCGTCGTGGTGTCGCCAAGCAGCGTGCTGGCGAAGAAGTCGCGCGCCAGTTTACGCACGGTCTCGTTGTTGCCCACATCGCTGAACCCGGCGTGTTCCAGCCCGGCCAATTGCGCGTAGGTCCCGCCGACGGCTGCGAAGCGGGCGCGCAGCCGCGCGCCATCCCGTTCGTCCAACACGGCTGCCGGGTCACGCGCTGGCTTTGCCTGGGCAGGATAGGGGTCGCCGCTGAGCACGAGCGTCGGCTGCGGCGAAGGGTCATCCGCTGCGGGCCCGAACATCCAGCCATCCATGTTCAGACACGCCCTGAACCGCGCGTCCTGGCGGCAAGCCTCGATCGCGACGGCGCCCCCGAAGGACCATCCAAGGATGCCAGCCGACGGTGCCTGCTCCGCCTCCGGCAGGATGTCGAGCACCACGGAGGCATCGGTTGCGAAGACGACCGCCCGCCAATCCCCTTCTGCCGTCGTCCGGGCCAGGGCGGCGGCCGAAGAGATGTCCAATGGCGTCTGCAAACGTTGCATCTGCGGGGCGAACCGGGCTGGTTGCTCGGTGTCGTAATCAAGCGCGGCCACCGTGAACCCCGACTTGGCCAACATGGCGGCAAGGCGGGAATTCTCATCCGCCCGCCCGCCCCAACTCGGCTCATACACGAGGAAGGGATGCGGGCCGGGCGCGTCGGACGTCCACAGCAGCACCCGCACCGAGTGGGCAGGCACGCCATCACGGCCGGGAATCGCCAACGTCCGTGCTTCCGGCCCGGCGCCGCCGAGCGCCATGAGGCCACTGAGCGCAAACGCAAAGCGTCGGATCACACGTCTCTCCCGCAAAGCCTGCGCCCGCTGGAACACTGCGGGCGTCACGCAAAGTCGCCTGGGATATGTGGCGTCAGCAAGGCAGAGAAATGGCTGGAGGCGGCCGGCCACGCCTTGCGGATCATCTCATGAAAATGAAGCATCCCTTAAAAGCCGATCTTTTCGTCTCGCTGCGTTATTGAAATACAGGCAATTGACTAATTTTTTGTGATGTGCCCGCTCCGGTCAACCCTCAAACGACGATGATAGGCGAAGTTTGACCGGCGAAGACCGCGGCCAGCCGGAGGCTGGGAAGCCAACCCCGCCGGCTATGGTCCCGCAGGCGACTCAACATTGAGCGGGCACAGCTTCCAAATCTTCAGCCGGCGATTTTGGAACGAGACCGGAGCGAAGCGGCAAGCTCTGTTGCTTCGCGAATGATGTGCCCTTGTTTTACTTCAACAATACTGGGCATGTTTTGCTTGTCGTCCAGCAGTGAGGGTATGGCGGTCGATTGATCCCGCTTACCAATTGTTTAATTGCATCGGCGCAGAAAACTCCGCCTTTCAACCTTGTTGCGGTCGTGGCCGGGTCGTGCACGATGGTACTCGAAGGAGAATGCGACGTTGCGTATCGCGGTGTGCACCAAGCACGACATCTTCGGCGCCGTGGTTCTCAACCATGTCCTGCCGGGCCTCGCCGGGCATGACCTTGCGATCTTCATGAGCGTGCGGGAGCATCCGGAGGCGGACGACGCCGTGCCCGAGCTGGACTTGATGCGCATGATCGAGCGGCAAGTGCCGATGTCGGTGTTATTCCCTGCACTGGACGCCGCCACCCCGCTGCCCGGACAAATGCGCACGCCCACCCAACTCGCCGCCACGACCGGAAACCCGCTCACGGTGATCCGTGACATGCAGCCCGGCAGCGGGGTCCATGCCATCGAGGCTTTCGGCGCCGACATGATCCTGTCGATCCGGTTTTCGTACCTCTTCCGCCGCAGCACCATCGCGCAGGCGTCGGCGGGCATCATCAACGTGCATCCTGGCCCATTGCCGCAGTATCGCGGCCTGTTCACGCCGTTTTGGCAAATCCTGCGCGGCAACGACGTGCTACGCTGCACCATCCACGTGGTCGAGCCCGGTGTGGATACCGGCCCTGTGCTCGCCATCCGCGAGGTGCCCGTGGTGCGAAGCCGTTCGCTGCTCTGGCACATGATGCAACTCTATCTCGCTGGGGGCGCGCAGGCGGTCGCGTTCATCAACAACGGGTTGCCTCCCGCCACTCCGCAGGACGCGGCACTCGCGAGCAGGACCTTCGCGCCCACGCCCGAGGCGTTTACGCAATTCCGCGCGATGGGCTTCAGCCTGGTCAAGGGTGCGGATTACCTCGAACTGCTGACGCCTTTCCTCAGGCCGGTGGCGCAGTGAGCAGCACGCCGTTCGCAACCCGCCTGGCCGCCGTGATGATCGCGGCGGTGCTGGCTGCGTCGGCGCTGACGATCTCGCTCAACTATTTCAAGACACGCCGGGTGCTGCGGACGCAGGAGGACCTCGTCTACAGCTTCGTCGCCGACGACCTCGCCTCGACGATCGAGGACGGGATGAACCTCGGTATTTCGCTCGCCATGCTGCAAACCACCGAGCAGCTGATCCAACGTCGCCGGGCGGCGGAGAGCGGCACATTGAGCATTTCCGTATTCGACGCCACCGGTGCCGTGCTGTTCGACACGGACCAGTTCCGCGTCGGCCGCCGCCTCCCGCCGGACTGGGCTCCCCAAGCTGCGGAGGCTGCGGAATGGCGCGCCGACGCGCCGGGCGCGTTTGTGGTCGGCGCGCGGATCACCAACAGCTTCGGACAACCGGCCGGCGGTGTCGTCGTCCGCTACGACCCGGTGCCGCTGGAGACGCGGGTCAACACGGTGCTGCTGGACATGGTACGCGCCGGATTGCTCGCACTGGTGGTGACAGCCGCCATAGCGGCCTTCGCCGCCCCCTTGCTGACGCGCCCATTGCGCCACTGGCTGAGCCGGGCGTCGGCAGATATCACCCGGGCGCAGCTGGTGCCGGCCGGAGAGGCGCCGGTTGGCGAGGCATTGGGCGAAAGTTCACCCGTGCTGGCGGCCGTGGCCAAGGCCAGCCAGGATTTGGCCGATGCGGAGGATGCGCTGATGCGGCTTGGCATGGCAGAGTCGGATGCAGCGGCGGACCGGTCCCTTGCCGCCTAGCAGTGCCGCCGCACGCCGGGTGTTCTCGTCGTTCGACACGATGGAGCGGCGCCTCATCATGGGCGTCGTCGCTCTCACGGTGGTGCTGCTGATCCTGGCGACCGGCATCATCTCCCGCGCCGCGCTGACCGGGTTCGAAAAGGAGGTGTTCCCAGAAATCGGCCGCGAGGCGGCGGCCATCGGGGCGAATTTGGGCGCGCAGATCGACCGCGCGATCGCGTTGGGCGTGCCCCCCGACAAGCTCGTGGGGGTGGAGGCGTTTTTTCAGCAAGCGCTGGCCGGCCGCCCCATGCTGGATAGCATCCGCCTGGAGCTCGCCGATGGCACGGTGCACCGGGCCGACCGGCCGGGACCGCCTCACGTCCTGACCGATATCGCCGTGCCGATCCATGGTCCGGCCGGCGTGGTGGGCACATTGCATCTGGGCCTGAACAGCTCGCTCGCCAGCCGCGCCGCCACGGATAGCCGGTGGGACATCGTGATCGTGCTGATGGTCGCCGTGCTGACCACGGTGGAAATCCTGGTGTTCCTGACGGATTACTATGTCAGCGGACCGCTGCGCCTGGTGGAGCGCATGCAGGGCCGGTTTGCCGCTGGCGACTGGACGACGCGGGAGCCGATGCTGGGGCTGAACGCGATCGGCCGCTATTTGGCACTGCTTGGCGGGGTGGCGCGGCGGATGAATGAGCGCCGGCAGCAGGTGTTGTGGCTGGCGCAGGAGGTGGTGAACGAAGCGCCGTCCACGCGGGAGGCGGCTGGGCGCATCGTTGCCGTTCTGGCCGAGGGCGTGGGCTTCGCGGCTGGCAAGCTGGCTGTGACAACCCGCCCCGCCAGCATCGCGATCGCGCGGGCGCCGCTGTTCTTGTACGTGTTCGCGGAACAGCTTTCCACGTCCTTCATCCCGATCTACGCCAAGTCCCTGCAGGGCGGTGTATTCCCGGCGACCGTGGCCGTCGGACTGCCGATTACCGCCTTTGCCGGGATGATCGGCATCGTCTCGCCCTACGGGGCCCGGCTGGTGGGCCGGCTGGGCGCCCGCACCGTGGTGGCCCTTGGCTGCGTCCCCGCCGCATTGGGCTACATCATGGCGGCGCAGGCGGAAACGTTGGATGCCTTCACCCTGTGGCGCGCGGTGACAGGCTGCGGCTATGCCTTCATTACGATCGCCTGTCAGAGCTACCTGGTGGCGTGCGATGCACGGCGCAGCCGCACGGCGGCGGTGTTCGTCTACGCGGCGATGACCGGGGCGCTGTGCGGAACCGCGATCGGCTCCGTGCTGGCGGACCGGCTGGGCTATCGCGGCACGTTCCTCATTTCCGCGGCGCTGACCCTGGTTGCGGCGTGGCTGACCATCCGCACGATGGATCGCCAAACCGGCATACGCGCCATTCCGGCGGCAGCGGGCAAGGAGGGCGAATTGCGGCAGGTGCTGCGCAACCCGCCCTTCCTCGCGCTGGTGCTGTTCGCCGCGGTTCCGGCGAAGCTGGTGCTCACCGGATTCGTCTTCTATATCAGCCCACTGGCCCTTCAGGCGCTGGACAACTCCCAGCCGGAAATCGGTCGGCAGGTGATGCTCTACTCCGCCACGATGCTTCTCACGATCCGGGCCGGGGCCTGGCTGGCCGATCGGGTCCGTGCGGCATCCGGCCTGATCACCCTGGCCGGGATCGCCTCCGGGATCGGGCTGCTTCTGGCGCTCGTCGTGCCGCCGGCGGTGGCCTTGCCACTGGGGATCGCCGCCGTCGGCCTCTCCCAAGGCTTGGCGTCCGCACCGATGCTAGTCGTCGTCCCCGAACTATGCTCCGAAGGGGCAGCCGAGCGCCTGGGCGTTGCGACGTTGTTCGGCTATCTCCGGTTTGGCGAGCGGATCGGCAGCATCATCGGCCCGATCCTGGCCGCCATCCTCGTGGCGATGTCGGGCTTTACCGAAGCGGCTGCCGTGCTCGGCGCCATTTCCCTCGCCGCCACGCTCGGGTACTGGGGCATCTCCCGGCGGGCCCGCCGGACATGATCCGGCGGCGCAGCCTGTTGGCCGCCGCGGGTGGCTTGGCGATACCCGGCAGCTCCCGGGCGGCGGTCAAGCCCCGGATCGTCATGCTGCTCTGGCGCGGCTGGGAGGAAGCGTGTGACGGGTTCCGCGACTATCTGACCGGCAAGGGCATCCAGGCCGAGTACATCATCCGCGACGCCGGGCAGACAACGGCCACGATCCCGGCCCTGGTTGCCGACATCAACGCGATGCGGCCCGACCTGGTCTTCATCTGGGGCGGCACCACGGCGGTGGCGGCGCTGGGCCGCTACGATGCGCCGGACAAGAGCGCGTTCATCGCCGACATCCCCGTCGTGCTGGCGATCGTGGCGGACCCGTTGGGCACTGGCCTGGTGTCCAACCTGACGACGCCGGGCCGGCCGGTCACCGGCACGATCTACGTGGCCCCGGTGGAGGCGCAATTGGGGGCGATGCGGGCCTATCGCCCGTTCAAGCGCGTGGCGACGCTGTATAACCCCCAGGAGCAGAGCAGTTCCGCGGCCGTCGCCCAGATGACAGCGCTGGCGCCGGGCAACAAGATGGACCTCCTGCAGAAGGCGATTCCAATCAAAAACGGCCAGCCGGACGGGTCCGGCATTCCGCAGACCGTGGCGGAGTTCAAGGCCGCGGGAGCGGAATGGCTCTACATCCCACCCGACACTTTCTTGAATGACCAGCGCGAGGCGCTGACCGGGGCGGCGCTGACGAACCACCTGCCGGCCTTTTCGGCGACCGAGCGGTTCGTCACCTATGCACGCGGGTTGGCCGGGCTGGTTTGCCGCTACTACAATATCGGGCAGTTCGCGGGCTTCAAGGCGGAGCAAATCCTCAACGGCAAACCCGCCGGCACGATTCCGATCCAGACCCTCAGCCGGTTCAGCCTGCTGATCCGCATGACGACGGCCAAAGAGCTCGATTTCTACCCGCCCCTCAGCCTGCTGCGCTACGCCGAGACGGTGTAGCCATGCTGCTGCGCACCCGCATCGTCCTCATCTTCGCCATCGCCTCGGTCCTGCTCATCATGGTCGCCACGGCGCCATTCTGGGTGATGGAGCAGTTGACCAACGGCGCCCTGTCCGAGGCAAAACAGGAAGCCCAGCAAATCACCTGGAATGGCGCCGTCGCCGACGCGCTCACGCCGTACGAGATCGTGATTTCGCGGCTAGCGGACGATGCCGCGGATTTCGATGCGTCCCACTCCCCTGACAACGCCGTGGCGATCCGGCTGCTGGAACAGCGGCGAAAGGAGGCCGGGCTGACCCGGCTGGACCTCATCGGCGACGACGGGCGGCTGTTGGCATCGTCGGCTGGGCTGGCGGCCGACGCGCCGCTGTTGGACACCGCCAACCTTCGCAACCGGCTGCAGACTCTCTCCTGGCTCCGCGGTCTGGCAGTCGGACCGGATGGCTCCTTCCAGCTTGTCATGACCTCCGCTTTCCCCGGGGGACGGTTCGTCTCCGCGGCGGTTTCGGCCGCCCCGGTCATGCGTGCCATGGCACGCGGCGGCACCCGCTCGCTGTTCATCATGGACCGGCGCGGGACGCTACGCCTGTCCACGAACCCGGCGGACTGGCCCGAAATCGCCAGGGCGCTCGGGCAGCGGGGCAATCGTTCGGCGCTGATCACGCGGGGTACGTCAACCTTCGCAGCCGTGTCCACGCCGCTGATCGACCTGGCCGGGTCGTATATCGGGACGCTCATCGCGGTAGACGACGTGACGGAGGCGACGCAGCGCCAGGAACTGGTCGGGCTGCTGATGGGCAGCGTGACCGTGATGGTGTTTGCCCTGCTGCTGTTCGCCTTGTACGGGTTTGCGAAAGACGCGCTCGACCCGTTGGGGGAGATCACGCTCGTCATTCGCGCTATGGCCGCGGGTGACGCCAACGTCAGCATCGACGGTGCGGAGCGCAAGGACGAGATCGGCGCCATCGCGGCAGCGCTTGAGGTTTTCCGCCGCGACATCGTCACGCTGGCCCGCAACAAGACGCGGGAAACGCTGCGCCAGGCGCAGCAGCAGGCGTTGATCCGGCGGGAGATGACGATCCTGGCCAGCATGCTGGAGGCGGATGAGCGTGAGGCCCTGCTCGGCGACCTCAGGGGCACGCTGGCCTCCGCGGAGGAAGGCGTGGCGCTGGCCGAGGCGTTCAAGCGCATGGCCGCCCGCGTCGTGGCGCAGCACGCCCGGCTGGGCGCCTTGCTGGCAGAACGGTCGCGCGACCTGGAGGTGGTGCGGGAAGCCTTGTCCGAGCGTGCCCATCTGACCCGGTTGCGGCAGGAGCTGGAGGTGGCGCGGCACCTGCAACTGAGCAGCCTGCCGCGCATCTTCCCGCCATTCCCCGACCGCACCGAGTTCGAGCTGTTTGCGGCGATGGAGCCGGCCAAGGAGGTCGGCGGCGATTTCTACGATTTTGCCCTGGTTGGCGGGGACCGGCTTGCACTGATGATCGGCGATGCGTCAGGGAAAGGTGTTTCGGCCGCGATGTTCATGGCGATGGGCCGGTCGATCCTGCGGTCGGCTATCGTGCGCGGCGCTTCTCCGGGCCAGGCCCTTGCGCTGGCGAACAGTACGCTGGCGGTGGAAAACCACACGATGATGTT
Organism: Acetobacteraceae bacterium; assembly: GCA_965199005.1. Lineage (GTDB taxonomy): Bacteria > Pseudomonadota > Alphaproteobacteria > Acetobacterales > Acetobacteraceae > LMUY01. Next base: position 2,076,391 of record CBDAQK010000006.1, on the reverse strand, counting down.
TGCCACCGCCTTCATCGGCATTCTGGATTTGCGCACCGGCTGGCTGACCTATGCGAGTGCTGGGCATAACCCGCCTTACGTGGTGATTGCAGGCCAGCCCCCGCTCGCAATCAATGGATCGCCCGGCATCGCGCTCGGGATCTTGGAAGATGCCGAATATGACGATAGCGACGTGCAGCTGCCGCAAGGGGCGAGCGTCGTCCTGTTCACCGACGGGGTGACCGAGGCAAACGACCCCGAGGGCGGCATGTTCGGCGAGGAAAGCCTGGAGGCCGAACTGGCAAAGCTGCGGCTGGAGGGGCCGGAACAGGGCGTCGCACGCATCCAGCAGGCGCTGCGGATCTTCGCCCGTGGCGCTGAGCAGGCGGACGACATCACCGTGCTCGCGGCACGCTGGCTTGGCGCGGCGCCGGTGAAGGCCGATGTGCTGGCGAAACGCCTTCCGGTGCAGCCGGAGATTTGATAGCATTGCCTAATGTCTGGACAGGAACAGCGAATGGATGTCGAGCGGGCCAGCGTAGGGGATGTCGAAATCTTCCGGATTACCGGTCGTTTGGACAGCACCTCTAGCCCCGCTTTCGAGGCGCAAATCTTGCCGAGTGTCCGTCCCGGTGCCAACCGCATCGTGTTCGACTTCACCGGAGTGGATTACGTCTCGTCTGCCGGGTTGCGGGTGGTGCTGCTCGCTGCCAAACAAACCCGGGCGACGCAGGGTGGCTTCGCGATCTTCGGCATGTCCCAGCCGGTCTTCCACGTCTTCAAGATGTCCGGCTTCGCCCGCATCATTCCGCTGTTCGACGACGAGGCGCAGGCGGTCAGCGCAGCAGGCGCCAGCTGACGCGATGACGGCGGCGCCCCCATCGCAATGGCTGCGCCTTTCCGTCGCCAACCGGATCGAGATGCTGAGCGACAGCATGGATCAGGTGGAAGCGTTTCTCACTTCCTGGAATGTCGAAGCCGGCGACCGCGCGCAGGTCATGATCATTCTGGACGAGATCGCCTCCAACATCATTCATTCGGCCTGGCCCGATGGCGGCCTGCACCATTTCCACCTGGCGTTGCAGATCGTTGCCTTGCCGTCCGCGCTGTCTCTGGTGTTGACCGCCACGGACGATGGCGTGGCATTCGATCCGACGACGACCCCGCCGCCGGATTTGACCCTTGATCTCGATAGCCGCGAGCCGGGTGGGCTGGGGCTTTTCATGGTGGGCGAGATGAGCGACGCGGTGGAGTACTGCAGGGTCGGCGGCTGCAACCAGCTCCAGATCTCCAAACAATTGCAGCGCGCCGAACAGCCCGTCTAACCGGGGGCGCTTGCTGGGGCCGAACATGGCCAGTGTTGTCTGTTCATGCCATGATCGCGCGGTTCGAGGCATCTTCGCGGTGGTGACGTGGTTCCCTGGTTGCTGCTCAATACGGTTACCCGGCTCCGATGGTCCCGGTTCTCGGCCAAGAACCGGGCATTGCGCGCGACACAAGAGGACTTGCTGCTCGGTATGGTCGGCCGTGCGGCCGACACGGCGTTTGGCCGCGCGCATGGCTTTGGCGCCATCCGCACCCGGGCCGATTTTCAGTCCGCCGTGCCGGTCGGCACCTGGGACGATTTCAGCCCGTATATGGACCGCATCGTCGAGGGCGAGACCGGCGTGCTGACGAACGATCCGCCGCCCACCATGTTCAACCGCACCAGCGGCACGACGGGCAAGGCGAAGCTGATCCCGGTCAGCCCGGGTACGGTCGCCGGCAACTTGCTGACGCAAAAGCTGTGGGCCTTCAAGGCGATCGAGCGCCATCCCGGCTTCCTCAGCGGCAAGGCCATCCCGATGGTCAACAAGGCCGTGGAAGGGGTGACGGAGCGCACGAAGACGCCTTATGGCAGCGTCTCCGGGGCGATGTTCCGCGACGCCCACCCCGTGGCGCGCAGCCGCTACGCCTACCCGTACGACGTGGTGGAGATTCCGGACTACCGGGCGCGCCGTTATGCGCTGATGCGCCTGGCGGTGCCGCAGAACGTCACCTTCATTCCCGGCAGCAACCCGAACAGCATCCTCAAGCTGTTCGAGGTCGCCGAGGACGCCAAGGCCGATCTGGTGAAGGATGTGTTCGACGGTACGCTCAGCGCCGCGTTCGACATCCCCGCCGCGCAACGCGCCGCGCTGGCCCCGCGTGTCACGGCGGACCGCGACCGTGCCCGCGCCTTGGAAAAGATGGCTGGCAAGGGAGCATTCCGGCCACGGGATTATTGGCCGAATCTGAGACTGATCGGCTGCTGGAAAGGCGGCACGGTCGGCCAGTTCGCGGCGCATCTGCACGATTGGTGCGCGCCCGGCTTGGTGCTGCGCGACACCGGCTACATGAGCAGCGAGGCGCATGTCACCCTTCCGGTCACGGATGATGGCAGCGAAGGGCTGCTGACGATCCACACCAATTTGTTCGAATTCATTCCCGAGGCGGAGTGGGGCCAACCCGGCGCCCGAGCCCTGTTCGCCGACGAGATCGAAGTGGGCCAGGCCTATTACATCCTGTTCACCACCCCGGCTGGCCTCTATCGCTACGCCATCAACGACGTCATCGAAGTGGTGGGACGGTTCGACGGCGCGCCCCTGATCCGGTTCCTGCGCAAGGGGCGGGACGTGATCAACATCCACGGCGAGAAGGTCAGCGCCAACCAGGTGATCACGGCCATGGCCGCCGCGGCGGCGCAGACCGGATGCAAGGTCAACCACTTCACCATCGTGCCGGACGTCGCCCACTCCCGCTACGCGCTGCACGTCGAATTCGATGGAGCGGCGCCGGGCGAAGCCATGCTGCCAGCGGCCTTCGACCAGCATTTGGGCGCGCAGAACTACCTGTTCAAAGGCGCGCGCGGCATCGGGACGTTGGCACCCACTTTGGTGCGCGTGATGCGGGCGGGATGGTTCGATGCCATCACCAATGCCTCGATGGCGGCGGGCATGCGGGACACGCAGTTCAAGCCGCCGGTGTTCGCCGACACGCCGCCCAGTCCGGAGTATTTCGAGCGGGACATCGGCGCGCTGCACTAGATGCCAGTGCCCTCACCTGCGCTGCGCACCGCGCTGCTGTCGCTTGCCATCGCGGTCAGCCAACTCGCCACCAGCCTCTATCTGCCGTCCTTGCCGAGCATGGCGCGGGAGTTGGGGATCGGTCCGAGCGTGGCGAGTTGGACGCTGACGGTCTTCTATGTCGGCTACGCGGTCTTCAACCTGCTGGCGGGGCCGCTGGCCGATGGCTGGGGACGCCGCCCCGTCCTGCTCGGCGGGCTGCTGATCTATAGCATCGGCACGTTGCTCTGCGCGGCGTCGCCCTCGATCGCACCCTTTCTGGTGGGGCGGGTGATCCAGGCCGCCGGGGCCGCCGCTGCCCCGGTGGTCGGCCGCGCGATGTTGCGGGATGTGCAAGGCACAGGCGGGGGCACCCGCGCCATGATCTGGGTCAGCCTCGCCATGGCGGCCGCACCTGCGCTCGGACCGCCCTTGGGCGGGCTGATCCAGCAGGGCGCGGGGTGGCGATGGACGTTCTGGTCGCTGCTGATCCTCGGTTTGGCGATGCTGGCGGCTGCCACTCTGCTGCTGGACGAAACGCTGCCCCGGGCTGCCCGCTCGGCGGCAACCGGCCTGGTGCGGCGCTATGCCGCTTTGCTGCGGGACGGCCCCTATCGCCGCAATGTCGGCGCCTTGTCGTTCCTGTTTGCCGGGCTCGGCGTGTTTTTCGCCACGGGGCCGTTCATTTTTATCCAGTTGCTGGGCTACCGCCCGCTGCAATACGGCGAACTGAACCTGTTGAACGTCGCGGGCTATCTCGCTGGCAGCACGGCGGCTGGCCGGCTGTCCCGCCGGGTTGCGGCGCCGGCCCTGGTGAAGGGCGGCACGCAACTGGCACTGGCCGGCGGGGTCCTGATGGTGCTGCTCGCGGGCGACGGGATCATCCAAGCCTGGGCGGTGCTGGTCCCGGTGGTCGTCATAACCTTCGGGTTCGGCATGGTGCTGCCTGCTGCGACGTCCGCCGCGCTGGACCGTCACCCGGCCGAGGCCGGGCTCGCCTCCGCCCTGCTGGGCTTCATCCAGATTGCCGCCGCGGCTGGTGGAACGGCCCTGGCCGGCGCGGTGTTGGGCGGCGGCGGCACGTTGCCCGTCGCCTGCGTGTTCCTGCTGCTGACGGGGGCAGCCGCAGCGTGTGGCGGCGCCTTCAACCGCACCCGGCGCCCGTGATGATCGTGCGGCCGGGCATTTGGGGGCGCATCGGCTGGCGGTGTAGGCTGCGAGCGAGCGGTTTTTCGGGGCGGACGCATGAAGGCGCTACAATTCACGCCTGGGGACACGCTGCTCTGGCTGCAGCATCTGGACATCTTCAGCGACGTGCCGGCAGACGAGTTGGCCGTGTTGCTGGACGGCATGCAGTGGATCGATTTGCGCGGCGGTGACACGCTGGACGAGGAAGAGGATCAGGAGCACACCTATATCGTCCGCTACGGCAGTCTTGGGAGCACGCTGCAAAGTGCCGCGGTGCCCGGTGCCGCTGGTGTTGCGGTGGAGCTGGCTCCGATCGGTCCGGGTGAAATGCTGGGCGAGATCAGCGTCATCGCTGGCATCCGCCGTGCGACCCGGGTGGTGGCACTCCGCCATTGCAGCCTGCTGAAGGTACAGGGCAGCGCCTTCCGCCGGTTCCTGGAGCGCTCGCACCGCGGCACGTTGCAGATCACCCAATATCTGGCCCGCAGCTTGATGAAGCAGTTGCAGCCGCGTGCCCGCGCCGTGCGTCCCAGCAGTATTGCGCTGGTCGCGGTTGCGGAGGGTGTGGACCTGATGGCGATCGGCCGCGCGCTGGTGGCCGATGCGGGCGCCCACAATTTGGCGGCGGAACTGCTCTCGAATTTGGATTTGACGCTCGGGCCGGACGAGATTTCGGCCGCGCAGATGCTGAACGACCTGACGGTGCTGGTGACCTGCCCCGACGACGCGATATGGGACGATCTCTGCATCGCCAGCGCGGACCGCCTGCTCTACGTGGACTTCGCCGGGCATCCGCCGCTGCCGGAGCCGCCGCCCCATCGCATCCCATCGTCGGGCGAGCGCAAGATCGACGTGGTGACACTATCCCCGGAGAACAGCGCGCCGCATCCGCCTGCCCCGCGCTGGCAGAACCGGACGGACATCGCCACCCACCTGCATGTGCGGCAGGGCCGTGCGGCGGATTTGGCGTTCCTCTCACGCATGGTAGGGGGCCGCGCGATCGGACTGGCCTTGGCTGGCGGGGGCGCCCGTGGCTTCGCCCATCTCGGCGTCATCCGCGCCCTGCGGGAGGTCGGCATCCCGATCGACTTGGTTGGAGGCACCAGCATGGGCGCGATCATCGCGGGCGGCGCCGCGTTCGAGTGGGACGACCAGGAACTCATTGACCGGATGCACCACGTGTTCGGCAACGGCAACCCGGTGAACGACTACACGCTGCCCATCATCGCATTGGTGCGCGGGCATAAGGTTGCGGCCCGGCTGCGCCACCATTTCGGCCAGCTGACGATAGAAAGCACCTGGCGGCCGTTTTTCGCCGTGTCGACCGACCTCACTATTTGCCAGGCGCATGTGCATGATCGCGGCCCGATGTGGCGTGCTTTGCGGGCGACATCGGCGCTGCCGGGGATTTTGCCGCCGATGGTCGAAGATGGGCATGTCTTGGTCGATGGCGGCATCATGAACAACTTCCCCGTCGACCTCATGCAAGACCGCCGGCGCGGCCCGGTGATCGGGGTCGATATGCCGTCTGACGCCGAATTCAGCTCCAGCATGGGCGAGTTCGAGACGATGAACGCCTATGACCGGCTACGCCATCGCCGCCGCCACCCAGTGAACGTGTTCAGCGTGATCAGCCGCACTGCCACCGCCAGCAGCCTGACCCACACCCAACGCGCCCGCGAACGTGCCGACCTTCTGATCGATCCGGATGTGCGTCACGTGGGTTTGTTGCACTGGCACACCCTGCGGACGACGGCCGAGACTGCCTATGCTTCCACGATGGCGCAGTTGGAGGCGCAGGACATCAGCTACGCCAAGCTGCTGCGTGCGGCCGCGCCGCCGGGCTGAACCGTGCTTGCCGTCGCGGTGCTCCGCAGCTCAGGCAGTGGTATCCGCCTCGTCTAATTCGAGCAGTAGGCGTGTTGTATTGAGGAGCCGTCTCACGTCCCCTAGCGCTGGCACCAGATCGAGGCTGCCGTGCGCGACTTCCGTCCGCATGGAGCTTAGCCGCCAAAGCACATCGGCTTCATCGGGCGTTACATAGCCTTCGAAGGCTAATGCTTCGATGAGGCGGGCAGGTGGCTGTGGCAGCCTGAAGTCTGATGGAAGCAGCGCCCGGGCCGCAGCTTCGAAAGCTGCCCACCCCATCAGGAGCGCCGCCGTGAGGCCCATCGTCTCGATGCTGGCCTCGATCCGGGTAAGATGTTGACTGATGACGTGTTTTGCCAAAACCGGAAGCGATGCTTCGGATGTAATCGGAGGAGCATAGACAAGCCGAAGCGCCCAATCCGAGTGCTCCATGAATATCTTGCGGAGGTGCTGTTCTCTTGAGTTCGAGGGCCTCCGTTGCGATAGAATTTCGATGGCTAGCTTTTGATCACCCTTATAGGCGACCATGTCCGGCTGGATTCCGCTCAAGAAGGCTGGCAGCGACTCTTTTAGCGGGTGCATGACAACGCGGTAACCGTCAGCTTCCAACTCAGGCACAATGGTGTCCATAATCGATTGTTCGACGTTGAAACCAGGCGAAGACATCAAACGAGTCCTTCAGCGGGATTATCTCCGAGGCGGATATAAAGCAGCGGCCTTTCGGCGATCAAAGCTTTCGACAACACCTCAGATGGATTGGTGAACTGGAAAATCCGGCCTGGTTCGAATTTCTGCACCCAGACTCGCTCAACCTGTTTGTCATCGCGGTAGATATGGTTGCGCAATGCGTCCAAGACCGGTTTTACGATATTGTCGATGTCACCTTCCATGACCATGCTGGGAAAGTAAAACAACGTGACCGATACACGGCCCTCAGTTGAGAAATGGGCTTCCGGCAAGGCGGTGTAACTCGCTTGTTTGACCCGGTCTTTCCAGAACGTTTTGGATTGTCGACGTTTGGCCTGCAGGGAAACCGGGGTTCCTCGAACAATGAACTCCAACGGGAATTCGATTTCCACGCTCATCGCCACTCAAACCCGATGGCCCGAAAGTGTCATCCACATGGCCGGATTCCACGTTTCGGACGACTCGCAACCGCTACGCAGCCTCGGCCCGGATCGCCTGCGTCAGCGTCTCGACGATCCGGTCGACATGCGACTCCTCGATGATCAACGGCGGCGACAGCGCAATGATGTCGCCCGTGGTGCGGATCAGCAGCCCGGCATCGAAACAATGGCCCATAATCTGCATGGCGCGCTGGGTCGGCTTGCCCGCGCGCGGCTGCAGTTCGATCCCGGCGATCAGCCCGGCGTTGCGGATATCCACCACATTCGGCAGCCCGCGCATCGAGTGCATTGCCTGCTGCCAATAAGGCTCGATCTTGCGTGCCCGGCCGGGCAGATCCTCCGCGCGCTGCAGGTCCATCGACGCGATGGCCGCCGCCGAGGCCAAGGGATGGCCGGAATAGGTGTAGCCGTGGAACAACTCGATGCCTTCCGGCGCACCATGCACGATCGTGTCGTAAATGTCGTTGCTGGCCGCAACCGCCCCCATCGGAACCGCCGCATTGGTCAGGCCCTTGGCCATCGTCATGATGTCCGGCACGACACCCAGCGCCTCGGCACCGAAATTCGCCCCCATGCGGCCAAACCCGGTGATGACTTCGTCGAATATCAAGAGGATGCCATACTTCGTGCAGATGTGGCGCAACCGCTGCAAATACCCCTGGGGAGGTGGCAACACACCCGTCGAGCCAGCGACCGGCTCCACCATCACCGCCGCGATCGTCTCCGCCCCATGCAGCGCGACCAATGCCTCCAGCGCGTCTGCCCGGTCTGCGCCATGGGTGGGAAGTCCCTGGCTGTAGGCGTTGCGCGTCAGGTCCAGCGTGTGCGGCAAATGGTCCACATAGGGCAGAAGGGCGCCGAATTGCTTGCGGTTGCCGCCGATGCCGCCCACCGACATGCCGCCGAACCCGACGCCATGATAGCCGCGTTCGCGCCCGATCAGCCGATTGCGGCCGCCTTCGCCCCGCGCCCGATGGTAGGCCAGCGCGATCTTCAGCGCCGTATCCGCGCTCTCCGACCCGGAATTGGTGAAGAATATCTTGTCCATCCCGTCCGGCGTGATTTCCGCCAGGCGCGCGGCGGCTTGGAAGGCGATGGGGTGGCCCATATTGAAGGTCGGGGCGAAGTCCATTGTCGCCGCCTGTTTCTGGATCGCCTCGACGATCTCCCGCCGGCCGTGCCCGGCATTGCAGCACCACAGCCCGGCGGTGCCATCCAGCACCTTGCGGTTGTCGTTGGTGAAGTAGAACATGCCCTCCGCCCGGGCCAGCAGGCGCGGAGTCACCTTGAAGTTGCGGTTGGAGCTGAAGGGCATCCAGAACGCGTCAAGGTTGTTGGGACGGCTGATCTCGTTCATGGCGGCGGCAACCCCGTTTGCGGCGAGGCAGCACCGTGGCATTGTCGTACCCCAATCTCAACCCGCGGAGTTTCAATGGCCGACGGAACGCTCGTCATCGGCACGCGCCGCTACTCATCCTGGTCGTTGCGCGGCTGGCTGGTGGTGCGGCTGGCAGGTCTGGCCGTGGAGGAACAGGTGATCCCGATTGCCGGCGGGGGCACCCCGGCGGTGAAGCAAGCGACACCCGCGGGGATGGTCCCCTACCTGCAGCACCGGGGTGCCAAGGTGTGGGAAAGCCTGGCATTGTGCGAGTATTGCGCCGAGGTCCAACCGGGTTTGTGGCCCGCCGACCGGGTGGCCCGCGCCGCGGCCCGGTCCATCGCCGCGGAGATGCATGCGGGCTTTGCTCCCTTGCGGCGTGCGATGCCGATGAATCTGGGCCGGCACCGTCACTCGCCCGCAACGGAGGAGGTGCTGGCCGACATCGCGCGGATCGAAACGATCTGGCGGGACGCGCGCCAGGGCACGCGCTTCCTATATAGCGACCAGTTTGGTGCCGCGGACGCGATGTATGCCCCCATCGTGGCCCGCTTCCTGTCCTATTTGCCCGAACTCTCGGCGGGGTCTCAGGCATATTGCCAGGCCGTGCGCGAGCATCCGTTGATGATCGAGTGGTACGAGGCCGCCGCCCGCGAACCGGCGGCGTGGCACCTGGCGCAGTACGAGGCGGTTCCTTGAGGGCTCCCGCGGCGGTGGTGTTGGTCACCTGACGGGGGTCGTCGCCACGGTCCTGCCACCACGGGAGGGGTTTTCTCCGGATGCCGTGGGAGCCATTGGTCTGCTCGTTCACCGGCTGGTCCGGGCGGCCGGGGGCGACGTGGTCGGGCGGCCGGTGGAGAACCCGTTCGCAGACGTGGCGTTTCATCCGGCGCCCCCCGGATGGGGCTTGTCTGGCACGGAGCGTTATGCCGCCGGCGTGGGCAGGATTCTCCGTGATCTCGCACCCGATTTGATCGAGGTGCATAACCGGCCCGAAATCGCCCTGGCGCTGGCCGGGCGCTCTGCGCGGGTGTCCTTGTTCCTGCACAACGACCCACAAGGCATGCGGGGCGCCAAGAGTGCGGCCGACCGGGCCAAGCTGCTACGCCGGGTGGACCGCGTGGTCACCGTTTCCGACTATTTGCGTCGCCTGTTCCTGAGTGATGTAGAAGGGGAGGTGGCAGTCCTCCCCAATTGTGTCGACGTGCCGGAACGGACGCGCCGGGTGCGCGACCGGGTCATCCTGTTTGTCGGCCGGGTCGTGTCTGACAAGGGCGCGGACAGCTTCGTGGAGGCCTGTGCCACGGCTCTGCCGCAACTGCCGGGCTGGCGTGCGGAGATGGTCGGCGCGGATCGCTTCGTTCCCGACAGCCCGGTTACGACGTTCACCGAACGGGTGGTCCGCCGGGCCGCGGAGGTGGGCATCACCACCACCGGCTACCTGCCGTACGAGGCGGCCATGGAGCGGATGGGCCGGGCCGCGATCGCCGTCGTCCCGAGCCGCTGGGCGGAGCCGTTCGGCCTGACGGCGCTGGAGGCCCTGGCGCATGGCACGCCGTTGATTTGCTCGCGCCGCGGTGCCTTGCCGGAGGTGGCGGGTGATTGCGCGCTCTATGTGGAGCCGGAGGCTGCGGGTGCGTTGGCGGCGTCCATCCTGTCGCTGGCCACGGATGCCGGCAGGCGAACCGCCATGGCGGCGGCCGGCCGCACGCGCGCGCTGCAATTCGACACGCCGGCCGCCGGCCGCCGGCTGGCCGGACTGCGCGAGGAATTACTGGCATTTTGATGACTGGCATTTTGACCGCGTTGGAGAGCCTCGCGATCGGCTGCCTGCTGATCTGCCCGGTTTTTCTGTTGCATGGGCGCGCTGTGGCGGACGTGCTGATGGTTGTCACCAGCCTTTGCTTCTTGCTCCGCAGCGGGGCCACGGGTGATTGGCGGTGGTTGCGGACGGCCTGGGTGCTGATCGGCTTTGTCTGGTGGGCATGGCTGGTCGCCTGTTCGGTGCAGGGCGGGCTGGGCCAGGCGGTGGCGGCGGTTCGCTTCCTGATCTTTGTTGCCGCGTTGGACCATTGGGTGCTCCGGCTCCCTTGGCGGCGGCTATGGCTGGCGCGGGTGGCGGCCTTAGCGACGCTGTACATCGCGGCCCAGACCGTCTTGCAACTCGCAACCGGCCGAAACCTGCAGGGCTATCCGCGCTCGGGCGACGGCGAGCTGACCGGCCCGTTCGAGCATCCCCGGGCCGGCGCACCGTTCACCCGCCTGCTGTTCCCTACCGTGTTGCCGGCGATGGTCTGGCTCGGGCGCTGGGGCGGCCTGGTGCTGCTGGTTGCCTCGGTGTTGATCGTGGTCCTGATCGGGCAACGGATGCCACTGCTGCTGACGGGGCTCGGGCTTTTGGTCACCGGGTTGCTGCTGCCGAGGTTGCGACCCGGCGTCCTGGCCGCCTGCGCCGGAGCGGCATTGCTGGTGGGCGTGTCCGCCGTGGCCGTGCCGCCGACCTTCCACCGCCTGGTCGGCAAATTCACCGACCAGATGGAGCATTTCCCGCAAAGCCCCTACGGCCTGATCGCGATGCGGGCGGCGGCTATGGTGGAGGCCCACCCGGTGTTCGGCCTCGGGTTCGACGGGTTCCGCCGCCATTGTGCGGAACCGGCCTATTTCCAGGGTTGGCATGGCGGCGATAGCGGGGGCGCCGGTATGTGCGTCCAGCACCCCCACAACCACTATTTGCAGGCAGCCGTCGAGTCGGGGCTGCCGGGTCTGCTGCTGTTCTGCGCGCTGGTGGTCGCCTGGCTGCGCCCGCTCGCCGCCGGGCTGTGGCGCGACCCGGCGCCGCTGCGCGTCGGGCTGTTCGTGGCCGCGCTGATCCAGGAGTGGCCGGTTGCCAGCACCAGCGACCTGCTCTCCATGCCGCTCTCCGGTTGGTTCTTCCTGCTCTTAGGGCTGGGGCTGGCCGAGAGCCGCGCCTATATGATGGCACGAACCGTTCGAGGCGCCTGATGTCCGACCCTGCTGACCTGATTCCCGTCACCGTTCTCACCGGCTACCTCGGTGCCGGCAAGACGACCCTGCTCAACCGCATCCTTTCCGAGAATCACGGCCAGAAATACGCCGTCGTGATCAACGAGTTTGGCGAGTTGGGCGTCGACAACGACCTCGTCGTGGATACCGACGAGGAAGTGTTCGAAATGAACAATGGCTGCATCTGCTGCACCGTCCGCGGCGATCTGATCCGCATCGTGGGCGGGCTGGTGAAGCGGCGCGGCAAGTTCGACGGGATCATTATCGAGACCACGGGGCTCGCCAACCCGGCGCCCGTCGCGCAGACCTTCTTCGTGGATGAGGGCGTGCGGTCCAGAACGCGGCTGGACGCCATCGTCACCGTGGTGGACGCCAAGAACCTGCCGGCCCGCCTGGCCGACAGCACGGAGGCCGCGGCGCAACTGGCCTTTGCCGACGTCATCGTGCTGAACAAGACCGACCTCGTCAGCCCGGCAGAGCTGGAGGCGGTGGAGGCGGATATCCGCAAGATCAACCGGTTCGCCAAGATCCACCGCACCCAGCGCTCGGCGGTGGACATCGGCTCGGTGCTGAACCAGGGCGCGTTCGACCTGCAGCGCATCCTGGCGGACGTGCAGCCGGATTTCCTCACGGACAGCGAGCACGAACATAACGACGACATCAACAGCATGTCGTTCGAGCTGACGCGGCCGATCGATCCGGAAAAATTCAACGCCTGGATTGGTCATCTCCTGCAAGAAAAGGGACAGGATTTGCTGCGGACCAAGGGGATCCTGCACTATCAGGGTGAGGATCGCCGGTTCGCCTTCCAGGCCGTGCACATGATCGCGGATGGGGATTTCATTGGCCCGTGGCCGGCCGGCGAGGAGCGGCGGTCGCGCTTGGTGTTCATCGGGCGGAACCTGAACCGGCCCCAGCTTCGCCGGGGGTTTGAGAGCTGCCAGGTCGCGGTAGGCTGACCACCCCATGAGCACGACTGCCGATTTCGTCCTCGATAGCAGGGGTGACCACCGCAGTCTGGACGCCTACGTCGTCGCAGCGGCGTTTATGGGTGACACCCCCGCCTTTGCGCTCGGCGACGGGCGGCTGATCCTGGCGGATTGGCGGGAGTATCCGGCGCATGACGGGGCGATTCTTGCACTCGCCGCAAGCTCGGATGCCTTCGTCACCGGCGGCGACGATGGTGCGTTCCGCCGCACCACGACGGACGGCGTGACCGAGACGGTGGCCGAGTTCGGGTTGAAGTGGGTGGAGCAGGTGGCCGCCCACGGCAAGCTGGTCGCCTGCGCCGTCGGCAAGACCGCCCATGTCTACGACGGCACGACGAAGCTCAAGCAGCTCGACCATCCGTCCAGCGTGACGGGCCTGGCCTTCGACGTGAAGGGCAAGCGGATCGCGGCGTCGCACTACAACGGCGCCACCCTGTGGTTTGTCGGCGCCAAGGTCGACTCGCCGCGGCGGTTGGAGTGGAAGGGCAGTCATACCGGGATCGCCATCCATCCCGCCAGCGAGGCGGTGGTGACCTCCATGCAGGAGAATTCGCTGCATGGCTGGCGCCTGGCGGACGGGCAGCACATGCGGATGTCGGGCTATCCGTCCAAAACCGAATCCCTGGCCTTCACCCGCAGCGGCAAATGGCTGGCGACCGCCGGGGCCGATACCATCGTCTTATGGCCATTCTTCGGTGGCGGCCCGATGGGAAAGGCGCCGTCTGAAATGGCGGGTGGCGACAACGTGATCTGCACCCGCGTCGCAGCCCATCCGCAGCACGAGGTGGTGGCGGCCGGCTTCGGCGACGGTTTGGTCGTGCTGGCCGACCTTGCATCGGAGCGGATACTGCCCGTCGCGGCCCCCGGCCGGGGCAGTATCACCGCGCTGGCGTGGAGCAGCGACGGCGCGCGGCTGGCGCTGGGAACGGAACGCGGGTTTGCCGCCTTGGTGGATTTGAGTAAACGATAGGAGTTCCCATGGACATGATCACCAACGGCGGCCTGCGCATGCCGAAGCTCGGGCTGGGTACGTGGCGCATGAAGGGGGATGAGTGCCGCGAGGCGGTGGAGCGGGCACTTTCGCTCGGCTACCGTCATATCGACACGGCGGAGATGTATGGCAACGAGGAGGCGGTTGGCGCGGCGCTGAACGGCGCACGGCTGCCGCGGGGCGACATCCACGTGACCACGAAGGTTTGGTGGGAGAATCTGAAGCCGGATGCCATGCGGCGGGCGATGGATGCGAGCCTGAAGAAGCTGCGGACCGATTATGTCGACCTCTATATGATCCATTGGCCGTCGCCGGATATGGATTTACCCGCCGCGCTGGCCACCTTGGCCAAGCTGAAGGAGGAGGGGCTGGCCCACGCGATCGGGGTTTGCAACTTCCCGGTCGCGCTGCTGCGCAAGGCGGTGGAAGAAATCCGGGTGCCGCTGGCGGCCAACCAGGTGGAATATCACGTCCTGCTCAACCAGGGCCCGGTGCTGGATTACCTGGGCCGCCACAACATGGCCCTGACCGCCTATTGCCCGATCGCACAGGGCAAGCTGGCCGGCCACGAGGAATTGGGCGTGATCGCCCGCAAGCACAACGCCAGTGCGGCACAGATCGCGCTGAAATGGCTGCTGGACCAGCCCGGCGTGGCGGCGATTCCGAAGGCGCAGCGGCGGGAGAGCCAGGTGGCGAACTTGGAAGCCATGAAGATCGAACTGGACGATGCCGACCGCGCTGCCATCGCGGCGCTGCCGAAGACCCAGCGGATGGTCAACCCGGGGTTCGCACCCGCTTGGGACGAAGCGGCCTAGACGCCAGTTCGCCCGACAGCGGCATAGGGCGGCAAAGCGCAGCAGCGCCTTCCGCCGTCTATCCTACCGCACCGAAGCTGGCGGATGGCGCTTGCGCTTATCCATCCTACGACTGGCGAACTGGGTGGCGCCGAATACGAGCGTCACTATCCAGGGAAGGAATTGGCGGCATTACCAGGCCATCTGCGCGCGGCCGAAATTTGACCCAGGGCGTTCCGCGGCGCGCTCCAGCTTCGGCGTCTGCCACTGTTTGGTGGGCATGAAGCGGGGGGCCAAAAACTGGTATGTCTTTGCCAGTAATCCCGCGAGCTCGGCCGCGGTGTCACCCGCCTGCTCCCACTGGTTCAGCAGCGTGTCCCAGCTTCGCTGCGCGCGATACAGGAAATCGCGGTTGCTGCGGATGAAATTCCGCTGGTTATCCACATTGCGCATCATGCTGCTGAATTCGCCGGTCTGCGCGTCCACATCCTCAAAGCGGTCGTGCAATTGCTTGTAGGCGAGCATGGCAAGCCGATGCACCTGCGCCAGGGTATCAGACTTGCTCGGCTGGATCCGGCGCGATGTCATGATTTCCGCCATGCGACGGCAAAGCCCTTCGACCCGCGCAAGCAATCTCTGCCGCAAGGCCTCGATATACGCGAGCTCAAACGCCATCTCCTCGAGCAGTTTCAACACGATCGCCGCATCGCTGAGATTGAGCTTCTGTGCAGCGGGGAGCGCCACCGCAACTGCCTCGTCCCGCAACCCCTGATCGTCTGCCAGACGCAACAAGGTGATCTCGTCGCGCTCTGCCTCCGCCCAAGGGCTGGCCGGCGACAACCAGGCCACCAGGTTCAGGCGAATCCGGGTGGTTGCCAGCCGGATATGGTTCGGGCTGGGCCGCCAGCTTGCCTCGCCCGTCAGCACCTCGCTCGGCAGTTTGTCCCCGGGTGCCACAGACGGGACGTAATCCAGCGCCGCGGTGATCAGGTCGAACATCCGCCCATCCGGCGAACCGTCGGCAATGCCATATTCCCGGCGCAGCGCCGCGAGCGGCAACTGCGCCTCGCGGTCACCGAGGATGACGGCCATCATCGGTTTTCCATCAGTCTCGGAGCGGCGGAAGCGAATTTCGCCGAACGTGGCGAACGCTCTGTTTTGCAGTTCGCAACGCACTGGCATGGGGGGCGGTGTGGATGCCTGGGACATTACTTCGCTCTGTGGGACCTGCCTCGTATTACGGGACAATAGTTAAGGAGTCTCTTCCATGCCGCGTGTTGTTCCGGGTCGGCGGCCCGTTACATCCGCGCCATTTGCCTCCAGCCGCCTTGCACCCGGCGGCGTGCTGCGCCAGCGTCCTTCCATGATTGATCAGCGTTTCGCGGTACTGCGCATGGCGGCCAACCCTGCGTGCGGTGCGCCCTGATGCGCCGCCTTGGCCGTTTTCTTCGCAATGTCGGCTATTTATCCGCCCCCTATTTCCGGTCGGAGGAAAAATGGTCGGCCTGGGGCCTCTTGATCCTCGTCCTGGCGGCCGATTTTGCCCTTGTCCGGATCAGCGTGCTCATCAACCTCAACCAGGGCGCCTGGGTTAATTCGCTCCAGCAATACGACCCTGTCGCGTTCTTCCATCTGCTGTTGACCTATGAGCCGGGGGAGGACGGACCGTTTGGCATCATCCCCGGTTTCGTGCCGTTGGTGGCATTGGCGCTGTTGATCCTGGTCAACGGCCGCTACCTGCGG
Source organism: Acetobacteraceae bacterium (assembly GCA_965199005.1). Taxonomy (GTDB): domain Bacteria; phylum Pseudomonadota; class Alphaproteobacteria; order Acetobacterales; family Acetobacteraceae; genus LMUY01. Next base: position 2,060,226 of record CBDAQK010000006.1, on the reverse strand, counting down.
CAATTTCTACAAATCCGCATGCGCCGGTGGCTGACGGCTTACTATCAGCACAAATGGCTGACCGACCGCGCGTATTATCGGATGCAATTGCAGCCGGAGACGCTGGGTAACGACAACCCCGACCAGCGTATCTCGGAGGACGTTGGGAATTTCGTTGAAAGCCTTTTGATTCTGAGCACTGGATTCATCGCGAATATCGTCTCGCTCGTCTCCTTCCTCCAGGTTTTGTATATCCTGTCGTTTCCCGCGACGGTGTTCGGGTTCCATATTCCCGCTTATCTGGTGTGGGTCGCGTTGGGATATTCGGTGATCGGGACGCTGCTGGCCCAACTGATCGGGCGCCCGCTCGTCTCACTCAACTTCATCAGACAGCGGCTGGAAGCGGATTACCGCTTTGCGCTCGTCCGTTTGCGTGAAAACGCCGAGGGAGTGGCGCTCTATCAGGGCGAGGCCGATGAGGGCCACATCCTCACCCGCCGGTTCACCGCCATCGTGGCCAATTTCCGTAGCATCATGCGGCGTAATTGGCTCATCAATGCTTTCACCTACTCCTATGGCCAGATTGCTGGGATCATTCCGTTCATTGCAGCCGCGCCGCTGTATTTTTCCAAGCGGATCACGTTCGGCAATCTCTCCCGCGTTGCCGGCGCCTTCGGTGAAGTCCAAGGGGCGGCATCCTGGATTGTCGACCAGTACCCAACCCTCGCCGATTGGGCCGCGAACGTCGAACGTTTGGCGACGTTCGGCCGCAGCCTGGATGCCATGCAAGCGGAGAAGGAGGGGATCGTGTTGACGAAGGCAAGCAGCCCGGACTTCGTGGTGCGCGACCTGCACGTCGAGCTACCGAACCACGCGGTCCTGTTGGACCACGTCAACCTCACCTTGGCGCCCCATAGCACGACGTCGCTTGGCGGCCGGTCCGGCTTGGGGAAGTCCACCTTGTTCCGCGCGTTGGCGGGCATCTGGCCCTTCGGCAGCGGTGTGGTGGAAGTGCCGCCGGGGCGGACCATGTTCCTGCCGCAGAAGCCGTATATCCCGCTGGGCTCGCTGCGCCGCGCAGTGACGTATCCGGCCGCGATCGACGCCTATTCGCAGCAGGCCGTGGCCGCGGCGCTCAACGATGCCGGGCTCGGCGCCCTGGTGGCCGAATTGGATGTGGAGATGCATTGGGCGCAGCGCCTTTCGGGGGGTGAGCAGCAACGCTTGGCCCTGGCGCGTGCCTTGTTGACCAAGCCGGACTGGCTGTTCCTGGACGAAGCGACGGCCAGCCTGGACCCGGCGGGCGAGGCGGAGTTGTATCATCTGCTGCGCGAACGCTTGCCCGGCACGTCGGTGCTGTCGATTGCGCACCGTCCCGAGGTGACGGCGCAGCATCAACACCATCTGGTGCTGCAACCTGGCATCAACGGAAGCATCCTTGCGACTGGCCCCGCGCCGGCCGAGTGAGTTTGGAGGGACTGAGCTTGATCGACCTGCGCAGTGACACCGTCACCCGGCCCACCCCGGCGATGCGTGCCGCCATGGCTGCCGCCGAAGTGGGGGATGACGGATATGGCGATGACCCCACCGTCAACGCGTTGGAGGCGAAGGCGGCCGGGCTGCTCGGCAAAGAGGCCGCGATGCTGGTCCCGACGGGTACGATGGGCAATCTCTGCGCCGTCTTTGCCCAGACGGGCCGGGGCGACGAGGTGATCGTCGAATCCACCGCCCATATCTATCGCACGGAGCAGGGCGGCATGGCGTCGCTTGCCGGGGTGCCTTACCGGGTCGTGCCCGGCCAGCGCGGTGCCATTCCGTTTGAACGGCTGCGGGCTGAAGTCGAGGGCAGCTTCTACAGCACGCGCTTGCGTCCGGCCCTGATGTGCCTGGAGACGACGCATAATGCCGCGGGCGGCACCGTGCTGGCGTTGGACTACATGGCGGCCGTGCGGGCGCTGACCGCGAAGCATGGCATGGCCCTGCATGTTGATGGGGCGCGGGTGTTCAACGCCGCAGTGGCCCTCGGCGTGAAGGTGAGCGAGATCGCCCGGCATGCGGACACGGTGACATTTTGCCTCTCGAAGGGTTTGGGCGCGCCGGTAGGATCCCTGCTGTGCGGACCGGAGGCCGTCATGCGCCGGGCCCGGCAGGCTCGCAAACTGCTTGGCGGGACGATGCGCCAATCTGGCGTGCTCGCAGCCGCCGGCATCGTGGCGTTGGAGACGATGGTGGACCGGTTGGCGGACGATCACCGGCGGGCGAAGCGGCTTGCCGAGGGGTTGGCGGCGCTACACCAGACCGTGTGCGACCCGGCTGGCATCGAGACGAACATCGTCTACGTCGATCTGGCCGCCTCCCAACTGTCCACGGCCGAGTGGTGCAAGCGGCTGGGGGAGCATGGGGTGGTTTGCCGCCCGTATAGCGCCACCCAAATCCGGCTGTTGACCCATGCCGACGTGTCCGACAGCGACATCGAGGCGGCTTTGTCGGCTTTCCAGGCGATTTGGCCGGCGGAGCGCGCCCGCGCGGCGTAACATCCCCTTTGGCGAGCCGCGCGACTGCGGCTACGTTGCGATGCAGCGATGGTCGGGGTGGCCGCGCCGGGTGGGAGCAGCAGCATGAAGCGTCGCGATTTTCTAGCGGTCACGGGCGCCGGCTTAGCGGGGGCGGCTCTGCCGGGCATCCCGGCGAGCGCCCTGGAAAAGACCGCCGACGGCCAGATGCTGGTCTTCTCCGGCGGCCAGCCCGTGCCGCAGCTCGACCCGCACGTCCGCTATGACTGGTCGACCCGCATGATGCAGCAGGCGATTTACGACGGACTCGCCAAATACGTCGGGAACCCGGCGAAGATCATTCCCTGGCTGGCCGAGAGTTGGGAGACCAGCCCCGACGGGCTCACCTGGACCTTCCATCTGGTTGCCAACGCCAAGTTCCATAATGGCGATCCGGTGGATGCCGAGGCGGTACGCTACTCGTTCGAGCGGGCGTTGAAGCTGAACAAGGGCGTGGCTTGGATGCTGAAGGGCTGTCTCGAGCCCTCCGGCATTGCGGCGGTCGACCCGCGCACGGTCAAGCTGACGCTGACGCAGCCCTATGGGGCGTTCCTGTCGTTCATCCCCCTTTGGTACATCGTGAACCCGAAGCAGGTGATCGCGGCGCAGGTCGGCGATGATTACGGCCAGAAATTCCTCACCGATGGCGATGCCGGGTCAGGACCGTTCAAGATCAGGCGCTGGGACGGCCAGGCCGTGATGGCGCTGGATGCGGTGGCGGATTACTGGAAGGGCTGGCCGATGCCCGCGGCCGACAAGCCCGCCGGCGTGATCTATCGCGTGATCCGCGAGCCGGCCCCGCGTAAGGCGGCGCTGCAGCGCGGCGAGATCGACATGGTCACCGAGATGACGCCGGATGATTACGACCAACTGGCGAAGATGCCAGGCATCGTGGTCACCGATGATACCGGGATGACGCCGTTCACCATCCAGATGAACACGCAGAAGGGTCCGACGGCAGACCTCAACTTCCGCAAGGCGGTGGCGTATGCGTTCGATTACGACGCCCTGCTGCAGATCGAGAACGGGGCGGCGAAGCTGCTGGATAGCCCGTTCCCGAACGCCATGACTGGCCATGTGGCGATCGCCGATTTGCCGCGGAAGAATTTGGATAAAGCGAAGGAGTATCTGGCGAAGACCAAATGGCCGCAGGGTGGGGTCGAGGTGGATTACACCTACGTCGCCGGGCTGGAGGTGGAGCGCCGCATTGGCCTGGCGCTGCTGGAATCATTGCAGGCGCTGAACATCAAGGTGAACGTGGTGGCGCAGCCCTGGCCGACGCTGATCGCCCGAGGGGCCAAGCCTGAGACGGCGTCCGATTTCGTGGCGGTGTATGTGACACCGGTCAGCCCGGATGCGGACGTGCTGGCGGCGCAGTATGCCTCGACCGCGGCCGGACAATTCTGGGCGATGCACCAGCTCAACGACAAGCAATTGGACGGCATGGTGGCCGCGGCGCGGTCCGAGACCGACCAGGCCAAGCGCATGGTGCAGTATGCCGCGATCCAGCAGCGCATCGTGGACCTGCAACCCTGCATCTTCGGGATGCAGGAGGACCGCAAATGGGCCATGCGCACCTATGTGAAGGGCTTTGAATATTGCCCCGTTCGGTTGACGGGGGAGGCCGACTTTTACACGCTGTATGCCGCCAAGGCGTAGGGTGGGGTGCTCTTGCACCCCACCCTCGTGCGTCGGGGCGGCGGCGTGCCAAGGGCGCCTCACCCTCCTGTGACCGCCTAACCGATGCTGCGCTACCTCGCCGCCCGGCTGGCCTTGCTGGCGCTCATGCTGGGCGGCCTGGTGGTGATCACCTTCGTCGTGGCCAATGTGGTGCCGTCCGACCCGGCGGCGCTGGCGGCCGGCCCCGATGCGACGCGCGACATGGTGGAGACGATCCGTCACGAATACGGGCTGGATCAGCCTCTGCCGGTGCAGTTCGTGCGCTACGTCACCGACATCCTGCACGGCAATCTCGGCCGCTCGATCCAGACCGGGGATGACGTTAGCGACGATTTGCGCCGGTATTTCCCCGCGACGATGGAACTGGTGCTGCTCTCCATGGCGCTGTCCGTGGTGCTGGGCGTGCCGCTGGGGGTGCTGGCGGCGGTGCGGCGCAACCGGCCGTTCGACCATGCCGTGCGGGTGTTGGCGGTGTCGGGCGTGGCGTTGCCGGCCTTCTGGGCGGCGCTGCTGCTGCAATTGGTGTTTGCCGTGCATCTGGGCTGGCTGCCCACCAGCGGCCAACTTTCCGTCGCCACCGCGCCGCCGCCGCCGGTCTCCGGCATGATCATGCTGGACGCGCTGTTTGCCCGGGACTGGCCGGCTTTTTGCGAGGCGGCGTCGTATGCCGTGCTACCCGCCTTCGTGTTGGCCTTGCCCTCCATCGCCGCCATCGTACGGGTGAACCGTGCCGAGATGATCGAGGTGCTGGGCGCCGACTACGTCACGGCGGCCCGGGCGCATGGCGTGTCGCCCTGGCGGGTGATTGGCTGGCTGGCGCTGAAAAACGCGATGTTGCCAACGCTGGCGATGGTCGGGCTGCGGCTCGGCTGGACGCTGGGCAGCTCCTTTCTGGTGGAGACGGTGTTCGACTGGCCCGGCATCGGCCTGTATGCGGTGTCCTCGGCGCTCGCGTCGGACTTCAAACCGGTGATGGGCGTGACGCTGGCGATCGGCGTCACCTTCATGCTGTCGAATTTGGCGATCGACCTGGCCTATGGCTGGCTGGACCCGCGGACGCGGGCGGCATGAGTGGGTTCGCGCTTGGCATTGCCACGCCGCCGCGGCAGGCCGCGCGCTTGCGGCGGTTGCGCTTCGTGGTGTGGACGTTCTCGGGCAGCGCTTCGGCCTTGCTGGGGCTGGTGTCTGGTGGCGGCCTTCCTGGTGCTGGCGCTGATCGGTCCCTTGGCTGGCTCCGTTCCCGGCCGACGCAACCGGGGCCATGCATCTGGCGCAGCGCCTGCAGCCGCCTTCGTCCCTGCATTGGTTCGGCACCGACGAGATGGGGGACGACATCCTCTCCCGCGTGATCATCGGCACCCGCACCAGCCTGTGGGTGGGGCTGGTGATCACCGGGATCGCCAGCGTGATCGGGGTGCCGCTGGGCATCGCCGCCGGGTACCTGGGCGGCTGGATCCGCAGCGTGATCATGCGCGTGACCGACGTCTTCCTCGCGGTGCCCGGCCTGGTGCTGTCGCTGGCGATTGTCTCCGCCCTCGGCCCCGGCGTGATGCACGCCGTGCTGGCGCTGTCGGTGGTGTGGTGGCCCGGCTACGTCCGGCTGATCGAGGCCAAGGCGCTGACGCTGCGCAGCGAGCCCTATGTGGAGGCCGCCCGCACCATGGGGGCGGGCCATGGCTGGATTTTGTTCCGCCACATCCTGCCGAACTGCGTGTCGCCGCTGATCGTGAAGGCCAGCATGGATATGGGGCTGGCGATCCTGGCGGTCGCCTCGCTGGGCTTCACCGGGCTCGGGGCCAAGCCACCCGCGCCGGAATGGGGTGCCATGATCTCCGTCGCGCGCAGCTACATGCCGGATTGGTGGTGGTACAGCCTGTTCCCGGGGCTGTTCATTTTCCTCACCGTGCTGGGGTTCAACCTGTTCGGCGATGGGCTGCGCGACATGCTCGACCCCCGCAGCGCGCGGGGCTGAGGCGTGGGTGCGCTGTTGGACATCAAGGGCTTCCGCCTCTCATTCAGCGGCTATGAGGGCACCGCGCACGTGCTGGACGGCATCGATCTGTCGGTGGAGCAGGGCGAGTCGGTCGGGATCGTGGGGGAGACGGGGTGCGGGAAGTCGGTGCTGGCCCGCAGCATTTTGCGGCTGAACCCCTCGCCGCCGGCCAGGGTGGAGGGCGGCAGCATCCGCTTTGCCGGGCGGGACGTGTTCGCCATGAACGCGGCGGAGCTGCGGGCACTGCGCGGCGCCGGGATTGGCATGGTGTTCCAGGACCCGGTGACCTACCTCAACCCGGTGTTCACCATCGGCAGCCAGATGGCCGACGTGTTGCGCGCCCATGGCACGACAGGCCGCGCCGCCATCCGCGCCCGCAGCGTCGAGCTGTTGGAGGCGGTGCGGCTGCCGGATGCGGCCGGTTTGCTGGTGCGCTATCCACACGAACTCTCCGGGGGCATGCGCCAACGCGTGCTGATCGCACAGGCGTTGGCGGCCAATCCCCGCCTGCTGCTCGCCGACGAGCCAACTACGGCGCTGGACGTGACGGTGCAGGGCCAGGTGCTGGCGCTGATCTCGGATTTGGTCGTGCGGCTGGGCCTGACGCTGCTGCTGATCAGCCACGATCTGGGGGTGATTGGCGCCACCTGCCGGCGGGTCGTGGTGATGTATTCCGGCAGCATCGTCGAGGACGCGCCGGCGGAGGCGCTGTTCCGCGACCCACGCCACCCCTACACGCGCGGCCTGCTGGCGGCGGTGCCGGATTTGGAGCGGCCGGAGGCTTTGCCTACGGGGATTCCCGGCAGCATCCCCTCGCTGCGTACGCCTCCCTCGGGGTGCCGGTTCCATCCGCGTTGCGCCTTGGTGATGCCAGTGTGCCGGGAGCAGGCGCCGGCCCTGCTTGGCGGTGCCCATCGCACCGCCTGCCACGCCGTCGCCGCATGACGGCGTTGCTGGAGACCCGCGAGGCGGTGTGCCAATTCGGTGCCAAGCGGGCGGTCGACGGGGTGACCCTGGCGCTGCAACCCGGCGAAGCGCTGGGGTTGGTGGGTGAATCCGGATCCGGCAAGACCACCGTGCTGCGGCTGCTGTTGCGCCTGGCCACCGCCAGCAGCGGCCAAATCCTGCTGGAAGGCAAGGACATCACGCGCGGGCCGGAGCGTGGGTTGGGGGAGTTGCGCCACCGGGTGCAAGCCGTGTTCCAGAACCCGCACGCCGCACTCGACCCACGCTGCACGGTGGCGGCCTCCGTCTCGGAGCCGCTGCGCCTCATGGGCGGGCTATCGCGGCGGGTGATGCGCGAACGGGTTGCCGCCTTGCTGGACGATGTCGGGCTCGGCGGGGATTTCCTCTGGCGCTATCCGCACGAACTCTCCGGCGGCCAGAAGCAGCGCGTGTGCATCGCCCGCGCCTTGGCGCCCAACCCCCGCGCCTTGCTGCTGGACGAGCCGACCTCCGCGCTGGATGTGTCGGTGCAGGCGCAGATCATCGAGTTGCTGGCCTCGTTGCGGGCGCGGCACAACCTCGCCTACCTGTTCGTCTCGCATAACCTGGCGGTGGTGCGCCTGCTCTGCGAGCGCGTCGCCGTCATGCGCGATGGCCGGCTGATCGAACAGGGTGCCGCGTCCGAGGTGCTGACCCGGCCAAGTCACGACTATACCAGGGCGCTGCTCGCCTCGGTGCTTCCACCACGCTACACGCAGGAGATCCGCACATGACCGACCAGGCCCGGTGGCGCATTGGCTTCGACATCGGTGGCACGTTCACCGATTTCATCCTGCTGGACACGCAGAAGAACGATATCCGTCTGCATAAGTGCCTGACCACTCCCGCCGACCCCTCCGTGGGCGCACTGGAAGGGCTGGCGCAGATCGTCGCGGATGCGGGGATCGGGCTGGCCGACATCGGCGACATCGTCCATGGCACGACGCTGGTGACCAACGCGCTGATCGAGCGGCGGGGCGCCAAGCTGGGCCTGATCACCACCGCCGGGTTCCGTGACATCCTGGAGATGGGCACCGAGCAGCGGTACGACATCTACGACTTGTTCCTGCAATATCCGGAGCCGCTGGTGCCGCGCGCGCGCCGCCTGGAAGTTCCGGAACGGATGGATCGCGACGGCAACACGGTCACCGCCGTCGACACCGCCGCGGTCGTGGAAGCCGCCCGTAAGTTGGCGGCGGATGGGGTGGAGGCGGTCGCCGTGTGCTTCCTGCACGCCTACCGCAACCCGGCGCATGAACGCGAAGCCGGGACAGCCATCAGGGCCGCCTTCCCGGACATCGCCGTTTCGCTGTCGTCGGACGTGGTGTCCGAACTTTGGGAATATCAGCGCCTGACCACCACCTGCGCCAACGCCTTCGTGCAGCCGCTGATGGACCGCTACGTCCGCCGGTTGGAGCGCGAGTTGTGGCAGCGCGGGTTCCGCGGCGCGTTGTATCTCATGCACTCCGCGGGCGGCCTGGTGTCGCCGGAGATGGCGCGAGCCTTCCCGATCCGCTTGCTGGAGTCCGGCCCGGCTGGCGGCGGCCTGGCCACCGCGTTCTTCGGTCAGGCAGCTGGCAAGTCCGACGTGATCAGCTTCGACATGGGTGGCACCACCGCCAAAGCCTGCCTGATCGAGAATGGCCGCGCATCGACGGCCGCCGAGATGGAGGCGGCGCGGGTCCATCGGTTCAAGAAAGGCTCCGGCCTGCCGATCAAGGCGCCGGTGATCGACATGATCGAGATCGGCGCCGGGGGCGGCTCCATCGCCAGCATCGACGAGGTGGGGTTGCTGCGGGTCGGCCCGCATTCCGCCGGCGCCGATCCGGGCCCGGCGTGCTATGGCCGCGGTGGCACCCAGCCGACGGTCACGGATGCGAATTTGATCCTGGGCTATTACGACCCCGCCTTCTTCCTCGGTGGCCGGATGAATTTGGATTTGCCGGCCGCCGTGCGTGCGCTGGACTCCGTCGGCGGTCCGCTCGGACTGTCTGCGGTCGAGACGGCCTGGGGCATCCATCGCGTGGTGACCGAGAGCATGGCCGCCGCGGCGCGCATCCATATCGTGGAGAAGGGGCGGGACCCGCGCCGCTACGCGATGGTGGGGTTCGGCGGCGCCGGGCCAGCGCATGCCGCTGGCGTGGCGCGGGTGCTGGGCGTGTCGGAATTGCTGATCCCACCAGCCTCGGGCGCCGCCTCCGCGCTCGGCTTCCTGGCCGCCCCCTTGTCGTTCGAGCAGGTCCGCAGCCACCCGATCCGCCTGGACACCCCGGGCGCTGCCGCCGCGATCGACGGGGTGCTGAAGGAGTTGGAGGCGGAAACCCGCGCGCCGCTGCTGGCGGCCGGCGTGGCGCCGGCCGCGATCGTTACCGAGCGCATCGCCGACATGCGGCTGTTCGGGCAATTGCATGAAATCCAGGTCGTCATGCCCGAAGGCGACATCACGGACGCCGCCATGCCGGGCATCCGCCAGGCCTTCGCCACGGCCTACGCAGCGCGCTACACCTCGGTCTATGAGGGCGTCGGGGTGCAACTCGTCTCGCTTCGTGTGCGGTGCCGCGGGGCGATTCCGGAATTGACCTTGGCGCAGGCCGGCGGCGCGGCGTCTGGCGTGGCGCGCAAAGGCAGCCGCCAGGCCTGGTTCGGGGAAGGGTTCGTCGAGACCGCGGTGTATGACCGTTACGCGCTGGCGCCCGGCAGCACCGTCGCCGGCCCTGCCATCATCGAGGAGCGGGAGGCCACCACCATCGTCGCCCCCGGCGATACGGTGACCGTGGATGCGACCGGTATGTTGCGCATCCAGATCGCAGTGCCAGCCGCCGCCAGCGCCCGGATCACCCCGGCAACACCCATCGCCGAGGCAACGGCGCTGATCGAGAGCGACCCGGTGTCGCTGGAGATCATGTGGGCACGGTTGGTCACGGTGGTTGAGGAAATGTGGCACACCATCGTCCGCACTGCCTTCTCCCTGATCGTGTCGGAAGCGCAGGATTTCGCGACCGATTTGCTGGACCCGGATGGCGAGAGCCTGGCGCATTCGCCGCGTGCGATGCCCGTGTTCAACCTGACGGTGCCGATCGCGGTGAAGGCGATCCTGAAGAAATACCCGTCCACGACCCTGCGGCCGGGCGACGTGCTGATCACCAATGACCCCTGGCTGTGCGCCGGGCATTTGTTCGACATCGCCGTGGTGACGCCCGTGTTCCGGGATGGCGTGCTGGTGGCGCTGACGGCGACGGTGGGCCATGTCGGCGATATCGGCGGCACCAAGGACTCGCTGCGGGCGCGGGAGATTTATGACGAGGGGTTCCAAATCCCGCCTTTGTATCTGTATCGCGCCGGGCAGCCGAACGAGGATTTGTTCACCCTGCTGGGCGAGAACGTCCGCAAGAGCGAGGAAGTGCTGGGCGATGTCCACTCCTTCGTCGCGGCCAACCAGTTGGGGGCGGACCGGCTGCTGGAGTTCATGGACGATTACGGCATGCACGACCTGCGCGCCTTGGCGGCCGTGGTGCAGAACCGGTCCGAGGCCGCAGTGCGGGAGGCGATCGTCAAGCTGCAGGACGGCGTCTACCACTCCGAGATTTGGAACAACCCGCTGGGCACCAAGCTGCGCTATCCGCTGAAGGTGACGGTGCAGGGAGATGCGATCGAGCTGGATTTCGAGGGGGCGCCGCCGCAGCAGCCGCAGGGTGGGCTGAATTGCACCTATTCCTACGCCGCCGCGCATGCGACCTATCCGTTGAAGTGTGTCCTAAGCCCAGGCGTGCGCAGCAATGCCGGGTGCTACCGCCCTTTCACGGTGAAACTCCCCGCCGGGTCGATTCTGAACTGCGACAAGCCCGCCAGCGTGAACCTGCGTACCCGTACCGGTTGGTATATGGCGCCCAATATCTTCCGGGCGCTGTCGGCCGCCGCGCCGGACCAGGTGCAGGCGGCAACCGGGCTGCCGCATGCGGTCAACATCTATGGGCGGGACCCGCAGGGCGCCCTCTATGCCGACCACTTCTTCATGGGTGGCGGGCAGGGTGCATGCTCGCATAGTGACGGCAAGTCGGCGCTGTTGTACCCCACCTCGGCGTCCAATACCTCCGTGGAATTGATGGAGACGCGCGCGCCCGTGCTGGTGATCGAGAAATCTCTGGTGGCGGATTCCGGCGGGGCCGGGCGTCACCGCGGGGGCCTGGGCGTGCGCACGCAGTTGCGCAAGCTGCACGACGATGGCCTGCCGACGCTGTTCTCGGTCTATCCGGAGGGCGTCGGCATCAGCAACGAGGGCCTGTTCGGCGGCCAGGCCGGGGGGCCGGTGCTGGGCGTGGTGCGGGATTTGGCCGGGGCCGTGGTGCAGGATTGCGGCACCGGTGAATTGGTCACGATCAACCGGGTGGACCGCATCGTCGAGGTCCAGCTTGCGGGCGGATCAGGCTATGGCGACCCGCGCCAGCGCGCCCGCCGCGATGTCGACCGTGACGTGGACAACGGCTATGTGACACCGGACGCAGCGGCGAAGACTTACGGTGGGCAGGAAACCGCCGCCTGACGGAGAGGCACATCATGGACCCGGCGACCCTTCGCGCCCATGCGCATCAGGTTCTGCTCGACGCGACCATTCCGGAATTGCCGAAGCATTATAGCGGCAAGGTGCGGGATAATTACGACCTGCCGGATGGCCGCCGGGTGATGATCGCCACCGACCGGCTGAGCGCGTTCGACCACATCCTGTGCGCGGTACCGTTCAAGGGGCAGGTGCTGACGCAGACGGCGCGGTTCTGGTTCGATGCGACGTCCGACATCTGCCCGAACCACGTGCTGGCCTACCCCGACCCCAACGTCGTCATCGGCCGCCGCTTGACGGTGCTGCCGGTGGAAATCGTGGTCCGCGGCTACCTCGCGGGGACCACGGGGACGTCGGTGCTGACGATGTACAAGAGCGGGCTGCGCGAGATGTATGGCGTTTCGTTGCCGGATGGCATGCGGGACAACCAGCGACTGCCGCAACCCATCATAACCCCTACCAGCAAAGCGTTCGAGGGCGAGCACGACGCACCGCTGACGCCCGACGAGATCATCTCCCGCGGCCTGTTGACGGCCGCGCAGTGGGATCAGCTCTGCGCCTATGCCCTGGCCCTGTTCGCCCGCGGCCAGGCGATGGCGGTCGAGCGGGGCCTGATCCTTGCCGACACCAAATATGAATTCGGCACCGATCCGGAGGGCCGCATCGTCCTGGCCGACGAAATTCATACCCCCGACAGCAGCCGGTTCTGGCAGGCTGCGAGCTATCCAGCCCGCTTCGCCGCGGGCGAGAAGCCGGAGAGCTTCGACAAGGATTTCGTGCGCAACTGGGTCGCCGAGCGGTGCGACCCCTACCACGACCCGATCCCCGAAATCCCAGAGGATCTCGTGCTCGGCACTGCCGCTGTCTACATCTACGCCTACGAGACGATCACCGGCGAGGTCTTCTCGTTGCCGGACGATAGCCGTCCGGTGCTCGAGCGCATCCGGGCCAACCTCGCCCCGCTTTTCCGCAAATCGTCAGCCAGCTCCGGCGATTATCCGCCATGATCCTTGGACGCCAGCCGCCTCAGCATGTCCAACACGCCAGCATGCTCTTCAGGCGCGAATGGCTCCAGCAACCGCGCCTGCACCCGCTGCACCGCCTCCTGCACCTGCGCCAACAAGGCGGCGCCGGTTTCCGAGAGGGACAACTCCTTCACCCGCCGGTCGTGCGGGCTGTGCCTGCGGAGGATCCAGCCTTTCGCGACCAACCGCTCCAACACATCGCCCAAGGTGGAGCGGTCGAACGCAACCAGCGCGGAGAGCCGCGTCGCGTCCAGCCCGGGCGTGTCGCGGATGGCGGACAAGGCGGCGAATTGCACCGCGGTCAGGTCGAACGCCCCGCACTCCGCCGTGAAGAACGCGGTAGAGACCTGGTGCGCCCGGCGGATCAGATGGCCGGGCATGGCATCGAAATTTGCCACGCACCCGCTACTCTGCATCCGCCTGGCGCGCGGGACCAGCCTTCACGAAGGGAGGGAGGGCCATGCAGGCCGCTTCCTTGGCCAAGAGCCGGGGAAACTTCTGCACATCCACGCCGAACCGCCGTGCGTTGCCGAGTTGCGGCACCAGGCAGATGTCCGCGAGCCCCGGCTGGTCGCCGAAGCAGAATGGGCTGGCGGCGTCTGCCAGCACCTCGCAGGCCGCCAGGCCAGCCGCGTTGGTGTCCGCCGCCCAGGCGGTGACGGCGTCCTCGGGCAGCGCCAGGCCGCGCAAGCCGTTGAGCACGCGCAGGTTCTGGAGGGGATGGGTGTCCGCGACCAAAGCGAGGGCGAAGGCGCGGACGCGCGCCCGATCCGTTGGGGCCGCCGGCAGCAAAGGCGGATCGGGGTGGGTTTCGTCCAGCCACTCGATGATCGCCATCGATTGGGTGATCACCACGCCGTCATCCGTCTCCAGCGCCGGGACGAGGCCCTGCGGGTTGATCGCCAGGTAATCCGGCGCACATTGCTCGTTGCGGCGGAGATGATGGAAGATCGGGGTGGCGGTCAGGCCCTTGAGGCCCAGTGCGATGCGCACCCGCCACGATGCGGCGCTGCGGAAATAGCCATGGAGCTTCACTTAGACTTGCCTTCCAACGCCCAGGTCTTCGCCCGAGGTTAGTTTGACGATAGGGAGACCGACAGTTTCCTGTCAATAAATCAGCCCCACAGGATCGCGGCCACGGCCGAGGCTGGTTTGCTGCCGCTCCGGCGCTTCGGTAGAACGGGGTTGCGACCCAACCGCAGAGCGGGTGCCCAGATGACCAGCCTCCCGACGCTCGATGCACCGGATGACGATCCCTGGCTGTGGCTGGAGGAGGTCGAGGGCGAGCGGGCGACCAGTTGGGCCGATGCTCAGACGGCGACGACATTGGCCAGGTTCGGCGGCGCCTCCTATGCCGCCGACCGGGATGCGCTGCTGACTTTGCTGGATCGCCCGGATAATCTACCGATTCCGGCCCGCCGCGGCGGGTTGCTGTATAATTTCTGGCGGGATGCGGCCAATCCGCGTGGTCTCTGGCGGCGCACGACGCTGGACTCGTACCGCACCGATGCCCCGGAATGGGACGTGCTGCTCGATTTGGATGCGGTGGCGACGGCGGAGGGGGTGGATTGGGTTTGGCAAGGCGCCAGCACGTTGCCGCCCCTGCACGACCGCGCCATCCTACGCCTGTCGCCCGGCGGCAGCGATGCCGTGGCGTTGCGCGAGTTCGATCTTGCGACACGACGCTTCGTGGCCGACGGCTTCAATCTGCCGGAGGCGAAAAGCGGGGCCGATTGGCTGGATCGTGATACCCTGCTGCTATCCTCGGCCGCACTGGGCGCAACGAGTTCGGGATATGCCAACTCCGTCCGGCTATGGCAGCGCGGGCAGGCGCCGGGCGCGCCGATTTTCGAAGTCGATGCCACGAGCATGGTCGCCTCGGGCAGCTACGACCGGGCCGAAGACCGGCTGGTGTTTTTCGAATACAAGGATTTCTTCAACACCACCCTCTTCATCGGCGACCGCACCGGCCCGAAGCAAAAGCTCGACGTCCCATCGGATGCCTCCCGAACATGGGAACATGGCTGGCTGGCGATCAAGCCGCGCACGCCTTGGGTGGTGGGCGATGTCATCTATGCGCCGGATACGCTGCTCGTGATCAAGTTCGACGCTTTCCTGGCGGGGGAGCGGAATTTCCACATCCTGTTCACGCCGGAGCCCCGCCGCTCGCTGCAGCATTTCGGATTTGTCGCGGGCAGCCTGCTCATCAGCCTGCTGGACGAACTGCGCCCCGTGATCTTGCTCGTTCAGCCCGGCACATGGGCCACCCATACGCTCGACGGCATGCCCAGAGTGGGAACGGCGGGTGCCTGGGGCCTCGATATCGAGGATACCGAGGCGGACGGCACGTTGCTGGCCACCGTGCAGGACCCGCTTACGCCGGCGACGCTGATGATGATGCCGCCCGGCCCGGCTACTCCCGTGATCCTCAAGCGCAGCCCCATTGCCTTCGACGCGGCCGGTTTGGTGGTGACACGGCATGAGGCGCTCTCCAGCGACGGCGAGCGCATTCCCTACGTCCAGGCGGGGCCGCCGGGTGAGACGGGCGAGGCTCCGGTGCACATGACCGGGTATGGCGGGTTCGGCGTGTCGTCCCAGCCTTACTACGCCATCCGAACCGGTAAATTATGGCTGGAGCGAGGTGGCACGACCGTGCTCGCCAATATCCGGGGCGGGCGGGAGTTTGGCACCGCTTGGCACGAGGCCGGGCGGCGTGAAGGCAAGCGGCTGTCGCACGACGATTTCGCGGCGGTTGCCGCGGATTTGGTGCGTCGTGGCGTCACCCGGCCGGGCCGCATCGCGGCGGAGGGGGGATCGAACGGAGGCTTGCTGATCGCCAACATGCTGACGCGGTTTCCGGAGCGCTTCGGCGCGCTGTTTTGCACCATCCCGCTGATCGACATGCGCCGCTATTCCCAACTGCTCGCCGGCGCGAGCTGGATTGCGGAGTACGGTGACCCGGCGGTGGCCGAGGATTGGGCGTTCCTCGGCCCGCTCTCCGCCTATCACGCCGCCGCGCCCGGGCGCCCGTATCCGCCTATCTTGCTGGCGACGGCGCGCCGGGACGACCGGGTGCATCCCGGCCACGCTCGCAAGATGGCGGCGAAGCTGCAGGCGATGGGATACGATGCTTCGTTCTACGAGCCCGCCGCAGGAGGGCATGGCTACGGCAAGGACAATGCGGAGGTTGCGGCGTTCTCTGCACTCGGCATCGCGTTTTTGCGGCAGGCGATCGGGTGGAGCTAGGGCTCGCCTTTGTCAGTCCGCCAGCGCAGCCGTGATCCGTATTCGATTGGCGAAGACCGCCCTACCAACTGGCGTAGCATCTTCCAAATCAATACCGAGATGCGGGCTTCGGAAAGACCGTCTTGCAGGGAACATAAGCAAAGGCAGCATGGGGTTCGTTGATCGAGCCGGCAGCCCGGCGGCTAGGCTTTGACCCTCACATAACTCCCCGGCGCTTCCTCGATCGCGGGCAGCGACCCGGCGCCCGGCGTCCGTGCCGGCACTCTGGGGCTATCCGCCGGGCTGACCCAGCGTTGCCAGTCGGGCCACCATGACCCCGCCATCTCCTGCGCGCCCGCGAACCACTCTTCCGGCGTGGGCGGCAGGGCCTCGTTCACCCAGTAACTGTACTTGCCGCTCTCAGGCGGGTTCACCACCCCGGCGATGTGCCCGCTGGCCGCCAGCACGAAGCGCTTCGTGCCACCCATGAGCTGCGTGCCACGATACGTGCTCCGCCAGGGCGCGATGTGGTCTTCCCGGGTGGAGATGAAGTAGGTGGGGATATCCACCGCCCCCAGGTCGATCCGCTGGCCCGCCAGCTCCAGCTCGCCCTTGGCCAGGCGGTTCGAGTGATACATGTTGCGCAGGTAGTAACTGTGCATCTTCGCCGGCATGCGGGTCGCGTCGCTGTTCCAGTACAGCAGGTCGAACTGGAACGGCTCGTTGCCAAGCAGGTAGTTGTTGACCACGAACGACCAGATCAGGTCGTTGGCGCGCAGCATGTTGAAGGTCGACGCCATGTCGGACCCTTGCAACACGCCCTGCCGCTCCATTTTGGCCTCCAGCTGGGCCAGCTGCTCCTCATCGATGAACACGCCCAGCTCGCCCGCTTCGGCAAAATCTGTCATGGTGACGAAGAAGGTGGCGGACTTGATGCGGTCGTCGCCGTGCGCCTTCATCCACGGCAGGCTGCAGGCCAGTAACGTGCCGCCCAGGCAATAGCCGATCGCGTTGACGTCCCGCTGCCCCGTCGCCTGCTCGATCGCGCCAAGCGCGGCGAGCACACCCTCCTTCATGTAATCGTCGAAGCCCTTCTCGGCCATGGTCTCGTCCGGGTTGACCCAACTGACCATGAACACAGTGTGGCCCTGGCTCACCGCCCAGCGGACGAAGCTGTTCTTGGGCCGCAAATCCAGGATGTAAAATTTGTTGATCCAAGGCGGCAGGATCAGCAGCGGACGCTCCAGGACCGTTTCCGTCGTCGGCGAGTACTGGATCAGCTGCATCAATTCGTTCTGGAACACGACTTTGCCGGGGGAGACGCCGATATTCTCGCCAAGTTTGAAGGCGTCCATATCGGTCATCTTGATGGCGAGCTTGCCTTTGCCGCGCTCCAGGTCGCCCAACAAGTTGTTCAGGCCACGCAGCAGGTTTTCCCCCCCAGTCTCCGCCGTCTTGCGAAGCACCTCCGGGTTGGTCAGCAGGAAGTTGGACGGGCTCATCGCATCGATGAATTGGCGGGAGTAGAAATCGACCTTCTGCGCCGTCTTTTTGTCCATGCCCTCGGCCTGGCCCACCAAATCCTGCACGAAGCGGGCGGACAGCAGATAGGATTGCTTGATGAAATCGAAGATCTCGTTCTCTTTCCAAGCCTCATCCTTGAACCGCTTGTCCTTGGGGTCCGCCTGGATCACGGGGGACACGGCCGTGGCCTCGGGGCTGCCGATCATCCGGCGGGCGGTGTTCTGCCACAGCGTCATATAGTCCTGCCAAAACCCGATCTGCGCCTGCATCAGCCGTGCCGGGTTGGCCATCAGCTTGGCCGTCATTTCCATGAAGGCGGCGCCGATGTTCAACGGGTCCGCATTGGGCTGGTCGACGCTCTGCCGCTTCAGCCAATCGCCAACGATACGCTGTGATCGCTCGGCGATGTCGGCCATCGAGCGGCTGAGCTGCACCGGATCCGTGATGGGTGCGCTCGGGTGGAGTGTTTCGGGTGCTCGTTTGCCGTCTTCCGGCATGGCGTCCTTCCCGTCGGGTTCGTGCCCCGCTAGACAGTGCGGAGGGCTGGGGCTGATCACCGACTTATGTTTGAGGTTTCTTTATCGATAGGTAGGCGCCCGCTCCGGCTGCGACAAGCAGCGGTGGGGGTGTTGGTTGCGATTGCTGCGGGTCTGGCCGGCTGTGCAGAGCTGAACCCGATCAATCCTGCCGTGGACTTGTACCATGATTTGCAGGGGGGCGCGATCGCGGACCAGCGGCCGCCGCCGCCGGGGGCCAATTCGCCGTACCCAATTCTCGCGACCGTTCCCAGCAGGCCGCTCGCCCCTGACGTCGCGGCGCAACAACGGATTGCCGACCGGCTGGCGGCGCAGCGGGATGCAGCGGACGCGGCGGCGGCGCAGAACCCGCTGACCCCCATGCCGGTTGCCGCCGCGCCACCAAAACCCAACCCAGCCGCCCCGCCCGACCCGAATGCGAACCGGGTCGTGGTGGATGCTGCGCCCGCCCCGGCCGCACCACCAGCGCCAAAGGCTTTGCCGGCCCAGCCCGTCCAGAGTGCCCAAATAGGCATGGACGCCGTACCCCCGTTACCGGCAACCGTCACGTCGGGGCCGCTCCCGACCTTCGCCGCGGCGCCGCCGCCGCCCGCCGCGGGGCTGGGGCTGCCAGCGCCGCCGGCCCCTCCGGCTGCACCCGCACCCCCACCGGCATCTGCGCCCTCTGTTGCCGCAGCAAACCCGAATACGGTGCGCATCGAGTTCACGCCGGGCTCCACGACGCTGCCGCCCTCGGCGACGCTCAACCTGAGGCGGTTTGCGCTCGCCCATAAGGGCGTCGCGTTGAACGTGACCGGTGAGGGGGAGGCGGTGTTGCCCAGTCCCGACTCGCAGGCCCGTGCGCTAGACCTCGCATTGCGCCGCGCAAAGTCCATTGCCGACTCCCTCGCCGCGGCTGGGGTTCCCGCCGCCAATTTGCATTTGCGTGCTCAGGCCAACGGCCGGGGCGGGTCCGCCAGTCTATCATAGTCAGTCTAACATCGAGGACGCCATGTCGACCGAGTTCCACCGCATCCGCCGCCTGCCGCCCTATGTGTTCGCCTCCGTGAACGATGCGAAGGCGCGCGCCCGTTCGGCTGGTGAAGACATCATCGACCTCGGGATGGGCAACCCGGATGGTGCCACCCCGCCGCATATCGTGGCCAAGCTGGTGGAAGCGGTGCAGGACCCGCGCACCCACCGGTATAGCACGAGCAAGGGCATTCCCGGCCTGCGCCGCGCGCTGGCCGCGTATTACGCCCGCCGGTTCGAGGTTCGGCTGGACCCGGAGACCGAGGTGGTGGCGACACTGGGAAGCAAGGAGGGCCTGGCCAACCTGGCTGCCGCTATCACCAGCCCGGGCGACACGATTATGGTGCCCAATCCGTCGTACCCGATCCACCAATTCGGCTTCATCATCGCCGGCGCATCCGTCCGGTCGATTCCGGCCACCCCGGACGAGTCGATGTTGCGTGCGCTGGATCAGGCGGTGCGTCACTCGGTGCCGAAGCCGACCGCGTTGATCGTGAATTTCCCGTCGAATCCGACGGCCTATGTGGCGTCGCTGGATTTCTACCGCGAGGTGGTGGCGTTCTGCCGCAAGCATGAGATCTGGATCCTGTCAGACCTCGCCTATGCCGAAATCTACTTTGGCAACGAGGTTCCGCCCTCGATGCTGCAAGTCCCGGGCGCCCGTGACATCACGGTGGAATTCACCTCGCTGTCCAAGACCTATTCGATGCCGGGCTGGCGGATGGGCTTCGCCGCTGGGAACGCAAGGCTGATCTCGGCGCTCGCCCGGATCAAATCCTACCTCGACTACGGCGCCTTCACCCCGATCCAGGTGGCTGCGACTGCGGCGCTGAACGGTCCGCAGGACTGCGTGGCGGAGATGCGGGCCCTGTATAAGGAGCGGCGCGACGTGCTGGTGAGTGGCTTGAACGCCGCTGGCTGGGCCGTGCCCAGCCCCGAGGCCTCGATGTTCGCCTGGGCGCCCATCCCGCCCGCCTACGCGCATCTGGGCAGCGTGGCGTTTTCCAAGCTCCTGTTGGCCCGGGCGAAGGTGGCAGTCGCCCCTGGGATCGGGTTTGGCGAGCAAGGTGATGGGCACGTTCGCATTGCCCTGGTGGAGAACACGCAGCGCCTGCGCCAGGCGGTGCGGAGCATCAAGGGGTTCCTCGCGGCAGGGACGAACGTCGCTGCGGTCGAAGAGGTCACGGGGTGAGTCACGATGCCCAGCATGCCGTGATACGCGTCGGTCTCGCCGGGCTTGGGACGGTGGGGGCGGGCGTCCTGCATCTGCTCGACCGCAATGCCGACCTCATCGCGGCCCGCGCGGGCCGGCCCATCACCGTCGCCGCCGTGTCTGCCCGGGACCGCAGCCGCGACCGCGGCGTCTCCTTCGATGGCGCCGTTTGGGTTGACGACCCCGAGGACCTCGCAACCCTCCCGGGCATCGACGTCGTCGTCGAGCTGATCGGTGGGGCGGAGGGCCCGGCCCGCCGGCTCGTGACGTCCGCGCTGGCAAATGGCCGCCCGGTGGTTACCGCGAACAAGGCGCTGATCGCCGTGCATGGGGCCACCTTGCCACGGACGGCGCCCTTGGCATTTGAGGCCGCGGTGGCAGGTGGCATCCCCGTCATCAAGGCGCTGCGGGAGGGCCTGGCGGCCAACCGCATCAGCCGCGTCGCCGGCATCCTGAATGGCACCTGCAACTACATCCTGACAGCCATGCGGGAGCAGAAGCGGGACTTCGCCGACGTCCTGGCGGAGGCCCAAGCCATGGGCTACGCCGAAGCGGACCCGGCGACCGACATCGACGGCATCGACGCCGCACATAAACTCGCCATCCTGGCCGCGCTGGCCTTCGGCCATCCCGTGCGGTTCGACGCGGTTTACGTCGAGGGCATCCGCCAGGTCAGCGCGGTGGACATCGGCTTCGCGGAGGAGTTGGGCTACCGGATCAAGCTGCTGGGCATTGCCCGGCGCTCCGTCGCGGGGGTGGAGGCGCGGGTGCATCCATGCCTGGTTCCCATCGCTGCGCCCATTGCAAGGGTGGATGGCGTGTTCAACGCCGTGGTCGCGGAGGGTGATGCCGTCGGCCGGGTGATGCTGGAGGGCAGGGGGGCTGGCTCCGGCCCGACCGCCTCTGCCGTCGTGGCGGATTTGATCGACCTCGCCCGCGGCCGTTTTACCCCGGTTTGGGGGCAGGACACGCCGGCCGACGATGCGATCGTGCCGATTGGCGAGCATTTGGGCGCGTATTACCTGCGCCTGATGGTGATCGACCGGCCCGGCGTGATCGCCGATGTCGCGGCCGTGCTGCGCGACCATGGCGTGTCGCTGGAATCGCTGCTGCAGCATGGCCGCAACCCCCACGAGCCGGTAGCCGTGGTGCTGCTGACGCACGAGGTGCGGGAGCACGCCATGCGCGCTGCGTTGGACCGGATTGCGGCGCTGGATGCCGTGCTGGAACCACCCGCCTTGATCCGAATCGAGCCGGGCTGACAAGGGAGACCACGATGGAACGCGCACCGGATACCAACTACGACCGCAACCTGGCACTGGAGCTGGTTCGCGTCAGTGAGGCCGGCGCGTTGGCCGCGAGCCGATGGATGGGGCGTGGCAACAAGAACGAGGCGGACGGGGCTGCCGTGGAGGCTATGCGGCGCGCCTTCGACAGCGTCGCCATCGACGGTACGGTGGTGATCGGCGAAGGCGAGATGGACGAGGCGCCGATGCTGTATATTGGCGAGAAAGTGGGTTGTGGCGGTCCGGCCATGGACATCGCGGTAGACCCGCTGGAAGGCACCACGATCACTGCCAAGGGTGGGCCCAACGCCATGGCGACGGTGGCGCTGGCCGAGCGCGGCAATTTCCTGCATGCGCCGGACATCTATATGGACAAGATCGCCGTGGGCCCAGGGCTGCCGGCCGGCGTCGTCGATTTGGACGCGCCCGTCGGGGAGAATTTGCGCAACCTGGCTGCTGCCAAGAAGATGGATATTGGCGAGCTGGTGTTGTGCACGCTGGACCGTGACCGCCATGCGGAGATGATCGCCAAGGCCCGTGAGGCCGGCGTCCGCATCATGCTGATTGGCGATGGGGACGTGTCCGGCGTGATCATGGCGGCGCAGGGCGAGAGCGGCGTCGACATCTTCGTCGGGTCTGGAGGGGCGCCTGAGGGCGTGCTGGCGGCTGCGGCGCTGCGTTGCCTGGGCGGGCAGATGCAGGGCCGCCTGTTGTTCGAGGACGAGGCGCAGGTCGCGCGCGCCAAGGAAATGGGCGTTGCCGACCCGAGGCGGAAATACGAGTTGCTGGATATGGCGAAGGGGGACGTGATGTTCGCCGCCACCGGGGTCACCACCGGGCCGATGCTGCGCGGGGTGCGCCGGTTCCAAACCGGCGCCGTGACCCATTCGCTGGTCATGCGCTCCAAATCCGGGACCGTCCGCTATGTGGAGGCGCACCATAACTTTGCGACCAAGACCTGGCAGCCCAAGTAGACCGCGCTGATTTCTGTCGATCCGAACCTGCTGCCGGGGGCGGTGGGTTTGGTGAGGGGCAGCGCCTGAGGCAGGCTCGGCCGTCATGAATGCGATCCCGCTTCCAGCCGCGGCGCTCGGCGTGACCAGCAGCGTCACAGGCCGGCGCTGGATCTGGCGGGGCGGCCCAGAGCGGGCCGGCCTGCTGCTGGCCCAACGCGCCGGGCTGCCAGAGGTGGTGGGCAGCTTGCTTGCCGCCCGGGACATTGGGGTCGATGACGTTGCGGATTTCCTGTCCCCAACCCTGCGCGCGTTGCTGCCCAACCCTTCCGTGCTCACCGACATGGACCGGGCGGCCGACCGGCTGGCCCGCGCTGTGCAGAAGGCTGAAACCGTCGGAATTTTTGGCGATTACGACGTGGACGGAGCGTGTTCTGCCGCGCTGATGACGTTGGTGCTGCGCGGCTTGGGCTGCAAGGTGTTCACCCATGTGCCGGACCGCATCCTGGAGGGATATGGCCCCAACGCCCCTGCCTTGCGCGCCATGGCGGCGCGTGGCGCGACGCTGATCGTCTGCGTGGATTGCGGAACCGCCGCTGGCGACGTGCTGGCGGAGATGGCCGGGTTGGCCGACCTGCTGGTGCTGGACCACCATAGGGCGGAGGGGCCGCCACCGCCGGTGCTGGCGACCGTCAACCCCAACCGGCTGGACGATGCATCCGGGCTGCGCGGCCTGTGTGCTGCCGGCGTCGCCTTCCTGGCTGCGATTGCGACGCTGCGGGCGTTGCGCCGGGCCGGCTGGTTCGCGAGCCGGGCAGAGCCGGATTTACGCACCCTGCTGGACCTGGTGGCGCTGGCGACGGTGTGTGACGTGATGCCGCTGGTGGGCGTCAACCGGGCGCTAGTCGCGCAAGGATTGAAGGTGATGGCGCGCCGTGAACGGCCTGGCATTGCCGCCCTGCTGGAGGTGGCGGCGGCCAAGGACCTGCCCAATGCCGCGACGTTGGGATGGGTGCTCGGGCCGCGCATCAATGCCGCCGGGCGGATCGACGAGGCGGACCTCGGGCTGCGCCTGCTGCTGAGCGAGGACCCCGTGGACGCCCGCGCCCTGGCCGCCCGGCTGGATCAGGTGAACCGGGAGCGGCAGGAGTTGGAGGCGAGCGTGATGGCTGCCGCCCATGCGGCCGCGCATGCCCAGGCCGACACTGGCCGTGCCGTGCTGTTGGTGCATGGGGCGGGGTGGCACCCTGGCGTGGTGGGGATTATCGCGGGCCGGATCAAGCAACGCCAGAATCGTCCCGCGCTGGCTGGCGCCTTGTCGGATGGCATGGTCAAGGGATCCGGCCGTTCGATCGATGGTGTCGATTTGGGTGCCGCGGTGTTGGAGGCTCGGCGCGAAGGGTTGCTGGTCACCGGGGGTGGCCACGCGATGGCGGCCGGGTTCAGCCTGGGCATGGATCGCCTCGATGCGTTCCACGCGTTTTTGGAAGACCGTCTGGCGCATGCCGCCACGCTGCCGCGTACCCCGGATTTGACGGTGGAGGCGACGGTGAGTGTAGCTGGTGCGACGGTGGCTTTGGCCGAGCAAATGGCTCGCCTGGCGCCCTTCGGTGCCGGGAACGAGGAGCCGATGATCGCCGTGCAGCGCGCGCGAGTGGTCCGTGCCGATTGGATTGGGCGCGATGGCGCCACCTTGCGGGCGATTCTGGAGGGGGAGGGCGGTGGCCGCCTGAAAGCCCTGGCCTTCCGCGCCGCTGACACGAAGCTGGGCCATGCGCTGGCCACGCCAGGTGCCCCGCTGCACATCGCCGGGCAGTTGCGGGCGGAGGAGTGGAACGGCACCGTGACTGCCAGCTTCATAATGCAGGACGCCGCCGTGGCTTGACCCGGCGTGTGCATGCGGGCACATGACACACCCGGCGGTCCCGTTCGTCTAGAGGCCTAGGACACGGCCCTTTCAAGGCTGTAACACGGGTTCGAATCCCGTACGGGGCACCAATTTTTTCAATGAGTTAGGTGGTAAGGTTGGGCGGGTAGACGCAATTTACCAAGCGTCTCACCAAGTAAACCGCTGCTGAACGGTGGCGAAAGCTGGCGGACGGGAGACGAAGATCATCCTCGGTTCGTCGCCCGTGCTTTCTGGGCGGCTCCGGCGCGAGCGGGTTCAACTCGGCGGCATGTGAACCCACTGGGCAACGCCGCCGTGCCGGGTGCAAGTCCCGCGAATGTGGTGAGAGTAAGCGGCCACCCCGATCGGCAGCAGCAGCAATGCGGCAAACGCAACTGGCAGTCTGAAGGTGGACACGGCGGAGGATCACATCGCCGACAGGCCGCGACAACCCGGTTCGAAAATCAGGCCAGGGAAGGCGCTGTAGGGGCGATAGCGTCGGGGCGGTCCACCACCCCACACGTCTACCGGAAGCCCCACGCATGATATCGCCAAACTAAATACGGGGCCTTCCCGCGCCTGGTGGCCATGAGACTCTATGGACGTCAGTGGACTTATATAGAACAGATACGCGCCTTTGGGTCGCGTTACATGTAACGCCAGGTGTATGCCCAATGGACCGAGATGGGACGACCAATGCCATAAAATATGACATCTAATATTCTCCTGTTGAAACGCCACTGCCACTCGATTTACAGTTTGCGGCATGATGCCGGAAGCGGTGTTAGAACGAAGACATACATCAACGTGTGGCAGTTCCAGGAAATCACATGGTCTATCCATTGAGTTTGGCTCTCGCCGCGGATGTGCGCGAGCAAGATTTGAGGACGGCGGCTGACCGGTTCGGGTTCAACTTGCGAACTGGCGTCGGTGGCCTGCTCGCATCCGGCAAGATCGATTACGCGGCTGCGGCTGCGGCCGGTCGGTGGACCGAGGATTACGCCTTAGCCGAATTTGGCGCACGTGACCCGGCATCACGCAAAGGATCAAGTGGGCAATCGCCTAGCGGAATAGCGGATGCCAAGCTATTTGCCGCCACTAGTCGCCGGAAAGCGAAACAGAAAACAGGAGAGAAACTAGACCGTCTTTTGATTTCAGCCCTGGTTGACGGGCTGACAGCCAAACAAATCGCCGACATTGCTGGATTAGAACAGCGGCATGTTGGCGGTATGCTTGCTGCAACTCTAGCAGTGCTCGCGGAGCATTATACAAATGAAGATTGCCCAACACGGCGGAAATGATCCGCCGCCGATATCAACGGAGACGCAACTACAACGACTACTAAGCGTGCCGGAGGTTGCACGAAGCTTGCACCGTTCGCGAAGATGGCTGAACGGCAAAATTGAGCGTGGCGAAGGCCCGAAATCAATCAAACTGGGCAATCGCTATCTCATTCGGCCGATTGACCTCGCCGAGTGGCTGAACAGTCAGGCGGTGGGAGGCGCCCGGAAATGAGCAAGCAATCCCAGCAGACAGGAGGCAGCGTGCCGCAACTGCGGCCCATCTATGCGACGGTCGACGACTTCTGCAAGTTGTCAGGTATCGGCAGGACAACCCTCTACGCGGCCCTCAGAGACGGGCATGTGCATGCCAAAAAGGTCGGCACGCGAACCTTAATTAACATCGGTTCTGGCCTGGCCTGGATCGAAGGCAAACCAGATTATCAAGCCCACTAGGTGTGGTCTGCGACACTTTAAACCAAAGACGGGGAAGGTTGATTGACCTCCATATTTCCCAACTTCATGGCTCAACACGGCACAGCCCTTGTTGCGGCCGGCTATCACATCATGCCGATACAGCCGGGTCTGAAACTGCCGGGCGTTTACGCGCAAGGCGATTGGCGCGTCACGGGCGGTTGGCAGCAGCATTGCGACCGCCCAACCACCGACGAAGAGGTTGATATGTGGTCCATGTGGCCGGAATGCGCCATCGGCATCGCGTGCGGCTACACGGTTGGCGTCGACATTGATGTGCTGGACGGTGAGCTATCCCTCCGTATCGACGCCCTAGCGCGGGAAATGCTCGGCGACACCCCGCTTGTGCGCATCGGGCTGCCACCCAAGCGCTTGCTCGTCTACCGGGCCGAGGTGCCGTTCCCCAAGCGATCCCGCAAGCCGGTAGAAATCCTCGGGCGCGGTTCGCAATTCGTGGCTCGCTCGATCCATCCCGACACGGGACAGCCATATACGTGGCCGGAAGAGCAGCCGGAGGATGTTGACGTGTCCCGGTTGCCGCTGGTCACGCAAGAGCAGTGTTTGGCGTTTCTGGACGCGGCCTATGACCTAGTGCCACCCGAACTGCGGCCGCAAACCATCATCGGCAACGCACCAACCGGAGCAGTCACGGCCGGCGATCCACGCGGCACGCGCGCCGCGATCGAGAGCGCGCTTCGCTACCTGCCGAACAACGACATGGACCGGGATAGTTGGGTCAAAATTGGCCACGCCATCAAGGGGGCGCTGGGCGAGGAGGGCCGGGACATATGGCTCAATTGGTCCCGGCAGTCGTCCAAGTCGGGGAAGTCTGGCACCCCCGATACGCCGGAGCGCAAGTGGCATGGGTTCCGGCCATCCTCGATCGGAGCGGGGACGATCTACTATCTCGCGAGCCGGGAAGGATGGATGCCACCGGCCGACATCATCTTGAACGCGGGCGTTGCCGAGGCGGTTGAGGCGATGAAGGGTGAGCGGCATCCGGCGCAAGGTATCTTGGATCAAATAAAGGCCCTGAGAGCCACGTCGAAGTCTACGGACGTCCCGGCGCCACGCACGGATAAGATCACGCTCAACTTGCTGGCGGGGAGGCCAATCCCCGAACGGCAATGGATCGTTCCACATTGGGTTCCGGTCGGACAGGTGACGCTGCTCTATGCCGATGGTGGCGTGGGCAAGTCCATGCTGGCGCTGCAACTCATGATAGCCTCTGCCAAGGCGCGTGCGTGGTGCGGTCTGCCGACTGCGCAGTGCTCTTCCGTGGGGCTGTTCTCGGAAGATGAAATGGACGAGGTGCATCGTCGCGCCTCTGCCATTGCAGCCCATGAAGGGATACCGCTGGCGGACCTATGGGAAGCCACCGTGATGTCGGGCGTCGGGCGAGACAACACGCTGGTGAACGTTTCGCGAGACGGCGTTGTGACGATCACGGAACGCTGGCACGAGTTCCGTGATGAGGTGCTTTCGACCGGCTCCCGGCTTGCCGTGATCGACACGGCCGCCACCAGTTTGAACGGCAGCGAGAATGATAGAACGACCGTAACCAAGTTCGTCGGCGCCGTGCTTGCGAACTTAGCGCAAGAAATCGGCGGTGCCGTCCTGCTGCTTGCCCATCCGTCCAGAAGCGGCAAAGGCGATGCCAAGGGCGGCGGTGGCGAGATGGACAGCGGCTCCACTGCCTGGAACGCCTCGGCGCGTAGCCGGATCAGTCTGGAAGTGCCGTGGGACAAGGATACCAAACAACCCCTGATCAACCGCAGGGAAATGGTGCTGCGCAAGGCCAACTACGCCAAATCGGGCCAGCGCTGCCAACTCGGGATGACGGACACTGGCGTCTTCATGCCCATGGTATCGATTGGTGGAGTCAAAGCTGCTGGCGGCGTGGACATGGAGATTGCGGCGGCCAAGCCAGCCGTAATGAACGCGCTTCAGTTGCTCGCCAACCGTGGCTTCCGTGTATCCGACAGCAAGCGTTCCGAATATCACATCTACGACCAAATGCTGAAGCTCGGGCTGGCCGGCAGCGTCAACCGCGTGATCGCGGACCGGGCGCTGGCGGAGCTAATGCGGGACGGCCTTGCGGAGATGGTGCCCACAGGCCCTCCCAGCAAACCAGCACCGACCATTCGTCCCGCCAACCTCCGGCACGATGGTTCAGCTATGCACTAGGAGCCCTTCCTAGTGACGAACCATGCATTCTTGACTTAGGGAAATCCTCTTCCTAGTCAAGAATTGGACGTTTCGTTAGAATATAGATTGCTCGATTTATCAGCGGTCTAACCCTTCCTAGTGAGCGTTCCGAAACCCTTCCTTCTCAGTCCCCCTTATACCCCCTACTCCCGGTAGGGAGGGAGTGACGGAATGTCACTCCACCGGGAGGGGTCAGGTCGAATGGAAAAATAATCATGCAACCAATCCGCAATATGTCTCACGAACAGGTTCAAGCGATCGAGCGGGCTTACCCTCATTCCATGAACCCGATTTTGTCTTTCAAGAAGGACTGCGATGCACTGGCCGGCGAGGCCAGGCAGGCAGGTGAGCGGGCGCGTGTAGTTGCTAAATTGGCCGAACGACTGGCCAGCGATTTCATGGGCCAGCCGATAACTGCCTCACTCGCGACGGAGATTGCTAGCCGAGCGCTCGACTGCGCCGAAGAAGAAGCCGCGGCGCACGGTGTTCGCTACTGATATTCGACTGCTGATGCCGGCTGGGCGCCCGAAAGGCGCAGGGAGCCATATCCACCGAACCACCAACAAGCGGCGCCTACGGCCTTCCCAAACTAAATGAGGGCTATTCTGGGCAGATGTTGCCACGCAACCAAAGGAAGAACTGAACTTGATCGACAACAGCGACCCCGCAACCATCGCGCTACTCGGGGGTGGCGAGCCAGACGTTAGAACGCTCACCCCCGAGGAATATCTCAAACGGAAAGCAAAGCTTCTCGCAGATTACGAGCGGCAGCGCTGGGAGAACGACGACGCCGCAGAGCTTGCGCGCATCACGGCGAAGTTTCAGCAGAAAGGAAACTGAGCATGAGTGATAGTATGACGGCCGAAGAGGCCAGCGTTTTTGCGGATACCCATTGGCGCGGCAAGATGGAGAGCGCTGCGCATGCGTCGCTGCTGCGGGCAGATAGCGGGCTGCCCGTCGTGAAGGAGATGTTTGCCAGGCTTATGCGTGGCGTTCCACCGCCGCCACCTTGGGGGAATGCCGATGGTCTTGCAGCCTTGCGTCAGCTTCGCAGGATCGTTCGGGTTATGGATGCATTCGCCGGGCTTTCGCATGAGCAACGTGAGATTTTGCATGGTCACGTCCCGATTACTCCTGAGACATATAACAAGCCCGGAAACCAGCTTATCGAAATTCTGGTCAGGATGCGGTCTGAGGTTTGGTCAAGCAACGTTGATCTGGCGGAGCTTCGCGCTGAAATCGACGCCGAGACTGAGAGCGCGGCAGAGGCAGCGCGCCAAAGGGTCATAGATCATGATGCCGTGTTGGCGGCGGCCGAGCAACGCCGAAATGACGCGCCCTCACTCGTGATCTCGATGCATCAAGCCGGTTTGCGCCTGGACGTGGACGAGGACGGGAGGACCGTCATTTTCCCGGCATCTTTAATGACCGATGAGCAGAAAAGCTTTTTGGCGACGCATGGGCGAGAGATGGCCGATGCGATCCGGTCAGAACGAGTAACCGCCGGCTGAATTAGATCACGTGCATTGAGATAGCTGGCCACACACCACCCCAACCAGCCGCCGTTCGATGTCATAACCAAGGCAACGAAGCATCGCGGCGGCTTCCTTCCGAAAGCAACCCCATGAATAAGTCCATCGCATCTGACGTTACCAGTTCGCCTAGTCCTCACCTCTCGCGGCAGGAAATGAACCGGGCCGCACTGGCGGCCTATTTGAAGGCTGGCGGCCCATCCTGCATGCCGGTCAAAGAAACATTCCACCGACTCATGACAGCCGTCCCCGCCGGGGGCGGCGAGGATGCACTGTCTGCCATTCGAGGTGTTGTCGAGGTGATGAGTGAGCTAGCGGCGTTGCCAGCGGGAGACAGGTCGGTCCTGTCTGGTAATTTACCTATCGAGGATGTGCTTGGCCTGACTGGCATGGAGGCTCTTGCTGTCCGCCTCCGCAAACAACGCGATATTTTCCGATCATCAAAAGTTCTCGAAAAGGCGTGGCTGGCTATGGAAGCCCAGGAAGAAGTCGCACGACTTGCTCGCGAGCGGGAAGAAGGTGCTCGCGTTGCCGCCATCAATGCCGAGGAAATACGCCGGGTTGAGACGCTGACTGCGATGTTGGCGATGGCTCGGACCGGCGTTCGCTTGCATGTGACCTCGCAGGGGCGAGCCATCGCATGGCCAGCATCCCTGATGACCCCGGCAGACGTTGAACTCCTGAACGAGCGTAACGCGCTGCTCGCTGAACTGATACTGGAGGAATGGACCCGCTAAAGCTCTGCTCGGCAACAAGGCGAGATTTAGTTAATAGCCAACTTAGGAGACACCATGGACTGGAAAACGCTTCAAGCTAGCATGCAAATCACCGATGGGGATTACCCGGCCCGGCGTGAACGTCTGGCGGCGCTAAGCCGAGTTCTGGCGGGTGAACAATATGACCACCTCTACACGCCATTTAGTGTCGAGCGGAACGCAAGCGGCGAGTATGTCCCGCTCGATCAGCGGCGGCCATCGGTGCGCACGGGTTGGTCCCGCATCGTGATTGATGACAGCGTGTCCATGCTGTTCGGCCGCTGGCCGGCTATCTCTGCGGCAAGCTCGGGCGGCAAAGAAAGCCCCACGGTATTGGCGATCAATCAAATGATCCAGGCAACGAACCTGGCCGGGACCATGATTGAGGCCGCCACTCTAGGCAGCGTCGGTTCGGTTGCGATCCTCTTTCGCGTGCTGGCGAACAAGCCTTACTTTGACGTGCTCCCCACTTTGTATCTCACGCCAGAATATGATCCCATGGCGCCTCAAACGCTTTTGCGAGTGACCGAGAAGCGCAAGGTGACCAGGGCGGATTTAGTTGCGGCCGGGTATACAGCCCTACGCCCGGGCTTCGATAATTTTTGGTTCCATAGGGTGTGGGACGCTAAGGAAGAAATCTGGTTTGTTCCCTGGCCGGTAGGTGAAGCCGAGCAAGCACCCCGGCGCGACACACGCCGGAGCGCGGTGCATAACTTGGGCGCTTGCCCCGTCGTGTGGGTGAAGAACCTGCCGGGTGGCGATGCAATCGATGGGGCTTGCACGTTCGCGCCCGGCATCAACACGGAGATCGAGGCGGACTATCAGCTATCGCAAGGTGGGCGGGGGCTGAAGTATTCCTCTGATCCAACACTTTTAATTAAGGAGCCAGCCGGGCCGGGGAGTATGCCGGCGCGGATTGGTGGCGCTGCCTCGGCGCTCATCGTGGGCAGCGACGGTGACGCAAAGTTGCTGGAGATCAGCGGTTCGGCGACCTCGGCCGTGATCGATTATGTGACGCATCTGCACAAATGCGCCATGGCCGCGATGCACGGCGACGGCAGCGACCGGGACAAAATGTCATCCGCGCAGTCCGGCCGCGCCATGGAATTGCTCAAACAGCCCATTGTTTGGCTCACATCCCGGCTGCGGTTGTCGTATGGCGATGGGGCCTTGATGCAGCTGCTACGGCTGGTGTGCTTGGCGTCGACCCGCATCAAAGGTGGCGTCGTGTGCGGTCAGAAGGCGGAGACTAACCTTGATGCTGCGGGCCTGGCGCTGGTTTGGCCACCCTTCTTCCATCCGACATACGGCGACAAGCAAGCGGAGGCCGTGGCCGTTACTACACTTACTGCGGGTGGCGTGATGTCGCGTCGAAGGGCGGTGCAGGCAGTTGGCGAGAGCTACGATCTGGCCGACGTGGACGCGGAGTTGGCGGAGATCGCGAAAGACGAGGCGGCGCAAACGGCGTTGCTGGCGAACCGGCGTGCTCAGGTCCAGGTTCGGGGATTGGCGGACGCGTAGAAGGAATTTCTCTGGAACCAGCGAGGAGAAAAATGTTATGCTATGACATCGCATAAAAATCGAGATTTCAAAATGCCCGGTCATGGAGGTTTTCGCGTTGGCGCTGGTCGCCCAAAAGGGCGGCTGAATAGCGCCACGATCGAGCGTGACATGCTTAGAAGAGAAGCCGCGCTTCGGCTTGAAAGCCAATACCAAGACCTGTCGGCGCTTGATATCATTCAAGAGATCGCCAAAAACAGCTTGCTGGCCGGGGACTACAGGTTGGCGCTTGCGGCGGCTAAAGAAATACTTCCCTACGTCACGCCTCGCATATCGCCAATTCCGGCAGTTGATCCAAATAAAGGCACGGTCGAAGAGATCGGTCTAGATTGCGACCCGCTAATAATGGATGAAGACTTAGGAGAAACGTAGATGGCCATGATTGAAGCCTACAAAATAGGAGTTTCCTTTGTTCTTGGCGGCAATCTTTCCGCCGGGATCGAGGCGTTGATACCGGCCTTCGAAGCGCTCGACGAGCATATTACCCACGCACAAGGGGAAGCCAAAGGTCTAGCGGCGGAATTGCGCGGCGTTGGCGGTTCGGCGGCCGGCATTGGGAGAGCCGCAGACAACATGGCGCGGCTCGCCGAGGCCATGGCGACCATGAACCGTGCGGTGGGCAACTGGAACGCTGGCGGGGGTATTCCCGATTTTGTTATTCCGCGCGCTCCGTCTACCCCGCACGGTGGCGGCCAGAGCACGCCAGCCGGCAACGCGCGATCTGGGGCACCTCCGTCGAATGAGGCAATACCCTACACGCCGAACTTTACGATGCTTAGTAACGGGGCATTGGTGCCTTATACCGGACCGGAACGCGGCTGGGAGCCGCGGGGGCTTGTCCCACACTATCAACCCAATTTCACGCTTCCGAACGGCGCCGGGCACGACGCGCCGTTCTTTGGCGAAGGTGAGCACGGGCCGCCTATCCCGCTCAATCCCAACGGCCGCCGCGGCGGTAGCGAGCGAGGCGATGGCGGGGGGCGTGGCCATGTGCCGGGCGCGTTTGATGGTGTAATTCCCGCTCTGATGACGGGAGAGCTTATCAAGAACATATTTGGGGCCAGCTTCGACGTTGGCGCCAAAGAGGCGGAGTTGCTCACCAACGGGTGGACGCCAGAGCAGGTTTCCAAGGCGCGGGCGCTGGCGCAGGCTATTCAGGTAAGCACGCCGGGCGCCACAATCGGCGGCGGGTTGGAGGTTATGAAAGACATTGGCGTGATCTTTCGCAATCGGGATGGCCTGCCCGACGTCGGAACCGCGATCGATGCCGCTCCGTCTATGTTGAAAGATGCCTTGGTGCTTGCCGCGCGAGGGCATGGCGATGCGCTGACGGAAGTCTTCCAGGCCGTCCAGGCCGGGGATTTAAAGGGGGCCGCCAGTAAGCCCGGCACCGATGAAACTGACCCCGCCCGGCTCGCGCAATTCGTCCACAACGAGATGTTGGCAACAGTGCTGACGGGTGGTCGTGTGACCCCGCGCATGATCCTGCAAAATGCACGAATGGGCGGCGCAGCAGCGGCTATGATGTCGGACGAAGAATTTTTCGGCGGCAATCTTGCTCTCATTGAAGGGTTGGGGCCGCAGGCTGCGTCAGCCTTGCAAGGCTTTAATCGCCAGTTCGGCAGTGGCCGGATGGGAAAGGGCACGATCCAAGAATTGGAGCAGATGTTTCCCACCCTTCACGGTCATTGGCACGAGACCGGCATGGGTCAGGTGGTAATTGACAATGAGGCAATGGGCAAAATTGACTATCTTGCACAACATCCGCTTTCCTATGTGCATGATGAATTACTGCCGCGGATAGACAAGAAACTGAGGGGAGACCATCCAGACTTTGACACGTGGGATGCTCAAAAGCGGCTGGTCTATGAGAGCCAAGAAGGGTCCCGCATTTCGACTACCGTCACGGGTTCGCGGTTCCTGACTGAAATTTTCAGGATGTGGCCGCAACTTATGCGTGAAAAGGCTGGTTTCGATGCGCTGCGATCGTCGGATCCATATCAGACGCAACTAGCCAACAATCCGCAGATGCAAGCCAAAGGCTTAGGGGCAGCCTGGAATGCGTTTGAGGTGTCTCTCGGTGAGGCTGGGCAAGGGCCGGCGATTGAGGCATTGAACGGTATCACGACGTGGCTGAACTCGATTGCAGCTTGGGCCAAAACTAATCCAGATGGAAGCAAGGCGGCGCTTGAGGGGTTGGCCTTCGGCATTCTGGCGCTGGGAGCAGAAAAAGTTGTCGGCGCCCTTGCTGCGCTCGGGGGGAATGGCAAAGGCGGATTGTTCATGCTTGCCGGTGGCATTTTGGCCTTGAGCGGGGCGGTCGATAAGTTTCCCGAGTGGCTACAGAACGCTGCGAAAGGTGCCGTCGCGGGCGGAACCGTTGCCGGTGTGCCAGGTGCGATTGCCGGTGGCGTTGGAGGCGGTTTGTGGAACATGAACCCGTTGGGCCTAAACGATGTCACCCCAGGTGATGCAGTCCGGGGGTTGGGCCACTTGCTCCACCTCAACGCCTATCACCCACAGACTGATCAGCCGGGGCCGGTGATCGAGCACATCACCTATCTCCATTTGGATGATCGGGAGATCGCGCGGGCGGTGACGCGGCAGCAGCTTCGCATGATGGGCGGCCAGGTTTCGGGCACGCTGCGGCCAGACCCGTCACTCGCCCCGCAGTATGGGGCGCATTTAGTGGAGACATAGCCTTGTTGCCGGGTGCGCCGCGAGATGGCGTGCCCGGCGGCGCCCAGAATGGCGGTTCTTACTAAAGGGAGAACCATGGGCGGCGTTTGGGCGGATGGGTGGTAGTTATTGCCGCAGCCACGCGATCGGCCTTGTAGCGCTTCGCATGGTTTGCAGTCGGCTGGGCGCCATGCTCCCTATCACATGACCTTGCCCCAGCGATAGGGTCCAGCCGCCTTGAAAGTTTCTATCACACAAGTCTGTTGACAGCTTTGATAGGTTTGCTATCACAGAGTCGTAGACGAATGTGATAGGACGACGCTCATGATCGTTGGATACTGCCGGACAAGCACTGCCGAGCAAGCCGCCGGCCTTGATGCGCAAATTCGGGATGTCTGCGGCGCTGGCGCCGAGCGGGTCTTCAGCGAGCAAATTTCATCTGTGGCCACACGCGGCAAGTTGGCGGAGTGCTTGGCGTTCCTCCGTGCCGGCGACACGCTGATCGTGACCAAGCCGGACAGGTTGGCGCGCTCCACTGCCGAATTGCTGACGATCGAGGCGGACCTGTCAAAGCGTGGTATCAGCCTCGTGGTCCTGTCCATGGGCGGCGAACGGCTGGACACGCGCAATCCCACCAGCAAGCTCATGCTGACCATTCTTGCAGGTGTGGCCACATGGGAGCGGGAAATCATGCTCGAACGCCAGCGCGAGGGCATCGCCGCTGCCAAGGCGGAAGGCAAATACAAGGGGCGCAAGCCTACGGCGCTGGCCAAGGCTGCCCAGATTGTAGCCCTCGCCGAGCAAGGCCGCACCCGTGACGCCATCGCCGCTGAGCTAGAGATTGGGGTTGCGAGCGTGTATAGAGTGCTGGCCGGCAGGAAGGCAGCGTAACCGCCAGATGCTAACCAGCGGCACGCCTACAAGTAGGGATGAAGACCGGCTTGCGGCAGGCCGGAGCAAACTATGGACCGGCCTAAGCGACGCTGGCGTTGCCGCCGTAGCCGTCGCGACCTACGCCTCTGTAGCGCCCTCCCAGAGTTGGTTTTCACCAAGGCGAAGCGACCCTCCGCCGGAAGATCGCGAGCGAATTGATAGCAAGAGCCGTCCGCGCTACCGCGTGGCGGTCAGCGGTGGCGCGCCATAGCTTCAACTGTGATCAGCAGCAACCTTTCTGACTTCTGCCGCGCGGCCGACACAACCGCTGGCCAGTGCTTGCGCGGAATAGAGTTCCGTCGTTTCCAATCCACAACGTGCACCGGATCATCCCGGCAGATTGCGGCAACAGCCTTATTGCCGTCGAGGGCAACGATGATGTCGCGGTGCTTCATGGCTGCCGCCTCGCATTGCGGACGAGATCGGGATTGCTCCATATGCGGTCCAGGCTTTCGATGGTCTCCACAAACTGTTCGGACCTGGCTCTTGGCGTGTAATTCCGCCGAATAATTCCTGGGCAGGCTCCCTCGGGTCGATCGAAAACGCCGCAATCATTTAACAATGAAACGACAATTGGCGCATCCAGGGGGCCACTGTTCGGTTCCACACCCCACTCAGCACAGACCCTTGCTTTAGCGCTTACCCCCATCCACGTGAGCGCCGGAACTGCCGCGGTAGCGTCCAAAGCTCTATCAAGAGCATCGTGGAGTTGCGTGCGCCGCTCCTCGATCCAGGCCGGGGGCGTATATAAAGAGCACTGGTCTAAAAAGTAGTCCAAAGCGATGTAGTCTCGGCAGACTTCGATTGTCAGCGCACAAAGGCGAAATAAGTCAGCCTCCGTGCCGTCCCCCGACATCTCCAAGCCAGCATCCATATCAGGAAGGGGCTTGTTCAAAATAGCCGCTATCTCGGCAGGGATCACCGGTTCCGGTGGTAGCCGATCATCCGTCATGCGGCGACGTAGCCCCGCAACGGAGACGTCCTGGAATTTTGCAACCCGTGCTTCGTCGCCATCGACGATAGCAAGCTGTCGCGCCGTTATTCTTTTTGGCGTATCGTCCGCTGGGATTGTCCAGCC
The DNA here is from genome assembly GCA_965199005.1 of Acetobacteraceae bacterium. Classification (GTDB taxonomy): domain Bacteria; phylum Pseudomonadota; class Alphaproteobacteria; order Acetobacterales; family Acetobacteraceae; genus LMUY01. Next base: position 2,023,323 of record CBDAQK010000006.1, on the reverse strand, counting down.
GTCCGCAGTAACGTGCATTTCTAGTTCGGGCATGGTAAGCATCCATTCTCGAATTAGGCGAGGCGGGGTGGTTCCAACACTCCGTCGCGCCGCTTTGAAGCCTCAGGACATCCGAGGCCGACCCCATTTACCGTGCCATTAAGAAATTTCGGCTGGTAAAAATTCGGCATTGCACCGTTATTAAATCATCATGTGCGCGGTCTGTTGCGGCGCGTCGGAAGCAGCCAGCTGGGGTGCATCGGCGGCTGCCGCAATTGCCTCCGCCGCCCGCGTCGTGCTGCCGCCGTCGCAATGACAGACCAATACTCGGACGGGATCGCGCCGCGTTGGCGCCACTTTGCTACGGCATCGGGAGACGCGGCGCACACCCGGGCGACGGCTTTGGCTCCGCCCAGTGCGATGATGATGTCGCGGTGCAGCATGCCGCCAGCGTCGCAAGCGCTAGGCGCCCGTTTGACCCGTCCCATTACACCACCTCTGCCGCCTCGGGGCCGCCCGGCGCCCCCGACATGGCCCGCACCCCCTCGGCAGCGCGAGGGATCAGCCCCATTGCTTGCGATGCGACCGCCTCGGCTGCCGCTGTAATCGGCGACAAGCCCATGCTACCGAAGGCTTGGCGCACTGTATCGGCGACGTAGGATGGCGCTAAGTGGGCGTAATGCCGCTCCGTCATCCGGGTATCGCTATGCCCAAGCTGGGCAGCGATGACCGCCATGGGAACCCCCCGAGTTGCCAGGCGGGATGCATGAGTATGCCGAAGGACATGGAATGAAACTGTCGGCGTGATCCCTGCCGCTTCGCACGCAGTTCTCATAGGCCGGAACTGATCCGACTGCCCCCACGGAGCGCGGACCGTTTCGCGGGGTGCTTCACGCGAAGCCTGTTTGGCGGTGGCGTCCCGTTGAAAGAGCGGACCGTTTTGCGCAACGTCCGCAAGCCCGGCGAAGAAGCGGGCCGCCTCTGGCGTCAAGACGACATGCCGGGCCTTCCCTGACTTGCTCCGCGGGATCGTTACCGTGCCGGCCGTCAGGTTGAGGTCGCGAGCCCTCATTGCCGCCAGTTCGCCATAGCGGCAGCCGGTTAGAATGGCTCCCGTTACCAATTCTCGGAAGTCGGGCGGACAAGCGTTCACCAGCCGCACGATCTCGGCATCAGACAGGTAGCTGACCTTGGGAGCGTCAGCCCCTTTGAACGGCTTCACCAGTTGCCATGCATCCCCCGGGCAGGTCGCTCGCCCTTCAGTGCGCGCATGGTTCAACGCCGCCTTGAGGATGGTCAAAATGCGGTTGGCCGTTGCCCGGCGACGGCGGATCGCCTCTTCATCATGTTCGGCCAGGGTGATCCTTGCCCGAGCCACGCCAGCCTTCAGGCGCCGCCGCGGCGCGGCGCCGGCCAGAGCAGCGTGCCAATCGCGCAACTTATCGCGGTTAAGGCGCCCGACCGGTTGCGTGGCGAAGGAGGGGAGAATGTGCGCCTCGGCAGAGGTGAGGGTCTGAGCGAGCCCCCGACTACCCCGCCGTTCGAGATCGGCCAGATAGTCTCGGATGGCGTCTGCCACTGTGTATGGCGCGGAGGGGGGCAGGGGAGCGGCTTCTTGCCCGGACGCCACGCGATGGAACCGAAGTATCCAGGCGCGCGCCGCCTTATCGGCCTGCGACCAATCCATGATCGTCGTCCCGTCAGCCGGCAGCGCGTCATCAGCCCTTCCAAGCGTGGCTTGGCGGTAATCACCCGCAACGGTCTCATCCAACACTCGCACGAGCCACACACCGCCGCGCTTCCCCTTGCGATAGCCGACCCCAGCGCCACCCTCGATCCCACGCCAATAGGGCACGGCCCGGACCGCAAGCCGCCCACGGGCCGCGCGTGTCGTCAGTGGAGCATCGGCAACGCTACGGGCCATGGAGCACTCCTCGGCTGGCAGAACTTACCAAGCAACTTACCAAGTATGCGACCATGAGCGCAACCGTTCGCCATCGTTCAGTGGAGGCCAAAGGTCTTATTATTGCTGAATTAATGCTGTTCGCCAGCGTTCGCAAATGATCGGTCCTACCACCCTTTCAAGGCTGTAACACGGGTTCGAATCCCGTACGGGGCACCAATCTTTTCAATGAGTTAGCGGCCTTCTCCGGATCGTCCGTCCAATATCTGGCTGATATACGGGCGTGGACGGGGTTGGACGAAGGGCTTCTCATGCGTGCAACGTGGAAACGAGATTGTCCTCAGCGATGTGAAATCACCGATGGGCTGGTGCCCGAGCTACAGCGCCGGGGCCTGACCAAGACGCGTTACACGCAGCAGACCTTCCGGGCCAATCTGATGGAGTTCTGAGCTGCACGAAGTCGTCCGGACCGGGTTGAAGACGTTCGAGCGGCCGCTTTTAGCGGCGGGCTGCCCGTTTTCAGCCTGGAAAGTTGCCCCGCTCCGCCTCGCCGGCAACAGAAGGGATCCGGCCCTCGGCCCAATCCGATTTGGCCTGTTCGAGCCGCTCCGGCGTGCGGGCTAGCGCGGTTTTCCACATGACACGCGGGCCGAGAGAGCTCCCCCCGAGCAGCATGATTTGGCTGGGTGATCGCGCGGTGAGCACGACATCCTCGCCAGGCGCGAGCACGACCATGCGCTCAGGGGTGAGCGTTGTGCCCGCGATCGCGATGTCGCCAGACATCACGTAGACCCCGCGCTCCTCGTGCTCCGCACCATCGAGCGCGATACGGCCACCCGCCCGCAGTTCGGCATGCACGCAGAGCGTGGGGGAGAGCACGCCAACCGGCGAGCGCGCGCCGGCGAACTCACCGGCAATGACGCGGAGCCGGAGTTGGTCCTCTTCGACCACCGGCAGTGCGGCAGGGTCGTGATGCTCCACCAGCGGCGCATCCTCTTCATGAGCTTCGGGAAGCGCCATCCAGAGCTGCGCTCCGCACAAACGCGAGGCAGGCAGCCGCGCCTCTGAGGGGGTACGTTCGGAATGCGCCGCGCCTCGCCCGGCGACCATCCAGATGCTGCCACCCGGCAGCAGCACCATGTCGTTGCCAAGGCTGTCGCGCGTGCGCATGGAGCCCTCGAACAGATAGGTCAGCGTACCCATTCCGACATGTGGATGGGGGCCGATGTCGAGACCCTGTCCCTTGGCGAAACTCACTGGGCCGTAATGGTCGAATAGAACAAAGGGGCCAATGGCGGGCGCGTTGGCCAGGACTCGGCGGACCTTGAATCCTGGAACACGCTCCATCACCTGCGGAACGGCGAGCTGCGGCATCGTCTTCCTCCGTCTGTGCTTCTGCGTCGGCCCAATGCTAGCATTCAAGCAAACGTATCAATAGAACAAGGTCCATCTGGCGTCACCGCAACAGCCCTCAAAGTGCCAGCCTGGCGCTCAGGCAAGGCGCGCCATGTTGTACATCGCTTCGCCAATCTTCCGCGCCGCCGGGGACTGCCAGTAGAACCCGGTGTAGTTCGAGCGGTACGGGCGGATATACGAATACTCGACTAGATTGACCATCGGCACGTCAGTGGCAAGGATCGTCTGGATTTCGCCGTAGATGGCGCGGCGGCGGTCGCGGTCGGCCGTGGCGCGGCCATGGGCGAGCAGATCGTTCACCTTAGGGCTGTCATAATTCATGGTATTGTAGTTCGCATCCTTGCCGACGAAATAGGCTAGCTCCGACGGGTCGGGGCCGCGGATGCCGCCGCTATGGATGAGGTCGAAGTCGCGCCGCTTCTTCGTGATCTCGCCACGCATGGCGAAATCACTGACCTGCACCGTCACGTCGATGCCCACCTTGGCCAATTGCTGGCGGACCATCTGCGCCTGTTCGACGCTGCCGAAGATGTTGGTGGGGAACACCACGAAATTGATCTTCAGCCGCGTGCCGTCTGCCCCGCGCGGATGGCCGGCTGCGTCCAGCAGGCGCTCCGCCTCGGCGATGTCGAAGTGCGGCTGCTTGGCGTCGGGGTTGTTGGCCCAGGGCACGTCGGATGTAAAATAGCCGTCCGCGGGCTTCACCAGCCCGGCATACAGCCGTGCCACGATCTCGTCGCGGTCGATGGCATGCGCCACGGCCTGGCGCATCTTCGGGTCCTGCCAGAGCGGCCGGTCGAGGTTGAAGCCGAACCACATGACGACGGGCGAGAGGGTGCTATCGACCTTGAGCCCGGGCAGGGCACGCAGCCGCTGCACGTCGGCGAACGGCGGGGAGGCGGTGACGTAGCCGACATCACCCGATTGCAACGCCAGCATGGCGGTCGGAAGGCTCGGAATGAACTGGAAGATCAGGCGCTCGAGGTTGGGGCCGTCGCGGTAATAGGCCGGGTTGGCGATGAGGCCGACATGGCTGCCGGTCACGTGCTCGGCGAATTTGAACGCGCCGGTGCCGACGGGCTTCTGGTTGTAGGGATTGGTATGCACGTCGGTGTTTTCGTAGAGGTGCTTCGGCAGGATGTAGAACCCGTAATACGAGGCGAAACCCTCCATCAGGATACCGTTTGGCGATTTCAAATGGACGATCACGGTATAGTCGTCCGGCGCCTCCAAATGGTCGATGTCGGCGACGAATTTGTAGGTGATGGCACGGTCGCCCTCGCGGCGGATGTCCTCGATGGTCCACACCACGTCGGCGGACGTGAACGGCTTGCCATCGTGCCAGGTGACGTCGTGCTGCAAATGCAGCGTGTAGGTTTGCAGGTCGGGCGAAATGTCCCAGCTCGCGGCGAGGTCGGGATACATCGCGTTCTCGACCGTGTCGAAGGCGGCGAGCTTGGAGTAGATGTTGGACGTGATGTAGAGCGCCGCGTTGTCCGGCGTGTAGTTCACGTTGAACTGCTTCAGCTCCAGGCTGGTGGCGACCACCATGGCACCCTTGACGGCGCCGGCTTGCGGATGGGCGGAGGCAGTACGCGGCAGGCCGAGGGCGGCGGTCGCGGCAAGGCCGAGCAGCGAGCGGCGGGGCAGGGTCGCGGAAGAGTCGGACATCGTGCAGTCTCCTGCTGAGTTGCGTCGGTTCAGGCGGCGATGACGTGGCAGGCCAGGGTGTGTCCGCTGGCGATGCTGCGCAATGCTGGCTCCTCCACCCGGCAGCGCGCTTCCGCAAGCGGGCAGCGCGTGTGGAATCGGCAGCCGGGTGGCGGGGCGGTGGCGCTCGGCATGTCGCCGGGCGGAATTTGCGGCACGGCATCCTCGCGAAACAGGTCAGGGACGGAGGCGAGCAGCAGCCGCGTATAGGGGTGGCACGCGCGCCCGGTGAGGCTGGCGGCGGGCAGCGATTCCATCACTTTGCCAAAATACATCACCATGATCCGGCTGCAGAGGAAGGCGGCGACTGCAAGGTCGTGGGTGATCAGCAGGATGGCGATCCCGGAGTCGCGGTTCAGTTGCTGCAGCAGCGTGAGCACGCTGGCGCGGACCGAGACGTCGAGCATGGAAACCGGCTCGTCGGCGACGATGAAACGGGGTTGCACCACCAGCGCGCGGGCGATGGCGACGCGCTGGCGCTGGCCGCCGGAAAGCTGCCGGGGGTAGCGGGCGCCGAAATCCTCGGGCGCGCGCAGTTCGACGCGATCGAGCGCGGCGAGGGCCTGGCGGCGATGGGCGGCGGCGTCGCCGGGCAGCTTCAGGTAGCGCAGCGGTTGGCTGACGGTTTCCAGCACGGTCATGCGCGGGTTGAGCCCATCGAACGGGTCCTGAAAGACCATTTGGGTGCCACGGCGGAAGCCGCGCAAGGCGGCGCCTGTGAGGCTGGCGATATCGGCGCCGTCGATGTGGATGTGGCCCGAACTCGGCGTTTCCAGCCGAACGAGCATGCGGCCCAGTGTCGTCTTGCCACAGCCGGATTCGCCCACCAGGCCCACCACCTCGCCGGGGTTGATGGCGAAGGAGACGTCGCTGACCGCATGGACCTTGGCCGCGCGGCCGCGCAACTCGTGCCATAGGCCGGACTTGACCGGGTAGCGTTTTTCCAGGTGCTCGACGACGGCGACGGGGGTCATGCGGCGGCGAAATGGCAGCGCGCGGTGCGGCCACCCGCAAGTTCCACCACGGGCGGCGCGGTGTCGCGGCAGAGCGCGGCGGCGCGGGGGCAACGCGGGGCGAAGCGGCAGCCGGCAATCGCGTTCCGCAAATCCGGCGCGGTCCCCTCGATGGAGGCGAGCGCACGGGCGTGCAGCGACGGCACGGCGGTCACCAGGGCGCGGGTATAGGGGTGGGCCGGGCTGCGGAACACGGCGCGGGTCGGGCCTTGCTCGATGACTTGACCGGCGTACATCACGGCAACGCGCGCGCAGGTCTCGGCCACGGCGGCGATGTCGTGCGAAATGAGGATGAGCGCGAGGCCGAACTCCTGCTGCAGGCGGCCCAGCAATTGCAGCACCTGGCGTTGCGCCACGACATCGAGCGCCGTAGTGGGCTCGTCGGCGAGCAGCAAGGCGGGTTCGCAGATCAGCGCCAGCGCCATGACCGCGCGCTGCTTCATGCCGCCGGAGAACTCATGCGGGTATTGCATCAATCGCCCGGGCGGCAGGCCGACGCGGGCGAACATGGCGCGGGCCTCGGCCAGCGCGTCAGCCCGGCGCATCGGACGGTGCTGTAGCAGCGCGCCGGCCAATTGGTCACCGATCCGCATCACCGGGTTCATCGCCGTCATGGCGTTCTGGAACACCATGGCGATGCGCGACCAGCGGGCGGCGCGCAGCGTGGCGCCGGGCATGCGCAGCAAATCCTCGCCATCCAGCAGCGCCTCGCCGCCGGTGACGGCACCATTGGGCGGCAGCAGGCGCATCAGCGCGTAGGCGGTGGTGCTTTTGCCACTGCCGGATTCACCGACGAGGCCGAGGCTGTCGCCGCGGCCGAGGTTGAAGGAAACGCCGTCGAGTGCCCGTAATGGACCGGTTGGCGTGGCGAAGGCGACGCTGAGGTTGCGCACAGCCAGCAAGGGTGGGGTCATGCGGGCGTGATGCGCAGGCCCGAATCGGTGCCACGCCGCGCCAGGCCTCCCAGCAATTGGAAGGATAGCAGCAGCAGGGCCAGGGCGATGCCGGGGAAGATCACCATCCAGGGTGCGGAGGAGATATAGCTCTGGCCCCAAAACAGCACTTGGCCCCAGGACGCGACGTTGGGGTCGCCGAGGCCGAGGAAAGCCAGGCCGGCCTCGGTCAGCACCGCATAGGCCATTTGCAGCACCGAATTGGCGAGCACCGGAGCGATGCCGTTGGGCACGATGTGGCCGAACAGCACCTGCCAATGGCTGCCACCGGAGACGATCGCCGCTTGCGCGTAGCCGCGGCGCTTCAGCGTCAGCACCTGGGCGCGCATGATGCGGGCATTGGACGGCCAAATGGTGGCGCCCACGATGACCACCGTCATCCACAGATGCGAGCCGAACAGCGCGATGATCAGGATGATCAGGAACAGCCGCGGAATGATGTAGAACATCTCGAACAGGCGCGACAGCGTATCGTCCAGCAAGCCGCCGAAATAGCCGGAGACGGCGCCGAGGGTAACCCCGACGCCGAGCGAGATGCCGGCGGCACCGAAGGCGAAGAGCAGCGAAACCCTTGTGCCCCAGACCAGCATCGCCAGCACGTCGCGGCCGCTGTAGTCGGTGCCGCATGGATACGCCCAACTGGGTGCCTGCATCGGCGGCGCGTTGGCGAAAAGCGGGTCGCCGGGGTAGAGCCGGCTCGCGAATGCTGCCAGCGCCAGGGTGATCCCCAAGATCGTCAGGCCCAGCAGCAGGCCCATGCGCCCGCGGAGCCGCCGGACTATCATGTCAGCGCGACACGCGGATCGAGGCAGGTATAGACCAGGTCGGTGATGAAGTTGCCCACCACCACCAGCAGCGTAGCGAAGAGGAAGCCACCCATCAGCACCGGGTAGTCGCGGGTGCCGACGGCCTCGAACATCAGGCGGCCAAGGCCCGGCCAGGCGAACACCGTCTCGACCAGCAACGCCCCGGTGAGCAGTGAACTCAGCGACATACCCGCGACGGTGACGGTGGGCAGCAGCGCATTGCGCAGGGCATGGCGCAGGTAGACCCGATGTTCCGGATAGCCGATGGCGCGGGCGGTGGTGACATAGTCCTCGCCCGCCACCTCCAGCACGCTGGCGCGGGTGAGGCGGATGTAGGTCGGCAGCGTATACAGGAACAGGCAGCTGGCGGGCAGCACCAGATGGCGGGCGACGTCCAGCCAGCGCGGGATGTCGAAGGCGAGCAGGCTGGTCATGCCGGAGCTGGGCAGCCAATGCAGCTCGACCGCGAAGAGCAGGATCAGCAGCAATCCGGTCCAGAACACCGGCATGCAATAGAGCACCAGCGAGGCCGCGGAGATGGCGCCATCGAGCGGACGGCGATGCTGCCAGGCGGCGATGGCGCCGAGCCAGGTGCCGAGGGTGATGGCGAGCAATTCGGCAGTCAGCACCAGCAGCAGGGTCGCCGAGAGCCGCTCCGTCAGCAGGCTGGCGACGGGGCGTTGGTAACTGAAGGAGAAGCCGAGATCGCCATGCGCCAGGCGGCCGAGATAGGCGGCCAGGCGGACGGGGAGCGGATCGTCCAGGCCATAGGATTTGTGCAATTCCGCAATGAAGCTTTCCGGTGCCTGGTCGCCGGCGATGACCACCGCCGGGTCGCCAGGGGCGAGCGTGATGATGACGAAATTCAGCACGACGGCGAGCAGCACAACCGGAATCATCTGCACAAGGCGGCGAAGGATGTAGCGCTGCATCGAACCCGGTTGGTTGCGTGATACTATTGGACTCTATGCTGCGCTGCGGCGACACTCTTGTCCAACACCGAACAACACCGGACATCCGATGCCCAAACCGCCCCGCCAGATGATTCTCGCCATGTTGGTCAACGGCGTGGGCCAGCATCAGGCGGCGTGGCGGCTGCCGGATAGCCGGGCGGAGGACGCCTATTCGCTGAGCCTGTATGCCGATGCGGCACGGCTGGCAGAGGCGGCGAAGATGCACATGGTGTTTCTGGCCGACAGCGCCGACCACAAGCACGATACGCTGCGGGCGCGGCCGGCGCGATTTTTGGAATCGATGTCGCTCGCCTCGGCGCTGGCGGCGATCACCGACCGGATCGGGCTGATCGCCACCTTCTCCACCAGCTTTACCGAGCCGTACAACGTGGCACGGCAGATGTGCACGCTGGATCACATCTCGAAGGGCCGCGCCGGCTGGAACATGGTCACCTCCTATGGCGGGGCCGACCATTATTCCGACCAGCCGCTCGCCGACCATGCGACCCGGCACAAGCGGGCGGCCGAATATGCCGAGGTGATCCGCATGCTGTTCAATAGCTGGGAGCCGGATGCGCTGGTGTTCGACCGGGCGACCCCGGTGTTCGCCGACCCCGACCGGGTGCATTGTGACGAATACGCGGGTGAGGTGTTCAAAATCCACGGCCCGCTGAACATGCCGCGCCCGCCGCAGGGGCGTCCGGTGATCGCGCAGGCCGGGCAATCCGATAGCGGTCTGAACCTGGCGGCGAAACACGCCGACATGGTGTATGCGCAGGCGCCGAGCCTTGCCGAGGGGCAGGCGCATTATGCCGATTTGAAGGCGCGGGTGGCCCGGTTCGGCCGTGACCCGGATCATCTGAAAATCCTGCCGGGTTGCGTGCCGGTGATCGGCGCCACCGAGGCGGAGGCGCAATCGATGCAACGGCAGTTGAGCGACCTGATCGACTTCAAAATTGGCAAACGGTTGCTGCAGAACTTGTTGCCGGGCGTCGACCTCGCCCAATACGAGCTTGACGACGTGATCCCGGAAGCAGCGTTTCCGCCGACGCATACCGTCGCGGCGTTGCAGTACCGCTATGAGCTGTTGAAGCACATGTCGGTGGAGCGGAAATTCAGCATCCGCCAGATGGTCGAGCGGATGTCCAATGGCAGCGGGCACTGGTCGCCCGTCGGCTCGGCGGAACAGGTGGCGGAGGAGATGCACGAGCGGTTCACACAGTTCGGGTGCGACGGCTACAACCTCTCCTCGGTTTATCAGCTCAAGGGCATCGAGCGGATCACCACGCAGTTGGTTCCCGCATTGCAGCAGCTTGGCTACTACCGCCGGGAATACCAGGGCGCGACCTTGCGCGAGAATATGGGGCTTCCGGAGCCGCTTCCGTATAGCGAGTCGCGCTTCGGTTAACCCGGCGACTGGCATGAGCCGAGAATCGGGCGAGACTCGGTTGCTTCCGGATTCACCAGACGGCGCAGCTCAACCTCCCAATCGCCGCATATGCTGGCATGCTCGGGATCGGTCGCCAAGACGCTCTGGTGTGGCTCCGGGTGATCGCAGTTTCAGAAGGCTCCTCAATATTTCAAGCCGGTGTCACAAAGAACGGTAGCCGCAACTGCGTCGGCTGGCAGACGCCCAGACCGCAGCAAGGCAGACGCCGCGCAGACGTTGGCAGCGGCCGAATAGCCCACATGCAGCCCCTCCCGCGTCGCCAGCATCTGCCTCCAGCGTTCCACCTCGTCGTCTTCGACGGGTAGCGAGATGTCCATCAATCTCGCATCCCAATGCGGCGGCACGCTGCCGTAGCTCGTTCCTTGCAGAAGATGGCGGGGCTTCTCGACCGGCAGACCGGCCAGTGGCTGACACCCGATCGGCTCGACCACCGCGCATAACACGCTTGCGTTGCGCCGGCGCAGTGCGGCTGCAACCCCGATGAAGGTGGCGCCCGACCCTACGGCGGCCACCCATGCATCGACTTTGCCGCCGGCTTGCCTCCAGATTTCCGGCCCAGTCGTTGTCTCGTGCGCCTCGACGCCTTCGTGCGCGTTGAATTGGTCCACGTAGAAGCCCTGCCTTTCCGCCGCGAGGCGTTGGGCGATGCCGGCCGCCGCTGCCACGTCCGCCCCGGTCACTTGCCCCGGTGCGCCGTCTACCTGCGGCACCAGCACGACCTCCGCTCCCAGCGCCTCAAGCATCCGAGCGCGCTGAACGCTATTACCGACCGACATGGTGACGATAAGGGGGTGGCCTAGCACCGCGCATGCTACAGCGAGGCCCGCGCCCATGTTGCCGCTCGTCATCTCGACAACGGGCGCGCCGGGCTGGAGGCGTCCATCACCCTTGGCGGCGAGCAGGATGGCGCGAGCGGCCCGGTCCTTCACGCTCCCGCCGGGTTGCAAGAACTCGGCCTTGGCGAGCAACCGGCCGGGCCCTGCGTGAACGCGGTCCAAAGCCAGCAGGGGGGTGTTGTTGATGAGGTCGAGAGCCGAGGTGGTGATGTGCGGTGGGGGCATAGCGCTTTTTGCCAGTTCTCGAATGCCGGAGAGGCTGCCCCCCAGGCGTAGGCCATGCCTTCGATGCCCGTCAGCCCAGCATATAGGGCTTCGCCGCCACTTCGTAATTCGGGTAGCCGAGGGTCTTGCGGAAGTCCGCGGTCGTCATTGAATGGGTGGATTGTGCCTCGCCCGCCGTCAACGCCGCCAGCCCGGCGCGGATGCCCGCTGCGGCCGGCGAGATCAGCGCGGTGGGATGCGTCCCGATCTTCAAGCCCAGTTCAGCGGCCCGGGCCTGTGTTGGCGTCTCCCGCTTGGCGCCGGGCGATAGCACGGCAAACGAGGGGCGCCCCTGGGCCGCCGCCACAGCGCGCAGCACCTCGGCCTCGTCGGCCGGGGAGTCGAGGAACAGGATGTCGGCGCCCTCTGCCACATACATCTCGATCCGGGCCACGGCTTCCTCGATGCCCAGGGTCGGGCGGCAATCCGTCCGTGCCATCACCAGCATACCCGAGTCCTTGGCCGCGGCGACCGCGGCTCGCACCTTCATCTGCGCTTCCTGCCGGGTGAGGCAGGGCTTGCCGTCCGCGGTCAGCGCCCGGGGCGTCACCTTGTCCTCGATCAGGATCGCGGCGGCGCCTGCGCGGCCATAGGCGCGGACCGTGCGCTGCACGTTCAAGGCATTGCCGTAGCCGTGGTCGCCATCGGCCAGCACGAGCGTCTCCGGCGCGGCGGCGCGAACCATGTCGAGCGAATTGAACATCTCCGCAAATGAAAGCAGGTCCAGATCAGGACCGCCCAGCCGCGCCGCGGCGACGCAGGACCCGGACATGAACGCCGTCTTGAACCCGGCCTCCGCGGCCATCTTGGCGCTCAGCCCGTCCCAGACAGCCGGCATCACGATGAAACCGGGCTCGGCCAGAAGAGCGCGCAGGCGATCGGGTGGGGTCATCGGGAACTCCTCGGGTGAAGGTCGGGCTGGGAAACGGCATATCGGCTGTCGTGCGGCCCGAATGGTAGAAACCAGCAGAACGCCGCGGCGGCAAGGGAGATGGCAGAGCCGTCATCAGCGGCGTCGCCGCCGCGAGCCGGCCCGTCTCTACCGCCCTACGCTGGATGGCTGCGGCCGCATGGCGCGGGCTGTCGCCGAACTCTCCCGAGCACCGAAGGCCCGCACCAGGCCGCTGGCCAGGAGCGATCGCTCGATATGCGCCCGCATCCGCGCCTCCGCCAGTTGGGGGTCACGCCGGCGGAGGGCCGCGACCAACCCGGCATGCTCGCGCAGCGCGAGGGCCGGCTCGTAAGGCGAACTCTGCAGCGCGTGCACGCGCCCGATATATTCATGCGCGCGCAAGGCCGCGATCGAGCGGATCAGGATCGGGTTGCCGCCGATTGCGTGCACCATGTCGTGGAAGCGTTCGTTCGCCGCGGCCAACGCTGCGAGGTCACCGGTGCGGGTGCTGGGCTGCATGGCCTGGAGTTGGCGGCGCAGGGCGGCGACATCCACCTCCGTGGCCCGCCTTGCCGCCAGGGCCGCCCCGACGCCTTCGAGCGCAACCCGCATCAGGCCGAATTCTTCAATCCGGTCGCGGGTGAACACGGCGACGACGGTGCCGCGCCGCGGCGAGGTCACCACCATCCCGTCCGCTTCCAGGCGGCGCAGGGCGTCCCGCACGGGCTGAGCCGAAATGCCCAGCGACAACGCCAGCGAACGCTCGGAGATCCGGCTGTCCCCGGGCAGCGATCCATCCACGATGGCGTCGCGGATCCGGTGATAGGCCCGCGTCGAAAGCGAGTCCGTTTCGGTGGGGGTGAATGCCTGCAGGGCAGTGCTGGCGTCTCTCGGCATGCGGGCATCCTAATGACGAAGCCTTGCTATCTGCAATAGCAGGTGGCAGTTAGGCACCAGCAATCGGGATGCACCCGGCACTCTGAAAGGTCGACCCTTATGTCCGAAGTCTCAGCGAGCTTTCGTAAGGCCCTCACCGGCATTTCCGGTATCCTGGTCACCCCCTTCGACACCAACGACGCGCTGGCGCCCAGCCGGCTGACCCCGGTGATCGACCGGGCCGTGAACGCGGGCGTCCACATCCTGGTCGCGAACGGCAATACGGGCGAGTTCTATAGCCTGACCACCGCCGAGGCTGTGACCATGGTGCACGAGGCCGCCACCCAGATCGGCGGACGAGTCCCTTTGCTGGGCGGCGTCGGGCGCAGCCTGCACGATGCCCTGGCGTTGACCAAGGCCTCGCGGGAGGCCGGGGCTGCGGGGTTGCTGGTGCATCAGCCGCCGGACCCGTTTGTGTCGCCGCGCGGCGTGGTCGCCTACGTTCAGCGCATCGCCGAGGCTGGGCAGGGCCTGCCGATCATGCTGTATCTCCGCAACGATAGGATTGGCCTGGACGCGGTCGAGGCGCTCTGCCGCATCCCGGAAGTGGCCGGCGTGAAATGGGCGGCACAGACGCCGCTGCGCCTGGCCGAGGCGATCCGGCGGGCCGATCCGGGCATCGTGTGGGTCGGCGGGCTTGCCGAGACTTGGGCACCGCCGCTCTGCGCGGTTGGGGCAAGAGGGTTTACTTCCGGCCTGATCAACGTCTTTCCGGAGCACTCGATGAAGATCCACGCTGCCTTGGACCGGGGCGACTACCCGGCGGCCATGACTCTGATCTCCCAGGTGAGCGTGTTCGAGGAATTGCGTTCCGAGGAAGGCAACGGCACCAACGTGTCGATCGTGAAGGGCGCGCTGAAGCTGCTGGGGAATGATTGCGGCCACGTCCGTGCCCCAGGCGCTTGGCCGTTGACCCAGCGGCAGGAGACCCGCCTGGCAAAGGCGCTCAAGGAATGGGGCCTGATCCCCTCGATGCATGCGGCGGCTTAGGGGCTGTATGATGGGGTGCTTTCGGGCACCCTGCCGATCGCGCGCACGAAACCAGCGCCGTCCCTAGACACACACGCAACTCGGAACCCCTCATGGAAAAAGACCAACGCCCCGGCGACGTATTGCTCGTCGCCAATTTAATGCCGTCAGCCGTCGCGGCGCTCGGCTCCGCCGTCAGTATGCTTGACGGGCGGGACCCGGCGGATTGCGAGCGGCTGATACGTTCGCATGCCGGCACGATCCGCGGCGTTGCGACCACCGGGCATGATGGCGCCTCCCGCGCGCTGATCGCGGCGCTGCCCAAGCTCGAGATCATCGCCAGCTTCAGCGCCGGGGTGGATTTCATCGACCTTGCCGCGGCGGCGGAGCGAGGCATCAAAGTGACGGCCACCTCCGACGCGCTGGCCGACGACGTGGCTGACGTTGCGATTGGCCATTGTCTGCTCCTGCTCCGCCGGTTCGCCCAGGCGGACCGGTTTGTGCGGGAGGGCGCGTGGGCGTCGGGGCGGTTCCCGCTTGGCCGCACGCTGAAGGGCAAACGCCTCGGCATCATCGGAATGGGGACGATCGGCAACGCGATCGCCCGCCGGGCAGTGGCGATGGAGATGAGTGTCGTCTACACCTCCCGCACCCTGAAGCCCGCGTTGCCCCATCGCTTTGTTGCAACGCCAGCGGCATTGGCGGCGGAGTGCGACATCGTGGTCGTGTGCTGCCCCGCAACCCCCGAGACGCGGCATTTGGTGAACGCTACGGTGCTCGCGGCGCTCGGGCCCGACGGGTATTTGGTGAACATCGCCCGCGGCAGCGTCGTGGACGAGGCCGCCCTGGTGGCTGCGCTCGAGGCAGGGGGCATCGCCGGGGCCGGTTTGGACGTGTTCGAGGACGAGCCGCATCCGCACCCTGCCTTGCTCACGATGGACACGGTATCGCTATCCCCCCATATCGGCAGCGGCACGCACGAAACCCGCGCTGCCATGGGACAGTCGATGATCGACAGCCTGCTGACCCATTTCGGCGCCGGCACAGCATCAAAACGCGATGACTGATCCTGTCGGGGGATGGAGACCAGATGGCGTATGCAGGCCGGGACTAGCCCGGCCTGCATACGGAAGCCCCAGAGCAGCATCCGGTTTGACGGCTTTCGTCACATCGGAGGGTCTGCGTTCTTCGTCGATACGCTCTAGCCGCCGCCGCCGATCTGCGCGTAGCGTGGCACCATGGCGTCAAGCGTGCAATTCGTCCCGGCCAGTTGTGCGTGAAGGCTGCCCTTGGGTGAGATCGTTCCGGTCACATCCCCGGCCGGGCCATTGCCGCGGATCGATGCCATCCTCCAGCTCAGCGTCTGCCCATCCGTGGAGCCCGCCACGGAGCTCACGCCGGACCCGTCCTTGAAGAACACCACGCCGGACAGGCTTTGGCCCGACCGGACGATGTGCAGGACGGCAGGGGGGCAGCCTGGCCTGGCTGGGGTCTCGGCCACGTAGGAGTCTCCAGGCGACATGCCCTGCGCCAGCACGGGATGTGGTGCTGCAAAGCCTGCTGCCGCTAGACATAGCGACAGGGCGCTCTTCATTCTCATGTTTACATGATCCTTCAGTTCAAGCGAAGATGGAACGCGTATCCTGGCGAAATCAAGCTGCCGGTTTTTCCGTCAGCATTCTTTGCATTTTATTCAAAATGCCCGATTTAACTTGAACTCGACCTGCTACGCTCACCATCATGCTTGCCAGTAGAATTATAATAGAACAGAAATGTTGAAGTTGCTGCGGACCTGACTGAGCGGCAATCACACCGAAGGATGCCTACGTTACGTCGAGCTGACATCGACTATCGATGGTGGGCTTAAGCTCCGCCTATGTCAGGTGGCGATCCACCGCAGGGTGGATGAGCGCAGGGGCTGGGCAAGACCCGCACGGACGCCCGGTTCTGTGGCCCGGGGTCGCCACGCCGCCGAAGAGGCGGCTCGCGATGACGAAGCTGGAAGATTATTATACTAAGACCGTCGAACCCATCGCTTCCAACAAAGGACGCCAGACATGACCGAGGCACAGGCAGTGTCATCGCTACCCGCCGATGACCTTAGCCGCTCGCTGACCGTCGCCGACCCCGATGGGGGTGATGTTCCGCATTTTTCGGTTGTCGGGGATACCTATTCCATCCTTGTATCCGGCGCCCAGACCGCAGGCCGGTACTGCCTGATCGACATGCTGGTGCCCGATGGCGGCGGGCCGCCGCCGCACCGGCACGATTTCGAAGAGATGTTCACGCTGTTGGAAGGCGAGCTCGCCTTCACCTTCCGCGGCCAGACGCAGACGGTTCGCGCGGGCACGACGGTCAACATTCCGGCGAACGCGCCGCATATGTTCAAGAATGTGTCGGGGAAGACCGCACATATGCTCTGCATGTGCACACCAGCCGGGCAGGACGAGTTCTTCATCACGATGGGCATCCCGGTTGAGAGCCGGACATCGCCGCCGCCGGTTCCCAGCGAGGCAGAGCAGGCCGGGAAGGCTGAAATGATGAAGACCCTGCTCGTCAAATACCGCACCGAAATGGTCGCGCCCTGAGTTGCTTTGACGCCAACTCAACCGCGCTGTGCGGTTAAGTCGTTTGATGCCCCGCACCGGTCGAGCACACTGCCGCCCCAACCGGCCTGGGGAACTACGTGGCCTACGCTGGCTCGTCTTATATCGTTGGCTCCTATGACTCCGGCCGGCGAACGCCTTCGTCGCCGGGTTGACCCGAAAGCTGACGTTGATGCTCCGCTGCCCTAAGCCTTCATTGTTAGCGGCAGCTTTGTCGGCGTGCCGACGCACTTATTTGCCGACGCTGCCTTAGCTGCCCTCGCAATCCGCGTTGGCGGTTTCGGCCGGTGCCTGCCAACGCCTGGGCGAATTGGCGACGCGCTCGCGAATGGCACGCCCCGCGCCTGGTCCAGTGCCGATACAGTACTCCGGCATGCTGAGTGGCCGGCCGGTATTCGCGTCCACCATCACGGGGTCGGCCGGTTCGCCTGTCTCGGCATTCACCAAGACGACGCTCAGCCCTTCCGGGGCCAAATGACGGTTGCCCCAGGCGAGCAGGGCCACGATGACCGAGCGGGCATCCCATCCAGCCTCGGTCAGACGGTATTCGTAGCGCTGCGGACGCTCGCGGTAGCAACGGCGCTCCATGAGGCCGTTTGCCACCAGCGCCTTGAGCCGCTTGGTCAGGATGTTGGGCGCAATGCCGAGGCTGCGCTCCCACTCATCGAACCGGGTCATCCCATAGTACGCGTCGCGCAGGATCAGCATCGACCACGCATCGCCGAAACAACCCAGGCTGCGCGCGACCGGACACTGCGTGGTCTCGGGGGAGGTGTTTTGCATGGGACCGAGATAATGAAGCGACTTGCGATTGACAAGTTACCGGTAGTGACTATCAATACGATAGTGAGTGCGGCCGATCGGGGTCGCTGCGGAGGATGGTATGAGCGACCAGGTATTGGCAGGATTGCCGCGAACCGCGACGGCTCAGGATCGGCCGTTCGCAGGTGCCGGGCAGGGCGCGCGTCATGCCCCCATCCCCCGCCGCCACTTGCTGGCGGCCGGGGCGGCGCTGCTGATTGCGGCCGGGGCAGCCTGGTATGGCCACCATTGGGTGACCGTCGGCCGCTTCATCGAGAGCACGGATGACGCCTATGTCGGCGGCGACATCACCGTGCTGGCGCCGAAAGTCTCCGGCTTCATCGCCACCGTTGCCGTGACCGACAACCAGTTGGTCCATGCCGGCGACCTGCTGGTGCGGCTCGACGACCGGGACTACCGGGCGGCGTTGGCCAAGGCGGAGGCCGGCGTCGCGGCGCAGCAGGCCAAGCTGGCCAGCAACCTCGCCAACCGCAAGCTGCAGGTCGCGATGATCAACCAAGCCCAGGCCGGGCTGGGCGCCACGGCAGCGCAAACGGCCGTGACCCGGTTCGACGCGGACCGCTACCGTTCGCTGGCGCGCGACCAGTTCGGCTCCGTGCAACGGTCCCAGCAGGCCGATGCCGATTGGAAGAAGGCGACTGCCGGCGACGTCCAGGCCCATGCGGCGCTGGATGCGGCCCAGCGGCAAATGGACGTGATCGACGCGGCCCGGGTGGAAACCGAGGCAGCCTTGGCCGCGGCAATGGCGGACCGGGACACGGCGCGGCTCAACCTCAGCTATACCGAATTGCGCGCGCCCGTCGATGGTGCCATCGGCAACCGCAGCGCCCAGGTCGGTGCCTACGTGACGCCGGGTGCGCAATTGCTCTCCGTGGTGCCGGCCCAGGGCCTGTGGGTGGACGCCAACTTCAAGGAAAGCCAGCTCGCCCACTTCAAACCCGGCATGCCCGTTTCCGTGATCGCCGACGTGTTGCCCGGCGAGGTGTTCCACGGCCACGTCGCCAGCCTGGCCCCGGCCACGGGCGCGGTGTTCAGTGTGCTGCCGGCGGAGAACGCCACCGGCAACTTCACCAAGATCGTGCAGCGCGTCCCAGTGCGGGTGCTGCTGGACGGCGAGGCGAGCCGGCTCGGCAATTTGCGGCCCGGCCTGTCGGTCACGGCCTCGGTCGATGAACGGGCGGTGGTGCCGTGAACACGAACCCGGCGGAACTGACGCCCGGCCAGCGTGTGTTCGCCTTCGCGGTGATGTGTGTCGGCATGTTCATCGCCTTGCTCGACATCCAGATCGTCTCCGCTTCGTTGCGCGATATCGGCGGTGGCCTGTCTGCCGGCACCGACGAAACGGCGTGGGTGCAGACCAGCTATCTGATTGCCGAGATCATCGTCATCCCGCTCTCCGGCTGGATGGCCAGGGTGGTTTCGACGCGCTGGCTGTTTTGCGTGTCGGCGGCCGGCTTCACCCTCGCGAGCCTGATGTGCGGCTGGGCCTGGAACATCCAAAGCATGATTGTGTTCCGCGCCTTGCAGGGATTCCTGGGCGGCTCGATGATCCCACTGGTGTTCACCACGGCCTTCGCCTTCTTCCAGGGCCCGAAGATCGTGGTGGCCGCGGCCACGATTGGCGCGCTGTCGTCCCTGGCGCCCACCTTTGGCCCCACCGTGGGTGGATGGATTACCGACAACTACTCCTGGCATTGGCTGTTCTTCATCAACCTGGTGCCTGGCGCGTTCGTGGCCATCGTGGTGCCCATGCTGATCAAGATCGACAAGCCCGATGTGTCGCTGCTGAAGGGGGCGGACTACCCCGGCATGGTGCTGATGGCGCTGTTCCTGGGCTGCCTCGAATACACCATGGAGGAGGGCTCGCGTTGGGGCTGGTTCGACGACGCGACCATCCGCACCACGGCGTGGGTTTCCGGCATCGCCGCCGTGCTTTTCATCTGGCGCAGCCTGACCTTCGAACGCCCTGTGGTCGACCTGCGGGCGTTGTCCAGCCGCAACTTCGCGCTCGGGTGCTTCTTCTCCTTCGTGGCGGGGATCGGCATCTTTGCCACGATCTATCTGACCCCGGTGTTCCTCAGCGAGGTGCGTGGTTTCAGCGCCTTGCAGATCGGGATTGCCGTGCTCTCCACCGGCGTGTTCCAGATCATGGGCATTCCCGTCTACGTGGTGCTGGCCAAGCGCGTCGACCTGCGCTGGCTGATGATGGTCGGGCTCGCCGGGTTCGCGTTGTCCATGTGGAACTTCGCACCGATCACGCATGAATGGGGCTGGCGGGAATTGCTGCTGCCCCAGGCGCTACGTGGTTTCTCGCAGCAATTCGCAGTAGCGCCCGCCGTGACGTTGACGCTGGGCGGGCTGGCCCCGGCGCGGTTGAAGCTCGCCTCCGGCCTGTTCAACCTGATGCGCAACCTTGGGGGTGCCATCGGGATCGTGGCGTGCTCGACGATCCTGAACGACCGGACCAATCTGCACTTCCTACGCCTGGCCGAACACCTCAACAGCACCAACCCGGCCATGGTGCAGGTGCTGCAGCGCGCTGCCCAGCAGGATACGGTCTTGGCGGGTGGGGATGCCCATGCCGGGTTCGCGATGGCGTTGCAGACGCTGGCCTCGGTCACCATGCGGGAGGCGCTGACGCTGACCTTCTCCGACGCCTTTCTGGCGGTCGGCGCTTGCTTCGTCGTCGCAACCGTGATGGTGCCGCTGATGCGCAAGACCGTCCGCGCCGCCGGGCCGTCTGCGGACGCACATTGACCGCGCTCTGGTCCGGGGAATCGCCGATGTGACGAATACGCGGCCACGCGGTATGGAAGGGCTGTTGTTTGGAAGCGAGGTAGCCATGACTGCAATCGGACACCTTTTGGGCGGCAAGCCGGCGACGGCGGCAACAATCGAGGCGGAGGCCGCAGCGTGAGCGCGGCGCAGGCCCGGCATATCGATGTCGGCGACGTCAGAGTGACAACGGTCGCGGATGGCTTCCGCCAGTTCCCGCTTCCGGAAGGCCTGATCGTGAATGCGTCGGTGGACGAGATCAACACGGCGCTGGTCGCAGCCGGGATGCCGGCGGGTCAGATCACCCTCCACTTCAACCCTGTTTTAATCACCAGCGGGAAGCAGACGGCATTGGTGGATACCGGCAACGGCATTGCGGCCTCGCAGGCGGCGGGCTCGACCGTTGGGCAACTGAACGCCAGCTTGGCGGCGGCGGGGATCACGCTGGAGTCGATCGACACCGTCATCATCTCGCACTTCCACGGCGACCATATCGCTGGGCTGCTCACAGCTGACGGGAGTTCGGCCTTTCCGCACGCTCGCATCCTGGTGCCGGTGCCGGAATTTGCTTACTGGATGGATGACGCGAAGATGGCGGCCGCCGGGCCGCTGGCGCAGGCCTTTGCCACCACCCGCAAGATCTTCGAGACGGTGGCATCGCAGGTCAGCCAATATGCTTGGGGTGACGAGATCATGCCGGGCGTCAAGGCGGTCGGGACACCTGGGCACACGCCCGGGCATACCTCCTTCATGGTTGAATCGGGGGGAAAGCGCCTCTTCATCCTGTCGGACGTGACCAATCACCCCGCGCTATTCGTGACACATCCGGGTTGGCATGCCCGGTTCGACATGGATGGCAACCAGGCCGAAGCCACCAGGCGCGAGACGCTGGCCATGCTGGCACAGGGTAAAATCCTGGCCCAGGGCTTCCATTTCCCATTCCCCAGCCGCGCCTTCATCGAGAAGGACGGGGAAGGGTATCGCATCGTCCCATCCGACTAACGCCGCCGGGCGCTGGCTCGGCGGCCGGCAAGCTGTTCCTGAAGCCGGACGACGTGGCCCGGAACGAGGTGGTGCTACTGGGTCGCCGGCTTGTCTGAGGCCAGGGTCAGGACGCGGTAAAGCGCACCGCGATAGCCGCCACCCGGCGCATCGTCGATGGCCGTTACGGTACTGCACCGCCCCCGGGAGGACAATGGCTGGTGAGACGCCGTTACTAGTAGATTGTTTCAAGAAAACGAACATAGTTAGAGGGGGTCGTAGGGTGGGCTTTAGCCCACCAAGGCTTCGCGGCGCCTCGACGCGGTGGGCTTAAGCCCGTCCTACGAAGTGCGTGCCTAGGCGGCTGGATCGGAGTCATTCCATGAAAGCGCTGTACTAGGCTTGGCCAAGGTACGGAAACAACCGCAATATTGTCATTGCTATGCCGCAATGATCCTGTTGAGCCATTGGCCGACGCGAGCGTCACCGCCCACGTCGGCGACAAATTCCTGTCCCTGCGCAACGCATTGTACCGTACCGTCTTCAAACCAGCGCGAATTATCCATGTGATAGGTCATCCCAGATCCATTGCTGACGGGATGCAGCCAATCTGGCGCATCCCAGATTGACGGCTTACCGCCGAGCCGAGAGAGCCGGTGGCCTCTCTCGAGAATCCCATAGCCCGGTAGCTCGCCAGTCAAACCCGGCAAGGCCAACTCGTCTGCGGCGATGAAGATGGCGTTGGCTTTACCCCACCCCGGGCGGACGTGAGGATGGCTGGCGAGCCACGGATGCGTCGCCAATAAATAAGAGCCATCCGTCCCAAGTTGGTGGCGTTCTCCCACCTGCAGCCAGCCAAAGATGGCGTGAATGGTCGGTCCGCTGAACGTCCAGCGCCCGGCGCGCCGTTTGGCCTCGCGATAGCAGCCCCAGAAGATGAACAGGTCGCCGACGGTCACTCCCTGATTGTCCAGGTGGGAGAGGGCTGCGTTGACTTGACCGAGGGCACCACGCCACCCGGGAGCGCGAGGTAAACGGGAGACGTCTATATCCGGGTCGAGATGACAAGGCGATGCGGCGGTCCATTGACCTTTCGTAAGGTCCGCTACGATGGCAGCATAATCGTCACCGAGATGGCCGAAGCGAATGGCTGTAGGCTGACCCAAAGGGATGGGGAGCGGAGTGAGCTTACCGTCGATAATGGGGCTCGGGCAGCCACCTGCTGCACTGTCGAAGCCCTTTCGGCTTAGAATGATTCGCACTCTGGCCTTATCGCACTCGAGGAAGGTGCTAGCCTTGGCGGCGCTTACGAACCGCCAGGCGCATTGCCGCCGTGGAAACGGCCGAACAGTCGTGCGAGCAGAAGGCTGGTCAGCAGGATACCGAGACCAGCCGCCACGACGTCACTGGTGCTCCGCAGCTCGAATTCGCCGACGCGGCAGACGAGGAGATAGCCAATGACGATGTTCAGAAAACCCCAAAGCACGTTCACGATCGACGAGGAGAGCCCCTGTCCTGGCGGCTTGGCGAAGGGGCTTTGGAATGGCCGGCCCGTCAGGCCGCTGACGAAGTGTGGAATGGCGTTCGTGAGAAAGGCGCCACCGAAGAAATAGGCGATGAGTTGAGGCCATTGCATCCGTCAAGCGCTCCTCTTTTCTAGCGGCTCAAGGATGTCGTGGGGCAGGCCAGTCTCGTCAAGTTTGGGCCACGGCCTGTTGTCTCCGCCGGCTTAGGCATCGGGCGGTTGCTGCGCTGTCGAAGCCAGCCAATTGCGGAAAATCTCGCCTGCCGGGTTGACCCGGCCGCTCTGGGGAAAGTAGGCGAAATACGACCTGGCTGGCAGGCTGATGTCAGGAAACGGAGCCACCAACCGTCCGGCCGCGAGATCGTCTCCGACAAGCGCGGTCGGCCCCATCGCGATGCCGAGGCCGTCGATTGCCGCCTGAATGGACAGATAGAAATGGTCCAGCGTCAGCGTCGCCGCCGGCTGCAACCCGGCGCAGCCGCTCTTGGTCAGCCAGTCGCGCCACAGCCTCGGCACCGTCGCAACGTGAAGCAGCGTATGCCTCTCCAGATCGGTGACCGTCCCCAGCGCGTTGCGTTCCAGCATGGCCGGGCTGCAAACGGGCAGCCGTCGCTCGCCGATCACCGGGTGTGACCCGTAGCCGTGAAACGTGTCCGGCCCACCGCGAATGATCACATCGTAATCCTCCGCCAGCGAGTCAATGGCCTCGTTGGATGTGGTCAGCCGGACCTCTATCTCGGGGTGCTGCTTGCGGAACAGCGATAGGCGCGGCAGCAGCCACCGCAGGCTGAACGTCGCCAGGGCGTTCACCCGCAGCACGGTGGCGGCCGGTTCACGACCGCGGTTCCTGCGCTGCGTCGCTGCGGCGCCGATGCGCTCGAGTGCCGGGCCGAACTCGGCCTGCAGAGCTTCGCCGTCCGATGTCAGCGCCATGCCCCGGCTCAGCCGCCTGAACAAAATGGCCCCACCGAGCCACTCCTCGAGCAGGCCGACCTGGCGGCTGATCGCCCCGTGGGTCACCCCGAGTTCCTCGGCAGCCTC
The DNA here is from genome assembly GCA_965199005.1 of Acetobacteraceae bacterium. Taxonomy (GTDB): domain Bacteria; phylum Pseudomonadota; class Alphaproteobacteria; order Acetobacterales; family Acetobacteraceae; genus LMUY01. The sequence goes on along the minus strand of CBDAQK010000006.1, from coordinate 1,999,493 downwards.
CTTGAAGCTGCCGTGCCGGGCGGCGGCTTCGAAGGCCCGGACGGCGTTCAGCGGCGGCGAGGGGCTTCGCCGCGTGGAGGTGGTCGGTATGACGTGAGCTTTCCTGACATCTCACCGCAGAATACATCGTTTGTAATCCGATTGTCATACGGCAATTCTCAGTCTTGTGAGGTTTTGCCGCCGCTCCACCTGGCGGCCTATGGGAGGACCACGGATGAGCCGTGTTGCTGCGTTTTCACCCGCCGCGCCAGAGGTATCCAGCAGCTCGCGTGCCCGGCAGACCCTGGCGTTGGCTGGGCTGGCCCATGCGCTGCATGACGGCTACACCGACATGATCTACGTGCTCCTCCCCGTCTGGCAAAGCCAGTTCGCGCTCGGCTATGGCGAGCTGGCGCTTCTGCGTGCCCTCTACGTGGGCTTTCTGGCCATGCTCCAGCTGCCTTCCGGTCACCTGGCGCGCTATGTGAACGCACGGACCGTCCTGGCGCTGGGCACCTTGTTGAGCGCGGCCGGCTACGCCTTGGCGGGGTTCTCCGGAGGCCTGCTGGGGCTTTGCGTCTCCCTCGCGTTGGCTGGCGCGGGTGGCAGTACCCAGCACCCGCTTGCCTCGGCCGCCGTGTCGCGGGCGTATGGTCAGGCCGCCCGCGGGCCGCTCGGCACCTACAACTTCACGGGCGACCTCGGGAAGGCGGCAATCCCGCCGGCCGTCTCGCTTCTGTTGACCCTGATGCAGTGGCGCCAGGCGCTTTGGATCGTGGCCGGTCTCGGCGCGGCGGTGGCGCTTGCAATTGCCTTGTTCATGCCCCGCGCCGATGGGCCGGTGGTCGCCAAATCTTGCGGCGCGTCTGCACCCGGGACAGGCAGCAAGCGCGGCTTCGGGCTGCTGCTGACGATCGGCGTCCTGGATAGTGCTGCGCGCATGGGGTTCCTGCTGTTCCTGCCATTCCTGCTGAAGGCCAAGGACGCGCCGTTGACGACGGTTGGGCTGGCGCTATCCCTGGTCTTCATCGGCGGCGCGCTCGGCAAAGCCGGATGCGGCTGGCTGGGCGCCCGGATTGGCCTGCTGGCAACCGTGATCATCACCGAAGTCGGCACGACGGTCGCGATCTTGGCCATCCTGGCGCTGCCGCTGACCCCGAGCCTGTTTCTGCTTCCGCTACTGGGAGTGATGCTCAACGGCACGTCCTCGGTGCTCTACGGGACCGTCCCGGAGCTTGTGCCCGGCCACAAAGTCGAACGCGCGTTCGCCCTGTTCTACTCCGGCACGCTGGGGTCGAGCGCATTGGCGCCCGTGTTGTATGGGCGTCTAGGCGACATGACGAACCCGAGCTTGGCGACCGCGGCCGCCGCGGTGACTGCGCTGGGCGTGGTGCCCCTCATAATAGTTCTGGCGCCCCGGCTAGCCTCGTTCAAACGGGCGTAGAAGGCGTCAAGAGGGGACGGGCTCTCATCGTCAGCCCACCCCAGGAAGGTTCTCATCATGGAGACCGTCCCGCAGGCGCCGCTCAACAGCCGCTGTCGAGTTTGGCACTTCCTGGCACAAGCCCCCACATAAGTCATTGATTTGTCTACTGCCCGTTTAGCACATTTTGGCACCCCGTTTGGCATGTCGTGGCACAACGGGTAGTGCGTTTGGCATATCGTGGCACAATCCGTTTTTCGATAAAATCCGCTAAATTTCAAGGAAAACTCGGAGTTTCGGCGTGGAACCGAGCGGAAGCGGCTCGGACCGCCCATATCCTTCGATACGCCCTTATTTCACCGCTGCCGTGCAGAGTGTCGCTATGTGACACCGGTCTCCAGCAGATATTCGGTCTCCGCTGTGGGCGCAGTCGTAAGCAAAGCCTCCGCAGCAGGCCGTCACAAGGCTTCCAGTGGAGTTTAGCTGACGAAACGGCTCCAGAATAAAGTCATGGCCAGGATGGGGACTGGGATGACGACGTCTGCCTGATAACGGACGTGGTCGTGGTCGAGTCGGCCTGGCTGTGCTTCTCGACCTATGCGGGTCAGGCTGCGGACATCACCGCGTCTTCGCCGCTCGCTCTTCCGGCCGCTGCAGTCGAAGCCCTGCCTCTGCTGGGCGGAAAGGCCGACATCTCCGCCGCAGTGACAGCTACGAAGTCGTCGGCGATTCACGATGCCACTGGATTTCGGCTTGAGTCTTCTGCTTTCACGATTTGCTTCGCTGTCACCCTCCGGCGCTGGTGGTTCACCGTGTGCGGAACAGGGTCGGCCAATCGCCAGGATCCGTGCCGCCGCACTGGTCCTGGTAGGTCAGCGATTTGAGACGGAACGCCCCGCCACTCCACACCCAGGTTTCGCTTGATCCGCAATCCCCCATGCCGCGGCCTTTGGACACGGTGGTCAGCGTGCCGGTCGCCGGGTCGAACTCGGGGTCAACCATATCCGGCCCGTCCGTCGCGCCGTCGGGCACCCCGGGGAGGATGAGCTTCACCGGCTTGGCTGGCCCGCCATCGCGCGGCAGCACGGCAACTACGGAGGAACCCTGGTAGGCAGCCATGTAGCAAGGCCGGAACGCCAGGGCCTGGCTCGCGTCGAGCGCGTACACCGTCGGGAGGTCGTGGACCTCGCAGGGGTCGAAGGCGGGCGAGTGCAGCTGGCGAGCTTGGCGGGAAAGGCTCGCGGCTTGCGCGCCGGTCAGCGGCGGCGGCTTGGTCCACATAGGCGCATGCGGGATCGAAGGTGCTGCTGGGGGCGCTGCCGCGCCCTTTGCTGCCACCAGCGCCGTCGGCGTGCCGGGACGACCCTGCACGGCGTCGACCAGCAGCAGGGCGGCCGATAGCCCGTTCAAAGGAATGCTGCGAAGCGCATCGTCGGCCTTCGATGGTTCCGGATCGAGGGTGATGACATGCGCATCGCGCACGGCCGCGACGAAGGCGTCGACGGCGGCTGGGTCGCTGGTGGAAAATGCTGTGGCATCTTTCGACCACGCCGGGGCGGCGAGCGTCAGCGGTTTGCCGTCCAGGCGCAACGCGGAGGGGTCGATCGGGTCGGCCGCAGACAAGGTCAGAGTGGGCGCGGCGCTTCCCGCCGGGCGGGTGAGATCGAGTTGGGCCTGGGTCACTTCATCGAAGCCGCGGGCGACGCAGTTGCGCGTGTTGTCGCAGGCGACGAGCCATCGGCCGAACTGGCGATACACGGGCACCGGCGGCGGTGGCGCTGCAGCCTGCAGGAAGGCAGCTGCGGCAAAGAGCAGTATCGTGCGCATGCTCGAGCAATCCCTGGCCGATTAGGTCAATGTGCCCCACCTGATGCTGCCGCGCCACCCAAAGGCGGACAGGCTCGCGCAGCCGAGCTCCGCGGTATCGGAGCGACGGCACCACCAGCCAGCCAGGCGCTCTGGGATTCAGTCGTGCGGCGCTGGCCGGGGCTGGCGGACGAAATGGTGGCTAGCGTTCCCGCGCGAGGAAACTTACCGGGGCCCGGGCAGGCGGTCACCAGTGCCATCTGCGCCTACGCCTGGCAGACTGGCAGCGCGCTTCCGGAGACCCGCCGACAGCCCATATGGAAGGCATGGCACCAAGCGAGCCCTACATCCGCGTCGTCGACCTCGAGACCACGGGCGACAGCTTCGCCAACGGCGGGGTCGTGGAGGTCGGCTGGCAGGATGTCGCCCGCATGGATGACGGTTCGTGGGCCCTGGCTGGCGGGCCGCAATCCAAGCTGGTCCAGCCAGGCACGCCGATCTCCGCCGTGACGGCAGCCGTCCACCACATCGTCGACGAGGATCTGGTGGACGCACGACCATGGCCGCAGGTAGCGCCTCCCGTCCTCCAGCCGCCAGGCGTGTTGGCGTTGGCCGCACACCGGGCAGCCTTTGAACAGCGTTGGTGCCCACCGAGGCTGTGTGGCCGTGCCAGGTGGATCTGCACCTACAAATGCTCGCTGCGTCTATGGCCCGAGGCGCCGTCGCATTCCAACCAGGGCCTGCGCTACTGGCGCAGGCCCTGGGGCCTCGACCGCGCAACCGGCTTGCCCGCTCACCGCGCCGGGCCGGACGCCTACGTCACCGCTCACCACCTGCGGGACATGCTCAATGCCGCCAGCGTCGAGCAGCTTCTTGCCTGGTCCCGGGAACCGGCCCTGCTCGTGCGGGTGCAGGCCGGACCCTTCAGGGGCCGAAATTGGCAAGACCTCGACGACGAGAGCCTGTCCCGCGTGCTCAGCGGTGAGTTCGGGCAGAACGCTGACATGCTGTTCACCGCCCGCACCGAGCAGACACGGCGTTGCCCCCGGCAGGGAGCCGTCCAGCCGCCTCAGCTAAGGTTGGACCTGTGACGCCAAACCCTGAGCTGCAAGCGATGATGCGGAAGGCGTCGTATGGACGTGGCTACCAGACATGCGGCGCTAGCGCCGCTTCTTCGGAGCTCCCGCTTCGAGGGCGGGGGTTGGGTTTCGACCTTTAGCCAAGCTTTCAGCAAACCCCTCCGGTAATCCCTGCGCAGCGTCGGCGAAGCCCTTCCATGGGTCTGCCCTGAGCTTTGCGAGGCGGGCCGGAACGGTCAGCACCGTGAACGCCGCGGGGTCAAGCTTGGCCGTCACCTCCCGCCAGGTCACCGGAGTTGCCACGGTTGCGCCGGGGCGGGCCCGCGGCGAGAAGCTTCCGATGGCCGTGGAACCCAACCCGTTGCGCAGCCAATCCACCAGGATGCGCCCCTTGCGGTCGGCGATCTTCAAATGCGCCAGGAAGCGCGTCGGCTCCTCTGCCGCCATGCGCTCGGCGAAGGCACGGCAGAACGGCTTGACGATTGACCAGTCGGCCTTGGGCGCCAGCGGCACGACGACATGCAATCCTTTGCCACCCGTGGTACGGCAATACGATTTCAGGCCTATGGCCTCCAGGCGCCGCCGGGTTTCGTGGGCCGCCTCGACCACCTCCGGCCATTGCACGCCTTCGCCCGGGTCCAGGTCGAACACGATCCAGTCCGGCTGCGTCGGATCGGTCGCCGGAGCGCCCCAGGGATGCAGTTCGATGGCCGACATCTGTGCCAGCGTGAGCAGGCCTTCCAGGTCGTCGACCGCCAGGAAGGGCTGCTTGGTCGCGTAGCCTTCCCGAATGGCAGGCGGCAGCGCGCCATGGCCGTTCTTCTGGAAGAACCGTTCCTTGCCTTCGTCGACCCCTTCCGGACAACGCAAGATGGACAGGGGGCGCCGCGCCAGGCCGGGCAACGCCACCTCGGCGACCGCGTGCCAGTATTCCGCGAGCATGCGCTTGGTCACACCGGGCCAGAGTTCGCGTTCGGGGTGGGTTATCTGCACCCCTGCGACGGCGAACGACGCTTTCCCCGGCGGACGTGCCTGCACGATGCTGCCTGACCTCAGCGGTCCCATGACCGGCATCGGGGATTTGGACGGTGCCCGCACTGGTGGGACGGCACCGTGCCACCCCTTGCGTTCCGCGGTAACGCGCGTGGCTCTGATTGGCCTAAAGCGGGTTCGCGGCGCATCGGGGTCGGCCAACTCGCGGATGACCTCCTCAGCCGCCTTGTCTTCGCGTAGACCGAGGTAGACTGCGTGTCGCACGCGGCCAGCGCCCGACCAGGCGGCATACTGGACCTCGGCCACCAGTTCCTGCCGGATCCAGACGGTGGATGGATCAATCGGGTCGCCGGACACCCTCAAGTTCGGGGGCGGCTCGGCCAACGTCATGCTCCGGAAGCGCTCGTGGAGTGCCTTCAGCTCCTTGTCGTTGAAGCCCGTTCCGACCGCTCCCGCATACTGCAGGTTGCCCTCCGGGTCGCGGTAGCCGACCTGCAGGGCGCCAATGCCGAGACGGCTGCCGCCCGGCGCCGTCCATCCGAGGACGACGAACTCCTCGCGACCTGAGCACTTGACCTTGACCCAATCGGCGCTGCGCCCTGGCCGGTAGAGGCCATCGGCTTTCTTGCAGATGATACCTTCCAGCTTCATCTGGCACGCGCCTTTGAGCATGGCGTGCGTGTCGCCGACGAGGTGGTCGCTGTAGCGAAGCATCCCGGTCCAGTCCGCCAGGCCAGTTAGGATGAGCTTGCGCTCGACGAGCGGGCAGCCGCGCAGGTCCCAGCCGTCGAGGTGCAGCAGGTCGAAGGCGTAGAAGGTCAGGGTGTCGTCCCGGCCGTCTTTCAGTGCTGCCTGGAGGCCGTGGAAAGTCGACACGCCGTCTGCACGCAGGGAGACGAGTTCGCCGTCCAGCATGGCGGATTTGAGCGGCAATGACTTGAAGGCTGCAGCGATGCTGGGCATCCGGTTTGCCCAATCGTGCCCGTTGCGCGTGAGCAGGCGGACGCGACCGTCCTCGATGGCGGCCAGAAAGCGGTAGCCGTCGAGCTTGATCTCGCTCAGCCATGCAGAACCATCCGGCGGGTTCTCGGCCAAGGAGCAGAGCTGCGGTTGCTGTTCTTCAGGCATTCGGCGACGGACAGCACCGGGAGCGGGCGCGTCAGAGCTCGACGTCGCCGAACTGGGTCGGGCGCGCTCCGTCCCAAGACGTGGCTTCAGAGAGCGAGGTCCCCTCATGCCGTCACCGACATCCTGAGGCCGCTCTGCAACAGGAAGCGGAGCGTGGCCCGGATGCCGGGCAAGGCGTCACGGGTCAGGAACAGGAGCGGGACCATCCCGCCAAACGGCTGTTCCTTGATAGCCTGACGGAGCCACGAGCTGGGACGAAGCTTCAGTGCGTCCAGCGCGGTGTCGATTTCCTGAAGGCCGAGGAACACCTCGATCTCGTCGCCACCCAATTTGAAGCGGGGCCGTGTGCCTTTCTTCGTCAGCCCTCCCGGATGTCCGACGAGCCGGAGCGCGTCCGTGTCCGCAACTTCCCAGCGGTCCATGAGGGACCAGAACACGGTCGATGAGATGCTGCCTGGGCGGGCACCAGGCTTCATCGTGGATGGCCCTTCGACCACGTGCGGCTCAGCTGTGCTGGCAACCTCGGCCTGCTGCGGCCGCCTCGCCACGGGTAACGGCGCGTAAACGCGGTCAGCCTTCGGTGCCGGTGCAGGAGGAGCTGCCACTACCGTTTGGCTCAGCTTCGGGGTCACGGCCTGGATCGGTGCCGGAGATTTCGGCATGGTGCGTTCCGGCGGCTTCGGCACGGGTGACGGTCGCGGTGGGGGACGAGGCTCCGGTCGCAGCGGGACGACACGTCCAGCGGGTCCGTCCGCGCGCAAGTCGACCTGGAAGCGTTCAGCCAGATCCTTCAACAGCGTCCTGGCTGCGAGGAGATGTTCGCGCAGCCTCTCGTGGTCCGGCGCAGGTGGAGCTTGCCCGTCCTTGAGTGGCATAGGCGGTGTTGTGGACGGCAAGCGCTGCTGCAGGGAGGCGAGCTGACGCTTGAGCGGGTTCTGATCGGGAACACCATCCAAATCGCCGTCGCCGGTCCTGAAGGGCCATCCGACTTCCGTCGCCACCACCGCGTGGACCATGCGGGTAACTGCCTGACCGGCCAGGCCGGGGGCGTTGCCCGGGTCGCGACCAGCCTCCAGCACGGCGGCGTCCCGGAGGTCGGCATCGGCAAGGCGGAGGAGCGTCGCCACGGCCCAACCTGTTCGGGCAGCCGGCCCGGCAGCGTTCGTGCGAGCTGTCACGGCTCGCCAGAAATCGGATCGTGATGACCGCAGCCTGGCCGCGGCGAACCTGCGGAGGGTAGATTGCGGAACCCGAGCCGAGCCGCCATCTGCAGAAGGAGGGGCCCCCCATGCCGACCACGACCAAACCGACCGAAGACAGCCTGTGGCATTACCATTGTCCCGAATGCGGCATGGGCGACGGGGAGACCGGCTACCATGTTCCCATGCACGTGATCTACTGCGAGGTTTGCCTGGAGGACGGGCAGCATGTCAGGCTTCGGCGCTGGCCGGTTGACCACGAGTCAGGCGCGCTTCCGGGTGGCCCGGATCGGGGCTGACGGCGTCTCCGCGGCCTTCTTGCCCGACTTTGCCTCGGGCGCTGCAGCGGTTTTGCTCGCCGCCTTGACCTTGGTGGTTCCTTTCTTCGCGGCTGGCGCGTCCGCGGTCGACTGGCCCAGGCTCTTCCTGAGAGTCGCCATGAGGTCGACGACGTTCCCGCGGTCCGGTTCCTCCGCTGCCTCCGGCTTGATGCCCTCGTCCTTGAGCTTGGCCTCGGTGACGGCCCGCAGCCGGGTCTCGTAGCGGTCCTCCACATCGGCCGGGTCGTAGGTCCCGGTCTGGCGATCAATGAACTGGGTGGCGAGCTGGATCATCTCCGGATCCGGCTTGGCGGTGGGCAGGTGGTCGAACAGGCCGGAGTAGTCGTTGAGGTCGCGTTCCTCGTGCAGCGTATGCACGACAAGGCCCTAGCCCATGGGCATGATCGCGATTGGGTGCTCCCGCCTGGCGATGACGGCCCGCGACAGCGCGATTTTACCGGTGCTTGCGGTGGCATCGCGCAACACCAGATAGACATCCTGCCCGGCGTCTCCGTCGGGAGCCAGGTAGTAGCTGGCATCGAAGTAGACCGGGTCGATGGAACCGGCATCCACGAACTTCTCGATCTTGACCGTGGATGAGCTCTCGACCCGGGCGCTTTCGAACCCCCCCCCCGTCGACGATGAGGTAGCTGCCCTTCTTGAACTCGTAGCCCTTAACCAGGTCGCTGCCGGACAAGACGTCGCCCGTCTCCGCTTCCTCGGTCACCATCTTGATCCGGTTGCCCGTCTTTGGATTGATGAGGTTGAAATGCAGCGACCCGCGATCATGGTTCGCGCTGTAGAGCGCTATGGGACAGGAGACGAGCGCCAGTCGGCGGTGTCCACGCCAGATCGGACGCTGCGCCATGTCAGTCTCCCACCAAGCCGATGATCCGGCCCTCGCCGCTTGCCGACGGGCCGCCGTTCGCACTGTAGTGCCTTGGCCGGTCCCCGCCAGGGCTGCCGATCTCGTAGCAAAGCAAAATCAAGAGCCGACAACCCGAACTGCTGGTGGAGCAGCTTGGACGCGAAGTTTCCGCAGCCTCTGCCGCTGAGCCGATGAGCAACCGTGCGGATGGTCAGCTTGTCGCTTCTCGTCGTCGCGGAAAGCGATGCCGAACCTCTTCCGGCAGCGCAAACCATGTCGTGAAGCGTTCCCTTCGGCCCTCGGTTCGAGCCTGTTGATTACTCCGGCAGCCGGGTCGAGGGCACAGTCGGCGGCAGCGTGCGACCCGCATCCGGATGCGCTACTGAGCATCATCAGAGCGCGCGCTACCGCAGCCTCAAGCGGCGAGAACGCCCGAAATGAAGCCTTGGACATCCTGGGATAGTCGGCTGGCTTGGTTCGACAGGGAGGTGGCTGCCGTCAGCACCCGTTCCGCCTCGACCTTGGCCTCCCGCGCGGCGTGGCCCACGCCTGTGATCGTCTCGGTGACGCTGCTGGTGCCGATGGCCGCACTCTGGACGCTGCGGGCGATTTCAGACGTGGCGGCACCCTGCTGTTCGACCGCGGAGGCGATGGAGGCGGCAGTTCTGCCGATGTCTTCGATGGTCTCCAGAATATTGCGCACGGCGCCAACGGCCTCTGCGGTCGCGCCCTGGATCTGGCAAACCTGGTTGGCGATGTCGTTCGTGGCGCGCGCGGTCTGGGCGGCGAGCAATTTGATCTCGGCCGCAACGACGCTGAAGGCTCTACCCGCGCCACCCGCCCGGGCCGCCTCAATGGTGGCGTTCAGGACCAACAGGTTAGTCTTGCCTGCGATGCTCTCGATCACAGCCACAACGTCTCCGATATGCTGGGCTCCGTCGGCCAGCGCGCGGAACACGACATCCGTTCTGCGAGCGCCCTGCGGCAGAGCCAAAAGATGGAAGCCGTCGGGCAGCTGACGGGCGGCATCGCGCACGACTTCAACAACCTGCTGACGGGGATCACCGGCAGCCTGGAACTGCTGGGAAGGCGCCTGAAGCAGGGACGTCTCGACGGGATCGACCGCTACATCTCGACGGCCCAGGGGGCCGCCACACGCGCGGCGGCCCTGACGCACCGGCTGCTCGCCTTCTCCCGGCGGCAGACACTGGATCCGAAGCCGGTCAACGTGAACAGGATGATCTCCGAGATGGAGGAGCTGCTCCAGCGCACCGTCGGACCGGGGATCAAGATCAGCACCACGCTGGCCGGAGGTGTGTGGGCGACGCTGTGCGATCCCAGCCAGCTGGACAGCGCGGTCCTCAACCTGAGCATCAACGCCCGCGACGCGATGCCGGACGGCGGCCAGCTGGCCATCGAGACAGCCAACACCTGGCTGGACGAGCGGGGAGCGCGCGAGCGCGACATGGTGCCCGGCCAGTATGTGCAGATCAGCGTCACCGACACGGGCACGGGCATGACACCCGATGTCGCGGCCAGGGCGTTCGATCCGTTCTTCACGACCAAGCCGACGGGGACGGGGACCGGCCTCGGCCTCTCGATGATATACGGGTTCGCAAAGCAATCCGGCGGACAGGTGCGCCTGCACACCCAGCCCGGCACCGGCACGACCATGAGGATCTATCTTCCCCGGTATTCCGGAGTAACGCAGGCGGAGGGACCGGAAGCTCAATCGGGGCGGCCTGCGGCGGCCGATCACGGCGAGACGGTTCTGGTGGTGGATGACGAGGCGACCGTCCGGATGCTGGTTACCGAGGTCCTGGAGGAACTCGGCTTTGCGGCCATCGAGGCTGCGGACGGGCCGTCCGGCCTGAAGATACTCCAGTCGGAAGCACGCATCGATCTTCTTATCTCCGATGTCGGGATGCCGGGCGGGATGAACGGTCGGCAGATGGCGGATGCCGCACGCGTCGGCCGCCCCGGCCTGAAGGTGCTCTTCATCACTGGCTATGCGGAGAACGCCGTGGTCGGCAACGGCCAGCTGGAACCCGGCATGCACGTCATGACCAAGCCGTTCGCCATGGACACGCTCGCCAGCCGCATAAAGGCGATCATCGGCGGAACCCCTTGAAGGTCGAAATCGTCCCGTAACTTACCCTCCCTGTCAGCCTCTCCCGTACTGCCCTCACGATCCGCTTTGAGGTTGGATCGGGCATCCGGTCATCGGTGTGCCGCTTTTTCAAGAAGCCCGTCGGTCCGGACATCCGGCTGGTCATGTAAGCCGGTCCCCGGAGACCAGGCGTCGCGGTCCGGCTGGTCTGGCCGCCGCCTGCGTGTGCATAATCTGCATAGCAGAGGAAGAATTGACGTTCTTTCCCGGAAGGCGGACGGGTGGACGGGAGCGGGGATAAAGGGATGAACGCTGACAGTCGCGGTCCGGATGCCGGGGGCGGGAGCACCGGGGATGAAACGGCGCGTCTCCGTTCGGAACTGGCCGAGGCAAAAAGTGAGATCGAGAGCCTGAGGGGAAAGCTCGGACGGCGCTCTTACGGTTTCGACGCGGCGTTTCTTTCAAGTCTTCTGACATCGTCCACCGACTGCATCAAAATCCTGGATTTGGACGCAAGGCTGCTCTTCATGTCCGAAGGCGGTCGGGAGGTGATGGAGGTCGACGACTTCGACGCGATCCGCGGCTGCCCGTGGCCGGACTTCTGGCACGGTGACGGCAACGCCGGGGCGAAGGCGGCGGTCGCGGCCGCGAGGGCGGGCAGGACCGCACACTTCCGCGGGGCGGCCGACACCATGGCGGGCAACCCGCGCCACTGGGATGTCAGGGTCACTCCGATCCTGGGTGCCGACGGATGTCCCGAGCGCATCCTCTCGGTCTCGCGCGACATCACGACCGTCTGGCAGGCAGAACAGGCGCTGCGCGAGGCCAGGGGCATGAACGCACCCATCCTGGAAAGCAGCCGGGACTGCATCGTGCTGCTCGATCTCGAGGGCCATACGCTGTTTGTCAGTCCCGGCGGGATCGAGAGCATGGATGTCACCGATGTGGACGCGATCCTGGGCCTGTCATGGCTGAGGGTCTGGAAGGGCGCGGACAACCAGGCCGCCGTGGAGGCCGTAGCTCGGGCCCGGAGCGGAGCTACGGGACGTTTCCAGGGCTTCTGCCCGACCCACCGGGGCACGCCGAAATGGTGGGACGTTGTCGTATCGCCGCTGCCCGGCGAGGACGGCAGACCTGAACGTCTCGTCTCGGTCGGCCGGGACATCACCGATTACAAGCAGGCGGAGATCCGGCGTGCCGCCCAGATCGAGCTGGGAGACTGCCTGCGCGACCTCGATGATCCGGCCGCCATGGCGCTCGCGGCAGCCGGGATCATGGGGCGCACTCTGGCTGTGAGCCGCGCTGGCTACGGGACGATCGACCCGGCACGGGAAACGATCACCATCGAGCCCGACTGGAACGCACCTGGCGTGGCCAGCATCGCGGGAACGCTGCACTTCCGTGATTTCGGCTCCTACATCGACGACCTCAAGCTCGGACAGGCGGCAGTCGTCAGCGACGCCTTCGAAGATCCGCGCACAGTCTCAGGGGCCGGTGCGCTGGACGCGATAGCGGCCCGGTCGTTCATCAACCTGCCGATCTTCGAGCACGGCAGCTTCGTTGCGCTGTTCTTCGTGAACCATGCTGAAGCGCGCCACTGGCAGCCGGAGGAGGTCGTCTTCATCCAGAACGTCGCCGACCGTACCCGTTCCGCTATCGAGCGGCGGCGGTCGGAGCTGCGGCTGCGCGAACTTGCAGAGTCACTCGAACAGCAGGTCGCGGAACGGACGTTGGACCGCAACCGGCTGTGGCAGCTTTCAACCGACGTGATCCTTATGGCCCGGTTCGACGGCACGATCACCGCGGCCAATCCGGCCTGGCGCTCGGTGCTGGGTTGGACGGAGGCGGAACTGGTCGGCAGCAACCTGCTGGATCTCGTCCATCCCGACGACCTGGACAGAACGCTCGAGGGTGCACGGAGCCTGTCGGAGGGCACGACACTTTCCCGGTTCGACAACCGCTACAGGCACAGGGACGGGAGCTATCGGTGGCTCGCCTGGGCGGCCGTGCCCGGCGGGGACCTCATCAATGCCGTCGGCCGGGACTTCACCGCCGAGAAGGAGCAGGCGGAGGCTCTCCAGCAAACCGAGGAGCTGCTCCGGCAGAGCCAGAAGATGGAGGCGGTCGGACAGCTTACGGGCGGTATCGCCCACGACTTCAACAATCTCCTGACCGGGATCGGGGGCAGCCTCCAGCTCATGCAGACCCGTATCGCGCAGGGACGGTTCGCCGAGATCGACAAGTACGTCGAGGCCGCCCGCGGTGCATCCAAGCGGGCAGCCGCTCTCACCCACCGCCTGCTCGCCTTCTCCAGACAGCAGACGCTGGATCCGAAACCCACCGCGATCAACCGCCTGGTCGCCGGAATGGAGGAACTCGTCCGGCGCACTGCCGGTCCCTCGGTGACGGTCGAGGTCGTGTCCGCAGTCGGCCTGTGGAACACCCTGGTCGATCCGAACCAGCTTGAAAACGCCCTGCTGAACCTCTGCATCAACGCCCGCGACGCGATGCCGGACGGCGGCAGGCTCACAATCGAGACGGCGAACCGGTGGGTTGACGACCGGGAGGCCAGGATCCGGGACGTCCCGCCCGGCCAATATATATCGCTCTGCGTCAGCGACACCGGGACCGGGATGCCGCCCGAGGTGATCCGGCGGGCATTCGATCCTTTCTTCACGACCAAGCCCGCCGGAACCGGAACGGGCCTGGGTCTGTCCATGATCTACGGTTTCGTCAGGCAGTCAGGGGGACTTGCAAGGATTTACTCGGAGGTGGGCAAAGGTTCGATGGTCTGTCTCTATCTGCCCCGTTTTCTCGGCGAGGAGACCTCGGACGAACCACCGGGCACGGGCTTTCCCCTGCGCGCCGGTGACGGCGAGACGGTGCTAGTGGTGGACGACGAGGCATCGGTCCGGATGCTCGTGGTCGAAGTTCTGGGAGACCTCGGCTACACGGCTCTTGAAGCCGAAGACGGTCCTGCCGCCTTGCAGGTTCTCGGATCGGACGTGCGCCTGGACCTGCTCGTGACGGATGTGGGTCTGCCCGGCGGCATGACCGGCCGCCAGGTGGCCGAGGCGGCCCGGGGCTTCAGACCGGAACTGAAAGTACTCTTCATCACCGGCTTCGCCGAGAACGCCGTCCTCAGTCACGGGCACCTCGATCCGGGCATGCATATATTGACCAAGCCCTTCGAGATCGATGTACTGGCGGAGAAGATCAAGGATCTCATATCGCAGGATTAGGCCCGGAGGCATGAGGCCGGACCCTGTATATCGGTCAATGCGCCCGCGACACTTCAACCATGAGATGCAATAGAGAACTGAAACCGGCCAGCTTCTCTCGGTAGAAGTCTGCCCCCCCCTGTTGCTCGCCGTCGCAATCGACAGGATCGCACCGAGGTGCGCGGGACCGAGCCGCCAGACGTGCAGATCTGTGAGTCGGTCTCCGTCGGCTTCCACAACACCCCGAACCTTGTCGGACATTCCCCGGTCTGGGTTCATGTCGAGCAGGATCGCCCCCGTGTCACGCATCAGGCCGTACGCCCAAGACGCTATGACGCATGCACCGACGACGCCCGCCAGGGGATCCATCCAGAGCCAGCCGAAGGCACGTGCCAGCAGCAGGCCGACAATGACAAGCACCGAGACTGCGGCGTCCGCCATCACGTGTATGATCGCAGCACGCATGTTGTTGTCGCGATGCGCGCTCCCGGGAGTGCCATATCCTCTGCGCTTTGCAGATATCCGCCGCGGTCCCGCATCGTGGACGACTGCCGCGTGCCGTCCGGCCGGACGGTCTTGATCGTCACGCGTCGGCGGAAACGCCAGTCCCGGCCACCCGGAAAACCGGGGGATGGTTCTCTTCGAACACGGACAGGACGAGCACGCCGTCCAGTGTCTGAATGCGCCGGGTCTCGTCATGGCCGTGATGATCGCCGTGCCCGGTGTGAGCGTGCCCGTGATGATCACTGTGACCGTGATGGTTACCACCGCTGGAAAGGAGCCAGGCCGAAGCGACGTTGACGGCCAGTCCCAGGACGGCGATCGGGATGGCTTCGGCGAGACGGATGGGAACGGGGTCGAACAGGCGCGTCAGGGACTCGTAGCCGATGAGGATCGCGATCATCGCCAGGATGACCGCGCTCGTGAACCCGGCGAGGTCGCCCAGCTTACCCGTCCCGAACGTATAGCGCCCGTCTTCCGCGTGCCTGCGGGCGTAGGTGTAGGCGAGGGCCGCCAGCAGCAGCGCACCCGCATGGGTCGACATGTGCGGGCCGTCAGCCACCCGCGCGATCGAGCCGAACAGCAGGCCGCCGACGACCTCGAGAAGCATCATCGCGCCGCAGAGTCAGATGACGGCCCAGGTGCGCCGCTCCGACGCCTCGTGACCCTCGCCGAGAAAGACGTGACTGGGCGAGCCGGGCATGGAATGAACGCCAGACATAATCTTCTCCCTACTTCAGGTAGGTGCGGACGACGGCGAGCAGTTGCTCCGTCGCGTCATCGTCGAGAGCGCCGGGGTGCCTGTCGGAGTCGACGAGGTGTGTCCCCACGTGATCCTCGATCACCTCGGCCATCAGCCCCGACATCGCCCCCCGTGTGCTGGCCAGCAGATGCATAACCTGCTCGCAGCCGGACTCAGCCTCAAGGCACGCTCGACGGCCTCGACCTGACCCCGGATGCGGCGCACCCGGGCCAGCAGCTTCTGCCTTTCACGGCCGGTGTGGGTCATGTCTCGATTATAATGTAGGGGGTCACCCTATAATCCGGCAGTCCTAAAGCTGAACCTGCTCACGCTCTCAGGTCGCCCTTTGGTCGTCTGCGCCTGCGAAGACTTGGCGCGACCGCCCGTATCCAGGTTCTCCATCGGCAAATCATCATATCCGGTGGTGACCAGGCTGGCGTGATGCAACCGAATGACATCCAATTTGCTACTCAGGTGCTCTGATCATATCGAATACGGCGTTCCGCTCGTCGGACCACCTGCTGATCGGGCATCTGGTTTTTCTGTCTCGTCCTTTTGCCCTGGAAGCGAGCACCCTTACACGCGCGCCGGTGATACCGAGCCTCCTCCCGATCTCGGCCGTCGTGAAATCAAGCCCGATCATGCGCAGGACCAGTTGTCTGCGATCCCAGGCGCGCTGGCGCATGGCGACGTCAGACGGTGCCACGTCAGCCCAGTTCAAAACCGCTTTCCCGCGTCGGCGGCGTCACCTGGAAGCATGCATGATCCTGGTGATCTCTACAGCGATTTCCTCCGGTGAGAGAATCAGGTCTATGCACCCGCTGGCGATGGCGCTCGACGGCATATCACCCTGTCCGGCTGTATCGGGCCTCTGCGCGATGGTCACGCCTCCGACGTCCCGGATACCGCATAACGCCTCCGCTCCGTCCCCGTCGTAGCCGGAAACGATCACCGCGATGATCCTGCCGTGAAAATTCCGGGTCAGCGACTGAAGGAAAACGGTGATGACATCGGGCCAGCCCCTCGGCTTCGATATGGGCTTCAGGCGAAACCCGCCGCCGAAGACGTGCAGGTCGTGCTGGGAGGGAATGATGAAGACGCGGTTCGGCCGGATGAGAAGGTGTTCGGTGATGAGATCGACTGACATCTTTGTGTAATAAGGCAGGATTTCGTGGAGCTGCGTGGCAACCACCCTGTGGTGGTTAACGATGACGATGGCTGCGCCGAGATCGACCGGCAGACACGTTAAAAGCCGCTTGTAGGCATCCAGACCTCCGGCGGAGCCGCCCACACAGACGACCGGGAAGCCCTTCGCGGCCGTGTTGCCCTTTACCGGCATTTCGCTGCGGTGCTCATACCACTCAGTAGATGTCATTTCAGGCGGCCGGGCGGAAGGCTCGGAATCTACTCAGACCGCTGCGGTTTCTTGAGATATGCGGTGCGGACCGGACGCGCGGACCTCTGGCCGAGAGGGGTTCCACCCGAGAGTCTTCGACTGGTCCGATAGCCGATATGCGGTCCGGTGAGGCTGGGTGCCGAACGGGTATCCATGTCAGAAGGGGTGCCAGGGAGGGTTGCTCTTGCGGTCACTGAAGTTCCGGCTCCTGGGCATCTGGCTCCTGTCGCTGGTGGCCAGCCTCGCCGTGGCAGGGCTGCTGATCCAGCTGGACCGCCAGTCGACCCGGGCGCTCGTGCAACGGGCCGAGGCCGTCGTCGCGCGGTCCTGCGATCTGATCGATGACCGCTACCGGTTCTTCGTGGCCGGTGTGAGCGGGATTCCGCCTGCCGCGGACGATCGTTTCAGGCAGGGTCTGGCCGCCGCGGTCGGCATCGCGCTCGGGCGACAGGACGGCGTGGAGGGCGGCGTCTGGCAGGTCGGTGCCGGGCCGCTTGCCTACGCGTATCCCACGTATGAAGGGTCGGGTCCCAAAACGGACCTCCCGGCGGCGGAACGCGATCAGATCGCGGCGGTCAACGACCAGGCCGCCCGCGATAGCCAGGTCGTCGACAGGCAGTCGGTCTCCAACGCCCAGACGCTGCTCCTCCGGGCCTGCCCGTTAGCGGGGCCGGTCCCGCCGCATGCGGCCGACGCCATCGCTCTGCTTCTGGTGCCTGGAAACCGGCTTTCCCTGTCCGGCGACGGCACCGCTACCGAGCACGGCACGGTGATCGCGATCCACAGGATCGGCTCTTCGCAGCACGATATGCGGGAGATCGAGGCCAAGCCGAAGAAGGGCAAGCCGAAACATCCTCCCGTTCACGGAAAGCATCACGGCCGCGGCCATGATGGCCAACCCGGTGTCTGAAAACAGGACTGAGACGGTGACGCGGAGCAAGCCGCGTCACCGTCGACCGGCCAACGGAGAACCGCCGTGCCACCTTCGGACGACATCTTATCCTGGCTGCACATCGGCGACCTGCACGTCACCGACGGCGCGGGTGAGAACCTGGCTGACCTCAAGCGCATCGTCGCACTGGCGAATGGGCTGCCGGACGGTGCGCTCGATTTCGCCCTGCTGCCCGGCGACAATGCCGATGACGGCGAGCCGGACCAGTTCGCGCTCGTCCGCGACGCTGTCGCGCCGCTGCGGATGCCGCTCCACATCCTGCCCGGCGATCACGATTTCAAACCCCGGACTCTCCGCGCCTATCACGACGTGCTGGGCGCGCGGCCGCTGCCTCTCGCGGAGACGATCGCCGGGTGCAGGTGCCTGTTCCTCGATGTCGTGTCCGCGGGAACCGGCGGGCCGGATTTCCGGCTCGGGGAGGATCAGCTCGCCTGGGTCGAACGCGAACTGGACGGTGCCGCAACCGCCGGACAAACGGCGGCGATCTTCATGCACACCTACCCGGCCGACCTGCGACAGGGCGGCGAGAGGCTCGGCGCCTTGATCGCCCGGCCGCACGTGGCCTGCGTCGACATGGGCCACACGCACTACAACGAACTGGCCAATGACGGCCGCACGGTCTTCATGGCGACGCGGTCGACCGGGCAGATCGAGGAAGGTCCCGCCGGGTTCTCGATCGCCGCCCTAGACGACGGCCGGGTCAGCTGGCGGTTCAAGACCCTGGATCGGGCATGGCCGTTCGTTCTGATCACGTCGCCGACCGACCGCAGGCTCGCGACGGGCAACGGCGCCAAGGGTCAGAGCATCATCCGCGCCAAGGTCTTCAGCGGCGCGCCCATCTGGATGGCCGAGTGCCGGGTCGATGGTGGCGACTGGAATCCCATGGATTCGGTTGCAGGCCAACCCGGCTTTTTCCGGTATGCGCCGAGCCACTTCGGCAGCCTGGTGGAGGTCCGTGCGCGGACCGAGGATGGTCGGGAGGACACCGACCGGGTCGAACCGCTGAATGCGGACTGGAGGGCGCCGGGTCGCGTCGCCGACGGCAGCGACAAGGACAGCGTGGGTGCCTGGCCGGAAAAGGAAATCCTTGCCACGCAACTCGGGCCGAACCGCAACGGACGGAAGTGGTGACCGGCATCCTCGCGTCACCCTGGACGACATGGGGCATCGCAGCCGCCGCCACGGCGGGCGTCATCATCCGGCCGTTCTCCTGGCCTGAATACGTCTGGGCCGCCACCGGGGCGGTACTTCTTGTGGTGCTCGGACTGCTGCCGGTGGCCGACGCGCTGTCCGGCGTCGCCAAGGGCACCGACGTCTATCTGTTCCTCATCGGCATGATGCTGCTGGCCGAACTCGCCCGGCAGGAGGGCCTGTTCGACTGGCTGGCCGCGAAGGCCGCTGCGCGCGCGGGCGGATCGGCGACGCGCCTGTTCACCCTTGTCTTCTGCGTCGGCACGGTCGTGACGGTGTTCCTGTCCAACGACGCGACGGCGGTGGTGCTGACGCCTGCGGTGGCGGCCGTCGTAAAGGCGGCCAAGGCGGACAGGCCGCTGCCCTATCTGTTCATCTGCGCCTTCATCGCCAACGCGGCCAGCTTCGTGCTGCCGATTTCGAACCCGGCGAACCTGGTGATCTACGGCAGCCACATGCCGCCGCTGCTGCACTGGCTGCCGCAATACGCGCTGCCGTCAGTGCTCTCCATTCTTGCCACGTATTTCGTTCTGTGCTGGTCGCAGCGCAACGGCCTACAACAGACGATCACTTCCGACATCGATGTCCCGGATCTTACCACGGGAGGCAAGGCAGCGGCGTTCGGGATCGGCATGACCGCCGCTGTCCTGCTCGTATCCTCAGGTTTCGACATCCAGCTCGGGCTGCGACTTTCCTGGCCGGTCTGGCGACCGCACTCCTTGTATTGGTGCGCTCGAAATCCAGTCCGGTGGAGGTGGCGCAGAACATCTCCTGGGGCGTGCTGCCGCTCGTGGCCGGGTTGTTCGTACTGGTCGAATCCTTGGAGAAGACCGGCGTCACCGACCGGATCGGGCATCTGCTTCACGATCTCGTGCAGCATTCGGCGGTCGCGGCAGCCTGGATATCCGGCGCGGTCCTCGCGTTCGCTTGCAACCTC
This sequence comes from Acetobacteraceae bacterium, assembly GCA_965199005.1. GTDB lineage: Bacteria > Pseudomonadota > Alphaproteobacteria > Acetobacterales > Acetobacteraceae > LMUY01. The sequence goes on along the minus strand of CBDAQK010000006.1, from coordinate 1,979,648 downwards.
GTGAACAACCTGCCCGCGGGACTGGTCGCTGGGCGTGTCGTCGAGATCGCCGACGTGCCCGAGCACGTCCGCAGCGCGGTCCTGATCGGCGTCGACCTCGGGCCGAACCTGTCCGTGACAGGCTCGCTCGCCACCATCCTGTGGCTCACCGCCCTCCGCCGCGAGGGTATCAACGTGAGCGCGGGTACCTTCCTGAAGCTGGGCTTCCTCGTGATGCCACCGGCCCTCCTGCTCGCGCTCGCAAGTGTCTTTGTCTTCGGCTGAATCTGGAGAACAATTCGATGCAGAACATCAGTGCCGCTTGGCTCTACCCGCTCATCCTTGTTGCGGGGGCACTCCAGGCTTGGGTACCGCCGATGAACGGCGCCCTGCGGGGTGCGCTGACAAATCCCTGGCTGGCGAGCCTGGTCTCGTTCCTGCCGATCATCGCCTTCCTTGGCGTGCTGCTTCTCTGCCAGCCCCGACCGATGCCGACGGCGGACGGCCTCGGCGGGATGCCCTGGTGGGCGCCGCTGGGCGGCATCATCGGGTCGTTCGCCGTGATCGCCGGGCTGCTGTTCGTGGATAAGGTCGGAGCCGGGGCGTTCGCTGGCCTGACGATCACGGCGAACATCCTCATGTCCCTGGCCGTCGATCACTTCGGCCTGTTCGGCATGGAAGTCCACGCCATCAACATCTGGCGTATTCTCGGCGGCCTGCTGATGGTCGCGGGGATCGCCCTCGTCGCGATGTTCTGAGCGTGGCCAAGGCATCCTTCAGGCCGTGGTCGCTCGATGCGCTGAACTTCCTGCTCGCAGATGTGCGCGGTGCGCTCGGTCCCTATCTCAACGTCTTTCTCGTCACCCAGCAGCACTGGAGCCAGACTCAGGTAGGCTGGGTGACAACCGTCAGCGGCCTGCTCGGCCTGGTCGCGCAGACACCCGCCGGTGCTGCCATCGACGCGACGAACCGCAAGCGCGGTGCCGTCGTGATCGCCCTCGCGGTGTTGGCCGCCGGGGCCGCCGTCATCTTCGCGGCACCGATATTCTGGCCGGTGCTGATCTCGAACACGGCAATGGCGATCGTCGGCGACATCTTCGGCCCGGCGGTGGCAGCCATGACCCTGGGACTGTATGCGCGCAACCGGCTCGCCCGGAGGTTGGGCCGCAATTCGGCGTTCGACCATGCAGGCAACGTGGCGATCGCGGTTGCGGCCGGAGCCGTGGGCTATCTCATGTCCCAGCGGGCGGTCTTCCTGCTGGTCCCGGTGTTCGCCGTGCTGGCGATCGGGGCGACGCTGTCGATCCCGCATGAGGCGATCGACCAGAACCGGGCACGCGGCCTCGACGGGGACGGGCAGACGGCGGGTCGGGGTGCGTCGGGCTACCGGATGCTGCTGAAGTCGCGGCCGCTCGTCCTTTTCGCGGTCTGCGCGATGCTGTTTCACTTCGCGAACGCGCCGCTGCTTCCCCTCGTGGGACAGAAGCTGGCGCAGTCGCATCCCGACTGGGCGACCGCTATGATGTCGGCCTGCATCATCGCAGCCCAGCTAATCATGCTTCCCGTGGCTCTGGTGGTCGGCGCGACGGCGGACCGGCTCGGCCGTAAACCCATCCTGCTGATCGGGTTCGCCGTGCTTCCCATTCGCGCCCTGCTCTATACGTTCTCAAACGACGCTTGGTGGCTGATCGGCGTGCAGCTGCTGGACGGCGTTGGTGCTGGGATATTCGGCGCTATCACGCCACTGCTGATCGCGGATCTGACGAAGGGAACCGGACGCTACAACCTCGCCCAGGGGGCGGTGGCCACCGCCCAGGGTATCGGGGCCAGCATCAGCGGGCTGTTTGCGGGTGTCGTCGTCGATCACTTCGGTTATTCGGCGACGTTCCTGTCGCTGGGCGTGGCGGCGTGCGTGGCGTTCGCAACGCTGTTGCTGGCCATGCCGGAAACCGCCGGGCGGACCGAGGAAACCCTGGTTCCCGGCCCTGGCGCCGCAGTCCCGTGATCCGCCGCCTCCATTTTCGGTATCTGCCCGACTCCGCGTGTGTCCATCGCACTGTCAGATCGCGGCCAGCAGCACACCTCCGGCCGATGTCACCAGAACCACGATCCACGGCGCAATCTTCCAGACCGTCAACAGCACGAAGGCGGTCAGAGCGATCGCAAAGTCGCGCGGATTGAGCACTGCGCCGGTCCACACGGGGTCGTAAAGGGCTGCGCCGAGCACGCCGACCACGGCCGCGTTCGCCCCGCGCATCGCCGCCTGGGCGGAGGGTCGGGACCGGAACCCGTCCCAGAACGGCAAGCAGCCGTAGAGCAGAAGCATGCCGGGAAGCGACAGGGCGACCAAGGCGACAACGCCGCCGACAACTCCGCCGGGACCCACCCGGGAAACGGCACCGAGATAGCCCGCGAAGGTGAAGAGAGGTCCGGGAACGGCCTGGGCGGCACCGTATCCGGCGAGGAACCCGCCGGGGGTAACCCACCCGGGATCGACGACAGCTGACCGCAGCAGGGGCAGCACGACATGGCCGCCGCCGAAAACCAGGCTGCCTGAGCGGTAGAAGGCATCGAACAACGCAAGCGTGCCGGGCGCGGACACTGCCCTGTCGACCAGCGGCGGCAGGAAGAGCAGAGCGGCGAACAGCACGAGTGAGACCGCGCCCGCCCGGCGCGACACCGTGAAGGCGGAATGCCCGAGGGGTGTCGCGGTAATGCCTCGGCAAAGGATCAGGCCCGCGGCGCTCCCGAGTGCGATCGACAGGATCTGGCCGGAAGATCCGCTGATGAAGACCACGAGCGCCACTGAGACCGCCGCGATCGAGGCGCGTGTCCTGTCGGGTGCCAGGGTGCGAGCCATGCCCCAGACCGCCTGCGCGACGACGGCGACGGCCACCAGCTTCAGCCCGTGCAGCAGCCCGGTCCCGAGCGGTCCGGAAAAGGCCGAGACACCGTAGGCGAAGGCCAGGAGCAGCACCGCCGACGGCAGCGTGAAGGCTGTCCAGGCGGCGATGCCGCCGAGCAGGCCGCCGCCCCGGAGTACCCCGAGCGCGACGCCGACTTGGCTGGAGGCGGGACCGGGCAGGAACTGGGAGAGAGCGACCAGGTCGGCGAACCCGGCCTCGTCGATCCAGCGGCGGCGGGTCACGAGGTCGGCGCGGAAGTAGCCGATATGGGCGACCGGGCCGCCGAAGGATGTCAGACCCAGGCGGAGGAAGGCCAGGAAGACCTCCGAAGCGGAGCCTTGCCGCTCAGCAGTTATCTCGCTCTCGCCGCTGTCCAGGAATGTCACCGACCAGTCACCCCCGAGAGAACCGCGAGATAAGACCGCCTATCCTTGTCCGCTCGCTCTTTCCGCTCGCTGTAGCGGTCCGTCAGATATCCGGTCGAACCCCGGAGCATCAGCGTGAACTTCATCAGCTCCTCCATGACGTCGACGACCCGGTCATAGAGCGGCGACGGCTTCATCCGTCCGTCCTCGTCAAACTCCTCGTAAGCCTTCGGCACCGACGACTGGTTCGGGATCGTCACCATCCGCATCCAGCGGCCCAGGATGCGGAGCGAGTTAACCGAATTGAATGACTGCGAGCCGCCCGAGACCTGCATCACGGCCAGCGTCCGACCCTGGGTCGGACGGACTCCTCGCAGCTCCAGCGGCAGCCAGTCGATCTGGTTCTTGAAGACGCCCGTGATGTTCCCGTGCCGCTCGGGGCTGCACCAGACATGGCCTTCCGACCAGAGAGACAACGCGCGCAGTTCGGCGACCTTCGGATGGTCCGCTGGGACGCTGTCGGCGACGGGGAGATCACGGGGATCGAACACCCGGGTCTCGGCACCGAACCATTGGAGCAGCCGTTCGGCCTCCAGCGTCAGCAGGCGGCTGTAGGACCGCTCCCGCAGCGACCCATAGAGGAGAAGAATACGTGGCGGGTGGTCACAGATGCGGGCCGGTGCGAGCTTGTCGAGATCCGGGATGTCCGATTCAGACTCCGAGATGTTGGGTAGCGATCCGCCTGTCATCGGCTTCCTCCCTTAAGCGGGTTCAAGGTCTGCCGACCGCAGGCAGCCACAGCGTCAGCGCGGCCAGCACGATCAGCAGCACGGACGGCGTGATGATCAGGCCGACCTTCATGTACTGCCCCCAACCGATGGTCTGCCCCTTCTGTGCGAGCACGTGCAGCCACAGCAGCGTGGCCAGGCTGCCGATGGGGGTGAACTTCGGCCCCAAGTCGCAGCCGATGACGTTGGCGTAGACCATCAGCTCACGGATGGCCGGGGACAGCGCGTGAGCTTGCTCGATGGCGAGGGAGCCGACCAGCACGCTCGGCATGTTGTTCATCACCGAGGACAGGATCGCCGCTCCAAAGCCCGTGCCCATCGCCGCGGCCCAGGGGCCGCGGCCGCCCAGCCAATCCAGGCCCTGGGCAAGATAGGCGGTGAGTCCGGCGTTTCGCAGGCCGTAGACGACGAGATACATGCCGAGGCTAAAGACGACGATCTGCCAGGGCGCGCCCGCCAGCACCTTGCGCACGGGCACCGATGCCTCGCCGCCACCCGGATACCATCGTCCAGCCATCACGAGCAGCAGGATCGCGGCCGCACCCGTCACCGCCGACACCGGAATGCCCAGCGGGGCGAGCGCGAAATAAGAGACGAGCAGGACGGCGAGCAGAGGAAACGCCACGCGGAAAACCACATGGTCGCGGATCGCAGATAAGGGCGGCTCGAGATCCGCGACCGGGTAGCCGACCTTGATCTCGCAGCCGTAGTAGAGCCACAGGACCAGCAGCGTCGCCGCCAGCGCGGCCAGGTCGACGGGGACCATGACGCCCGCATAGCGGTCGAAGGTGATCCCGAAGTAGTTCGCGCTGACGATATTGACCAGGTTCGAGATCACCAAGGGCAGGCTGGTGCTGTCGGCCACGAACCCGGTCGCGATCACGAATGCCAGCAGTGCCCCCGGGCTAAACTTCAGGCGGAGGAGGATGGCCATGACGATCGGCGTCAGCAGCAACGCCGCGCCGTCGTTTGCAAACAGGGCCGAGATTGCCGCCCCCAAGATGACGACAAGAGGAAAAAGCCGCCGTCCGCGGCCGCCGCCCCAGCGCGCCACATGCAGGGCGGCCCAATGGAAGAAGCCCGCTTCGTCCAGCAGCAGCGAGATGATGATGAGCGCGACAAAGGTGAACGTGGCGTCCCACACGATGTGCCAGACCACGGGAATGTCCTGAAAGCCGATGGCACCTGTGGCCAGGGCGACGACGGCACCGCCCAAGGCGGACCAGCCGATGCCGAGGCCGCGGGGCTGCCAGATGACGAGCACCAGGGTGGCGATGAAGATCGCGAGGGCAAGCATGGATCAGTATCCGGTCGGCTGGTTCAGGAGACTGGTTTGCCGCCGGAACCGACCATCGGCTCGCCGTATTCTTTGTTCATCGCAGCAAGCTGCGGCTTGTTCAGGATCTCAAGCACCGTCTCGGATGGGCGGCAAAGCTTCACAACAGATGCGGTGATCACAATTGGCCGGTTGATCAGAATTGGGTGGGCCATCATCGCGTCGAGCAGCTGTTGGTCAGTCAAAATCGGGTCGCCGAGGCCGAGTTCGTCGAACGGCGTGCCCTTCCTGCGTAGGAGATCGCGGACGGGGATGCCCATGCGGCGAATCAGCTCGACGAGCTTTTCTCGTGTAGGCGGCGTCTTGAGGTATTCGACGATCTGCGGTTCCTCGCCCGTGTTCCGAATGAGTGCCAGGACGTTGCGAGACGTCCCGCAGGCCGGATTGTGATAGATGATGGTCACTTGGTTTCCCTCATACCTCCGGCCGCCTTCGCCGCCGCGGGAGGTACTGCAGCCGGGTTGCAGACAGGCGCACAGACAGTCTGGCCGCAGCAGTTCTCGGTCAGGAAGCCGACTACTCCGTTCATCGCCGCCGGGACCATCGCGTAGATCAGCTGGCGGCTGAGACGCCGCTGGCTGACCAGACCGGCACGGAGCAGATGCTGGAGATGGAATGTCAAAGAGGACGGCGGCATTTCGAGCCGTTCCGCCACTGCGCCCGCCGGAAGGCCGTCCGGTCCTGCCTCAACGAGCAGTCGGTAAGCGCGAAGCCTGTGCTCGTGCGCTAATGCCGACAGCGCGGTCACCACCCTGTCCTGGTCCATTGCGGCTTCCATTTGACAATTGTCAAAATGACGAACGGTCGCGGGGAGGTCAACTGTTCTTTGACGAATGTCGAAGGATGGGGAACTCAGCCGTAGTCAAATCAGAGATGACCGCCCCCAATCGGACGGTGGATCAGTACCCGTAGATAACAACGGCCGCCTTCGGTTCGGTTTCCGCCAACCATGGCCGGACCGTCTGCAACCCTCACGAAGATCATGCGCCGCGCCCGCGTCTGTTCCGTGGTTGCAAGGTCTCTAACGGCCGCCGACGCGACTGGCGTCACGGCCGCCGCAAACAACCCGCTGACTGCACACTCGACGTAAACCGCAGACAGGCTGTCGATGAAAGCAAACGTCAGCATCGTGGCACTGAACCCGAGCAGCCCTATCAGCAGGATGGGTCGCCTCCCGAACCGATCGGAAAGATGCCCCCACAACGGGGCAAACAGAAACAGCGACAGGGTATAGAGCGCATTCAACAGACCCGTCGCGTGCGCAACCCGTGCCTGGTCGCTGCCCAGGCCGCAGCAGCCGAGGCCCGGTCTCGAAACGTCCATGCGCACCAAGCCGGACCACGGTGAGGAGAGCTATGTCGGCAAGGGGCTGTTGAGCGGATTGGCCACATTGATTACCGGCGGCGACAGCGGCATCGGACGAGCAGTTGCTATCGCCTACGCCCGGGAGGGCGCGGACGTCGCCATCTCCTACCTGGCGGACGAGCAAGCGGACGCGGAGGAGACGCAACGCTGGGTGGAGAAGGCGGGACGACGCTGCCTGCTGCTCCCAGGCGACATCCGTGACCCGGCCTGGTGCAAGGCCCTGGTCGACAGGACCGTGGAGGCGTTCGGCCGCCTCGATGTGCTCGTGAACAATGCGGCGGCGCAGACTACCAACGAGACGCTTGCCGACATCACTGTCGAAGACGTCGAAGGTGCGTTCCGCGCGAACGTGTTCGCCCAGATCTGGCTGGCACAGGCGGCCGTGGCCCACATGAAGCCCGGTGCGGCCATCATCAACACCACGAGCGTGCAGGCCAAGGTCGCCAGCAAGGGCATGATCGTCTACTCGGCGACCAAAGGTGCCATCGCCAGCCTCACCATCGGATTGTCGAACCTCCTCGCCTCCGAAGGCATCCGGGTGAACTGCGTGGCGCCCGGACCGATTTGGACGCCGATACAGCCCATCGCTAAGTCACCGGAAGACCTCGAGAAGCTAGGGCAGTCCACGCCGCTTGGACGCGCTGGCCAGCCTGCAGAACTGGTGGGCGCCTACGTCCTGCTCGCATCTCGGGAGGGGAGCTACATGTCGGGCGCGCTCCTGCCGGTCACCGGCGGCATGCCGATGCTTTAGGGAGCCAGTGCAGAAGGCAAGTGACGTCGTCGCGGCCAACGTGTGACGATGCGGAGAGGGCGAGCGGGTTCGCAGGCGACCATGTCTCTTGGAGGCAGGGTTCTCCTCGACGAGGTCGTCTGGACCACCCGGCAGATGCTCCACGCCGCTAGTCGAAGTTCTTCCCATCTGGCCGGTGGAGCCACAGGCGCTTTTCGTCTGGCGCGCCGGGCGACACAGCCCAGATGTCCATGATGCCCAAGCAGTTCGTCATGACCCGTGAAGCCGCTCTCCGACACCTGCAGGCAGCCACGCCTCGTCTGGGTCGCGTATACGCATCGGAGCGCAACACCGATGCAGGCCCGGATGCCGATGCCACTACAACCACGCTCTCCCCGTATCTGCGTCGCCGCTTGCTGCTCGAGGAGGAGGTGGTCGCAGCTGCGATGGCCGCCCATGGTTCGGGCGCCTACAAGTTCGTGTCGGAGGTATTCTGGCGGACCTACTTCAAAGGGTTCCTTGAAACTCATCCGGACATCTGGAACCGGTATGCCTCCGATCTCGCCGCCGAGCAGGTGAAACTGGCAGGCTCGGCCGGTCTTCGGAGTGTCTACGAGAAGGCCATCGGCGGGCAGACCGGCGTCGGCTGCTTCGACGAGTGGGCGCTGGAGCTGACTTCCACCGGGTGGCTCCACAACCACACCCGGATGTGGTTCGCCTCGATATGGATCTTCACGCTGCGCCTGCCGTGGACGCTGGGCGCCGATTTCTTCCTGCGCCATCTTGTCGACGGCGACCCGGCCAGCAACACGCTGTCATGGCGCTGGGTGGCGGGCCTGCACACGCGCGGTCGCGTGTACGCCGCCCGCGCGGAGAACATCCGGCGCTACACCGGAGGCCGCCACTCGCCAACCGGCTTGAACGAGAACCCGGAACCTCTCGGGGAGGCCACCGCCGCGGCGACGTGCAAGCTGCCGCCCGCCGGAACGGTTCCGGACGGTGACGTCGCCTTGCTGCTGCACCTTGACGACTTGAACCCCGAAAGCCTGCCTCTTGGGTCAGCCCGCGTGGCGTGCGTCGGCGGATTGATGGCGCACACGCCTGGTGCGACGGAAGCCGTCCGCCGGGCGGACGCTCAGGCGATGGCGGACGCCCTCGACAGGGCGCGGAGCCACTTCGGCTGCACTGCTGCGGCGGTCGAGGCACGTTGGGATGACGGGTTGCCGGTGGTGAGCGCATGGGCGCCGGTTGGGCCGTCCGCCAGCGCTCTGCCTTCCGGCTGCACACTCATCCGGCGGCCCTGGGACGAAATGGCCTGGCCCCGGGCAACGCGCGGGTTCTACAACCTCAAATCCGCCATTCCGGGCATATTGGAGCACGTCGGTATCCGTTGAACTGCTCGCCCAAGGCTGTCTGAAGCGTCCGCACAGGTGACACGTGGGCAGACGAAGCGCAAAGCCATGGCCGACACGCGCCGCATCCAAAGTGGAGTTTCCACAACCTGAGCCCGTCGTCATAAGGCCTGTTCGAGGCACATTCGGGAAACTGCGCTGCCCGGCGGCAGGTAGCGACCATATCCGTTATCAGGGCAGACTCTGCTTGATGTATACGGCGGTCATCGGAGCCCAGGTCGCGAGCCTGGCGTCGAACATCCCGCAGTATGCGTCCACAATCGAGACCAAGGTCTCGACGCTGAAGCGCTATACGGTCGGGCAGATTACGAGCATGGCCGACAAGGTCGGTGCGGCGAGCCCGGTGGCGCCTGCTGCACCGGCTTCTCCAAGGCAGGCGGCGTCGCCTCAGCCGGGCCAGAATACCACGCAGCCTCCGGCACAGGCGGCCTCAGCTCAGGACGCTGGCGCGTCGCCGCTGGAGCTTGGCTACCGCTACCTTCGCCGGTGCTGTCGCCCTTGGCCACCCTCGGCATCGTGTTCGTCGTGGCCGTGTTCGCTCTGCTGCAACGGGAGGACCTGCGGGACCGGCTGATACGGCTGGTCGGCTCGGACGACCTGCACCGCACGACTTTGGCCATCGACGACGGCAGGCGGCGCCTCAGCGAGTACTTCGTCACACAGCTCTGCATCAATTCGGCCTTCGGCCTGATCATCGGCATCGGCCTGTTCTTCATCGGTGTCCCGAACCCTGTCCTGTGGGGCATCCTCTCAGCGCTGCTCCGCTTCGTCCCCTATGTCGGCAGCTTCATCGCGGCCGTGCTGCCCCTGGGGCTGGCGGCTGCGGTCGAGCCGGGCTGGTCCATGGTGATCTGGACCGCCGTCCTCTACGTCGTGGTGGAAGGCGCCACGGGCCAGGTGATCGAGCCGCTCGTCTACGGCCACAGCACCGGGCTGTCGCCGTTCTCGGTCGTGGTCGCCGCCATCTTCTGGTCGTGGCTTTGGGGCCCGATCGGCCTCATCCTATCAACCCCGCTGACACTCTGCCTGGTCGTCATGGGCCGTCACGTCAAAAAGCTCGAGTTCCTGGACGTCATGCTGGGCGACCGAGCCGCGTTGACCCCTGACCGCCACCTCAGAGCGCCGGGTGAGATGACACGGCTGTTCCGCGACTACCCCGAAGCGGTCGTCCGGACGGTCCAGATCGCTGAGCGCTGCACGTTCAGCCTGACGGAGCTTCGCTACCAGTACCCGGACGAACTCGAACGCGAAGACGAGACGCCGCAGCAGGGGCTGGAACGCCTGATGGCAGAAAGCCTGCCTCTGCGCTACCCGGAGGGCCTGCCACCCGGGGTGGACAAGCAGCTCCGGCACGAGTTGGCGCTCATCGCCCGGCTGGATTACGCGCCCTACTTCCTGACGGTGAACTCTATCGTGCGGTATGCGCGGTCCAAAGGCATCCTGTGCCAGGGCCGCGGGTCCGCTGCCAACAGAGCCGTCTGCTACGTGTTGGGTGTCACCGCCATCGACCCGGTGCGCAGCGGGCTGCTGTTCGAGCGCTTCATCTCGGCCGAGCGCCGCGAGCCTCCCGACATCGACGTCGATTTCGAGAGCGAGCGCCGGGAGGAGGTGATCCAATGGGTCTACGAGCGCTACGGCCGCGACCGGGCCGCCCTATGCGCGACGGCCATGTGCTTCGGCGCGCGCGGCGCCATCCGCGACGTCGGCAAGGTCATGGGCCTGACCGAGGACGTCACTGGCATGCTGGCCTCGCAGGTTTGGGGATGGTCCGACGAGGGCGTGCTGGCGGAGCATGCCGCTGAGTTGAACCTCAACCTGGACGACCGCCGCCTACGGCTCTCCATCGGGCTGGCTCGCGAACTCATCGGCTTCCCGCGTCAGCTTGGCACCCATCCTGGTGGCTTCGTGCTGACCAGCGACCGGTTGGACGAACTCGTGCCGGTCGAGCCTGCGGCAATGGCCGGACGGCAGGTCATCGAGTGGGACAAGGACGATATCGACGCCCTCAAGTGGATGAAAGTCGACGTCCTGGGACTGGGCATGCTGGGCTGCATGCGGCGCGCCTTCGACCTGCTGGCGGAGTACCGCGGCCTGTCGCTGGACATCGCCACCATCCCGGCGGAGGACCCCAAGACCTACGCGATGATCCGCCGGGCGGACACGCTGGGCACCTTCCAAATCGAGAGCCGGGCGCAGATGTCCATGCTGCCCAGGCTCAAGCCCACGACCTTCTACGACCTCGTCGTCCAGGTCGCCATCGTGCGGCCGGGACCCATCCAGGGCGACATGGTGCACCCGTATCTCCGCCGCCGGGAGGGCACGGAGCCGGTGCACTACCCCAAGGAGGAACTGGAGCGCGTGCTGGGCAAGACGCTGGCGTGCCCCTGTTTCAGGAGCAGGCCATGCAGGTGGCCATCCACTGCGCCGGGTTCACCCCGGACGAAGCGGACCAGCTGCGGCGGAGCATGGCGACCTTCAAGTTCACCGGCGGGGTGTCGCACTTCAGGGACAAGCTCATCGGAGGCATGGTGGACAACGGCTACGAGCGGGAGTTCGCGGTCCGGACCTTCAGCCAGCTGGAGGGCTTCGGCAGCTACGGCTTCCCCGAGAGCCATGCCGCCTCGTTCGCCTTGGTGGCGTACGCCAGCTCCTGGATGAAGTGCCACCACCCGGACGTGTTCTGCTGCGCCCTGCTGAACGCGCAGCCGATGGGGTTTTACGCCCCGGCGCAGGTGGTGCGGGACGCGCGGGAGCACCGGGTGCTGGTGCGGCCGGTTTGCGTCAACGCCAGCCGATGGGATTGCACGCTGGAGCGTCGCGGCGATGGCGGTCCGGGCTACGCCGTGCGGCTTGGCCTGCGCGTGGTCAAGGGGCTGGGCAACGTGGACGGCGCGCAGCTCGTCGCGCACCGGGGCGATGACCCATACGCGGGCGTCGAGGAGGTTTGGCGACGCTCGGGCATCCCGGCGGCGATGCTGGAGCGACTGGCGGAGGCGGATGCCTTTCAGGCGCTCGCGCTGGACCGCCGGGCGGCAATGTGGGCGGTCCGGGGTCTGGCGAACACTGTGCTGCCGCTGTTCGCCGCCGCTGACGGGCATGGTCGTCTCAGTCCGGAGCTGGTCGAGCCGGTGGTGGCTTTGATGCCGATGAAGGAGGGCCGGGAGGTGGTCGAGGACTACCGCAGCATCGGACTGACCCTGGGGCAGCACCCGGTCATGTTCCTGCGGGCGGAACTCCGCTCCCGAAGGATGGTGACGTGCGAGGAGGTCCGCCTGGCAAGGGACGGAAGGCGGGTGGTGGTGCCGGGCATCGTGCTGGTGCGGCAGAAGCCCGGGTCGGCCAAGGGCGTGATGTTCATCACCATCGAGGACCAGACGGGCGTGGCGAACCTCGTGCTCTGGGCGACCAAGTTCGAGGCGCAGCGTCGGCTGGTGCTGTCGGCGGGGATGATCGCCTGCCATGGCCGGGTGCAGCGCGAGGGAGAGGTGGTGCACGTCGTCACGGACCACCTGGAGGACCTGTCAGGCCTGCTGCGCAGCGTGGGCAACCGGGACGAGCCGTTCCCCATTCAGCATGGCCGTGGCGACGGCGCGACGCACCCCGCCCGCCGGGACCCGCGCGATGGGCCGGGGGCGGGTCCCGGTGGGCGGCCGGTGCGGGACATCTTCGTGCCGGACCTGCGACTGGGCTCGGGCATCAAGGTGCCCACGAGAGACTTCAGATAATCAGGAGGGCCTCAAGGCCGTCGAGATACAGGTGGTCGTCAGCCTGGTATAAGGGCAATGACAAATTCGGAGATGTCGATGTCTGGAGAGCACCACCGGGACTTGGTCACTGAAACCGCGACGGTGGCGCTCGACCGTGCGCATCGCGGCGTGCTCGCCATGGATGCGTCGGAGGTCCGCCGCGGCCTGGAACTCGCGTTGGCGGCGCTGTCCGAGGCTGATGAGGCGGTGGCAGGTGGAGGCTTTTCTGCAACCCGGGCGGTTGCCGAAAGCATCCAGAAGCTCACCAGGGCTCTGGCGGACCTGGACCAGGGTGCGTTCTCCGAGATGGAGGGCCTTATTGAAGAGGTTCGGACATCGCTCGGTTAGAACATCGCTCGGTTAGAACATCTCCAGCCAACTAAGATGTCCGAATTTGGTGGGAAGCGGACTGTCTGCTTAGGGCACCGAACTCGTAATAGCAGAAATGATTGGGCGACCCGGGCGGCGATCGGCACCGGCGGGTCGAAACCACGCTATCGGGGAACGAAGCACAGCATCGGTCTGCTTCAGCGCGTGGGCATCGGCGCGATGGCTCGTCGGCCGGCATCGACCAATGCGCCTTCCCGGTAAATGGATTTGCGATCAGGTTCATTCCACACGTACCAGAACATTCCGCCAAGCCGCCCCTGCCGGAAAACGCGAAGGAGGTAGGCGCGTAGTTCTGAGACCGAACGCGCGCGGGTCTGGTCGTCGGCCGAGGAGACGGCGTCGCTGGGGAAACCCCACTCCGTCAGCCAATAGGGTTTCATGCCTCCCGGTGGGAAGACCGTTTGATCCAAATGCGCGTCGCGCTGCTCGGCGGCGGTTCTGTCCCCTGCCGCTATCTCTGCCGGGTAATCGTGGACGCCGTAGCCATCGACGAGCGCGTCGAGTCCATGGGCCCGGAGAAAGGCATAGGCGGCAGGGATCGAGACGCTATCGACCTGCAATTTCTGCTGCCACGGTTCACCATTGGCGGCGGCCATGCCGGCGGAAATAATGGGCGCATGCCGGTTCAGCCTGGAGTGGTCGCGCACGTCTTTGAGCGCGGCCGCGACCTTCAGGTATTGCAGGAAACCTCGTGCCACCTGCTGCGCCTCCACATCTCTGGAGAGATCATCCAGGGTGAAAGCCTTGCCGCGGCCTGGTATCGTGAAATCCCCGTTGAAGTCGGCCCAATTGACCTCGTTCCCCAACTCGACTCCCGCCAGCGCCACCCCTCTCGAATCGAGCTTGTCGAAGAACTCCTGATACCTGACCCGGGAACGCATGGGGTCTGCGGAGGAAAGTGGCATGGCACTCCTGAGATGGCGCTGTGGGTCGCCAGGGCGCGGCCGGGCATCGGGGGAGAACTCCGGGTTCAGCACCAGCACCAGCCCGATCCCGACGGACTGGAGGTTCTTCGCCAAAGTCAGGTTCTTGTCGTCCGGACGCAGCGACGTGCGCACGAAGCGCACGCCGGCGCCTTTCAGTTGCTCCACGATACCTTGCTGCTCTGCGGCAGTGAGGTTTTGAAAGCTGTTCACGTTCACGCCCACCGGGCAGGTCGCCTCCTGCGCAAAGCCCTGCTTGCATGTCAGTAAGACTGCCACGGCCAGGGCGGCATGAAGCGTTCTACGAAGGGCAAACGTCATGGGGATGCATTTTTAGCATGTCTCGAAATGGTGGCGTTACGGCGGATAATCCAGCCGATCAATCAGGGTGCTGCATCGAGTTGAAACCACAGAGGAGTCCCCGACGTCCGCTACTAAGGATGACCATGGTTAGCACTCTAGGGTCAAGATTGGTCGAAAGCTGCCGTTAGCAGGCACCTTGGTTAGGTGGTGGATGCCTACCCAGCGCCCTGCGCCTTCCGCACTCCGTCAAGCACCGCCTGATGCGCGGCCAGTATGCGCCGCAGCGTCGGCTTGCCTTTGTCGCTCGCTTCGGCGATGCCCTCGTGCATCTCCTCTATTCCGGTTGTCATCTGCTCTGCCAGGCCGTCCAGCCGATCTTGAAGCTGTTCGCTGTCGCCATCCAGTTCGGCCGACCAGATCGTCAGGACGCGAGCGAGTTCGTTAGCAGCGCGGTCGGGTGAGACGCCCGCTTGCAGGAGCTTGACGAGCGGGGCCAGGTCGGCGGCAGGGGAGCGGGGCATACCGCACAAAGTAGGCAGGAGGACCATCCCGGCCAATCCCTGCGTCCGCGCAGCAGACAGACGGCATATCCTGGTTTAGGGATGCCCCATCACAGAAGCGGAGCACCCCCATGGCCATGTCACTCTACCAGGCGTCATTAGCTCCCTGCTTGCAGATGCTCGACGCCCTGTCGGCGGTGCTGGCCAAGGCGGCTTCCTATGCGGCCGAGCGGGGCATCGAACCCACGGTGCTGCTGCAGTCGCGGCTGTACCCGGACATGCTGCCGCTGGTTCGGCAGGTGCAGATTGCCACAGACGGCGCCAAGGCTGGCGGCGCACGGCTTGCCGGGGTGGACAACCCATCGTTCCCCGACACCGAGGCGAGCTTCGACGAACTCCAGGCACGCCTTGCCAGGTGCGTCGGTTTCCTGCGTTCGCTCGACCGGAAGACCATCGACGACGCCGCCGAGCGCCGCATCGAGTTCACCGTCGCCAAGCATGCCATGGCGATGATGGCGCCGGAGTACATCACAGGCTGGATGCTGCCGAACTTCTTCTTCCACGTGACCACTGCGTTCGACATCCTGAGACACAACGGTGTCGTCGTCGGCAAGCGGGATTTCCTGGGTGCCGTTCCGCTGCTGACCTAGGTTTGACGGACAAACCGGGCCGATGCTCTAACGAGGGAGGATCTCCGATGACGAGACAGGCTACGCCACGTCTGTTGGGCTCTCAGGTTCCATACGGACGCTTTCCCCTACCGGCTCGGCTGCGCTCTCCGAGGTTTGAGCAGGTTCGGGAGGACCCTCTTTGGCGCGTTCCCGCGCACCGCCCAGATGAGCGAACATCAACGGCTCGTGCCCCTCGAAGATGAGTTGGTACTCGGCACCCATGGCAACATGGGAAGCCTGGTCGATCTTCGCGCTTTTCATGACGACCCAACCCTCGCCGCGGTCGACCAAAGCGGGAGGCAGGTTCACGATCTGAGCGGGCGGACGCTTGTCGGCCCGGCCTCCACGGCCTGGACCGCCCGGGCCGCCCTTACCGCCTTTGCGCTCACGGCTGTTCATGTCGAACTGCGCCGGAGCGGCAGTCTTGCCCTTTGGCGTGCCCGGTTGTTTTGTCACAGGACCTCTCCTCGTCAGTGGTGAACTCGCCGCGTCCGCTTACAGGAGTCCCAGGGTGGCGGATAGCTCATGCCGATCCGGGCTCGTCACGCAGGCGGATAGAACAGCCTCGGCATGGCATGCTCCGCCATGTGGTCGTGGTCACAGGAGAGCAGGCAACGCCACTCGCCAGCCAAGGCGGAAACGCCATCGCTGCGAGCAGGTTAGGCGGCGGCAAGTCGTTCCTCGCCAACGGGCGCCCCGGACCAGGAAAGCCTCCCAGTGTATATTGAGAGCGCCAGGAAGGTCCACCACCCGTGTTGCAGCCTCGTGCAAACTGGTCCGGCGTGACAAGCTACCCCATGCGCACCGGTCTGCCTCTCGTCGGGACAGCCCCGCTGTTCGCACTGCTCGCCGTGGTGCTCGCACCGCAGGCTGGGACGGGCTGTGTCGACCCTTCGCCCGAGACGAGCCCCGACGGACGCTGGACCCTGTCGCTGTGCCCGCGGGCGGTTTGGTTCGCCATGCCGGGCCAAGGAGGCGACGCACCGGCCTGGATCGTGCTGCGGGACCGCGCGGGAGCGATGCGCGGCCTGTCCGACCTCGACATGGTTCAGAACTACCACGTGGCCGGGATGCCCACAGTTTGGAGTCCGGACGCGGTCGAAATCCCGATGGTCGCGATACTCGCTTTGCCGCGGCAGCATGGAACGGCGCGGACCTGGCTGGACGAACGCATCTGGCGGCTGCGTGCGCTACTGCGGCTGACACCTTCCAGCGACATGTTCCACTGAGGCTGCGGCTCGGCACGGCGGGCGGGGGAGTCGGTCCGGCGGGAGGGCGGAGACGACCAGGTGGCTCAGGCCGCCGCCGCGGGCCGGTGGTTCAGCCGCCACAGCAGCAATGCCAGCAGCAGCACGACGACACCGGCCGCCAGCACGCTGACCGGCGTGGCACCCAGATGCTCGAACCACTGGGTGTAGAAATGGATGCCGCCGAACACCGCCACGAGGTTCAGCATCCATCGGCGGTTGGTCCATCCGGCCCAGACAGCCGCCATCAGCAGGCACACCGCCCAGCCAACCGAGAACGCGACGTCCGGGATGGAGCCGTGCGGCACCTTCAGCCAGTCCAGGTCGTCGCCCCACAGCGAGCCGACCCAGAACCCGAGGTTGACCAGAAGCAGCGCCGTACGCGCCACGATCGTCAGCAGCCGTTCCCAATCCGGCGCGACGAAGCGTGATGCTACGTGCGCGCCGAGGGCCAGAGCGGAGAACGCCAACACGGTCGCAAGTGGCTGGCGCACCTCCAGTTCGTAGAAGGCGTGCTGGTACGAACTGCTGCTGCCGAGCAGGGCGAACAGCACGACGACGGTCAGCGACGCAAGCAGGCCGCTGCGGGCGGGGACGGCGGAGGCGGCAAACAACGCGGCGACCAGCAGGCACGCGCTGGTGAAGCTCATGGCAGGTGTGGCATCGGTTTCGCCTGCGATCGACACTCCTTGGCTGAGCAGCACGATGCCGGCCGCCAGCAGCAGGGCGGCGATAAGAATGCAGATGTTGGCCAGCACGGCCCATCCGGGCCGGGCCGCGACCATCAGTCCGATGCCGACGACCATCAGCACCCCGCCGAGGACCACACCGGTCAGCGGATTGGGCAACAAAGCCAGGCAGCCCCCCGTCACCGCCAGCACGCCGAAGCCGATCAAGACGTTGACCAGCAGCAGGCCCGTGTCCCGCCGACCCAGAGTGGCAAGCCGATCATGTTCGGCGAGGGTGATGGCTCCGTCCCGCAGCAGCTTGGACAGGTCCAGGGTGACTTTCATCTATCTTGCCTCGGTCGGTTCGTGACGGCAGGGCCATGGTCCAATCGGCCTACTCCTCGACCAGCGCCTGCAGACGCTGCTGGGCGGACTGGGCAGCTTGTCCCTTGGCGTTCAAGGCGGACAGCCGGGCGCTGAGGTCCCGTTGCAGGGCAGGGTCGGAGACCTGGACCTGTGCACCTTGTAGGATGATTTTGTCGTGGTGCTGCACGAGGAAGTCGCCGAGGTCCACCGCCGCGGCGATGGCGTCTTCCGCCACGGGGAGGGCGGCCTGGAATGCGTGCGCCGGACCGGCGACGTCCCGCTCGTAGGCTGCGTCAAACACTGGTTTCAGGTCAGGCGGCTGCTTGAGCGAGGCGTGCGCCGTTTCGGCGGTGGCGAACTGCTTGTCCAAATCAGATCGTATCCCGCCCATGCCGCGGCGCACCTCGACCAGATCGGCGCGCCGGGTCACCAAGTCCTGGAGCGAGGTGATCGAGCCACGGGCGATGGCCTGGTTCATCGGTGCCGTCACGTGCTGGCTCAGCTCGTCGTTGAAGCCGGTTATGATGGCATATTGCTGGGCATAGCCGCCCCATGCCTTGGTCTCGTCGGCCGTCGGGCGCGGCACGTGGACGCCGGGCTTATCGACGATGCGGGTCTGCAGGAAGGCGACGAAGGCCTTGCGCTGCGCCGCGTCGTCGTCGCCGCACGCCGACAGCGCCGCTGTGGACAGGAGCAGCAATGTAAGCGTCGCTCGTTGTAGGAAACTGGTCATCGGGTGCTCACGCTGGGTTGGTTCGGTAGCATGGTCGACGGCGGCCCAGCTCGCCACCTATCAACCGGCGGCGAGCAGCAGGCCGAGCACGCTGCCCAGCGCGTCCGCCAGGAGGGTCAGCGCCAGCGTGCCCGCCACGCGCGCACCTAGCGCGAGGCGGTGAGCCGGGCAAGAACGAGATAGGCAGGCACCAGGGCGAACGGACCCACGACACTGATCCCGATTGCGGCAGGCCAGGCCTGGTCGGGGCCGAGCCCATGCCTGGTGAACAGGCGCGCCACCGGCGTTGCGGCTTCCAGCACGAGGGCGCCTGGCAGTCCGAGAGCCAACAGCCCGGCCAAGGCGACGAGGCCCGCGACGATGCATGCCTTGACCATCTGCCGCCGCAACGTCGTCCCAGCCCCGCCCGCCGTCACGGCGACAGATCCGCCGGATGCGTGCGCGTCTCAGCCACGGCTTGCCTCCGGAAGCCTGGTGCGGAGGAACGCCTGCGCCTCAGCGCACAGATCGGCCGTCGGGAGGGTCATGAATTGGTTCGGCGCCAGGAAAAGCATCCATGCGCCGTCGGTCTCCCATACGGCGGTGAAGCTCGACCAGGGCAGCGTGCTCTCCCCGAGATTGGAGGCGACGGTCATGGCGGCCGCGTCGAAGGTGAACCGCGCCGTGGGCGGGTCCATGGCGCGGTACCGCCCGATCGTGTTGGCGAAATGTGCCCGCCACACCGCGGTCACGAAGGCCGCCAGGAAGACGAGGCTGGCCAAAGCCCACCCCGCGGCGAAGGACGGACCCGTCCACCAGCCCAGGACCAGGCTCGTAAGCAGCAGACAGGCAGCCGCTAGCCACAGCCATCCCCGTCGCAGCTGACGGCGCGAGACGAACACGCGGACGGCTCGGCGCATGACCGACTCGGTGTAGCGCAGTTCGACGACGTATCTGTCCTACAAATCGGTCTGTCCATCCGTCAGCGCGACGGGACCTCTGCATGGACCGGTCCGTCGGTCAAACCCCTGGGGCTGGTAGGTTGGTTCGGCTGCTGCGAGGTGCTGGTGGCGTGGGCGGCGCGAACCATTGCGCCAAAGTCATTGGCCGGATTGGCCGCCGGGTATGCCAGATGAACTCGGCGACTTCCGCCAGCCAAACCCGGGCGCTGTTGCGGAAGCACCATCGCAGGTGCCGCCGCAGCCCTCGGTCCGGATGCGCCAGCACGCGCCACAGCGCGCGGGGCCGCAGGTGGACGGCTATCTCCATCAGCTTCACTGCCGCGAAGACCTGCCAAGGCGCCATGTGCCGGGTTTCCAGCAGCTGGTGACGGTAGTCCCAGCGCCCGACATCCTCCTGCACGACGCGCCGGGCGCCGTTGGTTGCCGTCCAGTCGGACCAGCGGTGGGGCGTGACATACATCGCGTTCAACAGGTCGGGGTCATAGGCCATCACCTGCCGGGTCGCGTGGACGGCATCGGCAAGCCTCTCCTCCTCGAAGCCCATGATGTGACCCAGCATGGACAAGATACCGGCTTCGCGCAGCAGGGCGACGGCGCGCTGGTCCTCGCGCACCGTGGAGCCTTTGCGGATGGCGGCGAGCGTCGCCGGGTCCGTGGTCTCGATGCCCATCAGCACGCAGATCAGCCCGGCCTGCCGCGCCAGCGGCAGCAGGTCCGCGTCGCGTACGATGTCCGTGGCGCGGATGGTGGCGAACAGCTTCACCGGCACGTCCTCCGCCACCAGCGCCTCGAGCAGGGCGCGCCACATGCGTTTGGAGGAAGTGGGGTTCTCGTCGGCCAGGTCCACGAACATGATGCCGTGGGTGCGGTGCAGCCAGGCGATCTCGGCCGCCACTCGATTCGGATCGCGGAAACGCCACCGCGTCCAGAACTGGTATTGCCCGCAGTAGGAGCAGCTGTGCGGACAGCCGCGGGAGAACTGCACGATGGCCGCCCGGCCCAGCCCGAAGCACTGGTAGAGGTCCCAGTCGTCGACCAGCTCCCAGCCGACGCGCCAGGCGTTCAGGTCGGCGATGGATGGCGCGCCGGGGCTTGTCACGGTGGTTCCGCTGCATCGGAAAACGATGCCAGCCACACCGGTCAGGTCGGCTCCGGCGGCGAGTGCGGTGACCAGGGACAGGGCCACCGCTTCGCCCTCGCCACGCACGATAACGTCTACCTCCGGGTGTCCCGCGAGGATGTTGTCGGCATGGTAGGTGGGATACGGACCGCCGTAGACCGTGACCACGTCGGGGCACGCGGCCTTGGCTGCCGCCATCACCTGCAGGCAGGCCGGGTGCGCCGGGGTGGACCCGGCATGGCCGGTCATGACGATGTCGGGCTGCGCCTCGGCGATGGCGTCGACCAGTGCGGCGCCGGTCAGGCGATGCCGCTCGGTGTCCAGCAGGCGGACAGTGTGACCGGCATCGAGCAACGGACCTCCGATGCACAGCAAACCCAGCGACACCTGGTGGCCGACCCCGTGCGCCGAGGTGAGCGAGATGTAGGGCGGGTTGACCAGGAGGATGTTCATAGGGCGTCCGTATGCGGAATGGCGAGCGGGTCAGGAGAACAGCGATGCCGGTGCGAACGCGGCTGCTGCCGCCAGGATCAAGCAGGCGCCGCAGCACGCCAGCGCGGTCTGGACCATCGGGCCGGGAATGGCCAGCGCCGCTCCCGTGCGCACGGCGTCGCGCGCCATCAATGCGTGGCGGACACCACCGCCGATCACGAGCACCGTGGGCACCAGCAGCATCAAAGGCCACCATGTGTCGGGCTGCGATTGCGCCCCGCTGCCGAAGCCGGACGCTATCGCCAGTGCCAAGACCAGCACCACGCCTGCGATCCCGCCTGCGACGTTCGAGCGGATGCGTGCCCGGACGATGCCGGGCTGCGCGTCGACCCGGTCCGCCAACGCCGCGCCGAGTCCGGCAAGGGTCCCGCCGACCGCGAATGGCACCGCCAGCATCGCCATCTGCACGCCGTTCCAGGTGTCACTCCCAAAGGACGTGCCGATCGCGACCGATCCCAGCGCAAATAGCGGGACCATCGACCAGATCGCCACCCACACCGCCGCGACCAGGGTAGAGGCCGCGGCGAATGCGCGACACAGCAGCCGGAGCAGCACCCGCCGACGCACCCACACGCAACCGGGCACCAGCACCATGTCCGACACTGCGGCCGAGAGGGTGCAGCCCACGAATACCGCCACTGGCTGATGTCCGTTGGCAGAGGCGTTGATCCATGCCGCCGCCGCCATGCCGCAGGCCGCGTCGACCATTGCCGCGGCGACCAAGGGGCGGCGCCAGCCGGTCACCGTGGCACCCGGCGCAGGCCGTCGCGGGGCGCCAGCGTCGCCGGGGTTTGCAGCCCCCACACTAGACCAGCCCGCCGCAGCGCCAGCAGCAGCCACCAGCCCGGGTCGTGCTCCCCCGGCGCCAGCCCAAGCCGGGCGGAGTCCGGCCAGGCGTGATGGTTGCCGTGCCAGGCCTCCCCGAAGGTCACCAGTGACGCCAAGGGCAGATCGTGGCCCTGGACCGCCACGCCGTCCAGGGTCCAACCCTGCGGTCCGCGGCGGTGCGTCAGGTGCCCGACCAGCCAGTGCCCGGTAACGCCGACGGCCACCCGCACCGGCACGCCCCAGACCAGCCACGGCAACCCGCCCAGCCAGAACAGCAGGGCAGCCCATGGCAGCTGCTGCAGCATCCACGTCCGCTCCATCCAGCACAGCACCGGGTCGCGGGCCAAGGCGGTTTCCGGCACGAAGCGGGGCGGTTCGGCCAGATGCAGGCGGCAGTGCATCTGCCACCAGGCATCCAGCCACATCGGGGCGTGGTGGGCGTGGTAGTCGTGGCACGCCGCCTGCCGTTGCGCCCAGTCGCGCGTGTCGTGCAGTCGGACCATGCCGAGCGGCCCGGCCATGCCCACGAGCGTGCCGAGATAGGCCAGCAGCCAAGTCAGCCAACGCGGTGCCGACAGGCTGCGGTGAATGAGCAGCCGGTGCAGCCCGACGGAGTGTCCGGCGCACAGGGTGACCCCGCTGCCGACAAGCCAAACCAGGACGGCCCCCGGCGTCGTGGCGAACGGCAGCAGGGCCAGGGCCGCGACCGTCATGCCGCCGATCCAGACCGAGCGACCGGGTGCCCACATCACCCGCCCATCCGTGGCCGAGGTGGCGGCATCAGCCAGCATCCGCGGAGTGGAAAGGCATGCCATGACCCGGCCCCTATTCGTTAGTTAGGCACACACCTAAACGACTGGACGAACCATTTGTCAACCGTTAGCTCATCGCCTAAATATATCCCATGCAGCGCGTGTTCGAAGCCCTATCCTCCTCCGTCCGCAGGCAGATCCTCGCCTACCTGGCGCACACCGAGCTGAACGCGGGCGAGATCGCGTCCCGCTTCGCCATGTCCAAGCCGTCCATCTCGCAGCATCTCTCCGTGCTGGAAGCGGCCGGGCTGGTAGTGGCGGAGAAGCGGGGGCAGTTCGTCTACTACCGCCAGGTGCAGGAGAACCTCGTCAACGCACTGAACGGCTTCGTGCAGGAGGTCTGCCCGGTCAGCCGCCCGCTGAAGCGCGAGAGCGCCGCGCTGGCCAAGGCCAAGCGGCCCGGCGAGGCGGTGCGGAAGTAGGCGCCGATGCCATGCGCGCTCTCCGGGCAGGGACGAGTGGAGGTCGCTGCCCCATGCGACCATGTCTGGTCGGCGCTGCTCGACCCCATCATTCTGCGGCGCCTTGTCCCGGGTGCTGACCGGGTCGTGCATCCGGACCCCGACCGGTTTGAGGCCTCGTTGTCTTTCGGCGTCGGCCGGGTGCGTGGACGCTACGAGGTCGAGCTGCAGCTGTCGGAGGTCGTGCCGCCCCGCGCGCTCGACCTTGCCGGACAGGCCCATGGCTGGCTAGGCGGTGGCTGGGCGACCGCGCATGTCGAGCTGACTGAAACGGGCACGGCCAAGACTGCGATCGCATGGCGCTACGCTGGCGTGGTCACCGGGCCTGTCGCGCTTGCGGGCAAGGCCTTGCTGGGTGGCACCAGCAGGCTGTTCGTGCAGCGCTTCTTCCTCGCCCTCTCCAGGCATCTCGCCGCGGAAGCCGGGTCGTCTGGTCCTGTCGCCATGGCGAACCGGGAGCTACCCGTCATGCAGCGTTAACGTGCTATGGCGGCGTGAGGTCCGGCTCGCCGCTGCCCGACAGGTTACGCGCCTGCCGGACCAGCTCCACCGAGGCCGGAAGCTGCAGGACGATGTCGGCGATGACGTAGTGATGGTGGATGTAGCCGATCTCGTTCCTGCTCGAGATGACGAGCGTGGCGCCGAACCGCGAGGTGACGAAATCGAGCCCCCATTCGGATGCCGGGGTTTCCCGCCATTTCGGGTCCGCGGAATGATAACCCTCGGCGCCGCCCATGGCCCGGCCTGTAACGGTGATCGGCACACCCTCGCTAATGAGTTTGGCCTTGGCGGTCTCGGCGGCCGCGGCGCGCAAGATAACCCTGGTGACGCCGGGGGAGTCGTAGCTCCGGATAGGCGACCTTCAACAACATTACCGGGAACGCACGCCGCGAGCACACAGGCGACAGCGAGGCAAATCACACGTGGCATCAACCGAAATTCGCAGCCTCTGCTGTTGAAGCCTTGGCCCACCTCCATCAGCCCGGCTCGAACAAGGCGGCCTTGGCCCAGAAGGCTGCGGTGGTCGCCCGCATGAACGCGTCGACGGACCGAGGGTCCTACATGTCGAGAGCCGGTAATGCTTCCATCGGCGGGTGCGAATCGCAGAACGCCTCGTCGGCGGCAAGGCGCTGTGGCGTCACAGGCTCGCAGAGCGGACCCGACGGTGGGGGTCATCGGCCCGGGCTCCGCTGCGCCAGCTTGGCGAAGGGCGATGCGGGGGCCGACGGCAAGCGCCAAGAAGCCCCGCCGGGTAGTGGCGAGGGGCATGGTGTCCGTCATCTGCGGGAGCGAGCGTGCTCATGGCCTGCCAAGGCTCCGCAAAGCCCGACGCATATTGCCGCGGGCGGCAGCGTCGAACCTGTCCCGGTATTGCCGCGATTGGAAGAGCTGAGGCCGGTCCAGCATGCCGGACAGGAAAGCGGACCGGCCCGCGGCGAACCGCTGCCGTCCGTGGACCGGCTCGTATTCCGCGGCGATGCCCCGCTCATAGGCGTCGTACTCCGCAGGCGAGGAGCCGAGAACGGCCATGTCCAGGTCGAGGAACAGCGCCGCATCGGCAGCCTGAGCGGACGGGACGCCGTCCGGAAGGTCGTGGGTGGCGGTCAGCTTCACCAGCGTCTCCGCTCACTCCAGCATGGCCGGGGCGGCCAGCCCGGTCATGTCTGCTCGCAGCAGGGCGGCGCTGCGGGCTTCGTTGTCGGACGCGGCCGGGTCATAGATCGCGTCATGGTACCAGATGGCCAGTTCGGCAGCCTCCGGGTCGGCGACGGCCGGTCCGAGTTCGGCCAGCCCGGCGAGCATGGTGTCGATGTGGCCCTGGGTGTGGTAGGCGCGGTGCGGCTCGGCATACCGCACCCGCAAGCCAGCCAGCCGAGCGGAGATGGCGATGAACATGATGCGAAAGGCTATCCGGAGCGTCGGGCGTGCGCCAGGCTGCGCCGCTCTCGCCCGCTACGTCATAGCCGTTGCGCTGTTTCCTGCCCTGGCCGGTGCCGCGGAGCGCCGTTGCGGCTGGCTTGAAAACCCGACGCCGGGGAACTTCTCGCTGCGGGACTCGCAGGGTGAATGGGTCATGGGCGAACAGGGTGGCTACCAGGCTGACGGAATGGACGAGACGCCAGATTTTACCACCCGCGGCTGGGTCGGCACCAACGGCAACTATGGCTACGGTTGCGCCTGCCTCGTCGGCACTTTCGATAACCGCAAGCGGCAGGTAGTCCGGATCGTAACGGCGGAACCGGTGCCGCTAGCTCGCTGCAAGGCAGACCGGAAGCTGCCCGCGCCTTGAGGCCCGTGCCGCCACTTCGACGAGGCGACCTGACCTCGACCGCCGCATGACCCGCTCGCATCGGACAGGAGGACTTTGAGATGCGGGTGAGCAGGTCCGGCCTGGTTATCGCCGCCACCTATGCGGTGCTTGCCACGGGCTGCGCCGTCTGGGGCTATAGCTTGCCGGAGCCGAAGGAGAGCACCGTGCTCATGCAGCTGCCCGTGGTGCCCGCCTTGCTGGTGCTCGAAGCGTCAGGGCTGGTTGACTGGGCCGCGACCGCACCTCTGCTGGTGTTCTACGGCCTTTGCATTCCAGCCATCGCTGCCTGCTTGTATGCCGTCTGCTGGCTGTTCGGGGCGCTCGGCCCACGGACCCGGCTGGCGATCGGCATCGGCGCGCTGGGTGTCCTTTCGGTCCTGCTGTTCTGGCCGGTCAGGCGGTGAGTCGGACGGTGACGCCGACCAAATGCTTTGCCGACACATGGCTGAGAACGGCGATCGTCGCGCGGGCCGCTATCCTGGCCGGGCCACGCGCACGATCATGACGACGGTCACCGAGATGTCGGAATCGCCCGCCACCGACGCGATCAGCGCGACGGGTGGCGCTGGCCTCGCGGCGGCAGCCTGCTTGGCGCGGTCCAGCCCGAACTGGACGACGTCCGTGACGGCCTCCGTCCCGGGCAGCGGGTCGACCTCCGCAAGCTCGATACCGGCCACTGTCTGGCCTGCCGCATCTGCCACTGCCCGCGCCTGCGCCATGGCGGCACGGGTGGCCTCCTCCACCAGGTCGCGGCGCGCAGCGTCGACCTCGTCTTCCAGCGGAGAGGACCCGAACTGCCCCAGTGCCGTAGCCCCGTTGTCCAGACATCCGGCGAGCACGAACGGCAGCTGCTCCGGCTTTACGCGGAACGAGATGCTGACTTTGCCGGTATAGCCCTTGATGCGGTCGGGTGGCCCGCGCTGCTCCTGGATTTCGGGGTCGAAGCTGGTGCCGTCCGTGCGCAGCCGCTCGGCTGATTGGCTACGCAGATAACCAAGCAGCGCCTGCGCCTGGTGGCCGAGCTGCGTCGCGGTGCCGCGCAGGTCGCGCCCGTGCACCTCGATGGACACCGAGGCGTCCGAGACCGTGCTGGCAAGCCTGCGATGGGCGGCGGCGTGGACGGTGATGAGGCCCACCCGCGGCGGCGTCGGTGCGGGTGGAACCGCTGGCGATGCGGCCTGGCCCGGCTCCTGAGCCCCGGCGTTCCCAGCCGCCAACACACCCGACAGAAGGGCCATGCCGCCAAGCAGTCCGATGCGCATTGCCGGTCTCTCCAAGATTTTGCGACCTGTCATCCGAGGAGGGCCGCCCGTCAAGCGGGGTCGACCCGTCCAGCGATCCGCAAACAACCGTGCGCTCTCTCAGGTGGGACCGGCACGGGGTGCTGGCGGATCGCAGTGACGGATGGGATGGCAGCCGCCTTCCGGCGCCGACTTTCTACGCGAGACGACAGGCTGCGCGCGTAAGGGGCAGCCTTCACCGCACACCCCACCACGTGATTGGTCCCACTATGCCCGTGGTATCGTCGATCTCAACGCGCCAGCCGCAACCGATGGTGTTGCTGTCCACGGTCCAGAGCAGCCGCCCCTCGGCCTTGTGCAGGCGGGGCGGCATCGTTCCAAACGGGAGCATCGCAGCGGTCATCGATGCCGAAGCGACGGTGGCGACCTGCTCGGAGGTCATGCACGTGACTGGAAGAGCCGGTGGTGCTGGACTACCAAGCAGCCATCGCAAGACCGCCCAGAAGCGGGGCCCGAGTGGCGGAATTGGCTCGCACCGATTGAATGGTAAAGAAACGGTCATTGGAACAGGACGCGGCATTACGCAAGGCGCGCTCCGAACGGAGGCAGTGGCGGGTCACGCTCGTCGGCTTAATGCTGGTCGGTGCCTTCCTACTGCTCAGCAGCCTGTGGGGGGTGGTCGCGACCTGGCGTGCTGCCGCGGCGTTCCGGGACGGCGGAACCAACGTGAACTGGCGGGACGGGCCCGACCTGGTGGTCATGGCGGCACCGCTTCTGGTAGCCGCGCTCCGCCTTGTCTGGCCGGGACGCCTGGACCGGCCGTTCCGCTCCGTCTTGGTCTCCGCGCTGCTTGCGGTGTTGATCGGGGTTGCGCTGGGGGAGGGTGACGCGCGGTTGCTCGACCAGGTCGCCTCGTCCCACGGCTACCGCTACTGCCAAGCGCTTGATGTCTGGGACCCGCACGGCAGCCGCGGCGGCGGACCGGCCCTGCAGTCCTGGGGCTACAGCCGTGCGGCCTGCCCTGCGAGCGGACCGGCTGTCGGAGCGGACCCGGGCTGATATCGGCGCCACGGAGGTCGTTTGCGCGCCTCCGAACTGTCATGCGGCGCTGGCGTGCACGAGGCACCGCCACCTCCGGTTAGCCCTTTGCGTCCAGCCAACTGAGACCCGGACTCATCTATATCGAGAGACACCGTAGCAATATGCAGCAGCCAGCCTCCGAGCCCCGGCGACTGCGAACCTGAAGCAAGGAAGTGAGACAGGAGGCTCCCCCACGCGGCGCTGCGGGCGCTTGAGCGACCTGTCGATAGACTGGCAACGTGTCGCCCATGATCGGCGGTCTGCCCGAGAACACGAAGGAGGCCGTGGGGCGGGCCATCCTGCATACGGTGGAGATACTGGCGGCAGGCACGCTCGCCGCAGCGGCGTTGGCGGTGCTGTTCCTGGTCCTTGCGATCCGGAATGCGGGCCGCCGCAGGACAGTCTACGGCGCGCTCGCTGTCCTGCTGGGCTGCGCCGCTCTCGTCCCGCCGACCATCCTCATCGTCGCCGTCGGACCTTGAGGCGATGGCCCGACGCCCGAGCGTCGAGTGATGCTGCAGTCGGGCGTCATTGGCCGCCGGTGCCCGAAAGCTTGTCGTGCAGGGTCTGCGGGTCGCGTTGCGCCGCCGCGAGCCGGGCGGCGTCCCCTAAACCCCGGCCAGCGCCAGGCGGCGGTCCATGAAGTCCAGCGCGTCAGAGGAGGGGACTGCCTTGATGATGAAGGGTCGCGGAGCCATCCCAGCGCCAGCACCTGGGCGCGGAGCACGAGGTTACGACGTGCTTCGCCGCTGAGGCTTTCCGTCGTGTCGAACGCCACAGGCGTGTCCCAGACCCGGGACAGAGCGGCCGATGCGACAGCTATTGCATCGTCCGGACTGAACGACCGGAAACTCGTCAGGACTTGACCAAGGAAGCGGTGTCATCAAAGCGCGCTTCTGACGCAGCCATGTCGCTGGTGTGATATCTCAGCGGAGCCTCCAATACAGCTGTCAGGCAAGTCCGTTGGTAGCGGGTTCATGGCTTCTGGATCAAGTCATCCGTCCAGCGGGTAGTGTCTCAGTTTGAAATTGAGCCAGGTTGATCGTCCCGCTCGCATCCCGCCCCGGCCTACTGTATGCTTAGCGGAAAGCATGGAGGCAGGATGTCGTACGATGATAGTTCAACGCAGTACCATCTCACCCCAAGTGGATGGGAACCAGGCGACGCACCAGCAGACCGGCGCGAAACATGGGTGAGGTCTAGCAGTCAGGCCTCAGGCTGGTCCCGCGACCATATCTCTTGGCACTGCATATGGGCCAACCCTGACACGTCCCGTCCCGAGCGAGATGCGCTGAGGAAGCGCTTCGCAAGCTTTATGGGCAGCGGACGTGACATCACAATTGGCGATCCTCTGTAGGGAGTTGAATATGCCCAAAGGCCCCCGGGGCGAGAAGCGCCCCGCCGACGTGATCGGCAACGCCGTGAAGGTCATGCGGATCGCGACCGGCGAGGAAGAGGACGAGCGCGCGCCGATCGCAAATGCGGCGGCGCAGCTCGGGAAGCTGGGCGGAGCCGCCCGTGCTGCCGGGATGACACCGGAGCGCCGGTCTGAGATTGCTAAGAAGGCGGCGGCGAAGCGGTGGTCATCATAGAATTTGCATAATTTACCTTGCGGTTATCCCTACCGCAGGTATCTTCCGCCGGCGGTTGAGGGGTGCGGCATGCCAGTTCCAGATATTGATGAAGTGAAGCGGCTTCTTGCCGCGTTTGAACCTCGCATAAGGAACGTCATTGAAGCCTCATGGCGTGAGTGGCTGGCATACCCGAATAAAGGCCGCGTTGTGTTTATGGGCCGTTTCAGGGCAGTTTACGTTTTTGACGCTATTGCTCGTAACGCGCTAGCTGAGTTTCAAGACGACAAAGACATACGCGTTATGACAGAAAAGCAGACTGTCAAATTCCTATTTAAGGATCAGGTGTTTACCAGATTCAAAAAGGGGAACGATAAGGGCGTTGGCTCCAATATCGAGACTCAGGCTGTTCTCGACTTCATTGACCCCAACAGGTTGATTCCCGGTTTGCTACCCGACATTTTGCGTGTTGAATTCTGCTATGGAATTGACGCGCTCGGCCTCACTTTGAGTGAGGTGGCCGTGGTGGCGAGGGACAGGAATCGGCGCATTTGGGCTTACGAGCTTGATCGCGCCGTTCCCAGCGCGGACATCCTGCCCCTCCCTACTCGCTCACCGGACGACGCGCCGCCTAAGGTGTTTCCGCGTAAGCCCGGCGCTGCCGAAGATGCTCAAGACTCGGAATAGGTTTTGTGCCCATCAACTCGGACATGCTGCGCCTAGCGCGGCAGCGGCAGGGATTCCAGCAGACGGAGGCCGCCAGGCTCTTAGGGGTTGAGCAATCGCAGCTGTCCCGTATAGAAAATGGTCTCATCGAGGTTAGGGAAGATTTTCTCGTAAAGGCGGCAAGGCTTTACCGAACCCCAATCTCTTTCTTCTCTTTGACCGATCCTGTTTTTGGCGCGCCGGTAAGCGTGCACCCGATGTGGCGCCGAAAGGCGGACGTGTCGATGAAGGAGATGGATGCGACCATTGCCGAGCTTAATATCCGGGTTATGCATATCCGCAGGTTTTTGGAAGGCGTAGGTGTCGCGAATACCAGCGATTTACCTAGGCTGGACATAGAAGATTACGGAAGCCCGGAAAAGATCGCGGGCCTTGTTCGCGCTCATTGGCGCATCCCTTCCGGGCCTCTGCGGAATTTGACAAACTATGTCGAGAAAGCGGGTGTCCTGGTAGCTCACTCGGCTCTCGGTGGAGCTTCAATAAGTGGTGTTACATTTGCTGTGCCCGCTTTGCCTCCTCTCATAGTTCTTAACTCCGAACAGCCAGCGGATCGGATGCGCTTCACACTGGCGCACGAGCTTGGGCACCTTGTGATGCACAGGTTTCCAACACCCAATATGGAACAGGAAGCACACGCCTTCGCAACGGAATTGTTGATGCCGACAGCCGATATCCGCTCGTATTTTTATGGGAAGAAGATAGATCTCGCCACCCTTGCCGCCCTAAAGCCGGAATGGAAGGTATCGATGGCGGCTTTGCTTATGGCCGCTTCCAGGGTTGGTGCTATTGACGATGGCCGCAGTAAGTATCTTTGGAAATTGATGAGCGTAAAAGGGTTTCGGACTAAGGAGCCTCCTGAGCTCGATTTCGACCGAGAGCAGCCTACAGTTCTTGCCAACATGGTTGCGATACACGTCGGAGCCCTTGGGTATTCTAGAGAAGAACTGGCTGCCGTACTTCACTGTACGTTGGATGAATTGGACGCTCTTTATGGCGTGCGCGCCGTTGGTGAAGCAGCACCGCCACGTCCAAAATTCACCATTATGAAGTGAACAAAATGCTTGCCGACATGCACGGGGAGTATATCATGCCCGGCATGAACAAGCTTACGTCCGCCAAGCGTGCTCATATCCTCACCCTGCTCTGCGAGGGCTCGTCCATGCGGGCGATCTCCCGCATTGCCGACGTGTCGATCAACACGGTGACGAAGCTGCTGGAGGATGCGGGCGAGGCGTGCGCCAAGCACCATGACGAGACGGTGCGGAACGTCCGCAGCAAGCGCGTCCAGTGCGACGAAATCTGGTCGTTCAACTACGCCAAGGCGAAGAACGTCGCGACCGCCAAAGCGGCCCCGGAGGACGCTGGCGACCTTTGGACATGGACGGCGCTGGACGCCGATAGCAAGCTTATCGTCAGCTACCTCGTAGGCGGCCGGGACGCGGGCTACGCGCACGAGTTCATGCAGGACGTGGCCGCTCGCCTTGCCGGACGCGTGCAACTCACCACGGACGGCCATAAAGCCTACCTGGACGCGGTAGAGGGCGCGTTCGGTATCGACGTGGATTACGCCCAACTCATCAAGATTTACGGCGCTTCGCCCGAGAGCATGAAGGGCCGCTACAGCCCGGCGGACTGCACTGGCATCCGCAAAGAGCGCGTCACCGGCAGCCCCGAGAAGGCGCACGTCTCCACGTCCTACGTGGAGCGCCAGAACCTCACCATGCGGATGCACATGCGCCGGTTCACGCGGTTGACGAACGGCTTTTCCAAGAAGGCCGAGAACCACGGGCACATGGTTGCGCTTTACACGACCTGGTATAACTTCGTTCGCCAGCACAAAACGTTGCGGTGCAGCCCGGCTATGGCGGCGGGCCTGTCCACAACGCTTTGGAGCATGGAGGACGTGGTGGCGCTGATTGATGCCCAGGCCGAGCCGGTGAAGAAGCGTGAGGGCTATAAGCCGCGCGAAACTAAGGCGGCCTGAGCGGACCTAACCCCACTTGTTCGGGTGGGGTGACCTCGATACTCTTCCGAGATGACGTATCGACGCATCGCGAGCGCAGCCTGTTTTCTAAGCCTATTTTTGGCCGGTTGCGCGCAGCAGCGAGATGCATGCGCCGAGAGCGGCTACGATCAGAACGTCTGCGCTCAAGAAAATGCTCGACGGGCAGCCATCCTGTCCGCCTATGGCCTCATGCAGCAGCAGCAACAAAGGCAGCCGGTCTATCAGCCGGTTCCCTATCAGGTGCAACCGGCATTTCGGGCGCCGTCAAGTTGCAACTCCACACCTAACGGTCTCGGTGGATTCACCACGAACTGCTACTAAGTTCGCTCAATTTCAAACTGAGACACTACCGTCCAGCGGAGTGAAACGAGCTACCCAGCCGCGCACTGGCATTGGAAAGCGCATCGCCGAACTCGGATGGCTGTTGTTGGTCGCCTAGACGCCACAGGCGCGAAACGTGCCCAGATTGCGGAATAGCAGTTTGGAAGAGCAAGCGGTAAGAAATTGGTGTTGACGATTTCGCACGGTAGGTTTGCAGACGATGCCGAAACGACCTATCTCCGAGCCTGCCGATGCTGGTGGGAACACCATCAATCCCCGAGCGGAGTCCATGACTGCAGAGCAGCTCAAGGAAGCAGTGGCTACGTTCTACGGGACCAAGACCCTGCTTTTCGACAGGTCGTTTGCGGAGGCCATGCTCGGGTTGAACACGGGCAATCGCCGGGTCAACGCACGCAAACTTGCCCAGCTTGTGTCGCAGATGAGGGCGGGCACCTTCGAAAATACGGGCGAACCGATCATCGTGTCCGCTGAAGGCGTGTTGAACGATGGCCAGCATCGGCTGCATGCCGTCGTCGAGAGCGACGCTGTCGTCGACATGGATGTGAGGTTCGGCATTCCGCGGCGAGCCGTCACCAAGACCGACACAGGTGCTGGCCGGACTGGAGGCGATGTCCTGGCCATCCAGGGGGTGGCCGGGAGCGCGGCAGTCGCGCCAGCGATCCGGCTGCTGATACTATTCCGCCGCGGTCTACCGGACTCGATCCGCGAATTCGTCTCCAATGCCGAGATCGCAGATACGTACGAGAAGTGGAAGGGCATTGAGGCCGTCGGGAAGCAAGTTGCTGGCTTCAACTTTCCCCGGGGCGTCCGCTCCACGCCGCTGCTCGCCGTGGCGTTCATGGCATCCCGGAGCCCAGGACGGGACAAGTTGTCGGCCTGGCTCGAGACGCTCGCGACCGGGCTGGCGAGCGGCAAGTCCGACCCTGGTCACCTGTTGCGGGAACGGCTCGTGCGAGGAATGGATGCGGCGGTTGGCACCCGGGAAGGGCTGCTCGAGCGCTTTGCGTTGATGATTTTGAGCTGGAACGCCTTCGCGGCCGGGACGGGGCTCACGAACAAGGAGCTACGGTGGACGGCGACCGGGAAGGCGGCCCACCCTTTCCCCAAGGTGGATGGCGCCCGGTTATAGTCTGCGGAGTGGCAGCGCCCAGGTTCCCGTTAGCCCAGCCAGGGTCAAGCCCGAGTTCTCCGGGATAGCTGGCAGGGCGGAAAGGAGATGCTGGCCCTGCCCGAGTTTTTGCGGCAAAGCCAAGTCTAGGCGAAGTGGGGACCAGTCGGATCCCTCTGTTTCAGCAGAAGGGAATTGGAATGGTTCGATTGCTCGAAGGCGGTCGACATAGTGGCTGCCCGATGCACGAACCAAGGCATCGCTTCGGGCCCGATGGCACTTTGGCTGGCGGGCGACCTGCATCCATGAGATGGGTCGCCCGTCTGTTGCCTGCTGTGGGACGTCGCGAACGACCCGCCTAGGTTGGGGGGCCTCGCGGGTCCCAAATGCCGCCTTTTACGAGAAGTGGTTCGCGAGTTCGCCGTCCGGCGTGTTGGCTAGATCCTTGCTCAGCGTCTTGCCCAGCTTGGCCGAAGCGGCTTTGTCGAGCGCTTCGCGGATGTCGTGCAGGACGTGGGCAGGCGCGGCGAGGACGATTTCGTCGACCACGCCAGTCCGGACCGCCTCGTTCAACTTGGCGGCGACTGCCTTGGCAAACTGACCCTTCGCTTGTTCGTGCGGGTCCGACCTGGGAGCTTTGAGTTGGCTCGTCCCCCCGGACGGGTCCTCGTCCGTGTCCCCGTGGCCGCTGTTGTCGAAGCTCTGCAGGGCCTTCATCCTGCTGCCATCCATGGTGAGGATGCGCGCTTTGCCGCCGTCCGCTACCACGTACCAAGTCGTTGCATCGCTCATGTGCCTGCCCACCATGTGAGCAATCACCAACGCGTGCCGCGATCCGGCGTTCGTTTGGGAGGGGCGCAACCATAGGCAGCAGACTGGCCCAGCTGCATTGCGGTCGTCTGCTTAGCTCGCGTCGAATGCCAGTGGCCCAGGAACACGCGTACTCGATGAGCCATGTGTCGGCCGCCGGGAACCACGAGCTGGACCGGCAGTAGCGGCGGTTCGCACTCTGGCATCAGCCTCACTACGGTACCGGCGGAAAGGTCGTCGGCAACCTGGTAGGACAGCGCTATGGCGAAAGGCTTGTCCCGCAGGCCCGTGAGATATCCACACCGTGCTGGCTTACCGTCGCTTCAGCTACCCCGACCATCGTCGTCACCTTTTATCCACCGCGCCGGTGGTGGATGCTCAGCGCTGGGTCGGGTTCGATACAACTCGCGACCCAGGCCTGACGTTCGCGGTGGCGCTGCTTCTGAGTTGGATTCCGGTGGCCCCGGTAGGCCGTGGGCGGCGTGGCTCGGCGTCGAGTACCACGCAGGTGCCGTCCAGGGCTCGCTGACATCCTGATCGTCATGGTGACGCTGGTGGACGAGTGTGCGCTGGCCTACTCGCCCGGCATCGCCGACTGCTTGAGTGAACCGGTCTATCGATCAAAACCACGCGTCGTCCTCGCGCGTGCTCAAGCGGCAGAAGACGGTTGCGGAGATGCTGGTGGCGGATACCGTCCAACCGCATACCGCAGGCGACCGTCTGCACGGCGACCTGCAGGTGGTGCAAGCGGCGCTCCGGCCGGGCGGCATGGTGCACCGCCAGCACCAGGCGGGCCTTAATGCAGCCGTAGTCCAGCTGGATGGCCTGGAAGGCCATGGCTGCCCGGGCGAGAGGGTTCTCCTCCTCTTCCATCCGCTCGACGAAGTGGTCTGCCGGGCTCTCGATGTACATCCCCGGAATGACCAGGCGTCCGGTCGTAGGGCGACCGATTCCGTGCAGCATGTCTGGGACCTTCCTTTAGGGATGGACCAAGCATCCAGCCTTCCGTGGCAAACGAGCAGGTTTCGACACTATCTATCTCGCCGGTGCTGCCCATGGCGTCGAGGCCGACCGTTCGCACCGATGGAGAGACCCAGGCGCTTGCCGAAGCAGAGTCTTCGCGACTTGAAGGTAACGGCAAGTCTTGTGCTCTGACGTAGAGGTGGTTTTGGCCTAGTCAGGCCTTAGTGGCTTTCTAATAGTTTGCAAGTATTTGTGTGGCAGGCAAATATTCTGCATTTTGTCTGCTTATAAGTTGGTCCAATCGCGTGGAAATAGACTCGCGGCTGCCCGTTACTCGATGGACGCCAACTTTTAGGCAATTATGCTGAATCTATTCAGTGACACCGGCTGGGTCATAGTGACAGGGTATGGTTGAACTTACATCACACGCGCTAACCCGCCTCCTGCCGAGCCTTCGTCGCCAACACATCGGCGCGCTCGTTCATCGCATCCCCCGCATGGCCGCGGACCCATTTCCACTCGATCGTGTGGGGCTTGGCCGCGGTCAGCAGGCGCTGCCATAGATCCATGTTGGCCACCGGGTCACCCGACGCGTTGCGCCAGTTCTTGCGAACCCAGCCCGTATGCCAGCGGGTGATCCCATTGCGCACATACTCACTATCCGTTTGTAGCACCACCCGGCAGGGCCGCTTCAGCGTTTCCAGTGCCGCCGCGGCCGCCGTCAGTTCCATCCGGTTGTTGGTGGTCACCTTGTCAGCCCCAGTCAGCTCCCGCTCCGCCGCGCCGAAGCGAAGGATCGCGGCCCAGCCGCCTGGGCCGGGGTTGGGCTTGCAGCCGCCATCCGTCCAAATCTCCACCACGCCGGCGGACGGCGCGTCAGAGTCCGTAGGCATGCTCGTCCTTCGCCGCGAGGTGGAAACGCAGGCGGCCAAGGTAATCCAGCGGGTCCTTCCGCGTCACCAGCGCACCCGGCGGGGTGTTCACCCAATCATACAGCCGGGTCAGCAGAAACCGGATCGCGGCACCCTGGCACAGCACCGGCAACGCGGCGCGTTCCGCCGGGCTGAGCGCGCGGCAGGCGGCGTAGGCATGCAGCATCGTCCGCGCCTTGGTGACGTTGAACTGCATGTCCGGCTCGAAGCACCAGGCGTTCAGGCAAACCGCTAGGTCGTAGGCGAACAAATCCGTCGCGGCGAAATAGAAGTCGATCAGCCCCGACAGCCGGCCATCAAGGAAGAAGACGTTGTCCGGGAAAAGATCGGCATGAATATGCCCGCGCGGCAACGCCGTTGGCCATTCCGCCAGGATATGGTCCAGCGCCGCCGTCAACTGGGACGCCAAACCGGGCTGCACCTCGTCCGCCCGCGGTAGGCAGCGGTCGAGCAACGGGCGCCACCCGGCCGGGCCCAACGCATTCGGCCGCTCCGCCATGTAGCCGCCGCCGGCGAGGTGCAGCGCCGCCAGGGCGTCCCCAACCGGCGCGCAGTGCATCGCCCGAACCCGGCGTGGCCAGACGCCAGGCAGGAAGGTGGTGACGCAGGCCGGCCGCCCAGCGAGGTGGCGCAACGCATCGCCGTCGCGCGCGCGCACCGGCTGCGGGCAGGTTATCCCGCCGCGAGCCAAATGCTCCATCAGGCCCAGAAACCATGGGAGCTCGGCCGGGTCGACCCGCTTTTCGTACAGGGTCAGAATGAAGTCGCCCGCGCTCGTCCGCAGCGAGAAATTGCTGTTCTCAACGCCTTCCGCGATGCCCCGAAACGCCACCACCGTCCCCAGATCGTAGTCGGCGATGTAGGCGGCCAATGCCTCGTCGGTCACTTCGGTGTAGACGGCCATCCCCTAGCCGATCCGTCCCGGCGAGGAGAAAGCGCGTGCGGCGGGCATCAGGAGAGCGGGGCGGGGAGCTTGAAGATCACGTCCTCTTCGGTGACCCGGCGTTCCTCGATACCCAGCGTGTAACGATCCGCCAGGTGGGCCATCATTTCCTGCACCAGCGACTCGGGAGCAGAGGCGCCGGCGGTCAGCCCGAGTGTCTCAACCCCGTCCATCAGCGTCCAATCCAAATCCCGCGCGCGTGGCACCAGCACGGCGCGCTTGGCGCCGGCCCGCTCCGCGACCTCCCGCAGGCGCTGCGAGTTGGAGGAGTTGGGGCTGCCGATGACGATGACCAGGTCGCAATCCGGCGCCACGGCCTTTACCGCCGCCTGCCGGTTGGTGGTGGCGTAGCAAATATCCTCCCGCTTCGGTCCCTCGATGCCAGGGAAGCGCGTTCGCAGCACGTCGACGATTTCGGCCGTATCGTCGACCGACAGCGTGGTCTGCGTGATGAACGCCAGCGGGCCGGGGGCCGGTTGGACGTGACGGGCCTCGTCGGAATCCTGCACCAGCGTTACGGCGCCGGGCGGCAACTGGCCCATGGTGCCAACGACCTCCGGATGGCCGGCATGCCCGATCATCAGGATGTGGCGCTGCTCGGGGCCGCCATTGCCGAAATGCCGTTCAGCCTCGCGGTGGACTTTGCTCACCAGGGGGCATGTGGCGTCATAATAGTGCAAATGGCGCCGTTCGGCCTCCAGTGGCACCGATTTTGGCACGCCATGGGCCGAGAACACGACATGGGCGTCGGCCGGAACCTCATCCAGCTCCTCCACGAACACGGCGCCCTGGGCCTCCAGCGCCTCCACGACGGTTCGGTTATGCACGATCTCATGCCGCACGTACACGGGAGAGCCAAAGCGCCGGATGGCTTCTTCGACCACCCGGATGGCACGGTCCACCCCGGCACAAAAGCCGCGCGGGCCGGATAAAAGAACGCGAAGAGGAGGTTTTTGCGCCATGTTGTCCGCAGTTTCTGTGGCGGGCACTATGCCTTTTCACCGGTTCTGCCACAACCCAGGCGGCTTCGCGCCTTTACACGATCAAACCTAGCCCGCCCCGCGCCAAACCTGGACTGACCTACCGGAGTAGCTGATGCCTGTTTCCCCCCGTATCCCTGCCGTTACTCTCGCCTGCCGCAACGCCAGTTGGCGGGTCGCGCCGGGTTTGGGTCTGCTATTGCTCACCCTCTGTGGGTTGGCCGGGTGTGGCGGAAACGACTTGCCCAAGTTTCCCCCCGCCTGTCCATCGCTCCAGATTCTGCAAGATGGGGCCGATTTGACGCGCTTCCGCGGGAATGGGACCGACCTGACGGACGTCGAATTGGACGGGCGGATGCTTCGCCCGACGGGTAAGTGCTCGCTTGACGATTTAACCCATCTTCGCACCACCGTTTCGGTGAGCATGGACCTCACGCGGGGGCCGGCATTGCTGGGGCGGCAAACGGATGTGACCTATTTCGTCTCGGTCGCCCGGGGCGCAACAATTCTCGACGAGGCGAATTACACCTTCCACGTGAACTTCCCGCCCAACTCTGAGCGCGTGCGACTGGTCGGCGACCAGATCGACCTGGTGCTGCCCGTCGATGCCAAAACGTCCGGCGCCGTCTACGACATCCGGGTCGCATTTCGGCTCACGCCACAGCAACTCGCCTTCAACCGGCAGCGCGGTCCGCGCTAGAGTTTCGCTACGCTCCTTGCAGTCTCTGCTCAAACTCCAGGCAATTATGTTGAAAGGCTCCTTCATGGTCTCCTCCGGCCGCATTCGCACCGTCCTTCTCGCTGGTGCCGCGCTCCTGCTGGCAGGCGCGGCCACGGCCACCAGGGCCAAGACGCTGGTCTATTGCTCCGAGGGATCGCCCGAGAATTTCAGCCCCATGCTCAACACCACCGGCACGTCGCTGTCGGCAAGCAAGCCGATTTACAGCCGTTTGATCGATTTCATTCCAGGAGGAACCCAAATCCAGCCCGCTTTGGCGGAAAGCTGGGACGTGTCGCCGGACGGCAAGGTGTTCACCTTCCATTTGCGTCACGGCGTGAAGTGGCAAAGCAACGCCCTATTCAAACCAACCCGGGACTTCAATGCGGACGACGTGTTGTTCTCGTTCAACCGGCAGGGCAAGGAAGACAATCCCTACCATAAAGTATCCGGCGGCGGGTACGATTATTACGGCGATATGGGCTTTGATAAGCTGATCATCGGCCTCGACAAGCTGGACGATTATACCGTCAGGTTCACCCTCGCCTCGCCGCAGGCGCCGTTCCTGGCGGATTTGGCGATGGATTTCACCACCATCGAATCGGCCGAATACGCCGAAATGCTGATGAAGGCGGGCAAGCCCGAGCAGATCGACCAGCTGCCGATTGGCACCGGGCCGTTCTCCTTCGTGGCCTACCAGCGTGACGCCACCATCCGCTATCGCCGCTTCGACGATTTCTGGGGCGAGAAGGCGAAGCTGGACGGTCTGGTCTTCTCCATCAACAAAGACCCGGCGGTGCGGCTGGCGAAGCTGCGGGCGGGGGAGTGCCAGGTCATGGTCTATCCCGCGCCCGCTGACCTGCCGGGGATCAAAATCGATCCGCGACTGACATTATTGTCGCTGCCCGGGTTGAATGTTGGCTATTTGGCGTTCAACACTCAAAAGAAGCCGTTCGACGACAAGCGGGTGCGGCAGGCGTTGAACATGGCGCTGGACAAGAAGGCGATCCTGGACGCGGTCTATGGCGGCGCCGGGCAGCCGGCCAAAAACCTGCTGCCCCCCATCATGTGGGGCTACAACAACGACGTCCAGGACTATCCGCACGACGCGGCGGCGGCCAAGAAACTGCTCGCCGATGCCGGCTATCCGGACGGGTTCGAGACGGATTTGTGGGCCATGCCAGTACAACGCCCCTATAACCCCGATGCCCGCCGCATTGCCGAGCTCATGCAGGCGGATCTGATGAAGGTCGGGATACGGGCCAAGATCGTCAGCTACGAATGGGGCGAATACCGCAAGCGCGTTGCGGCCGGCGAGCACCAGATGGCCGAGTTGGGCTGGACCGGCGACAATGGCGATCCGGACAATTTCTTCACGCCGCTCGCCAGTTGCGAGGCGGCGCGGGTCGGCGGCGGCAATGCCGCCAAATGGTGCAACAAGGATTTCGACGCCCTGCTGGCCAAGGCGGTTGTGCTGTCGGACCAGGGGGAGCGGGCGAAGCTGTATGAGCAGGCCCAAATCCTCATGCATGACGAAGCGCCGTTTTTCTTCATCGCCCATTCGGTGACCTTCCAGCCGATCCGCAAAGAGGTGACGGGCTTCGTCATGAGCCCCATCGGGTCGCAATCCTGGAACAAGGTCGACCTGAACTGATGCCGTGATCCGCCTGCTCGCCCGGCGGCTGGCGCTGATCGTCCCGACGCTGGTCGGCGTCACGCTGCTGGGCTTCCTCCTGGTGCATGCGGTGCCAGGCGACCCCATCGAGGTGCGAACGGGCGAGCGCGGCATATCGCCGGAGCGGCTGGCGTATTTCCGGCACGCATTGGGGCTGGATCAGCCGCTGTGGAAGCAATTCGCCGATTACGAGTGGCAGTTGCTCCATGGCGACCTCGGGCATTCCGTGGTCACGCAGGTGCCGGTGTGGACGGAGTTCACCACCTTCTTCCCGGCCACGGTGGAACTCGGCATCTGCGCGATGGCCTTCGCCCTGCTGATCGGCCTCCCGCTCGGTGTGGTCGCGGCAGTCAAACGGGGATCCGCGCTCGATTATGGCCTGATCGGAATTTCCGTCACCGGCGCCTCCATGCCGATCTTCTGGTGGGGGCTGATGGCGATCCTGGTGTTTTCGGTGGCCCTTGGATGGACCCCGGTATCGGGCCAGATCGACGATCTATACTATGTGGAGCCGCATACCGGCTTCATGCTGATCGACAGCCTGTTTTTCAGCGACGACCCCGGCGCGTTCGTCTCCACCGTCCGGCACCTGATTTTGCCGACGATCGTCCTTGGCACCATCCCGCTCGCCACCATCGCCCGCATGACCCGCTCCGCCATGTTGGAGGTGCTGGGCGAGGATTACGTCCGCACCGCCCGCGCCAAGGGGTTGGCACCAAGCCGGGTCGTCGTCGTCCACGCCCTGCGCAACGCGCTGATCCCCGTGGTGACGGTGCTGGGGTTGCAGGTGGGCTCCCTCCTGGGCGGCGCGATCCTGACGGAGACGATTTTCGCCTGGCCCGGCGTCGGCCACTGGCTCGTGGAGAGCGTGCAGCGCCGTGACTATAACGTGTTGCAAGGCGGCACGTTGCTGATAGCAATCCTCGTGATGCTGGTGAATCTGGGTGTGGATGCGCTGTATGCCGTGCTGAACCCAAGGCTGCGGCGGCGATGAGCGCGGCGGTCATCCGGCGCCCCCCGCGCTTCGTCCTCGCCCGGCGCCTGATGGAGAGCCCTGGCGCCGTCATCGGCCTGCTGGTGATGGTGGTTCTCGCCGGGCTGGCCGTGGCCGCCCCCTATGTCGCCCCCCATGGGCCCGCGGAACAGTTCCGCGACTCGTTCCTCACCCCGCCTTTCCAGCAGGCAACCTTTCCCCTCGGCACCGACAGCGTCGGCCGGGATATTCTGTCGCGCTTGATCTACGGCGCGCGCTTGTCCCTGGTGATCGGCGCCGTTGTCGTGGCGCTGTCGCTCTCGGCCGGAACGCTGCTTGGCCTCACGGCGGCCTTCGCCGGCGGGGTGGTCGACATGGTCATCATGCGGCTAATGGACATGCTGCTCGTCTTCCCGTCGCTGCTGCTGGCCATCGTCGTGGTGGCGATTCTCGGCCCGGGGCTCACCAACGCCATGCTTGCCGTCGCGGTGGTGCTGCTGCCCGGCTATGTCCGCCAGTCCCGTGCCGCCGCCTTGGGCGAGTTGGTGCGCGAATACGTCGTTGCCACCCGGTCCGCCGGCGCCGGGGTCGGGCGGCTGATGCTGCTCGTCGTGCTGCCGAACTGCATGGCCCCCCTGATCGTGCAGGCGACCCTTGGCTTCTCCGCCGCCATCCTGGATGCGGCAGCGCTCGGGTTTCTCGGGCTCGGGGCGCAGCCGCCCACGCCGGAATGGGGCACGATGCTGGCGGACGCGCTGCAATTCTACCAGCGCGCCTGGTGGCTGCTGACCTTCCCCGGCTTGTCGATCCTGGTCACCGTCATGGCCTTCAACCTGTTGGGCGACGGGCTGCGCGACGCGCTCGACCCGAAGCTGCGCCGGTGACCGCCTTGCTGGATGTCCGCGGTTTGTCGGTTGCCTTCGACACGGCGGGTGGCCGGTTCAACGCGGTGGACTCCGTCGACCTCACCGTTGCCGCCGGGGAGGTGCTGTGCGTCGTCGGCGAATCCGGCTCCGGCAAGAGTGTGTCCATGTTGGCCGTGATGGGCCTGCTGCCCCCCACGGCGACCGTCACGTCGCAAGCGATGTCGTTCCGGGGCAACGACCTGCGCACCGTGCCTCCCCGTGTGCGGCGCCAACTGATCGGCCGCGACGTGGCGATGGTGTTTCAGGAGCCGACTTCCTCGCTGAACCCCTGCTACGCGGTGGGTTGGCAGATCGGCGAGGCGCTGCGGGTCCATGCCATGGTGCCGCGGCGCCAAATCCGCGCCCGCGTGTTGGATTTGCTGGGCCAGGTGGGCATTCCCGCCCCGGAGCAGCGGATGCGGTCCTTCCCTCACCAGCTGTCCGGCGGGCTGAATCAGCGCGTGATGATCGCGATGGCCATCGCCTGCAACCCGGCGCTGCTGATCGCCGACGAACCGACCACGGCGCTGGATGTGACGGTGCAGAAGGGCGTGCTGGACCTCCTGATCGGGCTGCAGCGCGACCGTGCCATGGGGCTGGTGCTGATCACCCACGATATGGGCGTGGTGGCCCAGACGGCGCAGCGCGTGCAGGTGATGTATGCCGGCCAGGTCATGGAGGAGCAGCCGGCCGACGCGCTCTTCGCCCATCCGCGCCACCCGTACACTGCGGCGCTGCTGGCGGCGTTGCCCGAACGGGCGGAGGGCCAGAAGCGGCTGCCGACCATACCGGGCATGGTTCCCGGCATTGCCGACCGGCCCGGCGGGTGCCTGTTCGCCCCTCGCTGCCGGTTCCGGACCATGCGGTGTAATTTCGAGCGGCCGGAGGTGCGCTCCGTCATGGGAGCCAAAGTTCGCTGCTATTACCCGCTGGACGATGGCGGGCGGCCGACCGGATTGCCAAGTTGACGGTGCTCGCTGCGGACGACGTCACCCGGTACTATCCGGTCGGCGGCCGCAGACTGCTCAAGGCGGTCGATGGCGTGTCGTTCCAGTTGCGCGCCGGGCAGACTTTGGCCGTGGTGGGCGAGTCGGGGTGTGGGAAATCCACCCTGGCCCGGCTGTGCGCCCTGATGGAGGCGCCGAGTTCGGGCTCGATTTCGATCGCTGGCAAACCGGCCGCGAACGACCGTGCGCTGCAGCTGCAGAACCAGATGGTGTTCCAAAACCCCTACGGGTCGCTGAACCCGCGCCGCACCATCGGCGCCATCCTGGTGGAGCCGTTGACGATCAATGGCCGAGGCAGCCGGCGGGAGCGGGTGGCCGAGGCGCGCCGGATGCTGGACCGGGTCGGGTTGCGGCCCGAGGCGTTCGACCGCTACCCCCACATGTTCAGCGGCGGCCAGCGCCAGCGCGTGGCCATCGCCCGCGCGCTGATGCTGCGGCCCGCCGTGGTGACGGCGGATGAGCCGGTGAGCGCGCTGGACGTGTCGGTGCAGGCGCAGGTGCTGAATTTGATGCGGGATTTGCAGGACGAGTTGGGCATCGCCTACCTCTTCATCAGCCATGACATTGCCGTCGTGCGTCACATGGCCCGCGACGTGCTGGTGATGTATTGCGGCCGCCCCGCGGAACAGGGCAGCCGGGCGGCCGTATTGGACAGCCCGCTGCACCCCTACACCCGCATGTTGCTCTCCGCCACGCCCTTCGTGGACCCGGCGCGGCGCCGGGTCGCGGCGGTCGTGCAGGGAGAGCTGCCTTCGCCGGTCGACCCGCCTGCTGGCTGCGCCTTTGCCAGCCGCTGCCCCCATGTGGCGGAGCGGTGCGCGGCGGAACGCCCGCTGCTCCGGGCGGTGCAGGGCCGGCTGGTCGCGTGCCATTTTGCCGAGCAGATTGCCGCCGAGCCCCTCGTCTGAACGCTTGGCGCGCCAGCCCGTCCCGCCTATACGCGACGCCATGAAAGCGGCCATTGTCGGCATTTTGGGGCCCGAGCTGACTGCGGCCGAGATTGCCCTGTTCCGGGAGCATCGCCCGGCCGGGGTGATCCTGTTCGCCCGC
Source organism: Acetobacteraceae bacterium (assembly GCA_965199005.1). Classification (GTDB taxonomy): domain Bacteria; phylum Pseudomonadota; class Alphaproteobacteria; order Acetobacterales; family Acetobacteraceae; genus LMUY01. The sequence continues at coordinate 1,935,226 of CBDAQK010000006.1, read as the reverse complement.
AACGTGGTGGAACCGACCCAGCTTGCCGCCCTGACGGAGCGTATCTCGCGTATTCTGCCCCCGCTGGCCGTGATCATGGTGGATCAGGAAGGCGGCCGCGTGGCCCGCCTGCGCCCCCCGCACTGGCTGGCGCATCCCCCGGCTGGCCGGCTTGGCAGCCTCGAAGCGGCGGATCGTCCGGCGGGGTTGCGCGCGGCCTGGCTTACCGGCGCGCTGATCGGGCTGGAGGCCGCGGCCGCCGGGTTCGATGCGGTCTGTGCCCCGGTGCTCGACCTCGCGGTCGCGGGCGCCAGCTCCGTCATCGGGGACCGGGCCTATTCAGCCGACCCGGCCGTGGTGGGGGAGATGGCGGCTGCCGTGGCAGCGGGCCTACTGGCCGCCGGCGTGCAACCCGTTGGCAAACATTGCCCGGGCCACGGGCGCGCCACCGTCGATAGCCATTTGGGCCTGCCGCACTTGCCAGACATCGACGGGGACGACCTGGTGCCGTTCGCTCGCTGTGCCCATCTTCCATGGATGATGACCGCCCACATCGTCTATGACGCCGCCGACCCCGTGCACCCGGCGACGCAATCGCTCGCCATCATCGCCAACACGATTCGCGGCCGGCTCGGCTTCGGCGGCGTCCTGGTCAGCGACGACCTGGCGATGGGCGCGCTGTCCGGTACACCCGCCGGCCGCGCCGCCGCCGCGCTCGCTGCGGGGTGCGATCTGGCGATGCATTGCTCTGGCGTGTGGGATGACAATGCGGCGCTGCTGGCTGCCTGCCCCGATGCGACGGAGGCCGCGCTGGGACGCATGCGCACCGCGCTCTTCCTCGCCGACCGGTCGCGCCAGGCGCTGGACCCCGCTTCCCTGCTGGCCGAGCGGGCGGCGCTACTCGCATGAGCGGGCATTTGTTGGACATCGTGGTGACGGTTATCGCCGCAATCTGCGCCATCACCTTGCATGAGGCCGCGCACGGCATTGCCGCCTGGGCCTTGGGGGATGACACGGCCAAGCTGGCTGGCCGGCTGTCCCTGAACCCGTTGCGGCACGTGGACCGCGTCGGGACGATCTTGCTGCCCGGTTTCCTGCTCATTGCCCAGTTGCTGACGATCCGGCATGTGGCCTTCATGTTTGGCTGGGCGAAGCCGGTGCCGGTCAATGCGTTCCGGTTTCGCCATCCGCGGCAGGATATGGCGCTGGTCGCGGCGGCCGGGCCATTGATGAATTTCTTCCTGGCTTGGCTGGCCGCGCTGGCGTTGCGGTTCACCCCGGATTGGAGCGGGCAGGCGGGCGATGTTGCGGTCAACTTCTTCTATATGTTCATTTTGACCAATCTCGCTTTGGGCCTGTTCAACTTGCTGCCTATCCCGCCGATGGATGGCGGGCGCATCGTCGTGGGCGTGCTGCCGCTGACGCTCGCGGTGAAATGGGCGAAAATCGAGCGGGCCGGGATCATCGTCGTGCTGCTGGGCGTCTTCTTGCTGCCGCAGCTCTTGCGGTCGTTTGGGATCGAGTTTGACCCGGTTGGCTCCGCCCTCACCACGGTCATTCCGCGCGCGATGGACTTGGTGATGCATTTGGCGGGCAACGATGCCTGAGCCAGATGCCCGCCTGCCGGAGTCGCAGCGGCTCGAAATCCAACTCGACGGGTTCGAGGGGCCGTTGGACCTGCTGTTGGACCTGGCCCGGGCGCAGAAGGTCGACATCGCGAAGATTTCCATCCTGCGTCTGGTGGAGCAGTTCCTCGCCGCCGTGGACGGAGCCCGGCGCGTGCGGCTGGAATTGGCGGCTGACTGGCTGGTGATGGCGGCCTGGCTCACCTGGCTGAAATCCCGCCTGCTGCTGCCCGAGGGTTTGCCGGAGGCGGAAGAGGGCCTCGAGGCGGCGGAAGTGCTGGCCGCACGGCTGCTCGCGCTGCAACGGGTGAGGGCGGCGGCGAGTTGGCTGAATGACCGGCCGCTTTTGGGGCGTGACGTCTGGGCACGGCCGGACTCCGAGAATTTCACCCAGGTGGACCGGTCGGGGCTGGCCGCGGATGTTGCCGGGTTGCTCCGCGCGTATCTGGCAGCGATGCGGCGCAGCGGCGGCCGGCGCAGCTACACGCCGGGCGCCAGTCCGTTATGGAGCGTCCAGGACGCCCTCGCGCGGCTGTCCGCGATCTTGCGGCATGTGCCGGACTGGTCGGTGCTGGAGCGGTTCTTGCCCGACCGTCCGCTGGACGCGCTGGGCCTGCGTGCCGCGACGGCCTCCACCTTGCTGGCCGGGCTGGAACTGGCGCGCGACGGCCGGGCGCGCCTGCGCCAGGACCATGCCTTCGGCCCGATCCTGTTTGCGGGAGCCCTGGATGGTTGACGACGATCAGCTCCGCTTGGCCGAAGCGTTGGTCTTCGCCAGCGCGGACCCGGTGTCCGCGCGCGCGCTGCAACAGCTTCTGCCACCGGACGCGGATGCGGAAGCCGTGCTGTCCACCCTGCGGGAGCGCTGCAGCGGCCGCGGCGTGACCTTGGTGGAGGTGGCAGGCGGCTGGCAATTCCGCACAGCGGCGGATTTGGCGCCGTTGCTGCGCCGGGTGGTGGCCCAACCGCGCCGGCTGCCGCGCGCGGCCATGGAGACGCTGGCGATCATCGCCTATCACCAGCCGGTTACCCGCCCGGAGATCGAGGAGATGCGCGGCACCAGCCTGTCGCAGCAGACGATGGATGCGCTCCTGGAGGCCGGGTTGATCGCGGCTGGCGGCCGGCGGGAGGTGCCGGGACGGCCAACCCTATGGGGCACCACCCCGGCCTTCCTGACGCAATTTGGATTGCGCGACCTGCGCGATTTGCCGAAGCGGGAAGATTTGCTGGTGGAGCCGGTGCCGGTGGTCCCGGTTCCCCTGGAACCGAGGGTGGAGACGGCTGCGGCGGATTTCCCACCCCAGGATTGACGTGCTAGAGCCCGGAAGAGAGGTGCGGCTGCAATGTTTGATTTTGCTTGGTCCGAAATCGCTCTGATCGGCGTGGTTGCGCTGGTCCTGATCGGGCCGAAGGACTTGCCGATCGCGCTGAAAGCCATCACCGGCATGGTGAAGAAGGCCCGGCGCATGGCTGCGGAGTTTCAGACCCACGTCGACGACATGGTGAAGGACGCCGACCTGGGCGAGGTACGGGACCAAATCCGGCAAATCCGCAGTCTGGACATCCGTGGCACGATCGCCCGCGCGGTCGATAACGATGGTTCGATCCGCAAGGCGTTCACGGACCCGATGCGCGATCCGCCGCCAGTGGTCACGACCCCGGTCGAAGCGTATCCCGGCCATAGCATCGTGACGCCCCCCGACGCAGTGACCGCTTCGGTGTCCGAGCCACCGGCCCTAGATGCCCCCGCCTTCGTGCCGCCCGAGGCGGTTCCCAAGGTCATGGCGGAGCCAGCGCCGGTCCCGGTTGCGCCCGCCTTTATCCCCCCCGAGGCCGCCCAACATGGGGCGGCTGCCCCACATTCGTCCGGCGTCTGATCCGGCTTGCCAGGAAGTTCCTCAGTGGCTGACACGACGGACGATCCGATCAACGACACCCCGATGCCGCTGCTCGCGCACCTCGTGGAACTGCGCAAGCGGCTCATGTGGTCGATTGGAACACTCTTTATCTGCTTCATCTTCTGCTATCATTTCTCGACGCAGATTTATTCGTTTCTGGCCCAGCCGCTCGCGGACATCCTGCAGACCAAGACCGGCACGGACCGGCGCCTGATCTATACCGCGCTGTATGAGGCGTTCTTCACCTACATCAAGGTCGCCTTCTTCGGCGGCGCCTTCATGGCCTTCCCGGTGATCGCGTCGCAGATTTACCTCTTCGTCGCGCCGGGCCTCTATCGCAGTGAAAAACGGGCCTTCCTGCCGTTTCTGATTGCCTCCCCCGTGCTGTTCCTGCTGGGTGCGGCGCTGGCGTATTATTTCATCTTCCCAGTCGCTTGGCGGTTCTTCCTGTCATTTGAAACGCCAACCGGCGCGGGTGGCCTGCCGATCGAGCTGCAGGCGAAGGTCAGCGAATACCTCGACCTGGTGATGAAGCTGATCTTCGCCTTCGGTCTGGCCTTCCAATTGCCGGTCCTGCTGACGCTGCTTGCCAAGGTCGGCATCATCTCGTCCAAATCGCTGAAGAAGATGCGCCGCTATGCCTATGTCGGCATGTTCATCGTAGCCGCGATCCTGACGCCTCCCGACATCATCACGCAATGCGGCCTGGCACTGCCGCTGATCGGCCTCTACGAGATTTCGATCTTCGCCGCGAGCCTGGTGGAGACCAAACCGGTCGACGTCTAATACCGGCCGTCGTAAAGTCGTCGGGCGGAGTAGCGAAGCGCCATCCGCCAGCTCCGGTTTGGAAGGAAGACGGCGGAAGGCGCTGCGCTTTTCCGCGCTGCGCCTGTCGGATAGGGCCGAGGCGAGGCTTACGTGGCGAGGAATGGGTGATGCACGACATACGCGCGATCCGTGACGACCCGGCGGCGTTCGACGCTGCTTTGGTGCGCAGGATGCTGTCTCCAGTCGCCTCCGGCATCATCGTGCTGGATGCCGGGCGTCGTGCGGCGCAGACGAGCCTGGGAGAGCGCCAGGCGCGGCGGAATGCGCTGGCAAAGGAAATCGGGCAGCTCCGCAGGGCGGGAACCGACACCGCGGCGCTGGAGGCCGAAGCGGCGGCGTTGCGGGACGATATGGTGGCGCTGGAAACCCGCGTTGGCACACTGAGCGCCGACCTTGATGCGCAGTTGGCAAGCCTGCCCAATATCCTCGACCCCGACGTCCCGGATGGTGCCGACGAAACGGCTAATCTGCTGATCAAACAGGTCGGCACGCCCGCACAAATCGAGGCGCCGAAGCAGCATTTCGAACTGGGCGAGGCGCTCGGCCTGATGGATTTCGCCGCAGCCACCAAGCTCGCCGGGTCGCGCTTCACCGTGCTCCGCGGGCCACTGGCGCGGATGGAGCGGGCGCTCGGCCAATGGATGATCGACCTGCACGTGGCGGAGCATGGCTACGAAGAGATGGCCGTCCCGCTGCTGGTCAACGACGCGACGGCGTATGGTTCGAACCAGTTGCCGAAATTCGTGGATGACATGTTCCGTACCACAGACGGCCGTTGGCTGATCCCCACGGCGGAGGTGCCGCTGACCAACATGGTCGCCGGCGAGATCGTGCCCGAGGCCAGCCTGCCGATGCGCATGACGGCGCTGACCGATTGCTTCCGGTCCGAGGCCGGGTCGGCCGGGCGCGATACCCGCGGGATGCTGCGCCAGCATCAATTCCGCAAGGTGGAAATGGTCTCCATCACCCGCCCGCAGGACTCGGATGCCGAGCACGAACGGATGACGCGGTGTGCCGAGACGGTGCTGGAGCGCCTGGGGCTAGCCTATCGCCGGATGCTGCTGTGCGCCGGGGATACCGGGTTCGGTGCGGCGAAGACGTTCGATTTGGAGGTATGGCTGCCGGGGCAGGGAGCTTGGCGCGAGATCAGCTCGTGCTCCAACACCCGCGGCTTTCAGGCCCGGCGCATGAACGGACGCTACCGGCCGGCCGAGGGCAGGGTGGAGTTCGTGCACGCGCTGAACGGCTCGGGCGTTGCCGTGGGGCGGGCGCTGATCGCGGTCATGGAGACCTATCAGCAACCAGACGGCTCCATCATCGTGCCGGACGTGCTCCGCCCCTACATGGCGGGACTGGACCGAATAGGCTGAACAGCACCCCACGATACTCACCTGCACGCTGTCGCTTCTGGCGCCTGTGATGTAAGAACGCATCACATGAGTTTCGGACGCGAAAGCTACCATCACGGCAACCTGCGCGAGGCGTTGGTGGAGGCGGCCCGGCGTCTGATTGCCGAGCGCGGCCTGGGCGGGTTTGCCTTTGCGGAACTGGCCCGGGCCGCCGGGGTGAGCCCGGCTGCGCCGTATCGCCATTTTCGGGACCGGGGCGCCCTGGTGGCCGAATTGGCCCGCCGTGGGTTCGAGCAGCTGCGGGAGGATTTATACACCGCCTGGAATGCCGGCCGGCCGGACCCGGCTGCCGCCATCGAGCGATGCGGCCGGGCCTACCTGCAATTCGCCCGGCGCGACCCGGCTGAATATTCAGCAATGTTCGATGGCGCGCCCGGCGAAACCGACCCCGGGCTGCGCAGCGCTGCCGATGCCGCCTTCGCCGTAATACGTGAAGCAGCCGAGGCAGCCTGCACCGCGGCACCCAGCCAGTCTCGACCGCCTGCGCTCATGGTGGCCCTGCATGTCTGGACCATGTGCCACGGCACGGCGGCGCTGTTCACTGGACCACCCTCGGCGGGGCGCCGCCCCTTGCCCATGACACCAGAGGATTTGCTCGAGGCCGGGCTGCTGGTCTATTTGCGCTCACTCGGGCTTGGTGGATAACAAATCCGTGAGCGTCTTTACGCCGGACCAGAGATGGCGCATCTATGTGAATGTGATTAACATTCACTCTCGGAGTTTCCCTATGCCTTTCTCCGCCTCGCGCCTTGATGAGATTGGCCGCCCTGCCTGGATTGCCATCACGATCCTGTCCTTTTGGCTCTGGTGGCCGCTCGGACTTGCCGTGCTCGCCTTTTGTGCGTTCGGCCGCCGCCGGATGCGTGGTATGGAGCGCGGCAAGTGGTGCTTTCCAGACATGATGGGCCGGCATGCCAAAGGCTTCTCCTACGCACCGCCGTCCGGCAACCGTGCCTTCGACGAATACCGGGCAGACACGCTGCGCCGGTTGGAGGATGAGCAGAAGGAGTTCGTAGAATATCTGGATCGCCTCCGCCAGGCGCGTGACAAGCAGGAGTTCGACCAGTTCATGGCCGATCGCCGCCAGCGTCCCGCCCGCACGGACGACTCCTCGCAGAACTAACCGGCCCCTCTCGAACCAGCCGGCACGTATTTGGCCGGGGTAGGGCGCGCAGCCTTGCCCCGGCCTTATGCCGTTCGTAAACAGGCGCCGAATTGCGGGATCGGTTTGGTGGGTCGAGAAGTTTTATGGGCGGCGTTGCTGGCGCTGGCGGCTTGTCATCCGGACTATTCAGCCAATTCGTACAATAGCGCCGCCGTCCAGCAGGCAAACAAGGTCGACCAAGGGGTCATCATCGGCCGCCGCACGGTTGGCGTGACTGCCGCCGGCACGGCCGGAGCCGTGACGGGCGGGGCGGCGGGCGGGATCGCCGGCGCTCAGGTCGGCAACGGCGTCACCTCCGCCTTCGGTGCGCTGGGTGGAACCGTCGTGGGTGGGCTGGTGGGGACTGCCGTGGAAAAGAGCTCCGGCGAGGTTGCCGCATTCGAATATGTGGTCCGCAAAGCGAACGGCGACCTGCTGTCGGTGACCCAACAGGACAAGTTGCCCTTGGCAATCGGCCAAAAAGTGCTGGTGATTGCCGGAAGCCAGGCGCGGATCGTGGCGGACTACACCGTCACCCTTGATCCGGCACCGCCGGAACCGAAGACGGACCCAGCCGCACCCCCACCCCCACCGGTAGCGGCCGCACCACTTGCACCTCCAGCGGAGCCGCCCAATCCGGCGCCGGCCCCAGTCGTCGTCCCCTGAGCGTCAGGCGGCCTTCGCCTCCCGCCGGCGGGCATGCAGGATGTACTCGGTATAGCCGTTCGGCTGGAAGCGGCCCTTGAAGATCAGGTCGCACGCGGCCTTGAAGGCCGGACCATCGAAGCCCGGCGCCATGGGCTTATAGGCTGGGTCAGCGGCATTCTGCTTGTCCACGACCGCCGCCATCCGCCGCAGCGTCGCCATCACCTGGTCCTCGGTCGCTACCCCATGGCGCAGCCAATTGGCGATGTGCTGGCTGCTGATGCGCAGCGTCGCCCGGTCCTCCATCAGCCCCACATCGTGGATGTCCGGCACCTTGGAGCAGCCGACGCCCTGGTCGATCCAGCGCACCACGTAGCCGAGGATGCCCTGCGCGTTGTTGTCCAGCTCCGCCTGTACGTCGTCCGGCGCCCAGTTCGGCCGGTCGGCGAGCGGGATCGTCAGCAAGTCCGACAGCTTGGCCGACGCCCGGTTGGCCAGGGCTTGCTGCCGGTCGGCCACGCTCACGTGGTGGTAATGCAGCGCATGCAGCGTCGCCGCGGTGGGGGAGGGCACCCACGCCGTGTTGGCGCCGGCCTGAGGATGGCCGATCTTCTGCACCAGCATGTCCGCCATCTTGTCCGGCGCGGCCCACATGCCCTTGCCGATCTGCGCCTTGCCGCGAAGCCCGGCGGCCAGGCCGATATCCACGTTGCGGTCCTCATACGCCTTGATCCAGGGCATGGTCTTGATGTCGCCCTTGCGGATGAACGCCCCCGCCTCCATCGAGGTGTGGATTTCATCGCCTGTGCGGTCCAGGAATCCGGTGTTGATGAACACCACCCGGTCCTTCGCCACGGCAATGCAGGCGGCCAGGTTGGCGCTGGTCCGCCGCTCCTCGTCCATGATGCCCATTTTCAGCGTCGCGGGTGGAATGCCCAGGATTTGCTCCACCCGCCCAAACAACTCGCAGGCGAACGCAACTTCGTCCGGGCCATGCATCTTCGGCTTGACGATGTAGACCGAGCCCTTCCGGCTGTTCTGCTTGGCGGCCAGGTCGTACAGGGCGATCAGCGAGGTGACCGCGGCATCCAGGATGCCCTCGGGGATTTCGGCGCCACTGGCATCCAGCACCGCATCGGTGAACATGTGGTGGCCGACGTTGCGGATCAGCATGAGGCTGCGGCCCGCCAACCACAGCGTGCGGCCATCCGCCCGGGTGAATTTCCGGTCGGGTGAAAGCTTACGTTCGAGAGACTTGCCGCCCTTCTCGAAGGTCGCGGACAAGGTGCCGTTCATCAGGCCCAGCCAGTTGCGGTAGATCAGCACCTTATCCTCGGCGTCCACCGCGGCAACGCTGTCCTCGCAATCCATGATCGTGCTGATGGCCGATTCGAGCACGATATCCGCCACGCCCGCCGGATCGCCGGAGCCGATCGGATGCTTGCGGTCGATCACGACCTCGATGTGCAACCCGTTCCGCTTCAGGATGATCGAGGCCGGGGCAGCCGCCTCACCCAGATATCCGACGAACTGCGCCGGATCAGCAAGCCCGGTCTGCCCAGCCAGCAGCGTCCCACCCTCGATCGAGTAACCGGTGACGGCGGTGTGGGAGCCAGAGGCAAGGGGGGCGGCTTCGTCCAGGAAGGCCTTGGCGCGTGCCACGACCTTGGCACCGCGGACGGCGTTGAACCCGCGTCCGCGCGCAGCCCCGTCCTGATCGTCGATCGCATCGGTGCCATACAGCGCGTCGTACAGACTGCCCCAGCGCGCGTTGGCGGCGTTGAGGGCGTAGCGCGCGTTGCTGACGGGGACGACGAGTTGCGGCCCCGCGATGCTGGCGATCTCTGCATCGACATTGGTCGTGTCGACTGTGAAAGGTGCCGGTTCGGGCAGCAAATAGCCGATGCCCCGCAAAAAGCCCTCGTACTCGACGGGGTCTATGGCTTGCCCCTTGTGCTTGTCATGCCACGCGTCGATCTGCGCCTGCAACGAGTCGCGCTGCGCAAGCAGGGCTCGGTTGCGCGGTGCCAAATCGTGTACCAGGGCGGCAAAGCCGGACCAGAACGCCTCGGCAGCGAGGCCGGTGCCGGGTAGCACTTCGTTGCCGATGAAGTCGTACAGCGGGGTTGCGACCTGGAGGCCGTGAGTCGGGGTCCGGTGCATGCGTCACTCCCTGGATGCGTGGGTGTTCTAGCCCAATGCTACCGGCGGCGGAATGTCACGTGAGCAGGCCGGTCTGGCTGTATGGTCACGCGCCCGATTGGGCGGATTGCGCCCGCGTCGTCCGACGTCACGTCCAACGACCCGACCAGCTTGGCCAAGACCAGCACGGCCTCCGCCATTGCGAACTGGGCGGCGACGCAGATGCGGGGGCCGGCGCCAAAGGGCAGGTAGGCGAAACGCTTCGGCGGCGGCGCGCCGGGCATGAACCGCGCCGGGTCGAAAGCATGCGGGTCGTCCCATAGCAGGCTGTGGCGGTGCAACACCCAAGGTGAAATCGCCACCGTCGCCCCGCGCGGCACCAGCGTCCGGTGGGCCGTATCGCGGCTGATGGTTTCCCGGGTGATGAGGAAGGCGGGCGGATACAACCGCAACGCCTCACTCACGACCGCCCGTGTGACGGGCAGATGCTGCAAGATGTCTGCCGCATCCCCCGCATGGAAGGCATGGGCGGCTGCCTCGTGCGCCACCCTTTCCTGCCACCGCGGGGCTTGGGCCAGCAGGCAGAGTGACCAGAACAACGTCAGCGCGGTCGTCTCGTGCCCCGCAAGGATCATTGTCGCAACCTGGTCGCAGAGTTGCAGCCGGCTGAATCCCTCGCCCGTTTCCGGGTCGCGCGCGGCGGTCAGCATGTCGAACAAGTCGCGCGGACCGTCCGTCGCGGGAAGCCGGCTGCGGGCATCGACGATCCGGCCGATCAAGGCGGTCCATTCGGCGCGGAAGCGGCGGCGGGCGCCGTCGCGCGGGTTGGGCAGCGACGGCGGCAACAACAGATCGAAGGCGGACGCGTTCGCGAGCTGAAGCGCAAACCGCATCAATAGGGCGCGCATTGGGCCGCCCAGTGTCGCCATCTCCAGTGAGAACATAGACTTGGCAGCGATCTCCAAGGCCGTCCGCTGCATCTCGGGCAAAAGGTCGATCCCGTCCCGCCCAGCCACGCGGCCGAGGCAGTCCGCTGCTGAGGTGGCGATGTGATGTGTCAGCACCGGCATGGAGCGGGGGGCGAAAATGGGTGCGATGGTGCGACGCTGGTGCCGCCAGGCCGCGCCCTCGCTCAGCAACAACCCGTCGCCCAGCAGCGGGCCCAAGACCTGGCGGGAGATGCCCGGGCGCCGGTAATTGGCGGCGTTTCTGACCAGCACGTGTCCGATCGCATCGGGGTCGTTCAGCAGGACCTGAACGCGGCCCATGAAGCTGCCGACCACAACGGAGCGCTCATAGGCGCGCCGGCCCCACATGCACAGCGCGTTCTCACGCAGGATACGCAGCAGGCCGAGTGCCCCGGGGTCGCTGGAGCGCAGCGCGTGGATGGGCGGAACGAGGCGGGGTTCGGCAAGCATGGATGCCTATCCGATCAGCGCGGCCAGCAAGTCCGACTGATTCACCGGCTTCTCGATCCGGGCGTGATGACGATATTGGGGTGCGATCGCCTCGCTGCCATACCCGGTGGTGAACAGCACACGCACGCCCCTTCCGTCCAGCGCGTCTGCGATGGAGTACGATCGCGCACCGTGCAAATCCAGGTCGAGGACCGCCAAATCCGGGTAGCGGTCCAGCGTCTCCAGCAACTCGATCGCCTCGGCCACTCGGCCTACTGGGCCTAGAACCACGGCGCCCGCCTCCTGCAGCATGTCCGTTATATCCATCGCGATGACGAAATCGTCCTCGACCACCAAAACCTGCCGCCCAGCAAGAGGTGTTGTCACGCCTGAGCCGATTTCGACTGAGCCAACCCCTCGCCAAGTTCCAGCGGGATGGTGAAGTGGCATGAGATGCCGTCATCGCCAAACACCATTTCGGTCTGAGCGCGAAGCGTGCTGTTGAGCGAGCGTTTGATCATCTGCATGCCAAATCCGTCTTCTACGATGCCGCCGGAAGGCAACGGCACACCCGTCTCCCGCCAGTCGAGATGGAGGATCTGTTGGTCCTTTGTCCCTTCCACCCGCCACGCGATCTCGAGCTTTCCTCCGACGCTCCGCAATGCTCCATATTTCGTTGCGTTGGTCGCGAGTTCGTGAACAGCCAACGCCACCGCCTGGACGCGGCCTAGCCGGAGGATCACGGCAGGGCCGCTCAACGTGACTTGGCCAGGCTCCAGCCCCACTTCCCCTCCACCATGCGCCCTGACCTCCAACTGGATCAATTCCCTCAGGTCGACACTGTCGGCCACTGCGTGGCTGATCAGCCCTTGGACCCGGCCCAGCGCGCCCAACCGTTCCCTGAACGCATCCAGTTGGCCACCCTTGCCCAACGTCTGCCGGGCGATCGCTTGGACGACGCCCAGCAAGTTGCGGGTGCGGTGCTGCAACTCTGCCACCAAGACCTTCAGCCGCACTTCCGCCTGAGTGAGCCCGGTGACATCGACAAACGTGACCACGACGCCCTCAACCACCCCGGCGACATTGCGATAGGGTGCGAATTGAACCAGACAATGCCCGCTTTGATCGTTGCGGCTGATTCGGCGTTCGATGTGCACGGTGCCCTGCATGATGGTCGCCACATCCTCCGCAAGGTTCGGCATGTTCAGCGGACCGGACAGGTCGGTGATCGGGCGGCCCCGGTCGGTTGGCAGGATGTTGAACAGCCGGCCCACCGCCGGGGTAAAGGTGCGGATGTTCAAATGCCGGTCCAAAAAGACGGTTGCTACACTGGTGGCGTTGAACAGGTTTTGCAGGTCGCTATTGGCATGGTCGAGCGCGTCAACCTTGGCGCTCAACTCGGTGTTGACGGTGTGCAGTTCCTCGTTGGCGGACTGCAACTCCTCCTTGGACGCCTCCAGCTCTTCGTTGCTGGATTGTAATTCCTCGTTAACCGACTGTAATTCCTCGTTGGAGGACTTCAGTTCCTCCAAAGCGGTCTCGTATTCCTCCACCAGCGACTGCAGCCGGTCCCGGGTCTCCCGCAACTCGCTTTCGAGCTGGACGCTGATGCCCGTCTGCAGATGGCTCGAACGCGCAGCAGCCTCGGCCCGGCTGAGCATGACTCCCTCGTCGGCGAAGAGAACCAGATACAGCGGCTCCTGCTCCGACTCGGCGACGGGTTGGATCGTCAGCGTCACGAGTTGGACTCGGCCGTCTTCGGACTCGACGGCGACCCCGCTGCGGCTGACCGTACTGTTGGTCTCGATCGATTCGCGAAAGGCCGTGCGCAGGTCCAGGCGCAGGCCGCGCCGGGCCATGGTGATGAGGTGCCGCGTGGGCACGCCGGGTGCTGCTTCGAGATATTTGCCGGTCTTGCTCGAATAATAGACGACGTCGCCTTCCCGGTTGGCGACGACATGCGCCGGGGCAAAGTGCTCGAGTACTTGGGTCTGCACCGACTGGCGCAGGCTCAGCCCGTTGCCTCCCGGCCGGCGGCCTGCCTCCAGCGACGGCGCCGAGCGCCAGCCCCGCACCGCCATCGGCAGGCGGTAAGCGGGCGCAACGTCTTCGCGGCTGCGGAAGATGCGGAATTTCTTCTCTAGCGGGGAGAACAGCTCGCGGAACTGACTGATGTTTTCCGACGTGCCGAGAAACAAATAGCCACTTGGCCGCAGAGCGTAGTGGAAGGTCGGGATGACCTGACCCTGCACGTCGTGACCAAAATAGATCAAAAGGTTACGGCATGAAATCAAATCCATGCGTGAAAATGGTGGGTCCCGGATGACACTATGTGGGGAAAAGACGCAGAGGTCGCGGATGTCTTTGGCCAACACGTAGGTGCCGCCATCTGCCACGAAGAAACGGCGGCGCCGGGCAAGCGACACGCTGTCCAGCAGGGCGGCGGGATAGCGCCCGGCGCGGGCGATCGCGAGTGCGTGTTCGTCGATATCGGTCGCAAAGATTTGAACCCGAGGGACTGCAGTCAGCGTATCCATGTGTTCGCGCAGCAGGATCGCAATGGAATAAACCTCTTCGCCGGTCGCGCATCCCGGCACCCAAACCCGAACCACGTCATCGGCACCCCGTCCTTCAAACAGCCGAGGGATGACGGTGGCGGCCAAGGTTTCAAAGGCGTCGGCATCGCGGAAGAAGTTGGTCACGTTGATCAGGAGGTCGCGGAAAAGCGCCTGCGCCTCGGACGGGTCCTGTCGCAACCGGGCAACGTAGGCCTCCATGGTCGTAAGTTGAACGACCTGCATTCGGCGCTGAACCCGGCGCAGGAATGTCTTGGCCTTGTAGCCTGCGAAATCATGCCCGACCTGACTGCGAAGTATGGCATAGATCTCAACCCGCTCAGCCTCCATTGAGGCCTCTTTGCCGCCGGGCGCGCTTTCCTCGGCTAGGCCCTCCATCAGTTTCAGGCCATGGGTAAACTCCAGCAGCTTGCCGCCCATGGCCTCCGCGGGAACGGCGAAATCCACGTAGCCGGTGGCGATGGCACTGTCCGGCATACTGGAGTGACCCGGCCCGTGGCCGTTACGGGTTTGCGCGAGAGTCAAGCCGCCGCGCTCTTTGATGGCTTTGATTCCAAGGGTGCCGTCCCCATCGCTGCCCGACAGGACTGCACCGGCGGCATATTCGCCGAGATCAATCGCCAACGCACTGAAAAATACGTCGATTGGCTTGCGCTCGCGATGGCCTGATGGCGACCGAATGACGGCGAGGCGCCGGTCAGCGATACTCAAGAGGATGTCTGCCGGGAGGACATAGACGCAATTCGGCTCCACCGGGGCGCCGTCCTCAGCGACTTCGACCTTCAGCTTGGTGTACCTGGCGACGATCTCGTGCAGAATGCTTCGGCGCTCGGGGTTGAGGTGGGTGACGATGACAACGCCAAACCCGGGTTCCTCCGGAACGCCGCGGAAAAACCCTTCGAGCGCCTCGATACCGCCGGCGGAGGCGCCAACGCCCACGATGGGAAATGGCGCCGGTTCAACCATACTAAACTCCCCTCCCTTCCAAACCCAGTCGGGCCGAGACCCGGCGCGGTTCGCGGTTGCTCACGATCCGCATCGTGTCCGCTTGTAACAGCCTGCACGAGCCTTGCCGCCGGGACAAACCAAGCTTCCGGCATCTAGCCCGTCTGTGCCGTAAGCGCTTCGCGCATCGCTTCGAGTTCCAGCCACTGCTCCTCGCACGCTGCCAATCTCGCCTGCGCAGCAGCCAAGGAAGCGGTCGCCTCTTTGAAGCGTGTGGCCCGGCGGCGGTATAGGTCGGGGTCGGCCAACTCGGTTTGCAGGGCGGCGATTTTTGCTTCCAATGCCGCGATTTCTCCCGGCAGCGAGTCCAGCGCATGTTTGTCTTTGAACGACATTTTCACAACTCGGACCGCTGACCGCGATTTCGCAGCCGGGCGCCCGGTCTGCCGCACCGTCTCCACAGGAGCCGGGCCGCGCTGCAGCAGCATGTCGCTATAGCCGCCCGCATACTCCGTCCACTGCCCCGCCCCT
This sequence comes from Acetobacteraceae bacterium, assembly GCA_965199005.1. Taxonomy (GTDB): domain Bacteria; phylum Pseudomonadota; class Alphaproteobacteria; order Acetobacterales; family Acetobacteraceae; genus LMUY01. Next base: position 1,920,107 of record CBDAQK010000006.1, on the reverse strand, counting down.
TCCGAAGCCAGGGTGGAGGTGACGACCCGGTCGAGAAAGTCGCGGTCGTGACTGACCAGGAGGACGGTGCCGCTGTAATCGGCGAGCAATTCCTGCAGCAGGTCGAGCGTTTCCAGGTCGAGGTCATTGGTGGGCTCGTCCAGAATCAAGAGGTTGGACGGCTTTGCTAAAGCGCAAGCCAGCAGCAGCCGGCCACGCTCGCCGCCTGACAGCATGCCAACGGGCGTGCGGGCCTGCTCGGGTTTGAACAGGAAATCCTTCATGTAGCCGACGACGTGGCGCTTCTGGCCGGCTACCGTGACCTGGTCGCCATCGCCACCGGTCAGCGTGTCCTGCAACGACCGCTCCGGATCAAGCGCCGCACGCTGCTGGTCGAGCGTGATCGGCTGGAGATTGGTGCCGAGCACGATGGAGCCGGTATCCGGCTGGTCCACCCCGGTCAGCAGCCGGAGCAGCGTAGTCTTGCCGGCCCCGTTCGGTCCCATGATCCCTAGCCGGTCGCCACGCAGCACCCGCAGCGACAAATCTGTCACGATCGGCCGCGCCCCATAGGAACGGCTTATCTTCTCGGCAACCACGACCTGCTTGCCGGATGTTTCACCCTCCGCTGCCGCCAACTTCAACGCATTACCCGGGCCGCCGGCCTCCCGCCGCTTCTGCCGCAGGGCCGCCAGTTCGGCGACCCGGCGCACGTTGCGCTTACGCCGGGCGGTGACGCCGTAGGTGATCCAGTGCTCCTCCCGCACGATCTGGCGGTTGAGCTTCTGGCGGTCCCGCGCCTCCTGTTCGGCTACTTCTTCGCGCCAGGCTTCGAAATGCTCGAAGCCACGATCCATGCGGCGGGTGAGCCCGCCCTCCAACCACACCACGGCCCGGCCGACATTTTGCAGCATGCGGCGGTCATGGCTGATGAGGACGATGCCGGCGCGGGAGGCGGCGAGTTCCTTTTCCAGCCACTCGATGGCGGGAAGGTCGAGGTGGTTCGTGGGCTCGTCCAGCAACAGCAGGTCCGGGGAGGGTGCCAGGGCGCGGGCCAAGGCTGCGCGCCTTGCCTCCCCGCCCGACAGGTTCGCGGGATGCTCGTACCCGGTGAGGCCGAGGCGGTCCAGCAAAGCGGGGCCGCGATGTTCGTCGTCGCTGGGGCCCAGCCCGGCCTGCACATAGTCCAACGTCGTTTCGAAGCCGGACAAATCCGGCTCCTGCGGCAGATAGCGGACAGTGGCGCCGGGTTGTAGGAAGCGTGTGCCGCCATCCGGTTTCAGCATACCGGCGGCGATCTTCAGCAGGGTCGATTTGCCAGACCCGTTACGCCCGACGAGGCAAATCCGCTCTCCCGCGCCTACGCCGATGGACGCGCCGTCCAGCAAGGATTGCGTCCCGAGCGTCGTGTGGATGTCTTGGAGCAACAGAAGAGGTGGGGCCATGGCGGCTGTCTGGCCTGAGCGCCCCCCGATAGCAAGCCAGGGCAGTTACCAGCGCGGGAACGCGAAGGTCACGCTGGCGAAGTTTGGCGGCGTGAACTCGGTGGGAGCCCCGACCCCCTGGGCGTAAAGTGGCAGGCTGTTGACGGGCTGAGGCACGCTGTTGCGGGCATATGGCGCGGGAGGACTCATCCCCGAGATGTTGGCTGGCCCACCAAACGACAGGACACCGGGCGTTTGGACGTATCCCGTGCCACATCCCGCGAGGCTTGCCGCGATGCCAAATGCCAATACGATGCGAATCAAAGCGTACTACTCCAGTTCGGCGCAAAGTTCCGGCCATCCCAACGCGTGCGGGATGGCCGGTTTTGCGTCGAGCCGGCTACATCTGGCTTTCGGCGAACTCGTAATTCGCCAGCTTGTCCAGCCAGTTGGTCACGTAGTCCGGACGGCGGTTGCGGAAGTCCAGGTAGTAGCTGTGCTCCCACACGTCGATCCCCAGCAGTGCCTTGCCCTCGCCCATGGCGAGCGGGTTGGAGCCGTTCGGCGACTTGGTGACCTTCAGCTTGCCGTCGGAGCCAAGCACCAGCCAGGCCCAGCCAGAGCCGAACTGCGTCGTGGCGGCGGTCTTGAACGCGTCCTTGAACTTATCGACGCCACCCAGATCCTCGGTGATCTTGGCCTCCAGCTTCGGCGGGATCTTGCCGCCTTCGGTAGGGCTCATCGCCTGCCAGAACAGGATATGGTTCCAATGCTGGCCGGCATTGTTGAACACCGGGCCGCCGGCCGCCGTGGTCGCCAGCACGATCTCTTCCAGGGACTTGCCCTGCAGCGCCGGGTCCTTCTCGACGAAGCCGTTCAGGGCGGTCACATAGGCCTGATGGTGCTTGTCGTGGTGCAGCTCCATCGTTTCCTGGCACATGCCCTTCGCGGCGAGGGCCGAATGCGAGTACGGCAGGGGTGGCAGTTCAAAGGCCATTGGGGCTCTCCTCGTGGATGAATTTAGCAACCGTGCGGCGGGCGACCTTCCTGCCCGGCGTATCTCCCGTCAAGCGCGGGAGATAGCATGTTCGTTGCATGCAACCCTTATCGCAACTCTCCCCCATGGGCGCCCTGGTGCGGCGCGCCGATCCTGACCGGTTCCTGACGGCCCTCTTCGCGCCGCCAGCCCGCCGAGAGGATTTGTTCACGCTATATGCCTTCAACCACGAGACAGCGCGTGCGCGGGAGGTCACGCGCGAGCCGGTGATGACGCTGATCCGGCTGCAATGGTGGCGCGAAGTGGTGGAGGGCGTCCGCAAGACCCATGACGTTGCCACCCCGCTTTCGGCCCTGCTGGGGGCGGGCCGCGTCGAGGCGGAGGATTTGCTCTCGGTCCTGGATGCCCGGGAGGTGACGGAGTTGGCGAGCCTGGCGGAGTGGCGGGCCTGGTTGCTGGCAGGTCCAGGGGCCTTGGCGCATGCCGCTGGCCGGCTGCTGGGAACCGACGATCCGCGGTTGCGGGGCTTGGGGGCTGCGTACGGCGCAGCGGGGGTGCTGCGCAGCATCGTGCCACACGCACGGGCTGGCGGATGCCTGTTGCCCGCCGACGTGTTGGCCGCGCACGGCCTATCGACGGAGGCCGTGATTGCGGACCCGCTGACTCCCGCGCTGCATCCGGCCTTGCTGCGGCTGATGGCGGAGGGGCGATCGTTGCTCGGCCCGCGCCACCGCCCCGGGGTGGCCCTGGCGGCGGCGCTGCCCGCGGTGCTGGCCCGGCGCGATCTGCGGCAGGAGCCGGCGCGGTTGCTGCTGGGGGCACCGCGCGGTCTGGCTGATCGCCTGGCCGTGACGGCGGCGGGGCTGTTTGGCCTGATCTGACATCCCACCCGGCCCAGGAGGTGCTAGCCTGTGGCAAATGCCTGGAAACCCCCTCATGCCGATTCCCTATGTCGTCATCGTCCTCGTGGTGCTGGTCGTGCTCTTCCTCGTCCGCGCCGTCCGGCTGACGCAGGAGTGGAACCGCGCGGTGGTGCTTCGCCTCGGGCGATTCCTTGCGATCAAAGGCCCGGGGCTGTTCCTGGTGATCCCCTTGGTGGATCAGGTCGCCGTGATCGTGGACATGCGGGTGGAGACGACGACGATTACCGCCGAGCAGGCCCTGACCCGGGACACGGTGGCGGTGGGCGTGGATGCGATCGTCTTCTGGCAGGTGGTGGACGCGCGCGCGGCGGCCATCAACATCGCCAATTACCGCCAGGCGATCGAGCGGGTGGCGCAAACCAGCCTGCGCGAGATGATTGGCTCGACAGACCTCAGCCGGTTGCTGAGCGACCGCAAAGCCGCGGACGAGCAGCTTCGGCTCACCATCGGGGAGAAGACGGGGAGCTGGGGCGTGGCGATCCGCTCGGTGGAGATCAAGGACGTCATGATCCCGCCGGGGCTGCAGGATGCGATGAGCAGCCAGGCCCAGGCGGAGCGGGAGAAGCAAGCCCGCGTAACGCTGGCCTCGGCGGAGGAGGCGATTGCGGAGCAGGTGCTGCGCGCCGCCGCCATCTACGGCCAGAACCCGGTGGCGCTGCAACTGCGGCAGATGAACCTGTTGTACGAGATGAACAAGGACCGGGGCAGCACGGTACTCATACCGACCGACATGGCCACGGCACTGGGGGCGGCCTTCAAGGCCGTTGCCCCATAGGCTGCCACCCTTGGACGCATGACACTATCACGCCCCTAATACTGGTATCCCATGCCCGGTTAGCCTAAGTCCCGCCTATGCCCTTTCCCCCAGTTCACCCCGTGCTCGATGCCGCCTTGGCGGCGCGGGGCTATGACGAGCCGACCGCCGTGCAATCCGCCGTGCTGCAGCCGCAGGCTGACGGGCGGGACCTGCTCGTCTCCGCGCGCACCGGTTCGGGCAAGACCGTGGCCTTCGGGCTGGCGGCCGCGCCGACCCTGATGCCGGACGGCGAATTGCCGCGCCCCGGCGCGCCCATCGCGCTGGCCATTGCACCCACCCGCGAGCTGGCGCTGCAGGTGCAGGCCGAACTGGCCTGGCTTTATGCCGGGGCGCGGATCACGTCCTGCGTGGGTGGCATGGACATAAGGCGGGAGGCGCGGGCGCTGGCCGCGGGCTGCCACGTCGTCGTCGGCACGCCGGGCCGGCTGGGCGACCATCTGCGCCGCGGCAACCTGGATTTGTCCGCCCTCAAAGTGGTCGTGCTGGACGAGGCGGACGAGATGCTCGACCTCGGCTTCCAGGAGGAGTTGGAGTTCATCCTCAGCGCGGCGCCCACCGAACGGCGCACGCTGCTGTTTTCCGCCACCATCCCGCATGACATTGCGGCCCTGGCGCGGCGCTACCAGCGCGACGCCCTGCGCATCGACACGATTGACCGCTCGCAGCCCCATACCGACATCGAATACCGCGCCATCGCCGTGCCGCCGCACGAGGCGGGGGCGGCGCTGATCAACCTGTTGCGCTGGTATGACGCGCCGGGCGCGCTGGTGTTCTGCGCGACCCGGGAGGGCACGAAGCGGCTGCACATGGCGCTGGTGGAGCGCGGCTTCGCCGCCGTGATGCTCTCCGGCGAACTGAGCCAGCATGACCGCACCGCCGCGCTCGACTCGCTACGCGCTGGCCGGGCCCGGGTGGGTGTGTGCACCGATGTCGCCGCCCGGGGCCTGGATCTGCCGGAGCTGGACCTGGTGGTGCATGCCGATTTGCCGACCAACCCGGAGACCCTGCTGCACCGGAGCGGGCGCACCGGCCGGGCAGGGCGCAAGGGCGTGTCCGCCCTGATCGTGCCGCACCCGAAGCGGCGCCGGGCGGAGCAAATCCTGAACGCCGCCCGGGTGCGGGCCGCCTGGTCCGCCGCGCCGGGCGCCGATGAAATCCATGCGCGCGACCGCGAGCGGCTGGCCGACGACCCGATGTTCGCCCCGCCCGAGGGGACGGAACGGGCCGAGGCGGAGGCTTTATTGGTCGCGCACGACCCGGTTACCGTGGCGGCCGCTCTGCTGCGGCTGCACCGCGCCCGGCTTCCGCCGCCAGAGGTGCTGACGCCCGAACCCGTCCATGCCCCGCGCCCACCCGTGGCCCGCGCCGTGCCGGACACGAGGGCGGCAGCCGCCAAGCCGGCGCAGGGACCGGGCGACTTCGTGCAGTTCCGGGTTGCTGTGGGCCGGAACGACAAGGCCGACCCGAAATGGCTGGTGCCGCTGATCTGCCGCATGGGGGGTGTCACCAAGCGGGACATCGGTGCCATCCGCGTGTTCGACACCGACACACGGTTCGAGATCAGCCGGGTCGTCAGTGCTGCCTTCGCCGCAGCCACGGCGCAGGCCGGGCCGGGCGAGCCGCGCATCAGCCCAGCCGGCGACGGCCCGATGCCAGCGCGCGCGCCGTTCCGGCCGAGGCGCCCGGATGCCAAACCACGCGCCAGGCGGCAAGGCTGACCGGCTGAGCCGCCCGTTTAACAATTCCCCGTTTGCACGGTGACAAACTGTCGCTAGGGTCCGCGCTAGCTGTCCTGTGATCATGGCAGCCATGCGACAACGAGACTGCGTTCAAACGGGTGGGTTCATGAAGCGCCGCAACTTCCTTTCAGCGTCGGCTGGGCTTGCCGGCGGCCTGCTGGCCGCCCCACGCCTGTCCCTTGCCCAGAACACCAAAGTCTTGCGGTTCATCCCACAAGCCAACCTGTCCAGTCTCGATTCGGTCGCCGGCACCCAATACGTAGTCCGCAATGCCTCGATGATGGTGTGGGATGCCTTGTATGGTGTGGACAGCAAGCTGAACCCGCAGCCGCAAATGGCCGAGAGCGCCGAGACCAGCGACGACGGCAAGACGTGGACGTTCAAGCTGCGGCCCGGGCTGATGTTCCACGATGGCCAGAAGGTGCTGCCGAAGGACATCATCGCCAGCCTGAAGCGCTGGATGGTGCGCGACTCGATGGGCCAGATCATCGCAGCCCAGTTGGTGGGGATGGATGGGCCGGACGACCTGACGTTCCGCATCCATATGAGCAAGCCGTTCCCCAAGATGCTGTTCGCGCTGGGCAAGGCGAACCCGCCGATGGCGATCATCATGCCGGAGCGGATCGCCGCCACCGACCCGTTCAAGCTGATCACGGAGTTCGTCGGCTCCGGCCCGATGAAGTTCTCGGCCAGCGAATGGGTGCCCGGCAGCATGGCCGTGTTCACCAGGTTCGATGGCTATAAGCCGCGCGACGAAAAGGCGGATTGGTCGTCCGGCGGCAAGCGGATGTATTTCGACCGGATCGAGTGGAACATCATCATCGATCCTGCCACGGCAGCGGCCGCGCTGCAGAAGGGCGAGGTCGATTGGTGGGAAAACCCCATCCCCGACCTGGTGCCGTTGCTGAAGAAGAACAGCAACGTCGCCGTGGATATCGCTGATCCGCTTGGCAATATCGGGTCGCTCCGGTTCAACCATTTGCAGCCGCCGTTCAACGACGTCCGGGTTCGCCGCGCGGTGATGATGGCGCTGAGCCAGGAGGACTACATGCGCGCCGTCGTCGGGGACGACGAGACGCTCTGGAAGCTCTGCCCGTCCTACTTCACGCCCGGCACCCCCGCCTACACGACCGAGGGCGGCGAAATCCTGATGGGGCCGCGAAAATACGATGCGGCCAAGGCGCTGTTGAAAGAGGCCGGCTATAACGGCGACAAAGTCGCGCTCTGCGTCGCAACGGACGTATCCATCACCAAGGCGGAGGGAGACGTGACGGCCGATCTGCTGGCGCGCATTGGCATGAACGTCGACTACCAGGCACTGGACTGGGGCACCGTCGGGGCGCGGCGCGCGAAGAAGGACCCGGTGTCGCAAGGGGGATGGAACATCTTCCACACCTGGCATGCCGGTGCGGACTGCATCAACCCGGCACCCTACACCGCCCTGCAGGCCACTGGCGACACCGCCTGGTTCGGCTGGCCGAAATCGGATGCGGTGCAGGCCGGGATTGCCGAGTGGTATGCGGCCCCCGACGCGGCGGCGGAGAAAGCGGCCCTGGTCAAGACCAACAAAGCCGCGTTCCAGGACGTGATCTACGGCCCGACCGGCTTCTTCCTGGGCTATCAAGCCTGGCGGAAAAACGTATCTGGGGTTGTCAAAGCGCCATTCCCGGTCTTTTGGGACGTCAAGAAGGCCTGATGTTCGCCTACATCCTCCGGCGAGTCCTCGCCACCATCCCCGTGATGGCCGTCGTCGCGCTCTTCGTCTTCAGCTTGCTCTATTTGGCCCCTGGCGACCCGGCGGCGATCATCGCCGGCGACCAGGCCAGCCCCGCCGACGTGGAGCGGATCCGCGAATCCCTCGGTCTCGACCGCCCATTCTTGGTCCGCTTCGGCGAATGGGTGTGGCACGTGCTGAATGGGGACCTTGGGCAGTCGATCTTCACCAACCTGCCGGTCACCCACATGATCGCGCAGCGCGTGGAGCCGACCGTATCGCTGATGGTGCTGACGCTGATCGTCTCCATCGTTGTCGCGGTGCCGATGGGTGTGGTTGCCGCCGCGAAACAGGGGACCTGGATCGACCGGCTCGTCATGCTGATGGCGGTGTTCGGCTTCTCCGTGCCGGTGTTCGTCGTGGGCTATCTGATGGCTTATGCCTTCGCGCTGGAGTTGGAGTGGCTGCCGGTGCAGGGCTACACGCCATTGTCGGCCGGGATATGGCCGTGGCTGTCCAACCTGATCCTGCCCACGCTGACCTTGTCAGGCGCATTCGTCGCGCTGATTGCCCGCATCACCCGTGCGACCATGCTGGAGGTGTTGAGCCAGGATTACGTCCGGACCGCAAAGGCGAAGGGCGTGAGCCAGCGGCCGATCCTGTTCGTCCATGCGCTGAAAAATGCCGCCGTGCCGATCGTGACCGTGATTGGCCTGGGGGTCGCCGGGTTGATCGGCGGTGCGGTGGTGACGGAGAGCGTGTTTGCCATTCCCGGCGTCGGACGCCTGGTGGTCGATGCGATCCTGCGCCGCGACTACCCCATCATTCAGGGCGTCGTGCTCATATTTTCCTTCGTCTACGTGCTGGTGAACCTGGCCGTGGACCTGACGTACACCGTCTTTGACCCGAGGATCCGCTATTGAGCATCACCTACTCCGGAGCGGGCGGCATCGCGGCCGCACTGCCCGACGTGCTGCCGCCGGTCAAAAAGCGCGGCCGCATCCTCACATTCATCCGGCGCAACCCGACGATCACGGCCGGCGGGCTGTTGCTGGGGCTGATCATATTCATGGCCGTTGCGGCACCGATCCTGGGAACGGTGGACCCCACGGCGATCGCCCCGGCGCGGCGCACACGCGTTCCCTCGGCAATGTACTGGTTCGGTACCGACATGCTGGGCCGAGACGTCTACTCACGCGTGCTCTACGGCGCACGCGTATCGCTTATCGTCGGGTTTTCCGTGGGCGCACTGTCCTCCGTCGTCGGCATGCTGATTGGCGTATGCGCCGGCTACGTCCGCTTGGTGGACACCATCATCATGCGGGTGATGGACGGTTTGATGTCCATCCCTTCCATCCTGCTGGCGATCGCGCTGATGGCGCTGACCCGCGGCAGCGTGCAGAACGTCATCATCGCCATCACCGTGGCCGAAATCCCCCGGGTGACCCGGCTGGTCCGCGGGGTGGTGCTCAGCCTGCGGGAGTTGCCCTATGTGGAGGCCGCCGTTGCTAGCGGCACGCGCGCCCCGGCCGTGATTCTAAAGCATATTCTGCCGAACACTTTGGCCCCGATCATGGTGCAGGCGACGTTTATCTGCGCCTCCGCGATGATCACGGAGGCGATCCTGTCGTTCATCGGGGCCGGCACGCCGCCGATCATCCCCTCCTGGGGCAACATCATGGCGGAGGGGCGGGCCTTGTGGCAGGTGAAGGGCTATATCGTGTTCTTCCCCGCAGTGTTCCTGTCGCTCACCGTGTTGGCGGTCAATCTGCTGGGCGATGGCCTGCGCGACATGCTGGACCCCCGCCTGGCGAAGCGGCTTTGAGGCTTTTGCGGGAGAGGGCGACCCACTGATGGCGCTCCTCGACGTCAAGAACCTGCAGACGCATTTTGGAACGCCGGATGGGGTGGTGCGTGCAGTCGAAGGCTTGTCATTCCACATCGACGCCGGCGAAACCGTTGCCATCGTTGGTGAAAGCGGGTGTGGAAAATCCGTTACCTCGATGTCTATCCTGCGCCTGATCAACACGCCGCCGGGCAAGATCGCAGGACGGATCGAATTCCAGGGCCGGAACCTGTTGGACCTGGGCGATGCCGAGATGCGCAAGTTGCGCGGCAACGACATCAGCATGATTTTCCAGGAGCCGATGACCAGCCTGAACCCGGTGCTGACCGTCGGGCGGCAGATTGGCGAGACGTTGCGGCTGCACCAGGGAATGAACGGCAGCCAGGCGATGAAGCGCTCGGTGGAGATGTTGGAGCTCGTCGGGATTTCGGCGGCTCCCCGGCGCGTCAAAGAATACCCGCACCAGCTCTCCGGCGGCATGCGGCAGCGGGTGATGATTGCCATGGCGCTGGCGTGCAACCCAAAACTGCTCATCGCGGATGAGCCGACCACGGCGCTGGACGTGACGATCCAGGCGCAAATCCTGGACCTGATGCGCGACCTGAAGACCCGGCTTGGCTCCGCTATCATGTTGATTACGCATGATTTGGGCGTGGTGGCGGAAATGGCGCAGCGCGTTGTGGTGATGTACGCCGGACGCAAGGTCGAGGAGGCGCCGGTGAAGGAAATCTTCGGCCGCCCGCTGCACCCCTATACGCGCGGTTTGTTGGGGGCGGTTCCCAGGCTCGGCTCGTCGCTGACGGAGAATGGGCGCTCAAAGCTCGCCGAAATCCCGGGACTGGTGCCCAGCCTGCGGCAGCGGATCGTCGGCTGCGCCTTCGCCGGACGCTGCCCGATGGTGACCGACCATTGCCGCGCGGTCGCCCCCGCCGTGGAACCGAAGGCGCCGGAACATCTGGTGGCCTGCCACTACGCTCAAGCGGCGTGATGCGGCGCTACGGCCGCGTCATCGTGTTAGCGATCCCCGTAGCATTGGCCGGGTGTGGGACCCCCAACGCATGCCTCGCCAACCGGTATGACGGCTCGGCCCCGCAGGCACGCTGCATCAGTGGCCTGCAATTGCCCTATGGCCTTCTGAAAGACACCGACCCCATGTCCGGCTCAACCGCCCCTGTGGACCCTGCGCTCTGATGGCATTGCTGGAAGTCAACGCGCTCAAGAAGCACTATCCCATCCGAGGCGGCCTGTTCGGTGGCCAGACCGCGACGGTGTACGCCGTCGATGGCGTCTCCTTTACTGTGTCGGCCGGGGAAACCTTGTCGGTGGTGGGGGAGAGCGGGTGCGGCAAGTCCACCGTAGGACGCGCCATCCTCCGGCTGACCGACCCGACGGATGGGGAGGTCTTTCTGGATGGCAACCGCATCGACCAATTGTCGCCAAGCAAAATGCGCCAGGTGCGCCGGCGCATCCAGGTGGTGTTCCAGGACCCCTTCAGCAGCCTGAACCCGCGTATGAGGGTGCGGGACGTGCTGGCAGAGCCGATCACCAATTTCGGCATCGCCAGTGGATCGGAACTGGAAGACCGTGTCGCCGCCCTCATGGACAAGGTTCGCCTGCCACGGGATGCCATGCGCCGCTTCCCGCATGAATTCAGCGGCGGCCAGCGTCAGCGCATCGGGATCGCCCGTGCCCTCGCCCCTGGGGCAGACCTGATCATCTGCGACGAGGCCGTCAGCGCGCTGGACGTGTCGGTCAAAGCACAAATCATCAACCTGCTCAGTGATTTGCAGGACGAACTTGGCATGGCACTGCTGTTCATCAGTCATGACCTTGCGATCGTGGAGCATCTGACGCACCGCGTTGCCGTGATGTATCTTGGCAAGATCGTGGAGTTGGCCGACCGGCGGAGCCTGTTTTCCAGCCCACGGCACCCCTACACCCGCGCGCTGCTCTCCGCCGTGCCCGTGCCAGACCCTCTGGCCAAACGCGACCGGATCATCCTGAAGGGGGATGTCCCCAGCCCTATCGACCCCCCGAAGGGGTGCCGCTTCCATACAAGGTGCCCGTACGTGTTCGACCGCTGCCGGGTGGACGAGCCGCTGCTCTTGGACAAGGCACCGGGCCAAAAAGCCGCATGCCATCTGGATGTGTTGCCGGAGCTCCATCCGATCCCAGTTTGAGAGTTGCAATTCACGGGCGTTGCATCGCGCAGGCGCCTGGGCGTTATGAACGGTATGAAAGTCATACCTTCTGCTAGTATCACGGCCAGGAGTACTGCATGCCCTCGCCAGAAAAGCGAACATTCCGCCCGCCGGTCGAACAGGCCAGCTCAAGCTAGCCGGAAGTGTGATCTCCGCTACGCTCCGGCGACGCGTTGATGGGACGATATTGGGCAGCGCTTAGCCGCTCCACTCCACCAAATAGTCGGACACATCGGGCCGGCGGATCGCGGGTAGGTCGGCCTCAGGCGTGCCGAGATAAAGGAACCCGGCGAGCCGGTGCGGCGGGGGCAAGCCAAGCGCGGTTGCAATTGCCGGGTCGTAAGCGTTTGGCCCAGTGATCCACTTGCCGCCGTAGCCCAACGCATGGGCTGCGTTCAGCATGTTCATCGCCGCCGCGCCCACGGCCAGCATCTGCTCGATCTCCGGTACCTTGGCCGACGGGGTCACGTGCACGCCCAGCGCTAGGATCAGCGGTGGCGCCAGCAACTTCCCGCGCATCCGGTCGATCTCAGGCTTAGTCGCCTCCGGCTCGCGCGCTAGCAGAGCGGCGATGGCCAGGTCCACGAACCGCGCACGGGTCGCCCCGGTGATGGCGATGAAGCGCCACGGGCGCAGCCTGCCATGATCTGGCGCCCGCAGCCCGGCGGCCACGATCAGCTCCAGGGCCCTCGCATCCGGTGCAGGCTCCTGCAGTTGCCCGGTGGAAACGCGCGACATCAGCACGTCCAGCGTGTCATCCACCCGCGTCAGCATCAGGACACCGCCATCGACATGGCGGCGATGGGCGGTTCCACCCCAGCCGGAAGCGGGCTGACATATGGCGTCAGCTTCGTGCGCTCGGTCAGGTCGGCCTTGGCGCGCTGGATCAAAGACGGGTTTTGTGTGGCTTCGACGGCAGTGGCAGCCATCACCTTTGCCACGAAGGTCAGCCCTTTATGCGCTGCCGGGTTCTTGCCCTGCGCCGTGAGCTGCCAGGAATGACCCGGCGTACCGATGGCGTAGGTCGCAGCATGGGCCTGCACCGTAGGGATCACCCAGCTGACGTCGCCCACGTCGGTCGACCCGATCATCGGCACCCGGCGGGAGTCCATCGGCACGATGCCGTCATGCAGCGGCGTGTTGTCCTTCGGGGCCACTCCGACCCGGCGGTACGCGGTCGACAAATCCTCCGGGGCCAGCGTGCCCTGGATTTCCTTCGCAAAGGCGCGATCCGTCTCATCCCACTCGGGCGCCCCGAGCCGCTGCATCGTCTCATACATGGCCTGCTCCAGCGGCGGATTGGCCAGGAGGTTCGACACGGCAGACAGGACGTGGATGTCCACCTCGGTCTCGGTCATCAGCGCGGCGCCGCGGGCCACGTTCTTCACCCGCTCCAGCAGCGTCAGCATGGTCGGGAGCTCGGGTGCGCGGACCGAGTAGCGCACCCGGGCCTTGGCCTGCACGACGTTCGGCGCGATGCCGCCGCCGTCAATCATGGCGTAGTGGATGCGGGCATCGGAGGGCATATGCTCACGCATGTAGTTGACGCCGACATTCATCAGCTCCACCGCGTCCAGCGCAGAGCGGCCCAGATGCGGGGCAGCCGCGGCGTGCGAGGCGCGTCCCCGGAACACGAAATCGATGCGGGTATTGGCCAGGGAGAGCGCGTCGGCGACCTCATTGAATGCGTTGGGGTGCCAGGTGATGGCGATGTCGACGTCCTTGAAGGCGCCGTCGCGAACCATGAAGGCCTTGGCCGCGCCGCCTTCCTCTGCCGGGCAGCCGTAATACCGGACGCGCCCGGGCGTCCCGGTTTCCGCCAGCCAATCTTTGACGGCGGTCGCAGCCAGCATGGCAGCGGAGCCGAGCAGGTTGTGGCCGCAACCATGGCCATTGCCATTGCCGGGGATGGGACGGTGCTCGGCAACCCCAGCCTCCTGGCTCAGGCCGGGAAGGGCATCGTATTCGCCTAAAATGGCGATGATCGGACCGCCTTCACCCGCCTCGCCCATCACCGCGGTGGGAATACCCGCCACATTCTCGGTGACGGCGAACCCCTGACGGTGCAACTCGGCGATATGCTCGGCGACCGAGCGATGTTCCGTGTAGCAGGTTTCCGGCATGCCCCAAACGCGGTCTGCCAGTGCGGTGAAGGCGTCACGTTTCGCGTCCACCAGGCTCCAAATTCGTTCAGCGTTCTGCATGGAACTCTCCTTGACCGCCCCATCCTGCGCGGATGGAGCGAAGATGCCAACTTCTCGAGAAGGAACTTAGACAATAGGCTAGGATTGCCCTTGAGGCCATTGCTTTCACATGGTTCCATGCGAAAAGGCGTCGCGGATAAACTCGACCGCAAGCCGCATCGACTGCTCCGCCTCCGGCATGCGGAAGAGCTGCCATACATGGGGGACGACGGGCCATGTCTTTAGGCTCGCCTGCGTGCCGGCGGCAAGCGCCTTGGCGACCAGACGGCGGCTGTCGTCCAACAAGATCTCGTACGAGCCCACATGGATCATCAGCGGCGGCAACCCGCCGAGTTCGGCATAGAGCGGGGAGGCCAGCGGGTTACGCGGATCCACGCCATTCAAGTAGGGCGCGGCGGCCCGCTCCATACCGATTCCCGGAAACATGGCGTCCCGTGCGTGGTTGGTGCGCAAGCTGTCGCCGGTGCCCGCCAAATCCGTCCAGGGCGAAAAGAGCATGGCGCATGCGGGCAGGGGATCGCCGGCGTCGCGTAACGACAAGAGCAAGGCGAGCGCGAGCCCACCACCTGCCGAATCGCCGCCAATCGCGATCGTGGCGGGTGGGAGCCCACGCGCCAGCAGGCCGCGATACACCGCCACGGCATCGTCGATTGCGGCTGGGAAAGGATGTTCTGGCGCAAGCCGGTAGGCCGGGACGAAGACGTTCAGTCCATTCCTGGCGAAGCTGGTGGTGATGGGCCTGTGTGTTTGCGGCGAGCAGGCGAAATATCCGCCGCCATGGAGGTAGAGCAAGTTGCCAATTGGAGCGCCCGCTGCCGGCCGCAACCATTCGCCGCGAACCCCGCCGATTACGTCATCAGCGACCGAAAGCCCGGGTGGCACGCCGGGCTTGAAGCGACCGAGGTTTGCGCGGGCGCGCATGACGTCCGTCTCTTTGCTCATGCGGCGTTTGACGTGCCACTTTAGCGCTAGGACGGTCAGGTGTGCTTGCCAGCTTGCCATACAGCGTTGCCCCCGGTTCTCCCGGGTAAGCTAGGGCCGAGCGACACCCTGATCAAAACTCGGCAGCCGGCGGGCTTCAAGACTGCGTCAGCGGCGCCTGTTACCGCATCGAAGCGCCATCGGGCCACAAGCTTGTGGCGCTGCCCCTGCGCAGTCTCGAGGTTGGATTGAAGGAACCAACGTGAATCCGTTTAAGATCATCACTCTACAGAATAAAGCTCCCCAGCACGCGACGTAGCCGGCGGGGAGATGATGTCCGCCGCCTCATCGAACAAGCGGTAGGCGAGTTCGATCAAGCCCCGCGCTTCGTCGAGCCGGCCTTCGCGATGCGCCTTTTCAGCGAGGAGGATGGCACGGCCGCCCGTCATCTCAACGCGTCCAGCATTGCGCTTCAAAGAAAACATATCGACGTAGGCCATGACTGCACTCCATCTTCAGACGTTTTACTCACGCGAATCGCACCACACACCCTCGTGTGCAAACTGTTAATAGGTAAAAGTCGCGGATCTTCGTTAATCTTTAACCGTTGCAAAAATGACACGTTCTTGAGGACGGCCATCGACCCATGGCGCTAAGCCCCTGACGCTACGAGTCATGCCAAGTTTGACACGTCTGCGGCAGATACACAGGAGTATTCATCACTGGCTCGTGCGAAGGCCATTTTGGCGCTACGGGACCGTAACGGACAGTCTATTCACCTCTGGCGCAATTGCAGGCTCTTGTGACCACTAGATTCTGCGATAGAGTTAACAAAGCGATTTCCAAACGAATTTCCACATCTCTGGGTTGCTTCATGAAAAGGCTGCAACCTTCATTAGTTGTTTGGACCGTGCAGTTAGTGTTCATCATGGGCAAGACGGGTCTGATGTCCATGCTCTCTTTGACATCGATTCGACGGAGCTATTTTGTTTGGCGATAAACGGAGGCCACCCGCAACCATCGCTGCCGAGATCGATCGTATCATTGGCCTGAATATTCGGCGGGCACGCGAAGATGTCAGGCTCGGTCAGCATGAGATGGCTGGGCTCCTTGGTATCTCGACTCATGTTCTTGCGCGGTACGAGGAGGGGCAGGAGCGTACGCCAGCCGCGATTCTTCTCGAGCTGACGCGGCATCTTGGCTGCCAACTCACTGATCTCTTCGCGGGCATGCCGTCGCTGGAAGTAGAGGAAGATTTCCAGGGCTCGCGGCCGTCGGCCCTGCCTTTGACAGAACCGCGAGAGGCACCGCCGGCGAAGATGAGTGATCCACCGCCAGCTCGCGAAATGGCCGCCCAGCCTGCCCCGAACCAGCCCCCAGCTGACCAGCCTGTCGCGCGACCTGACAATTACGCGGCGATGGGCCGCCCTGATGCGGCTGCGACAGCCCGCATCATCGAAGCCTATTCCGCATTGCAAAGCGCTATCGTGCGCGAGCGCCTCCTGCTCTTGTTGCAGGCACTCCAGTAGACGCCGGCTCCTTGGGGCCGGCCTGACGCGCTCGGGTGTTGGCGCCTGGTGCGGCGCGTGACTAGGCTGCCCCTGTGTCGATCCGCCAGGCCCATGTGAAACTCAGTGACGTCGCCGCGGCCGCCGGTGTGGCCCCGATGACGGTGTCTCGTGTGCTGAACAACCCCGAACGGGTTGCACCCGAAACGGCAGAGCGGGTGCGCGCCGCGATCGAGTCGCTGGGCTACGTGCCCAACCTTCTCGCGGGCGGCCTGTCGTCCCGGCGCTCCCGCATCGTGGCAGCGATCGTCCCCACCGTGGCCAGCCCGATTTTCGCCGCCAGCCTCGCCAGCTTCACCGATGCCCTCGGGACGGCGGGCTACCACGTCGTGCTCGGCCTGAGCGGATACGGGCCCAACGATACCGAGGAGGCGCTGGTCGGTGCCATATTGGGGCGGCGGCCGGACGGCTTGTTGCTGACGGGGACTTCGCATTCCGCCACCACCCGGCGGCGGCTGGCTGTCGCCGGGGTGCCGGTCGTCGAGATTTGGGACCTCGTCGACAGCCCGGCGGACATGGTGGTGGGGTTCGATCACCGTGCGGTGGGCCAGGCGGTGGCCGCGATGTTTCTCCGCCAAGGGTATCGCCGGTTTGCCGCCATCGGGGCGGACGACCCCCGCGCGGTCGCCAGGCGCCGCGGCTTTACCCAGTCGCTGCCGCCGGACTCCCTGGTGATGGATCACATCCTGGCGGCGCCGGCGAGCATGCAGGGGGGGCGGGACGCAATGGCCCGGCTGCCGATCGGCGCGGAACCGGTGGCCCTGTTTTGCTCCTCCGATGCCGCGGCGGCGGGCGCCATGATCGAGGCAGCCTCCCGAGGCATCCCCGTGCCGGGTGGATTGGCAGTATGCGGGTTTGGCGATCTGGAAATCGGGCGCGCGATGTTTCCTGCGATCACCACCGTCAGTGTCGATGGTGCGGAGATCGGGCGGGTGGCGGCGCGCTGCCTCCTGGGCCGCCTCGCCGGGCGGGACGTGCAGCGCCGCGTGGCGATGCCGTTCCAGGTCGTGGAGCGAGGGTCCACCAGGCCACAGGGACGCGGACGGAACGACCCTTGACGCGTTTTCGATGGTATCGCTACCATCGTCGCATCGATGAGACGCCGGGCAAACCCGGTGCGACAGAGCGGGGAACGCAAATGGCACTTATTGGACGCCGTACTATACTGGCTGGGGCTGCGGTGGGCCTCGCCGGGCGCGCCGTGGCGCAGGGGGTGAAGCCGAGATCGCCCCTCACCATCAGCATCGTGGATGTGGGTGGCGCGCTGGCGCTGACGCAGGAGGCGTTCGAAGCCTATCGCAAGGCGAAGCCGGAGATGGTGTCGCGCTTTGTGTTCACGAAAGCGCCCGCGCCCGAACTTCCCGGCAAGCTGAAGGCGGAGCAGGACGCCAAGCGGCTGGACATCGACATGGTGCTCGGCGGGACGGACATCATGTCGTCTGGCCTGTCGCTGGGGATTTGGACCGAACTCTTCCCGGCCCATGCGGCATCGCTGCCAAACCTGAAGGACATCCTGCTCGATCCTGCGTTCCAGATGCAGCAATTGACCAAGGGGCAGGGCTTGGTCGTCGTGTATTATCCCTCTGGCCCGCTGCTGGAATATGCGCCCGACCGGGTGCCCACCCCGCCCACGACAGCCGCGGCGCTGCTGGACTGGGTAAAGGCGAACCCCAACCGTTTCATGTATGCCCGCCCGGCCAATTCCGGCCCAGGGCGGACGTTCATCATGGGCCTGCCTTATTTGCTGGGCGATTCCAATCCGAAAGACCCCGAAAAAGGCTGGGAGAAGACCTGGGCCTATTTGTCGGCGTTGGACAAGGGCATCGAATACTACCCGACCGGCACCGCCGCCGTGATGAAGGAACTGGGCGACGGCAGCCGCGACATGATCGTCAGCACGACGGGGTGGGACATCAACCCGCGCGTGCTGGGCATCGTGCCGAAGGAGGTCAAGGTCGCGGCGCTGCAGGGCTTCCACTGGGTGGTCGACGCACAGTATATGTTTGTGCCGAAGGGCGTGGAGGGCGAGCGACTGAACGTTCTGCTCGATCTGATGAGCTTCATGCTGCAAAAGCCGCAGCAAGCGGTCGCGTATGATCAGGGCTATTTCTATCCGGGCCCGGCGGTAAAGGACGTCCCGCTCTCGATGGCGCCGGCGGACAGCCAGCAAGCCATCGCAGAGTATGGCCGCCCCGAATACGCCGCCATGATCGACAACAATCCCAAAGAGATCCCGCTCGACCCTAATGCGATTGTTTACGCATTCCGGCGGTGGGATGAGCAGATCGGCTCGCGGAAAACGAAATAGATGGCGATCCACGCTGCCCAATTTCGCGAGTTGCGGCTCGACCGGCTGAGCCGGCAGTTCGGCACGATGAACGCGCTGAATGACGTTTCGCTGACCGTCAAGCGCGGCGAGTTCATCGCCCTGCTCGGCCCGTCCGGCTGTGGCAAGTCGACAACGTTGAACTGCCTGGCGGGCCTGTTGCCGGCGACGGGCGGTGGGATTTTCCTGGATGACCGCCGCATCGACAATCTGCCGCCAGAGCAGCGTGGCTTTGGCATGGTGTTCCAAAACTACGCCCTGTTTCCCCACATGAGCGTGCGTAAGAATATCGGCTTCGGCTTGGCGATGCGGCGCGTGTCCAAGCCGGAGATGGCGCGGCGGGTGGCCGACGCGGTCGCCCTGGTCCGGCTGCAAGGCCAGGAGGAGAAACTGCCCGGCCAGCTCTCTGGCGGGCAGCAGCAGCGTGTGGCCATCGCCCGCGCGGTGGTGGTGGAGCCTCCCCTGGTGCTCATGGATGAGCCATTGTCGAACCTGGATGCCAAATTGCGGCTGGAAATGCGGGCGGAAATCCGCCGCATCCATTCCACCCTGGGCGGCACCACGATCTACGTCACGCATGACCAGGAGGAGGCTCTGTCGCTTGCCGACCGCATCGTGCTGCTGCGAGAGGGCTCGGTTCGGCAAGTGGGCACGCCGGACGATTTGTATAACCGCCCCGCGCATCTGGACGTGGCGGAGTTCATGGGCTTCCGCAACCGCATCCGCGGCCGGGTGGCGCAGCGGGACGGGGAGTTGGTGACCGTAGCGGTAGAAAATGCTACGGTGACGGCGCAATTGCGTGACGACCTGGTGCCGGGTGCAGAGGCAACGCTGGCCGTGCGGCCGGAGGATCTGGTGGCGTCCGATGACGGCGCGCTGGTGGCGACCGTCACCTCCACCGAATTCCGCGGCCGCGACCATACGGGGTTCGCCCGCATGGCCGATGGCACGGAGCTCGTCTTCCATTCCGACTTTGGCGCCTCGCAAGGCAGCACCGTCCGGCTGCGGCCATCACCCGAGCGGACGCTGGTGTTTGCGTGAGCAGCTTCACACCAGCTTTGTCGCAGCGGGAAGGGCTGCCGCCGCCCGCGAATGGCCCGGTGCCGTATCACGGCGGGTGGACCGGAGGCCTTAAGGCCCAGGGGATAGACGGGCTAACCCTTCTCATGCTGCCCGCGGCCGCGTTCCTGGTGTTATTGTTCGTCTATCCGTTCCTGTATGGGCTCTGGATTTCGTTCGTGCCAAAGGAAGGCGGCCCTTTGGCCAACTACGCCAAGTTCTTCTCCGATCCCTTCCTGTATGAGACGATTTGGACGACGTTGCGGCTTGCCCTGCCGGTCACCTTGCTCAACCTGGTGATTGCCGTGCCCATCGCGTTGCGCGTCCGTCTGATGCGCCGGCAACGGGTGCTCACGACGATCCTGGTCATTCCCATCACGTTGGGCACGGTGCTGGTGGCCCAGGGATTGCTGAATTACCTCGGCCCGCAAGGCTGGTTCAACCGCACGCTTATGTTCGCCGGGCTCATCCATTCGCCAGTGCGGCTGTTGCACAACTATACTGGTGTGTTCCTGTCGCTGTTGATCACCGGGCTGCCGTTCACCTTCCTGCTCACGCTGTCCTACGTGAGCGGCGTCGACCCGGCGCTGGAAAATGCGGCAGCCACGTTAGGGGCCGGCGCGCCCTCCCGCTTCAGGACCATCTTGCTCCCGCTGTTGCTGCCGGGGTTGGCGATCACGTTTTGCCTGTCGTTCGTGCAGGCATTCAGCGTGTTCCCGTCGGCGATCCTGCTGGGCGCGCCCTCGGGTCCCACGCGCGTCATTTCCCTCGCGGCCTACGAGGCGGCGTTCGAGCAGTATGATTATGGGCTGGCCTCGGCGGTGGCGATGATCATGGGTGCCGTGCAGTTGGCAGTTGTGGCGGCCGTGCTTGCCGGGCGGGGCCTGCTGTATCGTGGCGCCAGCGGGGGGAAGGGCTGATGGTGCAGCGCCCCACCCTGCTGGCACGGCTTTGGGTCTGGACTGTTTGGGTGCTCGTCGGGTTCTTCGTGGTGAATTTGTCTGCCATGATCGCGACCGTCGTCGTCGACAGTTTTGCGACGCGCTGGCTGGGCACGTGGCTGCCCCTTGGGTGGACCACGCGCTGGTACGGCTCGGCATGGGATGAATTCCAGCTCGACGACGTGTTGATCGTCACGTTTGAAGCCGTCTTCCTAGTGGTGGCGATTTCGGGCTTGCTGGGCGTGCCGGCCGCCTATGCGCTGGCGCGGCGTGAGTTTCCCGGCAAGCGGGCGATCATGCTGCTCTTTCTGCTTCCCTTGCTGATTCCGCCCATCACATACGGCATCCCAATGGCGACGGTGCTGTATCGCGCCGGGTTCGCCGGATCACTCTCGGGCGTCGTCATGGCCAATCTGGTGCCGACGGTGCCGTTTGTCGTGCTGGTGATGATCCCATTCATCGAACAGATCGACCCGAAGATCGAGGCAGCGGCGCGGGTGTTCGGTGCCAACACACCCCGCTTGTTTCTGCACGTGTTGCTGCCGCTGCTGCTGCCGGGGGTGCTGGCGGCGCTGCTTCTGGTGCTGGTGCGCACCATCGCAATGTTTGAGCTGACGTTCCTCACCTCTGGCCCCACCAGCCAGACCTTGGTTGTGGCGCTCTACTACGCGGTGTTTGCAGCCGGCGTGCGGGCGGTGCAATCCATCGACGCGATGGCGGTGATCTACATGGCGACGACCTTGATCTGGCTGATCCTCGCCCTTCGCTTCGTCAATCCCACGCAGATCGTCGGCCGGGCCAAGCGGGCTTAGCGTTATCCCCTGGCGGCGCTTGGGGCGGCGCTCCAGGAGGCCCGCTTTTCCAGCCCGTAGGACCAGGCGGTCGCCCCCAGTGCGATGACGGCAACGGCTGCCGATATCAGCGGCAGTTCGCGGTAGGACCAGCCAGCAGAAATCGCGATCCCCCCAATCCAGGCGCCGGTCGCGTTTCCCAGATTGAAGGCGCCCTGGTTGAGCGTGGCGGCAAGGTTCGGCCCATCGACGGCCTGGTCTACCACACGCATCTGCAAGGGGGACGCCGCCGCAAAGGTCGTCGCACCCCAGACCACCATCACGATGACGGCGGCCACCGGGAATGGGCTGGCCCACCAAAAAGCCACCAGCACCACGGCCAGCACGGCAAACAGCATCAGCACCGCTGGCATGAGCCGCCAATCGGCAAGCTTGCCCCCGATGAGATTGCCCACCGTCAACCCGGCGCCGAACAACAGCAGGACCAGGCTCACGCCATGGGCGCTGAAGCCGGTAACCGTTTCGAGAAAGGGTGCAATGTAGGTAAAGGAGCAGAACAGGCTGATCGAGGAGAGCACGCTGATTGCCATCGCGAGCAGCACCTGCGGCCGGCGCAGCGTCCGGAACTCGCCAAGCAGGTTCGCCGCTTTATCGGCGGGGATCACCGGTACCCAGAGGCCTACGGCACCCACGGCAGCCACGCCGATCAGCGTGACGGCCCAAAACGTCGCCCGCCAGCCCATTGCCTGCCCAAGCAGCGTGCCAAGCGGCACGCCTGTCACGTTGGCCAAGGTGAGGCCGGTGAACATGATGGCGATGGCCTGGGCACGCTGATGGCGCGGCACAACCTGCGTCGCGACGACGGACCCGATGCCGAAGAACGCGCCATGCGCCAAAGCAGTGACGACACGGGCGCCCATCAGCGACCAGTAGTTCGGAGCCAGCGCACAGAGTGCATTGCCAAGGATGAAGATGCCCATCAAGCCCAGCAACGTCTCCCGCCGGGGGAGTTTGGCAGTGCCAATGGCCACCAGGGGCGATCCCAACGCTACGGCCATGGCATAGCCGGTGACGAGAAGGCCCGCCTGCGGGATGGTTACGGCGAGGTTGCCAGCGACCTCCGGCAGAAGGCCCATGATGACGAACTCTGTCGTACCAATGCCGAAAGCGGCAACGGCCAAGGCGAGAAGAGGAAGCCGCATCAGGTCTCACAGTGCTATGCTGCACTGCACAATAATGCGCGCAGACTGGTTGGACTACAACCCCGCCTAGGCCGAAACCTTGACGCCCTTCCAGAAAGCAACCCGCCCCTGGATCTCCTTCGCCGCAGCCTTTGGCTCGGGGTAGTACCAGACGGCATCCTTATTCACCGCTTCGCCCACCTGCAACGAGTAATAATGGGCGGTGCCCTTCCACGGGCACACGCTCGTGAGGGTGGAGGGCTGCAGCACACCAGGCACCACGGCGGCTTTGGGGAAATACGCATTCCCCTCCACCGTCACGATGTCATCGCTTTCGGCGATGGTGGCGCCGTTCCAGGTCGCCTTCACTCGACTTCCTCGGGTTCGCGCTCCGTGCCGCCTTCGTCGCCGCCGCTCTCCGGCTTCACCGACACCGGCACCGCTGCCTCTGTCACATTGAAGTCCAACTTGCCGTCGACCAGGTTCACCTTGACCGAGCCACCCTTCACCAACTTGCCGAAGAGCAGTTCTTCCGCGAGCGGCTTCTTGATGAACTCCTGGATCACCCGGGCCAGCGGCCGGGCACCGTACAGCCGGTCGTAACCGCGTTCAGCCAGCCACTCCTTCGCCCCGGACGACAGCTCGATCGTTACGTTGCGGTCGGCCAATTGTGCTTCCAACTGCATGACGAACTTTTCGACCACGCGGCCGACCGTCTCCTCCGTCAACCCGGCGAATGGGATGATGGCGTCGAGCCGGTTGCGGAACTCCGGGGTGAACAAGCGCTTGACGGCCTCCTCATCCTCGCCTTCACGCACGGTGCGGCCAAAGCCAATGGCTTCCTTCGCCATGTCCGAGGCACCGGCATTCGTGGTCATGATCAGGATGACGTTACGGAAATCGACCGACTTGCCGTTGTGGTCGGTGAGTTTACCATGGTCCATCACCTGCAGCAGGATGTTGAACAAATCCTGGTGCGCCTTCTCGATCTCGTCCAGCAGCAGCACGCAATGCGGATGCTGGTCGATCCCATCGGTCAACAGGCCGCCTTGGTCGAACCCGACATAGCCCGGCGGAGCGCCGATCAGCCGCGACACGCTGTGCCGCTCCATGTATTCGCTCATGTCGAAGCGGATCAGCTCGATCCCCAGGGTCGACGCGAGCTGGCGTGCTACCTCGGTCTTGCCGACGCCGGTCGGGCCGCTGAACAGATAGTTGCCGATCGGCTTCTCCGCCTCCCGCAGCCCGGCGCGGCTGAGCTTGATGGCGGCGGACAGGGCCTCGATCGCCTTGTCCTGGCCGAACACCATCGCCTTCAAGTCACGCTCGAGATTGCGCAGCGTCTCCTTATCGTCCGCAGACACGCTCTTCGGCGGGATGCGGGCGATCTTGGCGACGATCTCCTCGACGTCGCGCAGCGTCACCGTCTTGCGCCGCTTTCCCTCGGGAAGCAGCATCCGGCTAGCGCCCACCTCGTCGATCACGTCGATCGCCTTATCCGGCAGCTTGCGGTCGTTGATGTATTTGGACGACAGCTCCACCGCCGCGCGGATCGCCTCTTCGGTGTAGCGGACCTTGTGGTGGCGCTCGTAATTGGTCTTGAGACCTCGCAAAATCTTGATCGCGTCCTCGATCGACGGCTCGTTCACATCAATCTTCTGGAACCGCCGCACCAACGCGCGGTCCTTCTCGAAATAGTTGCGGTATTCCTTGTAGGTAGTGGACCCGATGCACCGCATCGTGCCGCTGGCCAAGGCTGGCTTCAGCAGGTTGGAGGCATCCATGGCGCCCCCGCTCGTCGCCCCGGCGCCGATGACGGTGTGGATTTCATCGATGAACAGCACGGCATTGGGCTGAGCTTCCAGTTCGGTCACGACCGCCTTCAGCCGCTCCTCGAAATCACCGCGATACCGGGTGCCCGCCAGCAGGGCGCCCATGTCGAGCGAGAAGATCGTGCTCTTCAGAAGAACCTCCGGCACGTCACCTTCGACGATGCGTTTGGCCAGACCTTCGGCAATCGCCGTCTTGCCGACACCGGGGTCACCGACATAGAGCGGGTTGTTCTTGGTCCGCCGGCAGAGGATTTGGATCGTCCGTTCGATTTCCGTCTCCCGGCCAATCAACGGGTCGATCTTGCCGGCCGACGCTTTCTTGTTCAGGTTGACGCAGTAGGTCGATAGCGCGTCCTGGTTGCGCCGGCTGCCTTTCTCCTCCCGCTCACCCTCAGGGCTGCCACTCTCCGGCTTTTCGGCGGCTGGTGGGCGGGTTGGCTGGCGGCCCGGCGCCTTGGCGATCCCGTGGCTGATGAAATTGACCGCATCCAGGCGCGTCATATCCTGCAGTTGCAGGAAATAGACCGCGTGGCTTTCCCGCTCGCTGAACAGGGCGACCAGAACATTGGCGCCCGTGACTTCGTCCCGGCCGGAGCTTTGCACGTGGATGGCGGCGCGTTGCACGACGCGCTGGAACCCGGCCGTGGGTTTAGGGTCGCCTGGCCGGTCCGTCGCGAGGCCGGGCAGGTCCTTGTCGAGGAACTCGCCAAGCTCCTGGCGTAGCTTGTCGAGGTCTACGCCACAGGCCCGCAGCACGGTAGCTGCGTCGGTATCGTCGGTCAGGCCGAGTAGTAGATGCTCCAGCGTTGCGTATTCGTGCCGGCGTTCGCTGGCAAACGATAAGGCGCGGTGCAGCGTCTGTTCTAGGTTGCGTGACAGCATGGGGGTACGCTGCTCCTTCGTCCGGTACTACGTCACGCTCATTAGGCGGGCTTGTCGAGCCTTTGTGGCGAACGTCGTGGGGTCGGACTCATCGTGTTGACTTGAAGTGACATGGGTGCGGCGCTGCAAGTTTGCAGCCCTCACTCTTTTTCGATGGTACATTGCAGCGGGTGCTGGTTCTGCCGGGCCAAATCCATGACCTGGGTCACCTTGGTCTCTGCCACCTCGTACGTGAACACGCCGCACACCCCGACACCGCGGCGATGCACGTGCAGCATGATGCGAGTCGCCTCGTCCCGAGTCTTCTGGAAGAAGCGTTCCAACACATGCACGACGAACTCCATTGGAGTATAATCGTCGTTCAGCATTAAAACTTTGTAGAGAGCCGGCTTGCGAGTCTTTGGCTTTGGCTTGGTAACGACGCCTACGCCGGGGCTGTCGCCGTCCCGTTTGTCCGTGTCGCTCATCAGGGGGTGGTCCGGGCCGCGTGACTATTCATGGTGCGACCATATCGGAATGCCGCCGCGCCAGAAAAGGCCTGTCTACGCCCGGCCGGCCCAAAGAAGGGTGCGCAAACACAAAAGGCCCGGGCGAGGTGCCTGGGCCTTCTGCAATCTGCGGTCGGAAGGGGGTCAGCCGATGCGGCTGAACTTCTCCGCGGCCAGCGTCACGCGGGCGCTGATCGGGGCCAGAACCTGCTCAGACAGCTTGATCGACGTATCGGTCAGTTGGCTGGTCTGGGAAACGGCCTTCTCAATGGTGCTGCGAACCAGCTTGCTCTGCAGGTCGATCGCTTCCTTGACGGACTTGACGCCCGACATCGCCTTGAACGTGCTCATCGTCTCGTCCATGGAGGCGCGCGCGGCGGCAGCAAATGTCTGCGTCATGTCCTGCAGGCCGGTTGCGAGGATTTGGCTGGACTTTGTAACGGCTTCAAAGTTACCCTGGCCGAACGCGACCAAGTCTTCGGCGGACTTGATAGCCTTCTGCACGCCGTCGCGCATCGTTGCCTGGGCCTGCTCCATTCCTGCTGTTGCGGTGGCAACGCCGTCCTTCAGGCCCGACACGGTGCGTTCGAAATTCTCGCTCGTGATGGTCGTATCCATATCAACGTCTCTCCAACTCATGGTGCGTCTCCCCGCCGCGCGGTCTCTTCGATCTTCGGCGCCTGGGATCCATGCTGCAGTGCAACACAGCGCGGATGTATGAGAGTTCAAATGATTGCGTCAAGAAAAATTGTGCGGCGCACAATGAATTTCCAAGCGACCGTGAAGCCCGAAAAAGCGCGGTTGAGAAACCAACAAACCAAATTCGCCGCGTAACGTGCTGTCAACGCATCGAATCCAGCGTCTTTCGCTGGACATGGAGCAACCTCACCAATTAGTGTAGCACGTCGATGAGAGGGAATCCCGGGATGCTGCGTTGGTTGCGGATGGGGCTGCGCGGTCTGCCCTGCGTCGCGTTGGTGGTGGCAGTCACTTATTCCCAGCGATCTGAGGCACAGGTGGGTTCGGCGCGTTACGCCTCCATCGTTATGGATGCGGCAACGGGTGACATTTTGTCCGCCGCCAATGCGGACGAGCCGCGCTATCCCGCCAGCCTGACGAAGATGATGACCATCTATATGCTGTTCGAGGCACTGCGGGACCGCCGGGTTACGCTAGACCAGATGGTGCCGGTCTCGCAGCACGCGGCCTTGATGCAGCCCTCCAAGCTTGGAATCGTCCCCGGCACGTCGGTGACGGTGGAGCAGGCGCTGCTCGGCCTCGTCACCAAGTCGGCGAATGACGCGGCGGCGGCGCTGGGTGAATTGATGGGCGGCGGGGATGAAGAGCGGTTCGCGCAAATGATGACCTTGCGCGCCCGTGCCTTGGGCATGAGCCGAACGACGTTCCGCAACGCATCCGGGTGGCCCGACCCGGACCAGGTCACCACAGCGCGCGACCTGGCCTTGCTGGCCCGCCATCTCATCCAGGATTATCCGCAGGAATATCATTATTTCAGCGTACCGTCTTTTGTGTTCCACGGCCGGTTCATTCCAAATCACGACCGCATGCTGCAGACCTATCCCGGCGCGGATGGCCTTAAGACAGGCTACATCGATGCGTCCGGCTGCAACCTGGTGACGTCGGCGGTGCGGGGCGACGTGCGGTTGATCGGCGTCGTGATGGGTGCCGTGAACGGCGCCGAGCGCGACACCCACATGGCCTACCTGTTGGACGGGGGATTCGAGCACATGGGCGTGCCGATTACCCGTGGTGAGCCGCCGCGTTCGCGCATGCCCGCCTTGGTTGCGGCAGCCAGTGCGGCGACGCTCCCCGCCTCCACTTTGTCGCCAGGGCCATGGCGCGGCCGACAGGCGCGCCCGGGGATCCACCTGGCCGCCGCCCGTCCGTTCCCCGCCGTGCAAACGCCCTATACACCGCTTCCTGCCCGTTCTTTCACCCGGCCGGTTGAGCGTACGCAGGCCCAGCAGCGCCGCGCCCATGCCCGCGCCGAGGCGGTGGATTTGCGCCCGTTGCCGCGCCCGGTGCTCGCCCCAGCCGCAAATTCGGTCCACGCCCACTCCACCGCAAGCACCGCCAATCAATGGCATACGCATGGCTGAATCGACCACCGTTGCGCGATGAGGTTGGGCATGGCCTTGCGCCGGGCCAGTAGTCTGCGCATTTTCTGCCGGTTCGAAGGTCGATAGCGGGGCTGCAATGGACGGCGGGACGGATGGGCGGCGCATCACCCTCCATGGGGGAGAGGACTTTGCGAAGATGCGGGCTGCCGGGCGCTTAGCCGCCGAAGTGCTCGACATGATTACCGAGCACGTCAAGCCCGGCGTCACCACGGGGCATCTTGATACGCTGTGCCACGATTACATGGTGTCGCACGGCGGCGTGCCGGCGACGCTGAACTATCGCGGGTATCCAAAATCCACCTGCACCTCCATCAACCACGTCGTGTGCCACGGCATTCCCGGCGAGCGGCGGCTGCTGGAGGGTGATATCCTCAACATCGACGTGACCGTCATCCTGGATGGCTGGCACGGCGACACCAGCCGCATGTACGTCGCAGGCCAGCCCGGCACCCGTGCCCGCGTCCTGATGGACGTGACCTACGAAGCGCTGATGCGCGGACTGGCCGTCATCCGCCCAGGGGCGACGCTGGGGGATGTTGGGCATGCCATCCAGGTCTATGTCGAATCGCAGCGCTTCAGTGTGGTACGTGATTTCTGCGGCCACGGGATTGGACGCCGGTTCCACGAGGCCCCGAACGTGCTGCATTTTGGCCGCCCTGGCGACGGCGCCGTGCTGCGCCCGGGCATGTTCTTCACCGTGGAGCCCATGGTGAACGCCGGCCGCCCGGAGGTGAAGGTGCTGGATGACGGCTGGACCGCCGTCACCCGCGACCGCAGCCTGTCGGCACAGTTCGAGCACATGATCGGGGTGACGGAGGAGGGATGCGAGATCTTCACTCTCTCGCCGGCCGGATTGATCAAGCCACCCTATGTCTGACCGTGGTAGAGTGGGCTTTAGCCCACCATTGATTCGCATGGCGCCTCGAAGCGGTGGAAGGCCATGCGTTCGGCGGCTGGATACGAGCTGTTTCCCGGAAACGCTGTACTAGCCACGCCATGAAGGCGGATGCGGCCCCGGCGGGGCGCCTGATGGCGTCCGAGATCGCGGAGCAGCCCCGGATGTGGCGCGCGCAACTGGCCCGGCGCGCGGAGATTGCCCGGGTTGCGGCATACATTGCGCACAGGGCGCCGCGGTTCGTGATGTTGGCGGCGCGCGGAACGTCGGACCACGCTGCGCTCTA
Source organism: Acetobacteraceae bacterium (assembly GCA_965199005.1). Classification (GTDB taxonomy): domain Bacteria; phylum Pseudomonadota; class Alphaproteobacteria; order Acetobacterales; family Acetobacteraceae; genus LMUY01. Next base: position 1,890,952 of record CBDAQK010000006.1, on the reverse strand, counting down.
TGCCAAATATTTGGTCGAAATCCTGCTCGGGCTCCCGGCCGGGTTGGTGTCACCCTCCAGCATGACGGCCTATGGCGCGCAGCCGCAGATGCGGGATGTGTTGCTGGTGGCGGTGAGCCAGTCGGGCCACTCGCCCGACCTGGTGCAGACCGTCGAAGCGGGCCGGCGCGGCGGTGCGCTGACCTTGGCGGTGACCAACACGGCAAATTCCCCGCTGGCGGCTGCCGCGGCGCTGCATCTGGACATCGGTGCCGGGCCGGAACGCGCGGTTGCGGCCACCAAGAGCTACACCGCGCAGGTGCTGGCATTGTATCTGCTGGTGGACCATTGGCGCGGCGGGGCTGGGAGCGCTGCCGACTGCCTGCCGGACTTGGGAGACATGTTGCTCGGCAACGCAGATTTAGCCGGGGCGGCCACCCGCTACCGCTTCGCCCAGCGGATGGTGCTGGCCGGGCGCGGCTATGGCTATCCCACCGCGCGGGAGGCTGGGTTGAAGCTGATGGAGACGAGCTACGTCGCGGCCCAGGCGTTTTCCGGCGCCGATCTGCTGCACGGGCCGCTGGCCATGCTGGACGGGCAGGTCCCGGTCCTGGCCGTGGTGCCGGGCGGGGTGGCCGGGGCCGCGATGAGCCAGGTTCTGCCGCGGATCCGGCAGGCGAAGGCGGATTTGTTCGTGGTGGGAACCCAGGCCGCGGTGCTGGCGGCGGATGCCGGGTTCGTGCTGCCGGCCGGCGCGCCGGAGGAATTGTCGCCCCTGCTGGAAATCCTGCCCTTCCAATTGTTGGCGCTGGAACTCGCCATCGCACGCGGCGAAAATCCGGACGCGCCACGCGGCCTGCGCAAGATCACCGATACGGTATGAGCGGCGAAACGGTCTTGGCCGCTGGCCGGCTTTTGGCGCCCGGCGGAGTCTGGACGGGTCCCGCCGCCATTGTGATGGCCGAGGGACGGATCACCGCCGTATTGGATCAGATCCCGCTGGGCGCTGAGTGGCTTGCGAGCGGCGTACTAACTCCCGGCATGCTGGACCTGCACAATAACGGTGCCTTCGGCGTCGATTTTGCCACCGCCGGCCCGGCGGAGTGGCGGACCGCGCTGGCTGGCCTGGCCGCCAAAGGGGTCACAGCTGTGCAGCCGACGGTGATCACGGCTCCGCTGCCGGACGTGCAGGTGGCGATGGGCCGCATGGAGCGAGCGGCGCGCGAACTGGCCGGGCAGCCGGTGGCGCGGGTGCTGGGTGCCCATCTGGAAGGCCCGTTCTTGTCGCCGGCCCGGCGTGGCGCGCACCGGGCGGATTGGCTGCAGGACCCAACGCCCGACTCGCTGGACATCCTGCTTCGTGACCCAGCCACGCGCCGCATGCTCCGCACGGTCACCCTGGCTCCAGAGCGTCCGCATGGGCTGGACGCCATCCGGCGGCTGGGGGCAGAGGGGATTGTCGTCTCCCTGGGTCATTCCGACGCCGATGCGGCGCAGGTGACTGAAGCCGCCGACGCCGGTGCCACCATGGTGACGCATCTCTTCAATGCCATGCGTCCACTTGGCCACCGGGACCCGGCGCTGCCGGGTATCGCACTCACCGATGAGCGGCTCTGGTGCTGCCTGATTGTGGACGGCCAGCATGTCGACCCGGTGGCCTGCCGCGTGGCGTTCCAGGCGGCGGGTTCGCGCCTGGTTGCCGTGTCGGACTCGATCCTCATCGCCGGCCTGCCGCCGGGCACGGTATTGGGGTTTGGCGGCATGCCGGTGGAGGTCGACGAAACGGGGTTGGGCCGCCGTCTCGATGGCACGATCAGCGGGGCCGGCATCGTGCTGGATGCCGGAATGCGGCGGATGATGGCGGCCGGGTTGGACAGCGCGGCGGTGTTGCGCGCCGCAACGGAGGCCCCGGCGGACGCCATAGGCCGCGCCGATTTGGGCCGGATCGCGCCGGGCGCGCTGGCGGATTTGGTGTGGTGGGATGATGACTGGGTGCCGCGCCGGGTGTGGCTGGGCGGGGTGGAGGTCGCGAATGCCCCTTGAAGGCCTGGACCATCTGGCCACCGAGGCGCTTCGCCCCGGGCTGGACGATTTGGACCAGCGTTCCCCGGCCGATTTGGTGCGGCTGCTGCTGGCGGCGGAGCGGCAGGCGCAGGATGCACTGGCCCGCGCCGAGCCGCAGTTGGCCGCAGCCGCCGAGGCGGTGGCGGCGCGGATGCGGTCGGGTGGCCGGTTGTTTTACCTCGGCGCCGGGACGCCGGGTCGCCTGGCAATGCTGGATGCAGCGGAATTGGCCCCGACCTACAGCGCACCGCCGGGCTTGGTGGTGCCACTGCTGGCGGGTGGTCCCGCTGCTGTGACCCAGGCAGCCGAAGGGGCGGAGGATGACTGGCACGCGGCTGCCGTGGCCTTGGATGGCCACGACCTACGACCGGCCGATGCGGTGGTGGGCATCGCCGCCTCGGGGCGCACGCCCTACGTCGTGGGCGGTCTACGCCATGGCCGTGAGCGCGGTGCGCTGACGGTCGCCATTGTGAACAACCCGCACAGCCCCGCGGCCGCGGCGGCTGACATGGCGGTGGAGATCCTGACGGGGGCTGAGATCGTCGCGGGAAGTACTCGGATGACGGCGGGGACGACACAGAAGATCGCGCTCAACACGCTCAGCACCACCGTGATGATCGCACTGGGAAAGACCTACGGCGCCCGTATGGTGGATGTCCGCGCGACCAACGAGAAGCTCCGCCGGCGTGCGCTGCTGATGGTGCGGGACATCACCGGGGCCGAAGAGGCCGCTGCTGCCGCGGCACTGGCGGCGTCTGGTGGGCGGGTGAAGCCGGCTGTGGTGGCCTTGCTGGCTGGCGTCGGGGCCGAGGAGGCGGAACGGATTGTTGACCCAATCAGGCGGATTCGTGCGCGCGGCGATTGCCGGGCGGCCGGGGGGAGATTGAGATGGCGCCAGTGTGGGCGGTCGGTCTAATGACGGGGACCGTGCTCGACGGGATGATCGACATCGCCCTGCTCCGCACGGATGGCGAGACCGTGCAGGAATTCGGCCCCTGGACGCTGGCGCCCTACCCACCCGATCTCCGAGGCATGCTGGCCCAGGCTTTGGCCGCGGCGTCGGATTGGGCGTTCACCGGCCCTGAGCCCGCGATCTTCCAGCAAGCCGAGGATGCCTTGACCCGGGCGCAGTCGGCAGCGGTGTCGGATTTCCTGGGGAAATCCGGAGTCGACGCTGCCTCGGTCGCCGTCATCGGGTTCCATGGGCAGACTGTGCTGCACCGCGCCCCGCAACCCGGCCGTAGCGGCGACACGCGTCAGCTGGGCGACGGAGCGCTTATGGCTCGCTTGACCAGGATTGACGTGGTGCATGATTTCCGGACCGCCGATGTGCGCGCTGGCGGGCAGGGGGCGCCGCTCTCGGCCAGCTACCATGCGGCGTTGCTGCAATCGCTGGGCGAGCCGGACACCACGGCGGTGCTGAATCTGGGCGGCGTGGCCAATCTCACCTGGCTGGGCGGCGATGGGCAATTGGTTGCGTTCGATACCGGCCCCGCCAACGCACCGTTGAATGACTGGGTGGAGCACGCAACCGGCGCCCGGATGGACCGGGATGGGGCGCTGGCCCGCCAGGGGCGGGTAGACGAGGCCCGTTTGTCTCGGCTGCTCAGCCACCCGTATTTTGCCGCGGCGTATCCCAAATCTTTGGATAGGTTCAGTTTTCTGGCGGCGATGGCGGATGGGCTCGGGGTGGAGGATGGCGCAGCCACGCTCACCGCCTTCACCGCGGGCGCCGTGGGGCGCGGCCTGGATTTGCTGCCGCGGCGGCCCAACCGGCTGCTGGTGTGCGGTGGTGGGCGCCGGAACCCGGCCATGATGGAGGCGCTCTCCATGCGGGCCGGCGTCGATGCCGTCACTGCTGAAAGCGTCGGCTGGCGGGGTGACGCAGTCGAGGCGGAGTGTTTCGCCTTCTTGGCCGTGCGGGCGCTTCGCGGCCTGCCGATCAGTTTTCCGGCCACGACTGGCGTACCCGCGCCGATGACGGGTGGCACGCTGTCCCGGCACAGGAAGGGCCTCGTTTCATGATCCGCTCGCTGCTGTATGTTCCAGCCATCGCACCGCGTTTCGTGGCCAAGGCGCATGAGCGCGGCGCGGATGCCATCATCCTGGACTTGGAGGATAGCGTCGCAATTGCCGAAAAGGACGCGGCAAGGGCGGCGCTGGCCGAGGCAGTTCCGGCGGTTGCCCGGGCAGGGGCTACCGTGTTCGTGCGCGTGAACTCCGGGCCGGAACGGCTGCGTCCGGATGTGGAGGCCGCATGCCGGGCGGGTGCGTATGGCATCCTGTTGCCAAAAACGCGCGACCCAGCCGTCTTACAGCAGCTTGCAGCCTGGCTCTCTGGCCTGGAGGCAGATATCGGCCGCGCCGAATTGCGCTTCATGCCCGTGCTGGAGGATCCCGGGGCGGTGTTCGATGCCCGGGCCATCGGGCTGGCGACGCCGCGCAACATGGCGCTGCTCACCGGCGGCGAGGATTTGGCGACGGCGATGGGGGCGGAGCCATCACCCGAATTGCTGTTTCTGCCGAAGCAGATGGTGAACCTCGCGGCGAAGGCGGCCGGGTTGCTGTCGTTCGGCCTGCTCCGCACGGTGGCAGATTTTCAAGACATTGCCGGGATCGCCGAGAGCGCCAAGCAAGCCCGGGCACTCGGATTCGACGGCGCGACCTGCGTCCACCCTGCGGTGGTGCCAATTCTAAATGATGCCTTTGGGGTGTCCGATACGGAGTTGAATACGGCTCGGCGCATGATCGAGGCCAACGAGACCGCGAAGGCGCAGGGCGTCGGGGCGTTTACCTTCGAGGGAAAAATGGTCGATCAACCGATCGTCGAGCGTGCCCGCCGACTCGTCGCCAGGGTACAGGTAAACGCAAGCCGCCCAGCCAGCAGCTAGATCAGTGCGAAGCCTACCGCCCCGACACAGCACCAAAGCGGCAACGAAAGCACGAGGCTCATCGCAATGCCGCGTGCTGCAGACATCGGATCGCTGCCCGGTGACAGGGCCAGTTGAACCTCCAGCACTTCCTCACGAACCACGCCGTCCCCCGCCGGACGGCGGAGGATCGGGATCAGTTCAGGACTAACCTCTCGCCGGCCTGGCCGACGCCGCTCTATCGCAAACCCGGCGCTATCGACTGGCCGCCCCTGCTCATCCGGCATTCTGCCGCTCCTCTGACTTCTTGTAGACATAACGTAGCGTAGCGACTGATTAACAGCCCCTGAACGTCCTGCCCGCAATCATGTTCACCTGTGCGAAATACAACTTGCTGCGACCTATAGAGACGGCGCTGCCACCCCCAGTCGAGCCGCAGTCTCCTGTATTGCCGCCCAGGTGCCAACTTGCAATGGAATACCATCGCGTTGCCGGACGGCACGTGTGCGCGCTTCCGGCTCACCGGGCACCAAAACGTCCTCACCCGGTGTCGCCGGAAGGGACGATTTCACGTACAGTGCGTATTCGCGTGCCGCCTGGGCGAAGTGTTCGGCGCCAAAATGACCTGGGTCGAGGTAGATCGACAACATCCCGTTGGCGATGCGGCTGCGCTTGCCACCGGGGATAGGGCCGGAGGTGGCACCGCCGGTGAGGCAGCCGGCCAGGATTTCGCACATGAAGGCGATGCCGGAGCCTTTATGGTCGCCAAACGCCCGCAACGCGCCAACACCATTCGCGGAGTCGCGCACCGAACTCTCGCCGATCGGGCCATAGATCAATTGCGGATCGGTCGACAGCGTTCCGTCCAGGTCGATCAAGGCGCCCGGCGGGAGCGGTTTGCCACCATTGGACGCGACCAGGACCTTGCCCTCGGCCACTGTCGAGGTGGCGAAGTCCAGGATGAGCGGGTCGGCGCCGGGCTGCGGGGCGCCGACACACATGGGGTTGGTGGAGAACCGGCGGTTTACGCCGCCAAACGGCGCCACCAGTTCGCCCCCGGCAACGTTGACGAAGTGGATCGAAACCAGGCCGGCGGCAGCCGCACGCTCCGCCCAATCACCGATGCGTCCGATATGGCCGGAATTGCGCAGCGCGATCACCGCCATGCCGGCCGCGCGGGCCTTGGCGATGCCCATGTCGACGGCCAATGGCCCAATCGTCTGGCCAAAGCCGTAGCCGCCATCCAGCACGGCGTGGGTCGGGCTCTCCTTGATCACCTCGGGGGTGCGCCCGGCCAGGACCGAGCCATTCTCCAGCCACAGCACATAGCGGGGCACGCGGATGACGCCGTGGCTGTCATGGCCGGCCAGGTTGGCGCCGATGAGATGGTGGGCGATCTGCTCGCCCTCTTCCTGGCTGGTGCCCGCCTTGGCGAAGATGGCGGCGATGAAACTCTGCAGCGTGGCGACGGGGACGGTCGCGGTCGGGAGGTCGGCCATGGATTATCCTTCGGCGGTTTCCTGCGCAAACGGCCGCCAGAGCTGGTTGTCGGTTGGCAGGATCGTCATATCAGCGACCGTTGCGCGTGCTGGCAAGGAGGCGGCGAACACCGCTGCCGCCGCAATGTCCTCCGCCTGCAGCATCAGCGCGCGCTGCGCCGGGCTGGGCGGGTTGGGGCGCCGGTCCAGTATCTCGGTCGCGACCTCGCCGGGGTTGATGCAGACCGAGCGGATGCCGTGGATGCCTTCTTCGGCATTGAGATGCGCGCTCATCATGTGCACCCCGGCCTTGGAGGCGCCATAGGCCGGTCCGGAGGGTGGGAACAGCGACACGCCCGAGACCGAGGCGATATGGATCAGCGTGCCGGCGCGCTTTGCCCGCATGCCGGGCAGCACCGCCATGGAGCAGAGGAACGGCGCGCGCAGGTTGACGTCCAGCATGGTGCCCATCGCCTCGGCGGCCAACTCGTGCCAATGGCGCTCTTTGGCATTGGCGCCGGCATTGTTGACCAGCACGTCGATCGGGCCGAGCGCGGCCGCGACGGCGTCGTGGGCGCGGGTGATGTCGGCCGGGGTGGCGAGGTCGGCTGCCACCACGATAGCCGCGTCCCCAATGATGGCGGCGGTCGCGGCCAGGGCATCCGCCCGGCGGCCGGTGAGCGCCACGCGGTCCCCCGCCTTGGCGAAGGCGATGGCCGTGGCGCGGCCGATCCCACTGCCCGCGCCGGTAACCCAAACCACGCGATCCATTGCCGCCTCCCTTTGTGACCGTGCCAGCGCGCACCTGCCGTCTCGTCACCGTTGGGAAATGAGGCTGTGCACGGTCAATCCAAATAGCTTTCTGTCGTTGCGCCATCGAGATGCCGAACCCGGGCGCATCGTAGCACCTCTGGTGACAACAAACGCGCGTTCACGCCCATCCGGTCCCGTGTTGGGTCAAGGGCCGCCCAATGGGTGACGCAGCCGCAATTCATGCAGCGGTGGAACGCGATCTCACGGTCGTCCCATATATACGTCGCGGTCGCCGCCGGGCGGATGCTGACATGGCGCGGCTGATAATACGCCCATAGCACGCCATAGCGGCGGCAGATGGAGCAGTTGCAGTCGGTGACCTCCGATGGAGGGCTGGCCAGCTCCAAACTGATCTGGCCGCAATGGCACAAAGCCTGGATCATCGTCGCTACTCTTTCGGCTGCATGGGAAATCTTAAGGAAATAACGCCAACATACAATTGGCGGCATCATGACCCCACCCCCGCCATATCTTGCGTCCGCCAAGCAATGTCGTTGCCGGGGGAAGGCCGTTATGCCATGGCTCCTCCTGACCGACGGAGCGACCCCATGAGCTACTCCCACCTGGATTTCGAGGACGAGCCGGCTGAGTCGACATTCCTGCCGCAACTGGGACGGTACGCCAAGCTGGCCGTCTGGTCGGTGCTGAACATCGGGTTGCTGTTCGGGGAGCAATTGGGCGAGCTCATGGCGCCCCTGTTCATCGTGGCCGGGATGATCTGGTGGGCCATCCCACGGATTTTAGGCGCCATCACCCTGGATGGCCCGGCGGCGGATTTGCTGCAAATGGTCCGCAGCCGTGTTCCGCACGATATGTATCTCAGCGGCAGCTACTACTCCGCCAGCACCCTGATCACCGATGGGCTCTGGATGATCGCCCTGGTGGCGGTCTGCCGCACCGCCTCCACCGCAATCACGACGCTGCTACTCGATCGGCGCTAGAAAGCCGGCGCACTGCCGCTTAGCATGCCAGCTATGATCTACGATCCGCCGCCGCACCTCACGCAGTACTGGTCCGTCACCAAGCCAGCGGCAACAGGCCGGCGAGGCATGGTGGTCTCCCAATCCCGCGATGCGGCGATGGCTGGCGTCGCGATCCTGGACGCCGGGGGCAATGCGGTCGACGCCGCGGTTGCGACCGCACTGGCGCTCGCGACGGTCGAGCCGTGGAATTCAGGGCTGGGTGGGATTGGGTTCGCGGTCGTGCATCGGGCCGGCCTGCCCGCGGCGGAGGTGGTGGATTTCGGTCCGGTCGCCCCTTCCGGTTTGAAGCCGGATGCCTTCCGCCTGACCGGCCGGATGACCCAGGATTTGTTCGCCTGGCCAGAGGTGACGGACGACGCGAACATCCACGGCCCGCGCTCCTTCGCCATCCCGTCTTCCGTTGCCGGCTATGCCCATATGCATGGAAGGTGGGGCGTCTTGCCACTGCCGGACGTGATCGCGCCGGCGCTGGCGCTTGCCAAGAGGGGGCTGTCGCAGGACTGGTTCACGACGCTGAAGATCGCGAGTTCGGCTTCCGTAATGCAGAAATATGCCGAGAGCGCGCGAATCTATTTGCCAGGCGGGCTGCCGCCTGTGGCGCCCTATCAGGGTATCCCTGGATATTTCCGCCAAGGAAACTTGCCGGACACGCTGGACCGGCTCGCGCATGCCGGGTTCCGGGATTTCTACGAGGGCGACGTCGCCGCCACGCTGGTGGATGATTTTCGTGCCGTCGGCAGCGTGCTGACCGCGGAGGACCTTCGCCGTTGCGAGGCGCGAATCGTGCCGGCAATGGCGGTTCCCTGGCATGGCCGCACCATTCAGCTCGCGGGCGGCCTGACGGCGGGGCCGACCTTCCGTAGCGTGCTGGACGGCATGCGGGACGTGCCACGCCGGGCGGCGCCCGACGCCGCGTGGTTCGCAGCGCTCGCCCGGACGATGAAGTCGGCCTACGCCGAGCGCCTGTCGGGCCTGGGAGAGGCGGAGCCCATCGCCGCCGAGAGTTGCACCACCCATCTGACGGTGTGTGATGCGGAGGGCACGATGGTGGCCATGACCACCACGTTGCTGTCCTCCATGGGCAGCCGCGTGGTGTTGCCGAAATCCGGCGTGCTGATGAATAACGGCGTCATGTGGTTCGATCCGCGGCCCGGTCAGCCCAACTCGATTGCGCCCGGCAAGCGGCCTTTGACCAATATGTGCCCGGTGATCGTCAGCGAGGAAGGCGCCCCAATGATCGCGGCGGGTGCCTCCGGCGGCCGGCGGATCATGGCTGCCGTCGCGCAGATGCTGGCCTTCACGCTGGATTTCGGGATGGACCCAGCCACGGCCGCCCACCATCCGCGCATCGATGTCTCGGACCCCAGCAGCGTGAATGCCGACGACCGGCTACCGTTGGATGTCTTGGAGGCCCTGCAGGCGGATGGCCCCGTCGAAATCGTGCAGCAACAAGTCATCCCGATCAATTTCGCCTGTCCCAATCTGATCCATCAGCTTGACGGGCAGCGGACTGGAATCAGTGACGTGATGTCGCCGTGGTCCGCGGCGGTCGCCCAGGCATGAGGGCCGGCGACCTGTTCCTGCTCTGCACCATGCTGGCGCTGGCGGGCTGCGCGACCAGCCCGATGATGGTGATGGTCAACCCCCGGAGCGGGGTGACCGTTGACTGCGGCCTCCCCAACGTCGAGGCCAGTTCTGGCGACTATCTCGTCTCACGCGCCTGCCTGTCCGCCTGCCAGGCACATGGGTTCCGCCCCGTGCCTGGTCTGACGGCTCCGGGATCGTCTGGGGACATACCGGCTGAATGCATGAACTAACCCGGTGGCGGCTGGGCGACAAAGCAGGCTGCCGTTTTTGCCCCGGCGCCACGACGCGAATCAACTACGTCCTGGTCGCGTCGTCCTGCCCGGTGGGATTGTAGCGGCGGGCGGGGTTACGGTTTGGGAGACGGCGACTGCAGGCTTGGGCGGTTCCGGGTCTGGCGCTGTCCCGAATTTCTGCTTCAGGGCTTCGACCAGCTTGTCGACGCGCGTTTTGTTGACGCTGAGATAGGGGAGCTTGTCGTATCGGCTGCGCGAGAAAATCACTGCGCGGCTGGTCGCGGGGCTCGCCGCCACGGCCTGAACGACGATGACGTCGGGGAGGTTCAACAGAACGCTCCGTACGATGAACGAGGCCTGGAAGATGTCCGGGTGGGCGTTCATGACCCAGGTGCGAGGTTCTGCGGCCAGCAACTCCTGCATGGCCGCGAAAAGCTGCGGGGCCGGGGTTGCAAAGACCGGCGTCACCTCGGTGGGAGCCGGCGTCCATCCCCGAGGGGCGGCCAACACGGCACTGCCGTCGACCTTGCCAAGATCGGTGTGCATGTCCACGGCCGGGAGCTGCAGAGTGGGCTGCGGCGGACCCTCCACACCACATCCGCAGAGCAGGGCGAGGCATAGCAGCGCAGCGAATCCGGACGACAGGGCCATCACCTCTCATCCCGCGAATGCAACGGGACAGCAAGCGGACACCAAAGCCGTCACGAAGCGTTACGCCCGTACCATGGTTTTGCCACCCTCTCGGTCCAAACCGGCGCCTCGTCCTGCAGGAGCCATTCCGATGCGTTCCCATTCTCTGCCGTTGCGCCTGACCGCCCTCGCCACGGCATCCGCCCTGGCGCTCGCCACGGCTCCGGCCGCATGGTCGGCGCCCCCGCCCATTCCGCCGCGGACCGATCCGCCGAGCCGGGTTGGGCGGCTGGCACGCATCACCGGCAGCGTGTCGTTCCATTCGGCGGATGCCGATAGCTGGAGCCCGGCGATGCTCAACAGCCCGCTGACCACGGGCGACGCGCTGTGGACCGAGCCGGGGGCCCGGGCGGATGTCCAGCTTGCGACCAACCGCCTTGCGATGGCGCCTGCTACCGAACTGGATATCACGACCTTAAGTGACCAGGCGCTCGCAACATCCGAACCGCAGGGCGAGATTTTCCTGGACCTCCGCGTGGTGCCCCAGGGCGACGCTTATACCATCCAGACGCCGCGGGGCGCAGTGCAGATCATGGCTGCTGGCCGATATGGCGTGGTCGCCGGCGATGCAGACCATCCAACGCTGGTGACAGTGATCGACGGGGCCGCGCAGGTCACCGGGCCGAGCCTGGCGCTGCCAGTCGGCCCGCGGCAGACCGCCACGCTCACGGGTGCCAATCCGGCGCAGGGGAGCGTTGGGCCGATGGCGCAAGATGCCTTCCTGACCACCGTCCTGGCGGAGCAACGGCCGGCCCCCCGGGCGACCGTGGCGATCCCGCCGGTCGTCGAGTACATGACGGGTGCGGAGGACTTGGACCAAACGGGGCAGTGGCAGGAGACGCCGCAATACGGGACCATCTGGTATCCGCCGGTCGAGGCGAACTGGGTGCCATACCGGGACGGTCATTGGGCCTATGTCGCGCCCTGGGGTTGGACTTGGGTGGACGATGCGCCCTGGGGATTTGCGCCGTTCCATTACGGGCGTTGGGTCCAGGCCGACAACCGTTGGGGTTGGATCCCGGTTCAGCCGGGTGCCGTGTATAGAACCCCCGTGTATGCACCGGCCTTGGTGAGCTTTTTGGCGGTGGGGGCGGCCGGTGTGGCCGTGGGGGCGCTCGCGGGCCGTTCCGTCGGTTGGGTGCCGCTTGGTCCGAGGGAGCCGTACTATCCCCCTTACCGCGCCAACCTCGCCTATGTCCGCGACCTCAATGCCACCAACGTCCAGAACGTCAACCAGACGATTTCGACGGTGAATGTGGCGAATAACCGGCCGGTGGTGAACAATTTCGTCAACCGGGGCGCGGCAACGGTGGTGCCGGCGGCAGCCATGGTCGGGTCTCACCCGATTGCGGCTGTGTCACGCCCTCTGCCGCCGGAGCAATTCGCGGCCACGCGTGCCCAATTTGCTGCCCCCGTCACACCGGGTGCTGCGACGGTTGGTGTGACCCCGGCGGTGGCACGGCAGTTCAATTTCATCCCGCCGGCCCGGCCAGCGCAGCCAACTCCCGGCCCGGCGATCCGTGGGAGACCAGTTGCCCTAGGCGGGCAACCCATTGCGGGGGCACCGCCAGCCAGCAACGGGGCACCGCCGCCGGCCGCGATCCCCGGTCGCCCGAACGAGCCGCCAGGTGCCGCGGTCCCGGGTCGACCGAACGAGCCTGCGGCCACCGCGGTGCCCGGTCGCCCGAACGAACCGCCGCCAGGTGCGGCGCGCGGTGCTCGGTCGCCCGAACCGGGCCGCCTACCAACGAGCCTGCGGCTGCAGTGCCCGGGCGTCCGAATGAGGCCCCGGCCGCTGCGCCGCGTCCCAGCGCACCTCCCGTCGTTCCCAATGCGCCACCGGGTCGGGTGGCTGCGCCTGCGGAGGTCCACGCCCCGCCGCCGGCGTTCCATCCGCCACCCGCCGCGCGGCCGCCTGCTCCGCCCGCCCCTGTGCGCGCGGCGCCGGCATTCCGTCCACCGCCCCCGCGACCAGCGCCGCCCCCGGTGTTCCACCCTGCGCCGCCGCCACGTCCCGCAGCCCCGCCGCCGCGGCCTGCGCCGCCACCACCACGTCCCGCGCCGCCACCACGCCCGGCAGCGCCGCCTCATCCGGCGGCCCCACCACCAGGGCCGCATCCGGAGCAGCGGCGGCCGTAAGAGGCGACGGCGTCAGATCCGGAGACGGTGCAGCCGTCTCCGGCGCGTCAGCCCTGTTTCTTCCGTATCGCCGTCAGCCGCCGCATGGCGGCGGTCTGCTCTTCCTCACCCAGTTCCCGCCACAAGCGCAGCAACGCAAGCTCCTCTGCGCCTTGAACCGTTCCCTCGGCGCTCGAGTCGGCGCCGAACATCAGCCACGACGCCTGCACGCCCACCACCTTGGCCACCCGGCGGGCATTGTTCAGGCGCATGCCGTGCAGGCCAGTGACCCACGCATGAACCGTCGGCTGCGACACGTCCAACTTCCGGGCGAGGTCAGCCGCGGTCATGCCGCGTTCCTTCAACATCTTCTTCAACCGTGTCGCAGGTGTCGAGCGTGCCATGAGTATCCTCCTACGAACGATGAGCCATGGAGAGAAGCTGTATCCTTAGGGCGTCCCTATTGCAACTCCGATCTGCCACGGGCTAGGTCTGTCCTATGCTTCATTTCCTAAGAACTGCTTGTGAACGTCCTTGACCTGTTCAGCGGCATCGGCGGGTTCGCCCTCGGACTTGGCCGGGCCGGATTCAATACCGTGGCGTTCTGCGAGGCAGACCCGTACGCTCGCGAAATCTTGCGGCGTCACTGGCCTGGAGTGCCCTGCTACCCCGACATCCGCAGCCTATCCGCCGCCCGGCTGCGCGCCGACGGCGTCCCGGCGCCGCGGCTCGTCTGTGGCGGCTTTCCCTGCCAGGATATCAGTGCCGCCGGGCTCGGCGCCGGGCTGCACGGCGCGCGCAGCGGGCTGTGGCGAGAGATGCTGCGGCTGGTGCAGGACTGCCGACCCGATTGGGTGGTGGTTGAGAATGTCGCTGCGTTGCGCGTCCGCGGCGCGGACACGGTCCTGGCACAGCTGGAGGCGTCGGGCTACGCCTGCTGGCCGTTGCTGGTGGGTGCTGCGCATGCCGGCGCACCCCACCGGCGGCAGCGTGTGTTCATTTTGGCCAACGCCCTTGGCGCGGGATTGGAAGCTCGGCTGCCCGGCCCAGCAAACGCGCCGCCGCTCCTGCCCGTTGAGCGATGCCGTGGGTGGGCGGCTGAACCCGGCGTGGGTCGAGTGGTTGATGGGCTTCCCCCGGGCTGGACCGCCTTCGACGCGCCAGGCTGATCGCGCTCGGCAATGCGGTCGTCCCGGATGTGGCTCAAGCCATCGGCCAGGCCATCCTGTCGGTTCAAGCCGCAGCGGACCGGACCCGGTCTGCGAACACCTTGCGGAATTTGGCGACCTTCGGCGCGACGACGACGCGGCAATAGCCCGCGTATGGGTTACGCTCGTAATATTGGTCGTGCTCCGGCTCTGCAGGGTAAAATGCAGCCGCGGGAAGGATTTCGGTGACGATTTTGCCGCCGTAGAGATTGGCCCCGCCGATTTCCTGGATGATCGCGCGCGCGGTCGCTTTCTGAGCATCCGAATAGGTAAATATTACGGATCGGTATTGTGTACCTGCGTCGGCGCCTTGCCGATTGAGTGTGGTCGGGTCGTGGATGGTAAAGAACACCCGGAGGAGATCGGCATAATCCAACTCCGCCGGGTCAAACTCGACCCTGACGATTTCGGCATGGCCTGTGGCGCCGGTACACACGGCTTCGTAGGACGGGTTTGCTAACTGGCCGCCCATGTAGCCGGATTTCACCGAGGTCACGCCGCGCAGATCGCGATAGACTGCTTCCAAGCACCAGAAGCATCCACCGCCCAGGGTTGCCGTCTCCATCGCCATGCCCTCACGCCTCACCGTTCATGATGCGCGGGAGATGGCGACGGAATTAGCCGATGTCGAGGCTCGTCTTTCGCCGCGATGTTACCAACCGGCAGCCGGGAGGTTTGCATCCAAAGCAGGCGCCGTTTCGTAACTTGGGAAGAGGTCGCGTGGAAAGGACATTCCAATGACCAATTTCATGATGGCCGGCGGCTTGCTGGCAGGGTTTGTTGCGAGTAAGTGGGTCGTCGACATGCCGCCTACAGACGTAAAGCCCCGTCTGTCGCTCGTCAGCGACGATGCCGGTGCAAAAACAGCCGAACTGCTGAGGCGTTGCGCCCAGGCAGACGGTAAGGCGTTTCGCGAGCTCTACGATATTTGCTCCACCAAGCTCTACGGCGTGGCGCTTCGGATAACCCGTAACCCGGCCCTGGCGTCGGATGCCGTCCACGATGCGATGCTGCAGGTTTGGCGCAACGCCGACCGGTATAGTCTGGACCGGGGCAGCGCCGAGGGATGGCTGGTCAGCCTGGTGCGCTACCGCGCGCTCGACATCATCCGAAAGCATGGCAGGGAGACCACCGGGGTCGAAATCCCCGAGCAGGTGGATGAGGACCCGGATGCGCTCAGCCGGCTCGTTTCGCACTCCGACAGCGTCGCGCTGCGGGCCTGCCTGGAAACCGTGGATGCGCCACGCCGGCGGCTGGTCATCCTCGCCTTCATCGAGGGCTTGACGCAGAACGAGGTGGCGCAACGCGTTGGCCAGCCGCTCGGGACGGTAAAATCGTCAATCCGGCGGGCGCTGATGAGCCTGCGCTCTTGCCTGGACGCCCCCGGCAAGCCTGCTCCGGCAGGGGAGACGCGGCCGTGATCGACGAAATCGACGATCCGTCCCTCTTCGCGGCGGAATACGCGCTGGGCTGCCTCGATCTGGCCGACATGCGGGACGCCGAGGCGCAGGCGGTGCGCGACCCCGGGTTCGCCGCAGAGATCGTGTACTGGCAGAGGCAACTGAGCCCGCTTCACGCGCTGGTGGCACCCGTCACGCCACCGGCCGCGCTTTGGACCCGGCTGTCGCTGGCAACCGGCCTCAGCCCCGCCCCGGCACGCCGTCGCGGCACAGGGTTTTGGCAGGGCGCGACCGCCGTGTCGCTGGCGATTGCCGCGAGCCTGGCGCTGTTCGCGTTCTTGCCGCGCCCGGCCACCCCGGTGTCGGACCAGGGCCGTTTCGCCGCTGCTCTGGCGCCGCTCGCGACGCCGGCCAAGTTCATGGCCGAAACCCGGGCCGACGGCTCGATCGAGGTCACCAGCCTCGACGACGGCGCGGCTCCGGCCGGACGCTCCTACCAGCTTTGGGCGCTTCCCCAGGGCGCCACCGTGCCGGTTTCTTTGGGCCTGCTGACGCCCGGGCAGCACGTCATCGCCCCGCCGGCCCGCGCATCGGCGCAGGAGCAATTGCTGGTGTCCGACGAGCCTGCCGGTGGCTCGCCGACTGGGGGCCCGACTGGCGCGGTGCTCTTTGGCGGGAAGCTCGTGCCGCTCAGCCCGGCAGCAACACCCGGTCGGTAACGAACACCACGCCGTTCGCCTGCTTCACGTCGTAGAGCATGATGTCGGCCACGTCGCCCTTCGGGCCGCGGATGGCGAGATTCAGCGGCCCGTTGGTAATCAACGTCACTTTGCCTTCGCCGACAGTATCCAGCTCTGCCTGGCCTTTCCCCGTGCGCAACAACAAACGCATGCGGGCGGCAGAGTAATTGCCTTCCAGGATTTCAAGCGATAGCAGGGCGACGAGCTTTGTCTTGTTTTCGGGCAAATGAAGCGAGTCAACTAGGCCCGCTGGCATGGTGGCGAAGGCGGCATTGGTGGGGGCGAACAGGGTGAACGGCCCATGGCTGCGCAGCGCCTCCGTCATGCCGGCAAGTCGCAGCAGGTCCATCAGCACGGTGTGGTCTGCCGAGTGTGATAAATTGTCTATGATGTCGTGATCCGACACCATGGGTTGGCCGCCGACCATGACGGTTGTGGCTGGGACACCCTTTTGGGCTCGCGCGGACGGCGCCTGAAGCACGGCCATGCCGAGCCCCAGGGCGACACCCCAGCGAAGCCTGACCCTGGTGGCGCGGCCCATCATCAGGCGCGCTGCAGCCTGGTCCGATCGCCGCTGGATAACGGCACCCCCTCCGCAAAGAGGATTTCGGATTTGCCGACGTCGACGTGGAACAGGTCGACATCCTCGGTGTCGACGACGCGGATCGTCGTGCCGTTCACCAGCCGGGCCGCGGGCACCGGGATCGGCTCCACGTAGACGGGTTGGTCGGGTGCCACGCATAGACCCCGGCGCGGCAGATTCGGACCCAGCGCGCCGGCCTCGATCCAAATCGGCGCAGCGGTTGCCACGCTCTTGCCGATCCAGGCGATGGGGAGCAGGGCAGGCGCGCGCAACGTCATCGCGGTGTCACCCGGCAGTAGTTTTTCCACCTCCATCTCGCCCCGAGAGGTCAGGATGCGCGTTCCCGCCGCCAGCCCGGTGCGTCCGTCTTGCGCCTGGTCATACGCGAATCCGCTCCACGGGGCGGCGCGGAAGGTCTGCGGCCGGTAGATGCCACTTTGACTCGCATCCAATTCGACGGATGAGGAATCCTTCAGCCGGGCCTGCAGCTTGATCACGATGGGATTGGCAAGGCCAAGCTGGTCCGCGTCCAGCGCAATGTTTGTGAGTTTGGCGGGGCCATGCCAGGCCGTCGCGGGAGCCGGGGCCGCGGGCGAATCGAACGATGGCGGCTGTTCCGTCCAATGGGGCGGGGGTGGTGGGATCGGGGCGTATTCGACGGGCTCGCGGTGCGGCTCGATCAAGCCGGCCTGTGGCTCGACCAGGCCGGGCAGCGGCTCGGCCACTTCGATGACCGGTTCGGCTTCGGTCAGGTGTTCGAAGGCCGCCGCGAGCCCGGCCGGTGCCTCTGGCGCGTGAGTGGGCTCTGGCTCTGTGAAAGGCTCTGGGGCGAAGGTAGGTTCGGCTTCAGCCTCGGCAGCATCCTCCGCCACCGGCTCATAGCTAGGTTCTGGTTCCGGCAGCAGAACAAGCTCTTCGGCAAACGCCGTCTCGCCAAACTCCTGCGCCGCAAGAGAGTCTTGCGCCTCACCTTCGGGCTCCCCGAAATCGGACTCATCGAGGCCGGGCTCGAACTCCGGAGTCATCTCCTCGACCGGCGCAACGGCGACCTCATGGGCGTGGACCTGATCCGCCCCATGACGCTCTTCCGCGCTCGCCTCCGGCTCAGCCAGGGCGGCCTCTGCTGGCGCGTGATGACCGAGCACGGCGGTGTCGACGGGTATTTCGGGGTGGTCGGCCGTCGCCTCGGCCGATTCGTGAACCGTTGGGGCGGGCTCGGCAACTGGGTGCGGCACCGGTTCGGGCGCTACCGGCTCGCGAAGGCCGACAACCTCGATGGGTTCAACAGGCTCGCTGACCTCAACAGGCTCTGGCGAAGGCTCCTCGTGCTTGACGGCCGCCGGGGTCGCGAGAAGCGGGTGCTCTACGATCGTCGCAGCCGGTGGAGCGGCCACGGGCTCGACTGGCTCGGGTGGCGGTGCCGGCGGGGGCGGTGCCCGATGGAAGATGCTGAATACTGCAGTGTCGACCATTATCGCTCCTCGATCCCACCACTCCATACGTTGTCTTTGCCGGGCCTGCCATCCACCCGAGCCTCCCTTCTATCCCAAACCGGCGCGAAGTTGAAGGAACGAGCCATGGTAGAGGTGATCCCGGCCGATCTGATGGTGTAAAATACCGGTTATGAAGACGTTAACCGGTGTCCTGATCGCGTTGGTTTCAATCGCCATCCTGACGCAATCCGTCCGAGCGCAAACGGCACGGAACGGGCCCGAGGCCTATGGCGACTGGCACACCGACGCACCCGGCGTGGTGCGCCATCTCTCGCCGGATGACATGCCGCTGCCTGCCGCGACCGCCTCGTCGAGCCGTGGACCGCGGTTGGTGCCCCGCCCCTCCGGCGCGCTGCCGGTCGTCCCGCCCGGGTTCAACGTTCAAATTTGGGCAACCGGGCTGAATACGCCGCGGGTCCTGCGGACTGCTCCGAATGGCGATGTCTTCCTTGCGGAGAGCGGGGCCGGGATAGTACGGGCTTGGCGTCCAATCCCCAGTGCGGCCCATCCCAGTGCCTCGACGGTCTTCGCGTCGGGCCTGGACCAGCCATTCGGCATTGCCTTCTGGCCCGCCGAGCAGCCACGCTACGTCTACGTCGCCGAGACCTCGCGGGTGGTGCGGTATCCTTACGACGGGCGGCTGGCCGCATCCGGGCCACCCGAAATCATCATACCGCACCTCCCTGAAGGCGGTCACTGGACTCGCGATTTGGCGGTCGCACCCGATGGCGCTTCACTGTTTTTATCGATCGGCTCGGCGTCGAACAATGCGATAGGAATGCAGGGCGCGTCCCGGAGCGGGCTGGAAGCTGGCGCATCCCTGGCGCAACGGGGCGCTGCAACCGGGTCGGAGGCCGGCCGGGCGGCTGTCTATAGTTTCCGGCCAGAGGGTGGGCCGCTGCACCTGGTTGCCTCGGGCCTCCGCAACTGCGTTGGGATGGCAGTTCAGCCCAATACCGGGGCGCTTTGGTGCGTCACCAACGAACGGGACGGGATGGGCGACAATTTGCCGCCCGATTATGCGACCCGCGTTGCGGAAGGGTCGTTTTTCGGCTGGCCGTGGTATTATGTCGGCGCGAATGAGGACCCCCGCCATCGCGGCGAGCGGCCCGAATTGGCCAGTCAGGTGAGCGTTCCGGATGTCCTGATACAACCGCATTCGGCCCCGCTGGGCATCGCCTTCTACGACGGCAGCGCTTTTCCGCAGGACTATGTTGGCGATGCCTTTGTCACGCTGCACGGCAGTTGGAACCGCGCGCAACGCACCGGCTATAAAGTGGTCCGCCTCCGCATGCAGGACGGCCGGCCGACGGGCGAGTATGAAGACTTCCTCACCGGCTTCGTGGCGAACGACAATGCGGTGTGGGGGCGTCCCGTTGGCGTCGCCGTGCTGCATGACGGGTCCTTGTTGGTCAGCGAGGACGCCAACGGGACGATTTATCGCATCGCGCATTGAAGCCATGGCGAACTGTGGGGTCACTTCGCGCGTCTGTCCTCTCCACGGAGGAAACGAGCCATGTCTGACAATCCACTAGAAGACGATGCTGCCCGCGAGCAGCTGATCCGCGAGCATGCCTATGCCCTTTGGGAGGCGGATGGTCGCCCCCACGGCAGTGACCTCGAATATTGGGAGCGTGCGCGCGAATTGGTCGGTATGATGCAGAGCCAGGGCGCCGGGCAGCTTCCGGTGCCGAGCCCTGATGATCCGAGCGTCATCGTTGGCCAAGCTGTCGAGGAGGCGTCCATCCAGGATAATTTGGGCGAGATCCCTGGGCGGATGGCCGACCAGGGAGAGCACGCGCAAACCCCCAGCAAGGCTAATCTCAAGCCAGATTCCAACTGAGGCTGGCGACGGTGAGAGGCTTGCAGAGCCTCTCATCTTCGCGCGTCCGGGGGCTAAAGCCCACCACCGGCGGTCAAAATCGTCGCAGCTACCCGGCGTTGATCAGCAAATGGATCGAGAACAGGTTTTGCGGATCGGCCCATACCCTCTCCGGGTGCCATCCGGCAGCTTCCGCCATGGCCTGGAATCCCGCTATCGTGTGCTTATAGCTACTCTCCGTATGGATCGTCTCGCCATCCTCGAATGAGATCGTCGACCCGGCGACGCTGACTTCCTGCCGGCGCAGGCTGACAAGGTGCATTTCGATCCGGCTTTCAACCTCATTCCAAACCGCCCGATGGAAGAACGCGTCCAAATCGAAATCGCACCCGATCTCACGGTTCAGATGTGCCAGCATGTTCAGATTGAACGCCGCCGTGACATCCTGGGAATCGTCATAGGCCGGGAGCAGGATGGCGCTACTTTTCCGCAGGTCTGCCCCGACGAGAAAGCGAGCGTTCGCACCAAGGGTTTGCCTGACCTCACTCAAGAAACGATGCGCCGTCTCGCGGTCTAGATTGCCGATCGTCGAGCCCGGAAAGAAACCAAAACGCGGCTGCCCATCGATTTCGGGCGGAAGGTCCAATGGCAACAGGAAATCGGCCGCGACCGGATAGACCGCAAGTCCTGGCCTCGTCTTGCGTAGCCGGCCGGTCATCTCGCGCAGGGCCGCACTTGCGATGTCGATCGGAACGTAGGTATTGGCTTGCACGTGATCCAGCAGGCCAAGCGCTTTGCACTCGTCACTTGCGCCGTACTCGACCAACGCACAGCCGGGCATCGCTGGAAGATCAGGCCCGATATCGGCCAAAAGCGCGCGTTCCGTCCTGGTCAGATAGTATTCGGGGAGCCGGGTGATCTCACCGAACAAACGGCAGCCTTCTTCGTCGTAGAAGAGTTTGGCAGGCAAATTCTTCTGCGGCTGGTTCAGACCCGCGAGCACTTCATGAACGATGGATGGCGTGGCGGCTTGATAACCGTCGAGCATTTCCTAGTAATCCTTGGCCAGACGGAGGCCGGTGAACTGCCAGCGCCGGTCTGGATGAAAGAAGTTGCGGTAGGTTGGCCTGGTATGCCCAACCGGTGTGGCCATGGATCCGCCACGCAGAACCATCTGGTTGATCATGAACTTTCCGTTGTATTCACCGATGGCGCCCTCGATGGGCCGAAAGCCGGGGTAGGGGAGATAGGCACTCCCAGTCCACTGCCACAGGTGGTCATCGATCTCTTGTAAAAACCCGCTTCCACTTGCCGCTTCCCACTCGAACTCGGTCGGCAGGCGCGCGCCGGCCCAGCGTGCGAACGCATCTGCCTCGTACCAACTGATGTGGCGAACCGGCTCGGCCGGGTCGACCGCGGTTTCACCGCCGGGTCCAAACATCGTCCACGCCGTGCCATCCCGGCGCCAATGAAGGGGCGCGGTCCAGCCCTGTTCTTGGACGGCCGCCCAGCCCTCGGACATCCACAGCATCGGGGTGGTGTAGCCGCCATCGGCCATGAAATT
This sequence comes from Acetobacteraceae bacterium, assembly GCA_965199005.1. Classification (GTDB taxonomy): domain Bacteria; phylum Pseudomonadota; class Alphaproteobacteria; order Acetobacterales; family Acetobacteraceae; genus LMUY01. Next base: position 1,869,327 of record CBDAQK010000006.1, on the reverse strand, counting down.
CAGCCAAGCCTCGTTGCGCACGAGGCGGTTCGCCAGCCCGTATGGCGCCAGCAGAACCTGATGCTGCGGCCCCTCGTTGTCGAACGCAAACCGCTGGCCCAAATGCCCTATGGTGACGATGCCGCCGGGGAAACGGATGAACTCATCGGGCGCTGTACTCGGCGGCGGCGGCGTCCAACCCGGCAACATCGCTGGCGCGAGCGGGTTTTGTGCCATCGCATGCAGCATATCCGTCATTAGCAGTTCCTGATGCTGCTGCTCGTGCTGCAAGCCGAGCGCCAGGAGGCCGCCGATTTCCGACCCCGAACCGATGAGGCGGCTCATGGCGGCATCGACATACGCGCGGTAGGCGGTCACCTCGTCGGCGCCGGGCCGTGTAATCAGCCCGCGGGCAAAGCGCGGATGGCGCGCCCCGACGCTCTCATAATAGGAATTGAACAGGTAGCTGAAATCCGCGCTGAACGGGGTGTAGCCTTCCGCATGCGGCATGAGGACGAACTGCTCGAAGAACCAGGTTGTGTGGGCTCGGTGCCACTTGGCCGGGCTCGCATCCGGCATCGACTGGATACACTGATCTTCCGCCGTCAGGTGCCGGCACAGATGGTCGGTGTGCCGGCGAACATCCCAGAAGGACCCGATCGCCGGTGTTTCCATCAAGCCCATTCACGTCCCTCCGCTGCGGCAACGACGGTTAAATGGAGACAGTTCCCGACGATTCCAGGTCTTTCCGGCATAGGTCTGTTGCCGAGCCGGATCGATCATGCGGCGGCCGACGTATTCTGCCGGAAAGCGACCGTCCGCCGGGCTTCAGCGATGCGGTCTGCGATTATAATTTTGCGCGGAAATCGAGCGGAATCGGCCATAGCTCAGTGGCATTGACGTGCAGGTCGAAGGCGTAGGTTTGGTGCTCTCGGCCAACGGAACTCTCGGCCGTGCGCTGCAGCCAATCCCGCATTGGGGACGCTTCTGGCTCGAATTGCTCGATTTGGGTCCGCTGCAGCCCTGCCATGTCATCGAAAAGCGAGCACCATTGCGGGTCGTCAAGGCGCTGGTGGGCACCAGACTCGCCCTCCGCCCACGGCATGGAGCGGGTTTTCCTCAGCCGTTGCAGACCCAATTCGCGGTCGGCCCAATGGAGGTGGAACAAATAGAGCGATGCAAACGCGAGCGGATGGTTGGAGCAATGAAATCCCGGCGCCCAGGTGAGCGGCTGGCGGCTGAGGACGGGTTTGCACATGGCACTGGTGAATCGAACCCAGCCCCGCTGACTGCCGATGGGCAAGGTGGGATCCAGCCTGGGTTCCAAACCGGGCACGTGCTGGACGTCGAAACCAATGGCGGACACCGTGCCGGCCGTCGCCGCGCTGCAAAAATCCGGCAGGTTGGAGAACTGGCGTGGGTCGGCTAGCACCAACTCGTCTACGTCGGTATACGTCACCCAATCGTAATATCCGAGCAGCCCTGCCGTGAATTGTGAGATAAATTTCGCCCGGCGCGCATCGTCGTGCGGTGAACGGGGCAGGCGAATGGTGTTAAAACCCGCCGGAAGGCTGAGCGGTTCGGTCGAGCCGTGGTCCACGACGTAGCAATGATCGGCACCCACTTGCCGCGCGTAGTGTCTCGCCCAAACCGGTAGCAGCACGCCCTCATTATAGACCATCGTGATCGCGGCGACTTTGGGAGGCATGGCGTTACCAGGCTGGTTGCGTATCGTCCCAGACTAGACCGTTTGCCACGCGTGGCCGCAATCCGCCCTCCGGCTAGGCCAGCGCCGGGCGCATTCGTGGCCGGTCGATCAGGCTGACCATGACGCTCGCCGCGAGGCACAAAATGCCGGCACCCATGAACGCGCTGAGATAGTCGCCTGTGCTCTCGCGCGCCAGGCCGGCCATCCAGGCCGCGAAGGCCGCCCCCAGTTGATGGGTTGCCGCGATCCAGCCGAAATAGACCGCCGCTCCCTGCTCGCCAAACGTCTGGGCCGTGAGGCGCACGGTTGGCGGGACGGTGGCGATCCAGTCCAGCCCGTAGAAGACGGCGAAGAGGCCAAGGCCATAGAACGAGTATTGGAAGGTAAAGGGCAGGGCGATAAGCGACAGGCCGCGAAGGCCATAATACCAGGCCAGAAGCTTGCGGTTGTCCATTCGGTCGGACAGCCAGCCGGACGCTGTCGTCCCGAAAAAGTCGAAGATTCCCATCATGGCGAGCAGGCTCGCCGCCGCGACCTCGGGGATGCCGTGGTCAAGGCAGGCTGGGATGAGATGCGTCCCGATCAGGCCATTGGTCGATGCCCCGCAGATGAAAAAGCTGCCGCTGAGCAGCCAGAAATTGCGATATCCGGCCGCCTCGCGCAGGGCTGACAGGGCGCGGCGGGCCGGGTTGGCCGTCAACGGCGGCGTGGGGACGATGGCAGTGCCACCATAGGGCGGCAGGCCGAGGTCGGACGGGCGGTCCCGCATCAGGAGCGCCACCGGGATGATCATGAACCCGGCAACGGAGGCGATGGTGAGCGAAACCGCCCGCCAGCCATAAGCCTCGAGCAGCGATGCGTATAATGGGAGGAACACCAGTTGGCCCGTCGCGGTGCTCGCCGTCAGCACGCCCACGACGAGGCCGCGTTGGGTTTGAAACCAGCGTCCTGCCACGGTGGCGCCGAGGACCATGGCGGTGACCCCCGTGCCGGAGCCGACGACGACGCCCCATAGCAGGATGAGATGCCAGGATTGCTGCATCAACGGCGTCAAGGCCACGCCCGTCGCGATGATCGCAAGGGCCGTCATGATGCTGCGCCGGAGCCCGAAGCGTTCGATGATTGCGGCGGCGAACGGTCCAGCGAGACCAAATAGAAAGATGTTGACTGCCACGGCGAACGAAATGATCGACCGTGACCAGCCGAATTCCTGCTCCAGCGGGACCAACAAAACGCCGGGTGTCGACCGCACCCCCGCCGCGGTCAGCAAGACCAGGAATGTCACGGCCGCGACAACCCAGGCGTAATGGACCCGAGCAACTTTCATGATGCACCCCACTGGGGTGACGATACGTCGCCGGGGCGAGGCGTGCAACGGCGGGGAGGTAAGCGGCGGTGGGTTACCCGAAGGCGCAAGCCGCCGAAATGCAGCCAAGCATCGCAAGTGCACTGGCGCAGAACAGGCAGCGGGTGATCAGCGTGCGTGGAACCATACGACCTCACTCCTCAAGTGCGACACTCATACCGCGCGGATTTCCGGCGGCACATCTACGTGATTGTGCGGAATTGTAACCGTCGCCGGCGGATCGGGGCGGCCCCGTCACCCTCTTAGAAATGCTGCCAGCAGGCAGTCGGCTGCCAGGATAGCCGCCATGGTGAAGCAAATAATCCGACCCCATCTGTGCAGGACCGCGCCAAGTGCAACCAGACTCACCACGCCGATCAGCGTAACGGGCCAATATAGGGCGCCCGCGAGGAGCAGCACAATTGGGAAAGGGAGCGTAATGCCGATGTCACTCATGCGCCGTCGTGCCCTCAGAACCGCGTGAACCGTGGGGCCGACTCGCGGTGGGTCTCTGTTAAAGGGTTCGTATCGGGATAGTTGGCTCAGGAATGTCACCCAGGCGATACCTTGACCAACGGGCTCGACCCCGACTTGGCTGATGGGCTGAAGCCCACCCCTACGGCCGAACGTCTTTGACGTAGTTGAGCGGTGCCTTAGTTTCTTCCTTGCCGCGTTTCAAGGTGGTTTGATCGAGGCAACCGTAAATCAGACAAGGCCTTCCCCGGAGAGGCCCTCGGGAGAACACATGATGCAAGACGAACCGAATATGGATGTGGCCCATCTTGGCCACCTTGAACTCCTCACGCCGGTGCCGGAGAAGTCGCTGCATTTCTTCGTCAACGTCTTGGGGATGACCGAGAGCGCGCGCCAAGGTGACTCCGTCTTTCTCCGCGGATGGGACGATTACGAGCGGTACTCGCTGAAACTCACCGGGTCCAAGACCTCGGGGCTCGGCCATGCCGCGTTCCGGGCGCGCAGCCCGCAGGCATTGCAACGCCGGGTGGCGGCGCTGGAGGCGTCGGGCCTGGGTGTGGCGTGGCATGAGGGCGAGGTGGGCCACGGCCCCGCTTTCCAATTCCGCGATCCGGACGGACATTTGCTCGAAATCTACTATGAAACGGAGTGGTATCAGGCACCCGAGGCGCTTCGCCCGGCGTTGAAGAACCAGGCGCAGCGTTCACCATCCCGGGGCGTCAACGTGCGGCGGCTCGACCATTTCAACTGCCTCGCCGCCGACATCAAGGCCAACCGCGAGTTCTTCCAATCCACCCTCGGCTTCAGGCTTACCGAGCAGATCGTGCTCGATGATGGCACCGAGGTGGGGATGTGGCTCACCGCGACGAACAAGAGCTACGACTTCGCCTATACGCGTGAGGCGCATGGGGTGAAGGGCCGCTTCCACCACATCACCTTCGCGCTCGACAGCCGCGAGGCCGTCCTGCAGGCCGCCGACGTGTTCCTGGAGAACGGCGTGTTCATCGAAACCGGGCCGCACAAGCACGCCGTGCAGCAGACCTTCTTCCTCTACGTCTACGAACCGGGCGGCAACCGGGTGGAGGTGGCGAATGCCGGGGCGCGGCTGCTGCTGGCGCCCGATTGGAAGCCGATCACCTGGACGGAGACGGAGCGCAAGAAGGGACAGGCCTGGGGCCTCAAGACGATCGACAGTTTCCACACCCACGGCACGCCGCCGCTGCCCGGGGTCGGCGACGCGGCGGACGATTTGACGAAAGAGGGGGTTGCATCATGAGCGGAACCAAGACCGCGCTCGTCGTGAGCGGCCATTCGGCGGATTTCGTGTGGCGCGCGGGCGGCGCCATCGCACTGCATACGGAGAAGGGCTTCGCAGTCACCGTGATCTGCCTCTCCTACGGCGAGCGTGGGGAATCGGCCAAGCTGTGGCGGCAGTCCGGCATGACGCTGGAGCGGGTGAAGGCGGACCGGCAGAAAGAGGCTGAGGCGGCGGCAGGGCATCTGGGTGTGGCCGACATCCAATTCTGGGATCTCGGCGACTACCCGATCACCCTGTCGCAGGACTCGCTGTTCCGCCTGGCGGACGTCTACCGCGCCATCCATCCGGCCTTCGTGCTGACGCATTCGCGCAAGGACATCTATAACCACGACCACCCGGCGGTCACCGACTTTGCGCAGCATGCGCGCATCATCGCCCAGGCGCATGGCCACAGTCCCGGGCAGAAGGTGCTGGGGGCACCCCCGGTGCTGTTGTTCGAGCCGCACCAGCCCGAGCAATGCGATTGGAAGCCGGACGTGCTGCTCGACATCACCCCGGTCTGGGACAAGAAGCGCGCCGCCATCGAGTGCATGGCCGGGCAAGAGCATCTCTGGGAGTACTATACCCGCGTGGGCCTGCAACGCGGTGCCCAGGCAGCGCGTAACTCCGACAAGGCCATTACCTACGGCGAAGGCTACGAAGCCGTCTTCCCGCACGTGGTGGAAAGCCTGGGATGACCGCGCTCAGCGCCGCCATCGGGCGCTACAAACACACGGAAGCGCTGTTCGCCGACCCGATGCTGCAGATCGAGGCATTCCCCGCCATCAGCCGGGCGTTTGCCCCCATGGTGCGGACACAGCGCTTCGACGTGAGCGAGATGGCGATTGCAACCTTCCTGATGGCGCGCGCCGCCGGCAGTGATTTGGTGTTGCTTCCGGTGACACTCGCCGCGCGGTTCCAAAACGGGGCGATGCTGCGCCGGGCGGACGACATGTTTGGCCCGGATGATTTGCGAGGCCGACGTATCGGGGTACGCGCCTACAGCCAGACAACCGGGCTTTGGCTGCGCGGTATCCTGCAGGACGACCATCACCTCGAACCAAGCCAGGTCAACTGGATCACGTTCGAGGAGGCCCATGTTCCGGGAGTTCAGGATCCCCCTTGGGCCGAACGGGCGGACGCCGGGTCCGACATGCTGGCCATGCTGCGGAACGGGCAGTTGGATGCGGCAATCTTCGGCGCCGACATGCCTGACGCGCCGGACCTCGCAACGGTCTTCCCCGATCCCGATGCGGCTGGCCGTCGATTCCTGCTACGGCACGGCCTGGTTCCCGTCAACCATATGCTGGTCGTCCGCGCAGAGATTGCCCGGCGTCCTGGCGTAGTGCGATCCCTCATGGACCGCATCCGGGACGCTGGCACGACGCTGCCTTTTGGGCGCGCCGCGCTGGACCCGGCGGTCGCCTTGGCGCTGCGCTACGCCACCGCCCAGGGTTTGCTCGCCCGGGCACTGACGCTGGAAGAAATCTGGGCCGGACTGCCGGCCGGCTGCGAGGAGTGAAAGGACACCGATTAGGCCTGGCGCAAGTCCGTGATCCTCGGTTATGGAAGCGATAACGCGGCGCATCACGGCTGTGACCAAGAGGATGGAAGCGGCGGTGACGATATGGGATGACGCCTGTCGAGCAATTGCTGCCGGCGTTGGGCACGCCCTCATCGTCGGCCCTAACTCAGGCTATGGCTTGGATAACAGGTGCCCGCTGGATGCGGTCGAGCGCGGGGGGGGGGCGGTTCAAGGGCATTGCCATCGTCCCGCTCGACATCACCCTCGCGGCGTTACGGCGCCGCAAACCAACGTTAAGCCTGATATAGGAGACTCGACGATGGAACAGGCCAAGCAGTTCAAGGCGGCCGGGTTGATCGGCTGGCCCGTGTTCCAGTCGCGCTCGCCGGCGTTGCACCGTTATTGGCTGGACGCGATGGGGATCCCCGGCGCCTACCTGCCGATGCCGGTCCTGCCGGGAAAATTGGAGGATGCGCTGCGCGGGCTGCGGGCGCTGGGTTTCGCCGGCTGCAACGTGACCATTCCGCACAAGGAGGATGCGGCACGGCTGATGGACCGGCTCGACCCGGTGGCGCAGCGCATGGGCGCCATCAACCTCATTGTCGTCGAGACGGATGGTTCGCTGAGTGGCTTCAACAAGGATGGCTATGGGTTCATCCAGAATTTGCGCGATGGCTTGGCGGAATGGCGGGCGGCGTCCGGGCCAGCGGTCGTGCTGGGGAGCGGGGGTGGCGCGCGGTCGGTGGTGGCGAGCCTAGTCGATGAGGGTGCGCCTGAAATCCGCCTTGCAAACCGCACGCGCGCCCGTGCGGCGGCGCTGGCACAGGCGTTCGGCGATAAGGTGAAAGTGGTCGACTGGGCGGACCGCCATGCTGCGCTGGCAGGCGCCGCGTTGGTGGTGAATACGACAAACCAAGGGATGGTCGGGCAGCCGCCGCTGGACCTCAACCTCGATGGCTTGCCTGCCGGTATTCTGGTGTGCGACATCATTTACAACCCGCTCGAAACACCGCTGCTCGCGGCGGCCCGCGCCCGCGGCAATCCCACGGTGAACGGCCTCGGCATGCTGCTGCACCAGGCGCGCCCGGCATTCCAGGCGTGGTGGGGAGTGCTGCCCGAGATCACGCCCGATTTGCGCGCCTCGGTGGAGGCGACGATTAGGTGAGGTGGTTGGGCGGAGCACCGCTCGATCAATCAATATCTCGGAGATGGTTGAAGTTCACTGCGGAATGACCTTGGGTTTGCGCGGCAATGTACAGGTCCAGGTCAACGGTGAGGAGAGTGACGCCGGGCCGCAGAGATGCCAAAATTGCTGCGTCCGTCAGCCCGAGGCGTTGGTAATACGACACCACGACGGCAGGTAAGAGGGACCTCCGGTTTCGTCCCACGGCCGGCTGAAGCCGAGCGTAATCTCCCACTGATTGGACTGATCGGAAACCTCCTCAAGTCCAAGGTTGGAGAAGTGCTCGTCTTCAAAAGCATTCGGACGTAGTCCTTTGCGACTCTGATCGCCGTCTTGACGTCTATAGTTTCCGTTTGTTCGCTCATTTTCTGCTTTCGGGGCATGGTGGGACGATGACATTAAAGACCTCGCAGCCGTCAACATTATAGCAGAAAGGATCAGCCTGGTTCACGATCTGGGGCATGGTTGTTGCATCGATCCCGGAATGTCCAACGCTAGCCGTAAGATGCACCTTGTCGCCTACCTGAAGACTGGACCCACCGCCAGCTATGCCAGCGCCTGGCGCCACCCGACCGCGTCGCTGCACGATATCTGGGATGCCGAGCGCTACGAGGACGTCGCCCGCCTGCTGGAAGAAGCCCGGTTCGACGCCCTGTTCTTCGCCGATGGGCTCGGATTGCCGGACCTCTACAAGGGCAGCTTCGCCGATTACGTCGGCCGCGGCGGGCAGATCAGCCTGATCGACCCGATGATCGTCCTGCCGCTGATGGCGCGGGTGACGAAGCATCTGGGCCTCGGCACCACCATCTCGACCACATTCAACCAACCCTATCACATCGCCCGCGCGCTCGGCTCGCTCGACCTCCTCAGCAAGGGTCGCGCCGCCTGGAACGTCGTCACCTCCGCTACCGATTTCGAGGCGCGCAATGTCGGTATGGCGGGGGTGCCGCCGAAGGATCAGCGCTACGACCGCGCCGACGACGTGCTGGAGGCGTGCTGCGCGCTCTGGGACTGCTGGGACAGCGATGCGCTGGTGATGGACAAGGCATCCGGCGTGTTCGCCGACGCGTCGAAAATCCGCTACGCCGACCATGCTGGGCCATTCGTGTCCGTCCGCGGGCCGATGTCGATCCCGCGCAGTCCGCAAGGGCGTCCGCTCATCCTGCAGGCCGGGTCATCGCCGCGCGGGCGGGACTGTGCGGTCCGCTGGGCCGACATGATCTTTTGCACCCATGCGACCAAAGCGGATGCGACCCTGTTCCGCACCGACATGCACGAGCGCCTGCGCGCCGCCGGGCGCAACCCGGCGGAGGTGCGCATCCTGCCGACCGTCTCGGTGGTGATTGGCGAGACGGAGTCGATTGCGCGGGAGAAAGCAGCCTTCTTCGACAGCCTTATCGACCCGGAACTGGTGCTTGCTTCCTCCTCGACCCTGCTGGGTGTCGATCTCAGCCGGGTGGAAAGCGCCGAACAAGCGGAGGCGCAGGCCGGCAACCAGGGCATCGCCGGGTCGCGCGACCGGATGAGCCAGGTGGCCCGCGCCCAGGGCATCAGCTTCGCCGCGGCGGTGCGCAAGCCGCGCGGGCTGCTGGCCGGGACTGCGGCACAAATCGCCGATTATATGGAGGACTGGTTCACATCCGGTGCCTGCGACGGCTTCGTGCTGCCGCCGACCACCTTCCCGACCACGTTCGAGGACTTCGCCCGTACCGTCACCCCCGAGCTGCAACGCCGGGGGCTGCTGCGGCGCGACTATGCCGGACGCACGCTGCGCGAAAACCTCGCAAACCCTGGATGAAAGGCTCTCTTATGATAATCCGCCGCCGCACCCTCCTGGCCGCCGCCCTGGCCGCGCCCGCCCTGCAGGCCGCCCGTGCCGCACCGGACAATGTGTTGCGCATCGCCATCGGCACCTCGCTGAACACGCTGGACCCGATGCTGACGACGATTGGGGACGAGTACATCTATAACGGCCTGGTGTTCAGCGGCCTGACGCGCATCCGGGAGGATTTGAAGCTCGAGGGCGACCTCGCGGCAAGCTGGAGCATCAGCGACGACATCAAGACCTGGACGTTCAAACTCCGCCCGGGGGTCAAGTTCCACAACGGCCAAATCCTCGTCGCCGACGACGTGGTGGCGTTCTTTAAGCGGATGATGGACCCAGCCAGCTCCGCGCCCTCGCGCAGCCAATACGACATGATCGACACGGTGTCCGCCCCAGATGCCAGCACGGTCGTGTTCACACTGACGATCCCGTATGGCGGCTTTGCCGACATCCTGGCGGACCGGCAGGTCAAGATCACGCCCCGCGGCATCGATGCCGCCAAGACGCCGATCGGGACCGGCCCGTTCAAATTCGTCAGCTTCACTCCGGGCGACCGGTTGGTCATGACGAAGAACCCCGATTATTTCGAGCCGGGCATGCCGAAGCTCGACGGTGCCGAACTGCGCGTCATCCCGGAGATGAGCGTGAAAGTGGCCGCCTTGCAGGCCGGCGACATCGACGTCGTGTGGGATTTGCCGCTGGACCAGGTGAAGGATCTGTCCGGCAACCCGGCGTTGCGCGTCGACAGCGTGCCCACCGCCTCATGGGATGGCGCGATCATGAACAACCTCATCCCGCCCTTCAACGACAAGCGGGTGCGCCAGGCCTTCCACTTGGCGGTCGACAAGGCCGACGTGGTGGAGTTGACGCTGTTCGGCCAAGGGGTCGAGACGATCAGCCCCATCCCGCCCAGCCATCCGTTCTACGCCAAGGACCTCGCCATCCCGAAGAACGACCCGGCGGCGTCAAAGAAGCTGCTGGCGGAGGCGGGCTACCCGCAGGGCGTGAAAGTCACCATCATCGCCCCGGTCGGACGGCCGGTGCGCGAGCGCCTCGCCGTGACGTTGCAGCAATTGGCCAAGCCCGGCGGGTTCGACCTCGAGGTGCAGCGCGTGCCCTACTCCAGCTTCAGCGCCGAAGTGTCCGGCAAGGCGCCGCTCTATATCGATGGGTTCTTTGGCCGCCCTACCATCGATACCAGCGTCTACGCCTTCCTCCGCAGCAAGGGGAGCTGGAACGAGCGGCTCTGGCACTACAGCAATCCCGCCGTAGACAAGCCGCTGGACGCGGCGCGGCTGACGGCGGACCTCGACGTGCAGAAGAAGCAGTATATCGAGTTCCAAACGGCCCTCGTCGAGAACCCGGCCTCGTTCTTCGCCTATGCGGTCAATTACGCCTGCGCCTACCGCAAGGGCGTCAACGTGCAGACCCACCCGATGCGTTGGTTCGACCTGCGCAACGCGACCATCGCCTAGGAAGTTGGCCGGCTTCGTCCTTCGCCGGCTGCTGGGCGTGGCGGGCGTCATGCTCGGCATGTCGGTGTTGATCTTCGGGATCGTCCATATCCTGCCGGGCAACGTCGCCTATGCCATCCTGGGCGAGTATGCCACGCCCGCCGCCGTCGCCGCGTTGCAGGCCAAGCTCGGCCTCAACGACCCGCTATGGGTGCAGTATTGGCGCTGGTTTTCGGGCATGCTGCACGGCGATTTCGGCGAGTCCGTGGTGATGTCGCGCCCGGCCGCATCGCTGATCGGCGAGGCATTGGGGCGCTCGGCCATGCTGGCGGGACCCGCCTTCGTGGTGGTGGCCCTGGGCGGCATCGCGCTTGGCCTGCATGCCGCCACCCATAAAGGGCGGGCGTCCGACCATGTGCTGGGGGTGGCGCAGCTCGTGCTGATCGCGGTGCCGGATTTCTTCTGGGCGATCGTCGGCGTGCTGCTGTTCGCGTCCGTGCTGCATTGGCTGCCCGCGACGGGGTATGCGCCGATGTCCGAGGCGGGCGTGGTAGGCTGGGCCTCGCATTTGATCTTGCCCGTTATCGTGCTCTCGTTGGGGTTGCTGGCGCATATTTCCCGGCTCACCCGCTCCTCCCTGCTGGACGTACTGGGCTCCCGCTACGTATTGGCCGCGCGGGCGCGGGGCCTGCCGGAACGCCGGGTGCTGTGGCGACACGCGGTGCCGAACGCGCTGATGCCGGCGGTAACGGTGCTGGCGATCGATGCCGGGCTGCTGATCGGCGGGATCGTGGTGGCGGAAACGGTGTTCGCCTATCCCGGCCTCGGCCGCATGCTGGTGTTCGCCATCGACCATCACGATCTGCCGTTGCTGCAGGCGGGCATGATGGTGGTGACTGCGATCTACGCCATCGCCAACCTGGTCGCGGATTTGCTTTACGCCGTGCTGAACCCGCGTATCCGCGTCTCGGCCGCATCATGACCGCGCTGGCGCTGCCCGCGATGCGGCCGCCCTCTGTGCTGTTGGTGGGCGGCGTGCTGCTCGGCTTGGTGGTGGCGGCCTGCCTAGTTGGCACGGTTTGGACGCCGTTCGATCCCACCGCCTTCTCCGTGCGTGCCCGGCTCCAGGCACCGGGCCCGCTGCATTTGTTCGGCACCGATGAATTCGGCCGCGACGTGCTGTCCCGCGTGCTGGCGGGCGGGCATTTGTCGTTGGCAACCGGGGCCGGTGCCATGGCCATCAGCCTCGGGTTCGGCGTGCCGCTCGGGTTGCTCGCCGCCTTCCACCGCGGCTGGCCGGACGAGGCGATCATGCGCGGCGTCGACGTGCTGATCTCGGTGCCGCCGGTGCTGCTGGGCCTGCTGGTTTTGGCCGTGACGCCCCCCAGCCTCTGGAAGACGATCGCCGTCGTCGGCCTCGTGTACGTTCCGATCCTGGTACGCCTTACTCGTGCCGTGGCGCTCGGCCTGCTGGAGGAGGAGTTCGTGCAGGCAGCGCGGGCGCGGGGCGAGGGGGCGCTGCCGATCCTGTGGCACGAGGTGCTGCCCAACGCCTGGCCGCCGATCATCGTCGAATGCGGTTTGCGCGTGACCTTCGCCATCCTGCTCGGGTCGGCCCTGTCCTTCCTCGGCCTCGGGCCGCAGCCGCCTGCCAGCGAATGGGGCCTGATGATTGCCGGCGGCCGCGACTTCCTGACCCAGGCCCCGTGGATTTGCCTCGCCCCTGGCCTCTGCCTGTGCGTGCTCCTGGTCAGCGTGAACTTGGTTGGCGAGGGGCTGCGCGAGCGGCTCGACCCGCGGATGGCTGGCCGGCATGCCTGACGGGCTGGTGGTCGACGCATTGTCGGTGCGTTACCCCTCCCGCGCCGGGTTGGTGCATGCGGTGCAGGATGTGTCGCTCTCGGTGGCGCCGGGAGAGGTGTTGGGCCTGGTGGGCGAGTCCGGCTCGGGCAAGTCGACGGTGCTCCTGGCACTGCTGGGGTTGCTCGAACCCGGCGCCGCGCAGGCGCGGCGGCTCGGCTATAACGGGCACGATTTGCTGCGTGAGGCGCCCCGGCTGCGTGGCCGGCGGATCGGCATGGTGTTTCAAGACACCGCGGCAGCCCTCAACCCGGCGCTCACCGTTGGCGCGCAATTGACCGAGCCGATGCGCCTGCATCTCGGCCGTTCGCCCGCCGCCGCCTGGGCGCGCGGCACGGAGTTGCTCGCCGAAACCGGCATTCCGCGCCCGGCGGAGATCATGCGCGCCTATCCGCACCAACTCTCGGGCGGCATGAAGCAACGGGTCGGTATCGCCACGGCGCTCGCCACCGAGCCGGATTTGTTGCTGCTGGACGAGCCGACGACGGCGCTGGACGTGACGGTGGAGGCGCAAATCCTGGTGCTGCTGGCCCAGCTCCAGGCGCAGCGCGGCCTGTCCATGCTGCTCGTCAGCCATAATCTGGGCATCGTCGACCGCCTCTGCGGCAATGTGGCGGTGCTGTACGCCGGCCGGGTGGCAGAGACGGGACCGGCTGCGGACGTGCTACACCGGCCCCGGCACCCCTACACCAAAGGGTTGCTGGCCGCCTTGCCCCGCCCGGACCGGCCGCATGCCGGACGGTTAGCCCCGATTCCCGGTGGGTTGCCGGATTTGCGGGCGCCCGGCCCCGGCTGCAATTTCCGCCCGCGCTGTGCCTTCGCCGCGTCTGGCTGCGAGGCGCCGCAGCGATTGGCCGGCACCCCCAACGCCGCCGCCTGCCATCGCGCGGCCGCCCTGTCGGGCATTGCTTGGCCGATCGACGACGTGGCCGTGGTAGCGCCCGCCGCCCGCATCGCCGCGCCTTTGGTGGAGGCGCAGGGCCTCACGGCGCGCTTCGAGTCTGGCGGCTTCGTTGCCCGGCTGCTCGGCCGCCGCCGCAGCGTGCTGGCGGTGGACGGCGTGTCGCTGCGGATTGGCGCCGGCGAGGTGGTGGGGCTGGTGGGCGAGTCCGGCTGCGGCAAGTCCACGCTCGGCCGCCTCTTGCTGCGCTTGCTGCCGTCGCGTGGCGGCCATCTCCGCTTCGGCGGCCAGGCGGTGGGGGAGCGGCCGGACGCTGCATTCCGCCGCCGGGCGCAGATCGTCTTCCAAAACCCCGATGGCTCGCTGAACCCGCGCCAGACGGTCGGCGCCATTCTCGGCCGCGCCGTGCGTTGGTTCGGCACCGCGGCCGACGTGCCGGCTGAGGTGGACCGGCTGCTCGACCTGGTGCACCTCCCGCGCCGGTATGCGACGCGTTACCCGCACCAGCTTTCGGGCGGCGAGAAGCAGCGTGTGGGGATCGCTCGCGCGCTGGCCTCCAGCCCCGACTTCGTGGTCTGCGACGAGGCAGTGTCGGCGCTGGACGTGTCGGTGCAGGCGGCGGTGCTGAACCTGCTGCGCGACCTGCGCGATAGGCTGGGCGTCGCGTATCTCTTCATCAGCCACGATATCGGCGTCATCGCCCACATCGCCGACCGGATCGCCGTGATGTATCATGGCACGCTGGTTGAGGAAGGGCCGGCCGAGGCAGTGTTGCACCCGCCCTATCACCCCTACACGGAGCTCCTGCTGTCCTCGGTGCCGCTGATCGGGCAGCGCCGCGCGCCCCCGCCACGTATCGACCGCCCGGCGCCATCTGGCGGTTGCAAATTCGCCGCTCGTTGTCCGAGCCATCTCGGCGCCGTCTGCGACACCGTGCCACCGCCCTCGCGTCTGGCAGGCGCCGGCCACTCCATCCTTTGCCATATCCCGTTGCCAGTGCTGGAAGCCGTCCCGCATTGGCTCGCCACCACGGAGACCGTCCCATGATGCACCTGGCTACCATCCCCAACATGGTTGGGGGCCACTTGGGCGGCTGGCGCCACCGCGATGCGATGGACAACAGCGTCATGAATTTGGAGGCGATCGTCGACATGGCGCGCATTGCGGAGCGCGGCAAGTTCGACGCGATCTTCCTGGCCGATGGCAACGGGGTGCGCGAGATGGATCGCCCGGCGCTGTTCGCCGCCAACTTCCCCTCCGCCCGCCCGGTGATGTTCGAGCCGACGACGCTGCTTTCCGCGGTCGCCATGACCACGAGCCGGGTCGGCCTGGTCGCCACCGCCACCAGCACCTTCGAAGAGCCTTGGATGGTGGCGCGCCGCTTCAGCTCGATGGACCACGTCAGCAAGGGCCGGGCCGGGTGGAACCTGGTGACCGCGTCCAACCCTGGCGACGCGCTGAATTTCAGCCGGGCGGAAGGGGTGGGGCGCGAGGACCGCTACGCCCGGGCCGAGGAGTTCTACGAGGTGGTGACCGCCTTGTGGGATAGCTGGGCGCCCGACGCCTTCCCGCAGGACAAGGCTACCGGGCAATACCTCGACCCGGCGCGGGTGGCGCCGATCGACCATGCTGGCAGGCATTTCCAGGTGAAGGGACCACTTAGCCTGCCGCGGACGCCGCAGGGACGGCCGGTGGTGTTCATGGCCGGGCAATCCAACCCGGGGATGGAGTTGGCCGCCAAATATGCCGACGCGCTGTTCGGCGCCGGCAGCACCAAGGAGGACTGCATCCGCGCCTATGCCGACATCAAGGGGCGGATGGCGAAATACGGCCGCCACCCGGATACGCTGAAGATCCTGCCCGGCCTCAGCATCTTCGTCGGCCCAACCACGGCGGAGGCCGAGCTTTTGTATGAAGAGCTGCAATCGCTGATCTCGCCAACGCTCGGCGTGCATTATCTGTCCAAGCAACTGACCTGCGACCTGACCGGATGCGACGTCGACGGCCCGGTGCCGGCCGACATCCCCGTCGAGGTGCCCGGCGGCAGCAGCCTGCGCCGCTACATGCTGGACCTGATCCGCCGCGAGGACCTGACGGTGCGGCAGGCCTACGAGCGGCTGTTGCCGGCGATTGGCGGCCCGATGTTCAAGGGCAACCCCACTGAAGTCGCCGATTTGATGGAGGAGTGGTGGCGCGCCAAGGCGGGGGATGGCTTCACCATCCTGTCCCCGGTGCAGCCGCGCGGCCTGCGGGACGTGGTGGATCTGGTCGTGCCCGAGTTGCAGCGGCGCGGCCTGTTCCGCACCGAATACGCAGGGACGACCCTTCGCAGCCATCTGGGCCTGCCGGACGCGCCCAGCCGATGGGCAGCTCCGGCGGCGCAGCGGGGGGCGGCATGATGATCCTCGCGGTAAGTGGTGGGCCGCTCGGCGGCCATTTGGGTGGCTGGCGGCACCGCGATGCGTATCCCAGCGTCACCATGCAACTGGACGCGATGATATCGACGGCCAAGCTCGCCGAGGAAGGCGGACTGGATGTGATCTTCCTCGCCGACGGCAACGGCGTGCGTCAGATGGACAAACCCGCGCTGTTCGCCGCCACCAGCCCGAGCGACCGCCCGGCAGTGTTCGAACCCGTCACGCTGTTTGCCGCACTGTCGCAGCACACGAAGCATATCGGCTTCGTCGCGACGGCAACGACGAGTTACGAGGAGCCTTATCTGATCGCCCGCAAGTTCGCTTCGCTCGACCATATCAGCGGCGGACGCGCGGCCTGGAATTTGGTGACCACGCAGTATGTGGAGGACGCGAAGAACTTCAATCGCGAGCAGCATATGGGGCGCGAAGAACGGTATGAGCGCGCCCGCGAGAGCCTGGACGTGGTGCGGGCGCTTTGGAATTCCTGGGCCGGCGACGCGTTCGTGCAGGACAAGGCCACCGGCCGCTACCTCAATCCGGACCGGGTGCGCCTGACCAACCACCGGGGCAAGCACTTCCAGGTGAGGGGGCCGCTCAACGTCGGCCGGGCGCCGCAGGGGCAGCCGGTGGTTTTCATGGCTGGGCAGTCGGACGCCGGGCGGGAACTGGCAGCCTATGGCGGGGAGGCGCTGTTCGGCACGGCGAGCAACAAGGCGGAGGCGCAGCGCGAATACGCGGACATCAAGGGCCGCATGGGCAAATACGGGCGCCATCCGGACGAGCTTAAAATCCTTCCCGGCATGAGCGTTCTGGTCGGGCGGAGTGCGGCGGAGGCGGAGGAGTTGTTCCAGGAATTGCAGTCGCTGATCTCGGAGCCGCTCGCCGTCACCTATCTGTCCAAGGTGGTGGGGAAGGACGTGACCCGCCTGCCGCTCGACGGCCCAATGCCGGCTAGCGACGGCGAGTCCCTGGGCGGCACGGCGATCGGCCGCTCGGTGTTGGAGATGGCGGCGCGCGAGCGGCTGACCGTGCGGGAGACCTACGAGCGGGTTTTGCCGTCGATGAGCGGCAGCATGGTCCGCGGCACGGCCAGCCAGGTGGCGGATGTGCTGGAGGATTGGTATCGCGACGGGGCATGCGACGGTTTCGTGCTCTCGATCCCCGTGCAGCCGCGTTGCCTGCGCGACTTCGTCGATTTGGTGGTGCCAGAACTCCGCCGCCGCGGGCTTCGGCCACCCGCGTATCCCGGGAAGACGCTGCGGGAGAATATGGGTCTTGGCCGCCCAGCGGATCCCTGGGCGGCTTCGGGATAGGGCGAGATCGAGATGGAACAGTTGGGACTGATCACCTCGTAGGCAGATTGGAGCGTGTTTGGCTACCAAAGGATGGAAAACGGATAGTTCACCGCTGAGGAAGTTCCCAGGCGATACGAACTGCTGGCTGAGCGGCCTGGTCTTTGATGCTGCAAGTGTGATTGGCCGCCGCAACATCAGTAGCGCATGAAGCCGTTTTTCAATCTGCTAAACACCATGGGATGTAGGCGCTTGAGCGTAATCCCTACCGACCCGCGGCCTCTTTCGGCCACCGCCGGTGCAGCCACAGCCATGATGCCGGTTCCTCCCGCACCCATCGTTCCACCGTCGCATTCATCGCCAACGCGATCGCGTAGGTGTCGTGGGTTTTGTCTCCAGTCAGCTCCACCACCATCGGTGCCTCGCACACCATGCGGAACCGCCCAGGACCGAGGCGGACGACATGCACCGGAACGATCGGGCAGCCGAACCGCAGAGCGAACTGGGCGAGGGCAGGGGCCGTCATCGCGGTGCGGCCGAAGAAGGGCACCGCAATGCCGTCATTCATCTTCTGGTCGATCAGCAGGCCCAGTGACCCGCCGCGGCCCAAATGCGCCAGGGCCGACCGTGCACCCGCTGCGCCCTTTGCAAACATCGAGACGTCAGGGCCGAGCGCCGCCTGTCGCATGCCCTGGATGACGGCATCGACGTCCTGGTTCGAGGCGGCGCGGTAGAAGCCGGACACGGTCAGCCCCAGCATGGTGGCAATCGGCAGGATCATCTCCCAATTGCCGAAATGACCGGAGAAGAACAGCATGGGCGTCTTGGAGCGCTTCAGGGCTTCGACATGATGTTCGCCCTCCATCTCCCACCCAGGGCCCGACGCAGTCCGCTTGAACCCGGCCAAATGCGGCAGTTCAGCCGATGTCCGGCCCAAATTGTCCCACACCGCGCGGATAATTCGCGCACGTTCCAGCGCGTCGAGATCAGGCAGCGCATGCCGCAGATTGCGGTCCGCCACGCGGGATACCGCGAGATGCGGCCCGGTTTGGCGGGCGATCCAGCCGCCCAGATTGGAGGACCATACCGGCCCGAGGCGGCGTAGCGTCGCCATGGCGCCCTGCAGCGCCAACGCCTGCAGCCGGTTGGAGGCGCGCCGTAGTCTGGATATGCGGCTGGCTTCCATAACATATGTATAGTCCGGATGCGGCGCGAAACCTAGCCCGGCGAAAGTGGCAGCCGGAGCTGCCCTGCCCACCGCCGCAGTAGCAACGCGTTGCCGACCACGCTCACGCTGCTGAGCGCCATGGCCGCACCCGCGACCGTCGGGCTCAGAAGGCCGAAAGCGGCCAGGGGAATGCCCACCACATTATAGGCGAAGGCCCAAAACAGGCCCTGGCGTATCTTCGCATAGGTCCGCCGCGAGATGTCAATCGCGTCGGCGATCAGGGCCGGGTCGCCGCGCAGCAGCGTGATCCCGGCACTTTCGATCGCCACGTCGGACCCGGTTGCCATGGCGATCCCGATATCGGCGGCTGCCAGCGCCGGGGCGTCGTTGATCCCGTCACCCACCATCGCCACCACGTGGCCAGCGTCGCGCAATTTCATCACGGCGGCGGCTTTGTCCTCTGGCAGAATTTCCGCTGACACCTCATCGATCCCCAACGGCGTGGCGGTGGCTCGGGCTGCCCCTTGGCTATCCCCGGTCAGCATGACGGTGCGAAGCCCGAGCCGGTGCAGCGCCGTGACCGCCGCCGCCGCGCCAGGTTTCACGATGTCACTGAACGCCACAATGGCCAGCAGGCGGGGCGGAGTGCCCACCTTGGCCAGCCAGGACACCGTATGCCCACCTGACTCCAACCCGGCGGCACGCCCGGTCAGTGGCGCCGTATCCACCCCGGCATCCTGCATCAGCCGCCGATTGCCCAAAAGCAGCGTCTGGCCATCGACCGTGCCCGAGACGCCCCGGCCCGGCAGGGCGCAAAACCCCGTCATGGGTTGCGCCTTCACCGCTTCGCCCTCGGCCAAAATGCGCAACGCTGCAGCCAGCGGATGCTCGCTGCCCGCCTGCAGGGAGGCCGCGCGTCGCAGAGCGCCAGCGCGATCGCCATCCAGGGCAACGATGTCGCTGACGGCCGGCCGCCCCTGCGTCAACGTGCCCGTTTTGTCGAATGCCACAACCTGGATGGCATGAGCCCGCTCCAGCGCGGCAGCGTCCTTGATCAGGATGCCGCGCCGGGCCGCGGCTCCGGTGCCGACCAGGATGGCCGTGGGCGTCGCCAGGCCCAGCGCACAGGGGCAGGCGATCACCAGGACCGCGACGGCATTCAGGATGGCTGTTGCCGGGTTGCCGGTGGCCAACCACCAGCCACCCAGTGTCAGCACGGCCAGGCCGAGCACGACGGGAACGAAGACGGCGCTGACGGTATCGGCCAGGCGCTGGATCGGGGCTTTCGAGGCCTGGGCGCCCTCCACCATCCGCACGATGCGGGCCAACATCGTCTCTGCCCCGACGGCGGTGACCTCGATCACCAGCGACCCATCCAGCCCGATCGTTCCGCCGATCATTGGTGCGCCGGGCTCCTTTTCGACCGGCCGGCTCTCCCCCGTCAGCATCGACTCGTCCACGCTGCCGCTGCCCGTGATCAGCATGCCATCCGCGGGGATGCGTTCGCCGGGCCGCACGACGACCTGGTCGCCGCGGACCAACTGCATCACGGGAATGTCGCGCTCCGTCTCGCCCCGGCGCAGGTGTGCGATGTCGGGCCGTAGCGCCGTCAGCGCCCGGATGGCGGAGGCAGTGCTCCGCTTTGCCCGCCCCTCCAGCCACTTGCCGAGCAGGACGAAGGTGATGATGAGGGCGGAGCTTTCGAAATACAGCCTGTCATGTCCCGGCGCCGAACTCAATAAGGTGGCCGTGCTGAGCCCCCAGGCCGCCGTGGTGCCGAGCGCCACCAGGAGGTCCATGTTACCCGAGAGCGCCCGAGCGGCGCGCCACCCTGCGACGTAGAACCGCCAGCCCAACCAGAACTGCACGGGCGTCGCCAGGGCGAATTGAACCCAGCCGGGCAACGCCATGCCGAGGCCGAGCAAAGGTGCGGCCATGCCGAGCAGGAGCGGTACCGATAGCGCGGCGGCCCAGGCCAAATGCCATAGGTCCCGGTTGTCACGGGGTGGTTGCGTCGCGGCATCCCCCGCTGGGGAGGCCGCGTAGCCGGCGCGCGTGACAGCGTCCGCCAAGGCCAAGGCGTCTGTGGTGCCGCCCGTTGCGACGATATGGGCGCGCTCCGTCGCCAGGTTGACGGAGGCTGCCAGCACGCCGGGGATGCGCTGCAGCGCCCGTTCCACCCGCCCGGCGCAGGACGCGCAGGTCATGCCCTGGATCTGCAAATCGTATTCGGCGCGGCCGGTCTTATAGCCCGTCGCCTCGATTGCCTGCACCAGGGCGGAAACATCCATGATTGTCGTCGTGATCCGCGCGCGTTCCGTTGCGAGATTCACGGCGACGCCCGTCACGCCCGGCACCTGGCCCAACGCCTTCTCAACCCGGCGCACGCACGAGGCACAGGTCATCCCCGACACAGCCAAATCCAGCGAGGGGCCGGCAGGGGCGGTCAGTGTTTCCAAACTCATGGGCAGGCTCCCGCGTCGGCATCCGATATAGGACGCCGATTCCGGTTTGCTCGCCTCCCGCTGCTACGCCGCTCGGGCTGCCTGGTAGGTGGGGGCATCGCCCGCGACGGTGGTGCGCCGCATGTCGCGCACGGTGTTCACGTCGAAACGGCGGACGCGATGCATGGTCTGCCGATTGTCCCACATCACCAGGTCGAACGGCTGCCAGCGATGAACGTAGACGAAGCAGGGCTGGGTTGCATGCTCCACCAGATCCCGCAGGAAGGCGCGCGCCTCGGGTACGGGCCATCCCTCGATGGTGCCGGCGTGGGAGGATAGGAACAGCGACTTGCGCCCGGTCACGGGATGGGTGCGCACCAAGCGCTGTTTGACCGGCTGGAACATGGCCCGTTCCTCGGCCGTGAGTTCATCGAAGCCCAACGTGCCGCGCGAGTAGAGGAGCGAATGGTCGCAGACGAGATCCTCGACATCCCGCTTCGTCCGGGGATCGAGTGCATCATAAGCCGCCCGCATGTCGGCGAACTCGGTATTGCCGCCCTCTTTGGACACGATGCGGCCTGACAAAATCGAGTATTTCGCTGGGATGGCGCGGAACGAGCTATCCGAGTGCCAGAGCTGGTTGCCCAGGTTGAACATGCGGCGGCGGTCGTCCCGCGCCAGTGGCTTGCCGTCCCGGTCCAGGTTGGACACGTCCGCCATGCCGGCAGCGAGCCGCTGGTCTCCGGGTTTGGTCACGTTACCCCCGGCGGTCGTCTCCAACGCGCCGAAATAGCGGGCAAGTTCCATCTGCTGCTCGTCTGTGACCCTCTGCCCGGGGTAGATGAGCACGGCGTGTTCATCCATGCCGGCTTCGAGTTGTTTGGTCTGGCCGGCATCGAGCGGCTGCGTCAGATCAAGCCCGGCGACCCGTGCCGCAAAACTGGGGCCAACCCGTTCGATTGAGATGGTCATGGTCACTCGCCTCGTTTGCTCTACCGGCCGTGGTCTCCGACATGGAAATGATAGGCGCTGCGGTAAATCCTGTCAGCCCCGTTGGAGGCAGGGGCAAGCGGGTAGGGGCAAGCTCAGTGCTGCGTGGCATGATGGTTTGCGATAGCATCGAACCGGTCATAGACGATTTCGATTAGACGCTCCGCATCATAAGTACGGCCGTCCTTCATGGCAGATTCCGCCAATATGAGCGCTTGCTGGGGGCTTAACCCAGGGTGGTCGTGCTGGCGGAGGAGGATACGTGGGGGCGAATAGCTCATCGAACACTCAATCTTTGGGTTTCAGTTTGCGCGTCGAAATTACATACTCCTGTACCTCGCCGTTTGGGTCCCGTACGAATACGTGCCGTGATGAGTTGGTTTTGATATCGATATGGAAGTCAGTATTGTATTTCGATGTTAAAAGCATCCGAGGCAGAAGATGCTATGATTGGGATGTGGTTCCGCTCTTGGTCGAACTCTGCGCTGCGTCCGACCGGGCAAACCAACTAATGAGCGCGCCACAGGCCATGAGTGCGCTCGTCGCGAAGAAGACGGACCGCAATCCGACATGAGCACCCAAGAAACCACCCATCAAGGGGCCGGCGACTTGGCCGGTAAACTGGGCCGATTGGGAATACCCCAGCATCTGTCCGACGACCTGATCTGGCACATTAAAGCGGATCAGTGTCGTGATGGCCGGCAGCAATCCGGCCAGTGCCAGGCCCATCAGGAACCGCAGCCCCACCAATTGCCAGCCGCTACTGACAACGGCCTGGGGCAGGAGCAATGCCGCGGCTGCAAGCAGGCCGATGATGACCACGTTCCAAGCGCCAAACCGGTCTGCCAGCCGGCCGACGCGCGGGGCTGCGATGATGCTGGCCAGCGCCGTCGCGGCCATGACCACGCCCGCCATCCGGGCGACATGCGTGTCGCCGGGTTCCAACTGCGCGACATAGAGTGTGATGATCGGCTCGATCGACATATTGGCGAGCAGCAGAAGGAAGGCGGTGACGAGCATGGCGATGACTGGCTGCCGCTGGGGGATGCTTGTCCAGGCCCCGCCGCTTCGCCGTGTGGCCTTGGCCTGCTTAGGCGGAACCCGGTCTTCCCGGATGAGGGTACAGGTCGCGACGAAGGCGACGGCGATCATCGCGCCGCCGGCAAAGAAGGTCTGCCGGATGCCAATCAAATCCGGGAGTATACCGCCCACCAACGGGCCCACCAGGCTGCCGCCCAACACCCCGATGGACAACGTGCCCAGCGCCCAGCCGGCCTTGTCCCGCGGCGTCTGCGTGGCCACCAGCACGATCGAGCCGGAGGCATAGCCGCCTGCCAACCCCACGGCGAGCCGCAAGAAGGTCAGTTGCCAGACATTTTGCACCAAGCCCATCATCGACATAGTGATCGCCATGCCCAGGCTCGCGCGGATCAGCATGGATTTGCGCCCGTAGCGGTCTGCGAGCCAGCCCCAGACAGGCTGTACCAGCGCAGCGGTGAAGAACGTGGCCCCGAACGCGATCCCCGACCATTGCACAATGGCAGCCGGCTCCGTCACGCCGAGATGCTGAACGAAAATCGGCAGGAACGGCAGCAACAACGTCATGCTGACGAGCGTTGTGAACGATCCGAACAGGCAGACGTAGAGGTTGCGCCGCCAATGCCGCGATTCCATTCGACACTCCAATCCAACTCAGAATCGCCGCGAAGGGCCGCACAGTTTTCACGCCGGGGGGAAGTGGTTACACTGCATTGCACCACTGCGGAAGGCTGCAAACCGGCTGCGCGGCGACCGGCCCCGGCTTACTTCCGGCCTGCTGGCTGCAAATGGCGCGGCAAAAGCGGCCATTGTGTCTCGGACCGGCTCTTGCAAAACGCATGCGCCGGCGACACTTGAATTATCGTTTCTGTCATGTTGCGGGCATATAGTGGAGCGACGTGGCGTGTGCCCGGGAACTGCGGAGCACCCTGTTCCGCCGCCGACGCACTCATGAACTGTGGCTGAGATTTAATTCAGTAACGTCTCCTAGGGTATTTGTAACAGATTTGGTGCTGAGACAAGGTTCAACAGCTCCATTTAAGGCTCGGATTGGTCCCGTTGACCGCACCATGTGGCAATTTGTTTCGAGGTTGATATGACGATTGTTGATGCAAATCAGGTTCACCCTAGCACGAGAACCGAGCCTATGTTATTAGAGTCGCATGGCGTTGAGCGAACAACAGCCTCATCGGGCAATTCAACGGGCGCCCCAGACTGATCCGTTGACCGGACTACCTCATCTCTCCAGACTGATAGAGCACCATAGTGTCAGATCGCGACTACTCTAAACTTGGGCAATCCAACCCACTTCAAACACTCGACAATACTTTAGACGTTGATGAATTGCACATGCGTCAGACCCTCGGCCTTAGTGGCCAAGGTCGTCCACAGTCGCGAGCGCAAGTATCGAACCCGCCAAAGCAGCGACATCGGTTTGTACAAGATGGCGAGGTCCAAGTTACGCATCTCACGGGGACGCGAGACAGCGATGTCACGAACGCATCACGAACCAGGATTGCTACTCTGGAGAGCAATCTTGCTGTAGAACAGGTAGCCCGGTCTCGGGCGGAACACGCCGTTCAGGCTGGGATTGCGCAGATTCATGCGATTGAGACAAAGCTCGCGCACGTGGAATTGGCAGCGAAGGATATGTTGGACGCCGAGCGAAAGGCGCGCGAGCAGGTCGAGCAAGAGTTGTTGGCGGCGATCGCTGCCCGCGACCAGGCTCTGCTGCACGCCGCCGAACTCGCAGCAGCAATCAAACAACTCGAAACGCAGAAAGTCACAGAGCCCGCTAAATCAGTCATCCGCGCCGCAAAGGTAAAGGCCGCACCCCGTGTCAAAGCTCCCCGGGTTAAAGAACCAAAGCCGGTCAAGTGGTGGATAAACAAAACGCCCGTAAAATCTTCAGCTAAATCACTTAAAGCTTTGTAGAGGCGTTATCAACAGACGCATTGCTGCGCCGTTGGCGCGTCCCAAGCCCCAGACCCTCTGACGCAGTAACAACTCGTTAGGCGGCCATGCGCCCGGCGCGTGGGACGCATGCACTTTGAGGCTACCTTATCATAACGCTGCTTATCATAATGCAGCTGTGAAAGATCACAGCCGAGACCTTCTCTTCGTCCTGAACGACATTGGCCGCCTGCTTCGCACCGAGGCCGACCGCCGGGCAAAGATGCACGGCATGACCCGGGCGCAATGGGGAATCCTCCTGTGGCTTGAACGCCAGCCTGGAATGTCGCAGCGCCAACTGGCCGAAAATCTCGAAGTCGAGCCGATTACCGTGGCGCGACTGGTTGACCGTCTCGAAAGTCGCCGGATGGTCGAGCGTCGCCCCGACGGTATCGACCGGCGAATTTGGCGCCTCCACCTCACTGCGGCAGCCAATGCCGTCATTGGCGACATCCACGAAAATTGCGAGGCCATGTCCGCAACCCTCACCACCGGAATGTCTGCCATCGCGCAGGCTCAGTTGATCGACATGCTGTCCAACATGAAGTCTATCTTAAGCGCCGAACGGCGCGCCGACACGAAAGAGGTCGCCTGAATGTCCCAAGCAACAACACCTACCAACTTGGCGCGCGATCTCGCGTCGGGCACTCCCGTCCGCGCCCACGGTATTGGCCGCCGGGTTGCGCGCTTTGTCCTGATGCTGGGCGGCGTGGCTGTGGTCGCAGTGGGAGGCCTCTATTTCTGGTTGTCCGGCGGGCGGTGGATTTCCATCGACAACGCCTACACCAACGCAGACAAGGTTGCACTGTCGACGGACGTTTCCGGTCTCGTCCTCGACATCCCCGTCCATGAAGGGCAGGAAGTGCATAAAGGCGACGTGCTGTTTCGCCTCGATCCGCGGCAGACCGGTATTGCGGTGGAAGCAGCCAAAGCCGATTTGGAACAGACCAGGCTGACACTCGAATCCATGAAGCGCGATTACGACCGGATGGTGCGCGACACGGCTGTCAGGTCGTCCCAGGTGCAGGCGGATCAAGCCACGTATGATCGCTACAACGCCCTGGTCGGCCGCGGCGATCTGTCGCGTTCGTCCTATGACGATGCGCGATACAAGCTCGCCGCCGACCAGCGCAGTGCCGAATCGAGTGGCCTGGCGGCGCAGGTGCAGTTGGCGCGGCTGAACAACAATCCCCAGGTCGACGTGACCACTCTGCCAACCTACCTGCAAGCGAAGGCCCGCTTGGAGGAGGCGCAGCGCCAACTGGCCGATACGGTCGTCCGCGCCCCGTTCGACGGCATCGTGACGCAGGTGTCGTCGCTGCAGCCGGGCATGTTCCTTCCCGCCGGCACCTCTGCCTTTGGGTTGATCTCGACCGATCACGTTTGGATCGATGCCAATCCGAAGGAGACCGATCTCACCTGGGTACAGCCGGGGCAGCCGGTGCAGGTTTCCATCGACACGTATCCTGGCCGGGTTTGGACGGGCACGTTGGAAAGCATCTCGGCTGGCAGTGGGTCGCAATTCTCGATCATTCCGGCACAGAACGCCTCCGGCAACTGGGTGAAGGTGGTGCAGCGTATTCCCCTGCGGGTGCGGGTGGACCGCCAGCCCGGGGACCCGGCGTTGCGCGCGGGCATGAGCGTGGTGGTAGACGTCGACACGGGCCACACCCGCAGCCTGCACGATCTATTCTGACCGCCAGCCAGATGGATTGACGGCGATGGAACCCGTTCGCAACCGCACGCTGATCACCGTCTGTGCGATGGTCGCGACGCTGATGCAGGCGTTGGATTCGACCATCGCCAACGTGGCCCTGCCTTACATGCAGGGCAGCCTCTCCGCCACGTCAGACCAGATTACCTGGGTTCTGACCTCCTATATTGTGGCCGCCGCGATCATGACCGCGCCCGTCGGATGGCTGGCAGCGCGGTTTGGACGCAAGAACCTCTTCATCACCTGTTTGGTTGGCTTCACCGTGGCGTCCATGCTGTGCGGTGTGGCGCAGTCACTGGAACAGATGGTTCTGTTCCGCCTATTGCAGGGCGTATTCGGCGCCGCCTTAGTCCCGCTGTCGCAATCGACGATGCTGGACATCTATCCGCCGGCGCAGCGCGGGTCCGCCATGGCGATCTGGGGCATGGGCGTGATGGTTGGCCCTATTCTCGGCCCCACTCTCGGTGGCTACCTCACGGAATTATACAACTGGCGTTGGGTGTTCTACGTCAACCTGCCGTTCGGCATCCTGTCGATCGTCGGCATGATCCTGTTCCTGCCGAAGGCGGCCTCTCAATCAGAGCTCAAATTCGATTGGACTGGTTTTGCAGTGCTGGCAATCGGCATCGGCGCGCTGCAGTTGATGTTGGACCGCGGCGAAACCAAGGATTGGTTCAGCTCGCGCGAGGTCGTCATCGAGGCGGTATTGGCCGGGTTGGGCCTGTATCTGTTCATCGTCCACATGGCGACGTCCGAGCGTCCGTTCATCTCGCCCATGGTGTTCCGCGACCGCAATATCGTGATCAGCTTCGTGCTCATGTTCTCGGTGGGCATGTTGCTGCTGGCGACATCCGCCCTCTTGGCGCCGTGGCTGCAAACGCTGGGGAACTACCCGGTGGAGACGGCCGGGGTGCTGCTGGCACCAAGGGGCATCGGCACCATGGGTGCCATGATGATCGCGGGGCGCATGGCGGCGCGGGTCGATCCACGCAAGATCATGGCATTTGGCATCCTGTTGCTGTGCGTCTCGCTTTGGACGATGACGGGATGGACGCCGGACGCGTCGGCTTGGAGCGTGATGTTCGTCACCATCGTCCAGGGTGCCGGGCTGGGCTTCGTCTTCATCCCCTTGCAGGTCGTGGCCTTCGCCACCCTTCCGAGCGCCGTGCGGACGGATGGCACGTCGCTGCTCAGCCTCTTCCGCAACATGGGCAGCGCGATCGGTGTGTCGGTGACGTCCACCATGCTCGCGCGGAACATCCAGGCCTCTCACGCCGATCTGGCGGGGCAAATCACCCCCTTCAACCGGGCGCTGCAGAACGGGGGCATGGCCCAGCAAATGCTCAATCCCGTGCCCGGCGTAGCCCCGCTGGTGGTGCCCGGCACGATGGGAAATATCCAGGTCTTGAACATGCCGTCGGGAAATGCGGTGCTGCTGGACACCATGCTGAACCACCAGGCGACGATCATCGCCTACCTCGACGACTTCAAGCTCATGCTGCTGGGTGCGGCGCCGTCGGTCCTGCTGCTGCTGCTGTTGAAACGCCCGCGCCGCACCGCCGCTGCGCCGGTGGATGCCCACGCAGCGATGGATTAGCGCGGCGTTAAAAGAACTGTCCGCGGAGGAAGCCGAGCGCCGGCAGTGGCGTCCAACGCTTGGGCAAGTCCGACCGCCGGATCGGGGCGACGATGTAGCGCGGCACCGGGTGCGGCGTGCCCAACAGCACGGTGGCGTAGGCTTGAACCTGACGCTCACGCCAGTCCCGGTCGGCGAGCGCCCGGGCTCGGCTGCTGAACACCTCTGCCACGCGCCGTTGCGAGCCGAGCCACGCGATGACCGCCCAAAGCGAATCGTCGCTGGCCGGCACCGGGCGCGGATGTAATCCCAGCACCTCCGCCATTCAGTCTTGCCTCTCCTCGTGGCGCTGGATCGGACGATAACCGTCCTTTGGCCCGGGCGCCACAAGGACGATTCGACACGTGAGCGCCGCCGGAATTGGATGCAGTCTATTAACAATTGAGGGGGATGCGATGGAGCGATACGACGTGGTGGTGGTTGGGGCAGGCATGGCGGGCGCCTCTGCGGCCTACGAGATCGCCAAAACCCATAGCGTCCTTCTATTGGAGCGGGAGAGCCAGCCTGGGTATCACACCACGGGCCGCTCTGCCGCGCTCTTCTCCGAGACCTACGGCAATGCCACCATCCGCGCCCTGACCTCCGCCAGCCGGGATTTCTACGACGCGCCGCCGCCTGGCTTCACCGATCGCCCTTTGCTCTCGGCCCGCGGCGTGCTCTCCCTTGCCCGGCCAAACCAACTCGCGCGCCTGCTGGCATGGACGAAAACGGTGTTGGACGTGGCGCCGGACGTCCATATGGTCGAGGCGGACGAGGTGTTGAGCCGGGTGCCCATCATCAAGCACGGTTACGTGGCGGGTGCCGCGTCCGAACCCAGTGCTCGCGACATCGACGTGCATGCACTCCACATGGGGTATTTGCGCGGCGGCAAGGCGCGGGGCGTCACCCTCGTTTGCGACGCCGAAGTGCAAATGCTCACCCGGCAGGACGACGCCTGGTGGGTGCAAACGAAGGCGGGCACGTGGCAAGCGGGCGTGGTAATGGACGCCGCCGGTGCCTGGGCCGACATCCTCGCACAGATGGCCGGGGCGGCAGTCTGCGGGCTGGTGCCGAAGCGGCGCACCGCCATGATTCTGGACCTGCCACTCGGCATGAGCTCGAAAGAGTGGCCATGCGTGATCGACGCCGACGAGACGTTCTATTTACGCCCTGATGCCGGGCGGCTGATGGCGTCCCCCGCCGACGAGACGCCCATGGAGCCCTGTGACGTGCAGCCGGACGAGATGGATATCGCGCTTTGCATCGACCGGGTGCAGGAGGCCGCAAATCTTCCGGTGCAACGGGTGGTGCGGTCCTGGGCGGGCCTGCGGAGTTTCGTCGCGGACAAGACGCCGGTGGTGGGGTACGACCCTGACATACCCGGCTTCTTCTGGCTGGCCGGGCAGGGCGGTTACGGCATCCAGACCGCACCGGCGATGAGCCGGCTGGCCGCATCGCTGCTCGACCGCCGGGGTGTCCCAGACGACTTGGCCGCGCGTGGCGTGCGCGCCGAGGATGTGGCACCTGGCCGCCCGGCGACCCGGCCAGCGCCGTGAGGATGCTGCCGCCAGAGCATCTGTACCTGCCATTCCATGCTGCGCCATTTCGTATGGCAATGGCGCTGCAGAGCCGCTCTGTGGACGCGCTGGTGGAGATAGACGAGCGCTACCCGGCCGAGATGGCGGAGCGGCAAGGTCTGCTGTCGGCGCAGCATGGGGAGGTGTTTGCGGCCGAGCCCGGCTCCGAAGCCGCCCGGGCGGAGGTGTTGGCGGTCCTGACCGGTCTGCTGCCCCGGGTTTATCCGGATTGGTTCGTTCGCGAGGGGGTGATGCTGCACAACCGGCTGACGGGCGAAGCGTGGGATCTCGACCACCAGGTGCATGACCCTCTGGAACTGGCCGGAGGGCTCGTTCAGGAAGATCTCTGCCTGATCGATCCCTCTGGCCCGCAGCCCGTGCTCAGTGCCGCCATCCTCTGTGCGCCGAGCCGTTGGCGGCTGGGCGAGAAGATCGGCCGCCTGCTGGCAGCCGTGCACGGTCCAGTTCCCCTCTATGCGGACCGTCTCTCCGGTGCCGTCGATCGCTTCATGCGGGCGCTTCGCCCGGGCAAGCTTGCCGAACGGGTCAATTGGAGCGTGGTGGATGACGACGCCCTGTTCCAGGTTGCTGACAAGCACCGGACGACGCGTGATCCGTCGATCACCCCCGAAACCGCTGCCAGCCGCCTGTTCCTGCGGGTCGAGCGGCAAACGCTGATGCGGCTCCCGGCCAGTGGGGCGGTGTTGTTTGCGATCCACGTGCATAGTTATCCGCTGACGCGTGTCTTGGCCGTGCCCGGCGCCGCACAGGACTTGGCAGCGGCCGTGCGCGCTATGCCAGACGAGTTCGGCGCCTACAAAAGCATTTCTGCCTTCAGGGATGCCCGGCTCGCATGTCTTGATATCTGCTGTGTCTGACGTTGGTGGATTTCTGCCGGTCCGCTTCTGGGCTGCGATGCATGGAACCAGACATTCTGATCGCGACGGGGTCTGGCCGAAATCGGACTGGCGGCTTCGCGTGGTCGATAACGATAAGCGGACGCACGGTGGGCTCTTAACCCACCAGCGCAACCCGCTCAAGGCAATACCGGCGATTGCCGCGACCGTACGATTAGAAAAAGGGGCACCGATCCTTCCCCTCGCCAGCGACCTTAGGCCTTCGGACCCCATTTCTATTCTTGGATGATGAGTTCACGTATCGAGGCAATGGCCTCTTCCCAAGCTTCCTGCACGAGCTGAATCACACGCGTATCGCCCGCGCCTTCCTGCGTTTCGGCAAACCATGCCTGATTGTATGCGTTGATGCGGTCGCGGTATCCGCGCCCATGCACGTTTTCGCATTTCTGCCAAAATGTGGCGTCCAAGCGCATTTCGTCGGCATGGATGCTTTGGCCGACGAGCTGTACTTTTCGGACAAGTTTATCGAAGCCTTCATCGGCTGCGCGGACACATTGCCGGATGAGGTCAAAGGCGTCCTCAAATTGTTCGTCATGAAGAAGATTGTCGGCAATCTCCTTCAGCCCGTTCAGCTTCGGCGCGACCATTTGCGTCGCAATTCGTCGCGCCCCGTGACTGAGTTGATGCGGATAATCCAGGTTCGGCCATTCGCCAGTGCGTGTGACAGATGCAGCGATTGTCCGCCAATGGGCGTTAGCAACAGCCGCAACCAAGCTATCCTGCACATGCCGGGTGGAGGTCGTTGGCAGATTCGCGTGATTGTTTAGCCATATTTCAAGGCGACGTGCCGCTGCACGCATGACTTCACGGGACTGTTCTTTTTCATAATTAGCCAAGAGAGCCCGCGCGCCGGTGATGATCTCCTGCACAGTCTTACGGTGATATCCGCGAACGGATTGAATGCGCTCGCGTATGAACGAACGTAAAGCCTCTGGCTCGTCTTCCGCCGAATTAAAGAAAGCGACGGGCAAGTCCTTCAGACCCATGGGTTGAAGCCGAAGTTGAATCTCTTCGCCTTTAACGAGACAGCCGTCGTCCGCCGTCTCGACAAGATAGCCGTTATCTTTGACCTTCAGGGCATCGCCAGGCCGCGGTAGAACCAGCAAGCCAACATGGCTTTCGAGGGTACGCACTCCAGCCTCTTTGGCCCGCGACAGCAGTTGCCGAATCTGTGTCTGCGGTGCTTCGTTGAAGAGATTGCATAAAATAACGACCGTATGAGGGTCGTCAAAATGCTGCTCCAGATCAGCACGCTCGGCGACATCGTCAATGCCTTGCGTATCAATCAAGGTGATGGACAATGCGTCTTCACCGAGAATCGTGTCGGGCACCACAAGTTCGATACGCTTCGGCAGGGTGAATCCCGCGTGACGACCGTTGTTCACTTGCTCGAACGTTTCTTGCAGCCAGTCTAACGGGTGGCGACCGAGGGTCTCCACGAACCATGTGTCGCGCCTGTCCCGCTTATGCAACTCCATGCGCGCCAAGAGTTCGACACAGAGAGCCTTTGCTTCTGGAAAGGCTTCCGCGAGTTTGCGGCCTTCATCTGAGGCGGGTGTTACGGTGCCGTCGAGTTTCTTCTCGGCACGGCGCTTTTTCAGGCTGGCCATGCTACGCAGCGCGCGTTCGACCTCGCGCGAAATGCCCGGCGATCCGCCGTCCGCGTCCCCGTCACTGTCGTCCGCGCTATTTTGCGTCCGTCCTACATTGAGAAGAAAATTAGCAAAATCAGTCACATGCCGCCGGAGTTCGTCCTCAGGGCACGGCTCTATGATCAACCCATAGCCGGGCCCCTTGCGCAGGTGCACTTCGCAAATTGTGATGCCGCCGGACCCGGTCTCCAACACGGCCTTTGGCATGCCCTTTGGTGATGGAAGTTCGAGCCGCTCCGCCCGGCAGATGCCGGTCGATTTGCCGACCGCGATGGTGCCGAGGAAGGCGACGCGATAACGCTTGTCGGCAACGCGCGCCGCGGCGGCGGCCAACTCCTCCTTGTAGCGAACAAGCCGCCGTTCAAAGAACTGCTTTACGTCGGGCCGCTCGGCCAGCGCGTGAATGTCTTTAGCTACTTGCTCGGCTTCCCAGAGCAGATCGGCATCGGGGTCTGCCAGTGGCGGCGCGGGAAGGATTTCCCAATCGCGGGCCAGCATGTCTCTGAGCTTAAAAGCGTCTGGCGTTCCGATTCCGGCCAGGACGCTTTCGAGTTCGTCATCGGCAATCGGGCGCTCGCCGCTCTCCACGCGGGAAAGGACGGCTGGGCTCCATTCGACCCTGCGGGCAAGCTCATTCTGCTTCAACCCAGCCTGCTCGCGCAGGGAGGCAAGATAAAGGCCTACTTCGGTCTGACGGCTCATGATGCGGCCCCATAGCAACGTTGTTGGATGGTTTATATAGTTCTTATGAAACGTTGCCGCAAGATATTTTAATCAAGATTCCTGCCTGATCGCGGCTGGGCGCTGAGGTTCAGTCAGCCAGCACCTAACTTGGTGGGTCAAAACGTCAAAGCGGTGATGGTGTAGCCCTGCCGGGTCCTGGGCGAGCCTGATGAACATGCCGTGGAGGCGGGACATCTTGAGCAAGACTTGACCACGAACGGGCTGCGGATGCGCCCGCGATGTCCGCTTACAAGAGCGGGGCCGCTGTCGGGCAATGAGGACAATGGGCGCAAAGCTACCGTTGGCCAGGTGTCAGTAAACGTCCGCTTCCCGGGTTTGCCGACTACCCGTTCTATGTCCGAGTTGGGTCGATAGCGGTCATCCGAGTGGTTCAGAATTCTCGCGCTCAGAACTCCAGCAGATTGTCCCTGAACTGCGGATGGGCGTAGGCGGTGCGCACCAGCCCGCGGGCCTGCAGCGCCGGAACCAAACCGTCCGCAATCTCCGCCACGCTGCGCCGGCTGACATTGGGGAGTGAGAAGAGGAAGCCGTCGCCGCCGACGTGCTGCATCACCTCCGCCATTTGCCCGGCGACCGAGTCCGGCGTGCCCACCAACTCCACGGACTGCACGGTGCTTTCGAAATCCGACATGGTCTGACGCAGGGTCCGCGTGCCGGAGCGGCGCTTGAACTCCTCCAGGCTTTGCTGGTGGCCGTTGGTGGTCAATTCCCCGATCGGGGTGTCCAAATCCATCGCGCCGAAATCGATGTTGACGATCTTGGAGAAGAACGCCAGCCGCGTGTCCATCTTGCGGATGGCCCATTCGGCGCGGAGGCGTTTTTTCAACTGCGCCTCCTCCTCCGTCTCCCCCAGGATCGGGGCAACAAGGAAGAGCACCTTGCAGCCATCCGGGTCGCGTCCCTGGGCGACTGCCCGGGCCCGCAAATCGTCGCGGTAAGTCCGCATCCCGTCCGGCCCGCGCACCGCGGCAACGATCGTATCGGCATAGCGGGCGGCAAACTGGCGTCCCCGGGGTGATCCGCCGGCCTGCGCGATTACCGGCCGGCCCTGCGGCGCCGGGCCGGAGTTCAGCGGGCCGCGGCTGCGGTAATGCTCGCCCACGAAGTCGATGCTGTGCACCTTCGCCGGGTCGACGAAAACGCCGCCCACCTCGTCGTTGACGATGGCGCCAGGCTCCCACGATCCCCATAGGCCATTCACCACGGCCATGTATTCGTCGGCCATGTCGTAGCGCGTATCGTGCTCGGGCAGGCCGTCGAAGCCGAAATTGCGCGCCGCCATGTCGGAGGACCCGGTGACGGCATTCCAGCCGATGCGTCCGTTGGATACCTGGTCCAGCGTCGCCATCAGCCGCGCCAGCAAATAGGGTGGATAGGCAAAGGTGGCGAAGGTCGGCACGATGCCGATCCGCGAGGTGGCCTGCGTCATCATGGTGGCAACGACGGACGGGTCCTGCCGCGGCACCGCCAGGGCGTTGCGCAAATAGATGTCGCGCGAGGCGCCATAGCTCTCCCCGACATAGGAGGAATCTTCGATCAGCAGATAATCGAAGCAGGCGCGTTCCAGCGCCCGGGCGATGTCGACGACCAGATCCGGCTTCATCCAGTCGCGGCCGATGGAGCCGGTCCAGGGCTCGCCCCAGGCCTGGGCGCTGGAACCCTGGAAGAACCAGCCGAGATGGAAACGGTCGGGCATGGTGGCGGTGGGTCCTCGTGTCGTGTGGTCGAGCGCGCAGGCAAGCATCGTACCAACTGGCATCACGCTTGCTTGTACGCCCGGTATGACGGCGCACCATTTGGAAGCAGACCGGCTCTGCAAACGCTACGGCACGGTCGCGGCCTTGGCCGACGCGTCGCTGCGCGTCGGCGGGGGACGGTTTGTGACCTTGCTGGGGCCGAGTGGTTCGGGGAAGACCACTTTGCTGATGGCCATCGCCGGGTTCGTGCAGCCGGATAGCGGCACGCTGCTGCTGGACGGCACGCCGATCATGCATTTGCCGCCGGAGAAGCGGAATTTCGGCATGGTATTCCAGGGCTATGCGCTGTTTCCCCATTTGAGCGTGGCTGATAACGTAGCCTTTCCCTTGCAAATCCGCCGCGTAGGCAAGGCAGAGACGGCGGAGCGGGTGCGTGCGGCGCTGGATTTGGTGCAACTGGGCCATCTGGCGGCGCGCATGCCGCGGCAATTGTCGGGCGGCCAGCAGCAACGCGTGGCATTGGCCCGCGCGCTCGTGTTCCGTCCCAGCCTGCTGCTGTTGGACGAGCCGCTCTCCGCCCTGGACAAGACACTGCGCCTGAGCATGCAGGACGAGTTGCGGGACTTGCACGGCCGGGTGGGCCTGTCTTTCGTGTTCGTGACGCACGACCAGGGCGAGGCGCTGGCGATGTCGGACGAGATCGCCATCATGCGGGCTGGCCGCCTGGTCCAGACCGGCACCCCCGCCGAGCTCTACGAGCGGCCGGCGAACCGGTTCGTTGCCGGTTTCTTGGGGCGCAGCAATTTCTGGCAGGGCCGCGTGGCCGCGGAGGATGCGGCCGGCTTCACCTACATGGCGGGCGGGCACCGGCTGCACCAGGCCGGTAAACCGCCAGCCCCCGACGTGCTGGTGTCGTTACGGCCCGAGAAGCTCATGGTATTGGACGGCGCGGGTGGCCCGGCGAACCAGGTTGCCGGGGTGGTCGCCACCGCCAGCTATGGCGGAGAGTCGTGGCTGGTGCAGTTGGAGGTCGAGGGGTTGGGCCGGATGCAGGCAGTGCTGCCCACCTGGCGCCGCGCCCCGCCGCAGACTGGCGATGCAATCCGGATCGGCTGGGATGCGGATGCCAGCGTCATCGTAGACGATCATGAGGGAGACACGGCGTGAAGCAGGAATTCGGTGACGATCTGCGGCAGATCGGACGGCGCGGCCTCCTGGGTGGTGCCGCCGCCCTGGCGTTGACCCCCAGCCTGGCGCGGGCGGCAGTGCCCGAGGTAGTGCTGTGCAACTGGGGCGGGGACGCAATGCCGGCGTTCAAGGATGCCTTCGTCGGCCCGTATGACCAGAACACCGGCGGCAAGCTGGTGCTCGATGGCAGCGGCCCCTCCAACGGCAAAATCCGCGCGATGGTCGAGGCGAAGAACGTGTCGTGGGACCTCTGCGACAGCGGTGTCACCGGGCTGGCCGAACTCGCGACGCGCAACCTGCTGGCGCCGATCGATTACGGCATTGTCGACAAGGCGAAGGTGGAACCGGCCTTCGCCTATGAGTTCGGCGTCTGCAACTACATGTTCAGCAGCGTCATGTGCTGGGACACGGCCAAGGTGAAGGGCACGCCCACCATGGCGGATTTCTTCGACCTGAAGAAAATCCCAGGCAAGCGCATGATCCGCAAGGACAGTCAGGCCATGCTCGAGATGGCCCTCATTGCCGACGGGGTGCCGCTCGACAAGGTCTACCCGGTGGATGTGGACCGCACGATCGCCAAGTTCGCCACCATCAAGGACTCGCTGCTGATGTGGGACACCGGCGCGCAGAGCCAATCGCTGCTGCGGGATGGCGAGGTGTCGATGGGGTGGCTGTGGCACACCCGCGCCACGCTGCTGAAGCGGGAGAGCAACGGCAAGCTGGATTGGAGCTTCGATGGCGGTGTGCTGCAGCCCGGACTGTGGGTGGTGCCGAAGGGTAACCCGGCGGGCAAGCAGGCCATGACGGCGATTGCGTCGATGCAGGACCCGGCGAGCCAGGTGAAGCTGCTCGCCGCCCTCGGCAATGGCCCGGCCAACCCGCAGGCCGCGACCCTGGTACCGGCCGATTTGATCTCGATCGACCCGGGCTACCCCAGCAACGCGGCCAAGCAGGTCCTGATCAGTGCGGATTGGTATCGCCAGAACTACGGCGCGACGTACAAGCGCTTCCTGGACTTCCTGTCCGCATGAATTCAGGCGCCTATCGCTGGTTTCCGGTTCCGGCGCTGTTGCTGCTGTTTTTCGCCTATCTGGTGCCACTGTCCCAGGTGCTGGCGATCTCGGTAACAGACCCGGTGCCAGGACTGGGGAATTACGCGCTGCTGGTCACCAGCCCCTCGATATCAAGGGTGCTGGCTACCACGGCGCGCATCTGCGCCATCACGGCGGTTGCGGCGCTGGCGCTGGGCTACGTCGTCGCCTATTGCATGACGCAGGCGCGCCCGGCGGTGCAGCGGCTGATGCTGGTAGGCGTGCTGCTGCCGCTTTGGGTCTCGGTGCTCGCACGCTCCTTCGCCTGGGTGACGCTGCTGCGGCGGGAGGGCGTGGTGAACTCCGTGCTGCTGGGTATGGGCGTGATCCAGGCGCCGCTGCCACTGATCTGGAACGAATTCGGCGTGGCGGTGGGGATGATCCACACCATGCTGCCCTACGCCATCCTGCCGATGGCCAGCCACATGCGGGGGTTGGACCCGGCGCTGATGGCGGCAGCGCGTGGCATGGGGGCCAGCAGGTCGCAGGTCTTCGCCCGGGTGTTCCTGCCGCTCAGCCTGCCGGGGGTGGTCGGGGCTGGAGTTTTGGTGCTGATCTTCTCGCTCGGCTTCTACGTGACGCCGGTCCTGCTGGGGGGTGGCCGGGTGCTGATGGTGGCCGAGTACATCAGCCTGCAAATCCAGAATTTGCTGCAATGGGGCACCGGCACGATGCTGGCCACGACGTTGGTGGTGGCGATCGGGGCGCTGCTGTTCCTGTTATCGCGCACGGCCGGGTTGCGGGCCTTGTCGGGCGCGCGATGAATCCCTTGGCCGCCGGGCCAACCCACCAAATCCGCGGCGTCGCCTGGACGGTGCTGCTGTTCCTGATCCTGCCGCTGGCGGTGGTGCTGCCGGTCTCGCTGACCGACCAGCGCTTCCTATCGCTGCCGAAGCACGGGCTCAGCCTGCAATACTATGCCAACCTGCTGCATTCCGAGGATTGGCAGACCTCCATCGGGCAAAGCCTCCTGGTCGCCTGCGTGGCGTCGGCGATGGCCGTCGTGCTCGGCACGCTCTGCGCCATCGGGTGCTGGCGCATGGGCACGCGTTGGGCCCGCGCGGTGCAGGCGCTGATGCTGATCCCGATCGTGGTGCCAACCATTGTCTACGCGCTGGGGCTCTACCGCGCGTATGCCCAGCTGGGCATGCTGGACACGCTGGCAGGGGTGATGGTGGCGCATGCCGTGACCGCCATTCCCTACGTGGTGGTGATCGTCGCAACCGCGCTGACGGGTGTCGATGCCCGGCTGGAGCAGGCGGCCCGCTCGCTCGGGGCTGGTCCATGGCAGGCGATGCGGCGGGTCTTGTTGCCCCTGCTGCGCCCGGCAATGCTATCCGGCGCGCTGTTCGCCTTCGTGCATAGTTGGGACGAGTTGGTGATCGTGCTGTTCATCGCCGGTCGCCACGTGTTCACGCTGCCGCGCCGGATGTGGGATGGCATCAACGACAAGCTTGATCCAACCCTGGCCGCCGTCGCCGTGTTGTTGGTGGTGCTGAGTGCGGCGCTGCTCTTCCTGGATTTATGGATCCGGGGCCGGCGCGCCCAGGGCTGACCACGCGCCCCGCGGCCCCATGCAGTTGGCCTTTGTGACGAATTGGGCTATTTGCCTGCCCGCTGCGCGTGCCGGCTTTCGAGAGGGTGGACCGCTGAGTCAGTCAGATACGAGCCTCGTTTCACTGGTGGAGGAACCGTCCCTCTTCCAGCAGCGCCAGAGCCTCGCACGTCGCGACATGCGCGGTGGCATCGTGATGTGGAAGCTGATCGCCACGCTCGGCTGGTTGGATATCAAGCTACGGTACCGCGGGTCCATCCTCGGTCCGTTTTGGGTGACGATATCGACCGGGGTGATGGTTGGGGCGCTTGGCCTGGTCTATTCCACCCTCTTCGACCAGGATATGAGCAGTTACCTGCCGTATCTGTCACTCTCGCTGGTCTTCTGGACCGCCTTGTCAGTCATGGTCAGCGATGCCTGCGCGACGTTTACCCAGGCAGAGGGCATGATCCGCTCCATGCGCATGCCGTTCAGCGTGCATGTTTGGCGGGTTATCGTGCGCAACATCCTGCTGTTGTTGCATAACGTCGTCATCGTCTTCATCGTCTTCGCGATCTATGACGTATGGCCGGGCTGGGCCGCCGTTTGGGCGATCCCGGGCCTTTGCTTGTGGTTGTTGGACGGTATCGCAGCCTGCATGTTGCTGGGTGCGCTCTGTGCCCGGTTCCGCGACATCCCGCAGATCGTCGGCAGCATCATGCAGATCGCCTTCTACGCTACGCCGATCGTCTGGAAGCCAGAGCAGATCAAGGCGGGCGCCCGGTTCATGCCGTTGAACCCGTTTTTCGACCTGCTGGAGATCGTGCGGGGGCCGCTTTACGGCACCGCGCCATCCAGCCTGATCTGGATGAGCGCCCTTACCTACAGCATCGTGCTGATGATCGTCGCATGGCTGCTCTTCGTCCGGGTCCGCGGCCGGCTTGCCTTCTGGGTTTGATAACCCATCGACCTGATCGCCTGCTAAGATGGGCTCATCATGAACTTCAGTAATGTCCGCGTGCTGTGTATCGGCGATGTCATGCTGGACAGGTTTATGCATGGGCAGATCGAGCGCATTTCGCCCGAAGCGCCGATTCCCATCATCCATCTGACGCGGACGCAGGAGATGCTGGGCGGTGCCGGGAACGTCGCCCACAACATAGCCACGCTCGGCGGCTGTGCACTTCTGGTGGGCCTGGTCGGGATGGACCCGCTGGCCGATACCATGCGGCGCCTCGGCAGCGACGTAACCGGGATTATTCCCTGTTTCGTTCCGACCAGCTTGCGGCCGACGATCTGTAAAACCCGCTTCGTCGCATCCCAGCAGCAGGTGGTGCGCGCTGACGAGGAGAGCCGCCTGCCGCTGCAGCCTCGCGAGGAGCAGGATTTGCTGGAGGCGGTCGCGCAGCATGTGCCTGGCGCCTCGGCGGTCATCCTCTCCGACTACGGCAAGGGCGTCCTATCGCCGCGCATCATTGCGCAACTCATCGCCCAGGCCCGCATGCGCGGCATCCCGGTGTTTGTCGATCCCAAGACGGACGATTTCAGCCGGTATCGCGGCGCGACCTGCATCACACCCAACCTGCAAGAATTGGCCACTGCCAGTAAGATGCCGGTCGACACCGACGGCGCTGTCGAGGCAGCCGCCCGGCGTGTCCTGGCCGATGCGGATGCCACTGCAATCCTGGCCACCCGCTCCGAGCGCGGCATGATGCTGGTCGAGGCGGCCGGGCCTGCGCATTCCGTTCCAGCCCGGGCGCGGGAAGTGTTCGACGTGTCCGGCGCCGGCGACACGGTCATCGCGTCGATGGCGCTTGCGCATGCCTCTGGCCTGTCGCTCAGCCAGTCCATGCACATCGCCAACGCCGCGGCAGGCGTCGTGGTCAGCAAGCTCGGCACGGCCACGGTCACCGTCAACGAGGTGTTGCACGAACTGGAAAACGAGGACGGCTCCACGGGTGACAAGTTGCTCGGCGTGCGGTCGCTGGCGTCCACGCAGGCGCTGGTGGCGCGTTGGAAGGGGCAGGGGCTGCGCGTCGGTTTCACCAATGGGTGCTTCGATATAATCCATCCCGGCCATATCTCCCTCCTCAAGGCAGCGCGGGCGGAATGCGACCATTTGGTGGTGGCATTGAATACCGATGCGAGCGTCAGCCGGCTGAAGGGGCCGTCGCGCCCTGTCAACGACCTGAACTCACGCGCCCAGGTGATGGCCGCCATCGTCTATGTGGATTGCGTCGTCGCGTTCGACGAGCCCACGCCGTTGGAACTGATCCGGCTATTGGTTCCTGACGTGCTGGTGAAAGGTGCTGATTATAAAGCGGAGGACGTGGTGGGGGCAGATATCGTGCAGGCAGCGGGAGGCCGGGTCTTCCTGGCCAATTTGGTGCCGGGCCAATCGACCACCGCCATCGTCAAGCGCATGCAGATTGCGCCAGAGCCCGGCAAGGAGACCGTTGCATGATCATCGGCTCAGGAGTTCGGCAGGCACAGGCTCGGTTCAGGGCTTGGATGTTCGACGATGCCTTGCCGGTCTGGGCCGAAACCGGCGTCGACGCGCCCGGCCTGGGGTTCCGTGAGCACCTGACGCTGGAGGGACTGCCTGCCGACGTGCCGTTCAAGCGGATGCGGCTCCAGGCGCGTCAGGTCTACGTGTTTTCCCACGCACACATGATGGGTTTCAAGGGCGGGACC
Organism: Acetobacteraceae bacterium; assembly: GCA_965199005.1. Taxonomy (GTDB): domain Bacteria; phylum Pseudomonadota; class Alphaproteobacteria; order Acetobacterales; family Acetobacteraceae; genus LMUY01. The sequence goes on along the minus strand of CBDAQK010000006.1, from coordinate 1,828,051 downwards.
GACCTCGCTGCCAAGGGCTACGACTTCATCATGGCGCATGGCAGGCGTCCGGATGGCGGGTGGGTGCGGATGATGGGACAACAGGGCGGGGTGCTGGATCCTGCGGCCGACCTGTACGATATCGCCTTCGTGATGCTGGCCATGGCGTGGTTCTCCCGCGCGACCGGCGATGCCGCGCCGCTGCGGCAGGCGAAGCAGACCCTTGCATGGGTGCGCGCGAACATGGCCGTGCCAGGCGGCGGATTCCACAACGTGGTGCCATGGGAGGCGGGCCATCGCGGACAGAATCCCCATATGCACCTGCTGGAGGCGAGCCTGGCGCTCTACGAGGCGAGCGGGGACGACGCCTACGCCACGCTCGCCCACGACCTGGTGGCGCTGTTCCGCACCCATTTCCATCACGCCGAGAGCGGCACGCTGGGCGAGTTCTTCGACGACTTGCTGCAGCCGGCCGCGGCGGAGGACGGCACCCATGTCGAGCCGGGCCATCATTACGAATGGGTCTGGCTGCTGGAACAATATGCAAGGCTGCTTGGCGGCGACGTGGTGGCGGAATCGCAACGCCTCTACAGCTTCGCCGAGACCTATGGGCGCGACTCCGCCGGTGTGCCCGTGCTGGACGTGATCGGGCGGGATGGCGCGGTGCGGCATGGAACTGCCCGGCTTTGGCCGCAGACGGAGGCGCTGAAAGCCCACGCCACCATGATGCGCCGAGGCGTCGATACCGGGCGGCGCATGGAGGCGGACCTCCACTGTCTGCTCGGCCGCTATTTGAGTGGCTGCCCGCGGGGCATGTGGCGGGACCAATTCGCCGCCGACGGCGTCACGAATATCGCGACGAAGATTCCGGCCAGTTCCCTGTACCACATCTACGTCGCGTTTGCCGACCTGGATGGGCTGGTCGCGTCTACTGCGCCGGCGTAAGCCCGATCGGCCGGATCAATCCGTCTGGCCGTGCGACGAAGCCGGGACACCTTGTCGCTCAACCCCCAAAACCAGGTGAAATGGTAGAGGGGGATGTAGGCGGCCTGTGCCATCCACAAATCCTCCGCCTCATGATAGGCGGCCAAACGCCCGGCTTGGGTCGGCTCCGCCGCGCCGCGGTCCAGTGCCGCCTCTAGCGCCGGGCTGCACCAACCGGTCCAGTTCAGGGGTGCGCCGCAATGCATCCAGGTGCCGACATTCACGACCCCCCGCCAGCGCGTCGCACATCGAGGTGTTGATCGCCCGCTCGATGTAGGAATTGCTTCGTGCCGGGTCGAGCGAGTCGGGGTCGAAGTCGAGCCCAAACCGCAATGTGCCGGCGGCGTGGCCCCCTGCTGGTATCAGGATGGCGGCCAGCAGAAGCCAATTGCGCTTGGAGCGGAATCCTCGTTTGGCATGGAAAATTGTGCCGCAATGATGTAATCGGCTTGCCAGGGTTGCCGTCAGTGGGTCAGCGGCGCCGCACGCTCGGGGCCGGCCAGACGCACCCATGCCGCGACCGTGTCGGCCGCCGCAAGCCGCAGGGCCTGTGCCAGTTCCGGGCTGGGTGGGTCGATGGTCATCCCATGGCCGAGCATCGCCGCCTGGTTGATGCCATCGCGTTCTCCCAGCAAGCGCCACTGCGCCGCCTCCGTGAGGGTCGCCGCCTGGTCGGCCGCTTCGCGCAACGCAGGGGTCAGCGTTTGGTAGACCGCCTCGTTCAGCGTCGTGAACGAGAGCGGCATGGCATACCCGATGGCGGTGAAATGCGGCAATTCGTCCCACAGCTTGCGGCCCGCACCGCCATCCCCGCTGGACAGGACGGCGCTGAGTTTGCCGCCGTGCAGTCCCGCCATCGCATCCGCAAACGAGATTTGCAGCGGGGCAGCTCCGGCCCGGCTGAACACGGCCGTGCTTGCCGTATCATAGGTGCGGATCGCGAGGCCTTGCAGGTCTGCCGGCGTTCGCACCGGGTTGCGGCACCAAATGCCACTGGGTGGCCAGGGGGTCGAATACAGCAGGCGCTGGCCGAGCCGGGTGAACGCCGCCACGTAGAGAGGACGGGCGGCGTCGTACAGCCGGCGGGCCTCCATGGCATTGGTCGCGCCGAAGGGCAGCGAGGAGAGTTGGAAGACCGGGTCCAGCCCATCCAGCGCCCCGGCAAACGCATCGCCCACAGTCAGGCGCTGCGCCTGGACGGCCGCGGGAATGGTCGCAGAGCGCAGCCCGTCGGGTGCGTCGTAGGCGGGTTGCAGGGTGATCACCCCGCCACTGGCCTCGGCGAGCAAGCGGGCGAAGGTGGACAATCCTTCGCCTGGCATCGCCGACGCCGGGTATTCCGTCGCCGCGCTCCACCGCGCGGGTTGCGCCAAACTCGGGCGGCTGGCGGCCGAACCGAGCACGGCCAGTCCGGTCTGCAGCACGGTGCGTCGTTTTAGCATCGGTGGCCGCCTGGTAATGCCATGCTGCGATCGACCATGCGCAGGGCCGGCGCGCAAGGGAGGATGTCGCCGTAACGACACTTGACACCCGGCACCCCGCCGCTGGCAGTGTAGGCGTGGAGAAGGGAGGCCCGAATCCGATAGGGACCTTGACCAATATGCGCTGGAGGATAAGTGCTCCCGCTTCGCCGCCGGGTTTTTCCGGGGACGGTGTGTGGAAGCAACTAGCCTCATGACCGAGCCGAAGCGTCTTCACGTGATCACCTGGGGTTGCCAGATGAACGTGTACGATAGCGCCCGCATGGCGGATGTGCTCGCCCCCCTCGGCTATGCCCCGGCGGACAGTGCCGACGACGCGGACATGGTCATCCTCAATACCTGCCATATTCGCGACCGTGCCGCCGAGAAGGTGTTCTCCGAACTCGGCAAATTGCGCCGGATCAAGGACATCCGCGCGACCGAGGGCAAGCGCACCGTGCTGGCCGTCGCCGGGTGCGTGGCACAGGCGGAGGGTGAGGCGATCCTGCGGCGCGCGCCGTTCGTCGATATCGTGCTCGGCCCGCAAACCTATCACCGGCTGCCGGAGATGGTCGCCCGGGCGGCCCGCGCCGCGGGTGCCGTCATCGAAACCGACTTCGATACAGTCGCCAAGTTCGACGCGCTGCCGGAGCAGGCTGCCAGCCAGGGGTTTACGGCCTTCCTGACCATCCAGGAGGGCTGCGACAAATTCTGCTCCTTCTGCGTCGTGCCGTACACCCGGGGGGCGGAGATGAGCCGCCCCGCCATGGCTGTGCTGGCCGAGGCGCGGCGCATGGTGGCGGGTGGCACCCGGGAGATCACCTTGCTGGGCCAAAACGTGAATGCCTGGTCCGCGCCCGGCACGGACGGCACGGCGTGGGGCCTGGCAGACTTGGTCCGGGCGCTCGCGGAGATCAAAGGGTTGCTGCGCATCCGCTACACCACGAGCCATCCGCGCGACATGAACGACGCGTTGATCGCCGCGCATCGCGACGTGCCCGCGCTGATGCCATTCCTGCATTTGCCCGTGCAATCCGGCTCGGACCGGACGCTGGCCGCCATGAACCGGCGCCACACGGCGGCCGAGTATCGCCATCTGGTCGACCGCCTGCGCATCGCCCGGCCGGATTTGGCCTTGTCGTCCGACTTCATCGTCGGCCACCCGGGGGAAACCGACGCCGACCATGCCGCGACCATGGCGCTGGTGCGTGACATCGGGTTTGCCACCGCCTTTTCGTTCAAATACTCGCCCCGGCCCGGCACCCCGGCTGCCGGCGCCCCGGCCCAGGTGCCGGAGGCGGTGAAGGATGCGCGGCTACAGGAGCTTCAGGCGGCGTTGCGCGACAGTCAGGCTGCCTACAACGCAAAAAGCGCCGGGCATACCGTCAGCGTGCTGGTGACCCACCCCGGGCGCCGTCCCGGACAGCTCGGTGGCCGCACGCCCGCCTTGCAGCCGGTGCATTTTCCCGGCCCCGCCACGCTGATCGGCACCGAGACCCAGGTGCAGATCGTCGCCACCACCCCCACATCCCTGTCGGGGATTTTACCCGCTCGTCGTTTGGTAGAGGAGTTCGCCCGCGCTTGACACAACCCGCCCCGGCCCTTGCCGTGACCATCCCGCCCGGCCTACCCGGCCGCGCCGTGACGATGCAGTTCGACGACAATGCCTTGTTGCCGCTGCTCCTCGGGGATCACGACCGGCATTTGGCACGGCTGGAGCAGGGATTGAGCGTGCGGCTCGCCTGCCGCGGCAACCGCGTGTCGATCAGTGGCGACCCCCAACGTGTCGAGGCGGCACAGGCGGCCCTTGGTGGGCTGTGGCAGCGGCTGCGGGGTGGCCAGGGCGTCGCCAGCGCCGATGTGGACGCCGCTATCCGCATGGCCACGGCACGGTCGGTGGAGGCCGACCCGCGGCTCCCGCTCTCCGATCTGCCTGCGATCCGGACGCGGCGCGGCTCGGTCGGGCCACGGTCGCCGGGCCAGTCCTCCTACATGGAAATGCTGAGCCGGTTCGAAATGGTGTTCGGCATCGGCCCCGCCGGCACGGGCAAGACCTATCTGGCGGTGGCCCAGGCCGTGGGCATGCTCGCCTCCGGTGCGGTGGAGCGGATCGTGCTGTCCCGCCCGGCCGTGGAAGCCGGCGAGCGGCTGGGCTTCCTGCCCGGCGATATGAAGGAGAAGGTCGATCCGTACCTTCGTCCGCTCTATGACGCGCTTGGCGACATGATGCCGGGCGACCAGATGGCACGGCGGATCGCGACCGGGGAGATCGAGGTCGCCCCGCTCGCCTTCATGCGGGGCCGCACGCTGAGCCATGCCTTCGTCATCCTGGATGAGGCGCAGAACACCACCCCAGCCCAGATGAAGATGTTCCTGACCCGGATGGGCGAGGGAACACGCATGGTGATTACCGGCGATCTGACCCAGGTGGACCTGCCTGCGGGCACGCGGTCTGGCCTGCGGGAGGCATTGGATACGCTGGAGGGTGTGCAGGGGATCGGGGTCAACCGTTTCGATGTGCGAGACGTGGTGCGTCATCCTCTGGTTGCGCGTATAGTGGACGCGTATGAGCAACGGGCGGTGGCCGAGCGGGATACGCGAGGCCGCGCCAAGCGGGAGAGTGATGGAGCCTCCAAGTAGTCGAAGCCTGCCCCCAGCCGGGCAGCCACTCGCAGAGCCGGCCACGCCAGAGCGATTGTGCTGGCCGCGCCCGGCGGTGATCGTCGCTGACCCGGCGTGGCACCGCATGGTGTCGGATGCCGGCCGGGTGGCCACCCGTGCTGCGGTCGCGGCTGGCGGGGTTGGGACCGTGGTGTTGGCCTCCGACCGCGCCGTGAAGCGGCTGAACGCCCGACACCGGGGACGTAACAAACCAACCAACGTGCTGACCTTCGACACGGGTGACGTGATCCTGGCCGCAGGCGTCGTACGGCGGGAGGCGAGCGCGGCCGGCCGCCGCATGTCGCACGTGCTGTCGCATCTGGTGGTGCATGGGGCGTTGCATCTGCGCGGCCACGACCATGGGGGCGCCGGGGAGGCTCGGCGGATGGAGTTGCAGGAGGCGCGTATCCTGCACGCGCTTCGGGTGCCGAACCCGTGGCGGCGGGCATGAGCGAGTTGGCCGGCCAATCATTCCTCCGCCGGGTGCGGCAGCGCTTCTGGCGCCGCGGCACCGAACACAGCCTGCGCGAAAGCATCGAGGAATTGATGCAGGAGGCGGAGGACGCCACCGAGGAACCCGGCACCCAGCCGGAGCTGGACCGGCAGGAACGCGCCTTGATCGCCAACGTGTTGCGGATGCGCGGCACCACGGCGGATGACGTGATGGTGCCGCGGGCGGACATCGTCGCCATGCCCGTCGATGTAACGCTTGACCAGGCGTTGGAGCAAATCCGGCGGGAAGGGCATTCCCGCATGCCGGTGTTCCGCCAGCAATTGGACGACATCGTCGGCATGGTCCACATCAAGGACGTGTTCGGCTATGTCGGCCGCCCGGACGAGTTTCAGCTGGAAAGCGTCGTCCGCTCGCCCTTGATGGTGGCGCCGCAGGTGCCGGTGCTGGATTTGCTGCTGCAGATGCGGCAAGCCCGCATCCATCTGGCGCTGGTGGTGGACGAATATGGCGGCATCGATGGGCTGGTGACGATCGAGGATTTGGTCGAGACCATTACGGGCGACATCGCCGACGAGCATGACGAGGAAGACAAGCCGCTGGTTACCGAACGGCCGGACGGAACGCTGGATTTGGACGCCCGCCTGCCGGTCGACGATTTCGAGACCCGGGTCGGTGCGGTGCTGACGGATGACGAGCGGTCGGCCGACATCGAGACGGTGGGCGGCCTGATCTTTACGATTGCCGGGCGGGTTCCCTCGCGCGGCGAGGTGGTGACCCATCCGTCGGGCATGGAATTCCGTGTGTTGGATTCCGATCCGCGCCGCATCCGCCGCCTGCGTGCCAAGCTGCCACCCAGCGACCCGCCGCTGGCAAACGCGGCAGAGTGAGACCAATTCGCACGGTGCCACCGCTCTCGGAGAAGCCGGCGCACATCGGTTCTCTGCCATTTTATCAGGCCTGTCGCCCTCACAACCCTTCTACCCCGACTTAACCCTTGCTTCACGCCGCAGCTACGCCAAGTTAGGGGATGAGCGGACCAGCGCGGTCCCCATTCGGAAGGTTCGCAGATGTTCATCGAGACCGAGGGCACACCCAACCCGGCTACCCTCAAATTCCTGCCCGGCCGGGACGTCATGGGCGATGGTACCGCCGATTTCGCGACCGCCTCCGCGGCCGAGCGTTCGCCGCTGGCCTATGCGCTGTTCCAGTTGCCTGGGGTGGCGCGCGTGTTCCTGGGCGGGGACTTCATCACGATCACGAAATCCGACCTGGCTGATTGGCAGACCCTGCGTCCCGAGGTGCTCGGTGCGATCATGGAGCATTTCGTCGCGGGCCGCTCGGTGATGGACGGCGCCCATGACGCGCTCGACGAGGACGTCGCGCCCGAGGATCAAGAAATCGTCGACCAGATCAAGGATTTGCTCGACACGCGGGTTCGTCCAGCCGTCGCCAGCGATGGCGGGGATATCGTCTTCCGGGGCTACCGGGATGGCGTCGTCATGCTGCACATGCAGGGCGCATGCTCTGGCTGCCCGTCTTCCTCTGCCACGCTAAAGCATGGCATCGAGAACATGCTGCGCCATTACGTGCCGGAGGTCGTGTCCGTCCAACAGGTCGAGCCGTAAGCCTGATGCTTCTGGATGAGGGCGCCCGCTCGGCGCTCTTTACGGACGCGCGAACGTACTACAAATGGCGCGACGAGCCGGTTGCGGAATCGGTGCTGGAGGAGATGTACGGCCTGCTGAAGATGGGGCCGACCTCTGCCAATTGCTCCCCCGCGCGCTTCCTGTTCCTGCGCACGCCGGAAGCGAAGGAGCGGCTGCGTTCCGCGCTGTCGGCTGGTAACGTCGACAAGACGATGGCCGCTCCGGTCGTCGCCATCGTGGCGCACGATCCGCTATTCTACGAGCAATTGCCGAAGCTGTTCCCCCAAGCCGATGCCCGATCGTGGTTCGCCAGCAACGAGGCCTTGGCCCATGAGACGGCGATCCGCAATGGCACCCTCCAAGGCGCCTACCTGATCATGGCCGCCCGCGCGGTCGGGCTCGATGCGGGGCCGATGAGTGGCTTCGACAAGGCCAAAGTGGACGAGGCGTTTTTCGTCGCGAGCGGGTGGAAGGCGAATTTCCTCGTCAACCTTGGCCATGGCGACGGCTCGGACCTGCCCCCCCGCGCGCCCCGGCTGACGTTCGACGAGGCCTGCGTCCTGCTCTGAATGCGGCTGCTGGCGCTGGACGCGGCGCTCGGCCCGTGTTCCGTGGCCCTGATCGAGGACGGGCGCTGCCTGGGCGTGAAGGCGGGCGCCGATAGCCGGGCTGCCACGGCCACTCTCCCAGTGATGGTGCAGGATTTGCTGCGCGAACACGGCGCCGGGTTCGATGCGGTGGCAGTCACGGTGGGGCCAGGGAGCTTCACCGGCCTGCGCGGAGCGATTGCCTTGGCCAATGGGCTCGCCATCGGCGCTGGCGTGCCCGTCGTGGGCGTGACCGTGGCAGAGGCGCTGCTGGACGGCCTATCGACCAGCCGGCAAGCCTGGGTCGCGCTGGACAGCCGCCGGGCCGGTCGTATCTTCCTTGGCCGCGATGGAGCGATGGAGGCGGCGCCGATGGCTGCACTGCCATTGCCCGCCGGGCCAGCCGTCGTGCTCGGCGACGCAGCTGGGGCGGTTGTAGCGGCGCTGCAGGCTGCGGGAGCCGATGCGGTCTCGGGTAACCGGTGCCAGGTCAGCCTCGCTTCGGTTGCCCGCGTGGCGCTGCGGCGCCTGGCTGGGGACCTGGCCGCGTGTCCGGCCCAGCCGCTCTACATCGAGCCACCCGAGGCCCGTCCTGCGGCCGCGCATCGTCCTGCCCCGGCGTGATCGCCGCCAGCGTCGTTCACGCCGCTGTTCTGGCCGAGTTGCATGCGGCGGCGTTTCCATGCGGGGAGCAGTGGAGCGTCGGCGCCTTCGCGGAGATGCTGGCCATGCCCGGCGCGTTCGGCTTCATCGATGCGCGAGGCGGGTTCATCATGGCCCGCAGGGCAGGCGGCGAGGCGGAGATACTGACCCTGGCCGTCGCACCACCGGCGCGGCGGCAGGGCGTTGCCCGCGATCTGGTCACCGCCGTTATGGCAGCCGTCGCTGATCTCCCCGTGTTCCTGGAAGTCGCGGCCGAGAACGCGCCAGCCCAACGCCTGTATGCTGCTGCCGGATTCACCGAGTGCGGCCGGCGGCGCAACTATTACGGCTTGGGGCGCGACGCGCTGGTGTTGCGCGGCTAGCCTTTCCGAATCACCACGATCGTCGTCCCATCCGCGGCATCCTCGACCGAGAGGATTGTGTGGCCCTGTTCGGCGGCGGTCTGGGGCACATTGCGGCGCGGCTCCTCACCCCGCAGGGTCACTCGCAACAGGTCCCCCACCCGGAGCTTGTCAAGCGCAATTCGGGTACGAACGTATGTGATGGGGCATAGATCGGCTGTGACATCGATATCAGTCATATGCAATAATTCATTACTTTTTGGCCAACTCCAAGCATCTACCGTTGCTAACCTTCCGATTCGGCTTGTATATGATCCGCCTTTACCTTTTGGAGTGCATTAATATGGCGGACGACGCGGCTGCATTGGATATCTTGGCACTAACAGCCCAAATCGTGTCCGCACATGTTAAGGCCAATTCAGTGTCGGCAGACCTGCTGCCCGATTTGATCCGCGACGTCCATCGTGCCGTTTCGGGCTTGGGGGCGGCGCCGGCGCCGGCACCGGAGCGGCCGCAGCCTGCAGTCCCCGTGAAGAAATCCGTATTTCCGGACTACATCGTGTGCCTCGAGGACGGCAAGAAGTTGAAGATGCTGAAGCGGCATCTGATGAGTTCCTACAACATGACGCCTGACCAATATCGGGAGCGCTGGGGCCTTGGCTCCGACTATCCGATGGTGGCGCCAAATTACGCTCAGCATCGCTCATCCCTGGCCAAGAAGATCGGGCTCGGCACCGGCGGCCGCGCCATGAGCTAGGCCGTTTGGGGAAAACCCCGGGGGCGAGCGGTCAGGATTGGACAGCCCGCCTCGTGATCGGCTACGCCATCGGGACAGTCGTGGCCAGGGAAGCGATGGAATCGCGTATCGAGCGCTTGTGCGTCGAACGAGGTCTGAAGATGACCGGGCAACGCCGGGTCATCGCGAGGGTCCTGTCAGACGCTGAAGACCACCCGGATGTCGAGGAGTTGTATCGCCGCGCGACCGCGTTGGACGATCGGATCTCCATCGCCACCGTTTATCGTACCGTCCGGCTGCTTGAAGAAAATGGCATCCTGGCCCGGCGTGACTTCGGGGGCGGCCGGGCCCGCTACGAGCCGACCGCCCATGGCCGCCATTACCACTTGATCGACGTCGACACCGGCAAGGTGATCGAGTTCGAGGACGCCGAGCACGAAGCGCTGATGCAAACCATCGCCGCGCGTCTTGGCTTCGACCTGGTGTCCCACCGGCTCGAACTGTTCGGCAGCAAGCGGGTGACCAAGCGGGATGCGGCTGCCGCCGACCGAAATGCCGAGGCGCGGTCCGGAACGCGCAAGGCGGCTGAACCCGGCGGGACCAATCCCGACGAGCCCCGGATCCTCCGATGATCGTCGATCGCCCTGCCGTTCTAGAAATGCCGGGGGATCAAAGATCGGAACGATCCAGCTTCGTCGAGCTACGGGCGGGCAATCTGGGCCTGCGGATCGCGACGACGCCGGACGAGGTCGATGCACTACAGGCGCTGCGCTATCGTGTCTTCTACGACGAGATGGGGGCTGAGCCGGACGCCGCGGCGAAGCTGTCCCGCCGCGACAGCGATGCCTATGACCGGGTCGCCGACCACCTCATCGTGGTCGACCATACCGTCAGCGGCGGGCCGGAGGGTGTGGTCGGCACCTATCGGATGGTGCAGCGGGAGTGGGCGGCCATCCTCGGGGGGTTCTATACAGCCGCGGAATACGACATTACGCCGTTGTTGAGTTTTCCCGGCCGGGTGCTCGAGCTAGGGCGCTCGTGCGTCGACGTGCGCTATCGGGGCCGGGCGGTCATGCAACTGCTGTGGCGCGGCATTGCCGCCTATATCTTCGCCTACGAGATCGACCTGATGTTCGGCTGTGCCAGCCTCGGGGGCACCGACCCGGACGCGGTTGCGGCCGAGTTGACGTATCTTTACCACAACCACCTGGCGCCGCCCGCGCTGCGCCCCCGGGCGGTCGGCGGCCGCTTCATCGACATGCGCCGGTTGCCGCCCGAGGAATTGGATGTCCGCCGGGTGCTCAACAGCCTGCCACCCCTGGTCAAGGGCTACCTGCGGCTTGGCGGCATGGTCGGAGACGGGGCGGTGGTCGACAACCAGTTCAACACCACGGACGTGGCGATCGTGGTGAAGACGGACTTGGTCACGGGCAAGTATATCGATCACTACAAACGCCAGACCAGAGACTGATCGTGCCGCAGTTCAACGTCGTCATGACCGCGCCGCGCCTGGCGCCTGCGGCCGTCGCCGTGCTGGAGCAGGCCGGGTGTGCCATCCACTACATGCAAGCCTATCCCTCGGCCGAGGCCGTGACGGCGCTGGTCGGTCGCATTGCCGCCGATGCGGTGCTGACGCGCCAAGGGCCGGTGACGGCAGCAGCGATGGATGCCTCGCCCCGGCTCCGGGTCGTCGCCCGGCACGGCGTGGGTGTCGACGATGTCGACCTCGAAGCCGCCGCCGTCCGCGGCATCGTCGTCACGCGTGCTCCGGCCTCCAACACCCCGGCCGTTGCCGAACACACCATGGCGATGATCCTGGCCTTGGCAAAGCAATTGCGGCCGACCGGGGCTGCCCTGGCGGCCGGCGGTTGGCGAGAGGATGCGCCGCCGGTGCGCGACATCGCCGGGTTGCGTCTGGGCCTGATCGGTGACGGGTCCATCGGCAGGGCCGTCGTGCCGCTGGCAACGGCATTCGGCATGGTCGTCACGCCCTGCGGTCCGGCTGGCCGCGGCGGCATCGCGCTGCCCGATGTGCTGGCGCAGTCCGACGTGCTGTCCCTGCATTGCCCCTATGGCCCAGCGACCCACCATCTGATCGACACTGCGGCGCTTGCCGCGATGCCGGCGGGGGCGTTCCTGGTGAATACGGCGCGTGGCGGGTTGGTCGACGAGGTGGCGCTTCTGGCCGCGCTCGAGAGCGGGCATATCGCCGGCGCCGCGCTGGACGTGTTCGAAACGGAGCCGCCCGGCATCGACCATCCCCTGCGCAACCACCCACGCATGATTGTGACGGCGCATATGGCCGGGACCACGCCGCGCTCCTTGGTCGCGATGGGCGTCATGGCAGCTGAGTGCATTGCGGCTGTGCTCACCGGAACCCCGGTGCCGGCTGGACGTACCGTGCAGCCCTGATGCGCCGGCTGCCCGCCCTGTTCTGCACGCGACTTGCCGGCCTGGCCGGTTGGCGGGCCGATGCCGCGGCGGCCGGCCTAGGGGCGCTTTCGGCCGCGGCACTTCCGCCGGTTCACCTCATTCCCGTCTTGCTCATCTGCGTCCCGGGCCTGCTGGTGCTGATAGGCACAGCCAAGGGATGGGCGGGGGCATTGCGCCGCGGCTTCTTCTTCGGCTTGTGCCACCACATCCTGGGCCTTTACTGGATCACCGAAGCCATCCTGATCGAGTCCGCCCGTTACTGGTGGCTTGTGCCCCTGGCGGTGCCGGCGCTCTCAGCGCTGATGGCACTGTTCATTGCGGTTCCCTGCGCGGGGGCGCGTTTGGCAAGGCCTGGGTGGCACCGCGTGATGCTGTTCGCAGGGTTATGGACGCTGGCCGACCTGGCGCGGCAGTTCGTCGGCACCGGGTTCCCATGGAACCCGTGGGGCAGCGTGTGGGCCATCCCAGGCGGGGTGGGGGATGTACTCATCCAGCCGGCAGCCTGGCTCGGCGCGCCCGGCCTGACCCTCGCCACGGTGCTACTGGCGGCGACCCCAATCCTGGGTTGGCAATGGCTGGCCGGCGCTGGAGTCGCCATGGTGGCATGGGTGTGGTTCGGCATCCATCGCCTGGAGCAACCGGTTCCTCCAGGCCCCGGCGTCAGCGTCGTGCTGGTGCAGGGCAACGTGCCGCAAACGGATAAGTGGGATCGCGCCATCGCACTCGAGGTTTTCGAGCGGTATTTGGACCTGACGCGGCAGGGTGTTGCCGAGGCTGAACGCCAATCTCCCGGCGCTTCCGTCGTGGTCGTCTGGCCGGAAACCGCCAGCCTGTTCCCGCTCGGGCAAGATGCGGGGGCGCGTGAGGCCATTTGGCGGGCGGCGATCCCTGCAAAGGCGGTGCTGGCGGGAAGCATCCGCTTCGATGCGGCGGGCGAACCCTACAACAGCCTGTTTGCGCTCACTGGACCGGATTTCATTGCCGGGACATACGATAAATGGCATCTGGTGCCATTTGGCGAGTTCCCACCGAGTTGGGTGCCATTTTCGGTCCAGATCGTGCCGGGCCACCTGGCGTTCGGAACCGGGCCCAAGACGCTGACCCTGCCAGGCATACCGCCGTTCGGCCCGTTCATTTGCTACGAGGCGATCTACCCGGCGCAGTTGATTGATGAGCAAAACCGCCCCGATTGGATGGTCAACATCACGAACGATGCCTGGTTCGGAAATTCGACGGGCCCGCGCCAGCACCTCGCCGCGGCCCGGATGCGGGCTGTCGAAGAGGGTCTGCCGCTGGTCCGGGCCGCCAATACGGGGATTACGGCAGCCTACGACTCATCCGGCCACGAACTCGGCCGGTTGCAGCCCAGGATTGCAGCCGCAATGGTCGTCTCACTCCCGGGGCAGCGTGGCCGGACACCGTTCTCCCGGCTCGGCTTGGGTATCCCCTTCCTGCTCGCGCTCGGAAGCTGCGGACTAGGCGTGGGCGTGATCAGAAAATCCCACACTGAACCGTTTTCGCAGCGCTAGTCTCAAAAACCACGAACTGTCTAAATCCAAGAGTGATTTGATTGACAATTTTGGGTTGTCCCCTTAACACTCCTTTCATACGTCAGACACTGTCGTCCACCGGTCGACTTTGGCAGCTGAAGAGGGCAATTGCAGCCGATGGCCGAGCAGGTTGAAAGTCGTCCTAGCCCGGTAGATGTGCATGTCGGGGCGCGAATCCGGCTGCGTCGAACGCTGATGGGCATGTCGCAGGAGCGACTGGGCGATGCGCTTGGGCTAACCTTCCAGCAGGTCCAGAAATATGAGCGCGGCGCCAACCGGGTCGGTGCATCCCGCCTGTTCGACCTTTCCCGTATCCTCGACGTGCCGATCAGTTTCTTCTACGACAACATGCCGGAATCCCTGGCAGGTCCCAGCGGGATTGGTCCTGCTCCGCAGCAGCACAGCCGTGCAGTCCACGGCTTCGCCGAACAGCAAGAGGGTTTTGGCGCTGACGACACCTTCGCCAAACGGGAAACGCTGGAGCTCGTCCGAGCCTATTATCGCATCACCGATCCAAACATCCGCAAGCGGATGCTGGACCTGATCAAGTCAATGGGGCCGGCCGACGAGTGAGGGTTCTAACCCTTCTTCGCCTCGATCCGCTCCCAGATGACCGCCGAAAGATCGGGTCCGCCGAACTTTACGATTTCCTGTAGCCCGGTCGGCGAGGTGACGTTGATTTCGGTCAGCCAGTCGCCGATCACGTCGATTCCCACGAAAATCAGCCCGCGCTCCCGCAGCAACGGCCCGATCCGGGCGCAGATTTCCCGATCCCTCGCGGTCAACGCCACCGCCTCCGGCCGGCCCCCGACATGCATGTTGGACCGTGCCTCGCCCGCGGCTGGAACGCGGTTGATTGCTCCCAGCGGCTCGCCATCCACCAGGATCACGCGTTTGTCGCCAAGCCGTACCGCGGGCTCGTAGCGCTGGATCATCAGCGGCTCGCGGGAGCGGGCCCAGTGCAACTCCAGCAACGAGGCGAGATTTTCGTCGTCCTGGCGGATGCGGAACACGCCGGCGCCGCCATTGCCGAAGAGCGGCTTGACGATGATGTCGCGGTGTTCTGCCCGGAAGCTGCGGATCGCCTCGGTATCCCAGGTGATGAGCGTCGGGGGCATCAGCTCGGGGAAATGCGTCACCAGCAACTTCTCCGGCGCATCCCGCACACTCGCCGGGTCGTTCACCACCAGGGTATGCGGGTGGATATGCTCCAGCATGTGCGTGGCGGTGATGTAGGCCATGTCGAAGGGGGGATCCTGGCGCATCAGCACCACGTCCATCGTCCCCAAATCCATTCGCGAGGCCTCGCCGAACGTGTAATGGGCGCCCCGCACGCGCTGCACCGTGACCGTCCGCGCAATCGCCGTCAGACGCTCCGTGTTGGGGGCGCTGAGGGAAGGCTTGCCCTCGCGCAGGCTCAGATGGCGCACCTCATAATGCCAGAGGGTATGGCCGCGTCGCTGGGCTTCCAGCATGAGGGCAAAGGTCGAATCCCCATCGATGTTGATCGTTTCGATCGGGTCCATCTGGACGGCAACCTTGAGCGGCCGGGACATGGTGCATTCCGTGACTGTGCTGGCGAACACCTAGCAGATCACACGGGCGAGGGAACGGTCGGCGCGAATTGCCGTTCTATGTGTGGGACGCCGACACAAATGAAAAGGATCCTCATGATGAGACTAACCCTCGCTGCCGCTGCACTGGTGGTTGCCAGTGGCGCTGCATTCGCCCCCAGCGGAGCGGCCTTTGCCCAGGGCACGACGACCGGAACCACCCCGGGCACGACTCCGCCCGCCACGGCCACGCCGACGACCCCCCCGGTGGCCGCGCCGTCGGCACCGGCAGCCATGGCGGCACCAAGCCCGTCCACCACACCGGCTGGAGCGCAGACGCCGGCGGCGGCAATGAACACCCCGCCGCAATCCGCGTCTGCCAGGCCGAGTGCGGTCCAAACGACCAACACGACCAGGCGTACGGCGGCTGCTCCGGTTCCCGGCCGCAACAGCTTCACCATGAACCAGGCGAGCCAACGCATCACCTCCGCCGGCTACACCAAGGTCATGGGCCTCAAGAAGGACGCTCAGGGCATTTGGCGCGGACAGGCGGAGAAAGACGGCAACCCCGTGGCGGTGTCGCTCGACTACCAGGGCAACGTCACCGGTAAATAGCGCCCACCACAACAACTCGCACAACGGGAGAGTGCCATGCGCACTGTCGCACACCTATACGACAACTATTCGACGGCCGAGAAGGTCGTCGCCGACCTTGAGGCGGCTGGGTTCTCGCACGAGACCGTCAGCATGGTTTCCAACCGGGACGTCGCACCCTCAGGGTCGGAGCCCACTGCCGAAACCGCTGCGGGCACCGGCTCGGGGACTGGCGCCTCGATCGGGACGCTGATCGGCGGCGGGGCCGGCTTGCTTGCCGGCATTGGCGCGCTGGCGATCCCTGGCGTGGGGCCGGTCATCGCGGCAGGCTGGCTGGTGGCCACGCTCACGGGTGCCGGTGCGGGCGCCGCAGCAGGGGGCCTGCTCGGCGCACTGACCGGCGCTGGGGTGTCGGAGGAACATGCGCACGTCTACACGGAGGGTGTACGCCGGGGCAGCACGCTGGTCTCGGTACGCGCCGACGACGCACGGGTCACCGAGGCGGAGGCCATCATGGCGCGCCATGGCCCCGTCGACATTGCCGAGCGGAGCCTCGACTATCGCGGGAATGATGAGTGGGCCGGGTTCGATGAGACCCGCGGGGCGATGACCCCCGACGAGTTAGAGGCTGAACGCCTTCGCGTCACGACCCGCGCCGGTATATAGCGCCAGCGGGGAGGCCTGCCCGCGGCCGCGTTGCGCTCTGCGTCGTTGGTGCTACATGACACCACGCCAGCAGGAGCAGCCAATGACGGTCACGGCGCAGGCCATCCCCATTCTATCGGATAACTACGCCTGGTTATTGCGGGACGGTTCGACGGGCTTCACCGCCATCGTCGACCCAGCGGAGGAGGCTCCCATCGTGGAAGCCATCGACGCTGCGGGTGGGCGGCTCGACGCGATCATCCTCACCCATCACCATGACGACCATATCGCGGCCGCTGCCCCGATCCGGGGCCGGTATGGTGCAAAGGTGATCGGTGCGGCGGCCGATGCGCATCGGCTTCCAAAACTCGACCTCGCCGTCCGGGAAGGTGATCTGGTGCACTTGGGGGCGGCGCAGGCCCGTGTCATCGACACGCCGGGCCATACGGTTGGGCACATCGCCTACTTCATCGAACCCGGTGCAGTCTTGCTTTGCGGCGACACGCTGTTCAGCCTCGGCTGCGGCCGGCTGCTCGAAGGCACCGCGGAGCAGATGTTCACCAGTCTGCGCAAACTCGCCGCCCTGCCGCCCGATTCGCTCGTGTGTTGTGGGCACGAGTACACTCAAAGCAACGCCAGGTTTGCGCTGACCGAAGAACCGGACAACCAGGCGCTTGCGGCCCGGGCTGCGGAAGTCGGCCGGCTGCGGAAGGCTGGACACCCGACGGTTCCCAGCCGGCTCGGGGCGGAGCAGGCAGAAAACCCATTCCTCCACGCCACGGATGCCCTTACGCTAGGAGCGATGCGTAAACGTAAGGACCAATTTCGTTGAAGCTGTTTCACGCCCCATCGAGTCCGTTTGCCCGCAAGGTCATGGTGTGTGCGATCGCGCGCGGCATTGACCCACAGATTACCCTTGTGCCCGCTGGGGGAGAGAGCGCCGGCATCGTCGCCGTGAACCCGCTGGGAAAGATCCCCTGCCTGGTCACTGAAGACGGAATCGCCCTATACGACAGCCGGGTGATTTGCGAATTCCTCGACGGGGTCGGTGATGTGTTCCCGATGTTCCCCGAGCATGGGCTCCGCATGCGGGCGCTGCGCTTGCAGGCTCTGGGCGACGGCATTTGCGATGCGGCGGTGCTGCGCCGAGGCGAAATGGGACGGCCGCCGGAGCCCGAACGCGACGCGGTCATCGCGCGGCAAAAAGCCAAGATCGACCGGTCACTGGCCGCGTTGGAAGCGGAGCCGCCCGCTAACCATCTCGATATCGGCAGCATCGCCGTCGCCTGCGCGATCGGCTATCTCGATCTGCGGTTTCCTCACGAACCCTGGCAGGAGAGCCATCCGGCGCTAGCCGCGTGGTATGCCGAGATGCTGAAGCATCCCTGCATCGCGAAAACCATGCCCTGACACAATGATCTGCGGCTAGACGCGCCGCCGGCCACCGCTCACCTCCGCCCCGGCAAGGCGGTCTAGCCGCAGAAACCATGGCACGGAGGCAAGCGAGACGAACCCCACCACGAGGAAGGCGGGCGAGATATCCTGCGTGGTGAGCGTGGTGCCGCCACGCCAGATCATCCCAAGGTGAAGCAGCATGGCCGCGAGCCCGACACCGACACTGATACTGACCTGTTGCGCCGTGCTCGCCAGGCTGGTCGCGCGGCCCATTTGCGGCGGCTGTACATCTGCATAGCCAAGGGTGTTCAGGCTGGTAAACACAAGAGAGCGGAAGAACCCGCCGATCAGCAGCATGACCAGGATCACCAAATGGGATGTGGTGGGGCGGAACCAGGCGTAACTACAGACGAATAGCCCATTAAAGACAGCGGTGCCGATCAAGACGGTCCGGAAGCCGAACCACCGGACGATCCGTGGGATCAGCGGTTTGTTCAGCAAGGACCCCGCAGCCCCGGCAAAACTCAGCAACCCCGCGGCCAAAGGAGTGAGGCCGAACCCGACCTGCAGCAGCAATGCCAGCAGGAATGGGATAGCGCCGAACCCCATGCGGCAAAGCCCGCCGCCATATGTCGCCGCTGCGAAGGTTTGCATGCGGAGGAGACGGAGGTCGAGAATAGGGTGTGCCGTGACCCGCGCATGCAGCACATACAGCACCCAGCACACCACGCCGGTGGCAACGGTCGCTACGGCCACCCAACCTGGCATGCTGTCGCGTCCCACCGTCTCGAAACTGAACACGAGCGAGGCAAGGCCCACGCCGGACAGGATGAAACCGCGCCAGTCGAGCGGAGGGACGGTTTCCTCCCGCACGTTGGGGATCAGCGTCATGACGAGGATGAGCCCGAGCAGCCCTACCGGCAGGTTGATAAAGAAGATCCACCGCCAGGACGAGAAGGTGACGATGAAGCCACCGACCGGGGCGCCCAGCACCGAGCCAAACACCGCCGGGGCGGTCAGGAAGGACATCGCCCGCATCAGGTCTGACTTGGGCACGGTCTTCAGCATCACCAGCCGGCCGACCGGCACCATCATGGCGCCTCCAATGCCCTGCAGCATGCGGGCGAAGACCAGGAAGCTCAGTGAATGGGCCGCACCGCAGAGGACGGAGCTGGCGGTGAACACACCGATGGCGGCCGCGAAGACCGTGCGGGCGCCAAACCGGTCCGCGACCCAGCCGCTGACCGGGATGAACACGGCGAGGCTGAGCACATACGATGTGATCGCCAGGTTGAGCCGGGTCGGCTCTTCGCCCATGGATTGCGCCATGGCGGGGAGTGCCGTGGCGATGATGGTCGTATCCAGCATTTGCATGAACAGCGCGCAGCCGACTATCAGCGGAATCATCATTCCGCTGCCGGTTGCCACCCTGGCCAGCCTGACCGTTTCGCCCCCTGCGCTCATGGGGTTGTTATCGGCCCATTGAAAGGGTGGGGCAACAACCCAAGCCTAGGCGCGAGGCGTAGGCCTTATTTGTGTGGATCGAACCCCAGGAACCCGGCTGACGGCACGGCTGCACCGCCATTTCCGGCAAATAGCACCGGAGCCTGCGCGGACGACACCCGAGCGGCCGATGCCTGCTGCCGTGCCGCCACCGTCTGCGCGCGCGCCTGCTCACGCGATTGGGCGCGCGCCTCTGCCTCAGCCTTGCGCTTCTGCGCGGGAGTGAGCGGGGCGTCGTCGTCTTGCGCACTCTGTGGTCCGGCGCTCCGGCTACCGCTGGCGCCGCGGAGGGAGAGCAGCAGGAAGGAGATGTCGTTGCGGCCCAGATCGACCGACAGTTCCAGCGGCGTTACGCCCAGCACGTTCGTGCCATCCAAATCCGCGCCACGGGAGATTGCATCGCGCGCGGTGACGATGTCTCCGCGGTTGATGGCATCGAACAGGGCCTCAGTTGGTGGCAGGTCCGCTGCCGCCCGGTCCGCCGGCGCCACCGAGTCGGTGCGGGGGCGGGCGCCGGGGACCGCCACGGGTGGCGGGTGGGCGATGTAGGGATTTTTCGGCGGCGTCGGCGCGCCCGATTTGATATTCGACTCGGTTAGGTTCTGCTGTGCCAGGGCGGGCACCGCCAGGCAAACAGAGACGAGCAGGACGGGGAGTGCAAATATCGTGCGCATGGCCGCTGTTTAGCGAGTTCGGCGGAGGAATTCAAAGCCTAGCTGATGCCCTCGCGCCGCCACGCTGCAAAAACCAGCCCCAGAAGCAGCGGAAGCGCCGCCCAGGCGGGCAGCAAGGGGATGGCGTTCACGCCCGTGACGAGATGGTCGTGGTTGCGCCGCAGCCCGATCCAGCCGGCTCCGGCGGCAATGCGGTCCGGTTCGACGGAGCGAAGCTCGGGCGCACCGTTTGATTCCAGCCAGTGGACACTGCCGCCGGAGGCACGGGCGACCGGGCCGATATAGTTGGCGGTTGCACGTAAATCGGCGATCTCCAACGGGTTGGCGCTCCCCGCCGCCGCAAAGGCGGTGCGCGTTCCATCCGAAACCCGCCATACCCCGGGGTCCGGCGCCGGCAGGGCTCCGCTGGCCCGCCCCGGGGCGACTGGCTTCAGCGTCATGGTCGTCGGTTGCCCCCCCGGCGAGGTCGCCGTCACGGGCGGCGGCGGCGTGTCTGACGTGGTGCGCCGCTCCACCGACAATGTCCCCCCATCCACCGTCGCCGTCAGTGCTTCTTCTTCCAGGGCCGGTTCCTTCATCAGCCAATGCGCCACCCGGCGCAGCAGCTCGGCCTGGGGGCCACCGCCCTCATGGTCGCGAGACCACAGCCAAATCTGGTCGGAGAGCAGCAATGCCGTTCGCCCTTCGCCAACCCGGTCCAGCACCAGCAGCGGCTGGCCATCCGGTCCGCTCATCACCGCCTGGCCATGTGAGGAATTGGGCACCAGCCGGCGGTACCAATCGCCCCAGGCCGGTGTCCCGCCCGGCTTGTCGCCAGGCAGCCCCGCCGTCACGGGGTGGCGCTCACCCAGCGGGGTGACCAGCGGCCGGAATGGGCCCTCGACGGTGCTCGCGTTCCCGCTCAGTGGTTCGGCCGGCAACACGCTGGCGAGGGGGCTATAGGCCAACGAAGCCTGGCCACTGAACTCCGGCCCAACCGATAGTAGCAAGGCGCCGCCCTGCCGGACGTAGTCGGCGATGTTGCGCAGATAGGGCGGCGGCAGGATCCCGCGGTTGGAGAAGCGGTCCAGGATGATCAGGTCGAACTCCTTGATCTTCACCTGGAACAGCTCGCGCACGGGGAACGCAATCAACGCCAGCTCGTTCAGCGGCGTCATGTCGTCCTTCTCCGGTGGGCGAAGGATCGTGAAATGCACCAGGTCGACCGCAGGGTCCGCTTTCAGCAGCCGCCGCCAGGTGCGCTCCCCGGCATGCGGCTCACCGCTGACCAACAGCACACGCAACCGGTCGCGCACGCCGTTGATGGAGACGACGGCGTGGTTGTTCACATCGCTGACTTCGCCGGCCATGGGTCCCGCCGCCAGCTCGACCACGGTCGGGCCCGCCCGCGTGATGGGGATTTCGATCGGCTGCACGACGCCGGCTGGGATTTGCAGGATGCGCGGCGGCTCCCCGTCGCGGCGAATGGTCAGCGGCACGGTTTGTCCCGTGTGGTCCACGCCCAGATCGTCCACGGCAACGCGCAGGACGACGGATTTGCCGACGATCCCATACGACGGCGCCTCCACCACGCGGATGCGCCGGTCGGTCTCCTCCCCGGCGGCCGGCAGGAGCACATGCAACGGCACGGGTGGTGTGGCCTTCGGGATGTCGTGCACGACGCCGTCGGTCAGCATGACCACGCCCGATAGACGGGACCGCGGGATGTCCGCCAGGGTCCGGTCCAGCGCAGTGAAGAGCCGGGTGCCGTCATGCCCGGCCTCCGGCACCGTCACGGTGCGCAGTTCCATTCCAGGGATTTGCGCGACCTCCGCCTGCAGCTTTGCCGCAGCGGCATCCACCAGCGCGCCCCGGTTTCCCACCTGCATCGAGCCGGTGCGGTCAACCACCAGGACCGCGATGTCGTTCAGCGCTTCACGAGTCTCCTGCACCAGCCGTGGCCCGGCGAGCCATATCAGCACCACGGCGAAGCACAGGAGCCGCAGCACCCCGCCGCGCGCACGGCGCCATAGCGCTGGAACCGTTGCCAACGCGCAGAGCACGGCCAACACGCCGAGCACCCAGAGCGGCACGGTCGGGTCGAACCGAACGGAGCTGATGGCTTGCATGTTATTGGCCCAACCGCTCGAGGATATGCGGGACGTGGACCTGGTCCCCTTTGTAGTTTCCGGTCAGCGCGTACATCACGAGGTTGACGCCGAACCGGTAGGCCAGCGT
Source organism: Acetobacteraceae bacterium (assembly GCA_965199005.1). GTDB lineage: Bacteria > Pseudomonadota > Alphaproteobacteria > Acetobacterales > Acetobacteraceae > LMUY01. The sequence continues at coordinate 1,805,976 of CBDAQK010000006.1, read as the reverse complement.
CCGCTGCCGGGGGCCGCCATCGATCGCGATCGAATTGCGCCCCGCACTGTCCACGGCCCATGCAGCCGCCCAGTCATGCGACCCGATGACGACCGGGCTGACATCGTCGTTGCTGCGGTCACCCTGGCGCTGCACCCAGACGGTATCGCCGTCCATACGTCCAGGATATTGGCTCAGCAGATAGAATGCGCGGGACAGCACATGCTCCGTCGTCAGCGGGGTCAGCGGCGGGATCGCAAGCCCATTGGCTGCGGCGCGCAGGGACGCCTGGTCACCCCGGCTGTCGATGACGATGATGCCGCCGTCCCGCATGTAATCGTTCATCGCGGTAATCGCCTCGCCGGATGGCGTCTGGCCAGCCGTGATCGGCCAATAAAGCAGCGGATAGAAGCTGAGGTCGTCCGTGCCTGGCCGCACGCCGGACGGGTCCGCAAGGTGGGCCGCCGTGCGGGCGTTCACGTAGGCCGACAAGCCTACCAGCCCGGCATGTGACGTATCGTCCACCGCCGGGTCCCCGGACAGGACGAAGGCCAGCCGTGTTTCCAATGCCGCGCGCCACGGCGGGGTGGGCAGTTGCGCCCGCGCCGGCACTGCCAGCAACAGCAGCGCCGCGGCGAAGGCAGGCCGCAGCAATCCGCGCAGGCGTAGCGCCAGCAGCAGATCAATCGCCAAGAGCACCAACCCAGCGGCCACCAGCCACGACCCGATCGCCCGTTCCCGCACGCCGCCGGTCAATTCCTGCCGGATGGCACCGGACACGGGGGCGGCGAGCTTCAATTCCCCCATGGCGCTCGACAGGTTCAGGGCGCGCCGCCCGGCCTCCGGGCCGTACAGCCCGGGCGGATGTTGCGGTGACACGGCGGTTTTGGCGAAATCGGCCGCCGCCAGGCCAGACGCGGCAGGCGGCGGCGGCCCCAGCACGCCGAACCCGTCCAGCGTCTCCGCCGGGCTGAGCGGTGTGGCATCCGGCGCTGCGCTGACCCCGGCAGACAGGGCCACCAGCCGCCGCATCATGTCCGGGAACAAGCCGGACAAAGGCAGGTTCGACCAATCTGCGTTGGCCGTCACATGGAACAGTACGATGCGGCCGGCCCCGCGGGAGGCTTCGGTCACCAGCGGTGTGCCATCCTGCAGCCGCGCCCAGGTATGCTCCGCCAATTGGGCCGACGGCTCCGCCAAGACTTGCCGGCTGACCGTCACCTCGGCGGGCACTGCCAGCCCGGCAAAGGGAGAGTTGGCCGGAAATGGCGCGAGTTGTGCCGGCTGGCTCCAGGAGAGGGCACCGCCGAGCTGCCGGTCCTCTGCCAGCAGCCGCTCGGGCATCAGCGAGTCGAACGCGGCGGGTTGGCCCAGATCGTCTGTGGTGTCGGCCGAGTCGGCGCTGCGTGGGCCGGCAAACCGCAGCAACAATCCGCCATTGCGCACCCACTTCTCCAGTTCCGGGATTTCAGTCGGTGCGAGGGGGCGGTCCGCCAGCACGATGACCGCGATCTCGCGTTGCAGCAGCGTGTGCAAATCACCGCGGCGCAACTCGGTGAAGGGAGCGAGCGCCCGCTCCAAATAGAAGAGCGAGCCGACCAGGGGCGTGTCGGCCCCGGCCTCGGCCGTCACCAGACCGACCGGCCGGCGGCGGAACCCCTCGTCCAACAGCAAGCTGGCACCCGCGGAGGCCGGGCCCTCCAGCAGCAGCCGCGTCAGGCGGTTGCGCAACTCGGGTGGCAGAACGATTGGCATCTCCGCCTCCGTGGCACCCTGCGAGACGTGGGTGGTCGCACGTGCCAACGTGCGACCGTCGCCGCTTTGCGCCAACACCGCCACATCGGTTGCCACCGGCTCCGGCAGCATCGTCATCCGCGCCACCAGCCGGTCCGCCTCGGCACGGGGGGGCAACAGCACCGGGGCGGTGGGGGCGGCCGGGGCGATTTCGGTCACCTGACCAACGGAGGTGAGCGCGGCGTGGAAGACGTCGTCGCCGACGTCCGCGACTCCGTCGGCGATGTAGACCACGGTTCCGGACGCGCCCTTGAGCGCCGCCGCGGCGGCCTTGTGGTCGGGCGGCCAAGGTTGTGGGTGCAGCGCGGCGAGCCGGGGCCGCAAATCCGCCACTGACATGGTGGGCGACAGCACGGGGGCCGCGTCCTGGCCGGATCTTGCAGTGGTCAACAATGAAGCAGGCCGGCCGGCGCGCTCCGCACGGTCCAGCGCGGCGCCGGCAGCGACCATCCGGGCGGGCCAGTCCGGTGCGGCGGCCCAGCCGTCATCCACCACCAGGATCAGCGGCCCAGCACCCACCAGCGCTCCCGCCGCATCCAGCACCGGTCCGGCCAGGCCCACGACCAGCAGCCCTGCCGCCAACACCCGCAACAGCAGGAGCCAAAGTGGCGTGCGGGCGGCGGTTTCCTCCCGCGGGCGCAGGCCGAGCAGGAGGCGGACCGCCGGGAAGTCCTGCACCCGCGGTGCAGGGGGCGTGACCCGCAGCAGCCACCACAGGGCAGGCAGCGCCACCAGGGCGGCGAGTACCCAGGGTGCGGCGAAAATCATGCGATGCCTGCCAGCGCGGTGTAGAGCCCCAGCAACGCTGCCGACGCAGGGGCATCCGTGCGGTGTGTGGCAAACCCCCATCCGGCCGCGCGGCAAAGGGTGGCCAAACCGGCCTGCTGGGAGGCCAGCGCGGTGGCGTAGGCGTCGCGAATGCCCTCTACCTGCGGCACCAGCATGTCGCCATCGGCCTCCACGCCGCGGAAGCGCACCCGCCCGCTATAGGGCAACAGCGCCTCCGCCGGGTCCAGCACCTGCAGCAGCTGGCCGCGCACGGGGATGGCGGCCATCCGCGCCACGGTTTGCTGGATTTCCTCCAGCGGTTGCAGGAAGTCGCCGATCAGCACCACCCTGGCGTGGGCCGGCAGGGGCGTGGCCGGGGGTGCGCCGGGGCCCCGCCGCTCCTCCTGCAACGACGCTGCCATCGCCGCAGTGGTGCCGCCGCTGCGCTGGCCCAACAGCCGCACCCGCTCCCCGCCGCGCAACAAGAGGGAGGTGATCGCCAGCAGCAGCAATTCCGCCCGCTCGACCTTCTCAGGCACGGCGGCGCCGGAGCGCCAGTGCATCGACGCCGAGGAATCCCGCCACAGATGCACGGTCTGCGCGGCTTCCCACTCGGTTTCGCGGACATAGGTCCTGGCCGACTTTGCGGATTGCCGCCAATCGATCCGTCCAGGGGCGTCGCCAGCCTGGTACGGCCGGAACTGCCAGAAGCTATCGCCCTGGCCAACCCGGCGCCGCCCGTGAACGCCCTGCGCCACCGTCGCGGCCACCCGCTCCGCCGCCACCAGCAATGGCGGCAAAGCGGAGCCCAGCGCCTCCGCGCGAAGAACCGCCTGGCCGGGTCGAGCCGGCGTCGCTTTCAAATGCGTTTGACCAAGCCGGCTATCACTCCACGAAGCTCCACGCCCTCTGCCCGGGCTGAGAAGTTGAGCGCCATACGATGCCTGAGCACAGGGTGTGCCAACGCGGCGACGTCGTCCAGCGAGGGCGACAACCTGCCGTCCAGCAGGGCACGGGCACGGGTGGCGAGCATCAGGGCTTGCGCCGCCCGCGGCCCGGGTCCCCAGGCGACGTGATGGCGCACGGTGTCGTCCGCCGGCGTGTCGGGCCGCGCGCCGCGCACCAGCGTCAGGATGGCGTCCACCACGCTATCGCCGACGGGAACCCGGCGAATGAGGGCTTGCGCCGATATCAGCTCCTCCCCCGTCAGCACCGGCTTGGCCCGCGCCGCCACCGACCCGGTGGTTGCCAGCAGCATCGCGCGTTCGTTGGTGAGATCCGGGTAGGGCACGTCGACCTGGAGCAGGAACCGGTCGAGCTGGGCTTCCGGCAGCGGGTACGTGCCTTCCTGCTCGATGGGATTTTGGGTCGCCAAGACGTGGAACGGGCGGGGCAGGGGGTGGTCCACCCCGGCCACCGCCACCTTGCCCTCCGCCATCGCCTGGAGCAGCGCGGATTGGGTGCGCGGGCTCGCGCGGTTGATCTCGTCGGCCATCAGCAATTGGCAGAAAACCGGGCCCGGCACGAACCGGAACGAGCGCCGGCCGCTCGCATTCTCGTCCAGCACTTCGGACCCGGTGATGTCGGCCGGCATCAGGTCGGGCGTGAACTGTACTCGCTTCGGCTGCAGTCCGAGCACCGTGCCCAGCGTTTCCACCAGCAGGGTCTTCCCCAGGCCCGGCACGCCGACCAGCAGCACGTGGCCGCCAGACAGCAGGGATATCAGAACCTGATCGACCACCTCCTCCTGGCCGAAAATGATCCGCCCAACCTCCGCGCGTGCAGCCGTCGCCCGCACACCGAGCGCCTCGACTTCTGCAACCAAGCTGTCACCGACTGTCACTGACATGCCGCACTGTGTCCTTCTTTGGCTGTCGCCAGCGCTTCCACCGATATGGCGGCAAGGTCTTTGATAGACAGGGGGATGCTACCTATATCCGTCGGGAACGGAAGCATCGCCGGGGGATGGAAACGCGTTGTGAACGATGCCAGGTCTAAATCGCATGCTAATCGGGCATGTTCTGCCGAGATGAGCGGATTGGAAGCAGTTGCTTCGTTGAAGGCGCCGTGCGGCGCGGCCAGGCCGGCCCGGGTTCGAATAGAATGTGGCGACTTGCCGTTTCTGATCAAGCGAGACGGCACCTGGCTGTATCGCGGCACTCCGATCCACAGGAAGGAACTCGTCTGTCTGTTCGCCGGAGTCTTGAAGCGCGAGGCGGATGCATCGTTCTGGCTGGAGACCCCTGCGGAGCGCGGCAAGATCGAGGTCGAGGACGCCCCCTTTGTCGCCGTCGAACTGGGATGGACCGGCGATGCACGCGACCAGGTCCTGAGTTTCCGGACCAATGTCGACCAGATGATCACCGCCGGGCCGGAGCACCCCATCCGGGTTGCCCATGATAGGCTGACCTGCGAGCCCACGCCCTACCTTCACGTCCGGGACGGCGTCGGTGCGGCCCCTGTCGAGGCCCGCATCAACCGGGCCGTGTATTACGAGTTGGTCGCCTTGGCGGTCCCCGGATTCGTGCGCGGGCGCCAGGTGCTGGGTGTCTGGAGCTGTGGCGCGTTCTTTTCGCTGGGCGATCTGCCGACGGGCGAGGATTGCGACGTATCCTTCGGCGAGGATTAGTGGTTGGACCTCGCTGACCTGCGTGCCCGCCTGGCAGAGCGGGATGGCACCGTTCCCGAGCTTCCCACCGACGCCGTCGCACTTGCCGTCACCCCCGGCACTGTGGCGGGACTGGAGCGCGGGCGGTTGGTCGCCTCGGCCGTGCTCGTCCCGATCATCCACAGCCCGGCGCCCGGCATCCTGCTGACGAAGCGGACTGCCACGTTGTCGTCCCATGCCGGGCAAGTTGCTTTTCCCGGCGGCCGCATGGACCCGGGCGAGACTGCGACCCATGCCGCCCTGCGGGAGGCGGAGGAGGAAGTGGGGTTGCCGCCGCATCTGGTCGAGGTGATCGGCCGTCTGCCGGACCGCGTGACGGGGACGGGTTTCCGCATCAGCCCCATCATCGGGCTGGTCGCGCCCGGCTTCGTCCCCGTGCCCGCGGCGGCCGAGGTGGAGGAGGTGTTCGTCTTGCCGATGGCCGTCCTGCTGGACCCATCGGCGCCCGAGCGGCGCACGCGGGAATGGAACGGCGGGACGCGGGAATTCTGGGTCTGGCCGCATGACCAGCACTATATATGGGGCGCAACCGCCGCGATTCTGGTCAATCTCGCCGCCCGCCTCCGCGCCGAGGCGCAGCGCTGATGTTGCGGGCCGGCGAAGCGGTGCTGGCTCTGGCGCCCCTGCTGTTGGCTGCGCTGCTCTACGCCATTGCTTTCCGGCGTCTTCCCAGCCGCCGGACGGTGCTGATCTTGACCGTTGCGGAAGTGGCGCTGGCCATCGCCCTGGTCTGGTCCGGCACGGCGGACAGCCTCCGCCCGCATGAGCGTTACGTGCCGGCGCAACTGCGGGATGGCAGCGTGGTCGAGGGGCATGGCGGCTAGCTCGCTTCAGGCGCTCTTGGACGATCCCGCAACCCAGCGCCTCCTCGCCGCCCTGCCTGCCGCGCGGCTTGTCGGCGGGTGTGTCCGTGATGGCTTGGCCGGGCTGCCGGGCGTCGATATCGATCTCGCCACCCCCGACCCTCCCGATCGCGTCGCCGCCGCGCTGGATGCGGCCGGCATCCGGACCGTCCCGACCGGGGTTGCGCACGGAACGATCACGGCGCTGCTCGATGGGCGTTCGTTCGAGATCACCACCTTGCGGCGCGACGTGGTCACCGACGGGCGGCACGCCGAGGTTGCCTGGACCGATGATTGGCGGGAGGATGCGGCCAGGCGGGATTTCACCTTCAACGCCATGTCGCTGTCCGCGGGCGGCTGCCTGCATGATTATTTTGGCGGTGCCGAGGACCTTCGCGCCGGGCGCGTCCGTTTCGTCGGCGATGCAGCGCAGCGCGTGGCGGAGGATTATCTGCGCATCCTCCGCTTCTTCCGCTTCCAGGCCCGCTACGGCGCCGGAGCGCCCGATCCAGCCGCACTCGACGCCATCCGGCACGGCGCACCCGGGATTGCCCGCCTGTCGCCGGAACGCGTTTGGTCCGAACTCAAGCGAATCCTGCAGGCGCCCGACCCCACCGCCTCACTCTGCCTGATGGCGGAAACCGGCGTGCTCGCCGCCACCATCCCCGAGGGAGCGGACCCGGCGGGGGCGACATCGCTTCCGCCAGACGCAATCTTGCGCACCGCCGCCCTGCTGACGGGCGACCGCCGCGCCTTTGCCGCGCGGCTGAAGCTGTCCACGGCGGAGGCCGATCGCCTCGTCGCCTTGAAAGGGCCGCCGCCTGCTGGGGATGACGACGATCTGCGGCGCCAACTCGCTGACACGGCACCGGACATCCTGATTGGCCGGTCCCTCCTGGCCCGCCAGCCGGAGCAAATGAGGGATCGGCTGCGGGCACTTCCGCGCCCCGTCTTCCCGCTGGAGGGCCGCGACGTGTTGGCCCTTGGACTGCCGCCAGGGCCTCACGTGGGCGGCCTGTTGCGCGAAACCCGCGCCTGGTGGCTGGCCGGCGGCTGCCTGGCGGATGCAGCATCATGCCGGGCTGAACTGGCGAGGCGCGCCGCAGCCTGATAACAGGCCGTCTTATGGACGCAAGAACCCCCGGCTTGCTGCTTGCGCAGCCCGGTGCACAAGGCCTGTTACGCCGTCTATGGCGAGACCATCTGGCCCGGCATCGTGGCAGGCTGGTCACTATCCTGGTACTCACCGCCATCATGGCGGGGCTGACGGGGCTTTATCCCGTCGTCATCGACCGCGCCTTCTCCATGTTCGCCGCCCGCGACCGCCGCATCCTGTACCAGGTACCGGCGCTGGTCGTGGTGATCACCGCGGCCAAGGCTGCGTCCAATTACGGCCAGATCGTGCTGACCCAGGGCCTGGTCCTGCGGATCATCCGCGAGTTGCAGGCGCGCATGTTCGTCCATCTGGCCGCCGCCGACTTGGCCCGGGTCGAACGCGAATCGCCCGCCCAACTCGCCGCCCGCTTCACCACCGACGCCGCCATCATCCGCGAGGCGCTGACGCGCGCGATCGGCGGCATCGCCAACGCGATTACCGTGCTGGGCCTCATCATATCGATGCTGTGGCTGGACTGGGTGCTCAGCCTGATTGCCGCCGCGCTCTACCCGCTGGCTGCCTTGCCCATCCAGCGCATCGGCAAGCGCATCCGCCGCGCCTCCGGCGGCATGCAGGAGCGGATGGGCGAGGCCGCCAGCGTGCTGACGGAGAGCTTTGCCCAGGCGCGCAACGTCCGCGCCTACCGGCTCGAGGCGATCGAGGCGGAGCGGGCCCAACGGTCCTTCGGCGATCTGAACCGCGCGCTGATGCGCATGACCCGGACCCGCTCCGCAGTCGACCCGATGCTGGAGGTGCTGGGGGGCGTCGCCATTGCCGCGGTGATGGGGTTCGCCGGGTGGCGGGCGGCCGTGGGCACCAGCACGGTCGGCAATTTCACCGGCTTCGTCGCCGCCTTGTTGATCGCGTCCCAACCGCTGCGGGCACTCGGCTCGCTGAATGCGGCCGTGCAGGAGGGCATGGCGGGGTTGGCCCGCGTGTTCACCGTCATCGACGAGCCACCTGGGATTACCGAGCGCCCGGGCGCCACCGCCTTGCCACCAGGCAGCGGACGCGTGGTGTTCGATGCGGTGCGGTTTACCTATCCCGATGGGCGGGAGGGATTGCGCGGCCTGTCCTTCGTGGCCGAGCCCGGCATGACGATCGCGCTGGTGGGGGCGTCCGGCGCGGGGAAATCCACTGCCTTGGCCCTGATCCCTCGCCTGCATGACGCAACGGGCGGCGCCATCACGGTGGATGGGGCGGATATCCGGGACGTGACATTGGGCAGCCTGCGCGATGCGATCGCCTATGTCGGCCAGGACACGACGCTGTTCGATATCTCCATCGGCGCGAATATTGCGCTAGGGCGGCCGGGTGCCACCGCCGAGCAAGTCGCCGCCGCCGCCGAGGCTGCGGCTGCCGGGTTCATCGCGGCGCTGCCGGAAGGGTTCGACATGCCGGTTGGCACGGGCGGCGGGCGGCTGTCGGGTGGCCAGCGGCAGCGCGTGGCGCTTGCCCGCGCGCTGTTGCGCGACCCGCGGATCCTACTGCTGGACGAGGCGACATCCGCCCTGGATGCAGAGAGCGAAGCGGCGGTACAACAGGCGTTGGCCCGGCTCCGGCATGGCCGCACCACCATCGTCGTCGCGCATCGCCTATCGACCGTGCGGGATGCCGACCTGGTGGTCGCGATGGCGGATGGCGCAGTCGTCGAGCAGGGCACGCACGCGGAACTGATGAGCCACGATGGCCTCTATGCCCGGTTGGTCCGCACTCAGGCCTTTGCGGGGTGACGCCGATGTGCGATGACCGATCGGTCAGCCGCTGTCACTGCCGGAGTTGCACCCGTTGAGTCTGGATGAAGACGCGCCAAATCCCCACCACGAAACCGTGAGTGAGGAGCAATCCCCGGACCGGAGTCAGCCGGCGGATCAGGACGAGAAAAAATCCTCGAACCAGAATGGAGGCGCCGGAAAGCAGCAGGACCAGGAGCAAGCGCCGAAGAAATCCTCGCCTTGGGTCAAGATCATTGGGGCGCTCGTGGTGATCGCGGCGATTGTGGGCGGGGCCATCTACTATTTCTCGACCGAGAATCTGGAATCGACGGACGATGCCTATACCGATGGCCGCGCCCTGACCATTTCTCCGAAGGTCTCCGGCTACGTCGTGGAATTGCTGGTCAATGACAACCAGCGGGTGAAGGCGGGCGACGTCCTGTTGCGGATCGACCCGCGCGACTTCATCGTCGCGAGGGATCAGGCCCGGGCCAACCTGGAGATCGCGCAGGCCCAAAAATCCGCGGCCGAGTTCAACGCCCAAATCGCCCGCAAGAACTTCCCCGCGCGGCTGCTGCAGGCGCAGGGCCAATTGCAGCAGGCGCAGGGCCAATTGTTCCAGGCGCAGACCGACTACAAGCGCCAGCACGCGGTGAGCCGGGAGGCGACTACCCAGCAGAATGTGGACCAATCGACCGCTCAACTGACCCTTGCCCAAGGCCAGGTGGCTGCGGCGCAGGCCCAAGTGCAGCAGGCCGAACCGGTCCAGGAGAATATCGGCACCGCGGACCAGCAGGTGAGCCAGATCGACGGTCAGCTGAAGCAGGCACAGGCCCAACTGGACCAAGCCGAGCTGAATTTGAGCTACGCGACGATCAAAGCGCCCCAGGACGGTTGGATCACCAAGCGCAACGTCGAGATGGGAAACTACCTCCAGGTTGGGGCGTCGATCTTCTCGATCGTAACCCCGGAAGTGTGGGTGACCGCCAACTTCAAGGAGAGCCAGCTCAACCGGATGCGGCCGGGTCAGAAGGTGACGTTCGAGGTGGACGCCTATCCGGGGCTGAAGCTGGACGGGCATGTGGACAGCGTGCAACTCGGCTCGGGGTCGCGCTTCACCGCGTTCCCGCCAGAGAATGCCACGGGGAACTTCGTAAAGATCGTCCAGCGCGTCCCGGTGAAGCTCATCATCGACCGCGGCATGGATCCGGCCGCGCCGCTTCCGCTTGGGCTCTCCGTCGTGCCGACTGTCACGGTGAAGTGATCCTGGTGGCCGTGGCGGCTCCATGAGCGAGGCGACCGACAAGTCCGACGCGGCCTGGCGTCCGAAGGCGAACCCCTGGGCCATCGCCGTCGTCGTGACGATGGCCGCGTTCATGGAAATCCTGGACACCACGATCGTCAACGTGAGCCTGCCGCACATCGCGGGCTCCGTCTCCGCCTCCTACGACGATGCGACCTGGGCGCTGACCTCCTACCTGGTCGCGAACGGCATCGTGCTGCCGATTTCCGGCTTCATCGGCCGGGTCATCGGCCGGAAGCGCTATTTCCTGATTTGCATCGCCATGTTTACCGTCTCGTCCTTCCTCTGCGGCACGAGCACCAGCCTGGGCGAGCTGATCGTGTTCCGCCTGATGCAGGGGTTTTTCGGCGGCGGCCTGCAGCCAAACCAGCAATCCATCATCCTGGATACGTTCGAGCCGGCGCAGCGCGGCAAGGCGTTTGGCGTGGTGGCCATCGCCGTGATCTTCGCCCCGGTCATCGGGCCGACGCTGGGCGGCTGGATTACGGACAACTACTCGTGGCGCTGGATTTTCTTCATCAACATCCCGGTCGGCATCTTCGCCTTCTTTGCCGTCGCCGCGTTGGTCGAGGATCCGCCCTGGGTGCGGCGCATGCGGGTGAGTGTGCGCGAATTCGACTATCCGGGGCTGGCTTTGATCGCCATCGGGTTCGGCAGCCTGCAGATCATGCTGGACCGTGGCGAGGACGATGACTGGTTTGGCTCCCCCCTCATCGTGACCTGCGCCATCATAGCCGTCCTCGGAGTCACGGGGGCGATCTGGTGGTTGCTGGTCGCCAAGAAGCCGATCGTGAACCTGCGCGCGTTCAACAACCGCAACTTCGCCGTTGGCTGCGTGATGATCTTCGCGGTCGGCGCCATCCTGTATTCCGGCGCTGTTTTGCTGCCGCAACTGGCACAGCAGCGGCTGGGCTACACCGCCACCCTAGCCGGGTTGGTGCTGTCGCCGGGTGCGCTGATGATCCTGGTTCTGATACCGATCGTGGGGCGCGCGCTGCCCTTCGTCCAGACACGCTACGTGATCGGGTTCGGCTTCTTCACCCTCGGTTGCGCCTATAGCTACGCCCATGGCGTGACACCGGACGCATCGTTCGGGACCTTGGCCCTGATGCGGGCGACCCAAACCTTGGGGCTGGCCTTCCTCTTCGTGCCCACCAGCGCGATTGCCTATTCCACCATGCCGCGGGCGCTGAATGGCGATGCCAGTTCGCTCTACGTGATGCTGCGAAACGTGGCCGGGTCGATCGGCATTTCCCTGGCGACAGCGTCCATCACGGAGCGCACGCAGGCCCACCAAACCTACCTCGCCGAGCATCTCAACCCCTTCAACCCGGCGTTCAACGATTACTTGGCGCAGACCGAACATACGTTGTTGAGCATGGGGCGGGCGGCGGGCCAGGTTAGCAGCCAGGCGATGGGGTTGGCGTTGCAAACATTGACCCAGCAGGCGGCCGTGCTGGCCTATCGCGACGTGTTCGCGTATTGCGCGATCGCGTCCTTCTGCATCGTGCCGCTCACGTTCTTGTTCGATGCGCGGACCACCAAGGGCGTTTCGGGTGGGGGCGGGCATTAGCGGCAGCGATTGGAAGCCGAAGGGCAATCCGTGGCTCATCGCGCTGGTGGTGACGCTCGCCGCGTTCATGGAAATCCTGGACACGACCATCGTCAACGTGGCGCTGCCGCATATTGCCGGGGCCCTGTCCTCTTCCAATGACGAGGCGACTTGGACGCTGACGTCCTATCTGGTGGCCAATGGCATCGTGCTGCCGATTTCGGGCTTCCTCGGCAACCGGCTGGGCCGCAAGCGCTACTTCCTGATTTGCATCGGTGCCTTCGGCCTCTGCTCGTTCCTGTGCGGCATCGCCAGTACACTGCCCCAACTGATCATCTTCCGGCTGGCGCAGGGGTTTTTCGGGGGAGGGCTGCAGCCCAACCAGCAGGCCATCATCCTCGACACATTCCCGCCGGAGAAGCGGGGCATGGCGTTCTCCATCACCGCCGTCGCGACCATCGTAGCCCCGGTGCTAGGTCCCGTGCTGGGGGGGTGGATTACCGACAATTATACCTGGCGCTGGATCTTCTTCATCAACATTCCGGTATCCGCCATCACCTTCTTCGCAGTCAGCGCCCTGGTCGAGGACCCGCCTTGGATCGCCGATGCACCGAAACGCAAGCTGGACGCCATTGGGCTAGGCCTGATCGCCTTGGGGCTGGGCTGCCTCCAGGTCGTGATGGACCGGGGCGAGGATGACGATTGGTTCGGGTCCAACTTCATCGTGGGGATGGCGATCGCATCCGCGGTCGGCCTGATTGGGGCCATCTATTGGCTGCTGACGGCCAAGAAGCCGATCGTCAGCCTTCGCGTCATGGGGGACCGCAACTTCGCGCTGGGCTCCTTCACCACTTTCGCGCTGTTTGGCATCGTCTATTCGTCCGCCGTGCTGATCCCGCAATTGGCCCAGGAGGTATTGAACTACAACTCCACGCTGGCTGGACTGGTGCTGTCGCCCGGTGCCGCGCTGGTGTGCATCACCATCCCGGTCGTGCAGCGCGTGATGGGTTACGTGCCGACGAAATACATCGTGGCGTTCGGGTTCTTCGTGATGGGGCTGGGTATGACCTATTCGATGAACCTGGTGCCCAACATCGACTACGATACGCTCGCCAAGATGCGTACGGCACAATCGCTTGGCATTGCGCTGCTCTTCGTGCCGATCAGCACCCTGTCCTACGCGACCCTGCCGAAGGAACTGAACAGCGACGCGGCGGCACTCTACACCATGTTCCGCAACGTCTCCGGCTCGATCGGCATCAGCCTGGCGACGGCCATGGTGACCGAACGCACCCAAGTCCGCAGCGCGCACCTTGTCACCCATTTGGACAATTTCAACCAGAACTACACCGACACCATCCAACGGTATCAGCAGACGCTGATGTCGATGGGGCGGGCTGCGGAAACCACGATGACCACTGCGACAGGCCAAGTTTATCAGGCGCTCCGCACCCAGTCGATGGTGCTGGCCTATGCGGATGTGTTCATGTTCTGCGCCATCGGCGCGTTTTGCATCGTCCCCGTGGCATTCCTGTTTTCCAGCGTAAAGGCGAAGGGGGGCGGGGGCGGGCATTGAGCGCTCCCGGTGCGGGCTACGTTCGTTACATCCCGGTGGTGATCAGCCCCTTCAGCCCGTCGAAGATTCCCTGGCTGAGGGCCCCCTTGGTGACCAAATCCTGTAAGGTCGCATAGGGCCGCTTGTCGACGATTTGCTGGGCGCGGACCGGCCCGACATTGGGCAGGATCTTCGCCATGTCAGCGGCAGTGGTCTTGTTCACGTCGACCAGCGCGATCTTGTCCTGCACGCTGTCGAGCACATTCGCCGGGAGCGCCTTGCGGACGACCAGTTGCTGCTTTTCCGTGTAGGGGCGGTTCGCGATGATCGCCTTGACACGGGCGGCGCCGACGCCGGGCAGCCGGTCCAGCGTCTTTTCATCCGCCGAGTTGACGTCGATCAGGCTCGGCGCGGCGGGAGCCGTTCGCACGGTGCTGGTCAGCGGCCGCGTTGGCGCGGTTGGGCGCGGGACAGCCGGTGCCTGGGCCACTGCGAGGGTGGGAAGGACCACGGCCCAAGCCAACAAAGCGGCGATACGCAAATTGATGCCATCCTCCTGATGGCCTCGATGAGACACCAGAACGATGGCTAGGGCCAGCGAACTTCCGGTGGCAGGCTCATCAGGATCGCCTCGACGTTGCCGCCGGTTTTCAGCCCGAAAAGCGTTCCGCGGTCGTGCAGCAGGTTGAACTCGACATAACGGCCGCGGCGGATCAACTGGTGGTTCCGTTCCTCGGCGGTCCAGGGCTGGTCCATCCGCCGCCGGACGATCGCCGGGTAAGCCTCGGCGAAGGCGAGGCCGACATCGCGGGTGAAGGCGAAATCCGCCTCCGCCCCCTGCCGGTCCAGATGGTCGTAGAAGATGCCGCCGAGGCCGCGTGGCTCACCGCGATGGGGCAGGAAGAAGTAGCGGTCGCACCAGGCTTTGAACTCGGGGTAATACGCCGGGTCGTGGGCGTCGCAGGCGCGCTGGAATGCGGCATGGAAACTGGCTGCATCCTCCTGTGCCTCTGCCGTTTCGGGCCGCATCGGCGTGATGTCGCCACCACCGCCAAACCACCCCCGAGTCGTGACGATCATCCGCGTGTTCATGTGCGCTGCGGGCACGTGGGGGCTCTGCGGGTGCGCCACGACGCTGATGCCGCCCGCCCAGAAGCGCGGGTCCTCCGCCGCACCGGGGATCGAGCCGCGGAATTCTGGGCTGAACTCGCCGGAGACGACCGACACGTTGACGCCGACCTTCTCGAACACCCGCCCGTGCATCAGGCCGATCGCCCCGCCGCCGGCCAGTTCTGGCCGGGTCCAAGGGGAGCGGACGAAGCGGCCCGGCGCGCGGTCCTGCAACACCCCCCCGAGATCCTCGATCTGCTCGAATGCGTCGAAAAGCTTGTCCCGGAGTGCGGCGAACCATACCTCGGCCTGCGGGCGCAACGCCGCATGATTAGTGACTTGCGACATTTCGAACCCACCCAAAGTTGTCGTTGCGGCAATTCCCTGCGCGCTGTGTTGCAGGGGCGAAGTGTGTCCCCTAGAACATCGACGCCGTGCTTGAGAAGGGTATCCTATTATGTCGACAACATCCCCCGCTGAGATACACGCTGCGCTGGGACACGCCGAGGAAGGCGGAACCACCAAGCGCGACTTCCTGAAGCTCGTCGCCATGGCTGGGGCCGCCGTTGGCGTGGGTGCCATTGTCTGGCCGATGGTAGACAGCATGAACCCGGCGGGTGACGTGCTGGCGCTGTCCTCCGTCGACGTCGATTTGACCCCGATTACCGAGGGCATGGGGATCACCACCGTCTGGCGCGGCAAGCCGATTTTCGTGCGGCACCGCACGGCTGACGAAATCAAGACGGTCCAGGCGATCCCGCTGAACCAGTTGATCGAGCCCGTGACCGACCAATCCCGCATCAAGGATGGCCATGCCCAGTGGATCATCCTGATTGGCATTTGCACCCATCTCGGCTGCATCCCGCTCGGCAACAAGCCGACCGACCCGCGCGGGGACTGGGGTGGCTGGTTCTGCCCCTGCCATGGCAGCCAATATGACGTATCGGGCCGCGTCCGGCACGGGCCGGCCCCCGAAAACCTCTATTTGCCCCCCTACGCCTTCACCTCCGATACCAAGATCAAGATCGGCTGAGGACAGACATCATGGCCGGACTGCACAAGAGCGACCTCAAGAACCCGGTGCTTAACTGGTTCGACGCGCGCATGCCCATTCTGACATTGATGCAGAAGGAGTATGGCACGTTCCCGACGCCGAAGAATTTCAATTATTTCTGGAATTTCGGCGCGCTGGCGATGATCAACCTGGTGATCATGATCGCCACCGGCGTGTTCTTGGCGATGAACTATACCGACAATACCTCCATGGCCTTCGACAGCGTCGAGCGTATCATGCGCGACGTCAACTATGGGTGGCTACTGCGCTACGTGCATGCCAACGGCGCCTCGATGTTCTTTATCGTGGTGTATGTGCATATCTTTCGAAATCTTTACTACGGTTCGTACAAGGCGCCGCGCGAATTGCTGTTCATGCTTGGCGTCGTCATCCTGCTGCTGATGATGGCCACGGCGTTCATGGGCTATGTGCTGCCCTGGGGCCAGATGAGCTATTGGGGCGCCACCGTCATCACCAACCTGTTCTCCGCCATCCCCGTGGTCGGGCAAAGCATCGTGACCTGGCTATGGGGTGGCTTCTCGGTCGACAACCCGACGCTGAACCGGTTCTTCTCGCTGCATTACCTGCTGCCGTTCATGATCACCGGCGTCGTGTTCCTGCACATCGTGGCACTGCACATCACCGGGTCGAACAACCCGCTGGGCATCGACGTCAAGACCCCGCAGGACACCATCCCGTTCCATCCGTATTACACGATCAAGGATAGCGTCGGCATCTGCGTGTTCCTGCTGGTGTTTGCCGTGCTGGTGTTCTTCGCGCCGAACTATCTGGGCCACGTGGAGAACTACATCCCCGCCAACCCGCTCTCCACCCCGGCGGAAATCGTGCCGGAATGGTACTTCCTGCCCTTCTATGCAATCCTGCGGTCGGTGCCGAACAAGCTTGGCGGCGTGTGCCTGATGTTCGGCTCGATCGCGGTGCTGTTCGTGCTGCCGTGGTTGGACACGTCGCCGGTGCGCTCTGCCCGGTTCCGGCCGATCTACCGCAAGCTGGTGATCCTGCTGGTGGTGGCGATGGTCGTGCTCGGCTATGTCGGCGCCAACCGGCCGGAAGGGATCTTCGTCGTGCTGGGCCGCGTGGCCACCGCCTATTACTTCCTGCATTTCCTCGTGCTCTTGCCGCTGCTCGGCAAAATCGAACGTCCGCTCCCGTTGCCGGAGAGCATCAGCCAGCCCGTCATCCGCGCTGGCTGGGGTGGCCCTGGCGGGGGTGGCGGGCCGATGCCGCAGGGCGCGACTGCAAAGCCCATGGAGAAAATGTAATGCGTCTTGCCGCTCTCGCACTCGGCGCAGTCGTGGCTGCTTCTGGCCTGCTGCTCCCGGCGCTCGCACGCGCCCAGGCGATGGATCCCGAGCCGCTGCCGAAGATCAATTGGAGCTTCGATGGGCCGTTCGGGACTTATGACCGCGCCGCGGAACAGCGTGGGTTGCAGGTGTGGCAGGGCGTATGTTCTGCCTGCCACTCGATGAAGGAGGGGTATTACCGTAATCTCACCGGCATCGGCCTCACGCCGGATCAGGTGAAGGCGTTTGCCGCAGCCATTACCCTGAACGGGGTCGATACGGATGATTCCGGCCAGCCGCTCGATCGGCCCGCTTTACCGGCCGACCATTTCCGCGCGCCCTTCGCCAACGACAAGGCGGCGCGTGCGGCCAACAATGGCGCGCTTCCGCCGGACCATTCGCTCATCGTCAATGCGCGTGAAGACGGCCCGACCTATGTCGCCAACCTGTTGCAGGGATATCGCGACCCCCCCGCCAACGTGAAAATGGGCGACGGGATGAACTACAACATCTACTTCCCAGGCAGGCAGATCGCGATGGCGCCGCCATTGCACGATGGCCAGGTGACCTACGCCGATGGGACGCCCGCAACGGTGGAGCAGATGGCCAAGGACGTCACGACGTTCCTCACCTACATGGCCAACCCGGAATTGGAGCAGCGCAAGCGGATGGGCGTTCGGATCGTCCTGTTCCTGGCTGGCATGACGGTGGTGACCTATGCGGTAAAACGCAAAGTCTGGGCAGATTTGCACTAACCGCCGTGGGAAATATCCAACCGGTCATTGGCATCATTGGCGGGTCCGGCCTCTATGACATAGACGGCTTGGAGGACAAGGTGTGGCGGCACGTTCCCACGCCGTGGGGCGAGCCGTCGGATCAGCTGTTGTTCGGCCGGTTAGGCGGCGTGCAATGCGTGTTTCTTCCGCGCCATGGGCGTGGACACCGCCTGTCGCCGAGCCACCTGAACTACCGCGCCAACATCGATGCCTTGAAGCGCTCCGGCGTGACGGACGTGCTGTCCTTGTCGGCGGTGGGCAGCCTGCGGGAGGAGTATCCGCCGGGCCACTTCGTCATCGTCGACCAGTTCATCGACCGCAGCTTTGCCCGGGAAAAGAGTTTTTTCGGCGAGGGGTGCGTCGCCCATGTGAGCGTTGCCGACCCCGTTTGTCCCCGCCTCGGGGATGCTTTGCACCGCGCGGCGTTGGATTTGGGTTTACCCGTGAGCCGCGGCGGGACCTATCTGGTGATGGAAGGTCCGCAATTCTCGACCAAGGCCGAGAGCCAGCTCTACCGGAGCTGGGGCTGCAGCGTCATCGGCATGACCAATATGCCCGAGGCCAAGCTCGCCCGCGAGGCAGAGCTTTGCTACGCCACGGTAGCGATGGTGACGGATTTCGATTGCTGGCACCCGGACCATGGCCACGTGACGGTGGACCAGATCGTCGCCGTCATGAATAGCAATGCCGACGCCGCTCGTTCATTGGTCCGCGCGGTGGTGCCAGCGCTCGGCGCCAAGCGCGACCCGTGCCCGGCCGGCTGCGACCGTGTGTTGGACTATTCGATATCGACTCCACCCGCCGCACGAGACCCGGCGCTGATGGCCAAGTTGGACGCCGTAGCGGGACGCCTGCTGGCGTAGGGATGGGTTGCGATGGGGCAACCCACCCCGCCGTGTCAGATTCGTCCGAGCACGAGAAGAACGATCAGGATAAGAACGATTAGCCCAATGCCGCCGGTCGGCCCCATCCCCCAGCCGGTCGTATAGCCATAGCCGCCGCCGCCAAGCAGCAGAATGATCAGGATGATAACGAGAATCGTACCCATGGCGGACTATCCTTCCGGTGTGACTGACGTGTTCGGAACGCCGCCCAGGCGCTTCAGTTTTCACGACAGCGTGCGTGGTCATAACATTAGAGAATTAAGTCGTCACTTGGGCAAATGCCGGCCAAGGAAGGTGAGGGTGCGCTCCTGTGCCTGCGCTGCTGCGTCCTTGTCGAAACTGGCCCGGTCATCGCAGCCGAAGCCGTGCCCGGCATTGGGATAGATGTAGATTTCGACGCCGGGCTGCGAGGCGCGAATCGCCTCGACGTCGCTGAGGGGGATTCCATGGTCCTCCGCCCCGAAATGCAATTGAACCGCGCAATGGGCGGTTTCATCGCGGGTGCCGGCGATGCCGCCGCCATACCAGCCAACCGCCGCCTCGAAGCTCGTCATGCGCGTGGCGCCCCACCAGGCGATGGTGCCCCCCCAGCAATAACCGACGATGCCCAGTTTGCGCGGCCCGAGTGCGGCGGCGGCGGCGGCGATGTCGGCCATGGCCGCTTCGTCCGGCACGCCGGCGCGCAATGCGATCCCTTCCTTGCGGCCGGCATCGCCATAATCGAGTTCGACGCCCGGCTTCACCCGGTCGAACAGCGCGGGCGCGAGGACCGCGTAGCCCGCGGCGGCAAACCGGTCGCAGACATTCCGCATATGGCTGTTCACGCCGAAGATTTCCTGGACGATGACAAGTCCATTCGCTGCATCATCCGGACCAGCCTGATAGGCGCCCAGCTTGTGGCCGTCGCTGGCTGTCAGCTCGATCATGCGTCCCATTCCGCTACTCCATGGTTTCGTGGCAGGCTGTGCCATGGGCGAAATCGTCAATCTCCGCAAGGCGCGAAAGGCCAAGCTGCGTGCCGAGGCAGCCGAAGCGGCCGCCGTCAACCGGGCCCGTCACGGCCGGACCTTGGCCGAACGCGAGCGTGAGCGGATGGAGGCAGAGCAGGCACGACGGGTTTTGGACGGGGCCGAGCGAGAAGAGTGAGCTTTGTCGCCATCAAGCTCATTTCCATTGCCATCCTTCCCTCAGCCTTCCTGGTGGAGTGCACGGCCGCTGGTTGGCTGCTGCGCCGATGGCTCCTTGGCCGGATGCTGCTCGCGGTCGGCGTCTTCGGGCTGTTGGTTTGCTTGATTTTTCCGGTGGATGTCTGGGCACTTCGTCCGCTGGAGGATGTGTTTCCTCAGATGACGGAGGACCCGCCGCGCCTCGACGGAATTATCGTTTTGGGTGGATCGATTGACGAACTCACCAGCTTGGATCGCGGGACGCCCATCATATCGGCCGCCGCCAACCGGTTGACGACGTTCCTGATCCTTGCCAGGCGTTACCCAATGGCAAAGCTGGTCTTTACCGGCGGCTCCGGCCGGATCGAGCAAGGGATCAGCACAGAGGCCCGCTTCGCCCGCATCCTGCTGCAGGATTTGGGTTTGCCGCCCGAGCGGGTGGTGTTCGAGGACCGGTCTCGCACGACGGCGGAGAATGCTGAGTTCTCGCGCGACTTGGTCCAGCCGAAGCCCGGCGAGGTTTGGGCGTTGGTCACGTCGGCAAGCCACATGCCACGGGCGGTCGGCGTTTTCCGTGCCGTGGGGTGGCCCGTGCTCGCGTGGCCCGCAGGCTACCTCTCGCGGGACAACCTTACCGCTCTGGCCCCGTCACTTGGCGGCAAACTCGCCAGGCTCGACCTCGGCGCCCATGAATGGGCGGGTTTGCTCGGCTATTGGCTTACGGGAAAAACGTCCTCACTGCTGCCCAGCCCATCCCAAGGGTGAAGCCCCGCTGCATCAGCCGCATCGGATCAGGCCGGCCCAAGCCTCCGCCGGCCATTGCATCAAATCGGACCTCCATGCGACCCGGTATGCGAGCGGCACCGACTCCCGGCGAACCCTCGCCGTTGTCCCGCGCTTCGTGCAATGAAAAGCCTCATCCCTCGGAGCAGCCGCGATGTCGAAACAAGCCAAACCTAGTGGCGCTGCTCCTGCGCTTCCGCTCCTCGCTCTCGGCGCGCTCGGTGTGGTGTTCGGTGATATCGGCACCTCGCCGCTCTATGCGGTCCAACTGTGCTTCCAAGACGAGCCCGCCTTCGCCCACGACCCGGCGGCGATCATCGGCGTGTTGTCGCTGATCGTTTGGTCGGTGATCCTGGTGGTTTGCATCAAATACACCGGCTTCATCCTGCGTGCCGACCATGATGGGGAAGGGGGTACGTTGGCTTTGCTGGGGCTGATCCGGTCCAAAGTCCCGGCCCTCCCGTTTGGCCGCCCCGGCGCGCTCACCTTGCTGGTCCTGTTCGGCTCGGCGCTGCTGTACGGCGACGGGGTGGTGACGCCGGCGATCTCCGTCCTGTCGGCCGTCGAGGGGCTGAAAATGGCCAGCCCGTCCTTTCAATCCTTTGTGGTGCCGCTGGCCGTCATCATCCTGGTCGTGCTGTTCCTCGTGCAATATCTTGGCACGGACAAGGTCGGGCACTTCTTTGGCCCGGTTATGCTGCTTTGGTTCATCGCGATTGCCATCGTGGGCGCCATTAGCGCGGTGCAGCACCCGGCGGTTTTGGCGGCCTTCAACCCGGTCGCCGGGTTGCGGCTGCTGGTGGGGCATGGGTGGCCGGGATACGCGGTACTCGGGGCGGTGGTGCTGTGCTTCTCCGGCACGGAGGCGCTGTTCGCCGACCTCGGTCATTTCGGCCGGCGCCCCATCGTGCTGGCCTGGTATGTCGTCGTACTCCCCGCCGTGGCACTCAACTATTTGGGGCAGGGGGCGAAACTGCTGCAGGACCCGGGGGCCGCGGATAATCCGTTCTTCGCCATCATGCCGCATTGGGCGCTGTATCCCGCCGTGGCGCTGGCCACCGCCGCCACCGTAATCGCATCGCAAGCCCTGATCTCGGGTGCGTTTTCGTTGACGCAGCAGGCCATCAGCATGGGGTTCGCCCCCCGTTACGCCGTTGTCCACACCTCGGAGAACGAGCCGGGGCAGATTTACATGCCGGTCGTCAACTATGCGCTCATGGTGGGATGTCTGGCGTTGGTCCTCGGCTTCCGGTCGTCCGAGGCGCTCGGCGCGGCCTACGGGCTGGCCGTGATCGGCACCATGACCATTACGTCGATCACGTTTTTTGTGGTCACCCGCCGGGTTTGGGGCTGGTCCGCCTTGCGCGCCGTTCCGCTCGCCGGGCTTTTCCTGGTGGTCGATCTCGGCTTCCTCGGTGCCAACCTGGCCAAACTATTGCAGGGCGCGTGGGTTCCTTTGCTCATTGGCGGCCTGGTCTTCACCGTGCTGGTGGTCTGGACCTTGGGCCGGGCACGGTTCCGCGAAGCCCTGGCAGAGCTTGCAATGCCCTTGAGCGAGTTTCAGGCAATGGCCGAATGTTGGGAGAACCGCGAGCATGGCGGGGCGATCTTCCTGACCGAGACGCCCGACAAAGTGCCAATGATCGGCCACCACCCTTGGCTGCGCGGCCATGTCCGGCATGAGAATGTGTTGCTGTTGCGGGTGGAGACGATCGACCTTCCGCACGTGCCGGAGGGCGAGGAATTGACGATCGAGGATTTGGGTGGCGGCATCTACCGCGGCGTTGCCCGGTTTGGCTTCATGTATCCGCCGGATATCGGGAAGATTCTGGCGGACGGGCTGCCGTTCGACCGCACGCTCGCGGTCTTCTTCATGCCGCTTGTAGTGGTCAAGCACTCGACTGGTTGGTGGCGCGCCATATTCCGCCGCTGCTTCTTGTTCCTCGGCCGGACCGGACTCACTCCGGTCGAGTATTTCCACCTCCCGCCCGATCAGGTCGTCTCCGTCGGGATTGAGCTGACGCTATGATACCAACCCGCGTTGACGTTGGATCGTTCAGCCCACCGGACAAATCAGCCTCAAACCCGCTGGCAAGACATGCGTCAGTCGGCCGGGCCGCCGCCCAGTGCCGGGCGCCGTCTCGGGCGTGGCCGGCGCCGGTCCGGCTCCCGTAAGAGCACGACCCGCTCGAAGAGCAAGACTGAGCGGCCGGTCACCACGTACTCCTCGCCGACGCCGATCTCTTCTTCATGGTTTGGCGCGTTGGTGTCGAAAACCAGCCGCCAGATCGTCCCGCCAGCGACCGCGGGCAGGATGAAGCCGACGCCCTCGTGGTGGGAATTCAGCACGATCAGCATCGAGCTATCGCTGGACACCCGCCGCACCCCGGTGGCGCGCGCTCGCCCATCCAGCAGCATGCCGAAGCAGCGCAAATTGCCGTCGCCCCAATCGGCCCCGGTCATCTCCTTGCCGCCCGCGTTCAGCCAACTCACGTCCCGCACACCCGATTCCGGGTCCAATTCACCCGTGAGGTAACGGCCCCGGCGGAGGATCGGATAGCGGTGCCGGAGCGAGGTCAATTCCTGGACGAACTTCACCAGCCGCCGGCCGCGCTCGCCGATCTGCCAATCCAGCCAACTGACGGTGTTGTCCTGGTTGTAGGCATTGTTGTTGCCGCCCTGGGTGCGGCCGAACTCGTCGCCTGCCAGCAGCATCGGCGTTCCTTGGCTCAGCAGCAGCGTGGCCAGCAGGTTGCGGATTTGGCGCTCCCGCAACGCGTTGATGTTGGGGTCGCTGGTCGGCCCCTCTACGCCGCAATTCCAGCTTATGTTGTTGCTGTTGCCGTCCTGGTTGGCCTCGCCATTCGCCTCGTTGTGCTTGTTGTTGTAGGACACGACGTCGTTCAGGGTGAAGCCGTCATGCGCGGTGATGAAATTCACCGAGGACCACGGACGCCGGCCACGCCGGTTGAATTCTCCTGCCGATGCCGAGAGCCGTGCTGCCATCACCGAAACCGGTGCCTCCGACTTCCAGAAGGCGCGGGTGGTGTCGCGATATTTGTCGTTCCACTCCGCCCAACCCGGTGGAAACTGGCCGACCTGATACCCGCCGGGCCCGATATCCCAGGGCTCCGCGATCAGCTTGACCGCTGACAGCACCGGGTCCTGCCGGCAGGTGTCCAGGAATCCTCCGCCCTCGTCGAAGCCATGGTCTTCGCGCGCCAGGATGGTGGCGAGGTCGAAGCGGAACCCGTCCACGTGCATTTCCGTCACCCAATAGCGCAGGCTATCCGTCACCATCTGCAGCACCCGCGGGTGGCTGATGTCGACCGTGTTTCCAGTCCCGGTGTCGTTGATATAAAACCGCCGGTCACTCGGCATCAGGCGGTAGTAGCTGAGGTTGTCGATGCCCCGGAAGGACAGGGTAGCACCCTGTTCGTTGCCCTCGGCGGTGTGGTTGTAGACCACGTCCAGGATCACCTCGAGCCCGGCCTGGTGAAACCGGGCCACCATCTGCTTGAACTCGGAGAAGGCGAAGTCGGGGCTGAAGGCGTAGCGCGGGTCTGGGGCGAAGAAGCCGATCGAGTTGTAGCCCCAATAATTCGTCAGCCCCTGCCGCAGCAGGATTTCGTCGTTGACGAAGGTGTGCACCGGCAGCAGCTCGACCGCAGTCACGCCCAGCGAGCAGATATAGTCCAGCACCTCCGGGCGGGCGAACCCGGCGAAGGTGCCGCGGAGCGCCTCCGGCACGTCCGGATGCAGCTTGGTGAAGCCGCGGACATGCGCCTCATACAGGATCGTCCGCTCCCACGAGGTCATCGGCGGGTTGTCGCGGCCCCACGTGAAGGCCGGGTCGATCACCCGGCATTTCGGCACGAAGGGCGCACTGTCCCTGCTATCGAACGACAAATCCCCGGTTCTGGCGCCGAGCGTGTAGCCATAGCAGGCGGGGTTCCAAGCGATCTGCCCGACATGCGCCTTGGCATAGGGGTCCAGGAGCAGCTTGTGATGGTTGAAGCGATGGCCTTCGGCCGGCGCGTAAGGCCCGTAAACGCGATAGCCATAGACCGTGCCCGGCCGGGCGTCCCGAAGGTAGCCGTGGAAGACTTCGTCCGTGTATTCAGGGAGTTCGATCCGCTCCAGTTCCGTCGTGCCGAATTCGTCGAACAGGCAAAGCTCGACCTTCTCCGCATGGGCGGAGAACAGCGCGAAGTTGACGCCGATCCCGTCCCAAGTAGCGCCGAGCGGATGCGGGCGACCCTCGCTGATGCGTTCCTTTATCACGGCAATGGGCAAGACGGGGTTTCCCTCACGGTGGCCCGGATGTAACCGGAGGGGCAGACGTACTAGCCCGGCTTCACTTTGCAACCCCGTGCGGTTCCGGGGCTGGGCCGTGGCAAGGGAGGCGAGCGTGGTCACAGGATTCGAGCAGTTTGTGGTGGGGCAGACATTCACCTCGCCTACCCGCCCGGTCGAGGCCTCCGCAATCAAGGCCTTCGCGGCGCAGTTTGACTTCCAGCCCCAGCATGTCGACGAAGCGGCGGCCGAGAAGACCATGTTCGGCACCCTCGTCGCCAGCGGCTGGCACACGGCCTCGCTCACCATGCGGCTGATATTGGAGAGTGGCCTGGGAGGCATCAGCGGGCGTGGGTTGGGCGTGCGCGTCAGCGACATGAGCTGGTCCGCGCCCGTGTACCCCGGTGACGTGCTGCATGCGGTGAGCGAAGTGCTGGAGCTCCGGCCGTCGCGGTCCAAGCCGGATCGCGGCCTGGTCGTGGTCCGCACGACCACCTACAATCAGCGAGACCAGGCGGTGCAGGAACTCACCAGCACGTTGATGATCCTGCGCAGCGATGCGGTGATCTGAGCGGTTACTCCGCCGCGTGGTCTAGTTCGTTTTCCACCAGGCGTTGCAGCTGGGGCTCCAGCGCGACCAGGTTGCGCTCCGCCACGCAGCAGAGATACTCGCGCGTGTCCGGCTGGCTGTCGGCGCTTTCGCCCAGCAGCAGGCCATCCGCGCCGAGCGGCAGGGCGGTGAGGCCTAGATCGCCATAGACCTTCAGCAAGGTCGGGCCAGCACGCCAGACCGCCGGGTCCAGACCCTCCTGCGCCGCCAAATCCCGCAGCCGCCAGATGGCGGAAATCCGGTCGGCGGGCGCGCCCGCCGGGTCCCCAAGTCCCAGGATCACCCCGCCCATGCGCAGAAAGGGGATGCCGGAGCGGCCGGCTTCCCCCATGACGATCCCGTCGGCCAGGCTTGGGGGCTCGGCCCCGAGCGATGCGTAGCGCAGCCGCCCTTCGCCGGACCAAGGCAGCCAGGTGACGTGGCCTGGCCGCAGCAGCCGCCAAAGTGCCAGCAAGGCCAGCAGGACGGCCAGGCCCATCACGATCCGCAGATTATTGGGTATGTCGGGGGAGAGGATGAGCTCCCAAAAGGAGTTTTCCGACAGCCGGCGCACCTGGGGTTCGAACGAGGCCAAGGCGGTGACGCACACCGCAAGGCCGATCAACGGCACCAGCACGTCCCCATGCAAGGTGCTGGTGAGCAGGCGGGCATCGCGGTAGAAGGCGTCGCGGAACGGCGCAACCAGGATGGCCGCCAGGACCAGGACGGCGGAAATCCACAACTCGTTCCCTTGGGCGGCCGTGTAGCCCGCCGCCATCAGCAGCAGCGCGATCGTACCACCCCAGGCCAGCGTCACACGCTGGGACAACCCAATCGCCAACACCATCAGCGCCGCACCGATCAGCGAAGGCACGAACTGCCCGGCGCTGGCCGCCATGTCGGCGAAGTCGGGGTCGATCCAGGAGAAATCGGGGCGGTCGTCCAGCACGCCCAGTGACAGCAGCAGCGCGCCGCATATGGCCACCGTCCCGGTCGCGGCGCCGACCGCGAAATCCGGCTCGCTCAGGCGGGCCAGGCCCTGCATGCCGCGGGTGATGGAGTTGCCCTTCATCAGGGCACCGCCGCGCACCAGGATTTCGTTCAGCGCGAACAGCGACCCAGCAAGGAAGAGCGGGATGATGTAATAGTACAAGCGGAATACGAGGATCGCGCCCAGAACGACCGGTGGCGGCAAATAGGGTTCCAATCCGAAGAGCATGGCGGTGTCGAAGACCCCAAGGCCGCCTGGCAGGTTCGCGATCAGCCCGGCGCTGTAGGAAGCCAGGTAGCAGGCGAGGAAGCGCAGATAGGTCAGGCCCGGCGTCGGCGGGATGAGCGCGTAAAAGATTGCCGCCGTGACCGCCACGTCCAGCGAGGCAAGCGCCACCTGGACCACCGCCATGCGCCAGTTCGGCAGGTTGAACTCGTGCCCGCGGAACCGGATGGTGCCCGCCGTCCTGGAAATCACCACATAGGAGGCGACGATCGCCCACATCGCCGCGCCAATGAGGTAAAATGCCCAAAGCGGCAGCACGCTGGAGAAGAACGGCACTGAGAGCGGCTCGAAGAACAGGATGCACCCGCCGAGCACCAGCCCGCCCAGCCCAAAGGTAAGCGAGCAGAACCCGACCACCTTGGCGATCTGGACCGCCGTCAGCCCCCAATGGGAATAGAGGCGATATCGGACCGCAGCCCCCGACACCGCGGCAAAGCCTAAATTATGCGACAAGGCGTATGCACAAAACGATGCGAATGCGACCCGGCGGTAGGAGACCTTGTGGCCGGCATAGATGGTGCCCAACCGGTCGTAGAACGTCAGCACACCGTATGACAGAACCGTCCAGGCAAACGATATCACCAGGGCGCTGGCCGGTATTGCCGACAGGGCTGCCTTGATGTCGTCGACCTTGAGGTGCCGGAACTCGCGCTGCACCACGTAGATCGCGCCGACGAGGAGGAGAACGCCAAGCAGGGCCGGTAGGTGGCGTAGGTAGCGCTTCAAACTGCTTCTGCCGGGCGGCTCAATGCGGCACGGATCAGCCCGACTGTCTCCGCGACGCCATAAAGTGCCACGAAGCCGCCGAAGCGCGGCCCCTCCTGCTGGCCCAGCAGCACCTGGTAGAGGCACTCGAACCAGTTTTTCAGCGCGGGGAAGGGGTGCCGCTTGCCGACCGCATACACCTCGTCCTGGATCGCCTCGGCCGTGCTGTCCGCCGGCATCGCGGCCAACACATCCGCGAGGTCGGCCAGGGCCGCAGCCTCGACCGGCGTCGCCTGCCGGAAACGCTTCTCCGGGCGGACGAAATCGCGGTAGTACGCCACTGCATAATCAACCAGCCGGGCCAGGAAGGGCGTGGAGTCGGGCCCGGCGCCGGGGCGGTAGCGCTGAATGAACCCCCACAGCATGTCGGGCCGGTCCGCATTGACCACGCTGGCCAGGTTCAGCAGCATCATGAACGGGATGGGACTGCCAGCGTCGTTCGGAATGCGTCCACCGCCAATGTGCCAGGCCGGGTTCGCCGGGTCGTCGCCACCTTTCGCCACATGCGCGATGTAATCGTCCACAGCGCGGGGAATCACGTCGAAGAACAACCGCTTCGCGCGCTGCGGCTGATGATACATGAACTGCCCCAGACTTTCCGGCGGAGCGTAGCGCAGCCACTCATCCACCGAAAGGCCATTGCCCTTGCTCTTGCTGATCTTCTGTGAATGCTCGTCCAGGAAAAGCTCGTACGTGTAGCCAATCGGCGGCGGGGAGCCGAGCACGGCGCAAACCCGGCCCGAGAGCTTGACGCTGTCGATCAGATCCTTGCCGCTCATCTCGTAATCGACTTGCAGCGCGTGCCAGCGCATGGCCCAATCGGCCTTCCACTGCAGCTTGCAACCACCCCCCGTGACCGGGGTGGTGAAGCGCTCGCCGGTGGCATCCGTCCAGGTGACGGTGCCGGCATCGGTGTCGGTCGCTTCGATGACCACCTGCATCACCTGCCCGGTATGCGGGTGGATCGGCAGGATGGGGGAGTAGGTCGCCCGCCGCTCCGGCCCGAGCGTCGGCAGGATGACCTGCCGGATCTGGTCGTGAAGCGCCAGGACCTCCCGCAGGGCGGCATCGAACCGGCCGGAGAGATAGTAGTCGGTGGCGGAGGCAAATTCGTACTCGAAGCCAAACCCGTCGAGGAACGTGCGCAACCGGGCATTGTTATGCGCGCCAAAGCTCTCATGCGTGCCGAACGGGTCGGGGATTCGGGTGAGTGGCTGGCCTATATAGTCGCGCAGCATGGCCCCGTTGGGTACGTTGTCCGGCACCTTGCGCAGGCCGTCCATGTCGTCGCTGAACGCCAGCAACCGGGATGGCCTTCCCGTCAGCGTAGTGAAGGCGCGCCGCACCCAGCTGGTGCGGGCGACCTCGCCGAACGTGCCGATATGCGGTAGCCCGGAGGGACCATACCCCGTTTCGAACAACGCTTCGGTTTTCCCTGATAAGGCGAGCCGGGCCGCCACTTTCGCGGCTTCCTCGAATGGCCAGGCCTTGGGAAGGACGAGATCGTTGTTGCGAACTGTGTCGGACATCGGGCGCAAGCTAGGAATTGCGACCCCCGGGGTCAATCGGTCGAAGGGGGTTGCTGCGGTGCACGCTGGCATTGGGGTGATGGGCGCGACATATAGTCTGCATGCCATCCCCCCAACTGGCTCCACCACCGAGCGCTGCCGTCGTTGCCGGGCATGGGCGAGCCAGCATTCTGACGGAGGATGGCGAACTCGCATCGGGCGCCCCGGCGGAAATCGTCGCCTTGCTCGGGAGCGCCATGCCGCTGCTGGTGCACGCGCCGGTCACCCTGCGCCGCCTCGGGCTGAAGCCGCGTCCGTGCTTCGATCTGCTCGAGCTATGGGCCTTCGTGCGCCCCGCCTGTCCGGCCGCCCCCACCGTTCGCGGCCTCGCACTGGCCCTGGACATGGAGCCGCCAAGGGATATGGAGGATTCGGCTGCTCTCCTGCCCACCCTGGTCGAAGCGTTGCTGACGCGGCTGGCCACGGGCCGCGACACGCCGGCCAACCGGGACGCGGCCTCGCTCGCGGCGGCGATGGGTGCCTCGGGTTGGGCTTGGGCGCCCTTCGTCATCGCCGCACTCGGCCATGCGCCAGGACCGGCACGCGATGCGCTCCGCGTGTGGAAACGCCTGCCCGAATGGGAGGAGGAAGCGCCGCCGCCACCGCCCTCCGCCCACCCCGTGCCGGCTGCCGATGCCCGCCGCCGGCTTGCCGCCATTCTAGGGCCAGGGGCGGAGCAGCGGCCAGGGCAGGGGGACTATGCCTCCGCCGCCGCAGCGGCGTTCGAGCCGAGGGAGGTTCGGGGCGACCCGGCGACCGTTTTGGCCGAGGCCGGCACCGGCACCGGCAAGACGCTCGGCTACGTGGCCCCCGCCAGCCTGTGGGCCGAGCGTAATGGGGCGCCGGTCTGGATCAGCACCTACACGCGGCATCTTCAGCGCCAGGTGGAGGGTGAACTCGCCCGCCTGCACCCGGACCCGGCGCAGCGCCGCCGCCGGGTGGTAGTTCGCAAGGGGCGGGAGAACTACCTTTGCCTGCTGAACCTGGAGGATCGCGTGAACAGCCTCGCGAGCGCCCGTGGCTCCGCCGGGGTGATTCCGCTGGGGCTGATCGCCCGCTGGGCGCTGGCGACGGCGGATGGCGACATTGCCGGCGGCGACCTGCCGGGCTGGTTCTCGGAGTTGTTCGGGCCCGCGGCGCTGCTGGGCCTGGCCGACCGGCGTGGCGAGTGCATTCACGGCGCCTGCTTTCATTACCGGCGCTGTTTCGTGGAGCATACCATTCGCCGGGCGCGCACGGCCGAGCTGGTGGTTGCCAATCATGCCCTCGTCATGATCCAGGCGGCGCACGGCTTTACCGACGGCGCCAATTCCGGCGGCCTGGATGGGGGTGCCGTGCCCACGCGCTACGTGTTCGACGAAGGTCACCATCTGTTCGATGCGGCGGATAGCGCCTTCGCCGCCATCTTCAGCGGGATCGAGGGCGCCGAGCTCCGCCGTTGGCTGCTGGGCGCCGAGGGTGGGCCGTCCCGCGCCCGGGGGCTGCGCCGCCGGCTGGACGAGCTGGTGGGGGGCCGGGCGGAGTTGGAGGCGCCGCTGGACGCTGCCCTGCAGGCGGCGCGTGCGCTTCCATCGCCGGGCTGGTCGCTGCGCCTGTCGGAAGCGCTGCCGGATTTGGGTGGCGTCGAGGCGGGGCAGGCCAACGTGTCCGAGGTGCTGCTCCATCTGGTCCGCCGGCAAGTCTTGGCGCGGACGCCCGGCGCCGACCTCCAAGAGGGTCGCCGGGTCGTGCTGGATTGTGACCTGCAGCCGCTGGTGGAGGGCTTCGCCGACGCTGCGATCCGGCTGGAGCGTGCCTTGGGCCGCATCGCCGAACCGCTACGCATTCTGATCAGCCGGCTCAACCAACGGCTGGACGCGGAGGCGGACGAGCTGGAGGCGGCCATCCGCGCCCGTATCGAAGCCGCCGCCCGGGTGGTCAAATATCGCGCGGTCGACCGGCTGGCCGCCTGGCAGGCCATGCTCACGGAACTGGCGAAGCCGCCCAGCGGACCTGGCGAGCGTCCGACGCACGTGACGTTCCTCCAACTCGACCGGCGGGAGGCGGGTGACCGGGATGCCGGCGTGCACCGGCACTGGCTCGACCCGACGGTTCCGTTCGCGGCCACGCTCGCCGCCACCGCGCATGGGCTGCTGATCACCAGTGCGACGCTGCGCGATGCGGGCGAGGCGGAACCGGAAGCGGCGTGGGCCGCGGCAGAGGCGCGGGTGGGGGCGCCCCATCTGCCATCCCCCGCCATCCGTGCCGCGGTGGCCAGCCCGTTCGACTACGCGCGTCAGACCCGGGCCTTCGTGGTGACGGATGTGGCGCCGGACGTTCCGGCGCTGGCTGCGGCGTTCCGCACCCTGTTCATGGCGGCGGGCGGCGGCGGGCTGGGCCTGTTCACGGCCATCAGCCGCCTGCAGGCCGTCCATGCGCGGATCGCCCCGGCGTTGGAGCAGGCTGGCATCCACCTGCTGGCCCAGCATGTGGATGCCATGGACAATGCAACGCTCGTCGACGTGTTCCGGACCGAAATCGATTCCTGCCTGCTCGGCACCGACGCCATGCGGGACGGGGTCGACGTGCCTGGCCGCGCACTCCGCCTGGTCGTGTTCGAGCGGGTGCCATGGCCACGGCCTGACATCCTGCATCGGGAGCGCCGCATCCATTTGTCAGCCGGAGACCCGCGCGGGTTTGACGACGCGGTGGCGCGGATGAAGCTGCGCCAGGCGTTCGGCCGGCTGATCCGTGCGGGTGGCGACCGCGGGGTCTTCGTGTTGCTCGACCGCAGGGCGCCTAGCCGCCTGCTGTCGGCCCTGCCAGCGGGCGTTCAAGTCGCGCGGCTTGGCTTGGCCGAGGTCGCTGCACAAACGCGTATGTTCCTGAATTGTTCGGAGAGCCCCTTGATCTCGGCGCCCGCTTCGACCACGGTTCGGCCAAATGTTGCCTGAGTTCGAGGGATGACAATGCTTGCACGGCTTGGCCTGGATCCACAGGAGGCGCTGGTCTGCACCATGGTGCTGGTCGCGGCCACGGATGGCGGGATCACCGACCGCGAGATTGGGGTGATGTCTGCCTTGGTGCAGACGCTGCCGGCGTTTAACGGATTTTCGACCGAACAATTGGATGCTGCGACCGAAGCTGCCGTCAACCTTCTGCGGGAAGATGACGGGCTGGCCCATGCCGGCCGGCTGATCCGGGACGCATTGCCGATGCGGCTGCGGGAGACGGCCTACGCGTTGGCCTGCGAAGTGGTCGCAGGGGACGGCTTCGCGACCCAGGCGACGTTGCAGATTTTGGAATTCGTGCTGAATGAGCTCCATTTGGACCCCTTGGTCGCGAGTGCGATCGAAAGGGGCACCCGGGCCCGCTACCGGAAGGTGACCGACTGAGGCAGCTTGCTGCCGCGAAGGGAACATCCCGCGGCGTCGCTGCGTTGCATGGGAGACCGATTGGAGGTGTCTCATGGATGCGCAGATGGAAAGCAAGCCGGGGCCGGTGATGTCCGAGAGTGTCGAGGAGGTCCAGGGGATCTTCCCGAGCGACGCCGCGATGCAGGATGCGATTTCAAAACTCACGCTGGCCGGCTTTGACCGGGCGGATTTCAGCCTGCCGGTCACCCGGCCGGCCGCCGGGCAAGCAACCCCGGAGCAGGGGGCTGCGGACCCGATGACCGACGTGGATATGCGTCAGGCCCGGACCATGGGAACCAGTATGGCCGCCACGATTGGTGCGGTGGCCGCGGCTGGCGCGACCATTGCGACGGGTGGTGCGGCAGGCGCCGTGATCGCCGTAGCGGCCGCGGTTGGGGCAGGGTCTGGCTATGCCGCCAGCTCACTGGGCACGGCAGTCAAAGACAATCAGGAGGCGGACCGTGAGGTCGCGGCGAATGCCGGCGAACTGGTTCTGGCTGTCCATGCCGCCACGGCGGAAAAGCAAGCTGACGCAACGCGTATCATGCAAATGGCCGGGGCGAGTAAAGTCGCGGCGGTGGCCCGGACAACAGCGCCAGCCGGGGTCGACTCAACTGGCTGGACCGGTTGAGCGTAGGCCTAAAAGAAGAGGGGCCGGCCACACGGGCCGGCCCTTAGTCAAGCAAGCTTCAGATTGCTCGCGGCGGCCTTGCCACGCTCCATCACGACGTCGTAGCTGACCTTCTGGTTTTCATCGAGACCCCGAAGGCCCGCAGCCTGCACGGCCGTGATGTGCACGAATACGTCCTTGCCGCCGTCTTGTGGCATGATGAAGCCGAAACCCTTGGTGGTGTTGAACCACTTAACAGTACCCATAGCCATAGCTGCGTCAAACTCCGTCAGAGCACCGCACGGATGTGCGGCGTATTGGACAACCGAAACCTGGGTCGACTTGACGGACAGCACCCTAATGGGTGAAGGCGCAGCAAGGCGGCGGGAAAAGCGATTGTGGTCGCTACAATTCGCATCATCCGCGGCACAAGTCAATGATCGGCTTGCACCAGCCTTGATATATGAAATCTCCAGCTTCGCAACTGCAAAAAAGGACGGATCTTGCGATCCGCCCTTTCCATTGTTCAACGACTTGGACTTGTCTCTTAGAAATCCATGTCGCCCATGCCGCCCATACCGCCCATGCCGCCGCCGCCGCCTGGCCCGCCAGCCGGGGCTTTACGCTCCGGACGCTCGGCGATCATCGCCTCGGTCGTGATCAGCAGGGCCGCGATCGATGCGGCATCCTGCAGCGCCGTACGAACGACCTTCGTTGGGTCGATGATCCCGGCGCTGACCATGTCCTTGAACTCGGCCGTCTGGGCATCGAAGCCGTAGTTATAGTCACCGTTCTCGATGACCTTGCCGGCGATGACAGCACCGTCCTCGCCCGCGTTCTCGGCAATCTGGCGCAGCGGGGTCTGAACCGCCTTGCGCACGATCTCGATGCCGAGCTTCTGGTCCTCGTTGCCGGGCTTCAGCTGAGCCAGGATCAGGCTGGCACGGGCCAGGGCGACCCCGCCGCCGGGCACGATGCCCTCTTCGACGGCTGCACGGGTTGCATGCAGCGCGTCGTCAACGCGGTCCTTGCGCTCCTTCACCTCGACCTCGGTCGCACCGCCGACGCGGATCACCGCCACGCCGCCTGCGAGCTTGGCCAGACGCTCCTGCAGCTTCTCGCGGTCGTAGTCGGAGGTCGTCTCCTCCACCTGCGCCCGGATTTGGTTGCAACGGCCCTTGATGTCGTCGCCATTGCCGGAACCCTCGACGATCGTGGTGTTCTCCTTCTCCATGAGGACACGCTTGGCGCGGCCCAGCATGGCGAGGCTCACCGTCTCGAGCTTGATGCCGAGGTCTTCGGAGATGACCTGGCCGCCCGTCAGGATGGCAATGTCTTCCAGCATCGCCTTGCGGCGGTCACCGAAGCCCGGCGCCTTCACCGCGGCGACCTTCAGCCCACCGCGCAGCTTGTTCACGACGAGCGTGGCAAGGGCCTCACCCTCGACATCCTCGGCGATGATCAGCAGTGGACGGCCAGATTGCACGACCGCCTCCAGCAGCGGCAGCATCGGCTGCAGGCTGGACAGCTTCTTTTCGTGGATCAGGATGTAAGGCTGATCCAACTCGGCGATCATCTTCTCCGCATTCGTGATGAAATACGGCGAGAGATAGCCACGGTCGAACTGCATGCCCTCGACAACGTCGAGCTCAGTGTCGATGCCTTTGGCCTCTTCGACGGTGATGACACCCTCGTTGCCGACCTTCTGCATGGCTTCGGCGATCATGCGGCCGATATCGGACTCGCCATTGGCGGAGATCGTGCCGACCTGGGCCGTCTCGGCCTCGGTGGTGATCTTGCGGGTGCGGCTCTGCAGCTCGCTCACCACGGCGGCGACGGCCATGTCGATGCCGCGCTTAAGGTCCATCGGGTTCATGCCGGCGGCGACGGCCTTGGAGCCTTCGCGGACGATGGACTGCGCCAGGACGGTCGCTGTCGTGGTGCCGTCACCGGCCAGGTCGTTGGTCTTGGACGCAACTTCGCGCAGCATCTGCGCGCCCATGTTCTCGAACTTGTCGCTCAGCTCGATCTCCTTGGCGACGGTGACACCGTCCTTGGTGATACGAGGAGCGCCGAAGCTCTTGTCGATCACGACGTTGCGGCCCTTCGGACCCAGCGTGACCTTCACTGCATCGGCAAGGATATCCACGCCGCGCAGCATGCGCTGGCGCGCGTCACCACCAAACCGTACGTCTTTAGCTGCCATGTGTAGTTGCCCTTCTTAAGTGCTTTGGAGGATGAACGAGTTGGCTGTGATCAAGCCGCCTCGATGATCCCCATAATGTCGGATTCTTTCATGATCAGCAGCTCTTCGCCGTCGATCTTGACTTCGGTGCCCGACCATTTGCCGAACAGGATCTTGTCGCCAGCTTTCACTTCAAGGGCCACGATGGCACCCTGTTCGTTGCGGGCGCCGGGGCCAGCGGCGACGATCTCGCCCTGCATCGGCTTTTCCTTGGCGGTATCGGGGATGATGATGCCGCCGATGGTCTTTTCCTCGGCTTCGAGGCGCTTGACCACGACGCGGTCGTGCAGCGGACGGAACTTCATTGAGGTCTCCTCAGTGACTTGAACACTGTGTTTTACGCTCGGCGGCAGGAGGGTTTGGCACTCTCCCCCACAGAGTGCCAGCGATCTACTCGCGGGCTTGGGAGTGGTCAAGTGCCATTTTGGCACTCTCCTGGCCAGAGTGCTCACACCCCGCGGGAGACGCGCCCTCGTAGGCGTTGGCTCTAACGGTGTCGAGGACCATTCGAGCCTCCCGCTTTCGCGAAATTGTTGCGTAAGATAAGCGATCTGAACACACGGTCCTTACAGGGTGGACTAACGCGCGGGGTGTCGAAGGATCATAACTGTCTGTCCATCTTTGGAACGACAAACGGCACCACTGAGACCCATCTTCGTCTTCGCCACCGAATTTATTGATTGTCGTTGCTAGTTGGCTTGTGAAAAGCGCGACATGATGCAATGTAGTTTTGACGATCGTCGCTTCAACATAACCGGAGTCGAAGAGTGATGGCTGAAACGAATTCAACGCAAGCCATGCTTGGGCTGACGGCACAGATAGTCTCCGCACATGTTTCCAATAACGCAGTCTCGCGGGATGCACTTCCCGAGCTGATACGGCAGGTTTTTTCGACGCTCATGGCCGCTGGAACAGAGCAGGTGGAGCCAGAGCGGCTGCAACCCGCAGTGCCCGTTAAGAAATCGGTTTTTCCCGAGTACATTGTCTGCCTGGAAGACGGCAAGAAGCTCAAGATGCTCAAGCGCCATCTGCAGACATCTTACAATATGACGCCGGAACAGTATCGCGAACGGTGGAGTCTGCCGCACGATTACCCGATGGTGGCGCCGCGTTATGCCGAACACCGGTCCGAACTTGCCAAAAAGATCGGCCTGGGCCGTAAGCCTGCGAGCGAAGCCGAGCCGGTCGTGACCCCTCCGCCGCCGGCAAAGCGTGGGCGCAAGGCAGCCTAGCGCAAGCGGCAGAGCCCAACGCATAGGCTCCTTGTTCTGCTGAGAGGGAACCTGCGGTGGCCAATCGGCGTTCGATGGGTCCACGCAAGGTATCTCTAATGTCGGACCAGACTGTCGCCCGGCTACGAAGCCCTGCCAAAGTTCCCGCCGTCAACATCCCGGGTACGGATGCACTCCTCATCCTAGCCGTCTTCGTCGTTGTCGTGGCAGCTTTATACTTCGCCCGCGAAGTCATGCTGCCGATTACACTGGCCGTCCTGCTGTCTTTCGTGTTGGCACCGCTGGTGGACTTGCTGCGCCGGGTTCGCGTCCCGCGCGTCCCGGCCGTCCTGCTCTCCGTCATCCTCGCGCTGAGCGTCATACTGGCGCTGGCTGGACTGATCGGGGTACAAATCGCGAATTTGGCGGGGGATCTCCCCAAGTATCAGTACACAATCGAGACCAAAGCGACCTTCATACAGAAATACACGGTCGGCCGCTTGTCGAACCTGCTCGATAGCTACGGTCACCAGGTCCAACTCGCGGTGCCCCCCAAAGCGTCCAGTCCGGCGCCGCAATCGGAGGCGAAACCGCTTCCGGTCCAAGTACAGGACCCGCCGCTCTCCCCGTTTCAATTAGCCCGCGAATTACTGGAACCCGTGTTCTCGCCCCTTGCCGACGGGGCCATCGTCTTCGTGGTCGCGATCTTTGTGCTATTGCAACAAGATGACCTGCGGGACCGGCTGATCCGGCTGTTCGGCTCCAACGACTTGCATCGCACAACCCTTGCCCTGGACGATGCCGGCCGGCGCCTGAGCCGCTACTTCCTCACCCAACTCGCCATCAACGCCAGCTTCGGCTGCGTGATTTGCGCCGGGCTCTTGGTGATCGGCGTGCCGAGCCCGGTGCTTTGGGGCATCTTGGGCGCGCTGCTCCGCTTCGTGCCCTATGTCGGCTCGCCCCTGGCTGGGCTGCTGCCTGTCGTGCTGGCCAGTTCAGTGGACCCCGGCTGGTCGATGGCGCTTTGGACCGTCGCGCTCTACGGCGTCGTCGAGTTGGTCGTCGGGCAGGTGGTGGAGCCCTTCATCTATGGCCACAGCACAGGGCTCTCCCCGGTCTCTGTCGTGGTGGCCGCCATCTTCTGGTCCTGGCTCTGGGGTCCGGTCGGCCTCATCCTGGCCACCCCGCTCACCCTTTGCCTGGTGGTGCTGGGGCGGCATGTCCCGCGGCTTGAATTCCTCGATGTGATCTTGGGCGACACGCCTGCGCTGACCCCAGTCGAAAGCTTCTACCAGCGCATCCTCGCCAACGACGCCGACGAGGCGTTGGAGCAGGCCGAGCATTTGCTGCGCGACCGCTCGCTCTCATCATATTACGACGAAGTCGTGCTGAGTGGGCTTCGCATGGCGGCGGCAGACCTCGAACGCGGGTTGCTGACACCGGAACGCGCGGACGACGTTGCCAAGACCGTGCTGGAACTGATCAGCGACCTGGACGGTCACGATGACCACGATCAGCAGGCCCGCAGTGATGCGGATGCTCCCATCGCGCCACCAGAGCGGGAGGTGGAACTGCCGCGCAACCCAATCCCCGGCCCGGATTTCCAACCCGGTGCGGCATCGGCGCTGTGGGCCTCCGACGCCCCCGTGCTGTGTGTCGCCGGGCGCGGTCCGCTCGATGTCGCGGCGGCGGCAATGTTGGCACAATTGCTGGTAAAGCACGGCATTGCCGCTCGGAGCGCGCCGTATTCCGCGGTGGGGCGCGGCCATGTGGCCGAGCTGGACGCGCGTCGTCTTGCCATGGTCTGCATCTGCTTTGTCGAAGTGAGCGGCACGCCGACCCATCTGCGCTATTTGCTGCGCCGGCTCCGCCAGCAGCTGCCCGAAACGCGGATGCTGATCGGCCTGTGGCCCGCTGGAGAGGCAGTGCTGAACGACGAGCGGCTCCGGACCGCCGTGGGCGCCGACGATACGGCGGACTCCCTCACCGCCGCAGTCAATGCGTGCCTGGCCGCCGCCAACAGCGGCGCGGAGATGGCTGTCACGAGTTCGCGGGCAGCCTGACGCCACCGGCTATTGATACATTATAACGTTTGTGGCTAATGCCGGCCGTGACGATCTTGCCCCCTGCTGTCGAATTGCACGATGTGACGCTGGCGCTTGGCGGCCGCACCATTCTGGCGGGTGCCACACTCACTATCGCGGCGACTGAATTCGTGGGTGTGCTCGGCCCCAATGGCGCTGGGAAGACGACGCTGATGCGGGCGATCCTGGGTTTGCTGGCGCCGACCCGGGGCAGCATCCGCGTGCTGGGGCAGCCCGCGGCACGGGGAAATCCGGCCGTCGGATACATGCCACAAAGCCGCGCCTCCGTCGCCAATATGCGGCTGAGCGGGTGGGAATTCGTCGCAGGCGTGGTCAACGGGCATCGCCTCGGCTTGCCCTTGCTCGGCAAGTCCGGACGCGCTGAGGTGGATCGTGCGCTGGACCTGGTGGGCGCGCGCGACCTGGCCCGGCGCCACCTGGCCGAAACCTCTGGCGGCGAACGGCAGCGGCTGCTCCTGGCGCAGGCCTTGGTGTGCCGCCCGCGTCTGTTGCTGCTGGACGAGCCGTTGATGAGCCTGGACCCACATCATCAGGGCGGGGTGGTGGCATTGGCGAAATCGCTGCAGGTGGAGTTGGGGATCGCCGTGCTGTTCAGCGCGCACGAGTTGAACCCGTTGCTGTCGTCGCTGGACCGGGTGCTCTACATGGGCGGCGGCGACGCGGCGTTGGGGTCGGTGGACGAGGTGATCACAGGCCCCGTGCTTTCCCGGCTGTATGGGGCGCAGATCGAGGTCGTGCGGGTGCAGGGCCACATCTTCGTCATGTCCGGCAGCTTCGACCTGGAGCGCGACGACCACCGGCACGGCCATGATGGGCACAACTATCATCATGCCGGGGCAGGGCATGCTTGACTACGACTTCATGCGCAATGCCTTCGCTGCTGCGGGCATCGTGGCGGTGGTGTCGGGGCTGGTCGGTTATTTCCTGGTGCTGCGCGGGCAGACCTTTGCTGGCCACGCGCTGTCCCATGTGGGTTTCACCGGGGCGACGGGCGCTTTCCTGATCGGCGTCACTCCGCTCTGGGGGTTGCTGGCGGCAACCTTGGCGGCCGGGCTTGGCATGGGCTTCATGGGGGAGCGCCTGGCGCAGCGGGACGTGGCGATCGGGATCGTCCTGGCGCTGTCGCTCGGGTTCGGCCTGTTGTTCCTGCATTTCTACACCGCCTTCGCCACCCAGGCGACGGCGCTGCTGTTCGGCAACGTGCTGGCGGTGGACGAGGAGACGGTTTGGACGCTGCTTGCCTTGGGGGTGGTGAGCGTGGTGGCGCTCGCGGTGATTGCACGCCCGTTGCTCTTCGCCAGCCTGCAGCCGGAGTTGGCCGAAGCGAAGGGTGTGTCGCTGCGGCTGTATTCCGTGTTGTTCCTGGCGATCGTCGCCATCGCCACGGCGGAGTGTGCCCAGATCGTGGGCGTGTTGCTGGTATTCACCCTGATGGTCGGGCCTGCCGCATCGGCCCAGCGGCTGACCCGGCGGGTGCTGCCCGGCCTCGCCCTGTCGGCGGCGCTGGCGCTGGCGGCGGCGTGGCTGGGGATCACGGCCGCGTTCTACACGGATTGGCCAAGCAGCTTCTGGATCACGGCGCTGAGCGCAGGCGGCTATGTGCTGACGGTACTGCCCCGGCCACAGCTGCGGGTGGCTTAGGGGCGGCCTAAAGGCGGCGCTGAAGAAGTCCCGCAGGACGCAACGAAAGTCGGAACGGACTGATTGTACAGCCAGCGGCGATGCATACCTTCGGTCAGGCGACTTTAGAACGCTCCAGCAGCGATCCGTATCCTGCCACTCGGTCAGTGACGCCGGGCGGCCGCAGCGCATCGTATTGCGGCTGCACGGCGGTGTGTGGAGGGCACCAGGACGCCGAACACCAGTCTCGAACCCAGCGCGTCTGTCATGATGCTGCTCCTAATAGCGCGGTCAGTTCTCGCAAATCCGCCACGTCTTCCAGCCGGTCGACCCGCTCGATCAGCGCTTCGGCGGCGGCGGCGGGCAGGCCGTCCACGGCGAACTCCCAGCAGCGGCGGAACTTCGTCAGATGCTGTTCCCGGGTCAGGGGGCGCGCCGGGTGAGCCAACATTTGGTCGCACGCCCAGGCCAGCACGCGGCCGTCCCGCAGGGTGATGGTGACGCGCTGGGGCGCCAGCGCGTTGGGGTCGGGGTTACCGTCATCCTCGACGCGGACGAGGGCGGCGATGCGGTGGGTTTGTTCATCCACCAGCGCCGGGGTGCGGTAATGGTCCAAATCCAACGCGCCGTGAATCAGCGTTTTCGCTACCACGTATCCCATGCAGAGGCGAGCATAATTGGGTGTGGGGGCGGGCACATCCGGCCGCCCCGTCAGCCGGGCGATGACGGGCGGGCCGGAGACCACCACCGAGGCCACGTCATCTGCGGCAAACCCATGCGTTGCCCGCAGCCATTGTGCGGCCTCGATCCCGCCATGGGTTGCGCGCCCGCCGGGGTAGGGCTTGTGGCTCAATTCCGCGACCAGCAACCGGCGCCCCAATCCGGCTTCCAACGGCGCCAGGTCGAACGAGCGCTCCATCAGGTTCAAGTAACCATAGGGTCCGTCCAGACTGAACCGCGGCGCGGCGAGCCCGGCGGCGGCGATGTCGCAGGAGTGCAGCGCGGCGCGGGCGTTGAACCCCACCTGCATCGGCAGCACCGGCGATGCCTCGATATGCGGCTGCATGGTGCCGCTGGTCTGGCTGTACTGGATGCCGAAGGCATGGGCGAGGCCGCCGGCGTCCAACCCCATCAGCCGCCCCACCGCCGCCGTCGCACCAAACCCGCCTGCGCTAGCTGGGCGAAAGAACGTCAGCGCGGAGGTGGAGACGATGCCGAGCCATCCGGCGACGTCTGTTCCCGCCGCCACCGCCAGCAGCAGGTCGCGGCCGGAGACGCCCCCCGCGCGGTCCGCATAGGCGAGCGCGGCGGGCAACAGCGTGGCAAGCGGATGCAGCACCGCAGGCTCGCACACGCAGTCATATTCCTGGCAATGCACGCCGAACGCGTTGAGGAACGTCGCCGACCCGGCCGTCATGCGGCCCCGCCGGCCCCACACCACCGATTGCGCGCCGTCGCCCCAGCCGGCTGCCGCCTGGTGCAATTCCTGGGCGCCGAACGCGGAGGAGCCGGCGACGCCCACGCCGAGCGTGTCCAGGATGAACACCTTGGCGCGCTCGATGGCGTACGGCGGCAAATCCTCCCACTTCAAGCCCGCCACATGGGCGGCAAACCGTTCGGAGAGACTCACCGTCATGAGGATTGTCCTTGCAGAGCGCGCTCGCGGCCGCGCGGCACGGCGTCCAGCAGCAACCGCGTATAAGCGTGGGCCGGGTTGTGCAGCACGTTGGCGGGGTGGCCATGCTCCACCACGCGCCCGGCCTGCATGACGATCATGTCGTCACAGAGATGATGCACCAGCGCCAGATCGTGGCTGATAAAGATCAACGTCAGCGATAATTCCTCGCGCAGCCGCATCAGCAGCCGCACCACTTGGGCCTGCAGCGACACATCCAACGCCGACACCGGCTCGTCTGCCACCAGCAACTCAGGCCCCATCGCCAAGGCCCGCGCAATCGCCACCCGTTGCTTCTGGCCGCCGGAAAGTTCGTGCGGATAGCGGCCGAGCAAGTCCGGTCCTAACCCCACCCGCTCCAGCAGCATCGATGCCGCCTGCGCCCGGTCCGGCGTCCCGGCCAGACGCAGGCTTTCATCCAGCACCCGGGCGACCCGTTTGCGCGGATTGAGCGAGGCGGTGGGGTCCTGGAACACCATCTGCATCCGCTGCCGGAGGGGACGCAACGCGGCGCCGGAGAGGTGGCCGATCTCGGTGCCATCGAACCGGATCCGGCCCGAACTTGGCTTTTCCAGCCGCAGGATCAGCTTGGCCAGCGTGGATTTACCGCAGCCGCTTTCCCCCACCACGCCCAGCACGCTGCCCCGCGGAACGGATAGGCTGACCCTATCAACGGCGCGGACCTCTCCGGCGCGCCAGCCGGGCAGGCGGTAGATTTTGCTGGCATCCTCGACCTCCAGCAGCGCCGTCACGGCGTGGCGGCCCAGCAGGCCACGCGGCGCGGCCCGGCACGCTGGTCCGGCGGCCGTTGGCTGGCGCAGGGGTCGAACCGCATGCCGCAGCGGGGCTCGAAAGGGCAGCCCGCGCCCATTTTCCCGGCCGTCGGCGGCATGCCGTCAATGCCGTGCAAATCCCCCGGTGCATCCCCGAGCCGCGGGACGCAATCCAGCAAGGCCCGCGTGTAAGGCTGGCGCGGCGAGGCGAACAGGGCGTCCACCGGCGCTTCCTCCAGCACCATGCCGCCGTACATCACCAGCGCGCGGTCACAGATTTCCGCCATCAAATCCAGATTATGCGTAATGAAGATCAGCGCCAGCCCCAGCCTCTCCCGCAGCGACCCCAGCAGCCGGACGATCTGCGCCTGCACCGTCACGTCCAGCGCCGTGGTGGGCTCGTCCGCCACCAGCAGCCGCGGGCGGCAGGCGACCGCCATTGCAATGGTCGCGCGTTGCCGCATGCCGCCGGAGAATTGGTGCGGGTATTGGCCCAGCCGCGCAGCCGGGTTGGGGATGCCCACCAACTCCAGCGCCTCCACCGCCACATCCACAGCCGCCCGGCGGGACAGGCGCCGATGCGCCGTAATGACGTCGGTCAGTTGCGTGCCGATGGTGAAGGCCGGGTTCAGCGACGACATCGCGTCCTGGAACACCACCGACAACCCGGCGCCGCGCAGCCCGGCCATCGTGCTTTCGCTGGCCGCCAGCAAATCGATCCCGTCGAACCGGATGCGGCCCGCAACCACGCGGCCGGGTGGCTTCAGCATGCGCAACACCGCCAACGCAGTCTGGCTTTTGCCCGATCCGGACTCGCCAACCAGTCCCAGCGCCTCGCCGGCCGCCAGGGTGAAGCTGACCCCGCGCACCACCTCGACCAGCCGGCCCCCGATCGGGAAGGCGACGTGCAGGTCTTCCACCTCCAACAGCATCAGCCGAGCAACCGGCTGCCGACGGGCGCGCCGCGTGGGTCCAGCGTGTCGCGCAACGCGTCACCCAGCAGGTTGAACCCGATCACGCTGAGTGAAATAGCGGCGCCGGGAAAGATCGAAATCCACCATTGCCCGGTGAACACGTAGGCGCGGGCGTCCGCCAGCATGCTGCCCCAGCTTGGGTCGGGGGGCGCCACGCCGAGGCCGACGAAGCTGAGCGACGCCTCCACCACGATGCCGATCGCCACCAGCAGCGTCGCCTGCACGACGATCGGCGAGAGGCAATTGGGCAGGATGTCGCCCAGCATGATCGCGGTGTCGCTCGCCCCCTGCAGGCGCCGGGCGTTGACGTAGTCGTTGGCGGTTTGCGCCAGCACGCCGCCATAGGTCACCCGGGCGAGCGGCGGCATGTAGAACAGCCCTATCAGCAGCGTGATCTTCGCCTCGTTTGGGAGGTGGACCGGGCCGATCACCGTCGGCCCGACCCCGATGATCCCCACCACGGCGATGGCCCAGATCAGCAGCGGGATGGCGGCCAATCCGTCCATGGCGCGCATCGACACCTGGTCCCACCAGCCGCGGTAATACCCGGCGGTAAGGCCGATGGCGCAGCCGCCCACCAGGCCGATCACGACCCCGATGATGCCGACCGACAAAGAGGGCCGCCCACCCCACAACACGCGGCTGAGCAGGTCGCGCCCCGTCTGGTCGGTGCCCATCCAATGCAACGCGCTGGGCGGTTGCAGCTTGGCCGCCAAATCCACCGCGACCGGGCTGGCGGGTGCGATCCATGGGGCTGCAGCAGCCAGCGCGATCATCAGCACCACCAAACCGCCGCCCATCCATCCTGCAGGCCGCCGCAGCAGGGACGCGAACGCGCCGGGTTGGGAGCCGCTCACCCGGCGATCCGCGGGTCGAGCGCCCGATACAACAGATCGGCCACCGTATTGGCCAGCAGGAACACCGCCGTGATCACCAGCACGATGTCCTCCACGGCGAGATAGTCGTGCTGGAAGATCGCGGTCAGCAAGGCGCGGGACATGCCTGCGATGTTGAACACCTGCTCGATGATCAGCGCCCAGCCAAACATATAGCCGAAGGACATTGCCGCCACTGTCACCACCGGGCTCAGCGCGTTCTTCATCACATACACCAGCACCCGGCTGCGTCCGAGGCCCATGGCGCGGGCGGTGCGGACGTGCTCGGCGCCCAATACTTCTACGACGCTGGAGCGGGTCATGCGGTTGATGATGGCGATGTAATAGGCGCCGAGTGCCACGGCCGGCAGCACC
This sequence comes from Acetobacteraceae bacterium, assembly GCA_965199005.1. Taxonomy (GTDB): domain Bacteria; phylum Pseudomonadota; class Alphaproteobacteria; order Acetobacterales; family Acetobacteraceae; genus LMUY01. The sequence goes on along the minus strand of CBDAQK010000006.1, from coordinate 1,761,215 downwards.
AGCGACCGGAGATGCGGCCACACGCCATCCCGCCACTGCACGTAGCCACCCGGTGGCAGCCAACCCGCGCGCACCGCGAACCAGTCGATCAGCAACAGGCCCAGCCAGAAGCCGGGGATGGATACCCCGATCACCGCGAAGATCCGGGTGGCTCCGTCCAGCACCCCGCCGCTGCGCAGGGCGGACAGGATACCGAGCGGCACGGCGACCACCACCGCAAACACGAAACCCAGCACCACCAGCTCCAGCGTGATGGGGAAGGTGCGCGCCAGCCGCGGCCCGATCGGCTGGTCGTCCACCACGGAGGTGCCGAAATCGCCGTGCACCATGCCAGCGATCCAACTGCCGTATTGCACCACCAACGGACGGTCCAGACCGTGATCGTGGTCGAAGGCTGCGATGTCGTCCGGCGACGCGTCCGACCCCAGCACCACGAAGGCGGGCGATACCGGAATGGCGTGGACCAGGGTGAACAGCACGACGCTCACCACGACGAGCACCGAAACCGCCCCGAGCAGCCGGAACAAAACCGCCAAATCAGGCGGGCTTCACGTCGCGGACCCAGATGGTGAGCCCGGTATTCACCTTGAAATCGGCGATCTTGTTGGTCCAGGCATTGGAGACCACCACGAAGCCGAGCCACACATGCGGGACATCCTCCGCCAGGATTGCCTGCATGCGTTTGTAGATGGGCGTCAGGGTTTCGAGGTCGGTATGGGCGTAGCTTTCTTCGACGGCTTTGGTCAGCGCCGGGTTGTTGTAGTAGGAGGATTTCGACTGCTGCTGGTTGGGCACGTAGCAGATGTTGATCAGGAAGGTCGGGTCGCTCGGCCCCATCAGCGGCAGCAACGTGGCCGTGTGCGTGCCATTGGTCATGCGCGCGAGCACCTGCGGCATTTCCATCGGGCGCAAATTCATCTTGATGCCCACCGCCGCGAGTTGGGACTGCATCACCACGGCGGCGTCGCTGGTGTCGATCAGATAGGGGATGCTGGGGGTGAGCAGATCGAATTCCACCCCCTCGGCAGCGTATTTGGACTTGGCGAGATACGCCTTGGCCTTCGCCGGGTCGTAGGAGATGGACTGGCTGGCTTCGGCATTGAACCAGGGGACGACGGTCGCCGCCGGAACGGCGCTCGGGTCCATCAGGCCGTAGAACACGTCGCGCGAGATGCCCTTGCGGTCGATCGCGCAGGAGACGGCGCGGCGGACATTGACGTCGTCGAACGGTTTTTTCTGGTTGTTCAACTGCATGAACCACATGCCGCCGATCGCGACCTTGGTGCCCGTCACGATGCCCGGCGTGGTGGCCAGTTCGGCCATCTGGTGCGGCGGCGGCGCGCTGATGATGTGGGCCTGCCCGGTCTTCAGATACGCCACGCGGGCCGTGTCGTCGGGCACGATCTTGGCAATCATGCGGTCCCAGGCGGGGACACCCTTGCGCCAGTAGGTCGGGTTGCGTTTCAGCTCCAACTGGTCGTTCGGGTTCCAGTCCACGAAGATGCCCGGGCCGGTGCCGACGCCGATCGGCGTGTTCGCGAAATAGGCATCGCCTTTCTCTTCCCGGCTGCCTTTCGGGAAGATGCCCATGAATTTTGTCTGGTATTGGAAGAACGGCCGGAACGGGGTGTTCATCTGGAACACCACCCGGGTCGGGCTTTCGACCGTGATCGCTTTGATCGGCGAGAAGATGGCCCGTCGCAGCGATTTGTTCTTTGGGTCCAGCATGTAGTCGTAGCTGTATTTCACGTCCTCGGCAGTGAACTTCGCACCGTTCTGGAACACCACGTCGTCGCGCAGATCGAAGGTGAAGGTGAGTTGGTCGTCTGAGATTTTCGGCATCTCGCGGGCCAGGCAGGGCACCGGGATGCCATCCAAGTCGATCTCCACCAAATTCTCGAAGATCGCGTTGCTGACCGCCATACCGTCATGGTTCGATGTCTGCATCGGGTCCATGGTGGCCGGGTTGTTCGGCAGCGCAATGATCAGTGTCTTGTCCGCGGCCAAAGCCAGGCCTGGATGCAGCAGGCTGATGCCGGCAATGGCGGGCCCGGCAGCGAGCAGTGAGCGTCGGCGAAGTGTCATGGTGGCGGTCCGTTCCTGATGCCTGCAATGGTTTCCGCGGCGGCGAGGCCCAGCGCGAAGGCCTGGCCTAATCCGTTCCCGGGGATGTAGCCTGCCGCGCCGCGTCCCGACACGCTGGCGGCCACGCCCCCGGCGGCGAGGAGACCAGCAATTTTGGTGCCGTCGCGCCGCATCACCTGAGCGCCTGCATCTACCTGCAACCCGCCCTGCGTATGGGCCAGCGCCCCGGTGATTTTTGCGGCGCGGAAGGGGGGCAGGATGGGGCGGCGGGGCGTACGGCCGAACGGGTCGGGCAGGCTGGCGTCGTGATACGCGGCCAGCGTGCGGGTGACGGCCTCGGCAGGAAGTCCGAATGCAGCCGCCAGGCTCGCCACATCGGGCGCAGCGATGACGCAACCGCGCTCCACGGCCTCGCGATAGGGGCCGAGCCGCAGGATTTGGGCGTGCATGGCTTCGTCGTACAGCTCGACCGCCCAGCCGCCGGGTTGGGCAAGCACGAACGCGCCAAATTCGGACGGACCCATGGACTCGTTGGCGAACCGCTCGCCGGCTGCATTGATGACGATGGCACCCAAGGAGGTGACGCCGGGGCCGAGCCGCCCGAGACCGTCGGCGGTTACGTGGCCTTGGCCCTGGTAGCCATCCATGAACAGCAACACGCCGCCCAATGCTTCGCCCCAGGCGATGGCACGGCCATCGTTGAGGCCGCGGCCGATATTATGCGCGCCCGTCATCTCCGGCAGGTGCCGGGCGACCATGGCGGGATTGGCTGCGAAGCCGCCGCTGGCAAGCAGGGTCCAGGGAGCGCGGTAGGCCGTGCCGGCCCCGACGCCGACAACGGCGCCATTTTCGACGATGAGGCTCGTCGCTGCCGTGCCGGTCACCAGGGTGATGCCGGGCGTGCGGCGGACCGCGTCCACCAACAGGGCGGCCATTTCGGTGCCGCTTTCACCGGGCGTCGCGTGCAGGCGCGGGGCGCTGTGGCCGGGGACGGGGAGGCCGACCACGTGCAGCTTCAGCCCAATCGCGCCGGTCAGGAAATGCGTGGCGTCGGCGGCGCGGGTGGTGATGGTGTGCACCATGGCCGTGTCGAACGCGCCCGCGGTCTTATGGGCGATATCGGCGGCCCAAAGGGCAGGGCTGTCGACGATGCCAGCGCCCGCCTGCACCTTGGTTCCCGCCGCGGCGAACATGCCGCCGCTGACGGAGAGGTTGGATCGCTCCCCCTCCGCCGCGTCCAACAAGGCAACGCGCATCCCCAGCGTGGCGGCGCGCAAGCTGGCGAGCAACCCGGCGGCCCCGGCGCCCACGACGATGGCGTCGTACATGGCGCTAGGTCCCCGACTCGTTGAGGCCGAAATCGCTGATCCGCCCTACAAAACACGTGACGGTCATGGAGCCGAGATACTAGACGGCCAGCCCGGCATCGTGCCCTCCCGCCATCGCTTCCATCACCGAGCCAGGGGACTGGCAATCGCCAGCCCAGTAGAGCGCCACGTCTGCCAGCGCCGCAGCCAGGTCGTCGTTCGGCACGCGCGGCGTGCAGTAGGCCAGCATCGACACGCCTTCCAGCGCGGTGACATCCTGCGTGTGCACGTCCCGGATGCGGACCACGCCGGCCTCGAAGCCGGTCAATTCGGCGAACACCGTCACCGGGATGCGCCGGCCATAGACGCGGCGCTGGATGCTTTGCCGCGCGACCAGGGAGACCTCGCTGGCGATGGCCTCCCGCGGTGTCACCAGCAGCACCCGAGCGAACCGGCCGGCCATCAACTCCAGCAAATCGTAGGTGCCCGCGGTGCCATCCTGATCGTACAGCACGGCAAATCCCGGGTTGGGGGACGCATCGAGCAAGGCCCGTGCGGCCTTCCGCCCATCCAGCGCGCCACTCTCCGCCGGTAGGCCGAGCGGCAGCAGCATGCGTGACCCGGTGGCGAGAACCACCGCCTCGGGCTGCAGCGCCAGCACGTCGCTGGCTGTCACGCGTTGCCGCAGATGCAGGCTGACGCCGGCCGCCTCTGCCCCTTGCAAGCGTTGCCGCACGCTGTCGGCCAAGGGGCGGCCCCCCGGCAGCGCCCCCTGCAACGCGAGCGAACCACCCGGGGCCGCCCCCAGCAGCGTAACCTGATGGCCGCGCCGGGCCGCGATCTGCGCCGCCTCTATCCCGGCCGGGCCGGCGCCCACCACCACCACGCGGCGGCGCTTGGCAGCCTTGGGTGGCTGCCAGTCCAACTCGTCCGGCGTGCCCAAGCGGGGGTTCACGTCGCAGGCAAGCGGTTGGCCCGCGGTGGTGGCGCCCCAACAATGATTGCCGCCAACGCAAACCCGGATCGTGCTGCCGTCGCTCCGTTGCGCCTTCGCCGCCCACCCGGCATCCGCCACCATGGCGCGGCCCAGCATCACGGCGTCGCAATCTCCGGCGGCCAGCAGAGCCTCCGCCTGCTCAGGCGTCGTGATGCGGCCGAGCCCGACCACCGGCGTGCCAGACGCGGCCTCCCGCATCCGCCGTGTCATCGCGCGGAACGGCACGGCAGGGTAGGAGCGGTCCGGCATGTGGGACTCGAGCGTGCGGTGATGCGCGCCGCGGACGGGGGCCAAATAGTCGATTTGTCCGCCCGCCACGAGTGCCGCGACGATGCGCTCGGCCTCCGCCTCGCCGACTCCTCCGTCCACGCCATCATCGCCGACGATCTTCAAGCCCAGGATGAACCCGGCGCCACAGGCGGCGCGGATGGCCGCGATCAGTTCGCGTACCAGCCGGGTGCGGTTTTCGGTGCTGCCGCCATACTCGTCCTCCCGCCGGTTGGCCTGTGGGGAGAGGAATTGGTGGAACAGATGCCCATGGCCGCAGGACAGCTCCACGCCGCTGAACCCGGCCCGCTGCAGGCGATGCGCCGTCTGCGCCAGCTCCGCCACCAGTGCGACGATTTCGGCGACGGTGAGCGCCCGGGGCACCGTCCAGCTCAGATCGTCCGGTAGGGCGCTTGCCCCGATGGCATGCTGGGTGCGCCCCGGGTGATGCCGCCCGCGGCCCGGGTCGTAGAACTGCCCGATCAAACGGGAGTCTTGCCCTTCCACGCGGTCAGCCCAGCGCTTCAGCCCCTCCAACCCGGCCTCGCCGGAGGCATCCACCCGGGTCGGCGCGGGTTGGGCGCGATGGCATTTCAACGCCTCCGTCACCAAGGCAGCGGCGCCCCCTGTGGCCCGGTTGCCATACAAATCCATCAGCCGGTCCGTCACGCGCCCACCCGCCGGGTAGACGGAGGAAATGGCCGAAAACATCACCCGGTTGCGCAACGGGCGCCCGGCGAGCGTCCAGGGAGCGAAGAGGTGAGGGTAGGCGGTCATGCTGCCATTGCCGCTGGCCCACACCGCAGCGACCGCCCGTCGGGCAAGGTCACCAGTGCCTGGGGAGTCGTCGCACAGGCAGGTCGGGCCACGGGGCAGCGGCTGGCGAGATAGCAGCCGGGCGGCAAATCGATCGGACTCGGGATTTCGCCGCTCAACGCACCACCCTCTCCCCGGTCGACCCGGCGGTTTGCCGGGTCGGGTACCAATTGCGCGCCCAGCAGCGCCTGCGAGTAGGGGTGGCGGGGGTCGCGGAAGATTTGCTCGCGCGTGCCCAGTTCCACCACCTGACCCAGATACATCACAGCCACCCGATGGCTCAGATGCTCCACCGTGTCCAAATCATGCGAGATGAACAGGAACGACATTCCCAAATCCGCCTGTAAGCGGTGCAGCAACCGGATGATCTCCACCCGCGCCAGGGGCGTCAACGCCGAGGTTGGCTCGTCCAGCACGATCAGCGACGGGCGGACCGCGATGGCCCGTGCAATGCTCACCCGCTGCTGCACGCCGACGCTCAGCGTGCGGGGCTTCTGCCGCAACACCGCCGGCTCCAACCCCACCAGCGCTAGCAGATCGCGCAAGGCCGGAACGGTCGGGTGGGGCAAGGCCTCGGACAGGATTGTCTGCACCGTCCAGCGCGGGTCCAACTGGTCGAACGGATCTTGGAAGACCACGCGCATCCGGCCCCTGATCGCGCGCATGGCGGCTGCCGAGGCGCCGGTGACGGAGGCGCCTTCGAACACCACCTCGCCGCTATCGGGCTCCACCAGGCGTAGCAGGCAGCGGCCGAGCGTGGTCTTGCCGGAGCCGCTTTCACCCACCACGGCCAGGGTTTCACCCCGGCTCAGGGTGAACGCCACGTCGGAGACCGCCTGGACGCGTTTGCCGCCGGGCAAAGGAAAGGCCTTGTTCAATCCGCGCACGCTCAGCAGTTCGGCGCTCTCAGGGGTGGCCGGCGGGCCGCCCTCGTGCCGCAGCGACAGCACGGCGCGGCTATAGGCATCCTCCGGCGCGGCGAACATGGCACGGGTCGGGCCCGAGCCGACGATGCGCCCATCTTGCATCACCAGCATCCGGTCGCAATAGTTGGCGATGATGCCCAAATCCTGCGTCATCAGCAGCGCCGCCGAACCGGCGTCACGCACGGTGCGCCACAGATCGTCCAGGAATTGCGCCTGGATCGTCACATCCAACCCGCTGGTCGGCTCGTCCGCCACCAGCAGGCGCGGCCCGGCCCCCAGCGCCATGGCGATCAGCACGCGCTGCGCCATGCCGCCGCTAATCTCGTGCGGGTAGGCGCGCATCCGCCGCTCGGCATCGTTCAGGCCCAGGCTGCGCAGCAACGCCACCCCCCGCTGCGCCGCCTGCGGGCCGGACAGGGCGCCATGCGCTTGCAACGTGGTGCGCAATTGGCGACCGACCGTGTGCAGCGGGCTGAGGCAGGAGCGTGAGTTTTGCACGATCAGCCCGATGTCGCGGCCGCGAATCTGCCGCCGCGCGTGCTCCGGCAGCGCCAGCAGATCGGTCCCGGCCAAGGACACGCTGCCGCCGGCGATGCGCCCGGGTGACCGCACCAGCCCCAGCAGCGCCAGCGCCAGCGAGGATTTGCCGCTGCCGGAATCGCCCGTCAGCCCAACGATTTCACCGGGTGCGATGCTGAAGGACGCCTGCGCCACCGCCGCCAGCGCACCGTACCGCACCGATAAATCCCGCACCTCCAGCACGGGCGTGTTAGCGAGCATTGCGCCGCTCCAACCCGTTGCCGAACGCGGCATAGCCGAACACCGTCAGCGACACGGCCAGGCCGGGGAAGAGCGAGGGCCACCACTCGCCCTGCGCCATCTGGTCCGACCCGGCGGCGATCATCAGGCCCCATTCGGGCGTGGGGGGCCGCACGCCGGCGCCCACGAAGCTCAGCCCCGCCGTCAGCAGGATTGCGAACCCGACGGTGACGGAGGCCTGGATCAGCGCCGGGGCCAGCGCGTTGGGCAGCACGTGGCGCAGTGCGATCCACGCCTCGCCCCGGCCCAGCGCCCGCGCCGCGTCCACGAACCCGCGCGACCGCTGGGCCAACACCTCGGACCGGGTGAGCCGGATGTAGATGGGGGTATAGAGCAGGGCGAGCGTGAGGATGATCGTGCCGTTGCTGCGCCCCGCCAGCGTCACCAGGATCATGCCGGTGATGAAGACCGGGAAGGCCTGCACCAAATCCGAGATCCGCATCACCAGGCCGCCGAGCCATGGCCGCGCCGTGCCCGCCAGCAATCCCAACAGGGTGCCGAGCACCAGCGAGGCCAGGTTGGCGCCGACCGCGATTGCCACGTCTGTGCGCGGCGCCGCGAGCACGCGGGAGAACACGTCCAGCCCGGAATCATCCGTGCCGAACCAATGCACCGGGTCGTGCGGGGTGCCCCGGACCACGGCGAGCAGCAGCGCCGGCACATCGGCCAAATTCGGCGGTGGCACGGCAATGTCGTCGGAGGGGCGTCCGACATCCCAAGGCGTGATCCACGGACCGGCCAGCATCAGCACCAGCGACAACGCCACGAATGCCATGCCGACCCTGAACAGCCAGTCCGAAACCGGGGCGTCGGTGACGAGTACGTCGCCGGTGGCGGCCTCGGTGGCCTCGCTCATGCTGCCAGCCGCGGGTCGAGCAGGGCGTGCACCACGTCCAGCGCCAAATACACGAAGAGCGAGATGGCGGCGATCACCAGCAGCACGCCCTCGATCGCCGGGTAGTCGAACGCGAGCACGGCGCGCACCGCGTATTGGCCGATGCCGCCCAGGGAGAACACCGTCTCGATCAGCACCGCCCCGCCCAAGATATAGCCGTAAAGCACGCCCAGAAGGGTCAACGCCGGGGCCAGCGCGTTTTTCAACGCCACAGCCGCGATCCGGCCCGGCGGCACCCCGGCGGCACGGGCGTATAGCACGTAGTCGGACCCGAGGGCGCGGACCATGTTCTGCCGCACCATCTTCACGATCGGGCCGGACAGCACGAATACCTTGGTCAGCACCGGCAGCATCAGATGGTGCACCCCGCCGCGGAACGCCGCCATATTGCCGGCCAGCAGCGAATCCACCGTGATGAACCCGGTGACGAAGGGCGGCGGACGCATCATCGGGTCCAGCCGGCCCAGCGGCGCTGGTGCCCAACCCAGTGTGGCGAAGAAGAAATAGATGAACAGCAAGCCCCACCAAAACTCCGGCTGCGACCCGGCGAACAGGCTGTAGCCGAAGGCGAACCGGTCCGCGATGCCGCCAGGCCGCAGCGCGCAGAGCGTGCCGAGCGGGACCGAGACGATGAAAGCCAGCACGAAGCTGATCGTGATCAGTTCCAGCGTGATCGGCAGGGTGTGGGCGATATCCTGCGCGACCGGCGCCCCCGTGACCCAGGACCGGCCCAAATCCCCCTCCAGCAATCCACTCCTACCCGGCAAGAGCCCGAGATAGCTGGCAAGTTGGCGCCAAATCGGCTGGTCCAGACCCAAGGCGTGTTGCGAGGACCGATACATCTCGGGTGTCGCATTGCCGCCAACCAAGCGGGCCACCGGATCGGCGGGCAGCAGGCGCATGACGAAGAACACGGCCAGCACCAACCCGGCCAGTTGCAGGACGACAAGGCCCAGGCGGTGGAGGATGAAACGAAGCAGGCGCGAACGCAGCATCCTGCTTACGGGTCGAGGCTGAGGTCGTAGAACCGGAGCGAGTTGTCAGGATACCAAGTGAGGCCATGCAGCTTGCTGCTGAAGGCCCATTGGGTCTTCGTCTCCTCCAATGGGACCCAAGCGAGGTCTTTCTGGAGGGTTTCCTGGATGTCGTGCAGCAGGGGCTTGCGCTTGGCCGGATCGTTTTCCCCGCGCACGGCGTAGAACAGTTTATCGAGTGCGGGGTTGGAGTAGTTGGTGAGGTTGTTGATGCCGCCTGCCGTGCTGGAAACGAAGAACAGCATCGTCGTATAGGCAACGTCCGGCGCCACTGGTTTCTCCGTATCACCCAGCGACATAGGAAGATCCTTCTTGACCGACCGTCGGTCCATCAGCTGCGTTTGCGGCAGCGGGTCCAGAACGACATTGATGCCGCCATCCTTGAGGGCCGATTGGATGACGGTTGCGATCGGGGTCAGCGTCGATTCGCGCTCCGCCGGGTAAGACAGCTTGAACGCGTCGGGATAGGCCTCCAGCCCTTTGCCCCCGGGGAAGCCGGCCTCCGTCAGTAATTGAGCGGCCCGCGCCGGGTCCTGGTCCCATTGGGTGGCGGGCTGTTCGTAACCGCTCAGCACTTCGGTGAAATGCGCGTCCCATTTGCGGGCCTGGTTGGAGTAGCCGACGGACGCGATCTGCTTGTAGGGCATCAACTCGGCAATGGCCTGGCGCAGCTTTGGGTTGTCGAACGGCGGCGTCTTGAAGTTGAGGCCGAGGAACAACGTCTCGTTGCCGTAGATGCCACCCACCTTCACGCCGGAGGCGCGGCGCAACCCATCGAACTCGCGTGAAGTCAACCGGCCGGTCAACTGGGCCTGGCCGGACCGCAAGGTCAGAGAGCGGTTGGCGCTTTGCGGCACGCGCTTGATCACGACGCGGTCGATGGCGGCCTTGCCACGGTAGTAATCCGGGTTTGCCTTCAAGACAAACTCGTCATCCCGTGTCCACCGCTCCAGGCAATACGGTCCAAAGCCAGGGGCATTGTTGTTGTTGACCCATTGGTGCGACCACGGATCGGTTGCGGTCGCATGCTTCTTCATCTCGACGCTGTCGTACGGGAAGGTGGCATAGATGGTCAGCACGGACAGCAGGAGGGCATTCTTCTCGGACTGCTTGATCTGCAGCGTGTAGTCATCGATCTTCTTGACGCCGTCGCCCAGCGATTTGTCGCCACCATGCAGCACAGCGGGGGTGAACCCGGCGACCGACGCAACGCTGGGCAGGAACCAGCCAACCGCGGTCGACCCGGTGATCGATTTGCCCCGGGCGAAGGTGTAGAGGACGTCGTCGGCGGTGAAATTGTTCCCGGCGCAGCTTTTCACCCCGTGCCGCAAATGGAACGTCCAGGTGAGAGTGGGTTCGTCGTAATCCCAGCTCTCCGCCAGCCTGCCGGTGAATTTGCTGAAATCCAACGTCTGGATACCCTCGGCATTCACCGGGCCCTGCGCGAAGCTGACGAGCGGTTCCGTCGTGTTGATGAAGCCGACCTGCGACGTGTTGGTGGACCCGGAAGGTCCCTCGAAATCGAGCCCGGCCGGGACATCCTCCGCAAGGTAGAGCAGCTCGGATTCAGCCAGGGCGGGCTTTGCCAAGAGCACGACGCTTGTCAGGACAATGGCCGCACTCCGCAGGATTGACATGTTCATGGCCCTCGACCCCGCCTCATGCGCGCACACGTGAGCATCACTACGTGATGGCTCCATCACATGTAAAGCGACGATCCACCGGCCGGAAATCAGTCGAGTTGATCCACGTCACGCAGCGCTGGGAACAGGCGCATCCAGAGCAGGGCAACCCCGATCGTCGCCATCCCGCCGAGCAGCGTCGCGGGGACGGTTCCCAGCAACGCCGCGGTCGTGCCGGACTCGAACTCGCCTAATTGGTTTGATGTGCCAACGAACAGCATGTTCACCGCGCTCACCCGGCCACGCATCCCCTCCGGTGTGCGCATCTGCACCAGGGAGAAGCGGATCACCACGCTCACCACGTCGGCGGAGCCGAGCAGGACCAGCGCCACCAGCGACACGGCGACCGACCGGGAGACGGCAAACACCATCGTAGAGAGGCCAAACACGACGACGGCGCCAAACATCACCCGCCCGATCCGGCGGCGGAGCGGAAAGCGGGTCAGCAGGACCGACGTCGTCAGCGCCCCTACCGCCGGCGCAGCCCGCAGCAATCCGAGCCCCCACGACCCGGTATGCAAAATGTCGCGCGCATAGATCGGCAACAATGCCGTGGCCCCGCCGAGCAGGACCGCGAACAGGTCGAGCGAGATAGCGCCGAGGACCGCCGGGTGAGTCCAGATGAAGATGATGCCGGAGAGCACCGAGCGAAGCGTCGCCGGTTCCTTGGGCGGCACCGGGTGATCCATCGTGATCAGGGAGACCGCTGCCGCTGCGAGGATGTACAGCGCGGTTCCCATCGCGAATGGTGCCGGCGCGCCGATGGCGAACAAAACCCCGCCAAAGGCCGGGCCAATGATCGTCGCGGTTTGGTTGGCCGAGGCCGACCAGGCGTTCGCTTGCTGAAACTGGTCCTCCCGCACCAGGCCCGGCATGAGGGCCTGCAAGGTCGGCGACTCGAAGGCACGCGTCGCCCCGACAACGGCGACCACGGCGAAAATGCCATGCACGCCCAGCCAGCCGGTGGCGGTGCCGACCGCCAGCGTCAGGCTGGTCATGATCTCGACCACCTGGCACATCGCCACGATCCGGCGCCGGTCATACCGGTCGGCGACGTGGCCCGCCGCCAAGGTCAGCAGCAGGATCGGCAGGAACTGGCAAAGCCCGACAAGCCCCAGATCGAACGCGCTGCCGGTCAGCGCATAGACCTGCCAGCCAATCGCGACCGACTGCATCTGGAATGCGAAGCTGCTACAGACCCGGGAGGACCAGAAGAGTGCGAACGGGCGTTGCTGGAGGAGGGATTGCCGGGGCACGCCTGCCGTCATGCGGCAGAATGTCGGGGTAGCCAAGCCTTAGCTCTGCAGGACATCGCGCAAAGATCGGGCGAGTTTTTCGCGGTCATACGGTTTCAACAGCAAGGGGATTTCAGCCACGTCCTCCAAGGCGGCATCCGCCGTGTAGCCAGAGGTCAGCAGAATCTTGAGCCCGGGCCGCAAGCGCCTCGCCTGGGCCGAGAGCTCCAGCCCCGTCATGCCTCCGGGCATCACGACGTCGGAAAACAGCACATCGATCCGGTCGTCACCCTTCAGCGTGGCCAGGGCAGCGACCCCGGTGCCCGCCGTCAAGGTGGTGTAGCCGAGGTCATGCAGGCTCTCGACCGCCATCTCCCGCACCGCCGTCTCGTCTTCGACGATGAGCACGACCTCGCCTTTGGCAACACGGCCTATGGGTGCCGCGCCGGCCGCAACCCCGCTCGTTTCAGTGCGCGGCACCCCCGGGAGCAGCAACTCGACCGTGCAGCCCATGCCGGGCGCTGTGATGATGCGGACGTCGCCACCGGCCTGCTTGGCAAATCCGTAAACCTGGCTGAGACCCAGCCCGGTGCCCTTGCCGATTTCTTTCGTGGTGAAGAACGGCTCGAACGCCCGGGCGGCCGTGTGCGTGTCCATACCGGCGCCGTCATCGGCCACGGCGACCCGGATATAGTCGCCGGGCGGTAATTCCGGCACCTCGCCCGCGGCCAGAGTGGCGTTGTTGGTCGTCACTCGGATCGTTCCGCCGTTTGGCATCGCGTCGCGCGCATTGCCGACCAGGTTGAGGATCGCCGCCTCGAAATGTCCGCGGTCCAAGCGAACGGGATGCAGACCGGGTTCGAGGTCGAAGACGATGCTGATGGCCTCGTGGGTGGCGTGCTCCAGGAGAGGGTGGAACGCCTGCAGCAATTCGTTGAGGTCCGACGTTTCCGGATGCACCAATTGCCGCCGGGAGAAGGTCAGCAATTGCTGGGTGACCTTGCCGCCATGTTGGGCGGCACTCATGATTTGCTGAGCGATTCGCTGCACCCGCACGGGATCGTTGGCGCGCTTGCCGAGCAACTCGGCGCTGCCGAGGATCACGGTCAGCAGGTTGTTGAAGTCATGCGCGACGCCTCCCGTCATCTGGCCGACCGCCTCCAGCCGTTGGGATTTCAGCAGCGCGGCCTCGGCGCGCTCCCGCCGTTCGATCTCCTGATGGGCCGTGGCCAAGGCCTGCATTTCCCGCTGAGCCCGGGTCAGCGCCGTCCACGTGACGGCAAACAGCGCGAGCGTCAGCGGCGCACCATACAGCAGATGCCCGACGAGGCTCTGTTCCCAGCCTGCCACCACGGCATCCATGCTGCGTCCGGCCACGACGTAGAGCGGATAGCCCTGCACGTGCCGGTAGGCGAAGATACGGGCGGGCATCCCCTGGTCGACGATCGACTGGCTCCGATACAAGCCTTCTTCGGGATTGGCGTGAATTGCCGTGAAGAACGGGCCCGTGCCAGCGGCCCGCGGCGGTGGACCGGCGAAGGGCGGGTAGCGCACCAGGATTTGCCCGTCGTCGCGCACCAGGGTGATGACCCGTCCTGCCGCGCCGTCCCGGCCCTCGCCAAGCAACACCGCATAGAAATCCTGGAAGAACGAAGGCAGGATCGCCACGTCGATCACGCCTTTCAGCTCGCCTGCGGGCCCTCTCCACGCCTGCGAGAGGCCGAAGAAGACCTGCCGGTTGACGTCGCCGAATTGCACGCTGCTGATGTAGGTCCGGGCCGGCCCGTCGATCACCTTCTTGAAGTAGTCGCGCGTCCCAAGGTCGACGTTGCGGGGGACGGGATAGGTTCCGGCACTGGCCAGGGGGTGCCCATCTTTGGAGGCGAGCATCACGCTTTGCACCTGCGGCAGCCGGGCCGTGATTGCCGACAACGCGTCGTGGACGCTGCGCTCCGATGCGATGATGGTCTGCGCGTCCATTCCCCGCGCCAGGTCGTTCACCCGGTCCGCCACCTGGCTTTGCCCGTCGAAGACCTTGGATGCTTGTTCGCGCGCGACTTCGCTCGTGCGCATGACCTGGCGTTCGGCGGTGGCGATGGCGGCACCATAGTTCAGCCAGGCGGCAATCGCGAACAGCAGCGCCGGAATCAGGAGCGAGGCCGCAAGCAGAAGCCTGAGCAGCCCGATTGCGCTTCGGTTCGCCTCAGGCAAGCGGACGATCACTTGGCCGACGGTTCCATGGCCGAGACAATGTGGCCTCCGGGCGGGCCCGTCCAGCGTTGGTCCCGGAATGGCTCAGATTGAGCGGTGCTGCGCCATTGCCGCAGCGCTGCCGCGCCGGGGTGTGGTGCGCCCCACCCAACGGGTCAGCCCAACCAGGACGACGAAGACCGCCAGGTATGCCGCCACCTGCACGCCCATGGGGCGCTCCGAGTATCCGACCAGGGCATGGAGGGCACGGCCGAGCAGGCTATCCTCCGACAGCAGCCACGACGTGTTCCATACCTCGTCGCCCCAGGAGGGGATGAGGTCGGCGCCGGCCAGGATCGCCGCGGCCTGGCCCGCCATTCCTGCGGCGAGCAAGGCGATCAGCACGCCGGTGACCGAAAACAGCCGCTTCAACGGGATCGCGACCAGTCCGCGATACAGTGCATAGGAAACCGCCGCCCCGGCCACGATCCCGAGCAGGCCCCCCATGACGAGTGCGGGCGTGCCTTCCTTGCTGGAGGCGGCGATGCCGTACAGGAACAGCACCACCTCGGACCCCTCCCGCAGCACGGCGACGGCCACGACGACGGCCATGGCCAGCATGGATTTCTTACCGGCGCTGACGGCCTGGCCCATCTCGCGCATTTCGCGGGCGATTTCACGCCCGTGGCTGGACATCCACACATTGTGCCAGCCCAGCATGACGACGGCGACGATCAGGATGGTGGCGTTGAACACCTCTTGCCCGTTTCCGGCCAGCGCTTCCGAGATCGCCCCGGCGAAGATGGCCAGCACCGACGCCCCGGCCACGCCCGCGGCAATGCCGGCCGACACCCAAACACCGCGGCGCGGTATGCCCTCGGTCGCGGCGAGCACGATGCCCACGATCAGGCCGGCTTCCAGAACCTCTCGGAACACGATCAGCAGGCTGGCGAGCATGGAACTTGTCTCTCTTCTGTCGTGCTGGACGCGCGGCAGTTTGATACTGCGAGTTGTTCGCATTCACAAGCGTGATGGGCCAGCCTACGCCGGCCCTCACTCTTATGTCAGATCACGCGGCCGCTCTCCGGGTCCATCAGATGCATCTGGTTCATGTCGGCCCACAGGGTCAGGGGGGCGCCGGGCGCCGCCGCCGTCACCGGGCTGCATCGCGCCGTGACCGGGGCGCCGCCGAGCGAGAGATGCACCATGGTCTCCATCCCCATCGGCTCCACCACATCGGCCTGGCCGGTGAGCGGGGCGAAGCCAGGCGCGCCCTGGGCGTGCATGTCGGTCAGATGCTCCGGGCGGATGCCGAAGATCATCGGCCGGCCACCCAGGCCGGTATAGGCGGCGGCTCGGGCAGCCGGGATGGGCAGGACCGTGTCGGCGCTCAGCCGAACCGCGACGCCGTCGCCGTCGCCCTCGAGCTGCCCGGGGATGAAGTTCATGCCGGGGCTGCCGATGAACCCGGCCACGAAGCGGCTGACCGGATGATGATACAGCTCCTGCGGCGGACCCACCTGCTCGATGCGCCCGGCGTTCATCACCACCACGCGGTCCGCCAGCGTCATCGCCTCGACCTGGTCGTGGGTCACGTAGACCGTGGTGGTGGGGACGATTTGGTGCACCTTCTTGATCTCGGTCCGCATTTGCACCCGCAGCTTGGCGTCCAAGTTCGACAGCGGCTCGTCGAACAGGAACACCTGCGGGTTGCGCACGATGGCACGTCCCATCGCGACGCGTTGCCGCTGCCCGCCGGACAGCGCCTTCGGTTTGCGGGCCAGCAGCGCGGTGATGTCCAGGATGCGGGCCGCATCCTCCACCCGCTTGCGGATTTCCGCCTTCGGCGTGTGCCGCAGCTTCAGACCGAACGCCATATTGTCGTAGACCGACATGTGCGGGTAGAGCGCGTAATTCTGGAACACCATCGCAATGTCCCGGTCGCGCGGCGGCACATCGTTGACCAGCCGGCCGCCAATGTGGATTTCCCCGGAACTGATTTCCTCCAAACCTGCGATCATGCGCAACGTCGTCGATTTGCCGCAGCCCGATGGCCCGACCAGAACCACGAACTCATGGTCCGCGATTTCGAGGTCGATCCCATGGACGACGGCAGTGCTGTCATAGGATTTGGCGATCTTGCGCACGGAAATGCCGGCCAATGTGTCCTCCGAAGGTACTTTGGTGCCACCGTAACCTGAAACAGCTACGCTGGGCAGTGCTTAACGAGCGGTGCTACTGAATGCGGCGATGCGCCTCCGCCGTCGCGGCTGCGATCCGCCCGTTGGCGATGGTGGCGATCACGCGCGGCTGCGGTCCGGGGTCCACCAGCACCAAATCGGCGCGCTGGCCATGGGCCAGGGTGCCGCGGTCGGTGAGGCCTGCCGCGATGGCCGGGTTCTGCGAAATGAGCGCCCATGACTCAGCCAGGCTCAACACGCCGCGGGCGGCCAGGACGAAGGGCGCCTGTGCCAGTGCCGGGTAGAAGTAATCGCTGGTGAGGATGCGGCACAGCCCAGCCTCGGCCATGGTAGCGGCTGACGCCCAGCCGAGATGCGAGCCGCCCCGCACCACGTTGGGGCTGCCCATTGCCACCCAATCCCCCGCCGCAACGGCCGCGCGCGCCACCTCTGCGGCCATGGGGAACTCGCAAATCCGGGCACCCAGGGCGCGGAACCCGTCCCGGGCGCCTACGGTGTCGTCGTCATGGCTGGCCATGGGCAGTCCCGCTGCCCGTGCCGCTGCCGCGATGCGCCGTTGCGCGCCGGGCACCTCCGGCGCACGCCCTGCCACTGCGTTGGCGAGGTTGCGGAACGCCTCAACGCTCATGTTCGCCCGGTCGCTGTATTTCGCTGCGGTCACCGGGTCCCCAACCCGGCGGTGGATTGCGGGCGTATGGTCGTTGAACGCCAGCAAATGCACCCGCCCGGCCGCGATATCCGCCAGCGCCATGTCCAGCGCCTCGAGGTTGAACGCCTCCCACCGCAGATGCACGCGCATGTCGCAGGTGCTGCGGACCCGCGCAGCGTCGAGCCCATCCAGCAGCGCGGACCAGGTTGCGGCACTGCGCAGGCCCGGCTCCCACGACAGCGTCACGCCGTGGAAGGCCGTGGTGATGCCGTTGGCGAGCAATTGCGACTCGGTTTCCGCGATGGCCAGCGCCATGGGGAAGTCCACGCCGGGGCGGGGTTGGATTTGCCGCTCGAACGCGTCGCCATGCAGGTCCACGATGCCGGGCAGCACCAGCAGGCCGCTCGCATCGATGCTGGCCCGGGCGGGGCCGGTCTCCGCGATCCGGCCAGCGCTGATGCCCAGCTCGCCCTCGGTGAACACCCCGTCCAGCAAGATTTGGCCGCCCTCGATTCGCAGATCCATGTTCACTCGCTTGCCTTAAGAAAACGGAGCAGCAATTGGGCGACCTGCTCCGGCTGTTCCTGCTGCACCCAATGGCCTGCGCCAGGCACCTTGTGCCAGCCCGCCATGCGGGTGGGTTCGAGACCGGGACTCCGGGGGGAGCGTCATGCCGGCACCTTAGCGAAATCGGGGGGACGCGCTACCGCGTCACCACCACCCGAGCCCCGGGCGTGCTGCCCGTCACGCCCAACTGGTACAGCATCTCCGCGGTGGCTGGCGGCTGGGTGAAGCTGCCGGGCGTCGTGGCCCGTAGCCGGGTGCGCAGCGTGTAGGTGCCGGCTGCCAGCCGAAGCCAGACCGCGACGACCTCGTCATCCCCGTACGAGGCGTAGGAAGGCGCCAGGGTAGGGCCGGCCGAGGGCTGCGCGTCCGCCGTGGCCGTGGCGAGCGCCGGGTTCAAAGGCTCCAGCCCGGCCGGCAGGGGCAAGCGCAGTGCCACCTGGGCGCGCTCCTCCGGATTCACCATCTCGTCCACTTCTTCCACGACGTCGCCAACAGCGAGGTGGATGGTCCCGTCCGCCTGCACCTCCAGCTTCGTCATCGGTGGTTGCACCGTGCCCTGGACCAGCGGCACCCGCATCAGCGTCCGGGTGAGCACGAAGCCATGCTGATCCGCGGCCGCCTGGGCGCCCGGCTGCACCGGAACGTAGTCGGTTGCCGCCAGCGCGACCATGCCGGGTGCTGCCTGGACGTGCGCCGGGCCTGGTAGGGTGGTGCTGGCCTGGAACAGCGGGTGATCGCGGTCCAGCGTGCCGGTTGCCGGCTTGCCGGGCAGGGTCACGGTGGCCTGCACCGGGGTCCCAGGCGCTTGCCAGGCGGCGGCCAAGGCCTGCAGTGCCGCGGCGGTCGCTTCGCTGCTGCCCCAACCCTGGCCGGTGGCCATGCCGATGAGCGCCGTCCGCACCACGGCACTGCGCGGGTCATCGGGCGCGGCGGTTGCGGCCCCTTGCGTCACTTCCGCCAAGCTGCGTGCCTCGGAGGGCAGGATGGCTGCGGTCGCCGGCTCGTCCCGCAACCCGGCATAGACCGGCTTGGCGTCCCGGCTCAGCAGGTTCACCCGGCCCCACATGGTGTCGAGCACGCTGCCCAGCCGCCCGCGATCCCCGGCCGGCAGGCGCGACAGCACGGTCGCGAGGTCACCCAGCGTGCCGGAGTCGAGTTGCGCCGCCCGCTGTGCCAACTCGTTCGCATAGTCGGGGGCCAATTGCCCGCCATCGGCCAGCGCCAGCAGCGCGGTCACCCGCTCGAACAGTTCGGCGCCGCGGATCAGATGCGGGTAGTCGCTATGCAGCGCGGCCTGCAGCACCTTTGCCATGCGGTCGGCAGTGGGCTTGTCCACCGGCAGGCCAGCCCGCCCGGCCGCGGCCAACACGCGGTAGGCCTGCGCGGTCAGCCAAATGGAGCCGTCCGTGTGGGGAAAGAACGCCACCAGCCCATCGTCGTCAGTGCTGAGCTTGACCGAAGCGGCTGCCCCCGCGACGTCGGCTGCCACGCGGTTGCGCAGGCCGGCCGCGTCCATCAGGGGGGTGAAGGGCAGCAGCGCGAGTTCGGCCCGTGCCAGGGCCAAACGCTGCGCGGTGCCATCCACCGCTGGCCGGGTCAGGAAGCCGGCCGCGCCCACCAGGCGCACCACGGCTGGGTCGGTTGCCAGGGTGATGGAGCGGGAATAGCTCGCGGGGCGCGCCGGGTCGGCGAGGGCTGGAATGTCCAAGCCACCATTTGGCCCCGTCGCCAAAAGGTCGCGGCGGTGCAGGACCGGGCGGTCAGGGCGGATCGGCAAGTCCACCTGGATGGCGTCGCTGGCGCGGTCGGCCGTGCGCTGCAACAGGAAGCGCACGCGGGCGGTGAGCGTCCCGGCGGCCGGGTCGGGCACGGTCACGGCGAAATCCGTGCGGGCCGGCCGCTGGCCATCCCAGTTGACGGCCTGCTGTTTGGCGCCCGCGACGTCCAGATTATCGGCCGAGATCGCGGCCTGACCAGCGCCGCCGTCGCCTTCCACGATGCGCCCGAGCAAGCCGGCGGTGAACATGTCTCCCGGACGCACGAAGCGCGGCAGGATTGGCTGTGCCACCACCGGCTGGCGCACCCGCAACTGCCCGGTGCCGAAGCCGAAGCGGTCTGGCCCGCTGACCGCCTTCGCCCGCAGCATGAACACGGTGAGCGTATCCGGCAGTTTCACATGCACCCGCGCCGTGCCGTCCGGCCCGATCTTCACGCGGGGTTCGTAGAGCGGGACGGGGGTGAAATTCTTCCGGACGGAGATGTTCTCCATGCCGAAATCGCCCGCCTCGTCGCCGCCCGGCGTCTCCTGCAGGGGGATGACGCCGAAGGCCATGTTGCGCGTGTCGCGCGCCGCCATGGTGGTGGGGCGGTTGACGATGAAGGCGGGCAGCGGGTCTAGCGGGGCCTCCTTGGCCAGCGACAGCACGGCCTGGTCGACCATCCACACCGTCGCCTCGCCGGCCACCGGATGGCCCTTGGCGTCGGCCAGATGCACGACGAGGTCGAATTCCTGCGCCGGGCGGGTTTCGGCCGGGGCCTCGAAACTGACGTTCACGCGGTTGTCGGTCGGATTCACCACCACCCATTGGGTGGCCGCCAGGGTGGTGGGCTTGCCTTGGTCGAACGGGCTAGTGGCCGCCACCGGGATGGCCAGGCGGCCGCGCATCAGCAGGAAGTGCACCGCCAGCCGCGGCATTTGCTGCTTTCGTATCGGCACCGTGTAGCGGCCGAAGCCGTTTGTGATGTCGACCCAGTCGTAGCGGAACCGGCCGTCCGGCTCCTCCACGATCGCCAGGGCACGCGCGGTCTGGAACGGGCTTTGGATCAGCAAGGTGGCGGTGTCGCCGGGGTCGTAGCGGTCCTTGTCCGTGGTGACGGTCACCGTCTGCGCCGGGGGGCGCTGCCAGGTGACGGGCGTGTTGCCCGCCATGAACAAATCGACCCTCACGGTCTGCGTGCGTCCGATTTTGTCGGCAGCCGTGACCTCGACGAGATAGACGCCCGCCTCGTCCACGCCGAAATGCACCGGCTGTGCGGCGGTGCCGCTGGCGACCTGCCGTTCTGCCACGGTCTCGTCCAGCACCTGGGTTTGGTATTTGGCCGAGCCCTGGGCGAAGTCGCTGGCCTCCAGCACCGAATTCCACTGCCGGTGGATCAGCTTGACGGTCATGGCCAGGCCCGCCACCTCGTGCCCTTCGCCATCGAGCGCCACGATTTCCGGGTCCAGCGCGCCTAGTTTGTCGACGTACCGCGGCACCTTCACGCCCAGCACGAAGGGCGGCAGCGCGGTCACCCGCTGTACGCCGCGCACCTGCAGGTCGTCGTCGCCGGTCACCGTCGCCTCGACCAGATATTGGCGGGGCTGCGCCGTCGGCTCGATCGTCGGGTCCAGCGTCAATTGGGCCGACCCGCCGGCATCGGTCTTCGCTTCCCGGTTCAAGACGGGGGTGGAGCGGAAAATATTATCCCCGGAAAACCGGCTATCGGAGGAGAACAGGAAGCCCTCGCGGCCCGGGGGCGTCCATATGTAAGGCGTCTGCGTGACGCGCCACGTGATCGGGCGGTCGGATAGCAAGCCGCCCGCGAAGAACCGCGCGATCAGGTCGACCGAGAATGGTGCGTCCAGCGGCGTGCGCTGCGGTCCGTTCAGCACCACCTCGAAGGTCGGGAGCCTATAGGCCTCCTTCTTGACGGTCACGGCGCCGCAGGGCTCGCCATTCTTGGGCTGATACTGGATGGAGTAGTCGCCGGTGGCGTCGGTCTTCTGGTCGAATTTGAGGTGGAAGCCGCCGAGTTCGTCCAAGATTGCCGGGAGGTGCCATTGCTGGTCGCCGGGGCCGGTCACCAGCACTTGGCCATCGCCGGACGCGTAGTCCAGGCTGCCATGGTCGTAGCGGCGGATCATGCCGGCGATCAGGATCGGCTCTTCCGGCCGGTAGATCGGGCGCTCGGTGAACACGTGGCATAGGGTCTGCGGCTTCGGGCGGCGGTCGGCGAGGTCGGCGGTGGTCCAGCCGAGCCATGGGCTATCCGGCTTGCTCCAATTGCCGGCCGCATAGATTTGCGGGCCCCGCCCCGGCTCGATCACCAGGGTGTCGGTGGCCTTGGTGACCACGATGCGGCGGATGTCCGCATCGTCGCCGTTGCGGCCCCGGGCGAGTGGGGCCGGCATGGTCCAACTGCCATCGGCTGCCGTCATGCCCTGTGCCAGGGTGATGAACCGGCCGTCCCGCAGGCCATCGATATGGATGTCCGCCCCGGCAACGGGCTGGGCCGTGGCCAGCGAGGTAACGGAGAAGCGGACGCGGTCCACCTCCTCCACGCCCGTGAGCGACAAGTCGGTCACCTGCAGCCGCGCCCACATCCGCCCGGCGCCATCGACCGCGCGCAGGCCAACCAGATACGTCCCCGGCTCCCGCGGACCAGCGACTTTGGCAAGGATTGGGGCCAGGTCCAGGCCGAATTTCGCGTCGAGGCCGAACCTGTGGATCGGCAGCGCCATCATCTCGCTGGCGGCCGGGGAACCGAGGGCGAGGATACGCTGCGCCATCGCGTCGCCGCTGATGGCAGCCGGTTCGACGTAATGCACCGGCTCGTTGCCCGGCAGCACAGGGGGGCGGTCGTCACTGGTGGTAAGGCCGCCGCGCGGGAAGGGCCAGAAATCCCGGCTGAGCGGGTCGATCGGGTACACCCGGATGTCGGCGTGCTCGTAGCCATGGCCGCGCAGCGGCACCATTTGCGGGCCGAGCCGCTCCACGATCCCTTGCGGCACGTCCCAGGCGAGCGCGGGCGTGCCGGCGTTGAACATCGTGCTGACCGACACCGGGCTCGCCAGCTTGCGTTTCCGCCCGTCCTGGATCGCCCCGGCGTCGATTTGCAGCTGGTAGACTTGGCCGGCGGTGAACTTCCCGGTGATCTGCAACTCGTTATTGTCAGTCGTCGACACGGCCAGGTCGTCGAGCGGCGGGGTGAACCGCAGCACGTCGCGCGCCTGCACGATGTCCAGCGGCTGAACCGGTGCGGAGAATTGCAGCACCAGGCGGCGCGGCTTGGCCGCTTCTCCGCTAGACGGGTCGCAGATCGTGACGCCATCCTTGGTGGAATGGTCGTAGCTCTCCCCGCAATAGGTGTCGGTCATGCGGAACGGCGCGGCAGAGCGGAGCGCCACCTCGAAGATCGGGTCATCCAGCCCCGGCTCATCCGACAGGCGCAGCCGCAGCGTGGCGACGCGGCCATCAGCGACCGGGTGGTGCAGCACGACGAGGATGGTCTGCGCATCGCTGCGGGCGGTGCGCTCCACCGGGCGCAGGTCGAAATCCTGCGAGCCCAGCGTTTCCGTGGCACCGGACGCGGCCCCCGGTTGGGGTTTCACCTCGATCGTCAGCAGGCGGGCGAGAACCGCCAGGTCGACCGGTTGGTCGAAGCTGAGCGCGATCGTGTCGAGGTCGGGCGTGCCGTTATCGCTGCTGTCCTGGCTGGGCCCGGTCGAGGTCGGCACCGGCAGCAACGGCACCAGCGTCGTGGCTGCGCCGCCAGTGGTGACGGTTTCCCGCCGCAGCGGCTCCCAGGGCTCGGTGGGGCGGAATTGGAGCGTGGTCGGGGTGAGCCAAGTCCATGCGCCGCGTTTGGCGGGGGCGATGGTGGCGTAGCGGTCCGGCTGGTCCTCCGCGCCGCCGCCGGCAGGACCGGCCGCGCTGGGGAACAGGATGGTCACCGGGTCCCACCGGCGGAGGAAATGGTCGGGCACCACCCGTGCCCCGTCCGCCCGGTGCAGACGGTCCAGTTGCGGCGGCGTCTGGGCATGCGCCAGCCCGAGCGTGCCAAGCAGGCATAGGGCCGCGATGTGGGGGAGAATCCGGCGCATCATGGTGTCCCCAGCGGCTTCATGCCAGCGAGTTCGAGGTAGCTTTGCACCACATCCGGCGGCGGCCCGTTGCCGCGGGGAGTGATGCCGATCAGGGCCGGCCGCAGCTCGGTCGGTCCTGCATCCGGAGGCACGTTGGCCTCCAGCACATACGTGCCAGCGGCCAGCGGACGCAGCTGGGCCACGCCTTCACCGACGATCTTGCCGGTGGCATCCAGCAACCGGGCGCGGGCACGGTCCGGTGTGGCCCGTATGCCGACACCGATCGTGGCAGGCTTTGCGAGGGTGAAACTGAACGCCGCGGAGCCACCGGGCGGGATGGTCACTGGCTGGCCCAGGCCCTCGCCAAGCGGCATGAGCGGTTCGGCCCAGATCGCGGCCGTGCCGCTGAGCGGGCCGTCATCGGCGGAGAACAGCCGCACCGTGGCCGGCCCGGCCGCGACCACGCGGTGCAATTCCGCACCGGCCGCGAAGAGGGCAGGCGGGTCCGTCCGCCCGGCCTGCTGCAGCGCCACCAGCGCGGGGCTGGTGGTGCTCACATGCAGCAGCACGGGGCCATCCGCGGTGAAGGAGAGCGCGACCGACGGGGCCGACATCGCCATGCGCGCCGGCAGGGTGACCGGTTGGGCGGCGACATCCGGGAAGGGCGAGGTGCCCGGCGCGTCCAGCCACACGGCCAGGGCGCCGGGACCGTGCTGGACGATGGCGCGGCCATTGCCCGTCACCGCGACGGTCTTGCCGCGAACGATGGCGTCCGGGGTCGCGGCCGTGAGACTGGCATCGCCGGTTGCGGCCAATTGGGTGTCGGGAGGTGCCTCGAAGGGCAGGTCGAACGATCCAGCGGCGCCGAAGAAACGTTTCAGCACCATGCCTGGGCGCAGGACCACCATCGCCGGGCCGGGTTGGACCGCCAGGTGCGCCGGGGCAGCCGCCTGTCCCACATTTACCAGCAACAGCTCGGTCCAGGCACCGGCCAAGGTCCGGCTTACGGCCGCGTGGCCGCCCCATACCGGGACCGGTGCGGCGTCATGCCAGCCAGCGAACGCGGCAACGCCGGGTGCGAGATCCAATTGCAGCGTCTTGTTCCCAGGGGGCAGCGTGATGGGGACCGCCGACCCGGCGGAGATGGTGAGTTGGGCGGATGCGTCGATTGCCTTCGCGGATGCCAGCGTCGCGGCGATCCGGCTCACCCGCACGCGTGCCGCGTCGCCGTCGCTATGCAGGCTCAACGGCGATCCAGCAAGTGCAAGCGCGCTCCCGTCGGCAATGCCGCCGGTCAAGCCCAGATTGGGTTGGCCCGACGCGCTCTCCACCCGCCATAGCGCCACCCGGCCATCCTGAGGTGCCGGCGCCGGGAGGGCGGCGGCGAGGCCGTCTGGCAGCAGCAAGGCAGTGTCGGCGCCGGGTGGGAATGCCAGGGCGGACGCTGCAACCGAGCCTGGCTTTGGGCCGAGCAGCCATAGGTCGGAGCCGGACACCACGGCGTTGGCTCCCGCCGGCTGCAATCCATGGCCAGGCCAGCCGCCTGCGAACAGACCAGGCGCGGCGCCGAGTGACACGATGCCAGGGGTGTCGGGCCGGATGTGCGCGGCCGCCACAGCGGCTGGCATCCCATCCACTGCCGCCAGCGAGGCCTGGCCCAACGCCTGACCCGGTGCCGTCAAGGCCCGCGCGGCCAGCCGGATCGGATCCGAGCCACCATCCACCGTCCACGCTTCCAGCCGCCATGGGGGGGAATTCTCATCCGCCTGCGCGGCCACCAAGGGGGTTCGGCCAGTATCGATCGCCACGATGCGCCAGCCATCGCCATCCTGCCGCTCGAGCGTCAGCACGGCCGTCGCCGCGGCACTCGCCTGGGCCAGCACCAGGCTGCCAGGGGCCGGTTGGGCGAGGGCCAGCACGTGGACCCCGCGCCCCGCCAACTCGGCTGCTTGCGCAGGGGCCGGCGTGGCTGGCAGCGCCGGGGGCAATGCCAGGGTGAGCTCCACCTTCGGGCCGTTATCGGCATCGGGGTTATCGGAGGAGGCGGATGCCTGATCCGAACCGGTATCCGCAGGCTTCGCCGGCTTAACCCCCTGTGTTGCCGCCGTTTGCGGCTTCTGGTCATCGCCCTCCGGCGCGTCGTCGTCTGTCGCATCGCTCGTATCGGCTGGGCTGCTGGGCTGAGTCATGCTGGGCGGCGCGGCGGATGTCAGCTCCACCGTATACCGCCCTGCCGGCAGCAGGCGGGAGGCGGCGATGTTCCAGTCATCCGGCCTGGCGCGCGCGCGGGCGACGACCGAGCCATCCTCCCGGCGCAGCACCGCGGTCACGGGCAGGCGGCCCCAACTCGTCAGGCTCACCACCCGCGCCTCGGCAAGGCTGAACGGCATGGTGGCCGGCAGGGCAGCGCTGCGGGGCGTGCCAGGCTGCAGGTCCGGGCTGCTCAGCCCGACCCTGTAAGGCAAGCGGTCATTGCGGCCGAGGCTGGCAGTATCCAGCTGATAGTCGCCGGCCTCCAGCCTTCCCGTCCATTTGCCCACAATCCGCGCGACCCGGTCCGCGGTATTCGTGCGGTGCAAATCCGCCGTCATGCCATCCCCGAGGGTCAGGCTCACCTGAGACGGGCCGGCAAGGCTGAAGGTCCAGCGATCTGGATCACGCGGCTGATCCTTGCCATCCGGTTCGCGCCAGGTGGCATGCTGCGGCGCCTCGAATGGCAGCACGTGCGGGCCGTGACCGCTGATCTCGCCCGGCTGAGTGATCGCAACCAGCCGGGCCACGACCTGCCGCGCCACGCTATCGGGGGTCACCACCAGGCGGTAATGGCCCGGGCGGAGCGTCGGCTCCAGCCCATCCAGCGTGCCAGGGGTGACGACGGGCCAGCCTTCCGCATCCTCCAGCCGCCCCGTCCAGTCCGCGCCGAGCGACAGCACGTCGAAATGGTAGCGGGCGTTGGGATCACCCGAAATGTCCACCGGAAAGGCGACGCCGCTGCCGCCGGGCAGCGTCGCGCGAACGCTGCCACCCGGGATCAGGGTGCCGCCAGAGAGCAGGGGCGCCGTGCTGGCGAGCAGGCCCAAATGGCCTGCCGACTCCACCGACCGGACATCCACGCGGTAGCGGCCGGCGCGCAGGGCGGATTGGATCAGCATGTTCTGCCCGGTGCCGTTGCCATCGGCCTGCGCCAGACTGGGGATGAACGGCGTGGCCAGCCGGGCCGCCGTATGCAACCGCCCCAGCGTTTCGACGCGGAAGAGGCCGCCTTCGGGCACCGTCAGCGCGAACCCTCGCTCCTCGCCGCGGCGCAGGTCGAGGAAGGCGGGGGTTCCAGCCTGCACCGAGGCCACCTGGTCCGGCGGCGAAGGCGGTGGGATGGCGGCCAGCGCGGTCTCGGTCCGATGCCAGGCCAGTGCCACGGTGCGGGGATGGTCGGACACTGGAATGACCACCGTGGTGCGGCCTGGGGTGCCGGCATCCTGCTGGCCATACGGGATGGGGCCGCCGCCCAACTCCGTCACCACCAGAGTGCCCCCGGGCGCCACCTGCACCGGCACGGCGAGCGTGTTGCCGGGAAGGATGGTCGCCAGCAGCGGGCCCTGTGCCAAGGCGACCGGGACAGGGCGTGCCGCCAAGCCAACCGTGGCACCCGGCGCGGTCGTGGCATCCAGTTGGAAGAACTGCCCGGCCGTCAGCGTCTGGACGCCAAACGGGATCACCGGGTCCGGCGGCAGCGGCGTGGCGAGTGGGGTGGTGGCTGGCGGTCCGACGACGAGGTCGACCGCACCCAGCGCGCCGGAAGCCGGCTCCAGCGTCAGCACGTAGTAATCGGGCGGCAGGTTGGCCAATTGGCCGCGCCGGTGGCGCACGGCTACGCCGGTGCTGCTGAACCCGACATCGCCGCCGCCGGGCAGTTGAAACATCAACTGGGTCGGCCCGCGCAGATTGAATCTCCCATGCCAGGCATTGGGGCCGATCCGGGGGGCCGTGCTGGTCATCACGCGCAACGGCTGGTCGCGCTGCTCCGCGCGTTGCAGCAACACGGCAGGTGGAACCTCGTCGCCGCCCATGCCGGTGGTGACGGCAGACATCCACCAGGTGCCAGGGCGGGAGAACGTGAGCGAGGTGGACGTATCCAGCGCCCGCAGCGTGAACGCCTGCCCGGCGGTGCCGCGCACCTCAGCCACATCCTGTTGCGCCGTGGCGCGGGGCAGGCTGGTGGTGGGTTCGCGGCTGTTCTTCTCGATGGTGGCGACGGCGCCGCCCAAATGCAGCTCCGCCGGGGCCGCGTCAGGCAGCGTCAGCCGGAGCAGCCGTGCGGCGGATGGCACGGTGAACCGCTCGCTGCCGAACGGCCCGATCGTGCCGCCAGCCCAACCCTCCTCCAGCGCGCTCGACGCGCCGCTGCGCAGGTGGAAGGGCTGGTCGGTTGCGTTGTCGGTCCAAACGGTGGCTGGGCCGCCATAGGCGATGGCAAGGTAGGTGCCCGGCTCGACACGGCCGGTGAGTTGGAAATCGTTGAGGGCATGGCCCTGGCTCGGCTCGACGCGCTGCTGCGCCGGGTCGAGTGCCGTCAGCTCCCGCCCATCCCGCCACAGCCGCAAATCGGCCAGGGACCGCCCCGCCGCCTCGATTGCCACATTATTGCCAGCCCCGGGCGGCACGAGCAGCCAGAATGCGCGCTGCTCCCCGTCCCGCAGGGTGCTGGCCAACGGCTGGCCTTGGGTGGGCAAGGCGGCCGGGGGCGCCGCGTCGTGGAAGGGCGTGATCGCCAGGGTCACGCTGCCGGACGCGGCGGGGGCGGAGAACACGCGCAACTTATAGGTGCCCACATCCAGCAACCGGTCCAGCCGCCCATCCTGCGCCCCAGCCGCGCCGGCGAGTTCGGACGGTCCGGTGAGCATGTCCACCAATTGCAGGGCGGCGCCGGAGGGACTGTGCGCCACGATCGCGAACCGACCCGGCGAGGTGACGTGCAGCAGCGTGTCCGCCTCGGCTGCGGCTGGCAGGGTGGTCGCGTCCAGCGCCGCGGCGGGAGCGGGCGGGTTGGCCGTCACCGGTGGGAGCTGGGGGGGCGCTAACGCAGCCTGCACGGGCGGCGATGCCGGAACGGCAGGGCTGGCCGGCAAGACAGGGTTGGCCGGCACGGGCGCGGCGGCAGGCTGGGCGGTGGGAGGCGCCAATGCCGCCAGGCGCGCGGTGAGTTGCCCGGCGAGGCAGCGTTCGATTGCCGCAGACGGGACGTTGCATGTGCTATCCCGCTGCCGCAGCCAGCGCAGCAGGTCGGTGCGCATGGCATCCCGCTGGGCAGGCTGGCGCGCCAGTGCGTCTGCGTAGGCCAGCGCCACCTGGTGGTCCAACGACATCAAAGCCGGGGACGCACAGATCGCCTTCTCGGTAGGAGACCGCGCCTTGCTGCAGTCGATCCCCTGCGCCTGCGCCGACCCGGCGGTAAGGAGCAGGGCCGCTATTACCCCAAGCCATGCCAAACAACGTCGCATTGCCGTCTCCCCGTCCGCAGATCATGCCATGCCGGCCCGGGTGCGAGAAGACGTGTTGCACAAAACGCGAGGGAACGATGGAATGCCGCAATGACACGATCTGACGAGAGCGCTTTGGTTTTGTTCAGCGGCGGGCAGGACAGTGCCACCTGTCTCGCCTGGGCACTACAGCGTTTCGGCCGGGTAGAGACGCTAGGCTTCGAGTATGGGCAGCGCCACGTGGTGGAGTTGCAGGTGCGGGGCGCCGTGCGCAGCGGGTTGGCTGCGATGAACCCCAGCTGGGCGGCGCGACTCGGTGCGGACCATATGCTGTCGCTCGCCACGTTGGGGGAACTGTCCGAAACGGCGCTGACGCGAGACCAGGCGATCACCCTGGAGGCGGGCGGCTTGCCCAGCACCTTCGTGCCCGGGCGTAACCTGCTGTTTTTCACCTATGCCGCCGCGCTCGGCTACCGGCGCGGGCTGCGGCACATCGTGGGCGGGATGTGCGAGACGGATTATTCCGGCTACCCGGACTGCCGGGACGACACCATCAAGGCGTTGCAAGTGGCGCTCAGCCTCGGAATGAATCGCCGGCTGGTGCTGCACACCCCGCTGATGTGGCGCGACAAGGCGGCCACGTGGGAGCTGGCCCATTCATTGGGGGGCGAGGCGCTGGTCCAGCTTATCCTGGAGCAGACCCATAGCTGCTATCTGGGCGACCGCACGCACCGGCACGAATGGGGCTATGGCTGCGGCACTTGCCCGGCCTGCGAGTTGCGTGAAGCCGGCTGGCGGCGCTACTCAGCCTAGCCCGTCGATCGCCCGTGCCAGGGCGGCGTCCCGCGCCGTGAGGCCACCCGCATCATGGCTGCTGAGCGTGATGTCGACCGTGTTATAGCTGTTGGACCAGTCCGGGTGGTGGTCGTGCTTTTCCGCCAGCAGCGCCACGCGGGTCATGAACGCCCAGGCGGCACTGAAATCCGCGAATTTGAACTGACGGTGGATGGCGGTGTCCACCACCGTCCAGCCCGGCAGTTGCGCGGCAAGGCTTGCTACCTCCGCTTCGGTCATCCGGGTGTGCTTCATTGCAGGGCTCCGTTGCGGGTGGCGAACACATCTGGGCATCCGGCCGCCGCATGTCTACACAGGCGCATGTCCCAGACTCCCCCTACTCTCGATGATCTCGTCGCACTTGCCGAGCGTGCTCTCGCCTCGATCCCGGAGCGCTTCACCCGGCATGCGCGCCGGATCGCCATCGTGGTGGAGGAGATGGCGGACGACAAGACGCTGGACGATTTGGGGATCGAGAGCGGGTATGACCTGACCGGCCTATACCGCGGCACCCCGATGCATCTGGCGAGCGAGCCGGGTCCGGCGCACGAGCCCGACATGATCCTGCTGTACCGCGAACCCATTCTATTGGAGTGGATCGAGACTGGAGAGGATTTGTACCGGCTGGTACACAGCGTGCTGGTGCACGAACTGGCACACCATTTCGGCTTCACCGACGACGATATCACGGCGCTGGAGCAGGAATAGCCACCGGGCCTTACCGGACCGCGCTCGCGGGAACCGCCTGCATCGCGGTCGTCCAGCCCCGTGGGTGCGCGTGGAAGGCGCTGAGCTTGGCGCCGAAGGCCCATATGTTGTGGTAGTGGTAGAGCGGGATGATCGGCTGGTCGGCCATCGCCATTTCCGTGGCTGCGGCAAACAGGGCGCTCCGCTGGTCCGGATCGAACTCCTGCGTCGCCTTGGTGATCGCCTGGTCGACCGCGGGATTGGAGTAGCCGCCGAGATTTTGCGCGCCCTGCCCGCGCGCCGCATTTGGCGTATAGAGGGTCGAAACGATCGTCTCGGCAATGTCCGCCCCTGACGCCCCGGCGTAGTAGGCACTGTAGTCACCATGGTTGCGGGCTGCCGAATACACGCTCCACGGCAAGGGAACGGGATGGGTGGCCACCCCAATCCGCGTCCACATCTGAGCCACGGCCTGCAACGTCGCCGAATCGCCTGGATAGCGGTCGGATGTCCCCCGCAGCGTGACGGTAAAGCCGTTTGGATAGCCCGCTTCGGTCAGGAGTTGCCTGGCCCGCACCGGGTCGGCGTGCGGGGGAACCAATTTGGTGCTGGCGCCAGAAAAGGGGGGCGGGAAAAGCTGGGCTGCGGCCGTGGCATAACCTCCCAGGATGCGCTGCACGATGACGTCGCGGTCGATGGCCAGCGACAATGCAAGCCGGACCCTTTTATCGCGAAACGGGTTGGCGATCGGATGACCCGCCGAATCGGCCACATCCGGGGTCGTCTCGCGCACTTGGTCGAATTCGATGAAATTCGAGCGGGCGGCGGGAATGCTGACGACCGACAGGCCTTTTGCCTTGATCCGGTCGAGATCGCGCGGCGGCACGTAGTCGATGACGTCGACATCGCCGGATAGAAGGGCCACGACCCGGGTGGATTCCGATGGGATCGCCCGAAGGTCGACATGCTCCCAAGCTGGCGGGCCGCCCCAGTAGTCTTTGTAGGCGCGCAGGCGGACATGATCGCCCGGGACGAAGCTGTCGACGATGTAAGGGCCACTGCCGATTTGCTGCGAAGGGTCGGCGGGCGACGCATGGGACACGATGAAGAAGGAAGCCAGGTCGATGGGCAATTGGGGGTAAGCCACATCGGTCACGATCCGCAATGTCCGGCTCGTCTCGATGTCGATCCGCGCGATGTGAGCCACCTTGCTCGTGAACGGATCGACCCCGCTGACGGTATGGCGAATCCGCTGGACCGTGAAGGCAACGTCCTCCGCCGTCACTGGCGAACCGTCATGGAATTTCGCGTCCGGACGGAGGGTCACGTCCCAATCCGTCGGGTCGACGAGCTTCCAGGATTGCGCCAGGGATGGCCGCAGGGTCAGCGTTTCATCCTGCCAGATGAGCCGGTCGTAAACATGCGACAGGATCGAATTGCTGTCGTTCACCGAGGTGAGATGCGGATCGAGCGATATCGGCTTATAGGCCGAACCTATGACCAGGTCTTCGGCGCGCGCTCCTGGGGTCACCGCCGCCGCCAGCACGGCAACGAGGAGAGCGAGAAATCTCGTCATAGCGCGATCCGCCCCTTGCCGTCTTCGATGCGGATGGTGGTCCCGAAGGCAGCCGACAGGCCGGCAATCTTGCGAAGCAGCGGAACGCCGTCCAGGCCTGCCAGGGTGGGCGTATCGCGGCACGAGAAATCCCGCTCCCGCAGCGCTTGCTCGGTGCCCAGCACGATGGGGTCGAGCGTTATGCCGGCCACGTCGCCGGATGGCGCAAAATGGCAGGAGGCCACGACGCTGCGCCAGATGTCGTCATGGTGCCAGCCGGCTGGGTCGAAGGAGTGGAAGATGAAATTGCCGAGGCTGAAGAAGATCGGGCGGCCGCGGTAAAGCTCAATGCCCTGCACCATGGGGACTCCATGGCTCGCCACCAGATCCGCCCCGGCATCGATGCAGTCATGGGCGAATTGGCGCATCCAATCCGGAACGTCTTCCCACACCGCTTCCCAATGATGGTGGTGGATATAAGCTATGACAAACCGTGCTTCGGCCTTGGCCGCGGCAATGGCGGCGAGGTTGCGGGCGCGGTCTGCCGGGTCGGGCTCGCCGAGCACCGACCCGGCCGCGCCCTGGCGGAAGCGCTGGCCGTAGAAATCGAGCTCGCCCGGCGCATCCGGTGCGGCAGCGCGCCGATAGTGGCCCCGGCTGGCGCGGTGGCCCAACGAGGCCTCGAGTCTGGACAGAGTCTCGAAATCCGCGGCGGGGAGCGTGACGACTTGCTTCACGCGCAAAGGGTTCACCCCCGGGCGCGACGGGACCTTTTCAGTCGCATCCTTGGCCGTGCTTTGCTCCGCCATTGGCCCGGCATCCATGGCGACAAGCGCCATCCGGCCGCCTGGAACGGTCAGAAACCCCGGGTTTGCCGCGGATGTCGCGTCGACACCAATACCGGCATGCAAAAAGCCGCGCTGGGCCACCTCTTCCAGGGTGGAAAGGATGCCACCCGGACCAAGGTCGAAGGCGTGGTTGTTGGAAAGCGACAAGGCCCTGAAGCCGATGTCGCGCAAGACGTCCAGGACGAACGGGTCGGCCGCGCCGAAATAGCCTGGCTTGGTTGGCCAGCCGCCATGCCTTCCCTTGATCGTCGCTTCCAAGTTGGTGAAGGCGAGGTCCGCCGATCGAACCAGGTCCAGCACTGCCTGGCATCGCGGGTCGGTGCTTGCCCGGATGTCACGCTTGATGAGCGACTGACCGACGACGGTGACGTGCAATGGGGTCAAGGTAAGAGGCCCTTATCCGCGACTTTTGCTTATGCAGCCAACCCGGGGGGAACGTGCCCATAGCGTCCCCCCATTGCAAGAAGACGTCGGTGGGGTGCGAAGAACATCGGGCTACGCCCCGCCCAATTCCGCATGCACCAGCCGCACCCAATAGGCCACGCCCAGGCTGATGATATCGTCGTTGAAGTTGAACCCGGGAGTATGCACGTTGTGGAACGAGCCATCTGCCGCCACGCCATTGCCGATGAACACCATGCTGCCGGGCCTAGCCTCCAGCATGAAGGAGAAATCCTCGGAGCCCATGATCCGATCGGCGGTGCCGTCCACCTTGTCCGTGCCGACCAGGGACGCTGCGGCGGCGACGGAGACGGCGGTTTGCTCGGCATGGTTGATCAGCGCCGGGTAGAGCCGGTGGTAGACGACATCTGCCGTGCAGCCGAAGGTGGCCGCCTGCGCATGGGCCACTTCAGCCAGCCGGCGCTCGATCAGGTCACGGATCTTGGGGCTATACGACCGCGCCGTCCCGGTGACCACGATCTCCGACGGCATCACGTTCGGCGACCCGGAATCCCCGCCCGCGATGGACCCGACGCTGACCACCGCCGTCTCGATCGCAGGCACGTTGCGGCTGACGATCGTCTGCAGGGCCAGGAGGAAATGGCCCAGCGCCATCGTCGCGTCGGTTGCCAGATGGGCGCCCGCGCCGCCATGCCCACCCGTGCCGTGAAATGTCACCACCCAGCTATCGGCGGCGGCCATGAACGGGCCAGGCCGGGTGTGGAACTCCCCCACGGGAAGGCTGGCGCCGTTGTGCATGCCGTAGACGGCGTCGACGGGGAAGCGGTCGAACAAACCCTCCTCGACCATCACCCGGCCGCCGCCGAGCCCTTCTTCAGCCGGTTGGAAAATGAACTGGACGGTGCCACCGAACTCCGGGTGTTCCACGAGGTAGCGGGCGGCACCCAGCAGCATCGTGGTGTGGCCGTCATGCCCGCACGCATGCATCTTGCCCGGCACGGTGGAGCGGTAGGCGAGCCCGGGCACTTCCTGGATGTTCAGCGCGTCCATGTCGGCTCGCAGCCCGATCGCGCGTTGCCCCGGGCGGCTGCCCTTGAGCGTGGCGACCACCCCGGTCCTGCCGACGCCCTCGGTGACGTCAAGGCCCCAGGCGCGCAGCCGCTCCGCCACGAGGGCCGCGGTGCGGAACTCCTCGAACCCGGTCTCGGGATGCCGATGGATGTCGTGGCGGATGTCGATCAGTTCCGGCTCATAAGCCTTCAGCGCGTCCATCAGTGCGGTGTTTGTCATCGGGCGGTTTCCTAGCGAAAGGCGTCCAGCATTCCAGCGATCATCCTGGCACTGCGGGCCAGGCTGTCCACAACGATGTATTCACCCAGCGTGTGTGCGCCATCGCCGCTCACCCCGAGCCCGTCTAGCGTCGGGACGCCCATGGCGCCGGTGAAGTTGCCATCCGATCCGCCGCCCGCGCTCTGATGAGTCAACTCGAAGCCCAACCCGGCGGCGATGCGGGACGCCTGCGCCACCATCGCCATCGTGCCGTCGTTCGGCTCCCATACCGGGCGGGTCACGCCGCGCGTGACTGCGAAGCTGGCGCCCCCGGGCTTGCCCTGCAAGGCGAGCATCGCCGCCACGCCGCGGTCCAAATCCGCCTGCCGCTTCGCCATCGACAACGCTTCCCCGGTGCATGAGGTGGCGACGCAGTTGACCCATTGTCCGCCATTGATCACGCCCACGCTGAAGGTGCAGTCCTCGGTCGTCATGGCCTCGATCGCCAGAATTTGGCGTGCCATCTCGGCAATGGCGGAGCGGCCTTCCTTGAGGCGGGCGCCGGCATGGCTCGGTACGCCCGTGGCCAACAGGTTGAACCGCGCAATGGCATAGCGCCCGCTGACCACGCCGCCATTGGCCCGGGCCGGCTCCGGCACCAGCACGTGATGGGCGTGGGCGGCCTCCGCTTCAATCAGGCTGCGGGCAGTGGGGGTGCCAATCTCCTCATCCGGGGTCAGCAGCACGGTCAAGGGTGTGGGCAGGGCGCTGGCTGCCTTCAACTGGCGGATGGCCTCGAACGCCGCGTATGTTCCGCCCTTCATGTCGCAGATGCCGGGGCCGTAGCATTTCTCACCCTCGCGGCGGAACGGCAGCTTGGCCAGCGTGCCGACGGGGTGGACGGTGTCCAAATGCGCCAGCACCAGCAGGCCGGGCGCCTCGCTGTCCCCGAACCGGGCCCGGACGCAGCCGCCTAGCCCCATCTGCCCGGGAATATGGTCAATGCGGGCACCCAAGGCAGCCAGCTCGTCCGCGGCCAGGCCGATCATCCGGTTTACCGCGGCAGCATCCCAGGTGGGGCTTTCGCACTCGACCCACGGCCGCAGCCCGGACAGCATCGCCTCGCTGTCGAATTGTAGGCGGCTGATATCCATCATTGTCTTCCCTCAGCGTGCAAGCCTGATCCTCGCCAGCTTGCCGCCGAAAGCCAAGACTTGCGGTGAGGTCATTTGCTACTATCCCTGTACGGCCGCATCGATCCGATATATCTGCATCTGAAGCGGCGAGGCGGCCGTTGCTTGCACACGGCATCGAGGCAGGACAGGCGCAGCATGGATACTCTTGTGGATAGCCACGCGACACCAGATGCCTCAGAGGTCACTGCTGCCAGGTCGCTGCAGGAACGCAGGTTCCACACGCTCAAGAACGACGACAATTTCGCCATTCTGGACAGCATCGGCGACATGCTGGCCGCGCCCGGCAGCAACGATGGCCTCTACTATCGTGACACGCGGCATCTCTCGCAGCTCAGCCTGCTGGTTGGCGGAGCCCGTCCGCTCTTGCTCAGCTCCAGCCTCAGCCACGACAGCCTGATGCTCACCGCGAACCTCGCGAACCCCCGCATCCGTGACATCTCCGGCGAACAGGTCGACCAGGGCCTGATCTACATCCGCCGGTCGGTCTTTCTGGTTGGCGGTGCCTGCTTCAACCGGCTGGCGTTCCGAAATTACGGCATGCGGCCCTATGAGGTGATGGTGCATCTCGGCTTCGAGGCGGATTTCGCCGATCTGTTCGAAGTGAGGGGCATGCACCGGCTGAAGCGGGGGACGCAACAGGTCGACATGGTGGCGCCGGACGCCGTACGCGTGGTGTATGCCGGCCTGGACCACCACGCCCGGCAGACGCTGCTGCGCTTCGACCCGGTGCCCACCAACCTCACCCCGGACATCGCCAGCTTTCGGATGAGCCTGCCGCCCAGGCAGCCCGCAACGCTTTTCCTGCAGGTGGAGTGCGAGCCGGAGCAGTCGGACCAGCGGCGCCCCGGCCGATCCTTCGGGGCGCATCTGCTGCGGGCGCGCCGCCAGGCCCGGGCCAGCGCGGCCCGCACAGCCTCGATCTCGGCTGGCCATAGTGAGTTCGACGAGGCGATCGGCCGCGCTGCCAGCGATCTGCGCATGCTGACGACCAACAAGCCCACCGGGCCGTATCCCTATGCCGGGATCCCATGGTTCAGCACGGCGTTCGGCCGGGACGCCTTGATCACCGCCTTGCTGGTGCTATGGCAGGACCCGTCGCTGGCGCGGGGTGTGCTCGGCTATCTGGCGCAGGAGCAGGCGACCGAGTACGACCCAGCCTCCGATGCCGAGCCGGGCAAGATCCTGCATGAGGTGCGGGCGGGCGAGATGGCGGAGATGCGGGAGGTGCCATTCCGCCGCTACTACGGCAGCGTCGATGCCACGCCGCTTTTCGTCATGCTGGCCGGGGCCTATTTGGAGCGAACCGGTGATGTCGCGACCCTGCGCGGGTTGTGGCCGAACATCCAGGCGGCGCTCGGCTGGATGGACCGCAGTGCGGATGCCGACGGCTTCGTCGCCTACCTTCGGATGACGGAGGACGGGCTGGCCAACCAAGGCTGGAAGGACAGCTACGACAGCATCTCGCATGCCGATGGGTCGCTCGCCACGGGGGCGATCACGCTATGCGAGGTGCAGGGCTACGTTTACGCCGCGAGGCGGGCCGCGGCGGCCATCGCCCGGGCATTGGGCCTGGCGGACCCGGCGACTGCGCTGGACGACGGGGCTGACAGGCTGCGTGCTGCGTTCGAGGCGCGGTTCTGGAGCGAGCGGTTGCAGACATACGTCTTGGCGCTGGACGGGGCTGGGGCGCAGTGCGAGGTGCGCGCCTCGAACGCCGGACACCTGTTGCTGGCGGGCATCGCCTCCCCTGAACGCGCGATGCTGGTCGCCGCGGGCCTGATGTCGGCCCAGATGTTCACGGGCTGGGGCATCCGCACGCTGGCGGCCGGCGAGGTGCGCTACAACCCGATGTCGTATCACAACGGCTCCGTCTGGCCGCACGACAATGCATTGATCGCAGTTGGCTTTGCCAAATATGGCTTGATCGCCGACGCCGCACGGCTGTTCGAGGGGCTGTATGCCGCCTGCCAGACGATGGAGATGTTCCGCCTGCCGGAGCTATTCTGCGGTTTTCCCCGCCGGTTGGGCCAGACCCCGACGCCTTACCCGGTCGCCTGTTCCCCCCAAGCCTGGGCAGCCGCGACGCTGCCTGCGCTGGTGCGGGCGTGCCTTGGCCTCTCCTTCAGGCCGGAACTCGGCACCGTGCGGCTCGACCGTCCGATGCTGCCAGCATTCCTGGACCAACTCACGTTGCGCAACCTGTCATTAAACACCGCCATGCTGAGCCTGCGGATACGCCGCAGCGGGGACCAGGTGTCGGTCGAAACCATCGGCCGCCACGGCGACGCCCAGGTGACGATGACGGCTTAGTGAAGCGGGCTCGCTTCCTGAGATGTCATCCCACGCTCATCTTGCGGGGTCTGTCACCACGCTTGCCGTTGTCGCGCGATGCGGCCGCTTTGGCTCCCCCGCGCACCTTCCCGCCGGCCGCACCCAGACGTGCCGCCCCTCGATCAGGCGCAGCACGCGCCGGGCCTCTGGTTCCGTACAGCCGATGGCCCCGCGCACCTCAAGACCCAACAGATCAACCACGACGACCACCCTGGCCCAATCACGTGGACATGGGCAGGCGGATGATCCTTGGGATAGACGACGATCCTCAAGCCAGCGGTGCGCAGGATGGTCGGCCCCGGGCCAGCCTTAAAACCCAGGCGCTCAGGAAAGACTAGGCACTGGTATATCTGCACAAAGGATTGGACAGGTTGAGCAATCGTCTGCTTCCGACCCGAAGGCCTAACCCCGGTAACGCCGCGGGATCAGGAGGTTGCTGCCGGCCGTCAGCACCAGAGTCGTCGCCATCAGCACCAGCGCCATGGCCGATGCGAAGGGCCAATTGTTGTTGGTGCTGAACTCCCAATAGATCAGCGGCGCCATCATTTGGAAGCGCGGGCCGCCGAGCAAATACGGCGTCGCATAGGCATTCATGGCCAAGATGAAACACAGGATGCCCGCAATCGCGATCCCCGGCAGGGCCAGCGGCCAAACCACGCGCCAGAAACTACGGCCCGGCGGTGCGCCGAGGCTCTGCGCTGCTTCCTCCACGCGGGGGTCAATCGTCTCGATCGTGCTCTGAACCGTCAGCACGACGAAGGGCAGGTTGACTGACACGATGCCCATGACCACGGCGAACGGGGTGTACATCAGCTCCATCCCATGCCCCGTCACCCAACGCATCAGATTGTCGATGGCGCCGCCATGGGCGAACAGGATCATCCAGCCGACCACCCGCACGACGCTGCTGACGAAGAGTGGCAAGACGATGCCCAGCATGCACAGCGTCTTCCACCGGCTCTGCATTCGCGCCAGGCGATAGGCCAGCGGGACGCCCAGCACCAAGCACAGCACGGTGGTGGCCAGCGCCACCCCCAGCGTCGTGCGCAACACGCCGACATAGAACGGATCGGAGACGAAGCGCAGATAATTCGCTGGCGTGACCGTCTCGATCATCAGCTCGGTCATGTCGAACTGGTCCACGCTGAAGCGCAGCACCAGCAGCAGCGGCGACAGCAGCATCACGGTGACGACGAACAGAGCGGGCGACAGAAACGCCGTGACCGCTGCGGCCTGACGCTCGCCATGGGCGATTGGCAGTTTGGCGGCGACGGCGTCCATGTCAGGCCTGCATGTTCTTCTTCCACCACTCCGACATCGGGCCCTGCAGTTTACCGGTGATGTCGTAGTCGGGCGGGGCCAATTTGGGCGCCGGGTCGGGCAACGCGAGCTGGTCGCCGACCTTGCCGACCAGTTTGCAGTTATCCACCGTTGGCAGGTAGCCCATGCGCTCGGCAAAGCGGGTTTGCGCGGAGGGCTCCAGCATCGCGTTGAGGTACTTGAACGCGACCTGTTTATTGGCCGCGTTCTTCGGCACCACCATGCCCGAGACGTAGAGGACCGAGCCTTCGGCGGGGAATTGCGCCTTCACCGGAATACCCGCGTTCTGCCACATGATGACGCGGGCCAGCCACATGATGCCGACGTCGATCTCGCCTGACTTGACCCCTGCGCCGATCGAGTCGGTCGAGGGATACAGCCGCAGCCCGTTGGCGTTCAGCTTCATCGCCAGCGCTTTGGCGTCCTCCGAATCCACCTTGTTGACGTCGCCACTGCTGGCCAATGCTGCGGCCATCATGATGTAGAAGTAGTTGATGTCGCCAACGCCCACGCGGCCCTTGTATTTCGGGTCCAGCAGATCGGTGAACGTCTTCGGCGGGTCCTTGATCTTGTCCGGGTTGTAGATGATGACCTGCGGGCTCCAAATATGCGGCGCGTAGTAGGGCGACTTCAGGTTTGGAAACACGTGGGCGATGTTCGGCACGTTGGCCGCAGTGATCTCCTCGACCAGGCCGAGCGCGCCCACCTCGTGCCCACGCACCGCCTGCAGGCAATCGACGTCGTCCGCGCCGCGGGGCAGGCGGCGTTGCGCGATCATCTTTGCGACGCGTGGGTCTTCGTCGCCGACATCCTGCGTCACGGCGATCTTTTGCGGCCCCAGGATCGGGTCGTCCACGTTGGCCTTGAGCAGATTGGCGTAGTCGCCGCCCCAGGTGGCGATCACCATCGTCTCGTCCGCCATGGCGCGGCGGGCGGCGAATGGCAGCGCCGCAGCCCCCCCGATGACGGCGCGGCGGGACAGGCGGAACGGGTCGAGCATGGTGGATGATCCTTGGGCTTTTCTTGGTTCAGTGTGCAGGCTTTGCATCTCAGGCCTGGATGTTCTTCTTCCACCAATCCGCTACCGGGGCCTGCAACTTGCCGGTAATGTCGTAGTCAGGCGGGAACAGTTTGGGCGCCGGGTCGGGGAAAGCGAGTTGGTCGCCGACTTTGCCGACCAGCTTGCAATTGTCCACCGTCGGCAGATAGCCCATGCGCTCGGCAAAGCGGGTCTGCGCGGACGGCTCCAGCATCGCGTTGAGGTATTTGAACGCTACCTGTTTGTTGGGCGCGTTCTTCGGCACCACCATGCCTGAGATGTATAGCACGGACCCTTCAGTCTGAAACTGCGCCTTCACGGGGATACCCGCGTTCTGCCACATGATGACGCGAGCCAGCCACATGATGCCGACGTCGATCTCGCCCGATTTGATCCCGGCGCCGATCGAGTCCGTCGAGGGATAGAGCCGCAGGCCATTGCCGTTCAGCTTCGTTGCCAGCGCCTTGGCCTCGTTCGAATCCACCTTGTTGAGGTCGCCGGTGCTGGCCAATGCTGCGGCCATCATCGTGTAGAAGTAGTTGCCGTCGCCCACGCCGACCCGGCCCTTGTATTTCGGGTCCAGCAGATCGGTGAACGTCTTCGGCGGATCCTTGATCTTGTCCGGGTTGTAGATGATGACCTGCGGGCTCCAAATATGCGGCGCGTAATAGGGCGACTTCAGGTTCGGGAAGACGTGGGCCATATTGGGCACGTTGCTCGCGTTGATCTCCTCGACCAACCCAAGCGCCCCCACTTCATGGCCGCGCACCGCCTGCACGCAGTCGACATCGTCAGCCCCGCGGGGCAGGCGGCGTTGCGCGATCATCTTTGCAACGCGCGGGTCTTCGTCGCCGATATCCTGCGTCACGGCGATTTTTTGTGGCCCCAAGATCGGGTCGTCCACATTGGCCTTGAGCAGATTGGCGTAGTCGCCGCCCCAGGTGGCGATCACCATCGTTTCGTCCGCCATGGCGCGGCGGGCGGCGAACGGCAGCGCCGCAGCCCCCCCGATGACGGCACGGCGGGAAAGGCGGAACGGGTCAAGCATGGTGGATGATCCTCGCTTCTGTAGAGTCGGTCTGCAGGCCGGCGACGGGCGCGTCATCCGCGTCGAACAGACGCTCGGCACCCTGGTCCCAGTGAATCGTGACCGCTTCCCCGGCGGCAAGGAGGGGCGATGGCCGGGCGGTGGTGTCACGCACCAGCACGCGTAATTCGGATCCGACGCGGATGAGATGCTCACGCACCGGGCCCAGATAGCTCGCCAGTTCCACGCTGCCCGCCGCGGTCCCTGGCCCCTGGCCGCCCGCAGGACCGAGCGACAGCCGCTCCGGCCGCAACGCCAGCGTGCACCGTCCGTCCCCCGCATAGCGCCCGGCCAGGTGGAACGCCGTGCCGGCGGCCATCACGGTTTCGCCGGATTGCACGCCTGGCACCATATTGCTGCGGCCGATGAACCCGGCGACGAACGGCGTGGCAGGGCGCTCGTAGAGGTCTTCCTGCGTGCCGGTCTGCTGCACGCGGCCGTCCTTCATCACCACCAGGCGGTCGGCCATCGCCATCGCCTCGTCCTGGTCGTGCGTCACCATCACGGTGGTCAGGCCGCTGGTGCGCTGCAGCAGCCGGATGTCGCGGCCCACATCGCCGCGCAATGCGGCATCCAGGTTGGACAGTGGCTCATCCAGCAGCAGAACCCGCGGCTCGATCGCCAGCGCCCGGGCGAGCGCCACGCGCTGCTGCTGCCCGCCGGACAGTTGGCGTGGCAGCCGGTCGGCGAGCGGTTGCAGCCGGGTCAACTGCAGCATCTCCGCCACCCGCGCCTCCAGCGCCTTGCGCTTCACACCGCGCATTTCCAGCCCGAACGCGATGTTGCGCGCGACCGAGAGGTGCGGGAACAGGGCGTAGCTTTGGAACACCAGGCCCAAATCGCGCTTGTAGGGTGGCAGGCTCAGGATGCTGGTGCCATCCAGCAGGATGTCGCCCGTGGTGGCAGCCGCGAAGCCCGCCACCATGCGCAGCGTCGTGGTCTTGCCGCAGCCCGATGGGCCGAGCAGCACCACCATCTCCCCTTGCGCGATATCCAGGCTGACGGAATCGACCGCGACGGAACTGCCATAGGTCTTGCCGAGCCGGTCCAGCTGCAGCCGGCTCATGCGATCACCCGCGCCACCGGGACCAGCCGATCCAGGATCAGCAAGACTGCGCCCACCAGCACCACTTGCACGACTGCCATCGCGGCCACCAGCGGGTCGATGTGGTATTGCAGGTATTGCAGCACGGCGATCGGCAGGGTGGTGACGCCGGGTGCGGTGAGGAACATGGTCATCTCCAAATTCTCGAATGACCAGATGAAGGCGAATAGTGCCCCGGCAACGATTCCGCCCCGCATGGCCGGCAGCGTCACCCGCCAGATCACCGTCAGCGGCCGGGCGCCGAGGCTGGAAGCTGCCTCTTCGGCCGCGCGGTCATGATTGGCCAGCGACGCCAGGCATAGCCGCACCACCCAGGGCAGGGTGATCACGATATGCGCCGCCAACATCAGCAACACCGACCCGCTGAGCGACCACTCGGTCCGTTCCTCGATCATCACGGCGAGCACGAAGATGCCAAGGCCGATCGACACCCCCGGCAGGGTGAGCGGCGCCAGCAACAGCGTGGCCACCGCGTTCCGCCCGCGGAACCGGTATCGCGAAAGGCCGATCCCCGCTGGCACGCCGAGGCAGAGGCTGATGGCGACCGCCGCCACGGCGGTGAGCAGGCTGGTGCGCAAGGGCGCGCCGAACGCCGGCAGGATTTGGGCATACCAGCGCAACGTGTAGCCATGCGGCGGGAAGACGATGATCGTCTCGTCGAAGATGCTCAGATAAAG
Organism: Acetobacteraceae bacterium; assembly: GCA_965199005.1. Lineage (GTDB taxonomy): Bacteria > Pseudomonadota > Alphaproteobacteria > Acetobacterales > Acetobacteraceae > LMUY01. The sequence goes on along the minus strand of CBDAQK010000006.1, from coordinate 1,717,873 downwards.
GGTAAGGATCAACGGGACGAAGATGACCGCCGCGCCCAGCACGACGAGCGCATGCGCCGCCAAGCGGCCCGACCGGTCCCGCAGGGTCTCATTCACGATCGCTTCGGTCCAGCATCATCCGGTCAGACATGATCCCGCGGCCAGCAATCACCGTGCCATGGCTTCCGGCGGCGGGCAAATGCCGCCGCGCCGGTTGCCGCCACGTCCGGAGCGCGTATCCTCCCCCCAAAGGCGAACGAGGTGGCGTGCATGGTGATCGGTGTAGGTGGCTCGACCGTTGCGGCGGAGCTGGAGAAGATGACGCCGATGACGGGCGGGGTGGTGCCGATCTCCGTCGGCGAGCTGAAGCAGCGGGTGCAGAAGGCGCAACGCCTGATGCGGGAGCAGGGGATCGACGCCCTCTACCTCGATACCTCCACCAATCTGAACTACTTCACCGGCGTCGAACTGAAGCTGACCGAGCGGCTGCATGGCGCGGTCATCCCCGCTGAAGGCGAACTCGCCTATCTCAGCCCGGCGTTCGAGGAACCGAAAACCCGCGCCTACCTCAGATTCGGCGAGGATATCCGCTGCTGGGAGGAGCATGAGGACCCGACGGCGCTGGTCATCGACACCGTCCGCAGCATGGGGCTCGACAGTGGCGCGATCGCCATCGACCCGGCGACGCCGTTCTTCACCGTCGACGGGTTGCGCAAGGCCGGCAACAGCTTCAGCTTCGTCAACGCCAACCCGGTCACCGCCGCCTGCCGCATGGTGAAATCCCCGGCGGAGATCGCGCTGATGCAGATTGCCATGAACATCACCATGGAAGTGCACAAAGCGACGGCGCGCTGCATGGCGGCGGGCATGACCACGGGCGAGGTGCAGGGCTTCATCGATGCGGCCCATCGCAAACTGGGCGGCCAGCCGGCCTCCCGCGCGGTGCAATTCGGCGAGGCAACGGCCTATCCGCATGGCGTGCCGTATCCGCAGACCCTGGTAGAGGGTGACATGGTGCTGGTGGATATAGGCTGCTACATCCAGGGCTACCGGTCCGACATCACCCGGACCTACGTGTTTGGCGACCCGACCCCCCGGCAGCAGGAGATTTGGGAGCTGGAGCAGCGCGCCCAGCTGGCCGGTTTCAACGCGGCCGTGCTGGGCGCGCCCTGCCAGGCGGTGGACATCGCGGCGCGCGGCGTGATCGAGGCCGCCGGGTTTGGCCCAGGCTATAAAGTGCCCGGCCTGCCGCATCGCACCGGCCACGGGATCGGCATGGACGTGCACGAGGATGCGTTCATGGTGCGCGGCAACATGACGCCCTTGGTGCCCGGCATGTGCTTTTCCGACGAACCGATGATGTGCATCTACGGAGAGTTCGGCGTCCGTCTGGAAGACATCATCTATATGGGAGAGGATGGCGCCCACTGGTTCACCCAGCCCTGCCACACCGTCTTCGACCCGTTCGGCATCGAGAAAGACCCGACATGACCCAGACCCTCTTCGTCGATGGCCGCGTGTTGGACCCGCGTTACGACGGGCCGCGCGGTGGCATGCAGGTGCTGGTGGAGGACGGGCTGATCCGCGAAGTGTCCGACGGCCAAATCCGCAGTGCCGATGCGGAGCGGTTCGACCTCGCAGGGCGCGTGCTGATGCCGGGCCTGATCGATGCGCACGTGCACGTCATTGCGGCGTTCGCCAATCTGGCGGTCAACGAACTGCAGCCCTCCTCGCTGGCGGCGTTCCGCGCCGGGCAGATCATGACGGCCATGCTGATGCGCGGGTTCACGACCGTGCGCGACGTGGGCGGGGCCGATCGGGGGCTGGTGGAGGCACAGCAGCTTGGGCTGGTGCAGGGGCCGCGCCTGGTGATTTCCGGCAAGGCGCTGAGCCAGTCCGGCGGCCATTGCGACACGCGCATCCGCTCCGACGGCCGCATGTCGTCGCACCATCCCGTGGGTGCCATGGGCCGGCTGTGCGACGGGGTGGAGGCGGTGCGGTTTGCGGCACGGGACGAACTGCGGCAGGGCGCCAATTTCATCAAGGTGATGGCGAATGGCGGCATCGCTTCACCCTCGGACCCCATCCACATGTTGCAGTTCAGCCGCGACGAGCTGGCGGCGGCGGTGGAAGAGGCGGTGAATTACGGCACCTATGTCTCCGCGCATCTGTACACGGATGCGGCAATCCGGCGCGCCGTGGAATGCGGCATTCACTCGCTGGAGCATTGCAACCTGATCCAGCCGGAGACGGCGAAGCTTGCGGCAAAGGCGGGCGCCTTCGCGGTACCGACGCTGATCACCTATGAACGCCTGGCTGCCGATGCCGCCTCGTTCGGCATGGGGGCCGATAGCGTGGCGAAGATCGAGACGGTGCGGCGCGCCGGGCTGGAATCGCTGTCGATCATGCAGGCGGCCGGACTGCGGATGGCGTATGGGAGCGATCTGCTGGGCCCGATGCACCAGCACCAATCGGGGGAATTCGCGTTGCGGGCGCGTGTGCTGCCGGCACTGGACGTTTTGCGCTCGGCAACCACGCTATCGGCCGAGCTATGCGGGTTGGCGGGTAAGGCTGGCATCATCGAGGCCGGAGCCTACGCCGACCTGCTGGTGGTGGATGGCAACCCGCTGGAGGATTGGAGCCTGCTGGAGGGGCAGGGCGCGCATATTCCGGCGATCATGCAGGCAGGGGTTTTCGTGAAGCGGGAAGGGTAACCACCCGAGGGCGCGTAGTTGAAGCACGCACAGGGCATTCCTGACCGCGTGATCCATCGGCTCGACGAGGTCGGCTCCACCATGGACGTGGCGCGTGACCTGGCGCTCGACGGTGCGCCGCACGGCACGGTGGTGACGGCGCGGCTCCAGACGGGCGGGCGGGGCCGGAGCGGGCGGCACTGGAGCAGCCCGGCCGGTAACATGTACGCGACCACCATTCTCCGGCCCGCGCAGGATGCGCGGCGGGCGCCCGAACTCGGCTTCGTCTGCGCCCTTGCGGTTGCAGAGGCCGTGGACGCCTTGGCCGGGCCCGGCACCATGCTGAAATGGCCAAACGACGCGCTGCGCGAGGGGGCGAAAGTGGCGGGGATCTTGCTGGAACGGCTGAATGACGGCGCAGTGCTTGCGGGCATCGGCATCAACGTTGCCCATCAGCCGGAAAACACGCCCTATCCCACGACCAGCCTGCGCGCGCTGGGCTGCGCTGCCGAGCCGGATGCGATGTTGGACGCATTGCTCGACCACTTGGCCCGGGGGTGGGACGCCTGGGAGACGGATGGTTTTGGCCCCGTCCTGGCACGCTGGCGGTCTCGGGGGCCGGCGCTGGGTGCCCCATTACGCGTCAGGCTGGAGTCCGGTGTGGTCACCGGGGCGTTTGCCGGGTTGGGGCCGGATGGAACCCTGTTGCTGGACACGGACACGGGCAGGCGGGCCTTGGTGGCGGGGGACGTGCTGCTATAGGCAGCTTGCATGACTCGGTGCGAGAGGGTCAAAAGCAAACATGCTGAAGCTGCGCGTAATTCCGTGCCTGGACGTCAAGGATGGCCGGGTGGTCAAGGGGGTCAACTTCGTCTCCCTCCGCGACGCCGGGGACCCGGTGGAGCAGGCCGCAATCTATGACGCGGCGGGCGCAGACGAACTGACCTTCCTGGACATCACCGCCAGCCACGAAAACCGCGACACCATCTACGACGTGGTCAGCCGCACCGCAGCCCGCGTATTCCTGCCGTTGACCGTGGGCGGCGGCGTGCGGTCGACCGGCGACATCCGCAAGCTGCTTTTGGCGGGTGCCGACAAGTGCAGCATGAACTCCGCCGCCATTGCCCGCCCGGCCTTGATCGGCGAAGCGGCGGAGAAGTTCGGGAGCCAATGCGTGGTCGTCGCCGTCGATGCCCGCGCCACCGGGGCTGGCCGATGGGAGGTGTTCACCCATGGTGGCCGCAACCCGGCCGGGTTGGACGCGGTGGAATGGTGCCGTCAGGCGGCCAGCCTGGGTGCGGGCGAGATCTTGCTGACCAGCATGGACCGCGACGGGACGGGAAAGGGGTTCGACGGCGACCTGCTACGGGCCGTGTCTAAAGCCGTGCGGGTTCCCGTGGTGGCGAGCGGGGGAGTCGGCGCACTGCACCATTTCGTCGAGGGGGCGCAGGCGGGGGCCACGGGGCTATTGGCGGCGTCAGTGTTCCATTTCGGAAAATTCAGCATCGCCGAGGTGAAGTCGACACTTTATGCGGCTGGGTTGCCCGTGCGGTTGGCCCGGTCGGCAGCATAAGGAACCCAATGCCAAAGAAGCCTTCCAAACCTTCGCCTACATCGAAAAAGCTCATCCTCGCGGGCTCTCCCAAACCCAAGCCAAAGCCCAAGTCGAAGCTTAAAACCGGAACGATCCCTCAGCCGCCGGCTGTCGCCGTGCCGGCACAGAGCGGGGCGGCCGTGTTGGATCGGCTGTGGGCGGTTATTTTGGAACGCCGAACCGCAGACCCGGCGGTAAGCCATTCGGCCCGGCTCCTGTCGCGCGGGGTTGACAAGGTCGCCCAGAAATTTGGCGAGGAGGCGGTGGAGTGCCTGATCGAAGCCGTCGCCGGACATGCCGATCTCCTGGTGCCAGAGAGTGCCGACGTGCTGTACCACTTGCTGGTGCTCTGGGTTGCGTCGGGCGTGGAACCCGCAGATGTTTGGGCCGAGTTGGCGCGGCGCGAAGGTATTTCCGGCGTGGCGGAGAAGGCAGCCCGGATGCCGTCGCAGCCGGGAATGGCGACCCGTAAGATCCCCTGAGGCGGAGTACCGATCATGCCGATAAGCGGCCTTGGCCCCTATGATGACACCAACATCTTCGCCCGCTTGCTGCGGGGTGAAATCCCGTCCCGCCGGGTCTACGAAGATGAATGGGCCATCGCCTTCCACGACATCGCCCCCCAGGCGCCGGTGCATGTTCTGGTCATCCCGCGTAGCCAGCATGTCTCGCTGGCCGACTTCACCCTCAACGCGTCGGATGCAGAGATCGCCGGGTTCTTTCGCGCAGTCGGTCTGGTCGCCAGGCAATTGGGCCTGGAAGAGCCGGGCTACCGTGCGGTCGCCAATGTCGGGATGCATGGCGGCCAGGAAGTACCACATTTCCACGTGCACCTGTTCGGCGGCCAGGCGCTCTCCGGACGAATGGTGAACGCCCGCGATATCTAATTTTAGACAAGGTAACCATTTATTTGCACAGCTCCGCTATCCTGAGACAGCCCACCATCGGGGCTAGTCACGGAGCGGTTGAATTGTCCATTACCCTTCATTTAAGCGCCCCCGTGGCGTTGCCCGACGACGCCCTCCGCCAGATGCTCGAGTTCGGGCCGGACGTCATGCTGTTGCTTCGTCCGGACGGACGATGCCGTCATGCATCCGGCGTCGCGCTCCCTGTGCTCGGGCGGCCACCCAGTGCCCTCGTCGGGATGGATCTGGTCGATCTGGTGCTGGAAGCTGACCAACCGGTCGTTCTCGGCCTGCTGGCCGAGTTGAAAGTGGCGGATTGCGGGACTGCGGCGTTCCGCATGTATAGCTTCGGCGAAGGCTGGACGTGGATGGAGGCGAATGCGCGGCGGTTGCCCGGGTCCGCCGGCATTGTGATGGCCCTGCGCGACATCACTGCCCGGAAACAGGAAGAGGCGGTTCTGGTTGAGGCCAATGACTTGCTTCGCCGCCGTGCAACCCTCGACCCGGTGACATGCCTGCCAAACCGGGGGCATTTTTTGTCGATGCTGGAACGCGAACTTCGCCGGGCAAATCGGGAGGAGACGTCGATCAGCCTCCTCTGCGTTGCCGTCGACGAGTTCGCCCAGTTCAACGACGTCTATGGCCGCGATGCCGGTGACCTGGCGCTGCGGGAGGTCGCGGTAGCGGTGGAGGGCACGTTGTGCCGGCCCGGCGACCTCGCGGGGCGGCTGGAGGGGGCCATGCTGGGAGTGCTGCTGCCCGCCACGGACCTGCGTGGCGCCGCCGCAGTCGCCGAGCGGGTGCGTCAGGCAGCGGCGGCGCTGCGGTTGGAGCATGCCGGTGAACCGTCCGGCCGGGTCATGATCACGCTTGGCCTGTCCTGTTCCGATACGCTCCCCAAGGGCGGGACGCTGCTTCGCGAAGCCATGTGCGAGATCGAGGTTGCCAGGGCGGCTACGGCCTCCTGTCTCGTGTGACGGCGTGGCTTAGGCGGCAAGGCAGCATTTCTTGAATTTCCTGCCGCTCCCGCAGGGACAGGGATCGTTGCGGCCGACGTCACGCAGCGGGTTTCGGATCGGCTCTGGCGGCGCCGGGTAGACCGGCTCGTCGAAGTCCGCGTCGTCGAAAGTCTCCAGGTAAGCCAGGGCACTGACCATCGGGCCGATAAATTCCCAGGCGGGACCAGACATGTCCTGTGGGTTCGCCTGGGCGGCGCGCAGATCCTCCCAAAACGTCGCAGAGCTCATCAGTTGCGGGTCGATGGCCTTGCTTTGGAGGATTTGTTCGGCCCGATGCGACAGTCCAGCGAACCCCATCATTGCGACGGCATTGACCCAGCCATACCAAACATGGTCCGGCGTCGTCTCCGGCAACCGGTCCGGCAGTTGAGCGAGGTACTGGTAAAACTCTGATTCCGGAATCCGGTTGACGCGGACGAGATAGGCCAGGGTCGCGAGCATTTCCGCGCGCATGAACTCATCTGCCTCTGGCGACTCAACGATCCGGTACAGCGCCGGGCTATGACCGTCGAAGGTGCTGATGAGGACGGATGGCAGGATGATTTGCGCCTCATGCTCGCCGAAAACGGAGTTGGCCCGGTCCGTATCGACTGCCAACCGGCACAGATTTGTGAAGCTGGCGGCGTCGGCCCTTTCACCCAAGAGCAAGATGACAACACGCAGAGCGTGCTCGGTCCGCTCCGACCAATCTTTGCCATCGACATAATCTGCGAGGAGGGTGCGGCAGCCTGCTCGGTTCGTCGCCCACTCAGCCAGCACCCATCGTATCTGCTCGGCAGGCATTGTCTCGGATGTTGCGAAGGCATCGATGGCGTCGTCGAACGTCATGACTTAGCTCCAAAAACCCGGCTCCAGAAACCCGGGGCGGCGCGTTTGCCATGCGAGACGTGGGGCGTGCGTGCCGGCTGCCGCAGGGCGCTGCTCAGCAAATGACGGCCCGTGTCGCCGGCCGCGATGCGGGCGCGTTCGAAGACAACGATGCGGGCCAATCCGTCGTCCGAACCCAGCGGGATGGCGTTCAGTGCTTCGGACGCGGCGCTGAGCAGGCCGGCCCGCCTTCGTATGTCGGCCAGCCGTATCACGCCTTCCGGGTCGGTTGGTTTGGGCCAGACGGCGACGGCGCGGCGGCGCAATGCGACGCCATCTTCCCCCGCATCCTCCGCCAGCCAAGCCGCCTGCAGCCACGCCTCCGCTTCGTCCGCGGTTCCCGCCACCAGGGCCGCCCAGCGTTCAAATGGCGAGGCGAGGGCACGGTAGGTATCGATGTGCACGGCCTCTTGGGCACTCTGCGGCAACTGGGCCAGGTCTGGCGCGCACGCACCGCAGCCGCTGCAGGTTTGCAGCCAGCGCGCCAGCGTGGATCGGGTGGGTTCACCCGGCCGCCCGTCCAAATCGGGAGACGCCTCCGGGGGCGGGGCACGGAATGGTGGTGGCGCCGGGGTGCGGCACAAAGCGCAGGCAGACATGAATGGCAGGCTAGCCGGTCGTCATTCGCGAACCAACACCCTGTCGACGATGAACGAGGCAAGCCCCCCTGCGATGAAATCCCGCCGGAGTGCCGCTTCGTCATACTCATGCTCGACCCAATGGAGGAACGGCATGCGCCCCTCCGCCTCGGCGGCGTAGCGGATGAAGAACGCATCGAGAATCCCGGTGCGGGAGCGGTTCCAATGCCCGAAGCGCCAGGAGAGCTGGGTTAGTGCGTCCTGGCTACTGCCACCTTCGAACAAGACCGCCAGTCCGGAGGCAAGCCCGGCACGGTCGGCGCCCGATTTGCAGTGCATCAGAGCCGGGGCCTCTAGCGTCTGGTAAATGGCGGCGAAGCGGAGAATCCGGTCGCGATGGGGCGCTCCCCGGCTTTCGAACGCCATGTCGATGTGCAGCAGACCGAGCTCGGCAGAGGCGAGCCGCGACAAGGCATCCGAACCGCATTGCCGATGGCCGCGCAGGTTGATCAGGGTTCGCAGGCCATAGCGCCGCTTCGCGGCGGCAAGCCGGGCCGGCGTCGGATGGTTGGAGCGGTAGAGTTTGCCCGGGATGACTTCGGCCAGGTTGTCCCAGAGAACCCGGAACACGGCGTGGTCCACGAGCAGGGAATCACGCCATGCAGCAGCCTTATTGACGGTCGCGTCGCCCGAAAATGCCATCAGGGTGGTGGTCGGCCATCAACCAGCGCGCTCGGCCAGCATTTGCTTGATCTCGCCGATGGCCTTGGCGGGGTTGAGCCCTTTCGGGCAGGTTTTGGTGCAGTTCATGATCGTGCGGCAGGCATAGAGCTTGAACGGGTCTTCCAGCGCATCCAAGCGCTGCCCGGTGTACTCGTCGCGGCTATCGGCGATCCAGCGATAGGCGGCGAGCAACGTCGCCGGGCCCAGATAGCGGTCGCCATTCCACCAATAGGATGGGCAGGAGGTGGTACAGCAGAAGCACAGGATGCACTCCCACATGCCGTCCAGCTTGTGCCGCTCCTGCACGCTCTGGCGGCGTTCGGCATCCGGCGGCGGCGGGGTGTCGGATTTCAGCCAGGGCTCTACCGAGCGCAATTGCGCGTACGCCATGGTGAGGTCCGGCACCAAATCCTTCACCACAGCCATATGCGGCAGCGGGTAGATCTTCACACCGCCGCTCACGTCCTCGACCGGCTTCAGGCAGGCGAGGGTGTTGGTCCCGTCGATGTTCATCGCGCAGGAGCCGCAAATACCCTCCCGGCAAGATCGGCGGAACGTGAGTGTGGGGTCGATGTCGTTCTTGATGTGGATCAACGCATCCAACACCATCGGGCCGATGGCGTTGAGGTCGACCTCGTAGGTGTCGAGCCGCGGGTTCGCGCCGTCATCCGGGTTCCACCGGTAAATCTTGAACTCCCGCACCGTCTTGGCCCCCGCGGGAGCTTTCCAGGTGCGGCCTGGGGTGACGGTGCTGTTCTTCGGAAGCGTGAATTCGACCATGCTATACTCTCTTGTGCGGGGGCTGCCCTCGTAGGGTGGGGTGCCCCTTCGCACCCCCCATCTCGCGGCCGGTGGGATTGCCAAACGCAATCCCGCCCAACGATCAGTAAACGCGCTTCTTCGGGGGGAACACGCTCACCTCGTTGGTCAGCGTCTGCATCCGCACCGGACGGTACGAGAGCGCCACGTCGCCGCGATCGTTGATGTGCGCGACGGTATGCTTCATCCACACGGCGTCGTCCCGGTCCGGGAAGTCGTCATGCGCATGGGCGCCGCGACTTTCCTGCCGGGCCTCGGCACCGACCATCGTTGTCATCGCGCTGCTGAGCAGATTGTCCAGTTCCAGCGCCTCGGCCAGGTCACTGTTCCAAATCATCGAGCGGTCGATGATGCCGATATCCTCCTGCCCGGCCCAAATGCCCTTCATCTTGGACACGCCTTCGGTCAGGCTGGCGCTGGTGCGGAACACCGCGGCATGGGCCTGCATGGCACGCTGCATCTTCTCGCGCACCTCGCCGGTTTTGGTGCCGCCTTTGCCATGCCGCTTGCGGTCCAGCCGGTCCAGCCCCAACTCGCCGGCCTTGGCGGGCAGGGGAGCCTGTGACGCGCCGGGCTTTAGGATTTCCGCGGCCCGATGGGCTGCTGCGCGGCCAAACACCACCAGGTCCAGCAGCGAATTGGTGCCGAGCCGGTTGGCGCCATGCACCGAAACGCACGCCGCCTCGCCCACCGCCATCAGCCCGGGGACGATCGCATCCGGGTCGCTCGCGGTGGGGCGCAGTACTTCGGTGCGGTAGTTGGTGGGAATGCCGCCCATGTTGTAATGCACGGTTGGCAGCACCGGAATCGGGTCCTTGGTCACATCCACCCCGGCGAACACCTTCGCCGTTTCGGAAATGCCCGGCAGGCGTTCATTCAGCAACTCGGCGCCCAGATGCTCGATGTGCAGATGGATGTGGTCCTTGTTCGGACCCACGCCGCGCCCCTCGTTGATCTCGATCGTCATCGAGCGGCTGACCACGTCCCGGCTGGCCAAATCCTTCGCCGTTGGGGCGTAGCGTTCCATGAACCGCTCGCCATTGCCGTTGGTCAGATAGCCGCCTTCGCCCCGTACGCCCTCGGTGATCAGGCAGCCGGCAGGGAAGATGCCGGTTGGGTGGAACTGTACGAACTCCATGTCCTGCACCGGCAACCCGGCGCGCATCACCATGCCGCCGCCATCGCCCGTGCAGGTATGGGCGGAGGTGCAGGACAGATAGGCGCGGCCATACCCCCCGGTGGCCAGCACGGTGCTCTGGGCGCGGAAGCGGTGGATGCTGCCATCCTCCAGGCACCAGGCGACCACGCCGCGGCAGGCGCCTTCCTCATCCATGATCAGGTCGAGGGCGAAATACTCGACGAAGAACTCCACCTCGTGCTTCAGCGATTGCTGATACAGCGTGTGGAGGATGGCGTGTCCCGTGCGGTCCGCCGCGGCGCAGGCGCGGTTGGCCGGGGTCTTGCCGTACTCCTGCATGTGGCCGCCGAAGGGCCGCTGATAGATGCGGCCATCCTCGGTGCGGGAGAACGGGACGCCGAAATGTTCCAGCTCGTAGATCGCCGGGACCGCCTCGCGGCACATATATTCGATGCTGTCCTGGTCGCCCAGCCAGTCCGACCCCTTCACGGTGTCGTACATGTGCCAGCGCCAATCATCCTCGCCCATATTGCCGAGCGCCGCGCCGATGCCGCCCTGCGCGGCCACGGTGTGGGACCGGGTGGGGAACACCTTGGTGATGCAAGCCGTCTTCAGCCCGGCCGCGCCCATTCCGAGGGTCGCGCGCAGCCCGGCGCCGCCGGCGCCCACCACCACAACGTCATAGGTATGGTCGATAATGTTGTAGGCACCATTCGATGGCTTGGAGATCGCGTTCATCGTTCGATTTGTCCGATTGGGGATCAGGCCGTGAAGGCCATCCGCAGGATAGAAACCGCTGATAGGAGGGCCAGGATAAGTGCCACCGCCTTGTTCAGCAGGATGGCGGCCGGCTGCCACCGCGGATTGCTGATGTAGTCCTCCATCACGACCTGGATGCCCAGTTGCATGTGATGGAACGTCATCGCCACCAGCGCCAGCAGGAGCACGGAGTTCACCGGGCTGCGCACGAAGCGATGCACCTGCCATTGCGGCGACCCGAGCAGGTGAAGCACGGCGTAGACGAACCAGATGGTCAGCGGCACCAAGGCGATGGCGGTGACCCGCTCGACCTTCCAGTGGTGCAAGCCGGATTTCGCGGCGCCCAGGCCACGTGCGCGGCCCAGTTGGGACCGCATGATCTCGAGCTTGGGCTGGCTCATTTTCGCGTCGGACATGATTACCAAACCACCAGGGCTACGATCCAAATCAAGACCGTCAGAACGGCCGTCGCGATGATGGCCGCCCAGCCGCTGGCATAGGCCTGCGGCAGGTCGAACCCATACCCGGCATCCCAGGCAAGATGCCGTAGCCCGCCCACCAGGTGATACATCAGTGCCACTGTCCAGCCGAACAGCAGGATGATGCCGACGAAACTGCCCATGAAGGCCTGCATCACCGCAAAGGCGTGCGCCGACCCGGCCGAGGCAACCAGCCACCACACCATCATCAGCGTGCCAACCGAGGTTGCCACCCCGCTGATCCGGTTCATGATCGACAGAACGCTGGTGAGCTGTGGCTTATAGACCTGGAGGTGCGGCGAAAGGGGGCGGCGGACGGGCGAACCGTCGGTTCGAGTGCCAATCATCAACGCGTCGCGGACGTCCGTCATGCCTAGCTCCGGAGGCGCGGCGCCGGGGCGCGCCGCAATGCACAAAACTGCTTACTGCTGCAGGTGGGGAGGGTCAACGCAACGGCAATGTTTCGCGCCGGCTGCCTGGGCCAAGGTGCCATGCGGGATTCGCCTAGGACCCCAGCCGGATGCCTGCAACGCCAGCCAAAATCATGCCGATGCACGCGACACGAACCAGCCCCGCCGGCTCGCCCTCGATGGCGATGCCCCAAATGAGGCCACCGGCCGCGCCAAGCCCGGTCCATACCGCATAGACGGTGCCCATGGGCAGCACGCGCAGCGCCTGGGACATGGTTGCGAAGCTTGCCGCGATGGCGGCGACGGTTGCCACGCTCCAGCCCATCCGGGTGAAGCCGTCCGCCTGCTTCAGCAGCACGACCCATGCCACCTCGAACACCCCGGCTGCGGCGAGCCACAGCCAGGCGGCCGCCATGTTAGGCGGCCTTGGCCAGCAGCAGCTTGCGGGCGACGAGCACCTCGGCGATCTGTACCGCGTTCAGCGCGGCGCCTTTGCGCAGATTGTCGGAGACGCACCAGAATGACAGCCCATTCTGCACCGTTGGGTCGCGCCGGATCCGGCTCACGAAGACTTCGTCCTCCCCGGCGCAATCCAGCGGGGTCGCATAGCCAGCGTCGTCCCGCGTGTCGACGACGATGACGCCGGGTGCCTCGCGCAGCACAGCGCGGGCCTCCGCTGCGGTGACCGGCATCTCGCACTCGATATTCACGGCTTCGGAATGGCCGATGAAGACGGGAACGCGGACGCAGGTCGCGTGGACCTTGATGTCCGGATCGAGGATTTTCCGCGTCTCCACCATCATCTTCCACTCTTCCTTGGTGGAACCGTCATCCATGAAGCGGTCGATATGTGGGATGCAGTTATAGGCAATCGTCTTGGTGAACTCCTGCGGTTTGACGGCATCGTTGACGAACATGGCGCGGCTCTGGGTCCACAACTCGTCCATGCCATCCTTGCCCGCCCCGGACACCGACTGATAGGTGGACACCTGAACCCGCTTGACGCGGTATTTGTCGTGCAGCGGCTTCAGCGCAACGACCATTTGGATCGTGGAGCAGTTCGGGTTGGCGATGATGCCGCGGCGGATCCGGCTCAGCGCCTCGGGGTTCACCTCCGGCACCACCAGCGGCACGTCCGGCTCCATGCGGAACTGGCTGGTGTTGTCGATGACGATGCAGCCGGCTTCGGCCGCACGGGGAGCGTGGATCGCCGAGACCGCAGCGCCTGGGCTGAACAGGCCGATATCCCAGCCCTTGAAGTCGAAGCGGTCGAGCGCCTGGATTTTCAGCACCCGCTTGGTGCCGAACGACACCTCCTGCCCGACGGACCGGCCGGATGCGACGGCGGCGATGTCGGAAACGGGGAAGTCCCGCTCGGCGAGGATTTTCAGGATTTCGCGCCCGACCGCGCCAGTGGCACCCACGACCGCAACCCTGTAGCCCATCACACTGTCCTTAGAGAGGAAACGCCCTGCACGTAACGTCGCGCGCCCTCGGAAACAAGCGTCATCGTCGCAACCCGGCTATCGCGCACCCGGGCGCGAGCAATCCATCTGGTGAGGTATCTTCCGGTAAATGGCCGTTTGTGCCATAACCGCCTGGTCGATGCTGCCCCGATACATGCCGCGGGAAGTGAACGGCATCGCGATCTGGCCAGCCGCGTCGACCGCGATCAGCCCGCCCGAGCCGCCGCGCCGGCCGATGTCGGCGATCACCTGTTCGGCCGCATCGGCGAGCGGGTGCTTGGCGTGGTGCACCCGGGCTTCGATCTCGTGCGCGACGCCGACGCGCATGAAGTGCTCGCCATCCCCGGTGGCCGACACGGCGCAATGGTCCGACGCCCCATTCCTTGCTGGTGTTTACTTGACGGCAACGGGTCGCGTCAATTCTTCGTGACATGGACATATCACAAAGATAACGAAGTGCTGAACTGACGCAGCGCCTTGGTATGCTCATGCCGGATGAGTCCGGCTCGCAGCGCGGCAGCGGACAAGGTTTCGACCAGAAAACCCCCCTGCATGACGCCGAGTTCGGGGCAAAGATGCGCCACGACGGCCAAATTATGGCTGACCAGGATGGTGGTGAGCCCGCGCTCGCGCCGCAGTGTGGTCAGCAGGTTGAGCACCTCCGCTTGCACCGACACGTCCAGGGCGCTGGTCGGCTCGTCCAGCAACAGCACCTCCGGCTTCGTCATCAGCGCGCGGGCAATGGCGACGCGCTGGCGCTGTCCACCCGAGAGTTGATGAGGGTAGCGGAACCGCACCCCCAAGGGCAGCGCGACTTCCTCCAGCGCTTGCCGGATGCGGGCGTCGTGACCGTCGAGGCCGTGCACGGCCAGTGGCTCGGATAGGGTGCGGTCCACCGTCTGGCGCGGGTGCAGGGAGCCGTACGGGTCCTGAAAGACCATCTGCACGCGGCGCAGCAACGCCCGGTCGCGGCGCCGGGTCAGCGGCGCGCCGCCGATCGCCAGCCGCCCGGTCCAGTCAGGGTTCAGTCCGGCAATGGCCCTCAGGATGGTTGATTTTCCGGACCCGCTTTCGCCGACGATCCCAAACGCGGCACCGGCCCGCACATGGAAGCTGACGCCATGCACGATCTCCGTCCCGCCGATCCGGACATGCAGGCTCTCCGCTTCGATCATGTCAGTCCGCCCAGCGTGGGTCGCGGACGAGCGTGGGTAGCATGGTCTGTTCGTGGGTCAGCGAGGGCAGGCAGCGGAGCAGGCCCTGGGTATACGGGTGTTGCGCCCGGCCCAACTCGCCAGCGCCGAGTTCCTCGACGACCCGGCCGGCATACATGACGGCGACCCGGTCGCAGAAATGCCCGACCAGGGGTAGGTCGTGGCTGATCAGCAGCAAGCCCATCCCGCGGCGGGCCACCAGATCGTCGATCAGGGTCAGGATTTCGGCCTGCACGGTGGCGTCCAGCGCGCTGGTAGGCTCATCCGCGATCAGCAACTCCGGGTCGGGCGCGAGCATGATGGCGATCATCACCCGCTGACCCATCCCGCCCGAGAGTTCATACGGATACAGCGCCGCCACACGGGCCGGGTCACGAATGCGGACTTGGTCCAGCAGCTCGATGGCGGCGGCGCGCGCCTGCCGGCGGCTGCCACCCTTATGCGCCCGCCATGCCTCCGCGACCTGGTCACCAGCGGTCATGATCGGGTTGAGCGAGTATTTGGGGTCCTGCAACACCAACCCCGCCCGGCGCCCGCGGATTTTGCGCATCGTCCGCTCGGACGCCGCCAGCACGTCGATGCCGTCGAACGCCAGCCGGTCAGCCGTGACGCTGGCCGCTCCGGGCAGCAATTTCAGCACCGCCCGCGCGGTCAGTGACTTGCCGGAGCCGCTTTCCCCCACGATGCCCAGTTTCTCCTGACCCAACGTGAGGGACACGCCGCGCACGGCGAGGGCGGGCCCAGAGGGGGTGGCAAACGCCACACGGAGGTTGGCGATCTCGATCAGCACCGGACCACGCCCCTAGCCTCCATGTTTGGGGTCCAAGATATCGCGTAATCCGTCGCCCAATAGATTGAAGGCGAGCGAGGCCGCGAAGATTGCGGCGCCCGGCGCGGTCGGCACCCACCATTGGTCCAGGATGAAGCGCCGCCCCGTCGCCACCATCGAACCCCATTCGGGCGAGGGCGGCTGCGCCCCCATGCCGAGGAAGCCGAGGGCGGCCGCGGTCAGGATGATGGCGCTCATGTCCAGCGTCATCCGGACGATCAGGCTGGGAACGCAGAGCGGCGCCACATGCCGCAGCACGATCCGCCCGGCAGAGGCGCCGGTCAGCCGGGCCGCCGCGATGAAATCGGCATTGCGGAACCCCATCGTCTCGGCCCGGGCGAGGCGCGCATAGGGCGGCCAGGCCGTCAGCGCGATGGCGGCGACGGCCGAGAGAATGCCGGGCCGCAACGCCGCCACGAAGGCGAGAGCCAGGATCAGCCGGGGGAAGGCGAGGAAGATATCGGTGACCCGCATCAACACCCGGTCCCACATCCCGCCCGCGTAGCCGGCGACGCAGCCCACGGCTAGGCCGAGGGGCGCCACCAGCACCACCACGGCGACCACCATACCCAGGGTAATCCGCCCGCCAAACGCGACCCGGGCGGCGATGTCACGCCCGAGTTCGTCGGTGCCGAGCCAATGCGCCCCACTCGGTTCGGCCAGGCGGTGTGCCAGGTCTTGCGACGCCGGGTTGTAGGGGGTGATAAGGGGAGCGGCGATCGTCATTGCCACCAACAGCAAGGCAACGATCAGACCACCCATCGCCATGCCGTTGCGGCGGAACTGCAGCCAGCCCCGGTAGCGGCGGCCCCAGGCGGCCTGGCGACGGGACGCAGGGGTGTCGGTCAGCAGCCAGGCGCGGGTGTGGGGCATCGGCTGATACCCTCACCCGGCGCCCTTCATTGCACAACTGGAGTCAGCCCACCACGTGAAGGTCGGTCGACCGAATGGTGCCTTTCTGGCTGGTGAAGGTCAGGTCCTGCGATTGGCTCTGCTGCTGCGCGACACCACTGATCCGATGATCGCCGCTATCATACAGGGTGACCGTGCCAGCCTGTTCCACCGCCACCCGGCGGCTATCGGGGAAACAGGCGTATCGCATGCCGTTCTGTGCCCCGGTGGCGGAGGCATGGCCGAGCCCGGCCGGCCACCAATCACCCGGGTCGCCGTGTTTCGGCGCGGGCGCGTTGGCCGCATCCCCAGCCAGCGCGGAGCACAGGGCGTTCACCTTGTCCTTCAGCGCCGTGTTGAACATGTCGCCCACTTGGGTCATCCCTCCCGCGGACCACTGCCCCATGCCGCCCAGATCGGGATGGCTGAACTGCGCCTGCCGCCCTCCACCCCGCCGGAGCGCGTCCTGCAGCACCCGCACCGCGTCAACGCTGACGCCATGTTTGTGCGCCAGTTCATCGATACCCATCACAAACTTCTCCTCACTCTATCCCGGCATGACGCTCAATCGGGACCCGGGTTTTCCGCGAGGGCAGGACAAGCGGTTCAAACTAGGCTATCCACCCGTCATGTCCCGGTCCGCCGCAATCTCCCGAACCACCACCGAAACCGATATCCAGCTCGAGTTGGAGCTGGATGGAACCGGTCGCTCGGAGATCAACACCGGAGTCGGCTTCCTGGACCACATGTTGACCGCGCTGGCCCGGCATTCGCTGTTCGACCTGGGGGTTCAGGCCACTGGGGATTTGCATGTCGACGACCACCATACAGTGGAAGATGTTGGGATCGTGCTGGGGCAGGCCTTCGCGCAGGCCATTGGCGACAAACGCGGGATCCGCCGTTATGGCCAGGCGGTGGTGCCGATGGACGAGGCGTTGGTGGAGGCGGCGGTCGACATTTCCGGGCGGCCCCTGCTGGTTTGGGCGGCCGCGTTCAACGTGCCCACGATCGGTACGATGGACACTGAGCTGTTTGAGGAGTTCTTCCGCGCGTTTGCCCATAATGCGCTCGTCACGCTGCATGTTAATGCCCGGGTGGGCCGCAACGCTCACCATATAGCCGAGGGGTGTTTCAAGGCGCTGGCCCGTGCGCTCCGGATGGCGTCGGAGCCCGATCCGCGTGCGGCTGGAATGATCCCCTCCACGAAGGGGGCGTTGTGAAGACCTACACGGTCCATCTCCACCGGCGGAAAGCCCCGGTCCTGGTGCCGGAGCGATTTTCCTGGGGGGCGTTGTTTTTCGGACCGCTCTGGCTGTTGCTGCATGGTGCGTGGGTTGCGGTGGTCCTGAGCCTGGCCATTCTCTTTCTCGCCTGGACTGTGCCGCCACTCTCGCTGCGTCCCCTGCTGGTGGCCGGTCTGATGCTGTTGCACGGCCTGCTGGGCAATGATGTGCGCCGCTGGCATTTGGGCTTCCGGCGCTTCCGGCTTGAGGGCGTGGTCGCCGGGCGCAGCCGCGACGAAGCGCTGTTTCGCCTTCTGTCGCACCGGACGGATCTTTTAGGCTTGGCAAGGTGATGCGGGTCGCAGTGGTCGATTATGGCAGCGGCAATCTCACCTCCGCCGCCCGCGCCTTGGCCCGCGCAGCCGCCGATGGGGGGCTGGAGGCGGAGGTCACGGTCACGGATGACCCGGCGGTGGTGGCGGCAGCCGATCGGGTGGTGCTGCCGGGGCAGGGGGCGTTCGCCGATTGCGCCGCGGGGCTGGCCGCGGTGCCCGGCATGCGCGACGCGATCGACCACTCCGTCCAGGCGGGCCGTCCGTTCCTGGGCATCTGCGTCGGGATGCAGCTGATGGCCGAGCGGGGGCTGGAACATACGGTGACGCCGGGTTTCGGCTGGGTTGCCGGGGATGTCGCGGAAATGGTGGCGCCCGATCTGCGCCTGCCGCAAATGGGCTGGAACGCCCTGGATTTCGAACCGGGCCGCCATCCTCTGCTGGAGGGGCTGACGCCTGGCGACGACGTGTATTTCGTGCATAGCTACGCCCTGCGGGGCGCCCGCCCCGCCGACGTGCTGGCGACGACCGAGTATGGCGGCACCATCCCAGCGATGGTCGCGACTGAAAACCGGGCTGGAACCCAATTCCACGTCGAGAAGAGCCAGACCGTTGGTCTGCGCATCCTCGGTAACTTCCTACGCTGGCGGCCATGAGCGCGTCCGATACCCTCCCCGTCAGCCTCACCCCCACCTTGGCCGTCGAGCGGGCCGAGGCGTTGGCGGATGACGATTTGCAGGCGCTGTGCGAGGCGGCGGATGCGGCCATCATCGATGGCGGTGGTTTCGGCTGGATCGAACCACCGGGCCGGGTGGCGATGGAGAGCTATTTCCGGGGCGTGCTGCTGGTGCCTGAGCGCCAACTCTTCGTCGGGCGGCTGGACGGGATCATCGTGGGCAGCGCCCAACTCGTCCGGCCGCCGCGCAACAACGAGGCGCAGGCCTTTGCTGCGACGCTGATGCACAGCTTCGTCGCCCCGTATGCGCGTGGGCACGGTTTGGCCCGGCTGATTACCCGCCGGGTTGAGGAGGCCGCCAAGGCGATAGGCTTTCAGATGCTGAACCTGGACGTCCGCGAGACCCAAACGGCGGCGATCAAACTCTATGAGGGGTCTGGCTACCAACGGTGGGGCGAGCACCCAGCCTATGCCCGGGTGGATGGCAAGATCATCCGCGGGCTGTTCTACTGTAAGCGGCTGCGCGACGGTCGCTAACGCACTGCTTGACGCTGACTCCCAGCCGTCGAACTCTGCTGCAACACAATAGGGGAGAGTTCCTGATGCCCTTCGCCATCCGAGACGGCGTGCGCCTGTATTGGCGCGCGGACGGCCATCCGGACCGGCCGGTCCTGCTGCTGTTGAACTCGGTCGGGTGCGACCACGCCATTTGGGACGAGGTGGTGCGGGCGCTGTCCGGCCGGTTCCGGCTGCTGCGCATGGACACGCGGGGCCATGGTGCGTCGGACGCGCCGGCCGGCGACTACACCATCCCGATGCTGGCGGCCGACGCCTTCGCCGTGCTGGATGCGGCAGGCGCCAAGAAGGCCGCCGTCGCCGGGTTGTCGCTCGGCGGCATGACGGCGATGCAAATGGCGGTGTCCGCGCCTGAGCGGCTGACAGCGGTCGCCATTTGCAACAGTTCGGCCGAAATCCCTGCGCAATTCTGGCTGGACCGCGTCGTGACGGTGCGCACGAAGGGCCTGCCGGCGATGACCGATGCCATCATGTCCCGGTGGTTCCCGCCCGCCGTGCTTGCGGCCAATCCGCCCTATCTGGCGACCGCGCGCAGCACGTTCGAAGCGCTGGACCCCAATGGCTACGCGGGCTGCTGCATGGCCATCGCCGGGCTGGCGGTGAAGGAGTCGCTGCCGGGCATTCGGCTGCCGACCCTGGTGGTTGTTGGATCCCTGGACCAGGCGACCCCGGCGGCCACGGGAGGTGAGCCGATTGCTGCGGCGATCCCCGGGGCCAAGCTGGTGAGCTTGCCGACAGGGCATATCTCGCCCCTGGAGCGCCCGGACGCCTTGGCTGCCGCGCTGGCGGAGTTTCTGGCCCAGGATGCGGATAGCGCGGTGGCGGCAGGGCGGGATGCCCTGTTCGACCGGGGTATTGCCAACCGCCGGGCGGTGCTGGGCGACGCCTGGGTGGACCGCGCCTTGGCGAAGCAGGGCGGATTTGCCTGGGAGTTCCAGCAACTCATTACCCGTTTCGCCTGGAGCGAGGTGTGGGGCCGGCCCGGTCTGGACCACCGTACGCGCCGGATTATCGTGCTGGCGATCACCATTGCCCTGGGCCGGTGGGAGGAATTCAAACTGCACACCAGGTCCGCGCTGCAGCAGCAGGGGCTGACGGAGGATGAAGTCCGCGAGGTGTTGATTCAATCCGCCATCTATGCCGGGGTGCCCGCGGCCAACACCGCGTTCCATATGGTGGAAGAGATGCTGGCAGAGATGCGGCCCGGATGACTCGAAGGGGGCTCACGCTCTACCCGGCCATCGACCTGAAGGACGGTGCCTGCGTCCGGCTGCGCCGCGGTGACATGGATGATGCCACCGTCTATTCCGGCGATCCCGGCGGGCAGGCCCGGGTTTGGCAGGATGCGGGCTGCCGCTGGCTGCATGTCGTGGACCTCAACGGGGCGTTTGCGGGCCAGGCGGTGAATGCCGCCGCCGTTTCCGCCATCCTCGCGGCCGCCACCGTCCCCGTCCAACTCGGCGGCGGGATCCGGGATTTGGCAGGGGTCGAGCGTTGGCTGGAGGCCGGGGTGCGCCGCGTAATTCTCGGCAGCGCCGCGGTGCGGGACCCGGCGCTCGTGCGGGCCGCATGCCGCCAATTTCCCGGCCGCGTGGCCGTCGGTATCGATGCACGGGACGGCTTCGTGGCCACCGACGGATGGGCGGCGACGTCGACCCTCTCCGCGCCGGACCTTGCCGCCCGGTTTGCCGATGCCGGCGTGGCGGCGATCATCTATACCGATATTGGCCGCGACGGGATGCTGGGGGGTTTGAACCTGCAGCAAACCGCCGATTTGGCCACGGCGAGCACCATCCCGGTCATCGCCAGCGGCGGGGTGGGCAGCCTGGAGGACCTCCGCGCCCTACAGGCGCTGGAGCATGCGAATATCGAGGGCGTGATCGTGGGGCGGGCGCTGTATGACGGGCGGGTAGATCTGTCAGCAGCATTGTCCTTGTTGGACGGCTGAGCCAGAATGGAGGGTGGGATGCCATTTGCACCCCGCCGCCGAGTTGCACGAGGGTGGGATGCGAAGCGCGAACCACCCTCCGAGGTCTGACCGAGAGGGGGAACCAAGAATGCTGAACAGCTTTCGCGGCCTGGATTTCGATCTGGGCGACACTGTCGATGCCTTGCGCGACCAGGTGGCGAATTTTTCCGCCGACGAGATCGCGCCGCGCGCCGCCGCCATCGACAAGGAGAACGAATTTCCCGCCGACCTCTGGCGCAAGTTCGGCGACCTCGGCGTGCTCGGGATCACGGCACCGGAAGAGTATGGCGGCGCGGGCATGGGCTACCTCGAGCATTGCGTGGCGATGGAGGAGATCAGCCGCGCTTCCGCCTCCGTCGGGCTGTCCTACGGCGCGCATAGCAATTTGTGCGTGAACCAAATCGCCCGCAACGGGAACGAGGCGCAGAAGCGCCGCTATTTGCCGGCGCTGATCTCCGGCGAGCACGTGGGCGCGCTGGCGATGAGCGAGCCCGGCGCCGGGTCGGACGTGGTGGGCATGCGCACGCGGGCGGAAAAGCGGGGCGACCGGTGGGTGCTGAACGGGTCCAAGATGTGGATCACCAACGGGCCGAATGCCGACACGCTGGTGGTCTATGCCAAGACCGACCCGGCGGCTGGCCCGCGCGGGATCACTGCCTTCCTGATAGAGAAGGGGTTCAAGGGCTTCAGCACCGCGCAGAAGCTCGACAAGCTCGGCATGCGCGGCTCCAACACCTGCGAGTTGGTGTTCGAGGATTGCGAGGTGCCGGAGGAAAACGTGCTGGGATCGCTGGGCCGCGGTGTGAACGTGCTGATGAGCGGGCTGGATTATGAGCGCGCCGTGCTGGCGGCGGGGCCGATCGGCATCATGCAAGCCTGCATGGACGTGGTGATGCCGTATGTGCACGAGCGTAAGCAGTTCGGGCAACCGATTGGCGAGTTCCAGCTCATGCAGGGCAAGATCGCCGATATGTACACGACGATGAATGCCAGCCGCGCCTATGTCTACGCCGTGGCGAAGGCGTGCGACCGCGGGCTGACCACGCGCAAGGATGCGGCGGGCGCTATTCTGTACGCCGCGGAAAAGGCGACATGGATGGCGCTGGAGGCGATCCAGGCGCTGGGTGGCAATGGCTACATCAATGATTATCCGACGGGGCGGCTGTTGCGCGATGCGAAGCTGTACGAGATCGGCGCGGGGACCAGCGAAATCCGCCGCATGCTGATCGGGCGGGAATTATTCGCGGAGACGGCATGAATTGCCAGTCCTAGAAACCGCTCTCGACCCACGCTCGCCCGACGCCCGCGCCAATGCGGAGTCGATGACCGGGCTGGTTGCCGATTTGCGCCGGGTGGCGGCTGCCGCGCGCGAAGGTGGCGGCGAGACGGCGCGCAAGCGTCACCTTTCCCGCGGCAAGCTGCTGCCCCGTGACCGCATCCGCGCGCTGATCGACCCGGCGTCGCCGTTCCTGGAGGTGGCCCAACTCGCGGCGCATGGGCTGTATGGCGGCGAAGTGCCCTCCGCCGGCATCATCACCGGGGTGGGCCGGATCGCCGGGCGCGAGTGCATGGTCGTGGCCAACGACGCGACGGTGAAAGGCGGATCCTATTACCCGCTGACGGTGAAGAAGCATTTGCGGGCGCAGGAGATCGCGCTGCAGAACCGGCTGCCCTGCGTCTACCTGGTGGATAGCGGCGGCGCCAACCTGCCGAACCAGGATGAGGTCTTTCCGGACCGCGATCATTTCGGCCGCATCTTCTTCAACCAGGCGACGATGTCGGCGCAGGGGATTGCGCAGATCGCCGTCGTGATGGGCTCGTGCACCGCAGGCGGCGCCTATGTCCCCGCGATGTCGGATGAGAGTATCATCGTCCGTAACCAGGGCACCATCTTCCTCGCCGGCCCCCCGCTGGTGAAGGCGGCCACGGGCGAGGTGGTGTCGGCGGAGGAGTTAGGCGGGGCCGATTTGCATAGCCGCGTGTCCGGGGTGACCGACCATTATGCGGAGAATGACGCCCATGCGCTGGGGATCGCCCGGCGGATCGTGGGCAGCCTGAACACGATCAAGCAGCCTGGCCTAACTTTGTGCGAGCCGGTGGCGCCGCTTTACGATCCGCGGGATTTATACTCGATCATCCCCACGGACACGCGGCGCCCCTATGACGTGCGCGAAGTGATTGCCCGCCTGGTGGATGGCAGCGAGTTCGACGAGTTCAAGCGGCTGTACGGCCCGACCTTGGTGACCGGGTTTGCGCATGTGTGGGGCTACCCGGTTGGCATCGTCGCCAATAACGGCATCCTATTTAGCGAGAGTGCCCAGAAGGGGGCGCATTTTATCGAACTCTGCGCCCAGCGCGGCATTCCGCTGGTGTTTTTGCAGAACATCACCGGGTTCATGGTGGGCCGTAAATACGAGGCGGGCGGCATTGCCAAGGATGGCGCCAAGCTGGTGACGGCCGTCGCCACCGCCGCGGTGCCGAAATTCACCATCGTCATCGGCGGTAGTTTCGGCGCCGGAAATTACGGCATGTGCGGCCGCGCCTATTCGCCGCGCTTCCTGTGGATGTGGCCGAATGCGCGCATCGGGGTGATGGGTGGGGAACAGGCCGCTTCGGTCCTGGCCACCATCCGCCGCGACGCGATCGAGGCCAAGGGCGGCACCTGGCCAGCCGAGGAAGAAGATGCATTCAAGGCACCGATCCGTGCGCAATACGAGACGCAGGGCCATCCTTATTACTCCTCCGCCCGGTTGTGGGATGATGGGGTGATCGACCCGGCGCAGACGCGGCGCGTGCTGGCGCTGGGCCTGTCGGCGAGCCTGAATGCGCCTATCCCGCCAACCCGGTTTGGTCTGTTCCGGATGTGACCCAGATGTTTCGCAAAATCCTGATCGCCAACCGGGGCGAGATCGCCTGCCGGGTGATCGCCACCGCGCGACGGATGGGGATCGGCACCGTCGCCGTCTACTCCGACGCGGACGCCACGGCGCGGCATGTCCATTTGGCGGATGAGGCGTGGCCGATCGGCCCGGCCCCGGCGCGCGAGAGCTATTTAAGGGGTGAGACGATCATCGACGTGGCCCGGCGGTCGGGCGCGCAGGCGATCCATCCGGGTTATGGCTTTCTGTCGGAGAATGCCGAGTTTGCCGAGGCGTGTGCGGCGGCGGGGCTGGTGTTCATCGGGCCGCCAGCCGCGGCCATTCGCGCGATGGGGTCGAAGGCTGCGGCGAAGGCGCTGATGGCGGAGGCCGGCGTGCCGCTGGTGCCCGGTTATCACGGCGCGGCGCAGGACCCGGCGTTGCTCGCATCCGAGGCGTCGCGGATTGGCTTCCCCGTGCTGATCAAGGCCAGTGCCGGCGGCGGCGGCAAGGGCATGCGCGTGGTTACCGAGGCGGGCGCCTTCATCGCCGCGTTGGAGGGGGCGCAGCGCGAGGCCGCCGCGTCCTTCGGCGACGACCGCGTGCTGGTGGAGCGGTATTTGACGTCGCCGCGCCATATCGAAATCCAAGTGTTTGCCGATACGCATGGCAACGCCGTGTCGTTGTTCGAGCGCGATTGTTCGGTGCAGCGGCGTCACCAGAAAGTGCTGGAGGAGGCACCAGCCCCCGGCATGGACCCGGCCCGTCGCCGCGCCATGGGGGAGGCCGCGGTCGCCGCTGCCCGGGCCGTCGGTTATGCCGGGGCTGGAACCGTGGAGTTCATCGCGGAAGGTGATGCCTTCTACTTCATGGAAATGAACACCCGCCTTCAGGTGGAACATCCCGTGACGGAGGCGATCACCGGGCTGGACTTGGTGGAGTGGCAGTTGCGCGTGGCGGCCGGCGAGCCTCTGCCGATGGCTGAGTCGGCCTTGTCGATCACTGGCCATGCGATCGAGGCGCGGATTTACGCGGAAGATCCCGCCCGCGACTTCCTCCCGTCGGTCGGGCGCCTGGTGCATCTGCGCCAACCCGTCGAGCGGCCCGGCGTGCGGGTGGATACCGGCGTGCGCCAGGGCGACAGCATCACGCCGAATTACGACCCGATGATCGCCAAGCTGATCGTGCATGGCACGGATCGCGGGGACGCGCTGCGCCGGATGTCCGCCGCGCTGGTGGAGTATGAGGTGGTGGGCGTGCAGACCAACCTCGCCCTACTGCGCGCCGTGATCGGGCATCCGGATTTCGCCTCCGGCCAGTTCGACACCGGGTTCATCGGCCTGCATCCGGAGGTGTTATCGCCGGCTGCGGCCACGCCGGGCCCCGCGGTGTGGGCGGCGGCCAGTCTGGCGGTGTTGCGCGATGAACAGGACGCAGCCCGCGCCAACGCAGGCGGTGATCCGCATTCACCCTGGGTGGAACTGGACGCGTGGCGGATGAATGGCGACGGCTACCAGGATTTCCAGTTCATGGCCGGGGACGCGCTGGTTGGCATCCGTGCGCATCTTGGCGCTGGCCGCGTACGGTTGGATGCGCCGGATGGCCCGATCGACGGGGAGATGGAGAGCGGCATGCTTCGCGTCGATGGCGTGACCCGGCCTGTTCAGGTGGTGCGAAATGGGGACGAGTTGACGGTTCTGCTCGCTGGCCAAAGCTATACGGTCCGCCATGTCGACCCGTTGGCAGCACCCGGCGGTGACTCAGGTGGCAGCGACCGCGTGACCGCGCCGATCCCCGCCCGTGTCACGCGCGTGCTGGTCGCGCCAGGCGACGCTGTGACGAAGGGGATGGCGCTGCTGGTGCTGGAGGCGATGAAGACGGAGATTACCCTGACCGCACCGGCGGATGGCGTGGTGGACACGGTGCGCGCGGCGGTGGGCGAAATGGTGGAGGAAGGCACGCAACTCGTGACGTTCGTCACGGCGGCTTAGGCCGGCCCTTCGGAGGCGCTGTTTGCCCGCTCCTGTTCGGGAGCGGGGCGCCGGGCGAGAGTGACTGAAATCTGCGTCTGATTGTCTCCGACGCCCGATGGAGCGATGGATGTCCAAACTGTGCCGCCGTATGTTAGAACGAAAGAAGAACATACAGGTCGGACGTCGTGGCGCAGGATACGTGGCAATATCAAGGGCGGCAGTATCATCAATGGTTTGGGCACGGCACTGCTCCCAAGTCGTTCGGGACGGAGCCGTCTGAAGACCCGTCCGCGGGGACAATTGCGCAGCGGGTTCATCAGGTCGGTCATACGCTGATCGCAGGGCTGCCTGCGTCAAAGCGCCACCATGACGCAGCCAAGCTCGGTCAAGAGGATCATGCCCGGCTCGACCGGCTGCTGACGGCAACCGTCCAGGCCTTACCGGCCGGCGGCCCAGCCGTTGCCCGGCATGTCTTCGGCGTGGAACCGGACACACCTGGCATCGACGGCTTTGTCCGGGCGGGGCGGCTGCTGCGGGATGGGCGAGGGAGCGCCGATACACGCGCGGCAACCGATGCTGTTGGCCGGGCGGCCCAGGACATCGGGCTTGACCACTTCAAGTCCTTCTTGCGGGCAGCGGATGACCGGCTTCAGGCGCGGGGCGGGTTGCTCACGCTCGCCCGCTACCTGCCCAATCCCTCGGGACCATCGACGGATGTGCCGGCGCGCATTCCTGGCCTGCCCGTGCCGGGGCGGCTGCCGTGGGGACCGTTGATCGTCGGGCTTGCAGCGCAGGCGCTACCGATGATTGCCGAGCTCAGCCGGCGTGAGGACGTCCGCGACACGATCAAGAGCTTTGGTTTGGACCCGTCCAAGCCAGCCGATGTGACCGCCGCCTATGCCCATCTATGGGCCGAGGATCACGGCCCTTGGCTGTTCGATACGCCACAGACCGGGCCGGCAATGCAGGAGATGGCCGAGCGCGTCATGCGCGCGGCACAGGCTGATCCGCCGTTGTCCGGCCGGGCGGTTGCCGGCGACGATGACGCGCAGAAGGAATTTTCCGCGGCGGTTGCACCGCCGGCGCCGGGTAGCGGGATCGAGACACGCAGCAACGAGGAGCGTGCGCTTGTTGCACGGCGGCTGAGCGAGGGTAGAACTGCCATTGATATCCAGGCAGAACTCAACGCACGGCGCGCTGGGGGAAAAGGATCAACCGCTGTCACGTTTCAGACCTCGCACTATAATTCCCGTCTTTATAAGGGGGGACTCGATGTCGATCGGGTTGAAAATCTGATCCGAAACCAGGTGTCTCAGGTTGCTCTTAAGGTACCCCCTGGCGTCTTCCAGAGCGGCCGAATTACGATCGATAGCGCCGTAGTGGAATATAGGTACTTCAAACTTTCGGACGGCTCGATTGTCGTCGGAACAATCTTCGTCATCAAGTGAGAGAGATTATGCGTCCTTTAGACACACATGAAATCAGCATCATCACCGCTGTAGCATCGAACATTGATGCCAATACCAGGCAAAGACTCCTCAGTGATTTAAATCACGCTGAAGTCGATGATAAGCTTTCTACGGACGTTCTCACTAGATTCTCGATTAAAAGTCGTGTGAGACGTTTGTATGAAGGGCAACATACCTATGGGATAGATGGTTTAGTGCAGGATGTTGACGGTGCGAATATATCTATATTGCTGTTTGCAGATTCATCTGGCCGTCTTCTTGAGATGGAGTTTATTCGCTGGGATGGTAGACCCATTGTTAGTCCAAATTGGGCTTCTCTGGTCGTCGATAAGAGTTGCACAGCGCAGCCTTTGGTGCAGTGATCCGAGAGTAAGTGGCCGCCAAGCGCCCCCTTTTTAGCAGAAATCACGAAATATTAAGATGATTACTCGACAAGAATTGCTCGAAGCAGTAACCAAACTATACAATGGCGGCGACTGAGACGAGGAAGACACCGCGCTTGTTGATCGCCTGCTGAACGAGCTTCCGAATTCCAACATCAGCGACCTAATCTTCTACTACCCTGAAGAGTTGACGCCGGAACAGGTCGTGGACGAAGCGCTGCGGCGACAGGCGGACCATGCGCGCAAAGTCGGCAAGCGCTAGCCAGTCCAATGGCTCTCGTCTTGCCCCGGCTGTCTGGAGAGGGATTCCGTCTACGGCCCATCGACCATACAAATGCTAGCCCGCCAGCATCGCGATATCCATCGAGGGGCAGCAAATGATGTCCCGCGACGAGTCGATTCGGGTGGTGTCCAGGCTCTGCGCTGGAGGAGACGGCCAAGACGAAGACGCGGCCGTGCTGGACGGGCTCAAGGTCGAACTACCCAACTCGGACATAAGCGACCTCATCGTCAGCAACGACGTTATCTTCGGCGAGTTTAGGCACTACACGCCGCAGCAGATCGTGGACGGAGCATTGCGGCGATAGGCGGACCAGGCGCGTCACGCCAACAGTTTCTCCATGCGCACGTGAGTCCTTGGCTGACAGATGGAGCAGGGATGCCAAGCTGTGATAGACTTGCTCCTATGAACGCGCCGCTCCGCCAGACCTGGACGCAGGATCAGTTTTTCGCCTGGGCTGGCAGCCAGGGAGGACGCTACGAGTTCGACGGCATCGCACCCGTCGGCATGATTGGCGGAACCGCCAATCACAGTCGAATCACACTCAACGTGCACGCTGCCCTCCGAGAGCGGCTCCGCGGTGGGCCATGTGAGCCATTCGGGCCGGATGCTGGCGTTGCCACTGTTGGTAACGCCGTGCGCTACCCGGATGCACTGGTCACCTGCGCCCGGTTTGCCGGAACCGTGTTGACCATTCCGGGTGTCGTCGTCGTGTTCGAAGTCGTCAGCCCTGGCTCGAGCCGGATCGACCGGATCGTCAAGGTCCGCGAATACGCTGCTGTCCCGTCCATCCGGCGCTATGTCATCGTGGAATCCAGCACCGCTGGTGTCACAGTGTTCGAACGGCCAAATAGCGAGGCGCCGTGGTCGGCCGCCACGTTGACAGCCGACGAAATCCTGCATTTGCCCGAAATCGATGCCGCAATCCCGGTGGCGGCCTTCTACGACCGCGTAGAACTGAGCGATGAGGACGCGCCGTAACGCCGCTCCCCCCACCTTACGCGGCGGTTGTCTGAGCCCCCGGTCCGCCCAGATACGCATCGCGGATTTTCGGATTGCGGGCCAACTCGGCGGCAGGCCCTTGGAGGATGATCCGGCCGGTCTGCAGCACATAGGCGTAATGGGCGATTTGCAGCGCCAGGCTGGCATTCTGCTCGACCATGAACACGGTCACACCCTCCTTGTTCACGGTCCCGATCAGCTCCAGCACCCGATCGACATAGAGCGGCGATAGCCCCATCGTCGGTTCGTCCATGCAGATCAGGCGGGGGCGGCCCATCAGCGCGCGGGCCATCGCCACCATCTGCTGCTCCCCGCCAGACAAGGTGCCGCCCCGGTTGGACAGGCGCTGGCGCACCCGGGGGAACAGCTCCAGCATCCGCTCCAAATCGCGCGCGACCTCTGCCCGGTCGGTGCGGGCGAAGGCGCCCATCAGCAGGTTTTCCCGCACCGTCATCGCGCCGAACAGCCGCCGCGCCTCCGGCACGCTGCCGATGCCGCGGCGGATCACCTGCGGCGTCGGCAGCCCCGTGATGTCCTGCCCGTCGAACCGGATGTGCCCGGCGCGGGGGCGCAGCAGGCCGAGGATCACCTTCATCGTCGTGGACTTGCCGCTGGCATTGCCGCCCAGCAGGCACACGACCTGTCCGGCGCGAACCTCCAGCGTCAGGCCGAAATGCACCTGCACCGGACCGTAGAACGTGTCCACGCTCTCCAACGCCAGCAGCGGCGGCGTCATGCCATCTGCTCCCCCATGGCGCGGTGGCCGAGATAGGCCTCGATGACCGCCGGGTCGGCGCGCACCAGGGACGGCGGCCCTTCGGCGATGACCTTGCCGTCGTCCATGGCGATCACCCGGTCGGAGAGGCGCATCACCAAGTCCAGCTTGTGCTCGATCAGCAGGATGGTGTGCCCATCGGCTTTCAACCCGCCGATGATGGTGGTCATCTCCGCCGTCTCGCTCTCGTTCATGCCCGCCGTCGGCTCGTCCAGCAGCAGCAGGCGGGGGTGCAGCGCCAAAGCGCGCGCGATCTCCACCCGGCGGCGGTTGGCGTAGGACAGGGCGTAGGCGGGCTGCTCCAGCCGCGGCGTCAGGCGGTCGCCGAACAGGGCGACGATCCGTTCCACGTCCGCGTTCAAGTCACGCTCCTCGCGCGCGACGGATGGTGGGCGGATCAGGGCGGCGGCCAGTTCCGCCACGGCGCCCAGGCCCGGCAGGCGGGGCTTGGCGGCACGAAGGCGGCGGTGCGCCCCCACCAGCACGTTGTCGCGCACGCTGAGGTTGGCGAAGACGCGGCCATGCTGGAAGGTGCGGGCCAGCCCCAAAGCGGCCACCCGCTCCGGCGTCCAGCCGGTGATGGGGGTGCCATCCAGCGCAATCGTGCCGCCATCCGGCACGTCATGCCCGCTTAGCAGGTTGAACAGCGTGGTTTTGCCCGCGCCGTTGGGCCCGATAATGGAGAGGAACTCGCCCTCCGCCAGGGTCAAGTCCACCCCCGCCACGGCATGCACCCCGCCAAAACTACGCGTGACGCCGCGTGCCTGGAGCAGGCTCACACCGTGCCCAATACGCCTTGGGGCCGGAACCGGATCAGCAGCAACAGCACGGCGCCGTAGATCAGCATGCGGTATTCCGCCGTGCCGCGGAACATTTCCGGCAGCGCCGTCAGCGCCACGGAGCCGACGATCGCGCCCAGCAAATTGCCCATGCCGCCCAGGATCACCATGGTCAGCGCCGTGATGGAGACGGTGGAGGTGAAGGTCTCGTTGTTGATGTAGGAGTATAGATGCGCCGAAATCCCGCCCGCAATCCCGGCGGAAAACCCGCCCACCGCGAAGGCGATGCCTTTGTAGCGGTCCAGGCTCACCCCATAGGCCCGCGCCGCCACGTCGTCGTCCCGGATGGCGCGGAAGGTGCGGCCCAGATGCGAGCGCAATACCCGCGCCTGCATCAGCGCCAGCAACACCAGCACCACGAGGCACGACCAGTAGGAGGCCTGCGGGCTATCCAACTCCAGGCTACCCAACGCCAAGGTGGGGATGTTGGTGACGCCCATCGGGCCGCGCGTCAGGCTCTCCCAATTCAGGATCACCAGGCCGACGATTTCGCCAATCCCCAGCGTCGCGATCGACACGTAATGCGAGCGCAAGCGGAAGGCGGGCGCCACCAGGGCGGTGCCGATCAGGGCGGTCAGCACTCCAGCCGCCGGGATGCTGAGCCAGACCGGCCAGCCCGCATCCAGCGCCAGCAACGCCGAGGCATAGGCCCCGATCAGCAGCAGCGCCGCGTGGCCGAGCGAGACCTGGCCCAGCGTGCCCGCCACCAGGGTCAGGCTGATCGCCAGCATGGCGGCCAGCCACGCATTGGTCAGCACCTGCAGCACATAGGCGATGTTCGGGATCAAAGGCACCGCCAGGGCCACGACCACCGACACGACGACGAGCCACGGTGGCACCCGAACCACGCGGCTCGGCGCGATGAAGGTGCCGGTCATCGGCTCCGGCGGAGCGCTGCGGGCGCTGGCGAACAGGCCGTTCGGCCGCAGCACCAGGATCAGCAGCAGCAGGGCGAAGCTGAACAAGTTGCGATAGGAGGACCCGAAGAGCGCCACGCCGTAGCTCTCCGTCAATCCCAGCAGCAGCGACCCGGCGATCGCACCCGGCACGTTGCCCATGCCGCCGATCACCTGCGCGACCACGCCCTTCAGCGTGGCCTGGAAGCTCATCGCCGGGTCGATGTGGTTGAAATACATCCCGACGAGCAGGCCGGACAACCCGCCCAGTGCCGAGGCGATGGCGAACACGGTGCGGTTCACCGCGTCGGTATCCACCCCCATCTGCCGCGCTGCGTCGCGATCCTGCGCCGTGGCACGGACGGCCCAGCCGAGCTTGGTGAAACGGAGGAAGCCGAACAGGATGGCGGCGCTGCCGAGCCCGGTCGCGGCGATCAGGATGTCCAGCGCGCCAATGGTGCCGCCCCCGACATGGATCCGCCACTCTGGCAGGGGCGAGGGCAGGGCGCGCGGATCCGGCGTGAACACGATCTGCAGCAACTGGTCCAGCACGAGGCTGATCCCGATGGTGGCGAGCAGGGGCGCAATTCGCGGCGCACCGGCGAGCGGGCGCAGGCCCAACCGCTCGATCACGATGCCGAGCGCGCCGCAGACCACGAGCACGACCACCACCGTCAGGATGAGCGGGAGGTGCAAGTAGGTGAAACACGTCCAGCCGATATAGGCGCCCACGGCATAGACGGAGCCGTGGGCGAAGTTGATGAGATGCGACACGCCGAAGATAAGGGCCAGGCCCACCGCCAGCAGCGCGTAGATATTGCCGATGATCAGCCCGTTGATCGTGTAGTCCAGCCAGGAACCCACGCTTAGATGCGCCAGAGCCTGTAGGGTGGGGTGCCCCTAGCATCCCACCGTCCCGTAGCGCACCCCACGACGACACCAGGCATGATCGACGATCCGGCCGACTAACCCGCCGCCGTCTTCATGCCGTCCCACACCACGAACTTGCCGTTCTTCACCACCAGCAGCTTGTAGCTGGCGCGGGGCACCCGGCGCGTCGTGGGGTCGAAGCTGACTTTGCCATAGATCACGCTCGGCACGTCGCGGATTTGGGTCAGGCCGGTTTGCATGGCATCGCGCGTCGCGCCGAATTTGTCGCAGAGCTCCGCCACCAGCATCATCGTGTCATAGGCGCCGGCGCTGAAGCTGTCCGGCTCCTGATCGTATTTCGCCTCATATCGCTTGACGAAATCCTGCACTTCCGGGCGCGGGTCACCGGGGAAGAAGGTCGTCATGACGCTGACGTCTTCCACGCCCTTGCCGCCCAGCTCGATGAATTTCGGCGAATAATTGGACGTCCCCGCCAGAATGGGCAGCGTCAGCCCGCTATCGCGCGCTTGGCGGCAGATCAGCGCGCCGTCCGCATAGTATGACAGCAGCACCAGCGCATCCGCCTTGCTGTCCCGGGCGCGCACCAAGGTCGGGCGGAAATCCTGCTCGGCCGCGAGGTATGCTTCGGCGGTCGTCACCTCCATGCCCAGGCCGGGCGCCGCACCCAGGAAGGCATCCTTCGCCGTGCGGCCCCAATCGGTGTTCAGATGCAGCACCGCCGGCTTCTTGAAGCCGAGCTTTGCGGCGAACTCGGCCAGGCGGGGCTGTTCCTCCGCCTGGTTGGTGGAGTTCGACCACATGTGGTCGCCGCCCTTGGTGAAGTCGGGGTGGGAGTTGGTGAAGCCGAACTGCACCAGCTTGGCGCGCTGATAGATCGGCGAGGCCGCCATCGAAGCGGGGGAGGAGAAATCTCCCAGCTCGATGATGATGGACGGGTCGGCGACGAATTTCTGTGCAACGGCGATCGATTGCCGCGGATCGGACTGGCTGTCCTCGAACCGGTATTGCAATGGACGGCCCTTGATCCCGCCAGCGCCGTTGATGCCGTCCAGCGCCAGATCGAACCCGCGCTTCCATTGCGCGCCATATTGGGCGTTGGGTCCCGTCAGCGGGCCGCTGACGCCGGCCATGATCGGGTCCGCCGCGCGGGCGCCGAGGGCAGGCATGATGGCGGCGGCGGCAAGCAATGTGCGGCGGCGTAGGGACATGACCGAACTCCCAGGTTGCTGCGGTGCAACGACGCTACCTGCACAGTGGCCATCGATACAATCGTCAATCTCAGGCCGACTTGCGCCAGACCTCGAACTTGCCGTCCTTCACCACCAGGTCGACGTTGGACGGGTGGCTCACCCGGCGCGTCGCAGTGTCGAAGGTGACGGTGCCGAACAGCACGCTCGGCACGTCCTTCACCTGCGCCAGCCCGTCATGGATGGCCTGGCGGCTGGTGCCGAATTGGCGCATGACGGTCGTCGCCACCACCATCGCGTCATAGGCGCGGGCGTTGTAGCTGCCGGGCTCGGTGCCGAACATCGCCTTGTATCCGGTGACGAAGCGCTGCACCACCGGGCGCGGATCCTCGGGGAAGAAATTGGCGTTGGTATACACGCCATTCACCGCGGCCCCGCCCAACTCAAGGAATTTCGGCGAGTAGACCGACCCCGTTGCCACCACGGGCTGGTTCAGCCCCATGTCGCGCGCCTGCCGCACCACCTGTGCCCCATCCGGGTAATAGGCGATCAGCAGGATCGCCTCGGGGGCCGCGTCGCGCACCCGCACCAGGGTGGAGCGGAAATCCTGCTCGTTCGGCAGATACCCCTCGCTGCCGGTCACCGTGGCACCCCGTTCGGCGGCGGCCTTCAGGAAGATGTCCTTGCTGGTCCGCCCCCAATCGCCGTTGATGAACACCACGGCCAACTTCTTGAAGCCAAGCTGGCCAATCGCGTAATCCGCCAGCGCCGGCATGTCGTCCGCCTGGTTGGGCGCGTTGGACCACATATAGTCGCCGCCCTTGGTGAAGTCCGGGTGCGAGTTGGTGAAGCCGAACTGGACCAGCTTGCCCCGCTGGTAGATCGGCGAAGCAGCCATCGAGGCGGCGGAGGAGAAATCCCCCAATTCGATTGCCACGCGCGTGTCGCCCACGAATTTTTGGGCGACCGCGATGGCCTGGCGCGGGTCCGACTGGGTGTCCTCGAAATCCGTCGCCACCGGCTGCCCCTTGATCCCGCCGGCGCCGTTCACTTCCGCCAAAGCCAGGTCGAAACCCCGCTTCCAGTCGGCGCCATATTGCGCGTATTGTCCGGTGAGCGGCCCGCTGACGCCCACGATGATGGGGTCGGCAGCCGCCCGGGTCGCCAGGGGCAGCAGCGGGGCAGCGGCGAGCAGGGTACGCCGGCGAAGCATCATCAGGGTCTCTCCGCAGATAATGCGCCACTCCACCCCGGCCCGGCGGGCAGCGCAAGCGCTGCCTCCGGCGATAAGATCCCGGTTGGAATGTTTACGTCGCCTGAGTGATGTCTGCCACGTTCGACGCTGCCCGCATTTCCCTTGCGCCAAACTCCCATGGATCTAGAAACGTGCCGCCGGGTATACTATTTATAGAATTGATAAGCAGGACACCGGACATGGCGAATGCGAGCGCACTCAACTATTTGAGCAAGCAGGTTCAGGCCAACGAAGCGGCCGTTTCGCCGGCCACGCCGGAAGCGAAGCTCATGGCCGAAATGCAGCAGCACAGCTGGCTCCCTCTGGAGCAGGTTCCGGGAATCACCGGGCTGGAACGTGCGGATGCCGGGCGCCTCGTCGAAAAGCTGCGCGCCACTGGAAGCGTCGTGCTACGCAAGACCGATGATGACGAGTATATTCTGAGCATGTAATTGGCGCGTCTTCACCAAACGGCGTAAGCAGATCAGGCGGGTTTAGGGCCTTCGAAAACTCCCGAGGTTACTGTGGCTCCTGCGGAACCGCCCAGCCAAAATCCGCCACCGTCCGCCCCACAAGTCAGCGGCCCCGTTCCGCCGCGTCCTCCTTTGAAGTTTGCATCTGCGTCTCTCCCGAACCGTGGGATCGCTTGCGATCGGACCGACTCACCCGACGCTCTCCTTCCGATCCGGCGTGGGGCGCTGGCCTTCGCCGTCGCTCTCATCATGTCGCTCGTTCTCATGGCGCTAACCCGGCATGAAACTGAATACGTTCCGGCCAAAACCCTCCTTGGCTATATATTGGCATTCCTGTTTGGCGCTACCGTGGGTGCTACGGAACTCGTCGCCCGCTATCGCGACAAACCAGAGGCCGCAGTCGGGAGTTCGCCTGGGCTGCTTTACATCGGCGTCAATGCCCTGGCGTCGATCATCGCCTTCTGGTTGCTGTTTACAAGGCGGCTTCCGCTAGAAGCGAACGTGTTTCCCGGCCATCAACTGCTCAATCCGCTTCTACTCGGCGGGTTCGGAGCCATGGTCGTGATTAGGACCGCAGTCTTTAACGTCCGCGTCGGTTCGACGAGCGTGGCTGTTGGGCCTGCGGCGGTCTTACAGATCATTCTGAACGCGACCGACCGCGAAACCGACCGCCTCCGGGCAGGGCCGCGCGCGGAGGAGGTCAAGCGGATCATGAATGGCGTGACGTACTTCCGTGCCAAGGACGCGCTACCCCTTCACTGCTTCGCGCTGATGCAGAACGTCACGCTGGAGGAGCAGAATCAAGTTGCGCTGGCAATCGCCGTGCTCGACAAGGCAACGATCCGCGATTCAGTGAAGTCATACAGCCTGGGACTGCTTTTGCTGAACCTCGTGGGAGAAGAGGTGCTGCAAAAGGCGATCAGGGCAATCGGGGAGGGCATCCGCGCCTCGGACCCGGCGTCCCTCGTTGTGATCAAGCGCGCCGCCTCGCTCGCGGAGGGACAGCTTCGCGGGCTGTATCTTGCCTGCGCCGAACTCTCGGGCCGTGCCGATGAGCCTGATGCGAGCGGTCAGGTGCTGACCTCGCCAAGCGATGTGCCAACGGGACCTGCCCGGATCGCGATCATCCTCACTCGCCTCTGCCGGCGTTTTGGCGCCGAGGTCGTCAGCGACGCGATCGACATCATATCTCTGAAAGGGACGACGACCGTTCCCCCGGAAGAGCCGAATCCGCTGACTCAGCCAAAGAAAGACTAGCAAGCTCTATTGGCAGTTGCGTAGTCCGTATCGCTCTTGGGCGATGCGGGACCGCAGGTCGAGTGCATGCCCGGAGTTAACCCCGTGGCCGACCAAGCTGATCCCGCGATCTCCGGCCAAAGTCCCGCATCGCCCAAGTGCGATACGAGCTACGCGTCGCTAAATCCAGGCTGAGGCGATCCCCTGCGATTGACGGCGCGGTGCCGCCTCGCTTTGATCGATCGCAAGCAACGACCCTTGGGGATCAAATGAAATTTCGCACGGCACTCGCCCTGCTGCTGGCCACCGCCGGCGCCGTCCACGCCCAGTCCAAGCACGACACGCTGACCATCGGAATCGCGCAATTCCCCTCCTCGCTGCAGCCGGACATCGATCCGGAGGTGGTGCGTGGCTACGTGATGGGCTTCGTGATCCGCCAGATCACCGCTTTCGACAAGGATTGGCACAATTCCTGTCTGCTCTGCACCCAATTGCCGACGCTGGATAACGGCCTGGCCAAGATCGAGACCCGGCCGGACGGCAGCAAGGGCATGGCCGTCACCATCAAGCTGAAGCCCGGCCTGCAATGGGGCGACGGCCAGCCGGTGACCGCCAAGGACGTCGCCTTCACCTGGAAGCTTGCCAGCGACCCAGCCAGCGGCTTCTCCAACTCCAACCCGTGGAATCGCGCCACCAGCGTCGACGTGGTGGACGACCAGACCGCCGTGATGCATTTGGACCACGTCCGGTCGGACTATAACCAGTGGGATCAAATCCTGCCGGAGCATGTCGAAGGCGCGGTCGTCGCGAAGGATAGCAGCCCGGGTGCCTACCTCAACGGCACCAACTACAACCGGGCGCCGGTCAATCCCGGGCTTTATGATGGCCCCTACATGATCACCGGCTATCAGAGCGGCAGTCAGATCGTGCTGGAGCCGAACCCGCATTGGAACGGCACCAAGCCCGGCTTTGCCCGCATCGTGCTGCGCTACATCGAAAACACCGCAGCGTTGCAGGCCAACCTGCTGTCCGGCGACGTCGACATGGTGGCCGGCGAGGGCATCGGCCTGAGCATCGACCAGGCGCTCGCCCTGCAAAAGGCGCATCCCGACCAGTTCCATTACGAGTTCAAGCCCAGCCTCACCTACGAGCACATCGACCTGAAGAAGGAGAACCCGCTGCTGTCAGACGTCCGGGTTCGCCGGGCGCTGGTGATGGCGATGGACCGGCAGACCATGGTGGACCGCCTGTTCCAGGGCAAGCAGCCGGTGGCCGCGACCTGGGTCAACCCGCTGAGCCCGATGCATGACCCCAGCATCCCCGCCGTGAAGTTCGATCTGGCAGGGGCCAAGGCCCTGTTGAAGGAGGCGGGATGGACGCCGGGTGCCGACGGCGTCTGCCGCAATGCGGCCGGGGACCGGTTGGCGTTCGAATTGGGCACCACCGCCGGCAACCGCCTGCGCGAGTTGCAGGAGCAGGTGCTGCAGTCCAATTGGAAGAATGCCTGCGTCGAGGTGACGCTGAAGAACGAGCCCGCCCGCACGCTGTTCGGCGACACGCTGAAGCATCGGACCTTCACCGGGATGGAGATGTATGGCTGGAGCAGCAACGTGACGGAAACCCCGTTGCGGACGCTGGCTTCCTCGCAAATCCCCGCCCAGGCAAATAATTTTGCCGGCTCCAACTATCCTGGTTTTGCGGATCCGAAGATGGATTCCGACATCAAGGCGGCCGAGAGCGAGCTGGATCCGGCGAAGCAGAAGGCGATCTGGGCCGACATGCAGAAAATTTATGCGGATGCGGTGCCGGTGTTGCCGCTGTTCTTCCGTGCCGAGCCACACGTCACCCCCATTTGGCTCCGCGGCTACGAGCCGACCGGGCAGGGCGACCCGAGCTGCTATTGGGCCGAAAACTGGCATCCGGCTTGATCCGGGCGGTTGGGCTGTGGCTGGCGCTGCTCTGCGGCGTCGCCATGGCCCAGCCGCATAAGACGCTGACGATCGGTGTCTCGTCCTATCCATCGACCCTGCACCCGTCGATCGATCCGGAGGCGATCAAGTTCTACATATTGGGTTTTGCCGACCATCCCGTCGTAGCGTACGACCCGGACCGCCATCTGCAATGCCTGCTGTGCACCGAAATCCCCAGCGTCGCCAATGGGGATGTGGTCATGGAGGGCGCCGGGATGGCGGTGACCTGGCATTTCAAGCCGGGTTTGACCTGGGGCGACGGCGCTCCGCTGGGTGCGGCGGATTTGGCCTTCACCGCCCGGGTGGGCCGCGACCCCAATAGCGGCTTTGCCAATACGAAGACCTGGGCCCAGGTGAGCCGGGTGGATGTGGTCGATCCGCAGACCGCCGTGGTGCATCTGACGGAACCCAATTACGAGTTCGCCGAGCTGGCCGAGTTGCTGCCCGCACATCTGGAGCAGCCGGTCTTCGATGCCGCGCATAGCCCCGGCGAGTACATGCAGCATAGCCTCTACAACCGGGACCCGCTGAACCCCGGCCTGTACAATGGCCCGTACCGGATCAGCGCCATCGAGCAGGGCACCCTGGTCGTGTTGGACCGCAATCCGCATTGGAACGGAGATAGGCCGTATTTCGACCGCATCGTGCTAAAGACGATCGGGAATACGGCGGCATTGCAGGCCAACCTCCTCTCCGGGGATGTGGACATGGTGCCGGGTGATGGTTCCGGCATGACGCTGGACCAGGTCCTGGTGCTGCAGGCGCAATACCCGGCGCGGTTCGTCTATGCCTATAAGCCGAACCTTGCCTACACGCATATCGACCTACAATTGGACAATCCCATCCTGGCCGATGTCCGGGTGCGCCGGGCGTTGCTGATGGGCCTGGACCGGCAGAGCATGGTGGACAAGCTGATGGGCGGCCGCGTTCCCATCGCCAATAGCTTCGTCAACCCGCAGGAGCCGCAATACACCGCCGATGTCAGGACCTACCCCTACGACCCGGCGGCCGCGCGGGCGCTGCTGGCGGAGGCCGGGTGGAAACCGGGTGAGGATGGGGTGTGCCGCAACGCCGCCGGGCAGCGGCTGAGCATTATTTTCAGCACCAGCACCGGGGTCCGGGCACGGGAGTTGCTACAGCAGGTGATGCAAAGCCAGTGGCGCTCGATCGGCGTGGAGACCATCATCAAGAACGAACCACCCCGCACCCTGTTCGGCGAAACGCTGAAGCATCGCAGCTTCGATGGCATGGCGATGTTCGGCTGGCTCAACTCGGTGGAGAGTTCGCCGCGGCAAATCTTGTCCAGCGGACAAATCCCGGCCGCGGCGAATAACTGGGGAGGCACCAACTATACCGGCTTCCGCAACCCGCGGATGGATGCCGACATCGACGCGATGGAGCGCGAGTTGGACCCGGCGAAGCGCCTGCCACTCTGGGCCGACATGCAGCGCATCTACGCAGATGAACTGCCCGTGCTGCCGTTGTTTTTCGGGTCGGAGGCGCATGTGTGGCCCACCTGGCTGAAGGGCGTGGTGCCGACGGGGCACAACCAGCCCACCACCCTGTGGGCCGAGCATTGGCATGAGTGACGTCCTGGCCGTCGAGAACCTCTGCGTCGGGTTTCCGGTGGCTGGTGGCAAAATCCGCCAGGTGGTGGCCGGGATCGGCTTCAACGTGCCCGCCGGGCGGACGCTGGGCGTGGTGGGGGAGAGTGGCTGCGGTAAATCGATGACGGCGTTGGCCGTGATGGGCCTGGTACCGACGCCGGGCCAGGTCGCAGGCTCGGTCCGCGTCGAAGGGCGGGAGATGGTGGGCCAACCTGCCTCCGTCTGGCGCAAGCTGCGCGGGGAGCGCGTGGCCATGGTGTTTCAGGAGCCGATGACGGCGCTGAACCCGGTGATGACCGTTGGGCGCCAAATCGCCGAGGTGATGGTGCTGCACCAAAGCCTGTCCTGGAAAGAGGCAGGTGCCCGGGCCGTGGCCAGTCTGGCCGATGTGGGCATCACCTCCCCGAAGGAGCGTGCCGCCGCCTATCCGCACCAGCTTTCGGGCGGGATGCGCCAGCGGGCGATGATCGCGATGGCGCTGGCTTGCCGCCCGGCCTTGCTGATCGCGGACGAGCCGACCACGGCGCTGGACGTGACGATCCAGGCGCAAATCCTGGACTTGATGCTGGGATTGCAGGACGAGATCGGCATGGCGATCCAGTTCATCAGCCATAATTTGGCTGTCGTCAGCGAGATCGCGCACGAGATCATCGTCATGTATGCGGGCCGCGTGGTGGAGCGGGCGGGCGCCGACACGCTGTTTGCCGAGCCGTTGCACCCCTACACGGTGGGGC
Source organism: Acetobacteraceae bacterium (assembly GCA_965199005.1). Lineage (GTDB taxonomy): Bacteria > Pseudomonadota > Alphaproteobacteria > Acetobacterales > Acetobacteraceae > LMUY01. Next base: position 1,676,927 of record CBDAQK010000006.1, on the reverse strand, counting down.
TCATCGCGACGCTACCCGACCCGGCGCACCGGGCGGCGGAGCTGCCGGTAATTCCGGGCGGCGTGCCCAATTTGGACAGCAATTTCACGGGGTGCCGTTTCGCGGACCGCTGCTCCCGCGGCGACGCAAGCTGCCGCCGGGCGGAGCCGCCGTTGGAGGAGTTGGCGCCCGGGCATTGGGTCGCCTGCTTCAAGGCGACGCAATGATGAGGGCGAATCGTGTGGGGGTGCGCCTGGGCACGATACCGGCCGCCTGCCCAGGGTGGGGTGCCAAAGCGCACTCCACGCTACGAAGTGCTTCCAGCATGACCGCTCTCATCAGCCTGGAAGGCGAGGGCCGTAGGGTGGGGTGCGCTTTGGCACCCCACCGATCGCACGCACGAGTTTGCCGGCGGGCGGCATGACGGCGCTCGTCAGCCTGGAAAACATCCAGGTGCATTTCCCCGTCAACCGCCGCATTTTGCGAGCGGTAGAGAATGTCTCGCTCGACATTGCGGAGGGCGAGACGTTGGCCCTGGTGGGGGAGAGCGGGAGCGGCAAGAGCACGCTGGGCAATGTGGTGGCCGGGTTGCAAGTGCCGACCAGCGGCACGATGCGCTTCCGCGGCAAGCCGATCGACCGGGCGGTGCGCAAGCAAACGCATAAGGCGATCCAGATCGTGTTCCAGGACCCGTTCGGCGCGCTCGATCCCCGCATGCCCGTCTCCGCCATTATCGCCGAGCCGCTGCGCATCGGCGGCATCGGCACGCCCGCGGAGCGGGAGGCGAGGGCGGCCGTGCTGGTGGAGCAGGTCGGCTTGCCGCGGGATGCCTTGAACCGCTATCCGCACGAATTTTCCGGCGGCCAGCGGCAGCGCATCGCGATCGCCCGCGCCCTGGCGCCATCCCCGACGCTGATCGTCGCGGACGAACCACTTTCCGCGCTGGACGTGTCGATCCAGAGTCAGGTGCTCAACCTCTTCCGCGCGTTGCAACTGGCGGCGGAGGCACGGGGCGCCGGGCTCGCCTATTTGTTCATCAGCCATGATCTTGCGGTGGTGAATCATTTGGCCGACCGGGTGGCCGTGCTCTATCTCGGCCGCCTGGTGGAGTTGGCGCCCCGGGCCGAGCTGTTCGCCACACCGTCGCACCCCTACACGCAGGCGCTGCTGCAGGCGGTGCCGCGCATCGGCAAGCGGCGGAGCCGGGGCGTGGCGATACGGGGGGAAATGCCCAGCCCGCTCAACCCACCGCCGGGGTGCGTATTCCATCCGCGCTGCCCGAAGGTGCAGGACATCTGCCGTACCACGCCGCCCCGATTGGCCCCAGCCGATGGGAGGCCGGCGCAGTTTGCGGCGTGCCACTTCAAGGACTGATGAGGGACGCTGCATGACGCGTTTCATCCTTCGCCGCTGCGGACAAGCCTTGATCGTGCTGCTGGTGATGTCCTTCGTCATCTACAGCCTGATCGGGCTGATGCCGGGCGATCCGATCGATATCATGATCGCGTCCAATCCCGGCGCCACGCCGGACGTGGTGGCGCATTTGCGGGCGATCTACGGCCTGGATCAGCCGATCATGCTGCGCTACTGGCATTGGCTGCTCTCCGCCCTGCAGGGGGATTTCGGCTTTTCCCGCACCCATTCCCAACCGGTGATGGAGGTGCTCGGGCCGGCCCTGCTGCAGACGTGCAAGCTGATGCTGGCCTCCTTCGTGCTGTCAATCCTGCTGGCCTTCGTGCTTGGCGTCTTGGCGGCGTTGCGGCCCGGCGGCGTCGTCGATGGGTTCGTCAGCCTGTTCGCCTTTGCGGGTATTTCGGTCCCCGTGTTCTGGCTGGCGCTGGTGATGATCCTGGTTTTTGCCGTCCGGTTACACTGGTTCCCCGCTAGCGGGATCAGCACGGTTGGCGACGATAGCTTGCGCGACCAGCTCCGCCATTTGGTGATGCCCGTGATCACGCTCGCGCTGGCCAGTGCCGGGCAATTCACCCGGTTCGTGCGCGCCGCCATGATCGAGACGCTGCGGATGGACCATGTGCGCACGGCCCGCGCCAAAGGGGCGGGGGAGGGCCGCATCGTGCTCATCCACGCGTTGCGCAATGCCATGATCCCCGTGGTGACGGTGATGGCGCTCAGCTTCGGCAGCCTGTTCAGCGGCGCCCTGATCACGGAAACCATGTTCGCGCAGCCCGGCATGGGCAAGATGATCTACGACGCGATCCTCGGCAACGACTTCAACCTGGCGCTGACGGGGTTGTTGTTCGCCACGCTGGTGACGCTGCTGAGCAATCTGGCGGCGGACCTCGCCTATGGCTGGCTGGACCCAAGGATCAGCCTATGAGCGCCACCACGACCGACCGCGCGGTTTCCCCCTGGACGCTGCGGTGGCGGCGGTTCCGCCGTCATCGGACGGGTATGATCAGCCTGGTGATCCTGTTGCTGCTGCTGATCTTCGTGGCCTCGGCCAGCCCGGTGGCGCATTGGCTGGGCGTCGACCCGTATGAGACGGATTTGCTGTCCCAGTACGGTCCCCCCTCGGCCGACCACCCGCTGGGCACGGACGACGCCGGGCGCGACGAATTGGTGCGGCTGATGCTGGGCGGCCAGATTTCGCTGCTGGTGGGCCTGCTGGCGACCGGGTTTGGCAGCGTTGTCGGGTTGGTGGTGGGGGTGATCGCCGGCTATTTCGGCGGCCGCACCGACTCCCTGCTGATGCGGTTCACCGACGGGGTGATCGCGCTGCCGCTGCTGCCCTTGCTGATCGTGTTGGGGGCGTTGGACCTGACGAAACTCGGCTTTTCCTCCGAATTCGCGCATTCGAGCGCCGCCGGGTTCTGGCGGGTGGTGATCATCATCGCCCTGGTGGACTGGACCAGCATCGCCCGCCTGACCCGGGCGGCGACGCTGGCGCTGCGGGAGCGCGACTATGTCCGCTCGGCCCGGGCCAGCGGAGGCGGCGCCGCCTACGTGATGACGACGCACATCTTGCCGAATGTGGCGACGCCACTGATTGTCGCGGTGACGTTGACGGTCGGCCGGGTGATCCTGTTCGAGAGCGTGCTGAGCTTCCTGGGCTTCGGCATCGTCGTCCCAACGCCGTCCTGGGGCAACATGCTGAACAACGCCCAGGAACTGGTGACCACGGCTCCCGCGCTGGCGATCTACCCGGGCTTGCTGATTTTCATCACCGTGATTGCGGTGAACTTCCTAGGGGACGGGTTGCAGCACGCATTCGACCCACGGAGCCAGCGCTAGGCGGTTGGGGATTGTTGTTACCTCATCTGTGTGCCGAAGCGAAACTGTGACGCTTCTTGCGTGAAATTTCTAAAGGTACAGAAGATATAGTAGCGTTCATGTGGTGAAGAACCGCTCAGTCCGGTCCGATCGATGTTAAGCAGCAGGCCGCTTCTGGCGGTGCGCGTGCACGGGCGCAAAACGCTGGGCTGGCTGGTCTTGCTTTCATTGGCGCGGCACCTGGCGTTAGTCTTGGCCTTGCTGATCCTTCCGCCGATGCCGCCACCACTCAGTGAGTCAGGGCCGCTCGCGGTGGAGATCGTTGCGGAGGAAGGGCCGGCAGAGGCGGCGCCGGGTCCGCCCGCCCCCACACGCCCGTGTTGTCCAAGCGCCCCTTCACCATCATGAACGACCCGGTTAAGTCGCCGATCCTTGATACCATGCTGCAAAAGACCTGCACCGGAGAGGTCGTCAGATGTGGGATATGAAATCATCCCTGGTATGGGCAGCATAATTGGGCCCAAGCAGTTTTCTTCCGCAGGCCTGATGGAACGCCATGGGTCAAGTTTTATGAAGGGGGCTATACCATCCTCGCTCCGGTGACTGAAGTCGGCAAGATGGTGGAGTGGACCGGTCGAGAAGAGCATATTAAAGGGGGGCAGGGTTGGTTTACTCAGTACGCCGTGTGGGCTGACGGCGATAACAATCTTAATGGCGACATCGGGACGACTACTATTGGTTACGGTGGTCTTGAACAGAACATCAATATGGGCGGGACAGTCAATTTTACCTGCGCAACAGAAACCGTGCCTGCGGTTACGTTTAATTCTTTGTTTGTAAATACCACTGTAAATCCACCTGGTGATACACCCTGACGATTAGCCTTTCCAACGGCGCAGCTTAGCGTGGAGCTGAGTCCCGATGAGCACGGACCGCCATTCGGTAACTACGCTGCCTCGGTCGGGCGCCGCATCTCCTCCTCGAAGGTCGCGCCGATATGGGCGGCCAGCGTGTCCGTGACCGGTTGCGCGGGGTGGCGCGCCTTCAATAGGTAAATCCCCGAATCCGGTAGCGCCGGTAACTCGCCCGCTGGGAGTAGGCGCAGCCCTTCCGGCACCCAGGTCACGTTCGACACAGTCACCGCCAAGCCAGCCATGACGGGGGCGTAGGTGCCGGTCAAGGAGGCAGAGGTATAGGCAACCCGGTACCGCCGCCCGGCTCTATCCAACGTGCCGAGCACGGAACGGCGCCAGGTGCAGCCGTGACTCTCCATCGCCAGTGCCAGCGGCAACGGGTCCAGGCGGTGCGGGGCGTTCTTTGTGGAGGTGATCCATCGCAACGGCCCTTCCCAAAGCCGCACCGACTCCCAACCGCCCGCCATCTGCCCGTCCGAGCACAGCGCCAGGTCTAGATCGCCATCCTTCAAATGCTGCACGATCTGGTAGGAGGGGGCACACATCACCTCCACATCCACCTTCGGTTGCGCCAGCGCGAAGCTGCGGAGCACCGCGGGCAGGTAGCGCAGCGCATAGTCGTCCGGGGTGCCGAGCCGGACGGTGCCCTGGACGGCAGGGCTGTGGAAGGCGCTCCAAATCTCATCGTTCAGCGCCAGCAGGGCGCGGGAGCGTTCCAGCAAGTAGCGGCCATGGCTGGTCAAATGCACCTGGCCGCCCTTGCCGCGGAGCAGCAACGTTTCACCCAGCAGCTGCTCCAGACGCTGAACCTGCATGGACACCGCCGATTGAGTACGGCCGACCCGCTCGGCCGCGCGGGTGAAACTGCCGTCCTCCGCAATGTAAGCGAAGGCGCGAAGAAGGGCTGGGTCGATGGTCGGGATGGTGCTCATGGGCATCAATATTACTCATCGCGATCATCACGACAATTCGTTTTTCTGATGCGATGCCGAGGTCCAAGGTATCTTTGCGATCAAAGGAGATCATCATGTCGCAGACAGTCACCAAGCTTCATCTCGCCCCGGCGCCGCTGGGTTGGCAGGCCCGCGTGGCCCTGGTGTGGCACCGCATCGGCGCCGCCTGGCAGGAGGCCGCCGCACGCCGCCAATTGGGCATGCTGGACGACCGGGCGCTGAGCGATATCGGGATTTCACGCGCCCAGGCCGCCTACGAGGCCGAGCGTCCGGTGTGGCTTTTCGTTCCCGGTAATTGTCGCTGAGCCAGCGGCACAAGCTGACTGGCGCGGTCTGCCCGTGCCGGTCAGCTCAGCCGTCAGGCCTTTGCGCTGGGGCGCTGCGCGACGCGCAGAAACCATTCCTGTAGCGTGGTCCAAGCCGGGTCGAAGGGCTGCCCGACCTTGCCGCCGAACCGGGTGAAGCAGAACAGCATGATGTCGGCGAGGGTGAAGCGCTCGCCAACGACGTAGGAACGGCCTACCATTTGCGAGTTCAACCAGCCCAGCCATTGCCGTGCGATCGATTTCAGCCCGGCCGATGCTTCCGGAATGAGCACGACCCGGTCCTTGAAGAAGTCCAACCCTTCCCCGTACCGGTAACCGGCCAGCATGGGCTCCAGGATGTTGAGGTCGAGCCGCCGCACCCACATCCGCGTCTCTGCCCGTTCAAACGAATCGCTGCCGATCAAGGGCGGTGTTGGATACAATTCTTCGATGTACTCGGCGATCGCGGTGATTTCGGTCAGGATACGCCCGTCATCGAGTTCCAGCGCTGGGACTTGGCCCATGGGGTTGACCGACAAATACGGCGCCTTGCGGTTCTCGCGGCCGGCAATGTCCAACCGGTGCTTGGGGAGTTCGATGCCCTTCTCGGCCAAAACCATCCGGACCACGTGAGGGTTGGGCCCGATCGAATCGAATAGTTTCACAACGCTTCTTCCAAACTTTTGTTAAAACTACGATCGTTATCTGGGGTCGTAGAGTTGGGATGCTTAGGCCCGCATATATGTTTGTTCAAGCCGTGTGCTGAGCCGGACCAGCGGCGCGCCCGCGCTTTGCTACTCGGCCTCGCCATCCCGCACGGCCTTGATGATGGCGGAGAAATCCAGCCCCGCATGATGCTCGGCAAAGCGGCGGTAAATCGTAGCCGCATGCGATCCTAGCGCGGTTTGTGCGCCCGTTGCCGCCGCCGCCTCCTGCGCCAGGGTCAGGTCCTTCAACATCAAACCGGCGGCAAATCCCGGCACATAGTCCCGGTTCGCTGGCGAGGCCGGCACTGGGCCGGGAACCGGACAATACGTGGTGAGCGACCAGCATTGGCCGGACGCGGTACTGGCGACGTCGAACAGCGCCTGGTGCGAGAGCCCTAGCTTCTCCCCCAGCACGAATGCCTCCGCCACGGCGATCATCGAGATGCCGAGGATCATGTTGTTGCAGACCTTCGCCGCCTGGCCGGCGCCAGCCTCCCCGCAGCGCACGATCTTCTTGCCCATGGCGGCCAGGATCGGCTCGGCGCGGGCGAAGGCAGCCTCCGTCCCGCCAGCCATGAAGGTGAGCGTGCCAGCCTGCGCGCCGCCAACCCCGCCGGACACCGGGGCGTCCACGCTCGCCATCCCGGCAGCGTCGGCCGAGGCATGCGCAGCCTGGGCTGCCGCGACGTCGATGGTGGAGCAGTCGACGAACAAGGTGCCGGGTGCCGCCGCCGGCAGGATGTCGGCATAGCACCCGGTCACGTGTTTGCCCGCCGGCAGCATGGTGATCACGAATTGCGCGCCCGCGACCGCGTCATGGGCCGAGGCGGCCAAGTCTAGCCCGAGATCGGTGGCAGCGGCCGAGGCGGTTGGCGAGAGATCATAGCCCCGCACGGCATGGCCGGCGCGCAGGAGGTTCGCCGCCATCGGCGCTCCCATATTGCCCAAGCCGATAAAGCCGATCGTTGCCATGGCCGCCTCCCGTTTTGCTTGGTTTAAGAGTCGGGGCGCGGTGCGACGCCGTCAAGGCGCCTGCTGCCCTAGCGCACGGTGGATGGCATCGCCGGCAGCTTGGTCACGTCGACGCCTTGCCGCGCCGCAAGCTGCGACAGCAGAGTCCCATGCACCTCCTGCTGCGCCAAGAGCTGACGCAACGCCTGGTGGTCGAGCACCGCGCGCAACTGGTCGTGGCGGGATTGCTGACGCTGCGCCACGGCGATGACGAAGATCAGGATCAGTTGGAGCACGTTGGACACGGTCAGCAGGAACACGAACGGGAAGGGGTCGAACTGCGTGTAAATCCCGATGGCGATCCACACCAATTGGGCGACGATGGCCGTGATCAGCGCAATCGGCGCCCCCGTCCAATCGGCAATGGAGCGGCAGAGCCGTTCCGTGGTCGAGAGTTCGGCATCCTGCAACTGGTTGGCATTGTCCGTGCCCGCGTGATCGGGATCCTGGCTCACCGCCAGCCGCTCCCGGCCGCGGTGATATCAGCGGTTTCGCCCGCCACCCAGCGGCTCATCCGGCCACCCGGCCCATGCAGGGGCCGAACCCGGCATTGCCAAACTTGGCGGTGAGTGCCACCGCGTCGCCGTCTTCCAGGAAGCGGCGTTCCTCCCCACCCGCCAGGATCAGGGGCTTGCGCCCGCCCTGCGTCATTTCCAGCAGGCTTCCCTCGGTGCCCTCGGCGGTGCCGGAAATCGTGCCGGTGCCAAACAGGTCGCCCGGGCGCAGGTCGCAGCCGCCGGAGGCGTGATGCGTGACCATCTGCGCGGCCGTCCAAAACAAATCCCGCGAAGTCCCCCGGCTGATCACTTGTTCGCCGCCGTGGGCAGTGGCCAGCGTGACCCCGAGCGTCAGGTCCAGCCCACCCTCTGCCTGGTCGCGTTCGTCATACAGATAGCCGAGCGGAACCGGGTCGCCCACCGGGCGCTGCATCGCCGCGCAGCGATAGGGGGCCAAGGCCTCCGGCGTGACGATCCACGGGCTGATCGTGGTGCAGAAATTCTTGCCCAGGAATGGTCCGAGCGGCTGCGACTCCCAGCCTTGGATATCTCGCGCCGACCAGTCGTTCAGGAGGCAGAACCCGGCGACGTGATCCGCGGCGTCCGCAATCCCGATCGGCTCGCCCAATCGGTTGCCCGGCCCGATCCAGACGCCCAGCTCCAGCTCAAAATCCAGGCTGCGGCTGGGGCCGAAGCTGGGTTCGCTCTCCTTGCCGCGTTTGCGCTGCCCGCGTGGCCTGCGCACGGGCGTCCCACTCACCCGGACGGAGGAGGCACGGCCGTGATAGGCGACGGGGACGTGTTTGTAGTTGGGCATCAGCGGCTGGTCCGGGCGGCCGAGCCGGCCGGCATTGGTGGCGTGGTGAATACCCGCGAAGAAATCCGTGTAGTCGCCGATGGCGCATGGCACGTGCAGGGTGCAATCGCCGAGTCCATGCAGGAGTTCCAGCCGTTTCGGTGCCGAGGCCTCCAGCAGTGCCCACGCCGCCCGCCGCACATCCTGGCGCGCCTGCGCCCCTTCGCCCAAGAATGCGTTCAAATGGGGCAGCGGCGGCAGCAAGCCCGCTTCGGCGAGGTCCAACACCATGGTGCCGATGGCGATGCCGGGCCGCTTTTCCGCGCCCGGGAGGCTGAATATCCCGAGGGGCAGGTTCTGCAGGGTGAAGTCGCCCGCCTCGGTGCCGGGCACCCAGCTGCGCCGCCCCAAATCATGCGTATCATCAAGTGTCATCCACCGGCGCCCTCGTTTTGCGCATGTTGCCGCCCGGTAGCGGTGGGCGTCCAGGGCGATCCACTCAACCGCAGGACCGTATGACGCGTTGCCTGCTCGTGACCGCGAAGGAGCCACGTCTTGACCAAGCCGGGCGCGATACTGACGTTGAATGCTGGATCGTCCTCGATCAAGGCGGCGCTCTTCACCGGCGAGGATTTGCGGCCGGTGTTCCAGGCGGAAGTGGAGGGTATCGGCAAGCAGCCGCATTTCACCGCCAAGGGCGCCGGCGGCGAGACGCTCGCCGACGAGCCCTGCGACGGCGCCCCCATGCCAAAGGTGATCGACTTTGCCGAGCATCATCTGGGTGGCGAGTCTCTGGCCGCAGTCGGCCACCGCATCGTGCATGGCGGCTTGCGCACGGGGCCCGCGCGGGTGGACGAGGACTTGCTGCGGTCATTGGAGGGGTTGGTGCCCTGGGCGCCCCTGCATCAGCCGCAAAACCTCGCTGCCATTCGGGAGGTGGCCGCCCACCGGGCCGGCCTGCCGCAGATCGCCTGTTTCGACACCGCGTTCCACCACACGCTGGACCCTCTGGCTGCCCGGTTTCCGATCCCGCGCCGGCTGCATGAGGCCGGGCTGCGGCGATACGGGTTTCACGGGCTCTCCTACGACTACATCGCAGGCCGGCTACGCAGCGTCGCGCCGGGTCTGCAGCGCGTCATCGTGGCGCATCTCGGAAACGGGGCCAGCCTGTGCGCACTCGCGGGAGGGCGCAGCATCGATACGACGATGGGGCTGACGCCGCTGGATGGATTGATGATGGGCACGCGCTGCGGCGCGGTGGATCCCGGTCTCGTCCTCGCGTTGCTGCAGGACCACAGCCCGGCGGATGTTACGGACCTCCTGTATCGCCAATCCGGCTTGCTCGGCGTCTCCGGCGTTGGGTCCGACATGCGCAGCCTGGCCGCATCGGACGACCCAGCCGCGGACGAGGCGGTCGCCCTCTTCACCTTCCGCGTGGCACGTGAGGCTGGCGGCATGGCGGCCAGCCTGGGCGGGGTGGACGGCATCGTGTTCACCGGCGGCATTGGCGAGCACGACGCCGCCGTGCGGGATGCCATCTGCGGCCGGCTCGCCTGGCTCGGCATCGCGCTGGATATGGCGCGGCCCAGCCACGGCGAACGCCGTCTCAGTGCCCCGGACAGCCCAGTGGCAGTCTGGGTCATTCCCACCAACGAAGAGCTGGTGATTGCCCGGCAAACCTTGGAGATGCTGTCATGAGCCTCACCGACGCGCGGACCGCGCAAATCGACACCTACGTCCGGGCGGCCAATTACCTGGGCGCCGCCCAGATTTATCTGCGCTCCAACGTCCTGCTGACGGAGCCATTGCGGCCGGAGCAGATCAAGGCGCGGCTGCTGGGGCATTGGGGGACGCAACCCGGCATCAACCTCTTGTACGCGCACCTCAACCGGCTGATCCAGGACACCGCGCAGGAGGTCTTGCTCGTCGTCGGCCCCGGCCATGGCGCTCCGGCCGTCCTGGGCAATCTGTGGCTGGAGGGCACGCTCGGGGCGGAATACCCCCAGTACGCGCGGAACGCGGCGGGGCTGGAGGCCTTTGTGCACGCCTTCTCCTGGCCTGGCGGACTGCCCAGCCACGTCACCGCCCTGACGCCTGGCGCGATCCATGAGGGCGGGGAACTTGGATATGCCCTGATGCATGCCACCGGGGCAGTCATGGACAATCCCGGGTTGCTGGTTGCATGCATCGTGGGCGATGGCGAGGCAGAGACGGGGCCGCTCGCCACATCCTGGCATTATCCCAAGTTCCTTAACCCGGCGAGGGACGGGCGGGTGCTGCCGATCCTGCATCTCAACGGTTACAAACTATCCGGCCCGGCGATCCTGGCCCGGATGGACGATGCCGCGTTGGACGCGCTGTTCCGCGGCCACGGGTTGTCCATGCGGATGGTGGCTGGCGAGACACCCGCCGCGCTCCACCGCCCGCTCGCCGAGGCACTGGACTGGGCGATGGCCACACTGTCGGAGGGCCAGCACCCGGTGATCGTGCTGCGGACGCCGAAGGGGATGACCGGCCCGAAAATGCTCGATGGCGTCGCCATCGAGGGCACGTTCCACAGCCACCAAGTGCCGATCGAAGACCCGGCGACCAATCCTGAGCATCTCCGTGCGCTGGAGGCTTGGCTGAGGTCATATGACCCGCACGCGCTATTTGGCTCGTCAGGTGAGCCGGTTGCCGCCGTGACCGCCCTGCTGCCTGCGGAGGAGCGCCGGCTCGGCAGGAGCCGACACGCCAATGGTGGAGGGCTGAAGCAGCCGCTTGTACTGCCCGAAGTTCACGCGGTGGACGTGCCGGCGCCGGGCGTGGTGCAGGCGGGGCCGACAACCGAGCTAGGGCAGTGGCTGGCCGGCGTCTTCGAGCGTAACCCCGTGAATTTCCGCCTGTTCTGCCCCGACGAAACCACGTCGAACAAATTGGGCGGCGTCTATCAGGCGACCCAGCGGGACTGGCAAATGCCCGTTGTTGCGACGGATGAGCATCTGGCTGCCGATGGCCGGGTGCTGGAGGTGTTGAGCGAACATCTGTGCGAGGGGTGGCTGGAAGGCTACGTGCTGACCGGCCGGCATGGGATATTCGCCTGCTACGAGGCCTTCGTCGGCATCGTGGACAGCATGGTTTGCCAGTATGCGAAATGGCAAAAGATGGCGCATGAGGTAGCGTGGCGGCGCAAGGTGGCGAGCCTGAACGTCCTGCTGACCAGCCATGTTTGGGAGCAGGACCATAACGGTTACAGCCATCAGGGCCCTACCTTCATTAACACCCTGCTCACCAAGAAATCGGCCCAGATCGGCGTATTTCTGCCCCCGGATGCCAATTGCCTGCTGCAGGTTACCGCTGCGTGCTTGCGGTCCGAGGCGATGATCAACCTCATCGTCGCGTCGAAAAAGCCGCAGCTCCAGTGGCTTGACCAAGATGCGGCCGCGGCGCATTGCGAGCGGGGTGCTTCCGTGTGGCCCTGGGCCTCGTCGGGCGGGGCGCCGGATGTCGTGTTGGCCGCGGCCGGCGACGTGCCGACGCGGGAGGTTCTGGCTGCGGCGTCGTTGCTACGGGAGCATGCGCCCGATTTGGCGGTGCGGGTCGTCAACATCGTGGCGCTATTGTGTCTTCAGGTTCCGGAGGAGCATCCGTCCGGGCTGTCCGCGGCGGCGTTTCACGAGCTGTTCGCCGACGACTGCCCGGTGATCTTCGCGTTTCACGGCTATCCCATGGTCATCCATGATGTCCTTCATGGGAGGGGCGATACGCAGCGCTTCCATGTTCACGGTTATGCCGAAGAAGGCACGACGACGACGCCATTCGACATGCTGGTCCTGAACCAGATGAGCCGGTTTCATCTGGCGAAGGATGCCTTGCAACGATGTGGCAGGGACGGGAGGGCATTTGACGCCAACCTCGAACAGCATCGGGCGTGGATTGCATCGCATGGTAATGATTTGCCCTGTATTCAGGATTGGAGGTGGAACGAGCGTAGCGCGTGACAGAAACGTCGCACCGATGCGGCGGCGGAAGCGGTCTTGGTTCGGGTATTGCTTTGATTTGGGCCAAATCTGGCCGCTCCATTCTGTGGCTGTGGCCATGCACTGTAACAACGGGTTAGCGCGACGGGCACTATTCAACTTGCTGGTCATACCCCGCTAGGGTAGAGCAGAGTCGAGAGAGCGTCCGAAGGGTAGATTTGTATGGCATCGGGTACTATTTCCGGAGCGGGTGGCGGAACGACGTACAGCAGCCTGGACAACCTTTCGGTTGCGATGACGATCTCGAACATCATCAACGCCGGCCTGGCGCTACCCTCGACCGCGCCGGGTGCGCTGACGTCTTTCACCTATAGCGGCTCGGGCACTGTGGCGCCGGAGCCACCCTCGGGCAGCGGCGGCGTCTTCCTGGTCACCACCCCGACGACGAGCACAGTCTTCGTTGATGGTGCCGACCAATACATCGACGTGACGGCCACCGGGCCGGTTTCGCTTCAGGGTGGCGCCGCGGGCGGAAGCTTCCTCGCAGGGGCCGGGCTGCTTGGCTCTCCCCGCAACGTGACCTATACGAACATTACGCCGACCGGGAACCTTACCGATACCATCGCCATCACCGGGGGTAACAACCTGGTTCAGACGGCGCTATCCGGGGGCGGCAACTACAATGTTGCAACCGGCAGCGGTAACGACACGGTCAACATCCTCACCGGCAACGGCACGGTGAATGCCGGCACCGGGACCAACCAGATCAATCTGGGCTCGGGCAACTCCCTCATCACGTCGGTGGGGTTCGATACCATCACGGGTTCGTCCGTGGGTGGTGGGTCTGACACTGTCAACGTGACCTCGGGCCAGACCTCGATCAACAGCGGCACCAGCAGCTTCCTGGTGAACGATACCTCGCCAAACCCGCTTATGGTGACGCTTGGCTTCGGCGTCGACACGGTGAATTTGCTCAGCGGGTCACCAGCGACCGTCCAGGGCCTGGCGACGAAGACTACCGCGAGCACTGGAACGATCCAGGGCACGGATACTCAGTCGGGCGATTCTGTCACGGTCTCCGGCGGTGCGGCGACGGTTGTCGCAGGCGGCGCCAATGACACGATCACGGCGCTGTCTGGCAACAACCTGCTGATGGCGGGCACGGGCAACGACACGCTGGTGGCCGGCAGCGGGGCTGATACGCTCACCGGTGCGATGGGGACCGCAAGCTCGGCGCTTCTGGTGTCTGGCACCGGGGCTGGCACCACCTTCTCGTTCACGGCGGGCAAATCCGCCGGCGCCGACACGATCAGCGGCTTCAAATCAAGCGATATATTGAGCTTCACCGGTTACGGGACTCAGCCACAGGCGACGGCAGTCACCGTGGGAACCGGCACCACCATCACGCTGTCCGATCTGACGACGATCACGGTAAGTGGCGTCACGCCAGCGGCCTCTCAGTACATTACCAAGTAATCCGTCAATCCTGTCATGTATGGACAGGCCAGGTCCGGAAACGGGCCTGGCCTGTTGCTTTCAGGAGCGGATGAGATGAAAGGAGTCATAGGGCACGAGGCCGATCCATGAGTCACAACGCGCAAATGCCGGAACCAGTCTTGCCGCCGGGCATGCCGAACGTCCCGCCGCGCTATCCTCCGGTGTACGATCCGGCTGACCCGGATGAGGGGCCGACGGAACTTCCGCCAGAGCCGCCGCCCTATCCGGATCCCGATATAGACCCGCCGAAACCGCTGCGGATGGGGCCTGGTGCAACGCCGGAAGATGGCGCCTACGCTGATCCGCCCTCCCTGAACGGCGGCGCAGCCTTTTGCGCCGGCTATTTCGCCAGCGGCAACGCACCGTTGGTCCAGCCGACCGAATACGCGTACGGGCCATTCATCACCCGGACCATCGACTTCGTGCCGCCTTGCCCGCCAACAATGGCGACCCGCGTCGGCTGCCTCACAGTGACGCAGGTCTCGATCGCGGAACCCGCGCGAACATGGCCATTCGCCACCAGATCGTTGAAATCCGCTTGGTTCGTGCAAAAGGCATCCCCGGACTGAAGGAAGGATGGTAGTTCGATCGCCCGGCTCCCATGAACTCCCGCCAGGGTGATCACGATTATCAGCGCGGCGGAGGCGAGGAGGCGGGACATTGCACGATTCTCTATAAGGGTTCCTTGCTCCACCACATGAGAGCAAGTTCGTCAAGGCTTACTCAATTTGCCGCGGCACGCCGGCGTCGGGGCGGCGTGGGGAGCGGGGTCGCCGCGGGCTCTTCCGGACTGCCCAACGCCTTCACGAGAGCGGCGCGAAGCGAGATCAGCTTGCGCTCATTCTCGACCTTCAGCCCAAAGACGTCCTTGACGTAAAAAACATCCACCGCCCGGACGCCATAGGTCGTCACATGGGCTGATGCGATCTGCAGCCCTTCCTCGCTGATGGCCGCCGTCACGTCATGCAACAGGCCGGGCCGGTCGCGGCCGTTGACCTCGATCACCGTATGGGTGTGGCTGGCCCGGTTGTCCACCACCACCCGGGGTGGCACATGGATCGCCCGCATGCGCCGGCCGAGCAGCGCCTCGCCCGCCCGCTGGATTTCGTCCGCCAACTGTAGGCGGCCAGACAATGCCTGCTCCACCAGCACTGACAGCCGGGCGAGGCGATGCGGTGCGTCGAAGGCTCCCCCGGCGGCGTCCTGCACCCAGAACGTGTCGAGTGCCATGCCATTGGTGAGCGTATGAATGCGCGCATCCACGATCGACGCGCCCGCCACGGCCAAGGCGCCGGTGATTTGGCTGAACAACCCGGCATGGTCCGCCGCATACACCGTGATCTCGGTCACCGCGCGGGCCGGCAGCGGCTCCGCCTGCACCGTCAGCGGCGCCGACGTGGCACGGGCCTCCCGCACCAGCCGGGCATGCCGCAGATGGGTCTCGGTATCGAAGCCCAGCCAGTAGCTGGGGTAGCCGAGGTCCAGGAAGTAATTGCGCTCCGCCTCGCCCCAATCGGCCAATTCCGCGCCCACTGCCTGCTTGGCCCGGGTGACCCGCACGTCGCGCTCGGTCGTGGCAAGGCCGCCGGCCAGCACCTCGGCAACGCGGGCATAGAGTTCACGCAGCAGCGTTGCCTTCCAGCCATTCCAGACCCGTGGGGAAACGGCCCGCATGTCGGCCACGGTCAACACCAGCAGCAGCTTCAGCCGCTCCGGCGATTGGATCGTCTCGACCACGTCCAGGATCGTTTTCGGATCGTCGATATCGCGTTTGAAGGCGGTTTGGCTGAGCAGAAGGTGCTGCAGCACCAGCCACGACACCATCTCCGTTTCCTCTGCCGCCAACCCGAGCATGGGGCCGATGGTCAGGGCGATTTCCGCGCCCAGTTCGGAGTGGTCGCCGCCGCGCCCCTTGGCGATGTCGTGCAGCATGGCCGCGACATAGAGCGCCCGCCGGGACTGCAAATCCTCCATCAAGCCCGATGCAATCGGGGCGACCTCCGACAACTCTCCGCGGTCCAGCGTGTCGAGCACCCGCACCGCCTCGATCGTGTGCTCGTCGACGGTAAAGACGTGGTAGCTGTCAAACTGCATCTGGCCCACGATACGGTGCCATTCCGGGAGGTAGCGGCCCAGGAACCCCGTCTCGTTCAGGACGTGCATCCAGCGCGCACCATCCATGCCAGTCGTCAGCAAATCCATGAACAACGCGGCTGCCTCGGGGTCTCCGCGCAACTCGATCGCCTGGCGCTCGTGCCGGATCAGCGCGCGGATCGCCAAGGGATGCAGTTGCAGGCCGCGGTCGCGGGCCACCTTCAGCAAATGCAGCATCTGCAACGGCTCGGACCGGAAATCGCGGCCTGGTGCAGCCAACAGCTTGCCATCCGCCAAGACGAAGCCTTGGGCAAGGAGCGCCGCGTCGGTCTTCTCCTCCAGCGCGGGTGGCCCCAGGGCCGCGCGAACGATCGCGGGCTCCAGCACGGCGGTCATGCGGGTGACTTCCCGTGCAGTCAGGAAGTAGTGCCGCATGAACCGTTCGACCCCGTCTTGCCGGCCGCGCCGCGTGTAGCCCATGCGCGCGCCGATCACGGGCTGCATGTCGAAGGTCAGCCGTTCCTCGGCCCGCCCGGCGACGTAATGCAGATGGAAACGGACCGTCCAAAGGAATTCCCATGAACGCCGTGCGTGCTTGGCCTCGCGCTCCACTAAAATGCCGCCGCCAGGGCTGTGCGGGCCGACCAGGTCACCCATGACGCGGGTATCGAAGACGTAGCGCGTCATCCAATACAGCGTCTGCAGATCACGCAGGCCGCCGCGCCCTTCCTTGATGTTTGGCTCTACCAGGAAGGGGCTCTCGCCAAACCTGTGGTGGCGGAGGTCGCGTTCCAACTGCTTGGCCGCGATGAAGTCGGCGGTACGCATCGCGCAGGCTGCGGTGAAGCGGATGGCAAAATCGCCGAATAGCCCGGTGTTGCCCGCGATCTGGCGGGCGTCGATCATCGAGGTTCGCACCGTCACGTCGCGCTCTGCTTCGGTGATGCATTCCGCGACAGTGCGCGTGGCGTGGCCGACCTTCAGGCCCAAATCCCACAGGAAGTACAGGCTGAACTCGACGGCTGCCAGGGTTTGCGGTGCAGGCTCCTCCGGCGTGATGAACAGCAGGTCGATATCGCTGAACGGCGCCAGCATGCCGCGCCCATACCCTCCCGTCGCCACCACGGCGAGTGGCCCGGTTGCGCCGACCGCCTCCCTGGCATAAGCGTAGAGCGCCTCGACCAGCCCATCCGTCAGGGCGGCGAGCGACCGGGCGCTCTCCAGGCCATTACGCTGATAATGCTCGAACGCCTCGCGCACATGGTGCTGAATCCGGGTCAGATGGCGCCGGAACACCACCAGCGCATTGTCCCGCGTCAGCGCGCCCGTGGGGCGCCGCGCCTCGGCCAGTGCGTCGGTCAGCACCGTAGCGGCTGCAGCCGGCGTGCCTGGCAGCGGGGAGATCGTCAGCATTCGGTCGATGATACCGCGAGTGATTTCAAATGATAGAGCGCTTCCAATGCCTCACGCGGAGAGAGTTGATCGGGGTTGATCGCGTCCAATGCGGTGAGCACCCGATTCGGCGGTGGCTCCGTCGCGGGCAGTGACGCGAAGAGCGGCAGGTCCGGCCCGGTGCTGCTGCTGCGCTCCAACGCGCTCAACAGCCCGGTGGCCCGGCGCACGGTCGCGGCCGGTACGCCAGCAAGCTTGGCGACATGGACGCCCCAGGACCGCCCGGCGGCGCCTTCGCCCACTTCGTGCAAGAAGACGATCTCGTTCTTCCATTCACGTACCTTCATGGCATGCGGACACATTTGCGGCAGTGCCTGGCCCAACCCGGCCAATTCATGGAAATGGGTCGCAAACAACGTACGGCAACGGATGTGGGAATGCAGCGCCTCGAGCACCGCCCAGGCGATCGCCAACCCATCCAGGGTGGCCGTGCCGCGGCCGATTTCGTCGACGACCACCAGGCTGCGCGGCCCTGCCAGGTTCAGGATAGCCGCGGTCTCAGTCATCTCGGTCATGAAGGTGGAGCGGCCGCGTGCCAGATCATCCGCCGCCCCAACGCGGCTGAACAAGCGGTCGGCCACCCCAATCCGGGCCGTGGCCGCCGGCACTGGCAGCCCCGCCTGCGCCAGGATCACCAGCAGCGCATTCTGCCGCAGGAAGGTCGACTTGCCCGCCATGTTGGGCCCGGTCAGCAGCAACACGCGCCGGGCGGGGGAGAGGTCGCAATCATTGGGCTGAAATTGGGTGCCGGTGGGCAGCGCTGCCTCCACCACCGGGTGGCGGGCCATGGTGACGTGGAACGCCGTGTCTGATGTGACGGAGGGACGCGTCCAGCTGCCGGACTCCGCCAGGCTGGCGCAGCTTTGCAGCACGTCCAGCGTGGCCAGGGACGCCGCGGCGCGCCGTAGGGCCGGGGCGTGCGTCAGCACCTCGGCCACCAGTATTGCGAAGATTTTGGCCTCACGCGCCGCGGCCCGGCCCGCGGCCTCGCTGATCCGGCGGTCAAGTTCGGCCAGTTCCGAATTGGTGAACCGGGCGGCGTTTGCCATCGATTGCCGCAGCGTCAGCTCTACCCGGCCGCGCAGGGCTTCAGCGGAGGCAGCCGGCACCTCCATCACGTAGCCCAGCTGGGCATGATGGCGGATTTTCAGCGACGCCACGCCGTAGCGTTGGGCGTAGTCGAGTTGCAGCCCGGTGATCACCCGGCGGCTGTCATCGCGCAGGCGGCGCTCTGCATCCAACTCGCCGTCGAACCCTTCCGCAATCGCGCCTCCGTCGTCCAAACGAAGCGGCGGGGAAGGGGCTAGCGCCGCGGCCAGCCGCTCCCCCAGCCCTGGATCCAGATGCAGCTCCTCGACAAGTGCCGCCAAACCGCTCGTTGCCGGAAGGGCATTTGCCGCGTCTTTGGCGACGGCGATCACTTGGCGGATGGCAAGCAAATCCCTTGGACCGCCGCGCCCCAGCGAGAGCCGGCCCAAGGCTCGTGTCGCATCGGGCGCGCCGCGCAACACCGTGCGAAGCGTGGCGCAGGCGGTGGGATCGGCGAGCAACCCGGTCCAGCTCATCTGGCGGGTAGCGACCGCCGCCGGGTCGGTGAGCGGTGCCGAGAGCCAATTCGCCAGCATGCGGGCACCGGGGGCGGTCAATGTGCGGCTGACGGCGGTGAGGAGGGTGTGTTCGGTCGAGCCGTCGCGGGCGCGGGTGATCTCCAGGCTTGCCCGGGTCGCCGCGTCCATGGCCAGCGTGCCGCTCCCCTCGTTTTTCGCTGGCGGGGAAAGGGCAGGGAGCTGGCCGGCCTGGGTGGAGCGGATGTAGGCCAGCCCCGCTGCCGCAGCCATCGCCTCTGCATCGGTGAAATTGCCGAACCCGTCGAGCGTGGCGGCGCCGAAGGCCTCGGCGACCCGGGCGCGGGCCGCCAGCGGTGGGGGCGGCAGCATGTCCGGCGCACGGCGAGGCTCGAAATCCCCCAACGGCAGGTCGGCGGGAGCCAGGATCTCCGCTGGGTCCAGGCGGCCCAGCAGGGCGGCGACGTCCCCAACGGCTTCGGTTTCGAACAGGCCGGTGGAGATGTCGAGCCACGCCGCGCCCAGGTCGCGGCCTGCCCGGGCCAAGGCCAGCAGAAGGTTGGACCGTGTGCCCTCCAGCAGCGCATCCTCGGTCAGCGTGCCGGGTGTGACCAGGCGCACGATTTCCCGTCGCAACGGAGCCTTGCCGACACGGGCGGAGGCGGCCTCCATCTGCTCGGCCACAGCTACGCGAAAGCCGCGCCGGATCAGCCGGGCCAGATAGCCCTCGGCCGCATGGATCGGGACGCCGCACATCGCGATGGGCTTGCCCTCGTGCTCACCCCGGGCCGTGAGGGCGATGCCAAGCGCCCCAGCGGCCAAAACCGCGTCGTCAAAGAACAATTCGTAGAAATCGCCCATGCGGAAGAACAACAGCGCGTCCGGCTGTTGTTCCTTCGCGGCAAGCCATTGCGCGGTGACGGGAGAAGTGGCCATGCGCTGGCGTTACACTGCACCCGGGCCGGGCGGAAGTGGCATCGACAGGAGCCCGTGTAGCCGCCAAGCTTGCGGTTGGCGCGGAGTATGGACATGGATTCGATGCAGTACGGCAGTCCCAATGAAACTGCGGCCCAAGTCGGCCGACGGCTGCGTGCGATCTTTGGCGGCTCCATTGGCAATTTGATCGAGTGGTACGATTTCTACGTCTACAATTCCTTCGCGGTCTATTTCGCCAAGCTGTTTACCGCCAGCAACGACCCGACGGTGCAGTTCATCACCGTGTTCGGGATTTACGCGGTGGGCTTTTTCATTCGTCCCGTGGGTGGCGTTCTGCTCGGCTATTACGCGGATCGCAGCGGGCGCCGGGCGGCGCTGACCTTGTCGGTGATGCTGATGTGCATCGGCTCCCTCATCATTGCCATCCTGCCGTCCTATGCACAGGTCGGCCTATGGGCGCCCTTATTGCTGCTGTTTGCCCGCCTGCTGCAGGGATTGTCGCTGGGCGGCGAGTATGCCTCGTCGGCAACCTATCTCAGCGAGGTGGCCGGGTCTAAATGGCGCGGCTTCTACAGCTCCTTCCAGTACGTGACCCTGATTGGCGGCCAGGTTCTGGCGGCCTTGGTGTTGCTCGTGATGCAACAAGGGTTGACCCAGGCCCAACTGGGAGATTGGGGATGGCGGGTGCCGTTCTTCATCGGTGCGCTCTGCGCCCTGTATGGACTCTATCTGCGGCGCAATTTGCCGGAGACGGAGGACTTCCTTCAGGTCTCGAAGGCGCCGCGGCGCAATCTGTTCCGCGACCTGGCGCAACACCCGCGGGAGTTGCTGTTGGTGTTCGGCCTCACCATGGGTGGGACGACGGCCTTCTACACCTTCAGCTCCTACATGCCGACCTACCTGTCCAATACGCTGAAGCTGCCGCCGCTCTGGGTGGGGGAGATTTCGTTCATCACCCTATTCCTCTTCGCTGCGATGCAGCCGCTATTCGGCTTCATCAGCGACCTGGTTGGCCGCAAACCCGTGCTGCTCTGGTTCGGCATTCTGGGCACGCTGTGCACGGTGCCGATCCTGACGGCACTTGGCGACACGCACACGTATATGGGCGCGTTGTTATTGGTGCTGGCGGCGTTGGCGATCGTGTCCGGCTACACCTCGATCAATGCGGTGGTGAAGGCGGAATTGTTTCCCGCGGGCGTCCGGGCGCTAGGCGTCGGGATCCCCTATGCGTTGGCGGCCTCTGTTTTCGGCGGCACTGCCCCGTTGATCGCGCTCGAGTTCAAGGGTGAGGGCCACGAAAGCTGGTTCTACTGGTACGTGACGGTGCTGATCTTCCTGTCACTGATCGTCTACGCGACGATGCGCGACACGAAGAAGGCGTCGCGCATCGGGTAACCCGGCTACTGCGCGGTGATCTTGTCCAGCTCCGCCAGCTCGTCCGCCGTCAGCTTCCAATTGCCGGCGACCGCATTTTGCGCCACTTGCTCCGGGCGGGTGGCGCCGGCGATGACGCTGGCGACGGGGCCGCGCGACAGCAGCCAACTAAACGCCAACTCCACCATCGTGTGTCCACGGGCGGCGCAGAAATCGGCCAGCTTCTCCACCTGAGGCCAGTTGGTGTCGGTCATATACCGCTCGGCGAGCCGCTGCGTGGTGGTGAGCCTCGCGCCCTCCGGCATCGCGGCGTTGCGCTGGTATTTGCCGGTCAACAAGCCGCTGGCCAGCGGGAAATACGGCAGCAGGCCAAGGCCAAAATGCGTCATGGCGGGCAGCAACTCCTTGTCCGCCCCCCGCACCACCAAGGACAACTCGTCCTGGCAGGAGATGAAAGGGGTCAAGTGCCGGTCATGCGCCGTCCACATGGCGTCGGCCACCTGCCAGGCGGCGAAGTTCGAACACCCGATATACCGGACCTTGCCGGCGCGGACGAGGTCGTCCATCGCCCGCAATGACTCTTCGACCGGCGTCTTCTTGTCGAATTGGTGTTGCTGATACAGGTCGATCCAGTCCGTCCGCAGCCGCTTCAGGCTGTCCTCCACCGCGCGCACGATGTAGCGGCGGGACGCGCCGGCCAGCTTGCCCTCATCGTCCATCGGCATGGCGAATTTGGTTGCCAGCACGATCTCCTGCCGTCGCGGGCCGAGGATGGCACCCAGCACTTCCTCGGACGCGCCCTTATGCGCGGTCGGGATGCCGGCACCGCCATAGACGTCCGCGGTGTCGAACAGGGTAATGCCGGCATCCAAAGCCGCATGCACCACGGGGCGGGACGCCTCCAGGTCGATCCGGCCGCCGAAATTGTTGCAACCCAAGCCGATCGTTGAGACTTGGAGGCCGGAACGGCCCACGTTGCGAAGGTCCATGCGTGATGTCCTTAGCCGCGGTGAATGGGAAGGCTGGCGATTTCGTTGAGCAATTTACGCGTCATCGCGTCGCCAAACGACGTAAAATCGTGCACTTCGACGACGAAACTGCCCATGCCGCCGACGACGTTCTCCCGATAATAATTCGTCAAGCCGCCGGGGGGCGCCACATGGGCATAGATGTAATTGACCGGACGATCGTTGATGATCGTCAGGCCGTTGATGGTGATGTCCGCGGCGATCGCGTCGTCGCGCGCGTCGGTGATTCCACGGCCGGCATTGTTGGTGCCGTCGCCGGCGACGTCGATCACCTTGTGCGCGTCCCCGAACTTGCCATCGCTGATGAGACGCACCGCCCAATCTATCCCGCCGCTGATCGCGGTGCGGCCGTAGGAACTCCTCGGCAGCGACACCATCTGCTGCCCGAATGCCTTGGCCGACGCTTCGTCGGAGATCATGGTCCAGTCGATCAGGGTGGCGATCTGCTCGGGGCTGGAGAACTCCACATACGCTACGGCGATGCGGCCGTTCGGACCGCCTTTGATGGCGGCGATCACCTTCGGGTCGTTGAACGCTGCTGCGTAGCCCTGCTTTTCCAAGGTAAATTCTGAATCGTCGATCGAGCGGGAGACGTCGGTCACCAGGACCAACGCCACGTCGACCGGATTCGTGGCGGCTTGCGCGCCTCGCCCGGCGCAGAGGATGAGGGAGATGGCCAGAAGAAGTGATTTCATTCTGGCCATTCCATGGTTAGTGCACGATTTCGAGCTGGATGCCGTCAGCCGAGCCGGACAGTCTGGCACCCTTCGTCACGTCGTCGATCCTGAGTTCGACGCCTTTGCCGTTTTTCAGGACTTGCCCGCCGATCCCTTTGTCGACGGTCACTTCTCCGGTCGCCGCCGCGTAGGTGCCGCTGAAGTCCGACAGGTTGTGCAGGTTGTAGACCCGCCCGTGCCCGACGATCCGGCTGTATCCGACATCGGCAACGGTTACCCCCTTGACCGTAAAGCTATACCGGTGGCCGTGATAGGTGAGCGTGCCATTGCCCCAGGTATAGCCAACGCCGGCCGCAGCGGCGCGGGCGTTGATCACAACGCGGCCCACGACAGGGCCCGGCGCGGCAGGGTCGGTTTGCGCAAAGGCCGGAAGCGCCGCCGCCGCCAGCCCGGCCGCGAGCACGACGCCGCCAAGGGTGAGGCGAGTGTTGGTGTGCATTGGAGTCTACCTTCAGACAGTTCAATGGCCCATCAACGTTCCGGGTGGCCACATGTTGCGCCGGGTCGGCGTCAATGGCTAGCCCAAACGATGCGGTGCACCCACGCCACGTCCTTGAGGTCGAAGCTGCGGTCGCGATGCGACGGGTTGAGGCTCTTCAACTCAACCCGGCGGGCGGACCGGCGGGCGAGTTGCTTGGCCATCACCTCGCCCGTGACCGTACGCACGACCACCCGGTCCCCGCGCCGGATGGGCGTGGCGGGGGAGACGATGACGACGTCGCCGTCACGGAATACCGGCTCCATCGAGGTGCCGGAAATTTCCAGCGCATAGGCGTTGAGGTCGCCGACCTCCGGCAGGTTCACCTCGTCCCAACTGCCCCCGACAGGGTAGCCCCCGTCGTCGAAAAACCCTTCTGATCCCGCTTGCGCCAGGCCGATCAGCGGGATCCGCCGCTGCGACTGCATCCGCGGGTTGGAGGGCAGGGCGCGCGCGCCGGACACCAGGGCCGCAAAGGCCTCCAGGCTCGCGCCGGTTGCATTCAGGACCTTGGCCAGGCTCTCCGTACTGGGCCATCTTTCGCGGCCGTCCGGCATCGAACGCTTGGATGGGTTGAACGTGGTCGGATCCAGCCCCGAGGCGCGTGCGAGGCCCGAGACCGACAGGCCGCTTTCAGCCGCCAAGGTGTCCAGGGCCCGCCAGATATCCTCGTGCTTCACACCTTCGAACTCCGTCTGGGAGACCCGCGAATCGGCGGTAACACGAACACTAATGGGAATTAACGCCAGATGCGATAGGAATTAACGCCGCTTTTGCTTGCGACGGGGCAGCAAATATGGGTTTATGTTCCTGTTATGTTCTGGATGGGAACGCTTGAATGCGCGCACTCCGCCGCACGTTGGACGATATTGCCACCCGCCCCTTCCGCACTGCGGAGCAGGCGTGGCTATGGACGATGGCTGCCTTGCTCGCCCGCCGGGACGGCGCCGAATTATCTTGGCGCCCTGAGGGTCCGCCCCGGCCGTGCGACCCGGAGGACGTCGTCCGGTCCCTCGATACGCTGTATCGCGATCGAAGCGTGGAACTGCTGCACGTCCGCATCTTACGGATTTGGGGCGAACGGCAGACCGCGCCGCGTGCCACCCGCCCATTGCAGCATTCGGATTGGCGGCTGTGGAACCAGGCGCTGGCGCAACTCGAATGGGTTCTCCGGGCACGCGGCATCGTCCGCTGAGCTTTTGGCTACGCCTGAGATTTTGTGCCTAATGAAAGGGATCGACCATGAGCTTCGCACTCCGCAGCCTGTCCGTGCTTGCCTACGCCAACGGGTTTACCCTGTGGCATTATAAGAGCCGCGAGGACGCGCTGCCCGCGGTGGGGAAGCCGGGTTATTTCGACGACGCGGTCGATATGCTGGCCGGTGGCGACATGCTGTTGGTCTCCACGCAGGAGGGAGGCCGGGTGCTCTGTGTCAGTTCGGAGGAGGGGAGGGTGACCGTGGGACCGCTGGTCTGATCAGGCGCGGCGGCGGGCGTGCTTCGCCTGTGCACTCGGGGCGATCTCCTCCGCATGCCGCGCCAACCCGGCATCGGTGACTTCAAACCGCGAATCCGCCCGCTCCCGCGCGAAACCGAGATTGCAGAGGCGGGCGAGGCATGCCCCATCCTTCAAGCCGCTCGGGCGGCCAGTATGGCCCACCAGCAGCAGCCGATGCAGGGCGGAGCGGCAGCAGGTTTCTAGGTAAGGTTCGTTCCACATGGCCGCACCAATCGGACAAACGGCCGGGCATGGCAAGTTTGCGCGGGAGCATCTGGCAAACTACCTGGGATCCTGGGCCCTGGCTTATTGCGTGCAGCGAGCCGGCGGAACCGTCAATACGGCCGCCGGCGAAGCAATGCTTGCTGAGCAAATCGAAAAGGTGAAATTCGCGACTTTTCGACCAGTCAAAACAGAAAAGTAACGACTTGGCAGGGAATGCGGTGACACAGTGTTGACATGATCTGGCTGATGTTCTGAGGTCAGAGGGCAAACCGATCAAGGCCTTCCAACGTATGAGCGGTCAAGGAGTGGAGAAGAGTGTAGTCTACGGACCGTATCACCGGATCGAGAGCCCCTCCCAGACCAAAGCGGATGCCGCCCTTCAGGAATCCTCAGGAGAAATGTGGGGTAAGGCTGCGAAATGGAGTAACATCCCCAGTGTGAAGGCCTACCAAGGCCCTCTTCCCGTAGGCGCGAGAGGAGTTGAGTTTACGACCACCGTCCAGCCGCATTCCCAGGTGCACCCTACCTTAGTGCATTGGTATGAAACCGACCCCGGGGTTTCCGCCGCCGATCAAAATGGGTTTGTCCGAATTCCGGTCTCTGTTACCCTCAATACACAGGTGTGATCATGATCAAGCGTCTCAGCGTTGAGAAGATCGAAGGCCTTAACTTGGTACCGGTTGCGGCAATTGACGTTTCGGCGGGTAGGTTCACGAGTCTGGGTATTGAGTTTGATCACGACGCTGATGATATGGACTCCTATACTATTGCAGCTTTCACCCTCTCAGGGAAAGGCGCATTTGCGTTGATGCATTATGACAATGCGAAAGCCAACGAGGTAACGCTCTTAGTCGAAGACAAGGCGGCAGACGAGCAAGCGTTTACTGCCATTATCAAGTCTATTTCTCGTCACTTCGATGTCCCTGCATCGTTGTTTCATTGGAAATCAAACGGCCAGGACGTTCGTTTGGTTGACCGTGCGAGTCAGGTTCACGAAAGGGCGTAGGAGTTAGCGCTAAGGAGGATTCTGTGCCCGCCTCCACGGTTTGATCACGGCGTATCAGCTGCGCACTTTTCCTTGTTCAACGCGTACACCGCCTCTCAAACGACCCGCGACTCGTCTCCGGGGCTACCACCCCGCGCTGAACCCGGCATAAAGGGGCTATGACCCCTGCCATCGCCTCTGCTCTGCTGCCAGTCCTCCGCCGTCTCGATCCCGAGCAGGCGCACCGGCTGGCCTTGCGGGCTCTGCGGCTAGGTTTGGCGGGCCGGGCGACCCAGCCGGATGATCCGGCTTTGGCCACCACCCTGCTGGGGCGCACACTCGTCAACCCGGTCGGGCTCGCCGCCGGGTTCGACAAGGATGCGGTGGCGGGGGCGGGGCTGCTGCGGTTGGGGTTCGGCGCGGTCGAGCTCGGCACCGTCACGCCCCGGCCGCAATATGGCAACCCCAAACCGCGGCTGTTCCGGCTGGAGCAGGGGGCGGTGATCAATCGGATGGGTATGAACAACCAGGGGATCGACGCCTTTGCCGTCCGCCTAGCCCGGCTGCTGGCGCCGCCCGGAACGCTATTGGCCGCAAACGTCGGCATCAACAAGGACAATGCCGATCCCGAGCGGGATTACCCGGCGCTGGTCGCCGCGGTGGCGCCCAATGCTGGCTACGTGGCGCTGAACGTCAGTTCACCCAACACGGTGGGGCTGCGCGGGCTGCAAGAGGAATCGAAGCTTCGCGCCATCCTGCAGGCGGTGATGGAAGTGCCGGGCCGTCCGCCAATCTTCGTGAAGGTGGCACCGGATTTGGCGCCGGGTGCGCTGGAAAGCATCGTGGAGGTGGCGGTGACCTGCGGGGTGCAAGGGCTGATCGTCTCTAACACCACCCTGGAGCGGCCCGCTAGCCTGCGCGGCCCGCACGTCGCCGAAGCGGGCGGTCTCTCCGGGCCACCCTTGATGGCGCTGTCGACCGCGGTGCTGGGGCGGGCGTCGCGGTTGGCGCGGGGCCGGCTGGCGCTGATCGGCTGTGGGGGCGTGTCGACAGGGGCGGATGTGCTGGCCAAGCTTCGCGCCGGGGCACAGTTGGTGCAGCTCTACGCCGCCTTCGCGGTGCATGGCCCGGCCTTGCTGCCGCGGCTCAAGGCCGAACTGGCCGCCGCCTTGCGTCGTGAAGGGTTCAACAGCGTGACCGAAGCAGTGGGGACAGCCGTATGACGGCATATCCGGGGATGGCGGCGCTGGCCGGCCGGTATGATGGATTTATCCTCGACCTCTGGGGCGTGATCCATGATGGGGTGAACCCGTATGAGGGGGCCGGGGATTGCCTGCGCCATCTGCGGGATGCCGGCAAACGCTGCGTACTGCTCTCCAACGCGCCGCGGCGATCGTTCGCAGCGGAGGCGATGCTGCGCCGGATGGGACTGGCCGCCGATCTCTATACCGGCATCCTCACCTCTGGCGAGGCGGTGCATTTGGCGTTGCAGCACCGGACCGACCCGTGGTTTGCCGCACTCGGCCGCCGGGTGTGGCATCTGGGGCCGGAGCGTGACCGCAACGTGCTGGATGGGCTGGACTTGACGCTGGTGGAAACGCCCGCCGAAGCCGAGTTCGTGCTGAACACCGGCCCGGACGACCATCGCGCCCCCACCGATGTCGCCTTGTTTGAGGATGTGCTGACGGAATGTGCCCGCCACAGCCTGCCCATGATCTGTGCCAATCCCGATCTGGAGGTGATCCGCGGCGGCACCCGGGTCATCTGCGCCGGCGCCTTGGCGGAGCGGTATCAGCAGTTGGGCGGCGCCGTGCGCTCGCTTGGTAAGCCAGACCCCGCGATCTACGTCCCCGTCATGGCGCTATTGGGCTGCCAACCGGCCCGCACCCTGGCCGTTGGCGACGCCCTGCGCACCGACATCGCCGGGGCTGCGGCAGCCGGCGTCGATTCGTGCTGGGTGCTCGGCGGCATCCACGGTGAGGCGCTGGGCGATGACCATGGCGCGGCCGAGGCGGAGGCGCGGGCGGCCGGATTGCACCCGGTCGCCATCATTCCACGCTTTGTCTGGTAGTGCGCGCTAGGCGTGCCCGGCGACGCCTGATAGCAGCGCCGGATCGATTCGCAGGGTCGCGAAAGCGCGGCGCCACTTCGTCGGGTGGTCGTCGTCGAACATCAGATCCAGCGAGGCCGGGGCGGAGAGCCAGGCATTCTCTTGGATTTCCTGGTCCAATTGGCCGGCGCCCCAACTCGCATAGCCAAGTGCCAGCAGGCCCTCGCGGGGGCCTTCGCCGGCGGCGATGGCTTTCAGCACGTCCAGGCTTGCGGTGAGCGCTACCGAGTCGTCGACCTGCAGGCTGCCGTCGCCCGTCCAATCCGTGGTGTGCAGCACGAAGCCGCGCGCGCCATCCACCGGACCGCCATCGCACAAGGCAATACGGCGGGCCGGCGGGGCGGGGGCCACGTCCAACTGCTTCAGCAAATCTTCGAAGGTTGGGCTGGCAAGGGGCCGGTTGACCACCAGGCCCATCGCACCTTCCTCGGTATGCGCGCACAGATAGATGACGCTGTGCGCGAATCGAGGGTCCTCCATGGCTGGCATGGCGATGAGAAGTTGGCCGGTCAGCCGGGCGTCATCCGGCGCATGGAGCGTTTTGGGCATGGAACACATCTTGGCGCGGTTTTCGCCGGCTGCAATGACTTCATTAAACTCGCATGCCGGGCGGGTGACATCCTCCAGCCGACACATTAGCGTCTGGCGAGCAAAACGGGGTCCGCATGATGACGATCAAGGTTGGCGACATGGTGCCGGAGATGAAGCTGATGATCGCGGGTCCGGAGGGGCCGAAGGAAGAAAGCACCACCTCCTTGTTCGGCGGCGGCAAGAAAGTCGTGTTGTTTGCCACGCCGGGTGCGTTCACGCCGACCTGCAGCGCCAAGCATCTGCCTGGCTTCATCCAACATGTGGATGATTTCAAGGCCAAGGGCGTCGATACAATCATTTGCATGTCGGTGAACGACCCCTTCGTGATGGGCGCCTGGGCCAAGGACCAAGGTGTCGATGGAAAGATCGTGATGCTGGCCGATGGCTCGTTTGCTCTGACCAAGGCGCTGGGGCTGGAACTTGACCTGTCCGCCCGCGGCCTGGGCACGCGCAGCCAGCGCTTTGCCTTGGTGGTAGAGGATAAGAAGATCACGCATTTGGCAATCGAAGCCCCGGGCGATTTCGACGTCAGCCGCGCGGAGGCGGTGCTGCAACTGGTCTGATCCCTGACGGAGCGCGGAAGAGATTGCGGGGAGCGAACTGGCTCGAATCCTGGCGGCCATCTACGGACTTTTAACTGTCATAGGTTAGTGCTTATGTTCACTCACGGTAGCGTGAGGGGAGCATTGGGATGAGAAGTGCACTCGGGTCGGGATATCTGGCGCAGGTCGAAGCGAATCTTGTTGGTGTCCGTGCCGCACCTGGCGCGGTCTTCCTTCGGTTGAGCCGCGATTTTGCGAGTGAAGGCCAGCAAACCAGCATGTTTACCGAGATGACGCCTGGTCAGGCGCTCTCCCTCGTCAGGGAAGTGGAAGCGGCCGTGAAGCAGGCATTGGCGCGGATCACTTAAGGCGGCTGTTCCTTCCCGCTGGGGAACCGAGCGGGGTTCGGCTGCGTCATGCCGCCGATGAGGGAGGCCTGACTTGAAGGCGTCCACTCAGCCCGCGATCCCAGAGGGATGCCATGATGGTCCGAGACAGAACTGCGGCGCCTGTCTCTAGTGTCGCAGAGGGTTGGCGATGACCCGGCCAGATTTTGGCGTTGAGCCCGCCGAGTTCGCCTCGGCCGAACGACTGACGCTCAACCTCCATGCTGAAGACGTTTTGGTCACCAAACGGCGGTTGCCCGAGCAGCGGGTACGGGCCGCCATCAAGACACACACCCGCGATGTGCTGGTCGACGAGCCACTCACGCACGAAAAGGTAGTCATCAGCCACGTGGCAGTTGGACGCTATGTCGATGCCATGCCCGCCATCCGGCAGGAAGGCGACGTGACCATCATGCCCGTTGTCGAGGAAGAAGTCGTCGTCACGCGGCGGCTCTTTCTGCGGGAAGAGGTGCACATCCAGCGTGCGCGAACCACCACGAACCACGTCGAGACCGTGACGCTGCGAGAACAACACGTCGTCGTGACCAGAGAACCGGTGGAACCGGAGGGGGTCAGTTCGGTTCCTAGCGCAGGCGCCTTCAACGCGGCGCTGTCTTTAGCAAATAGGACTTCGCCCATGGATCAAGAAACAATCGTCGCTGTTTACGACACGCCAGCACATGCCGAACTCGCCGCCAATGATTTGCGGCAGGCCGGGGTTCCCGATAGCGCTATCAGCCTGAACAGCTCGACCGATACCCTCCAGACCACGACGGCCAAGCCTGCCCGGGAACCCGGTTTCTGGGCCAGCCTCTTCGGCGGTGAGCCGGAATATGACACGGCGGTCTACGATCGCAGCGTGTCCGAAGGCTCGACGGTTGTAACGGTGAAGGCGCCGGATTCACATGTCTCGAAAGTGATGGAAATCCTCGAGAGCCATCATCCGATCGACATAGACGACCGCGCGACAAGCTACGGTCTGAGCACCACCAGCAGCAGCGCCGCGATGGGGAGCACGGCCGGCGTTCAAACGGGCCTTACAGCCGGCACTGGGCTAGGCATCGGCACTGGCGCCACAGCAGCCTCTTTGTCCGGCACGTCGGCCCTTGCCGAGGATGCTGGAACGATCCAACTCGCGGAAGAAAGCCTGGCGGTCGGCAAGCGTCTGATCAACCGCGGGGGCACCCGGATCCGTCGCTATGTCGTCGAGACTCCGGTTGAAGAGAGCGTGTCTTTGCACAGCGAGAAGGTTATCCTCGAACGTCACCCGGTCACCGACGGCAGGCCGGTGGTGGATGCGAGCTTCAGCGAAAAGGTCATCGAGATGACCGAAACCGCCGAAGAGGCAGTGGTATCCAAGACCGCCCGCGTGGTGGAAGAGGTGGGTTTGCGCAAGGAGGCAACGGATCGCGTCGAGACTGTCCGCGATACCGTGCGCAAGGAAGAAGTGGAAGTCGAGCAGATCCCCGGCACGATGACCTCTGCGACGACCACCCCGCCTGTGACCACGCCTAAGATCTAATCCGACCAGCGTTGAATTCGACGGGCACAGGTGGGCTGAAGCCAGCCCTACGTCGGAACACAACGGTAATAGGCCATAGGATGAGCTTCAGCCCACCGGAGCCGTAAAGGTCAATGAGATGGGGAGATCGGCAGTCTCTGCCAACCTCTCCATCTCGCCCGGTCACAAAGGGCCGGGCGTTCCAGTCAAATGGCAGGCGACGAAATGGCCGGGCTGCGGCTCGGTGAGCCGTGGTTCCACCGACCGGCAAATATCCATGGCATGGCGGCAGCGTGGGTGGAATCGGCAGCCGGATGGCATTGCAAGGGCGGATGGAACGTCGCCTTGCGCACGGGGTGGCCGCACCCGGCCCGGGCGCACCGCTGGCGCGGCGGCGATGAGGGCCTCCGTGTAGGGGTGGAGCGCATTGGCGTAGATCGCCCGTTTATCCGCCACCTCCACAACGCGGCCTAGATACATGACCGCGACCCGGTCGGAGATGTGTTTCACAACAGCCAGGTCGTGGGCGATGAACAGGTAGGTGAGGCCCATCTCCGCCTGCAAATCCTGCAGCAGATTGACGATCGCAGCCTGCACCGACACATCGAGCGCCGAAACCGGCTCGTCCAACACCAGGAAGCGGGGGCGCAGGATCAGGGCGCGTGCAATGCCGACGCGCTGCCGTTGCCCGCCGCTGAATTCGTGCGGGAAGCGGCGGGCGGCGCGGGCAGGGAGGCCGACCTGTTCCAGCATCGCCGCCACCTTCGCCCGGGTTGCAGCGTCGGCGCGGGCGCCGTGGATCAGCAACGGCTCTATGACGATGCTCTCCACGCTCATGCGCGGGTTCAGCGAGCCGAACGGGTCCTGGAACACGATCTGCATCGACCGGCGAAGGCGGAGCAGATCACCGCCGCGGACCGACGTGACCGCCTGGCCGTTGAACAGCAAATCGCCGGAGGAGGGCGGGTTCAGCTTCACCAGCATGCGGCCCAGGGTGGATTTGCCGCAGCCGGACTCGCCGACGAGGCCGAGGGTTTCGCCCGGCGCGATGCTGAGGTTTACCTCGTCCACCGCACGCAGGGCTGTGACCTGACGGCGGAACACGCCCCCCGTGCGCACCGCATAGTGGCGCGACAGCATCCGCGCCTCCACCAGCGGCGTCACGCTGCCTCGCCCGCCCGGATGCAGGCGGCATCGTGCCCCGTCGTCACTGGCGAAAGCGGCGGCATGGCGATGTCGCAGGCCGGGAGGTGCAGGGTGCAGCGCGGGGCAAACCGGCACCCATGCGGGCGGCGCGCCGGGTCGGGCAGCGATCCGGGAATGGCCTGCAAACGGAGCAGATCGGCCTCCAGCGAGGGAACGCAGGCGAGCAGGCCGCGCGTGTAGGGGTGCGCCGGGCGGTCGAACAGGATGGCGGCCGGCGATTGCTCGACCACGCGGCCGGAATACATCACCAGCACGCGGTCGGCCGTCTCCGCCACCACGCCCATGTTGTGGGTGATCAACATCACCCCCATGCCACGCTCCGCCCGCAATTCCAGTAGCAGGTCCAGGATTTGCGCCTGGATCGTCACGTCCAGTGCCGTGGTTGGCTCGTCTGCGATCAGCAGCTTCGGGTTGCAGGCCAGCGCGATGGCGATCATCACCCGCTGCCGCTGGCCGCCGCTCATCTGGTGTGGATAGTCGTCCAGCCGCCGGGCGGCGGAGGGAATACCGACCCGGTCCAGCAAAGCGATCGCCCGCGCCCGGCGCGCCGCCGGCCCCACCCGTTCGTGCGCGCGCAACGTCTCGCTAATTTGGTCGCCGATCGAGAAGACCGGGTTGAGCGAGGACATCGGTTCCTGGAAAACCATGCCGATCCCGGGGCCGCGCAGGCGGCGCATCTGCCGCTCGGACCGGGTGAGCAGATCGATTCCCTCGAACACGATGCGCCCGGCTACGATGCGGGCGGGTGGGCTGGGCAGCAGCCCCATGATGGCGAGGGCAGTGACGCTCTTGCCGCTGCCGCTTTCGCCGACGATGCCCAGGATTTCGCCGGGCGCGATGGCGAGGTCGACCGACTCGATCGCGTTGACGGGTCCCCGCCCGGTCGCGAAGGCGACGGTGAGGCCCTGGACGGAAAGCAGGCTCATGGCTGGATGCGCAACCTTGGGTCCAACACGTCGCGCAGCCCGTCGCCGAGCAGGTTCAGCCCCAGCACCGTCAGCATCAGGGCCACGCCGGGAATGGTGATGATCCAGGGCGCGTCCGTCAGGTACTGCCGCCCATCCGCCATGATGTTGCCCCAGGTGGGCGTCGGCGGCACGGCACCCAGGCCAAGGAAGGAGAGCGTCGCCTCGGTCAGCACGGCGTAGGCGAACAGGAAGGAAAGCTGCACGATGAGCGGGGCGAGGGCGTTCGGCATGATGTGGCGCGACAGGATGCGCCAATGCCCGGCCCCAGCGGCGACGGCAGCCTGCACATACTCCATCTCCCGCAGCACCAGCACGCTGGCGCGCACGATGCGGGCGGTCCGAGGGACGTAGACGATGGACAGGGCGATGATGACGTTGAGCACGGAAGAGCCAAGCGCGGCGGTGATGCCGATCGCCAGCAGGACGGCCGGGAAGGCCATCATCGCGTCATTGAAGCCCATGATGAGCTTGTCCAGCAGCCGGACGTAGCCTGCCAGCGCCCCAATGATCGTGCCGAACACCGCATTCAACGCCACCACGGACACGCCGATGATCATGGATAGCTGCGCGCCCCATAGCGTGCGCGACCACAGCGAACGGCCGAGATTGTCGGTGCCGAAGGGGAAGTCGAGGGACGGCGGATGGAAGCGCGACCGCATCGCGATCTTGGACGGATCGACCCCCGCCGCCCACGGCGCCGTCAACCCGGCGAGCACGACGACACCGAACAGCACCAATCCCATGACGAACAATTTGTGGTGCATCAGCCGCACCAGCGTGTCGCGCCACGGGCGGGAGGGCGCGTCGAAATCGTCGTCAGCCACCGAGCCGCACCCTCGGGTCCATTGCGGCATACGCGACGTCGACCGCGATGTTCACCAGGACGAGCACCGTGGTCAGCACGAGCAAGCCACCCTGGACCAGCGGATAATCCCGGTTGAGCACCGCCTGCGTCAGCAACTGGCCGATGCCTGGCACGGAGAAGATCGTTTCGATCACAACCGAGCCTGAGAGCAGCAGGCTGATCGCGATACCCACGACCGTCGTGATGGGGATCAGCGCGTTGGCCAAGGCATGCTTGCCGACCACGCTCCAGCCGGACAACCCCTTCGCCCGGGCCGTGCGCACGTAATCCTGACGCAGCACCTCCAGCATGGTGGAGCGGGTGATCCGTGCCAGCAGCCCCACCTGCAGCAGGGCCAGCGACACGGCGGGTAGCGTCGCCGCGCGCAGCCAGCCAAGTGGGCTGTCGGTGAAGTTCACGTAGCCGCCGCTGGGCAGCCACCCCAGGTGGACGGCGAACACCAGCACCATCAGTGGCGCGATGAAGAAGGAGGGCATGGAGATGCCGAGCATCGCGGCCACCATGGCGGCCTGATCCACGATGGTATTCTGCCGCAATGCCGCCAGCACGCCGCCAGCCACGCCGATCAGCAGGGTCAGAGCCAGACCATAAAGTGACAGCGCCAGCGTGATCGGCAGGCGCTGCCAGATCGCCTGCAGCACGTCCTGGCCCAACAGCAGCGACCGGCCCAAATTGCCGTGCAGCAGGCCGCTATACCAATGCAGCAGCTGGCCCCATAAAGGCTGATCCAGGCCGAGATCGGCGCGGATTTGCGCCACATCCTGCGGCGTGGCCGACAACCCGGCCATCACGACGGCCGGGTCGCCAGGAATTAGATGCAGGATGGCGAAGGTGATCAGGCTGACCAGCAACAGGGTCGGGACCGCACCGAGCACGCGGGCAACGACGACGCCGATCACGGCCCGATCACTCGACCCATACGTTGGAGAAACGCGGAATGCGGAACGGCACGTAGCCTTTGACGTTGGCGCGAACCGCCTGCACCTTGGTCAGGCTGCCGAAGGGCAGGGCATAGCCGCGGTCCAGCGTCAGCGCCTGGAGTTTCACGAAGGCATCCTGCCGCCCCTCTGCGGTCGGCAAGTTGTTCATGTCGTTCCACAGCTTCACCACATCCGGATCGTCCTGGCCGGCCGCCGGGCGGTAGGTGGCGTTCGGCGGGGCGAAGAAGGCCATGGTCGAGAGCGCGCCCAGCGCCGGCTGCGTGCCCCAGCCGGTATGGAAGTAGTTCCAGCCCGTATCGCCGCGCAGGAACATCTGGATCGAGGTCGGCCAGTCGACCACCTTGATCTCGGCATTGATTCCCACCGCCTTCATCTGCTCCGCCTGCACGACGGCGGCGTTGTACATGGAGGTGTAATCCTTGTTGGTCAGGATCGTGACCGCCTCGCCCTTGTAGCCCGCCTTGGCCAGCAGCGCCTTGGCCTTGGCCGGATCGTGCTGGTTGTAGGTTTCCTTCCCGACATCGGTGTAGCCGGGGCGCCCGGGATATTGGAACCCGACGTTCAGCTTGTAGTTGCCGTCTGTCGCGGCATCCATGATCTCGTCCATATTCAGCGCCGCCATCACCGCCTGGCGGAAGTACAGATTATCCGTCGGTGGCTTCTGCACGTTGGGCACGGCGATCTGGATCCACCAATTCGCCAGCGGCAGCAGCGTGATCGCGGCGTTCTTCTTCAGATCGGCCATCGAGGTCGAGGGCACGTCCTCGACCGCTTGCAGCTCCCCGGTTTGCAACCCAGCGACCCGCGCACCGGGCTCCGTCACGATGCGGATCGTCACGGTATCCAAGCAGGCGACCTTGTAGCCGCCGAACCCGGTCCGCTGCTCATAATGCGTGTTGGGCGAGTAAGCGTCGAACCGCTTCAGCCGCACGAAGCCGCCGGGCACGAACTCATCCAGCATCCATGGGCCGGTGCCGATGGTGTGCAGGCGCAGTGCCGGGTCGTCCTTGAACTCGGCTGGGAAGATCACGATCGGCACGCTGAAGGACGACATGCTCTCAATGAATGTAGGCTGCGCCTGCTTCATGTGGATGACGAAGGTGGCCGGGTCCGGCGCGTCCCAGTGGTCGACGTTGGCGAGGTTGGACCGCTCCATGCCGATTTTGTTGTAGCGGTCGAATGAGGCGGCGACGTCGGCGGAGGTCATTTGTTTGCCGTTATGGAAATGCACGCCCGTGCGCAGCTTGAAAGTGTAGGTCAGCTTGTCCGGGGATTCGGTCCAGCTATCGGCCAGGTCGCCGATCGTCTGGTTGTCCTCGCTCCGGGTCAGCAGGGCCTCGAAAATATTCATGGCGACGTTGCGGGTGGAGATCGTGTTGGAGGCCTGTTGGTCCAGGCTGTTGACGTTGGCTTCCTGCCCGAAGACCACGGTGCCACCCTTTTTCGGGCATGAGAACGGCGCCGCTGCGGCGGTTCCGACCGATGCGAGGGCGGTGAGGATGAGGATTGCGCTTCTTTTCATTCCGAGGACCTTGCAAATGCCGTGCAACGAAGCTGCACATGGCATGAGGACAGGCGTCAAGCGGTGGAATGCTATGCCGGCAGAAACGCCGACACCGTGGCGTTGAAGGCGGCCGGCTGTTCGGCATGCAGCCAGTGTCCTGCGTCCTTGATCGCCACGAAGCGCGCGGCGGGGAAATGACGCAGGATCGCCGGCCGGTGCTCCGGCAGCACGTAGTCCGATCGCGCGCCGGTCACGAACAGCGCCGGTCCGCCGTAGCTGGCCGTCTCCTCCTCCCACGCTTCGATCCGCGGGAGGGACTCCGCAATGTCCTGCAGGCCGATCCGCCAGCCCTCGCCCGGGCGGTAATTGTGCAGCAGGAAGGACCGGATCGCGGCGTCCGGCACGTCGGGTGCCAACGCTGCATCCGCCGCCGAGCGCGGCAGCCCAGCGGGCAGCGCCAACATCGCCCGCGCGAAGGTGCCGAAATGCGATCCGTAGCGGATGGGCGCGATGTCAGCCACCACCAGCCGGGTGACGCGGCCAGGCGATGACAAGGCCAGGCGCATGGCGACCTTGCCGCCCATGGAATGCCCCAGCACGGCCGCCTCCGGCATGCCGAGCGCGTCCATCGTTTCCGTCACGTCCGCTGCCATGGTTGCGTAATCCATGCCCGGCGCATGGGGGCTTTCGCCGTGGTTGCGCAGATCGACCGAAATCACCCGGTGCGCCGCTGCCAGCGCGCGCGCCACGCCACCCAGATTGCGGGCAGAGCCAAACAACCCGTGCAGCACCACCACCGGGCTTCCCGTCCCGGCATCGCGATACGCGAGGCGCACCGCTCAAACCGTGAGCATGATCTTGCCGATGTGCTGGCTGGTTTCCATCAGCCGGTGGGCGGCCGCCACCTCCGCCATCGGGAACACCGCGCTGATCACGGGCGCGACGCTGCCAGCCTCCAGCTTCGGCCATGCCTTTGACAGCAAGGATGCCGCGATCGCCGCCTTCTGCGCCGCCGTCCGCGGCCGCATGGTCGAGCCAGTGATGGTCAGCCGCTTCGTCATGACCGTCGTGAAGTCGAAATGCTCGACCTTTGGCCCGCCCAAAAACGCGATCAGCACCAGCCTGCCATCCATCGCCAGGCAGCGCAGGTTCTTTTGCGCGTAAGGGCCGCCGACCATATCCAGCACGACGTTCACCCCGGCGCGGTTGGTGAACTTGGCGATGCTGTCGGCGAAATCGGCATCCTTGTAATTGATCGCCGCATCGGCCCCGAGCTTGACGCACGCATCGCATTTTTCGGTGGACCCAGCGGTAGCATAGACCCGCGCGCCGAACGCCTTGGCCAATTGGATCGCCGTCGTGCCGATCCCGCTGGTGCCGCCGTGGATCAGCACCGACTCGCCGGAGGTGAGCCGCCCGATGTCGAACATATTGGCCCAGACGGTAAAAAACGTCTCGGGCAGAGCGGCGGCGCGCACGGCGTCATAGCCCTTCGGCCAGGGCAAACATTGCGTGGCCGGGATGGCGCAATACTCGGCATAGCCCCCGCCATTGGCCAGGCCGCAAACCTTGTCGCCGACCGCCATGGAGACGCCAGGGCCAACCGCCACGATGTCTCCCGCGACTTCCAAGCCCAAATGCGGACTTGCGCCGGGGGGCGGCGGATAGCTGCCTTGACGCTGCGCGACATCCGGCCGGTTGACCCCCGCGGCGGCGACGCGGATCAGCACCTCGCCCTCCCGCAGCTGCGGCAACGGGCCGGTCGCGAGCTTCATGGCGTCGGGGCCGCCAGGCTGCGCCACCTCGATGAAACTCATGGTCTCTGGCAGGGACATGCTGATGCTCCGGCTGGCTTCACCGCACATCTCGGCAGCTTTGCCCCCGGCGTCAACCGATCAGCCGCTCCGTCTCCCACCAGAGCTGCCGCACCATCGCCGTATCCAAGGCCTGCCGGTTCGGACGGGCGGGGCGGTTCCGCTTCCAATACTTCCCGGTCTCCCCGGCCACCAATGGCGACAGCGCAAGGTGCAACGGCGTCATCGCCCCGCGTTCCGGCGTGATCATGAAGGGGCGCAGCGCCGCCCAGCCCCAGCCGACCGGACCCGGGACCGACATCAGCGCGGTCGCCACCACACCGGGGTGCACCACGTTGACCGTGACCCCAGTACCCGCCAGGCGCCGGGCACGCTCGAACGTCGCCATCATCAACGCGAGCTTGGAGCGGCCATAGGCGGAGAGCGGATTCCACGACCGCTGCATCTCCAGATTGCTCAAATCCAGACTCGCGCGGTCCGACGCAGTCGACCCGACATTGACCACGCGCGACGGTGCGCCGCTGCGCAAGGCTGGCTCCAGCGCGGCCGTCAGGACAAAGGGTGCCAGATGATTCACCGCGAAGATCATCTCGTGACCTTCCGCCGTCACCTCGCGCCGCGCAGTGATCAGCCCGGCGTTGTTCACCAGTATGTCGATCCGGGGGTGCGCTGCCGTGATCGCCTCACCGGCCTGGCGCGTTTGCTGCAGGGACGATAAATCGGCCGTCACCAACGACGTCACCGCGCCGCGGGCACGCTCGCCGATCCAGCGCCGCGTTGCCTCGCCACGCGCTGCGCTCCGGGTGATGATGATCGTGTGGTAGCCCGCGCGGGCGAGCCCGTAGGCAACCCAAAGTCCCAGCCCGGCGGTCGCACCGGTGATGACGGCGATCCTCTGGTCAACCACAGGCCCAGTCCCCACCGCTCTTATGCAAACTCATGATCCGATGGCGGCGAACCAGTTTATCTGGGGGAGACGATTTAGCGAAATTAAAGAAAGTTCGTCCGGTCATGGATTGTAAGGACAAGCGCATGGTTCCATGAAGGGTCACCTTGCCCGGACATGTGCCGGGCCGCTGTCATATGGAAGAGGAGCGGGACAGACCGATGTCCTTGCGATCTGCTGGTGTCGGTTCCGCCACGATTCAGGCGGCACCAGTAGCCGAACGTGGCACACAGCGCATGCGCCGCAGCCTGGGCGCGACGGTTCTGCATGCGCCGCAAACATTCCGCGCCCTGGTGCGTGCCGACGAATTGTGGCTGGTGGCCTTGGCCGCCGGAGTGGGAATTGCGTCCGGCCTCTGCGTTCACGTGATGACGATCACCACGCAAGCCGCGCACGAATTGCTGTTCAACCTGCAGCGTGGCGACCGGCTGTCTGGTTCGATCGACGTGGACCGCCTGCGGATCGTTGGTTCTCTGACAATTGGCGGGCTGCTGGTTGGGTTGTCCGGCTGGGCGATCGGGCGCTGGTGGAACAAACGCACGGTGGACCCGATCGAGGCCAATGCTTTGCATGGCGGACGCATGTCGCTCAGCGACAGCCTGTTCGTCACGGCACAAACGGTGCTGTCAAACTCGGTGGGCGCCTCGGTTGGGCTGGAGGCGGGCTATACCCAAATCAGTTCTGCGCTGGCCTCGCGGCTCGGCCGGTCATTTCGCCTGCGGCGTAACGATTTGCGGTTGCTGGTGGGATGCGGGGCAGCTGGGGCGATCGCGGCTGCGTTCCAGGCGCCGCTGACTGGCTCCTTCTACGCGTTCGAATTGGTGATTGGGACCTACTCGCTGGCATCGCTGGCGCCCGTGGTCATGTCGGCGATCGTGGCCGTGTTCGTGACCAAAGTGCTCAGCACCGACACGGCCGGGTTCGACATCCGGGTACCGTCGGCATTGGAGCCGGTGGATTATTTGCCGGTTCTGGCACTTGGGATGGTGTGTGCGCTGGGCGGCATCCTGATCATGCGCGGCGTCACGCTGGTGGAATCCTGGTTCCGGCGCAGTGGCGTGCCGGTTTGGTTGCGCCCCGTGTTGGGTGGGCTGGTCGTTGGCGGGCTCGCCTGGTGGTCGCCGCAGGTGCTGTCCTCCGGGCATGAGGCGCTGCGGCTCGGCTTGGATTCCCCCTATACGGCCACGCATATCGCGCTGCTGATCCTGGCGAAATCGATCGCGTCGGCGGTGTCGATCGGATCGGGGTTTCGCGGCGGGTTGTTCTTCGCCTCGCTGTTCCTGGGCGCGCTGACAGGCAAGCTGTTCGCCGCGGGCCTCGCCACGATCACGGCCACCCAGGCTTTGCCACCCGTGGTGTGTGCGCTGGTGGGGATGAGTGCCATGGCGGTGGCGGTGGTGGGCGGCCCGCTGACCATGGCGTTCTTGGCCCTGGAGAGCACGGGCAGCCTGCCGATGACGATTGCCGTGCTTGCCGCTTCCGTCGTGTCGGCGATCACCGTGCGGCGGACGTTCGGCTATTCATTTGCCACTTGGCGCTTCCATCTGCGGGGGGAGGCGATCCGTTCGGCGGTCGACATCGGGTGGGTGCGCAATCTGACCGTCGGGCGAATGATGCGCCGGGACATGCGAACGATGCGGGCGGATACGACCGTGGCCGCGTTCCGCCGACAGGTTCCGCTCGGCTCAAGCGACCGTGTCGTGGTGACGGACGAATCAGGCCGGTACGCTGGCGTGGTGCTGACGGCGGAGATGCATGGCGCCGATGAGACGGTCACCCGTATTTCGGAGCTGCTGCATTACCCTAAGGACCTGTTGCTGCCGCAGATGACGATCAAGGAAGCAGTCCAGATGTTCGAATCGACGGAATCCGATGCGCTGGCCGTCGTGGATGGCGCGGAGACGCGCAAGGTCATCGGGCTGCTGACCGAGCAATACGCGCTTCGCCGGTACACGGAAGAACTGGATCGGATGCGGCGGGATTTGGCCGGCGAGTAACGGCAGCTGCAAACCGGGCTTACGCCGCCCGGCGCTGCGTCTCAGAGGCCAGCAGGAACTCCAAATCCTCCGCATCCAGACCGGACGCCTCCACTTCGGAGTCGAAAGCGAGGTTGGCGAGCTCGGCCTTGCGCTCCTGCAATTGGACGATCCGTTCCTCCACCGTGTCGGCGGCGATCAGTTTGTAGACGAACACGGACTTGGTCTGCCCGATCCGGTGGGCGCGGTCCGATGCCTGGTCTTCCACCGCGGGATTCCACCAAGGGTCGTAATGGATCACCGTATCGGCGCTGGTGAGGTTGAGCCCACGGCCACCTGCCTTCAGGCTGATCAGGAAAAGGGGCACCTCGTTCGCCTGGAAGGCCCGCACCGGCTCGGCCCGGTCCCGCGTGTCGCCCCGCAACTCGACGAATTTGTGCCCGGCCTCGATCAGCCGCGGCTTGATCAGGTCCAGCATCGAGGTGAACTGGCTGAACAACAGGATGCGCCGGCCCTCCGGCAGCATGCCACCGATCATCTCCAGCAGCGTGTCGAGCTTTGCCGACCCCGCCTCGCTCGGGCCAGTGCTCAGCTTCACCAGGCGCGGATCGCAACAGGCCTGCCGCAGTTTCAGCAGCGCGTTGAGCACCACGAAGCGGCCCTGGTTCGGCCCCAACTCCGCCAACTGGTCCCGCACGCTGTCGTGCAGGGTGGCACGGATGGTGTCGTAAAACTCCCGCTGCTCGGAGCCCATGGTGATGTGGCGCAGGATCGTCTCCTTCGGCGGCAAATCAGCCGCGACCTCCGCCTTGGTCCGGCGGAGGATGAAGGGGCGGATGCGCCGGCTGAGCTGCGAGCGGCGGAGAGGATCACCCTCCTTCTCGATCGGCGAGCGGAACCGTTTGCCGAAGGAGCGCCGGTCCCCCAGCAGCCCGGGCTGCAGGAAGGCGAATTGGGACCACAATTCGTCCAAATTGTTTTCGATCGGCGTGCCGGACAGGCATACCCGGTGCCGCGCCTCCAACTGGCAAACGGCGCGCGTCGCCTTCGCCTCCGGGCTTTTGATCGCCTGGGCCTCGTCCAACACCACCATGTGCCAGGCAATCTCCCGCATCGGCTCAGCGTCGCGGGCGAGCACGGCGTAGGTGGTCAGCACCACGTTGACGCCGTCCAACTTGGCCCGGCGCGCCTCACGGCCCTGGCCATGCAGGACCTCGACCGTCAAATCCGGCGCAAACCGGGCCAATTCGGCTTGCCAGTTCGCCACCAGGCTGGTCGGCAGCACAACCAGGACGGGGCGGTCCAGCCGGCCTGCCTGATGCTCGGCTGCGATATGCGCAATGGTCTGCGCAGTCTTTCCCAGCCCCATCTCGTCCGCCAGGAAGCCGCCCAACCCGTGCTCGCGCAAATGCTGCAGCCAGTTCAAGCCGTGCTGCTGATAGGGGCGCAGCGTTGCGGTGAACCCGGCAGGGATCGGGACGTCCACCATTTCGGGCAGGTCACGGAAGCGTTCGACAGTCGCGGCGACGTCCGCGGCGTCTTGCCAGCGCGTGGTCAGCAATTCTTCCAAATCCAGCACGGCAGCGGCTTCGCCATCCGGCAACACCAGCGCCGAGTCGGTGCGGTTCGCCGCAGCCTCCACCAGGTCGCCGACCACCGCGAGGAGTTTGCGCACCCGTTCTGCCGGCAGACGCACGACGCGGCCGTCTTCCAGGCTGGTCACCAACTCGTCGCCCATCGTGCGCATCGCTTCGGGGCCGCGTTCCATCAGCCGCACCAGGATGGGCAGCAGCGGCACGCGCACGCCGTCCACCTCGATCCCGAGATCGAGCGAGAAGCTGCCGCGCTCCGCGTCGCTGACCCGCGCATCGAAGCCGCCAACGATCTTTGCCACACGGGGGCCGAATCCGGCCTCCACCACGCAGGTCCAGCCTTGCTCCTGCAATGTCGGGACTTTTTCGAGCAGGAAGCGGTGCCATTGCTCCGCCGCATCCGGGCCGCGCAGCACGTGGACGCGGCGGCCCTTGCCCGTGCTGCCATCGGCGACGCGCAGCTGGACGAAGCCGTATTCCGCCAGGACCTGGCCTTGCTTTTCTTCCTCCGCCGGGTCGCGGCGGACGAACTCCGTACCCTTCGCGCCGGCGACGCGGACGAACTGGCGCTCGTCATCCCCCTCGGCCAGCCCACTGCCGCCGTGTTCGCCGGCATAGTCGAAATCCAGCGTCAGCGTGTCCAGCAGCGTCAGGCTGCCATCCTCGTCCGGCCCGTAGCGCTTGCGCAGCCGCAGCACCGGGGTGGCTTTCCGCTCCACGATGACGTGGTCGCTCTGCAGCGCCGGGAGCGGAATTGGCTCGCGGCGGCGGCCCCGCCCCGGTTTGGCAGCGGGTTTGGCGACGGCATTGAAGCGCGCCTGCCCCGTGGCGCCGGTGCTGGCATCGACGTACCAATTCCCGTCCGTCCCGAGCAGTACGCCCGAACGCGGCGGCAGCGCAGGAGGCACCCCGGCGTCGAACGAACGGGGCGGCCCGGGGCGCAGCAGCCGCCGGGTGGTGGCCCA
Organism: Acetobacteraceae bacterium; assembly: GCA_965199005.1. GTDB lineage: Bacteria > Pseudomonadota > Alphaproteobacteria > Acetobacterales > Acetobacteraceae > LMUY01. Next base: position 1,632,800 of record CBDAQK010000006.1, on the reverse strand, counting down.
TCGCGCCTGGCCCGATTGCAACAACGCGCTGATCAGGGCGCCGAGCTTTTCGGGCAACACTTCGGTGCGGGAGCCCTCGAGCAGAGCGGCGACGGCCTTACCGTCGGCAGACACGCTGGCATCAGCTGCGATCCGCCCCGGAGTCGTGCCCTCGGTGCGCCCAGTTGCCTCATCCAGCAGGAATGCGGTGACGATGCAGGCAAAGGGGGGGCTGGCCGGTGCCACGTCGAACAGGAGACGGCGAACGGGCTGGGTGGTGCTGCCCGGTGCGTCCAAGGCGGCCGCGGGCACGGCCCGGCGCAATGCGGGGAAGCGGTCGAGCGCTGCCAGTCCGGCCGCCGCCACGTGGGCACAGCCCGGCATCCGGCAACTGCACCGCATACCGAACCCGACCCGGCTGCCGCGCGGGGTTGGGGTCAGCCGTGCGGTCCGCCGCTCGCCCGCATCTGCCACGGCGGCGGTGACGGAGTCGCCGTCCAGCGCGACCTCCACGGCACCCAGGAGTACGAGGCTCCGGCCGCGCGTCAGGATACGCGGTTCGAACAGGGCGCGAAGATCTTCGGCAGAGTACGGCGTCGGCATGCAGCGCTTAACCTTTGGCATCGCGGGCGCGGTCGCCCATGGAGAGCCGGCCCGCAATGCGGTCGGGCGCGGTAGTATAGCATCCCTGGCGGCAGAAGCATCCCCGTCTGTGCCGCGAGGGACGGCCGGACGGGCTGCTATGCAGTGCCCAAATAGTCGAGCGGCAGAGCAGTGGTGGTTTTCAGCACTTCCATGGCGAAGGCGGCGCTGACGTCATAGAGGTCGATCTGTGCAATGAGCCGGGTATAGACCGCGTCATAGGCGCCGATACTGGGTACGACGATGTGCAGAAGGTAATCCACCTGGCCCGCCATCCGGTAAAATCCGACCACCTCCGGCAGCGTCATCACGCAGCGGTAGAACTGGTCGGCCCATTCTTTCCGATGCTGATTCGTCCGCACGCTCACGAAAACGTTTACGCCGACATTCACCCGCTTCGGATCCAGCAGCGCCACCCGGGCGGCGATCACGCCATCGGCCTGGAGCTTCTGAATCCGCCTCCAGCATGGCGACGCCGAAATGCCCGCCCGCTCCGCCAGTTCGGCGATCGGCATTGCGGCATCCCGCTGCAGCCAATGCAGGATTCGCCGATCGATCTCGTCCATGGCACGGAATTCCAGACTAGATGGGTAACATAGAATAGCGTTTCGTTGCCTAGCGGAGATTTCGTTCAGTACGCAATCACTTCGCGCACGGGCGGTGTCATCCTTCCGTCATCAGATCAGGAGGGTTGCATGGCCATTTCGTTCACTGAGCATCCGAGCAATGTCGGCGAGACGTATACCGAGCATTTCGGCGTCGCGATGAGCTTTTCGGTTGCGATGATCGCTGGCGGGCTGGCCTGCGCGGTGCATGCACTGCTGCCCTTCCTGTTCACGACCACTGGTTCGCAGACAATTCGCCGCCTGCATGACCGTATGGTGGCAAATCGGAGCGTCGTTTCGCGCTAACCCGGATTGGCAAGCCCCGCGCATGGCGTGCTAATGCAGAGATATGGATACGCAAAGCGACTCAGGGGTGAGCGTCGCCCTGCCCGAGACGATGATCGACCTGGCGACCTTCCGTGCGTGCATGCGGCAGGTGCCCGGGGCAGTTACGGTGGTCACCACGGTGCACGAAGGCACCCGTGGCGGCTTGACGGCCACGGCGGTCTGCTCCGTGAGTGCGGACCCGCCGCAGATGCTGGTCTGCGTCAACCGGTCCAGCAGCGCGCAGTCGGTGATTGCGGCAGCCGGCCGGTTCGGCGTCAGCTTCCTGTCGCATGATCAGCAAACGGTCGCGAATGCCTTCTCTGCCTCGCTGGACGACCGGTTCGAGCATGCGGTGTGGACCGAACTCGCCTCAGGAGTTCCGATTTTGGAGAATGCTGCGGCGGCGTTCGACTGTGTCGTGGTGCAGATGGTCGAGGCCGGCACCCACACCATCTTCATCGGCGCCATCGTCGCCGCTGTCTCCCGCGACGTGCCTAACCTCATGTACAAGGCTGGGGCCTACGGCGCGATATAGGCAGGACCCCGCCCGGGTGAGCGGGCAGGGGGCGGAGCCGGTCAGCCAGCCTTGAACGAGCCTTCCATGACGATCTGTGACAACGGCAGGCGGTTGCTCGGAACATCGCGGGCAGCCAGCCCCTCAGGCAACAGCGACTTGTCGCCCAGCTTGCCGATCGCGAAGATCTGTTCGACCCGATAGCCTGGCTGCACCTCCAATTCGGTGAACGCACGCTCCAGGTCGAACCCCACCATCCCGTGCGTATGCCAACCGGACAAGGTCGCCTGCAACGAAAGGCTGGCCCAGGCGGCGCCGGCGTCCATCGAATGGCTGTGCGACGGCACGGGTGTGTCCTTCCCGGGCGGCAACATCAGCGAATTGGACACGAGGACGACCAGTGCGGATGCAGAGTGCGCCCAACTCTGGTTGAATGGGATCAGCAGGTTCAGAATCTTGTCGAAATGCGGCGTGCCCTTGCGGCCGTAAATGAAGCGCCAAGGTTGTGAGTTGTAGGATGACGGCGCCCAGCGGGCTGCCTCGAACAACGTCATCAACTCAGCCTCGGGAATTTCTTCTCCGGTGAAAGCTCGTGTGGACCAGCGGTCAAGGAATTGCTTGTCGATCGGATAGTCGGACTGGCGGGAGTTGGATTCGGTCACTGAAGGCTCCTTCGTTGAAACCGCGGCGGTTCTATCAGGAGTTTGAGGGCTTGTCTCGGCACGAACGGTTTTGTGCGCATAAACGCATTTTACCTTCGAGATCGTTGCGTTGTTAAGGTGACGTTCATGTTTCAACCGTAGGCTTGGATTGTCCGCAGAATGGCGGGCAGCTTGAACCAGGTAAAATACCATGTCCGTCGGATCTGTTAATACCAACACGTCTGCCTATGTGGCGCTTCAGTCCCTGAACAATACCAGTTCAGCGCTCGCTGCTGCCCAAAAGGAAATTTCGACCGGCTATCGTGTCGATGACGCAACGGATGATGGTGGCGCCTTTGCCGTCGCGCAGAAGGTGCGGTCCGACGTCGGTGCGCTCACCAGCGTCAACCAACAGCTCGGCACAGCCAAGGGGTTGGTCACGACGGCGCTGTCGTCGCTGACGGCCATTTCGAACTCGGTGGTGTCCGCCAAGGCGCTTCTGGTCAAAATCAGCGACCAAAGCATCTCGGATGATCAGCGCAGCCAATACGTCACCTCGTTCACCGAGCTGGTCTCCTCGATCGCCGATGACACCGATAACTCCACCTATAACGGCCAGACCCTGCTCGGGTCGGCGTCGGGCGCCGTGGCTGGCACCAGCAAATCGGTGATCAGCAACGAGTCTGGCGCGACTGCGACGCTCAATGCTGAAGATACCAGCACGCTGGCCAACTCCCTGGCCGCGCTGATTGGCGCCACGTTCACCCGCAGCTCGGGCGGCGTGGACACCATCACCCTGGCGGCGAGCACGAGCGACGCCCAAACCTCGGCACTCGCGGCGCTGCAGACGAATGCCGGGTTCGACACCGTGCAGACCGGCGTCAACAACCTGTTGAACCAGGCTGGCTCCGACTCGAACTACCTGGACTCGCAGATCACGTTCAATAGCAACAAGATCGACAGCCTCAACTCCGGTCTTGGTGCTCTGGTTGACGCGGATTTGTCGAAGGAATCGGCGGTGCTGCAATCGCTGCAGATCAAGCAGCAGCTCGGCACCCAGGCACTCGGGATCGCGAACCAATCCCCACAGTCGCTCCTCAGCCTATTCAAGTAATCGCTAGTGACGTTGCCGATACAAACCGGACCTCGATCACGCCCGTGAGCGGGCGGATCGGGTCCGGGGCGGGGATATAGCCGGCATTGACGCAAACGACTATGCTGACTGGGTGCCAATCCAGAATACCACGATTATCCTCATGGAGGATGACGATACCTTCCGCGCCCTGCTGGCCGACGGCCTCCGGGATGCGCAATACCCCGTCGTCGAGGCAGCAACGGGTGCAGCGACACGGCAGGCGCTGAGCGCAGCGGAAGGCCGGGCCATCTTGGTCGCCGACCGCTCGGTGGATGCGGAGGCGCCGAACGGCTTTCAACTCGCCTCCGAGGCGATGGTTGAATATCCAGAGCTGTGCGTGATCTACATAAGCGGAACGCATATTGCGATTCGCCGCCGCGTGCTGGGCGAGCGGGAGCGGGCGTTGCTGAAGCCATTCGCGATGTCTCAACTGCTGACTGCAATTCGCGAACTGGGCGGTTGACGCGGGCTGGCTGCCGCTGATCGAGGAGCAAATATGTCGTCCGACTCATTCGCCGGGAAAGGCGTGGTTATCACCGGCGCCTGCGGCATCTATGGCGGCTGGATCGCCGCGGCCTTTGCCCAGGCCGGCGCCCGTCTGTGCCTGACGGACCGCGACCCGGTGGCGCTGCAAGCCGCCCTGGCCAAATTACCCGTCACGGCCGGCAGTTTCACCTTCGCAGCGGACCTGACCAACGATACCGAGCTGGGTGGCCTCTCAGGCCGGTTGGCGGCTGCGTGGGGGGCGCCGGATATCCTGGTCAACAATGCCGGGGTCTATCCCAGCGGGTTCCTGCTCGACATCGATGCGGCCGAATGGGACCGTATCATGGACCTCAACCTCCGCGTGCCCTTCCTGCTGACGCAGCACGTCGCCAAGCTGATGATCGCGCAGCAGCGGCCCGGCGTCGTGATCAACATCTCCTCCGGCGCAGCCCGGAAAATGCGCCGCTCCGTGGTGCCGTACTGCCTGTCGAAAACCGCGCTGGACCGGTTGACCAAGGGCTTCGCCATCGAGTTGGCGGAATACGGCATCCGCGTGAATGCCGTCGAGCCGGGTTTCGCCGCCGGCAGCCAATCGAGCCCACTCACCGACGCCCATGTGGCGGCCACGGTTGCAGGCATCCCGCTGGGCCGGGCATCATCCCCGGAGGATGCGGCCAACGCGGTGCTTTTCCTGTGTTCCCCCGCCGCGGCCTATATCACGGGAACCTCCATCGCGGTGGATGGCGGAAACTCGATCGGGTCGCTGGTGGTGCATCAGGAGAAGAAGACGGCACTGTAACAAAGACAGCGCCGCATCCGCACATCTACTGGCCCATCAGCAGCTTTTCTGTCCTGGCTTCCTCGATCCGATTGACCAGCCGGGCATTCTCCTGCCGGTCGCGATGGGTTTTCGAGAGTGTGAAACAGGATTGAACCAGCATCAGCATGCCGATGAAGAGATAGCCGCGCATCCATAATTCGAGCGGGAGCAGCACAATGCCGCCCGCGATCGCGGCCATCGAGACGAAGAACGACACGTAGGTGAACGTCACCCATGCGCTGCTGTGATTGGGATCGATATTGGTCATGATGGGATCTCCTTTCCGTGGTTCAGGCTTGCTTCAAGCGGGCTAGCACGCTGGCACCGGTCGGCCGGTCGCTTCCGAACCCGGCTTCGGCCAGACGTTGCTCAACATCGTCCTGCCGGTGCGCGGCAGAGAAGCCATCCAGCACATCCTCGGCACAGGCGAGATCCTGCTGGCGCTCGCGGAGCCGGGTCAGGGTCGCCTCGGCTTCGGCGAGCGTGCATTCGTGCGGCCCGGCAGTTTCGATGCGGCCGCGGCGGGATTGGCGCACCGCTTCGGCCACGCGCGCCAGACGGCGGCCACGGTGCAACTCGCCAATGCGGCGCTCCACCTTGCCGACATGGCGGCGTAGGCTGGCGACCTCGGTGGCGAACAGGCTACGCGCCTGGGTCCAAGTATCCCGCTCGATTTCCAACGTGGCGATTGTCTCGGCCGCCTCTGCCGCCAAATCGTCCCGCCCGGCGGCCAATGCCGCGCGCGCGCGATCCTCCAACCCCGCGATTCGGAGGCTGAGAGCGTTCTGGCGTTGGGCCTCCCGCGCATCCTCCGCCAGGGCAAGGGCGAGGGCGCGTTGCGACGCAGCCAGGCTGGCCTGCGAATCACGAATCTGCTGATCGAGGATGAGAAGGGCATGACGGTCGGCCAACTCTTCCGCCGAGGCGGCGGCGGAGCCACGCATGAGGGTGACGATGGTCTTGATCACGAGCCCAACTCCTATATGAACGTCGTTCAAAGACATTAGGCGGACCGGCTGCATGGTTCAAGGAAAAAATGAACAACGTTCAGACGTTCGCCCGGCGACGGCTTCCCGCCACGAGAAACTGCAAACCGCCCTGATCGAGGCGGCAGAGCGGGCGATTGCGACGCAGGGACTTGGTGCCCTGCGGGCAAGGGCGCTGGCAGAGGAGGTGGGCTGCGCCGTCGGCGCGATCTACACGATTTTTCCTGACCTCGACGGCATTATCCTGGCTGTCAACGCCCGCACGCTCGTTGAAATCGATGCCCTGCTTGGCCAGGCGCAGGATCTGACGGACCCCATCGCCCATCTGGTCTGGTTAGCGTCGGCCTATCTCGACTATGCCGCCAGCCACCGGTCGCGCTGGGCCGCGCTGTTCCAGCATCGGCTCCCGGCCGGGCGCAGCATGCCCGACTGGTTTGCCCGGCAGCAGGATACGGCCTTCTCCCATATCGAGGTGCCTTTGGCGCGGCTTTGCCCGGCTTTATCCACTCCGGATGCAGCGCTGCTGGCGCGGAGCCTGTTTGCCTCGGTCCATGGCATGGTGGCGCTCGGCTTGGACGAGAAGCTGGTCCCGATGCCGCTTCCCGTCCTGCACCAACAGATTGCCACAATCGTCACCGCAACGGCCCGCGGCCTCATGCAGTGAAGGGTCAAGCCGCCGCCCGTTCCCCCAGCGCCATCTGGGTTGCCGTTGGATAGTCGACCTTGCCCGTTCCCAGCAGCGGCAGCTTCTCGACCAACTGCAAGCTGCGCGGGACCGCGATCTCGGCGACGCCCCGTGCCCTGGCATAGGCCTGTAAGGCACTGATCGTGGCGTCCATTTGGCTCGTCAGCAGGACGAGTGCCTCGCCCTTGCGGCCATCTGGCACGGAAACGACGGCGTGGAGCGCGTTTGGCCACAGCCCGGACGCCAACGCCTCCGCCGCCGGCATGGACACCATCTCGCCCGCGATTTTGGCGAAGCGCTTGGCCCGCGCCCGGATGGTGATGAAGCGGGCCTCGTCCACCGTGCAGATGTCGCCGGTGTCGTACCAGCCCTCCTCCAGCGTCTCGAGCACGCCGGGTGCGGTGGTGCGCAAATAGCCGAGCATCACGTTCGGTCCGCGCACGAAGAGCCGCCCACCCTCGGCTATGCCTTCCACCGGCTCCAGCCGATAGTCCATGCCGGGCAACAGCCGCCCAGCGGAACCCGGGCGGCAATGCATGGGGGTGTTCAATGCCAGCACGGGCGCCGTCTCCGTTGCGCCATACCCCTCCAGCACGCGCACGCCGAATCGTTCGGCGTAGAGCCGCCGCGTCTCGTCGCGCACCTTCTCGGCACCGGAGAAAATGTAGCGCATGGAATAAAAATCATAGGGATGGGCGAATTTGGCCCAACCCGTCAGGAAGGTATCGGTGCCGAAGGCGATGGTGCTGTCGGTGCCGTAAATCAATTCCGGCACGATGCGGTAATGCAGCGGGGAGGGGTAGGAGAACCCCGGCACGCCACACAGCAGGGGCACCAGCATGCCGCCGGTCAGGCCGAAGCTGTGGAAGATCGGCATGGCATTGAAGACGCGGTCCGACGAGTTGAAGTCGATCACGGCGGCCACCTGGCCAACGTTGGCCATGATGTTGCGGTGGCTCAGCGCCACCCCTTTGGGCGTTCCCTCCGACCCGCTCGTGAACAACACGGCTGCGGTGGTATCCGCCGGCACGCGCGCACCCGGCAGCCGCCGGGCGAACCGCGCATCCAGCATGCCCCGCAGCTTCGCCCGCAGCCCCAGTTTACCCCGGATATCGTCGAGCCAGACGAAACGCACGTGCCGCCCCATCCGCTCGACCACCTGTTCCAGCTTCGCCCGCTCGACGAAGGCGCGCGACGACAGGACGATATCCGCCCCCGCCGCAGTGCACGCGCCGAGCATGCCGTCTGCCCCGGCGGTGAAGTTCAGCATCGCCGGCACCCGGCCGAACGCCTGCAGCGCCATGAAGGTGACCACGGCGCCGTTGGCATTGGGCAGCATCACGCCGACGTGGCCGCCGAGGGGCGCCAGTTTCGCCAACTCGCGGCCCAGCACCGCTGTCCCGAGTACGAGACGGCCATAGCTGAGGGGTTTGCGCTCGGTATCCTCGATGATGGGCATTCCTGCGCCATACCGGCCTCTGGCATCCAGCAAGGCCGCGAACAGCGACCGGTTGGTGTTGGCGCATGCGAAGCTGGCTTGCTCCATCACGGTTTGCAGCACCGCGCCCGTGATGTGGCGCCGCGCCCCGCCGTGCAACTCGTCCGGCACATCCAGGGCGACTGCCGGCAAGACGGTCATCGACAGGCGGGGGAACAAGCGGCGGGGAACGCGGCCGCCCATGCGTGACAGGTGCGAATACTGCAAGCCGTCGATCCGGATCGGCACGATCACGGCTTCCGCCTTGTCCGCCACCAAGCCGGCTCCCTCATAGACCTTCATCAAGGCCCCGGTGCGGGTAATCCGGCCCTCCGGGAAGATCACCAGCCGCTCGCCGTCCCGGACTGCGCGCACCATGGCCTTGGTGCTGAAGGCGTTGGCGGGGTCGACGTCGAAATGGCGAATCGCCGCCATGAACGGCCGCACCCACCATTTCTGCGAGGTGTTGATGTCCACCGCGAACACCGGATTACCCGGCAGGAAGGCCGCCAGGAAGGCGCCATCGCCGAAGCTCTGGTGATTGGAGACGTATATCGCGCGCTGCCCCTCGGGCGGGATGTTTTCCAGCCCGATGATGTCCACGCCGTGGAATATCTCGAAATAGCGCTGGAACAGGGCGCGCAGGGAATCCCGCGGCAAGATGCGGACGATCCAAATTGCCACCGCGAAATTGGCCACCGCCGTGAGCAGCAGGATGGTCACGGGGGCGATCCCGGCCAGCGCCAGCAGCGTGGTGACGGCGGCGGCGGCGGCCATGGCCACGGCGTTCACGACATTGTTGGCCGCGATCATGCGGGCCCGCTCCGCCGGGGCAGAGCGCTCCTGAATGATGGCGTAGAGCGGGACCGAATACAGGCCGCCGCAGGCCGATAGCAGCAAGAGGTCGATCAACATGCGCCAGCCCGCCGGGCTCGACAGCACGGCCTGCACGTCCGGCAGGCCATGCAAATGGCCGACCGCGTGGGCGAAGTCCCAAATGAACACCGACAGCCCGAGGGCGGCGAAGGGCACGTGGCGCGCCGTCACCTCGCCCTTCAGGACACGGGCGCATAAGAGCGACCCGGCCCCGACGCCGACCGAGAAGAACGTCAGCATCAGCGTCACGACATGGGCATCGGCACCGATATCGTCGCGCACCAGCGTCGGCAGTTCGGCCAACAGCGTGGCGCCGACCACCCAGAACCAACTGATCCCCAGCAGGCACAGCCAGACGGGCCGGTTGCTGCGGGCGGCGGTGATCAAATGCGCGGTTTCCCGGACCAAATTCCAGCCAACCCGCAGCCCGGGTGCATCGGAGGGCGCCACCGGGATGAACAGGGCGCTGGCAATGCCGCCACCAGCGATCACCAACCCGGCCACCGAAACGATCAGCGGGCCATGCGGCAGGACAAACAAGGCACCGCCGGCGATGGTGCCGACGAGAATGCCGAGGAAGGTTCCGGCCTCTACCAATCCATTGCCGGACACAAGTTCGGATTCGGCCAGATGGTTGGGCAGGATGGCGTATTTCAGCGGGCTGAAGAAGGTCGCCTGAATGCCAAGGCAGAAGAGGACGGCGAACAACACCGGGGTGCTATCGAGCCAAAAACCAAGCGCGGCCAGGGCCATGATTCCCAGTTCCGCCACCTTGACCCAGACGATGGTGCGTTGCTTCTCGAAGCGGTCGGCGATCTGCCCCGCCGTGGCCGAGAGCAGCACATAGGGAAAGATGAACACGCCCCCGGCCGCGGCGACCATGGCCGCACCCCCGGCGGCGGCGTGGAACAGCACCAGCACGACGAGGGCGTTTTTGAAGAGGTTATCGTTGATGGCCCCCAAGGTCTGAGTGACCAGGAGGGGCGCGAGGCGTCGGGAACGAAGCAGCGACATAGGCCAGCCTTTCGTGAACGACGTTCACAATACCAGTTCTTGAACGCCGTTCAAGCCTTTTCGTGCCTGCACATGCGGTCTACGTCACCATAACCGTAACGACAATCTTTTGATGTGTCCTTTAGGGCAGGCGATGCCGGACAACGACATCCGCTACGGCTGCGGCGTTGTCGTGCGGTAAGTCAGCCAACAAGACCCGACTTGATCGTTTGGTGGCCGGGTCACGCAAGCTGGGATCAAAGGATGCGAGCCGGATTAGTGAGACAGGCGCGCCAACTGTGCGCTCAAATCAGCCAGCTTTGACCAAATCGTAAAAATGCCACCGAGCACCAGCAGCGTTAGCCCAACATTCGCCGTAACCGTCCAAGTCAGGACTGCTACGCGCGTATCAAGCCCAGAGAGGCGGCTGTCATAACTCGCAACCTCCCCCGCTGCCGCCTGCGCCTTGTCCGCCGGTGCCACCCGCCAGCAGGGCTTCGTTCAATTTGGCCAGCATCAACATCTGGCGTATCCTCCACCATCGCAACAAACGCGGGCTTCACCCGCCAAAGACCACGACGTGTTGCTTTGCCTTGAGGCGGAGAAGCCGTCGCGAACATCGCCCACTATCTGTTCGCCTGACACAATCCGTCCACTTTCGGCCCGCGCTTCAATCCATGAGGCAGTGGCAGGTGCGGGCGGCACTTGGTCCATTGCCCAACATATACTCTGTGTGGCTCGCTTTCCAGCGTTGTGCGCGGGATCAAGCCCCCAGATACGCCTCGCGGATGCGCGGATGGTCGGTCAGCTCCCGCGCGTTGCCAGCCAGCACGATGGAACCGTGTTCCAGCAAATACGCCCGCGACGCAACGGATAGCGCCATCGCGGTGTTCTGCTCGACCAGCAGGATCGTGACGCCCATCGCGCCAACCTGCGCCAACCGGTCATACACCTCCTCGGCGATCAACGGCGCCAGCCCCAGCGAGGGTTCGTCCAGCAGCAGGGCCTTCGGGCGGGACATCAGGGCGCGGCCCACTGCCAGCATCTGCTGCTCCCCGCCCGAGAGCGACCAGCCGTATTGCGTGCGCCGCTCCTTCAGGCGGGGAAACAACGCGTAGACCCGGTCCAGATCGGCCGCGCTCGATTGGCCCACGCGTTTCCAGGCGGCGGTTGCCACCTCCAGGTTTTCCGCCACCGTCAGCCCGGGGAAAATCCGCCGCCGCTCCGGCGCGTGCGCCAACCCGGCGCGCACCCGCCGCTCCGCCGACAGCGTGCCCAGCACGGCGCCGTCGAACTGCACAATCCCACTGCGCGCCCGCACCAGGCCAGAGAGCGCGCGAAGCAGGGTCGTCTTGCCCGCCCCGTTGGACCCGAGCAGGGCCACGCACTCGCCCTTGGCGACCGTCAGGCTGACGGAGCGCAGCGCTTCGACCGGGCCGTAGGAGACGCAAAGGTCTTCACACGCGAGCATAGGCCCGCCTGCGTCCCAAATATGCTTCGATCACCCGCGCGTCGGTCCGGATCGCCGCTGGCGGTCCTTCGGCGATCTTCTGGCCGAAATTGATCACCGTGATGGCGTCAGCCAGCCGCATGACCAGACCCATATTATGCTCGATCAACAACACGCTGAGACCGCCCTGCCGCAGGCCGGAAACCAGCGCGATCAGGGCTTCGACCTCGCCCGAATTCAGCCCGGCCGCCGGCTCGTCGAGCAGCAGCACTTTTGGGTCGCTGATCAGCGCCCGGGCAATCTCGATCTTGCGTTGCTTCCCGTAGGGCAGGGACGAGACGACCCGGCTGCCGTCGCCGCCCATGTCCAGCATTTGCAACAGGCCTTGCGCCTGCTCCCGCAACCGGTTCTCCTCGGCACGGAAGCCCGGGCTGCGGAGTACGCTGGCCAGCAAGGTCGAGCGAAACCGCCCATCTGCGCCGACGAGCACGTTTTCCAGCACCGTCAGGCGGGGGAATAGCCGCCCGTTCTGGAACGTCCGCACCACCCCGGCGCGTGCCACGCGATGGGCGGAGCGGCCGGCCAACTCCATCTCCCCCAGCCGGATGCTGCCGGCCGATGGCTTGGAGGCGCCCGACAGCATGTTCACGATCGTGCTCTTTCCCGCGCCGTTCGGGCCGATCAGCGCGCGGATGCCGCCCTGGGGAATGCCGAAGCTGACGCCGTCGACTGCCTTCAGCCCGCCGAAGGAGCGGGAGAGGCCGGTGACCGACAGGATGTCAGGCAAGGCGGGCGGCAAACCGGGACCGCAGCGACTGGATCGCGCCGGCCAGGCCATTGGGCAGCAGGATGAGGGCGAGAATGATGCCGATACCGAACGCCGTCAGATAGCCTTGCCCAAGGAAACGCAGCCATTCCGGGGCGAAGCTGATCAGAACACAGCCGGCGATCGCGCCCAGGATCGAAATCTCGCCGCCCACGATCAGCATCACCAACAGGGTGATGGCGCGCACGCTGTCGAAGTCGCTTGGGGCGATATAGTTCGCGTAATGCGCGTAAAGCACGCCGCTGAGCGCGCCATAGGCGCCGCATAAGGTAAACGCCAGCAGCTTCCCGCGGAAGGCATCCACGCCGCTGGCGCCACAGGCGAGTTCGTCGTCCCGCACCGCGATCATGGCGCGGCCAAAATGCGAGGCGCGGATGGCGTAGCCGATGAGCGACACCACCACCAGGAAGGCGAGGGCAAGGTAGTAAAACCGCCGGTCCGAGGTAAAATCGAAGCTGCCGATCGAAATGCCTGGAATGCCGCTGATTCCGTCATCGCCCCCGGTCAACCCGGTCCAGTTTCTCGCCACGATCTCCGTCGTGACGTTCAGGCCCACCGTTGCCAAAGCGAGGTAGTGGCCGCGCAGCCGCAACAGCGGTGCCCCAAGCCCAACACTCACCGCAGCGCCCATCAGGACGGCGACAGGCATCGCGCTCCAGAAGCCGAACCCGGCGCTGGTGGTCAGGATCGCGGTGGTGTAGGCGCCGATGCCGACAAAGGCACCCTGTGCGAGATGGATCAGCCCGGCATATCCGAAGGCGAAGCACAGCCCGACCACGGCGAGGGCCGAGATCAGCGCCAAATCCAGCACGCGCAGGCTGTACGCGGACATCACGGCCGGCAGCGCCAGGAGGATGGCGGCACCGAGCAGGCCGGCGCCCCAGCGCTGCACGCCCGGGCTCACCCGCGATCCCCGATGCGCTCGCCAAACAGCCCCTGCGGGCGGACCAACAGGAAACCGATCATGAGGGCAAAGACCAGCGCGTCCTTGTAGTCGGAGGAGACGTAGCTGGCGCCGAGGATTTCCGCCGCGCCGACCAAGATGCCGCCGCACACCGCACCGGGGATGCTGCCGAACCCGCCGATCACGGCCGCGGCAAAGGCCTTCAGCGCCAGGTTGTCCCCCATGTTGACGTCGACGAACCACAGCGGGGAGAGCAGCACGCCCGCAATCCCGCCCAGCGCCGCCACCAGGACCCACGTGAAACAATACAGCCAGGCGACCCGGATGCCCATGAGCCGCGCCGCCTCCGCATCTTGCGCCAGGGCACGGAATTGACGCCCCAGGCTGCTGCGGTTCAACAGCAAATAGACGCACACGATCAACACCGCCGTCACCCCGATGATGAACATCGCATGCAAGGGAATGACGGTGCCGAACACGGCGACGATTCGAGGGCCCACAGGGGAGGCGGCGGCGGCCGGCAGTGGCCCCCAGATCAGTTGCGACAGGTTCTGGATCGAAATGCCGATCCCGACCGTTCCGATGACCACCGTGACCACGGGTTTGCCGCGCAAGGGCTGGAATACGGTGACGAAGAACGCCAGCCCCACCACCGCCATGATCACCAATGTGCCCAAATAGGATACGCCGAAGCTGCCATGCGTGTAGGCCAGTGCGGAGGCGCCAACCAGCGCCCCCACGGTCACCAACTGCCCGGTGGCGAAGTTCACCACGCCGGTTGCCTCGTAGGCGATCTCAAAGCTCAGCGCGGTGACGGCATAGATGCTGCCGATGGCCAGCGCGTTGATCAGCAGTTGGAGAAATTGCGCCAAGTGTCAGGTTTGCGCAGGGTAATTGGCGACCAGCCTGAATTCCTTAGTGCCGGGGATGAAGTCCACCAGCGCCGTCGTGTGGGCCATGTCGTTGAGGCTGTCGGTGGTGAAATCGCGCGTGACGCCTTTGTAGTCCTTCACGTTCGCGAAATAATCGCGAATTTTGGCTTTGTCCGGCCCAACCTTGCGCAGGGCGTCCGCCAGGATCATGGCCGCATCATAGTAGCAGGAGCCGAACGGGTCTGCCCGCATTTTGAACCGGTTGTTGAAGCGGGTCATGTAATCGGCGCTGGCCGGGCTACGGCTCGCACCCAGCACGGCGTCGATCATGCTGTAGATGCCCTCCACATCCGCTGGCGTCACCAGGTCGAGCAAGGATGGCACGACGAAGGAGGTGCTGCCGATCATGGGAGTGGTGATACCCAGCGTCCGCCGTTGGGTCGCCACCAGCGCGCCATCGCGGACGTAGGAGAAGGCGACCATCGCCTGGCATCCCTTGTTCTTCAGGCTGAGCAACTGCGGGGAGAAATCATTGTCTCGTGCATTGTAGCTTTCCCGGGCGACTACGCGCGCCCCGGCCTTGGTGATCGTTGCTTCGACGGCATTGGCGGAGGCGGTGCCGTAATCGTCCTGCACGAACAGGATGCCGACATCCTTCGCCTTCAGCTTGTCGACCAGCGCCGAGCCAACGGCGGCACCGGTGACGCTGTCCGGCGGGCGGATGCGGAACATGAAAGGATTGTGCTTATCCGAGACGGCGATGGCACCCCCGGCATAGACGGTCGGAACCTCTGCCTTGCGCACCGCCTGTTCGACGGCGAGATTCTGGATCGTATAGCTGCTGAGGAACACGAAGCACGGGTCGTCCTGCTGCACGATCTTGATGAAAGCGTTCACCGCGACGCTGTTGGAAGCCTGGGTGTCCTCGAACACGATGCGGAATTGGCGTCCGTTGATCCCGCCCGCCGCGTTGATGTCGTCCTGCGCCATCTGCAGCGCGTCGTAATACTGCAGACCGGAGCCGGCGAGTGGCCCGGTGATCGGCACAGTGGCGCCGACCACGATGTCGTCGGCGGCCCAGGCCGCGCGGGGTGTCAGCGCAGCCCCGGCCATGGCGCCGAGGGCGGTGCGCCGGGTGATCGCATTCATTGGCTGTTCCTTTTTACAAGCGTTGGCCTGGCGACAGGCATTGGGTAGGCGGCCTCGATCGCTGCGAGATCCATCAGATCGGCATATTTCTGGCCCATATCGAAAAGGTTCGCCTCGTGCGGTCCCATGGCGCGGTCGCCGACGCAATCCGTGACCACCACCGGGCGGAATTCGTGCGCGCAGGCGTCGACCACCGTTGCGCGCACGCAGCCGCTGGTGGTGCACCCGGCCACCAGCACCGTATCGACCCGGCGGAAGGCCAGCCAGCCCGACAGGCCAGATTCGAAGAAGGCGCTGGCCTGGCGCTTGCGGATGACCAACTCACCCTTTTGCGGCGCCACGTCCGGAACGATCTGGGATAGCGGGCTCGTTTCGGTCAAGCCAAGCAACGGCGGCACTTTGTTGGTGAATACGCCGGCATCCGAACCATCATCGGCGTACACCACCCGCGTATGGGCGACTGGCCAGCCGAGCCGGCGCGCCAGGGCCAACAGCCCGACAGTCCGCGCGATGGCGGGGCGGATGTTGCCGCCGCCGAAATGCGCCGGGTCGGTGAAGCCGACCACGAAGTCGATCACCAAGACGGCAGGCGCCTTGCCGATGCCGAGCGTCTGGGCAAAGCCCTGTTGCTGATAGATGGCGAGATCATCGTCGGGAGCAGGCATGAGCGGGACCCCTTCTTGCGGGCGCTTTCGTGCACACGGTAGCACGACTTGAAGCATTGCAGGTGGCAAATGTAAAGCCGGGAGTGATGGATAATCTTGGGCTATCCAATGCACACGTAGGCGCGTAAGCTGTGCGCAGCGTGCAGGAGGCGTGATGGCGGATGGCGGCCAAGGCGGGCGGGAGCGGGTGACGGTGATCACGCTGGCGCGCCGTGCTGGCGTCGCTGCGTCAACCGTGTCGCGCGCGCTGAAAGGTGATCCGCGGATTTCGGCCGAGACGCGTCGCCGGGTCGAGGCGCTCGCCATGGAGGCGGGCTATATGCCCAGCGCCATGGCCCGTACCCTGTCCGGTGGGCGCAGCGGGCTGGTGGGCCTGGTATTGGGCGCCAACGACAATCCGTTCTATGCCGAGTTGATGCACGAGGCGGTGAACCAGGCCGCCGAGCGTGGCCTGCGCCTCTTGCTGCTGCATGCGGGCGGGGGGCCGGTGGAGGACCGCACGGCCGAGGCTTTGCTGCACTATCAGGTCGATGGCTGCATCATCACGTCAGCCGAATTGTCGTCCCGCGCGGCGGTGATCTGCGCCGACCACAAAGTCCCGGTGATCATGGTCAACCGTGTTCCGCGGCTGCATGCCAGCGCGGTGGCCTGCGACAATTTCGGCGGCGGGCAGATGCTCGCCTCCCTATTGCTCGCGGCGGGGCACCGGCGATTTGCCATCGTCAAGGGGAATGCCTCCACCTCCACCTCGCTTGAGCGGGAGCGCGGGTTTGCCGAATGTATCGAGGCTGCCGGGGCTGATGCCGGGCTGCGGGTCAGTGGGCTGTCGTCCTACACGGGGGGCTTCGCCGCCGGGCGCATGTTCGCGGAAATGCCTGCTGAGCGGCGCCCCGACGCGATTTTTGCCGTTGCGGACATCATGGCGATGGGCGTCCTGGACGCTTTGCGCATCGCCGGGCTGCAGGTGCCCGATGATGTCTCCGTGGTGGGGTTCGACGGCATCATGCCGGGCGCATGGCCCCCTTATGGGCTGACCACCGTCAAACAGCCTTTGGCGGCGATGGTGGGGCGGGGGCTGGACTTGCTGACGGCGAGGCTGGCCAACAATGCACTTCCCGACGAAGTGGTTTCGCTGCGGGGTGATCTGGTGGTCCGGCGGTCTGCGCGGATCACGCCGGCATAATTTCAATCGTAGGGTCTTCCTAAAGGGCCAGCGCTGTAGAGGGGTATTGCCATGACGATGACGGGTTCCATCGACATCATCTGCAATCTTTTCACCTCGGAGGAGGTGAAGAACCACCAGACCGGGGTGGATGAGACGTTCAAGGGCCAGGTTCGCATGGATCCGTCCATGCGGCAGGGTGTCAGCATGGCAGAGTATCTGCTGAAGATGGACCGCTCCGGCATCGAGCGGTCGCTGCTGCTGGCGGTGCGCGCTGGTGACCTCAACGTTCGCGGCTCGTTCGAAATTCCGTATGAGCGGGTGGCGCAGATTTGCGGCGAGAACCCCGACCGGTTCTCCGGCCTCGCTGGCGTCGATCCGTTTCGGGGCATGCAGGGCCTGCGGGACTTGGAGAGCGCGGTAAAGCAACATGGGTTCGTGGGCGCACATCTGTATCCGCATTGGTTTGGCCTGGCACCGGACGACGCAAAATACTATCCGTACTACGCAAAATGCTGCGAGCTCGACATTCCCATCATGATGCAGGTCGGACAGAATCTGATCTACTCGCGGGAGCGCCGGCTGCCGAGCGTGGGGCGGCCGATCTGTCTGGACAAGGTTGCGATCGACTTTCCGGAGCTGAAGCTGCTGGGAATCCATATCGGCGTGCCCTGGACCGACGAGATGATCGCCATGGCCTGGAAGCATGAGAACGTGTTCATCGGCGTCGACGCCTACGCGCCGAAGCATTGGCCGAAGCAACTGGTGCACTACCTCAACAGCTATGGAAGGGAGAAGGTGCTGTTCGGCACCGACTGGCCGGTGATCGACCCGGAACGCGCGGTTCGCGAGATAGACGACTTGAATCTACGCCCGGCAACGATGCATGCGCTGATGCGCAACAACGCACTGCGCGTGTTCCGTCTGCCCGGGAGTGTCGCCGCATGAATGGGGGCCGCAGCGTGACGCTGCCTCCCACCTACCGCGCGATGACGATGGCGTCGGGCATCCGCACCAATCGGTCCCGCGGGCCGGAAAAGGTGGCGCTTATTTGCGAGGATCGCCAACTGACCTACGCCCAACTGATCGACCGGATCGACCGTGTGGCGTCGCTTGCGATCGGGCTGGGGCTGAGGAAGGGCGACCGCGCGGCGGTTGTCGCGACCAATTGCCTGGAGTATATCGAGATCGTGGACGGGCTGGCAGAGGCCGGCGTCGCCGTCGCCACGCCGAACCCGAAGCAGACCGTCGCCGAACTGGGCTACATTCTGAACGATTGCGGCGCCCGGGTCGTGTTCACCAGTGCGGCGCTGGAGGATATGGTCCGTGCGGCGGATTGCCCGGCCATAGAGCGGATCATCGTGATAGGCCCCGCCTATGAGGATTTGCTGGCCAATGCCCGGCCGGCCGCCCTGCCGGTCATCGAGGAATGGGACGCGTTTTCCATCCCGTACACATCCGGCACCACGGGGAAGCCGCGTGGCGTGGTGTTGCCGCATCGGGCGCGGGTGCAGGTCGGGTTTTGCATGGCATCCGAATATGGCTGCTACGGCCCGGACGACCGCTTTCTCGCGATTACGCCCATGTTCCATGGTGCGGGATATAGCTACGCCCATGCCGCCGTATTCTTTGGCGGCACCACCGAAATCCTGCCCGGCTTCGAGCCGGAGACGACGCTGCGCAAGCTGCATGGCAGCGGGGCCACCGCGACGTTCATGGTGCCGACCTTGTTCAACGCGATTTTCGCTCTTGGGCAACAAAAGCTCGACAGCCTGCGCGGAACCGGTTTGCGGGCGCTGATTTCCAACGCGGCGCCGCTGCCGCAGCGGACGAAAGAAGTCATCACCGACTATTTCGGGCCTGGCCTGCTGCATGAATGCTACGGCTCGACCGAGGGCGGCATCGTTTGCAATCTACGGCCGAAGGACCAGTTGCGCAAACAACAATGCGTCGGCCATCCCTTCATGATGAACGAGGTCCGCCTGTTGGGCGAGGATGGCGCGCCGGTGGCACAGGGCCAGGTGGGGGAGCTTTATAACAATTCGCCTTGCCTGTTCCTCGGCTACTGGAACAACCCCGCGGCGACCGAGGCGGCGATGAAGGATGGGTGGTTCTCCGCCGGGGACATGGCCTGGCAGGACGAAGATGGCTGCTACTACATCGTCGACCGCAAGAAGGACATGTACATCTCCGGCGGCGTGAACGTGTATCCGCGTGAGGTGGAGGAGTTCCTGTTCCGGCTGCCCGGCGTCCAGGATGCCTCCGTGGTCGGCGTGCCGGACGATTACTGGGGCGAGTCGGGCAAGGCTTTCCTGGTGATGCAACCTGGCGCGACCCTAGAGCCAGAGGCCGTGATTGCGGCATGCAAGGAAAACGTCGCCGGCTACAAAGTGCCGCGCCATGTCGCGTTCGTGGACGTCCTGCCACGCAACGCGGCCGGCAAAGTTCTGAAGACCGAATTGCGCAAGCGCGCCTGATGGAGCACGAGGTCGCCGGGCTGTTCCGTGCTGCGCTGCCGGGTGTGGCAGCGGTTGACGACCCGGCGGAATGCCTGTTCGCCTCTGCCGATCTTTCAGGCCCGGCTGAAACGCCTGCCGCCGTCATTCTGCGCCCGGCGGACGAGGCGGCTGTGCAGCGTCTGGTGCGTGTGGCCCGCGAGGCCCGTATTGCCTTGTATCCGAAGGGCGGAGGCTGGTCCTACACCGCCGCTTATCGTCCGGACCAACCTCGTAGCGCAATTGTGGATACCTCGCTGCTGCAATCCATCGCGATCCATCACGCTGCCGGCACGGTCGAAGCGGGTGCCGGTGTCACCTGGTCCAAACTCTACGACACGCTGGCCTCCGCCGGCCTTCGCGTCACCAGTTTTGGCCCGCTCTCGGGCGTGGGTGCGACGGTCGGCGGCGGTGCGGCGCAGAATGGCGGCTTCTTCGGTAACGCCGTTTACGGCGCGCTCGGCGATGGGGCCATTTGCGGCGGCACCCTCGTCACGGGCACCAGCGAGCTTCATCGGCTGACGCCGGATGACCGGGTGGACGCGCTGGATGCGCCGCAACCCCTGGTGGGCGATTGTGGGGCGTTTGGGATCCGCACGAGTGTGGTGCTGCGGACCATTCCCACCCCACCGGTCACCGGCTTTGCCAGTTTCGACTTTTCGGACGGGGCCGGTGCGGTCGGCGTATTATGCGGCCTCGCGGGGACACCCCATTTGGGCGAGGTCTATGTCTTCGATCCCGCCAGCCATGCCAACTTGGCGCGGTCCGGGTTCTCGGTGATCGAAAGTGCGGAGTTGGCGGGTGATCTGCTGAAGGCCAAGGGTGGCCTGCTGTCCCGGCTGGGCAATCTGGTGCGCACCGCCCGGGTGGGGAAGGCCTTCGTGGCGGACCTGGCCTGGTCGCTGCACGTCTCCTTCGAGGGCACGCAGGCGGAGGTGGATGCCGCCCGGGCTACCGTCACGGCGCAGGCCGTTGCGGCGGGCGGCGAAATCATCCCCGACGTGATTCCTCGCGTCACCCGCGCCCGTCCGTTCCGCCGCATCAAGGCGTTGTTGGGCCCGGCGGGAGAGGCGTGGCTGCCGCTGCACGGGGTGTTCCCCGTGGCCAGCGGGTTGGCGGCCTTGGCCGCCGTGCAGGCGGAGTTGGCGGCGTCTGCCGGCATCCTGGCCGAACACGGCGTGACCACCGTGCTGCTGGCGACATTGCTGGGCCAACGCATGATCGTCGAACCGCAAATCTTCTGGCCCGACTCGCTTGGCCCGGCGGTCCGGCGCATGGCGCTGCCGCAGCAGGTGAGCGAGTATGGTGGACGGCCGGATAATTTGCCGGCCCGCAAGGTGGCGCATGATCTGCGCGAGCGGCTGAAGCGGGCGCTCGACGCGGCCGGGGCCACCCATTTCCAAATAGGCCGCACCTATGCCGCGCATCCTGGCACGTCGCCGTCGGCGCAGGCGGCCTGGCGGATGCTGAAACAGCGCTTCGACCCAGACCGGATCATGAATCCGGGTGCCCTGGGTTTGTGACATCAACGAGAGGAGACTCACTCATGGACATCGGCGTTTTCATTCCCATCGGCAGCAATGGCTGGCTGATCTCCACCACCTCGCCGCGCTATAAGCCGAGTTGGGAGCTGAACCGGGACGTCGTGCTGAAGGCGGAGGAGTATGGGATGGAGTTCGCCCTCTCCATGGTGAAGCTGCGCGGCTTTGGCGGCGAAAGCGAGTTCTGGGATCATTGCCTGGAGAGCTTCACCCTGATGGCGGCGCTGGCGGCCGTGACCAAGCGCATCCGGCTGTTCGCCTCCTCCGCGGTGCTGACAATGCCACCCGCCATCGCCGCGCGTATGGCCTCCACCATCGATGCGGTGGCGCCGGGGCGGTTCGGCATCAACATCGTGTCCGGCTGGCAGGAGGCGGAATACAGCCAGATGGGCATGTGGCCCGGCCACGAACATTTCCAAAAACGCTACAAATACTCCGGCGAATACGTGCAAATCATGCGGGATTTGTGGGAGACGGGGCGGTCCGACTTCAAGGGAGAATTCTTCCAGATGACGGATTGCAGGCTAAGCCCGCGCCCGTCTGGCAAGGTGGAAATCGTGGCGGCCGGGCAGAGCAATGTCGGAATGGAGTTCGCGGCGACCTATGCCGATTACAGCTTCTGCATGGGCGAGGGCGTCAACACGCCGACCAAGATGGCGCCGAGCGTCCAGCGCCTGATCACCGCGGCGGAAAAGACCGGGCGGGACGTGGGCGCCTATGCGCTGTGCATGGTCATCGCCGATGAAACCGACGACGCGGCCGAGGCGAAATGGGAGCTGTATAAGGCGGGCAAGGACCTGACTGCACTCGGCTGGATGGGTGTGCAGGCCGCTGCCGACACCAAGGCGGAGGCGAGTTCCACCGCCATGAGCATGACGAACCCGGTGTCCGCGGTGAACTTCAACATGGGGACATTCGTCGGCTCCTACGCCAAGGTCGCGGCGATGCTGGATGATCTGGCGACGGTGCCGGGCATCAAGGGCATCATGCTGACCTTCGACGACTTCCTCATCGGGATGGACCAGTTCGGCCAGCGCATCCAGCCGCTCATGGCCTGCCGCGCCGGCCGGGGCTAAATGGCGTAGCCAGCTTCGGTGCGGTAGGAAAGGCGGAAGGCCCTGGGGTTTTCCGCCCTACGCGGCTGGCCCGGCCAGTTGCTCCTGTACCCACAGTTCCAGCGCGGCGCGCGGCAGTTTGCCCGTCTGCGTGCGCGCCAGCCGTTCGGGGGGCACCAATAGGATTTCCCGAGGCTGCTTGTAGCCCGCCAGTTGGCTGCGGCACAATTTGCGGAGGCTTTCGATGGTGACCGCAGCATTGGTCGTGGTCACCAGCGCGACCGGGGTTTCACCCCACACATCGTGCTGCTGGCGGACGACGATGGCATCGTGGACGCCGGGGTGGGTCATCAGCACGCGCTCGATTTCCGCCGGGTAGATGTTCTCCCCGCCGGACTTGATCATGTATTTGGCGCGGTCGACGAAGACGTATCGTCCGTCAGGCCGCCGGCGGAACAGATCGCCCATATGGAACCAGCCGTTGCGAAAGTCGCGGGCGGTGGTTTCCGGATTGCGCCAATAGCCGCTGAACAGCGTGGGGCCGCGCATTGCCAGCTCGCCGACCTCGCCCTCCGCCACGTCGCAATCGTCCTCATCGACCAGGCGCAACTCGGTAAAGGCGCTGGGGGCCTTCGCCAGGTCCACCGGGTCGGTATCAAACCGCACTTTCTCCCCCGACAGGGGCGGTGTGCCGGTTTCCGTCGCGCCGAACGTATTGCGGTAGGATGCACCTAACAACTCGGTGAGGCGCCGCAAATGCTCGATGGGCACCAAATCCGGCATGACGCCGCAGCATCGGACGCGGTGGAATGGGCGCTGCTCCCGCTCCAGCGCCTGGATCAAGCTCCCGACGGTGCCGGGTTGGACGGAAATCCAGCCGAAATCCCGCTGCGTGATCAGGGCCGCGATCCGGGCCGGGTTGTAGCCGTCTTCGATGATGGCCTCGCCGCCCGTCAGCAGCGCGTGCATCGCGGGTTCGGTCCCGCCCATATGGAACATGGGGGGCCAGGCCAGGCACGGATCGCCCGGGCGCACCTCCATATCATGTTCCATCGCGTGCATCCGCGCCAATACGGCCCGTTGGGAGATGATGGCGCCCTTCGGCAGTCCCGTTGTCCCGCCCGTATACAGGATCAGCCACGGCACCTCGGCCTGAGAGCGCGAGGGTGGCGCTGACCCGGCGCTCTGCAACAACCCCTCCCAGGACGGGCCTAATTCCACGATCTCGGCCGGACAGCGCACGCTATGCAGCAACCCGGCATGCCGCGGGGAGACGAGGACCACGCCGGGTTCGGCCAAATCCAGGCAGTGTTGGACCTCCACGGGCGCCAGCCGCCAGTTCAGGCAGGCGATGACGCCGCCCAATCGGGCTACGGCCAGTTGGGCCTCCAGAAACTCGGCGCGATTCTCCGAGAGAATGGCAAACCGCCCGGTCCGGTTCTCGTCCAGCCGATGCAGTATGGCTGCCGTCTGGCCAATGCGGCTGGCGACCTCGCCATAGCTGCGGCAGACATCGCCCTCCCGGATGGCGGGGCGCTCGCGGTAGGCGCGCGCAATGCTGTCGAACAGGCCGGTCACCGTCGCTTGGGCCGCCACGAGCGTGATGCTTGCCGCATCCATCGCCGGAAACCCCTTCGAGCCAGTTACTGCAAACATGTGCGCAGAATGGTCTGATAGGCTACCGTAGGCAAGGTGGCGCCATGCGCCGAACCGAGGCACAACTGGCAGCGATGGTGCAAAGGGTGCGAAGATGAAGATCGCCGTGTTGGATGATTTCCAGGATGTCGCCCGGTCCTTGGCAGATTGGGGCCAACTGGATGGCAAGGCCGAGGTGACATTCTTCACCGACAATGTGCGGGGCGACGCACTGGTCCAGCGGTTGCTGCCCTTCGACGTGCTGGTTGCCATCCGCGAACGCACGGCCTTCCCACGCAGCCTCATCGAATCATTGCCAAAGCTGCGTCTGCTCGCAACGACGGGGATGCGCAACCGGGGGATCGACCTGGCTGCCTGTCGCGATCACAACATTCCCGTCTGTGGCACGCTTGGCGGTGCATCCCCCACGGCAGAATTGACTTTCGGTTTGATGCTGGCATTGGCCCGCAACATCGTGGCGGAGGACCGGGCCGTGCGCGCTGGACAGTGGCAGACGCCGCGCCTTGGTTTCATGCTCCAGGGGCGCACGCTCGGTCTGCTGGGGCTTGGCAAATTGGGCGGGCAGGTGGCCGCCTACGCCAGGGCGTTCGGCATGAAGACCATCGCCTGGAGCCAGAACCTGACGGAGGAGCGCGCGGCTGACATGGGCTGCCGCCGGGTCGACAAGGCGGAGCTGTTCCGGACGGCAGATTTCGTCAGCGTGCACCTGGTGTCCAGCGCGCGTACCCGCGGGATCGTCGGCGCTGCGGAGTTGGCGCTGATGCAGCCGGGGGCGTTCTTGATCAATACGTCCCGCGCGGCCCTGGTGGACGTGCCCGCGCTGGTCGCCGCGCTGACCGCCGGGCGCATCGCCGGCGCAGGGCTGGATGTGTTCGACGAAGAGCCTCTGCCCCCAGATGCCGCGTTGCGGGCGGCGCCGAACACCATCCTCACCCCGCATCTCGGCTATGCCACGCGAGAGAGTTACGAGAGTTACTTTCCCCAGGTCCTCGCCGCGATCCAGGCTTGGATGGCCGGCAGCTCGATTAATCTCTTGGCTGACGACTGAGCGAGCGGTCGTTCCAGGCCTGCTCGATCCATCCTCTCAACCAGCCAAACCTCACCGTGCCCAGGTCAGACGTATCGCCGCAGCCGCTGTCCGGGCAACAGGTCGTAGCTCTGTCCGCAAAGGGTCAGCATCAGCGCCAGCTTGTAGCTGTTGCCGGATTCCGGGAAGTCATGCAGCCGGTATTGCGGCAACGCGGCGTCTCCCTAGCTACATATGAACCTCAGCTTCCGGGTCGGCAGCAGACCCATTCAAATCCTTTTCTAGTTTGGCTTCGGGAAGAAGGTGTAGGTCGCGCTGTAGTCGACGCGCGTCTCGGCGCCCGCATGCGCCTCGTCACAGCCCGACGCCGGAGCGGCGCCGCCAACGGTGGCACTGCGCACGACGTAGGCGACGTTGGCGAAGAGGCCCTCTCCCGTATGGCTCTTCACAGTCAAGACCAGCCAGGGGATCGATCCTGCCTGGGGCGCCGGGCTGGTCACCAAGGGGTCGCCGACGATCGTGCTGCCATCGTTCGCTTGCCAACTCGGGCCGGCAAAATGGCGCCCCCAGGCATCGCCGGCGGCATCGGCGAGCATGGCCTCTGGCGCTTTAAGCCGCCAGCCATAGGAACCGGCGGCCTGCGTGCACGTGTATATCTGCACGCCCTCCCCGTGGAGCACGATCGCCGAGTCCGCAGCCTGGGCCTGTGACGCGGCCGTGAGGGCGAAGGTGGCGAGCAGGGTCATCAACCGCATGTCTGGTCTCCTGTGGCCAGGACATTATGCGGCGCCTGCTAGGGTTCGAACACTGCCCCGCGCCACGACACCTCGACCGCGGCCCGGGAGACCCCATGTCGCCTCTGGCTGCCCGGCGGGAGGCTGGGCTTCATAATGGTGTTGGTGACCGGGACCGCCCGCGTGCTAACGAGGGATCACTCTCCGGCACTCTGCTGGGTCAAGGGTTGGCGGGAGAGGCGGAGGATCGGGATGCCAATGTGGGTCCGCTGAATTGGGAGGTCTGGGTATGGCGCCACCGCGGATGAATGTTGCCCTCGGCGACGGAGGGGCGGTGTTGACCCTGCTGCCCGGCAGTGGGGCAGAGGGGCATCTGACGCTTTCGCCGAGTCAATTGCTGGAGCTGATCACGGCCTTGGCCTCAGCGCGCGCCCGGCTTTTGGCCGATTTGCCACCAGAGGCACGAGAGCGCCGGTTGGAGCCGAGTGGGGTGCAGGCGGTGGTCGGGCCCGCCTGGGTGGTCCGGCCCGAAGCGATGACCGAGGGTTCGATGCTCGCCTTCGCCCATCCGGGCTTCGGAACTGTAGGGTTCGTGTTGCCGGGGGCGGAAGTCAAGAAGATGGTCAAGGCCCTGACGAGCCATCTCGGCATGGTCCATTCCGGGGAAGTGGGTGAGCTGCGGAATTAGCCGGGCGTTGCGGCAAGATGATGTGGTCTGACTCCCAGGGCCAGAGACGGCCCGGCTAGACACATTGCCGTCATAAGGAACCCCAAATTCATGGCGACGCGGTCTGACAAGAGGGGGCTGCGGTTCGCGCCCGTCGTGCTCGTGCTGCTGTCGGGCTGTGCAGGGGGCGGTGATCGTTTCGCCGGCACGTTGACGACGGACCAAGGGGCGTGTGGGCCTGGCTTCGATTCCGCGGGAAAGGCGACCTCATCCCTCGTCATCCGGGCTGGCAAGGTGCAGTTCGCGCCGAGTGACGGTGTCCTTGTGCTGGACGGACAGGAGAATACGGCCGGTCACGTGACCGCCAGCAGCAATGCCATCGGCGCCGACCGCAAGCCGTTTCCGCAGGTGTTCGAGGGAGACCGCACCGGGGATCGCATTACCGGAAAATTTGCGACGCCCCGCTGCCGGGCCTCCGTGGTGATGACCCGGCAGTAACGCCTATCGCAGCCTGTCCCACGACCGCACCAGGGCTGCGTCCCGGTTGAGCGCTGTCATGATGTATCGAATGCCCGTTGCGTGCCAGCGCTGGACCATCTGGTGGTCGGCACCCAGCAACCGGGCCAGGCGGCGCCAACTGAACAGATGGCGGCCGGTGAGCGGGCTCACCAGGGATCGGCAGCCGACGATGCGCCGCAGCGCCAGCCGGTCCGCTGGGATCAGCGGAATCCAGGCCAGTGCCTGGTCCATTCGGGTGATGCGGGACGGTGTTGGGGCTGGTGGCTGCGTTCGGCCGGACTCTGCCGCGGCAAAGGCGCCCAGCGCCTCGGCCAGCGAGCGGTGCCGGGTATCGCCCGTCCGGGGAAGGCTGAGCAGGGTATGCCCGGCCTCCTCCAGCCGGGCGATGACCGTCTCTGCGTCCATCTTCCGCAGTGGGTTGCGCGCGTGGGATTGCGGCCGGCGGGTACGGCGGATGTCGAACTCCGCCACCCCGTTGCGGTGGGTGGAGCCTGGCGCCGGGTGTAGCCGCAGAGGGTGCAGGGGAGCCGCCGCTTCGTCATCTCCCGTCATAGGAACACAGGGTAGGGATATGGCTCACCGGCCAGGCATGTCCCGGCGTTGATGATCTGCCAGGAGAACGGATGGCCTGGAGGCAGGGCCGGCCGGTCGATCCGCTCGATCGCCGTGCGGGGCGGCGGTTGAATCCGCGTGACCGGCGGCAGCCCGAGCCGGCGGGCCCGTTCGATGGCCGCATTGCGGCCGATGCGCAACTCCGCAGCCACCGCGTTCCAAGATCGGCCCGAGGCGCGGAGATGCAGCAGGCGGGCGTCTGAGAATTGCGTCCAAGTGAGGGCGGCGGGCATGGCAGCTCCGTGGAGGAATATGTTAGGACACCTAACGCACGTGCTTGTTAGACCAACTAACATAGTTCGTCAAATGTTCTCTTCGCTGGCGTAAACAAGATGGCCGTGGTCAATTGGGACTGGGAGGCAGCTTTGGGCACGAGCGTGGGTGAGCGGATTGCGACGTGGCGACGCGAGCGCGGCATGAGTCAGTCGGCGCTGGCGGCCGCGACGGGCGTCTCGCGCAGCGCCGTCGCGCAGTGGGAGACAGACCGGGCGGGTCAGATGAGCGGCAATTTATCCCGCATCGCCCGTGCCTTGGACGTGTCAGTGGAGATATTGCTGCACGGCGCCGGTGCGGCCGAGGGCCTGACGGGGGACGAACTGGCGCTGCTGCGGCTTTATCGCCTGTGCGATGCGGATGCCCGGGCGGAGGTGTTGCGGAACGCGCGGCGCCTGGCGCAGACCGATCGGGAGCCGAACGGCGAGCCAGGCGTTTGAGCGGGGTGAGTCAGGAGGCAGGGATGACCGAAACACAGGCCATTGGAACGGACATCGTCGTCGCGGGCGGCGCGATGGACCCGGCGTCCCGGGCCGAATTGGCGGCGGCCATGCGCCGCCTGCGTGACGGAGGCGGCGTGATCATGCGGATGGCCGACATGGCCGGTGGCGTTCTCGGCCACACCTTCCGGCTGGGCACCCGAACCCTGCAGGCTGTGCCGGGCGGACAGTCGGCGACCGCCCGGGTTGTGGAGGCCGCGTTGAAGCGGGCCTTCGACATCGCGGTCTTGCGCCTGGATTTCTCGGCGGAGCAGGCGCGGAGCAAGCGGTTTGCCGCGCCCCTGGTGGTTCTCTCCGGGGCGGTGGGCGGCTTTCTGGGGCTGGGGGGCTTTGTGCCCGACGCTGCTCTCACGACCCTGGCGATCATGCGGGAAATCGCCCGGATTGCGCAGGATGAGGGGGAGGATTTGAGCGATCCCGACACACGGGAGGCCTGCCTCCAGGTCTTCGCCCTCAACCCCGGGAAACGTGAGGCAGAGATGGGCTATCTTTCGACCCGGCTGATCCTGCAGGGCCGTCCGCTCGCCATGCTGATTGCCGAGGTGGCATCCCGGTTCGGTGTCAGCCTATCGCAGAAATTCGCCCTGCAGGCGGTTCCGGTGATTGGCGCGGTCGGCGGTGCGACCCTGAACGCGGCCTTCCTTGCCCATTACCGGGAGCTGGCGAAGGCCCATTTCACGGTGCGGCGGCTGGAGCGGACGTTTGGGCCGGACGCCATCAGGCAGGCTGCGGCAGCCTAGCCAGCACCTCGCCGGCAGGGGTTCCCACGGGGATGGTCAGGAGGGCGCCGGGCGCACTGGCAGGCAGCAACGTCACCGCGTTTTTGGGACACAACCCGAGGCATTTCGTCTCGATCACCCGAACGGCCCGGCGGCGTTGGGTCTGCCGAAGTTCGGTTTTCAGCGCGCGCGGCAAGGTTTGGTCCCCATCCGCGCCGAACCCCCCGTGCAGTTTCTTGCTGCACTTTCGGCAGACCAGGATGACCTGGGTCCATGGCGTCGGCGAAGTCGTGATGGGCTTTGGCATAGTGCCTTAACCCTCGTGACTGCCTTCAGGTTGCCCGGCGTACCACCCGGCGTGGCTTCGGTGAAACAGCGGCGTCGCAAAGGCCGCCCGCAACGGTATGTCCGGCGGCCACCGACTGCGCCACCGGTCGGTCTGCGTCATGGCGACGCAGGCGGCGACCGGCCTGATGCCGGCGGCGGCGAGCAGCGCCAGCCCGGCCATCGCCGACCGCCCCGTACTGATGACGTCGTCCACCAGCAGAACGCGGCGTCCGGCCAGCCTGTCCACCAGCCGTGGATCAAGCCACATCCGCCGCCCAGCCTCGGGCGACGTGATGGACGCGGTGGGAACCGAGAGGACGTCGGCATACCAGAGCTTGCGCGTTGTGCCCGGGGCGACCCATTGCGTGTGACCGAGCGCGCGCGCCACGCCCTGCCCGAACACGTGGCCCAGGGTTGGCAGACCCACCACGATGTCCACCGCATCCGCCGTGGCCGCTTCTGCCATCCATGCCGACAAGCGGTCGACGACCAGGAAGGAGGCCTGGTTCGCGATCAGCCCGGCCACCGCCGTATCGCCCAAATCCCGCAACGGCAGGCGGAGCCGGGAGGCATCTGGCATGCGGGCGGAGTAACTCTCGGCCCAAACCGCCGGATCAGCCGTAGCTGGTTCGAAGGCCTGCCAGTAGCTCACCACGTATCCACGAGGGCCGAGGCATGGACCTCGCCCGTGCTGCCGTCCGTGATGCCCATATCCGTCACATGCGGCCCGGGATTGCAGGCCAGCGACGCACCGCCCAGCGCCTTGAACGTGAGCAGCGGGGGTTCCCAGGCAACGACTGCGTCTGCCGCCTGGCGCAAGCGATGCAGTTGGGTCGCAACGTCCGGGGCGGCCGCGTCCGAAATCAGCCCGCATATGGGCAGGGGCAGGACGGCGCGGACCTGGCCGTCGGATGCCACCGCCATTCCACCCCCAACGGCTGCCACCGCATTCGCCGCCGCCGCCAAATCGGCAGGATCGCGGCCGAACACGACCAGGTTGTGACTGTCATGCGCCACCGTGGTCGCGATGGCGCCACGCCATACCCCCATTCCCGCAGCACCCCCATCACTGGCACCGCGGGCGCCAGGCCGTGCCGATGAATCACCGCCATGGTGATCGCATCCTCGGGAAGCACAGCCGCTCCGTCGGCGACGATAGCCTCTGCCTCGCCCCATCGGGTGAAGCGGGGACGATCGACGGTGCGCAGCCGCGCATGCCGCCCGTTCGCCGGCAGCCTGAAATCGTCCGCAGTGAAATGGGGCACCTGCATCGTGCCGCGCGGGGCCGGCGGCCCGTCCGGCAGGGTGACCTCCATCGCCCCGCCGCGTGCCACGACGGTGCCGGAGGCGAGCACCAACGCCACCTCCATGGCAGCCAAATCCGACAGCACGATCAGGTCGGCGCGGCGGCCCGGCGCCACAAGCCCCAAATCCCGCCGCCCGATCCGCAGCGCGGCGTGCAGGGTTGCGGCCTTCAGCGCATCGAACGGGTCCATGCCGTAGCGGACCAGGCGCCGAACCACGTCGATCACCCCGCCCTTTTCGACCAAATCGTCTGCAAACACGTCGTCCGTGCAAAGGGTTAGCGTGGGCGGCAGGCAGGGCAGGGTGGCGAGCGCTGCGACGGCGCCAGGCAGCACGTGGTCGTGCGAACCGCGCAACTCCACCGTGAAGCCCGCACGCAACTTTTCCAGCAGGTCGCTGCCGTCCTCGATCTCGTGGTCCGACTGCAACCCGGCGGCGGCGAACCCCTGGAGCGCGGCCCCCCGCAACCCACGGGCATGTCCGCACACCAGCTTGGCGCTCGCCAACCCGGCGTCCACGATCCCGCGCATTTTCGCCTCGCGGGTCAAAACGCCCCTCATGTCCATCACTTCCGCGACGCCGGCGACCTCGGGCATCGCCAGCATCTCCCGCATTTCCGGCGGGTCGAACACGGCACCTGCCCGCTCCAGCCCGGGTGCCGAGGGCACGCAGGAGGGCGCCAGCACCAGCACGCGCAACGGCAGGTCACGCACCGCCTCGATCGCCCAGCGCACGCCCTCCAGCCCCAGCACGTTTCCGACCTCGTGCGGATCCCAGCAGATCGTGGTGGTTCCCTGCGGCAGCACCGTCTCGGCGTAGCGGCGCGGCGTCACCATCGAGCTTTCGATGTGGAGATGGGTGTCGATCAGCCCGGGCGCCACGATGCCAGTCACGGCGATGGTGTGGTGGGCGTCGCTGCGTGTGCCCGGCGGATGCACGCTGGCGATCAGCGGGCCGACCAGCCCGATATCGGCCGGGCGCAGTTCCCCGGTTGCCATGTCCGCGACGGTGCCGCCGACGATCAGCACGTCGAAGGCGGCCGTGCCCGTGGCAGCCAGCACGGCCCGGTCGCGCAGGCCGGCATCGTTCAGGTCGGGTTCGGTCACGGCGCATCTCCTTCGGCAAAATGGCACCGCGCGCTCCAGCCATCCGGCGTGCGGCGAAAGGGCGGCGGCTGGGTGCAAACCGGCTCCGCCATCGGGCAGCGTGCGCGGAACCGGCACCCGGTGTCGACATCCCCAAGCGGTGGGGGTGGGACCCGCAACGCCGGCGGCACGGCCGGGTCGGCAACCGGGATGGAGGCGAGCAGCGCCTGGGTATAGGGGTGGCGCGGTGCTGCCAGCAGGTCCCGCGCTGCGCCGAGTTCCACCAGGACCCCGCGGTACATGACCGCCACCCGCCCCGCGACCGCCCGGGCCACCCCGAGGTCGTGGGTGATGAACAGGCAGGCGAGGGAGTCTTCGGCCTGGAGCTGGCGCAGCAGCAGGAGTATCTGCGCCCGGACCGAGACATCCAGCGCCGACACCGGCTCATCCGCCACGATGAAACGCGGCTTGCAGGCGATCGCGCGGGCGATCCCGACCCGCTGCCGCTGCCCGCCGGACAAGGCTTGCGGCAGCCTTTGGGCAAAGCTGGCGGCCGGCAAGCCGACGCGGTCCAATAGGGCAGCCGCCTCCTCCCGCGCGGCGCGGGCGGAATGGCGCAGATTGTAGCGCAGGGGCAGCGCCACGCTGTCGAGGATGGTGCGCCGGGGGTTCAGCGCGGCGGCCGAATCCTGGAACACCGCCTGCACCTCCCGCCGGAACGACGCCGATGCCGCCCGGTCCATCTGGCGCAACGCCGTGCCCCGATACGTCACGCTTCCCGCATCCGGTTTGTCGAGCCCGAGCAGCATGCGCCCCAGCGTGGATTTCCCCGATCCGCTCTCGCCAACCAGCGCGACGGTCTCGCCGGGGCCGATCCCCAGCGTGACCCCATCGACCGCCGTCTGGCGGCCGAAGATCCGGCGGGCCTCGACGGTGCCAATCAGCGTCTCAGACATGGCGGGACCACGGCTCGGCTGCCTCTGGCACGGCCGCCCGCAGACAGGCATGCAGACCGCCGCCAGGCCGCGGCCCGAACTCCGGCACGGTCGTCGTGCACGGGTCCGGCTGCATGATCGGGCAACGCGGATGAAACCGGCAGCCGGGCGGCGGTGCGGCGGCCGAGGCAGCCAGCCCTGGGATATAGAACAGATCCCCGTGATCCAGCGATTGCGTGCTGCGCAACAGGCCGGAGGTGTAGGGGTGGCATGGCGCGGCGAACACCGACCGCACCGGCCCGGTCTCCATGACCCGCCCGGCATACATGACCGCAACGCGGCTGCAATGCTGCGCCACCACGCCCAT
Organism: Acetobacteraceae bacterium; assembly: GCA_965199005.1. Taxonomy (GTDB): domain Bacteria; phylum Pseudomonadota; class Alphaproteobacteria; order Acetobacterales; family Acetobacteraceae; genus LMUY01. Next base: position 1,599,789 of record CBDAQK010000006.1, on the reverse strand, counting down.
GTCGTGCGTGATCAGCAGCACGCCGAGCCCGAGTTGCAGGCGCAGCCGGTCCAGCAGGGCAAGGATGCCGGCTTGCACGGTCACGTCCAGCGCCGTGGTTGGTTCGTCGGCGATCAGCAAATCCGGGCGCCCGGCCAGGGACGCAGCAATCATCACCCTCTGCCGCATCCCGCCCGACAGCTCATGCGGGTATTTCCGCGCCAGCATTTCGGGGGCCGGCAGTTCGGTCAACGCCAGGAGTTCGATCGCGCGCTCGCGTGGCGCCGGGTCACCATGGGCGGCTGCGACTTCGGCCACTTGCCGGCCCACGGTCATCAAGGGGTCGAGGAAGCTGGAGGGGTCCTGGAACACCATGCCGACCTGGCCGCCCCGCACCCGGCGCATGGTGGAGGCGGGCAGGCCGCGTAGTTCCTGGCCGTTCAGCCGGATCGACCCCATGGATACGGCAATGCCCGGCGCGGGAAACAGCCCCATGACAGCATAGGCCGTCATCGACTTGCCCGACCCGGATTCGCCCACCAGGCCCAGCGCCTCGCCCGCCTCAATCTTGAACGAGACCTGGTCCACCAGGCGCGTGCGGCCGCCGAGCGTGACCTGCAGGCCCTCGATCGCCAGCAACGCGGTCATCCGTGCTTGGGATCCAGCCAGTCGGACAGCGCGTCCCCCAGCAGGTTGAACCCGAGCACGGCCAGCGCGATGGCCAGGCCGGGAAAGGCGGCCATCCACCAGGCGGAGCGCAGATATTGCTGCGCCTCGTTCAGCATGCCGCCCCAGGAGGGCCGGTTCGGGTCGCCTAGCCCGAAGAACCCCAGGCCCGCCTCCAGCAGGATGGCGGTTGCAACATCCAGCGCCCCGAGCACGATGATGGGGCCGGCGGCATTCGGCAGGATTTCGCGCAGCATGATGGCTGCGGGCGGCATCCCGCCCAGCCGCGCCGCATCCACGAAGCCAGCCCGGCGAAGCGTGGCGAACGACACCCGGACCAGCCGTGCCGTCTGCGGCCAGGACAGGATGGCAATGACCAAGATGACCTTTTCGATGCCCGGCCCGAACAATGCGATGACGATCAGCGCCAGCACGAACCGGGGCAGCGTCTGGAAAAATTCGGCCAGCCGCATCAGCACCGCATCGGCCCACCCACCGGCATAGCCAGCGACGGCACCCACCGTGATGCCGATGAGGAGACCCGCGGCGGCTGAGACCAGCCCCACCACCAGCGATACCCGCGCCCCGTACGCCAGTTCTGCCCAAATATCCCGGCCGAGGTCGTCGGTCCCCAGCGGATGGTCGGGGCTGAGCGGTGGCACCAGGGCGTCGCTGCCGCCGAGAAACGGGTCGTGCCCGGCAATCACCGGCGCAAGCAGTGCCAACCCGGCCAGCAGCCCGACCAGGATGACCGAGACGGTGCCGCGCCTCAAGTCCGGACCCGGGGATCGATGGCGCGATGCAGCAGGTCGGTCAGCAGATTCACCAGCACGACACTCGCGGACACCAGCAGCAGGATGGCGAGCATCACCGGCGTGTCGCGTTGGGAGATGGAGGTGTAGAGCAGGCGGCCAATGCCGGGCCAGCCGAACACGGTCTCGATCAGGGCCGAGCCTGCCAGGACGAAGCCCAGATTGTAGCCGATGACCGTCAACACCGGGGCAGCCGCGTTACGCAGGGCGTGAACGAAGAGGACCCGGCGCTCCCGGATGCCGCGCGCCCGGGCGGCCAGGATGTGGTCGGCGCCCAAGATCTCCATCAAGGCGGCCCGGGTAATGCGGGAAATGAGCGCCAAATACCGCAACGACAGCGCCGTGGCGGGTAGAATCAGGTAGCGCAGATGGTCCACCAGGCCCGGCGGTGGCCCGCGGAGCGACCGCGCGCCCTGCGCCGGCAACCAGCCGAGCCAAACCGCGAACAGCAGGATCAGCAACTGCCCCAGCCAGAACTCCGGCACCGAATAGCCGACCAGGCTGACCACCTGAACGACCCGGTCCATCCACCGGCCACGACGCCGGGCTGCGACGATCCCCAGGGCGATGCCGGCGAGGCTGGCCAAAGCGAGGGCACTCAGCGTCAGGCTCAGCGTGGCGCCCATCCGGTCCAGGATGAGGCCACCAACTGGTTGCCGGTTGGCAAACGAGTAGCCGAGATTGCCGTGCGCGAGTTGCTCCAGGTAGCGCAGCAGCCGGATCGGGAGGGATTGGTCCAGTCCAAAATCGTGCCGCATCTGGGCGATGTATTCGGGTGGGGCGGGGAAGTCGCCGACCAGGGTCGAGACGGGATCGCCCGGCGCCAACTGGATCAGCGCGAAATTGACGATCACGACCCCCAGCAGCAGCGGCACGGCGCCGAGCAGCCGCCGCACGACGAAGGTCGCGAGCGGCATTCAGCCAGTCATGGCCACCCCGGCCCACTGGTCGCGTGGGTCCAGGGCGGGCCACAGCCCGGTCAACTTCTTGCTGGCGAAATCTGCCGTCTTCTCGTCGAACAGCACGATGGAGGGCAGATCCGCATCCAGGATTGCTTCGGCCTGCCTGTAGAGGCCTGCGCGTTGGCCGAAATCCGGCGCGGTTGCGGCCTCGCCAAGCAGCCGGTCGACGTCTGGGTTCGAATACCCGGAGGGGTTGGTCAGCAACGCGTGGCTGGTATCCGTCAAGTACAGCCGGTGGTAGCCGATCGCGGGATCGCCGGCGGAGAAGTACGATTGCAGCGTCAGATCGAAATCGCGTTTGGTGAAGACCTTGTCGTTCAGCACAGAGCGTTCGAGCGGTTCGAGCACGATATCCAGCCCGATCGCGCGCAAATTCTCCCGCACGATCTGCGCTGTCGCGATCATCTGCGGCCGGGCGGCGTCATAGAGCAGATGCGGCGTCGCCGTGACTGGACCCAGCAGGGCGCGCGCCTTGCCCGCATCCATGGGATAGAGTTTGGCATAGCCATCCGGATCGGCCATCCAGGCGAACCCGTCGCCGAAGGCTCCGGCGCCAGGGCTCGCCAGCCCGCTCATCACCTGCGCCACCATCCGCGGCCGGTCCAGCGCCATCGCCATCGCCTGCCGGGCCGCCGGCTTTTCGAATGGCGGCCGGATGGTGTTGCACACCAGGAAATAGATTGCGGGAATATTCACACCCTGACGGTGCTGCAGCGAGGTGTCCTTCAGCAGGCGCACCTCGTCCGGTTTCGGTAGATAGAAATCGATCACCTCGTCCGCATCTCCGCTTTGCACCGCATTGGCGCGGTTGGCCGGTTGCGCGACGATCTGGAAGATCAGGCCATCCAGCAGCGGTTTTCCGACAGACCAGTAATGCGGGTTCCGCGCCACCCGGATCGTCGCCCCGCGCTCCCAACTGTCGAAGGTGAACGGCCCGGTGCCGATGGGGTGCTGGTTCGCCGGGTTGGCCGCGATGTCGGTGCCACCGTAGACGTGCCGGGGGAGGATGGGCGCGTCGAAGACCGTCAACTGTTGCAGGAATGGGGCGTATGCGTGATCCAGCTGGATCACGACCGTGGCTGGATCGCTTGCCGTCACCTGCGCCCCCACGCGCTTCAGCATGGCGGAGGTGCGCGGGTGGTATTTCGCAAGCACCTGCTGGAACGTGAACACCACGTCGTCGGCGCTGAAGGGCTTGCCGTCGTGCCATAGTACATCCGGCCGCAAGTGGAAGGTGTAGCGGCGGCCATCCGGCGCTACGTCCCAACTCGTGGCCAGCGAGGGTTGTGCATGATACTGCCGGTCTATCCAAATCAACCCTTCCAGAATTTTTGCCCCGACATCTCCCGCCGCGTAATCCGTTGTGGTTGCGAGATTCAGCGTCGGCGGATCGGCGTCGATCACCAGGATCGCGGTGCCGGCTGCCTTGGCAGCGCCGGCATAGAGCACGGCCAGGCTGGCGGCGCCCAGTCCCAGGCTTCGGCGTGTCAGCATGGCGTCATCCTCCTTCAGCGCGGCGCGAGGATGCGCTCGGCCAGGGCCGTGAATAGCTGAACACCATGCGCCAGCGAGGCCTCGTCGATATCGAAATCTGCCGCGTGATGGACCGCCGGGATGTCGCTGCCGATCAGGAAATAGGCTGCCTTGCCGCCCCGGTCCTGTACACGCTGCATCATGAAGGTCGCGTCATCCCCGCCGCCGATCGGCCATCCCGCCCGCACGGCCCGCGTCCCGGGCAGGCTGGCCGCGACTTCGGCGACCCTGGCGGTGGCCTCGGCGGATTGGGTGATCCCCGAGGTCCGGCCGACGATCGAAACATCATGCGTCACGCCATGCATGACCGCCGCACCCGCCAAGATGTCGCGCGCCCGCTCCTCCATCAGTGCGAGGGCGGCGGCAGTTGCACCGCGGACCTCCAGTTGGAGGTGGCAGTCATGGGCAATGATGTTGCGACCGGACCCGGCTGTCATCCGGCCGACATTCACCAGCGTGGAGGCGCTGCCATGCCGGGTGATGCCGTACAGTCCCAAGACCGCCGTTGCCCCCGCTACTAGCGCATTGCGGCCCTGTTCCGGCCCCATCGCCGCATGCGCAGCGACCCCATGGAAGCTCGCATCCAGCTTTGTCGAATACAAGAAACCCGTTGCTTCTGCAGCAATTTCTCCGCTGGGCAGCAGGCAGCCGAGGTGGCCGACATACAGCTCGTCCACGTCGTCCAGCACGCCGGACTGCACCATGGGCCAGGCACCGCGGCCACCCTCCTCCGCAGGTTGGAAGATCAGGCGCAACGTGCCCGCCCACGGCACGGAGGGGTCGGCGAGCCGGGCCGCAACCGTCAGGCCAATGGCGGTGTGGCCGTCGTGACCGCACGCATGCATCAGGCCGGGGCGCTCCGAACGATGCCCGGCGAGGTTTGGGGCGTGGGTGCTGACGTCGGTTTCGCCGACCGGCAGGGCGTCCATATCGAAGCGGAACGCGAGCACCGGACCGTCCCCCCGCCGGAGTTCGGCGACGAGGCCGGTTTGCCCGTGCGGCATCCGTTCGACCCAGACAGGATCTGCCCCTCTGGCAATCGCCGCCTGCTGCGCCGCTGCAACTTCGGTCTCGCTCGGAGGCAAGAGCATGGCCTCGCGTGCCATCACCTCGGGACCGACCCTGAGCGAATAGCCTAGTCCAGATAGTTGCGCCGCGGCCATCGCGGCGGTTCGGTATTCTAGAAAACCCAACTCGGGGAAGCGGTGGAGGTCCCGGCGGAGCGCTACAACCTGGCTTTCATTGGTGCTCATGCATGCACTTTTGCAGCTTTTGTGCCAAGGTTCGGTTTTGTGCCACCACCTGGCTCAACTCCCCACCATGTCCACCGCCGCCACGTCCAGCAACCGCTCGATCACCTCGGGCTCTTGCGCGCCTGCGATGGCGTGGTGCCCGCCGACCACGAAGCAGGGCACGCCGTTTATGCCGAGCCGATGCGCCCGAAGATTATCGGCGTGGACGCCATCCAACTCGGCGTCGCTGGCCAGCATCGCGCGTGCTCCCGCCGGGTCGAGCCCGCAGGACGCGGCGATTGCGCAGAGGACACCGATTTCGCCCAAATCGCGTCCGTCGGCGAAGTGTGCCGCAAACAGCGCCTCCACAATGCTGTTCGCGCGCCCAAACCGGCCTGCCCAGCGAACCAGGCGGTGAGCATCCACGCTGGACGGGGTGCGGCGAACGCGGTCGAAACGGAACTGCACCCCTTCGGCGCGGCCGATTTCCGCAATCGAGCTATACAGGCGCCTGGCCCGGTCCTCGCCACCGAACTTGCGCACGACGTAGTCCGAGCGGGACATCCCCAGCCGGGGCATGTCGGGGTTCAGCAGGAACGGGCGCCACACCAGGTCAACCAGCAGATCAGGGCGCCGCCGCAACGTCCGCAGCAGCCGGCGCGTACCGAGATAGCACCACGGGCAGATCAGATCGTGCACGACCTCTACAGTCAGCCGTGCTTTGGGTGGCGCTAGGACGTTCACCCCGGCATCCTAAGCCGCTGTTGTTAGCGCGTCATATAGTTTTTCTGGACGTTCTTACGAGAAAATAACTCGCCTTCGCCTCAAGCCTCGCCATAGGACGATATCACCGGATCGAGCTTGAACTCCTCTACCAAAAAGTCGATCACCGCGCGGGTTCGTGGTGCCAGGTTGCGGCGGGACGGATAGACCGCGGAAATCGCCGTGGCCGGCGGCTCCCATCCCGTGAGTACCGGGCGTAGCCGCCCGTCTGAAATCTCCGTCCCGAAGAACCATGTCGGGAGGACCGCAAAGCCCAGCCCGGCGAGGACGGCTTCGCGCACCCCCTCGCCATTATCGGTCCGGAAGCGGCCAGAGACCGCCACCGCGACGGGACCCTCGGCCCCTTCGAAATGCCATTCGCCCGGCGTTGCGGAGCCAGTGAAGATGATGCAGGGCAGCCGGTGGAGATCCAGCGGGTGCAGCGGCTCGCCATAGGCCGCGATACACGCCTCGGATGCGACGGCAACCAGGCGCGACGACCCGATCTTGCGCACCACCAGGCTGGAATCCTGCACCTTGCTAACCCGGACCGCGAGGTCGATCCCATCCGCCACGAGATCGGACAGCGTGTCGGACATCCGCAATTCTATCGAGAGCTCGGGATAACGCTCGAGCAGCCGTGGGATGCGCGGTGCGATGTATAATCGGCCAAAGGTAGCGGAGGTACCCAGCCGCACCAAACCACCAGGAAGCGCGTGCCGCCGCCCAACCGCCGACTCTGCCTCCTCCACGCTGTCCAGCACCCGGCGGGCATGGCCCAGCAAATCCCGCCCATCCTCGGTGAGGCCGAGGCTGCGGGTGGTGCGCTGGATGAGGCGGGCGCCAAGGTGCTCCTCAAGGGCGGCGACTTGGCGCGATACGGCTGGTTGCGTGGTCCCCAACTCGCGGGCGACGGCGGAAAACGACTGCGCTTCGGCGACGCGGATGAAGACGCGGAAGGCGGAGAGAAGATCCACGGCCTATACCGTCAACGCATCGAACATATCAGCGCGCCCGGCGTTCCAAACCAACCTACCCGCCCCGATATTGCTTGGCTGGAATGGTCAAGGTGCGATACCAGCGAGCAGATATGCATAAGGGACAAAGGACACTCACCTGCCAGCTGGAAGCGTTTAGAACGGGTTTGCTCGCCCGGCTGCCACCGCATGAGCGAAAGGCCGTTCTGGCCGCGGAGGATTTGCGTATCGCCATACCCGATCGCAAGGCCATTGGCGCCGGTGCGGCCGCTCCGTCCTTCGCGCTGCCGAACCAGTATGGCCAGACGGTGCGGCTGGCGGATTATCTGGCGCATGGTCCGGTCGTCCTGTTGTTCATCCGCGGTGGCTGGTGTCCGTTCTGCACGTTGACGTTACGCGCCTATCAGGAGGCGTTGCCAGATATCCAGGCCGCGGGTGCCGACCTGCTCGCGATCGGCCCACAGCCTTTCGATAGCTGTTCTGCGGTCGCCGAGCGTGACCTGTTGGCGTTTTCGGTTCTGTCGGATGCTGGCAACGCCGTGGCGGAGCAGTTTGGCGTCGTCTATGAAATCGCGCCGGATCTCCAAAAGCTCTATGTGCGCCTCGGGCACGACCTGCCGCGCGTGAATCAATCCGACGACTGGCGCGTGCCATTGCCTGCCACGTTCATCATCGGGACAGACGGGCGGGTGATCAAGGCTCACGTCGCCGAAACCACGCATAGGCGGCTGGAGCCTTCCGATTTGGTCGGCGTCTTGGAGCGGCTGCGGACGCATGCTTGACCCGTTCGATGCGGGGCCGACCGGAGAGTTGTGGGATTGGCGCCGGCGCGTTGCCGCCCTGTACGCGTCGGTTCGCAACGATCCCGACCCGCAGGCGGCATGGCTGACATGGCGGCGCACCCGGGACGATTTGGTGCGTCACCATCGGCAATCTCCCCTCGGCGAGGCGGAGCGCCAGGTGATCGGTGCCTTGCCATACTTTCCATATGACCCGGCGCTGCGGTTTGCAGTCGGGCTGCGCCGTGTTTCGGCGTCTGCTTTCGGCATTGATGCTGGGGCCGACGGCGTCATCCGGCTTGAGGGGTTCGCTCAGACGGTTGGGCTGGAGAGCAAACTCGGACGCGAACTGACGCTCTATTGGGTCCAAGGTTACGGGGGCGGGGCGTTTCTGCCCTTCGCGGACCGGACATCGGGCACCGAAACTTACGGCGCGGGACGCTACCTGCTCGACACCATCAAAGGCGCCGATCTCGGGCGGGACGAGGATGGGCTGACAATTTTGGATTTCAACTTCGCCTACAACCCGTCCTGCAGCTACTCCAACCGCTACATCTGCCCGCTGGCGCCGGCGGAGAACAGGCTGGCTGTGGCGATCCGGGCCGGGGAGATGACCCTCAGTGTTTCGTAGGCGCCGAGGATGCCTCTCCGCAACGGCGAGGCATCCAGTTCGCCAATTAGCGGTGGGGCGACTCGGTTGGGGGAAGGGTCGTGGGCATCTGGACGAGCCACTCGTGGACAAGGCCGGCCCAACGGCGGAGTTCTGCGACGATCGCACGCGCGATCAGGGCCTTGCCTTCTTCTGCCAGCAACATCGCTTCGCCGGCCTGCTCGAATGAGTTCATGTATGCTATCCTTCTGGTGATGCGGAAGGACGTTTCCAACTTGTTGTGCACTGCAACATAGACGTCTGTTTGCTGCGATGCAACATGAATCCCGTTAATGACTAGATGCGCATGGCTGCCCTTTGTCTCACAAGGGCCAGGATGGCCTCGCAGAGCGGGGTGGGCTGGCTGACCCATCCTGCCATTTCCACCACAGCCCCTAGGATCGCCTCAATCTCCAGCGGCCGGTTGAGCTCCATATCTTGCAGCATGGACGTCTTGTGTCGCCCTACCCGCGATGCATTCGCCAGACGCTGATCGACGTGCACGTTGAAACGCGTCCCGAGCGCCTCCGCGACGGCTTGGCCTTCCAGCATCATGGCCTTCGCGAGGGCGGCGGTGCCGCGGTCGGCGATGATGACGTCCATCGTCGCCATCGTGAGTGCGCTGATCGGGTTGATTGCCATATTGCCCCATAGCTTCAACCACATCTCCTCGCGGATCCGATGGCTGATCGGCGCCTGCAAGCCAGCTGCGGTCAAACATGCAGAGAGGCCCATAGACCTCTCAGATTGCTGTCCATCTGGCTCGCCTAATTGGAGGCGATCACCAAAGGTATGCTGCACGACGCCGGGTGAGGACACAGCGGCGGCGGGGTAGACGATGCAGCCGAGGCATTGCGACGGTGGTAGGGCGGACCACAACGCGCCCGCCGGATCTATCGCTTGGATGCGGCGGTCTTTGAATGGTTCGGGGAGCCCATAGGTATACCACCAAGGTATCCCGTTGACGGCGGCGACGATCGTCGTGCCGGGACCGATGAGTGGGAGCATCTGGGGCAACGCTGCCTCCAGCGAGTGGGCCTTCAACGTGACCAGGAGAAAGTCTTGCGGCCCGATTGCGTCCGTGTGCAGCACGGCCCGGGGGTGCGTCACGGTTCTTGTGCCGCCGGATTGCAGCACCAGGCCGTCGCGCTGGATGGCCGCCAGATGCGCCCCCCGGGTCACGATGGAAACGGGGGTGCCGGCCGCCTCCAACCGGGCTGCGATGAAGCCGCCGATCGCGCCGGCGCCGAAGATGCAGATGGATGGCATCATTCTTCGACACCCGCCGGCAGCGGCCGCAACGAATCGAGTGCCGCCTGCAGGATCACGCTCGCCGCCATCCGGTCCACCGTCGCCGCCCGGCGGGCCCGGTTGGCACCTTGTTCGCTCAGCGACCGGTTGGCCTCCGCGGAAGACAGCCGTTCGTCCCACATCGTCGCCGGGAGCCCGGTGGCATCCATCAAGGCGAAGGTCCAATCGCGGGCGGCCTGGGCTGCCGGGCCAAGCCGGCCATCCATCTGCAAAGGCAGGCCCACGACCAGCCCGCCAACGTCCTCCCGCTTGGCAATGGCCAGGATCGCCTCCGCCACCTCGGCCAGCTTGGTCCGCTTGATGGTGCCGTAGGGGCTGGCCAGCACCCGGCGCACATCACTGAGGGCGACCCCGATGGTGCGGGTGCCCGGATCCAGTCCAAGCAGGCGCTGATTGCGCGGAAGTTGGGCATGAAGGTCGGTTAGGTTGAATAGCGGCATGGGGTGCCGTTATGGTCGTCCATTGCTGCCTCGCCAAGAACCTTTCCCTTTCCAGCCAAAGGAGCGTCATGTCGCTCGATCCTGCGACCGTCCGTCGAATTGCCAAGCTCGCCCGCATTCGGGTGACCGAAGACCAGCTTGCCCCGCTGCAGGCCCAACTCAACGGCATCATCGGGTGGATCGAGCAATTGCAAGAGGTGAACGTGGACGGCGTCGCTCCCCTGACGGGCGCGACCGACATGGCGCTGCGGCTGCGGGAGGACCGGGTGACGGATGGTGGGATCGCGGAGCAGGTCCTGGCCAACGCGCCCGATCGCGCCGGACCCTTCTTCGCCGTCCCGAAGGTGGTGGAATGACCAGCACCATCCTGACCGAACTCGGCGTGGCCGCCGCGGCCGAGGGATTGCGGAGCCGTCGTTTCAGCGCCCGGGAACTGACGCAGGCGCATGTCGATGCGATCAGCGCGTTGGATGGTGAGCTGAATGCCTTCATCACGCCGACCCCGGAGCTGGCGTTGGCGGCGGCCGATGCCGCGGATGCTGCGTTATCGCGTGGCGACGCCGGGCCGTTGGCGGGCATCCCGTTGGCGATAAAAGACTTGTTTTGCACCAAAGGGATCCGCACCACCGCCGCCAGCCGCATTTTGGAGCCGTTCGTCCCGCCCTATGAGAGTACGGTGACCGCCAACCTGCTGCGGGATGGCGCCGTATTTCTGGGCAAAACCAATTTGGATGAGTTCGCGATGGGCTCGTCCAACATGAGCAGCGCATTCGGCCCGGTCACCAACCCATGGTCACCGGTGGGGAACGTGAAGCTGGTCCCGGGCGGCTCGTCCGGAGGGTCGGCGGCGGCGGTGGCGGCGGGGCTGGCGATCGGCGCGACCGGCACGGATACCGGGGGGTCGATCCGGCAGCCGGCATCGCTCTGCGGCATCGCGGGGATGAAGCCCACCTATGGACGGTGCAGCCGCTACGGCGTGGTGGCCTTCGCCTCCTCCCTGGACCACCCCGGCTCCTTCGGGCGCTCGGTGGCGGATTGCGCGATCCTGCTCCAGTCGATGGCGGGGTTCGACCCCAAGGACAGCACCTCGGCGGACCGCCCGGTGCCGGATTTCGCCGCTGCGTGCTTGCGCGGGGTGAAGGGCCTGCGCATCGGTATTCCGCTTGAGTATCGCCAGGACGGCATGGCCCCAGAGGTGCTGGCCTATTGGGACCAGGCGAAGCAGTGGCTGCAAGCGGCGGGCGCGACTGTTGTCGACGTGTCGCTGCCCCATACCCGGTATGGGCTGGCGGCGTACTATATCGTTGCACCCGCGGAGGCATCCTCCAACCTCGCCCGTTACGACGGCGTCCGCTTCGGGATTCGGTCCGAAGGGGAGGATTTGATCGACCTGTACGAGCGTACCCGGGCGGAGGGGTTTGGCGAGCAGGTGCGCTTGCGCATCATGATCGGCACATATGTGCTTTCCGCGGGGTTCTACGACGCCTACTACACACGGGCGCAGAAGGTCCGGGCTCTGATTCTACGGGATTTCACCGAAGCGTTCACCAAGGTAGACGCCTTGCTGACCACGACGACGTTCGGTGCCGCGTTTGCACAGGGCGAGAAAATGGACGACCCCGTCACCATGTATCTAAACGACGTGTTCACGGTGGCCGCCGATCTGGCTGGTATTCCCGCGATGTCCGTTCCGGTGGGGCTGGACGGCGCCGGGTTGCCGCTGGGTTTGCAAGTGATGGGCCGGCCGTTCGACGAAGAAACGGTTTTCGCGGTGAGCGCCGCAATTGAACGAGAGGCCGGGTTTATCGCCCGGCCCAGATTGAGGGCAGGTGTATAGTGGCGGTTGCAATCAACATGGCTTCCAAGAAGCCGGACGAATTGAAGACTCTCATCGCAAATCATGAACGGGTCGGAAAAACCGACACGGACCGGTATCGCGCTGCCGTGGCCGAATTGGCGAGCCGCAATTCTGGCGATCTGAACGTTGGGAAGACGATCAAGGTCATCGCAGACGCGGCCAAGCGGGGAATCTTCATCTCCTACAAGGACGTGGCGGATGGCAATGGCGCGGCGGCGAACCGGGTGCAGTTCCGGATCGCCAAGCATTTGCTGGAGGTGAGCCGCCATGCCCACACGCAGGGGTGGCCGATGATCTCCGCCATCGTGGTCAACAAGTTGCACATCGCGGATGGCAAGATGGAACCCAAAACGCTGGCTGGCTTCTGCGCGTGTGCGCGCGCGATGGACATAGAGGTGGGTGACGAGGCGGAATTCCTGCAGACGCAACAACGCGCCGTGTTCCAGGCCGCAAAGGAAGGCCGCCTGCCGTGAGCTACACCGTCGCGGGCACCGAAGGGGATTGGGAGATCGTTTGCGGGCTTGAGGTTCATGCCCAGGTGACCAGCCAGGCAAAGCTGTTCTCCGGCGCCTCGACCGAGTTTGGCGCCGAGCCGAACAGCCAGGTCAGCTTCGTCGATGCCGGTTTCCCGGGAATGCTGCCGGTGGTCAACGCGGAATGTGTGGCGCAGGCAGTGCGGACGGGGCTGGGCCTGGATGCGCAAATCAACCTGGTGAGCCGGTTCGACCGCAAGAACTACTTCTATGCCGACCTCCCGCAGGGGTACCAGATAAGCCAGCTCTTCCACCCCATCGTGGGGGCGGGGCATGTGGAGATCGAGGTCGCCGGGTCCACGCGGCGGATCGGGGTGACCCGGCTGCATTTGGAGCAGGATGCCGGCAAATCGCTGCATGACCAGGACGCGGCGCGCTCGTTCATCGACCTGAACCGGTCCGGCGTCGCGCTGATGGAGATTGTCTCGGAGCCTGATATCCGTTCGCCGGAGGAAGCTGGGGCTTATCTGCGGAAGTTGCGCTCCATCCTGCGCTACCTCGGCACTTGCGACGGAAACATGGAGGAAGGCTCCATGCGGGCGGACGTCAACGTCTCCGTCCGCAAGCATGGCGAGCCGTTCCGGACCCGGTGCGAGGTGAAGAACGTCAGCTCGATCCGCTTCGTCATGCAGGCGATCGAATCCGAGGCACGCCGGCAGGTGGATTTGTGGGAGAGCGGGAAGGAGGTCGATCAGGAGACCCGCCTGTATGACAGCGTGCGGGGTGAGACCCGGTCCATGCGCTCCAAGGAAGATGCGCATGACTACCGCTACTTCCCCGACCCGGATTTGCTGCCGCTGGTGTTGGACGAGGCGTGGGTGGACGGGCTGCGCGCGCAACTGCCCGAATTGCCTGATGCGAAGCGGTCCCGGTTCGTCTCGCAATACGGCTTGTCACCCTACGATGCCGGGGTGCTGGTGGCCGAGCAGGCAACGGCGACTTTCTTCGAAGCGGTTGCCGGCGGGCGGGATGCCAAGGCGGCGGCCAACTGGGTGATGGGTGATCTGTTCGCCGCGCTGAACCGAACCGGTCGTCCTATCGAGGACTCCCCCGTCTCCGCGGCTTACTTGGCCGAGATGCTGGATTTGCTGGCGGATGGCACGATCAACGGCCGGATTGCCAAGGACGTGTTCGAAGCGATGGTTGAAACGGGCGAACGCCCTGGCGCCATTGTCGAGTCGCGCGGGCTGCGCCAGGTCACCGACTCGAGCGCCATCGATGCCGCGATTGCCGCCGTGCTTGTGGCCAACGCGGACAAGGTGGAACAGTACCGGTCCGGCAAAGACAAGCTGTTCGGCTTCTTTGTCGGCCAGGTGATGAAGGCGACGGGCGGCAAAGGCAACCCGGCGCTGATCAACGAGGCTCTGAAGGCTCGGCTCTCCGGTTGATCAGGCGATAGTCAGGTATGGGCGCCATGCCTCTGGTTGCACGATAAACCCGGCACCGGCCCGGGCGACCCTGGAAAAGGCTGGGAAGTTCAGATGCATTCCCACGACGAGGAGATCTTCGGACACGGCCCGTTCAAGGATGTCGAGCCGGGTCTTCGCGGCCATCATCACACACGCCCCTTCTCTGCAATGCCCAGCCGCCCGGCCAGGTCCTGAATGAACTGCCATGCGACCCGTCCGGACCGCCCACCGCGCCCGGCCGACCATGCGAGCGCCTCTGCCTCAAGGGCTTGGGGGTCGACGGGTAGGCCGAGGTCGCGCGCGTAACCCTCCACCATTGCGAGATAGGTGGGCTGGTCGCAATTGTGGAAGCCGATCCACAGGCCGAACCGGTCCGAGAGGGACACCTTCTCCTCCACCGCCTCGCCGGGGTTGATGGCACTCCCTCGCTCGTTTTCGATCATCTCCCTCGGCATCAGATGGCGCCGGTTCGACGTGGCGTAGAACAGCACGTTGGCCGGCCGTCCCTCGATCCCGCCATCCAGCACCGATTTCAGTGCTTTATAGTCTGCATCTTCACGCTCGAATGACAGGTCGTCGCAGAACACCAGGCATCGGCGCTGGCTGGGCCGCAGCAGGTTGAGCAGGATGGGCAGGGTGGCGATGTCCTCCCGCGCGATCTCGATCAGCGCCAGACTGCCGGGATACTGCACCAGCGCCTCTGCATGCGCCGCCTTCACCAGGGACGACTTGCCCATGCCCCTGGCACCCCACAACATGGCATTATTGGCCGGGAGCCCGGCGGCGAAGCGGAGCGTGTTGGCCAGCAACCTGTCCCGCTGGGCGGCCAAACCTTGCAACAACACCAGCTTCACATGCGCCACATGGGCCACCGGTTGCAGCCGAGTGCCATCCGGATGCCATACGAACGCATTCGCCTCTGCCAGCCCAACGGGCGCGGGTGGTGGGGGGGCCAGGCGGTCCAGCGCATCGGCGATGCGGGCGAGCAGGGGGGCTAGGCTTGCGTCCACGATAGGCCTCGGCTTGACGGGAGAGCCGGGCAAACTATGGTCCGCCGCCAATCACCGCAACCCGGACCTTTCATGTTCATCTCCCCCGCCCACGCCCAGGGATTCGATCTCGGCGGCGCCATGGCGCAATACTCCCAATTCCTGCCGATCGTCCTGATCTTTGGCGTTTTCTATTTCCTGCTGATCCGCCCGCAGCAAACCGCTCAGAAGAAACTGAAGGCGCGGCTGGCCAATCTGCGTCGCGGCGACAAGGTCGTCACCGGCGGCGGCCTCGTCGGCGTCGTACAGCGTGTGAAGGAGGGCAGCAACGAGGTCGAGATCGAGCTGGCCCCGAACGTGCGCGTGACGGCGGTCAGAGAAACGATCAATACCGTGATCGACCCGGTAGCCGCGAATGACACGAAGAAATAGGCTCATTGCATGAGGGCAAGGAGTCTGAAGATGGCGATCAAGGCAAGATGGCTCGTGGTGCTGTTGGCCGTATCCGGCTGCACACCCGGAATTGCTTCCATGCCGCCGGCGCTGCAGGCGGCAGCGGCCGATTATCCCCCGATCATCCTCGGCGCCAACGTCCACGCGGCCGTGGGGAACGACATCCCGCGCGCCTGCGCTGCGGCTGGCGCCCGGGTGGACCAGAAGGGCGGCCCAAGCTTCATGTTCGGCGGCACGGACCCGTCCGACCCGGACCTCTGCATCATGACCATCGACGGTCAGACCATGAAGGCGTGGTATGACATCTGGGTCACCGATTGGCCGGGCGCGGCAGACGCGCGGGGCGCGTTGCGCGAGGTGATCCACGGATCGACCGGCGCCATCGCCGGGTTCGACACGCATTCGACCCCGACCCTGCAATGGCATGATTTCGTCCGTAACGAGGGCATCGAGGACATCAACCTCCTCGGCAGGATTTATCACGCGCTCAAGATCAGCCATTACCGCGAGGGGTTTGACGGCAACGACTACCGCTCCGTCAGCACCATCTGGAAGGACATCCCAACGGGAATGATCATTTACGGCACCTACCAGCATATCGCGGGCAAGCCGGAACTCGACGACCCCATCATCCCCACCGCAATCGTTCCTGCGCCCTAGCCACTGCGCCGGCCGCTACCCGAAGCCCAGATCGTCCAATGCCCTGTGGGCGGCGCGGACCAAGGCAGCCTCGATGGTGCCCAGGAAGTCGCCGCCCTCCGTTTCGGTCGTCCACGGGTCCATCGTGGTGGAGATGAGGAAATCCACGCCCAGTTGCGACTGCGGCAGCACGCCCAGCCTGCGGGAGAACGCATCGACGAACTGATGCCCATACACCCGGGGTTCGAACCGCGACGAGGTGAGCACGAGGTCCAGATCGCTCACATCGGCGCGCGGCTCGATGAGGCTGCAATAGTGGAAGACCCGGTCGTTGAAGGCGTTGGCCTTTGCAAGATCGGTATTGATTCCCTCCGGCGTCCGGAAGTTCAGGCAGAAGGCGAGGATCACCTGGTCTGAACCAAGCGACGTGAAGAGCGCTTTCGCCGCCGGCTCGGCCTCCAACATGGCCTCCAGCCCGGCATTGTCGGTGTCGACGAAGCGGCGGATCGCAGCACGCTCGGCGGCGAGTTCGACGTCCGGCCGCCGCGCCCGTTCGGCCGGGGTGGCGTTGAACATGGTGACGCGGAACCGCTTGTCGTCCAGCGTATGCAGGCGGCAGAACAGCCGTTTGGACGTCCACATGCATTGGCCGAGGATACGGCCAAACCCGGACCGGTCGGGCCGGATCACCCGGTGCGCCAACCACACCGCAGCGGCGGCCGAGCCTGGCTTGGACCCCTCGACCCCGTAAATCCCGACCGTCGGTTCGGCCTGGCTGTGGAACACCACGGGGGCCTGCAGCGAGATCACGTCCCGCATGGCCGCATTGCGGTAACACAGCGCACCCGCCGGGTAGGGGATGTAGCCGCCTTTATGCGGGTCCACCGTGATGCTGTCTGCCTTGCCCAGCACGGCGTATTGCTGCTGCACATAGTCGCTCATGGCCAGGGTCGGCACGCCGGCTTCCTCATCCTCCGACCCGGCCGCCCGGAGCATGGTGCGGAAATACCCGCCCCAGGCTGCATCGGCGTGGATGGCGAAATTCAGCCCGCGCTCCCGTGCCTGCTCCCGCAGGGCGAGCAGGCCCGCCAGCGGGTCGACGGCGCTTTCCTCCGTGCTGCCAATCACCGCGACGGTACACAGCACGGGCACCCGGCGGCGCAGCATGTCGATCAGGGTGGACTCGACGTGCTCCAAATCCAGCCGGGCATCCCGGTCGACGCGCTGGATGGACACGGCATTTTGCCCCAGGCCGAGCAGGGTTGCCGCTTTGGGCCAGGAATAATGGCTCGTCGCCGGTGCCAGGAGAACCGGTGATTCCTGCACGTCCCGCATGAAGGAGCGGTAGAAATTCACCAATCCGACGTTCTGCACCGAGTAGCCGGCCAGCATGCGCGTCAGTTGATGGGGCGCGATGCCCAATGCGGTAATGGCCGAAGGCAACTCGGCCACGGCGTCGATATCCAGGTTGAGCAACGTCCAGGTGTCGAGGTCGATCAGCCGCGCGGTGCCGCCCTGCCACAGCGGAACCTCCAACCCCCTTGCATCGGTGAGCGCAGGCACCTCCCGTATGGCTTGCCGCAGGGAAACGGCGGCGTATTTCAGGTTTCGCGCGGCCCAGAGCGCTTCGATATTGGCGACGGTGCCGCCGCTCGTGATGTGGCCCCAGGGCAATTTCCTGCCGGGCTTGGCGGTTTTGCCTTCGGGGGGGACGTGGTAGCCGAGCATGCGGCAGAGATCGTTGCCCACCTCGATCTCCAACCGGGTGGTGACCGGAGACGCCTCGGCTGCCACGTTGTTTTGGTTGTAGAGCATGCCTGCGAACAGGCCGATCGTGGCGGGCATCACCTGGTCCCACAGCATGTGGCCCTGGTAACGCATCGAGGAAAACGGCGCGGACATCTTCAGCTTGCCCAGCAGTTCGGCAACGTTTGCCCGTAAATGAGCCACGCCGTCCTGGAACCCGGACGAAGCCCGCATTTCCGCGGTGATGTGGCTGGGATCTTCCGGGTGGAAACTGCGCCGGAACTCGACCTGGTTGTCGATGGCGGAGAGGATCAGTTCCTTCAGGAGGTCGACGTTCTCGGCCTTTGGACCCAGGAACCATGCTTCGGGAATGCCGCGCGTCGAGCCCTCTAGTCCCAGGGCCGGCCGCAACTCCTTGTCCCAGGCAAGCCGGGCACGCTGGTGGCGGGCCGGCGTAAGGGCTTCCGGGATATCGGATGGCAGATACGGGGACACGGATGCCGGATCGCCGCTCGGTGTCTGGTCTGTCATGGGCCGAGCAACTGCCCCCCATCCACCACGATGGTCTGCCCCGTGACCCAGCGCGCGCCATGCGAGGCGAGGAAGAGGACGACCTCGGCAACCTCCTCTGGAGCCCCCATGCGGCCGAACGGGATTTGCGCCAGCGTGGCGTTATAGAGCTCAGGCTCCGCGGTGCGGCGGTGCTCCCAGGTGCCCCCGGGAAACTCGATCGAGCCGGGGGCGACGCAGTTCACGCGGATGCCGTCTGCGGCGAGCATCTTAGCCTGGCTGGCTGTGTAGTGGATGACCGCGGCCTTGATCGCCCCATAGGGTGGGTTGCGCTTGGTCGCCCGCATCGCGGAGATCGAGGCGACATTGATGATGCTGCCGCCCGGCCGCTGCGCCAGGAAGGGGGTGGCGGCCTGGCTTGCGCGCACGATCGCCATCAGGTCGACTGCGACGGAGGCGGCCCATCCCACCTCGTCATCGGCCGCGCCAAAACCGGACGCATTGTTCACCAGCACGTCGATGCCGCCGAGGGCCGCGGCTGCTTGCGGGATGAAGCGGGCAATCGCGTCAGCGTCTCCCAAATCGAGTTGGCCGGTGAAGGCGGCGTCCCCCAATTCCGCTTTCGTCCGTGCGAGACCGTCCGCGCCGCGGGCACAAATGGCGACCGCCGCGCCGCCGGCAGCGAAGCCGAGCGCGATCGACCGCCCTATTCCGCGGCTCCCCCCCATAACGACGACTTTCTTCCCGGCCCACTCGCTCATCGCTCACTCCCGTCGCAGACGTACACCAAAGAAGACGGGCACCATAGGAGACGGGCCGTTGCTCCGCCGCAAGAGTGTGTCAGCAAGATGAGATTTAACCTGCGTCCACCTTGAATTCACGCGGGTGATCGTCAACAAGATAGGGGAGGATCGTTGCAAGTGCTCCGCGGCCGTGGCTAGGCGGGCTCCGTACCGATCTGCCGGACAAAGCGAGAGATTTAGGGCAGAGGATTGAGTACTTGAGACCCCCCAAGGACAGCCGCCAGCGGCAACCGCGTCGTCGCGGATTCGACGACGATAATTTCTATGGCAACACGCCGACGCCTCCGACGTTTCCGTCGTTTGCGCCACCACCATCTTCGGCACCGCAGCTCCAGGCGACGGTGAAATGGTACAATCCGGACAAGGGCTTCGGCTTCGTGGAGTTGGCGGACGGCTCCGGCGACGTCTTCCTGCACGCCAACGCGCTACAGGCGTCTGGAATCCAACAGGTTAGCCAAGGCGCCACGTTGCAGGTCCGCGTCGGCCAGGGCCAAAAAGGCCGCCAAGTCGAGCAGGTTATCTCGGTCGACGAGAGTACCGCATCAAGCGCGCCGAGCCGAGCAGCCCCAAGCGGCCCGCGTGGCGGCGGGTACGGTGGCGCCGGTGGGTCCGAGGGCGGTTTCCGCTCGCCAAGGCCCCCGCGTCCACAGATGGACTCCGGCCCGGGCGTCGAGATGACGGGGACGGTGAAATGGTACGATCCCAACAAGGGGTTTGGCTTCATTTCTCCGCAGGACGGTGGAAAAGACGTGTTTGTCCACGCCACCGCGCTGGAACGCGCCGGTAAACCGCCATTGACCGAAGGCCAATCGGTTCGGGTCGTGGTCGGTCAGGGGCAAAAAGGTCCAGAAGTCCGGTCGATTCTCGGCGACTAACCCTCTCGTCTGGCAGGTCTTTTGGAAGGGCGGCCTCGCAATGGGCCGCCCTTCTGCGTTTTTGGGGCGCCGGGTGTTGTTCTGCGACAGGCCGGGTTGCAGACTGCCAGCCCTGCCTCAGGGAGTGCCGGCCGATGGACCACGAACTCATCCTCCGCAACGGACGCGTCGTGGACCCAGGCTCCGGCCGCGACGAGGTGGCGGACGTCGCCTTCACCGCGGGAAAGGTGTCAGGAGTAGGTCCTGGATTGCGCGGGAATACGGAGCGGGACGTCAGCGGATGCATCGTGATGCCGGGCAACATCGATCTTCACGCACATGTGTACTGGGGCGGAACGTCGATCAGCGTGGATGCAGACAAGCTGGCGCGGCGTTGCGGCACCACCACTTGGGTCGATGTCGGCTCGGCGGGGCCGGGGAATTTTGCTGGCTTCCGCAAGCATGTGATGGAGGTGAGCCAAACGCGGATCCTCGCCTACCTCCACGTCAGCCATGCCGGCATCTTTGCCTTCTCGCCACAAATCATGGTCGGCGAGAGCCAGGACATGCGGCTGATGGATACCAAGACCTGTGCCGAGGTCGCCAAGGCCAATGCCGACCTCATCCGCGGCATCAAGGTTCGGGTGGGAGCCGGCACGTCGGGCGTGAACGGGATCACGCCGCTGTTCCACGCGCTCGAAGCGGCGGACCGCGCCGGGCTGCCGGTGATGGTGCACATCGACAACCCGCCGCCCCGCTATACCGACGTCCTGAAGGAGCTGCGGCCCGGCGATACCTTGACCCATTGCTTCCGGCCATTCCCCAACGCGCCGTGCCACGCCGATGGCCGCGTGAAGGATGGCTGTTGGGAGGCGAGGGAGCGGGGCGTCTATTTCGACATCGCGCACGGCAAGGGGTCGTTCGACTTCGAGGTGGCAGAGGCGATGCTGGCCGCCGGGTTCGCGCCGGACGTCATCAGTTCGGACGTCCACGTGCTCTGCATCGACGGCCCGGCGTTCGACAATATGGAGACGATGAGCAAGTTCCTTTATCTCGGCATGCCGGTCCCGGACATCGTGAAGGCTGTGACGGTCACGCCGGCCAAAATCCTGAAACGGCCGGATTTGGCGGATTTGGCGGTGGGCAGCACCGGCGACGCGACGGTCATGCGGGTGGAGGAGGGCCGCTTCACGTTCGAGGACGTGTCTGGCAAGACCCGCGCGGGCAAGCAGCGTTTTGCGTTGGACAGCATGGTTGTGGGCGGCGCGCTTTGGCACTCGGCGCAAAAGCAGGCGGTCGCAGCCCAGTAGGCGGGATCAGCCGGTTCGCACGGTCACGGCGGAGCGGTTGCGCAACCGGCCCGTCATCACCAGCGCGCCGATCCCGGCGACGAGCAGCGCCTCCAGCCATTCCATGCGGGTGGCGTCGCGCCCGGCAAGCCAGAGGAATGCGGTCGGTACCATCACAAGGGCCAGCCGGCCGCGCTGGCCCGCGCGGATCGAGAGGATGGCGAGCGGCACGAACGCCACGATGGCCCCGATCGCGAGCGCTGGTATCAGTGCGTCGGCCAGAGCCGGGAGGCGGAGCAACGTGATGTCAACCCAATCGGCGAAATCGACGACGAGTGCCCAGAAAAGGGTGAGGGCGGTGGTGGCCCCCACCAGATAGGCGGCAACGGCGGCGATGATAGCCACGAGCCAGATAAGGGCGATTGGATCGCGGCGCACCTTGGTCTCCGGGGGTTGGTCGATGATGACGAGGCGATGATAGGCCGGAATGGCTTACTGCCCAATCCTCACTGGACGTCATCGAGGTCGATCGGCGGACACCCGGCGGCCCCATACACCGGGTGAGCATCCGGCCTTCCAGGCAGCGAAGAGGGAAGCGGCATTTGCCTCGGCTGGCAACATGGCATCCAACGTGAGATCGTATGGGCCAAAATGATCGACCAGCGCGTGATCCCGGCGTGCGTCACCGATATTGCGGTCCCCGCGCTGGCGTTCACGCCGTTCGAGCTCGGGTAGCGGGCAGTAAAGGCCCACGTAGAACACGTCGAACGGCATGAGCGCGTGAACCAGCCGGTCCAACTGATCTTGCGTCTCGATGATATGGTCCACGACGAGGTTGTTCCCAGCCGAAGCGAGGGCGGCGAGGCATCCATAATAGCCTTCGAACAACGATGGCCGCATGGCTGCCCATGAGAAGGGCCCGGCCTTGTCCCGTCGGTCTGGCAGGACCTCCCCGCCAAACATCAGGAGGTCGAGTGAAAACCGCAAGAAGGGTGCATCGACCTTGGCCTGGAATGCTCTCGCCAGGGTAGACTTGCCCGCGCTGGACGCGCCGTTGATGAGGATAATCGTGAATCGTTCGCCGCTCATCGCGGGCGCCACGCTGAATGTCTGCTCCGGGTCAACCTTCCCGCAGCCCCGCCCGCTCCAAGATCGGCAGCACCTCCGCCAGGAAATACGGCAACTCATCCACGAAATTCACGAACGAAATCGTCGTCCCAACGAACCCGGCCTCGCTGATCCGGATCATCTCCGCAGCAATGTGCTGCGGCGTGCCGACCAGCGGGTAGGTCCCCGCGCCGGCCGCAAAGCGCTTGCGGTGCAGCAAATAGGCCGCCGGGTCGTGCGAGTTGGAATTGGCGGATTTGGCGGCGGTGTAGATGTCCACCGAGGCGTGGTCCGCCATCTCGACGGCATAATGTTCGTAGTAATCTTCCGCCTCGGTCTGGCTGGGGCGGCAAACCACGTGGCACGTCGCGACAACCCCCAGCGGCCGGCCAGTCTGCTCGCTTCGGGCCTTCATATCGGCCACGTGCGGCAGGCCCGCTTCGATATCGGAGAACCCGGTTAGCAGGAAATCCGCCGATTTGGCTGCGAACGCGCGCCCTGGGGGGGAGAAGGCTGCGTTCAACGTCACCGGCCTCGGGCGCTGCACCGGGCGTGGCTTCCCGGACACGTTCTTCAGATTGTAGAACTGGCCGTGATAGTCGAACGGAGCTGACTCGGTATAGATCCGCTCGATCACCTCGGCCCATTCCAGGCCTTGGGCATACCGGTCCTCGATCATTGGCAGGCCGAACAGCGCGAATTCCTCCGGGTTCCAGCCGCAAACGATGTTCAGCCCGGCCCGCCCGCCGCTCGCCTGGTCGACCGTGGCCAGCGCCTTGGCGGCAAAGACAGGGTGGACCATCGGCACATGCACGGTCGAGAACAGCGCGATACGTTCCGTGATCCCCGCCAAAGCAGCGGCAAAGGTCAGCGTCTCCATGCTGGTCTCGCGGCTGTTCAGCTCCCCGCCAAACCCCTTCCAGCGGGCTATCGGCAAAATGAACTCCAACCCGGCGCGGTCCGCCATGCGCGTGCTGGCAGCAATGCCCTCCCATGTCGCCGGCCACCGCTCCGGCACCCGGGTCAGCGCCAGGCCGCCATCCGCGTTGGTGGAGAACAGGCCAAGCTTGAATCGGTTCGGGCCATGCATCGGATGGGTCACGGACGGTCTCCCTACCGGAGATAGTTTAGGTTTAAACGATTGACGGGTCAAAGACGGCCCGGCAGGATTGCCGGCGTTGGGGGATGAGGCATGCAGGGGCGCAAGGCGCTGGTGACCGGCGGGGCCAAGGGAATTGGCCGCGCCATCGCCGACCGGTTGGCGGCCGAGGGCGCCACGGTCTGCGTGCTAGGCCGTGACCGGGCGGCCTTGGCGGCTTGCGGTCACGACTATCTGGTTGCCGACGTCACCGACGATGTGGCCTTGGCGGACGCGCTCAGGCGGGCGGGCCCGTTGGATATCCTCGTGAACAATGCGGGCGCCGCGTTCTCCGCCACCTTTGGCCGGCATAGCCGCACCGACTGGAACAGGATGCTGGCCGTCAACCTCACCAGTTGCTTCGTCGCCACACAGGCCGTGCTGCCCGGCATGGTGGAGCGGGGGTGGGGCCGGATCGTCTCCGTTGCCAGCACGGCCAGCCTGAAGGGGTATGCCTATACCGCCGCCTATTGCGCCGCCAAACACGGGCTGCTGGGGCTGACCCGGGCCTTGGCGGTCGAGACGGCACGCTCCGGCGTCACGGTCAACGCCGTGTGCCCCGGCTTCACCGACACGGCGCTGGTCGAGCGTGCGGTCGAGACCATCGTGGCGAAGACCGGCCAATCGGCCGAGGCTGCGGTCGCTGCGCTGGCCCGAAGCAACCCGCAAGGCCGGCTGGTCCAGCCCGCTGAGGTGGCGGGTGCGGTCGCCTATTTGTGCCGCGACGAAGCGGCGTCGCTCACCGGACAGGCGGTCGTGGTGGCAGGTGGAGAGGTGATGTGAGCCCGAAGCATTTCCGGTGGCAGCTGGAGGGACCGGTCGCCACCATCACGCTGAACCGGCCGGAGCGGAAGAACCCGCTGACCTTCGAGAGCTATGCCGAGCTTCGGGATACCTTCCGCGCCTTGGTGTACGACCGCACGGTGAAGGCCGTCGTTCTGACGGGGGCGGGAGGCAATTTCTGCTCGGGTGGCGACGTGTTCGAGATCATCGAGCCATTGACCAAGATGCGCATGCCCGAATTGCTCGACTTTACCCGGATGACCGGCGATTTGGTGAAGGCAATGCGCGCCTGCCCACAGCCGGTCGTGGCAGCGGTGGAGGGGGTGTGCGCTGGCGCCGGCGCCATTCTGGCCATGGCGGCGGACCTTCGCTACGGCACGGCGGCCAGCCGGGTCGCCTTCCTGTTCACCCGTGTCGGGCTGGCCGGTTGCGACATGGGGGCCTGCGCCATCCTGCCCCGGCTGATCGGGCAGGGCCGTGCCAGCGAGCTGCTGTTCACCGGTCGGGCGATGACGGGCGAGGAGGGGGCTGCCTGGGGATTCTTCAATTCCCTGCGCGAGCCCGGCGCCACCCTGGCCTATGCGCAGGACATCGCCGCCAAGCTCGCCGCCGGGCCGAATTTTGCGCACGGGATCACGAAGACCATGCTGCACCGGGAGTGGTCCATGGACATCGACACCGCCATCGAGGCGGAGGCGCAGGCCCAGGCGATTTGCATGGCGACCCAGGACTTCACCCGCGCCTTCGAGGCGTTCGCCAACAAGCGCCAGCCGGAGTTCAAGGGTGACTGACCGCAGCTACCTGCAATGGCCGTTCCTGTCGGACGAGCAGCGCGCGCTGTCTGAGGAGGTCGAAGCCTGGGCGACGCCGCAACTCGCCCATCCGCACGCGAACGACTCCGACGTTGATGCAGCCTGTCGGGACCTGGCCCGGCGCATGGGTGCCGCCGGGCTGTTCCGCCATTGCGTGCCCGAGGACGGCCAGTTGGTGGTCCGCTCGCTATGCCTGATGCGGGAGACGCTGGCCCGACACGACGCCTTGGCGGATTTCGTCTACGCCATGCAAGGGCTCGGCACGGGGTCCATCACCCTGTTTGGGACCGAGGCGCAGAAGCAGCGGTTCCTGCCGCCGGTCCGCTCCGGCGAAGCTTTGGCGGCGTTTGCGTTGTCCGAGCCGGACGCCGGGTCCGACGTCGCAGCGATGACCATGGCGGCTACGGCCGTGCCGGATGGATGGCAATTGGACGGGACGAAGACCTGGATCAGCAATGGCGGCATCGCGGCCCATTACGTCGTGTTTGCCTGCACCAACGAGGCACCGGGCACGCGTGGCATCTCTGCCTTCATCGTGCCGGCAGACACGCCCGGCTTGGTGATTGCCGAACGCATCGATGTGATCGCGCCTCACCCCCTGGCGACGCTGCAATTCGATGCTTGCGTGATTCCGGAGGATGCGCTGCTTGGCCGCGCCGGCGAGGGCTTCAAGGTGGCCATGGCCACGCTGGACATCTTCCGCCCGACCGTCGGGGCCGCTGCATTGGGAATGGCCCGGCGTGCGATGGACGAGGCCGTGACGCGGGCACGCACCAGGCGCTTCGGCGAGGGCACGCTGGCCGATTTGGCGGTGACCCAATCCAAGCTGGGCGACATGGCGACCGAGATCGACGCCGCCGCCTTGCTGGTCTATCGCGCGGCTTGGGCCCGTGACGTGAGTGGCGCGCGCATCACCAAGGAGGCAGCCATGGCGAAGATGTTCGCGACGGAGGCGGCACAGCGTGTGATCGATGCCGCGGTGCAGATCTTCGGCGGCCTAGGGGTCAAGCGCGGCAGCATCGTCGAGTCGCTCTACCGCGACGTGCGTGCGCTGCGCATCTACGAAGGAGCAACCGAGGTGCAGAAGATGATCATCGCCCGCCAGGTGCTCGCGGCATGACGCTGCGCGTGTTGCAGCCGCCGGGTTGGCCCGCGCCCAGCGGCTATGCCAATGGGATTGCCGCCACGGGCGTATCGGTGTTTGTCGGCGGGCAGATCGGCTGGGATGCCGACGGACGGTTCGCCGAAGGGTTGGCCGCGCAGATTGGCCAGGCATTGGCCAATATCGTCGCCGTGGTCGCAGAGGCGGGTGGCGTGCCGGCCGACATCGTGCGGCTGACTTGGTTCGTCTGCGATATCGAGCAATATAACGCCCAATTGCCGGCCATAGGCCACGCCTATCGCGCCGTGATGGGGAAGCATTTCCCCTCGATGTCTGTCGTTGGCGTCACACGCCTGGTGGAGCCGAAAGCCCTGGTCGAGATCGAGGCGACGGCTGTCGTGGGGAAGTGAACGGAGCGAGACGAAATGATCAACCAGTCACCGGCCGCCGCACGGCGCGTCGCAAATGTGCGTCATCAATCGCGCTTATCACGCCTGCTGCACCCGGCGAAAAGCCGTGCGGAGATGGTCACCTTGGCGATATGCTGGCATGAGCATGGTCCAGGTAGAACTCCAGCCAATCTGGCGTCGCCGACGCCGAGGCAGGTTCGTGACCATCGCCACACCGGTTGACACGGCGGATCTTCACGAGCGGACGATGGTGCGGCTGCATTCAGGCATGGCGGACGATCCGGGCTAGTGCCTTACCGGCTCGTCGGTCGCGCCGAGACCGCATCGATGCCATCGTCCTATACTTGACATCTGAACTATCTCGTTTCCAGGATGGCCTACAGCCTCTCCGTAGGAGTTCCAGTATCATGCGCCGTTCGACCATCCTGCTCGCGGCCACCTGCCTCCTTCCGTTTGCCACTGCGGCGCGGGCGGAGATCAAGATCGGCGCCATCATCAGCATCACCGGCCCGACGGCCGCCCAGGGCGTCGGCTACAAAAATGCCTTCGACCTGCTGCCGACCGAAATCGCTGGGCAGAAGGTCACCTACCTGATCCGCGATGACGGCGGGGACCCGACGGCTGCAACCACGATCGCGCAGAAGCTGATCACCGAGGACCACGTCGATGCCTTCATCGGGCCGGCGACCTCCGCCCCGATGCTGGCCGTGTTGCCGATTTCGAACGCAGCCCATGTGCCGATGATCGGCATGACGCCCTATGTGGTGGATACCAAGCAATACCCGTATGCGTTCGACAATGCCCAACCCATCAAGCTGATGATGCAAGGCGTCGTCGCCCATATGAAGGCGCATAACGTCAAGACCACGGGCTATATCGGCTATAGCGACTTCTGGGGCGATTCCGTCCTGGACGCACTCAAGACGGACACTGCCGGCACCGACATCAAGGTGCTGGATGACGAGCGGTACGCGCGGACAGATACCTCGGTCCAGCCGCAGGTGCTGAAGGCGCTGACCCATCATCCGGACGTCATGGTGCTCGGCGGGTCGGCCGCACCCGGCGCGCTGCCGAATATCGCGTTGACGCAGCGTGGCTTTAAGGGGCAGGTCTACAACAATCACGGTGTCGTCAGCCCGGCCTATATCCAAATCGGGGGCAGCGCTGTCGATGGTTGCATTGCGCCGACCGGCCCGCTGGTCGTGTATGACCAACTGCCCGACAGCAATCCCACGAAAGCCGTCGGCACCGAGTTCATGACCCGGTATATCGCCAAATTCGGCCCGCAAAGCCGCAATGCCTTCGCAGGATATACCTACGACGCCGGCTTGCTGATCTTCGCCGCCGTCCCAGCTGCGTTGAAGGCGGGACAGCCCGGCACGCCAGAGTTCCGCGAGGCACTGAAGAGCGGGATCGAGCATGTTCACGAACTGATCGGCACCCATGGTGTCTATGACATGACGCCGACGGACCATACGGGCATGGATTTGCGCGCCCTCGTCATGGTGCAGATCAAGGATGGTGCCTGGAAGCTCATCCAATAGCCGGGCGCCTCCTGTGGACAGCTCGATCTTCCTCCTGCTGCTGCAGGACGGACTGACCAGCGGCGCCATCTACCTTCTTCTCGCTGTCGGCCTTCTGATCGTGTTCTCCGTCACGGGCGTGATCTTCATCCCCCAGGGGGATTTCGTCTCGTTCGCGGCACTCGGCTTTGCCGCGATGCTTCAGGGGCAGGTGCCGGGCACGCTCTGGCTGCTGGACGGGATGGCGGTGGTATGCGCGGCACTTGCGCTGCGGACCCGGCGCCCGTGGCGTGGGGTTGCCTGGGCCCTGCTTCCAGCCGCTTCCATTACGCTGGCAATTTTGGCCGGGGTGCAGTGGAGCGCGCCCGCCTGGCTGCTCGGCGGGCTCGCAATCGCGGGGACGGCGCTGCTGGGGCCGCCAATCTACCGGCTCGTCTTCCGCCCACTCGCCGGGTCGTCGGTGCTCACCCTGCTGATCGTGTCGATGGCGGTGCATTATGTGCTGCTTGGCGCCGGGCTCGTTCTGTTCGGACCAGAGGCCGCGCGCACGCCGGCTTTCTCCGACGCCGATTTCACGGTCGGCCCGGTCGACATATCGGGGCATTCCCTTTGGGTGGCTGGGTGCTGCGTGCTGCTGGTCGTGGCGTTGCGCTGGTTGTTCAAATTCACCCTGCTGGGCAAGGCGTTGCGGGCGACCGCGTCCAACCCGCTCGGTGCCAAGCTGATGGGGATCGAGCAGGAGCGGACGGGGGGCCTCGCCTTTCTGCTGGCTGCGGCGATCGGCGGATTGGCGGGCTTGCTGATCGCGCCGATTTCCCCGATTTCCTACGATAGCGGCTTTCTCACCGGGCTGAAGGGCTTCATTGCGGCGGTGCTGGGCGGGCTGGCCAGTTACCCGGTGGCCGCGGTGGGCGCGCTTGGCGTTGGGGTGGTCGAATCACTGTCCTCCTTCTGGGTCAGCGCCTACTCGGCCTCCATCGTGTTCGGTTTGCTGCTGCCCGCTTTGGCCGTACTATCCCTTCGGCACCGATCGACGGACGAGTGAATACCCGAGCCGTCATCGGCGCCGTGGTGCCGCTTATCGTGGTGCTCGCCGTCCCAGAATTTCTGCCGGATTTCTACGTCACCTTGCTCTCCTTCGTCGGCCTGGCCGCAATGGTGGCGGTGGGGCTCGTGCTGATGACGGGGATTGCCGGGCAAACCTCCTTCGGCCAAGCCGCATTCACGGGAATCGCCGCGTACGCGACCGCGGTGCTGACGCGGACCTATGGCTGGTCACCGTGGCTCAGCCTGCCGGTGGCGCTCGCCCTGGTCGCCGTCGCCGCGTTGCTGGTGGGGTTGGTCACGGTGCGGCTGTCCGGCCATTTCCTGCCGCTCGGCACCCTCGCCTGGGGCAGCGCCGTCTTCTATCTATTCGGCACGCTCCCGATCCTCGGCCGCTACAATGGAATAGGCGAGGTGCCGGGGTTGCCGCCGTTCGATGCGCCGGACGGGCGCTGGATGTTGCGGTTCATCGGGGTCGTGGTGCTGGTCGTGCTGCTGCTGTCCCGCAACTTGCTGGATAGCCGGCAAGGACGCGCCATTCGTGCCCTGGCGGGCGGGCGGGCCATGGCGGAGAGCATGGGCGTGGATACCGCCCAACTGGCACTTTGGGTTTTCCTCGTCGCGGCGCTCTATGCCGGCCTGTCCGGATGGCTCTACGCACATCTGCAGCACCTCGTCAGCCCGACGCCGTTCAGCCTCACGGCGGGCATCGAGTATCTGTTCATGGTCATCATCGGCGGCGCCGGGTCGCTTTGGGGCGCGGTGCTCGGCGCTGGCGTGGTGACGTTGTTGCGAGACCAGCTGAACGACTGGCTCCCCCGGCTGTTCGGCCGCCCCGGCAATTTCGAGGGCATGGCCTTCGCAGCCATCATCATCCTGGTCATGCAACGGATGCCGCAAGGGCTGCTGCCGTTTGCGGTTCGCCTGCTGCCCGCCGCCCGCCCGGCGCCAGTGCCCGAGGCACCGCCGCTGCCAGCCATCGCGCACAAAACGGGTGAAGTTCTCGCCTTAAACGGGGTGACCAAACGGTTTGGCGGGCTGGTGGCGAACGAGTCGATCGGCTTCTCGGTGCATTCCGGACAGATCGTGGCGCTGATCGGCCCGAACGGGGCGGGCAAGAGCACGCTGTTCAACCAAATCGGCGGGTTGCTGCGCCCCGACGGCGGCAGCATCCATTTGTATGGCCAGGCGGTCACGGGCCAGCCTTCCCGCCGCATGGCGCGCCGCGGCTTAGGCCGAACCTTCCAGCATGTCCGCCTGCTGCCCACCCGGTCCGTGCTGGAAAACGTCGCGCTGGGCGCGCATATCCGTGGCCGCGCCGGCATACTGGCCGCCATGCTGCGGCTGGACCGCGAGGAGGAGCGTGGCCTGTTGGCCGAGGCGGCGCGGCAATGCGGGCGGCTGGGCCTGGGCGCTGTCCTGCACCAGCCAGCAGGCGACCTCTCGCTGGGCCAGCAACGCGTGGTGGAGATTGCCCGCGCCCTCTGTTTGGATCCAGCGATTCTCCTGCTGGACGAGCCGGCTGCCGGGCTGCGGCTGGGCGAGAAGGCCGACCTCGCCACACGGCTCCGCAGCTTGCGCGCAGAGGGCGTGGCCGTGCTGCTGGTCGAGCACGACATGGATTTCGTGATGGGCCTGGTCGACCACGTCGTCGTCATGGAGTATGGCCGCAAGATCGCCGAGGGGCGGCCTGAGGATATTCAATCCGATCCCCGCGTGCTGGACGCCTATCTCGGCGGGATCGAGTGACGCCGCTGCTGGAGATCACCGGCCTGCATGCCGGCTATGGCCGGGCGGAGGTCCTGCATGGCATCGACCTCGTGGTTCAGCCGCAGCAGATCGTGACGCTGATCGGACCAAACGGCGCCGGCAAGACGACGGCGATGCACGCCATCATGGGGCTCCTGCCAGCCACGGGTGCACGGCGGTTCGACGGGGCGGATATCGGACGCATCGGGACGGAGGAACTGGTGGCGCGTGGCCTGTTGCTCGTGCCGGAAACCCGGGCGCTGTTCGCCGATATGTCGGTGGCAGAGAATCTGGAGCTCGGCGCCTATGCGCGGCGCGGCGCGGATATGCGCATGGTATTCGCCATCTTCCCCCGGCTGGAGGAGCGCCGCCGCCAAGCGGCTGGGACCCTGTCCGGCGGGGAGCGGCAGATGTTGGCGCTCGGCCGTGCGCTGATGGGGCGGCCGCGGCTGTTACTGCTGGACGAGCCCAGCCTCGGGCTTGCCCCGCTCATCGTGCGCGACATTTTCCGCGTGCTGGACCGGCTTCGCCGCGACGGTTTGGCCATGGTGCTGGTGGAGCAGAACGCCCGGGCCGCCCTGGCGCTGGCGGATGAAGGGGCCGTGCTGGAAATGGGCCGCATTTCAGCCGCGGGCTCAGCCGCCTCGCTGCTGGCGGATGAGCGTGTGCTCGCCACCTATCTCGGCCAGAAGCGGGGTGCGCATGGCGCCGGGTGACCGCTTTGCCGGGACGGACAGGGAAACCGCGGCGGGTGATGCCGATGGGCTGACATTGCGGATTTGGCTGCGGATTTTGACCTGCATGCAGTTGATCGAGACGGAAATCCGCAGCCGCTTGCGTGCCGAATATGACACGACGCTGCCCCGCTTCGACGTGCTGGCGCAGCTGGACGCGGCGGGCCGAGGGTTGAGCATGGGCGAGTTGTCCGCCCGGCTGATGGTGACCAGCGGCAGCGTGACCGGGTTGGTGGATGCCATGGAGGCGGACGCGCTGGTCGCGCGCCAGGCCCACCCGGCCGACCGGCGCAGCACGCTGATCGAGACGACGCCGCCGGGTAGGCTGCTCTTCGCCCGCATGGCGCCGGCGCATGCACGATGGGTGGAGGAGCTCATGGCCGGCCTGACGCCCGCCGAGGCATCGACGCTCTACCAACTCCTGGGTAAGTTGAAGCGGTCTGCCAGCAACGCCGGCTGACACTGGCCAGTGTGACTAGGGCGTATCGGCGCAGTGCCATACGCCGTTGTGGTCGGACGAAGGTGGATGACGCTGGCGCTGATCCACCCTACGATTTTGGCGATAGGATAGGACGGAGCAACCATGGACCCCGCCGATCTCACTGCGACCACCGCGCGTGCCCTCATTGCCGCGGGAACGTTGACCCCAGCCGCCCTGATGGAGGCCTGCCTGGCCCGGATTGCCGCGCGAGAGCCCGTGCTGCAGGCCATGGCCTTTCTTGACCCGGCATTGGCGCGCAAGGCGGCGGTTGCTTGCCTGCCAGGCCCGTTGCATGGGCTGCCGCTGGGCGTGAAGGACGTGCTGGATACGGCCGACATGCCGACCGGCTACAACTCGCCGATCTGGCACGGCCATCGTCCACGTGCGGATGCCGGTGCGGTCGCCTGGGCACGTGCGGCTGGTGCCGTGGTGCTGGGCAAGACCGTGACGACCGAGTTCGCCACCCGGCATCCCGGCCCGACGACGAACCCGCATCATCCCGGCCATACGCCGGGTGGTTCCAGCAGCGGGTCGGCGGCTGGCGTGGCGGCCGGCTATTTCCCCTTCGCCTATGGCACGCAGACCGCCGGCAGCGTGATCCGCCCGGCTGCCTATTGCGGCGTGGTGGGCTATAAGCCGACCTACGGAACCATCGAGCGCCACGGCATGAAGCTGATGGCATTCTCGTTGGACACGATCGGCATCATGGCGCGCAGCGTACCGGATTGTGCCCTGTTGGCCAGCGCGGTGAGTGGGCGTGATTTGGGCGATCCTGCCATTGCGCCTGACCGCCCGTGGCGCATCGGGCTGTGCCAGTCGCCTGCCTGGGCCAATGCAGACGCCACGACGCAGACATTGCTGCATGACGCGCCGGCCCGCATCCGACAGGCGGGCGCCGACGTATCCGAGTGTGAGCTGCCGTCGCTCTACAAGGACGCGGCCGATGGTCATGCCCTCGTGATGCATGCTGAAAGCGCCCGGGCGATGGGATGGGAGATGCTGCACGCCCGCGATAAACTGAGCGCCGGGTTGCGCGAGAAGCTGGAATGGGGATTGTCGCAGCCGCCCGAGGCGCTGGATGCGGCGCGAGGCGTGTTCGATGCGGCGCGACGTCAGTTTGGCGACGTGACCAAGGCGTTCGACGTGTTGCTGACGCCTGCTGCGCCGGGCGAGGCGCCCGCCGGACTGGATTGGACGGGCGAGCCATCGTTCAACGCCCTGTGGACCGGGCTGCATGTGCCATGCGTGACCATTCCAGCCGGAACTGGCCCGAACGGGCTGCCGCTCGGGTTGCAGATCGTCGGGCGGAGTGGGGAAGACCGCGTCGCCCTTGCAGCGTCGCGCTGGGTTGGGGACGTTCTCGCCCACCGATAAACCCGGCAATTAAGCGGTTTCATTGCTTTAACGAGTTCTTCAACCCGCTCACGGCATTCTGATGCCAGTCGCAACCGCCATGACGTCGGTTGCCCAGCGGGAAAAAGCCATTGTCCATCCCTCGGGCCCTCAGCCCATCCAGCCTGCCGCCGCACGGGTCCATTCCAGCGGCACTGGCGACGTGGCCTTGCGTCGATGCGGTGCACCGCACTGCTGTCCGCGCCCGGCACCCGACGGCCGAGCCTGTTTTTGCATCGAAGGCATCCTGACATGGAGCCATCCAGCGGCCACCTGGTGATCGCGTCCTTGCCGCCAGTCTTGGACCTGAATGCTGCTGGCCCGCTCGCGGCAGAGCTGTTGATGCGGCGCGGGGCGCCTTTGGTCATCGATGGCTCCGCGGTCGAGCGGCTTGGTGCGCAGTGCCTTCAGGTGCTGCTGGCTGGCCGCGCGACCTGGGCCGCGGATGGCCACAGTTTCTCGGTGGAGGCGCCATCGGATGTCTTTGCCGCCACTCTCGCGGCGCTCGGTGCCGCTGATCTTGTCTTTCAACCGATCGAGGAGACTTACGCGTGACCAAAACTGTGCTGACGGTCGATGACTCACGCACCATGCGCGACATGCTTCACCTGGCGCTGTCCGAGGCGGGCTATCGCGTGGTGCAGGCTGTGGATGGTTTGGACGGTCTAGAGGTGCTGAAGGGTGAAAAGCCCGACGTCATCGTGACGGACATCAACATGCCGAGGATGGACGGCTTTGGCTTCATCGAGGGCGTGCGGAGTGATGCAGCGAACCGCGCCATTCCCATCCTGGTTCTGACGACCGAGAGCGACGTGGCCAAGAAGACCCGTGCGCGTGAAGCGGGAGCGACTGGTTGGATCGTCAAGCCGTTCAACCCGATCAAGCTGGTTGATGCGTTGCGCCGCGTCGCGGCCTGAAACAGAAAGGCCCAGCCCATGGACCCGATGGAGGCGATACGGCAGACCTTCTTCCAGGAATGCGAAGAGCAGCTTGCTGAACTCGAAAGCGGGCTGCTTGCGATGCAGGCTGGTGCCCGGGATTCTGAGACGGTGAACGCCGTGTTCCGCGCGGTTCATTCGGTGAAGGGCGGTGCCGGCGCTTTCGCACTGGATGATCTGGTCCGCTTCGCCCATGTGTTCGAGACGACGCTGGAGGCCGTTCGGTCCGACCAGTTGAACGCCGACGCGCATGTCATCAAGGTGATGCTCCGCGCAGCCGACGTGTTGGCGGACCTGGTGCATGCGGCCCGTGACGGCCGCGTGCTGGATGAGGCACACCCAAGCGCCTCGGCGGCTGAATTGGCGTCGCTGGGCGGCGCGGCGAACCACCGGGCGGAACCCAAAGCAGGAGATGCCGATGGCATGGCCGGCCTGATATTCCAGCCGCTGCAGGTTGAACTTCCGGTGACGCTCGACGCCTGGACCATACGGTTCCGCCCGCATGCCGCCATGTATGCCAAGGCGAATGACGCTGCCATGCTGCTGCGCGAACTCGCGCGCCTTGGCCCGACGACCGTGAGTATGGATGCCACCGAGTTGCCGGACCTGATGAGTTTGGATCCGGAGGGTGCCTATCTCGCCTGGACGGTTGAGCTGCAGACCGACCAGCCGGAATCGGCAATCCAAGAAGTCTTCGAGTTCGTCGACTGCGATTGCGATGTCGAGATACGGCGGTCGGCTCCAGCCGCGCCGGCGCCTGCACCGGTGGTTGAGGTAACCCCTGCGCCGGATTTGGATGTGCTGGCGCTGATCCGGTCGCTTCAGGCCGAAATCGTACCCCAGACGCTCGCTCCTACTGCAGCCAATGAGCCGGTGGCCCCCGAGGCTTCCAATGCGGTGCCCGTGCTCGCGCCGGCTGCCGCTCCAAGCCCGCGGCCCAGCCCGGTGCCCATCCAGGCCGCCCGCGAAGAGATGGCCGCGGTTCCGAAGCCCACCATTCGCGTTGACTTGGATCGTGTGGACAGGCTGATCGACCTGGTCGGTGAGCTCGTCATCAACGGCGCCATGCTGACACAGCGTGTCGGCGAAGCAGGGATCAGCCGCGCCTCCGCCGTCACCGTGGCGCTGGACGAGTTAGAGCATCTCACGCGGGAGATTCAAGACAGCGTCATGGCGATCCGGGCGCAGCCGGTGAAATCGGTCTTCGCCCGCATGCCTCGATTGGCGCGCGAAGTCGCTGCCATGACGGGCAAGCAGGTGCGCCTGACGTCGGAAGGCGAGGCGACCGAGGTCGACAAGACGGTCATCGAGCATTTGGCTGACCCGTTGACGCACATGATCCGCAACGCCATCGACCACGGGTTGGAAAGTCCGGAGGTACGCCGCTCCGTAGGCAAACCCGAAGAGGGTACGGTGAAGCTGCAAGCCCTACACCGGTCCGGCCGCATCGTGATCGAGGTCTCGGACGATGGCGCCGGCATCAACCGGGCGAAGGTGCGCGAGAGCGCGGTGGCGAAGGGCCTTGTCTCAGCCGATACCGTGCTGAGCGACGAGGAAACCGACAATCTGATCTTCTTGCCGGGCTTCTCCACGGCGGAGAAAGTATCCGACATCTCGGGCCGCGGCGTCGGCATGGACGTCGTCAGACGATCCATCCAGGCGTTGGGCGGCCGCATCGCCATCGCGTCCCGCCCGGGGAAAGGCTCAACCTTTACGCTGAGCCTGCCCCTCACGCTTGCGGTGCTGGATGGCATGGTGGTGACGGTGGCCGAGCAGACGCTGATCGTTCCCTTGACCGCGATCATCGAGACGCTCCAGCCGCGGGCTGCCGATATCCATGACATGGGCGACGG
This sequence comes from Acetobacteraceae bacterium, assembly GCA_965199005.1. GTDB lineage: Bacteria > Pseudomonadota > Alphaproteobacteria > Acetobacterales > Acetobacteraceae > LMUY01. The sequence continues at coordinate 1,563,538 of CBDAQK010000006.1, read as the reverse complement.
CGCGCGCGTGATGTCGATCCGCGGCACCTACGTGCCATTGATCGCGGTCGGGCCCGCCTTGGGCTGGGGGGACCGCCTGGTGTCCGCAGGCGTCGCCCTGCTGGTTGAGGGGGAGGACGGCACGCGGGCCGTTTTGCTCGTCGACGCGATCCAAGGCCAGCGCCAGGTCGTCATCAAGAGCCTGGAAGCCAATTACCGCCGGGTGCCGGGCGTCGCCGCAGCCACGATCCTGGGCGATGGCCGCGTCGCCCTGATCCTCGACGTCGACAGCATCGTCGCCGACGCACGGGGGGACCAGCCCTTTGCCGAAACCCGCTCCGAGATAGGAATGGCCTATGCTTGATGCAGTGACCGCTAGCGCCAAGGAACGAGAGCTGATCGCCTTCCGCATCGGCGAGCAGGAATTCTGCGTCGATATCATGGCCGTGCGGGAAATCCGCGGTTGGGCGCCAGTGACGCCGTTGCCCCATTCGCCGATGTTCCTGCGTGGCGTCCTCAACCTGCGTGGCGCAGTCCTGCCCATCGTCGACCTCGCGGCCCGCTTGGGCCTGCCCGCGTCGGACCCGACAGCCCGGCATGTGATCATCGTGGCGCAAGTGAATGGCCAGGTCATCGGCCTGTTGGTTGATGCCGTGTCGGACATCCTGACGATTGGCGACGGTGCCATCCAACCGCCGCCAGAGGTCGCGTCGGGCCGGGTCCGCAACTTCGTCCAGGGCTTGCTGGCAATCGAGGGACGCATGGTCAGCCTCATCTCGCTGGACCGCGTCTTGCCGCGGCCCGAGGCCGAAGCCGCGTGACCCCATCCGCCTCAACACGGCGGCCGAGCGGGATGGTGGACGGCGAATTTCTGCTGACGACAGCCGATTTCCACACGATCGCGCGGATGCTGCACGAAGAGACTGGGATTGCCCTGCACGAGGGCAAGGCCACGCTGCTCTATTCGCGGCTGGGTAAGCGTTTGCGTGCGCTGGGGATGCGGGATTTCCGCAGCTACTGCGAATTGCTCGGCGACCCGGAGGAATCCGAAGAGCGCGGCAAGATGATTCGCGCCTTGACCACCAACGTCACCAAGTTCTTCCGTGAGCCACATCATTTCGATCATCTTCGTGACGTGGTTCTGCCGCCGCTGCTGCGGAAAGCGGAGACCGGCGCCCGGGTCCGGATTTGGTCGGCGGCGTGCTCGACCGGACAGGAGCCATACTCCCTTGCGCTGACCGTGCTGCGGTTGCTGCCGGGCGCGGCCAATCTGGACGTGCGCGTGCTGGCGACTGATATCGACACCACTGTCTTGGAGCATGCCCGCGCCGGACGATATGATGCAGAGGCTCTCGCCATGGTCCCGCCCGAGCTTCGGACCCGGTGGTTCGAGCGTGCCGGCGGCGATTGGCAGGTGGGCGACGCACTTCGCCGGCTGGTGATTTTCCGGCCGCTCAACCTGATCGGCACCTGGCCCATGCGCGGCCGGTTCGACGTGATCATGTGCCGTAACGTCGTGATCTACTTCGGCGAGGAGACGCAGGTGGAGATCTGGGCACGTTTCACGCCCCTGATCGTACCGGGCGGATTTCTCTATATCGGCCACTCCGAACGTGTGTCTGGGCCTGCTAGCACGTCCTATGTCAGTGCGGGCATCACCACCTACCAACGGCGAACTGACCCATGACACGCGTTTTGGTGGTAGATGATTCGGCAACCATGCGGGCGCTCATCAAGCGCGCGCTGCAGACCCATTCGGACATCACCGTCGTTGGCGAGGCGTGCGACCCCATGCAGGCGCGTGAGGCGATCAAGGCGCTGAACCCCGACGTCATTACCCTCGACGTTGAAATGCCGCAGATGAACGGGCTGGATTTCCTCGAGCGGCTGATGCGTTTGCGGCCGATGCCGGTGGTGATGGTATCGACCCTGACCAACCGAGGCGCCGAAGCCACGCTGCGGGCGCTTGAACTCGGGGCAGTCGACTGCGTCGCCAAGCCGCGCTTCGACGACCGGGGCGGGTTCGACCGGCTGGCCGAGATTGTCCGCACGGCTGCGTCGGCGCGGTTGCGTCCGCTGTCCAACGCGCCGCCGCCGTCGCCGCAGTTAATCGATTTTTCTCCCAATGAGAGCATGCTGGCCATCGGCGCATCGACGGGGGGAGTGGAGGCGTTGCTTGCCATCCTGTCGAGTTTCCCGGCGAACTGCCCGCCGACCGTCATCACGCAGCACATGCCGGCGGCCTTCACGCCGTCTTTTGCACAACGGTTGAACCGGTCCTGCGCGGCGACCGTGTCGGAGGCGACCGACGGCGCACGCCTGGCACCGGGCCAGGTCTATCTCGCGCCGGGTGGCCTGACGCATTTGGAAGTGGCGGGTTCGGTTGCCGGACCGTGGCGATGCCGCTTGGTCGCAACCGGCGCCGTCAATGGCCACCGGCCATCGGTTGACGTGTTGTTTCGTTCGGTCGCTGCCGTCGCGCGCTCCCGCTCGGTTGGGGTCATCTTGACCGGGATGGGCAAGGACGGTGCGCAGGGCCTGCTTGCCATGCGGGAGGCTGGGGCGCGGACCATTGGCCAGGACGAGCACAGTTCGGTCGTCTATGGGATGCCAAAAGCTGCATTTGAATTAGGCGGAGTGGGAAGGCAGGTGCCGCTTCACGCGGCTGCCGCCGCCATGCTTGCCGCCTGTAACGCCAAGACTGGAGATCGCGCATGCCGTCCGCTGCTGCCATCAAGGTGCTGATCGTCGACGACCAGCAATCCATGCGGTTGCTGATTCGTGGAGGGCTGCAACAACTCGGCTTCCGGGATTTCGAGGAGGCGTCCGACGGTGAGGCTGGCCTGAGGTCCCTTATTACGAGTCCAGCCGGGCTCGTCATCAGTGATTTTAACATGCCGAAGCTTGACGGGCTGGGGTTGCTGCGGGCGGTCCGCGTTCACCCTCCGACGTCGAAGATCGCGTATATCATGCTGACTGGCCGCGGCGACATGGAGCTGTTGCAGCGGGCGGTACAGTTCGGCGTCAACAATTTTTTAGTAAAGCCGTTCACCGTTGCGACCCTGCGTGAAAAGATCGAGGCGGTATTCGGGCCCCTGACATGATGGATACATCGCTCTCCGCGCGCCGAGTTAATATCGTTCAAGGTGAATTTCATACCACGAACGATCCGGACGTCGTGCTGACCACGATCCTGGGGTCCTGCGTCGCCGCGTGCCTGCATGACCCGGTATCGCGTCTTGGAGGAATGAATCATTTCCTGTTGCCGGGTAGCGACGTGCCGGGCGCCTATGCCAACGAACATGGCGTGCATGCCATGGAGTTGTTGGTGAACGACATGCTGAAGCGCGGCGCCAGGCGCGACCGGTTGGAGGCAAAGCTGTTTGGTGGTGCCCGTATGTTGAGCGGCCTGACCGACGTCGGCACGCTCAACGCGGATTTCGCGGAGCGGTTCGTCCGGCGCGAGCGGATCACGCTGACCGGCGGCAGCCTGCGTGGCGACCGCGGCCGGCGGATCCAGTTTTGGCCTGCCGCGGGCCGTGCCCGACAGATGACCATGGGCGGTGCCGATGGCGACGTGTTTGCCGCAGAGCGGGCACGCCGGGTGCCGGCCCCGGATTTGGGCGGCGGGGTGGAGCTTTTCTGATGGATATGCCCGTCATGCCGTCTATACTGCCGATCGTACCCACGTTGCCGGATGTGTTGCAGGCAGCCGCGGCAGAATTGCTCCATCTTGCCAGCACGGCAGATGGCCTTGGTGTTTGCCAGTTGGCCAGTTCGGAGCAATGGCAGTCGCTGGATCGGATGAGCCAGCATCTCGGCGAGCTGTCGACCTTCCTCTTAGCCGTGTCCTACGCCATTCCCAATATTAGGCCCGACCTTGCATCGGCACTTGCGGCCGTTCGGGTGGGTGCGCTCGCCGCTCGTTTGTCGGCCCGTGAGATTGTGGAAGACGACGACCCGGGCGAACTCGAGCTGTTCGACGCTTGAGCGCAGCAATTGCCACGACCGAGCTGGATAGCCGCGTCTATTTTGGCGCTCTGTCCGTTGTACTGGTGGAATCAAACGACCTTGAGGCGGAAATCCTTTTCCAGGTCTTGAGCGGCTTCAAGGTGCGCGGAATTGCGCGTTGTTCCAGCGCGGCGGAGGCGGAGGCGTACCTCACGCGTGACACTGCGGATTTGCTGGTCGTGGGCGCGGCGCGCGGGAAGGACGGCGAGGTCGACGAATATGAGCTGGTTCGGCGCATCCGCCGCAATAAAGCCGGCGGTGGCCGGACGGCGCCGATCATTTTGCTGGCGGGGCACACATCCCAGGGCAATGTCCTGCGCGCACGGGACTGCGGCGCGAGTTTCGTCGTGGCCAAGCCGATTACCCCGCAAGTCCTCTACGAGCGCATCATTTGGCTGGCGAAAGATGCGCGGCCCTTCATCACGAGCGACACCTATACCGGGCCGGACCGGCGCTTCCAGAAATTGGGGCCGCCTGCGGGCACCGAGGGCCGCCGGAAAGACGATCTGTCACTTCGCGTCGGGGAGGCCACTGCACCGAACCTGTCCCAGTCAGAAATCGACGCGTTCCTGACGGGCAAAGGGGTTGCACCGTAATGTCGAGCCTTCCGCTGCATACGCGGCGCCTCGCCGGGCTGGTCAACCGGCCCGGCGGCATCACCGCGTCGGAGGCTGTGGCTGCCGCCGAGACGAACCTGGCCACCATTCGCGACCGCGGGCTGGAAGAGATCACGGGGACGATGCTTCGTGTCCAGGCATTGGGTGACAAATTGCGCGTCAAGCCCGACACGGCGCTGCAGATGGAGCTTTATTCGGCGAGCAACTCCCTGGTCGGGATCGCAGGCGTGTTCGGGTTAGGGGCGTTGGGCGAGGTGGCGTTCAGCCTGTGCAATCTGCTGGACCGCTTCCGGGCGGCTGGTGTGTGGAGGTTTGCCTCGGTCCAAATTCATCTCGATAGCATGCGGCTGGCACAGGCCGGTACGTTGACGGAGGTCGAGATGGCAGCCATCGGCGCGGCGTTGCGCCAGGTCGTCGACCGGGTGCCCAAGTCCAATCCGTAAAAGGCGCTATGGCCGGACGACGCCGGCCATAAGACGCCCGGCCTTCGTTAGATGGAGAGGGCCATCACCGCCAGGATCCCCAGCGTAACCGTCACGGCAGTCAGCTTCCAGCCATGCTGAAAGTCGCGTGCCGGGGTGACCCGCTGCTCTGACTCCAGGAATGTTGCCTTCCAATCCTCATCGTCGTCCATGTCGATGCTCGGCATCATGATACTTTCTATGTTGGGCCGGTATGATCACGGCTCCCCCATGATCGGCGCAAAGTATGAATCAACTCTGTCTAAAAATAACGACAGTCTCAGAATAAGGACGCGGCTGCTGGTGGGTGCCACACCGCCATGGGTTGGCGGACCACCCGGGCAGCATCGCCACGAAGGACCTCATATTGCGTGTCCGCCCCATCACGCGTGAAGCGGACGTCAAACAAATCCTGACCAACGCGCAAATCCCGCAAGCACAAATCGGGTAGCCAATCCGGCAAGGCGGGATCGATCAGCAGACGGCGGTTCGGCGCATCCGGCTGGAAGCCCACCATCGCTTGCACGAGGGAGAAAACGCTGCCCGCTGCCCAAGCCTGCGGCACGTTCGCCCCGAGATACTGGACGGGAAAGCTAAAAATCTCCCGCTGCACCCCGGCGTAGAGTTCCGGCAGTTGGTTCAGCATGAAGAAGCCAGCGGCGCCCATCACGTCGCCAGCCACGGCATTCGCCTCCTTGGCATAGCCATACCGTTTGAAGCCCTGGGCGATCAGGCCGTTGTCATGCGGCCAGACCGAGCCGTTTTGATATGAATAGGGGTTGTAGGATGGGTGATTGGCCGAAAGCGTCCGGATCCCCCATCCGCTCCACATATCCGGCTGCATCAGCCGGCCGACGAGGCGGCCGGCACGGTCGGGCGGGACGATTCCTGACCACAGCAGATGCCCCGGATTGGACGCGACGCTCAGGATGGGCCGCTTTTCGCCGTCCAGACCATAGGCGTAGAAGCCCTCGGCCTCGTTCCAGAATGCCGCGTTGAAGGTCTTATAGAGGGTCGCGGCCTTGCCCCGCAGCTCTGCCGCCCGCCCGGCTTCGCCAAACGCGTCGTATAACTCGGCCATCCGCACCCAGGCGTCGAACACGTAACCTTGCAGCTCGCACAGGGCTTTGGGTCCCTTTACGGCGCTGCCATCGGCATGCATGACGGAATCGCCGGAATCCTTCCACGCCATGTTCTCGTAGCCTTTGGGGGATCGGGTCTGATACTCTTGGAACCCGTCGCCATCGCGGTCCCCCCACTCGTCGATCCACTGCAGGCATCGTTCGGCGACCGGCAACAAGTGCTCCACCATCTCACGGTCGCCGGTGCATTTCCACGCCGTGTGAAGGGTCACCAAATACAGCGGTGTCGCATCCGCGGTGCCGTAATACGGCGTGTGTGGTATCAGCTTGAAATGCGCGAGTTCGCCCCGGCGCAATTCATGAAGGATCTTCCCGGGTTCGGCGTCGCGATAGTCGTCCTGTTCCCGGGCCTGCCATTTTCCCAAGATGTCCAGCGCGCCCCGCGCGAAATCGGGGTAGGTGAGGGCGTTCTGCAGCGCGACGATCAGGCTATCGCGGCCAAACAACGCGACGAACCACGGGAGGCCGGCGGCCGGGACGAATTCCTGCATCGTGTCCCATTCGAACGGCAACCGAAGCGCCGCCATGTCGTCCAGCGCTTGGGTGAAAAGCTGCTCGAGCAGCCGGTTGCTGGACGCGAGCTTGGTCACCCCGGCGCGCCATTCCTCCATGACGCGGCTGGGGCCACTGTCATGCGCGCAGTCGCTACACTGCGCAGGGGCTTCGTAAATGGAATCCCCATCTTCCAATGCGTAGGACAGACAGGTGTGCCACTGCTCGCCTGGTTTTAGCGCGACCTCAAAGCTGATCCGGCCATTGGCATAAACGGCGGGCGACGGCCCACGCGCGGCGCAGACCTGAAGGGCACGGTGAAAGTCTTGGTTCCCATAAATGGTGGACAGGCGCTGCTCGACATCTTGCCATTCGCTGGTGATGCGCCCCCGCCTGACGATGGCGTCACTTTTCACCTCGAACACGTCGGCAAAATCGCTGCGTATCACGATTTCGAGATTGAAGCGCACTGGGGAGGGGCCGTGATTGGTAAGATCGAAGTCCTCGTGGATGCCGCCCTCGATCTGCCGGTTGATGACCAGGCTGAGCGTGCGCGCCGGAATCGTGCCGCTCTCCGTCAGGATCGCCTGGTTGGTGAGGTAGATGCGGGCAAGATAGTAGGTGGGGGTCCCGCTATTCAGCAGATCCCAGGGCACGCCGTTTGCCGACAGTGACCAGGCACTGATCATTCGCGTGTCTAGGAAATACAGGCCCATGGCAGTTGGCCAGGTGATCTGGCCATCCGGCTCGGTGATCAGCACCGCATTGCCTTGATGAATGGCAAGTTGTGGCGGTCCGACCTTGATTTCTAACGCCATTCTGTTTCCGCGCGTTCTTGTCGCGCGACCATCGGCGAGTAGCCGCCACTTCGCAAGGCCACGGGACGGGCGGGATGGAACGCACTCGGGCAACCCACCATCGCGCGCGGGACGCAGATGGGGTGCCACGCACCCCATCCACCTAGTCGGCCTGGAAGGTCAGCGACAGGCCGTTCATGCAGTAGCGCTCACCCGTCGGCTCCGGGCCATCCGGGAAGACGTGGCCCAGATGGCCGCCACACTGGCTGCAATGGGCTTCGGTCCGAACCATTCCAAGCGAACGGTCGGTCGTCGTCTCAACCGCGCCCTCGATCGGCTGGAAAAAGCTTGGCCACCCGCTGCCGCTCTCGTACTTCGTGTCGGACGTGAACAGCGCCTGCCCGCAGCCAGCGCAGGAGAACAGGCCCGTGCGCTTCTCGTAGTTCAGTTTGCTGCTGCCGGCGCGCTCCGTCCCGTGCTTGCGCAAGACCTGAAACTGCTCAGGCGATAATTTGCTCTTCCATTCCGCTTCGCTGTGTTCGACGGGGTATGCTGAGTCAACCGCATCCTCGGGCTTTGCGCCACCGAACCATTTTGCCATGGGTCTCTCCTCTACCATTCCCGAGATAGGGAGCCGGTGTATCGCGGGCAATACATCATTCGGCGGCGATGGCGAACGCGGCGGCTTCGGCGCGAACCCACACGGCCGTGTCGTGGAACACGGCGCCGCCATTCGGGAAGGCGGGCTCGTCGCTCGTCAGGGCATTGATGCCGATGCCGCCCTCGAAGGCCGCATTGGGCCACACGCTCTCGACGATGACGGTGCCGATCTGCTGGCCCGTGCCGATCTCGGCGTGCAGCAAGACCTCACCGCGTGCATTGCCCAGCCGCAACAAATCGCCAGCGCCAATCCGCAGCCGGGTTGCGTCGGCCTGGTGCAGCAGTGCCGTCGGCCGGCCTTCCCGGCGGCGAGACGTCGGCGTTTCGGTGAAGCTCGTGTTCAGGAACTGACGCGCTGGGGCTGTCACCAACCGGAATGGGTGGCGTTCGCTCGCCGCATCGTAGCTTTCCCAATGGTCTGGCAGCCGCGGCATGGTCGCGTGGTCGGGGCCGATGGCCGACCAGTCCGGCGCGAAGCGGAACCGTCCGCCGGGCTGTTGGAACCCATCCAGAAAATGGCTCTCGCGGAAGGAGGGTTGCCGATCGACCCACCGTCCCGCCACCACGGCCTCCGCCCCGTCATAGCCCGAGGCACGCAGCGTTGCATCGACCAACGCCATCGCCGTCATGTTGAACCCCGGATGCTGCGCACCCAGCCGTCCCGCCAAGGCACAGATCACGTCATGGTTGGACCGGCATTCGCCCGGCGGTTCGACCAATTTGCGGCCGATCTGCACGTGGCTGTGGCCACCCGCATGGTAGACGTCGTCATGTTCCAGGAAGGTGGTGGCCGGAAGCACGATGTCCGCCATGGCAGCGGTCTCGGTCATGAACTGCTCGTGCACCACGGTAAACAGGTCATCCCGCGCGAAGCCCCGGCGGACGCGGTTGCTGTCCGGGGCAACGGTCACCGGGTTGGTGTTCTGGATCAGCAGCGCGTGCACGGGCGGGCCATCGCCCAAATCCCGCCGCTCACCCGTCAGCACGGAGGCAATCCGGCTCATGTCGAGTTCGCGGACCGACAAATCCCGGCGATCCAGGCCTTCGACGATCGTCTTGTCCCAGGTGTAGATGTCGCGATTATTCCAGAAAGCGCCCGCGCCACCGTGCTGCCACTTGCCCGTGACGGTCGGCAGGCACGTCACGGCATGGAGCATTGCGGCCCCATTCCGCGCCCGGCTGAAGCCATAGCCGACGCGAAGATAGGCGCGGGTGGTGCTGTTATAGGCAAGCGCGAACGCTTCGATCTCCGGCATCGCCAACCCGGTAATATCAGCGGCCCACTCCGGCGTGCGGGTTTGCAGATGCTGCTCCAGCTCCTCGGGCACGTCGGCATACTGGGCCATGTAAGCGCGGTCGGCGTAGCCATCCCGGAAGGCGCAATGCATCACGGCGCAGGCCAGCGCGCCATCAGTCCCGGGGCGCAGGGCCAGATGCGTGTCCGCCACGGCAGCGGTCCCGGTGCGATAGGGGTCGACCACGACCAATTTGGCACCGCGCTGCTTCCGGGCGCGGCTGATATGGGTCATGACATTGACCTGCGTGGCAACCGGATTACCGCCCCACATGACGATCAGGTCGCTCTCCGCCATCTCCCGCGGGTCCGGCCCGGTGATCCGTCCCACGCCCGCCTTCCACCCGGCATCCGTGACCGTGGAGCAGATCGTCATCTTTTGGCGCGAATAGCCCATGACGTGGCGCAGCCGGTTGATGCCGTCGCGCTGGACGTGACCCATCGTTCCGGCGAAATAGTAGGGCCAGATGGCTTCTGCCCCGTGCCGGTCGGCAAGCGTCATGAACCGGTCAGCGATGCGGTCGAGCGCCTCATTCCAAGATATCGCTCGGAACTGCCCACTTCCCTTGGGGCCGGTTCGCACCAGCGGCGTTGTCAGACGGTCGGGATGGTGCTGCCGCTCGGCATACCGGGCGACCTTGGCGCAGATGATTCCCGCCGTGTAATTATTGCCGGCAGCCCCACGCACTGTCGAGATGCGGTTGTCGTTGACGTCCACCTCCAAGGCACAGCACGAGGGGCAGTCATGCGGGCAAACGGTCGCTTGAAACGTCATGGGCTGGTTCTCCGCACGCAACATTCGCGATGGGTGGGAGTGGGGAAATCCTCAGGGACCTCGTGGACCGACAGACTCTCTAGCGAGTCTACAGGTGCCATTTGCCTAAGCTCGTCGTCCAGAAAGCTCCATTCACGTCCGCTTACCACCCGTCCCTGGCGGGCGTTTGCCGGCCGGCACGGGTTTACCACTTGACCCGGAGCTCTTATCCCCCCGTACAACTTTACCGTCCTTGCCTAGCTTTCCAGTCGGGCCGGTCCGTTTACCATCTGCTGCAAACTGCGGTGGATTCGCTTTCAGGCTTTCCCTGTCTCGCGCTCCTACTGGTATAAGCTGAGTAGGCGTGGCCAACGGCAAACTGCGGATAACGGTCGTGTTGTCAGCGCTCACACCTATCGGCATTTTATTCCTCAACGACGTTTCTGCTCTGAATGATAGTCACGCGGCTCAATCGTCGTCCACTTATTGTTTCGATAGGGATCGGCGGTGCAGCGCCTCGCGCCGCGAGCGCAAACTGAGGTTATAGCGATGTTGGACCTGCCAGGTCGTGCCTGAAACGTACTATGGTCCCGTCTCTGTCCGGCTTGCACCGGGTAAAGGTAGGGGAGTTTTCACAACCCGAGCCATCCAAAAGGACGAAGTGCTCTGTACTGATGCATGCCTTGTTCTTGACTCCGGCGAACGACAAGCGATCCGAAGCACGATTTTGAGCCATTACTATTTCGTTCATCCTGTGGACGATGCACTCGGCTGCGTTGTTCTTGGCCCAACTAGCCTAATGAACCATGCCGATGAGCCCAATTGTCGCGTGCAATGGGAGGAGGATGAGAGTGGCTGGACGATTACGATCCTCGCCAAATACGCCATGCCACCCGATCAGGAACTTACGATCGATTACGGATGCGAGCTTTGGTTCGACGCTCAGCCTTGAAGAAGTCTCAGGCCTTTTTCAATACTGGCTGCTTCGAAGCAGGTTGGCGGCCGGCTATCCCCGGCCTCGGCTCCTGCTTGGACCGCCATATCGGCGCCTCGCTTTTACCGGCTAGCCCTGAGGATGCCGCCGTGAGTGGCGCGCTCAGGCATACCATCGCGAACAACGACCTCTGAGGCACCTTATCTCTCCAAAACCATTGGCGACGTTTCAAGCGCGGCGAACCATGTAGCGTTCCTCCAGCGCCAGCGAAATTTCGTTCGCATGGGCGGGGTCGCGGGCTTCTACGATGACTTCCAACTCAGCAGTTTGCACCGAGGGCGCCGCAAACAGGCGTTTATGCGTCACTTCGATCACATTGCCGCCCTTGGCCGCGATCCGCCCGGCGATGTCGGCCAACATGCCGGGCCGGTCGGGAATTTCCAGCAGCAGCCGCAGCAGCCGGCCGTCCCGCAGCAATCCCCGCAGCAGCACATTCGCCAGGATGCGGGCGTCGATATTGCCGCCGCAGATCACCGTGGCCACCCGGCGCCCCCGAAAACGTTCCGGATAGGCCAGCAACGCGGCAACGCCCGTCGCCCCAGCGCCTTCCGCAACCAGCTTGGCGCCTTCCGCCAGCAAGGCAATGGCGTCCTCCACCACCCGTTCCGGAACGGCGATGACGTCGCTCACATGCGCCCGAATGACTTCCAGCGGCGCCACCCCGATGTCGCGGACCGCGATGCCCTCGGCGATGGTGGGGCCCCCGACATCGACCGGCAGCCCTGCCAGAGTTTGGCCCAGCGAGGCATACCCTGCGACTTGCACTCCGATCACCTCCAGGCCTGGCCGCAGGGAAGCGGCCACGGCGGCGCAGCCCGCGATCATCCCGCCGCCGCCCACCGGAACCAGCAACGCGTCCAACTCGCCGGTATCTTCGAGTAGTTCCAGGGCCAGGGTACCTTGGCCGGCCATGACCGCCGGGTCGTCATAGGGATGAACGAAAACCAGCCCCCGCTCGGCGGCCAAGTGGTGGGCGTGCAAGGCAGTCTCAACCAGGGTTTCGCCGTGCAGCACGACGGTGGCACCCCAGGCGGCGGTGCGGGACACCTTGGTGGACGGCGTGAAAACCGGCATCACGATCGTTGCCCCGATGCCAGCCAGCGCCGCGTGCCGCGCCACTGCCTGAGCGTGGTTGCCCGCCGACATGGCGATTACGCCAGCGTGCCGTTCAGCCTCGGTCAGCAGCGCGAGCTTGTTGGCGGCCCCGCGTTCCTTGAACGAGCCGATTGCCTGCAAGCTTTCCAGCTTCAGCGTGACGTGGGCACCGGTCGCCTTGCTCACCGCGTCAGAATACAGTGACGGCGTGCGAATCACGCGGCCAGCAATACGCCGTGCTGCGTCCTGAACGTCTGCCAGCGTAATCATGACTTCGCTCTATTGGGAGAAGACCGAAGGACGAGTGCCTCTCGGGGCGTCAGACGAAGCTGACGGCGAGAATCTCGTAACTCCGGTCTCCGCCGGGCGCGGGCACCGAAATCGTCGACCCGACCTTCTTGTTGATCAGCGCCTTGGCGAGTGGCGAGGAGATCGACAAGCGGGCCTGTTTGATATCGGCCTCGTGCACGCCGACGATCTGGTAGGTCGCTTCCTTATCCGTTTCCTCATCCACCAAGGTGACATGCGCACCGAACTTCACGGTATCGCCTGACAAAGACGACGGGTCGATGACCTCGGCCCCTGAAATAATCTCGCCGAGTTCCAAAATCCGGCCCTCGATAAACGATTGGCGCTCCCGGGCGGCGTCATACTCGGCGTTCTCGCTCAAATCGCCATGGCTGCGCGCCTCCGCGATCGCACGGATCACGGCAGGCCGCTCCTGCGATTTCAGGAGGCGCAACTCGGTCTCGAGGCGGACCAGGCCTGGAGCGGTCATGGGGAATTTCTGCAAGATAGGCGATTCCTGGTTTAGATCCGGGATGTTCCGGGTTAGGGCGGACACGATTACGCAGCAGGCAACGACCCGCCCGCTACGCCTCAGAACGATCCACGAAAGTAGGACTGAAGCGGAGCAACTTCAAGCGTCCCCGCTTTCAGGGCAGCTATGGCGTGAACCGCGGCCCGTGCCCCGGCGATGGTCGTGTAATGTGGCACTCCGTGGGTCAGCGCCGAACGCCGGATGTCGAAGCTATCCGCCAGCGATTGTGCCCCGGCCGCAGTGTTGATCACCAGTTGGATGTCGCCAGACCGGATGGCGTCGACGCAATGCGGCCGTCCTTCCAGAACCTTGTTCATCAGCTTCACCGCGATCCCCGCCTCCGCGATGCGCTTGGCGGTGCCGGAGGTTGCCGAGATCGCGAAGCCCATGGTGGTCAGGCGCCGCGCCATGGCGACGAGATTTTGCTTGTCGGCATCACGCACGGAGAGGAACACGGTGCCGCTCAGCGGCAGCTTGACCCCGGCGCCAAGCTGGGATTTGGCGAAGGCGCGCTCGAACGAGGTATCCAGCCCCATCACCTCGCCGGTGGATTTCATCTCGGGGCCCAGAATGGTGTCGACGTTGGGGAAGCGGGCAAAGGGGAATACGGCCTCCTTCACCGCGACATGTTTGGCAATCGCGTCGTCGTCCAGCTTGAACTCGGCCAGCCTAGCGCCCGCCATCACCCGGGCGCCGATCTTGGCCACGGGAACGCCGGTCGCCTTGGCCACGAACGGCACCGTGCGGCTGGCGCGTGGGTTGACCTCCAAGACGTAGATGTCGCCGTCCTTGATCGCGTATTGCACGTTCATCAGTCCGACGACGCCCAGCGCCTTGGCCATCGCCTCGGTCTGGTCCTTCAACTCGGTGATGGTGGCGGGAGGCAGGGTATACGGCGGCAGCGAGCAGGCGCTGTCGCCGGAATGGATGCCGGCTTCCTCGATATGCTCCATGACGCCGGCGACATAGACTGTTTCGCCATCCGAGATGCAGTCCACATCCACTTCGATGGCATCGTTGAGGTAGTGGTCCACCAGCACCGGGTTATCACCGGATACCTGGACTGCCTCGCGGATATAACGCTGCAGCCCGGCGCGCTCATACACGATCTGCATGCCGCGGCCGCCAAGGACATAGGACGGACGCAGCACCACGGGGTAGCCGACCTGCGCGGCAATGGCCTCCGCCTCCTCGGGCGTGCGGGCGATGCCGTTGGCTGGCTGCAGCAAGTCCAATTTCTGCAGCAGGATTTGGAACCGCTCCCGGTCCTCCGCCATGTCGATCGCGTCGGCGGATGTTCCCAAAATGGGGATGCCGGCTGCGGTCAGCGCCTTGCTCAGCTTCAGCGGGGTTTGGCCGCCATACTGCACGATGCAGCCGAGCACCGTGCCATTGGATTGTTCGCGCCGTACCAGCGCGATGACATCTTCTTCCGTCAGGGGTTCGAAATACAACCGGTCGGACGTGTCGTAATCGGTCGACACCGTTTCGGGGTTGCAGTTGACCATGATGGTTTCGAACCCGGCTTCGCGCAGGGCATAGGCAGCGTGGACGCAGCAATAGTCGAACTCGATGCCCTGGCCGATGCGGTTGGGGCCGCCGCCGAGGATGATGATTTTCCGCCGCTCGCTTGGATCCGCCTCGCAGGCCGGAGCGCCGAAGCCGCCCTCGTAGGTCGAATACATGTAGGGTGTTGCCGATGCGAACTCGCCCGCGCAGGTATCGATGCGTTTATAGACCGGGCGAACTCCGGCCAGCTCGCGAGACGCGACCACGTCCGGTTCGGATTGATTGGTCAGTTGTGCCAGGCGGCGGTCGGAGAAACCCAGCCCCTTCAGCCGGCGCAGGGCGGTCGGGTCGGTGGGCAGGCCGTCAGCGGCGACCATCTGCTCGGCCTCCACGATCCGGGCCAATTCACGCAGGAACCACGGGTCGAAGCGGCTTGCGGCATGGATGTCCTCGATGGAGAGGCCGGCACGGAGGGCCTGCGCTGCCATCAGCAACCGGTCGGGCCGCGGTTGTGACAGGGCCGCGCGGAACGCATCGCGCCCGCCATCTCCCAGCGGGTCGATGGGGTCCAGGCCGGACAGCCCCGTCTCCATCGAGCGGAAGCCCTTCTGGAGCGCCTCGGCAAAGGAGCGCCCGATCGCCATCGCCTCACCAACCGATTTCATGGAGGTGGAGAGCAGGGCGGGCGTCCCGGGGAATTTTTCGAAGGTGAACCGTGGGATTTTGACCACCACGTAGTCGATCGTGGGTTCGAACGCGGCCGGCGTCACCCGGGTGATGTCGTTGGCCAGCTCGTCCAGCGTGTAGCCCACGGCAAGCTTGGCCGCGATTTTCGCGATCGGGAACCCGGTGGCCTTCGACGCCAGCGCGGAGGAGCGGGAGACGCGGGGATTCATCTCGATCACCAGCATACGGCCGTCCGCCGGGTTGATGGCCCATTGGACGTTGGACCCGCCAGTATCGACGCCGATCGCCCGCAGGCAGGCGATCGAACCATCGCGCATCCGCTGGTATTCACGGTCGGTGAGTGTCAGGGCAGGGGCCACCGTCACGCTATCGCCGGTATGGACGCCCATCGGATCGACGTTCTCGATGGCGCAGACGATGATGCAGTTGTCGGCCTTGTCGCGCACGACCTCCATCTCGAACTCTTTCCACCCGACGATGCTTTCCTCGATCAGCACCTCGTCGGTGGGAGACGCATCCAGGCCGGAGGTAACGATCACCTCGAATTCCTCCCGGTTATAAGCAATGCCGCCGCCCGTGCCCCCCAGCGTGAAGGAGGGGCGGATCACCACAGGCAAGCCGATCATGGCCAGGGCGTCGCGCGCCTCGGCCATGGAATGGGCGATGGCAGAACGAGGCGATTCGATCCCGATCGCAGCCATGGCGTCGCGGAATTTCAGCCGGTCCTCCGCCCGGTCGATCACCTCGGCCCGAGCGCCGATCAGTTCCACGCCATGCTTGGCCAGGGTGCCCGCGGCGTCCAGCGCCATGGCGATATTCAGCGCGGTCTGTCCCCCCATGGTGGGCAGGATCGCATCCGGTCTCTCCCGGGTGATGACTTTTTCCACCAGGCCGGGCGTGATCGGCTCGATGTAGGTGGCATCGGCCAAATCCGGGTCCGTCATGATGGTCGCCGGGTTGGAGTTGACCAGGATCACCCGGTAGCCCTCCGCCCGCAGCGCCTTACAGGCCTGCGCGCCGGAATAGTCGAACTCGCAGGCCTGGCCGATGACGATCGGGCCGGCGCCGATGATGAGGATGGACGTGATGTCCGTGCGCTTCGGCATCAGTTCGCTCCCGTCAGTTCAGGCACTCGTCGCGTCCATGGCCGCAACGAAGCGACGGAACAAATGCCCGCTATCTGACGGCCCCGGGCTGGCCTCCGGGTGGTACTGCACGCTGAAGGCCCGCTTTGCATCACAGGCGATCCCCTCGTTGCTGCCATCGAACAGTGAGGTGTGGGTCACCCGAACGCCCTCGGGCAGGCTGTCATCCGCCACCGCAAAGCCATGATTCTGGCTGGTGATCTCCACCCGCCCGGTGGCCAACTCCTTCACCGGCTGGTTGGCGCCGCGATGGCCGCGGGCCAGCTTGTAGGTACGGGCACCGAGCGCCAGGGCCAGCAATTGGTGGCCGAGGCAGATGCCGAAGACGGGGATTTTGGCCTCCAAAACTCCCTGGATCGCTGGCACGGCATATACTCCCGTGGCCGCCGGGTCGCCGGGGCCGTTGGAGAGGAACACCCCGTCTGGCTTGTGCCGCAGGATGTCAGCCGCAGTGGCTTCCGCCGGAACCACCGTCACCCGGCATCCCGCCGATGCCAGCGACCGCAAAATATTGCGCTTGGCCCCGTAATCGACCGCAACCACGTGGTAGCGAGGCGCCTCCTGGCGTTGAAAGCCGTGCGGGAACGACCAGACGCCCTCATCCCATTCGTAACTCTGGGAGCAGGATACCGCCTTGGCGAGGTCCATTCCCTCGAGTCCTGGCCAGGCCTGCGCCTTCGCTTGCAGCGCGGCGAGATCGAACTTGCCATCCTGCGGATAGGCGATCACGGCGGTCGGTGGACCGCCATCGCGGATACGGAGCGTCAGCGCACGGGTGTCGATGCCGGCAATGCCGGGCAGACCCTGCGCCCGCAGCCATGCCTCCAGCGGTTGGGTCGCGCGCCAATTGGATGGCTCGGTCACGTCCTGCTTCACCACCAAGCCGAGCGCCGCCGGGTTGACTGCCTCCATGTCGCCAGCGTTGGTGCCGGCATTGCCGATATGCGGGAACGTGAAGGTGATGATCTGGCCGGCGTAGGATGGGTCGGTCAGCGTTTCCTGGTAGCCGGTCATCCCCGTGTTGAAACAGAGCTCGCCCACCCGGCCCTCGGAATACGCGCCGAACCCGCGTCCCCAGAACAGCGTCCCATCCGCCAGCACGAGAACCGCGGTGGCACCGGAGGGCAGGGCGTCGGGCTGTGGCATGAGGGTGCTCGGCTTGGAGGGTTGCAGGTCGGCAAAAGCGAGGCCCGTCGTGGCCACGATGGCAGCCCAGTGCTTGGAGGGGATTGCCCTCGCCTGACGCCACTTCCGGATCGCCTCCAGACCCACGCCGGTCAGGCGAGCCGCAGCATCGGAGCCGCCCAGGTGGCCGATGATATCGTCAACACTTAGCATGATCCCAGGCATATGGGAAAAAACTTCCCGGCGCAAAGTCTTGTTTGGCCCGGGAACTCGGCAGCCCGTGCAACTCAGGCATGGTTTCAGTTGTTCGTGGCGCGCGAGGGTGTCAGACAGGCAGAAGTTCCGTGTTGATCGAGCTTTAAGAATGACCCTCCGCACCCAATTCACCGACGCGCTCAAGACCTCCATGAAGGCGGGGGATTCGGCGCGCACATCCACGCTCCGCATGATCCTCGCCAAGGTGAAGGATGCGGACATTGCCGTGCGCCCGGCGGAGCCGCTGAACGACGATGCGGTCATGGCTGTCCTCCGCGGGATGGTGAAGTCCCGGCGCGAATCGGTGCTGCTCTATAAACAGGGCGCGCGGCCGGAACTCGTCGCGAAGGAAGAGGCGGAAATCGCGGTCATCGAAGGCTTCCTGCCGCAGCAAATGGATGACGCTCGCGTTGGAAGCGGCAGTGGATGCGGCGGTGGCGGCAACCGGTGCCGCCGGGCCGAAGGATATGGGCCGGGTGATGGCGGCGCTGAAGGCGACCCACGCCGCGTCACTCGACCTGGGCCGGGCGACCCCCCTGGTCAAGGCGCGCCTGGCCGGCTGATGGCGCTCCCTCCGGCCTTCCTGGACGAGCTGCGGGCACGGACGCCCATGGCGGCCCTGGTCGGCCGCAAGGTGAAGCTCGCCCGGTCCGGCAAGTCCTGGAAAGGCTGCTGCCCCTTCCATGGCGAAAAGACCCCGTCCTTCTACGTCTACGATGACGGCTACCACTGCTTCGGTTGCGGCGCCCATGGCGATGCCATCGGTTTCGTCATGAACACTGAGGGCGCCGGCTTCATCGAGGCGGTGGAACGCCTGGCCGCAGAGGCCGGCTTGGAGGTGCCCAAGCCTTCCCCAGCCGCGGCCGAAGCCGAGCGGGAGCGGTTGGACCTCACTGGCGTGCTCGACCTCGCCGCCGCCAGCTTCAGCCGGTGGTTGCACGCGCGCGAGGGACGGGAGGCGCTGGCGTATTTGCGCGGGCGCGGCCTCACCGACGAGACGATTCACCGGTTTGGCCTGGGATGGTCGGGCGACGGAAGGGGCGGGCTGGTCGCCGAACTGGGCCGGGCGGACATTGGTCCGGCGCGGTTGGCAGAGGCCGGCCTGATGTCGTCGCGCGAAGACGGGTCGCTGCGCGAGCTGTTCTACAACCGGGTGATGTTCCCGATCCACGACCGCCGCGGACGCACGATCAGTTTCGGCGGCCGGGCGCTGGGGGATGCCAAACCGAAATACATCAACGGCCCGGAGACGGCGATCTACTCCAAGGGACGCACCCTCTACGCCTTGGATTTGGCCCGGGAGGGTGCGCGCCGGTCCGAACACGGGGTGATCGTCGCGGAAGGCTATATGGATGTGATCGCCCTGCATCAGGCCGGGTTTGCCGGCGCGGTGGCGCCGCTCGGCACTGCGCTGACGGCCGGGCAGTTGGAAGAACTATGGCGGCTATCGGATGCCCCCACGCTGTGCTTCGACGGGGACGCCGCGGGCGCGCGGGCGGCTGCCCGCGCGGCCGAGGCGGCGTTGCCGCTGATTGCGCCGGACCGGACGCTGTGTCTGGTCACGCTGCCGGAGGGTGAAGACCCGGACACATTGGTCCGCCGGGGCGGCCCGGCCGCATTTGCGGCGATGCTGGCCACCAAGCGCCCACTATCGCACGCCTTGTTCGACATCCTGCGGGAAGGTTTCGCCGGCGACACGCCTGAAATGCGCGCGGCCCTGAGGGCGCGCCTGGATGTGGCAGCATCGCGCATCAGCGATCGGTCGTTGGCAAACGAGTATCGGTCTGCCCTCCGAGACCGGTTTTTTGCGGCGACGCGGCGGCGCTTCGTGCCGGGTGGAAAGGCGCCACCCCGCCCCCCGCCACGCTCGGCGCCGGCCGGGGGTACGGCCACGGCGGAACGCCACCGGGCGTTGCTCGCCATTTTGATCAACCATCCCATGCTGATCGGCGACGTGGCCGAGGCGTTATCGGCTCTGCCACTCGATTCTTGGCAACTGGGCCTGCGCGATACACTGATTCACTGGTATGATTCGGGGAGCGAGCTTGACTCTGGGGTTCTCATGAACCACCTCGCACTATCTGGACACGCCGAGCAGGCGCAGACTGTGCTTGCGTCACGGCCGATGCCCCTCCCAGCCTGTGCTGGTCCGGGCGCGATGCCGGCGGAAGCGGAGGCAGGGTGGTGGCATTTCTTCGGATTGCTCAATCGGCCCCGTCTAGAGGAGGAGGTGGCGGCTGCCGTCGCTGCATTCCAGAAGTCGCCCGATGCGGCGGCTCAGAATCGCTTGGTCGCGCTCTGCGCGGCGCGTGAGGCTTTGGCGAACGACGCCCAGGTCGATGATGCAGAGGCCTGACCGGCCCGACAGAGTTGGAGACAGCCAGTATGGCGACGAAGCCCACCGCGACCGCTGAATCTGCTTCCGCCGAGCAGGATGCCGACACAACCCTGCTCGACACCAACGCCGCTGCCGTCAAGCGCCTGATCGCGCGGGGCAAAGAGCGCGGGTATATCACATTTGACGAACTGAATGCCGTCCTGCCGCCAGAGCATAACAGCTCCGAGCAAATCGAAGACGTGATGGCGATGCTCAGCGAGATGGGCATTCAAGTGGTTGAAGGCGAAGAGGCCGAGGATGGCGAGGTGGTCCCCGCCAAGGCCGACAAGGCCGAGGAGGAGGACGGTCCCGAGGCAGAGCCCGCCGGCAACGTCGACGAGGCCAATATCGGCCGCACCGACGATCCCGTCCGGATGTATTTGCGCGAGATGGGCTCGGTCGAGCTGCTGTCCCGCGAGGGCGAAATCGCCATCGCCAAGCGGATCGAAGCCGGCCGCGACATGATGATCGGCGGCCTCTGCGAAAGCCCGCTGACCTTCCGCGCCATCATCGCCTGGCATGAGGCGCTGAAGGCCGGCCGCATGCTGCTGCGCGACATCGTCGATCTGGAGGCTACGCAAGGCGCCGGTGCGCCGCCGCCCGAGGCGATCGTAGAAGGGGCCGAGACTGCCGATGCCGAACCGCCGGACCCTGATGACGACGGCGAGGAGGGCGAAGGCCCCGGCATGTCGCTCTCGGCGCTGGAAGAGAAGCTGAAGCCCGAAGTCCTCGCGACCTTTGAGGAAATCGAATCGCTCTACAAGAAGCTGCACAAGGTCCAGTCTCGCCGCTTGGAGACGATGACGCTGGGCGAGGAAGTCAACGCCCGCTCGGAAAAAAGCTACGAAAAGCAGCGTGAGGAACTCGTCGGGCTGGTGGAGCAGGTTCGCCTGCACAACAACCGGATCGAGGAGTTGGTCAGCCAGCTCAAGCAGCTCAGCCAGCGGCTGAACACGCTGGAGGGCCAGCTGTTGCGGCTTGGGGAGCAGTGCAAGATTTCGCGCGACGAGTTCCTGAAGGAATACCGTGGCTACGAGCTGGACCCGAACTGGATGGAGCGCGTGGCGCACCTGCCCGGCAAGGGTTGGAAAACTTTTACCGCCAAGCATTTCGAGGCGGCCGCCGACGTGCGGGCGAAGATCAGCGCCGTCGCCCAGGATGGCGGGCTGCCCATCCCAGAATTCCGCCGGGTGTATATGACGGTCAGCCGTGGCGAGCGGGATAGCGCACGGGCCAAGAAGGAGATGATCGAGGCGAATCTCCGTCTGGTGATCTCGATCGCCAAGAAATACACCAACCGCGGCCTGCAGTTCCTGGATCTCATCCAAGAGGGCAATATCGGCCTGATGAAGGCTGTGGATAAATTCGAGTATCGCCGCGGCTACAAATTCTCCACCTACGCAACGTGGTGGATCCGCCAGGCGATCACCCGCTCGATCGCGGACCAGGCGCGCACGATCCGTATTCCCGTCCACATGATCGAGACCATCAACAAGCTGGTGCGAACCAGCCGGCAGATGCTGCACGAGATCGGCCGCGAACCGGCTCCGGAAGAACTGGCTGAAAAGCTGGGCATGCCGCTGGAGAAGGTCCGCAAGGTTCTCAAGATCGCCAAGGAACCGATCAGCCTCGAGACGCCGATCGGTGACGAGGAAGACAGCCATCTCGGCGATTTCATCGAGGACAAGGCCGCCGTGATTCCCTTGGACGCCGCGATCCAGGCGAATCTGCGCGAGGCAACCACGCGCGTCCTCTCCTCGCTGACCCCGCGTGAGGAGCGGGTGCTGCGGATGCGGTTCGGCATCGGCATGAACACCGATCACACGCTGGAAGAGGTCGGCCAGCAATTCAACGTCACGCGCGAGCGCATTCGCCAGATCGAAGCCAAGGCGCTGCGGAAACTGAAGCACCCGAGCCGCAGCCGAAAGCTGCGCTCGTTCCTCGACGACTAGAGGTGCAGCCCGCTGCCCGCGTTGCCGTGACGGTGACGTTCCTGCGCATGGACCGGCCGCCGGCGAACCCGGCGGTGCCGCTGCCGAAAGACACCGACCTCATCCTCGTCCCAAAGCCTAGTATCAGCTTTTACCGGTATTTGTACGACACGGTCGGGTCGCCCCATCTCTGGTGGCTTAGGCGGGCGATGCCGGATTCTGCGCTGGCCGGCATTCTCGGCGATCCAAATGTCGCCGTTCACGTGCTGTATCGCGGCGGTGAGCCGATCGGGTTCTTCGAACTGGATGGGCGGTCGCGGCCAGACGTGAACCTCAGCTATTTTGGGCTGGTACCCTTCGCGGTAGGCCGGGGCATCGGTGCCGCTTTTCTGCGCACCGCCGTCGATGAAGCGTTCCGGAAGGCAGGCCGGGGCGTGACGGTCAATACCTGTACTGCCGACCACCCACGCGCGCTGCCGACCTATTTGCGAACCGGGTTCAGGACGGTTCGATCCGTGCGGGAGATTTGGGACGTCCCGACTCGGCTGGGCCTGACGATCCCGGATCATCTCCGGGTTTGACCCTCTGGCCTACTCAGCCGCCTGCGCCAGTCTGGAGGATGTCACGTCCCCGATCGCTTGCCGCAACAGCGACACGCCCAAATCCAACTCCTCGGACGTAATCGTCAAGGGCGGTGCGATGCGCATCACCCCGCCTGAGGACCCGGCGCGCACGATGTTGGCCGACAGCCCCAACTCCAGCGCCCGGTCGGTGACCGCGTCGGACAACAAGGCGGCCGGCATGCGGTCCGAGTCAGCGAATTCGAGACCGATGAGCAAGCCCCGGCCGCGCAAATCCCCGACGCACGGATAGTCCGCGCCAATGGCCGCCAGCCCAGCCCGCAACTGCGCGCCCAGCGCCTCGGCCCGTGCCGCCAAATCATCGCGCTGAACGATCTCCAGCACCTTCAGACCGACCAGTGCGGGAAGTGGATCGTTGACGTGGGTCGTATAGAACAGGAAGTCGCGTGCGTCGCATTCGGCCGCAATTGCATCCGTTGTCATCACGGCCGAGAGCGGTAGCCCGGCGCCCAACGTCTTCGACAGAGTCATGATGTCCGGGACGACCCCGTCATGCTCGGACGCGAACATCCGCCCGGTCCGGCCAACGCCGGTCTGCGCTTCGTCGAGGATCAGGAGCATTCCTCGCTCGCGGCACTTCGCCTGCAATGCGCGCAAATAGCCCGGCGGCAGGACCAGGATGCCGCCGCTGGACAGGATCGGCTCGGCAATGAAGGCGGCCAAATTGCCCGTGCTCTGCCGGTCCAGCAGGTCGAAGCTGTCGTCCAACTCCTGCTGCCATGTCACGCCGGGAAAGCGCGGGCGGTAGGGGTTGGGCGCTGGGATAGCGAAAGAGCCCGCGGCCACCGGGCCATAGCCGCGCCGCCCCGCCTTGTAGGTTGCCGCCGCGGCGCCGCCGGTCATCCCGTGCCAGGATTGCGCAAAGCCGACCACTTCCCACTTCCCAGTGACAAGCTTGGCGATCCGGATAGCCGCTTCGTTCGCCTCTCCGCCAGTGGACAGCAACATGACGCGGGGAAGGTCCGGCATCAGCGCGGCGAGTTGCGCCGCCAGGTCGATGACCGGCTGGCTGAGCATGGACGAGAAGAGATGCACCAACTGCCCCGCGCCTTGGCGGATCGTCGCGGTGATCTCCGGGTGGGAATGGCCCAGAATCGCGCTCATCTGGCCCGACGTGAAATCGAGCACGCGCCGCCCGGCCTCGTCGTAGACGAACGCCCCTTCCGCCCGATGCGCAACGAACGGGACGAAGTCTCCACCATATCTTAGCAAATGGCGGGTCGCGTGGGCGGGGAGGGCTTGGGTCATGCAGCGACGCCTTTGTGAGCGGACTGAACGTAGGACATTGCGCAGGAAGAAACGAGTCCGCCCAAACGCCGTGAGGTAGCCGCGAGCCAATCTGATCTGCCGTCTCTTATTAGAGATTGGTTCACTTTTCCCGATTAATTTTGCGTGCGAATAGAAATTGAACAAGGTGCGCTCAAATGATGTCACTCTCCCTGACCTTCGCAATCACAGGCCTCGTCACGCTCGGCTTTTTGTCTGCCGTGATGCTCCGCAGCCGTGACATCAAGGACTGAGCCGAGACTGCATCCACCCTCCGGCCGGGCGGCACCGCACAGTGCGAGGCCGCTCAGTCGCCTTCGGACACCATGGCTGGCACGGAAGCCGGCATTGGTGCGTGATCGCCGTCGGCGAGTATGCGCCACGTTCCACCGGCCAACACCTCTGAGGGCCTGAAACGGGCCTTGTAGGCCATCTTGGCACTCTCAGGCACCCAATACCCGAGATAGACATAGGGCAAGCCCAGTTTGCGCGCCCGCTGGATGAGCCACAGGATCGCGTAGTTCCCGAGCGAACGGCGCTCCAACTCCGGCGCGAAATAGCTGTAAACCGCGGAAAGGCCATCCCCGAGCCGATCCGTCAGGCAGCCGCCGACCAGCCGGTCCTCCGCATCGCGGAACTCGATGATCGAGGTCTCGATCGGCGTGTCCTCCACCATCGCGCGATAATCGTAGAAACTCATGGTCGCCATATCGCCCTCGGCGTGGCGGGCCAGTTGGTAGCGCTGGAACAGCTGAAACTGCTCCGCCGTCGCCCGTGCCGGGACCTCATAGCCGGTTATGTCGGCGTTATAGCGGTCGACCCGGCGCAGCGTTCGATCCGGCTGGAAGGTCACGACCGGGATGCGGATCGGCACGCAGGCGTTGCAGGCGGGGCAAACCGGCGCGTAGGCGATGTTGTGGCTGCGGCGGAACCCGGCGCGCGAGAGGCGGTCGTGCAGCGCGTCGCTATCGGGCCCGGTAATTTCGGTCACCACCTTGCGCTCCGTCCGGCCCGCCACGTACGGGCATGGCAGGGGGGCTGTGGTATAGAAGAATTGCGGACGGCGGGGTGGCTTGTAGGTCATGGGCGGCGCATCGTCCACGGGCCGCCGGGTGCGGTCAATCGTCTCATTACATAACGGGTCACGGGCGCAGCGCCAGGGTATCGCCGCCGGGGCCGACAGTTTTTCCCAGGGTCACGAAGCCCCCATCTCGCCATGGGTTTAACATATCGTGGAAATGTGGGCTTAAAGGGTTACCAGATTCACCTGGGGCCGCCATGAACCTGCTTCGGTCCAGGTCGGCCAGGTCATAAATGCCGCGATAGCTCGGTCCGTGCACGGATTCGACGCTGCCGAGGGGATACCCGCCGCGGAAGATGGTCGTATCGTCGCCGGGTTGCGTGATGCGCCTGGTCAGAACCGGTAGCACCGGGTCGGTGAAGGTGGCGACATGCAGGTCGCCCCATTTCCATTGGGTCGGGTCCGCGCCAAATCGGGTCACCAGCGGCGCCGTCGCCTCGCTCAAGGCCTGGTCCAACATCGGACCACAATCCCCGCCACACCAACTCGCACCGGCCGGGGTGAGCACCCAGGCGACGAAATCCTCCCAGGGGGTGGGTGCGTCGAGGGGGACATGGCTGCGTTCCAGCACGAGCGCCGCGAAGCGTTGCACCCAGGCGTTGAAGATAAGGGGCTGCGGCAGGTCCATTTCCATACGCCCGTCCCACCCATCCAGCAGAGCGGCGGCGCGGCCGAGCATGTCATCATGCCGTGGCCGCGCCGCCAGGATCGGCAGCAGATGCTGGGCGAAAGCACTGGTGACATCCATCTGGATCGAGGTGAAATCGTCGATGGACAATGTCCTGTTGCCCAGCAATTGCCGCACGCGCTGCGCCCGCCAATCGCCATAGAAATCACGGCCCATGAACACGCCGTAATCGGGCGGCGCCACCCGCTCGTTGGTGTTGACGATGTGCCCGCTCGCCGGGTCGACGAGGTGTGGCAGTTGATCCCCCGTGGCCCAGCCAATCCAGTCATGCGCGCCGTCCGCACCCGCCTGCGGCCACTCGCCGTCTCCGGCGCGGCGGATGGGGATGCGGCCGGTGGTGAACTGGCCGATCCCGGCATGGTCCGCCACCAGCAGGTTTTGCACGGGCGCGGTGATCAGCGGTGCGGCTAACCCAGCCTCGGCCACGGTCGTGGCGCGATTCAAGGCCAGCAGGCCGGTCGCGGCGTCGTCGCCAGGAGCCAAATTCGCCATCTCCGCGGCAAACACCATCCCCGCCGGGGCGGCGAGCCCCGGGATGTCGCTGACCACCGGGCCGTGCCGGGTTTCACGCACCACCAGGTCTACGGGTGGCGCACCGCGGACGCCGATGTGCTCGACGCGGGTGGTGAACGCGGCGGGGCCGTCGGGCGTGGCGTAGCGCCCGTCCGGCAGCACCGTTTCGGTGAAGACATCCTGCGTGTCCGCACCATTGGTGGTGAACGTCCAGGCGATCTTGCCGGTCCGGCCAATCACCAGCAGCGGCACGCCGGGTGCGAAGGCGCCGGCCAGGGTGCCCTGCGGCGTATCGACGCGGGCCAGATACCAAATGCCGGGCGTGCTGAATGCGAGATGCGGATCACCTGCCAGCAAGGGCGCGCCGGTATCGCTATGGGCGCCATCCACCGCCCATTCATTGGATGCCTCGTCTGGCAAGGTAAAGGGCTGCGGGAAGCGCGGCATGAACGCATCGGACGCGCCGGCCAGGGCGGCGAAGCGCGGCTCCACCAGGGCGGCACTGGGCGACGGCGTGTCAGCCTGTGGCGGCCAGAGCTGGTCGATCAGGCTGCGCGGCAGCGTCGCCGCCAGCGACAGCCGCGACAGCTCCGACCGCCAATTGCCCGATAGATAGATGCCCATGGTTTTGCCCCAGAGCAGGCTATCCACCGGTGTCCATGGTTCCGGCTTGCCCAAGACGGCGAATTGCACTGCGGTCCAGCGCCCATGCGCGTCCAGATACGCGTTCACGCCGCGTGCATAGGCTTCCAGCAGCTTGAGGGTGGGGGCGGGAAGGGTGGCCATCCCCAGCTCCGTCTGATGGCGCAGCCCAAGCACCCGCATGGTGCGGTCCAGCGGCAAAGCGGCCGGCCCGGCGAGTTCGGAGACCCGGCCGGACGCCGCCCGGCGCATCAGCTCCATCTGAAACATCCGGTCACGCGCTTGCACGAAACCCAGGGCCACCGCGCCATCTTCGGCTGTCGCGGCCAGAATATGCGGAATGCCATGCGCGTCGAACGCGATCGACACGGGAGCCGATAGGCCAGGGATGCGCGCCGCCTCGTGCGAGGCGGGCAGGCACAGGAAGAAGACGCCGCCGACTGCCGAGAGGGCCAAAAGCACCAGCGTCGCCAGTGCGCCACCAACCCGCCGGAGGATGCGAAAAAACCGCATCAATCGTTCGCCACCGCTCCTTCGCGCCGCCGATCCGCCGCGCCCTGCGGCGTGGGCTGCACCAAGATGATGGCCGTGCCGGACCGCATGGGCCGCACTGTCACCGCTTGGCCCCGCGCCTCCAGCGGCCCGGCAAGGTCGCTCGACTCCATTTCTGCCCCCGTCGGGAGTCCCACCACGTGCGGAAGGGCGATGGCCTTGGCAGGGGGTAAGGCCCAATCGACCAGGCCAGCCACCCCCTGCACGACGTAGGCCGGGATCCGGCTGCCGCCGGCGCTGCCTAATACCGCCACCAAGCCGCCTTTCTGATCCAACACGAAGGCAGGAATCATCGAGCTGGCGGGCCGCTTGCCCGGCTCGACCCGGTTGGCGACCGGCCGTCCATCCAGCTCCGGCCGTTGCGCGAAGCCGGCCATGGCAGCGTTCAGAACGAAGCCCCGCACCACCAAATGCGACCCGAACGTGCCGCCCAGCGAACTGGTGAGACAGACTGCATTCCCCGCAGCGTCCACCACCGCGACCGTGCTGGTGCCGCGGTCGGCCAGCGGGGGACTGGGCGCTGGCCGCACGCCCGGCATCGGCCACACTGGATTGCCCGCGCGGGGTGTGCCCATTGCGTGGTCCAGGTCGATCAGTTGGGCCCGCGCCGTCAGGTAGTCCGAGGCCACCAGCCCCGGCATCGGGACATGCTGGAAATCCGGGTCTGCCAGATAGCGTGCGCGGTCCGCGGCGGCGAGCCGTTCCGCCTCGATCATCAGGTGGGCGGCATCTAGGCCGTTGGGGTCCAGCGTACCGAGGTCGAAATGGCTGAGCAGGCCCAGCGCCTGCAACACCTGCGGCCCTGCCGCCGGGGGGGCTGCCACGCACACGGTGCGGTCGCGGTACGGCAGGCAATCCGGGGTGCGCTTCTGTGCCGAATAAGCGATGAGGTCATCCGTGGTCAGCAACCCAGGTTCGGTGTCGCTGCGCACGGTGGTCGCGATATCGGCGGCCACCGGGCCGCGGTGCAGGGCGCTGGCCCCGCCAGCCGAAATCGCGCGCAGCGTTGCCGCCAGCGCGGGGTTCAGCAAAACGGCCCCAGCGGCCAACGGAGCGCCATCGGCGGCGAAGAACAGTGCCTTGGCGGCGGGCTGCCGCCGCAGCAGGTCGGCATGCGCGGCAATCGCCTGGGCCAGCCCGGATGAGACCGGCACCCCCGCCTCCGCGGCATGGATCGCGGGCGCGAACAGGTCAGCCCACGGCAGATGGCCATGCTCCCGATAGAGGGCCTCCAGCATCCGGATGGTTCCCGGCACACCAACGGAGCGGCCGCCCAGCGCCGGCAGCACCGGCCCGGAGGGAGGGGTGAAAAGGTCCGGCGTTACGCCAGCGGGTGCGACTTCACGGCCATCCCAATTGGTCACCTCGTGGGTGGCGCCGTCGAAATGCAGCAGCATCGACCCGCCGCCCAGCCCTGAGGCCTGCGGCTCGACGACCGAGAGCATCATCTGCGCCGCGATGGCTGCATCGGTCGCGCTGCCTCCGGCGTGCAGGACTTGCTGGGCGGCGGTTGCCGCCAGCGGGTGAGGCGCTACCACCACGCCGCGCGGCGCCTCCTCCGCCGCCACGCCTCGGCTGGCGGCAAGGATGAGCAGCAGAACGGCGCGGCGATGACGCATTTTAGCGGCTCCTCGTGGCGATGCTGCCGTTGCCAGCGAGCCCGCGCGGCGGGAAGTTGCCGTCATGACCGAACGGAGGCAAGCGCGGGGAAGCGTTGCATACGCACGTGGGCTTGCCGCGGAGGAGGCGGCATGTGCCGCCTTGGTGGCGGATGGTTGGACGATCCATGCAAGGCGCCTGCGCACCCAGGCCGGCGAGGTGGACCTGGTGGCCGAGCGTGCGGGGCTGCTGGCGTTGGTGGAGGTGAAGGCGCGGCCAAGCCTGGCGGGCGCCGCCGTCGCCCTCGGCGCCGCGCAGCGTGCCCGCTTGCTGGCCGCCGCATCCATCATCGTCGCCGAAAACCCGGGCTGGGGCGCGGCCGGCATGCGGTTCGACGTCATGGTGGTGGATGCCACTGGCCGGGTTCGCCGGATCGCCGACGCTTTCCGGCAGGAGTAGCGGCGGCCGCTGTTGGCGGGATGGCCGCTGGCGAGTAGGGTCCGCCGCTCGTAAACCGGAATCCCTGCGATGCGTCTGACCCGCTCCCTGCTCCCCACGCTCAAGGAAACACCCGCCGAGGCGCAAATCGCCTCGCATCGCCTGATGCTGCGGGCAGGCCTCGTCCGGCAGACGGCGGCAGGCATCTATGCCTGGCTGCCCGCCGGGCTGCGCGTGCTGCGCAATATCGGCCAGGTGGTGCGGGAGGAGCAGGACGCCGTCGGTTGCCAGGAGGTCCTGATGCCAACCATCCAGGCGGCCGATTTGTGGCGCCAGTCCGGCCGCTACAATGCCTACGGGCCGGAGATGCTGCGATTCAAGGACCGGCACGACCGGGAGCTGCTGTACGGGCCCACCAACGAGGAGATGATCACCGACCTGCTCCGCCAGTCGGTGAAGTCCTACCGGGACCTGCCGCAGATGCTATACCATGTGCAATGGAAGTTCCGCGACGAAGTGCGGCCCCGGTTCGGCGTCATGCGCGGGCGCGAGTTCCTGATGAAGGACGCCTATAGCTTCGACTTCGACTATGCCGGGGCGGTGTTGAGCTACCGGCGCATGATGCTGGCCTATATGCGCACCTTCCAGCGGCTGGGCTTGAAGGCCATCCCCATGGTGGCCGATACCGGCCCGATCGGCGGCGACCTTAGCCACGAGTTCATCATCCTGGCCCCGACGGGGGAAAGCGGGGTGTTTTTCGACGCCGGGTTCGAGGAGATCGACTGGCTGAATGCAGCCTTCGACGCCTCCAAGCCGGAGGATCTGGAGCGCTTCTACAGCTTGATGACGAGCCTCTACGCCGCCACGGACGAGAAGCATGACGAGGCAGCCTGGGCGAAGGTGCCGCCGGAGCGCCGGCGTGAGGGGCGCGGCATCGAGGTGGGGCACATCTTCTATTTCGGGCGCACATACAGCGAACCCATGGGCATGACGGTCGCGGGCCCGGACGGCACGCCGGTCATTCCGGAAATGGGCAGCTATGGGATCGGGGTGTCCCGCCTGGTCGGCGCGGTGATCGAGGCCAGTCACGACGATGCTGGGATCATCTGGCCCGACAGCATCGCCCCATTCCGCGCGGCTATCCTGAACCTGAAGCAGGGCGACGCCGTGACCGACGGGCTGTGCGAGTCGCTCTATGCCAAACTGGGCAACGAAGCGCTGTATGATGACCGGGCCGAGCGGGCCGGGGTGAAGTTCAACGATGCCGACCTGATGGGGCATCCTTGGCAATTGGTCGTCGGGCCGCGCGGGGCTGCCAATGGCAAGGTCGAGTTGAAGCGCCGGGCCACTGGCGAGCGGGTCGAGTTGTCGGCCGACGACGCGCTGACGCGGGTTGCATCCCACCCGGGCACTTAGAGCACCCTTCATGTTCAACGCCTTCGAACGCGCCGTCGCCGGCCGCTACCTCCGGGCGCGGCGGGGCGAGCGGTTTGTCTCGGTGATCGCCGGGTTCAGCCTCGTCGGCATCGCACTCGGTGTGGCGACCCTGATCATCGTCATGTCCGTCATGGGGGGCTTCAAGACCGATCTGCTGGGTCGCATCCTGGGGTTCAACGGCCATTTGGGCGTCTACGGTGCCGGCGCGCCGCTGACCGAGTTCGACGCCGACGTGACCAAGATACGGACCGTCGCCGGGGTGGTGTCCGCCATTCCCGTGGTGGACGGCCAGGTGCTGCTGACGGACGAGCGGGGCGACAATACCGGCGGCTACGTGCGGGGCATTCGCCAGGCGGATTTGCAAAGTCTGCACGCGGTCAGCGATCACATCCTCGCCGGCTCGTTGGCCGCCTTCAGGGGGCCGGACGCGATCGCCGTCGGCATCACCTTGGCCAACCGTTTTGGCCTGACGGTCGGGAGCAAGATCACCCTCGTCTCGCCACAGGGCGCCGCGACGGCGTTCGGCACCATCCCGCGGGTGCGCGCCTATACGGTGGCAGCCGTGTTCCAGGTCGGGATGAACGAATACGACAGCGGCTATGTGTTCCTGCCGTTGGACTCCGCGCAAATCTTCTTCCAGCAACCGGGGCAGGCCACGCAAATCGAGGTGAGCGTGGACGATCCGGATCATGCCCGCGCGATCGGGCGCGCCATTCAGCAAGCCTTGTCCGGTCAGCGGGTGCAGATTCTGGATTGGCAACAAACCGAAAACAGCTTTTTCGCGGCGATCCAGGTGGAACAGAACGTCATGTTCCTGATCCTGACCCTGATCATCCTGGTGGCGGCCTTCAACGTCGTCAGCTCCTTGATCATGATGGTGAAGGACAAGACGCGCGACATTGCGGTCCTGCGCACCATCGGGGCAGGGCGCGGGGCGGTGCTGCGGATCTTCCTGATGGTCGGTGCGTCGATCGGCGTGACGGGTACCATCGCCGGCACCATTCTCGGCGTCCTGTTCTGCCTGAACGTCGAGCGGATCCAAGGCTGGGTGGAGGCGCTGACCGGGCGCACAGTGTTCGATCCCACCGTCTACTACCTCGCCCACCTGCCCGCCCGGCTGGACTGGCATGAGGTGGTCCAGATCATCGTCATGGCACTGGCGCTGTCGCTCTTGGCGACCCTGTACCCCTCTTGGCGCGCCGCGCGGACCGACCCGGTGGAAGCGCTCCGCAATGTCTGATCCGCTGGAGTTACGGGCCGTCAGCCGGGCTTACCGGACCGGGGACGGCACGCTGCAGGTGCTGCGCGCCGCCGACCTCGCGCTGCGTCCGGGTGAAATCGTGGCCCTGGTGGCGCCGTCCGGTACGGGGAAGTCGACCTTGCTGCACCTGGCCGGGCTGCTGGAGCGGCCGGATGGAGGCGCGGTTTTCGTCGATGGCCGCGACGCCGGTGCCTTGCCCGACCCGGCGCGCACCGCAATCCGGCGCGATGCCATCGGCTTCGTCTATCAGTTCCACCATCTGCTTGGTGAATTCACTGCGCTGGAGAACGTCGTGTTGCCGCAGATGATCGCCGGGCGGCGGCGGCGTGATGCAGAGAGCCGGGCGCGCGACCTGCTGGCCTCGCTCGGCCTCGCCGCCCGCACGGGCCATTTGCCCGGCAAGCTGTCAGGCGGGGAGCAACAGCGCGTCGCGATCGCCCGGGCGCTGGCCAACGCACCGCGGGTCCTGCTGGCAGACGAGCCGACGGGGAATTTGGACGTCGGGACCTCGGGCGTGGTGTTCGATGCCTTGTTGGCGGCGGTGCGCGGGCAGGGTGTTGCGGCGCTGATCGCCACCCACAACCCCGAACTCGCCGCCCGGATGGACCGCCGGGTCACGCTGCAGGACGGGCAGGTCGTCGCGGCCTGACCAGTCAGGCCGTGTGTTGCAAGAGGGCCGCCTGCGCCATGCTCAGCTCGACAGCCCGCCCCAGATCCTGTGACGTGAAGGGCTTGTCGACACAAATTGTGTTTCGGCCCTCCCAAACCAGCAGGGCGTCGTCCTTGGCATAGCCGGTCACGAACAGGATCGGCATGGACGGGAAGGACTGGCGTACGGCCTCCGCCACGGCACCGCCGTTCATTTCCGCCATGGCGAAATCCGTCGCGAGCAGGTCGAAGGCAGGATCCTCGGACAGGATGGCCAGCGCGTCGCGGCCGCCCGCGGCGTCGACGACCTCGTGGCCCAAATCCTCCAAGACCTCCCTGGTGGCTAACCGGACCGCCTCGTCGTCGTCGACCAGGAGGATACGGGCATGGTGCCTGGCCCATTGCGCGGCACCGGCCGGCACCGCCGGTACGACGGCGTTCACCCTGGGCAGCGTCACCGAAACGGTCGTGCCAGCACCCGGCATGCTCGCAATGCTGACGGTGCCACCCACGGATTTGGCGAAGCCGTAGGCGGTGGAGAGCCCGAGGCCGGTCCCTTTGCCCGGTTCCTTCGTCGTGAAGAAGGGCTCCAACGCCCGCGCCCGCACCTCCTCGGTCATGCCCTCCCCCGTATCGACGACGGAGATGCGGACGTAATCGCCCTCCGGCAGCCCGGCCGGCAGCCCGGATGGACCAACCCGTTCGGTCCGCAGGATCAGGTCGCCGCCGCCGGGCATGGCATCGCGGGCGTTCAGCGACAGGTTGAGCAGCATGACCTCCATCTGCACCCGGTTGACTGCGACCGGGGTTGCCTCTGGATCCAGCTCGTAAGTGACCCGCACCATGGGGCCGATCGTGCGGGCGATCATGTCGCCCATGCCACGCAGGGCTGCGTTGGGATCAACGGGCTCCACGGTCACGTCCCGCTTGCGGGCCACCGCGAGCATCTGCGCTGTCAGCGTTGCCCCACGCTGCGCCGCCTGCATCGCCCCTGCGAGCAGCCGGGTCACCCTGGGGTCGGTCGTGCGCTTCGTGGCGAGTTCGAGCGGTCCCATGATGGCGGTCAGCAGATTGTTGAAATCATGCGCCACGCCTCCAGTGAGCCGTCCCAGGGCTTCCATTTTTTGCGACTGCTCCAGAGCCAGTTCGGCTTCTTGGCGCCGTTGCACCTCGCCGAGCAAGGCATGTGACGCGGCGATTTCTGCCGCAGTGCGCCGGACGATGACCCGCTCCGTCAGCAGCAGCGCTGCGCCAAGCAGGAGGGAAAACGCCCCGATCAGGAGGAGGTTGAAGTACCAGGCCCGGAGATAGACCCAATCGTCGATTGAAAAGCTGACGTAAAGCCCTTGGTTGCTGAGGCGCCGGTACGACCACATCCGCTGCCTGCCGTTGAACGGCGAAGGGCCCGAAATCAGTCCGTGGTCGCTTCCTTTGGTCACGATGTCATAGAAGGCGGAGTCCGACGGGAGCCGGCTCGTCAGGCCTGCTTGGTTGGGGTAGCGAAACAGGATCGTGCCGTCGGCGCGCACCAAGGATGCCGTGGAGTAGCCCGGGTATTGGATGACCGCAGCATAGACGTCACGAAGATAGCCGGGCGAAATCGTCGCGGAGACGATGCCGTCGAATTTCCCGTCGCGCAGGCGGATTCTTTGCGCGGCGAACGTGGTGCGGCCATCCATCCGGCTCGTATAGGGCTTGGTGAAATAGGTCCCGGTATACCCAGCCCGCGCGTGCTGCACATATTCCCGGTCGTTCAGGTCGGGCAGCAGGGTCAGAGGGAAATCCCGCGAATTGGCGACGGTGACGCCACCCGGCGTGACGAGGAAGATCGATTCCAGTTGCGGCAGTTGCAGGCGCAGATCGTGGATGAAGCCGTGAAGTTCGCCCGAGGTCTGAATCGTCGCCCAATCCATGCCGTTCGTGCGGTCGAGCACGCGGGCCAAGACGAGGTCCGAGGTTTCGACGACTTTCTGGCCGTGTTCGGAGAGGGCGGCATTGGTGGATAGGACTTCTTGCCGCACGCTGGCACGTTCCGCCGTAAAGTCGTACCAGCCAGCAGCAACGAAAATAACGGCTGGGAGAACGATGCCAAGGGCAAAGAGTGGCCTCGACGACAGCAGACCCCATCGCAGCCGTAGCATCATTGCTCGGTCAATCGCCTCTTGGAAAAAGACGCTCTCGTTGCGCAGTGGCAGTGTAGCAGATTTACTGGACGTGGTGGCCCTGCAAAAGTTGCCGGTGCCTTCCGAGATCCAAGCCTGTTCGTTGCTGGAAAACGCAGTACAGTCAGAGCATGCCGCACGCTGATTTCGTCCATCTCCGAGTCCATTCAGCCTACTCGCTGAGCGAGGGCGCGATCAAAGCCGATAAGATCGCCGCCCTGGCGCGTGATGCGGCGATGCCGGCGGTCGCGATCACCGATTCTGCAAATCTGTTCGGTGCGCTGGAATTCAGCCAGGCCTGCACCGGCAAAGGCGTGCAGCCCATCATCGGCTGCCAGATCAGCCTGGCCCGCACGGAGAAGCCGGGTTTGGCACCTGACCCCATCGTGCTGCTGGCCCAGGACGCCCAGGGCCTGGCGAACTTGCAACTGCTGTCCTCGCTCGGCTTCACCCAGTCCGATCCGGCCGAACCGCAACTGGCCTTGCGCACCGTGCTGGACCATTCCGCCGGGCTGATCCTGTTGACCGGGGGCACGCGCGGTCCCTTGGCGCGATTGCTGGCGGAGGCGCGCCAGCCCGAGGCGGCGGCGCTGCTCGCGGAGATCGCCGAGGCGTTTGGCGACCGGGCCGTGGTGGAATTGCATCGCCACGGTCTGCCGGTCGAGCGGGCGATCGAGCCCGGCCTGATCGGGCTGGCCGATGCGGCCGGTCTGCCGCTGGTGGCGACCAACGAATGCTTCTTCGCCACGCCGGCGATGCAGGAGGCGCACGACGCGTTGCTGTGCATCGCTGGCGGGCGCCTGATGGTGGACCCACAGCGCCGCCGTGTGACGGGGGAACATTGGTTCAAGCCAGCCGCCGCCATGCGGACATTGTTTGCTGATTTGCCAGAGGCTTGCGACAACACGCTCGCAATCGCCCAGCGTTGCGCCGTCATGGCGGAAACCCGCAAGCCGCTGCTGCCCGTGTGCCCCAAGGTGCGCCCCGGCGCCTCCGAGGACGAGACGGTCCGGGCAATGGCGCGGGAGGGCCTCCTCAAGCGCATGGACGCCATCGGGGCCGACGAGGCGACGCGGGCGCGGTATGGCGAGCGGCTGGAATACGAGTTGGGCGTGATCGCCGCGATGGGCTTCCCCGGTTACTTCCTGATCGTCGCCGACTTCATCCAGTGGGCAAAGGCGCAGGGCATTCCCGTGGGGCCGGGCCGCGGTTCGGGCGCCGGGTCGGTGGCGGCCTGGGCGCTGACCATCACCGATTTGGACCCGCTGCGGTTCGGTCTGCTGTTCGAGCGGTTCCTGAACCCCGAGCGCATCTCGATGCCGGATTTCGACATCGACTTCTGCCAGGACCGCCGCGACGAGGTGATCGAATATGTCCGCCGCGAATACGGTGCGGACCGGGTGGCACAGATCATCACCTTCGGGAAGCTGCAGGCCCGCGCCGCCGTCCGCGACGTGGGCCGCGTGCTGGGTTTGCCATTCCACCAGGTGAACCGGGTGGCCGAGTTGATCCCGAACAACCCGGCAAAACCGGTCACGCTGAAAGAAGCCATCGATGGCGAACCGAAGCTGCAGCAGATGCGCACGGACGACGAGGCGGTGCGCCGGCTGATGGAGGTGGCCCTGCAGTTGGAGGGCCTGTACCGCCACGCCAGCACGCACGCCGCCGGGTTGGTGATCGGCGACCGGCCATTGGTGGAATTGGTGCCGCTCTACCGCGATCCGAAATCGGACACGCTGGTCACGCAATATTCCATGAAATACGTGGAGCAGGCCGGGCTGGTGAAGTTCGACTTCCTGGGCCTGACCACGCTGACGATCCTGCAACGCGCGCTCGCCTACATGGCCAATCCGCCCGACCTCGACCGCTTGCCGCTGGACGACGCGCCGACGTTCGAGATGCTGGCCAAGGGCGACGCAGGCGGGGTGTTCCAGTTCGAATCGGCCGGCATGCGGGATGTGTTGCGCCAGATGCAGCCCGACCGCTTTGAGGATTTGATTGCCGCCGTGGCGCTGTTCCGTCCGGGGCCGATGGCAAACATCCCCGATTACTGCCGCCGCAAGCATGGCGAGGCATGGGAGGCGCCGCATCCCGAGCTCGAGTCGATCCTCGGCGAGACCTACGGGATCATGGTCTACCAGGAGCAGGTGATGCAGATCGCCCAGACCATGGGGGGCTACAGCCTGGGCAGCGCCGACCTGCTGCGGCGGGCGATGGGCAAGAAAATCCGCGCCGAAATGGACAGCCAGCGCCAGACTTTCGTCGACGGCGCCACAGCGCGCGGCATTCCGGAGGCGAAGGCCATCGAAGTGTTCGAGCTGATGGCGAAATTCGCCGATTATGGCTTCAACAAATCGCACGCCGCGGCCTATGCGCTGGTCGCCTACCAGACGGCGTGGATGAAGCGGCACCACCCGGTCGAGTTCCTGGCCGCCTGCATGTCGCTGGCGATCAACAACACGGACAAACTCGCCGCCCTTCGCCAGGAGGCCGAGCGCCTGGGCATTCGCGTCTTGCCGCCGGACATCAACCGCTCCGGCGCCGATTTCACGGTAGACCAGGACGAGGACGGCAAGCCCGCGATCCGCTACGCCTTGGCCGCGGTGAAGAAGGTCGGGATGGCGGCGATGATTTCGCTGGTGGCAGCGCGCGGTGACCGTGCGTTCCGCAACCCGACGGATTTGGCCAGCCGGGTCGATCCGCGGCAGCTCAACAAGATGCAGATCGAGAATTTGGCCCGTGCTGGCGCAATGGACTGCCTCGGCGCCAACCGCGCCCAACTATTTGCGGGTGCGGAACAGGTGCTGCGGCGGGCGCAAGCGGATGCCGAGCAGAAGGAGAGCGGCCAGATCGGCCTCTTCGGCGGCGCAGCGCCCGCGCCGATCCGGCTGCCCGCCATCCCCGACTGGCCCGAGCTAGAGCGATTGGGCTTCGAGGCGGAGGCGATCGGTTTTCACCTGACGGGCCATCCGCTCGACATGTATGCCGGATTGCTGGGGCGGTTGGGCGCCATCGGATCCGCCAAATTGGAGCCGCTGGCAGCATCCGGCGTGACCCGGGTGAAGCTTGCGGGCTGCGTCATTGGCCGCAAGGAGCGTCCAACCCGCAGTGGCAGCAAGATGGCCTGGGTCCGCCTGTCGGATGCTGCGGGCAGTTACGAAGTGACCTTCTTCTCGGAGGCCTTGGCCGCCTTCGGCGACCTGCTGCGCGACGGCGCGCCCATTCTGGTGACCGCCGATTTGAAGCAGGAGGGTGAGGCGCTGCGCATCACCGCGTCTTCTGCCATGTCGCTGGAGCAGGCCGCAGCGGAGGCGGGTGCCGGCATCCGTATTTGGCTGGGGCAGACCGCCGCGGTGCCGCACATCCGCACCATCCTGGACCGCGAGCGCAAGGGGAAGGGCAGGGTCGTGCTGCTCCCGCGCATTGGCGACAGCCAGGACGTCGAAATCCAGCTGCCCGGCGGCTTCAACGTGACGCCCCGCTTGGCGCAGGCGCTGAAGCTTATTCCGGGCGTGGAGCGCGTGGAGGAGGTTTAGGCGCAAATCCGCGGCCTCGCCCAATCGCGTCTTGCCCGAAGCGGGCCCGCAGCGTGTCGACCGCTGCCTGAGCGGCCGCCCGGCGCCCCGCATCCGGGTCCGCCAGGTCACCCCGGTCGGCGTCGGCGCCGGGCAGCAGGGGAGAGGCGCCAATGCCGATCAGCCGGAATGCGGTTCCACCCGCTTCCCGTGCCAGCAGAGTGCTGGCGGCGGCAAACAGTAAATCCGGCAGGACCGTCGGGTTGGGCAGCCGCGCCGCGCGGGTGCGCAGGGCAAAGCGGGCGGTCTTCAGTTTCAGCACCACCCCACCGGCGGATAAATCTTTTTCCCGCAGCCGCCGGGCGAGTTTTTCCGCCAGACGCCAAAGCGGCTGCTCCAGCGCCGCCACGTCGGAGAGGTCGGTGTTGAACGTCGTCTCGGCGCTGACCGACTTCGTGTCACGCTCCGTCGTCACCGCCCGGCTGTCCTCGCCACGGGCCCGGCGCGCGAGCGAGGGACCGTCTTCGCCCAGCCGGGCCCGGGCGGATGCGTCGTCCAGCGCCGCCAGATGGCCCAGATGGGTCAGGCCCAGCGCGGCCAGCCGCCGTTCCAGCGCCGGCCCCACCCCCGGCAATTTGCGGACCGGCCACGTGGCCATCACCTGTGCCGCCTCCGAACCGAGGACTGCGAAGCCGCGCGGCTTGTCCAGGCCAGCCGCCAGCTTGGCCAGCAGCCGGTTGGGGGCCAGGCCGATGGAGACGGTCAGCCCGAGTTGGGCCTCCACGTCGCGGGCGAACCGCGCCAGCATGATGGCGGGCGGCGCGCCGTGCAGGGCGGTGGTTCCCGAGAGGTCGACCGCCGCCTCATCGATCGAGAGCGGTTGCACCAGGGGCGACAGCGTTGCCATCTTTTTGCGGATGGCCTGCGAGGCAGCGACGTATTTGGCAAAATCCGGCCGGATCACCACCGCATCCGGGCAGGCCTTCAGCGCCTTGAACATCGGCATGGCTGAGCGGCAGCCGTACATCCGCGCCACGTAGCACGCCGCGGTCACCACGCCGCGCGTGCCGCCACCCACCAGGACCGGGCGGCTGGCGAGTTCGGGCCGGTCGCGTTTTTCGACGCTGGCGAAGAAGGCGTCGCAGTCGATATGGGCGATGGCGAGCTGGAACAACTCGCGGTGACGCACCACCCGGCCACCCCCGCAGGATGGGCAAGGGGCGGCCTCGGTCTGGCTGAAGCAGTCGCGGCAGAGGCCGGGGATCATGGCCCGGTCAGCACACCCCGCATCATCGTGACACAGCGGCCGCCGACATGGGCGCTCTCGATCACCCCATTGCGCTTGACCGTCCGCGTGACCAGCGTGCTCGGGCGGCCCATGTCGCGGCCTTGCTCGATCCGTAGCGCCGTTTCGCCGTCCGGTCCCGTTTCCGCCAAGAGCGCGGCCAGGGTCACCGTGGCACTGCCGGTGGCCGGGTCCTCCCGTAAGCCGCCCATCGGGGTAAACATCCGGGAATGCAGGTCGAACCCGTGACCACCGTCGCGCGTGTAGACATACAGCTTGTTGCTGGCATGGCCGGCAAAGGCTCTCGAGAACCCGGCGAGGTCCGGCTCCACCCGGCGCAATGCGTCGCGCGTCGCAAGCTCAGCCAGGACGAATTGGGTCCCGACACTGGCGACAACCGGCTCATGCACCGAGGTCACGACGTCCCCGGGCGCCAAAGCGAGGCATGCGGCCACCGCCTCCGCCGATACGGTCGTCGAGCGTTGCAGCGGCTGCGGCGCCGTCAACTCGGCGCCGGCCACCTCGCTCGCCTCGCGCAGGACGGCGACAGGCACCAACCCGGCGGCCTCTTCGAACAAAAGGGTAGCCGCCGCGTTGCCCTCGCGCGCCAGCACGTAGGCGGTGCCGACATTGGGGTGGCCGGCGAAGGGCAATTCCTCCGCCGGGGTGAAAATCCGGACATGGGCGGTGTTCGCCGGGTCGGCCGGCGGCAGGACGAAGGTGGTTTCGGAGTAGTTGAACTCGCGCGCAATGGACTGCATGGCCGCGCTGTCCAAGCCTCGCGCGTCCAGCACCACGGCCAACGGATTGCCGCCAAAGGCCTGCTCGGTAAAAACGTCTACCGTGACGTATCGACGTTCAGTCATGCGTTGCGCTCCGTGGCCTTCACGCTTTGCCAGGCTGCCTCCATCGCCGCCAGGCCGGCCTCTCCGGGTGTTACCCCTTTGGCCGCCAGCAACGCCTCGACCCCCTCGAAACGGCGGCTGAATTTGGCGTTGGCCGCGTGGAGGCAGGTCTCCGGGTTGAGGCCGAGCTTGCGCGCGAGATTGGCCAGGACAAATAGCATATCGCCCACTTCATCTGCCAACCGCGCGGGATCGGCAACTGCAAGTTCGGCGCGCAGCTCGGCGGTTTCCTCGGCCAACTTATCGAGCACGGCAGCGGCGTCCGGCCAGTCGAAGCCCACCCGAGCCGCGCGCGCCGTGAGCTTGGCCGCCCGGGTGAGGGCAGGCAGCGCCACCGGCACGCCGGCCAAGGTCCCGCCCAGATGCCTGGCCGCGCGTTCGGCCGACTTGTCCGCCTCCCACGATCCCGCCGTGGCATCTGCACCCGCGAAAACATGCGGGTGGCGGCGGATCATCTTGTCGGCAATGCCACGCGCCACGTCCGCGAAGCCGAACCGGCCCGCCTCTTCGGCCATCTGCGCGTGGTAGACCACCTGGAACAGCAGGTCGCCCAACTCGTCCGGCAAATCCGTCCAGTCCCGCCGGGCGATGGCATCGGCGACTTCGTAGGCTTCCTCGATGGTGTAGGGCGCGATGCTGTCGAAATCCTGCACCCGGTCCCATGGGCATCCATCCGGTGCGCGCAGCCGGGCCATCACGTCCAGCAGGCGGCGCAGCTCCGTCTCCGCTGGGACGACCGGCTTTGCCATGTCGACGACCGTGAAGCCGGCGCGCTTCGGATGCGGGCGGCGCCCCGTCTCCTGGTAGCCCCGCTTGTGATAGATCGCCTGGTTCCGGGCCATCAGCGCGTTGGTGTACAGCCGGAGCTCCGGCACGCCCCAGGAAGCAGCCATCCGCTCCGCCGCGTCCAGCAAGATGCGCCCCAACCCGGCCCCATGCCGTTCCGGCCGGACCGCCACGCTATAGATCAGCGCATGATCCCGGTGGCGCTCGATCACGAGCACGCCGTCCTCGTCCAGCAGCCAGACTTGCCCAGCGAGAATCCGGGGGGCGTAGTCTTCGTCGGCTGGCTGGGGCAGCATGCCGAGCACCGGCTCATAGTCGATGTAGGCGGCGAGGCTGATCGCCTTGACCAGCTCCAAATCCGCACTCACAGCCCGGCGCATCATGCGTTGGCGCCGCGGATGGCCTCGCACACGGCCCGGGTGACCTCGGCCGTGGTCGCCTTGCCGCCGAGATCGGGCGTCAACAGCCCGCTGGAACAGACCTGCTCTACCGCCGCCATCAGCCGCTGCCCCGCGGCGGCCTCGCCCAAATGCTCCAGCATCATCGCCGCGGTCCAAAAACTAGCGACCGGGTTGGCGATGCCCTTGCCGGTGATGTCGAATGCCGACCCATGGATCGGCTCGAACATCGAGGGGAAGCGTCGCTGCGGGTCCACGTTGCCGGTGGGTGCGATGCCCAGCGAGCCGGCCAGGGCGGCGGCCAGGTCGCTCAATATGTCGGCATGCAGATTGGTGGCGACGACGGTGTCGATGGTGCGCGGCTTGTTCACCATCCGCATGGTCATCGCGTCCACCAGTTCCTTGTCCCAGGTCACGTCTGGGAAGTCGGCGGCCACGAGAGCGGCAATCTCGTCCCAAAACACCATTCCGTAGCGCTGGGCGTTCGACTTGGTAACGACCGTCAGGTGCTTGCGGGGACGGGCCCTGGCGGATTGGAAGGCAAACCGCATGATCCGTTCCACCCCCACCCGGGTGAAGATCGCCACCTCGGTGGCCACTTCCTCCGGCAGGCCGCGATGGGCGCGTCCGCCGTGCCCGGCATACTCACCTTCGCTATTTTCCCGGACGATCAGCCAATCGAGATCCCCGGGCCCGGCATTCCGCAAGGGCGAGGTGACGCCGGGCAGGATTCGGGTGGGCCGGACGTTGGCATACTGGTCGAACCCTTGGCAGATCGGCAGCCGTAGGCCCCATAAGGTGATGTGGTCGGGAATGTCGGGCGCGCCGACGGCGCCGAAATAGATCGCATCCGCCGGGCGCAACTGGTCCAGCCCATCCGCTGGCATCAGCGCCCCGGTGCGCCGGTAGCGTTCGCTGCCCCAGTCGTAATGGTCGA
The DNA here is from genome assembly GCA_965199005.1 of Acetobacteraceae bacterium. Taxonomy (GTDB): domain Bacteria; phylum Pseudomonadota; class Alphaproteobacteria; order Acetobacterales; family Acetobacteraceae; genus LMUY01. Next base: position 1,520,639 of record CBDAQK010000006.1, on the reverse strand, counting down.
TCTTTAGCGAGAATCCGCCGTCGCGGGCGGCCAGGACGTCCAGTGCCTCTAGTCCGGCGGCGATGACCTCCGGGCCAATCCCGTCGGCTGGGATCGCGGCGATGCGGTATTCACGCATGATGTGTGCTCCTGGCGCGGTCTCGTCTAGCATCCGGCGCGCGGCTTGCAAGATGGGGCTGCCGGTCGGGAGAAAACGCTTGATGCTACGCCCTCTGCTCGCCTGTCTGCTTGCTCTGCTGCCGGTCGCCGCCCAGGCCCAGACCACCCCCACCACCTTGCGGATCGCGTTGCGTGAGGATCCGGATATGCTCGACCCCACCCTGGCGCGGACCTATGTCGGCCGCATCGTGTTCGCCGGCTTGTGCGACAAACTCTTCGATATAGACGCCAAGCTGCAGATCGTGCCCCAATTGGCCAGCAGCTATGAATGGACCGACCCCAAGACGCTGGTGATCCACCTGCGCAGCGGCGTGAAGTTCCAGGACGAAACGCCGATGGACGCTGCGGCGGTCAAGTACAGCCTGGATCGCCACATGACCATGCCTGGCACCGGCCGCAAGGCGGAGATCAGCGTGCTCGACCATGTCGACGTGGTCGACCCCCTCACGGTCCGGCTGGTGCTGAGTGCCCCATCGGCGCCGTTTCTGTCCCAATTGACGGATCGGGCGGGCATGATCGTATCCCCCAAGGCGGCGCAGGCGGAGGGCAAGGATTTCGCGCTGCACCCGGTATGCGCCGGGCCGATGAAGTTCGTGGAGCGGGTGGCGCAGGACCACATCACGCTGGAGCGGTTCGCCGATTATTGGGACAAGGCCGCCATTCACGTCGACCGGGTGATTTACAGTATCATCCCCGATACGTCCGTCCGGCTGGCCAATTTGCAGGCTGGCAGCGTCGAGATCGTCGAGCAAATCATCCCGACCGACACCGATGCGGTGAAGCGGGATCCAAAGCTGCGGCTGGTGACGACCAACGGGCTCGGCTATGAGAGCATCACTTATAATGTGGGAAACGGCCCCCAGGCCAAGACCGATTTGGGTCAAAGCGCCCTGGTCCGCCAGGCCTTCGACGCCTCCATCGACCGCGAGGCACTGCTGCAGGTCGTCTATAACGGCATGTACCCGCCAGCGGGCCAGGCCGTGCCGCCCGAAAGTCCGTTCTACGCGCCTGACATCAATCCTGTGGCCCGCGACGTCGGCAAGGCCAAGGCATTGCTGAAACAAGCGGGGGTGAAGCTGCCGGTTCCCGTCGCCATGATCGCCCCCAACAACCCCGACATCAAGCAGATGGCCGAAGTCATCCAATCCATGGCCGCTGAGGCCGGGTTCGATGTGAAGATCACGACAATGGAGTTCGCCTCGTCGTTGGACAATGCCGAGCATGGTGGCTTCCAGGCCTACTTGCTTGGCTGGTCTGGCCGCATCGACCCGGACGGCAACCTTTACACCTTCCTGCACAGCACGACCGGCGCGCAAAATTACGGCAAATATTCCAGCCCGGTGATGGACAAATTGCTGGATGATGCCCGGCTGGAACCCGACATGCCGAAGCGCAAGGCGCTCTACGCGCAAATCGCCGCGCTGGAGCAGAAGGACGTCCCGCTTTCCTATATCTACACCTTCCGCAATTTCGCCGGGGTGTCGGCAAAGGTGAGCGGCTTCACGCCGGTGGGAGACGGGCTGATCCGGCTGCAAGGGATCACCCTCGCACCATGAACCGGCTCCGCGGGCGGCTGCTGCAGGTTATCCCCACCATCCTGCTGGTGACGGTGCTGGTGTTCGGCCTGCAGCAACTGATGCCGGGCGACCCGGCATTGGTGCTGGCGGGGGAGGAGGGGGCCAATCCACAGGTCCTCGCCCAAATTCGCGCCGAACTTTGGCTCGACCGCCCGTTGCCTGTGCAATATGTGCATTGGCTGGGCGGCCTGGTGCACGGTGACCTCGGCTATTCCTGGCGCATCCGCCAGCCGGTCGCCAGCCTGGTGGTCCAGAAGCTCCCCGTCACGCTGCAACTTGGTGTGATGGCATTCGCGTTTGCCGTGTTGATCGGGGTGCCGGCCGGTGTTCTGTCGGCGGTGAAGCGCGGCACCTGGTGGGATCATGCCGCCAACCTGATCGGGCTGGGCGGGTTGTCGACGCCGAATTTCTGGCTCGGGATCATGCTGATCCTGCTGGTGTCGGTTGATCTCGGATGGCTGCCGCCCTCCGGCTACGTGCCGCTGACCGAAAATTTCGGGCAGTCGATTGCCACCACCATCATGCCGGCCTTCGTGCTGGGGAACGCCACCGCGGCGGTGCTGATGCGCCACGTGCGCAGTGCGATGCTGACGGCGCTGGACCAGGATTATGTGCGGACGGCGCGGGCCAAGGGGCTGCGGGAGTTGCGGGTGGTGCTGCGCCACGCCCTCCGCAACGCGCTGGTGCCGGTGGTGACGCTGGGCGCGCTGGAACTCGGTACGCTGTTTTCCGGCGCCGTGTTGACGGAGCAGGTGTTCAGCATCCCCGGCTTCGGCAAGCTGGTGGTGGATGCCGTGTTCAACCGCGACTACCCGGTGGTGCAGGGCGTGGTGATGGTGACGGCCACGCTCTATATCCTTCTCAACCTGCTGGCCGACGTGCTGTATGTCTTGGTCAATCCCCGGCTACGCGTCGCATGAACCAGATCACCGCCATCCTCAAGCCACAGGCCCAGGCCGCTAAGGCGGTGCGTGCCCGCAGCCCGTTGGAGTTGGGGTTGCGCCGCTTCGCCGGGCGCCCGGCGGCGGTATTCGGCCTCGTTGTCATCGTGATCTTCATCGCGGTGGCGATCGCCTCGCCCTGGATCACCCCCTATGACCCGGTCCGGCAATCCTACAGCGTCATCCGCAAGGCGCCCTCGGCGCTGCACTGGTTCGGCACCGACGAGAACGGACGCGATGTGCTCTCCCGCGTCATGGTGGGGGCACGGGCGACCATGCTGGCCGGGCTGGTATCCGTGACGATCGCCTCTGGCGTGGGGGTGCCACTGGGATTGCTGGCCGGGTTCGCCGGCGGCTGGATCGATGCAGCGATCGGCCGCGTGGTGGATGCGATGCTGGCCTGTCCGTTCCTGATCCTCGCCATCGCCTTGGCGGCGTTCCTGGGGCCGTCGCTCACCAATGCGATGATTGCGATCGGTGTCACCGCCACGCCGGTCTTCGTCCGGGTCGCCCGTGCCGCCACGATCGACGCGGCCGCCAACGACTATGTCGAGGCGGCCCGCGCGCTCGGCAATCCCGCCTGGCGGGTCGCGATCCGCCACGTGCTGCCGAACATCGTTCCGCCGGTTCTGGTCCAGGCGACGCTGGCGATCGCCATGGCCATCATTGCCGAGGCAAGCCTCTCCTTTCTCGGCCTGGGGCAGCAACCGCCCGAGCCATCCTGGGGCTCCATGCTGAACGCCGCTCAGCGCTTCCTGACCCAGGCGCCTTGGCTTGCGATCTTCCCTGGCGCCGCGATTTTTCTGACCGTGCTCGCCTTCAACCTGGTGGGTGACGGGTTGCGCGACGCGTTGGATCCCCGCCGGCGTTGACCGGCTCGGCCTGCGGGTGTGTCATCCGCACGCAAGAACGAGGGAGGGATGCCATGCGCGCCTGGGCGGTGGTGGAGAATGGGGCTGCGCTGCAAGAAATGGAGTGGCCGACACCGGAACCAACCGGCAAGCAGATCCTGTTGGAGGTGACGCATTGCGGCGTCTGCCATTCCGACCTTCATATCTGGGAGGGCTACTACGACATCGGCGGCGGCAAGCGCATGTCGCTGAAGGATCGCGGCGTCAAACTGCCGCTGGCCATGGGACACGAGATCGTCGGCCGCGTGGTCAAGCTTGGTCCCCAGGCGTCCGGCGTGAAAGTCGGCGACATCAGGATCGTCTTCCCCTGGGTCGGCTGCGGCCATTGCGACCGTTGCCTGGCCGAGGAGGATAATATGTGCCTCGAGGGCAGGTCGCTCGGGGTATACCAAAACGGCGGTTACGCCACCCACGTCCTAGCAATGGAGCCGCGGCATCTGGTCGACCCCGGCACGGTCGACCCGGCGCTCGCCGCGACCTATGCCTGCAGCGGCATCACCGTCTACTCGGCGATCAAGAAAATTATGCCGATCCCGCCGGATATGCCCATTGTGCTGGTTGGCGCCGGGGGGTTGGGGCTGAACGCGATTGCCATCTTGAAGGCAATGGGGCACCGCAACATCGTCTCTGTCGACGTCAGCGAGGAGAAACGGGCCACCGCCACCGCCGCCGGCGCGACGGCGACGGTAGACGGGACGGGTGAGGGCGTGTCGGAGCGGATCATCGCCGCGGCAGGCGGGCCGGTGCGGGCCGTGATCGATCTGGTGAACGGCACGGCAACGGCACGGTTCGCCTTTGGCGCACTGACCAAGGGTGGCCGCATGGTGCAGGTGGGCCTGTTCGGTGGCGAGATCACGCTCGCCTTGCCGATCATCGCGATGCGGGAGGCGACGATCGGCGGCAGCTACGTCGGCAACCCGAAGGAGTTGCGCGAACTCGTCGCTTTGGCGCAGTCCGGTAAACTGAAGCCGCTGGCCTACTCGACCGTGCCAATGTCAGAGGCGAACAACGCCCTCATGCGGCTCAAGGACGGGAAGGTCACCGGCCGCCTGGTCCTGCAGGCCGCGTAGGTGAGATGCGGTGGGCCAAGGTAAGCTTTAGCCCACCACGGGTGGCACGGCGCCTCGCAGCGGGAGAGGAGTCGTTCGATGGAAACGCTGTACTAGCCGGGAACCGCTACCGGGCCGCGTGACCGCACGACATCGGCCGTAGCGGCGACCGTGTTTGCGGGGGTCCCGCTGCCGACGCGCAACAATGTGGCCAGGAAGTGCATGCCCCACTTGAGCGGGGTTGCCCCATCGATTGCCCGCCAGCATGCCTGCCAGCGCTCCTGTCGCTCTGGCAAATTCATCCGCAACGCGCCATCGAGCGCATCCGCCAACTCGTCCGGATCGTGCGGGTTGACGATTACGGCTGCGCTCAATTGCCGGGACGCGCCGGCGAATTTGGACAGCACCAACACGCCGGGATCCTGCGGGTTCTGCGCGGCGACGTATTCCTTCGCCACCAGGTTCATCCCGTCACGCAGCGGCGTCACGAGCCCCACGCGAGCCTCCCGCATATAGCCGGCCATCGTCGCGCGAGCGCCCGCGCGGGCGACGATCCGCAGCGGGGTCCAGTCTGGTTCGCTCCATTCGCTGTTTATGGCGCCGCCTTCGCGATCCACCGCCTCACGCAGCGTCCGGTAGGCCGTCACATCCTTCCGGCTCTCCGCCGCGATTTGCAGCATCGTGACCCGGCGACGCCAGTCCGGGCGCGACTCGAGCAACCGGCGATATCCCGCCATGCGCTGGATGAGTCCCTTTGTCGGGTCCAGACGATCCACGCCGAGAATGAGCTTCTGACCCTGTAGGCTGCGGCGCAACCGTTCGGTCGGGGCCGCGCGCCAGGCGTGTTCGGCCGTGCCGGCGAACTCCCGCGCCTCGATCTCGACCGGGAATGCCCCCAATCGCACGCGGCGTCCATCGACATGCAGCCAGCTTCCGGTCAGCCGCGTGGCCCCCGCCAGCCGCCGGGCCGCCTCGGCGAAATTCTCCACATCGTTCTGGGTTTGAAAGCCGATCAGATCGGCCGAGACGAGGTCGCGGATCAGCGCGCCGGCTTCCGGCACGCTGGCGAGCATATCCGGCGATGGAAAGGGAATATGGAGGAAAAAACCGATTGGCGCCGTCACCCCGCGCGTCCGGAGCATCGCAGGCATCGCCATGAGATGATAATCGTGAATCCACAGCAGGTCGTTCGGGCGCAGCATCGGCACCAGGCTAGCTGCCATCCGCTCATTCACCGCGCGATAGACCTGCGCGTTCCGCCGGTTGAAGCTCATCAGCTCCGGCATCGAGTGAAGTAGCGGCCACAACGTGCTGTTGGAGAACTCGTTGTAGTAGCGGTCGTGCTCGTTTCGCGACAAGTCGACCGTCGCGTATTGCACGTTGCCATCCTGCTCCGACTTGACGCTGTGGTCGTCGGAGACGTTGCCGCTCCACCCGAACCAGAGGCCGCCGCGCTGGCCCATCAACCCGGCCAGCGCCACTGCCAATCCGCCAGCCTGTGCCCCAACACCCGGCGTTGGTACGCGGTTTGAGACTACGACGAGACGGTTCATCGAACCTCCAGCACTGCCACTGGGAGGGTGGCGAGTATGTCAGAAACCGGCAAGCGTCCCACAATTTCCCTGCCGGCCACCTTTTCCCCAACCATTACGTCAAGAGTACGGCGGGCCATGAAGTTACGTGGTGAAACAATGAAGGTTCCGTCCCACACGCTCGCATCTGGTAATGGTTGTGCGCCGATGCCAGAGAGTTGTGCCGGCAACCGGGTCACGGCGATGATAGCGGCTCGTCCCTCGTGGACCCGGGCGAACGCCAGCACGTTGTCGGCGCGTTTTCCTTCAACCCGGAGCGGCGTATAGCTGCCCTCGACGAACAGGCCGCCGGACCGCGCGCGATACCGCAAGCAGCGTGCGATCACGGCTTGCTTCACCCGGCCATCCTTCCAATCGGGCAGCAAAGCGGCAGGGCTTGCGTCGGCCTGCAAGGAGGCTTGCCGGGCGGCAAAATCGACCGGGCGGCGGTTATCGGGGTCGACGAGACTGAAATCCCAATACTCCGTGCCCTGATACAGATCTGGCACGCCTGGCGACATGATCCGCAACACAGCCTGGGAAAGCGCGTTGACGGCGCCCGGTGCGGCGATCCGCTCCACGAAATCCGCGACCTCGTGCAGCACGCGTGACGTGCGGTCTGGATCCATGACCTGATGCAGGAAGTCGCGGCAGGCGGCTTCGTACTCGACGTTCGGCACGGCCCAGCCGCTATGCCGCTTGCCTTCACGCAACGCTTTTTCCTGCCATGCCGCCAAGCGTTCTTCCAGCGCGGCCACGCCGTCGCGGTCATCTGCCGAAAGGCCCAGCGGCCAGGCGCCGACCAGGCTTTCGTACAACATGATCTCGTCGCAGGCATCGGGCGCGGGGCCACCCAGATCTTTCTTCAGCGGGGCATTCAGCCGGGTCCAGCGGTTGAGCGCCGCCTCCCATTCTCCGGGGATTTCGCTGATCACGGCCAGCCGGGCGCGGGTATCTTCGCCGCGCTTGTGATCGTGCGTCGCGGTTGCCAGCAAAGCCCGGGGCAGGGCCTTGCGGCGGTTGCGCATCGCGGCATGGTAGGCCGCCGGGGAAATGGCGAATTGTGACGGCTCGGTTCCCACCTCGTTACGGGAGATCAGCCGTCCAAACCGGTAGAACGTCGTGTCCTCCACCGATTTGGCAGCCGTGGGGGCGGAGAGTTGCTGGAATTTCACCATCGCCCGCATCCGCTCTTGCCGGCGGCTTCCGGCCGGAACCTGGCGGATGCCGTCGCCAGACAGCCATTTACCAATCAGCTCCAGCAACTCGCGATCCGTGGGCCGGACGGTGCGCCGCGCGCCGGCCATAGCCCAATCCATCTCCCGCGTGTCCGGCTCGGACATTCCGCCCAGCCCGGCGTAAATCCGGTAGACGTGGAAATGCACGAGTATCTCGACCAGGGCGCGGCGGATCGCCGTCAGCGTGTAGTCGCGCGTCGACAGATCCCGCCGGGCGATGCGGGCAATCGCGGCGGCGGTGGAAAACAGCTCGCTCGACAAGCTCTCGCGAAGGATCTGGCGCCGGGCGGCCATGGCCTCGACCTCGAAGGAGGCGGGGCGCCCGGTGAGGCCGCTCCACAGCGTCGTCAGTTTCTCCTCGCCCGCCGGATCGTGCAAAACGGCGGAAACGTCGTTCATGTAGTCGTAGCCGGTCGTGCCGTCGGTCAGCCACTCGGCTGCGAGAGATTCGTGCGGTGCCAGGATTTTCTCGATCCACAGCCCGGCGCGCTCCTGCCGCAACTCTGGCGGGCGGCGCTTTTGTGCCGTGTCCAGCAACCGGCGTAACTTACGGCAATAACCGCGTGGGTCGGCCAGGCCATCGACGTGATCGATGCGCACGGCGTCGATCAACCCCTCGGTGTAGAGGCGCAAGATCGTGCGATGCGTCTCATCGAACACTGCGGGCACTTCGACGCGCACGCCCGCCAGGCCATTCACGTCGAAGAACCGGCGCCAGTTTATCTCGTCCGTCGCGGCGCGCCACCACGCCAGGCGGTAATTCTGCCGCTCCAGCAGGCGATGCAGGTGGTCGCGCCCGGTCTCGGTTGCCGGGTCATAGGCCCGCAGGCATTCCGCGATGGCTTGCGTGTAGTCGGGGGAGCGGAGTTCTGCCCGCGCCGCGGCGGCGTCCCGCCGCATGGCATCCCGGCTGGCGCTGGACATCTCGGCGAATTTGCGGGCCACCTCCTCCAGCGGACCACCTTCCGTCAGCAGCACCGAGGGATAATCGCGCGGGTTGACCGGGAAGCGGTGGGAGTAGTAGCCGACGTAGAGGCGCCCGTCCTCCGGGTCGAACTGCAGCGTCAACTCCTTGTTGGCCAGACAGTCGCCGTAGGGCGAGCCTAAGAACGGCGCCAGCATCCTTCCTCGGAGCGAGGCGTCCGGTGGGTCCCAGTCAATGTCGAAATACTCGGCATAGACGCTGGCGCGGCCCCATTCCAGCACGTCCAGCCACCACGCATTGTCGGCGCCGCCGACGCCCATGTGGTTGGGAACGATGTCGAGGACCAACCCCATTTCGTGCCGCCGGAGCTCGGCGACCAACCGCTGGAGCGCTTCCTCGCTGCCCAATTCCGGGTCGATCTCGTTGTGGTCGACGATGTCGTAGCCGTGGGTCGACCCGGGGCGGGATTTCAGCAGGGGGGAGGCATAGAGGTGGGAAATACCCAGGCTCGCAAAATACGGCACCAGCGCCGCCGCCGCATCCAGGGTAAAGTCCTTGTGGAACTGGAGGCGGGCGGTCGCGGTGAATGGCTTCATTTATCGTTCCCTGACGGCGTCGAGGTCTTGCAGGCGCGCCGCTACCGCCGGGTCGTCCAGCAAGGTAGCGGCTGGCCCGGGCATGCGACGACGCCAATTCGGATGTTCATCAAGCGTCCCGGGCAGGTTTGGTTGCTCCTGCAACGCCAAGGCGTCCTCCAAGGGAATGATCGTGAGGGTGCATGTGGCCGATCCGACATGGCGGATGGCCGCGTCCACGGCGCCTTCTGGCTGGTTGGGAGGCGGCGCCTCGCCCTGTGCTGCGCCGCTGGCCTGCATGGCGGACCAGAGCAATTGGCGGTCCCGCGCCCGTTCGCCGTGCTCGCGCTGGACGCCAGCATCATCGATCTGGCCCAATTGCCGGCGCCATGCCGTGTCACGGCCCGACCACCAGCCGGCTACTGTCGCCAGGTCATGCGTGCTGGTCATGGACACGGCGCCGTAATCCCAGCCGGACGGCGCAGTGAACCCCTGGTCCTGCGCCCGCTCGAACCACAAGACGCGCATGCCCAGCATGCCGGCCGACGAAATGCGGCCCTGGAAGCCGTCCGGCAGGGTGCCGAGATCCTCGCCCAGCACGACGGCGCGGTGCCGCAGCGACTCCAGCCGGATCAGCCGCAGCAAATCGTCCACGGGGAAGTGGAGGTAGACGCCGTCTGCCGAACTCGCGCCATCGGGCATGACCCAGAGCCGGGCCAACCCCATGGCATGGTCGATCCGCACACCCCCGGCGTGGCGCATGGCGGCGCGGAGCATATCGATGAACACGCCGAACCCATGCAGTTGCAGACCACGGGGCGAGAAGGCTGCCAAGCCCCAGCTTTGGCCCCTGGTGTTCAGCAGGTCGGGCGGTGCCCCGACGTTCAGCCCCAGCAACGTCTGGTCGGGCCGCGCCCAACACTGGCTGCCACCGGAATCGACGCCGACGGCCAGGTCCGACACCAGGCCGATCGGCATGCCCGCCTGCTCGGCTGCGCGTTGCGCGGCGGCAAGGCTTCGGTCGGCCATGAATTGGTAAAAGGCATGGCGGGTGATGTCGCGCGCATGCTCGGCGGCAAACTGGCTGACGGCGCCACTGCTGGCGTCCGACAACCCGTCCGGCCAGTCGCGCCAATGCCACCGCCCGTTATGGTGCATCATCGCCTCGTGCAGTGCCTCGAACCGGGCGTGCCCCTCCAACCCGGCGCCTTCCGAGGCGCGGAAGCGCTGGAACTCGTCCCACAGGGCTCCGCCAAGCTCGGCTGCCTTCAATACCGCATCGAGAGCGTCGAACCGCAACCGCGCGGCGGCCGGCCAGTCCACCAGGTCCATCGCCTCCAGCCGCGCGGCTTCCGGGCCGGACAGGTCCAGCTTGGCGTGCAGCACGTTCAGGAGCGTGCGGCTGGAGGGGGAGTAGGGGCTGAATCGGTCCGAGGTGCCAGAAAATTGCGCGTGGACCGGGCTGATCGCGACGGCGGCGGCGCCATGCTGCGCGGCGTTGCGAACGAGGTCTGCCAGGCCACCGAAATCGCCGATACCCCCATCGCCAGGCCGCCGCAGAGAGTAGAGTTGCGCGGCCAAGCCCCATCCCCGGTGCGGCATGGTATCCGCAACGGTCCAGCAGCGTGCTGGCGCAACGGCGACCACCACCTCTGCGTTGGCGATCCGCAGGCGGTGATAGCCGGGTTCGGCTGGCAATGGGATCGTCGCTTTGGTGCCACCCCACGCGTTTCCGGCGATACTTTCCCCGCTCTCCAGCACCAACTCATAGGGTCCAGCAGGAACCGCAATAGTCAAAGTGCCCGACGCCTCGCCCGTCACCAGCGGGGGCAAAGTTGCCGGGTTCTGTAGCGATTGCAGGCTGCTGGCGATCTCCGCGTCGTGGCCGGCAGGCAGGCCCAACGACCGCAATACGGAGCGGAGGGTATCGTCGCCAACGTCATGCCACCGGCCGTGCACGTCCTTCCATCGTAGCGCGAGGCCCCCTGCCTCGGCTAAAGCGTGCAATGTCACAGGGCAGGCTCAATCCAGGCCACGGCGGACCGCTCCAAAATTGTGCCGTACATGGCCGCGTCCCACGCGCCATCGGGCGTTTCGAAGATCGTGTCTCCCCTTGGGAGAGGCAGCTGTGCCTTATCGTCGCCTAAGTTGATCGCGATGGCGAGAGTGCCGCCGCTGCCCAAATGCCAACGGGCCACCAGTGCCGACTTGCCGAGCACCTCCACGCCAGCGCTGCGGCACTCCGGGATTCCCGGGACCACCCGTCTCCGCCGGATTTCCAGTAGCTTCGTGATGAAACTGCTGTCGCCGTTAAACTCGGGCACCGACGCCTGGAACGTGCTGGGGGCGTTGGGATCGGGGATTTTCTCCCGCCGTTCCGGATCCTGGAAGGCGGCAAAATGCTTGAACTCGGCCCGGCGGCCCTCCCTCACCAACGCGGCCAGTTCCTCGTTGTGACTGGTGAAGAACAGGAAGGGTGTGGCGCTCGCGACCTCTTCGCCCATGAACAGCATCGGCACGAACGGCGACAACAGCAGGAGTGTCGTGGCCGCCCGCAAGGCTTGCGGGTCTGCCAGTTGCGTCAGCCGCTCGCCCAGCGCGCGGTTGCCGATCTGGTCGTGGTTCTGCAGGCAAATGACGAAGGCGGTGGTCGGCAGGTGAGCGGATGGTTCGCCGCGCGGTTTGCCGGAGTGTTTGGAAACGTCCCCCTGATAGGCGAAACCTTCCGCCATGCAGCGCGCCAGACGGTGGATCGGGCGATCGAAATCTTCGTAATACCCCTCGCTCTCCCCCGTCAGCAAAACGTGCAGGCAATGATGCACGTCATCGGTCCATTGCGCGTCGTAGCCCGGCGCGTCCGGACCTGCGCGGAGGTGGCGGGCGGCATTGCCCTCGTGTTCAAGGACGAGATGGATATGGCGCCCCGGCTCGACAGACCGGCGCAGCATTGCCGCCATTTCGTCCAGGAAATCGGGGTCGCCGATGGCGTGCACCGCATCGAAGCGCAGCCCGTCGAAGCGGTATTCCATCAGCCAATACAGCGCATTCTGTTCGAAATACTGCCGCACCTCGGGCCTGCGGAAGTCGATGGACGCGCCCCATGGCGTTTTCACGTCCTCGCGGAAGAACGACTTGGCGAAGGCGTGGATGTAGGCGCCGTCCGGACCGAAATGGTTGTAGACCACGTCCAGCATCACCATCAGGCCGAGCCCGTGCGCCTCGTCGACGAGGGCCTTCAACTGGGCGGGGCTGCCATAGGCCGCATCCGGCGCGTAGGGCAGCACGCCGTCATAGCCCCAATTATGCTCGCCCGGGAAGTCGGCGATGGGCATCAGCTCCACCGCCGTTACCCCAAGCGCAGCCAGCCGGGGCAACTGCGCCCGGATGCCGTCGAAGCCACCGAAGGCGCCGGGATGCAGTTCATAAACCACCGCCTCGTGCCATGGACGCCCCATCCATTGGCCGTGCTGCCAGACATGCGCGCGAGCATCCACGACGAGGCTGGGGTCATGCACGTCGCCAGCCTGGGCGCGGGATACCGGGTCGGGAAAAGCCAAGCCATCGGGCAAGCCGTAGCGGTACTTTGTTCCAGCCGGCGCCTTCGCGGCGGTGGAAAACCACCCGCCGGGTTCGGCTCGCATCGGCGTGGCCTGGCCATTCAACTCCAGCGTCAGCCGCTTGGCCGAGGGCGCCCACACCCGGAACCGGGTCGTGTCGCCATCAATCTCGGCTCCAAACGGCAATATGTGGGCAAACCGTTCGGACATATGTCTCTCCGAGGGTGGGAGGAAACGCTACCCTGCGACGAGTATGAGCGTAGCGAGCGGCGGCAAGGTCAGCACGATTGAAGCAGGCAAATCATTGAACGGGTTATCGTCAGCATGGGCGCCGCCACCATTCCCGATATTGCCGCCACCATAAATGGCTGCATCGGTGTTAAGCGTTTCCCTCCACCACCCACCCTGCGGTACACCAAGGCGGTAGCCATAACGCGGGACAGGAGTAAAGTTGCAAACCACTAAGGCTGGGGGGGAATCCTCGCCCAATCGAAGGTAGGCGAAGACGCTCTGCTCGGCATCGTGCATGTTGACCCAGCGGAAACCCTCCGGCCGGGTGTCGAACCGGTGCAGCGCCGGCTGGCTGCGGTAGACGGCATTCAAATCCCGTACCAAGGCCTGGGCACCACGGTGCTCGGGCTGGTCGAGCAGGTGCCAGTCCAGCCCGTGATCATGGTTCCACTCGCGTTCTTGGGCGATCTCCTGGCCCATGAAGAGGAGTTTCTTGCCCGGATGGGTCCACATGAAGCCGAGATAGGCCCGCAGATTGGCGAATTTTTGCCACCGGTCTCCCGGCATCTTCCCGAGCAGCGAGCCTTTCCCATACACGACCTCATCATGGCTGATGGGCAGCACGAATTTTTCGCTGAAGGCATAGACGAGGCCGAAGGTCATCTCCCCGTGGTGGTATTTCCGGTAGACTGGCTGCTCTTCGATGTAGTGCAGGGTATCGTGCATCCAGCCCATGTTCCACTTGAAGGTGAAACCTAGGCCGCCCTCGTCCACAGAGCGCGTCACGCCGGGCCAGGCGGTGCTTTCCTCGGCAATCAGGATCGCGCCCGGCGTACGCTCGGCCACCGCATGACTCAGTTCCTGCAAGAAGGAGACTGATTCCAAATTCTCCCGGCCACCATACTTGTTCGGCACCCACTCGCCGGCCTTGCGACTGTAGTCGCGGTAGAGCATGGAGGCGACGGCGTCTACGCGAATGCCGTCCGCATGATAATGTTCTAGCCAGAACAGCGCGCTGCCGATCAGGAAGGCGCGGACTTCGTTGCGGCCCAGATTATAGATCAGCGTGTTCCAATCGCTGTGGAACCCTTCGCGCGGGTCCTGGTGCTCGTACAGCGCCGTTCCATCGAATTTGGCCAAACCGTAATCGTCGGTGGGGAAGTGTGCCGGGACCCAGTCCAAAATCACGCCCAACCCGGCGGCATGGCAGCGGTCGACGAAGCGGGCAAACGCTTCGGGCGGCCCAAGCCGCGAGGATGGGGCGAACTGCCCCAAGGGCTGATAGCCCCAAGAGCCGCCGAACGGGTGCTCCATGATCGGCATCAGCTCGAGATGGGTGAAGCCCATGCCCGCTGCGTAGGTCACGAGCTTGTCCGCTAGCCGGTCCCAGCCATCCATTCCCATCAAAGCCGCTGGTGACCACGACCCGGCGTGGACTTCATAAATCGAGATCGGCGCGCCCTCGGATTGCGTTTCGGCACGCGCGGCGATCCACCCAGCATCGGTCCAAGGATAGGGAATATCGTCGGCCACGACCGAGGCCGTTTGCGGGGGGAGTTGCGCAGCCCATGCCACCGGGTCTGCCTTCAACGGCAGTAATTCACCCCATGGACCCAGCATCTCATATTTGTAGAGCGTCCCAGCCCCGATTCGGGGAACGAACAACTCCCACACGCCGGGCCCGTGCCGTTTGCGCATTGGGTGCCGCCGGCCGTCCCATCCATTGAAATCCCCCACCACGGAGACACGCTGCGCGTTGGGTGCCCATACTGCAAACCGCACGCCAGCCACGCCGTCGATCTCGGTTGGGTGAGCCCCGAGGCACCGGCCGAAATCACGATGCCGGCCCTCCGCAAGCAGATAGATATCCATCTCACCGAGCAGCGGGGGGAAAGAGTACGGGTCCTCCGTCTCCCACGCTGCTGCACCGGAGCCGATGCGGAGGCGATAATTGCCGTGCGATTGCACGGGGCCGGCGAAAAAACCCGCTGGGTGGAGGCGCGCCAAATCACCGACAATCCGCCCCGTCGCGCGATCCACGACCGAAACCGTGTCTGCACCTGGTACGAAAGCCCGCACCGAGCCCTCATGCGGCCCGAGCACGGCAAAGGGGTTGCCATGCCGCGCATTGACGATGGCCTCGATGGCGCTGGGGTGCAGACCTAGATCGGTGATGGCATCAAGCATCGGAGCCCTCCGGCGGCAGTTTCAGCAGGCGGGCGGCGATGACGTACAGCCCCTGCAGTGGAATGCCGATCCAGGTGGGTCGGTTCGCCGCCTCGTAGCGAATTTCGTACGCTGCCTTCTCCAGCAGGAACAAGTCCAGCAGCGCGGCCTCGCCACTGGCAGTGACCCATTTGTCGGGCGCGTCGGCCAGAACGGCACGATAAGCGTCGAGGAACGCCGTCTCTGCCCCGGCGCGGAATCGTTGCAGGATTTCCGCCCGGCGTGAAGCGGCCATCGACGCGGTCGCCACGCGGCCGGGCAACGCCGCCGCCGCCGCATAGTCGAACGAGCGCAACAGCCCGGCCACGTCGCGGATCGGCGACGATTTTGCCCGGCGTTGCTCCATCGTCCGCGCCGGTTCTCCCTCGAAGTCGATCAGATAGGCGTCGGCCTGAACGACGAGCACCTGACCCAGGTGGAAATCACCATGGACGCGGGTGCGGAGTGCGCCACCCCCTTGGGCCGCAAGCGAGCGGGCGGCATCCCTCAGCGCCTCCGCATGGCCAAGCACGGCCTTTGCGCGTGCTGCAGCCTCGGCGTTCGGCCATTCCGTGATCTGGCCCAACATGCCGAGCGCCTTGTCGATTTGCTCGATCGCACCGCTCGCCCAATCCATCAATACGGTGTCACTGGCAGGTTCGGGCCTGAAGGCCGGGTCGTCGGTGGGCGCCGAGAACACGGCGTGCAGTTCGCCCAGCCGCTGACCGATGGCCGCGGCGAACACGTTGTAGGCGGCGAAGGCGTCTTCTTCTTGCTCGGTCTCGCTATCGGTGGTGGACAGTTCATCGACCGTCCGCTCCAGAAACTCCAGCGTCCAGCCCCAGCCATCGCCCTGATTGCGCACGAACCCCTGCACCAGGCCGATCGTGTTCGGCGTCCCATCGGCATCGACCCGTACCACTTCGCCATATAAGGGCGCGGTGTTGCCAAAGCCACGTTCCGTCAGATAACGCGTGATTTCACCCTCGGGATGGATGCCCGCCGTCACCCGGCGAACGATCTTCATCACCAAGGTATCACCGATGATCAGCGAGGAATTCGATTGTTCGGCTGAGAGTCGCCGGATTTCCGCGTCATCGGCCAAGTCCAGGCTGGCCATCAGCGAGGTCGGCCGGAACTCCAGCCGGCCGTCTTCAAACTTGACGGAGTCGTTGGCGCGCAGATTGCGCAGCACCGCCCGGGTGAAATCGTCGATCGTGAACGCGTCGGTGAGATAGCCGACCCGCGGCCCCAACCGAACGCGCGCCATCGCCAACTGAGCCGGCAGATTACCGACCGCCTCGTCCTCCCAGACAATGCCGAGGGGCAGGGCATACCGCTCCGTCCGGTCGCCAAAATGGGCCTCGACTTCGGTCATGAAAATCGGGCCGGGCACTGGCTTGATCTGGGCGAAATACGCGATCTTCACGCCCGTCAGCTTTTCGGTCTTCGAGGCAAACCAGCGGCGTTTCGGCAGATAGACCGGTAGCGCCTCATTCTCCAGCACGGTGCGGCCGTAGCCGGGGCGAACCTCTTCCAAGGAGTTACGCAGGACAATGGTCGAGAACTCTGGCAGAGCTTCGGGTTGTGGAACGTGCCAACTCGGCATCTGCGTATCCTTTGCCAACTGGAACCAGTAAAAGGCGTAGGGGGGCAGCGTGAGCAAATAGGATAGCTGACCGACGGCTGGAAAGACCGAGCCGCCGACCAAGTCCACCGGCATGCGGCCGGCATAGGCAGACAGGTCCAACTCCACGGCCTGCGCCGCCCGCGACAGGTTCGAGACACAGAGAAGAACCTCTTCCGTGCCATCGTCGGCGGTGAATTCCCGCAAATAGGCGAGCACCTTCCGATTATTGGGATACAGGAAACGCTGTGTGCCGCGGCCAAACGCCTTGTGGCCAGCCCGTACGGCCAGCATCCGGCGCATCCAGTTCAAGAGTGAATGCGGATCGCTCGCCTGCGCCTCCACATTCACCGCCTGGAAGCCGTAGATCGGGTCCATGATTGGCGGCAAGACCAGCTTTGCCGGGTCGGCGCGGGAGAAACCGCCATTGCGATCCACCGACCACTGCATCGGCGTGCGAACGCCATCGCGGTCGCCGATGAAAATATTGTCTCCCATGCCGATTTCGTCACCGTAATAGATGACGGGCGTGCCTGGCATGGACAACAACAGCCCATTCATCAATTCGATACGGCGGCGATCCCGTTGCAGCAGCGGCGCCAGGCGGCGGCGAATGCCCAGGTTCAACCGGGCCCGCCGGTCGGCGGCGTAGGTTTCCCATAAATAGTCGCGCTCGCCGGACGTCACCATTTCCAGCGTCAACTCGTCATGGTTGCGGAGGAACACAGCCCACTGGCAGTTGGGGGGGATCGCCGGGGTTTGCCGCATGATGTCGGTGATGGGAAACCGGTCTTCCCGCGCGATCGCCATGTACATCCGTGGCATGAGGGGGAAGTGGAACGACATGTGACACTCGTCGCCCTCGCCGAAGTAAACCTGGGCGTCTTCCGGCCACTGGTTCGCCTCCGCCAGCAACATGCGCCCCGGTGCGTGGATGTCCATCTCCGCGCGGATTTTCTTCAGGATGGCGTGGGTCTCGGGCAAGTTCTCGTTATTGGTTCCCTCCCGCTCCACCAGATACGGCACGGCGTCCAGCCGCAGGCCGTCGATCCCCATGTCGAGCCAGAACCGCATGACGGACAACACCTCGTCCATCACGGCGGGGTTGTCGAAATTCAGGTCCGGCTGGTGTGAGAAGAAGCGATGCCAATAATACTGGCCGGCCACATCGTCCCAGGTCCAGTTGCTCTTCTCCGTGTCGGTGAAGATGATCCGGGTGCCGGCATATTTCTCGTCGGTATCGGACCAGACGTAGAAATCCCGCTCCGGACTGCCTTTCGGCGCGGCGCGGGCGCGCTGGAACCAAGGGTGCTGGTCAGAGGTGTGGTTGATCACCAACTCGGTGATCACCTTCAGGCCACGCTCATGCGCAGCTTTCACGAAGGCTTGCGCATCGGCCAAGCTGCCGTAGTCCGCGTGGACCCCGCGGTAATCCCCGATATCATACCCGTCGTCGCGCCGTGGCGACGGGTAGAACGGCAGCAGCCAGATCGCAGTCACCCCCAGTTCAGCAATATAATCCAGCTTGTCGATCAGCCCCCGGAAATCCCCGACGCCGTCATTATTGGCATCGAAGAAGCTCTTGAGGTGGAGCTGATAAATAATCGCGTCTTTAAACCAATACAGGTCCTCGGCCACGGTTACTGGCGGCGGCGCTAAATGGGTCATGGCGGTGTCGGGCAAAGCGACCTCGATGGCTAAAGGCATTCAGGACAACGCACGGATGCGCCAGATGGTATAGGGACGGCTGGGCTCGATCCGAACGAATTGGGCCTTGCCGCGCCAGGTTTGCACGGCGCCGCCGAGTAAATCCTCCGCCTCGAAGGCGGCGGTCTCGTCTGCCTGCCACAGCCAGAACGGAAACTCCCAGCCGGTCTCCTGTGCCTGGTCCGGGTCGAACGAGATCGCCACGACCAGGACGTTGCTGCGGTCCGCCGTCGCCTTCATGAATACGGACACGACCTCGTTGGCGGCCGGAAGGAAGGTCGTGGTCAAGTGGGACCGCATTGCCGGGTTGGCGCGCCGGATGCGGTTGAGCGCGGTGATCTCCGGCACGATGTTGCCAGGGCGGTCCCAATCCCACGCGCGGATCTGATACTTCTCGCTATCCTGATACTCTTCGCGACCGGGCAGCGGAGTACCCTCGCACAACTCGAACCCGTTGTAGACGCCCCAGAGGCCCGACAGCGTCGCGGCGAGCGCAGCGCGGACCAGATAGGTGGAGCGCCCGGCGTTCTGCAGATAGACGGGGTTGATGTCCGGCGTGTTGACGAAGAAATGCGGGCGGAAAAACTCGCGTGGTCCTGGCTCCAACAGCTCGGTCACATACTGCTCCATCTCGCGCTTGGTCTCGCGCCAGGTGAAGTAGGTGTAGGATTGGCCGAACCCCACCTTTGCCAGCCGATACATTACCTTTGGCCGGGTGAACGCCTCGGCCAGGAACACCGCGTCCGGATAGTGCTCCTTCACCGCTGCAATCATCCACTGCCAAAATGGCAGCGGCTTGGTGTGCGGGTTGTCGACCCGGATCAGCCGGATGCCTTGCTTCATCCAGAACATCACGACCTCGGCGAGGGCGACCCACAATCCTGGGATAGCGTCTGGCGCGTAGAAATCGACGTTGACGATGTCCTGGTATTTCTTTGGCGGGTTCTCCGCATATTTGATCGACCCATCCGGTCGCCAGTCGAACCAGCCGCGATGCTCCTTCAGCCAGGGATGATCTGGCGAGCATTGGATGGCGAAATCGATGGCGATCTCCAGCCCATGCTCCGCAGCGGCGGCGATCAAGTGGCGGAAATCCTCCAGCGTCCCTAGTTCCGGGTGCAGCGCATCGTGGCCGCCTTCGGTTGACCCGATCGCATACGGGCTGCCGGGATCATCTTCGGCCGGCGTCAGCGTGTTGTTCGGGCCCTTGCGGTTGGTGTGCCCGATCGGGTGGATCGGCGGGAAATACAGCACGTCGAACCCCATCGCCTGCACCCGCGGCAAATGGCGTTCGACGTCGCGGAAGGTGCCGTGGCGCTTTGGATCGTCGCTCATCGAGCGGGGAAAGACCTCGTACCAGGCAGCGAACGCCGCGCCGCTTCGCTCGGCATCGATGCGGATCGGGCGGGGGAGGGTGGCGGCGCGCGGCCGGTCATCGGCCTGGGCCATCAACTCGGAGAGTTCGGCCGACAGGAAGCTCGCCAGCCGGGTGGCGTCGTCCGCATCCTTCAACTGTGCCGCGAGCGCCTGGAATTCGGCGCGTATCTTGCCCTGGGCGCGCTCGACCGTGCGATCAAGCAAGGCGAGGCCTTCGCGTAACTCCAGCGACACGTCGACCCCAGCCGCACTCTTTTTGGCGATTTCGTCTCGATAGCTGGCAAACGCGTCCCGCCAGGCCTGGATCGAGAACTGGTAGCTGCCGATCCGGGTCAGCGGCAGGTCGGCGCGGTAGCGGTCATTGCTGATCGGCCGCATCCGGATTTCGTGTTGCACCACGCTGCCGGGTTCGCACCATAGCAGTGCGGCGGCGAGCTTATCGTGGCCGTCACAGATGATGTCCGCCTCGACCGCCACCACCTCGCCAACAAGGCGCTTGACCGGCAGCGACCCGTCGTCGATGGCAGGCGACACGGCCTCGATGGCGACGCGCGGTGTGTTGGCGAACCGGCGGGCGGCATCGCCATCGACCGGGCCGGGGGCGATTGCGACTGCCACGGCATCTGCCGTCGCCACCAGCAATTCGCCCGGGGCCAAGGTGAGGGCGGTGCCGGGTGCCAGCGTGGTCTGCACGTCACTGATGCTGAACGGGGCGAATGATCCATCGATGGACGTCATGAGCCCGGCCGGGTCGATCGAATGGGCGCGCGCCAAATCCGTGTTGAGCAACGTCAACTGTGCAGACCGGGCAAACCGCGCATCGGCCGCGTCGGTCCGCAGCAATGCCAACACCGGGGCGCCCCCGCCGGATAGGATTTGTGTGCCTTTGGCCGCCGCGCTTTGGCCCATCAGACGGTTGAGCGCGGCAAGGTCGACGCCGTTTTCGATTTGCCAGTCTGCCAGGCCGCTGGTTTGCCCCCGCGGATCGAGTTCCCGGCGTGCGCCGGTTTCGAACCCCTCGGGCACAAGCCAGCCATCACCCACGGCGCAGGCCATCCCGGCGACCCGGTGCAGGTTGGCCGCGGAGAGTGCCGGGTCATGGATGGCGGCGGCGGCGCGTGCCCCATACGGTGCCTCGGGGCAGGCCATCACCGGCGCCACGAGGCGCAGCCTGGTGAGTTCGTCCCAAAACCATTCGCTGTGGAAATCCCACCATGGCAGCGAGGAAACGACGTAGGACGCGCCGCGCAAAGCCGATACCGCCTCGCGGGGCATGCCGGCGGTCCAGGCGATCAGCGTTGTCGACGGCAGCGCGTCGCGCAGCACGCCCAATGCCTCGGGCGCATGATCCAGCCCCAGGACGCGGAAACCGTCGACACCGAGCGAGACCCATGCCGCCGCATGCCAGGCCCACCAGGCACCCAATCCGGCGCGGTCGACCACTGTGCGGGTAGCACCTGGCGGGCTCAGCCTTGGGTCCAACCCGTCGGTGCTGGCGGCAGGGCTGAACGGTCCCGCATCCCCCACGAATGAAGCGTCCAAACGATCCAACGGCAAATCCAGCATGGCCTGCAACCCAGCCTGCTTGCAGGATCGGACCAGCTTGGACAGGTAGTCGGCCACCGGACCGCCGCCCAATGCCGGGTGGACCCGATCGAGCGAAGCCGGCGCAAAACGGTCCAGCCCGGCGCCTGGTGCCCAGGGCGGGGGGAAGAGCACTGCCGTGAAACCGAGGGCGGCATTGCGCGCGAGCAGAGGGCCCAATCCGCTGGCGGCGCCGGCACCCAGCGGATCGAGATAGCGTATTCGGGGATGCTCTGTGGCGGCCAGGCGGGGCGCCGGCATGGAGACGTGTTTATCGACAGCATTCATGGATGATGGTGCCTCGTGCAGCGGTCGGGCGGCAAGAGGAGAGACGCCCGGGCAAGCGGGCGGTTCCCAAACCTTCGATGTTAGACCGGTTCTGCCCGCGGGCAGGCCTATTCTAGGTTAACACCGCCCGTGACCGCCTGATAGGTTGCTATGGCCAGGGTCAGCGGCTCGAACGGTTTGGTAATGACGAAGGCTGGCTCCAGCGCCTCCCCCGTCAGCAGGCGCTCCGGATAGGCGGTGACGAAGATCACCGGGGCGTAGTGGCTGCGGA
Organism: Acetobacteraceae bacterium; assembly: GCA_965199005.1. Classification (GTDB taxonomy): domain Bacteria; phylum Pseudomonadota; class Alphaproteobacteria; order Acetobacterales; family Acetobacteraceae; genus LMUY01. The sequence continues at coordinate 1,498,846 of CBDAQK010000006.1, read as the reverse complement.
TGATGCGTGACACGGCCGAACTGCCGTCGCCTCCAGCCCCAAGGTTGATGTCGGCGAGGATCAGCCCAGGCCGGCTCCGCTCGGCAATCGCCACCGCGTCCGCCTCGGTCGCCGCGACGCCGATGACGCGATGGCCGCAACTCGCGACCAGTTCTTCGATGTCCATGGCGATGATCGGCTCATCCTCGATGATCAGCACGTCGGTCGCCGCCGCACTCCGAAGCTGGTCGCGGGCCGAGGCGAGCATTGCATCGGCGTTGTCGATATCGAGGTCGAGCAGCGACGCTGCCGTGGCGAGCGGCACCTCCTCGAGCGCGGTCAGCAACAGCAGACGCCGTTGCGTCTGGGACAGTGCGCCGTCCAGCCCAGGACCGCGCGTGCCGGCAGGGTCGGCGTGCCGGCGCGTCGTCTCCCGGTAGAGGGCATGGCGGGCTTCTGCGTCCCGCGATGTCTCGGCCGCGAGCAAGGTCCGCACCGCCTCCGTGACCAAGGCGTCGCCACGCTCCTGCCCACCGCAGAGGGCGCGGGCATATCGTCGGGCGTAGGGAAGCGCGCGGAGCAGATCCTCGCGTCGGAAAGCGGCCATAACGAAACCTCTACTTGCCCGAGATTGGCATGCTGTCATACCACGATCCGAAGCGATATATACGGAGCCTAAACTGAGCGTGCTCACCATCCCGTCAAATCGCCCGGCGTCCTGCGAGGACGCCGACAACAATGTCGCGCCCGTATCAGACACAGCATGCCTGGCAGAAATAAGGCAGCAAATGTTGACGCTGCTACCGGATTTGCGGGCATTCGCGCGCTTTCTGATACGCGACCGCGCGACGGCAGATGATTTGGTACAGGATACGGTCGTGCGAGCTCTGGGCGCCCTTCCGCAATTCCGGCCGGGTACCAACCTGAAGGCATGGCTGTTCACCATTCTGCGCAACCTCTTCTTCGAGCAGACGCGCCGCCGGCGTCGTGAGGCCGCGGCCCTCAGTGCCCATTTAGTGACCGAGGAAGCCATACGGCCGGATCAGGACGATGCGTCCCATATCCGCGACCTCGACCGCATGCTTTGGGAACTGCCGCCCTTGCTACGCGAGGCGCTGGTGTTGGTTGGTGCGCAGGAACTGTCCTACGAGGAGGCTGCGCTGATCTGTGCGGTCCCAGTCGGAACCATGAAGGCCCGGGTCTCCCGGGCACGCGTCCAGCTTGCACACATTCTTGCATCGCCAGCCGCGTGACGGCGGCTCACATCTTCGTGACGCGGACGATGCAACTGCGCGGAGTGGATGGTCATTGATCTGGCAAAACCGGGAGCATTCGACATGCAGTCTGACTTCCATGATCACGTTATCGCCATCCTGCCAAAGCTGCGGGTTCAAGCGCTGGCGCTGACCCGGAACCGCGCCGCGGCAGAGGATCTGGTCCAGGATGCCGTTTGTAACGCCTTATCCGCTCAGGCGACGTTTATTCCTGGCACCAACTTCAATGCCTGGATGCATCGGATTTTGCGCAACCGGTTCATCTCCAACGTGCGCAAGCGCCGCGATACCACCGATATCGACGATGTGCCGCAGCATGTTCTAGCCACCGGCGGGTCGCATGAAGACCGTCTGGCCGTGAAGGAACTCAACGCTGCCATGAACCGGCTGCCCGCCGACCAGCGCGAAGCCCTGGTTATGGTGGTCGTGCACGGCGCCAGCTACGACGAACTTGCCCAAGCGACTGGTTGCGCAGTGGGCACGGCGAAAAGCCGCGTTTTCCGTGCCCGCCGTCAGTTGGAGGCGTGGTTGACCGGCGAGGTTGTTTCGCAAACTGGTTCACATTCCGCCGTCCATGCCCGGCTCCAAGAGAAGCTGGCAAGCTTGTCAACTTCAGCGGCGGCGATGTAAGCGGTCATCATCAGTGTGTGCGGGGTGAAACCGGCGGTCGTGCGGCCGGTTTTAGTGTCCGGAGTGTGGTGTCATAAAGCATCCGGATATGAATGATCCTAAGGGCAAGAAAGCGGCGGCGAGAAAGTCCAACGCCTCGGCCAAGCCCGAGGCGTTCGATCTTTGGCTAAAGCGCGGCCTGCATCAGATTTACGATGACGTGGCAAATGAGCCGATCCCGGATGAACTGCTGAAGTTGATCGAGGACGATCGTAAGAAGTGATCCCCGTGTGGCGGCCAGGTTGGTGGTCGCGTTTGGGTCACACGCGCGGGCGCCTCATCGGTCTGGCGGTGATTGCGTCCCTGCCCATCACCGCCATGGCCGCGACGATCGCCTGGCAGGATTACCAGGGCATTGCACGCTTTGCGCAAGAACGTGCGACGCTTTTGGATGGCCAGGCGCTCGCGAGTTACCAGGCCGCCATCGCTGCCGTCACGAGCAGCCTGAAAGTCCTGGCCCCGCGGGTATCCGAGGGACGGTGTGACCGGACAGCGGGAGCGGGTTTTGCCGACCAGGACATCACCCTGCTGACCATCGACCTAGACGGGGAGGTCGTTTGCCAGGCTGGTCCGGCAATCACGATACCACCTCCGCCATATCGCTGGTTCGAGCAGGTTCGTGGCGGCCAGGCGGAAGCGGTGGGTTCCTTCGGCGCCGGCCACGTGACCGCGGTTGCAATCGCGGCCAAGAGTGACGTCATAGCCGCCGTGCTGCCTGAGGCATGGCTGGGGACGCGTGTTTTGCGGGAGGGCTATGGGGACGGTGAGGCGATCTGGCTGCTGGACCAGGATCGCTCCGTGCTGGCCTCCCACGGGGCGGTTGCTGCCGCCCTGCCGACCTTGGCGACAATGGCCGATCTGATCGCCTCACCCCAGATTGCACTCCGCGCAGCCTCTGCCGTTGGACAGCCCTATGCCTACGCGACCACATTGTTGCCAGGGGGCTGGCGGCTGATCGCGGCGACATCTGCGGAGCGCGAGCACGCCAGTGCCATCCGGGCGCTCTTGGTTCGCCTCGCCGAATTGACCGTCCTGCTCGTGGCCGGGTTGGCCGCGGTCGTAATCGGCGCCGAAATCGCCTTTGGACAGCCGCTGCGACGGTTGAGCGCGGCGGTGCAGCGGTGGCGCAGTGGGGCACCGTTCGACCCGGGCGACCTGGGCGGTGCACCGGACGAGGTGCTGCAACTCGCCGACTCGTTCCGCAACGCGACCAAAGGCCTACGGCAACGTGAGTTGGAATTGGTGCAGGCGCAGCAAAGGCAGGATTTGCTGGTGCTCGAAATCCACCATAGAGTCAAAAACAACCTGCAAGTCATTGCAAGTCTTCTCAATCTGCAAGCTAGCCGGATCCGTGCACCTGAGGCCAAGGCGGAGTTTCAGGCGGCGCGTGACAGGGTTCGCGCGCTCGCCACCCTGCACCGCCACCTCTATGCGGATGGGGAGTTGCACACGATCAACATGCGTTCGTTTCTCACCGAACTCTGCGGTCAGCTTTTCCAGGCCATGGGCGAGAAGGAGGGCGCACGCATCCAGCTCGCGATAGAGGCGCCCGAACTACGCATGTCCAGTGACCAGGCGGTGCCGCTGGCACTCATTGTGACGGAGGCAGTCACCAACTCCGTGCGGTATGCCTTCCCCGGTGGCAGGAAGGGCCATATCAGCGTCATACTGAAAAATCATGACGGCGAACTCGACCTGGTCATCAGCGATGACGGGGTCGGCATCTTGGCCGGGCGGGCCGATATGGATGCCGGTACGAGGGATGGGATTGGCCTGCAACTGATCCGCGGCTTCACCCGCCAATTGGGCGCGTCGCTGACGGTGGAGGAAGGGCAGGGTACATATTACGGCGTTCGCCTGAGCCGTGAGCCGCAGCGGCGCCAGGCGGCCTCGGATGGCGCTGCACTGGGGCATGACACCGCAGCCTGAGGTGCCTGTCGCAGGTTTAACGTGCTACGCGCCTGGGCAGGTGCCACTAACGGCGCTACATCGCCCTCATGAATGCACAGACGCAGGGCGGCCGAGTCTGGCTGCGTACTCAGACGCGGACTGGCCGCAAGGCAGCCCGCCCCGTCATCCTGCTCGGCCTGTTGGGAACTGTGTTGGCCATCGTTCAGGGCGGCGCTGTCGCCGTGATCCTGAGCGTTGCATTGCTGTTCCGCTCGCCTGCGGCGTGGCCGGCTGTCCTCATATTCTGTGTCGCCGCGGCGTTGCGTGCCGCTCTTGCCGTGCTGTCGGACCGCGTCGCCACCCGTAACGGTGCCACGGCCCGGCATCGCCTGCGGCTGGATGCCGTGTCCCGGCTGCTGGGTGCCGGGCCCGCGGTGTTGCGGCAGGAGCATTCGGCCGCCCTGGTGACAACCGTGGTCGACCGGGTCGACGCGCTCGATGGGTTCTTCGCGCGCTGGATCCCGGCCGCCGTGCTGGCCGTTGGCTCGCCGGTGCTCGTCGTCGTCGCCGTGGCTGCGGTGGACTGGGGAGGGGCGTTGATGCTGGCTGGCGCAGGCCTGCTGGTGCCTTTTGCGCAAGCGCTTTCCGGGATCGGTGCGGCCGCGGCCTCGCGCAACCAGTTCATCGCCCTCAGCCGCTTGCAGGCCCGGTTTCTTGACCGGGTTCGTGGCATCGCCACCATCGTGCTCGCCGGCCGCGCCGCCGATGAAGCCCGCGCGCTCGCCGTGGCAGCCGACGAGTTGCGGCGGCGCACGATGCGCGTGCTCCGCGTGGCGTTCCTCGCCTCGGCCGCGTTGGATTGCGCCATGGCATTGGCGCTCGTGGCATTGGCCCTGCGCTACGGCCATGCTGCCCTTGCGCATCAACTGGACCCGGTACGTGCCGTGTTCGTCCTGCTGATGGTGCCGGAGTTTTTCGCCCCGTTGCGCGCCTTTTCTGCGGCATACCAGGATCGTGTCCAGGCCGGCACCGCCGCCGAGGCCTTGGCCGCCCTGCCTGGACCGCCCGCCCTCCCAGCCGCCGCGGCCCCAATTCGTACGGTGGCTGCGCACGGGGTTAGCGTCGCATTCGAGCATGTCGGGTTCAGTTGGGACCCGGCGCGCGGCCCGGCGCTGGAGGACATCACCTTTCGTGTGCCCGCCGGCGAAACGCTGGTGCTGGCTGGGCCATCGGGCGCTGGCAAATCGACCATCCTCGAAATTTTGCTCGGCTTCGTGCAGCCCCAGTCGGGCCGAGTCCTGATCAACGGCGCGGATTTGGTCACCATCGTGCCGGAAGCGCTGACCCGGATGACGGCTTCCATCGGGCAGCACCCCATCGTCTTCGCCGGCACGGTGCGCGAGAATATCCGTTTCGCCAAACCCGACGCGGCCGACCGCGAGGTGGAAGCGGCGGCCCGCAATGCCCGGGTGACCCAGTTTGCCGAAACCTTGCCCCAGGGGCTCGACACGGTGATCGGCGAGGGCGGCTATGGCCTGTCCGGCGGGCAGGCGCAGCGCGTTGCCATCGCCCGTGCATTCTTGAAGAACGCGCCGCTGCTGCTGCTCGACGAGCCGACCGCCCATTTGGATCCAGCGACCGAAGGCGACGTGATCGATAGCCTGCGCCGGTTGTCGGTCGGCCGGACCGTGGTCATGGCCAGCCACTCGGCGATGGCGCTGAGCTTCGGCAACCGCCGGCTGGATTTGCGCGACGGCCGCATTGCCACGGCGAGGGGGGCAGCGTGAAGCCGCTCGCGCGCATCCTTATACTATGGCGGCGGCAATGGGGCTGGCTGGCGTTCGGCTTGCTCGTGTCTGTCGCCTCGGTGCTGAGCGGCGCCGCGTTGCTTGCCCTGGCGGGAACTCACGTCGCCATAGTGCTGCTGGGTTCGGCTGTCTCGGCTGGCGCGCTTTTGGCGATCCTGGGGCCGTTGCGGGTGGTGCTGCGCTATGCCGAGCGGCTGGCGACGCACGGCGCCACGTTCCGGGCGCTTGCCGGCCTGCGGGTCTGGTTCTTCCGGCGGCTGGCATCGCGGTCGGCCGGTGGGCTGGGGATGCAGCGGTCCGGTGATCTGGCGGGCCGCCTGGTTGCCGACGTCGAAACGCTGGACGGGCTGTATCTGCGTATTCTCGTGCCAGCAGGCGGGGCAGCGGTCTTGCTGCTGGCGTTGCTGGCGATTTTGGTTGCGGCCGGTGGGGTGCTCTGGCCGGCCGGGTTGGCTGCCTGCATCGCGTTCGCCGTTGCGGCCTTCCTCATCCCGGGGATCGCCGCCTGGTCGTCGCATTCGCAGGGCACCGCGGTGGCTGCCACGGCAGGGGCCCTGCGCACCGCCGTCGTCGACGCGCTGAGCGGCCTGCGGGAGGTCCGCATGTTCGGCGCCGAGTCACGCATGGCGGCGGAGATCGCCAGCCGGGACGGCAGCGCCGGGCTCGCCCAGCAGCATCTGGCGAAGGGCGCCGCCCTCGCCCAGGCGGCAAGCTTCTTGTGTGCGCAATTTGCCATCCTGCTCCTGCTACTGGTTGCTGCTGCGCGTCCGGTCTTCTCGGTTGGGGCTGTGTTCCTGCTGGTCGGCGCGTTCGAGGTCGCGGGAGGGCTGGCGCGGGCCGGGGCGCTGGCGGGCCATGCCGCGGCGTCTGCCCGGCGTGTGTTGGACGCCGCTCGTCCGGAGGCCGCACCCGCCGAACCAGCGACACCGGCGCCTCTGCCGAGTGGCACGTCGTTGCGGTTTGAGGGGGTGCGGTTTCGCTGGGTGCCAGATCGTCCGGAGTTGTTCGACGGGCTGACGCTCGACGTGCCGCAGGGCAGCCGGGTCGCCATTATCGGGCCGTCGGGCAGCGGGAAGTCCACCTTGGCGGCCCTGCTGCTTCGGGTCGTGGCACCCCAGGCTGGCCGCATCCTCCTGGGCGGTGTCGACCTCGCCACGCTCTCGGCGGCCGAGAGCCGCAGCCGGTTTGGCTGGTTGTCGCAAACGACGCATCTGTTCGACGACACCATCCGGGCCAATCTTCTGCTCGGCCGGCCCGATGCCGACGAGCCTGCGCTCTACCGCGCGCTCGACCAGGCGGAAATCGGCGAGTTCGTGCGGGGTCTCCCGGACGGGCTGGATACCTGGCTCGGGGAGGGGGGCGCCCGGGTGTCCGGCGGCCAAGGCAGGCGCATCGCGTTGGCGCGCACCTTGCTGTCGAATGCGCCGATCATCATCCTGGATGAACCCGGCGCCGGCCTGGACGCTCAAACCGAACGCGCGTTTCTGCAAACCCTGAACGATTTGCCGCCGGGGCACAGTTTGCTTTTGATAACCCATCGCCTCACGGGGGTGGAACGATTGGACCGGATTTGGCGTTTGTCTGCCGGACACGCGGTGGCTGCGGCCGCGTGATTTTGGGGCAAGGCGATTGACCTTGCTTCGCCGTAATGGGCAGGTTGAGACTTAAGGAAACGGAGTCTGTCTAGATGCGACGCCTTGCCATTGGCCTGGGTCTGCTCGCCTTGTCCGGCTGCATGACCCAGCAGTTGCCCGACCGTGTGTACCCCGTCTTTTTCGACGACTTCTCGGCTAATCTTGACCCGGCCGGCATGGCTGCTGTCAGCAACGCTGCGGTGCTTGCGCAGAAATTTCCAACCGTGCCTGTGAAGGTGACCGGGTATTCCGACCAAGCTGGCTCGACCGCGGCGGAGATTTCGCTGTCGCAGGCCCGCGCCGATGCCGTCGCGGGCCTGTTGATCAAGGATGGCGTGGACCCTGGCCGCATCGCCCGCGGTGCGATGGGTACGCCCCCCAACAGTCAGCCGGGTGTCGAGCGGCGCCGAGTCGTGATCGATATCGACCCCGAGTGACGCTGTGCCGGACGGCGACCACGCGCCTGGCCGGGAGCGCGCGCGCGACGTTCTGCATCGCGTATTTGGCTTTCCCGCCTTCCGCGGCCTGCAAGAGCAAGCCGTCGAGCGGGTGGTGCATGGTGGCGACGCCCTTGTCCTGATGCCCACGGGCGGTGGGAAGAGCGTCTGCTACCAGGTTCCAGCCTTAGTAAGGCATGGCGTGGCCGTCGTCGTGTCGCCACTGATTGCACTGATGGATGACCAGGTGGCGGCGCTGCGCCAGCTTGGCGTGTCCGCCGGTGCATTGCATTCGGAAGTCGAGCCGGACGATGCATCCCGCACCTCGCGGGCGCTGTCGGATGGCACGCTCGACCTCCTCTATGTGTCGCCCGAGCGGCTGATGATGTCCGGGACGCTGGAGCGGTTATGGCGGCAGGAGGTCGCGCTGATTGCGGTGGACGAGGCGCATTGCGTGTCTGCCTGGGGCCATGAGTTTCGGCCGGAGTACCGTATGCTCAAGCGGTTGCGGCAGGATTTTCCGGGCGTTCCGCGCATTGCGCTGACTGCGACGGCCGACCCGCGCACGCGCGCCGATATCCTGGATGCACTGGACATGGCGGATGCGACCATCTTCACGGCGTCGTTCCATCGCGACAACCTCCATATCGCGGCGCAGCCGAAGACGGGCGAATCCGCGCAACTCGCCACCTTCCTCAAGCGGCGCCGGGGGCAGGCGGGCATCGTCTACTGCGGCAGCCGCGCGAAGGTCGAGCGGGTGGCGCAAAGCCTGCGCACGGCGGGTGAGCCAGCCATCCCCTTTCACGCCGGCTTGTCGGCAATGGAGAAGCGGGTGGCGTTGGCCCGGTTCCGCTCCGGCGAGCCAATTGTCATGGTGGCCACCATCGCCTTTGGCATGGGCATAGACCGGCCCGACGTGCGCTACGTCGTGCATCTGGATATGCCCGACAGTCCGGAGGCGTATTACCAGCAGATCGGCCGCGCCGGGCGCGACGGGGACCGCGCGGACACGCTATTGCTGTATGGCGGCGAGGATATCGTGCGCGCCCGGCATTGGCTGGAGCAGTCGACGGCCCCCGAGACCGAGCGGCGCATCCGGGCGGGTCGGCTGGAGGCGATGATCAGCCTGACCGAGACGCCGCAATGCCGGACGCGGTCCTTGCTCGCCTGCTTCGGCGAGACGCTGGACCAGCCATGCGGCCATTGCGACACCTGCGCCAACCCGGTGAACATGTTCGATGGAACCGTGGCGGCGCAAAAGGTGCTGTCGGCCATCTATCGCACGGGGCAGATGTTCGGCGCCCTTCACATCACCGCCGTGCTGCGGGGCGAGCGGACACCCATGGTGGAGAAGCACGCGCATGACCGCCTGCCGACCTGGGGCGCCGGGGCAGATCAGTCGGATGGGTTTTGGCGGGGCGTGATCCGCCAGTTGGTGGCGATTGGTGCGCTGCAGCGCGGCGAGGGCGAGCGGGCCGGCCTGGCCCTGGTGACCGACCGCGCCCGCCCGATCCTGCGCGGTGAAACGACGGTGATGCTGCGGGAGGATGTGCCCGACCCGGTGGCCGGACGTTCCCGCTCGCGGGGGACGAAGCCAGCACCTGACTCGTCCGCCGACGTTCCGCCTGGTCCGTTCGAGGCATTGCGGGCCTGGCGGTTGGCCGAGTCGAAGCAGCAATCCGTGCCACCCTACGTCATCTTCCACGACTCCGTGCTGCGCGACGTGGCTGCCGTTCAACCGCAGACGTTGGACGATCTAGCCTTGATCAAGGGATTCGGCGCCTCCAAGCTGGAGCGGTATGGGGCTGCGGTCCTGCGGATCTTGAAGGAGGCGACATGATCACGCCAATACCGTTCAAGCCCCGCAGGTTCCGGTCTGCGGCAGAGCATTATCTGCAAGGGCGTCCGGCCTATGCACCGGGTTTGATCCAGGATGTGGCGACGCTATGCCGGCTGGATGGCACCGGGTCACTGCTCGACCTCGGTTGCGGCCCGGGCCAGCTTGCCAGGGGATTCCGGCCCTATGTCGAAGATGCGGTGGGCATGGACCCGGAGCCGGAGATGCTTGCCATAGCCACTCGGCTTGCGGCAGAGGAAGGGTCTGATATCAGCTTCCGGGAGGGAAGTTCGCAGGATTTGCGGCCCGGCCTCGGGCCGTTCCGCCTGGTCACGATCGGGCGGGCCTTCCACTGGATGGACCGGGTCGAAACAGCGCGGCGGTTGGACGCGATCTTGACCCCGGATGGCGCGCTGGTCCTGTTCCACACCACCCATGCCAGAGTTCCCGTCAATGCGTGGCGGGACGAGTTTGACCGGGTGGTCGAGGCGGCGTTGGCCGGTGGGGAACGCAACACATGGAGGGGGCCGGACTGGGTCCGCCACGAGGGCATCCTGCTCGACTCCCCGCTCAGCGACCTGCATCAGGTGGCGGTGTTCGAACGCCGCGAGATACCCGGCGCGTCGCTCATCGACCGCGCGCTCTCCATGTCCAGCTCGAGCCGGGAGCGGTTGGGAGAGGCGGGGGAACAGCGGCTCCGCGCCGGGTTGGAGAAATTGGTGGCAGAGGTGAGCGTGGACGGAAAAGTGAGCGAAGTCATCGAATCGACGGCGCTCATCGCGCGCCGGCCATAGTTCAGCCGATCTCCAGCACCACTTTGCCGACGCTGCCCCGCCCGGCAAGCGACTGGAGGGCCGTCTCCGCCTGATCCAGCGGGAACCGGCCGGGAACTAAAGGCTTCACCTTCCCCGCGCGGTAAAGGGTGAGGAGGGCCGCGTGGATGCGGGGCCGTAGGGTTGCGTCGTTGGCCGTCGCTGCGCCCCAAAACACCCCGATGGCCGACGATTCCTTCAGCAGGAACCGATTGGCGGCCAGTTTGGGAATGGGGCCAGAGGCGAACCCCACCACCATATAGCGGCCACGCCAGCCAAGGCACCGCAGACTCGCCTCTCCCACCTCGCCGCCAACCGGGTCGAAGATCACGTCGACGCCGCGCCCCTGCCTCGTGGTGCGGACGGCTTCGACCCAATCGACCGCGCGGTAGTCCAACGCCAGCTCGGCCCCCATCTTGGCCGCGACCGCCGTCTTGGCCGGGCCACCCGCCGTCGCCAGCACCCGGCAGCCATGCGCCGCCGCCAGTTGGACCGTGGCGGACCCGACGCCGCCAGCCGCCGCATGAACCAGCACCGACTCGCCCGGCTTCAGTGCCGCACGGTTGTGCAAGGCGTGCCAGGCCGTGCCGTAGACCACGCCAAACAGCGACACCGCGTCGGCGGCTGGGATGTCATCCGGAATGGCGTCGGCCGAACTCGCCTTCACCAAAATCCGCTCGGCATAGGCACCTTGCCCGGACGATGCCACGCGGGTGCCGACGGGCAGCGGCGTACCCTCCCCCGCCGCGACGATCCGACCCACCGACTCGACCCCCGGGGTGAAGGGCAGCGCCGGCTTGGTCTGGTACTGCCCGCGCAACATCAGCGCGTCGAGGAAGTTCAACCCGGCTGCCTCGACCGCCACCACATATTGGCCAGGCCCAACGACTGGCTCCGGCAGATCGGCGAGCCGCATGCGCCCCTCGGGCGTGATGGCTTCGACGGTCCAAGCCTTCATTGCAGCCCTTGGATCTCCGCGAGCAGGAAGTCGCGGAAGACGGCCACGCGTTTCGAGTTCCGCAATTCCTCCGGGTAGACGAAGAACACGTCCACCTTCGGCGGCTTGAGGTCGGTCAGGATGGGCTGCAGCCCCTCGACCTCGTCGCGCATCCAGTTCGGCAATGCCGCTATGCCGACCCCAGCGCGGGCCGCCATGGCCATGGCGTGCAGGGAGTTCACTTCCAGCACGGCCCGGCGTGGTTGCCCTGCGCGGCGGCCAGCCTGCGACAGCCAGTTGATATCAGCCATCGGGGGCCGGTAATCCCCGAACAGGATCAACGCGTGGCTGTCCAGTTCCTCCGGCCGGGTCGGGGTGCCATGGGCCGCCAGGTATTCCTTCGACGCCAGGACATCCCATTGAATGGTCATCAGGTGGCGCTGGACCAGGTCCGGCTGCTTCGGGGGGTGCATGCGAATGGCGACGTCGGCCTCCCGCATGGCCAAATCCAGGTCCGAATCGTCCAGCAGCAAGGTCATGGACACCTCGGGGTAGGTGGAGAGGAACCCGCCCACGCGCGACGCCAGCCAATGCGAGCCGAACCCAACCTCGGTCGTCACCTTCAGCCGTCCCGTAGGCTTCTCCTTGCTCTCGGTCAGCAGCGCCTCCGTCATCGCCAGCTTGGCGAAGACGTCACGCACCGTGCGGTTCAGGCTCTCCCCCTGCTCCGTGAGGATCAGCCCGCGGGCGTGGCGGTGAAACAACGACACCTGCAGGTTTTCTTCCAATGCGGAAATCTGCCGGCTGACGGCAGATTGGCTGAGGTTCAGCGTATCCCCCGCATGGGTGAAGCTGCCGGCCTCCGCGACTGCGTGGAACACCCGCAGCTTGTCCCAGTCCATTGAAGGTCCACTCCCGCGATTCGCTACCATCTCGGGCAGACTAACAGTCTATGCCCGGGAGTCTTCTGCAAATCAGGTGTTTTTAGTCCCAAGCGCCGATCATTTGGCCGGTCCGCGCCTCACGGGCCCGGATATCGGGCAAAGCAGAGTGCTCGGCGAGGTATTTTTCTGCCTCCAGCGCCGCCATGCACCCCATCCCCGCCGCCGTGACGGCTTGCCGGTAGCGCGGGTCGGCCACGTCGCCGGCGGCAAACACGCCTGCAATGTTGGTGGCCGTCGACCAGGGCGCGATTCGCACATAGCCCGACTCGTCCAGATCGAGCTGTCCGCGAACCAGGCTGGTCGCCGGGTCGTGCCCGATGGCGACGAAGACGCCCTCAACCGGGATGTCCTGCACGGCCCCCGCCTTGTCCCGGACGCGGACCGCCTCGACGGCTTTAGGTGCGGTAGCGCCGATGATCTCCTCGACCGCGCTGTTCCACACCACCCGGACCTTCGGATTGGCAAACAGCCGGTCCTGCAGAATCCGTTCCGCCCGGAAGCTGTCACGGCGGTGGATGACGGTCACGGAGGAGGCGTGGTTGGTCAGATACAGCGCTTCCTCCACCGCCGTATTGCCGCCCCCGATCACGGCCACGGCCTTTCCGCGGAAGAAGAACCCGTCGCAAGTGGCGCAGGCCGACACCCCGGCGCCCGCGTACAGCCTCTCCGATGGCAAGCCGAGCCACCGGGCCTGCGCACCCGTCGCCAGGATCAGCGTGTCGGCGGTGTAGGTGGTGCCGCCATCACCCACGGCGCGGAACGGGCGAGTGCGCAAATCCAGCTGGGTGATGACATCATCCACCAGCTTGGTGCCGACATGCTCCGCCTGGGCCGTCATCTGTTCCATGAGCCAGGGGCCCTGGATCGCCTCGGCGAACCCCGGATAGTTCTCGACCTCCGTGGTGATGGTGAGTTGCCCCCCCGGCTGCATGCCCTGAACCAGCATCGGGGACAGGCTGGCGCGGGCGGCATAGATCGCGGCGGTGTATCCTGCCGGTCCGCCACCCAGGATCAGAACGCGGGAATGGATGGTCTGCGGCATGCGGAAAGCTCCCAACGGGTGCCACGATATCTGCATGGATCAGGTGTTGTGCAAGCAGGCCCTTGCTCGAGAGGCGATGTGGAATATTATTTCGTAGGATCGCGCAACGCGATACGGAAACGCACAAAGAGCCTGATGAAACATTCTCCTGCAGAAATCCCCGAACTCGACGGGGTCGACCGCCGCATCCTTGCCGAGTTGCAGGAGGACGGACGTATGACCAACGTCGAGCTAGCCCGCCGTGCCGAGATTTCGGCGCCGCCCTGCCTGCGCCGGGTCCGGCGGTTGGAGGAGGCCGGCGTGATCCGCGGCTACCGGGCCGATACCGACCCGGCCAAGCTCGGCTGGCCCATCGAATTCTTCGCCATCGTCGGCTTGGATAGCCAGAAGGAGGCGGTGTTGACCGCCTTCGAACAGCAGGTCGCGCAGTGGCCGGAGGTCCGTGCCTGTCACATGATCCGCGGTGGCGGCGACTTCCTGCTGCGGCTGGTGGCGCGGGATACCGCGCATGAGAACCGCCTGACGCAGGCCTTGACCGGCGCCGACGCGGTGAGCCGGGTGCAGACCCTGCAGACGATTCGCACCAGCCGGGACGTAGCAGGAGTGCCGATCTAGGCCTTGACCTGGGCTGCGACCCGGCCGACCAACCCGGCATGTCGCCGGAGCTGTCTGTCATCGTACCCTGCTACAACGAGCGGGCCAACGTCCAGCCTCTCGTGACCCGGCTCGACGCAGCGTTGCGGGGGATCGCCTGGGAAGCCATCTTCGTGGACGACGACAGTGCGGACGGCACGGCCGCCGAGGCGCGCCGCCTGGCATCTGCCGATCCGCGGATCCGTTGCATTCAGCGCATCGGCCGGCGTGGGTTGTCCTCGGCCGTCATCGAGGGGGCGCTGTCCTCCTCGGCCGGCTACGTGGCCGTCATCGATGGCGACCTGCAACACGACGAAACCCGCCTGCCGGATTTGCTGGCGGCGGTTCACGCCGGGGCGGATATCGCGGTCGGCAGCCGCCACGTGCCCGGCGGCGATGCGGCTGGGCTCGCCGGCGTCTGGCGCCACCGCATCTCCGAGGCCGGGATTCGGGTGGCGCAGCGCACACTGCGCGTGCCATTGCAGGACCCGATGAGTGGCTACTTCCTGATGAAGCGGGCTTTGTTCGAGCAATTGGCGCGCAAGCTCACCGGACGGGGCTTCAAAATCCTGCTCGACCTGGTGCTCTCCGCCCCGTCGCCGCTCCGCCTGGTGGAAATTCCATGCCAGTTCCATCCGCGCGCGGCGGGGCGCAGCAAGTTGGACGTGCTGGTGCTGATCCAGTTTGCCGCCTTGTTGCTGGACAAGACTACGAACGGCCTGTTGCCGCTGCGTTTCGTCTCGTTCGCACTGGTCGGTTTGGTCGGCGTGGTGGTTCACCTCCTCATCCTGTCCTTCGCCCGCGGGACAGGTGCCAGTTTCGAGGTGGCCCAGGTCGCGGCCACGCTGGTGGCGATGCTGGCGAATTTCCAGCTCAACAACTTGATCACCTACCGCGACACGCGGCTCCGCGGCCAAGCGCTGGTTCGCGGTTTGGCCGTGTTCTTGGTCGGGTGTGGCCTGGGGGCTTATGCCAATATCGGCATCGCCCGCTTGCTCTATAGCGACCATGCCGGGTGGACCCCGGCCGGCTTGGCAGGGGCGGCGATCGGTTTGGTTTGGAACTACGCAATCTCGGCGACGCTGGTGTGGCGCGCACGCTGATCCTCCTTGCGGCACTGACGTGCGTGCGCCTGATGGTGGCAGCTTGGGTGCCGCTATCGCCGGACGAGGCGTATTACTGGGTGTGGTCCCGCGCGCTGGCACCGGGATATCTGGATCATCCGCCGATGGTGGCGCTGTGGGTGTGGCTCGGCACGGCGCTGGCCGGGCAGGGGGCGTTCGGGATCCGCCTGCTTGGCCCGATCTCCGCGGCCATGGGATCTTTGATGGTCGCCAAGGCCACGGAGGATTTGTTTCCCGGGCGCCGGCTGGGCATTTCCGCTGCCGCCCTGTTGAACGCAACGCTGCTGCTGGCCGCTGGCGCCGTGACCATGACGCCCGACACCCCGCTGCTGTTTTTCTGGACGGCTGCGCTCTGGGCGTTGGGCCGCTTGCACGCTACGGGGCGGCCGGGCTGGTGGCTGGCGTCCGGGCTGCTGGCAGGGGGCGCGCTGGACAGCAAGTACACTGCCGCCCTGCTTGGCCTGGGGATCGCCCTTTGGCTCGTCGCGACGCCGGAAGGGCGCCGGTGGCTCGCGACTCCGTGGCCCTGGATCGGCGGTCTCCTTGCCGGTCTGTGCTTTGCTCCCGTGCTTTGGTGGAACGCGGCGCATGGCTGGGCCAGCTTCGAGAAGCAGGGCGGGCGCACTGGGGATTGGCGCCCGGCCGATGCGCTGCGCTTCATCACCGAATTACTGGGCAGCCAGGCCGGGCTCGCGACGCCTTGGATTGCGGTGTTGTGTGCCGCCGGGGTTTGGATGGCGGCGCGGCGGTGGCGGGAGGGCCCGGCGCCTGCGCTGCTGGCGGCCCTGACCGTGCCGGGTGCGTTGGTGTTCCTGCAGCACGCCGTCGGTGACCGGGTGCAGGCGAACTGGCCGGCCATCTTGTTCCCTGCGGCCTGTATCGCCGCCGCCGCCTATGTGCCGCGGTTTTGGCGGCCGGCGGCCGCGCTGGGGTTCGCCATTACCGCCCTGGTCTATGTTCAAGCCGCGACGGGCGCCATTCCGATACCCGGCAAGATGGACCCGACCCTGATCCGCCTCGCCGGATGGGAGGGCCTGGCCCGGGCGGTCGCGGCGGAGCCCGCCGATTTTGTCGCCGCCGACAATTATGGCGTCGCGGCAATCCTGGCGCACGACCTGCCGGGGCCGGTGGTGGGCGCCGAGCCACGCTGGCGGCTTTTTACGCTGCCGGACGCTCCGATTGCAGGGAAAACAGGGCTGCTCGTCCGCAGCCACCGGCGCGCCGGCCCACCCGACCCGGCCCCCTGGCAGACGCTCACCCAGTTGGGCACCGCCACGCGCAGCCGCGACGGTGCGGTGGCGGAAACATACGACCTCTTTCGCGTGACCGCGCGGGAGGACATGGTGCGCCTGCCCAGCCGATGAGGAGTGCCCAGACCGTGGATTTGCCGACCTATGAGGATGTTCTCGCCGCCCGTGCCCGCATCGACGGCCGCGTGGTGCGCACCCCGATGCTGCGCAACACGCTGTTGGACGAGCGCTCCGGCGCCACGGTGCTCGTCAAGCCGGAGCCGTTGCAGCGCACCGGGTCCTTCAAATTCCGCGGCGCGACCAACGCGGTGCTCAAACTGACGGATGCGCAGCGTGAGGCCGGGCTGGTGACCCACTCCTCCGGGAATCATGGCCAGGCCGTGGCGTGTGCCGCCGCCAGCGCCGGGGCGCGTGCCACCATCTTCATGCCGTCCGACGCCCCCGCCATCAAGGTCGAGAGCACGCGGCGCTGGGGTGCCGACATCATTGCCTATGACCGCGTGCGTGACGTGCGCGAGGCGCTGTCGGCCGCCTTCGTCGAGCGAACCGGCGCGTCCCTGGTGCCGCCCTTCGACCATCCCGACGTGATCGCCGGGCAAGGCACCCTGGCGCTTGAACTGGCCGAGGATGCGGCGGCGGCCGGGTTGACGCTGGACGCCCTGCTGGTTTGCACCGGCGGGGGCGGGCTGATCGGCGGATGCGCCCTGGCAATGTCCGGCGCGTCGCCGAGCACGAAAGTCGTCGCAGTGGAGCCGGAGGGGTGGGATGATACGGGCCGCTCGCTGAGGGAGGGCTACCGGGTCAGCAACCCACCCGGCGGGTCCATGCTGTGCGACGCGCTGCTGGCCCCGACCCCTGGGGAGATCACGTTCGCGGTCAACCAGGCCCACCTGGCTGGAGCGGTCGCGGTATCCGATGCCGACGTGCTGGCAGCGATGGCGTTTGCCTTCACCCATTTGAAACTCGTCGTGGAACCCGGCGGTGCGGTCGCGTTGGCCGCCTTGTTGTCGGGCCGCTACCGCGCGCCGGGTCAGACGGTCGGAATCGTGATCAGTGGCGGCAATGTCGACCCGGCGGTGTTCGGCCGGGCCCTCGCGGCAGGCTAGCGGGCGGTGGCGCGCGCTACGCCCGTCCGACATCCACCTCGACGATCCCCTTCGAGAGCTGGGAGAGCGGGATCAGGGCTGGCTGGTCGGTGCCCCAAGGGTTGAGGAGTTGCACCATGGCAGTTCCATTGCTCGTGGTCAGCTTGTCGAACATGTAGGCGTGATCGCCGACCAGATTATAGGGCAGGGCCGAGGAGCTGGCGGTGTCCATCGTGATCAGATCGCCCGCCGCCATGAAGGCTTGCAGGGCGCTTTGCGACAGGTTGTTTGGCGACATCGCCACGGCCTGCTGGCCGGTCAATTGCGCCATTGCCGTGGCCGGGTTGCCGCCCTCGTTGAGCACGGAATAGCCGCCATCCAAATTCGCCACAGCCTTCTCCAGCACTTGCGGCCAGATTTCCTTCTCATTGCCCACGACGTCTTGCCCGGTGCCGCTATCGGCCGAATCGCTGGGGAAGCTGTTTGTCACGTTGACCGAAACCGGGCTTAACGCTGACGAACCATGGCTGAACAGCGACCCCCGGGTCGGAGCGTAGAGCGTCACATTTTCCGTTCCATTGGCAAGGCTCTGGATCATGCCGCTGATGTCGCTTGGATGATTCAGCGCCAATTCACCGATGGCGGAGAGCAGGAAGCAATCGCCAACCCCTCCCTGATAGATATCGCCAGCGCTGATCGGGGATGCCGTACCCGGCTCCTGCAGGTAAAGCACCTGCGTCTGGGCTGGCGATGCCGCGGCGGTGGTGTCGCCGGTGAGCAGACTGAAGAGAGAGCCGAAGAGGCCCTGGCCGGGCTGTGCGAACTCCGTCGCGGTGCCCTCACCGAGCGCGCTCAGATCCGGATCCCATATGTGCGAAAAGGACATCTGTGCGTGTTCCTGTTGTTGCGTCCCACGCTAAGAGGCAGGCCTTACCGGATACCTAATTTCCGCGGCCTAGGCTGATCGCCAGCCAGGCCCGTATTGCGCCGCAGCATTCCCCCTTCCGACGCTTAGTGAGCGGTTAAGTTCTGGGCCCTTAAACTGCCGCGGTATTCCGGGGATGATCGATGGCGGGAAAGGACGACAAGAAGAAGGGCGACAAACGGTCGATCGTCATCAAGCGCGAGGAGGTCGTCGAAGGCGGCCACCATGGCGGTGCCTGGAAAGTTGCGTATGCCGATTTCGTAACGGCCATGATGGCCTTCTTCCTGCTCATGTGGCTGTTGAACGCCACCACATCCGAGCAGAAGCGCGGCCTGGCCGATTATTTCAGCCCAACCAACGAGATGTCGCGGAGTTTTTCGGGTAACGGGGCGATCTTCGGCGGCCATACTCCGAACGACGATGGTTCGCTGGCATCCGATCGTGGCGCAATCCAGGTGATGAACGACGAGGTGAAGCCATCCGCCGACATCGACGAGGATGACAGCGACACACCCGCCACCGCTGCCTCGATCGCCAATGGCCTGGAGGGGCACAACATCAGCCGCTCCGTGGAACATGTCGGCGGCCAGGCTGCCAAGGATAGCCCTAAGCCGGGGGATCAGGTCACGCCTGCTTCCGCGAAGGGTCCGGTGGACAAATCCCAAGCGGAGCTGCGCGGTGAAACTGCCAACAAGGCGCCAGGCGACAAGTCCGAAGCGGAACTGCGTGCCGAACTTGCCCAAAAGGAGCGTGCGAGTTTCGAGCAAGCCGCCAAGCAAATCCGCGAAATGGTCGCCGCCGACCCGGCGCTCGCCGATCTGGCACGCCAACTCGCAGTCGACATAACGCCCCAGGGTTTGCGGATCCAAATCCTGGACGAAGACAAGCAGGCGATGTTCCCCAGCGGCTCGGCCGTTTTGAACGACCGTGCGCGGGCCTTGCTGCTGAAGGTCGCCCCCGTGCTGATGAAGTTGCCGGAGCGGCTGTCCATCACCGGGCATACGGATAGCGCGCCCTACAAGGGCGGGGACCGGTCCAATTGGGAATTGTCGGCGGAGCGGGCCAACGCCACCCGTCGCTTGCTGGCCGAGGCCGGGTTGCCGGAGACGCGGGTGGAGACCGTGACGGGTGCCGCCGACCGTGACCCATTATTGCCGGCTGATCCCATGGCCGCGGTCAACCGCCGCATCGCCATCGTCGTGCTACGCGACGCCACCCGCAAAAGCGGAGCCTAATCCTCTATGCTGACAATCGGCGGCCTTGGCTTCTTGCTTGCCTGCGTCTTCGGCAGCTACCTCATGTCCGGAGGAAGTCTGGAGCCGTTGATCGAAGCCATGCCGTTCGAGCTGCTCACCATCGGCGGGGCCGCGATCGGCACGTTCATCATGTCCAACAGCATGCACGACGTGAAACATACGATCGGCGCGTTCAAGAAAGTGCTGAAGGGCGCCGCCTTCCACAAGGCGGACTACGTGGAGCTGCTGAGCCTGCTGTACTATTTCACCCGGCTGGCCTCCACCAAGGGCGCGATGGCCCTGGAAGCGCATATCGAGAAACCCGCGGAGAGCCCGGCCTTCCAGAAGTTTCCGAAGATCATCGCCAACCACCATGCCTGTACGATCATTTGCGACTACCTCCGCATGGTCGGCATGAATGCGGACGACCCGCATCAGGTCGACGACGTCATGGGTCGGGAGCTGAAGAAGACCCTCCATGAGGAACTGCATCCGAGCCACGCAATCCAGTCCATGGCGGATGCCTTGCCCGCGCTGGGGATCGTCGCCGCGGTGCTGGGCGTCATCAAGACGATGTCGCACATCAACGAGCCACCCGCCGTGCTCGGCGCCATGATCGGCGGCGCATTGGTGGGGACGTTCCTGGGCGTGCTGATGGCCTACGGCATGGCCGGCCCCGTCGCGGCCCGGATGAAGAGCGTGGTGGAGGAGGAGGCGAAATACCTCGAAGTCATCCGGGCCGTGCTGGTGACCCACCTGCACGGCAATGCGCCGCAGGTGAGCGTGGAGACGGGGCGCAAGATGGCGCCCAATGAGCACATGCCCTCGTTTGCGGAGCTGGAGACGGCGGTCCAGGCCGTGCAGATGTAGCTGCCGGGTGGCTTGACGCAGCGTTCCTGGTCGGCCAGGGCTGGCTGCGTGACCCCGCCCGAGAATTTTCACACCCTGATCGGCATCCAAATCGTCGAATGGCGCGACGGCTTTGCGCGTGTCGCGCTGGACGTTTTGCCCAAACACCTGAACGCTGCAGCCATCATTCACGGCGGCACCTTGATGACCATGCTGGATGAGGCCGGATCGCTGTGCGGCCTCTGGTGCAGCGTGAAGGGCAACCGGCGTTGGTCGGTGACGGTGGATATGGATTGCCGCTTCGTAGGCCAGGCCAATGGCGGCCGGATATTCGGGACGGGCGAAATCGTCAGCCACGGACGGTCGCTCTACTTCACCCGGACGGAAATCACCGACGCGGAGGGACGGGTGCTTGCCTATGGTGCCAGCAGCCATAAATGGCGCCGAGGTAGCGAGGCCCTGGAGGGCGTGCCTCGGCCGTGACGCCGATACTGTCGTGCGGCGTCGTCGTTACAGATGGCGTCGGTATCCTCATCGGGCATGCCACGGGCTCGCCACGTTGGGACATCCCGAAAGGGCAGGCGGAGCCGGACGAACTGCCGGACGCAGCTGCCCGGCGGGAGCTCGCCGAGGAGACCGGTCTCAGCGTCGAGGGCGTCACGCTGGTCTGGCTCGGACGGCATGCGTATTTGCCGCGCAAGGATTTGGCACTCTACGCGTGGCTCGTCACGTCACTGCCAAACCCGGCCTCGCTGATCTGCCGCAGTCATTTCGACCTCCGCGGGCGGCCGGTCCCGGAGTTCGACCGGTTCGCCTGCCCTCGCTGGGGGGATGCCCTGCCGATGCTCGGCAAGGCCATGGCCCGCGTGCTCGGAGGCGTCGCAAAGCAGCGCGGCTGGCTGTAGCGATCAATGCGCGTGCTGGCTGCGCCGGGCAAAGGCTGGGAAGGACGGCCGGAATGTTGCGTCCTCGAGCGCGGCCTCAATCATCTGCAATAACCGGTCGGCATTGAGCGGCTTATCCATGTAGTACTCGTGCTGCTCAAGAATGCGCAGCACCGGCCCCCGCTTGATGCCGGTATAGAGTACTGGCCGGCCCGGCAGAGTATCGCGCCAATGGTTCGCCAGTTCATGCCCGGTGACGTTGTCCGGCAGGTCCAAATCCGTCAGCAGCAAATCGAAGTCGGAGTTTTTCTCCACGAGGGCGATTGCTTCCACTCCGCGGCACACGCTCGTCACGGTGAATCCGGCATGGGTCAGGACGTCCGTCATGATCCATTGCGAGAGCACATCATCGTCTGCAAACAGGATCGACCGGCTCGGCATTAGCATAGACATGAACTCCTTTGGCCATGCATTACGAACCCAATGCCAAGACAGATGCAGGGTTGCACAAAAATATTGGACAAATCGCAGGAAAGACGGACGACATTTCCGAGCGCTCCAATTAACCATTAATGAATCGCTCAGCTTTGTCGTCTGTTGTCCCTGGGAATGGTCGTTTATCGGGCTCTCTTCAAATCTAATGCTAAGCTGTCAATGAATTTGTATTAATGACCCAGGCAGAGAATTGCAGGGCCGTGTCCCAGAAAAAGCGAACTCACCGAGGCTCAGCCTCAGCCTTTCGCCAGTGAGCAGGTTGCCGCGCCAGGCTTTTCCGCGTCGCCTTGGGCCTCGCGACCGGCGGGCGCTACCCGCCGCCGGCGGTCTCAGTGGCTTTCGTGCCGAGATAGCTGTGGAGCACGTCGCGGGGCGAGCCATCCTCGCGGATGCGTCCCTTATCCAGCCAAATCACCCGCGTGGCCCATTCCAGCACGATCGACTCCATGTGCGACGACAACACCAGGATTTCCGCCGTCTTCACCAGGGTCTCCAGCCGGGCCCGTGCCTTGTCCATGAAATTGGCATCGCCGGCCAAAAACCACTCATCCATCAAGAGCACCTGCGGCCGGATCGCCGTCGCCATCGCGAACGCCAGCCGTACGCCCATGCCCGAGGAGTAGAGCCGCACCGGGAGTTCCATGAACTCCGCCAACTCGGCGAACTCCGACACCTCTTCGACCATGTGTGCGATCGCGGACCGGCTCATGCCATTATAGAGCCCGCGCAAAAGAATATTCTCGCGCCCGGACAGGTCGGGGTTCATGCCGGCATTGACGTCCAGCAAGGAGCCAATCACGCCATCGACGCGGAGATGGCCGATGACTGGCTCATAAATCCCGGCCAAGGTCCGCAGCAGCGTCGTCTTGCCGGCTCCGTTACCACCAACCAGCCCCAGCCGGTCGCCCGGACGCAGCCTGAACGACACATCCCGGAGCGCCTGCACCACCACCCGGTGCTGCTTGTCTTCCCCCAAACGCCCGGATGCCACGGAGAAGACCGCCTTCTTCAGGCTGCGGCCGCCGCCGTGATAGATGGGAAATTCGACGCGGAGCCCGTCCGCGACCACGCCTGCCGTCACCACGCCGCCCTCTTCTTGCGCCCGGCCTGCGTGGGTGAGCGAGCGCCCAGGGGTGAACAGGGCAGGGGAAAGCTCGGCATTGTCATGGCGCGATACCCGATCGGGCATCGCGCCGCAATATCGCCACCCTGACGGTATTTCGTTACGCACTCACGAAACTGTGCTGTTAACAACACAGCAACTTGAAAAACGGATGATGGGGTGCGGTTGGAGGTCTGGTCCGCTTGTCCGAGAAGCCGCGCTTCGATAGGGACTTACACGGGCTTCCTGCCGAGTAACCTGAGCGTCGGCCTTTCGGGCCGAGATGTCGGCCGCGTTTGGCCCTGTGTAACGGAGAACTGCCCCGCATGATTCGCGCCCCGCACCGCTCATCCCAGGCTTCGCAGCCTGCCCTATCCCGCTCCACGACCCGGACGGCCCTTCGCGCCGCAGGGTGCCTGGGCGTGCTGGGCTTGCTGTCGGCCTGTGCAGGGCAGCAGATCAGCGGCACCCAGGAGGCGGCCCAGTACGAGCGGGGCGCCCAGCGTTCCTACGCCCCGCCGGGCCCGCGCAGTGACCCGTGGGGGCCCTACATCAAGGAGGCGTCGGGCAAATACGACGTGCCGGAGCGGTGGATTCGCGAGGTCATGCGGGTCGAGTCCGGTGGCCGGACGGAGATGAATGGCATGCCCATCACCTCCGGCGCAGGTGCGATGGGCCTCATGCAGGTGATGCCCGCGACGTATGACGAGTTGCGTGGCCGCTATGGTCTCGGCGGCGACCCCTACGATCCGCATAACAGTATCCTGGCTGGCACCGCCTACATTCGGGAACTGTATGACCTCTATGGGTCCCCTGGCTTCCTGGCAGCCTATAATGGCGGCCCGGGCCGGCTGGACGATTATCTGACGCGCAACCGCGCCCTGCCCGAAGAGACTCGGCGTTATGTCGCGAAGATTGGGCCCTACATCACCGATTCGTTCCCCAGCCGCCGCTCGACCGCTGAGATGTACGCGATGAACTCGCTGCCAACCAGCATTCCAGCCGGTCCGCGCTATAGCGAACCCACCGCAACGGCGGCCTATGTGCCCCCGGTGGCCGCGCCGTCCGCCCCGGTCGAGGTGGCGTTCGCGCCACCGTCCGACACCGATGGTGCGTTTGACCCGCCGCCGGGTTGGACGCCGAAGAACATGAGCCGGTCCGAGGTCGCAGCCTATGTTCCGCCGCCGGCAGAACCGCTGCCGGTGACGCCCGCTCCGGCTCCCTCGCGGACGGTCGTTGCAATGGCCGACATCCCGGCGATGCGTTACACGCCGGACCCGGCGCCCGCACGCGCGTCGACCCCCAGCTATAGCCCGGCTCCGCTGCCTGTCAGGCAGGCGAACGTAGCACCGCTGCCGCTGCCGCCCGAACCGGCGCGTCCGTCGCAATATTCCGCGCTGCAGGCGGCGTTGCATCTGCCGACGCCGCCGGTTCCCACGGTGCAAACCGCCGCGGCCTATGGCTTTTCCAACACTCCGGCGCGGCACGATGGCTTTCGCCTCGTCGGGCCAGCGTATGCGGCGCCGGCGCCGGTCTACCACGGCACGCCCGGTGGCTGGGCGATCCAGGTTGGTGCGTTCGGGAATGAAGGCCTGGCCCGCATCGCGGCTGGTAATGCTCGGGAGCAAGCTGGGGCCGTCCTCTCGGGTGCCAAGCCCGCGGTGGCTGGCGTCAAGGAAGCGCATAGCGTGCTGTATCGCGCCCGGTTGCTCGGCCTGTCGCGCGAATCGGCAACCGAAGCGTGCGACCGGCTGAAGGGCCGCAGCAGCTGCATCGTCCTGTCGCCGGACGCCCAATCCTAAGGGGCCATGGCCGACAAACCTGTCTTGCCCTCGCCGGAAGGAGGGGGCATGGTCGGGTGCTGGGTAGGGAAGACGGGGCGGAATGATCGACAAGCGCGTCGCCACGATGGCGGCGGCCCTGGACGGGATTGCTGACGGTTCCACCGTATTGGTCGGGGGCTTCGGGGCAGTTGGCCAGCCAAACCAATTGATCGACGGGTTGATCGAGCAAGGCGCACGGGATTTGGTGATCGTCGCCAACAATTCCGGTGTTGCCGAGTTCGGCCTTGCCAAACTCATGAGACTTGGCCGGGTGCGGCGGATCGTTTGTTCGTTTCCCCGCTCTGCCGGGTCGGTCGTATTCGAGGAGCTCTACAGAGCCGGTCGGATCGAGCTCGAACTGGTCCCGCAGGGGACACTGGCGGAGCGCATGCGGGCGGCTGGGGCCGGTATTCCCGCGTTCTATACCCCGACCGCTTACGGCACGAAGCTCGCGGAAGGGAAGCCGACCGCGACGATCAATGGGCGCAACTGCGTGTTGGAATACGCCTTGCACGGCGATGTCGCGCTCGTAGAGGCGTGGGAAGGCGATCGCTGGGGGAACCTCACCTACAAAGACAGCGGACGAAACTTCAACCCGGTGATGGCGACGGCTGCCAAGCTCACGATTGCGCAGGTCCAGGTTGTGGTGGAGCTCGGCACGCTGTCGCCCGAGGCTGTGGTAACGCCGGGTGTCTACGTGAACCGGCTGATCGAAATCCGGCACGGCGGACCGCAGGGGTGATGGAACCAGGAGGACTGGCGCGTTGACAATCCAACCTCGCGACCGGGTCGCCATGGCGGCCCGCGTTGCCGCCGATATTCCGGAGGGCTGGTGGGTCAATCTCGGGATCGGGATTCCGGTGCTCGTGGCCGACCATGTGCCGCTCGAGCGGGAAGTGGTGTTCCACTCGGAGAATGGCGTGCTCGGCATGGGGCCCGCGCCAGCTCCAGACAAGATCAATCCGTGGCTGATCAACGCCGGCAAGACCCACGTCACGTTGCGGACCGGCGGCAGCTACGTCCATCACGCTGACAGCTTTGCCTTGATCCGCGGCGGCCATTTGGATCTTTGCGTGCTCGGCGCCTTCGAAGTCGCCGAGAATGGCGACATCGCCAATTGGTCCAGGTCGGACAACGATTTCGCCCCCGCTGTCGGCGGGGCCATGGATCTCGCCGTAGGGGCAAAGCGGCTGTGGGCGGTGATGGAACACACGACCAAATCCGGCGAGTCCCGGCTGGTGCAGAGATGCACCTATCCGCTCACGGCACTTGCTGCCGTGAGCCGGGTCTATACCAACCTTGCCGTCCTAGACGTTACCGAGCGCGGCTTTGTCGTCGCCGATATGGTTCCTGGCCTGGATTTCGCTGGGCTTCAGGAACGCACCGGCGCACCTCTGCATCTGCCCGGCTGAACCGCGCGGCGTCATTTGGAAAGATTGGGCGTCACACCGCTATCATTCGCTGGGGCATAGACGCGGTCTGCATTGGCGACCTGCGTGCCGCCGTCAGACAACATCCCGGATGGCGTGTTGCTGAAGGGCGTGCTGTTGGTCGGCCCTGCGGCCAGGGCACGGCCTCCCTCACCAGCAACCCGGTCAACGGGGGGCAGGCCGGCCGGCGGGATGCTCGGCACCGGGGCGTCGACCAGTGGCCGACCGTTGACGGTGTTGGAGACGTCGTTTTGTGCGATCAGCTGGGGAAATCCTGCCGCCACCGCCGTGCTGTCGGGCGACGCGAGCAGAGCTAGTGGAGCTGCGAGCAGACCCACGGCCAGGACGATTGTGCTTGAACGCATGGCTAAATTCCTTTTCGCTCACCGTTAAGCACGTCGCATCATTGTGGTTGCCTAGACGCTCGTTCGCGTTTTGGTGACTAGGTCCCCTTATCCTGCCCAGTCGTCGAATCCGCTTGCGCCGGACTGGCGTGACTCGTGCATACTGCAAATTCGACCCAATTGTGTCTCAACCTATCCGGAGTCGGGGCCGGTCACCGGTATCCCGCTGCGTTACCAGTAAACGCGTGGTGACCCTTGCCCCTGCTGACCGTTCGACATATCACGACATATCGGTATCGCCATCCCGTCTCCTTCGGCGAACACCGCATGATGTTCCGCCCGCGTGATAGCCACGACCAGCGGCTGCTCGCCCACAGACTCGTGATCACCCCCACGCCATCATCTCTGCATTGGTCACTGGATGTCTTTGGCAATTCCGTGACATTGGCTCGGTTCTCTGCACGGAATGACATACTCATCTTCGACAGCACCCTCGAGATTGACCACCAAGAGGCGCAGTCGATGACCGTCCTGCTGGCTGAGCACGCGCGGCTGTTTCCGTTCGCATACGACACCGATGAGATGCCGGATTTGTTGCGGTCGATGGAACGGCAAGTGCCCGATCCCGGGCATGTGGTCGATCGTTGGGCACATGCCTTCCTGAATGAGCATGGCCCCACGCAAACGGCTGACCTGCTGACGCGGATGACCAAGACGATCTCCCGCCGGTTTACCTACAAGGCACGGCACGAGCCCGGAATCCAGGATCCGCCTACGACGCTGAGGCTTGAAACTGGGACCTGCCGGGACTTTGCGATGCTGATGATGGAGGCGGTCCGGGCCTTGGGCCTCGCCGCGCGCTTTGTCTCCGGCTATCTGCACGTCCCCGCCCGGGCTCACCCCGGTGAGGCGGAACGGCATGGCGGCGGGAACACGCATGCCTGGCTACAGGTGTATTTACCCGGTTCGGGATGGGTCGATTTCGACCCCACGAATGGCATTGTCGGCACACGTGGCTTGGTTCGTGTTGCCGTGGTGCGCGATCCCGCTATGGCTATTCCACTCTCGGGCAGTTGGACGGGGGCATCGGCCGATTGCATCGGAATGGTGGTCTCGGTCCGCGTGACCGAAGAGCCGGCCTCGATCCAAGTCGCGTCCTGAGGAGCATCAGCCCATGCGCATCCGCTGTGGCTTTCGTATTGGCTATGATTTTTCGCAGAGCGTTCCGATGCTCCTTGCGCTGAGCGTCCACCCCTCCCGCGAGAAGGATCTCCTGACGCAGCCCGTGATTCGGACCAGCCCGGCGCTGGAGATTCGCGGCTACACCGATGATTTCGGCAATGTGTGCCACCGTGTGGTCGGGCCTCAGGGCCGCACGGAACTGGAGTCGGAGTTCGAGATCTATGATAGCGGCTTGCCCGACCCGGTGGTCCCCGAGGCCAAGCAGTTCGACATCCAGGATTTGCCGGATGGCGCGTTGGTCTATTTGCTGGGCAGCCGGTACTGCGAGACGGACAAGCTGTCCAACATCGCGTGGTCGCTTTTCGGTGGCACGGAGCCGGGCTGGGCCCGGGTTCAGGCGGTCTGCGACTTCGCGCATGAACGGATCACCTTTGGCTATCACCATGCCAGGCCAGATAAGTCGGCGTGGGACGGGTATAATGAACGGCAGGGCGTTTGCCGCGATTATGCCCATTTGGCGGTCACGCTGTGCCGGTGCATGAACATCCCGGCACGGTATTGTACCGGTTACCTGGGGGATATCGGAGTACCGCCGTCCGATGCTCCAATGGATTTCTCCGCCTGGTTCGAAGCCTATTTGGACGGTCCGGACGGTGGCCGCTGGTATACGTTCGATGCCCGGCACAACTTCCCCAGGATTGGCCGTATTCTGATGGCGCGCGGCCGGGATGCGACGGATGTCGCTTTGGTGACCAGTTTCGGACCAGCCTGGCTCAGCGTCTTCCAGGTTACCACCGTCGAAGTCCCGGAGTAGAACCATTTCCGACCTTTCGGAGGATGGCACTTGACCCGTGTTTGCACGTTTATCGCCGGCCTGTGCGGCGCCTGGCTGGGCCTCGCCGCGGCACCGGATGAGGCGCATGCTGATGCTTTCATCACGGGCAGCCAACTGGCGAAGGCCTGCACCAGCCGCGCTCCCGCGGACGAACAGGCCTGCGACGGTTACATCGCCGGCGTGCTGGACGACGCGACCGCTGCCGGCGACCCGAAATCCGGCATCTGCACCCTTCCCAGCGGGACGAAGCTCGTGGCAGTGCGCGGCGCACTCGGTAAGTTCGTCCAGCAGAAGCCCGAGGAAACCAAGGGCAGTGGTTTGGCCCTGGTAAGGGCGATGATGAAGGCCGATTATCCTTGTCCCACCAAGTAGGCGTAGGGGTGAGCGGCATCCCACCTGGCCATGACGCCTCGCGAGCGCCGTCTTAAGGCTTGTTCGACATCAATCGAATCGATTGGCGGCGTCGAACAAGCCCTAAGCCTTTGTTGTTAGAGGCAGCTTTGTCGGCGTGCCGACGCTCTTATGTGCCGACGCTGCCTTAGCTGCTAGCCCTGCCAGTCAGACTCGGCGTGACGGTTGCGGTGGCGCCAACCGGGCAGGAGCCACTCAGTTCGCCCACGAACGCACCCGGCGCCGTCGCGATGACCAGCGCATCGGGTGGCTCCGCAATCCCTGCGGATCGTCGGACAACGGCGGCCACAGGCGGCAGGTTCGGCAGACGCACCTGGACTGCCTCGCCTGCACGAAGCTTCGTGTCTGGTCCGACGGTGAGGAAGGCGTGGTCGCAATCCAGCATCCGGACCAGTGGCACACCCGCGGCGGTCGCTTCGCCGGCTCGCGCCTCGAGCGAGCGGATCACCCCATGGACCCCGGCCTGGACGGGAAGGTCGGCCGGGCGGACCGGGGGGATATTCGTCACGCCGTCCTGTAGCTGGGCCACGTCGGTCGCAGCGGCGGCGCGCTGGCGCCGAAGGTCGGCAATGCGGGCACGGGCGGCCTCGCTGGTGGGCGTTGCCTGGGCGAGTGCCTGGTCGAGCTGCGCGAGATGCGCCTGGGCCGCCTCGAGCCGGTCGCGGAGCAGCGTCGCGGCCGGGTCGGGTTGCGGCTCCGTCCGGATCGTCAGCAGCAGCGTGTTCGGCTCGACGGTCTGACCGTTCTGCACGGCGATGGACGCCACCCGGCCTGGCCCCGTGGCGCGGAGGACCATCATCGGGGCATTAAAGGTCGCCTCGGGAGGCATGTTGGACACGAACGCGCTTGGCAAAAACAGGAAGACCG
Source organism: Acetobacteraceae bacterium (assembly GCA_965199005.1). Classification (GTDB taxonomy): domain Bacteria; phylum Pseudomonadota; class Alphaproteobacteria; order Acetobacterales; family Acetobacteraceae; genus LMUY01. The sequence goes on along the minus strand of CBDAQK010000006.1, from coordinate 1,469,109 downwards.
CAAGGCCCGCGCCTGCCAGAATGATCAATCCCGCGACAATGGCGGCAGCGCGCCGGATGACACGCTGCCCCGTCCCGGCACGAGGTTCCGACCCGGTGTCCGCCGCATCCGTAGGCTCCGCCGCCCAGAGCCCCGCCATGGCCGGGGTGGTGCGTCGCCCGGCTGGCATGCCGGAGGGGGGGCTCGGGGGCGGTGTCCATGCCAGGCTGTCAGGCTGATCGGGTGCCGTATTGGAGGATTTGGCCCATTTCGGTTCAGCCCAATAGGCCGCCGGGCGGCTTTGGAGTTCCTTGGGGTCGGCCGCGTCCGCTGGTGCGCGCGCGGCCGGGTCTTCCTGCACAATGCCAGGGGATGGGCGCGGAAGGTTACGATCCCGGAGAGCCGCAGGCGGAACAGGATCAGACGCAGGAGCCGGCGGCGCCTCAACCGCCATCACCGGTTCTATAGGTGGTACGGGGGCAGGCGAAGGCAGGCGCGGTTCGAACCGGCGCACGCGACGAGCGCCAGCCATAGCCTGTACCGACGGACCCTCGAGGGGCGGAGGCGCCGGAGACACGGGCTCACGCCTTGGCAGACGCAGTCCGAACCATTTCGAACGGGGTGCCGCAACGACCGCTGGTGGTGCGGGTTCCGGCTTGGGAGGTGGCGGGACCTGGGGTGCGTCCGCCATGACAGGGTCCGCGGCCGCCGGGGGCGCAATTTCGGTTACGGGAGGAGAAATGCGCGGAGAAGCGGAGGGTGATGAAGGCGCACGAAGTGGGAGACGCTGTCCAAAATTCCGCAGAACTGGCGCGCCACCCGTTTCCGGAACCACGAAAGATCCGGGCGGAACGTCTATCGGCGGAGAAGGCGCCGGCCGAATGCGGGCGGGCGCGGGAGGCGGCGGCGGCACCGGGCCAGCTTCAGCCACCACCGGCATCTCGTCTGGCAATGGCGGAATTTGGGTCGGCGGAGCGGGTTCGGGTGGTGAAGGCGGCGGCGAGGAGGCACGCCCAGGCAGACGCAGCCCGAAATGCCGTAGACGCGGCGCCCCGGCCACCGCGGGGGCTGCCAGATCGACCGGTTGCAGGCGTGGTTGCGGCGCTAGACGCTGCGGCTCGTCCTCGGCCTCCTGACTCGCGACCGCGGCTTCGGCCGGCTCGACATGAGGTGGTAGGAGCCCGCCCTCGCCAAAGGTTTGAGGCTGGGGTTCATCGGGTGGGCTGTCCGGCTGGTCGTGCTGCGCGCGGACGCTCCGATCTAGCCACGAGAGCAGCCTTGACTTTGCCTCGGGCTCCGGCGGTGGGGCGGCCGGATCGGTGCCCGGTTCCCCATAGGGCGGCAGCAAGGCCTCCGGCGGCGGCGCGGCTTCCGGTTCAAGTGGAAGCGCGTCATACTGGTCCGCTGTATCGTCGTCCTGATCGGCAGGATGAACCAATTCGGCAGAGGATGCTGACGCTGGTTCTTGCTGCGCCACCAATGCGGCGATCCGCTCGAGAACCGCCGGTTCATCCAGCAGCGCCTCCGGCAACTCCACAACCGCGGCGTAAACGGGTTCGCCGAACAGGGGCACCACCAAGTGCACGGTGGGCAGCGAGGCATACGCGGGTCCAGCCGGGGCAAACCGCTCGTGCGGAACCCATGCTGCATGCTCTGCATGATTGGCCGCGGAGACATCCTGAGTATGCCGCCCCGCCTCGTATGACGGTGCAATCGCCTCGACCGGCTCTCGTGTACCGCCGTGGGCCCAAAAGCTGATCGGCGTGCCGGAGGTTACGCCATCGGCTCTCACGTCAGCGCCGGGCCTTGCTCACTGGTCAACAGCCCAATTCTCCCGCCTGCGGCCCCGCAGTGCCGTTAGCGACCCCTCACATCCCCGTCAAGGCTGACGCAAGCCGGGCTGCCTCACCGGTGGCGTGGCGGGGTGCAAACGGCACCCCACCCCCGATGTCGCGAGCCTAGGCTAGGCTATTTCATCATTTGGCCGCGGATTTCCCCGCCCGGGTTCGCCGCGGTGTGGATGTTGGCGTACATCTTTCCATCCATCAGCTGCGACACTTGGGTGTCGGACAACGTCGCGGTACCGTGGAGCGGGCTGGTGATCGGGGCCTTGAATGGCACGGACACGCCGGCGTTCACGCCCGGATCGGCCGGGCCGTGGAGATGCCCCGCAGTCGCCGGGCCGGTCAGGCCCGAAAACGTCACATCGTAGGTGAGGACCTTCGTCGTCGTATCCAGCGTTGCCGTGACCGTCCCCTTGCCGTCGGTCGTCTTTGGGGGCACTTCCGTCGCGCCGTTCATCGCGGCGTGGAACGTGACACTTTCTGCATGCGCCGCTGTGCAGAGCAGGGCGGCAAAAGCGGCAACCAACAGGGCAGGGCGTTTCATTTTGGGATTGTCTCCAGAAATTGGCGGTGAGCAGCCGAACTCGGCTGACCCCGTTGACGCTACAGTGAAGCCCTTTGGGGTTTCTGTCGACCTCGGCCGCCTGGTGGGGCCCATCGTCGACGCGACCCCGCGTCCTCTCCCGGCGCGCATCCGTCTCCGCGGCCGCGATGCCGAACTCGAGCCGCTCCACTTGCGGCATGTGCCGGAGCTATGGGACGCTACCCAAGGGGCAGCTCAATCATGGGACTACCTCCCCTATGGCCCATTTGCCACCGAGGCGGAGTTGGAGAAGTTCGTTGGCGGTTTCGCCAGCACCCATGATCCCATGGTCTGGGCGGTGCGCCCGATCTCCACCGGGGTGATATCGGGTTGGCTGTCGCTGATGGACATCCAGCCGGCGAATGCGGCCATCGAGATCGGCCACATCTGGTTTGCCCCGCGCATGCAGCGCACGCGGGCGGCGACCGAGGCGATGTTCCTGCTGCTCCGCCTCGCCATGGACGAACTCGGCTATCGCCGGATGGTGTGGAAATGCAACGCGCTCAACACACCCTCCCGCCGCGCGGCCGAGCGGCTAGGCTTCACCTATGAAGGGACGCTGCGGGCGCACGTCGTCAGCAAGGGGCGGCGCCGGGATTCGGCGTTTTTCTCGATCCTGGCCGACGAATGGCCACGCTGCCGGGATGGGCTGGCCGCTTGGCTGGACCCGGCGAATTTCGCTGCTGATGGTAATGCGTTGCACAGCCTCGCCGATTTGCGTGCCTGATGGAGTGGTTCAGCCAAGCGGGCCTCGAGCATCTGTTGAGTGAATACGGCTACAGCTTGGTCTTCATCATCATCGCGCTGGAGGCGATGGGCGTGCCGGCGCCCGGCGAAAGCCTGGTGATCGCGGCGGCGGTCTATGCCGCGACGACGGGCAGGCTGGACATCGCGGGTGTCATCGCCGCGGCGATTGGCGGCGCTATCATGGGGGATAATTTCGGTTTTCTCATTGGCCGCTGGGCCGGGTTCCCGCTGCTGAAACGGTATGGCAAACACGTGGGACTGACAGACCGCCGGCTTACCCTGGGCCGTTATCTCTTCATGAGGCAGGGCGGCAAGGTGGTGTTCGCAGGCCGCTTCATCGCCATTCTGCGCACCTTCGTCGCCCTCTTGGCCGGTGCCAACCACATGGACTGGAAAGTCTTCCTGGTGTGGAATGCGGTGGGCGGCGTCGCTTGGGCCACGCTCTATGGCGGGGGCGCCTATCTCGCAGGCAATCTGGTCACCAAAATTGCCGGGCCAATCGCGCTCGGCCTAGCGGTCGCCGCGGCCATCGGGCTCGTAATTGCCATCGTCTTGCTGCGCCGGAACGAAACCCGGCTGGAGGAGCGGGCGGAGCAGGCGATGGGTGAGCACGACAGGAATCAGCGGGGAAGATAGCGTCAGCCCGGCCGTAAAGTCCGGACGACGTCGTCTGGCGGCATCACGGCGGCGCCATCCACGTAGCGCCAATCCACCATACCCCCATGTCCATTCTGCTTCGTGGTGCGCCCCACATAGGTTCCGAGCGTGCTTTGATGGTCGATCGCCCGCAACCGGCAGATGCCGAACGGTGTGTTGAAGGTCGCATCGGCAAACCCGTCGGCCATCTTCTCCGTGTCCGTTCCACCGGATTTTAGCACGCCCGAGGTAATGGCATGCACCATCGACACGCCCATGACCGAGCCCATCCCGGGTGGCTCGTGGTATGCGGCTGTATAATCCAGCGCAAACTGCTTGTTGTCGGGCTCGTCCGACAGGCTCCACGGATAGCCGGTGACAAGCCAGCCCACCGGCGTATCGTCACCCAGGGCCAGCAGAGCTTCCGGCTCCCCGGTGAGCATGGAGACGACAAGGCGTTTGTCGAAGAGCCCGCTTGTCGTGCCTTGCCGGATGAAGGCCTGCAGGTCGCTGCCATATAGCGCGCAGAAGATCGCATCGGGCGCCGGCTGGCCCAGTGCAGCCACCACCGGCCCGGCATCGATCTGGCCCAAAGCCGGCCACTGCTCCCCCACGAAGCGCACATCGTGCCGGCGGCCGGACAGCAATTGGCGAAACCACTTCACCGCAGACTGGCCAAACTCGTCGTTCGGCGCGACGGTCACATAGGTCTTGGCAGGGAGCGTGAAGGCCGTCTCCACCAGCATCGCGGCCTGCATGAAGGTGGTGGGGCGGATGTGGTAGGTGTACCGGTTGCCTTTCGACCACACCAAGTCGTCGGTCAGTGGTTCGCTGGCGATGTACAGCCTTTTGTTCTGCAACGCGTAGGCACTGATCGCAAGCCCGGTACGGGACGAGAAACCGCCGGCGAGCAGATCGACCTTATCCTCGTTCACCAATTCGGTGGCGGCGCGCACGGCGCCCTCGGGCGTGCCGCCATCGTCGCGTGCGATGATCTCGACCTTTCGCCCGTCGAGCCCCCCGCGATCGTTCAACTGCGACAACGCCAGTTCCCAGCCTTTCCGGTACGGTCCGTTGACCACCGGCTGCGTCGCATAACTGTTGATCTCGCCGATCCGGATGGGCGCGCTGGTTTGGGCGCGGATCAGCGCCGGGCGGGCCAAGACGGTTGCAGAGGCGGCGGCAAGCAGCGTCCGGCGGTTGAGCGTCATGCGCCCAGGCCGCTGGTGTCATCTCGGCCGGCGTCGGACGCGGCAGCAATGGCTAGACCCGTCAGAACCAGCCGCGGCAACAGCAATCCGAACTCCCGGTCGCGCACCTCGACGGCCAGGAGCAGGGCCGAGACCGCGGCCAACCCGGCGGCGCCAATCCGCCTGGTGTCCTCGTGCGCGACCATGAGTGCGCCCACCGACTCCATGGCGCCGATCCGACGTGTTTGTTTCGGTGACAAACCCAGGCGGCGAAACGAGGGCGCTTCCAGCCCGAGGATCTTGATCAGGCCCATAAAAGCAAAACTCAGTTCCAGCAGGACCGTACGGCCCTCGTTTTCACGCAGCATCGCGCTTTCCCTCTTCGATCGATGCGGCTGCAACGCGGCTTGCCGGCTCGGGGATGCAGGCGCAACCTTGATCTCGCGGTTGCGCGGGGAGCCGGCGGTGCGACGAGTCCTTGGAGTGGCGGGGTCAGCCCTGCTGTTGATGGCTGCAGACGCCACACCGGTCCCTGCCCCTGCTCTCATCACGGCGCAGGCCACCGGGGTGCTGAGCCGGATGGTGCATGATGCCGAGGGCGTCGATATCGGGCGTGTCGTTGACGTAGTGGTCGATCCGTCCGGGCAGCCAAGGGCGATCGTGATCGACGTGGGTGGTTTCATGGGCGTGGGGTCCCGGCAGGTGGCGGTGGACTGGAAGCTGGCCCATATCCCGCCGCCGGGTGCGCCGGAAAAGGGCGTCACCATCGACCTGACGGACCAGCAGGTACGCAGCGCCCCCGACTATACCGACCGCAGCAAGCCGGCGACGATCATAGGCCCGCCGCCCGCGACACCCGCCCCGCCGGCACAGGCTGCCAAATAGTGGCACATGTCCCATAGACGAAGTGCCCGCGGACTCGACTGGCTGAGTTTCTTCGTCGCGAACGTGCAGACCGGGTTTGGGCCGTTCATCGCCGCCTACCTTGCGGCAGAGAAGTGGACGCAGGGCCAGATTGGCCTGGCCCTGACGATCGGCACCGTCACCAGCATGGTGATGCAGGTGCCCGGCGGGGCGGTCGTCGATGCGGTTCGCGACAAGCGTGGCCTGGCGCTGGTCGCCGTCGGCGCCATCGCCGGGAGCGCCCTGATGCTGGGCATGTTCCCCGAGCGGTTGCCCGTGAGCGTGGCGGAAATCCTGCACGGGATTTCCAGTTGCCTGCTGGGGCCGGTCATCGCGGCGCTCAGCGTGGCGGTGGCGGGGCTGCAGGGTCACGCCCTCGGCGAACGGCTGGGACGCAACGCCCGGTTTGCCTCCATCGGCAGCGGTTGCGCGGCCGGGTTGATGGGGGCGGTTGGCTACTGGGTTTCGGAGCGCTCGGTCTTCTTCCTGGCTGCCGCCCTGGTGCTGCCCGCTTTGGTGGCGCTGCGGTGGATCCAGGTCACGCCCGCCGATCTCGTGCACCAGCAGCCGCCGCAGAAGCTGCACCATGCGCTGCTGGACCGGCGTCTGATCATCTTCGCGATCTGCTGCGCCGGCTTCCAATTCTCCAATGCGGCGATGTTCCCGCTCGCCGCCGTCCAGGTGACCCGAAACACCGGCAGGCTCGGCGAGTTGGTGATCGCTGCGTGCCTGATCGTGCCGCAGGCTTTGGTGGCCGCGCTGTCACCCTTTGCCGGCCGGGCGGCAGAGCGGTGGGGGCGGCGCCCCGTCCTCATGCTCGGCTTGGCGGCGGTTCCGCTGCGGGGGCTGCTGTTCGCCCTCACCGACGCGCCGGCCCTCGTCGTGGTCATCCAGGCCCTGGATGGGGTGAGCGGGGCGGTGTTTGGCGTGCTGTTGCCACTGGTCGTCGCCGATATTTCGCGTCAGTCCGGCCGGTTCAACCTGTCGATGGGGGCTGTCGGCCTGGCGATCACCGGCGCCGCCGCAGTGAGTACGGAGGTCGCCGGTGTCGTCGCCGACCGGGCGGGGACGTCCGGCGCCTTCTACGGTCTTGCCGCCGCCGGGTTGGTCACCGTCCTCACCGTCTGGCTGGCCATGCCGGAGACGCGCGGCGCCTAGCCGGGTTGGCGCGTCGTTTGCAGCACGTCAAGGGCGAGAGTGCCGCCTGTTGCGAGGAATGAACGCCGATGTCTCACAGCCCCCGCCCGATCCGCATCGCTGTCGATATCGGCGGGACCTTTACCGACCTTCAGGTGCTCGATACCAGAGACGGTGCGGTGCGGGCCTGGAAGACCCCCACCACGCCCCATGATCCGTCCGAAGGACTCCTGCGTGGGGTGCGGGAGGCAGCCGCCCGGTTCGGGTTTGCCCTGGGCGAGGTCGGATTGCTGCTGCATGGCACCACCATCGCCACCAATGCGGTGCTGGAACGCCAGCTTGCCCGTGGTGTGCTGGTGACCACCGCCGGGTTCGAGGATGTATTGGAGATCACCCGGCATTACCGGCGCGAGCTCTACGCGTTGAACCCCGATCCACCGCCGGTCCTGGTGCCGCGGGACCGGCGGTTTGGCGTTTCAGAGCGTGTCCGTGCCGACGGCTCCGTCGAACTCGGACTGGATGAGACGCAAGTCGCGCATTTGCTGGAGCAGCTCGATGCCGCGGGGGCCGAGTGCGTGGCGATCTGCTTGCTGCATGCCTACGCCAATCCCCGTCACGAACAGCGCTTGCGCGACCTGATCCTCGCGGCGCGTCCTGGCTGGCCGGTTTCGATTTCCAGTGAGATCAGCCCGGAAATCCGCGAATACGAACGGTCCTCGACCACCGTGCTGAACGCGTTGCTGGTGCCGGTGGTACGCACCTACCTCGAACGGCTGGAGCGGCGATTGGGTGAGGATGGATTCTCCCCCGCCGTCTTCCTGGTGCAGTCGAATGGCGGAGTCTGCGGTCTGCGCCGGGCGGCGGACCAGCCCGCCCGGCTGCTCCTCTCCGGCCCGAGTGGCGGCGCGCTGGCGGCAGAGCGGTTGGCGCGGTTGCTCGACCGGCCGAACCTGGTCGGCGTCGACATGGGCGGCACGTCGTACGACGTTTCCGTCGTGCTCGGCGGCCGGGTCTCGATCATCACCCAGGGAGAGGTGGACCGCCTGCCGGTGCGGCTGCCAATGGTGGAAATGCGGACCATCGGGGCAGGAGGCGGCTCGATCGCGGCGGTGGAGAACGGCCGCCTGATGGTCGGTCCGCGCTCCGCCGGCGCCCGCCCTGGCCCGGTCGCCTATGGCAGGGGCGGGACGGAGCCGACGGTGACCGACGCCAACCTTGCCCTCGGCCGCCTCGACCCGGCGTATTTCCTGGGTGGCTCCATGGCCCTCGACATGGAGGCGACACGGGCTGCCATCAGCGCGCGCATCGCTCAGCCACTGGGCCTGGCGGAAGAAGCAGCGGCAGAGGGCATCCTCCGGGTCGTCGATGGCGCCTTGGGGTCGGCCGTGCGGCTGTCGCTGTTCGAGAAAGGGCTGGACCCGCGTGATTTCACCCTGCTCTCCTTCGGCGGTGCAGGTGGGTTGCACGCCACCGCGGTGGCAGCGGAGGTGGGCATCCGGGAGGTCGTATTCCCTCGGGAGCCCGGCACCCTCTCGGCCTATGGGATCCTGTTCGGCGATCTGGTGCAGGACATCGCCCGCACCCAGATCATCGCGGCCTCGCCCGCCAGCTTGCCAGCCTTGTCCAGCTTGCTTGCGGAGTTGCGGGCGGAGGCGACGGCGCGCTTGGCGGCCGACGGGGTGGCCGCGGATGATCGGGCCATCGAGGTCCATGTCGATATGCGCTACCACGGCCAGGCTTTCGAGCTACTGGTCCCCTGGGGCGACATGGCGATACCCGGCGAGGCCGATCTGGCCAAGTTGACGGCGGATTTCCACGCCAGCCACCGCCGACGCTTCTCCTATGCCGACGAGACCGAGGCGGTGGAGATCGTCACCCTCCGCGTTTCTGCCATCGGGCGGCTGCCGCGCCGTGACGCCGCCGACCCCGTGATGGCGAGCCGCCCGGCCCGCAAAGGCACCCGGCGCAACTGGGAGGGCGGCCGGTGGCAGGATGTGCCGGTGTGGGACCGCGAGGCGCTCGGCCCGTCCGACCGTATCGAGGGGCCGGCGCTGGTGGAGGAGGCCTTCGCCACGCACTGGATCGGCCGCGGCTGGACCGCGGCACTCGGCCCCGCTGGCGCCCTGGTAGCGCGGCAAAGCCTGCCGGACGGGCCAGTTGCGGCGCGCACCGTTCTCGGCCCGGTCGAGATCGAAGTCATCCGCAATGCGCTGACCGCTGCCGCCGCGGAGATGGACGTCACCGTGTGGCGCACCAGCCGGTCCACCATCGTGCGCGAGTTGCTGGATTATTCCACCGCCGTGTTCGACGCCGGCGGCAACAACCTCGCCCAGTCTGCGCGCATCCCGAGCCATCTGAACTCGATGAGCCATTTGCTGCGGGAGTTGCTGGACAAATACATCGATGTGGCGACCTGGGGCCCGGACGACGTGGTCGCCACCAACGACCCCTATTGCGGCGGCCAGCATCTGCCCGACATCGTCGCCTTCAAACCGGTGTTCCATGATGGCTGCCGCGTCGGCTTCGTGGGCACGCTGTGCCACCACATCGACATGGGGGGCTTGGCTGCCGGGTCCTATGCCGCCACGGCGACCGAAGTGTTCCAGGAAGGCCTGCGCATCCCACCCGTCAAGCTGATCGAGAACGGGGTGCCCAATGCGGGCGTCTGGGCGATGATCCGGCAGAACGTGCGCAAGCCCGCGCTGGTGCTGGGCGACCTATCGTCGCAATTGGCGAGCCTGGAGGTCGGTGCGGCTGCGATCCGCCGCCTGGCTGTCCGCTATGGCGCCGAGGGCCTGGTCACGGCCGGGAAGCGCATCCTGGATAACAGCGAAGCGGCGATGCGGGCCACGATCGGGCGAATGCCGGACGGCATCTACGAGTTCGAAGATTTCCTGGATGACGATGGCGTGGTCCTGGGCCAGGCGATCCGCCTGCACGTCCGGCTGGAGATCGCGGGAGACAGCATCGTGGCCGATTTGTCAGGCTGCTCGCCCCAGGCGAAAGGCCCGGTGAACGCCACGCTGGCTTCGTCTGCCGCATCCGTCTTGTTCGCAGTCATGTCCGCCAGCGACCAGCCCCTGGCCGTCAATGCCGGCTGCTACCGCCCGGTGCGGATTATCGCGCCCGAGGGACTTTGTGTGAATGCCCGCCATCCGGCACCGGTCGCCCACCGGATCGCCGTTGGCCACCGGCTGCTGAACGCGGTGCATGGCGCGCTACACCTTGCCGTGCCGGACCGCATTCCCGCGGCCTATTACGGCAACAGCTATGTCTGCACGTTCCAGACGGTCGCGGCCGATGGCGGGCGCGAGGTGCTGGTCGAGATCGAGATCGGCGGCTCCGGCGGCCATCCGGACAAGGACGGGGTCAACGCCTTTTCGTCCGGCATGCACAACAACAGCAATATCCCGGTGGAGATGATCGAGAGCGGGATGCCGCTGACGCTCTGCCGCTACGCGTTGCTGCCGGGTTCGGGCGGTGCTGGCCGGCACCGAGGCGGGCTCGGCCTGGTGCGGGAGTGGCGGGTGGATTCAGAAAGCTGCATCTTCACCGCCAACATGGACCGCTTCCAGCACGCGCCTTACGGGCTGGCAGGCGGTTCGCCGGCATCGGTCGGGCGCCTGTCGCTGGTGCGGGAGGGCAGTGTGACGCCAATCCCGCCGAAGACGGATGGGATGGTGCTGCGCCGGGGCGACCGCGTGCGGCTGGAGACGTCGGGCGGCGGCGGTTTCGGGCCTGCGGCGGCGCGGGACCCCATGGCGCGGACCAGGGACGAGGTGCTGGGCTATACAGCCGCCGATGGTTGAGGGTGCTGGTTGTAACGCTCGAGCATGGCCCTGCTGATTTCAGGCGATGAGGGCCAATGACCGCGCTGCTGCCCGCCATGAATCGTGTAGCTTCCGAGCTTCATGGGATCTGGCTGCACGGGGTGCCCGCCGTCGTCCAGAAACAGCATCCCCTCCATGCCCGCCGGCATCGACCGCACCAATGCATCTGCTTCATCCAGCGCCACTCGCAGCCTTCGTCCCGTCACTGCGACATCGATTGGCGTTTCGTTTTGTAGCCGCTCATAGTCCGCTTGCTGGTATCGTCCGGTGCGTCTGATCTGCGCGACAATTCTGCTCCATAACGCACGCAGCCCGTAAGACTTGAACGCTTCCAGGTAAAGCGCGCGCAAGTCGCTTGCCGCGGGCACATTTGCGCCGCGTCGCTGCAAGTTTTGGACGGTCGCCCGATCAGTCATTCAACCTTCTACCACTCGGGCGGGTGGCTGCTGCTAACCCCCCGGCGCACCCTGGGTCTGCACGTAGAGCGAGTACAGCGATTGGCTGGACGCCATGAACAGGCGGTTGCGGTGCCTGCCGCCGAAGCACAGATTCGCGCAACGCTCCGGCAGCGCGATGCGGCCGATCGGCGCACCGCTGGGGTCGAAGATCATGACGCCATCCAGGCCCTCGCTCATCCCCCATCCGCACCAGAGGTTGCCGTCGACGTCGCAGCGGAAGCCGTCCGGCGTCCCCGGCCCGGCGTCGACGGCCACGCGCCGGTTGATCAGGCCGCGGCCATCCTCCGTCACGTCGAACGCCAAGATGCGGCGCGGGGCCGAGCCGCATTCCACGATGTAGCAGACGCGCTCGTCCGGCGCGAAAGCGATCCCGTTCGGGCGGACCACCTCATCCGACACCAGGCTGATCGCGCCGGTCCGGCCATCGATGCGGTACACGTTGGTTGGCAACTCGGGCGTGGCGCGTTCGCCCTCGTAATAGCCGAGAATGCCGAACTCCGGATCGGTGAACCAAATCGAACCGTCTGACTTGACCACCACGTCGTTGGGGGAGTTGAGGCGTCTGCCCTCGAACCGGTCGGCCAGGACGGTGATGCTGCCGTCGTATTCCGTGCGCGTGACCCGCCGTGCCCCGTGCTCGCAGGTCACCAGGCGGCCCTGACGATCCCGGGTGTTGCCGTTGCTGTTGTTGGATTGGCTGCGGAAGACGGAGGTGGCGCCCGTCTCCTCATCCCAGCGCAGGATGCGGTTGTTGGGGATGTCGCTCCACAACACGCAGCGGGCGTCGCCGAACCAGACTGGCCCCTCCGCCCAGCGGCAGCCGGTGTACAGCCGCTCGACCGCAGCGAGGGTAATGCGGTACTGGGCGAACCGGGGATCAAGGATCTGGACGGCCGGGTCCGGATAGCGCTCAGAGGGATGCCAGGGCTTGGTCATGGCGCCGAATTAGCGATTTCAAGAACGGGTGGCAACGCGCTTGCAGGGGGAGAGGCGCCGCAGCACACTACACCGCATGGAACATGGCACATCCAACGCCGTCTCACGCGACATCATCCGCGCCGTCCTGGAAACGCGGGACCACCGGCACAATGAAACCCATGCGATCCTCCTTGCCATGTATCAGGCCTTGCTGGCGGAATTGGTGGAGCAGGGCGTGTTGTCCACGCAGCCGCTGGCAGAGCGGTTGGAGCGCAGCCGGGCAAAGATCGCGCCCGATCCGCACGGTACGGCCGCCGCCGATATGCTGACGCACGTGGTCACCTGGCTCAAGGCGGTCGAGCCTGGCCTGCCACCGGCGCATCCTGACCGCTGGGTCGCGCCATCGCCAGTGCGTGCGGACGAAGACTAGCGTTCGGCGTGCTCTAACATGTTGACGAAAAAGCCAGAACGTCCACTTTGACGAAACCGTCGAATCAGATACTGCTCTAGCCGGGCGACAGGACGGGTCTGGGGAAACAGCATGGTCACGATCACCTCGCCGGTCTTCAAGCAGAATGCGCGGCAGGCCTTGGGTGACGCCGGGCTGCAGAAGGCGCTGGGGCTCAGCAAGCCGCAATTCATGGCGCGGCGGACCCAGGCCGTGAACAACCTGCCGGAATTCGAGCAGCTTCGCGACATCGGGCGGGACATCAAGAACCACGCGTTGGCGAACCTGGATTTCTACCTGGAGACCTACGCCGGGCGCGTGGAGGCGGCTGGCGGCCAGGTGCATTGGTGCAGCACGGCCGACGAGGCGCGGGCGGCGGTGCTGGCGATCTGCCAGAAGGCGGGCGCGCGCACCGTCACCAAGGGCAAGTCGATGATCTCCGAGGAATTGGCGATCAACGAGCATCTGGAGCAGTTCGGCATCACCCCGGTCGAAACCGATTTGGGTGAATACATCATCCAGCTTCGCCACGAGCATCCCAGCCACATCATCGCCCCCGCCTTCCACCTCAACCGGGAGGATTGGGAGGAGAGCTTCCGCAAATGCCATACCGACCTCGATCCCGCCCGGGTGTTTCACGAGCGGCGTGACATCCTGACGGAAGCCCGCACCAGGCTCCGCGAGCGGTTCCTCTCGGCGGATGTCGGCATCACCGGGGCGAACTTCCTGATTGCCGAAACCGGCAGCAGCGTGATCGTGACCAACGAGGGCAATGGCGACCTGACACAGACCCTGCCGCGGGTCCACATCGTGCTCGCCTCGATCGAGAAATGCGTGCCGACGCTGGAGGATGCGACCAGCCTGCTGCGGCTGCTGGCACGGTCGGCCACCGGGCAGGATTTCTCGGTCTATACGACGTTCTCGACAGGCGTGCGGCGGCCCGGCGATTTGGATGGCCCGGAGGAGTACCACGTCGTGCTGCTGGATGGCGGCCGCTCGGCGATGCTGGGGACCGAATTCGGGGACATGCTGCGGTGCATCCGCTGTGCGGCGTGCATGAACCACTGCCCCGTCTATGGCGCTGTCGGCGGGCATGCCTATGGCTGGGTGTATCCCGGGCCGATGGGCAGCGTCCTCACGCCGTCGCTGGTGGGCGTGGACAAGGCCGGGCATCTCCCCAACGCCAGCACCTTCTGCGGGAAATGCGAAAGCGTCTGCCCGGTGAAGATACCGCTGCCGAAGATGATGCGGCATTGGCGGGAGCGGGAGTTCGAGCGGCATCTGACCCCCGCCGGTATCCGCACCAACCTCGCCATATGGGCCTGGTTTGCCCGGCGCCCGGCCCTGTATCGCCTGGCGACGGGGCTGGCGGCAAGAATCCTTGGTCTGCTCGGGGGAGCGCAGGGACGGTTCAAATCCCTGCCGCTCGCCGGCGGCTGGACGGCGGGGCGGGATTTGCCGGCGCCCGAGGGCGAGACGTTCTTCACGCGATATCGCCGCCAGCTTCAGTCCAATCCATGAGCAAGGATGCGATCCTCGGCGCGATACGCCGCGGCCTGAAACGCGGGCCACTGCCGGCCGACCAGGCCGCGATGTTGCGGGACCGGTTGGACCGCCATCCCCGCCATCTCATACCCGCGCGCAGCCGGGTCAACCGCAGGGAGCAGGTGGACCTGCTGGTCCATTTTATCGAACGCGAGTTCGGCACCGTCGACCGCCTGCCCGATTTGGACGCTGTTCCCGATGCCTTGGGAGCCTATCTGGCAGCGCATAACCTGCCCTCCCAGGTCGTGATGGCGCCCCATCCGGAGTTGCAGGCGATCCCGTGGGCGCGGCGGCCAATGCTGCAATTGCGCGAAGGGCGGGCGCTGCCAAGCGATCTCGTCAGCGTCCAGCACGGGTTTGCCGCGGTGGCGGAGACGGGAACGCTGATGCTGCCATCGGCGCCGGAGCGGCCAACCACGCTGAACCTGCTGGCCGACACGGCGGTGGTCGTGCTGCGGACCAGCCGGGTGGTTGGGGCCTACGAAGACGCGTGGGACCTGCTGCGCAAAGCCGGCGCGATGCCGCGCAACGTGATGCTGGTGACCGGCCCGTCACGGTCGGCGGACATCGAGCAGACGCTCGAACTGGGTGCGCATGGTCCGCGGCGGCTGCATGTGCTCTTGATCGAGGACGACCCGGCGGCAATCGCCCGGCCCGCCGCAGCATGATCCGGGTCACGTTCTCACCCTTCACGGCCGAGCCGCGCTACGTCCAATCGCTGGCGGATGCGGTGCTGGAAACGCAGATGCAGTTCGCGATGGCCACCTGGGAGGCGCAAATCCGCTTCGTCCAGAGCCTCGGGATGGCGGCAATCATGGCCCAGTGGTCGTTGCTGGAGCGCATGCACCAGGCGCACACCCGGACCGGCTAGGATGGCGCGCCGGGTTCTGAGCGAGGGCGACCAGGAGGCATGGGCGGCCTATGTTCACCACGTCGCGGCACTACCGGGGCGGTCGATCCCGGCAATGCCTCCCCCCGCCGCCCGGGTGCCACCCGCAGCGGCTCCGCCGGCCCAGATTCCAGCCGCGCGGAGTGCTCGCGTGCCGCATGCCTACATGGCCGTGGGGGAGCAGCCAGCCGGCGTGGATAACAGCACCTGGTCGCGGCTGCGGACCGGCAAGTTGCCGCCTGGCCGAACGCTGGACCTGCATGGCCGAACCGCGCAGCACGCCTTCCATGCCCTTCAGGTCTTCCTGCATCGGGCGCATGCCGACCGCGTCAGGTGCGTCGAAATCATCACCGGCCGCGGCAGCGGGGAAGGAGGCGGGGTGATCCGGCGGGAGCTGCCGCTCTGGCTCAACTTGCCGCCGCTGCGTCCGATGGTCTTGGCGGTGACGCATCCGCATGCGGCCAATGTAGGCTCGGTCCGCCTCTTGCTGCGGAAGCCGAAATGACCCCGTTCGGCCAGCATGTCCGGGCCTTGCGGGCCGCGCGAGGCATGACGCTCAAGCAATTTGCCGCGGCGTTGCAAGTGTCGAGCGCCTATGTGTCGGCCCTGGAGCATGGCCGGCGTGGCGTGCCGAGCACCGGGTTGGTGCACCAGGTTTGCGAGGCGCTCGGGTTGATCTGGGAGGAGGCGGACGAGCTGACCCGTCTCGCCCGGCTGTCGCATCCGCGGGTCGTGGTGAATACCGCGGGGCTTTCGCCGCAACAGACGGCGTTGGCGAACCGCTTGGCACGCGGGATCCGGCACTTACCGCCGGAAACCGTAGCCGCGATCCACCAGTTGCTCGACGCCGCTCCTGGCCGGCGGTGACCAAATCGGGTGACTGATGGGCTAAAGCCGACCGGCGGCTGAGGCCGCCGGATCAGCGTGGCCGGCTTAGTACTCGAACAGCTTCTTACCCGCAGGATACAAAACGACGATATCAGCCGTGTCGGCGAGGTTCAGGAAGTGCCGCGCCTGCTCCTCCAGCGCGTCTGGATCCAAATGCGTGCCGCGCAGGCCGGCCACCCGGCGCTCCCAGACATCGAGGTCGGAATTGGCTTGTGCCAGATCGGCCCGGGCCAGGATCAGCTGGCTTTGCTGCTCGGCATATTTCTTCAGGCCATGCTCGCCCTGCGTGGCGCTCCACCCGAAATAGGCGGCGATCGCCAGCAACACCACCGACGGGATGGCCGACCGCACCCGCCGCTTGATTTCACGCCCGATCGACATTCATCCGGCCCCGCCCGCCTCGTGCGGCGCAGCATAGCCTCCCGCTCTCGTGAGCGAAGTCCGAAATTACAGACGCATGCAGAACGACTCGCAAGTGTTGCCTCAGCGCCGCAGGACCGAACGCCCGGCGTAGCGGGCGGCCGCTCCCAGCTCGGCCTCGATGCGGATGAGTTGGTTGTATTTGGACGTGCGGTCGCTGCGGGACAGGCTGCCAGTCTTGATCTGCCCGCAATTGGCCGCGACGGCCAGATCGGCGATCGTGTTGTCTTCCGTCTCGCCCGAGCGGTGGCTCATCACCGTCTTCATCCCTGCCCGGTGCGCGACCTCCATCGTCTCCAGCGTTTCGGACAAGGTGCCGATCTGGTTCACCTTCACCAGCACGGCGTTGCCGGTATGGGCCTTGATGCCACGGCGCAGGCGGTCCGGGTTGGTGACGAACAAATCGTCGCCCACCAGCTGCACGGTGGCGCCAAGTTCGGACGTCAGATGCGCCCAGCCATCCCAATCATCCTCGGCGCAGCCATCCTCGATGGACGCGATCGGGAAACGCCCGACCAAGTCGGCGAGGTAGGCGACCATTCCGGCGCTGTCGAGCGACTTGCCTTCCCCTTCCATCGCATACTTGCCGTCGCGGTAGAATTCGGTGGCAGCACAGTCCAGCGCGAAGGTCACGTCCTCGCCGGGGCGGTAGCCAGCGGCCTCGCACGCCTTGCTGATGAAGCCCAGCGCCTCCTCGGCGGATTGCAGGTTCGGGGCGAAGCCACCTTCGTCGCCGACGTTGGTGGCATGGCCGGCGGCGCTCAGCGCCTTCTTCAGCGCGTGGAAGATCTCCGAGCCCATGCGGATGCCTTCCGCCACCGTGGCGGCGGCGACCGGCTGGATCATGAATTCCTGGATGTCGATCGGGTTGTCGGCATGCTGGCCGCCATTGATGATGTTCATCATCGGGACGGGCAGGGTCCTGGCATAAACGCCGCCGACATAGCGGTAGAGCGGCAGGCCATAATCCTCCGCCGCTGCCTTCGCGACAGCCAGGGAGACGCCAAGAATGGCGTTGGCACCCAGCCGCCCCTTATTGGCGGTCCCATCCAGGTCGATCATCATCTCGTCGATCTTCACCTGGTCGGTGGCGTCCAGCCCGCTGAGCATGTCGAAAATTTCGCCCTCGACATTGGCCACGGCTTGCAGCACGCCCTTGCCGCCATACCGCGACTTGTCGCCGTCGCGCAGCTCCACGGCCTCGTGCGCGCCGGTGGACGCGCCGGACGGAACGGCCACGCGGCCCATGGCGCCGCTGTCAAGAACCACGTCGACCTCGATGGCCGGATTGCCACGGCTGTCGAGGATTTCGCGAGCGACGATGTCGGCGATGGCTGCCATGGCGCAGGGTTCTCCGTGGAAGGTATTGTTGCGGCGCGGATAGGATGGCACGGAGGACAAAGCAAGTGCGACCGTCGCAGGCAACCCCTGCCTGCCCGGCTCGCGTGATGGAGGATGCCGATGTCAGCTCCCTATTCCCCCCTCCGCCCCGCTCAGGGGGGAAACTCTACGATCCGCCCGGCGCGCCGTGTGATCGCCAGCTTGAGTGCACTCGTGCTGCTGTCGGGCTGCCAGATCTACACCCCGTTCCGCGACGCCAACGGCCGGGCGAGCGAAGACATGGCCGGGGTGGTCGATACCTATATCAAGCTGGGGGCCAAGCCGGTCCATTTGCTGACGGTGGATCAGGCGCGCAACCAGCCCACGATGGGCGATGCCGTGAAGGCTGTGCTGACGAACCAGAATGGCAACGCGGTCCTGGCGGGTCCGTTGGTCCAAACGCGGGACCTGCAGGTGGCTGGCGCTGCCGGGCCGCTGCCGGCGCGGCTGTATGACGCGACGCCGGGCCATCCGGGTGAGCCGATCATCCTATATTTCCATGGCGGAGGCTACGTGACCGGCACTCTGGACACGTACGATGCGACGGACCGGGCGCTGGCGACCCAGGCGCATGCCATGGTGCTCTCGGTTGCCTACCGGCTGGCGCCGGAGAACCGGTTCCCGGCCGCGCATGACGATGCCTTTGCGTCCTACCGTTGGCTGTTGGCGAATGCAGCGTCGCTCGGGGCGGACCCGCGCCGGATCGCCGTGGCGGGCGAGTCGGCCGGCGGCAATCTGGCGATCAACGTGTCGATCGCGGCGCGCGATGCGCACGTGACGCCGCCGGTGCACGAGTTGCTGATCTATCCCCCGGCAGGGACTGACATGAAGACGCCCTCCTACATTGCCGACGAGTATGCGGTGCCACTTGGGCGCGAGGACATGGCTTGGTATGTGAAGAACACCATTGGAAGCCCAGCGGATTTGCAGGACCCGCGGCTGGACCTGATCGGCAAGGCCGATTTGCATAACCTGCCGCCAACGACGGTGATCTCGGCCGAGATCGACCCGCTGGATTCCGACGGTCTGTTCCTGACCTACAAGCTTCAGGCCCAGGGCGTGACGGTCAACCGCATCGAGTATGGCGGCACGACCCACGAATTCTTCGGCATGGGCCAGGTCGTGGCGCGGGCCAAGGATGCTGAGACGTTCGCGGCACAGGCCCTCGATGCGACGTTCACCAAAATCGGCAACCCGCCGGCAGTGGTGCGCCGGCCCGAGCCGACCCGCCGCCGTGTCGTGCAGCATCGGCGGGTTCGCGTCCGCCGGGCGCATTAGCAACGCAGGCCCCTGGCGTCACGCACCGGGGGACCATTTTTAGCCTTCGCGAGCCCGTCGGGCCTGGTAGGTCTTCAACGAAAGATACGCGATCCGCAGCACCGGAGTGGTGCCGGGCACGCTCCGCCGTATCAGGTCACCCACCACGTGATCCACTTCTACCGGGCCGCCGCGCTCGACGTCGCGCAGCATCGAGGCGGTGAGGGGCGAGCCAGGGGTCGTCACCATGGCCTTCAGGCGCTCCGCCGCAGCCGGGCGGGAAGGAAACCCGGCATGGGCCGCAATAGCCGCGCATTCCGCGGCGATGGCGAGCGGGATTTCCGCCGCCCCCGCGGCCACGACGTCCCCGATCGTCGCGCGCATCAGGCAGATGGTGCAGGCGATGGAGGTGATGAACACCCATTTCTCCCACATTTCCTGCAGGATGGTCTGGCTCAACCGGCCGCCCGCCGGGGCCAGCGCCGCGGCCAAGGCTTCCGTCACCGGGGTGGGCGCGCCGGATCGCTCACCCAGCGACAAAGCCTGCATCTCGCCGAACTGACGGACCGTGCCGTCGGCCTCGAGCGTGGTCGAGATGGCGACCTGCCCCCCCAGCACGGCAGCCTCGCCGAACCGCGCCGCGAGTGTGTCCAAATGGGCCATGCCGTTCAGCAAGGGGAGGATCTTCGTCTGCGGCCCGACCGCTGGCGCAAACGACAGGATGGCGTCATCCAGATCGAACGCCTTGCAGCTCAGGATGATGGCATCGAACGGGGCGGCGATGGCGCCCGCCTGCACCGTGGGCGGATGAGGGATCGTCAGGTCACCGCGCGGGCTGCGGATGGTCAGCCCGTGGTCGGCGAGCATGGCGGCGCGGCGCGGGCGCACGAGAAAGGTGACGTCATGCCCCGCATCCAGCAGGCGGCCGCCGAAATACCCGCCAATCGCGCCCGCGCCGACAACCAATATCTTGATGGCCATGTTGTGCCCCTCGTAAAACGCGTCGCTCACCGGTCGAAAACCAAGCAGGTGGTGCTGGCGGTGGCATAGACCTGCCCTGCGCCGTCGACCGCGCGGCCTTCCGCCACGGCCACCTGCCGGCCAGCATGGACCAGAGTGCCGATGCCGGTGATCCGCCCGGTCGCGGCGGTGATAGCGCGCAGATAGTTCACCTTGATCTCCAGCGTGGTGTAGCCGCGGCCGGCTGGCACCGTGGAGTGGACCGCGCACCCCATCACCGAATCGAGCAAGGTCGCGATCACCCCGCCATGCATGGTGCCACCGGGATTGTTGAGGTGCCCGCCAGGCAGCAGCGACATCGTCACCCGTCCGGGTTCGATCTCACCCAATTCCAGCCCGATCAAGCCAGCAACGGGCGCGCGTGGCAGTTCGCCCCGGCCCATGGCGCGGAGGTAGTCGATCCCTGCCATCACGGCGCCGGCCCGGGCGCCTTCCCTGGGGTCGGCCCATTCGAAGCTGCGCTCGTGCCGGCCGGCCTCCGGCGCCCCGCGCCCCGCCTTTGCGTCGAAAACCAGCAGGGTGGTGCTGGCAGTCGCGTAAATGCGGCCCTTTGCATCCACCAGCTTTGCCTCGGACACGCCGACCTGCCGCCCGGTATGCACGGCCACGCCCTCGCCAAACACCTCGCCCGCTGCCTCGGTCAGCGCCCGGAGGTAGTTGACCTTGATCTCCAGCGTGACGCAGTTCCGGCCTGGGGGCAGGGTGGATAGGACGGACACCGCGAGGACCGAATCCAGGATGGTCGCGATGATGCCGCCATGGACGGAGCCGATGGGATTGTAGTGATACTCGGCGGGCTGCAGTGCAACGCGGACCCGGCCTGGCTCAACTGCCACAAACCGCGCCCCGATCAGGCCGAAGATCGGTGGCAACGGCCGGGCGCTGCTCAGCATGTCACGGATCACGTCGAGCCCAGACTGCGCCGGGTCAGGCGGGACCGGCTCGCCCCAGATTACGACCCGGCGGCGCTCGGCCCGCTCATCCAATCGGGATCCCCTGGTTCCGGTTGCGCCGCAGCTTGAACTCTGGTCCTTCGATCGGCAGCCCGGTTGGGCGGTCCACCAGCACCGGGTCGGCCGGGCGCCCAGTCGCGGTGTGGACCATTTCCACGCTCGGGCCTTCGGGAGAGAAGTGGCGGTTGCCCCAGGTCATCAGGCTCAGCATCACCGGGCGGAAGTCGCGGCCGCGGTCGGTCAGCACGTACTCGTCCCGCGGCGGCCGTTCGCAATAGCGCCGCCGCGCCAGCAGGCCGGCCGCAACCAGCGCTTTCAGCCGCCGTGTGAGAATATTCGGCGCCACGCCGAGCGCATCGCGAAATTCGTCGAAGCGGGTTTTGCCGTTGAACGCCTCGCGCAGGATGAGAATACTCCACCACTCGCCCACATGCTCCAGGCTGCGGGCGATCGGGCAGGACATTTCGCTGAAGGATGTTCGCTGCATATCTAGATAGTAGCGTCGTGCAAGTCATTCGTCAAAGGCAGCGACGCATTGCATCCAGTCATGGTTGGATGCTCCAAGATAGGTCCGCTCTCCTTGGAGTCTTTCGCCCCGGTGTCTAGCCCCGCCAAAAGCACGATCCGGATCAAGGGACGCTCGTTCGTTGCCCTCGTGCTCATGCCCGAATGGCCGATCGAAGACTGGCTGGCCGCCTTGGGTGCGCAAATGACCCGTGCCCCGACATTTTTCGAGGACCGGCCGGTGATCGTCGACCTGTCGGCGCTGAGCGGCCACGACGAGGAGTTGGAGAAGCTGATCGACGAACTGGAGACGCGCGACATCCGCATCATCGGGATCGAGGGTGCTCCAGCCGGTTGGACGAGTGCCTGGGGCCGTCCGCCGATCGCGACGAACGGGCGGGCGGATCGCTTCATCGAGGTGGTGGAGGATGCGCCCGAGGAGCCGGCCGCGCCGGTGTCCAACTCCCTGTTGCTGAAGGGGCCGGTGCGTTCCGGTCAGACGGTCTTCTTCGAACGCGGCGACGTCACGGTGCTCGGGTCGGTCGCCTCGGGGGCGGAAGTCATTGCGGGCGGGTCCGTGCATGTCTATGGCACATTGCGGGGCCGGGTGATCGCGGGATTCGCTGGTGCGCCGGACGCTGCCGTGTTCTGCCGGCGGATGGAAGCGGAGTTGATCGCGATCAACGGCATCTACAAAGTAGCCGACGACATGCCCGCGACGATTCGGGGCAAGCCGGTGCATGCAACCCTCGACGGCGATTTCATCGTCATGGTTGAGATGACCTGAGGACAGGCTGAATTTGGAGTGGGGGAGACGGGTATGGCGGAGGTGCTGGTCGTAACATCCGGCAAGGGCGGGGTGGGTAAGACGACGTCCACCGCCTCCTTGGGTGTGGCTTTGGCGCAGTCCGGGCAGAAGGTCGTCATCGTCGATTTCGACGTTGGGTTGCGCAACCTGGACCTGATCATGGGGGCCGAGCGCCGGGTGGTGTTCGACCTCATCAACGTGGTGCAGGGCGATGCCAAGCTCAACCAGGCGCTGATCCGTGACAAGCGGGTGGAGACCCTCTCGCTGCTGGCCGCGTCGCAAACCCGCGACAAGGACGCGCTGAGCGAAGAGGGCGTCAAGCGCGTGATCGACGAGTTGCGCGAGAAATTCGACTGGGTGATCTGCGACAGCCCGGCGGGCATCGAGAAGGGCGCGGCGCTGGCGATGCGCTACGCTGACCGCGCCGTGGTGGTCACCAACCCGGAGGTGTCGTCCGTCCGCGACTCCGACCGCATCATCGGCCTGCTGGACAGCAAGACGGCCAAGGCCGAGCGTGGCGAGCCGATGCAAAAACAATTGCTGCTGACCCGGTTCGACCCGGTGCGGGCCGAGCGGGGCGACATGCTGAAGACCGACGACGTGCTGGAAATCCTGTCCATCCCGCTGCTGGGGATCATCCCCGATAGCGAGGAGGTGCTGAAGGCCTCCAACCTCGGGTCGCCGGTGACGCTGAGCAGCCCCAATTCTCCGCCCGCGCGGGCGTATTTCGACGCGGCGAAGCGGCTGCGGGGCGAAGTGGTGCCGATGACGGTGCATGGCGAGAAGAACAGTCTGCTTGGCCGGTTGTTCGGGAGGAGGGTGGCATGAGCCTGTTCGGCTTCCTCACCCGGCGCAGCACTGCGCCGGTAGCCCGGGACCGCCTCCAGATCCTGCTATCCCACGAGCGGGCCTTTATCGGCGGCAATGACCTTGCTGCGACCTTGCAAGAGGAAATTCTGCGGGTGATTGCCAAGCACATCGCCATCGACCGGGACAAGGTAAAGGTCAATTTGGAGCGCGGCGAGTCCGTGTCGACGTTGGAGATCGACGTCGAGATGCCTGGCGAGGACGAGGTTCAATCCAGGGCGTACTAGAGCCTCGACACGGTAGGTGGGCTTTAGCGCACCATGGGTTCGCACGGCGCCTTGAGGCGGTGGGTTAAAGCCCACCTACCAAGGGCATGCGTTCTGCGGCGGGCTACCGCGGTTAACCGCCCTTCGTCTTGTCGTCCGGTGTCAGGGCGATGGGTACCCAGCGCAGGCCATCGCTGTTCTGAACCAGCATCAGCACCGTCTTGCGGCTGAGTTTGCGGTATTTGTCGACCCGGTCCTGCACGTCCTGCGGGGAGGCAACGCTCTCCTGCTGGACTTCGACCACGACGTCACCCGTCTTGAGCCCGCGTGAGGCGGCCGGGCCGTTATTGGTGACGTCGGTGACCACGACGCCTTTCTGATCGGCGGCAACCGAGTATTTGGTTCGCAAATCAGCCGTCAGCGTGGCGACCTTCATCCCCAAACCGGTAATCGTCAAGGCCGTGTCGGCCGGCTTGGCCACCGGAGGCGGCGTGGGGGTGGCGCTGGCCTGCTGAACATCGTCCGGCAGTTCAGCGATCGAGGCCTGCAACGTCAGTTCCTTGCCATCCCGCCACACCACCACGGGAACCTGCTTGCCAATCTCGGTCTCCGCCACCACGCGGGGCAGGGTGCGCATCTCCTTCACATCCATGCCGTTGAACTTGAGGATGACGTCGCCGCCATGCAGTTGGGCCTTCGCCGCCGGGCCGTCGTCGGTCACGCTGGCGACCATGGCGCCGCGTGCCGGGTGCAGGCCCAGCCCATCGGCAATGTCTGGCGTAACCTGCTGGATTTGAACGCCGAGCCAACCGCGCTTGGCATGGCCGAAATCACGCAACTGCGCGACGACCTGCTTGACCATGTTGGACGGGATCGAGAAGCCGATGCCGATGGAGCCGCCGGATGGCGAGTAGATCGCCGTGTTCATGCCGATGACCTGGCCATCCATGTTGAACAGCGGGCCGCCCGAGTTGCCCTTGTTGATGGCGGCGTCGGTCTGGATGAAGTCGTCGTACGGCCCTTGCCTGATATCGCGGCCCCGGGCGCTGACGATGCCAGCGGTCACCGAACCGCCCAGGCCGAACGGATTGCCGATTGCGAGCACCCAATCGCCAACGCGGGCTTGGTCGCTGTCGGAAAACGGCACGGCAGGAAGCGGGGTATCGCTTTCGACCTTCAGGACGGCGACGTCCGTGCGGTCGTCATGTCCCACCAGCTTGGCCTTCAGCGACGTGCCGTCGTGCAGCGTGACGGTGATTTCGTCCGCGCCCTCGATCACGTGGTTGTTGGTAACGATATAGCCAGTGGGGTCGATGATGAAGCCAGAGCCGAGAGCGGTGCCGCGGCGAGGCGTGCTGTCGCCGCCGCCATTGCCACTGTCGCCACCCGGCCCACCACCTGGACCGCCATGCCGTTCCATGAAGTCATGGAAGAACTGCTCGAACGGCGAGCCCTGGGGGAACTGGTCGCCACCACCGGGCCCGCTCGGGCGATCTGCCTTCGCCTGGATAGCCTGCAGGGAGGAGATGTTGACCACCGCCGGCAGCAAGCTGGCCGCCAAATCGGCAAAGCTATCCGGTGCGCTCCGCGCCTGGGCGACTGAAACCGTGAACGGCGTCAAAAGCGCCGCACCAGACAGCAAGGTGGCCGTCGGGAGGATCGGTGTGAGCGCAGTGGCCAGCGCCGCAGCGCGCAAAGTGAGCAAGCGCATTCGTCAGACCCCTATTGATTGGCAATGATGCTCACGCGCGCACCGCTGCGGCAAGCACCCAGGTGGGATGCTTCGCACAGAAGGGAAGGGCGCGTGGTGGCGGCTAGGGCGGTGGTGCAGTCGGAGCCTCCCGTAGCATTTTGAAGAAATCGTCGTCAGTCGAGACGATCATGCGCGATTGCCCACCGGCCAACCCCTCTCGGTAGGCCTGCAGGGTGCGCCAGACGGTGAAGAATTGCGGGTCGCGGCCAAACGCCGCGGCGTAGGTCGCAATCGCGGTCGCCTCGCCCTGGCCGCGAAGCGTGTCGGCGGTGGCCCGGGCATCCGCCAGAAGCACGGTGCGGTCCCGCTCCGCATCCGCGCGGATTTTGGCCGACGCCTCGGCGCCCTCGGCGCGGGCCTGGCTGGCCGCACGCTGCCGCTCGGACTTCATCCGGTTCAGGATGGCCTGGGTGTTACCTTCCGGCAGGTCCGCCCGCCGGATCCGCACATCCTCGATGGCCACGCCGAAGCCGCTCATCTCATGGTTCACCTGGTCGCGGATCAGCCCCATGATATGGCCCCGGTCCGCAGAAAGCACGGCCAGCAACGTCTCGTTACCCAAAACCCGGCGCAGGGCGGAGGTGACAACAGAGTTCAGGCGGGCCCGTATGGCGTCTTCCTGTGCGCCGACAGCTTGAAAATATTGCAGCGGGTCGGTGATGTGGAATCGCGTGAAACTATCCACGATCAGGCGCCGCTGGTCGCTCAGGATCACCTCTTCGCCGGGTGTGGAATAGTCCAGCAGCCGTCGGTCGAAGCTGATCACGGTTTGAATGAACGGAATCTTGGCGTGCAATCCGGGCTCGGTGATGATCCGGATCGGCTGGCCGAATTGCGTAATCAGGACCTGGTCGGTCTGCCGCACGGTGAAGAGAGACGATGCCGCGGCGGCGATCAGGACCAGCAGCACCCCCCCTGCGATGGTGTTCCGCATCATGGCTTCGCCGCCGGGGAGGGCGCTGCGGTGGCTCCGGCGGCAGCGGGGCCGAGCGCGGTTGGAGCGCCCAGGTTCAGCAGGGGCAAGGGGGTCTTCACCCCTGCATCCAACACCGTCGTCGGAGTCTTCGATATGATTGCCTGCATCGTCTCAATGTAAAGCCGGCGCAGCGTCACGTCTTTGGCGGCCTGGTAGGCGGCATAGATACTGCCAAACTGCCGTGCCTGGCCGCCGGCCTCGGCGATGGCAGCCTGCCGGGCGCCCTCGGCGGTCGCGGTGATGGCGGCGGCATCGCCGCGGGCGCGGGGCACGATGTCGTTGCGATAGCTCTCCGCCTCGTTGCGCATCCGCTCGGCATCCGTGTTGGCGCGTTGCACGTCGCGGAAGCTCTCGATCACGTCGGCGGGCGGGTCCACCTTCTGCAACTGCACCTGGGTGACTTCCACGCCGGTCTTATACTGGTCCAAAATGGCCTGCATCCCGGCACGCACGTCCGTTTCGATCTGCGCCCGCGCCTCGGTCAGCGCTGGTTGGATTGGCGTGCGGCCGATGACCTCGCGCATCTCGCTCTCAGCGACCTGCTTGACGGTATCATCGGGGTCTCGCGTGTTGAACAGGTAGTTTCCGGCGTCCCGAACCCGCCAGAACACCGCGAAGTCGATATCAATTATATTTTCATCACCTGTCAGCATCAGGCTTTCCGCCGGCACGCTCTGCTCGCCGGAGCCCGCATCGCTCACCAAACCGCGCGAGGTCATGCGCAGGTTGCGCGTGTCGGAGGCGGCAAAACCCACCTCGACCCGGTTGATGTGGGTGACCGACGGCGTCAGCGCTGCTTCGACCGGCCAGGGGATGTGGTAGTTCAGCCCGGGCAAGGTGGTGCGGCTAAAGGCGCCGAAGCGCAGCACAACACCCTGCTGGTCCGGCTCGACACGGTAGAACCCGGTTGCCAACCAAACCGCCAGGACCAGCAGCACGAGCAGCAGCGCGGCGCGGCCGCCGTTGCGGGGCAGGCCGGGAATGTTCGGCATGCCGCTGCCCCCGCCGCCGGGAATGATGCCACGGAAGGCAGCGTTGGCGCGGGCGATCAACTGGTCCAGGTCGGGCATATTGTTGCCCGGGCCGCCGCCGGAGCGCGGACCGCCAGCCCAAGGACCGCGATCCTTGGGGCCGTTATTGCCGTCGTTGCGCGGGCGCTTGTTCCCGTCGCCGGGCGAACCCCACGGCCCGGGCGTCGGGTCGTTGCCGCCAGTATTCCAAGGCATTACTGCCACGCTCCTCATCGGGTTGGCCGGACGGCGCTGGCATCGCAACATCCGCGCGCCATATCCTCCCGGCGCGGCCGGGTTCCGATACGGGCTAGCCTGCATAATGACGACGCACGAGGGGTTTGCAAGCGCATGGCCGAAACCAGACCGGACTTGGAGCTCGAAACCGCTCTGCGGCGTGCCCTGCAGGGCCTTCCGGCCCCGGCAGGGGGGCGGGACATCGTGTCGGCGGGGCTGGTGGATAGTCTGACGATCCGCGATGGCACGGTGCATCTGGCGCTGCGGGCGGACCGAACGAGCGCTGCCGCCATGGAGGGGGTGCGCGCCAAGGCAGAGGCCCTCCTAGCCCGCCAACCCGGCGTGCGCGGGGTGACGGCGGTGCTTACTGCGCATCGCCCGGAACCGCCTGCCCAAGTTGCCCCTGGGCCATTGCTGCCAGGGGTGCGGCATATCGTGGCGGTGGCGTCCGGCAAAGGCGGGGTGGGCAAGTCGACCACCGCCGTGAACCTGGCCGTGGCCCTGGCGCAGGCTGGCCACCGGGTTGGGCTGCTGGACGCCGATATCTATGGCCCAAGCCTGCCGCAGATGCTGGGCCTGCGGAACAAGCCGGCCATCGTGGGCAACAAAATGGTGCCGGTGGAGGCATGGGGTCTGCGCGCGATGTCGATCGGGCTGCTGGTCGACCCAGAGACCGCCATGGTTTGGCGCGGCCCCATGGTCATGGGTGCGTTGCAGCAATTGATGGGCCAGGTGGATTGGGGACCCTTGGACGTGATGGTGCTCGACATGCCCCCCGGCACTGGCGACGCCCAATTGACCGTCGCGCAGAAATTGAAGCTGGCGGGCGCCGTCATCGTGTCGACGCCGCAAGACGTGGCACTATCGGACGCACGGCGCGGCGTGCGCATGTTCGAGCAAACGAAGGTCCCGGTCTTGGGGCTGGTGGAGAATATGAGCTTCTTCTGCTGCCCTGCGTGCGGCCATCGGGCGGAGCTGTTCGGCCATGGCGGCGCCCGCCGGGAAGCGGCGCGGCTGGGCGTCGACTTCCTGGGGGAAATCCCCCTGCTGCTCGACATCCGCGAGAGTGCGGATGCCGGGACGCCCATCGTGGCGGCCGCACCGCAGAGCCCAGCCGGGCTGGCCTATGCAGCCCTTGCGGAGCGGGTGTGGGCGAAACTGGCGACCCCCGCCGCAGCAGGCCCGCGGATCGTGATGGACTGACTGACGGCTCACGACAGATCGTGCAGCGCCTTGCCGAGCGGCGGACCCACCCGGAAGGCCGAAAAGCTGACCTGAAGGCCGGCCCGTTCGGGGGTGCAGCACATCGGCCCCACGAAATAGGTGGCTGCCGCCGGGAAGGGGGCAAGCCGCAACAGCGGCCAGTGGTGACCGTCCGCAGAGACCTGCAGCCGCAACACGCCGCCCTTGACGGTCGCCCGAAGCCAGAAATCCGCGGGATCGCCGGTATAGCGGCCCGTCGCCCAATCCGAGCGGCCCACGGTAAGGACACTGCTCAGCAGCGCTTGGTCATCGGACATCTCGATGCCGGTCTTGACCCAGGTCTCGCTATCGACCCGGACCATGAGGCCGGCCTGATCGTAGAGATCCTGGTAGTGGGCCTGGATTCTGAGCTCGGCGGTGAATTCGCCTGGGACGGCGCAGCCAAAGAAATGTCCGCTGTCGCGGGTGAATCCGTAATGCGTCTCCCGCCAGAAATCGGTATTCGCATCGGTCGTGACATGCAGATGCCCGGCATCGAGGCGCCAAACCGCCGGCGCGTTGTGCCAAACGCATCGATCGAAGCTCATGGCTGCTCCCGCTGGTGCGGTGCAAAGGGCTGCAGGGCGCGGGTTTGTGGCGATAACACGCCATTCACCGAATCCATCGCCCATTGGTTGCCCTTGGGCCACCAGGGGCCGCCGGCCCAGGCCGTGCCACCCTGCCAAGCGGCTTCATGCGCCTGCATGAAACGCAGCTGGTTGGTCATGGCGAGGATGCTGGTGTCGTCTGGCCCGGCGCCGAACTCGCCCAGGAACAGCCGGTTCCCCGTCGCTTCGGCCCAGGCGGTCACCGCGGCCAACCTTTCCGCCCCGATGGTCGCCGAAACTGGGACCGTGCTGCTGCCGCTCTGATCCGCATCGGTATATTGGTGGATTTCGAAGGCCATGTTGTGGGCGGGGTCGACAACCTTCTCGCCGAAGTCAGCGGCGTTGCGCTGCGAGACCCAGGCATCGCCATTGGTATGGAAGGTGCCGGGCACCAGGATTTCCTGACGCGCCCCGGCCGCACGGATGGCGGCAATTGCGGCGTTGGCCGGCTCCAGCCATTGCTGAGGCGTCTGGTCGTGCGGCTCGTTCATCAGGCCGAAGATCACGTTGGAATGGCCGCGGTAATGGGCCCCCATCCGGCGCCAGAAATCGGCAAATGCACTGGCCGGGGTGTCGGCTGATCCCACCAGATGGCCATAGCCGTAGCCGTAATTATGGGGGTCGAGGATGACCGACACGCCACGCCCGGCCGCGTAGTCAACCAAATCGTCCATCAGGCCGAGCTGCCGCGGGTCGAGCTTGCCGGCCTGCACGGGCTGCATGCGTTCCCACGAGAAAGGGATGCGGACCACGTTCAGCCCGGCGGCGGCAACGTCGTCGAGTTCGGCATGGGTGGGATAGACATAGTCGGTGCCGTAGGTCCCGGCATGAACATGGCCGTGCTCCATGTCCTCGATGCCGAACTCGGCGGATGCCAGGTTCACCCCCAGCAATGCGAAGGGCTTGGGTGGCGGGCCGGCCGCTGACAGCAGCAATGCCGCAACCGGCAGGGCCCACTGCCCCCGGCGGCTCGCGGCCGCTAAAATGGCAGCTTCAAACCGCCGGGGAGGGACATACCGCCGGTCACCTTTTCCATCTCCTCGGCGGTGAAGGCTTCCACCTTTCGCTTGGCGTCGGCATGGGCGGCAATCAGCAGGTCCTCCATCATCTCCGCCTCTGCCGGGTCCAGCAGCTTTGGGTCGATCTTGACGTGCTTGAGGTCGCCCTTGCCTGAGAGCGTCACCTTTACCATCCCGGCGCCGGATTGGCCCTCGATCTCCATCGCCTCCATCTTGGCCTGCATCTCGGCCATTTTGGACTGCATCTGGCTGGCCTGTTTCATCAGTCCGGCGAGGTTCTTCATCGCTCAATCCTCCATCATATCAGCCGGTTCGGCGTCCGGCGGGGCAAAATCAGGCATTTCCGGCTCGCCGAGCGCAACCGGTGCCGGCAGGCCGTATTCGTCAAGCGAGCTGTCCTGCACGCGGCCGATCGTGGCACCGGGGAAGGCGTCCAGTATGGCGCGCACCAGCGGGTGTTCGGCTGCCGCCTCCTTCCGCTCCGCATCGGCCGTTTCACCCTGCTCGCCGAGCGTCGGCTCACCGGGTGCGGTGGAGAGCGCGATCGTCCAGCGCGTGCCGGTCTCCGCCAACAGCAGGGCACCGAGACGGGAGGCAAGGTCACGCGGGGCGACAGGCTCTGGCCGCAGCTCGATCACGCCGGGTGCAAAGCGGACCAGGTGCACCGAGTGGCGGAGGTGGCTGTGCAGGGTAGGGTCGCGCCCAGAACACAGCGCGACGACATCGCGGAACCCTGCCAGACGCGGCGCCAGCCGGTCTGCCGCCTCCGGCTTGGGCGCGCGCATCGCCGAGCCCCCGGCACCGCCAGCCATCATCCGCGCGCCCCCGCCGCCCGCGGTCGGCGGCGAACGCGGCGTGCTGGTGCTGCCGCCCTCCGCGGTCAGGCGCCGGACCAGGTCGCCGGGGGGTGGCAGGTCGGAAACGTGGCAGAGCCGGATCAGCACCATCTCGGCGGCAGCCCGGCGGTCGGGGGCTGAGTCGACCTCCACCAGGCCCTTCAGCAGCATCTGCCAAAGCCGGCTGAGCACCGGCACGGAAAGCTGGTCGGCCAGAGCCGCGCCGCGGGTTCGCTCGGCTTCGGGCAGGGTGGTGCCTTCCCGCAGCTCGGGGACCGAGCGGAGCCGGGTCAGCATATGGACCAACTCGACCAAATCCGTCAGCACGGTGCCCAAATCGGCGCCGAAGGCATAGGCGCGGTCCGTGATCGCCAGCGCCTCGCCCGGCTTGCCTGCGACGATCGCCTCCATCAGGTCGAACACCGTCTGGCGGTCCGCCAGGCCCAGCATATCCGTCACTTCGGCGACGGTGACTTCGGTGCCTTCCATGCGGGCGATGGCTTGGTCCAGCAGGCTGAGTCCGTCGCGGGCCGAGCCATCCGCGGCGCGGGCGATCAGGTCCATGGCGGCCGGCGCCACGACCACCTGTTCCGCCACCGCGACGCGGGTGAACAGCTCCGCCAACTCGGCTGTGGAAATCCGCCTGAGGTCGAAGCGCTGGCAGCGCGACAGCACGGTGATCGGCACTTTGCGGATTTCCGTGGTGGCGAAGATGAAGGTGATGTGTGGCGGCGGCTCCTCCAACGTTTTCAGCAGGGCGTTGAAGGCCTGGGTGGTCAGCATATGGACTTCGTCGAGGATGAAGACCTTGGTGCGGGCCTGCAGCGGCTTGTAGCGCACCGCCTCGATGATCTCGCGGGCGTCATCCACCTTGTTGCGGGTGGCCGCGTCCATTTCGATCACGTCCGGATGGCGGTCCGCGAGGATGGCGGTGCAGTTGGGGCATACGCCGCAGGGCGTCGCGGTCGGGCCGCCTTTGCCGTCCGGGCCGACGCAGTTGAGGGCGCGGGCGATGATGCGCGCCGTGGTCGTCTTGCCGACGCCGCGCACGCCGGTCAGCATGAAGGCATGGGCGATGCGGTTGAGGGCGAAGGCGTTGCGCAGGGTGCGCACCATCACGTCCTGGCCGATCAGGTCTTCGAACCGGGTTGGGCGGTATTTGCGGGCCAGCACGCGATAGGGCGTGGCTGCCGCCGGGGGCGCCTCGTCGGCCAGCGCGTCTCCGAACAGGCCAGACATCAGCGGCGCCAGGCCTCCTTCGACCGAAAAAGGTGGGGAACCGGATCACGACCCGGGCGGAACTCACTGCGGCTGCTTCCTTCCGGACCTGACCGGGTTGGCAAGGCGACCGTCCGCAACCGGCTCCCCGCAAACCCTATACCATGGGGGGAGGGGGGTGGGGCAAGGTGGTGCGCAATGGCTTGGCCCGAGATGTTGCCGCCTGTCTTGGCTCGTGCCACGGTCCGCTGCAATGAACATCATCACGCCCAGCCGCGCCAATCCCTATACCGGCAGCCCGCTGGACCGCGTCTCCCACCTGCGTAACGACACCGAGTGGGTTGCGCAGGCGCTGGCAGATCCCACCTCGCGCTTCGTGCCCGTCTGGCGCGGGCGCAATCTGTTCACGACATCCGAGGATGGCACCCCCGCCGCCGTTTTCCCGCTCGGCATGGCGCCCCGTGAGCATGGCTGGGCGCTGTTGGGCAATGCGGACGGCGCCTCGACCTTCGCCATCGACCTCAGCGCGGTGGACGAGCCGCTGGCGCTGCTGCCAGCAGGTGCGGGCGAATTCAACGAGTTGCGCACCATCGGGGCCGGGTTGCCGGCAGACCAGATGGCGATCCTGGCGCATGCGCGGGGCTTGATGCACTGGCGCAGCCGCCATCGGTTTTGCGGCATTTGCGGCGCCGCGTGTGAACCGCACAGCGCGGGCAACGTGATGGTGTGCACCGGGTGCGCCACCCATCATTTCCCCCGCACCGATCCGGCGGTGATCATGCTGGTGACCAGGGGCGACCGGGCCTTGCTGGGCCACTCGGCGCGCTTCCCCAACAGCGTGATGTATTCGACGCTCGCCGGCTTCGTGGAACCGGGCGAAAGCCTGGAGGAGGCGGTGGCTCGGGAGGTGAAGGAGGAATCTGGCATCCCCGTGGCGCGGGTGCGCTATCATAGCAGCCAGCCCTGGCCGTTTCCGGGCAGCATCATGCTCGGCTTCTATGCCGATGGGCTGGCGGAGGACATTATCTTGGATGAGACCGAATTGGCCGATGCCCGCTGGTTCACCCGGGAAGAGATGAAGGACCCGAAGGCGCATGGCTTCGCTTTGCCACGGGCCGACAGCATTGCCCGCCGGCTGATCGAGGATTGGCTCGCGTCATGAAGTGGCTGGCTTTGATAGTCCTGCCGATGGGCCTGTCGGCTTGCCTCGCCGATGAAGCTCCCTATGCGGCGATCCCCGCGGCATGCGAGGATCAAGTCTATGCCGACCCGGTTGTGAAGGACTTGATCCTGAAGGGGTCGGGCAGTGACACTTACCGCGCGGGCCATCAGGAGCAGCTGAAATACGCCAAGGTCGACGCGGCCCATCGCTGCATGCAGCAGAAGGGATTGCTGCCGCCCGGCGGGGGCGTCCAACGGCAGAGGGTCTACAATTAGCGGGGGGCCGGGCTGTGATCGATCCCGAAACCATCTATCATTGGCGCCGGTTGGACGAGCGGGTGACCACATCCGGCCAGCCGACCGAAGCCCAGCTCTCGGCCATCGCCGCACTCGGGGTGCGCTGCGTCATCAACCTGGGGCTGCATAGCCACGAAAAAGCACTGCCTGACGAAGCGGGGAGCGTGGTTGCGCACGGGATGACATACATGCATATCCCGGTCGATTTCCAAAACCCCA
This sequence comes from Acetobacteraceae bacterium, assembly GCA_965199005.1. GTDB lineage: Bacteria > Pseudomonadota > Alphaproteobacteria > Acetobacterales > Acetobacteraceae > LMUY01. The sequence goes on along the minus strand of CBDAQK010000006.1, from coordinate 1,435,123 downwards.
CCGAGCGCGACTTCGCCAGTTTCGTCACGGCCATGGAGGCGGTGCGCAAAGCCCCGGTGCACGTGCACTGCATCGCCAACTACCGGGTCTCGGCCTTCTTCTACCGCTACCGGCGCGACGTGCTTGGGATCGATGCGGCGAAGGCGCGGATTGATCTCGATGCGATCTGGACGCCGGATCCGGTTTGGGCCGCCTTCATCGCCCCCCGGCCTAGGGCGACACCGCCCGTGATATGATGCCGTGGGGGGAATTGGGGTCCGCATCCGCCCCGACGGTGACGGTCGCGGTCATGCCTGCGGCCAAATGGATCGAATTCGGCACCTGGTCGATATGGATGCGCACCGGGATACGCTGCGCCAGCCGCACCCAGGTGAACACGGCGCTGACCGAGGCCAGGCCAAGCGCGCCCGGGTCGGTGTTCGGCGTGTTGATGCCGCGGGCGATGCTCTCCACATGCCCTTGGATCGGCGCCCGGTAGCCGATCAGCGAAGCCAGCGCCTTGTCCCCGATGTGGATGCCGGAGAGCTTCGTTTCCTCGAAATACCCCACGACCCAGAAACTGTCGCTGTCCAGGATGGAGATGTTGCGCGACCCGGTGGTAGCGTAGTCGCCCTCCCGCAACAGCAGGTTCGTCACGTAGCCGTTGACGGGGGAGACGACATGGGTGCGGTCCAGGTTGATGTGCGCCTGGCTCAGCTGCGCCAGCGCGGTGGCATAGGCTGCGGCGGCGACATCGGCATTGCTGGCGTAGGTTTGGGTTTCTTCCTCCGAGGTCGATAGCGTGGTCAGTGCCGTCCGTCGAACGGCCTCCTGCCGCTTGAGCTTCAGGTCGGCCAGCTTGCTGTTCACGTTGGCCTGCGCGGTGGCGATGTTCACCTGGTAGTCCAGTGGGTCGATGTCGAAGAGCGGGTCGCCCTTGCGGACCGTCTGATTGTCGACGACGTAAAGCTTGATGATCCGGCCAGAGACCTCGGGTGCGAGGTTGACGACGTCGGCCAAGACCTGCCCGTCACGCGTCCATGGCCCGGTGACATAGTGGTTCCAAATGCCGACGCCGGCGATGATTGCTGCCGCCAGGATGATGAGGGTGATCACGATCCGCAGTGCGCGGCGAGCCCGTCCCAACACGCCGGCTCAGCCTTTCCAGGAGAAGAACATGACGGGCGAATTCCTTCTAAAGCAACTGGATCACGGCACCGAGGATGCAGACATAGAGGCAGGCATCCGCCAAGAGGGGGTTCCACGCCCAGCGGTCCATGCGCAGCAGCAGCAACAGCCATCGCACCGGCACATACAGCGCCAGCGCCGCCAGCATGTAGGCGATCAGCGGCGATATCAGCACGCCATCGATATCGGTTTCCCGCCACATCGGCTTAGCCCTCGATCACGCCGTAGCGCCGCAACGCGCGTCCATGCTGGCGCATCAACAGGGCCGATCCGTAAAGCCCGGCCGCAGCCTGGACCACGATCGCCCGCTCCGGGTGCTCCCCCGCTAGCAGGTCGCGCGAGGCCGCTTCGAGCGCATCTGGCTCCCGCGCCGGCATGGGCAGCCTGAGCGCCCGCATGCCGCCCCAGGCCCGGCGCATCGCCGACTCCAATTCGCTGAACGCCGAGAGCCGCTGCAGAACCGCGACCCGGGCCGGCGTGTGGATGCCGAGCCAGATTTGCGCCTGAGCCAGCAGGTCGAAGCGCTTGCAGCGGGCGTCGATAGCGCCGCCAACCGCGCCCTTGCCCGCGAGGGCAACCTGCAATTGCCGGCCGACGGCGTCTGCCAAGCGGAACAGCCGGCGTTTGCGCGAGACGGGCAGGATGAAGCGAAACGCCAGGATCATGAACAGCACCGCGACAAGCTGGATCTGCACCGTGTCGAGGAACGTTCCAAGATCGAAGCTCTCGACGTTGGACGGCGACAACAACAGGGCCAGATAGAGCAGCAGTCCAGGGGAGTAGGGGGCCGTCCTGGGATGCCGGGTCGCCATCGCGGCGGCGAAGACGAAGGGGGCAATCGCGAGGCAAAACGGCACGACACCGGAGGCTTGCGGCAACAGGACGAAGCCGATGCACCAGGCCGCCAATCCTGCCGGTATCAGCCCGATCCCGAAGGCCACCGCGGCGGCGGAGGGGTTTGGCGTCATCCCCAATAGGGCGGTGAACGCAGCCTGTTGGACGAGGAGCATGCTTGTGCTCGTCCAGCCCGAATAGATACAGAACACGCAGCCGAGTGCCACGGCGATCATCGTCCGGGTCGCGCTCAGCGCTGCACCGATCCAATCCAGATGCACCGGCAGGTCCACCTCCGCGGCAGGGCCATGGCCGTCGAGCAGGGTTTGCAGGCCGGCCAGCACGATGTCCCGCTGTTCGAGCAAGTGGTTCGCCCGGTCCAGCAATGCGGCGGCGGCGGGCGTGGCGGGGGCAAATTGCAGGGGGTGGCGCGGCGCGGCGCCGCTCAGTTGAGCCGACGCTTGCTCCATTGCTTCGCGGCTGGGGTTGTCGGCCGGCTGTTGCATCAGGGTGGCGATCGCGCGGGTGGCGGATAGCATGCCGAGCAACCCGGCGATCGCGGCGGTCGCACCAGCGCGGCGCATGCGCCCATTCGGCAGTTCCGCTGCGGCATAGCCGGCCTGGGTGCGCAGGCCCAGGATCGCCGCGCCAACCTGCGCCGGCATTGGTTCCGTCGGCAGGTCATGGCCTGCCAGCGCCGCCAGCGCCAGCGTGTCGGCCGCGGCCAGGCGCTTCTGCAAGGCGGCCACCAAATCGTCGAAGGCGGACATTCGCGAAATCAGCAGATTGACCACAGCCACGGCGGCGATGCCCAGCAAGATGGCGGCGACGCGGTTGAGGGTGGCGAGGAACACATCATCCGGCGTGTCGATCCCGGCGACCGCGATGATCCCGACCGTGTAGCCACAGAGGACCGCACCGTAGGATCGGAAATCCCGCAACAGCGCAGCCACGAAGGTGCATCCTCCCAGCCAAAGCGTGAACCCGGCCAGCAGCATCGTGCGGTCCTGCGGGAACAGGCCAGTCAAGACGAGGGCCGCGATCCCGCCCAGGATGGTGCCCAGAGCGCGGTACACCGCCTTGGACATCGCCATGCCCGGCGTCGGCTGCGCCACGATGGCGACGCAAAGCCCGGCGCTGGACGCGGTGTCGAGCTGGATGGCGAAGGCGACCAAATAGGCCAGCAACAACGCGGCCGTCGTTCGGAATGCGAACCCAAGCGCGTCCGGAAAGAACCCCGGCAGCAGGAGCAACGGTTCGTGTGCTGGTTCGACGGTCGCGGACACGGCGGCTTTGCTTTCCCTTCCGAACCCCGGGTGTGGCCGAAATCGGCGGCGGTGCCAATGCAGGTTTTCGCCGCACGACTTGCCCCACGGCACACTCGCTCCTAGGAAGCCGTAATAAGGCTCAGTTTCGCCAGCGCCAGTAGGAAATGCTCGCATGATCAGTCACGACGTCCGCGTCCACCCGTCCAAAGACGTGCTGAAGCGGGAGGACCAGCTTGCGTGGAAGATCGCCGCCGTCGCTGCCGACAAGGTGAAGGTGCAGCGCGACGTCGCCGACATGATCATCAACCGCATCATCGACAACGCCGCCGTCGCGATCGCCTCGGTGAACCGGTCCGCGCCGATCTCGGCCCGCGGCATGGCGATGGGCCACCCGCGCAAGAACGGCGCGACGGTCTTCGGGGTCGCGTCGAACAAGCGGGTGAGCCCGGAATGGGCCGCCTGGGCCAATGGCACCGCGGTGCGCGAACTGGATATGCACGACACGTTCCTGGCGGCTGATTATTCCCACCCGGGCGACAACATCCCACCGATCCTGGCAGTGGCGCAAACGCTGGACAAGTCGGGCGCGGACCTCATTCGCGGCCTGGCCACGGGGTATGAAATCCAGATCGACCTGGTGCGCGCCATCTGCCTGCACGAGCACAAGATCGACCACATCGCGCATCTTTGCCCCGCCCAGGCTGCCGGCATCGGCACCCTGCTCGGCCTGAAGACCGACGTGATCTATCAGGCGGTGCAGCAAGCGGTGCATGTCAGCTTCACCACCCGGCAGTCCCGCAAGGGCGAGATCAGCTCGTGGAAAGCCTATGCCCCAGCCCATGCCGGCAAGCTGGCGATCGAGGCGGTGGACCGTGCGATGCGCGGCGAGGGGGCGCCGTCCCCGGTGTATGAGGGCGAGGATAGCGTGATCGCCTGGATGCTGGACGGAAAGGGCGCGCAATACAGCGTGCCGCTGCCTGGCCCGAAGGAACCGAAGCGCGCGATCATGGACTCCTACACCAAGGAGCATTCGGCCGAGTATCAGAGCCAGGCGCTGATCGACCTGGCCTTCCGGATGCGTGAGCAAATCCCCGACACGCGCAACATCGAGAAGGTGGTCATCCACACCAGCCACCATACCCATTACGTGATTGGCACCGGGGCGAACGATCCCCAGAAGATGGACCCGAAGGCGAGCCGCGAGACGCTGGACCATTCCATCATGTACATCTTCGCAGTCGCACTGCAGGACGGCAGCTGGCACCACGAGCAGAGCTACGCACCCAAGCGCGCCGGGCGCCGGGACACGGTGGAGCTGTGGCACAAGATCGAAACCCGGGAGGACGAGGCCTGGACCAAGCGCTACCACTCGCGGGACCCGAACGAGCTGGCATTTGGTGCGCGGATCGAGATCACGATGAAGGACGGCCAGGTGATTACCGATGAGATGGCGGTTGCCAACGCACATCCGCTGGGCGCCAAGCCCTGGGGCCGCGCCGACTACATCGGCAAGTTCAACGCCATGACGGAGGGGGTCATCGCCCCGAAGGAATCCGCCCGCTTTCTGGAGGCGGCGCAGGATGTTGCGTCCCTGCCAGCGGGCGAACTGTATCGCCTGAACGTGGCGATGCCTGCCGGGGCGCTGACGGAAGCAAAGCCCGGGATCTTCTGATCCCCCGGCCAGCGCCGGGTCACAGATTAATCAAGGAGACAATCATGTCAGAGAGCACTGGTCCGAAGCCCAAGAAATCTGTCGCCCTGTCCGGCGTGACCGCTGGGAACACAGCGCTGTGTACGGTCGGCCGCACCGGTAACGACCTGCACTATCGCGGTTACGACATCCTCGAGATTGCGGAGACCTGCGAGTTCGAGGAGATCGCGCATCTTCTCGTACACGAGACCCTGCCAACGGCGCCGCAACTCGCCGCCTATAAGGCCAAGCTGCACGCGATGCGCGGTCTGCCGCACAGCGTGCGCCTCGTGCTGGAAGCGCTGCCGGCCGCCACGCACCCCATGGATGTGATGCGCACGGGTGTTTCGGCGCTCGGCTGTGCCCTGCCGGAAAAGGACGACCATAATCAACCCGGTGCCCGCGACATCGCCGACCGGCTGATGGCCTGCCTCGGCTCGATGCTGCTCTATTGGTATCACTGGTCGACCAATGGCAAACGCATCGAGTTGCAGACCGACGACGACAGCATTGGCGGCCATTTCCTGCACCTGCTGCATGGCACCAAGCCGTCTGCCAACTGGGTTCGGGCGATGCACACCTCGTTGAACCTCTATGCCGAGCACGAGTTCAACGCATCGACCTTCGCGGCCCGTGTCGTGGCGGGAACCGGGTCCGACATGTACAGTGCGATCGTGGGCGGTATTGGGGCGTTGCGCGGGCCGAAGCATGGCGGCGCCAACGAAGTCGCGCTCGAAATCCAGCAGCGTTACGCCAACCCAGACGAAGCGGAGGCCGATGTGCGCCGCCGGGTCGCCAACAAGGAAGTCGTGATCGGCTTCGGCCATCCCGTCTACACCGTGTCGGACCCGCGCAACGTGGTCATCAAAGGGGTTGCGAAGACGCTCGCCACGGAGGCCGGCGACTTGTCGGTCTTCAACATCGCCGAGCGGCTGGAAAGCGTGATGGCGGACACCAAGAAGATGTTTGCCAACCTCGATTGGTTCAGCGCGGTTTCCTACCACACCATGCGGGTGCCAACCGCGATGTTCACGCCGCTTTTCGTCATCTCGCGCACGTCGGGCTGGGCGGCGCACGTGATGGAGCAGCGGATCGACAACAAGATCATCCGCCCGGCGGCAAACTATACGGGCCCGGAGGATCGGACCTTCATCCCGTTGGCGCAGCGGCAGGCATAGGGCGTCCCGCAGCAAATTGTACTTCAGCCGGTAAGTAAAACTGTCATTTTTGTTTGACATGCAGTCGGAGCACGCGAGATAGCGGAAGAGCATGCGCTGCAACCGAGTCGTAACGAGTCGGTCGCAAAGCAGGTTGAGGGAGGACGCTCGGTGATTGGAGCCTGTTCACCGTCCAAAGCGACCAACGCGGCACAGTGTGCCGCGCCCCAATTCCATGCTGCCCCGTGTGCGTCCGGACACGCGCTCCGCGAGCGTTTCTGGTCATCGGTTCGCGGCCGGAGGAATGGGCTGCGCATGCGGCCGTTCGCTCACCCCTTGATCCATTACGGCCCAGAAGGAATCCAGCAATGAGCCTCGATGCCAAGAAGAAACCCTCGCCGCGCGCGAAGGCGGCGCCGCCCGAGCCTATAGCCGCAATGCCTGCTCCCAAACCAGCCGCCAAAAAGCCTGCTAAGGCAAAAGCAGCGGCTCCTGTGATGCCGGCCCCGAAGGCGGCAGCTAAGAAGGCTGCACCAACGGTGACGAAAGCGGCCAAGCCTGCGAAGAAAGCTGCGACACCGAAGGCGGCGGCGCCCGTAGTTGCGCCGAAGGCCAGCAAGCCGAAGGCAGCGGCAACCCCAGCGAAGGCGGGAGCAAAGAAGGCTGCCCCGGCAAAGGCCCCGAAAGCGGCGAAGCCGGAAGCCGCAGCGCCAAAGGCCAAAACGATGAAGGCTGCGCCTGCTGCCAAGGCTACAACTGCGCCGAAGGCCCGCCGTACCAAGACGGTCCCACCGAAGCCGACCACGACGCAGACCAATGAATTGATCAACTAAGCCCCTAATACCGACCGGCGTTGACCTTTGGGCGGTGGGGTGAAGCCAACCCTACTCCGTAGTCAGGCAATGTTAGCCGCAGGGTGGGCTTCGACCCACCTGACGAACCAGGGTAAGCGCCGGCTGGCATAAGGACCCTCTCCGGCATGGGAGAGGGTCGGCCTTCATGCGGCGTCGAATGCAGCCGTGAAAAAATCCCGCCTGCCGAAATTCCCCGATTTGAGGGCCAGGCGCATCGGCGGCCCATCGCCCTCTGCGTAGGTCCAGGGAATACCTGGGTCGATCTCCTGCCCGATGCGCAGCCGGCGGATACCTAGGCGCGACACCACGGCCCCAGAGGTCTCGCCACCCGCGACCACCATGCGCCGCACGCCTGCATCCACCAACCCGGCGGCGACAATCGCCAATGTCTCCTCGACCAGCTTGCCTGCTGCGTCCCGCCCAAGCTTGGCCTGCAGCGCCGCCACGCGGTCGGGCGGGGCGGAGGCGGCGATCACGACGGGGCGGTCACTCAGCTTGCCGCTTGCCCATGCCAGCGCTTGCCGCGCCATCTCAGCCGCGTCGGGCGTGACCAGCGGATCGAGTTCCAATGTCGGGACCCGGTCACGCGCAGCGCCGAGCTGATACAGCGTTGCCCGCGAGCACGATCCGGCGAGCACGGCCGCATGGCCCGGAGCCAGGGGCAGGGCAACGACGTCCGCCTGCTCCGCCAACAGCCCGGCCCGGCGGAAATTGCCGGGCAGCCCCATGGCGACGCCCGAGCCCCCGGTGACCAAGGCGTGCCGTGACGCGGCCTGGCCGATCGCCAGCAGATCAGCCTCGGTGATCGCGTCGACGATGGCGTAGCGGCGTCCTTGCTCCTTGAGGGCATTCAGCGAACGACGGATTGCGTCCGTCCCCTGGGACACGATCGTCCATGGCACCAACCCGACCGTGCCATCCGTCTGCTGCGACAGCACGCGCACCAGGTTCGGATCGCGCATCGGTGTCAACGGGTGGTTCTCCATCCCGCTTTCGCTCAGCAATGCAGCGCCCACGAACAGATGGCCCTGGAACACGAAGCGGTTATTGGCTGGAAGCGCGGGACAGGCGAGGGCAAACCCGCACCCCAGCGCATCCACCAACGCGTCGGCCACTGGGCCGATATTACCGGCCTGCGTGCTGTCGAAGGTCGAGCAGTATTTCTGAAACACCTGGCGGCAGCCGGCTTCCTGCAGCCAGCGAAGCGCCGCCAAGCTTTCGCGGACCGCCTCGCCTGCCGGGTTCGTGCGGGCTTTCAGGGCAATGACGACGGCATCCACGTCCGGAATTGCTCCGGCCGGGACGCCGATGAGTTGCACCGTGCGCATCCCGCCGCGGACCAGGGTGGATGCCAGGTCGGTCGCGCCGGTGAAATCGTCGGCAATGCAGCCTAGGAGCATGCGGTGGCTTCGACGAACCGTGCCGCTTGGGTGGGCCAGTCCGGGAGTGTTTGGCCCAGCTCCCAGGCGGCTTCGGCCATGTCCGCCCGCAACCGGGTGTCAAAGATCAGCCGGCGCAGGGATTTCGAGAGCGTGACCGTATCGCCGGGCGCACAGACCACGCCGGTTTCGGGTGTCACCGATTCGGCCGCCTGGCCGCCGGCTGTGACGGCGACCGGCAAGCCCCGGCGGAGCGCCTCGGCAAGGGGGGCACTGTAGCCCTCCCATTCGGTTGCCAGGGCGAAGATATCCGCCGCGCGCCATTCCGTCTCCAACCCTGCCGCGTCCAGCAGGCCGGCGAAGCGCACCCGCTCGGCGCAACCCGCCTTCGCCACCTGCTCGTGGAGCGACGCCGCATACTCGGGGTCGCGCGTGGCGTCGCCCACCAGCACCAGCCGCCAGGGCAGGTCGAACAGCCGCGCGAGGGCGTTCAGCAATACGGCGTGCCCCTTGCGCGGCACCAGCGCACCGACCGTCAGCAGCGTGCAATGCGGACCGCCGGACCCGGTGCTCCGCGGCGCCTCCGGCACGCCCGGACGAACCACCATGGCCGCAGACGTGTCGAGGCCGAATTCACCAACCAGCCGTTCCCGCACAGCCTCGCTCGTCACGATGACCCGGCGTAACAGGGGCAGGCGTTCCCGTTCCGCGGTGTGGATTGCCTCGTGTTGCGCGTCCGGCGCCAAGGCGGTCGTGTGATGGATCAACCCGACGGCGCCTTCGAGTTGCCCGGCGGCGATGGACGGCAGCGCCCGGCCGTCGACGACCCGAATGGCCCCGGCCGGGCCGTCGCCGTACGAAATCGAATGCCCTGCGGCGGTCAGCGCAGCCGCGAGGCCTCGGACGTAAGCACCTCCGCCATCGGCCGGGAACGCGCCGGGTGGCAGCAGAAAATTGAAATCCGCCATGACCCGGCGATAGCACGCCGTTGCGGAAAAATCATGCGCTGGCGGACAATGCCCAACTGGAGGTCGCGCGCTTGGCATAAACCCCGGACCTGGCGTAGCGGGGCGTGGGATCGGCGGCGCGGGCGGCGCTGGCGAGGATGCCGAGCACACGGGTCTGCACCCCGATCGCCCGCTCCAGCAGCCGGCGGTTCTCGTCGGTTTCCAATTTCAGCCGAAGGGCCGCGGCCCGCAGCGCCTTCGTGTCGAGCGCCGGCCGTGTGGCAATCGTCCGGCGCTGGGCAGCGCTGAAATTCTCCGTGGCGGTCTGCTTTTCGGCCAACATTTGCCCGGCCGCGCGCAGGTCCAGCGCCCGCAATGCCGTGTTCTCCGCGGCCAGGGCATCGGCCAGGTGTTCCGTCGCGTTGACCAGGTCTTGCGTCATGCTGCGCTCCCGTTTTTGGCCTCTTGCATCTGGATCATTTGCCGGAAGACCGGTGCGGCCAGGCCCAGCCCGCCTGCTTTGGCCATGTTCTTGGCCATCGCATCAATCATCATCGGCTTCCATGAGGTCTCGCCCTCGCCGCCGCCGAACGGGCCGCCGGAGGTGTCGACGGTGTCGAACATGGGGGTGAGGAACTGGTTGAGCGTCATCGCCTCGAAATCCTGCGCAGCCTTCCAGGCCTTCTGGACCTGCGCGGGCGGCAGATTGGTGGCGATGGCTGGCGCGTCCATCTCAGCGCACCTGCAGGTCGGCTTGCAGCGCGCCGGCTGCCTTGATGGATTGGAGGATGCTGATCATGTCGCGCGGTCCTATCCCGAGAGAGTTGAGGCTGCCCACCAGGTCGCGCAGCGTCACGCTGCCCTGGATGATGCCCAGCCGCTTATCCGACGAATCGTCGACTTGGACGTTGGTGCGGGGCACGGTCGTCGTCGTGCCGTTCGAGAGCGGCCCGGGCTGCGATACCTGGGGCGTCTCGGTCACGCGGATGGTGAGGTTACCCTGGGCGATAGCAACGGTGCTGACGCGCACGTTGGCCCCCATGACGATCGTGCCGCTCGCCTCGTCGATCACCACCACCGCCGGCATGTCCGGCTCCACCCGGAGGTCCTCGATGCGCCCGAGTGCATCGATGACGTCGCGGTTGCCGAGGTCGAGTGCGACGGTGCGGGGGTCGCGGGCGTTGGCGGTGCCGCTACCGAGGCTTGCATTGATGACGGCGGCCATGCGGCGCGCGGTCGTCAGGTCGGGGTTGCGAAGGCCCAGGCGCAGGACCGGGTGGGCGCCGAGGGCGTAGGGTACCTCCTTCTCCACCGTGGCGCCGTTGGCGATGCGCGCCGCGGTGGGAACGTTGCGGGTGACGGATGTCGCCGCCCCGCGAGCGGAGATGGCGCCGGTGGACAGCGCGCCCTGGGCGACGCCATAGACCTCGCCGTCCGCGCCAAGCAGCGGGGTGACCAGCAGCGTGCCCCCCGTGAGATCCTTGGCGTCACCCAGGGCCGAGACGCTGACGTCGATGCGGCTGCCGCCGCGCGCAAAGGCGGGCAGGGTGGCCGTGACCATCACGGCGGCGACGTTCTTGGTCTCCAGCTTGGTTTCCTGGTCGCGCGTGTTGACGCCGAGGCGCTCCAGCATGCCGATCAGCGATTGCCGGGTGAACACCGAGGTGTTGAGCCGGTCCCCGGTGCCATTCAGCCCGACGACGAGCCCGTAGCCGACCAACTGGTTCTCCCGGATGCCTTCGACGTCGGCGATGTCTTTGATCCTGACCTGGCCGAGTGCCATCACGGGTAGGAATAACAGGGCGGCGGCGAGCATGAGGGATCGCACGTTTCTTGGGTCTTTCCAGGTCGTTTAGCTTTACACGGCACTCTGCGCCTTGTCGGGGCGCCCGCTGAGGAGAGCGCAAGCAGCGTGCCAGCCCCGAAACCTGCGGAAACCCTGGAAGTCTGGGGTTCGCCCGCGCAAAATGCCCCGGCAAATTTTGCCGGGATGGGTAGAAGGAGCCGGGTTGATGAGGTCCGCTGGATGGTAAGCGTAGGACGGGTCGGACCGCCGGCCGTGGCGGGCACCGGCGCGCGCCGGGCGGCAGGCAATGGCGGATTTGCCGTGACGACGCCCGGGACGGCCGAGGGGGCTGCGCCGGCCGCGGCAGCCTCGGCGGCATCGCTGGACGGCATGTTGCTGTTGCAACAGGTGGAGGACGGGCCGACCCGCGACCGGCAGGCCCGTAAGCATGGGCGCGCCATGCTGGAGGGCTTGGCGGCGCTGCAGCACGAACTGCTCGATGGCGACGTGGATCCGGGCACGTTGGAGCGCCTGGCCGCATTGGCGGACCACTGCCCCGAGGCTGCCGACCCAGCGCTGAAGGCAACCCTGGCATCCGTTTCGCTTCGCGTGCGGGTCGAGTTGGCCCGGCGGTCGATGTGACCGTTTCGCTGCACTGACGGGACGGGTCGCGAGGCCGCTGACATTATGGGCTTTAATCACGCGCGGGGTGGCATCCGTCCCCTTGGCGACACGAACTTGCATCGTTATACACCCGCGAAACGGCACCCCTGCCATCCAGGCTGGGGGCGCGTGTAGCGCGAAGGATGGCACAGATGTTGCTGACCCTGCCCCCCGACTACCGTCCTGGCGAGGACGAGGAGTTCATGGATGCGCGTCAATCGGAGTACTTCCGCCAGAAGTTGATACGGTGGCGTAATGAATTGCTGCGTGACGCTGACGGAACTTTGGCGAGTTTGTCCGAGGGAGGCATCCACGAGGCCGACATTACCGATCGTGCAAGTGTGGAGACGGATCGAGCCCTGGAGCTGCGGACCCGGGACCGTGCGCGCAAGCTGATCAGCAAGATCGACCAGGCGCTGTTGCGGATCGAGGGGGGCACCTACGGGTATTGCGAGGATACCGGCGAGCCCATCGGCTTGCGCCGGCTGGAGGCCCGCCCGATCGCCACCTTGTCGATCGAGGCGCAGGAGCGGCACGAGCGCATGGAGCGCGTCCACCGCGACGGCTGACGGCGGGTGCGGGCTGGAAGTGAGGCCAGCCGGCTCCGGCCAGGGTTGGCACGCTCGGTGGATAGCTGTTCGCGACTCTCCGGCGACGTCCACTTGCTTGACGTATTCGAACCCGGCCAACCCTAGCTCGGCGTGTCTTCCTCGCGCCGCTAGAACGGTAGCAGCGCATCCATGATCTGCTGGCCGTAGCGCGGCGTTTGCAGGTCGGTCAGCGTGCCGCGCCCGCCGTAGACGATGCGCGCTTCCGCCATCCGGTCGTGCAGGACGGTGTTGTCGCTCTGGATGTCCTGCGGGCGCACGATGCCGGTCACTTGCAGGTCGCGCAGCTCGCTGTTCACCCGAACCTCCTGCCGGGCTGCCACCACCAAATTGCCGTTGGGCAGCACCTGCGTCACCACCCCGGCCAGCCGAACCGTCACCGTCTCGTTGCGCGCGATCGTTCCGGTGCCGGTGTTGGCGTTGGTGCTGTTGGTGTTCAGCAAGTTCTTCGGGTCGACGCCTGCTGCGGTGGCCTTGTTCTCCAGCCCTACCAGGTTTGGTATGCCCACCGACTCCGTGCCCGTGCGCGTGGTGCCGGTGGCGTTCGCCAGGGCGGCGGTGTCGGCGATATTGACCAGAACCGTCAGGATGTCGCCCACCTGTGCCGCACGTTGGTCCTTGAAGAACGCCCGGCTGCCAGAGCGCCACAGGCTGTTGGCCGCAATGGGAACCGGCACCGGTTTCGGCATCGGCATGCTCACGGGGCGCCAACTCGGGTCCTGCGTCGGGTTCGTGATCGGCGTCATTTCCGGCGGCTTCCCGACGTCCGCCAAATGCGACAGCACGCCACAGCCGGACAAGGCCAGCGCCGTCGTCAGCAGCAGGGCGGCCCTCATCGCGCGGCCACCTTAACTGGAATCGGCGCACCTGGCGGCAGCAGAACCGGCGCAGTTCCACTGACGCGGACACGGCCGGCCGACACGACCTCGGCATCGACGATGGCGCGGGAGGCGGCGTTCAGCACGCGTACGTGCTCGCCAACGGAGCCGCCATCCATGGCCACCCCCTGCGCCTCGACGGAGATGCCCGGCGTTTCCAGCCGCATCTGCACGGCGTCGCCTCTTTCCACCAGCAGGGGACGTCCGAGATCGGCTAGCGGCAGGGGGGCACCGGGTCCCACCGGGTGGCGCAGCGCCATGCCGATCGCTTGTGCGGGCAACTGCGCCACATCGGCGCGGACGGCGTTGGCGCGCAGCCGCGACATTTGGACATCCGCCGGGCCTACGATGTCGCCCGGCATCATGCGGCGGACGGCCACCGGCACCTCCACCATCTCGACGATCCGGCCGGACAGGCGGGCATGGGCCGGCGCCATTCCGGGCGCCGTGATCGACAGCACGGCCGTGAAGTTGCCGCTCACGGGATTGTAGTCGAGCTGCCCGACCTCTGCCTTGCCCGTAGCCTCCGCTGGAACCAGCGGCGGGGAGAAGCCCGGCATCTCCACGTCGGCGTCGGCCGCCACCCCGGCGACGGCCAGCGCGGTATGCAGCGCCGCCATGGCGTCCTCCCGTGGAAAGGCCCGGCCGGGCCGCTCCAGTACGATGCGCTCCCCAGTATTGCTGGGCTGCCAATCGACGCTGAACTGGCGGGCGATGGCGCCGAGCTGCGCCGCCTCCACGATGATGCGGCCGCCCGGATCCGGGCTTGGGCCGATGGCGCGGTCGTTGTCCACCCCATCCCATAAATCCGACAGGCGGACCTGCGAAGCCGACAGGGTCGTGCCCCCACGCAGGGTTGCCGCGGTGGCGGGTATGGCGAAGACCAGCAGGGCCGCCAAAGGAAGAACTTGCATCGCGCTCACCTCAGGTTGGTCAAGGTTGAAAGCATCTGGTCGGACGTCGTGATCACCCGGCTGTTCATCTCGTACGCGCGCTGAGCCGTGATCAGGTTCGATATCTCGGTCACCACGTTGACGTTGGAGCTTTCGACGAAGCCCTGCAGCACGCTGCCGAAGCCCGGTGCGCCGGGGTTGCCCGTCACCGGGTTGCCGCTGGCGCCGCTTTGCAGGAACAGGTTGTCGCCCTGTGCGTCCAACCCGGTCTCGTTGGGAAAGGTGGTAAGCTGGATCTGCCCGACCGTCTGAGGCGCCGTCTGACCGGCCACGCTCGCCTGCACCGCGCCACTCGTGCTGATCGTCACGCTGGTGGCGTTGTTCGGGATGGTGATGCCGCCGGCGATCGGATATCCGTCCGCCGTCACGATGGTGCCGTCGGGTGACAGGCCGAACGTCCCGTCCCGCGTATAGGCCGTGTCGCCAGAGGGCAGCGTCACGGGGAAGTAGCCATTGCCTTGAATGGCGAGATCCAGGCTGTTTGAGGTCTGCTGCAGCGTGCCCTGCTCGTTGATGCGGTAAATCGCCGCGGTGCGCACGCCCAAGCCGACCTGGGCACCCGCCGGCACCACGGTGCCGCTGTCGGAGGTGTTGGAGCCGACGCGCCGCTCGTTCTCGTAGATCAGGTCCTGAAATTCTGTCCGGCGGCGCTTGAAGCCGGTCGTGGTCATGTTGGCCAGGTTGTTGGAAATGACATCCACGTTGGTCTGCTGCGCCTGCATCCCTGTGGAAGCGATGTCGAGTGATCGCATGGCGGGGCCTCCTTAGCTCAGGTGCTGCGTGAGTTTGTCGATGGCGGATTGTTCCCGCTCCGACTCGCCCTGGACAAACTGGGAGACGAATTGGAACTGCCGCAACTCGTTGATCATCCTTGTCGTTTCTGCGACTGGCTGCACATTGCTTTCCTCTAGCGCGCCGCCGATGATTTGCGGTTGGGCGACCGGACTGGTGTCGGATTGGGCGGTGAACAGGTGATCGCCTTGGGCCTGCATCTTGTTGGGGTCGGCCGGCTTGACGATGCCAATCTTGCCGAGCCGGCCATTCTCGCTGCTGAGCGTGCCGTCGCCGGAAACGCTGAGCGAGGTGTCGGCGGTCGAGATGCGGATCGGTTGGCCGGCCGTGTCCAGCAGGGCATTGCCATCGATGTCGGCGACCGTGCCGTTCGGCTGCAGGTTGAACCGCCCGGCGCGGGACAGCATCGGGCCAGCCTTGGTTTGCAGGGTGAAGAACCCATCCCCGGTGATCGCCAGGTCCAACGGGTTGGCCGTGCGGGAGACGGCACCGTTCGCCGCATCGCGATAGGTGGCACGGTCCTGCGTAAAGACGAGAGTGCGGCCGCCGCGAACTGGGTCCACCCCGGTCTGCTGGTCCAGCCAATCGGCGAACAGCGTTCGGCTGGCCTTGAAGCCGGGCGTGTTGGTGTTGGCAAGGTTCGTGGCCGTCACATCCATTTCCCGCTGCTGTGCAATCATGCGGGAAAGGGCGACAGAGGTAGAATTTTGCATCGGGTTGACGTCCGGCTGGTTCGGCCACATCAGCGCAAAGCCCGTGCCAGGTCTTAAACCATTGATTTGTCCGTTGTTTCTCGCGGGACGGCAGGTCTGTCTCTGCCGTGTCGGCAGATCGTGCCGGGTCAGTACGGCCGGAACATGCCGGGTTGCCCCTGCAGTTCGGATGCGAACTGCAAGATGTCTTTGAGAGCTGCTTAACACTCTGTCGCCAATGTCCGCACCGGACAGGATAGGGGCGCACGATGAGTGCAGCAGCAGCCATTGCGCCGGGCGACGCGGCGCACGGGGAGAGCGGTGGCAAGAAGAAGGGCGGCAAGAAGAAGCTGGTCATTCTTGCCATTCCGGTGCTCCTGATCGCCATCGGCGCCGGGCTTTGGTTCAGCGGCGTCCTGCCGAAGATGCTCGGCATGGGACACAAGACCGAGACGGAGGAGCAGAAGGCCAAGGAGAAAGAGAAGGAGGCTTCGCGCGCGCCGGTCTTCGTCGAATTGCCGGAGATGATCGCCAATCTGAACGCACCTGGCCGGCGGTCCGCGTTCGTCAAGCTGAAGGCCCGGTTGGAGCTCTCGAAAGAGGCCGACCAGGCGCCCTTCGCCGCCGCGCAACCCCGTGTGATCGATTTGTTCCAGACCTACCTGCGGGAAATGCGGCCCGATGAGCTGCGTGGCTCGGCTGGGACGTACCGGCTGCGGGAGGAACTGATCGCCAGGGCAAGCCTGGCCGCGGCACCCGCGCAGGTCATCGACGTGCTGTTCAGCGAACTGCTCGTCCAATGAGCGAGAGCGACGAACAACTGGCGGCAAGCTGGGGCGCTGCAGGGCAGGACGTCACCGCCCCGGCGCGCGTTCTCAATCAGGCAGAAATCGATAGCCTCCTCGGCTTCGACGGCGGCCCTTCCGCGGAGGACAGCAGGTCGGGGATGCATCGCATCATCTCCTCCGGCCTGGTGTCCTACGAACGCCTGCCGATGCTGGAGATCGTGTTCGACCGGCTGGTCCGGATCATGTCGACCAGCCTGCGCAATTTCACCTCGGACAACGTCGACGTCTCGATCGACAACATCCTGTCGCTGCGGTTCGGCGACTATCTCAACTCGATCCCGCTGCCCGCGATGCTGGCGGTGTTCAAGGCCGAGGAGTGGGACAATTACGGCCTGATGGTCGTGGATTCCGCCATGATCTATTCCATCGTCGACGTGCTGCTCGGCGGCCGGCGCGGCACCGCCGCGATGCGGATCGAAGGCCGGCCTTATACGACCATCGAGCGTACGCTGGTGGAGCGGCTGATCCAGGTCGTGCTCACCGACCTGTCGGCCAGCTTCGATCCGCTCTGTCCGGTGACGTTCAAGTTCGAGCGGCTGGAGGTGAACCCCCGTTTCGCCACCATCAGCCGGTTGTCGAATGCTGCCGTGCTGGCGCGGTTGCGGGTCGACATGGAGGATCGCGGCGGCCGGATGGAGCTGTTGCTGCCCTATGCGACGCTGGAGCCGGTGCGTGAATTGCTGCTGCAGCAGTTCATGGGTGAGAAATTCGGCCGCGATAGCATTTGGGAAACCCATTTGGCCGAAGAGCTATGGGCAACCGACGTGGATATCGATGTGGTGCTGGATGAGCAGGTGATGAGCTTGGCCGATGTGATGGCGCTGCGGCCCGGCAGCCAGATTGTGCTGGCGTGCGGCCCTGGCAGTGCCGTGCAACTGCGATGCGGCACGGTGACCCTGTTCGAGGGCAGGGT
This sequence comes from Acetobacteraceae bacterium, assembly GCA_965199005.1. Classification (GTDB taxonomy): domain Bacteria; phylum Pseudomonadota; class Alphaproteobacteria; order Acetobacterales; family Acetobacteraceae; genus LMUY01. The sequence goes on along the minus strand of CBDAQK010000006.1, from coordinate 1,417,694 downwards.
CGGCCGCCGGAAGAACCGCGTTGCGGTCCGGATCGATCATGAAGTGGCCCAATTGCCACGCGACTCCTAAGGAAGGTTACGCCGGAAAATGGGCGGTTGGCAGATCATATTGGAAGTCGCGCTGATCGGGTTGCTCGGCGCCACGCTGTTTCACGCGTTGCGGCTGGAACGGGCCTTGGGTGTCGTGCGGCGGGACCGGGCGGAGTTGGAGGGCCTGCTGCACGGCTTCAACGAGAGCACCCGCCAGGCGGAAAACGGGGTTGAACGGCTCCGCAGCGCAGCCGATGGCGCCGGCCGCCACATTGCCCGCCAGATCGAAGCCGCTGCCAATCTGAAGGATGATTTGGTGGCCCTCATCGACCGGGGCGAGCGTCTGGCTGACCGGATGGATAGTTTGGTGCGGGCGAGCCGTGAACCGGAACCGCCCGCGCGGCCCTACCCGGCGCCGGAACGGGAATTGCCGGAGACCGGCGGTACCCGGGTGCGGAGCCAAGCCGAACGCGACCTTCTCCGTGCCTTGCGGGTGACCCGGTAATGCGCCCGCGTCTTCTTCCCATCACCATCGGCGTGGCGGCGTTGCTGTTGACCAGCAAGGTCATCAACTTAGGTCTGGCCCTGGTACCCGGCTCCGTCGTGTCTGCGGCCGTGGTCTCCGTTGCCGAAGCGGCCCCGGCAACGGATGGAGGCGGCGAGGGCAAGGGAGAGGGCGCCCATGGTGCGGCGCAAACCCCACCGAAGCCGCCCGAACGCACGCAGGCCTCCTATGCGAAGCCGACAATTTCGGCCCCGGTCGAGCCCAGTGCGCCGCCTCAGCCGGTCATCAGCGACGCCGAGAGGAAATTACTCGGCGACCTGCGTGGCCGCCGCGACGAATTGGACGCGCGGGAGCGCACCCTGACGCAACGCGAAAGCGTGCTGAACGCGGCGGAAGAGCGCCTGAGCGCACGCGTCACGCAGTTAACGGCGCTGCAGACCCGGCTGGAAGCGCTGGAGAAGGAGCGTACTGAGCACGACGAGGCCAACTGGGCCGGGTTGGTGAAGGTTTACGAGACGATGAAACCGCGCGAGGCGGCGGCCATCTTTAACGAAATGGAAATGCCGACGCTGCTTCATGTCCTCGACAGGATGAAGGATTCGAAAGCGGCGTTGGTCCTGGGTGCGATGCAGCCCGATCGGGCTCGGTTGGCGACGACACAGCTCGCCGCGCAGCGCACCCGGTCAACTACTCTGCCGCCGCCGGAGCATTCGAACGCTGGCTGATGCGATGGGGGATTGAGTGGTATGATGGATACGTCCGCCGGTGTGCTGATCGTCGACGACTACAAAACCATGCTGCGGATCGTCCGCAACCTGCTCAAACAAATCGACTTTCACAACGTCGAAGAGGCAAGCGACGGGAGCGAGGCGCTCGAGAAGCTGCGCGCCGGCAATTTCGGCCTGGTCATCAGCGACTGGAACATGGCGCCGATGACCGGGCTGCAATTGCTCCAGGAGGTCCGCGCGGATGCGCGGCTGAAAGCGACGCCGTTCATCATGATCACGGCCGAGAGCAAGACCGAGAACGTGATTGCGGCCAAGCAGGCGGGCGTGAGCAACTATATCGTCAAGCCGTTCAACGCCGAGACCCTGCAGGCGAAGATCGAAAAGGTGCTCCATGGTTAATGGCAGCGCTAGCCCCGGAGGGTTGGCGCTCCATCTGGCCGAGACGCGGGACCGGTACGCTGATGCGGACGGCCCCGCTGGGTCGGTCACGATGACTGAGCACCGGGCTTTGCTGGCGGAACTTCGGGTATTGGCGGATTTTATCGACCAGGCCCGCCAGGAGGTAGCGGCCGTCGGTGTGGACGAGATCGTCCGCCGGGACGTGCCTGCCGCCACGGACGAGCTGGACGCCGTGATCGTACATACGGCGGAGGCGACGGGCCTGATTTTGGATGAATGCGAGCGGCTCGAGGCCGTCGTTGCGGCCACGCCGCTGCGTTCCGAAGTGAACCTGAGAACCGCCCGCATCTACGAGGCATGTTCGTTTCAGGACATCACCGGCCAACGCGTTGCCAAGGTGGTCAGCACCCTCAAGACGATCGAAGCCAAGATCGCCGAAATCCTGAGCGTGTTCGGGCGGCATCCAACACGTCCGACGGAGAGGCTGCCGCAACCCGTGCTGTTGAACGGCCCGCAACGGCAGGGGGATGCCATGGATCAAGGTGCTGTCGACGCGCTTCTGGCCACATTCGAATGAGGTTGCTCCTGCCTCTGGCCTTGATGATGGCTGCGGGACCGGCGCTGGCAGCAGAAACCACAGACGTCAGGATGGCGACGCACGAGGGCTATGGCCGCGTTGTCTTCGAGTTCGCGTCTCCTCGGGATTTCAAGGTCGATCGCAAAGGCGATGCGGTGACCCTGCATTTCCCCGGCGCGGGCGACGTGCCGGCCATCGAGGGCGCCGTCCGCAACATCGTCAGCGTTGCCGGGGGGCCAGACCAGGCGGTGGTGACGATGGCGCCTGGCGCCCGGCTGCACACGATGCGGCTCGGCAATCGGGTCGTGGTCGACGCGCTTGATCCGGAGAAGGACAAACCAGCCGCCCGCGCCGCCAAAGCGCCGCCGCATGTGGCAGCCAAGCCGGCAGAGCCGGCCCCGGCGGAGCATGCGAAGGAAGCTGCGCCACCCTTGCCGTCCCAGGCTGCCGTCCCGCCGGCCTCGTCCGCAGCCACCGCGGTGAAGCCTGCGGACCATGCCGCAACGCCACCGGCGGAGCACGCGAAGGCGGTCGCGCCGCCGATGCCCGCTTTGCCGACGGTGACCACGCCCGGCAGTCCGGCCCAGCCCAATTCGGCCACGGCGGCTCCGTCCCATGCTGCAGCCTCTCCGCCGGCTGACCTGCCGCGTGTCATCACGCCGGGTTCGATCGCGGTACCTGCCCCGGTGGTCCCGGTGATCCAGGTGGCGCCGTCCGCCGCACCGACGCAAACGGCGGATCGCCCGGCCGAGCATAGTCCCGACGCGGCCGCCGCGCCTGCAGCATCGAGCCCGGCAACCGATTCCGCAGCGCCAGCGCCACAAGCGGAGCCGGTGGCGTTGGCGGCGTCCCGGATGCCGCTCCCGCCTGGGGGCACGGGCAGCGCGGCATTGCTTCCTTTCGGCCTGACGGTGTCCGCCGCGGCGTTCCGCCATGGTGACGAGGCCTGGATCGTGTTCGACGAGCGGCGCCCGCTGGATTTGGCCGCCTTGGGCGACGACCCCATGCTTGCCGGCGCCGTCGTGCAGTTGCTGCCCCAGGCGACGCTTTTGCGGCTGAAGGCGCCGCCTGGCCGCGACCTGCGGATGGAGCGGCAGAAGACCGGCTGGTCCGTCACCGTCGCTGACAAGCCCTCTACCGCGGCGCCGCTGGTTCCCGTCACCAAGGAGGCTCGCCTGCTGTTCCCTACCCCCGCCCCGGGGCAGGTGGTGGTGGTTCCCGATCCGAATACCGGACAGAACCTGCTGGTGGGGACGATGCATCAATCGGGCGCAGGCGTTCTCGTGGCCTACCGTGTCCCCGAATTCTCGGTGCGAAAGAGTTGGCAAGGCGTCGTGGTGGAGCCGCTCTCCGACCGCACGCAGCTTCGTGCGGTGCAGGAAGGTTTCGCGCTGGAGACCGGCGCGCCGATGGCGCCGGCTCCCGATAGTGCGCGTGCCCTCGAGGACGCTTCGGTTTTGACCCGGCGCTTTGACTTCCAAGACCAGCCACCTGCCACGCTGCTGCGGCAGCTGCAATTGGAAGCTGGCGATCAAGGCCGGGCGCCGGCTCAGTCGAAGCTGGTCCCACGCAAGCGGGCCGCGCAGACCATGCTGTCGCTGGGCCTGGGTGCGGAGGCGCAGTCGTTGCTCGGCCTGGCCGCCAGCGAGGATCCGCGGTCAGCAGACGATCCGGACATTGCCGGGCTGACCGGCATTGCCAGCCTCTTGAGCGGCCGTCCCGCTGAATCGGATGGGCTGATGGATCCGCGCTTGAACGGGACCGATGAGATTGCGTTGTGGCGAGCGGTGCGCGCGGCGATGATGCGTCCTGGCTCGCCCGAAGCGGCACCCGTTTTCGCCACCACGGTGGGCCTGGTGCTGTCCTACCCGGCGGCGCTGCGCAACCGGCTGTTGCCATTGGCTGCCGAGACCATGGCGATGGGCGGTGCTGGCGATGCCGCCGACGCCTTGCTCAAGAAACGACCGGACGAGCCGCTGCTGACGCTTGCCCGTGCCATGCGCCTGGAGGCCACCGGCAAGACCGGCGATGCGCTGACCTTGTATGATGCCCTGGCCGTCGGCCGGGACCGGCTGGCCAGCGCCCGCGCGGCGACCCGTGCCACGCTGTTGCGCTTATCCTCTGGCGCCATCGGCCCGGCGCAGGCGGCTGACGCCCTGGAGCGCCAGTTCCTGGATTGGCGGGGAGATGACCGGGAGCAGAAACTGCGCCTGCGCGTCGCTTCGCTGCGGGCAAAGGCCGGGCAGTGGCATCCTGCCTTCGCCATGCTGCGCGAAACGCTGCAGCTCTTCCCGGAGACTGCCCCGGTGATCAACGCGCAGCTGACATCGATGATGAGCGACCTGCTGCACGGGCCCGACGCCGAAAAGCTGCCGCCGATGGAGTTGGTGGCCCTGGCGGAGGAGAATGCGGAAGCGGTTGGCCACGCGGACGAGCCGCTGGTTGGTCCGCTCCTGGTCGACAAACTGAGCGCGTTGGACCTGCCGAAGCGGGCCGGGCCGATCATCGAGCGGATGATCGCTGCGGCGCCTGAGGGCGTGGGCCGCGCCACCCTCGGCGCACGGCTGGCGAAGCTGCGTCTGGAGGACGGCGACGCGGCGGGTGCAGCCGCGGCACTCGCGAACACCACGGCTGCCGACCTCCCGGCACCACTGAGTGCGGAGCGCGGGATGATCGACGCACGCATCCACGCCAAGGCGAAGGATCCAGGGGGGGCTGCGGCCATCCTGTCGGGGATCGACACGGATGCGGCCGATGATTTGCGCGCCACGATCTTGAGCGCCGCAGGGGATTGGCATGGGGCCGTGGCGGCGCTCGACTCGCTGGTGGCGCGTAGTATCCCGCCCGACGGTGCGCTGAGCCCGGCGCAGCAGGACACCATCCTTCGCCTGGCCTCGGCGCGGGCGAGCGCAGGCGATGATGCGTCACTCCGGCTGCTGGGAATGAAGGAAGCCGGGCGGATGGTGGGCGCCCGCAGCGACATGTTCCGGTTGCTGACGGCGGCCCCGGTCACCAGCCCCAGCGATCTGGGGCGTGCAGCGGGTGAGGTCGCGTTGGCCAAGGCGGTGCCAGCCGGATTGGCAGCCATCGGTTCACGTTGATGGTGGGTTCGGCATGTCAGGTCTGGGGTGCGGGTGTGAATGTGAAATAGGGGTTGCACCTCCACCTCACTAAGCCTATCTCACGCCACCTTGGCCCAAGGGGACGCGCTGCGTCCAACAGGCTATCTACTGGTTTGGGGGTACGTGATGAACGCACTTGCTCAACTGGGGATGGTCTCGGAGCTTCCGAGCGAGAACCAGACGACAATCGCGACTCTTCCTGTGTTCGAGGGAGAGGATCGGAAGGATTATTTCGTTGAGAAGGACGGCATGAAGTTTGCCGGCACGCACCTTCTCGCCGATCTATGGGGGGCCGAAAATCTAGCCGATCCGGTCCATATCGACACTGCGTTGCGGGCCGCAGCCGTGCGGGCGGGGGCTACGATTCTGCACAGCCATTTCCACCATTTCTCGCCCAATGGCGGTGTATCTGGTGTGGTGGTGTTGGCGGAGAGCCATATCTCCATCCACACGTGGCCGGAGCGGCAGTTCGCTGCGATCGATATCTTCATGTGTGGGGATTGTAACCCGCATGACGCGATACCGGTCCTGCAGGAGGCGTTTCAGCCAGGTCGCGTCGACCTGGATGAGCAGCGGCGCGGACGGTTCTAGTGGGCGGGGCTTAGCCGCCCCGTCGCTCGCTGTGCCGTGGACCGGGGTCGTTTACCCGGCGCGACCCGTATTTGGGATGACGCACCCATGACCTGGATCTCCGAAACGCTCTACCCGGGCTGGGCACAAACCTTCCAGGTGGTGCGGGAACTGGCGCGCGAGCGGTCTGCCTTCCAGGAAATCGTCGTGGTGGAGACCGTCTCCCACGGGCGCGTCCTGCTGCTGGATGGAGTCATCCAAATCACCGAGGCGGACGAATTCGCCTACCAGGAGATGATCGCCCACGTTCCGCTCATCCAGCATGGCGCGGCGGAGCGGGTGTTGATCATCGGTGCGGGTGATGGCGGCGTGCTCCGGCGGGTGCTGCAGCACCGGGGTGTGCAGCGGGCAACGTTGGTGGAGATCGACGGGGCCGTGATCCGGCTCTCCCGCGAATATTTGCCTAGCATCGGCGGCGCGGCCTGGGAGGATAGCCGGGCGCGCGTGATCGTTGGGGATGGGATTGCTCACGTCGCCGCGGCGGAGGCTGCGTCCGTCGACGTCATCATCGTCGATAGCACCGATCCAGCCGGCCCGGGTGAGGTCTTGTTCAGCGAGGCGTTCTATCGCGACTGCGCCCGCATCCTGCGGCCGGGCGGGGTGCTGGTGAACCAGTGCGGCGTGCCGTTCATGCAGGCGGAGGAATTGCGGGACACGACAGCCTTGCGGGCCAGCGTGTTCGCGCATGTCAGTGCCTACGTTGCTGCGGTTCCGACCTATGTCGGTGGGTTCATGGCCCTGGGCATTGCTAGCGACCAGCCCATCCAGGCTGTGCCGCCGGCGGAGCTGGCCTCGAGGGCGGGCGCATCGGGTATCCTCGGGGCGACTCGCTATTGGTCGCCAGCCGTGCACGCTGCCGCTTTCGCACTGCCACCCTACATTTCCGCGGCTCTGCGGCAAACTTGCGATCGATAGTTAGATTGCAAAATGATGTAATTCGTGGGTAATCGAGTTCACATCAAAAGCTCAGTCCGATGATCAAAGTTCCTGCCGGCGAGTTTCAGCGCAATATCGGCCTCTACCAGGATTTGGCCCTAACCTAACCTATTGTGGTGATGCACAACGGCCGCGAGACTGCGGTGCTGGTTTCCGCCGATGAATATCAGCGGCTCAGGCGGCGGGACCGGCAGGTGCTTCCGCCTTCTGATTCACCGAGGCGGACATTGCCGCTCTAGAGGCCACGCGCGCCAGACTCGTCGCGGGCGTGTGACCACGAGCTATGCCAGTAGGATGTGGCTTTCCCATCCCCGTCCCTGGGCTGGTTATCCGCGCCGCGTCATAGGCCTACAGCATAAATACGTTGCGCCCGAGGGGCAGAAGCCCTATCTCCCCGTTCCCGTCGCGTTGGGTAAGCTGTTCGGCTGCCGCTCGCTTCTCCGGTTCCGCTCGCGGTCCGCGCCCGCAATGGCTGTGTGGCCTGGAGGAAAGCCTCCGTCGGGACACGGGTTGCTGAGCGGCGGCCGGTTCGGATTACAACCGGCCGTGCTCGTCCCGTTCGGGATGGCGCTCGCGATTGTTCTCCACGTGCTTGGTGCTGGTGTTCACCTCATCCAGGCCAGACACCTTATCCACATCCGTCCCGGTCTCGATCGACTCCGCGCGGCTATCGCGGTCGGTTTCCACGTTCTCCGCCCCGGCGCGCGTCCCACCCAGCCGGTCGGCGCCACCAGCATCCGGCGTGTTGGGCCGGTGATGGTTGCCGGTGTTCTGCTGACCGTCGGAGTGGTCGATCGTCTGTTCTGTATGGGGCTGTTTCACGCCGCTCTCCTGTGCTTACCGACAAGTCCAACGCCCCAAGCCGGTGCAGTTTGCATCAACTCCCGTTGGCAAAGCCCTGCACCAGGCTGCCGGAGACCAAGCGCCAGCCATCCACCAACACGAAGAAAATCAGTTTGAACGGCAAGCTGATGCTGGAGGGCGGTAGCATCATCATACCCAGGCTCATCAGCACGCTGCCCACGACCATGTCGATCACCAGGAAGGGGAGATACAGCAAGAACCCCATTTCGAACGCCCGGCGCAGTTCTCCGATCAGGAATGCCGGTATCAGGGCGCGCCACGGCGCACCGTCCGGGGTGGACGCTGGCGGCAGGTGCGCGATGCCGAGGAAAAGCTGCAAATCCGCGCCGCGGACGTTGACCGCCATGAAATGGCGGAACGGCTCAGCCGTCAGCCGCAACCCTTCGAGTTCGCCGACCCGCCCGTCCGTCATCGGCACCAACCCGGTGGTGTAAGCCTGGTCCAGCACGGGCTGCATCACGAAGTAGGTGAGGAACAGCGCCAGCCCGATCAGGACGGTGTTGGGCGGCGTGCCCTGCGCCCCGATGGCGGATCGCAACAGCGACAGTACGATCACGATCCGGGTGAACGCGGTCATCATCACCAGCAGGCTCGGGGCCACCGACAAGACCGTGATGAGCGCCGTCAACTGCACCAGGCGGCTGGTCGCACCGGTTTGCCCGGCGGCGCCCAGATCGATGCTGACCGACTGCGCCATGGCGGGGGAGGCCGCGGCGAGCAGCATGATCCCGAGGAGGAGCCACTGCATGGCGCTCCGCCAAACCGCGCGCGCCTTCACGACGTGGCCTCCGGCAGCCAACCGACCACCTGGTCCTGCGGGCCAGTCAGCAACACGACCGTTCGCCCGTCGCATTGCACCAGCAGCAACCGCCGGCGCGGGTCCAGGACCAGAGTTTCCCGGATGGCCATCCGTGCCGGGCCAGCCCCCCGCGGGCGGACGAACCGGCTCATCCGTGCCAGCCGGCCGGCCAGCAGGATCAGCAGCAACACCGCGGCAAGCGCCGCCACGGCGGTAACCATGGACATCGTCGTCATCGCATCCTTTCGGCATTTTGCCTCGGAAGCCTCCAGCGGCATTTTGCCGCCGGGTGGTCGCCGTCAGTCGCCTTGGTGTCGAAGTGCCTCCGTCAAGCGGTTTGCCTCGGCCAAAACCATCATCAGTGTCGGGCGCAGATTGCGGCCTGCCTCGGGCGGCAGGTCCAGCGTCTTGGCGACGAGCAGGCCGACGCCGCGGTCGAGCCCGGCCATGTCCACGGTCCGCCCGTTTTCCACGAGCAGCCGGGCGATCGTGATGGTGCGTGCCAAGCCATCAGCCATGCTCACGGCGGTTTTGATCGCCGAGGCCTCGTAGTCGGCACTATCGAAGTTGAACAGCCCGGTGGTTGTCATGCCCCACTATGGGCAGGCATGGATTACCGAAGCGTTGCCAGCCGGTTTTAACCTGGCCGAAACTACTGCGCGCGACATTGCGCGCATGAGCAATGACGGCATGGGGTTGTTCGACCTGGCAGAGAAGCGTCTCGCCTGGATCGACAGGCGGCAAGGCCTGCTGGCGCAGAACATCGCCAACGCCAACACGCCCGGCTACGTCGCCAAGGATTTGCAGCCGTTTGCGGAGACCCTCTCGAGGACGTTGCCGGATCTGGCCATCACCAACCCGGCGCACATAACGGGCACCAGTTCGGCCGGGCGCATCGACCCGATGCTGCGGCCAACCGAACGCGCCCCGGACGGCAATGCCGTGTCGATCGAGGAGCAACTCACCAAGGTTGCCGACACGGACGGCGCGCAAGCGCTGGTGACCAACCTGTACAAAAAGTACCTCGGCCTATATCGCATCGCGCTTGGCAAGTAGGAGCCATCATGGATCTCACAAAGGCAATGACCATCTCGGCGCGCGGCATGGACGCGCAGACCACGCGCCTGCGCGTCATCGCGGAAAACCTCGCCAACCAGGACACCACGGGCGACACGCCGGGTGGTGCGCCATACCGCCGCAAAACCATTACGTTCGAGCAAAAAATGGAGGACTCGGTGGGAGCACAAACCATCCGCGTCAAGACTATCGGCACCGACAAGGCCAGCTTTCCCAAGCGCTACGATCCATCCCACCCCGCCGCTGACGCGCAGGGCTATGTCCAGACGCCCAACGTCAACAGTTTCGTCGAGGTCATGGACATGCGGGAGGCGCAGCGGTCCTTCAGCGCCAATCTGAACGTCATGGAAGTGACCCGCGGGATGCTGACGCGAGCGATTGACCTGCTCAAATGAGCATACCCGCGCTATCCACCTCCGTCAGCGCCTCTACCGCGGCCAACGCGTATGGCAGCGTGGCCGCTGGGCAGAGCCCCAGCATGGAGGGCTTCGGCAATGCGCTGACCACGGCGCTGCAGGGGGTGGTGGATGCCGGGCATACGGCGGACGCGAAATCCGCCGAAGCGATCGCAGGTACTGGCAACCTGACCGACGTGGTGACGGCGGTGAACCGCGCGGAGCTCGCGCTGCAGTCGACGGCCGCAATACGCGACCGCGTCGTGCAGGCCTATCAGGATATCATGAAGATGCCGATCTAAAACGGAGGCTGGCATGGGTGAGGGCGATGTTGGTGCAGCACTGCACGCAACCGTGATCGTCGCGCTGAAGATGGGCGGCCCGGCGCTGATTGCCGCCCTGACGGTTGGCGTTTTCATGTCGCTGGTACAGGCGATCACCCAGGTCAACGAGGCGACGCTGGCGTTCGTGCCAAAGGCCGCCGTGATCATCAGCGTGCTGGCCCTGACCGGCCCGTTCATGCTCTCGACGCTCACCGACTACACCCAGGCGCTGTTCGACCAAATGATCGCCCTCGGCGGCCAATAATGGACAGTGCGGCGCTCGGCACGGCGGCGCTCCTGGCCGCGCTGCCAGGATGGGCGTTCACGTTCATGCTCGTGCTCTGCCGCTGCGGCGCCGCCGTGATGCTGATGCCCGCCCTGGGCGAAATGGAACTGCCGGCGACGATCCGGATTGGGCTGACCCTGTCGCTCGTCATCCTCGTGCTCCCCGGCGTGGGTGTGGTGCCGCCGCCGGGGCTCTGGCCGATGGCGACCATGGTGTGCACGGAACTGCTTTGCGGCGGCGTCCTGGGCTGGCTGGCACGGTCGATCACCCTCGCATTGCCGATGGCCGGGCAAATCATCTCGCTCATGCTCGGCCTCACGAGCATCATCTCGCCCGACCCGGAATTGGGACAATCCAGTCTGCTGATGCGGCTGTTTACGCTGGCAACCACGGTGCTGGTATTGGGAACCGGGCTATGGGCGCTGCCGGTGGCGGCACTTGCCGGCAGCTACGCGCTGGTCCCGGTGGGCCACATGATTTCAGTGGGCGACGGGGTGGACGCCGCGGTGACGGCCGTCTCGACTGCCTTTGGTCTTGCGCTGCGGTTGGCCGCCCCCTTCGTGTTCGCCGGCATCGTGTGGCAAGTCTCGCTCGGCCTGCTCTCACGGCTCATCCCGCAATTGCAGATTTATTTTGCCGCGATGCCGGGGCAAATCCTGGGCGGCCTCACGTTGCTTGCCGTGCTGGCGACCGGGATGGCCGAAATCTGGATCGACTCGGCGCGCGATACCTTCAACGCTCTGCCGGGTCTGTAGCATATGTCGGATAGCGAAGATCGCACAGAGGCCGCCACCCCCCGAAGGCTAGAGCGGGCGCGGGCGGAAGGCAGCGTCGCCGTCTCCCGCGAGGTGCCCGCTTTGGCAGGGTTGGGCGCGGTGACGATGATGCTGGCGATGATGGGTCCTGACATCGGGCACACCATGGCCAACCGGCTGGGCGCGATGCTCGTCGTATCGCCCAACCAGGATCCGAAGGCGGCCCTGGTCTCCGCGTTGATGGCGCTCCTGATGATCGCGGCGCCGTTGATCCTGGGGGTTCTCGCGGCGTCGGTGGCAGCGACGCTGCTGCAGACCGGTGTGGTGTTCAACCCGGCCGTGCTCGTCCCCGACATCACGCGGCTGAACCCGATGCGGGGCGTGAAGCGGCTATTTGGCTTCCACGGCCTGGTGGAGGCGGGCAAATCGATCGTCAAGCTGGGGGTGCTGGGCTTCACGGCCTACCACGTGATGTCCGGTGGGTTCCTGGCCCTGACCGGCGCGTCTGCGTGGCTGCCAGGTCAGCTGGCAGACCGGATCATGCACCAAATCCTGCAATTGGCGATGACGCTGCTGGGCACGCAGGTCGTGATCGCTGGCGCCGATATGTGGTGGGTCCGCCACAAGCACGGCAGCGAACTGCGGATGAGCAAGCAAGACGTCAAGCAGGAGAACAAGGAGGCCGACGGCAACCCGCATGTGAAGGCCCGCCTGCGTTCCATTCGCATGGCCCGCTCGCGCAAGCGCATGTTGGCGGCGGTGCCGGCGGCAACCGTCGTCGTTACCAACCCAACCCACTACGCCATCGCGCTGACCTATGATCGCAACAAGGGAGGCGCCCCTCGAGTCGTCGCCAAAGGGGTGGATGAGGTGGCGGCCCGTATCCGTGAGGTTGCACAGGAACATCGCGTCCCCATGGTCGCTAACCCGCCGCTCGCCCGCGCGTTGTATAAGGTGGAATTGGATGCGGAAATTCCCGCGGAGCATTTCAAGATGGTCGCTGAGGTGATCGCCTACGTTTGGCGGCTTCGCGGCAAGGTGGCGCGATGAGCACGACCATGCTGTTTGCGCCGCAGCGCTGGGCCTGGCCCTGGGCGCAACGAAAGCCCAGGGCAAAGCGGCTGCTCGAGCGGCTGTCAGGCCCGTTGGACGACATGCTCCAGGTCTTGGTGCAGGAATCCGCGGTCGGCATCGCCATTATCGACCGGACCGGGCACATCGTCCGGGTCAACGAAGCCTTGCGCCGCATGGTCGACCGCGAATGCGACCTTTCGCCGGGTGAACCCGTGCAGTCGATCTTCTGCCACCAGCGCCAGGAGGAAGTCTGGGACGAATTGGCACCCGCGCTGCAGGGGCGGCGTCCACCGCGGGCCTTCATCTCCATGCTCCGCGGCAAAAACGGGGTATCCGATCAGACCGTGGAAGTCTCGGCCGTTACGCTGCGCGAGGCCGACGAGGCGGTGAGTGGCGCGATCCTCCAACTGACGGATATCTCGGCGCAAAAGCGGCTGGAAGCCCAGCTGGCCCAGAGCCAGAAGCTGCAGGCGGTCGGGCAGTTGGCGGGCGGGATCGCGCACGATTTCAACAATTTGCTGACGGCGATCATCGGGGCGGCCGACGAAGCGCTGGCCCGCGGCCTGCCGGAGACTGAAACGGTCGAGGATTTGGAGCAAATCCGGACCAGCGCTGGGCGCGGGGCGGCTCTGGTGCGGCAATTGCTGGCGTTTGGGCGGCAGCAAACCCTGCAACCGCGGGCGGTGTCGATCAACGAGGCGGTCGAGAACCTCACCGGCCTGCTGCGCCGGCTGCTGGGCAGCACCATTCGGCTGGAGCTGGAACTGGAGCATCCTGGGCGCACCGTGCGGGTGGATCCGACGCAGTTGGACCAGGTATTGGTGAACCTGGCGGTGAACGCGCGGGACGCGATGGCGGATGGCGGACAACTGACCCTGCGGACCGGGCACATCACACTCTACCGCGCCCTGATTCGCGGCGAGGAAACCATTCCACCCGGCCGCTACGTGATGGTGGAGGTCCAGGACACCGGCACTGGCATTCCGCCCGAGGTTCTGCCGCGTATTTTCGACCCGTTCTTCACCACCCGGCGAGAGCGGGGCGGCAGCGGGCTGGGGCTATCGACGGTGCACGGGATCATTCGCCAATCCGACGGGTTCCTGGCGGTGGACAGCCTGCTGGGAAAGGGCACCCGCATCCGCATCTATCTGCCGCGCCACGATGGCGACCTCATGGCGATACCGCGGCTTCCCATCGGCGAGGTGCCTGCGGCCGCCGCGGAGACCGCTGAGGCGCCGGCTGCCGCTGCACACGTCGCCGCGGCACCGTCCCCGGTGGGGCGGACTGTGCTGTTGGTGGATGACGAGGACGGTGTGCGTCGCCTGGCCGCACGAGCGCTGACCAAGGATGGCTGGACCGTGCTGAGCGCCGAGTCGGGGGAGGCTGCCCTGGCTTTGCTGGCCGAACAGGGGGAGGGGGTGAAGCTGTCCGCCGTGTTGTCCGACGTGGTGATGCCAGGCATGGATGGTCCGGCGCTGGTGCGGGCGATTCGCGCCAAATACCCTGGCCTTCCGGCGATTCTCGCATCCGGCTACGCAGAGGAAGCGGTCCGTGGCGACCTCGCGGCGGAGGACATTGCTTTCCTGCCAAAGCCTTACACGCTGAAATCAATGCTGGCCGCGGTGTTGGAGCGCGCTTTGCCGAAATGACTAGCTTTTTCCGTGAGCCCCTTGCGTGGGCCTCTCAGGCAGCGTCGCAAATAAGTGCGTCGGCACGTCGACAAAGCTGCCGCTGACAACGAAGGCTTAGGGCTTGTCGACGCCGCCAATCAATCCGATTGATGTCGGACAAGCCCTAGAAGGTCCGGACACTATTTGTTCTTGTGAACGGAAGAAGCACGGTTTATTAACGCCTTTGAACGGGCAAACGCGCTAGAAGCAGAACACTCGGACATACTGCCTCGCTCGCCACGGTTGCGGCATCTTTCGGGCCGGTGACACAGTCGCGTGTCGCCGGCGGTTCGCCAGACACAAGGAATCCCCCATGGACAGGAACAAGGCGCTGGATGCCGCCCTCAGCCAAATCGAACGGGCGTTCGGCAAAGGCTCCATCATGCGAATGGGCGCACGGGCGGATGAACAGATCGACGTGATATCATCCGGCTCGCTTGGGCTGGATATGGCGATCGGCATCGGCGGCTTTCCCCGCGGCCGCATCGTCGAGATCTATGGCCCCGAAAGCTCAGGCAAGACCACGCTTGCCCTGCACGCGATCGCCGAGGCGCAGAAGCGGGGTGGCACCTGCGCCTTCATCGATGCCGAACATGCGCTCGACCCGATCTATGCCCGCAAGCTGGGTGTCGACGTCGACAACCTGCTGCTCTCCCAGCCCGATGGCGGCGAGCAGGCGCTGGAAATCTGCGACACCTTGGTGCGCTCGGGTGCCATCGACATCGTCGTGATCGACAGCGTTGCAGCCTTGGTGCCGCGGGCCGAGTTGGAAGGGGAGATGGGGGACACCCATGTCGGCCTGCATGCTCGGCTGATGAGCCAGGCTCTGCGTAAGCTGACCGGCAGCGTTTCCAAGTCAAAGACGATGCTGATCTTCCTGAACCAAATCCGGCTCAAGATCGGCGTCATGTTCGGCAATCCGGAAACCACCACTGGCGGCAATGCGCTCAAATTCTACGCCTCGATCCGCATGGAAATCCGCCGCATCGGCGCCATCAAGGACCGCGACGAGGTCACCGGGAACCAAACCCGGGTGAAGGTGGTGAAGAACAAATTGGCGCCGCCATTCCGGCAGGTCGAGTTCGACATCATGTATGGCGAAGGCATCAGCAAGCGGGGCGAACTGATCGATTTGGGCGTCAAGGCCGGGGTCGTGGAGAAGTCGGGCTCGTGGTTCTCCTACGACAGCCAGCGCATCGGGCAGGGCAGGGAAAACGCCAAGGTCTTCCTGAAGGACCATCCGGACGTCGCCAGCAGCATCGAGAAGCGGATCCGCGACCAGGCGATCGTCGTCGAGAAGGCGCTGATGGTTGCCCCAGACGAGGGCGAGGAAGCCGAAGCCGCAGAGTGAGCCTTGATAAAGCCGATGTGGACCTGGTCGAAGCGGCCCGTGCCGTGCTCGTGCGGCATTACCGTCCGCATTGGCACACCGTGGGCGCCGCATTGCGATCCCGGGATGGCCGCATCTGGACCGGCGTGCATTTGGGTGCCACCGTGGGCCGGCTTGCCGTCTGCGCCGAGGCGGTCGCACTTGGCCGTGCCATTCTGGAGGGCGATGGCACGGTGGAATGCGCGGTCGCCGTCCGGCATCCCAAGCCGGAGGAGTCTGTGCGTGACATCGCGGTCGTGTCCCCTTGCGGCGCCTGCCGGGAGATGCTGACGGATTTCGCGCCGGATGCAGAGGTGATCGTGCCAGGGCCGGAGGGCTGGGAGCGCCTAGCGCTACGGGTGCTGCTGCCGCGACCCTACCAACGCTAGGCGGGACGCGCGGCATGGCCGGCTTGCCCCTTGGTTTGGACCCACCTCCGCCCTCCCCGGTGAGCGCCGAAGGCCACCGGCAACGGCTGCGGCAACGCCTGCTCACCGCCGGGCCCGAGAGCGTTGCCGACCATGAACTCCTGGAGCTCGTGCTGTTCCTGGCCCTTCCCCGGCGGGACACCAAGCCGATCGCTCGGGCTCTGCTGGCGCGGTTCGGCTCCTTCGCGAACGCGATTGCGGCACCCCTGGCGGATTTGCGCAGCGTGGAAGGGATGGGGGAGGCAGGCAGCGCCGCCCTGAAAACGGTGCAGGCGGCCGCCGTGCGGCTGATGCGGTCAGAGGTTCAGGGCAACCCGGTGCTCTCCAACTGGGAGGGCCTCATGCGTTATTTGAACGCGCAATTGGCCAGGGAACGCGTGGAGCAATTCCGCATCCTGTTCCTCGACACGAAAAACCGCCTGCTGGCGGACGAGGCGCAGGCCCGCGGGACGATCAACCACACGCCCGTCTACCCGCGGGAGGTGGCAAAACGCGCGCTGGAGCTGCACGCGACCGCCATCATCCTGGTGCATAACCATCCCAGCGGCGACCCCACCCCGTCGCGCCAGGACAAGGAGATGACGGACTCGATCCGGCATGCACTATCGACCGTTGATGTGGTCCTGCACGACCACATCATCGTCGGCAACGGCGCCTGGCTCAGCTTCAGGCGCGAGGGCCTATTGGCTTAGACTCTAACTCCGCTTCACCGCCAGCGGGCCGGGCGCCTGGCAGGTCGGCATCATTTCGATCCGGTTGATGTTGACGTGTTCGGGCAGTCCGACAAGCCAACCCACGGTTTCCGCGATATCCTCGGCGTTCAGCGGCACTGTGCCCTTGTAAACGCCAGCCGCCTTGTCGCTGTCGCCGCCGAAGCGGACGCTGCTGAACTCCGTTCCGCCGACCAAGCCCGGCTCAACGCTGGTGACGCGGACATTCGTCCCAACCAGATCGGATTTCAGGTTCAGCGTGAAATGCGTCACGAACGCCTTGCTGGACCCGTATATATGGCCACCCGGATACGGGTAGGTGCCCGCCGTGCTGCCGAGGCTGATGATATAGCCGCGGTTTCGCTCCACCATGCCCGGCAACAAGGCACGGGTGATGCCGATCAGGCCCGTTACGTTGGTGGCCACCATGGTGTCCCAATCAGCCAGGCTCGCCTTCCAAGCCGGGTCGAGGCCGAGCGCCAGGCCGGCATTGTTGACGAGTATGTCGACGTCGCCCCATCCCGCCGGCAAGCTGCCTGGAAGCGACGCCACCGCAGCAGCATCCGTGACGTCCAGCGGAAATGCCAACACCGCATCCCCTAGCTCGGCCACGAGGGCCTCGAGCCGGTCTTTTCTGCGCCCGGTCGCGACGACCCGGTGGCCGTCGCGAACCAGCCGCCGCGTGATGGCAGCCCCGAAGCCGGCGGTTGCGCCGGTGACGAGCGCCGTGCTCAAAGCACCGCCAGCTCGACCTTGACGTTGTTCCGCGTCGCCTTGCTATACGGGCAGACTTCGTGTGCCTTGTGCACCAATTTCTCCGCGGTTGCATGATCGATGTCCCCGATCTTCACCCCCAGTTTGACTGAGATGTAGAAGTCTGGACCCGGATCGACATGCAGCGTCACGTCTGCCGTGACGCTGATTTCCCCGACCTTGACCTTTTCCGCCCCCGCGACGGCTGCGACGGCGCCACCGAAGCAAGCGGAATAGCCAGCCGCGAAAAGCTGCTCCGGGTTGGTCGCGTTCGGCTTGCCAGGGCCGCCAATTTCCTTGGGCAGGGTCAAATCGTGCTTCAGCACGCCATCGCTGCTCTCCACATGACCGTTCCTGCCGGCGATCGTGGTGGCATGCGCGGTATATTCTGGCATTCGACGCTCCAATTTTGGTCTGGCCCAGCGTTCTAACCCAATCAGCCCGGCAGATGGAAGCGGACGGAAACCGGGCAGTGGTCGGACAGGTGCTCCCTTTGGCCAATATCCTCGTGATAGACCAAGACGCGGAGCGACTGCATATCGACCCAGGCGCGCGCCGGACCGCCGGCCAAGATATGGTCGATGAAATGCTCCCCGCCCCAGCAAGGGCTGTCATGCCCCTCCGTGGCGCGGGTCAACGGGGCGGTGTCCTCCAACGCAGCGAGCATCCCGTCTGAGGCATCCATCCAGCGGTTGAAGTCGCCGAGGATGATGAACGGCACGCCCTCCCGCCGGCGTTGCGCGATCCATCCCTGCAGCACCGGAATCTGGCTGCGCAGGGTCTCGCATTGCGGACGCCGGCTGCTGTCCAGCCGGTCGCGCTGGCATCCGGTCTTGAGGTGGATGGCCAGCAACCGGATCGGTCCGGACGGCAGCTGCAGCGTGAGGTCGGCGCCGCTGCGGAGATGGAATTTCGCGTCTGGAATGACGTCGAGCCCGGTCAGGTCCGGGTTTTGCTGCACGTGGATGCCATTGCGGACGGCCACCCCGACCCGCTGCACCACGTCGTCATGAGTGAAATACAGCGTGTAGCGGTCGGGTGTGAACACCGTCGCGGCGACGCCCGGTCCGTCGACCTCCTGCAAGGCCACGATGTCGGCATTCAGGGCTGAGGCGTAGCCGCGCAACACGGCCCGGTCGCCGGCGGTCTTCGGCAGGACATCACTGGGCAGGATCGGGTCACCGGCACTGCGCGACGTCAGCCACTCCATATTCCAGGTGGCCACCTTCAGATCAGCCGCCCGGACCGGCAACACCAGGCCCAGCGACAAGGACGCGGCAAGGATGGCGTTTCGCATCATCGGACGGCTCCCAGCCGGTGCGCACCACAGGACAGCAGATAGCGGGCAACCGCGTCCAGCGTGGCCGGGTCGCGCGTCGGGTCATCCGGGCTGCCCTGGGGGACCCAGATCACCGTTTCGTAGCGCGCCCGCGTCATCAGGACACGGTAGGCGTTGAGTTTGTTCAAGCGCTTGCCGGCGCTGCGTGGGCGTGTCCAGCCAGTGCCACGAAACGCCCGGCTTTGCCACGCCGCGCCGTCCCAGATCAGATCGCCATCCCAGCACAGCCCGGCAGCGTCCAGCTCCAGTCCCTGGGCAAAGAACTCGGTGGCTGCCACCTCCAAGGCGTCGGAGGCGCGGACGTCCGGGAACCGGTCCAAAAACCAGCGCGTGACGGCGCCGGGATCGTCATGCGGGAGGGTCGCCCCCAGCCCCTCCGCCCGCAACCGACGGGCTGCGGAGGAGCAGAGCAGTCCGGCCCGGCGGGTGCCCCGGCAGGCAAGCCGCAGCCGCGTGCGCATGACGGGCAACTCACGGGTGACACTGAACGGCACACCATTGCGCGCCAAGACACGCGCCGCCGTTGCGTCGCCTGCCAAGACGGCGTCCACCCAGGCAGGCACCGCGGCACAGCGCAGCGAGCGGAGCGGCACGTCGAGGTTGAACGCCGGGTCGGTCTGGAGGCTGGGCAAGGCGGGCAGGCGGTGCCGTGCGATGGCAGCACGCGTGGAGTCCGGCGGCGCCAATACACGCCATGCCGGCCGCGTCCTCAGCGCCTCGCCCCATTCCGCGAGGCCGCCTTCGCCGTCATGGATTTCCTGGCCGGTGCCGACCAGGCAGAGGATGACGGCGCCATCGTCCCGCCGTGCCATGATGTCCAGCAGCGTCGCCGGCTCGCTGTCGTGCAGCGGGAGAGTCCGTTTCGCGGTCTTCGCAATTGCGTGGCCGGCAGACCAGCAGCGCTGCGCCTCGTCGATCACCACCACCCGCTCGGGCGGGACGCCACCCGGCGCATAGCAATCGCGAAAGGCGGGCAGCGCCTGAATGACGCTTTCCATGCGCTGCCTTGCCGCACGCAGCGAGAGCGTGGAATCGCGCGCCAACGCCTCCCGCAGCACGTGCACCAGGCATGGATTGCCGGTGAGGAAGGCGGCACTGCCGGAAAAGGCGGTGTCGAGCCCGCACAGCGTTTTACCCGCGCCGGGGATGCCGGTCACGAACATGACGGTCGGACGGCGGTCCGACGCGGCCAGGGCGATTGCCTCGCCGATCGCCGCCCGTGTCGCCGCAAGATGGTGGTGCCCGGCATGGGCCGCCCTGATCTCGGCCACGCCATGCTGCGCATAGAGCATCCGCGCGGCCTCGATCAGGGAGGGAACCGGCTGGTAAGGAGCGTCCCGCCACGACTCCGATTCCAGCACTGGGCCGAAGGGGCTGGCGGCGGCGATGTCTCGCAGGGTGGCTTCGAAGGTCAGGGCGTTCGCTTCCATCACCGGAGTGACGCCGGGCAGCATCAGGGGCCGTGCGCCGCTGTTATGGGCCGCTGCAGTGGTCACCAGCAGCGGCACCACAGGATGCGCGCCACTGCCCGCATGGAAGTCGTGGAGGTCAAGCGCGGCATCCTCCGCGGCGTCCCGGTCCCGCGCAGTATGCCGGCGCCCGCCACGCAGGGTGCAGGCCACGATCGCGCGCGGCATCAGCACCACCGCGTCGATCCGGCGACGCAGCCGGGGCAGCCGCCAATCGCGCAGCACCGTCCAAGGGCCAGGCGGGACGATGGTGGGTGCAAGCGGGCTGGAGTGGAACATATCGGGATCATAGACGCGGATTCGGCCGCAGGGGTTAAGCGGTCGGGTCGTCTGCCCGGCGGGCGCTGGCAACCTTGTCCCCAATTGAATGTTCCTCCCCGGAAACGGAGGAGACAACCATGAGCGGGGCCATACAGACCGACATTCCCGCCCGGCTCGATCGCCTCCCCTGGAGCCGGTTTCACTTGCTCGTGGTGATTGCGCTCGGCGTCACCTGGATCCTCGATGGGCTCGAAGTCACCATCGTCGGCTCGCTGGGCCCGGTGTTGCAGGACAAGCGGACCTTGGGGCTGTCGGCGCAGGATGTGGGGAGTGTCGCCTCCGTCTACGTGATGGGTGCCGTCGCGGGGGCGCTGTTCTTCGGGTGGCTGACAGACCGGCTTGGCCGCAAGCTCATCTTCAACGTCACGCTGGGCATCTACGTCCTGGGTGTGCTGCTCTCCGCCTTCGCCTGGGATTTCTGGAGCTTTGCCGCATTCCGCTTCATCACCGGATTGGGCATCGGCGGTGAATATGCCGCCATTAACTCGGCCATCGACGAGTTGGTGCCCGCCCGGTTGCGGGGCCGCATCGATCTGATGGTGAACGGCAGCTATTGGGGCGGGGCGGCAGCCGGGGCGGCGGCCTCGATCCCGCTGCTGTCCGGAGCCTGGGTGCCGCTGGATTGGGGATGGCGCCTGGGATTCGGGATCGGGGGGATCTTGGGGATCTCCATCCTCTTCCTGCGCCATTGGGTGCCCGAGAGCCCCCGTTGGCTCATCACCCACGGCAAGCAGGAGGAGGCCAAGAGGACGATCGACGAGATCGAGCAACGGGTGAGCCATAGCGGCGGAGGCGCCTTGCCCAGGGCCGAGGCGTCGCTGACCATTCACCCGCGCAAGGTTTTCGGCTTCGGCCTGGTGTTTGGTGCCATGCTGGGCAAGCATCGCGCGCGCTCGGCGCTGGCGCTGGTCTTGATGGTGGCGCAGGCATTCCTGTTCAACGCCGTGTTCTTCACCTACGGCCTGGTGCTGCAGCATTACGAGGGCGTAGCCGATGCCGATATCGGGCTCTACATCCTGCCGCTTTGCCTGGGAAATCTGGTCGGGCCCTTCGCCCTCGGGCATTTGTTCGACACGATCGGGCGGAAGAAGATGATTGCCGGCACCTACGCCATCTCGGGCCTTTTGCTGATGGCGGTGGCCGTGCTGTTTGGCCTCGGGTTGCTGACTGCGATGACGCAGACGATGTGTTGGGTTGGGGTTTTCTTCTTCGCCTCGGCGGCAGCGTCCTCGGCCTATCTGACCGCCAGCGAAATCTTTCCGCTGGAAACCCGCGCGCTGGCGATTGCGGTGTTCTATGCTTTGGGGACGCTGATCGGCGGGGCGGCGGCGCCTTGGCTGTTTGGGCACTTGATTGCCGCCGGGTCGGCCTGGGCGTTGTCGGGCGGGTATTGCGTGGCGGGCATTCTGATGTTGGCGGGGGCGGGGATGGAGGTGCGGTTTGGCGTGGATGCCGAGGGCAAGTCCCTCGAGGACATTGCGGAACCCCTCTCGGCGTGACCACGGATAGGTTGGTCGGATTCTTCCACCGCGCCTTCCCCAGCGCCAACGCCGTGTTGCTTCATGGTCCCCGGCCCGTCTTGGTCGATGGCGGGTTCGGCTCGGATGTGCCGGCGTTGTTGGCCTGGTTGCACGCACAAGACGTCCCGCCGGAGCGTTTGTCGCTGCTGGTCAATACGCATTTCGACTGCGACCATGCCGGCGCCAACCACGCGATGGCCGCGCGGTTCGGCATCCCCGTCGCCACCCACCGGATCGAGGCCGCGATGGTCAACGCGCGTGACCCGGAGGCGTGCCGCGCCCGCTATCTGCATCAGCCGGTGGAGCCCTACCGGGTGGATTGGGCGATGCAAGCGGGAGATCGCGTCGATACCGGCCTGACGCGATGGGTCGTCGTGGACACGCCTGGCCATACGGTGGGCCATATCAGCCTGCATGCGCCGGAGCACGGTCTGCTGGTGACCGGCGATGCCGTGCACAGCGACGATCTCGGCTGGGTCGACGCCACGCGCCCGGACATGCTGGATGCGGCGGAGGCGACCACGCGCCGCCTGGCTGAATTGGGCGCAGTGCGGGCGTGGTCCGGCCACGGTCCTGTCACGACCGACCCGGCTTCTGCCATCGACACTGCAGCCCGGCGGCTGGAAGGCTGGCGGCATCAGCCGGAGCGGATGGCGTGGCATGGTGCCAAGCGGGTGTTCGCCTATGATCTGATGGTGGAGAACGGAATGGACGACGCCAGCGTGGCGCCGTTTCTGCTCGCCAGTCCGTGGTTCGTGGCCTATGCGGAAACGGTGTTCCGCACGACTCCAGCCGATCTGGTCGCGCCGTTGCTGGCAGAAATGCTGCGATCCCGCGCCGCGTTCTGGCAGGATGGGCGTCTGGTGGCAGCGGCGCCCTTCAACCCGCCGCCGTCCGGCTGGGCGCGCGCCGCGACGGAGCCGACGCGATGGCCGATGTGAAGATGCGCCGGGGACTGCGCAGCGACCTCCCCGCGGTCGTGGCGCTGCTGGCAGACGATGTCCTTGGGGCGGCACGGGAAACCGTGGCTGACACAATCGACCCGGGCTACCTGGCCGCGTTCGAGGCGATCGAGGCCAGTCCGAATGACATGCTCCTGGTTGCCGAGCGGGAGGGGCGTGTCGTCGGGTGTCTGCAATTGTCCTTCCTGCCCGGCCTGTCCTATGGCGGTGGCTGGCGGGGGCAGATTGAATCGGTGCGTGTCGCCAGGGATCTGCGCCGTTCGGGGATTGGCCGGCGGATGATGATTGACGCCATCGAGCGCTGCCGGGCGAAGCAATGCCGGCTGGTGCAGCTCACCACCAACACGTCCCGGGTGGATGCGGCCCGCTTCTACGTCTCGCTTGGCTTCAAACCCAGCCATGTCGGAATGAAGCTCGAGATATCGACCGCGCGTTAGGTAGCTCGCATCGCACAAGCGCGATACGGCTACGTGAAGCGTCGGCTGAGCGCCTCGCTGAATGTCTGTGTCGACGAGCAGTGACCGTCCGTCACCGGTCGAAAGTGGTGGCAGGACGCACGTCCACCGTGTCAGTCCGTCGAAACCTCTGTGCAACAAGGCTAGCCGGCGCGGAGACATCCGGCAGGGTGTGGGGGCGCCAACCGCGGCCCGGCACCGAAGAGTTTCTCGCGGTACGTGCCCGGCGTATAGGCGGTCTTATAAGCGCCGCGGTTTTGCAGTTCCGGCACCAGCAAATCCACCACCGCGTCCCAACACTCCGGCGCCACGGTGCGGGACAGGTTGAACCCGTCGACATCGGCCTCTTCCACCCAGGATTGCAACGCATCGGCGACCTCGGGCGCGCTGCCCACGATCGGCGGCTGGCGGCTGCCGAGGATGAACCGGGCGGCCAGCATCCGCTTGGTCCAACCGGCGCCCATCTGCCGGGTCATGGACTCGACGTTGGAGCGGATGGCGTCGGTGGGCGACGCGTCCACGGGCTCGTCCCAGTCGTAGCGGGCGAAATCGATCCCCAGCGAGGCGCTGGCATGGGCGAGGGCGCCCTCGGTACTGCTATGGGCCCGGTACTCCGCCAGCAGCGCCTGCGCCTCTGCCGTGGTGCGGCCCAGCACGGGCGTGGCGCCGACGAACACCCGCAAGGGCCGAGGCGCCGCACGGGCGCGAAGATCGGTCACCAACTGCCGTACCGCGGCCTTGCTGCCGCCGTTGACGAACACGCACTCGGCATGGCGCCCGGCGAATGCCCGCCCGCGGTCGCTGCTGCCCGCCTGGTAGAGCACCGGCGTGCGCTGCGGTGTGGGTGCGACCAATGCCATGGCGTCGAGCCGGTATTGCCCGCCCTGATGCTGCACCCGGCGCACCTTTGCCGGGTCGGTGAACAGCCCTGGCTGGCGCTGCACCGCGCCGTCATCCCAGCTCTGCTCCCACAGCGCGTAGACCGCCGACATGAAGTCCTCGGCGAGGTCATACCGGTCGTCATGCGCCATTTGCGCCGTGAAACCCATCGCCCGGGCAGCGCTATCCAGATACCCGGTGACGATGTTCCACCCGATGCGTCCCCCAGTCAGCTGGTCCAGGGTCGACATGCGGCGGGCAAAGGTGAAGGGCTGTTCGTACGCGAGGTTGACCGTGACGCCAAAGCCAAGATGCCCGGTGATCGCCGCCATCGCGGGAACCAGCATCAGCGGATCGAGCAGCGGGACCTGAACCGCGTCCCGAAGCGCTGCATCCGGCGTGCCGCCATATACGTCGTAGACGCCGAGCACGTCCGCCAGGAACAGCCCGTCGAACAAACCGCGTTCCAGCGTTTGCGCAAGCCTCGTCCAAGCCGCGAGCGTGTCATACTCGGCCGAACGGTCGCGTGGATGGGTCCACATCCCCTGTTGGATGTGGCCCACGCATGCCATGTCGAAGGCGTTGAGGCGGATTTCCCGCGTCAAGCCGCCACGCCTCGCTTTCCGCAGGCCCATTCCCGCCAGAGCATGATCAGCACCGCCATGATCGCCGGGCCGAGGAACAGGCCGAGCAGCCCCCATTCCTCCACCCCGCCCAAGATGCCGAGCAGGACCCAGATGAACGGCAACTCCGTCGCCCCGCCGATCAGCACCGGCCGCACGAAATGGTCGGCGGACAAGGTGATCGCAAAGCCAATGCAAATCACCGCAATGCCCCAAGCGAGCGAGCCTTGGGCGATCAGCAGCAAGGCGGCGAGCCCGAATATCACCGGTGCGGCGAACGGGATCATGGCGGCGACAGCGGTCAACACGCCGAATATCGTCGCATGCGGCACGCCCGCAATGCCGTAGACGATCCCCAGCACGAACCCCTCCCCGATTCCCACCAGAACCAGGCCGTCTACGGTGCCGTGAACCGAGGCGATGATCTGGCGGCCGATCCGCGCGCCATCCGAACCGAAGGCACGCCCGCTGGCGATACGGAATTGTTCCGCGAGCCGCTGCCGCTCCTTGAACAGGAAAAACAGGATCAGCAGCGTAAAGGTGAATAGCGTCAACCGGCGGACGACTTGGCGGCCGATCTCGCGGCTCATGTCGCTGACGCGCCCCCGGCTGACGCGCTGAACCAGGTCCCTGGCACCTCCCGGATCGGCCAGGTTTTCCTTCCACCAGTCATCCACCTGCGCTTGGCCGAATGGCAGACGGTGCAGCAGATCGGGCTCGGGGATGCCGTTCCGCTCCACGCCCCGGGCCCAGTCGGAGGCGGTATGGGCCTCCTGGGCGACCTCTAGGCCGATCGCCCCCAGGGGCAGGATGAACACGAGTGCCACGGCCAAGGTGAAGGCCGCGGGCAGGAGGACGTTGTGCTTCCCCGTGCCAAACCGGGCGGCGGCGCGCTCGTAGAGCGGACCCAGGGCGATACAGAAAATCCCGGCCCAAACCAGCGCACTCAGGAAATTCCACAGCGTGTAGAGGCCCAGCGCCACCACGGCGAGGGAGAGGGCGCCGATCGCGATTCGCTGCGGCCGGGTGGATGCTGGCGCCACCGGATGATCGGGAATAATCAGGTCCATCAGGCGTCCTCTTGCACTGGGTGGGTGGTCACGACGACGCCTTTTTTACAGAAGAGTTCCCCCCGGATGTTACCCATGTCATGCAGAGATCAGGGTTTCAATACGAACTGCATCCAGTCCGGCGTATGCACCGTCAAGGCGATGCCGCACTCGACCGCCCCGTCCAACGCATCCAGCCGCAGCAAGGCCAGGCCCAGCTCCCCGTTGCTGGAGCGCAAGGTGCCGATTTCGACGCCGTCCTTGGTCACTGGCGTGCCTGGCGCTGGCAGGGGTTGCCCGGCGGAGACCGGCACCAGGCGCCGCTTCAGCAGGCCGCGATACTTGGTGCGGGCGGTCAGTTCCTGCCCCATGTAACAGCCCTTGGTCCACGATACGCCGCCGAGTTCGTCAAACCCCGCCTCCAGCAGCACGGATTTTTCCGTCTCCATGTCGCGGCTTCCATCCGGCAGGCCGAGGCGCAGGCGGTGCCGGTCATAGTCGCCGGCCTCTGCGGTGGTGGCGATCCCGTTTCCCAGCACGCGCCAGCCCGCCTCGGGCAGCCGGGGATCAGGGGCGGTCAAGCCGGGGATGTCCGGGGCGCCGTCCCATGCTGCGTACACCTGGAGCGGATCGGGTTCGACTGCGACCTTGGCGCGCAAGCGGAACCGGGTCAGCCGCCGGGCCAAATCGGCCTGTTGGGCCGCCTCGACGTCCAGCAGCAGCCGGTCGCATTCGGCGAAGATAAAGAAATCCGCCAGCCATTTGCCCTGCGGCGTCAGCAGCGCCGACCAGACGGCGCGGCCAGGCGCCGCCTGCGCCACGTCGTTGGACACCAGCCCTTGCAAATAGCTCACCCGGTCGTCACCGGTGACGGACAAGACGGATCGATTCGGGAGATGGGCGATCTGCGGCATGCCCTCGACTTGGCCCGTAACGTCGGCCGAAACAAGCCGGACCTTTCCAGCATTCTGGGCGGGCTGTAACAAATGCCGGTGCGCATCCTGTTCATCACCGCGACGCGGATTGGCGACGCGGTCCTGTCGACCGGGCTGGTCGACCACCTTTTGCGGGTGCATCCGGATGCCAGGTTCACCGTGGCGTGCGGGCCAGTGGCCGAGGGTGTGTTCGACCGCATGCCCAACCGTGACCGCACCCTGGTGGTCGACAAGCGCCGCTTCGACCGTCACTGGCTGACGTTGTGGACGCAGACCGTGACCACGCTGTGGGACCTTGCGGTCGATCTGCGGGGGTCTGCGCTCACCTTGCTCATCCCAGCCCGGCGGCGCGCCATCATGCGGGGCGGCCGGCGGCCGGGGCACCGGTTGACCCATCTGGCCGGCACGCTCGGGCTGGCGGAGCCGCCGCTGCCCGTCACCTGGTCGGCCCCGGCGGACCATGCGCGGGCGCAAACGCTGCTGCCGCCGGGCGGGCCGGTGATCGCGTTGGGCCCGACCGCCAATTGGTCCGGCAAAATGTGGCCGGCCGAGCGGTTCGTCGCGCTGTTCCAGGCCCTGCAGCGCGACCTGCCGGGCGCCCGCGCCGCGGTGTTCGCCGGGCCAGGTGCGGCGGAGCGGGCGATGGCGGCGCCCGTCTTGGCGGCGCTCCCGGACGCGATCGATCTGGTTGGCGGGTTGACCCTGGCCGAGGCGGCTGCGTGCCTGGCGCGGTGCCGGCTTTTTGTCGGCAACGATTCCGGCCTGATGCATTTGGCGGCGGCCGCGGGCACCCCAACGATGGGCCTGTTCGGCCCTACACCGGCCAGCGAGTACGCGCCTGCTGGCCGCTGTGCCGTTGCCATCGTCGCCCCAGGCCCGCCAGGCCGCACCCCGATCGAGGCATTGCCGGTGGCGTCGGTGCTGACTCGCGCCAGGGACATGCTGTGAGGGTGGCGCATGTCATGGCTGGCGCGCCGAATGGGGGGGCGGAGCTGTTT
This sequence comes from Acetobacteraceae bacterium, assembly GCA_965199005.1. Classification (GTDB taxonomy): domain Bacteria; phylum Pseudomonadota; class Alphaproteobacteria; order Acetobacterales; family Acetobacteraceae; genus LMUY01. Next base: position 1,389,714 of record CBDAQK010000006.1, on the reverse strand, counting down.
TTCGAGCGGCTGACCTTGGCCCAGCAGAGGGCGGGGGATGCGGTGTTGCCGCTGATCCGGGCCGATCCTGGCCGCGCCGCCCGGCTCGCCATACTCGACCCGGTGCAACTCCCCTTCGGCGGTCTGCTCGACCTGCAGACCCGGCCCCGTGTGACGGCGGCGTTGCGCGGCTTCGCACCCCGGGTCGTCGTCGCCTGGATGAGCCGCGCTGCCCGGTTTACCCCGGCCGGGGAGTGGGTGTTGGCGGGGCGGTTCGGCGGCTACTACGACCTTAAATACTACCGCAGATGCGACCATCTGATCGGCAATACCAAAACCCTGGCGCGCTGGATCGTGGCCCAGGGATGGCCGTCCAGCCGCACGCATTACCTGCCCAATTTCGCCCCGGATCTGCATGGCGCCATGCCGGAGCGCCTGGGTGTGCCCGCTGGCCGTCCTTTGGTGTTGGCGCTGGGCCGGCTGCACCGCAACAAGGCGTTCGACGTGCTGATCCGCGCCCTGGCGGCCTTGCCGGGCGTGTATGGGATCATCGCCGGCGAGGGGCCAGAGCGGGACGCATTGGAGTCGCTCGCCCGGCAATGCGGTGTTGCCGGCCGCGTGCTATTTCCTGGCTGGCGGCAGGATGGTGCGTCGCTGCTGGCGGGGTGCGACGCGCTGGCGTGCCCTTCGCGGGAAGAGGCGCTCGGCAACGTGGTAGTCGAAGCCTTCGCCGCGGAACGGCCGGTCGTCGCCGCCGCCGCGGATGGGCCGAAGGAACTGATCCGGCCCGGCGAGGACGGCCTCCTGGTTCCCATCGAGGATGTGGAGGCACTGGCCACGTCCCTCGGCCTGGTGCTCGCCAGCCCGGGTTTCGCTGCGGGCCTGGCCCGGGCAGGGCGGGCGCGCTATCTGGCGGACTTCGCAGAGACCGCCGTACTCGGCCAATGGCGCGGATTTCTGTCCACCGTGGAGAAGCCTTAGATGTGCGGCATCGCCGGCATAGCGATGGAGCCGGGTGCTCCGCCGCCCTCGTCCACCGTGGTGGCCGCGCTTGCGACGGCGCTGGCGCATCGCGGGCCGGATGGGGAGGGGCACAGCGCGGTCGGCCGCACCGCCCTGGTGCAGACGCGGCTGGCGATCATCGACCTGCAAACCGGGGAGCAACCCTTCTTTGCGGGCGCCGCGACGCTGGTTGCCAATGGCGAGATTTACAACTACCGCGAATTGTCGCCGGGCCTGCCACTGGCGACGAGCAGCGATTGCGAGCCGCCCTTGCACCTCTGGCGGCAACACGGCGCCGCCTATGCCGACCCGTTGCGCGGCATGTACGCCATCGCCATCCACGACCGCGCCACCCGCAGCCTGACCCTGAGCCGGGACCGGTTCGGCATCAAGCCGCTGTACACTACGAGCCTTCCCGCCGGTCTCGCCTTCGCGTCCGAACCGCAGGCGTTGTTGGCTGCCGGTTTGGCGCGGCGCGCCGTCCGCCCTGCCGGGCGGGACGAATTGCTGCAGATGCAGTTCACTACGGGGTCCGACACGATCTTTCCCGGTGTCACGCGTGTGCTGCCTGGCGAGACGCTGCGGATCGTGGACGGGCATATCATCGACCGCAGCCGGCTGCCCGCACTCCCCAGCGGGCCGCCGGAGGAGATCGACGAAGCGGCCGCCTTGGTCCGTCTGGATGCCGCGCTGGAGGAATCGGTCGACCTGCACCAGCGCAGCGACGTGCCCTATGGGATGTTCCTCTCCAGTGGCGTGGACAGCGCCACCATCCTGGCCCTGATGGCGCGGCTGAACACCGAGCCGGTGCTGGCCTATACCGCCGGCTTCGACGTGCCGGGTGCGGCGGATGAGCGCGCGTTCGCCGCCACGCTGGCCCGCTCGGTCAATGCGCGGCACGAGGCGATCGAGGTGACGGAGGCGATGGTTTGGGCGTCGCTGCCGCGCATCGTTGCCGCCATGGATGACCCGGCGGCCGATTACGCCATCATCCCCACCTGGTTCCTGGCGCAGCGGGCGCGGCAGGATGTGAAGGTGGTCCTGTCGGGCGAGGGGGGTGACGAAATCTTCGGCGGCTATGGCCGTTACCGCAGTGCGATGCGGCCCTGGTGGCGTGGTGGCCGCAGCATGCGCACCCGCGGCACCTTCGACAAGCTCGGCATCTTGCGGTTGCAGCCGCCGGGGTGGCGCGACGGCATCGCCGCGGCCGAGGCGAGTTGCAACAGCGGCGGACGCAGCCGGCTGCAGGTGGCGCAGGCCACGGACATGACGGATTGGCTGCCGCACGATTTGTTGCTGAAGCTGGATCGCTGCCTGATGGCGCACGGCGTGGAAGGCCGCACGCCCTTCCTCGACGTGGGGGTGGCGGAAGCGGCATTTTGCCTGCCGGATGCGCTGAAGGTCCAGCAAGGCCGCGGCAAATGGCTATTGCGCCGCTGGCTGGAACAGCATTGCCCCCAGGCACGGCCCTTCGCGCCCAAGCAGGGTTTTACCGTGCCCATCGGCGCCTGGATCGCCGGGCAAGGCGCGCGGCTGGGCCCGGTGGTGGCGGCGCAGCCCGGTGTCGCGGAAATCGCCGATCCGGACCGTGTGGTCGCCCTCTTCCGCAACGCCGCCGGCCGGCGTGAGGGTTTTGCGGCGTGGTCGCTGCTGTTCTACGCGCTTTGGCACCGGGCGCATATCGAGGCGCTGCGGGTGGATGGCGATGTGTTCGAGGTGCTGTCGCGGTAGGCCATCGCACAGAAGGTCCGGATGCGTGAGGCCGGTTTTCCGGCGTGGTTGATTTTGAGGAGGCATAATCTTTGGCGAACGAAATAGTTCCCTCATATCGAAAGAATGCGTGACAAAGAGGTCATCAAAGAATAGGAAGATCGGTGCGTCACTATCGCTAGAAAAGCGAGAGAGAATGATTAATGTCGTTTGACCGTCAGGTGAATTATGCTTCGTCCGACGCTTAAAAGCCTGTTCTTTAATGCTGGTTTCGTCGCATGGGAAAGTGGTGATTTGCGTGTTACAGTCCCATCTCTGCCAAAGGACGCGGAGATTGCCTGGCTATATGGTTGGGACGAAGCGGCCGCTGAAGCAATCGTAGTCCGATCCCTCGTTATCTGACCACAACTTGCGGACATCTCGTAAGTTTCTTGGTGGTTTGTACGACATCGATGTCTAGTCCTATCCCGCCGCCGAACGCACGCCCTTCGTAGGGGGCTTCAGCCCACCGCTTCGAGGCGCCGTGCGCATCTTTGGTGGGCTAAAACCCACCCTGCGACTTCCTCGAGGTATGTTCGGGTTCATGGAATCAATCTACCCATACCTGGATAGACTGTCCTTACTGGCACTAGGAACACACCTCGGCGGGTATCTCACCGTTCAGATCTGCCGTAACGCATCCTAATTCTCTCGTTCTGTACTCGTAATCCCATCTATGATAGAGAGCGCTAATCAATGCGATAGTCCGCTCTTTTGATATAAAGTTCGCTTCAGAATTGATGAGATGAAGTAATTCGCTGATACTGAGCTGAGATAACCGTAGGTTTTCTTCTTTCAAGAAGAGTTTCGCCGCAATGACCCTTGTTGCTTCCAGCAACCGGCTGCGCCCTTTTGCTGTCAGCGTGTTAGGCTTATCATCTATCAGACAGACGGCTCCCAATTTCTGCCCTTCTAGACTACGGAGCGGCGCTCCCGCATAAAATCGGATCCGAGGTCCATCGAGGACGTAAGGATTGTCACAAAAGCGGGCATCTATGGTGGCGTTCTCGACGACCAGCACGTCGTCTTGGCAAATGGTATGTGAACAGAAAGCATGGTCGCGATGCGTCAGCACCAAGTCCGTTCCGACTGACACTTTTACATGCTGGAAATGCTTCCCGACTATGGTGAGCGCACAAATGGGCATGTCCAGGTCGTTGGCGAGAGCGGCTATGTCGGTTCGCAAATGAGAGAGGTCCTTCGAGACAATCCCCATTTGCCTTATCTCTTGAATTCTACTCAGTTCGTCGGAAGTGACAGGTGCGTGGCGCATTTTGTCCCAGTGCCGCTGCGCGGCTACGAGATTTCACTTCCATAATGACTCATTACGTGAAGAGGGTGATGGTCAACGCGTCCCCGGCACGCTGCCGGACCGTCAACTCAATTTTGTTCCAACTGATAATATTGCGTATGTCTGTCTGTCTGTCTGTCGGCTACCTCACACTACGGTAGCCGATGGCCTAGCAAACGTTCGTCGTGGTCACGCACTGCGCGATAGCAGCGACAAGCAGATGCTTCCAGTTTGTCACGGTCCCGCACGACAATTGCTCCTTTATTATATTCGATGAGGCCCGCAAGTTGAAGATACCCGGCAATAATGCTCACGCTTGAGCGCTGGACGCCCAACATCATGGCCAGGAATTCCTGTGTCAGCCGCAACACGTCACCCTCCGTCCGGTCGAGCGCCAGAAGCAACCATCGGGCTAAACGTGGCTCCAGCTTATGCGAACTGTTGCAGGCGGCGGTTTGGGAAATCTGCGCGTTCAATGTTTCGGCATAACGCAGCAAAATAGCTCGAAGCTCCGGACTTCTCGCTAATTCTTCTTTGAACGCATTGACGGGCATGCACAAGGCCGTGCCAGAACTTTGCACCATCGCGTCGTTAAAAGGGCTATCGATCCCAAAGAGGAGGGACATCCCGACCATGCCCTCGCAGCCGATCATGCCGACCTCGGCAATCGCTCCGTCATCTAGCCTGGCGACCAGCGACACCCAGCCTTGTTCAGGAAAATAAACGAATTTTATCCGTGAACTGATAAGCGGGTGGATGAACCACCTCTCAAGCGCCCCGCTGCCGAACAGTGCCGGCGATAGTTCCTAGATGTAAACGAATCTCGGACATTCAAGCACAATGTTCAGAGTAGTCCGATGATGGCGTCTCGGTCAGTGTCATTCTTGTTTAAAGAATGGGTTCAACCCTGACAGGAAAATGTGAAGCGGGGGAGTTTGAACTCTACACTCTGGGTCGTAATTCAATCTAAACTCCACCAATTAACGACTATTTTACGATCTATTAACAAATTATTCCGGTATGGAGTGCGGTGCGAAGAAAATTCGGGCCGAGACTTGTTGATGCAGGGAGACGCTTGATTCGACCGACCGTCAAGACATTTGCGACGAGAGACACTAGGCCGTCATGGCGGCGGTCGATCCCAACTCTTGTTCCATCGCTTCCCGCATGAGGAATTTCTGCATCTTCCCAGTCACCGTCATGGGGAACTCCTCAACGAACCTCACATAGCGGGGGATCTTCTGGTGAGCGATCTTACCGCGGCAATACGCCCGCACATCCTCCTCACTCAACTCAGCGCCCGGGCGGCGCTTCACCCAGGCGCAGAGCTCCTCGCCATAGCGCGGGTCGGGGACGCCGAAACACTGGACGTCCAGGATGGCGGGGTGGCTGTAGAGGAACTCCTCCACCTCGCGCGGGAACACGTTCTCGCCGCCGCGGATCACCACGTCCTTGATGCGGCCGACGATGTTGCAATACCCCTCCGCGTCGATCACGGCCAAATCCCCGGTATGCATCCAGCGGGCGGCGTCGATCACCTGCTCGGTGCGCGGTTTGTCGTCCCAATAGCCGAGCATGACGCTGTAACCCCGCGTGCACAGCTCCCCAGCCACGCCGCGCGGGACGATGCGGCCCTCCGCGTCGACGATCTTGACCTCCAGATGCGGATGGATGCGGCCGACGGTGGAGACCCGGCGCTCCAGCGGATCATCCGCCGTGGTTTGGAAGCTGACCGGGCTGGTCTCCGTCATGCCGTAGCAGATGGTGATGTCGCGCAGATGCATGCGGTCCACGGCCCGGCGCATCACCTCGATCGGGCAGGGGGAGCCCGCCATGATCCCGGTGCGCAGCGTCGAGAGGTCGAACTCGGCGAAGCGCGGGTGCTCCATCTCGGCGATGAACATGGTCGGCACGCCATGCAGCCCGGTGCAGCGCTCCTCGGCCACGGTCTCCAGCACGGCGAGCGGGTCGAAGCCCTCGCCGGGGTAGACCATGCAGGTGCCGTGGGTGATTGCGGCCAGGTTGCCGAGCACCATGCCGAAGCAGTGATAGAGCGGCACCGGGATGCAAAGCCGGTCCTCCGCCGTCAGCTGCATCGCCTCGCCGATGAAGAAGCCGTTGTTGAGCACGTTGTGGTGGGTGAGGGTGGTGCCTTTGGGGCTTCCCGTGGTGCCGGAGGTGAACTGGATATTGATCGCATCGTCGAATTGCAGCGTGTCGGCCAGTTCGGCCAGCCGGGTCCGCTGCGCCGCGCCGCCGAGGCCGGCGACGTCCTCGAACCCGATCGTGCCGCGGCTCGCCCCACCGATCTGGATGACGCTGCGCAGGCTCGGAATCCGCGCGGCGTGCAACCGGCCGGGCGGGGATGTTGCCAGTTCCGGCACGATGTCGCGCAGCATCGCCATATAGTCGCTGGTTTTGAAGCTGGTCGCGGTCACCAGGGCCGCCACGCCGACCTTGTTGAGCGCGAACTCCAATTCGGTGACGCGGTAGGCCGGGTTGATGTTCACCAGGATGAGGCCGGCTTTGGCCGTGGCAATCTGCGTCACTATCCATTCGGCGTTGTTGAGCGACCAGATGCCCACGCGGTCGCCTGGCTCCAGCCCAAGCGCGAGCAACCCGGCGGCAAAGGCGTCCGCCCTTGCACCAAGCTCCGCATAGGTCCAGCGCACGCCCCGGCTGCGGACGACCAGCCCTGGCCGGTCCCCCCATCGAGCAACCGTCCGGTCGAAACTCCTGCCGAGCGTTTCGCCCAGCAGCGGAATGCTCACTGCACCATGGACGTAGCTGAGCGCCTCGTTCACCCCCGGTCCCCTCCCGTTTTGTCAGCCGATGCTCGCGGCTGCCGCTGGGTGCGTCAACCGGAAGTGGGCCGCCTCACGATCCGCTGTACCAGTTATAGCCCTGATCTTCCCAATAGCCGCCGGGGTAATCGTTGGTGACGAACAGGGAGGTGATGTATTTCGGGTTCTTGAAGCCGAGCTTCGTCGGCACGCGCAGCTTCATGGGCGAGCCGTATTCCGGCGGCAACGGGTTGGCCCCGTAGTCGAGCGCCAGGATCGTCTGCGGATGCAGGGCGGTCGCCATGTCGACGCTGCTGTAATAACGGTCCGCGCATTTGAAGCCGACATAGCGGGCGCGCAGATCGGCGCCGACGCGCTCAAGGAAGGTGCGGAACGGTACGCCACTCCATTGTCCGATGGCGCTCCAGCCCTCGATGCAAATGTGCCGGGTGATCTGTCCCGCCTGCGGCAAGGTCCGCAGCCGGGTCAGCGGCCAGGATGTCTTATCCTGCACCAGGCCGGACACCTCCAGCTTCCACTCATCGGGATCGATGTCCGGGATGCTGTCTTCCGAGTAGAAGGCGTTGAACGGAAAGGGTTTGGTGATTTGGCTGGCGGCGTAGGTCGGGGCCAGGCGGTTGGGGTTGAACAGCAGCGCCTGCACGCGGTCGTTGAAGCGGGACATCGCCCAAAGCACCTTGTCCGCGGTGTCGTTGTCCTGCAGGTCGCACCCGGTGAGCATGGTCAACGCCCCGAGCGAGAGGCCGCCCCGGATCAGCAGCCGCCGCTCCAGCTTGCGCAAAGCGGTCCGGTGATCGTCCAGCCGGATGGGCGAACGCGGGGGCCGGGGCGTCACGCGACGTGGTCCCGTGCCCGCCCGGTGATCATCGCCGGCAGGGTGCGAGGTACGAGGATGACGAGCAGGATATGCACCACGGTGAACCCCACGATACCGCTCATGGCGACAAAATGCACCCGCCGAGCCACCTCATAGCCGCCGAAAAAATCGGTCAGCGCGGCGAACTGCACCGGTTTCCAGAGCCCCAGCCCGGAGAACACCGCCAGCACGCCCAAAAGCAGCACGACGACGTAGAGCAGGCGCTGCACGGCATTATAGGTGCCAACCCGGTGGGACAGACGCAGGCGCAGCGCAGACGCGAAATCGGCCCAAATGTCGCCTGGCCGCAGGGGCAGCATCGCGCGGCGGAAGTGCCGGGTGACCAGGCCGTAGGTGAGGTAGACCAGCCCGTTGCCGACCAGCAGCCACATCGCAGCCAAATGCCAGGCGATGTTGCCGCCCAGCCAGCCGCCCAGCGTCGCCCAGTGCGGAAAACTGAAGCCAAGGTAGGGGCTGGCGTTGTAGATGCCCCACCCGCTCATGATCATGCAGACCATGGCGAATGCATTGACCCAGTGGGTCAGGCGGATGAGGAAGGGATGGACGACGATCCATCCCCCTTTCGACCCGTCCTGGCGCGATGCAGGCCTCATGATGCCTTGATCCCGATAAGCTACGTTGCGCGCCGGACGCTCGATCACATCGGCGGTACGAGACCGTCCTTGCCAACGTTGATCCCGCCAGCGGTGACCGTGCCGTCGGCCGCCCGCGTGCCGTTGACGATCACATGCGCACCCGGAACCACGATATTGCGGTCCGACAATTCCAGCGAAACGATGGGAACGTCCTCCGGGATGAGGATGTGCTTCTCGCCACTGCCGTAATCGACCACCATCGTATGGCCGTTCGTGCCCTCCAGCTTGCCGACGGAGCCATTGGTCATGCTCGAGTTCGGGCCCAAATCCCAGGCGTAGCTGCCAAGCCCGGCGCCCTTCATGGTGGGTGGGAAGACGGTGACCTCCAGGGCCTTCAACGTGCCGTCCGGCTGCGGTGCGGCGGCTGAGCCGATATAGCTGCCGGGTTGGATATCCTCGATCTTCGCCTTCATGACGGACACGACGCGGAACGTCGCAGGCAAGACGATGTGCATCTTTACACCGCCGCGGACGGTCATATCCAACCCATCCGGGCTGACCGCATCGATCGTCCCGCGAAGCCGCGCCGGGCCGGGCGCCGGGGTCGCGGCGGGCTGCGCGTTGACGGCGCCACCGGCAAGCGAAAGGCTGCCCAGGAGGCCAAGCAGCAAGCGTTTGTTCATGGTGTACCCTCGATTTGGTTGTCTGGCATCGACGCCGCCGGCTTCCCGGCCCCTGCCATTACCACTGTGAACGCACCGCCCCGCGCCTTATTCCCAAGTGACACCAAACTTCTTTCGGCGCCGCGAGTGAGGGAATAAAGCGGGTTGGAGCGCGTTCATCTCACCAGAGGAACCCAGCAGATCCCCCAGGCGCCGTCCATCCTTGCCGAGATCGAAGCGGCCATACCGGCGTTGCGCCGCTATGCCTGGGCGATGCTGCGCCATCGCGAGGAGGCGGATGACCTGGTGCAGGACTGCCTGGTGCGGGCGCTGGGTCGCCTGCCGGCGCCATCCAGTGACCTGTCGGTGCGGCCCTGGCTGTTCACCATCCTGCACAATCTGAGCGTCAGCCGCTGGCGGCGGTTGCGCCGGCGCGGTACGGCCGTCGATGCGTCCGAGGTGTCGCTGCCCGTTCCACCGCCGCAGGAGTGGAGCCTGGCGGCCCGCGACCTGTTGCGGGGATTGGCGCAGTTGCCGCTGGAACAGCGCCAGGTGTTGCTGCTGGTCGGCGTGGAAGGGCTGGAATACCGCGAGGCTGCCGCCGTCCTCGGTCTGCCGGTCGGCACCGTGATGTCGCGGCTGAGCCGCGGCCGCGATGCCTTGCGCGCCCAATTGGAAGGACGCGAGCGCCCGGCGCTGCGCCGGGTGAAATGAGCGGCCATTCGGACCCTCGTCCGGTGCTGGAGGAGGAGTTGCACGCCTATGTCGACGACCGGCTGGACCCGGAGCGCCGCGAGGAGGTGGCGCGGCGTCTGGCGGCCGACCCCGTGCTGCGCAGCCGGGTGGAGGATTGGCGGGCCCAGCGCGACATGCTGCGCGAGGCACTTGCATTCCGCACCCGCGAGCCGATCCCCCCGGAATTGGGCTTGTCCAACCTGGCGGAAGCCCGCTTGGCGGCGGCCCAACGTGGGAATCACTGGCGGGTCGCCGCCAGCGTGGTGCTGGCGCTCGCCATCGGGGCGGCGGGTGGATGGCTTGCCCATGGGCCACGCAGCCCCTCCGAGATCACCCGCTTGAGCATGGAGGCAGCGTCGGCCTACCGGACCTTCGGCAAGGACTCGGTTCGCTCGATCGAACTGCGCCCCGACGGGCAGGCCGACCTCGTTGCCATGCTGGACAAGAAACTCGGCCGGTCTATTGCCGTGCCGGACCTTTCGTCGGCCGGCTACCATCTATTGGGCGGGCGTGTGCTGGCGGTGATGTATGGGCCGGCGGCGATGCTGATCTATGAAGATGCCCGGCACAACCGCATCAGCGTCTACATCCAGCCCATGCGGCTGGGGGAGGAGACGCCGATGCGGCCGGTGGATGCCGGGCCGGTGGATGGCTATGCCTGGATCAATCGGCAGATTGGCTACAGCGTCATGTCAGAAGGTGACCAGGCCCGGCTCCATTCAATCGCCAACCAGGTGCGTGACGGCGTTCGGCTGTAGCTGGTCGAAATAAGGCCCATCCAACTCGCCCGACAGGTATTCGCCGGCCAGCGCGGCGTGCCGCTCGATATCGTTGCGCCCGATATAGCCGTAGATCTGGCGGTTATCGAGATATTGCGGAACCGCCGCACGCCGGGCGCTATCGCTGAAGATGACGAACTCGTAGCGGTCGCTGCCGTCGATATAGCTGAGTTCGGGAATGACGTCCGCACGCACCAGATAGGTGCAGTGGACCAGCGGCATTTCGATCAACCCGCGCACCCGGCGTTGCAACGCCCAATGATACTGGTCGACCTCCTCGAAATAGCCATTCCCCGTCGTCTCGGCAAAGAAATTGGAGTACATGTCCCGCGTCTCGACGGACCGCAGAAGCGGCGCCACGATCGGGAGGTTGGCCGCCACCAAGTGACGCAGCGTGCTCGGGCGCACGAAATTATCGACGTCTGCCACGAACATGAAGTCGCAGCGGTGGTCCAGGGTTTTTTGCAGGCAGGTATTCCGCAACTGGCCCATCACGGCGAAGCGTTGGGGGGTCCATTCGTGCACCCCGTATTGCTGCACCGGTACCGGCAAGTCCGTGCTGTCGTACTCGATGAAGGCGTAGGAGGGGCGGACCCGCTCCACCCACTGGCGCAGCAACGGCTCCGTCTCGTCGGTGTTGTTGTTGGTGCGGATGTAAAGCGTGATCGCCGACTTCGGATAATCCAAAGCCTCGATGCATTGGAGGTAGAGTGGCAATGCCACCTCTGCCTGTTTCGCCAGGATTGCGATGAGCACCTTCTTGTGTCCGTCCAAGCCTGGGCGCAGCTTCCGGTCGGGTTGCAGCAGATGCTGCACGGTGAAGTCCTCCATTCCCAGGCGGCCTAGGCTCTTCGCTTTTGGTAGCTTGTCGAGCGCAAAGCGGGCATTGGCGCTGACCCGCAGGCGCTCCGGTTCCGGCAGCGCAGTACTGCCCAACAGCGTCACGCAGGCGTCCAGACTCGCAGCGTACTCGCCTGCCCAATAGGCGGCAACGGAAAACTCGTCGGGCATTCCATAGGCGTACACCGTCGCCTCGACGAACAAGCCATCTTTGGGCGGTGTCAGCCCCAATCCTCGCTTGGCGAATTGGTAGGCCTGCCCGGACCGCCCGGTCTGGTTGCAAAGCTTGGCCGCGCCATGCAGCGCTTCGGCACGCGCCGGGTTGATCGCCGCCGCATTTTCAAACGCGGCGATGACATCGTCGGCCGGGTAATCCAGCCGTTGCATGAGGCGGGCAGCACTGAGCAGGCTGACGTAAATCTCCTCTGTCCAATAACCCAATGTGCTGCGGTGTAGGAAATACGCCAGCGCGGATTCGAGGTTCCCGGCGTCGCGGTAGCTTTGAGCCAGGTAGTAGGTGTAGCGCGAGCGGAGCAATGGATCGGTTTCTGCCGCCAACGCGCGCTCCAGCACCCGCGAATCGTCCTGGTATTTTTGTGGGTTCCGGCTGCGCGCACCCTGGGTCCCGCAGTCGATCAGCAATCCCGGAGCAAGCTCACGCGAACACGGCCCTTGCGGGAAATCGACGAACTCATGAAGGACGCCCCTATAACCAAATTTGCGGCGGTTGTTGAGGATCTGCGGCCGGTTGTAGTAGACGTCGCCCAGCCGGATATTGACGTCGTACACATCTTTGTCCATCGCGGCTTTGAAGGCGGCTGGGTCGAACTCCGCGTCAAACAGCAATACATCGTCCGCATCCATGATGAGGGCGTAGTCGATGTCCTTGTTCAGGCGCAGCCGTGCCAGGCCGATGCTGCGGTTTGTCGCGAAATCCTGCCAAGGTTCGTCGAAGACCTCGCCCGGCATGTTTTCCCGGGCGAGGTAGCGGCGGATGATCAACTGCGTGTCATCGGTGGATCCCGTATCCTCGATCAGCACGTAGTCGATCAGGCGATGGACGCTCCGAAGGCATTTTTCGATCGTGTGCGCTTCGTTCTTAACAATCATGCATAGGCCGATTTTGGGCATACCATGTCTCCGTCAAGAGTGTTGTAGGACACCGGGAAGGTAGGAGTTGTGGGCGATCGTCTCGGCCGATTGGGAGATACCCAGCAGCACGTCCGCCGGCGTCGCCTGTCCGCTGGTCAACAACCCGGTCCAGAAGCTGGACCCTGCCGCCTCTGCGGCACGGCCGATGCCGCCCTGGTAGAGGCTGTTGACGAAGTCGGCCGGGCTTTGGCCGCCATGCAGCGCGGTGAACTCCGGCGCTGCGACCATGGATTGGGCGACCTGCAATGGCGTGACCTTCGTGCCGTTCGACTCGATGGTTTGAAGGGCGCCTGCATCGATGTTCCGGCCCAACCCGGTTTCATACAGCGCGTTCGCTGCCTGACCGGCTGGGTCGAAGTCGAAGAGCTGGCTGGTGTCGGATGCGAGATGCGATTTTGCTTCGCTCGAGTTGGCAACCCCGATCACCACATCTGCCCGGGAGGCGCCGTTCGAAAGTAGGTTTGTCCAAAAGGCTTCGTCGCTTCCCGTTCGTCCCAGTAACCCGTTGTAGAGGGTATCGACGAGTTGTTGGTTGGTCTGGGTGCCGTGCTGCGATGTGTACTCCAGGCTCGTCAGGAAGTCCTGGGCGACGACGGACGGGGAGGACCCGGTCGACATGAGCGTTTGATAGAACGACGCGCCACTTGCGTCTTGGGTGCGGCCAAGTAACGCTTCGTAGAGGCGTTGGATCAACGCTTGGGCGGTATCCGTTCCCGTACTGTACGTTCCATCGACCATCGTGAGGGATTGCGAACCGGTGGGCAGCGCCGGATCGGAAATCTGCGGGATCGCCGCCACGACCTGTGCCGTGTCGAGGTTTGATATCAGCGAAGCGCCGTTCTTGATCGCGGCGATGGCAGTCATGGAGTCCGAGGTAGACGTGCCATCGGCAGTCGTGTCGATGGCCGACAGCATGTTGATCCCTTCGGTCAATCCGGTTGGGACGATGCTGTAGGCGCCGGTGGTGGCATCCGCCTGGCCAACACCGATGGGCGTTGTTCCGTTGTAGAGTGTCACCATGCTACCGGCCGGGGCGGTGCCGTTGATCGTCGCGTCGCCCAAGGCGAGGATTTGGTCCGCAACGCTGAACGAGGGCATCGTAGGGTCGGCCGGGTCCGGCGAGTCCGGCGCACCGCCGGATGGATCGGCTGCCGGCGCGTCTGACGTGCTGGCATCTCCTGTCAGACTGCCCGACCCCGACCCGTTGAGTTGACCGTTAGCGCCGGTGGCCCCGATGGCTCCGCCGCCACTGACGCTGCCGGTGGCGCTGGTTTGTCCACTCAACCCCGCTGTGCCTGTCGGACCCGCCGGTCCGCTGGGTCCAGCCGGCCCGGTTGCGCCACCGGGTCCCGTCAACCCGGCGATGCCAATGGGCCCAGCCAGGCCGATGGGGCCGGTTAGTCCGAGGGCACCCGTTGGGCCAGCAAGGCCCACAGGCCCGGTCAGCCCGAGGGGACCTGTGGCACCGGTGAGGCCGGTGGCGCCGGTCAACCCGGGAGCGCCGGTCAGCCCCGCTAATCCGAATGGGCCGGTTGCCCCTGTCAACCCGAGGGCGCCTGTAACACCGGTGAGGCCGAGGGCACCGGTGGCGCCGGTCAATCCGAGGCTACCCGTTGCGCCAGTTAGGCCAACAGGCCCGGTCAGCCCGAGGGGGCCTGTGGCACCGGTAAGGCCGATGGCGCCGGTGGCGCCGGTCAATCCGAGAGCGCCGGTCAGCCCGGTGAGTCCGATTGGGCCGGTTGCGCCCGTCAATCCGAGGGCGCCTGTGGCACCGGTGAGGCCGAGGGCACCGGTGGCCCCGGTCAACCCGAGGCTACCTGTTGCGCCAGTAGGCCCGGTCAGCCCCAAGGGGCCCGTTGCACCGGTAAGGCCGAGGGCACCGGTGGCGCCGGTCAACCCGAGAGCGCCGGTCAGCCCCGTGAGGCCGATTGGGCCGGTTGCGCCTGTCAACCCGAGGGCGCCCGTGGCACCGGTGAGGCCGAGGGCACCGGTGGCGCCGGTCAACCCGAGAGCGCCGGTCAGCCCTGTGAGGCCGATCGGGCCGGTTGCGCCTGTCAACCCGAGGGCGCCCGTGGCACCGGTGAGGCCGAGGGCACCGGTTGCGCCGGTCAACCCGAGAGCGCCGGTCAGCCCTGTGAGGCCGATTGGGCCGGTTGCGCCTGTCAACCCGAGGGCGCCCGTGGCACCGGTGAGGCCGAGGGCACCGGTTGCGCCGGTCAACCCGAGAGCGCCGGTCAGTCCCGTGAGGCCGATTGGGCCGGTTGCGCCTGTCAACCCGAGGGCGCCCGTGGCACCGGTGAGGCCGAGGGCACCGGTGGCGCCGGTCAACCCGAGAGCGCCGGTCAGCCCCGTGAGGCCGATGGGGCCGGTTGCGCCTGTCAACCCGAGGGCGCCCGTGGCACCGGTGAGGCCGAGGGCACCGGTGGCGCCGGTCAACCCGAGAGCGCCGGTCAGCCCCGTGAGTCCGATCGGGCCGGTCGCCCCTGTCAACCCGAGGGCGCCCGTGGCACCGGTGAGGCCGAGGGCACCGGTGGCGCCGGTCAACCCGAGAGCGCCGGTCAGTCCCGTGAGGCCGATTGTGCCGGTTGCGCCTGTCAACCCGAGGGCGCCCGTGGCCCCGGTGAGGCCGAGGGCACCGGTGGCGCCGGTCAACCCGAGAGCGCCGGTCAGCCCCGTGAGTCCGATTGGGCCGGTCGCCCCTGTCAACCCGAGGGCGCCGGTGGCACCGGTGAGGCCGAGGGCACCGGTGGCGCCGGTCAACCCGAGAGCGCCGGTCAGTCCCGTGAGGCCGATTGGGCCGGTTGCGCCTGTCAACCCGAGGGCGCCCGTGGCACCGGTGAGGCCGAGGGCACCGGTTGCGCCGGTCAACCCGAGAGCGCCGGTCAGCCCCGTGAGGCCGATGGGGCCGGTTGCGCCTGTCAACCCGAGGGCGCCCGTGGCACCGGTGAGGCCGAGGGCACCGGTGGCGCCGGTCAACCCGAGAGCGCCGGTCAGCCCCGTGAGTCCGATCGGGCCGGTCGCCCCTGTCAACCCGAGGGCGCCCGTGGCACCGGTGAGGCCGAGGGCACCGGTGGCGCCGGTCAACCCGAGAGCGCCGGTCAGTCCCGTGAGGCCGATTGGGCCGGTTGCGCCTGTCAACCCGAGGGCGCCCGTGGCCCCGGTGAGGCCGAGGGCACCGGTGGCGCCGGTCAACCCGAGAGCGCCGGTCAGCCCCGTGAGTCCGATTGGGCCGGTCGCCCCTGTCAACCCGAGGGCGCCGGTGGCACCGGTGAGGCCGAGGGCACCGGTGGCGCCGGTCAACCCGAGAGCGCCGGTCAGTCCCGTGAGGCCGATTGGGCCGGTTGCGCCTGTCAACCCGAGGGCGCCCGTGGCCCCGGTGAGGCCGAGGGCACCGGTGGCGCCGGTCAACCCGAGAGCGCCGGTCAGCCCCGTGAGTCCGATTGGGCCGGTCGCCCCTGTCAACCCGAGGGCGCCGGTGGCACCGGTGAGGCCGAGGGCACCGGTGGCGCCGGTCAACCCGAGAGCGCCGGTCAGCCCCGTGAGGCCGATTGGGCCGGTCGCCCCTGTCAACCCGAGGGCGCCGGTGGCACCGGTGAGGCCGAGGGCACCGGTGGCGCCGGTCAACCCGAGAGCGCCGGTCAGTCCCGTGAGGCCGATTGGGCCGGTTGCGCCTGTCAACCCGAGGGCGCCCGTGGCCCCGGTGAGGCCGAGGGCACCGGTGGCGCCGGTCAACCCGAGAGCGCCGGTCAGCCCCGTGAGTCCGATTGGGCCGGTCGCCCCTGTCAACCCGAGGGCGCCGGTGGCACCGGTGAGGCCGAGGGCACCGGTGGCGCCGGTCAACCCGAGAGCGCCGGTCAGCCCCGTCAGACCGATAGCGCCCATCGCGCCGGTCAACCCGAGGGCACCGGTCAACCCCGTGAGACCGATTGCTCCGGTCGCACCCGTCAACCCAATGGCGCCGGTCAGCCCCGTAAGGCCGATAGCGCCGGTGGCGCCGGTCAACCCGAGAGCGCCGGTGAGACCCGTCAGACCGACTGCCCCCGTTGCGCCGGTAAGCCCGATGGCACCGGTCAACCCCGTGAGACCGATAGCTCCGGTCGCGCCAGTCAACCCGAGAGCGCCGGTGAGACCCGTCAGACCGATAGCGCCCGTCGCGCCGGTGAGCCCGATGGCTCCGGTAAGGCCCGTGAGACCGATTGCGCCGGTCGCACCGGTCAACCCGAGGGCGCCGGTCAGCCCTGTAAGGCCGATGGCGCCCGTCGCGCCGGTCAACCCGAGAGCGCCGGTGAGACCTGTGAGACCGGTTGCGCCCGTCAATCCAACGGCGCCAGTGAGACCCGTAAGGCCAATAGCGCCCGTTGCGCCGGTCAGGCCCAGGGCGCCGGTCAACCCCGTGAGACCGATTGCTCCGGTCGCACCCGTCAAGCCGAGAGAACCGGTGAGACCTGTTAAACCGACGGCGCCAGTGAGCCCGATAGCTCCGGTGAGACCAAGCGCGCCGGTCGCACCGGTCAATCCGATGGCGCCGGTCAGACCCGTCAGGCCGATAGCGCCCGTCGCGCCGGTGAGCCCGATGGCTCCGGTGAGACCAAGCGCGCCGGTCGCACCGGTCAACCCGATGGCGCCGGTCAGACCCGTCAGGCCGATAGCGCCCGTCGCGCCGGTGAGCCCGATAGCTCCGGTGAGACCAAGCGCGCCGGTCGCACCGGTCAACCCGATGGCGCCGGTCAGACCCGTCAGGCCGATAGCGCCCGTCGCGCCGGTGAGCCCGATGGCTCCGGTGAGACCCGTGAGACCGATTGCGCCCGTCAACCCAATGGCGCCGGTCAGACCCGTCAGGCCGATAGCGCCCGTCGCGCCGGTGAGCCCGATGGCTCCGGTGAGACCCGTGAGACCGATTGCGCCCGTCAATCCAACGGCGCCGGTGAGACCCGTCAGGCCAATAGCGCCCGTCGCGCCGGTGAGCCCGATGGCTCCGGTGAGACCCGTGAGACCGATTGCGCCCGTCAATCCAACGGCGCCGGTGAGACCCGTCAGGCCAATAGCGCCCGTTGCGCCGGTCAGGCCGATTGCACCTGTCAAGCCGTCCAGGCCCGTGGCGCCGGTCGCTCCAATCGCCCCGGTGAGGCCAATGGCGCCGGTCAGGCCGGTTTCACCAATCGCGCCCGTCAATCCGATCGCGCCGGTGGCGCCAACGAGCCCCGCAAGACCGATGGCCCCGGTTGCACCGACAGCGCCGGTCAGGCCGGTCGCGCCGATCGCACCCGTCAATCCAATAGCGCCAGTGGCGCCGATCAGCCCCGCAAGCCCGACGGCCCCGGTTGTGCCGACAGCGCCGGTCAGGCCGGTCGCCCCAATCGCGCCTGTCAATCCGATCGCACCGGTGGCCCCGATCAGCCCTGCAAGCCCGGTGGCCCCGGTCGCGCCGATGGCTCCAGTCAGGCCGGTTTCGCCAATCGCCCCGGTCAGGCCGGTGGCGCCAATCGCCCCGGTTGCCCCAATCGCGCCCAATAAACCCGATAACCCGGTTGTGCCCGTGAGCCCCGTCGCACCGGTCAGCCCGGTGGCGCCGGTCGCGCCCGCCGCTCCGGTGACACCAACGCCCGATGCGCCTGTTGGGCCTACGGCTCCGGTGACACCCAGGGGTCCTGTGGCACCGGCCGCGCCGGTCGCGCCCACTGCGCCGGTCGGACCGGACGTGCCCGCCAGCCCGGTGGCATCCGTATAGTTGGTGGGTGAGCCAGACGTGTAGGCGACGTTCCCATCCGTGACGGTATAGACAGCATTGTAAAGCAGCCCATCCGTGACCGTAATCGTGTAGGGACTGGCCTGAATTGGGGCGACGAAGGTGAAGCCCCAGTCGTCTCCGTTTGCATCCACGCCATCAGCGGGCAATAGACCGGCCGTCGTGGTGGTTTCGCCAATCAGGTGAGAGCCAGCGGCGCCCGCAGTGTCTGCGATGCTGACGGCAGTCGACCGCAGGCTGTCAAAGCCACCGATGGTAATGACTTCAGATTGTGTTCCGGACATGTGTGCTGCCGCTTTCCTTGATTGAACCGAATGCCAACGAGTTCGGATTGCCGCGTATCCGGCCAATCACGATGAGGGTCTCCCAGTGCTCGTGCCCATGGCACCAGAACAGACCGCCGAGCTTGAGTGTTTTAACTCGAGCATCGCTATTGTTTTGGACACAAAGTATACCAGATGTGCAGAAAGACTCCTGAAGTGGCGAACTTCGTCGAACGCACACAGTATGTCGGAGGTTTGGTTGAGGATAAGTTACTAAAACCGAGATTTAGTAGTTATAATATGCTTGTTTATGTCCTGATATGAAAATAGGACAATTTTGATTTGCTGAAGTTATTTGGGAAGCGAACAATTCGTTGCCTAAGGGCGCCTGGCGAGTTTATTTGCACCACACTCTACTTCTGGGCCAACATTTTGAGCGCAAGCATTCAAGGATGCTCAGCAATAACCGCGCCGATTCACTGATACGCCAATGGTTGGCATCGCGTCAGACACGCTCACCCGGCAAGTGCCAGGGTTCCGGCGCGCTACCCACAGCAGGCCGCGTGCAGTTCAGCGCAACGCAACGAGCAGGTCGTCAAGACGATTTATCCGGGGCGTGCGCCCCGAACTGTACTCGACGGCAGTGTGATGAAACCTAGCCGCCGATGCCGGTAATGATCTTGTTGCAGACCGTACGCGCTTCCTGCTCCGCCTCGCGTCGCTGGATCATCGTATCGATGCAGCGCTGCATGTCGGCGCCGCGCCCCGCCGTCGTTTCGGACCGCGGCGGGTCCTGCGCGCCTTGCGCACGGCTGTAGTAGGGCTGCGATGCCATGCCACCTGCACCGGCAGGCAACGGAACGGCCGCATAGGAGGAGCCTAGCAGCGCGCCAAACGGCCAATCATACGCGTAGTCGACATAGCCGCCCAGCAGGAACACAATCACCAAACCCAACATGACGAGCAAGGCGCGCATCGATGGCCTCCGAGTTTCTTACGGACTCGAATAGGAGGATTGTGCGCGCCCTGTCCAGCCGGCCTGGGCAGCCGGTGGATACAGCACCGGGCGAGCCCGCCGGAAGCTCATCCGGCCGCTTTTCATGCCCCAAAGCGGCTGTGCCAACTCCGCCACCGCTTCGGCCGGGCCCGTCGCGTCTAGCAGAACCATGTCGGCTGGCGCACCGGCGCGGATGCCGTAATCGCCGAGCCGCATCAACCGCGCAGCCTCCGACGTGACCATGTCCAGGCAGCCCGCCAACTCAGCCGGCCGGGCGACCTGGCACACATTGGCAAACAGATTGGCCATCCGCAGCAAATTGGCGTCCCCATACGGCGTGAATGGGTTCAGCACGTTGTTGGTTGCAACCGAGCACGTCACGCCGGCCGCACGGAGCAATTGGGCATGCGGTACGCCACGCGGCACAGCGTGGTCGTGGCTGCGGCCCGTCAGATATAAATCCGTGGCGGGCAGCACCGTCACCGCGACGCCGGCGCGGGCCAGGGTTGCCGCCAAGGCTGCGAAGGCCGGGCCGGGCAGGAGCGACGCTTGGCTCACATGGCCGATCGCCACCCGGCCGCCCCAGCCATACTCCTCCGTCTTGCGGCAGACATACTCGGCCTGCATGCCCTCGGCCGTCTCACCCATGTCCAGGTGCATGTCGATATCGACGTCGTAGGCTTGGGCCAAGTGGAAGATCCGGTCGATCTGGCCGCGCGGATCCGTGTCGATGTAGGGAACCGCGCCGATGACCTTCGCCCCCCGCCGCAGCCCTTCTTTCAACAGGGCCTCGGTGCCGGGATTGTTCAGCAGCCCCTCTTGCGGAAAGACGCACAACTCGATGTCGGTAGCCCATGCGAAGTCGCGGGCGAGTTGCTGAACACCCTCGAATCCACGCATCCCGATCCCGGGGTCCACCTCGACATGGGTGCGGATGCGCGTGGTGCCCCAGCCAATCGCTTGTTCGAGCGTCCGGCGGCCCCTCGCATAGACGTCTTCCGGAGTGAAGCTCCGCTTGGCCGCCGCGGTCAGCCGGACGGCTTCTGCGACGGATCCCTCCGCGGCCGGGCAGCGGTCCAGGATGCAGGTCTTGTCCAGGTGAAGATGGGTCTCGACGAAACCCGGCACCAGCAGCCGGCCCTCCGCCGCCAATGCTGGCGCGTCGGCGTCAACGTCCGGGGCGATCACGGCAATGCGGCCGGCGGCGATCCCGATATCCACCGGACCATCCCATCCCGCAACCATCGCACGCCTGATGACCAGGTCCAACGTCATGGCCCGGCGGCATGCAAACGTTGCGCCGGCTCGGGGGCATCGTCCTTCAACGCGACGCCGGACACGCCACGCTGCCGCATCGCTTCGAGCAGCCAGGCAATCTTGGCTGCCGCTTCGTGCGGCACCAGGCCCGCCGGCCGGATGTTGGACACGCAGTTGCGCTCGGCATCGGTCGTGGTGGGGGTTGGCTGCCACGTGAGGTAGGCGCCCAGGCTATCGGGGGCGGACAGACCCGGACGCTCGCCGATCAAGACCAGCACGGCCCGGGCGCCCAGCGCTCGTGCGACCACATCCGCCAGCGCCACCCGGCCCTGCCGCGCAGCGACGACCGGGGCGACCCGCCACCCCGTCAGGAGCGGCAGCAACGCCTGGAGCACGAGCGGCCCGTGATCCTGCACCGCCTGCGCAGACAGGCCATCCGCCAGCACGACCGCCAAATCATGCTCACCGGGGGGCAGGGCGGTGCCGGGCGCAAGCTGCCGGCCTAGATCGGGCCGCAGCAAATAGGTCGGGCGATCCACCGCTGCGCTATCCACCACCAGCAGTGGCCCCACCGCCCGGGCCAGCGCGTCGGTATCGAGCGTGGCATGCACCGCGTCGCGGGCGCGGGCATGGGCCAGGCGGAGTGCGAGCAATGGCTGGGTGGCCAGCGAACCTCCGGTTGCTGCCAGACCGATCCGGGCGGCGGTCAGCCCTCGCAAGCGGTGCCAGGGATCGTCCACCGGCACGCTCATGGCAGCAACAGCTGCATGGGGGCCGGCAGCCCTTGGGGGCGGATGCGGCCCATCCGGTCCAGCAAGCCCTGCTGGCCCAGCCACGCCTCGAACTCCGGCGCTGGGCGGCGCCCCAGCAATTCCCGCATGGCCAGGGCGTCGTGGAACGAGGTGCTTTGGTAGCCGAGCATGATGTCGTCCGCACCGGGCACACCCATGACGAACGTCACGCCGGCGGCAACCAGCATCGTCAGCAACGCATCCATGTCGTCCGAATCCGCCTCGGCATGGTTGGTGTGACAGACGTCGCACCCCATCGGCACGCCCAGAAGCTTGCCGCAGAAATGATCTTCCAACCCGGCGCGGATGATCTGCTTGCCGTCCGCCAGGTATTCAGGGCCGATGAAGCCCACCACCGTGTTGACCAGCAAGGGCCGGAAATGCCGGGCGACGCCATAGGCCCGCGCCTCGATCGTCTGCTGGTCCACCCCGGCATGCGCCGCCGCGGACAGCGCACTGCCTTGGCCGGTTTCGAAATACATCACGTTGTCGCCAACCGTGCCGCGGGCAAGCGCCGTGGCGGCATCCTGCGCTTCCCGCAGCAACGCCAGGTCGATGCCGAACGACCGGTTGGTCGCCTCCGTTCCACCAATGGATTGGAACACCAGATCGACTGGCGAGCCGCGCCCCATGAGCTCCAGCGTCGTCGTCACGTGGGCCAGCACGCAGGTTTGGGTTGGGATGGCCAGCCGCGTCCGCGCGTCCTCCAGCAGGCAGAGCAGCGCATGCGTGCGGTCCGGGCTGTCGGTCGCCGGGTTGATGCCGATCACGGCGTCGCCGGCGCCGAGCAGCAATCCGTCGAGGATCGAGGCGGCAATGCCGGCGGGGTCATCGGTTGGGTGATTCGGTTGCAGCCGGACGGACAGGCGGCCCGGCAACCCGATGGTGTTGCGGAACGCCGTCGTGACGCTGCAGCGGGCGGCAATCACCATCAAATCCTGCAACCGGCATAACTTGCTGGTCGCCGCCACCATTTCGGGCGTCAAACCGGGAGCGAGGGTGGCGAGGCTCTCCGGCGTTGCTGCATCCGAGAGGAGCCAGTCCCGCAGACCCCCAACGGTGAGGTGGGCGATGGGAGCGAAGGCATAGGCGTCGTGGGTGTCGCAGATCAGCCTGGTGACTTCATCGGTCTCATACGGAACGACCGGGTCGTCCAGGAGGCGGCGCAGCGGAAGGTCGGCCAAGGCTAGTTGGGCGGCGACGCGCTGCTCCGCCGATTCTGCCGCCAGTCCCGCCAGGGCATCTCCGCTGCGGTGCGGCGTGGCGCGGGCCAGCAGGGTGGGCAAATCCGGGAAACGGTGGGTCGTGCCGCTGAGGGAGGTGCTGAACATGCGTGTAGTATAGACACGTCACTGGGCAAGTGGTTTGCCTCGCACTCGCGAGGGCCTCCGGCGCCGGTATCCTTATTTACAGGAGCGCGAGGGGTTCCTGAGGACCGTAACCGAACCTGGTTGAGCCGGCACCGTCTTCCGCCAGCCGTCGACATAGATCGGGCGTCCGGGACAGTCCTGCTTCCAGCGGAGAAAAACATCCTCCCCCTCGAGGGCGCCTTCCTCAAGGAGCCAACGATGAAGCCGGTACTCGATATAGGTGATCTCACGTGTCGACGATCCGTGGAGTGGATCGTCGCACGCCGTCTCGTAATGACCGACCTTGAGCGCCAATATCGTGGTCCCATCCTGGTCCGGTTGCGGGCGAAGCACCGCGAGATCATACGACTCGCGCAGGTCTTGCGGGGCGCCAGACAGGTCGAACACCTTAACAACTTCGTAAAGTCGCATGGATATTATCCTCAGCGTCGTTGCTGGCGGTTACATATTCTACGTCCAAATCCACGAGACACCAGCAGTTTTTTGTATCCGGAAAGGAAGCTGGCGGGAGCGCGTCAGCCGCCCTATGTCTTCAGCCACACTCGGAGTGCTCCCGCATGCGCCTGCTGGCCGGTTTGGCTCTACTGCTTGCTTCCCCCTTGATCGCCGCCGGCTCCGCGGGAGCCGAGCCAGTGCAACTCGCCGCCCATCGCGCTACCTATAATCTCAGCCTGGACAACAGCCGGGGCGGCGACGTCGAGGCGGTCAATGGGAGCATGGCCTATGAAGTGACGGATGCGTGCGACGGCTGGGCGGTGCGGCAACGGCTGGACATGACCCTGTCGAACCGCGACGGACAGGATGTGCAGATGGTCTCCGACTATGTGACTTGGGAAAGCAAAGACGGCACCAAGCTGCGCTTTCACATGAAGCAGACCACTGATACCGCGGTGACCGAACAGGTGGAAGGTGACGCGAGCGTGACCCCCAATGGCGGCGCTGGAGAAATCCACTACACGATGCCGGCGGACAAGACGATGCTGCTCCCCAAAGGGACGCTGTTCCCCATGGCCCACACGGCCCAGATCATCACGGCCGCCGAAGCCGGCAAGAAGTTCATCACCCTGCCGCTGTTTGACGGCACGGGAGAGGATGGCGCGCAAAATACGTCGGTTTTCGTCAGCAGTTGGACGGGCCCGTCGGCAGCACCCTATCCGGACCTGGCGGAGTTGCCGTCAGGCCGGGTGAGGGTTGCGTTCTTCTCGCGTACGAAGGACGCTCAGTCGCCAGACTACGAGGTAGGAATGCGCTACTGGTCCAATGGGGTTGCCGACGCACTCAACATGGATTTCACCGACTTCGTGGTGAACGGCAAGTTGGCAACCTTCACCATGCCGGCCTCGCACTGCTGATGGTGAACCGGCGCCTCCTCTTCGCTGGCCTTCTCCTCCTGCCATTGGCGGCGCGCGCCGAGGAGCAGGCCGACCCGGCGAAGGCCGCCACCTTCGTCCAGCAGACAGGGATTGACCTGGCCGGCGTCGTCGGCGGCGCGGCATCGCCTGCGGACAAGCAGGCGCGGTTGGCCCCCTTCCTTCAGCGCGTGGTGGATGAGGATGGGCTCGCGCGCTTCTGCCTCGGCCGCTACTGGCTCACGGCGACGCCGGAGCAGCGCACGGAATATCTGCGCCTGTTTCACCTGGTGCTGCTGCGTGGCGTGGTGAACCGGCTGGGCGATTACCAGGTTGGCTCGACGAAGGTCAGTGTCGGCCAACCAATTCCAAAACCTGAAGGTATCCTGGTCCCAACCGTTGTCGAGCGCACGGGGAACAAGCCGGTGAACATCACGTGGCTGGTGACGAACGACGCTGGGACCATGCATATCGCCGACGTTGTGGCGGAGGGCATGAGCCTGCGCATTACGCAGCAAAAGGATTATGCCTCGTTCATGGCCCGCAATGGTGGGGACATGGAGGTTTTCCTGAAGGCGCTGCGCAAGCAGGTGGGCGAGTAGCCGCTACTCGGCCGGCACCGTCCGCGTGACTGGTAGGGGCGCGATGTCCGGCCTCCATCCCAGCCGGTGCAATGCGGTCAGCATGTAGTAGGCGGTCTTGAACGACAACACGGGGATGCGCATGCGCCAGTCGATGCGCAGATTACCCGCCAGCATCGCGATGAGGCCGTCGCGCATGCGCAGCTTGTTCGATGGCGACATGAACATGGCCCGGAGCACGGGCGTGTTGATCCGGTAGACGAGCCAGCCCAAGCTATCCATGGCTTTGCAGACGGTATGCTCGGCCTGTGCAGCCAGCTTGCGCCCGGCGGCCGGGTCCTTCAGCCATGCCTCGGCAACGCCGACGCCAAGCTCGGCCCCGGTCATGGCCAGCAAGACACCGGAGGAGAACACCGGGTCCAGAAAGGCGAAGGCATCGCCGATCGCCATCCACCCCTCACCATAAGAGGCGGTGGCACGGTAGGAGTAGTTGCCGGTGGCGGTGATGTCGCCGATCCGCTCGGCGCCCTGCATCCGCGCGGCAACGCTGGGGGACCGGTTGAGCCGGTCCAAATACAGCTCCTGCGCCTTGCCGCGGCGGCGCTTGAACACATCGGCATTGCCGACGAAGCCGACGCTCATGACGTCGTCCGGCAGCGGGATCATCCAGAACCAGCCATCCGCGGCCAGGTGCACGGTGATGAAACCCGGTTGCTCGTTCAACTGCCGCTGCACACCCCGCCAGTGCGCGTAGACCGAGGCGGTGGAGTTGTGCTTGTTGGACTGCTTCAGGCCGAGCTTGCCCGTCATGAACGTATCCCGCCCGGTGGCATCCAGGATGAACCGCGGGGCGTAGTCCTCGGCCACGCCATCCCGTTCTGCCACTACATGTGCGCGGCCGCCGGCGGGGGCTGGCGTCACCTGGGTCACCCGGGTGCGTTCGGCCGTTCGGGCGCCGCAGCGGGCGGCGTTCTTGAACAGGATTTCGTCGAACGGCGCGCGGGGGACTTGATAGGCGGAGGTGGCCGCCTGGTTCAGCGACAAATTGAAGTTGAAGGCTGAGCGCTTGCCGGTTTCGTCATCCACGAATTCGGCGCCGGGCTTGAACACGCCGATCGCGGCAATGTCGTCCGCCACCCCGAGGCGCCGCAGCAAATCCATGTTGGCGGGGAGCAAGGATTCGCCAATGTGGAAGCGTGGGTGCTCCGCCTGCTCCAACAACACCACGTCGTGGCCGCGCTCGGCGAGCAGGGCCGCGGCGGTGCTGCCGGCTGGGCCGCCACCCATGACCAGGATGTCGCACTCACGAGGCATGCTCAAATCATCCCGCCATTGATGGAGATCACCTGGCCGGTAATGTAGCTGGCTTGTGCCGAACAAAGAAAGCCCACCAAGTCCGCGACTTCTTCCGGCCGCCCGGCGCGTTTCATGGGCACGATGGCGGCGATGCGGGCGGCATCCATCGCAGCGTCCACCGCCGGGGAGGCGATCACGCCCGGCGCGACCGCATTGGCGGTGATCCCGCGCGAGGCAACTTCGCGCGAGAGGGACTTTATGGCGCCCACCAGCCCGGCCTTCGCGGCCGCGTAATTCACCTGTCCCCGGTTGCCCATCAGCGCCGAGACGGAGGATACCGCCACCACCCGGCCCCAGCGCGTTCCCATCATGGGCAGAATCACCGGCCGCAAGCAGGCGAAGAAACCGGTGAGCGACACGTCCACCACGTTGCGCCACTGCGCCTCCGTCATTGCGGCGAATGGCGTATCCTCATGGAGGCCCGCATTATGCACCAGCACCTGCACCGGGCCGGCGGCGAGTACTGGCGCAAGGGCGGCGGCCGTGGCGCCGACGTCGGTGACGTCGCATACGATCGACTCGCCAGCGATCTCGGCAGCGATGGCGGCGGCGCGGGCGTGGTTGTTATGGGCGTGGACGACGACATGGCACCCATCGGCGGCCAATCGGCGGCACATGGCTTCCCCCAGCGGTGAGGCGCCCCCGGTGACCAATGCTCGCCTCACGGTTTGCCCAAGCTGATGGTGGCTCGCCCGTCCAGCAGCAGCCGGCCGGCTGCATCCTCCAAGCGGATCGCGTAGAGCAAGCCTGCCGCATCGCCATGCTCGCGTGTTGCGTAGGCTTTCAGGGAGCCCAGCGCCGGGTCGTCGAGCCGATCCGAGGTGAGGTGGGTCATACGAAGCGCTGCGAGGTAGCCCGGCGGTTGCGGCGCACCACCGCGCAACGCCCCATGGAGCGCCGCCGCCTGCAGCGCGTATTCGATGCCGCAGAGCGCCGCCAACCGCCCGTTGCGACGCAGCGGGTTGTTGGCATCGAGGTGCGATGTGGCCTGGCACTCGATGGCGTCCTGCGTCCAGCGCGTCACGCTGGCCAGCAGGCACATGCTGCCCGCGTGGGGAATGAGGGCGGCGATGTCGACGGTCACGCCGTGATCGTCACAGCCAAAGACCCATCCAACAGCCCGACGTCAAAGGCGTCGCTGCCTCCGCGTGCCAGCGCCTCCAGCAATCGTAGCGACCGGGCCGCGGGGTTGGTCAACGCCAAGTCTCGCAGGCTCGGGTTTTGAGGGGCGGCGCGCTGCGGCGCCTCGGCGGACCAGCGCAGTTTTATCTGCGGCCCAGTGCCATTTGGGACCAACACCAATGCCGCACCGAATACGGACCCGATCGGCCGCTTCTCCTGCAAAGGCGTGGGCATCGGCACGTCGTAGACCGCCAGCAAGACGGGCTCGCACTCTGCGGCACACTCCGCCACCGCCTTCATCAAGCCACCGCCGAACGACCAGTCGTGGCAGCCGAGCGAACTTGCCGGCCTGCCGGAGCCTGTGCCGATCGACCAGTAGCCAGCCGCGGCATTGTGCACCGAGTTGTGAAATTGCGTGGGTGACACGAAGCCATCGGGCTTGGTCAGCGTATCCAGGATGGCGCCAACCGTGATCGAGTCGCCGTTCCCGCTCGCAAAGACGGGCCGCAGCGTGGCGAGCGGCAGGCCGCTCGCCTCGGCTGCAGCACTCGCCACTGCCAGCGCGAGGCGCACCACGGGGCCGGTGCGCCGGCGTTCGGTTGGCGCAAGCATTACTGGCGGCGGCAGAACCACCTCGCCGGTCTGCCAAGCCTCGGCACCACACAGGACCGCCTGGCTGGCCGCCCATCCCGGAAGCCCTGGACCGAGCACGGATGCCGCGGCAAGGCTGACGGTGGTCATTCGGGTTGGCCCAACAGGAGCGTGCAGTTGATGCCGCCGAAGCCGAAGGAATTCATCGCCACCCGGCGCACTGTGCGTCGTTCGGTTTCTGCGATGATACGCGTTTGGAACGCCGGGTCGACGGTCTGCATTCCCAGGCACGCCGGCAGCATACCATGCTCGATCGCCAGGCCGGCGATGACGGCGCCGACGATGCCGCAGGCCCCCAGCGTGTGCCCAGTCCATCCCTTGGTGGAGGAACACGCCATGCCCGGGCCGAACACCGCGGTGACGGCGGCATCCTCCATGGCGTCGTTCGCCTTTGTGCCGGTGCCATGCAGGCCGACGTAGTCGACCTGTTGCGTCGCCAGGCCGGCCGTCGCCAGAGCCGCCTGCATGGCGCCGATCGCGCCGGTACCCTGCGGATGCGGCGACGACATATGGAAGCCGTCGCTGGTGGCCCCGGCACCGAGCAGCCTCAGCGGCCCATCGCCCCGTTCCAGCAGAGCGAAGCCAGCGGCCTCGCCGATGGAGATTCCGGCCCGCGTGGCATCGCACGGGCGGCTGGCGGCCGGGGAAATCAGCTCCAGCGAGGCAAACCCCCGCAGGGTCAGGCGGCACAACGTGTCCACGCCCCCCACCACGGCGGCGTCGCACAACCCGGCCGCCATCAAATGCCCCGCGTCGATGAAGGTCCTGGCGGAGGAGGCGCAGGCGGTCGACACTACCAGGGCCGGGCCGCGCAACCCCAGGGCCATGCGCACATACCGGGCGGCGGAAAACATGTCGTGGGTGTGATCGTAGTCGAACCAATCCGGCAGGCTGCCATCCTGTCCGCGCTGCAGAAAGGCCTCCTCGGAGGACAAGACACCGGACGTGCTCGTGCCGATGATGACGGCAATGCGGTCCGGCCCATAGCGGCGGATGGCGGCGGCGACCGCCGCGGTGAAACCATCCGTCTGCAACGCCATGTCGGCCAGCCGGTTGTTGCGGCAGTCGAAGCGGCTGAGCGAGGTGGGGAGCCTATGCTCCTCGATCCCCTCCACCCGGCCGATCCACCCGGCCCCGTCGAAATCATTGGGCCGCAGCCCGGTCCGCCCGTCCAGGAGCGCCGCAACGGTCGCGGCCTTTCCCTGGCCGATGGCGCTGACGACGGTGGTCGTGGTGAGGGCAAGCGGCTCAAACGGCATCAAAATTGGGGCTTCGTCCGACAAAGAGGAAAGAGAAGCACATGGCGGAGACAGCCCCAATAGCAACCGTTACCCCGATCGATTGCAGCAATGGGGTGCGGCAGGCGGCGAGCAGACCGAACGTCAGGAGGGTCATGGCGTTGCAGGTGGTGAGGGTGCGCAGAGTCCGGGCACGCTCCTCCTCGTCCAATTGGCGGCGGGCGTAGAACAGGGCGTAGTCCAGCCCCACGCCGGCGGTGAATTGCAGCGCCACCAGGTGGATCAGCGACAACCGCACGTCGGCCGCCGTCAGGATCGCCACGGTGACCAGCCCGGCCGATCCGATGGAGAGCGCGATGCGGGCGACCATCAACGGTTGGCGCAGGCCCGCCAGCATGGCCAACAGCGCGGCCGCCGCCCCGCCCGCGAGCCACCAACCAGCACGTGCCGCCCCGTTGGAGACGAGGGCGTCCGTTTCGGCATGCATGTCGACGAAAATCGCACCGTCGGCCGCGAGCGCGGCAGGGTCCGCCGCACCGTTGAATGCAATCGGTCCGAACCATGATCCGTCACGTTGGAACAGCAGCGGGCTAAGCCGGGCCCTGACCGCAGGCGCGTCGAGATCTTCGGCCGTGACCGGGTGGGCCGTCTGTGCTGCAGCCACCGCAAGCTCAAACATGGTGAAAGCGTCTGGGCGAAATGGCAGACCTACTATGGCCGTGTTCACGCTTGCCCGCAACGAAACGATATCCGGCAACGCGTCTTGGCGAGCTCGCTGGGTCGCCGCCGAGGGCAGCAGCGACGCGGCTGCTTCGTAGCCCTGTATGGTGCGCCGGGTCACCAACCGGTCGAGCCGCGGCAACAATGCCTCCTGTTGCACCAATACGGCATCGGCGCTCGGGCCACTGAGGACGAGGACGTCGCCCAGGTCGGGCGCGCCGATTTCCCGCCGCAATTCGGCGTCCAGGGCGAGGGCGGCGCGGGGAACCGGGCTGAGGTTGGAGACATCCCCTTCCCAACGCGGCCCCCCCAGGCTCACCAACCCGGCAGCGGCAATGGCAACCGGCACGAGACCCCAGACCCGGTAGCGGCGCAGGCGTTCGATTCGCAGCAAACCCGCCGGGTCACCGGCCCACACGGGGGCGAGGTTCGCCGCCACGATCAAGCGCGGCAACACCAGCCGAGTCGCCGCGGCAGCCGCGAGCACGCCGGTGACCGCGAAGAGGCCAAGCTGCGCGACACCGGGAAAGCCACCGAATATCATGCCGGTCAGCCCCACGGCGGCGCACAGGACGGCGAGCGCAAAGGCGCGGCCGATCCGCCGGAGCGTCCCGGACGCTGGCTCGCCCAACTTGCGATGGCCGATCAGCAGCACCGGGTAATCGACTGTGACTCCGAGCATCGTCATGCCGAAGCCGAGGGCGATGCCATGGACGAAGCCGAACACGAGGGATGTCACCAGGGCAGCCATCGCGGTGCTGAAGACGATCGGGACCGCAATCGCCACGAGCACCGACAGCGAGCGGAACCGCCATAGCAAGAGCGCCACCACCAGCGCGCCAGACACGATCGAGAGCAGGCGGACGTCGGACCGGATGCCCGTTGCCGCCTCCCGCGCAAACACGGCGGGGCCGGAGACCAGGAGCCGAGCAGACCCCGGACTGCTTGCGGCAAAGGCGGCGCGGATCGCGGCGTCCGCCTGTTCCTGCGCGCCGATATCCAGGCCGGGCGCCCGCGTCTGTAGGACCAGCAGAGCGCGGTCGCGGTCCGCCGCGAACCACACGCCGCCGATCGTGCGCAGGGTGGACGAGCCGATCCAGGCCGGCGCCATCGCCAGGAAGGCGCCCGTTGGGTCCGGCAGGCCGAACTGGACCACCAGCGGGGATGCGGAGGACTGCAACTGGGTGAGCAGCCGTTGGAAATCGGCGCGCAGGGCTTCCGGCGTGAATGCGGCGGCCGTCGTTCCCGGCGAAAGTAGGTAGCGGTGGTCGAACAGTACCCGCTGGTCAGGACCATCCAGTGCATGGCGTCCGTTGCCAACGAGGGTGAAGAGGTGGGTCCGCTCCAGCGCGTCCGCGAAAGCCCCACTGATCCGCGCCAGTTCGGCGGGTGGGGCGCCCTCGATGCCCGCAAGGATCAGGCTGGCGGCGCTGCCAGATTGCAATTCCTGCAACATGAACCGGCTCGCCGCGGTTCTTCCAGTCGGCAGGAAGTCCGTCATCTCGGTGCGCACGTCGATGCCACGGAACACCGCCACCGCGAAGGCGATCGAAACAGCCAGTGCAAGCAGCAGCGGGAGACGCTTCACGGAGCTGGGGTGATGGTCAGCGTGTCCGTATCGCCATTCGGCGCGAGGCTGGCGATGGATCGCAAGTCGCTGCCGCCGCTGAGCTGAACTTCCCGGGCCACGCGGGCGATCGCCGGGTCGCGTGGGCGCAGCACGATGTGCCAATCGGCCGCCGTGCCCGTGCCGGAAACGTCGTAAAGGCGGCGCAATAGCGGCAGATCGCCGGACAGAGCGCCGCGGATCGTATCTATAAGGGTACGGATCTCCGGCTGCCCGCTCAACTCGACCACCCGTGGGGCGTCGCTCCCACTGGCATTGATCACGAGCCGGTCGCCATCGACGACCAAACCTTCATATTGCGGGGAGCTGGTGATCTTCTCCAGATGGTCCGGCTTGCGGTATTCCAGCGTGCCCTCTGAGCGAAGCGGTACGCTCAAGGCGGCCAGATGCTTTTCTTCCACAAAGCTTGCCCGCCGCTGGGTGGCCTGCGCCATGTGGGCCATGATGGCGTCAAGCGGCAGGGTCGAAGTTTGCGCCCAACATGGCCCGGCCAACGGGACGAGGAGAAGCCACCACGGGGCGCGCCTTGGTCGCAACATGCTCGGCGCCCTCCCAAAAAGCGAAGAAGTTGAACCAGTTGTAGGGATGGGCACGACAGGATTGCTCCAGCCATTGGGCGTAGCGGGAGGCGATTGCTGCGAGGTCCGCCTCGCGGCTGGCACGGCGTAGCACCACGCGCTCAGTAAAGGGAGTGAACGCAATCGCGTAGCGCCGGTGCCCAACGCGGGCGCCGCGGAAGAGCACCACCGGCACCCCGAGACTCGCGGCCAAGACGAAGGGGCCCGCGGGGAAGGCGGCGGGGCGGTCAAAGAACGGCACCATCACCTGACGGGCGCCCGCCGGGGCGCGGTCCGCGAGGATGCCGACGATCGCCCCGGCAGCGACCTCCTCATGGACCCGCAGCATGGACTGGATGTCGCCGATCGGGATCACGCTGGCGCTCGAACCAGGGTCCAGCCGTTCCATCATAGTGCTGTAGGCCCCGGCATTGGCCCGATACATCAAGACCTTAACCGGCACGGGGCAGCGCTCCGTCAGGCCGCGGAGGACGGCAAAGCTGCCGAGATGCGCTCCCAGCAAGAGGCAGCCGCGGCCGCCCGTCACCACCGCCTCCAAATGCTCCAGTCCTGCGACTTCGAGCGACAGCCGGTCGGCCTTGCCCGTCAGCAGGAGCGCCCGGTCCAGAATCGAACTCGCGAAGGTGTGGATATGCCGGATCACGTCCAGCATCGTGGCCGGGCGCCCCAGCACGGCGCGCAAGTATTCGCGAGAGGCCGCCCGGGCGGAGGCGGAGGTGGTGAAGAACCAAGCCGTGATCCCCGGCAATACGATCCAGGTGGCGAACCAGCCGAGATGTCGCATCAGCCAAAGCATCAGGTGGACGATCCAAGCGGGGCCACGCTCGGGCGCCTGGCTCCACTTCGTCACCCCCGTGCCCCAGCCGTGCCGTGCAGCACGTGCCGCCCGGCGACCGTGCAGGCGAAGGCGATGCGCCCATCCGGCCGGGCCGCGCTGGCGACATCTACGACATCCTCGGGCTTCACCGGCGCGGTGAATTTGGCTGTGAGCAGGGTGAGCCCTGAGGGCAGGCACGCCAGCGCCTCCTCCAGCAGCACGACGCCGGGCACGATCGGGTTGCCCGGGAAATGGCCCACCAGGCTCGGATGGCCGCTTGCAATGGTGAACTGCCCGGCTGTCTGCATCAGGAGGCTTCCCGCAATGCCTGCAGGGCGGCAACTGGCAACTTTCCCAATTCGTTGCGGGGCAGGCGGTCGACATGCACGATGCGGCGCGGCAGGAAGACCGGGTCGATCCGCTCGCGCAGGGCTGCCAGGATGAAGGCGGCCTCAGCCCCCGGGGCGACCACATAGGCCATCATCCGGGCCGCAGCCCGGTGGTCGCCGGCGTCGGGCGCCACGAACACCCCATCCTCGACCCCGGCCACGGCAGCCAATTCTCGGTTGAGCCCAGCCAGTGACGCGCGGCGGCCGCCGAGCTTCACGACGTCGCTCCGACGGCCGACCAGCCGAAACTGGCCGCCCGGCAGCACTTCGACGGTATCGTCGAGCACGGTGTCGTCGGTACCGGATGCCTGCACGAGCAATTGTTCGCCGTTGAGGGATAGGCGGATACTCGGGTAGGGCGTCCAAGCCGGCCCCGCCGTGGTGCGGCGGTGGGCAATCGAGCCGACCTCGGTAGCGCCGAAAATTTCCGACACGATGGTTTGCCAGGCATCTTCGGCGGCGGCAGCCATCGTGTCGTCGAGCGGCGCAGTGGCGGAGATGATGCGGGTCAGGGCCGGCAAATCGATCGTGGCGGATAGCAGGGTCCGCAATTGCAATGGCGTCGTGACCAGCACCCGCGGTCCAGGCACCGCCGCCAGCGCGGTGCGGATGTCGGCCGGGTAGAAGGCCGGGCCGCACCAGGTGGCGCAGGCAGCATGCAATGGCAGCAATATCGTCGTCTCGAACCCATACATATGTTGGGGCGGAACCGTGGCCACGATCGTGGCTGGCGCGTCCGGTTGCATGGCGAAGGCCTGTCCGGCGTCCCGGCTGCGCCCCACCAGGCCGCCCCATCGCTTGGCATGAGCCATTGGCTGGCCCGTGCTGCCGGAGGTGAATACCAGGGCCGCCAGCCGGTCGGCGGGGATCCCCGCCAAGACCGCGTGCCCGCTGCCCGGCGGCGGCACGGCCACGCTCGGCAGCGGTACGGAACCGACGTGATCGACCAAGGCGATCGCGTCTGGAAAGCGGCTCAGCAGATCGCGCAGCCGGCCTGGCGAGCGATCGCTGGTGAGGAGGCTGACCTGTCCCCGCAGCAGCGCCGCGGCAAACCCGACGGCAAATTCGTAGCGTCCATCGCAAAGATTGACGGCATAATGTGCCTCCGGCATCGAGTTCGCCAAGCGCACCACATCGGCCGCGAACGCCGCAGCCGTCACGTCGCGGCCAGGAAGCCGGAAGAGGATCGCGTCGTTCGAACGGTCGGTGAGAGGTATCACGGGATCCAAAACCTATTTGGTCCGGTGCGTCTCGACATGATGGGCGAGGGCGCGCAAATTGGCGAAGATCGCCCGGTTCCGCTCATCGTCCGATTTCAGCTCCAGCCCATAATCCCGTGAAATCGCCAGTGCCATCTCCAGCGCGTCGATCGAATCGAGCCCCAGCCCGTCGCCGAACAATATTGCCTCCGGCTCGATCTCGACGGGCGAAATCTCGAGATGCAGGGCGCTGACGATCAGCTTCGCGAGTTCGTTTTCAAACGGGCTCTGCGCAGTGCCGGCGACGGAAGGAGGGGCGTCTTGGGTCTTCACGATCGGTCCTGAACAACAAAATAGACGGGTGAGCGTGGGTGGGCAAATTTTCGCCGGGCTGTCCTGACGCGAAGCTTCGCGTCAGGACAGTAGTATAGGATACGGATTGTGGAGGCCATGTTGCGAATGCGGGTAGGCCGGGGACTGACGGTGGCGGGCGGGTGCGCGGTGGTGGCTGCCCCGTTCGTCGCCCATGCTGCTATCTCGACCGGCCGCTTCATCGGCATCGCCATCCTATTAGGGGCCGGGCAGGCGGCTGGGCTGTGCCTCGTTTCCGTGCGGCGGCTGGATGGATGGCAGCGTGCCGTGGGCGTGGCGACGGCGGTGGCGTTGCTCGCAATGCTGGCGCTGAGGGCCGTGTTCCCCGGCTCGTTGGGTCTCGCCGGGCTGCTGGCCGCTTCGGGCGGGTCGCACGCGATCATCTACCTCTCCCTCCTGCTCCTGTTCGCGCAAAGCCTTCGCCCTGGACGGACCCCACTCGTCACCGGGCTAGCGCTGCGCATGCACGGTACGCTGGCCCCTCCGAAGCGGGCCTATACCCGAACTGTGACAAAGGCGTGGTGCGTGTTCTTCGCGGGTCAAGTTTTATTTTCCCCGATCTTGCTGGCTTTCACGCCTTACCGGCTTTGGTCGCTGTTCATCAATGTGCTGGATGGGCCGTTGGTCGTCCTGATGTTCGCGGCCGAGTACGGGATTCGGCGCTGGACCTTCCGGCATGAGACGCATCACTCGCCGCTCGCCACCGCGCTCGCCCTCAGGCGGTTTGGCCTTGGCAGCTAGGCCATGGCATCCTGCGCTGGCCGTGCGCCTGTCCGCCGGGCTGCACGGGACCGTGTTGGGGGTGCTGGCGTTGCACCCGGCGTGGTGGCCGGGCCTGCTGTCTGCGCTGGCCGGCAACCACGTGGTCCTCGGCGCGTCGACGGTATGGCCCCGAAGCCCGCTGCTGGGGCCGGTGCTGCACCGCATCTCGGACCCAGGTGTCCGTGTGGGGTTGACCTTTGATGACGGGCCCGACCCGGCGGTCACGCCCCGCGTTCTGGATACGCTGGCGGCGGCCGGCGCCACCGCCACCTTCTTCTGCATCGCCGAGCGCGCTCGTGCGGATCCCGCCCTGGTGCGCCGCATGGTGGCCGACGGACACCAGGTCGCGAACCACACGCTGACCCATCCGCGCCATTTCGCCTTCCTCGCCGGCCGGCCCCTGCGGCGGGAGGTGCAAGACGCGCAATCGCTGCTGGAGGACATCGCCGGGGTTGCGCCGCGCTTGTTCCGTGCGCCGATGGGGTTTCGAGGCCCTACGCTGGATCCGGTGCTGGCCCGGGCCGGGCTGGACCTCGCAAGCTGGACCCGCCGGGGATACGACACGTTCAACGGCGACCCCGGCACCATTCTGCGCCGGCTGCTGCTGCGGACTGGCCCGGGCGACGTGCTGCTGCTGCATGACGGCAACTCGGCGCGCACGCCCGAGGGCACGCCCGTCGTGCTCGCGGTATTGCCCGGGCTTCTGGCGGGGCTGCGGACGCTCCGCCTCAGCGGCGTCGCGCTGCCCGGCGCCAGAGCAGAAGCGGCAGGCGCCATAGAAAGCCCAGCATGAGCCGGATATGCATCCAGGTCAGAAGGGCGTTGTCGCGGCCGTAGCGAAAATGGCTGACGCCTCCCTCGTCCGGGCGGAAATACCGCACCGGGGCAGGCAGGTTCACCGGGGTCACGCCCGCCCAACACAGCCGCACTGCCGCCTCTGCATCGAAATCGTAGCGGCGCATCCATCGCTGCCGCTGCATGACGGCGAGCAGGGGAGCGATGGGGTAGACCCGAAACCCGAAGAGCGAATCGCCGATGCCGGCCCAGAGCGTCTCCAAATTGGCCCACCAGTTGGAGATGCGCCGCCCGCCCACGCGGAGGGCAGGTGCCTCTGGCCCGAATTCGGGCACGCCAAGGATCATCGCGGCCGGATTGGCCTGGGACGCCGCAACGAAGGCGGGGATGTGGGACGCCGGGTGTTGTCCGTCGGCATCGACTGTAACGACGTGGGTGAAGCCTTCGACCGCCGCTGCGGCAATCCCGTGCAGGATGGCGGCGCCTTTGCCCCGGTTTTGGGGTAGGGCGAGCACGCGCATACCATCGTCTGGCGGCAGGGCGGCCAAAGCTGCGCCCGATTTGTCCGTGCTACCATCCAATACCACCCAGACGGGCGACCACGCCGCGCGCGCCATAAGTACCGTCTCGACCAGCCGGGGTCCGGTGTTGAACGATGGCAGCAGAACGAGGTGTTTCACGCGCCGCCGAGTGCCGCCCTCACATAGGCCTCGAGCTGGGCCGAAAATGCCTCGGCCGGCCCGTCCACGGTGAAGCGGCGGCCAAGCCGCGCCCGGTAGGCAAGGGGAAACTCCGGCCGGCGGGTCAGCGGCCAGCCTTTCTGCAAATAGCGGGAACTGGTCTCCAGGAAGACGGTCTGGACGGGCGCACCGGCCTGGCGGGCCATCAGCGCGAATCCGGCCTTGAACTCACCCAAAGGCGGTGTGGTGGTGCGCGTGCCCTCGGGGAAGATCAGGAGCTGGCCACCCTCGCGCACGGCGGTGGCCGCGCGGCGGACCAGGCGGTGCGGGGCGTCGTTGCGGATATAGCCCGCCAGCCGCGCACCCGCCCCCAGCGCCGGGTTATCCCACAGGGACGCCTTGGTGATGCAGACGACCCTCGGCAACCGGGAGGTGACGAGCAGCGCATCCAGCAGGGTCGGGTGGTTGGGCGCGATCACCAGCCCACGCTCTTCCCGCAGCACGTCGAGCTCCGACAAGTCGAATCGTGCAAGCCCGGTGATCCGCATGAGGCCCAGCATCGTCCTGAAGCCGCCCATGATCATGAATTGACCGAACCCGGCAGAAACTCGCCGTGGCAGCACCCAATGCAGGATGGTGGCGGGAATGTTCCAGCCGAGGAAGACCACCGCGAAGCTGACCAGCACGAGATAGAAGGCGATGGTCTGATAGGTCCAGATAATGGGCTGAGCTAGCCGGTGCCCCGGCCGGTGGGCCGGGAGGGAGAAATCCATGGCATGTCCCACCCAGAGTGATCTTCTCTTTAGCTTAGGCCGGGGTGTGCCGCTGGTCCATTGGGAGGGCTATTTAGCCGGCGCGACGATGTCCGGCGGGGTTGTGGCCGGGGATGCTGCCGGCGCCGGCGCTTGAGGCGGAGTGCTGGCCGCCGGCGGTGAGGGCGGCGGCGTATTGCTGGTGGTCGGCTCCACGGTAGGCCCAGGTGTCGTCGGCGGTGCCGCCATAGCAGGGCCGGCCAGCGCGAACGTGATCGCCACGATGATGCGGAACATTGCAACCTTCCTGTCCGTTGAGGGACAAACGGCCCGGCCCGGCCGGCAGTTCCCCGTCTTCGCGTAGACGTCTTGCCTTCGCGGGCCAAACCCGCCATATCCGGCGCGTCGGCAGCGCATGCAAATGCGGGCCGATAATTCACACGCGGGGCGCCTTCGTGGCTGTCACAGCCAGCGCCGGTGCCGAAAGGCCAGGCCCCGCGGAGGCTCAACCGGACTGCAGGAAGCACGAACCCCATGGCTTTGCCCGATTTCACGATGCGCCAGCTCCTCGAAGCTGGTGTCCATTTCGGTCATCATACCCGCCGCTGGAACCCGCGCATGGCGCCGTTCCTGTTCGGCATTCGCAACCAGGTCCATATCATCGACCTGCAGCAGACCGTCCCGATGCTGGACCGCGCCCTGCGCGCCGTGCGCGACACGACGGCCAATGGCGGCCGGGTGCTGTTCGTCGGCACCAAGCGCGCCGCCGCGGAGCACGTTGCGGATGCGGCCAAGCGTTGCGGCCAGTACTACGTCAACCACCGGTGGCTCGGCGGCATGCTGACCAACTGGAAGACGATTACCGGCAGCATCAAGCGGCTGCGCCAGATCGAGGAGTTGCTGGCCGGCAACGTGGAGGGGCTGACCAAGAAAGAGGTGCTCGACATCACTCGCGACAGCGACAAGCTGGAGCGGGCGCTGGGTGGCATCAAGGAGATGGGCGGCCTGCCGGACATCCTGTTCATCATCGACACGAACAAGGAGAAGCTGGCGGTCGAGGAAGCCAACAAGCTGGGCATTCCCGTGATCGCCGTGTTGGACAGCAACTCCGACCCGGCTGGCGTCACCTACCCCATTCCCGGCAATGACGACGCCCTGCGCGCCATCACGCTCTATTGCGATCTGATCGCGGGTGCGGTGTTGGACGGGATCAGCGCCGAGATGGCGGCGTCTGGCCGTGATCTGGGTGCGGATGAGGAATTGCCGCTCGGCGCCATGCCGGACGACGTGATGGTGGACCATTCAGCGGCCTGAATGCCCGAATGGCCTTGAAGACGGAGAAGATCGATGGCTGATGTAACCGCCGCCCTGGTGAAGGAGCTTCGCGAGAAGACCGGTGCCGGGATGATGGACTGCAAGCGTGCCCTGACCGAGACCGGCGCCGACCTGGAAGTCGCGGTTGATTGGCTGCGCAAGAAGGGCCTCGCCGCCGCGGCGAAGAAGAGCGGCCGGGTCGCGGCTGAGGGCTTGGTCGGCGTCGCCACCATGCCGAACCGCGGCGCGATCGTGGAAGTCAACGCGGAGACCGATTTCGTTGCACGCAACGAGACGTTCCAGGCGTATGTCGAAACCCTTGCGAAGCTGGCGCTGGATGTCGGCGAGGATGTGGAGGCGCTGAAGGCCACCCGTTTCCCGGGATCGGAGCGCACCGTCGCCGAAGAACTGACCCACATGGTTGCCACGATCGGCGAAAACATGAACATCCGCCGGGTGCGGGTGCTGCATGTCGGGTCAGGCGTGGTCGCGAGTTACGTGCACCAGGCGCTGAAGCCCGGCCTTGGCAAGATCGGCGTGCTGGTTGCCGTGGAAGGCGCCAGTGAGTTGGGGTCGCTGGAGCTGCTTGGGCGCCAGACGGGGATGCATGTGGCTGCAACTCAGCCGCTGGCGCTCGATATCGACGGGGTCGATACGGCAGCGCTGGAGCGGGAAAAGGCCGTGCTGACGGAACAGGCTCGTGCCTCTGGCAAGCCGGAGGAGATCATCGAGAAGATGGTGGTCGGCCGTATCCGCAAATACTACGAAGAAGTGGTGCTCCTGGAGCAGGTTTGGGTGCATGACGGCGAGAGCCGTGTGAAGGCGGTTGCCAAGAAATCGGGCGCCAAGATCACCGGTTTCGTGCGCTACGCCCTCGGCGAGGGCATCGAGAAGCAGACCGGCGACTTTGCCGCCGAAGTCGCTGCGGCGGCTGGCATCGCACCCGAAGGCCCGACTTCCGTCCCGTAGCAAGCGGGTTTTTGGCCGCGACGAAAACCGAACGGGGATCCGGGCTTGAGCGGTATACCCGCATCGCCCAAGCGATACGGGTTACGTGGAGAGCCTGCGGTGGGTGCCGAGCCCACCCCACGGGCCCTAGCCGCGCAGCACTCTTGCTGCGGCGACGGCGAAATAGGTTAGCACCCCGGCTGCCCCGGCACGCTTGAACGCCAGCAGGCTTTCTAGCATCGCCCGCTCGCCATCGATCCAGCCGCGCTCCGCCGCACCGGCGATCATCGCGTATTCGCCCGACACCTGATACGCGAAGGTCGGCACCCCGAACCGCTCGTGCACCCGATGCACGATGTCGAGATAGGGCAGGCCTGGCTTGACCATCACCATGTCGGCGCCCTCGGCCAAGTCCATTTCGACCTCGCGCAGCGCCTCATCGGTATTCGCCGGGTCCATCTGATAGGTCTTCTTGTCGCCCTTCAGGGTTGCGCTGCTGCCGACCGCATCACGGAACGGGCCGTAGAACGCGCTGGCATATTTGGCGGCGTAACTCATGATCCGCGTGTCGATCAGCCCCGCCTCGTCCAGCCGCGCGCGGATGGCGCCAACCCGGCCATCCATCATGTCGGAGGGGGCGATGACGTCGATTCCCGCCTGCGCTTGGTGAAGGGCTTGCGTTGTCAGAATGGCGAGGCTGTCATCGTTATGAACGTAGCCATTGCGAATCACCCCGTCGTGGCCATGGTCGGTGTAGCAGTCCAACGCCACATCGCCGACCAACCCGATCTCCGGGAACTCGCGCTTCAGCAATCTCGCGGCGCGGCACATGAGATTATCCGGGTTGACGGCTTCACGGCCCTCGGCGTCCTTACGGTCAACCGGGGTATTGGGAAACAGCGCGACCGCCGGGATGCCCAGCTCGGCAGCCGGCCGGACGTGGTCCACCAGGCGGTCGAGCGTCACGCGGTCCACCCCAGGCATCGATTCCACTCGCGTGGTCCGCCCTTCGCCCTCGATGAGGAAGATCGGCCAGATCAGATCGTCCACCGACAAGCGCGATTCGGCGACCAGACGGCGCGTCCATGCGTCACGGCGGTTGCGGCGGAGGCGGGTTGTGGGATAGCGGGCAAGGGTCATGGAACGAATGTAGACCCGGCTGGCGGCGACGGGTAGAGCGGGCGTCCGCGCAACGATTCGGTGTCTTCCATGCGTCACCTGGCCCTGCTGTTGGTTTTGCTGCCTGCCTTGGCACGGGCGGAGGTGGTCCGCGTGCCGGGACCGGACGGCGTTATGCTGAATGCCGATCTGTTCCCGGCCCAGGGGGCAACTCGCGGGGCAGCCATCGTCGCGCTGCATGGCTGTAGCGGACCATACCCGTCGCGCGACAATGCATGGGCTCACCAACTCGCGGCTGCGGGCCACACCGTGTTGCTGCCCGACAGTTTCGGCTCCCGCGGGCTGGCGTCCCAATGCAGCGCCCGGTCCCGGCCCGTCACTGCGAACGGGCTGCGGCGGCAGGATGCCATCGCGGCGCTGCGCTGGCTGGCGGAGCGGCCGGGCACCCCGCCGGGCGGGCTGGTGCTGATGGGGTGGGCGGATGGCGGCAGCACGGTGCTGACGGCGGGCCGGAAATTGCCAGATCTGCCGGCGGGGCTGATCCGCGGCATGGTCGCGCTCTATCCCGTTTGCCGAGTCGCGGCCGACACGAAGGAGTGGGCGCCGGCAGCCCCCTTGCTCATCCTTATAGGTGAGTCCGAGGAGTGGACGCCGTCTGCGCCATGCCATGTCCTGGCGGACAAATTGCCGGGCAGGGTGACCCTGGTGACCTATACCAATACCTATCACGAGTTCGATGCACCCAGCCCTCCGGTGTTGATGCGTAGGGGCAAAGTGGTCCCTACTCCCGCGATGACCCATGCGGGAATGAACGAGGCTGCCCGGGCGGATGCGATGCGCCGGGTTCCGGCGTTCATTGCGGCCCTGCCCTAGGGGAAGGCTTCGCCACCATCGTCCAGCGTGGTAGCATGTTCCGGAAATTGGCGAGACCTCCCTCATGACCGAACAGATGGCGGCCACCGTGCCGCACCGCTTCTTCTCTGCTCCCCTGGCGGAAACCGACCCAGTGCTGGCCGCCGTGCTGCGCGCCGAATTGGCACGCCAGCAGGATGGCATCGAGCTGATTGCCAGCGAGAACATCGTCTCTGCCGCCGTGTTGGAGGCGCAGGGCTCGGTCCTCACCAATAAATATGCCGAAGGCTATCCCGGGCGGCGCTACTACGGTGGCTGCATCGAGGTGGACAAGGCGGAGCAGCTCGCAATCGACCGCGCCAAGGAGCTGTTCGAGTGTGGTTTTGCCAACGTGCAGCCGCATTCCGGGGCCCAGGCCAACCAGGCGGCGATGCTCGCAACCATCAAGCCGGGCGATACCATCCTGGGCATGAGCCTGGCGGCGGGTGGCCATCTGACGCATGGGGCGGCGCCGAACTTGTCCGGAAAGTGGTTTCACGCCACGCAGTACGGGGTCCGGCGCGAGGATGGGCTGCTCGACTATGAAGAGTTGGAGCGTCTGGCGCGGTCTGAGAAGCCGCAGATGATCATTGCGGGCGGGTCTGCGTATCCTCGTGCGATCGATTTCCCCCGTATTCGCCGCGTGGCGGATGAGGTCGGCGCCATTTTCATGGTGGATATGGCGCATTACGCCGGGCTGGTGGCCGCCGGGCTGTACCCGTCGCCCTTCCCGCATGCGCAGATCGTGACCACCACGACGCACAAGACCCTGCGCGGCCCGCGTGGCGGCATGATCCTGACCAATGACGAGGATTTGGCGAAGAAGATCAACTCCGCCGTTTTCCCCGGCCTGCAGGGCGGCCCGCTGATGCATGTGATCGCCGGAAAGGCCGCGGCCTTTGGCGAGGCGTTGCGGCCGGAGTTCCGCACCTACCAAAAGGCGGTGTTGGACAATGCCCGGGTGCTGGGGGAGACGCTGCGCGAGCTCGGCTGCGACATCGTGACAGGCGGGACGGATTGCCACCTGATTCTCGTGGATTTGCGGCCGAAGAACACGACGGGGAAAGCGGCCGAGGCGAGCCTGGAGCGCGCCCTGATCACCACCAACAAGAATGCCATTCCGTTTGACCCGGCGAAGCCCGCCATCACCAGCGGCATCCGCCTCGGAAGCCCGGCAGCCACGTCCCGCGGCTTCGGCACGGCCGAGTTCCGCCAACTGGGCGAGATGATCAACCAGGTGCTGGAGGGGCTGTCCCGCTCCAACGACGGGGCCAACGAGGCGGCCGAGCAGGCAGTGGCCGCCCGGGTGCGGGAATTGTGCGCGAGGTACCCTATATATTGATTGGTGCCAGATGAGATGTCCGTTCTGCGGTCACGATGATACCCAGGTAAAGGATAGTCGTCCCACCGAAGACTCGGCCGCCATCCGGCGCCGCCGTTTCTGCATCGGCTGTAGCCAGCGCTTCACCACGGTCGAGCGGGTGCAACTCCGCGAACTGACCGTCGTGAAGTCCGATGGGCGCCGGGTCGCGTTCGACCGTGACAAACTCGGCCGGTCCGTTCGCATTGCCATGCGCAAGCGGCCGGTCAGCGACGAGCGGATCGAGCGCATCATCACCGGGCTCGTCCGTCAGTTGGAGGCGTCTGGCGAGAGCGACATTCCGTCCAAGCAAGTCGGCGAGATGGTGATGGAGACGCTCAAGGAGGTCGATGCGGTCGCCTATGTCCGTTTCGCCAGCGTTTATCGCAACTTCCGTGAAGCAAAGGATTTCGAGGCCTTTCTCGGTTCGCTTGAAGAGCCCACATAGGGCTGATGGTCGACCGTTCGCACATGCGCGCTGCGCTGGCCCTGGCCCGGCGTGGGCTTGGCACCACTTGGCCCAACCCCTCGGTTGGCTGCGTGATCGTGCGCGAGGGCCGGGTCGTGGGACGTGGCTTGACCCAACCCGGCGGCCGTCCGCACGCAGAAACTCAGGCCCTGGCCATGGCGGGCGAGGCAGCATGCGGGGCCGATGCCTATGTGACGCTCGAGCCGTGCAACCACACCGGGCAAACACCCCCGTGCACGGAGGCGTTGATCGCGGCCGGCGTCGCCCGCGTGATCGTGGCCGGCCATGATCCGGACAAGCGGGTGGACGGAGCCGGCATTGCCCGCTTGCGCGACGCAGGGGTCGAGGTGGTCACCGGCGTGCTCACGGCGGAGGCCGATGCGTTGCAGGCGGGCTTTTTGCACCGCGTTCGCCACGGCCGCCCGCTAGTGACGCTGAAGCTGGCGACGACCTTGGACGGCAAGATCGCGACGCGCGGCGGGGAGAGCCAGTGGATCACGAGCGCCGCCGCGCGCCAGGCGGCCCATGCGCTCCGTGGC
This sequence comes from Acetobacteraceae bacterium, assembly GCA_965199005.1. GTDB lineage: Bacteria > Pseudomonadota > Alphaproteobacteria > Acetobacterales > Acetobacteraceae > LMUY01. The sequence goes on along the minus strand of CBDAQK010000006.1, from coordinate 1,345,217 downwards.
CGGCACGATGCCGTCCTGGTGGGCGCTGGCACGGTGGCAGCCGATGATCCTTCGCTCACCTGCCGTATTCCCGGGTTTCGTTCCACGCCGGTCGTGCGTATCGTGGTGGACAGCCATTTACGCACCCGGCTGACCGTTCGACTCGTTGCGACGGCAACCAGCGATCCGACCTGGATCATCCATCGTGGCGGGGTGACGCAGGACCGGCAGGAGGCGTTTGCGAATGCCGGGGTGCGGTTGTTCGCGGTTGCGGGTGGCGAGCGTGGGGTGGATTTGGCCGCCGGGTTGCGGGCGCTGGCGTTGGCAGGGTTGACGCGGGTTTTGGTGGAGGGTGGGGCGCAGATGGCGGCAGGCATGCTTCGCGACGGCTTGGTCGACCGGATCGCCTGGTTCCACGCACCCGGCGTGATGGGCGGCGACGGGTGGCCTGCGGCGCAGGCATTTGGCGTGGCGGACCTGGCGGCGATGCCGCGGTTCATCCGCACCGACCTGCGCCCCGTCGGGGATGACGTGCTGACTGAATTTACGCGGGCTGCCTGATGTTCACCGGCATCATCAGCGCCGTTGGGCGGGTTCGCAGCATCGATCCGATCGCCGCCGGGCAGGATATGCGGCTAGTGATCGAGCAAGCATGGGCCGAGCCGCCGGCCATCGGGGCGTCCATCGCGTGCTCCGGCTGCTGCCTGACGGCGGTGGAACTCGGGCCGGATTGGTTCGCCGTGGACGCGTCGGCCGAAACCCTCGCCCACACGGTGCTGGGCGGTTGGAAACCCGGCAGCCGGGTGAACCTCGAACGGGCGTTGCGGGTCGGGGACGAACTGGGCGGCCACATCGTATCCGGCCATGTGGACGGTGTGGGCGAGGTGCTCTCGCGGACGCCCGAAAACGGCTCCACCCGGTTCCGATTCCGCGTGCCGGCATCGTTGGCGCGGTTCATCGCGCCCAAGGGAAGCGTTGCGATCAATGGCATCTCGCTGACGGTGAACGAGGTCGAGCGCGACATTTTCGGCGTGAACATCATCCCGCATACGCTTGATCATACGGACATGGTGGATCTCGATAGCGGTTCTTCGGTGAATATCGAGATAGACACGCTGGCACGTTATGTGGCGCGCTTGGCCGAGACGGCGTAGGAACTCCGGATGAGCGAATTGAAGCGCGCGACGCTGCACGACTACATCAGCAGCGCGGCAGACATCATCGAGGAAGCCCGGGCCGGGCGGATGTTCATCCTGGTGGATGACGAGGACCGCGAGAACGAGGGCGACCTGGTCATCCCTGCGCAATTCGCCACTCCCGACGCGATCAATTTCATGGCCCGTCACGCCCGTGGCCTGATCTGCCTGGCCATGACGCGGCACCGGGTCGAACAGCTTGGCCTGCCCTTGATGGCGCAGGCAAACGGCACCCGGCACCAGACGGCCTTCACTGTCTCGATCGAGGCGCGGGAGGGGGTTACGACGGGGATTTCGGCGCATGATCGCGCTCATACGATTGCGGTCGCGATCAACCCTGAAATGGGGCGCGACGAGATCACGACGCCGGGTCACGTCTTCCCGCTCATGGCACGGGAGGGCGGCTCGCTGATCCGCGCGGGCCATACCGAGGCCGCGGTCGACATCGCCCGGCTGGCGGGCCTGAACCCGGCCGGGGTAATTTGCGAAGTCATGAACGATGACGGGTTCATGGCCCGCTTGCCGGATTTGGTCGCCTTCGCACAGCATCACAATTTGAAGCTCGGGACCATTGCCGACCTCATCGCCCACCGCCGCCGGACCGAGCGGTTGGTCAAGCGCGTCGCCGAGGGCGCGACCCTGCATGCGGAAGGCGGGGAATGGACGCTGATCGTCTATGCCAATACGGTCGAGTACGCCGAGCATCTCGTTCTCTATAAAGGAAATCTTGCCGAAGGGCCGCCGCCTTTGGTGCGCATGCATGCCGTCGATCTATTGGGCGACATGCTCGGCGGCCCGCATGCGAACGAGTTGCATACTGCGATGCGGATGATTGCCGCCGAAGGGCGCGGCGCCGTGGTGCTGATCCGCGAGGCGATCCCGACCTCGCTGTCCGACCGGGTGAAGAAAATGGGGAGCAGCCAGCGCCCCGTGCATTCGCTGCGGGACTACGGCGTGGGTGCGCAAATCCTGGTCGATCTGGGGGTCAAGGACATGGTGCTGATCTCCAACACGCACCGCACCGTGATCGGGCTGGAGGCGTATGGGCTGAACATCGTCAGCCAGCGGCCGACCGAAGGCAGCGCCGCGGAATGAGCACCCTCGATGCGCCGCTACCGGCCGCGCCGGAGGTTCCAGGTGCGCCGGCCCATATGCTAGTGGTCCGCGCGCCGTATTACCAAGCGGTGGTGGACGGAATGACCGACGCGGCGTTGCGCATCCTGGCAGAAGCCAAGGCGACCCATATGGTGCTCGACGTCGCGGGTGCGTTCGAGTTGCCCCAGGCCATCCGGATTGTCTTGCGGGGGCGGGAGCGGTTCGATGGTTACATCGCGCTTGGCTGCGTCGTTCGTGGGGAAACAGACCATTACGACTTCATTTGCGCAGCGACCATGAAGGGTATGATGGATGTCGCCCTCCAATACGGCATTGCGCTGGGCACGGGATTGTTGACGGTCGACACCTTGGCGCAGGCGACCGCGCGGTCTGGCCCGGATGGCCACAATAAAGGTGCGGAGGCGGCGGTCGCGGCCTTGCGGCAGGTCAACGCCGCGCGGCAGTTCGGCGCGGCTTGATGGGAAAACCCGCGAAGAACCGCCCGCGAACCGCGAGCCGGGTCGCCGCCGTGCAGGCCCTGTTCCAGTCGGAGCAATCTGGCGAGGCGGTTGAGACGATCGTCGACCAGTTCATTCGGCATCGCCTGGGTGAGTTGCCGGGGTCGGGCGGGTTCGAAGACGGGCGCGTGCCCGATGCAGACGAAAAGCTCTTCGCCCGCATCGTTCGCCGGGCGGTGCAAGAGCAGGATATGTTGGACAAACTCGTCTCCGACGCGCTTCCCGCGGAGTGGCCGTTCGCTCGGCTGGACCCGGTGCTGCGTGCCCTGCTACGGGCCGCGGGGGCGGAGTTGGGGATGAGCGATGGTCCGCCCGCGCGCGTGGTGTTGAACGAGTATTTGGACGTCGCCCATGGCTTCTTCACGGCGGACGAGCCTCGCATGGTGAATGGCTTGTTGGACCGGATGGCTCGCACCCTCCGCGCTGAGGAGTTCCAGGCGGCTGGTCAGCAGGCCTGATTGTGGCGCTGCCGCCTGAGTTTTCCCGTATTGCCAAGCACTTTCGGCCCATTGCTGGCCCTGGTTCGCTCGATCTGACGGATGATGCGGCGGTGTTCGCGCCGCCGCCGGGCCGCGAGTTGGTGATGACCGCGGACGCCATGGTGGAGTCGGTTCACTTCCTGCCGGACACCGCGCCGGGCTTGGTCGCGCGCAAATTGCTGCGGGTGAATTTGTCGGATTTGGCCGCGATGGGGGCCATCCCGTTCGGCTATCTGATCACGCTCTCGGTTCCGCGCGCGCTGGGTGAGGATTGGTTTGCCGGGTTCGCCGCGGGTCTGCAGATGGACCAGGCGGAATTCGGCCTATCGCTGCTGGGCGGGGACACGACGGAAACGCCCGGCCCGCTCACCGTGTCGCTGACGGCAATTGGCCACGTTGCGCCCGGCGCCGCACTCTTGCGGTCCCGCGCCCGGGCTGGCGACGAGGTGTGGGTGACGGGCACCATTGGCGATGGCGTGCTGGGCCTCCACGCCGCGCGCGGCGAGTTGGTGGACCCGGATGGGTATCTCAAATCGCGCTACGATCTGCCGACTCCACGGCTTGGCCTGGCGTTGGCGGGCTGGGCCCATGCGGCGATGGATGTGTCAGACGGATTGTTCCAGGACCTTGGCCATATTTGCCGCGCGAGCGGGGTTGCCGCGGCCGTGGAGGCGGCGTGCATCCCGCTCTCCGCGCAGGCTGTCGCGGCCGGGCCGGATTGGCTGGAAACGGCGTGGATCGGGGGGGACGACTACGAATTGCTGCTGGCAGTCGCGCCGGGCCTGCCGTTACCAGCCGGCGTGGGAGCGACCCGCATCGGCCGGTTTATGGCGGGCGAGGGCGTGACGGTGCTCGGGCCGGATGGCGCTGTGCTGCCTATCGCGGCCAAGGGCTGGAGCCACTTCGCCTAGCCATCACACACCCAGGCGGAAATACATCACCGCGAACACCCCATCCAACACGATCGTCACCACGATGCCGCCGACCACCGCCGCCGTGGCCGACTGCCCGACGGCGCGGGGGCCGATCCCCGTGGCCAGGCCGGCGCGGCAGCCGATGCCTGCGATGGCGGCGCCGAAACAGAGCGCCTTGAACAGGCCGCCCCACAGGTCGTGGCCGTGCACCGCCCGCAGCAATTGCGCCGAAACGGCAGTCGGCGAGAAGCCGAACCCCATCATGACGGTCAGCATCCCGAGGAGCCCGGCCAGTTCGAGCACCAGTGTCAACACCGGCATCACCGCGACGGCGGCGACCAACCGCGGCAACACCAGCATGGTGACGGGCGAGATCCCCATCGTTTCCAAAGCCGCTACTTCCTCGTTCACCTTCATGGTCCCGAGTTCGGCGGCGAAGGCGGACCCGGTGCGCCCGGCCAGCACCACAGCGGCGAGCAGCGGCCCAAGCTCGCGCGTCAGCGACAGGCCGACGAGGTTGACCGCGAACAAATCCGCCCCGAACCGCCGGAGCGGAATGGAGGATTGGAAGGTCAGGATCAGCCCCATCAGATAGCCCAGCAAAATCACCAGCGGCAGCGCGCGCCACCCGGCCTCGTCGGCCAGCCTGGCCAGGTCGTCCAGGCGGAATTGGCGGTGGCGCTGCGGCAAGGTCGTGACGGCGACCACGCTCTCGCCCAAGAACGCGAGGCCGTCTGCACCCCGGCGTATCCCGGCGATGGCCAGGCCCAAATAGGTCCATGGCGGCGGGCGGGCCGGAACTGCGGCAGGGGTGGCCCGGATTTGCGCAACGAGCGCAGCGGTTTCAGCCGTGGCACCCACCAGCGTCGCGTTGCCATGGCGCGCCATCACCATGGCAATCAGGGTTGCCCCGGCCGTATCCACCCCTGCCACCGCGGTCACGTCCAGGGCGAGGGGACGCCCGCTTGCGCGCCCCGCCGCGTGCAGGGCGGATGACCAAAGACGCGCCGCATTCACCCGGTCGAGCCGGCCATCGAAGGCGAGCAGGCCGGCTGCGGTCCGCAGCGAAGCGCCGGGCTGGCTAATGGGCCAACCAGGCGTCGAACCGCTGATTGAGCTTGTCGCCATTATCGCGCCAAAACTGCTCGTCGATCTGCAGGGCATTATTCAGGTTTGCGGGTGCGCTGGGGGAGGCCGCCAGGACATCCGGGGTCAGCAAATCGTTGGCTCCCTTGACCGCCGGGCCGTACGGGACCGCGGTGGTGATAGCGGCTTGCTTGGCCGGGTCGGCCATGAATGCCATCAGCTTCGTGGCATCACCAAGGTTCGGGCTGCCCTTCATGACGGCCCATGAGAGTACATTGTAGAGGCTGCCGTTCCATTGAACGCCGAAATGCCGCGGCCCTGCCCGGTTCGCCAGCCCGACGGAGACGCTGTCGGCGGTGGAGAGCAGGACCTCGCCAGAGCCGAGGACCTGGCCCGCCGGTGCGTCGGGCGTCCACCAGACGAGGTAGGGCTTGATCTGATCGAGTTTTCGAAACGCCCGATCCACCCCATCATCCGTTCGCAGGAGCCGGTAGACGTCGCCGGGTGCGACCCCATCGGCCATCAATGCAATTTCCAGGTTGCTGCGGGCGCCCCGGCGGAGCCCCCGCTTTCCCGGATAGCGGGCAACATCCCAGAAATCGGCCCAACCCGGCGTCGCCGGGAATTTCTCGCGATCCCAGGCGAGCACGAGGCTGCTTATCGCAGCTCCCTCGCCACAGTCGCTGGTGGTTTGCGGCAGGAACTTGTCGCGGCCGCCAAGGCTGGCCCAATTCAGCTTTTCGAACAGCCCATCGTCGCACCCAGCCAGCAACTCGGCGGCGGAGACCAGCACCACATCCCAATCGTTGGAGCCGCCATCGATCCGGCTGCGTAATGTCCCCAGACCTCCGGCCCAAGCCCGGGCATCCAGCTTGGTTCCCGTCGTCGTTTCGAATGGTTTGAAATAAACGTCCTGTTGCGATTGTTGCAAAAGCCCGCCCCGCCCGACAACGGTGAGGTCCCGGGCCATCACCGGCAGCCCTAAAAGGACGCCGCACAGCGTCGTGGCCAGCATCATGCGAGGCATCATCAGGCGGTCGGTCCCGGCGAGGAAGGAGTAAACGACCCTAACGTTGTGGCAGCGCTTGTAGCAATCCCAGCAAGCCCCGGTACGCTCCGAAATACCTGATATCAGCCGCAACTGCGTTCACAGGAGCGCGTTCTGCCGCCACCCCCTCTTTGATCCCTCAGGAGATCCGACCATGGCCATGTCCTTCACCGCCGACGACGCCCAGGCGCAAATCGCGGCGTTGCGCAAACAGGTCAATCAATTGATGGAAGAGCGCGTATCGCCGGCGCTTTCGGACGTGGCCGACCGCGCGCAACGGGCCACCCGCCAGGCCACCGACTATACCCGCGACCAAGCGGCCGTGGTTGCCGACCAGGTTCGCGGCAGCCCGCTAATCGCCATCGCCCTGGCCGGGGCGGTTGGATACGTTCTCGGCCGTTTCGTCCGCTAAGCCGATGCGAACCGCCGATCTGGGACGTGCGGCTGCCCAGGCAGAATTCCTGCGGATCAAGCGGCTTATCCACCGTCAGATGATGCGCGCGGTTTGGGGCGCGGTTGCGGCCGTGTTTCTCGTCGCCGTGTTGGTGATGATCCACGTCATCGCCTATTTCGCTTTGGTTCCGGCGTTGCTCAGTCCGCTCCTCGGGGCCGTGGCGGTGTTCGCGTTTGACCTGGTCGTCGCACTGATCTTTGGCATCATGGCCATGCGCAGCGCGCCGGACGCCATCGAAGTCGAGGCGAAGATCATCCGCGACCGCTCACTGTACGAGATGAAGCAGAGCCTGGCGATCGGGGCGATCGTCAGCTCGGTGAGCAGGCTCGTCTTCCGCTCGTCGGGGCGCAAGAGCGGATTGAGCATGACTTTGGAGGCACTCATCACTAGGTTTCTGTCCAGCAAGACTCGGTGACCCGCTTGACAGATTCGACGGTGCTGGCCCGGCGGGATGGCCGGGTCGGCCGTATTACGCTCAACCGGCCGCGGGCCTTGAACGCCCTGGACCACGACATGATCCGGGCCATTGCGGCGGCGCTGGGCGAGTGGCAGGACGACCCGGCCGTGCATGCGGTGGTCATCGACGGGGCTGGTGGCCGGGCATTTTGTGCAGGCGGAGACATCCGCGCCGTGCGGGAGGCGAGCCTGGCTGGCCGGCACGACGAGGTGGCCGCGTTTTTCCGCGCGGAGTACGCCGTCAACCAAACCATCGCCAGCTATCCAAAACCGTTCGTGGCGTTGGTAGATGGGATTTGTATGGGCGGCGGCATTGGCGTGTCGGTCCATGGTACGGCGCGCGTCGTCACGGAAGCCGCGCTGTTTGCCATGCCGGAGACCGGCATCGCGTTGTTCCCCGACATTGGAGCGACTTACATCCTGCCTCGGCTGCGCGGCAAGGTGGGCATGTACATGGCGCTGACCGGTGCCCGTCTGCACGGGGCGGACGCGGCATATGCCGGCCTGGCGACTCATCTCACCGATCGGGAGACGATCGCGTCCCTGCCGGCCGCCCTGGCTGCGGATGGCATGTCGGCGCTTGCCACCTGCCCGCGCCCGTTCGAGGCGCCGCTTGCGGCCAACATGGAAGCGATCGTCCGGTGTTTCGGCGCCGAGACGGTGGCCGGGATCGAGGAGAAGCTGGCGGCCGAGGACACGGAATGGGGCAGGCAGACTCTGGCCACCCTGCGCAGCATGTCGCCCAGCGCCGTGTTGTGGACCTTCCGTATCGTGAAGGCCGGGGCGGGCCGCAGTCTGCCGGAATGCCTGGCTGCGGAGCTGGCGCTGACGGCGCATGTGACGCGCCATCCAGACTTCGCTGAGGGCGTGCGCGCGATGGTGGTCGACAAGGACCGGCAGCCCCGCTGGTCCGCCCCAAACATCGCGGCGGTCGACCCGGCAACGATCGAGGCCATGTTCGTCTAGAACAGCGTTTCCACGGAACGACTCCTGTCCCGCCGCTAAACATATCCCCTCTAGGGCGGGCTTCAGCCAACCGCTTCAAGGCGCCTTGGGCCGTTGGGCGCAGCGTAGAGGTGGCGCGGTCCGGCACCACGCTGATCGATGTAACGGACGAGGGCGATGGCAGCCGCCGCGATGGCAAGGCCGGCGACGACGTCGGTCAGGTAATGATAGCCGCCAGCCGGCGTTGCGAGGACCATGAGAGCATTCAGCGCCACCAGGAACCACGAAAACATGCCCATCCCACGCAGGTGATAGGCGAGGATGAGCCCCATCGCCGCATGGAAAGACGGAAAGCTGACGATGCCGTCCACATGACTCGCGGTGGTTATAAACGGAACGTCCAGCTGCCGTAATGCCAGCCAATCGGGATACCACGTCTGGCTGCCGGGGATCGTGCCAATGGCGGGCAGGAGGTAGGTGATCACGTCCATAACGAACAAGGAGAGGGCGGACACGCGCAACAAGCTAAAGCCGCGAAGTCCATTTCCCACCATCGGCAAGACGAAAATCGCCAGGATGCTCTGCGGCACCATGGCCATGTAGATGACGTTGTTGATCCAATGCATTGCCGGATGGGAGGCGACGACATCATGCCACCATGCCGCGTCGAAACCAGCGAGAAGATCGGCGGCGCGCAATGTGGCGTCGATCGGCGGGAATGGCGACCGCGTGGCAGCATAGGAAAGCGGCGCGAAAATTGCCGGGAAGACGATGAACGCCGCCAGCGTTTCCAACAGCGTGGCGACGTTGGCCCTGCTTTGGAAAACCCCGCGCGTCGCGCAGCCTGCAGCAAGCATCACGAGACCTGCGACGTACTGGATGGACCCACCTTCGATGGAAATGCCAAGTATCTGGCAGAGCGCGGCCGTGCCAACGGCCAAGCCCGCTAAAGCAGCCCATAGCAACGGGTCCGCCGGGTAGAAGCGGGAAAGGTCGAAACGCGGCAGGGCAGGCGAGGCGGAGAGATCGGGCATGGCAACACCTTCAGCATAGGCCAACGCCCACCGCTCCTCGTGGCGACCAGGCCCACGGGTTATCACTGGAACTTCTTAAGGATTGGTTCGGCTCCGCCAGGTGATTGCGGCGGTGCCGGGCAGCCAGGCCTTCGCTCTTTTGTAACGCTTGTAAACCATCCTTGCGGGATGACACGGGCCACGATCCTGCTTTTGACGATGCTGCTTCTTGTGGCGCCAGCACTTGCCAACGAGTGCGAAACGGCCGGACATGCGGCGGAGCAAGCACATGGCGTCCCGAGCGACCTGCTGGTGGCGATCGGGCGGATCGAAACGGGGCGGCGTGCGGCGGCGGGGCGGGTGGCGCCGTGGCCGTGGTCGGTGAATGCGGCCGGGCGCGGCTACTATCTGAATTCTGCCGCCGAAGCGATCAGCCTGGTGCGGTCCCTGCAAGCACAGGGAATCCGCTCGATCGACGTAGGCTGTTTCCAAGTGAATTTGCTCTATCATCCCTCCGCCTTCGCAACGCTGGAGGACGCGTTCGACCCGGCGTCCAACGCCCGCGCGGCGGGCTCCTTCCTCCAGGAATTGCGCGGCTTCGCTGCAGATTGGGATGACGCGGTGGGGCGCTATCACTCCGCCGACCCGTCGCTCGGCATCCCTTATATGCGGCAGGTGTTGGCGTCCTGGCGTGGCGGTCCGCTGATGCCATCGGCGCCGATTTCGCAAGTTGCCGCACTTGTCCGGGTGATCGTGCCGACGGCGTATGCCGCAGCGACGCAGGCGGCACCGCGCACGGTTGCGATGCCGCGGGTGACGGGAGTGGTTGCCATGCCCCGCGTCATAGGGACAGGGCTGCGGGCGGCGGGATTACGGCTTCCTGTGGTTATCGTCCCGTCAGCGTCTCGTCTTTAAGACTTTGGTCAGGGTTTACTGATTAACTCCACCGCATGGCCGCCATTGATGGCGCAGCCTCTGCCGGCAAAACGCTGGGAAAGATGAGTGGTTTGGGCGCTCCGGCTCATCGGGGCTGCGCCAGTATCAAGGATGGACAGCATGATCGACAAGTTGAAGGCCTGGAAGAAGCTCAACATCGACCGTCGCGCGGTGACCGCGATGGAATATGGGTTGATCGCCGCTTTGATCGCGGTTGTGATCATTGGCGCCGTGACGACGGTTGGTAAGAACCTCAGCACGGTGTTCACGACTATCGGCAACAGCCTGACGGCGACCGCTGGCAAGTAACGATCTGGGCCGCCGATGCTGGTGTTGCATCGGCGGCCCATTCTTTGTTGGGACGCGAAAATGGCAGACCTGACAAGCGCACTCCATCTGTTTCTGCCCGCGGCCGGGCTTGCCTTGTTTGTATTGGCTTGCCTGCAGGATTGGGCGATCCGGCTCGTACCGAACCGTGTTCCAGCTTCCATCGCAGCGATCGGGCTGGGTTGCCGCGTGATCGACGGAACCGTGCTGATGGGTCTGCTCGCAGGGTTTATCGTCTTCTTCATCGCGGCCCTGCTGTGGCGTCGCGGCTGGCTCGGCGGCGCAGATGTCAAGCTCTTCGGGGCTGGCGCGTTGCTCGTACCACCAAGCGCCGCGCTTGGTTTCGTGTTGGCGACCTGCCTGGCGGGCGGGTTGCTTGCCATTGTGTATTGCGTGCTCTCGTTCGTCGTCCCGCCCCCGGCGCCGGTTCGCCCGCTGACCCATTTGCGGCGTTATTGGCGGCTTGAGCAGCGCCGGCTTCAGCGGCGTGGGCCGCTGCCATACGCCACGGCGATCGCCGCAGGCGCAACCTTCGTTTTGCTTGGGGGCTGACCGATGTTGCTCCGCTTTGCCGTGTTTGGATTGATGGCGCTGGGCCTGGGTGGGTTCGGCACCGTTGCGTGGCTATCCACGCGCCCGCCGCCCCCGCCACCCAGCCAGGTTGCCGATGCGCCCGCGCCACCGCCGGCCGTGCATCACATGATCCTCGCCGCGCAAGGCCAGCTTCGCGCCGGCACGCTGCTGAAGCCTGAAGAAATCATGGTCCAGGATTTGCCTATACCGCCCGCAGGCGCGCAGGAGGATTCACCTGGCGTCCGCGCTGGGCTGACCGGTGCAATGCTTCGGCGTAGCCTAACTCCCGGCGAACCGATATTGGAAGCCGACGTCATGCGTCCCGGCGATCACGGCTTCCTGGCCGCGGTGCTCGGGCCCGACATGCGGGCCGCCACGGTTGGCGTCGACGCCGTCAGCGGCATTGCCGGCCTCATTTGGCCTGGTGACCATGTGGACCTGATCCTGACGCAGACGTTGGATGCGCCGGACCTGCCGCCGGCGCGCAAGGTTGCCGCCGAAACAGTTCTGGCAGATGTCCGCGTCATCGCCATCGACCAATTGCTCGCCCGTGGCGTGGCCCCGTCGAACGAGGGTGGCGCGCAAGCCAGCCGCACGGTGACGCTGGAGGTCACGACGTCGCAAGCCGAACGCCTCGCGGTCGCCAACCGGCTGGGCAAGCTGTCGCTGGCCGTGCGGTCCGCCGATAGCAGCGAGACGGTTCAGGCGGCGCAGGCCGCTGCCGTGCAAACCACCTGGGGCGGCGACGTATCGCCCGCCCTGGGGCGGCCGACACCCCCCGCGCCAAAAGACGGCGGGGCCATGTTGCGCCTGTTCCAGGGCGCAGCCGACGGAAAGGAGTTCCGGTTCTGATGTTCAAACGCACCGCCTTCCTGCTTGTCTTGCTCCTCGCGTGTACGGCTGCCAGGCGGCCGCCACCGGGCTTCGGCGGCCAGTCGATGTCGATCGAGGCCGGGTCAGGGCGAACGGTGACGTTGACCTCCGCCGCCGCGAGTGTGTTCGCGGCGGACCCGAAGGTTGTCGAGGTCCGGCCCGCCAGCCCAACCAGCCTGTTTCTGTTCGGGGTGGCACCCGGGCGCACGACAGTCGCCGCGATGTCAGCCAATGGCCAGCCGATTGCCCAGTTCGACGTGACCGTCGCGCCGAGTGGTTATGCTGCGGGCATGGCCAATTCGCAGATGGCCTCGGCCATGCCCGGGGACAGCATGACGGCCGGCGTTCGCGCGAACGGTCTCGTCATCAATGGTGCCGCGCGTAGCCCGCTGGAGGCTGACCGGGCGGCGAGCATTGCGCGGTCCGGACTTGCGGATAATCAGAAGCTCGACAACCGCACCACGGTCTCGAGTGCGGTGCAGGTGAACCTGCGTGTCCGCGTCGTCGAGATGTCGCGCAACGTGACCCGCGAATTGGGTGTGAACTGGCAGGCCATGGCCAACGTGGGCGGCCGGTATGGCACGCTGGGCTTCGCCGCCGCGCCCGCGCTGATCACCGCGGCGACCTCGGCCCTCGGTTCAGGATACAACTTCAACACGCCGGGCAAGGTGCTCGACATCAACAACGTGATCGATGCGCTGGCGCAGGACCAATTGGTTCACGTTTTGGCCGAGCCGAATATCACCGCGCTGAGCGGCGAACCCGCGAGCTTCCTGGTGGGTGGTGAATTCCCCATTCCGGTTGCCCAGTTCGGCGACACCATCTCGATCGAATTCAAGCAGTACGGCGTGAGCCTGGCCTTCGTGCCGACCGTGCTGACCAGTGGGCGGATCAGCCTGCACGTGCGGCCCGAGGTCAGCCAATTGACCACGCAGGGCGCGATCCAGCTTGGTAGCGGGACCAGCGCGATCACCGTGCCTGCGTTGCAGGTCCGCCGTGCGGATACCACGGTGGAGCTGGGAAGCGGGCAGAGCTTCGCGATCGCCGGCTTGATGCAGGACGCCACGACGCTAACGGGCAATGGCGTGCCATTCCTGGGTGACGTTCCCATCCTCGGTGCTTTGTTCCGGTCCGACAGCTTCCAGCGCAACGAGACCGAACTGGTGATCCTGGTTACGCCATACCTCGTCCAGCCGGCGAGCAGCCCGGCCGCACTGAGCACGCCGGATGCAGGGTGGAAGCCGCCGAATGATCTGGAACGCATCCTGTTGCTGCGTCAGAAGGCCCGTGGCGAAACGACGAACGTCGCGATCCGGCAGACAGTACCAGGCGACGCGGGGTTCATCGTCCAATGAAAATTTCCCTCTGGCTTGCGGTGCTGTTGCTCCCCGTGGCGGCCTGCGACATCGACAACCGTCCGGGCACGTGGCAGCCCGTCGGATCGAACGACGCCAATCTGCGCGCCATGATTGCGGACCCGGACGACCTGGTCACCGGGGTCGCGGACACGCGGGCCGACGGAGGAGTGGTTGCGGCGGCGGTTGCGCGTTACCGGGCTGGAAAGGTCAAGGATTTACCGGACGCATCGGTATCCAAGGTCGCTCCGATTTCGATCAACACTGGCGGATCATCAGCAGCGAGCACGCAATAATGGATGGTGGAACCACTCTCGCTCCTGGCAGCTCCGAAGCGACCTCGCGCACCGATCGACTTCCTTTTCTCGCCTTCCTAGCGGATGCGGAAAGCGAGACCGTGCTTCGGGAGGGCTTGTCGCAGGCGCTGCCCGGCGGCTTCGAAATCCGCCGCGGCAACGTCCGCACCGCGCTGGCTGCTTTGGCCCAGATGTCCACACCGAAGGCGTTGGTGATCGACATCACGGGTGAGTCGCAACCGCTTGGCTTGCTGGCGGACCTCAGCCATGTGCTGGAGCCGGACGTTCAGGTGATGATCGTTGGCGAACGGCAGGACATGGCATTCTACCGCCAGGTCACCCGCACATTAGGGGCCACCGAATACCTCTATAAGCCTCTCGTTTCGGAAATGGTGGCCCGGCATTTCGGCTCCCATATCACGCACCAGGCACCCTCGAGCGCGGCACTGGGCGGCCGTATGGTCACCATTACCGGGGTGCGGGGTGGCGTGGGCGCTACGACGATTGCAGCAAACCTGGCCTGGCACCTGGCCGATATCGGCCGGCGTCACACCGCCCTCTTGGATGCCAACCTGCAAACCGGGACCGCAGCCATGCTGTTGGGTGCGCAATCCGGTCCCGGCCTGCGCTCGGCGCTCGAACAACCCAGCCGCGTCGACGAACTGTTCGTCGAGCGTGCGGCCATCCCGCTGGGTGACCGCCTGCATATCATGGCGGGTGAAGAGGCGCTCTCGGAACAGCCCGGCTGCGCCCCGGGCGCTGCCGAACGCCTCGCCGCGCTGATGCGCCGCCGGTTCAACTTCGTCGTGGCCGACGTGCCGTTCGGTGCATCGCTGCTGTCGCGTGACCTGCTGGATCTGACGCAGCAACGCGTGTTGGTGATGCTGCCGACGTTGGCCAACGTACGCGACGCGCTGCGCATGCTGGCGCTGCCGTCGGGGACGGCACAGGCACGCCGGGCCGTTCTGGTGCTCAACCGCGCCGGCATGCCGGGTGGATTGAACAAGCGGCAAGTGGAGGAGGCGCTGCGGATGTCGGTCGACGTCACGATCCCTGATCTCCCGCGGGTGCTCTGCGCAGCCGAGAATTTGGGGGAGCCCGCGGTCAAGACGCGCGGCGGCTTCCGTACTGGAATCACGGACCTTGCCAAGGAGGTCGCCTTCGCCGCCAGCACGGCGCCTGCCAAACCGCGCCGTATGCCGTGGTCTCGGCGGTGAGTGGATTCGGCCGGCGAGCGGCGGTCGAGCCGCCTCCGGCTCCAGTTCCCGCGCCGGTTGCGATCGAGCCCCAAGCGGGGACGCGCACGACCGCTCCGCTGGCAGAGCTACGCCAGCTTTGCCTGACCCGCCTGGATCCGGTGTCGATTGCCGGCATGGCGTCCGACCGCCTGGCCATCGAAGTCGAGCGTCTGCTTGCCGACATCGCGACCGACAAACGCATCCAGCTGAACGGCCGGGAGCAGCGCCAGCTTGCCGGCGAGCTGGTCAACGACATGCTGGGCCTGGGGCCGCTTGAGCCTCTATTGGAAGACGAGACGGTCGCCGATATCATGGTCAACGGACCAGAGAAGGTGTTCGTCGAGCGGGCTGGCCGGGTCTATCTGTCCAACGTGAAGTTCCGCGATGCGGCGCACGTGGCCAATATCTGCCAGCGCATCGCTGCCGATGTCGGCCGCCGGGTGGATGAGAGCAGCCCGATGGCGGACGCCCGCCTCAAGGATGGCAGCCGCGTCAACATCGTGTTTCCGCCGCTGGCTTTGGACGGCCCTTACATCTCGATCCGCAAATTCAGCAAGAAGCGCATCGACTTCGCAAAATTGGTCGAATACGGCTCCATGACCGCCCCGGTCGCCCGTATTTTGGAGATCGCGGGACGCTGCCGCCTGAACATCATCATCAGCGGCGGCACCGGCAGCGGCAAGACCACGCTGCTCAACGCCGTGAGCCAACTGATCGAAGCCTCCGAACGCGTGGTGACCGTCGAGGACGCCGCCGAGCTGCAACTGCAGCAGCCCCACGTGGTGCGGTTGGAGACGCGGCCGCCATCGTTGGAGGGGCGGGGCGAAATCACCCAGCGCGACCTGGTCCGTAACGCACTGCGTATGCGCCCAGACCGCATCATCGTCGGCGAGGTGCGCGGCGGGGAGGCGTTCGACATGTTGCAGGCGATGAACACGGGCCATGACGGCAGCATGTCCACCATCCACGCCAACACCTCGCGTGATGCGGTCACGCGAATTGAGAACATGGTGCAGATGGGCAATTTCGGGCTGCCGTCGAAATCCATCCGCCAGCAGATCGTGGGTGCCGTCGACATCATCATTCAGGTCGAGCGCCAGCGCGACGGCGGCCGCCGCCTGATCCAGGTGACGGAAGTCTGCGGGCTGGAGGGCGATGTCGTGATCCTGAACGACATCTTTGCCTTCGAGATGTCGGGCGAGTCGCATGACGGGCGGATTCAGGGTCACTACAAAGTCAGCCGTGCCCGGCCATCCTTCAACGAGCGGCTCGCCTATTTCGGGCTAGACAAGGTGTGGGCCGCAGCGCTGGAGGAAGCGCATCGATGATAGGCGGGGCCTTCATGCGGGGTTTCCCATGAACATCACAAGCATGTTGATGATCGCGAGCGTCCTGTTGATGGTGTTTTCCGCGGCGGCGGTGATGGTGCTGTTTGCAGACCAGCGGGCGCGCCGGGTGCAGGATCGCCGGACGAAGGTGGTGCTGCCATATCAGGTATCGGAAGCCCCGGCAGTCGGCATCGCCCGGCTGTCCGTCGCAATGCCAACCGCGAGTCTGGTGCGCAAGGTGAAGCAGTTCATCGGCATGGACCCGGATCGTCGCGACCCGTACCCGCTGAAGCCCATCCTGGTCATTCCCCTCTCGATCATCCCGGGCTACATCGTCGAATGGCTGCTGCATGGCCTCTTCGGCATCTATTCCTGGGGTTTGCTGCCGGTCGTGGCGTTTGCCGTGGTCCGTTCGGTCTACAAAGGCAATGACGCCAAGCGCACCGGGAAACTCTACAGCCAATTCCCCGATGCGTTGGCAACCATCGTGCGCGGCGTTCGCGTGGGTATCCCGGTGTCCGAGGCGCTTCGCGCTGTGGCGCAGGATTCGGAATCGCCCACGTCGATCGAGTTCGGCCGCCTGTACGATCAGGTGAGTATCGGCACCCCGATCGAGGATGCGCTGCGTGAGATGGCCGCCCGCAACAAGCTGCCGGAGTACCGCTTCTTTGCCACGGCGCTGGCGCTGCAAAGCCAGACTGGCGGCGGCTTGACCGAGACGTTGGAAAACCTGGCCGATGTGGTTCGCAAGCGTGTTGCCTTGAAGTCACGTGGCTACGCGCTGGCGGCGGAGGCGCGGACGAGCGCTGGTGTGTTGGCGGTATTGCCGATCTTCGCGGGCGGAGCGTTGGCGGTTCTGAACCCAGAATATATCGCCGAATTGTTTCAGGAGGGGCCGGGACAAACCCTGTTTGGCTGTACGGTCCTTTGGCTTGCGCTTGGAATGGTGGTGATGCGTTTCATGATCAAGAAGAGCCTCCAATGAACCCGCTCCTCATTCTCGCCGGGGCTGTGTCCCTGATCAGTGCGATCGGTGCATTGGCGCTGCTCCGCTCGGTCCAAGTGCAAGAGAAGATGGAGGCGCGGGTCATTTACGTGCAGCTCGCTGCGGGGATGGCGCGGTCGACCAAGGTTCGCGCCAGCAACGGCAGTGGGCCGCTCCGCTTCATCACGATGATCGGCAATGCCTTGGCCAGAAGCGGCTTGCTGTCCGACAAGACGGTGACCGAACTGGAATTGACCTTGCATACGGCCGGGTTCAAGGGCGGCAACGGCCTGGGCTTGTTCGTGGGCAGCAAGCTGGTGCTGGTCTTGGCGCTTCCGGCGCTGGCCTGGTTCGGGCTTGGCACCCTGGGGATGTCGACGCTGATACATAATGGCGGGACAGCGGCCGCCGCCGTCGTCGGGCTTTTAGGGCCAGACTACATCGTCCGTTCCATGCGCTCCCGCTTTCTGCAGCGGCTGGACCGCGGATTGCCGGACGCGTTGGACATGATGGTCATCTGTTCGGAGGCGGGCTTGGGGTTGGAGCCTGCCATCACCCGTGTCGCTGCCGAGGTTGGCCATGCCCATCCTGCCGTTGCCGAAGAATTGCGGCAGACGGCGAGCGAACTGCGGATCATGTCGGACCGCCGCGTCGCGCTACAGAATATGGGCACCCGGACCGGGTTGGAAAGCCTCAAGCGGCTCGGCGCCACTTTGGTGCAGACCTTGCAATACGGTACGCCGCTATCGCAGGCGCTGCGCACGCTCTCGGCAGAAATGCGGACGGAATCGCTGACCAAATTCGAGGAACGGGCGGCGCGGCTGCCGGTGCTGCTGACATTGCCGATGATCATCTTCATCCTGCCCACGGTGTTCGCCGTGGTCGGTGGCCCCGCAGCGCTGAAGGTCATGGCGTCACTGCACGGGCATTAGCGTGCTGCGTGTCAAAGACGCCACGCGCCGGCGGCTACAGCGGGGCCGGTTTCGCCTCTTTAGCTTTTGGTAAACCCGCCCGGCTCACATTGGGGCCATCTCAACGGAGTTTCGCAAAATGCGTAGCTTTCCGCTCGTGGCGCTTTTGCTGCTGTCGGCGTGCGCCCATTCCAACAAGGAATTCAGCAACAAGCCGCCCAGCCTACAGGTCGGCGCCGCAGCCCTGGCTGGCGGCGCGCCGGAGGCAGCCTTGTCGGTCGCCCGGCGCCAACTCGCCGGCAACCGAGACGATTTGGGCGCGCTGCTGATCGAAGGGCAGGCATTGACGGAGATGGGGGAATTAGGTCAGGCAGAGGCGAGCTTCCGCCGTGCCATCCGGGTGTCGTCATCGTCGGCCGGGGCGCAGTTCGGCTTGGGCCGAGTTCTTTTGATTAGCGGCCGCGCCGCGGACGCCGAGGCGGCGTTCAAGGCCACGCTGAAGCTGCAGCCGAATGACCCCCGCGCGCTGACCAATATCGGAATTGCGGAAGACATGCAGGAGCATCACGCAGCGGCACAAGCGATCTACAAGCAAGCTCTCGAAGTGGCGCCCGACTTGGACGCAGCGCGGGTCAACCTTGGTCTTTCCATGGCTTTGGGTGGGGATGCCGCCGGCGCAGTGGAGGTTTTGCGGCCGCTCGCCGCCAGCCCGACCGCGCCGCGGCGCGTCCGCCACGACCTGGCTACGGCGCTGGCACTCGCCGGGGACCAGGCCGGTGCGGCAAGTATCCTGAAGCCGGATTTGACGGCGGACCAGATTCCACTGGCAATGGCCGGCTACGCGGCGTTGCACACCCCGTAAGGGGACGCTGCCGACCAGCCTCGTTGCCCAGCTTCCTCCGCAGGCCTAACGTGCCTGCGAAGGAGAACCCATGTACGACAGCCTTGTTCGCGGCACGATCGTCACCTCGGCAGAGGTGATGCGGAATGGATGGATCGCGATATCAGGCGAGCGGATCGCCGCCATCGGGACGGGGGGGGCGCCGGATGCCTCCCAAGTGCTGGACTATGGCGACTATCTGGTGCTGCCGGGCCTGGTGGACGGGCATATGCACACCAGCTCGGCGATTGGCTGGCCCGGCATCGAGGGCGCCACCCGCTCGGCCGCGGCGGGCGGGGTCACCACCTGCGTCGACATGCCCTATGACGTCCCGCAGGCGGTCACCGATGCCAGCGTGCTGGCGGACAAGATCGGCTGGGTCGAACGGACAGCCCATGTGGATGTGGCACTCTATGGCACCATCACCAAACATGGCGGCGTGCCCGCGATTGCCGAGCTGGCGGCAGGCGGCGTCACGTCGTTCAAGCTGTCGACCTACGAATACGACGCGGTTCGCTTTCCGCGCATCGACCACCCCACCATGGTGGCTGCCTTCGCCGCCATCGCCCGGACCGGGTTGCCGGTCTCCGTCCATAACGAAGATCAGGAGCTGGTCGAACGGCTGACCGCGGAGGCCCGGGCGGCCGGGGAGACCCACGCCATCATGCATTGCCGCACCAGGCCGCCGCTGGCCGAGACGATGGCGGATAATGAAATCTTCGAGATCGGGTTGGAGACGGGTGCTCACGTGCACATTGCCCATTCCTCGCTCGCCCGCGGGTTCACCATCGCCGAATCGTTCCGTGCCATGGGGGGGCAGGCGACGGGGGAGGCCTGCATCCAGTATCTCTGCATGACGGAGGATGACCTCGTCCGGCTGGGCGGCCGCGGCAAGTGCAACCCGCCGTTCCGCAGCGCGGCGGAGGTGGAGCGTATGTGGGGGGCGATGCAGGCTGGCACTGTCGCCTACGTCTCGACCGACCACGCTCCCTGGCCGGCTGACCGGAAGGGTTTCGCCGACATCTTCGCGTGTGGCGCCGGGCTGACGGGGCTGCAGAGCTTTGCGCCCTTGATGTATACCTTGCTCGATGAGCGCGGCCTGGCGCCCACGATGATGGCCCGATATTGTAGCGAAAGACCTGCCCGGCATCATGGGTTGGACGGACGGAAGGGCGCCATTGCGCCCGGCAAGGATGCGGATTTGCTGGTGCTGGAGCTGGGCCGGTTCACGTTCGACGAGGCCGATATCCAGGACCGTCCGGAACTCCGGTGGTCGCCCTATCACGGCCGGGCCATGCGTGCCCGGGTCGCCGCAACGCTCCTGCGCGGGCAGATCGTGTGGGACGGCAAGGCCGTGTTGGCGACGCCGGGCACTGGCCGGTTCGTGAAGCGGGGCGTCGCCTGACATGCCGCGGGTGATCCGTGTCGCGGCTGCCCAGATGGGGCCCACCCAGCGGGCGGATACGCGCGCCCGCACGTTGGACCGCATCGTGGCGCTGTTGGACCAGGCCGCGGGGCAGGGCGCGCGACTGGTCGTGTTTCCGGAATTGGCGTTCACCACCTTTTTTCCGCGCTGGCTCATGCCGGCGGCGGAGTTGGACGCGTTCACCGAGCCAGCCATGCCGAACCCAGCCGTGCAGCCCTTGTTCGACCGCGCGCGTGAATTGGGCGTCGGCTTCAGCATCGGCTACGCCGAACGGGCGGGGGAGCGCTTGTACAATAGTGCGATCCTCGTCACGCCCGAGGGGCGGACCATGGGCCGCTACCGCAAAGTCCATCTGCCCGGTTCCATCGAACCCCGGCCCGGTGAGACGTATCAACAGTTGGAGAAGCGCTATTTTTCTTATGGGGATACCGGGTTTCCCGTGTGGCGCGCCCCAGAGTCGCTGGCCAGTGGCGCGCTCGGCATGATGATCTGCAACGATCGTCGCTGGCCGGAATCCTGGCGTATGCTGGGGTTGCAGGGGGTCGAGCTGGTGTGCCTCGGCTACAACTCGGCAGCCTATGACCCGAATGGCGGCACCACGGAAGGGGCCGAACTCCGCACCTTCCACTCCAGGCTGGTGGTGCAGGCCAATGCCTATATGAACGCCACCTGGGCCGTGGCCGTCGCCAAGGCGGGGGTCGAGGATGGCGCCGGGCTGATCGGCGGCTCGTGCATCGTCGACCCAAACGGTCTGATCGTGGCTGAGACACGGACGCTGGCGGACGAGGTGGTGGCGGCGGATTGCGACCTGGAGGCGTGCCGCCAGGGCAAGGAGAAGATGTTCAACTTCGCCGCCCACCGCCGGCCAGACCAATACGGCGCGATCACCGCGCAAACCGGAGTCATCCCACCCCAGGAACTGAGCGAGGCAGCCGATTAATGTCCCGAATCATCACTGTAGCCGCCGCCCAACTCGGCCCCATCCAAAAAGCCGAACCCCGCTCGGTCGCGGTGGGGCGCATGGTCCGCTTGATGGAACGGGCGCATGCCAGGGGGGTGCAGGTCGTCGTGTTCCCGGAATTGGCGCTGACCACCTTCTTTCCGCGCCATTACCACGAGGACCGCGCGGAGGCAGATAGCTGGTTCGAAACCACCATGCCGTCGAACGAGACCGCCCCGCTCTTCGAGGCGGCCAGGCGCTACGGTATCGCCTTCCATCTCGGCTATGCGGAGCGGACGCTGGACGGCGGACACTTCAACACCGCCATCCTGGTGAACCCGGCGGGCGAGGTGATGCTGAAATACCGCAAGGTGCATTTGCCCGGCCACGCCGAATTCGACCCGGCGCGCAAAGTGCAGCATCTGGAGAAGCGGTATTTCGAGGTTGGCAACCTCGGCTTTCCCGTCGTGCGGGCTCCCCTGGCAGGGCTGCCGGTAAACGCCGGGCTACTCATTTGCAACGATCGCCGGTGGCCGGAGGCATGGCGCGTGCTGGGCCTGCAATCGGTCGAACTGGTGATGCTCGGCTATAACACCCCAAGCCTCAACCAGGACGCCAAAGGCTTCGAGGCGCATCATCTGCGCGTGTTGCACAGCCATTTGTCCATCCAGGCCGGCGCCTATCAGAACGCGACCTTTGCCGTGGCGACGGCGAAGGCAGGGGTGGAGGATGGCTGCGAGCTGTTCGGTAACTCAATCATCGTCAACCCGCAGGGCGAGATCATGGCCGAGGCGACGAGCTGGGGGGATGAGCTGATCACCGCCGATTGCGACCTGGACCAATGCACGCTGGGCCGCACGACGATCTTCGCCTTCGACAAGCACCGCCGGCCAGAGGCGTATGGACGCATCGTGGAGCAAATCGGCGCGGTGGCACCGCCGGAGTGGCAGCCGGCCCGCGCCGCGGAGTGATGGAGGCGGAGCACCCGGCGGTACTGGCGCAGGGCCTCACGCAACGCTTTGGCTTCCATACCGTGTTCCGTGATGTCAGCTTTACCATCCCCCGAGGCCAGGTGTTTGCCATCCTGGGCGGGTCCGGTAGCGGCAAGTCGACGCTGATGCGGCAGATGATCGGGCTGCTCCCCCCGACGGCCGGCAGGGTCAGCGTCATGGGGCATGATGTCGCCACCGATCCCCAGGCCGTGCGCCGCCAAATTGGCGTCATGTTCCAGTCCGGCGCGTTGTTTGGCTCGCTGACCCTGTTGGAGAACGTGGCGCTGCCCTTGCGAACCCTGACCAGTCTGCCGCCGGACGCCTGTGCGGCCATCGCCCGCGTGAAACTGGCGCAGGTCGGCCTGGCGCATGCCGCCCCGCTCCGGCCGGCGGAAATCTCTGGCGGAATGGCGAAACGGGCAGGCATCGCCCGGGCGCTGGCGCTCGACCCGCCCTTGCTGTTCCTGGACGAGCCGTCGGCCGGGTTGGACCCCGTGACGTCGGCGGGGCTGGACCAGCTCGTCCTGCGTTTGCGCGATACGCTGGGTGCGACCTTCGTCGTCGTCACTCACGAATTACCGTCCATCCTCGCCATTGCCGACCGGTGCCTCATGCTCGACCGGGTCCGGGAAGGGGTGCTGGCAGAGGGTGATCCCCGTCTGCTGGCACGGGACAGCACCGACCCCGCCATCCGCGCGTTCTTTGGGCGGGAGGCACGCTGATGCGCGGGACCTATCTCCGCGTCGGGGTGCTGATCCTCGCCGGATTGGGGTTGGTGGTGGGCGCCGTGCTGTTTCTCGGCGGCAGCCAAATCCGCCATGCCCGCCCCTATGAGACGTATTTTCGCGACAGCGTCCAGGGGTTGGATGTGGGCGCCCAGGTCAAGTATCGCGGGGTTGCCATTGGTGCGGTGACGGAGATCGGGCTGGTCAGCGCGGATTATGGCCGTGACGAGCCCGACGCGATTCGGCAGACCAATTTCCGGACGGTCTTCGTGCGATTTGAACTCGACACGTCGCGCTTGGGGGCGCCGCCCAGCGCGGAAAGCATCGCGCGCGGGTTGCGTGCCCGCATCGCGCCACAAGGGCTGACGGGCCTGAGTTACGTGGAGCTGGATTTCGTCAACCCGGTGCAGTTTCCGCCCCTCGATGTGCCCTGGAAGCCGCGCTACGACTATATCCCATCCATGCCATCGACCCTGGCGCAGGTTCAGGACGCCGCGACCGTGTTGCTGGGCAAGATCCAACAGATCGACATCAACGGGCTGGCAAGCGGGCTGCTCGGATTGATCGCCGATCTGCGGGCCACCTTGCACGATGGCGATGCGGACAAACTGATGGTGCAGGGAACCGCGACGTTGCGGACGCTGCAATCGGCCGTGACCGACGCCAACGTGCCGGCCCTGACGGCGGAGCTACGGCAGACGCTCGCCTCGGCCCGTGGCCTGACGCAAGGGCCGCAGACCCAGCAATTGTTGCGCTCGGCGACGGCAGCCACCCAGAAACTGACGCAGGCAACGGCCCGGTTGCCGGAACTCATTGCCGCCCTGAACGCGGTGGCGGAGCGTGCCAATAGTGGCTCGGCGGACCTCGAGGCCGGGCTGGTGCCGCTGCTGCGCGATGCCCGCACCGCCGTCGCCGCCTTGCGCCAGACCAGCGAGGCCTTGCGGCGCGATCCGGGGCAGGTGGTGCTGGGTGGCGCGCCGCCGCGCAGCCGCGACCAATGAGGCGGCGATGGCTGCTGGCGGCGCCGGCGATCCTGGGTGGGTGTAGCATTCTGCCGGCCCGGCCGTACATCGAACGGCGCGCCTGGCCGCTGGAGGTGCGGCGTCCGGCCACCCTGCCGCCCCGGCCTGGCGGGAAGGCGTTGCTGATTCGCACGCTGCGGGCCGCGCCGGGGCTGGAGGCGCGTGGGCTGCAACTGGTCCAGGGTGACGGCAGCATCCACACCGACTTCTACGAGGAGTGGAGCGTCCCGCCCGCCGATGCCGTTGAGGACGCGCTGCGCCGCTGGCTGGCGGCGAGCGGATTGTTTTCCGTTGTTTTGGCGCCGGGCAGCCGCGCCCACGCCGACCTGGCCTTGGAGGGCGAGTTGCAGTCGCTGCTGGCGATGCCGGCGCAGGGCAGCAGCGTGGCTGCTTTGGGCCTGGTGCTGATCGATCTCCGGCCCGCTCCAGCCCGCGTCCTGCTGCAGGACGAGGAGACGGCAAGCGCGCCGTTGGCCGGGACCTCGCCGCCGGACATTGCGAACGCGGGCCGTGAAGCGGTCGCCACCTTGATGGCGCAGGTGGAGTCGAAGCTGTCGGCGAGCCTGCCGCGTGGGTGATTGCGTGCACCGCCTGGGCGGTAGATAGCGGACAGCCGGGACACCCTCTTGCGTCGCGTTTGTTTCCCTTACCCAGCGTTGAACGCATAAACGTGTTGTGCTACCGATCTGTAGTACAAACGGAGGGCTGTGTGCCTGAGTGGGCATGGGATCCGAAGAAGGATGCGGGAGTCCCGGCATAAGCATAGCGACGAGGACGAAGGCGGGATGCTCGCCCGGCTAAAGGCTGCGGCGGCCGTGCCGAATGCGGACGTAAATCTCGGCGACCCGGACGCCCCCTTGGTGACCGACTGGCCCGACGCAGAGCGTGGACGGTTCTACCGGCCTGTGAAACGTCTCAAGAGCTTCCGCATCGATGCAGACGTGCTCGCCTTCTACGAAAAGCAAGGGCAAAGGTTATCAGGCCACAGTAAACCGGGTGCTGAGCGTGCGATGATGCGAGAGATCAAACCATCGCCCCGGAAGGCGTGACCACCTCTAACGGCGCCCGTGGCTACTCGGCCGCCATGACCGTGTGTGACTGCATCTCCGCCCAGACCTGATCCAGCGCTGAGCCGAACCGAGCGCACATCTGGTCGATTTCACTGCGGGTGATGATCATCGGCGGGGTGAACGCGATGCGGTCGCCGATTGCGCGCACGATCAGCCCGGCCTTTTCGGCGGCATTCTGCACCCGGTTGCCGACGGCCATCGCAGCGGGGAAGGGCGTCCGCGTCGCTTTGTCCTGCATCAATTCCACGCCCGCGATGAGGCCGATTCCGCGGACGTCGCCGACGAGGTGGTGACCCCGGAACGCTCCCAGGCCCTTGAGAAAGGCCGGGGCGACCTCCTGCACATGGCCGATCAGGTCCATCTCCTCGTAAATCTTCAGCGTCTCGATCGCCACGGCGCAGGCCACGGGATGGCCGCCATAGGTGAACCCATGCCCGAATGAGCCATATTTGCGGCTGCCTTCCAGCAGGGCATCATGGATCTGTGTGCTGATCATCAGCGCGGAGATCGGCTGATAGGCCGCGGAAAGCTGCTTGGCGCTGGTGATCATGTCCGGCTGAATCTCGTAGGTCTGGCAGCCCCACATTGCCCCGGTGCGGCCGAACCCGCAGATCACCTCGTCGGCCACCAACAGAATATCATGCCGCTTCAGCACGGCCTGGATCGCCGCCCAATAGCCGCGTGGCGGCGTGATGGCGCCGCCGCCCCCCTGCACGGGCTCGCCAAAGAACGCCGCAATGGTGCCGGGACCCTCCGCCTGGATCAGCGCCTCCAAATTGCCGGCCATCCGCGCGCTGAACGCCTCCTCCGTCTCGCCGTCTTCGTGGAAGCGGTAATAATTGGGGTTGTCGGTATGGACGAAGCCCGGCAGTGGCAGGCCGAACCCGGCATGCATATGCGGCTGGCCGGACAGGCTGACCGTCGCCACGGTGTTGCCGTGGTAGCCGCGAACCCGGCCGATGATCTTGCGACGCTCTGGCAGGCCCTGGATACCCCAGTAATGCCAGGCCAATTTGATCGCAGCGTCATTTGCCTCCGAGCCGCTGCACTGGAAGAGCACCCGGGCCATTCCGGGCGGGGCGACGGCCAGCAGGCGCTCGGCCAACTCGACGGACGGCTCGTGCCCCTTGCCGAAGAAGGTGTGGTAGTATGGGAGCGCCAGCATCTGCTTGTAGGCGGCGTCGGCGAGGCGGCGCTCGCTGAACCCTAGGCTGGCGCACCAGAGGCCCGCCATCGCCTCGATATACTCCCGCCCGTCCGTATCCCAGACGCGGCAGCCCTCGCCTCGCGCGATGAGCACGCCACCCTCACGGCTATGCCGGTCCAAATCCGTCTGCTGATGAACCAGCGTGGCGATATCACGGGCACTCAGCGAGTTCACGGCGGCCTCCTAGACGGTTATGGGCTCATTTGTGAGGGGGAGCCCGCTCTTAGCGGGTGATGGCGTGGCTGGCTACGAAGCAATGGATGTGCCGGCGCCGTCTGCGGGGATTACACGCGGTCGTAGACGTCGTCGCGGAAGATGGATCGCGTCAGAGCCAAACCCTCCGGAGTCGCGTCGATCAGCTTGGTCTCGTGCATGCATCGATACAGGAAATCCGCGTCGTCTTTGCGCGGCCGCAACACGCTCGGGTCCAGCCGCATGAACGATGTCGCCGGATGGTAAGGCGCTTGGCCGCCAATCGAAATCCGCCCGGCCAGAACCTCCTGGATGACACTTCGCGGCGTGTTGAGGATCCCCGGCACGGATAGGTCGTGGGCCAAGATAGCCCAATTCGCCGGGTCAGCGCACCAGTGGGAGGCCTTGATGATGGCGCGGTTCAAGGCGGACACCGAGTCGGCGCGTGTTTCGATCTCCGCCGCCCGCCACACGAGCACTTTTTCCGGCGCGTCGGGGACGATGTCCGTGCCGGGATGCACGATCGTGCCGCTGCCGCTCTGGACCGCCAGGGCATTCCACGGCGCGCCCGCGCAAAATCCGTCGATCAGACCGGTCTTTATCCCGGTCACCATGAATTGCGGCGGCAGCACCGTCAGCTGCAAATCCTCCCGCGGGTCGATGCCAGCCAGGAGGAACCATTTGTGCAGCAGGATGGAATGCATGGAAAATGGATAGACGGTCCCGAAGACCAACTCTGGCAGGCCCTGGGCACGGCGGTTTCGGATCACGTCGGCCAGTGCAGCAGCTGTTGTCGCCGGGTTGCGGGAATCCCCGGAACATTGCCGCAGGAGCTGCTCGTGCAGGGCGGGCGAGAGGGTGATCGCATTGCCATTCCGGTTGAGGCAGACCGGTGCGGCCATTTTCACCGGGAATTGCCCCAGCCCAAGCGTCGCGGCGATGGCGGCAGGGGCCAACATATGGGCCGCGTCCAGCCGCTCGGCCGCCAGGCGGTCGCGCAGATTGGCCCAGGTGACGTCCCGGACCAGCACCAACTCGATCCCCTCTGCTGCGGCGAACCCTTGGTTGCGGGCCGTCACCAGCAGGGCGGCATCGATGAGGGGAATGTAGCCGACGCGGAGCGTTTTGGTCATCCCAGCAAATCCGCCGACGTGATCACCGCCCTGGCCACCTCGGCAATGCGCTTCTTCTCGTGCATCGCCTTAGACCGCAACAGGGCGTAGGCCTCGTCTTCCGCAATGCCACGAATTTTCATGATGATGAGCTTGGCCCGGTCGACCACATCTTTTTCGGCAAGCCGGAACTTTGCTTCCTCGAGCTCCTGCTGCAAATTCAAGAAGGCGTTGAAGAGCGTGACGCACATGTCCAGGATGGGCCGGATGCGCCGCTTGTCGAAGCCGTCGACGACGTAGGCCGAGACGCCGGCATCGACGGCGACTTGCATCAGCCCGGAATCCGCGGGGTCGACGAACATGGCCACCGGCCGGCGAACGGCGCGGCTGACGACGAACATTTGTTCCAGAACGTCGCGGCTGGAGTTTTCCAGATCGATGATGATCACGTCCGGATCGGCCGCAACGAGGGCTGCGAGCAGACCTTGCATCTGGTTGATCCGGATGATGTCGACATAGCCCGCTTCGCGTAGGCCATCCTCGATCAATAGGCTGCGGACGGTGCTTTCATCGACGATGGCGATACGCGGACTACGATCGAGCGGTTTGGTCATGACAATACGTATAACGGGCGAAGCGGGACGAAGGATGCCGCCAGCCTGGCGCGAATCCGGCTGGCGGCGTTCCTCATGAGCGTGCGGGAGAGAAACTGCCGGTTTGTAGGTCGTCGTGGGAACTGATCAGCGCCCGGCCGCCCTTGCCGACCCAGCGGCCGACTCAACAGCGCTGCATGAAGAACAGCAGGCCGCAGACGACGACGGACAAGACCGTGAAAAAGGCGTATCCAGGTCCGAAGTCGCCAGTCTGCTGCTCGGAGGTGCCCACCGCGTTGGGGATGATGGAACCCACGGTCACGTGAACGGGCTTTCACAAGCCTCAGCGATGCCCATGCCTCAGGCTGTGACCGCCATCGACGACGAGATACGCTGTGCCACGGCCTCGTCGTAGAGCGCCTGCTCCTCCAGCTTCTTGGCGGGGGAAAAGCGGATCGCTGCAGCGCCGCAAGCACAGACCGCGGCAGCGATTCCCAGTACCATGAAACAAAATGCCGGTTGCCCAGTGAACCGCAGCAAAAGCCCGGCTGCGACGCCGCCGATGTTGCCGCCTGCCCCGATGATACCGCACACGCCGCCCAGAACCTTGCGGTCGATGAATGGAACGAGCGCGTAAAGGGAGCCGCACGCCATGTGCGTAAATAGGCCGAACGCCAGCATCATCGAGACCGCCATCACGACCGTGCCCGATTGCGAGAACGCGATCAGGAACACACCCTCCCCGAGCAGTAGCCCGAACAGCAGCCAAGTGCGTCCATCCAGCCCCTTCGTCCGCGCGACTTTGTCCGATAGCAGGCCGCCCACCGCGCGGGCGAACAGCGCCAGCAGCCCGAACGCGCCGACTGCGAGGCCTGCATCCTCAAGGGAGAGCTGGTAGCGGTTGAAGTAGTAGGTTGCGGCGATGGAATGAACGAAAAGTTCGACGCCGAACGACGCTCCATAGGCTGCGGCGAGCATCCAGACGCGGTAGTTCCTGGATGCCTCCTTCATCACGTCCCAGCCTTCCTTTTTGCCAACCATCGTGGACATGCCTTTGCGGCGCATGTCGGCAAAATTGCCCTCGGGCGTATCCTGCGTGAACTTCCAGTATAGCGCCGCGGTAATCAGCATCAGCACAGCCGGCAGCACCTGTGCATAGCGCCAGGACATGCCCTTGCTGAAGCCCCAGGCGCCAACCAGCGCGAGTACCATGGGCATCACGCTTTGCGTGACACCGCCGCCCGCGTTGCCCCAGCCGCCGACGGTGGCGTTGGCGGTGCCGACAACGTTGGGGGCGAACATCACCGAGGTATGGAACTGCGTGATGACGAAGCTGGCGCCGATGATTCCGATCAGCAGACGCAACACCAGGAACGACGTGAAGTCCCAGGCGAAGGAGACGCCGATAACCGGGAAAGCGCCGAAGAACAGCAGCGCCGTATAAGTCAGGCGCGGTCCGTATTTGTCGCATAGCGGCCCGATGACGAAGCGGGCGAGCACGGTCGCGAGCACTCCGGCGATGCCGATTGAGTAGACCTCGTCGTTGGTCAGGTTGAGGTCGCCTTTGATCACCGGCATCAGCGGCGCCGTGGCGAACCAGGCGAAGAAGCAAACGAAAAATGCGATCCACGTCAGGTGAAAAGCACGCATTTGTGGGGTTCGTAGGCTGAAAAGATCGATGCGGGTGGCTTTAGCGGAAGACATCCATGTGACTCCATGAAGCTGCGAAATGGGTTTTCGTTCAACCGCACCAGTAACCATCTCGGCCTGGGATTGAACACGTGGTGCCTTGCGCGTCCGTCGTCACGCCGCTGTGGCCGGCTGCAGCAGTTAGCCGGCGCGGCCAAGCAAAGCCCATGCCAAAACGTAGCGGTGCAGACCGGAGGTCATTATGGCGGCCGCCCGCCAGCGAAAGAGCGCGCTGTAGTGAAAATCGATATATTTTCGAGGTTTTTGCCAATTAAAGTCATAGAACCTCGAGCCTGCTCAATTTTAATGCAGCGTCGTTCTGTGACGGCGTTGTATTGTGCAATAGCGTCGTGAGTCCACGAGGCGACACGGTTCTACGGCTTATTGCGGTCACCCTATCGACTCCGTTGCGGACGACCCATCTGACTCTGTAGGTTGATCCGCTGAGGCGTGAGCTTTCGACGGATGGTAAGTCTTGGTTCAACTCAGAGTGACATCATGTGTCATATTGTAGTATTTAGGTCACTTTTTCGTGCGCACAGACTTCGCCGAACTGCCGGTGCAAAGGTTATGCGTGCTTTCCGGCGCCGAAGTCCGGTAGCGTTGACCGAGGCTTATGGGAGGTAGTTAGTCAATGAGGCGAAGGAAGCGGGACTGAGTTCTTGCTCGCGTGCATCTGCTGGTGATCGGAGTCGGCGCGCGGCGCCCACAGCTTCGGACACCCCCGGGGAGTTTCGTGATGTTTCAGACGGACAGCATATTTTCCCTCCATGCCACTCTGCGCGACCAGCGTCGCGAAGTGGAAATGAGCCTTTCGGATTTCTTGAACGCCTGCCGGGACGACCCGGCCTGTTACGCAAGCCCTGCCGAACGCATGCTCAAAGCCATCGGCGAGCCGGAACTGGTGGATACCTCCCGCGACCCACGGCTTGCCCGCATCTTCCTCAATCGCACGGTGCGCATCTTCCCCGCCTTCGCCGAATTTCACGGCATGGAGGAAACGATCGAGCGCATCGTCGGCTTCTTCCGCCACGCGGCGCAGGGGCTCGAAGAACGTAAGCAGGTGCTTTATCTGCTCGGCCCGGTGGGTGGCGGCAAATCGTCGTTGGGTGAGCGGCTCAAGGCGCTGATGGAGCAAGAGCCGATCTATGTCCTGAAAGCCGGCAACGAAATCAGCCCGGTGTTCGAAAGCCCGCTCGGCTTGTTCGATCCCGAGACGATGGCCGATGCGCTGCAGCAGCGATACGACATCCCGCGCCGGGTCCTGACCGGAATTGCCAGCCCATGGGCGCTGAAGCGGCTGGACGAGTGGGATGGCGACATCGAGCGGTTCCGCGTCGTTAAGCTTTACCCATCGCGGCGCAAGCAAATCGCAGTCGCCAAAACGGAGCCCGGTGACGACAACAACCAGGACATCTCCGCCCTCGTCGGCAAGGTCGATATCCGCAAGCTGGAGATGTACAGCCAGAACGATCCAGATGCCTATGGCTTCTCCGGTGGCCTGAACCGCGCCAACCAGGGCATTCTCGAATTTGTCGAGATGTTCAAGGCGCCGATCAAGATGCTGCATCCGCTGCTGACGGCGACCCAGGAGGGTAACTATCTCGGCACGGAAAACATTGGCGCGATCCCCTTCCAGGGCATCCTGCTCGCCCACTCGAACGAAGCCGAGTGGCAAACCTTCCGCAACAACCGGACGAACGAAGCCTTCCTGGACCGCGTGTCCGTCGTGAAGGTTCCCTATTGCCTGCGAGTGACTGAAGAAGGGATGATCTACAAGAAGCTGATCAGCGGCTCGGCCTTGGCAGATGCGCCCTGCGCACCGCATACGCTGGAAATGCTGGCCCGATTTGCCGTGCTGTCACGCCTGAAGCCGCATGCCAATTCGCGCCCCTTCGCGAAGATGCGCGTCTATGATGGTGAAAACATTCGTGAGACCGATCCAAAGGTCCGCACGATGCAGGAATATCGCGACACCGCCGGCGTCGACGAAGGGATGGACGGCATCTCCACCCGCTTCGCCTACAAAGTACTGTCCGCAACGTTCAACCACTCGTCCAACGAGGTGGCGGCTGATCCTGTCCATCTGATGTACGTGTTGGAGCAGGCCATCCGGCGCGAGCAGTTCCCGGCGGAGACCGAGGCCGCGTACCTGGCGACGATCAAATCCGAACTCGCGGCCCGTTACGCAGAATTCATCGGCAACGAGATCCAAAAGGCGTATCTGGAGAGTTACGGCGATTACGGGCAGAATTTGTTCGACCGCTACCTGGATTACGCCGATGCCTGGATCGAGGATCAGGACTTCAAGGATCCCGATACCGGACAGATGATGAATCGCGAGGCCCTGAACGCGGAGTTGACCAAGATCGAGAAGCCTGCCGGTATTGCCAACCCCAAGGACTTCCGCAACGAGGTGGTCAAGTTTGCGTTGCGCAATCGTGCGGCGAATGGGGGCAACAATCCGGCGTGGACGTCGTACGAGAAGATCCGTGACGTGATCGAGAAACGCATGTTCTCGCAAGTGGAAGACTTACTCCCCGTGATCAGCTTTGGCTCAAAGAAGGACGGTGAAACCGAAAAGAAGCACACCGATTTCGTCGAACGCATGGTCTCCCGCGGCTATACCGAACGCCAGGTGCGACGGTTGGTCGAGTGGTACATGCGGGTCAAGCAGTCGGCCTGAGCGCGCGCATTTGGACATCATCGATCGGCGGTCAAACCCCCACGGGAAGAACCTGGAAAACCGCCAGCGCGTGTTGGCGCGGGCCAGGGGTGCTATTGCGCGAGCCGCCCGCAACGCGATCGACCAAGGGACGCTGCGTGAAACCGGGCAGGGCGAGACCGTCACCATCCCCGCCGACGTGCTGCACGAGCCGTCCTTCCACACCGTCTTCAGCGGCGGCAAGCGCGACATCGTGTTGTCTGGAAACAAGGAGTTCTCCACTGGCGACCGGCTGCCACGTCAACCCAGCGGGGGCGGTGGGGGCGGCGGCAACGGGAGTGGCCAGGGGCAGGGGGAGGCTCAGGATGGGTTCCGCTTCGTCCTGACGCGCGATGAGTTCCTCGATCTTTTCTTCGAGGATCTCGAACTGCCGGACCTGGTCAAAAGCCAGGTGGTCGCCACCGAGACGATGGCGCCGGCGCGTGCCGGTATCAGCGTGGATGGCTCCCCATCCCAGGTCGATATGTCGCGGACCATGCGCCAATCCATGGCCCGCCGCATTGGCCTGCGACGTCCGAAGCCGCCAGAGGTGAAGGAGCTGGAGGCGGAGGTCGCCCAACTCGCCGCGAGTGGCGAGGACCTCGACCGGCTACACGCGCTGCGTGGCGAGTTGGAGTTGGCGTTGCGGCGGCTAGCCCGCGTCCCCTGGGTCGACCCGATCGACATGCGGTTCCGCCGCTATACCCAGGTGCCGAAGCCGACCGCCCGGGCGGTGATGTTCTGCCTGATGGATGTGTCCGGCTCGATGTCGGAGAGCATGAAGGATTTGGCGAAACGCTTTTTCCTGCTGCTTCACGTGTTCCTCGGGCGCCGCTACAAGCGGGTCGATCTGGTGTTCATCCGGCACACGGAAGTCGCCGAGGAGGTGGTGGAGGAGGTTTTTTTTACCGATCCGCGGACCGGCGGCACGGTGGTGTCGACCGCCCTGGCGGAATTCACCCGTATCCAGAAGTCCCGCTACCCGGCTGATTCGTGGAACATCTATGCCGCTCAGGCCTCGGATGGGGACAATTCCGGCAGCGACACCCAGCGCGCGGTGGCGTTGCTGGAAAACGACATTCTGCCGATCGTACAGCATTTCGCCTATATCGAAGTCTCGATTTCAGCAGCAGTGATCCGCGGCGAGACGGATTTGTGGCGCGGTTACGCCCCGCTGGCGGAGCGTGCGCCGAAGCTGGCCATGCGCCGGGTGGCCGAGCGGAAAGACATCTTTCCCGTGTTCCGTGAGTTGTTCGGCCGCAAGGTCTCGACTTGATGGACATGCCCCTCATCTATAGTGGGCCCGATTGGGACTACGGCACGCTGCAACGGTCCTACGACGCCATCGAGCGGATTGCGATCGACGAACTCGGCCTGGAGGTTTACCCGAACCGCATCGAGGTCATTACGTCGGAACAGATGCTCGACGTCTACACGGCGCACGGGATGCCGCTGACCTATCGCCATTGGTCGTATGGCAAGCGCTTTCTGCAACATGAAAGTAGCTACCGCCGTGGCTACACCAGCCTTGCCTACGAGGTGGTCATCAACTCCAATCCCTGCATCTCCTACCTGATGGAGGAGAACACGGCGACGATGCAGGCGCTGGTGATCGCTCACGCGGCGTTCGGCCACAACCATTTTTTTCGGAACAACCACCTGTTCCGGCAATGGACGGAACCCTCGGCGATCCTGGATTACTTGGAATTCGCGCGCAGCTATGTGGCGACGTGCGAGGATAAATACGGCATTGCCGCGGTGGAGCGGGTGCTGGACGCGGCGCATTCCCTCTCGCGCCACGGCGTGCACCGCCACGGTGGCAGCCGGCCGATGAACCTCAAGACAGAGGAGAGGCGGGAGCGCGAACGGCAAGAGTATGATGAGCGGGTTTTCGATGATCTGTGGCGAACCTTGCCGGACGCGAAAGTGGCGCCGGGTTTGGACAAGGTGGCGGATCGCCGCCGCCGCCTCGGTTTACCCGAGGAGAACTTGCTGTATTTCCTAGAAAAGTCTTCGCCGCGACTCCATTCGTGGGAGCGAGAGATCATCCGCATTGTGCGGTTGATTGCGCAGTATTTCTATCCGCAGCCGCAGGCGAAGGTGATGAACGAGGGCTGCGCCACCTGGGTGCACCAACGCATCATGACCCGGTTGCATGAAACCGGGCAGATTGACGACGCGGCGTTCTTGGAAGTCCTGCACTCCACCAGCAGCGTGATCATGCAGCCCGGCTTCGATCACCCGGCGGGCGGGCCAGGGTTCAACCCATATGCGCTCGGCTACGCCATAATGACCGACATTGCACGCATCTGCGACGAACCGACGAAGGAGGATCGAGGTTGGTTCCCCGACATTGCGGGCAATCGCGATCCGTTGGGGACATTGCGTCACGCCTGGGCGAATTATCGCGACGAGAGCTTCCTGCTGCAGTTCCTGTCGCCGAAAGTGATTCGAGATTTTCGCATGTTCCGGCTGCTGGACGACACGACCGACCCGACGCTGCTGGTGGATGCGATCCATGATGAAGACGGTTACCGGACAATCCGCCGCAGCCTCGCCCAGTCTTATGACCCCGGGTTGAACGATGCCGACATTCAGGTGGTCGACGTGGACCTGACGGGTGACCGCCAACTGATGCTGGAGCACCGAACCCATCCTGGCCAGTTACTAGCCAGGAAAGACGCCGAGGCGACCCTCCGCCACCTGGCAGCACTGTGGGGCTACGATGTGAAGCTGTTGGAAGTTAACGTCGAGACCGATGCGGTCTTGGCGACCCATATGGCCAAGCCGCCCGGATAGGCCCGCTGCAACTCATTTTACTCTCGCATACTATGGTCTAAGCTGGGGATAACCGGGGACCTCCAGCAATGAGTTTAGGCAGCTTCTTTTCCAAACAGTTCATCGACGTCCTGCAATGGAACGAGGAGGGCGCGGGAGTACTGTCCCACCGCTTCCCGATGGCGGATTCGGAAATTCAGAACGGCGGCGTCTTGGTCGTGCGCGAGTCGCAACGGGCCATCTTTATCAACGAGGGCAAGGTTGCCGACTCGTTTGGCCCCGGGACCTACCAGCTCACGACCCGGAATTTGCCTGTGCTCACCTCGCTGCGAAACTGGGACAAGGCCTTCCAGTCGCCCTTCAAGTCGGACGTCTATTTTTTCAGCACGCGGGATCAGATCGACCAGCGCTGGGGCACGCCCCAACCCGTCACCGTCCGAGACAAGGAATTCGGTGCGCTGCGAATCCGCGCCAACGGGGTGTATTCCTACCGCATTGCCGATGTGGCGCCGTTCTGGACCCGGCTGAGCGGCACGGTCGCGGACTACACGGCGGACATGGCGGCTGGGCAACTGCGCGCCGCCATTCTCACCGCGATGGCAAGCCGCCTCGGCGACAGCGAAATGGCGTTTGTTGATATGGCCGCCAGTCAGGAGGCGCTCTCGGCCCAGTTGCACGACTCGATCACGCCCGTCTTCGCCACCTATGGGTTGGAGCTGACGAGCTTCTACCTGCAGAGCCTTTCGTTGCCGGAGGAGGTGCAGGAGCGCATGGACCGTGCCAGCTCGATGCGAATCGTCGGCGATCTGGGGCAGTATACCAAGTTCGAGGCTGCCGAGAGCCTGCAGGTCGCTGCGGCCAATCCAGGCGGTGCGGCGTCCGCCGGGGTGGGCTTCGGCGCGGGCATGGCGCTTGCGCAATCGATGGGCGCCCAAACCGCTGCCGCCCCAGCTCCTGCCCCGGCGCCAGCGGCGGACCCGATCGCGACGATCGCGCGGCTGGGCGAATTATTCGGCAAGGGCGTGCTGACCCAGGCCGAATTCGATGCCAAGAAGGCCGAGCTGCTCGCCCAGATCCGCTGATAGCCCCTCTCCGATGGTCCAGTATACTTGCCCGTCCTGTGGGGCCGAGCTGCCGTTCCGCTCCTCCGTGTCGGTTTACGCCGTTTGCGCGTCCTGCGGCTCGACGGTGGTGCGCAGCGATCGGGCGGTAGAAGCGATCGGGACCATGGCGGCGCTGCCGGACGAGATTAGCCCGTTGCAGGTTGGCACCGGGCTGCAATGGCAGGGGCGGCATTTCACGCTGCTTGGCCGGGCCCGGATTGGCTGGACGGATGGCGCCTGGACGGAATGGTTCATGGAGGATGCTGGCGGGCAGGCTTGGCTCACGGAGGCGCAGGGCTTGCTGGCGGTTTCGCTGGAGCACGAGGTGCCCGCGGGTCTGAGCGAGTCGTGGGCTGCCTTGGGGGCCGTGATGTCGGTTGGCGCGGAAAATTATCGCGTGGCCGATATCAAGCAGGGGATTTGTTTGGGCAGCCAGGGCGAGCTGCCATTTGCTGCCCCACAAGGCCGGGTCGTGACCTATATCGATATGGTCGGCAGCGCGGGCCGGTTCGCCGGGCTGGAGAAGTCGTCCGAGGGGTTTCACCTTTATCTCGGCAACTACACCACGTTCGGGATGCTCCACTTTAAAAATCTACGCGAGGTGGAAGGCTGGCCACCGCCGCTGCCGGATCCGGCGCGGCGGCTCGATCCTCGCTACGCTCCCGCCGGGTAATGCCGCCGACCGGACCGCAACCCGGGCGCACGCGCACGGTCGCCTGCCCAAATTGTGGCGGCAGCGTCACGATCCGGGCGAACGGCCTCAGTATCTCCGCCGCCTGTGCGTCCTGCGGCGCCATTCTCGACGTAGCCAACCCCGACATCCGGATGATCGGTGTAGCCCAGGCCCGCACCCGGCGCACGCTGATCGAACTCGGCACGCGCGCCCAGTTGGTTGGCACGCTATGGGAGGTGGTGGGGTTCCAAACCCGCAGCGACGTGGTCGAGGGCTTTAGCTGGGACGAGTATCTGCTGTTCAGCCCCTATGAGGGGTTCCGCTTCCTGGTTGAGGACGAGGAGAACTGGACGCTCTACGCCATGCTGCCGCAGGACGTGCCCGACCCGGCCGCCGGAGCGGGAGATGGCAAGCACTACCGCAAACTGAGCGAGTCGCGGGCACGGACCGACTATGTGTTGGGCGAATTCTACTGGCGGGTACGCGTCGGCGACGAGGTGGCCGTTACGGAATACGAATCCGAGGCCTATCTGCTATCCCGCGAGGAGGCGGCGCAGGAGGTCACCTGGTCGCGCGGGGTCCGGCTGGCCGCGGCCGATATCACCGCGGCATTCAAGCTCCCCACCAAGGCCGTGCCGCCGACGGCGTTCGAGCGTGCGGCCGCCTATCGTGCCGATACCCGCACCGTGCTCTACACCAGCCTCGCCGCCGTGGCCGTCCTGATGGTTCTGGCCATCATTCCGTTTGGCCTCAGTCGCAATGCCGTGCTGTTGACGCAAGGTTTCACCACCACGGTGGCGGATCGCGGCCGTCCGGTGACGACGCCGAGTTTCACCGTGCCCGATGCCGGCGGTAACTTGCAGATCGCGGCGAGTTCGGCGGTGGTCAATTCATGGGTGGAGCTGGGGTTGGCGCTGGTGAATGTATCGAGTCAGCGGAGTTTCAACGCCGACCTCACGGTTGAGGAATATGAAGGCATTGACGAGGATGGGAGTTGGACTGAAGGAAGCCAATCCGCCCGCGCTATTTTTGCCCGAGTTCCCGGGGGCACCTACCGCCTGGTGATCGATACCGATGCGTTGGCCTATGGGCAGCCGGGCCGTGGCGGCGCTGTGGTTCCCCAGCCGGTCAGTTTCGTCGTCGAAGTCCGTCGGCACGTGCCCAGTGCGGGCATCTTCTGGCTCGCCGCGCTGCTGCTGGTGGTCTTTCCCGTATGGCGCTGGATCCGTGGGCGCATCTCGTCATGAGGCGCATCCCCATCGGTTATGCGGTGTTTTGCCTGATCGTGCTGAGCATTTTCACCTACGCCAAATACGAAGGCATGTCCTTGTTCAACACCGGCACGACGCCACCCGCCACGAACACTGGCTCCGGGGGAGGCCATGGCGCCGGATTCCTCCTGGGCGCGCACAAATAGGAGGTTGCGATGGATATGGATACGATTTGGCATAACCTGGTCAGCGCCGCGATCTTCTCCGGCCTAGGGCTCTTCATCTACATCGTCGGGTTCATCCTGCTCGACCGGTTGACGCCGCAGGTCCATTTTTGGCGGACGATCGTCGAGGGCAAGAACGTGGCGGTTGCCATCTTCCTCGGCAGCATCATCCTCGGCATTGCCATCATCATCAGCGCGGCCATCCACGGATGACAGCCGCCATGCCAGCGCTGCTGCTGGTCTCGGTGTTCGTCATCGCGACGTGCGGGCTGGTCTATGAATTGATCGCCGGCACGCTGGCCAGTTACCTCCTCGGCGATTCCGTCACGCAGTTTTCAACCGTCATCGGCGTCTATCTGTCGGCGATGGGCGTGGGGTCGTGGCTGTCCGCCCGGTTGGAGCGGGATTTGTTGGCCCTGTTCATCCGCACCGAAATCCTGATCGGGCTGGTGGGCGGATTTTCCGCGGCGCTGCTGTTCCTGCTGTTCGACCAGGTGACCTCCTTCCGCATTCCGCTCTACGCCACGGTCGGGGTGACCGGGGTTCTGGTCGGGGTCGAAATCCCGCTGCTGTTGCGCATCCTGCACGCGCGGTTCGCCTTCAAGGATCTGGTCGCGCGCGTGTTCACCTTTGACTATATCGGCGCCCTGTTCGCCTCGCTGTTGTTTCCGCTCGTCCTCGTGCCGCATCTCGGGCTCATCCGGTCGGGCCTGTTGTTCGGCATCCTGAACGTCGCCGTGGCGCTGTGGCTGCTCTTCGCCCTGGGGGAGGAGGTGCGCTGGGTTCGCACGCATCGCGCTGCCGGGCTGGCGGCGCTGGCGGCCCTCATGGTGGGCTTCGTTTATGCCGACCGCATCATGGAAATCTCCGAGGCGTCGGTCTACGCAGACCCGGTGATCTACGCGCAGACCACACCGTACCAGCGCATCGTGCTGACGGCGTCGCACCGGGACATGCGGCTGTTCCTCAACGGCAACCTCCAGTTCAGCAGCCGGGACGAGTATCGCTATCATGAGGCCCTGGTGCATCCTGGACTGGCGGCGCTCGCAGCGCCGAGCCGGGTGCTGATCTTCGGTGGCGGCGACGGCCTGGCAGCACGCGAGGTGCTGAAGGTGCCAAGCGTGCAAAGCATCACCCAGGTCGAGCTGGACCCGGCGATGGTGCGGCTGTTTTCTGCCAACCCGATGCTGTCGGCGTTGAATGACGGCGCATTCGCCTCGCCCAAGTTGCACGTGACCAATGCGGATGCCTTCGTCTGGCTGAGGCAACAAGCGGCCTCCACAGCGCCGGCGAAGTTCGACTACATCATCGTCGATTTTCCAGACCCATCGAATTACGCGATCGGTAAGCTCTATTCACTGAGCTTCTTTCGGCTGTTGCAGCAGGTTTTGGCACCCGGCGGCGCCATCGTCGTGCAAAGCACGTCGCCTTATGTCGCCCGCCAAACCTATTGGTGCGTCGTCACCACCTTGGAAGCTGCCGGATTCGTCACCCTGCCATATCATGCCTATGTGCCCTCGTTCGGCGAGTGGGGGTTCGTGCTCGCCTCGCGGCAGCCCTTGACGTTGCGCGACAACTACCCTCCGGGACTGCGCTACGTCACGGCCACCATTGTTGCCGACATGCAGCATTTCCCCCCGGACATGGACCGCGTGCCAGCCGACATCAATCGGCTCGATAGCCAGGTGCTGGTGCGGTATTTTGATTCGGAGTGGGCGGAGTATGGGGTGAATTGATGCGGCTGGAGCGGCGCCAGGTCTTGCTCGCAGGCGGCGCCGCAGCCGGGCTGGCGACGGGTGGCTGGGGTGTGCCCAGCCTCCCCGGCCGCATTGTCGGCGCGGATTTCGCGCTGGGGCACCGGCTGCGCACCGGCGGCTTGCCGGAGCCATCGGAAACGGCCGAGACGGGCGTGCTCATCGTCGGCGGCGGCATTGCCGGCCTCTCGGCGGCCTGGCGGCTGCAACGGGCGGGGATGCGGGATTTCGCAGTCGTCGAGCTGGAACGCGACGTCGGCGGCAACGCGTCGAGCGGACAAAACGCCGTGTCGGCCTATCCTTGGGGCGCCCATTACGTGCCGCTGCTAACCCGTGAATCCGTACACGCGGCGGAGATGTTCGAGGCGCTGGGCATCATCACCGGGCGCGGCCCCAATGGTGACCCGGTCTACAACGAATTCTTCCTCTGCGCCGACCCGCGGGAGCGGCTGTTCATCCTAGGGCGGTGGCAGGAGGAGTTGTTGCCCACCATCGGAATCAGCGAGGCGGACCGCCGGCAATACCGCAGCTTCTTTGCGGCCATGGCAGGGTTCCGCACGGCGAGGGGAGTGGATGGGCGCAAGGCATTTGCCATCCCGTTGGAGTTCAGTTCGGCCGACCCGGCGTTCCGGGCGCTGGACCGCACCGGCATGGCCGATTGGATGCGGGCGCAAGGCTGGGACAGCGAGCCGCTCGCCTGGTATGTGGATTATTGCTGCCGGGACGATTACGGCACCCTCGCGGCCAACATCTCCGCCTGGGCGGGCATCCATTATTTTGCCGCACGGGATGGCAGGGGCGCTGACGACGACACGCAATCCGTCATCACCTGGCCGGAGGGCAATGGGTGGATCGTCCAGCAGTTGAGGCAGCGTCTCGCGCAGCATTTGCAATGTTCCGCCCTGGCCTGGCGCGTGCAGGCCCGGGAAGCCGGCGTCGCGGTGGACGTGTTCGACCCGGCGACGGAGCGCTCGCGCCGGGTGGTGGCGAAGGCGGTCATCTTGGCAATGCCCCGCTTCATCGCCGACCGGCTGATGGGCGCACCGCCCGACCCGGCGCGGAGCTACGCCCCCTGGATGGTCGCCAACGTCACCGTGCGGCGGATGCCGGAGGGGATCGGCATGCCGCTCTGTTGGGACAACGTTTTCCACGATAGCCGCTCGCTTGGCTACGTCGTGGCGACGCATCAGGATCTCGAGCGTACCCGCACCGAAACCGTGCTGACGCATTACTGGCCACTCACCGACCTGCCGCCGGACCAGGCGCGGCAGGAGGCAATGAACCGCAGCTTGGCCGACTGGCAGGCGTTGGTGCTGGCCGATTTGCTGCGGGTGCACCCGGAGCTGGAGGGGGAGGTCGCGTCGATCGATGTCTGCCTCTGGGGGCACGCGATGATCCGGCCGACGCCAGGCTACTTATGGGGTGAAGCGCGCGCCGCCGCCTGCGTGCTGGCGCCGCCCGTCTTCCATGCTCATTCGGATATGAGCGGGATGTCGATCTTCGAGGAGGCGAATTACCGCGGTGTCATCGCTGCCGACGCGGCCCTTGCCTACCTGCGCGCATGAAGCACCAGCCCTGGATCGCCTCGGCGGGTTTCGACGGCGCCTTCATCCTTGCGCCGGGTCTGGTGGTGACGGCGGTGGTGCTGTGCTTCCCTGGATTTTTCGCCAGCCACACAGTCACGCCCGCATTATGGGCCGTGCTGATCGTTGGGGTGGACGTGGCGCATGTCTACAGCACGCTCTACCGGACCTATCTGGACCCAGCCGAGTTCCGCCAGCGGCGAAGCCTGTATGTGCTGGCGCCCCTGCTGGGGTGGCTGGGGTTTGCCGCACTCTACAGCTTGGGGGACATGGTGTTTTGGCGGGCGCTGGCCTACCTCGCCGTGTTTCACTTCGTGCGCCAGCAATATGGTTTCATGATGCTGTACGGCCGTTGCGAGCGCCGCTTCCGCCGGATCGACCAGGCGGCGATCTACGCGGCCACGCTGTACCCGCTGATCTGGTGGCACACCCATGCGCGATCCTTTGTCTGGTTCATGCCCGGGGACTTCATCACGCTGCGCTCAGCGGTGCCGGGCGACATCGCCTTGGCCCTGACGCTGGCGATTGCGGCGGCTTATCTGGGGAAGGAGGCGCTGGGATGGTGGCGCGGCGCCGGGTTCAATTGGCCGCGCAACTTGCTGCTCGGCGTCACCGGGTTGTCCTGGTGGGGCGGGATCGTGGCGCTGAATAGCGACCTTGCCTTTACCGCAGTGAATGTGCTGGCACATGGTCTGCCCTACATGGCGCTGATCTGGCTGTATGGCCGCAATCATCAGCGGGAGCGTGGCGTGCCAGGGCTGCGCCTGTTCTCCCTGGCCTTCCTACCGGTCTTCGTTGGGCTGCCTATCCTGCTGGCCTATGTCGAAGAAGGACTATGGGACGGCCTCATTTGGGCGGACCACCCGGCGCTGTTTCGGGTCTTCCATTGGGCGTCGGTGATCGACGACCCGGATGTGCTGGTGTGGCTGGTGCCATTGCTCGCGCTGCCGCAGATCACGCATTACGTGCTGGATGCCTTCATTTGGCGTCTCGGCCGCCCCGGGACCCCATGGCGGCGGGTTTTGTTGGGTCACCCCGCGGGGCATGCAGGAATTACAGCCGATTAATCTGGCCGTAACAGTATTCATTTTGTTCGATGGAAGCTTGCAGATCGTTCACATGAATAACTGAAATCTATGTAGTTAAGTATGATCAACGTCTGATCACATATTGGTGTGTCGTGAGCACGTGGGCGAAGAGCGCTTGTGAAGTTGTTGCACATCCGCCAGGTTTGCTTCGGCAGCGCAGGCTGGCCTTGCGCTGAAGCAAGGAGGAGTCACTATCAATGCAACGCAAGCAAATGATCTTGGCGCTATCGCTCGCACTGGGT
This sequence comes from Acetobacteraceae bacterium, assembly GCA_965199005.1. Classification (GTDB taxonomy): domain Bacteria; phylum Pseudomonadota; class Alphaproteobacteria; order Acetobacterales; family Acetobacteraceae; genus LMUY01. Next base: position 1,302,004 of record CBDAQK010000006.1, on the reverse strand, counting down.
GGGGCGGGTTGCACCACGATGCAGGCACAAATCCAATCCAGCGGCACGCTTGGTCCGGTTGATACCGCGTATGTCAATTCGGCGGAGCAGCTGGTTCAGCTGGATAATTTGGAAGCCAAGTTGGCAGCCACGAAGGGGGCTGATCCCCGGATCGCAGATGTGGCGCAATCCTTGAGCGCCCAGGCCAACGCGTTCAGCCCGACCTTTATCGCGGTGCTGCAAGCGCAAGGCCAGAAGCCGCCAACTGCACCGTCACCGGCAACCGCGGCCGAGGTCGCAAGATTACAGAACCTGAGTGGACCCGCCTTTGATCGCCAGTTTGTGGCGGATGAACTCGCCGCGCACAAGCAGGCCTTGGCAACCTTCCAGCAAGAAGATGCCTCGACCAAGGACGGCGCCTTGCGGACTGAGGTCGAGATGCAATTGCCGGCGGTGCAAGACAATCTCAACAAGCTCCAGGATCTTGCGAGCGAGTACAATCCAGCGCCGGCGCACAGCTAGCCGGCCGAGACGGCCCACCGCGTGGTGGGCCGTCTATCTGCAATGCGATGAGTCATCAATGGCCTGGAAGGGTGAAGGCAAGCCCGTCCCGCCATTTACACACGATGCGCGGCGGTAGACCGCGAGGGCCGAGCCAAATGCCCGGGCGGGATCCGCGTCTCTCGACCATGGCTGCAAACGGTATCCGGCAAGCCAGAGCGTCCAGCAGCATCTTCACTTTTGGCATTTGTTCATTTTGCGGATTGTGCCGCATCGGACCCCGGCAACTTGTACGCCAGGCTGGGCGGTTCGGGGACAGGCATAAGTAGATTCCGAGGGTGGCGCCCTGTGCTGAGCGGGCGATATCCTCAACACCTGAGCTTGATCGAAGCTACGCAAATGGCAGCCGAGTTTAGGGAGGAAGCCTACCACGTCCGAGATCACAGCCGCCGATGATGACTACGAATTGCTCTCTCAAAAGGACGATGGCGATGGATATGATGATGAAGACCAGCGGTGAGATGACATTGCTTGGCCAGAATAATGCCGACGCTTTCATGAAGTTCAGCCAGCTTTGGACCACAGGATGTCAGGCGATCGGACAGGGCGTTGCCGCAGCGACCGAAGCCCATTTTGAGCTGTTGATGTCAGGCTGGAACGCGATGAGCGGCGCTAAGTCGTTTAAAGAAATTATGGAGATGCAGGCAAGCCTTATGCGCGCGTCTCTCGAAAATGCCGCTGCAACCACAGGCAAGATCGGTGGAGCTGCAATGGCGTTGGTTGAAGAGAGCATGGCGCCTCTCACAGCCAGCCTGACGACCGCTGCCGAGAAGTTTATGATCGACTCCATCTAACGCCGGATGCAGTCCTCTGGCCGGCAAGGCTTTGTCACTCCAAGCCTTGCGGGCACGGTCTTTCGTGAAAGGAAGTATCATGCAAAACAATTATGTCGGTGACGATGATGTAGACCATACTATCCGAGTAGGGGCGTATTTCTTATGGAAAACCGCCGGAAGTCCCATCGGACGGCATTTGGAGCATTGGGAGCATTCTTATCGGTCTATGCAGGTCAGTCATGAACCTCAGCCAGTGCGATACTTAGACGAGCAAGCCTTTTATGAGGGCGGATTTACTTCCCTGCCACCACGGATGACTAATTTCTAGGTCAGCGAAGCTCGATATTAACTATCGGATCGGCCGCGCGCAGTCGGCTTTCGAGTCAGGAACCGCTTCAGCGCAAAGCGGCTTCGTCAATGTTGAACATCTGATCTCTGCTGCACCGCACTGCTGTTTTTTGCAATGCAGTGCCCGGCGCGCGCAGACTGGGCAGACCGGGGCGCTAGACCCTAGGCAAAGAAGAGGAGCCGAGACATGACTATTGCAGCCATTCTGCGCCATAAGAACGCCGGCACCGTAACGGTCTCGCCAGAGACGCTGCTGGTGGATATCGCGACCCTGCTGTCCAAGCGCAAGATCGGTGCAGCCCCGGTTATGGAAGGCGACCGGCTGGTCGGCATTATCAGCGAACGCGACCTGGTCCACTGCCTCGCCGTGCACGGCGCCCATGCTCTCGACCTCACGGCGGCACAGGCGATGACCCGGACGGTCACGACCACCCGGCCGGAAACCACGGTCGAAGAAGCGATGGCCGCCATGACCGCCGGGCGGTTCCGCCACATGCCGGTGATGGTGGATGACCGCGTGATCGGCCTTATCAGCATCGGAGACGTGGTGAAGGCGCGGCTGGAACAGCAGGCCACCGAGGTGGACAGCCTGAGGGCCTACGTCGTCAACGCGTGACGGCAACGCGTCGGCGGCAGGCTACGCCGACGCAGCCCGGATCGAACGCTTCACCCGGGCCAGCAGGTGCATCAGGTCGTTGATGTCGCTACCGGACAGGTCTGCAAATCCATCGGCGACCCATTCCTGGTGCTCGGCCGCCATGGCGTCGAACTCGCGCCGCCCCGCCTCGGTCAATTGGACCGTGACCGTGCGGCGGTCGGTCGGGCGCGGCGTGCGGGTGACCAGTCCATCCGCCACCAGGCGCTCGATCAGCCCGGTGACGTTGCCGTTGGAGACCATCATGCGGCGCGATAGCTCCCCCAGCGTCACGCCTTCGGGGGCCCGCGCTAGCTGCGCCAACAGGTCGAAACGCGGCAAGGTGACGTCGAAACTCTCCCGCAGCCGGCCACGGATCAGCGTTTCCATCATCGTGGTGCATGTCAGCAGGCGCAGCCACAGCCGCAGCTCGTCCTTGTGATCGGCCGGGTATTCCTCCGCCCTGGTTTCCGAATCGAGGATCAGCGTGTCGTCGCTCAAGGTTTGCCACCTATCTGCCGGGGGTCGCAGATATCAGAGCGCGATTGCAGCGGCAATTGTTTAAGCCTAAAACATTGCGCACGGGTCATAGGAGGTTTGCGGTGCGGATAGCCATTCTCGGCGGTGGCCCGGCGGGCCTTTACTTCGCCATCCTGATGAAGCGCGCCGAACCCAGCTACGACATCACCGTCTACGAGCGTAATCGGGCCGATGACACGTTCGGTTTCGGGGTGGTGTTCAGCGACCAAACCCTGGAGACCTTCGAGCGCTACGACCGGCCGAGCTTCGAGGCGATCACGCGCGAGTTCGCCTATTGGCAGGACATCGAAATCCGCCACAAGGGGACCGTCCACCGCATCGGCGGCAACGGCTTCTGCGGGTGCGCCCGGCGGACGCTGCTGATGCTACTGCAGGCCCGCGCCCGCGCCTTGGGCGTTACCATGGAGTTCCGTCACGAGATCGCCGGGTTGGAGGAGGTCGCTGATGCCGACCTGATTATCGCCGCCGACGGCATCAATTCTGCGACACGGGAGCGGTATGCCGAGCATTTCCGCCCGGCGGTGGATCTGCGGCCGAACAAATTCACCTGGATGGGCTCCACCAAGCCTTTGGATTCCTTCCTGTTCTCCTTCCGGGAGACGGAGTGGGGGGTGTTCATCGCCCATGCCTACCAGTACGAGGCCGGCCGCTCGACCTGGGTGCTGGAGACGGACAACGCCACGTGGCAGCGTGCCGGGTTGGACCAGATGGACGAGGCCGCCTCGGCCCGGTTCATGGAGGGCGTGTTCGCGGCCGACCTCGAGGGCCATGCGCTGATCACGAACCGGTCGCTTTGGCGCTCCTTCCCGATGATCCGCAGCGGCAGCTACGTCATGGGTAACGTGGTGCTGCTGGGTGATGCCAAGGCCACGGCGCATTTCTCCATCGGCTCCGGCACCAAGCTGGCGATGGAGGATGCAATCGCCCTGTTCGAGAGCCTGCGCGCCAACCCGGACGTCCCCGAAGCGCTCGCCCATTTCGAGGCGACCCGGCGCGAGGAGGTGGAAAAGACCCAACACGCGGCCGATGTGTCCCTGGTGTGGTTCGAGCAGGTACGCCGGTTCTGGGGCATGGACCCGGTGCAATTTGCGTTCGGCGTGATGACCCGGTCGAAATCCATCACCTACGACAATTTGCGCCTGCGCGCGCCGGACTTCGTGGCTGAGACCGACCGGATGTTCGCCCGCAGCGTCGCAGCTGCCGGTTTTGCGGTGAATGTGGATACGCCGCTGCCACCGATGTTCCAGCCACTCGCGCTGCGCGGCATGGTGCTGGCCAATCGGGTCGTGGTGTCGCCGATGTGCATGTATTCTGCCGAGGATGGCCTGCCGAACGAGTTTCACATGGTCCATTACGGCAGCCGCGCCATTGGTGGTGCCGGGCTGGTGTTCACCGAAATGACCGTCGTGTCGCCGCAGGCCCGGATCACGCCGGGTTGTGCGGGGATCTACACGGACGAGCAGGAGGCGGCCTGGGCACGCATCACCGCCTTCGCGCATGCCCAGTCGCAGGCCAAGATGTGCCTGCAGCTCGGCCATGCCGGGCGCAAGGGGGCAACGAAGCTGATGTGGGACGGCATGGACCGTCCATTGCTCACGGGCGGATGGGACATCGTGGCGCCGTCGCCCCTGCCGTACTACCCGGACAGCGCGGTTCCGCGCGAGATCACCCGGGCGGAGATGGACCAGGTGGTCGCCGATTTCCGCCGGGCGGCGGAGCGGGGGCAGCGCGCCGGGTTCGATATGCTGGAGTTGCACTGCGCCCATGGCTATTTGCTGGCGACGTTCCTCTCCCCGCTGACCAACCGGCGGACGGACGAGTATGGTGGCAACCTGACGAACCGCATGCGTTTCCCCCTGGAGGTGTGGGACGCGATGCGGGTGGTGTGGCCGGACGACAAGCCGATGTCGGTGCGCATATCCGCCAGCGATTGGGCGGAGGGCGGGATCAGCACGACGGATGTGATGGTGATCTCCCAGGCTTTCACGGACCATGGCTGCGACCTGATCGACGTGTCGTCGGGCCAAACCGTGCATGATTCGCGGGCGGTGTATGGGCGCATGTTCCAGGTGCCGTTCAGCGATACGATCCGCAACGAGGCGGGGCTGGCGACGATGTGCGTCGGCAACATCACCACGGCGGACCAGGTGAACACGATCCTCGCAGCGGGACGGGCGGATTTGGTGGCGCTGGGGCGGCCGCACCTGGCCAACCCGTACTTCACGCTGCACGCGGCCGCCGAGTACGGGGTGAAGATGCTGCCCTGTCCGCCACCCTATTTGCCGGGCAAGCAGCAATTGTTCAGGGTGGAGGAACAGGCGCGCCGCGAGATCGAGGAGTTGCGTCGCAAGGCCAAGCCGAAGGTGACGCTGACCGCCGCCGCCGCCGAGGCGGCGGAATAGGGCGCTACGTCAAACCAACCAAGATCATGACGATTCCAACGGTGGCTATGGCGAAGGCGGCGCTACGGGCCACCGGCACCCCGAGGACGTAGAGCGGGACGTAGGCGACCCGCGCCCACAGGTACAGCTCCGCGCCCCAGACCGTCGGCCAGCCGTGCCGCCCCGCCGCCTGGGCGATGAGCACGGCGGCTGCGAAAAACGGGAAGGTCTGCATGTAGTTTGCGAAGGCCCGCTGCAACCGGGCAGCCTTGGTCGACAGAGGCTTCTGCTCGTCACGCGGGCTCAGGCCGTAGGCCACCCCGTGTTGGGCGGTGACGACTTGGCCGGTGGCGACTGCGTGCACTAGGCCAAGCACGATCGCCCAGGCCAGCATGGTCAACTCGGTGGTCATCGGCAGGTCTCCTCGTTGCGGTCAGCTCTCTTGACTGAAGAAGAACCGTCCAGCCTGCGTTGCGGTTGTCACGTGGGTGCCAAATTCAGCCGGATCTTTGAATTTCACCCTGGTTCCGTCCGGGGCCACGACCTTTCCGGCCAGGGTTGTCGAGCAGGTCAGAAGAAGCGCAAATAGCGGCTGGTTTCCCATTGCGATATGTGGGCCATGTAGTCGAGCCACTCGGCCTGTTTGGTGTCATACCAGGAATTTGCCATCCGCTCGCCCATCACCCTTGCGGATAGCGGGTCGGCACGGAAGGCGGCCAGGGCGTCGCCGAGCGTGCGTGGCAGTTCGGTAATGCCCAGCCGGTCCAGCTCCGCCGGGGAGACGTTGTACATGTTCTGGGTATTTGGCTCGCCAGGGTCCAACTCCTCGCGGATGCCTTCCAGCCCTGCGGCCAGTACCATGGCGGCGCCTAAGTAGGGGTTGCATGCGCTGTCCGCCGGGCGCAGTTCGGCCCGGCCGCCGCCCATCGGGATGCGCACGGCGTTGGTGCGGTTGTTGTTGCCGTAGCAGGCGAAGATCGGCGCCCAGGTGAAGCCGGACATGCTGCCCTGCTTGACCAGCCGCTTGTAGCTGTTGACCGTCGGCGCGACCACGGCGCAAATCGCCGGTAAATGGCGCACCACCCCGGCGACGAATTGATAGCCCAGCTTCGACAGTCCGCAGCCCCGCCGGTCGTTCTCTGAGGCAAACAGATTCCCGCCACCCTCCAGCCCCGCCAGCGACATGTTGAAATGGGCGCCGCTGCCGGTGCGGTCCGCATAGGGCTTCGGCATGAAGCTGGCGAACGCGCCATGCGCGCGGGCGAACTGGCCGGCCATCATGCGCAGGAACACATAGCGGTCCGCCATGGTGACGGCGTCGGCATAGGCGAAGTCGACCTCGAATTGACCGAGCCCGTCCTCCTGGTCGAACGAATACACGTCCCAGCCGAGGTCGTTCATCGCGTCCACCATGGTGCCGAGCCAGGGAAGGTTGTCGAGCGCGCTGACGCCGTCATAGCAAGGCTTGGCCATGCGGCGGCCGGAGATCGGCTGCGGCTTGCCATCCGCGTCGTCGCGCAGGACGTAGAACTCCGCCTCGATCCCCAAATTGAACCGGTAGCCCAACTTTGCCGCCGCTTCCGTCTGACGCTTGAGGATGCCGCGGCTGCACGCTTCGAACGGTGCGCCCTCGAGCCACAAATCGCTCGCGAACCAAGCGACGGTGCGGTCCCAGGGTAGCACCACGACGGACCCGGCGTCCGGATGCGCTGCCACTTCGTTGTCGTGGACCGACTGCGGCACGCCCTCCAGCGCCGCCCCGGTGAACATTTCCGAGCCAGCCAGCATCTGCGGCAAATGCGCAAGCGGCACCATCTTCGCCTTGGACACACCGTGCATGTCCACATAGCTAGCCATCATGAAACGCACGCCCGCCGCGCCCAGCCGCTCCTGCAGATCGGCCGGAGAAATGGCGCTGTCATCCATGTTCATCGTGGGGTTCTTTCAGAAATGGCGGGTGGGGTGCCCTTTCGCACCCCATCCTACGAATGTGCCAAGTTCGGCCGGGATAGTTCTTGGCTGAGGAATTGGTAGAAACGCCACACCGGCTCCTCCAGCGTGGAAAGTGGGCCGACGCTGAGCGAGCGGGACGACGCCATCTTCTGCAGACGCCGGCACATGTCGAGGTCTTCGCCCACGATCACGCTCGACCGCTTGACGCTTGCCTCGATAAACGCCTCGGCCTCTGGTGTGCCGATCTTGTCGCGGTGCAACAGGATGTTCGTGCGCAGCCGGATGCGGCCAGGACCGAGCGGGAGGATTTGCATCTGCGACGTGCTGACCTCGCGCACCGAAAGGCGGTTGTACGGGAAGATGGTGATCAGCCGGTTCGTGTTGCTGTTGATCACGTCGGTCAGCGTGCTCCCTGGCGCGCGATCCTTTCCCTCCGTGCTCGAGATGGCGTAAGTCAGGGAGAAGTTCTTGGTGTCAGGCAGGGTATGGGCGAGTTCCGCCGGGTAGGCGGTTCCTATCGACTTCGCATGCGTGCCGATGTGGTGATAACACTCGACCGAGTTTTCCAGCATCATCTTCCAGTCGATGTCGACCTCACCCCATTCCACGGTGTGGGCGGTCACTTGTTCGTCGAGCTTGAAGTCGGCGAGCATGTCAGTGAGCGGCTGGATTTTCGGCGCCAAGGGCTCGGCGGTGCCGTCGAGGTTGACGAAGATGAAGCCGTTCCAGACTTCGAACCGGACGGGGCGCAGGCCATTGGAGTCCGGGTCGAAGGTCTCGTTGCCGTCCATGAAGGGCGCGTTCTTGCAGCGGCCGGCGAGATCGAAGCTCCAGATGTGGTAGGGGCACACGAGCGTCCGGGCCTGCCCGCGGCCCTCCGCGATCTCCATGCCCCGATGCGGGCATAGGCGGGAGAAGACGTGCAACTCGCCAGTGGCGTCGCGTGTGAGCAGGAGAGGCTCGCCCACCAGGTCGAGCGAGAGGTAGGAATTCGGTGCCGCAACCAGGTCCCCGCGGCCAATGAGCAGCCAGTTGGGCCTGAACAGCCGGTCGACCTCCAGATCGTACAAGGCCTGTGAGTTGTAGGCCCCCATCGGGATGCCCTTGGAGCGGTTCAGTGGCAGGGCGCCGGCATTGATGATGCCGCGGGTGAGAGTGGAGACATCAACCATGGGAGTCACTCCTGATGGGACGTTCAATGAATGAAACTGCCGGGCTCATCCTGTCACCGCGGCGAGCAGCGCATCCTGCAGCATGAGGCGCGACGGGTCGTAGGTTTCCGCCATGATCGCCCGGCTTTCGGCACTGGCCCGCGTGCTGTGGTATTCCGTTGCGTCCAAATTGTCGGCCAGCTTCACCTCGATCGCTTCCCGGTCCCCGGTCTCACCCAGGTCGGAAATGTATTGGAGATAGCTGCGGCCATCCGTCGGCAGGGTGATGTGGCGCAGGATGCGCAGTGCCTCCGGTGTCACGCCGATGGCCTCCAGTGCGGCGATGGTGGTCCCGCCGGGTTCCAGCGCATCGTGCAGCAATGCGGCCTCGACTTGCGGCCGGGAGGCAGCGGGGAAGAGCCGCAGCAAACGGTCAGCCACGCGTTCGAAATGCGCGTGATAGGGCGCACCTAACTTGTCGGTTTTTCCGGCGTGGCGGACCCGCATTTCGTCCCGCGCGCGGCAGTACCAATCTTCGCCTTCGATCCCCCGTGTCATGCTTCGCTCCCGGTCTGGTGTGGGGCAGGGGCTGCCGCGCCGCGCAATTCGTTGAGCACGAGAAGCCGCATGTGGCGGATCGCAGCCCGGTAGTTGAATTCCGGAAACATCATCGACCGGAACAAGGTGCCGTCCAGGAAGGTCGATATGAACAGCGCCATCTGCTTCGGCTTGGTGGCTGGCCGGAAGACGCCTTGCGCCAGCCCATCCTTGATCGCCTGACCCAGCACCACCGATTCTTTGTCGTAGAACTGGCGGATCGCCTCATCCAGGCTGGCAGTCCGGGTCCGGGTGCTGGCATAGTCCAGGCTGACCTTGGCCAGCTTCTGCATCAGCACGAATTGGGTGATGTGGATTTCGATCCATGCCGAGATCACCTCTTCCGGCGATCCCCGGCCATCCCGCGTGCTCAGCGCCTCGAACTTGCCGAATGCGTCCGCCACCGTCATCTCGATGGCGCGGAGGAACAGCTCTTCCTTGTTGTCGAAGTAATAGTAGATCAGGGACGGGTTGCAGCCGGTCTGCTGCGCAATGTCCTTGATCGTCACGGTCGAATAGTCGAGCCGCGCGAACAAATCGAGGGCCGCGTGGAGCAACGTCTCCGCGGCTGGGGGCGCCGGGCGGGTAGACACACGCGCACCGCCGGCCGGGGCATCGGTCACTGGGGGCACAGGCGGCTGCGCACGTAATCGTTGAACTGTTGTACCGGCAATTCCAGATGGCTCAGCCGTCCCACCATGGCGCCCGTCGATGCGGCGCCAATTTGCTGCATGTCGTTGACACCCACATCCTCCTCGAAGATGCGAAGGCTGCCCGCCTTCAGCCGGGCCACAATCTCCGCAAAATCCGGCAAGTCGCGCGCCTCCGGCCGCACCAGCACCCGGCGCACCCACAAGCATTTGTCGACCGACAAGGGCAGTATGGTCGTCCAGTGGATTCGGTCGGCATTGGTGGTCAGAAGCGTCGCCGGATAAATCACGTAGAGCCCGCCGCGCCGGATCCATTCCTCGGTCAGCCCGTCGAACAGCGGCAGGCCGGATTTGGTCTTCTCCGACACCGGCAACTCCGGCCGCAACGGGGCGTAGCACGCCGTCCAGCCACGATGCGCCTCGATCCCGTAGCTCAGCCGGGCAGGGTTGCTCGGTTCCGCCGAGCGGGCGTGGGCGCCAATGTGGTGGTAGGCCTCGATGAAGGTCTCGACGGCGATCTTCCAGTTGAAGTTGCAGACGCGCTCATATTCGAAGGCGGTCACCAACTCGTCCATCCGGTAGCGGTCGAAGATCGGCTTTGCGTCGCTCAGGCGGTCCGCCAATGGATCGGCGGTGCCGTCGAGGTTGACGAACACCGTGCCGAACACGATTTCGCTGCGGAATTCGGGCAGCCGGCAGGTCTTGGGTTCGAACCCGGCCGCCTCGTGCATCAGCGGAGCGGTCAGCAACTGGCCGTCCAGCCCGTATCCCCAACGATGGAACGGGCAGGAGAACATCTTCGTATTCCCCGAGCCTTCGGCCACCGGCGCCCAGCGGTGCAGGCACACGCGGGAGAGAACGCGGATTCGATCCTCGGCTCTGACCACCACCACCAACTCGCCCAGGAGGTCGACCGTCACATAGTCGCCGACTTGCGGTAATTGCCCGACATGCGCCACCGCCACCCAGTCGGCGCGGAACACCCGGTTCTTCTCCAGCTCGAACAATTCGGGTGAGACATAGCTCGCCGGCGGCAGCGTTTCGGCCTCGGCCAGGCTCAGCCCGGCGCCCGCCGCAATCGCGTCAAGCAGCCCCGGCAACCCAGGCGAGGTTTGGGGTATCATCGTGTCCATGGAGTTCTCCTCTAACGGCTTTTCATCGCAGGAGTGCCGAGCGGGCGGCGCCCCGTCGCGGGGTGGCCTGCCGGTCGCTGCGGCGGAACCAGGTCTCGATCCGCGCCTGGGCGGCCGTCAGCAGCGTGGTCATCACCAGGTACCAGAAACAGGCCACCAACAGCAGCGGGATGGTTTGGAACGTGCGGGTATAGACCGTCTGCGCCGAATAGAGCAGGTCCGACAGCGAGACGATGCTGACGATGGACGTACCCTTCAGCATGCCGATCGTTTGATTGCCGGTCGGCGGCACAATCGCCCGCATTGCCTGCGGCAGCACCACGCACCGGGCCAAATGCCACGGACGCAGCCCGAGCGCGCGGGCGGCTTCCCGCTGACCGTTGCCGACGGACAGCAATCCGGCCCGCACGATCTCCGCCATGTAGGCGCCCTCGTTCAGCCCCAGCGCCAGGACGGCCGCGGTCCACGGCGTGATGATGTCGTTGACCGACCCGGATAGCATCGGCTCGGCAAAGGGCAGCCCAACGGCGTAGCGCGGATAGAGTGCCGCCATGTTGTACCAGAAGATGAGCTGCACCAGCACGGGCGTGCCGCGGAAGAACCAGATGTAGCCCTTGCACAGCCAGCACAGCAGCGGGTTCCGCGAACCGTGCCCGAGCGCCAACAGCGTCCCGAGCACCGTCCCGATCACCATGACCAGGAGGGTGAGAAAGAACGTCACCACGACGCCCGACAGGATGATGGGAGAGAGCAGGTAATGCCCGGCCACCCCCCATTCGAAGTTGGGGTTGAGCGCGACCGAGCGCCCGGCCAGCAGCACGACGCACGCGACCGCAGCCGTGGCAACCCATTGACCGGCCGAGCGCCGGACGCTGGTCGCCGGCCAAGGCACGCGCCCCGGCCTGATGGTGGAGATCGTGGTCATTCCCGTCGTGCCGGCCCCGTCAGCGGGTCGCATCGGTGGGGGGGCGGGCAGTCATCAGGTTGATGCCGGGGTCGTTCAGCTTGGCGTGCGCAATCTCCCATTTGTCCCAGATTTGATCGTAGACGCCCTTGGCGACCACCACTTTCAGCGCGGCCAAGAGAGGCTCCGCCAAGCCGGAATCCCGCTTCACGATCATCCCGATATAGGCCTTCGGCCGCAGGGTGAACGGGAACTCGGCGAGGGGCTTGGGTGAAACCTTCTGAAGCTCCTTCCAGGCGACAGCGTCCGAAAGCGCGAAGTCGTACCGGCCGGCATACACCCCCAATAGGACGGCCGCGGCCTGTGGCACCTCCGCCATCACGACCTTCGGCTTGCCGTTCTTGATGCAGTCATCGCTCAGCAGGTCGATCGCCGCGGTAAGGTTGTTGCCAGACTGCGCCGCCGTGGTCAGTCCGCAGAGGCTGAGCATGTCACCGTTCGTGATCTTGCTATTGTCCTTCAGGTAATACACCGCCGAGCCAACGCTGTATGAGAAGTCGATGAACGTCACCTGCGCTTCACGGTCGGCACGGTCGCTGATGCACTCGATGGCGACGTCGTAGCGCCCGCTGGAGATGCCCGGAATCAGCCCGGCAAAGTCGATCGAGGTGGGGGCGATAGTCACGCCCAGCACCTGTGCGATCGCGTTCCACAAATCCGGCTCGAACCCGACCATCGTCTTGCCGTCCTCGGCATATGACTCGCATGTCGGGTAATGCGCGTCCGTGGCGAGCTTGAGCGTCCCGCTCGCCTGGATGGAAGCTGGCAGCATGTCGTGCACCGCCGGCACTTTGTCGAGCATTGGCAGCGGCGCGTCCTGCGCCTGGGCGAGATGCGCCGGCAAGGACGCTGAGACGGCGATCAGTGCTGCGAGAATGAACCGGGGGAGCATGCCTGACCTGCCTTTCCGTTCCGAATGTTCAAAGCTTGCGGTATTTTGATTGATCGTTCAATTAGATTCGTGGGGAATCTTCGACGCTCAAACCAGGACCGCACACGGGATAGGCAATGCCTGATTGTTATCTAGGCGACGGACCGAATGGGGATGGCAGGAGTCTGATTTCAATCTGTATGACGGGCCACAACGCCGCACGACCATTGGCATGTTTGTTCTGCCTCGGATCTTGGAGAGCGCGCTACACTCCTCGCGGGGTGGGACGGCTCGGGCGAGCGGAGCTTCGACATCCGGCTGACCCGGCCATTCCCGACCATGTTGGACGCACTGACGATCCCGCTCGGGCAGTTCACCGCGCACGGCGCACCGCCGCAGCCTCACGGGATTGCTGCCGGGTTCAGCCCCGTATTTCTGGGGCGCGCGGCCAGCGTAACTTGGCTGGCCGTCGCGTCCGGCTTCGCTTTTGGTGCGGCGTGCATCGAAGGCGGCATCCATAAATTGGTCCTTGTCAGGACATCAAGGCGTTTTCCAAAGAAGATCGTATAGTACCGGCGGTATGTTGCACTTTCTGAAAATGTTAGTTTGACGAACAGCGCCTCGTCGGCCATTCTGGCTAATACAAAGCGTAACGTGTACGGGACTCGCTCGATGCGTTTGATACACTGTGTGGCGTTAACGGCGCTGGCATCGCAGTTGGCTGGCTGTGCGGCTGGGTTTTTACAAAAGGTTGATTATTCAATCGACGGAATAACCGGTGCAAAAGACCTGACGATTGCTATGGCGGACAAGTATCCAAACCTCCGCGCACCGACTTGGACAGAGCCTCCGGGCGACAACGCCTATACCCGCAAGCAATATCTGCTTGCAGAGATCAGCGTCTCCTACGGATTATGTGAAGACTACAAACGCCGGCTACTGCTGGCTTCTCGCGCCAACAACGCTGCATTTGACATTGCCACGACGGCGCTCAGCGCGTTGGCAACGGCCTTCACGCCCCTGGCAACGGTGCATGCCCTGTCGGCTGCTGCGGCCATTACGTCGGGGACCAAAACGGCGATCGACGCCGACATTTACGAGAACGCGACCGCACCAATCATGGTTCAGGCCATTCAGTCCACATACGACGACCCGATGGACAAGCTGCATACGAAAGTTTTGACCGCGAAGGACGACAAGGCTTTGGGCACGCTGGCAGACGATGCCAGCGTTCAAGCCATCCACCAGAAGTGTTCACTCACGGAGGCCCTGGTTGAACTTCAGACGTTACAGGCCGCTGCCGCCAAAGCAAAGACAGACAGCGCTCCTAGCCCACCCGCCGACACGCCCAAGCTTCCATTCAAGGTGAATGACCGTTTCAAATTGAGTGACGGCAGCATCGTGACTGTAGAGACTGCGGTGTCCACGACCGCGGCGGCAAACTTCACGGTCAAGTATCTTCTCGCCAAGGATCAAACCGAGAACGCGGCTACCACGATGAAGACCTCCAATCTTTCAGATTTCATGGCCATGCTCGGCAAGAACCAGGCGACGGTTGTGAAGGACGGGAGCTAACCATCCCGCAACGCGGGCGGGAACTATCGCTTGCCCGCACCGCACGTTCCCCGCCGGGTGCAGCGGCGGAAGGGAGAGCGTGCTACGAGACGGCACCGCATAGGAGGGAAACGATGTCCGACGCCGTGATCGCCCATTTGACCGGGCAGCGCGAAGCCATCCTCGAACGCCTGAAAGCACTGATCCGCATCCCCAGCGTCTCCACCGACCCGGCCTACGCCGCCGACATGCAGCGGGCCCGCGACGTGCTGCTCGCGCGGCTGACCGACTTGGGGCTGCAGAACGTCCAGCCGCTGGATGCCGGGGCCGGGCAGCCGGCGGTATTCGGCGAATGGACCGGCGCGCCTGGCCGGCCGACGCTGATCGTCTACGGCCATTACGACGTCCAGCCGGCGGACCCGCTGGAGCTCTGGCACTCGCCCCCCTTCGAGCCGGCGGAGCGCGACGGGCGGCTGTACGGCCGCGGCGCGTCCGACGTGAAGGGCTCGACCACGATCGCGATCGAGACCATCGGCGCGTTCCTGGCCGTCGCGGGGGCGTTGCCGGTGAACGTGAAACTGTTCCTGGAGGGCGAGGAGGAGTCGGGCAGCCCCAGCCTGCGCGCGATCGTGGAACGCCACCGGGACAAGCTCGGCGCCGACGTGATGTTGTCGGCCGATGGCGGACGGGCGAGCACGACCGTACCCACGCTCGGGATCGGCGGACGCGGCCTCGCTGCCCTGGAATTCTCGCTGCGCACCGCGTCCAAGGACGGCCATTCCGGGCGCTACGGTGGCGCGGCGCGCAACGCATTGCTGGAAATGGCCGCCCTGATCGCGAGCCTGCACGACCGCGACGGCCGCATCCTGGTCGCCGGCTTCGGCGATGACGCCACGCCGATCAGCAACTCGATGCGCGTCGCGACCGCCGCCCTGCCATTCGACGAGGCGGAATATTTGGCCGGCATTGGCGGCACGCGCTGGGGCGACCCGAGCTATACCGTGCGGGAGCTGACGACCCTGCGTCCGACCATCGAGGTGAACGGCATGTGGGGTGGCTATACCGGCGCGGGTAGCAAGACCGTCCTGCCGGCCGAGGCGCATGCGAAGATCACGATGCGCCTTGCCCCTGGGATGGATCCAAAGCGGGCACAAATGGCGCTGCGGGCGCATTTGGAGGAACGGGTGCCGAAGGGGGTGGCACTGATGGTGGCGGCCGAGCGAGGCGGCACTCCGGCCCCGAGCCTGCCCGAGGAGCACCCGCTGCTGCTGGCAGCATCGCGGGTGCTGGAACGGGCCTATGGGCAGAGGGCGATACCGGCCCGTATGGGCGGCACCTTGCCCGTCTCCGCGATCTTCCGCGAGATGCTCGGGATCGACACGCTCGCCTACGGCCTGGCGATGCCGGACGAGGATGTACACGCGCCCAACGAATTCTTTCGCCTCTCCTCGCTGGATGAAGGGTTGCGGACCTGGCCGATGTTGCTGACCGAGTTGGGCTCGTTGAGCGCTACGGATTTCGCGGCCTATCGGCATAAAGTCAGCTGAGCGCCGCGGTCGGTGACGACGCTGCCGATGCCGCCAGCAAAGGCAGCGTCAGCCGATCATCATCAGGTTGGCATTGCCTCCAGCCGCGGTCGTGTTGGTGCTGATGGAGCGCTCCTGCACGAGCCATTCGAGGGGATAGCCGTCTGATTGTGTCACATGGACCGGCACGATCCGGCCGTCCCGCGCCACATTGGCCAAGGCACACGCCAGCAAGTCCTCGGCGCTACCGCTGAACAGGATGGCGGCGACATCTTCACGTAGGGCGTGCCGGGTTTCGCGAATCCACTCGGCCAGGGGCGGCGGTAAATTGGGCAGGCTCTGCAACGCTCCCCCCGCTACCAGGACGCTGTTTCCCGTTGCAATGGCCGCCCCGATCTGCCTCAGCAACTCGCCTGGGTCCGGTGCGATGCAGAGGATCGTGCCTCTTGGCTCGGTGCCGTAGAGGTTCCGCTCGCCCACGGGGCCAGCCAGTTCCAGTTCGGCCCAAACCGGACTCAAGGCGAGGTCAGCCTCGAACTTGGCGGCCACGTCTTCCCTTCCAGCCGCTGCGAGCCACGCGGCCCAGACCCGCGCCTGGGCGAGAGTCCGGTCAGACACGAGGCCCGTCGCGGCTGGGCGGCGGCTCAGCAGGCGGCAGAGGTAGAGCGGGCCGCCCGCCTTGGGCCCGGTGCCGGAGAGGCCTTGGCCGCCAAAGGGCTGCACGCCGACCACGGCGCCGATCAGGTTCCTGTTGACGTAGATGTTGCCGGCCTTGGCGGCCGCGGTCACCCGGGCGATGGTCTCGTCGATGCGGCTATGCACACCGAAGGTGAGGCCGTATCCCAGGGCGTTGATATCCGCGAGCAGCCCATCCAGCGCCTCCCGCTGGTAGCGGACCACGTGCAGCACCGGGCCGAACACCTCGCGTTTGAGCGCGGCCAGACTCGTCAGTTCAATGATCGACGGTGCGACGAAAGTGCCCTGCGCGCACTCCGCAGACAGCTCCACCTGGTGGACTGGCCGTCCGGCTTCGCGCATGGACCGGATGTGGGCCTCGATGCCATCCCGGGCTTCGGCGGAGATGACGGGCCCGATATCGGTGGACAGGCGCTCCGGATTGCCGACCACGAGTTCGGCGAGGGCACCGCGCAACATCGCCAGCGTGCGGTCGGCCACGTCCTCCTGCAGGCACAGCACCCGCAACGCCGAACAGCGTTGGCCGGCGCTGTCGAAGGCCGACACCAGCACATCCGCGACGACCTGCTCGGCCAGTGCGGAGGAATCCACCACCAGTGCGTTCTGCCCGCCCGTCTCGGCGATCAACGGAACGGGGCTGCCATCCGGGTTGAGACGCTTGGCCAGCTCGCGGGCGATCAGCCGGGCGACATCCGTGGATCCGGTGAACACCACGCCGTGCGTGCGCGCATCTGCGACCAGCTGGGCACCCACATCGCCCTGGCCGGGAAGCAGTTGCAAGACATAAGCGGGAATGCCGGCTTCATGCAGCACAGACACGGCTTGGGCGGCGATGAGCGGCGTTTCTTCGGCGGGTTTCGCCAGCACGGCATTGCCGGCTGCCAGCGCCGCGGCAACCTGCCCGGTGAAGATGGCCAGGGGGAAGTTCCACGGCGAGATGCAGGTCACGACGCCCAGGGCGACGTGCGTCGCGGCATCGAAACCCTCGGACTCGTTTGCATAGTATCGCAGGAAGTCGACGGCCTCCCGCACTTCGGCAACGGCGTTCGGCAGCGACTTCCCCGCCTCGCGCACGATCAACCCCATCAACATGGACATGCGCGCTTCCAGCAGGTCGGCAGCCCAGCGCAGGCAGGCCGAGCGCACCGCCGCTGGTGTTGCCTGCCAGGCTGGGGCGGCTTCGGCGGCTTGGGCCAGCGCCCTGTCCACCTGCCCGGCAGATGCTTCGGCCACATGGCCAACCAGGTCGCGGTGATCCGCCGGGTTGCGCACCTCCCGCGAGGACGCGTCATCCCCAAGCGCGGGCGCCGCCCGCCAGGCGATGCCGGCGCTCGCCTCCAACGCCACGGCAAGTGCCGCCAAATCGTGCTCGTTGCTGAAGTCGAACCCGGCCGAGTTCGCGCGGCCAGGACCGAACAGGTTCCGTGGCAGCACGATCCGGTCATGCGGTGCGCCGGTCGCCCGGGCGACCGGGTCGGCCACGAGGTCTGCCACCGAGACGGCCGGGTCTTGGATGCGGTTCACGAAGGATGAGTTCGCGCCGTTCTCCAGCAATCGCCGCACCAAATACGCGAGCAGCGTTTCGTGCGTGCCCACAGGCGCATAGATGCGGCAGGGGCGGTTCAGCTTGTTGTGGCCGACCACCTCCTCATACAAGGACTCGCCCATGCCGTGCAGGCACTGGAACTCGTAGCTGCCAATCGCAAACTCTGGCCCGGCGATGGCGTGGATGGCGGCAACCGTGTGGGCGTTGTGCGTGGCGAATTGCGGGAAGACCGCGTCCGGCGCCTCCAGCAGCTGGCGCGCGCAGGCCAAATACGACACGTCGGTATGGATTTTCCGCGTGAAGACGGGATAGCCCTCCAACCCGTCGACCTGGGCGCGCTTGATCTCGCTATCCCAATAGGCACCCTTGACCAGCCGGACCATCAGCCGGTGCTGGGTGCGGCGTCCAAGGTCGATCATCCAATCCAGCACGAAGGATGCCCGTTTCTGGTATGCCTGGACGACGAAGCCGATGCCGTTCCAACCCGCGAACGCCGGATCGACACATAATGCCTCCAGCAGGTCGAGCGACAACTCCAGCCGGTCCGCTTCCTCCGCGTCGATGTTCAGCCCGATATCATATCCGCGCGCGAGCAGGGCTAGCGCCCGCACGCGTGGCAGCAGCTCCGCCATCACGCGTTCCCGCTGGAGGCGGGTGTAGCGAGGATGCAGGGCGGAGAGCTTGATGGAGATACCCGGCCCCTCATAAAGGCCGCGCCCGGCGGATGCCTGGCCAATGGCGTGGATCGCGGTCTCGTAGTCGCGATGGTAGCGCGTAGCATCGTCGGCGGTGGTCGCGGCCTCGCCCAGCATGTCGTAGGAGTAGCGGAAGCCCCTGGCCTCCAACCGCCTCGCATTGCCCAGGGCTTCCTCAATGGTCTGCCCGGTGACGAATTGTTCCCCCATCATGCGCATGGCCATGTCCACGCCACGGCGGATCACCGGCTCGCCGCCGCGTGCAATCAGACGGGTGAGCGCAGCGCCCAGACCGCCTTCGCTAGCGGTGCCGGTGAGTTTCCCGGTGACCACCAGGCCCCATGTGGCGGCATTGACGAACAGCGAAGGGGAATGCCCGACATGGGCGCGCCAGTCCCCCGTCGCGATTTTGTCGCGGATCAACGCGTCGCGGGTGGCACGGTCGGGGATGCGCAGCAAGGCTTCGGCCAGGCACATCAGGGCTACGCCCTCCTGGCTGGAAAGATCGTATTCCCGAACCAGGCCTTCGACGGTGCCCCGTGTTCCCTTCGCCCGCAGCGCCTCGACCAGCCGCGAGGCTGTCGTATGGGCGCGCTCCACCACCCGCTCGGGAAGCCTGGCCGCCGCGACGAGGGCCGCCACGCAGGATGGTTCCGGGGCCCTGTAATGGCTGGTGATTGCCGCGCGCAGAGGGGTGGGCGACTGAACGGATGCGGCGAATGCCGCAAAGGGGCTGGGGCTTGATGGTAGGGCAGGCGTGCCGCTCATGGTGTGCATCCGGGGTGGGGAATCCGACGATATAACGCATGCCGAACTGAGGCGATCACGTGGGAGCAGGCCGGAGCCGAAGCGTTCTGGCACGAGGCGCAGTGTCAGAGGTCCGCGAACGTGCTGACTCCCTCTGGCAAAGGGAGGGTTGCCCGGACGATCGGGCCGAGGAGCATTGGTATCGCATTCGAGCTTTTGAGGAGAGTTAGGGCGGACCGCTGCTGGAGTTGCCCGGCAAGCCATCATTCACGATCAGGGCGCGGTCCTGTCCAACACGTCTGCTGGATGATAGCGCTCGATAATGTCCAGCACCGCCTCGTAGCGCTCGGCTGGTATATGCGTCACTCGCACCACGGTTCCTCCCGCTTCCTCTGCATCCTCGTAGATGAAATCGCCGTCGCCCTCATCGGGATCAAAAAACGATAGCCATGTCGTTGGTTTGTCGAGTTTCACCAGCGAATGATGCTCGCTCGTCAGGTCGCCGTCAAAAATCTGCCGGTGGATGCAAGCCTCTGGGACACCCGCCCGGCGGAGTGCGTCGACCGCTTGATTGGCATGCTCAGCAGTGTCGTAGAGGGCAACAACGGTGTCTTTCAACGCATGCTCCAAGCACAAAGCGCCATTACGATGGCACGGGTCGAGCGGCCGTCATAGGTGGCGTGGTCTTCAACCCATGGCAGCCGCAGCTTCGTACTTGTCCAGGGCACTTTGAGTAGCTTGGTTCAACGCGCTGCCGCCAGGTATCCTGATAAGCCGCTGGGCTGTCTGTGGGGATTCTCGGGCGGCATCGGGCGTATCATGGCCCGGTGTTCGTGCGCGGTCGTTAAAAAGGCGTTATCTTCTTAACGACTCCGGCGCTTGCAGCGGATACGATTGGTCCATGCGGAGGTATTGCTGCGGGATCGATGCAGTGAGGACAATGAGTAACGGCTTCCGACCAACTGAGCTGGACCTTGCACTCCAGAGCGACCCTAGGTGTCAGGCCGCTGAAGAAGCGCTGAGAGTCGCAGCGACCGAATTAAACGTGCAGGCGAACGAGGACGGCGCTGAGGGAGCCGCAGAGGCACCAGGAGATCCCGCAGTCATTCTGGGGTCCCGCAAAAGCAGCCATCGCGCCCCAGACGCGGATCGCGGAGTGTGTCGGTAGGGGTTTTGGAGAGAGGACGCCGGTGAACGTCCGTGATGAGGTTTGTGGAGGAGGGGAAGGGATTCGAACCCTCGATACACCTTGACAGTGCATAACGGTTTAGCAAACCGCCGCCTTCAGCCACTCGGCCACCCCTCCGTCAAGCCAAAGCCTTATAGAACGCTGGATTTCGGCGCAACCCCTACACGTCCGGCAGACCCTTTTCGCGCCGCCTATGCGAAGGCGTTGAAGGTGATCAGCGTGTAGGTGTCCTTCACGCCGGGAAGGGTTTGGATGCGCTCCGTCACAAAGAGACCCGTGTCCTGCCCGGGCTCCAAATAGAATTTTCCCAGCAAATCATACTGACCCGAGGTGGAATAAATCTCCGAACATTCCGGCACACTGTCGACGCAGGCGCGTGCCACTCGGTAGGCTTGGCCCATCTCGCATTTGACCTGGATGAAAATCGCCCGCATGGCCACAGCATGGCATGACCGGCGGCGCGCGGCTATCCTGCCCCGGTGAGGGAGTGGTCAGAATGGAACTGAAACGGGCGAACGCGGCGCGGCAAGGGGCGCGGCCTGGCGGGCGGGTGTTGGCGGACGCCTTGGTCGCCCAAGGCATCGACCACGTTTTCGCCGTCCCCGGGGAAAGCTATCTGGATGTGCTGGACGGCCTCTACGCCGTGCATGAAAAGCTGAAGCTGGTGACGTGCCGGTTCGAGGCCGGGGCGGTGAACGCCGCAGAGGCCTATGGCAAACTTACCGGCCGCCCGGCGGCTGCCATGGTCACCCGCGGGCCCGGCGCCTGCCACGGTGCCATCGGGGTTCATATCGCCCAGCAGGACAGCACGCCGTTGCTGCTGTTCGTCGGCCAAATCCCGTTCGCGGAAACCGACCGCGAGAGCTTTCAGGAAGTGGATTACCGACGCATGTTCGCGCCGCTGGCGAAATGGGTCACCCAGATCGACGACGCCGCGCGCATTCCGGAAATCGTGGCCCACGCCGTGGACGTCGCCACCACGGGCCGGCCAGGCCCGGTCGTGGTCGCGTTGTCCGAGGAAATGCAGAAGGACATGGTGGATGTCCCCGATCTCGGGCCCGTCCTCGTGTCCCGTCCGCAACCCGATCCGGAGGCGATCGTCGCCCTGGGGAAGTTGCTGGCCAATGCGAAGAAGCCGCTGGCCATCCTCGGAGGCGGCGGCTGGAGCGACACGGGCCGCGCCGCGATCCACCGCTTTCTGCTCGCGCATAATCTGCCGGTCGCGGTGGCGTTCCGGCGGCAGGGGCATTACGATGGCACGCTGGCCAATTTCGTCGGCGATTTGGGCGTCGGGCCAGACCCGGCGCTCGTCGCCCGCGTCAAAGAGGCCGATTTGATCCTTGCGGTCGGCACCCGTTTGGGCGAGGCGGTGACCCAGGGCTACACCCTGTTCGACCCGGCGGGCGGCACGACGATTGTTCATGTCCATCAGGAGGCGTCGGAGATTGGCCGGGTGTTCCGCCCTCGCCTTGGAATCACGGCGGATCTGAACGCCTTTGCCACCGCTGCCGCCGCATTGCCCGTGGGTAAAAACGATTGGGGTGACTGGACGGCGGAGTTGCGGGCGATCCGGCAGGCGGGGCGGGTCCCGGTGGCGACGGCATTTCCGCTGAATGTCGGGGCCGTCATGCGGTCGCTGGAGGAATTGTTGGCGCCCGATGCCGTCTGCACCTGCGACGCCGGGAATTTTGCCGGCTGGCCGCAGCGTTTCATCGATTTCGGCCCGGGCCAGCGCTTTCTGGGGCCCACCAATGGCGCCATGGGTTACAGCGTGCCGGCCGCGATCGGCGCGAAGGTCGCATTCCCCGACCGCATGGTCGTCTCCTTCGTCGGTGATGGCGGCTTCATGATGACCGGGCAGGAGATCGCCACAGCCTTCCACCATGGGGTGGCGCCGATCGTGATCGTGTTCAACAACTCGATGTATGGCACGATCCGAATGTATCAGGAGCGCAGCTATCCCGGCCGCGTGTCTGGCACGGCGCTCACCAACCCGGATTTCGCCCGGCTGATCGAAGCGTATGGCGGCCACGGCGAGACGGTGAAGGAGACGGCGGAATTTGCGCCGGCGTTCCAGCGGGCGGTGCAAAGTGGCCGGCCCGCCGTGATCGAACTGGTGATGGACCCAGAGCAGATCACCAGCCGCGCGACCGTGACCCAACTGCGCGCGGGCACCGGCGTGGTGAAGCCGGCGGCCAAACCAGTCCCGCCGAAGCCAACCCGGCCAGCGACAGCACGGCCCCGAGCGAAGCGGTGAGCGACGGAGCCGCGGCTCAAACGGTCAGCGGGAGGCTGGCGCCACCGAAGCTGTGACGCCGCGGCGCTTTTGGGCGCCCCAGGCCCGTGTTCCCCTCAGGAAGGAGACCCAGCCGAGCGCCGCGCCGAGATGGCGCAAGATTTGGAAGCTAAACGGCTCGATCAGCGCGGCCAACGTGGCGGGTATGAGATGCAGGCCGGAGGAATGGCCCAGCCATCGGCGATACAGGTGCAACGACCATAGATAGAAACCGAGGTCGAGGGCGATCTTCACCGCGATAACCCCGGCGACAGGGGCGACGACGGAAAATTCTCCCGTCACCAGATACCAGAGCAGCAGCACAACCCCGGTCAGCCCATAGACCGGTTGTAGCGTGTCGATGGCCTTGACGGGGAGCATCCTCGTGCCCAGCCGACCATAATGCGGGTTGCCGACCATGTGCCGGTACCAGACCTGGGTCTGCAAAAACCCGCCGAACCAACGCCGCCGTTGCCGGAGGAATGCCCCTGCCGTGGCCGGCGCGTCGGTCCTGGCGTGCGCCGCGCCAACCACGGCGGTTCTCCACACCATGCCCCGGCGCCCGGCGTAGTCGCGCAGCCGATGGGTGAGTTCGTAATCCTCCACCAGGCAATCCGGGTCGAAGCCGCCGACTGTCAACAGCGCCTGCCGACGATAGCAGCCAAAGGCGCCGGAGATCAGCAGCAACCCATCCACCTGCATCCAGGCATAACGCGACAGGAAGTTGCGGACATATTCATAGGTCTGGAACCATTGCAGCAAGCGGCCGGACAAAGAAGGGCCGCAAATTGGGGTGAGCACACCAGTTGCCGCCGTGAGCGCCGGGTCAGCGGCGAAGGCGGCTTGCATCGCGGCGAGCGCACCCGGCTCCAGCAAGGTGTCGGCGTCGACGGTCAACACCAACTCGGTCTCCGCAAGCGCGCAGGCGACGTTCAGCGCACGGGCCTTGCCACCATGGGGCAGACGCAGCCAGCGCAGGGCAGGGTGGGTGGTGCTGGGTTGGCTCAGACCGCCGACGGCCGGGGCGGCCAAGCCATAGTCGCGGGCCAAAGCCTGGAATGTGCCGTCGCTGGAGCCATCATCGGCGATGATGATTGTGGCAGCGGGGCTGGTTTGGGCGAACAGAGCGGCGAGGGTGATCGGAAGGGTTGCGGCCTCGTCGTGGGCGGCGACGATGATGGTGGCCGAGGGGCGCGCACCGCCCGCGGATGGCGGGGCCGGCCGGAGCAAGACCAGGGTTTGCCAGAACACGAAGCCGAGCAAGACCGTGTCGTACAGGATGTAGGCCAGGCCGGCCGACCAGGCGAACAGCCCGCCGCCGAAGAAGGCGCGGCCAATCAGCACCAGCCAGAGCAGCAATGCCCCGCCATGGATCAGACGGCTGCGCAGCGGCGTGGGCGGAGGCGCGTAGCGGGGGGAAATCGCCAGCCGCGTGCTCGCGAGTTCCTGTTCGACCGTTGCGGCATTCATCGATTGTGTCAGCCTCTTGCGCTGCCCGTTGGGGCCGTCATCTTCCCAGATGGAGAGTTCGGTGAGCTTTGCACCCATGGGGGACGGCCTGAGCGATGGAAATTGCCAATCGTTACACGCGGACGGCGATGGTGCTGCATTGGCTGATCGCGGCGCTGATCATCTGCAACGTGGTGTTGATCTGGTCGGTCGGCCTGTTCCCGGACAACGTGGTGCGGCCGGTCATCGATACGCACAAATCGATCGGGATCACCGTGCTCGGCCTCGGTTTGCTGCGGGTATTGTGGCGGTTGTCACACCGGCCGCCGGACTTGCCACGATCCTACCCGAGGCTTGAGCGGGCCGGCGCGCATCTCGCCCATGTCCTGTTGTATGTCTTGATCTTGGGGCTGCCCATTTCGGGGTGGATTCACGATTCGGCGTTCAAGGATGCGGCAGCGACGCCGTTATACCTGTTTGGCCTGATACCATGGCCTCGGATCGGTTTCATCATGGCGCTGGATCCGGCGGTGAAGGAGCGGGTGCATACGCTTTGGTTCAACATCCACAGCTCGCTGGCGTACGTGCTTTACGCTCTGCTGGCCCTGCATGTCCTGGGCGCACTGAAGCACCAATTCATCGACAAAGAGCCAGAGTTCGGACGGATGTTGTCTTAGCCGGTCATTTTTCGGCCCGGCTGTCCAGGAATCAGCAGTCGGAACCCGGAAGATCGACCGTATCAAAGCCCGCGTCTCCACCGACACCGGCGGTCGAAACCTCCTTCTTAGCCATGTCACGGCAATGTCGACCGTCTTCGAGGCCACGCAATCGGCTACCGGCCCACGGCATAGCCCTGCATGCCACGGGGGTTGGCGCCAGTATGCATGACGCCGTCCACGATGTCGGCGGCGGAGAGGCGGCCCTCCGACCACTCCTCGCCCATTGTGACTTGGTGGCCGCGCCGGGCCAGGTCGTCGCGCACGGCCGGGTTGAAGCGGCCCTCCAGCACCAGCTTGCCCGGGCGGGCGATCCGCGGCCAGAAGCTGCTTGGCCAATGCTCCGTATGGAAGGACGGCATGTCGATCGCAGCTTGGATGCCAAGGCGGTGATGGATGCGGCGGAGCAGGAAAATTGGCGACCATTGATCCTGCTGCTCACCACCCGGCGTACCAAAGGCCATCCACGCCTTGCCGTCGCGCAGCGCCATCGAGGGTGACAGGGTAGTACGCGGACGCTTCTTCGGCAGCAGGCTATTGGGCAGGCCGGGGCGCAGCCAGAACATCTGCCCCCGCGTGCCCATGCAGAAGCCCAGGCCTGGCACAGCGGGAGAGGATTGCAGCCAGCCGCCCGAGGGCGTGGCGCTGACCATGTTGCCCCAGCGGTCGATCACGTCGATATGCACGGTGTCGGCGCCGATCACGCCCATTCTGGCCACGGTCGGCTCGCCGGCGCCGGGTGCGCGGGTCAGCATGTCGGCACGCGACGATGCTTCGTGATCGACCCACGGGGAGCGGTTGTCCACAGTGCCCGGGCGCAGGTCGAACGATGCCTCCGACCCGATCAAGCGGCGGCGCTCGTCATTGTATTCGCGCGACAGCAAGGTCTCCATCGGCACGTCGGCGAAGTCCGGATCGCCGTAAAATGCCTCGCGGTCGGCATAGGCGAGCTTCATGCACTCGATCACCGTATGGACGAAATCCGCACCGACCGGGTCCATGCCCGCGATGTCGAACCCGGCGAGCAGGGCGAGTTGCTGCAGCAAGACCGGGCCTTGGCTCCAGGGGCCGCATTTCAGCACGGTGTGGCCGGCATAGTCGTAGGTCAGGGGCGCCTCGATTCCCGGTTGCCACTCCGCCATATCTTGCGCCGTCAGCAGGCCGCGGTTGTGCCGGCCGGACACGTCCAGCACATCGGTCTTGCCGAAGAAATTGCCGATCGCCTCTGCCACGAAGCCCTGATACCAGGCGTTTCGGGCGGCCTCGATCCGCGCCTCCCGCGTGGCGCCGGTCGCTTCGCGCAGCACCCGGCGCCAGGTTTCGGCCAAGACCGGGTTGGCAAACAGCTTGTCCACCGCAGGCACTTCGCCATTCGGCAGCCAGATGGCCGCGCTGCTTTTCCATTCCTCCAGGAACAGCGGCCGCACGCTCTCGATCGTGGCAGGAATGCGTGGGACCAGCGGAACGCCGTTCTGGGCATAGAAAATGGCGAATTCCAGCGCGTCCGCCAACTCCCACGTGCCCCAGTCGCGCAGCAGGACGCACCAGGCGCCGAAGGCTCCGGGCACGACGGCGGGAAGGAGCCCCGTGGCCGGGATGAGGTCGATTCCGATGGAGTCGAACGCTGCCAGCGTCGCGGCAGCGGGCGAGGGACCCTGCCCACAGACAACGTTTTGCTTGCCGGTCTTCGCGTCGTGTATGATGATCGGAGCGTCGCCGCCGGGTCCGTTGAGGTGCGGCTCGGCGACCTGAAGGGTGAAGGCGGTGGCGACGGCCGCGTCGAAGGCATTGCCCCCCCGCTCCAGGACGGCTTGCCCAACGCTGCTGGCCAGCCAATGGGTGCTGGCGACCACGCCAAACGTTCCTGCGATTTCGGGTCGGGTGGTGAACATGGCGTCCTGCTCCGTTGCGTCGGCTCCAGCCTAGCGCCAAGGTCGAACTGGGCAAGGTAGGGTGATCGTACGGATGCTGGTGCTGGTGGTCGGGCCGTCGGGTGCGGGCAAGGATACGCTGATCGAAGCGGCGCAGAAGGCGCTCGAGGGAGATGGGCGATTCCGTTTCGTGAGGCGCGTGGTGACGCGGCCGGTGATCGCGGGCGGCGAGAAGCATGAGAGCGTCACCGACGACGAGTTCGACCGGCGCGCCGAGGCCGGCCATTTGGCACTGCAATGGCGAGCCCATGGGCTCCGCTATGGGTTGCCGGGAAGCATCGCCCGCGACCAGGAGGCTGGCCGCGTGGTCGTGGCCAATGTGTCGCGCGCCACGATTCCGCAGTTGGCGCAGCGCTTCCGGGTGCATGTCGTGGAGGTGACGGCCCCGGCGGACATACGCGCGCGCCGCCTTGCCGAGCGGGCGCGGGAGGATGCTGACGATTTGGCCCGGCGTCTGGCGCGCTCCATTGTGCTGCCGCTACCGGTGGAGCGGGACACGATCGTCAATGTCGGCACGGTGGAGGAGGGGGCGAAACAACTCGTCGCCGTGCTTACCCGCGCAGCGGAACACGCTCTGCAAGCATGAAAGCGGCGCCCGGCTCGGCTTGGGTGAAAACGCATATATCGGCAACCCGGCGCGGAAGGGCCAGGGCTGTGGCGAAATGGTCCACTGCCGCCGGGTGAACCACACGCCGTTCCTCTGGCGAGAGGCGCCGGGTCAAGGTCATGTGGAATCGCCAGGTGCCAAGGACGTGCGGATATCCCCAGTCAAGCAACATGCGGTCCTGCTCGGGACTGAGCGTGGATTGGCGGCGGCGCGCAATCTCCGCGGGTTCAGCGGGGACGCGGTGGGCATCCATGCCGGTGACGCAGGCATCCGCCAATGCGTGCAGCGGATTGCATGGGGAGGTTTCCCGCAGCGCCAGGAAAGCCCCCAGATCGGCGACCTGCAAGGACGGTAGGTCGAACGGAGCGATCCCGCTCGCCAGGATGGCCAAATCGTCTAGGAATGCGGCCCATGGATAGGCTAGACGCATCGGCGGCTTCAGCGTTGCGTGGAACCCGTACGGACACGGCTCGGCTGTCAGGTCGGCGCGTTCGGCGTTGAGTATGCTGCGTCCGGTCTGCGGGTCGCGGCCGAGCCAGGTGCAGCCTGCGGTCCAAAGCGGGTCGTCGCAGGCCGGGGCGTAGTAGAGGGCGGCGCGGGCGACCAGGGTCAGATCACCCTGTCCCCGGCCAGCCACACGTGGCGGACGATGGGCAGCCCGTCATGCACCCGCAGCCGCACCAGGTCGGCGCGCAGCCCAACCTCAATTCGCCCGCGATCGGCTAAACCGGCCATCCGGGCCGGGCTATCCGTCACCAGCGCCACCGCGTCCGGCAGGGAGATATCGGTGGCACGCACGCAGCCGAAGGCAGCCTCCACCAGGCTCGCGGGGACGTAATCTGACGCAAAGGCGTCGACCGCACGGGCGCGGACGAGGTCGGAGGCGGCGACGTTGCCGCTATGGCTGCCCCCGCGGACGATGTTGGGGGCGCCGGCAATGACCTGCATGCCATGGGCTTTGGCGGCCTGGGCAGCCACCATCGCCACGGGAAACTCGCTGATGCGGATGCCGTCGCGGTAGTTTTCGTCCACTTCTTCCGCCGTGCGGTCGTCGTGGCTCGCCAAAACGGTGCCGCTGGGCCGCACCCGGTCGAGCAGGGCCCGACGGTTGGGGTCGCGCAGCCGAGCCCGCTGCTCCTGCAGCTCGCCGATACGGCGCTCGATCGTGGCCGCGTCCACCCCTTCTTTGGCCCGCAAGGCGCGGTAACGGTCCATATTGGCGTATTGGCCGACGCCGGGGGAGTGATCCATGAGGCTGATCATGCGCACCCGGGGATGGTCCGCCACCGGGTCGAGCAAGGCGATGACGTCGGTCGCCGGCATTTCGCAGCGAAGGTGGAGATAGTGGTCGCTCTTGAGTAATCCGGTTGCCGCCAGCGCGTCGCCATCCACCACGCCCTCAAGGAAGGTGCGGATGCGATCCTTGTCGAAGCCGAGATCGCCGAGGCACAGCGCATCCAGCACCGTGGTCACCCCGGCGGCGGCACATTGCGAGTCGTGCGCCACCATGGCGGAGCGGGACGGCCAGCGGGCGTTGCTGCGGGGCTGCACCTGGCGTTCCAGATTGTCGGTATGGAGGTCGACGACACCAGGGATCACCAGGTCCCCGTCCATGTCGATTGCGCCGGGGAGTTGGGACAGGCCGGGTTCAACCGCCGAAATCACCGACCCGTCCATCACGACTGTGCCGTGCAACGTTTGATTGCGCAGGACGATGCGGGCATTGGTGAGGCAGGTCATGCAGTGTCCCGGGTCGGCTTGAGGTTAGGTCAACACGATGTTTGGCACACCGGCCGGTCACCGGGGATGACGCTACGATGACGAGCGCTGGCTCCCGAAGTAGGACTCGAACCTACGACCGAGCGATTAACAGTCGCTTGCTCTACCAACTGAGCTATTCGGGAATAGCGTGGGTGCCGGTCTATAGCCGCGTTGCCAGACGGACGCAAATGGGTATGGTGCGCCCCACGGCGAGAGTGGCGGAACGGTAGACGCACGCGACTCAAAATCGTGCGCCGCAAGGCGTGGGGGTTCGAATCCCCCCTCTCGCACCACAGCAACGTCAAGATAGCGCGTTTGTGAACGGGCTGGCGCGTCGGCGTTTTCGGGTGGCGAGGTATGAAGCACGCTCGGCAAGATCGGTAACCCCAATTTCACCCTCCCGGACGCCCAGGCAAAGACTGACCCGCGGTAATCTGCTCGCCGGGCTGATCGTCATTGTCGCTGTCGTGGCTGGCCCGGCCTTTGCCGTACTCGTCAACTTCCAATGGGACCTTCAGCGGGACCGCGAGACCCAAGCGCGCAACATCGCGCTGGAGCAGGTCGAGTTGATCAACGATTCGATGATCAATCTCGTCGAGGCCACACGGGCCGTGATGGTCACGTTGAGCGGCCTTGGACCGGTCCGGCAAATGGACCCCGCGTGCGGCGAAGCTTTGGACCATACACGCGGCCAACTGCCCGAATACGTGGTGATGGTGATCGTGCGGCTAGATGGCACGCCACTCTGTCATAGCGCGCCCATGGCTTTGCCGGACCACGTGCTGCGCCGGATGACGGACGCGGTTGGTCATCCCAGCGTGTTCAGCGTCGGGCAATACGCCGACTTGCCCGGTCTCCGCCAACCGATGCTGAGCTTTGCCCTCCCATTCGACGGGATGGACGACAAGCCGGCCGGAATCATGGTTGCGGGACTCGACGTCCAGCGCTTGGCGACGCTGCTGGCTGGATCGCCGCGGCGGGCCGGCGGCACCATGACCATCCGCGACCGCGACGCCGTCTTGCTCGCCAGGACCCCCGATAGCGCGGGCCGGATAGGGGAGCGCTCCGATGGGCTGGACCGCTCGATGATGACCGAGGCTGGTTCCGGCGCGGCGGTGTTCCAGGATGGCCGTGGCCGCCAGGTGGTGCGGGGCTACGTGCCGCTTGCGCTCGAACCGGCGGGCCTCTTCGTCAGCGCTGGGTTCGACGTCGACGATTTGGACCGTGTCATCGACGACGCCGCCAAGCGTGGATATCTGCTCATCAGCCTGGGCATGGCATGCTCGTTCCTGTTCGCGTTGCTGATCGGCTACCGCTATCTCCGCGCGCCAGCCGCCGTTTTGCTGGAGGCCGCCCGGCGGTGGGGCGGTGGCGATCTAGCGGCGCGGGCAAAGATGTCGCCAGGTGCGCCGGCGGAGTTCGCCGGGCTCGGCCAGGCGTTCAACGAGATGGCGGAAATGCTGCAGCGTCAGCGGTCGGAGCTCCAGGGCCTCAACGATGCCCTGGAAATCCGCGTGGCAGAACGGACCCGCGCCTTGTTGGAAAGCAACAACCGGTTGCAGGTCGAAATCGCCGAGCGGGAAATGAGCGAGGCGAATTTGCGCCAGGCACAGAAACTCCAGGCAGTGGGGCAGCTTGCCGGCGGGATTGCGCATGATTTCAATAATTTACTGACCGTGATCTTGGGCAATTTAGAGCTGTTGCGCAAACGGCTGCCTGCCGGTGAGCAGAGGCTTACCAGCCTGGTCGATGCCGCGGCCGCGTCGGTGGATCGCGGCTCCCGGCTGACGGCCCAACTGCTCGGCTTCTCCCGCAAGCAGCCTTTGCTGGCCGTGAGTATCGACGTGTCCGAGGCGCTGCACGGGATTGGCGGATTGTTGGCCCACACGCTCGGCGGCACGATCCGGCTACAGATCCGGTCGGGCCCGGAGCTTTGGCCGGCCTTGCTTGATCCCAACCAATTTGAGGCGGCGATTCTCAATCTTGCGCTGAACGCGCAGGCGGCCATGCCGAACGGGGGGCGTCTGAGCCTGACTGCCGACAATCTGCGGCTCACCCCAGACACGATCCAATCGGGGCTCCCGCCGGGCGACTATGTCCGCGTTGTCGTGGCCGATTCTGGCATAGGGATGTCCAGTGACGTCATGTCGCGCGCGTTCGAGCCATTTTTTACCACCAAGGAGATGGGAACGGGCGCCGGGTTAGGCCTGGCGCAGGTCCACGGCATGGTCAGTCAATCCGGGGGCGCGGTGATGATCGACAGCCGGGTTGGCGATGGGACGACGGTGACCATGCTGCTCCCGCGTGCACCGACGGAGCCGTTGACCGAGGGAGCGATCGATACCGGCCGCACCCTCCCGGCGCTGGCACGCGACCAGCTGGTGCTGTTGGTGGATGACGATACTCAAGTGAGGGACACGACCGGGTTGATGCTGACCGAAGCCGGCTATTCTGTCGTTGCCGCAGCGGATGGCGCTGCCGGGTTGGCGCTGCTGGAGCGTGAGGGGCCACGCGTCGCCGTCGTCATTGCGGATTATGCGATGCCCGGCATGACGGGAAAGGAATTGTTGGACACGGTGCGGCGCAGGCGTCCCGACGTCGCCATTCTCCTGGCAACCGGGTATGCCGATTACCCGGATCTGACCAGCGCGACGCTTGCCATGGATCAGATTATCCGAAAACCATTTCGAAGCTGGGAGTTGCTAGCGCGTATTCACATGGTGTGTGAGCACCAGAGGCTAGGTATCCTTGCCTCTGAAGCCGAGGCGTGAGCCCCGGTGCCCGCGTCATCAAATGACGACATGCTCTGATCCAAAGTGTTGTATTGTTAAATGCGTGTGCCCTGATACTTCCCAGCCGGCCAATTTCGAAGCGGACGTCGCCGCTGTTGGCCGTATTGACATCGTATCCCGCATTCTAGACGTGGTTTGCCGCACCACCGGCATGGGGTTCGCCGCCGTCGCCCGCGTGACCGAGGATCGGTGGATCGCCTGCAGTGTGGACGACCGGATCGGGTTCGGTCTCAAACCCGGCGGCGAGTTGAAGGTCGCCACGACCATATGTGACGAGGTTCGCGCCAAGCGGAGCGAGGTGGTGATCTCCACCGTGGCTGACGACCCGGTGTATTGCGGTCATCCGACGCCCGCCATGTACGGGTTCCAAAGCTATATCTCCATTCCGATCCTGCTCGAAGATGACTCATTCTTCGGGACGCTTTGCGCGATTGATCCTCGGCCCGCCCGGCTGGATGCGCCCGAGACGATCGAGACGCTCCGCTTGTTTGCGCGCCTGATCGGCGTGCACCTGGATGCTCGGCGAAGGATGGCCGCAAGCGAAGCCTCGTTGCTCGGCGAGCGCCGCACGGCGGAGCTTCGGGAGCAGTTCATCGCCGTGCTGGGCCACGACCTGCGCAATCCACTCGCGGCGATCGACGCAGGTGCCCGGCTGCTGGCGCGGCGGCCGTTGGAGGACAGGTCCCGGCAGATCGTGTCGATGATGCAGAACAGCGTGACTCGCATGTCGTGCCTGATCAATGACGTGCTGGATTTTGCCCGTGGCCACCTCGGCGGAGGGTTGAGCGTGTCGTACAGCGCCGACGAACCGCTGGAGCCGGTGCTGAGACAGGTCGGCGCCGAGTTGCAGGCGGCGTGGCCCGAACGGATGGTCGACATGACGATCAGGCTGGATGAGTTCGTTCGCTGCGATCATACGCGGTTAGGGCAACTCTTCTCCAATCTGCTTGGCAATGCGCTTGCCTATGGCGCACCCGACAGGCCGGTGGAGGTTCGGGCTTCGTCCGGCGGCGGGATGTTCGAGCTATCCGTCTCCAATCATGGCGAGCCGATTCCACCGGCCGTGCTAGAGCATTTGTTCCAGCCTTTCTCGCGGGGAGCGATCCGGCCCAATCAGCAGGGTTTGGGATTGGGCCTGTATATCGCGTCCGAGATCGCGCGGGCCCATGGCGGCACGTTGGTGGCGAACTCCACGGTCGCCGGCACCTGCTTCACGTTCCGCATGGCGTCTGTTTGCACCGGGACGATACCTGACTAAGACATTCGGCGCCCCGTCTATCCGGCGGGGCCTGAAGAAGGACCGCACCTCTTGTCCCGACCCATACCGTCTCCCTCCCTGACCCCGTGGGTGTTTTTGGCCCTTATCGGAGCTATGTTGATTTCCATGACCCAAACCGCGCCTGCTGCCGACCTCATCACCCTTCCCTCTGGCGTCCAGTACCGCGACACGGTGGTGGGGACGGGCGCCCAACCCGCGGCTGGGCAGACCGTGACCGTGCACTATACCGGCTGGTTGGATGAAGGCGGCAAACCCGGCCGCAAGTTCGATAGCTCGCTCGACCGTGGCCAACCCTTCTCGTTTCGGCTTGGCGCCGGGCAGGTGATCGCCGGCTGGGACCAGGGCGTCGCCACGATGCATATCGGCGGCAAGCGTACCCTGATCATCCCGCCGGACCAGGGCTATGGAAGCCGCGGCGCAGGTGGCGTCATACCACCCGGCGCCACGCTGATCTTCGACGTGGAGTTACTCGGAGCGCGCTAGAGCCGTCTTCACTTTGATGGCTTCGGCCAAATCGGAGGCGCTCTAACCCCTCAGGCGATCGGTCGCCGGCCCAGATATTCGAACCCGGCGGCGATCGCTTCCTGCGACGGCTGTGAAAGCCGGTTGAAACCCTGCCACGCCCGATGGCTGCGTGACGCAGGGTTTGTCCAGAATTCGGCAAACCGGCCGACCGGCTCGGCCGCAAAGGCCTCGGCGACCTCGCTACCCGCATCGCGCTGCAAGGCGGTCTTGCACTCATGGGCCATCCAGGACAGCGCGTAGGATGGATTGAAGTTCTCCGAGACGTGAAGTTGCTCGGTTTCGAACGCCGCAAACCACTCAGCCACGCCGAAGCGCGTAGCATTGTAGAAATGATAGGGCGGCTCGTGCTGAGGTTGCAGGAAGGCCGTGCGGATCAGGACTTTGCCGCCCGGCTTCAGCACCCGGCGAATCTCGGCGGCTGCCCGGAGCGGATCGCGATAATGCTCGAAGGCGTTCATTGCGATGACGACCTCGAACACCTCGTCGGCGAACGGCAAGGCATGGCTGTCGGCGACCAGATCGGTGTGGCCGAAAATGGCAGCCTCGGCCTCGATGACGTTGTCGAACCGCTCCGCCGTTCCGCCGGCACTGAGGTTCAGCACCAATCCCTTGGCGGTGCGGATCAGTTCTAGGGCCGACTCGGGAACCTCGTTGCTCAAATGGCTGTATTCCGCCACGTCAGCCGGGGCCATGCCCGCAAACAGGATCGGCCGCCCCGCCTTCAAGGGCCATTGGCGGCTACCATCCTGACTTTGCAACGCGCCGTCGACGACATGAAGCGTCTGACCGGTTTCGGGGCATCGCAGAATCGGCAACAGGCGATCCAATCCGGACGGGGCTAGGGGCGGAGTCTCCGCCGGGGCGTTGAGCACGAGCGGCCTGGTGACGGTGGCCCAGGGATGCCGCCGCTCGATGGTCTGGACGACCTGGTGGTGCACGCCGTCTTTGTTGGTGATTTGCGACAGCATGGACGCATCGTGGACGCGATAATCGGCCAGGGGCGACCCGCCAACGGCGACGCCGTACAGTCCCATCTCCGCCGCCGCACACCAGAAGTCGTAATCTTCCCAGCCCTGCCGCATTTGGGCGTATCCGCCCACCGCGCTCCAGGTTCCTTTCGCGATCAGCGCCATGGCGTCGATGTAATTCCCGCCAATCAGCCGGCTGGGATCATAGGGCAGTGTGCCGATGACGCCGGCGCGCCCGCCGAACTCCTGTATGACGGGGTAGGCGAACCCGGCGCCTGATGTGGTGGCGGCTTCCAGCAACAGTTCGCAGCATTGGGGGCGCAGCACGTTATCGGCGTCGAGCGGCAGGATAAAGGCGGTTTCCGCGGCGGAGAACGCGGCGTTCCGCGTGTAGCCGAGCCCGGCGTTCGCATGGTTGCGGATCACCGAGACACGAGTGAAACGGCCGGCGTTGGCGTGAACCCAGTCAAGGGCGACCTGCAGCGACTGGTCGGTCGAGCAGTCATCCACGACGACCAGGTCGAGGTCGGCCAGGGACTGCGCCCGCACCGAGTCCAGCGCCTCCACCACGGTGTGAGCGTAGTTATACAGCGGGATGATGACGGTGACCTTGGCCTGGCGCAACTGGTCGGCGTGGAACAGCGTTTCGCCCGCTGGCACCGTGACGCCGCGGCGCGGCCGTTGGGTGCGTTGATGGTGTTCGAGGACAAATGAATCCGCTGCAGCCGGTCCACCCATCCACTCCGCCAGCACGCGCCGCATCAGCTGCACCCGGCGTTGCGGACCATAGGGCCAGAGTATGTCGTTGAGAGCCGTCTGCGCCACCGACCGCCGCAACGCCGGGTCGTCAAGCAGCTTCAATAAAACCGCCTCCCACTGGGCGGGTGTGGCGGCGAGAAAGCCGTTGGAACCGTGCTGGATTGCCCGGGCGTAGGGACCAACGGGTGAGGCCACCGTGCAAACGCCAGCCAAGGCGCCCTCGAAGAACTTCAACTCGCTCTTGGCCTCGCAGAACAAGTTGCCGAGCTGCAACGGTGCCAAATTGATGTCGAACCGCGCAATCTCGTCGGGCAGTCGCTGCAACGGGACGAGATCACGCCACTCGATTTGGCTTTCGAAAGGCTGCAACTCGGGGAATTCGCTGATTTCGACGAGCTTGACGTCGCCGGTCGCTCGGAACAACACCAGGCAGCTTTCTGGATGAGCACGCAGCACGCTCGGCAGGATGGAGGCAATCTCGGCGAAGTCGCGCTGATGCGTCCGCGAGCCGCTGGCATAACCGAGCCGAACCAACCCGTCTGGCTTATCAGCAAGGCGGCGCCTGGCAGCCATGCGGCTGGTCTCGAATGTTTCCATGTCGAAGCCATTTGGCAGCGTGGTCCCGATCTTGCCGAAGCGGCGCATGTGGCCGGCAAGTTCGTCTGTCGAAGCGGCGCCGAAATCGGCGGCAAACATCGTGCGCTGTACCCGCGCATAGTGTGCCTGTACTGCCGTTTCCAGGATATTTTGGGACCGGATACCATCGATGACGTCGATGGTGGCGAGAGCCGGGTCGATCATGAGATCGTCCACGTCGAACACGATCCGGGCCCCATTGGCCCGTGCCTCATCGACAAAGGCTCCCAACTCATCCGTCCAGATGGCACGCCAGATGACCACTACATCGATGGACGCGGCATCTGCGGTATGCGTGGCCACCTCGTCGAGCCGGATCACCAAGACCCGAGCCCCCGCCGCGGCGCATGCGTCGGCGTAGCGCTGCACGCGGTAGATCGTGCCGGGTGTGTCCGGCTCGCCGCTGACGTAGCAAACGAGGGGCGCAGTTGCTGGCGTGCGAATCGGCGCCAGCGGCTGGACGGGAGCGGCAGGGGGCGGCGCTAGGGCGGCGGGTGCGGAAGTTGAAGCCAGCGGTTCGGCAGCAGCGGGAGATGACCGGCGTGCCTCTTTCAAATGTGGAGTCACCGCTCGCCAGGCCAGCCGCGCCCCGGCGCGTCCGGATCGGCGGACCCATAGCGGCAGGCGCCGGAGCCCGGCTCGCATGGGCCAGGTGGCCCGCCAGGTGCTGGACTGTAAGATACTATCCAACATCAGCTCAGCGGCGACGCGTCTGTCGACTTCGATCTTTTTGTCGGCTTCTTCTGCCGCGATTCGCTCTTGCTCGGCGATGGCCGCCCGCTGCTGTTGACGATGTGCTTGTGCGATTGCCTCCAGCCGTTCGCGGTCTGCCTCGGCTATTGCCTCGGCCGCGGCCTGTCGCGCGGTTTCCGCAGCGGCGGCGGCGCGGGTTGCTTTTTGCAGGTCTTCCATCACAGCGGCTGCTGCCTGCTGGATGGCGGCTGATTCCTGCTGGGCAGCGGCGGCTTTCTCCTGGGCAGCGGCCGCTTCCTGCTGGGCAGCCGCCGCTTCCTGCCGGCTAATACCGATATCGGCCTGCAGGGTCTCGATTGCCGTTTGTAGAATGGGGAAGTCGCGGCGATAGACGGCGAGGTCCGCCTCGGCATTTTCCAGGCGGGTCGTTGTCTCGTCGCATTGCCGGGACCGTTCGCCCAACTGCCTGTTGAGTTTCTTGATCTCCGCTTCGAAACTACAGCGCTCACCAAGTTGGGCAAACCGCTCCCGCACCGCACCGGCTGCTGAAGTGTCGTCCAACTCGGTGAGCGCGCATATCAAACTCGGGCATTGCGGTCCGACGGCAAGAACGCCCAACCCAAAGCCGTGTGCAAACTCAAAATGCGGGAATTCCTGCCGTATCTCGGACCAGAACTTCCACACCCCGAAGCCGTGCTCACGAACGTTGGTATCGTGGAACAGCACGACGCAGCGATCGGACATCTTGCTGCGCCATTGCTCGTAATCGTGCCGCACGTCTTCGTACCGGTGGCGCCCATCGATGTGCAACAGGTCGATCGAGTGGTCTGGAACCATTTCCAGGGCCGCGTCGAACGTTCGGCGAAGCAGGGTAGAGAATGAACTGAACCGGTCGTCATGGTAGGCGCGAAAATCGTTGTACACGTCCTCGCCGTAAAATCCCGCATGCTCGTCGCCCTCCCAGGTGTCGACGGCAAAACACCTGGTGCCGAGGCGTTCACGCTGGACCGCGCGGCAGAAGGCGGCGTAGGACACGCCGTTATGGGCGCCAAGTTCAACAATGCAGCGAGGCACCGCCGCCCGAACCAGCCAATGGGCGAATGGGACATGTCCGTACCATGCGCTTGAGACGCCGGTCCGGTCGGAGCGCCAAAACAACGGATCCAATTCCGGCACAGCAATGGCCTGGAGGAGAGTCTCAGTTTGGCTCGCCCAGTCCATGGTCACAACGCACCCCTATCCATGGGACCATCTGACACAGGGGCCAGCGATCGCCAACCTAGGCAGAATGCCAAAAGCGGGCGTCGAACGCCAATCGGCTTCATACTGTGTGAATACTTGCCCAGCGGCAGTCGCCGACGCTAGTACAATTTTGCGGACCGGTAATCGCGCAGTCGGGTGGGGCGACTCGGTCTCGTTTATGTGGCCTATTCGTCCGGTTTTATCGGCAGGCCACTGTCACCATGGAAGTTGCGAAGCGAGATAGCGCTCACGGGAAGTTCCAAGGCCATGTAGCCCGCCGAGCTGATGTTGGCCAATTAGTCTTTCAACCTGGCGGGCCTTCGTCAGGAAACGAAAAGGCCGCCTTCTCGGTGTCTGCTCGCGTGCCCGCCGAGAAAAACCTGCATCTTCACGGCAGCGGCTATGACGGGATAGGCCAATGGACTCGCTACCTCAAGCAAACTCGCCCAAAAAGCCTACCCAATCGAAGCCTCATAACACGTGGCGAAGGACCAAGCGCCACGCATCAGTTAAAAGCCAGAGACGTTGGTGTTGTTCAGCGTTGGTGCGCCGGTGAACGTCACCTTGGTGTTATCTGCCAGTGTGATCGTCGTGCCACCCGTGGTCGGCGTCGCTGTGGCGAGTGCGCTGGCCACCTCGCCGCTGCCATAGCCGATCAGCACCACACTATCACCCGCCTTGAAGTTGGTGATGGTTTCAGTGCCGCCAGTGCTGCCCTTGACAAAGGCATAGGTATTCGCGCCGCCGCCACCCGTGATGGTGTTGCTGCCAGAACCACCAAAGAAGACATCGTTACCCGAGAGACCACCAATGATCGACGCGGAACCAGCACCGGCCACAAACGTGACCCCCGCCGTCGACGTCGCCGCGGTTAGGGTCTCGTTGCCGGCACCTGCCTCGATGAACGTGCTGCCAGAAACGGACGCGAACACGGACACGGTCGCGCTGGCGCTGCCGGTGATCGTGTCGTTGCCCGCGCCGGTAGAGATCGTGGAAGCCCCGCCGGGTGCAGCAACGAACGTCAGGCTGGAGTTGTTGGCGAAGATCAGGTCCTTCGTGCCGCCGAAAACCGTCTCCGCGCCCCCGTTCTGGCCAACGATGGTGTCGGAGCCCGACGTCGCCTGGCTAGCGACGAACAGCGTCGTGGACGTGGACAGGAAGTAGACGCCACCCGACCCACCGAACATCGTTTCCGCGCCCGTTCCGCCGACGACCGTATCCGCCGTTCCGGTATCGGCAACGACATCTGACCCCGAGCCACCGAACACCAGGCCAGACGTGCCTCCTTCGGCAACGGTTGAAGCACCACTGCCGGCCGCAATGATATCACCAGTGCCGTAGCTATTTACCGCGTTCGTGCCGCTGCCCAGAAGGATGGTCTTCTGGCCACCGCCGCCCGCGTCAACCGAGCCACTACCGTTCGCATAGATCACGTCGCTGCCAGGACCCGTCGCGACATTGTAGGTCGAGCCAGCGCCAGTCCCAACGGTATTGTTGCCGCCGGCGATCGCGATATTGTCCGTGCTGTTCGGTGCCGAGAACAGCGTCGTGCCGCCGGAGCCAGCAATGACGTTAGCAGTCGGGCTGGTGCTGACGACGGTGACGGGCGTTGGCGACGTGATGGTCGTTGCCGTCACGTTGGACGGCAGGAAGGTCGGGGCGGCCGACGCCGTGGAAACTACCGTCGCGTTAGCTGGGGCGGTTGCAGTGATCGAGTTGGCAACCGATTGCGCCAGCATAGCGGAGTCGGTGGTTGTGTAAGTGATTGTGGCCGGGGTCGACGACGAGCCAGCGCCGCCACCCGCAACGGTGATGTTTGCCACGGTAACCTCCAAACGACATTAACAGTGACCATTGTACACTGACGCGTCTCGCATGCAAAGCGAATTGCCGTCTGATTTTGCTGCAGCGCCAGAATTTTTACGGTGAGTGAGTGTTGGCAGGGCGAACGGGTGAAACACCACGCATAGACAATGAAAAGAACATTAACTATTCACATCGCCACTGCGGTCATCCAAGACTCTTGCTCATTCAAAGCAGCTTAACACAACCTCGTGAGCAAACTGCACCTACAAACCTTTGTTGTCGGGGTGAAATGAAGCAGCGAGTGCTAAAAATTGATACATGTCTAGAAAGGTCCCGGGAATAGTTAAGCTTCCTAAATTTTCATACGCGAGCAGGCCATTTTTCTGGAAGCCGCTGCTGCCAACTCGTCTGACTCGGGTCTGTAGACACCGTTGCGCGGCGCTCTCGCCTGTGCGTCCCGGTCGATCCAGGAGTGGGTCCATATAAACCGGAGTTTCGATGATCAGCCGGACATCGGCTGCTATGGTCATGCGAGAAATGCCGCACAGGGATTGTCGTTCAAAGTAGATCAGGAGCTCAATTCCGGGATGCGGCTCAACAAAGCCCGGCGTAATGCCTCACGCCGATCCCACAAGGAGCGATACCATGCGACTCTGCGGGGAACCTGGTATGCCAACATGCGATGATGCGCGATATCGGATCGTGCAGCATCGCCAGCGGCGCGGCCAAGGCTTGGT
Source organism: Acetobacteraceae bacterium (assembly GCA_965199005.1). Taxonomy (GTDB): domain Bacteria; phylum Pseudomonadota; class Alphaproteobacteria; order Acetobacterales; family Acetobacteraceae; genus LMUY01. The sequence goes on along the minus strand of CBDAQK010000006.1, from coordinate 1,261,337 downwards.
TCAGCCAATAGAACCATCAGAATGCGTTGGAAACTGATGGGATCCGAATACAGGAATCCAGTTTCTCCCTGTTTCACACTATCGCCATACACAGTCGTGCTGGCGATCGCCGCAACACGATGTGCCGCCGCTTCAATAAACTTGAGATCGGACTTGCACCGGTTGAACGGGGTATCGTTCAGCGGCATAAACGAGAATTCGCAGCCGCCGAGCAAGTTGCGGTACGTCGCATAGTCGCAGAGTGGCGTGAAATTCTTGTGCGGCGTTCGTAATCCTTCAAACAGCGCCCGGTCACTGACGATTTGGAACTGGAGGCGATCCCCCGCCAAGGCGGCCACCGCGTTCAAGGCGGGCAGGAGAGGCGCCCAGTCATCCTCACGATTGAAACCCCCAAAGAACAGCGTCAGGCGATCGGCGGTGGCGTAGTTCCTGGGATCTGGTACGCGAGTGACCGCATTCGGGAATACGATAACCTCCGGGTTCAGGCGGCGGAAGTACTCGCCCAATGGCTCCGTCGAGGTCTGCACGGCGTGGGCGGCCTTGAAATTGTGCAGGTCCGGACGTTGCGAGGGCAACATCAGCTCAGGATGGTCATCGAATTCCACGACCACGAGGTAGCCGCGTCCAACCAACCGGCGGATGACGGCCTGCCCGTGTTCCACCGACAGTTTCGGGCGGTGAATGATGAAGATCTTAGGATCGTCGGGGGGAAGGTCGGGCGGTTCGAAATTCGGTACGACATACGTCATGACGGAGCTATCAGTGGCAATCGCGGCCATCGGCTCCAGGATGCGCACGTCGCTGACGCCACCCACCGGGTTGAGGATGGTAGAGACGACGTGCAGCCGCTGAGTCTCTGTCGGGCGGGCGCGCCAGACGTGCTGAAGTGGCGAAGACCGTTGCAGATAAGTGACCGGATCGATCCCGAGCGCCGTCAGGGCGGGAGCCATTGCCTCCGTGAAGGCTCGGGCCTCAGCCAAGCCGAAGACACGCGGGGTCACACTCTGCGGCACCAACCCTGCGTTCACGATGGCATCGCGCGTCGTTTCGACGGTGAACCACCGCAAATGGGTGCGGTCACGCAGTCCCTGCGCTTCATAATCGAACGTACCGCGCAACAGACACTCCGTGAGGCTCCAATGCGCGGCGTTTGGCATGCATATGAGAACCGTACCGTCCGGCGAGAGCGCGCGGACCTGCTGCTGCAGGACCGTCCACGGGTCAACCAAATGCTCCAGCACGTCGCCGTAGATGATGCAGTCGAACACCAGGCCCGGGAACGGCAATGGATTGGCCTCGACATCCCCGGCGAAGACCTGATCGAGCCGGGACGCTGCGACTCGAGCCGATCCAGGGTCCGCTTCGATGCCCATGACGCGACAGGCGGGGTTGCGGCGCTTATACTCGGCACCCAGCGCCCCCATACCACATCCGACGTCGAGTATCACGCGGGCATCCAGCGGAATCCGGTTTATGAGGTCGGGGTTCAGGATATCCGCGTAGCCCGGCATTGCGTGTCCGTATCCCTATAACCCAGGCATCCGGCCTTATCCGCCGTGTGCAGCGATGGCAAGCCAGCGATGCCTAAACTGGCCGGGGCGCCGCCATCGGCAGAAAGGTCCGGGCCGGAATCGAACCGGCATACGCGGATTTGCAGTCCGCTGCATCACCACTCTGCCACCGGACCATGATGCGAGGTCATAGAGCGGAAACTGCGGGTTCTGCCGTTTGCAACTCTAGCCGGGTCTATATCCGAACTCTCAGAGTTTATCTAGATGCCGCTGTCTACACGGGCTGACCAGGTGCGACGATGGTGGCCGCAGTTGCCCGGGCAGGCGGGTGGACCCTATAGAGAGGGTGTATAGTTCGGACCACTCATGGATCAGCCGCAAACCGACTTCACAGCCGCACGCAACAACATGGTGGATTGCCAAATCCGTCCCAACCGAGTGACCGACCCTCGGGTGTTGGATGCCATGCGGATGCTGCCACGTGAGCAGTTCGTGCCTCCTGCGTTGGCAGCCCTCGCCTACCTGGACGAAGATTTGCCCCTCGGCGGCGGCCGCGTGCTGATGGAACCGCTGGTGATCGCCCGGCTGGTGCAGATGGCGCGGGTGCGCTCTGGGGACAGGGTTTTGGTGGTCGGCGCCGGGACGGGGTATGGCGCTGCCATCGTCGATGCCTGTGGCGCGCAGGTCACCGCGCTGGAGGAGGATTATGCCCTCATTGCGGTCGCCATCCAGGTGCTGCCCCGCTTGGCCCCGGCGGTCCATATCGTGGAGGGCCAACTGGCCGCCGGCGTGCCCGGTGGAGGTCCATGGGACATCATTCTCATCGAGGGGGCGGTTACCATGGTCCCCGAGTTCTATGCGGGGCAACTCGCCCCTGGCGGACGGTTGGTCACCGTGCTCGCTGCGACCCCGCTATCCGGTGGCCGGGCCATCTTGGCCGAACCCATCGTTGGCACCCAGCGCCTGCGGTCGCGTGAGATGTTCGATTGCAGCACGCCTCTACTGCCCAGTCTGCGCCCAGCCGCAGCCTTCGTATTCTGATCAGCCCCGGTCGATTTGGGCGTTCGGCCACACCGCAGCGGCTTTGCGGTTGGCCTGGCGAGGATATCTTGGCGGTTGGAGCCTCGCTATGGCAGATTGCCATCACGGGCATGGGATAGTGTGAATGCAAAAGCGGTCGGCAACGGTATTTGGACTTGGCATAGCGTGCTTCGCGACGGCTGCTGCGGCACAAACCCAGCCGCACACGCTGCAGGAAGCGCTGGCGGCGGCGTATAGTTCCAACCCAACCCTTCTGGCGGCCCGGGCTGCCTTGCGCGCCGTCGACGAGACGGTCCCGCAGGCCCTGGCCGGCTGGCGGCCCACCGTTTCGGTGACCGGGCAGTACGGTGCCCAAGACGGTGCGTTCGCAACCGCAAATGGCGCGTTCACCCAGGACAACAAATCCCAATACGTGGCCCAGGCCACAGTGACGCAACCCCTCTATCGGGGCGGCAGGACCGAGTCGCAGACCCATTCCGCTGAAAACCGGGTGCTCAGCCAGCGCGGCCGATTGATTGCAACCGAGCAACTAGTCTTTACGAATGTCATCACAGATTATGTGAATGTCATTCAGACGGTGCAGCTGCTTCAGCTCGACGTCAACAACGAGCAGGTGCTGAACCGTCAGTTGCAGGCGACGAACGATCGGTTCCGGGTTGGTGAAATCACGCGAACCGACGTCGCCCAGGCAGAGGCCGCGCTGGCTGGTGCCCGTGCGACCCGGCAGACGGCGGAGGGCAACGTCCAGACAGCGCGTGCCGCCTACCAGCGCGACGTCGGTTTCCTCCCCAGCGACTTGACCGTGCCACAGCCTTTGGCGCTGCCGATCCGGTCCGCAGCGGAAGCATCGCGGATCGCCGGGGCCAATAACCCGACCCTCATCTACACCATGTTCGACGCCGCGGCGTCGAAGGACGCGGTGGATACCGCATTCTCGGCCCTGCTTCCGACCGTCAATGCGGTCGGCTCCGCGTTTACCAGCCATAACTCGTCGCTGACCTCGTCGACGACCAAGGGCGTGTCGGCAGTCGTGTCCCTGACGGTGCCGATCTACCAGGGTGGCGCGGAATATTCCGGCGTCCGCCAGGCGAAGCAGACCGAGCAGCAAGCGCGCAAGACCGTGGACGACACGCGCCGTCAGGTCATCCAGGCGGCACTTTCGTCGTGGGAGACGCTGGTCGCCGCGCGTTCAACCATCGAGAGTACCCGGGCGGCGATCCGGGCCAACGAAATCGCACTCGAAGGCACCCAGCGTGAGGCGATCGTCGGCAGCCGAACGACGCTGGACGTGCTGAATGCCGAGCAAGCGCTGCTGCAGTCGCGGGTCACCCTGGTGCAGAACCTCGCCAGCCTGGTGACCTCCTCCTACGCCGTTGCCGCCGCGTTGGGCCGGCTGACCGCGCGGGATTTGAACCTGAACGTGCCGCTTTACGACGACACGGCCTATTACAAAGCCGTGCACGACCGGCTTTTCGGCACGGGCGACTACGAACTCAGCCAGCCCGGTCGGTGATATTTTGAGCGGCACCACACCGCCGCCAACGTCGCCGGCCGGGGAGGGCGGCGCGGACCCCTCGATGGAGGACATTCTTGCCTCCATTCGGCGCATTCTGAATGAGGACGAGGCGGCGGCGCACCCCGCCGCAGAGGCGGCCATCGAGGCGCCCCCGGCCCATGCGGCATCACCGCCCGCCCAACCGGTGGCCGAGGACGAAGGTGACGACGGGGTGTTGGTGTTGGACGAGGCCATGCTGGTGCACGAGCCGGAGCCGCCCGTCTTGTCCGTTGTTCAGCGGGAGTTGGGTCCAGACCCGGCCCTGGAGCACGTCGTCCCGCCACCGGAGCCGGCGCCTCCGCCCGTGACGCCACCTCCCTGGCCAGACCCGGCGCCCAGCGATGGTCTCATGGCGCCAGAGAGCACCGCGGCGGCGGCGGCCTCCGTGGGGTCGCTGCTTCGCACCTTGTCGCAAGAGCGGACGACGCAGGTCCATCGGGGCGGCCCCACGATCGAGGATTTAGTGCGCGAGGAGGTGCGGCCGCTGCTAAAGGCGTGGCTGGATCACCACTTGCCGCCGCTGGTCGAGCGATTGGTGCGGCAGGAGATCGAACGCGTCGCAGGCCGCGCCGAACTATAGGGCGGCGCCGTAGCGACGGGAGCAATGCGCCCGTGGCGGCTTGCCAGCCCGGATGCACGGGCTAGAACCGCTACCATGCTGGAAAAGTCATTTTCGCCTGCCGCCGTTGAAATCCCGCTTTACCAGGCGTGGGAAGCATCAGGCGCGTTCGCCGCGCAGCCGGAGGGCAATGCGCAGCCCTATACGATCATGATCCCGCCGCCGAACGTCACCGGCAGCCTCCATGTCGGCCATGCCCTGACCAACACCATTCAGGACGTGCTCATCCGCTGGCGCCGCATGCAGGGCCGCGACGCACTTTGGCAGCCCGGAACGGACCATGCGGGCATCGCCGCGCAGATGGTGGTGGAGCGCCAACTCGCCGCTCAGGGCATCAGCCGCAAGGACATCGGGCGCGACGCGTTCGTCGACCGGGTTTGGAACTGGAAGGCGGAGTCGGGTGGCACCATTACCCGGCAGTTGCGCCGGCTTGGCTCCTCGCTGGACTGGGAGCGCGAGCGGTTCACGATGGATTCCGGGCTGTCGGATGCCGTGCGGGAGGTGTTCGTCACCCTTTACCGGGAAGGCCTGATCTACCGCGACCGCCGCCTGGTGAACTGGGACCCGAAATTCCAAAGCGCGATCTCCGACCTCGAAGTCGAGGGGCGTGAGATCAAGGGCAATTTGTGGTACATCCGCTACCCTGTCGAGGGCAGTGACGACTGGATCACCGTTGCGACCACCCGGCCGGAGACGATGCTGGGCGACACGGCGATCGCGGTGCACCCGGATGACCCGCGGTATCGGGGCCTGGTGGGCAAACACGCCATTCTACCGTTGGTGGGCCGACGCATCCCCATCGTCGCCGATGCCTATTCCGACCCGGAGAAAGGTAGCGGCGCCGTCAAGATCACGCCCGCGCATGATTTCAACGATTTCGCCGTGGGCCGCCGGCATGACCTGGCGATGCTCTCGGTGCTGGACCGGGAGGCGCGGGTCACCCTGGCCGAGATCGCGCTGGAAGCCGTCCCCGGGGTCGCCGACCCGGCATGGACTGCGGCGCTGGAGGGGCAGGACCGCTTTGCAGCCCGCAAGGCGATCGCCGCGGAGCTGGAGCGGTTAGAGCTGCTTGTGAAGGTGGAACCGCATACCCACCAGGTGCCGCATGGCGACCGGTCCGAGGTCCCGATCGAGCCCTTGCTGACCACGCAATGGTATGCGGACGCGAAGACACTCGCCGCCCCGGCGATCGAAGCGGTGGAGACCGGCCGCACCGTGTTCTTGCCGAAGCAATGGGAGAACACGTTTTTCGCCTGGATGCGCGACATCCAACCCTGGTGCATCAGCCGGCAACTATGGTGGGGCCATCGTATCCCGGCCTGGTATGGCCCGGACGGCGCGGTGTTCGTGAGTCATACCGAGGCGGATGCCAAGGCCGCCGCCGCCGTGCATTATGGGCGCGAGGAGCCCTTGGTTCAGGACGAGGATGTCCTCGATACCTGGTTTTCCTCCGCCCTTTGGCCGTTCTCCACGCTGGGATGGCCGGAGCAGACGAAGGATTTGGCGCGGTATTACCCAGGCGACGTGCTGGTCACCGGCTTCGACATCATCTTCTTCTGGGTGGCCCGGATGATGATGATGGGGCTGCACTTCATGAAGGATGTGCCGTTCCACACGGTCTATATCCACGGCCTGGTGCGCGACGAGCGCGGCCAGAAGATGAGCAAGTCCAAGGGCAACGTGATCGACCCGTTGGCGATGGTGGACCAGTTCGGCGCCGATGCCTTGCGGTTTACGATCTGCGCGCTGACTGGCCCGGGGCGGGACGTGAAGCTGGGCCCAGCCAGGGTCGAGGAATACCGCCGCTTCGTCACCAAGCTGTGGAACGCGGCCCGGCTGTGCGAGATGAACGCCGTGCGCCCCGATCCCGCCTTCGACCCGGCGGCGGTGCAGGGGCCGCTCGCACGCTGGATCATGGATGCCGCCAACACGGCGGTGGCGGAGGCCACGGCGGCGCTGGAGGCGTATCGATTCGACGAGTATGCTGCGGTTTGTTACCGTTTCACCTGGAATAATTTTTGCGACTGGTTCCTGGAATTCGCCAAGCCATCCTTCGCCACAGATGCCGAGCTGCGCGGCGCCACGGCGCATGTCTTGCGCATGCTCCTGCGGCTGCTGCATCCGGTGATGCCGTTCCTGTCCTCGTCACTATGGGGCGAATTTCGGTTTGGCGAGGCGGCGGGGCTGATGCATGAGCCCTGGCCCGAGCCGATGCCTGTACCGGGTGCGGCGGCGGCGCGGATGGAGCTGGATTGGTTGGTGCGGCTGGTTGGCGAGGTCCGCACCGTCCGCTCCGAAATGAATGTGGCTCCGTCCATCCTGGCGCCACTGTTGCTGCGGGATGCGTCGGCGGAGACGATGGCGCGGGCGGTCCGCTGGTCCGAAGTAATCGGGCGGATGGCGCGGGCGAGCGAGGTGCGCGCGCTGTCCGGCGAGGCACCCCGCAACAGCGCGCAGATGGGGCTGGACGAAGCCGTGATTGTGTTGCCGCTGGAAGGTCTGATCGACCTCGCCGCCGAGCGCTCGCGGTTGACCCGGGAAAAGGGCAAAGCCGAGACCGAGCTGAAAAAGGTCGAGGCCAAGCTGGGGCAACCGGATTTCATCGCCCGGGCCAAGCCGGAGGTGGTGGAAGAAAACCGGGAACGGCTGGTTGCCTTCAAGACGGAAATCCTGCGCCTGGAGTCGGCGCTCAAGCGCATTGCCTGAGCCCGATGCCGCCGAGCAACTGAGGCAGGCGGCCCGGCGGGCGCGGGCGGCAGGGCGTTTGGCTGATGCGGCCGGGTTATGGCGGTCGGTGCTGGAGACCGTGCCGGATGACTGGCGCAGCGCGCTGGAACTGCGGTCGGAGCTGAACGGCCAAGGGCTCTATCCCGAAGCCGATCCGGTGTTCCGCCGTGCGGCACGGTGGCTGCCGAATGATGCGTGGCTGGCGCATTACAGCTGCCTCTATACATTTTACCCCGGTGATCTGCCGTGGTTGGCGCGGCGGGCGCGGGCGGTGCTCGGCTCACGACCTGACGATATTCGCGCGCATCGGCTGCTGGGCGACGTGCTGTTGCAGCAGCGGCGGTGGGGCGCTGCCGAACGACATTTCGCAAGGGGGCCGTTGGGCGACGATTTGGCCGCGAAGCACGCCATGGCCGGGCTGTACCGGCGGCTTGATCGGCTTGGCGGCGAGGGTGGACCCGAGTACACGATTGCGCTGATCAACCTCGACCGCAATGTGGGGCGGCTTCGGGCCATGCGGCGCGTGCTCCGCGGTGCGCCGGTGCCCGTGTTGCGGATTGCCGGGGTGGACGGGCGGCTTTTGCCTGAGGCAGCCATGCGGCGGCTCGTCGGTCATGCTGATACGGCTATGCGGGGGACGCTTGGCTGTTTCCTAAGCCATGTTTCAGCGTGGAGCACGATGCTTGCACGCGGGCTGACCCATTGCCTGGTCATTGAGGACGACGTGGAGCCGTTGCTGTCATTGCCTGCTGGTTTGGGGCCACTGGGCTTGCCGCGGGACGTCGATATCTGCTTCGTGAATGACCGCCTGCAGCCGCGCTGGAATGCAGCCCGCATCGCAGCGCAGGACCGGTTCGCAACGGTGCCGTTCGCCGAAGCATTCGGGACGTTCCCGCCCGACGACAATGCGCCGGGCACGGATGGCTACGTGTTGAGCGCCGGGGGAGCGCGCAAATTGCTGAGCTGGGTCGAGGAAGACGGGTTTGCCCATGACGTGGATTGGCGCGTCCTGGCGTATTGCTTGAGTCCGGCGGCGTGTGCGGCCTTGCCGCCGGGTCACGCGGCCGGCGTGCTCGGCTCGTTGCGCCACCGCGTGGGCCGGGCGGATCGGCTGAACGCGTTCGTGCTGCACCCGGCGTTGATCCGTACGGTGCCGATCACCAGCGACCGCGAGGAGGGCAACCGGCATCGGGATGGCTTCAATGCCTGACCGGCCGGAATACCTGACCTGATTGGATTATTTGCAGGCACCGCCTTAGGGTCGCGCAACGAATTTGGGAGAATGCCGCCTTGCTGACCAAACGCTGGGACAAATCCCGCCTGCCATCCCGCCATGTCACGGTGGGTCCGGGCCGGGCGCCGCACCGGTCTTATTACTATGCGATGGGGCTGGATGAAGACGCGATCAACCAACCCTTCGTCGGCGTTGCCACGTGTTGGAACGAGGCGGCCCCGTGCAACATCGCCCTGTCAAGGCAGGCGCAGTCGGTGAAGAAAGGCGTGCTGGAGGGCGGCGGCACGCCCCGCGAGTTCACCACCATTACCGTGACCGACGGGATCGCCATGGGCCATCAGGGCATGAAAGCCTCCCTGGTGTCGCGCGAGTGTATTGCGGATTCCGTGGAACTGACGGTCCGCGGGCATTGCTACGACGCGCTGGTTGGGCTGGCCGGGTGCGATAAATCGCTGCCGGGCATGATGATGGCGATGTTGCGGCTGAACGTGCCGGCGGTGTTCATGTATGGCGGGTCCATCCTGCCGGGCCAGTTCCGCGGCAAGGACGTGACGGTCGTCGACGTGTTTGAGGCCGTGGGGCGCCATGCCGCCGGAACGATGTCGGACGAGGAATTGCACGAGCTGGAATGTGTCGCCTGCCCCTCGGCCGGGGCGTGTGGGGGGCAGTTCACCGCCAACACCATGGCTATGGTGAGCGAGGCGATCGGGCTGGCGTTGCCGGGTTCGGCTGGGGCGCCGGCGCCCTATGAGGACCGCGACCGCTGGGCGGTGGAGAGCGGCCGCGCGGTGATGGCGCTGGTGGAGAGCGGCCTGCGACCGCGCGACATCTGCACCCGGGAGGCGTTCGTGAATGCGGCGGTGGCCGTGGCGGCGACCGGCGGCAGCACCAATGCCGGGCTGCACTTGCCGGCCATGGCGCACGAGGCGGGGATCAGCTTCACGATGGACGATGTGGTCGAGGTTTTCCGCCGCACGCCCTACATCGCCGACCTGAAGCCCGGCGGCAAATACGTTGCGTTCGACCTGTATAAGATCGGCGGTATTCCGGTGATCCTAAAGGCGTTGCTGGATGGCGGGTTGCTGAATGGCGATTGCATGACGGTCACGGGCAAGACGCTGGCCGAAAACCTGAAGGACGTGGTGTTCCCGGAAAATCAGGACGTGGTGTACCCCGTGTCCCGTGCCTTGTCGCCCACGGGCGGCGTCGTTGGGCTGAAGGGCAACTTGGCTCCGGATGGCGCCATCGTGAAAGTGGCGGGCCTGGCCCGGCAGCGGTTCGAGGGCACTGCACTCTGCTTCGACTGCGAGGAGGACGCGTTCGAAGCTGTGCAAGCGCGTGCCTATAAAGCCGGCGACGTGATCGTCATCCGGTACGAGGGGCCGCGCGGCGGACCTGGGATGCGGGAGATGCTGTCCACCACCAGCGCGATTTACGGCCAGGGGATGGGCGAAGACGTTGCGCTGATCACGGACGGCCGGTTCTCCGGCGGAACACGCGGCTTCTGCATCGGCCATGTTGGGCCGGAGGCGGCGTTGGGTGGCCCGATCGCGCTGTTGCGGAATGGCGACCGGATCGTGTTGGACGCGGTGGCCGGGACAATGGACGTGCTGCTGTCGGATGCCGAGCTGGCGGAGCGGCGTGCCGCGTGGAAGCCGCGTATGACCGATTATAATAGCGGTGCGATTTGGAAATTCGCGCAAATGGTCGGGCCTGCGCATCTTGGGGCAGTGACGAACCCGGGCGGGGCAGCCGAGACGCATAGCTACCCGGATCAGTAGAGGACAAGCCTGATGGCGTTCGAATGTACCATCCCAGCCGTGCCGGTCTTGCAGCAGGATGACGGCACGGTCCGCATCACCCGATGGGAATTTGAACCCGGCGCCGTCACAGGATGGCACGAGCATGGCTGGCCCTATTTCGTCGTCATGCTCGTGGCCGGGACTTTGCGTGTGCATAACGGGACCGATGTTGCGGATGTTCCGCTGGAGAAAGGGCAGTCCTATATGCGGCCAGCCGGCATCAAGCATGACGTCATGAACGGCTCACCGCACCCGATCGCGTTTGTCGAGATCGAGGTGAAGCAGCCGTCCGACCTTACCGCAATGATGCTCTGAAAGGCGGACCTGGCTGGCCCTTAGGGAGCTGGCGTCCGCAGCGCATCGAGCGGCAGCCAGACCCCGTCGCGTTCGAAATACCAGAATGTCCAGCCATTGCACGACGGCGCGTTCTGGACCGCTGCGCCCACCTTGTGGATCGACCCTTGGTGGGGGCCGCTGATGATCGAGCCGTCCGCGGAGACGATCGCGCGCACCTTGCGGGTGCGGTCGCGCAATTGCGTTCCCGCCGGCAGCGCGTCTGATTCGACGAAGCTGGCGAACGCGATGCGCGGTGCGTCGCGGCGGGATGGCGTGGTGGCAAGCCCGGCTAGTGGCAGCGGTTTCTCTCGCCGCACCCGGCCGATCGCCGCCTCTGCATAGGCCGGGTGACGTTCGATGCCGATGAAGTGGCGGCCCAGCCGTTTGGCCATTGCCGCGGTGGTGCCGGTGCCGAGGAATGGATCGAGCACGATGTCCTCCGGCGCGGTCGACGCCAGCAGGACGCGATGCAGCAATGCCTCAGGCTTCTGCGTCGGATGCAGCTTCAGCCCGTGTTGATTGCGCAGCCGCTCCGGGCCGGTGCAGAGCGGCAAGAGCCAGTCGCTGCGCATCTGCAAATCGTCGTTCAGCGATTTCATGGCGTGGTAGTTGAATTTGTAGCGGCTGTCCCGCCCGCGGGCGGCCCAGATCATCGTCTCATGCGCGTTGGTGAAGCGGCGGCCACGGAAATTCGGCATGGGATTGGATTTCCGCCAGACGATGTCGTTGAGGATCCAAAATCCCAAATCCTGCAGAATCGCCCCGACCCGAAAGATATTATGGTAGGCGCCGATGACCCAGATGGTGCCGTCCTTGCGCAGGAGGCGGCGGCATTCGATCAGCCAGGCACGGGTGAACTCGTCGTAGGCGGCAAAATCGGTGAATTGATCCCAATCATCGTCCACGCCGTCGACCAGACTATCGTCCGGGCGCCGCAATTCCCCTCGCAATTGAAGGTTGTACGGGGGGTCGGCAAAGATGCAGTGCACCGAGGCCGGCGGCAGCATGCCCATCATGCGCACGCAGTCACCCAGCAGAACCTGGTCCAGCGGCAGTTCGCGGACGATTTCCACGCGTGCGACACCTCGGAGTTACATTGCCAATGTGACGAACTCGCGGAAGCCGCGTCAATCGACGGCGAGCGACAGTTCTGCAGCGGCCAAATGCAGGCGAACCGCGCCGAAGGTGGGGCGGTGGTGGCGGGATGGCCCATGGAGGGCGATCGCCGCCAAGTGGGACGCGGTGCCATACCCGGCATTGGAATGCCAACCATAGGCCGGCAATCGCACGGCGAGCCGCGCCATGGCCCGGTCGCGCACGACTTTGGCTACGATCGATGCGGCGGCAATGGACAGGCATGCTGCATCGCCGCCGATGACGCAGCGGACCGGGCAGGGGAGGCGTGGGTCTTGATTGCCGTCCACGAGGGCGAGGTCCGGCAAGGCGCTGAGCCGGCCAACCGCGCGGCGCATGGCCAGCAGCGAGGCCCGCAGGATGTTGATGCGGGATATTTCCGGGACCGAGGCGGCCCCGACGCCGATATCGGCTAGTCCCGATGCCAATAATGCGACATAGGCGGTGTTCCGCTGCTCAGCCGTGAGCCGCTTTGAATCGTCGAGCAATTCCGCCAGGTCCGCCGTGATCCCGTTGGGAAACACCACGGCTGCCGCCACCACCGGCCCTGCTAGTGGGCCGCGCCCAACTTCATCGACGCCCGCGACCCGGCCGCCATGCTCCGCTTCCATCGTGTAATCCGGCATACGTGCCGAATTAGCAGCCGAGCCGAGTCGCGGGGAAGGGCGCTCACGTCAGAACAGCGACATCTGTGCCTCGGCAAAGACCCCGGTTCCCGGGGGAGGGGCGAATTGCGAACAGTCGAGTGGCTCGCGTTCGGTCAGCCCATGCTGGCGGGCGGCGCGGGCAAACCGCCGCGCCAGCAATTCGGCATACACCCCCGTGCCGCGGAAGCGGCTGTGGAATTTGGCATCGTTCAGCGCACCATCGCGCGTTTCCCGCACGAGGTTCAGCACGTGGCGCGCCCGATCGGGGAAGTGCTGCGTCAGCCATGCCTCGAACATCTGGCGCAATTCCAGCGGGAGCCGGAGCAGCACGTAGCCAGCAACCCCGGCGCCCGCCTGCTTCGACGCTGCCACGATACGCTCCATCTCCGCATCGTTGAGGCCCGGAATCATTGGCGCCACCAGCACGCCGGCTGGGACGCCCGCCGCGGCCAGCGCCGTTACGGCGGCCAAGCGGCGCGCGGGCGTGGCCGCCCGCGGTTCCATCTTGCGGGCGAGGCTGGCATCCAGCGTGGTGACCGACAGAAACACCCGCACCAACCCCCGCTTGGCCATGCGCTGCAAGATATCCAGGTCACGCAGCACCCCGGCAGACTTGGTCACGATCGTGAATGGGTGGCCAAACCGCTCCAGGATTTCGATTACGGCACGGGTGAGCTTCAGGGTGCGTTCAACCGGCTGATAAGGGTCCGTGTTGGAGCCAAGCGCGAGTGGACGGGCGACGTAGCCGGGCTTGCGCAACTCACGCTCCAACAACTCGGCCACGTCGGGCTTGAACAGAAGCTTCGTCTCGAAGTCCAATCCAGGTGAGTATCCAAGGTAGGCGTGGCTCGGCCGGGCATAGCAGTAGATGCAGCCATGCTCGCAGCCCCGGTAGGGATTGACGGCACGGTCGAAACCGATATCCGGGCTGGTGTTCCAACTGATGACGGAGCGGCTGGAATCGCGGATCAGCGTCGTCGGAAGCGGGGGAAGCTCGGCAACCGCGGCCTCTAGCGTGCTCCAGCCATCGTCGAACGCCTCGGCATGCGTGCGATCGTATCGAACCGCCGGATTGGTGGTCGCACCCCGGCCATGCCTGGCAAGGGAAGGCATGACGACAGGATCCGTGGCGGGAAGCTCGAAGGCCGCCGGGTCAGGCATCGGATCAAGCATCCCACTGTTCCCTGTCTGTTCAAGCGCACATTGCGCTGAGCAGACCAAGCCGTCAAGAACAAGATGGGAACACTTTCCGCCTTGGGTTTATTCCGCTGCCTTCAGATGCTCCTGCAGCCTAGGCATGAGTTCCACCAGATTGCAGGGGCGGAACCGGCTGTCGAGTTGAGAGACGAGGATGTCGTCCCAGCCATCCTTCACCGCACCCGTGCTTCCCGGCAGCGCGAACAGATAGGTCCCCCCGGCAACCCCACCAAGGGCACGCGACTGCATGGTCGACGTGCCGATCTTGCTGAAACTGAGCATGCGGAACAGTTCGCCAAACCCTTCAATCCGCTTTTCCAACACTCGGTCGAAGGCTTCGGGGGTCACGTCACGCCCCGTGATCCCTGTGCCGCCCGTGCTGATCACCACATCGATGAAAGGGTCGGCGATCCACCCGCGCAGGCGCTGCTCGATTACGGCGACATCGTCGCGTTCGAGCGCGCGGTCAGCCAGATGGTGGCCCGACGCCTGCACTCGGGCTGCCAACGTATCCCCAGACGTGTCGTTGGCAAGGCTGCGGGTGTCCGACACGGTCAGCACGGCAATGGAGACGGGGACGAAGCGGCGGGTGTGATCGATGGCCAAGCTGGCCTCCCTCAATGCAGGCGGGCGACCGCCTCCCGCCGCGGCGCCTGCGCGTGGAAGACCGGCCAGGCGCCCGCCGCGAGTTCGTCCAGGCTTGCGGCCGGCAAATGAAGGCGCGCGGCATAGATCCAGGTATAGGTCAGTGCGCGGGGGACGAAGCCGCGCGTCTCGTCATTGGGGATGCTTTCGATAAAGAGCAATGGATCATCGGATGGCCGGATATTGCCCGCCATGCGTGCAAAGCTTGTCGGCCCGGCATTATAGCTGGCAAGCAGGCGGATCAGGTCGCTGCTCACCCCATCCATGTTGGCGAGATAGATCACGTAGCTTTGCCCAATCGACAGGTTGGTGGCGGGGTCGTGTAGCCGCCGCGCATAGGTATGCGCCGCCGTGTCGCCATTTCCGGTCATGTAGCTCGCCGTCATCGGCATCACCTGCATCAGGCCGCGCGCGCCGACGCGGGAGACGGCGTCTGGATCGAAATTCGATTCCAATCGGGTGAGGGCATAGACCAGCGCCGGGTCCATGTGGAAACCGCCCGCCGGACGCAGATTGGGGATCGGGAAGCGCGCATCGTCGTGCGGTCTACCCTCCGCGGTCTCGATCAGGCCCGCCAATTGGGCGGAGAGATCCAGCAACCCCGCCGCCTCGGCGACGCGGAGCACTGCGCCGCTCAACGCCGGGTCGCCGGAAACCTGGGCCCATAGGCAGCGTAGCTCGGCCTCGGCCCGGCGGGTTTGTCCCACCTGCAGCAGCGCAAAGGCTCGGCGGCCATGGGGATACACCATCAGCGCGTCCGTATCGGCGGCGCCCAACGTGTCGCGGCTGTCTTGAGCCGGCATGCCGAGGCCCAGGATGCGCCGGGCGAGGAGGCCATAGAAGGTGTGGTGCGCGTCGGCCGCCTGCCCCATCCAGGGCCGATACCCGGCCGGGTCGCGGTTTCGAAGATGGGCGCGCGCCGCCCAAAACGAGGCCCCGCTCCGAAGGCTGGTGGAGGCGATCTCCGCCCGGCTCGCGGCCTCGAACAAGGGCTGCGCCTCGGTGGTCCGCTCCAGACGCCACGCGGCGAGCCCGCCGACATACCCTGCCAGGCCAATCCGTCCAGAGGATTGGCGCAGCGCGGTCTGCGCCAGGCGCAGCGCCTCTTCGTCGCGGCCCCGGGTGAACAAGCCCTGGGCGATCTCTGCCCGAAGCTGGTTCCCATACAGCGCGTCCAATCCCTTGGTGCGGGCGAGGAGGCGCAGGGCGCTGTCGGTGTTTCCGTCGCGCATCCGCTCGCGTATCGTCAAGTCGAGCAACGGGTTACGGGATAGATGGCGTTGCGGGGGCTCGTTCTCCTCGGGCGCGGCTGCGGCTGGCAGGTCGGGCGGCAGCATCGGCAGGTCGGGGGCGGGTGGCCGGGGCGCGCCCACTGCCAGGCGGGACAGCAGCAGGGCGTGCAGGGCGGCAGCGTCCGGATGGTCGGGGTATTGCGCCAGCCAGCTCGCCAGCTCGGCAGCCGTCGCCTTGGCGTAGCGGGAGAGGTAGCGCTGCCCCAGCACGTGGCCGTTCAGGGTCGGATCCAAGACTTGGGTCATCTCGGCGGCGGCCGCCGGCAGGTTTCCGGTTTCCTGCAGATGGAAAATCGTCCGCAAACGCGTCGCATCGCTTGGCGACAGCGGTGTAGGCAGCCCCGCTCCATCCAGACCACCGCCAGGAACACCCGGGTTGATCCTTGGATTGGCCATTGCTGTGTCTTCGCTCACCGGTGCCGCATAGACGACCCCCGCCGAGACGGATCCCGAGAGGATCGCGGCCCCGGCAAAGAACGCCCGGGCGGCGGACAGACGAGAGAGAGTGTTGCCGACTCCTCGCATGGTTGGGGCCGCTACACGCTGGCGGCGCCGATGGCAATGTCTCAGAATGGTGCTGGTTAAAGTAATATGGCCAGATGAGCGACTAAGTAGCGGACATTGATGTTTCGGTAAACTAATCGTGATCGAGTGTATCGGCATCCACGGCTCGCCGCAGGCGTAGGAGGGCGGCCCAAGTGTCGCGCTTGGCCGGCGGGGTGGCCTGGATGTGGGTTGGCGATGGAAGTGCCATGGTAGGCACCGGGCTCGCCATCCCAGGGATCGCCATTTCGTGCCACACGGTGCGCGCCCGGCGGCCTCCCCCGGCAAGCAAAACGCGTGCCACCGAGCCACCCAACAGCACTGTCCGGCGGGGCCGCAGCAGCTGAAGGTGACGGTACAGGAAGGGAAGACAGAGCTGCACCTCCAAATCCGTGGGCTTGCGGTCCCCGGGGGGGCGCCAGGGCAGCAGGCTGGTGGCATACCAATCCGCCCGGTCCAGCCCGGCGGTGGTGAACATGCGATCGAGGAACAGGGCGGAAGGCCCGGCGAACGGAAGGCCCGCCCGGTCCTCCGCCGCGCCGGGCACGTCGGCGATCAGGACCAGGCGGGAGCCAATGTTGCCGTCGGAAAACACCAAATTGGTGGCTGTGGCACGCAGGGCACAGCCTTCGAACCCGGCCAATGCCGCCTTGAGCGCGGCCACATTGCTCGCGGCCTGGGCAAGTACCTGCGCCTGCGCCACCCCAGCCGGGCCGATGACGGTGCTGATTTTGGGGGGCAGCGCCGCGGCGGGTGCAGGACGGGCGGCGCGGCGGTCGACCGGCTGGTCCTCCAGCGCCTCGTCGGCGCCCCACTCCAGTTGAATCGTCAGCCAAGCCAGATCGTTCATGACCCGGTTCTCCGCGGCAATCGATCCATGCGCAATGCCGACACGGGTGGCGTGCCGCGTATTTCGTTCTTACTTTAACCCGCACAGGAGAGAAATCGATGTCCGAGCGCGAGGCGATGGAGTTTGACGTGGTGATCGTGGGGGCTGGCCCGGCGGGTCTGGCGGCCGCCATCCGCCTGAAACAGCTCGCGCCGGAGGCCACGGTTTGCCTGGTGGAGAAGGGTGGCGAAGTCGGTGCGCACATCTTGTCCGGCGCCGTGCTCGAGCCTCGGGCGCTGGCAGAGCTGCTGCCCGACTGGCAGGAGCGTGGTGCGCCGCTGACGACGCCGGCCGGTGAGGACCGGTTTGTGTTCCTGACGGCGACGCGGTCGATCCGCTTGCCCACGCCGCCGCAGATGCACAACCACGGCAACTATATCGTGTCACTTGGCAATGTCTGCCGCTGGTTGGGCGAACAGGCGGAGGCGCTGGGAGTGGAAATCTACCCGGGTTTCGCAGCGGCCGAATTGCTGGAGGAAGATGGCCGGATCACCGGCGTGGCGACGGGTGACATGGGTATCGAGAAGGACGGCGAACACGGCGCCAACTATCAGCCCGGCATGGAGTTGCGCGCAACCTATACGCTCTTCGCCGAAGGATGCCGTGGGTCGCTGACGAAGAAGCTCATGGAACGGTTCAAGCTGCGGGATGGGCGGGACCCGCCAACCTACGCACTCGGCATCAAAGAATTATGGGAGGTGCCGGCTTCGGTGCATAGGCCCGGCCTTATCGAGCACAGCATAGGCTGGCCATTGGACCCGGGTACCTATGGCGGGTCTTGGCTGTACCATTGGGGCGACCGCCTGGTGTCCTATGGGTTCGTCGTAGGATTGGACTATAAAAACCCGTGGCTCTCCCCGTTCGACGAGATGCAGCGGTTCAAGACGCACCCGGCGGTGCGCGGGCATTTCGAGGGAGGGCGCCGAATCAGCTACGGCGCGCGTGCGTTGAGCGAAGGCGGCCTGCAATCGATGCCGAAACTGACCTTCCCCGGCGGTGCGCTGATCGGCGATACGGCGGGCTTCCTGAACGTGCCGAAGATCAAGGGATCGCACACGGCGATGAAGTCCGGCATGGTCGCGGCCGAAGCGTTGGCAGAAGCGCTGGCGGGCAATAGGCCGGCGGAGCCAGCAAATTTCGTGGACAAGATCCAGGCCAGCTGGGCGTGGGACGAACTGAAAGCCGTGCGCAACATCCGCCCGGCCTTCAGCAAGTTCGGCCTCTACGGCGGCATCGCCTATTCGGCGCTGGATACCTACGTGCTGCGCGGCAAGGCCCCATGGACCATGCATCACGCGCATCCGGACAATGAGACTTTGGTAGAGGCGAATAAGGTGCAGCCTATCACCTACCCAAAGCCGGATGGCAAGCTCACGTTCGACCGGCTCTCCTCCGTGTTCATCAGCAACACGAACCATGAAGAGAACCAGCCGGTGCATTTGCGCCTGCGGGATCCATCGGTGTGGAAGGGGGTGAATTGGGACGAGTACCGTAGCCCCGAAAGCCGCTATTGCCCCGCCGGCGTTTACGAGGCAGTGGGGGTCGAACAGGGCGAACCCCGGCTGCAGATCAACGCGCAAAACTGCGTCCATTGCAAAACCTGCGACATCAAGGATCCGACCCAGAATATCGACTGGGCGGTCCCCGAGGGTGGCGGCGGTCCAAACTATCCCGGCGGAATGTGATGCGCGGCGGCACGAGGCCAGGCCGCCGGTTCGTCCCTCTGGCAATGCGTCGTGCCGGGCGATAATACTACCGTCATGTTGCACCGCTCACATGCTGCCCTGCTCGTGCTGTGCCTGCTCTCCGCCTGCGCCGCGGCGGACCCGGCGGACATCCCTGGCCCGGGCTCGCGGCCGATCACCGGGGCGTCCGGCCAAATCCTGGTCGGCCGGTTCGCCATGGTGCAGACCGATGTGGACACGGCTGCCAGCGATTTGCTGAGCGCCCTGGCGCAGGACCCGCAGAACGTGGAATTGCGGCAGCAAGCCTTTGGGGCCGCGGTGATGGCGGGCCGCCCCGAGGCGGTCACCTTGGCGCAGGGCCTGCCTGCCAGCCCGGCGGCGTCTCTGGTGCTGGCGAATGACGACGTGAAGACCGGCAATTGGCGGGGGGCGGAGGCAAGATACGCCGACCTACCGGATAAGGGTGCCACGCAAGTCCTGCAACCGCTGCTGCGCGCCTGGGCGGAGCAAGGGTCCGGCGCCACGGACGAGGCGTTGAACACGCTGCGCCCGTTCATCGAGGGATCGCGCTTCCGCGGCGTATTCGCGCTGCACGCGGCGATGATCAACGATCTGGCGGGCCGCACGGCGGATGCCGCCCAACTATACCGCATCGCCATGGTGGACTTTGGCGGGCTGAACCTGCGGCTGGGTTTGGTGCTCGCCAGCTGGCAGGCCCGCAGCGGACAGGAGGCCGAAGCCCGCGCCACCATCCGCGCCACCGTGCAGACGAGCCCGGAACTGGCCATCTCCGAACCCGCAATGCAGCTCACCGCCGGCACCAAGCAGGTGGCGAGTGCGGCTGATGGCATCGCGGAATCCTATCTGACCTTAGCCGCCGCCCTGCAGCGCCAGGATGCGACGGATTTCTCCTTGTCGCTGCTGCGTTTGGCGCTGAACCTGCGGCCGGATTTCACGGCGGCGCGCTTGTTGGCGTCGAACATCCAGTTCACCGAGGGACAGGTGGGCGCCGCAACCGCGATGCTGGAGCCGGTTGCCGCCAGCGATCCGCTGATCGCGGTCGTGCAACTCCGCCGGGCGCAGTATGCCGAGCGGGAAGGCCGGACGGCGGAGGCGCAGCAGCAACTGGAGCAACTGGCCTCCGAGTACAAGGCGCGGCCAGAGCCGCTGGTCCTGCTGGCGCAGATGCAACGGGACGAGAGTCACTTCACGGAAGCGGCGGACACCTATGGCCAGGCGATCCAGCGTTTGGGCCAACCCGGCCCCAACGATTGGGCGCTGTATTACGAGCAGGGCATCGTCTACGACCGCGCGCATGACTGGCCTCATGCGGAGGCCGATCTGCTCCACGCGCTCGATCTCGCGCCGGATCAGCCGTACGTGCTGAATTATCTGGGGTATGCGTGGACGGAACAGGGCCGCAACCTGGGCCGCGCCCGGCAAATGATCGAGCGGGCGGTCGAGCAACGCCCGAATGACGGCTCCATCGTCGACAGCCTCGGCTGGGTGCTGTTGCGGCAGGGGGACAAGGCGGGCGCAGTGCGGTTCCTGGAGCGGGCCGTCGAGTTGCAGCCGGAGGATTCAACCGTGAACAGCCATTTGGGCGATGCCTACCTGGCGGTTGGGCGCCGGCGGGAGGCAGAGGACCAGTGGCGGCGGGCCCTGATCCTCAACCCCGATCCACAGGATGTGGCGCCGCTGCAGGCGAAGCTGTCCGGCGCCAACTCGCCCGCCTCAGTCAGCTCGACCGAGCATCCGCTGGAGTGAGCCTGCCCGACTCGCCGGGGCCGTGGTCGACCGAGTGGGCGCCGGCAAAAGTCAATCTCAGTCTGCTGGTGACGGGCCGCCGGGTGGACGGCTACCATCTATTAGACAGCGTGGTGGTTTTTGGGCCGGCGGCCGATCGGCTGCACGCCAGGCCGGCGGCTGGGCTGACGCTGCAGATCGAGGGACCCTTCGCCGAGGGGCTCCGCGTCGAACCCGATAATCTGGTGCTGCGCGCGGCCCGTGCTCTGGCCGCCTGGGCGGGACGCGAGGCGGATGCGGCCCTTGTCCTCGAGAAGAACCTGCCCTTGGCGTCCGGCATCGGCGGGGGCTCGGCGGATGCCGCGGCGGCGCTGCGTCTGTTGTGCCGGTTATGGGGCGTCAGCGCGGATGCAGCGGCGCTGGCGACGCTCGGGCTCACCCTGGGTGCGGATGTGCCGGTTTGCCTGGCAAACCAGCCCATGCGGATGCGCGGTGTGGGCGAGGTGCTGTCACCCGTGGCCGCGCTTCCCGATTGCGGCCTGTTGCTGGTCAACCCCAACGTGGCTGTCTCCACAGCCGACGTGTTCCGCGCCCGGACGGCGCCGTTCTCGGCGCCTGGGGATTTGCCACCGGGCTGGCGTGATGCCGCGGCCCTGGCCGAGACATTGGCGCAGCTGGGCAACGACCTGGAGGCCCCCGCCCTGACGATCGCGCCGGTGATTGGCGACGTGCTGGGGGCGCTGCGGCGGCTGCCGGGATGCTTGCTGGCGCGGATGAGCGGCTCCGGTGCCACGTGTTTTGCCCTGTTTGCCGACCCGGCGGCGGCCCGGTCCGCTGCCTCGCTGCTGCCAGCCGCGTGGTGGCGGAGTGGTGGGGCCCTTTACGAACCCGCCACGCCCGCCGTATTGACAGGCGCGGCCGGCTGGGGCGTCGCCAAGCGGTAAGGCAGCGGATTTTGATTCCGCCATTCGGAGGTTCGATCCCTCCCGCCCCAACCAACATCGGGTGCACTGCGTAAAACGCTTTGCATTCGGCGCAGTCGGGCCGACACTCTTGCTGCAATGCACACGGTGGAGACTTCAGCGGCCCGGCATGCCGGGTCGACGGCCTACGCAGCACTCGATCTCGGGACCAATAACTGTCGCCTGCTGGTTGGAACGCCAGCGCCCGAGGGATTCCGGGTGCTCGAAAGCTATAGCCGGGTGGTTCGCCTGGGTGAGGGACTGCAGCAATCGGGCAGGCTCAGCCAGCAGGCGATGGACCGGGCGATCGAGGCGCTGCAGGCCTGTGCCGACCGGTTGGCCCGGCGGCGCATCAGTGGCGTGCGCGCCATCGCGACCGAGGCCTGCCGCCGGGCGTCCAACACGGGTGACTTCGTCGCCAGAGTGGCGAAGCAAACGGGATTGCAACTCGACGTCATTTCCAGCCGTGAGGAGGCGACGCTGGCGCTGGAAAGCTGCGCGCCGCTGCTGTCGGGTGCCGGGCGGCGGGCGCTGTTGTTCGACATAGGCGGCGGCTCGACCGAACTGGTCTGGGTTCGGCTGACGCTTAATCAGCGGCCCGAGCTGATCGGGACCACCTCCATGCCGGTCGGCGTCGTCGGGTTGTCGGAGCAATACGGCACGAGCGCCTTCACCGACGCCGGGTTCGCCGCGATGGTGGCGGATGTGACTACGCGGCTGATCGCCTTCGAGAAGGTGCATTGCATCGGACACGAATTGCGGCAGGGCGGGGTGCGGTTGCTCGGCACCAGCGGCACCGTCACCACGCTGGCGGGTGAGGCGCTTGCCCTGGTCCGGTATCGCCGGACCCGTGTCGATGGCCAGGTGCTATCCCGCGAGGCTGCGTCCGGCGCCGTCTCCGCGCTACGCAGGATGGGGCGGGAGCGGCTGGCGGCGCATCCCTGCGTGGGTCCGGAGCGGGCCGATTTCGTGTTGGCGGGCTGTGCCATCTATACTGCCATCCACACCATGTGGTCGGTGCCGGAGGTGACGGTCGCCGACCGCGGCCTGCGGGAGGGTATGTTGATTCGGCTGATCCGCCACGCCCGGCATCGCGCTGCCCGTTCCTGAGGTTACGAGGTTTTGGCGAAAGCGACGAATGGGCCGGGTGGCCCGCGTGGATTGGAGGTGCGGTTGCGCACCGCGCGCGGCCGCACCACGACGCAGCAAGGCTGGCTGCAGCGCCAACTGAACGATCCGTATGTCCGGGCGGCCCAGGCGCAGGGCTGGCGGTCCCGTGCCGCGTTCAAGCTCATGGAGCTGGATGACCGCTACACGCTGATCCACAAGGGCGCGCGCGTGCTGGATTTGGGCGCCGCTCCGGGCGGGTGGAGCCAGGTGGCGGTCAAGCGCGGCGCTGGCACCATCCTGGGGATTGATCTCCTCCCCATCGATCCGGTCAGCGGTGCGCGGTTCATCCTGGGCGACTTCATGGACCCGCAGATGCCGGACCGGTTGCGGGAGGAGTTGGGCGGTCCGGCGGATTTGGTGCTGTCGGACATGGCGCCCAACACGACGGGGCACACCGCCACCGACCATATCCGTATCGTGGCACTGGCGGAGTTGGCGCTGGATTTCGCCATCCAGACCTTGGCGCCCGGCGGCGGATTCGTCGCGAAAGTGCTGCAGGGGGGCTCCGAAAAGCAGTTGCTGGATCCGATGAAGCGGCACTTCAGCAGCGTCCGGCATGCCAAGCCGCCCGCAAGCCGCAAAGATTCCAGCGAGATGTATGTGGTCGCCAAAGGATTTCGCCTGGGGCCGGGCAGTGTCGTGCGCCCGTAACTTGCGTCGCGCGGTCCCGCGCCCTATGTCGGATCGCCAAGGCGCGGTACCCCCGCTCCGCCGGAGAGTTGATCGCCATGGCACCCGATGTCTCACATTTTGCGCCCGTAACCCTTCGTGCGGATATGGTGATCCGGGAGGCGCTGACCTTCGACGACGTGCTGGTCGTTCCCGGCTACTCGCAGGTGTTGCCGAATACCGCCGATACGCGCACCCGGTTCACCCGCACCATTTCATTGAACATCCCGCTGGTGTCATCGGCCATGGACACGGTGACGGAAGGCCCGATGGCAATCGCCATGGCGCAGCTTGGCGGCATCGGGGTGATCCACAAGAACCTCGAGCCGAGGGAACAAGCCAACCAGGTGCGCCGGGTCAAGAAGTTCGAATCCGGGATGGTGGTCAATCCCCTGACCATCCACCCGGACCAGACGCTGGCCGATGCGCGGGCGCTGATGGACATGCACCATATCAGCGGCGTGCCCGTGGTCGAGCGTGGGACGGGGCGGCTGGTGGGCATCCTGACCAACCGCGACGTGCGGTTCGCGACCGATCCATCAGTCAAGGTGTTCGAGCTGATGACGCGGGAGGATCTGGTCACGGTGCAGAACGGCGTGCCACCCACGGAGGCCAAGCGCCTGCTGCATAAGCACAGGCTGGAAAAACTGCTGGTGGTGGATGGAGAGTATCGCTGCGTCGGGCTGATCACCGTGAAGGACATGGAGAAGGCGCAGGCCCACCCGCTCGCCAACAAGGACGAACTGGGCCGGCTGCGGGTCGCGGCGGCAGTGGGCGTCGGGGAAGACGGGATGATCCGGTCCCGCGCCCTGATCGACGCCGAAGTGGACGTGCTCGTGGTCGACACGGCGCACGGCCATTCCGCCGGCGTGATGGCGGCGGTGGAGAAGATCAAGCAGCTTTCCAATTCGGTGCAGGTGGTTGCCGGCAACGTGGCAACGCCAGAGGGGGCAATGGCGCTGATCGAAGCCGGTGCGGACGCCGTCAAGATCGGGATCGGACCGGGCAGCATCTGCACGACGCGGGTCGTGGCCGGGGTGGGGGTGCCGCAATTCACCGCCGTGTTGGAAACGGCGGCGGCGTGCCGGGAGCGGGGTATTCCGGCCATTGCCGATGGTGGCATCCGCACCAGCGGCGACATCGTGAAGGCAATCGGCGCCGGGGCGGATGCCGTGATGGTCGGCAGCGTGCTGGCCGGGACCGACGAGGCGCCCGGCGAGGTCTTCCTGTATCAGGGCCGCAGCTATAAATCCTATCGTGGGATGGGCAGCATCGGGGCGATGGCCCGCGGCTCGGCCGACCGGTATTTCCAGCAGGAGATCAAGGACACGCTGAAGCTGGTGCCGGAGGGCATCGAGGGGCGGGTGGGCTATAAGGGCCCAGTGTCGGGCGTGGTGCATCAGCTGGTCGGCGGGTTACGGGCGGGCATGGGCTATACCGGCAGCGCGACCGTGGCGGATCTGCAGGCCAACACACAGTTTCGCCGCATCACCGGGGCTGGCCTGCGGGAGAGCCACGTGCACGACGTCGCGATCACGCGCGAGGCGCCAAACTATCGCCAGGAGGGCTGAGGTGAAGGCCGACGTAACCGGGGCGTGACCCCCGCCGCCCGGCTGGCTGCCACGATCGAGTTGCTGACGGAGGTCGACACCTTCCCGCGCCGGCCTGCCGATGCCGTCGCCAATGATTTTTTCCGCGCCCGGCGCTTCATCGGCTCTGGCGACCGCCGGGCGGTTTCCGAGCGTGGGTGGCGCGTGTTGCGCACGCGGCGGCGGCTCTCCTGGTGGCTCGATCGGGCGGGAACGGCTCCCACCCCGCGCATGCTAGTGGCGGCTTCCCTCTTGCTGGAGGGGTGGACGCTCGGCGGGGTGCAGCAATCCTACTCCGGCGGCCAATACGGGCCGGCGCCGATGCTGGCCGAAGAGGTGGCGGCAGGGACGCAACTCGCCGGCCATACGCTCGACCATCCCGCAATGCCGGATGCGGTGCGGTTGGAGATGCCCGACTGGCTGCTGCCGCACGTCGCTGCCCGGTTCGGCGAAGGGCTCGGCCCCGAACTCCATGCCATGGAGCAGGAAGCGCCGCTGGATTTGCGGGTGAATTTGCTGCGGGGGACGCGGGAGCAGGCACGGGCTGCGCTGTTGGCGGAAGGAATTGCGGCCGAGCCGACGCCGATTTCGCCTTGGGGCCTGCGCATTGCCGGCCGTCGCCCGGTGACGACGGGAGCAGCGTTCCAATCCGGGCTGGTCGAAATCCAGGATGAGGGCAGCCAACTGGTCGCTGCCCTGGTGGGGGCCGGCCCGCAGATGCGCGTGGCCGACTGGTGCGCCGGTGCCGGGGGAAAGACGCTGGCGCTGGCCATGACGATGGAGAATCACGGCCACATCGTCGCCTGCGACGTGCACGACAAACGCCTGGAGGGGGCGGTTCGGCGGCTGCGCCGGGCTGGCGTGCACAATGTGGAGCGACACCTGATCGCACCCGGCGACAAATGGGTGAAGCGCCGTGCGGGGACGTTCGACCGGGTGTTGGTGGACGCGCCCTGCACCGGAACCGGCACCTGGCGGCGCAATCCGGATGCGCGGGCAAGATTGCGTCCGGTCGACCTGCAAGAGTTGCTTCCCAAACAGGCCGCAATCCTAGACGATGCCTCCCGGTTGGTGCGGGCAGGGGGCTGGCTGGTGTTTGCGACGTGCTCGCTGCTGCTCGAGGAGAATGAAGGCCAAGTGGACGCATTCCTCAGCCGTCATCCGGATTTTGCCGTTGTGCCGCTCGCGCAGGCATGGGCGTTGGCGGATGCTCCGCCGGGGACTGGGCCATATTTGTCGCTGACGCCCCGGCAGCACGGGACGGATGGGTTTTTCGGCGCCGTGCTGCAGCGGCGGCAGGCGGGAGTGCCGAACGAATGATCGCGGTGCGCCGGGCCCGCCCGTCCGATGCGCCGCTGATTGGTGCGGTGCACGTGGCGGCCTGGCGCAGTGCCTATCCGGGGATTTTGCCGGAGGATTACTTGGCGGGTCTGTCCGTAACACGGCAGGCGAGTTACTACGACCGGCAAATCCGTGCCGGTGGCGGCGTCTATGTTGCCATCGCGTCCGGCCAGGACGTGCCGCGCGGGGCGGGGCCGAGGCTGGTCGGTTACACCACGGTCGGGCGAACTGGAATGTCGCTACCGGGCGGGTCAAACGCGGATGGGGAGATCGAGACGCTGTATGTGCTGGATGATTGGCGCGAGCGGGGGGTGGGCCGTCGCTTGATCCGGACGGGTGCCGCGCATCTGGCGGCAGCGGGGAGCCGGGCCGCGTTTCTCTGGGTGCTGCGCAGCAATCCGAGCCGGTGGTTCTATCAGCGGCTTGGCGGGCGGCCGGTCGCAGAGTCGGATACGCGTGTGGCAGGTGTGTCCGTGCCGCAAATGGCCTATGCCTGGGACCCCATCGAACGTCTGATCGCGGCGTCGCCCGCGACGTAAGCGGCTGATGCCCGCCCCATGCGGTGCGTCGATGGGCGCCTCAGTGCACCTCGCCTAGTCACGGCCGCCGGGCTCACTGACTCGGCGGATCCCCCCGGCCGCCAAGCTGGACACTCCCGTC
This sequence comes from Acetobacteraceae bacterium, assembly GCA_965199005.1. GTDB lineage: Bacteria > Pseudomonadota > Alphaproteobacteria > Acetobacterales > Acetobacteraceae > LMUY01. The sequence goes on along the minus strand of CBDAQK010000006.1, from coordinate 1,234,343 downwards.
GCTCTCTGATGCTTCGAAGGAATGCGCGCTTACAACACTTTGTTTGTGTTACATGGGGCAGGCATCAAGGACGGGCGAGCGCCACTCCTAGCTACTGGCCGAACGTGGAGCCGCTGTCGCCGCCAGCCGGGTTGATGGCGGCGCCTGGGCCGGCGCTGAACTTGCCGACGTTGCCCAGCAATTGCTGCATGAACGAGCTCTCGCTGCCCGGCGACGGCGTGGCGCGGGCGATGACGGAGACGGGCTTGGCGTCCGCCTGGTCCAAATGGCTGATCGACTTCAGCACCCCCTTGTCGTCGAACACGGCAGTGACGACCTCCTGGCTGTTGACGCCCTGGATACGGGCGACGCGAGGTTGCGTCACTTCGCTGATATAGATCCAGGTGTTGTCGTCGAACGTCGCCTTCGCCGTTGGCGACCCCAGGAGGCTGGAGACGTCGGCACGGGTCGATGTGCCGGGCACCAGGTCCTTCAATTGGTCGCTGGTGACCTTATTGCCTCGCGTCTGAGGCGGTTGTTCGAAATAGGAGCAGCCCCCGAGCAGGCTGACCGAGAGCAAAACGAATGGGGCGAAGCGTCGCACGGCATTGATCCCCGAAAGCAAGTGACGCATTGACCCGGCGCGCCGCCGCGTTATCTGCGGGGGTAGTGGGGTGCGGGGGCACCGGGTGTGCATGGCCAGGGCGTGTCATGCCAGACCGTCCCGTGTCAACGATTTGGATGTTGCCTTGTCAGGAATGGGATACCAATGGCCTTCTTCGGCTTGCTTGGGCGTGGCCGGCACGAGCGGACCGGCTTCGAGCTTTATGCCGGCGCCGTGGCGGCAGCGCGCGACCCCTATTTCTATCTCGATCTGGGGGTGCCAGACACGCTGGACGGGCGGTTTGACCTGATCGGTCTGCATGCGTGTCTGCTGATCCGCCAATTGCGTACCCTGCCACCGCCGGGTCCGGCCGTGGCGCAGGCGGTGTTTGACGCGATGTTCGCCGACATGGACATCAACCTGCGCGAGCTGGGCGTGGGCGACATGAAGGTCGCGCGTAACGTTCGCGCCATGTGGGAAGCCTTCCATGGCCGTGCGACGGCCTATGATGCCGCGCTGGACGCGTCGGACCCGCTCGCGCTGACGACGGCCCTGGTGCGCAACGTATGGCGGGGCGTCGAGGCGCCAGGTGCCGCGGCCTTGGCGAATGTGGCCCTGGCGCAGATGGCCCGGCTGCAGGCCTGTCCCCCCGCCGAGTTGTTTGCCGGCCGGTTTCGCTTTGGCGTGGCAGTTCCGGCATGAGCGGGTCTGTGGCGGAAATGCTCCGCCCCATCCGGACGGACCGCATCGGGCCGGGCGCCGAATTCATCGTCGAGGCCACCCGGAGTGAATGCGAGGCCATCGCCCGCCGGTTGCTGGTGCCATCCGTCGAGGCATTGCAGTGCCGCTGGGCATTGCGGCCCGCGCCGGGCGGGGTGATCGAGGCCGAGGGATCGCTCACGGCACGGCTGCACCAGGAGTGCGTCGTGTCGCTGGACCCGTTCCCCGTCGACTTGGTCGAGGAGTTCGCGGTCCGCTTCGTTCCGGCCGGGCGGGAGAATGAGGCGGCTGACGACCCGGACGAACCCGATGAGCTGATCATCGAGAACGATGTCGTCGAGCTAGGGGAGGCAACGGTGGAGCAGTTTGCCCTGGCGCTCGATCCGTATCCGCGCAAGCCCGGAGCGGTTTTGCCAGCCGACGCAGAGGCGGCAGCCGTCAACCCGTTCGATGCGCTGGCAAAGTGGCGCCCGCCACAGTAAGGTGGCGGTGCTTGCGGGGGATTGGCGCGTCTGCTAGAGGGCGCGCCCTGAGTTGTTGCTAATGTGTGCGCTGTGTCGAGCCGGGTTCCGGCCAAATCGAGCGCCGTAGTCGGAGGGCACCTGCCCATGGCCGTTCCAAAGAAGAAGACGTCGCAATCCCGTATGGGCATGCGCCGCAGTCACCATGCGTTGACCATCCAGTCGTTTGCCGATTGCAAGAATTGCGGCGAGCTGAAGCGTCCGCATAACGTCTGCGCGCATTGCGGGCATTATGACGGCCGTGAGGTCGTGGCTGCCGGCAAGCCCTTGAAGGGCACTGTCCGCGTCTGAGCTGCCGGCCCCCGCCGGACGCCGAGGGTTGCTGTGAGTGAAAGCACCCGCCAGCCCGCCAAATCTATGGCGGCGCCTGGGGTCTACACGCTTGCCGTGGACGCCATGGGCGGCGACCACGCCCCCGAGGTCGTCATCGAGGGGCTTGCGATCGCAGCGGAGCGTCACCCGACGGCCCGCTTCCTCGTCGTGGGTGACGAGGCGCGGCTGGCCCCTTTGATGGAACGGCGAAAGCTGTCCGGGTGCTGCACCGTGCGGCATGCGCCCGATGTGATCGGTGGCGAGATGAAACCCACGGCAGCGTTGCGGCTTCGCAATGCCTCCATGCGCATCGCGATCGACTCGGTGGCGAGCGGGGAGGCAGCGGGCGTCATCTCCGCCGGCAATACGGGCGCGTTGCTGGCCCTGGCCAAGGTGGTGATCAAGACGCTGCCCGGCATTGACCGGCCGGCGCTGGCCGCTTTGTGCCCATCGCTGCGGGGCGACGTGGTGATGCTCGACCTCGGTGCAAACACGTTGTGCGACTCACGCAATTTGGTGGAATTCGCCGTCATGGGCGACGTTTTCGCGCGTGCCGTATTGGGTTTGCCGTCGCCCACGATCGGCCTGCTCAATATCGGGTCGGAAGAATTGAAGGGTGACGAGCGCGTGCAGAAGGCCGCGGAAATCCTGCGCGCCAGCCATCTTGCCCCGCAATTCCACGGGTTCGTCGAGGGCAATGACATCCCGGGGGGCACCACCGACGTCGTCGTCACGGACGGGTTTACCGGAAACGTGGCGCTGAAGATGGGCGAGGGCGCCTTGAAGCTGATCTTCACGCTCCTGAAGCAGGTATTCAACAGCAGTTGGGCCGGGCGCCTCGCCTATCTCCTGGCGCGTCCGGGCCTGGAGCGGCTGCGGGAATGGGTCGATCCCCGGCGCTACAATGGGGCGATCATGCTGGGACTGAACGGCGTGGTGGTGAAATCACATGGCGGCACGGATGCGGAACAGTTCGCCTACGCGATGGATGTTGCCATCGACATGGTGGTTCACCGGTTCAATGAGCGGATCCGCGAGGGATTGACGCGCATCTCGGCCCTGTCCGGTGCGCCCGGCCCGTTACTGGCAGCGGCGCGGGGATGACGATGCGTGCCGTGATGGCGGGCGCGGGCTGGTATCTGCCGGAGCGGGTGGTGACGAATGCGGAGCTGGCGAGCCGGCTCGACACGTCGGATGAGTGGATCGTCGAGCGGACTGGTATCCGGCAGCGCCACATTTGCGGGCCCCATGAGACGGCCGCCTTCATGGGAACCCGGGCGGCGGAGGGTGCGCTGGCCCATGCCCGGGCGACGGCGGCGGATGTCGATGCGATCATTCTCGGCACCAGCACACCGGACCAGGCTTTTCCCGCCACGGCGGTGAGCGTGCAGGCGGCATTGGGCGCTGGCGGGTTCGGGTTCGACGTGTCGGCGGCTTGCAGCGGCTTCGTCTATGGGCTCGGTATTGCGGATGCGATGATCCGCAGCGGCCAGGCGCGCGGTGTGCTGGTGATCGGGTCGGAGGTTTATTCCCGCATTCTGGATTGGTCCGACCGGGGCACCTGCGTGCTGTTCGGGGATGGGGCGGGGGCGGTGTTCCTGCGCGCGGAGGATCAGGCGGCAGGCGAAATCCCCCGCGGCATCCTGTCGACCCATCTGCATTCCCAGGGCTCGCTGGGACCGCTGCTCTATGTCGATGGCGCGGTGGGCCGGCCCGAACTGCCTGGCCACCTCAAGATGAATGGGCGGGAAATTTTCCGCCACGCGGTCGCCAAGCTCGCCGCCGTGGTGGATGAGGCGCTGGCCGCCAATGGGCTGCGCAGCAGCGAGGTGGATTGGCTGGTGCCACACCAGGCCAATTTGCGGATCATCGATGCGATGGGCCGCAAGCTGGGCTTGGCGCCGGAGCGGGTGGTGGTGACGGTGGACCGGCATGCCAACACCTCGTCGGCATCGATCCCGTTGGCTCTCGCGGAGGCATGGCATAGTGGCCGGCTGAAGCGCGGCCAGCTGGTGGTGTTGGAAGCGCTAGGCGGCGGCTTGACCTGGGGCTCGGCACTGGTGCGTCTCTAGCGCCACAGCGGACTGGGTTTTGTTTATTTCCAGTGCGTTTGCTTGACGTTTCCAAGCACTGCCGCATAGCGTGTGGCCGATGAACACAGTCACTCGCGCGCATCTGGCCGAACGCATCTACACCCAGGTTGGACTCTCGCGTAACGAGTCGGCGGAACTGTTGGAAATGGTCCTGGACCGGCTGGCGAAATCCTTGGAAAGTGGAGAATCTGTTAAAATCAGCGGGTTTGGCACTTTCTCTGTGCGTCAGAAGGGTCGCCGGATCGGCCGCAACCCGAAAACCGGGATCGAAGTTCCCATCCTGCCCCGGCGTGTGCTGGTGTTCCGGCCAAGCCAGGTGTTGAAGGCGCACGTGAACGGCACCGCGGTTCCGCTGGATGACGAGTTTGCCGGTGATGAGGAATGATGCTGGCGAGCGCCCCCAGCGACGACCCGGCCGACAGAGGTGGAAAGCCGAAGAAGGCACCCAACGCCTTCCGCACGATTAGCGAGGTGGCGGACGAACTGCATATTCCACAGCATGTGCTGCGCTTTTGGGAGACGAAGTTTCCGCAGGTGAAGCCACTGAAGCGGGGTGGCGGGCGCCGCTATTACCGGCCGGACGATATTTCGTTGCTCCGGCGGATTTCGGATCTGCTTTATATCCAGGGCTATACCATCAAAGGCGTGCAGCGCCTGTTGCGCGAAGGTGGCGGCAAACTCTCGGACGACATTCCTCCGGCGACAGAGTCAGAGCGCGCCGCCGCGGCGGCAGAGCGCGCCATCCAGGCGGAACCGTCACCCCTGCTACCGCTGCCCGGCCTTTCCCAACCGTCCGCCCTGCTGCGGGACGGGCGGTCCGATACGAATGCTGCTGCGGAAAACCTGCGGCTTCGCACCTTGCTGCAGTATGCGTTGGAGGAATTGGAAGCGCTACGGCTCTTGCTGCCGCACTGACCCATGCGGCGTTGCGGTCGCCGGGTGCCGCTGCTACACCCCGCCTCAGTCGGAGCGTAGCGCAGTCTGGTAGCGCATCAGTCTGGGGGACTGAGGGTCGTGGGTTCGAATCCCGCCGCTCCGACCATCTCACCCGCGGCGTCCGTCAGAAGGCGAGCAGGTTCTCACGCAAGGTCGGGTAGTCATACTCGGTTCGCGTGAGCTTACGCCGCTGCAGTGCCGGGACGAGTTCGTCGGTGATCGAATGCACATATTTCGGTTTGATGTATCCTGCCACCAAGAAGCCGTCCCCGCCGATCTCCTCCATCGCCTCTTGCATCTGCGCAGCGACCGCGTCCGCGGTCCCGATCGGGGTGAAGGTGTGCAGCCCGACAGCGATCTCGCGCAGGGTCGCGGTGGGCCCGGCGCTCTGGAAGGTGCGTAGCAATGACTGCATGCCGTTGATCTTCAGCTCCGGCAGCGGCGTATCCAAATCGAGCTTCGAGAAATCCGTGCCCGAGAGATAAGAGAAGGCGCCAAGCGCCCGCTCCATCTTCGCGACGCGGGCTTTCGCCATGTCATGCTTCAGCTCTTCGGCGTCACGAGCATTTTTAACGATCTGGGGGGAAAAAACGAACATCACTTTGCACTGCGACGGGTCTCGTCCATAGGCGGCGGCGTGGCGGTGAACCTCGTCGCGGTAGTCCTTCATGGCCGAGACGTCGTCCGCGTGCCCAGCCAGCACGATTTCGGCGTTGCGCCCGCTGAACTTGCGGCCGCGCGGGGAGGCGCCGGGTGCCACGAAAACCGGGCGGCCCTGGGGGGAGCGTGGCACGTTCAGGGGGCCGCGCGACTTGTAGAACCGGCCCTCGAAATCGATGCTGTGTACCTTGGTGGGGTCGGCGAACACCCCGGCCGCCGCGTCCATGACGACCGCGTCCGGCTCCCACGACTCCCATAATTTGGTGACGACGTCGATATATTCATCCGCCATATCATAGCGCAGATCGTGCTCGGGTTGACCCGGCAGGCCGTAATTCTGCCCGGCGCGGTCATTGGTCGCGGTCACGATGTTCCAGGCGATGCGTCCGGCGCTGAAATGGTCCAGCGTCGACAACAGCCGGGCCAACAGGAAGGGCGGATAAAAGGTCGACGTCAGGGTCGGCGCGATGCCGATATGCTGCGTCACCGCGGCGAGGTAGCCCACCAGCGGCACCGGGTCGAACTTGGGCGTCATCACCGCATTCTTCAGGTAAAAATCCATCGACCCACCGTAATTGTCGGGAACGGTGGATGAATCCTCCAGAATGAACAGATCGAAGCAGGCGCGTTCCATCGCCCGGATCATGTCCTGGAACAGGGCCGGTTTGGTCCAATCATAGGCCTGCGGGAAACCGGGCTCGTTCCAGCCTTGTATCGTGACCCCAGGTCCCATGAACCAGCCGAGATGAAACTTCGCCATATGCCGTACTCCGTCTGGACCCAGTTGGGGCATCTCTAGCATCCCGCGTGCCGCCAGCATTCCGCATGCCGCGCGGGGTGTGGACGGCTGAAGCATGCCGGCGCGCGACACGCGGCTCTGTCATATGTCATATTTGTTGCGCGCCAATGGCACTCATGCTCTACGGCTGGTTTGGTACGCTCGGCGTCAGCGGCTGCATTGCTGGAATAGCGGGATCATGAAACACACAGTCTATATCGGCATGACCGCTGACATCCTCCATCACGGGCACACCAACATCATCGCCGAGGCACGCAAATTCGGCGACGTGACGATTGGCCTGCTGACCGATGCTGCCGTCGCCGGCCACAAACGCCTCCCGCTGCTCCGATGGGAGCATCGCAAGCAAATGATCGAAAATATCGTTGGCGTGACCCGTGTCGTTCCACAAGAAAGCTGGGATTACGCGGTCAACCTGCGCCATTACAAACCCGATTTCATGATGCACGGGACGGATTGGCTCCAGGGACCGCTGGCGCCTTACAGAGAGCGCGCGGTCGCAGCGCTGGCGGAATATGGCGGCCGGCTGGTCGAAATACCCTATACGGAGGGTATTTCTTCCACCGAGATGCTGCAGCGCAACCAGGCGTTCGGCACCACGCCCGATCTCCGCCGGGCCACCTTGCGCCGGCTGCTCGCGGCCAAGCCGATCTCGCGCTTCATCGAGGCGCATAGCCCGATCTCCGCCATGATCGCCGAACATTGCAAGGTCGAACTTGACGGGCGGATGCGGGAGTTTGACGGGTTCTGGTCCAGCTCGCTGACCGACTCGACCGTGCGCGGCAAGCCGGACATCGAGGCGCTGGAGATCAACAGCCGGCTGACCGGGATTAACGAAATCTTCGAGGTCACCACCAAGCCGCTGATCATGGATGCCGATACCGGCGGCAAGATCGAACATTTCGAACTCAACGTCCGCAGTATGGAGCGGCTCGGCATCTCCGCGACCATCATCGAGGACAAGACCGGGCTCAAGAAGAACTCCCTCTTCGGGACCGACGTCGCGCAGACGCAGGAGGATATCGGCGCCTTTTCCGAGAAGATCAAAGTCGGCCGGGCCGCCCGGTTCGGGGATGATTTCATGGTTATCGCGCGGATCGAAAGCCTCATCCTGGATAAGGGGATTCCTGACGCGATGAAGCGCGCGGAAGCCTATGCCGAGGCTGGCGTCGACGCGGTGATGATCCATAGCCGGGCTAAGGCGCCGGACGAGGTCTACGAATTCTGCCGGCAGTTCCGCCAGAGCTTTGCTTCCCTGCCGCTCGTCGCCGTCCCCACCAGCTACAACAGTGCGACCGAAGACGAGTTGGCCGCGCACGGCATCAACCTGGTGATCTACGCCAACCACCTCATGCGGGCCGCCTACCCGGCGATGCGCCGGGTTGCGACGGATATCCTGCGCAACGGCCGGTCCCTCGAGGTGGATCAGGATCTGATCAGCATCAAAGACCTTCTTGAGCTGATTCCCGGCACGCGCTGATGATCGATCCGGAGGATTTTCTCGCGGCGCTGGATGCCAACGGGATCCAGTTCGTCACGGGGGTCCCCGATTCGCTGTTGAGCGATGTCTGTGGCGCGATTTCGACCAAGCTCCCGCCTGGCCGGCACGTCATCGCTGCCAATGAGGGGGCGGCGATCGGCTTGGCAATCGGTCACCATCTCGCCACCGGGCGGGCGGGGCTGGTGTATTTGCAGAATTCCGGGCTCGGCAACGCGATCAATCCGCTTGCCTCGCTGGCCGACCCGGCGATCTATGGCATCCCAATGGTGCTGATGATCGGGTGGCGCGGGGAAATGCTGGCTGATGGCTCGCAGCGGAGCGACGAGCCACAGCATGTCACGCAGGGCCGGATCACGCTGGATCAGCTCAGCCTGCTGGGCGTCAGCACCCGCATCGTCGACGCCATGACGGATATCCATGACTGCGTCCGGGCCGCCGCAGAGCAGGCGATGAACCAGTCGCGGCCCGTGGCCCTCGTGATCCGCAAGGGTGCCTTCAGCGCCTATAAGCTCGCCGCGAAACCCAATGTGGTGCCGCTGAGCCGGGAGGCGGCCATCGCTGCCATCGTCAGCGCGTTGCCTGGGACGGTGCCCATCGTCTCCACCACGGGGATGGCCTCCCGCGAGTTATTCGAACTTCGCGCCAAGGCTGGCACAGGGCATCAGCGGGATTTCCTGACCGTCGGCGGGATGGGCCATGCCGTGTCGATCGCGGCGGGGATCGCCTTGGCGCGGCCAGGCGGCAAGGTCATGTGCCTTGATGGCGACGGCGCGATGCTGATGCACCTCGGGGCGCTGACGGAAAGCGCCGCAATACCCAATTTTATACATGTCCTGCTTAACAATGGCGCGCACGACTCGGTGGGTGGCCAGCCGACCGCGGCAACCCGGCTGAGCATCACCGATATCGCCCAGTGCTGCGGCTACAGCCTTACCCTTGCGGCGCACGACGCGGCCACCGTAGCTGCCGCTGTCGGGAAGGCGCTGGAGCATCCGGGCAGTTGCTTGCTTGAGGTCGTGTGCCGGCGGGGGGCACGTGCCGATCTGGGGCGCCCCACCCGGACCCCGCTCGAGAATAAAACTGCGTTCATGGATTTCCTGACGGAACCCGCGTTATGACGACGAAGCGGATCATGGTGGATATGTCCGCCACGCTGATCCATCACGGGCATATTCGCATCCTGAAAGCCGCCGCCGAGTTGGGCCGGGTCATTGTCGGCCTCACCACGGATAAAGAGGTTCGGCTTCGCAAGGGCTATGACGCAGAACTCGATTACGAGGCGCGCAAAGAAGTGCTGGAGAGTATCCGCTATGTCGCGGAAGTGGTGCCGTGCCCGTGGTTGCTCGACGATGCGTTCCTCGACGAACACCGGATCGATTTGCTGGTCCACGGCACGGATAATAGCAATCTGGTCCGGCCCGAGCGGTTGGTGATCCTCCCGCGCACGGAAGGCATCAGCAGTTCGCTGCTGCGGGCACGCGTGCTAACCGCCCTCAGCGACGTCATGAAGCGAGAGAAGGCGGAGTAACCGGTGGAGGCTTAGGGTTGGCCCATTGCCGGGCCACCCCGCCGGCTAGCGGGCCTTGCGGGCGGCGTACCGGGCGTCGCGAGCCGCCTTCTGCTTGGCGGCGAGGGCGAGGGCCTTGGCCTTGTATTCCATCTCCGCGGCCAACGCGTCGGCGGCCTTCTGCGCCTCGCGCCGGGCTTCCTCGCGGGCAGCGGCCTCGCGCGCGACAGCCCGGGCCGCCTCTTCGGCTGCCAACCGGGCCGCTTCGGCCTCTTGGGCCTTGCGGCGCTCTGCATTACGCGCCTCCCTGGCAGCGAGGATGGCTTTTTGTGCCTCCATACGCTCGATCACGGAGGGATCGTCTGGACCCGGGCGGGACCGGAACCTCTCTAGCATGGCCTGCTTGGCCTTTGCTGCTGCGCTCAGGCGTTCTTCAACGGTTTCGTTCTTGCGTGCATTCATCGGCCCGTTCTAGCGGGCTAACCCTTGCTTGAAAATACCCGCTGCCTCACTGCCAGCCGCGTGTTTAGCGCATTCCTGGCAGCAACCAGCCGCCGGGCACCCAGACGTAATGGCCGGGTGTGCCCGTCCAGTGGCCGAAAACCCATCTGGAGTTAGTACGGCCCTCTGCCGGGATGTACCGTCCGGGATCGTAGTGGTAGGAGCCATTCGTATACACCCAGTCACCCGGCTGCCAGATCAGCGGGACGTCGCTGACCGGCGGCAGCGGGATGGTCACCACCGGCAGGGCTGGCGGGGTGGGGAAAGCCGGACGGGCGGCGCAGGCGGCCAAAAGCACGAGGGCGGCCAGCGCGGGAAGCTTGAGTTTCATGCGGGTCTCCTGCAGCGTAGGATCGCTGGGGCGGAACACGCGCACAAGACGTCAGGCAGCCGCTTCCCGGCGAGCGCAGGGCGGGCTGTCAGGCGGGCAGCAGGATGGTCGCGATGGCCTGCGCCGCAATTCCCTCACCACGCCCGGCAAAGCCCAGGCGTTCTGTCGTGGTTGCCTTGACGGAGATGCGACCGGGTTCCACGCCCAGCAACGCCGCCAGGCGGGCGATCATGGCGGGCGCATGCGGCGTAATCTTTGGACGCTCGCAAATCAGGGTCACGTCGGCGTTGGCGAGCATGCCACTGCGTGCGGCAATACGCTCGGCAGCGTGACGCAGGAACCGGGCGCTGTCGGCATCTTTCCATTCCGCCTCGCTGGGGGGGAAGTGCCGGCCGATGTCACCCTCCGCCAGCGCCCCGTAGATGGCGTCGCACAGCGCGTGGATGCCGACATCGGCATCGGAATGGCCGGCAAGCCCCCATTCATGCGGAACGGTGATGCCGCAGAGGATGAGTGGCCGCCCCGCCTCGATCGCGTGCACGTCGAAACCGGTGCCGGTCCGCGGCAGCAGCCTGGGAGCGAGGGCCTGTTCCAGGCGCACGATGTCCTCCTGATAGGTCAGCTTGATGTTGTCATCCGATCCCGGCACGATCGCGACGGGATGGCCAGCCGCTTCCAACAGGGCGGCGTCGTCGGTAGCGCCCTGGTTTCCAGTGGCATGCAGGGCGCGCAGCAAGTGATAGCGGAACGCCTGGGGCGTCTGTGCCCGGAACAAACCGTCTCGCGGGACGGTGGCGACGATGCGTCCCGACCGCACGCGCTTCAGCGTGTCCGCCACGGGGATGGCGGGGATCGCGCCATCATGCGTGCGCAATGCTGCCAGCAGGGCCGGGATGGTGCACGATGGCAGGAACGGACGGGCTGCGTCATGCACCAACACGATTTCGGGCGAGTGCGGGACGAGGGCGTGCAGCCCGGCGTTGACGCTGCCCTGCCGCGTGGCTCCGCCGGGCACGGCAGGCAGCACGGGCAGCCCCTCCAGCGCCGCCGCGACCGGCTCGGGGTCGCCCACGGGCTGCACGATGGAGACATGGGCGAGCAAAGCCTCGGCCGCGTGACGGATGACGGGTTTGCCGGCGAGATGAATGAATTGCTTCGGCGTATCGCCGCCGAAACGACTTCCGCTGCCGGCGGCGACCAGGATGGCGGCAATTCGCATGCAAGCAGCAATGCGCGGCGCCCGTCGTCGCGTCAATGCGGTGCATCGCGTGATTGCTATGCTGCGGCTGGGAAGGTAATTTGCACAAATGATGGGCAGTGACCTTAGACCCTTGACCCTCGGCAACGGCGCACGAGCGGTCAATATCGAGACTCCGGTGATCCTCGCCCCGATGTCGGGAGTGACGGACCTGCCTTTCCGGCGTCTGGCCAAGCGGCTCGGGACGGGTGTGGTCGTGTCCGAGATGATCGCGTCCTGGGCGATGGTGCGCGAGAACCAGGCGACGATGCGGATGGCGAGCATGGACGGCGAGGGGCCGAACGCCATCCAATTGGCGGGGTGTGACCCTGCGGCGATGGCCGAAGCGGCGCGGATCGCCGAGGGGCGGGGGGCCGATCTGATCGACATCAATTTCGGCTGCCCGGTGAAAAAGGTCGCTGTCGGGCAAAGCGCCGGGTCCGCCCTGATGCGCGACGAGTTGGCCGCGGCCCGTATCCTCGAAGCGACCGTTCGCGCGGTGCCGGTGCCGGTGACGCTGAAGATGCGGATGGGCTGGGACCATGCGAGCCTGAACGCCCCCCGCCTGGCAAAAATCGCCGAGGCGTGCGGGATTGCCATGGTGACAGTGCATGGGCGGACCCGGCAGCAATTCTATACCGGCACCGCCGATTGGGATTTCATCGCCCAGGTGAAAGCCGCAGTCAGCATTCCCGTGATCGCCAATGGCGACATCACGACGGTGCAACAGGCGGCGGAGGCACGGGCGCGCTCCGGCGCGGATGGTGTGATGGTGGGGCGAGGCTGCTATGGCCGCCCCTGGTTCCCGGCGCAGGTCGCGGCCTTCCTGCGCCATGGCGGGCTGCTGCCGGATCCGTCATTACCGGCGCAAAAAGCCATCCTACTCGAGCATTACGAGGCAATGCTGATGCATTTCGGCGTGCAGCCGGGGCTGCGGTTGGGGCGCAAGCACGTGGCCTGGTACTCGAGGGGGCTGCACGGTTCGGCAGAATTTCGGGCGGCCATCATGCGGTGCGACGATGTCCCGTCGGTGCGCACGCTGATCGACGAGTTCTACGACAAACGGATGCAGGCGCCCGAGGCCCTCGCGGCATGACGGGGATTGTCGCGCGAGCCGGCCTGCGGGTGATTGGCAGGCCGGTCGCCGCACCGAAACCGGTGGTCGACACGGCCGCCATGTTGGGGGCCCTGCCGGTGCCGGTGGTGCTGCTGGATGGGGAGAACCAGTTCCGCTTCGCCAACCATGCGGCAGAGCAGTTCCTGGGGCTGTCGATGCAGCAGCTCTCGCATATGAGCCTGGCCGATCTGCTGCCGGCCGACCATCCGCTCTTCGCGCTGATTCAGCAGGTGCGTCAGCATGGGATAACGATCGCCGACCACGACCTCGCATTGGAAAGTCCGAGGCTGCACAAGCAGGCGATCGCGGTGCAGGCCACGCCGCTGAACGAGGAGCCGGGGAGCGTGTTGCTGTCGCTGCAGGATGCTTCGGCCGCGCGGTTGCTGGACCGGCAGACCGTTTTCCGGTCGGCGGCCCGCTCCGTGAGCGGCATGGCGGCGGTGCTGGCGCATGAGGTGAAGAACCCGCTTTCCGGGATACGGGGTGCTGCCCAATTGCTGGAGGGCAGCGTCGGTGAGGCGGACCGGGAACTGGCGGTGTTGATCCGCGATGAGGCCGATCGCATCCGCGCGCTGGTGGACCGCATGGAGGTGTTTGGCGAGAAGCCCATCGAGCGGCGCGCGGTGAACATCCACCGGGTGCTGGAGCATGTGCGCCGCCTGGCACAGACCGGGTTCGCGGCGCACCTGAAGTTCAGTGAATCGTATGACCCGTCCCTGCCGCCGGTGTTTGCCAACCGGGACCAACTCATCCAGGTGCTGCTGAACCTGGTGAAGAACGCCGCCGAGTCCATCACCAGCGGCCATGCGGACGCCGATGGGGAGATTACGCTCACCACCGCCTACCGCCACGGCGTGCGCCTGGCTATTCCCGGCTCGACGCAGCGGGTTCACTTGCCCTTGGTGGTCACGGTCCGGGATAACGGCCCGGGCATCAACGCCGGCATCCGGTCCAATTTGTTCGAGCCCTTCGTGACCTCCAAGCCATCCGGCAGCGGGCTCGGTTTGGCCTTGGTGGCAAAGATCGTGGCGGACCATGGCGGGCTGATCGAAGTCGATAGCCTGCCCGGGCGGACGGAGTTTGCACTCCATCTGCCCGTGATCAGTGACGAGGCGGACGGAGAGTAGGTCCCGGCGCCTTCCGATAACCCGGTTTCCAAGGGACGGTTTTCCGTTGGCGGAGTACGGGGCGGCGACCCGCCCTTTTCGAGGTAATGCATGACCATACCCACCGTCCTGATCGCCGATGACGACCGCTCCATCCGAACCGTCCTCACCCAGGCGCTGGGCCGCTCCGGCTACCAGGTGCGATCATGCTCCAATGCGGCGACGTTGTGGCGATGGGTCGAGGATGGCGAGGGCGATTTGGTGATCACCGACGTGGTGATGCCGGACGAGAACGGGCTGGACCTGATCCCGCGCATCCGCCGCATCCGCCCGGAGCTGCGGGTGGTGGTGATGAGCGCGCAGTCCACGCTGATGACGGCGGTGAAGGCGGCCCAGCGCGGCGCATTCGAATATCTTCCCAAGCCGTTCGATCTGAAGGAACTTCTCGCCGTCGTCGGCCGTGCATTGGCCGGGCCGCCGCCCTTGCAGCCCGCCGCCGAGCCGGTCGAGAAGGAAGAGAAGCTGCCGCTGATCGGGCGCTCGGTGGCGATGCAGGAGATTTACCGCAGCATCGCCCGGCTGACGACGGCGGATTTGACCGTGATGGTGACGGGCGAGTCCGGCACCGGCAAGGAATTGGTGGCGCGGGCGCTGCACGATTATGGCCGCCGCCGCGCCGCCCCGTTCGTCGCGATCAATATGGCGGCCATCCCACGGGAATTGATCGAAAGCGAGCTGTTCGGCCATGAGCGGGGCGCCTTCACCGGCGCGCATAACCGCAACCAAGGCCGGTTCGAGCAAGCGCATGGGGGCACGCTCTTCCTGGACGAGATCGGCGACATGCCGCATGAGGCGCAGACCCGGCTGCTGCGGGTGCTACAGGAGGGCGAGTTCACCACGGTGGGTGGCCGCCAACCGATCAAGGCGAATGTCCGCATCGTCGCCGCCACGCACCGTGATCTCCGGCAAGCCATCCGCGCCGGGCAGTTCCGCGAGGATTTATTCTATCGTCTCAACGTGGTGCCGATCCGCCTTCCTGCGCTGCGGGAACGGACGGAGGACATTCCCGTGCTTGCCCGCCATTTCCTCGACCGTGCGAAGGAGATGGGTTTGCCAGGAAAGTCGCTGGATCAGGGCGCGCTCGACCGGCTGCGTGCCTATCGTTGGCCCGGCAACGTGCGCGAGCTGGAAAACCTCATGCGCCGCCTGGCAGCGCTCTATCCGCAGGAGGTGCTGGGCGAGGAGGTGATCGCGGCCGAACTCTCCGCCGGGGGTGAGGAGATGGAGGCGCCGGCGGAATCCAGCCACGCAGAGCCGCTGGCAGCCGCGGTGGAGCGGCACATCAGGCGGTTCCTGGCGACCGCGGGCGACGGCATGCCGATGCGCGACATATATGACCGGGTGATTGCCGAGGTGGAGCGGCCTTTGATCCAAATGACGCTCTCGGCGACGCGGGGTAACCAGATCAAGGCCGCCGCCATGCTCGGGCTGAACCGGAACACGCTGCGCAAGAAAATCCGCGACCTGGAGATCCCGGTCGTCCGCGGCATAGGCTGACCGCGTTGGACACGTCGCCCTCCCTGATGTCGCTGCAGCCCCCGGCGCCCAGCCGCTCGCGGATGGGCCACATGATGGACATCCTGCTGGGCAAGGTGGTGACGCTGGTCCTGGCGGCGGTGGCACTGGTCCTGGCTATCGGCACATTCGTGCTGCTGTCGGGCGGGGCGCCCATCACGTTGCGGCCGAACGTGGTCTTCGTCTCCATTCTGGCCAGCGCCGCGGTCCTGTTATTGCTGGGGGCGGTGCTGGCGGGCCGGCTCACCCGGGTATGGGTGGACCGGCGGCGCGGATCGGCCGGATCACGGCTCCACGTGCGGCTGGTGCTGATGTTCGGCGTGGTGGCAGTGACGCCGTCCATCGTCGTCGCGGTATTTGCCGCGGCCTTCTTCAACCTTGGCATCCAGTCCTGGTTCGATGACCGTATCCGGACGGCGTTGGATGCGAGCGTGACGTCGGCGCGCTCCTCGCTCGAAGAACACCGCAACAATATCAAGGCGGATGCGCTCGGCGTTGCCATAACGCTGAACCGGGCGGGCGCTTTCCTGGCCAATCGCCCGGCGCTGTTCCAGCAGGTGCTAGACCAGGAGACGACCTTCCACGGCCTCATCCAGGCGGTGGTCTACGACCCCTTTACGCACGAGATCATCGTGTCGTCCGGCGTGCTGAGCGGCAATTTCGTCGAACTTCCGACCGACGACCAGATCGAACCAGCCCGGCGCGGCGAGGTGGCGGTCATCGGCGGCGGCACCGACAACCATGTCCGCGCGGTGGTGAAGCTGGGCTCGACCCCCGAGTTGATGCTGATGGTGGATCGCCCGGTGGATACGCAGATCATCGCCGCGGCCCAGCGCACGGAGCAATTGGTCGCCGAGTACCACCGTCTGGACGAGAACCGCACGAAGCTGCAGGTCACCTTCGCGATGATCTTCGCACTGGTGGCGCTTCTGGTGCTGTTCGCCGCTGTGCTGACGGGGCTGGTGCTGGCCAACCAGATCGCCCGCCCGGTTGGCCGCCTGATCCAGGCCGCAGAGCGGGTGCGGGCAGGAGATTTGGCGGTGCGGGTGCCGGAAATTCAAAGCGAGGACGAGATTGCGGGGCTATCCCGTGCGTTCAACAGGATGACGGGGCAGCTCGCCGCGCAACGGGCAGAGCTGATGGACGCCTATGCGCAAATCGATGAGCGCCGCCGCTTTACCGAAACCGTGTTGGCCGGTGTGTCCGCCGGGGTGATCGGCCTGGACGGGGAAGGCCGGGTCGACTTGCCCAACCGTGCTGCCAGTGAGTTGATGGGCACCGACCTCATGGCATCGAGCGGCTTGCCGCTCGCCCAGGTGGTGCCCGAATTTGCGGCGTTGCTGGCGGAGGTGCAGGCCGCGCCAGAGCGGGCGCGGACGGCGGAGGTTCAGGTTGGGCCGCCTGGGAACCGCCGGACCCTGTTGGTGCGGATTGGCACGGAGATGAAGGGCGACGGTATCGACGGCTTCGTCGTCACCTTCGACGACGTGACGGAGCTGCTGGCGGCGCAGCGCAAGGCCGCGTGGTCCGACGTGGCCCGGCGCATCGCCCACGAGATCAAGAACCCCCTGACGCCAATCCAGCTTGCCGCCGAGCGCCTGAAGCGCCGGTTCACAAAGGAAATCCAATCCGACCCGGTGACCTTCGCCCAATGTGCGGACACAATTGTCCGCCATGTGGGCGATATCGGCCGCATGGTGGACGAGTTCAGTGCCTTTGCCCGCATGCCGCAGCCGGTGATCAAGCCGGAGGATATTGGGCGCATTGCCAGGGAGTCATTGATTTTGCAGCGGCAGGCCCATCCTGAGATCGACTGGACGATCGACCTTCCGGAGCGCGGCCCCATAGCGCCCTGTGACCGGCGGCTGATCAGCCAGGCCCTGACCAATCTGTTGATGAACGCCGCTGATTCGGCCGGAATGCGCGTGAGGGGCGACTCGGATGGGCATGGGGCAATAACGGTAGCGGTTGCCACGGCTCACGATACGGTGACGCTTTCCGTCAAAGACGACGGCATAGGGTTGCCGACGGAAGATAGGGACCGGCTCACCGAACCATATGTCACGCACAAGCCAAAGGGGACCGGCCTCGGCCTCGCCATCGTCAAGAAGATCATGGAAGATCATGGGGGGCGTCTGCTGTTGGAGGACCGGGTAGGGGGCCCGGGCGCCGTTGCAAGCCTCGTCTTGCCCTTAGCTGCCAGCACAGCCTGACCCGTTCCGCTCGACCGACTTAACATATAAAGACCTACGCATGGCGCATGAGATACTGATCGTCGACGACGAGCCCGACATCCGTATGCTGATCGACGGCATATTGCGCGACGAGGGCTATGAGACCCGCATGGCCGGAGATTCGGATGGCGCCTTGGCGGCGTTCCGCGCCCGCCGGCCCTCGATGGTGATTCTGGATGTGTGGCTCCAGAATTCAAAGCTGGATGGGCTCGGCATCCTACAGGCGCTGCACGTGGAGGAGCCGCATATCCCCGTCGTCATGATCTCCGGTCACGGCACGATCGAGATGGCGGTGACCGCAATCCAGCATGGTGCCTATGACTTCCTGGAAAAGCCCTTCCAATCCGACCGGCTGCTGATCCAGGCGCGCCGTGCGCTGGAGGCAGCGCGCCTGGCCCGGGAGAATGCGGAGCTGCGGTTACGCGTCGGCACCGAGACGGCGTTGACCGGGGATAGCAGCGCCATCGCCGGTCTGCGCGCGGGTGTCGAGCGGGTGGCGCCCACTGGGTCGCGTGTGCTGATCCACGGGCCGGCTGGGTCGGGCAAGGAAGTGGCGGCGCGGATGGTGCACGCACGGTCCCGCCGGTCGGACGGGCCGTTCGTGGCGCTGAACTGTGCCACGCTGGCGCCGGGCCGGTTCGAGGAGGAATTGTTTGGCGTCGAGGCGGGGCCGGACGCCAGCGCCGCGCCGCGCCGCGCCGGCATGCTGGAGCGTGCCCATGGCGGCACGCTGCTGCTGGACGAGGTGTCGGACATGCCGCTGGAAACCCAGGGCAAGATCGTCCGCGCCTTGCAGGATCAGACCTTCGAGCGGCTGGGCGGCAATGCCCGGGTGAAGGTGGACGTGCGCGTGCTGGCGATTACCAACAAGGATTTGCAGGCCGAGATTGCCGCTGGCCGGTTCCGCGAGGATTTGTATTACCGTCTGGCTGTGGTGCCGCTGCGGATGCCGAGCCTGAAGGAGCGGCGGGAGGATATTCCCGAGTTGGCGCGGCATTTCATGACACGCTCGGCGGAGAGTTCTGGCATGGCGCCGCGGGATTTGTCGGCCGACACACTGGCGGCGCTGCAGGCCTATGATTGGCCTGGCAACGTGCGGCAATTGCGTAACCTGATGGATTGGTTGCTGATCATGGCGCCGGGTGGTGCCAACGACGCCATCCGTGCCGACATGCTGCCGCCGGAAATCGGGCAGGGCGCGCCCGCCTTGCTGAACTTCGACCCGACCGCCGACATCATGGCGCTGCCGCTGCGGGAGGCGCGCGACCTGTTCGAAACGCAATACCTGCAGGCCCAGCTTGTGCGCTTCGGTGGCAACATCAGCCGGACGGCTGGATTCGTTGGCATGGAGCGCAGTGCGCTGCATCGCAAGCTGAAGCAGCTCGGCGTGAACTCGGACGAAAAAGGGGGCTGAATTGTTTGCCGCGTGACCCTATCGGCTGACGACTGGCAGGCGATCCGGCTCACCCTTCTCGTTGCTGCCCAGGCTGTGGGGTTCAGCCTGCCACTCGCCGTCGTCGCCGCCGGGTTGCTGTCGCGCACGCGGTTCCCCGGGCACAGCCTGGTCAACGCCGCGGTGCATCTTCCCCTGGTCGTTCCGCTGGTGGTGACGGGATGGCTGCTGCTGGTCATATTCGGCATTCGGGGACCCAGTTGGAGGCGGCCGGTGCGACGCTGCTGGTGCCACTGCTGGACATGCGGGCTGGCGAGGCTGTTCGCGCCAGAATTCCCGCCAGCGAGGTCATCCTGGCCGGGCCGGCAGCCGCGGCATCTGCCAGCTTGCTGAGCCTCCACAACGTGCTGCCTGGCGTGGCGCGCGCTGTAACGGCCGACCCCGCGCGACGCTCGGCCTTGGTGGAGGTTGCTCTGGGGAGCGTGGCGTTGCTGTCCCGGGTGACGCCGGATGCCGTGCACCGACTGAAACTGGCGCCGGGTGCGCCCGTGCTTGCCATGGTGAAGTCAGTTGCTATTGAACTGATACCAGCCAGCCGGGGCTTTCACACGGCACCCGGCGAGGGCATATCCAGCCCATGAATCGTCGTTCTCTGCTGCTTGCGAGTTTATTGGTCCCGACGCTGCTGCCCGTCATCGGCCGCGCCCAAGCGGCGCTGAGTGCGCAAGACCAGGCGGATGTCGCACGGGCCGAAACTGCCCTGAACGCGATCCACACCCTGAAGGCGCGGTTCCAGCAGATTGCGCCGAATGGCAGCATCAGTGGCGGCACGGCCTGGTTGGACCGGCCGGGCCGGATGCGGTTCGAATACGATCCGCCGGCGCCGTTCTTGCTGGTCGCCGGCTACGGGCTGCTGGTGTTCCACGATTCGCAGCTGCAGCAGACCAGCAACATTCCGCTGGGGCGAACGCCGGTGGGCCTGTTGCTGCAAGACAACCTGAAACTGTCGGGTGCCGTCACCGTGACGAAAGTGGTGCGGTTTCCCGGTCAGTTCCAGGTGACGGTGCAGCGGACGGCGAGCCCTTCGGAAGGGTCTATCACCTTGATTTTCGCGGACAACCCAGTCACGTTGCGCTCCTGGACGGTGATCGATGCGCAGCGGCAGGAGACGCGAATCAGCCTGTTCGACGTCGAGTTGGGGGGAAAGTTCGACTCCTCGCTCTTTGCCTACGTCGATCCAAGCTTTGGTGGAAATCCTAGCCCAGGACAGCGGAATTGACTTCAAAACGTCGCAAAGACTGACCATTATACCACCATGAAACCAGTGGTTGGGATTTCCTGCTGCACCAAGTTCTTCGGCACGTTCGGCATGCCCAACCATGCCGCGTCCGATACTTATATCCGAGCGACGGCCGAGGTGGTGAATGCCGTCCCTGTCCTGCTCCCGGCGAACGGGGAAGCTTGCGACATCTCGACCGTTCTTTCGAGGCTAGACGGCATCATCCTCACCGGCAGCCGGTCGAACGTGCACCCAAGCTTCTACGATGGGCCGCCGCATGCCGAGGGCACGTTCGAGGATGAGGCGCGCGATAACATGACGCTGCCCCTGATTCGTGCTGCCATTCGTTGTGGAATGCCGCTCTTGGCGATTTGCCGCGGCATGCAGGAACTGAATGTCGCACTGGGCGGCTCGC
The DNA here is from genome assembly GCA_965199005.1 of Acetobacteraceae bacterium. Taxonomy (GTDB): domain Bacteria; phylum Pseudomonadota; class Alphaproteobacteria; order Acetobacterales; family Acetobacteraceae; genus LMUY01. The sequence continues at coordinate 1,213,523 of CBDAQK010000006.1, read as the reverse complement.
TCCACCAGCGGCTGCAGGATTTGCCGGACCGGTTCGATCATTCTACCCCAATGCAGCCCAGTAGCCGGGTGCGGACCGGAAAAGCTCATGCGGTGGCCGTCGTGCCGGGCAGTTGGTTGCACCGGGTTGCCGGGGCGACGACGATTGCCATTAACTCATTACATAATCAGGGAATGGATCGGCTTGCCCCTGGCCTGGTGGCCGAGGGCACGGCCCCGGACGGCACCGTCGAGGCCGTCCGCGTGGCCAATGCGCCCGGCTTCGCGGTGGGTGTGCAGTGGCATCCGGAATACGATTGGCGCACAGACGCCGTGTCCCGCGGCATCCTGGCTGCGTTCGGTGATGCCGTCCGGGCGCGGATTGGATCGGTCGGCGCCGTCGCGGACTAAGCGACGCGGTGGCTGCCGCCCACCTCCACCCCGTCGCTCAAACGAAAACGGCCCCTCCTGGGAGGGGCCGTGACCGTTAGCGGTAGTAGCCGGGATAGCCGTAATAAGCCGGCGGGGCGGCGTAATACACCGGCGGCGGCGCGTAGTAGACCGGGGGCGGCGCGTAATAGCGCGGCGCGTAGGCACCTGCTACGGCAGCGCCAACGCCCAGACCGACGATTGCTCCGACAACGCCAGGGCCGATGCCGTAGCCGCGGTAGCCACCATATCCACCACGCCAGTAGGCGCTAGCCGGCGTGGAGGCTGCAAGCAAGCCCACCGCAACCGGAACCGCAACAAGAAGACCGAATTTCGGGCTCATCGATGGACTCCTAAAAACCCTTCGGAGTGAACGAACTGTTCATCACCGTCACTATGGATATACGCACGCGTTGTGGCGGAATTGCGACGTGGCGCGTTTCACCGGTTCAAGTTCGCGCGATCAATGACCCCCGAGATAGGACGCGGTGACCGCCGGGTCATTTGCCAATTTGGCCGCTTTCCCCTCCAACACGATCCGCCCGGTTTCCAGCACGTAGGCGTAATCCGCCACGTCCAGTGCCGCCGAGGCGTTCTGCTCCACCAGCAGGATGGTCACACCTTCCCGGCGTAAATCGGCGATCGCGTTGAAGATCTCCTCCACGAACAGCGGCGCCAGGCCCATGGAGGGCTCATCCATCAGTAACAAACGGGGGGCGCCCATCAAAGCCCGGCCGAAGGCGAGCATTTGCTGCTCCCCACCCGACATCGACCCAGCGAGTTGCTTTAGCCGTTCGCGTAGCCTGGGAAAGCGGGTTAGCACCTGCTCGCGGCGGCGGCCCAGCTCTGTCCGGTCGGATAGGGTGTAGGCACCGAGATCGAGATTGTCGGCAACGGTGAGTTCGGCAAAGACTTGCCGGCCTTCCGGAACCTGGCGCAGGCCGGCGGAGGCGATCCGATGGGCGCGGCGGCCGGCGATGTCGACGCCATCGAAGAGGACGCGGCCGGCGCGGGGCCGCAACAGGCCAGAGAGCGCCCGCATGACGGTTGTCTTGCCGGCGCCGTTCGCCCCGATCAGCGTCACGACCTGACCGGGTTCGACGACCAGATCAATGCCCTTGACCGCTACGGTGCGGCCGTAGGCGACCACCAGCCCCTCAACCCTGAGGCCACTCACGCGCCGCGAACCCCAGCCGTGGCGCCCGCCGCGAGCTTGGCTGCCACCTTGTGGCCCAGATAGGCCTCGATGACGCCGGGGTCCTGCCGGACGGCGACCGGAGAGCCACCGAAGATGCGGCGGCCGAAGCTCAGCACCGTCACGTCGTCCGATATGTCCATGACGAAGCCCATGTCGTGCTCGACCAGCAGCACCGTCGTGCCAGCGGCACGGATGGTCCGCACCAGGGTGGCGAGCCGGCTGGTCTCCGCCGGGTTCAGGCCAGCAGCCGGCTCATCCAGGAGCAGGAGGCGCGGATTTGCCGACATGGCCCGGGCAATTTCAAGGCGCCGGGCGTCCCCATACGAGAGCGAAGCGGCACGCGCATTGGCTTGTTCGCGCAGGCCCACGAGGTCCAGCGCCGCCCCGGCCCGGGTCACCGCCTCGCGTTCCCCGCGGCGGAAGCGGGGGAGGCGGGCGATCACCTCGGGCAGGGTGGCGCGCGAGGTGGTGTGCAGCCCCGTCAGCACGTTTTCCAGCACCGTCATCGCGCCGAAGATGCGGATGTTCTGAAAGGTGCGCGCCACCCCCAGTGCCGCCCGGCGATGTGCGGGCATATCCGTCACGTCCTGGCCGGCCAGGGTGATGCGGCCGGCGCTGGGGGGTAGCAGGCCGGAGACGAGGTTGAACAGAGTGGTCTTGCCCGCACCGTTGGGGCCGATCACCGCATGGATGCCGCCGGTGGCGACGCTGAGGTCGACATTGTCGACCGCAACCAGGCCGGCAAACCGCCGGGTCAAGCCGGTCACCTCCAACAGGGATGTCACGCAGCGCGCCGCCGCAGCCGAAAGGGCAGCAACCCACCGGGGAGGAACAGCACGGCGACCACGATGATAAGTCCGTTCAGCACCAGCCGCAGATCGGATAGGCCGCGCAGCAACTCGGGCAGCAGAGTGAGGATGAAGGCCCCGGCCACGGGAGCGATCGGGGTGCCGATGCCGCCGAGCAGGGCATAGGACAGGATGGTGACGGCAGGTTCAAAGCCATACTCGCCGGGGCCGATGAAGGAGGAGACGTGCGCGTTGAGGCAGCCCGCCAAGCCGGCCAAGACCGCCGAAGCGACCAGCGCACCCATTTTATACCGCAGCAGATTGACGCCCATGACGGCAGCGGCCGTCTCGTCCTCCCGCATCGCTTCCATCGCACGGCCGATCCCGCTGCGGCCGACCAGCCAGAGGGCCACGATAGCGACGATCAGCAGGCCATAGATGATGGTGTTGTCCGCGCTCTCGGGAATGCCGGAAAGGCCCAAGGCGCCACCGAACAGGTCGACGTTGATGTAGACGGCGCGCAGCACCTCACCCAGCCCGATGGTGGCGATGGCGAGATAGACGCCGGAGAGGCGGAGTGTCGGCAGACCGATGACGAGGGCGAAGACGACTGGCGTGACGACCGATAGCGGCAGCACCAGCCAGAACGGCCAGCCGAGCGACAGCGTCATGAGTGCGGAGGAGTAGGCGCCCAGGCCCATGAACGCCGCCTGGCCGAGCGAGAGTTGCCCGACGGCGAGGACGACATACATCGACAGCGCCAGCAGGCCGTTCACGCCCAGGGAATGGACGAGGTTGCCGTAGGTCCAGAGGAAGTCGTCCAGCCAGGGCGGGATGGTCATGGGCGCACCCAGAGATCAAGCACGGCGGGTCACCGCGCGGCCGAATAGTCCGGATGGCCGGGTCCATAACACCGCGACGAGCACCAGGAACGCCACGGCTTCCTTCAGATTGGAGCTGACGTAGCCGGCGGTCATGACCTCCAGCAACCCCAGCAGCATCCCAGCGATCACGGCCCCCCTGATGTCACCCAGCCCGCCAACGATGATGACGACGAACCCACGCAGCATCATCTCCTCGCCCATATAGGGGTTGATCGCATTGCGTTGCAGCCCGATCAGGACGCCGCCAGCGCCGGCCAGGCACCCGGACAGGAAGGACACGATGGCGGCCGCGCGGAACGTGTCGATGCCCATCAGTTCCGCGGCATCCGGCCGGTCCGCCATGGCGCGGATCGCCAGCCCGAGCTTGGTGCCGCGCAGCAGCCACACCAACGCCACGATCAGCACCGCGACGGCCGCCAGGATCAGCAATTGGGCCAGCGTCACCCGCACCCGGCCCAGTTGCAGCGCCTCGCCACTGAGGGCGCCGGGGGGAAGCCGCCTGATGTCGGAGCCGAGCCATGCCGTGAGCGCAGAATACAGCGCCAAGACCGCACCCAGCGTCACCATCAGCGATGTCAGCTCCGCACCCGGCGTGGTGCGGATCCGCGTCAGCAGCAGCCAGTCGACGACGACGGCAATGACGCCGGCAGCAATCGCGGCCAGGGGCAGGGCGGTCCAGATACCGAACCCGAGCGATCGCACCAGCCACAACGCGACGAGCGCCCCCGCGGAAAAATAGAACCCGTAGGTGAGGTTGATCACCTTCAACACGCCGAACATCAGCGTAAAGCCGAGCGCAAACAGGGCGTAGGTGGCGCCCAGAAGGACGCCATTGACGAGTTGTTGGGCGAGCATGGTTTCAGCCTACGACGCGGCGGGGCACCCGTCGAACATCAGGGGGCGATGACGAACTTACCACCCTGCATGACCAGCACCACCACGCCCTCGGTCGACGCCGGGTCACGGCCGGGGGTGAAGGAGAACGGGCCCATGACGCCATCGAATTTGGTCTGCATCAGGGCGTCGCGAACCTTCACCGGGTCCGCTGCGCCGGCGCGGTCAATGGCGGCGGCCATGATCTTTAGGGCGTCATAGGCCTGGGCGGCGAATTGGTCGGGTTCCTTGCTGTACTTCTTCTCGAAATCAGCGACGAACTTCACATTCACCGGCGTGGGCTTGCCCACGAACCAGGGGCTGCCGACGAGCAGCCCATCCGCCGCCTTGCCCGCTATCTCGCCCAGCTTGGGTGAATTGCTGCCATTGCCGCCGATGAACAGCGTCTCTGGCCCGAACCCAAGCTGCCGGGCGGCGAGCAGGACACCCGAGACGGGCTCCACAAGCGCGGACACGCCGATGGCATCCGGCTTCAGTTGCTTGATCTTGGTCAACTGTGCCGAGAAATCAGTGTCCTTGCTGCCGAAGCTTTCGATGTCGACGATCTTCAGCCCGGACTTCTCCGCGGCGGCCTTCATCACGTCGTAGCCGGATTTGGAGAAGGCGTCGTCATTGGCGTACATCAGGGCGATCGTCTTCACGCCCCGGCTGATCGCCGCTTTCAACGTCACGGGAATCACGTCGCTTTCTGGCAGCGAGGTGCGAAACACATACGGCCCCATCGCGGTGATGCCGCTGGCCGTGGTGGAAGTGCCCAGAATCGGTATTTTGCGCTCATTAGCGACGGGGCCGACGGCAAACATTTCGTTCGACAGGGTTGGCCCGATGATCGCCACCACCTTGTCGCGGCCGATCAGTTTGCGGGCTGCGTTGATCGCCTGGTCCTTGTCAGCCGCGCTATCCTCGACGGTGAGGACGATCTTGCGGCCGCCGAGAACGCCCTTTGCGTTGACCTCGTCCAGCGCCAACTCCATGCCGGACTTGATCGCGACCCCGTAGGCGGCATTCGGGCCGGACAGGATTTCGATCGAGCCGAGCTGCACAGGCTCCTGCGCGTGCGCCGTGCCGGCCAGCGCGAGCACGCCAGCGATGGCTGCAAGGAAGTGCCTGCGGTTCATGGATGTTTCCTATCCCGGGGTGTCGAATTGCGAGGACTTCTATCCGAACCGACCACGCGGTCAAGGATTGTGTAACAAAGACCCGTTTGGCGGCCGGCAGCCGGGCGGCCAAGATGGCGGCATGACCACGCTGCGAATCGCCACCTGGAACATCAATTCGCTTCGGCTGCGGCTCCCGCTACTTGAGCGGCTGGTGGCCGCGTTGGACCCAGACGTCATCTGCCTGCAGGAGACGAAGGTTCCGGATGAGCTGTTTCCGGATGCCGGGCCACCCGCGCTAGGCTACCCCTATGTCGCGCGGCGGGGCATGAAGGGGTACAATGGCGTGGCAATCCTGTCGCGTATTCCGCTTATCCCAGATCTTGATGCGCCGGATTGGTGCGAGAAGGGCGATTGCCGGCATTTGCAAGTCGCGTTGCACTTGCCGTCTGGGCCGCTGGAACTGCACGATTTCTATGTCCCAGCCGGGGGCGACGTCCCCGACCCGGCGGTCAACGTGAAGTTTGCGCACAAGCTGGCCTTTGTCGGCGAAGCGACCCACTGGTTTGCTGCAAGAACGCGGCTACGCCGGGCAGTGTTGGTGGGTGACCTCAACATCGCCCCGCTGGAGCAGGACGTTTGGAGCCACAAGCAGCTTCTGACCGTCGTCAGCCACACCCCGGTCGAAGTGGAGCATATGCTGGCCTGGCAGCGGGCGGGCTGGTACGATGCCTTGCGCCACTTTGTACCGGCGGAGGAGAAACTTTACACGTGGTGGTCCTACCGCAACCGGGACTGGCGCCTGTCGAATCGGGGCCGGCGGCTGGACCATGTATGGGTCACGCCGGATTTGGTGCCTGGCCTGCGGGATATGACGGTGCTGAAGGATGCGCGGGATTGGCCGCAATCCTCCGACCACGTCCCCGTCTCGGTGACGTTGGATTTGTAGTGCCGTGACATGCACGGTTTGACACGTGAACCGACGACGGAGGCATGGTAGCGTTGCGCCTCATGTCGCGACGCACCGTGGAGGTCACGCCCGAGCTGTTGCTCCGCGCCTATCGCGTCGGGCTCTTTCCCATGGCCGAAACGCGCCGTGGCAACCGGTTGTATTGGTTGGACCCCGAGTTCCGCGGCATCCTGCCGCTGGACCGGTTCCACGTGCCGAAGCGCCTGTTGCGCACAGTGTTGCGCGGACCGTACGAGGTGGCCGTCGACGGGGACTTTCCCGCCGTCATCGCCGCCTGTGCCGCGGCGATGCCGGGGCGCGAGGATACCTGGATCAACCGCGATATCGAGCGGCTGTTCGGCGAACTCCATCGGATGGGATACGCGCATAGCGTCGAGTGCCGGGCGGGCGGCGTGCTCGTCGGCGGGCTATATGGCGTGAGCCTAGGTGGCGCGTTCTTTGGCGAGAGTATGTTCAGTACCGCCCGCGACGCCTCCAAGGTGGCATTGGTGCATCTCGTGGCCAGGCTTCGGGTTGGTGGATACCGGCTGCTGGACACCCAATTCGTGACCTCCCATCTTCAGCAATTCGGCACGGAGGAAATCCCGCGTGAACGTTACAAGGCGCTGCTTGCCGAAGCGGTAGACGAAGCAGGCCATTGGCAGGCAGATAGCGCCACGGTGGAGGCTGAGATTCGATCGATGGCGAAACGGGACTTGGTCAACGCATGGAGTGGCCGGGCTTGAGGTGGGTTGCGCTGGCTTGGTTGCTGGCGACGCCCGGCGCCGCTTGGGCGCAACCCCGGTTGATCCCCAATGCCGATGCCAACGTGCTGTATCGCGTGGGCGGTGCCGCCGCTGCGCAAATCCCGGGCGGCGCGCCGGACGGGGTGCGCCTGGAATGGGACGCGACGGGCCAGCGCCTACGGGCCGAACCGTTGGGCGGCCCGGTCTACGCCATCGCCGACCTGTCGCGGCGGCTTGCCGATGTGGTCTTTCCGGCGCAAACCTCGGTGCTGGAATTGCGCCTTCGGATGGGTGATCCGCAGACCTTGCTCGCGGGGTCGGACGCCCGCTTCACCCGAAAGGGCACCAGCCACCTGCTGGGATTGGAATGCACCGAATGGGCAGTGCAGTCGCCGCGGGTGGAGGGCACAGGGTGCGTCACTGCGGACGGCATCGTGCTGCGGGCAGAGGGGCGGTACAACGGACAAGCGGGCGACGTGAAGGCTGTGTCGGTGGCACGCGGACCGTTGCCGCCGGGCCAGTTCAGCCCGCCCGAGGGTTATTTCCGCCTGCCGCTGATGGGCAAATGAAACTCCAGTTGCGGCTGCTGGGCGTGCTGGCGGCCCCGATCCTGATGGTCCATGGCGTGATGGCTGCGGAACACCCGCCGATCACGCCGCAGCGGGATGTGGACGTAACCTATGCGATCGCCTCGCCGAAGGATGGCGCACCCGCCCTGACCCAGCGCATGCGCTGGTCGGTGGCGGGCGGGCGTTTGCGGGTGGATCCCCCCACGGGCGGGCTGTACATGATCGTGGACTACCGGGCGAAACGGATGGCGGTGGTCAAGCCAGCGGACCGCGCCGTGCTGGATGTCTCCACCGCCGGCCCCGGGCTGCCGGGGGCGCCCGGTGGGGAGTATGTCCGGGGCAGCGAGGGACACGTTGCTGGCCTGGCGTGCACGGATTGGCAGACCGACGATGCTGCCGGTCAGCCGACGCTGATTTGCCTCACGCCCGACGGCGTCATGCTACGCGCCAGCCAGTCGGGCCATGTCTTGCTGGAGGCGGTCACGGTGAAGTACGGGCCACAGGACCTGGCTGCCTTTATTCCGCCCGAAGGGTTCCGCCACGTATCCGGCGACCATCCGTGAGGGCTGTTGTTTGAGCGAAGATCGCGGGGCCATGGCCGGGGAGGCCCAGGTGAGAGAGCGCGTGAACCCGAGGCGGCCACGCTCAACCCACGCGATGCAAAAGACGCCGTGGCCCTGGCATGACCGGTCGGGCCGCTTCTCCTGGCTGAAGACCGCCGTGTTGGTGTCGGAGATCGCGCCAGGCGCCTGGCTCGCCTTTGCGCTACTGACCCACCAGTTGGGCGCGCGCCCAATCACCGAGGCGATCCATCAGACGGGCCTATGGGGCATCAGGTTCCTGCTGATCTCGCTGATGGCCAGCCCGGCGCGCGCCATCTTCAATTGGCACCGGTTGGTCCTGGTGCGGCGCCAACTGGGGCTGACGGCGCTGTTCTACGGCCTTGCCCACATTACCCTGTACTGCGCGGACGAAAATTGGCGGATGACCACCGTAGCGTCGGAAATCTTGCTCCGGTTCTACCTGGAAGTCGGGTTTGTGGCGCTGGTGGGGCTATCCTTCCTGGGCGCGACCTCCACCGACCGCGCGCTGCGGACGCTTGGGCATGATTGGAAGCGGATCCACCGGGTCGTCTACGCCCTGGCGGCGTTGGCGACGCTGCATTTCTTCCTGCAATCGAAGGCGGATGTGGCCGAGGCTACGTTGATGGCGGGGGTTTTCATTTGGATGATGGGATGGCGCCTGTTGCCGTCTGGCCCGGACCGGTCGCCGTTGCCGATTTTGGGCCTGGGCGTGGTTGCGGCGGTGCTGACGGCGGTGGTGGAGTATGCGTGGTACGCGTTCGAAACCCGGATCGACCCGATCCGGCCGTTGGAGGCGGAGCTGGACCTCAGCTATGGGCCGCACCCCGCCGGCCAGGTGTTGCTGCTCGGGATATGCATGGGAATCGTGACGGGGCTGTTCTGGGCCCGCAACCGCGACCGGCTGCGGGGAACGCTCGGTTTCAACATCGCGCTGTATGCCGGGGGAGCGGTCGTGACGGCAGCCTTGGCATTCGCTTTCAGCCTGACGGATGACTGGCTGCCGGATGACTGGGATTTTTGGCAGGTTGCAGCCGCTTTTGTCGCCGGCGCCGCCCTGCTGGGAAGCCTCCGCCGCGTGATGCGCCGGCCGCTGGTGCTGGATTGGGTGTATGGTGCGGTGTTGGTGATACCGCTGCTGGTGGGCCTGGCCATTTAGCGCCTTGCCGCGCCCGAGAGGCGCGACTTGAATTTATCCGAGCGCTGTGCGTGGAATAGCGCCGTCCAAGATCCGGAACCAATCCGGGGGCTACGGGAGATAGATGATAATGGCGCTAAGCCGTCGTTCGCTGATGCTTGCTACTGCAGGTACGCTCGCCATGCCCTACGTGGCCCGCGCGGAGGATCCCATAAAGCTGGGCATGACGGTGCCGGTGACGGGGCCGGCCGCCGAGTCAGGCGGGTTCATGAGCACCGGCGCGAAGATCGCGTTGGATGAAGTCAACGAAAAAGGCGTGCTCGGGCGCAAGGTCACGATCCAGACCGAAGACGACCAGACCACCAACCCCGGTGCCGTGCTCGCCTTCTCCCGCCTGTCGAGCGATCCCGCGATGGTCGGGTTCATCGGCTCCATCCGGTCGACCCAGGTGCAGGCCATGGCGCCGGACGCCTTGAAGGTCGGCAAGCCCATGATGATCGGGGGCACCGACCCGGCGCTCACGCATGTGGGCAATCGCTGGCTGTTCCGGTGCCGCCCGAACGACAGCTATTCCGCCAAGGTGATCGCGCAATATGGCATCGACACGCTGGGCAAGAAGAAATGGGCGGTCGTGCATTCGACGGATGCCTTCGGCACCGGGGGCATGAAGGCCTTCACCGAAACCCTGAAGGCAGCGGGCCTGGAGCCGGCTTTGGTACAGGGCTACACGAACCAACAGGCGGATTTCACGCCGGTGGCGCTGGCGGTGCGGCAGTCGGGTGCGGATGTGCTGTGCTCCTACTTCACCTTCGAGACCGATCTGGGCGTGTTCGCCCGGCAGCTGCGCCAGTTCGGCGTGCGAATCCCGTGGGTCGGCTCACCCTCCATCACCAATATTTCGGCGCTGAACCTTGCCGGGCCCAGCTTGTACGGCACGTTCGGGGTCGCGGATTACGCCGTCGATTCGAGCCCGGCCGCCAAGAGTTTTGCCGAGAAATACCGGGCGGTGCGCAAGACGGACCCGGACAACCAATCCTCCTGGGCGTATGACGCGATCCACGTATTATGCCGCGGCATCACCGATGCGGGCGGGACCGATCCTGAGAAAATCCGCACGGCCATCCTCGCGATCAAGGGATACGATGGCGCCGAGGGACAGTATAATTTCGACCAAAACGGCGATGGGCTGCATGGCTACAACGTGGTGAAAAACGACAGCGGCAAGATCGTCTTCGACAAGCACATCGATTTTGCCGCCTGAGCCCCGGGCTTGAGCCTTTTCCTTCAGCTCTTGTTCACGGGGCTCGGCATCGGCAGCATCTATGCCCTGGTGAGTCTCGGGTTCGTGCTGCTGATCCGTGCCGCCAGTGTGGTGAACTTCGCCCAAGGCGAGTTCTCCATGCTGGGCGCCTACATCATGGTCATCTTTGCCAATGATTTGGGTGTGCCGTATTTCATCGCGATCCCGATCGCGGTGGTGCTGATGGCGGGGTTCGGCATCCTGTTTGCCGGTGTCGTCTACTGGCCGCTGCGACACCGCGGGCAGTTGCCGGTCATCATCAGCACGATTGGCGCGTCCATATTCTTGGCGAACTTCGTGTTGGCGACCTATGGGCCCAGCCCGCAGGTGTTGCCGCCCATCTTCGATAACGGCTTCGATATCGGCGACGTCTACATCGACAGCCAATACCTGGCGATCATCGTGATCACCGCATTGCTGGTGCTCTTGCAGTACCTGGTGTTCGAAAAAACGCTTCTCGGCAAGAAGCTGCAGGCCACCAGCCAGGACAAGGAGATGGCGAGCCTGCTGGGCATCCCCGTGGCGCTGATGGTGCTGTTCACCTTCGCCTATAGCGCGGCGCTGGGCGGGGTGGCGGGGGTGCTGGTGGCACCGGTGTTGTTCGTCAGCGTGCAGATGGGGGCGGTGGTGGCGCTGAAGGCGTTTGCCGCCAACATCATCGGCGGCTTCGGCAGCATTCCCGGTGCCATTATCGGCGGCCTGGCGCTGGGCGTGGCGGAGACGATGGGCGCGTCCTACATCTCCGTTCCGTATAAGGACGCCTTTGCCTTCGCCTTGCTGCTGCTTGTCCTGCTGGTCCGTCCACAGGGCATCTTCGGTGAACGCATCGCAGAGAAGGCGTAATGAGCGCCCCTGCCATCGCCCAGGCCCAGCCATGGCGCGGCGTCGTCCCCGCCGTCATCGCTGCCGTCGTTTTGGTAGCCGCAGCGCAGATGGCGCCTGGATCGGGCTATTCGCTGAACCTCATGATGCAGGCGGTGACCTACGCCATCGCGGTCGCCGGGTTGGTGGTGGTGCTCGGCTATTGCGGCCAGATATCGCTGGCGCAGGCCGCGTTCTTCGGGCTAGGCGCCTATGGCACGGCGCTTGGCGTGGTCGATTACCACCTGCCTTTCTTCCTGGCAGGGCTGATCGGGGTTCTGATCGCAGGGGCGTTCGGCCTCATCCTCGGCTTCGCGAGCCTGCGGCTGGGCGGCCATTATTTGGCGATGGTGACGATCAGCTTCCAGCAAATCCTGACCTTGGTGCTGACCAACTGGATCGGCCTGACCCATGGCCCGGATGGGGTGAGCGGCATCGCCCGGCCGGGTGGGCTGAGTTCAGGGCCGGGCTATCTCAGCCTATGCGTGGTGATGTTGGTCGCCGTGACGCTCTATGCGTGGCGCTTGAAGACCAGCAGGCTGGGGCGTGCCATGCAGGCGGTGCGCGACAACGAAATCGCCGCGAGCACCTGCGGGATCGATATCCTGCGCACCAAGGTGTTCGCCTTCGGGATATCGGCGGTGCTGGGTGGGCTGGGGGGCGGCCTGTTTGCCGGTGCGTTTGCCTATATCAGTCCGGACCAATTCACCTTCGCAGAATCCATCGTGCTGCTGACCATGGCGTTGCTGGGCGGGGTGCAGTCGCCGTTCGGCGCGCTGGTTGGGACGGCGCTGCTGGTGATGCTGCCGGAATGGCTGCGCTTCCTGCAACGCATCTACCTCGCCGTGTATGGCGCGGCCGTGATCCTGATCATGGTGTTCCTGCCGAACGGGCTGTGGGGGTTGGCCGCGCGGTATGCCAGGCGGCCGAGGAGCATCCTGGGCGAGGTGGCTCCCCTGCCATTGCTGTCGCAGACCGCCGGGGCGACCGAGGAGGTGGTGCTGCAGGTGAAGGGCCTCGCCAAGTATTTCGGTGGACTGAAGGCGCTGGATGGCGTGGATTTGGCGGTCCGGCGTGGGACGGTGCATGCGTTGATCGGGCCGAACGGGTCGGGCAAGAGCACCTTCATCAACGTGTTGACGGGGCTTTACCGCCCGACCGCCGGGCGCATCAGCTTTGGCGGCGCCGACATCACTGGCAATGCCCCGCATTTGCGCACCCGCGCCGGGCTGTCGCGCACGTTCCAGAACATCCGAGTGTTCCGCGGCATGACGGTGTTGGAAAACGTCATGGTGGGCGCCGAGCGGCCCGGCAATGACGTTGCGACGCAGCCTGGACCGGTGGTGGAGCGGGCGCTGGCGGCGCTGGAGTTCGTCGGCCGGCGGCAGGATGCGCTTCGCCTGGTCGGGGAGCTGTCCTACGGTCATCAACGCCATGTGGAGATTGCCCGGGCCCTGGCCGGAAGCCCGTTGACCCTTTTGCTGGACGAGCCGGCCGCCGGGTTGAACATGACCGAAAAGGGCGAGTTGGGCGCGCTGTTGCGGCGCCTTAAGGGGCATGGCCTGACCATCCTGATCGTCGACCACGACATGCATTTGGTGGAATCCGTGGCCGACCACATCACGGTGTTGAATTTCGGCCGCCGGATTGCCGATGGCTCGCCGCAGACCGTGCTGAACGAGCCGGATGTGATTGCCGCCTATCTAGGTGAGGCCCCCGGCGCCAAGGTCCACGATGAAGCTGCTTGAACTGCGGGATTTGCAGGCGGGGTACGGGGCAGGGCCGGTCCTGAAGGGGTTGAACCTGGACGTGGATGAGGGGGAAATCGTCGCCCTGCTCGGCTCCAACGGCGCGGGGAAGAGCACCACGCTGCGCTCGATTTCCGGTCTGGTGCGTGATATCGGGGGGGACATCGTCCTGGCGGGACAGTCGCTGCGGGGCATGAAGCCCGAGGCGATCGTGCGTCAGGGCATTGCCCACGTGCCGGAGGGGCGGCGGATTTTCCCCGGCCTGACGGTGCGGGAGAACATCCTGCTCGGTGCCTCCAACCGCAAAGGCGTCGCACGCCGGGTGCTGGACGGGGAGGTGGACGAGATGATCGCCTATTTCGCCGATCTCGGCCGGTTGCAGCATGCGCTGGGTTGGACCTTGTCTGGCGGGCAATTGCAGATGGTGGCGGTGGCCCGTGGGCTGATGGCCAAGCCCCGGCTGTTGCTTTTGGACGAGCCGTCGCTTGGGCTCGCCCCGCTGATCGTGCAGCAGGTCTTCCGCATCGTGTCGGACATCCGCTCGCGCGGGACGACGGTGCTGCTGGTGGAGCAGAACGCCCATATGGCGTTGTCGGTGGCGGACCGCGGCTATGTGCTGGAGACCGGGCGGCTGCTCACCTCTGGCCGTCCGGATGAGCTGTGGGCCAATGGGGATGTCCGCGCGGCCTATCTTGGCGGCAGAAGCGGGACCGGCGTGGAGGCTTGACCGCGCTCACCCGCGGAGTTTTTCCGCCACGTCCTCCGGGATCGGCATGGCTCGCAACACCTCGCCAGCATCGATGCGGCCCCAGATACGGGCCTGCTCGCCCTCGGCAACCGGCTTGCCGTCCTTGAAGAAGGCGTGCGGGACGCGGAACGACCGGCCGCCGAGCAGCGCCGGGCCGACCCGGTGTTCCAAGATGTCGCCATGACGGGCGGGTGAACTGAACCCGCAGCGGACGCTCACCACGGGGGAGCCGACGAAGGTTGGGTCGGCCAGGCCCATCGCTGCCAGATCGATACCTAGGGAGAGCACCCAGTCGGAAAAGCCCTCATCCATCCAGCGGATGAAATTGGCGTGGAATACGATGCGGGCAGGATCGCATTCATTCCAATGCACCATGAACGAACGGCTGAAGCTCAAGCGACACACTCCTGTTGGGCGAAAGTATTTTAGGCTTGAAGCATTTGCGGCCCCGCGTCACCTTCTGTTGCCATGGCAGCATCGTGGGTGGGAAACGTGAGTGGTGGTTTGATGGACAGTTTCGCTCGCGACAACCTGCCGCCGCGGGAGCTATGGCCCGAGTTGCTGCTTGGCGGCGAGGATTTCAGCTACCCTGAAAAGCTGAACTGCATCACTGAGTTGGTCGACCATTGGGTGGAGCGCGGAGAGGGCGCGCGCCCCTGCCTGCGGCTGGACGACGTCCAGTGGAGCTACGCGGATTTGGCGGACCGGATAAACCGGATCGCCGAGGTGCTGACCGGGCAATTCGGCCTGGTGCCGGGTGGGCGGGTCATGCTGCGGGCGCCAAACACGCCCATGATGGTTGCGACTTACCTGGCGGTGATCAAGGCCGGCGGCATCACCATCGCCACCATGCCGCTGCTGCGGGCCAAGGAACTGGCCTACATGCTGGGCAAGGCGCAGGTGCAGATTGCAGTGTGCGATCACCGGCTACTGCCCGATTTGCTGGCGGCGCGCGAGATGCAACCCGGCGTACGCGCCGTCATCCCGATGGGCGGCGAGGGGACGGACGATCTTTGCACCCTCATGCAGGCGGCGAGCGGGAATTTCGCCCCGTATGACAGCCGCGCCGACGATCTATGTCTGATCGCCTTCACCTCCGGCACCACGGGGGAGCCGAAGGGCACGATGCATTTTCACCGCGACATGCTGGCGATCTGCGACGGCTATGCGCGCAACGTGCTGCGGGCGCGGCCAGACGATGTGTTTATCGGGACGGCACCGCTGGCGTTCACATTCGGGCTGGGGGCGGTGGTGTTGTTCCCGCTGCGCATCGGCGCATCCGCCATCTTGTTGGAGAAGGCGTCGCCCGAGGCGCTGCTGCATACCCTGCGGAGGCTGCGCCCGACCATCTGCTTCACGGCGCCCACGGCTTACCGCGCCATGCTTGCGCTGCGGCAGCCGGGCGATTTCGACAGTTTGCGGATTTGCGTGTCCGCTGGGGAGACGCTGCCGAAGCCAACCTGGCACGCCTGGTATGACGCGACAGGCATCAAGCTCATGGATGGCATCGGCGCGACGGAGATGCTGCATATCTTCATCGCGGCCCCGGTGGAGGCGATCCGGCCAGGGGCGACGGGACTTCCGGTTCCTGGCTACGAAGCGAAGATCATCGATGATGAGGGCCGCGACCTGCCGCCGGGCTCGGTTGGGCGGCTGGCGGTACGGGGCCCGACGGGTTGCCGCTATTTGGCGGATGAGCGGCAGCGGAAATACGTGGTGAATGGCTGGAACGTCACGGGCGATACCTACCGCCGGGACGAGGATGGGTATTTCTGGTTCCAGGCACGGTCGGACGACATGATCGTGTCGTCGGGTTACAACATCGCCGGGCCGGAGGTGGAGGCGGCGGTGCTGACCCACCCGGCGGTTGCCGAATGCGCCGTGGTGGGGGCGGCGGATGCGGAGCGCGGCATGGTGGTGAAGGCCTTCGTCGTGCTGCACGCCGCCTTTGCCGCGACGCCGGAGTTGGGCAAGGCGATCCAGGACCATGTGAAGGCGGAAATCGCGCCGTATAAATACCCCCGCGCGATCGAGTTCGTGCCGGAACTGCCAAAGACCGAGTCCGGGAAGTTGCAGCGGTTCCGCTTGCGGGCCTAGCTGACGAACCCAGCGTAGAGTTCGGCCAACGGCAGTGTGATCCCGATGCCCGGAAGGGAAAGAACGTCATCGACCGTCAAGGCCGTGGCGATCCACGCATTGGCCGGGCCTTTGTCGAACACTATAATTGCTGCGCTGTCAGTTTCGAGGATGGCGTAGCTCCGGATGCTCTCGACCGCGCCGTCTTCCCGTAGCTTTATGATCGGTCGGTTCGTGACGTGGAGGGACTGACGACTTCAAATACGGCGACCGTCATTCGGAGAACTCCTCGCGGGACATCGGCCTGCGCAGAGTCGTGCTCATACCCCGAGCCTAGCAGGCGCCCAGGTCCGGGGCTACAATTCCCGCTAAACCGAAGGGATTGCCGCCATGATCCACGTTGTCGCCGTTATCACCGCCAAGCCGGGCCAGCGCGGCACCATCCTGGAGGCGTTTCAGGCCAACATACCGGCTGTCCATGCCGAACAAGGGTGTATCGAATACGGGCCGGTGATCGATGCGCCGGGGATGGGCGCCAGCCAAACGAAGATCGGCGACGACACCTTCATGGTGATCGAGAAATGGGAGAGCGCCGAGGCGTTGGCCGCCCATGCGGCATCCCCACACATGGCCGCCTATGCGGCGAAAACGCGGGAGCTTGTCGCCAACCGCGCCGTCCACATCCTGACCGGCGCCTGATGCGCATCACGGCGCTGCTGGAGCGCACGGCGCCGATCGCGTCACCCATTGCCAACGCCTATATCGATTTCTCGAAAATGACGCTGTCGTTGGTCGCTGTGGTCACCGATGTGGTGCGCGACGGCAGGCGTGTCGTCGGCTATGGCTTCAACTCCAACGGGCGTTATGGCCAGGGTGGCCTCATCCGGGAGCGGTTTGCACCGCGGCTGACCGAGGCCGCCCCTGCCTCCCTCCTGAACGATGCCGGCGACAATCTCGACCCAGACCGCATTTGGTCGACGCTGATGAAAAACGAGAAGCCCGGCGGGCATGGTGAGCGATCAGTCGCCGTCGGCACGATCGACATGGCGGTCTGGGACGCCGTGGCAAAGATCGCGGGCAAGCCGCTGTTTCGCTTGCTTGCGGAGCGGCATGGCCGTCAGGCCGACCCGCGCGTGTTCGTCTACGCTGCGGGGGGCTATTACTACCCCGGTAAGAATTTGGAGGCGCTTCGGGCCGAAATGCGCGGCTATCTGAGCCGCGGGTATTCGGTGGTGAAGATGAAGATTGGCGGCGCGTCCCTGGCAGAAGACCGGGCGCGGATCGAAGCGGTGCTGGCGGAGATTGGACCCCACGCGCAACTGGCCGTCGATGCCAACGGCCGGTTCGACCTGCCGACGGCAATCAGCTACGCCAAGGCGTTACGCGAGTACCCTCTCTTTTGGTATGAAGAAGCGGGCGATCCGCTGGACTACCGGCTCCAGGCCGCGCTGGCGGAGCATTATCCGGCGCCGATGGCCACGGGCGAAAATCTGTTCAGCCACCAGGACGCCCGCAACCTGCTGCGCTATGGCGGAACGCGGCCGGACCGGGATTGGCTGCAGTTCGACTGCGCCCTGTCGTATGGGCTGTGCGAGTACCAGCGCACCCTGGGCGTGCTGGCCGAGGAGGGATGGTCCCCCAGCCGCTGCATCCCGCATGGTGGGCACCAAATGTCGCTCAACATCGCCGCCGGGTTGGGGTTGGGGGGTAATGAGAGCTACCCGGATTTGTTCCAACCCTATGGCGGGTTCCCAGATGGCGTGCGGGTGGAGGATGGCCACATCACCATGCCGGAGCTGCCGGGCATCGGATTCGAGGGCAAATCCGACCTGATCACGGTGATGCGGGCGCTGGCGGACTAGGGCTCGGCTCGCCTTACGCCGCCTGCAATGCCTCCCAAATCCGCTCTGGCGTCGCGGGCATGTCGATGTGCTGCCCGATTGCGTCCACCAGCGCGTTCATCACCGCGGGCAGCGCACCCGCGCAGCCTGCCTCGCCGCAGCCCTTCGCACCCAGCGCGTTGGTGCGCGCCGGCACCGGATGGCTGCGGAACACGAAGCCGGGCGCATGCGTCGCCTGAGGCATGGTGTAATCCATGAACGACCCGGATAGCAGTTGGCCGTCCGCATCATAGGACGTCCGCTCCAGCAACGCCTGGCCGATGCCCTGCACGACGCCGCCATGCGTTTGGCCTTCCACCAGCATCGGGTTCACCAACACACCGAAATCGTTCGCCATCGTGTAGCGGACGATGTCCACCACGCCGGTTTCCTCGTCCACTTCCAGCTCGCAGACATGGCAGCCATTTGGAAACGCCGACGGCACCCCGTTCGACACGTGGGACACGTCGAGCTCGCCCGGGAATTTGCCGGCCAAATCCATGATGCCGATCCCGCGGTCGGTCCCAACGACGCTGAAGCGCCCGGTGGAGAATTCGATGTCGGCCTCGGCCGCCTCCAGCGCATCGGCAGCCAGACCCCGCCCCTTCTCCACGACGAGTGCCGAGGCCTCGTGAATGGCCGCGCCGCTGTTCATCATCGACCGCGATCCGCCAGTGCCGCCGCCGGCGAGCAGCCTGTCGCTGTCCCCCTGGACCAGCCGGATTTTGTCGAACGGCACGCCGAGCCGGTCGGCCAGCACCTGGGCGAACGGGGTGGCGTGGCCCTGGCCGTAATCCAGCGTCCCGGTCGTAATCGTCACGCCACCATCCGGGTCGAAGCTGATGCCCCCCATTTCCTTGTTGGCTGGGGCCGTGACCTCCAAATACTGGCCAATGCCGATGCCCCGGCGTTTGCCACGCCTGCGGCTCTCGGCCCGGCGGCTGGCAAAGCCATCCCAGTCGGCAGCGGCCAATGCATCATCGAGCAGGGCGGGGAAGTCGCCGCAATCATAGGTCATGGTGGTGGGTGCCGCGTAGGGCATCTGGTCCGGCTGGATATGGTTGCGCCGGCGGATTTCGACCCGGTCGATCCCCATCTCGCGCGCGGCAGTATCGACCAGGCGCTCCATGTAGTAATTGCCTTCCGGCCGGCCCGCGCCACGATAGGCGCCAACGGGGCTGGTGTTGGTGAAGACGTTGATGCTTGCCACCTCCACTAGCGGGGTGCGGTAGACGCCGATGACGTTCTTCACGGTGTTCATCGTGGATGGGATGATCGTCGAATTGCTGAGACAGGCGCCGACATTGCCGAACCCCTTCAGGCGAATGGCGAGGAAACGCCCCTCCGCGTCCAGCGCGAGCTCACCCGAAAAGTCGTGGTCACGGCCGTGGCTGTCGGACAGGAAGCTTTCGGACCGCGCGTCCGTCCACTTCACTGGCCGGCCCAGCATTCGCGTTGCCTGCAGGAGGGCGATGTATTCTGGGTAGACACTGGCCTTCATGCCAAACGAGCCGCCGACATTGCCCGTCAGCACCCGAACCTCCTCCTTTGGAACGCCCATGATGCCCGCAATGGTCCCACGCATGCCAAAGACGCCTTGGCAGCCGACGCGCAGCACGAGCCGTCCGTCCTCGACCGTCGCCAGAGCGGAGCGCGGCTCCATGGGTGCCACGACGATCCGGCTATTGCGCATGTCCAGCTTCGTGACGTGCGCCGCGGCAGCGAAGGCGGCAGCGACGGCCTCGGTTTTGCCGTAATGGAAACTCAGCACCAGATTGCCGGGTGCGTCGTCATACAGCTGCGGCGCGCCGGGTGAGGCCGCTGCGCGGGCGTCGGTCACGGCGGGCAGCGGCGTGATGTCCAGCATCACAGCCTCGGCGGCGTCCTTCGCCCCCTCACGGGTTTCCGCCACGACCATCGCCACCGGGTCCCCGACGTAGCGGACGCGGTTCGTTGCCAGGGGCATCTGACGCGGCTTTGGCATGGGGGTGCCGTCGCGGTGCGTGCCGCTCGTCGCTTGCATCGGCCCGATCCCGGCGGCCTCCAAATCCGCCACGGTGATCACGGCGAGGACGCCGGGCATGGCCAAGGCCTCGGCCGCGTCGATGCCATTGAGGTGGCCATGGGCATACCGGCTGCGCACCATGACGCCATAGACCTGACCGGGCAGCGACAGATCGTCGCTATACCGGCCCTCGCCGCGTAGCAGCACCGGGTCCTCCTTGCGGGAAACAGGCTGCCCGATTGCAAAACGGGTATTGGCGTCGATTGGCATATCCATGCGAGGCACTCCTTCGGTCACGCACAATGTCTGTTCGAACGGCCAGAGGTAAAGCCCGAAGACCGAGGCTTTGCCTGAGAGCCTCGTTGAGCTAGCGTCCCGTTCGCATCTGCAGCAGGGAGCATACTTGACCAAACGGTTCCTTGTCACCGGCGGTGCCGGCTATATCGGCAGCCATATGGTCGATCTCTTGGTCGAACGCGGAGCCGCCGTCACCGTATTGGACGATTTGCGCCAGGGCCACCGCGCCGCCCTGCCGCCGGAGACCGAACTCGTCGTCGCCAACGTTGCGGATGTTGCGGCGGTGGACGCCACGCTAGCCGGCCGGTCCTGGGACGCCATCATCCACTTTGCAGCACTGTCCCTGGTGGGTGAGAGCATGCGCCAGCCGATGCGCTACCTCCGGGAGAATGCAGCCGGCGGCATCGCCCTGATCGACGCGGCGATCCGGCATGGCGTGCCTCGGTTCATCCTGTCGTCGACCGCTAATCTCTTCGGGGAACCAGACAGGGTGCCGATCCCGGAGGATGCCCCGATCCGCCCGAGTTCCCCGTATGGCGAGAGCAAACTGATGATCGAGCAGGCGTTGCGTTGGGCCGGCGAGGTCCATGGCCTCCGCTATGCCTGCTTGCGCTATTTCAATGCGGCCGGGTCGGACCCGAAGGGCCGGCTGGGGGAGGACCACGATCCGGAGACTCATTTGATTCCGCTGGTGATCGACGCGGCGCTGGGCCGGCGAGGGGCGCTGACGGTGTTTGGCGCGGATTACGCCACCCCCGATGGTACCTGCATCCGCGACTATGTTCATGTCACCGATTTGTGCGAGGCCCATCTTTGCGCGCTGGAGCGATTGCACCACGCCAACGTGACCTACAATATCGGCTGCGGCCAGGGCCACTCGGTGCGCGCGGTCATCGAGGCCGTGGAGGCGGTTTCCGGCCGGCCCGTTCCCGTCCGCTTCGGGGAGCGCCGGTCGGGCGACCCGGCGGTGTTGGTTGCGGCCTCTGACCGGATTAGGGCGGAAGCGGGCTGGGTGCCGCGCTATGCTGCCCTGCACGATATCGTTCGCACCGCGTTTCTTTGGCGGCAGGCCCATCCCGCGGGCTACGATGACCGCTGAGCCGCCATCTTCCGCACGGCATCGTAGCGAAAGCAGTTCGTCACGTGATCATTCACCAAGCCTGTCGCCTGCATCCAGGCGTAGGTGATCACCGGACCTACGAATTTGAAGCCACGGGCCTTCAGCGCCTTGGAGATGTCGTGGGCGAGCGGAGTGTCGGTCGGGACCGCGCCGCGCTCTGCCCAGCGATTATGGACCGGCTTGCCGCCCACAAAACCCCAGCAGAAGCTGGCGAAATCCTCCCCCTGGTCCCGCATCTCCACATAGACCCGCGCACTCGCGATCGCGGCGTCGATCTTGGCGCGGGAGCGCACGATTCCCGCATCGCCCATCAGCCGCTCCACGTCCTGGGCGCCGAACCGCGCGACGAGATCGGGATCGAACCCGGCGAAAGCGGTGCGAAACGCCTCGCGTTTACGCAGGATGGTGATCCAGGCCAGCCCAGCCTGGAACCCATCCAGCACCAATTTTTCCCATAATGCCCGGCTGTCCCATTCGGGCACGCCCCATTCGTCGTCGTGATAGGCGCAATAGAGCGGGTCGGCGCCGGCCCAGGCGCAGCGGCATAGTGGCTTGGTCATCTCAGTCTCCCCCCGCGGAAGGCCACGATATGTCCTGCGCGCCGATGGCGGGAATTGCCAGATAGGCCATCCGCTTGGCTTCCTTTCGCCCGCGCGCGACCGAGTCCAGGATGAAACCACAGGTGCTGGACAGAAAGGCCAGGCCGATCAGCGCCGTCGCCAGCATCGCCGTCGGCAGGCGTGGGACCAAACCGGTTTGCATGAACTCCGCCACCACGGGTATCCCCACCACCAATGCAATCAATGCCAAGATCATGGCGCCGGTGCTAAAGAACTGCAGGGGCCGTGCCTCCTTCATCAGCAATACGATGGTCCGGAGGATGCGCAGGCCATCCGTGTAGGTCCGCAGCTTGGACGTGGAGCCGGCAGGCCGGTCCTTGTATCGCGCGACCACTTCCCCAACCGGCATCCGAAGCTCGAGCGCGTGGACGGTGAACTCGGTCTCGGTCTCGAACCCGGTGGACAAGGCGGGGAAGGACTTCACGAACCGGCGTGAAAATGCGCGGTAGCCGGATAGCATGTCGCTCACCCGGTCACCGAACAGCAGCGTCACGATCCGGGTCAGCACCATGTTGCCGGTGCGGTGGCCGGTGCGGTAGGCGCCCGCTACGTCGGCCACCCGGGCTGCCGTGACCATATCGAGCGGGCCGGCGGCCAGCATGCGCACCATGTCGGGCGCAACCGCCGGGTCGTAGGTGTCGTCCCCGTCGACCAGGATGTAAACGTCCGCCTCGATATCGGCGAACATGCGGCGGACGACGTTGCCCTTGCCCTGCAGCGGCTCGGCACGGACCACGGCACCGGCCGCGCGGGCGGTCGTCACCGTGGCGTCGGTCGAGTTGTTGTCGTAGACGAACACTACGGCACCAGGCAGCGCGGTGCGGAATTGCTGCACCACGTGCCCAATGGCAACGGCCTCGTTCTGGCACGGGATGAGCACGGCGACACGCATCACCGGAACACCACCGTGCGGGACAGGGTGAAGTTGGTGAACATTCCGGCGACGGCACCAGCGGCGATGGCGATGACCGGACGGGTGGCGCATAGCGGCACGACAGTCACGAGCAAGAAGTAGGTCCCCAAATTCAAGATCAACCCTGGGAAACTGGCAGCCGCAAAGGCGGCCCATTGCCGATGCACCGGGCCCGGGCGGCTCAACCCCCGGAAGGTCCATATGCGGTTGAGCCACCAGGTCGTCGTGACCGCCACGCCATAGGCGAGCACGCCCGCCACATACAAGCCGACCCGATCCCGGATGGCATACACCACTGCCGTATCCACCACGAACCCGATGACCCCGACGACGCCGAAGATGGCGAACTGTGTCACCAGGCGTACATGCGCCGGGGCGACATGCCGCCGCACCGGACCGGGCAGCGCCTCGACCAGCCAATCCATGAAGGCGTACATCGCGCCCCTATACGGCATCGCCTTCGAGCGCCCAACCCCGCAACCGGCGGCTGATGCTCCCTGATTTTGCCAGAATTGGCGAAGACACCAGCCGGATGAAGCCAAGCCGCCCGTAGCGTCGTCCGCACGACCGTGGTGTGTTGCGACCACCAATTCAGCCGGAGCCACGCCATGCATCGTCGCCAATTCCTGGCCGCATCCGGTGCGGCGTTCGCCAGCGGGGCCGCCGCGGTGTTGTGCCGGCCGGGGGTCGCCCGGGCGGCCGACCCCCGGGTGCTGCGGTTCATCCCGCAATCCGACCTGACGGTGTTGGACCCGGTGTGGACCGCGGCCCAAGTGACCCGCAACCATGGCTTCGCCGTGTTCGACACGCTGTATGGCATGGACGGCACGTTCGTTCCGACGCCGCAGATGGTGGCCGGCGCCGTGAAGGATGAGCGTGGAACGGAGTGGCGGCTTGGCCTGCGCCCCGGTCTCATGTTCCATGACGGGACGCCCGTGCTGGCCCGGGATTGCGTGGCCAGCATCAAGCGGTGGGGGGGTCGCGATGGCTTTGGCCAAGCGCTGATGGCCGCCACCAACGAGCTGTCCGCCCCGGATGACGCGACCATCCTGTTCCGGTTGAAGCGCCCGTTTCCGCGCTTGCCGGAGGCGTTGGGCAAATCCGCCAGCAATATGTGCCCCATCATGCCGGAGCGGCTGGCCTTGACGGACCCGTTTACCGCGGTGACCGAGATGGTGGGCAGTGGCCCGTTCCGCTTCAAAGCGGATGAGCGGGTGGCCGGCCACCGCGTCGTCTACGAGAGGTTCCGGCGCTACGTACCTCGCCCGAGCGGTACCGCCGGCTGGACGGCTGGGCCCAAGGTGGCGAATTTCGACCGGGTGGAGTGGCAAGTCGAGACCGATAGCGCGGTGGCGGCTGCGGCGCTGGAAGCGGGTGACGTCGACTGGTGGGAGTTTCCGGCCTTCGACTTCCTGCCGGAGCTGCGTCAGAAGCCGGCGGTGATGGTGACCGTACAGGACCCAGTTGGACAAATCCCAATTATGCGGATGAACCAGCTCTATCCCCCGTTCGACGACCCTGCGATTCGCCGCGCCGTGCTGTCCGCGGTCTCGCAAAGTGAATTCCTGATGGCGATCGCCGGAAATGCATCGAACTTGAAACATGTTCCCGCGGGATTTTTCTGCCCCGGCACCCCCATGGCAAGCGATGAGGGCATGGCGGCGCTGACCTCCCCCCGTGATTTGCCCGCTGCGGCCAAGGCGATCAAGGATGCCGGCTATCAGGGCGTGCCGGTGGTGGTGCTGGCGCCAACCGACCAGCCGGCGCTGAAGGCGTTGGCCGATAGCGGGGCAGATTTGCTCCGGCGCCTGGATATGAGCGTCGATTACCAGGTGATGGAATGGAGCAGCCTGCTGCAACGGCAGGAGAGCCAGGCTCCGCCGGGGCAAGGAGGATGGAACGTGTTCTACACCTTCTCAGACGGTTTGGATCAACTGAACCCGGCAACCAATCTGATGCTGCGCGGCAATGGCCGGGCCGGGCCGCCGGGCTGGCCCACTAATCCAGCCATGGAGGCGTTGCGCGACCAATGGTTGGCGGCGACCGAAGAGGCGGAACAGAAGAAGCTGGCCGGGGAGATGCAAACGCTCGCGTTCGGGTCCGTGCCGTACATCCCGCTTGGGCAGAATTTCACGGCCACCGCCTATCGCGGGCTCAGTGGCGTCATGAACGGGTTTTCGATCTTCTGGGGGGTGCGCAGGGCTTAGACGGCCGGGCGATGTGGGATCGTCGAAGCGGGAGGACGTGAGCGCTTCGGGCCTGCATCATGTGCTGAAGGCCATTCGGGGAGGCAGGCTTTGCCTGGGATCGGCTTGCCAAAGCCATGCGCCTACAAGACAGGCGCAAACACTCATGCTGCAGTGGCCGCGAACTCGTTCGACTGCAAGAACAGCTCCACCGCATCGCCCATCACTGCACAGCAAACCGCCAAGTCCTCCTCCTTCGTGTCCTCCTTCCAATGGTGGCTGATGCCGCCGATGCTCGGGCTGAACAGCATGGCCGAAGGCATTACTTGCGCAATGACCTGCGCATCGTGTCCCGCGCCGCTCGGCATCGTCTGCCAGCCACCGGGGGCGTGGCGCTCAGCGGCGGTTTCCAGCGCGCGCATGATCGTGGAGTCGCACAAAGCCGGGATGGAACGTCGGATCACCGTCAGCGCGGTCGTGCAACGCTCCCGCCGGTTGCTCTCTTGCACGAGGGAGGTCAGGCATTTCTCCAGGCGCTCCAACGTCGACCACTCGACATCGCGGAACTGAAACAAAACTTCCGCCTTGCCCGGAATGATCGAGGGGGCGCCGGGTTCCAGCACGATCTGACCCGTCGTCCACACGGTGCGCTCGCCACAGACCAGGGGGAAAGCCTGGTCGATCGCAGCCAGCAGCCGCACCGCGGTGAGCCCGGCGTCCTTGCGCTCTGCCATGGTGGTGCCGCCAGCATGGTCCTGCTGCCCGGTGATGGTCAGGCGGAACTGCCAAATCGCCACGATCCCCGTCACCACGCCGACCTGGTAGCCGAGGGTTTCCAACGCGGTACCCTGCTCGATATGCAGCTCGACATAGCCACGGTGGCGGCCGGGCTCGACGGTGATGCGCGGCACGCCCGCCAGGCCCGCGGCGGCGAGCGCGTCGCGTAGGGGGGAGCCATCGTTGCGGCTGCGGGCGCGGTCCATCTCCTCCTCGGTCAGATCGCCGATAAACGAGCGGCTGCCCAGGAACCCGCCCTCGAAATGGCCTTCCTCGTCGGCGAAAGCGCAGACATCCACCGGCAATCCGGCGCGGGCCAGGGCCAACCCGGCCACCACACCCAATGCACCATCCAGCCATCCGGCCTGGTTCTGCGATTCGATGTGGCTGCCGGTCAGCACGTGCGGTCCCGGGCCGGGGTGGCGGCCATAGACATTCCCGATGCCGTCGATCGTCGCCTCCAACCCGACTTCCTCCAGCCGCGCCACCAGCCAGCGGCGCGATTCCATATCCTGCGGGGAGTAGGTCGGGCGGTGCACCCCGGTCTTGTATGCGCCAATCTGGCGTAATTCGTTGAGGTCGCGCAGGAAACGGGCAGTGTCGATGGTGGCCATGGGGCACTCCGAGGCGAAAGGCCAATCCTGGATCGGGCGGCAAGGAGAGGGAAGGGGCTATGCCCCGTCGGCGCGAACTTAAAAGCGCCACGGGCCCCGCTCAGACTGAAAACGGCTGGAATAGCCAAGTTGTGGCGTCCTTGCGCCCGACGCGGCGCCACTCCGACAAGGTCGAGAAGGAGGGTCGTTCGCGGCGCAGAATGACCCCGGTCGCACCCGTACCGCCGCTTCCAACCTTGAGTTCGCGCCTTTGGGGCTATGCCCGTTTGCGCACCTTCTTTATCGGGTTCAGCAACGGTGCCAAGAAGCGTCCGGTATGGCTGCCCGGGGTGGCCGCGATTACCTCGGGAGGGCCTTGGGCCACGATATGGCCGCCGCCATCGCCGCCCTCCGGGCCCAGATCCAGCACCCAATCGGCGGTCTTGATCACCTCCAGATTATGCTCGATTACGATCACCGAGTTTCCCTGCTCCACCAAGGCATGCAGCACTTCCAGCAATTTGCGCACGTCTTCGAAATGCAGCCCGGTGGTGGGTTCGTCTAGGATGTACAGCGTCCGGCCAGTGGCGCGCCGGGCCAGTTCCTTGCTCAGCTTGATACGCTGCGCCTCGCCACCGGACAGGGTGGTGGCCTGCTGGCCGAGCTTCACATAGCCCAAGCCTACGCGCTGCAGGATGCTCAGCCGGTCGCGGATGCGGGGCTGGGCGCTGAAATAGGCTCCCGCTTCGTCAATCGTCATCTCAAGCACTTCAGCAATCGACTTGCCGCGGAACTTGATGTCCAGCGTCTCCCGGTTGTACCGCGCACCCTTGCAGGTGTCACAAGTTACGAAGACGTCCGGCAAGAAATGCATCTCGATCTTCAGCACCCCGTCGCCCTGGCAGGCCTCGCACCGGCCGCCCTTCACGTTGAAGCTGAAGCGGCCGGATTTGTAGCCGCGCGCCCGGCTCTCCGGCAGTTCGGCAAACCAGTCCCGGATGGGAGCGAACAAATCGGTGTAGGTCGCCGGGTTGCTGCGAGGCGTGCGGCCGATCGGGGATTGGTCGATGTCGATGATCTTGTCCAGTTGGTCCAGCCCGTCGATCCGGTCATGCGGCGCCGGCACTTGGCCACTGCCCATCAGTCGACGGCTCGCGGCTTTCCACAGCGTGTCGATCACCAGGGTCGATTTGCCACCACCGGAAACCCCGGTGATGCAGCAGAAGGTGCCGAGCGGAAACTCCGCCTGGTCGACCTTCAGATTATTGCCACGCGCGCCCACGACGCGGATCATGCGCTTAGGATCGGCCTTCCGCCGCTGCGCCGGCACCTCGATCCGCCGTCGGCCGGAGAGGTAGTCGCCCGTGAGCGACGCCGGGTTGGCGGCGACCTGGGCCGGGGTTCCCGCGGCGATCACATGGCCCCCGAGCGTCCCGGCAGCCGGCCCCATATCGATCAGATGGTCGGCGGCACGGATGGCATCCTCGTCATGTTCCACCACCAGGACGGTGTTGCCCAAGGCCTTCAGCCGCCGCAGCGTGCCGAGCAGCCGTTCGTTGTCGCGTTGGTGCAGGCCGATGCTGGGCTCGTCCAACACATACAACACGCCCGTGAGCCCGCTGCCGATCTGGCTGGCGAGGCGGATGCGCTGGCTTTCGCCACCTGACAGGGTGGTGCTGCCGCGGGAGAGGGTCAGGTATTCCAGCCCCACATCGTCCAGGAATCGTAGCCGCTCGATGATTTCCTTCAGGATGCGCCCGGCGATTGCGGCCCGTTGCGGGGTCAGCGTCGCCTCCACCCCGCCGAACCAGGTCAACGCCCTGCGGATCGACAAATCGGACGCCGCCGCGATGTGCTCGCCGCCCACCCGTACCGCCAGGGCTTCTGGACGTAGTCGGGCACCGTTGCAGACCTTGCAGGGCTTTTCTGCCTGGTAGCGGGTCATTTCCTCCCGGACCCAGGCGCTATCCGTCTCCTGCCAGCGGCGTTGCAGGTTGTGCAGCACGCCCTCGAACGGCTTGGTCACGCTGTAGCTACGCACGCCATCCTTATAGGTAAACTCAATCGGCTCCTTGCCGCCCAGCAGGATCACGTTGCGCACGTGCTCCGGAAGTTCGTCCCACGGCTTGCGAGTTGTCACCTTGAAGTGGCGGCAGATCGAGTTGAGCGTCTGGTCGTAATACTCGCTTTTTGCGCCCGACCAAGGTGCGACGGCGCCCTCGGCGATGGAGGCGCGCTCGTCCGGGACCACCAAAGCCGGGTCGAAGAAGGTCTCGACCCCCAGGCCGTCACACGCCGGGCAGGCGCCGTGCGGGGAGTTGAAGGAGAACAGCCGCGGCTCGATCTCCTCGATGGTGAAGCCGCTGACGGGGCAGGCGAAGCGGGAGGAGAACACGGTTCGCTCCGCCTTGTCGTCGGCGGTTTCGGCGTAGACGATGCCGTCGGCCATCCCCAATGCGGTCTCGAAGCTATCGGCCAGGCGGCTTTCGATGCCCGGGCGGACGACGATGCGGTCGACCACCGCCTCGATGTCGTGCTTCGTCTTGCGGTTGAGCGCGGGGACCTCGGGGATTTCATACAGCGTGCCGTCCACCTTGGCCCGGGTGAAGCCGCGGCGCTGCAGCTCGGCCAGCTCCTTGCGGTATTCGCCCTTGCGGTCCCGCACGACAGGGGCGAGCAGCAGCAGGCGCGTGCCCTCCGTCATGGTCATGACGCGATCGACCATTTGGCTGATCGTCTGCGCCTCGATGGGCAGGCCGGTTGCTGGAGAATACGGCACCCCGGCCCGCGCCCAGAGCAGGCGCATATAGTCGTGGATTTCCGTCACCGTGCCGACGGTGGAGCGCGGGTTACGGCTGGTGGTCTTTTGCTCGATCGAGATGGCCGGGGACAGGCCCTCGATGCTGTCGACGTCCGGCTTTCCCATCAATTCAAGGAATTGCCGGGCGTAGGCGGAAAGCGACTCGACGTAACGGCGCTGGCCCTCGGCATAGATCGTGTCGAACGCGAGCGAGGACTTGCCGCTGCCAGACAGCCCGGTGATGACGGTGAGCTGGTCACGGGGGATCTGAACGTCGACGTTCTTGAGGTTGTGCTCGCGGGCGCCGCGAACGGTGATGAACCCTCTTGTGCTGGCTCCGAGTGGTATCGATCCGTCCATCAAGCCTCCGATGCATAAGCCTGACCAGCAACGAATCCGCTGGCGTTCCTGTCTTGTTCCCACTATATGGGCTGGTGACCGTCGGGAGGGAAGTCCCTTCCGGCGTGGCCTGAGGTGTTTGGCATGAAGCGGGCGGTCCGTCCAAAACCGGTGTGTTCGATGGCGGGCCTGGCAGGGCCCGGCGGCGGTCATCTGCCATGGACCGGTGCCGGGGGGCGGGCTATGCTGGTGGGATTCGGGGGGTCCAGGCATGGCCGGTAGCGTGAACAAAGTCATTCTGGTCGGGAATATCGGTAAGGATCCAGAAATCCGCAGCACCCAGAGCGGCGGCAAGATTGCGAACCTGACGCTGGCCACCAGCGAGACCTGGAACGACAAGGCCTCCGGTGAGCGCAAAGAGAAGACCGAGTGGCATCGCGTCGTGATCTTCAACGACCGGCTGGTGGATGTGGTCGAGCGATTCGTGAAGAAGGGCCGCAAGATTTACGTTGAGGGATCGTTGCAGACCCGCAAGTGGACGGATCAGTCGGGGCAGGAAAAATACACCACAGAGGTGGTGGTGGACCGGTTCCGCGGCGACATCACCCTGCTCGACAGCAACCGTGGTGGCGATGAAGCCGGGTATGGCGGCGGTGGGGAGGGTGGCTACGGCGGCGGCGGTGCACCGCGCCAGCCCGCTTCCGCTCGGCAACCTGCCCGCAGTGGCGGTGGGAGCGCCCCATCCTGGGAGCCGCCGACAGGCGGCGATCTGGATGACGATATCCCGTTCTGACGCCCGTGCCGCAGTCCGCCACCCCGCGAACGTCCGGGCAGCCATCTTTGCCGATGGGAGGGTTGGAGACGTTACCACTCAAGACTGGATCTGTGCCCGCCGGAGGCAAGCGCCGCGCGGTGCACGTCTCCGGCTTCGAACGGGAAGGACGGGACTTCTATGCCACGCCAGCCTGGGTCACTGAGAGATTGCTGCAGCATGTGACGTTTCGCGGCCCAGTTTGGGAGCCATGTTGCGGTAAGGGTGCCATGTCCAACGTATTGGCGGCACAGGGGTACGACGTATTCTCCAGCGATATCGCCGATCGTGGACCCCCAGTGCTGCTCTATGGGTAAGTCACCTGGATGGCACTATCGCGCAGGGCCTGCTAAGACTGGCTTGGTTGGGAGCGAGTTTTAGCAAAGTCTCACATCGACCGGCTGCCACTGCCCATCATCGATCACCAACCGTCCCGGCACTCCCTTTCTAAGTAGCCCTTATGAGTGAAACCACCCCGCCAGTACCCCCTGACCAGCCAGACCTTCATCCGGTCACGCTGGAAGAGGAGATGCGCCGCTCCTACCTCGACTACGCGATGTCCGTCATCGTCAGCCGTGCGCTGCCCGATGCAAGGGACGGGCTGAAGCCGGTCCATCGCCGCATTCTCTATGCCATGCAGGAAAGTGGGTTCACCCACGACAAGCCCTATCGGAAGTCGGCCCGCATCGTCGGCGAGGTGATGGGCAAGTACCATCCCCATGGGGATGCCGCGATCTATGACGCGATGGTCCGCATGGCCCAATCGTTCAGCCTGCGCGTGCCTCTGATCGACGGGCAGGGTAATTTTGGGTCGATCGATGGCGATCCCCCGGCGGCGATGCGATATACCGAAAGCCGCCTGTCCCGCGCGGCGATGCATATGCTGGCCGATATCGACGAGGAAACCGTCGATTTCCAACCAAACTATGACGAAGCCGACCAGGAACCAAAGGTTCTCCCGGCTGCGTTCCCGAACCTGCTCGTCAATGGTGGCAGCGGGATTGCCGTGGGGATGGCGACCAACATTCCCACCCATAATGCTGGCGAGGTGATCGACGCGACGCTGGCGCTGATCGAAAATCCGGACCTGACGCTCGACGAATTGATGAAGATCATCCCCGGGCCGGATTTTCCGACCGGCGGCATCATCCTTGGCCGCTCGGGGATCCGGTCGGCGTTCGAGACCGGGCGCGGCGGCATTCCGCTGCGCGCCAAGGCTGCGATCGAGGAAATCCGCAAGGATCGCAATGCGATCGTGGTCACCGAGATCCCATACCAAGTCAATAAGAACACGCTGATCGAGCGGATTGCGGAACTGGTGCGCGGCAAGCAGGTCGAGGGCATCAGCGATTTGCGCGACGAGTCCGACCGCGATGGTATGCGCATTGTGATCGAGCTGAAGCGGGATGCGACGCCCGAGGTGGTGCTGAACCACCTGTACCGCTTCACCCAGTTGCAGACCCAGTTCAGCGTCAACATGCTGGCGCTGGACCAGGGGCGGCCGCGGCTGATGGGCCTGAAGGACGCGCTGCACGCGTTCATCGCCTTCCGCGAGGAGGTGATCCTCCGCCGCAGCCGGTTCCGGCTGAACAAGGCGCGGGAGCGGGCGCATTTGTTGGTCGGCCTGGCGATCGCCGTGGCCAATATCGACGAGGTGATCCGCGTCATCCGCGCCAGCCCGGATGCGGCGGTGGCCCGGACGGAGCTGATGGCGCGTGCCTGGCCTGCCGGCGATATCGGGGCGCTGCTGACGCTGATTGATGATATCGGCAACCAGGTCATCGGTGAGTCGCCCGACCACACCGTGCATCTTACCGACGCCCAGGCGCGCGGTATTCTGGAGCTGCGCCTGGCCCGGCTGACCGGGCTGGAGCGGGAGAAGATCCAGGCGGAACTGACCGAGGTCGCCGAGCGCATCACCGAATTGCTGACCATCATCGGCAGCCGGCCCCGGCGGCTTGAGGTGATGCGCGACGAACTCACGCTCGTGCGGGCGGAGATTGCCAGCCCGCGGATGACGTCGATCGTGGACGCCGTGGCGGATCAGGACGATGAGAGCCTGATCGAGCCGGGCCAGATGGTGGTCACGATCACCCGCGACGGCTTCATCAAGCGCACGCCATTGGACGCATTCCGCCAGCAGGTCCGCGGTGGCCGGGGGCGGTCGGCGGCGGGGATGCGGGGGGACGACGTCGTTACCCGCTCGTTCAATGCGCATACCCATCAATGGGTGCTGTTCTTCTCCTCCGGCGGCAAAGCGTTCCGCGAGAAGGTCTGGCGGCTGCCGGAGGCGCAGCCGGCCGCCAAGGGCCGTGCCCTGGTCAACCTGCTTCCGGATCTCGGCAGCGATACCATCACCACGGTGCTGCCGTTGCCGCAGGATGAGGGGCTGTGGGACAATCTGCATCTGCTGTTTGCCACGGCGAGCGGGGGGGTGCGCCGCAACAAGCTGTCGGATTTCGGGCGGGTTCGCTCATCCGGCCTGATCGCCATGAAGTTGGATGACGGCGACCATTTGATCGGCGTTGCCACCTGCCGGGAGGGCGACGACGTGTTGCTGGCAACCCGGCGCGGCCGCTGCATCCGCTTCCAGGTTACAGACGAGAACGTGCGCGTGTTCGCTGGCCGGGACAGTGCCGGGGTCCGGGGCATCCGGCTGGGTGCCAAGGACGAAGTCATCAGCCTCTCCGTTCTGCAGCACGTTGACGCGAGCGTGCACGAGCGGGCCGCCTTCCTGCGTGGTGCCGCGGCCCGGCGCCGGGCGCAGGGTGAAGAGGTGGATAGCTCCGTCGAGGTAGATGCCGAGGCTGAGGATGCCACGACCGAGGAGACCGGCCCCGTAAGCGCCGAGCGGCTCGACGAGATGGAGCGGCGCGAGGAATTGCTGCTGACGGTGACGGATGCCGGGTTCGGCAAGCGATCCTCCGCCTACGACTACCGGGTGACTGGGCGCGGCGGCCAAGGAATCACCAACATCGTTCTGGGTGGCCGCAAGGGAACCGCGGTGGTTGGGAGCCTGCCGGTACGCCCGGGAACCGACGTGATGCTCGTGACCAATGTTGGCCGGCTGATCCGGATCAGCAGCGATGGCGTCCGGATCACCGGCCGCCAGGCGACCGGGGTCACCCTGTTCCGGGTGAGCGATGGCGAACAGGTGACGGCCGTCTTCCCCGTGGTTGAGGCAATTGCGGGGCTGGATGATCCTGGTCCGGATGGCGCCCCAACGGATGGACCACGCGGGTTCGGGCCACTGGATGACGACGCGGGCCCCATGCTCGACAACCCCGACGGTGCTGGCAACGCCGATACAGATGAGGACTCCCTTGGCTGATACGAGCAAAGGGCGGTCGTTGGATCGCCATACCGGGATCTATCCAGGCACATTCGACCCGGTTACCAACGGCCACATCGACATTATCACCCGTGCGGCAAAAATCCTTGACCATCTGGTGGTGGGCGTCGCGTCGAATGATGGGAAGGGACCGATTTTCTCGATTGAGGAGCGGATGGAGTTGGTTCGCGAGGAGATGGCTCCGATTGCCACCCGCACCGGGTCGACGATCGAGGTGACGAGCTTTAGCGGGCTGCTGGTGGATTTCGCGCGTGACAATGGCGCAAGCGTGATCATCCGTGGTCTGCGCGCCGTCAGCGACTTCGACTATGAGTTTCAGATGGCGGGGATGAATTACCGTCTAGACCCAACGATCGAGACGGTGTTCCTGACGGCCAGCGAGACGCATCAGTTCATCTCGTCGCGTTTCGTCAAGGAGATCGCCCGCTTAGGTGGCGATATCTCCTCTTTCGTGCCCGCGCTGACGTTGGAGCGCACCCTGGCTCGGGTGCGTCCCAAGGTTTGATTCCCATTACGGAGCGTCACACATGGTTAGCCGTATTGACCGCCGTACCTTCCTATCCACGAT
Source organism: Acetobacteraceae bacterium (assembly GCA_965199005.1). Classification (GTDB taxonomy): domain Bacteria; phylum Pseudomonadota; class Alphaproteobacteria; order Acetobacterales; family Acetobacteraceae; genus LMUY01. The sequence continues at coordinate 1,179,278 of CBDAQK010000006.1, read as the reverse complement.
TGCAATCGGAGCTTTGATGAGCGACGCCGTATCCTCCACTGCCGACGCCCAGCCGGCGTTGGACCCACAGAACACACTCTATTTGGATGTGAAGGGTGGCCGAGTCGTCATCCGGCTCCGCCCAGATTTGGCGCCCGGCCATGTCGCGCGTGTGAAGTTGCTCTGTCACGAGCATTTCTACGACGGCACGCCCTTCCACCGGGTGATCGACGGGTTCATGGCACAGGGGGGCGATCCAACGGGCACGGGGGGCGGGGGAAGCAAATACCCGGACCTGAAGGCCGAGTTCAGCAGCAGCGCCCATTTCCTTCGGGGCACTGTGGGTGCTGCGCGGACGCAGAGCCCGGACACGGCCAACAGCCAGTTCTTCATCTGCTTTGCCCCGGCGCCGTTTCTGGATGGCCAATATACGATCTGGGGCCAGGTTGTATCGGGAATGGAGCATGTGGACGAATTGAAGAAGGGCGTCGGCAGCGGCGGGACCGTCACCAATCCCGACAAGATCATCAAGATGCGGTTGGCAGCCGAAGAGAATAGCTGAGCAATTGACGATTGCGGCACCTCCAGGCTAGGGGGTGCCGCGGCGGGCCTGTAGCTCAGATGGTAGAGCACGAGACTTTTAATCTTGGGGTCCAGGGTTCGATCCCCTGCGGGCCCACCAATAAATCCCCAAGAAACAGCAACTTAGATTGTGCCGCCGGGGGCTGGGCTACCCTCAAGGGCAGTGGCTTTGGAAGCAAATGCCAAGGCAGCAGGTTAACGTTCTTGCAGTGTTTTCGGTGAAAGCTCTGTGGGTGATAGATTCACTCGGCGATGTTGCAGATCTCTATCAAGTTAGCGGATAGACAGGTATCGGATACCAGATTAATTGACAAAATTGATCCCTCTCCCTGGCTCGGTGGGTCCCTGTGGTGATGTCTCTGCCGCTGCCAGAAGCGAGCGTTTCGATCCGCGCCCCCGTGCGGAGGGCCACGTCGGTCGACCGACGCTGTCATCGCCATCCGCGCTTTTCATAAACGTTTCTATCCGCGCCCCCGCGCGGAGGGCGACTCCCCATGGTGCAACGTTTGGGGAGGGCAGGGCAAATTGGCTACTTTGCGCGATCCTAGGTGGTAGAGGCAATAATATCCTTGGCCCGGGGCGTGGCCTACAAGTAACACCCTGATCCACAATGAAAAAGAGTCAGCGCGAACCGCCCAGGGTTTTAGCGGACGATACCGGTTCGCGTGTCCCGCTACAACGTGGCCGAACCCCCTGAGTCATACGATCAGCGGCGCATCCAAATCAACGACTGGCTTAGAACCCAAATGTTCAATCTTGCGGCGGCCCTCTCTGCCCAGGAAATAGAACCGCAGGCTATCTCGGGCCGCATCCATCTCGCCCACCAGGCGGGCCCGCAACGTCACCCATTGCTCAGGGGACACCTCGATCTCGAAAACGGAAAACTGAACGCGCTGACCATAATCCTGGCAAGCCCGGGCAATTCGGCGCAGACGCCTTGAGCCCCCAGGTGACGTGACTTCCACATCATAACTCACGAGGACCAACATATCCTACCGCCACACCAGCGCCGGGTATGCGTCAAGATCGCCTCGCAACGTCCTCGCCAACAGGCTCGCCTGCACGTGCGGCAGCAGACCCAGCGGTGTGCGCTCCTTCAAATACGGGTGCTCGATCTCCTCGCGCTTACGGGTCTGCCACGCCGTCAGCACGGTCTTGCGGCTTTCGTCGGTCAGAAGCACGGCGCCGTTCTCCATCACGCGGAAATCGCCTGGCCCGATTTCCCGGCGATTGAGCAGCGACAACGCCAGCCGGTCGGCCAACGGCGCGCGCAGTTCCTCCATCAGGTCGAGCGCAAGGCTCGGCCGGCCGGGGCGCAGGCGATGCAGAAAGCCTGCCGCCGGGTCCAATCCCACACCCTCCAACGCGCCACGGCAATCATGCACCAGCAACGTGTAGATGAAGGACAGCAAAGCATTCGGCGCATCCATGGGTGGCCGCCGGCTGCGGCCACGGAATGCAAGGGCCGGGTCCGTCGAGCGAAGCGTGTGAGGAAATACACCGAAGTACAGTGCAGCCGCTTCTCCTTCATGGCCGCGTAGCCGGTCGAGATCGGTCTCATGCAGGGCGCGCCGGGCGATATCTTGCATGCGATCAATGGCAGCCGAGACGGCATCGATAGCTGGCCCGGCCAAACTCTCGCCATGGTCACGCAGCGCCCGCTGGAGCACCCCGCGCTGGTTCAGCGCCTTCGCGGTCACGATGCTGCGGGCGATCCGGGTGCTGCCGCCCGCATCCTCCATCACTCGATACTGTTCCCGCCGCAGCAGGACGTTGCCGGTGACGGGACCCTCTACGCGCGCGAGGAAGCGGCCGTTCATGCCGAAGAAGGCCGTGACCACGCCGGCCTCGGCAAGGCTGCCCATCAATGCGGGCGACAGCGACACCTGGCCGAACACGGCGACGCGCCCCAGAAGGTGCAGCGGCACGCGCAGCTTCTCATCCCGCTCGACCTCTACCACGACGTTCAAGCCGTCGCGCCTGAGATAGGCACCTTCCGTCGACACATAGAGCGTGTTGAGCAGTTTACGCATCCAACTGCGCTTCCAGCCACGCCGCCGCCGAGCCGGGGGCGCCCGTTGTCCGTGGACGGCAAAGTTCGATCAGCGAGCAGGCGTCGCAGCGCTTCTTGTCATAGGCCATGCGCGGGGTGCGCCCGGCGGCCAGCATCTCCCGCGTGGCGGCGGCCACGGTTTCGGTCAGCTCGCGCAAGGTGGGGTCGAAGGCGATGACGCTGCGGCGGCGGGGCTGGCCGTAGAACAGTGCTCCCTCTGCGATGGAGACGGCGAACATCTCCTCCAGGGCGAAAGCCTGCGCGCAGAGCTGGACCTCGTCGGCCCGGTGCGCCTTGGGGCGGCCGCGCTTGTGCTCCACCGGTGACGGTGCGCACGCCCCGGCGGACCTCGCGCTCCGCGGCATGCACGCGCTCATGGGCGACCCGGCCTTCGGCGGTTGCGACATTTTCCGCCCAGGCCTGTTCGACATGGATCAGCGCGCATTGGCGCGGACAGAACAGATAATGCTGCAGGGCGGAGAGGGCGATGAGATCGGCATCCGCCACCGCCGGGTTTGGCGGCGCGGTCACACCAGTTCCAGCAACTCGATCCCGTTTGGCAAATCAGTGTGGTCGATTTCGATATGGTAATCCGAGTAGCGGCGCGCCGGCCCGGCGTTGTCTAGCGCCTCGTCGCCCGGTGCGTGCAATTCGCCGTGGTGGTTGCGGAACACGGTCACCCGTTCGAACAGCGTCTGCGCGCGGGCATTTCCCAGCGCGCAGGCGTGGCGGAACACAATCAACTTACGCGTGGTCATCTCGCCCCGTGTGGCGGAGCGGTCATGCTCAAACATGCTCGCCAGTGCTTCCCACAGAAGCGCGAGGTCTGTGTCGTTGAACCCGGTGCCCTTGCGCTCGTCATAGGCGAGCGGCGCTGAAACGTAGCCGTGCGCGCGATAGAGCCCGTAAGGGATGATGTGCTTGCGTCCCATGGTGCGCTTGTCGCCGCGTTTCTCCGGTTCGTCCTCGCCCTCTTTGTCCTTCTCTTTCTCCTTCTCGTTGGTTGCTGCCATACGGGTAATCGAGATTTCTAGGGGCAGCACGGGTTCGACCGACCTGGCAAACCCGATCTGCACCGGGCCGCGAACTTGCCCGGCGTTGATTTTGGTTCCCATCACGGCGCCAAACGTGCGGATGTCGTAGAAATTGTCGCACATGAAGTCGCGGAGCTTGGAAGCCTCATCATCGGTCGCGGGTGAAAGCTTTTCGTTCTTGTTCTTCGTGTCCCCGGGCCGCAAGGCGACGTAGGCCTCCCTGTGCTTCTCGTTCAGGACTGACCCTTCGGTGACGTAGATGCGGAAGCGTTGGGCGTCGGCACGGGCGATCTCGACATAGTTGCGCACCTTGCGCTTGAGGCAAACGTCGCTGACCAGGCCATGCCCCGTTTCGGGGTCTGTGCGGGGCATGTTCCCGGCGTCGGGATCGCCGTTCGGGTTGCCGTTGGTCACGTCGAACAGCATTACGAATTCGTGGCGGTGTTGCAGGGCATCGGGGCGGGGCATCACGGGGTCTCCTGCGAAGGTTCGGACGGAGCTGCAGCCTTAGGCGGAAAATCGGCGCGTTCGTGATAGTAGCCGATCGCGAAACGGCCCTGGTCTTCCAGGCGCAATGTCGCCGGCAACCGTTCCGGCAACGGGGCGATGATCTCCTCTAGCCGCCGATTAATCCAGAAGCCGCGGTTCAGCTTTTGCGCTGCCGAAATATGCGTCCGCGCGCCCCGCATGACGGTCGCGAACACGCGCGCCGGCGTGGCCGAGAAGGCGCCATAGTAACGGTCGCCTACCGACGCGTTGACAGACCCGAGTGCTTCGCGTTGCGCCTTCTCGATGACGGCGAATAGCCGCCCGAGCTGGTAGGCCGGGCTAGGATCGGTGGGATCGAGCGACACGGGAACGTCCTCCTCAGATAGCATTCTCGCAAGGCAGGCCTTGATGGCCGCGGCATGCCAGCCGCTAGCGCGGTCACCGCCGGCGCGCAGGCGGATGAGCGCCGTGGTGAGCAGGGTGCGCGGGTAGGGCGTGCCCGCCAGCGCTGCGCGCAACACGCTGCCGGCAAGGCCTGAGGGGATATTCTCCGCCTTCTCCTGCAGGGCCGTTGTGCGCAATAGCAGGCGGTGCACTGATGGCGGCCATGCACCGCCACGCGGCTTCGGCTCGATCGACAAGTCCTGCTGATGCCGGGCGAGCGCCACGGCGAAGTGGGAGAAATCATCCGACAGCCAGGCGCGAACAGTCAGCCGCGCGGCGTTCGGCGCCAGCGCCAGCACGTTGAAGCGCACGCCGTCGCGTAGGGCCGGGCTCAATACGGTGAGCGGCTTGCCGCGCGCGACCTCCTGCAGGCGTTCGCGCACATGCGTGGCCTGCTGCTCGTCGCCTGCGCCCTCGATGGTCGGCCGGTCGTCGGCGGAGGCGGCGAACACGTCCTCGGCCGCGCGCGCCGCGGCTTCGGCAACCGCGGCGTCTAGCGCGGAGGCGTCGGCCCAGAACGCGACGCTCGAATCGCCAACCCGGATGCGGGTGCGTCCGCCACGTGCCAGCAGGGCATTGAGCGCGGCGCCGTACCGGAATGCCGCGTCCTCCGACACAGGCGCATTGTAGCCCTGCTCTTTGCCATACGAGGTGAAGGCGTCCGCATTAAACGAGACGAGCGGGACTTCGGCCGAGGCGGTCCCATCGACGCCTTTGATCTTGGGATGCAGCCGCACCAAAGGCAGATTGGCACCCCGGATCAAACAGAATCCGGTGTGCCCCGCCTGCGCTGGTACGCGCAGCCGGGCGATATGCGATGCGGCCGCAGGGCGGTTGTGGAGGAACTGAACCTCATGCTGTAGCCGAAATGCGACGTTGAACCCTAGCATCCGGTCGTCGAGATTAGGCAGGAGGGTGCGGTCGGGGGTCCAAGCCTCGAGGAAGCGGCGCAGCGCTCCCAAGCCTTCATCGTCTTCGCCGGCCAAGGTGTCCAGGTGCAGCGCTTTGAAGGCGGCATGGTCGCGTGCGGTCTTGCCAGGGTCCTTCGCGCCCAAGCCGAGCGCGTAGGCCGAGTTGTCCCACAGGAAATATGGCGTGGAGCCATTGCCCGAGCGCGTGAACCATTTGGGCAATGCCTCGCTCAGAGGACGCTTACGGTTGTCGAGCCGCAGGTCTGCGCCGAGGAGCCTTCCGTCGGCAGCTAGTTCAAGCACAACGCCGACTGATTCCATTGACCAACCGGGTGGCACCACCTCGTTGCGATCGGCCATGCGACCGTAGTAGCGGTCAAGTTCTTGGAGGATGGTCACGCCGTTAGCCCACCCTCGGCCAGGCAGGCGTTCACGTCGATTATCCCGCCAGCCATTCGGGCGCGGAAGAAGCGGGAGGTGCGGCCGCCAGCGAAGTCGATATCATGCAGCATCCAGCCCAGATCGCGGTCGCGTTGACCCGGCGGCAGCGTCGACTCAGGTAAGGGGGCGCCCTCGGTAATGAGCGCGAACTCGGCCGGAAATTCTCGGTTGCCCAGGCATGGCCGGTGGAAGCACTGGCCGGCGGCAGCGCGGCGATTAAACATCGTGGCGTGTTTGGCCGGATTTTCGTCCTGGCCGCACTCCGTGAGGGTGAAATGCGCCTCGATCACGTAGGCCACGTCGATCAGGAAGGTTGTGGCACGCTGTTGCCGCTCAGCCACCGCATCCAGGCCGATGCCGGCCAGGTTGCCCGACTTCATCGCCCGCGTGGCGAGGGTTGCGCTGGCCCTGGCGCCAACCTCGTTGCGGCGGAAGGCCTGGAAGCGGATCGGCCGCAGCACATGGATTCGGTCCACGCTCCAGGCGATCTGCGGCTTCCAATGGATCGCTTCAAGGATGCCGCGCGCGGCGGACGGGGTCGGAACGTCGTACGTGATTCTTTCCACTTTCATCTCAGGCCGGGTGAAGCAGGCGCGCTCACCCCAAACGTGCAGCCGAACGCCGTAGGCCATGGTTTCATCCTTCGTTACGAAAGGAGCATGACACTGTCGTTCGGTCAAGCGTTCTTTGAGGCTATATCCTTACGCGAATATACCAGTGACATTTGAGTGATTAGCGGGTATGATCTCCTTGGATGGAGAAAGCTCGTGAAGATATTGGCGAATCGGATCACCGTTACTGTCAACCTGACGGCACAATCACTGTTACCGTTGAGCCTCCACCAGTCGCCCGACCGGCGCGGATTGAAACTTTGAGGCAATGTCCTAGGCGAAACGGCGCGTAGCTTCGGTTCCGTTCGAGGCTACGCGCAATTTGCAGCGATTTAGTTTGATTATGATTACCAAAGATTGTGTTCCACGCCACGGTAAGCGCCGTCTGACAAATCAAGTCCGGTTTTGAACAAGTACATCGGCGATAAGTCTTCCAACTGCAGAATGGTGTCGCCAAAGTCCCGCCGAACTGGCTTAAGAATACCCTTATCCAGCCAAGTGGCGCGCGCGCGTTCCGGAGTGCCGACGACATAGGGTTGCAAGCCACGCAATGCGGTGCCGATGCTGCCATGGCCGAACGCCAACTCGTCCAGCAGAGCCCGGGCACGGTTGTCGAACGGAATAATCACGGGCCGCATCGCATCGTCGATCATCCGGAAGGCCCTGGCGATGCTCTCAAACGGAAAGCGCCATCCATCCGCATGCGCCTGGATCGAGGGAAGGATACCCGCAAGATCGCCGACTTTCACCGAATCCAGCGCCTCAGCGCCCTTGTTGAAATACAACATGCGAAAATATTGCTGCACTGCATCGTCACCAATAGGGTTGGCGAAGTCGCGCAGGACGCCGCGTGCAGCCTGCTGAAAATCCCGCAATGCCGCCGGGACCTTCGCCTCCTTGGGTGTGAAAACCACGACGCGTCCCAGCCCCGACAGCATCTCGCCGTGGCGATTGCAGCGCCCCGCCGCCTGGGCGACCGCGTCCACGCCGGCCGATGCGCGCCATACTTCGGGGAAGCTGATGTCGACCCCCGCCTCGATCAGACTTGTCGCCACCAGGCGCACGGGAAGCCCTTCACGCAAATGCCGCTTCAGCCGCCGCAGCACCTCGCGCCGATGCGCAGCACACATCAGCGTCGTCAGGTGAACGGCGCCGTCCAGTTTTCGGATCGCCTCGAATAGGTCGCGTGCATGGGCACGGCTATTGACGATGCAGAGCATCTGCGGCGCCCGTTCGAACGCGCTGGCAATCTCCGCATCATCAACCGCTACCGGCATGACTTCGACGCGCACGCGCTGAAATGCCATGTCCAGCCTTGCCGAGCGCGGTGCCAGTTCCCGGTCGTCACCAATGCACAGACCGAAATCGGTCGTTTTAAGCTTGTCCTGAAAAACCAGTGCACCATCCATCTGGCGCCAACCCGGTTGCGTAGCCGTGCAAAGCACGATCGTTGCACCGTAGTTGCGCTGCAACTCGTCCAACGCAGCGAGGCATGGCAGCAGCAGCTTGGGTGGAGTTGCCTGTGCTTCGTCCAGCACGATCACGCTATCGGCGAGATTGTGCAGCTTCCGGCAGCGCGATCCACGATTGGCGAAAAGACTCTCGAAGAACTGCACAGCGGTCGTGACCACGACCGGTGCGTCCCAGTTCTCAGCGGCCCGGCGCAGCCGCCCCATGCCGTCCCGCTCGTCGCCGGCATCGCCATGCGCCGGCGCCACTTGCTCCCAATCGAAGCTCGCGTGATGCTCCAACACGGCTTCGTCGCCAAGGGCGTCGCGATAGACCTGTGCCGTCTGCTCGATGATCGAGGTGAACGGGATGACGACGACCACCCGCCGCTTGTTCTTGGCACGGGCGTGTTCGAGCGCGAACGCGAGCGAGGCGAGCGTCTTGCCGCCGCCGGTCGGCACTGTGAGCGTGTAGAAACCGGGCGGGTTGGCCGCCTTTGCCATGGCATGGTCGAAGATTTGCGCGCGCAGAGTGTTCAAGTGAGTGGGCTCGGCGGCAGCGCGCAATTTTTCAACGTAGATATTCAGCCGATCAGCCAAATCCTCGATCCTGACGGTGCTGCCCCGGGACAGCTTACCAACATTCATAAATGTTTCGGTAGCGATGAAGTCCGCATCCACCAGACAGGAGAACAGCATGCGCACCATGAAGGCCTTGGTGAAGGCCGCGTGGACGCCCCGTTTACTTGCCGGAAATGGATGAGATGGACGCAGACTGGACGCTGCCGGTAGTGGCCCAGCGTGCTCGGCCCAACTGCTCCAGTCCGGCAGCGGAGACTTTAGGCGGCGGTCGAGCGCGTCGCCATCCGCCAAGCCGCTATGGTGCCCGGCGATCACAACGGCAAGCGCTCGGCCAAAGTTCGTGTAAGCCATGAGCGCCTGGCACGCGCCGGCCGTCGCGTGGTCGCCGCCACGCGGGGCCTCTCCCCGAATGTAGGCCTGAAACTCGCGCGCAACCTTGCCGATATCATGCAACAGCCCCGCGACGCGCGCGAGTTGGGCGAGGCCTAAGCGTTCCGCGTTGCCGGAAGCCAACGCGGCGACGCAGCGGAGATGATCACTCAGATCCTCCCACTCATCCGTAGGCCGGCCTTCCAGGGAATGAGCATAGATTTTGCCGTCCATAATGCCCTTTCATCGCCAAACGAGCCTTGTCTATCTAGTAACCCGGGAGCTCTGCCGGGGAGGCCGTAGAAGTTGACGTTCCGGGGGTATACCCCGGCTATTCATTGGTGAGATTCCGGCTCGTGAGCCGCCAAAGCACACGAGTATGGAGTTCCATCGATGGCGATGTGCATAGTAGTTCATTTTCTCCCAACTCTCCGAATGGTCTCAGTCTATACAAACCTCGCAAGCTGCCGTATCGGCACACTGTCCAACTGACGTGGCACCGTGCCATCGCGAACATCGGCATTATCAACGATCCCCAACATGATAAGCCACTGTTCATCGAGGGGCCGGACTACGACGCATCGTCAGGCTGTCAACGTTCAGACTACCGCTGTCACAGCTCTAGGCATTAGGGCCAACCTAAGGGTTGCTCAGGCAGCTTCCCTCATACCTGCGTCTGTGGCCTCTCGACTACCCCGTCTTGCGGGAACGCAACCATCTACAACCTGACCCGGATGGCGTCGATATCGGCGGGGACGGGGTGGCCCATCGCCGCGGCGGCGCCCAATGCCGAGAGCTCAGGTGAGGTCATGACGCCGAAGCCGCCTTGGCCCGCCAGCCAAATGAAACCCTTTGCGTCCACATCCTCGCCCACCACGGGCGAGTGATCGGGGGCGAAGGTTCGCAGCCCGGCCCAACGATGGGACACGCGGCGCACATCCAGCGTGGTCGCCTGCCCGAGCCGATCCATCGTGATGGCAATGTCCAGCTCGTCGGGTTGGGCATCGCCGGGCTCGCATGGCGTGGCATCGGCGGGGGAGACCATGAGCCGCCCGGCATCCGGCTTGAAATACAGCGTCTCCGTGGCGTCGTTCACCATGGGCCAGTCGGTGCTGCCGGGTGCATCGATGATCAGGGCGGTGCGCCGGTGCGGCACCAGGTTGGCCCGCTGCAGGCCGGCGAGTTCGGCCACCTGGTCCGCCCAGGCTCCAGCAGCGTTCACCAACTTGGCGGCACTGAACCGTCCGGCCGGCGTGTCCACCCACCATGCGGCGCCGTCCCGCCCGATCCGCTGGCTACGGGCGCCAGTCACCACGCGCCCCCCAGCCGCCAGCAGGCCGCGGCGGTAGCCGCTGAACAGGGCATCGACGTCGATATCGCACACATCCGGCTCGATATACGCCGCGGCAACGGCTTCGGGCCGCAGCACCGGCACCATCCGCAGCACCTCCGCCGGGTCGATGCGCGACATGGCCGGCACGTGCGTACGCCCTTCAGCCAATGCCGCGTCGAGCAATTCCTCCTCGTCCGCGCGGGCCACGGTCAGGCATGCCCGGTGCCGGAGCAGAGGCACTTCGGTGAAGCCCGGCGGTGGCGCCGCCAGGAATGGGCGGCTGGCGACCGTCAGGCGCCGGACCGCGCTGGTGCCATAGGCCTCCGTCAGCGTCGCGGCGGAACGGGCGGTGCTGTGCATGCCGCATTGCTCCTCGGCCTCGAGCAGGACCACCTGGGCCCGGGCGACGGCCAGCCGCCAGGCCACGCTCATCCCCGCGATGCCGCCGCCTAGGACGAGGATGTCGCCGTTCAAACGCCGCCCCAGCCATGGCGCAACGCCGCGGCGGCCATCCTCAGCGCCGTGTCCGCAGCGCGGATCACCCGGTTCATCGTCAGGAAGCCATGCACCTGATTGGCCATATGGAGGTGGCTGACCAAGACTCCCGCCTGATCCAGGGCACGGGCATAGGCGATCCCTTCGTCGCGTAGCGGATCGTAGCCGGCCGTGAGGACAAAGGCTGGCGGCAACCCGGCGAGGTCGGCGTAGTGCGGACTCACTGCCGGGTTGGCGGGGTCGCTTCCGGCTAGATATTGGCCGATGAACCAGCGCATCGACGATGTCGTCAGCGGAACCCCCTCGGGAAACGCCCCGGCCGAGGGATGGGTGCCGGCGAGGTCCGTCGCGGGGTAGAGCAAGAGCTGGAAGCACGGCATGGGCCCAAGCCCGTCGCGGCCACGGAGCGCCAGCAGGGCCGCCAAATTGCCGCCGGCGCTATCTCCACCTACCGCCAACTTTCCCGGCTCCATGCCGAGTTCGCCGGCCCGCGCGGCGAGATCGGCGAAGGCCGCCGCTGCATCGTCGACCGCCGCAGGGAAGGGATGTTCAGGCGCCAGGCGGTAATCCGCCGCGACCACCCGGCACTTCGCCTCGTTGGCCAGAATCCGGCAGATGCCGTCATGCGACTCCAGATCGCCAATGACCCAACCACCGCCGTGGAGATACAGCAGCCCGCGCCCGGGCACCGCGTCGATTCCTCGATAGAACCGGACGGGAACGCCGCCGGCCGAAACGTTGCGGATTTCGGCCACCTCCGGCGGTGGCCGCTGCACCGCCCGTCGCGACTCGGCATAGAACGCCCGCGCGGCCGGCGGCGCCATCGATTCCACCGACGGCCGGTTCGCCAGCGCGACCATATCCATCAGGCGCTGGGCATCGGGGTCGAGCGGCATTGGCGCCTAGCCCCGGCCGACGAACGGCATGGCGGTCGACATGACGGTGAGGTTGAGGATGTTCGCATCCAGCGGCAGCGACGCCATCAACGCCACCGAGCGGGCCACATTCCCCACATCCATCAGCGGCTCGACCTCGATGGCGCCATTCGCCTGGGGCACGCCCTTGGTCATGCGCTGGGTCATGTCCGTGGCGGCATTGCCGACATCCACCTGGCCGCAGGCAATGTTGAACCGCCGCCCATCCAGCGAAATCGTCTTGGTCAGTCCGCTGACGCCATGCTTGGTCGCCGTGTACGGCGCTGAACCAGGGCGCGGCGCGTAGGACGAGATGGACCCGTTATTGATGATCCGGCCGCCCTGCGGCTGCTGGTCCCGCATCATGCGGAAGGCGCCGCGCGCGACGCGGAACACCCCAGAAAAATTCACGGCGACGACCTTCTCCCACTGCTCGTCGGTCACGTCGCCGAAATTGGTCGCCGGGGAGCCACCCCCGGCATTGTTGAACAGCACGTCCAGCCGTCCCCATTCCTTGCCAATCGTCGCGAACAGCGCGTCGACCGAGGCGGGGTCGGTCACGTCCGTTGGGACCACCAGGGTTGTGGCGCCGCCAGCGAGGAAGGCGGTTTCCTGCAACGCGTCCCGGCGGCGGCCTGCGAGTGCGACGGCAAATCCGTCCTTCACCAGGGCCAGGGCCGAGGCTCGCCCTATTCCGCCGCCAGCGCCTGTGACGAGTGCCGTACGTGCCATGGTGAACTTGCTCCCCGTTGATCCGATGACCCTAGCCGCGGGCAGGGCTGTTGCGAACCCTCCGCCCGGCGGTCCGATCCATGATAGGATAAGAGCGTGCCGGGGCGAACGAGCCCGCGTGTAACCAATCGAGGAGGGCGGGATGCTTGTGGTGACGACGGAGGGGGTTGCCGGACATCGCACGGTCCAGACGTTGGGCCAGGTCTTCGGCGTGACGGTGCGCAGCCGCGGCCTCGGCGGCAATTTCGTCGCGGGCCTGCGCTCCATCGTCGGCGGCGAGATCAAGGAATATACCCAGATGCTGGAGGAAGCACGCCGCCATGCGCTCGACCGGCTGGTGCTGAACGCGAGCCTCATGGGGGCCAATGCCGTGCTGATGATGCGGTTCGACAGCGCCGAGATTGGCCAGACCATGAGCGAGATCGTCGCCTATGGCACCGCGGCCATTATCGAGCCGGGCTGATTGGGGGTTGGTGATGGCCCTTATCATGGGGGCCGCGATGCTCGGCCCCTTCGTCGTTTGGCTGATCTGGCGCAGCCCGGGCTACAAACGCGTACTGCTCGAGCAGCCGCCGGGCGCTGATTGGGTGCTGACGGACGAGGCGTTCATCGACCCGTCCAGCCAGCAGGTGGCACAGGTATGGATCAACCCAGCGTCAGGCGAACGGGCTTACGTCCGGAGGCCGGGCTTCACCGGAGCGCCCTTGAGCTAGGCCGCGATGCCCCCACCATGCGGGTGTAGTAAGATTGAGTCGGGCCAAGGGGCTGGTGGTGGTGGGGCAGCAGGTCATTGACAGAGTGAAGCTGCACGAGGCGTTCCACCGGCTCGGCACCTTAGCATATGCCGAGAGGAAGACCGTCGAAACCGCCGTCTACGGCGGCGCAGCACTCGTGCTGACTTATGATTGGCGCATCCAAAGTCGATCATCGAGCCAAAGGCTGCGGAACAACCGGAACTGGCAAATCAACCGGCCACATAGCGGCCAACTCCTGCTGCGCGTGGCGGGCGCAAGCACAAACCCGGTTCATCAGCCCGCAATCCGCTCCACATCCGCCCCGCACGCCGCCAACTTCTGCTCAAGCGCTTCGTAACCGCGGTCCAAATGGTATACGCGGTTGACGATGGTGTCGCCGGAGGCTGCCAACCCGGCGATCACCAGGGAGGCGCTGGCCCGCAAATCCGTTGCCATGACGGGCGCGCCCGATAGCGACGGCACGCCGCGGACGATGGCAGAGGCGCCATGGACGTTGATGTTCGCCCCCATGCGCGTCAGTTCACTGACATGCATGAAGCGGTTCTCGAAAATCGTCTCGGTCACCATGGCCGCGCCCTGCGCTACGCTCATCAGCACCAGGAATTGGGCCTGCATGTCCGTCGGGAAGCCGGGATACGGCTCCGTCATCGCATCCGTGCCATGCAGCCCGTTGCGCCGGGTCACGCGGATGCCCTCGGCCTCGCCCGCCATCTCCACGCCCGCCGCGTCCATCACTGCGCGGACCGCCGCCAGATGCGACAGGTCGGCGCCCCGGAGCAGCACCGTGCCGCCGGTGATCGCCGCGGCGCAGGCGTAGGTGCCGGTTTCGATCCGGTCCGGAATGATGGCGTGCTGAGCTGCGTGCAACGCGGCGACGCCCTCGATGGTCAAGGTGCCCGTGCCGATCCCTTCGATGCGCGCACCCATGGCAACCAGGCAATGGGCCAGATCGTCGATTTCCGGCTCGCGGGCTGCATTGGCAATGGTGGTCTGCCCTTCCGCCAGCGTGGCCGCCATCAGCAGGTTCTCGGTCGCACCGACGGAGGCAAACGGCAGCACGATCATCGCGCCGCGCAGCCCACCCGGCGCCGTGGCGTTCATGTACCCCGCATCAAGCTCGATCTTGGCGCCCATCGCCTCAAGACCCCTCAGATGCAGGTCGACCGGGCGGGTGCCGATGGCGCAGCCGCCGGGCATGGAGACGCGCGCTTCGCGGCAGCGGGCCAGTAGCGGACCGAGCACCAGTACGGAGGCCCGCATTTTGCGCACGATGTCATAGGGTGCCTCGGTCGAGGTGATGCTGCCGCCGAGCGACAGCGTGCGCCCCTCGTTACCGACGGGTTCCACCGCGATGCCATGCTGGCTCAGCAGGCTGGACATCGTGTCGATATCGGCCAGCCGGGGCACATTGGTCAGCACCAGCCGCTCGTCGGTCAGCAACCCGGCGGCCATCAGCGGCAGGCTGGCGTTCTTGGCGCCGCCGATCACGATCTCGCCGTGCAATGGGCGGCCGCCCCGGATACGAATCTTGTCCATAGGCGACGTCCTTACATTCGGGGCAGGGAGGTGCCGCGCTGGCGCATGTATTTGCCCGCGCGGTCGGCGTAGCTGGTCTCACAGGGTTCGGAACCCTGCAGGAAGAGGAACTGGCAGATACCTTCCCCAGCGTAGATGCGGGCGGGCAGGGGCGTGGTGTTGCTGATCTCGATCGTCACCTGCCCCTCCCATTCCGGCTCCAGCGGGGTAACGTTCACGATGATGCCGCAGCGGGCATAGGTCGACTTGCCGAGGCAGACGACGAGGATGTCGCGGGGGATGCGGAAATATTCCATGGTATGGGCGAGCGCGAAGCTATTTGGCGGAATGATCGCCACAGGGCCGCGCCGGTCGACGAAGCTGTCCGGATTGAAGTTTTTCGGATCGACGATTGCGCTGTCGACGTTGGTGAAGATCTTGAACTCGTCGGCGACCCGGGCATCGTAGCCATAGGATGACAGACCGTAGCTGATCACACCATCGCGCTTCTGCGCCTCGGTAAAGGGCTCGATCATGGCATGGTCCAGCGCCATGCGTCGTATCCAGCGGTCGGCCATGACGGGCATCGGGTGTAGACTCCGGCAACAGCCTGCGGTCTACCCCAAGGCGGCGCGCCGCGGCAAACCCGGCGGGTATGCGCGCTTCCACTTGGGTACGCACTCGCCATCGCCACGTGGTCCCGCATTCGCTACACGAATATGGGCTACCCTTGCTGCGGATGCGCGGGCGTTCCCTCGCTGCAATGTCAGCCTCATTCTCCGGTTTGGCACTCCTGATGGTCAGCTTCATAGCGGTTGGTGGCTTCTGAACATGAGTGGCTGATACGACCTCGGACCATGCCATGCTGGGCCGAGTCACCACCTTTGCGTGCCTTGGCTTGACCCGGCTGGGCGATGTCGTCATAACCCGCGCTCTGTCGCGCAAGCCTTTGAGGAATACGAACGATGTCGCGCCGTTGCATGATCTCCGGCAAGGGTGTGCTGACCGGTAACAACGTCAGTCACGCCAACAACAAGAGCCGCCGCCGCTTCCTGCCGAACCTGCAGGAGACGTCGCTGCTGTCGGACGTGCTGGGGACGGCGGTGCATCTGCGCTTGACGACCCATGGCATTCGCACGGTCGAGCATAATGGCGGGTTGGATGCGTTCCTGCTGAGCACGCCCAACCGGAACCTGCCAGAAGAGGCTCAAATCCTGAAGCGCCGGATCCAACGCGCCCAGGCCAAGAAGGCCGCGGCCTAAGGCAAGAGTCGATCGGCGAGCGCTGGAACTTCAAGGATGCTTGCCGCCATCGCCGCGGCCCCTTCTGCCATCGCGATTGAGCCATAGCCCCAGAGCGCGAAGATCGCCTGCATTCCAGCGTCGCGTGCTGCGACGATATCATTGCGATGGTCGCCCAAGGCGAGCGCCTGGCTCGGGGTGCCTCCCGCTGCCGCAACGGCGGCGAGCATGTGCGCCGGGTCCGGCTTCCGGGGGCCGTCACCGCCGGTCACACTGATCACCAGCCCCTCCAGCTCCAGCGAACGCAGAATCGTCCGGGCGGCCGATTCGGGCTTGTTGGTGCAGACGCCAAGCCGCCATCCACTCCGGCGCATCCGCTGCAATGTCTCCGCCGTGCCGGGATAAGGCTGGGTCTCCTCAGCCGCGTGCTGGCCGTAATCGGCGCGGAACGTCTCGACCGCCGCGGCATCGGGGCCTAGACCGCGGGCGGCCAAGGCCTTTACCACGAGCGCCTCGACGCCATCTCCGATCATCGCCACCACCTCCGCCCGGCTGAAAGGCGCGAGAT
Source organism: Acetobacteraceae bacterium (assembly GCA_965199005.1). Lineage (GTDB taxonomy): Bacteria > Pseudomonadota > Alphaproteobacteria > Acetobacterales > Acetobacteraceae > LMUY01. The sequence goes on along the minus strand of CBDAQK010000006.1, from coordinate 1,162,782 downwards.
GGCGGCCGCGCATCAACCGGTTGAGCGCAGCGCCCAAATCGGCCGCCGAATCGATGAGGGTGCCGTCCAAATCCAGGATCAAAATCCGCGTCATGTCACGATCCGAAACGAGAAGTGTTGCCCAAGCCTTTGACACGGCGACGCTCCGGACGCTACCGGGAAGGATGCAAGCCACCGCCATCCTGCTCGCCGCGGGCCTCGGCACCCGCATGAAGTCCACCCTGCCGAAGGCCCTCCACCCCATTGCGGGCCGCCCGATGCTGCGCCACCTGTTGCTGTCATGCCAGGAGGCGTTCGACCACGCCGTTGTCGTCGCCGGGCCGGGCATGGAGGCGCTGGCCGCCGCCGCCGCGCCGCATCCCACCGTGATCCAGCAGGACCGGCTGGGCACGGCGCACGCCGCGCTCCAGGCTGCGGAGTTGTTCGGCCAGGGCGATGTGGCGGTATTGTATGCGGACAACCCCCTCATCCGCCCCGAAACGCTCCGCCGCCTTCGCGCCGCCCGGGTGGAGGCGGATCTGGTGCTGCTGGCCATGCGTCCAGCGGATCCCGGGCGGTATGGCCGCGTCATCACCACAGGGCAGACGGTCGACCGGATCGTCGAATGGGCCGATGCCACGGAGCAGGAGCGGGCAGTTCCGCTCTGCAATGCCGGCGTGATCTGTGCCGCCGCGCCGGACCTGCTGCGCTGGCTGCGGGCGGTGGGTAACGACAATAACAAGGGCGAGTACTACCTCACCGACGTCGTGGCGCATGCCCGAGCCGAAGACGCCCGCGTGGTCGCCGTCGAAGCCCCGGAGGCGGAGTTGCGGGGCGTGAACTCCCGCGCGGAACTGGCGCAGGCGGAGGCCACCGTCCAGGCCTGGCTGCGGGAGGCTGCGATGGAGGGCGGTGCCACGCTGACGGCGCCGGAGACGGTGTTTCTCTGCACCGACACCAAACTCGCCCCCGACGTGACGGTCGGCCCCCACGTCGTGTTCGGCCCAGGCGTGTCAGTGGACTCCGGTGCCGATATCCGGGCCTTTTCCCATCTCGAGGGCTGCTCGGTCGGGTTTGGCGCCGTCATCGGCCCGTTTGCCCGGCTGCGGCCTGGCACCGTCGTTGGCGCGGGCGCCCATATCGGCAATTTCGTCGAGCTGAAGGCGGCCGTGTTGGGGGAGGGAGCCAAGGCGAACCATTTGTCCTATATCGGCGATGCCACCATCGGCGCGCGCACCAATATCGGCGCCGGCACCATCACGGTGAATTATGACGGTTTCGGCAAATACCGCACGCAGATCGGTGCCAACGCCTTCATCGGCTCTAACACCTCGTTGATCGCGCCGGTGCAGATTGGGGACGGGGCCATGGTCGTCGCCGGCAGCACCGTCACCGAGGACGTGCCCGAGGATGCCATGGCGTTCGGCCGGGCCCGGCAGGTGACCAAGCCGGACCGCGCCGCCGCGTTCCGGGCCAAGAAGGAGAAGCGCTGATGTGCGGGATTGTAGGCGTGTTGGGCGCGCGGCCAGCCGCCCCGCTGCTACTGGAAGCGTTGCGCCGCCTGGAATACCGTGGCTACGACAGCGCTGGCATCGCAACCCTCGCCAACGGGCATATCGAGCGGCGGCGCGCACCCGGCAAGCTCGCCAACCTGGCCGCGGTGCTGGACCGGTCGCCGCTGCCCGGCACCACCGGCGTCGGCCACACGCGCTGGGCCACGCATGGGGCCCCGACCGAGACCAACGCCCATCCGCACGGCACCGCGCTGGTGTCCGTCGTGCATAACGGCATCATCGAGAACCACGCTTCCCTGCGCACGGAGTTGGAAGAAGCTGGCCAGGTGTTCGAGACCGAAACCGACACCGAAACCGTGGTGCAACTGGTTGACCTCCATCTCCGCCGCGGTATGGCGCCAGTCGACGCGGCGCAGGCGACATTCTCCCGGCTGGAGGGAGCCTACGCGCTCGCCATGGTGTTCGCCGGGCATCACGGGCTGATGGTAGGCGCCCAGCACGGCGCGCCGCTTGCTGTCGGATATGGCGAGGACGAGATGTTCCTCGGCTCCGACAGCCTGGCGCTGGCGCCCTTGACCCAGCGCATCGCCTTCCTGCGGGACGGCGACTGGGCGGTGCTGTCCCGCGGCGGCGCGCAATTCTTCGATGGAGCGGGTCAGGCGGTCGAGCGGGAAATCCGCCGCACCGTTCATACCGGGGTGGCGATCGGCAAGGAGGGCTTCCGCCACTTCATGGAAAAGGAGCTGCACGAGCACCCCAGCGTCATCGGCCAAGTGTTGCAGCGTATGGTCGACCCGGCGTCCCGCACCATCGCTATGCCCGCATTGCCATTCGACCTGGCCGCCGTGCCCCGCGCGACGGTGACCGCCTGCGGCAGCGCGTATTATGCCGGGTTGGTGGGGCGCCACTGGCTGGAGGCGGAGGCGCGCCTGCCCGTCGATGCCGACGTAGCCAGCGAGTTGCGCTACCGTGAGCCGCCCTTGCCGCCCGGTGGCCTGGCGGTGTTGCTCAGCCAGTCCGGCGAAACGGCGGACACGCTCGCGGCGCTACGCTCCCTCCGCCGCGCCGGGCAGCACGTGTTGAGCGTGCTCAACGTGCCGGAAAGCACCATGGCGCGGGAGAGCGATGTGGTGCTGGAAACCTTCGCTGGCCAGGAAATCAGCGTCGCCAGCACCAAGGCGTTCACGGCGCAGCTCACCATGCTGGCCTGCTTCGCAGTCGGCACGGGCCGGGCTCGAGCGTCGGTTACGGCCCGGCGCGAGGCTGAGTTGGTGGAGGCGCTGCTCGAACTGCCGAGCCGGGCGGTTGACGCGCTCGCGCTCGACCTGACGGAGATGGCGGCCCGGGTGACGCAGGCGCGGGACGTGTTGTTCCTCGGCCGCGGCGCTTGCTTCCCGATTGCAATGGAGGGCGCGCTGAAACTGAAGGAGTTGAGCTACATCCATGCCGAGGGCTACCCGGCGGGCGAAATGAAGCATGGCCCGATCGCCCTGATCGACCGCGAAGTGCCGGTGGTTGCCGTGGCACCCAGCGGGCCACTTTTCGAGAAGACGGCCTCCAATCTGCAGGAAGCGGCGGCCAGGGGCGGCAAATTGCTGGTATTCTCAGATGAAGTGGGGGCGGCGAAGCTACGGGGGATTGCCGCGGTGACCGTGGTGTTGCCCCGGGTGCATCCGTTCGTCGCCCCCATCCTCTACGCGATTCCGGTGCAGATGCTGGCCTACCAGGTTGCGGTGCTGAAGGGCACCGATGTCGACCAGCCGCGGAATTTGGCGAAGTCGGTCACGGTCGAATAATGGAAGCTTGGGTTTGTTAGATTTGTAGCTGGTGGATCACTGCCGCGACGGAGTGCTCGATCGTCCCACTGACATCCACCACGATGATGTGCTCCTCTGGCGTCGGTGGCTCCAGCGTTGCCAATTGGCTGTCCAGCAGCGTCACCGGCATATATTCGTGGTGCCGATTATTGACGTGCGCCTCCAGCGTAGCGCGGTCGGCGTAGAGATACACGAACTGCACCCCGGGTTTGCCGTTGCCAATGATGTCGCGATAGGCGTGCTTCAGGGCGGAGCAGGTAATGATGGCGTTCTGTCCGGTACGCAGGCGCGCCTCCACCCAATCCGCAATGATGGCCAGCCACGGGGCCCGGTCTGCGTCGTCGAGCGGGTGCCCCGCCTTCATCTTCGCGACGTTGGCCGCGGGATGGAGCTTGTCACCTTCCTGGAACACCCAGCCCAAGGCCGCTGCGATCCGCTCGGCGATCGTGGTCTTGCCGGAACCCGACACACCCATGACCACCACGACACGGCTCATGGCACCAACGTTCGCACGCCAGCCGCGTCGGCGACGAAAACCGTCGAGGTGCGGCGGATGAAAAGCCCCGTTTCTACCACGCCTACGATGGATTGGAGGGCGGCATCAAGGGCGGCCGGGTCGTCGATTGGGGCCATGTGACAATCCAGGATCAGGTTGCCCCCATCGGTATGGAAGGGGGCCTTGGCGGCGTCCAACCGTAACACCGGGCGCGCGCCAAGCTTGAGCACCTGCCCGGCCACGCCCCGCCAGCCAAACGGCACGACCTCTACCGGGATCGGGGCGTTCATCCCCAGCCGTTCGACCAATTTGCTGCCGTCGACCACGATGAGCAGCTTGTCGCTTGCGGCCGCGACGATCTTTTCGCGCAACAATGCGCCGCCCAGCCCCTTCACCAGGTCCAGCGATCCCATGGCGACGGAATCCGCCCCATCGATCGTCAGGTCCAGACGCGTGCCTTCATCCAGCTCAATCAGCTCGATGCCGCCCTCGCGCGCCTGGGCTGCGCTGTGTTCGGAGGTGGGGACGGCCTTGATCCGCAGGCCGTTGCGAACCCGGCCTATCAGATTGGCGATAGCGAAGGTGGCGGTCGAACCGGTGCCCAATCCCACGGTCATGCCGTCCGTCACCAAAGCGGCTGCCGCCTCGGCGGCCTGGCGCTTCAGTTCGGCGTTGGGGCCGGCGGTCATGGCGGGGCGGCGGCCTGGTCGGTGAACCAGTACAACTCGCCCACCGGTCTCACCCCGACCGCCGGCAGCGTTGTGTCGCCAGAAAGTGCCCGGGCCAGAATGGCGCGCTTGCCCTCTCCGGCGGCGAGAAAAGCCACCACCCGGCTGCTATCCAGCACGGGATAGGTCAGCGTCAGCCGCGGCTCCGGCTTGGCGCCCACCACCGCCGCCGACCACGCGGTTCGCTCCTGCAAGGCAGCGACGCCGGGGAAGAGGGAGGCAGTATGACCGTCCTCGCCCAGGCCGAGGAACGTGACGTCGAACAGGGCGCGCGCCGGGTCCAGCGTGTCGGCCCCGTAGAAGCGTTTCAGGGTATCGGCGTAATGCAGTGCCGAATGCTCCGGGTCCGAGTCTGTCTCCCACGGATGCACCTGCGCGTCCGGGATCGGCACCTTGGAGATCATGGCTTCCCTCGCCATGCGGTAATTGCTGTCGGGGTGGTCGTGCGGCACGAACCGCTCGTCGCCGAAAAACAGATGCGTCCGGTCCCATGGGAAACGGGCGCGAAATGCGTCGCTGGCCAGCATCGCGAAAGTCGTCTTCGGCGTTGATCCCCCGGAGAGGCACCACGCGAACCGCCCCTCCGTGGCCAAGGCGCGCTCCAGCACCCATTCCGCCACCCGGCGCGCCACCGCATCGCCGTCGGCCTGGATGTCGACGGTGCCAGTCATGCGAGCAGGTACTTTTCAACCGCCTTTGCGAAGCCCTCATCCTCGAAGCTATCGGTCACCGCGTCCGCCTCCTTCTGCACCGCCTCGCTGGCATTGCCCATCGCGATGGAGAATCCACTCGGCTTGAACATCAGCACGTCGTTGGGCTGGTCCCCTATGGTCGCGATTTGCCCGGGATCAATCCCCAGTGTCTTCGCAAGGTAGGCCACGACGCCACCCTTATTGGCCTGCGGGTGGGTCACATCGAGGTAGTAGGGCTGCGACCGCGCAGCCGACGCCGTCTTGCCCAGTGCCTCCTGCACCGCCTTCTCGCAGGCTGCCACCCGGTCCAAATCGTCACTCACCCCGGTGATTTTCACCGCCGCTTTCAGATGCTCATCGGTAAATGCCTCAACCACCGTGGGAGGGAACTTCACCGTGCTCTCCTCTTTCTCGCGGTGCGGGGCATTGGGGTCGCGCAGCAGCCAATCCTCGCCGGAATACACCCAGACATCCAACCCCCGCTTTTCGATCAGCTCAACCGTTTTATGGGCTGCTGCCGGGTCCAAGGTATGGCTCTCGATGATGGTCAGATCGGCTTTGACGAACAGGCCGCCATTGAAGCCGGCAATCGGGGTCATGATCTTCAGCGGTTCGATCAGCATCGACATTCCCTTGGGCGGCCGGCCGCTGGTGAGCGCGAACTTGATCCCTTTGGCCTCCAAATCATGGACGGCCTTTTGCGCGCGCTCGGTCAGGATCTTATCCTTGGTGACCAGAGTACCATCCACATCAGCCAGGAGAAGCGCGAGATTGCTAGGACGCGAACGGGCCATTCGGAACTCCTAAGCGGCGTTGGGCAGGACGTAGCCATTGATGGCCGCCGCCCAACCATCTTCTTCATTCGAGGCCGTATGATGTTTGGCCTCAGCGGCAACATGGGGCGGCGCATTTCCCATTGCCACGCTATGACCGGCCACGCGGAACATGGGCACGTCGTTGCCTTGGTCGCCCAGCACGCAGATTTCGGCGACATCCACCCCATACCACCGGGCAAAGGCGTGGACAGCGGTGCCCTTGTCGGCGGCCGGGTTGGTCACGTCCAGATAGTATTTCTGCGAGCGATGGGCGTTGGCAGCGCCGGCAAGCAACACGTGCAATTCAGTCTCGCACCGCGCCAACCCGTCGAAATCCGGCGATGCGCCAACGACCTTCCCGCATCTGGCGACGTAGGGTTCGAAATCATCGACGACGACCGGGTCGAACCGCACGGTGCGACGCTCGCGTGGGATATAGGTGCCCGCGAGACTCTTCACGAACCACTCATTATCCGCGAATAGCCAGGCGTCGACTCCCCGCTCGGCAAACAGCGCTAGGCTGGTGCGTACCGCCTGCTCCGACACGACCAGATTTTCGATCATCGATCCATCCGGGGCGAGGATCGTGGCGCCGTTGAAGCCGCCGAGCGGGCCAGTCAATGCCAACTCCATCGCAACGAACGCCATGCCGCGCGGTGGCCGGCTGCTGACAAGGGACAAAAACACGCCTGCGTCCCGCAGCCGCCGTGCCGCGTCAATGGTCGCTGGTGTTAGCTGTTTCTCGCCCGTCACCAGCGTGCCATCGACGTCGGAGACGACGAGCTTGATCGGCATTAGCCCAGCTTCCGCCACTCGCGCCCATCGAGCGACAACAATGCGTCTGCAGCCGCGGGCCCGGCGGTGCCGGCGGCATAGGTGTGGATCTTGTCGCCACCCTGCGCCGCGGCATCCAAAATAGGCTGCACCGCAGTCCACCCGGCCTCGATATTGTCCGCGCGGTTGAACAAAGTCGGATCGCCGATCAGCACATCGTAAATCAGCGTTTCATAGCCGGTGGACGGCTTCAGCTCGAAATAATCCTCGTATTTGAAATCCATCCGAACCGGCTTCAGCACGACGTTCTGGCCAGGCTGCTTGGCACTGAACAGCAGCGAGATCCCCTCATGCGGCTGCAGATGCAGCACCATGACGTTCGGCGTCATCTTCTCGGATGGCGTCTCTCGAAACATGGCGAAGGGCGCCTGCTTGAAATGGATGGCAATCTCGGTCTTGCGGGCCGACATCCGTTTGCCAGTGCGCAGATAGAACGGCACGCCGGCCCAGCGCCAATTGTCGATCATCAGCTTGACCGCAACATAGGTCTCAATTGTGGAGCCGGGATCGACATCCGGTTCGGCGGTGTAGGCGGCGACGTCCCCCTGTTCCTGCATATGCCCGGCCGTGTACTGCCCGCGCACGACGTCCTTCTCCACGTCGGCCGCCGACATCGGGTGGATCGCCTCGATCACCTTGGCCTTCTCGCTGCGCACGGCGTCGGCATCGAACGAGTTAGGCGGTTCCATCGCCGTCATTGCCAGCAACTGGAACATGTGGTTCGGCACCATGTCCCGCAACGCGCCAGTGACCTCGTAGAACTTGCCGCGCTTCTCGACACCGACCGTTTCGGACGCAGTAATTTGCACGCTGTCGATATGGTCGCGATTCCATAGTGGCTCGAACATGCCGTTGCCGAAGCGCAGCGCCATGATGTTCTGCACTGTCTCCTTCCCGAGGAAATGGTCGATCCGGTAGATTTGGCTTTCATCCAACTCAGACAGGATGTGCGCGTTCAATTCCTTTGCCGATTGCAAGTCGTGACCAAACGGCTTTTCGATGACCACCCGGCGGAAGGTTCCCTCCTTCTGCTTGGTCAGGTCGGCGGCATGCAGCGCATCGATAATGGTGCCGAAAAACCGGTCCGCGACGGCAAGGTAGAAAATCGCGTTGCCGTCGCCTAATTTATCGGTCAGCGCCTTGAACGTTTCCGGCTTGGTGAAATCGCCCTCCATGTAGTGCAGGCGCTGTTCCAGCCAGCCCCACCACTCGGTGTTCAGGCTTTTCTCGGCGAACTCCCCACCCTTGTCGGGCGTGAAGCTCTCCATCATGGCTTTCTGCCGGCCCTGGAAATCCGCATCGCTGCCAGCGTCCCGGTCAACGCCGAGGATGCTGAACTTGTCGTCGAGCAATTTGGAGCCGGACAAATTGTACAGCGCGGGCATTAGCAGCCGCTTCGTCAGATCGCCATTGGCACCAAAGATGACCAGGGTGCATGGCGGCGCAGGCTCCGCTGTCTTCGCCAGCGCAGCCGTGTCTTTCGGGCCGTCGCTCATGGCTTAAGCCTTCGGCTCGACGTGACCGCCGAACCCGAAGCGCATGGCGGAAAGCATCTTCTCGCCAAACGTGTGCTCCTGCCGCGACCGGAACCGGGCGAACAGCGAGGCCGCGAGGACCGGCACTGGCACCGCCTCTTCCACCGCCGCATCGATCGTCCAGCGCCCTTCGCCGCTATCGGATACATCGCCGGTGAATTTCTCCAATTTCTCATCGGAGGCCAAGGCCTGCGCCGTCAGGTCAAGCAACCAGGACGATACTACCGATCCGCGCCGCCACACTTCGGCAATATCACCCATGTTCAAGCTGTACCGCTCATCCTCAGGCAGTTCCTTGCTGTCCTTGTTCTTCAGCACGTCGAACCCTTCGGCATAGGCCTGCATCATGCCGTATTCGATGCCGTTATGGACCATCTTGACGAAGTGTCCGCTGCCCGCCGGGCCGCAATGCAGATAGCCTTGCTCGGCGGTCGGGTTGCGGCCCTCGCGATGCGGCGTCTTGTCGATGGTGCCTTCGCCGGGCGCCAGGCAAGATAGGATGGGGTCGATATGCTTGACCGCCTCGTCCTCCCCGCCGATCATCATGCAGTAGCCGCGCTGCAGTCCCCACACCCCGCCCGAGGTGCCGACATCGACGTAGACGACGCCTTTTTCGCGCAATTCCTTGGCGCGGCGGATATCGTCCTTATACATCGAATTGCCGCCATCAATGATGATGTCGCCCTTCTCCATCATTCCACCCAGCGCCTGCACGGTATCTTCGGTGATCTTGCCGGAGGGCAGCATGACCCAGACGATGCGCGGTGTCGGCAACTGCTTCACCATGTCCTGCAGGCCAGTCGACTTCGCCGCCCCTTGCCCGACGATGCCATCTACCGCCTTTTCGCTATTGTCGTAGACGACGCATTCATGGCCATGCTTCATCAACCGCAGGCTGATGTTGCCGCCCATACGGCCTAGACCGATCACGCCGAGTTTCATGCAAGTGCTCCAGTTAGAAGAAGGGGGGAGAGGGGGCTGCCCCTCTCCCCGTATTAGACGGCAGCGCGAATGGCGGTTGCGAGCACACCAAGCCCGGCCTCTAGATCGCCGGTAATGTGTACCCGCAACGCGCGGCGGCCACGTTCGGCGAGCACATCGAAGTCGCCTCGCGCCTGCGCAGCTTTAACCACGCTGAAGGTGAAGCGCTCGCCCGGCACGGCAAGATCGGCCTTGTCCACGGCCGTGATCTGGGTGAACACCCCGCTATTTGGCCCACCCTTATAGGCTTGGCCTGTCGAGTGCAGGAAACGCGGCCCGAACTCGCCCACGGTCGCCACCTTCTTGGCGTCGCGGATGGTTGTCCGAAGCTCCTGCAACAGGGCGATATGCGCGGGGGTCCGCTCGATATAGGCGAGCAGGGCGGCATAATCCCCCGCCCCGAGCCGGGCGAGATGCGCCTTCATCACCGCACCCAGCGTGTTGCCGGCGCGGCCCAACTCGGCCGCGTTCTTCTCGTCGCTGAACAGCTGGATGGCGCCATCCGTTAGAAACGGCGTCTCGTCCGGGAGCTTGCCGCTGTCGTTATAGGCGCTGGTCAGCTTTTTGGTCTCGACCTTGCTCGCCTCGACATCCGGCTGGTTGAACGCGTCGATCCCGATGATCGACCCGGCAACTGCGGTCGCGAACTCCCAAAGGAAGAACATCTGGCCCAGTTGGAGCGTGTTGGCGAGTTCGACCGTCACGACCGGCTGGCCCGCCTTGGCCAACGCGCCGATCGCTTTGTCCTGCACCGGATCGGGGGCATCGCGCAGCCGCAGATAGGCGAACACGCGGTCGTTGCCATAATGGCCGGCATCGGCCAGGGGCTCGTTGTCGATCGGCACGATGCCGTGGCCCTGCTTGCCCGTGCTCTCCGCCAGCAATTGCTCCAGCCAAGCGCCAACGTCGAGCAGGCCGGGGGAGGCGGTGATGGTCACCTTGTCGCGCCCAGTCGTCGCCCCGATGCCGAGCACGGTGCCGAGCTGCACGCCCGGGTTCTGCAGCGGCGGCGTCCCGGCGGCGCATGCTCGAACCATCAGCGCAGTGGCGGATAGGAACTGTTCCAGGTCCAGGCCCATCGCCGCGGCCGGAACCATGCCGAAATTGGACAGCACGGAATAACGCCCACCGATTCCCGGATCGCCGTAGAATATGTGGCGGAAGTGATCGCCCTCCGCCACGCTCTGCATGTGCGAGCCGGGGTCGGTGATCGCGATGAAATGCGCGCCTGCCTTGTCGGCGCCCACCGCCTTCTGCAGGGCGTCGAAAAAATACGCCTTCAGGATGTTCGGCTCCAGCGTGCCGCCGGACTTGCTGGAGACGATCACCAGCGTGGTCGCCAGCGTCACCTTCTTCTCAAATGCGGCAATCTGCTGCGGGTCGGTGCTGTCCAGCACGTGGAGGGTGGGGAAGCCGCCGCGCTTGCCGAAGGTTTCCGCGAGCACCTCTGGGCCAAGGCTGGAGCCACCCATGCCCAACAGCAACACATCGGTGAAGCCGCCGGCCTTCACCTCGTCCTGGAAAGCTTGCAGGCGCTTCAGGTCGGCGATCCGGTCATTGACGATGGTCAGCCAGCCGAGCCACTTGCCTTCGTCCGTGCCGGTCCACAGCGAGGCGTCGTGCGCCCAGAGCTGCCGCACCTTGCCGGCCTCGCGCCAACTATCCAGGCTCGCCGCGACAGCTTTGCCCATCGCCTCGGGCAGAGTAGAGGTGACGGTGGCGAGCTTATCGCCCAGCATGGTGTTCCGCTTGGCAGCCACCGCGCCCAGCAGGTCGTCAGCCGCCTTGGCGAACTGCTTGACGCCATCTTCGACCAAATCGTGGGTGACTTTGGCCAGGTTCAGGCCAAGCTTCTCCGCCGTGGCAAGGATTTCCTTGGCGTCCTCCACCCCGGCCGTCAGCGCCTCTGCCAGATGGCCGTGATCCCGGAAGGCATCCATGGTGGCGGGGGGCATGGTGTTGACGGTGTCAGCACCGATGAGCCCCTCGACATACAGCACGTCGCTATACGCCTTGTCCTTGGTGCCCGTGCTGGCCCAGAGCAGCCGTTGCGGCATCGCGCCGGCACTCGCGAGAGCCTTCCAACGGTCGCTGCCCTTCAGAGACAGATAGTGTTGGTAAGCGAGCTTCGCGTTGGCAATCGCGACCTTGCCGCGCACATGCTTCAGCTCCGAGGCGTCACCGGTTCCCGCCGCAAGCTTCGCGTCGATTTCCTTGTCGATGACCGCGTCGATCCGGCTGACGAAGAACGACGCCACGCTCGCCACGTGGCTGACATCGCCACCATTCGCCTTGTAGACCTCCAGCCCGGCGATGAACGCTTCCGCGACATCCTTATACGCCTGTTGGCTGAACAGCAGCGTGACGTTGATGTTCATCCCCTCGCTGATCAGCGTCTTGATCGCCGGGGTGCCTTGATCGGTGCCGGGCACCTTGATCATCAGGTTCTCGCGCCCGGCCAATTTCCAAAGGCGGCGCGCCTCGGCAATCGTCTCGTCGGTGCGCAGCGCCAGGTATGGCGACACTTCCAGCGAGACGTAGCCGTCGGCCTTGTTGGTTGCCTTGTAAACGGGCAGCAGCAAATCCGCGGCCTTCTGGATGTCCTGGATGGCCAGCGTCTCGTAAATCGTCTGGGCGTCCACATCGCCCTTGGCAGCCAACTCCTTGAACCCGGCATCGTAATTCGTGCCGTGGCCCATCGCCTTCTCGAAGATCGATGGGTTGGACGTCATGCCCTTCAGCCCATCCCGTTCGATCAGCACCTGCAAGCCATCCGCCAAGAACTGCCGTTCGATGAAGTCATACCAGGGCGACTGGCCAAACTTCTCAAGCGACTTCAGCGGATTGGTCGTCTCAGTTTGCATGTCCATCGACGCTCTCCTAGCGCTTCGCTTGCTTGCGAGCTTCGTTCAACACTGCCTCGGGGGTGAAGCCAAACTTCGTCTGCAGGGCAGCCAACGGAGCGGACGCCCCGAAGCTGTGCATGCCGATCATCGCGCCGCCATGGCCAATGTAACGGTCCCACCCCAACGTCGCAGCCTGCTCGACGGCCACCCGGCCTTTGACCGCCAGTGGCAGAACCTGCTCTTTGTATGCCTCGTCCTGGTGCTCGAACAGCTCCCATGACGGCATCGACACGACGCGGGCCTTCACGCCTTCGGCCGTCAGCGCCTCATAGGCGCCCATGCAGAGCGACACCTCGGACCCGGTCCCCATCAGGATGACCGCCGGAAGCCCCTCGCAATCGGCGACGACATAGGCGCCCTTGGTCACCCCGGATGCCGGCGCATACTTGCTCCGGTCAATGGTCGGCAGCGCTTGCCGGCTGAGGATCAGCGACACGGGGCGGTCGACCTGGTGCATCGCCACCCGCCAGGCCTCCGCCACCTCGTTGGCATCCGCCGGGCGCAGCACGATCATGCCAGGGATCGCCCGCAAGGAGGCAAGTTGCTCGATCGGCTGGTGGGTCGGCCCATCCTCGCCGACGCCGATGCTGTCATGGGTGAAGATGTAGATCACCGGCAACTCCATGATGGCGGAGAGCCGGATGGGTGCCTTCATATAGTCGGAAAAGATCAGGAACCCGCTGCCGTAGCCTCGAAGGTTGGACAGGGTGAGCCCGTTCACGATCGACCCCATCGCGTGCTCGCGAATGCCGAAATGCAGGTTGCGGCCCCCGTAGGTCTCGGCCTCGAAGGATCCCGCACCATCGAACGTCATGTTGGACTTGGTGGAGGGCGCCAAATCCGCCGCGCCGCCGATCATCCAAGGCACGTGCTTGCCGATGGCATTGAGCACTTTCTGCGACGAGTCGCGAGAGGCGATGCCCTTTGCATCGGCCGGGAAGACGGGAATCTCGGCGTCCCAGCCCTCGGGAAGCTGGTGGGTTTCGATCATCTCGATCTCTTTGGCCAGGTCCGGATAGGCCGTCCGGTATCGTGCCATGAGATCGGTCCACTCGTGGTGCGCCTTCGCCCCGCGTGCACCCATGAGTTCCGCAAAGCGCTGATGGACACCATCGGGGACGAGGAACTGCGCATCCTCGGGCCAGCCATAATTGCGCTTGGCGCCTTTGACCTCTTCCGCGCCCAGCGCTTCGCCATGGGCTTCACGGGTGCCGGCCTTTTTCGGCGCGCCCCAGCCGATGATGCTGTGCACGACGATGATGGTCGGCCCCGTGGTCACGGCCTTGGCTTCATCCAGCGCCTTGGTGACGGCCGCGGTGTCGTTGGCGTCCGCCACGTGGATCACGTGCCAGCCCATCGCGCCCAACCGCGCGCCCACATCGTCGCTGAAGGCGAGGCTGGTGGCGCCCTCGATGGTGATGTGGTTGCTGTCGTAGATCCAGGTGAGGTTGCCGAGCTTCAAATGGCCGGCGATCGACGCAGCCTCGTTGGACACTCCCTCCATCATGCAGCCATCGCCACAGAGCGCGTACACATGATAGTCGAAGATGTCGAAGCCCGGCTTGTTGTAGCGCTGCGCCAAGTACCGCTGCGCCATCGCCATGCCGACGCTGTTGGAGACGCCCTGCGCCAGCGGGCCCGTGGTCGTCTCGACGCCGGAGGTCAGCCGGTATTCCGGGTGGCCCGGCGTCACCGAGGAGAGCTGCCGGAACTCCTTGATGTCGTCCAGAGTCACGGCATACGGGCCCTTGTCCTTATGCTCTGGATCGGACGCCACCTGCGCCAAATGAAGGAGCGCATACAGCAGCATCGAGGCATGCCCGACCGAGAGGACAAACCGGTCGCGGTTTGGCCACTGCGGATCCGCCGGGTCGTAGCGCAAGGCGTGCTGCCAAAGGGTATACCCCACAGGTGCCATCCCCATCGGGGTCCCTGGGTGCCCGGAATTCGCTTTCTGAACGGCGTCGATTGCCAAGGTTCGGATCGTGTTTATGGCGATCTGGTCGATGTCACCCTTGATGACGGGGGCTGAAGAGGAGGTGGAGACTGGAAGGTCCATCGAGGCGATCCCTTGAATGAGCATGCTCGTCGCCGACCGCGCCCGTCGCTCGGGCGCAAAACTGGAAAATGGCCGTGGGCCGCTTCCCGCTGAAGGCTGCGGCACATATGACACCCTAACCGCAGATTGGGCCACGGGGTTCATGACACTCTTGCACAATCGTGCACTGTCATCCCCGGATCACGGGTTCGTGATTGTCTCCGGTGCTGTGCATCCGTTCTGATGGCTGGCGCGTGGGCCCAGGACCGTCATAACCCAGACATGCTGCACGACCCCCGACCGACGACACAAAGCACCCGCGCGTTGGGCCGGTCGGGCGTGGTGTCGCTCGTCGCCGCCCTGGTGTTGCTGGTTGCGGTGGCGGGTGCCTCGGTTTGGCAAGCCAGCGAGAACTCCGAGGCCCTCGCACTGGCCCAAGGGACCCGGGCGTCGCGCAACTTGGTGGCCAACATCCTGCTGGCTGCACAGGACGCGGAGACCGGGCAGCGCGGCTATCTGCTCACCTCCGACGAGGCCTATTTGCAGCCGCTCATCCATGCCGAAGCGGCGATGCCTGGATTGCTGGCGAGCTTGCAAGCCGCGCGGGGTGGCGACCCCCAGGTCGTCGAATTGGCAAAGGCCGCAGGCGACAAGCTGGCGGAGCTGGAAAAGACGGTCACCCTTGCCAAGGGCGGGGACTTGCCGGGCGCCCTCGCCCTGGTGCGGACCAATGTCGGCCATAACGCGATGCTCGGAATCCGCGACTTGGTAAGCCGGCTGGAGGCCAGGCTGGATGCCGAGCTGGTAACGCAGGTGGGCTCGGTGACACGCGGCGGCCGCCGTTTGGTGGCCATTGATATCGCCGGGTTGGTCATGGTGCTGGCACTCACCGGGCTCATCGCGCTCGGCTTGCGCGCCTACCTGGCGAGCCTCCGGGCGGCGCAGGAGATGACGGCCCGGGCGAACGAGGCGCTGGAACGGACCAATGAGCAGTTGGACGACCTCGTGCGTGTCCGCACCGCCGACCTGACGGCGGCCAACGAGGAAATCCAACGGTTCGCCTACATCGTCTCACACGATTTGCGGGCGCCCTTGGTCAACGTCATGGGCTTTACCAGCGAGCTGGAACAGGCGGCCGCCACCCTGACCCAGCATTTCGACACGCAGAGCATCTCTGCCGAACTGCGCGAAGCCGTGGTGGAAGACATCCCCGAGGCACTCCGCTTCATCCGGAGTTCCACCAGCAAGATGGACCGGCTGATCAACGCCATCCTGAAGTTGTCCCGCGAAGGCCGGCGGGTTTTGGCGCCGGAACGCCTGGATATGGCGGCAATGCTGCGCGGGATTGCCGACAGCATGCAGCACCAGGCGATGGCGAAGGAGGCGGTGATCGAGATTGGAACTATCCCGACGCTCGTGGCAGATCGGCTCGCCGTGGAACAAATCTTCACCAATGTGATGGATAATGCCCTGAAGTATCTTAAATCAGACCGGCCCGGCAGCGTCAGGATCGAGGCGAAGCGGGAAGGCCCGATGATCAGGTTCGCCATCGCCGATAATGGCCGCGGCATTGCCGAACGCGATTATGAGAGGGTGTTCGAACTGTTCCGGCGTGCGGGGGACCAGAAGGTTCCAGGTGAAGGGATCGGCCTGGCGCATGTTCGCGCTTTGGTCCGGCGCCTGGGTGGCAGTATAGAGTGTACATCGGCGTTGGATGTGGGAACGACTTTCACGATCCGTATTCCTGCGGTCGCCCAGAATGGAATGGAGAATGCGGCTTGAATGCCAACCCGGTAACCATCCTATTGATCGAGGACGACCCAGGCCATGCCCGCCTGATCGAGAAAAACGTGCGGCGGGCGGGTGTCAACAACGCCATCGTGCCGTTTGCGGACGGCACATCGGCGCTCGACCATCTGTTTGGCACGAATGGCGCGGGGAGGCGGAACGTCGAACTCCCGATCCTGGTGCTGCTCGACCTGAACCTTCCCGATATGAGCGGCACCGATATCCTGGCCCGCATCAAGGCGGACAACCTGCTCAAGCGCGCCCCTGTCATCGTTTTGACGACGACGGACGACAAGGTGGAAATCCAGCGCTGCTACGACCTCGGCTGCAACGTCTACATCACCAAGCCAGTCGAGTACGAGAGCTTTGCCGTCGCGATACGGCAACTCGGTTTGTTCCTGGCCGTGATGCAGGTGCCTGAAGCGGACTGACAGTGTCGCCACACGGATCCCCCGTCCGGGTCCTCTATGTCGATGACGACGCCGGGCTGTGCCGGCTCGTCCAGCGGCATTTGGAACGCGACGGCTTCGTTGTGCAGGTGGCGGGCGATGGCCAGACCGGGTTGGCGCTCTGCAACGCCCAAGCCTTCGATGTGGTGGCACTCGATCATTTCATGCCTGGGCGGGACGGGCTCGACGTGCTGGCCGACCTGGTGGCGTTGCCGGACGGGCCGCCCGTGATCTTCGTGACCGCTGCCGAGGAGCCGCGGATCGCGGTGGCGGCGCTGAAGGCGGGGGCGTTCGACTATGTCGTGAAGGACGTCCAAGGCACCTTCATGGAATTCCTTTCCACCTCTATCCGCCAGTCGCAGGAGCAGGTGCGCCTTCGGCGGGAGCGGGAGGCGGCGATCCAGGAGTTGCAGGAGAGCCGGGATCGTCTGGAGACCCTCGCACAACAGCAGGCGCTCCTCCTGCGTGAGGTGAATCACCGTATTGCCAACAGCCTGCAGCTTATCTCGTCGCTGATCGAGCTGCAGGCGCGCAAAGTTGCCGACGCCGATGCGCGTGAGGCGTTGCGGCGGGCTGCCGAGCGGGTGGAGGCGGTGTCCCTGGTGCATCGGCGGCTCTACACCAGCAACGACGTCGAATATGTCGCAATGGATCAATACCTGGAGGGGCTGGTCGACGAATTACGACGCGCCGTCGCCACGGAAGAGCGGTTCGGCCAGATTACGTTGGTCGCCGATTCCATCCGTGTCGAAACGGACAAGGCGGTCTCCATCGGGCTGATTGTAAATGAATTGGTCACCAACGCGCTGAAATACGCCTACCCAGACCGGAAGGGCGATATTCGCGTGGCCTTCAGCCGCGAGGCGGGCCGGGTTCAGTTGGTCGTGGAGGACGATGGCATCGGTTACCAGGATGGCGTGGCGCCAAAGGGCAGCGGCCTAGGCACGATGATCGTGGGTGCGATGGCCCGCACGGTCAAAGCCACCGTCCTGGTCGATCCGGCGCATCGGGGCACCCGCGTCGTCGTGAGCCTCGAGGCGTAACGCGCTATTTCTGCGGCTGAAGCCAGGCCAGCGCTGCTTCGCCCGCGGCGAACCCCGTGCTGAACGAGGCCTGTAACAAATAGCCGCCGGTGGGGGCTTCCCAGTCCAACATTTCTCCTGCGGCGAACACGCCATCCCGCGCCAACTCGCTCAATGCCTCGAACCGCAGACCACCCGCCGTCGAGATCGCCCGCGTCAACCCCGAAATTCCCGTCAACCGCATCGGCAGCGCCTTGATGGCTGCCGCCAAATCCTGCGGCACTCCGGTACATTCCCGCAGCAAGGCGACCCCGGCTGGCGGCAGCCCGGCTTGCTTGCGCAGGAAGGTCGAGAGCGATTGCGCCCGGCGCGGTGCGGCCAACCGGCGGGTTAACTCCGCCAGCGTCAGGTCGGGACGCAAATCGACGATGGCGGTTGCGGTACCCGCTGCCGCAATGGCGTCGCGCAACATGGCGCACAGCGCGTAGAATGGACCGCCCTCGATCCCCATTTCCGTCAGAACCGCTTCGCCCGGCACAACGCGGCCGGCAAATCCGACGCTGATCCGCTTCAGCGGCGTGCCCGCATGGCGGGCCATATGCGCACTCCATGGCGCCACGAAGCCGCAATTGGCGGGACGGAACGGCGCGAGCCAATGCCTGGGCAGGGCGGCTGCCCAGGCTCCGTCCGACCCAAGCCGCGGCCACGATGCGCCCCCGAGCGCCAGCACCGTCGCACCCGGCGCGACACGGGCCGCCGGGTCGAAGCGCGGCTGGCCATCCGGGGCCCAGCCAAGCCAGCGATGCCGTAACCGCCACTGCACGCCCAGCCCCTCCAGGCGCCGCAGCCAGGCCCTGAGCAAAGGCGCTGCCTTCATGGCGACGGGAAACACGCGGCCTGAACTGCCGGTGAACACCGGTTGCCCCAACCCCTCGCACCACGCAAGCAGCGCATCCGGGGGAAACGCCAAAATCGCTGGGCTGAGCGCTTCCCGAGCGGTTCCGTAGCGGGCGAGCAGCGCGTCCAATGGTTCGCTGTGCGTGAGGTTCAGCCCACCCGCACCCGCCATCAGCAGCTTGCGGCCCGGCGACGGCATGCGGTCGAACACGGTCACCGCGACGCCGCCGAGCGCCAGCCGTTCAGCCGCCATCAACCCGGCGGGACCCGCGCCAATCACGGACGCGCTTTTCAGCGCAGCGCAGGTGGAGGATGGTGCAGCCATGATCGAACGGGTGGACTCGGTTGTTTTGGGGGCTGGCGTGGTCGGCCTCGCCGTGGCTCGGGCGCTGGCGCTCGCCGGGCGCGAGGTGCTGGTGCTGGAGTCCGAAGGTGGGATCGGGACGGTCACCTCTTCGCGCAATAGCGAGGTGATCCACGGAGGCATCTACTACCCCACCGGCAGCCTCAAGGCAAAGCTCTGCGTCGCCGGGCGGATCGCGCTCTACGAGTATTGTGCGGCGCATGGTGTGGCCGCGCGCAAGATCGGCAAGTTGATCGTCGCCAGCGATCCGGCCGAAACGGTCAAGCTGGAAGGCATCCAGGCCCAGGCGGCGGCCAATGGCGTTGCGCTGACCCTGCTCTCCGGCGATGCCGCCCGCGCGATGGAGCCGGCCTTGCGCGTGGATTCGGCGCTGCACTCGCCTGAAACCGGCATCGTGGACAGCCACGCCCTGATGCTGGCCTATCAGGGAGATTTGGAATCGGCGGGCAGCATGGTCGCCTTCCATGCCCCCGTCCTATCCGGCGCGGTGCTGCCGGATGGCATGCGGTTGGAGGTCGGCGGGGAACAGCCGATGCAGCTGGAGTGCCGGGTGCTGGTGAATGCAATTGGGCTGCGCGCGCCGGATTTGGCCCGCCGCATCGTGGGCATTCCATCCCAGACCATCCCGCAATCCTATCTTTGTAAAGGTAACTACTACGGCCTCGCAGGCCGCGCCCCGTTTCGCCACCTGATCTACCCGGTGCCGGAGCCCGGCGGCCTCGGCGTCCACCTCACGCTGGATCTCGGCGGCCAGGCCAGGTTCGGCCCCGATGTGGAGTGGGTCGAGCGGGAAGAGTACGACGTCGATCCCGGCCGGGCTGCCGGGTTCTACGCCGCCATCCGGCGTTATTGGCCCGGTCTGCCGGAGGGTGCCCTGGTCCCCGGCTATGCCGGCATCCGTCCGAAAATCAGCGGCCCGCGCGAGCCCGCGGCAGATTTCGCAGTGCTTGGCCCTGCGGTGCATGGTGTGCCGGGGCTGGTGAACCTGTTCGGCATCGAAAGCCCCGGCCTGACCGCCTCGCTGGCGATCGGGGCCATGGTGCTGGACCGTTTGGAGGAGACCGCCCATGCCGGCTGATACATGGAACCCCGCGCTATACACGCGCTTCGAGACCCAGCGCACCCAACCCGCGCGCGATCTGCTGGCGCGGGTCGAGTTGACGTCACCACGGTTTGTGGTCGATCTCGGCTGCGGTCCGGGCAATTCGACCGAGTTGCTGGCACAGCGATTTCCCGGGGCTGACATCATCGGCGTCGATACCTCCGACGCGATGTTGGTCAATGCTCGCGAACGCCTGCCGGCCTGCCAGTTCGAGCACGGGGACATCGGCACATGGACGCCCAAGACGCCGCCGGACCTGATCTACGCCAATGCTGCGCTGCAATGGGTGCCAGATCATGCCACGCTGATACCCCGGCTGTTCGGCCTGCTCGCGCCCGGCGGCGTGCTCGCCGTGCAGGTGCCGGATAATCGCGACGAGCCATCCCATCGGCTGATGCGCGACGTCGCCCGGGCTGGGCCATGGGCATCGGCGATGGGCGCGGCAGGAGAGCGGCTGGGCGTGCTGCCACCTGCCGAGTACTACGACATGTTGGTGCAGATGGGCGGCGAGGCGGAGGTATGGCGCACCGTCTACCACCACCCGATGGGGTCGCCCGCCGACATCGTGGAATGGGTGAGGGCAACCGGGTTGCAGCCTTTTCTCAGGGCGCTGCCGGATGAGCATCGTCCTGCCTATTTGCAGCAGTATGAAGCCGCTCTGGCCGAAAACTACCCCGTTCGGGCCGATGGCAAGCGCCTGTTGCTGTTCCCCCGCCTCTTCTTCGTCGGCATCAAGGCGTAATCAATGCCTCATTTCGACCTCCTGATCCAAAACGGCACCGCCCTGCTGCCCTGGGGAGAGGCAGTTGCCGATATCGGCGTGCGCGGCGGCCGGATTGCAGCGATCGGCGCGGGCGGAACCGCCGGCGAGGTGATCGACGCCGCCGGCCTGCACGTGCTGCCAGGCTTGATCGACCCGCACGTCCATTTGCGCGACCCCGGCGACCCCGCCATCGAAACCATTCCCACCGGCACCAAGGCGGCCATTCTCGGCGGGTTGACGGCCGTGTTCGACATGCCGAACACCACCCCCGCCATCATCGATGCCGAGCGGGTGGCGTGGAAGCAAAGCTATGTCGAGGCGGTAAGCTGGTGCGACATGGGCCTCTATGTCGGCGCCACCAAGCCCAACACCCTGGAACTTGCCACACTGGAAACGCTGCCTGGCGTGTGCGCGGTGAAAGTATTCGCCGGCAGTTCAACTGGCGACCTGCTGATCGAGGACGATCCGAGCCTGGAGGCGGTGATGCGGTCCGGCCGGCGGCCCGTCGCCTATCACAGCGAAGACGAATATCGCCTGCGGGCCCGCAAGCCGCTGTTTCATTCCGGCATGCCGTATAGCAGCCACATGGAGTGGCGGGACGAGGAGTGCGCCCTGCTCGGCACCCAGCGGCTGATGGCGCTGGCGCGGAAGACGGGGCGGCCCGCCCATATCCTGCACGTCTCCACCGCGTCCGAACTGGACTTTCTGCGCGGCTACCGCGACGTCGCCACCGTCGAGTTGCTGGTCAACCACCTGACCCAATGGGCGCCGGACGTGTATGACCGGCTTGGCGGGTTCGGGGTGATGAACCCTCCCATCCGCGGCAAGGAGCATTGGGAGGCAGCCTGGGCCGCGGTGCGGGACGGCACGGCCGACACCATCGGCAGCGACCACGCGCCCCACCCCCACGCGGCAAAACTGAAACCCTGGCCCGAAGTCCCGGCTGGCCTGACCGGCGTGCAGACCCTGGTGCCCATCATGCTGGACCATGTCGCTGCCGGCCGCCTGACTTTGGCGCGGATGGTGGACTTGATGTGCGCCGGTCCCGCGCGGGTCTATGGTGCCGTCGGCAAGGGGCGTCTGGCCGCTGGCTACGACGCCGATTTCACTCTCGTCGACCTGAAGCGGCGCCGTACGATCCGGAATGACTGGATCGTCACTCCCTGTGGCTGGACCCCGTTCGACGGCATGGACGTGACCGGTTGGCCCGTCGCGACGATTATTCGCGGCCACGTGGTGATGCGAGACGACGAAGTGCTGGGCACCCCCAGCGGCCGCCTGGTCAAATTTCGCTAGAGCTGGATCCGACGCGGCGGCTTCGTCAACGTATTAGCCGTCAGTCCGATGAGATATTCAGCGATTTCGGCCAGCGCGACGTGATCTGCCGCTGTTGCTCTTTGGTGGTGACCGGTGTGTCCACGATGTCGTGCGGCGGCACGACGAACGCCTCCGGGTTCGACCAGCACTGGACGTCCGCGAGCGTTCTGCTGCAATAGGGGTCCGTAAGAGGGATATGCTCGCGCGGCGCGCAGTAATCCTGCCGCCGGTCGAGCCGCACAATGGAGCAATCCCGCCCCGTGACGGCGGATACGCCGATATCCACCATGTCACGGCCGAAGATGGAAACGGTCGCCGCATCCGCCCCGGCCACCGCCGCCGCGGCGACGCAGCCGCCCAATGGGCCAGCGACGAGGACGAGGCATGTGAGGGCGAGCAGGCTGCGGATGGGCTGGGTCATGGCCATAGTGGACCACGATCGGATGAACACAGGGTTTCCCGGACGGGGGGTGGCCGCTATGGTCCCGCGCCGGGTTCAAGGGTTTTATAAGCGTGGCTGACATATTCGACGAAGTGAATGAAGACTTTCGGGCCGAGCGCGCCCGTGCGTTGGGCAAGCGCTACGGCTTCATTGCCGCCGGTGTGTTTGTTCTGGTGCTGGCTGGGGTTGGCGGCTGGCAAGGATGGGTCTGGCAGCAGAGCCGCCTAGCCGCGGCGCAGGCCGGCCCCTACCTCGCCGCCTCGGGCGTATTGGCGCCGGGCGCCACGCCCGGCCAAGCCACCGACCCGGAGGCGTTTGCCAAGATTGCCGCCGCAGGGCCCGCCGGCTACCGCACGCTCGCGCAATTGCAGGAGGCAGCGTTGCGCTGGAACGCGGGCGATACGGCGGCAGCCCTTGCCCTGTGGAACCAGGTCAGCATCAACGGGGAGGATGTCTTGCTGCGCGACATGGCAAGCCTGCTATGGGCGCAGCATTCGGTCGACGTCGGTGATCTGGCCGCCATCGCCGCACGCACCGCCAAGCTGGAGACGGCGACCAACCCCTGGCGCCCCTTGGCGCAAGAAGTCGACGCGTTGGCCGCTCTCCGGCAGGATGACAAGGAGAAAGCCACGCGCCTGCTCCGTGGCCTGCTGACCGACCCCTTGGCAGCGGACGGTTTGCGCCTGCGCGCCAGCGAGCTTCTGGTCGCGCTGGGTGCGCCCGTGGAGGCCAAGGGATGAGTCGGTCGCCGGGTTTCAGCCGCCGCTCACTATTACGCACCGCCTCGCTGGCCTCGGCTGCCGCTTTGCCGGGGTGCAGCTATTTGGATGATTTGTTCGAATCTACCAAAACCCCGCTTCCGGGCCGCCGTGAAGCCGTCATGGTGACCGCGCGGGGAATGGTGGCGGACCCGACTGACCACCGCACGGTCGCCCTGCCGGCCCCGGTGCTGAATGCGGACTGGGCACAGGCGGGCGGCAACCCGGCGCATGTCGTGGGCAATGTCGCCGTGGGCGAAATGCAGCGCGTCTGGCGCAGGTCGATCGGCGAGGGCGGAGGCTACCGGCAGAAGATCACGGCGACCCCTGTCATCGCCGGCGGGGTGGTTTTCACCATGGATTCGGACGGCAGCGTCTCGGCCTTCGACGCAGCCACGGGATCGCGGCACTGGAACACTGACACCCAGGGTGAAAAAGACCGCAGCACCAATGTCGGCGGCGGCATCGCGGTGGCAGGCGGCACGCTCTATGCGACGACGGGCCGTGGCGAGGCGTTGGCCCTGGATGTCAGCAATGGAAAGATCAAATGGCGCGCCTCCATCGGTGTGCCGGCCCGCTCGGCGCCGACGGTGGTGGAGGGGCAGCTTTTCCTGTCCACGATCGACGAGCGGCTGCTGGCGCTTTCGACCAGCGACGGTAAGCAGATTTGGAGCTATCAGGCGAGTGCCGCGGCCACCATCGTGCTGGGCGAACCGGCACCAGCCTTTTCGGATGGCTTGGTCGTGGCCGGATTTGGGTCCGGCGACCTGGTCGCGCTGCGGGCGGACACCGGCACCCTGGCCTGGAGCGACAATTTGGCCGGGGGCAGGGGCCGCGCCAGCCTCTCCGACTTGTCTGCCATCCGCGCCCTCCCGGTCATCGTCGACAGTGTGGTGTTCGCCATCGGCGTCGGCGGATTGTTCGTTGCCATCGACCTGCGGTCGGGCCGCCGCATCTGGGAGCGCGAAGCGTCGGGCCAGAACACTCCCTGCGTCACAGGCGACTGGATCTTCGTGCTGACGGTGGATCAGCAGCTTGCGTGCCTCAGCCGTGCCGAAGGCCGCATCCGCTGGCTGACGCAGTTGGCGCGGTATGAGGACGTGGCGCGGTCGCGCGATCCAATTTATTGGACCGGCCCGCTGCTCGGCAGTGGCCACCTGTATTTGGCGGGTTCGACGGAGCGGCTGACGGCGGTGAACCCGCAAACCGGTGAAGTGCTTGGTCAGATGAATTTGCCGGATGCCGTGTCGGTGAACCTGGTGGCGGCGGGTGGCAAGATGTTCGTCGTCACCGACGATTCCTCCATCATCGCGTTCGGCTAGCCAATGTTGCCGGTCGTCGTGATCGCTGGGCGGCCGAATGTCGGGAAGAGCACGTTGTTCAACCGCCTGGCAGGCCGCCGGTTTGCGCTGGTGGCCGACACGCCCGGCGTGACGCGGGATCGCAAGGACGCGACGGCGCAGTTGCGTGGCCGCATGGTGCGCCTGGTCGATACGGCCGGGCTGGAGGAAAGCGCACCCGAGACCCTGTTCGGCCGCATGCGGGCAAGTTCGGAGGCAGCGGTTGCCACGGCGGATTTAGTGGTGTTCGTCGTAGATGCGCGCTCCGGCATCACGCCCGCCGACAGCCATTTCGCTGCCTGGTTGCGCCGGCAGGGCCGCCCGGTGCTCCTGGTGGCGAACAAGGCTGAGGGCAAAGGGGGTGCCCAGGCCGCCCTCGACGCGTTCAGCCTGGGGTTGGGCGAGCCGCTGGCCGTGTCCGCCGAGCATGGCGAGGGCCTGGCAAATCTGATGGGGGAAATCGCCGACCGCCTGCCCGAGGCGCAGGAGGAGGACGCGCTCAACCGTCCGCTCCGTCTCGCCGTGGTCGGCCGGCCGAATGCAGGCAAGTCGACGCTGCTGAACCGTCTGCTGGGGGAGGAGCGGATGATCACCGGTCCGGAACCAGGGCTGACCCGCGACGCGGTGGCGGTGCGCTTTACCGATGCCGAGGGCCCGATCGAACTGGTCGACACAGCGGGTCTGCGTAAGAAGGCCCGGGTCGAGGCCGGGTTGGAAAAGATGAGCAGTTCGGCGACCATCGAGGCGTTGAAGATGGCGGAGATCGTCGTGCTTTGCGTCGATGCGGTCGAGGGCCTACACGAGCAGGATTTGCAGATCGCCCGCCTGATCGAGCGCGAGGGCCGCGGCTGTGTGCTGGCACTGAACAAGTGGGATGCCGTGCCGGATCGCAATGCCGCGCGCAAAGCCGTGAGTGACCGGCTGGAGACCAGCTTGGCCCAAATGAAGGGCATCCCCGTCGTAACCCTGTCGGCGATGACTGGGGCAGGGGTGGACAAGTTGCTGCCCACCATTCGCCAGGCGCACGCGATATGGAACACGCGCGTTCCAACCGGCGAACTGAACCGGTGGTTCGAGGTGGCGCTGGAGCGTCATGCGGCGCCCTTGGTGGATGGCCGGCGGCTGAAGCTGCGGTACACGACCCAACCCAAGGCGCGCCCGCCGACCTTCATCATTTTCGGCACCCGCGCGGAACAGACGCCCGAGGACTACCGGCGCTATTTGGTCAATGGGTTGCGGGACACTTTCAACCTTCCGGGAACGCCCATCCGCCTGCAGTTCCGCGGCACGAAGAACCCCTACGCCGACGAGTAACCCTCAACCCGCGCCAGGTCGTCAGGGTGAGGTCGCCCGTGCGACGCTGTTGCCGGCCCGTTCCAGAGCACTTCCCGTCACATACCCGGCGTGGCCAACTGCATCGCCAGTCGTCACGCTTGCGGTGTCGAGGGAATGACCGACCCGTGCGCCAACGGCCGTGGGTGATGCAGCGCCATTGCAGCCGGCGACGCCCAGCACGAGGCTTACGGCGAACCAACGCGATAATGTCATTCGATTGTACTCCCTCGTTCTTGGGGAACGAACGCGGCTCATCGTCAGCGGTTTGCGTCCGGCTCTGTGCCGCTCAGAATGAGTCTTCCCAGCCGCGCCAGTCTTCGCCAGAGTTCCGCCCATAACGGGCCGCCGCAATGCGGCCGGATGCGGGGGCGTTCAAATGGATTTAGAGAGTCGAACGATACGCCGGGTGACGATGCGGCTGGTACCATTTCTGGTGCTTTGTTACTTCGTAGCATACCTGGATCGGGTCAATGTCGGCTTTGCCAACCTGACCATGAGCAAGGATCTCGGCCTGACCGCGACGGCGTTTGGGCTTGGCGCCGGGGTGTTCTTCCTCGCGTACTTCGTTTTCGAGGTGCCCTCGAACCTCTTCCTCGAGCGGTTCGGCGCCCGGAAGTGGATTGCGCGGATCATGTTCACCTGGGGCATCCTGTCCGGCGCGATGGCGTTCATCGGGGGCGAAACCAGCTTCTACATCGTCCGGATTCTGCTTGGCTTTGCCGAAGCCGGGTTCTTTCCCGGCATCATCTTCTTCCTCACCTTATGGTTTCCAGCCAAGGACCGGGCCCGGATCATCGGCCTCTTCATGGCCGCCATCCCATTGTCGTCGGTCATCGGCGCCCCGGTCTCGGGCGCTTTGCTGGGGCTGGACGGCTGGATGGGCCTGCATGGCTGGCAGTGGCTCTACATCCTGGAAGCGGTGCCTGCCCTGGTGTTGGCGGTCGTGGTGCTGTTCTACCTGACGGATACGCCGGCCGATGCCACTTGGCTCCAAGCGGATGAGCGGCAATGGCTGATGACCCGGTTGGGGATGGAGCGCAAGCAGCGCGAAACGCAGCGCCAGTACAGCGTCATGCAGGCCTTGACCGATGGCCGCGTGCTGGCGGTGTCGCTGGTGTATTTTGGCGCTGTCGCGTGCAATTACGGCTTCAGCTTCTTCCTTCCGACGATTGTTAAGGGGTTCGGGCTCACCAATTTGCAAACCGGGTTCGTGACGGCGCTTCCCTATATCGTGGGGACGGTCGGCATGGTGCTGTGGGGCCAGCGGTCAGACCGGAAGAAGGAGCGCAAGGGCCATGCGGCATTTGCGCTTTTCATCGCCGGTGCGGGCCTCGGCGCGTCCACGCTGTTGGATGATCCGTATCTAAAAATGCTGGCATTCACCGTTGCAGGCTTTGGCATCTTCGCCTCGCTGCCCGTGATCTGGACATTGCCGACCGCCTATTTGTCAGGCCCGGCATGTGCAGGTGGCATAGCGGTGGTCAATTCCATCGGCAACCTGTCTGGCTTCTTCGGCCCTTACGCGATGGGATACATCAAGGACCAGACCGGAAGTTATGCTGGCGGCCTGTGGTGCCTTGCGGTCTGCGGCTTCATCGCGATGGGGATCGTGTTGGCATTCCGGCATGATGCGAAGCTGGAAGAGAGCCCCGATACGAGGGCCATACCGGCGGAATAACGATGTCCACCCGGTCGTAGCGCACGGAGCGGCTACGGCCGGACGATCTCGCCATGGCGGGTTTCGCCGGGCTCGCATAATGCGGCGAGCGCGTCGGCCACATCTTCGGGCTGGCGCAGGGTTGCAGGGTTCTCGCCCGGCATGGCTTCCTTGCGAAGCCGCGTGGCGACGACGCCGGGATCGAACAGGTTGACCCGGCAGCGCGTGGTGCGCATTTCCGCGGCCCACGACAGGGCCAGGTGATGCATCGCTGCCTTGGTGGCGCCGTAGAGGCCCCAATAGGCCCGCGGCGACTCCACCAGCGAATCGGTCACGAACACCGCTCGCCCTGCCTCGGCAGCCAGCAGTAGCGGGCCGCAGGTGCGGATCAGCCGCCATGCTGCCTCCAGATTGACGGCAGCGGCCATGGCATAGTCGCGCGGCAAAATATGGGGCGCGGGCGTCAGTTTGCCCAATGCGCCTGCGGCGTGCACCAGCACATCCAAGCGGCCGAACCTCTCGAACAGGCTGGGTCCGACCGTGTCCAACGTATCGCCTTCCGCAAGGTCCAACGGTAACAGGGTCGCCGCCCCGCCAGCGCCCCGGATGGCATCATCGGTCTCTTCCAGGCCGCCCAGGGTTCGGGCGGTGATCACGACGTGCATGCCGCGCCGGGCCAACGCCACCGCCGCCGCAGCACCAATTCCTCGGCTTGCGCCGGTGACGAAGGCGATCCGGCCCGTCACTCGCCAGGAAGCAGGCTCAATTGCCGCTCAGCATCATTGGACAAATCCGCCAAACGGATCGGGTAATCGCCCGTGAAACACGCGTCGCAAAAGGCTGGCCGCTCGCCCCGTCCGCCAGCATGTCCCAAGGCCTGGTACAGCCCGTCCAGGCTGATGAAGGCAAGGGAGTCGGCCCCAATCAGCCGCGCCATCTCCGCCACGTCATTGCGCGCGGCCAGCAACTTGCCGCGTTCCGGCGTGTCGATGCCGTAGAAGCAGGAATGGGTCGTGGGTGGCGAGGAAATGCGCATATGCACCTCGGCCGCACCCGCCTGGCGCACCATTTCCACGATCTTGCGGCTCGTTGTCCCACGCACGATCGAATCGTCCACCAGGATCACCCGGCGCCCCTTCAGCACCGACCGGTTGGCCGAATGCTTCAGCTTGACGCCCAGATTCCGGATTTGGTCCGTCGGTTCGATGAAGGTGCGCCCGACATAGTGGTTGCGGATGATCCCCAGTTCGAACGGCAGCCCGCTCGCCTCCGCGTAGCCCATGGCCGACGGAACCCCCGAATCCGGTACCGGCACGACCACATCCGCGGCAACGGCCGATTCCCGGGCCAGTGCTTCGCCGATCCGCTTGCGGGCCTCATAGACCGGCAATCCCTCCACAACGGAGTCGGGGCGGGCGAAGTAGATGTATTCGAACACGCAGAACCGCTCTGCCGCCTGGCTGAACGGCTTGATGCTGCGCACGCCCTGGTCGTTGATGATGACGATCTCGCCCGGCTCCACGTCGCGCACGAACTCGGCGCCGACGATGTCCAAGGCGCAGGTCTCGGATGCGAGCACCCAGCCGCTGGTCGTGCTCCGGCTGTCGGCGCCAATCCGCCCCAGGATCAGCGGACGCACGCCATGCGGATCCCGCACACCCATGAGCGCGTCGTTGGACAGGCAAACCAGGGAATAGGCGCCCACTACCTGCTTCAACGCGTCGATCAGCCGATCCACCACGGTCGAATACAGGCTGATCGCGATGAGATGGACGAACACCTCGCTATCCGTGGTGGATTGGAACAGGCATCCGCGGCGCACCAGGGATCGCTTGAGTGCGATGGCGTTGGTGAGGTTGCCGTTATGCGAAACCGCGAGGCCACCGAACTCGAAATCGGCGTAGAGCGGTTGGACGTTCCGCAGGATCGTCTCCCCGGTCGTGGCGTACCGGTTATGCCCCACTGCCGTCGAACCCGGCATCGAGGCGATGACCCGGGCATCGCCGAACGTGTCCGCCACCAGGCCCAAGCCGCGCTGCTGGTAGAATCGCTGGCCATCGAAGGTGACGATACCGGTCGCCTCCTGCCCACGGTGCTGCAGTGCATGCAGGCCGAGCGCGGTCAGCGCCCCGGCATCCGGGACATTCCAGACACCAAACACGCCACATTCCTCGTGCGGCTTATCGTCGTCGAAACGGTCGGGCAGCATGAGCGACCTCCTATTGGCGCGGTGGTGGTGCACCGAGCGCGCGGCCTAATGGCACGGCATGTAGCAGGTCTGCCGAACTCGTGGGCCGATCAGTTGGCGGAACGGGCAGCGACGGCCGGTAATCCGCCGGCAGGCGCTGCGCCACCCAGACCGCACCGAGGTAGATGGAGGGGAGGGTGCGCGCTTCCAACACTTGATCGGGCCAGTGATCCACCGGTTGTACGACCCCAGCTATGATATAGGCGGCGATCATCAACGCGGCACCGCGTGCCAAACCATAGACCAGGCCGAGAGTCCGGTCCAATCCGCCCAGCACCGAGCCGCGGACGGCGCCGCCGAGGACCCGCGCCACCAGCGACAGAACGATGAGCGCGACCAGGAAAACCGCCCCGAAGGCAACCGGGTCGGCGATATCCGGGTTTTCGATAGCGCGCCTGAAAACCCCTTGAACCTGCGGGAAAAACCACATGGCGGCAAAGCCCGCGCCAATCCAGGCGAGCAGCCCCAGCACCTCCCGCACCAGACCACGCATGAAGCCGAGCAGGGCCGAGAACGCGATGATCGTGAGCACCGCGATGTCTACCCAGTTCATGTGTAGCGACTCGGACGCGCGGTCATGCCGCTATATCCACCGAGACCGGGGTCTCGCCAAGCCCTCAGCCAGCCAGCTCGAACACGATCTCCTGTGCGCCGCGCCACAGGACGGAGCGGCCCAGTTCCGCAAGCTTCTCCGCCCCCTCGGTCACGGTCAGAAAATGGTTGCCGGCCAGTACGCCGACCTTGCTGGCAAATTGCACGCTGCCATAGGCCAGCAAAATCTCGGTCTCGCTCACGCCGCCGGGGTGCAGGATGATTTGGCCGGGTGCTGGGTAGCTCGTCGCATTCTCATACTTGAGACCCAAATCCAGATCCCCGAGCGGGATCCAGCAGGCTTCGCCGCTCCACCGCACATGGATGATCCGCTCGCGGTATGGCAGCAGAGAGCGGAATTTGGCCACCGTCAGGGGAGCAGCAACCTCGAACCGCGCGCCGAAGGTGAACGTGCCAGCCGTGATGCGAAGGTCGGTCATGATGACGCTCCTCCTAACCGGTGGCAGGTGACGGGTCCAGCATTCATGACGCAACCCTGCGCGCCATTCGACATTACGGTCCTGATAGAATGGAGATGGGTGTTGCAACGAAGGTCCTTGCTGCGCGGCGCCGCGGCCCTGCCGGCTCTCGTGCTGGCCCGCCCCAGCCTGGCGGCGCCGGAGAGCGGGACGCCCTTTTCGACGGACACCGTGCGGGACGCCGCCCGGGCCTTGGCGGCCAAGCCGTTCCAAGCGCAGGAAACCACGCTGCCCAGCTATCTGGCCGATCTCAGCTACGACCAATACCGCATGCTGCGATTCGACAAGCGCCACGCCTTGTGGCGGGACACGAAGCTGCCATGGCAGGTCGAATTCTTCCACCGGGGGTCGATTTACAAGGGCCGCGTCGATGTCAACGAAGTGGTGGACGGACGAAGCTCTCCGATCCGCTACGACCCAGAAAATTTCAGTTTCGGCAGCGTGCAGCGGCCGACCAACGAAGATCTCGGGTTCGCCGGATTTCGCCTGCACGCGCCGATGAACCGGCCCGATTACTTCGACGAGGTCGCTGCCTTCCTGGGCGCCAGCTATTTCCGCGCCGTGGCCAAGGGACTGGGGTATGGCTTGTCCGCCCGCGGTCTGGCGATCAAGACTGCCGACCAGGGCGGCGAGGAGTTTCCTTATTTCAAGACCTTCTGGATTGAACGTCCGAAACCAGGCCGCACGCCATCGGCCATCACCGCGCACGCCCTGTTGGACAGCCAGAGCGCCTCGGCCGCCTTTCGCTTCATTATTACGCCGGGTGTGGAAACCGTGTTCGACACCACAGCGACGCTATTTCCCCGGGTAGACATCGACCAGGCCGGGATCGCACCGCTGACCAGCATGTTCCTGTTCGACGGCAATGAACGCAACCGGGTCGATGACTGGCGCCCGGCGGTGCACGATTCGGACGGTTTGCTGATGCTGACGGGGCATGGCGAAACCCTCTGGCGCCAATTGGTCAACCCGGCGCGGCTGCAGGTGAGCAGCTTCGTCGACAAGTCGCCCAAAGGATTCGGCCTGCAACAGCGGAAGCGCAGTTTCGCCGCTTATGAGGATATCGAATCGCATTACGAAGACCGTCCATGCGCCTGGGTCGAACCGGTGGGTGACTGGGGGGAAGGCGCCGTGATGCTGGTCGAAATCCCGTCCGATAAGGAGGTGAACGACAACATGGTCGCCTTCTGGCGGCCGAAGGCAAAGCTACAAGCCGGACTTGCCTATAACTATGCCTACAAGCTGCATTGGGGCGCGGCCCCGCCCGTGAAGAATCTTCCGGTGCCATTCACCAACACCATGGTGGGTCCCGGGCCTGACGGCTCGCGATTGGTGGTGCTGGACACGGGCCCGCTGAAACCGGGGGCCACCCCGAAGCTGGACGTCACCAACGACAAGGGCCAGCTAAAAGACATCGTCGCTGCTGAAATACCCGGGGGCTGGCGGATCAGCTTCGAGCTGGTGCCAGGCCGGGAAACGGCAATTGAGCTGCATGGACGCCTGATGGGCGGCGATACCCCTCTTACCGAAACATGGCTGTACCGTTGGACCACGTAGCCCTGGCAGCCACCCCGGCGCTCCCGCCGGAGGTCCCGATGGAGATGCCGACCCAGGCCCTGCGCGGGTCCGCCGCGCCCCGTGCCAGAAAGCTGCCGAGCAGTCCGAAACTGGTCTGGCTGCGCCGGCTGGCGGTCATCCTGCCCGCCGTGCTGATGACGGTGCAGGCGGCGCGGGAAATGCTGGCCGTGCTGGACCCTGGTGGCCTCACGACGCTCATCGTGCTGTTGCTGCTGCTTTTCGTGGCATTGTTCGCGTGGATCGCCCTGTCGTTCACCAGCTCGGTGGCCGGGTTCGTCTCCTGCCTGGCCCGCGGTGGCCGGCGTTTGGGCATCGGCCTGGACACGGCGCTGCCAATCCTACGCGGAAGGACCGCTTTGCTGATGCCAACCTATAACGAGCCACCGTCGCGCGTGATGGCCGGGTTGGAGGCAATCCAGCGCTCCTTGGCCGAAACGGGGCAGGGCGGCCAATTCGATACCTTCATTCTCAGCGACACGACCGACGCCGATGTCTGGGTGGCTGAGGAGGCTGCCTTCCTCACCTTGCGTGAGCGGGTCGACCCTGGCGTGCAGCTGTTCTACCGCCGGCGTCCGCTGAATACGGAGCGCAAGGCCGGCAATATAGCGGATTGGGTGCGCCGTTGGGGCGGGGCCTATCCGCAATTCCTCATCCTGGATGCCGATAGCGTGATGACCGGCACGTCCCTGGTGCGCCTCGCCGCCGCCATGGAGGCGCATCCGGAGGTCGGGCTGATCCAGACGTTGCCAACCATCGCGAACGGAAACAGCCTGTTCGCCCGCATGCAGCAATTCGCCGGGCGCGTGTACGGTCCGGTGATCGCGCACGGGATCGCCTGGTGGCATGGCGCAGAGGGCAATTACTGGGGCCACAACGCCATGATCCGCACGGCGGCCTTCGCGGCAGAGGCGGGATTGCCGGTTTTGCGGGGACGCAAACCGTTCGGCGGCCATATCCTAAGCCACGATTTCGTCGAGGCGGCGCTGATCCGCCGCGGCGGCTGGGCGGTGCACATGGTCCCCGGCCTCCCCGGCTCCTACGAAGAGAGCCCGCCCTCGCTGCCGGATTTGGCGGTGCGGGACCGGCGGTGGTGCCAGGGCAATCTGCAGCACATCGCCGTGCTGCCGAGCCGAGGGCTTCACTGGGTCAGCCGTATGCACCTGCTGACGGGCATCGGCTCCTACATCACCGCGCCGATGTGGCTGCTGTTCATCCTCGTGGGCATCCTGATTTCTCTGCAATCCCGTTTCGTCCGTCCAGACTACTTCCCGAACGGCAAGGCGCTGTTTCCCACCTGGCCCATCATCGACCCTGAACGCGCCAAGTGGGTATTCATCGGCACCATGGCGTTGCTGCTGGCGCCGAAGCTGCTGGCCTATATCGCACTGATCTTCGACGGCACGCTGCGGCGCGGCTGCGGTGGGGTGTTGCGCGCGATGCTGTCGATGCTGCTGGAGACGGTGGTCGCCGGGTTGCTCGCTCCGGTGACGATGCTCACCCAATCGCTCGACGTATTCGCCATTCTGCTCGGGCGGGATTCCGGCTGGAACACCCAGCGCCGCGATGATGGCAGCATCCCGTTTGCCACTGTCGCGCGTTTGTACGCCTGGCATACCGTGTTCGGGGTGGCGCTGGCGGTGTCGTCGTTTTTGGTATCGCCCTATCTTCTGGCCTGGATGTCACCCGTGGTGGTCGGGCAGGCGCTGGCGATCCCTCTGGCCCTGGTCACCGGCAGCAGCGGCGTCGGGCGCGGGCTACGACGGATCGGGGTGCTGTGGATCCCGGAGGAGCGGCAGCCGCCCAGAGTGCTTGCAGACGCCGTGGCGCGGGCGCGCGAATTGGGCGACAACCCCGTGCCGGAGGCGATGCGGCGCTTGCGGGACGATGCGGCGCTGCGCGAGGCCCACGTCCGAATGTTGCCGCCCACGCGCCGCCGCTCGGAGGATCCCGGGCTGGCGATCGGGCTGGCAAAGTTGGAGGAAGCAGAGACGGTCGAGGCTGCTGCGTCCATGCTCACCCGCGCTGAAAAAGCCGCGATCTTGGGAAGTGCCGCTGGCTTGGAGCGTCTAACCCGGCTTTGAGCCTCATACAGGACAGTTCGGATCAGGCGTTTATTCACCTTTTCCAGTGAACCCGGCAACCAGCTCCGCTAAATGGCCCAATTCGTTCAACCGCAATCCAGGCAGCAAGGCGGGTTTTCGTCCGCCCTGGGCCAGCCGGCGGGGAAGGCAGGCGGCGGCGAAACCCAGCTTTTGCGCCTCCTTCAACCGGGCATCCGCCTGGGCGACCTGCCTGATTTCACCCGACAAACCAACCTCGCCGAAATACACCGTTCCAGCATCCGTCGGCGTTTCCGTGGCGGCCGAGGCCAGGGCCGCCGCCACCGCCAAATCCGCCGCCGGCTCGATCACCCGCAGGCCGCCGGCGACGTTCAGATACACGTCATGCGCCGACAGCCGCAGCCCGGCGCGGCTGTCCAACACCGCCAGCATCATGGCCAGCCGCCCCCCATCCCACCCGATCACCGACCGCCGGGGCGACCCTCCGGCATTGGGCGACAGCAGCGCCTGCACCTCCACCAAGACCGGACGCGTCCCCTCCAGCCCGGCGAAGACGGCGGAGCCCGCGATGTTGCCACGCCGCTCCGCCAAGAACAGGGCCGACGGGTTGGGCACCTCCGCCAGCCCAGCCTCCGTCATCGCGAACACGCCGATCTCATCGGTTGCGCCGAAGCGGTTCTTCACCCCACGCAGAATACGGAATTGATGGCCGCGGTCGCCTTCGAAATACAGCACCGCATCCACCATGTGCTCCAGCACCCGGGGGCCAGCCAAGGCGCCGTCCTTCGTGACATGTCCTACCAGGACAAGCGCGAAGCCGCGAGACTTCGCGAGCCGTATCAGCTCGAACGAGCAGGCCCGCACCTGGCTGACGGTACCTGGCGCCGAATCGATCGTGTCCATCCACATGGTTTGGATCGAGTCGATCACCACCATCGCCGCATCCGCTGCCCCCTCCAGCGCCGCGCCGATGTCGCGGACGTTGATGGTGGCGGCCAACTCCAGTTGCGCATCCGCCAGCCCCAGCCGCCGGGCCCGCAACCGCACCTGGTCGATGGATTCTTCACCGGTGATGTACATCACGCGCCGCCCGGCCCGGGCCAGCGAGGCAGCGGCCTGGAGCAGCAGGGTGGATTTGCCAATGCCGGGATCGCCCCCCACCAAGACGGCAGAGGCCGCGACCAGCCCGCCGCCCAGCACCCGGTCCAGTTCCGCAATCCCGGTTTGCGCCCGGGGCGGTGGCTCGGTGGTTCCCTGGAGGCCCACAAAGTCCAGCCGCGATGCCTTGCCGCCGGGCTTGAGCGCGCCGGGCCGGGAGTCTACGGGCTCCTCGACGATGTTGTTCCACTCTTGGCACGACTCGCAGCGCCCGGCCCATTTGCCGGTGACGGCGCCGCAGGATTGGCAGACGAAGCGATGCGTCGGTTTGGCCATCCCGCAGCCATCCCGCGCGAAGGCCCAGCCGGTCAAGCGGCAAACACGAGAAGGGTACGGCCATGGCGTTCGAGCCTCAGCGAGACCAGCCACTGGCCATCGGATTGTCGGCCCTGGCCGGCTATGTCGACGCGGTTGGCTTCCTCTGGCTCGGCGGCACCTTCATCTCATTCATGAGCGGCAATTCCACGATCTTGGGCGTGGCCCTCAGTGGGGGCAACTGGGCTAAGGCGGTCGTTCCGCTGGCGATCATCGGCCTCTTCGTCCTCGGCGTCGTGGCCGCCACCATCCTCCGCCACGCCGTCCGCCGTGGCCGTCCTGCCGTGCTGACGCTCGTTTCAGGCCTGTTGTTGGTGAGCGGGCTACTGGAATCGACCGGTCGCACCACGCTCGCCATCGCCGCAGCCACGCTGGCGATGGGTGCGGAAAACACCGTCTTCGAGCATGATGGCAATGTCGGCGTGGGCCTCACCTACATGACAGGCACGTTGGTGAAGATGGCGCAGCATATTGCCCTCGCGTTTCTCGGGGGCTCCCGACTGGACTGGGTGCCGAACTTCATGCGCTGGCTCGGGCTGGTCGCCGGGGCGGTGGCAGGCGGGGCGGCCTTCCACCAGGTGGGTCTCAGTGCCATTTGGCTCGCCACCCTCGTCGCCGTGGGATTCACAGCCGTAACGTTCGTCGAACCCACGAACGATTGAGCCTATTTGCGCAATTCCATCTGAATCGGTCCCTCGCGCCGGCCATGGGTGAACTGGTCCACCACCGCGTTGCCGCTATTCAGCAACTCGGTCGCCGGGCCCTCCCACACGATCCGGCCCCGGTGCAGCATCGCCGCCCGGTCGCCGATGCGCGCGGCGGACGCCATGTCGTGCGTGATGGCGACCGCCGTCGACCCGAGGAGCTTGACGCAATCCACGATCAGCCCGTCGATCACGGCACCCATGATCGGGTCCAACCCGGTGGTCGGTTCGTCGAAGAACAAGAGGCTCGGCTGTGCCGCGATCGCCCGTGCCAGGCCCACCCGTTTCT
This sequence comes from Acetobacteraceae bacterium, assembly GCA_965199005.1. Classification (GTDB taxonomy): domain Bacteria; phylum Pseudomonadota; class Alphaproteobacteria; order Acetobacterales; family Acetobacteraceae; genus LMUY01. Next base: position 1,125,791 of record CBDAQK010000006.1, on the reverse strand, counting down.
GCATCCCGCCCGACAGTTCCGCGGGCGAGAGATCGCCGACGCTGGCGGCTAGCCCGACCTGCGACAGCACCTCGCTGGCACGGGCATGCGCCGCGTCACGGCTCATCTTCTGCTGGGCGAGCAGGCCAAACGCCACATTCTCCCATACGGGGATGCTGTCGAAGAGCGCACCAGCCTGAAACAGCATGCCGATCTGGCGGTTGACCACCTCGCGCTCGCGGCGGCTCATGCGCAGGACGTTTTTGCCGTCGATCTCGATCGTGCCCTCATCAGGCTCTACCAAGCCGAGGATGGATTTCAGCAGTACCGACTTGCCGGTGCCCGATCCGCCGATCACCACCATGGAGGTGCCCGTCGCGACATCGAGGTCCACCCCATCGAGCACCTGCTTGTCGCCGAAGCGCTTGCGAAGCCCGCGGATGCGGATTTTGGGCACTGGGTCAGTGGGCAAAGAACAGTTCCGTCAACACATAGTCACTGGCCAGGATAAGGATGGAAGCGACCACTACGGCGGACGTCGTGGCGGCTCCCACGCCCTCGGCGCCGCCGCGGCTGTTGTAACCGTGGTAGCAGCCCATCAGCGCGATCAGGAAGCCGAACACTGCCGCCTTTGCCAGGCCGCTGGCCACGTCGCCCGTGGTCATGAAATCGAACGTGTTGTTGAGGTAGCCGATGGGGTTGAGTCCCAACTTGACCGTGGCAACCAGGTAGCCGCCGGCAACGCCCAGGATGTCGGCGACCACCACCAGCAAGGGCAACGCGATCGTGCCGGCAAGGAGGCGAGGGGCCACCAAGTATTTCATCGGGTTGGTGGACAATGTTCCCAGCGCGTCGATCTGGTCCGTGACGCGCATGGTGCCGATTTCTGCCGCCATTGCAGCGCCAACCCGGCCGGCCACCATCAGCCCCGCCAGCACCGGCCCCAACTCGCGCACGACGGACAGTACGACGATGGAGGCCACGGCGCTCTCGGCGTTGAAGCGGGAAAAGCCGGTGAAGGATTGCAGCGCGATCACCATGCCAGAGAAGATCGCCGTCAACGCCACCACGGGCAGGCTGAAATAGGCGAACTCGACGAAGGCGCGGCCAAGCATGCGCCCGTAATAGGGTGGGCGGATCACGTGGGACACGCCGTCCAAGGCAAACACTGCGATGGCGCCAACCGTACGGCACACGCCAATCGCCCCCCGGCCGAGGGCAGCCAGCCAGTCGAGTGGGTTCATCGATAGACGCGCTGGTAGCGACGCCCGAGGGAAGTCAGGATTTCATAGCCGTTCGTGCCGGCATCCTGCGCCAGCGCGTCAACCCCGCCGGGGCCGATCATGTCCAGCCAGTCGCCTACCGAAAGGGCTGGAATGTTCGTCACGTCGAAGGTCGAGAGGTCCATGGATACGCGACCTACCAGCGGCACGGCCATGCCGTCAAAATACGCCGTCGCTCCGTTGCTCAAAGAGCGCAAATAGCCGTCGGCATACCCCACCGAAACGGTCGCGATCCGGCTCGGCCGTGGTGCCGTCCACCCTGCGTTATAGCCGACGCTGTCGCCCGCCGGGACATCGCGCAGCTGCAGGACACGGGCGCGGAGCCGAACCACCGGCTTCTGCGGATTGGGCCGGCCCGGCGTGGGGTTCACCCCGTATAAGGCGGCGCCTGGCCGGGCGAGGTCAGATGCGAAGCCAGGCCCGAGGAAAAGGCCGGACGAGTTGGCGAAGGAGCGCGGCGCCGCAGGCAGCCTGGCACAGGCCGCGGTGAAGCGGGTACGCTGTAGCTCGTTCATCGGATCGTCCGGGCATTCGGACGATGCGAGATGGGTCATGACGTAGCGCAAAGTCAGCCCGCGCAAGCGACTCGGATCGGCGGCCAGCAGGTCCAACTCGCGCGGATCCAGGCCCAGCCGGTTCATTCCCGTGTCGACGTGCAGGATGGCGGGCAGCGGGTGCCCGAGGATCCGTGCCTGCGCCGCCCAACGCTCGATCTCACCGAGGGTGCCCAAAACCGGAACCAAGCCGTGGGCGGCGAAGACTGGCTCCATTCCAGGCCACAAGCCATTCAGCACCGCCAGCATGCAGTCCGGCAGGGCGTCCCGGATGGCGAGTGCCTCGGACGGGTGTGCGGTGAAGAAATGGCGGCAGCCGGCCGCGTGCAGGGCAGGAGCGACGGCGGACGCCCCCAGCCCGTACGCATCGGCCTTCACGACGGCAGCGATTGGGCCGCTTCGGAGCGACAGCCAATTCGCCACGATCGCAGTGGTATCGATTTCCAGCAAGGTGGGCCATGCGTCGGCCCCGCTGGCCTGCATCAGGGCTAGACCAGCCTCACCAGTTGCTTGCCGAAGTTCTTCCCCTTCAGTAGTCCTATGAATGCCTCCGGTGCGTTGTGCAGCCCCTCGGCGATGGTTTCCATAAATTTCAGTTGCTTGGTTGCGACAAGCTCACCCAATTCCTTCAAGGCCCCCGGCCATTCGTCGAAATGCTCGGACACGATGAAGCCGCGCATCGTCAGCCGGGACACCAGGATCAGCCTAGGTTTGGCCATTGGCATCGCGTGCCCGTCATAGCCGGAGATAGCTCCGCAGATCGCAATCCGGCCATGCGCGTTCATCTGCGCCATGACCGCATCCAGCACGGCGCCACCGACATTGTCGAAATACCCGTCGATCCCGGCGGGTGCTGCCGCCTGCAAATCGGCCTCCAGAGCGTTGGCCTTGTAATCGACGCAGGCATCGAAGCCCAATTCATCGACCACATAGCGGCACTTTTCCACCCCACCGGCGATCCCCACCACGCGGCACCCATGCCGCTTGGCCAATTGACCCACCACGCTGCCCACCGCACCGCTCGCGGCACTCACCGCGACCGTTTCGCCCGCCTTCGGAAGGCAAATGCGGTTCAGGCCATACCAGCCGGTCACGCCCGGCATGCCGACGCAACCCAGATAGGCGGAGAGCGGGACGCGCGTATCGTCAACCTTCTGCATGCCCGTGCCATCGGAGGTTCCGTATTCCTGCCATCCGAAGCCGGCCACCACCTTGTCGCCATGTTGGAATTTGGAATTGCGGGATTCGAGCACCTCACCCACCGTCCCGCCAATCATCACCGTGTCCAGCGCCTGGGATGCGGCATATGATTTCGTCTCGTCCATCCGCCCGCGCATGTAGGGGTCGAGCGACAGGAAATGGTTGCGGACGCGGACCTGACCCTCCTCCAGCGGGGGCAGGGGCACTTCCACCAGACGGAAATTCTCGGGGCTGACCGAGACCTTCGGGCGGCTGGCGAGCAGGATTTGGCGGTTCATCTCAGGCATGATGGCCTCACTTGGTTTGGCCGGACCTTACGGCTCGCTATGCACCAGGTCCAAATCGGCAAAGCGGGTGAACTCGCCCTCGAACAGCAGATCGATCTTGCCGGTCGGTCCGTGGCGCTGCTTCTCGATCAGCAACTCGGCACGGTTGTGCACGCGCTCCATGTCCTGCTGCCACTTGTCCATCGCCGCGTTGAACTTGTCGTCAGAGTCGAAATGCGCCTGCTTGGGGCTGCGTTGCTGCAGGTAATATTCGTCGCGGTAGATGAAAATGACAGAATCCGCGTCCTGCTCGATCGTGCCTGACTCGCGCAAGTCCGACAGCTGCGGCCGCTTATCCTCGCGCTGCTCCACGGCCCTGGAAAGCTGCGACAGCGCGATGACCGGCACCGCCATTTCCTTCGCGATCGCCTTCAATCCCTGGGTGAACTGGCTGATTTCCAACACCCGGCTCTCGGGACGGGTGCCGGCGGACGGGCGCATGAGTTGCAGGTAGTCGACGATGATGAGGCTCAGCCCACTCACCCGCTTCAGCCGCCGGCACCGCGTCCGCAACGCGGCGATGGAAATTCCGGGCGTCTCGTCGATGTGCAGCGGCAAGCCCGCGACCTCGCGGCTGACCTGCACGAACCGGTCGAAATCCCGCTGTGCAATGTCACCACGGCGAATCTTGTCGCCGGAAATACGGGCCTCTTCGGCGAGCAGGCGCAGCGCAATCTGCTCCGCGCTCATCTCAAGGGTGAAGAACGCGACGCTTCCCTTTGGGACCTCGTCGCCCCCACCGGCCGCGCGAGCTTCAGCCATCAGGGCCCGGGCGGCGCCGAATGCGATTTTGGTTGCCAGCGCGCTTTTGCCCATGCCCGGTCGGCCGGCCAGCACCATGAGGTCCGACGGATGGAGGCCGCCCATCTTCTTGTCCAGGTCACGCAACCCGGTTGCCAATCCGGAGACGTGGCCCGGGCGGTGGAACGCGCGCTCGGCGCCTTGAATCGCGGTCGTCAGCGCCTGCTCGAAGATGATGAAGCCACCGCTAGTGGCACCCTTGTCGGCGATGTCGAACAGCTTCTGCTCGGCCGCCTCCACCTGCGTCCTGCCGTCCATTTCCGGATCAGCCCCAAAGGCGTTGTTCACCACCTCCTCGCCGACGTCGATCAATTCGCGGCGCAGCCACGCGTCATGGATCGCCCGCCCGTATTCGCCAGCATTGATGATGCCGACCATCGCCGTCAGCAATTGACCGAGATAGGCCGTGCCGCCGACCTCATCCAGCACGCCGGTATGCTCGAATTCCGCGCGCAACGTGATGGCGTCGGCCAACTGGCCGTTATTCACCCGGCGGTGGATTGCAGCGAAGATGCGCCCGTGGATCGGGTCGGCGAAATGCTCCGGAGCCAGGAACTCCGCGACTCGCTCATACGCGCGGTTGTTGGCGAGCAGGGCACCCAGCAGCGCCTGCTCGGCCTGGATGTTGGAGGGCGGGAGCCGCTGGGACAGGCCCAGGAGGGAGGTGTCGATGCTGTTCATGTAGGCAGCGACATTAGCCCAGAAGCAGCATCACGGCACCCGTCCGGCCTGTGGATGGCTGTGGAACCGGGGGACGGTTTGGGTTGAACGTGAGGAACGCAGGCCTTCCGGCTTAATCGGCGTCCTCCCGGGCCACCTCCGACACCCGCTCGGCCGCTGCAATGTAGTCACGCGTCAGGGGGACGGTGCGCAACTCGCGCGTCACTTGAATCTGCCAAACCATGTTGTCCATCCGGCGGAAGGCCAGTTCGCTGCCTGCCAGATAGAACTCGAACATGCGGCAGAACCGTTCGTCGTACAGAACCGCAGCGTCCGCCCGGCGCGCGGCGAATCGGCGGCGCCAGTGGCGCAGCGTATCGGCATAATGCAGCCGCAGGATTTCCAAATCGGTCGTCAGCAAGCCACTACGCTCGACGGAGGGGAGGACTTCGGACACTGCCGGGGAGTAGCCACCCGGGAAGATGTACTTATCGATCCACGGATTGGTGCTCCCCGGCCCCTCGAACCGGCCAATCGCATGGATCAGTGCCACGCCATCGGGCTTCATCAGCCGGTGCACGTGTTTGAAGAACGTGTCGTAGTGGTTGATGCCGACATGCTCGAACATGCCGACGGATACGATCCGGTCGAACTGTTCCGTCAGCTTCGGATCGCGGTAATCCTGCAACTCGAAACGAACACGGTCGGACAACCCGGCCTCTTCGGCCCGTTTGCGGGCGCGGGCGAGTTGCTCCGTGCTGAGCGTCACGCCGAGGACGCGGGCGCCATAGTCACGGGCCAGCGTCAACGCCATTCCGCCCCAGCCGCAGCCAATGTCCAGGACGGTCAGGCCTGGGCGGTTGAGCAACAATTTGGCCGCTATATGCCGCTTCTTGGCAATTTGCGCCTCCTCCAGCGTCTCGGCGCCGGTCGGAAAGTAGGCGCAGGAATACTGCCAGTCCCGATCTAGGAAGAGGCCATAAAGATCGTCGCCCAGATCGTAGTGGTGCGCGACGTTCTGCCGGGATCGCTTGGCCGGGTTGAACTGGGACCACCGGCGGATGAGCGTTCGGATACGCTCGTGAACCTGCTCACCAATGTGGCCGCCGCCGGTCATCAGGTTTTCGCAAAGCACATCCAGAACGTCGTATAACGTGCTGCCGAGCGGAACGAGCGATCCGTCCATGTAGCACTCGCCAACCCCGAGCGCCGGGTCGACCACCAGCCGGCGCACGGCCTTGGCGGTGCGGATTTCGACACCCGCTTCCGGGCCGTCTGCACCCGCGTATGTGAGGAGGCACCCGTCTGGGTAGCGTACCGATAGCCGGCCCTTCGTAATGAACCGCCGTAATATCGAATCGAGGATCTTACGCATCCCACCTCACTCGGCCGCCAAAAAGCCGAGCAAGCATGGGCGATCTGCCAGCCTGCGTCAAAAACCTTTGTGTAGAATTTGTGAACTAGGTGTTATGCGACAGGAGCATTACCGGGATTTCTCCCGCTCGGGGTGGCTAGAGCCACCCTCCAGCAGGGGAATTCCCCCGGTTACGGAAGCGTGCCGGGTTCAGCGCCTGGATCGAACAGCGCCGCGATCTCCTCAGCCGCTGCTGCATCCTCTTCCTCGGCGTCCTGGCCGACCCGCTCACCGCGGGCTTGCTTCTCCGCTTCCTCCGGGCTGCGTGCCACGTTCGCCGTCACGGTGATCGAAACCTCCGGATGGAGAACCACGCGGACATTCCACAGGCCCAGCGACTTGATCGGATGTTCCAGGATCACCTGCTGGCGCGTGATGGTCAACCCGTTTGCGACGCAGCCCTCGGCGATGTCGCGCACCGAGACGGAGCCATACAGGCTGCCCGAGTCGCTGGCCTGGCGGATGATGACGACGCTCATCTGTCCAATCCGCTCGGCGACGCGCTCCGCCTCCTCGCGGCGGCGCAGGTTCAGTGCCTCGAGCTGGACGCGCTGCTGCTCGAACTGCTCGCGATTGGCCTTGTTGGCGCGAGTCGCCATCTTTTGCGGCAGCAGATAGTTGCGGGCATAGCCGGGCTTGACGCGAACGACGTCGCCCATTTGTCCCAGTTTGTCGATCCTTTGCATCAGGATCAGTTCGACGGCGGCCATTACGGCGCTCTCCTCAGGCCAGAATGTAGGGAAGCAGCGCCAGCGTGCGGGCGCGCTTGATTGCCTGCGCCAACTCGCGCTGCTTCTTCGCCGAGACCGCCGTGATGCGTGACGGCACGATCTTGCCGCGCTCGGACAGGAAACGCGACAGCAGGCGGACGTCCTTGTAGTCGATCTTCGGCGCGTTCGGGCCGGAGAACGGGCAGGACTTGCGGCGGCGGTAGAACGGGCGACGGGCGCCGACGGCGGAGCGGCGGGCGGCGGGATTGACGTCGCTATCGTTGGCGCCGGGATTGATGTCGGACATTGGCGTTATTCATCCATTCCGGAATTGAACGAGAGACGGTCGTCGCGGCCGAAATCGTCGCGCGCACGGAATTCCTCACGGTCGTCGAAGCCGCGCTTGCGGCCGCTCTCAAACCGGCCAGCCGGCTTCGGGCCGCGGAACGACCGCTCCCGGTCATCGGACTTGCGCGACAGGATGGCGGATGGCTCGTCGTTGATCTCTTCGACGCGGATGGTCATGAACCGCAGAATGTCTTCGTTGAGGCCGAGTTGCCGCTCCATCTCGTTGATGGAGGGTGCCTTGGCGTCCAGGCCAAGGAGCATGTAGTGACCCTTGCGGTTTTTCTTGATGCGGTAGGCGAGCGAACGCAGGCCCCAATATTCGCGCTTCTTGACCGATCCACCTTCCCCTTCGAGCTGGGTTGCGATGGTGTCAGCGACGGCTTCGACCTGTTGTTGCGTGACATCGTTGCGTGCGATGAGCACGCATTCGTAAAGTGGCATGTGTGGCCCTATGGCTGGATCGGCCCGGGAATGGGCATAGCCGGGGCGCCGCCAAAGCACCCCAGCAGGGAGGGGCGGCTTGAAGCACGGTTTGGTTGAAAGTGCAAGCTGCGACGGTCAGAGGATCTTGAGCAGGGCCTCGATCTCGGCAGGCGTGCCGGCGGAGGCCGTGCGCGCATCCGGCGCGATGCGGCGGGCGAGGCCCGACAACACCTTGCCCGCCCCCAGTTCAATGAAGCTGTCCACGCCCAAATCCATGGCGGCCAACACGCATTCCCGCCAGCGCACTGTCCCGGTCACCTGCTGGACCAGCAGGCTGCGGATATCCGCCGGGTCGGTGGCCTTGGCCGCGGAGACGTTGGCGATCAGCGGCACCATGGGCGGCGCCACTGCGGCTTCGCCCAAGGCATCCTCCATCACCGCGGCCGCCGGCGCCATCAGCGCGCAATGGAACGGGGCAGAGACGGGCAGCAGCATCGCGCGTTTGATGCCATGCGCGCGGGCCGCCTCGATCGCCCGCTCCACCGCCGCCCGGTGGCCGGATATGACGACCTGGCCGCCACCATTGTCGTTGGCCGCCTCGACTACCTCGTCAGCCGCAACCTCGGCGCAGATGGCGCGCGCGGCCTCCAAATCCGTGCCCAGCAGGGCTGCCATGGCACCCTCGCCGGGTGGCACGGCCTGTTGCATGGCGTCGCCGCGCAGCTTCAGCAGCCGCGCCGAGTCGCTCAATGTCAGGCTGCCAGCCGCGGTCAGCGCGCTGTATTCGCCCAGCGAATGGCCGGCCACCAGCGCGGCGCTGCGCTTCACCACCACATTGCCCTCTTGCTCCAACACGCGCAGCACCGCCAGGGAGACGGCCATCAGCGCGGGTTGCGTGTTGTGGGTGAGGATCAAATCCTCCGCCGGGCCTTCGAACATCAGCTTGGACAGCTTCTGCTTCAGCGTCTCGTCAACCTCGCCAAACACCTCGCGGGCGGCGGCAAACGCAGCCGCGAGATCGCGGCCCATCCCGACGGACTGGCTGCCCTGGCCGGGGAAAATGAACGCGTGGACGGGCATGACACGAGTCATCCAGGAAATGCTTGGCGCCGCGGGATATCGCGTCCGGCACGAAACCTGTCAAATCAGGTGATGGGTGGTCCCGCCGATGCTACACTCAAACAACCATCGCCGCCCGGGAAGTCAGCCCTATGTGTCGTTTCCTTGCTTATCAGGGTGAGCCAATCCTCATCGAGACATTGGTCTGCGCGCCATGCCATTCCCTCGTGCACCAATCGTTGCACGCGAGCGAAGGCAAGACGGAAACCAATGGCGACGGGTTCGGCATGGGCTGGTATGGCGAGCGCCCGCAACCCGGCCTGTATCGCGAGGTTCGTCCCGCCTGGTCGGACGAGAATTTGCGCTCATTGGCCTCCCAGGTCCGCTCGGGCCTGTTCTTCGCCCACGTCCGCGCCTCCACTGGCACGGCAACCACGCGGGCAAACTGCCACCCCTTCAGCGCCGGGGGCATGATGTTCATGCATAACGGGCAGGTGGGGGAGTGGACCCGCATTCGCCGCCGGGTGGAGGCGATGATCCCCGACGATTTCTACGACGAACGAACCGGCACCACCGATTCGGAGGCAATCTTCCTCGCAGCCCTCTCGCGCGGTTTGGTGGCGGACCCGGTGCGGGCGATGACGGCAACCTTGGGCGACATCCGGGCGACGATGACCGCCGCAGGCATCACCGCACCCCTGCGCTTCACCGCCGCACTCACCGATGGCACCCGCCTATGGGCCTTCCGCTGGGCGTCGGATGGCCGCCCCGCCACGCTGTATTGGCGACAGGATGCCGGCGGCCTCGTCGTCGTGTCCGAACCGATCGACGATGCGGAAGGCGGCTGGACCACCGTGCCGTCCGGCTTCGCGCTGGTGTCCGATACGGCGAGAAGGGTAACGCTGGAGGCCATGCGCCCACAGGCCTTGGCAGCCTAGAACTCGGGAGCATCCCATGCCGTCTTGCCGCCTGCTGCCCGCTGCGGCCTGGCTGATGCTTTCGCTGTGGCCGGGCGCGCGTGCGGCAACGCCCCCTGCGGTCGAGGCGGCGAGCGGCATGGTCGTCACGTCCCAACGCCTGGCCTCCGAGGCGGGGGTGGAAATCCTGCAGGCCGGCGGCAATGCGGTCGATGCCGCGGTGGCGGTGGGCTACGCGTTGGCCGTGGTGAACCCGTGCTGCGGCAATATTGGCGGCGGCGGGTTCATGACGCTGCATTTGGCCGACGGGCGCGACCGCTTCATCGATTTCCGCGAGATGGCGCCCGCTGCCGCCACCGCCGACATGTATCTGGACGCAAACGGCAGGGTCCGGCCGGGCGCCAGCCTCAATGGGTCGGGTGCCGCGGGCGTGCCCGGCACCGTCGCCGGGCTGGAGGCGGCGCTGGCGCATTATGGCACCCTGCCACGCGCCGCGGTGATGGTGCCGGCCATCCGGCTGGCGCGGGATGGCTTCGTCCTGACCCGTGCCGATACCGACATCCTCGACACCAAGGTGGACCGCTTCCGCGTCCAGCCGGAGGTCGCCAAGATCTTCCTCCGCCGCGATGGCAGCGCACTGCAACCCGGTGACCGCCTGGTTCAGCCAGATTTGGCGAACACGCTCGCCGCCATCGCGGCCGGTGGGGCCGGCGCGTTCTATCACGGCCATATTCCGCAGGCCGTCGCCGCGGCCGCCAAGCAGGACGGCGGCATCCTCACCGAGGCCGATTTTGCCGCCTACCGCGTGGAGGAGACGGAGCCGCTGCGATGCAGCTACCGTGACGTGGTGGTGCTGTCCGCCCCGCCGCCATCCTCCGGCGGTGCCACGATGTGCGAAATCCTGAACATCCTGGAGGGCTACGACATGGCGGCGCTCGGCTTCCACAGCGCCCAATCCGTGCATCTGATGGCGGAGGCGATGCGGCACGCCTACCTCGACCGCAACACCTTCCTCGGTGACCCGGCCTTCGTGCACAACCCGCTCGACCGCCTGCTGTCGAAGGCCTATGCGGCCGGCATCCGGGCCATCATCACGGACCGCGCGACGCCCTCGCAGGATTTGCGACCCGGCACGCCGCCGCATGAGAGGCCGGAGACGACGCAGTTTTCGGTCGTCGACAAGGCCGGCAATGCGGTGTCCGCCACCTACACGATCAATGGCGCCTTCGGTGCCATCACCATCGCCGGCGATACCGGGTTTCTGCTGAACGACGAGATGGACGATTTTACCGTCAAGTTGGGCGTGCCTAATCTGTATGGGCTGGTGCAGGGCGAGGCGAATTCCATCGCGCCGGGCAAGCGCCCGCTCTCGTCGATGGCCCCCAGCATCGTGACGCGGGACGGCAAGACGCTGCTGGTGGCGGGTTCTCCCGGCGGCTCGCGGATCATCACCATCACGCTGGAGACGATCCTGAACGTGGTGGATTTCGACATGGCTCCGCAGGATGCGGTCGATGCGCCGCGTATCCACCACCAATGGCTGCCGGACGTGCTGTATGCGGAGCCGTATGCCTTGTCCCCGGACACGCAGGCCCTGCTGCGAGGGATGGGCTACATGATCACGGAACAAGTGCCGTGGGGCGCTGCGGAGATGATCGAGGTTGGCCCGGCGACACCCGTGCCCGGCAAGCTGGCGGCGCCCGCCAATGACGCCGCCTTGTCCGGCCGGGTGCGGCCGGGCTTGCTGTACGGCGCCAATGATGACCGCCGGCCGGCTGGTTCGGCGGTTGGATACTAGCGGCAGACAATTTGACCGGGCGGCCCGATTGCGTCTAACCCAACGGCTTGCGGCAGTGAGCCAACTTGGCTGATCCAGTTGACTGAGGCGCAATCGGGGTCCTGGCTTGCCTCACTGCGGCCTTCTCGAGCGGTCGTATAGATCGAGTTCATGGACTCCTGGATCGGTTCAGGAGCAGCCTCATGTCCCTTCTCTCGCCAACATCGCCGCCTGTGCAGGACGCAGGCACCGGCCCTTGGAAGCTGATGCGTTTCCGTGCCTTCGCCGCCATGCGCTTCTGCCTGGGGGCGGCGCAGGAGATCACGACGGTGGGGCTGGCCTGGGAGATTTTCCAGCGCACGCATAGCACGCTCGCCCTGGGGCTGGTCGGGCTGTCCAGCTTTCTGCCCTCCATCCTGCTCTCGTTGGTGACCGGCGTTGCGGCGGACCGCCTGGATCGTCGGCACATCATGATGGCCGCCTGTGGAACCATGGCCGCGTGCGCATTCGCTCTCTGTTTGCTGAGCTTCGGCCCGTTGATCTGGCCAATCTACACGGTGGTGGTCGTGCAGGGCATGGCCCGCGCCTTCGCCCAGCCCGCCAGCAAGGCCATGGTGCCAAATCTGGGCCCACCGGGAATGCTGAGCAGCGTGATCGCCGCGGCCAGCATGGTGCAAGGCACAGCCACCATCGTCGGCCCAGCGATTGGCGGCCTCTTGCTGCCATTGGGGCACGGTATCCCGTTCGTGGTGAGCGGCCTATGCGCCTGCTTCGCCCTGGCGGCATCGATGACGCTGGGTCCGCACCGGGCACGCGGCATCACCCGCGCCCGTCCCGATTTGTCGATGGTCCTGGGTGGCTTCAGCTTCATCTGGTCACGGCCCAAGATCATGGGAGCGATGGGGCTGGATTTCGTGGCGGTGCTGTTTGGCAGCGCCACGGCGTTGCTGCCATTCTACGTGACCGAAGTGTTCCATGCCGGGGCGTGGGCGATGGGCGCCCTGCGGACCGCGGATGCGACGGGCGCATTGATCATGGCGTCCATCCTCACCCTGCATCCCGTCAGGCGCCATTTCGGCCCCAAGCTGCTGACCGCGGTGGCGCTGTACGGGCTGACCACGATCGCCTTCGGGCTCAGCAGCCATATCGGGATTGGGCTCGGGCTCATGGTCGTGCTCGGAGCCTCGGACACCGTCAGCATGGTGACCCGCAACGCGCTGATTCAGATCAACACGCCGGACACCATGCAGGGACGCGTGGCGGCGGTTCACTCGGTGACGGCAGGTGCGTCGAATGATCTGGGGGAGTTCGAATCGGGGCTGTTGGCGCACGCAATCGGCGGCGTGGAGGCCGTTGTCGTGGGCGGTATCCTTGCCGTGCTGGCAGCCGCGAGTTGGTGCTGGCTGTTTCCCGCCGTTCGCCGCGCCGACCGTCTGGACGACATGCTGCCGGAGGGGTGATGAACGGTCGGGTGGGTCGTGGCAGACAAGTTGAACCCAGTCTTCGCCGCTTGAGGTAGTGCCATCCCACTCAACCCCGCAGCACGCCTCCGCTCGCCTTTGCCACCGCAGCGACCACCTTGTCGCAAATTGCCTCGATCGCGGCGTCGGTCAGGGTGGCTTCGCGGGGTTGGATCACCACCTCGATCCCAAGCGATTTCTGACCCGGCGGCACGCCTTCGCCCTCATAGACATCGAAGAGCGACACGCCAGCGATCAAGCCGCGTTCGGCACCCCGCGCCGCACGCACGACCGTTTCCGCTGGGACGGCGACATTCACCAGGAAGGCGAAATCCCGCCGCACCGGCTGAAAGGCCGATAGCTCCGGGGGCGTCTTGCGCCGCCGTTTGGGCTCGGCAATCGCATCCAGTCGAATTTCGAAGGCGGCGGCAGGCCCCGGCAGGTCCAGCGCGGCCAGGACACTTGGATGCACCTCGCCGAAATACGCCAGTGCCAGCTTCGGCCCCTGCCGCACCGTCCCCGAGCGCCCCGGGTGATAATGGGATGGTGCATTGGCAATGACGCTCAGGCTCTCCGCTGGCACCCCGAGCGCCGCCAGCAGGGCCAGCACATCCGCCTTCACACCCATCGCATTCGCAGCCTGCGATGCCGGAGCCCAGCTGCGCGGCGCTGGGCCATGCCTCAACCCGGCGGCTAGAACCTCCTGCGACTCGGCGGTGAAGGCGGGTCCGACCTCGAACAGCGCCCCCGCGGGCAGGCCCCGCGCCACGTTACGGGCGGCCGCGGGGACCAGCGTGGCCAACGGCGTGGGCCGCATCTGGTCCAGATCGGCGGCAATCGGGTTCACCAGCCGCATCGCCTCCGGCGCGTCCCCAAACAGCGCGGCCTGGGCATGCGCCGTGAAGGAGAAAGTGACGCATTCCAGCATCCCGCGGCTCGCCAGCATCCGGCGGGCCGTCGCGGCGCGGACCTGGCGCGGCGTGTAGGTCGCGAGCGGAACGGGGGCCATGGCGGGCATCGACACGGGGGGCACTGCATCCAACCCGCGCAGGCGCAGCACCTCCTCGACCAAATCCGCCTCCGGCTCTGCCTCGGCCCGGCCGGACGCAGCGGAGAGCGCCAGTTCGGGCAGCAGGGCAGGCGCCTGATCCAACCTCCCAACCCCGGCGACGTCGTTGCGCCAAGGTGGCACGGCAACGGTCACCTTGTCCGCATCCTGGGCACGGACCGTAAAGCCCAGCCCCACTAGGGACCGCACCGCATCCTCCGCTGCCACGGCCAAGCCGCCGAGCGTCTCCAGCCGGCGGAACCGAAGTGTTGCGTCCCGTTGCCAGGCAGGTTCGCGACCTGCTTCGGCTACGTCGCTGGGCTCGCCGCCACAGAGTTCGAGAACCATCGCCGTCGCGGCATCGAGGGCGGCGGGCAGCAGCGACGGGTCGATGCCGCGTTCGAACCGGCTACGGGCGTCGGAGATGATGTCGTGCCGCCGGCCGGTCAGCGCGACGGCAACCGGGTCGAACAGGGCGCATTCGATGAAGACGCTGGTGGTATCGGCCTGGCTGCCCGTCGCCTCCCCGCCCATGACGCCTGCCAAAGACTGCACGCCCGCCGCATCGGCGATCACGCAATCCTCTGAGGTTGCGGTATAGTCGCGCCCATTGAGCGCGCGGAACGCCTCGCCCTTGCCTGGCCGGAAGGTGAGTACGCCGCCGTGCACGCGGCCGGCGTCGAACACGTGCAGGGGGCGGCCCAGGTCGACGGTGAAGAAATTGGTGATGTCGACCAGGGCGCTGATCGGGCGTAAGCCGATCGAACGCAGCCGCCGCTGCAACCACTCGGGGCTCGGACCATTGCGCACGCCCTGGATGGTGCGGCCCAGCACCCATTCGCAGGCGGGTGACTCAATCGCCCAGGTGACGGGCGAGGGGAAACGGCCCGCCACCGGCGCCGGGGAGAACGGCCGCAGTGTCCCCAACCGGGCCGCCGCCAAGTCCCGCGCCACACCGCGCACGGCCAGAGCGTCACCGCGGTTAGGGGTGATGGAGATATCGATCACCGGGTCGTCGAGCCCGGCATAGGTGGGGTAGGGCATCCCGACCGGTGCATCCTCCGGCAGGTCGGCGATGCCGTCGTGATCCTCGCCCAGGCCCATTTCGCGGTAGGACAGCAGCATGCCGGCGGATTTCACGCCGCGGATGTCGCCCACCTTCAACACCGTGTTCAGCCCGGGGATGTGGCTGCCCGGCGCCGCGAACACTGCCTTCATCCCAGCCCGGGCGTTGGGCGCACCGCACACCACCGTCACCGGCTCGCCCCGGCATCCACCGTGCAAACCCGTAACCGGTCCGCATTCGGGTGCTGCACCGCCGCCGTGACATGCGCCACGCGGAACGCGGCCAACGCCGCCCCGGCATCCTCCACGCCCTCCAACTCCAGCCCAATCCGCGTCAGCGTATCGGTGATGGTGTCGAGCGAGGCGTCGGTCTCGAGATGGGTCTTCAGCCAGGAGAGAGAGAATTTCACGGCGCCACCCCCTCGTGCAGGGCCACGGGGGTGAGCGGGTTGAACCCGTAATGCCGCAGCCAGCGGGCATCGCTTTCGTAGAACGGGCGCAGGTCGGACATGCCGTATTTCAGCATCGCGACGCGCTCCACCCCCATGCCGAAGGCAAAGCCCTGCCATTCGCTCGGATCCACGCCACAATTCGCCAGCACCCGCGGATGCACCATGCCGCTGCCCAAAATCTCCAGCCAGTCACCGCCGCCACCCAACTCGCCGGTGCGGCGGTTCCAGCCGATGTCGACCTCCATCGAAGGTTCGGTGAACGGGAAGTAGGAGGCACGGAACCGGACGGGCAGGGTGGCAATGCCGAAGAAGGCGCGCAGGAAGTCGATGAGGCAGCCCTTCAGGTGGCCCAGCGTCAGCCCGCGGTCGATCGCGATCCCCTCGCATTGGTGGAACATGGGAGAATGGGTCGCGTCGTGGTCGGCGCGATAGGTGCGGCCTGGCGCGATCACCCGTAGCGGCGGCGCTCCCTGCAAGAGGGAGATGATCTGCACGTTGGAGGTGTGGGTGCGCAGTACCAGCGGATGTCCGTTGCGTGTGCCTGGGAGATAGAAGGTGTCCATCTCGGCCCGCGCCGGGTGGTGGGCGGGAATGTTGAGGGCGGAGAAATTGTGCCAGGCCGTCTCGACATCCGGGCCTTCGCCAACCCGGAACCCCATAGCGCCGAAAATCGCGGCCATTTCTTCCATCGTTCGCGTGATCGGGTGCAATAGGCCAGGCTGCTCCGGCGGCGGGGGCAGGGTGACGTCGATGCGCTCGGCGGCCAGGCGCGCGTCCAGCACCGCCTTATCGATCGCGACCCGGCGCAGCTCGATCGCACCCGTGATGATGTCCCGCACGCGGTTCAGCGCCGCGCCCCGTTCGCGGCGCTCCTCCGGGGTGGTCCGCCCAAGCTCTTTCAGCATTGCGGTCAACCGTCCGGATTTGCCCATCACGCCGACGCGGATGGTGTCCAACTCGCGCAGGCTGCTCGCCGCAGCCAGCGCGGCCTCGGTCTCGGCTTGGAGGGTTTCGAGTTCGGTCATTTTATGGCGCCCCTGGGGTGGGAGAGGGTTCGGTGAGGCCGGGCTCAAACCAGCCAGACGTTAAGGCCCAGCCCCGTACCCTGGGTAGCTGGCCATTTTCGCGACGTAGTTCTTCGCCAGATCGGCAGCGACTTCGCCCGCAGTGCCATCCTTCCGGCCATAGAAGAACGCCTGCATCTTTTCCGCGGCGGATATATCTGTCACCAGCATGGTCACACCATCGTCCCGGCGAAACCAGGCAAGGAAGACCGGGCGCCCATTCAGCACCGGCCCACCCGGGTGACCGGTGACCTGAAACCCGTAGCGGTTGGTATAATCCGCGAGATCCTGCAAGAACCCGTTGTCGTTGACTGGCGAGATTCGCAGCGTGACCACAGCCAGCGGCGGGCCGAGGTCCGGCGCCTGTCCGAAACCAACCTGGGCAAACGCAGCCGGCGCTGCCAGCCCCCAAACCGCCAACACGGCAAAGCCGCGACGGGTCAAGGGGCGGGCGGCCATCCGCTAGGCCAGAGCGGCCTGGACCTTCTCCACCACGGCGGCAAAGGCGGCCGGGTCGTCGAAGGCCAATGCCGACAGCACCTTGCGATCCATCTCGATCCCAGCCTTGTTCAGACCGTCGATAAATCGGCTATACGTGAGCCCGTGCTCGCGCACCGCCGCGTTGATGCGCTGGATCCATAGACCACGGAATTCGCGCTTCTTCACCCGCCTGTCGCGGTAGGCGTATTGCAGCGACTTCTCCAGCCGCTCCAGCGCGATGCGGTAGTTGGTGGAGGAGCGGCCGACGAAGCCCTTGCTCTGCTCAAGGACCTTCTTGTGCCGGGCGTGGGTGGTAACACCCCGTTTAACGCGTGCCATGCCTGATTTTCCTTACACGAGGCCGTAGGGGGTCCATTGCTTGACGGTGAGCCCGTCCGCATGGGTCAGGGTCTGGCTGCCGCGATTCGCCCGCTTCGCCTTCTGGCTACGCGCCATCAGGTTGTGCCGCTTTTTGCCGGGGCCGGCGAGTACCTTGCCGGTTGCGGTGATCTTGAACCGCTTCTTGACCGACGACTTGGTCTTCAACTTGGGCATTTTCATCTCCTTACCAAAAGACCTGCAGAGCCAAACGCAGGCGTCGCGGCCGGGCATGCCCATTTCAGGCCCGGCGCGCAGACTAGGGGCGGGCGTATACCCCACCGATCGGCCCAGGAGCAAGCGCTTACGGCTTACCTCTGGCAAAACCACCCGCTATAAGCCGTCGCATGCGCGTCCCTTTTCACAAAATGCATGGCGCCGGCAACGATTTCGTCGTGGTGGACGAGCGCGAGGCGGCGCTGGGCCTCAGTCCGTTGCGCGTCGCGGCGCTGGCGGACCGTCATACCGGGATCGGTTGCGACCAGTTCATCGCGCTCGGCCGGGCGGCGGATGCCGACGCCACCATGCGGATCTTCAACCCGGATGGCAGCGAGGCCGGGGCGTGCGGCAATGCCACCCGTTGCGTCGCCGACCTGCTGTTTCGCGAGACCGGACGCACCGGGCAGGCAATCCGCACCGTGGCCGGTATCCTCGATTCGGTCATTTTGCCGAACGGATCCGTGCGGGTGGACATGGGCGAGGTGCGGCTCGGCTGGCAAGACATCCCGCTCGCGCATGCCGCCGACACGCTGCACCTGCCCTTGCCAGGTGATCCGGCAGCGGCCTCGATGGGCAACCCGCATGTCACGTTCTTTGGTGAACCGCTCGCCTCCGCGGCGGAACGCGGCCCGTTGGTCGAGCACGATCCGCTTTTCCCGGATCGCGTCAATGTCGGTTTCGTGGAGGTGATGGCACCTGGCCGCCTGCGCCTGCGCGTGTGGGAGCGGGGGGCAGGCTTGACCTTGGCTTGCGGCTCCGGCGCGTGCGCAGCGCTGGTCAACGCCCATCGCCGCGGGCTGACGGGGCGGTGCGCCCAAATCGTGGTCGATGGCGGCGTCTTGGAGATCGCGTGGCGCGAAGACGGCCACGTCGAAATGACCGGGCCGGTCGCGACGGCCTTTCAGGGCACCATCGACCTGGAGGCCTTCCCGGCTTGATGCCCGGCTTGATAACCGTACTCAGAGGAAGACCGAGACCTATGGCCACAAGCCGACTCATTGCCGTGATGATGCTGCTGACGATCCCTGCCGTGGCACAGCCAATCCCGACGCCGCCGACGCCGCCCCTGGGAACAACTGCGTCGAACGCGCCAACACTGCCGACGCCACCGGCCATCCCTGCCACACCACAGCCCACCCCGGCCCCGGCGCCCACGGTCACGTCGGCCCCGATGCCTGATCCGCTGATGGCGCCCGACTTGCAGACCCCGACTGCCCGGACCCCGAGCTTGGCCACGCTGGTGACGCAAACCGCCTGGCAGGACCCCGTCATCGCCGCCGCACGCGCGCAGTTCAAGCAACTGCCCCAGAATTGCCCGGCGGCAAACTTCAAGCCGACCGGCGAGCTCGTGGTCTATGCGCCGCCGGCATTCGCTTCCAATGGCACGCTGACGGCGGGGATTTGGAGCGAGCGCGTGATGGTCACCGGGTGCGGCGCCCCGGCATCCCTGAACATCCTCACCGTGCTTCAGGCCGGAAGCGCACCGACCCGCATCCCCACGATGCCTGGCGACACGCACGCTGATCCCACCACGCAGAAGAGCGCGCTGCAATATGCCCAGGCCGTGGCGGCCCGTGCCGCCGATCCGAACTGCAAGCAGCTCATGTTCGTGAATACCAAGTTCGATGGCTATACCGGCATCCCAAACACGGAAATCCGCGACGGACGCGACAACCGCGCCTGGCGGGAGGATTGGTCCCTCTACTCTTGCGGGGCCCACTATTCAATCGAACTGACCTTCACGCCCAACGCCCAGGGCACGCAACTCGTCGCCACCAACCCGGTCAAGCGGAACTGATGGCGCCTCACATCGTCACCTTCGGTTGCCGTCTGAACCTGGCCGAAAGCGAGGTGATCCGCGGCCTGATGGCCGGCGATACTGGCACGGCCGTGGTCAATACGTGCGCCGTGACGGCCGAGGCCGAGCGTCAGGCGCGGCAGGCCATCCGCCGCCTGGTGCGCGAGCGCCCGGAGGCGGAGATCGTCGTCACCGGTTGCGCGGTTCAGGTCGACCCGGCGCGCTGGGCAGCGCTGCCGGGCGTGACGCGGGTGCTGGGCAATGCCGACAAGATGCAGCCGGGCTCCTGGTCTGGCGGTGTTGGCAGCCGGGTGAGCCCGAACGATGCTGCGCCACCGCTGCCCGGGTTGGCCGGGTTTGCGGCACATACGCGCGGCTTTGTGCAGGTGCAGGCCGGATGCGACCATCGCTGCACCTTCTGCACCATCCCGATGGGCCGCGGCCCCAACCGCAGCGTGCCCCCCGCCAGCATCATCGCGCAGGTGAGCGCCCTGGTCGCATCGGGGGTGCAGGAGGTGGTCCTGACCGGCGTCGACATCGCCAGCCACGCTGATGGCATCGGCGCCCTGGCTGCCGCCGTCCTGCGCGCCGTTCCCGCCCTGGCCCGCTTGCGGCTGTCATCCCTCGACCCGGCGGCGATCGACGACGCACTTTGGGCGTTGCTGGCGGACGAGCCCCGACTCATGCCGCATCTGCATCTCTCGCTTCAGTCGGGGTGCGATCTGGTGCTGAAGCGGATGCGCCGCCGCCACAGCCGGGCGCAGGCGCTGTCGCTGATTGCCCGCGCACGGCGGCTGCGCCCTGGCCTGGCGATTGGCGCCGATCTCATTGCCGGATTCCCGACGGAAACCGAGGCGCTGGCGGAGGAGACGGAACGATTCGTCAGCGACGCCGAGATTCCGTATCTGCACGTCTTCCCCTACAGCGAGCGCCCGGGCACCCCCGCCGCCCGCATGCCCGCCATACCCGTGCCGATCCGGCGGGAGCGGGCGGGCAGGTTGCGCGCCATCGCGTCGAAGCATGCCGCCGGGTTCCACCGCGCCCAACTCGGCCAGACCGTCAGCGTGCTGGCGGAGCGGGGCGGGCGCGGACATACGCAGCATTTCACCCCCGTCCGCTTGGCGGCGCCGCCCGGCACGCTGGTGCAGGCACGGGTGACCGCAGCCGACGCGGCTGGCCTGCAGGCGGAAGTCGCCTGCGTGCAGGCGGAAGTCGCCTGATGGCGCTGGGTGGGTTCTTCAACAAGCTGAAGTCGGGGCTCAGCCGCTCCACCGAAAAGCTGACCAGCGGCATCACCGCCGCCTTCGTCAAGCGCACGCTGGACGATGCGGCGTTGGAAGAGTTGGAGGAGTTGCTGCTGGGCGCCGATCTGGGTCCGGCGGCGGCCTCGGACATCGTGGAGAACTTTCGCAAAAGCCGGTTCGGCCGCAGCGTGACGGATGCCGAGATCAAGGACGCTCTGGCAGAAGAGATCGCCGTGATTTTGGAGCCGGTCGCCAAGCCGCTGGTGCTGGACCGTTCACGCAAGCCGCATGTTGTGTTGGTGGTGGGGGTGAATGGCACCGGCAAAACCACCACGATCGGCAAGCTGGCGCTGCAATACCGCGAGGAGGGGCTGCGTGCGGTGATGGTCGCCGGGGACACATTCCGCGCCGCTGCGGTGGAGCAGTTGCAGATCTGGGGCGACCGCACCGGCGCACCGGTAATCTGGGGGCCGCCGAATGCCGATGCAGCCGGACTGGTGTTCGATGCGTTGACGCGCGCGCGGAGCGAGGGCGCGGACGTGCTGCTGATCGACACGGCCGGCCGGCTGCACAACAAATCGGCGCTGATGGAGGAGTTGTCGAAAATCATCCGCGTCATGCGCCGCCAGGACCCGAGCGCGCCGCATTCGGTGCTGTTGGTGCTGGACGCCACGACCGGGCATAACGCGCTGGAGCAGGTTCGGGTGTTCAAGGAGATGGTGGCGGTCACCGGGCTGATCGTGACCAAGCTGGATGGCAGCGCCCGGGGTGGCATCGTGGTAGCACTGGCGGAGGATTACGGGTTGCCGGTGCATGCCGTGGGCGTGGGGGAACAGGCGGGCGATCTTCGGCCGTTCACGGCGATGGACTTTGCGCGAGGACTGGTCGGGGGTGCGGGGAGCACGAGGGCGCCCTAATCAGCGACCGCGACTGGCGGGAACGGCCAGCCGACCGCGTCCGTCAATTCGTAGACGATCCCCACCCATTTTTCGGCATCCTGCATACAGCCATCGTCGTATGAGGCCTGGGCCAGGAGCAAGGCACGCTTATACCAAACTGGCTCGAGAACCAGATTTCTACATAGTGTCTGATCCATACCCATCACCCTGTTGATAAAAGCCTCAAAGCGTTGCATACAGCAATTGATAAGTTAGTGCGCTAATCATTTCCGACAAGGGTGGTTGATGCTGAGGGAGGAGAGAACCCGAAAATGTTACCGCTACCTTTAAATAAAGTGCGGTATTCGTTTTAGGGACTGGTAGTTCCTCAATCCAAGTCAGGTTTCATGAGCGTTTCTGCAATGCCTTGCAGGGTCTGACGAAGGGAACCCTGCTCGTCCTCGGTTACGTCGATGCGACACTTCACGGACGCTTGTGCTTTGATCATGTCGTCGCCAAGCGCATAGCCTTTGGGCGTCAACTCGCTGATGATCACCCGGTTGTCGTCGGCTCGCCGGGTGCGCGTGATCAATCCTGCCGCAGCCAGCCGCTTCAATATGGGTGACAACGATCCGGCATCCAAGCGAAGTGCCTTTGCAAGTTCTGTGGAATTAAGACATGGTCTGCCTCGCAGGGCAAGCAGGACTAAATATTGAGGAAAAGTTATATTGAGCTGATCTAAATACAACTTATACCGGTGCGTAATGGCATTGGTCGTTGCATAGAGATTGAAGCAAAGCTGATCCTCTAGTCGTAGCGGAAAATCTTCCTGCATTCACTTTCACCTACCCTGGGCACCTGGCTTGGCTTAGTTTCACCGTCCGAAATAGACAAGCCACATAATTAGCGTGCTTAGCTTAATGGTGAGAAAAGGAACCAAGCTGACGCGATGCGTGGCCAGGTCGATCCGGCCTCTCGCCGGATCAAATCCTCACAGCGGCGCCGGTTCGTCTGGCCGGGACCACGCCGGCGGCTCCCGCTGGCACGTGGCCGCGTCCAACGCCGCCGCCTGCGCGACCGCCACCATCCCCGCCGGCGTCAACCGGTAGACCCCCCGGCTCACCCGCTCGAACCATCCATAGACGTTCCGCAGCAACAGGCCCGGTGCCTCTGGCGTCACCGTCTTCAGCACCCTGGTGCTCGCTTCCCCGTCCCGCAGCGCCGCCGCGCAGGCGAGGGAGTTCTGGCGATACGCCGTCATGATCTGGCGCCGGACCGAACCACCCGGCGTCGGGTCCCCCCGCCGGCGGCCATGCTCGCGGAAGAGCCGTGCGCGGCGGAACTTGTTCGGCCGCGGCGTATAAGGCTCCGGCGCGGCCAACTCCTCAACCACGCCGTTTGGACCGACGGTTATCAACCCCAGCCCAACGAGCCTGCACAACTTCACCACCCGCCGGTCGCGGTCGCGGCCCCGCCGGGTCCGGGGCACCGCAAGCCAAACCGCATCCGCCACAGCCATCCGATCCACCGCCTGCAGCACCAGTTCGAGATTGAGCCCCAGCTTCATCTCGCAAATCACCAGGATGGGTGGCTCACCTGGCCGGATGGCGACCACGTCGCAGCCATGGATTTCGCCCTTGGCGCTGAACCCCTGCGCCTCGAGAAACGCCTTCACCGCGGCATACAGCCGGGTCTCGCTCAAAATAGCGTTGCCAGGAACGGCACCAGAATGGCGGTGAGGATGCCATTCAGCCCGATCGCCAGGCCGCCGAACGCCCCTGCCGTCTCGTTGAGGAGCAGGATGCGGGCAGTCGCCAATCCATGCCCGGCCGTACCCGCCGCCAGGCCGCGCGCACGCCAATCCACCACCCCCGACAAGCGCAAGAGGCCCGGCCCCATCACCACCGCGCTCAGCCCGGTGAGCAGTACGAAAACGGCGGCGAGGGAGGGCGAGCCGCCGATCTGTTCGGCGATCCCCATCGCGATCGGGGTCGTCACTGATTTCGGCCCTATCGATAGCACCACTGTGCGGGATGCACCCAGCCAGCGTGCCGTCAGCATGGCGCTTGCCGATGCAATCAAGGAGCCCGCCAGCAAAGCCGGCAGAATCGCCGGCGCGGCCCGGCGGATGCGCGCCAGGTTGGCGTGCATCGGCACGGCCAGCGAAACAGTCGCCGGGCCAAGCAGGAATTGGACGTATTGCCCGCCTTCGAAATACGCGCGGTAGGGCGTGTGCGTCACCAACAGCAGCGTGGAGAGCAACACGATGCTGATGAGCATGGGGTTGGCCAGCACGTGCCCGCGGGCGAGGCGGCTGAGCAGCACCGCACCCTCCCAAACGACCAGGGTGGCCGTCAGGCCCAGCAATGGGGTGGTCTGCAGATAGACCCAAAGCTGCACCACGCCGGTCAGCCGGGTTTGCCCAACACTTGCATCAGCCAACCGGTGACGATCAACCCAAGGGCGGTGGACACCAGTATCGCGACGATGATGGCAAACCAGTCTCGCTCGAGGGCGTCCAACTGGGTGATGATGCCCACCCCGGCGGGTACGAATAGCAGCGACAGGTGGCGCAACAACCCGTTGGACGTCTCGCGCAGGGGTTCATCCGGCCCGCGGCGTACTATCAGGATCACCAGCAGCAGGATCAGCCCCAAGACCGGCCCCGGCAGCGGAACGCCTAACCCACGCGCGACCACCTCGCCGAGGAATTGGCACAACACCAGGACTGTGAGGGCACGCAGCACGCGCTATTGTAGCGGCATGGTGAGGCTGATTCCGGCGCCCGGCTTGGCCCTGCGGTCCTGTTCGATCTGTGCGGACGACCCGGCTGAAATACCTTCGCCGCGATACTGGTCCCGCCGGGTAAAAAAACCCGGCGCCAACGTGGCATCCTTGGATTGCGGTGCAACGGGTGCGGAGACATCCCCCGGAGTGGGCGCGGTGGTGAAGCCGGGGGGCGTAGTGTCGGGCGTGGGGGCAGGGCGCGACGTCGTGAACTCCGGCGGCAGCGGCGTTACGGTCGTGAAGCGGGGCGGCGGGGAGGCGGACACCGTCAGCAGGCCGACCAGGGGCAGGAGCACGGATACCCTCATATCGCCGCCACCTTATCGATCCGCCGGGTTCCGCGGCTATCCTCGGCCGGGTTGCCAGCGGGCATGCCCAATGGCGCGGCCCCGAGATCATGCCAGGCGTGCAGCGCCCAGCGGACTGTGGGGAAGGCAAGCAAATCCCAGGGAATGTCGTCCCAGGCGAACATTCTCACCTCTAGGCTCTCTTCACCTGCCAGGATGCCCGGCTTCGCAAACCTGGCCCGGTACATGATCTGCACCTGGCCGATCCGGCTGACATTGTAGAGCGCGAGGATCCCCTCGAGGGCGATGTCAGCCCCGGCTTCCTCCATCGCCTCCCGTTGGGCGCCTTCTGCCGTGGTCTCGTTCAGTTCCAGGTAGCCAGCGGGGAGCGTCCAGAAGCCGAGCCGCGGCTCGATCGCGCGGCGGCATAGCAGCACGCACCCCTCGTCGGCAACGACGGCGCCAACCACGATTTTGGGATTCTCATAGAGAACATAATCACAGACGGAGCAAACTTGCCGCTCCCTGTTATCGCCGGCCGGAATGGTACGGACGAAGTCTGGCATCCCGCAACCGTGGCGGCACCAGGTTGCGGGATCAAGCCCCCTGGAACGAAATCGTGAAGTGGTGCAGCCAGGTTACACTGAAAGGTCCAGCAACGAGCCGCGCGGAGTCGCCCGCGATGGCGTGGTGCCCGATGGCTGGGTCTGCAGAGGTTTCTGCACCTGACTCTGGGTGTCCGCGCGGGCAGCCGTGGGGGCGGCAACGCGCGTGGCCGAACTCGGCGACTGGATCGCGGGCGAGAAGGCCGAAAGGCTGCTTGGCGAGATCATGGCCTGAGGCTAGCGAAGCCAGATTAAGGCCCGATGAAGATCTACCCTGCTACCAGCACAGCCACGCCGGGCAGGGTCTTACCCTCCATCCACTCCAGGAACGCGCCCCCGGCAGACGACACGTAGGTCAGGCGATCCACCACCCCGGCGTGACGCAAGGCCGCGACGGTGTCGCCACCGCCAGCGACGCTGCGCAAGGCACCTGCCTCCGTCGCATCCGCCACCGCATGCGCCAATGCGACTGTCGCGCTGTCGAAAGGCGGCGTCTCGAAGGCACCCAGCGGACCGTTCCACACCAGCGTCTTCCAGGCCAGCAGACGCTGCTTCAAATCCGCCACCGTCTGCGGGCCGACATCCAACATCATGCTGCCGGCGGGAATGGCTGCGACGGAGACCGTCTCGGTCGCCGGGTTCGCCTTGAACTCAGTGGCGGTCACGGCATCCACGGGCAGCACGATCTCGCACCCGGCTTCCTCGGCCCGCGCCAGGATCGCGCGGGCGGTGACGTGCATCTCCGCCTCCTGCAGGGACCTACCCACCGGCACGCCCTTGGCCGCCAGGAAGGTGTTGGCCATCGCCCCGCCAATCACCAGGACGTCGACCTTGGTCACCAAATTGCCGAGCAACTCCAGCTTAGTGGACACTTTGGACCCGCCGACGATGGCCGCTACGGGATGCACCGGGTTGCCGAGTGCACTGTCCAGCGCCTCCAACTCCGCCTGCATCAGCCGTCCGGCATGGGATGGCAGCAGGCGGGCCACGCCTTCGGTGCTCGCATGCGCCCGGTGCGCCGCTGAAAAGGCGTCGTGCACGAAGAGTTCGGCGAGCGCGGCAAACTCACGGGCCAACGCCGGGTCGTTTTCCTCCTCGCCCGGATGGTAGCGCGTGTTCTCCAGCATCAATACTTCGCCCGGGGCCATCGCATCGACCGCGGCGTGGGCGACCTCACCCGTGCTCTCCGTGACAAACTTCACCGGTTTGCCCAACACCTGGGCCAACGCTACGGCCATGGGTGCCAGCGACATATGCGGCACACGCTTGCCTTTCGGCCGGTCGAAATGGCTGAACACGATCACCTTGGCGCCACGCTCCGACAACTCGCGGATGGTGGGCGACAGCCGCTCGATCCGCGTCAGATCGGTGATGCGGCCATCCCGCACCGGCACGTTGAGGTCGGCGCGCACCAGCACGCGCCGCCCCTTCACGTCCACGTCGTCCAGGGTGCGGTGCGCCATGTTACAGGCTGCCGAACAGCGCTGCGGTATCGCTCATGCGGGAGCTGAAGCCCCACTCGTTATCATACCACCCGGCGACCCGCACCATCTGCCCGCCATCCAGCGAGGCGGTCTGCGTCGCATCGAACGAGCAGGAATAGTCGACGTGGTTGAAATCGCTGCTGACCAGCTTGGCGGTGCTGTAGTCCAGGATCCCCTTCAGCGGCCCCTCTGCAGCGGCTGCCTTGAACGCCGCGTTGATCTCTTCCACGCTGGCGGGTTTGGCCAAGTTGGCGTCCAGCGACACCAGGCTCACATTCGGCGTGGGAACGCGGATCGACGTGCCGTCCAGCTTGCCCTTCAGCTCCGGCAGCACCAGGCCGACGGCCTTGGCAGCCCCGGTCGAGGTCGGGATCATCGACATGGCGGCGGCGCGGGCGCGGTGCAGATCCTTATGCAGCGTATCGACCGTCTTTTGGTCGCCGGTATAGGAGTGGATGGTCACCATGTAGCCGCGCACCACGCCGAACTGGCTGTGCAGCACCTTCACCATCGGCACCAGGCAGTTCGTGGTGCAGGAGGCGTTGGAGATGACCGTCATGTCGCGGGTGATGACCGACTGGTTCACCCCGAACACCACCGTCGCATCCACCCCGTCCGCGGGCGCCGACACCAGCACCTTGCGGGCGCCGGCGGTGATCAGCTTGGCCGCGTCCTCCTTCTTGGTGAACAGCCCGGTGCATTCCATGGCCACGTCGACGCCCTGGTACGGCACCTTGGCCGGGTCGCGCTCGGCCGATACCTTGATGGGTCCGTAGGTGCGGCCGTTATGGTGGATGGTGATGGTATCGCCCTCGACCTCCACCTTGCCAGGGAAGCGGCCATGCACGCTATCGTAGCGGAATAGATGCGCGTTGGCCTCGACGCTGCCCAGATCGTTGATGGCGACAGGAATGACGTCCGTACGTCCGCTCTCCACGATTGCGCGCAGCACCAGGCGGCCGATTCGCCCAAATCCGTTGATAGCGACCTTCACGGCCATGATCTAACCTCTCCTCGATTTGATATTGATCGTTTACCCAGCCTGAACGCCGACGGCCAGACGTCATGGACGTGCCAGACGCCGTTTCACGGCAGCCATGACGGCTTCGGCGGTCAACCCGAAATGCCGGAATAGCACGTCCGCGGGGGCGGAAGCGCCGAAGCCGGTCAGACCGATGAAGAGGCCGTCCTCTCCCAGCCAGCGCTCCCAGCCAAATCCGCATGCGGCCTCGATCCCGAACCGGGGCGCGGTGCCGAGTACGGCGGCCCGGGTCGCAGCGTCGGCACGGGCGAACAGGCTCCACACCGGCATGGACACCACGGCGACGGCCAGCCCCTCGGCGCCCAGCCGCTCGCGCGCATCCAGGGCCAGCGACACCTCGCTGCCGCTGGCAATCAGGGTTGCCGCCCGCGGGCCATTCGCCTCCGCCAGAACATAGGCGCCCCGGGCACAGCGATTCTCGCCGGCATCGGAGCGCAAAGACGGCAGACTCTGCTCGGAGAGAACCAGCATGGATGGCCCCTCGGTCCGGCGGACCGCCAACTCACAACACTCGGCCGCTTCGATCGCATCGGCCGGGCGCAGCACCAGCAAGTTCGGGATGGCCCGCAACCCGGCGAGTTGCTCGACCGGCTGATACGCCGCGCCGTCCGCGCCCAGCCCGATGCTGTCATGCGTCGCCACGTAGATGCCGCGCAGCCCCATCATCGCGGACAGCCGCAACGCCGGGCGCATGCCGTCGGTGGCGGTCAGCGTCGCCACGGTATAGGGAAGCACGCCACGATGCAGGGCCAGGCCGTTGAGGCATGCCGCCATCGCGTGCTCGCGCGGCCCGTAATGCACCTGGCGGCCGGAAAAGCTGCCTGGCTTCACCGCGGGCGCCCGGCCAGGACCCAGTTCCGTCTGGCCACCGACCAACTCCGGCAGGCTGGGCGCCAACGCCTCCAGCAGCTGTTCGGCCGAGGCCCGGGTGCTGGCAGGGCGCCGGTCTGCCGCGAGCACGGATTTGAATCCCGCGAAGGCGTCGCCCCATCCTTCGGGCAGGCGCGCCGCGATCACGCGTTCGAATTCCGCGCGTTGCGGATGATGCGTCAGACGTTTGAGCCAGGCCCGCCGGGCTGTGCTACCGCGATGCCCCACGGCAGCCCATCGGGATGCGGCCCCTTGGCATGATGCCGGCGGCCGCCAGCTCCGGCCCAGGGTCGTACGGCAGGCGATCAGGGTCGGCTTGCGGGACCGTGCCGACAGCGACAGGGCTGAGGCGAGCGGCCCCGGGTCATGCGCGTCCACGGTGCGGGTGGCCCAGCCAAGCGCCGCAAACCGCCGCATCGTATCATCCGGGCCGGCCAGCGCGCCCGAATAGTCCTCGCACCTCGTATCATCCTCCAGCAGCACGACCAGCTTCTCAAGCTGGAGGTGCCCCGCCAGGCTCGCAGCCTCGTGGCTGATCCCTTCCATCAGGTCACCCAGGGTGACGACGGCCCAGGTGCGGTGGTCCACCAGGCTTTTGCCAAACCGCGCTGCCATCAGCCGCTCGGCCAGCGCCATGCCAACGGCCATGCCCAGCCCTTGTCCCAGCGGGCCAGTGGTCGCCTCGATGGCGGGATGGGCGGTGTAGTCCGGATGCCCGGCGGCGACGCTGCCCAGTTGGCGAAAACCTTCAAGAGCAGCGGCACCGACGCCGTCATGCCCAGTCAAATGCAACAAGGCATACAGCAATGGCGCGCCGTAACCCGGCGACAGCACGAAGCGGTCCCGGTCGGGCCAATGCGGATCGGCCGCGTCGAAGCGATGGAATTCCGACCACAGCACGGTTGCCGCATCGGCCATGCCGATGGTCAAATTACCCTCAGGCGCCATGCCAACCGCGACGGTGCGGAGTGCATCGGCCATGCTCTGCCCCGCCGGCTCAGCAAGCGCCGCGTTCAGTGGCGACATCATGCTAGCCGGATCACCCAGCCAGCTCACGCACTGTCCTGCATCATCAGCCGTTTAGAGGCAGGCGCATGGAGAGGCAAGGCTTCGGTCACACCGCCCGGTTGGCCCGCGCCAGTACCACCTCCAGCAGCACCTGGCATCCGGCCTCGGCCTGGTCCGGCTCGATGCTCTCCGCCTCGTTGTGGGACAGGCCGTCGCGGCAGGGCGTGAAGATCATGGCGGACGGGACGTGCGGGGCCACGAAGATGGCATCGTGCCCGGCGCCGGACACGATCGGACGCGACGGGTAGCCTAGTCGTTCCGCTGCCTCGCGAACCAGGGCAACACACTCGGGATCAAAGGGTTGGGCAGGGATGCGCACACGCTGCTCCAGCGAGAGGGTGACGTCCGAATCACGGGCGATGAAGCCGGCGTCGCGCGGGAACTGCGTGGCGATCCGCTCCAACTCCGCCTCGTCTGGGTGACGGAACTCCACCGAGAAGCGAACCTCGCCGGGGATGACGTTGCGGCTGTTCGGAAGCACAAAGAGTTGCCCCACGGTGCCGCGGCCGTTCTCGCCCCGTGCGCGCATGGTGCGGTCCACCAGGTCGATGATCCTGGCCGCACCCACCAGCGCATCCCGCCGGGCTGCGGGCGGCGTGGTGCCCGCGTGGCTGTCGCGGCCTGTCACCACCGCATCGTACCAGATTTGCGCCTGCCCGCCGGTGACGATCCCGATCATCTTGGCCTCGCGCTCCAGGATCGGCCCCTGTTCGATATGCAGTTCGAAGTAGCTGTCCGCCGGAAAGCGCGCCGCGGGGTCGGGGCCGCGGTATCCGGTGGCGTCCAGGGCCGCACCGAGACTCACCCCGTCGGCATCGAGCAACGCCTCCGTCGCCAGTTGATCGAAGACGCCCGCCCAGACGCCGGAGCCCATCATCGCCTTGCCGAACCGGGCGCCCTCTTCGTCAGTCCAATTCACCAATTCCAGCGGCGCCTCGGTCTGGATACCCAGCTCGTTCACTGTCCGCATCACCTCCAACCCGGCGATCACACCCAGCGCACCATCGAACTTGCCGCCGGTCGGCTGGCTGTCGAGGTGACTGCCGAACAGCACCGGCGCGCGCGCGGGGTCGCGCCCGGCGCGGCGGGCGAACATGTTGCCCATTGAATCGGTCCGTACCGTCAGCCCTGCCGCTTCGCACCAGCCGCGAAACCGGTCGCGCCCGGCTTTGTCCACCGGGCTCAGCGCGATGCGGCGGACGCCCCCCTTCTCGGTGGCGCCGATTTCGGCCATCGCCATCAGGCTATCCCACAACCGCCGGCCATCGATGCGTTGGTTGCTGGTGGGGGTGGGCATTCAGTGGTCTCCGCTCCGTGTCATGCGGCATCTTGCCCGGGCGCCAGTTTGATGCAACGTGGCGCCATGTCTTTGCCCCGCATCGCTGCGTCGCTGCTTCCGGTCCTGCTGACGCTGGCGGCGGGTTGCACCCTGGTAGACCAGCGCACGTTCAACCCGCAAGCCGGCGCCAAGCCGCGGCCGCCCGCGCCGACCGGACCGGGGCTGGCGCCGCCGCTGGTGACGGTGGATTACGCGCGGCCCGACCCGGATTATGCCGCCGCCTTGCACCAGGCCGTGGCTCTGGCGGTGGCGCGAAAGCCAAATGTGGAGTTCGACGTCGTTACGGTCGTGCCGAACACGGGCACGCCGACGCAGCAGGTCGCCGCAGCCACCGGCCTGACGGCCAACGCACGGGAGATCGCGCGCGCGATCAACGGTGACGGCGTGGATGACGACCGCATCCATTTGCAGGCCCGCGCCCAAGCCGGTATCACCTCCCGCCAGGTGCAGGTCTTTATACACTAAGTCCAATGGTGCATGCGGACAGGGTAGCCTTTCCCATCGTGGTGGGCCGGGCTTGGATTTTAGCACGAACTATATCTGCCAGAGGCTAACCGGAATCTGCCAGAGGCTAACCGGAGGCTGCCATGCCTGACACCGGATATTCCCCCCGGACCCAGTCTGCCATAGCACCACCCCGCGGCTGGGTCGCCGGACGTGCTGTGCTGGTGGGCGCCATCCTGGCCGGGTCGGCGCTGGCCGTGATGGCGACGCCCGCCGAGGAGGCGGCGCGGGCGATCCAAGCAGCCGGGCCGGACCTGACCCGGCTATTACGGGCGATGGCGGCGATGAAGCTGATGTTCGCCGCAGGGCTGCTCGCTGCCGCTTATTGGCGGCTGGCGATGCCGGCCTCAGTCTGGCGGCTCACGTCATGTGCGGTTGCAGCAGCGGCGATGGCGGCCGGACCCGTGCTGATTTGGGAGATGGCGCACGTACGGGCCGGGGCGTTGCTGCTGCATGCCGGGCTGCTGGCAAGCGTTCTGCTGCTGTGGCGCGACCCGGCAGTGGGGGCGCGTCTCGGCGTCATCGTAGCGAGACGCCGCGCAATCCTGCGTGCAAGAGGCTAGACGCCGCTGCCGCGGGTGAACCGGATTGAGCCGACGAGGACCACGATGAGCAACGCCAGCACACCCAGCTCGATCATGGACGCTTGAAACAGCGGCATGTTGCCGGCGCCCCAGCGCTCCGGCTGGGTGATTTGCGACGTTTCCAGGGTGATGACCAGGATGCGGCGGATGCAAGCGATCAACCCGACGATCAGGAACGGCTCACACACGAGCGTGCCGGTCCGGATTGATGCGTGGACCGTATGTAGAATCTCTACCAGCATCAATACGAACAGCAGGCGGTCGATGATCTCGAAAATTGCGTCCGTGTGGCTAAGGTCGCGGGCCCCCTGAAACAGCAGCGTGAACGAGCCCAGCAGGGCCAGTACCAACGCCAGCACCAGCATCCCGCCGATAACGACATACACAGCCTGTTCGGCGTGCTGGATGAGGTTGGCACTCTGCCGCAGCCATCGCGTGAACTTGCTATCGGGCAGGCCGTCATGCGCAGGCGCGGGATCGGAGTGTGGGGTCACCTCGGCCGCTGTTTCGCCATTTGCCATCGGACCGTCCATTCCATTGCCGGAAGGTTAGGATATCTCGCCCATAATACTGTTGAACACCCACACTGGCTTCAAGCCGCATCCTCCACGAAGGCGCTCACCGGATACCCTTGCGCGAACAGGAGCGCGCGGAGATCGGCGTGGTTGACCTGGTGACGCGCCGCGGCAGCGACAATCGGCTTGGCGTGGAATGCGACGCCCATCCCCGCCTCCATGAGCATGGCCAGGTCGTTGGCCCCGTCACCCACGGCCAAAGTTGCCGACAGACGCAGGCCGCGGGCAGCCGCCAGTTCCTCCAGTGCCGCTTGTTTGGCACGGCGGTCCAGGATGGGCTCGCCAACCGCACCGGTGAGGGTGGCGCCGTCATCGAGTAAGGTATTTGCCCGGTGCGTGTCGAAGCCGCATAAGGCGGCGACCCGGCTGGTGAAGAAGGTGAAGCCACCCGACACCAGCGCCGCCGTCGCATTATGCGCGCGCATGGTGGCGACCAAAATGCGGGCGCCGCTCGTCAACCGAACCCCCTCCCAGGTCTGCTCCAGCGCTGCCAGGTCCAACCCGCGCAGCAGCGCCACCCGTTGCCGGAGTGCCTCGGCGAAGTCGAACTCTCCATTCATCGACAGCCGCGTGATGGCCGCGACCTGCTCGCCCACGCCGGCAATCGCCGCCAACTCGTCCAGCGTCTCGCCTGTCACGATAGTACTATCCATGTCGGCGATCAGGAGCCCCTTGCGGCGGCCACGGGTTTGCACCCGCAACGCATCCACGGGCTCGTCCGCCAGCGCCTCGTACACCCGGGTCATGTCGGGCAAGCCAGGGCAGGGGATATCGACCGCCTCGCCGGGGGACAGTGTCAGCGGCGTTCCGCCCGACACTGCGTCCCGCACCCGTGCAATGGTGCCGGGCGACAGCGTCGTGGCGGCACGGGCGGCGACCAGGGTGAGAATATGCGGCATGGTGGCGCCGCAATGGCACCAACCGAGCAACCCGGCAAGGCAGCGCCCCGCCGCGCCCTCATCATCGCCGGACCGACCTGCAGCGGCAAATCGGCGCTGGCGCTGCATCTGGCAGAGCGCTTCGGCGGAACGATCATCAATGCCGACGCCATGCAAATCTACCGCGAGCTCCGCATCGTCACCGCCCGGCCATCCGAGGCGGAGGAGACGCTGGTGCCGCATCGCCTGTACGGCGTACGTCCCGCTGCCGAGGCCGGCAGCGTCGCGTGGTGGCGGGACGCTGCGCTTGAGGCCATGGCGGCGGCTCAGGTCCCGATCCTTTGCGGCGGCACCGGCATGTATCTTCGCTCCCTCACGGCCGGGTTGGCCGACATCCCCAATCCTGGCGAAGCCGCCCGCGCCGAGGCACGGGCACGGCTGGCCCAACATGGGGCGCCGGCGCTGCACGCCCAACTGGCGCGGGTCGATCCCCAGACGGCGGCAACGCTACGCCCCTCCGACGGCCAGCGCGTGGCGCGTGCGTGGGAGGTATGGCGGGGTACGGGACGAGGCCTCACTGACTGGCTGAAAGCCGAGAAATTGCCTGCCGATTATTTGTTCAGGGTCGTCGTTTTGGACCCGCCACGGCAGGAGTTGCGGGCCGCCATCGCTGCACGCTTTACCTCGATGCTCGCGCAGGGAGCGCTTGCCGAAGTCGAGCGGCTGATGGCACTCGGCCTCGACCCAGCGCTGCCTGCCATGCAAGCGCATGGGGTTCCGGAGCTGTCAGCCGCCCTGCACGGCTCGATCTCGCTGGCCGAGGCTGAACGCCGGGCGGTGCTTGCGAGCGCGCAATATACCAAGCGGCAGGCGACTTGGTTTCGCCACCAAAGCCTCGCCCCACCGGACCAGGTGGAAAGGATCAGTGCGCGATTTGCTGGCTCGACGCAACTTTCGGAAAGGAGTATGGCAGGTATGCAGAAGTTTCTGCACGGTTTCGATTGACCCGCGCTTCCGCCGCCCTGTAGACCGTGCGGATGACGCATCACAGCAGTCCACGCCGGTCTGGCGCCGAAATCCTCCTCCAGGCTTTGAAGGAGCAGGGGGTAGAGGTTGTATTCGGCTACCCCGGTGGTGCCGTGCTGCCGATCTATGACGCGATCTTCAACCAGAACGCCGTTCGCCACATTCTTGTCCGCCACGAACAAGCGGCGGTGCATGCGGCGGAGGGCTATGCACGGTCCACTGGCAAGGTCGGCGTGGTGCTGGTGACCAGCGGACCCGGCGCTACCAACGCCGTCACGGGGCTGGTTGATGCGCTGATGGACAGCATCCCCATCGTCTGCCTCACCGGGCAGGTGCCCACCCACCTCATCGGCAACGACGCCTTCCAAGAGGCGGATACGACGGGAATTACCCGCCCTGCAACGAAGCATAACTACCTGGTCAAGCGCAGCGAGGATTTGGCGCGTGTCGTGCACGAGGCGTTCGCCATCGCGGCTGGCGGGCGCCCTGGGCCGGTCGTCGTCGACCTCCCCAAGGACATCCTGATCGCGCCCGCGTCCTACCAGCCGCCCTCCGCCGAGCGCCATCGCTCCTACCGGCCGCAAACCCAGCCCGAGCCGGCGCAAATCCGCCGTGCCGTGGCGCTGCTGAAGGGCGCGCAGCGTCCGGTCGTCTATAGTGGCGGTGGCGTGATCAACGCAGGGCCCGACGCGACGGCTGCCCTCCGCGAACTGGTGCGTCTCACGCGGTCTCCCTGCACCTCCACCCTCATGGGGCTCGGCGCCTACCCGGCCTCCGATCCGCAATTCCTCGGGATGCTGGGAATGCATGGCACCGTCGAGGCGAACCTGGCCATGCATGGCTGCGACGTCATGCTGAACGTCGGTGCCCGGTTCGATGACCGCGTGACTGGGCGGCTTAACGCCTTCGCCCCGGACGCGCAGAAGATCCACTGTGACATCGACCCGTCCTCCATCAACAAGAACGTCATGGTGGATATTCCCGTGGTGGGGGATGCCGGCCTCATTCTGCGGGCGCTGATCGCTGCCTGGCACGAGGACCCGCGACACCAGAACCGCGCCGCCGTGACGGCCTGGTGGCGCCAGATCGACACGTGGCGCGAGGGAAATTGCCTCCACTACGAGCAGGACATGTCACCCGGGGCGGTGATAAAGCCGCAACACGCCATCCGCCGGCTGCACGCGGCGTGCGCTGGCCGGAACACCTTTATTTCGACCGAGGTTGGCCAGCACCAGATGTGGGCCGCCCAGCATTTTGGCTTCGAAGAGCCAAACCACTGGATGACCTCGGGCGGTCTGGGGACGATGGGCTACGGCCTGCCCGCCGCCATGGGCGTGCAAATCGCCCATCCCGGCGCCTTGTGCATCGACATCGCAGGCGAGGCCTCTATCCTGATGAATATCCAGGAAATGGCGACCCTTGCGCAGTACCGCTTGCCGGTAAAGGTGTTCATCCTGAACAACCAATATATGGGCATGGTGCGCCAGTGGCAGGAGCTGCTGCATGGCGGCCGGTATTCCGAGAGCTATAGCGCGGCCCTGCCTGACTTCGTGAAGCTGGCCGAGGCGTTTCATGCGACGGGGCTGCGCGCGACCAATATTGGTGAGCTTGACGGGGTGATCGAGCGGATGTTGGCGACGGAGGGTCCCGTCATCGCCGACATCTGCGTCGACGAGAAAGAGAATTGCTACCCGATGATCCCGTCCGGTGCAGCCCATAATGAAATGATCCTCGGCCCCGGCGGTGAAGCGCGCGCCGCCGGGCTGACGGAAGAGGGGCTGATGCTCGTCTGATGGCAAGCGCCGACTCCGCGTCTCAAACCGCCGTCATCTCCGTGCTCGTCGAAAACGAGGCCGGGGTGCTGGCCCGTGTCATCGGCCTGTTCAGCGGGCGTGGCTACAACATCGACAGCCTCACGGTAGCCCCGGTGGATGGCGACCGGGCACGCAGCCGGATCAACGTCGTCACCTCCGGCACCGAGATGGTGATCGCCCAGATCAAGGCGCAACTCGACCGCCTGGTGCCAGTCTATAAGGTCGCCGACTTGACCCGCGAAGGCCCGCACATTGCGCGGGAACTGGCGCTCATCAAGGTGGTCTCTACGGGCGAACAACGCAGCGAGAGCCTGCGCATTGCCGAGGCGTTCCGCGCCCGGGTGGTCGATGCGACGGTGGGCAGCTTCGTGTTCGAAATGACGGGGGGGACGGAGAAGATCGACGCCTTCCTTGAACTGATGCGCCCGCTCGGTCTTGCCGAAATCTCCCGCAGCGGCGTGGCCGCCATCGCGAGGGGGCCTGGCACCCTTTTGTAGGGCGGGGTGCGCTTGGGCAGCCCGCCGTTGTGCCCGGAATGGTGGGGTGGCGAAGCGCTCCCCACCCAATATCGGAATTTGAAGGAGACTGAGCCCATGCGCGTTTACTACGATCGCGACGCCGACGTGAACCTGATCAAGAGCAAGAAGGTCGCGATCATCGGTTTCGGCAGCCAGGGGCATGCCCACGCCCAGAACCTTCACGATTCCGGCGTGACAAACGTCATCGTCGGGTTGCGCGCGGGTTCAGCTGGCGTTGCCAAGGCCGAAGCGGCCGGGCTGCCCGTGATGGACCCCGCCGAGGCCGCCAAGCAAGCCGACGTCGTGATGGTGCTCACCCCGGACGAAATCCAAGGTGACCTTTACCGGGAGAAGCTAGGCCCGAACATGAAGCCTGGCGCGGCGCTCGCCTTCGCGCATGGCCTGAACGTGCACTTCAACCTGCTGGACCCGCGCGCCGACATCGACGTGTTCATGATCGCGCCGAAGGGGCCCGGCCACACCGTGCGCTCCGAATACCAGCGCGGCGGCGGCGTCCCATGCCTGGTGG
Organism: Acetobacteraceae bacterium; assembly: GCA_965199005.1. Lineage (GTDB taxonomy): Bacteria > Pseudomonadota > Alphaproteobacteria > Acetobacterales > Acetobacteraceae > LMUY01. The sequence goes on along the minus strand of CBDAQK010000006.1, from coordinate 1,088,344 downwards.
CCGTGTCGCAGGATCCGTCCGGCAATGCCCTGGAGATCGCGCTCTCCTACGCCAGCGCCATCGGCGGCGGGCGCGCTGGCATCATCGAGACGACGTTCAAGGAGGAATGCGAAACCGATTTGTTCGGCGAGCAGGTGGTTCTCTGCGGTGGCCTGGTGGAGCTGATCAAGGGCGGCTTCGAAACTCTGGTCGAGGCCGGCTACGCGCCGGAAATGGCGTATTTCGAATGCCTTCACGAGGTGAAGCTCATCGTGGATCTGATCTACGAGGGGGGCATTGCCAACATGAACTACTCGATCAGCAACACCGCCGAATACGGCGAGTACGTCACTGGCCCGCGCATCATCACCTCGGAGACCAAGGCCGAAATGAAGCGGGTGCTGGCCGACATCCAATCCGGCCGGTTCGCTCGCGATTGGATGCTGGAGAACAAGGTGAATCAGTCGAGCTTCAAGGCCACCCGCCGCCGGATGGCCGAGCATCCCGTTGAAAAGGTAGGAGAAACCCTTCGCGCGATGATGCCGTGGATCAAGAAGAACGCCCTGGTGGACAAAGCGAAGAACTGACGCCGATTGCACCGGCGCGGTGATCCTCGTAGGTCACCGCCCATGGTGAAGAAATCAGCACTGGCCTGCCTTGCCATGCTCGCCGCCGGGCCCGCTTTCGCGGCGGATGGGCCGGCGCGGATCGGCGACGTCAGCACCACCTTCCGCGTGCTCGGCGCCAACGACAAGATCGTGGTGGACCGCTACGACGACCCTAAGGTGCAGAACGTCAGTTGCTACGTCTCGCGGGCGGAAACCGGGGGGATCTCCGGCTCACTGGGGCTCGCCACCGACCCGAGCCGCTTCTCCATCGCCTGCCGCGCCACCGGCCACCCCACGCCATTGGGGACGCTGCCGGATAACGAGGTGGTGTTTGGCGCCGCGGCCAACTGGGCGTTCAAGGAAATCCGCGTCAGCCGCATGGTCGACCGTCAACGCAACGTCCTGGTCTACCTGGTCTGGTCGACCCAGGCGCTCAGCAAGGGCGGCAGCCCCTATAACAGCATTTCCGCCGTCCCTCTCGACCCGGGCTGAACGCGCTGCCCCGCCGTCCGGCCAGGCTCGCCGCTGCCGCCGTGATCCTGGTGGTGCTGGCCATCGCCATCGCCCCACCGCCCGTCCAGCGGGCCGAGGCGTGGGTGCGCTACCGGGTGACCGGATTTGTTCCCCTGCCCATCGTCGTAGGACAGCACGGCCGGTTGTTCCTGGGCAACCATGACGGCAACCCGCCGGGCTCGTTGATCGCCGATGTCTGCGGCACCGGGATCGACGCCGCGGCCACCGCCCGCGCGGCCGCGCTGATCCGCCCCATCCTGGCCGCGGGGCAGGCCATCGGGCTGCCATTCCGCTTCCTGATCGTTCCCACCGCGCCCCGCATCTACCCCGAGGATTTGCCACCGGGCACACCCTGCGCCGACCCCGCAGCCGACCGCCTCGTCGCCGCCCTCAACGACAAGGCGGTGGTGTATCCGGTGGCCGCGATGCAGGACATGAAGCGGCGGTTCGACGTTCTGCCGCGGCACCATTTCCATTGGGCCGGCGAGGGCCCGCTCCGTGTGGCGGAAGACGTGGCGGATGGAATGGGGCTGCAGCGGGCCATGGCGCTATCCCTGCGCCCGGACAACCGCGCCTCCGACCTGAACGGTTTTTACCCGGGGCTTGGCCTGCACGACCGTATCGGAACGCCAAACCTGCGCGCCGCCGGAGTCACGCAATGCGACGCCAGCCGGTGCACGCCAGCGCTGCCGGGCGCCATCGTGGCGTTCAACCGGCCGGGGAAGGGCCGCATCCTCGTGATCGCCGATAGCTTTGGCGATGAAATGGCCGGTGATTTTAGCGAATATGCCGGGCAGGTCTGGCTGCTGCGGATGAACATCGCGCTGACGGCCCCGCCCGGTCTGCTCGCGACGGCGCTGCGCGGGTTTCGGCCATCTGCCATCGTGGTGGCGTATCACGATGCCGGTGCCCTCGCCTTGGATGGTGCCTCACAGGCCAGCCTTGCACTGACCGCAACGCTGCTCGCAGATGCAGACTTGCCACGGCCTTCCAACGCCCCGTAGGCTGTCAGCAGAATGACGCGCCCAACCATGTCCCTCCCGGCCGATCGCATCTGCGCTGCTGCGCAGGGCCGGGCATGCGCGCTTGGGCTCCTCCTTATTCGACTTCTTCGCCCCTGAGCGCTCCGCCGGGCTGATTTGCGCCGGCCTCGCTCAGGGGGGACCTGAGGTTGCCGTCCGCAAACATCACTCGCCCTGTAGGATCGCCCAATGAGCATTCCCCACCCCAATTTTGGCGACTTGCCCCCTGACCGGGTCATCATATTCGACACGACGCTGCGTGATGGGGAGCAGTCGCCGGGCTTCTCCATGAACCTGCATGAGAAGCTGCGGATGGCGGAGGCGCTGGCCGACCTCGGCGTCGACGTGATCGAGGCCGGGTTCCCGATCGCCTCACCCGGCGACTTCGACAGCGTGCAACTGATTGCCGAGCAGGTGCGCGGCCCGGTGATCGCCGGCCTGGCCCGGACCGGCCGCGCTGACATCCTACGCGCTGCCGAAGCCGTCCGCATGGCCGAGCGGCCGCGTATCCACATCTTCTTGTCCACCAGCCCGTTGCACATGAAGTACAAGCTGCGGATGGAGCCGGATGCCGTCCTGCAACTCGCCGTCGACAGCGTGACGCTGGCGCGGCAATACACCGACGACGTGGAATGGTCGGCCGAGGATGGCAGCCGCACCGACCCCGACTTCCTCTGCCGTTGCGTCGAGGCAGCGATCAAGGCAGGGGCCACGACGATCAACGTGCCGGACACCGTGGGTTATTCCCTACCAGAGGACATGTCCCGCATCTTCAGCATGCTGCGCGAGCGGGTTCCCGGGGCGGACGAGGTGATCCTGTCCACCCACAACCATAATGATCTGGGATTGGCGGTCGCCAACACACTGGCCGCCATCCGCGCCGGCGCACGCCAGGTGGAATGCACCATCAACGGCATCGGCGAGCGTGCCGGCAACGCCGCGCTGGAGGAGGCGGTGATGGCGCTGCGCACCCGGCATGACGCTGTCCCGTTCACGACCGGCATCAAAACCGAGGGCATCCTGCGCGTCTCCAAGATGCTCGCCACCATCACCGGGTTCGACGTGCAACCCAACAAGGCGATCGTCGGCCGCAACGCCTTCGCGCATGAGAGCGGCATCCATCAGGATGGTGTGCTGAAGAACGCGGCCACCTACGAGATCATGACGCCGGAAAGTGTCGGCTGGACCAAGTCGAGCCTGGTGATGGGCAAGCATTCCGGCCGCGCTGCCTTCCGCGACAAGCTGAAAGCGCTGGGGTACGGAGAGGTAGGAGAAAACCGCCTCAACGAGGCGTTCCGCCGGTTCAAGGACCTCGCCGATCGTAAGAAGATCGTTTACGATGAAGACCTTGTGGCATTGGTCGATGACGAGGTGGTACGCGACCACGCGCGTTTGCGCTTCGTCTCACTCGCCGTCCAGGCGGGGTCTCACGGTCCGGCCAAGGCAGAGCTGGAACTGGAAATAGACGGCGTGATCAAGACCGCGTCGGCGACCGGATTGGGGCCGGTGGACGCAACCTTCAACGCGGTCCAGGTGCTGTTTCCGCACCAGGGCACGCTCGTGCTGTACTCGGTCGGCGCCGTCACCGAGGGTTCGGACGCCCAAGCCCGCACCACGGTTCGGCTGGAAGAAAGCGGCAAGATGGTGGACGGGCAGGGTGCCGACACCGACACGATCGTCTCGGCTGCCCGCGCCTATGTTCATGCCTTGAACAAGCTGATGGTGAAGCGGGTGCGGACCGAACCGGAGCAGCTTTCGGCGTAGTCCCGGTTCTGGCAGCCCCTCTCTCGCTCGGGAGGGGGGAGCTACCCCCACCTTTCCGGCATGTCGCCGCGGCGCTTGGCACCCGATCCGCTCACCGGCATCGGCAATGCACCCGGCTTGCCGAACAACCACCCTTGCCCGTACTCCGCACCGATGGCGAGCAGCGCTTCGGCCTCCGCTTCGGTCTCGACCCGCTCGGCCACCACGGATGCGCCGGCTGCCCTGGCGATTTCCACCATGCCCGCCACGAACGCGCGCTCCCGCCCGTCTGAAACGGTGCCGGCGACGTAGGATCCATCCAGCTTCACGATATCGGACGGTATGGCGCGCAGCACGCGCACATCAGCAGCGCCTGCGCCGAAATCATCGAGGCAGAACGGAATACCCAACTCGCGCAAGGTGAGCGCGGTCTTTGCCGCCTCGGCAATATTCTCCAATTGGGCCGTTTCCGTCATTTCCACCGCCAGCATTCTGGCCTTGCGGGCCGGGTGGTTGATCACCTTGGCAATCAGCCGGTCGCGGAACGACGGGTCCTGCATCGACTGGCCGGAGAGGTTGAACGCGACCGGCACAAGCGAGCGGACGGCTGCATCACAGGCCATGCTGGCCACCGCAAGGTCGAGCTCGCTGGCCAAACCCACCGTCTCCGCCAGGACGACGAAGTCCTGAGGGGTGTCCGCCGGGCAGCCACGCACCGGCTCCGGCCGCAGCAGGGCTTCGACGTGATGCATTTCCCGCGTCGCCAGGCTGACGATCGGCTGGTAGCTCAGCGAGAAGCGTCGTTCGCTGATGGCGCGGCGCATGGCGCCAGCATGCATCATTGCGCCCTGAACATAGCCCACCAGCCCGCCCTCGAACCCTGCCGCCGACAGCCCCGCCGAGCCATCGCGGGCAAATGCGTCCAACGCCTGGCGCAGCGCCCGGGCCGCCTGCCGCTGGGTCAGCCCCTCAGACCCGAGCGAGAGTTGGCGGGACGAAACCGTCGCGGTAACGCCCTGTTCCCGCAGCACAGTTTCCAGCGAGTTCGCGACTTGCACCAAATCCATGCCGCTGGCGTTGGTGCCCAGCAAGCCGAACCGGCCGGGCGAGAGTTCGCTCGCCATCGCGTCCGGCACAAGGGCCTCCAGCGCCGGGCCGACTGCCTCCGGGTTGCTGCCCTCGATTTCCAGCAAACCCATCTCGCACGGCAGCCCGGCACGCATACGTGTATCCGTCGCGCGGACAAGGGTGGTTGCGGAGCCAGCCCCGCGGTCGCTGGCAACCGGGCTTGGCGGCAATGCAAACGTCACGCAGAGCCGAATCGGCCGGCCATCCGGTGCCAGGCGCAACCCGGCCAGCGCCACCTTCGTCCGCTGCCGGTTGGCGAGGCGTATGGTCCAGGGCAGCAACCGTCCCCGTTCCGTCAGCATCATCATAGCCGTGCTCAACGCTTCATGATCCGCAGGAACGACCATATCGTGCAGCCGGCGGCCAACCCATGCTTCCGGCAGGCTGCCGAAGCGGCTGCGGTACGCGCCGGCCGCGTAAGTAATCGTCCCCGCAGGATCGATTTCGGCGACCAAATCGGCGGCGGCAAAGGCGAAAGCGACAAAACGTTCGTTGCTGTCGGCTCGGCGTAATTGCACTTCATCCTTCGCCTGACCCGACACTGCGGCACTCCTTTTGGTTTGCACAGCATCGCCTGACAGGATTAATCGCATGGTAACGCCGGACTACTGGCTCAACAGTTCGACCTCGATACGATTCCGGCCGTGATGCTTGGCCCGGTACAGCGCCCGGTCAGCCGCCCCGAGCAGTTCCTCCGACGTGATGCCGGAGCGGGTGCCGCGCGCTATGCCGATGCTCACCGTCAGCCGGTGCTGGGTTTTGTTGTCGGGTAAGTATTCCATGTTCTGAATGGCCATGCGAAGCCGTTCCGCCGCCCGCACCGCGTCGGCGGCCGAGGCGCCGGACATGATCACCACGAATTCCTCGCCGCCATACCGGGCCAGACTGTCGAAAACGCGGGTCCGGCTGCGCAAGGTCTGCGCGACTTGCCGCAGCACTTGATCCCCCGCCGCGTGGCCCCACCGGTCGTTCACCGATTTGAAGTGGTCGATGTCGATCATCAGAGCCACCAACTCCGCCGGCTGGCCAGCCGCAATCAGACCGGCCAGATGACGCATGAGGTAACGCTGGTTATACAGCCCGGTCAGCGGATCCGTTAGCGCCAGTTCCAGCGCCTGGCTCAAATCTACCCGCAGCCGGTCCTGATAGAATTTGCGCCGGATTTGATTGCGTGCCCGCACGCGCAGCTCGTTCTCGTCCACCGGGCGCAGCACCCAATCGTTGGCGCCCAAATCGAACCCGCGCAAAAGCCGGTCGCGCTGCTCTGGTTCGGCGATGAGCAAGAGCGGGATCTCCTGGGTCGCCCGCTCTGCCCGCAGGCGGGATGCCAGCCGGAGCGGATCGTCGCCAGTCATGGTGAGGCTGAGGACGATCAGGTCGAAGCGGACATTGCCCGATATGGCCAGTGCTTCACTTTCGGATTTTGCACGCGTTGGCACGATGCCCTCGCGGGAGAGGGCGTCCTGCGCGTTGAATGCCCCAAGGTCCCAATCATCGACGACCAAGGCACGGGCACCGGCCACCGAGAACTCGGTCGTTGGACCACTGGCGAGGCCGAGGGCGCTCGCCGTCTCGCTGCGCACGCGCCATTCGTCCAACAGGCGTTTTAGCCGGACCAGCCCGCGGAGGCGCGCCAGCAAGGTGTCGTAATCCACTGGTTTGGTGAGAAAATCATCCGCCCCCACCTCAAGACCACGCAGACGTTCCGTCGCATCGCCGAGCGCGGTGATGATCACCACTGGGATATGGACGGTCTGGCTATCCGATTTCAGCCGCCGGCAGGTCTGGTAGCCATCCATGCCCGGCATCATCACGTCCAGCAGGATGAGATCGGGCTGCCAGGAATGGGCCATGCGCAGCGCCTCGAACCCGTCCTGCGCCGTCTCCACCTGGTAATACTCGGCAACCAGCTTGGCCTGAAGTAGCTTCGTGTTGGCTGGAACATCGTCGACGATGAGAATTCGGGCACTCATGACTTCTGTCCCAGCTGATCGGCGACCGGCGGGGCCGTGCCGGGTCGGTCGACGATAGACTTCTCACAGACGCAGCAAATGGGGAAAGCCGAAATATCGCTTAATCCTGTTCTGATGTCATATATTAAGATGTGTCGCCACGCTGCGGAATAGGAAGCGCTGACGAGCCGGGGTAATAGCGCCAGCTGCCTACACCCGTATTTTAGATCGATTTTCCCGATGTTTTCTCTACCGCAACCTTCGACCTGTTTTCACTTTGCAGTGACCGCAAACTTGGGCGTCAACACCGGGTCCGGCCTAAACCTCCTGGACCGGAGACTGCCTTGCCGGGCTCGGGCTGGATTTTTCCGCTCACCTGCCGTTATTTCCGGGCGAGACTAACGCCGGTCCCCGCTTGGCGGAAGGAGTACCAGCATGTATCGGCGCCATCTGCTGCTCGGGCTGCCGGCGTTGTTGCTGCCGGCCGCTTCGGGCGCGCAAGCAAGCGGCCTCACCGTCTTCGCTGCGGCAAGCCTGACCGAGGTGCTGGGCGATGTCGACAAAGCCTGGCAGGCCGCTGGCAATCCCCCGCTTCACCTGTCGTTTGCCAGTTCCTCCGTCCTTGCTCAGCAGATCCAGCAAGGTGCGCCGGCCCAGATATTCGCATCCGCCGACGAGCAATGGGCCGACTGGTTGGAAATCCGTAACCTGCTGGTACCCGGCACCCGGAAGGATTTGCTGACCAACAGCCTGGTGCTCGTCGTCCCGAAATCTGCCGCCCGGCACATCCAGACCGATTCCAAGCTGGACCTCTCCGCCTTGCTCGGCCCCACCGGACGCTTGGCCGTGGGCGATCCAGCGAGCGTTCCCGCCGGGATTTACGCCAAGCAACCGCTCGCCAAGCTCGGGCTATGACCGGTTGCTCAGACCAGGTTGGCCAGTTCGGATAGCGTTCGAAGCGCTTTGCTGTTGGTGGAACGCGGGGAGGCGCGCGCCGGCGTCGTCTATTCGACGGATGTGGCCGTCAGTCAGGACTTGGTCGTGGCCGGAACCTTCCCCCCGGAGTCTCACGATCCGATCACCTACCCACTCGCGCTCGTGAATGGTGGGGATCGTCCTGAATCTCGCGCATTTCTCGCATATTTATCGGGACCACAGGCGCGCGCGGCATTCCAGCATCGCGGTTTCGGGTTCGCCTGAGCGCGGCGACGCGTGCCGTAAATTTCCCACTAGCGCTAAAACGCCGGGTGTTTCACTGTCGCATACCGCACATGCACCCGCCTCATGTCTCAGGAGCGATTCCCAGATGATTACGCGCCGTTCAACCGTCGGCCTGCTTGCTGGCACTGCCATCGCCTCAACGATCGGCGCCGGCGCCGAAGCCGCTGCCGACAAGACCATCCAAATCGGCCTCAATTTCTCGTTGACCGGTAGCGACGCCGAGAGCGCCGCACGGATGCGGGACGGCGCCCTCATGGCGATCGACGAGGCCAACGCGAAGGGCACCGTGAAGGGCTACAAGCTGACTGCCATGGTGCTGGACGACGCTACCGCGACGGCGGGCGGGTATGACCCGGCGCAAGCGGCCACCAATGCCCGCAAATTCGTCTCCGACAAGACCGTCGTTGGTGCTGTCGGTCCGCAGATGAGCGGCTCTGGCAAGGCGATGTCGCCGATCCTGAGTCAGGGCGGCCTGGCCATCATCACGCCGTCATCCACCAACCCCGACCTGACGGACCCCAAATTCGCCGCCCAGTACCGTCCGGCCGGCAAGGCGATCTATTTCCGCACCGTCACGACGGACGCCTACCAGGGCCCCAACATGGCGGATTTCTTCGCCGAGAAGCTTGGCGTCAAAGCGATCTACGTGTTGGATGACCAGGGCGCCTATGGCGTCGGCATGGCCGATGCATTCCAGAAGCGTATCGCCGACAAGGGCGTGAAGGTCCTCGGGCGCGACCAGCTTGACCCGAAGGCGGCCGACTACTCGGCGATCCTGACCAAGATCAAGTCGCTGAACGCCGACAGCCTGTATTATGGCGGCGTTGGCGGCGCCGGCGTGAAGCTCATCAAGCAGAGCTACGATATTCTGCCGAACATCAAGAAGGGCGGCGGCGACGGCATCTACGGCGGCGATTTGCTGAAGGGCGCCGGCTTTCCGGCGATCGAGGGCTGGTATGCCACGATCGCAGCGCCGCACATGGTCGAAGACACCAAACTTGCTAGCTGGATGGCAGCGTTCAAAAAGAAATATGGCGCGCCCGCCGAAGACTACTCCATCACATCCTATGACGCGGCAAACGTGATCATCGATGCGATCAGGACCGTAGCTGCCACTGGCAAGCCGGTGACGCGTGAGGCGGTGCGGGATGCGATCCAGGCTGGCAAATTCAAGACGCTGCAGGGCGAAGTCAGCTTCGACGCCAATGGCGATCTGAACAGCAAGGTCGTCAGCGTCTTCCAGGTGAAGAAGGACGATAAGTCGCCGCTGGATGATACCAATACGCAATACAAGTACATTGGTGTTGCGCCGACGAGCTGAGCAGCTTCGCGTGACGTCGCTCGATCTTCTCGTTCAGCAGATCATCAACGGGCTAAGCCTAGGGTCGATGTATGCTCTCATCGCCCTGGGCTTTACCCTCGTGTATGGCATCATGGAGCTGATTAACTTCTCCCACTTCAATGTGTTCATGGTGGGATCGTTCATCGCCATGTATGTGTTGGAGGCGTTTGGGGTCGCCGGGCAGGATACGCTCATGTCCGGCTGGGCCCTGGTTGGTGTGCTGATGGCGGCACTCGGGGTAACCATGATCGGGTGCGGCGTGCTGGGCGTCGCCATCGAGCGTTTGTCGCTACGGCCCCTCCGCGGTGTGAAGGGGCCGTCGGCAATGATCACGACGATTGGTGTGTCGTACATTCTATTCAACGTTGTCCTGCTGTTCCTTGGCGCAGACACGAAGAACTATCCGAACCCCCTGCCGCCGATCACCTTCGCCATCGGCGGCGCGGTATTGCGACTGCGGGAAATCTTGATTTGGATCATATCACTGCTCCTCATGCTCGGGCTGTATATGTTCACCCGGCACAGCAAGATGGGGAAGGCAATGCGCGCCACGGCACAGGACCCCGAGGCCGCGCGCATGATGGGCGTGGAGGTGGACCGGGTGATCATGACCGCGTTTTTCCTTGGTTCGGCCTTGGCAGGGGCTGGGGGCATGGTGTTCGGGCTCTACTATAATTTTACCAGCTTCGTGATCGGCTACAGCGCCGGGTTGCGTGCCTTCACGGCCGCGGTCCTGGGCGGCATCGGCAACGTGCCTGGCGCGATGCTGGGCGGGATGATCATCGGTCTGATCGAAACACTCAGCGGGCAGGTGGTTGCGGTGCGTTGGACGGATGTCATCATCTTCTCGCTGCTGGTGTTGGTGCTGGTGTTCAGACCCGCCGGGTTGCTGGGGCGCATCGCGCCGAACAAATCTTGATGTCGTTCACCGCCACCCTCCGGCGCCCGTTTGCCGGGATCGCGCCCGCACGCCTCCGTGTCATCGGAACCTGCGCGATCACGCTGATTGCGATCGTTCTGCCGCTGATCCATGACGACGACGCCGACATCGATTCGCTGGCCAACGCCCTGTCGTATGCGGCGCTGGCCTTGGGGCTGAACGTCGTCGTTGGCATGGCCGGGCTGCTGGATTTGGGCTACGCGGCGTTCTTTGCCATTGGCGCCTACACCTATGGCGTGCTGTCATCGTTTCAGTTGCAGCCGGAATGGTCTTCGTTTTGGGAGCCGTTCGCCTGGTTGGGCCTGGTCGCACGCATACCGGGGCCGGGCGACTTCGACGTCGTGCATACGACCCTGTCGTTCTGGCTGGCCCTCCCGCTCGCAGGGGCCGTCGCGGCCGTTTGCGGCATCGTGTTCGGCGCCCCGACCCTGCGGCTCCGCGGCGACTATTTGGCCATCGTCACCCTGGGCTTTGGCGAAATCGTGCCGATCATCGCGCGCAATTGGAACAGCGTGACCAATGGCGCATCGGGGCTGAACGGCGTCGCCCCACCCAGCCTGATGGGCACCAGTTTCGGCGTCGATGCCACACCGTATTATTATGTCATCGTGGCGCTGGTGGCGGCGCTGATCTTCATCAGTATCCGGTTGCGCGATAGCCGCATCGGGCGCGCCTGGATGGCGATTCGCGAGGATGAGATCGCGGCCGGCGCGATGGGCGTCAACCTCGTGCGGTTCAAGCTGCTGGCCTTCGCCATCGGCGCGTCCTTCGCCGGGATGACGGGAACGTTCTACGTCTCCAAACTTCAGACCGCGACACCGGAGATGTTCGGCTTCCCTGTTTCGGTCATGATCCTGGTCATGGTCGTGCTCGGCGGCATGGGCAGCGTCTGGGGCGTCGTGCTGGGCGCCATGATCCTGCAATTGCTGCAATCCTGGTTCCTGCCGGATTTGACGCAGTGGTTGCACGAATTTGGCGAGCTGATCGGCAACGAGGCGATGCAGCAGATCGACCTCGTGCAATCGATTGAGTTGATCTTCGGCATCATCCTCGTGCTGATGATGCTCTATCGCCGGGACGGTCTGATCCCGGCGCATCGCAAGCAGGTGGCGCTGACTTTCGAGCAGCAACACGCCGTGGTGGAACGGGTGTCTATCATCACCCTGCCGGGCATCGCCCCACCCACCGCGTGGGGCAAGCCATTGCTGGAAGTGAAGGGGGTGACCGTCCGCTTCGGCGGCCTGGTGGCGCTGAACGCCATGACGCTGACCATGCCGGAAGGCGGGGTGCTGGCCGTCATCGGACCCAATGGATCCGGCAAGTCGACTCTGTTCAACGTCATCACCGGGTTGACCCCGGCGGCGGGTGGCAGCATCCGCTTTGCCGGGACGGAGCTGCTAGGGCTGCCTTCCCATCAAATCCTCAAGGCGGGGCTGGCGCGGACGTTCCAGAACATCCGGCTTTTCCCCAATTTGTCGGTGATGGACAACGTGCTGGTCGGTGCCCATAGCCGGCTGCGGTCCGGCCCCATCCGCGCCATCCTGCGTCTGCCGCCAAACCGGCTGGAGGAAAAGCTGGCACGCGAGCGGGTGATGGAGATCCTGGCCCTGTTCGGCAACCGGCTGGTCCCGCGGGTGAACCAACCGGTCGGCAATCTGTCCTACGCCAACCGGCGCCGGGTGGAGATCGCCCGCGCGCTCGCATCGGGTCCGCGTCTGCTAATGCTGGACGAGCCGACCGCCGGCATGAACCCGGCGGAGACGATGGAGTTGGCGGAGCAGTTGAAGCAGCTCCACACGCTGGGCCTGACCATCCTGGTGATCGAGCACAAATTGGACGTGGTGACGCGGCTGGCCGACACGGTGGTGGTGCTGGACCATGGCGAGAAGCTGACGGAGGGGCTGCCGGACGAGGTTCGCCGCAACGAGGCGGTGCTCGACGCCTATCTCGGCCGGGCCCATGCGGCCGTGAAGGATATCGCTGTTGCTTGATGCCACCTCGCCCGAGACGTCCCTGCTCGAATTCCGCAACGTCAACACCCATTACGGGGATCTGCACGTTCTAAAGGACGTGAATTACAACATTGCCGCTGGCGAAATCGTCTGTCTGCTGGGCGGCAACGCCTGCGGCAAATCGACGACGATGAAGACCATCATGGGCATCGTCCGCCCGACCACCGGCACCGTATTGTTCGATGGCAAACCGATCGAGCGCCTCTCGGTCGCCGAGCGGGTGCGCCGCGGGCTGGCCCCGGTGCTGGAGGCGCGCCGCCTGTTCCCGCGCATGACGGTGTTCGAGAACCTGGAAATGGGCGCCTACACCCGGAAGAAGGGGCCGGAATTCGAGCAGGATCTGGAGCGGGTGTACGATCTGTTTCCCCGCGTGAAGGAGCGCCGCACCCAGATTTCCGGTACGCTGTCCGGCGGCGAGCAGCAGATGGTCGCGATCGGACGCGCGCTGATGGCACGCCCCCGGCTGATCTGCATGGACGAGCCATCCATGGGATTGTCCCCGCTGTTTGTGGAGCAGACCTTCGAGACCATCCAGCAAATCAACCGCCAGGGCATGACCATCTTCATGGTGGAGCAGAACGCCAACATGGCCCTGCAGATCGCCCACCGCGCCTACGTGCTGCAAACCGGCCAGGTGGTCTTGTCCGGCACGGCGGCGGAGATGCGGGTGAACCCGGTGATCCGCGAGGCATACCTGGGCGAGCTTGCGATCGCCTGATCGGTCGTAACAACGACCCGTGACCCTTGACCGATCGCCCCCCACCGCCACACTCTACGGCCTCAGTTTGCGAATTCGGGAGATACGCCATGCCCCAGGTCAGCCTGACGGTGAACGGCACGCCACATACAGTCGAAGTCGAGGGCCGCACCCTGCTGGTGGAGTTGTTGCGGGAGAAGCTCAGCCTCACCGGGACCCATGTCGGGTGCGACACCAGCCAATGCGGCGCCTGCGTGGTTCACATCAACGGCTATAGCGTCAAATCCTGCACCATGCTCGCCATGCAGGCCGAGGGCGGCAAGGTCACGACGATCGAGGGGATCGCCGCGGCCGATGGCACGCTGCACCCGATGCAGGAGATGTTTCGCGAACACCACGCGCTGCAATGCGGGTTCTGTACCCCCGGCATGGTGATGAGCGCGATCGACCTGGTGAACCTCCATCCCGAAGGGATGACGGAGGAGGAGATTCGCCATGGCCTGGAGGGCAATCTGTGCCGCTGCACCGGCTATCACAACATCGTCAAGGCGATCGATGCGGCGCAGAAGCTGATGCACCCCATGGCCCAGGCCGCCGAGTAACGCCTGACGCACGGGGAAACCCCCGCGCACGTGAACGCTAATCGCTTAACGACCCGGCGCAAGACCGGGGCAAGGGCAGGGGAATGGATCATGGGCTTCGATGGCATCGGCGCGTCGGTTCGCCGGCGGGAGGACCGCCGGTTCCTCGCCGGGCGCGGCCGTTATACGGACGACATCAACCGCCCGGGGCAGCTCTACGCCGTGATCCGCAGGTCGGATCGGCCCCACGGCAACCTGCTGTCGATCGATACCGCCGCCGCCAAAGCCTCGTCCGGCGTGGTCGCGGTCTACACCGGGGCCGATTTGGCGGCCGACCGCGTCGGCGGCATCCCCTGCGGGTGGCAAATCCATAGTAAGGACGGCTCCCCCATGGCGGAGCCGGCGCATCCAGCCCTTGCCATCGGCAAAGTCCGGCACGTGGGCGACCCTGTCGCCGTCGTCATCGCCGCCACGAAGCCGCAGGCACGCGACGCGGCGGAGCGGCTCGAGATTGCGTACGAAGACTTGCCTGCCGTCGCCTCCGTCCTGGATGCCGTGGCGCCCGGCGCACCCCAATTGCACGAAGGCGCGCCCGCCAACCAATGCTTCGACTGGCATATCGGCGACAAGGCAGCGGTTGATGCAGCCTTCGCCCACGCCGCGCATATCGTCCGGCTCGACCTGACGAACAACCGCCTTGTCCCCAACGCAATGGAGACCCGGTGCGCCGTCGCTGAGTTCGACCCGACGACGGACGAATACACGCTGCACACCACCAGCCAGAACCCGCACGTCATCCGGCTGCTGATGGGCGCCTTCGTGCTGCATCTGCCGGAGCACAAGCTGCGTGTGATTGCCCCCGACGTGGGCGGCGGCTTCGGCAGCAAAATCTACCATTACGCCGAGGAGGCGATCGTCACCTGGGCCGCCGGCAAGCTCGCGAGGCCGGTGAAATGGACGTCCGACCGGTCCGAGGCCTTCGTGTCGGACGCCCATGGCCGCGACCACGTCAGCACGGCGGAGATGGCGGTGGCGGCGGACGGGAAATTCCTGGGCTTGCGCGTCAGCACGCTGTGCAACATGGGCGCCTATCTGTCGACCTTCGCCCCCGCCATCCCGACCTATCTGTCCGGCACCTTGCTGGCCGGCGTGTATTCCACCCCCGCAATCTACGGCGAGGTGCGGGCCGTCTTCACCAACACGGTTCCCGTCGATGCCTATCGCGGCGCTGGCCGGCCGGAGACGACGTATCTTCTCGAACGCCTGGTGGATGTGATTGCGCATGACACCGGGCTCGACCGGGTGGACATCCGCCGCAAGAATTTCATTGCCGCCGATGCCTTCCCCTACCAAACGCCGGTCGCCCTCAACTACGACAGCGGCGACTACGTCAAGACGCTGGACGCAGCGATGAAGGTCGCCGACTGGGCCGGTTTTCCAACCCGCCGGGCAGAGGCGGCGCGGCGGGGTAGGCTGCGCGGCATCGGCATGTCCACCTATGTCGAGGCATGCGGGATCGCCCCGTCCAAACTGGTCGGCCAGCTGGGGGCCCGCGCCGGGTTGTATGAATGTGCCGAAATCCGCGTCCACCCAACGGGCAGCGTGACCGTTTTCACCGGCACGCACAGCCACGGCCAGGGCCATGAGACGACGTTTGCCCAGTTGGTCACCGAACAACTGGGCGTGCCCGCCGCCATGGTGGATGTGGTGCATGGCGATACGGGGAAAATTCCGTTCGGCATGGGCACCTATGGCAGCCGCTCTTTGGCTGTTGGCGGTGCCGCGATGGTCAAGGCGATGGATAAGGTGATCGCCAAGGGGAAGAAGATCGCTGCCCATTTGCTGGAGGCCAGCGTGGACGACATCGAATTCAAGGACGGCACTTTCTCCGTCGCCGGCACGGACCGGTCCAAGACGCTGACCGACGTGTCCATGGCTGCCTATGTCCCGCACAACTACCCGATCGAGGAGTTGGAGCCGGGATTGGACGAGACCGCGTTCTACGACCCGGCGAACTTCACCTTTCCGGGCGGCTGCCATATCTGCGAGGTCGAGATCGACCCGGATGTCGGCAGCGTCGACGTGGTGAACTTCACTGCGGTGGACGACGTCGGCCGGGTGGTCAACCCGATGATCGTGGAGGGCCAGATCCATGGCGGTGTGATGCAGGGAATCGGCCAGGCTTTGCTGGAGAACGCGGTGTATGACGGGCAGGGCCAGTTGGTCACCGGGTCGTTCATGGACTACACCATGCCACGCGCGCATGATTTCCCGCGCATGACGGTTGGCACGGAGGTGACGCTGTGCACCCACAACCCGCTGGGGGTGAAGGGGTGCGGGGAAGTAGGGGCGATCGGCAGCCCACCTGCCGTCATCAACGCCGTGGTGGACGCCCTGCGCGATTATGGCGTGCGCCACCTGGACATGCCGGCCAGTCCGGAGAAGATTTGGGCCATCATCCAGTCCAACCAGCCCCGCATGGCGGCTGAATAGGAACCATACGATGTACGATTTCGCATTCCACAAGCCGAGCACCGTTGCCGACGCCGTGAAGTTGCTGGGTGACGATATGGAGGCAAAGGCGCTCGCGGGCGGCCAGACCTTCATCCCCGTGCTGAAGCAGCGGCTGAACCGGCCCTCTTACATCGTGGACTTGACCGGTCTCGGCCTGGTGGGGATCACCTCGGCGCCGGACAAGATCACCATCGGCGCCATGACGACGCATCACGCCATCATGTCCAATGCCGACATCCAGGCCCGCATCCCCGGCCTGGCGAAGATGGCCTCCTGGATCGGCGACACGCAGGTTCGTCACCGCGGCACCATGGGCGGCTCGCTTGCCAATAACGATCCATCCGCCTGCTACCCGGCGGCCGCGCTGGCGATTGGCGCCACGATCGTAACAAACCAGCGTCGCATCCCGATCGACGAGTATTTCCAGGGCATGTTCACCACCGCGTTGGCCCCGGAGGAAATCATCACCTCGATCGAGTTTCCGATCCCGGACAAGAGCAACTACGAGAAATTCCGCAACCCGGCCTCCCGCTACGCCATGGTCGGCGTGTTCGTGGCAAAGGGTCCGGCGGGTGTCCGCGTTGCGATCACCGGGGCGGCGCAGGATGGGGTTTTCCGCCATACGGCGATGGAGCAGGCGTTGACGGCGAATTGGTCTCCGGATGCTATCAAAGGGATCGTGACGCCGGCCGATGGCCTGAACAGTGATATCCATGCCAGCGCAGAGTACCGCGCCCATCTGATCGGCGTCATGGCGCGTCGTGCCGTCGCAGGAGCCTAGCCATGTCGGATACCCAGCCGCTTCACCTGGTCGCGGAATGCCGTGCCAAGCCTGGGCACGAGGATGAGCTGCGCAAGGTCCTGCTTGCCGCCTTGGGGCCGTCGCGCGGCGACGAGGGGGTGCTATCGTACGTGGTGCACGAGGATATCCGGACGCCCGGGCATTTCTTCTTCGTCGAGCATTACACCAGCCGGGATGCGCTGAAGCAGCATATGCAGCAGCCCCATTTCAAGACGCTGGTTGCGGAGTCGAAGGATCTCATCGACGGTGAATTCGCGATGTCGATGCTCCGCCCAGCGGGGTGAGCGGCGTACCAGGGGGCGCGTCCCAGTCCATCGTCGTCATTGGCGGTGGTATCATCGGTGTGTGCTGCGCGATCGAACTGCTCCGCGATGGCCATGCCGTCACCCTGTTGGAGCCGGACACCCCGGGCGGCCGCCAGCAAGCAAGCTTTGGCAACGGCGCCTGGTTCAGTCCAGCTTCGGTAGTCCCGACGGCGTTGCCCGGGGTATGGCGGAAGGTGCCGCGCTATCTGGCGGATCCGCTCGGCCCGCTCGCCATCCGCTGGAGCTATTTTCCGCGGCTGATCCCTTGGCTGCTTCGCTATCTCCACGCTGGTTCGACCGTCGCCCGGGTCGAGGCCACGGCTCGCGCCCTCCGCCCGCTGATCGCCGACGCGCCCGCGCGCCATCGCCGCCTGGCCGAGGAGGCGGGGGTGCCGGAATTGGTGGCGCGACAGGGCCTGCTCTACGTCTATCCATCCCGCACGGCCTTCGAGGCAGAGGCGCTGGCGTGGCGGTTGCGTCGCGACAATGGCGTGCGGTGGATCGAACTCGATGCGGACGAACTCCGCCAACAGGAGCCCGCGCTCGACCGCCGGTATAGCTTCGGGGCGCTGGTCGAGGAGGGGGGGCATTGCCTTGATCCCGGCGCCTATGTCGCGGCTCTGGCGAATTACGCGGAAACGCTGGGATTGCGGCGTGTCACCGGTAACGCGAGCGGCTTGCGGATCGAAGCGGGCCGCCTGCGCGCGGTCCGCACCAGCGCCGGGGAGGTCGTGGCCGTACGCGCCGTCATCGCGGCAGGCGCATACTCGGCGCCCTTGGCTGCTGCGGCGGGCGATGTCGTGCCGTTGGAAACGGAGCGGGGATACCACGTGGCGATCTCCATGCCGGAGGTCGCACCACGTCACCCCCTCATGCCCAGTGACGGGATGATGGGCAATACCGTGACCGCCGGTGCGCTGCGCATTGCCGGGCAGATCGAATTGGCGGGGCTTGAAGCCGCCCCCAATTGGCGCCGGGCGGACATCTTGCGCGATTTTGCCCTGCGCACCTATCCCGCGCTGCCGCGGGATTTACCAGCCGAGCGAGTGACCGCCTGGATGGGGCATCGCCCTTCCATCGCCGACGGGTTGCCGGTGATTGGTCCGGCAACCGGCTGCGCGGATGTGGTGCATGCGTTTGGCCACGGTCACATCGGGCTATCGTCGGGGCCGCTGACCGGACGGCTCGTCGCGGATTTGGTCAGCGGCAAGCCCCCCGTCATCGACCCGGCGCCCTATCGCCCGGGCCGGTTCCGATAGGTTATCTGCGGCGGGGCATCGTGGATTGCTGGCGGAACAGCGTGTCGGCCGCCTGCTTCTGCGTGGGCGACAGGCTGGCATACAGGCTGTCGAACGCGGTCGCCAACGACGCGGTGTTGTCCGCGTAGGTCCGCGCCAGGCCGGCGTAGGAATGCATGTTGTCCGCTGCGGACATGGTGGCGGCTGCACTCGCCCGCTGCTGGAACAGTTGCGCCGTGCTCGCGGCGTTGTCGCGCATCGCCTGGGCAAACGCGGTCCAAAGCGGTGTCTGCGCTTCGGTGATGCCCAATTGCGCGTGAAGGGCGGTAATCCGCTGCTCGACGGCCGGGTTGGGCGGAATGGTGGGCGCGGGAACCGAGGCTGCGACCGGGGCAGCGACAGGCGGGGCAGGCGGCGCCGCTGGACTGCCAGGCGGGGTGGGAGCCTGTGCGAAGGCGCTACCCACGATCGACACCGCGATGACGGCGACGACAACGACGGTGCGCGAGGGGAAACGGTTCATAGGAATGACCTCATCGATGTCAGGAGGTGGGGGTGAGCACTCAGCGGCCATGCCAACCGTACCCACGCCAACCGCCGTGCCAGCGGGGGACCCACACCGGGCCGCCGAGGAACAATGGCGGCGGCGCCTCGTAGACGACCATGGGCGGCGGCGGCGGGACGTAATAGTGCGCGGGCACGGGTCGGTAGGCTCGGATCACCCGCGGCGCCGCTGACGCTGCGACCTCGAACGACGTCACATACCCGCCAACCCGCCATGCCGCTGGAATGGGCGCAGCGGCGAGTTCGGGCGGGGTGATGACCAGGCCACTATCGGGCGAGGTCACGATCGGCGGCGGTGGGCCACCCTCCACCACCTCCGCAGGCGGCGGCAGCAGAACCACGGGGGGCGGCATCGCTGCGCCGATCAATGGCCCGGCGTCAAAGGCGGGTGCTTCGGCGGCGGCCAGAATGGGCGGTGCCGGGACAATCTGCGGCAGGCCGAGAACGATCGGCGGGGGGCCGAAATAGATCGGCGGAGGCTCGACGTAGGCGGGGGGTGCCCACCAAGTGCCGTAATCGGCCACTGCCAATGCGACTGCGCCGAGGCCGAAACCTAGCCCCGCATACCCCCAATCGCTGCCCCAGTCATAGGAGCGGAACCCATAGCCGCGGGCAAAGCCTGTGTCCCTAAACCCGGGCACGCGGCCTCCAGCAAAACGAGGACCCGCCCGGAAGGCCGGTCCGGGAAACCCGCGGAAGGCGGGCCCGGCGACGCGCGGTGGGCCTCCGAACCCGCCACGAAACCCCTGATTGCCAGCAAAGCGCGGGCCCCCGCCGGCAAAATGCGGAGCCCCGCCGCCGAAGTGCAACCCACCGCCACCATGGAACCCTCCGCCGCCGTGGGATCCCCCGCCACCATGGAACCCGCCACCGCCAAACCGGCCCTGCGCATCGCTAGGCCCGATCAGTGTCGTGGCGAGCAAAGTAGAAGCCAGTGCGAGTCGAAGCGGTTTCATGGGCAAGAGTAGCTCCAGACGACGCCCCTTAAGTGGTCCCTGGACTGGGGCAGGAACATGGCGCCAACCCTATGCTCGCCATGAGTCAAGCTCTTGTGATCGCGTTGCGCCGAGCCCACCTGTTGCGGCTCCGGACACATGGTGTGCTGACCATCTCTGGCGATAGCCAAGAGCACGACCGAGGGGGGTGACTTGGATTCAAGTTGTAAACAATATTCTACAGTAACGCTCAAGAACAGTCACAAATTCTCCACATACAGAGAAAAGACAGAACTCTCATCGGCTTGACAAGATAGCCTGCAGCCCCTTTGTTTCACTCGCGACCATGAAGGATTTGATGTCATGACTCAGGCCCGACAGCTTCGGCTTGGTGCTTTCATGCGGCCGGTCAGCATCCATACGGCATGGTGGCGCTATCCCGGCAGTTGGCCGGACGCCAACTTCAATTTCGCTCACATCAAGCGCTTTGCTCAAACGCTGGAGCGCGGGAAGTTCGATGCATTCTTCATGGCCGACCATTTGGCTGTCCTCAACATGCCGATGGACGCGCTCAAGCGAAGCGCGACGGTCACGTCGTTCGATCCGCTGACCCTGCTGCCTGCTTTGGCCGTCGTGACCGAGCGGTTGGGCCTGATCGCCACGGCGTCCACGACGTTCGAACAGCCCTACATCATCGCCCGTAAATTCGCCTCGCTGGACCATCTGAGTGGCGGCCGGGCAGGGTGGAACCTCGTCACCACATCCAACCCGGATGCCGCGCTGAACTTCGGCATGGATGACCAGATGGAGCACGACGAGCGCTACCGCCGGGCTCGCGAATTCTACGACGTGGTGACCGGCCTATGGGATAGCTGGGCCGACGACGCCTTCATCCGTGACGTCGAATCCGGCGTGTTCTTCGACCCGGCGAAGATGCACACGCTCAACCACAAGGGAAAGTACCTTTCGGTCAAAGGCCCGCTGAACATCGCCCGGCCGCCACAGGGCTGGCCGGTCGTCGTGCAGGCCGGCGCATCCGAGGCCGGGCGGCAGATCGCGGCGGAGACGGCCGAGGTCATCTTTGCCAGCGCCGGGCGGATCGAGGACGGGCGCCGGTTTTACGCCGACGTGAAGGGCCGCATGCGCAAGCTGGGCCGCAATCCGGACCATTTGAAGGTGCTACCCGGCGTGTTGGTGATCGTCGGCGACACGGTGGCGGAGGCGCAGGCCAAACGTGCCAAGCTGGACAGCCTGGTGCACACCGACAGCGCGCTGCCTAACCTGTCGATGCGCCTTGGAACCGACGCCTCCAAATTTGACCTGGACGCTCCGTTGCCGCCCATCCCGGAGACCAATGCGAGCCAAAGCGGACGGCAGTCTGCGATAGACCTGGCAGCCCGGGAGGGCCTGACCGTGCGGCAATTGGCCCAGCGCGGCGCCGGGTATGGCGGGCTGACGATGGTGGGCACGGCGGCAACCATCGCCGATCAGATGGAGCAGTGGCTGCTGACGGATGCCTGCGATGGCTTCAACGTCATGTTCCCATTCCTGCCCGCCGGGTTGGACGATTTCGTGGACAAGGTGGTGCCGGAGCTGCAACGCCGCGGCTTGTTCCGCCGGGAATACGAAGGGACCACGCTGCGCGAGAATCTGGGGCTGCCTCGGCCTGGCAACCGATTCTTCGAGCAGCGGCAGGCGGCGGAGTGATCTGCGTCGCCCAGTAGGCCAAAAACCCGGAACGAACTGGAAATGTAACGGAGTACAAAGATTATTCCCAAAACCTAACTAGAGCCTCTACGTTGCAATGTGAGAGTGACCCCCGATCGATTACCGGAGAAATTGGTGTCTCTGGCCCTGAATGAAGACCGAATCGCGAAAGTGCTGGACGCGATCTACGACGCAGCCGTGCTGCCAGACCGGTGGTGCGTCATGCTGGGGGAACTCAGCGCGTTGTTCAACAGCCACTTCGCTGATTTATTCGCGCGGACGGACGACTGGTCGGACTATCGGGGCCTGGCGGTGGGCCTCGACCGGGCTGATTACGAGGATGAATTCCTTGATGGCTGGTGCAAACGAAACGTGTGGAGCAAGGCCAAGCCTGTGAGGGTGGCGGGCGAGGTATTGGCCACCTGGCAGATGGTGGCCAAGCGGGATGTATTACGCAGCGCGATTTACAACGAGTACCTGAAGCCTCGCGGCCTTAACGAGGGACTCCGGCTGGCGCTCTGGTCGGGAGAGGGCTGGATCCAGGATATTTCGCTGTTGCGGCCATGGTCAGCCGGGCACTTCAACACGACCGAGATCGCCCTGGGCAAAATGCTACTGCCGCATTTGCAGCGGGCGGCCGTAGCCTCCCGCCGCCTGGCTGGCACGAAGGCCGCCTGTAAGCTGGATACGCTGTTTCAACCCGCCTTCCTGGTCGACCAGCGTGGTCAAGTCATCCGGCACAACGCGGCAGCCGACGAGCTGCTCGCATCGGCATCCACGCTCTCTATGACAGGCCGCCGCCTGACGGCGACGCTAAAATCTGACGATGACCGCCTGACCGCCGCCATCACCGGCGCTGCCAGCATCAACGGCACCGGCCCGGAGGCATCGACGCTGACGTTGAGCCAGGCCTTGTCGTTGACGCTGATCCCGTTGCGCGGCGAAACGGAATGGATGGTGCCGGGTCCGCGGGCGGCGCTGATTCTAGCGACTGAAACGATTGGAACCAACCGGCTCTCGGTCGCGGATTTGGCCAAGCGATTCAACCTCACGCGCGCCGAAGCGGAGGTTACGCTGGACCTGATGTCGGGGCTGACTTTGTCAGAGATCGCAGAGAAATGCGCGCGGAGTATCAACACGGTTCGCTCCCACCTCGCCAGGGTAATGGCGAAGACACACACGAAGCGCCAAGCCGAGTTGGTCCGGATGATGATGAGTTTGGAGCAGGCCAAGGCCGACACGCGCCATCTGGCTCTTTGAGGGCCGCCCGTGGACCAAAGGCGCCTCCCTGAAGGCGTTGAGCCTGATTAAAGCTGGAGGACCGAGACCAGTGCAAGCAGCCGAAAGTCACGTCGCCAGGTAGAAAAGTCGCATAATGCATACAGTGGAAATTCAAGCACAATTTATGTTCCTTCAGAGAACATTAATATATCCGGCGCGAAGCAGTCGACACTCCGTCTACTGCGAGAAATACCGGTGCGCAAATGACAACCGACTGGTTAACCGAGATTAGCCATAGGCTGATGCGACTCGAGGGCGAGTTGCGCCTTACCCTGCGAGCCCACACCAGATGCGAGGACCATCCTCGCATCTGGGGACGCGACACCATCCTCATCACAACAAATGAGGCACGCACTCTGCTACATGGGGCGATCCCGGTGCCAATTACCACCACCCGACTGCGCGAGCCACACGCACGGGTCGTTGTCGCGCTGTCAGCCTTCCACCGACACCTACTTGCGCACAACGAAGCGGGGCTAATGACATACCAGCCCCAGATCGTGCTACAAGCTGCCATGCAACTCGTCGGTGAGCTGCGAACGTGGCATCGCGTCGTCCAGTGGCGCGCTGCCTGTAGGCGGGCGAACGTTAAAATCCCCCTTCCCCAAGATCACGCCCAGGGTTCCATAAGCCCCATTATGCGACTTCAAACGGGCTCGCCGCTGGAACAAACCAAGACAGCGGCCAAACCAGCGCTCAAATCGGCCTTCGCCAGCGCCGCACAAGGCGAGCTGGATCTTGGGCTACAGCGAGGTGCGGAGATGATCGACATCCGCCAACTCCAATTCCAGCTCTCTGCCGGAAGGACAGACGCCCATGACACGGCCGCAGCCTGAGGCCGTCGAAACTCGACTTCTCGCCGCGGAGGCTTGCGCATCCGCGGCCATGGCATTGGTCCAGCAGCCGGCGTTCTGGGAGGCGCTAAGCACCCTTGCGCTGCTGATCGAGACTATCGAGGCGAGGCGCCTAGAGGGGCTCTACAACGTTGGTGAGGCCGTCTGCGGGCTGATTGACACGCTCCACCTGGTGGACACGGGCACTGAGGACGCGGTGCAAATTCTCGCCACCGTGGACAACGCTGCACGAACCTGGGTGGCGATCGCACACCCAGCGCCACGCGCCCGGATGCCGGCAACCACGTGGATGGACCATCTACCCACCGTCTCGTGAAACGGCCTTACAGCACTCGAATCCTGCTGGGCCTTGAGGCCGCAGACGCGGAGCTGGTGAGACAGCACGTCGAAGCTGCGGTTGACGCGCTACGGCACCATCGGCGGCGCCGGCAGCCCGTCCAGGACGTCGCGGGCACCATCCGCGCCGTCCTGTCCATGCTGGAGGGCGGTCTACCGGAGCGCGAGCGGCGGCTATCGGCGGCGTTCGCGGCGCAGCTCGCGGGCCGTGGCGGCATCACCGCGTGCCATGTTGCCACCGGCAAAGCCCGAAGCACCATCCGGCGCGGCCTGGTCGACCTGAGGGACCCGCCGGGCGCCTGGCCAGGCCCTAAGCGCCAGCGCCGGCCCGGCGGCGGGCGCAAGCCAGGCGGGGCGGCCTAGCCGCCCGCGGCCATCGCCCGGCGACGACACCCGTAAAGCCGATAGTTGACGAGATCATGTCGTCATACGGTCATTTCGGCATGCAAATCCATAATTTCCGGCGCGCTGCTGGTCTGCGATTGATCAAAGCACCCGCCAAGCCGCAGACGCAAACCGGCAGACGGAGCGGTTATTTCCCGCGAAAACGGTCGAAAAACCGCGAAAAAGGGGGGTATGTAGATCGCAAACACGCATTCTGTACGACTTGTTAACGCCCCGCACAACGCAAGCCGACACGCCACGTTTGCCCTCAGTCCCAAGGGCAAAATCCGCGGCCGCAAGCGGACCAATCGCATGCAGACAGGCCTGGGGAGCGTCTACAATCCACCCCTCGCATCCGAGGGGACCCCAATGCCAGATTTTGCCAGCCTTACCGATTTCATCCGCTTCCTGCCCGGCCTCGCCGCCCGGGTGGAGGCTGCCCAGCAAGCAGGCCGGCGCGCAGCCGCGGAAATCGTGCGGAAGTCGGTGGTCGCCACGCTCGGTGAGTATCAGACGGAGGATACCGGCCCGTTTCCGGCCTGGCCGGAGCTCCAGGATGCCACGCAAATCGCCCGCGCCCGCCACGGCTACGCGCCGGACCAGCCGGAGTTCGTGACCGGGGCCTTACTGGACAGCATCACCGCCACCGTGGAGGATGACGGGCGCGCCATGGTCGGCGTGCCCGACGACATCGCCGGGGACGGCACACCCGGCGACCAGGTCCGCAACATCGGCGATGTTGCCGTGGCACAAGAACTCGGCACCGACACCCTCCCGCAACGGTCATTCCTCGGGATCGGTGCCTATCGCGCATCCGAACGCGCCGCTGCGGCCTTCGCCGCGCCCGTGGTCGCGGCGATCGCCAGCAAGGCCCGCATTTGATGGCCGCGATCGACGTCTACAAGATCGGCGTAGAGCTCGTGATGGGGGGCAACGTCGCATCCGTCATCAAGGCCCTGATACCGGGCCTGGAAAGCCTGGAGAAGAGCCTGGCCGCGTCGGCCGCGTCCGGCAAGGAATTGGCGGCAGAGTTGCGCGGTGTCGGCGGATCGGCCGCCGGCATCGGGCGGGCGGCCGACAATATGGGCCGGCTTGCCGAGGCGATGGCGGCGATGAACCAGGCCGTCACCGGGTGGCAGTCGCGCGGCGGCATGCCGGAATTTTCCGTGCCCGGCAGTGCCAGGGCGACGGCGAGCGGCGGTGCCCTCATCCCAGCGCCCTATGTTCCCAATTTCACCATACCACCAGGTGTCAGGGCACCGCTCGATGCCACGTTCAACGAACCCGGCGAGGGCCGCATACCGCTCTATCCGAATGGGAGGCCTGGCGCCAAGAGCGGGAATCAGCAGCACGGTGGATCGCCGCACGACGTGCTCGGCCTGGCTTTGGGCGCCGGAATTGCTGCCGAGGGCCTGAAGCACATCTTTGGCCCGGCGATCGACTTGGAAAGCACGTCTGACGTTCTCGCCGCCGATAATCGCCTGACACCCGCCGACGTGGCGGCGGCGGTCGGGCGCGCGAAGGAAACGGCATCGCTTGTCCCCGGCAGTGTGGCCGGCGAAAACATGAAGGCGCTGCTGGACCTGAAAACGGTGTTCGGCTCACTCGACGAAGCCAAGTCCATGCTGCCGCAGTTTGCTCAGATGACGCGGGCCTTTCAGCTTCTCGACAAGAAGCACGGCGGTGGTGGCGAGCATTCTTTTGCTGCGGCGAAGGCCATGGAAATTCTCGGCGAGATGGTAACCGAGACGGTGAGCCCGAACGGCGAGACGATTCGCGAGATGGACCCGGCAAGGGGCATGCAATATCTGTCTCGGATGCAACGGGCAGCCATCGCAACGGACATGCGGGTTGCACCGAAGGATTATCTCGCTCTTGCGAAAACGGCTCGCGTGGCTGGACTGACGTTGAGCGACGAATTTATCTACGAAAAACTGCCGGCGTTGATCCAGACCGAAGGGGCATCGCGAACCGGCACGGCGCTGATGTCGATGGCGCAAGTGTTCGATGGCGGCAAGCTGACCAACAAGTCGATGGACGCGATGATAGGGCTCGGCCTGGCAAGCCCCCAAGGGCTTGAGCACGTCGGTGGTCATATCGACGAACACGGCGAGCGAGTGGGCGGTCGTGACGTCGTCCATCCGGAGGCGATTTATGATCGCGATGTTCTGCGGCGCGATCCGCTCGAATGGGTTCAAGCGGCATCCAAGCGGATGGATGCGGCCGGCATCAATGGAACGACAGCGCAGATTGACGCGCTGATGTCGGCATCCCAGCGCACGACGATCGCCGGCATCTTGGCCGTGTTGTTGAAGGATGTTCCGGCGATCGAGAAGGAGCGGGAAAACATCCGCAACACTGATCCGAACGCAACGGCGCTTTCGCGCGACAGTACCGCGTCATCGGCGCTGCGGCTGCATGCGTCGGTCGAAAACACCCTGACGACGCTGGGCGGCGCCGCTCTGGGGGATGCAGGCAAGAGCCTGGACGGACTGACATCGGCGCTCAACAGCATTGGCAAATGGGCGGGCGAGCATCCTGATGGTACTCGAGCGGCGCTGGAAGGGCTGGCGTTCGGGGTGCTCGCTCTTGGCGCGGAGAAAGTCGTGGTGGCCCTGACGGCGCTGGGCGGCAGTGGCAAGGGCGGCCTGTTCATGCTGGCGGGCGGCATCCTGGCCCTGAGCGGCGCGGTCGATAAGTTCCCGGAGTGGCTACAGAACGCAGCAAAGGGCGCCGTGGCTGGCGGCACGGTGGCCGGCGTCCCGGGCGCGATCGCCGGCGGCGTCGGTGCCGGTTTGTGGAACATGAACCCGCTTGGTCTGAACGATGTGACACCCGGCCAGGCGCTGCATGGATTGGGAAACCTCCTGCATCTGAATGCCTACCACCCCGAGGGCGATGCGACGGTGACCATGCAGCCGATCCACATCGTCTTCGAAGCCGACGGCCGCGAGCTCTCGAAGGTCGTGACGCGCCACCAGTTGCGCATGATGGGCGGGCACGTGTCCGGCACGATCCGGCCTGATCCGTCCATCTCGCCGCAGTATGGGGCGTATCTGATCGAGACGTAGTGGGCTAGGCGGCGCCTACGCTGGCGAGCACGCGCCGCACGCTCGCCGGATGCCATGCGCCGGACCCCGATGCCGTCGGCACGCCCCGCGCCGCGAGCGCAGCCGCAAGCTGCGCTAGTGAGGTTGCCCCGGCAGCCTTGGCTTGCTGGATATAGGGCAGCACGTCTGACGCCCGGCGCCGCGACTTAGCAACGTTGGCCGCTGACGCGGCGGCAGCCATCGTTGCATCACCGGCCCGCAGGTTAGGGTTGCCCAACTTTTTCCCCCGCGCCTTCGCCGCGGCCAGCGCCGCCTTGGTCCTGACGCTGATCATGCGCGCCTCCTCCTCTGCCACTGCCGCGAGGATGTGGATGGTCAGCTTAGTGACCATTGGCATGTCCGCGGCCACGAAATCGACGCCCGATTCCATGAGGGCCGAAACAAATGCTACGTTACGCGCCAGCCTATCGAGCTTAGCCACGACCAGGATCGCTCGATGCGCCCGGCAAGCCGCCAACGCTGCCGCGAGCTGCGGACGGTCGCGC
This sequence comes from Acetobacteraceae bacterium, assembly GCA_965199005.1. Lineage (GTDB taxonomy): Bacteria > Pseudomonadota > Alphaproteobacteria > Acetobacterales > Acetobacteraceae > LMUY01. Next base: position 1,060,091 of record CBDAQK010000006.1, on the reverse strand, counting down.
CGCGTGCCACTTTCCACCTCGACATACTCGGCAACCAGCTCGCCGCGCTCATGCCGCACGTGCTCCGCAACCGTGCTCCGCTGGGCATCCATGCCCAAGCCAAACGCGCCTTGCTTTTGGGTCGACACGCGGAGGTAAGACACGTAGCGGGGTGCGGTTGCCATAGCGTTATAACTCCATACGTCCGTTTGACGACACGTTACGTAATGGATGGGCGTATCACTGGCAAGGCAAACCTGGCATGTGACATGATAAATCGGCGATTTGACGACGTGGGAGCAATGACGGATGGACGATGAGCAGCCGACAAGTCAGTTCGCTGCCCCTCGCACGCGGGAAGCCCGGATCACAGCGCTAGAGGAGGCCGCGTGCGTGTTGGACCTCCTGCATAACGATCCCAGCGTTGCTGCCAATCGCACGGCCCGGGTCGGCGGGCGAGTGCCCTATCTGCCCCACACCGCATCAATGCGGAGTGCATCGCTCGTGCTACGGCAGGCGGCTGAGTGTCTACGCTACAATCCGCTGCCGTGATCGGCTATTGGATGCACGAGACCAGCGGCGTGCTTGAAAAGGCAATGCTTGCCTTTCTGCGCGGCGACGCGCTTTCCCAAGCCGATATTGGTGCGCTGCGCGCCTATCTGCGGCAGTGGATCGGCGGCCCGTGGTATGGCCCTACCGTGTCGCAGCTCCGTGCTGACATTGACGGCCTGACTGACCGGGCCGCAATCGATCGCTGGTTGAGTTGCGCCCTTGATGCTGGGGTAGATCCGCTGTAGGCGGTGCCCCGGCTACGACGCCACCGCCGCCATGCTTTCGACGCTAGGGGCGCCCTCGGCAATGAGCATCAGCACCTCCTCCGCGAGCACACGCGGACCTTCACGGGCGCTATCCCGCATCACGATCGCGGCGGCTGCCAGGCGCAGACAGCCTCGCGCGACCCGTTGCAGGACCTCCGGGTCAATTTCGAGCAGCAGATCAGCCAGGGCATGCTGCATCGCCCTCTGTGCGTCGGTCGGCATAGGCGGCGGTCCTTTCAAATGACATACCGCCGGTTGCTTAACACAACCGGATGAGGCAGGCGTGCGCGACCGCCAGCAATTCCGGCGCGCGCATTAGCGGGCCCCCGAGCTTTTTCGGAACAGGCGGAACCACTCGTCCCAAAATGGCTGCGCCGCGGCGGCGCCATCGCAAACCTGGACCAACTCGATCCATGTTCGGGCCAGTTTCAGGCCGCTCGCCCCAAACTCCGCCAGAATTTGCACGTCTCTGACGCGCAATGCACCAACAGCCATTGTCAGGGGAAGCCCGGAGCCCTCGCAGCACGATGCTGCTCGCGGAACAGGCGGAACCACTCATCCCAAAGCGGCTCAACAGCAGCACTGCCGCGTTCGGCCTCAACAAGCCCGATCAGGTCCTCAGCCCGAGCCAGGTCACCTAACTCCGCCAGGGCGCGAATATCACCAACCGTCGGCTCGCTGGCATTCACCACAGCGCCCAAAGGATCAGCGCAGTCCCGATCAGGTCACCAGCTCCACCACCAGCAGAGATCACCACGGCCAGGCCGAGTACACCGGACGCCAGGCGGAAACCACGCGACACAGCAACAAACATCCCCATGGGCTTCACCCTGTCAGCAGCTTTGCCCCGCTGCCACCCACCGCCCCAGCAAAGACCAGGACGGTGGGCACTAGCAAACAGGAGCCAGCGGACCCTACCGCGCAAGGCACCAGCATCGCCAGAGTTGCGCAAGAATCGAGCGACGGCCCCTGTGGATAAGACCCGGATCGTCCCCCGCCTGACCACAGGACGCCCGCTTAACATTTGACAGGGCGCGGGCGCCTGGGGACAGCCGGGCGACGATATGATGATTCTATGACTGAGCATTCACAGAAGTCCTGTAGACTCTGGACGATTTCACCATCCATTCTGGTTACAGCCAGAAAGAGAGGGTGTATAACCAGAATGGCCAGGCAGCTCCGTGAACAAAAACTGGCCATCCTGATTACTGACGACGGGACGCGCCACACGGTCGTGCAAGAGCGACGACCCAGCAGCACATATGGGAAAAGATTTATGACACTCTTCACGGACGCAATGAAAAAAGCCGCGAAGACAATAAAACACGGGATGACGTGGCGGGTATTACACCTGCTGCACGAACACCTCGATTTCACCGATTTTCGTCAGATCAAGACGGTCGACCTGGCAGCGGAACTCGACAGCGACAGCGGCACCATTAGTCGCGCGATGCGCGAACTTCTGCAAATCGGCATCCTCGAAAGAGAAGGCGTTGGCGCGCGATCCGCCTGGCGCTTTTCCAGCAACTGGGGATGGAACGGGACCGTGGACCAATATCATGCATTCCGCGCCGGCAGGATGAAAGGAAAGAAGCCCCCCGCAACAGACCATCTCAAGTCGCATAATGCATATTATGGAAAGTCATATTCTGCACCCGTCGTTCAGGCCACGATGTTCAGCACCATCCCATCCCAGGCTGGCTCCACGCCAGCAGGCAGATGCTGCATCATCCAGTCCCAGTCGAGATCCGGCCCCATATGCGTCAGCACGGTTCGTCGCACGCCAATGTGCCTGGACCAATCGATCACGCGCTCCAAATTCGCGTGCGTCGAGTGCGGAGCCCGCTGAAAGCAACTGACCACCCAGGTATCCACACCCTTGAGCACGTCGAACGCGGCATCGTTCAACACGACGACGTCGGTCGAATAGCCGAACGCCCCAATGCGAAGCCCCGCCGTTTTCGTCACGCGGTGATCTTGTTCGAACACCCGCACCACCATCCCGGCCACATGCAACGACTCGCCGAAGGCAAACTGGTGCTGTTCCATCACCGGTCGAAAAAACCCCGGCGGCGTCCATGGCAGGAACGCATAGTCGAACCGTCGTTTCAGCTCGTTCAGAGTATGTTCCGTACCAAAGGCTGGCAGCGGCACCCCGGCGATGCGGTTCAAAATGCGGACGTCGTCCAACCCGGTAATATGGTCGGCATGGGCATGCGTGAACAGCACTGCATCCACCTTTGGCACGCCAGCCGCCAATAGCTGCGCCCGCATGTCCGGCCCGGTGTCCACCAACAGACGTGTCCCAGCGGCGCTTTCGACCACGATCGACGTCCGGCTACGCCGGTTGCGCGGCTCCGCCGGGTCGCAGGCGCCCCAATCACCGCGGCCATCCATACCGCCAAGCTGAGGAACCCCCGCCGAACCGCCGCAGCCCAGGATTGTAACGCGCATTAGGCCGTGCGGCGGAACAGACGGCGGAAATTGGCGGTTGTCAGCTCCGCCAAGGCTTCCTGCGTCATCCCCCGCACATCCGCCAGCACTGCGGCCGTCTTTGCAACGTACGACGGTTCGTTGCGTTTTCCGCGAAACGGGACAGGGGCCAGATAGGGAGCATCGGTTTCGACCAGCAACCGGTCCGCTGGAACATCCCGGGCGATCTCGCGGTTTTCAGTCGATTTCGGAAACGTCAGAATACCGGAGAAGCTGACATAGCCGCCCATATTTAGCGCCGCCTCCGCTAGGCCCCGCCCGGAGGAGAAGCAATGCAGCAGAAAATCATAATCACCCCCCTCCTCCCGCTCCTCACGCAGGATCGAGGCAATGTCATCGTCTGCGGCGCGGGCGTGGATGCAAAGCGGCAGACCGGCCAACCGAGCCGCCCGGATATGGGCGCGAAACGAAGCCTGCTGCACATCCTTTGGCGCAGTGTCGTAAAAGTAGTCGAGGCCGGACTCGCCAATCCCAACCACCTTCGGGTGGTCCGCCAAGGCGGCCAACGCTTCCGGCGCCGGTATCGGCGCCTTTGCCGCGCTCTGCGGGTGCACGCCGACCGTGCACCAGACATTGTCATGCGCCTCAGCCAGCGTGCGGATGGCCTGCGACTGGTCCAACGTCGTGCCGATCGTCACCAGTTCACCGACACCCGCCGCCGCGGCCCGGCCCAGGATAGCCTCCAATTCGCCGGTGAGATAGTCCAGGTGGCAGTGCGAATCGATCAGCATCTAGCTGGCGTCACCCGAATACCGTGGGAAGATGCCCTGGGGCGGCGGCAGGACGGTCCCACCCGGCAGCGCGGCGGCCAGTGCCGCAAAGTTGCGGGCGTCACCAGGCACGCCCAATTGGTCGAGCATCGCGGACATGCTGGCGGGCATGAAGGGCTGCAGCACGGTCGCGACCGGGCGCAACGTGTCCGCCAACACGCGCAGGACAGAGGCCATCCGGACGGGATCCGTGCGTCGCAACACCCAAGGGGCCTGGCGGTCGATATAGGCGTTGGCGGCACGGATCACCCGCCAAACCTCATCCAAGGTTTCGCCATAGGCTTGCCGGAGCAGCTTGGGCTCCATCAACCCGGGCAGCGCCGCCGCTTGCGCCAGCAACTCAGCGTCCTCCGCCGTCGCCGGACCGCGCTCCGGCAATTTGGCGTCGCAGTTGCGGGCGATCAGCGATAGGGACCGCTGGGCCAAATTGCCCAGATCGTTCGCCAGTTCACTATTCAGCCGCGCAACAAGGGCACGGCGGTTGAAGTCGCCGTCATTACCAAACGGCATCTCGCGCAACAGGAAATAACGCAGCACGTCCAACCCAAACTCGTCCGCCACATCGCGGGGGTCGATGACGTTGCCTATCGACTTGCTCATCTTTTCGCCTTCAACGGTCCACCACCCATTGGCGTAGACGCGCTTCGGCACGGGCAGGCCCGCCGCCATCAGAAGGGCCGGCCAGATGACGGCGTGGAACCGCGCAATGTCCTTGCCGACGAAATGGATGTCCGCCGGCCAAAACGCCCACCGCGGTGCAGCAGTATCAGGATAGCCGAGCGCCGTGATGTAATTGGCCAGGGCGTCTACCCAGACATACATCACCTGGTCCGGATCACCCGGCACGGGGATGCCCCATTTTAGCGTCGCACGGCTGACGGACAAATCGGTCATGCCGGACCGCACGAAGCTGAGGACCTCGTTGCGGGTCGAGAGCGGGCCCAGGAAATCCGGGTTTGCCTCGTAGAACGCCAGCAACCGGTCCCCCCAGGCGGACATCCGGAACAGGTAATTCGGTTCCTTCACCCATTCCACGGGGGAGCCGAAGGGCGAGACCTTGCTCCCATCGGCGCGGGTCAGCACCTCTTCCTCGCCATAGAACGCCTCGTCGCGCATGGCGTACCAGCCCTCGTAATGGCCAAGGTAGATTTCCCCCTTGTCCGCTAGCGCCTGCCACAACACGGCGCATCCGCGCTTGTGGCGGTCCTCCGTGGTGCGAATGAAATCGTCGTTGGAGATGTTCATCCGGGCTGACATGTCCTTGAACTCGGCCGCCAACCCGTCCACGAACGCCTGTGTATCCTTCCCGGCCGCTGCAGCGGTTTGGGCAACTTTCTGGCCGTGCTCGTCCGTTCCGGTCAGAAAGAACACGTCCCTGCCCGCCAAACGCATCCACCGCGCCAGCACGTCGGCAGCGATCGAGGTATAGGCGTGGCCGATATGGGGGGCACCATTCATGTAATAGATCGGCGTCGTGATATAAAATGTGTTGGTCATGACCCGTTCAGCAATGCGATCGAGGAGAGCAGCGCCTGACGCCGGTCGAGGTTGAGGCGCTCCGTCTCCGTCTGGATATGGGTGAGCGACTGCCACACTTCGACCCATTCGGCTAGGGGACGCAGTTCAGCCAGCCGTTCCGGCGCGCCGCGGGCCGCCCGGCGCACTGTGTCGGACAGCGCATCCCGCAACAGGGTCATGAACGGCGTGAACCGGTCCTCCGCCCGGCCGCCCAATTGCTCAGCGATGTTGAAGGCACGCAGCTTGGGCAACGCCGGCACCTTTTCCAGCACCTCGGCGGCAAGGTTTGCCAGTTGCACCCCCTTCTCCTCCGCCAGGGAAATGGCCCGCCCGGGCGAGCCACCTGCCAGCTCCGCCATCCGGGTACGCTCTTCGGGCGCCGTCTCCGGGAGGTATTCCACGAGGGCCGCCGCCATTTCGGGCGGCTCCAGCGGCAACAAATTCAACCGGCGGCAACGGCTTCGGATGGTCGGCAGCAGGCGACCCGGCGCAGCGCAGGTCAGCAACAGCACGGCGCGGGGCGGCGGTTCCTCCAACATCTTCAACAGTGCGTTGGCGGCGTTGCGGTTCATGTGCTCGGCGCCATCGATCACCACCACCCGCCAGCCCCCCTCTGCCGGCGTGAGGCGGAGGAACGCCGAGACCGCGCGGACGTCGTCGACCACGATCTCGCCCCTCAAGCGGGATTTCTTTTCGTCCCATTCGCGTTCGACCGTGAGCAGGTCGGCATGGCTGCCAATGGCGATGCGGCGAAACACCGGGCTGGTGGGGGACAACGCCAGGGTGTCACCGGGTTGGACGCCAGCGAGGCGGCGGCGGGCAAAGCGGTAGGCCAGGGTCGCCTTGCCAACCCCGGGCGGCCCAGTGATCAGCCACGCATGGTGCATCCGTCCGCCACGCAGCGCCTCCAGGATTTGCGTCTCCGCGCCCGCGTGGCCGAAGAGCAACGGGTTCTCGCGGGGTTCCAGCAGGGTCACCGCCGGTCTTCCGCTGGCCATAGGGCATGGGAGACGATCTGACGCATGGCGGCGAACACGGCATCCTCACTGCCATCGGCATTGACCAGGCGGCACCGGGGCTCCGTCGCCGCGATGGCGCGAAAGCCGGCTGCTACGCGCGCGTGGAACCCGGGGCCAAGCCGGTCATACCGGTCGGCTGCGCGACCTCTTGCAGCCATCCGTTCCGCTGCCACGGCTTCCGACACGTCCAACACGAGCGTCAGATCGGGGACGATCCCCAACAGCCCCGTCAATGCCGCGATACGGTCCCGGTCGGCGCCCTGGCCGTAGCCTTGGTAGGCCATGGTGGAGTCATAGAATCGGTCACACACCACGACCGTTCCAGCCTCCAGGGCTGGACGGATAGTGCGGGCCACATGTTCCGCGCGGGAAGCGAAATGCAGCAGGGTTTCGGCTTCCGGGGACCAATCGTGGTCGCCCGACAGCAGTAGGCCACGCAGTATTTCGGCACCTGGCGATCCACCCGGCTCCCGCGTCAGCAGTGCCGGCTGCCCCTGCTCGGTGAGCCAGCTAGCCAATCGGCGAGCCTGCGTGGACTTACCGGCGCCCTCCCCGCCTTCCAGCGTGATGAACAGCGTGCGTCAGCTTCCCAGCACGTAGTGGCTGAGCACGGCGACGGCGCGGCCGGGCAGTCCCTTCCGCGGTACGTCGGCGCCGGCCAGCAACGGCACTTCCATGGCGGGCACTCCCGAGCCGCTCACCACCAACTTGCCCAAGGTATCGCCGCGGCCGATCGGGGCCGGGATGGGCGAGTTATACTGCACCTCGATTTTTGCCGTGTTGCGCCACTGGCGGGGCATCGTGATGACGAGATCGCGGCCACCGACCAGCGGAACAGTCGGCTCCGACCCCAGCCAGACCTTCACCGCCTCGACCGTATCCCCGGCGTTGAACAGCGTCACGTTTTCGAACTCGCGGAAGCTCCATTCCAGCAGCTTCTCGCTCTCTTCCGCGCGGGCATGCATCGAGGTCAAGCCATTGATCACCACGATCACCCGCCGGCCGCCGCGGTCCGCACTCCCAACCAGGCCATAGCCGCCCGCCTCCGTGTGGCCGGTCTTCAGCCCGTCCGCCAAGCCCTTCTGCACCAGCGAGTTTCGGTTCTGCTGGTCAATCCCGTTGTATTTGAACGACGTCTCTTTGTCGTAGTGATAGTATTCGGGGAAATCGCGGATGATATGCGCGGCCAAATTGGCAATGTCGCGGCAGCTCATATGCTGGGTCGCGTCTGGCCAGCCGGTGCAATTGGCGTAGTTCGTATTGGTCAGCCCAAGCGTTTTCGCCTTCGCGTTCATCAGTTCCACGAACTGATCTTCCGACCCGGCGATCGCTTCGGCGAGCACGATGCAGGCATCGTTTCCCGACTGGATGATCATGCCGCGGATCAGATCCTCGACCTTCACGGTGCCGCCCTGCGGGACGAACATCTTCGACCCCTGCATCCGCCAGGCCTTGTCGCTGACCGGCAGGTCTTGGTCCAACTTCAACCGGCCGATCTTCAGCATGCTGTAGACGATATAGGCCGTCATCAGCTTGGTCATCGAGGATGGCGGCTGCTGCACGTCGGCGTCCTTGTCCAACAAAGACGCGCCCGTGTTGAAATCCATGACATAGGCGTATTTGGCCGCGGTGTCGATCGGCCCGATCGGCGTTGTCGCCGGGCTCCCAGTTGGCACCGGGTCAGCCTTGCCACGGCCCGCTCGGGCGGCGTGGGTCGATTTGCGCTGGGCCAGCGCCGGGGCCGCGGACAACGTAGCGGTCGCGGCTAGCAGGATACGCCGGGTCAGGCTCTGGGTCATGGTCGCTCCTATTCCACGACGAGGTGAGAGTCGATTACGCCTGCACGCAGCGCCTGGTCCAGTGCCATGTCAGCCGCTTGGGCCGAGGGGAACGGACCGGCACGAACACGGAAGGTTTCACTGCGCCCATTACGCACCCGCTCGACATCCGGATGGAGTCCCGCGAGTTGAGCTACCACCCGCCGTGCATAGTCGATTCGGCTGAATTCACTGGCGCGCAGATAGATCAGGCCGGGCTGGGGCGCCCCCTGGGTGACTTGGTCCGGCAGCCGGTCAGGGATCATTGCGGCCGGGCCGGCGTTTGCCGAAACGGCCCCCGGCCCTCGCGCGGCTGCGACTCGTCCCCGGGAGGACTGGCCCACACCCGGCGGTGGCGGCAGGGCGACGGCATCCACCGCCCCCAAGGGTGCTGATGCCACGTCCAGCTTCGGCCCTCCGCCGATCTGGTCTGTCAGCCCGGCGGTCATCGCACTCTCGAGCTGAACCCGAATTTGCGTCCCATCGGCAGCACCCAGCAGGTCCGCCGCGTGGCGCGAGAGGCCGATCAGCCGCCCCGGCTCGACCGGCCCGCGGTCGTTCAGCCGGACCAGGATTTGCCGCCCGTTCTCCAGATTCGTCACCCTAGCGATCGCCGGCAGTTGCAGCGTGTGGTGGGAAGCGGTCAGCGCCGATGCGTCATACCGCTCCCCATCCGCCGTCAGGCCAGGCCGGACCGGCGCGATGGCCGCCAAACCGGACGCATCATACTCGGTCTGATCCCTCGGGTAGTACCAGACGCCCCCCATCTGATAGGCCGAACCTAGGACATAATGCGCCGGAGACGGTGGCGGCGGTGGCGGACGGCGAAACCATCCGCACCCCGCCAGCCCCAACGCCAGCAGCAGAGCGGCGGACCCACGCCAGCTCAAGTCACGATGTCGCCCAACAGACTGACCGACAGGGCGTAGAAATCCGACGGGTTGTAACGGCGGATGGCCGTGAAGTTCGGATACACCATGAACGCAGCGCCGCCAGCGCCGTCCGGCAGCACAACGGCCCCGACGGGCTCGGCCTGGCTGAACATCGCCCCGTCGGACCGCCGCACCCCCATTCGCATCCATTCACCCAAGGGGCGCTTCACGTCGCGGCCAACGCTGGAAGCATCCATGTCTGGTGGCACACGGATCGGCTGGCAACTCGGCCTGTGGTACTGCCAGCCGGATTTGGCGAGGTAATTGGCGATGGAGGCCAGCACATCGGGCTGGCTGTCCCAAATGTCGCGCCTGCCATTTCCTTCAAAATCGACGGCGTAGCGGAGATAGGAATCCGGCATGAATTGCGGCTGCCCCATCGCGCCGGCATAGGAGCCCATCATGCGCCCCGGCATGACGTCGCCATGGTCCAGGATTTTTAGGGCGCTCATCAACTGGCTGCGGAAGAAGGCGGCCCGGCGCCCCTCCCATGCCAGCGTCGCCAAAGCCTCGACCACGTTGTAGGTGCCGGTATCGGTGCCGAAATTGCTCTCCAGCCCCCAAATACCCGCGATCGGCGCGACGTCCACCTGATACCGCTGGGAGACCCGGGCGAACAGGTCACGACTGGCGGCGTAGGAGTCCTTGCCCCGGGCGATCCGCTTATCCGACATGGTGAAGGACTGATACCGCGTCCATGTCATGGTGAATTCGGGCTGCTTGCGGTCGGCGTCGATCACCTTTTGGTTGGGGCCGATGCCAGTCAGCGCCGCATCGAGCGTGGCGTCGCGAACCCCGTTCCGCCGCGCCTCGGCCCGGATGCCCCCGAGGAAGGCGCCGAAGCTATCCTGCGCCTGGGCAGCCATCGGCATCGCCGCCAGCCCACCCAGGACGACCCGGCGGCGCATCACGACGGCACGGATCCGGCGGATGGCGGACTGGTCAGCGAGTTCACAGCAGCAAAGGCGGCGAGCGGATGCGACATGGATACCTGTTTCGAGCTGACGTGAAGCTTCAATAAGGGGTTGCGCGACGACGCGAAACCCTTTCCATAGCGACCGAGGGACAGGTGGCCGAGCGGTTTAAGGCTCCAGTCTTGAAAACTGGCGAGGTGCAAGCCTCCGTGGGTTCGAATCCCACCCTGTCCGCCAATCCGCCCTTCCCTTGAAAATGCTGGTTGGCGGATGTTTGAGCGTCACGCCGGTGTGTCGCCCGCGGCGTAAAGCGCCTGACTTGCCCGCGGATGCCGGCCCAGTGCAGGGGAGCGCTTCCGCCCAAAACATAGCATTCCGCGCCACCTATGGCCGAGCTCCAGAGTTGCCGAATCGTAATGACTCGGTTTACTCTTCGACCTCTCGGCGGCTGCACTGGATTGTCTCGGGTGGATTTTTATACCCATCCACGAACAAAACATTATGTGTCAATCACCTGCGCTCCGGGCATATTAAAGGGTAGAGCGAATGAGCACAGCGCCAGACGACCCGCCCTAGGTCGCTGGACAAGCGAGGGCGGACAGGAACGAGCCCAGGCCGGAGGAGCGCAGCGGCAGCCAGGGTTTGCCCGACTGGCGGCACAGCCGCTTGACGGTCAGCGCGGCGTTGTGGGTGACGCAATCGACGGGAAAGACGACGCCATCCGCCCGCCCGACAAAACCGGTCAGCTGGGCCGTGTTGTCGTGCAGACCGCCATCATGGGCCAGAAGCTCGCCGCCAGCGTCCATCAGCACGTCCCGCACTTGCTCCACCGTGCCCGGCCCGCCCCCCGACATAGAGGACGCATTGGGGCAGCAGCCGCGTCGCCACTCGCCCCTCTTCTGGTGCCGCGACGCAACTCTCGATCGCCTGCAACTCCTGCAGCAGGGTTTGCCTGTCGCGCTCCGCCGCCACGGCGCGCCGTTCCCAGCTCTGGCTCGCATCAGCCGTCTCCGCCAGCCGCGCGTCGAGCCGTTCCCGGCGGGCCATCTCGCTCGCGAGCCTCGCCTCTTCAATCGGGGATCGACGAGGGCGCGACAGTGCTCATCGGCGGAACCGGGCGGCCGGAGCACCTCAACCGCGGCTATTACATCCGCCCAACCGTGTTCGCCGACGTCACCCCGGACAGGCGCATCGCCCGCGAGGAGATCGTTGGCCCCGTGCTGTCGATCCTGACGTACGAAGAGGAGGAGCAGGTCATCGGCATGGCCAACGACACGGTGTATGGCCTGGCCGCTTACGTGCAGTCCTCCGATTTGGGCCACGCCCGCCGGGTTGCGGCGCGGATGCGGGCCGGGAATGTCCATATCAACTACCCGGCATGGGATTCGGCGGCGCCTTCTGGCGGCTATAAGCAATCCGGCAACGGGCGTGAGTATGCCGATTTCAGCCTCGCGGAGTTCCTCGAGACCAAGGCCGTCATCGGTTACGCCGCCGCCTAAGGCAGCGTCGGCAAATGAGTGCGTCGGCACGCCGACAAGCTGCCGCTACCAACAAAAGCTTAGGGCTTGTTCGACGCCGCCAATCGATTCGATTGATGTCGAACAAGCCCTAAGACGGAGCCTACCCTCGCTTCGGGACCGCGTCTTGATCCTCTCTTGGCAAGACGCGGCGACCCTGACAGAAGCCGTCAATTCCCGGGCACGTGAGAACCCGGCCGGCCGTCACGGGCCGAGATCACCCCGTTCTGGACCAAAAATGCCCCGCAGTCGCTTCGGGTAACGCCACGCGTGCGTTCAATGGCCGGCCGGCGCTGCCGGCGTGAGGAGATACCATGCACTATACCAATTTCGGCAAGACGGGCTTGCAGGTCTCGAAGCTGTGCCTGGGGACGATGACCTTTGGCCTGCAATGCAACGAAGCGGAGAGCCACGCCATCTTGGACGCGGCCTCCACGGGCGGCATCGATTTCCTCGACGCGGCGGACGTCTACCCGCTCGGCGGCGGCCATAACACGGCAGGCCGGACGGAGGAGATCATCGGCGGCTGGCTGCGCGGCAAGCGCCACCAGTTCATCTTGGCCACCAAATGCGTGGGCAGCATGGGGCCAAAGCCGTGGAACCAAGGCATGTCGCGCAAGCACATCCTCGACGCCATCGATGCGTCCCTCAAGCGGCTCGGGACTGATTACGTCGACCTCTACCAGCTCCACAACTACGATAGACGCACCCCGATCGACGAGGCGCTGGAGGCGCTGGACACCGTCGTCAAGCACGGCAAGGCGCGCTATGTCGGCGTTTCCAACTGGCCCGCCTACAAAGTGGCCCGCGCGATCGGCCGCAGCGAGTTACGCAACCTCACCCAGATCAAGTCGGTTCAGCCGCGCTATAACCTGCTCTTCCGCAGCTTCGAGCGCGATCTGCTGCCGCTCTGCGCCGAGGAGTCCATCGCTGTCATTCCCTATAACCCCTTGGCCGGCGGCCTGCTCACCGGCAAGCACGACAACAAGGCCCCACCGCCGGAAGGCTCGCGCTTCCAGCTTGGCACCGCGGGCGCGCGCTACCAGGAGCGCTACTGGCACGGACAGGAATTCGAGACGATCGAGGCGCTGCGCCAGGTCGCGAAGGAAGCCTCGATGAGCATGGCCACCATGGCCATACGCTGGGTGCTGTCCAACCCCGCAATCACCGCGCCCATCATCGGTGCGAGCCGGCCGGAGCAACTGACGGATACCTTGACCGCCGCCGAACAGGGGCCGCTTTCCAAAGAACTGAAGGCCAAGCTGGACGACATCACGGTGGGATGGCGCGCCGTCGACGCGGACCGCTAGAGACGGATGGGTTTCGAGGATAGACAATGGCCGACCAGGACAAGCAGCAGCGTTACGCCGGGCTCGTGGAGCAACTCACCGCCGTACTGGCGGACGAGCACGACCCGGTCGCCAATGCCGCCAACACCGCCGCCCTGCTGATGCAGATGCTGCCGGACCTGAATTGGGCAGGCTTCTATTTCCTGCGGGAACGGGACGAGCTCGTCCTCGGTCCGTTCCAGGGCAAACCAGCCTGCGTCCGCATCGCCGCTGGGCGTGGGGTCTGCGGAGCTGCCGTGGCGCGGCGGCAATCCGTGCGCGTCGACGACGTGCACGCCTTCCCCGGCCATATCGCCTGCGACGCCGCCTCCCGATCCGAGCTGGTGGTGCCATTGGTCCGGGACACCGTCATTATCGGGGTGATCGATCTGGATAGCCCCAGGCCGGGGCGGTTCGATGCCGAGGACCAGCGCGGCATCGAGGCGGTAGCACTGCTGTACGTCGCGGCCAGCGCGCCGGCTCGAATGTCCGCAGCGTGAGCCCGCTCGACGCGAATGCAACCAGCCCGGCAGCCACCGTATCCAATCCGCCGCGCCGCGCCACGGTGTTCGTCTATGCCCTCGCCTGCGGGGTGATGGTTGGCAACCTCTATATCTGCCAACCCCTGTTGGACGAGATGGCGCGCAACTTCCACGTGCCCGAGCCGATCGCCAGCTTCGTGAGCGTTGCGGCGCAGATCGGCTATGCCCTTGGCATCCTCCTCCTGGTGCCGCTGGCGGACATCGCCCAACCCCGTCGCCTGCTGCAATGGCTCATCCTGTTCACCGCTTTGGGGCTCTTGGCCGCTGCCGCAGCACCGGCCATTGCGGTGCTGATTGCCGCCAGCCTCGTCTTCGCCGCCGCCACCGTCGTGCCGCAAATCCTCGTCCCGCTGGCGACGTCGCTCGTGCCGCCGGAGCGGCGTGGCCGGGTGATCGCCTCGCTGCAGACTGGTTTCGTGCTGGGCATCCTGCTGTCGCGCACCGTCTCGGGCACGGTCGCCACCGTTGCGGGCACCTGGCGCGCGCCCTTCCTGCTGGCCGCTGCCGGCACGGGGGCGCTGTTCTTCATACTGCCCCGCTACCTGCCTTCGGGAGCCCCGGCACTGCCGCGATCATACGGGTCTTTGCTGCGTTCTCTCCTGCCCCTGCTCCGGCACTCGGCACTGCGGACCTCCGTAGCACTCGGGTTCTGCCTGTTCGGCGCCTTCTCCGCATTCTGGTCCACCCTCGCCTTCCACCTCGCCTCACCCGCCTTCGGTCTCGGCGCTGCCGCCACTGGGCTGTTCGGCCTTTGGGGTGCCCCGGGCGCCATCCTAGCGCCCAGCGTCGGCCGCCTCGCCGACCGGCTGGGTCCCGCCTGGGTCAATCTGGGCTCGCTCGTCTGTGCGGGTCTCGCCTTTGCCGTCGCCGGCCTTCCCGGGGCAACGGCGATCTGGGCGCTGGTGGTGGCGGTCAACCTGCTGGATTTCGGGCTGCAGAGCGGACAGATCGCGAACCAGACCCGCATCTTCACACTCGGCGACACCATCCGGGCGCGGCTCAACACCGTCTACATGGTCGGCGTCTTCAGCGGCGGCGCGTTCGGTTCGTTGGCGGGGAGTATCGCCTGGGACATGGCCGGGTGGTCCGGCGTTTGCGCCCTGGCCGCCGCGCTGATCGGCATCGCAGGGCTCATCTTGGCATCGACGTACCGGCTAATTTCGAGGCGGCAGCGGTAGCCGGAAAGCATAGGTCCGGCCCGCGACGACCGCGATGGAGATGCTGCGGTAGCACGCGCCGATCGCGGCCAAGGCCGGCAGCACCCGCTGGGATTCCGCCCCGAGGAGGATTCGGGCGGCATGCGGGATCACCAGCCCGACCCACCCGATGATCCCCGCCCCAGCAGCGGTGGATGCCGCGATCAAGGTCGATGCGACGATGACGACCATCCGCTGGACATGCGCCGGCCCGTGACGGAGCGGCCCAAAGATGAAAGCGGGTAGCGCAGACCCCCTAAAGCAGGCGCCGTGCTGCTATGCCGCGGCCGCTAAATCCGCCTGGCTTCCGCTCACCACGTCCATCAGCGCGCCTATCTGCCGGCGCCAGCTCAGCCGGCGCATGAACGCTGCACCCCGCATGCCGATTTCTGCCGCCGCCTCGCGCTGGGTGTAAACAGCCTCCAACACCGCCACCATCTCCTCGGCGTCGCTGCTGCCCCAGCCATCACAACCCTCTAAATCGACCCGGCTTTGCTGGCCTAGTGCCAGGCAGTGGGCGCCATCGCCGACGAGATCCAGATGTCCGGTATTCAATGACAGCATGCAGGGCACCCCGCACGCCATAGCCTCCATAGCCACCAGGTTGGTGCCCCCTTCCCCGCGATTGGGAAACAGCCCGACATTGGCCTCCCGCAGCACCCGCGGCATCGCGGCATTCGGCACCGGGCCGAGATGGACGACCTGCGAAGCGGGGATGCCATTGGCGCGCGTCCACGCCAGTGCGTCGACTTGGCCGCCGGTTAGTTCCAGCGGCACCACGGCCGGGTTCTGATTGACCGTCGGCGCGAATTGCGGAAACGGGGAAGCCCAGGCTGTCACCAGCAATGCATCTGGATGGCGTTCTGCGAAGATGGCAAACGCCTGCACCACCAGGTCCTGGCCCTTGCGGTATTCCAGCTTACCGCCGGAAAACACCACGAACCGGTCGCTGAGCAGGGCGGATTTCGGTGCCGGATGAAAGTTCGTCACATCCACACCCTGCAGGATGGTCGTCACGTTGCGGACGCCGTGCGCCTCTAGAATCTCACGGTTCCACCTGGACCCAGTAATGATCTGTGCGTAATCGGCCGCGCGCGCCACCCCGTTCCGGCTGAGGCGTGAGTCCTCGAAAAAGGTGACGGCGACGTTGTGATCGCCCACCATATTCACCCCGTCGGCCGAAGGCGTGGCGAGCGTGAAATCATTCCCGATCGCATGCAGCACCGTGGCCTTCAGGCGCATCGTGCCGGCCCCCAGTGACCCGAGATAGGCGGCGACCTGGTTCGAACTCCGGACCGATTGACTGATGATGAGGCGCTCGAGCGGGGTTACCTCGATTAGAGCCTCATCCACCCCGCAGGAGGATAGCGCGGTCACATCAGCGCGGGCGGCGGTGTGCAGCATGAGGTTGAAGCCGTAGACTCCCCAGCCAAAAAAGCTGGAGGCCTGCCACTGAAAGTAGACATGGTTTTTGTCCACCGCACCCGCTCCGTTGATGGTTCGTGCGATGGTAGATCCTATCCCTTAAGAATTTGGATGGGTTCAGGACACCAAACGGTTTGGCCTGCCTCTTGGATGCGCTACTATGTTCCGTTGCTGACCTGGCGTCGCATCGCGGCCAACAAGGCATTGACGTCGCTATTGTTATGGGTCAGGAACGACGCATAGTCGCTTTGTTGCGTCAGACGCAGACTTGTTCCCTCCGCCACGACGTCGACGATCTTGGGAGAGCCGGTGGCGGTGCTGACGACCCATCGGACGTTCGTCGGTGCCTGGTTCGGCCGCGTCACCACCGTCCCAACGAGCGCCTCCGGCCCGCGCGTGACCGTGTCGGCCATCCGGAAGGTCACGCCCCGATATTCACCGATTTTGGCGGTGATATTGTTGACCAGCACGCCGTGGAAGAGCCGGGTGAACTCGGTCAATTGCGCCGGGGTGGCGCGCGACGCGAACCGGCCGAGGCAGAACCGTGCGATCGCATCCACATCCACCGCCTGGTCGATGAGCGGGCGAATTTGCTGCTCCTTCTCCGCCAGCGACCCCTCTCCGTTGACGACGGCAACAAACTTGCTGCCGAACGTCTGGATGAATGCGGCGGCGGCCGCATCCTGGGCGCGGGCATCGGTATTCGCGACCGCGGTGAAGGTCAAAGCCAAGGCAACCGACGTCAAAAAACGCCGGCGGGTCAATGTCATGTGTCAGTTTTCCTCAATGGTCACTTCGAATACCAGTTCGGCACGGTGGATCGATCCTCCGTGCGGATTTGGCTGATCGTGCTCTCGCGGTTCTGGCGATAGAGGCTACGGAACGACGCATAGGGGTCCAGCGCGGTCTTCTTCACCGAATCCACATCGTCCAGCACCTGGGAGCGCGCGTCGACCGCAGCAACGCCGAGCCGGACATCGGCAAACGTCCGCAGGCCATAGCCGCTCGGCACATAGGTGAGCGGATCAAAGGCGATATCAACACCATATCCTGTCGCGTCGCGTGGATTGGATGGCCCCAAGACCGGCAGGAACAGGAACGGCCCCTCAGGAACGCCCCAGAGCGCCAGCGTTATCCCGAAATCATTGTCGTGGTATGGGTATCCGACCTTCGCCGCGACATCGAACAGGCCGCCGACGCCTGCGGTGGTGTTGATGATGAACCGCATGAAGGTATCTCCAGCCCGGCGCGGCCTGGTCTGCGCGACATCGTTGATGAATGTCACCGGGGTCGACAGGTTCAACAACGCGTTGTGGACCGAATTGCGGACGCCGTTGGGAAGGGCGAACCGGTAGGCGCGGGCCACTGGCGCAAGGAAGTAGGTATCAATCCCATCATTGATCGCATAGCCGACACGGTTCGCCGGCTCGAACGGGTCGTTATTCTCGCGAAACTCCGCCGTCGCAGCGGCATCGGAGGCGGGCGGCTTCGTCGCGCAGCCGGCAAGGCTCAGGCTCCAGAGGGCAGCAGCGGCAATGGCAGAGCGCAACAGGGGAGTTCGCATGGGCAATCCTTCGGACATCAGCAACCATGTGCCGATGAACGGCGATGGTAAACGTCGGTATTGTCTAGCCACGGAAGCGGTCTTGCACAATGTGATCGCCACTAGGCCTCAAAGGCGTTGTCGAAGCTGGAGCTTGCGTTGCCCCTGAGCTACACTCAAGAGTAATTGATGAACGGATCGACCTCCTTCGCACCTCCGAAGCCGTCCTTGGAGCGATGGCTCACCGGCCCGCGTTTCGGGCTCTTCCAGCTCCGATGCGGAGTTCGCCACCAAAATTGTCGTTCGAGTTTTCGCCGCCGCGGACCGAGCCGCTGGAAACCCAGCTTTGGGCCTGTATTCGCCGGCTGGAGCCCCATTTCGTGTCCGTTCAGCGCCATCTGCGGAACGACGGTGCCGGATTGGCTGGCGGCGATGTTCGAGGGGACAGAGGACGACGCTGACATACGCCGGATGGTGGCCGCGGTGGTGGCAGCGGAGCAGGTGCGGTTGCTGCAGGCAGACGGGGTGGACGAGTTCCACTTCTATACGCTGAACCGGCCAGAACTGACCTACGCCATCGCCCATATTCTGGGCGTGCGACCAGTGAAGTTAGAGGATAAAGCCGGCTAGCGACGGTTGCGGGCCGCTGAGACGCATGGCAATGGACGGGGAGTCGCCGACCCCGCCTTCGACAGCGTCCAGCAATGCCGGAAGATCCGACGCACTGGCCAGCGTTTCCCCAAGCTCGTTCTCAAGCCGGATTTCCTGATTATCCAGCACGAGCATCATCCGTTGCCACGGCTGCGTTGCATCCCGCGGCTCCAGCATCATCACCGGCGATCCTTCAGCGGAATACGACGGCGACCAACTCATGTCCCGTCGAACACACCATGTGCTCAGAGCCCGAAGCTCAATTCCACCCAACATTCCCTGTCACCATCTTGGCTACGACTCCAATATGGCAGATTAACGAATGAAATGTGTTAACAACGCCAAACTAATCCCTCAACGTCCACCCGCAATCTATTGATCGACCTGGGATACCATCGTAACCGGCGCACACGTCTCTGTGAGCCATCGATCAACTTCAGCACCTGCACACCCCCGTACAAGCCCCGCGACTCGCAAATGGTAGTCGTCCAGCCATTTCAACTCTGCCGCGTTTAGCAACGAAGGCTCAATCAGGCGGCGGTCAAACGGCGCGAAAGTCAGCACTTCAAAGCGCAAAAACGGGCGAGTTGCCGAAGGCAAATGCGCCGCCTGCACCAGCAGCAACGTCTCCAACCGGATGCCATACTCCCCCGGGGCGTAAAAGCCAGGCTCATTGGACAGGATCATGCCCGCCTCGATCGGGATGCTTCGCGCCGCCCGTGAAATGCTGACCGGTCCCTCATGGACTGACAGGTAGCTGCCGACGCCGTGCCCCGTACCATGGTCGTAGTCCAGCCCGGCCTCCCACAACGCCCGCCGCGCCAGCACGTCCAGATGGGGACCAGCCACGCCTTTGGGGAAGACCGTGGTCGCCAGCGCAATGTTACCCTTCAACACGCGGGTGAACCGCTCCTTCAACTGCGGGGGTGGCTCGTCCGGACCAGTCCATATGGTGCGCGTGATATCCGTCGTGCCGTCCTCGAATTGGCCGCCGCTATCGATCAAATAGACCTCGTTACGGCCGATCGCACGGTCGGTTTGCGGGCTGGCGCGGTAATGGATGACGGCGCCATGCTCTCCTGCCCCGGTGATCGCAGGAAAGCTTTCGCCCTTGAACCCGGGCACTTCAGCGCGGAATTCCAGCAGCTTCGCCGCAGCCGACATTTCGGTTTCGCCGCTGGCATGGTCCAGCCAATGCAGGAACCGGCACATCGCGACCGCGTCGCGCCTGTGGGCCGCGCGCGCGCCCTCCTGCTCCACCGGGTTCTTGGCGGCCTTCGGCAACAGGCACGGGTCGCTCCCTGCCACAACGGCTGCCCCCGCCGCCCGCAACGCCTGGGCCACGGCCGCTGGGGCGCCCGCAGGGTCCACCCGCACCCGGCGCCCTGCCAGACCCTGCAACCCGGCGGTCAACCCGCCGGGCGGGTGACACTCGACCCCGTCCCCTAGCCATTCGCGGGTGGAGTTCGACAGCTTGGCCCCGTCGATGAACAGATCGACGCCCGAATCCGCGTGCAAAATGGCGAAGGCGAGCGACACCGGGACAAATGGGATGTCCCCGCCACGCAGGTTCAACAGCCATCCGATACTTGCGGGATCCGTCAGCACGCAGGCATCCTGTCCGGCATCGCGCAGCGTTTGCGCCAGCAACGCTATCTTTTCTCCCGCCGGTTTCCCGGCCACGGCGAGCGGCTGCGGCACAGCCTGGCTCACCGGCGGAGGCGGACGCTCTTCCCAAACCGCGTCGATCGGGTTGGGCGACAGCGGGACCATGTCCAAGCCGGCATCCGTATAGCGGCCCACTGCCTCTTCGCTCAGCAGCCATGGATCGTAACCTAGTCGCTTGGCACGCTTGGCGGCCCATTCCTGGGGCGGTTGTTCGGTAATGTGCAGGCGCTGGAAGGCAGCCCCATCCGTCTCCACGGCCATCTGCAACACATACCGGCCGTCGGTGAAGGCGGCGGCCTCGTTCATCAGCACGATCGCTAATCCCGCGCTGCCCGTGAACCCGGTCAGCCAGGCGAGCCGTTCAGCCGAAGGCGGCACGTATTCGCCGAGATGTTCGTCGGCCCGGGGCACAACGAAACCATCGACATTGCGGCCCTGGAGTGCTGCACGCAGTGCCGCCAATCGCGAAACCGTCATCGTGTATTAACATACCTCCAATGAAAACCATGCGTTTGCCGCATGTCTGGGGGGTGGCCTTGGCGCGCCCGATTTCACTGATAGGGGACCATATTGCGTTGCAGCAGACGGGAGCAAGCCATCGCCGATGGCCTCCGAAGCCCGCTGCGGATGTTAGGACTAGAGTACAATGAACGCCTTCGTGTCCAAGGAGGAACTGGCCCTCCTCCCCGCCAGCCGGATCAACTACCCGGAGCATTATGCTGACGCCGAGCGCCAAAATAGCAAGCCTGGCGTGTTCGCCCGCATTCGCGCTTGGCTGGATCGGCAGAGCGTGCAGGCTGAACTCAACAACCTGACCGACCGCGAGTTGGCTGACATCGGCCTTAGCCGCGCCAATCTGGGTCAGGTATTCGACCCAGCCTTCACCGTTCGCAGCGGCCGCTAAGCACCGCGCTGCGCCGGGGTTACCGGGCTCCCGGCGCAGCGCCCCGCTTGCGGAGGATGAGCGTCGCCCAATTGCCCTCCTCGACCGAGCCCTCCCAGACCAGCCCCACCCGGCGGTGCGCCGACAGCACCAGACGGACCTGTGATTTCAACAACCCGGCGAGAATGGCATTCCCGCCTGGCGCGAGGTTGACCGCCAAATCCTTCGCCATGGCACAAAGCGGCCGGGCCAGGATGTTCGCGAAGACGAGGTCGTAGGGTGCAGTGCGCCTGGCAGGTGGTTGCCAGCCGGTGGCAACGAAGCAATGGAGCCGATTGCGCAGCCCATTTGCCAGGGCGTTCTCCCGCGCCACTCGGACAGACCAAGGGTCGATGTCCGTAGCCGTCACCGGTCGCCCCAGCAGCTTTGCCGCAGCCATGGCCAGGATGCCGGACCCGCAACCGAGGTCTAGCACCCGGCGCGGGCGCCGGAATGCGACGCGCTCCAACGCGCGCAAGCAACCCCTTGTGGATCCGTGCTCGCCCGACCCAAAGGCTACCCCCGCATCCAACACGAGCGTGATCCGGCCTGGGCGACAGCCGCGGCCAAGATGGGTGCCGCAAACGGCGAAGCGCCGGCCGACATGTTGCTCGGGAAACGCGGACTCGGTTCGGGCCAGCCATCCGCCTGCCTCGGTGGGGCGGCGCTCCAACACCGGATCCACTGACGTGATCAGACGGGCCAAAGCGAGGCAAGCTGCCAATTCTGGCTCTGCCTCACCGCGGCGCTTGACGCCTTCGACGGTCCAAATCCGCAAATCCTCATCGGCGAGAAAAAAGCCGACAGTTCGGCAGGCGGTAGCCAATGCCTGCTCGAACGCCTCGACGGCAGCTTCGGGGATCGTCACCGAAACGGTCTCTAGCGGCTCACTCATGACGAGACGAACGACATTTTGTGCGGAGTACCCGAAAACTTCGTAGGCAGCTTCGTTGCTGAAGGGGGGACGGGCAACCCTGCCCCGACGGCACTCTGAGCCAGGCTTACCGAACCAACACGCCGTGGCCGGCCTTGGCATGGCCCTCTTCCGTCGTCGCCGACCGGAAATACTGGAAGGCGAAGACGCGGACTGCGCTGGTGCGCCCGCCTTCGGAGCCCTCGCCCTCGACCCGTTGAACGAGGTCACCGAGGCCAACCTGCTCCCGCTTGCAGATTTCCTGCAGGGCATCCCAGATTTCCGGTTCCAGTCGCATCGACGACCGGCCGCGAGATGCGATTATGTTGCGATTGACTAGACGACTTTGCATGGTCTGCACCCACTCTCCAACCACGGGATCAATTTGCACCGTTAAGAAGAGGTTAACATACAAACGGGCCGCTTACAACCGTAGATTGATACATTTTCAGGATTTTTAGACGTTTGGACGAATTTGATCCCCTGCATCCACTGGGGAGCGAAGCTTTAGCGAGAGTGCGTGCAGCCCAGCCTTGAACTCCTGATCCAGCACCGCATGCACCGCGCGGGACCGCATCACCCTAGTTTGGCCGTTAAACGCGTCTGACACCATATTGATCGTGTAATGAGTCTCGCCCGCCTGCGATGCGCCGGCATGACCAGCGTGCTGGGCACTGTCGTCGACGATATCCAAATGCGCCGGTGCAAAGGCTGCGGTGAGCGCGGCGCGAAGCCGTTCTTGCCTGTTTACCATGTCGATCTCCTCTGGTTGGTCATCTTGCGGGGCGCCGGGGCTTGCCCCCTTCCCGTTGCGGCGCACATAAGGGTAAATGACCCGACGCACACCGCGACCACGGGCCTACGCGCCCGATCCGGACGCGCCAGGCCGCCCCTGCGATTGCCCCGGCTGCCCCCAGCTGGGTGACTATCGTGCACCCAAATCCCGTGACACGCTGAATGCGTATTGGTGGTTCTGCCTGGACCATGTGCGGGAGTACAATGCGTCGTGGGATTTCTACAAGGGCATGACGCCGGGCCAGATCGAGGCGCAGACCCGGGCCGACACACAGTGGCAACGCCCAACCTGGCCGCTGGGCCGGCTTGGCGCGCGTTTCCTCAACGAGGACGTCTTGCGCGATCCGCTCGAGGCGCTGAACGCCACCCGCCGGCGGAGTGCCGAACGGGCGGCGAAGGTCACTCCGTCCGGATTGCGGGAACCCTTGACCACACTCGGACTTGACTGGCCCGTCACGATGGATGCGGTGAAATCGCGCTACAAGGAACTGGCAAAGCGCAACCACCCCGACGCCAATGGGGGTGATCGTGAAGCGGAGGAGCGGCTGAAGACGATCAACCTCGCTTACGCCGCAGTACGGACCCATCTCACCGCCGATCCGCACCACGCCGACAACGGGGCGACGACAGGGGCTGCCGCGGGGTAGCCGACACGGGTTGCCCCCGCTAACCTCGCCGCCGACGTCACGCCCCTTTGTTTAATGGTTTGCCTTCCAACGTCCGCTCTTTGCTCGAGGATACCCACTGCTAATGACAAACGTCGCCGCCCTTGCGGACCCCCGTCCAGCCCCGACCTCCGCCATCGATGCGCCGGACACCCATATCAGCGCGCGCGAAGTCTTCGGGATCGACCTCGATATGGACGTTCCGTCGTTCAGTATCCGAACCGAGCACGTGCCGGAGATCGACACGACCTATCGGTTCGACCGCGAAACCACGGTCGCGATCCTGGCCGGGTTCTCGCATAATCGCCGCGTCATGATCCAAGGGTATCATGGCACCGGCAAATCCACCCATATCGAGCAGGTGGCGGCGCGGCTGAACTGGCCCTGCATCCGGGTCAACCTCGATAGCCATATCAGCCGCATCGACCTGATCGGTAAAGACGCGATCGTGGTGCGCGACGGCAAGCAGATCACCGAGTTTCGCGAGGGCATCCTGCCATGGGCCCTACAACACCCGTGCGCCCTGGTGTTCGACGAGTATGACGCCGGCCGCCCCGACGTGATGTTCGTGATCCAGCGTGTGCTGGAAGTCGAGGGTAAGCTGACCCTGCTCGACCAGAACAAGGTGATCCGTCCGCATCGTTGCTTCCGCCTGTTCTCCACGGCCAATACGGTCGGGCTCGGCGATACGACGGGGCTGTATCACGGCACCCAGCAGATCAACCAAGGCCAGATGGACCGCTGGAACATCGTGGCGACGCTCAACTACCTGCCGCACGCGCAGGAAACGCAGATCATCATGGCCAAGATGGGCACCGAGGCGAAGGACACCGCGGCCCGCAAGCGCATCGAGTCGATGGTTGCCCTTGCCGACCTCACCCGCGCCGGCTTCATCAACGGCGATATTTCCACCGTCATGTCGCCAAGGACGGTTATTACTTGGGCTGAGAATACCCGGATTTTCGGTGACATCGGCTTTGCGTTCCGCGTCACTTTTCTTAACAAGTGCGACGAAGCCGAACGGTCTACGGTCGCTGAATACTATCAACGCTGCTTTAACGAGGACATCCCGACGGGGGTGCCGATTCGCAAGGTGCTCTGAGGGTGAGCGGAAGCAAAGACACCGGCCGGTCCGAGGACTTCAAGCGCGCCACCGCCGGCGCGTTGCGGGCGATGGCGCGCACGGCGGACGTGCAGGTGGCATTCCAGCCAGGGCCGTCAGGAGTGGTGGGCCGCCGGGCGCGGCTGCCCCTGCCAACCCGGGCCTTGCCACCGGGTGAGATGGCCAAGCTGCGTGGTGCCGCCGATAGCGTGGCGCTCCGCCTGCGGCATCATGATGAGGCCGTGCACGCCGCCCGCGCTCCAGGCCCGCGCGAAGCCAAAGACGTGTACGATGCGCTGGAGCAGGCGCGGGTAGAAACCATCGGCTCGCAACATATGGCTGGCGCCGCCGCCAATCTGCGGGCCCGTTTGGCCGAAGAGTGCGAGGCTGAGGGCTACGACCGGATGACCCGGCGTGACCAGTTGCCCCTGCCCGCCGCGCTCTCCCTGCTCTTGCGCGAGCACATGAGCGGTCAGCCATCGCCCGGGTCGGCGGCCCGGATTCTCGACACATGGCGCGATTCGCTAGGACCCGAGGCAGAGGCCGCGATGGAGGCGATGGCTGCCTCCAGCGACAACCAGGTCGAATTCACCCGCGCCGCACGCAAGCTGCTGGCGGCGATGAATCTGGCCGAAGCGGAGGTCGAGGCTGAGCCTGACGATTCGGAAGAAGAGGGCGAGGAAGGCGGAGAACAGGCCGGCAGCCAGGATAACAGCCAGGATAGTCAGGGCGAAAGCCAGTCCGAACAGGACGATACCCTGGGTCAGCAGCCGGAGCAGATGCAGGGCGAGGCCTCCGAAGACGAGGGCCAAGAGGCCGAGGACGAGGAGGCCGCCGCAGCCGAAGGCGACGAGAAGCCCGGCGGCCCACAGCAGCGCCGCGACCGGCCGATGACGGACGACAGCAGCGCCTACCGCGCCTTCAACCGTGCCAATGACGAGGAGGTCCATGCCGACGACCTCTGCGATCCAGACGAATTGAGCCGCCTGCGCCAGCAGCTCGACCAGCAATTGCAGCATCTGCAGGGCGTGGTCAGCAAACTTGCCAACCGCCTGCAGCGCCGGCTGATGGCCCAGCAGACCCGTGCCTGGGAGTTCGACCTCGAGGAGGGGATACTCGATGCCGGGCGGCTGGCCCGGATCATCGTCAACCCGCTGCTGTCGCTGTCCTACAAGCGGGAACGGGAGACGGAGTTCCGCGACACGGTCGTCACGCTGCTGATCGACAATAGCGGCTCCATGCGGGGCCGCCCGATCACGGTGGCAGCGATGTGCGGCGACATCCTGGCGCGCACGCTGGAGCGCTGCTCCGTCAAGGTGGAGATTTTGGGCTTCACCACCCGTGCGTGGAAGGGCGGCCAATCACGCGAACGCTGGGTGGCGGAAGGCAAGCCGCGCAACCCAGGCCGGCTGAACGATCTGCGCCACATCATCTACAAACCGGCCGACGCCCCTTGGCGCCGGGCGCGCAAGAATCTAGGGCTGATGCTGCGCGAGGGCCTGCTGAAGGAGAATATCGACGGCGAGGCGTTACTGTGGGCCTATAAGCGCCTGGTGGGCCGGCCGGAGCGGCGGCGCATCCTGATGGTCATCAGCGACGGCGCACCGGTGGATGATAGCACGCTGTCGGTGAATCCCGGCAACTACCTGGAGCGCCATTTGCGCGAGGTGATCCGCGAGATCGAAAGCCGGGATTTCGTCGAACTGATCGCCATCGGCATCGGCCATGATGTTACCCGGTATTACCGCCGGGCCGTGACCATCGTGGATGCGGAGGAGTTGGGCGGCACCGTAATGAAAAAACTCGCCGAGTTGTTCGACGAGGACATGGCTGCCGCCTGGGCTCGCGCCAGCATGGAGCGGGCGCCGCTCGTCGCCTGAGGGTTCTCCGTGCATATCCCGCCGCCCTCCGATATGCGGCCGCTTGCCCCTCTCGCGTCACGCCCAAGCCGGCGGCGCCGGCTGTTGCGGCCGATGCTCATCGGCTCGCTGGTGGTGCATTGCCTGCTGCTTGCGCTGCTGGTGTGGCAGTGGCCGGAACCAGAGCCGCCGCCCGCCTCGCAGAGCGACGAAGTGGCGATGGTGTTCGAGAACCCGACGGGGGCTTCGCAAGCCTCCACATCGTCGCCCACACCAAGCCCCAACCCGTCTGCCGCTTCCGGCAATCCGCTGGCGCCGGCGCCATTGCCTAATCCGGAAAATACGCCGCCCCCACCGCCTTCCCAGGCACCGCCCACCGAGCAGCCGCCAACCCCGCCCGCCGAGGCCACCCCGCCCCAGCCACCGGCACCGCCGGCACCGCAGCCAGTGACGCAACAACAACCACCTCCTCCAGTGCCGCAGCCGCCCACGCCAACTCCCCCAGTCCCTAGGCCGCCGCCGGCGGTGTCGCTCAGTCAGGAGGAGGCGCCGCTGCCGCTGCCACCGCCTTTCCAGATGCCGCAGCCACCGCCGCCTTTGCCGCCCCTGCCGCGTCCGGCGCCGCCCCGCATTGCCAGGGTGGCCCCGCGCAACCCGTCGCCGTTCTCGGCGCCGCAGAATTGGTCGTTCAATTCGGCCCCGGCGGCGCCGTCGAACGGACGGCCGTCACGCGGCCTCGACCTATCGACGGCTCCCCGTGGCGGGCCATCGGACTCGACCCTTGGCTATGTCAGCGGCGCAAGGCCGAGTGGCGACTGGATGTCTGAACTGCGCAGGTGGGTCGACGCACGCAAATACTATCCCGACCAGGCCATCGCCCAGCTCGAACAGGGCAGCGTGACGGTGCTGGTCAACATCGACCGTTCGGGGAAGGTCCTGTCCGTCCAATTGGCGGATACATCCCACTCGCAATTCCTGGATGGGGCGTTCATCGACCTTTTCCGCCGCGGCATGGTGCCACCCTTCACGCCCGACATGACCGAGCAGACGACGACGCTTCGGGCAACGATGCACTTCATGTTGCGGGAGCGTTGAGCGGCTTGCCTTATCCGCCACCGTTGATGGTCAGGATCGTGCCCGTGGTGTAGCCGGAACGTGGGCTGGCAAGGAAGGCAACCGCCGCGGCAATCTCCTCCGGCGAGGCAGCGCGGCCGAAAGGCATTGGCGCGGTCAATTCGGTCCAACGCGCCGGGTCCCCAAGCTCCCGCTCCGCCCGGGCGCGCAGCAGCATCTCCATCCGCTCCGTCGCGACCGGGCCGGGATTGATTCCCACCACCCGCATCCCGTCCGCCGGCGCGGCCTTGCCGAGCGCACGGGTGAACGCCATAAGGGCGGCATTGCCGGTGGTTCCGGTGATGTAGTTGGCATCGAAACTCTCCCCCGCCGCACCGATCACATTCACCACCGTCCCACCCCGCGCCTTCAAGACGGGGTAGAGCGCCCGCGTGAGCCCAATGAAGCCGAACACCTTCAAATCCCACGCGGCCCGCCAGCGCGCATCATCCACCTGCAGCAGCGTGCCGGGCGGGATCGACCCGGCATTGTTCACCAGCACGTCGACCTCGCCCGCCGCCGCGGCGACCCGCGCAATATCGGCGGTCTGCGCGAGATCCGCAGGCACCGTCTCAACCCGGACCTGATGCCGGTTGCGAACCAACTCCGCGGCCTCCGCCAGCGCGGCGGGATCACGGGCGACCATCACGATGTCGCAGCCCTCGGCGGCCAAGGCCATAGCACTGGCTCGGCCGATTCCCTTGGAACCGCCGGTGATGAGGACGCGCTTGCCGGTCAGATGTAAATCCATAGGCAAACGCCTTGAACCCGCCGCCGCCATTTGTCAAAAGTGGCAATGGCCAAAGCCCCTCCCTCGAGTGACGCCCGCCCGGCTGCTCCGCGTAATGCTGCGGTGCGCACCATGACCGACGCCCAGCGTGACTATGAGCGCAAGCGGGCGCAGAAGGCCGGCATGTCGCTGGAGAAGTGGCTGGATCAGAAGACCAAGCAGGCGCAAGCCGCGGCACCGCCCGGCGCCAAGCCGGCGCGCAAACCTGGCCTGATCTCCCGCTTGCTCGACCGTGCGCATCAGCCGCTCAAGAAAAAGTCCTGATCGCCGCCCACGCTGATTGGAGCACGGATCCGCGTAAGCGTTGGATGACGGTAGCGACTGGGTCGCCGGACGGCTGGTCTGTGGCCGTCCCCTGCCCGGTTGGCGACGTCACGACATTATTCGCCAGGCTGCATGAAGCGGGCAGGCCCGTGGCGCTGGGGGTCGATTTTCCACTTGGCCTGCCCCGGCGCTATGCCGCCGCCCACGCGACGGAGGCGGATTTCCCGTGCTTCCTCCGCACGCTAGCGGACCGGCCCGGCTTTTTCGATGTATGTGACACGGTGGCGGAGCTGACGCCGGACCGCCCCTTCTATCCCCGCCGGGGTCTGGCCGGGATGACGCGGCTGTCGCATGCCGCCGCCCTCGGGCTGGGGGATGCAACGGGGCTGTCCCGCCTCTGCGACCGGGCGACGGCAGACCGGCCGGCAGGGGCGCCGCTGTTCTGGACGCTCGGGGCCAACCAATCCGGCAAAGCGGCCATTTCGGCCTGGCGGGATTTGCTCCTCCCCGCCTTGGCCACGCCCGAGCCACCCGCCCTGTGGCCGTTCGACGGGCCGCTGCTCTCGCTGCTGCGGCCCGGCCGGGTTGCCATCGCGGAGACCTACCCGGCGGAAGCGATGCGCCATCTTGGCCTGCGCATGGGTGGGAGCAAGCGGCGCCAGGCGGACCGCGCCAGGCTGGCCGAGGCGATGACGGCGGTGATGGCCGGCCTGTCCGCCACGCCGGACGCGGCGCTCCAACAGGCGCTCGTCGACGGGTTTGGCGCCGATGCTGCCGGTGAAGACCGCTTCGACAGCACGCTCGGGCTGCTTTGTCTGCTGCTGGTGCTCGGCGGCCGGCGGCCGGACACGGCCCCGGCGGACCCATGGGTTCAAACTTGGGAAGGCTGGGTCCTGGGTCAGACCGCGCTCGCGTCCCCACTGGCTGTTCTGGTATGACCGTGCACACGGCGCTCTCGCCGACCCTTGAGGACAACCATGATTTTCCGTCAGTTGTTCGACGCGACATCCGGCACATACAGCTACTTGCTGGCGAGCCGCCGGGGCGGTGAGGCGCTGATCATCGACCCGGTGCTGGAGAAGGTCGACCATTATCTGAAACTGATGGAGCAATTGGACCTCCGCTTGGTGAAGGCCGTCGACACGCATTTGCATGCCGACCATGTAACTGGCCTGGGCGCGCTGCGGGACCGGACGGACTGCATCACGGTCATGGGGGAGCAATCCGGCGTCGACGTCGTCTCTATGCGGTTGAGCGACGGAGATCGGCTGACGGTGGAGGGGCTGAGCCTGGACGTGATCTACACGCCGGGTCACACGGATGATTCGTATAGCTTCTATATGCGGGACCGGGTGTTTTCCGGCGACACCTTGCTGATCCGTGGCACGGGACGGACGGATTTCCAGAATGGGGACGCGCGGGCGCAGTATGATTCGATCTTCAACCGCCTGTTGCGCCTGCCCGACGAAACGCTGCTGTTTCCGGCGCACGACTACAAAGGCGACACGGTCAGCACGATCGGCGAGGAACGCGCCTTCAACCCGCGGCTGCAGGTGCGTTCGGCCGAGGAATATGCCGAAGTGATGAACAACCTGAATTTGCCCTCGCCCAAGATGATGGACGTGGCGGTGCCGCGGAATCTCTGCGTCGGGCTGAAGATGGATGGGGTGGAGAGCGATTGCACTATCCCCGCCACGCACGCGCGCGACTGGCTGGGCCGCCCGGACGTCGCCTTCGTGGACTTGCGGGAGCGGGAGGAGCGCGCGCGGAGCGGCTACATCCCGGGTTCGCTGCACGCCCCCTACCCGGCCGTGGCGGACACGATCCGCCCGGGCGGGACGTTGAGGGAGTTGTCCCAGGCCGCGGGGCGGCGGCTGCTATTCTACTGCGCGTATGGCGAGCGCTCGGCCATGGCCGTAAAGGCCGCGCGCGCCGCAGGATTGACATCGGCTTGCCACATCGAGGGGGGAATGAAGGCCTGGAAGGCCGTTGACGGCCCGGTCACCCATTGATGGAGCGTGGCGATGCCCTGTTACCCGGCCTTGTTGTGGGCCGTCCTCTTGGCGGGCTGTGCCAGCCCGGACGTGATTGGCCAGCAGGTCGGGCAATCTCTGTATAACGCCAGCGTGAACACCGGGCACGCTTTGGCCGTGGCGGGGGACCGGACGGGCTCCGCGCTCCAGAATGCCGGCACCAATCTGCGCCAGGCGGTGAACCCGCCTCCGCCAAGCTACGACCAGGGACCGCTGGTGTTGCCTCCACCCTATGTGCCGGACGACCGTCCACCAGTGACCTCGCAGCCCCTGGCACCAGCCTATTGAGCCCTTAGAGGGTGAAGATTGTTTTGCTCGATGTGAATATCTGGCTTCAGAACCCCTGTGCTCTTGTTCAAAAGCGATTGCCCTTAGACAACGTGATCAAGCGCTTGGCGTAACTGAATGTGTCAGCCGTAGCGGGTTGGCGGCCCATCAACATGGAACGGTAGGTCTTCGAGCAACAGTTCTTCGCCGAATAGGCGCGACTGGCCGCGCGCAAATTTTTCCATGCCGTCGCTGCCCTCTTCCTCGATCTCCGTGGCGCGTGTGGCCAGCAGGATTTTAGTACGGAAAAGAGCATTCTTAAACACAACTGTCGCAGCCAAGATCAAGCGGTCTTCAGCTGGACGCTCGACAACGTGCAACGGCTCCAGTAGCGGGGCAACGGCTTCGTGCGCCGCCTCGTCGGCCACGTCTGTCCAGACAATCTCCTCGACCCGCTCAGTAATCCGGAATCTTCCGAGGTTACCACGCACGAAATGGAAAAAGAAACGACACCATGCCATTGCATTTACGTCATCAAAAAGCGGCTCATGCCGCTCAGCCGCCGCGTAGATCGGCTGGTTGGTCCAGTCAAGCAAGATGAAATCCTGACCGGGCCAGACCAGCGCGAACCGCTCCGATAGTCCTAGCCGACGCAGGTTTCGCATGGCGAGCAGATAACCGCCAGGCCAAAACGCCATCGACGCCCATCGAAGCGATAGGCGATCCGCAGCGATGCGGATTGCCTTTTGCCCCCCTGCAATCTGGCCGCGCAGCCACTCGTCTGGCTCCGGTATTTCAGTAAATATGAGGAAGCGTGCATCCTCGGAGACAAGCGGCATCGACACAGACGCCTCCGTAGCCTCTTGACGCGGCGCGCCTACTGCGATT
Organism: Acetobacteraceae bacterium; assembly: GCA_965199005.1. GTDB lineage: Bacteria > Pseudomonadota > Alphaproteobacteria > Acetobacterales > Acetobacteraceae > LMUY01. Next base: position 1,028,350 of record CBDAQK010000006.1, on the reverse strand, counting down.
AGCGCAGCAATTATGTCGTCGTCGCCGCGCCCGACCGCCAGGTCCATTGCTGTGTTGCCCGCATTATTCACGGCCGCAAAATCATGCGGACCATGGTCGATTATCACCCGGCATGTCTCTAGATCTTCCGACATGACAGCAAGGTGCAGCGCAGTGTCGCCATCCTGATCGCGCGCCAAGGGATTGGCCCCATGTTGGAGAAGCAATGCGCAGGTTTCTGCGTGTCCGTTAAGGGCAGCCCTGTGCAGCGGTGTAGGTCCAGTACTGCCGATCTCAGACATTTGGCAGTTCCCCTTCCGTCGCACCGCCGCGCGCTGATACATCCAGAGTATAGTCGTTTATGGCCAGGTCGGGTCGCAACCACTGCCTTGCGTCCACATGAACCCGGCGGTCCAGCAGTAGCAGACGGCTAAGTTCGACGTTGCCTGCACTAGCTGCGATCAACAGTGCCGTACGTCCATTCGCGTCTCGCACGTTTGGATTGTGGCATTGCGGCAGCAGCCGTATGCAGCCCTCAACATCACCAGAGGCAGCCGCTTCGGTAAGCCGGAAATCGCCTTTGGGTCGGCCATTTGGATCCGCGCCCGCCTCAAGTAGAATTCGGCAAATTGCCGTGTGTCCGGCTCCGGCAGCAAGCAGCAAGGCAGTAGCACCGGTTAGAGAAGGCGTATCGACGAAGGTCACGAGGTCGCCAAGTTGCGTCGCTTCCGCTTTCAGCATTGCTGTTACCGCGTCTAACTCGCCCGCGTCGGCGGCGATGTGCAGCGCTGTATACCCCCGCTGGTCGCGCAGATCGGCCGAGGCGCCAGCACGGCGGAGGCGCCCGATCGCCGCACCTTGGTTGTTCCGCGCGGCGACCATCATGGCGGTCCAGCCGGGCGGAACGCGCGCATTGAAGATTTCTTGGTCATTGCGGTCGCACAGCGCGTCTATGACGGCCAAATCACCGTCAATAGCCGCATGATGTAAAGCCGTCCAAGCCGTTCCCTCCTTCTTGGTCGGATCGGCCCCTCGAGCTACCAAAGCCTGAACGATGGTGTCATGGCCCCGCAATGCCGCGTGCGCGATAGCCGTATGACCTGCAGAATCAGATATATTGAGGTCAACATCGGCGGATCCGAGAAGCGCCCGAACGACAGAGAGGTTCCCTCGCATACAGGACAAGTGCAGCGGCGTCTCCCCGCTTGAGTCGCAATTGTTGGGATCCAAACCGAAGTCAAGCAGCAGCGCTACCATTTTCGGCGTTCCCGCGAACGACGCCCAATGCAGAGCGCTTCGATTATTGACGTCGGCGGCCAGACGATTGACATGCGCCTCTTCACAAAGATATCGCGTGACATCTAGGTGCCGGGCATGCTTTCCACCTGCGGCCTGCATGAGCGCGGTTATCCCATGGATGGTCGCTTGGTCGGGGTCGAAATCCTCCTGCTCGATAAGCCGGCGCACCAGATGAAGATGTCCGCCACTAGCCGCCTCCGTCAGGCATGTCCAACCCTCGTCAACCTGCATGGCAAAACTCGCTCCATGCGACAGAAGGTAGTCGACGACCTTCTCGTGCCCCCGTTGGCACGCCCATAAAATGGCCTGACTGTTATCAGCAGCCGGATCTTTCGGATCCGCACCGACTTCCTCAATCAGAAAACGGACCGTCTCCAAGTGGCCGCCATAGGCGGCGTCACTCAACACCGCATGACCGCCATCCGTTTTCTGGCGTGGTGACTCGCCCAAGGCAATGAGGCGCCGGACGATCGCTAGGTGGCCGAACATGGCAGCAAAGTGCATGGGGCCTCTACCGCGGGTTACCCGGACTTCGCGATTTTTTGGATCTTGGAATATTGATGCGCGCAGCGCGTCGTCGCGCTGTTGCATCTCCCTGGCGCCCCCGGCGAACTGCTCTGCCGCTGCTTCGTCTTTACCATCTTTTGAAGTCGGCGCTTGCGCCTCAACTGATGTCGCCGGCGCCTCGTCTGGACCATCCTGACCAGTAACGGAGGCGTAGATTCCCGGCCGCAACTGCCCTGCATCTGTGCCCCGGTCTTCATACCGCTCAAGGCCGAGATCGCCTCCTTGCCGCTCCCAAGCATCCATCGCCTCCCCAACCGAATTGGCGTTGATTGCTCCAATGAATTTAACCTTGTCCTGCCGGCGTGCTGCAGCCCGCAGATAGGCCTCGATCAACTTCTCGTCGCGGAACAAATCCGGCCGATCGTCAACCCGCGCTTGGGCGTCTTCGAGTGCTTCAGGGCCAAGCTTGACGAAGCGCAGGCGCTTAGCGCCGTGCCGGCTCCATTCCTCGGCATCCCGCCGCAGAGCCGCCCGAAACGCAAGCTCGATGCGGTTGCCGGCCACCCAATCCTTTAACGGCTGCCATTTCTGGAATAGAGCGTCGTGCGCCAGGGACACCATGTCGCCACCCGCTCCGCCGACATGCAGCACGCGCGCCTGGATCAATGCCTCGACGAGCGCGGCGCTGACGCCGTGCGCCGTCAGGTCGGTCTTGCGGCGGAGTTCGCGCACCGGGACCGGCTCGGGCGTCACATCACGGACCCCAACGAGACGCGTGAATAGCATAATCAGATCACGCTCTGACGTGCTCGCCAAAGACCGTTCGAGTGCGGACCGCACCGTGTTCTCGATCGCGCCGGGCAGACGGCCGATTGCATAATAAGCGCTGAATGTCACTGGTCGACCGGCCGCGCGCTGTACAAGCTCGCTCAAAGTAAACGCCACCAACGGCAGCGCCGATGGGCCCACTCCTTCGGCGTCAGTCAGCAACGCGCCGACAAGGGCTTCTTCCAATTCGATGCCGCCTGCCTTGGCAGTGTCGCGGATCATCGGCTCCAGTTCGGCGGGAATGGTGGGCGGCGTGAGATGCTCGATCGCTCCACTTCCTCCGCCAAGGATTTCAGCAACGAGGCGAACCTCCTCGAGAAATGGGATGAGATCACTGCGCAATGTCGTAACAACACGCATCCTGCCGGACGCCACAGTCGCTGCAAGCAATCTGAGGAATGCCTCGCGGTTTTCTCCCCTGTCTTCTGCCCTAGTCCATAATTCCTCGAGCTGATCGATAACGAGCAAAATCTCCGGCTCATGATCGCCGCTCAACGATCGCAGCGGTTGTACAAGATACCTTTCTAACGCAAGCTCGGCGTCGCGCTGACTTCGGTGGCAACTCTCTTTTAGCAGCGTTCTCAAGTAATCGGTTGGGATCGGACTATTTGTCTGCGTCCGGCCATCGGAGCATCGTGCAATCGCCCCTACTGCGGCCTCCAAAGACATGAACGGGTCAGATTGCGGTTTCATGTCAATAAGCCAAAACGAGCCGTCCGTTTCCCTCCGGCGCCGCGCAATCATGCCGCCAATCAAGCCCGCCTTGACCAAAGACGACTTTCCAGCACCGGAAGGCCCAGCAATGCAAAGAAAGCGCATGTGCGGTTCCGTCAGGCGCCTGGCGAGTTCCGTTACCTTCGCGTCTCGACCGTGAAATAGGTCGTGATCCTCGTATCCCAACGATCGCAAACTGCGAAACGGGTACCCGACAAATTTATCACGATCAGAGCGCGGTACGACAGGCCTCTGCGACTCTTCCAGGTCTGGCGATCGAGCTGAGAAACTTATCAAGGCGTCTGCCAAGAAGTGGTTGACTTGATTTTCGAACACCTCTGGGTCGGCATACTTCATAGCACTGAGGCCGCCGAACTTTTTCCGTGTGCGATCAAGGTAATCTTGTATCTGTCGCCTCTGTTCACTAAGTGCTAGCAATTCCTTGAACTTCGCGTCCGCCGCCTCTCGGGGAAGAAACTGTAATTGACCGTATTCCCGCTCTATCGCGTGCGTATGCGGATTAAATTGGAAGACACCTATAAGTGGCTTTTTCAGGCCGCTAGCTTCCAAGGCAGTTTCCAACTCATAGGCACTGTAAGATTCATAGTCACGGCCATTTCGGTTCGTTCTAGTCCCAAGCTGATTATTAAATACGACAATGACGATGTCTGCGTTGTCTGTCGTAAGTCTCTCGTCAAGTTTATTTTGCACGTCGTCCCGCACTCCAAAGGAGGTAGGGTTGCCTTTTCCATTGTACCGAAAAACCTTTAGTTCGAACTTCTCGGCGCGTTGGTAATGGGCATTTAGCGCCCGTGCCGACCGCTCGACAATTGCGGCTTCACTACCTGTATCGCCTGGGCCTGCCACGAACAGCCATAGTTTTGGAAGGTTCAAGGCGGTGATCCCCCTGTTTCTAGGACGACCCCTGTCAAAAGAGGAGCAGCACAAGTTGTTTAAACAGCTCACACGCCTTGATTGCTAACACAACTTTAACGGCCTTGAAAGCGCGCACGTTTCCATCCGCGTGCTTGCGGGCCAATCAACCGTTGTGGAGCATCCGTCGCCGGCTTCACGAAACTACCTAGTACAACCCCGCCGCCCTCCCCCGAACCTTAGCCAACGCCACCAACAGGTCCAGCCTCGGGGTGGGCACCCCCACCAGCCGGGCCAATTCCACCGGCATCGCGAAAATTCCGTCGATCTCCATCGGGCGGCCAAGCAACAAATCCTGCACGATGCTCGACGTATGGCTCAGCTTGCGGGACGCGGCGATCTGCGCCTCCGGGTTGGGCTTGATCGGGCATCCCATCGCGGCGGACAGCGCCTCGATCTCCCTGGCGATCGCCCGCAACGCATCGCAGCAGGCGTCCTCGACGAACACCTCCCGCGCGGTTGATTGCGTCAGGACGGCCATCGGCCCGCTGCCGATGTTCAGCATCAGCTTCTCCCAAATCTTGGTCCGGATGTTCGAGACCACGGGGCCTTCCATGCCACCAGCTATCATCGCGGCCCCAATCGCCTCGGCCCGCGCCGAGGGGCTGCCGTCCGGCTCACCCAGCGTGATGCGGCTGACGGCATTGGCAACCTCGATCACCCCGGGCGCCACCACCGTGCAAGCCGAGCTGATCACACCACCAATCACACGCTGCGGCCCGATCGCGTCCCATATCACGCCGCCAGGGTCCAAACGGTCCAGCCGGAATCCGTCGTGAACACTTCCTTCCTTATAGAAATACCACCATGGAATGCCGTTCAGCGCGAACACCACCGCCGTTTGCGGCCCCAGCAAGGGTGCGATGGCGGGTGCCATCGCCGGCAGGCTCGGTGCCTTCAGGCTCACGATGACGGCGTCCTGCGGGCCAAGCAGGGCCGGGTCCTGCACGGCGGTCACCGGCACCGTGAAGGTGGCGTCGGTCGCGTGGATTTCCAACCCGCGCGCCTGCATCGCCGCCAGATGCGGGCCGCGCGCGACCACGGACACGTCCGCGCCGCCGCGCGCCATCCGCGCGGCGATGTGGCCCCCCACCGCACCGGCTCCGACCACGCAAATCTTCATGACAGCAGGTCCAAAGCCACGCGAGAGAGGGCTTCGACCCCGGAGACGAGGCATCGCTCGTCCGGCTGGTAGTCGGAATTATGCAGCTTGTCGTCCCGCCCCGGCGCCGCGGAACCGATGCGGATTTGCAGGCCCGGGACGACCTCCGCCATCATGGCGAAATCCTCGCCGCCAAGGCTCGCCTGCCCTTCGGTCACTACGTCGCCCAGCTGCGCACGGATCGAGGCCATGCCGCGGTCGATCATGCCGTCGTCGTTCACCAGCGGCGGGCAAAGATGGTTGTATTGCACGTCCACCCGCACCCGCATGCCCGTGCCAACCCCGGCACAGAGGCGGCGGATCGCCTCCTCCGCCTGGATCCGTGTGTCAGGGTGCAAGGTACGCACCGTCCCCTTCAGCAGCACGCTATCGGGGATGATGTTGTGCGCCATGCCACCCTGGATGGTGCCGACCGTCACCACGGCAGGCCGCGTCGGCGCGATCTCGCGGCTCACCACCGTCTGCAGCTGCATCACCAGGCTGGCCGCCGCCATGATGGGGTCGACGGTGGTATGGGGGTAGGCGGCGTGGCCGGATTTGCCATGGACCGTGATGTCGAACGTGTCGACGCTGGCCAGCGAGGCGCCGCGGACGTAGCCGAATTGGCCAACTGCCATGTCCGGATGGTTATGGAAACCCACCGCCATGTCCACGCCGTCCAACGCGCCGTCCGCCATCATCGCCGCCGCACCGCCTCCGGCCTCCTCCGCTGGCTGAAAGATCAGCTTCACCGTGCCGCGGAGTTGCGGGGCCATGCGCGCCAGCACCTCCGCCACGCCGACCAAGGTGGTGGTATGAATGTCGTGGCCACAGGCATGCATCAGCCCCGGAACCGTGCTGGCAAATGGGAGCCCCGTTTGCTCCGCGATCGGCAGCGCATCCATATCGGCCCGGATGGCGAGCGTGGGCCCCGGCGAGCCACCTTCGATGGTGCCGACCACGCCGGTTTTGCCGATCCCGGTGCGGTGCGGGATGCCAAGCCGGGTCAGTTCGGCAGCGACCACGCCGGCCGTCCGGGTTTCCATGAACGCCAGCTCGGGATGGGAATGCAGGTCGCGGCGGATGGCGATCAAATAAGGCTCGAGCGCCGCGGCGTGGGCGGCGATCTGGCGTTGCGGGTCGTTTGGGCGGTCCATCGATCGGCTCCATGCTGCGGCTGCGAGCATGAGCGCGCGCATTCGTCCGGGCAAGACGAAGCACCCAGGGCAGAAACATAGACAATAGGGACTACCCCCGCTACGGACGGTTTGGATAACGCCCCGCTGGAGTTTTCATGGATACGAACGCGCCTACGCCGACGCCGCTCGCCCTTGACAGCAGCGTTTTGAGCCACGTGGTCCCGGTCATCCTGTCCGGCGGGTCTGGCAGCCGGCTTTGGCCCGTCTCCCGCGAAAGCTTCCCAAAGCAATTCTGGGGCCTCTTGAACCACGATCGTTCGATGATCGTGGAGACGGCGTTGCGCGGGCGTGGCCCAGGCTTTGCCGCCCCCGTCATCGTCTGCAATCAGGAGCACCGCTTCCTCGTCGCTGAACAGCTGCGGGATGCAGGAATGGTGGACGCGCGCATCGTGCTGGAGCCGGTCGGCCGCAATTCTGCCCCGGCGGTGGCCGCGGCGGCGCTGCTGGTGGCGCAGACCGATCCCCAGGCGGTGATCTGGATGATGCCCGCCGACGCCGCGATCGGCGATTTGGACCAGCTGCACGCGATCCTGGCAACGGCGGTCGCAGGCGCCCGGGCCGGCCGGATCGTCACCCTCGGGATGCGGGCGACCGGGCCCGAAACGGGCTATGGTTACATGGCGGTAGGGGAGGCAATCGCCGATGTGCCCGGCGTCCATGCGGTCGCCCGTTTCATCGAAAAGCCGAATGCGGAAACCGCAGCCGTTCTCGTGGCGGAGGGCGCCCTGTGGAATGCCGGCATGTTCGTCTTCACCGCAGAGACGATGCTGGAGGAGCTGCAGCTGCACGCCCCGGCCGTCCTGTCCGCAGTGCGCCGTGCGCTGGAGGGTGCGGCCCGCGACTTGGACTTCATCCGCCTGCTGCCGGAGGCGTTCGCGTCCAGCCCCAATATCAGTATCGACTATGCCGTGGCCGAGCAGACCCACCGGATTGCCGTGGTCCGCGCCGACATGCGCTGGTCCGATGTTGGATCGTGGAGCGCGCTCTGGGATTTGGGTGACAAAGACGAGAGCGGCAATGTGGCCGTCGGCGACGTGCTGCTGGAAGGCTCCACCCATTGCTACGTCCGCAGCGACGGCATCGTGACCGCCGTGGTCGGGCTGAAAGATGCCATTGTCGTCGTGACGGAGGATGCCGTGCTGGCGATGCACCGCGACCGCGCGCAAGACGTCAAGAAGGTCGTGGACCGGCTGAAGAAAGCCGGGCGCCACGAGGCGGTGGCGCATAACCGGTCCTATCGTCCCTGGGGATTCACGGAGAGCCTGATTAGCGGCGACCGCTTCCAGGTGAAGCGCTTGGTGGTGACCCCGGGGCACCAACTCAGCCTGCAGAAGCACTTCCACCGGGCTGAGCATTTGGTCGTCGTGAAAGGGACCGCCATCGTCACCAGGGACGGGGAGGAGCAGTTGGTGCGGGAGAATGAAAGTGTCTATCTGCCGCTTGGGACGGTCCACCGGTTATCCAACCCAGGTCGCATCCCGCTGACCATGATCGAGGTCCAGTCCGGCTCCTATCTGGGGGAGGATGACATCGTCCGCTTCGAGGATACCTACGGCAGAAGCTGATGGCGTTCGTCACCTACGCGCAGAATTTCGAGGACCTGATGCTGTGGCGCGCGCTGCACCAGGTCGAGGGAGGGTTCTATATCGATCTCGGCGCAAGCGAGCCGGTGATCGATTCTGTCACCCTTGCCTTTTACGAACGTGGCTGGCGGGGCATCAACATCGAGCCAGTACCCGGCGCTTTCGCCCGGCTGGCGGCAGCGCGCCCGCGTGACGTCAACCTCAACCTGGCTGTCGGCGACCATGAGGGCGAACAGGTTTTCTACCTGGTGGATGGCGGCAATGGCCTCTCGACCTTCAGCGAGACGATGCGCGACAGCTTTGCCAAGGAGGGCCGTTCGATCGAAACCGTGCGCGTGCCTGTTCGCCGGCTGGCCGATATCTGCCGCGAGCACGTGCAAGGCGCCATCCACTTCCTCAAGATCGACATAGAGGGCGCCGAACGGGCCGCGCTGGAAGGGGCCGGCCTGGAGACTTGGCGGCCCTGGATCATCGTGGTGGAAGCAACCGTCGCGAACACGACGATCCCCACCCATGACCAATGGGAGGGCCTGTTGCTCGAGCACCGCTACAGCATGGTGTATGCCGACGGGCTCAACCGCTTCTATTTGGCCGAAGAGCATGCCGAACTCGCCGCCGCCTTCGCAGTGCCACCCAATGTCTTCGACCGCTATGTCCGCCACTCTGAGCACCAGGCCCGCCTGGAGGCGGTCGGCTTGAAGGAGCAGGCCGGCGCATTGGCGGCAGATTTACGGCGGCAGGCGGACCGGGCCACGGCGGCGGAGCAATTGGCCGTCGCAAGCCAGACCCAACTGGAAGACGTCACGGCACGGCTGACGGCCGAACTGGACCATGCGACGCAGGAAATGTGGGAGAGCAACCGCCTGGCCAGCGTCCTGGCGAGCGACCGGCAGACGCTCATCGACCAGGCGAACACGCGGGCCGAACAGGCGGCCACAGCGTCCCAAGCCGAGATACGGGCGGTGTATGCCAGCACGTCATGGCGGATAACGGCCCCCTTGCGCGCGTTGGTGCGGATGGGCCGCCTGCGGTGATGCCACCGCCCGCCGGGTCTGTGACGCTCGGCAACGACGCGGCAGAGATTTGCGTCATCGGTCGGTGTGATTTCACCACCGGTATCGGCGCCATGACCTATGCCGCCTGCGAGATACTATCCCGGGCCTATCCCACCTGCATCCTACCAACCGAGCCGCACCTTCGGCGGGAGGCTGCCATCAGCCTCCCGAACGGCCGCCGCATGCCGGTCTGCGCCGACCTGGCACCCGTGAAGGCCGTCCTGTTCTGCGATGTGCTGTGGAACGGGTCGCACGACCGCAACTTCCTGCTGGTGCCGGAGGGCGTGTTGCGGATCGCCTGGATCGTCTTCGATTCGGACGAGTTGCCGGAGATGTGGGTGCAAATCCTGAACCACCGGTTCGACCTCGTCCTCACCACCAGCCCGCACGTGATGGACACGGCGGCCCGGTCTGGCGTGACCACGCCTTGCGCGTGCCTGCCGATCCCGCTCGACCTGGCCGCCAGCCTGGCCCAACCGGCCCCTCGCCGCCGGGCTGGCCGCGTCCGGTTTGGCTCGGTGGCCGCCTTCCACCCGCGCAAAGGCGTCGACACTCTGACCGAGGGGTTCCTCCGCGCCTTTGCTGGCCGTCCGGATGTCGATCTGGTGCTGCATTCCAACCTGAGCTTTGGTGACACCAAGGACCGGGTCGTGGGGCTGATCCAGGATATTGGCGGCACCAACGTCACGGTGACGCATGCGCAGCTACCGGCGGCGGAGAAGGACCGGCTGATCCGCTCTTTCGACGTGCTGGTGAATTGCTCGCGTGGCGAGGCGTATTCGATCGGGCCGCGGGAGGCCCTGGCCTTTGGATGCGCCCTGGTGCTGTCCGATGTCGGCGGCCATCGGGATTTGGCCGGCCACCCCGGCATCTTCATGATTCCAGCCACCCTCGATGTTGCCGCCCGCTATCCGGAGATCGATGGCGCCGTCTTCGGACGCCAGCATGCCGTGACCGCACGCGACGTCGAACGCACCCTGCATGTCGCGCGCGATTTCGTCCTGTCCCCAGAATTCGAGCGGACCATCCGCGACCGCCGGGCCGCCGCGGCGGATTGGAGCTTCGACGGGCTGGCAACCGCGTTCGCGTCCCTGGTTGATGAGATGCTGCCGCGATTTCGCCGGCCAGTCCGCGCTTCGCCTGCGGTCGTCTTGCCGTCGGCGGCCCGGGCGGTGGTGAAGGCCCAGCTAGGCCCGCGCGCCGGCCGCCTCGCCCACGTCAACCGCGTTGTCCAACTGGCGCATGACGGCGGGTTCTTCTCGGTCTTCAACGCCTATATCAGCCATCTGGTATGGCAGCAGCGGGAAGGGCGCTGTCATGCCGTGCTGCCCGACTGGGATGTGGGCCGCATGCTGGCGCGCAAGGGCACGGAACGGATGGTCAGTTTCTGCTACGGCCAGCCGGAGGACGGCAATGTCTGGTGCCATCTGTTTGAACCGCCTTTCGGTTTCACCGACGCCGAGTTGAACGACCCGGCGGTACTGTACCGGCGCGCCGTGCGCCCGCACTTCATCCATAATGAGCGGTGCGAGCCGCAAATGACCTACGTGCATGCCTACAGGCTGTATAAAAGCCGCCCCTTCGCCGCCTGGCGCCGGCAATACCACGCCGTGTTCGCCCGCCACATCAAGCTTCGCGCGCCGCTGCAGGCTGATGTGGATGCCTTCTCAACCCGCCATTTTACCGGCCGCTTCGTGATCGGGGCCCATGTTCGCCACCCGAGCCACACGGTCGAGCAGCCCGGCGGGGTCATTGCGCACGAGGATGCCTATATCGACCGGATCCGGGCCGAAATAGCGGACCGCGCGCTGGGAGAGGATGGCTGGACGGTATTCCTCGCAACCGATCAGGACCGGGTGGTCGAGCGGTTCCGTGCGGAGTTTGGCGACCGGGTCGTCTATCTCGCCGATGTCCGCCGCACCCATGAGGCCGAGGACAGCAGTTTCGATCGGCTGACGGCGGCTGAAAAAGTTCAGGACGGTCATCAACTGCAGCACCTCGTTGCCGCCGACCGGCGAAACTGGTCGCTGGAGATGGCCAGGGAGGTCGTGCGGGATGCCTGGCTGATGGCGCGGTGCAACATCCTGCTGCACGTGGTCAGCAACGTCTCCACGGCTGCGTCCTACATGAACCCGGAGTTGGAGATGGTATTCTGCGCTGCCTCGTAGCGCGCGCGATGAACTTCCCCGGGCTTGGTACATTGAACATGCCAGAAGGAGTTCACCCATGCGTGACTTTGCCAGTAGATTTGCACGGCCGGCCGCACTCTGCGCGATCCTGGGCCTCGCCGGATGCGTGGGCGCTCCGGCGCCCGCGCCTGTTGCCTACTCGCCTGCACCCGGCGCGCCCGTGCAACCCGTGGCGTATAGCGGAAACTGCTACGCCGGCGTGTATAGCTGCGTTTTGCCGCAGCAAATGCCGCTGGGTGCGCCGTGCTCATGTCCGGGGTTGGGCGCGCCGTCCTACGGCAACGTGCGCTAGCGGCAGGGCTGCGGCGGCATCCCTGCCCCTCCGCCTGCAGCCTAGCTCCCACCATTAAGCGGTGCTAGGCAGCCGCACCCTTGGCCCGAGGCATCGATGACGGCGTTCTTTTCGGCAGCCGCCCTGGTCCCAGAGCAGGCCAGCCCCCTCGTGATCGCCCTCCCCAAGGGGCGGATCCTGCACGAATGCGACGGCCTGCTGTTGCGGGCGGGCATCCAACCTGCTGCCGATTTCATGGATGAGGATTCGCGCCGGCTACGCTTCCCCACCAACGATCCGATGCTGGACGTGGTGCGCGTGCGCCCGTTCGACGTGGCGACCTTCGTCGCATTTGGCGGCGCTCAGATTGGCATATGCGGCTCCGACGTGTTGATGGAGTTCGACTATCCGGAGCTGTATGCGCCGCTCGATTTGAATATCGGCCATTGCCGCGTGAGTGTCGCCGGCCCTGCGGACTGGATCGACACGGCGGAAACGCAGTCGTGGTCGCGGGTCCGCGTCGCCACCAAATACCCCAACATCGCACGCCGGCACTTTGCCGCCCGCGGCATCCATGCCGACGTCGTCCATCTGAACGGGGCGATGGAGCTGGCGCCGGGCTTGGGCCTGTCCCGGCTGATCGTGGATTTGGTGCAGACCGGCTCGACCTTGGCCGCCAACGGGCTGCGGGAGAGCGAGGTGATCGCGCAAGTCTCGAGCCGGCTCGTCGTCAACCGTACCGCCCTGAAGACTCAGCCGGAGGCAGTTGGACGCTGGATTGAGCGGTTTCGCGAGGCATTGCGACGGTGAGGCGGCTGGACAGCGCCGCGCCGGGGTTCGCTGCCGCGTTCGAAGCGCTTTTGCAGCAGGCCCGCGACACCACAGCCCGCGTCGATGGCCCCGTGGCCGCTATCATCGCCGCCATCCGCGCGCGCGGCGACGCGGCGCTGTGCGAACTGACCGAGCAGCATGATCACCACGAGTTGAGCCCCGAGCGCATCCGCATCAGTGGCGACGAGATCGATGATGCAACCAACGTGATCAAGCCCGAATTGGCGGCGGCTCTGGATTTGGCCGCGACCCGGATCGAGGCGTTCCATCGCCTGCAATTGCCGCAAAATATCGAGACGACGGACGCGACTGGCCTGCGGATGGGTATGCGGTGGAACGCACTGGACGCGGTTGGTCTGTACGTTCCTGGCGGCAAGGCGGCCTACCCGTCCTCCGTGCTCATGAACGCCATCCCGGCCCGGGTCGCGGGCGTCACCCGGGTGGCCATGTGCGTGCCCACGCCGGGTGGTGCATTGAACCCGCTCGTCCTGGCGGCGGCGCGCCGGGCCGGGGTGGAGGAGATTTACCGGATCGGCGGTGCCCAGGCCGTGGCGGCGATGGCCTATGGCACCGCCACGATCGCGCCTGTCGACCGGATCGTCGGGCCTGGCAACGCCTACGTCGCGGAGGCGAAGCGCCAAGTGTTCGGCCGCGTCGGGATCGATGGCATTGCCGGTCCCTCGGAGGTTGTGGTCCTGGCAGACCATACCGCGGATGCCCGGCGCGTGGCGGTGGATTTGTTGGCCCAGGCGGAGCATGACGAGAGCGCCCAAGCCATCCTGCTGACCGACGATCCGGCCTTGGCCGATGCCGTGGCCCGCGCGGTCGAAACCGAGTTGCGCAGCCTGACCCGGCCCGAAGCGGCGCAATCCTGGCGGCTCCACGGCTGCATCATCCTGATCCGCGACTGGGTCGAGGGTGCGGCTTTGACCGATCGGCTGGCACCTGAACATCTGCAGGTCATGGTTGCCAACCCGGCTGCGCTGTTCAGCCGTATCCGCCACTGTGGTGCAGCCTTCCTCGGCGCGGACTGTCCGGAGGCGCTAGGTGACTATGTGGCGGGACCGAACCATGTGTTGCCAACGGGCCGCACCGCCCGGTTCGCCTCTGGCCTGTCGGTGTTCGATTTCCTCAAACGCACCACCTGGGTGGAGGCGAGCCGAGAGTCGATCGGGCAAATCGGCCCCGCTGCGGTGCTGTTGGCCGAGGCGGAAGGGCTGCAGGCGCACGCCCGCAGTGTGGCCATGCGTTTGGGACAGTGACCGCACGCTTGACCCGGGGCGTCTGCAACATCATGTTCCGCCCCGTCAATAGCCGAGGCGCGACAGCGACCATGCATGTCTAAAGAGGATATGATCGAATTCAGCGGCACCGTTTTGGAGCTGCTGCCGAACGCGATGTTTCGCGTGAAGCTGGATAATGAGCACAGCATTTTGGCGCATACCTCCGGGAAGATGCGCAAGAACCGCATCCGGGTGCTCGCTGGGGATCGGGTCAACGTCGAAATGACGCCCTATGACCTCTCCAAAGGCCGGATCACGTTCCGTTTCAAGTGAGGCTGATGATTTAGGCCGGGCCCGGCTAACCCTCGCTTCGGCCAGCCCGCGCCGGCTGGCATTGCTTGCGCAGATCGGGATCGTGCCGGACGACATCCGACCTTCGGACATTGACGAAACGCCGCAGCGCGATGAGCTTCCACGCCTCTACGCCCAGCGTCTGGCCCGGGAGAAGGCTGCCGCAGTACCATTGTCCGGCGGCTTCACCCTTGCGGCCGACACCGTGGTGGCGCTGGGTCGGCGCATCCTGCCCAAGGCGGCCGGCGCGGCCGAGGTTGCGGCTTGCCTAAGCCGTCTGTCCGGCCGTCGTCACCATGTGCTGACCGCAATCGTTCTGGTCGGGCCCGGCGGCCGGCGCACGGAACGGCTGGTCGATAGCACCGTGAGCTTTGCCCGCCTGACGCCGTCGCAGATCGCCGCCTATGCCGCTTGTGGCGAAGGGGAAGGCAAAGCAGGCGGCTATGCCATCCAAGGTTATGCGGGCGCCTTCGTGCGGTTTCTCAGCGGGAGCTATAGCGGGGTGGTCGGCCTGCCGCTGTTCGAGACCGCGCAATTGTTACGCGGTCAAGGTTGGCCAATCCCTTGAGCCTTTATGCCACCTGCAGCCCCGGCGAAGTCCGTATTGCCGCGGTGGTGGATGGCGTGTTGCTGGATTACGCAATTTGGCGGCCGGGACAGCCAGATGGCGTGGGTGATGTGTACCGGGGCCGGGTCACGGCGACGATGCCGGGCATGGCGGGTGCATTCGTGGCACTCCCCGGCCAGGAGGGGTTTCTGCCGGATAGCGCAGGGGCAGCCGGCCGCGGCGTCGGCGACCTCCTGGCCGTACGGATCGTACGGGCCGCGCAGGGCGGCAAAGGCCCGCGGCTGGCGACTGTGGCGATACAACCCGGCTCTGGTCCCCCCGCTTTGTTGCAACGAGGTCCCAACCCGGTCGAAACCCTGGCGTCCCTCCATCCGGGTGCCATCCAGGTAGACGACCCCGGCGTGGCAGCATCCCTGCGGGCGACGCTCGGCGACCGTGTGGAGGCGGGCGCCGCATGGGACGACTACCTCGAAAGCGCGGTGGCGGCGCTTGCCAGCCCGGACGTGAGCCTGCCGGGCGGCATGCGCGCGATGATCGAACCGACCGCTGCGCTGGTGGCAATCGACATGGACATGGCTGCCGCGACGGCTGGACGCGGGCTGAAGCAGTCGAGGCAGGACGTCGCCAACAGGGCTGCCTTGCCCGTCCTGGCCCGGCAAATCCGCCTGCGGAACCTGTCTGGCGCGATTGTGGTGGACGTCGCGGGCCTCTCCGTCCGCCGCCGCGCCGCACTGGCAGACACGCTGAAGGCTGCCCTGGCGCCAGATCCGCTCCAGCCGAGGTTTTTGGGCTTCACAGCCGGTGGGCTGGCGGAAATCCATCGTCCGCGCGTGCATCCGCCGTTGCACGAGCTGCTGGCGGGCCCGCACGCCGCCGGGTTGGCGGCCTTGCGGCGGGTGCTGGCGGAGTCCGACGCCGCCAACCCCCCCTGGCTGCGCGCCGCGCCGGACGTGGCACGCGCGCTGGAGGCGGATCCGGTGGCGCTGCCGGACCTTGCACACCGGCTTGGTCGCCCCCTTGTGCTGCGCTCGGACCCGGCGTTGCGCTCCTGCCGCTGGGCGATCGAGGAGACCGCGCGTGCCTGAAACCTGCCCGATCTGCGGCGCCAAGCCCGACCAAAAGCTTCGGCCGTTCTGTTCCCGCCGCTGCGCTGACATCGATCTGGGCCGCTGGTTTACCGGCCAATACCGCGTGCCTGCCCGCCCCGAAGAGGATGAGAGTGGCGAGAGCGCCTGAACGCCGCTTGCCGGCTCCGGCGCGTTCGGCTACATGCCCGTCCGCCAGTGTTGCCCAGGTAGCTCAGCTGGTAGAGCATGCGACTGAAAATCGCAGTGTCGGTGGTTCGACTCCGCCCCTGGGCACCTCCTTTCCATTTTGCCTGAGCGCGCCGGTTCCCGCCCTGGGAATGAGGCTGGAGATGTAAAAAGTGTCCTGCCCGTGGAGTCTTGGGCCGACAACACGCGCCCTGCTCGTATTGTCACTCTCTGTTCACTTTCTGCTGGCATACCGGTGTTGCAGCGCCATCCGTGCGCGGCGATCGAGGCTCGCATGGGGATCGAAGACAGTCTTGTGGAGGTTTTCTATAGCCTGGGCGCGCTAGATCGCCGCATGGGCAAGCCGAAAACCAACCCGCCTACAGTCTGCAATGAACGAAGCAAGGCCGCGTGGTTGGCGGGATGGGAACGGGCAGACGCCGAGGCCGCTGCACGCGAGGAAGCCGTCCTCGCCGCCTGACCTATAAAAGGTAAACCGCACAAGCGGTTCTGCATTGGAAGTTGGCATGGAGTTGTGACAAACCAGTCGTCTCAAAAATGGTGTGTTGGTCAATGTGTCAGCAATTGCGCGGGCGTAAACCATTCCAGCAATCTGACTGGAGCCGATCCGACCATGTCTTCCGTTTAATCAAGCCCAACCTGGCCGAGGCCGGCACACTCGACAGGCGGCGGCCAAGCCGGGCCACCAACGTCAGTCCTTAACTCGTTCCGCTGTTGCTGCTGGGAAACTGACGGCGCCACCCCGTTTCGGTTGGGTCAGCCGCCCCGGCATCGCGCCAGCCATCCGCGCCACCCCGCGGGTCTCGCCAGCAGCGTCCGTAGCCGCACCACCCGCCGCAGATAGACGTCGGCGTCGCCCGCGCTTGCAAGCGCCTCCTCCATGACGCGCAAGGCACCCCTCACCTCCCCCGCCCGCTGCAGCGTATAGCTGTACCATAGAAGCGCCCGCGGCTGGCCCGGCTCCAAGGCGAGCGCTTCCAAGTGCCGGCCGACCGCCTCCTCGTGCCGCCCGGCAATTCCAAGCGCCGTGCCCAGATTGCCCAACGCGACGGCGTGGTGGGGCGCCAGTCGCACCGCCTGTTCCAGCAACTCGATCCGCCGGGACACAAGACGCGTCTGGCTCGCCTGTTCGATCAGGTATTGCGGTGATTCCTCCCGCCGCCGTACTGCCTCGGCCACGAACGCCGCGGCATCGACCGTGCCACCACAGGCCGCCTCGACCAACCGCTGCAGCAGGCCCAGCTCCGTCAGAAACCCAGCCACCGGATGCCCCGCCCCAGGCAGTTGCATTTTAACGAAGCGACTCTCCCGCTCAAGCCGGGCGATGTGCTTGCGGTCCAGGTCGACCGGGTCATACGCCACATAAGCCTCCGGCGGCGTTGCGAAGGGGACGGCTCCCTCCCAGACCGGCCGGAAACGTGCACTGTCGACAGCCCAACGCCGCTCAAACGGAACCAATTTCGGATCGATGGAGTACTGCGGGGACAAAGCCACCGCGCAATCTGCCCCGGCCCAGCCCCCGAACCGCAACGCCGCATAGGCGCCCATACTGGACCCATATGCGACGACGCGCCCGTACTGCCGCGCCGTTGCGCGCACGGTATCGAGCGCCTCGCGCAATTCCGCATGCTGATACCAATCATTGTTGCGCGAGATGACGTGGATCGCGTCGATCCCGCGCCGCTGGAAGAACTCCTGCCCAAAGCCCGCCCGCTCCAGCGTCCTCGTATCAGTATAGGAATCGAAGGTGACGACGCAGCAGTCCCGCGAAAAGCCCCCTAGCTGGAAAGCCCTGAGTTCCTGACTTCTGAACAAGGTTTCGATGCAAGGCGTCTCGCTCCGACTCGTCTGCACCTGGCCTCCCACCCCACGCCCACCTGCGCCTCTGTAAGGCTGAAGCCCTTCTAGCCTCAAGCGGGTTTGCGAGCGACCGGCCGGCTTGCCACACTGCAAAGCAGGTTTGTGGGATATGCAGTCATGCCCGTTTTTGCCGTTATCGCACCAGGTGCCATGGGGGCCGCTGTGGGTGCGCGCCTCGTCGAACACGGCGCGGAGGTGTGGACCCTGTTGGCCGGCCGCAGCCCGGCAAGTGCCAGCCGGGCGAAGACGGCCGGAATGCAGGGTGTCGACATCGGCAAATTGGGAGAGGCGGACATCGTGTTATCGATCGTTCCGCCGGGGGAGGCGATGGCCTTGGCACGGTCTCTTGCCCCGGTGTTGCGCGATGCGGTTCGCAAGCCGGTCTATGCCGACTGCAACGCCATCAGCCCACAGACCGCCACAGCAGTCGCGGCCGAAATAGCGGCAACCGGGGCTCGTTTCGTTGATGCCGGTATTATCGGCGGCCCACCGAAGCCGGATACGCCCGGCCCCAATTTCTACACGTCTGGCCCCGATGCGCCTGTGCTTGACGTGCTGATGCGGTACGGAGTGCGGGCGACCGACCTGCACGGCCCAATTGGTGCCGCATCCGGCTTGAAGATGAGCTACGGTGGAATCACCAAGGGCCTGACAGCTCTCGCCTCTGCCATGATGCTTGCCGCCACACGGTTCGGGGCAGCGCCAGCGCTCGCGGCCGAACTCGCAGCCAGCCAGCCCAACCTGCTGAAAGGCCTGGCTCGTTCAGTGCCTGACATGTATCCAAAAGCGTATCGCTGGGTGGCCGAAATGCAGGAGATCGCGGCGTTCGCCGGGGACGATACTTCAACGCGCGACATCTATATGGCCATTTCAGCGCTTTATGAGAGGCTGGCGCTGGACGCGGCGGGACCAAAGCGGGAGGTCGCCCGGCTCGACGCTTTTCTCGGGCGGTCCTGACCTGCGCCGGGTGCGAGTTCATTCGCCGCCACACGCGAGCGTGAAGGCAAGGGATGTAACCCTGGGCACCGCAGCGCCATTGATCGGACAACAGCAGATGAGAACGACCATGACGACGGCCGATTTCCACGATCAAGTGATTGCCCTGTTGCCGAAGCTGCGGGTCCAGGCTCTCGCCCTCACGCGCAACCGTGCCAGCGCCGAAGATTTGGTGCAGGATGCCGTGTGCAATGCTCTGAGGGCTTCCGACAGCTTCATTCCTGGAACGAACTTCCCGGCCTGGATGCACCGGATCCTGCGGAATCGTTTCATCTCCAACCTGCGCAAGCGCCGGGATACCACTGATATTGCCGACGTGCCGGAGGCGATGTTCGCCACGAGCGCGTCCCAGGGCGATCGGCTGGCGTTGAAGGAACTTGGCACGGCACTCAACCGGCTCCCGAGCGATCAGCGGGAAGCGTTGGTGATGATCGTTGTACACGGGATCAGCTACGAAGAACTTGCCCTGCAAACCGGCGTTGCCGTCGGTACCGCAAAAAGCCGCGTTTTCCGGGCGCGCCGCCAGTTGCAGGCTTGGCTACTCGGGGACGAGAAGCAGAACGACCAATCCAGCCGCCGCATTCAATCCGAGCGGAGTGACGATCTTACCGTCGGCGCGTCCGCCTAGTGTAGCGAGCGCGGAGCATGTGACGAAGGTGGATGAGCCAAGCGCCATCCGCCTTCGTTATGAAACGGCAAGACGGATAGCGTTTCCCTTGTCGATCCTACGTCTGACGAATTCCACAGCCTGCGTTGACGGCGCAGTAACCGCGGTCGCCTACGCGGCCTTGAGTTTACGCACCCGGCGGCGATTTACGACCCGCTCGGCGATCTTCGCGAGCCTCGCCCGGACGGCTTCAACCTCGTAGCCACCCTCTACCCTCGTGGCATAATACGCAGCTGGCGCGGGCGCATCGGGGTATAGGGCAGCGTATTCACTCGCATTATGGAACATACCGCGGCTGTCATCATCCACGAACGATTCGGACGCGACGCCCTCGGCCAGGACCACCTCATGGTTGGCAAATTCGATGTGGACGTAATCCACCGCCTTTCTGGTCGAGTCCACGGCGATCAACGACCCGTTCACCAGGCAGCGAGCTGGTATCAGCATGCCGTCGATGAACATCGCATGCTCGGGTGAAACCAGCAGGTCGCGGCGGGGCAATCCCTTACCCAGCGATCCCTTGCGGAAGCGTATTGGGTGGACCTTGGGGTTCGCCGCCAGGAACCGGCCGGCATAGGAGCGGCGGCCAATCCAGCGCACCGGCTCCGCGCGGCCATCCACCGTCATCACCAAGTCGCCAATGACCAATTGTTCAATCTCGGTTTCGCCGTCCGGCGTTGCGATGCGGGTGCCGGGGCAATAGCAGGCGACGGCGACCGAGATCAGCGTGCCGCCCAAACCGTCCGTCGTGATGACGAAATTGCCCAGCGAACTGAACAACCCCGGCGCAAAGGTGATGTGCCCCGTATTGGTGCCATCGCCGACCGTCAGCACGTTCCCGCTGAAGCTCGTCGGAGCTAAGGCGCTGAACGCCACGTTAGCCAAATCGATCGAGCTGCCACTGGCAAACTGCCCGATGACGTCGCCGGTAAAGGTCGAACCGCTCGTGGTCCCGAAGCTGTTCGCGACGTCGATCTTGAGTTCCGCCCCCGTGCCGGCCAGGTCAATCGTGTCGCCTGAGCCGGTGGCCGCGGCCACTTCCAGCGTGCCGCCTGCCGCAACTGTGAGCGTCCCGCCGCTTCCCGCCGGGTCCAACGCGGTGGTCAGATCCAGGGTGCCCGACACCAGGGCCGCGCCACTCACCCCCAGCGTGCCGAGGGAGTTGATACCGCTGAACGCCCAACTTGCACTCGAATCGATGTCGATCGTCTGGATGCCCTGGAAGGTGAACCCGTTTGTCACGGAACCGTCGCCACCAGTCAGGCCAGTGAACGTGCCGGAGGTTCCGGCGGCGACCTCGATCGCCGTCGTATCCCCAGCGTCGACGCCACCGAGGACCTGCCCGGTGATCGCGAAGCCCTGCTCGAGAACCAGTTTTTCGGCACCAGTCCCGAACTGGATCGCCGTCCCGTTTGCCCCGGCAGTACTGGTGATTGCGCCGCTATCGATCACCGTTCCAACGGTCTTGGCGCTATTTCCGATGAATTCAATTCCGGCAGTACCACTGATCGTCCCGCTATTGGTCACCGTGCTGGTGCCGCTCAGGACATAGACCCCGATATCAGCACCGGTGATGCTGGCCGTACCCGCCACCGTACCGCCGGAGGGGCCATTGGTAACGTTGCCACCGTCCACCATCAGGACGCCAGCCACGACGTTCCCGGTGCCAGCACCGCCCGAGGCGTCCGTCGCAGCGATCGTGCCGGTGTTGGTGATCGCTCCCGCATCGCTGGCGGTATCACCGAGGAATTCGACGCCGTTGACGCCGCCTTCGATCGTGGCAAGATTGGTCACCGAACCACTGGCAGCAACGACGCCAGCGGCCGTGGCGCTGGTCGACAGGATCATGGCAGCGCCGTCCGTCGAGGACCCATTGGTCAGCGTGCCCGCAGCGAGGAACTGCAGCCCGTTGCCCCCAGAGCTCGAAATCGTCCCGTCATTGGTGGCCGTGCCGGCGGTCGCAAAGGCCGCACCGTCATCGGTACCCGTCAGGATGGCGGGAGTCGCTTCTCCGAAGCCGCCATTCTGCAGACTTCCGCCAGCGAAGAAGGCCGCGCCGACCGCGCCATTGGTGGCACTGATCGTCCCGGCGTTCTGGATGACGCCAAGATCCTGGAACTCGATCCCGTAGCCACCGGATGCGGCCTCGCTGACGGTTCCCGCATTGACCACCGTGCCGCCGTTGATGGCGATAGCAGCCGCGCCAGTTCCGGTAATCTGCCCGGAGTTGAAAACCTGGATGCCATCCTGATTGCTGTAGACGAGGCCATCGATGACACCGCCGGCCGGCGTGGCTCCACTGGTCGCCGCGTCATTGACCAACGTCCCGGCATAGACGAACACCTCACCTGCCACTGGCGTGTCTACTGTGACTTGGCCGTCAGTCACCAACTCGTTCGGCGAGGTGATCGCGAATGCATCTGGCCCATTGAACGTCAGCGTAGACCCAGTCGGCAGAATCACTGCCAACGTAGTACCAGTCGGGCTGGTCGAATTCGCGTCGGTCGGGCCGAATGTTATATCGGCCGTTACTGGAATAATGAAGTCGGTATTGGTGGCCCCGTTGTTGACTGCGTCCAAATCCGACTCGAGAGTCGCGACGGACGTCGCATTCGGCAGGGTCACGGTCGTCATCGAGCGAGCTTCCTTACGGGTACCGGTAATTCGTTTCTGGACGGTTCATCGCGATCGTATGCACAGTCCAAGGGGTCGTAGCAGTCTACACAATCAGATTGCTTCTAGCCGCTGTATTGATGGGCGTCCACCGGCTGGCAACCTCTCTTTATCTAGATATGCCTCGCTGTGCTGCTGTTACCGCGCTTTGCTGAGCTTGGAGAGACCCTGGGTTCCGCGCCCCCGCCAAATCTGCCAACCTCTCAGCGCACAACGCCCAAGAGGTCAATTCATGCCGCGGTTTGCTCAATTGCTGGCTTTTGCGCTTATGGCGGCGGCGTCCGGCAGCGCGTTCGCCCAAACACAGCCCACTACGGCGCAGGCCACCGCGTTGGAGACACAGATCAACGCCTGGCTGCTCCAAACTACGGCTGGCGCCATCCTCCTGCCGCCCCGCACCATCCAGATGCAGGCGGAGGGCGACCACTACCTCGTCCGGGTTCCCATCGCCCCCTTTGGCGAGGTGCAACCCGCAGATGCAGCCTTCACGGCCAAGGCCAGGCCGCTCGACGGGACGCGATGGGCCGTAGACGATCAGCACTTCCCGCGCGACCTGACCTTGACGACCACGCAATCCGTACCAGACGCGCCGGACGCCAAGGATCCAACGCCCAGCGGCCACCATCCAGAGGTTGTCACAGTCCATGCGGTGTCGGGCGAGCAAGACCTTCATGGCGTGTTCGACCCGAGCTATGCCACGCCGACCAACTCGGGCGGCACCATTGCGTCGCTCGATTTGACCACCACCATGGGGGCGAGAAACTCCTCATCCCATTTCGGCCTCCTCACCGCCCAGACGAGCACGCAGCCGACCGATCCGGCCCATGTGAACGTGGTGTCGGACACGTCTGTCGAGGGCTATTCCACAAAGGCGTCGCTGCCAGATGGATCTGGCTTCAACCTGGAAGCCGATCGGATGCACGTGGCCGCCGTCATCAGCGGTTTGGCGCACGATCAGATGGTTCCGTTCATCCGGAACACGATTGCGCTCGCACAGATGCTGAAGGACACCCCCGACGCCGATAACGCGGACGGTCCGACCCCGGCGCAAAAAGCTGCCCTGCGGCAAGTCATGGACACCGCACACGGCCTGCTGACCGGTAGCAAGTTGGACGAATCGCTCGAGGGTGTGAAGTTTGACTATAGTGGTGCCGGCGGTTCGCTGCGGCAGATCGGCATGTCGTTCGGCGCGGAGGCGCCACAGGAGACGCTATCGGCCGATATGACATTCACGATGGATGGGCTGGAGGTCGGCTTCCTGCCACCGGCATTCACAGCCTTCGTCCCGACGCATTTCTCCATTCACCCGACCGTCTCCAACATCAGCGTCACGGCACTCAACAAGATGGGCATGGATCTCACGGCCCCAACGCCACCGGGTCAGCCGCAGGATTCCCCGCCTCCCGACTACCAGAGCCTGTTCGCGAATGGCGGGATCAATGTCGGGTTCGACCAATTCGCTCTGGAAATCGAGGGCACTCAGATCCATGGCGACGGGGCGTTCAATGTCACCGGCCCGCAATCCTTTAACGGCCAGGCGCAGTTCACCGCCCGGGGGTTGGACGCACTGATTGGAAAACTACAGGCCAACCCGATGCTGGCGCAGGGCGTGCCGGTAGTGATCTTCCTCAAGGGCATCGCCCACACCACGGGCGATCAGGCCGTCTGGCAGCTTACGGTGAACAACACCAAAGTGCTGGTGAACGGCCTTGATTTCTCGGCAATGATGGCCGCGATGAGTAAATAGCGGGCCAGCTAGACGGACAGATAGGTCGCCAGCAGCACCAGCCCGGCGACGCCCAATGTCGCGTGAACGCCAACCACCATCATGGAGGGTGGCCGCCGCCGCAGACGGGCAAGCGCCAGCAGCAACCCCAGCCCCAGGGCCGCGGCCACAAACCACGCCGCCAGGGATCCGAACGACCCGGCGCCTTGCTCCACCCCACGCCGAGGGCCACCCAGCCCCAACAAGAGCAGCCCGAACGAGGCTGCGCCGAGCATCCCGTGCAATGCGCCGGGCCACCATGGCTGCATGCTTGGCCGCACAGTCTGCGAAAGTGCCACGAGGACCAGCCCAAACAGAACGCCGCCGGTCAGCAGCCAGGCCGCCCAGGTGAGCATGGCTGGCCTAGGCGGCCTTCGCCTGGCCAACAATGCGGTTCAGGCTGCGCAGCACGTCCCGCGCCGTCTTGATCCGCTCGTCTACCGCCATCTCCCGCGCAATCGCCAGCTTGTGGTCCGGCCGCAGGCGGATCGCCCCCTTCTGCGTCGCCAGCCACGCCACCAGCCCCCCAGGGTTGCCAAACGAGTTGCCGCGGAACTGCAGCACCATCCCCTTTGGGCCAGCCTCCAGCCGTTCGACCCCCGCCTCCCGGCACGCCCGCTTCAAAGCCATCACTTGGAGCAAGTTATCAACCTCGCCCGGCAAGGGCCCGAACCGGTCCACCAATTCCGCCGCCATCGCCTCGCTCTCACCGTCCGAGGCAAGCGTGCCAATCCGGCGATAGAGCCCCAGCCGCACCGGCAGGTCGCGCACATAACCCTCCGGGATCAGCACCGGCAGCCCCAGGGAGATGTTCGGCGTCCAGTCCCGGTCTTCCGACTTGCGGCGCCCACGCTCGGTGCGCAACTCGTTCACGGCATCCTCCAACATCTGCTGGTACAACTCGATGCCGACCTCGCGGATGTGCCCGCTCTGCTCGTCGCCCAACAGATTGCCGGCGCCGCGTATGTCCAAATCATGCGAGGCGAGCGTGAACCCGGCACCCAGCGTGTCCAACGTTTGCATGACATTCAACCGCTTCTCAGCCGCAGCTGACAGCCGGTGCGAAGCAGGCCAGGTCAGATAGGCATAGCCACGCTGTTTCCCGCGCCCAACCCGGCCGCGGAGTTGGTATAATTGCCCCAACCCGAACATGTCTGCGCGGTAGATGATCAACGTATTCACCGCCGGCATGTCCAACCCGCTTTCCACGATATTGGTGGACAGCAAAATGTCGTATCTCCCGTCGCCGAACTCGGTCATCACCCGTTCAAGCTCAGTCGGCGCCAGCCGGCCATGCGCCTCGATCATGCGCGCTTCGGGCACGATTTCGCGCAGCCGCTCCGCCATGCGCCCGAGATCCTCAATCCGCGGCACGACACAGAACACCTGCCCGCCGCGGAACCGCTCGCGCTGGATCGCCTCGCGCGCCACCACGCCATCGAACGGCATGATGAAGGTGCGCACTGCCAGGCGGTCCACCGGCGGCGTCGCGATGAGGCTCATTTCCCGCACGCCGGTCAGCGCCAGTTGCAGGGTCCGCGGGATCGGGGTCGCAGACAACGTCAGCACGTGGACGTCGGCCTTCAGCGCTTTCAGCTTTTCTTTATGCGAGACGCCGAAATGCTGCTCCTCATCCACGACCAGCAATCCGAGGTCGGCAAACTCAATCCCCTTCGCCAGCAATGCATGCGTCCCAACGACGATGTTCACGCTGCCATCCGCCATCCCCCGCTTAGTCTCCGCCGCGTCCTTGGCGGTGACCATGCGGCTGAGTTGCCCGATTTTCACCGGCAACCCCTCGAACCGCTTGGTGAAGGTGCGGAAATGCTGCCGGGCCAGAAGCGTGGTCGGCACCACGACGGCGACCTGTGCCCCCGCCATCGCGGCAACGAAGGCCGCCCGCAGCGCCACTTCGGTCTTGCCGAACCCGACATCGCCGCAGATCAGCCGATCCATCGGCCGCCCAGCGGCCAAGTCCTCCAGCACGTCGCTGATCGCACGCGCCTGGTCCTCCGTCTCGGCGAAGGGGAAGCGGGCGCAAAACTCGTCCCAAGCCCCCTCCTGCGGCGCCAGGCTGGTCGCCTCCTGCACCCGGCGTTCCGCGGCCGTGCGGATCAGCGCGCCCGCCATGTCGCGGATGCGCTGCTTCATCCGCGCCTTGCGGTTCTGCCAGGACGCACCGCCTAGCTTGTCCAGCGTGGCACCGCCCTCGGCGCCAAAGCGGCTCAAGACTTCAATATTTTCAACGGGCAAGAACAGCTTGTCGTCACCGTCGTAGAGCAGCCGAAGGCAGTCATGCGACGCGCCGCTCACTTGCAGCGTGACCAGCCCGTCATAGCGCCCGATGCCATGATCCTGGTGCACCACCAGGTCACCCTCGGCGATCTCGGTAGCCTCGGCGATGAACTGGTCGGCCCGCTTGCGGCGGCGTGGCGGCCGGCTGATGCGTTCGCCCAGCAAATCCTGCTCGCCGACCACGCCCAGATCGTCGGCCACGAACCCGCGTTCGACTCCGAGCGTCACCAGCACGACATGGTCCCGTGGGGCCACGCGGACCTTCTGCCAAGTCTCGGCAACATGCGCCTTCAACCCGTTCTCACGCAGCAGATTAGCCATCCGCTCGCGAGAGCCGCGGGTCCAGGCAGCCACCACGCACCGGCGGCGGGTGGCTGCCCAACTGGCGGATTGTTCCGCCAATTGCTTGAACACGTCGCTATTGGCGTGGGTGCCGGCCTGGGTGAACAGCGCACCGGGCCGCCCGCCGGCATCGATCCCCGCCGCACCGTCCGGCATGCCATAGGGGCTGAACTGGAAGAGCGGGCCCATGGACAGCATCTCGTCCCACTCGGCCTGATTCAGATACAGCCGTGCCGGCGGCAACGCGCGATACGGCACCTCGCCATCCCGTGGCACGGCTTTGCGTGCCTCGAAATGGTCGGCGATCATCTCCAACCGCGCACGCAGCACGTCATCGGACAGCGAGTCGAAGCTGACGGCTGCGTCCGGCAGATAGTCCAGCAGGTTTTCCATCGTCGCATGGAACAGCGGCGCCCAGTGCTCCATCCCCGGGTGCCGCCGCCCATCCGAGATGGACAGATAGATCGGGTCCTGCGCGGCGCCCGGGCCAAACAACTCCCGCCAGGCCTCGCGGAACCGGCTGATGCTCGCCGGGTCGAGCGAGACTTCCGAAACGGGGCGGATCTCCAGCCGATCCAGCCGATCGCTCGAACGCTGGGTGCTCGCGTCGAACCGGCGGATGCTCTCCAACTCCTCGCCGAACAAATCCAGCCGGATCGGGTCGGGCTCGCCGGCGGGAAAGATGTCGACGATGCCGCCGCGCAGCGCGTACTCGCCAGGCTCCATCACCGTATCGGCCCGGCCATAGCCGTTCGACTCGAGGAAGTTGGTCAGCGCCTGGGGCGTGATCGTGCCGCCGGTCCGCACCGTGAGGCTGGCACCGCGGAACACCGCCCGGGGAGGCACGCGCTGCACCAACGCATTGACCGTGGTGAGCACGATCCGAGGCCGGGTCGCAGGTTCCGAAAGCCGGGCGAGACAGGCGATCCGCTCGGACACGATGGCCGGGTTTGGGGATACGCGATCATATGGCAGGCAGTCCCAGGCTGGGAACCGCAATACTTCCACCTCAGGGGCGAAGAAGGCGAGCGCCTCGTGCAACCTGGCCATGCGGCTGTCGTCGCGCGTCGCGTGCAACACCGCGCCTTTGTGCTCCACCCGGCGGCGCGCCAGCAGCAGCGCGTCGTATCCTTCGGGCGCGCCGTAGATCGTGACCGCGCTCATGACACCACGAATGCTGCGCGCATGGCGTGCAACAACGGCGCATGCTCGCCGGGGGGGATCGGCAGCCGGCCCATCAGCCAATCCGCGAGGTCTGGGTCCGGCAGATCCATCATGGCCTCGACCGCATCCAGTTCCGCCTCGGTGAACAGCAGCAGCCGGGGGGCGACGTAGCCGCCAATCAGCCGGTCGGTCTCTTGGGTGCCACGGTGGGTGGCGCGGAACAGGATGCGGCGGCGACGAGGATCAGGGCTGGTCATTGCGCGATGCATATAGGCGCAGACCGCCATTGTGTCAGCGGCGAAACACCCGCAGCCTCTGGTCACCAAACCGGCCGCTCGGTATGAGCCCCTAGTGGACGACGTGATGGACGACCCGCTTGCCCCCCTTCTCGCGCCCGTCTCCGGCCTGCGCGGGATCGGCCCGGCGACGGCGGAGAAACTGGCGCGGCTGACCGGCGGAGGCCGGGTGCGGGACCTGCTGTTCCACCTGCCCGAGAGCTTCATCGACCGCCGCACCCGCGCCACCGTGCGGGACACTGCCGCGGGCCAGATCGTGACCTGGACGGTGGAGGTCGCCGGGCACGAGCCAGCCAGCAAGCCGACCCACCCCCATCGCGTGCGCATCACCGACGGCACCGCATTCGCCGAATTGGCGATTTGGGAGAAGCACCGTCTCGCCAACGTCATGCGTGCCCGCAATGGCGCGCCCTTCATGGTGAACGGCCGGGTGGAGGCATTCGGCAACCGCCTGTCGATGCGCGACCCCGCCTACGCCGTGCCGCCGGAGGACGAGGCGCTGATCCCCCCGGTCGACCCCGTCTGGCCGATGACGGCGCGGCTTTCCATGCGGGAATTGCGGACCGCCATGCGCGCCGCCGCCGGCCGCGTGGCCGACCTGCCCGAGTGGCACGACCCGGCCCTGCTGCGACGGGAGCGCTGGCCCTGCTTCCGTGATGCCCTGCTCGGCCTGCAATGCCCGCTCGAACCGCCGACGCCGCAGCACCGTGCCCGGTTGGGCTACGACGAGATGTTGGCGCACCAACTCGCCATGGCCTGGATGAAGGCGCGGGAGAAGCGGCGGCCGGGCCGCTCACTGATCGCCAAGGGGCATTTGCGGGACGAGGCGCTGCGCCGCTTCGGGTTCGCTCCCACGCTGTCGCAATCCCACGCCCTGGCCGAAATCGACGCCGACATGGCCGCGCCGCGCCGCATGCTGCGCCTGCTGCAGGGCGATGTCGGCTCCGGCAAGACATTGGTGGCGTTGCTTGCCATGCTGGGCGCCGTCGAAGCCGGCGCCCAGGCCGCGCTGATGGCCCCCACGGAGGTGCTGGCCAAGCAGCATCTACGCTTGCTGGAGCGGCTGGCCCCCTGCCCGGTCGGCCTGCTCACGGGGTCGGTGACCGGCGCGGCCCGGCGCAACCTGCTGCTGCAGTTGAATAATGGCCGTCTGCCGATCGTCGTGGGCACGCATGCGTTGTTCCAGGAGGCGGTCGAATTCAAGGATCTCGGCCTGGCCGTGATCGACGAGCAGCACCGCTTCGGGGTGGAGCAACGCCTGCTGCTGGGCGCCAAAGGCGAGCGGACCGACCTGCTGGTGATGACCGCGACGCCCATCCCCCGTACCCTGCTGCTGACGCAATGGGGCGAGATGGAGGTCAGCCGCCTGACCGAGAAACCGGCCGGCCGGCAGCCCATCCGCACCACCCTGCACTCGCTGGGTACGCTGGAGGGGGTGATCGAAGGCATCGGCCGCGCGCTGAACCGGGGCGAGCAAGTCTACTGGGTCTGCCCCATGGTGTCGGAAAGCCTGGCCACCGACTTGGCCGCAGCGGAGGCCCGGTTTGCCGACCTGCGCACCCGGTTCGGCGCCCGCGTGGGGTTGGCGCACGGCCAACAGGACAGTGCGGTGCGCGATGCGGCGTTGGCAGCCTTTGCCGGGGGGCAGACCGCCTTGCTGGTGGCGACTACCGTCATCGAGGTCGGGGTGGATGTGCCCGGTGCCAGCGTCATGGTGGTGGAACACGCGGACCGGTTCGGCCTGGCCCAACTGCATCAGTTGCGCGGGCGGGTGGGGCGCGGCGCGGCGCAAAGCTACTGCCTGCTACTGCACGAGGATGGCCTCACCGAGACCGGCCGCCGCCGCATGACCCTGCTGCGGGACACGGAGGACGGATTTGCCATCGCCGACGAAGATTTTCGCCTTCGCGGCGGCGGCGATTTGCTGGGGAAACGGCAATCGGGCCTGCCTGGCTTTCGCCTCTCCGACCCCGAGGCACAAGACGGCATGCTGCGCATGGCAAACCAGGACGCCGCCGTGCTGCTGGACCGCGACCCGAAGCTGGAAAGCGAACGCGGCAAGGCAGCCCGCTTGCTCCTGCGCCTGTTCGACCGCCGCGCCGCGCTGGAGACATTGGGAGCCGGGTGACCGGCATCGGCTATTGCCGGGGCTGCGCTACGCCTATGGACCTCGTCCGCCGCCGATCGGGAGACCCGCCTTGACGCTGCTGCTTGAACACATGGCCTCTCCGCTCGGCACGATCCTTCTGATCCATGACGAGGAAGCGCTTCGGGCGCTGGATTTTGAGGATTACGCACCGCGCATGCACCAATTGCTGCGGCTGCACTACGGCAGCTACGCGTTGGTCCCCGCACAGGGCACCAGCGCGTTCGCTCGCCGGATGGAGGCCTATTTTGCCGGTGATTTGATGATCCTCGACCGCATTCCGGTGCAAACCGGTGGCACCGCGTTCCAGCGCACGGTCTGGGCGGCGTTACGCCAAATCCCGGCGGGGACGACCACCACCTATGGCCGCCTGGCCGAACGCACTGGACGCCCTTCCGCGAGCCGCGCTGTGGGGCTGGCGAATGGCTCCAATCCCGTCAGCATCGTCGTGCCCTGCCACCGCGTCATCGGCGCCAACGCGAAACTGACCGGCTATGGCGGCGGCCTTCCCCGCAAGGAATGGCTGATCGCCCATGAACGCAAATACAGCGTGGCGGACCAGCAGAGCCTGGCCTTCGGCTAACCCGCGGGCCTACACCGTCTCTTCGTTTCGACGTTTGGCGGCCAGGTTTCGGCTCTCCTCGCGAAGCGGCTTGGCCACCGGGCAAACCTCTTGGACAAAGCCGTTGAGCGTGTTCGTTGGGCCCTACGCGATGCTCCCCGCATCCGCCGTTTCCGTCTTCACGGCGGCCAGCGCCGATTGCACTGGCCCTTTCCGCACCACCCGGCCGCTCAACTCATCCCCCGCATCGCGCGGGAGCCGGGAGCAGGTTGGCGACGCGGCCAGCGACACCACCGCCACCACGATGAACGCCACGCTGTAATCCGCCAGCAATGGATGGGAGTGGCCAGTCACCGCCAACGACCCTGCCAGCGCCGCCGCAGAGGTGCAGATGCCAAGCGTCAGCATCAATTGCTGGAACGTCGTGTAGAAACTGGTGGCCGCGCTCATTTGCACGGGCGTTATTTCGGCGTAGGCAATGGTGTTGTAGGCCGTAAACTGCAGGGACTGGAAAAAGCCGCCCACCAGCAGCACGGCATAGATTGCCGCCACCGGCCAATCCGGCCGGAACGAAGCAATCAGGGCCAGGAACACCGTGGCGGTAAGTCCGTTCCACATCATCACCTGCCGG
The DNA here is from genome assembly GCA_965199005.1 of Acetobacteraceae bacterium. GTDB lineage: Bacteria > Pseudomonadota > Alphaproteobacteria > Acetobacterales > Acetobacteraceae > LMUY01. The sequence continues at coordinate 997,008 of CBDAQK010000006.1, read as the reverse complement.
AACCCCCAACGCCGCAGGATCGGCCGTGCCGCGAGCCGCATCAGCAGGGACCCGGCGCTGCTGGTGAAGGTGATGAGGCCGCTCTGCAACGCGGACATGCCGAAGCCGAGTTGCAGCATCATGGGCAACAAGAAAGGCACCGCGCCGGCAGAAACCCGGGACAGCCCGCCGCCGATCACAGACAAGCCGAAGGTCCGCACCCGCATCAGGCGGAAATCCAGCACAGGTTGCGGATGCCGGCGGCTATGCCGCACGTACAACGCCCCACTGCCCAGGCCGAGCGCCACAATGGCCGCGGTGGTAATCCAGTTCGTTTCGCCCCGGCTGGCGAGTTCCAACCCAAACATCAGGCAGGACAGCGAAATACCGGACAGCACCAGACCGGCCGCGTCGAAATCGACCCGCCCTGCCTCCTTGATGTCTTTAATATACCGCGTTGCCAGAACAATCCCCAGCACGCCGATTGGCACGTTGATGTAGAAGATCCATCGCCACGACAGCGCCGTGACCAGGAATCCACCGACCGGCGGACCCAAGACAGGCCCGATGGTCGCCGGCACCATCAGCCACGTCATGGCAGTGACCAGCTCGCTCCGCTCCACCGAGCGCAACAGCACGAGCCGCCCCACCGGGACCATCATCGCACCGCCAATGCCCTGCAGGATGCGCGCGCCCACCAGCTCCCAAAGGTTGTCGGACAGCCCGCACAAAATCGACCCGAGCGTGAACAGCGCAATCGCATACCGGAAGACCGTACGGGTGCCATACCGGTCCGCCACCTTGCCACTGGCGGGGATGAACACGGCCAGGCTTAGGAGATAGGCGGTGAGCGCCACGTTCATCTGCAATGGATCGACGTTGAAGGTCCGCGCCATCGTTGGAAGCGCCGTCGCCAACACCGTCCCATCCAACTGTTCCATGAACAGCGCGCTGGCGACGATCAGCGCCGTAGTGCGGACCGAGACGTGCGACAACCGCTCTTTCGATCGGAGCCTTGCCTTGTAGCGGGCGCGGGCCCTAATCCGCCGCCGGGCATGGGCGTTGAAGACATTGGTGAGGATCGCACGCAAAGGCATTGGCAATCATGGCGCGATCGGGCGCGCGCTAAAACCGCGGATCGTGCATGGCGGATCGTCGAGCAGTGCGTTATGCGGATAGCAATGCGGCGGCGTCTTCTTCTAGCATCAGTGATCGCTGTGGCCGCTGTGGCCGGGCTGGCCACAGCCCTCATGCGTCCTGTCCCGGCGCTTCCAGCCGCGCCGCCGCCCGCATTGCCAGTGCTAGGAGCCCAGATCGGGTCGGCCGACCGCATCGAATTGAGCCATGGTGACAAGCTGCTGTGGCTGGAGCGCCGCGGTCAGGTCTGGGGGTTGTCGCAGGAAGGCGGCTTCCCAGTGCGGCCAGCCGAGTCGGCGGCGCTGGTCGATGGCTTGATCGCCCTCCGGCTGGATCATTCCGTATCCGGCGACCCCGCCGCGCGGGGCGTCGCCGATCCCGATGCAAAATCCGGCGCGGGAACGCTCGTCCGCGTTTTGGCGACCTCGGGGGCCGTGCTGGGGGCCGTCATCCTCGGCAACGCGCCTGGCCCGGCGTATTTCCGCCAACCGGGGTTGCCGCAAATCTGGCTCGCCAGCCAGCCCCTCCCGGCCGGCACCGATCCGGCTGATTGGACCGACCGCCATCTCCCCGCGCCGGAGTTGGTCGGGCCTGACACGGCGCCGATGCAACTGGCGTTGGCAGGTTTGACCATCACTCAGATACGATCCGCCCCTCAGGTTCGGCTCGGCCAGGTGCGTACGGTGGCGCTACCCGTGGCTGACGGCACTGCCGTGCTCACGCTTGGGCGCGCAAACCATCAGGATTGGCTGCAGGTTTCCGGCAGTTCCGCCTGGGCTCGTGCCTTGTCGCCCTACGCCTTCGCCGTTTCCGGCGCTCCCATCCCCATGCCAACACAATGAGCCGCGAATACCCGGCGCACCCGATGGTGGGGATTGGGACCGTCCTGCTTCGCCCCGGCGCCGTCTTGCTGGTGCGCCGCAGCAAACCGCCAGCCGCCGGCCAATGGAGCATTCCAGGCGGCGCCCAGGAATTGGGCGAGACAGCGGAGGCCGCCGCCCGGCGGGAGTTGCGGGAGGAAACCGGCTTGGAGGTGGGGCCGCTCACCCTCGTCACCAATGTCGACAGCATTCACCCGGACTTGGCAGGCCGCATCCGCTTTCACTACACGATCCTCGATTTCGCCGGGTTGTGGTGCGGCGGCGACCCCGTTGCCGGCGATGACGTCAGCGAGGCCGCGTTCTTCCCGTTTGCCACGCTGCCCAGCCTCAACCTCTGGAGCGAGGCGACCCGCGTGATCGACGCAGCCCGGCGCCTCCTGAGCCTCTGAGCGCTAGCTACGGCGCCGGCGGGAATTCGGCGCTTTGTGCGAGGTCGCCGTCGTCATCGCCACGCCCCCCAGCAACACGCCGATCGCTGCCGGCAGCAGCCATGGCGGCCGCACCAGCAGTGACTGCACCGGATGCTCCCAGACCCAGCTCGAGATATTTGTCCGGAAATAGGCTTCGACCGCCGCGAACCGCAGATGGTCGAGCGCAGTGAGTGCATCACCCAGGGTCATCTCCTGCGGGCCTAACGTGCCGATGGCGACCGCGCCCACCAGCAGCGTCGCCGATAGCACGGCGAGGATTTTCGCGGCCATCACGTGAAGAGCCGCTCGTTTTTTTTGTCGGCATACATGCCCGCGACCCACTCGCCATACCCATTCCAAATCACCGTAGGGATGCGCTCGCCTGTACCCAAATCACGCTCTGTCGCCTGGCTCCAGCGCGGATGCGGCACGTCTGGGTTCACGTTGGCCCAGAAGCCGTATTCCTCTGGTTGAATGGCATGCCACATGGTCTCCGGCTGCTGGTCGGTGAACGAAATCTTGACGATCGACTTGCCGGATTTGAAGCCGTATTTCCACGGCAGATGCAGCCGGATCGGCGCGCCATCCTGCTTCGGCAGCTCCTTGCCATACATCCCCGTCACCATGAACGCCAGGTCGTTGCTCGCCTCCTGCATCGTGCAGCCCTCGACATACGGCCAAGGATAGAGGCTAGAACGCACGCCCGGCATCGACTTAGGCAATACGGCCGACTCGAACACGACGTATTTTGCCGAGGCGGCCGGCTGCGCCACCTTCAGCAGCGCGGCGAGTGGGAACCCCGTCCAGGGCACGACCATGGACCATGCCTCGACACAGCGGTGACGATAGACCCGGTCCTCGATCGGCACCTGCTTCAACAAATCCGCCAGGTCCACCGTCCTGGGCTTTGCCATCATTCCCGCAAGCTCGATTTGCCACGGCGACACCGGCATCCGCTGGGCGGCGCGCCAGATCGACTTGTCTTCTCCGAACTCGTAGAAATTATTATAGGTGGTCGCCGCCTGTTCAGGCGTGATCGGCCGGCCGGGTGGGTACTTCGAATCCGTCGCTGCCCAGGCGGGGCCGGACAAGGAGGCAGCCAAAGCGCCGGTCGCCCCCGCCATCACCGCCCGGCGGCCGAGCATCACCCGCTCCGGCGTCGCGTGCCGCTCAGGAATTTCCCATCCTCGACGCCGATGGATGAACATAGTGGGCCTCGCTCGATCGGTTGGCAGCGATATGGGCAGTCCGGCAATGAAAGATACTGCCTTGGCTACCCAATCGCGTAAAGATAGCACATCATACCCGAGAATTCCGTCCGATTGGCTTACGATCGGGTCACCCATGGCCTACAAGGCTTTGGCACCGCACCCACCAAGCGCGCCGAAGGAGTTTGAGTTCGTGGCCAAACATCTGTGTCATGCCGCCCTCACTGCCACCGCATTGCTGCTGGGCGGCTGCCAGACTGTATTCGATGCAGTCGGAGTCGCCGTGCCGCTCACCGCTGGTGAGGCCCGCAACTACAACGGCAGCTACCAGGGTAAGATCACCCAGGTTGCCGCCACCGGCCCTGGCTGCCCGACCGAGCACGGTGAACGCGTGATCATGGTTGGCGACGGGGTACTATGGTATGCCTATAACCCAGTGACGTTGTTCACCTCTCCCGTCGCCTATGACGGCTCGATCGACGCTGTGTCGGGCGTTGCCCACATGACCGGGCGGGTCGTGGGCGACCATTTGGAAGCGACGGTGAAATCACCGAACTGCGAGACCCTGCTCTCGATGGATTATATCGAAAACCACTCTTGATAGGTCACCCCGGCACGGACAGGTCAGTCAGCTTGCGGTGCTCTTCCACCGCGAACCGGTCTGTCATGCCGGCAATGTAATCCCCCACTGTCAGGGCCGCCCGGCGCGCGTCCGACTCGCCCGCCCGGCCGCGCCATTCATCGGGCAGCATCGAGACGTCCGCCACCAGCAAGGTGAACAAGTGCTCCGTGAGCCGGCGCGCCTTGGCGGTCATCCGGTTGACCCGCCAATGCCGGTACATCCGCGCCCGCAGGAAATCCTTGATGGCGCGGTTGGCATCCGCCATTGCCGGGCTGAATGCCACCACAGGCTGCCCGGCCTGCCGCACCGCGTGGCAATCCGCCGGGTTCAATGCGGTAAGCCGATGCTTCGTCTCGCGCACCAAATCCGTCGCCAGTTCGTTGATGACGCGTCGGATCGTTTCATGCCGCAAACGCGGCGGCGGCACATCTAGGCTGGCGAGCCGAGCCTCCCGCAGGGCGTCGCCCACCAGCGGCAGGTGGCTGATCTCCTCGGCTCCGAACAACCCGGCGCGCATGCCGTCGTCCAGATCATGGCTGTGATACGCAATGTCGTCGGCCGCGGCGGCGATCTGCGCCTCGACCCCAGGCTGGCTGCCCAACTCCAGGCTATGGCGCGAATCATACTCGGCGATATACGGCGGCGGCTTCTGCAACGGTCCGTTATGCTTCGCCAGCCCCTCCAACGTCTCCCAGGTCAGGTTTAGCCCGTCGAACGCTGCATAGCGGCTCTCCAGCATGGTCACGATCTTCATGGCTTGCGCGTTGTGGTCGAACCCGCCCCAGGCCTTCATGCCGCGGTTGAGCCCCTCCTCCCCCGCGTGGCCGAATGGCGGGTGGCCTAAATCATGCGCCAGGGCCAATGCCTCCGTCAGGTCCTCGTCCACCCGCAACTCCCGCGCCAGGGAGCGGGCGATCTGAGCCACCTCGATCGTATGGGTCAGCCGCGTGCGGAAGAAATCGCCCTCATGGTTGACGAAGACCTGCGTCTTGTATTGCAGCTTGCGGAAGGCTGAAGAGTGGATGATGCGGTCCCGGTCCCGCTGCCACGGCGAGCGGGTCGGCGCCTCCGGCTCGGGGTACAGCCGGCCGCGGGCGGTTTCGGGCCGGACGGCGTAGGGGGCAAGGACCATGGCCCCCGGCGTAGCACCCGCATCGGCGCCTCTTCAATCGGCGCCCGTAAGGGCCTATGTTAGCGCTATGGAACAAGCATTCGCCGTCAGCGACCGGGCCGCCGAGCAAATCGCCACCATCGTGGCCTCCCAACCACGGCCCACCGCCCTGCGGGTTGCCGTATTGGCGGGCGGGTGCAGCGGATTCCAATATAAGTTCGAGTTGGACGAGACGGTCCAGCCCGACGACCTCGTGGTGCAATCCGGCCCAGCCCGCGTCCTGGTCGACCCGGCGAGTCTCGACCTGTTGGCCGGTTCGCAGCTCGACTACACGGATGAGTTGATGGGAAGCCACTTCACCGTCCGAAATCCGAATGCGACCAGCGCCTGCGGGTGTGGAACCAGCTTCGCCGTCGACTGACGGTGCGTCGTGAAGATCGCCACCTGGAACGTCAATTCCGTCCGCATGCGGGAGAAGCATGTGTGCCGCTGGCTGCAGCGCGTGGAGCCGGATGTGCTCCTTCTGCAGGAAATCAAGTGCGAGCAGCACCAGTTCCCAGCCACGTCGTTCAAGGCGCTGGGCTATGATAGCGTCGTCGCCGGGCAAAAATCCTACAATGGGGTCGCCGTCCTCAGCCGGCTGCCGCTGGAGGTCCATCACGTCGCCCTGCCCGGCCTGCCGGCAGAGGACGCCCAGGCGCGCTATCTGGAAGTCGTGGCAGGCGGCGTGACCATCGGAAATTTGTACCTGCCGAACGGCAATTCCGGTGGTGATGCCGGCTACGCCTATAAACTGGCTTGGATGGACTGCCTGGCCGACCGGGCGGATGCCTTACTCACCACCGATACGCCGTTCATTCTGGCCGGCGACTACAACGTTTGCCCGGCGGATGTGGATTGTGCGCCGGGTGCCCTCTCCGCCAACGACGCGCTGCTCCGGCCGGAGACGCGGGCGCGCTTCCGCCGCATGCTTTGGGCGGGGCTGACGGATGCGGTGCGGGTCACCACGCCAAAGGGGCCCGTCTACAGCTTCTGGGATTACCAGGCGGGGGCATGGCAGCGCGACCGCGGCATCCGGATCGACCACGCTTTACTGTCACCCGTGATGGCCGACCGTCTGATCGCCGCGGCGCCCGACAAGGACGTGCGCGGGGAGGAGCAACCCTCCGACCACGTGCCAGTCCTTAGCACGTTCGAAGAGTAATTTTGAAGTAGGGCGGAAAAGCAAAGCGTCTTTCGCCTGCCGGTGTCACGAGGTGGCGGAAGACGCGGCGCTTTTCCGCCCTACTCCCAAAGATCTGCCCCGGGATGCAACAGATTGACAAGGAAGCTTTTGTTGTAGACAGGCACCGAGACGGCCGGCCCACCCGGTGAAGCCATGTTTTGCCTTCCTCGACCGATTCGGTGTAGGCGGCGCGTGTGAATCTCTCCCGCGCCTTCCTCCTTTGCCTGGCTTTCCTGGCATGCCCGGCCCTCGCCCGGGCTGCCGCGCCTCGCGCCCGGGCACCGGAACCGGATTGGCCGACGCTCCAAAGCAGCCAGTGTGAAGCCGCCATTGCTGCCGCGGAGAAAAAATACGACCTGCCGAAGGCACTGCTCGGCAGCATCGCAAAGCTGGAAAGCGGGCGGCCGATTGCCTCGATGCGGGATATCCGCGCCTGGCCGTGGACGATCAATGCCGATGGGCAAGGTCTCTTCCTCGATAGCAAGGCTGCGGCGATTGCGTGGGTTCAGCAGGCGCAAACCACCGGCCAGCACCATTTCATCGATGTAGGCTGCATGCAGGTGGACCTTCCCATGCATCCGGGCGCGTTCCACTCCCTGGACGAAGCGTTCGACCCGATGATCAACGCCGATTATGCCGCCCGCTACCTCCGCGCCTTACAGGTCGAAGCGCATGGCGATTGGAACGTCGCGGTGGGATTGTATCATTCGCACACGCCGGATTTGGCGGAGGATTATCGCAACCGGGTGGCGGCCGTCGGGGCCGGCATCTTGACCGGGATTGGCGGACCGGAACCGCTCTATGCCCGCGCGATGCGCCAGGGCACGCTGCATTTGGCGTTGGCGGGGGGCGGGATGCTGATGATCAACATCCGCCGGCAACCCAGCCTCCGCCCTCGGCGAGCTCTCTCCCGCTGTCAGATCGCCAGCGTGCTGAACCCGCTCCTCGCAAGCCGGGTGCGCGGCTGCGACCGGCGCGGCTAAGGCGCCTACTTGATCTTGGCTTCCTTGAACGGGACGTGCTTGCGCGCCACCGGGTCGTACTTGTTCAATTCCAGCTTGCCGGATGCCGAGCGGGCATTCTTCTTCGTCACGTAGAAATAGCCGGTATCGGCCGTGGAGACGAGACGGATTTGGACGGTGTTGGACTTGGCCATCGAACTTCTCTGCTAAAGCGGCGCTATGCCATGACGGCGGAAAATGCGCATGCGGGGCGCCGCGGTCAAGCCTCCTGTGCCGCCGGGCACCAGTTCGCATCTTCTTAAGGGTTGTTCGCCTACCCTGTCTGGATTGTTTCAGCAGGAGGCTGAACTGCGAACCCAAAACGGGGCTGCTGCCCAGGCGCGATACCACCAGGTTGGCCCAAGACAGGCCTTCCTTCGTACGGTCTATCAGGAAGGCTGCGCCCAGCAAGCAAAGGGCGAGCACGAGGCGGCGGCGAAATCCTTCTCCGCTGCCGTCGACGAGGCGCCGGACTTTGCCGATGCCGTGCAAAATCTGGGCTTCTCCCTCTTTAGCCTCCGGCGGTTCGCCGACGCCGCCAAAGCCTGCGCAAAGCTGGTCGATTTGCGGCCGGCGGATGCCGGGTCGCATTTCAACCTCGGCATGGCCCTGCTCTCGGATGGCCGGGCTGCAGAGGCCGTGGAAGCGCTGCAAACCGCCGCCAAGCTCGATGGTAGCCAGGTCAAGCATCACCGGGCGCTCGGCCAGGCCCTGATCGAGGCGGACCGCAAACCTGAAGCGAAGGTTGCGCTGGTCAAGGCGTCAGCACTCGACCCCACGGAGACGGGCTTGCTCGTCACCCTCTCGGGGCTTCTGATCGATCAGGGTGAGTTGGATGCCGCAGCCGGCGCAGCCTTGATGGCGATCCAGCAGCAGCCCGCTAATGCGTTTGCCCAGGCCAACCTGGCCCGGGCGCTCCAGGGGCTTGGCAAGACGCAGCAGGCGCTGGCACCGGCGCGGGCTGCAGCCCGGCTGGCCCCGCTGGATGGCGGGGCGGCGGCAACCTTGGGCGCCGTGCTCTACACGCTGGGCCAATACCCCGAGTCGCTGGAGCGCTCGCGCCGGGCTGCCGTGCTGGCGCCGGGGCTCTACCAGGCCAAAATGAACGAGGGGCTGGCGCTGGAAGCGCTCGGTCAGTTCGAGGAGGCGGAGACAGCCTCCCGCGCCGCCCTGCGTTTGGCGCCCGAGGCCGCGGATGTGAAGCATAACCTGGCCGCGATGCTCCTGGCCTCCGGCCGGATGAATGCGGAGACGTGGGAGCTTTACGACGCGCGCCTCCAAATGACTCCCTCGGCGCGCAAGCTGGATGCCATCCCGCGCTGGCAGGGTGAGGACATCGCAGGCAAGACCCTCCTCATCCATTGCGAGCAGGGTTTCGGCGACACCATCCAATTCCTCCGCTACGCCAAAATGGCGACGGCGCGCGGCGCCCGGGTGATCCTGGTGGTTCAGCCCGTCTTGGTGCGTCTCCTTCAGGGGCTACCCGGCGTCGATGAAGTGATCGGCGCTGACATGCCGACGCCGGAATACGACGTTTTTTGTCCGCTGCTCAGCCTTCCCAGAGCCTTCGGAACCACCCTGGAAACGATCCCCTGCGGCGCCCCCACCATCCAGCCGCCGGCTGATCTGGTAGAACGGTGGGCAACGCCGCCGGCGGCGGGGCTGAAGGTCGGGCTGGTCTGGTCTGGCAGCCCCATTTTCGTCCACGACAAAAAACGCTCGGTCCCGCTGGACGCGTTCGCCCGGCTCGCCGAGGTCCCGGGAGTCGAGTTCCACAGCCTGCAGAAGCCATCGCAGCCCCTCGGCACGTTCCCGATCTTGGACCGTATGGCGGAGACGAAGGACTTCGCCGACACCGCGGCCATCATCGCGGGGCTCGACCTCGTAATCTCCGTCGACTCGGCGGTGGCCCATTTGGCGGCGGCCATGGGGAAGGAAGTTTGGCTGCTATCCCGCTTCATCGGCTGTTGGCGTTGGCTGCGGGACCGGAAGGACAGCCCCTGGTACCCGACCATGCGGATCTTCCACCAGACGGCGCCAAACGACTGGAGCCCGGTCATTGACGAGGTCCGCGACGCACTCGCCCTTCGCGCGGGTGGCCTGCCTGCCACGCCGAAACCAGCCGCCGTCAGGGTTATCCAGGTCGCAAGCCCCCTTGCGGACGCCACACCCAAGCGGCCGAGCGCCCTCGACGGTCTGATTTTGCCAGAGGACGCGCCCCGCACGGTCGTCGTCCTGGTCGGCACCAACGAAAACAGCATTCTGCGCAGCGTGTCGCAGGATTTCATGGGCCTGCTTCCGCCGCACGGCTTGCAAACCCACTGCGTGGACATGAACGACCCCAACTGGTTAGATCAATTAGGCGGGCTGTTGGAGGCCGGTGTCCTCTTCGCCTGGGGGCCAGCCGGCGTTGGCGCCAGGCTGCCCCATCCGGACGGCCTGTTGTGGGACGTACTGCGCGTACCCTTCATTTCCGTCTTGGCCGACTCGCCCTCGTGGATGCCGGCGAACCATCACGTTTCCTCGCGCTACGTCGCCAACGGTTATATGTACCGCGACTGGCTCACGATGCAGCGCAACCTCATCCGCTCGCCGCAGATATCCAGCCTGCTGCCGCACGGAGTACCCGAAAACCCGTTCCGCGACACTGTCGCCTGGTCGAAACGTCAGCACCGGATGGTGTTCGTCAAGACGGGCAGCGACCCGGCGCAGCACCGTGCCGACTGGGCCCTCCTGCCGCCGCGATACCGCGCCATCATCGAGGATTCGGCTGCGGCGGCCCTGAAGCAGGGCGTTGGCGATATCAGCGGCGTCGTGCGCGAATGCATGGAACATCACGGCCTGTATGTAGAGCAGCGCCCTGCCATCCTGTTCGCCCTGATGCGCGAGGTGGATGTGTACGTCCGCGACGTGCGCTCCACGGCCATGGTCCAGGCCATGCTGGACCTTCCGGCCGACATCATCGGGCGTGGCTGGGACCACCTCGCCGCACCGGGTTGCCGGGCGCGATTCCATGCGCCGGTGGACGCCTCCACCCTGCCGGAGCTTTATGCCGGCACGCAGTTCCTACTGAACACCATGCCTAACTTCTCGTCCGGCGTGCACGAGCGCGTTCCCAACGGGTTTGCCGCCAAATCCTGCGTCGTCACCAACGAAAATGCCGATATGCGGATCCGCTTCGGTTCCCTGCCCAGCTATATCGGCGTCGACACCGCAGCCCGAGACCTTGCGGACCGGTTGGCTACGATCTTCCACGGAACGCAATCGTACGACGACATGCTCGAACCAGCGTTCAACCTGGTCGATACCGAATTCACGGCGGAGGGTTTCATGCGAGCCTTGATCGAGCTCGCCCTCGAGATCCGCGCCGCTGCCGCCTTTGCGCCCTTCGAGTTCTCGTCCTAGGCCACGCCATATTTACGAAACCAGGCTTGCATCTTCTCCCACCCATCCATTGCGGCGTCTCGGACATAGCTGGGCCGGTAGTCCGCATGGAAGGCGTGGGCTGCGTCTGGGTATTCTACAATTTCAACGGGCTCGCCACCAGTACGAGCTTTGGCCGCCGCAGCCTCTACAGCAGCGGGCGGGTTGACCGGGTCTTGCGTGCCGTATAGGCCCAGGAGCGGGCATCTGATATCGGCGGCGATATCGGCGGCCGTCTGTGGCTGAATTTCCGTCCGGTTACCGCCGACGATCCCATACCAGGATACGGCCGCCTTCAGCGCTGGGTTATGCGCGGCGTACAGCCACACCGCGCGGCCGCCCCAACAGAACCCAGTGATGCCGAGCCGGCTCGGATCGCCCCCATTGGCGAACGACCAGGCCGCCAGCGAATCCAAATCGGTCATGACCGTTGCATCGGGTGCCCGGCTGATGACACCCATCACCTCCTTCATGTCGGTCATCTTGGTGAGGTCACCCAGCCGCGCATACAGTTCCACCGCAACGGCCATGTAGCCGAGCTTGGCCAGGCGGCGGCAGGTATCCTTGATGTACTCGTGCAGTCCGAAGACTTCCTCAACCACAATCACGGTGGGGAACGGACCAGACCCGACCGGGCGGGCGGAATAACCCGGCAACATTCCATCGGCGACCGGGACCTGCATTTCCTCCGCCACCAACCCGCCGGAATCGGTATGGATGGCCTGCGCATCGACCCGCTCCGTCGCCATCGTGAAGCCGGCGATCAGGCTCGTCATCACGAAGCCGCGCCGGGCCAGCGTTGCCGGCATCACTCCGAGCAGGCTATCCGACATCGGGGTCCCCTTTGGTTGCCAGGCTACGGCCAGCTTGAGGCCATCGTCGCGTTTGGTCAGGCAATCCTTTTGAATACGAGCGCGTCGCGTGGACGGCGGACCATCGCACCCGCGCCCATCGGCGGCAAGACTGGGCCCTGCACGCGGGCGTCCGGAGGAGTGGTAATTATCTCGCCTCGCCACCCCATTCCGCGTTAGCTGGCGGCGAAGGGGAGTACGGTGGCGATCACTTACCTCATGCGCGGGTTCAGAATTAGTGCCTTGAAGGGCTTCGTCATTGGATGTGTCGGCATCCTGGCCGTGGTCACCTGGGTGGCCTTGCTGGTCGTCACCGACGCGGATCAGGACCAACAACTTCGCCAGGCTCGCGGCCGCGCCGACAATCTGGCGGTCGTATTCGCAGAACAGGTCTTCCGGCAAATCCTCGCGGTCGACCAAAACCTCCGCGTCCTGAAGTCCGATTGGGAGCGCAACCCGCCCGGCTTCGACTATTCCTCCCTGCAACGCCGAGCGGCCTCCGTTTCGGACCTCGTGTCCCAGCTCGTCATGTTGGATTCCCGCGGCCGCGTCATCGCATCAACCCAGCGAAGCCTCATGGACGCTGATCTCTCCGGACGCCGCTACTTCGACCAACATCGCGACGACAGCACTCTCGGGCCGCTGATCACAGGGCCGTTCCAAACGAACGGAACCTGGTTCCTGAATATTTCCCGCCGGCTGGACGGCGAGCATGCCCATTTCGGCGGGGTCGTCGTCGCGTCCTACGACCTCAACGCCTTGACCCGGGACATGAACCAGGCCGACCTCGGGCCGCACGGCATCATCATGCTGGTCGGGCGCAACGGCATCGTCCGCGCCATCTCCCTCCGGGGTGGCGACGAACCTGGCGTCGATATCAAGAACTCCCCACTGTACAAGGCGATGTTCATCGACGGGGCGCAGAGCTGGACCGGCAAATCCGGCCCCGACCAAGACGTTCGCATCCACGCCTGGCGCCCCATCCCCGGACAGGACATGGTCGTCGTCGTCGGCCTCGACCGCGCGCTGGCCCTTGCCCCGGCGGAGAGCCGGCGGCAGCAGGCCCTGCTGGCCGCCACCGCCGTCACCTTGCTGATGATCATCATGGGAGTTGGCATCGGCGGCATGATCAACGCCGCCGCCAAGCGCGAGCAAATCCTGGCCCAGGACCGCGAGGTGCTGAAAGCCGCCAATTTGCAGTTGGACCTGGCCCGTGAGCGCGCCAACGAAAACAGCCTCCGGCTCGGCATGACCCTGGCCGGCATGTCCGACGGGATCTCCATGTTCGATGCCAACATGGAGCTCGTGCAGTGGAACGAGCGGTACGCCGAACTCAACGGGCTCGCGAAGGACGCTCTATGGGTCGGCATGCCGCTTCGCGATGTGCTGCAAATGCAAGGCGCTGCGGGTGAGTTTGGCCAGGTTGACGGAGATGCCGAAGTCGAACGCCGCCTGGCCAGGCTGCTGGACCCCGCGCGTCCGGCGATTTCGGTGCGCACCCGCCCCGGCGGCACCGTGGTCGAGGCACGCCAAACCCGCTTGCCGGATGGCGGGCTGGTCACGCTCTATACCGACATAACGGCGCGAAAACAGGCGGAAGACGCCCATAGCCGCGCCCGCGAGCAGGCGGAGATGGCCGCCCAGGAGAAGTCCCGCTTTGTCGCCATCGTCAGCCACGAAATCCGGACGCCGCTCAACGTTGCGCTTAACTCGTTGAGCTTGCTGGATCGTTCCGATCTTTCGACGGCCCAGCGACGCTTGGTCTCCACCGGACTTTTGGCAGGCGAGTCACTCATGGGCCTGCTGAACGACATTTTGGACCTATCCCGCATGCAGGTCGGCCGCCTGCAGATGCGCCCGGCACCCTTCGTGCTGCGCCCCATGTTGGAAGGGGTCGTCGACCTGTTCCGCGCCCAGGCGGAGGAGCGCGGGGTCGAGTTGTCGCTCATGATTGGCGCCGGCGTGCCGGAACGGTTGTTGACCGATGCCGGGCGGCTTCGCCAGGCGCTGATGAACCTGGTGAACAACGCCGCCAAATTCGCCGAGCCGGGCCCAGCCTCGATCCGGGTCAGCTTTGCGGCGTTGAATGGCGAGCCCGTGCTCCGCTTCGCCGTGCGTGACCGTGGGCCCGACATTCCAGACCTCGACCGCGCACGGCTCTTCCGCCCCTTCTCCCAATTGCAGCATCCCAGCAGCCGGGGAACTGGCCTGGGCCTGGCCATCTGCCAGTTGCTGGCGAACCTGCTTGGCGGCCAGATCGGCTGCGACCGGGTGCTGGACGACGGGATCGGGGGCAAGGAGTTCTGGCTGACCCTCCCAGCCGAGGTCATGGACATTCCCTATCAGCCACCGTCCCGCCCCCTCGCCGACACGCCCGATTGGCTGCCGCGCACCCGCATCCTGCTGGTGGAGGACATCGCCGCCAACCAGATGATCGTGGCGACCGTGTTGCGGCGCGAGGGCCACATGGTCGACCTCGCCAGTTCCGGGCTGGACGCCCTGGAGAAAATCGGCCGCAATGCCTATGACATCGTGCTGCTCGACATTTTCATGCCAGGCATCGATGGGCTGGAAACCGCCCGTCGAATCCGCGCGATGCCCAACCTGCCCAAGACGCTCCCGCTCGTAGCTCTGACTGCGAATATCTCGGAAGAGGACCAGGCGGGCTACCTCGCCGCTGGGATGAACGATTTGGTTCCCAAACCAGTGGAGCGGGTGATGTTGATGCGGGCTCTGGCCAAGCATGTCTGGGCTGGGCACCGCCCCACTCCCATGGCTCAGCGGCAAGCCCCCCCAGCCGCGGCGCCAGAAGCAGCGCCAGTTCGCCGGGACGCGACCATCGACGTCGCCCGCGTCCAATCGTGGCGCAGCGGCTTGCGGGCCGCTGTCTGCGATGCGCTGTTTACCGACTGCCTGCGCCAATTGCGGGACATGGCCACGCCCCTCCACACTGCCTTGCGGCTGCACGACCCGGCAGCCATCAAGCGGGCGACGCATTCGATCGTGGGCGTTGCCGGGAATTATGGGCTGTCCGGGCTGGAGGCGACTGCCCGGTCCATCGCCGTCGCGCCGACAGCGTTGGCGCCGGATGTACAAATCGCCCGCCTCCATGAGGAACTCGCCCGGGCAGAGCAGGCGATTGCCGCCATGGCGCACACCGAGGCAGCTTAGGGGCCGTGGTGATCAGGATCTACCTCGCTGGCCCCGACGTCTTCCTACCCGATCCGATGGGGCGGGCGGAGGCGATGCGGCGCATCTGCCAATCCCATGGGCTGCATGCCATCTCCCCATTGGACCCTCTCCCGGGCGAGACATTCGACCCGGCGGCGCTGGCGGACCCCTATGCGATTGCCCGGCGCAACGAGGCGCATATCCGCCACAGCCACGCGATCCTGGCCAATCTGACACCCTTCCGCGGACCTGG
The DNA here is from genome assembly GCA_965199005.1 of Acetobacteraceae bacterium. GTDB lineage: Bacteria > Pseudomonadota > Alphaproteobacteria > Acetobacterales > Acetobacteraceae > LMUY01. The sequence goes on along the minus strand of CBDAQK010000006.1, from coordinate 981,736 downwards.
CGCCGACCCTGGCACGGTGTACGAAGTCGGCTATGGCCGCGCCCTCGGCCGCCCGGTTTTCGGCTACGCGACCGCCGGGGCAGACCACGCCGCCCGGGTGCGTGACCTGCCTGGCAGTACCGCCACGTGCGACGCCGCCGGGCTGGCGATCGAGGATTTCGGGCTGTTCGAAAACCTGATGATCAGCTGCGGCATCGAGGCCAGCGGCGGTTTCCTCCTCGCCGAGGAACTGGCCGACCGCTGGGGCGACCTGTCGGTGTTCGAACGCGCCGCCGCCGCCGCCGCACGCGCCTTGGCCCTTATGCCGCTGAACTCGGTCCCGTCAGAATGGGCCTAGGCAGCGCCGCCCGGGCGGTGGCAACGATGACGACCATGATCAGCATCGCCGGCACCGCGGCGAACACCGTTACGCCGTAGAACGGGACCCACCCCAGTCCCTGTGCCAAATAGCCCGAAAGTCCGCCCATCGTGCGCAGCGGCAGGCTCGCGATGGAGGACAGCAGGGCATATTGCGTGGCGGTGAAGCCGGGTGCGCAGAGGCTGGACAGGAAGGTGATGAAGGCGGCATCCGCCATCGCCTCCGCAAACCCCTCCAGCAGCACCTTCATCACCAGGATCACCGGGTTCCCGCCGGACAGGGCCAGCAAGAAATACAGGCCCATCGATGCCATCTGCACGAATCCGGTCAGGATCAGGGCGCGGGACGCCCCCATCCGGGCCACGATCCACCCGCCCACCGCCGCCCCGGCCAGGCTCGCCACCAAGGAGGGGATGCCGTTCGCCAGCGCAACCTGAACCCGGTCGTAACCGAGGTCGCGGTAGAAGGGCAGCGCCATGGTGCCCGCCATCGCCTCCGCCAATTTGAACAGCAGGACGAAGGCCAAGGTCACGATGGCGCCACGACGCGAGAGGAATTCCGTAAATGGCGCAACGATGGCTGCCCGCAGCGACGCCAGTATTCCAGCCCGCCCCCGCTGCATCGGCGCCACGGGTGGTGACGGCGCCAGCAGCGTGAACGCCGGGCCCAGCGCCACCAACACCGTCACCGCCAATAAGGCACCGTGCCAGCCGAGCCGCCCGGCCATGCCGATGGCGGCAGCCCCGGCAATCAGCAGCGCGGCGCGATAGCCCCAAATATAGGCCGCCAACGCGGCCCCTTGCGACCGCTCCGGAAACAGCTCGATCCGCCAGGCATCCACCGCGATATCTTGGCTGGCGGATAAGAACGCCACCAGCGCCGCAGCCATCACCAGCGGCAGCGGGTTGGATGGGTCGCCCAACGACAAACTGGCACAGGCGAGGACCAGCAACGGCTGGATCATCATCAGCCACCCCCGGCGCTGCCCCAGCGGACGCAGCCAGGGGGGCACGGGGACACGGTCCAGTGCCGGAGCCCAGAGGAATTTCAGGCTGTAGGAGATGCCGATGCTCGCGGTCCAGCCGATCGCCGGCAGCGAACTGCCGCTTTCACTGAACCACTGGCGTAGCGTGAAGCCCGACAAAGGCAGCGGCAGCCCGGCGACGAAGCCGAGCCCCGCCATCGCGATAAAAGCCCGTCGTGATTGCGGTTTGGTCAACGAAGAAGCCCGGAGGTATTCCCTCCAGGCCACGCCGCGGACGCAGGCCGCGTCAAGGCCGCGTCGTCACGCCGCCGCGGAATCCGTCTGCCGGCCAGCCTTCTTCCGGTCATGCGGATTCAGGTGGCGCTTGCGCAGGCGGATCGCCAACGGGGTCACCTCCACCAGCTCGTCATCCTCGATGTAGGAGATCGCCTGTTCCAGCGACATCCGGCGGGGCGGGATCAGCAGCATGGCATCGTCCTTGCCCGAGGCACGGACGTTGGTAAGCTTCTTCTCCTTGATCGGATTGACGTCCAAATCCGAGTCGCGAGAGTGTTCGCCCAGGATCAGCCCCTCATAGACCTTGTCGCCCGGGTTGACGAACAGGGTCCCACGTTCCTGCAGATACCACAGCGCGTAGTGGATCGCCTCGCCCCCCTCGGTCGAGATCAGCGAGCCATTGCGCCGGCCCTCCATCGGTCCCGCCCAGGGTTCGTACCCGTCGAACAACCGGTTCATCACCCCGCTGCCACGCGTGTCGGTCAGGAATTCACCGTGGTACCCGATCAGCCCGCGGGACGGGATTTTGAACGTCAGCCGCACCTTGCCGCCGCCGGACGGGCGCATGTCCTGCAACACGCCCTTGCGACGGCTCATCTTGTCCACGACGATGCCGGAATACGGCTCGTCGACGTCGACCAGGACCTCCTCGTACGGCTCCTCGCGCTCGCCCGTCACTTCGTTCTTGCGGGTCAGCACACGCGGCCGGCCGATGGTCAGCTCGAAACCTTCGCGGCGCATCGTCTCGATCAGTACGCCCAACTGCAACTCGCCGCGCCCGGCAACCTCGAAGGCCTCGCTCTCGTTGCTCTCGGTGATCTTGATGGCGACGTTGCCCTCCGCCTCGCGCAGCAGACGGTCGCGGATTTGGCGGGAGGTGACCTTCTTGCCCTCGCGGCCACCCAAGGGGCCGTCATTGACCCGGAACGTCATCGCCAGGGTTGGCGGATCGATCGGCGTGGCATGCAGCGGTTCGGCCAGGTCGGGCGACCCAACCGTGTCCGGCACCGTGGCGTCCGTCAGCCCGGCCACCGCGATGATGTCGCCGGCAATGACCTCATCCACCGCCACCCGCTCCAGCCCGCGGAAGCTCATTAGCTTGGTCAGCCGCCCGGTCTCGACCACGGAGCCGTCCGAACGCAGCACCTTCAGCGGCATGTTCAACCGGGCCGTGCCCTGCTCCACCCGGCCGGTGAGCACGCGGCCTAGGAAGTTGTCGTAGTCCAGGATGGAGGCCACCATCGCGAACGGCGCGCTGGGATCGAGGGCCGGGGCGGGCACATGGCGCAGCACCAGGTCGAACATCGGGCTCAAATCCTTGCGGGCGCCTTCCAGGATTTCGTCGGCCCAGCCCTGACGGCCCGAGGCGTACAGCATCGGAAAGTCCAACTGCTCGTCCGTGGCACCCAGCGCCGCGAACAAGTCGAAGATTTCGTTGTGGACCTCGTCGGACCGCGCGTCCTGGCGATCGACCTTATTGATCACCACGATCGGCTTGATGCCCTGGGCCAGCGCTTTGCCCACGACGAATTTGGTCTGCGGCAGCACGCCCTCGGCAGCGTCGACCAGGACGATGGCGCCGTCCACCATGTTGAGGATGCGCTCCACCTCTCCGCCGAAATCAGCGTGGCCCGGCGTGTCGACGATATTGATACGCGTGCCCTTCCACTCCACGCTGGCGACCTTCGCCAGAATGGTGATCCCGCGTTCCTTTTCGAGGTCGTTGCGGTCCAGCGCTCGCTCAGCGACTTGCTGGTGCTCGCGGAACGCCCCAGACTGGCGCAGCAATTGGTCCACCAGGGTGGTTTTCCCATGGTCGACGTGGGCAATAATAGCGATGTTTCTGATGTCCATGTGCGTCTTATCGGGCGCATCCCCCGGGGGGTGGCCTCGCCTGTCTCATGTTGCAGGCGCACACATAGTCGGAGCCCCGTGAAAATACGAGCCAAAAAGCCGCTAAACGTGAAAAGCCCTCTCCCGGAGGAGAGGCTCGTTCAGGATCCAGGCCCCGGGGTTGCAGCGGCTGAGCGTATCAATCGGTAACGGACGCGGCCAAGGCTTTGAGGTCGGCCACCGGACGCGCCCCGTAATGGCTGATCACCTCGGCTGCCGCGATGCTGCCCAACCGCCCGCAGGCCGCCAGGGAGCGCCCTGCGGTATAGCCCGCCAGGAAACCAGCCGCATACGCGTCGCCCGCCCCCGTCGTATCCACCAATTTGGCCGGCTCTGCCGCAACCACGACACGCTCGGCACCACGCAGGATAACGCTGCCGTCTTCGCCGCGGGTCAGCGCGGCCAGGCCTACCTCCGCCCGTACCGCCTCGGCCGCTTCGTCGAAGGTGTTGCACTCGTACAGGCTGCAAATCTCGGTCTCGTTGGCGAACAGGATGTCCACCTCGTTGGCCACCAACTCCCGGAAGGCAGCACGATGCCGGTCGACGCAAAATGCGTCGGAGAGGGACAGCGCCACCTGCCGCCCGGCGCCATGCGCCGCCGCCGCCGCCCGGCGGAACGCCGCCTGTGCCGCCGGCGGATCGAACAAATAGCCCTCCAAATACAGCACGGCGGAGTCGGCAACCAACGCCTCGTCCACGTCGTCCTCGCCAAAGGCGACGCAGGCACCCAGGAAGGTATTCATCGTGCGCTGCCCATCCGGCGTCACCAGGATCAGGCAGCGTGCCGTCGCGGCCCCGCCCTGCAACGGCGGCGTCGGGAAATGCACGCCGGCTGCTGCAATATCGCGCCCAAACGTGGCGCCGAGCCCATCCGCCGCCACCTTGCCCAGATAGGCGACCCGGGCACCCAGCGCCGCCGCAACCGCGCAGGTATTCGCACCCGACCCGCCGCTGCTCTCGGCGCCCGGCGGCATCGCGCGATACAGCGCGTCCGCAGCATCCGAGTCGATCAGCGCCATGCCGCCCTTGCGCATATCATGCTTGGAGAGGAATTGGTCCTCGGCCGGCGACACCACATCGACGATGGCGTTACCAATCCCGATGATGTCGAACCGCGCTGGAGTGCTCATGCTGTGTGACCGATCAAGGAAAGGGCTGCGATGGCAGCGCGCCTATCACCGCCTTGCCTCGGGAGCAATGTGGTGAGAGCCGTTCTGCTCGCTCTCGGTCAATTGGACGACCCGGCGTGTGCCGGCGTGTTGGTCCGCAGCGTGCTGGTGTCGCTGCTGGCCTACGCCGTTCTCTTGGGGGGTGGCATCTGGGGCACGCACACCCTTCTTGCCATTGCACATTGGCCGGGTTGGCTCGCCGCCGTGCTGGGCACCATCGGCGTGTTGCTGCTGGCATTCTGGTTGTTCCTGCCCACCGTCATGGTCATCGCCACGCTTTACATGGAACGGGTCGCACGGGCGGTGGAGGCGCGGCATTACGCCTATCTGCCGCCGCCCACCCCCGCCTCGCTGCCTGCGCAGGTGTGGGACGGGCTGACCCTGGGCTGCCAGGTTTTGTTGCTGAACGCCCTGGCCCTGCTGATGGCGCTGCTCGTCCCGGGCATTGGCGTCTTATTGGCCATCCTGGTCAGCGGTTGGGCCATCGGGCGGGGCCTGTTCGTCGCGGTCGCGATGCGCCGCATGGGTCTTGGCCAGGCGCAGACACTCTACCGCCGCCACCGCCTCGCCGTCTTGGTGCCCGGCATGCTGCTGGCGGCCGCCGCGACGGTCCCGGGCCTCAACCTGCTTGTGCCGGTTGTGGGTACTGCGGCGATGGTCCACGTGCTCAACCGCAACTGAGCACGCATCCGTGAGCATTCCCTGTTGTTCGGGCACGCCGCCAATGTTAGCCCTCTCTACCTGACGCCGGGACCGACCGGCATATTGCGAAGAAAGGGGCGTCCCCTTGTTCAAGCGTCGTCCGCCCAGCGGATCAGAGGCCGAGACGGTTCCGAGCGGATCCGCCGACGCAGCCGCGCCGGCGGCAAAGACCGACGTAGCGGCATCCGTGGTAAAGACGGACGCACCCCCACTCCCACCGCCCCAGCCCGATAACGGGTTGGGAGTTCCCCCTTACCGTCCAGCCCCGCCGAAGGAGGCAGCCGCCATGGGTCGCACGCCGTTTCTGAGCCCAAATCCTACCCCACAACCCACACCGCCAGGCCCTCCCATGCCCCCAGCCCCTCCCGGAACACCGCAAATGCCCGTGCCTGGCGGCCAACGTATGCCGGGGCCGCCCGGCCCGGGCCGCGCCCCCGGCCGGGAGGGCGCCGAACGCCGGACGCTCGTGGTTGGGCGCGGCATTAGCGTCCAAGGCACCGTGCAGGACGCCGAGCGCCTCGTGGTCGAAGGCACGGTTGAGGCCAGCATGATCCACGCCACCGAGCTGTCCATCTCGCCGGGCGGGATGTTCAAGGGCGAAGTGGAGGTTGAGGATGCAGAGGTTGCCGGCACGATCGACGGCACGCTGACCGCGCGCGGCAACCTGATCGTCCGCGCCAGCGGAAGGGTGCTGGGCACCGCCCGTTGCCGCCGCCTGCAGGTGGAGGATGGCGGCCACATCACCGGCCGCATGGAAATGCTGTCCGAGAGTGTGAAAATCGCCGACACCGCCGCCTGAGCCACCCGAAAACGGCAGCTCGGTCGCCCGGGTTCGGGCGGCCTTGCTAGCCGCGGGTCACGCCGACACGATCACCGCCTTCCCCGCCGGCACCCGTAGCGCAGCCGATGCCGCGTTGGCGATCGGCTGCCGGGTGGCCCAGATCGCCAAATCCATCGTGTTCGATGCCGAGGGGCAAGCGGCGATCATGGTTGCCTCCGGGGCCGTCAGGATCGACGCCGCCAAGGCAGCCGTTATGCTCGGGCGCGTCCTGTCCAAGGCGAATGCGAGCTTCGTCCGGTCAACGACGGGCTTTGCCATCGGGGGCGTGTCGCCGGTCGCTCACGCCACACCCTGCCTCATCCTCCTGGACGAGACGCTTCTGATGCTGGACCCGGTCTGGGCCGCTGCGGGCTCGCCCAATCATGTGTTCCAAACCAGCGCGGCCTGGCTGGCCCGGCTGACTGGGGCGGCCTTCGCGGATATTAAGGAATAACGTGGCCGTGGGCAGTGGGGCCATACCCATCCGGCGGCGGACACGCGCATTCAAATCCAACCGGCTTTGGCCGGCCCATGGGGCAAACCACGCGCCGTGGCCCGTAGGGAGTGCGGAGAAACGCGTCGCACTGACCACCGGGCGGCGGGCGGCGATATCCGTAACCATAGGGGCCCGGCTCAGCAGGCGGATAATACTGCGCCTCCGCCTGTCCCGCGGCAAACGCAAGGAAGGCAATGCCCAATACAATTCTTCGAAGACTCACCGCAGCTTTCCTCCATCCCATCGCTAGTACACTGACAGCCGATTAAGGCCGGAACGGGGCAAGCGGTCCAAGGCACGCTAGCGTGAACGCGGCAAAGGCCACCGCCCGGTGGCTCGACGCGTGCTTCTGCGCCGGGTCGATTTCACCATAGCTCTCCTGGGCGCCGAGGGGCACGAACATGGGGTCATAGCCAAACCCGAGTTTGCCCCGGGGCGGCCAGCACATCGTGCCATCCACCCGGCCAAGGAATGTGGCGGTCTCCCCACCAGGCCACGCCAGCGATAGCGCACAGACGAACCACGCCCGGCCCTCTCCAGCCGCCTCCGCGTGAACCCGGGTCATCGCCGCGGCAAAATCCTTGCCCGGCCCGGCCCAACGCGCCGACAACACCCCGGGCGCACCGCCCAGCGCCGCCACGCAAAACCCCGAATCATCCGCCAGCGCCGGCAAACCCGTGGCCATGGCGGCCGCCCTGGCCTTCAGCCGGGCATTGCCCGCGAAATCCGGCTCGGTCTCGTCCGGCTCGGGCAGCCCCAGCGACCCGGCGGAGACCACCTCCACGCCGAACGGCCGCATTAGCGCCTCCAATTCGCGAAGCTTCCCCGCGTTATGGCTGGCAAGCACCACCCGGTCGCCCGCTTGCAGCCGCCGGGTCATCCAAGCGCCTCCAACTGCATCGCATAAAGTTGGCCCGTGCCCAGCCGCGCCAGGCGCAACAGCTCGGCAAATTGTTCGTCGGTGAAGGCAGACCGCTCGGCAGTCGCTTGAATCTCAACGATACCGTTCTCAGTCAGGACAAAATTGGCATCCGCGTCTGCGCCGGAATCTTCCACATAATCGAGGTCGAGCACGGCCTGGCCGCCTACCAGCCCGCACGAAACTGCGGCCACCTGCCCCAGGAGCGGGGAACGGGCGATCACCCGGCTTGCCTCCAGCCGGCGCAATGCCAGGGCGAGCGCCACCCACGCCCCGGTGATGGCCGCGCAACGCGTGCCGCCATCGGCGTTCAGCACGTCACAATCGAGCGTGACAGTCATTTCACCCAAGGCCTTGCGGTCGACCACCGCCCGCAGCGAGCGGCCAATCAGCCGCTGGATTTCCTGCGTGCGGCCGGATTGCTGACCCCTTGCCGCCTCTCGCTCGCCCCGCCGGTGGGTGGCACGGGGCAGCATCCCGTACTCAGCCGTCACCCATCCCTCCGACTTTCCGCGCAGGAAGCCGGGCACCCGCCCCTCCACGCTCGCTGCGCACAAGACCTCGGTCCCGCCCATCCGGATCAGGCACGACCCTTCCGCATGGCGGGCAAACCCGGTGGTGAACGATATGTCGCGCAGCGCCTCGGGGGCGCGGCCGGATGGGCGCATGGCATGTCTCCTCTGACTTTGCGCCTGGCTTAGGAGCGCCGCCCCCAACGCACCAGCCCGCAATTGAACGCGCATCATTTGACCCTGGGCCGGGAGCTACCTAGCTTCACGATTCCAATGATCGACCGGTCGTTCCTGCCGCCACGCACCCATCCACCGCATGACCTCGACCCGCGCAGCGCCGCGGTGTTGCGGGAGATCGTCGAGCAATTCGTGCAAACCGGGGAACCGGTCGGCAGCCGCACCCTCTCGCGGCGGCTGCCCATCCCGCTCTCGCCGGCCACCATCCGCAGCGTGATGGCGGATTTGACCGATGCCGGGTTGCTCTTTGCACCCCACACCTCAGCCGGTCGCCTACCCACCGACCGTGGGCTCCGCCTGTTCGTCGACGGCCTGCTCCAGTTCGGCGACCTCAGCGAGGATGAGCGCGACCAGATCGGCCGGGCGCTGGAGACACGCGGACGCTCGCTGCAGGACACGCTGGCAGACGCCTCCTCCATGCTCTCCGGCCTTTCTGCGGCGGCCGGGCTGGTGCTCGCCCCGAAGAACGACGGCGCGATCCGGCACATCGAGTTCGTGCCGCTAGGGCCTGGCCGGGCGCTCGTGATCCTGGTGGGTGCGGATGGGCAGGTGGAAAACCGGGTGATCGAAACACCGCCCGGCCTGCCGCCCTCCTCCCTGACGGAGGCGGCAAACTACCTGAACGCGCGGCTGTCCGGCCGCTCGCTGGCGGAACTGCGCGCCATCGTCAGTGCCGAGATGACTGCCAACCGCACCCAGCTCGACGTGCTGTCGGCCTTGGTGGTGGAGGCTGGCCTGGCGACCTGGGCGGCGGCGCCCAGCGGCGGGTTCGGTGGCAACTTGATCGTCCGCGGCCAGAGCCGGCTGCTCTCCGACGTGACCCAGATCGAGCGGATCAGCGCCATCCAGGTCTTGTTCGAGCGGCTGGAAACCCAGGATACCCTGCTGCGCCTGCTGGAACTGGCGGAGCAGTCGGACGGCGTGCGCATCTTCATCGGTGCCGAAAGCGGCCTGTTCGGCGCCGCTGGGATTTCGATGGTCGTGGCCCCGGCCCGCAACGAGGCCGACAAGATCGTCGGCGCGATCGGCGTCATCGGCCCGACGCGAATCAATTATGGGCGCATTATTCCGGTTGTGGATTACACTGCGCGCGTCATTGGTCGCTTACTCGGTTAGGAACGCCTTGTCCCCTTTCTTCCGCCGTCCTAATTCTCCGCCCATGAGCACAACCGACATGAACCCGCCCGAGCCGGCGGACCCCATTGCCCCCCCAGCGGACACACCGGACGATCTGATGGCCGCAGCAACCGCCCGAATTGCCGAGTTGGAGGCCGAGTCGCAGGAGTTCCGCGACAAGTGGCTGCGCTCGGAAGCGGAGATGGCCAATGTGCGCACCCGCGCCAAGCGCGACGCCGACGATGCAAGGCAGTTTGCGGTCCAGAAATTCGCCCGCGATGTGGTGGAGGTCGCGGACAACCTCCGCCGCGGGCTTGACACCCTCCCCCCTGCCCAACCGGGCGAGCCCGAGATCGTCGGCAAGCTGCGGGATGGCTTCGAAGGGGTGGAGCGGTCGTTCCTATCCTTGATGGAGCGCAACGGCATCACCCGCATCGATGCCCTGTACAAGCCGTTCGATGCCAACCTGCACCAGGCCATGGCGGAACAGCCCTCCGCCGAACACCCGCCCGGCACGGTCATCCAGTCCTGGACCGCTGGCTGGACGTTGAATGGCCGGCTGCTGCGCCCGGCGATGGTCGTGGTGTCGAAGGCGCCCGAGGAAGGCTGAGGCCAGGCCCCGCCTCCGTCTGGAGGCCGGGGCGAGCTATGCCGTCCTCACCCTGGGTTTCCAGGGGCTGGGGGGCAGATGAGATGCAACAGAAGTCGTGAAAAACCGATCTCCCCACTTGCCTATGGTTACACGGCTCAATACATCCCGCGCTGCGATAACACCCCAAGGGTCCCTCGCGGTGCTTCGGGCCGCCCTGGATCGCTGAAAATGGAGTCATGAATGAGCAAGGTCATCGGAATCGACCTGGGCACGACCAACTCGTGCGTTGCGATCATGGAGGGCAAGGATGTCCGCGTGATCGAGAATAGTGAAGGCGCCCGCACCACCCCGTCGATGGTCGCCTTCAGCGACAGTGGCGAGCGGCTGGTTGGACAGAGCGCCAAGCGCCAGGCCGTCACCAACCCAACCAACACCCTCTTCGCGGTCAAGCGCCTGATCGGCCGCCGGTTCGACGATCCACTCGTGGCCAAGGACAAGGGCCTGGTGCCATTTGCCATCGTCAAGGGCGATAACGGCGACGCATGGGTCGAGTCGCGCGGCGAGAAATACGCGCCGGGCCAGATCAGCGCCTTCATTCTAGGCAAGATGAAGGAGACGGCTGAGAGCTACCTCGGTGAGAAGGTGGACCAGGCCGTCATCACCGTTCCCGCCTACTTCAACGACGCGCAGCGCCAGGCCACCAAGGATGCTGGCCGCATCGCTGGCCTCGAGGTCCTGCGCATCATCAACGAGCCGACGGCCGCTGCCCTCGCCTATGGCATGGACAAGAAGAACCACGGCACGATCGTGGTCTACGACCTCGGCGGCGGCACCTTCGACATCTCCGTCCTGGAAATCGGCGACGGCGTGTTCGAGGTGAAGTCCACCAACGGCGACACTTTCCTTGGTGGCGAGGATTTCGACAGCCGGGTCATCGACTACCTGGCCGACGAGTTCAAGAAGGACCAGGGCATCAACCTGCGCAGCGACAAGCTGGCACTGCAGCGCCTGAAGGAAGCTGCCGAGAAGGCGAAGATCGAGCTTTCCTCCTCCAAGGAAACCGAGATCAACCTGCCCTTCATCACGGCGGACGCCTCCGGGCCGAAGCACCTGGTGATGAAGCTCACCCGCGCGAAGCTGGAGAACCTGGTCGACGACCTGATCCAGCGGACGCTTGGCCCATGCCGGGCGGCGCTGAAGGATGCCGGCGTAACGGCGGCCGAGATCGACGACGTGATCCTGGTCGGCGGCATGACCCGCATGCCCAAGGTCATCGACGCGGTGAAGCAGTTCTTCGGCAAGGAGCCCGCCCGCAACGTCAACCCGGATGAGGTCGTCGCCATTGGCGCCGCGGTTCAGGGCGCGGTGCTGAAGGGTGATGTGAAGGACGTCCTGCTGCTGGACGTGACGCCGCTTTCGCTGGGCATCGAGACGCTCGGCGGCGTGTTCACCCGCTTGATCGACCGCAACACGACGATCCCGACCAAGAAGAGCCAGACCTTCTCCACCGCCGACGACAACCAGCGTGCGGTGACCATCAAGGTCAGCCAGGGCGAGCGTGAGATGGCGGCCGACAACAAGCTGCTTGGCCAGTTCGACTTGGCTGATATCCCGCCGGCCCCCCGCGGCGTACCGCAGATCGAGGTCACGTTCGACATCGATGCAAACGGCATCGTCTCGGTGCAGGCGAAGGACAAGGCCACCGGCAAGGAACAGCAAATCCGCATCCAGGCGAGCGGTGGGCTGTCTGAGGCGGATATCCAGCAGATGGTGCGCGAGGCTGAGGCCAATGCCGATGCCGACAAGGCCCGGCGGGAACAGGTGGAGACCCGGAACGGCCTCGAATCCACCATCCACTCGGTGGAGAAGAACCTGTCCGAGTATGGTGCCAAGCTCGCCCCGGCTGACAAGGGTGAGGCAGAAGCGGCTGTTGCTGCTGCCAAATCTGCGCTGGAAGGCACGGATACGGCGGCATTGAAGGCTGCGTCGGAGCGTCTGACCCAGGCGGCGATGAAGATCGGCGAGGCCGTCTACAAGGCCCAGTCCGAAGCGCCTGGCCCGGGCGGCGCCGAAGCCGGCAAGACCGACGAAAACGTCGTCGATGCCGAGTTCGAGGAAGTCGACGACCGCAAGAAGAAGTCAGCCTGATCCAAACCAGGGGCGGAGCCCGCTCCGCCCCTGGCAAAATTTCACATGATTTGAAACGAATCTGATATTGGGGTTCGGGGCCATTCGGCTCCGGCGGGGTCGAGGGGCAGAGCCCATCGCCCTCCCTCCTGGGGGCTGAATTGGCCAAGCAAGACTATTATTCCTTGTTGGAAGCTCAGAAGGATGCGTCGGCTGACGACCTGAAGCGCGCCTACCGCAAGCAGGCGATGAAGTATCACCCCGACCGCAACCCGGGCGACAAGGCGGCCGAGGCCAAGTTCAAAGAGGTGAACGAGGCCTACGACGTATTGCGGGACGACCAGAAGCGCGCCGCCTATGACCGGTTCGGCCATGCCGCTTTCGAGAATGGCGGCCAAGGTGCCCCCGGTGGGTTCGGCTTCCAGGAAGGCGGCCTTGGCGACATTTTCGACCAGATGTTCGGCGAATTCATGGGCGGCCGCCGCGGCGCCGCTGGTGGGCGGACCCGGGCTGGATCCGACCTCCGTGCCCAGGTCGAGGTCGGGTTGGCCGACGCGTTCGCCGGAACCAAGGTCGACCTTCGCGTGCCGACCCGCGTCGCCTGCGACGCCTGCGCCGGCACCGGATCCACCAACAAACAGGCCGAGCGCGACAATTGTTCCACCTGCGGGGGCTCCGGCAAGGTCCGGGCGCAGCAGGGCTTCTTCCTGGTCGAGCGCAGTTGCCCCACCTGCGGCGGCATGGGCCGCGTCGTGCGCAACCCTTGCCGCGTGTGCAATGGTGCAGGCACGGTGCCGCGCGAGCGGACACTCTCGGTTGCCATTCCCGCAGGGATCGAGGACGGCGTCCGCATCCGCCTGCAGGGCGAGGGTGAGGCGGGAGCAGCAGGCGCCCCGGCGGGCGATCTCTACGTGCATGTCGCCATTCGTCCTCACGACATATTCCAACGCGATGGCGCCAATATCTACTGCCGGGTCCCGTTGCGGATGACGCAAGCGGCACTCGGGGGCGATGTGGAAGTGCCGGTGATCGACGGAACCCGGGCGAAGGTGAAGATCACCGCCGGCACCCAAACCGGCGACCAGTTCCGGCTGCGCGGCAAGGGCTTCTCAGTGCTTCGCAGCAGCGCCCGCGGTGACATGTATGTCCAGGTCGCGGTTGAAACGCCGCTGCAGTTGACCAAGCGCCAACGTGAACTGCTGGAGGAGTTCGAGGCCGAGGCGGTCCGCCACAACAAGAACGGCAGTCCGGAGACGGAAGGCTTCTTCGCCAAAGTTGCCGCCTTCTTCGAGGGCAAGACCTGACGCCCGTGGCTCCAAAGGTCGCGATTGCCGGGCTGACGGGCCGGATGGGTGTGCTGTTGCAGGAGGAGGTCGCCAAGGCCGGCTTGCCGTTCGTGGGTGGGTCGTCGCGCCACGGGCAGTCCTTGGCCGAGATCGCCGGTGGCGCCGACGTGGTGATCGACTTCACCAATGCCAGTGCGGCTCGCAGCCACGCTGCGGTGCTCGCCGAGGCCAAGCGGGGGTGGGTACTCGGCACCTCCGGCCTCAATACCGAGGATGAAGCGGCTGTCCAGGCTGCCTCTGAAGTTATTCCAATCGTCTACGCGGCTAATTTCGCGCCGGGTGCCAACCTCGTCCTCGCGCTCGCCGAGCGCATGGGCGCTGCTCTCGCCGCCGAACGGTATGATACCGAGATCGTCGAAATGCACCACCGGCAGAAGGTGGATGCGCCTTCCGGGACCGCCGTAGGCCTGGGCCGTGCCGTTGCGCGCGGCCGCGGGGTCGATCTGGCCGATGTCATGCAAAGCGGCCGCGACGGACATACCGGCCCCCGCAAAACTGGCGCGATCGGTTTTGCCTCTTTACGCGGCGGCCAGGTGGTTGGCGAGCATACGCTGTTATTTGCCGCCGGGGATGAGCATATCGCCCTCACCCACCGTGCCTTCGACCGCCGCGCTTTCGCCGCCGGCGCGGTACAGGCGGCACGCTGGGTCACTGGACGCGCGCCCGGGCTCTATGACATGCGCGACGTGCTTGGACTCTGATCCACGCGTCACGCAGCCAAATAGCGGACGGTGCGGCCCTCCAATACCGCGCAGGTCAATGCGCCGCCCATGACAGCCCCGGTATCGAGGCCCATCCGGAGCCCCACAATATCCGGATGCCGCCGCGGGGTATGGCCATGAACCACCGCCATTCGCGGGGCCTCGGGCAGAATAGGGCCGGGCCAGTCCAGGAAATCCTCCCGGATCCACAGCATGTCCTCGCTCGATTGCGCCACCAGCCGCACGCCGGGCCGCAACCCGGCGTGCACGAAGATGTAGCCATCGACTTGATGAAACAGCGCTAAACTATTCAAAAACGGCAACTCTGCTGCCATCGCCGACCGCCAGTCGGCCGGCTTTCCACGCGTCCGGAGTCCCCAACTGCGCAGCGTCGCGTCGCCCCCGTTGTGCAACCAGTGCACCATGCCCTCCGGATCCCCCTCCAACGCCTCCAGCATCATCTGCTCATGGTTGCCCCGCAGAGAGACCATCGGGACACCCGGCAGCACCGGTCCCTGCGCCAACCGGCGCACCACGCCTGCCGAATCCTCTCCGCGATCCACGTAGTCGCCCAGATGCAAGAGGAGCGGCTGCGGCGCCGGGTCGGATCGCAGATCGGCCGCGACCATTCCGTGCAAGGTCGCCAGCCGTCCGGCGCACCCGTGAACATCCCCAATCGCATAGACGCGGACGCCGGGGGAAAGCCACCCGGGCGCCGCTTGATTTAAGGAAGGCGAAACCATCATGCCTGCACTGTATCGCCTGAGGCGTAAGGCGGCGACAGGCAATGCGTATTGTGGCAGATGGGCGTAGCGTCATGGAGCACCGGTTCCAGGGAACCGGCAACCGGGTGATCCTGGCCAGTGGCGGTGAGGCTGCCAACCCCGTCCAAAAGGCGCTCGACCTTGGGCTCGACTGGGCGGCGCGGACCAAGCGCCCGGTGGCGGTGTTGCTGCTTCACCTCTCCCGCCTCCACGCGCCGGGCCCGCGCCCACACCACCGCCGCATCGCCAGCGCTCTCCTCGATGGTGCGATCCACGCGCATGGCGGCCAGGCCTTCACCTGCAGCAATGGCGATTTCGTCCTCGTGTCCGACCCGGCGACCAGTGCGGAACTGGTCCCCACGCTGTCCCATCTGTTTCGCCCCGAGGCACCCGGCATCGACCGGCTGCTCACCATGTGGTCGCTTCCGGCCGATGAGGACGCAGCCCGGGCTCACCTCGCCAGCGTCGTCCCGCACGTCGCCATGCCGCAGGAAGCGCCGGTCCCGCTCGGCGCCATCGCTGCGGCGGAGGCCGTGCTCGCGGCGGCGCCGGTGCACGAGTTGGTGCGCCGCCAGACCGCGATCCGCATCACCAGCCGTGGGATCGAGCCGCTTTATCACGAGCTGTCGGTCTCCCTGGCCGCGCTCGAAGCCCGCAACGGGGCGCCTTTGCCAGTTGTCGGCGACCCTTACCTGTTCCGCCATTTCGCCGGGCGCCTGGACGAGCGGGTGCTGCAGGCAGCCGCGGCGTCAGACCTGACCGTAGGCTCACCGCTCCACCTCAACCTGACCATTTCCAGCATCCTCTCGGACGGGTTCGACCGCTTCGCCGCAACTCGCGGGGCCGGCACCTGCCTGCGGGTCGAAATCCAGTTCATGGAGGCCGTTGCCGATCTGTCGCGCTTCGCCGCCGCCTGCGAGCGGTTGAAGCGGGCGGAATGCAGCCTGGTGCTGGATGGGCTGGACCATTCCGCCCTCTCGCTGGCCCGCCCAGCCCAATGGCAGCCCACTTTGCTCAAGCTCGACTGGTCGCCCCGCATGGCCACGCTGCCTGCGCGGGAGCGGCGTCTGCTGGCCGACTCCATCAACGCATTCGGTGCCGAGCGCATCGTCCTGCACCGGGCGGAGACCGAGGCTGCGCTCGCCTGGGGCCGCCAATATGGCATCCGGCGCTTTCAGGGCCGCCACGTGGACGCCATGCTCGCGGCGGAGCGGCTCAACACCTGTGGCTTTGCCAGCACCTGCACGCTCCGCCAGTGCATCGACCGGGCGGCTGCGACCGGCGCCCCCGGACGGGCGGGCTGCAACAATACCGCCCTGCTGGATGGCATCGAAGCCCGGGCGGCGGTCGTCATTCCGGCGTGAAGCCTTCCCCACCCGACCGGCTCGCCGCCCTGGTGGCGGATTGCGCGGCGGCCGGCGTGGCGCGCCAAGCCATGCTGCTGCGCATCGACCGCCTCCCCGCGGCCTTGTCCCGTCCGCACCATCGCCGCCTGGCCGAGGCGGCGCTGACGCCGCTGCTGCGCTCCCCCCGCGCTGAGTTGTTCCACCTGCCGGGTCCGCGCCTGGCGGTCACGTGGCGCGGCGATGCAGAGGCAGCGCTGTTGGATGTGGTGGACGCGCTGGATCATCTGCTGGCGGACGCCACCGTCCCTGCCCCGTCGCTGCAGGAGTTGATCTTCCTCTACGACCTTCCGGAAAGCGGCGACTTGCTGCTGGAGGCACTGGAGGACCGCGCGCCCGACCACTCGCCAGCACCCACGCCAGACCCGCCACTCGACCCTTCCAGCCTGCTGATGCTGGAGTCGACCCTGGCCCAGGCCGACGTCGCGCGCTTCGCCCGGCGGCACGCAGTCTGGAACCTCGGCACCACCCCGGCCACCGTCGCCTGGGAAAAGCGCACGATCTCGCTTGCCGAACTCGGCGCCGAACTCGTGCCCGGGCGCAATTTGGCCGGGGATCATTGGCTCTACCGCCGGCTGACCCGAACGCTCGACCGCCGCATGCTGGCGCTGCTGGCCAGCCCGGGAGAGCTTGGCAAGGCGCGGCCGTTTGCCCTGGATCTCAACGTGGTGAGCCTATTGGGTCCGGAATTCCTGAAGCTGGACGCAGCCTTGCCCCTTGCGCTGCGCGGGCAAGTGGTGCTGGCCTTGCACCCCTCCGACGTGGTCGCGGATGCCGCTGCCTTCGCCTTCGCCCGCGGTTTCGCCCGCGCCCGCGACTACCGGCTGATGCTGCGGGACGCCACGCCCGACCTTCTCGCCGTGCTCTCTGCGACGGCGCTGGACATGGATTATCTGGTCGTCCCCTGGTCCCCCACCCTGCCAGGCACTGCCGGCCCAATGCTGGACACCTGCCCGCCTGGCGCCCTGGTGCTGGATTGCGGTGACGACCAAGCGGGCCTGCGCTGGGGCATGGCGGCAGGCGTACAACTGTTCACCGGTGCGGCAATTGACCGCGCAGCCCTTGGCGAACGGGCTGCCGCGGCCTAATCCCTGCCGCCATGGACGCAATCCGGGTTGATGGGCTGACGAAGCGCTACGGCGACGTCACGGCGGTGGGCGACTTGTCCTTTCAGGTCGGGCGCGGGCAGACGCTGGGGCTGTTGGGCGGCAATGGCGCGGGCAAGAGCACGACCATCGCGATGCTGCTTGGTTTGCTGATCCCCACCAGCGGGAGCATCACCGTGCTTGGCCGCAACATGGCGCGCGATCGCTTCTCCGCCCTGGCCCGGATGAACTTTTCATCGCCCTACGTGTCTCTACCGGCACGCCTCTCCGTAGCGGAAAATTTACGCGTCTACGGCCATCTCTACGGCGTGAGGAAGCTCGAGCGGCGGATCACTGAACTGGCGGAGGAGCTTGAACTCACACCATACCTGCATCGTCTGGCCGGGCAACTCTCTGCGGGGCAAAAAACGCGGGTGGCCCTGGCAAAGTCGCTGATCAACCGCCCCGACGTCCTGCTGCTGGACGAACCGACGGCCAGCCTGGACCCCGATACCGGCGATTGGGTCCGGACCTGGCTGGAGCGATACCGCGCGGCGAGCGGATGCTCCATCCTGCTGGCCAGCCACAACATGGCCGAGGTGGAGCGGCTGTGCTCGGACGTGCTGGTGCTGAAACAGGGCCGAGTGGTTGACCGCGGCACTCCGCACGAACTGCTGATCCGCTACGGACGCGACGATTTGGAGGCCGTGTTCCTGGACATCGCGCGCGACCGGCGACACGCCGCATGAGCGGGTCCAGCCGCCGGATATGGGGCCTGGTCTACCGGCATTTGGCGCTTTACCGCCGGTCTTGGCCACGACTGCTCGAACTCGCCTACTGGCCGGCGCTGCAGATGCTGATATGGGGCTTCACCGCCTCCTTTATTGCCGGGCGCGCCAACCAACCTGTCGCCATCGCCGCCGGCACGTTGCTGGGTGGCGTGCTGCTGTGGGAGGTGGCGTTGCGCAGCCAGATGGGCGTGGCCCTGTCATTCCTCGAGGAAGTGTGGTCTCGCAACCTGGCCCATGTCTTCGTCAGTCCGCTGCGGCCATGGGAGATGGTGGCTGGCATGGTCACGGTGTCCATGCTGCGCGTCGTGATCGGCGTGTTTCCGGCCATTATTCTCGCCTGGCTGCTCTACGCCTTCAACCTGTTCGCGATGGGCCCGGTCATCGTGCTGTTCTTCGTCAACCTCATGTTCATGGGCTGGTGGGTTTCGCTCGGCGTGCTGTCACTGATCCTGCGGCACGGCGCCGGGGCGGAGGCTTTGGCGTGGTCGGTGCTGTTCGGGCTGACGCCGTTTTCCGCCGTGTTCTACCCGGTCTCCGTGCTGCCCGTCGCGGTCCGGCCCATCGCCTACATCCTCCCGGCCTCCCACGTGTTCGAAGGCATGCGGGCCGCGATCACGGACGGCGTGGTGCGATGGGACCACCTCGCCTGGGCGGCCATTTTGAATGTCCTATGGATGGTGGCAGCGATCTGGCTGTTCGCCGGGCAGTTCCGCCATGCGCGGCAGGGCGGCGCCTTGTTGAATATCGGGGAATAGATGGACGAGACACGGTTCTGGCTGATCCGCCACGCGCTGGTGGAGGAGAATGCGCGGCTGATGCTGTATGGCACGATGGACGTGCCGCTTTGCTCCGAAACGCTGGTGGCGCAGGAATCGATGTACCGCGCCCTCGCCGCCCGCCTGCCGCGCCCCGCCCGATGGTTCGTCACCCCCCTGTCCCGCACAATGCTCACCGCGGAGGCGTTGTTCCGGGCCGGCTACCCGGCGCAAACCCCCACAGCCGAGCCGGATTTGATCGAGCAGCATCTCGGTGACTGGCAGGGCCTGCCGCATGGGCATCTGCCCGCGAAGCTGACCCTGCCCGCCCATACCTTCTGGCCCTTGGGGGGCGAAGAGGTGCCACCCGGCGGCGAGAGCATGGCCCAGGTCATTCTTCGCGTCGGCGCCGCCATGGAGCGGCTGGCCGTCGAGAACCAGGGCAAGGATGTGGTGATCGTCAGCCATGGCGGCGCCATCCGGGCCGCGATTGCCCATGCGCTCGGCATCCTCGCGGACACTGCATTGCACCTTTCCGTGCAAAACATCTCGCTCACCCGGTTGGAGCGGCATCCGGAGGCTTGGCGCGTGATCTCGCTCAACGAGGTCTGCGGCTAGCGCCCGATGCTGGCTCCGCTGCTGGCGCATTGGCGGGAACGGCCGCAACGCACCTGGTCGGTGGTGATCACCGTGTTTGGCGATGCCATTGCCCCGCGCGGCGGTTTGGTCACGCTCGGCACGTTGCTGGAGTTGTTCGGCGCCATGGGCATCGACGCTGGCGCGTTGCGCACGGCCCTGTCGCGGCTGGTGACGGATGGCTGGACGGAGCGCCGCCGGGTTGGCCGCAATAGCAGCTACTGTCTGGCGGAAAAAGGCCGCAACACCTTCGCTGCCGCGGCACAGCTTATTTACGCCGGGTCGCCGCCCGTTTGGGATGGGCGGTTTCGCCTCGTGCTCAATCCATCCGATCGGGCTGGCTTGTCGGCACAGGGATGGGGGCAGGCGTCGCCCGGCCTCTGGATCGCCCCTGGACCCATCGCGCCCCCCGCCGAAGCAATCACGCTCGATGCCGCTGTCGACCTGGAGGCAGCGAGATTGCTGGCTGCGCAGGCCTGGCCGCTGGATCGCCTGGCTGCATCCTTCAGCCGCTTCAACGCCGCGTTTGCTGGCTTGCCGACCTGGCACGGCGTGGACCCGCTAGAAGGCATGATCGCCCGCACCCTGCTGATCCACGAATACCGCCGCATCGTGTTGCACGGCCTGAGCCTGCCAGCGGCCATCCTTCCCCCCGATTGGCCCGGCAACGCCGCCCGCAGCCTCTGCCAAGCGGCCTACGCCACGATGCTTCCAGGGGCCGAACGATGGCTGGATAGCCAAAACCTGCCGCCCCCCGGCGAAGACTTGGCGGCGCGATTTCAACCAGATGTTACGGAAGTTTCTTGACGCAATTGAAATCCGTGACATATCTATGGCAGGCAGTTGGTAGTAGGTGGACTTAAACCCACCGCCTCGAGACGCCGTGCGAAACAGATGGGCTAAAGCCCACCCGAGGGGTTGGAGTAGTTAAACGACCGAGGGACAAAGTCCCGGTTAAAGAAGGGAGACCGTCCGGATGTACACGCAAGCGTTGAACGCCGCCGACAAGGTTCGCAGCACCGAGGACCCGGCCATGCTCGAGCGGTTCCAGGCCCGGATCGACCTCGAAGACCGGATCGAACCGAACGATTGGATGCCAGCCACATACCGCCGCACGCTGACCCGGCAAATCAGCCAACACGCGCATAGCGAGATCGTCGGCCAGCTGCCGGAGGGCAATTGGCTCACCCGCGCGCCCTCGCTGCGGCGCAAGGCTGCGCTGCTGGCGAAGGTGCAGGACGAGTGCGGGCACGGCCTCTACCTCTATGCCGCTGCGGAAACGCTGGGCACCAGCCGCGAGGCGCTGGTGGATGCGTTGCTGGAGGGGAAGGCGAAGTATTCGTCCATCTTCAACTACCCCACGCTGACCTGGGCCGACATCGGCGCCATCGGCTGGTTGGTGGATGGTGCGGCGATCATGAACCAAATTCCGCTATGCCGCTGTTCCTATGGCCCTTATGCCCGCGCCATGATCCGCGTCTGCAAGGAAGAGAGCTTCCATCAGCGCCAGGGCTACGAGATCATGCTGACACTGTGCGCCGGCACGCCGGAACAGAAGGCCATGGCCCAGGACGCGCTGAACCGCTGGTGGTGGCCCTGCCTGATGATGTTCGGGCCGCCGGACGGCGAAAGCATGCATTCCGACCAATCGACGGCCTGGAAGATAAAGCGTTTCAGCAATGACGAACTGCGCCAGAAATTCGTCGATGCCACGGTGCCGCAGGCGGCGAAGCTGGGCCTGACCTTCCCCGACCCGGCGATGACGCAGGATGCGGAGGGCCATTGGCATCACGGTCCGATCGATTGGGAAGAGTTCCGCCAGGTGCTCGCCGGCAACGGACCCTGCAATCGCGACCGCCTGGCTGCCCGCCGCACGGCCCATGACGAGGGTGCATGGGTGCGCGAAGCCGCCGCGGCCCATGCGGCCAAACGCGCCGCCGTGAAACAGGCCGCGTGATGGCGACGCCCGACACCACGCTGTGGGAAGTGTTCATCCGCAGCCGCAATGGCTTAGCGCACAAACATGTCGGCTCGCTGCATGCACCCGATACGACCATGGCCCTGCAGGCCGCCCGCGACGTCTACACCCGCCGGGGCGAAGGCCTGTCGATCTGGGTCGTCCCCTCCAGTGCCATCACCGCGAGCGACCCGGCGGACAAGGCGATGATGTTCGAACCTGCCGAGAGCAAGATTTATCGTCATCCGACCTTCTACGAAGTGCCGGATGACGTCGGGCATATGTGATGGGTGCCTCGATCCAGGTGCGTGAGACGCCGCTGGTGCTCTATACGCTGCGGCGCGCCGACGATGCACTCGTCCTTGGCCATCGGCTGTCCGAATGGTGCGGCCACGCTCCCTCCCTGGAGGAGGATATGGCGTTGGCGAATATCGGGCTGGATCTGCTGGGCCAGGCCCGCTCGCTCTACACCTATGCGGCCGAAATCGAGGCTGCCGGGCATGACGAGGACGGGTTCGCCTATCTGCGGGACGCCCCGCAATACCGCAACCTGCTCCTGCTGGAACAGCCGAACGGGGATTTCGCGCGTACCATCGTGCGGCAGTTCTTCTATTCCGCGTTCGCCGACCCGTATTGGCGGCTGATGATGGGCTCCTCCGACGCCACCCTGGCCGCGATCGCTGCGAAGAGCGAGAAAGAAAGCGCCTATCATCTGCGCCACAGCAGCGAGTGGATGATCCGGCTGGGCGACGGAACCGATGAAAGCCACCGCCGGGTGCAGGCGGCGGTCGATGCGCTTTGGCCGTTCACCGGCGAGATGTTCGAACCCGAGGACGGCACCCTGGCCAGGATCGCAGCCGACGCGGCCAGCCTGCAGCCCAACTGGCAGGCCACGGTTGCGGACATTCTAGCCCAGGCGACGCTGGCCCTGCCACGCGGCACCTGGATGCATCGCGGCGGCCGAACCGGCCGCCATACCGAGCATCTGGGCCCGATGCTGTCGGTGATGCAGCATCTGCAACGCACCCACCCCGGCGCGCATTGGTGACCGCGCTGCTGGACCGCGCCCGGGAAGCCGCGGCGACGGTGGTGGATCCGGAGATCCCGGTGCTGACCATCGCCGATCTGGGGGTGCTGCGCGACGTGCGGATGGCCGGCGACAAAGTCGAGGTGACGATTACCCCGACCTACTCTGGTTGCCCCGCCATGAACATGATTGCCCTGGAGGTCGGGCTGGCGCTGGACCGGGCCGGTATCCCTGACGCGCGGGTCACGACGATCCTTTCCCCTGCCTGGACCACGGATTGGATGACCGAGTCGGGGCGGCGCAAATTGACCGAGTATGGCATTGCGCCGCCAATCCCCGGCAGCGGCCGCCGCGCCCTGTTCGGCACGCCAACCGTCCCGTGCCCCCGCTGCGGGTCGGACGACACGCGCCAGCTCGCGGAATTTGCCTCCACCTCGTGCAAGGCGCTGTGGCAATGCCAGTCCTGCCGCGAGCCGTTCGATTATTTCAAATGCCACTGAGCGGCTCGCCCGCCGGGAGAGACGAGCCAAGGCGCGAAGGCAGGCTGCCCCGGTTCCACAGCCTCCGGGTTGCCGATGTGCGCAGGGAAACCGCGGACGCCGTCTCCGTCGCCTTCGCCGTGCCGCCGGAACTGGCAGACGATTACGCGTTCTACCCGGGGCAGTATCTCACCCTGCGCGCCACGGTCGAGGGGGAGGACATCCGCCGCTCCTATTCCATTTGCTCCGGCCCCGATGACGGTGAACTCCGCATCGCGGTCAAGCGCGTCGATGGCGGGGCCTTCTCCACCTGGGCCAATGCGGAGCTGGCGGCTGGCCACGAGGTGCAGGTGATGACGCCCACCGGCCGCTTCGGGCTGCCCACCGACCCCGCCGCTGCCCGGATTTATGTCGGGCTGGCCGCCGGGTCGGGGATCACGCCGATCCTCTCGCTCGCCCGTGGCATTCTGTCGCGCGAACCGCGCAGCCAGTTCTTCCTGTTCTACGGGAACCAAACCGTCCGCGGCATGCTGTTCCGCGAGGCGCTGGAGGAGCTGAAGGATCGGTATCTCGGCCGCTTTTCCGTCTTCCACGTGTTGAGCCAGGAGGAGCAGGACATCCCCATCCTGCATGGCAGGCTCGATGCAGACCGCGTGCGCCTGCTGTTGCGCCACATCATACCGGCCGCGCAGGTCGACCATGTCTTCCTCTGCGGCCCAACCGGCATGCTCGACGCGCTGGAGCCGGTATTGGGTGAACTCGGCATCCCACCTGGCCGCGTGCACGTCGAACGCTTCGTGTCCGCCGGCGGTGGCATACCCCGCCCGCGCTCGGTGCCAACCGGGGCCCCACCCACCCACGTCGCCAGCCTGGTGGTCGACGGCAACCGGCGGGACGTTCCCGTGGCCGACGATGAGAGCATCCTGGATGCGGCGTTGCGCGCTGGGATGGACCTGCCGTTTGCCTGCAAGGGCGGCATGTGCAGCACCTGCCGCGCCCGCGTGACGGAGGGGGCCGTCGACATGACGGTCAACTACTCGCTCGAGCCGTGGGAGACGCAGGCCGGCTTCGTCCTCACCTGCCAGGCGCATCCGACCACAGCCAGGGTGGTCATCGACTACGACGCCGTGTGAACTAAGCCCTGCGACTCGGGGGCAGATGCATGCGGGGATTGGTCGGCTGGGTGACGTTGCTCGCCCTGGCGTGGGTGTTCAGCGAGGATCGGCGGCAGATTCCATGGCGCATCGTGGCCGGGGGCCTGGTTCTGCAAATCGCCCTGGCGGTGCTGCTCATCGACCTTGCCCCGGCGCGGGCCGCCATCCTGCTGCTGAACCATCTGGCTGACGCGTTGCAGCGCGCCACGGACGATGGCACGGCGTTCCTGTTCGGGTACCTCGGCGGCGGCGCCCTCCCCTTCACCGAAACGCAGCCCGGTGCCAGCCTGATCCTCGCGTTCAAGATCCTGCCGCTTGTGTTGGTCATCAGCGCGCTTGGGTCCCTGCTGTTCCACTGGGGCGTCCTGCAGCGGATCACCGGGGTGTTCGCCCTGCTGTTGCGCCGGGCGCTGGGGATCGACGGGCCGCTCGCATTGGCCGCGGCCGTCCACATCTTCGTCGGCAATATCGAAGCACCATTGCTCATCCGCCCCTATTTGCTGGGCATGCAGCGGGGCGAGTTGTTCGCGGTGATGAGTTGCGGGATGGCGGGCATCGCCGGCACCGTCATGGTGATCTACGGCACCATCCTCGGTCCGGTCATCCCCAACGCACTCGGCACGATCATCGTCGCGTCCGTCATCAGCACCCCTGCCGCACTCGCGATCTCGGCATTGATGGTGCCATTTGCGCCAGCCACGGCGGCGGCCTCGGTTCCCATGGCGCGCGAACCGACATTGAGCAGCCTGGATGCGCTGGTTCGCGGCACGGCGGACGGCATTGGCCCGCTCGTCGGCATAACTACCACGCTGCTGGTCGCAGTCACCCTCGTCAGCCTGGTCAACCAGGGGCTGGCCCTCATTCCCGGCACGCCGACGCTCGAGGGGATGTTCGCCCAGCCGTTTCGCCCGATCCTGTGGTTGATCGGCGTGTCGTGGTCCGACACTGCGACTGCGGGATTGCTCATGGGCACGAAGACGGTGCTGAACGAATTCGTCAGCTACCTGCAACTGGCGCACCTGCCACAAGGCGCGTTATCGGATCAGTCCAAGGTTATTATGACGTATGCGATGTGTGGATTTGCCAATTTCGGCAGTGTTGGAATTATGGTGGGCGGCATGAGCGCAATGCTGCCTGAACGCAGACAAGACATTGTCAGCCTGGCGACTCGATCGATAGTGTCGGGTACGATGGCAACCTGCATGAGCGGGGCGCTTGCTGGCGTCTTGACCTAATGCCGGATCTGAAACTGAGTAGCAACCTGGCAGAGAGACGATACTATTTAGAGTCGTTGCGAAAAACACAGGCCGCTTGCCGTTCGGGCTTCCGCGGACATACAGTTGAATGTAGCTTTACTATAGAACTTAAATTATTCATCTGGCTTTTGGATTTCGCACCGTGACAATGTCGTCGCGGTCCGATACCCTCGACCGAAGTGTGGTGATACTGGGTATCTATATGTCAACGTCAACGTCCATGTCCAAAGCGGATAGGTCCGCTTTCGAAGATGCCAAGCGTGAAGCAAACTTGAACTATTCGAACTCCGAGCCGCGCAATTCTTGGATTGGCACTGTCATTGGGGTCCTGCTGGGAACCGCCGCGCTTGTTTGGCTGTTCTCGTGAAAATGGGCTCCACAGCACGGTAAGCCGATCCACCCAGTGGTGACTGCAAACACGCTGCAGTGAGTAGCTGTTTGCTTATGAAATCAGGCTAATGCTGCGCATCCAAGACGCTTGCTGGGCGAGTTACCCAGCGATTTTGAACCCTTGTCTTCTGCTCGTATCGATCAACTGGACGGCGCCGGCCGCCGCCAGCTTTTTGCGGAGCTTCCGAACAAAGATGTCAATGACATCGCTGTCTTGCTCGGACGCTCCGCCGTAAAGCCGCTCAATCATGATGTTTTTAGAAACGACGTGTCCTTTTTTCTGAATTAAAAGCTCCAGCGTATGATACTCTTTGGGCGTAAGACTCAGCGCTATATTGTTGACGAACACTTGATGATATTGTTGATCGATTGTGACATTTTCGACTGAAAGGATGAATGGGTATTTGTGCATTTCAAATATAAGTCAGATATTTACTTCAAATTAGCAAGTCATGGGGCTGAAAACAACAGCATTAACGCCCCGGCGGCTAGCGTCAGACCAAGTATAGTGCCTAACCATCCGGCTTGCCCGCCCTTTGCCTGACGAATACGTCGTCCAGCCTCCTCCGGTGTCTCTTCCCAGGGTGTTTGCTTCGTGAACATGCGGTCGCTCATTATTGACACCAATCCAATTACCCACTCCTTTTTAGCAAATCCCGATGCGCTGTCATCTGTTAAATTAACGGAACATAAATTAAATCTTGGGATCACCGCAGGTGCGCTGCTCAAGGCCGCTCGGGACATGCATTCGCAGCCACGCCTCGTAGCCCGGCCGCGCGGGTGAACGCTACGCGGCCTGAAAAGAAACACCGTGCAGCAGATCTGCCACGGTCGTTCGTGCCAACGCGCTTTCCAGCGCACGTTCGGCTGTGCCGAACGCCTCACCCAGCACGGCATGAACACGGCACCCGACTGGACAGCGGGGATCGGGGTTGGCATGCAGCGGGAGAAGCGGCCGGGCACTGCCGGAATTGACCGCCCGCCAAACATCCTCAAGCGTGATGGCCTCGGCAGGCCGCGTCAGCTCGGCTCCTCCTGGCCCACGCCGTACGCGCACCAGCCCGGCACGCGCCAATTGGCCGGTGATTCGGCGAATGACGACCGGGTTGGTGTTGATGCTCGTCGCAAGTCTCTGACTGGTGGACGGCTCGCCTCCTTCGGCAGCAACCATCAACAGGATGTGGGCGGCAACAGCGAACCGCGTCGGAACCATGGCATAGTAATGCACCTATTCCTCTACGGTTCCAACAGTTCACTTTTCGTTCGACCGAGCCTAGACTTGCGGAATGCAGTCCTCGTTTCCTCAGCAAACGCTTCCGGAACGTCAACTTGCCATCCGCCGCGCCGCCGCCGCCTTGTGCCAGTTGCTCGCCTGGGCCCCGCTACACGAGGTGCCGCTGCCGAACGGCCGCCGGGCCGATTTGCTGGCGCTACGTCCCGACGGCGGTTTTGTCTGCATCGAGGTGAAGTCAGGCGTACGGGACTTCCTCACCGACGAAAAATGGCCGGATTATAGGGAGTTTTGCGACGCATTATATTTCGCCGTCGACGATGATTTCCCACCCGACCTCATACCAACCACCGCCGGGCTGATCGTCGCGTCTGGCCGGGACGCGGAACTGGTGCGCCCGGCTCCCGCCCATATGCTGCCAGCCGCCCGCCGGCGCGCGCTCACCCACCGGTTTGCATCCCTGGCGGCAACCCGCCTGGCAGCGCTGGAGCACCCCAGCGTTACGGCATCGATGCGAGCCGCGCTGCGAGCGGACTGATCGGCAGGCCGTTGGCCGCCAGCAATGTCCGCAGGTCGCGAATTGGCGGGAAAACCTCCTGGTTCCAATCCGCCCCCTGCGCGTCATGGGCGCGCTGCTCCATCTCCACGATCGCGCGGTCTTCCCGGAAAATACGTTCGGTGAACCAGACCAGCACGGGCCACGCGGCATCCAGCAGCCCCGGAACTTTCGGCCGCCGCACCGACAACAATCCAAACGTCCGGTTGATACGCTGGCCCGCATCGACCGGCGTGTAGCAAATCCACAGATGCATCACCGGCTCATCACCGGACGTCCAAATCCGAAGCGTCTGATACGGATAGTCGGTGCGGATCGTCATCAAATCCTTATGCGTGTTGGACACGCCACGCCGGCTTCCAAGGATGGCGGCCTCTCCCAGCGGCTGCTTACCCCCGGTGCGGGCAAAGGTGTAATCGATCTCCAGCCAAGACTCGCCGACCCGGCGCCCCAGATAGCGCGGCGCGATCTGTCCCATCTGACGGCGATGCAGGAACTGATGGTTCATATCCATCAAGTTCTCGTGCATGAAGGTGTAGTGGCATTTCACCGTCTGGCCGAACCGCCGCGTTTTGAACGCCGGGTCAGACGCGGCCCCTAGCGGTGCCAGCGCGGTCGCCATGGCAGGATCGCCGGGCCAGATCAGGATAAGCCCATCCTGTTCACGGCACGGATAGGCCCGCACGCCGTTCGGCAACTTGCCCTTGCCCAAATACGGCACGTCCACGCATTGACCGGAGGCATCGTACGTCCAACCATGATAGCCGCAACGGACGGCACAGCCCGACACAACCCCCTGCGACAATGGCACCTGGCGGTGCGCACAGCGGTCTTCCAGCGCGAACACGTCGCCATCCTTGGGCCGCACCAGAACGATTGGCTCGCCGGCAAAATGCGTCGCATAGGTCTTGCCGGCCTTCACCTCCCGCGACCAAGCCAGCGGGTACCAATGATCAGGGTGCGAACCAATGCGCCGCAGGTCGCACATCGGCTGATCACGCAGGTTGAAGTCAGGCACGTCGGGCATGAGGCCTCCCCGTTGTCGCATCCGGCTTTAGTGGGTGCGCTGCGGTAACGTCAAACCAGCCCGCTTCGGTTCCGTCTGCCCAGGCGCGATAAAGCCCTAAACGCTGCGCAGCCGCTGCACCGTCGCGGAGGTGGAGTGATCGGGCACCAGCTCCGCCAACAGCACCTGGCCGCCATAGCTCTGGACGAACTCCGCCCCAATGACGGTGCCGATCGTGTAATCGGCGCCCTTCACCAGCAGGTCCGGCGAGAGCGCCCGGATGAGATCCTCCGGGGTGTCTTCCTCGAAGGTGCAGACCAGATCGACATTCGTGATGCTTCCCAGCATCGCGGCCCGCACCGCCTCGGGATTGACCGGGCGGCCCGGCCCTTTCAGGCGATTCGCGCTGGCGTCGGAGTTCAGCCCGACCACGAGCCGGTCGCAGGCGCTGCGAGCCTGTTCCAGCAAGTGGACATGCCCTGGATGCAGCAGATCGAAGCAGCCATTGGTAAACCCGATGCGCCAACCGCGGTGGCGCCAACGCTCGACCTGTTCGGCCGCGTGCTGCCGGGTCACCACCTTGCGCAGCGCGCTCCCCTGGGGCGACACCGCCGCCAGCAGGTCGCTCTCGCTCGCGACGGCGGTGCCGATCTTGCCAACCACGATACCGGCCGCGATATTGGCCAGGCGGGCCGCGACGGGCAGATCCAACCCTGCGGCCAATGCGGCGGCCAATGTCGCCACGGCGGTGTCACCAGCGCCGGACACGTCGAACACATCCGGTGCCTCGGCCGGCAGGTGGACCGGCTCGCCGCTCCAGACCAAAATCATGCCGTGCTCGCTCCGCGTCACCAGCACGGCGCCGAACCCATGCGTCGTGCGCAGCACCTCCGCTGCGTGGACGACAGCCGCCTCGGTATCGACAGGCAGGCCAGTCGCGGCCGCCAGCGAGCTTCGGTTGGGGGTGATGACGTCCGCCCCGGCATACCGGGCGTAGTCGCTGCCCTTCGCATCAACCACGATCCGGCGGTTCGCCGCGCGGGCGGCCGCGATGATCCGGGAAGCGACGTCACCCGACAGCACGCCCTTGTTGTAGTCGGAGAGCACGGTGACGGTCGTCGCCGACAATGCGTCCTGGGTAATACGCAGCAGCCGCTCGGCCAGCTTCGGGTGGATCGGGGCCGAGGTTTCGTGGTCGGCGCGCAGCAGTTGCTGTCCCCGGGAGAGATAACGCGTCTTGGTCGTTGTCGTCCGGCCGCTTTGCACCAGCAGCCAGGGTTCCACATTGGGCTGGCCGCCGATCAGGCCCGTCAGGTCCGATCCGGCCTGGTCATCGCCGACGACGGAGACGAACGCCACGGCCGCGCCGAACGCCGTGAGGTTGCGCACCACGTTGCCCGCGCCGCCTGGCATCGCGACGTCCCGTTCGACGGAAAGGATAGGGATGGGTGCTTCTGGCGAGACGCGGTCGACGCCGCCATAGACGTAGCGGTCCAGCATCGCGTCTCCGACCACCAGCACGCTCGTACGGGCGAGCCGGCGAATCGCGGAAGTCAGCTCGGGCGTCCCGGCGGAAGCTCCCGCGCGAAGTGATTGAACCATCACGGACTCGCTACATAATCGTGTCCAGCTTGGCAAGCATGATGCGGGGTCTTGGGTGTTTTGCGCGGCGGCTCTGTAACAAAACGCGCGCCTTTGCTATGATTTGATAAAACGATCAGGGTAGACTGGCAGCAAACACACGTTTGGAGTCACCCGATGCGAGCCTGCAAATTGCCATGCGCTGCTGGAGCCATCCTGCTTCTGGGGGCCGTTGCCGGGTGCACCGACCCCTATGACCCCGGCCAGCGAGCCGTCGGCGGCAGCCTGATCGGGGCCGGCACCGGTGCAGCCATTGGGGCGCTGGCCGGCGGCGGCCGGGGTGCCGCCATCGGCGCGCTCACCGGCGGCGCAGTGGGCGCCGTTACTGGCGCGGCGACGACGCCAACCGCACCCGGCTATTACCCGGCGCCACCCCCGGCGGCCTATTACCCGCCACCCGCCACCTATTATCCGCCGCCGCGGGCCGGCTACTACGCCGCACCGGGCTACGGCTACTAGCGATCCTGCATTTGGGGGGAGTGCCTTGACCCCCCCAATTGTTTCGGCCAAACACACAGCGCTCCGCATCCGGCGGGCGCCGGCTTTGCCGTGTTCTAATCGCGACAAGCGGAGACTAAGTCCATGCGCGACAAGGGTGAGTATCTCTTTACGTCTGAGTCTGTCTCAGAAGGTCATCCAGACAAAGTCGCGGACCGCCTGAGTGATACCGTGTTGGATGCATTTCTCGCAGCCGACCCATACTCTCGCGTTGCTTGCGAAACATTGGTCACCACCAACCGTATCGTGCTCGCCGGCGAAGTTCGCGGGCCGGAGACGGTGACTCCGGAACTGCTCTCCCATCTGTGCCGCATGGCGGTGCATGATATCGGCTACGACCAGGCAGGCTTCTCCTGGAAGCACGCCAAGGTCGAATGCCACCTGCACGCGCAGAGCGCCGACATCGCGGTCGGCGTCGACAGCCTGGGCAACAAGGACGAGGGCGCCGGCGACCAAGGCATCATGTTCGGCTATGCCTGCACGGAGACGGAAGCGCTGATGCCGGCGCCGATCTATTATTCGCACCTGATCCTTCGCCGCATGTCCGAACTGCGCCGCAACAAGGACGTCACGGTCGCGGGCCTGCAGCCGGACGCCAAGAGCCAAGTGACGCTTAAGTACGTCGATGGCAAGCCGGTCGGGGCAACCAGCGTCGTGGTGTCGACCCAGCATGATGCCGGCTTGGAGCAGCCGGAGATCAAGCGCATGCTGATGCCGCTGATCGAGGCGACGTTGCCATCCGGCTGGATGCCGCCCGAGACCGAAATCTACATCAACCCGACGGGCACCTTCGTGATCGGCGGCCCCGACGGCGATTGCGGGCTGACGGGCCGCAAGATCATCGTCGACACCTATGGCGGCGCGGCGCCCCATGGCGGCGGCGCGTTCAGCGGCAAGGACCCCACGAAGGTCGACCGCTCGGCCGCCTATGTGTGCCGCTATTTGGCGAAGAACGTCGTTGCCGCCGGGCTGGCGGAAAAGTGCACCATCCAGATCAGCTATGCGATCGGCGTGTCGCACCCGCTCTCCGTCTATGTCGACCTGGGCGGTACCGGCAAGGACGTGGATGAGGCGAAGCTGGAGAAAACCCTCCGCGAGGTCGTGAACCTGACGCCGCGCGGCATCCGCGAGCATCTGCACCTTAACCGGCCCATCTACGCTGTCACCAGCTCCTACGGCCATTTCGGCCGCACGCCGGACCCTGACCTGGGCACCTTCACCTGGGAGAAGACCGATCTGGTGGGTGACCTCAAGAGCGCGTTCGGACGGTAAGATCGCTGCCGTCAAGCCGGCGGTCGAGCGGCTTTACGGACGGACCCGTGGCAACACATTGCGCGCCCGGCAGCAATTGCTGCTGGGCGCCACCTTGCCGCGGCTGCGGTTTGACCCGAGACAGGCGAGCGACCCGTTCAGCGTATTTCCCTCCCGCCCAGCCGATTTGTGGCTGGAGGTCGGGTTTGGCGGCGGGGAGCATGCCCGGGCCATAGCGCTCGCCCACCCGGAGGCGGGGTTGGTCGCGTGTGAGGTCTATGAGAACGGCATCTGTTCGCTGCTGTCGGGGCTGGTTCCCGAGGGTGGCGAAGCCACGGCGCCCCTGCCGCCCAACCTGCTGATCTGGGACGACGACGCGCGGCTGTTGTTGCGTGAGATACCGCCGGGTTCGCTGGGCCGGCTGTTTCTGATGTTTCCCGATCCCTGGCCGAAGGTGCGCCACGCCAAGCGGCGCTTTGTCCACCCCGACAATGTCGCGCTCGTCGCCCGTGCCATGCGCCCAGGCGGCGAGTGGCGGATCGCCTCCGATGATCCGACCTATCAGGCATGGACCGCTGCTGTCTTGGCGGACCAGCCATGGTTTAACGCCCCTGCCCCGGCGACCGAGCGGCCGGAGGGCTGGCCGCCGACACGCTACGAGGAAAAAGCCCGCCGCGCCGGCCGGTCCCCGTTATGGTGGGCCGCGACACGCACCGCTTTGGCGTAGGGGTTTTACCGATGCCGCTCTCGATCCCCGTAATCTACGGCTCCGTTCGCACCGACCGGGTGGGTATCCGAGCCGCCCATCATTTGCAGCAGCAAATCGAGGCGCGCGGCCATACCGTGACCTTGGTCGATCCGGAGATCTACCAGCTTCCCCTCCTCGACCGCATGTACAAGGAGTTCAAGGGAAATGCGCCCGCTGTCATGGAGCAATTGGCCACGCTCTACCGTGCGGCCGATGCGTTCGTGATCGTCGGCGGCGAGTATAACAACGGCATTCCCCCGGCGCTGAAGAACCTGCTCGACCATTTCCTGGAGGAGTATTTCTGGCGCCCGTCCGCCATCGCCTGCTACTCCGCCGGGCAGTTTGGGGGCGTACGTGGCGCGATGCAGTTGCGGATGACGCTGGGCGAGCTGGGCATGCCGTCCATCCCAAGCATCCTCCCCTTCCCGCGCGTCGCCTCCCTGGTGGCGGAGGACGGCACGGTCACGGACGAACGCTTCAAGCGGAGCGTAACACGGTTTCTGGACGAGCTGGAATGGTACGCGCGCGCGCTGAAAGCCGAACGCGCCAAAGGCTTGCCATATTAGTTCGGCACCGACAACCGCCGCACTTGGACCGTAAACGTAAATTTTCGTCTGCATAGGCCATCGTGTATAGCTATCTAGTCGATAAAGCGGGCGGGGATGACGGAAGCGCAATGGTAAGCGCGTGGTCGTCTCCAATCACTCCGGCAATATCCCGACTGGCATGTTGCGCGCCATCTGTGAACAGGCTGGCTGGCATTACTCACCTGCTCGGTACGCCGGCCGCCGATTGGAGCACCGACTTTTGACTTGCAAGATCTACATCGCAGTCGCGGACCAAGTATCTGACGAGGCAGGCTATTCCATCACTTTTCCATCCTTTCCGGGCCTTACCTCTGTTGCCGAGACATTGGGAGGTGTGATCCGCCAAGCGCACGATGCATTGGCCGGCCGATCAGACTAGGGAGGAAGTCGTCTGGCGGAGCCGGATGATTGAGGTCTCTCGCGTTTTCATGGGAGAGATGGGCTAGATCGCGTTCGGGGTCTGTGGGGCGCAGGGGCCCAGCAGCACTCCTGGCCCTACGACCCTCAGGCCGCCTTGGCCAAAGTCGCTCCGCACGCGTCGAACGTTGCGTACAGCTTCGCCTTCTCCTCGGCAGACAGCGCCATGTGCGGCGGGCGGATAGCGTTCCATGCCTCGTCGCCGTATTGCCGTGCCGCCAGCGCCTTCAACCCAGGGATCAGGGACGCCGACGTGACGGCCTTGCGGATGGCCGCCAACGTCACTTGGGCCTGTTTGCCCAAATCATTGTCCCAATTGGCGTACACCTTCGCGTTCCACATGCAGCCGACATTGGACGCGGCGGTGATGCACCCGGCGCCACCCGCGTTCAGCAGGTCATACAGCGCGCCGTCGTCGCCGGCATAAACCTCGAAGCCGTCCTTCGCGAAGTGATCCAGATAGCTCTTGGTGTTGGCAAAGTCGCCACTGCTGTCCTTGATGCCCTTGATCGTGCCCGGATAGGCCTTCAGCAGCCGCGCGATCAGCGACACCGTGAATGGCACGGCCGATTGCGCCGGGAAGTGGTAGAGATAGATTTTCGTCGCCGTCCCCAGGCGCTGGATCACCTCGGAGAAATAGGCGAACAACCCATCCTCGCTCGGGTTCTTGTAAAAGAATGGCGGCAGGGCCAGCACACCGGGGCACCCCAATTCCGCGGCCTTCGTGGCGAGAAACACGGTGTCGGTCAGCGCCGGGGTGCCGACGCCGGGCATCAGCCGCGCGGGCGGCAGGCCACGGGCGACCAGCCCCTCCATCACCTCAATCCGCTCCGACACGCCCAGGCTGTTGGCCTCGCCCGTGGTGCCCAGGATGCCCAGGCCGTTGCAGCCATTCGCCAGCAGCCATTTGCTGTGCATCGCCATGCGGTCGAGGTCGACCGACAGGTCCGGCCGCATCGCAGTCAACACCGCGGCGTTCACCCCGCCGTAGATCGCGTCCTTCATTATCGCCCGCCCCCTCCGCATCACACATGTGGCGTGCAATAAACTCCCGACTGGCAACGAGGGGAAGCGGGACCATGGCAACCGACGCCGCAAGGGGCATGCGCAAAGGTCTGACCAGCTATGGCGATGACGGGTTCAGCCTGTTTTTGCGCCGGGCATTCATCAAGGCGATGGGCTATTCGGACGACGCGCTGTCCCGCCCGATCGTCGGCATCGTGGACACGTACAGCGCCTACAACGCCTGCCACGGCAACGTTCCGCAGTTGGTGGACGCCGCCAAGCGGGGCGTGATGCTGGCGGGCGGCTTGCCGATGACGTTCCCTACCGTGTCCATCCATGAAAGCTTCGCCCACCCGACCAGCATGTTCCTCCGCAACCTGGCCGCCATGGACACGGAGGAGATGTGCCGCGCGCAGCCCATGGACTCCGTGCTGATGATCGGCGGATGCGACAAGACGGTTCCAGCCCAATTGATGGCTGCCGCCAGCCTGGATATCCCGGTTGTTCAACTGGTCACCGGCCCGATGCTGGTGGGGCATTATAAGGGCGAGGTGCTCGGCGCCTGCACCGATTGCCGCCGTTTCTGGGCTCGTCATCGTGCCGGCGAGTTCACCGAGGCTGAGATGGACGCGATCAATGGCCGCCTGGCGCCCACCCCCGGCACCTGCATGGTGATGGGTACGGCCAGCACCATGGCATGCCTGACGGAGGCGCTGGGCATGGCCCTCCCCGGTTCCGCTGCGATCCCCGCCACCCATGCCGACCGCATCCGCTGCGCCGAGCAGTCGGGCGCGGCGGCGGTTGCCGCAATCGGCGTGGCCGGAAGGCTGCCGGCGGATATCCTGACCCCGGCGGCGTTCAGGAATGCGCAAGTGGTATTGCAGGCGATCGGTGGCTCGACCAACGCCCTGGTGCATCTGGCGGCGATCGCTGGGCGGCTTGGACTCAAGCTGGATATGGAGGAATTCGACCGTCTGGGTGCCGAAGTGCCCGTGCTGATCGATCTGAAGCCGACGGGCGACCACTACATGGAGCATTTCCATTGGGCTGGCGGGGTGCCGAAACTGATGCGCGAATTGCGTCCCCTGCTGGACGAATCCGCCCGCACCGTCACTGGTGGCACGCTGGGCCAGGCGATCGACGCCGCCGAGGACGTTCCCGGCCAGACCGTTATCCGCAGCCGCGCCAATCCGGTCTTCCCCGTGGGTGGAATGGCGGTGTTGCGCGGCAACCTGTGCCCTGGCAGCGCGGTGATCAAATTTGGTGCCGCCACCCCCGCTTTGCTGCAGCATACCGGCCGCGCCGTGGTGTTCGACGGGGTCGACGATTTGGGCGCCCGCATCGATGACCCGGCGCTGGATGTCACCGCGCAGGATGTCCTGGTGCTGCGCTACGCCGGGCCACGGGGCGCGCCGGGAATGCCGGAGGCGGGCTATTTGCCGATCCCGAAGAAATTGGCCCGGGCTGGTGTGAAGGACATGGTGCGCATCTCGGACGCCCGCATGAGCGGGACGGCATTCGGCACGATCGTGCTGCATATGGTGCCAGAGGCAGCCGCAGGCGGTCCCTTGGCCCTGGTGCAGACGGGCGACCAAATCCGGTTGGATGTTGCCGGGCGCCGGATCGACCTGTTGGTCGACGAGGCCGAGTTGGACCGGCGTCGCGCGGCCTGGATGGCACCGCCTCGCCCGCCGGGGGGTGACCGGGGGTATTTGAAGCTCTATTTGGATAGCGTGACGCAGGCGGATGAGGGCTGCGACTTCAGCTTTCTGGCGTCCAGCCCGGCAGCGGAGTGACAGTGCATGGATCCGGCTGAGAAAAAGACCACCTGGTCATCATGGGCAGTGTCCGCGCGCAACGCCTCGGCCCGGTCTTGGTCCGCTGGGTGGCAGAAATTGGCCAGGAGGCGACGGGGTTGCCGTTCGAACTGGTCGATCTCGCCGAATGGAAGCTGCCGATGGACGACGAGCCGCACATTCCGGTTACCGGCCGCTACCTTCACCCGCACACCCGGGCCTGGAGCGAGAAGGTTGCCGGTGGTGCGGGATTCGTCTTCGTGACGCCGCAATATAATTGGGGCAATCCGGCCGCATTGAAGAACGCGATCGACCATTGCTACGCGGAATGGCAGGGCAAGCCGCTCGCCATCGTCACCTATGGCGGCCACGGCGGCGCTAAATGCGCCGAGCAGTTACAGCAGGTCGCCGAGGGCATCAAAATGCGCCTGGTTCCGGCCATGCCGGGGCTGAGTTTGACCCGTGCCATGATGGACGGGGGGCCGATCAACCCGGAGGCGGATTTCGCGGAGCAATGGCCAGCCATCCACGCGGCGTGTGTGGCGCTCGCCGCCCTCTTATCGGCCGGCTGAAAGGAATCGTTAAGCATCGGGCGCCACAGTGGGGGAGATGAAAGAGTCCAACCCTGGTTCGGTTGCGAAGGCCGCACCTCATGCGTCAGGCACGGGACCGGCGCATCATGGCCACAGGCACGCTGTGGCCGGGCATCATGCCGCATCGGCCCACCACAAGGGTTCTTTTCACGCCCATGTGGACCACGCGGCGCATCGGGCGGCGGCCGCAACGGCAGATGCGATGCCGACGGATGTGACGCAGGCCGTGCGAACAGCCATCGCCAAAGAGGGCGTTCCCACCACCTGGGAGGCCGATCTGCACTACATCATAGAGCGCGAGTCCACCGGAAAGGTTGGCGCCAGCAACGGAAAGGACTCGGCCCGCGGCTTGTTTCAGCTCACCCAATCCAGTTACCACCTCAATCCTCACGGTGCCGCATCGTTCGGCAACGCGGTGGAGGAGGCGCAGGGCGGCATCCGCTATATCGCGCAGCGCTATCAGACGGCGGATAACGCGGTTGGATTCTGGAAGAAGCACGGCTGGTACTAGGGCGGGCTCGCTCTCGCTAACACGGCCATGATGTCCGCGGCTGGAACGGGCGGAATGACCCCGAAGACTTCCTCGAGAACCTGCTGCAGGTCCTCGGCGGTTTCGATCATCCTCTCGCTGGCCACCTCGCCCTCGCGCATTTCGGTCACGAAGCGGCGGTTCATGAGTTTGTAACGCCGGTCAGGCGCCAGGCGCTCCATGATGAGCGTGTTTGGGAATGGCGACTGCGGATTGGTCGAGGTGAACCAATTGCTGAGCACGTAGTCCGACGGGAGTTGTGGCACCAGATCGAACATATACGCCGCCCGCCAGCCCGATGGCTGCTTTGCGCTGAGTGTGAACAAACCGCCCGTTTCGGTCAGGCGGAAGCGGCCCATGGCGGTCGCCTGCTCGGTGCCGGTCTGCAACGCCAGCGGCGCGTCCAGCAGGCAGGCGCCGAACCCGGCATCCGCCAGGAACCTCCCCTCCGGCAAATCGACCAGGAGCAGCATGTGGGTGCGCGGCCCAAGGGGCGAACCGGGCGGCGACATCCAGCGCACGCGCGCGCCCAGCCCGGTGACCTTGAAGCCGATCGTTTGCAGGGCAGCCTGCAGCAGCGCGTTCTGCTCGAAACAATAGCCCCCGCGCTGCCCTTCAACAATCTTGGCCTGCACGGCGTCGAGATCGAGGGCAACGGGGCGGCGCAGCAGCGGATCGAGGGCCTCGAAGGGAAGCGCGGCGACGTGATGGGCCTGCAAACCAGCGAGTGTCGCGAGATCGGGATTGACCGGGCCACCAAATCCGATTCGCGCCAGATAGGCGTCCAGACGGAAATTCCGGGACATGCTTGCATCCTACCTTCGTGCGACGTTGCGCCTATGTCATCGACCGCATTTCCATCACTTCGATGGAGGATTGCGGGATTTGAAGATGCGGATGTTTTTCGAAGATCGCGGTAGCGGCCTCGTGTGACTCTGCCTCGATAAACGAGAATAGCGTGATGTCGTTTCTAACATCCGACGTATCGCCAGCAACAACACGCTTTGTCTTACCGCCAACCCACGTGTCGGTGATCATGCTGGCATGATCGCTCATCCATTTCTGCCACTCCGCCATCATTTTCTCTTCCGACCCTTTCCGTTGCTCAGGGTCGACCTTCTTCCAATCATCGAGCACCGCTCTCGGTATTAGATACATCACCAAAAATTTTTGCATCTGACGTCCTTCCTCAGTCGAGTACGGTGAGTTGGCCTTCTCAGCACTCATCGACCAATCCGGCAGCGCTCAGAGGATCGCCGGCCTGGAAAGCCAAACGCGGCGGGCGCCCGCAGACTTGGCCGCTGCGGCGTATTTCGGTGTGTGCACGATACCGAAGATCAGCGCCGGGGCGAAGCACGCGCAAAGCCTCCTCGATGGCGCGGGCCCTGCCAGAGGCAGAGGGGATGTTGTGCAGCATGGTCAACGACACCACGACGTCGAACATCGCTTCGCCGAAGGGGAGCCTTGTCGCATCCCATCTCGAATGACACGCGCGCGCCGAACTGTGTCGCCGCGACATTGGCCTGGGCAGCGTCCAGCGGGCTGCGCGACAGGCCGCGGCTGCGCCAAAGGTCAATGCCGATGATCCGGCCTTCCGGCACGCGCTGTGCCACCGCGATGGCCGCCAGCTGCGGCCGCAGCCAATGTCCAGCACAATTTCATTCCCCCGCCATGGCTGGCGGCCGAGCAGTGCGCGAATTTTGCGCTGCTTGCCGATCCGGCTCGACCAGACCATTCAACTGGCAGTCGCCAGGAGCGCCACGACGGGCTGCCAAAACAATGGCGGGTGGAGGCCATGGCTGACGGCCGCCACGATCAGCAGCAGCACCCCGCCGATCGCAAGCCCGCGCACGACGCCAGGGGCACCCTGGCCATAATCCGGGTTCGGCACCCGCCCCCCGCTTTCACCGCTTCAGGCCCTTCGCGGCAGCTAGATCACTGGTTCCGCGAGGAAGCGGAACATGTGGCGCTTCGCCTCCGCGTCCAGCTCGGTCTTGAACGCATGCCGCTCGCGGAGCGCCTCGGCACGGATGGCCGCCGGGCGGGCGTTGATGACGTCCAGCATGCGCTTCACGTGGGGAAATTCCTCCCACACCGACATATCCTTCGGCGAACTCCCCATCACGTACGGCGCCATCCGGCCCCAGCCCCAAACGGCCATGTCGACGACGGAGTATTCGCTGCCGAGCATCCACTCCTGCTTTGCCAGCCGGTCGTTCAGGATGCCGTAATGGCGCTTGGCTTCAAACAGATAGCGCGTCGCGCCGTAATCGTTCCCCGGCGGGGAGTGGTGGCGGAAATGCACGGCTTGACCGGAATACGGCCCCATGCCGGTGCCGACGAACATCATCCACGAGAACATATCCGCCCGCGCCTGGGGCGAGGAACCCGGCATGAACTTGCCGGTCTTCTCGCCGAGGTAGAGCAGGATGGCGTTGCTGTCGAACACGGTGACGTCCCCGTCGACGATCGCGGGCACCTTGTTGTTCGGGTTCACCGCGGCGAAGGCTGGGTCGAATTGCTCGCCCTTGCGGGTGTCCACGGGGATCGCTTCGTAGGCCAGCCCGGCCTCTTCGAGAAATAGCGCCACCTTCATCGGGTTTGGCGCCAGGCTGTAATAGAACTTGATCATCGCATATCCTCCATTTGCGGAATCAGGCCCCAATGAATTTGGGTGTCCGCTTTTCCAGCCAGGCGGCCCGGCCCTCGGCCAGGTCGGCGGACCGCCGGCTGCGCGCCTGGTTGTCGGCGATCAATGCCAAATCCGGCTCGCCACGGCTGATATCGTTCAGCGCCCGTTTCATGCCCTGCACCGCGATCGGGGCATTGGCGGCAAGCACGGCCGCCAATTCCATCACCCGGGGCATCAGCCGCTCAGGGGGCACCGCCTCGTCCAGATAGCCGATCTGCAGCATCTCGGCGGTATCCAGCTTTGCCGCGGTCAGGAACAGTTTCTTGGCGGCCCCCAACCCCAATCGGGCCACGTAGCGCCGCATGCCGCCGGCGTAATAATGCAGGCCAAGCCGCGCCGCCGGCATGAACATGGTCATGCCCTCCACCCCGATGCGGAAGTCGCAGGACAGCGCCATGTCGGTTGAGCCGCCATACACGCCGCCATTCAGGGCGCAGATGGTGGGCAGCCGAAAGCGCTCCAACCGGTCCACCACCTTGTCGAACGAGCCATCGCCGCCCGCGTCCCCATCGCCGCCATTCAGCTTGCCGATGTTGAACCCGGACGAAAAGGACTTGCCGGTCGCCGTCAGCAGCAGAACACGCGGCGCCGCCTGCACCTCGATGCAATCCAGCAGCCGCCCTAGCTCGGTCAAATCCTCCGGCTCCATCCGGTTATGGACCGAGGGGCGGTTGAGCTGGATGGTGGCAATGGCCCCCTCGATGCGCAGGGTCGGAACGCCCTCGGTCATTTGCCCGTCCAATGCGGCGTACGCTTGGTGAGGAACGCGTCCAAGCCTTCACGGAAATCCTGGCTCATATAGCACATCACGATGAGATCATGCCCCTCCTCGGGGCGGGAGCGCTCGCGGATGCGATAGAGCGCCTCCTTGGTGGCGCGCAGCGTCAGCGGGGCCATGCTGGCGACCAGCTTGGCCAATTCGTCCGCCCGGGCGTCCAGCGCGGCCCGGTCCTCGACGATTTCATTGATGAAGCCGACCGACTTTGCTTCCTCGGCACCGAGCAACCGGGCGGTGAAGACCATATCCTTCACCGCCGCCGGCCCCACCAGGGCAGCCAGGCGGGTGTAGTTGGAGATGGACAGGCAATTGCCGAGCGTGCGCGCCACGGGGAAGCCGAACCGGGAGGCCTTGGTGGCAATGCGCAGGTCACAGGCTGCAGCCATACCCGCGCCGCCGCCGGTGCACGCGCCGGCAATCACGGCAATGGTGGGGATGGGGCAGCGCTCCAGCGCCACCAGCACCCGGTCGATCCGCTGCTCGTATTCAAGCGCATCCTGCGGGGTTTTCAACTCACGGAATTGGGAGATGTCGGTTCCGGAAGCGAACGCCTTCTCCCCTGCCCCGGTCAGCACCAGGGCCCGCATCGACGGGTCGGACCCGGCTTCCTCGCATATTTTGGCCAGGCGGTCGTACATGGCAAAGGTCATGGCGTTGCGGGCTTGCGGGCGGTTGAAGGTGACGCGGCCGATCCCGCCCTCCACCGTGTAAAGCAGGTCCTCGCTCCCGCTTTGCATGTCCGCCATTGCTGCGATCTCCCTGTATTACCCCGCCACCCTAGCGCCCGTCGGAGGGAGTTCAAGGGGAGCCGCTGC
Organism: Acetobacteraceae bacterium; assembly: GCA_965199005.1. Lineage (GTDB taxonomy): Bacteria > Pseudomonadota > Alphaproteobacteria > Acetobacterales > Acetobacteraceae > LMUY01. The sequence continues at coordinate 939,645 of CBDAQK010000006.1, read as the reverse complement.
TTGGCCGGGCGCTGCCCTGGGAGGTGGCCTGAGAATAGTCCACGCTGATCGTAAGGCCGCTTCCCGCCGGGCTCACTCATAGGCATCTTGTCAGCCGACAGGGTGGGGCCGGCATGGATTGGGACTGGGAGTGGCTTGAGGCCGATGGGCACGGAGGCTTCGCGTCCGGCACGGCAGGATTGACCCGCACCCGCCGCTATCACGCGCTGCTGCTGACGGAGTCACCGGCGGGGCGCCAGGTCCTGCTGAATGGCCTGGAAGTGTTTGCCGAAACCCCCGCCGGCCGCTACGCGCTGAGCGCACAGGCCTACCGGGGTGGCGTAGTCTATCCAGATGCGCGTGCCTATCTGTCCGACTTCACCGCGCTGCCATGGCCAAGGTGGCGGTTCAACCTGCCGGACGGCACCGAGCTGCGGCACGAGATCTTCGTCAACCGCACGACACAAGAAACCGTGTTGCGCTGGTGGGCCGACCGCACGGTGCGGCTGACTGTTCGCCCGCTGATGTCCGGCCGCGACTATCATGCGCTGCACCATGAAAACCCGGCGTTCGATTTCACCCCAACCCGCCAAGACGGGGCGTTGACGTGGCGTCCCTACCCCGGCGTGGCTGCCGTGACGGCGCGCGGCAGTTTCACCTGGACCCCCGGTCCGGACTGGTTCCGGCAGTTCAGCTACGCGGCCGACCTCGCCCGTGGGCTTGATGACGGGGAGGACCTCGCCTCACCCGGCACTTTCGTCTGGGATGCCGCGACCGAGGCCGTGCTGATCCTGCGGGCACAAAGCCTTGGCACCCTCTCCGCCCAAGCACTGGAGGCAGGCGAGGCGGATCGCCGCAGCCGCCCCACCCGGGATATCTCGGCCGATTCGTATCTCGTGGCCCGGCGTAATGCACCCAGCGTGCTGGCGGGGTTCCCATGGTTCACGGATTGGGGCCGGGACACCTTCATTGCCATGCGCGGCCTGCTGATTGCCCGCGGCCGCTTGCAGGAGGCGGCGGAAATCCTGCTGGCCTGGGCCGATCATGTCAGCGAAGGCATGCTGCCCAACCGCTTTCCCGACGGCGATGGCGCGCCGGAGTACAATTCCGCCGACGCCTCGCTCTGGTTCATCGTGGCGGTGCACGAGTTGTGCGACGGCGGCGGTGCCTCCCGCGCGATCACCACCCGCTTGCGCGCCGCCGCAGCCGCCATCCTGGAGGGCTATAGCGCAGGCACCCGGTTTGGCATCTCGCCCGATCCACGCGACGGGTTGTTGCGGGCCGGGGTGCCCGGCGTGCAGGTCACCTGGATGGATGCCAAGATCGGCGACCACGTCGTCACGCCGCGGATCGGCAAACCAGTCGAGTTGCAGGCGCTGTGGGTGAACGCCTTGGCGATCGCCGGCCAGTGGCCCGGCAACGACCACTGGATGGCGGCGGCGCTGCGGGCGCGGGACAGCGTGGTGGGGTTGTTCCCCGACCGGGCCACCGGCGGATTGATCGACGTGCTGGACGCGGACGGCGTGCCTGGGGCACGGGACTGCCGGGTGCGGCCCAACCAGGTGCTGGCGGCGGGCGGCCTGCCCATCCCAGTGTTGACGCCCCGGTTGATTGCGGGCGTGGTCACGCTGGCGGAGCGCTCGCTACTGACCCCGCTCGGCCTGCGTACCTTGGCACCCGACGACCCCGGCTACGTGCCGCATTACCGGGGCGGCCCAGTGGAACGTGACAACGCCTATCATCAGGGCACGGCATGGCCCTGGTTGCTCGGGCCGTTCGTCGCGGCATGGTTGGCCAATGAGGGCAATACCCCGGCGGCGCGGGAGGTGGGACGCGCGCGTTTTCTGCCGGCCTTGCAAGCGCATCTTCACACCGCCGGGTTAGGGCATGTGTCAGAGGTCGTTGATGGCGACGCACCACACACGCCCGGCGGCTGCCCGTTCCAGGCGTGGTCGCTCGGCGAATTAATCCGTATCGAAGCCTTGCTCGGAGCACCCAATGGATCCTGATCCCATCTTCGAGACGGCAGAGGGGCGCCGCCTGCTCGCCACCGAACGCGGGGAGGGTTGGCGGCGATGGGGGCCCTACCTCAGCGAACGGCAATGGGGCACGGTGCGGGAAGATTACAGCCCCGGCGGCATGGCGTGGGATTATCTGCCGCATGATCAGGCCCGCAGCGTTGCCTATCGCTGGGGAGAGGATGGGCTGGCCGGGTTCGCCGACGAGAAACTCCGCTGGTGCCTGAGCCTCGGCTTGTGGAACGAGAAGGACCCTATCCTCAAGGAGAGGCTGTTCGGGCTGACCAATGCGCAGGGCAACCATGGCGAGGACGTCAAGGAACTCTACTACTTCCTGGATAGTACGCCGACGCACTCCTACATGCGGATGCTATACAAATATCCGCAGGCGGCCTACCCGTACGACGATTTGGTGCAGGAAAACGCCCGCCGCGGCGCCGGTGACCGCGAATACGAGTTGGTCGATACCGGGATCTTCAACGAGCGTCGCTATTTCGACGTGGTGGTGGAGTATGCCAAGGCGTCGACCGACGACATATTGATGCAGATCACGGCACACAACCGCGGGCCGGACCCGGCGCCGCTGCACATCCTGCCGCAGTTCTGGTCGCGCAACACCTGGACATGGGTGCCGAACCGGCCGAAGCCGCTCCTCGCGCTGGAGGGCAGCAAGGTTCGCGCCAGCCATCCTGCGCTGGCCCGGGTGCGGATTTGCGAGGTGGATTCGCCGGACGCGGAGTGGTTGTTTTGCGAAAACGAGACCAACTACAACCGGATTTACGGCACCAAAATGCCGGGTCCGTTCAAGGACGGCATCAACGACTACATCGTCAACGGCAAGGGCGATACGGTGAACGGGCTGCGCCGGGGCACGAAATGCGCCGCGCGTTGGCGCGTGGAAATCCCAGCCGGCGGCGAAGCGACGCTTCGGCTGCGCCTACGGCCGGACTCGACGGAAGACGCCTTCGCGTGGTTCGACGCCGTGATGCAAAGCCGCCGTGAGGAGGCAGAGGCGTATTACGGCGTGCTCCAGCGCGACATGCCGGATGCCGACGAGCGCACCGTGCAGCGCCAGGCGTTGGCAGGGATGTTGTGGTCGAAGCAATTCTACGCCTTGGACGTGCGGCGGTGGCTGGATGGTGATCCCGGCCAGCCCGCCCCGCCCGCGGCGCGTAAATCGGGGCGCAACGTCGATTGGCGGCATTTGGACAATGCGGACGTCATCTCGATGCCGGATGCCTGGGAGTATCCGTGGTATGCTGCGTGGGATTTGGCATTCCATACCGTGACCTTCGCGCTGATCGACCCCGGCTTCGCCAAGGCGCAATTGCTGCTACTGATGCGGGAGCGCTACATGCACCCGAACGGGCAATTGCCGGCCTATGAATGGGCGTTCGGGGATGTAAACCCGCCGGTGCATGCATGGGCGGTACTCCGGGTGTTCCAGATGGATCGGGCGCTGACAGGTCATGCCGACCGCAAATTCCTGGAAATGGCGTTCCACAAGCTGCTGCTGAACTTCACCTGGTGGGTCAACCGCAAGGACGACAAAGACCGCAATTTGTTCCAGGGCGGGTTCTTGGGGCTGGATAATATCACGATCTTCGACCGGTCCCACCCGCTTCCCACGGGCGGCCTGATCGACCAGTCGGACGGCACGGCCTGGATGGCCATGTTCACGCTGAACATGATGCGCATCGCGCTCGAGCTTGCCATCGAGGATGATGCCTATGAGGACATGGCGACCAAGTTCTTCGAGCATTTCCTCTACATTGCGGAGGCCATGACCAAAGCCGGTGGCATCGGCCTGTGGGATGAACAGGACCAATTCTTCTACGACGTCCTGCATCTGCCGAATGGCGACACCATCCCGTTGCGGGTACGCTCGATGGTGGGGCTGATCCCGCTATTCGCGGTGGAGGTGATCGGCGCCCGGGCGTTCCAGGCCCTGCCGGCGTTTAGCGAGCGGCTGCAGTATTTCCTGAACGACCGCCCCGATCTGGCGGCGCTGATCTCCCGCTGGACGGATACCGGGTCGGGCGAGCGGCATTTGCTGTCGTTGTTGCGTGGCCATCGCATGAAGATGCTGTTGCGGCAGATGTTGGACGAGACGGAGTTCTTGTCAGCCCATGGCGTTCGGGCATTGTCGAAATACCATGAGGCCAATCCTTATGTGCTGGCGGTGGACGGCCAAAAGTACAGCATCGGCTATGAGCCCGGCGAAGGCACGACGCACGCCTTCGGTGGCAACTCCAACTGGCGAGGCCCGGTTTGGATGCCGGTGAACATCCTGCTGGTCGACAGCTTGCGGGAGTTCCACCGCTATTACGGCGATGACTTCCGCGTTGAATGCCCGGTGGGGTCGGGCCAGATGGTGTCGTTGAAGGACGTAGCCGGCATGCTGGCAACCCGGTTGAAATCGCTGTTCCTGCGTGGCGAGGATGGGCGTCGGCCGTTCTTTGGCGACGACACGCTGTCACAGAGCGACCCGGATTTCCGCGATAATCTGTTGTTCCACGAATATTTCCACGGGGATACCGGGCGCGGCCTGGGTGCCTCGCATCAGACGGGATGGACAGGTTGCATTGCGCTGCTCCTGGCCGGGCCGGAAAGCACGTGGGCCAGGACGACGGCGGAAATGCCATCGGCGACGCCGGGCCCTGTGCAGGCGACTTAGCGCCATCCTATGCCCGATTTTGACGGCCAGTTTCGGACCCACTTGCTGGAGCTCTTCCGCTGGCGCCGCGACGTGCGCCATTTCCGCCGCGACCCGGTGCCAAAGACCATGTTGCGGGAGCTGCTCGAAGTGGCTGCACTGGCCCCCTCCGTCGGGCTGAGCCAACCTTGGCGCTTCGTCGCGGTGGACGACCCCGCGCGACGGGCCGCGGTCCGGCAGATCTTCGCCACCTGCAATGCGGAGGCACTGGCACGGCAGGAGGGTGACCGCGCGGCAGGATACGCCAGGCTCAAACTCGCCGGGCTTGACGAGGCACCCTGCCATCTGGCGGTGTTCGCCGAACCGGACCCGGCCCAGGGCGGCGGCCTTGGACGCATGACGATGCCGCAGACCACTGCGTATTCGGCTGTCCTTGCCATTCATACACTTTGGTTGGCTGCGCGCACGATGGGGCTCGGGCTCGGTTGGGTCTCGATCCTGGACCCCGCCTGCGTCACGGCAGCATTGGATGTGCCGGGGGAATGGCAGTTTATCGGCTATCTCTGCCTCGGCTATCCCAGCCAGGAAGACGACCGGCCAGAGCTGGAGCGGATGGGGTGGGAATCCCCTCGCCCGGCGGAGTTATGGCAACGCTGATACCGTCGCGACCTTGGCCACCGGGCGCAGCGCGTCGATCGCGGTCCGATGGATCTCCGGCGTGAAGGCGGCGCAGCCATCCTCCAGCACGGTCACGTCCATGTCCCGCACATGCGCATCCCGCACGGTGGAGGCGACGCCGCCGTTGGTCACGATGCCGCCCACGATGAGCCGCGTGATGCTGCATCGCCGCAGCACCCACTCCAAACGTGTCATGTAGAAGGCGTTGTAGGCGATCTTTTCGACGGGGAGGTCGATGGGCCCGAGTTCGTCCACCACCTGGTGGCCCCAAGCGCCCGGCAGGAAATCGCCCTTGCGCAGGAACGGCCTGAGCGACAGCAGATGGGGCGATATCAACGGCTCGCCATCCCGTGCAGGCACCAGGGTGAACTGGGTCGCCACCACCCACCCGCCTGCCGTCCGCACCCGCGCGGCCAGCGGAGCAAGGCGCCCGGGCAAGGCGGCGATTTCCGGCACGCCCGGGCCGCCACGGGCATAGGCGCCGCGGGGATGAATGAAATCGTTCTGCAGGTCGACCAGCAGCAGGGCGGTGTCCTGCATCACGCCTCGTAGCTTTTACCTAACGCGAGCATGGCCGGGGTGCCCAGCACGTCGTTCATGTCCTTGAAGTTCAGCATGCGGCCGGCGAAGGGCTGGTTGCTGCGATGGGTCGCGAGCGAGCCATAGTAGTCCGCCATCGTCCGCAACAGGGCGCGCACGATGCCGCCGGGGAAGATCACCAGCTTGAAACCTAGCTCGGCTAACTCTGCGGCTGGCAAATTAGGCGTATCGCCGCCATCGACCATGTTCGCCAGCAAGGGCAGCGTTCCCGCCAGAGCGTGGCCGACCACCGCCAATTGGTCGCGGTTCTGTGGCGCCTCCACGAACAGCACGTCCGCCCCAGCCTCGGCGTAGCGGCGGGCGCGGTCGATTGCGGGTTCCAACCCTTCCACGGCGACGGCGTCGGTGCGGGCGACGATCAGCGTTGACTGGCTGGCGCGGGCATCCACCGCCGCACGGATTTTGCCCACCATCTCCGCCGCTGGCACCACCGTCTTGTCACGCAAATGGCCGCAGCGCTTCGGCAGCGTCTGATCCTCCAACTGGATCGCATTGGCGCCGGCCCGTTCGAACATGCGCACGGTACGCTGCACGTTCAGCGCATTGCCATAGCCATTATCGGCGTCCACCACCAACGGCAGCTCCACCCGGTCACGGATGAGGGACACCGTCTCCACCACCTCATTCATGCTGACCAGGCCGATATCCGGCCGGCCGAGCTTCGTGTACGCGATGGCGCCGCCGGACACGTACAAGGCCTCGAACCCGGCGGAAGCGGCGATCGATGCGGTCAGCGCATCGTAGACGCCGGGTGCGATCACCTGGCGGTCGCGAAGGGCAGTCCTAAGGTCCATCATCAGGCGCCCGGCTGCCAGACGAACGGGCGCGCAGCCCGGTCCTTCGCCTGGTAGGCGGCAATGGCGCCCTCGTGCTTCAGCGTCAGCCCGATCTCGTCCAGCCCCTCCAGCAGGGCATCGCGGCGGATCGCCTCGATGTCGAAGCCGACTTCCTCGCCATGCGGAAACACCACCACCTGCCGCCGCAGATCGACGGTCACGCGGGCATTGCCGCCCGCGCATTGTTCCGCCAGCCGTGCCACGTCGTCAGGCGGCAGCCGGACCGGGAGCATCCCGTTCTGGAAGCAATTGTTGAAGAAGATATCGCCGAACGAGGACGCCACCACGCAGCGCAGCCCGGCCCCCATCATTGCCCACACCGCACCCTCGCGCGATGAACCGCAACCGAAATTATCCCCGGCAATCAAGATAGGCGCGCCGCGGAACGGCTCCTGGTTCAGCACGAAATCCGGGTTCTCGGACCCATCCGGCCGGTAGCGCAGCGCTTCGAAGGCCCATTTCGCCATCGACTCCCGCGTGGTGCCGGTCAGCCGTTCGATCCGGATGATCACGTCGGTGTCGATATTGTCGCGCATCAGCGGCGCGGCGGTGCCAGAGACGGTGGTGAACGCTTGCATCACAGGCTCCTCACATCGGTGATGGCGCCGGTGACCGCCGCCGCCACTGCCATGGCCGGGCTGGCCAGATGGGTGCGGGCCCCTGGCCCCTGCCGCCCCACGAAATTGCGGTTGGAGGTCGAGACCGAGCGTGCACCCGGCGGCACCCGCTCCCCATTGGCAGCCACGCACATGCTGCACCCTGGTTCGCGCCAGGCAAACCCGGCGTCGCGGAAGATTTGGTCCAGCCCCTCGCTCTCGGCATCCCGCTTGACGCGTTCGGAGCCAGGCACCACCCAGGCCGTGACGCCCGGCGCCACGTGCCGCCCCTGCGCCACGGCGGCGGCATTGCGCAGATCGGACAGGCGGCTATTGGTGCAGGAGCCGATGAACACCCAATCCACCTTGGTGCCGGCGATCTTCTGCCCTGCCTGCAGCCCCATATAGTCGAGCGCATTGCGCCAAGCCAGGCGATGCGCCGGGTCCGGGGCGTGCTCGGGGTCGGGGATGCTCTCGCCAATCCCGATCGCGTGCTCCGGGCTGGTGCCCCAGGTGACGGTAGGGGCGATGGACGCCGCATCGATCCGCACTTCCCGGTCGAAAATGGCCCCTTCGTCAGTTGGCAGGGTGCGCCAATACGCCACCGCCTCGTCGAAAGCAGCGCCCTGCGGAACATAGCGCCGCCCGCGCAGATACTCATAGGTCGTATCATCGGGCGCCACGAAGCCCATCTTGGCGCCGAGTTCGATGGACAGGTTGCACAGGGTCAGCCGACCCTCCAGCGGCAGCGCCCGCACCGCCTCCCCGGCATATTCCACCGCGAACCCGGTGCCCGACGCCGCGCCGATTTGGCCGATCACGTGCAGGATCATGTCCTTGGGCGTTACACCAGGCCCGGTCGCGCCCTCGAACAACACCCGCATGGTGCGGGGCCGGCGCTGCCGCAAGGTCTGCGTCGCCAAGGCATGCACCAGTTCGGACGAGCCGACCCCAAAGGCCAGCGCGCCCATGCCGCCATTCGTACAGGTATGGCTATCGCCGCAGATCAGCGTCACGCCCGGCAGCACGATGCCCAGTTCCGGCCCCATGACGTGGACGATGCCCTGCCCATCCTGCCCGAGGTCGAAGAACCGGATCCCGTAGTGGGCAGACCGGGTGCGCAACCCCACGAGCAGTGCCTCGCCGGGCGCGAAGGTTGCCTGGGTGCGGCCGGGGGCGCTGGAGATGGCATGGTCCGCCGTGGAGAAAGTCAGTTCGGGGTTGCGCACGCTCAGCGACCGCTCCTGGACCTCCTCCAGCGCGCGGGCGCCGGACAAATCGTGCAGCAAATGCCGGTCGATGTGCAGCAACGCCCACCCGTCGCCCAAATCCGCCACGACGTGGCTGGTCCAAAGCTTGTCGAACATCGTACGGGGCATGGGCAATCCTCCGGTTTTGCAGCCAGGCTACAGGAGGTTGCCCCGGACGGCCACAGTTGCGGAACTGTTACGGCTGCCACGCGCTTTGTGCGCGGTATTCCTTTCAGGGCATCAGAATGACAGAGGCTAGCAGCATCCGCATCGAGGAGGGCCGCCCCTATCCGCAGGGCGCAACCTGGACCGGTCTCGGGGTGAATTTCTCATTGTTCTCAGCCAATGCGACCGGCGTGGAGTTGTGCTTGTTCGACGATTTGGGTGAAACCGAAATCGGGCGCGTCATGCTGCCGGAATACACCAACGAAATCTGGCACGGTTACCTGCCGGATGCGCGGCCCGGCACCGTGTATGGCTACCGCGTGCACGGCCCCTACGAGCCCGAGAACGGCCACCGGTTCAATCCCAACAAGCTGGTGTTGGATCCCTATGCCAAGGCCGTGGTGGGACAGATCACCTGGGCGCCCGAGCTGTTCGGCTACGTGTTAGGGGAGGAAGATACCACCTACGACGAGCGTGACAGCGCTAAATTCATGCCGAAGGCACGGGTGATCGACCCGGCCTTCACTTGGGGCGACGACCGCCCGCCGCGCGTGCCGTGGGACCGGACGGTGCTGTACGAGACGCATGTCCGCGGCTACACCAAGCTGCATCCCGCCGTGCCGGAAGAGCTCCGTGGGACCTTTCGCGGCCTCGCGACCCGTGAAGTCACCCAGTATATCCGCAGGTTGGGCGTCACCAGCGTCGAATTACTGCCCATCCACATGTTTGCCGACGACAGCTACCTGATCGAGAAAAACCTGGTGAACTATTGGGGCTATTCCACCCTCGCCTTCTTCGCGCCCAGCCGCCGCTACGCCAGCGTGCCGGACTTCGCCTTTTCCGAGTTCAAGGAGATGGTGAGCCGGTTCCACGACGCCGGGCTGGAGGTGATTTTGGACGTGGTCTACAACCACACCTGCGAGGGCAATGAAAAAGGCCCCACCTTGTCGTTCAAGGGCATCGACAATGCCAGCTATTACCGGCTGCTGCCCGACCAGAAGCGGTATTACATCAACGATACCGGCACCGGAAACACCCTCAACCTGTCGAATGCGCGCGTGATCCAAATGGTGATGGACAGCCTTCGCTACTGGGTCACCCAGATGCACGTGGACGGGTTCCGGTTCGACCTCGGCACCATCCTGGCCCGCGAGACCTATGGCTTCGACCAGCAGAGCGGGTTCCTGCGCGCCGTGGGGCAGGACCCCGTGCTCAGCCAGGTCAAAATGATCACTGAGCCATGGGATTGTGGCCCGGGCGGCTACCAGGTGGGCGGGTTCCCGCCGGGTTGGGCCGAGTGGAATGATCGCTACCGGGATAACGTTCGCGCCTATTGGAAAGGGGACGAAGGTAAAGTCAAGGATTTGGCGACGCGGTTCACCGGCAGCAGCGACTTCTTCAATCATCGTGGGCGCCCGGCGTGGTCCTCCGTCAACTTCCTGACGGCGCATGACGGGTTCACGCTCAACGACTGGGCCTCGTACAACGAGAAGCACAACGAGGCGAACGGCGAAGACAACAAGGACGGCAACAGCAATAACGAGAGTTGGAACTGCGGCGCCGAAGGGCCGACCGATGATCAGACGATCAACGACTTGCGAGAGCGCCAGATCAAGAACATGCTGGCCACGCTGCTGCTGTCCCGCGGGACGCCGATGCTGTTGGCGGGAGACGAGTTCGGTCGCACTCAGGGCGGCAACAACAACGCGTACTGCCAGGATAACGAGATCAGTTGGCTGGACTGGGACCTTCGGGACAAGGGCCAGCACCTTGTCGACTTCGTCTCCAACCTGAATGCGCTGCGGTGGCGGTTGCCGATCCTGCACCGCTCCCGCTTCCTGACGGCGGAGTGGAACGAGGAACTCGGGATCAAGGACGTCACCTGGCTGAAGCCGACTGGCGAGGAGATGGATCAGGCGGCGTGGGACGATGACAACACGCGCTGCATCGGCATCCTCCTGGACGGCCGGGCGCAGGTATCGGGCATCCGGCGCCGCGGGTCGGACGCGACAGTGTTGGTGGTGATGAATTCCTACCATGATGGGATCGGCTTCACCCTGCCAACGGTACCCGGTGGGCTCGCCTGGACTTGCCTGGTAGACACCAACCTCACCGGCGCGCCAGATCCTGAGGCGCGGTTCGATTTCGAGGCGGAGTACATCGCGACCGGGCGGTCCCTGCTGATGTTCGAACTGGTGCTGGACAAGGAATATACCGCAGCCGACCTCCACAGAAAGCCGCGGGTAGCGGCCTGATCAGGGGCGGCCGGAGGGCGTCTACCCCTTCGGCCGCCGATCGACCACCCGGCGCACCTTGCCCACCGAGCGCTCCAACGTGCCTGGAGGCTCCGCCACCACTAGCGCGGTGATGCCGACCGTGCCCTTGATGTGCTGTGCCACCAGTCCGGCCGCCTCGGTCAACCCAGCGCCGTCCCATGCGGCAGGCCGCGCCTCTGCGTGCACGACCATCGAGTCCATCCTTCCCTCCCGCAGCAATTCAATTTGGAAATGGCCGGCGCACCACTCGGTCGCCAACAGCACCTCCTCGATCTGGGTCGGGAAGACGTTGACGCCGCGGAGGATGATCATGTCGTCGGACCGGCCCGTCACCTTCTCCATGCGGCGGAAGGACGGCCGGGCGGTGCCGGGCAGCAATCGGGTCAGGTCGCGGGTGCGGTAGCGGATGATTGGGGCAGCCTGCTTCGTCAGCGAGGTGAACACCAATTCGCCGACCTCGCCATCTGGCAGAACCTCGCCCGTTACAGGGTCTATTATTTCTGGATAGAAATGATCCTCCCAGATATGGAGCCCGTCTTTCGTCTCCACACATTCCTGGGCGACACCTGGCCCCACGACCTCCGACAGCCCGTAAATGTCAACGGCGTCGAGCGCGAAGGCCGCCTCGATCTCCGACCGCATGGCGTTGGTCCAGGGTTCGGCGCCGAAAATGCCGATCTTCAGGGAGGATTTCCGTGGATCCAGCCCCTGCCGCACGAACTCGTCCAGCAAAGCCAGCATGTAGGAGGGCGTGACCGTGATGACCTCCGGCTGAAAATCGGTGATCAGCTGGACCTGCCGCTCCGTCATGCCGCCCCCGACGGGCACGACGGTGCAGCCCAAATGTTCGGCCCCGGCATGGATGCCAAGGCCGCCGGTGAACAGGCCATAGCCATACGCGTTGTGCATCATCATGCCGGGCCGCGCCCCGGCGGCGTAGAGCGAGCGCGCCACCACCCCGGCCCACATCGCTAAATCCTCCGCAGTATAGCCGACCACGATGGGCTTGCCCGTGGTGCCGGAGGAGGCGTGGACCCGGACCACCCTGTCCCGCGGCACGGCAAACAGGCCAAACGGGTAGTTGTCCCGCAAATCCGTCTTCACGGTGAAGGGGAACCGGCGAAGGTCCGCCAACTCGTGGAAATCATCGGGATGAACGCCGGCCGCGTCGAACGCGCGGCGGTAGTGCGGCACTGCGGCGTAGACCTGGCGCAGCGTTGCCGCCATCCGTGCCGTCTGCAGCGCCACCACCTCGTCGCGGGAGGCGCGTTCGATCGGGTCCAGCCCGGTCATGGCACCACCGTCCCGCCGATCACGCGGGATTGGCCACGAAACTCTGCAATAACCCGGTCAGCCGTTTCCACGCGGATGTCATACAGCCCGGACCGCCCAACCAGCGCCAGTTCGCGCGCCGTGGCGACCAGGCGTTCGCCCAACTGCGCGGGGGCCAGGAAGGTGATCGTGCAGGTCTGCGCCACGGCACGCTGGTTGCGGCTGTTGCAGGCGAACGCGAAGGTGCTGTCGGCGATGGCGAAGATGAAGGCGCCGTGGCACATGCCATGCCCGTTGAGCATCCGCGGCTCCACGGTCATGGCCATCCTGGCGAGACCCGGCCCGACATCCTCCAGCACCATCCCCAGCCCTTGACTGGCAGCATCGGTCGCCCACATCGCCGCCGCGCTGCGTTCGGCGCGAAGCTCCCCCTCGTCCGCCATGGCTTGCAGTCTCCCCTGGTTGGCGCGAGACTCGGGGGGGCAAACAGGGACCGTGTCAACCGGTCTGAGAGTTGGAAGGAACGCATTATGCCAGAGGCATTCATCTGCGACTTTGTCCGCACCCCGATCGGCCGTTATGCCGGCGCGTTGAAGGATGTGCGGCCCGACGATTTGGGCGCCATCCCGTTGCGCGTGCTGAAGGAGCGCAATCCCGGCGTGGATTGGGAGGCGGTGGACGATCTGTATTACGGCTGCGCCAACCAGGCCGGCGAGGACAACCGCAACGTCGGGCGCATGGCCCTGCTGCTGGCCGGGCTGCCCACGAGCATCCCAGCCGCCACGATCAACCGGCTATGCGGCTCGGGCCTGGACGCGGTGGGTACTGCTGCCCGCGCGATCCGCGGCGGGGATGCCGAGTTGGTGATCGCCGGCGGGGTGGAGAGCATGACGCGGGCGCCGTTCGTCCAGGGCAAGGCGACCGAGGCATTCAGCCGCCAGAGCGAAATCTACGACACCACGATCGGCTGGCGGTTCGTCAATGCACTGATGAAGGCGCAATATGGCGTCGATTCGATGCCTGAGACGGCGGAGAACGTGGCGCAGGATTACCAGATCAGCCGCGCCGACCAGGATGCGTTTGCGCTGCGCAGCCAGCAGCGGGCGGCCGCCGCCCAGGCATCGGGGTTCTTCGACCGCGAGCTGACCCCGGTCACGATCAAGTCCCGCAAGGGCGAGACGGTGGTGACGAAGGACGAGCACCCGCGCGAGACGACCATGGAGGCACTGGCGAAGCTGAAGGCACCATTCCGCAAGGAAGGCGGCTCGGTGACGGCGGGGAATGCGTCCGGCGTGAACGATGGCGCGGCGGCGCTGATCATCGCAAGCGAGGCGGCAGCCAAGAAGCATGGGCTGACGCCGCGGGCGCGGGTGGTGGCGATGGCGACCGCCGGGGTGCCCCCGCGGATCATGGGCATGGGTCCGGAGCCCGCGACGCGCAAGCTGCTGGCGAAGGCCGGGCTGAAGCTGGAAGATATCGACCTGATAGAGCTCAACGAGGCCTTTGCCGCGCAAGGCTTGGCGGTGATGCGCCAGCTCGGGCTTGCCGACGATGCCGAGCATGTGAACCCCCATGGCGGGGCCATCGCGCTGGGCCATCCGCTGGGCATGTCGGGCGCAAGGCTGGCTTTGACCGCGGTGAGCGCCTTGGAGGAACGGGACCAGAAGCTTGCCATCGCCACCATGTGCATCGGCGTCGGCCAAGGCATCGCCGCGTTGCTCGAACGGGTTTAAGGGACACTCTGGCGGGCTGGTGGGTTGCGAGAGCAACCCACCCTACGATTTAGCCCTTCGCACCGGATCCAGCGCCCACGCCAGCAAATCCGCCGCCGCATTCACCGCGACCACGAACAAGGCGCCATACATCACCACCGCCATCAGAATCGGCAAATCCAGCGTCTGCAGTGCGTCATAGGTGAGCCGGCCCACGCCGTGCAGGCCAAACACGACCTCCGTCAGCACGGTGCCGCCGCCCACCAGAGCGCCGAAATCGAGCCCGAACAGGGCGATGACGGGCAGCAGCGATAGCCGCAGCGCGTGACGCAGCAGCACCGCCATCTCGCCCAGCCCCTTCGCCCGCGCGGTGCGGATGGGGTCGGACTGCAGCGCCTCCTGCAACCCGGCATGTAGCACGCGGCCATAGACCCCGGCATAGAGCAGCGCCAAGGTGGTCCATGGCAGCACCAAACCGGCGAAGCTGACCCCCATGCCGAGCGGCGGCACCCAGGCGACGAACCACCAGTCATGGAATTGTCGCTGCGTCAGCAAGTTGACCACCTCGCCAAGCCAGAAGGCCGGGATCGACATCCCCACCAACCCGGCGCTAACGGCAAGGCGGCCCCCAATCCGGAAGCTCACCGCCAGCAGGGCGATCGCCAGCGCGCCCGCCAGCCATAAGACCGCAGCGCCCGCGGATAGCAGTAGCGTCACCGGCGCTGCCGCCAGCACGGTTGGAACCACCGCCTGGCCCTGGTTGCTATAGCTGGTCAGATCCCGGGTAATGAACAGCCGGCCCATCAGCCGCGCATATTGGACCGGCAGGGGTCGATCCAGCCCGAACTCCGTCCGGACCGCGGCCAATGTGTCGGGGCTGGCGCCGCGGCCAGCCAATCTGGCAGCCGGGTCGGCACCGGGGGTGGCGAAGAAGATCAGGAACACCAGCACGCTGATGCCGAAGAGCACCGACGCCACCTGTCCAACACGGCCGACGCCGGTGACGATGAGGGCGTTTCGGCCCTTGTCCGACGTGTCGGTCAGCGGGCGAGCGCTGGTGGCAATTGCGCGTCGACAAGGAAGCGCATCAGGCCACGCACAAGACCAGATGATCGGTTTGGCGCGCCGCGTATTCGAGAGCGGCGGTGATACCGCCGGGCTCCAGGAAGGAATGATCTGCCAAGATCTCCTCCCGGTCTGCGCCTGCGGCGAGTAAATCTAGCACATCCCTGACGCGAATACGCAGGCCGCGCAGGCATGGCCGGCCGCCATATCGGCCTGCATCGACGGTCATGCGGTGTGTCTCGCTCAACGTAAGTTCCTTGTATATGTTACAACGGGTTCTTCATCTCACGCAGCGCGTCTGCCAACCGGTTGAGCAGTACGACCGTTACCACCACCGCCAAGCCCGGCGCCACGGCCACCGCCGGGCGGCTGTAGATGAGGCCCTGCCCGTCCGCGATCAACGTGCCCCAACTCGCGTCGGGCGGTTGCACGCCGACGCCCAGCACGGAAAGCGACGCCTCCGTCAGCAGGTCGAACGCCATGACCGTGGGGGCGAACAGCACCAGCGTCGCCGCCACATGCGGCATGATGTGGCGCCAGACGACATGCGGCCATCCACCGCCGAGGGAGACAGCCGCCTGCACGAAATCCGTCTCCCGCAGCGAGAGGATTTGGGCGCGGACGGGGCGAGCGACGTAGGGAACGTAGACCAGGCCCAAGATGGCGATGGTGAGCGCCGGGCTGTCCGCATCGATGGTAATGGGGCCGAGGCGCAGCCCGCTGGTGGCGAGCACGGCGGAGAGCGAGATGGCCAGCAGGAACACCGGAAAGGCCCAGAGCATGTCCAGAACCCACCGCAGCGCCGCGTCGATGACGCCGCCCAGGGCTCCTGCCAGCACGCCGGTCACGCAGGCGAGCAACAGGGTGACAATGGCTGCTGCCACGGCGATGAGCAGTGACGTCCGGCCGCCATACAAGAGGCGGGCAGCCACGTCGCGGCCTTGACCGTCCGCACCCAGCAAATACGCGCCGTGCCATCCCGGGCCGATCGGGGTCGCGCCGAGGCCGAGGCCGGCCGTGTTCTGATCTAGGACGGGCATGGGCAAGCCATCACGCAGGACGGTGCCCTGGATATCCGAGCGGAACGGGTCCGTTCCCGCAACACGGGCCGCATAGATCGGCGCCAGGAGGCAGGCGACGAGGATGACGAGCAGGCCGGCGGCGGCGCCCCTCCCCCGCATCAGCGCAGCCGGGCCTGTGCCAGCAGCCAGTGATACTGCTCGTGGTAGCCGAAGCCTTGGACGCGCTGGGACGTGACGTCGATATAGCTTGGGTTGAACAGCACCGCAAAATCGGCCCGGTCGGTGACCTCCCGGTCGATGGCGGCCCAGCCGGCGGGGTCGCCGGCATCGATCACGGCTTGCATGCGGGCATCCAGCTCCGGGTCGCACACCCCGCTGAAGTTGACCGAGCCGTCAGAGCCCGGATGGTACGACGCACAACCGAAGAGCAGCGGCAGGAAATCCGTCGCACCCGGATAGTCGGAATACCAAGGGGTGAGGCTGATCTGCACGTGATTGGTCGTGTTCTGGATGTAGGTGAACTGCAAATTGCCCGACAGCACCCGGAGCCGCGCTGCAAACCCCAGTTGGCGAAGCACGTCCAGCAGGTAGGTGCCGATCGAATGCTGCACGGCAGAGGTGTCGATCACCAAGGTGACGGCCATGCCGGCCGTGCCGCTCGCCTGCACCAGGGCCCGCGCCGCCGCCATATCATGCGTGAAGGGGCAATAGGGTGCGTAGCCCGGCATGCCCGGCGGCAAGATTTGGCAGGATGGCACCGCCAGGCGGGGGCCGCCGAACAGCTTGACGGTGGCGTCGCGGTCGATGGCCATGTTCACGGCGCGCCGCACCCGCACATCGTCGAACGGCCGCTCATGCGTGTTCATCGCCAGAAACCAGATCGCGAGCGCCGGGTTGGTGTGGACCTGCGAAGCATAATCGGCGCCGAGTTCGCCGAGCCGGTCCAACGGCGGGTTTTCGAACATCCAATCGGCCTGGTTGTTCTCGACCTGCGTCACTTCCGCCTCATCCTCCAACCCGAAATGATAGTCGATCACATCGGGGTTGCCAGGCGGCTGCGCCTCGGCATTCCACGGGTGGAAGCGCGGGTTGCGCTCTAGCCGCAGCCCGGTCGCGGGGTCGTAGCTAGCGATGCGGTAGGGGCCGGTACCAACCAGCGGCTGGGTGCCCGAATCGTGGTCCGGGGCGGAAGCGGGCAGCACGCTGGCATGCGGTAAGGCCAGTTTCTGCAGGAAATCCGGGTCGCGCCCGATCAGGCGGATGGTCAGGTTGCCAGCCGCATCGTCTGCGGTCACGCCTTGCAGCACGCAATTTGCAGGGGAACGCAGGCAATCCTGGGCGCCGACGATGCCGCCATAGAAGCTGCCGGCGGTTGGGCCGACGATGCGGAAGATGCGGCGGAAGGAGGCCGCGGCGTCACTGGCGCGCACCGGCGAGCCATCGGCAAACTGCAGGCCGGGGCGGATGTGGAAGGTATAGAGCCGCCCGCCCTCCGTCGGCTGCGGCACGGTGTCCGCCAGGTCGGGCACCAGCTCCAGCCCGGCCCGGCCAGGGACGCGGCGAAACCCCACCAGCCCGTCATAGACGACGGTGAAGAGTTGCCAGTATTGGCCGGTATAGTTGATCTGCGGGTCGATACTGCCCGCGCCCGTGCTCGCCAATAGCCGCAGGGTGCCCTGCGCCTGGGCGCTCCCCGCCAGCAGCAGGCAGCAGAGCGCGAGCCGGATCACCCCGGAGCTACCGGACCGCCGTCGCGATGCGGGAACACGGTGGCAGAGCCCCTGTCCCTCCCGGCGGACAGCGTGTGGGTCAGATCAGGCTGCATCACGGCGACGTCGGTCATGAGCCCCCAAGACCAATCCGGGATTTTCAGCAGAGTGCCCGGCACACCGGCCAGGCCACAGGCCGCCAGCAACTGGACGGCTCGCTGCCATTGGAGCCGTGTCGTGCGCAGGGACGCGTTGGTCTAGCCCGCGAGCCATCCGCCATCGACCGGAAATTCGATCCCGGTGACGAACGCGCTTTCATCGCTCGCCAGATGCAGGATGGATTGTGCCACTTCGGTTGCAACGCCGAACCGACCCATCGGGTGACGTGCCAGGGAGGCTTTCCTGGCGGCGTCCGGGTCGGCGGCACGCGCCATCGAGCGTGCGAGCAGCGGCGTGTCGATGGCACCCGGCAGAACCGCGTTGCAGCGTATTCCTGACGTGACGTAGTCCAGCGCCACCGTCTTTGTCAGCGCCACCACGGCGCCCTTGGACGTCACGTAGGCGGCGTTGTTGCGCCCCCCTGCGCGGGCCAGTTGGCTGGCGATGGTGACGATGCTGCCCTTTCCTGCCCGCACCATCGGCCCCAGGCAGGCGCGCACCCACACGAAGGTGCCGGTCACGTTCACCGCCATCACTGCGTTCCAATCTTCCATCGCCGTATCGCCCAATGGCTTACCGCGGGAAATACCAGCCGCCGTCACCAACGCATCGACGCGGCCAAGCTCGGCAATGGCTCGTTCGGCCCCGTCCGCATCCGTCACGTCTGCGATCAGCACGCGGCATCCCTCGGGCGCACCCGGCTGCACGTCAACGGCCAGCACCTCCGCCCCCTCGTTCAGGAACAGGCTGGCGGTAGCCCAGCCGATCCCGGAGGCGGCACCGGTGACGACGGCGACCTTTCCCTGCATGCGCATCAGGACGCTGCGGCAGCCTTTTGGCGGAAATGGTCGTAATTGCTGTTGCGGAACCAGGCCATGTATTCGCCGACGGTTTGCGCCGGGTATTTCGCCGGATTCTCCGCGCTGCTACAGCCCGGCAGGCATTCGATCAGCGTGCCGGCGTCGGGGTGGAAGAAGTAGGGAATCGCGTAGCGGGCGCTGGCAACCTTGTTGAAGGCGCGATGCGGCGTGGAGAGAAACCGCCCGTTGGTCCAGTGATTCAGCACGTCCCCCGTATTGACCACGAAGGTGTCCGGAATGACCGGCGCATCGATCCACTCGCCGTCCTGGGTACGGATTTGCAGGCCTGGAACTGGGTTCTGCGCCAGCAGCGTCATGAAGCTGGAATCGGTATGCGGGGCGATGCCGTATTCGTCGCTGCCATACGCCACGGGCGGATAATGCGTCAGCCGCAGCGAACTGTAGGAGGCCCCGCATTTGGCGTCGAAATAATCGGCCGGCAGGTCGAGCGCCACGGCGTAGAGCGGCAGCATCTTGAGCGCCAATGCATCCAGCGCCTCGAAATAGGCATTGGTGGTCTCGCGGAAACCCGGGAGGCCCTCGGGCCATTGGTTGCTATTCGGCTCGTGAGCCCGCTCGGGGCCGACGAAAAACGCCTCGTTCTCATTCGGCTTGCGAACGGCCACCAGCCCGTTGGCGCGGGTGGTGCTGCTGCGATAGGGCAAATAGCCCTTCATCGCGTCGTTCAGCTTCACCTTCATCTTGGTTTCGAGCGGCTGCGCATGGAAGCGCTCCGCCATGGCGAAGGTGTCCCTGATCAGGTCGCGCGGCACGCCGTGATTGGTGATGTAGAGAAATCCGACCGTCTCGCAGATATGGCGGAGTTGCGCCGCTGTCGCCTCCAACGCGCCCGGCTCACCAGCGAGGTAGGGACCAAGGTCGATCAACGGGATCGAATGAATCAGCATGTGGGTGTCGGGCATCGTCGGGTTCTCCCTCGTCGGCGTGAGGCTAATCAGACGCAGGCAGACCAGCAAGTGCCGCGGGGCTGCCCTGTTGCGTTGCATGACCGAACGGACCATGGCAGCGTCCGATGATCATGGAGCGTTCGTCGCCGAAGGCTCCCACCAACGACGCCGGGCAACACGGCTCCGAATCCCCCTCTCCGGACCACGAGGTCGATGATGCAACTTGCCCGCCTGACCCGCCTCTCCGCGGTTTCGCTCCTGCTGCTGGCCGGGTCGATGGACGCCAGCCGCGCCCAGGAGCGGGTGTTGCGGGTGTCGCTGAATACCGAGCTGCAGGTACTCGACCCCATCATCACGACGATCAACGCGACCCGGGTGTTCGCCTACATGGTGTTCGACGAGTTGGTGGGCGTGGACAGCAAGGGAGTCTACCACCCGCAAATGCTGGAGAAATGGGACGTCAGCCCCGACGGCATGACCTACAAATTCCTGCTGCGCGACGGGCTCAAGTTCAGCGACGGCACCCCCGTGACCGCCGAGGACTGCGTCGCCTCGATCCAACGCTGGGCGAAGCGTGAGGGTTTTGGCGCGCAGTTGATGGACGCGACCGAGAGCTTTACCGCGACGGGGGACAAGACTTTCGAACTGAACCTCAAGCGCCCCTTCGCCTTCGTGATCGACGCGTTGGGCAAGCCCGGGCACCAAATCCCCGTCATCATGCCAGCCCGCCTCGCCCGGCACGATGCCGGCACGGCGGTGCCGGAGGTCGTCGGCTCCGGCCCGTTCCTGTTCCTGCAAAAGGAGTGGCAGCCGGGAAACAAGGCGGTGTTCGTCCGCAACCCGAATTACGTGCCGCGCAAGGAGCCTGCCGACGCCTTGTCGGGCGGTAAGGTGGTGAATTTCGACCGCGTCGAACTGCTGAGCGTGCCGGACCAAGCGACGCGCGTCGCCGCGCTGCAAAAGGGCGAGTTGGACCTGCTGGAGATCGTGCCCTTCGACTTCATCGAGCCGTTGCGCAAGAACCCGGCGGTCACCGTCGCCACCCAGAGCGGTGTTCAGCAGATCATGGCGATCGTGAACATCAACCATCTGCAGCCGCCTTTCGACAACGTTCTCGTGCGGCGGGCGCTGCGCGCAGCGATCAGTCAGCCTGACGTGATGGCCGGGCTTGGCCTGCCGCCGGACATGTACGTGCAGCATTGCTATTCGATCTACATGTGCAACGCGCCCGGCACGTCGGACGCCGGCACCGGCTTTGCCAAGGACACGGGGCCGGAGGCGGCCAAGGCGTTGCTGAAGCAGGCTGGCTATAAGGGTGAGCCCGTGGTGTTGCTGCATGCGGCGAGTTCGGCGGTGCTGAACCCGATCGGGTTGGTAATTGCCGACGAGTTGAAGCAGGCCGGATTCAACGTGGACCTGAAGACCTCCGACTACGCGACGGTGGCGCAACGGCGGCTGACCAAGGCGCCAGCCGCCCAGAATGGCTGGAGCGTCGTGCCGCTGATCCTGAACGGGATCGACTTAACGAACCCGCTGGAAGATTTCATGGTGTCGGCCAATTGCCTGGACGGGAATCCGGGCTGGTTCTGCTATCCACCCTTGACCCAAGTGTTGAAGGACTATGCGGGGGCGACCGACCTGGTGAAGCAGAAGGCGCTGTCCGACAAAATCCAGGAGATGTTCCACGACAACGTCAACTATGTGCTGGCAGGGCAATTCTCCGGGCCGGAAGCCTATCGTTCGGACATCAAGGACGTCATCCCGTTTAGCTTCCCCTTGCTTTGGAACATGCACCGCTAAGCGCCCGCGCGTGTGCGCCATGCTCGACGAGGTGACCCCGTGACCGACCGCGACTTCATTGGCTACGGCCCCATCCCACCAGACCCACGGTGGCCCGGCAGCGCACGCCTCGCAATCAATATCGTGCTGAATTACGAGGAGGGCAGCGAGCCTTCCTTCCCCGACGGCGACGGCGTGACCGAGGCCGGGTTGACGGATGGCGGGCGCGGCGGGGCGGCGCGCGACTTGGCAGCGGAGAGCATGTTCGAATATGGCAGCCGCGTGGGGGTGTGGCGACTGTTGCGCATCCTACAGGCGCGCAAGGCGGCTGCAACGGTGTTCGGCTGCGCCGTGGCGCTGGAGCGTAATCCGGCGGTGGTGGATGCGATCAAGGAGATGGGGCTGGATGTCTGCTGCCACGGCAATCGCTGGGTGGAGCACCAGGCGATGTCGGAAGAGCAGGAGCGCAGGGAAATTGCGCAGGCCGTGACCACGCTGCAGCAACTATTTGGCGAGGCGCCGGCGGGCTGGTATTGCCGGTATGGGCCAAGCTTGAATACCCGCCGGTTGTTGGTGGAACATGGCGGGTTTCTGTATGATTCCGACGCCTATAACGACGAGTTGCCCTATTGGCGCCAGGTCGGCGAGACGCCGCAATTGGTGGTGCCCTATACGCTGGTGAACAACGACGCGCGCTTCATCCGCGGGACATTCGCTCGGGGCGGGGATTTCTTCGAGTATTTGCGCGATACTGCCGATTTGTTGCTGCGGGAGAACCGGGGTGCCATGATGTCGGTTGGGCTGCACATGCGGCTAGCAGGGCATCCCGGGCGGGCGGTGGCGCTGGAGCGGTTTTTGGACTGGGTGCAGGAACGGCCGGAGATTTGGTTGTGCCGCCGGGTCGACATAGCCCGGCACTGGATTGCAACGCACCCACCCGGGGGAGCTTGACCTTCCTGCGGGGACGGAGCAGCGCGCTGCCGGATCAAGGGTGAGATTGAGGCAGTTCGCCAACTGAAAGCCGGATCGGGTCTGACCCTCCAAACCAGGCAATTCTTTCACAAACAAAGCTTGGCGTGACCAAGTAGTGCCCTGCTTGGCCCGGTGCCCGAAGGCGCATCGTGACAGAACGCGTTTCGTTTGGGGCCAAGCCTTCCGGGAGAACCGTTCGCAAGCCGTCAGTGACAACAGTTTCTCCGGAGGCAGTCAAAATCCTGTAGGATATGACGACGCGGTAAATACCGTTTGGCTCCCAGCTCGTCGTGCCAGTGTTACCTATCTCTACCGAAATCTCGAGCGTCTCGTCGTTACTCGCATCGAGGGCATGATGAGAGGCGGTGAGCTGGCCCGTAAGTTTGTCGGGATCCGGCGGAGCTGCGATCAAGATGCTTTCGAGCTGCATATTGACCAAACCAGCCCAGGCGCTTCCCTGCCTTTGATCGACACCAAACCGGTAGGCATTCTCAATCCATTGCGTCCCCAAGGCAAGCGCACAAATGTAATCTCCGGGACCTAGCAAACAGACAAAACTCCACGCGATCTCGAAGGATTCAGACACTGCTTCGGTATTTTGGTGCAGCTGCCGGGTGTCGCGAAAGACAAGCTGGTGGAGGGTATTTGTGATCCGCAGGGCGATCGGCTCGTCGGGTGATACCTGGTCGCCGCGCAGCGCAAACGATAGTAGGCACGGCTCGCCCGATATGGCGCGGTCATTATGGTCGCTCTTGGGGCAGAACAACTCCGCTGCCAAAATTGCCGGGGTGTCGCTTACTGGCGCAGTCGATGGTGTTCGAATGTCAGCGAGGCTTATCCTGTGATGCGGCGATTCGTGTCCGAAAGCCTTTACCACAACCGCGAAGTTTGCTTTGGCTGTCGCATAGAATTCGCGGTCACGTGCCGTCAAATCGTGGAGTATCTTCAAAGTGCGTTTATCCAGGTCAGCCACGCGCAAACGATCCTTGGTGACCCGAACTCGCTCGACGGTCTGGTGGGGAAATCCTATCAAATGGCTCATGATTTGAGCCACACCATCCA
Source organism: Acetobacteraceae bacterium (assembly GCA_965199005.1). Taxonomy (GTDB): domain Bacteria; phylum Pseudomonadota; class Alphaproteobacteria; order Acetobacterales; family Acetobacteraceae; genus LMUY01. The sequence goes on along the minus strand of CBDAQK010000006.1, from coordinate 916,071 downwards.
TATCTTCCGAGATCCCAATCAAATGGTAGCGCGAGACGGTCAGGGGGAACAGGCTTCTTCCCTTAAAGCGGTCATCAGCAAGTACAGCACGTACTTTATCTTCTTCGTAAAATAATGCAGCAAAATGCCTTATGTAGAAGTCTTTGACGGCCAGAAGGACGTTTTCATCCCCCGAAAGGAGTAGCGATAGAAGGTCCTTGCTGCGCCGCGCGAGTGCGGCAAAGCTCTCCGTCGCGTCAGGCTGCTCACGGACATAGGAGTAGTGGGACAGGAACCGTTCGACCGGGTCTCTTAAAAGTGTTAAGTAATAGACGCCCGGTTCCGGCTTGTACGCTGGTGACAAATGAAAATGACCCGCCACGACGTCAAACTGGTCAAGCAAGCCCGCCGCAAAACGAATGCCCTCATGCTGAATAATCGGCGAAACGCGATGTTCACCGATATTCTGCCGTAAAAAGTCAGTTAACGCCGTACCGCCTGTCTTCTGCAGGTGATCGAACAAGATCTTTGGCATCCGCCATTAACACTTTCGAGACAACAGAGAAGCGTTAGCCTACTCTTGGCTCCTTGCGAAGCGCCTGCATTGTTCACGGCAACGTCATCAAGTCGGACGGATAGGCAGCTCCTAAGACCGCGCCCCCAAATCATCGTATGGGCTGCGAGCGTCGAAACATTTGACTTTCCCCTTGACTTTGGGTCATATCGAGATATGTCTTGTGTGCTATAAGATATGTCGCGATACACTTTGGAGTTTACAGATGCACTTTCGAATGATCCACCAGATGGGCCACCGCCACGACGGGCGCCATGCGCATGACGGGTTTGGCCGCCACCGTCACGGCGAAGGCATGGCCGGCGAACGCGGCGGTGGTCGTAACCGCGAGAGCCGTCTCTTCGAACACGGCGACCTGCGCCTCGTCATCGTCGCCCTGCTCGCGGAAAAGCCGCGCTATGGCTACGACATCATCAAAGCGCTCGAGGACCGGGTCGGCGGTGGCTACAGCCCCAGCCCGGGCGTCGTCTACCCCACCCTCACCCTGCTGGAAGAGATGGGCCACGCCGTCGTCAGCGAGGAGCGGGCCGGGCGCAAGCTGTACACCATCGCGCCCGACGGCCTGGCCTTCCTGGAGGCAAACCGGGCAGCGGTGAACGCGGTGCTGGCACGGCTGGATGCCGGGCGGGCAGCGCGTCGTGGCCCTCCTTCCCCGGTGATCCGCGCGCTGGAGAATTTGAACGTTGCGGTGCGGCTGCGGCTGAAGGGCCAGGATGCGACGCCCGAACAAATCCGCAGCATTGCCGACGCGATCGACGCCGCCGCGCGGGCGGTCGAAGAGGTCTAACGTGGCGGCACGTCAGAGCGGCTTATAGAACCGGGCAACGTCGTGCCCGCCCTTGAGTTGGCTCGGAACCGATCCGGCCTCCCGCCAGCCAAGCGAGCGGGCCAGCCGGTGCGCCGCCGGGCCGGGACAGGCCTCCAGCACCAGCAGACGCAGCCCGGCCCCGCGGGCGGTTGTCTCGGCCGATTGCAGGAGGGCACTGGCCACGCCGCGCTGGCGGTGACCGGGGGCAACCAGCACCTGGCGAAGATCGGCGCGGTGAGATTGATCCTCCGGCAGGTCCAGGCCGAGTTGGAGCGTGCCCGCCAAATCGCCCTCCAACCAGGCGGCAAGCAGCCGGACACGACCCCGCCCCACCGCCTGGGTGACGCCCCGCCAGTAGTCCCACGCCTTCTCGCGGCCGAGCGGCGGGATGAACCCGGTGGACGCACTGCCCTGCGTGCAATCCTGCAGGAGCCGGGCCAGTGTGCGCTCGGCACTTTCGGCCGCGGCGATGTCCAATTCCTCGACCACTAGCCCGGTGAGCGGCTTGGCATATCCCGCTTCGATCACATCCGGCACGTTCGCCAACGCGCGCAGCCCGCCGCGCCGGACGTACCCGTGCTTCTCATAGAAGGCATGGGCGCGGGTGAACTGGATGTCCGACCACAACATCATCCGGTGTGCGCCTCTGCCCCGCGCCTGGTCCTCTGCCAGGCGCAGCAGGCGCTGCGCGAGGCCCGTGCCACGCTGGCCAGGGTCGAGATAGACACGAGAGAGATACCAGGCCTCATCCGCCGGGTAGGTGGAGATCATCCCTACGATATGCCCGTCCTGCTCGGCGGTCCATAGCATGCCCTGGCGGGCTGCTATGCTGGTGGCCAAGGTCAGGATGTCCGGTATCTCGAGGGATACGTCGTGGACGATGCCGGAGTATTCCTTCCAGCAACTGCCGATCAGGCGGGCGAAGCCGAGCCCGTCGTCATCCCGCCCCTGGCGGACGGTGATCACCTCAGCGAGGCGCAGAACGCCTGGATACGGCTGCATGCGTCGACCAGCGAGGCCTCGTCGGTCGCGTAGCTGATACGCAAATAGGGGCTCATGCCAAAGGCCGCGCCATGCACCAGGGCCACGTGCTTCTCCTCCAGCAATGCCAGAGAAAAATCGTAGTCGGTTTCGAGCTTGGTTCCGGCCGGCGTGGTCTTCCCGATGCAGCCGGCAACGTTGGGATAGACATAGAACGCGCCCTCTGGCCGGTGGCACCGCATTCCCAGGGCTTGGTTCAAGGCGTCCACCACCAGGTCGCGGCGGCGGCGGTAGGCGTCGGCCTGGATGGCGACGCTCTCCTGCGGACCATCCAAAGCGGCAGCGGCGGCGGCCTGGGTGATGCCGGACGACCCTGCCGTCGTATGGCCCTGCATCGACACCATAGCCTTCACCAGCTCCTTCGGCCCGGCAGCGAAGCCCACGCGCCAACCGGTCATCGCATAGGTCTTCGACACGCCGCTGAGCGTGAGGGTGCGGTCGCGCAAGGCCGGCTGCACGGCCGCCATGGTGGCGTGCTGGAAGCCGTCGAACACCAGATGCTCGTACATGTCGTCGCACATGATCCAGACATGCGGATGCCGGAGCATCACCTCCCCCAGGGCGGCCATCTCGGCCGCTGAACAGGCGGCGCCGGTCGGGTTGTTGGGGAAGTTCAGCATCAGCCACTTCGTGCGCGAGGTAATGGCGGCATCGAGGTCTTCTGGCCGCAGCTTGAAGCCGTTATTCTCGGGGCAGTTGACCGCCACCGGCACCCCCCCGACGAGCTTCGTCATCAGGGGGTAAGCGCCCCAATACGGCGCGGGGATCACCACCTCGTCGCCATCATCGACCGTGGCCATGAGCGCGTTGAAGATCACCTGCTTGCCGCCCGCGCCGACGGTGATCTCATCGAGAGCGAACTCCAACCCGGCGTCCCGCTTGAATTTCCGCTGGATCGCCTCCTTCAGCGCTGGGATGCCGTCCTGCGGGGTATATTTGGTCTTCCCCTCCAAGGCGGCCTGGTGGGCGGCCTCGATGGCATGGGGCGGGCTGGCGAAGTCCGGCTCACCGATCGTCAACGAGATGACGGGCGTCCCCGCCGCGCGCATGGCACGGGCCCTCGCCGTCATCGCCATGGTGGCGGCGACGGGCACACGGGCGAGACGGGCGGCTAGGGCGGGCATTTTGGGCTCCATCAGGTGCAAGGAAGGCCAGGGGCTTTGTCCCTGGACCTCATCGAAGGCTCGCCTTTGAGATCCTTGTTTAACTCAGCGACTCGCAGAAGTTTTGGATGCGGGTGCAAGCTTCCCGCAGCAACTCGGTGCTTGTGGCATAGCTGACGCGGAAATGGCCCGGATACATGAACGCCGTGCCATGCACCGCCGCCACGCCCTGCTCGTCCAGCAAGGCCACGACGAAGGCCTCGTCGTCCACGATCTTCACGCCCTTGCTGGTGGTCTTGCCGATGCAGCCATGGACGGAGGGGAAGACGTAGAACGCTCCCTCCGGCCGGTGGCAGGTCACGCCCGGCGCCTGGTTCAGCATCTCGACCACCAGGTCGCGCCGCCCTTGATACACCTCGACCATCTTAGGAATGGTGTCCTGCGGGCCGTTCAACGCCTCCACCGCGGCAGCCTGGCTGATGCTGGAGGTGTTGGAGGTGGATTGCGACTGCAGCTTATCCATCGCCTTGATCAGCTTCACCGGGCCACCGGCGAAGCCGATGCGCCAACCGGTCATCGCATACGCCTTCGAGCAGCCATTCATGGTCACCGTGCGGTCGCGCAGCTTGGGTTCCACCTGGACGATGGTGGCGAACTTGAAATCGCCGTAGGTCAGCTTTTCGTAGATGTCGTCCGTAAAAATCCATACATCCGGGTGGCGCAGCAGCACGTCGCAGAGCGCCCGCAGCTCGGCCGCACTATAGGCGGCGCCGGTCGGGTTGCAGGGGCTGTTCAGCATGAACCATTTGGTCTTCGGCGTGATCGCTGCCTCCAAATCCTCCGGACGCAGCTTGAAGCCGTTATTCTGGCCGCAGGGCACGATGACGGGGGTGCCGTCAGCCAGCGACACGATGTCGGGGTAGCTGACCCAGCACGGGCTGGGGATGATCACCTCGTCCCCGGCGTTCAGCGTGGCAACCATCGCGTTGTAGATGATCTGCTTGCCACCCGTGCCGACGATGACCTCCTCCGGCGCATAGTCGATGCCGGAATCGCGCTTGAACTTGGCCGCGACGGCCTTGCGCAAGGCCGGCGTGCCGGCGACGTCGGTGTATTTGGTGTCGCCGTCCTGGATGGCCTTGATCGCCGCCTGCTTGACGTTGTCAGGCGTATCGAAATCGGGCTCCCCAGCCGACAGGCTGATGATATCGCGGCCCGCAGCCTGCAGCGCACGGGCCTTGCTGGAGATGGCGATGGTCTGGCTAGGGCTGACGCGGCCGAGCCGTTCGGCGAGAAGTTCCATGATTCATTCCGGACAAAAAGGCGGGGGCACCCTATGCCCAGGGGCGCCCCACGGCAACCGCACGCCAGCGCAGCCGAGCCCTGCATTGCCGGGGCGCTAGGTCGCCCGCTGCGCGCCCTGGCGGCTGCCCCGCTGCTGGAGGACCCACGCGCCGATCAGCGCAGTGGACACGAGAATCAGGATCACCGTCGCCAGCGCATTCAGCTCCGGCGTGGCGCCGAGCTTGAGGGAGGAGAACACCACCATCGGCAGCGTCGAGGCGCCGGGTCCCGAGACGAAGCTGGCCACGACCAGATCGTCCAGGCTGAGGGTGAAAGAGAGCAGCCAGCCGGACAGCAACGCCGGCGCCAGCAGGGGCAAGGTGATGCGGAAAAAGGCGCCGGCCGGCGTGCAGCCGAGGTCCATCGCCGCCTCCTCCAAATCCGTGCCGGAGCCCTCCAGCCGGGCCCGCACCACCACGGCGACGTAGGAGAGCGCGAACGAGACATGGGCCACGGCAATCGTCACCGCGCCGCGTTGCGAGGGGAAGCCCAGGCTATGCTCGCTGGCGACGAAGAGCAGCAGCAGCGACAGGCCGATCAGCACGTCCGGTAGGACGAGGCGGGTGGCGATCAGCATATCCAGCACCCCGCGGCCGCGCACCCGGGCGAAGCGCTGCAGCACGATGGCCGCGGCGGTGCCCAGGATGGTGGCGCCGGTGGCGGACAAGGCGGCGACCTTCAGCGACAGCAGCCCGGCGAACTTCAGCGCATCGTCATGCCAGAGCGTGCCGTACCAGCGCCACGAGAAGCCGGAGAGCACGGTGGTGAGGCGGGACTCGTTGAAGCTGGTCAGGACCAGGAGGATGACCGGAATGAACAGGAAGGCGTAGCCGAACAGCAAAGCGGCCAGCAGGGTGCGAGAGAGCTTCAACGGGTCGGGTAGGATGGTCGCATGATGATAGACACCGCAATCAATTGAGCGGGAAGGTAGGTTAGGACCCGGGCGCCGGCAAGAAGGCGGTTCGGCAGCTTAGGCAGCGTCGGCAAATAAGTGCGTCGGCACGCCGACAAAGCTGCCGCTACAACAAAGGTTAAGGGCTTGTTCGACGCCGCCAATCGAGTCGATTGATGTCGAACAAGCCCTTAGCCGTTGCGGAAGGTGTAGCTGTAGCCGTTGAGGGCGGGCGCTCCGCCAAGATGGGCATACAGCACTCTCGATCCCTTTGGAAAATAGCCCTTCTGCACCAGATCGATCATGCCCTGCATCGATTTGCCCTCATAGACCGGGTCGGTGATCATCCCTTCCAGGCGGGCTGACAGGCGGATGGCCTCGACGGTTTCCTTCGAGGGTACGCCGTATACCGGGTAGGCATAATCCTCCAGCAGGACGACATCGTCCTCGGTCACCGCCGGACGCCCGATCAGCTCGGCGGTGTTTTGCGCGATGTCGAGAACCTGGGCCTTGGTCTGAGCCGGCGTGCAGGAAGCATCGATGCCGATGACGTGGCGTGCCCGGCCATCAGCGGCAAACCCCACCACCATGCCGGCCTGGGTCGAGCCGGTGACGGTGCAAACGATGATGTAGTCGAAATGCAGTGCCATCTCCGCCTCCTGCGCCCGCACTTCCTCGGCGAACCCGACATAGCCGAGCCCGCCAAACTTGTGGACGGAGGCACCGGCCGGGATCGCGTAGGGCTTGCCGCCTTTAGCCTTCACCTCTTCCAACGCCTTCTTCCAGCTTTCCCGGATGCCGATGTCGAACCCCTCGTCGACCAAGTGGGTTTCGGCGCCCATGATGCGCGACAGCAGGATATTGCCGACCCGGTCATAGACGGCATCTTCGTGCGGCACCCAGCTTTCCTGGATCAGGTGGCACTTCATGCCAATTTTGGCCGCCACAGCCGCCACCATGCGGGTGTGGTTGGACTGCACGCCGCCAATCGAGACCAACGTGTCGGCATTGCTCGCGATCGCATCGGGCACGATGTATTCGAGCTTGCGCAATTTGTTGCCCCCGAATGCCAGACCGGAGTTGCAATCCTCGCGCTTGGCGAAAATTTCGACGTCGCCCCCGAGATGCGCCGTCAGCCGGGACAAGCGCTCGATCGGGGTCGGGCCAAAGGTCAGCTTGTAGCGCGCGAAATTTTCCAGCACAGGAGGTGCTCCGTTGATTGAATCGCCGAGCGTGTATCATCGGCGCCATGAAATGTGCTCTCAATCTGACGCAGGAACCTGGATGGAAAGGCAGTATATTGGCCGCGATTCGGGCGAAACCAGCACAGGCGGAACCTCCTGCGGAAGATTCGTCCGGTCCGGGGTCGCTTGACCGTATCGACGCCAAGATCATCCGGCTGCTCCAATCCGATGGCCGCATGGGCAATGCGGAGATTGCCAAGCGTGTGCACACCAGCGCCGCCACGTGCCATCGCCGCATCCAGCGCCTCTTTGCCGACGGCTACATCAGCGCCGTCCGGGCGTTGGTCGATCCGCAAAAGATCGGGCGGGGCGCCCTGGTGATCGTTGGCGTCGTCCTCGACCGCTCCACGCCAGAAAGCTTCGCCGCGTTCGAGGCGGCCGCCCAGTCCATGCCGATGATCCTCGATTGCCATTTGGTCGCCGGCGACTTCGACTACTTCCTCAAAATCCGCGTCCGCGACATGGCAGATTTCAACCGCCTCCACGGCGAGCGGCTGATCGCACTGCCAGGCGTGCGGCAGACACGGACGTTTTTCGTTATGAAGGAAGTCATCGACAATGCCCCGCTCACCTTTTGAGCAGCAGGGAGGATGGAATAAACCATGGAGGGCGGACCAGACGGCGAGGATGCTTCAGCGAACATCACCCAGCGGATCCGAGACTTGGGGGATTGGCGGGGAGAGACCCTCGCCCATCTCCGCCAACTTATCCATGACGCCGATCCCGGCATTCAGGAAGCGTGGAAATGGCGGGGCGTCCCCGTCTGGGAGCATGACGGTGGCGTCTGCACCGGAGAGTCGTACAAGCAGGTCGTGAAGCTTACGTTCTTTCGCGGTGCCTCCCTCCCAGACCCGGCGAGGCTGTTCAATTCCAGCCTGGAAGGGAACACGCGGCGGGCGATCGACTTCCGCGAAGGGGAAAGGATCGACGACACTGCCTTCAAGGACCTCATCCGCGCCGCAGTGGCCGCCAACACCGCAATACGCGCCCAACCAGCGAGAAAAAGATAAGGGCGCGCATCGTCGGCTTTATAGCCGCCGCTGAACCGCCCGCAGCAGCCCCAAGGGCAGCAGCAAGCCAATCAGCAACGCGTTTGCCAGCGCGGACGCCATTGGCCAATCGTGGTTCTCGAAGAACTCATTCCACAGCGCACGTCCAATCGTCTGCGCCGAGGGGCCGCCGAGCAATTCTGGGATCACGTATTCCCCCACCGTCGGCATGAACACCAGCGCCAGCCCGGCGGCAATGCCGGGCAGCGACAAAGGCAGCGTCACCGTCAGAAACACACCAAAAGGCGTGGCACCCAAGTCGGCGGCGGCTTCCTCCAGCGCCGGGTCTTGCTTGGACAGCCGGGCGTACAGCGGCAGCACCATGAACGGCAGGTAGCAATAGACCATGCCGACATACATGGCGAACTTCGTGTACATCATGTGCAGCGGCGAATGGATCACGCCGAGCCCCAGCAACACCGCGTTGATCCAGCCCTGGTCGCCCAGCAAGCCGATCCAGGCCACGATCCGCAGCAGAAAACCCGTCCAGAATGGCAGCATCACCAGCAGCAGCAACAAAGACCGCCACCGCTCGGAGGCACGCGCGATCGCCAGCGCCATGGGGTAGCCGATCAACAGGCACAACACCGATGAAACGGAGGCGACGAGCAAGCTTTGCAGCGCCGCATCGAGGTAGAAATCGTCCTGCACCAGGTTGGCATAATTGTCGCCCAGCAGGTGCAGACTGGGCCACCACCCGTCCCAGGTGACCAGCGGATCGTAGGGCGGGACGCTGGCTGCGGCTTGCGAGAAGGACAGCGCGAGCACGATGACGGCCGGCAGCGCGATAAACAGCAGCAACCAGGCCCAGACCGGCCCCAGCACCAGCCAGCTTTTCATTCCGGCAGCAGGATGCAGGCGTCGGGGGACCAGGACACGCACACCGCCTCCCCCGGCGGCAACGCCATGCTGGCGCCATCCCCCAGCGGTTGACTGACGAGCAGCGCGATATCCGGGCCGACCCTGACCCGGTGATCGACGACGATACCGCGATAGGCGCTGTCCATGACCTGCCCGGCAACCACGTTCGGCCCAGTGGCCGTTCCAGTGGCCGTTCCAGTGGCCGTTCCAGCGGCCGTTCCAGTGGCCGTTCCAGTGGCCGGTCCACGGGACAGATGCAGGCGCTCCGGGCGCAAGGCCAGATGCAGGGCTCCCGACAGGCCGTTCGTGTCCGTCTGCACCACCACACCCAGGCTGGTCAGGTCGAGCAAGCCCGGCCCGCGCACCGTGGCGGGCAGAATGTTGGCCGCGCCCATGAAGGCGGCGACGCTGCGGCTGACGGGGCGCTCGTAAATCTCGGTCGGGGTGCCAACCTGCGCCAGCCGCCCCTTTTCCAGCAGGCCGATCCGGGTCGCCATGGACAGCGCCTCCTCCTGGTCGTGCGTGACCAGCACGAAGGTGGTGCCGAGTTGGCGTTGCACACGCACCAGCTCCGTCCGGGTCGCCTCGCGCAGGCTACGGTCCAGGGCGGAGAGCGGCTCGTCCAGCAACAATAATTCCGGACGGGGGGCCAGGCTGCGGGCCAAGGCGACGCGCTGCCGCTGGCCGCCGGAGAGGGCATCTGGACGGCGGGTGGCGAACTGCTCCAGCCGCACCAGGGCCAGCAACTCGGCCACCCGGCGCGCCGCCTCGGCGCGGGGCACGCCCTGGCGGCGCAGGCCGAAGCCGACATTGTCAGCCACGCTCATATGCGGGAACAGCGCGTAGGACTGGAACATGGTGTTGACCGGGCGACGGTGCGGCGGCAGCGCGGTGATATCGCGGCCATCCAGCGTGATGCGGCCCGCGGCCGGGGCGATAAACCCGGCCAAGGTGCGCAGCAACGTCGTCTTCCCCGACCCAGAGCCGCCGAGCAGCACGAACAACTCGCCACGGCCAATGCCCAGATCCAGGCTTTGCAACGCCGTCCAGCCGCCATAGCGAACCGTCAGCCCGGCGACGTCGACATGACTCACGCCATTACTGTCCGGCCTTGAACCGCGCCCACATCCGGGTGCGCAGCCGGATCGCTGCCTGGCTGACTGCGGCCACGGTGAAGGAGTTTCCTAACACAGCGGCATCCGGGTACACGTTGGGGTCGTCGCGCACAGCCGCGTCCAACCTATCCCGGCTGGCCGGCACTGCGTTGGGATAATGCACCACGTTGCTGACGCCGGCGATGACATCGGGCTGCAGCAAGAAATTGATGAACTGCATCGCCAGCTCCGGATGAGGCGCATCCTTCGGCACGGCCAGCATGTCGAACCAGAGTTGGGTGAATTCCTTCGGCGCGACATAGGTCACCGGATCGCGCTTGGCCTCCGTGGCACGGGCGGCGGCCTGGATCACGTCGCCCGAATAATCCAGCACCAGGCAAGTCTCTCCGGCCGCCATCGCCTCGACCGCGCCGCCGCTGGCGAAGGTGCGGATATAGGGGCGGATCGCCATCAGGGTCTTTTCCACATCTGCCAAATCCTTCGGGTCGGTACTCGATGGATCGTGGTGGAGGTACTTCAGCACCGTGGGGATCACGTCGGTGGCGCTATCCATCATGGTGATGCCGCAGGGCGCCAGCGTCTTTGCATTCTCCGGCTTCAACAGCAAGTCCCAGCTACCGAGCGGGGCATCCGGGGAGAGCGCCTTGATCTTGGAGGGGATTTCACCTAGGCCGATCGTGCCCCATAGATAGATCGCGCCATACTTATTACCGGGATCGCTAGTGGCGACGCGCTGCAGCAAGCCGGGGTCTTCGCCCGCCAGCGTTGGGATCTTCGTCTTCTCCAGGGGCTGCAACGCGCCGGCGGAAATGAGGCGGGAGAAGGTTGGCTCAGCCGTCGGCACGATGATGTCGTAGCCGGAATGCCCGGCCAGCATCTTACCCTCCAGCGTCTCCAGGCTGTCGTAAACATCGTAGTGGATCTCGACCCCCGTCTCCTTCTTGAACCGCTCGAGCGCCGCCGGGTCGATGTAATCTGTCCAGTTATAGACGTTCAGCACCTTTGGCTGCGCGTGGGCGCCAGACAGCGTGGCCGCGGCGACGAGCAGGGCAACGAGGCAGGCGCGGATGATCATGGCGTGGGTTCCCTGTAGCAGCCGGACCGTATCATGGCGCGGCAGTTTTGAAAGTCGCGTCGCGGATCATGGCCCGGAGTTGCTCTGGCGAGACGCCCGCCTGCCGCATGGACCGAAGGCTGTCCGCGCCGTCGCGCTTGGATAGGCGGCGGCCATCCGGCCCGGTGAGGAGGGGCAAATGGGCGTATTCTGGCTCCGGCCAGCCCATCACCGCCTGTAACAGGCGATGGATACTGGTGGCCTGGAAGAGATCGGCACCACGGGTCACCAGGGTGACGCCTTGCGCCGCGTCGTCATGGGTGACGCATAGGTGATAGCTGCCTATGGCGTCGCGCCTGGAGAGCACGACGTCGCCGAATTGCTCTGGATGGCAGGCGACCCTGCCCCTGCCGTCCTCAAGGAAGCTCAGCCTGCCCACGCGGGCGCAAGAAGCCGCGACGTCCAGGCGCAGCGCGAAGGATTGGCCGGCCGCGATCCGGGCGAAGCGGGTGGCGGGCGGCAGGTGACGACACGTGCCGGGATAGATCGCGCCGTCCGGCCCGTGCGGAGCGGTTTGGGACCGCAGCACGTCGGCCCGGGTGCAGAAACAGGGATATACCAGGCCCTCAGCCTGCAAACGGTCGAGCGCGCGCTGGTATTCAGCCAGGTGTTCGGACTGCCGCCGTATGGCGCCATCCCATTCCAAGCCGAGCCAACGCAAATCTTCGAGCAGCGCATCGGCGTATTCCGGCCGGCAGCGGCCAGCGTCGATATCTTCGATTCGCAGCAAGAACCGGCCGCCGGCCCGCCTTGCCCGGCCCCACGCATCCAGCGCCACGCTGGCATGGCCCAGATGCAGCATACCGGTGGGGCTGGGGGCGAATCGCGTGGTGATGGACATGGATGGGCACAGACCCTTACTGCTTCGCGGGTCTACAAGAGAGGCGACGATGGTGGAATTGCAGGCGACCCGGTGGGGCCCGGCCTCGGGCGGAACACCGAAGCAACTGGTGGTGCTGTGCCATGGGGTGGGTGCGGACGCCCATGACCTGATCGATCTGGGACCGCATTGGGGCGAGTCGCTGCCGGATGCCGTGTTCTCCGCTCCCGATGCGCCGCAGCCGTATGACAGCGCGCCGTTCGGCCGCCAATGGTGGGCCATTGGGGACCGCAACCCGGCGCGTATGGAGGCCGGCGCCGCGGCCGCCCTGCCGATGCTGGACGCCTATATTGATCGAGAATTGGCGCGGCTGTCGCTGCCAGCTAATGCCTATGCGCTGATGGGCTTCAGCCAGGGGGCCATGATGGTGCTGTATGCCGGGTTGCGCCGGGCGACCGCGCCGCGCGCCATATTGGCGTTTTCCGGGGCCTTGATCGCGCCTGCGGACCTGGGGAATCGCCGCAACAGCGCGCCCGTGCTGCTCGTGCATGGGGAGGCGGACGACGTCGTGCCAGCCTTCCGCTCCCGCGACGCCGAGGCGGCGTTGCGGGCGGCTGGGGTCCCTGTGGAGTCGCTCTTCATCCCCAGTCTGGGCCACGGCATCGATCCTGCGGGCCTGGATTTCGGCGCCACGGCCCTGCGGCGCGGCTTCGGATTGTGACCGCCATGTGAAGTGCGGGACGCTGCCTTGCAGCATACGGGGCCGTCTGCGATAACCGCTCCGGGTTTTTGCGGCGCATATATCTGGCGATCCGGCTTCGTGCGATCCCAGCTATTGATGTCGCTTCCCGAAGGAGCGGTCATTGCCTGACGGCGGAATGCATTACCCGGCCCTGGTCTTGAATGCGGATTTCCGGCCGTTATCCTATTTCCCCCTCTCGGTGTGGGCATGGCAAGACGCTGTCAAAGCCGTGTTCCTCGATCGCGTCTCGGTGCTCAACGAGTACGAAACCGCCGTCCGGTCGCCCTCGATGTCGATGCGGCTGCCGAGCGTGATCGCGCTGAAAGAGTATATTCCGGCGGCACGCCGCCCCGCCTTCACGCGGTTCAACGTGTTTCTGCGCGATGGTTTCGCCTGCCAGTACTGCAGTGACCGTTTGCCGACGCACGACCTGACGTTCGACCATGTGATCCCGCGCAGCCGTGGCGGCCGCACGACGTGGGAAAACGTCGTGACCGCCTGTGGATCGTGCAATTTGCTCAAGGGGTCGCGGCTGCCGCGCGAATGCGGCATGCATCCACGCCATGTGCCCTGCCAGCCATCCACCTGGGAATTGCAGGAGAACGGCCGCTCCTTCCCGCCGAATTACCTGCATGAAAGCTGGCGGGACTACCTGTATTGGGACTCCGAGTTGCTGGAGGGCTGATTGCCTTGACGTCCGAACAGGATTTCCATCTCTATCTGGTCCGCCATGGCGAAACCGAAGCAAATGTGGACCGGTCGCTCTATCAGACGAAGGCAGACCATGCCGTGATGCTCACGGAGAAGGGCATCCGGCAAGCCAAAAACGCCGGATTCTTTCTCGCCGATCACCTGCACCAGCAATATGACGAGGCGCCCGAGCGTTTCGGCAGGGTCAGGGTTTGGCACAGTCCTTACTACCGCGCGCGGGCGACGGCCGCCCACATCCTGGGGCCGCTCGCCAAGCGATTCGGGCCATCGTCTGGCATCTTGAGCTACCGGGAAGACCCGTTCCTTTTCGAGCAGAAAGCCGGCCTCTTCGACGGCTTGACCGACGAGCAGTACATGCAGCGTTTCCCGCACGAGGCCGCAGATTATGCGAAGCACCTGAAGTACAACGGCCGCGCCTATGCGTACTCTCCAATGGGTGAAAGCCGGATCGACATCGTCATCCGCGTAAAGCACTTCTTCGGCACGATCTTGGACGACCTCCGGCGTCACGGCATTCGTCACGCTGTCGTGGTCAATCACGGGGTCACCGTGCGGGCGATGGCGATGGGGTGGATGCGATACCCGCCGGAATGGCTGGATGCCGAAACGAACCCCGGCAATTGCTGGGTCAGACACATCCATGGGTCGAGCCAGACCGGCTACGTCGATGAGGGCTATGTCTACGGCGACGGTGCGCCGCTGCGGGACGTCATGGCAACCCAGAAGCAGTTGGAGAACCCGCAAGCCATTTATATGATGAAGCCCGGCCGGCCAAACTCGATCGTTCCGCGCGGAGTCGTTGTGGTGGACCCTTTCGCAGTCTCAGACTGAGTGCCAGGCGGGACTAGACGCGAGTACTCACCGCGATCGCGAGCTTGCAACCGAATTTGATCATCCGGCTCATCGCCGCGTAGGCCGGGGCCAGTTCCGCCTCGTTGGCGAGGCCGATATCGCGGTGTTCCAACTCTTCCTCGCGGAATTTCTCGATCGTCGAGCGCAGGCCGGCTTCGTCGTCGTCCAGGCTTGCAGCCTGTTGCGCATAATGCTCGTCGATCGCCTCCTCCACCGCCACCGTACAAGCCATGGCTCCGCGCTCGCCGATCAGCGCGCATGCTGCCCCGAGGGCAAACCCAGCGACGTGCCAGAAGGGCAGCAGCGCGGTTGGCCGAACCCGGCGGTCGGCGACCAGCTTGGCGAAAGTTTCCCGGTGCACCTCCTCCTGCGCCAGCATGTGCCGGAGCGTGTCGCCCTGCCGCCCGCGGCCCAACACGGCCAATTGCCCCTCGTAAATCCGCGCCGCGCCATATTCCCCGGCGTGGTCGACCCGGATCATCCGCGCCAGGCGCTCACGCTCCGTGGGATCGCCGGGCTGCCGTGTGACGCTCATGCTGCTCTCCGTTCGGTGGGCCGAGCCAGCGAGATGGCAAGGAAACTGCCGAATACCAGGGCCAAGAGCCCGTTCATGGCGGCCATGGAGACGGGAAGGCCAGGCAAAAGGTAGGTCGGGTCGTCGCACGGCTTGGCCGGATGTGCCGGCATGCGGGCCAGCCGTTGCGCGATGGTGCCGCCGCCCAGGTCAGGGGCCGCGCATTCGGGCAGCGGGCTTGGCCACCAGCCCTGCTCGACTCCGACATGCGTGCCAGCCGCAGCGAGGGAGAAGACCATGCACAACACCACCCCCCACAAGGCATACCGGGGTTTGAACGCCCGCCGCATCGGCAGGAACGCGGCTGCTGCGAAGATCGCCGCGACCCGGTAGGGCCAGCGCTCCACCAGGCACAGCGCGCACGGGACAAGGCCGCCATAATGCTCCGAACCCAGCGCAATGCCGAGCGCGCCGAACGCCACCAGGAGGGACAAAGCGGCAAGCACAGGGGTTCGCGTCATGGACGCCTTTTCGCCCGCTTCCGTGCCCGTTGCAAACGCCCTAGCTTGGGCGACGTTAGCAGTCAGCGGGGATCGGGAAGCGATGCGCAAACTCTGGGGCCGTGCGAATTCGTCCAACGTCATGAAAGTGATTTGGCTGCTGGAGGAATTGTCGCTCCCCTATGAGCGGATCGATGTGGGCGGACCGTTTGGGCGTACCAAGGAGCCGTTCTACCTGGCGATGAACCCTAATAGCGTGGTGCCGACCTTGGAGGAGGACGGGTTTGCCCTGTGGGAAAGCAACGTCATCCTGCGTTACCTCGCCTCCGTCCACGCCGATGGCGCGCCGATCTGGCCCGCGAACCTGCAGGCCCGCGCCAATGTCGACCGCTGGATGGACTGGCAGCAGACCATTCTCGGGCCACCCCAAACCGTGGTGTTCCAGGGGCTGATCCGCACGGTGCCCGAGCTGCGCGACGTCTCGGCGATCGAGCGGGCGCTGGTGCGGGTCCGGGAAGTCTATGCCTTGCTGGATCACCAGTTATCGCATCACGCCTATCTGGCCGGCCCTGATTTCACCCTGGCCGACATCCCGTGCGGGATCCAGGTGCACCGCTGGTTCTCCTTCGATTTCGAACGGCCGGCGCTGCCGCATCTACGGGCATGGTATGACCGCTTGCTCGAGCGGCCTGCCTATCGGACCCATTGCGCGATGCCCCTGACTTGACCATGCGCATCGTTGTCGTAGGGCGGGTGCTGAACGAGGACGATATCGTCGAGGCGTTCGTTCGCCACCATATGACGTATGCGGAGCGAATCGTGCTGTTGGATAATGGCAGCAGTGATCGCACGCTGGAAATATTGCGGGCACTGAAGGCAGAGGGCGCGCCGGTCACCGTCGTGCAGTCCCGCGCCGTTTTCTTCAACGAGCAGGAGTACAACACGCTCCTTTACCGCATCGCGGACCACGCGTTCAAACCGGATTGGGTGCTGCACCTCGATGTCGATGAATTCATCGATACGCGCAATGGGGACCTGGTCGAAACCCTGGCGATGGTGCCGCCAGAGATGGTCGCAGCGACCTTTTCGCTCCGGAATTATTTTGCCCGCGGCCTTGATACCAGCGACTTGTTGGTGCCCCGCCGCATGGTAATGCGCGATGGGGTAGAGCGGAATATCCCGAAACTCTCGCTCCGTGGTGGCCTCTCTGACCGGGTGACGGTCAACCCCGGCAATCACGATGCCGAAATCGGGGGCGTGCCAGTTTTGCGGGCCCATCTGCCGGACATTCCGCTGGCGCATTTCCCCACGCGGCACCCGGTGCAATTCATCCTGAAGGCCGCCCTGGGGCGGCTGAAGGTGCTGGCAGCGGGGGCGCCGTTCATCGAGGCGCGTATTTCAGACCATTATACCCATATTCTCGACGCCCTGATGCGCAATCCAGTCGAAATCTTCGGCGATGTCGGGCGCATGCAGGGGATTCCGCCCGCCATCCCGTTGGTCGAGGACCCGATCCGCTATGAAGGGGGGGATTTGCGTTACACGGCGCCGATCAATCCCGCCGCCAAAGCGATCCAATCGCTCGCCAACTATGCCAGCGAACTCGCCACCTCGCATGGCAAGCTGCTGGATGCCCATCTGGACGCGCGGGCCAAGTTGGGTCAGGAGGCACTCAAGGCCGAGGTGATCATCAGCTAGGGCTCTGTCCCTTGATGTTGCCGCCCTTGCGACGGACCGAGGGAAAGCAGGACACTCAAGACAAGGAGCGAGCGTTCCGGTTCGGACGCGAGCGCGACGAGGAAAACTCCGATGGATGCAACCAGCCCGGCTGCCGACCTCATCTCGGCGGCCGCGCGGCGGCGGATTGTCGCCGCCATGCTCATTTCCACCTTCATGGCGGCGGCCGAGGTGACGGTCATCAGCACCGCCATGCCCACCATCGTCTCCCGGCTGGGCGGCTTCAACCTGTTTACCTGGGCGTTTGGCATCTATTTGCTGGGCCAGGCGGTCACCACGCCGATCTACGGGCGGCTCGCGGATTTGTACGGTAGACGCGCCGTCTATTTGGGCAGCACCGCCCTGTTCCTCGCGGGATCGCTGCTGTGCGGGCTGGCCTGGAACATGCCCGCGCTGATCGTGTTCCGTGCCATTCAGGGGGTGGGGGCCGGCGGGCTCGTCCCGCTGCCCATCATGATCGTCAGCGACGTGTCGCCCGCCGCCGACCGTCCGCGGCTACTGAGCTACTTCGCCGGCATGTGGGGCATCGCTGCCATCGTCGGGCCGCTGCTCGGCTCGCTTTGCGTGGGCACGGTCGGGTGGCCCTTCGTGTTCTGGATCAACCTGCCAGTCGGCGTCGTCACCACCACCATGGTGCTGCGGAACCTGAAGCAGCCGGCGGGGCAGCGGACCGGGGGCCGGATCGACATGATCAGGACGATGCTCCTGGCAGCCGGCATCGGGGCGGCGATGGCCACGCTGATCCAGTGGGACTCGCTACCGTCCGGGACAATTGCCGGGTTGTGGGTGGTGGCGGCGATCTGCCTCGCCCTATTCGGCGTGCGGGAGCGTCGTAGCGCGGAGCCGATGCTGTCGCTCCATCTGCTGCGCTGCCCCGTCATCTTGGCGGCGACCGTGTCCACCGTGCTGTGCGGCGCGTTGGTCCTGGAGGCGTCGGCCTTCATCCCCACTTGGGTGCAAGGAGTGCCGGGGCGCAGCGCGCTGGCCGCCGGCTTCGCGGTGGGACTGCTGACGGTCAGTTGGACGGCGACGAGCATGGGCCTGGGCCTGGTGTTGCGGCGGCTATCCATGCGCAGCGTGGCCTTCGCTGGCGCTTTGGCCCTGGCGGTGGGCAGTGCGGGTCTGCTGGGCCTGGCGCAGGGCGGCTGGGCGTTGCTGCTGGTCGCGTGCCTGCCGCTTGGGGCCGGGCTGGGCGCCTGCAGCCTGGTGTTCACCGTGGCTGTACAGGAGGCGGTTGGCCCCGAGGATCGCGGCCGCGCGACGTCGCTCTACTATTTTTCCCGTCTGGTCGGCCAGGCCGTGGGGGCGGCGGCGTTTGGCGGGGTGCTGAATGCCCGGTTGGCAGCCGGCGGTCCCGGTACGAGTGGCGCCTTGCGCGCGCTCATGGACCCGGTGGCGCGGCGTGCCCTGCCAGCAACCGAACTCGCGCGCCTGGTGCCGGCGCTGGATGCGGCGCTTTGGGGGGTGTTCGCCTTTGGGCTGGTCATCGCGTTGCTGTGCGTGCCCGTGGCACTCATCGTGCCGAGACGAGCCTAGGATAGGCTCGTCTGCATCACCTCGGCGCGGGCGGAGGTGGCGGGGGATTGCAGCGCCAGCGTCACCTCGGTCACGTGCAGCGCCAAATCCGGGCCGACCATTTCCGGTGCCCCGTGCTCGATCTGTGCGGCAAGCTGGGCGATGCCGCGGCTGAAATCCATCCGATGGCCGCCCTGGGTCCGCGGCACCTGGCGGCCATGCGCCACGGGTAGCCGGCGGCCGAACAACATCTTGGGAGCGAAACCCGAGACCTTCTTTTCCACCTTGCGGGCAAGCCGGGCACCAAACCCCATCCCAGTCGCGGTCATGCGCAGCGGCGTGTGATATTCCCAGACATCGGGAATGGTCGCCACCCCGTGTTCGCCGACGACGCGCAAGGTCCGGTCGCTGGGCGCGATGATGGTGTTGGTGAGGCGCGCCACCACGCCATTGTCGAATTCGAGCATGCCGATCGACAAATCCGGGCTGCTGACCACGGCTCCCAGTTCGGCGCCCTTGTCCGGGATCAGGCAGGCGTTGAACGCGGTCACCCGGCGAACCGGGCCGAACAGCGCCACCAGCGGGCTGATTTGATAGCCGGCATGCTCCATCGTGCATCCGACCTCGAACTCGTCGCGGGCCGGCCACGGGGCCCCGGACAGGCTGCGCCACGAGTCGTAGTCCAGCGCGGACACCATCCCGTCATCCATTTCGGCCTGCGCCAGCATCACCCGGCCCAGCCGCCCGGCCTGCAACTCCCGCTTCAGCGATTGCACGACGTCGCTGAGGTGGTTGCAGGGTGCGGCGGCCAGGCCCAGGCCGCGGGCCTTGGCGGTGGACACCAGCTCCTCCGCCTCCGCCATGGTCATTGCCAGCGGCTTTTCGGAGTAGACGTGGCGCCCCGCCTGCAGCGCACGCAGGCTCACCTCGTGGTGGCTGCGCGGGTTGGTGAGGTTGACGACGAGGCCGACCCGGTCATCGGCCAACAGCGCATCCAGGCTGGCGAAGGCGGGAATGTGGTGGAATGACGTGAAGGCGGCCAGGCGCGCCGGGTCGCGGTCGAAGGCACCCAGCAGGGTCAACCCGTCCAGCCCAGGCAGCGTCTGCATATACATGTCGGCCACGTAGCCGCAGCCGACAATGGCGATGTTCATGGAACGGGCGCCTCGAATTACCTAACGCTCTTTACTTACTCGTAGTGTCCTAACGATATCTTGCCCCGGCAATTGCCATCGGCGGCAACATGGAATGTATCTTGGTCACGGGGGCAACCGGCTTCGTCGGCGGCCATGTCCTGACTCATTTGACCCGCGACCTCGGTCTTGCCGCGGCCGGAACCACCCGGGAGGGCCGGCCAGGGTCGCGCCGGCTGGATTTGCGCGACCCGGCGGGCATGCAGGCGGCGCTGGCGGGGGTGAGCGCGGTGGTGCACTGCGCTGTCGGGGACCGCGCGGTGACGGTGGACGGCACGGCGTCCCTGTTGCGTGCCGCCGCGGCGGCGGGTGTGCGCCGGGTGGTCCATATCAGTTCGGTCGCCGTGTACGGCACTGCCACGGGGTTGGTGCGGGAGGAATCGCCGCTGATTCCATCGAACGGGCACGGCTATGCCGCATGGAAAGCAGCGGCCGAACAGGCCTGCCTGGCACAATCAGGCCTGGAAACGGTGCGGTTGCGCCCGGCCATCATCTATGGCGCCGGTGGCACGCTATGGGTATCGCACATGGCGCGACGGATCCGGGCGGGCCGATGGGGCACGTTCGGGAGCGCGGGCGAGGGCATTTGCAACCTGGTCCACGTGGCTGACGTGGCCACTGCCGCGGCCGCCGCGTTGACGGCTCCGGCGGCGGCCGGTGCCGCCTTCAACGTCAACGGCCCATGCGCGATCACCTGGAACCAATGGTTCGCCCGGCTTGCCGGCGCGATCGGCGCGCCGCGTTTGCCGAGCCTGTCCCCCCTCGCGCTGCAGGCCCGCTCCTTCGCATCGCTGCCCCTGAAGGCGTTGGCGCGCAAACGGCCAGGTATTGCGGCGGATTGGCTGCTGGGAGCACCCGCCAGCAGCGAGCTGACGCTGTTCGCCTTGCGCGCAACCTACCCGGCCGACGCCGCGCGGAAGGGCTTGGGTTGGAGCCCGTCGGTGGGGTTGGACGAAGGACTGGCCGATTCCGTTGCCTGGCTGCGGCAAGAGGGGCTGGCGGCATGAGCAACCCCACCGCCTCCGTGGTGATCTGCACCTATAACCGGCTCCGCATGCTGCAAGACGCGGTCGAGAGTTGCTTGCGCGATGCGTCCGTCCGGGGCACGACGTTTGAGGTGGTGATCGCCGACAACAGCCCGTCCGGCCATGCGCGGGAGTTCGCGGCGGGATTGGCTGAGGCCGGGCGGCCCGTGCGGTGGGTACATGCATCGCCGCCGAATATTTCGATCGCCCGCAACGCCGGGCTGCGCGCGGCCAGCGCTGGTTTGGTGGCATTCATGGATGACGACCTGGTGCTGGAGCCGGGTTGGCTGGACCATCTGCTCGATACGCTGGAGCAGAGCGGGGCCGACGTGGTGGTCGGCCCGGTGCGCCCGCGGTTCGTCGCGGGTACTGCGCCTGCGTGGGACCCGGCGGGCAGCCGTTTCACCCGCGTACTGCCGCGCCCGAGCGGCACGCCCCTGGTGGTGAGCGGGCGCGGGCGGACCCGCGGACTGGTGGTCAGCACGGCCTCCTCGCTTTGGCGGCGGGCGACCTGCTTCACCGACGCAGCCCCGTTTGATCCGGCCTTCGGGGCCTCTGGCGGCGAGGATTTGGACCTCTTCCTCCGGCTGGAGGGGCGTGGGCGGCGATTCGTCTGGTGTGCCGAGGCTGGAGTGTGGGAGACCATTCCAGCCGGGCGCACTGCCCTGCGCTATCAGGCCATGCGTGCCTATAGCGGTGCCCAGGTCTATACCGCGGCTGCCATCCGCCATGCAGCGGCCCCGGTGCGCAGCGCGGCGGATATCATGGGGCGGGGCGCGATCCAGGCCGTCACCGGGATCGCCGCCCTCCTCGTCTCGGGCCTGTTGCAGCCGGTGACGGGAGAGTCAGGGCGGCAGCGCGTGGTGCGACACGTGCTGGGCACCGCCTCCGCCGCCGGCAAGCTGCTCTGGTGGCGCAAAATACCCCTGTACCATATCGAGAAAGTGCCTCAAGCGTGAGCGAACATCCCATCGGTCCCGACATCCCGGCCTTCGGCACGACCTTCTCCCCAGTGGACACGCGACAAGCCTTGGATGCGATCGTGGCGCGGCCGCCGGGGTCATCCTTCGCCTATGTCTGCACGCCCAACGCCGTGCACGTGGTGAATTACGAGCGGGGCGAGCCTCGATTCCGGGCTGGTATCGATGGCTCGTGGCTGCGGCTGTGCGATAGCCGGGTGGTCGCTCGGCTTGCCGCCGCCTTGCTGGGCGTGAAGCTGCCCTTGGCGCTCGGCAGCGACTTGACGGTCGAGATGGTCAAACGTGCGATCCATCCCGATGACGCTATCACCATCATCGGCGGCACCGACGAGATGGAGCGCCGGCTGCGCACCCGGTTCGGGTGGGTGAATTTAGCCCGGCACGACCCCCCCTTCGGCTTCATCGCCGACCCGGCGGCAGTGGCGCGCTGTGTCGATTTCGTGCTGACCCGCCCGGCCCGCTACGTGTTCCTGGCGTGTGGTGCGCCACAATCGGAGCTGCTGGGCCGCAGGATCGTGGAGCGTGGCGGGGCCGTGGGCACGGGGCTGTGCATCGGGGCCTCCCTGCTGTTCGTGACGGGGCTGGAGCGGCGGGCGCCCGTGTTCATGCAGCGCGCCGGGCTGGAATGGCTGCACCGCCTGGTGCAGCAGCCCGGGCGGATGAGCGTTCGGCTGCGCGAGAGCCAGTTGCCGATCCTCTGGCTGGCCCTGCGATACCGGTTGGCGCGGCACTGACCTGTCGCTACTGCTCCCACCCTACCTGTTGGCACCCGAGGCGATTTGGGACGTAATCGCTCCGTGACTGCCAGACGAGGCCAGCCGAGATGCAAGCAATCCGCGGAGACTTCCTGCTGAGTTCCGACCCGGAGCTGTTGGATTTCGACGTCGTCCACGGGTTTTTGTCGCAAGCCTACTGGTCCGCTGGGATTCCGCGCGCTCTGGTGGAGCAGGCGGCGAAGCACTCGCGTCCCTACGGGCTGTATCACTGCCCCGGCGTCAATGCGCGGCGGCAGGCCGGTTATATGCGGCTGATCACCGATTTCACCGCCACCGCCTACGTGTCGGATGTGTTCGTCCTCGAGGAGTTCCGAGGCCGGGGATTGGCCAAATGGATGGTCGGGACCGTGCTGGCAGATCCCCTCATGCGGGAGGTCCGGAGCTGGATGCTGGGAACGCGGGACGCCCACGAGCTCTACCGGCAATTCGGGTTTGGCGGGCTGGATGATCCCCGCCGCTTCATGCGGCGCGCGGTGCCACCGAGTTGGCGGGTAGAAAGCCCGGCTTAAACGATCGGTTGAATCCAGTTACCGGCAAGCTCAGGGCGTCGCTTGACACACAATGTGATCTAGGAACGAGGGCCATGGCATTCGGCTTAAACCGTATAGGACAAATTGCGTTGCCGGTTCGAGACGTCGACCGGGCGGAGGTATTCTACCGGGACACGCTGCGGCTAAGATGGCTCTACCGCTTCGGTGATCTGGCGTTCTTCGATTGCGCGGGCGTTCGACTGCTGCTGGAGAAGACGACGGAGCCTGGAGACGTTTCCCCCGGATCCCCACTCTATTTCGCCTGCCCGGACATCGCCATTGCCGTCCGCGAGCTCGAGGAACGCGGGGTCGTCTTTACCAGCAGGCCGCACCGGATCGCGCCGATGGAGGACCACGACCTCTGGATGGCGTTCTTCAACGATCCGGACGGCCACACACTGGCGCTGATGCACGAAGCGCCGAAAGGCTATAGCCCGGCGCCGGCCTGACGCAGGCTTGCAGATTGGCGGGCGCGGGCTACGGTTTCTGGCGAAGACAGGAGACCGGATATGGATGACCCGGCGGTGAGTGACAAGGTGCGCTGCGACGCCTGCCCGGTGATGTGCTACATCCGGCCGGGCCAGGCCGGGGCATGCGACCGCTACGCCAACCGCAATGGCGAACTGATCCGCGTCGACCCGCACGTCATCCTGCAGCGATCCGTCGATCACGGGGTGCCGCTCGTGCCGTTCAGCGTGGCCGGGCCGGATTGGGATGGTAGCCTGCTGCACGAACCACAGAGTTTCGTAACCGCGATCGGCGCAGGTACAACCTATCCCGACTACAAACCAGCGCCGTTCATCGTGTCCTCGCAGGTGCAGGGCGTGGACATGGTCACCGTCGTGACCGAGGGTATCTTCAGCTATTGCGGCGTCAAAGTGAAGATCGATACCGACCGGCATCTCGGACAGGAATGCGCCGTGGTCCGCGCCGGCGGCGAGGCGATCGGCCATGTGACCACCAGCGAATACGGCTCCCAGATGCTGTCGCTCGGCGGCGTGCATCATTTGACCGGGGGGTCCAAGAAAGAAGGGCGCATCACCTGCGACACGCTGCTGGCGTTGTGCAATGGCGGCGCGGTGGAACTGGTGATCGATGACGGCGCCGCCGTGCTGGTGCAGGCCGGGCAGGCCCCCGTGGTGAATGGCGTGCAGGAAGACCGGATGCGCGTCGGCTGCGGGTCCGCCGCGATCGGCATGTTCGCCAAGCAATGGGACGGCAAGGTGGACGAGGTGATCGTGGTGGACGACCACATCACTGGCGTCCTGTCGGAACATCAGGCGGGCAAGCTGTTGGGGATGCGGGAGACGGGGGTGCGGATCAACGGCCGCCGCTCCACCCCAGGCCGCTATTTCCAGGTGGCAGAGCCGGGCACCGGGTGGGGCGGCACCAATATCAGCGACCCGCTGTCGATCCTCGGTGCATTCGACCCGAAATCGGCGCGTCCCGGGATGACGATGCTGATGACGTCCACCACGGGCGAGAATGAAGGCTATTTCGTGCTGGACGAAGCGCTGCGCCCGGTGCAGCAGGACATGCCCCCTGCCCTCCGCCGCTCGGTCGACCTCATCCGGGAGAATTGCGAGCCGGCATTGTGCACCGTGCTGTTCATCGGCGGTGCTGGGGGGTCGCTCCGCTCCGGTGTGACGGAGAATCCGGTGCGGCTGACGCGATCAGTGAAGGATCGGCTCACCACGGTCAGTTGCGGTGGGGCGCCCGTCTATATCTGGCCCGGTGGCGGCATCACCTTCATGGTCGACGTGACGCGCTTGCCGCCCGGCAGCTTCGGCTATGTGCCGACGCCCGCGCTGGTGGCGCCGATCGAGTTCACGATGCGGCTGGCGGACTACGCGGCGCTAGGCGGCCATATGGACCATGTCCGGTCCTTGGCCGACATCACAGGCGCACGCCAGTTGGTGCCGGATAAGGATAATCCTTGGCCGCTCTCGCCGTTGCCGTGATTACCTCACTGTCTCCGGCACGAATTCGAACTCACCGAAGCCGAGCTTGCCCAGCCCCTTGCTCACCTTCATCCCGTAGCGGGGCTGCCGGGTCGCGGCATAGAGGGCGCCGTAGACGCCGAGTTGGCCGAGGCCCACGACGCTCGTGCCCAACCGGGTCGCCAGTTTGTGCTCGCTGATGGCGAGGCGGACGGCGGCGGAGTGACGGCCGCTGCGCTGCAGCCGGGCGCTCATGTAGCGGGGCGACAGGCGGGCGGCCTCGTTGAACTCCATCACCTTGGCGTCCGGGCACCACACGAACCGCCGCCCGCGCTTGGCCAGGCCGAGCAACAGCATCGTGTCTTCGCCACCGCTACGGCCGAACACCTCGTCGAACGGGGTGGGCCCCGCGAGGCAGGTGTCGCGGCGGATCATGGAGTTACCCGTGCCCAAGCCACGCGCCTGGGGTGGCCACCAATCCAGCGGGCGGATTTCGGCATCGGCGGGCAGGCCGAAATCCGTGGTGTAGTAGGCACCCTGCGGGTCCCAGGCCGGGGCGGCACCACCCTCGAAGACCGGGAATTTGGGTCCGAAACTCGCGTCCGCCTTGGTGCGGCCCAGGCAAGCCAGATGCGCCAGCAGCCAGCCCGGCTCCGGCGCCTCGTCGTCATCGACGAACGCGATCAGCTTGCCGTGGGCTGCTGCGATGCCGCGGTTGCGGGCGAGCGCGATGTTGCGCTCCCCAGCCTCGACATGGCGGAGCGGAACGGGCGACGCCAGGTTCGCCACCAGCGGTGCGGCCATGCGGGCGGGATGGTTGTCGGCAACCACGATCTCCCACGTGACGCCCGGGACCGCCTGGGTGAAGCAGGCACGCAGCGTGCGCTCCAGCAGAGCAAGGCGATCGTAACAGGGGATCACCACGCTGACTTCAGTCTCTGTCAAGGCTTGCTCCTGTAAGCTGTGGCTACGAACGGCATGGCCGCTTCGCCCAGCGGCCGCAGAGGGTAGGACGAATGGACACGATCGGCGGCGCCAACCGGAGCGATGTTATCCCGGCATGGGTTAACCGCCTGACTATTGTCGTGCTGGCAGCGATGCTGCTTTACGCGATTGTTGGCATTCCCGACTTCAACCGGGACGCAGATTTGGCCAGCGATTACGTCAATCCGCTGAACCGGATCATTTGGCTCGGCCTATTGGCCCTCGCCGCCCCCATCGCCATCGCGCGGTGGCGCAGCGTGCTGTCGCTGCTGGGGGCGAGTTGGCCGCTGCTGCTGCTCTACGCGTTTTTCTACGCCAGCACGTTCTGGGCGCTCGACCCCGATGCATCGACGCGCCGGCTGATCTTTACCGTCGTGCAGTTGCTCCTCGCGGCGGTGCTGCTCTCCGGGCTGAAACAGGCCTCCACCCTGCACGTCCTCGTCGCCGCCGTTTGCGTGTTGGCGGCCGTGGAGGATTTGGCGGCCTGGGTGTTATGGCCTGGCTATGCCATGACGTCGGACGGGCTGGCCGGATTGCAACTGCAGAAGAACCAGACCGGGTTGCTGATGATGTACGGCTGCCTGTCTGCCGGCAGCGGCTTCTTCCTGGTACGAGGCCGATGGGCCCGTATGGCGATCGGCGGGTCGATCGCGCTGATGGCGCTGCTACTGGTGGCGACACGGTCGACGACCAGCCAATCCATCGTGTTGCTGGCGCCTGTGGTCATGCCCTTCATCTTGGGCATCTCTCGCCTGCCGGCGCGCGCCATCTGGGCGGTGGTCGCCATCATTCCGGCCGTCGTGGTGGCGCTGTTTTTCGGCTATATCGCGTGGTGCGGCATCGTCAACTACGATCCGTGGCTGCCCCTGCGCGGCGTCACCTTCACCGACCGGCTCGACCTATGGGTGTTCGCGGTGGAGGAAATTCCGAAGCGGCCCTGGTTGGGTGCGGGCTATAGCTCGTTCTGGGCGATCAACCCGGCGGTGCAGCCAAGCCTGAAGAGCGACATGTGGTTCGGCACCTACGCGCTGATCAACGAAGCGCATGAAGGCTATTTGGATCTGATCTTGACCACGGGATTCGTTGGGCTCGCGGGCGGTTTGGCCGTGGTGTTCCGGACGCTGGGGATCGCCGGGCGCGCCATCGTGCGGGCCGAGCCCGCCGGTATCGCGGCCCGCACCGGCCGGATGGCCTACCCGACGGCGGCGTTTCACATGGCGATGCTGGTCGGCTTGTTGGTGCATAACCTCACCGAGTCCAACCTCTTCTCGAACAACTCGGTCCTGGCGGTGGCCTTCGTACTGACGGCGCTGGACCTGGAGAAATGGCGCCTTGCGACGCGGCAGCCCGCGCCGGTGCGGTTCCCAAACCCACGGCCCTATCGCCCAATCCGTTCAGACCGGCAGGACGCGCGATTGGCCTCACGCAGCGTCGGCAATTAAGTGCGTCGGCACGCCGACAAAGCTTCCGCTCAAAATGAAGGCTAAAGGCTTGTTCGACGCCGTCAATCGATTCGATTGATGTCGAACAAGCCCTAAGCGCGGCGCGTCATACTTCCAGTGACCTGGTGTAATGCTGTGCACGCCGTATTGCGAAATTGTTGGACAGCAGCCGCGTCAACCGGGCCCGCAACGGCTCGTCGAAGAGCTTCAAGACAGCGGCCGACAGGGCGATGACGCAAAGCGAAGACAGAATTTCCAGACCGGCCTGAGGGAGAACCTTGCTGATCAGAAGTTTCCTCTCGAGGGCGGCGAGGAAAGAATGAAGCGGTAAGTGAAGCGCATATAGCGGGTATGAGATATGGCCCAAGAGCCGCGACAGGCGGCTGACCATCGCTGACGGCGCCGCAGCGGCCCCGGCCATCACGATCGCCGCAAACAAGCCGAACAGGGCGACCAGCAGCATTCCTTGCGGGCTAAAGGGCAGCCAAAACGTCAGCAGGACGACGGCAGAAAGCGGGACGAAGCCGGCATTCCAATACTTCGACTGCCCGGCCAGCCGGTACCGGTAGAGCAACACACCGGCAAAAAAGCCCAAAATGACGCGCGGAAATCCGAGCAGGAAAGTATCGGTCAGATTGCCGCCCAAGGGGCCTGAGAGCGCCAGGAAAGCGAGGGAACCGAGGACGATCGCAATCAGGTATCGGCTTTTCAGCCGGAAGGCGAACAGGCAGTAGACGAGGTTGGCGAAGAGCTCGAAAAACAAAGTCCATAGCACGACGTTGAGCGGAAATATCTCGTTGCCTAGATATGTCGCTTGCAGTTGGGGGATGAGGGTCAACG
Organism: Acetobacteraceae bacterium; assembly: GCA_965199005.1. Taxonomy (GTDB): domain Bacteria; phylum Pseudomonadota; class Alphaproteobacteria; order Acetobacterales; family Acetobacteraceae; genus LMUY01. The sequence goes on along the minus strand of CBDAQK010000006.1, from coordinate 887,846 downwards.
AGTACAGCAGCAAGCCAACCAGGGACGTTAAATCCCGTTCGCCCGGCTGTCCCGACAGCTTGGCGTACGTTGCCAGCACCCCGAGCACGCCGGCAACGAAGATCATTGGATAGAGGCGGATCAGGCGGCGGACCATGAAACGGCCGGGCGACAGACCAGACCGCAATTTGTCTTCGTATGAAAACGCGATGACGAAGCCACTCAGGAGAAAGAATAAGTCGACCGCCAGATACCCTTGAGGAAACCATGCTGTCGTCCCGCTGGTGTAATGATACAGCATCACACTGATGGCGGCGACGCCCCTGAGGCCGTCAAGAACAGGGAAATGTTGCTTGGTGATCCGGTGAACTGAAGCGTGTGTCGCTGCCGGAGCGGCTTTTCGGGAGCTTGATTCCAAGGACATCGCGAAGATGGCTCCAATCTTCAGAACGGGCGGGGTTAACCTCCCAATACATACATGCACAACCAAAATGTGTCAATAATAGATTATTATCCAATTTTGTGAGACAGCTGGGCTCGTTAAGCAGCCACAGCCAAAGGCTGGCGCAAGCGGCGCTGCAGCACGATGGCCATCAGCACGATCTGCGTCGTCTGCCCCATCATGGTCGCGAGCACCGCGGACGTATAATCGAACCTGGCGAGCAGGCCGAAAATCGCCAGCGAGGTGACCACGGCGCCGGCCAGGTCCAGCAGGGCGAGCGGCTTGAACTCCCCCACCGCCAATAGCCCTACGTTCAGCGCCAAAGCGATGCTGCCCAGCATCACGTTGGCACCCCAGTAGTAAATCAGCGGCCCGATCTCGGTGTAACGGCCGTGATACAGCACGCCGGAGATCCATGGCCATCCCGCCAGCACGATGGCGGTCCAGACGAAACTGCCCGCCGTGCTCAGCGTGGCGCCCGTCAACATGATGCGGAGGAAGCCGGGCCGGTCACCCTCCGCGCGGCATGCCGCCATGCGCGGATAGCCGACGGATTGCCAGGCGGCCGACAGCATCCAGGCTGGCCGGATGACCACCTGGACGGCCGACAACGTGGCCAACGCGCCCGTTCCGAAGCGCCCCACCACGGCGAAGCCATACAGGCGACTGGTGACCTCGCCAGACGCAGCCCCCACCACCAACCAGCCAGATCCGCGCATGACGCCGGCGTAACGCCGGATTTCCGCCAGTTCGAGCATCGGCAGCGTGCCCCGGAGCAGCACGAGCAGAACGGCGAGCGAGACCCCGCCATAGGACGCAGCCGTGAGGAACAACACACGCTCTGCATCCGGACGGAAGCCGAGCAGGAAGTCGCCACCCAGCAACACGACCGCCGTGGCCAGGATGCCCCCCGTGAGACACGTTGCCAGCACCGGCCGCTGCCGCGAAAAGCTGAAGGCGCGCACGTATTGGAACATCAGGAATGCCGGAATGAACAGCACCGCCCCCGGCGATGCGAGTTCGGACCCGGCAAGGCTCAACGCCCAGTCGCCGAGTGCGACCCCTACCGCCCCAAGGGCGGCAATTCCCAACGCAAACGACAGCAACAGCCGCTCCGGCTGGCGGCGTTCGTCCATCCGGTCAAGGGCCGATGGAAGGCGGTACATGTGCGCGATCACCAACGTGCCCTGCGCCGTGCCCAATACCCAGGCCACCGACAGCCAAAACACGTAGACGCCATAGGATTGCGTAGCACCGTTGCGGATCAGCCAGAGATTGATGGCGAAGGTGAGGATCGAGCCGAATCCCTGCTCCGCCAGGGAGACGATGAACTTCATGCCGCCAGCTCCGACCCGACATCCGACACGGGCGCCGGGTCGTCGAAGGGCAAGCCCATGTCGGGCTTGTCGGCGCGCCGGCCGAGCACCCAGCGATAGATTTCGAAGGTCTGCCGCGCCTTGGCGGGCCATGCGAACAGGCCGAAAACCCGCTCCACCCCCCGACTTGACTTTTCCGCGAGCTGTCCCGGGTCGGCCAAAATCTGCTCCAGCGTGCGCCGCAGGGACACGATGAGGTCTTCGCGCGGCGCCAGGGGGAGCAGGTAGCCACTGGCGGGGCTGACCAGCTCGGCCGGGCCGCCATAATCCACCACGACCGGCACCACGCCGACGGCCATCGCCTCCAACACGACGGCGCCGCCGAATTCGCGGACCGAGGGAAAGGTCAGCACATCGGCATGTTTCAGCCGGTCGGCCAGGTCGAAATGGGAGAGCTTGCCGGCGAACGTCACGACGTCACCAAGGCCGCGCTCGGCCACCATGCCGTCCAGCCGCTCCCGTTCCGGCCCGAACCCAATGATTTCCAGCGTCATCCGGCCATCGAGCAGGAGGGGTGCCGCCGCCTCAATGAGCATGTCGCAACCCTTGAACGGCACCAGGCGGCCCAGGAACACGGCGCGCAGCTTGCGGCCCCGGTAGCTGTCGGGCATGCGGCGGGGCGGACGCGGGAAACGCGCGAGGTCGATCCCGTTCTCTGGCACATAAATCGCCTTGCCGTGCCATTTCTTCGGCAAGTCGTGCATGGCGCTGGCGCCGCCGACCATGATGGCGGCGGATGCGTCGCGCGTCACCCGGTAGCCGGGCACCAGGCGGTACAACCCGCGCAAACGCGAAAGGAACTCACCTTCTTGCCGCGCAAGGTTCGGAAATTCCTTGGGCCATGGCAGGCCGCCATTCATCGGCCCCAGAATGAACGGAATGCCAAGCCGGCGGCAGCGCGCTGCCAGCAGGCTCGGCACGGGGGCACTGAGCGGGGTGATGCGATGCACGACATCGTATTCGCCGGCCCGCAATGCCCCGCGAAACTGCCGCCACACCATATGCTCCATCACCAGATAGGCCGGCGTGGTCAGCGCCGTGAGCATCGCGTAGCCCTTGCTGGGTCCGCTGATGCGGTGCACCAGGTTCGACACGGGATCGATCAGCCAATCCGTGTCGTAGGCGGTGTAGTCGCGCCCCTCCACCAGCCCGGCCCGGTTCAGCGCCGGGCGGTTCCAATTGCGGGTGATGAGATGCGTATCTACCAAGTCGGTCAGCGCGTGGTAATGCGACCAGCCAACCAGGGGTACGCTTTCCCATTCGGGATTGCAAGAATCGGCGATAACGAGCACCCGCAGACGCCGTCCTGGAGCCGCTGCCGGCTGAATTGTGCTTCCGGAAGTAACGATTTCCTCAGACAATGGGGCGTCCTATCGCTAGCGCTTGGTGGCGCCTCGACAATGACATGGGTTCCTTAACGATTTGAAACCCGCCTGGCCGTCCAGGGCGGGCGGCCAGAGTTTACCGGACCTTTACGGCCCGGCGCTATCCTTTCCCTCACGTGATGGTTTCGACCGCGCCGGGACACAGAGTCCGGCCGCTGTGACTCGGATATAGCGAAGGTAATTGCCGGCATGCTCAATCTCGCGCCAACGTCCACTGACAACCCATTTCGCCGCCGCCGGGTCGAGACGCTGAATGCGATGATCGCCGAGGTGAAGTCCAGGCAGTCCACCTGCAAAATCATCGATTTCGGGGGGACGAGGAATTTCTGGCACACATGGCGGGATCATATCCCGTTGGATGGCGTGCAAGTGGACTGCGTGAACATGGACGAAAACCATGCCAGCGACAGCGGCTATGACAAGGTCAACTTCATGAAGGGCGATGCGCGGGATTTGGGGCATCTGCCCGACAAATCGTACGACATCGCCTTTTCCAACTCCGTCATCGAGCATGTGGGTGGTTGGTCCGACATGCTCCGGATGGCCAATGAGGTTCGCCGGGTGTCGCATCGCTATGCCATCCAGACGCCCTATTTCTGGTTCCCGATCGAGCCGCATATGCGCAGCCCGCTGGTGCATTGGCTGCCGGAATCGATCAGCTACCGGATCGTCATGGCGCGGAAATGTGGCTTCTATGACAAGCAAGACACCGTACTGGGCGCAATGGAGGTGATACGGGACGCCCATTTGCTGGATGTCGGGCAAATGAAGGCGTTGTTCCCGGATGCCGTCATCAGCAAGGAGCGGTTTCTCGGAATGGTCAAATCGCTGACTGCGATCCGGCATTAGCCTGTTGCGGACTGCGCTTCCAATTCGATCTGCCTCTCGGATACCGAAATGACCTGAGGTTGCCATGGCAGTCGGCTCCGCCCCTCCGCACGTCGTCTGCATACTGGCCGAACGGAGCTATTTCCATGGGGCGGCCGCGCTGTCGAACTCGCTGGTGCGCAATGGGTTCACCGGGCACATCGTGGTCGGCTACCGCGGCGCTTTGCCGCGCTGGTCCGGCCCGGTCCAGCCGGCAGTTGGCCTGCCGCAGGCCATCACGCCGGGCGCGGATATCCAGTTCGTCGAGTGGCTGGGTGATTGGCACCTCAGCAACCAAAAGCCGCATTTCTTGCTGCACGTCGCTGGCGCGCTTTATCCCGAGTTTGCCAGTTTATGGTATTTTGATTGCGACATCGTGATCAAAACCGCCTGGGAACATTTCGCCCGCTGGACACGTGATGCCATGGTTCTGGTGCTGGACCTCGCGGAAACGTTCATGCCAGACAACCACATCTTCCGCAGGGAATGGCAGGCGCTCGCCACAGCGGCTGGGCTTGGTCACCGGGCCGTCAGCGGCTACTTCAATGGCGGGTGCCTTGGCTTGCCGAGTGGCGAGGTGGAATTTCTGCGTATCTGGGCGCGGCTGATGCAAGGCCTGGCGGACCTGGGCTACGACATGTCGGCCCTGAAATCCCTCACCGGGCGTCCCGAATTCGCCAAGATGGACCAGGACGTGATGAACGCCGCGGTTATGGCGGCGGACACGCCGTTCAACGTGCTGGGGATCGAGGCGATGGATGCCTTTCCCTCCGCCAATATCATGTCGCACGCCATGGTTTTCTCGAAGCCATGGCAGCGGGACTACATCCACGACGGGCTGCTCGGGTATCAGCCCGACCCGGCGCATCTTGCCTATTGGACCTATGCCGACGGCCCCATCCGCTCATTCACCCCGGCCGAATGGCGGCGCAAGCGAGCAATCCTCAAGCTCACCCGGCTGATGGGCTACATCAAGCGGAGTTCCGTTGGCCCCTGGTAGGCGGTTTGATGGACTTTCTCATGATCGTTCGACCGGAGGCGCCTCAGCTCTGACTCACGACGCTAGAACAGGGACTGCCCGGTCCCGCCAACCGTGTAGGTCAGTGCCTTCTGGAACGGGAGCGCCTGGTTGAGATACTGGTCGACGAACAGGTCGACCTCGGCGATGCTCGACTTGGGTACAAAGATCACGTCCGACGGCTGCAACGGCAAATCATCCGCCGAGCTCGCCGACCCGGCGTAGCGACGCAGGTTCAACGTCCGCAGCATCGGCACGCGATCCGCCCGGCGCCGGATCAACACGACCTCGTCGGGACGCGCGGTCGACAAGAAGCCACCCGCCATCAGCACGCCCTGAAGCGCATCCGTCGGACCCTGCATCGCCAGTACGCCCGGGCTCTTGACCTCGCCGCCCACGAAGATCCGCGATGACGCGTAGTTGCGCACGACGACGTCCAAATCCGCCACGCGCAGTTTGGCCGCGTATCCCGTCTCCAGCTGCTGGCGGAACTGCGGCACGGTCAGGCCCCCCGCGACGACGTCGCCCAGCAACGGCACGGTAACCCGGCCATCCGGGCCGATCACCAACTTGGTGTCATTCAGCTCAGGGTTTAGGAGGAACCGTAGGTCGAACTCGTCGCCAGACGCCAAGAGATGCGGCGGCAGGTCGTTCGACCAGGGTGCAAACCCGTCCACCTGCTTCGGCATAATGGTAATATGCTGGGTACAACCGGCAAACAGGGCGAGAGACAACAAAGCGGGGATCAAGCGCGGGCGCAATTGAGAGCCTTTCACAGGATCGCTACCAAGGACTGCCCCTTGGTAGAACTCGGCAGGTTTTGCCAGCGCGCCTAGTCTGGCATGGGAGCACTTAAGCCAAAATTAACACGTCCCGTGGCACTAACATGATATCTCCGTCCCTCTGCAAGGTCAGCGAACGCCCGTGAGCGACACCACAGCACGCGACTTCCCGGTAAGCGGCATGCGCACGCGGTCCGGTTCGTTTCCCGTCTTTAGCCTACGGGACCTCGTGACCGCGCTGTTCTACTACAAGCGGGTCACGCTACTGGCCTTCATCATCCCCTGTGTGCTGGGCCTGTTCGCGTCCACGCTCGCCCATACCAGCTACACCGCCCAGGCCCGCCTGCTGGTCCTGTATGGCAGCGACTACGTGTTCCACCCTGGCAACCGCGACACCGGCAACGACATCACGCTGGACCGCAACCAGATCGTTGCCGGCGAGCTGCAAATCCTGCAAAGCACCGCCCTCGCCACGGAGACGCTGCGGGCGGTCGGGCCGGATGTCATCTATCCCGGGCTCAGCAACGACGACGAAGGGTTGCGCACCGCGGTGGCACGTTTTGCTACCGACTTCACCGCCACCGCCATCCCCCAGTCCAACGTGCTCGAAATGAGCCTGCGCAGCCACGACCGTGGCGTTGCCATCAAGGTACTGTCGGAGCTGATTTCGCACTATCTCACCTACCGCACCGCCATCTTCGACAAACCGCAGACCGGCCCGGATGCCGAGCGCACGCAATTCGCCGAACGCCTGCGCAAGGCGGAAGAGGAGTTGGCGCAATTCGGCAACCAACACGGGGTCAGCAACCTCGACGAGCAGATCAGCCTGCAAATCCGCCAGAAGGCGGACAACGCGAACCAGCAGAGCGCGATCGCCCAGGACATCGAGGAGACGGCTGCGCGTCTGGATACGCTGCACAAGCAACTGGCGACGGTGTCCCCCTCGGTGCAGCTCTTCGCCGAGAGCACGAGGTCCCAGCAATCCACCAGCATGACCGATAGCTTGGTGAAACTGCAGAATCAGCGCCGTGAGCTGCTGTCCCGCTACCAGGACGACTTCCCCTTGGTGCGTGACGTGGATCGGCAGATCGCCGCCGTTCGCTCGCAACTGGCCAGCGACCCCAGCCGTGAGAGCAATATCAACCGGCAGGGCCGCAACACCGTCTATGACGAGTTGCACCACGAGGAGATTACCCTGTCGGCCCAATTGCGCGGCCTGCAGGCCAAGCGGGCCGAGTTGACGGCCGACACCGACCGGATCCAAGCGCGGTCGGACGAGTTGACCGGGCTGGCTCGGCGTTATCGCGACCTGCAGCGCACCCGCGACCTGTTGGACCAGAGCTACCGCTCGATCGTCCGTAGCAGCGAGGAAACGCAGCTCTCGGCGGCGGTCGAACGGGCCGGCGCTGCCAACGTCCGCGTGGTGCAGCCGGCGGATGCACCGCTGACCGGGAAAAATCCGCGAATGGTGGTACTCCTGGCCGGCGTGGCGCTTGGCGTTCTCGCAGCGGTTGCGGTGTTCGCCCTGTTGAACGCCACCCGGCAGGTCTTCGTCAGCGTCCGTGATGTGGAGCGCCAATTGGATCTGCCCGTGCTGCTGGCAGTGCCGTTTGCGGTATCCGGCCGGCGGCAGCGGACGAAGAACACCCGGCCTGGTGCGAGGCAAACCGTCAAGCGCCCGAGTTTCGGCATATGAGCATGGTCATCGACGCAGAGCCGGACCTTGCCGGGCTGCCGCCGCCTTTGCTGCTCACCGTGTCCCACGCGAGCCAGCTGCTCTACACGCTGCGGCGGGACCGGACGGATGCGGTGGTGATCCAGTTGATGTCGACCCGCACAGGGGAAGGCGTGTCCACCACGGTGCGCGATTTGAGCCTGGTGGCGGCTGGTAACAATGGGATGCGGACGCTGCTGCTGGCGGCGGAACCGCCCGGCTCGAGGGCGGTGGATTGGCCGCGTGACATATACGGGATGCCCACCGGGCTGCGCTCTATTGCCGACGGGCCAGACACGCTGGAAATGCTGCGCGTCGGCTCGAGTTCACTGGTGGTCGCAGCCCCGCTGAGCGGCCTGATGTTGCAGCCACCGGGTTGGCTGGCGCTGATCCGCGAATTACGGTCGCAGTTCGACCTGGTCATCATCGACTCCCCGCCCCTGGACCGCGCCTTCACCGGCATCGTGCTTGCCCCCCACGTGGACGCCACCGTGCTGGTCGTCGCGGCGGAGAGCACCCGCGCCAGTGCCGTACGCACCCTGCGGGACCGCCTGGCGGAGGTGGGCAGCAACACGGCCGGGGTGATCCTGAACAAGCGCCGGTTCCACGTGCCCCAGGCGGCTTACGAGCGGCTGTAGCAGCGAGACTGGGTCTGGGGCGTCCTTGGCTAACCGTTGCGCTGAAAATATCCGACACCGGCTGCCAGACAATGCGACCGTGGAGCGCCACGGCGCTGCGTGCTGCAGCACCTCGCCCACTGAGGCGCCCGGAAGAGCAAACTTGCCATGCCGACGACATGATCCGATGGCGATCTATCGTGGAAAGCCGACATTTGCCTTGTTGCAGAATCAAAGAATTTTGCACCTTCAGCGCTGCAAGCCGTGATCAGCGGGATTCTCAGGGAACCACGACCCGGCGCCCGCGCGTGTGACCTGCTTGGCTGTCGATGTGTGCCGCCGCAGCTTGGGCGAGCGTATATGACTTCTCGACCGGGATGTGGAGCTTCTTCGCAGCAATGAGCTTCACGGTCTCGGCAAGCGCATCGGGCATGCTTCCGGCCACGCCGGAGAAACGGACGCCGAGTTCCGGCGCGCCAAGATCGCCGATGGAGATCACTTTTCGCGGGTCCCCGGTCAGATCGACAAGCTCGCGGATCACGCCCGAGCCAGCCAGATCGAGGGCCGCATCGATTCGAGCATCGTCTCATGCAGGCGGTCACCAGCCGGCCGCCACACGAGCCGCTCATTCCGGCGCTGCGCGAGGAGATCCGGGCTCTTGTGCAGCATTGTGCTGCGGAAAGCGCCGCCCCGGTCTGGTGCATGATCGACAAACTCACCCGCCCTACGGGAATACGACGGAGCGATGAGGTTGCGTCATGCGCAGTCGCTGGCGACGGCGATTGCCGATCTCCGACCGTCACAGAGCGTAACGGCCTGCCGGGCCATCGCTAGGTTCGTGATCGACGCATATTCGCTGGCCCGTGAGGCAGCCGATCCGGTGACAGCAGTGGACGAGATCTTCCAAATGATCGCGGCAGCTTGGGATGCCGGCATCCCGTCTTGACGTGCAAGGAGCCTTTTTTTTGCAAGTGGCAGGGTTGCGCCGTCTGCGTCACGGGTCCTTGGCTCTTCGGAGATCCGCTTGGTGCGTCACTTAAGAATTTTGCACCAGCAGACTTTCGTTTACCCGCCTAGCGAGTTCTTTTTATGTTCACATAAGTCAGGGCTCTTGAACGTCTGGAAAATGGCGTTCGGACGGAAGCATCCACGCCATCACAGTCTGAAAGACTTCCTCAAGCGCCCCGTCAAAGGCGTCGATCGCCACATGCCAATCTTCTGGAGGATGATCATCACGCCTGCTTTCGACACCCGCTGCATGAATCCATACATGTCCATCTGCAGGGGTCTCGATCCAAATCTGAAAGCATTCCTCCGCGTTGCTCGAAACATAAGCCGAGCGCACGTCCCCCCCAGCCCAAGACGTGATCAGGCTGACGCGATGGCGTTCGGCCCAGCGGCGTATCTGCGGGTCAATGACACTGTAGGTCATTTTGTTCGTTTATCACGGGCGATATCGAGCCGCACCAGCGCAGGTGCATGTCTCAAGAATTCTGCACTGAGAAGGCACCCCGTCGCCTAAAGACGACGATGTGCGCGAATCCGACCAGCAAGAAAAAGGCACCAGCCCCACCAATCGTGCAGTCGTTCGACAGTTTGCAGATTCGTTCATCCGCGGGGCTAATGAATTTGTATCCGCCTTTGAGATTCCAAGGAACGGTAAGCAGCCCTCTGGGAGAGGAGGCCGAAGCATAAAACCATTCGTGCTGGCAATACCCATTGCCTAGGAGGCCACCAAAGAAAACAATCCAGCCGACGATGATCAGCACTCGCAGCGGCCAAGACACGTCTGCCAGCTCCAGCCTTCGCCCCTTCTTAGGTTCACTGACGATCGTCGGGTCGCCTGTCCAGCGACGCGAGTCATAACCCTCTACCACGTTCCGCCTCTCGTCGCTCATCGAATATAACCCTTTCGCGAATACGATAGCGCATTCGCCTCGATCGAGCGCATCCCTGTCGTGCCGGAACGTATCTGTGCAAATCTCAAGACTTTCGTGCGCTATTCAAACTTATCAGAAAGTCTGAAGGACGCGAAGATTGCGAGGCTTCGGCAATAAGAATCCCAATCGTCTGACTACCGCATGTTCACGACGCCAGATCCAATGCTGGAAGCCGTTTCGAAAGACAACGTGAACGTAGTAGGGGGTCATTTGCATATAACGCGGCCGCCGAATGACCCAGCGACCTTTCACCATTCGCATGCGAATGTATGCAAGTTGGAAAGACAGCGGCTTGAGAGGTGGTCGGTGACCCATTCCAAGTCTTCCTCATAGCGTTTGTATCTACCGCTATATCTCGACTCGCCGCTGGGGGCGATCCGCGCCGTTTTAAAAATCAAGTGCGAAAGTCAAGAATTTCGCATGCCGCACGCGGCGGCCAAGAATCCTTCTTGACTCTCAAATCCCTCGAATCCATATTTTGTCCAGTGAATGGAGGGATCGCTATGCAGCAGCGACCGATTGAAGTGGACATCGACGTTTATCGGTTCATCGAGGGCAAGCGGACTTCGTTCGGTCAGTCGCATAACGACATTCTGCGTGAGATCGCGGGGTTGTCCCCAACAACAGCAGTCGGTCTGAAGCTCGTATCCGACGCACCGGAGGGTCGGGCGTGGACCGGCAAGGGCGTCTCGCTTCCTCACGGCACCAAGCTTCGCATGAGCTATAACGGCAAGACCCACCTCGGCCATATCGTCAACGGTGCCTGGCACGTTGATGGGGCAATCTACCGTTCGCCATCTGCGGCAGCAGGTGGAGCTGCGCGATCCAAGCAGGGCCGCCCGGTGTCGCTCGATGGCTGGACCTATTGGGAGGCACAGCTTCCCGGCTCCGATCACTGGGTTCAGATTTCGAACCTCCGCGGTCGACCATGACCGCTGACGCTTACCTGTTGGGCATCCTGGCGCGTGAGGCGGTCGACACAGGCCCCTATTCTCAGGTCCGTGCCGTGCAGGCGGTTCTACAACCGGCGATCCAGACATGGGCGGGCGGGTATCTATCGAGCATTTCGCCAAGCGGGTCATTTGCCAAGGGCACGGCCAATCACAGCGGCACCGACATCGACCTGTTTATCTCGCTCACCCAAGACACTCCGGAAACGCTGAAGGACATCTACAACAAGCTGTTCAGCCGCATGACCGAACTCGGCTATCAGCCGAAGGCGCAGAACGTCTCAATCAATATTCGCGTCAACGGCTACGATGTCGATCTTGTGCCGGCACGCCGGCAGGACGGCTATAGCCAGGATCACAGCCTGTTCCGCCGCCGGGCGGACACCTGGGCCAAGACCAATGTCACGACTCACATCAACCGTGTCGCGCAGAGCGGCCGCACCGCCGAAATCCGGGTCGTCAAGCTCTGGCGCAATCAGAAAGGCCTCGATTTCCCGTCCTTCTATCTGGAACTGACGGTGCTGGACGCCCTCGCTTATGCGCGCGGCACCCTGTCGCAAAATGTCTGGAAAGTGTTCGAGTATTTGCGCGACAGCTTCCCGTCAGCCCGTGTCATGGACCCGGCGAACACCAACAACGTGATTTCCGACGACCTGACCGTGGCTGAAAAATCCAGGGTCCACGCGGCGGCCGTCCAGGCGCTTGCCGCCCAAAACTGGAGCGAGATCGTCACATGACCGGCTGGTCTCTGTCCCGGCTGCTGGGCGGCCTTCATGACGATATCGAGCAACGCCTGCGGACGACACGGCAGACCTTCGGCCATCCCGGCACCAAGGGGGACGCGAGCGAGGCCGTGTGGCTGCAGCTCCTGCAAACCTACCTGCCAGAGCGTTATGCCGCCGCGTCAGCGCATGTCGTGGACAGCGCCGGCATCTTTAGCGACCAGATCGATGTTGTGGTGTTCGACCGGCAATATTCGCCGTTCATCTTCCATTTCGAGGGGCAGAAAATCATCCCCGCCGAAAGCGTCTATGCCGCATTTGAGGCGAAGCAATCCATCAACGCCGAGCAGGTTGCCTATGCGCAGAAGAAGGTCGCAAGCGTTCGGCAGCTTCATCGCACCAGCCTGCCGATCCCACATGCCGGCGGCACCTATCCGCCAAAGCCGCCATCGCACATCCTTGGCGGCCTGCTGACTTTCGAGAGCGATTGGAAGCCAGCCCTTGGAGGCGCGCTGACGCAGGCGCTTTCAGCCGGCGATCCTACCGGCCACCTCGATCTTGGCTGTGTGGCAGCGCATGGTCTGTTCAGTTGCGACAAGGCCGGGTGCCACACCGCCACGCCGCAAGGCAAGGCCGCGACCGCGTTCCTGCTGGAGCTGATCGCCCGGCTGCAGGACACCGCCACAGTGCCGATGATCAACGTGCGGGCCTATGCCAAATGGCTGGTGTGATGAGCCGCTAGCAGCCGCCTCAGGCTGTCGCTTACTTAACCAGCTTGCCCGGACGGGCAAGCAATACAGCGCACCGTGAGTTGGCACTCAGTGCATAAATCAAGAATTATGCACCACGTATGTGGGGTGCCGTGCGCTAAGGTTCGTATGTCACTGGAGGCGGCCGGTCGGAGAACGGCAAGGGGATGTCATGCTCGCCCAACACGGTTTTGTAGTGCAGCAGGAAGCTCCAGAGGTGATTTCGTAGGTCGTTCAGTTCTTCATACGTGTCCGGGTCCAACTGCTGCCGACCACTCGCGCAGATTAGGTCTGCCGTTGAGCAAAGGCCGGATAACGTGTCGCCTTGAACAAGCACGCCGGGGAAGCGGCGGCCCGGATGCCTCATTACCGCAGCGTTCGAGGCATCGGAGTAAATCTCCACGGGGTCGATGTGCATGGGTCTCCTCGGATGACTCGGGCGCAGACGAAAAAGGGTGACATCGATCTCTGCCGGCCGCAACGACCGTTGCGAATATCAAGAATTCTGCACGCTTGGGCCGCGCTCGGAATCGTATTTTCTTTTCGCATCGATCGCGGCAAGCCGACATCGACGGCGATCATAATAGATTTCGGGGAGCGGCCCCTCAGGCGTCCCAACAAAATAGAGATGCGATCCTGAGTGCATCGCCAATGCCCAGACGCACCACATCGCATCACCATCGAAATCCTCAAAGCAGAACGCGTTATCAGGGAAATCGACTTCACGAAATTGAGTGCTCGTGTGCCGTTCCGCCTCCCTCAGTTCCAAAACACCGGCTTCAACCGCCTCTTTGTCTTCCTTTAAAGACAACTCCGCCTCTTCCGATGATCGATACGGCCCGAGGAGATAGCCGCTAGAGCCCCTCCCGAACCAAGCCCGCCAAGCCCGTATCCGCGCGCACCAAATACGACCGAAGTCGGCAAGGTCGTAACCCTGCAACGCCATCACACCGACTCCGACTTTCGTCGCAGGGTGTTTACCGGCACTCCCAAGGTCATGCACCTACGATATGGTGTTGCATATCTCAAGAATTTCGCACCGGCTGTGCCGCCATAGCTTAATGAGTGCCTTACGTGTTGCAGATGTCCGGTGCGAATGTCCGCTCCTGGTCGGTAGCGGCCACCAAAAAGGAACGTTGAGCTATTACGGGAGGTGGCAGTTCGCGGACGCTTACAACTCCGGATGCGTCGACGTCTCATGAGACGAGCGGCTTCTCCATGTAAACCCGCCGCAGCCCCTTCTCTACAGCCCTGTGGGTTTCGACGTAACCGATCCGGGAATAGAGCCCGATGTTCTCGGTCATGGCCTCGTTGGTGTAGAGCTTGATCGAGCGGTAGCCCGACGCCACGGCAGCACGCTCGGCAAACTCCAGCATCCTGCGCCCAAGACCAAGGCCTTGCGCATCTGGGGAAACGGCAACGTTGTCCAGGAGCATCGTGCTCTCCTCTGGGATCAGCACCAGAACCCCTTTGACCATGCCGTCGTGCTCGACGACATGAACCAGCTGCTTGTCAATCAGGGCAGCGTAGTCGTCCAGCATCGGACCCGGCTCTCGCCCGATGCGGGCCACGTAATGGACGTACGCAGCTCGGACGACAGTCTCCACGGCCTGTAGGTCGTCACGCGTGGCAAGCCGAAGGTCTTGGGTCATCGCGGCAATCTGTCTTGCCAGCCTGCCAAAAGGAAGGTCTGCGCTACTCCGCGCTCAAGCTTTCCAAGGACGGGATGAAGCCTTTGCGCAGCCGCACCGGGAGCGGCAGGGCGTGGTCACCGCTAATCCGTGGCAAGGCAACCGGCTCCAGCAGCAGGCCGGGTGGCAGCGCGGAAAGGCTGCGGCGGCGCCGGGGCAGCAAGGCGGCCAGTGAGGATAGCACGAGCCCCAAGGCGGCAATGGCCGGGACGGTGGTCAGCCGGGCGTCCGCATCCGGGAACATCGTGGTGGCCGTTGCAATCAACACCGGCGCAGGCGCCGCTACTGGCCCTGTGGAAGCAACCGTCGTAGCCGGCAGCAGGGCCAATTGGCGGTCGAGGCTGCCGATCTTGGTCGCCAGCTCGCGGCGGCGGTTGTCGAGTTGCGCGAGCTCGGCCTGCAACCGGTCTCGCTCCCCTGCCAAAAGCGCGTCCGCCGGGTCCGGCGCGGGCGCATGACCCTCGACCCGGTGTGCTTCGTCGCTCAGGAATTTCTGCAGGTCGTGGATCTGCACATCCATGACGAGGACGGCCGGATAGGTGTCTTGATATTTCGTCACGAGTTGGAGGCGCTTCAGTTGCAGATCGGCGAGCGCCGCCGCTCCCTTGTCCAGCGTGTCCCGCCCTGGCCTATGGTCGGCGGCGGCACGGCTGGACGCGGCGATGTCCCGCGCCAGGGCTGCCAGCGACGTGGACACGGCGATCATCCGTGCATCCACCGCGTCCGCTGCCGCCGCCAGCCGCGCGTGCTCCGCCCGTAACGTAGCCCGCGGCCCCACCGGCTGCTCCGGAGCAAGCGGCGCTGGCGATAGCGAGACCGGCGCGTTCAGGATCGCATCCACCAGGGAGGTCGAGCGCTGCCGAGCCTGGTCCGGGTCATGCGCCTGCGACGTGACGACAAGGGCCTCCCCACCCTCTTGCAGGCTCACCGGGCGGTCCGCAGCGCCAGCGAGCCGCAGCGCCACGTCGGACAGCGCGGCGCGGCCAGAGTTATCCCCCGCCCCATCGGCGACGATGCGGGTCCGCACGATGGTGTCGGGCGCGGTGTATTGCCAAACCCCCGCCGCCGCTGCGGTGGTGATCACGATGCCCAGGGAAAACACGCCGGTCCGCCACGCCCAATCGCGGCGGTGCGGCGGCGCCGGCTGATATTGGCCGGGGTCGACGATGCGCCACATGGCCATCTCGCCAGAGCCCGGCATGCTCATCAAGGCGTTCATGGGACCCTCACGGAGGAGCAGCAAAGGCCGAGCGGATCGCCGCCTCGGCAGGAAGGTGCATGCCGTGAAACACGAGCATGGTGCAGGCGGCGGCGCCCAAGACGGGCCAACGCACCAGGCGTGGGCGTGGTCCCGCGGCGATGGCGAGGACAGCGACCCCGATACAGCCGACAATGCCGCCCACCAGCACCTCCGCCGGGTCATGCGCCTGTAATTCGACCCGGGTGTATCCCATGCCCAACACGATGAATGGTGGAATGGCAGCCAGGATCGGGGCGGGGATGCTGCCGCGCAGCAGGAGGAGGGCCAGGCCGCCATACACCACGCAGGCCGAGGCGGTGTGGCCACTGGGGCTGACCGGGCCGCCCCACGCCAAATTATCCGCCATCGCCAGGCCGAGCAGCTTCAGCGCCAACATCACAGCCAACGTCCCGGCAACCGAGCCCACCCAGGCGAACAAGCCGCGCCACCACCCCATCACGCCCAGCACGAGCGTCACGATCAGGGCCAAGGGCAGCACCACAGCCTGGTCGGCGAAGTCGGATACGAAGACCATGGACCTCGGCTATCTCGGGATATATCCGGATGCATGGTGCACGAAATGCGTTAAGGAGGCCGCAACAAGGGAACGCCGCAGGCCTATCGTGCCTCGACGAGCGTGCCCGGCCGCTGCGCCGCACCCGTTCCGGCACTTGGCTGGCGCATTGCCGGAACCTGCAGATGCGCTGAGAACGCACGCTCCATGACCAGCCACACCCGGCGGATGATTTCCGTCACGGCAAGGTAGAGCAGCGCGGCGTAGAGGTAGATCGAGAAATCGAAGGTCCGGGAGAAGACCAGACGGGTCTGGCCCATCAGGTCGAGAACGGTGACGATCGCGGCGAGCGCGCTGGCCTTGATGACGCTGATCAACTCATTGCCCAACGGGCGTAACGCCACCAGGGAGGCCTGAGGGAACACCACGTGGCGGCCGATGGGCCAGCGCGACAGCCCCAGCGCCGCGGCGGCCTCGATCTGTCCCCTTGGCACGGCAGTGATGGCGCCGCGCAAGATTTCGGCCTGATACGCCGCGGTGTTGAGGGTGAAGGCGAAGATGCAGCAGGGGAGCGCCTCGCGGAACACCGTCCACAGCCCGAGCGTGGTGAGGAACGGGCGGATTTCGCCCGCCCCATAATACACCAGGTAAAGCTGGCAGAGCAGCGGCGTGCCGCGAAACACCGTGACGTAGGCCAAGGCGGCGCTGGAGAGCAGGCGGTTGCGTGACAGCCGGGCGTAGCAAATCGGCCAGGCCAGGCAGAACCCGGCGGCGCAGGACAGGCCCACCACCTCGGCCGTGACCTGCAGGCCGAGAACCAGCCGCCAGCCATACTCTTGCAACAACGCCAGGTTGAACAGGAACCCAGCCCAGCCCGGCATCAGGCATACCCCCGGGCAAACCGCCGCTCCAAAAATGCCTGGCCGGCCTGGGATGCGATGCTGATCACCAGGTAGACGGCCGCAGCGGCGGTGTAGAAGAGGATGGGGTCCCGCGTGTTCTTCGCCGCCTCGGACGCCGCGCGCAGCAAATCCATCACGGCCAAGGTCGAGATCAGCGAGGTGTCCTTCACCAGCACGGACCAGATGTTGCCCATCCCCGGCAGCGCCACGCGAACCAGTTGCGGTAAAGTGACGAGCATGAAGGTGTGGCGCCGGGTGAGCCCCAACGATCGTGCCGCCTCCGCCTGGCCAGAGGGCACGGCGTTGAACGAGGCGAGCCAGACCTCACTGGAATAGGCCGATACGACGACGGAAAGCGCAATCACCCCGGCCAGGAACGCGCTGAGTTCCACCTGGCCGTTGACATGCAGCAGGGTGGCGGCCCGGTCGATCGCCGCTTGCAGCCCAAAATAGACAATGAACAACGCGAGCAAATCCGGGATGCCACGGAAGAAGGTCGTGTAGGCCTCCCCCGCCATACGCGCCGGGCGTGAGCGCGACATCCGGACCAAGGCCAGCAGCAACCCGGCGCCAAAGCCAAGCGGAACCGTGGCGAGGGCGAGCGAGACGGTGATGACCGCGCCATGCATGAGCAAAGGCGCCCAACCATCCGGCCCAAAGAGCAGGCCGAAGGATGTCACCGGGTCGCCCGCCTATTTCCCGCGGATATCCATCTTGAAGTACTTGGCCTCCAGCGTCTTGAACGTGCCGTCGGCGTCCAGATCGGCGATGGCCTTGTTGAACTTTGCAGCCAAATCGGTGTCTTCAGGACGGAAGGCGGCGCCTACGCCGGGCCCATGGATGTCCGGAATGCGCTTGATCTCGGCGATGACGCGGCAGCAGCCATTGCCCTTCTTCTCGATGAAGTCCTGCTCCACCAGGCTGTCGCCCACCACGTAGTCCAACCGGCCGCTGGCGAGGTCCAGATTAGGTTCATCCTGGGTCGGGTAAAGCTTGATCTCCGAATCCTTGTAGAACCGCTCCAGATACACGGCGTGGATGGTGGAAGATTGAGTACCGATCGTCTTGCCCTTCAGCGCAGCGGGGGAAACGTCGTTGCTCTTCTCGCTGGCCTGGCCCGCGAAGACAGGGGGTGTGGCGTAGTACATGTCGGAGAACAGGACCTTCTGCTTGCGGGCATCAGTGATGTTCATGGAAGAAAAAATCACGTCGAACTTGTTGGCCAACAGCGCCGGAATGATGCCGTCCCAGTCCTGGTTCTGGAACGTGCAGGTCACCTTGATCTTGGCACAGATGGCGTTGGCATAATCGACCTCGAACCCGACGATCTGGCCTTGCTGGTTGACGCTTTCGAAGGGGGCGTAGCTCGCATCCATGCCAAAGCGGATCGCAGTATACTCCTTGGCGTGCGCGGCGGTGGCCAGGCAGGCGGCGAGCGCAATCGAGGAAAGAAGCTGGGACAGTCGCATTGTGGGTCTCCGCTGTTGCCGGGGCGGGCAAGCAACCGTCATGCCAGCAAGCGAAGATGGCAAGATTCAACTTACAGTTGCAACCTCGGAAGCGGAAGCGGCTGGGCCAAGCCAAACTGACATCGATTTGTCACTCGCCAAGCGTCTAGAGGATTAATAGTCCTTTGCGGTGACGACGCAGCGTCGTGCCGGAGATTTTTCTATGTCGCAGACCCTTACAGCTTTTACCGCGGGCGATCTGGTCGTCAGCCTGTCCGGCGATGGCGACGGGAGTGGCACCTACGGGGACAATCAGGCGTCTCCTATCACCCTGGAAGAACTCACGAAGACGGGAGCCATCGTCGGCACTCTAGTGCTGCCGCAGGCGGCGACGCCGGCGAACGGCACGACCGAATATGCCATTTCGGGCGAATACGGTTCGTCATCGGAGGGCACACTGCAGCTTTCGGCAGACGGCCAATCGCTTGTGATCGGCGGATATGGCGTGAATGCGGCGAGCTACAATGCCGCGGAAGGCGCAGGCGGCAGCAACATATATGGCAATGCGGCGCTGGCGCAGTCGACCAGCCTCACGAGCCAGAGCACCTACACCCCGGTGGCGCGCGTAGTCGCCGACATCAGGGCAAATGGCACCGTGGATACTAGCACGGCGCTGTATAATATCGACAATACAAACAACATCCGCAGCGTCGCCACTGTCAACGGCACCACGTTCTACGTGAGCGGCCAGGGCGTGAAGGGTGACACGACGCAGGGCCTGTTCGTGGCGGCCGACGGCGCCAGCAGCGCCACCCCCATCGACACCAGCACCGACACCCGCCAGGTAGAGATATACAATGGTGTGCTCTACGTCTCCCGCGACAGCAAACAGCAAGGCGTCGGGGGCACATCCAAGGGTACTTCGAACATCGCGACCTACGGCACGGAGCCGACTTCGACAACTACCGATGTGCCGCTCACGGGCATCAGCCAGTCCGTCACGCTCACGGCGGCGCAGGAAAACACGGTCGATAGCAGCCTCGTTGGCAAGACCACCTATTTAAGCCCGGAGAGCTATTTCTTCGCAAATGCCACCACGCTCTACGTCGCCGACAGCGGCAACCCCAAGCTGGGTGGCTTAGGCGACGGCGGACTGCAAAAATGGACCTACAACGGCAGCAGTTGGGTCCTTGACTACACCCTGTCGCAGGGGCTCAACCTGGTGGCTGACACGGGAACCAGTGGCACGACTGGGCTCATCGGACTCACCGGGTCCGTATCGGGCAACACCGTGACGCTCTACGCCACCAATAGCACGATCGGTGACCTCGATCCCACGTTCCTCTACGGCATCACCGACACGCTCAGCGCAACCACGACGCCAGCAAACGAGACCTTCACGCAACTGTTCGCAGCGCCTGCAGACACCAATGTACGTGGCATTGCCTTCGCGCCCGTCGCCGTCGCCTGCTATTGCCGCGGTACGCACATCCTGACGAGGTGCGGCGAAGTCGCGGTCGAGAGCTTGCAGGCCGGCGACCTCGTCGTGACGTTTACCGGGCAGGGCGCCGTGCTGAAGCCAATTCGCTGGTTAGGTCATCGCCGGATCGATCTGCGCCGGCATCCAGACCCGGAAAACACCCACCCCATTCGCTTCCGTGCTGGCGCCCTCGCAGCAGGGGTTCCGCATCGCGACCTGCTCGTCAGCCCCAATCACAGGATGCGTGTTGGCAATACATTGGTTACCGCGCTGGAGCTGGCCAATGGCGCCTCGATTGCGCAGGAGAGCCCCGCGGAGGTCGAATACTGGCATATCGAGTTGGAGGGGCACGACGTCATTCTGGCGGAAGGCGTAGAGGCAGAGACATATCAGGATGTCGGCAACCGCGATGCATTCGAGAACAGTGCCGTGGTCGCACTGAATCCGATACTGGATGGCAATGTGCCGAACCCATGCCTCCCCTATGCTGGAGCAAGCTCGGCCACAAGGGCTTGCCTCATGACCCGGGCCGAGGCGTTGGGTTGGACGCAGACCATCGATCCGGCGCCCTGGCTGGAGGTGGACGGCAAAAGGATCGAGCCAACGCGGTACGGCGAAGGCTATCGGTTTACCCTGCCTGCCCACCGAGGCGCCGTCCGCCTTCGCTCCCGTGCAGTTCGCCCTTGGCATGTGGACCCACAGTCGGGCGACCGGCGCCAGCTCGGGCTGAAGCTTTACCGCCTCGCACTGCACCTTGGAACCGGCCTGCGGGTTGTCGATTTGGATTCACCACGTCTTGGCCAGGGTTTCAACCAAGTCGAGCGTGACTCGGAGGGACGGCGCTGTCGTTGGACCAACGGTGACGCGTTGCTGCCCCTACGCGAACTGGCATTCGGCCAAACCGTGGTGGTGATTGAAATCGCCTATGACCAGGCTCTGCCGATGTGGATAGAGCCGGATACTATCCACGTTGCTGGATCGGCCGAAGCTGCGGGATTGAATACGGCAGCTTAGAAGGTGGCGCAGGGGAAGCGGTAACGGGGCGTAAAGGTAAACGCCTCTACCATTGCGGCACGTTTGTCCGGCCCGTGCGCCGCTTGGAGACTCCGCTGCCATGGTCAGAATCCCTGCGTTGCATTGGATTCTGGTGCTGACCGCCGTCGTCGCCGGGTTTGTTGTGCGCAACCATGCCACTCTGCCGAAGGCCGACGCGCAGTTCGCGTCGGCGCCCGCCGTGTCGCAACCCGCCATGCCGCTGGTGATCACGCCCAATTTGACCAACAAGATCGCCACGGCCCGGCGCAACCGCTATGGCAATTTCGTCTTCGACGCCGAGGTCAACGGCACGCCGCTGCAAATGATGTTCGACACCGGCGCGTCCTTCACCAGCCTGCGGGCGGAGGATGCGGCCCGGGCGGGGATCGACACTGGCTCGCTGAATTACTCCGCCGTCGTGAGCACCGCCAATGGCCGCACGGCAGTCGCCCCCGTGGTGATCCAAACCCTGACGGTCGGCGATATCACCCGGCACTACATCCCGGCCTTCGTCGCCCGGCGGGGCGACCTGGGCACGAACCTGCTGGGGCAGTCCTTCATGGCCAAGATCGGCGGCTACCGGGTGGTTGGGCAGGACCTCATCCTGCAGGGAGAGCCGTAACGGCGGCTGACGAGACGGACGCGCGTCAAAACTCCTTCAGTACATCCCGCAGCGTGGTTCCCTGGTAGGCGGTCCGCACCAATCCGCGCCGTTGCAGTGCCGGCACCAGTCCCTCGGTGATCTCCACCACCACGCGGCGGCTCGACCGCTGGAACGGCGTGCTCACCAGGAACCCGTCACCCCCGATCGCCGCCATCGCAGCGCCCATCTTCTCCGCGACCTCGTCCGGCGTGCCGACCAGTTGCAGGCCGCCGTCGTAACGCTCGGAGGCAAGCTGGCGTAGGGTCTTGCCACTGCCCCATTGGGCGAATTTGTCCAGCGATCCCTGCTCCCCATTGGTGGTGAGCGGCGGCAGCGGTTGATCGAGGTCGAACTGTGAGAAATCTATGTCGGTGACGGTGCCGATGGCGGCGAGGGCGGCCTCGACGAAGGCCGGGCCGTTTACCAGGCGGCGGTATTTGGCCCAGGCTTCCTCGGTGGTTTCGCCGATGCAGGGGTAGATCAGGAAGAGCACCTTGATATCGTCCGGATTGCGCCCGGCGGCCGCAGCCCGGGCGCGCACGTCGTCGCGATAGGCCTTCATCCCCGCATGGCCATTGGCGGTGGCGATGATGCTGTCGGCGGTGCGCGCTGCGAACTCGCGGCCCCGGGGAGAGCCGCCAGCCTGAACGAAGACCGGCCGGCCCTGCGGCGAGCGAACGGTGTTCAGCGGGCCGCGGCATTTGAAGAATTTGCCCTCGAAGTGGATGGGGTTGACCTTGGTGTGATCCGCGTAGGTTCCGGTGGCGCGATCCATCACCACCGCATCGGGCCCCCAGGAGTCGAAGAGGCGGCAGACCAGTTCCACATACTCGTCCGCCATGGCGTATCGCTGTTCGCGTGGCGGCAATTCGTCCAGGCCGAAATTCTGCGCCGCGGCATCCTCCCCCGACGTTACGATGTTCCAGCCGAACCGCCCGCCCGCGATGTGGTCGATGGTGTTGGCGAGGCGGGCCAGCAGGAAGGGCGGGTAGGCCATGGTGGACATGGTCGCGACCACCCCCATCCGGCTGGTGGCCGCCGCGATCATCGCCGCGAGCGGCAGCGGGTCGTGCTTCGGCGCTTGCAGCGCATGTTTCAGCGTCGCCTCGGTGGTGCCGCGCCAGGCGTCGGATACCATGAGGGTATCCTCCAGCATGATGTAGTCGAAGCAGGCCCGCTCCATCGCCTGCGCCATCTCGACATAGAATTTGCCGTCCCAAAGTGAGTTTGTGGGCGCATAGGGATGGTTCCACTCACCCGCGGTGAAATTGCAAAACCAGGCGAGATGGAATGGTTTGGGCATGGCGTTGTCCGATCGGAGAGCAGGCGAGGAAGGCAGCCGATGCAGAGAAGCGGCATCGTTAGCAGCCAGTGGCTTTTTTGTTCCTGGACAGCGTCAATCGAGGTTCGCCGTCACCGACGGGGCGCCGCCACATTCGGCGAGACAGTGTAGTACTGCCGACCGGGCTACACCCTGCCTGTGATAGGCAGGATCAACTGCGACGTTGCTGAGATAGGCGCCGCCATCTTCAACGTAGCCATAAGCAATCGTCCCTACCGGTGTGTCACCCTTATAGATGAAGAAGAAAGTGTTTTGGGTGATGTCGCGGATGGCATCCGGCATAGTCTGTGTCGGCCCGTAAAGCCTTGGGTTTTCCACCATCGCTTCAAGGGATATCAGAAGGCCAGCGTCATCAATCGTCGCCTGACGGTAGGTAAGGTTCATCACTCGGCCCTCAGTTCCTCCATCGAAGCAAACGGCGCGGTCCCCTGCCTCGTCTAGCCGGCCTCGGCTCAGCCGTCTGCGTGTCCCGCCGTATTCCCTTGGCCCCTCCCAGGCGACCACACCGGGTCCGGCCGCCGCCACAATCCCTTTTCCAGGATCGCCTCGGCGAGTGCCGCCGCCTGCAAATCCAGGAACTTCTCCCCTTTCGCCGCGGTGGAAGGCCGCGGGTCGCCGCGCACGCCGGTGACGGGGGCGCGTTCCGAGAAGCTCCAGAACCGGCTGAGCCCGTTGTAGTTCGGCACTGGCTCCGGCCGCTGGCGAACCGCCTCGTCGAATTTGTCGGTCCGCACCAAATCCGGCGCGATTGCCATCATGACGGAGGTTTCGCCTTCGCAGGCATGGGCGGGGGTTTCCGCCGTCTCCGCGATGTCACCGATCTTGTCCTTCGTCAGGTACCAGGGCGTGCACGCCACCACCGGCAGACCGTATTCATGCGCCAGCTCGCGGGCTGCGACAGCCAAGGGTTCGACGTTGCCGCCATGCCCGTTCACGATCAGCAACCGGACGAACCCAATGGCGCGCAGCGACCGCACCACCCCGGTCAGCACGCCCCGCAATTCGGTGAAATTGAGGCTGATCGTGCCACCGAATGGTAAATGGTGCTCGCTCATCCCGGTCCACAGGCCCGGCAGCACCAGCACAGGAACGTCGCCGGTCACCAGGCGTGCGGCCCGGATCGACGCGGCGCTGGCGCTGGCGGTATCGGTGATGACCGGCAAATGCGGACCGTGCTGTTCCAGCGAGCCGATCGGCAAGATGGCCAGCGCGTCCGGCCGGGCGGCTACGGCGCGTATTTCGGGCGCGGTCAACCGTGCCCACTCCACCTCGTCCGTCATCGATGATCCCCTTCCCTGCTGGACCTTCCTCATCCAGCGGAATGGCGGGCTTGTCTAGGGCGTGAAATGTGATGCTAGGATCACACACCACGCCCTAATATCTTGACGAGAAAGGCAGAACCCTCGATTTGGCGA
Source organism: Acetobacteraceae bacterium (assembly GCA_965199005.1). Classification (GTDB taxonomy): domain Bacteria; phylum Pseudomonadota; class Alphaproteobacteria; order Acetobacterales; family Acetobacteraceae; genus LMUY01. The sequence goes on along the minus strand of CBDAQK010000006.1, from coordinate 863,595 downwards.
CGCTGTCACTGGTTAAAACAGCTTGGGGGGCTGCTCGGCCGGGCTGCCCCGGGGGAAGGCATTCTCCCAACCGCCGCCGAGCGCCTTATACAGCTGGACCAGGTTGGTCGAGACGGTGGTGGTACTGTCCGCGTATTGCTGCTCCAGCTGGTAAACGGTGCGTTGCGCGGTCAGCACATCCAGGAAGGTGGACAACCCCTGCACGTATTGCTGCCGGGCCAGCCCGAGGGCACGTCGCCCTTGGTCCACCGCGCGGGCCAGTTGTTCGCGGCGGAGCTGTTCGGCGGAGTAGGCGGTCAGCGCGTTATCCACGTCGTGGAAGGCCTGCAGGACCACCTGCTGGTACTGAATTGCGGCCTCTTGCTGCTGCGCCTTGCGCAAATCCAGCGTATATTTCAGCCGGCCGCCCTCGAAGATCGGGATGGTGATGGACGGGCCGCCGGAATATTGCAGCGCACCGAAGGCACCGAGATTGCCCAGGTTCTTGAACTGGGTCGCCTGCACCCCGACGCTGCCGGACAGCGTGACCTTCGGGAAGAAATCAGCCTCCGCGGCGCCGATATCAGCGGTGGCCGAATGCAACTGCGCCTCCGCCCGGCGGATATCGGGGCGGCGCTGCGCCAGCTCGGACGGCAAGCCGACCGGCACGGCCGGCGGCACGGGCGGAACGGGTTGCGGTGGCGACAACTCGTCGGTGAGCGCACCGGGTGTCTCGCCCAACAGGAGCGCGATGGCGTTGATCGTGGTCGCCGCCGTCGCCTCCAGTTGCGGTATCTGGGAGGAGGTGGTTGCAGCCTCGGCGGCGGCATTGGCCACGTCCAACCCCGTCGTCAGCCCGCCCTGTTGGCGTTCCTGCGTCACCCGCAGGCTGTTCTGATCGCTGACCAGGGTGTCGCGGGCGATCTGCAAATCCCGTTGCTGGCCGCGAAGCTGCAGGTAGTCCCGGGCCAGTTCGGCCAGCACGGTCACCATCGAGTCGCGCCGGGCTTCGGCGGAGGCTTCGATCGTGGCGTCGGCCGCCTCCACCTGGCGCCGCACCCGGCCCCAGAAGTCGATCTCCCAGGTCGAGTCGAAGCCGGATTGGAACAGGTTGAAGGCACCCAAATGCGTGCCGGGTCCGCCGCTTGACTGCGACGTCACACCGGTGGGGACGCCACCCTGCGTGCCGCTCAGGCCATTCGCGCTTGTTGCGAGGGATTGGCCGCTACTGGGCCCGCTCCCGCCCAGCAACCCGATGACGCCGCGATCGGAAATCTTCTCCCTGGTGTAGGACGCGTTGCCGTTCGCGTTCGGAAACTCGTCGGCCGCGGTCACGCCGCGTTGCAGCCGGCTCTCCTGCAACCGGATCGTCGCCAGGCGCACATCCAGGTTGGATGCGGCGACCCGCTCCTCCAGTTTCGTAAGAATGGGATCGCCGAACACTTTCCACCAGGCAGCATCCACCGGCTCGGGCACAACCGTGCTGGGGGTGGGTAGCGGCGGTTTCGGCCGGCTGGCGAACCAGGATGCCGGGGCAAACAAGGTCGGCCCCTCGAAATTAGGCCCAAGCGTGCACCCGGCCACCGAGGTCGCGGCCAACAAGGCAATCAAGCGGAACTTCACTGTGACCATACCTTCGGCAGAGGCTGGCAGATCGGACGGCCGTAAAATGACCGACCGGTTCGGTCAGTCTTTGACAACAACCGCGGTTCGGGGGGAAGGTCAACCCGATAGATTGGAGAACGCGCTGGTTTCATGTCGGGCACTGACGTCCTATCTCCGGAGAAACACCGCCAAATCCTGCGCGGCGCCGCCGCCATCTTCTCACAAGATGGCTACGAGGGCGCAAGCATGTCCCGCATCGCGGCGTGTGCCGGGGTATCCAAGGGGACGCTGTATAATTACTTTGCCGGCAAGGCAGAGCTTTTTTCCGCCTGGGTCGCCCAGGAATGCGAGCGCAACCTGTCCCACGTGTTCGACGGGGACGAGTTGGACGGGTGTCTGCAAGCCGGGCTCCTGACGCTCGGGGAGCGGATCGTGCGTATGATGATGTCGCCGACGGGCTTGACGATCTATCGCCTGACCGTGGCGGAGGCGTCCAAATTTCCAGCGTTGGCGCGCGGGTTCTACGAGTCTGGGCCTGCCCGCGCGATCGGATTCATGGCCGCATGGCTTGTTGGTCAGGTGGGATCCGGGCGCCTCGTCATCTCAGACCCGGCCTTTGCCGCCGAACAATTCTTCGCTTTGTGCCAGGCCCGAATCGGCATATTGCGGCGCCTGGAACTGATGCCCGACATCGACGAGACATTGCTGCGCCAGGTGGTGGAGAGTGCCGTTGCCATGTTTCTCAACACATACGGAGCCAAGCCATGACAGCAACGCTGGACGCGGTGTTGGACACCATCGAGACGGGGCTGCAGGAAACGCGTGGCCGCTGGTTCGACCTGCTCCGGATCCCCAGCGTGAGTGCGCAGCCGGTCCACGCCGCCGACTGCGCTGCCGCTGCGGAGTGGCTGCGTAGCGCCCTCGCCGCCATCGGGTTCGACGCCAAGGTCATTTCCACCGCCGGCCATCCCGTGGTGCTGGCCCACCATCCTGGAACGGCCCCCGGCCCTCGCCTGCTCTATTACGGGCATTACGACGTACAGCCCGTGGAACCGCTGGACCTATGGACCAGCCCGCCCTTCGAACCGGTGATGACCCAGGGACCGCTTGGCCCGCGCGTTACCGCGCGGGGTGCGGTGGACGATAAGGGCCAGGTGATGATGTGGCTGGAGGCGTTGCGTGGCTGGCATGCAGCTGCCGGCGGCCCGCCCTGCCCGGTCACCGTGCTGATCGAGGGGGAGGAGGAAGTCGGCAGCGTCAACCTGGAACCCTTCCTGGCAGCGCATCGCGACGCGCTGGCCGCCGATATCGCCATCATCAGCGATACCGGCATGTGGGATATCGACACCCCCGCGGTCACCACCCGGCTACGCGGCTTGGTCTATGTGGAACTGAGGCTGCAGGCGGCCGAACGGGATTTGCATTCTGGCATCTTCGGCGGCTCGGCGCTCAATCCGATCAATGCGTTGACCCGCATCCTTGGCGATTTGCATGATGCCGACGGGCGCATTCAGCTCCCCGGCTTCTACGACGGGGTCGTCGAGACGCCATCGGCACAGGCCGCGGAATGGTCTGCGCTCGGCTTCGACGAGGCTGCGTTCCTGGGCGATATCGGCCTTTCCGTTCCCGTCGGGGAGCGGGGCCGGACGGCGCTGGACCGGATGTGGGCGCGGCCGACGGCGGACATCAATGGCATCTGGGGTGGCTATACCGGGCTGGGCAGCAAGACCGTGATTGCGGCCAAGGCTTCGGCCAAGATTTCGTTTCGGCTGGTCCCTGGTCAGGACCCGTCAGCGGTGTTCGAAAGCTTCAAACGCTTTGTCGCAGACCGGACTCCGGCCGATGCAAAGGTCGAGTTCACCCTGTTCGGCTCTGCACCCGGCATCGAAATCCCAACCGATAGCCGCTGGGTTCAGGCCGCCCGTTCGGCGCTCGCCGAGGAGTATGGCCGCCCGGCCGTGCTGATGGGCAGCGGTGGTTCGATTCCCGTGGTCGAGAGCATGCGGCGGCTGTTGGGCGTCGACTCGCTCCTCGTCGGATTCGGGCTCAACGATGACCAAGTACACAGCCCGAACGAGAAATTCGAGTGGCGGTGTTTCCACCACGGCCTCCGCAGCCACGCCCGGCTCTTGTCCAAACTGGCGGAGTGAGGCGCAACGCGGTCTAGCATCGGTGCCGGTTCGGCGCTAACCGTCCCATGGTCATGCGCGATGATCCGAGCAGCAAAGCCCATCTCCGAGTGGTCGTCACGGGTGCGACCGGCTTGATGGGAACGGCTCTCGTGGCAGAATTGCGCGATGCCGGTTACAGCACGGTCATTCCGTTGGGCCGGAAAGATGGCGACCTGACCGACCAAGACGCGGCCTTGACGGTGATATCAGCGGCGCGCCCGGACATCGTCTACCATTTGGCCGGGCAGGTACACGGCATCATGGGAAATCTGCGCGCCCAGGGTGACAGCTACCTGCAGAATCTCCGCATCAATACCAATGTGGTGGATGCAGCGCGGATTGCCGGGGTCACGAAGCTGATCGCCATGGGGTCCACCGCGATCTATTCCGACCAAGCGCCGCAGCCGGTCCGGGAGGATGATCTCTGGCTGGGCGCACCCCACACCTCCGAGGCGGGCTATGCGCATGCCAAGCGCGCGATGCTGGCCCAATTGATGGCCTATCAGGACCAATTCGGCATGGACTACGCCTATTGTATCGCCACCAACCTGTTTGGCCCGAACGATTGGTTCAACGAGCAAACCGGCCATGTCGTCCCCTCGCTGATATCCAAGTTCGAGCGGAGCATGCGCACTGGCGATGCCGTAACCATTTGGGGTAGCGGGAGGGCGCGGCGCGACTTCATGTTCGCTCCGGACGCCGCGCGCGCAATCCGGCTGGTGGGCGAGCACTTCACCGGACCGATCAACATTGCGACCGGCCGCACCATTTCGATCGCCGACATCGTAGAAAAGCTGGTTCAAGTCACGGGATTTATGGGTGATCTCATCTGGGACCGGACTAAGCCCGACGGGCAAATGTTGCGGGACTATGACGTGTCGCGCCTGACCGGGTTGGGGTACCGGCCCAACATTGACCTCGACGAAGCGCTTAAAGTCAGTTTCGATTGGCTGCGGGAAAACCTCGCCGTGGCGAGGCGCTAGAGCATGTTCAATAGGCCGGACTGCCCCGCCTGCGACTCGCGCTACGTGGCCTACGTGCAGGACGTGCTTGGCCGCAGAACCGGCAAAAACATCCCGCAGTATACGTGCCTGGATTGCCGTTCCTTTTTCAACCACTCGGGATATCGCGAGTCGGATGAGCAAAAGAAGGCTGATTTCGATTTTCTGCATAATCTGCGCGAAGGCATCTATGCGAACCAAAACCGGCTTTGCCTGGAATTGATCACGCGCTGCCCGCATGTCCGGACCGTTTGCGAAATCGGCTATGGGCTTGGGTGGTTCCTCCGCTCCTGCAACGATTATGGCCGCCGCGCCTATGGATTCGAAACCAATGCCAACTGCCATGCCTACGCGTCCGGCCATCTTGGCCTGGACTGCGCACTTGGATTATTCGACGAGCAGCACAGCACGCGCTATGACCTTTTCGCGTCGATCATGGTGTTCGAACATTTGGAGCAGCCACGGTCGCTCTTCACCTTGATGCGAGACCGGTTAAACTCGGATGGCGCGATCTATCTGTGCGTCCCGTTCATGGAACGGCGGGATTGGCCTTTTCTGTGGACCGCCGGTACAAATCCCGGGCCTGCGCCGCCGGATATCTTCTACGACAACGATGTCCACATCATGCATTACAGCATAGAGGGCCTCTCACGCATGGGCCTCTCACTTGGTGCCCGATCAGCCGATTATTTCGTCAGCCCCGACGTGGCGCATCACTCACCCGGGGCGTATCAGGGCATTTTATTCCGGTTTTAGGACAATGTTGTTGTTCGAAGTAGCGGCTTTCGCCGGAGGGTGCTTTCATCGGGACGACACTCTGGCAAACACGCTCCCACTCAGTTAAATAAGAGTCTCTGCCGAGCTTAAGGAATTTCATGCCTACTGCCCTTGTTACCGGCGTTACCGGCCAAGATGGCGCCTATCTATCCCAATTGCTTTTGGCAAAAGGCTACCGCGTCATTGGGCTGATGCGCCGGTCGGCGTCCTCGGACGTCATTGGAGAGCGGCTGCGCTGGCTTGGGGTGCTGGACGATGTCGAACTGGTCGATGGCAACCTGACCGATCTTTCCAGCCTGATCCGCGTCATCAGCGTCTACAAGCCGGACGAAATCTATAACCTGGCAGCCCAATCCTTCGTCGCCGCGTCGTGGCAACAGCCGTTGCTGACGGGCAACGTCACCGGGTTGGGCGTGGCCAACATGTTGGAGGCCATGCGGCTGATCAAGCCGGATGCACGCTTCTACCAGGCCAGTTCGTCCGAAATGTACGGTTTGATCCAGGAACCGAAGCAGAGCGAGAAGACGCCGTTCTACCCGCGCTCGCCCTACGCTGCGGCCAAGCTTTACGGGCATTGGATCACGGTCAACTACCGCGAAAGCTTCGGTCTGCATGCCAGCAGCGGGATCCTGTTCAATCACGAGAGCCCGTTGCGCGGGATCGAGTTCGTGACGCGCAAGGTCACGGATGGCGTGGCACGGATCAAGCTGGGTTTGGCGAAGGAGCTGCCGCTCGGCAACCTGAATGCGACCCGGGATTGGGGCCATGCGCGCGACTACGTGCAAGCCATGCACATGATGTTGCAGCAAGACATTGCCGATGACTATGTGATTGCGACCGGGCGCACCACCTCGATCCGCGATCTGTGCAGGATTGCGTTTGGCCATGTCGGGTTGAACCCGGACGACCACGTCACGGTCGATCCCGCCCTGATGCGCCCGGCCGAGGTGGACGTGCTTCTGGGCGATTCGAGCAAAGCACAACGCGTTCTCGGCTGGATACCGTCGACGTCGCTGGAAACCCTGGTGGTCGAAATGGTCGAGGCCGACTTGGCCCGCCATCGCGCCCGGATGGCCGCTTAACAATGCCGGCGAGGAGTCCTCGCCGCATTCTCATTACCGGCGCGACCGGTTTTGTGGGACAGCATTTGCTGTCCTGTCTTCGCAAGATTATCCCAAAGGCTGAGCTTTACCTCCCCGGCTTTGACGTCACGGACAGGGCGGCGGTAGCCAGCGCGATACGCCAGACCAAACCCGATGCCTGCGTGCATTTGGCGGCGATCTCCGCAGTACCCATCGCGCAGAACGATCCGGATGCGGCCTGGCGCGTGAACCTGGGCGGCACGTTGAACATGGCGGATGCCCTGCTGGCCGAAGCGCCCGATGCCGCGCTGCTTTATATTTCAACCGCTGATGCTTACGGCAGTTCTTTCAAGCGCGGGGCAATACTGGACGAGACCGCCGCGCTGAACCCTATGAATGTCTACGGGGCCACAAAGGCCGCAGCAGATCTCGCCCTTGGCGCGATGGCGCAGAGCGGTTTGCGCATCATTCGCGTCCGGCCTTTCAACCACACCGGGCCGGGCCAATCCGAAGCCTTTGTAGTTGCTGCATTTGCCCGCCAGGTGGCGCGGATAGCGGCCGGTAAACAACTGCCTATCCTGCGGGTGGGCGCGCTGGAGCCACTGCGGGATTTCCTAGACGTCCGAGATGTCTGCTCCTGTTACGCGCAATGCCTGCGGCAGGCAGACACGATCCCGACGGGTACGATTTTGAACGTTGCCTCGGGTCATCCCCGCCGCATAGGCGACGTGTTGAACGAGTTGCTCGACCTCGCCGGGGTGAAGGCCGAAATCGGTCTGGACGCGGCCAAGCTGCGTCCGTCTGAAATTAAATTGGCGGCCGGTGATCCCAGCTGCGTGAACGCCATGCTCGGCTGGACGCCGTCCATCCCTTGGCAGCAGACCCTCCTGGACACACTGGCAGATTGGCGGACCCGAGTCGGAGCCGAAACCGCCTGACGCGGCGACGCGCTTGGAACACCGGCTTGCAGTCATGATAGCGGGTCGTGCGCTATGGGCCGTCGTGAATGCCTATGCATCGTCCGCGAGGGGATCGACTCGCGGCTGCCGCCGGGTAGCGCGTGTTGAGTGATGGACGGATCACTGCCTCAGCGGTCAGGCACGGCACATGGCTGAAAGCTGCAGCCAGGACAGCATGGCGATGCTGTAGATCGTATGCTCTGCCTGGAGGCGAATGCCGTGGAAGATCAGCACGACCACCAGGGAAACGGCTGCCACCGGCCAGCTTCGCAAGGGTGGGCGGGCACCGGCCAGCGGCACGAGGATGGCAACCCCAGCCAAGCCGACCGCGGCACCCGCCACCACCTCATTTGGCACATGGGCGTGGAGGACGAGCCGGCTGACCCCGATCAACACCGCGATGCCCAGCGGGACGAGCAGCAGCAGCCCCATGGGGATGCGACCCCGACCGAACAACACGATCGCCCCGCCATAGGCAACGGCGGCGGCCGCGGTGTGGCCACTCGGGCTGTGGATGCCCAACCCGGCAAGCGGAGCGGCGCAGGCGACGAACAGGATCTTGAGGAAGAGCATGACGCTCAACACGCCGCCAACCGCCACGGTCCAGGCCAAGGCCCCTCGCCACCATCCGAGCGCCGCGAGGCTCACGGCCATCATGATGGCCAGTGGCAGGATCACGGCCTCGTCCGCGAAGTCGGTCAGGAACTCCACACCGGTCAGCGATGGCGCGACGGGTGATAGGCGGTTGGCCTGACGCGGGTGCTATAGTGCACAGGCCGCCGGGCGCGAACCGCGATGGGAGCGCGGTATACAGTGCGGCCTGGCATCGAGAAGCGGGTCGCCACATAGCGACGGACGTATCGATGGCTATGTCGCGTGTAGACGACAGTCCGGGCAGCGCGGTGATAGCTCGCGTGATAGGCCCGTCGGTAAGCCGGCCGATAGCTGGGGCGATAGGCAGGCCGATAGCTCCGGCGGACATAGTCGCCGCCGCCCCCGGCCGGGCGGGCAGTCAGCGCCTCCAGCGAGAGTTTGTTCAACTGGTCGGCGGTGGCCTGGGCCCGGGCTGGCCCAGGAAGCGGCAGCAAGCTGGCCGCCAGGACCGCCAGCAACAAAAATCGTCGCATGATGCACCCAACCTTCGTGATCGTCGGGTGCGGCGATACAGGGGGCTCGCGCGCGGTGCAATCTTGACGCGGCCGGCCCCGCGGGGCATACGGCTGGACCGGGTGCCCTAGCACCCTGCCCCCATGGGGGCACCGCCGCTCCGCGATGGTCGCGCAGCGGCGCGTTGGTCGTTGTGGAGCGTGCGCGATGTTCGACAACCTGTCGAGCAAACTGAACGGGGTGTTTGACGGGCTTCGCAAGCGCGGCCGCCTGTCGGAAATGGACATCGCCGAGGCACTGCGCGAGGTCCGCCTTGCGCTGCTGGAGGCGGACGTCGCCTTGCCCGTGGTGAAGGACTTCATCGCCAAAGTTCGCTTGGAAGCGACCAAGGTCGAGGTGCTGGACAGCGTGGCCCCGGGCCAGCAGGTCATCAAGGTGGTGAACGACGCGATGGTGGAGGCGCTGGGCGGCGCCGGCGCCGTCCCGCTGAACCTCGCGGCCACCGCCCCGGTGCCGATCCTGATGGTCGGGCTGCAGGGATCTGGCAAGACCACGACGTCCGGCAAGATTGCCTTGCGGCTGACGCAGCGGGAAAAGAAGAAGGTCCTGCTCGCGTCACTGGACACCCAGCGGCCAGCGGCGCAGTTGCAGTTGCAGCAATTGGCGCATCGGGCCGGCGTGGTCAGCCTGCCGATCATCGCCGGGCAAACCCCTATCGAGATCGCCCGCCGCGCCATGGAGACCGGGCGCCGCGAAGTCTACGACGTGGTGATCCTGGACACTGCCGGGCGGCTGTCGATCAACGCCGAGTTGATGGACGAAGTGCGTGCCATCCGCGCCGAGACCAACCCGGCGGAAACGCTGCTGGTGGTCGACGCGATGACCGGCCAGGACGCGGTGAACACTGCCAAGGCGTTCAACGAGGCGCTCGGCATCACCGGAATCGTCATCACCCGGATGGATGGCGATGCCCGCGGCGGCGCCGCGCTGTCGATGCGGGCGATTACCGGCGCGCCGATCAAGCTGACCGGGTCGGGCGAGAAGATCGACGCGCTGGAGGAATTCCATCCAGAGCGGGTCGCCGGCCGCATCCTGGGCATGGGCGACATTGTCGGCCTGGTGGAGAAAGCGGCCGAGCACGTCGATGAGGAGGAGGCCGAGAAGCTTGCCGCCAAGATGATGGCCGGCAAGTTCGACCTCGACGACTACGCCAAGCAGTTGAAGCAGATCACCAAGATGGGCTCGATGTCGTCCATCGTCGGCATGTTGCCCGGCATGGGAGCGGCCAAGGAAGCGCTCGAGAACGCCAATTTCGACAAGACGATCTTGGCCAAGCAGGGCGCGATGATCTCCTCGATGACGATGAAGGAACGGCGGACCCCCGACATCATCAAGGCGAGCCGCAAGAAGCGCATTGCCGCCGGGTCTGGAACGACGGTGCAGGACGTAAACAAGCTGCTGAAGCAGTTCGACGACATGTCAACCATGATGAAGAAAATGCGCAAGCTGGGGCAGAAGGGGCTGATGCGCCATGGCCTCGGCGCGATCATGCCCAAAAGCATGCAGCAGCGGCGCCCCTATTAGTCGGTTTTGTAAGGATAGTTGAGATGGGACTGAAGATTCGCCTGGCACGCGCAGGCGCAAAGAAGCGGCCGTATTACCACATCGTGGTGGCCGATAGCCGCGCACCTCGCGATGGCCGCTTCATCGAGAAGCTGGGAAGCTACAACCCGATGCTGCCGGCCGACCATGCCGAACGCATTCGCCTGCAGAGCGAGCGGATCACCCATTGGCTCAGCGAAGGTGCGCTGCCCACCGAACGGGTGGCCCGGTTCCTTGGGCGGGTCGGGCTGATCGTGATGCCCGCCTATCGTGAGCAGCCCGTGCAATCGGCGCCGAAGAAGAAGGCGCAGGAGCGGGCCAAGGAAGCTGCCGCGGCCTGATGCCCAAGCAGCGCATCCTGATGGGTGTGGTGGGCCGGCCGCATGGCGTGCGGGGGTTGCTGCACGTGCACAGCTACACCGCCGACCCGGAAGACCTGGCCGCCTACGGTGCGCTGCTGGACGATTCGGGCCGCCGGTGGACGCTGACCTGGCGGGGCAATGGCGTCGCGGAGTTGCGCGACGAAAGCGGCCAGGCGGTGCCCGACCGCAATGCTGCCGAGCGTCTTGTTAACATGCACCTGTCCATCGAGCGTGCCCGCCTCCCAGCGCCTGACGAGGACGAGTTCTATCTGGCTGATTTGGTGGGGTTGGCCGCCGTCGCGCCGGACGGGTCCGCCCTGGGCCAGGTAACGGTCGTGCACGATTATGGCGCGGGCGCGAGCCTGGAGATCACGGGGGAGGGCCAGCCCTTGCTGGTGCCGTTCACCCGCGCCTGCGTTCCGGACATTGACGTAACCAGTGGCCGGGTCGTGGTGGTGCTGCCGGATGAGGTGGTGGTGGCAACGGATGCCATCCCGGAGCATCAGGTGGCATGACCTGGCGCGCCACCATCCTGACGCTGTTTCCGGACATGTTTCCAGGTCCGCTCGGCGGGTCGCTGGCGGGGCGGGCATTGACGGCGGGCATCTGGTCGCTGGACGCCCACGACATCCGGTCCGCCGGACTTGGCCGGCACCGCAGCGTCGACGACACGCCCTTTGGCGGCGGTGCCGGGATGGTGCTGCGCCCCGACGTGGTCGATGCCGCCATTTCGGCGGTGGCCGACGAACGGCCCCTGCTCTGCCTGACCCCGCGCGGCCGTCCCTTCATCCAGGCGGATGCCACGGGGCTGGCATCCGGTCCGGGTGCCATCCTGCTGTGCGGGCGCTACGAGGGGATCGACCAACGTGTGATCGAGGCCCATGGCGCCGAAGAGGTCAGCATTGGCGACTACGTGCTGTCCGGCGGTGAATTGGCCGCGATGGTGATCCTGGATAGCTGCGTTCGCCTGCTCCCCGGCGTGATGGGCGCGGCGGAGAGCGCGGCCGACGAGAGTTTCAGCGCCGGGCTGCTGGAATATCCCCACTACACCCGCCCCGCCGAATGGCAGGGCCGCGCCGTGCCGGATGTGCTGCTGAGCGGCGACCACGCCGCCATTGCACGCTGGCGGCGGGCCCGGGCGGAAGAGGCCACGCGCGCCCGCAGGCCCGACCTGCTGACGCGCCCCGTTGCATCCGGCGTCACGGCGCCGTAACTGATCGCGAGAAGGACAAGACCATGAACCTGATTCAGGAATACGAGGCGGGCGAGATCGCCCGCCTGACCGCTGCCCGGGCTGTGCCGGAGTTTGTGCCGGGTGACACGGTTCGCGTTTCCGTGAACATCAAGGAAGGCGAGCGTTCCCGCGTGCAGGCCTTCGAGGGCGTGTGCATCGCCCGGTCGAACAAGGGGCTCAACAGCAACTTCACCGTGCGCAAGATCAGTTACGGCGAGGGGGTGGAGCGCGTGTTCCCCCTCTACGCGCCGACGATCGCCGCGATCGACGTGGTGCGCCGCGGTGATGTGCGCCGGGCCAAGCTGTATTACCTGCGTGGGCGCCGCGGCAAGTCCGCCCGGATTGCCGAGAAGGCCCGCGATACGCGTACGGAGACCGCCGCCGCCGAGTAAGAACTCAGGGGCTGCCCCCCCATTCCCCCCTGGTCATCAGGTGTCCAGAGGACGACTGTCCTCTGGCGGGGTCCAGGGGCAAGGCCCTTGGAATGGGAGAGACGAGAATGCCGCGCACGCTGTTCGATAAGGTATGGGACGCCCACGTCGTCGACCGTTTGGAGGATGGCACCTGCGTCCTCTACATCGACCGGCACTTGGTGCACGAGGTAACCAGCCCGCAGGCGTTCGAAGGGCTTCGTCTCGCAGGCCGTCCGGTCCGGCGCCCCGATGCGACCATCGCGGTGGTGGACCACAACGTTCCCACCAGCGACCGCCGGGCCGGCATTGCCGAACCCGAAAGCCGCATCCAGGTCGAGACGCTGGAGGCCAACGTCGCCGAGTTCGGCGTACCCTATATCCCCCTGCTGGATGCTCGGCAGGGCATCGTGCACATCATCGGCCCGGAATTGGGCATCAGCCTGCCCGGCACGACAATCGTGTGCGGCGACAGCCACACCTCGACCCATGGCGCGTTGGGCGCGCTGGCGTTCGGCATAGGAACGTCCGAAGTCGAGCACGTGCTGGCGACGCAGACCCTGCTGCAGAAGCCGGCGAAGAACATGCTGGTGTCGGTGGAGGGCGCCCTGAAGCCGGGGATCACGGCAAAGGACGTGGTCTTGGCGATCATCGGCAAGATCGGCACCGCGGGGGGAACCGGCCACGTCATTGAATATGCCGGCAGCGCCATCCGCGGGCTGGACATGGCCGGGCGGATGACAGTTTGTAACATGAGCATCGAGGCGGGTGCCCGCGCCGGCATGATCGCGCCGGACGAAACGACGTTCGAGTATGTCCGCACCCGGCAGCAGGCACCCAAGGGCGACGCGCTGGAGCAGGCGATCGCGTATTGGCGCACCCTGCCCTCCGACGAAGGAGCCACCTACGACAAGGTCATGACGCTGGACGCCGCAGACATACAGCCGATGGTGAGTTGGGGAACCAACCCTGAAGCCGTGCTTCCCATCACCGCCGCTGTCCCTGACCCGGCCAGCTACGCCGACCCGGCGCAGGCGGACCAGGTTCGGCGGATGCTGGACTATATGGGCCTGAAACCCGGAGAGAAGCTGGCGGAGCTCCCCATCGACGTCGTCTTCATCGGATCCTGCACCAACGGCCGGATCGAGGATTTGCGTGCGGCCGCCGGCATTGTACGGGACCGGCACGTGGCGCCCGGCGTTCGCGCCATGGTCGTGCCCGGCAGCGGGTTGGTGAAGCAGCAGGCGGAACAAGAAGGGCTGGATCAGATATTCCTCACCGCCGGATTTGAATGGCGGGAGGCCGGTTGCTCCATGTGCCTGGGCATGAACCCGGATAAGCTGACCAAGGGCCAACGCTGCGCCAGCACATCCAACCGCAATTTCGAGGGCCGGCAAGGGCCGGGCGGGCGCACCCATTTGCTGTCGCCCACCATGGCCGCCGCTGCCGCACTGGCCGGCCGGTTGGCCGATGTCCGGGAGTTTGCATGATGCAGGCCTTCACGACCCTGACGGGCGTTGCCGCCCCGCTGCCACTGGCCAATGTCGATACCGACAAGATCATCCCGGCGCGATTTCTGAAGACGATCAAGCGCACCGGCCTGGGCGTGCATTTGTTCGACACCCTGCGCTACGACAGCGAGGGGGCGGAGCGTCCGGACTTCGTGCTGAACCAGCCAGCCTACCGGCATTCGGAAATTCTCATTGCGCACGAAAATTTCGGTTGCGGCTCGTCCCGCGAACATGCCCCCTGGGCGTTGCTGGATTTCGGCATACGCTGCGTGATCGCGCCGGATTTTGCCGATATTTTTCACGGCAATAGCTTCAAGAACGGCATCCTGCCGATCCGCCTGCCGCGCGAGATATGCGACATGCTGATGGAAGATGCCCGTTTGGGCGGGAATGCGCGGCTCACGGTCGATCTGGCACGCCAGGTTGTCGTGCGCCCGTCTGGCGAGGAAATTCCGTTCGAGATCGACGCCTTCCGCAAGCACCTGCTGCTGAACGGCCTTGATGACATAGACCAGACCATGGAGCGCCGGCCCGCCATCGACAGCTACGAGGCAAAGCAGCCGAGCTGGCTGCCTGCCGTGACGGCGTAACCAGCGGAGAAGTGAAGCCTATGCCCGCAAACAAAAAGCTCCTGCTGCTGCCGGGTGATGGTGTCGGCCCGGAGGTGATGCGCGAGGTGCGCCGCGTCATCGACTGGATGGCACGCCGGCGACGGGCGAGTTTCGAGTTGGCGGAGGATTTGGTCGGCGGCGCCGCGATCGACGCGACCGGGCAGGCCATTACCCCGGCGACCGTGGCGCGCGCCAAGGAAGCCGACGCCGTGCTGTTCGGCTCTGTCGGCGGCCCGAAATGGGACAAGCTCGGCTTCGACAACCGGCCCGAGATCGCCATTCTCACGCTACGGCGCGAGTTGGGGTTATTCGCCAATTTGCGCCCGGCCGTCGTGCTGGACCCGTTGCTCGACGCCTCCACCCTGAAGCCGGACGTGGTGCGCGGCCTGGACCTGATGATCGTGCGCGAGAGCACGGGTGGCATTTATTTCGGCGAGCCACGCGGCGTGGAGACGCTGCCAGATGGCCAGAAGCGCGGCTTCAATACCGAGACCTACACGACGCATGAGATCGAGCGGGTGGCCCGGGTGGCGTTCGAACTGGCACGCAAGCGCCAGAACCGCGTGTGCAGCGTGGAGAAGGCCAATGTGATGGAAAGCGGCCTTTTGTGGCGCCAGACGGTGACCGCGCTGGGCGCTCGCGAGTTCCCGGATGTCACGCTGGGGCACATGTACGCCGATAATTGCGCGATGCAGTTGGTCCGCAATCCCAGGCAGTTCGACGTGATCGTGACGACCAATCTGTTCGGCGACTTGCTGAGCGATTTGGCGTCGATGCTGACGGGTAGCCTGGGAATGCTACCCTCCGCCACGTTGGGAGACCCAGACCCCGCCACGGGCCGCCGGTACGCGTTGTACGAGCCGATTCACGGCAGCGCCCCCGACATTGCCGGCCGCGGCATCGCAAACCCGCTCGGGCAATTGCTGAGCTTTGCCATGCTGCTGCGGCATTCCTTTGCGATGGAGGAGGATGCGGCATTGATTGAGCGGGCCGCGACGAACGTATTGGCCAGTGGTTTGCGAACGGCTGACGTGATGGCCCCGGGTGCGGCGCAGGTGGGGACGTCGGTCATGGGCGAGAGCATCTTGCGGGAGCTGGATAAACTGACCGCCTAGGGGTTGCCTGCCCCGGCGCGTTGTCCTACACCGCGCCCTCGGTGCGATCCTTCTGGGATCGCGGATGCGCCCGTAGCTCAATTGGATAGAGCACCAGACTACGAATCTGGGGGTTGGAAGTTCGAGTCTTTCCGGGCGCGCCATCATTTCAGAGTGTTAGGCGATTTTACTTCTGAACCGGATTGTCGGCCGCCATCATCCAGTAGACCCGGGCTGCCAATGCTGCCTCAGGGATCGCGCTCGCTGCTATCGTCAGCGGCGACGCGCCGATAAGCACCCCCCCGCAACACAACGACAGCACCTCACGGCTTGACACAACCGCCCGATCGACCATCCGTATAGCCTCTTGCGCCCGACCGCCGGTTTGCAACGTCCGGGCAGGCTGATTTTTGGAAAGGGTGTGGGCTGGAAATGATAACGATCCTCGTCATCGTGCTGATCGTCTTGGCGGTCGGCGGGTTCGGCCACAGCGGCTATCGCCGAGGCTACTATGGTGGCTACGCAGGGCCGCGGGGCGGCGGAATGGGCGGGGGCCTGTTCGGCCTCGTCTTGATCCTCCTCGTGCTTTACCTCCTGTTTGGGCGCGCTCGCGGCCTCTGACCGACGGCGGAACCGATGTCACCCGCCTCAGCAAAAATGGCCAAAGTCGTATCGGCAATTACCTCCTCCATGTCGGCCTGAGCTCCGTCAGCGGGCGCGTAGGCCACACCAGCTTACGAGACCAACCCCAGCAAGCCCAACACCTCGCGCCGCAACCGCACGATCTCCGGATCGTCGCGGTGGCGGGGGTAGGCTAAGTTAACTGGCAGGTCCGCCCGGATTTGGGCCGGCCGGTCACTGACCACAAGCACAGGATTGGCCATCAGAAGAGCCTCCTCCACATCGTGGGTGACCAGCAGCGCAGTGAAGCCGCGGTCTTGCCAGATGCGCACCAGTTCCGCCTGCATCTGCAACCGGGTCAGGCTGTCGAGCTTGCCGAGCGGCTCGTCCAGGATCAGCAGGCCGGGATCGTTGACCAAGGCCCGCGCCAAGGCCGCACGCTGGGCCATGCCGCCGGAGATCTGATGCGGGTAAGCCGTGTCGAAGCCGGCGAGCCCCACCAGGCGCAAGGCCTCATCCACGCGATGGCCGAGGCGCTTCAGCTCCCCGCGCGCCTCCAAGCCCAACGATACGTTCGCCCGGACCGTACGCCAAGGATACAGCGTCGGGTCCTGGAACATCAGCACGCGGGATGGGTCGGGGCCGGTAACCTCGTGATCGCCAGCGAAGATCCTTCCCTGGCTGGGCAGTTCCAGCCCGGCAACCAACCGCAACAAGGTGGACTTGCCGCAGCCGCTCGGTCCCAGAATCGCCACGAACTCGCCGGGCGACAGTGTGAGGTCTACGCTGGCGAGTACCGGCAGCAATTTGCCATCCAGCGTGAAGGCATGGCTGAGGCCGGCGATTTCCAAGCCGAGTGCCTGCGCATCGGCCTGCGCGAGAGCCGTGGCTACCAACGGACCAACCCCTTCTGCCACGAGAGCAAGCTGTCGCGGATACGGAACAACATCGTAATGAGCGCCGTGCACATCAGCGCCATGACCATGAGCGCCACATACATGTTGGCGTAGGCGGCCCAACCCTGGGCCCATTGCATATACCAGCCAAGCCCGGCCTTGACGCCCAACATCTCGGCCACGACCAATACCGAGAACGACGCGCCCAGCCCCATGAACAGGCCAATGAACACCGACGGCATTGCCGCCGGCACCGCAACCCGGCGCACCAAAAACCATGGACGCGCACCCATCGTCCGCGCCACGTCGTAATAAGCGGCACTGACGGAGGCAACACCGGACCAGGTCAACACCGCCACCGGAAAGAACGTCGCCAGCGCGATCAGAAACGTGCTGGCGCTGTGGCTCGTTGGGAACACGAAGAAGGCGACGGGGATCCATGCCACCGCCGGCACCGGCCCGATCAACCGCAACACCGGGTGCACCCAATAGCCGATCCGGCGTGACCAGCCTACGGCGACTCCCGTGAGGAACCCGGCCACGGCACCCATCAAATAGGCGGGCACGAGCAACCACAGGGATCGTAGCAAGCTTTCACCCAGGCGATGCCAATCATCGGTCACGACCTCCAGCATGGATTGCGGGGCCGCGAAGAAAGGACGGGGCAGCAGGTTCAACTTGGCGGTGATCAGCTCCCACCCAGCCAACCCGATCGCCAACGCGACAAGCCACGGGCCGGTGCGAGGGAGAATCGCGGGAAGCGGTTTGACCGTGCTTGCGACCACGGCGATTGCCAGGACCGCGGATACGGCAACCATAATCCAAGCGAGTAAATCCGTCCGGCCGAAATCGTCGGCGTCGGGCCAAAACTCGGTCAGGGCGGCGGCGCCGGCCCAGCCTATGGCAGCGCAGAGACCAACCCACCAGACCGTCCGTGACGGCACAGCCGGCGGCTGATGCGCAATGCTGGCGCGGATATCCGTGAGCGCGTTCATGCTGTCAGCACATCCGCATACACCTTGTCCGCGAAGCGCGCGGTGTCGGTGCTGGGCCGCAACACGCGCACCAGTTTCAACTCGTCCGCATACAGCGCCAGCTCCTGCTTCAGCGCCGGGCCAGTCGGGTGATGCTGGTGGGTATGGCTGCGCAGCATGGCGGCCAATTGTGCCACCGGCGTTGGCGAGTATTGCGCGAACAGGGCGGCAGAGTCATCCGGATGATCCGCGACAAATTCCTGCGCCTCCAACAGCGCCGAGGTCAGCGCGCCAGCGGCCAGCCGGCTCTGCTTGATCAGACTACCGCGAATGCCGAGCACGCAGCAGGCACGCTGGGCATAGTCGCCCGATAGGTTATTGGCGACCTCGAACAGATGATCGCGGTCGCGGATGACCCAGCCGAGTGGGTCACCTAACGAGAAGGCGTCGATCTCTCCCTTCTTGAGGGCTTCGCCGAGCAGGTCGGCGGGATATTGCCGCCACTCCAGATCACTATTGGGGTCCAGCCCTTGCTTGGCAGCCACGATCGAGAAGTAATTCTTGTCCGGCGCTGCCATGTCGCTGCACCCGACTTTCTTGCCGCGCAGATCGGCAATGGTCTTGACGCTGCCATTGGGCGACGAGAAGAGCCGGATGCAGCCGCCATGGATCGCCGTGGTGATCTTCACGTCAAAACCCTGCTCCAGCGGTTTCAGCCAGCGCAGTGCCATGCCGACGCCGGCATCGGCCTTGCCCGTGCTAATCGCCTCGAGCAACTGGTCCGTGCTGCCGCCGAAATTGATCAGCTCTACGTCCAGGCCATGCTTGGCGAAGATGCCGTGCTGTGCCGCGACAGGAACCCCGACGGTGCAAATGGCATTGGCGTTCCAAGTCAGCCTTAGCTTGGTGCCCGGCGCGGCATTCACGTTTGGTATCTGCATCTCTTCGGCCACACGGCAGATCGGCACGTCACCGAGCGGATCGAGTGGGGTCCGAGCCAAGCGAACGGGCGCCATAGCGCCAAGCGGGATTGCCGCCGCCGCGGCGGCCGCCGTGGTCAGCGCGCGGCGTCGCCCAAGCGGGATTTGCTTTGCCATCGTCATAGTATCCTTGAGCAGGGTGGCTCCGGTAGGGCCCGTCAGTTACTGGCCGAGCGTCGCGCGCCCGGCGGCGCTGTAAGCAGCGTCGGGCTGCGGCGTGTGAACGCGGGCACACAAGACATCGCGCAGATGCCGTTCCAGCGGGTTTGCGCGGGACAGACCGTGGTTGCCAGCAAGCTGGATCGCCTCCTGCACGGCGGAAATGGCGTTTTCGGCAGCCGCAGTTTTGATCAACCCGCTTTCGGCGGTGCTGGGCGGCCTTCCAGCGTCTGTATCGGCGGCCGCCCCGGCGATGAGGCGGCGGTTGACCAACAGTAAGGACTCGATCCTGCCAACCGCCTCTTGCATACGGGGCAGGGTCGCCAGCGGAGCGCCCAAATTTGCTGGGGTGCGCGTGCGGAGAAATGTAACGATCCAATCTCGTGCCGCCTCTGCCACGCCCGTGTAGAGCGCGCCAGTCATCAATCCGCTCCAGGCGGCACCGTCTGGATCCTTCTGCTTCCAGTTCGCGGGCAGGCGCACATCGACGGCGTGATCGTACGGGATTGCGACATCCTTGAACACGACGTCGTGGCTCCCCGATCCGCGCAGACCCAGTTGGTCCCAGGTCTCTTCAATACGGATGCCGGGGCTGCGCGCAGGGACGAGGAACAATCCCATGCGAGGCTCGGTTTCATCCGTGCGGGCAAACACCAGCATCCACGTCAAACCCGGGCTGCCGGTGCTGTAGATTTTGCGCCCGGTGATCGACCAACCGTCCGCCGTTCGCCGGGCGATCGTCTCGGGCAGGCCGCCGCGGGCCGGGGAGCCAAGGGCCGGTTCGACCCGCAGCGCATTGATCAGAGCGCCAAACCGCGTTGCGCTGCGACCAACCTCGGCGCGCAAATGCTCGGGCCAAACCGGGTTCGTGGAGTTGCGAAGATGAATGAGCTGCATGGAGAGAATGAGGCCGGTGGACGCACAGCCCCTGCCCACCTGGCGCACCAGGTCCGACGTGCGAACCAACCCGGCGTTCTCTCCACCATCCTGGACGCGGGCGGTGATGGCCAACAGCTGCTCGTACTGCAGGATATCCAGGCTCTGCGAGGGAAAGGCACCAGTGCGGTCGACCTCGCCTGCAAGCTCCGCGATGTCCTGCACAAACGCCGGCGCCGCGCCATCGAGCGCAACCGAATTCATTCCATCCATATCAAGGCTCCGATGACGGCGAGAAAGCCTGGCGAAGCTCTCATTGTTTTACGGTGGCTCCTGTGGGAGAGCTTAGGCGACCCGTCGTGACATATTGTTCGACCCCTCGGCGGAGGGCTGCCAGAGAGGACCACGTGCAATCATCGAGTTCATCCACCATGGGGTGGACGGCGCGGAATCGGAACCCGCCCTGCGCCATGAGCGCGCCGCCGACAAAAGTGCCGTTCACTTCGATAGCATGGGCCTGAAACATATTTGCCTCCAACCAAGGATGCCGTGGGGCCTATTCGCACGACGAATGCTGTGCCTCGCGCCACCCTCCGTCAACAATTGTGCCGCCCCCCTTGGAAAGAAAGAAACCATCCTCTCGGCAAGTCCTCGAAAGGAGAAAAGGGTGCGTGTGACAGACCTTTGCTACAGCATCGCATTTCTTGGGGGGTGACGGTCGCGCGGCGTGACCCTCATGCTCCTCTTGCGTCAACGGCTCAAATGGATGGATGGCAAGAAGAGATGGGGAGTATAGCCGCAACGCCTAAGCACAGTTGTTTATGCTAGTGGTGACGGTGCGCTCAGAACGGCGTTCTCTCGTGCGCCACGTGATGGCTTAGCCAAAAAAGATTACATCAAAAGTCGATCGACCGGTACTGATTTCGACTTAGCGGAAGCCTATGTCGGGCGCTTGGAAACTTATGACGCAGGTGTGTCATGCCCCGCGATATCGTCGCGACGTCCCAACAAAATGCTGCTCGTTCGAGCCATACGGTGCAAGCAAACCTGCTGTTCACCGAGCGTACGCAGGAGAAGCCTTACGCGTATGTGGGAACGCCGCCTGAGGGCGTGCCGCCGACGCGAGGGAATTACCGGCACTACGCGGTGCAGGTTGAGGACGCGCGCTCGATCGCCGACCGGCTGAGCGTCGATGTCGAAGGCTTTGCCGTGGTGCGGCACGCCAGCGCGGTGCGCGACTTCTGGGACGAGGCTCAAACCCTCGCCCTTGGTCATCCAGAAACGGCCCAATTGGTGAAGGACGTGACCGGGGCCTCCCGCGTCGTCGTATACGATCATACGCTTCGCCGCCGGGCTGAAGGCACGGCTGATCGTACACCGAATGCCCCGCGTCAACCCGCTGCTCGCGTGCATGTGGATCAGACGGTCCTGTCGGGCCCTCAGCGGGTTCGCGACGTCATGGGTGACCAGGCCGAGGCGCTGCTCCGCCGGCGCGCCGCAATCATCAACGTCTGGCGGCCGATCGCTTATCCGGCACGTGACTGGCCGCTGGCTGTCGGCGATGCGCGCACCACGATCCTGACGACCTTATCGCCTCGGATCTGATCTTTCCGCATCGCCGGGGCGAGACCTATGGTGTGGCGTTCAACCCGGCGCAGCGCTGGTTCTATATCCCAGATTTGCGGCCGGACGAAGCGCTGCTGATCAAGTGCTGGGATTCCGATCCGTCGGTTGCGCGCTTCGCGCCCCACACCGGGTTTGAGGACCCCTCGACGCCGCCCGGCACACCGCCCCGCCAGAGCATCGAATTCCGGACCCTCGCCTTCTTCGACTAACGAGGGACGTCGTCCCGGACTGCCTAGCGCCCCCGTCAGCCGGCTGCATACCGTGACGGGGACGCTGTGGTGGCGATCATCTCGCCAACGGGCCAGCACTTTGGGCTGGCCCGAGACGTCAAGACTTGTGTCACCGTTCACCATGGGATCTACGGCGCAGCAACACAGAGCGGGGGCGCGTGACAACGGGGAAGGCCGCCCGCCGGTCTCTCACTTCGTCAGTCCCAGATCGGTCTGGAACGCTGATCAACTCAGAGCGGCCGATGAGGAAGAGATGGGTAACCGACCGGCGCAGCTCTGGCAGCGAACCCCATACGCGGCCCTCCAGGGCTACCAATCGGGGATCGACGGCGTGAAAGGATAGTCCGGCCGGGACGGTTATTGCCGCGCCGACAAACGTGCCGTTGACCTCGATAACACGCGATTGAAACATGAGTACCTCACTGCGAAGACTGCCCGCATAGCCACGTTTTGCGTGGCAAGATTTCGTCCTAAACGGCGCGGCGGCAGCAGCAACACATCGGCCTCTGCCCCTGCATAGCCGGCGCAGTGTGATGGGAGGGGGCGGATGCAGCACTCATGGCTTGAACCTGCGCCTAAACTCTTTCACGGGTCAATGCAAGGATCCACCTACGGAGGAGAGAAGATAAACTCCGCAGGGTGCTACCAGAAAAGGAGTAGAATCTACCCTATGCGATCAACGCCAGAGGTTCAGAAAAAAATAGAAGCTACGACTGCCAACGGTGCGGGATGAAATGGAATGCTATTCCGGCGAGGCGATAAGGAATGGCCTTCTCCCCTCTATCTTGAGAATAGCACGATGTCGCAAATGCGTGTGACCCTGTTGCAGACACCCCGGGTTACAGCACATGTTCGCGCTCAACCGTCGCCAGTCATGGGTGCCGGCGCACTCAGAACTGATCGAAGCGATGGACAAGACCCCCCTGCCGCATCCGCGACGCCTTATCGTCATGGCAGCGTCAAGAATCGCGAGCTGCTGTCCCGCTGTCGCCTTGGGAGACAACAATCATGATCGCTAACAGCGTGCTCGACACGATAGGGGGCACTCCGCACATCCGCCTGAGCTTTCCCGCAGGTAAGACCGTGGGCATCCGCCGCCCACAGCTTTCCCTTGCCGACATCCTCGCGAATCCGCTCATCCGAGTTGATGGACAAGCTGACGAAGTGGGGCGGTATACGATCCGACTAGGAGAACTCCGCACAAGAATTCGCATCGAGAATGGGCGGCCCCGAGTTGAACTCCACCCACTCGGCCGCGATGTTCAGCTTGCGTAATCGCTCCTGCTGTCGCACCAACACGAGCGAGCCGTTTTTCTGGTAGCCAATCCGCACCGTGGCGGATGCGGCTTGGCCGATCCTTGGAATCGCAAGCGATGCGGCGGCGAAGGCGAGTGTACGCCGGGTGAGGGCCAGCGGCATTGTTGCCTCCGTCATAGGTCTGGGGCACAGAATGCAAAGGCACTGATGGTCCGGCAACAGCATGCTTACGCAAAGATACGGCCGTTCAGAGTAAATCGATCTCCGATAAGGCAGGGCTGTCGAAAGAGTTCTACTATTCCCTTTGCCAAGCCGAGCATGCCGCCAGCGGCAAGACGCGTACCAAGCTGAGGTCGATCGTGCAGGCATCTCCCGCGCCAAGGGTCAGCAACCCGCGCCGCACGGTCACCTCCAGCACTTTCCCCGCCAACTCGACCGTCACGCGGCTAATGCCGAGCAGTTGCTGAATGGACTGCACCCGGCCATCGCCGCCCGGGCGAAGGGTGATCTCATCCGGCCGGATCAGCGCGACGGCCGGACCGTCTGGCAGGGCGGCCGGAACCGGGGCAATGCCGGGCCAATCCGGGTGAAACGCCCCGGCCCGGACAGCGCCCGGAAAACGCCGGCTTTCACCCAGGAACTCGAACACGAAGGGGTTGACCGGCGTCCCGTCCAACTCGTCGGGGGTGCCGATCTGCTGCACGCGGCCATCCGCCAACAACGCAACGCGGTCCGCGACCTCGAACGCCTCGTCGCGGTCATGCGTCACCAGCACCGTGGTCAGGCCAAGCCGGTCGTGCAGGGCACGCAGCGTCCGGCGCATCTCGTTGCGGACCGGGGGATCCAGCGCGCCGAACGGCTCATCCAACAGGAGCACGGACGGCTCCGTCGCCAAGGCCCGTGCGAGGGCCACGCGCTGGCGCTGTCCGCCGGAGAGCTGGTCTGGGTAGCGGCTACCGAAATCGGGCATTTGCACCGAGGCGAGCAGATCGGCCACGCGGGCCTTGATGGCCGGCCGAGAGGGGCGCGTCGCGCGGGGGAGGACTTCCAGGCCAAAGGCGACATTGCTGGCCACGGTCATGTGCCGGAACAGGGCATAGTTTTGAAACACGAAACCGATCTTGCGACTCCGCGCGGGAATGCCCGCAACATCCTGCCCGGCAATGCGTACTTCTCCCGTGTAGGCTGGGTCCAACCCGGCAATCACGCGCAGAGTCGTCGTTTTGCCAGACCCTGACGGCCCGATCACCGCGACCAGTTCGCCGGTCGCAACCGACAGGTCCAACCGGTCCAGTGCTGTTACAGCGTCGTGGCGCTTGGTGACCTGCCGCAGCTCGAGGCTCATACCGGCGCTCTGATGCGCCGCACGCTCGTCCATTCCAGCACGGCTTTGGCAGCCAGGGTAAACAGTGCCAGGCAGGCTAGGAGGGCGGCCATCGTGAAAGCAGCAGCACTCTGATAGTCGTTGTACAAGGCCTCTACCTGCAGTGGCATGGTCTCGGTCAGGCCTGGTATGTGCCCGGACACGACGGACACGGCGCCGAACTCCCCCATGGCGCGGGCGTTGCACAGCAGAACGCCGGAGAGCAGCGCCCATTTCACCTCCGGCACGGTGACACGGCGAAAGATCTGCCACCATCCAGCGCCCAGCAGCATGGCGGCCTCTTCCCGCTGGCGCCCCTGCTCCTGCATCAAGGGCAACAGGGGACGAACGACGAACGGAAAGGTGACGAACAAGGTCGCCAACATAATGCCGGGCGTGGCAAAGACGATCTGGACCCCGGCCGCGTCCAAGCCAGGGCCGAACCAACCATGGCTGCCCAGCAACAGGATCCAAACCAGGCCGGAGATCACCGGGGACACACTCAGCGGCAACTCGATCAATGTCGTCAGCAACGCCCGTCCAGGAAAATCATGCTTGGTGATGCACCAGGCGGCCAGCAAGCCGAAGATGCCGTTGACGAAGACGCTCACCAGGGCGACGCGCACCGTCAGCCAGATGGCGGCCTGCGCATCCGAATCCGCCAAGGCCTCTGGCACAGCAGCCAACCCGGCGCGCAACGCTTCCGAAAACACGGTGACCAGTGGCAGGCCGAACAGCAGCACGGCAAGCAAGACGGCCGCCCCGGCCAAGGCCCGTTGCCCCGGCCTCACGCGGCGCTCCGGCTCACCCGGCGCCGAACCGCGCCAATCGCCGCAAGGCAGCCGAGCGACAGGGCCAACATAGCCAAGCCAAGCGCCGCGGCGCCAGCGTAGTCGTATTGCTGCAATCGGATGACGATGAGCAATGGCGCGATCTCGCTGCGAAGCGGCACGTTGCCGGCGATGAAGATGACGGACCCGTATTCGCCCAGCGCCCGCGCGAACGCCAGACCGAATCCGGTGAGCAAAGCGGGAACCAACGCGGGCAGGATGACACGGGCGGCCACCTGGTGGCCTCGGGCACCCAGGAGGGACGCGGCCTCTTCGGCTTCAGGCGGAAGGTCCCGCAGCACAGGCTCTACAGTCCGTGCCACGAAGGGGAGGCCGACGAACACCAAGGCCACGAGAATACCGAGGGGGGTGAAGGCAATTTTGATCCCCAGGGTCGCCAAGGGGCCGCCGATCCAGCCATTGGGGCCGTAGAGTGTGGCCAGGGTGATCCCGGCAACCGAGGTCGGCAGGGCGAACGGCAGGTCCAACAGCGCGTCCAACAGGCGCCGTCCGGGAAAGCGGTATCGCACGACCACCCAGGCCAGCAAGAGACCAAGCGGCAAATCCAGCAACGCGCCCAGTGCTGCCATGCCGAGGCTGAGCCGCAGGGCCGCGAAGACCCGCACATCGCCAAGCGAGTGGATAATGCCGGCAATCCCCAGCTCCCACGGCCGCAGGATCAGGGCAGCGAGCGGTAACAGGACGATCAGCGAGAGCCAGGCTAGCGTCAGGCCCAGGGTTAGCCCAAACCCAGGCAGCACCCCGCCGGGGCGGCTGCCGGCCACAGCCATCCTTGCGCTCACTTGCTGGGGATATAGATCTTGTCGAACAGCCCGCCATCGGCAAAGTGCTTTGCCTGCACCTGGGTCCAGCCACCGAGGCTGGCAATGTCGAAGGTGGGAATGGCTGGAAAGGCGGAAGCGTGACGCTGCGCAACCGCTGCGTCGCGTGGCCTGTAGTAGTGTTTGGCGGCGAGTTCCTGCCCGTCTGGCGTGTAAAGATACTCGAGATAGGCCTGCGCGGCTGCCCGTGTGCCCTTCTTGTCCACGATGCTGTCCACGATGGCGACCGGGGGCTCGGCCAGGATACTCACGGAGGGATAGACGATCTCGAACTTGTCCGGCCCCAGTTCACCCTTGGCGAGCAACGCTTCATTCTCCCAGGCGAGCAACACGTCGCCCAAGCCGCGTTGCACGAAGCTGTTGGTGGCGCCCCGTGCCCCGGTGTCCAGCACGGGCGCCTGCTGGAACAGGTGGCGAAGATACTCGGTCGCCAGGGTTTCAGACCCGCCGGGTTGCCGCAGGGCCCAGCCCCAGGCGGCGAGATAGTTCCAACGCGCACCGCCCGAGGTTTTGGGGTTGGGAGTAATGATGGAAATCCCGGGCTTTACCAGGTCGCCCCAATCCTTGATGGCCTTGGGGTTGCCGCTGCGGACCAGGAATACGATGGTGCTGGTTGTCGGCACGGCGTTATCCGGCAGGCGTCCGGCCCAATCCTTGGCAAGCAGGCCCCGGGCCGCAAGGGCGTCGATGTCGTAGGCGAGGGCGAGGGTGACAACGTCGGCCGCCAAGCCGTCGACGACTGATCGTGCCTGTGCGCCAGAGCCACCGTTGGAGGTGCGGATCGTCAGTACGTCACCGGTTTTAGCGTGCCAGGCAGCAGCAAAGATGCGGTCCATCTCACGGTAGAATTCCCGCGTCGGGTCATAGGACACGTTGAGCAGGCTGAGCTCTGCTGCCCGCGCATCAACGTCCATGACGGACAATATTGGCAAGCCAAGCATCCCTGCCGTCAGGAAACTGCGTCGTTTCACCAGCATCTCCGAAGCAAATTACGGTGTTTTCAGCACCTTATCGTAGTGATGTAGTGTGGATAAGCGAAGCGTCATCCGCCGCCGGGTGCCGCGACGAGGCGGATGGCGCTACGCTTATCCCGCCCTACCCTTTGATCTCACCGGGCCGCGGGTGATTGAAACATAAGCCTTTGTTCGTGGACAGGCACTAAGCTTAGCGTGAGTGTGCACGCGCCCGTCTGGCGCTATTTGAAGTTATCCGAAGGATGCTGCGGCTTCCAGGCCAGCGGCATCCAGCGGCCGCTCAGCAAAGCCATCGCCTGGTTGAAGCGGTTCCCGGTATGGCTCGTCGCTGTGAAGGTGCGCGCGCTGGCGATCTCGCTCACCCTATAGTCCTTCAGCGTCTCCAGCGCCGCGATCACCTTATCGGTCGAAAGGTCCCTGCCGGCACGGCGCAGACCCTCCGCGATGGCGTACATGTCGGTATAAGCCATCAGGTCGTAATGGTTCGGGCGTCCCCGCGGCCGGTCGGCGTATTCCTTGTGCCACGCGGCGAGCCACTTCTTCATGTCGGGATTGCGCGAGTCGATGGCCATCTTCGAGGCCTGCAGCTCCTGCGTCACGAACTCGGTGTTGACCTCCGCATAGCGCACCACCTCCGCCGTGGCGCCGCGGAAGAGGAATTTGCTGAAGGGTTGCGTGATCGCCGGGACAGAGGCGATGGAGGCGTAGAGAATCCTCTGCCGCGAGCGCGCAACCTCGGCTTGGTGCACGACCTCTTCCCGATCCTGAGGGAGCTCCGGGAAGAGCATGCGGCCCTGCGGCACGTGGGTGACGCCGCGGCGCACGATCTCCTCCGGCCTCACGCCCTGGAAGTCGGCACCGGTGAAGCGGATGGAGCCGGCGCGGCAGCGGAGCAGGGCGGAGATCGTCTTCGCCACCGTCGTCTTGCCGGCACCGTTGGGGCCGAGCAGCCCCACCACCGACCGCTCCGGCACCTTGAGCGATACGCCGTGCAGCACGGATGAACGGGCGTAGCCGGCGACGACGCCGTTGAGCTCAGGCATCGGCGGTCTGCACGGCCGCATCGCCCAGATAGGCGTCGATCACCGCCTCGTTCGCCTGGATCTCCGCGGGTGTGCCGGTGGCGAGCGGCTGGCCGCGGTGCAGGACGACGATGCGGTCTGCCATGCCCATGATGACGCGCATGTTGTGCTCGATGATTGGAAGCGAGATGCCGGCCTTGCGCGCATGGTCGCGGGTCGCCGCGATGCTGGCCGCCGTCTCCTCTCGCTCATGCCGGAGGTCGGCTCGCCGAGCAGCAGCAGCCATGGGCGCGAGGCGAGCCCCCGCGCGAGGTCGAGCCGCTTCAGGATGCCGAACGGCAGATCGGCCGCAATGGTCTGCGCATAGGCTTCGAGGTCGAAGGCGCGCAGCAATTCTCGCATGACGATGCGCTCGAACACGACGCCGAGTGCGCCGGCGACGAGAAGCGTCAGCACGACCACGGGCACATAGGACAGATGCCCGTATATGGAGAGCGTCAGCGCCACATAGGCGCCCATGGTCACCATTTCGCCCTGACCGAAATTGAGCACGCCCGACGCCTTGAAGGGGATGACCAGCGCCACCGCGACGAGCGCGTAGAGGCTGCCGATGCTTGCCCCGGCGAGAGCAGCTGCAGGAAGATCGGCAGGCTCACACGTCGTTCGAGTTGTAGCGGATCATCGGCGCCGCATATTTGATCGGTATACCGGCTACCGGCGTTGTCAACCGCAAGATGACGATGAACGGCGCGGCCGATGGTACCGGTGGCGGCGCGGCTGCTTTACGTGACG
Organism: Acetobacteraceae bacterium; assembly: GCA_965199005.1. Taxonomy (GTDB): domain Bacteria; phylum Pseudomonadota; class Alphaproteobacteria; order Acetobacterales; family Acetobacteraceae; genus LMUY01. The sequence goes on along the minus strand of CBDAQK010000006.1, from coordinate 834,648 downwards.
CCCGTTACTCTGGTGCGTCCTCGGCAGTCAGGCGCACGCCACTCGATTACGGCGCCCGCCCCCGCCGCCTCATGCGCAAAGCAAGCGCGGCCGCCGCGGCCGCCGCCGCGGCGGGCCCGGCGATCACGCCCCAGCCCAACCCAGCGCCGGACCTCCCCGCCGGGGGCGCCGCACCCACGGCTTGGGCGCTCGCGAAACTATCCTGGTTTCCGTAGGCACCCTGAAACAGGCCCGTCACATGATTGGACCAAAACGCATTCGGCGCCGAATACGATAGCAGCGGCAGCACCGGCAAATCCCGCCATATCAGCGTCTGGATCTGGTCGTACACCACCTTGCGGGACGCGAAATCGGTCTGCACGCGCTGCTTCTCGAATAACCCGTCCACCTCGGGGTTCACATAGCCACTGGTATTGGTGAACGGGATACCCGGCGTGTGGACGTTGCTGCCATTGTAGAGCCGCTCCACCCCCATGTCCGGGTCCGGCCCCAGCCCGTAGGTCTCCGCAATCATGTCGAATTGTCCGGCGATATAGCCCTTCTGGTTCAGGGCCAGCCGGTCCAAGGGCTGCAGCACCGTCCGAATCCCCACCGCCTGCAGGTTGCGGCTGATGATGTCGCCCGCCTTGACCATGTTGGTGTCGTAATTGGGAAACATGAAGTCAAAACTGAACCGCATCCCGTCGGCGCCGCGGGCGTGGCCCGCCGCGTCCAACATCTGATTGGCCTGCGCCGGGTCGAACGCGTAGTCGACCAGAGTCTTGTCGTAAAGCGCGTTCACCGGCGGCACCGGCCCGAGCATTTCCATGCCAAACCGGCCCGCCACGGCATCACGCAAGAATTTGCGGTCAATCGCATGCGCGAGGGCCTGGCGCACCCGCACATCGTCGTACGGCGGGCGGCGCGTGTTGATGATGCCGACATAGGCGGCGCCGCGCAGGTTGGTCATTTGGATCGCCATGCCCGGCAGCTTCTCGATCCGCGGCACCTCTGGCCACGGCAGGGCGCTGTGGTACAGCATGTCCAACTCGCCATTCTCCAGCGCGGCGATCCGGCCCGCCGCATCGGGAATGATCCGCAGTTCCACCTCGTCGTAATGCGGCAATCCCGGCAGGAAATACTTGTCGAAACGCTGGTAGCGGAGGAACTCGCCGGCCGCGAACTCCACCAGCCTATAGGGGCCCGTCCCGATGGGCTTCAAATTCAACGGGTTCTTCAGGATGTCGGTGCCGTCCCACAAATGCTTCGGCAGGATCGCGCCGCAATAACTATCCGTGCCGTAGATCAGCGCTGCCGACGGTGCGCGCAGGCGGAACACCACGGTACGAGGGTCCGGCGTGTCGATGCGGTCCACCATGCGGAAGGCGCCGCGGCCCGCCTGGTGCAGTTTACCGTTGGCGTTTTCGATCGAGAATTTCACGTCGGCCGAGGTGAACGGGGCGTCGTCATGCCAGCTCACGTCCGGGCGCAGGTGGAATGTATAGACCAACCCGTCGGCCGACATCTCCCACTGCTCGGCCAACTCGTTCTGCACGGTGCCGTCCGGCAGGATGTGCGTCAGTGCGCCATAGACGGGCGTACCCGATGCATGGGTGGAAATGACGGCGGATATGGCGGGGTTCACGGAAGGCGGCGTCTCCTCCAAGGCGCCAACCAACCGCGTCGCCGGGGCGGCACGGCCCGCCCGCGGGGGCACGGCACCAGCAACCCCCGCCGCAAGCATCCAACGCCGGGTCGGTGCCATAAAGGTCAAAACGCCGTGGTGCGCAGGATGTCGACCCCATGCACCCGGTCCACCAGATAGATCAGCCCACGGCTATCGATCGTCACGTCGTTGGACGAGCAGCGGTCCTGGCCCGGCGGCGTGTCGGGCAGGAAGTGCCCCACCTCGACAGGGGCGAACGGGTCGGCGATGTCCACCAGGCGCAGGCCCTGGGCGAACCAGGCGAACGGGATGACGGTGCCGGTGAAGCGCTCCGACGGCTGGTGGCACCCCGTCATCGTGGGTTGTGGCGCGCCATCCGGGTCCAGCCCGGGAACCTGGAAGGTGCTGATCGGGAGCGGGTTCGTCTCGTCGGTGATGTCATACACCCAGGTGAAGGCCGGCGCCGAGGGACGCAGCTTCGAGACGTCCTCGTCCGCCACCACCATGATCTTGCGTCCCTTCAGCAATCCGGGGATCGGCAGACAGGTATGGGTGGGGTGCGGGAAGCTCGGCGAACTGTTCAGGTGCGCGATCGCCTTCGGGCGGGACAGGTCGGAAATGTCCAGGATATAAAGCCCGTGATGCCAGTAGCTGACGTAGAGCCGGTCCCCCATGCGGAGCGGGTGGTGGCAGCGGGGCGTCACGTAATCAGACCAAGGGTAGTCCTCGCCACCTGCCTGCCATTGCCCCGGGATCCACCAGCGCGACACCTCCTGCGGGTTCGCCGGGTCCAGCAGGTCCAGGATCACCATGATGTTGCCGGTGAAGCCGTCCGCCGTCGGCGAGATATAGGCGTAGCGGCCGTCGAAATCGAAGCGATGCACGCCCTTGCCGCCGGTGGACCATTTCGCCAGATGCTTCGGCTCCGCCGGGCGCGACACGTCGTAGATCGCGACGCCACCGCCGAGCGCGTCCGGAGTCCCGCTGCCCTCCCGCTCGTGGTTGACGACCATGATGTCGTTGGCGACGCGCACCTTGTGGGAGTGCCAGCCGGGCGGCAGATCCAGGCGGGAGAGCAGCTTCGGCCGGCCTGGGTCGGCCACGTCGTAGATCGACGTGCCGGTGGGCTGGCGCATATGCCCGACGTACAGGGTCGACCCCTCAACCCAGACTTGGCCGCCGCCGGGGCAATCTATGTGCCCGACCAACTCGATATTGGCACTGCGCTGCATCCCCTGCCCCCCGGGTCGAAAGCCCCGGCAACACCAGCACCGCCGTGCCGGGGAGGCAACAGCGAGCGTATACCAGGTTCGTTGCGCAACCACCGTCACCCGCGTATTTCCGGGCCTCACCCGAATCGAAATCAAGGGCTTGCACGGAACAGCGCAGAGGCGTGACCTGGCCTGAAAACTTAAACGAGATTTATCAATTTTTGCAGAAACTGGGCGGCATGGGGACCGTCTCGTTCGCGCCGCAAACCGATCTTCATGTCAGGCTGCCGACGATCCGCGCACATCTGTGGGGCGTGATCTGGCCGGCACTCTGGTTCACCGTCGGAGCCTTCAGCGCCACGGGGCCGGCCTCGCTGCCAGCGTTCTCCATCATCGTGGCCATTGGACTCCCGCTCCGTCTCGCCCTGTTTGCCTGGCAGCTGGTGATGGTGCGGCGGAACGGCGGCCCACCCCCCATCACCATCACGCCGGAGCATCTGATGCTCCCGCCGCATCTTCTCTCAACTCGGACAGTCCGTCTCCCCCTGCACCAAATCCAGTTTGTCGCCGCGGTCGGCAGCCGCTTGCAGGGCCGCCTGGTGATCAGCACGCGCTGGCGCAGCTTCGCCATTCCGCTCCGCTGCCTGCCCGATCAGGCGGCGCTGAGCAGGTTCACGCACGCGCTGCGCGACGCCGTCCACGCCGGGCCTGGCGGTGCCGGCCAATGGGCCGCCATCGAGGCCCGCAGCGCCCGCGCGGCCGCGATCGGCCAACTCCGCCCTTGGGGCAGCCTCGGTGCGGTCGCCATGCTTGGCCTCGCCGCCGGTGCGCAGATGCTGTTGGTGCCATCCGGCAACCCCGTGGCGTTACTCTATGCTGGGGCCAATGCACCCGCTCTGGTCTGGCACGGCGAGTGGTTCCGCGTCGTCGCGGCAAATCTGCTGCATGCGACGCCGCGGCATGCGTTGGCCGACGCCGCCCTGCTCTGGCTGACCGGCTCCGCGCTGGAAAGGCTCGCCGGAGCCTCCCGGATGCTGCTGGTGCTGCTCTGCACTGCCATCGTGGCGCAGACCGCAGCCGCACTCACTGGCGATTTGCCGCCGTCACAGCTCTTCACCATGGGGCTTTCCGGAGGGCTGCTTGGACTGCTCGGCGCGCTGGCCGTGGTCATCCGGCGCTTCGGCCCCTCACTCCCCATTGGTCTGCGGCCGGGGATCGCCAGTTGGCTGGCGATGACGGCGGGGATCATCTCCACCAGCGTCTTCACCAGCGGGGTCAGTGGTGTCGGCATGTTCGCGGGCGGCGTGGCCGGGACTGGCCTCGGCGCCTTGCTCTGCTGGGGTTGTGCGGACATACGGGCATTTCGCCAGCGTGACGCCGCCATCAGCATCGCATGGGCCATCTCGATGGCCGTGTGGGCCTGCGCCCTTGGGGTCGGCCTGTGGCAAATCGCCGCACCGCAATCGCGCACCACCGAACAAGCGACGCTAGCCGCCTCTATGCTCGCCGGGGCGAGAATCCCTGCCACCCAGCAGAACGACATCGCCTGGGAGGTCGCGGTCAATCCCGACGCCTCGCCGGACCTGCTCAACAGCGCCACGGAGCTGGCGACGCGCGCCGTCGCCACCGCGGTCCGGGCCGACCCCAAAAGCCGCCAGACCGGCGCGTTCGTGGACACATTGGCCTCGTTGGATTTTCGCCGGGGCGATCCGGTGCTGGCAATGCGTCGGGAGATCGGATGGATCGGCGCCAACCCCGCCTTCGACCTGCACTTCACCGAGTTTCTCGACCGAACCCTCCGCGAAGATGGAATCCAAATCTTCGGCGACATCGGCCCCGCCGCCCCCACAGTCACACTGGGGCATGGTGTGCTGCAGCTGACGGTCGACGAGGCCGCACCCGCCGGAGCCCGGGTGTTCGCCGTCCTGCGCAACCATGACAGGCTGGTCGGCTCCCTGATGTTCCAAATCCCGCCGCATTACACCGGGTCGCAAATCCTGCCGCAGCCCTGGGCCAATGGCAGCCCCAGCACGGCCGCAGCGCCCGCGATCTGGAGCGATCCCGCGACGGAAATCCGGGTTGCCCTGTTCGACCGGCGCAGTTGCTTCTGCCGGGTGCAACATATGGGCCCGAGCTACACCGAAATGCCGGCGATCAGCGACCTGCCGCCTTGGCGTCCGGCCGGCGCAAAACTCGCCGACGTGCCATGAAACCCCGCCGCCCCCGGCTGTGGGTGGTGCTACTGGGCGCCCTGGCCGGCCTCGCCGTCATCATCGTCGGCTATGCGCGGCTGCGTGGGCCAGACGGCTTCTATGCCGACACCTTCGACACCAATCTCATGCAAAGCCAGCCCCTCATCGGCGGCATCGTCGAGGCTGACCCGGCGTTGCGCGCGCTCTTCCTGCGCCGGACCTCGGTTGCCTATAGTCAGGGAGGATGGCCGGCCGCCACCCGCATCTTCGCCGAATTGGTCAGTTCCGAGATCAACGCCTATGCCGGCGACCAGGAAACGCTGGACTGCAACGCCGCCTGGCGCGACGTGCTGCTGCATCTGCGAGCCGCACCGCATGTTTGCCGCGCCTATCTGGACCGGCATTATGAAGACCCGGCGGTCCAGGCCGCGATGGCCCCAGCCGCCGCCGCATGCGGTGCGATGACCCTCGACGGCGGCCACCGCCGGCTGACACGATCCCGGCCGGACGTGCTCGGCGACGCGGACTTCCGAGCCCTCACCGCGCACAACCTGGAGACGCTGACGCCGGCCGAGAGGGCTACGCTGACCGATGCATCCAGCGACGACGCCGCCTATTGCCAGGCCGGCATCAAGCGCAGCGAGGCCGAGAGCCGGCTGCCGCCCGACACCGCCGCCCGCTACGTCCGCACCCAGTTCCGCGCCACCGCAGCGATCACCACCGACACGCCCCGGCCCGCGCCGGCGCCCGAGGCAGCCGACAGCCTGCATTGTGCGGCGCCGGGCACGTTGTTCACGCTGAACATGGAGGGGCAGGACGGCCTGCCCATCACTTGGGAGTCGCTCGGACGGTCCGGCTGGGATTGCCGCCTCCGCAGCTCTGCCAGTGGCGAACGCGGCATGTGGGGCGATGACCGCGCCAACCCGCTGCGGCTGATGGGCGAGTTGGCCGTCGGTAAGACCACCCGGACCACAACGGTGTTGCAGGAAGGTGAGGAGCAGACGGCGACGTGGACGGTCACTGGTTTCGACCGTTTTTGGATGCCGTGGGGACCGGTTGGCGCCTACACGCTGGAGGAGGACGTGACCGAGGGCAGTCGCCGCCACTTCACCGTGACGCATTATTGGTCGCCCGAGTTGGGGTTCGAACTCGGTCAGCGCGCCGTGGCACAGCAGGGCAGCCTGCCGGATTGGATGGCGCCCGACTGGCAGCTCGTCGCCATGGAGGAACCGGGGGTGACCACGGAGCGTGGCGCGACCCTGGCGAAATCGGCAGCCGCGGCGGAAATCCGCTTCGCCATGGAGCGGGCGGAGGCGATCCACCCAAATCTGTTCTGGTACGCCGACCGCGCCGCCGTGCGCAGCCGGGAAGACGCTGTCATTGCGGCCCTCCCCGACCCGGCGACCGCCATGGATGTCTACCTGGCGTTGTCAGACATCACGGGCCTGCTGGGCGACGGCCACATCTCCCTGTCCCACCCCGCAGGCCGGCGTGGGGACGTGCTCGCCACCTACCGCAAGGCCGGCGGCAAACTGTTCCTGGCCCTGGTCAAACCGGCGCAAACGGGGCTGGAAATTCAATGGACGGGAGCGGAGGGCTTGGCGGCAGGCGATATCCTGACCACGATCAACGGTCAGGATGCGCAAGCCGTGTTCGCCCGGGCCGCCGCACTCGAATCCGGCGAGCCCGCGTTTCAGCAGCGTTCGGCGGGGCTCGAATTCCCAACCCTGCTGTGGGACCTCGGCATTCAGCCTCCCTTTCGGCTCACGGGCATGTTCGGCGGCTTGCCGGGTCAGCTTGAGCTTCCTGGACAAGCGACCCCGCCCCGGACAGCCGCGTCGGCTGCTCCGGACGACCAGGGTATCCGCAAGCGGGACTTGCCCGACGGGATCGTGGCACTCGATTTCGACCGGATGACGGCAGATGCGACGAAATTCCATACCCGGCTTTCGGAGCTCTTCACCCAGATTGCCGCGGCGAATGCCAAGGGGCTGATCATCGACCTACGGCGGAATGGCGGTGGCAACCCCGCTTTGGGTGACGATTTGCTCGACTTCATCACCGGCAGACCACACCGCGACTACGCTTCGACCGAACTGCGCGCGAGCCCGGAATGCCGGGAGTATTTCACCAATAAATATGGCCCAAAGAGCGGATCGTCCCAGTCCATCGCGGACCTGGCTGACGGGGCGACCCAGCACTGGGATATTCCCGTGCAACCCGCCGCGCCGAACCCGTTGCGGTTCACCGGCCCAGTGGCCGTCTTGATCGGGCCCGGCACCTTCTCAGCCGCCGACATCCTGGCGAGCACGATCAGCGACTTTCATCTGGCCACGCTGGTCGGCCGCGACACGGCGGAAATCCCCACCAATTTCGGCGACGCTTGCCCGGTTCGCCTCCCGCGCACCGGCATCGTTTTGCGCGTGCCTTCCCTCTACATGGTTCGCGCGGGCGGCGACGCAGCCAACCGGGAAGACGTGCACCCGGACATCCTGGTTCCGGCAGCGGACGATGAATCACGCGACGATGCAGACGTCACCGCAGCCCGGCAATGGCTCCGCGCACGCACAGACCCATGACGGCATGTGCGCAGTGCTAGGATCCTCCACCGCCGCGCACCTGCACGCTGCTACGCGGCGCGGCGAAGTCCGGCGAGGGTTCCCAAAGCAGCGTTAGAACCGGGCGGACAGCGCAAGGGACCCAAACTGATGCAGGCCACCATGCTCACCTTTGAAGGTGGTTGTCTGGAACACCTGCGTATAACTAAGCCGAACGCCGTGATAAATGATGGCAAGTCCGCCCTGAACTTCACCGACGAGCGGCTTCATGGTCACGTGCAGACTGGTTCTAAAGTCACTGCCTTGGAGGAACTCGTCATGCGCGATGGCTTGGCCGTCGATGCCAGCAAAGACATACCAGCCTAACGGACGCGTCGGCTGGAACACGTCTGCTCCACTTGGGCCCGGTGACAGCCGCGGAACGCCGTAATCCGCAGTCAACCCTTGACCGATCCGCATATTGACCCCGGCTAGGACATAGTCCTGCACGGTCCCCACCTGCGCCTGCACCTCCGGCAACGCGTCCACCTCCAACCCGCCTGCGGCACTGAATTGCGTGACTGGGAAGCGCCATACGCGGTCCCCGAGGAACTGAACCGCAGGCTCAGTATGCAACTGGTAGTTCCAGCCTTTGTTGGTCCCCTGGCTGATGACCCCGTGGAAGCCGTTCTGCACCTCCTCTCCGCCGGCTCCCGGGCCGATGATCCCGAGGCTTACGCCGAGCGTAGAGCGGGCATTTGTACCGTCATGGATCAGGCTGGCCGTGCCGATCAGATACCCGGCGTAGGGCTCGTCACCGGGCAGCGGCGGCTTAGCCTGGGTATTCGCGGGGGTGAAGATCTGCTGCGCAATGTTGATGCTGATCCGTTGTTGTCCATCCCCCCAAACCGACGTGCCGAAATCAGCCAACATCGTCGGCACGGCGCCGGTTGGCGAGGTATAGGAAATCCGCAAACCATTGACGTAATACCGATCCGTCAGCTTGGACGTCGACAGGGAGGCGTTCTCGTCCTGTATCGCCCAGATGCTCGACTCGTCGCCGAGCGGGTCGGCGCTCACGTGGCCCGCACAACACATTTCACATGAAACAACGAAGACGAATCCGGCCAGAAACCGCTTTCTCATACCCCGCACTTCAGACCGTCCTCTCCTTTGATCAGGCCCAGGGCGCGATCAACCAACCGAAACCCGATAACACGTCAGATGGAGGGACGAGGCAAGCGCCACCCCTCCGGCCTCGCCTCGCCAGGCCGGACCAGCGTCCGCGCCGAGAGGCCCGAGTCGGTTTATGTGAGGTCCATACTTGCGCCACTGAACCGGCGCACGCAAGCGACGGGGCGAGGTCAACTTGCCCGCACGGTTAGGGCGCAAGCCTAAACTGACATTCCCTGCCGCCGCGGAACAACCAATGCGGAAGGAAGCAGGGGCGGCCATAGACTAAACTGATATGCACGATTCGGGGCGGTATCGTTGCGGACAGCGAGACCCTGCTGTCAAGGTTGACGAAACCAGGCCCGGGCGCGACGGGGTACACGGGCACCACCAATATGCTACCCGGCAACGGATACACCACGATCCGCCCGACAGACCCATACCATTGCGCCCCGTTATCCATGTAGAACTGGTTGACGCCGCCGTAAAAATCCTCGAACGATCCCGACGCCCCGGCAATAAGTGCGGTCCTCATATCGAATTGGGCCGGAAGCTCCAATCTGTTGCGCGATACCGGCGGGGAAAGCTGGGCCTGTGAGGAGGTCACTGCCAGTCGCCACGGCAGCACGGCGAGCAGGACGAGGAGCGCCGCCATGATGCAACGCGGTTCACGCAAGGTAAACACGAGCAAAACAGAATATGCGATAAACATCACGAGCGTGAACTTGAAGTAATGATAATTATAAAATCGCCAGAGTGCCGGCGGGTGGATGTCGCGGTAGCAAAGATATAAAATACCGTGCGCGATCGTTGCGGCGATCAAAACCACATGCACGCTGCGACGCCCCCCGCCTGGTGGCTTTGCCAGACAGGCTGCCATCCCGGCAAGGCCGGTCGCGATGACAGGAAATGTCGATAGCAAACCAGACCCCTCAGGGAGGAGCGGCTGCGGCGACAACACCAACGCCACCCACTGGATGGTCAAGAGCTGCCACCCGAACCCTATATAGGCCGAGAGTTGGAGGTACGGACTCACACTGAAACCGTGTTCCGCCACGTAGGCCAGGACGGCCAGCGTCGCGGGAACCAGAACGCCACACGCTGATGCGAATGCAACGCGCAGGCTCCTTCGCCAGTCGAGGCGATTGGCCCAGGATGAACCAAGTATCGTCACGCCGGTCACAGCCAGGAAAAGGGCGCCGTCGGTGGGACGGATGGCAAGAAGACCACTTGCGCACATCGACCCCAAAAACGCTGGTTTGCAAGACGCCCGTTGGCCGATCATTCGAGCCAGCGACAGTAAACAACCCAGCATGAGCGCCGTTGCTGGCGTGGTCGTCCAGGGCGTCACCCAGATTTCCATAAACGCCGGTTGCGCAGTCAATACTGTAACAGCAACGGCGGCGAGAGACTGGGCCAACGGCCGGCCAGGCGCGACCTCCTTCACGATAGAGATTGTCAACCAAAGTGACAGGAGCAGGAGTGCTAGGTCGGGAAGCAGGAAGGGATTGGCAGGCGTTATCCAGACAAATGGCGCCGCCAGTAAGGCATAACCGGGGAGGTAGTAGTGCTTCTCAGGCGACAAATCCCCCATGGCCCATGCTGCTGTATCGATTAGATAGCGGCCCTGGTCTGAAAAACTCCACCACCCGTCCGACAGCGCGGCTGAATGCGGGCGGCGGGGATCGGACCAGTCGTATTTGGCGTAGAAAACGGCCAAAAGGACGATGCACGCGGCCAGTGTCCAACGCGCCAATGATATCCTCGCCGGCCGCCACCGAGTCCATCTGATGATCGTCATAAAACAGCGTCAAATCCCAACAACACTTGCGTATATGGCACAGTCTTCGTGCCTCCCCGTGGGCATCTTCAAGTGTTTCGGGGCTCTGCCCCGAACCCCGCCAGAGGACCGTCGTCCTCTGGACACCTGCTATAAGGGGTAAAAGGGATGACTATCCCCTTTCGGGTGCAGGGCGGAGCCCTGCATGGCTCACGCGAGAAGCTTCCATCCGGCCAATACGAGAGCAATCGACATGGCGTAACGGAGCAAACGATCGGGTATGCGGCCCGATGCGATACTTCCCAGAACAACGCCGGGGATAGAGCCCGCCACGAGCGAGAGCAATAAGACCGGGTCGATGGAATTGATGTATAGGTGACCAATTCCCGCCACCAAGGTCAGCGGCACCGCGTGGGCGATATCCGCGCCCACGAGCCGGGCAGACGAAATGTTCGGGTAAAGCAGTAACAGGATGGGCATTCCCAACGCCGCTGCCCCCACAGAGGTAATCGGCACTAAAATGCCCAGCAACACCCCGAGCAGCACGGTCAGGGTGCGGGCCTTGCGGGCAGCCCAGTTACCATACCGGCGCTGGGTCCAATTCGTAACATACGGCCGCAAAGCGACGCTGATGGCGGTGAGAACCAACGCGGCCCCCAAGGCTTGGGAGACGGCACGGTTGACCGCGGCGGTCGGCGGCCCGAGGAAGCTGAGGGCCCCGATGATGATGAGCGCGGCCGGGATGCTGCCGGCCGCCATCCACCCGGCGACGGGCCATTCCACGGTTTTAACCCTCCCATGGACCGCCGTGCCAAATGCCTTGGTGATGGCGGCGAACAGCAAGTCGACGCCAACCGCATTCAGTGCCCGCATCCCGAACACGAGGATAAGCAGCGGCGTCATGAGCGACCCGCCGCCAACGCCCGTCAGGCCAACCAGCAGCCCGATCAAGAGTCCGGAAATAGGATAGCCGATCCTGAACCCGTCGAATGACAACAGAATACGCTCCACGGTCTATAGTATGCTGGATTGTCTCCTGCCGTAGCGCCACGGCAAATGACGGCGGAGGGCCAGCCTCCCGAACTTGCCCGTGTTTAGGAATGTCCTACAGCCAAGCGACGGCCGTGTTGGCGGAGGACCCGCGGACTAGCGACACGCGGGCTGCGGCCGCACACCATACGGCGGCGCCGAGGAAGCCGCGAACGGTCGAGTAGTCATGCCCTGATGCTCCCTTTCATGCAGAAGAAAGTCATCCCGATCATATGAAGCTCCGGCGCTGTGCGCTACCGCTGCCTTAGCAGGAGATCAGCATCGGTTTTTCGGCTCGTTCTCTGGTGCCTGTCGCTGTATGGCTTCCATGACACGCCCCCATAGATCCACTCGCTCGACATGTCCTTGATCCGCAAGTGCCTCCATGCGAGCAAATGCAACGACAAGCGCTGTTTGCCACCCGAGGTGGTCGATCAGCTCCTTGGCTGCTTCCTCGACTTCTTTCGAAAGGTCAGCTTCAGCATGTCCAAGTAGTGAGCCATCAGTGAACTTTTTTTGGTTCAAACCTACCAACCTTAACAAGCGTGCTGTTGACGATTCACGTATAGGCGTCATAGAGTCAACATGAAAACGACTTGCGCAATTACTATCTGTTGGAATGTTGCAAAGTTTCCCAAAGACGTCCATCATCAAATTATGTCGTGCATTGACCTATTGGTTGACGATAATGGTAAGTTGTGGTGGACGCAGAGCCACGATTTGCAGAATAGATACCGCATGGCAGGGACTCCGGGAACTCCCGGTAATCTACCCGGCTACCTCGTTCGTAATCTTGGACATGTACGCCTGCGGTTCTCGGCTCATCAGAGGGGTGTCCGCGTCACGTTCCGAGAGGGACATGTTGGGCTGCGAGCCATAACGACGACGACGAAGATATTGCTCCCGTATCATTCCGTCCGATTTGTTGCCGAGTTGATCGGGGACTATCCCGCGCTCCATATGGTACCGACCGCTGAGGACGTCATCGCAATAATGCTCGAACAAAGGGATGAGCCGCTTTCGTCACAGTCCAGATTTTTTAGGATACCCCTCCCTTTGGGTGAGTTGGCAGGCGATAGGCGGCTTTATCATTTAAGGAACCGCTACGACATATGGAGACAAGCAAGAGGCGATGTGGCTACCGCTCGATCTCTCAATTGGGCTTCAAGTGGGCCAGATAAGCAATTCGTCGCTCGCGTTGCGGGTGAGCGGGCTGAATTCGTCGAAGTGGGGCGCGGTTATACTGCGGTTGCACCGTTTGTCGTGAAAGCCATTGGCACCAGGGTGGACGAGCAGCCGGATCATGACTACGGCGCGTGGATTTCAACGTGCCTGCTGGAAGCACATCACACGCGTTTGCCTCATCTTGATTTAGTCGAGGCAACGATTGTCTCGCCCGGCGGCTCGCCCGTTCGACTACGCTACGAACGGCTCCTTCTTCCTTGGTCGAGTTCAACTGCGGCGTTCGTCTCGTCGGCGTCTGCGCCGAGAGCAGCGTTTCCAGCGCGGTCGCTCACATAGGTATGGAGCTCTGCTTCCATCGACACGCGGTCTGCCCAGACCAGCTGCAAGTCGAAATCGCCGCGATAGGAATTGCGAAGACCGATGCGAGGCGCTTGGTTGACCATCCCATAGCGTTCTAGAATGCCTTTGGCTTTCAGGTCGGTCCGCAGCGTCGTGATGGTGAAATCGGTATCCCATCTGGTCATGGCGAGATGGCGGCCCACCCGGGCGAGGACGTATACGAGCCCTCGGCTACGGTAGTCGGGGCGGCACCAGGCGGCTCCCGAATACAATACGCGCCCCCGAATAGACTCCGCGATAGTTTCGCACTCGCCGTCGACAAAGCAAGTCGTGCCGCCCGCGAGCTGCGGCGCGGGGTCGGCATAGAAAATCCGTAGGCTTCTAAACTCCTCCGCAAGACTTCTATCAGGTAAGTCGATGCGTCGAGCCGCCTGCGTTGCGACGATTTGCCCCGTATGATCGTGAGCGGATAACCAAAATGACGTGTCTGTGGTGGCTCCGCTTTGCTTCGGATCAAAGATGGGCACGAGGGGCCCCCATGATTGCTGTAGAACGGCATTGACGGCGACCAGATTCGATAGATCTGCATGGATCATGATCGAAACACCGGCCTGGTGTGCCAGCGCTTCGGCCTGTAGAAAGAACAGACCCAGCGTTCGCCGTGGTCCGAAATTCACGGTAACGCCGTCAAGCAGTGACTGCCCGCCAAGAGCAAGCGCATTCAACATGTCGGGTCTAGAAGAAAACTGGGCCACGCGACACTCCTGTTGCGCAATATCCCGAAGTGTTCATGGATATCGCGCCGAATGGAGACGAAATTGTCTCCAGGAGGAGTCAGCAGACTGACGATTTAAGTAATAATTAATTCTTCTAGAGATTATCTGCTATGTAATTAACGATATGATGATGCGATCGGATCGCCAGGGTTGTATCCTGGTCGCAAGCAGCCGTGTCTGACGACGATAGAGGAAAGGCGTGGTCCAAACCCATCCCGTTTCAGCGTCGTAAGTTTCTAGCACCCGGTACGCCTTGCGCCCTCGCTAAGGCATTCGAGGCGCAACTCCGCCTGGAGTTTAAATTTACGAGAAGGCGCTCGGCCAAGACCATCCTCATACGGCTGCGAGCCTCAACAACCTTGCCCATCTACTGCAACAAGCGTCGCGTCGCGAACGACGGGATGCGATACGGCCCACATCGGGAGCGCCTGATCGTAGGCGATCTCCACCACCGTTATTACGCTGCCGGGTGCCCACTCGCTGAGGGAAAGACGCGCATCCCCATTCGTCCACCGCCAGGTCCAGCCGGTCTCGTCGCGTTCGACCGGGTTGAAGCCTTCCGTGAGTTGCGGTGAGTCCAACGCCACTTCGCACACGCCGCCCGGACCGGATAGCGCGAGCCGGTGCAGCTTCAGTCCGAGCTGGCGGCGGTCGCCTGAATGCGGGTCAACGTCCCAAGGCCGGCCAGCGCGCGAACGCAGCCGGATTTCTTGGCACCCTGCTTTTATGTCGAAACGCCAGTATTCGCGGCACCGATCTCCCTCCACACGCTGGCCGTCCACCTCCAGCCATAGTGCCGGGTCGATGCTGCGGGTCCAGCCCAGCGCCTCGGCACGCGCGATCAGGCGGGCACGCACCGCCGAACTGGCGCCGGCATAGGGCAGGCAGGGCTCGGGCACGTCCCCGTCTAGCACCGGGTCCAGCGCCACCACGGCGCCGTTCTCGAAGGCATCGCGGTTGCCGGTATCCGCGTAGGTCTCAGCCTGCACCCCTTCTGCCAGCACCAGATCGTGCCCATCCAACTCTATGTGCCAGTACTCCGCCTGGTGTGGGCTCTCCTGAACGATGCTGGCACCATTCACCAATTCGACGGCCGTCACCAACGTACCATCGATGTGCATCCGGTGGTTGGGGCTGACCAGGAGGTCGCGGTGCGGGCAGCCCTCACCAAACGCACCAGCATGGAACCTGACCGGGTTGGTATTCTCGGGCTGTGCGCTGCGGTGTAAGTCAATCCGGCGATGGCCCAGCCAGCGCACTGGTTTGAGCGCGGCGCCCTTGCCGGCGAAGGTGACGACGAGGTCGCCGCGCTGCAACTCCTCCACCGCAACCTCGCCGCAAACCGTCAGGATGCGCGTGCCGCGGACATAGCAGGCCACAGCCTCGACGATCTCGACGTGGTTCGATGCGCCGTCCGACTGCAACTTCAGCAGGCCCGTGTAGTTGACGGCGGTGTTAAGGAACACCGTCCCGATATTGGTACCGGTCTGGTCGAGAACAGAAACTTGACCATTGCCGCTACTGTAGAACAGGGTGTCCTGAGCGCTATACGTCAGACCCTTAAAGTCGATCGCGCCATTCCCCACAGCCAGACCCGTAATGAAACCGCCCTCTTGATTTACCAAGGTATCGGAGTTTGAGGACGTATAGGCCAGCAGGCCGTTACCGGAGAAGGTGATACCGACTTGGCCATTCGCGCCGCCAACATCGAGTTCACCGCCAGATTGAAGCACCACATTGCCGGTCGTGCCTGAATTACCCTGACCCAGGCCGCCTAAATCGGTGACTGTGCCTGCGATCGTCAGTGTGGAAGGAAACCCCACGAGGGTGCTACCAACGCCCAGTGAACCCGCATTGATCGTCGCGTTCTTCGCCACGGATGCTGCGGTGTCGTCGAAATTGAGCGCACCTGTCGTGGACAGGGAGCCGGTTTCGATAAAGGTCGATTCCGAGATGGTCGCCGACCCGACGATGAACGAGCCGCTATCGGTGATGGTTGATTGCAGGAAGCTCGCTGTACCGGTGTCGTTGAACGATCCGGCGTCGTTGAAGATCGCGGCGTTGGTGAAACTTGCCGTGCCGTTATCCATGAACGTACCGTTCATCGCGGTGGCAAACGTTCCGGCCGAGTCTGAAAACGCCGTGGTGTTGAGTGTGCCCATGGCCGCGATCGAAGCCATGCCGCCGGTTTGAACGAAACCCAGCCCGGTCAGGGTCAAGCCAGCAGCCGCGCTTCCGCCGCCCACTGTGAGAAGGCCGGCATTCTCGGCGTAGTTGTTCGCTGTCACGCTGCCCAACGACACGGTCACCGTACCATTGTTGACGTTGAGCGCGCCAGTCTCAGTGATCACGCCGCCAGTGACGCTCAGCGTCCCGTTGTCCGAGACCAGCAGGTCGCCAGAGGTAATATCGGTCGAGTTCGGTGCCGTATTCGTGGCCCCGGCCGGACCGACGGCGAGCGACCCACCGGTCGTCACGTTCAGGGTCACGGACGATCCTGCGGGGGCGGAAATTGCGATCGAACCGGCAGCATCGCCGCTGCTATCCACTGTCACCGTGTAGGTCCCGGTGACGGCGCCGAGATTGTCGCTCAGGCTTGCGGCGACGGCTGAGGTCGGTGTCGCGCCAGTCGACCAGCTCGCAGCGTTATTCCAGTCCCCACCCGCGGCCGCAATCCAGCGGTCACCAGCATCGGCTGCGGCGATTTCCACCGCGGCGCGCGCTTGGATCAGCCCGGCGCCCGTGAACCCGGTGCCCGAGGCCGGGATGAGCGACTGTCCCAGAACTGACGTCACCTGTGCCGTCGAGAGAGCAGTGTCCGCCTGCAGCACAAGGGCTCCAACCGCACCCGCAGCCGGCGCGGCCGCAGAGGTGCCGAAGAAAGGCGACGTGGCGAAATTTGTATTGGCGGAACCGGTGGTAGTGCCGTCCGTAGCTTCGAACTGCGGTTCGCCCGACACGATCGGGGTGGCGAGGGCATTGCCATTGGCGTCGAACAGGATCGTGCCCGGACCAACCGAGCTGAAGGTCTCAACCTGCGCAGGGGAGACGCCGTAGGCGGGGGTGTTGGCGTAGTTGACCGCGCCCAGGACATTGATGCCTGGAAGGAGTTCATGCCCGAGCAAGTCACCCGAGCCCTTCCCCGCATTGGGGTCGTTGATGGTGCCGACGGCATCGTTGAGAAAGAACTTGAACAGCTGCCCGGCAGGCACAGTGCCGCCATTCTGGACGATGACGAGCCGGAAAGCCGTGCCAGACGTGTTGTTGGTGAAGTCGATTTCCTGGGTCGGGTTGTTGCCGGCACCGACCTCGTTGACCGTCGAGGCGTCGACGATGTTGCCGTTGGCATCGAGCAGGTAGATCGCCAGCGAGTTTTGCGGGCTGTTGGCGCCAGAACCATCTGTGCCGAACGGTTGGGCCCATTGGAACACAATGCTCGCTTTGGCACCGGCTGCGAAGGTCAGGCTCAGGAAGGGATTGCCACCCCCGAAATCGTTGGCAATGACGGGACCGATACCGGCAATTGTCGTGGTGAGCGGCGTAAAGCCATGCTCATAATAATCGTTGCCATTGTTGCCGGCGGACGTGAAGTAATCGACGTTTGCGGCGACCGCAGTTTGGATCGCAATGTCGGTAGCGGACCCGATCTGATAAAGCGCCTCACCACCAACGCTTAGATCGTCGACAATGATGTTGACGCCCGCAGCTTGAAGCGCGGCGACGTTCTGGGCGAGGGATCCGCCATCAGCCGTGTAGTATGTGGCACCAGGGGCGACCGAATAGGCGATCTCCGTCATGGCACGGCCTTCATCGGTTCCCGACGCCGCGTCGCTCACCACCGTCACATTCGGCAGGATACCGGCGGCCATGTCTGCCGCGGCGCCGCCGGTCGCATTGAAGCTGTCGGAAATGATGCCGATCTTCTCGCCGGCACCGGTTATACCATACAGCGCGGCCGCTACATCTGCGCCCAGGGCAATTTGGGTGGTCTTACTCGTCACGGGGGCGGTTGCCATCAATGTCTCTCCGGTGGGTCGCGCAAGCGACGAGAACCCTGGTCAATCATGGGGTTGGCCCGGCAGCGGCCGAGGAGTCAAGGGGAACAAGGACCGACATTGTTCCGGCTCTGGCAAAGCTAAGCACGATGGTGACCTTCTGCCCGGCCAGGCGGTCTAACTTCAGGCCGGTCAGACGGATTTGGGTTCCGCCAGGTGCCATCGGCATCGGTTGATTCGGTGCCAGCACCAGGCCGCCATTCATGGCATAGAGGGTTTCGTGGCCGCCCTTCCTAAGGGTCAAATAGAGCGTCGCGTGCGCCGCTGCAGGGCTCGAGACGCCCATCAAGGAATCGCCACGAATGCTCATGAGGGTTGCATAGACCGCGATGGTATTCTGCCCCGGCATCAGCATTTGCGCCCAGGGACGATCGACCTGGATACCGGTTCGGTCTGTTGCACCGGCTGGAGTGACGGTCGGCATCAGGGCCAACAGGATCGCGCTAAGCATCAGATGGCATGAGACAATGCAGATTGGTTTGCAGTTTCAATAGATAGACTCCCGCATCTTCATGCCGGACGGGGGAAAATTCAGCGCGATGACCAACCGAGATCGTGTCGTGGTCGCAATTTAATACCCGATTAAATCTTGAGACACCAGACAGTTTTGAGGCTCGCGCGGCCGTTCAGCTCAATATTCTTCAGGATGCCACACGATCCCCGCCCGCCCACTCGCGTGGGCTTCCTCGTCGTCCTATCTGGCAGCGGGTGGAACATAGGCACTCGAGCTAGGTCCGGCGCGAAAACGCCGATCTTGCCGCTCTATTTATTTGGTGGGTGATGTTGGGTTCGAACCAACGACCCGCTGATTAAGAGTTCGGCGACATAGACCCTGTCATTCCTAGTGTCCGCGCCGTTCACCTGCTAACACCCTGAAATTGCTTGCCAGTTCTGGACATCCACTGACAGTGCTTGACATACTACGCCAGCAAGAGCGACTCTCTGTGCGGACACGGCACGGACACGGAAGGTCTGCTGATTATGGCGGAGCGGCTCACGGACAAGTTGGTGAGGGGCATGGAAGCCCCTGCCGCGGGGAACCGGATCGCCTACGATGAGGAGGTGAAGGGCTTCGGTGTCCGCATCACCGCTGCGGGCGCGCGCGCCTTTATCCTCAACTACCGGGCCGCCGGCCGGGAACGCCGAATCACGATCGGTAGCTACCCGGATTGGAACGTCAACGCCGCCCGGGACAAGGCCAAGGGGATGAAGCGGGAGGTGGACAACGGCGGAGACCCGATGGGCGACCGCCATGCCGACCGCGCCGCGCCGACCGTCAACGCCCTCGCCGACCGGTTCGTCGAGGAACACCTGTCCAAGCGCCGGGAAACCACCGTCACCGACTACAAGTCCATCCTGCGACTCTACATCCGCCCGCAGCTTGGCGCCATGAGGGTTGCGGACCTTCGGCACTCCGACGTGGAGAAGCTGCACCGCTCCATCGCCAAGAAGGCTCCCTACCGGGCGAACCGGACCGTGGCTGTGCTCTCCAAGATGCTGACCCTTGCCGTGAAATGGGAGATGCGGTCCGACAACCCGGCCAAGGGGATCGAACGGGCAGCGGAGGAACGGCGGGAACGCTTCCTCTCCCCCGCGGAGATCGGCCGCCTGGCCGATGCCCTGACCGGCCACAAGGCGAAGGTGAGCGTCAATGCCATCCGCCTCTTGATGCTGACCGGAGCCCGCCGTGGAGAGACGCTGGCAGCCAAGTGGACCGAGTTCGACCTGGCGGCCGGCGTGTGGCTCAAGCCTTCTGCCCACACAAAGCAGAAGAAGGTCCACCGGGTGCCCCTATCGGCCCCTGCCCTCGCCCTGCTGACCGAGATGCAGGCCAAGGCAAAGGACGGGGCGGTCTACCTGTTCCCCGGCGAGCCCGGCGAGCCGCTGACCGAGATCAAGCGGGTATGGGCGTCGGTCTGCAAGACGGCTGGGCTGGCGGTCGAGGTGGAGAAGGTGACCGAGGCCGGCAAGCCGGTGAAGGACGACGAAGGCAAACCCGTGATGGTGTGGCAGTCGACGGTTCGGGTGCACGATCTGCGACATACCTATGCCTCGATCCTCGCCTCCTCCGGGCTGTCGCTGCCGATCATCGGGGCGCTGCTGGGGCACACGCAAGCGGCCACGACGCAGCGGTATGCCCACCTGGCGGACGACCCGCTCCGGGCGGCTACGGAGCGCGCGGGGGCGGTGATTTCCGGGGCTGGGAAGGCCGGGGCGGAAGTCGTGGCGATGCGGAGGGCGTGATGGCCGGCGAGACACACCACATCGCCGAAATCATTTTGGCTGGTAGGGCTGCGCCATCTTGGCTGGACGGGCGGCTTGAGCAGATGGCGCGTCTTATCCGGGGATTCATCGAAGGTGAGGAAACCGCACCGAAGCGAACAGAGATGCGAAAACGCCTAGATGCGTTCCGGGAGGCGGTTGTCCGCCTTCAGGAGGACTTGAGCGACCCTCTCTTTGTCACGTTCATCGGCAATGATTGGTCTTCGCTTCCGCTCAAGCAATTCGAAGTGTTGGACGCCCTCGCGACGCTGGGCAACCGCGCGTCCAATCTTTCCATGAAGTTTGCCGGTCGAGGCGGGGCAGAGCGCGCCTTCCCAGTCGACCGCGAAGACGCACTCTCGGCACAGGAGCTTTGTTCCTGGACGATTATGCAGGCGATGCGACGCACCCGAGGGACCGCGATAATAGCAGCCGACAACCGCGAGGCGTGGGCGGCCTGCAATGCTCTCTGGCGCTACTGCGGCGGCATACCTCTCGGCAAGGCTGATCGCGGCGATGACACCGGACGGGAGCCCTCAGGGTGGCGGGTTCCTATAGATGCCATCCAGCAGATCGAAAAATCGGGCGACAAGCGCGCGCAATGGCTGGTGTCTGTGGCGCGCACATTCGAGGCGATAGCGCCATTCACTTCGGTCGAGTAAGAGTAAAGAAAGACGTTCAGGCCTGAATACCAGTCGTAGTCCAGCAGCCGACTGTCTTTAAGCGACGCCCCGTCCAAGCCACGGCTACTCCTGACATCGTTCTAGACAGGAGCCCGCCACATGGAACCGCAGTCCGCCACCCCAGCCGTCGCCAGCGTCCTCGCCGGCCTACTGACCCGCGATCAGCTCGCCAACCAACTCGGCCGTTCCGAGCGCACCGTGATCCGCTGGGAGCATGCCGGCTTGCCGGTCATCAAGTTGGGGATGACCCGGCTCTACGATCCAGCGAAGGCCCGCGAATGGCTGCTGACCCATGAGCGCCGGCACGACGTGCCGAAGCGTGGCCGCCCCGCGAACAGGGCCGCGGCGTAGAACGAGAAACCCCCGCGACGCGGCAGGCGTGCGGGGGGTCGGAGGTCTCGGTCTACTGTTCGGCGGCACTGGACAGATAGACCGGCACGGCCGGCTTCGCAAGCGTCTCGTCGCGTCCTGATCAAAGGACGCACCATGCCCCCCACCAAGCCCAAGCGCACCCGTAAGGCGCAGCCGACCTCCCTGCTCCAGCCCGACCATCGGGCGATCCTTGCCGCGCGGCTGGATAGGCTGGCCGATCACAACCTACATCTCGGGTTCCACGGGGCGGCCGAACAGCTCGCCCGCCGGGCGGCGGAAATGCGGGGTGCCGAGTGAGCGCCAGCGTTTATGTGGCTAGCCCGATAAAACGACACCGCGCCACCAAGGCGGGCATGCTGGAGCGCCGGCGGCTACTCCAAGCCATTGTGCGGGACGGGCGGCCGATGACGGTCCGGCAGGTGTTCTACCAGGCCACCGTCCGTGGCATCGTCGAGAAGGCGGAGAGCGGCTACACCAAGGTGCAGACCGACCTCGTCGCGATGCGCCGCTCCGGCGAGATGCCCTACGACTGGCTGGCCGATAACACCCGTTGGCAGCGCAAGCCGCGCACCTTCAGCAGCGTGCAGCAGGCGTTGGAGGACACCGCCAGGTTCTATCGCAAGAGCCTCTGGGATGACGCTGGCGCCTACGTGGAGGTGTGGCTGGAGAAGGACGCCCTGGCCGGTGTCATCATGCCGGTGACCAGCGAATACGACGTGCCGCTGATGGTAGCCCGCGGCTACGCAAGCCTGTCATTCCTGTCGGGCGCGGCCGAATACATCAACAGCCTGGACGTGCCCACCTTCATCTTCCACCTGGGGGATTACGATCCGTCCGGCGTAGATGCCGGCCGCAAGATCGAGTCCACCCTGCGCGAATTGGCGCCCGATGCGGAGATCAACTTCTACCGCTTGGCCGTGCTGCCAGACCAGATCGAGAGATGGAACCTGCCGACCCGCCCGACAAAGCAGACGGACACCCGGGCCAAGGGGTTCGGCGACATCTCCGTGGAGTTGGACGCGATCGAGCCGAACACCCTACGGCAGATCGTGCGGGTGAACATTGAGGAGCTGATGCCGGCCGCGGAGTTGGCGGTGCTGAAGCAGGCGGAAGCCAGCGAGCGGGACTTGCTCAAGATGTTCGTGCAGCAGGCGGCCGGGACGTTGGAGGCCGGAGCATGACCGGCTCCTACGAACGGCGCGGCGCCGAGCGCATCGTCACGCCCGCCGAGTCCGAACAGACCCGCAGGCGCCTCGTGGGGTTCTGGTTCCACTGCGAGCCAGTAGCGCGAACGCCAGCGGCAACCTACCTGGAGCGGCGAGGGATCGGCTGGCTTGTCCAGCACGCGGATGTGCGGTTCCGCCCCGAGTGCTCGCATCCGACCGGGGCGCGGCTGCCGGCGATGATCTGGTGCGTGAAGGACGCCGCGGGAAGCGTCTGCTGCCTCCACCGCACCTATCTGACCATGGACGGCAGCAAGGCCAACGTGAACCCGACCAAGGCGACGTGGGGGCCGTTTGCGGGCGGCGCCGTCCGGCTGCACCCAGCCTGCCACGAGATGGTGGTCGGCGAGGGGATCGAGACCACCGCCTCCGCCGCCACCATCTTGGGCGTCCCCGGATGGGCGGGGATTGCGTGCGGCAATTTGCGGTCTCGTCTGGCGCTGCCCGATACTGTGCGCTCCGTCACGATCGCGGTGGACCACGATGCGCCCGGCCTGCGCGCTGCCCGTGGCGCAGCCGCCCGGTGGCGCAAAGAGGGCAGGAAAGTTCAGTTCGCTCTCCCCGATCGGGTCGGGCGGGACTTCAACGATCTCCTTCTGGAGCGCAAGCATGCCTGACGGCCATGGGTTCACCATCGGCGACAACCTCGACAATATCACCGAGGATGGCATCGCCCTCGCCTTTGCAGCCCAGCACGGCGGCGAACTGCGCTACTGTCACCATGCCCAGCATTGGTATGTCTGGGCCGGATCATACTGGCGGCGGGAAGAGACGAAACTCGCCTTCTCCTACGCGCGGGAAATCTGCCGCCGCATGGCGCCCCTGGCAGAGGAGAAGGATCAGCCGAAGATCAGCAAGGCCGCCTTCTCCGCGTCGGTGGAGCGCTTCGCGCAGGCCGATCGCGTGTTCGCCGTCACCGCCGAGACATGGGACCGAGACCCGTGGTTGCTGGGCACGCCCGGCGGCACCGTTGACCTGCGCACGGGCGTGCTGCGCGAGGCTGATCCCGGCGACCTCATCACCAACCACACCGCTTGTGCGCCCGCCCCTGTCGGCACGCCGCACCCGGAGTGGACGGCTTTCCTGGACGCCGCCACCGGCAACGACAAAGATCTGCAAGCCTTCCTGCAACGCCTTGTCGGCTACATGCTGACCGGCGACGTAACCGAGGAGGTGCTCGCGTTCCTCTACGGCGAGGGCGGTACCGGCAAGGGCACGTTCCTCGGCGCGATCGTCGCCGTGCTGGCGGACTATGCCGTCTCCGTTCCCATCGAGGTGTTCACGGCCGGCACCCGGCTGAACCTGGAATACTACCGGGCGCAGATGGCCGGTGCCCGCTTGGTGACCGCCAGCGAGACGGAGGCGGGCGCCACCTGGGCGGAAAGCCAGATCAAAGAGATGACCGGCAACGAGGCGCCGCTGTCCGGCCGCCATCCCTACGGCAAGCCCTTCACCTTCATGCCGCGCTTCAAGATCATGCTCGTCGGCAATCACGCGCCGCGCCTCAAGGGCAGGTCCAAGGCGATGGAGCGGCGCATGCGGATCGCGCCATTCAAGCACAAGCCGGAGAAGCCCGACCACGGGCTGAAGGATCGGCTGCGGCAGGAGCAGCCGGCAATCCTGCGCTGGTGTATCGACGGGTGCCTTGCGTGGCAGCGGGATCGGCTCGGGACGTGTGACGCCGTCCAAGCCGAGACGGACACTTACTTCGCGCAGCAGGACCATTTTGGTCGTTGGATGGCGGAGCGGTGCAACGTCACAGGCAGCATGAGCGCGAAGCCCAGCAAGCTCTTGGCGGACTTCCTGGCGTGGGCAAAGGAAAGTGGTGAGGCCTCTGTCACGTCCAGCGAGTTCCGTGAGCTGGTCGAGCGAACGCCCGGCCTCCGCTACGCCACGAACAAGGGCGTGCAATGGGTCCGCGGTATCGCCCTAAAGCCTACCGAAAACGAACAGGCGCAGGCTGACGCCGTACGTGCAAGGTATGGCGACGATGACCGGTAGCTCCCAGGGGGGGTGGAGGCAAGGTGGAGGGTCTAACCGGACTTCTCTCACGCGCATGCACGCGCGCACACGCACATAAAGGATAGTTCTGCCAGAGTATCCACCCCACCTCCACCCCCTGCTGTCATTTCCCCACCTTGCCAGAAACAAAGAGCCAGCCTCATAATCCGTGCTTCCGCGCACGAGCACCCTTCCCGCCCGATCACGCGTCGCGTTTCCCTCGGTTCACAGACGCTCACGCGCGCGAGAAATGCGGATCGCGTGCATGTCCGCACCAGTTCCGCTCTATGTCGGGACAAAGGTGTTGCCTAACTGCCTGCCAAAGCGTGCCACTGACTAACCAACAGCGGACGTAAGCCTGAAACCTTTATACAGAACAACGACATAATTATTCCTCGCTTGCGCATGTCCGCATCATGTCCGCACTATGTTGCCAAGATGCCCTATGCAGGTCCCTATTCTCGCCCCGACTCCTTGGCGAAGATCAACGGCAGCACTCGCGAAGCTCGCATCCTCAAGGGTGTGCGCGCGGACCTGACCGCGCATGTCGGCGGGAAACCGTCAGCCACGCAGCGGGTGCTGATCGACCGCGCTGCCATGCTGACCCTCCGCATCGCCATGATGGACGCCAAGAGCGGGGACGGCACGCTGTCCGAGCGCGATAGCCGGGAATATCTCGCCTGGACGAACACCCTCACCCGCCTCATGCGCCAACTCGGCATGCATGGCGCGGCCGAACGTCCGAAGTCCCTGGCCGAACACGTCGCCAGCCGGGCCGCCGCAGCGTGAACATCGTGGACGCATTGGACGACCCGGCGCTGTTCAAGCACCACTTCCGTGGTGACACCTGGCAAGCGTGGCGCGCGTTCCTGGCGGCGTTGTTCGCGTTGCCCATGAATGACAACACGCTGGCCGTCTACCAGCACCACACGGGGCGCCAAGCACCGCCCGTGGCAGCGTTCAAGGAGGCCGCCGTCGTGGTTGGCCGCCGTGGTGGCAAATCCCGTGTTCTGGCTCTTACAGCCACGTTTCTGGCCACATTTCGCGACTACGAGCCGTTCTTGGCACCGGGTGAAGTCGCGACCATCGCCGTCATTGCCGCCGATCGTCGTCAGGCCCGATCCATCTTCCGGTTCACGGTGGGCCTGCTGAAGGCGGTCGACATGCTGGCCGGCATGGTGACGGACGAGACGGCAGACACCATCACCTTGAGCAACCGGGTGGTGATTGAGATTGCCACCGCCTCGTTCCGGGTGACCCGTGGCTACACCTTCGCCGCGGTGTTGGCAGACGAGATAGCCTTCTGGCGCAGCGATGACAGTGCAAACCCGGATCAGGAGATCGTCGCCGCCCTCCGCCCTGGCCTTGCCACCATCCCCGGCTCAATCCTGCTGCTGGCATCGTCGCCCTACCGCAAGCGGGGCGTGCTGTATGCCACCTTCACCCGGCATTGGGCACAGGATAGCGCCCGCGTGCTGGTATGGCGCGGCACCACGCTAGAGATGAACCCCGGCCTAGACCCTGCCATCGTCGCAGAGGCATACGAGGACGACCCTGAGGCGGCATCAGCGGAATACGGCGCCGAGTTCAGGTCTGACCTGACCGACTTCGTGCCGCGAGAGGTAGTGGAGGCTGCCACCGTCACCGGGCGGTTCGAGATACCGCCGATCACGGGCTTGTCCTATGCGGCGTTCGTGGACCCATCCGGCGGCACCGGCTCGGACAGCATGACACTTGCCATCGCTCATATGGAAGGCGAGCGGGCTATCCTGGACGCCATCCGTGAGGTCCGTCCGCCCTTCTCGCCTGAGACGGTCACCAGTGACTTCGCCCGGGTGTTGAAGACGTATCGGGTTAGCCGCGTGACTGGGGATCGATATGCTGGCGAGTGGCCCCGCGAGCGGTTCCGCACCCACGGGATCGACTACGACCTATCCGAGCAGCCCAAGAGCGACATTTACCGGGATTTCCTGCCCGTCCTGAACAGCTGCCGGGCCGAATTGCTGAACGTCACCCGGCTGGCGTCGCAGTTGTGCGGGCTGGAACGCCGGACGTCGCGCAGCGGGCGGGACAGCATCGATCACGGGCCGGGTGGGCATGACGATGTCGCCAACGTGGTGGCGGGCGCACTGCTGATGGTGAAAGCGCCCAAGGCTGCCCCAGCCCGTGTCATCCGCATGAACATCTTTGGCCGCTGATGGGACCGAACTCATACCGCGCTGCTGTCAACTCCAAGCTCAAGCTCGCCAAGCAGCAGGCAGCCAACGACCGCCTGAAATGGGGCGCGCACTCCCCGCCGACATTTCCCAAGGCGCAGCTAACCAAGTCCAGGAGTAACCAGCCAATGACGACCACCGAGGCCCCGCCGGCCCTGCCGCTTACGGCCATCCAACTCTTTGCCGCGGCAGAGGCCAAGTTGCCCGCCGTGTTGAAGCGGATAGGGAAAGCCGAAATCTGCTATTCTGCGACGCAGTATACGCCGCTGTGCGATCGGATCAGCCGTGCCCGGCACTATGGCCTGAGCCAACAGGCGGCCGAGAAGCTGGTGGCTGATCTCGATGCAATTATGGCGGCTGGTGACGAAGATATCCGCCGGATGTGCCAAGGCCGCGGGGTTGATCTGTCCGGCTGGAGCGGCTCGATGCGCGCCCTGGCGGCCGAGGCAAACACGAACGCGCTGCGCGGCATGCAACAGCAACCTCGGCATTCACCCGAGGAAATGGTGTCGCACTTCAAGCAACGCGGCATTGATCTGGCCGCACACGGTGATGATTTGCACGCCTCTCCCCGGCACCGGGTGACTGAGGCGGACACGGTCCTGCTGCGGGCGCACAAGGCCGACATTCTGAGCGTTCTGCGGGACGGGGCGGTGGTCATATGAGCGATCGCACCTACACCTCGGCCGAGATTGAAGAGGCCGAGGCCCGCGTCCGCGAGATGAGGGCTGCTGCTCCGGTGAAGAAATACGCGGAGATGACCCAGGCGGAACGCGATCAGTGGGAACGTCAGCAGCAGGTAGGATCTCGCAAATGGGCGCGGAAATGATGCCAGCCGGGCATACTCTGTTGTAGAATGTGAGCCGATGAAACGCGCCCCTGTCCCGGTCGCTCCGGTGACCGTCTCCGTCGTCACCAGTCGGGCGCCAACGCCTCCGGATGACGCGCTGCTAGCCGCGCTGGACGCCAGCCCAAACGCGCTACACGACATGCGCTCCAAGGCGGCTACGGCCTATAACCAAGCCCGCGCACGTGCTGCAGCAGCCAATACTGGCGATTGGATGGAACTCGACGAATACTGGCAGGCGGCCTTGAGTTCGGTCACCGCGGCCGTCCACGCGCAGCAGGCGGAGCACACCGTGAACACGGTCGGTCACAAGGCTGCCCGGATAGCCGAGGCTCGCACATTGCTGGCGATGGCGGGGTATTTCGACGCGTATCAGCCATCGCCGACGAACCCGCCGTCCGTTTCCAATTGGCCTATGTTTGCCGAGATCGAACCCCGCGAGCGAGCATTCATAGAAGTGGAGAAGGCAGCTTGAACACCCGCGGCACCGCTGCGGCGACGATGACCTTCTGATGAGCGACACGTTTAGGGAAATGATCCTTAACGCGGTTCAGGTCGAGATTGAGCGCGCTCTAGCAGGGCGCGCCGACCCGCGAATGGGCCGTATCACCTCTTACGATTCCACCCTGCATGCTGTAAAAGTGGCTGTCCTACCGGAGGCTGATTTCCCCTTACAAGACGGCGACGATGCCGGCACCGGCTGGATACCTCTTGCGCCTGTCTGCGCGGGCAACGGATGGGGCGTCTACGCACCACCTGCTATTGGCACTCAGGTTATGTTAAACCACCAAGAGGGCTACGCTGGATCTGCTGTGGCCCTCGCTAGCATCAACGATGAATCCAACGTGCCACCGGAAGGCGTGATGCCTGGAGAAATCCTGCTTCGGCATACATCGGGTTCACTGATCAAGTTGGCGAACGACCAGAGCGTGTCTGTGGCCGCTGCTGACGGCCTGACCATCAATGTGATCTCTGGTAATGCCGCAATCACAGTGTCCAGCGGCGACGCCAACATCACTGCATCCGGCAAAGCCAATCTGCTGTCTGCGCAGCAGGTCAACTTGGGAGCCGTTGGCGGAAAGAAGGTCGTCCGTGACGGCGATCCTGTATCCACGGGCGGAGTTGTGCAGGCTACAACCGAAACTGTCTTCTCAGCTTAGGAATATACAAATTGGCAGTAAAAGTTATGGTGCGTGAGCCGCGGAACCGGACAAACGATGCACCCCAGACAGACACCTCTGAAGCACCGATGGCACCGCCTATTCCTGCCCAGCGCGCGCCGGTCGGAAACGAAACCCACACCGTAAAGGACAGCCGCGGCCGGACACTCACGGTCAAGAAGCTGACCCTGCTGGAGGAGATGGACCTGCTCGCCGCTGCGGGCGCAGACAACTCGGCCAACACACGGTGGATGTTCTACGCCTCGTTGGCCTCCTGTGTCCGTTCGATCGACGGCGAACTCATGGGGCCAGCCCTGACAACCCGCATTCTTCGCGGCAATCTTCAGCAGGTCGGCTCCGACGGGATAGCTGCCGTCGCCAAGGTCTTCGCCGCCGAGTTACCGGACGATGAGCCCGGCAGCGATGATGTGGCCGCAGCAAAAAACTGACCACGCACTCCGGATTTCGTCAGGTGGCCAAGCTGGTGAAGATCGGGGTGCCGTGGGAGCAGGCCTGGAAGATGAACCCGGCGATGCGTCTGGCGTGGCTGGTGATCGACGGCGAGAACGAGGGCGGCTCGTTCGATTGGAAAGCCATGCGGTGGAATAAATGAAGACGGTGGACTTGGCTGGTTTCGTGTCGGTGCTGCGCGCTATGCCGTCTGCAGTTCGCAAGGCGGAGAAGCACGGCTTGGAGGAGGGCGCCAAGCTGATCGAGCACGAGGCAAAGGATTTGATCGGGACCGAGTATCCTGGCTGGCCGGCGTTGGCGGACAGCACGGTGGAGCGCAAAGAGGCAAAGGGGCAGACCGGCCGCATATCCAGCACCGACCCCTTGTTCGCGACCGGCGAGTTGCGCGCCACGATCAGTCACCAGGTCGAAGCGCCGGTTGCCCTGATCGGCACGCCGGACCCGGTGGGCATCTATCAGGAGATGGGCACGTCTCGGATACCGCCTCGCCCATTCTTGGGCGCTGCGGCCAGCCGCAAGGGCAAGGATGCCGCCAAGGAGATCGGCAAGGCGGTGCATCGCGCGATCATTGGCGAGACGATCCCGTGATCGGATCAGTGCAGCAGGTAGTCCACGAACGCCATGACCGGGATGGATGCGAACGCGGCCAGACTGCCCAGCATCGCCAACACAGCCAGGCTGGCGACCTTCGCCCCGAAGCTGGCGGTGCGCCACGTGGGTTCCGCCCCGTGATCGTAGCCGGAATGACGGGCGATCAGCCAAGCCGATCGAGGAAAACCTGACATGCTGGAAGCCTATGCAATCGGCGTGAAGCTGGAGATGACCTCCAACGTCAACTCCATCCTCGACAAACTGATAGCGGACTTCGAGAAGTTCAACGTGCTGGTCAAGGAGACATCCTCTGCGCTGACCCGGCTGGGCCGCAACCTGCGTGGGGACAGCGCCTCGATCGCCGGGTTGGACCGGATGGCCGAGGCGATGAAGACGACTGAGGCAGCCGGCGCAGGATTAAGTCGCACCATGCGAAGTAATGCCGAGTATGCCACCGAGACGGCGAAGGCGATGCAGGCAAGCGCCAAGGCCATGGAGCAGGCCAGCCGGGCGCAGCGCAGCGGTAGTGCCTCTGGCGGCGGCCACGGAGGCGGTCGGTTCTCAGAACACAATCTGATGATGGGCGGCATGGCGGCCGGTATGGTGGGTGGCGCGCTGCTGGACGCAGTCACCCATGTGATGATGCCCGCGATTGACATAAATCGCACGCGCGACGTGCTGGCGGCCGATATGCGCCTTAGCCCAGACCAAGTGCAGGCTGCACTGGATCGGGCGCGGGAGACAACGAGGCTGGCGCCGGGCACCACCGTCGGGGAAAACCTGGCTGCGACCCTCGACTTAAAATCCATCTTTGGCGATCTCGGCGAGGCCGAAAAGATGTTGCCAGAGTTTGCTAGGATGACTGCGCTTTTCCAGGCGCTAGACCGCAAAGGCGGAGGCCAAGGACAGCAAGCCTTCGCTGCTGGCAAGGCCCTGGAAGTGATGGCCGGCATGGTGGAGGAACATGAGGATGCATCGGGCCATACGGTGAGATTGATCAACAATGATCTGGGTATGGCGCGGCTCAAGGAGATGGAGCGTGTTGCCGTAGCAACTAATATGCGCGTGCTTCCATCCGATTACCTTGGCTTTGCCAAGCAGGGCCGGGTCGCAGCTATGACGCTCTCGGATGAGTTTACCTATGAAAAACTGCCGGCAATGCTCCAGGTTCTCGGTGGGCAGCGCACCGGAACGGCTCTTATGTCGATGGCCCAAGTCTATCGAGGCGACAAACTGACACCAAAGTCCATGCTGGCAATGGAGGATATCGGTTTGGCTGGCCCTGGGGGCGTGACTCGCGAGGGCGGCCATCGAAATAGGCGCGGGGAGATGGTAGGTGGGCATCAGGTTGTGCACCCGGACGCGATCTACGACTTGGCACTTATGGGCCACGATCCCCAACTCTACCTCGATGCCGCGCAAAAGAGGATGGAAGCCAAGGGAATTCATGGCTCGGAGGCTCAGATTGACGCGCTTATGAGGGCGGCTCAGCGAACCACAATCGCGGGCATCCTGGCCGATATCCTCAAGGATATGCCCGCGATCCTGAAAGAGCAGCAGAACATCCGCAACACCCACCCCGACATGGCAGAGCACATGGCGCAGGTTGATCCCGCAGCCAAATTGCAGCAGTTCGAAGCGGCGATGACGAATCTTGCCACCGAGTTGGGTTCGGCCGGGATGGCGGACGCCATGCGGGTACTGGATGCTGCCACGGCAGGGCTGAACGCCTTGGGCGATTGGGCTCACAACAATCCGGGCCTGGCCAGAACCGCGTTTGATGTCGCCGCCGGCCTTGGGTCCGTGGCGACTGCACTCGGCGCGCTAAGCACGGCCATTCTGGTGTTCGGCCCGGCGCTCCGGTTGCTGGGTATCGCAGGCGGAGGCGGCGCTGCGGCGGCAGGCGGCGGCATATTGTCCCGGCTGGGGCTGGGCGCACTGTCCGGGTTGGGTGGCCCGCTGGCGGCGGCTGGCGCCGGGCTTTACATGGCGTGGAAGGCCGGGCGTGATCCGAACTACGGCACGGCGGAGAAGCAGCGTCAGATTGAAGCAGGCAAGGCCGGCGCGGCGGCTGCCAAGAGTTCGCCGTCCAGTTCGACGTTTCGACCGGCTGATGGTCCGATCGCCTACACGCCGGATGGCACGCCGATCACGAACAACTCGTATCGGCCGGACAATCGCCGGTTCGATCTGAATGTCTACTTGGACGGGGATCTCATTCACCGTTCGACGATGAAGAGTTTGGCCCGGGAACTAAACCGCCCAAGGACTAGCACGGGCGGGCCGGATGGGCGCCTAACGCTCAAGTATCCCACATGAAAGAACCAACCATGCTCTACAGCGACATACTGCCACCGTGGCACTTCGCAGCCCTTCGGCTCGGCCGTGCCGCGCTGAAGCAAGTCGAGGCAGGGATACGCGCGATGGGAACGCCAGCACCGCAGATCCTGGCCGCCGCCGCGGGGATCACACCCATATCCAAAATCGGCGGTCCCAGGAGGGGGTCTACAGCCCCTTCGATGCACAGGGTGGCACTCTGATACCCGGCCATCTGGTCGTTTTGGGCATCTGCCGCAGGGGCACCGATGGCCACCGGCCGCGACGGCGAGCCATGGCCTCGTGGAGATCGTCGTAATCGCTATCTACCGCTGCATGTAGCTCAACGCGCGTAATAAAAGTGGCCATGGCTCACCCCAAGGGAGGGTCATCCTCAACCATAATGGCTTGCCGGTCGAGTCAAACGACAACGCGCCGCATCACCCTTGATGGGTGGCGGCTTTGCGTGTCATTGTCGCCGTGGGTGTGAGAACCCGGCTAAAGCTAGGCAGCGCGACCCGTTTGCGCGGGAAGGTCTGCCGAATTGGGACGCCGCTTTGCGGTATCCGGAGGCGCGACTTGGCGGTCGTGCGCTCGCCGACACCTTATGTCGGGAGGCGTGCGCCATACAAGAGCCTTTCGGGGCGAAAGCGTTCGGCCAGTCGCTTTAGCTGGTTCTCACCCTCCCGGCGCCAGGGACGGTTCCCCTGGCAACGGCCGTGAGAAGCCGTCTAACGCGAGGCTACAACATGACAAACCCGAACCCCGGGCCGCTTCCGCAACCGCGCCTGCGCCCCAATCGTGCCCCGTCCAGTCCCGCGCTGGGAGGGGCGGGGGGACCGCCCTTCTGGGACGAACCTCTGGCCCGGCCTATGCGCCGCGCCTTCTACGGCCGCCGCCGTGTGGCTGCTGACGCTCCGCTCGCCGTCACCCCAACTGAGCGGGCACGGATCGAGCGGAACATCGCCACCCTGATCGACCTGCTGGACTCGATCGATGCGCCCGAGCAGGACATGGAGGACGGCGACAGCGACTGCTGCCCAGCGGGTGACGACGACCCGGCTAGCAGCAGGCCGATGTCAGGAGGCGACGCTCCCACCGACCCGGCGGACGATGAGGGCTCGCTCGGCTGGGCCGCGGGTGGCCAGGTGGGCACGGGAGACACCCCGCTGTTCTACGACCTGGAAGGCGACAACAACCCCGATGCAGAGGATGACGATCCCGGGGAGGACAATGGGGACAAGGAGCCGTCCCTTGGCTGGACCTTGGAGGGCGAGAACGGCGACGCAGCCGACGATGACCGCGAACTGGACACCATCGACGACGAAGCGGAGACGGATCAAGGCCTCACAGACGATGAGCCAGACTTCCCGCACCGCGAATTCCTGAGGAAGCAGATGGCCATGGCAGGCCACCAGCCGGGGGACGTGGTGCCTGTCCGTCATGTCGGGAGGGCGGGAGCATGAGCACCCCCGCACCCCTGGCAGCCTGCTACGTCCGGGCGCGGCGGGCCGTCCCGGTCCTGGTCAATGGGCCGGGCGACGACGAGCACCCGCCGCTCCGGTTCAAAGGGCGGCTCCTGGGGGCGATGTATGCCCGCGGGCAGATCCACCACTACCGGGTGGAGGATGCCGAGGGCGCCCTGTTCCTGACGCCGCCGCATTGGATCGTGGGGACGCCGCCGGTCCTGGTGTCGGCCGCGACCATGGAGGTGGTGCTGTGAGGCCCGTACACCTGGCCGTCCGCGCGCACCGCGTCACCCGCGTCAGGGCGCAGGAGCCTGTGACGGTTCATGTCAACCAGCCAATAGGGCACGGGAAGACTGCGGCCATCCCTGGCCGGCTCCTAGGCGAGGTCAGGCTGAACGGCACACTTCACCATTACCGCGTCGCGCTGGGCGCCTTCGTGCTTCTGACACCTCCGCAATGGGTCGCACCGCAGAGCTATGCGGCAATTGCGGAGGCCGGGCTGTCTCTCCCACCGCCAAGCGAGGCGCCAAGGTGGCGGAAAGGCCGGCCAGTCCAGCGTCGGGGGGGTTGCGGAATGAGCGCATCGTGACGGTAGACTGACGCCTATCCCGCCGGGCGCGTCCTGGCGGGGTTCACTTACCCGGACGGTGTTGACGGGTCTCAGTGTGTCCACATTTCTGACAGGCATATGTCCGCTGCTGGACGCCCATGTCGCCGAAGACTGGATCGGGGTTAACAGCCGTGACCTTAAGGCGACCTTCCTCGCAGATAGGACACGGCTCACCAAGCGGAGGAGCCGGGCGGGCTTCGAGTTTTGCCTCTAACTCCCCGACCCGCTTCTCAAGCGCCTCGACGCGCCCCGGTAGGCGCTTGAACCCTACCCACTCGGGTAGCTTCTCCAGCACCTTCATTATGTCGGACACGGATGGTGCAATCATGGCTTCATTTCCGGGACACTGTGCGGACATTTTCCGTGTCCGTTTCGGCCGCCCCTCGCTAAGTCTTTGATTTGATGGTGGGTGATGTTGGGTTCGAACCAACGACCCGCTGATTAAGAGTCAGCTGCTCTACCAACTGAGCTAATCACCCGACGCGCGCTGTATACGCATGGTGCCCGGCAAAGAAAAGCCCCCTCTCCACACCAGCCAAGGCAGGGGCCAAATCCCCGCCGCAGCCAATGACCACATCATGGTGGGGATAATGGCAACCGCGCCTCGATGACCTCGGGCTCCTCCGGCATGCGGTGGAGCGTGAAGCCGAGATGGCGGACGAAGGCAAGCATCGTTTGGTTTTCCGCCAACACCTGTCCCACGATCGTGACCATACCTTGCGAACGCCCCCAATCGATCAAACGCTGCACCAACCTTCGCGCGATACCTCGCCCCTTCACATCCGGTTGCACGATCACGGCAAACTCACCCTCGTCGCCGTCGCGGATCAACCGGGCCACGCCCACCGTGTCACCGTTCGCGCGGACGGCGATGAACGCCATTTCGCGGTCGTAATCCACCTGGGTCAAACGGGCGATCCGTTCCGGTGACAGCTCTCGCAGGGAGGAGAAAAACCGGAAGCGCACGTCCTCCGGGCTGCTCCGGCTGAACAGCCCGCTATGGGCGGCGGCGTCCTCCGGCCGGATGGGGCGGATGATCAAATTTTCGCCGCCGGCCTCCCATTGTTCGGCCAAATCCGCCGGGTAGGGCGCGATCGAGGGGCGGCCTCGCTCACCCGGCGCCCGCAGCGTCAACAATGGCAGCGCCGGGCCAAACGCCAGCGTCGCCATTTCGGGCAGGTCCAACACGAGCTGGCTGACCCGCACCAAAATATCGGCCAACCCGTCAAGCTGCGACTGGGTGAGCGCGCGTGCCGCTGGTGCGTGCGTCACCAGGCCATGCGCAAGGGACAGGTTCAGCGGCGGCAGGTCGAAGGCACGCTCGTCCATCCGCCCGTCCCCGACGCAGATCGAGGGGCCGAAGAGCAGATCGTCCGCCACCGCAACCGGCAAATCCGGCTGGCTCAGCGGAATGCCGTAAGCGACGAGCACATCACGGGTTTCCGCTTCCGTCAGTTCGAGCCGGTCCTGCGCCCGGGCCGCCGCCACCGCTTGCTGCACCCGCCCACGATCGGGCTGCAGCGCCAGCACATGGCTCGAGGGCAATTCCTGCGCCGCAGCCCGGGCCCGGCGCAGCCTGAGGAGGTGGCGGAATCCCTGAACAGCCTGCTCGGGCGAGGCGAAGGCGGGCACCCCTGCCTCCGCCAGCCTGCGGCGATGGCCGGCCCCCGTCGTCTCCCCCATCGCGCAGACCAGCAGCGGCACCCGGCTGCGCGGGGCTGCGATGAGCGCCGCCACCCCGGCCGCATCTGCCGGGCCAGTTGGGGCCAGCACGGCGAGGAGTCCCCCTACCTCCCGCGCGCCACCCAGCAAGGCGGCGGCCTCGGCCAACCGGGTGGGCGCCTCGACCCCCACATAGACCAGCCCCGATATCTCACCGGCCGGAAAGGCCAGCCGAAGCACCTCGCGCGTTTCCGGTGCCAACTCCGCCAGCGTGATCCCACTCGCGAGTGCGGCATCTGCCGCCATCCGGCCGGGTCCTATCGCGTTGGTCACGACGACCAGCCCGTCCCCCCGCAGCGGCGGCGCGCGGGTCAGCGTTTCCAGTGCGGCAAGCAAATCCTCCAGGCGAGAGACTGTCAGCACGCCAGCGCGGTTGAGGGCAGCATCGAACACCATTTCCGCTCGGCCCGTCGGGTCCAGCAGGCGGCTGCCGGCGCGCAGGGCCACCACCGGGCGCAGCCGGGCGGCGGCGCGCGCGGCGGACAGGAAACGGCGGGGGTCACGGATCCGGCGGATATCCAGCAGGATCGGGCCCGTCGACGAGTCATGGGACAGGAAATCGAGCACCTGGTCGAACCCGGTGCCCGCATTGCCGCCAATGCCGACCAGCTGGCTGAAGCCCACGCCGTTCGGCCCTGCCCAATCCAGCACGGCACGGCAAAGCGCCGCGGATTGCGACACCAGCGCCACCCGGCCGGGCTGCGGGGATAGGTGCGAGAGGGTGGCGTTGAGGTTGAGCGCCGGGCAGGCGACCCCGAACGACCCCGGGCCCAGCACGCGAAGGCCGGTCTCCGACTGGACGGATGCGATATCGGGACTGAGCGCCAGGGACACGCCGGCGAAGATCCCTGCCCGGACCAATCCAGGAGCCAGGGGCGCGATGGGACCATCCGTGCCAGCGAAGACGGCGAGGTCGGCGGGCTCCGGGTCCTGACCCGCTGAAACGGCCTGGATCGGCCCGCGGAAACCGCTCTGCCGGAGGTTGTCCAGCAGCTGACGGCCCAACCGCTCCTCCGCCCCGAATACCGCAAGCGAGCGCGGCCTGAACATGCGGTCCGGGTCGAAGCGGCTGGCGGCAAGATGGCGGTCCGGCGTCATGCTGCGATGCAACATAGGAGCACTCCCGCTCTAACCCAACCCGGCTCCCATCCGGGGTTTGCGCCGCCGCCTCTACAGGGCCATTCTGAGCCGCGCGCCGAGTTCCCCGATGAGGCCGCGCCGGAAGGCCAACACGCAGATGACGAAGATGCAACCCTGCACCACCGTAACCCACGAGCCGATGCCGGCCAGATAGTTTTCCATCCCCTTCAGGACCAGCGCGCCCACGCCCGGCCCGAAGATGGTGCCCATGCCCCCTACCAAGGTCATCAACACGATCTCCCCCGACGTTTCGAAATTCACGTCCGTCAGCGTGGCGATGCCGAACACCAATGCCTTTGCCCCACCAGCAATGCCGGCGATGAAACAGGAGAGGATGAAGGCGATGAGTTTGTAGTCGTCGGTCCGGTAGCCAAGCGAGGTGGCCCGCGGCTCGTTCTCACGGATGGCCTTCAACACCTGGCCGAAAGGCGAGTAGACGATGCGATAGATCAGCAGGAAGAAAATCAGGAAGATCACCGCGATGAAGATGTACATCGCCCCGTCGCCGCTGAGCGAGAACACGCCGAACAAGGCGCCGCGCGGCACTTGCTGGATCCCGTCCTCACCATGGGTGAACGGCGCCTGCAGGCAGAAGAAATAGTTCATCTGCGCCAAAGCCAGCGTAATCATGGCGAAGTAGATGCCCTGCCGCCGGATCGCCAGCCAACCAAACGCCGTCCCCAACAGCCCACCGGTGACGCCGCCCAGCAGCACGCACAACTCGGGGGTCAGGTTCCAGTATTTAGCGGCGTAGGCCGAGACATACGCGCCCATGCCGAAATAGGCCGCGTGACCGAAGCTCATCAGCCCCACATAGCCGATCAGCAGATTGAACGCGGAGGCGAGCAGCGCAAAGCACAGCACGTTCATCAGAAACACGGGGTACAGCACGAAGGGGCAGACCACGATGAGCGCCAGCAGGATCAGGAAGGCGATGCCTTGATTTTTGGAAAAGCCGAACATCAGGCAGCCTTTCCAAACAGACCAGCCGGCCGCGCCAGCAGCACGATCACCATCACGAGGAAGATCACGGTGGCCGAGGCTTGCGGATAGAACACCTTGGTCAACCCCTCGGCCACGCCCAGCCCAAAGCCGGTCACGATCGAGCCGAGGATCGAGCCCATACCCCCAATCACCACAACCGCGAAGACCACGATGATCAGGTTGGACCCCATGTTCGGATTGACCGAGTAGATGGGGGCCGCCAGCACGCCGGCGAAGGCAGCCAAGGCCACGCCCGCCGCGTAGGTCAGCGTGATCATGCGCGGCACGTTGACGCCGAACGCCTGCACCAGCCCGGGATTCTCCGTCGCCGCCCGCAGCTTGGCGCCGATCGACGTCTGTTCGATCACCAGCCACGTGCCGAAGCACATCACGACGGCGACCAGCACCACCCAGCCGCGATAGTTCGGCATGAACATGAAGCCGAGATTGGTGCCGCCCGACAGCAATTGCGGGATGCGGTACGGCAGTCCGGAGGAGCCGTATTCGTTGCGGAACAAACCCTCCAGGATCAACGCCAAGCCGAAGGTGAGCAGCAGCCCATACATGTGGTCGATGCGGTATAGGCGGCTGATGACGGTCTTTTCCAGCACCACCCCAAACGCGCCGACGATCAGCGGCGCCAGGATCAACGCCCACCAATAATCCAGCCCGGCATAATTCTGCAGCATCCAAGCGACGAAGGCGCCGACCATGAACAGCGCGCCATGCGCGAAATTCACGATGTTGAGCATCCCGAAGATGATCGCCAGCCCCAGCGACAACAGCGCGTAGAATGCCCCGTTGATCAGGCCAAGCAGCAACTGCCCGAACAGGAGCGGCGCAGGATAGCCGAAGATGGAGAACATTTCGCCCTTTAGGTATGAACGAGCGAGCAACCGCCCTCGGAAAGCGGCTGCCAAGCCTCGTTCGGTGGGGTCGTGGCGATCAGCTTGTAGTAATCCCACGGCTTCTGGGTTTCCGCCGGCGTCTTCACTTGGAACAGGTAAGCCGGGAACAGCCCGCGCCCGTCCTCACGGATCGAGCCCTTGCCGAACGCGTCGTCATCCGTGGGCATGGCCTTCATCCGGGCAACGGCAGCGGCCCCGTTCGCCTTGGCAGCACTGACGCCCATATCGGCCACCGCCTTCAAATAGTGCAGCGCGGCGGCGTAGCATCCCGCCTGGTCCATATCGGCCCGCACGTCCGGCGCCTTGGGCTTCAACCGCTCGGAGAAGGCTCGGGTCCGGTCGTTGAGATCCCAATAGAAGCTTTCGGTCAGCGTCAGCCCCTGTGCGGTCTGCAGCCCCAATCCGTTGACGTCGCTGATGAACATGAGCAACGCCGCCAGCTTCATCCGCTGAGTCAGACCGAACTCGGCCGCTTGCTTGATGCAGTTGATCGTGTCCGCCCCGGCATTGGCCAGGCCAAGCACCTGGGCGCCCGAGGTCTGCGCCTGCAGCAGGAAAGAGGAGAAGTCCGAAGTGGCCGGAAACGGATAACGGATTTCGCCCACCACCGTCCCACCCGCTTCCTTGACGAACCGCATGGTTTCACTGGCGAGTTGTTGTCCGAAGACGTAATCGGCGGTCACGAAGAACCAGCCCTTCCCGCCGGACTTCACCATCGCGCCGCCGGTCGACTTGGCGAGCATATAGACGTCGTAGGTCCATTGCACCGTGTTCGGCGAGCATTGCGGGCCGGTGAGATCGGTCGTCCCCGCCCCGGAATTCAGGTAGACCTTGTTCTTTTCCCGAACCACCGTGTTCACCGCCAGCGCCACCGAGGAGGTTGGCACGTCGAGGATGCAATCCACCGCCTGCTCGTCGATCCAGCGCCGGGCAATCGACGCCCCCTGATCCGGCTTGTTGCCATGGTCGGCGCTGATCACCTCGACCTTGAAACCATGGTCGCCAAAATCCTGCACGGCTTGCTGCACGCAGGTCACCGAAAGCGGGCCGCCCGTGTCGCGGTACGGTCCCGACATGTCGTTCAGGACGCCGAGCTTGATGGTTGCCTGTTGGGCGCGGGCCCGCGGGGCGATCGCCGCGGCAGCCGATGCTGCCAGCAGCGCGCGGCGCGCGATCATGCGTGGATCATCGGGCAGCCGCCCTGGTCCAAGGGGCGGAATGCCTGATCGATCGGGGTGGTCGCTATCAGTTTGTAATAGTCCCAGGGGGCCTTGCTCTCCGCCGGCGTCTTGACCTCGAACAAATACACCGGGTGCAGCGTTCGCCCATCAGGCCGGATCGACCCGGCGCCAAACGCATCGTCATCGGTCGGCATGGACTTCATCTTGTTGACGGTGGCCATCCCGCTCTTCTTCGCCTCGGCCACGCCCATCGCGGCGACCGTCTTGAGATAGTGGATGGTGCCGCCATAGCAGCCCGCCTGCCCCATTCCCGGATGGAAGCCGTCCGTCTTCTTGATCACGCGGCTGGTGAAGGCACGGGTGCGGTCGTTCAAATCCCAGTAGAAGCTCTCGGTCAGGTTCAGCCCCTGTGCCGTCTGCAATCCCAGCGCATGCACGTCGCTGATGAACACCAGCAATCCCGCGAGCTTGATCCCGGCCTGGGTCAAGCCGAACTCGCCCGCCTGCTTGATCGAGTTCACGGTGTCCGACCCGGCGTTGCAGAGGCCGATCACCTTGGCCCCCGAGGATTGGGCCTGCAGCAGGAAGGACGAGAAATCGCTGGTGGGGAATGGCGCCTTCACCGAACCGACGACCCGTCCGCCCGCCTGGTTGACGAAGTTGGTGGTATCCCGCTCCAGCGCGATGCCGAACGCATAATCGGCGGTAATGAAGAACCAGCTCGTGCCCCCGGCCTTCACCAGAGCCCCGCCCGTGGAATGCGCCAGGGCCCACGTGTCCATCGTCCAATGCACCGTCGTCGGCGCGCATTGCGGTCCCGTCAGATCGGCGATCATCCCGGGGCTATTGATGTAGGTCTTGTCCTTTTCCTTGCAGACCGCCGCCACCGCCAGCGCCACCGCGCTGTTGGGACAATCCGTCACCATGTCCACGCCATCGCGGTCGAACCACTGCCGCACGATCGAGGCGCCGACATCTGGCTTGTTCTGATGGTCGCCAGTCACGACGTCGATGGTCACACCATTCAGATGCGGCGTCATCTCCTCGATGGCCTGCTTGACGCAGGCAATCGCCACGGGACCGCTGAGGTCTCGATAGACGCCGGACTGGTCGCCGAGAATCCCGATCTTCAGACTGGCGCCTTGCGCGCGCGCGCGGGAGCCGACGAGGGTTGTCGCCGCAGACGCGGCAAGCAGGGTGCGGCGGTTGATCATGGAACCTCCTAGGTCACAAGGGAGCATTTGCCGTCCGCCAACGGGCGGAAGGCCTGGTCGGCAGGCGTCGTCGCGAGCAGCTTGTCGTAAGTCCCACGCGAGGGCGCGGCCTGCGCCCGCACGAAACCGGGGTCGGCCGCAGCCATCGCCGCCGTCCCGAGTAAGCCGCGTCTGGTAAAATCCATGCCAAGCCTCCTCCTCATCGTGACGCTCATTGGCGTCGGTTGCGGCACCAGTCAGACGCCGAGATACTCATGCAGCTTACCCATCTTGGCTTCGATGTCGCTATTCGGAATCATGTCGATCACCCGGCCATGCTCCATGACGTAGTGGCGGTCGGCGACCGTCGCGGCGAAGCGGAAATTCTGCTCCACCAGCAGCACGGTGAAGCCGCGGGTCCGCAACTCCCGGATCGTATGGCCGATCTGCTGCACGATGACGGGGGCCAAACCCTCGGTCGGCTCGTCCAACAGCAGAAAGCGGGCGCCGGTGCGCAGGATGCGGCCGATGGCCAGCATTTGCTGTTCGCCGCCCGACAGCTTGGTGCCCTGCGAGCTGGCCCGCTCCTTGAGGTTGGGGAACAGCGTGTAGATCGTGGCCAAATCCAGGCCGCCCGGTGCGATCACCGGCGGCAGCATCAGGTTTTCCGTCACGTTCAAGCTCGCGAAGATGCCCCGCTCTTCGGGGCAGATGGCGATCCCGGCCTTTGCCACTTCGTCCGGACGCATCCTGACCGTCTCGCGCCCTTTATAGACGATCGACCCGCGGCGGCGCGGCACCAACCCCATGATCGACTTCATCGTCGTGGTCTTACCAGCACCGTTGCGGCCCAGCAACGTCACCACCTCGCCCTCGCCGACGTTGAACTCCACACCGTGGAGCACGTGGCTTTCACCGTACCAGGCCTCGAGGTTCTTGACCTCAAGCATGGCCCGCACCGGGTGCATCCGTGCCCAGATACGCCGCCACCACCTCGGGATTGCGGGAAACCGTCGCGTAATCCCCCTCCGCCAGCACCTTGCCGCGCGTCAGCACCGTGATGCGGTCGCACAGCCCCTCCACGACGGACAGGTTATGCTCGACCATGAGAATCGTGCGGCCAACACGGATGCGCTTGATCAGCGCCACGATGCGGTCGACGTCCTCATGCGTCATGCCGGCCGTTGGCTCGTCCAGCAGCATCATGCGCGGTTCCAGCGCCAGCGTGGTCGCGATCTCCAGCGCTCGCTTGCGGCCATAGGAGAGCAGCACCGCCGGGCGGTCGCAATATTCGGCCAGGCCCACATCGTCCAACAGCACGCGCGCCCTGACGTCCAGGACCTTGAGCAACCCCTCGGAGCGCCAGAAATCGTATGAGCCTCCCCGCTGGCGCTGCAGTGCGAGGCGGACGTTCTCCAGGGCGGTCAAATGCGGGAAGACGGCCGAGATTTGGAACGACCGCACCAGCCCCAGCCGCGCCACCTGCGCCGGCTTCAACCCGGTGATGTCGCGGCCCTCGTAGCGGATGACGCCGCGGGTCGGCTTCAAAAACTTGGTCAGCATGTTGAAGCACGTCGTCTTACCGGCGCCGTTCGGCCCGATCAGCGCGTGGATCGTGCCAGGCATCACCTTCAGGTCCACGTCGCTGACGGCCACGAAGCCACGGAATTCGCGCGTCAGTCCCTCGGTCTGTAGGATCGGCTCTGCCACCCGAACGTCCCGTCCAATTGCGTTTATTGGCATCGTGATTTGCATATCGCGCCTGACCGCGCAAGATTGTTTCGCAATTCGGGAGGCTGGCTTGGCTGGTTTGTTCTTCGAGGAGTTTCGGCCCGGCCAAATGATCGATGCAGAGTGGACCCGCACGGTCACGGAAACCGACAATGTGCTGTTCAGCAGCATGACGATGAACGTTGCCCGGCTTCACCTTGACGCCGAGTACATGAAGGGCACCGAGTTCGGGCGGCCGTT
Source organism: Acetobacteraceae bacterium (assembly GCA_965199005.1). Taxonomy (GTDB): domain Bacteria; phylum Pseudomonadota; class Alphaproteobacteria; order Acetobacterales; family Acetobacteraceae; genus LMUY01. Next base: position 791,406 of record CBDAQK010000006.1, on the reverse strand, counting down.
GGTGAACTCGTTGTTCACCCTTGGTCTGCTGGTAGGAATGACGGTGCACAACACCACCAATGGAACGGCAATCGCCAATATGGGGATGACAGATGTCCGCTTCCCCGTGCCCGTGTTCGCCGGGGACACGCTGCGGGCCGTCACGACGGTGGTCGCGGTGCGGGACAGCCGGTCGCGTCCGGAGGCTGGGATCGTCACCCTGCGGCACGAGGCGTTCAACCAGGCCGACGCCATGGTCGCCACCTGCGAACGGGCGGCGCTGATGCGGCGGCGCAGCCCGGTCACGTTGCGGGCCTGAGGTTGCGGGCATGAAACTGCGATCCCTGCTCTTCGCGCCCGGTGATTCGGAGCGCAAGGCGGCCAAGGCGCTCGCCTCCGAGGCGGACGGCGTGATCTTGGACCTCGAGGATTCGGTGGCGCCCGGCCAGAAACCGGCCGCCCGGGCGATGGTCGCCGCAATGCTGCCGGTGCAGCAGGAGGTCGTGGTACGGGTCAATCCGCCTGGCACGCTCTGGTATCTCGCGGATTTGGCGGCGATCGTCCCTGCCCGTCCGCGCGCAATCATGCTGCCCAAATGCACCGGGCCGGCCGATTTGGCAGCGCTGGACCATCATTTGGAGGCGCTGGAGGCGTCGGCTGGCTTACCTGCCGGCGGGATCGGCATCTTAGCGCTGGTGACCGAGACGGCGGCCTCGCTGCGGTCCATGAACTACGCTGGGTCAACACCCCGTCTGTTGGGACTATGCTTCGGGGCAGAGGATTTATCCGCCGATCTGGGCATTGCCCCCCGGGGCCCGAATGGCTATCCCGCGCCGGTCGAGGCGGCCCGGGCAGCGACGCTTCTGGCGGCGGCCTGGGCGGGCGTCCCCGCAATCGACACGCCCTGGCCGGACCCGAAAGACCCGCTGGGCATGGTGGCCGAGGCAAATCAGGCAGCTTTAGACGGGTTTTCTGGCAAATTGTGCATCCATCCTGCCCAAATAATTCCCGCCAATACTGCCTTCACCCCCGCCCCCGAGCGGGTGGCGTGGGCACGCCGGGTCGAGGCCGCCTTTGCCGGCAGTCCCGGGTCCGGGGTGCTGACCTTGGATGGCGCCATGATCGACCAGCCGCATCTGAAGCTTGCACGCAGGATCCTGGCTTCCATCTGAGCCGCTCCTGTCATTCTCCAGTTACATGCGTCGTGACATTGCGTGGTAACGGGGCGCGCCCCGCCATGAAGGACCTGCCCCGCTGCGGATGAATTTTGCTCGGACGATTGCCGCGCTTGCGATCGGGTTGCCCCTGTCCGCCTGCGATTTGGGACCGGATTACACCCGGCCGAAGGTCGCCATTCCCGCCTCCTTCCGGGCGACTGCCGAATCCGCGCAGGCCGCATGGCCAGCTTCGGATTGGTGGCGCGCCTTCGGCTCGGCGGAGCTGGATCATCTGATCGAGGATGCCAGGGCCAACAACCAAAACCTGGCGGCCGCCGCCGCCCGGGTGGTGCAGGCGGATGCCCAGGTGTCGATCTCTGGCTCGCCCTTGCTGCCCACCATCAGTGCCACCGGCAATGCGAGCTACAGCCGCATTGGGTCAACCCGGCGGGGCAGCGCCGCATCGGGCATCACGACCGGGAGCAGCGGCGTCACCACCAGCACCAGCACGGGATCGGGCACGACCACCCAGACCACCAACACCACCGGCAGCACCGTGGTGAGCAGCACCAGCAGCAGCACCAGCTACACCGATAGCCGCCAATACAGTCTCCAAGGCGCGATCAGCTATGAGGTGGATTTTTGGGGCAAGAACCGGGCGGCCTACGAGTCGTCGCAGGCCGCCGCACTGTCCAGCCGCTTCGACCAGGAGGTGGTGGCGCTAACGGTCGTCACCTCCGTCGCCACCACCTATTTCCAGGCCTTGGGCGCGGCCGACCGGCTGGCCGTCGCGCGGAGCAATTTGCGCGATGCGCAGTCGACGCTGAAGGTGTTCCAGGTGCGGGTGCAGGTCGGCACCGCGACGGCGCTCGACGTGGCCCAGCAGGAGGCGCTCGTCGCCGGCCAGGCGGCGCAAATACCGTCGCTCCAAAGTCAGCTGGAACAGCAGGTTATCGCGCTCTCCACCCTGGTCGGCCGCCCGCCGGAGTCGATCACCATCAAGGCGGACACGTTGTCCAACCTGCCGGCACCAGCCGTGGGCGGAGGTTTGCCGTCGGAATTGCTCGCCCGGCGGCCGGACGTCGCGGAGGCCGAGGCCAATTTGCTGTCGCAAAACGGCAACGTCCGCGCGGCTCGGGCTGCGTTCTTCCCGGCCGTGCAGCTCACCAGCCAGGGCGGCATCGAGAGTCTGGCCCTGTCGACCCTGACCGGCCCGGGCAGCCTGCTCTTCGAGGCTGCGGCCTCCATCACCCAGACCATTTTCGACAATGGCCTCAAGCAAGGCGACTTGAACCAGGCCAAGGGACGCTTCGCCGAGTTGGTGGCGGATTACCGCCAAGCGACCTTGCAGGCGTTCCAGGACGCAGAGACCTACCTGGTCGCCGTCCGCTACGCGGCCCAGCAGGAAACCCTGGAGCGGCAGGCGGTGGCTGTGGCACAACGGGCCGCCGATATCGCCCGCGCCCAGCTTGCCGCTGGGACGGTCGATATCACGACGGTGCTGAACACCCAGACGACGTTGTTCGGCGATCAAGATGCGCTGGCACAGGTCCGGCTTGCGCATTTCCAGGCTCTCATCAATCTCTACAAGGCCTTGGGTGGCGGATGGACGCTGCCCGGCGCGGTTGGATCAACATGAAACGCGGCCGCCTCCTGCTCATTCTGATCGTTCTGGGCGCTGCCGGTGGTGCGGTCTGGTACGAGTTCATCCGCACCCCGGCGCCAGAGGCGTCAGAGGCACGGGGCGGCCGCGGTGCTGGACGGCGACGGCCGGGCGGAACCGGCGAGCCGATCCCCGTCCTGGCCGCAACCGCGGCGACGGGGGACGTGCCCGTCTACCTCGACGCCCTCGGCACGGTGCAGGCGTTCAATACCGTCAGCATCAAACCGATGATCGACGGCCCGCTGGTGGAGGTGCGGTTCAAGGAGGGCCAGGACGTCCGTAATGGCGACGTCTTGGCCAAAATCGACCCTCGGCCGTATCAGGCCGCGCTCGACCAGGCCGTGGCAAAGAAGGCGCAGGACGACGCCAACCTGGCCAATGCCCGCGTCGACCTGACCCGCTATCAGAAGCTCGCCGCGACCGCCTACACCTCCGCCCAAACCTCGGACACCCAGAAGGCGACGGTGGCGCAACTGGAGGCGCAGGTGCGGCAGGACGTGGCACAGATCGACACCGCCCGCACCAACCTGTCGTACACCACGATCAGCAGCCCGCTGGACGGCCGCACCGGGATCCGCCAGGTCGACCAGGGCAACATCGTGCATGCCAGCGACACCACGCCGCTGACGGTCATCACCCAATTGCAGCCGATCTCCGTCGTGTTCACCTTGCCGCAACAGACGCTCGGCGAGGTGGCGAACGCGATGAAGCCCGGCCCGCCGGCGGTGCTCGCGCTGCCGCAGGGCGTCGCCAATGACGGCAAGACCGTGCTGGACCGCGGCGAAGTGGCGGTGCTGGACAACACCGTCGACCAATCGACCGGGACCATCAAGCTGAAGGCCACCTTCCCCAATCCCAGTCTGGCGCTCTGGCCGGGCGGCTTCGTCAACGTCCGCCTGCTGATCGACACGGAGCATAACGTCACCACCGTGCCGCCAACGGCCATCCAACGCGGGCCGCAAGGCAGCTACGTCTACCTCCTGAAGGACGGCAGCACCGTGACCCGCCGGGTCGTGCAGGTCGGCCATGAGGACGAGAGTGTGTCCGTTGTGACAGCCGGACTGCAACCCGGCGACCAAGTGGTGACCGACGGCGCCTCCCGCCTCTCCGATGGTCAGCGCGTGCGGGTGCAGATTCCGGGTGTCCCCGAGGCCGAATCACCGCCAGAGCGTCGCCGCCGGGCGCCCGGCCAGGGGCGGCAACGGGCCTCCGCGACGCCGTGAGCATCTTGCGGTGAACATCTCCGCTCCCTTCATCGCCCGCCCGATCGCGACGGCGCTGCTCGCTGTAGCGGTGCTGCTGGCCGGTCTGCTCGGCTATGGCGCGCTTCCCGTATCGGCCCTGCCGCAGGTGGACTTCCCCACCATCGAAATCTCCACCCAGTTGCCCGGCGCCAGCGCGGACGTGACCTCCACGCTAATCACCGCCAGCCTGGAGCGGCAGTTCGGCGAAATCACCGGGTTGGCGTCGATGGAGAGCATCAGCAGCGAGGGCAACAGCCAGATCACCCTGCAGTTCAACCTGAGCCGATCCATGGATGGCGCCGCGCAGGACGTGCAGGCGGCGATCAACGCCGCGGCCGGGACGCTGCCGTCCACCCTGCCCTACCCACCCGTCTATTCGAAGGTGAACCCGGCCGATGCGCCGATCGTCACCCTGGCGCTGACCTCGGACAGCGTGCCGTTGGATGCCGTGGCGGACGCGGCGGACACGCTGTTGCAACCCAAGCTCAGCCAGATCGACGGGGTGGGCAAGGTGACCGTGCAAGGTGGGTTGCGCCGGGCGATCCGCGTCCGGATCGATCCAGCGCGGCTGGCTGCCTATAATTTGTCGATGGAGGACATCCGCACCGCGGTGTCAGCCGCCAACGTGAACGGCGCGAAGGGTGGCTTCGACGGCCGCGCCCAGGCCTTCGCGCTGGCCACCAACGACCAGTTGCTGACGCCGGATGCGTACCGCACGCTGGTGATCAGCTACAAGGATGCCGGCCCACTCCGCCTGCAGGATGTCGGTACGGTGGTGGCCGATGTCGAGAACAACCGCGTGGCCTCGGCCCTGAACGGCCGGCCCGCGGTGATCCTGGATATCCAGCGCCAACCTGGCGCCAACATCGTCCAAACCGTAGGTGACATCCGCAAGGCGCTGCCCCAACTGGAGCGCTCGCTCCCCACCGGCGTTCGGCTGACCGTGGTGACCGACCGGACGGAAACCATCCGTGCCTCGGTGGCCGACGTGCAGCTTACGCTCATCCTGGCGATCGTGCTGGTGATCGCGGTCATCTACCTGTTCCTGGGCTCGTGGCGGGCGACGGTGATCCCGGGCGTGGCGCTGCCGCTTTCCCTCATTGGCACGTTCGGGGTGATGTCCCTGCTGGGATACGGCCTGGACAACCTCTCGCTCATGGCGCTGACCGTCTCCACGGGGTTCGTCGTGGACGACGCCATCGTCATGATCGAGAACGTCGTGCGCTATATCGAGCAAGGGGTGCCACCCTTGCAGGCCGCTTACCAAGGCGCCAAGCAGATTGGCTTTACCATCGTCTCGCTGACGGTGTCGCTGATCGCGGTGTTCATCCCGCTCCTGTTCATGACGGGCGTTGTCGGGCGGCTGTTCAACGAATTTGCCGTCACCCTCGCCGTGTCCGTCATCGTCTCGGCCGTCGTGTCGCTGACGTTGACGCCGATGATGTGCGGCCGGCTGCTCCGCCCGCTGCATCAGGAGACCAAGCCGCTGCTGCTGGCGCGGATATTCGAAGCCGCGTTCCGCCGCACCACCACCGGCTATCAGCGCAGCCTCGCCTGGGCCCTCCGCGCGCAGCCCTTGGTGCTGCTGATCGCGGCCGGCACGCTGGCCGGCACCATCCTGCTCTATGTCGTGATGCCGAAGGGCTTTCTACCGGCCCAGGACACCGGCGTGATCGTGGCGGTGACGGAGGCGAGCCAAGCCGTCTCGATCCCCGCCATGGCCAAGCTGCAGGCCCGCTTCGCCGACGCAGCGCGCGCCGATCCGGCAGTCAGCGACGTGGTCTCCTTCGTCGGGGCCGGGTCGATCAATCCCACGCCAAACGCCGGGCGGGTGACGGTCGCGCTGAAGCCGCAGCCCCAGCGAGACCCGGTGCGCGTGGTGCAGGCACGGCTCCAGGCCATGGCCGACGATATTCCGGGGCTGTCGGTGTTCACCCAGCCGGTGCAGGACATCCAAATCGGCACCCGCATCAGCCGCACGCAATACCAGTACACCCTGGTCGATACCGATGCGGCGGAATTGGCTGAATGGGCACCCCGCCTGCTGGCCCGGCTGAAGCAATTGCCCGCCTTGCGCAACGTGGCGACTGACCAGCAAGATGAGGGGTTGGTCACTCACGTCACCGTGGACCGGGAGGCGGCGCAGCGGCTGGGTGTGTCGATGCAGACGATCCAGGACGTGCTATACGACAGTTTTGGCCAGCGCCAGATCAGCACCATCTTCTCGCAGGCCAACCAGTATCGCGTGGTGTTGGAGGCGGACCCGTCCTGGCAGTCGGACCCGGCCTCCTTGCTGCGGCTGCGGGTGCCCGGCGTGCTCTCGGCGCAGGGGCAGAGCACGACCAGCGGCGCCACCGTCTCGGGTGCGGCACAATCGCTGATCCCCCTCTCGGCGGTGGCGACGATCACCCGCGGCGTGGGCCCGCTGGCGATCACGCACGAGCAGCAATTCCCCTCCGTGACGCTGTCTTTCGACACGGCGGAGGGTGTCTCGCTGGGCGATGCGGTGGAGGCGGTTCGCACTGCCGAGCTGGATTTGGGCATGCCCGAAACAGTGACGGGCAGCTACTCCGGCGATGCCGCGGAGTTCCAGCGCTCCCTAGCGTCTGAGCCATGGCTGATCGGCGCCGCGGTTGTAGTGATCTACATCGTGTTGGGCGTACTCTACGAGAGCACGATCCATCCGGTGACGATCCTGTCCACCCTGCCCTCCGCCGGGATCGGCGCGTTGCTCGCCCTGATGGCGTTCGGGTTGGACCTGTCGCTGGTGGCGCTGGTGGGCATCGTTCTGCTGATGGGCATCGTGAAGAAGAATGCCATCATGATGATCGACTTCGCGGTCGAGGCAGAGCGGGAGCGTGGGCTGTCGCCTGAAGTGGCGATCGAGGAAGCCTGCCTGCTGCGGTTCCGCCCCATCATGATGACAACCTTCGCCGCCCTGCTCGGCGCGCTCCCGCTGGTGCTGGAGCATGGCACCGGGTCGGAATTGCGCTTCCCGCTGGGGGTCACGATCGTCGGCGGGCTGCTGCTGAGCCAGTTGCTGACGCTCTATACCACCCCGGTCATCTACGTCACGTTCGAGCGCCTGCGGCTGCGATTCTCCGGCCGATTGCGGCCGATGGCGGCGGAATGACTCCCTGAATGGGCTTCTCCACGCCATTCATCATGCGTCCTGTCGGCACCATGCTGCTGGCGCTGGGGCTGCTGCTCGCCGGCGCCGTCGCCTATAACTTCCTGCCCGTGGCCCCGCTGCCGTCGGTCGACATTCCCACCATCGTCGTCATCGCCGGGCGGCCGGGCGCCGACCCGGAGACGATGGCCACCTCCATCGCCTCGCCTTTGGAACGCCGGCTTGGCGAGATCGCGGGCGTCACGGAGATCACCTCCACCTCCGCCATCGGCACCACCACCATCGTCATCCAATTCGACATCGACCGCGATATCGAGGGGGCGGCCCACGACGTGCAGGCCGCGATCAACGCCGCGACCTCCGACTTGCCGTCCGACCTGCCGACCCGGCCCTATTACCGCAAATTCAATCCCGCCGACGCCCCCATCCTGGCGCTGGCGCTGACGTCGGACACGCTGTCGCCAGGGCAGGTCTATGATGCGGCCGACACGATCCTCGCCCAACGGCTGTCGCAACTGGATGGCGTCAGCCAGGTGCAGATCAACGGCGCGGAAAAGCCCGCGGTGCGCGTGCGGCTGAACCCCGGTGCGCTGCGGGCCGCCAGCCTGGCGGCGCAAGACGTGTTCACCGCCATCCGCAACGCCAACGTCACAGAAGCGACCGGCAGCTTCGAAACCGCCAATAGGGCGGAGGATATCGCGGTCAACGGCCAAATCACTCAGGCCAAGGACTATGCCGGGCTGGTGATCAAATCCCAGAACGGCTCGGCCCTGCGGCTGTCCGACGTGGCGGACGTGGTGGACGGCGTTGCCAACTCCCGCCTGGCGGCGTGGGACGGGCGCACCCCGGCGATCCTGCTCAACATCAGCAAGATCGCCGGGGCCAACGTCATCGACACGGCCAACCTCGTCAAGGCGGAGCTGCCGCATCTGCTCGCCTGGATGCCGCCGGGCATCAAGGTGTCCGTCATCGCCGACCGCACCACCACCATCCGCGCGAGCGTAGACGACGTGCAGCTCTCCCTGGTGATGTCGGTCGTGCTGGTGCTGCTGGTCGTGCTGCTGTTCATGCGCCGCCTGGTGCCGACCCTGGCCGCGGCGGTGACGGTGCCGCTCTCCATCGCCGGCACCCTCGCGGCGATGTGGAAGCTCGGCTACAGCCTGGACAATTTCTCCCTCATGGCGCTGACGATTTCGGTCGGCTTCGTCGTCGACGATGCGATCGTGATGATCGAGAACATCACCACCTATCTGGAGCGTGGCGAGCCGCCATTGACCGCCGCGATCAAAGGCGCACGGCAGATCGGCTTCACCGTGATGTCGATATCCCTTTCGCTGGTCGCGGTCTTCATCCCGATCACCTTCATGGGCGGCCTGCTCGGGCGGCTGCTGCATGAATTCGCGATGGTCCTGACATTGGCGATCGCCATTTCGGCCGTCGTGTCGTTGACCCTCACGCCGATGATGATGGGCGTGCTGGCCCGCCCGCATCGCAAACTCACGGGCTGGCTGCGGCACGTCGACGCGGTCATCGAGGGTGAGTTCGAGGCGGTGGTGGCGCTGTATGCCCGCACGCTCGGCTGGGCGCTCCGCTGGCGGCGGACCATGCTGCTCGTGACGCTGGGCTGCGCCGTGGCCACGGTGATGCTGTACCGGGAGGTGCCGAAGGGTTTCCTGCCGATCCAGGACACCGGGTTGATCCAGGGCGGCACCCTCGCGGACCCCTCCACCTCCTTCGCAGCCATGGAAGCCCGGCAGGAGCGCGTGGTGAACGCCATCCTCGGCGACCCGGCGATCGAAAGCGTCGGGTCCACGGTGGGGGTGACCAGCGGCTTCGCCTCGCTCAACCGCGGCCAGTTGACCATCCAACTCAAGCCACTGGCCGAACGCAAGCTTTCCAGCGAACAGGTCATCGACCGGCTACGGCCCAAGCTGCAGGCGATGGCGGATGTGCAGACCTTTCTCTACTCGGCGCAGGATTTGCGCGGCGGCGGGCGAAGCGGCGGCAGCCAGTTCCAGTTCATCCTGCTCGACCAGGATTTGAACGAGTTGCGCCAATGGACCTTGCGGCTGGAAACCGCGCTGCAGCAGGTGGGCGGGATCGATGACGTAACGAGCGACCAGGACCGTTCGGGTCCCCAATCCAACGTGGTGATCGACCGGGACGCCGCCGCCCGCCTGCATCTGTCCACCACCGCCGTCGACAACGCGCTGAACAACGCCTTCGCGCAGCGGCAAATCTCCACCATCTATACCGACCGAAACCAGTACAAGGTCGTGCTGGAGGTCGACCCGGCGTTGCAAACCGACCCGTCGATGCTGCAAACCGTCTATGTCGGCGCGCCAGGTGCCCAGCAGGTGCCGCTCTCCGCCGTGGCCCATTTCGAGCGTGGCACGGCGCCATTGGCGGTGCGGCACCAGGGACAATTCCCGTCCAGTTCGATCAGCTTCAACCTCGCCCCCGGCATGTCGCTGGGCGAGGCGACGGAGTTGGTGCAAAACACCGCTTTGTCGTTGCGTATGCCGGAGGGGGTTCGCACGCAGTTTGCTGGGAATGCCCAGTTCCTACAGCAATCCCTCGCGTCCCAACCCGCGCTGATCGGCGCGGCGCTGCTGACGATCTACATCGTGCTGGGCGTGCTGTATGAGAGCCTGCTGCACCCGCTGACCATCCTGTCCACGCTGCCCTCCGCCGGGTTGGGCGCCTTGCTGGCCATCTTGGCAACGGGTGGCGAACTCACGGTGATGTCGATCATCGGCATCATCCTGCTGATGGGCATCGTCAAGAAGAACGCCATCATGCTGGTCGATTTCGCCCTGGAGGCGGAGCGCGAGCGCGGGCTGTCGCCATTCGACGCGATCCACGCCGCCTGCCTGGAGCGATTCCGCCCCATCATCATGACGACGCTGGCCGCCCTGCTCGGCGCCTTGCCGCTGGCCTTCGCGTTCGGCACCGGGTCCGAGCTTCGCGTGCCCTTGGGCATTGCCATCGTCGGTGGGCTGATCGTGAGCCAGGCCTTGACCCTCTACACCACCCCGGTGGTCTACCTGGCGCTGGAACGGCTGGCGCATGGGCGGCGCACGCGCATCGTGGTGGCGCCTGCCGAATAGGTGCTAGCGTTGGCAAAACGAAGGGGAGGCTCGATGCAGCATTGTTTGGTTCTCGGCGCCGGCGGAATGCTGGGGCGCAAATTGGTCGCCAGCCTGGTGAGCATGGGGCCCAAATTGACGCTGCACGACATCGTCCCACCCGAGGCGCCGCCGGGTGCGCAGGCCTTTGCCTCCGACCTGTCGCAGCCCGGTGAGGCCGACAAGCTGGTCGCCACACGGCCGGACGTGATCTTCCACCTGGCCGCCATCGTCTCCGGCGAGGCGGAGGCGGATTTCGAGAAAGGCTACCGGGTGAACCTCGATGGCACGCGGCAGTTGCTGGAGGCGGTGCGCCGGGTGGGCGATGGCTACCGGCCACGATTTGTTTTCGCCTCCTCCCTGGCGGTGTTCGGCGCGCCCTTCCCCGAGATCATTCCAGACGAATTCCACCTGACCCCGCTCTCCAGCTACGGCACACAGAAGGCGATCGGCGAGTTGCTGGTGGGGGATTATTCACGCCGCGGCATCATCGACGGGATCGGCATCCGGCTCCCCACCATCTGCGTGCGCCCGGGCAAGCCGAACAAGGCCGCCTCCGGCTTCTTCTCCGGCATCATCCGCGAGCCGTTGAACGGGATGGAGGCCGTTCTGCCGGTGCCGGCGACGGTGCGTCATTGGTTCGCCTCGCCCCGCGCGGCGATCGGCTTCCTGCTGCATGCGGCAGCCCTCGACAGTGCGGCGATCGGGGTGCGGCGCAACCTGACCATGCCCGGCATCTCGGCCACCGTCGCCGAAGAGATCGAGGCGCTGCGCCGGGTTGCGGGAGAGCCAGCGGTGGCGCTGATCAAATCCGTGCCCGACCCGGCGGTGCTCAAAATCGTGGAAACCTGGCCTGAACGGTTCGCCTGTACCCAGGCGCTGGCGCTGGGGTTTAGGGCGGACGCCGATTTCGACGCCATCGTCCGGATTTACCAGGCCGATGAATTGGGCGGGTAGGAGCAGCCGGCATGGGTATGCCGCCCTACGACTGCGCCCTTAATCTAGGATTGCGGCATAAGTCAGCACCCGAAGCTCGCGCCGGATCGGATAGGTGGAGGACGGCGTGAGCTGGGTCAGCAGCACCACGGCCATGTCCTCCGCCGGGTCCACCCAGAACGCCGTGCTCGCCGCGCCGCCCCAGGCATATTCACCCGGCGTGCCTAGAATCTGCGCCCGCGCCGGGTCCAGCATTACGGAGAAACCCAGGCCGAACCCGACGCCCGCATAGCTGCTCTCGCTGAAGCGCGGCATGCCCATTGCCGCCATGTCGCCATTCAAATGGTTGCTGGTCATCAACTCGATCGTCTTGCGCCCCACCAGCCGCACGCCGTCCAACTCGCCCTTGTTCAGCATGAACTGGCAGAACCGCATGTAATCGCCCGCCGTGGAGACCAGGCCGCCGCCGCCGGAGACGATCCCACGCGGCGAGAGGTACGGGCTGGTCGCCGGGTCATCGACCAGCGCCAGGGCACCATCGGCCCCACGGGTGTAATTGGCGGCAAACCGGCCGTGTTTCTGCGCCGGCACATAGAAACTCGTATCCACCATGCCCAGCGGCTCGATCACCTTGTGCAGGAGGTAGTCATCGAACGGTTGGCCCGAGATGACGGCGACGAGATGGCCCAGCACATCGGTCGCGTTGCTGTAATTCCACTCCGTCCCCGGCTGGGCCAGCAAGGGAATAGCCGCCAGACGCTGCACCATTTCACCCAAATCGCAATCGCCGTTTTGGAAGTCGATCCGTCGGTCGCGATACATCCCGTCCACCAGGGTGGATTGCATGAAGCCATAGGTGAGGCCGGAGGTGTGGGTCAGCAAATCACGGAAGGTGATCTCGCGCGCGGCCGGCACCGTGTCGATCTTGCCTCGCTGGCCGCCATTGGCCACCCGCATGTTGGCGAAGTAAGGCAGGAAGCCGCTGATCGGGTCGTCTAGTTGGAACAATCCCTCCTCATACAGCATCATGATCGCCAGGCTGGTGAGCGGCTTGGTCATGGAATAGATGCGCACGATGGTATCGGGCGCCATCGCCATCCCGGTCGCCAGGTTGGCGAGGCCGCAGCAATGCTGGTGCACCACCTTGCCATGGCGCGCGACCATCGTGGTCACGCCGGCCAGCTTGCCGTCTTCCACCAGGCGCTGCGCCCAGGTCTTCACCCGCGCGAGTTGCGGCGTCGATAGCCCGACATCCTCCGGCGTAACCCCTGAAGTCGTATCCATCCGCGCAGTCCTTCCCATCGACGGTTTGACACTATCGCGTCGCGCCCCGATCGTCAGGTCCAAACAGACGGGGGAAGCATCGATGCGAGCGATGGTGATCGGCACAAATGGGCTGGAACTGCGCGACATCTCCACCCCTCAACCCGGCCCGTCCGAGGTTTTGGTCCGGGTGCGGGCCGTTGGGTTGAACCGGGCGGAACTGGGACTGGCCGCCGGGCACGCCCACGGGGCGCAAGGCGGCGTGGGATCGACGATCGGGCTGGAATGGGCTGGCGAGGTGACCGCATTTGGGCCGGAGGTCACCGGGCTGGCCCTGGGCGACCGAGTGATGTGCTCCGGCCACGGCGGCTATGCGGAGTATGCCCTGACCGACTACGGCCGGGTCAACCGCTTGCCGGACAACAACATGGGCTGGGACCGGGCCGCCACCCTGCCGATCGCGCTGCAGACGATGCACAACGCGGTGATGACGGCAGGCGCGATGAAGCCGGGGAACACGGTGCTGATCCAGGGCGCTAGCTCCGGCGTCGGGCTGATGGGGCTGCAGATCGCGAAGGCGATGGGCGCCGGGCTGGTCATCGGCACCTCCACCAACGCCGGCAGGCGAGCCAAGCTGACGGAGTTCGGCGCCGACCTCGCCATCGACAGCAGCGACCCGGCGTGGCCAGACGCCGTGCTGGCGGCGACGGGCGGCAAAGGCGTGGATTTGATCGTCGACATGGTGTCTGCCCCTGTTGCCAACGCCAATATGCGGGCCACACGGGTGCTGGGGCGCATCGTGAATGTGGGCCGGTTGGGTGGGCAGAAAGGCGAGTTCGACTTCGACCTGCATGCCGCCCGGCGCATCAGCTACATCGGCGTCACCTTCCGCAGCCGCAGCGTGGAGGAGGTCCGCGAGATCAACCGCCTGATGCGCCGCGATTTGTGGGCCGCGGTGGAGGCTGGCGGGTTGCACCTGCCGCTCGACCGCAGCTTCCCGCTGGAGCAGGCGAACGAGGCGCTGGCGCACATGCGGGCCAACCAGCATTTCGGCAAGATCGTACTGACGGTGGATTAGCCTGCGGCAGCACGCTCCAGGGCTGCGACGTCCAGCTTCACCATGCCCATCATGGCCGTGAAGACGCGCGCGGCGACCGCCGGGTCAGCGCCGGCCAAAAGCCGTGGGAGCATTTCCGGCACGATTTGCCAGGGGATGCCCCACCGGTCGCGCACCCAGCCACACATGATCTCCGATCCGCCGCCGGCGGTGAGCGCAGCCCAGAGCCGGTCCACCTCTGCTTGATCAGCGCATTCGACGGAGATGGAAGCGGCGAAGCCATAATCTGCTGGCTTGCCGCCGTTCAATGCCATGAAGCTTTGGCCACCGAGCCGGAAGGTGACGACGATGACGTCGCCCACCTCGCCGCCGGGCCAGGCTGCCACGGCGCGCTGGATGTGGTTGATCGTGGAGTCCGGCACGATCGAAACGTAATGACGGACGGCGGCCTCGGCGTCCTTGCCGAACCAGAGACACGTCGTCACTTTGGACATGATGCTGCCTCTCCCCTTTCTAGGCTCTTCGCCGTGGCATAGCAGGGTATGATTTTCCGTGCGCTTTGGAACCGTCTCGTGCGGCCCTCACCGCGGCAACCCTTCTTGCCCGCAATAGTGCCCGGGCCTGCCGGCGCCAAGGTGCAGGATTGGTTGGATGCAGTGGGCCTGCCGTGGCGATCACCCCGGGCCGAGTTGGCAATGCGATACGGCGTCCATACTGACAACCCCTACCGGTGGGAGCTTGTGCCGCTCGACGTGCGTCCTCCACCGCTGCCGGGGATGCTGTGGCCGTTCGGGTTCCAAGCCTTCCCGAGCTACTCGCCGACGATGCCACCCGTGCGTCTCTCGACCCACATATCCATCGGTGACGACACCGAGGCGAACATCGCCTCCGCGGCCAAACATTTGGCGCGCCATTTGGGTGCCAAAGCCATCGTCGACCAATACAATACCCGGCGCGTCGAGTGGCGGTGGGGCGCCGCGTCCGTTACCCTGATCGTCTGGCCGCCTGGGTTGCAATCCGGGCCGAAATTGACCAACCCGGCGCATGACCGCGACCCCCGGCTTGTTACGGCATGCTCGGTCACGGTTGAAACCGGGTGGCGACCGCCGCTCTCGCCGCAGGAGCGGGCCTGGCTGGACGGCTTTGTGCCAATGGGTGCCACCCGCAACTGGACGCCGGCACGGCCGCGCACCGATTTGGGGCAGACCATGTTCGCAGAGACGCAGCTTGAGTTCATGCGCGAGCCGCCGTCCGACCTCTCGCGGTTCCGTGGCGCATTCGGGCTCTCGTCCGGCGCGGAGGCACTGATTTTCTGCGAAGACGCGTTCTACCTCCTGCCGCTCGCCCAAATCGTGGCGTTCGAGGTCACGCGTACACTGCCGGCACGGGGGACTGGCGGCAGTGCCATATCCGCACGCTGTAGCACGGGATATGCCGCCTGCCCCACCAAGACCCTGCAAGTTGCGAAAGGCGCGCGAGCCGATGACCTCAACGACATGGCAGCCAAACTGGCGGCGGCAACGGGTAAGCCGTTCCAGCTAAACGAGTACGATTATGACCAATGATCCTTGGCCCGACCGGCTGAGAACTGGCCTTTATTGCAGCCTACAAGTATGGAACTCCCCACCCTTCATGATCGCCGCGATATGGGCGCCCTGGTCCTGGAACACCGCCAAATCCTTCAGCGGGTCGCCGTCCAGCACCAGCAAATCCGCGAACGCACCCGGCCGCAGCGTGCCGAGCTTGCCCTCCATCCGCGTGATCTGCGCGCCGGTGGTGGTGGCCGAGCGGATGATCTCGAGGTTGGATAGCACCTCGCGCCGCAGCAGGAACTCGCGGCTTTGGTCGATCTGCAACTCCCCCAGCAGATCGCTGCCGAAGGCCACGGGCACGCCCGCCTGCTTGCACATCTCCAGCGAGCGCAGCCCGCCATCGATGACCAGGTCGTTCTTCGCCAGCATGTCCCCCGTCATCCCGAAATCGACCGCACGCTCCCGCATGGCGTAGTAGGCGACGAGGTTGGCGATCAGGAACATGCCTTTCTCGGCCATGAGCTTGGCCGAGGCGGAGTCGATGAGGTTGCCGTGCTCAATGGTGCGCACGCCCGCATGCGCAGCGCGGGTAATGGCGGCGGGCGTATAGGCGTGCGCGCAGACATAGCGGCCAAAGGCGCTCGCTTCCTCGACCGCCGCCGCCACCTCGCCCTCGGAGAATTGCAGGGAATCCAGCGGGTCGTACGGCGAGGCGACCCCGCCGGACATCATGATCTTCACCTGGTCCGCACCCTGCCGCATCTGCTCGCGGGCGGCCTTGCGCATCTCGCTCACGCCGTCGGAGAGGCACATTGAGAACGCCATCGCGTTGCAGCAATGGCAATTGCGCGCGAAGACGTCCGTCCGCCGCCGCGGGTCCGAGTGGCCCCCGGTCGGCCCGATGGCCTGGCCGGCGATGAACAGGCGCGGCCCGGGAATTGACCCTTCGTCCACCGCCTGTTTCAGCCCCCAATCGGCGCCGCCCGTGTCGCGCACCGTGGTGAAACCGCGGTTGAGCATGCCGCGCATGCTGGCCGCCGCACGGCCGGTGCCGAGTGTCAGCGGGACCGATTCGAGGTTACGCGTGTTCACCGCGGTGAGCATGACGTGGACGTGGCTGTCGATCAGCCCGGGCATCACCACGCGCCCGCCGCAATCCACCACCTCCGCGCTGCCGGACGACAGGCCCTCGCCGATCTCGGCGACCGCTCCCCCGTCGATGCGGATTTCCACTCCTGCCTGCAGGGTGCCGACATCCGGCTCGAGGAGGGAGAGATTGCGGAGGAGGTAACCCATGGACGCACCCCTGGCCTGGTCCTTGCGGACAGTACCCCATATCCGCTGGCATGCAACGGCGCCCGGCCCCCCCATTCACTGCTGATTAAGCCCATCCCCGTATGCTTCCGGCATGACCCGCATCGCCGCCGTCGCCATCGCGCTCTGCCTGACGGGCTTCGCCGCGGCGACCGAGCCGATGCTGCCCCGCTGCACCGCCGCACTGGATGGGCAGTTCAGCGAAGGGGGTTGCAGTTGCGCCTATGACCGCGGTGGCATCCTGACCGGAAAACCGCCGGGCTGGCGGTGGAAATGCGATTTGTTGCGCGGCCCCGGCCCGACTGCCCCGATGGTACCCGCCGGCCAGCCAGCCCCAGGCCTTCCCCCCGGCTTCAGCTACTCGCCGCGGATGACGAATACGGGCAACACAAGCGACGGCGTGGAAATGCACTACTAGGCTTTTTCGAAACGCTCTGGCATGGATGCTGCTAGCCCGGACTGAGTCGGATGCTGTTAGCCCCGACAGGGTCGGAGGGTGGCATGGCATTGCTGGAGGTTCGCGGCGTCACCCGTCATTTCTATGGCGTCCACGCGCTCAATGGGGTTGACCTCGATGTGGCACAAGGAGGGATCACCGGGCTGATCGGGCCCAACGGCGCCGGCAAGACCACGCTGTTCAACTGCCTCTCCGGCGTGGTGCCGCCCAATAGCGGCCGCATCCTGTTCAATGGCAAGGACATCACCGGCTGGCGCGCCGACCGGATCACGCGCACCGGGCTGGTCCGCACCTTCCAGATCGCCCGCGGCTGCCCGCGGCTGACCGTGCGGGAAAACCTGCTGCTCTACGGCGCCGCCCAACCCGGCGAAGGCGTGCTGACCGCCCTGCTCCGCACCCGGGCGATGCTGGCGCGGGAGGCCACCCTGCAGGACCGCGCCGTCGCGGTCGCCGGGCGCCTGCGGCTGTCCCACGTGCTGGACAATCCCGCCGCGGCACTCTCCGGGGGCCAGAAGAAGCTGCTGGAGATTGGGCGCGCGCTGATGACCGAGCCCAAGCTGATCCTGCTGGACGAGCCGCTGGCGGGGGTGAACCCATCTCTGTCGCGCGAAATCGGCGAGCGGCTGCGGGAGATCGTGGCAGACGGCATCACCCTGCTGCTGATCGAGCATCAGATGGACATGATCGCCCGGCTCTGCGACCACGTGATCGTCATGGCAGAGGGCCGCCGCTTGACCGAAGGCACGTTCGACGAAGTGGCGGCCGATGGGGAGGTGCAGGACGCCTATATGGGAGGCAAGCGTTGGGCCTCCTGAGCGTATCGGGCATCGTCGCCGGCTACACCGCGGCGGATCAAATCCTCAAGGGGCTGGATTTCGCGGTCGAACCCGGCGAGATCGTTTGCATCATCGGGCCAAACGGCGCGGGTAAGTCGACCCTGCTGAAGTCGATCGCCGGGCTGCTGGTGCCGTCTGCCGGGTCGATCACGTTGGAGGGGCGGCCTGTGGCCGGGCTGCCCCCGCCCGAATTGGCCCGCCGCGGCATCGCCTATGTCCCGCAGGAGAACAACGTCTTCCCGACCATGACGGTGCGGGAGAATTTGGAGATGGGCGGCTACGTCGACCCCAAGCAGGTGCCCCGGCGCATGGAGGAGGCAATGCAACGCTTCCCCGTGCTGGGCCGCAAACGCCGCCAGGCCGCCCGCACCCTGTCGGGCGGGGAGCGGCAATTGCTGGCGATGGGCATGGCGTTGATGGTGGCGCCGATCCTGCTGCTCCTGGACGAACCCTCCGCCGGCCTGTCACCCAAGGCCGCGCAGGAGTTGTTTGCCCAGATCACCTCGATCAACCAAGGCGGGCTGGCGGTCGCCCTGGTGGAGCAGAATGCGAACGAGGCACTGGCCATCGCACACCGCGCCTATGTGCTGGTAGACGGGCGCACGGGCGCCACGGGGGTCGCAAGCACGCTGGCCGCCGACCCGGAGATCAAGCGGATCTTTCTGGGTGGATAGTATGGGGCAACAAGGAAACATGACCCGATGAAACACGACGCCACTGGAATAACCCGGCGGACCATCCTGGCCGGCACCGCAATCCTCGCCGCGCCCGCCGTGCTGCGGGCGCAGGAGCCGCCGCTGCTGCTCGGTGTTCTGACACCGCTGACTGGCGCTGGCGGCTCTGACGGGCCGCGCATGCTGAAGGCCATCCAGGCGGTGGCCGAACAGATCAACGGCGTCGGTGGGTTGCTCGGCCGTAAAATCACCTTCTCGGTCGAGGACGATCAGACCAACCCGGAACCCGCAGTCCGCGCCGCCCGCAAACTGATCGACGTGGACAAGGTGCCGGTGATCATGGGCACGTGGGCCTCCGCCGTCACCACCGCGGTCGCGCCCGTGTGTTGGGAGACCAAGACGTTCCTGACCACGACGTCGGGTGCGGACAACATCACGAAGCTGCCGCACCAGGGGTATCTCATCCGCACCCAGCCCAACAACTACCTGCAAGGCGCCAAGCACGCCGAGTTCATGGCGGCGAGCGGGGCCAAGAAGGTCGGCATCATGTCGATCCAATCGCCCTTCGCGCAGCCGACGCAGGACCGGGTGACCGAGATATTGGGGCAACACGGCAGCGCCATGGCCGGCGCGCTGATCTACGAGCCGAACAAAACCAGCTACCGGTCCGAGGTCGACCAAATCCTGCGCGGCAAGCCGGACATGATCTATCTGAACGGCTACACCCCCGACGTCACCGTTTTGCTGCGCGACCTCTACCGCGCAGGCTATGACGGCGGGCGCTTCACCCAGTCCTATGCCCTGAACGGGAAATCGGTGGAGTCGCTGCCGAAGGAAGTGACGGAAGGCACCTATACGGTGCAACCCTCGGCCGACGTGGATTCGCCCGCCTACGCCTACGGCACCAAGATACTCGGCGTGAAGACTCCGGATTCCTACGAGTCGCAGGCGGTGGATTGGATGAGCCTGGTAGCGTTGGCGATCGCACGGTCCAAGGGCGTGACCGGCACCGCCATAAGGGACACGGTGCGCCGGGTTTCGCAGGGGGACGGCACCAAGGTTTATACCGCAGTGGACGGCCTGGCCCTGCTGGCCAAGGGCACCGAGGTCAATTACGAGGGCGCCAGCGGCCCCTGCGACTTTACCGATATTGGTGACATCCAGGACTGCAAGTTCCGCTACCTCGTGGTGAAGAATGGCGCGCTGAACCTGGTGAAGGTCGCCTGATTGCTTGAAAACGTTACACAGTTGGTGCTTAACGGGTTGATGGCGGGAACCATTCTGGCGATTCCCGCCATCGGTCTGACCGCGATCTATGCCGTGCTGCGCTTTCCGAATTTCGCGATCGCCTCCCATGCGACGGTCGGCGCCTTTGCCGGGTGGATCGCCAACATCGTCTTAGGCCTGTCCATCATCCCGTCATTGGGATTGGCGTTCCTGGCGGCGGGGCTGGTCGGGATCGCCACGGACGAGTTCATCTTGCGGCCCTTCCGCCGGGCGGGCTTCGTCACCACCGCCATCGGGTCCATTGCACTGACGGTCGCGATCGAGAACCTCCTGCGTATGATCTTCGGCAATGATCTGCGCGAGTACGATTTGCCGATCAGCCGGGATTGGCGGTTCGCCGGCCTGCATGTCGGGCCGCAGCAGGTGGAGAACATGGCAATCTCGCTCGTCGTCATGGCGGCGGTGTTTGCGTTCCTCGCCTTTACCCGCGCCGGCAAGGCGATGCGCGCGGTGGCAGACAACCCGTCCCTCGCCCGTATCAAGGGCGTGGACGCGGTGCGGGTCGCCCGTATCGTCTCGTTCGTCGGCATGGGGTTGGCCGGGCTCGGCGGCATGCTGATCGGGCTGGACACCACCATCGACCCGCTGACCGGGTTTCGGGTGATTTTGTCGATCTTCGCCGCCGCCGTGGTGGGCGGGCTGGGCAGCATCCCCGGGGCAGTCCTGGGCGCGTTGACGGTCAGCGTCGGGGAAGAATTGTGCCTGCTGGTACTCACGCCCAACTACCGCAGCGTGGTCGGGTTCCTGGCCATTCTGCTGGTGCTGATCGTGCGGCCCTCCGGATTGCTGGGCCAGCGTGCCTATTAGGATGCGCCATAGCCACATAAGTGGGGCCGCTTAGTGGAAAACTACATCGTCGCCCTGGGCGTGACCGCCGGTTTGTACGCGCTGATGGCGATCGGGCTGAACGTGATCTGGGGCATGGCCGGGCTGGTCAACCTCGGCCTGGTTGGGTTTTTCGCGGTGGGTGCCTATACCTCCGCGCTGCTGACGGTGAAGCTCGGGATGGCGATCGGCGTCGGCATGGTGGCGGGTACCATCATGGGTGGCATTGCGGGCGCGCTGGTGGCGCTGATTACGGCGCGGCTGCGCGGCGATTACCTGGCCATCGTCACCCTCGGTTTCGCTGAATCGCTGCGGACCACCGCCAGCAACGAAACCTGGCTGACCAACGGCACGGACGGCATTTCCGGCATCCCCGGCCCGTGGCGCAGCCTGCTGACCCCGTCTGAGTTCAACCTGGTCTACCTGGCCCTGGTCGCCGTGATCGTGCTGGTGGCCTATGTCGCGGCACAGCGGCTCAGCTACTCCCCCTTTGGCCGCGTGCTGCGCGCCATCCGCGATGACGACCAGGTGGCAGCGATCGCCGGCAAGCCGGTGCTGGCGTTCAAGGTGCTAGCCTTCTCCATCGGCTGTGCCCTGCTCGGCCTCGCCGGGGCGCTTTATGCGCACTACACCTCGTTCGTCGTCCCCGACATTTTCGTGCCGCTGCTGACGCTCTACATCAAGATGGCGTTGCTATCGGGCGGGTTGGGCAACAACCGAGGGGCCGTGGTGGGCGGGATTGTCATCGTCGTCTTCCTCGAGGGAACGCGGTTCGTGACGCCCCTCATTCCCGGACTGGGTGCCGTGCAGGGTGCCGCCTTGCAGCAATTCCTCGTCACCGCATCGCTGCTGGTCATCTTGCGGTTCCGCACACGCGGGCTGCTGCCTGAGCCACTCGACCATCCCGTGCTTCGCCAATCCTGACCAAGGAGCCTGACATGGCTGACATCACCCGCGACGACATCGTTGACATCATGAATTTGACCGCCGGCCCGGATCGCGGCGCTGCCTGGGCGGCCATCGATGCCCTGGTGGTAAAACTCTACGACCGCCGCCTGTTTACCGCGCTCAACCACCTGCCCGCCACCGCCGAGGTGGAACGGCTGTATTCCAGCAATACCGATGCCTACCCAGTTGGCGGCCGCAAGCAGAAGAAGGACACGCATTGGGGCAAGAAGACGCTGGATGAGGGGCAGCTCTACATCTGCCACACCGCCGCCGACATCGAGCGCACGTTCTTCGACCACGCACTGATCTTCAGCCTTGGCGTGGGCGGGATGGTCAACGCGCCTGTCATGCTGGGCGGCCGTTGCATCGCCAGCCTCAGCATCTCCGCCGCCACGGACCGGTTCAGCGAGGCGGACGCACCAGACCTGGCAATCATCGCGGGGTTGACGCTGCCGCTGATCCTCTCGGCATAAGCCGATCAGACTTCAGCGACCTCGGCGGACCCGCACCAGCCTTGTGATGGGACAAGCCCCTATTTTAACGGCGGCTGGTAGCCCTGTGGCGGCCTGCTGGATGAATCGTGGGCGGCGACCAAGTCGTACGGACACTCCGACGACCATCGCATGTAGTTTGCCGTTTGAATTTCACTGAATAAACTATTCCACGGGTGCCAGCCAAGTTTGTTTAGCGCGAGTCCGAATGCTGCGTAGTCACGGTTGGCATACATTTCCTGCATCGCTGCGCTCCTGCCGGCATAAGCCGCGATCACCGACTGCGCCGACTGTTCGAAATTGTTGTCGTCCACGTCGAAGATTGCCGCCTGCTTCAGTGAAAGGGCGAGCTGGATTTGCGCCGGGCTCAGTTGGCGGCTGGCAAGCTTGAGGAACATCGCCGCCCGCTTCACCATCCGTGCGCTCTCGTCCGGGATCGTGGCACCCGCGCCCAAATCCGGGTGGACGCGGTCCACCACGGCGACGCTATCCTTCATCCCGCTCTCGATCGCGGCCGGGTCCAGCATTTGCAGCCGTTCGACCATGTCGGGTGAAAACGGTTCGTAGCTGCCCTTCATCGCGAGCAAAGCATTGAATTTCGGGCTGCACATGCGCGTCGAGCCCCGCTGTTCAAGGCCTTCCCTCGTAGGCAGCGTCAGACCGTGGTCGATCGGCACCAAGGCCGGAGTCGACCCCGCGCCCTGATCGGGACCATCGGCCACCATGAAGTTGCCTTGATGGCGGTCGCAGTTAAGCGTGAGGATGTCGAGAATGGCGGCGCGATGACACTCGGCGGCTGGCACACGGGCCATCGTCCCCGCCGGCTGAGACTGCAATGTACCCCGGGTCGGGACAAATTGCTGCAGCGAGCCTACCATCGGCCCTGACGTCGGCGGCAATGCACCCTCATCGAGAGTGTAACCCAGGCGCTCGTTCTCCGCGAGCTTGGCGTCGTTGAACGCCTTGATGTCGATGGCCGAGGAGTTGATCGAAGCAACGCTGGTCTCCGGCACTCCCAGATCGATCCCGGTCATGGCAGTGACCCGGTCGGCCACCGCCTTGGTGACCGCCTCGCGCGGCGCCGAGCCGCCTTTGACGAAGCCCGGCTGGGCGTCTTCGCCGGCCGCCGGCTTGAACAGGAACTCGGTCGCCGCGTTCTGCTCGTTGCTGGAGCCCGGGTCGTAGCCCTTCACCCAGAACGAGGCGGAGACCCCAGCGTCGCTGCCAAGCGGCGTCGCAGGCCGCTCGCCGCTCTCGAACCCGAAGGCGGCGCGAATCGACGCGACGCGCATTGCGGCTTCGTCTGTCCACGGCGGCGGTCCGATCTGCTTCATCTGCAGCGCCAGCTTCATGTGCCGCGCGCCGCGCAGGGCCTCGGCCGCATTGTCTCGCTTGACCTTGTTCTTTCCCTGCGCCGTCTTGTCGAGGTCGTTGTCGTGGTACTGCAGGTAGCGCTCGGCCGTTCCGGCGATGGTGTCACACGCTTGTGGGGTGCGATTGGTCTGGAAGTTGGCAACGGCGCCCACGAAGTCGCGCAGCGGTGGCTTTGCATCCCGGTTGCTTTTCACCATTATCTCGGCTGCAACGGGGGTGAAATACGTCTTCTCCACCTTGCCGAAGACGGAGTTCATCTCTTTGTAGCGCTCTTGCTGCCCGGCGTGCTTGCGGTTTGCAGCCAAGGCGCGGACGGCAAGTGAACGGGCCTGCTGCACCAGTTCTCCCGCGCCGTCATAGTCCTGGGCCTTAACCTTGTCGCCGACCTCTGCGACGAGGCTGGTAATCTTCTGTCCATCCGGAGAACCCTTCAGCAGGTCTTCCGCCGCCTTGATCTCGCCGCGCGCGAACCCGAGCGTGTTGAAGACGATCGCCCGCGATCCCCCCTTCCCGTTCGTCGACTGAACCGCGGCCCGCGTCCAGCCGCTGCCGGACGAAGGACCCTCGCCCCCTCCGGAGGACGAGCCTTCGCCGTTCCTGGACGAGGATGATCCCTCGTCGCTCGATGAAGACGACGAGCTTTCGCCGCTGGCGCTGCCGTGTTCGCCCGCGAATGCGATCAGGCTCTCCAATTCGCGGGCTTCCTCCTCTGCGCTTGCCTCGTCACCCTCTCCGAGGCTGTGCACCGCTGAATTCAGCAGCTCGATCGCCTTGCCCTTGCCCTTCGGATCATCGGCGAATGTGGCCGCAATCGCACCGCCGGAGGTCTTCAGCCGCTGCCGCAGTTCACCGGTCACGACGGCCGGCTTCCACGCCGTCGATGGCTGGGCAGCAGCATCCGACCCTGACCCCTGCGAAGCGCTGTCCGCCGGCTGGGCGCCATTCGCCCCTCGGCGGGAGAGGAAGCCGCCCCCGCCTGCGTTCGGGCGTCCCGCGCCCGAGATCGCCGTCCAGCCGGCGCCCGTCGGCGACGCGCCGCCGCCTTCCGCCCCGTCCTCGGCGCTCGCCCGGTCGACCTCCTCATCGTCGACCAGGATGACGACGCTCTTCAGCTCCGTCTTGCGAACCTTCAGCATCTTGGCCAGCCGCTTGGCGATTCCAGCCGCTGGCTTGGTGTTCAGCCTCAGGCAAATCTCGTGCGGATTATCCTCGGCAAGGGTTGCAATCCCATGCGCCAAACCCTTGACCTTGGGGTTCTCCTTTTTAAGCTCGGTGGCGAGCGCGCCCGAGGTTCCGCTTGCGGCCATGAGCAACTCGGCCCCGCTATCCGTCAGCGCCACGGCGCAGTTCATCTGGCGATGTTTGAGTTGGCGGACGGAATTCTTAAGTTCGTCGGCGCCAGCCGCAGATTTCGAGTCGCTCATCAATGCGTTCCCAGAACAAAATCTATCCCAAGGCTATGGCCGCGGTGAGACTGGCGTCAATAGAGCGCGGACGGCGTCAGTTCGTTCGCACGACCCGGTTTTTGCGGTTTGCGTGGCTGAGTTTGCCTTTGTTAAGCTGGACATTGCAATCCCGCGGCTAACACCCGTCGCAGCCGGTCGCGACTACCGCCGCCGCCCTGCCCGGATGACCGGCGCCGCGAGTTGGTGCAAATCCTGCGCAACCCGCGCCAGCACGCCGACCCAATCGCCGGGCTGCCTCTGCCGGTAAATCCGCAGCGTCGGATACCACGGGCTGTCGGTGCGGCCGGACAGCCATCGCCAGCATGAATCGAACCGGTCCAGCAGCCAGACCGGCTTGCCCATCGCCGCGGCCAGATGGGCCGGGGCAGAATCAACGGCGATGATCAGGTCGAGATTGGCGATCAGCCCCGCCGTGTCCGCGAAATCGCGCACCAAATGCATCCAGTCGATCATCGGCAAA
Organism: Acetobacteraceae bacterium; assembly: GCA_965199005.1. Classification (GTDB taxonomy): domain Bacteria; phylum Pseudomonadota; class Alphaproteobacteria; order Acetobacterales; family Acetobacteraceae; genus LMUY01. Next base: position 766,185 of record CBDAQK010000006.1, on the reverse strand, counting down.
CCAGATGGCGGTGCCGGCCCGCCCTTTTGTAGGCTGACGAGCCGCACTCCTTCGAGTGCAGCCAAACCCGCCAGGTAATCCGGTGACATGGAACGCCGCCGGTCTGCTGCCAGGCTGGTGTTGCCTGCCCAAGCCACGCCAACCCGCAAAGCCGGACCTGCCATCGCGTCCAGCCGCATCGCCCAGGTCGCCATATCTGCCCCGCGCGCGTGCAAATAGGGCACCGCGGCTGGAATGGTGGCCAGGGTTGTGCCGACCGCCAGTGGCAGGCTCAGCATCGGGCAGACCAAGCCGGACGCAGGCAACCCGTCGTCCGGCGCCACCACAGACGTCACGCCTCGCAGGCTCCGCAACAGGCGGACCAGAACCGGCGGGACGACAAGGGTGACGTCCAGGCCACGGTCGGCGGCCAAGGGCGCGTACCGGCAGAACTGCAGCGTGTCCCCCAGCCCCTGCTCCGAATGGATCAGCAACCGGCGACCCGGCGCCGCTTCGCCCCGCCATTGTGCAAGGCCAAACCGCTCGCCGGGTTTGCTCAGACCAGGGATTTTCCAGCGCCACTCGTATTCGGCCCAACCGGACGCGAACTCGCCGCGCCCCAGCAGCGTCATGCCCAAATTGTTGTGTGCCAGCGCGTAATCCGGCCGCAGCGCCACGGCGGTCCGGAAGCATTCCTCCGCCTCCTGCGGCCGGCCGCTGTCGCGCAGGGCAGTTCCTAAATTGTTGTGCGCCTCGGCCAAGGCCGGCCGCAGCTGAAGGGCCCGGCAGAACGCCGCAGCCGCCTCGTCCAGCCGGTCCTGCCGCCACAACGCCACGCCAAGATTATTGGCAATGTCGGCGTTCTCCGGATCTAGCGCCAGCGCCTGGCCGTAACTGGCCGCCGCCTCGCTCCACGCCCCGGCGGTCTGCAACGCGGCAGCCCGGGCCAGAACAGCCCGGAGTGCCTGGGTCGCAGGTGGGTCGTGGCGCATGCCCAAACGATAGCCGGGCGCGCGCACCCTATAAAGGCGAACTCGCCTGGACCGGCGGGGCGGAGCGGAAGGGGTGCAGCATTTGTCCCGCGAAATCGGGGGGAACGTCGCGCTCGGTCACGCCATACTGGCTGGGCCGCTTCCCTTTCGGCATGTAGTATGTGCCGAACACCAGGTCGAAAACCGGGAAGTTCCCGGCAAAATTACTGGCCCCGCCCGCATCCACCCCCGTGTGGTGCCAGCGGTGATAGACCGGGCTGGTCAGCACCATGCGGAACGGTCCGAAATCCCAATCCAGATTCGCATGGGCCAGCGTGGTAATCGCGGTGAAGAACGGCGCAACCCAGATCAGGACGGCGGGGGAGACCCCCAGCAGCAGCAACAGGCAATCCGCTACCACCACGTCAGAAAAGAAATCGACCGGGTGAAAACGGAAGGACGACGTCCATTCCAAATGCTCGGAGGAATGATGAACCGCGTGATAGCGCCAGAGCCGGGCATCGTGAAACCAACGATGCGTCACGTAGGAAAGTAGATTGGATACGAACAAATAGACGAAGAGCTGCAGCGCAAACGGCCAATTTGCCAACGGCCCCAAGCCATGGTCCAGAGCTGCCGAGGCGTCGGCAGGATCGGTGATACGGTAGATGAGGGCCATGCCGGTCATCAGCAGGAAGATGCGACCGTAATGCATCAGACCCGGCATGAGGACGAGATAACCAACATCCGTGGCCAAATCTGGCTTACGCCACCATGACACCCCGGTATTGCAACGCGGAAGCATGCCGAGCAGCGTATAAAGTGCGGCCAGAACGGCGAGCGCTGGAAGGGTGTTCCTTAAATCGGCCACGAACACGCCGGTCACCGAGAACACCGGGTCAAGCAACCACATGCAGGACGTCCTGAGGGCCGCGGTTGATCAGAGCTCTTCCCAGGCCTCGGCAGTGCGAACGGCGGCCAGTGCGCCACTGCGCGCCGGCCGGCGGACTGGCCGCGTCACCACGGGAGCGGGGCGCCGGTCAGGCGTTGGTGCCGCCGGCTCGCTTTGGCCGATGCGGAATCGGGCGGTCAGTCGCTCCAGTTCCGCCGTGTCATGCGCCAGCCCATGGCTGGCTGCGGTCGATTGCTCCACCATGGCGGCGTTCTGCTGGGTGACCTGATCCATCTGGTTGATGGCGGTGTTCACCTCTGCCAGCCCGGCTGCCTGCTCGATCGCACTGGCCGCGATCTGTTTGACGACCCCGTCGATCTGCTCGACTTGCTTGACGATCCGCTCCAGCGAGCGCCCGGTTTCGCCGACCAGTTGCACCCCGCGGCCGACTTGACCCGTGCTGGTGGAGATCAGCGCCTTGATCTCCCGCGCGCTTCCGGCACTGCGCTGGGCGAGTGCCCTCACCTCGGTCGCCACCACCGCGAAGCCGCGCCCGGCATCGCCGGCCCGTGCCGCCTCCACCCCGGCGTTCAGCGCCAGCAGGTTGGTCTGGAACGAAATCTCGTCGATGACCCCGATGATCTGCGTGATTTGCCGCGCCGATTGTTCGATGGCGGACATGGCTGCGACCGCGTCGCTCACGACCTGGCCGGAATGCGCTGCATCCGCCTTTGCCGTGGAGACAACCTCACGGGCCGTCTGCGCCCCTTCGGCGGTGCGGCGTACTGTCGCGGTGATCTCGTCCAGCGCCGCTGCCGTCTGTTCCAGGCTTGCGGCCTGCTGCTCGGTCCTGCGGGACAAGTCATCGGCAGCAGCCGCGATTTCTCCGGTGCCGACGCGCAATGCGTCGGTGTTTTCGGCGATGCCACGGATCATCTGGCCCAGCGCGGACGTCGCGGCATTGAAATTTGTGCGCAACGCCTCGTATTTCGCAGCAAATGGTTGCTCGAAATGGAACGTCAGATCCCCGCGGGCGAGGTGTTCCAATCCGTTGGCGACGGCGGTGACGACGGCGCTCTGCGCTGCCGCCTCCTCGTTCCGGATCGCTTCGGCTTGCAGGCGGGTATCCTCGGCGAGGCGGCTTAGCGCGGCGGCGTCAGCCTCCAATTGGCGTTTCTCCTGGGCCGCGCTCTTGAACCCGCCGAGCGCTTGGGCCAGCCGGCCAATTTGGTCGCGGCGATGCATGCTCGGGATGTCAGTCTCCAGATCTCCGCCGGCAACCCGCTTGGTCGCGGTGGCCAGGGCGTTCAACGGCTGCAGAGTGCGCCGTAGCAGCCAAGTGTACGCGACCAGAAACAGGACTGCCACGGCCAGCCCGGCCAAGATGGCATGTTGCAGAAGTGAGGTCCGCGCTGCGTCCAGTTCGGTGACCGGAATGCCAATGAACAGGATCCCCAGGACTGCGCCGTCAGCGGCTTTGACCGGCTCGTAGATCGTCAGGAGATTGCGGCCGAGAACAATGGCTTGCCCGGTAAACCGCTTGCCATCCTTCAGGACCGTTTGCACGATCTCCGGATCGGTGAGTTTGCTCCCGGTCGCCCGGCTGCCATCCGGGTTGCGCAACGTCGTCACGATACGCCGATCGCCGTAAAATATGGTTGCCTCACCACCGCTGACGGCGGCAGCGGCGTCGACGACATCGAAATTCCCAGAGATGTCGGAGTAACCCAGACGGAGTTCACCGGCCACAACGGACCATTCTTCCCCAAGCGGCGCCAAATAGGCCTTGAGCAAGGCCAAGTTGGTGACGAGGTTGGCCCGCATCCGCTGTTCGAGCGCGCCTTGGCTGATTTGAAACGTCCAGGCCTGGACCGTCGCGACCGACAACACCACGGCCAACGAAGCAGGGAGAAGCAATTGCCAAAATATTCCTACCCGCCTGCGCATGCTTCATCTCGATATGGTTGTGGAGAGGCCATTAATTTCGATGAATGTAATCGAGGAAGTTTTACCGATACTTAATGGCATAGCGGTCAGAGGTGATCTCAAATCGGGTTCGCATCGTGTTCAGAGGCCGGCCTATGACGGTGGACACGGACCCTGCCTTGCTTCCCTGCGGGTGACCGGAAAGGAAGATGCCCTCCTGGCCTGAATGCTGCATACTTGGCGGTGTATCGCGCTCAGATGACCAGGGGATGAAATCCGTGCTTACAACGCGACGTGCTTTCATCGGCGGGGCCAGCTCGCTTGTCACCGTGTCGGCTGGTGCGCGCGCCGAGGTGACCCCGGGCCATTTACGCTACGGCCTGTCGGCATTCCCGCCGAACCTGCAGCCATGGGTGAGCACCGGGGCGTCGGCAGGAACGGTGAAGTTGCTGGTCTATGGCCGGCTCATTGGCTACGACCGGACGGGCAAGCTTGTCGGCGAGATTGCCGAATCTTGGTCGCTGGATTCGGATGGCGCGTGGGTGTTCAAGCTGCGCCCGAACGCCTTCTTCCATAATGGCGAGAAGGTCACGGCGGACGACGTCAAATGGACGATCGAACAGATCGCCAACGACAAATCGACCGCCTACATGCGCTCGCAATTCCAGAACGTCACCAAAATGGAAACGCCGGATCCGCTCACCCTGAAGATCACGACCAAGATGCCGCTGGCCGTGGTGCCGGGTTGGTTCGCCAACTACAACATGGGGATCATTTGGCGCGGATCGCTGGCGGCTGCCCCGATCGGGGCCGGCCCTTTCGTCATCACCACACAGGAACGCGGCACGTCCATCGAACTCACCGCGTTCGACAAGTATGTCCGCCCCGGCTACCCGAAGCTGAAAAGCATCAGCATGATCGCCTATCCGGACGAGAACCTGCGCACCTCGGCACTTCGTTCGGGGGACCTCGACATGATCGAATACGTACCATGGCAATCCATGGCAGCGATCCAAGCCGATCCCAGGCTGCATCTGGACGAGTCCAACGGTGCCGCCTTCATGGACGTGATCTTCAACGGTACCAAGCCGCCATTTTCGGACCCGAGGGTCCGCCAGGCCGTGGCCCATGCGGTCAAGCGCGAGGACGTGGTGCAGGGAGCGTTCTTTGGGCGGGGTAAGATCCTGGAGGGGGTGCCGATTGCGGAGGGCACGCCATACTATGACGAGACGCTGGCCCATGGGTGGAAGTATGACCCCGCCAAGTCGAAGGAATTGCTGGCAGCAGCCGGATATCCGAACGGGTTCAACACCACCCTGCTGGCCACGGCGCAGTACAGCATGCACAAGGCCACGGCGGAGATCGTGCAACAATATCTCGGCGCGATCGGCATCCAATGCGAGCTGAAACTGCCCGATTGGTCGACAAGGGTGAGCATGGGCGTCAAAGGCCAGTTTGACATTGCGGTCCACGGCCTGTCCGCCGACAGCAACGACCCAGACGGCTTGACGGTGGTGCTCAACACCGCGCTCGGCCCGGGGCAGGAACGCTCATTCGGCGTCAGCGCACCGCGGGTGGCCGCTGCGTTCGACCGCGGGCGGGCGGAGTTCGACCTGGCGAAGCGGGTGCTAATCTACAAGGAGATGCAGCAGGCGGCGCTGGAGGAGGTGCCGATGGCCAGCCTGGTGTGGCGCTCCCAGGGTTACGGCATGGACAAGCAGGTCACTGGCTTCACCAACCTGCCGGGTGCCTTGTCGACCGCCTCGGGGGCAATGCTGGCCGACACGTCGCTGGCCTGATGACCTGGCTGCTCCGGCGTTTAGGCGTCGCCCTGGCCTTGGTGTGGGTCGTTGCCACGATCGTCTTCCTGGCGTTGCACCTCGTCCCGGGCGACCCGGCCGAATTGTTGCTGTCAGCGGGGGGCACCTCCCCCGACCCGGCGGCGGTCGAGGAGTTGCGCGACAAGTTGGGGCTCAACCAGCCGTTGCTGACCCAATATAGCCACTTCCTCCACGGCGCGGTCATGGGCGATTTGGGGACGTCGCTGGTCGACGACTATCCGATCGCGGACGAAATCGCGCTGCGGCTGCCACGCACGCTGGAGCTTATCTTGGCGGGCACGGCGATTGCACTGGCGGTGGCGGTGCCGGCCGGTACTGCGGCCGGCCTGAAACCCGGCCGGTCCTTCGACCGCACCGCCTCGGCCTTGGCGGCCTTGCTGCTGGCCATTCCCGTCTTCGTGGTCGGCACCCTCCTGGTGCTGCTGCTGGCTCAGACGCTGCACCTGATGCCTGCCGGTGGCTACGTGCCGTTCGCGCAATCGCCGCTGCAGCATTTGACCTTGCTGCTCATGCCTGCGCTGGCCATTGCCCAGGGCTTGGCGGCCGTCCTGTTCCGGATGACGCGGGCCTCGGTGCTGGACGTCATGTCGAAGGATTTCATCCGGACCGCCAAGGCCAAGGGCCTGCTGCCGCGCCGGGTGCTGTTCCGGCATATCCTGCGCAACGCGATGACCCCCGTGGTCACCGTGCTGGGGCTACATATGGGATCGCTGCTGGGGGGCACGGTGCTGGTCGAATACGTCTTCAACTGGCCCGGCCTTTCCACGCCGCTGATCGAAGCGGTGAACGCGCGCGACTACCCCATGGTGATCGGGATCATTCTCACCGTGTCGGCGCTGTTCCTGCTCATCAACCTGATGACGGAGATCGTGTACGCGGTACTGGACCCGCGGATACGCCTCCAGTGAAGCGGTTGCTGCTACCCTCCCTGCTGGTCGGAATCATCGTCCTCCTCGCCGTGACCGCGCCGGTGCTCGGCCTGCCCAATCCCGTCCTGCAGGACATGGCGCACCGGCTGACGGGGCCGGCTGCAGGCCATGCGCTGGGGCGGGACGAGTTTGGCCGCGACGTGTTGTCCCGCCTGATCTGGGGCGCGCGGACCTCGTTGGCCGTCGCCTTCGCGTCTGCCGGGATTGCCGGGGTCATCGGCACGACGCTCGGCCTGATCGGCGGCTGGTTCCGGGGGCTCGGGTCCATCCTGGCCTTGCGCAGCATGGATATCGTGATGTGCTTCCCACCCATCCTGCTGGCGATGCTGGTGGTGACCTTGCTGGGGCCGGGCGCCAGCACGCTAATCATGGTGTTGTCGGTGCTGTTCCTGCCAGGCTTCGCCCGCGTGACCTTTGCCGAAGTGCTGTCCGCCCGCAGTCACGACTACGTGGAGGCAGTGCGTGCCCTGGGGGCGCCCAATTTCCGCATCCTGGCGCGGACGATTCTGCCGAACATCGCCGGGCCGGTGCTGGTGCAATTGTCGCTGGCGGTGGCAGCCGCCGTCCTGCTCGAGAGCGGGCTCAGCTTTCTGGGGCTGGGGGTGGTGCCCCCGTCACCCTCCTGGGGCCTGATGATCCAGGCCGCGCGGGCAACGATGGAGCAGGCGCCGTTGCTGCTGGTATGGCCGTGTGTGGCCCTGACGGTGACCATCCTGTCGTTCAACCTGCTCTGCGACGCCCTGCGCGACGTCGCCGACCCGCGCAGCGGCACCGCCCGTGCCCGGTTCCCGCCGGTGCGGGACAAGGTGGCAGCCGTGTTTGGACTGGCGCGCCCCACCAAGCCGACCCAGGCCCCAGCCCGCGACATCGTGTTGGATATCCAAGGCCTGACGGTGGAAATTGCCACGGCACGCGGCACGATACGGCCGGTGGAGGATGTCTCCCTCACGCTCTGCGCCGGGGAGACCGTCGCCATCGTTGGCGAGAGCGGATCGGGCAAATCCGTGACTGCAACCGCCGTCATGGGGCTGCTGCCGCCACAGGCACGCGCCGTGGCGGGGCACGCCATGATGGACGGGCGCGACCTGCTGACGCTGCCGGAGCCGGAGTTGCGGCAGCTCCGCGGCAGCAAGCTCGCCATGGTGTTCCAGGACCCGATGAGCAGCCTCAACCCGGTCCTGCATGTGGGCGAACAGGTGCGGGAGGCGATTCAAGCGCATCAGCCGGGCTTGTCGGGCCGGGCCTTGCACGCCAGGTCGCTGAGCCTGTTCCAACGCGTCGGCATTGCCGACCCGGTGCACCGGCTGACCAACTACCCGCATGAGATGTCAGGCGGGATGCGGCAACGCGTTATGATCGCGATGGGGCTCGCCAACGACCCGCGGGTGCTGATTGCCGACGAGCCGACCACCGCGTTGGACGTCACCGTTCAGGCGCAAATCCTCGACCTGTTGGCGACGCTGAAGCGGGAGAGCGGGACGGCGATGATCTTCATCAGCCACAGCCTGGGTGTCGTTGCGGAAATCGCGGACCGTGTGTGCGTGATGTATGCCGGGCAGATCGTCGAGATGGGACCGGTGGATGCCGTGTTCGCGGATGCGCTGCATCCCTACACCGAGGCCCTGCTGAACGCCGCGCCGGAGGGCGATGGCATGCCTGAAGGGATCCCCGGCGTGGTTCCCCCGCCAACCGCCTTCCCCATTGGCTGCCGGTTTGCGCCCCGTTGCGCCCGGGCGATCCCTGCCTGCGCCGAAGCGCCGCCGGCGTTGACCTGGGCCAGCCCCGGCCGGTCGGTGCGCTGCATCCGATGGGCCGAGGCGTGAGCCCGCTGGTCGAAGCCGCCGGGCTCTCGAAGACCTTTCACTCGGCCGGGTTCTTCCGCCGCGGCCGGTCCGTGCAGGCCGTGCGGGGCATCGACATGTCGGTCGCGCGGGGCGAGGCTGTGGGCGTCGTCGGCGAATCCGGGTCTGGCAAATCCACCCTGGGGCGGTTGCTGCTGGGGCTGATGCCGGCGAGCGGCGGCACGGTGCGCTTCGACGGCAAGCCGGTGGCGGGCTCCTCGCACGCCGAGTGGCAGGCCATGCGGCGGCGGATGCAAATCGTGTTTCAGGACCCGTTCGGCAGCCTCGATCCCAGGCGGCGGGTGGGTGCGCAGATCACCGACGGCTTGGCGATCCACGGCATTGGCGACCAAAAGGGCCGCGCCGCAAAGCTGTCCGCCTTGCTGGTTCAGGTAGGGCTCGACCCGGCGCACGCCACGCGCTACCCGCACGAGTTTTCAGGCGGGCAGCGCCAACGGGTGGGGATTGCCCGCGCGCTGGCCACGTCGCCCGAGTTTCTGGTGGCCGACGAGCCGGTTTCCGCGCTCGACGTGTCGATCCAGGCGCAAATCGTCCGGCTATTCGCGGATTTGCGGGCCGATCTTGGCCTGGCGATGCTGTTCATCAGCCATGATCTGCTGGTCGTCCGCCGCCTGTGCGACCGCGTGTTGGTGATGTATCTGGGCCGCGTCGTCGAGGAAGGTGGCGCGGAGGCGGTGTTTTCCGCCCCGGCACACCCCTACACAAGGGCGCTGCTATCCGCGACGCCACGCCTGGATCCCGCGCATCGGGCGCAGCGCATCCTGTTGGCCGGCGATCCGCCCAGCCCGTCCTCCCCGCCCTCCGGCTGCGTCTTCCGCACCCGGTGCGCGCATGCCATCGCCGAATGCAGCCAGACCGTGCCGGAGCTACGAACCCTGAGCACGGGACGCCGGGTTGCCTGCATCCGCGCCGAGAGCCTCGCCTGACGTGAGACCCGCTAGGCAGCCAGCTTAGCCCGGGCCGCCTCCGCCAAAAAGCGGGAACGATTGGTGGTTGCCCGGTCGATCTCCTGGAGCAGGTCCTCCGGCAACATCCACTAAGAAGGCAACAGCATCCGCATTGTCGGTGCTCCCCGGTAACGGTGACGGTCAAGGTGCCGGATTTAACGAGGTTCTTGAGCGGCCACGGCTTCGGGTAGAAATCCACGACGGCGTTGATCTCGCCCATGGCCACGGAGACGGCGTCGGGCTTATCATCCGCCCGGGCCGGCAGGGACCAGACCGCCGATAATGCCAACGCTGTAAAGCTCCATCGACCTATGCCCACGTCCTTTGGCCTCCGAATTGCGACAGGTTGAGTCTAAGCAAACCCCATTTCTGCCCCATCCCTCCTTGGCAGAGATGCACGATGATCCAGCGGCTCCGTCTTTCCGCCGGCCACGTCACTTCGATCATCGGGCCGCACCGTTCGTGGCCGTCGCGCATGGGTGGTTTAAAGAGGAGGGGCTCGACGACCCCGTCATCACGGCCAGCGGCGAAGACGATCTGACGGTCGCCGGGCTGCTGGACGGTAGCATCGATGTCGGGCTGGATATCTCCCCCGCCAAGGTGCTCGCCAACCATTTGGCCGGCGGTGAACTCGTGATCATCGGCTCGATGGCCAATGGCGTGGGGCAAGTGCTGATTGGCGTCCCATCGCTTCAATCCGTGGACGACCTCCGCGGCAAGCGCATCCACGTCGTCGAGCGGGGGAGCGGGGTGGACTGGCATCCGCTGCGCATCCTGCTTCGCCGGCATGCGATCGACCCGGACCGGGATGTGACCGTGGTGCCGCATGCGCCATACCCCCTGTGGAAGAATGCCCTTCCGGTGTTCGAGGCCGGGCAGGCCGACGCGCGGATGCTCCTGCATGCCGAAGCGGCCCATGTTCCCGCGGGCGGCTATTCGCTGATCTACGTGCCGCTGGCGGTCGGCGCCAACGTCATCACCGGGTTCTGCGGCATGGTGTCGATGGGACAGGCGGCGTTCTTCGGGATTGGCGCCTACACCTCCGCTTTGCTGACCATGCGGCTCGGGCTGCCCTGGCCGTTCGCCTTCGCCTGCTCCGGGTTGACCGCCTGTGTGGCGGGCATGCTGCTGGCGCTGCCCTGCCTGCGGGTGCGCAGCGACTTCCTCAGCCTGATCACCATCGCCTTCAACCAGCTTTTCCTGGTGATCGCCAATGCCTGGATGGGCTTGACCCGGGGGCCGATGGGCCTGGTGCAGGTCCCCCGCATCACGCTGTTCGGCTGGACTGCGGCGAGTGAGGCCAACGTCTTCCTCGTGGTCGCCACCGTCGCTGCCTTGTGTGGCTGGGGCGCATGGCGGCTGGCCTCCGGGCCGGTCGGCCGGGCGTGGGAGATGATCCGCGACGACGAGGTGGCGGCGCGCGCGCTGGGGGTGAACGTGGTGCGCGGCAAGGTCGCGGCATTCGGCGTCGGTTGCGCCATGGCCGGGCTCGCCGGCAGCGAACTGGCGCACACGCTGCGGCTGGTGGTGCCCGATTCCTTTGTGCTGGAAGAGAGCTTGATCGTCATGCAAATGGCGATACGGGGCGGCCTGGCCAGTGTGCCGGGCTCCGTGTTGGGTGCCTTTCTGATGGTCGGCCTGCCGGAGACGCTCCGCAGCAGCGACCCGTGCCTCCTCACCTATCGGCCCGGCATCTTCGGCGCGCTGCTGGTCGGCTTCATGATCTGGCGGCCCCAAGGGATCCTTGGCGGCCGCCGGGCTGCGCCGCCGTTCCTACGTGGGGTGTCGGACACGCGGCGCCGCGGCCGGGGCGCCATGATTCTCCAGGCGCAGGGGATCACCCGGCGGTTCGGCGGCGTCACCGCGCTGGACGGCCTTGATGTCGGGGTACGGCCTTGCGAAATCCTGGGGATCATGGGGCCGAACGGGAGCGGCAAGACCACGCTGTTCAACATCCTCACCGGGCTGTTGGCGCCGTCGGAGGGTGAGGTGCTGATCGACGGACGGTCGGCACGGGGCCTGGCACCGCATCGGATCGCCCGCATGGGCATCGCCCGCACCTTCCAGGATTGCGGCCTCCACATCCCGTGGCGTGTAGCAATCGCCAATTTGATGCAGGGCTGTTACCCGGCCTGATAGCGCGTGGAAAAGCCCGTCTTCCGCCACCCCAGGGGCCGCGACGAGCACGCTGTCAAACCCGAGCAACGATTCGTGCGCACGTGTAAAACTGTGCCGCATGGTGATTCCCCCGGGCACAAACCGGGTGGTGGCCCAATGCGGGGTCAATCGTACGCCGAGAGGCAACACGGCGCGGTAAAGCTGCGCGTAGGTCTGCGGCTCCAGCTTGGCGCCCACGAAGGTGGCCGCTGTCACCACTTCGACCTCGTGCCGCGCTACGGCCAATGCCAGTGCGGTGGTCAGCGCCGCCTGGCGGTCGAGCAGATCGACGATGGGTTTTCCGGCCCGGCACAAAGCGTCCGGCTAGGGCATCCTCCACCGTAGACGCGAGGCCGCTTCCCCGCATGTCGGGCACCCCTGCCCGCGCGCCAGTTGCCAATACGACCGCGTCGGGCGCCAGGCACTGGATCGCCTCCGCCGTCGCGTCCACGCCGAACTGGAAGCGGGCGCCGAGGGCCTGCGCGCGAGCGTGCTTGTTGCCGATCAGGTCCTGCCACGCCGTCCGGCCCGGCGCCAACGCCGCCAAAGCCAAGCGCCCGCCGGGTTTGCCGCCCCGTTCCAGCACCGTCACGTCGTGCTCGCGTTCGGCGGCGACCATGGCGGCTTCGAGACCCGCGGGGCCTGCGCCGACCACGACAACCCGGCGCGGATGCGGCGTTCGGGTCAAACGCGGCCACTCCACCTCCCGCCCGTCCGCGGGTTGCCGACGCAGCTGATCGGCTTGCCCCGATGCAACCGTCCGAAGCAGGCCCGCTGACACCCGACGCAGGGGTTGACCGTATGGGCGCGGCCGATCCGCGATTTGTTGGGCAAATGCGGATCGGCGATCAGCGCCCGGCACATCCCGACCATGTCGGCCGCCCCCTCCGCCAGCCCCTTCTCCCCCACCGCCGCATTGCGCATCCACGTGCCATGGATCACGGGAACGCCAGCCACGGCCCGGATGCCGCGGGCCAAATGCGCGAAAGGCGCGTCCGGCAGCCCCATGGGCGGCTCGTGCAACATGTTGGAGACGACGTCGCCATCGTTGCCAGCGCTGACGTCCACGTAGTCGAGCCGCCCAGCCGCGACCAGCAGCGGTACGATCTGCACGGTGTCCGGCAGGCCGAACCCGCCCTCGATCAGTTCATCGCCGCTGATGCGGATTCCAGCGGTACATCCGGCCCGATGACGTCCCGGATGGCAGCGAGAATTTCAGCGGGAAAGCGCACCCGGTTTGCCAGGCTGCCGCCATAGGCATCGGTGCGGCGGTTGCTGAGCGGCGACAGGAATTGGTGCAACAGTGGCAAACCGAATCCCATGGTTTGGGCCAAAGGAAGACTCCAGGGTCCCGCCGCCAGCACAACCGCGTTTGCTCGCAACTTACCTTCGCTGGTGCTCACCGCATCGCTTCCGGCGGCCCGCCGGATGGCGGTCACCTCGGTTTGCGGCAGGAGCGCAGCGCCCGTGCGGCGGCTGCCCGAGCGTAGGCCCAGCCTGCCTGCCGCGGGTTGGCCAAGCCTCCGACCGGGCAGTAGATCGCAGCCGGCACGTGCGGATTCAGTATTTCCAAGCGGCCGCGACCACGCGATGCCCGGCCTTCCTGCTGCACAGTCTGCGGCGTGTCGGCGGCATGCTGACGCTCAAGCAAGTCAGCGCCGGCAACTGCATCCTGGGTGGCGTATGGCCCGGCGTGTATGTATCGACCGGGGCCAGCGCAGGTTTCTCCTATGGGCCTCTCATGGGGGAGATGACGGCCCAATGCGTTCTGGGCCTGCCCACCGCTTGGGATATCGCCCCATTTTCCTTGTCACGCTTTGCACCTCAGCCGGGTGAGTCGAGCCCGCCGCCATCGATGAAGTGCCGCAGCCAATTGGCCGCCCGCCCGCCATCCTCCGGCTGCAACAAAGAGAGCAGCGCCGGGGCAGCGGCCGCGCCGTAAACCTCACGCCGGTCCTGGATCAGCGCGGCGGAGAAGGCAGGGCTGAACTCCGGATGCCCTTGTACCGACAGCGTGTCGTCGTCGTAGCCGATCGCGGCGATGGGCGTGAACGCGTTGGCCGCGAGCACCCGCGCACCCGGCGGAAGCGTCACGACCTGGTCCTGATGGAAGGCAGGGATTGCGAAACCCACCGGCTCGACCATGCCGGGGGGTGGCTCGACGATTTCGTAGCGGTGGAGGCCGATGCCCCATCCCTTGGGCGACTTCGCCACCTCGCCGCCAAATGCCTTGGCCATCGCCTGGTGGCCGAAGCAGATGCCAACGAGCTTCGCGTGGCCCCGGACTTGGCGCAGGAAGTCGAGAAAGGGCGGGATCCAGGGCAAATCCTCGTACACCCCCGCCGAAGATCCGGTGATCACATAGGCCGAACACTCCCTGAGGTCGGAGGGAAGCTCGCCGGCCTGCACATCGTAGCTGCGATACTGCCGGTCGCGGCCGAGCATGGTGCGGATCATGCTATCGTAGGTGCCCCACTGCGCGCGCAATGCAACGGGCGGGCGACCTGTCTCAAGAATGCCAATCGTCATGACGCCAGCCTATCACAGCTTGCGCCGTACGTATTGTGGCCTGCCCAATGGCGATGAAGTCGCGTACTGTGCCTGACCGAGGGTGGGAGTGTATGTCATGGCTGAACAATTGGCGCTCGGCAGAGGGGGGCGCCCGGTGGTGTGCTCGCTCAACGGCATCGTGGCGGCGGCGCATCCGCTGGCGGCCCAGGCCGGGGCGGCCATCCTCGGCAAGGGCGGCAATGCCTTCGACGCGGCGGTTGCGGTCGCGGCGGCCCTGAACGTGGTCGAACCCTACATGTCCAGCCTGGCGGGCATGGGTTTCGCGACCATGTGGGTGGCGGCCGAGGCCCGGGTGCGAGTGCTGGATTTCGTCCCACCCGTCCCGCGCAGCTTTCCGGTGGAGCGGTTCCACACGCGTGAGCAACTCGCGCGCGGGCCATCCGCCGTGGCGTTGCCCGGAAATCTCGCTGGCTGGCACGAATTGCAATCCAGCTATGGGCGCCTGACCTTGGAGCAGGTGTTGGCGCCCGCCATCGTGCTGGCCAGCAAAGGCTATGGGGTTGCCGCGTTCGGCGTGCTCGAAATCGCCGAGAACGGACCTACCCTCGCCGCCTCCCCCGTGTTCGGCGCGGCGTTCCGCGACAATTATCCGTTCTGCGACGGTGTGGCCGCAGGCGACATCATCCGCCAGCCCGCGCTGGCCGCGACGCTGCGGCGGATTGGGGCGGAAGGGCCTGATGTGTTCTACAAAGGCGCGATCGGGCAGCAACTCGTCTCCCATGTGCAATCGCTGGGCGGCACGCTCGACATGGCCGATCTCGCCAGCGTCGCGGCGGTGTGGCGGGAGCCGATCCGTGTCCCCTATCGCGGCCTGCTCGTGCATGTGCCGCCGCCGCCCTGCGAGGGGTTCCAATTCCTGCTGACGCTGCGAATTCTCGACGGCTTCGACGTCGCGTCGCTGGGGCATAACACGCTGGAGCATCTGGACCTGGTGTTGCGTGCCATCCGGCTCGCGGCCGGGGTCCGCATCGCGAATGGCCTGCCAACCGCCGAGCGGCTGGCCGAATTGCTGTCGGACTCGGTCGTAGATTCGCTTCGGCGTGAGCTGCGTGCCGGCGGCGGGATGCTTGGCCCCACCGAACAATGGACTGGACCCGCGCCGGAGGGCCATACCACGTCGTTTTCGATCGCCGACGACGAGGGTAATTTGGTCTGCATCACTCAGAGCCTCGGCTCTCCATTCGGGAGCGGCGTGGTCGTGCCGGGCACGGGGATTTGCCTCAACAACTTCCTCTATTGGGCGGACGTGCAGCCCGGCAGCCCAAACCGGACGGCGCCAGGCCAGTTGCTGCCCATGTGCATGGCTCCCAGCATCTCCACCCGGGACGGCGTGCCGGAGCTCGCTTTGGGGACCCCCGGAAGCTACGGGATCCTGCAGACCCAGGCGCAGGCGCTGGTGCACTACACCGATTTCGGGCTGCCCCTGCAGCAAGCCATCGAGGCGCCGCGCGCGCGCCTATGGGATGGCAACAAGGTCGAGCTCGAAAGCCGGCTCGACGCCGCCGTGGTGGCCGGCTTGCGCAGCCTCGGCCATGACGCCAGCACGTTCGTGCTACCCTGGACCATGAAGGTGGGCGGGATGCAGGCGATCCGGCGCGATGCCAGCACCGGATTGCTCACGGGCGCGGCCGATCCGCGCCGGGATGGCTACGCCATCGCCTTGTGAAGCTCCAAGCTGGGCCTCTCCGCTTATGATCCCCCCAGAGCGGCAGCGGCCATGTTTGCGGTGGCGATCGTGGTCGCTGGGAGTTCGTCATCCGTGATGTGCCACGCCGCCGACAATCCCATGACCGCGAGAACCCACTTGAGCAGCCGTGTGGTTTCAAGCCCGGCGTGGGCTGCCACGATTTCGACCCGCTTTGCGAAGCGGCCGGGCTGCAGCGCCACATCAGCCGTGGGATTGCGGAACAAATTGGCATAATCGAACCCCGCCTCGCCCTGGAGTCCCTTCGGATCGATCGCTAACCAGCCGCCCGGCCCGAAATCCAGGATGTTGGCGTGATGGATATCGCCATGAAGAACGGTGTTACCACGCGGTTCGGCGAGCAGTTCGCTGGCGGCCGCAAGTGCCGGTATGAAGATGCCACCCTGGGACGTCGCCGCCGCCTCCAACTCGCCAAACCAGACGGCGAGCGGAACCAAGGCCGGCCGAGGGATAGACCTGGGTTCATGAAGCCGCGCGACGACGTCGCAGATGATCTGGGCCGCGTCCTCGTCCAAGCCGGATGTGGCGAGGTCTACCAGGGATTTGGCGCCCGGTGCCCGCTCCAGCAGGACCGCTTCGGCATCATGCGCCAGCACGCAAGCTGCGCCATGGCCGCCCCACCAGGCCATCACGGCACCGCCGTTCTTTTCCTCCTCGCCGATCGCGATTTTCAGCATAGCGGGGCACCCCAGGTGGAGAACCGGCAGCAGCCTGCTGCTGCGAGTCTCGATCGGCTTGCCGTCTTGTGTCAGGGTCCAATCGCGAAGATAGCTGTCGAACATTGGCCGGCGCCCCGCCCCTCTACGGCGCTGGGCTTTATGAACCGCGCCGGCAAGGACTGGTAGCGTGTGGCAGTGTCTGGCTAACTTGTCGCCGAACCGACGGCAGGACCAAGATGGGCCACACTTCTGACCCCGCGTTGCGCGCTGCCTCTCCCTGGTGCCGTCCCGATCCAGGCGCCACCCTGGTGATCCGGGGCGGGGCTCCCCTCGTGGGCACCTATCCGATCAGCGGGGCGAAAAACGCGGTGCTGCCGCTAATGGTGTCGGCCTTGCTCACGCCGCATATGGTGACGCTGCACAATGTGCCAGCCAGCCTGGATGTGGCGGTGCTCGCCAGCCTATTGCTGACGACGGCGGCGGGCGCGAGCGGGATCACCGAATCCATCTTCGAACAGCGCCTCCGCCACGTGGATGAACTGCGGAAAATGGGTGCCAACATCACCGTCCATGGGCGGACCGCACTGGTGCGGGGCGTCCGCCGGCTCGCAGGCGCCCGGGTGACGGCAACCGATGTCCGCGCGGCGGCGGCGCTGGTGCTGGCCGGGTCGGGCGCGGAAGGAGAGACCACGCTCGACGGGCTGGACCATCTGGATCGCGGATATGACCGCATGGCGGAGAAGCTGGCCGCCTGCGGTGCTGACATCAGGCGATCGGCGGCGTAGGCAGCACGCGGACGCAGCGCGGAGCAGGCCGATGCCGATCAGACTGGAGAAGCGGGACAACGGGGTGGCCACGGTTATCATCGACCGTCCGCAGGTGATGAACGCGCTGGACGTGCCGGCCAAACAGCGCCTGGGCGAGATTTGGCGCGCGCTGGCCGACGATGTGTCGGTGCGCGCGGTGGTGCTGACCGGCGCTGGCGAGCGGGCGTTCTGCGCCGGGTCCGACATCAAGGAGATCAACCGCACAGGCCAGATGGTGACGACCGACGTGCTGCTGGACGCCATTCCCGGCGTCGGCGTGCGGCTGGACAAGCCGGTGATCGCCGCGTTGCACGGGTACTGCATTGGCATGGGGATGACCCTTGCCATGCACTGCGATTTGCGGCTGGCCGCCCGCAACACGGTCATTGGCTACCCCGAGGTGCGGCATGGCATGATCTCCGCCGTGAGCGCCATGCGGCTCGGCGAGATCATCCCCCAGGCCTACGCGCTGGAAATGCTGCTGATGGCGCGCAACATCGATGCCAGCAAAGCCAGTGCCTTCGGGCTGCTGAACGACGTCGTGGACGATGTGCAAGCCACGGCGGCCGAATGGGCGGCGCGGATCGCCAGCTTCCCCGCGGTCGGCGTGCAGGCAACCAAACGGCTGGCCTACTACACGCGCCGGGCTGCCTACGCCGCCGCTTGCCAGGAGATCGAGGCCGCGAGGGATTTCGTCGAGGCGCATGACGATTACCGGCACGGTGCCGCGGCCCACGCGGCCAGCCGGGCCAACGGCCGGTAGGATGCATCTCGGCACTGCCTTCCGCCGGCTCGCCACTTGGCACGGCGAGCGGCTTGCCTTCGTCGATGCCGCGGGATCCTGGAGCTTCCGGGACATCACCCGGCGCATGGCCAGGGTCGGGCAAGCGCTGCACGGGCTGGGGCTGGAGCGTGGCGACAGGGTGGCGCTGCTGTTGCCGGATATCCGCGAATACGTCGAAGCCGATTATGGCATCATGGCCGCCGGGCTGGTCCGGGTTCCCATGGACTGGCGGGCCCCGCACGCCGACATCATTGCCCAGTTGCGCCACGCGGGCGCTCGGGCCGTCGTCGCCCAGGCAGGCATCGCCGACGGACTCCGCGAGGAGGTGGGGACGCTGCGCCACATCATCACGGTCGGCGGCACACTGCCCGGGACCGAGGAGTACGAAAACCTGCTGGCGCGGGCCTCGGACGAATGGCTGCCCGCGGGACGTGCGGACGATCTCGCCACGCTGAACTTCAGCGGTGGCACGACTGGCGCGCCCAAGGCGATCATGCAGCGGCACAGCGCGCTGTTTGCCGTGGCACAGAACACCATCGCAGGCTTTGGCATCACGGGCGACGCCGTGTTCCTGAACGTCCGCCCACTTTGGCCGATCGCCCAGGTCGTCATGCTGTCGTATTTCATGGCCGGCGCCCGCACCGTCTTAGGCGGGCGCTTCATGCCGGCGGAGTTTGCGCGCCTGGTCGCGACATCAGGTGCGACGCGGACCTCGCTGGTTCCGACGCAGTTGGTTCGCTGCCTGGAGCATATCAGCCAGGACGATCCGCGTCTGGCGCGTTTGGAGGCGATCCATGTCGGTGGCTCCCGCATTCCACCCGCCGTGTTCGAACGCGCGCTCGCCCTGCTTGGCCCGCGCATCGGCGTGCTGTACGGCATGACGGAAGCGCCGGTGAGCTGCTATTTGCCCCCAAACATGCTGGCAGGGCCGGAGGCGGCGCAGTTGATCCACGCCGTGGGCCGGCCGCTCTTCGGCTACGAGGTTGCCGTCGACCCAGGATCCGGTGAAGTGCTGGTGCGTGGCCCCAACGTCATGGAGGGATACTGGAATGACCCTGCCGCCACCGCCGCCGCACTGCGGGATGGCTGGCTGCACACCGGCGATATTGCCCGGTTTGACGGAAACGGCATGCTGTCCATCGTCGGCCGCATCAAGGACGTGATCCGCACGGGCAGCCAGTCGGTGGTGCCGAAAGAGGTGGAGGATGTGATCGCCCTGCAGCCGGCAGTGTTGGAGGTCGCCGTCCTCGGCGTGCCGGACGTCGAATGGGGCGAAGTGGTGACGGCCTTCGTGGTGCTGAAGCCGGACTGCCAAGCCTCCGCCGCCGAGATCATGGCGCATTGCCAGGACCGGCTCGCCCCGTTCAAGCGCCCGAAATCGGTGCGCTTCCGCACATCCCTCCCCCGTTCGCATTATGGCAAGGTGTTGCGCGCGGAGTTGCTCGGCTGATGCCGCCGCTGGCCGCGCTCTGCGCCAGGCGGCTCGTGCAAGCCATTCCGGTGGTGCTTGGGATCGTGCTGTTCAGTTTCCTCGTCTTGCATCTGGCGCCTGGCGACACGATCGACGTGATGGCCGGAGAAGCGGGCACTGGGGACGCCGCCTATATGGCGCTCCTAAGGCAGAAATACGGGCTGGACCAGCCGCTCCCAATCCAGCTCTGGCATTATCTGGTGCAGATCGCGCATTTCGATTTCGGCTATTCCATCCGCAACAACATGTCCGTGCTGCACCTGATCGGCCAGCGCCTCGGCCCGACCTGCCTGCTGATGGCGACCAGCATAGTGCTGTCGATCAGCCTTGGCACAATGTGCGGAGTCATCGCCGCGACCCGGCGCAATAGCTGGATGGACGAGACCATCTCGTTGCTGGCGTTGCTGGCGTACGCCATGCCGGTTTTCTGGATTGGGCTTATCTTCGTCATCGTGTTCTCGGTCAAACTCGGCCTGCTGCCCAGTGGCGGCTTCTACGACGTCGCTCGTACCGGGCCCGACCCGTGGGCCCAAGCCGTCGACGTCCTGCGGCATTTGGTATTGCCGGCGGCGACGCTGACCTTGTTCCATTTCGCCATCTACACGCGGCTGATGCGTGCCTCGATGCTGGAGGTGTTGGGTATGGATTACGTCCGCACCGCCCGCGCCAAGGGGTTGCGGCGGCGCAAGGTGACGATCCGCCACGTGCTGCGCAATGCGCTTCTCCCGGTCGTGACCATGCTGGGCACGCAGGTCGCCTCGTTGCTGGGCGGCGCCGTCGTGGTGGAGACGGTGTTCAACTGGCCCGGGCTCGGCCGGCTCACCTACGACGCCGTCTTCGGCCGCGACTACACGCTGCTAATCGGCATATTGCTGCTGTCGTCCGTGTTCGTCGTGGTGGTGAACATGCTGGTCGACCTCGCCTATGCCTGGCTCGACCCCAGGATCACTGCACGGTGAGCAGCGCATGGACCTTCTGGAACCGGTTCCGCCGTAAACGTTCCGCCGTGCTCGGCCTGGTGCTGCTGTTGCTGATCATTGCCGCCGCCATCACCGCGCCCCTGCTCTATCCAGGCGACCCGGCCGACATGGTGGCCGATCCGCTGCTATGGCCCGGTACCAGCCTGGCATTCCCGCTGGGGTCCGATCCGCTCGGGCGGGACCTGGCCGCTGGCATCATGTGGGGCGCTCGCGGCGCCTTGCTGATCGGCGGCGTCAGCACGGCCGCCGGGTTGGTCATCGGCACCTGCGTGGGCGCGGTGTCTGGCTATTATAGCGGCTGGGTGAACGATGTGCTGATGCGGATCACCGACATGTTCCAGACCATGCCGCAATTCATCCTGGCGGTGGTGCTGGTGGCGATTTTCCAACCGAGCCTGCGCTCCATCATCACGGCCTTGGCCCTGGTCTCCTGGCCACCCGTGGCGCGGCTGGTGCGCGCCGAGTTTCTCACGCTGCGGGAGCGCGAATTCGTGCAGTCCTGCTACGCGATCGGCATGCGGGAGAGTACCATCATCTGGGGGCAAATCCTGCCCAATTGCTTCACGCCGATCATCGTCACGTCATCGATCATGTTCGCCAGCGCCATTCTGACGGAGGCCGGGCTCTCCTTCCTCGGCCTCGGCGACCCCAACGTGGTGACCTGGGGTGCCATGATCGGCGCCGGCCGTGAAAGCATGCGCAGCGCCTGGTATCTGGTGGTGGTGCCGGGCGGGGCCATCGTCGCCATCGTGCTGGCGCTCAACCTGGTCGGCGAAGGGCTGAACGACGCACTCAACCCAAAGCTGCGGCTGCGCTGAACGGTGGCCGGTACCGTTCTGCAGGCCACTGGGCTGACGACGTCGCTCCGCACCAGCGCCGGCACGGTGACGGTGGTTGACCATCTCGACCTGACGCTTTCCGCGGGGGAGACGTTGGCGGTGGTGGGCGAGTCAGGCTCCGGCAAGTCGATGATGGCACTATCGCTGATGCGGCTGCTGCCCGAGGGAGTGGCGCACGAGGCGGGTGGGGAAATCCGCTTCGGCGGGCGCGACCTGCTCCGCCTCGCCGAGCGCGAGATGGAATCGGTGCGCGGCAACGCGATGTCGATGATCTTTCAGGAGCCGATGACCTCGCTCAACCCGGTGCTGCGGATCGGCCGGCAATTGCAGGAAGTGCTGGAGGAACATCGCCCTCAACTTGACGCGGCTGCCGCAAGGTCGCGGACGCTGGATCTGCTGGGCCTGGTGCGTATTGCCGACCCGGAGCGTGTGCTCGGCGAATTTCCGCATCGTCTGTCGGGCGGCATGCGTCAACGGGTGATGATCGCAATGGCGCTCGCCTGCGATCCGAAGGTGTTGATCGCAGACGAGCCTACCACGGCGCTGGACGCCACCGTGCAGGCGCAAATCCTCGGTTTGCTTCGCAGTCTGCAGGCGGAGCTAGGGCTGGCGATCCTCCTGATCACCCATAATCTCGGGGTGGTCGCAGGCCATGCCGACCGGGTGATGGTGATGTATGCCGGCCGCAAGGTGGAGGAGGCGCCAGTCGCCGACCTCTTCCGCGCGCCGTTGCACCCGTACACCGCGGGCCTGCTGGCGGCGCTCCCCAATCCGCATCAGAGTGCGGGGACCGAACGGAGTCCCCTGCGCGAAATTCCGGGTCTTGTGCCGCCATTGCACGCTCTGCCGGTAGGCTGCGCCTTCGAGCCACGCTGCCCTCAAGCGATGCAAGTCTGCAGGGAGAGACGCCCGGCCTTGGAGACCATGGGCACCTGCCGCCAGGTCGCATGCTTCGCGGCAACCCAAGCGGCATGACCGACCCGTTGCTGGAAGTATCCGGTCTCTGCAAGCAGTATAGCGCCGGAAAGACCGGGGCGGTCCGGGCGGTCGATGGCGTCAGCTTCACCATAAGGGCTGGTGAAACGCTGGGGCTGGTGGGTGAATCAGGCTGCGGCAAATCCACCCTGGCCCGCCTGGTCATGGGCCTGGTCCCACCCTCCAGCGGAGAGGTGCGGCTGGACGGCGCGGTGATTTCCAACCTGCCCTACCGCACGCTCCGCAAGCTCCGGCCGCGCATGCAGATGGTGTTTCAGGACCCATACGCCTCGCTCAACCCACGCCGTACTGTGGGGCAGATCATCGAGGAGCCGCTTTGGGTGCACCGCATCGGCAGCGCCCTCACACGCAAGGCCCGCGTCGCGGAACTGATACGCAAGGTCGGTCTGCCGGCGGAGGCCGCGCAGCGCTATCCACATGAATTCTCCGGCGGGCAGCGCCAACGCGTGGGGATTGCGCGCGCGCTGGCCCTGAACCCGGCGTTGATCGTGGCCGACGAACCCGTCTCGGCACTGGACGTATCTGTGCAGGCGCAGGTAATCAACCTGATGGTGGCGTTGCAGCGCGAGTTTGGCCTCTCCTACCTGTTCATCTCACATGATCTGGCAGTGGTGCAGTATATCGCCGACCGCATCCTGGTGATGTATCTCGGTCAGATCGTCGAAGTGTCGGACCGGGCGCGGATTTGGGCGCAGCCGCTGCACCCCTACACCGCCGGGCTGCTGGCGGCCCACCCGGTGCCGGAAGTACCGGCGGATGCGCAGCCCGCGAAACGCCCGGCCATCAACGGTGACGTGCCGAGCCCGGTCTCGCCTCCCTCCGGCTGCCGGTTTCACACCCGCTGCCCCCTCGTCGTTGACCGATGCGCCAAGATCGCGCCACCTTTGCGCAAGCGGGCGGACGGCCGCGCCGTCGCTTGCCATCTGGTCGAAGATCACGGCCCGGGTGCAGTCTCGATCCCGACACTTCTCTCCAGCTAGGATCAGCGACCATGACCCACGGCCCTTTCCCGATCGCGCGGCGGCAGTTGTTGCTTGGGTCCGCCGGACTTGCTTTGCTGCCCGGCGCCGCGTGGGCCGCGGACACGCCGCAGCGCGGTGGCACGCTCACCATGGCGGTCTGGCCCGATCCCACTGCCCTGACCTGCGCCTTTACCACCTCCGACCAGGTGTTGGTTGCCAGCAGCAAGACCACCGATGGGCTGGTTATCTATGGCTACGATCTAAAACCCCAGCCGCGCCTTGCGACCGCTTGGGAGATTGCGCCGGACGGATTGTCCATCCGCTTCACGCTGCGCCAGGGGGTGACGTGGCACGATGGCAAAGACTTCACCTCCGACGACGTCGCTTTCACCTTCATGAAGCTGCTGAAACCGAACCATCCGCGTGGCCGCAGCACTTTCGCCAACCTCAACGATGTGGAAACACCCGATGCCCATACCGCGATCATGAAATTGTCGACGCCATCGCCGATGATCATGAACGCACTGTCCGGCTTCGAAAGCCCGATGCTGCCGAAGCACATCTACGAACAGGGCGATCCGCTCCGCAACCCCGCCAACAATGCGCCTGTTGGCACCGGGCCGTTCCGGTTCGTGGAATGGCAGCGCGGGAGCCATATCGAACTCGAACGCTTCCCGGGCTATTGGGAGGAGCAAAAGCCGAATCTCGACCGCATCGTGATGCGCATCATCAACGATGCGGGGTCGCGTCAGGCGGCGCTGGATACTGGCGAGATTTTGGTGGCCGGCCCCAACCCGGTGCCGAATAGCGAAATCGCCCAGTATCGGACGAATCCGAAATTCACCGTGGAGACCCGGGGCGAGGAGCTTTTGGAGCATGCACAGGCGATCCAGGTGAATCTGCGCCACCCGGATTTGGCGAAGCTCGAGGTTCGCCAAGCGATCCTGCACGCCATCAACCGCCAGGCGCTGGCCCGGGCGGTATGGTACGGCACCGCCCGGCCGTCGATTAGCCCGATCCCCTATCAGGCTGGCGAGCTTCAGTTGAAGGACCCGCCGGCCTACCCGTTCGACGTGGCCAAGGCGGAGACTCTGTTGGATGCCGCCGGGCTGCCGCGGAAGGCCGACAAGATGCGGTTCAAGCTGCGGCTGGATTGGGTGCCGCTTGGTGAAGCCAATCTGCGGGCTGCCGAATTCATCAAGCAGTCCTTGCAGCGGGTGGGCATCGAGACGGTGATCCGCTCTTCGGATTTGCCTACCTATCTGAAGCTGGTTTACACGGATTATGATTTCGACCTGAACCTGTTCCTTTATGCGCCGATCTTTGACCCCTCCATGGGTCTGCAGCGCTTCTACTGGTCCAAGGCGGCCAAATCGGGCTCTCCCTTCGTCAATGCGGGAGGCTATGCGAGCCCGGCCATGGACGCGATCCTCGAAAAGGCGGCAGTCGAAGTCGATGTGAACAAGCGCAAGGACCTGTTCTTCGCATTCCAGAAGCTGGCCATGACCGATCTGCCGATCCTTCCCCTGCTCGACCTCGACTATCCCTCGATCATCAGCACTCGCGTGCATGGAGTGATGGACTGGCCGGAAGGACTACGCGGCAATTTCAGCGATGTCTGGCTGGCAGCATCAACGTAATTGGGGATATCGGCGTGGCAATGCCGAAGCTGGCGAATGACGCTTCGCTGATCCGCCCTACGACCGACCCCCAAGCGCGCGGTCGATCACCCGCACCGAATGCACCGCTTCCCGGCCACCCAAATCCGCGATCTGGTGCCGGCAACTCGTTCCATCCGCGATAATGATGTCCTCCGTCGCTGCCGCCCGCACGGCCGGGAGCAGCCCGGCCTCCGCCATGGCGCGGGATGCATCCTGGGTGTCCGCCCCGTAACCGAACACCCCGGCCATGCCGCAGCAGGAGGACACGATCGGTTGGACCTGCAACCCCGGCACGCGCCTCAGCAGCGCCAGCGCGTCGGGAAAGGCGCCGAACGCTTTTTGGTGGCAATGGCCGTGCACATGCGCTTTCCCCGGCAGCGACGCCAACGCCAACTCGGGCGCGTGACGCTGCAGGAATTCGCCAATCAGCATCGCGCGGCCTGCCAAAGACTGCGCCGCCACACCGGGAAGCAACGAGCCGAACTCGTCGCGTAGCGTGAGCAGACACGATGGCTCCAGCCCCACCACGGGGCGGTCGCCCGCCAGCGCGGCCAAGGTACGGCTCGCCTCCGCCCGCGCCCGGCCGACCATCCCGGCGGACAGGTAGGTACGGCCGCAACAGAGTGGACGGCCGCCAGCACTGGCCACCGTCGGGCAGAACCCGGCGGCGCGCAGCACGCGTAGGGCGGCCCTCAGGTTCTCCGGCTCGAAATACCGGTTGAACGTGTCGGCCAACACCAAAACGTCGCCGTCCGCTGGCGCTTCGTCGTCGCGGAATCGATCGCGTCGCCAGGCAGGCAGTGGCCGGGCGGCGGCCACACCAGCCAGCCGTTCCATCAGCCGAGCCAGCACCGGAAGCCGGTTGCGCAGATTGGCCAGGGGTGCCAGGGCAGACGCAAGCCGGCCATAGCGCGGCATCTCCGCCACCAGCCTGTCGCAAAGGCGCAGCCCATGCCTTGTCGCGCGGGCGGCCAGCGCCTCGATCTTCATCTTGGCCATATCCACGCCCGTTGGGCATTCGCGACGGCAGGCCTTGCACGACACGCAAAGCTTCATCGCCTCCGCCACGTCATCCCCGGCCATCGCCTCCGGCCCTAGCTGCCCGGTCAACGCCAGACGCAGAGTATTTGCACGCCCCCGGGTCAGGTGCACCTCATCCCGCGTCACGCGATAGGACGGGCACATGACCCCAGCGTCGAATTTGCGGCAGGTGCCGTTATTGTTGCACATCTCCACCGCGGCCAGCAGGCCAGCCCGGGCGCCGCCCGTCTGCGATTGCGGCTGTTCGGACCAGTCCAACACGGGGATGAACGCCGGGTCCGCCGCATAACCCGGGGGGTAGCGGAACAGGCTCCGGTCGTCCATCCGGGGCGGGCGCACCACGCGGCCGGGGTTCAGCAGCCCCGTCGGGTCGAACGCATCCTTCACGGCCTCGAAGGCACGCACCACGCGCGGGCCGAACATGCTCTCGTGAAATTCCGAGCGGACGATGCCGTCGCCGTGCTCCCCGCTATGGCTGCCCTTGTACTCGCGCACCAGGGCGAAGCATTCCTCCGCCACTTCGCGCATGGTGCGGACATCGGCGCCGTCCTTCATGTTCAACACCGGGCGTACATGCAGGCAGCCGACGCTGGCATGGGCGTACCAGGTGCCCTTGGTGCCATGCCGGGCAAACACATCATTCAGCCGTTCCGTGTAGTCCGCCAAATCCGCCAGGTCGACGGCGCAATCCTCGATGAAGGAGACCGGTTTGCCGTCCCCCTTCATCGACATCATGATGTTCAACCCGGCCTCGCGAACCTCGGCGATATCAGCCTGAAACGCCGGGTCGATCGCCCGCACCACCGCACCGGGAAAGCCAAGATCGGCCATCGCCTCATCCAGCAAGGCCATTTTGGCGAGCAACGGCGCGTCCTCGTAGCCGTGGAACTCCACCAGCAACAGGCTGTCCGGCTCACCGAGCAGCATGCGGTCGATCGTCTTGCGGTAGATCGGGATGGCGCGGCCGAGGTCGATCATGGTCCGGTCGACCAGTTCCACGCCCTCTGGGTCCAGCACCACCAAATGCTGGCTGGCCTGCATGGCGGCGCGAAAGGTCGGGAATTGGCAGATGCCCACCATTTTGCGCGGCAGCAGTGGCGAGAGCTGCAACTCCAGCGCCGCGGAAAACGCGAGCGTGCCTTCGCTTCCCACCAGCAACCGCGCCAAATTCTCGCGGCCCTCCTGGCGGGCGCGCGGCGTCAGCACCTCGATATTGTAGCCACCCACCCGGCGCAATTGGTGCGGGAAGCGAGACGCGATCTCATCCGCCTCCGCCGCGCCAAGAGCCCGCAGCCGCTGCACCAACGCCGCGGTCGGGGCCGGCATGTCGCCCAGATTGCCGGCGACGGGGCCGAAGCGGTGCTGTGTGCCATCAGCGAGGATCGCATCGATCGCGCGCACGTTGTCCGCCATCAACCCGTAACGGATGGATTTGGCACCGCAGGAATTGTTGGCGGCCATGCCCCCGATCGTGCAGCGCGCCTGGGTCGAGGGATCGACGGGGAAAAACAGCCCATGCTGCTTCAGCGCCGCATTCAGATGCGCCAGCACGATGCCGGGCTGCACCGTGGCGGTGGCAGCCGCCGGGTCGACGCTGAGGATCGTCCTCAGATGCTTGGAGCAGTCCAGCACGATCGCCCGGTTGACGGTTTGGCCGCACTGGCTGGTGCCGCCGCCGCGCGGCAACACGGGCACGCCGCCATCGCGGGCCAGCGCCAGCACCGCCTGCACGTCCGCGATCGTCTTCGGCACCACCACTGCGAGCGGCTGCACCTGGTAGATCGAGGCATCCGTCGCATAGCGCCCCCGGTCGCCGGCGCCAAGCAGCACCGCGCCCTCCACATCCCGCCGCAACCGCCCGGCGAGGGCTGCGTCCAGCACGCGCCTAAGCCGCTTTGGCGGCCTGTTCCGTCTTGCGCCCGGCTAGCACATCCATCGCAGCGGCGACCCCGGTTTGGTGGTGCGGCACGCCGGCGGCATGCAGGCCCATCTCCACCCCGGCCAGTGTCCCCATCAGCATCAGATCGTTGAAATCGCCGAGGTGACCGATGCGGAAGACCTTGCCTTTCACCTTGCCCAACCCGGTGCCCAGCGACATGTCGTACTTGTCCAGCACCGTCTGGCGGAATTTGTCCGCGTCATACCCCTCCGGCATCAGCACCGCCGTCAGCACCGGGGAATAGTCGCGCGGGTCGAGGCACAGATTCTCCAACCCCCAGGCGCGAACCGCGGCGCGGGTGGCGGCGGCGTGGCGGGCGTGGCGGGCGAACACGTTGTCCAGCCCCTCCTCCTCCAGCATCGCCAACGCCTCGCGCAGCCCATACAGCAGGTTGGTGGAGGGGGTGTACGGGAAATACCCGGTTGCGTTCGAGGCGAGCATCTCCTGCCAATCCCAGTACGACCGCGGCATCCCGCCGGTCTTGCTAGCCGCCAGCGCCTTCTTGCTGATGGCGTTGAACCCAAGCCCGGGCGGCAGCATCAGCCCCTTCTGCGAGCACGCGATGGTAACATCCACCCCCCATGCCTCGTGCTTGAACTCGGCCGAACCCAGGGAGGAGATGGTGTCCACCATCAACAGCGCCGGGTGGCCGGTGCGGTCCAGCGCCTCGCGAACGGGAGGGATGCGGCTGGTGACGCCGGTCGACGTCTCGTTATGCACGACCATCACCGCCTTGATGGCGTGGCCGGTATCCGCACGCAGCTTTTCCTCGATCACCGCCGCATCGACACCATGACGCCAGTCACCGGGGATCAAGTCCACGTCCAGCTTCAGCCGCTTCGCCATGGCGTGCCAAAGGCTGGCGAATTGCCCGGTCTCGACCATCACAACCCGATCCCCGGCGGACAGCGTGTTGACGATCGCCGCCTCCCACGCGCCAGTGCCGGAGCCGGGGAAGATCACTACCGGCCCGGAGGTCTGGAACACGCGCTGGCATCCCTCCAGCACGGTGCGGCCCAGCTTGGCGAAGCCGGGGCCACGATGGTCCATGGTTGGCATGTCGATGGCGCGCAGCACGCGGTCCGGAACGTTGCTGGGGCCTGGGATCTGCAGGAAGTGCCGACCGCTCTTATATGCCATAATGACCTCTTTTGCATTCAAACTTGACACTGCCGCATTTCGGCGCCAAGACCAAGCCGTAAATTGCATTCAAAACGGATATGGACCGGACCATCTCAGCCGCATCAGCCACCGTCGTGGCGTTTCCCATCAAAGGGACCTTGCATCACGGGCTGCTGAACGGCGTCAGGACGATGATCAACGAGGGCGACCTGGCGCCCGGCGTGCGTGTGCCGGAGCGTCTGCTCTGCGAACGCTTCGGCGTCTCCCGCACACCGTTGCGCGAGGCGTTGAAGGTGCTGGCATCCGAAGGCCTGGTGGAGCTACGGCCCAACCGCGGCGCCCGCATTGCGACCTTCAAGACCGAGGATCTCGACCATCTCTTCGAGGTCATTGCGGCGCTGGAGGCCGAGGGCGGGCGGCTTGCCTGCCAACGCATCACCGGGGATGCACTGGCCGAAATCCAAGGGCTGCATTACCGCATGTACGCGCATTTCCTGCGGGGGGAGTTGCAGGCCTATTTCGCCGCGAACCAAGCCATCCACGCCGCCATCCTGGCCGCCGCCGCCAACCCGGTGTTAACCGCCACCTATAATGGGCTGGCGGGCCGGCTGACCCGGGCCCGCTATATGTCCAACCGGCTTCGCCCGGACCGGTGGCAGACAGCGATGGACGAACACGACGCCATCCTGGCGGCGCTCGTGGCCCGCGACGGCGACACGCTGGGGCCGCTGCTCGCGCGGCACCTCCGCAACAAGCGGGATATCATAGTAGAGTCGCTCGCCGCCTCATAAGGCGCACCCTACGGCAGCGTCACTGTGGTTGAGTGAAAAAGCGGAGGAGCTGGGCACGAATCCGGCGCCACCCGACGGTCACAGAATCATAATTTCCCAACCTCGTCATCGGGAGCTGCCTCTTGGATGGCGCGCCGACCCAGGGCCAACGGAACTGCGCGTCCGTGTCTGGAAAGCCGGTTATCTCGTAGGGCGGATGCTTTCACCGGAAGCGACGCCATCCCACATCTCCCCGACCGGCAAATTGCGTCGCCGTTGCGACAACGCTGCCCCGGTTCGGATCCCCTCGCAAAGAAAAAATGCATTTTTTCTCTTGCGTCCATACAGGGCAGTCATCATGGTGATCCCAGTGGTCCGGCGAGTTGCCGGGCAAGGGGGAAAACGTGGCGCCGATCATAGCCATGCAGGGTATCGTCAAAGTCTTCGGCGGCACGCGCGCCGTCGATGGCGTGGATTTCGACGACAGACCTGGTGAAGTCCACGCTCTGCTCGGCGGCAATGGCGGGGGCAAATCCACCTTGATCAAGGTCCTCGCCGGTGTCCACCGCGCCGATGCCGGGCAGGTCAGCGTGCGCGGGGTGTCCGTCAACCCGATGGCGGACAAGCTGCCGGTTGGACGAAATCTTTCAAATTGCCAACCGCGTCACCGTCATGCGTGATAACTGCCGGGCCGCAACCTGCGCGGTCGCCGACACCACCCCGGCAGAGCTGGTGCAATGGATCGTTGGCCGCACCCCCATCCGCATCGCCGTCCGCACAGAAGTCGCTCATTGCGTTCCTGCGCCGCCTGAGGGCCTGGCGGACAACCGCCCTGGTGCGGTTCCCGTCACCCAATCCTGCGACGTGTTGGCCACCACGGACGGCCTGCTCTACGTGACCGACACTAACGCCGGGTTGAGCGTGCTGGAGTTCGATGGTTCGTGACGGGGACGATCTCCAGCTGGATCTATGCCAAGCTCCGCGCGGAGATCGTTGCCGCCAGCCTGCCACCCGGCGCGAAGTTGCGCATCGACGACCTGTGCGCCCGCTATCAGGTCACCAGCACGCCGGTGCGCGAGGCGTTGAACAAGCTGACCTCGGAACACCTCGTCGTCCGCCACGAGCAACGCGGCTTCAGCATCCCCTTGGCCACCTCGGCGGACCTGACCGAGCTGACGCAGACACGCTGCTGGGTCGAAGCGATCGCGCTGCGCGAGTCGATGAGTCACGGCACGGAGGCATGGCGGGCTCGGCTGCATGAGGCGCTGGAGGAGTTGACCACCACCGAACGTTCCACCGAGCGTTCGACGTTTCAGGAAAATCCTGATTGGGAAGGTGCACACCGGACCTTCCATTTGGCGCTGATCGGAAATTGCCCATCCCGCCGGCTGATCGGGTTCTGCGCTCAATTGGCCGATCAAGCCACGCGGTACCGGCGCCTGGCCATGGCCGCCGTGTATCCGCGCCGCGACGTGTCGCACGAACACCGCGCCATCGCCGACGCCGCGCTCAGTGGCGATACGGAGGCCGCGGTGGCTGCGCTCTTGCAACATTATCACCGCACGGCCGACATCGTGGCTGGGGTCGGGGCTGGGCGGCGCTGAAAAAGGGGAGGAATTCTGCGCCTGATGGGTTTCATCCCATCACTCATCCGGGGTGTGAGGATCAACGGAACGGAAAGGGCATGTAAGAGCATGCTCCGACCCCATTGACGAGACGGGTAGCCGCCGGACAGGCCGGGCTTGAACGCAACACTTGATTAGGAAGCGAACGCTCCCTATCTCTCCGCCATGTCGCGATCCTCTCCGTCGATAGATGTTAGCCGCTCTCCCGGTCGCCCTCGTGCGTTCGACATGGATGCGGCGATTGACAATGCGGTGCTGGTGTTCCGCGAGCGGGGCTACCACGCCGCGTCCCTGGTTGATCTCGGCGAGGCGATGAAGCTGACGCCGGGCAGCATCTACAAGGCGTTTCAGGAAAAGCGGGCGCTCTTCCTGGCTGCGCTCGATTGCTACACGGCGTGCCGGAGCCAACAATTGCGCGTGGCGATGGACGCCGAACACAGTGGCTTCGACAAGCTACGTGCCATGCTCCGCTTCTACGCTGAGGCTTCGCATGACGGGGAGGGACGCCGCGGCTGCCTCGTGGTGGCCGCCGCGGCCGAACTGGCCACTTTCGACGCTGACATGGCAGCTCTGGTAACGGCGGCGCTGCAGCGAGTGGAGGCTGGTTTGCACTAGGTCGTCCAGCTCGGGCAGGCCGATGGCTCGATCTCGCCTACGGTTGACGCTGATGCGGTCTCGTCCGCCCTGGCCTGCCTGCTACAGGGCTTTCGCGTGATGGGTAAGTCCGGGCGCAGCCGTGCTGCGATGATGACGGCGGTGGAGCAGGCCTTGCGGCTGGTGCAGTAGGCTTTTCGTAATGGGGAAGCACCATTCGGGCTCCTCCTGGCCATTGCAGGTCTGGCCTGCTGCGCAACGGAAACCAAGGAGACCGTGACATGACGACGCAGTCGAACCGCTTGATCGAGACACAGCCGACCTCCCGGCCGGAGCCACCCCTCAGCGTCGTAGACCTCGAGCAAGCGACCGTGACGCGGACGGTTGCTGCCGGAACCGGTGTCGAGACGCTCGCCTTCTTCTCGGGTCCCCCAGGCTCGACACCATCGTGACGGCTTCGTGGTGAACCGAAAGGGCGCGTTATGAAACGCTCCAGCGCGGCAACTTCAGCGGCGTTCGGGGGCGTCGCAAGATGGGCTGCGCCCGAACGGCACGCAGGGCGTTCCGGGCGAAGGCGAAAACAGGGCCGGGCTGCGAAGGCAACCATTTCAACAAGCGCTTCTCCACGTAAACGTGGACCAGCAATCCGCTAGTCAGGGCGGCCAGGCCGGCGCCCACAAAGAAGACGGGGATGATGTCCCCATATTGGTCGAGCCCAAGCCTCTTGGTGATTTGAACACACGCCGACAAAACGATGCCATGGCACAGATAGAGCGAGTACGAGGCATCCCCCAGCAACAGCAACGGCGCAATCCGGCGCAGACCATGCCGTTGCTCGAGCGCTACGGCGCCAGCGACGACCGACAGCGCAGGCAAACCGACGATGAGCCAATGCGGCCCATTCACGAGGTTCGGCAAAGCCAGCTTGAGCGCGCCGAACCCGATTGCGATCCAGGCGAGCGGCGACGGCAACACCAGTTCTTTCGCGAACGCCGCCCCGAGCACCAGCCCGAAGCCGAAATCCAAAACGATGCATGATCCATAGAAATGGGCGAAGACATTGTCGGTCAAACCCATCGCACCCAACGAAGCCGATGCAACCAGCCAGCCAACCACCACCGCCAATAACAGCCGCTCTGGCAAGAACAGCAGGCTGCCGAACAGCGCGTAAAAATACATCTCGTAATTCAGCGTCCATCCCGGCTCCAGCACCGGCTGGATCAAGCCGCCGACCGGATCCACCGACGGCAAGAAGAGATAGGACATGGTCACGTGCTGAAGGTCGAACCGGCCGCTTTGAACGGCCGACGGCAGCACGAGCATCATACCGGCAACGAAACTGGTCAGCACCCAGTAGAGTGGAACGATCCGGATGAGCCTCTGCCAATAGAAAGACGCCGTTCCACCGGGGCGGCGGCGGGTCGTCAACCACATGACGAAACCACTGATGACGAAGAAGATGTCAACGCCGCTCGTCATCCATTCGGGCCACGGACCGGTATAGCCCAGGCGCCGAAGCTGACCTTCTATGTGCACCATGACCACCATTATGGCTGCCAACGCGCGCAAATACTGGATGGAGACGACTTTGTTGGTTCGGGTTGCAGCCTGCGTTTGAGGAAGCCTGACGATTTTGCCGGTCCGATGCATCATGGCCACAAATGCTATCCTCAAAACCGTCCACACCAAATGAATGTGCCGACGCAGCACGTTTCATTCTGGATAATTGAGGCTATTATCCGTCCCAGTTATTAACGCAGTGTATAGGGGCGCAACCGAATTGGCAGAAAGCTCGGCCTCATCAGCCTATCATCGCGTCCCAACACGCACGGGAGAGGCGTGAAATTGTTGCGAACACGGCGGAATAGCCAGGCATCCCGTCGGGCATGATCTCGGGCACGTTGTCCGTATAGGCCGCCAGGGCATAGAGTGGGCGATCCTGGTGGAACACCAGCCCCGTATCCATCCGCCCCCGCCGGGCGCGCCCGGTCTTATGCGCAACCTTCGTCCCGAACGGCAGCAGGCCCGGGATCATCTGGCGATAGAGTTGCCAGCTCAACACCTGCATCGCCTGCTGGCATAGCGCGGTGGAACAGCCCAAAATCTCCGCGGCCGACGGGTCCGTGCACCCGGCATGGATCAGCCCGATCAGCCGAACCTGGTCGATGGGCGTCGTGGTCGTGACAGCCTCCGCCGGATGGTCGTACGCCAAGCCTAGCGGTGGTATGATGAAGCGGTGGGTGGACCCGGCCATGCCGGCAGCGCGGCAGAAATCATTCAGCTCCTCCAGGCTCAGGCGCTGCAACACCATCTTGGTGCAGACGTTGTCGCTGAGGATGATCATCTGCACCATCGCGTCACGCAGCGTGATCGTCAGGCCGGACGTCATGTAGCGCAGGCTGCCGGAGGCGACCTCGTGCTTCAGCTCCTCCGTCACCACGCAGGGCTCGTTCAAATCCACCTGGCCCGCGTGTACCTTGCGCAGCAGCGCCATCATGATGGAAATCTTGCGCGTGCTGGCGGATGGCACCGGGATCGTCCCACCCCGGTCCGCCTGGTCACCGGAGGGATACAATTTCACGCACCAACTGGTGGTGAAGGGTTGTTCATCGCAAATCGCATTCAACTGGCCGATCAACTCGTGCATGGTGGTTCACGCCTTTTGATGTTTGGAAACAGGGGCGGCCCCTTTGGCATGCTAGACAGCGTCCGCCGATACGCCGTCTGCCGCAAGTAGTGGTGTCTCAGAAGAGCTTGCGGGTGAAGAACCGCCGCGGATGGCAAAACCGCCAAACAAGCGCACCCTGCCTGGCGCTGGGAATGGAAAAGGACTACCAGTCGTTCACCGAGTTGCTAACCGACGTCGCAATTGGGCCAGGGCAAGTGTCAGGAACGAGCGATCAGTCAGCGCATGAACACCGTACCGATCGGCCATGTCTATCCGTGAACATCTTGGTATTTCCCGTGGTTCTGGGCGCCTCAGTCCCGGCCGGATCGGACTGGGAGCAGATTGCCCTTGTCTCGGCCGGCACATGTCTTGCGATTACTTGCACCATACTCTGCCTACTCAGGGGGCGACGCCATCGGCTCCGGCGAGGCATACAATTTGCCCCGGTGATGCTCGACCATGCAGATTGGGGCCGGGCCTCCGTCTATGCGTCGCCACTTCTGGTTCGTTACCAGGATGTCACTGGCGATACGATCGAGAGCGTGATCCACCCAAAGAACATCCAAGGGGAGCGAATTTCCGATAGCCGAGTGCGCCCCGATGCCATCAATGCGTTTTGTGAAGTCCGCCAGCACCTGCACACGTTCCGCTTCACCGGAATCCTATCGGCGGTGGATGCCCGCACCGGGGAATTCATCGACGATCTCTACACCTATTTCGGCAATGCCCAACCCGGCGGAGCCCCAGCGCCAAAATATCAATGAGCAGTCCTCAATAAGTCCCCGGATATTGGCCGCCATCGACGAGCAGATTTTGGCCCGTCACGAACCCCGCCTTAGACGAGCATAGAAACGCCACGTAGGCGCCGATCTCTTCCGGCTCGCCATACCGCCCGGCAGGGTTCTGCCGCTCCCGCTCCGCCCAAATCTCGGCGAATGGACGGCCGGTCATGCTGGCAAGGCCGGCCACGTGCTCACGCTGCGCATCCGACGCGATGATGCCGGGTAGGATATTGTTGATGGTCACATTCTGCGCGATCGTCTGCCGCGCCAATCCCGCCACGAAGCCGACCAGGCCGGACCGCGCTCCGTTCGACAGCCCGAGTTCGAGCTGCGGGATTTTCACGCTGCGGGAAACGATGTTGACGATGCGCCCGAACCCGCGCGCCCGCATGCCATCCACGGTCAGGCGCAACATCTCGATCGGTGAGAGCATCATGCGGTCGAGCGCGCGGATCCAATCCTCCCGCAGCCAATCGCGGTAGTCGCCCGGCGGCTCGCCGGAGCCGTTATTGATGAGGATATCCGGATTTGGACAAGCCGCGAGCGCCGCCTCCCGCCCGTCGACCGTCGTGATGTCGGCTGCGACGAAGGTCACGGCTCTGCCGGTCGAGGCTTCGATTGCAGCCGCAGCCTTGGCCAGGATTTCGGATTGCCGGGCCACGATGGTGACCGCCACCCCCTCCTCCGCCAACGCCTGCGCACAGGCACGACCCATGCCACGGCTGCCGCCCGTCACCAAGGCCCGCCGCCCATCAATCCCCAGTTGCACTCGACAAGCTCCTCATGAAAAAGCAGCGACGGCGGTTGTGGCGTTCGCTGGTCTAATAACTGCTCCGTCCGCCGCAGAACGCTTAGCGGCCATTCGACTTCGTGACCATGAAGTCGTGCCGGCGGCCATGCCCCACCAGAAGCGCCGTGCCGCATTGCACGGCTCAGGCAACGCCACTTGCACCGGAGTTTCGTGGATGCGGCGCGCAATGGCCACGATAATGGCGGTTCTGCTCGCCCGCTGCTCCGGCAGCGAGAGCGCCATTGCCGAGAAGATGAGTCCTGCCATGGGCGGGCCACAAGGAAAGCGCTCGCTTTTCTGATGGTGAGGAGGACGGGCGTGAGTTCCTTGGCATTGAATTCGTCGATCGTGAGGGCGCTCGAGCCACGGACGCGCAGGGAGCCGGCTTAGCGTTGTTAGGTCTGGTGATCCTCGGCGCACTGCTGACACTGCTGCGTGCCCGCGCCAGATGGAACCATCTCGCGCCCGCAATCGGGTTCGGCCTGCTGTTGATCGCCGATGGCGTGTCGGTTGGCTGACGACCAGGGCGAGCGGCCGAGCGTGCCAAACTTGGTAAGTGACATCGGGTGTCTGACTTCCATAATGCGTGCTATGAAACTCATGGCCTGTTTGCGGCTAGCGGGTCAATCGGTTTCCTAGCGGTCATTATGGAACTTGCATGCACCCTTCGCCCCGCCGAACAGGTCGCCCACTCTCTTTCGACCGAAGCGCTGCGCTGCGGCAGGCCATGCTGACGTTCTGGCGGTATGGCTACGAGACCGCTTCGGTGGCCGATCTGACGACCGCGATGGGGATCACCGCACCCAGCCTGTACACCGCGTTCGGGGACAAGAAGCGGCTGTTCCTAGAGGCCATGCGGCTCTACGCGGGTGATCCGCAGACCATGGCCCGTTCGATCGGCGACGCGCCAACCGCCCGCCAAGCCGCGTGCGATCTGATGACCGCCGCCGCTGCGACCTACACCGGCGAGGACACGCCAAGGGGCTGCTTGCTCGCCAGTGCGACCGCAAGCGGATCAGCGGCCGCGGCCGACGTGCAGGATGCTGTGGCGGACGTACGCCGCCACATCGAACACCAGCTGAGAACACGGATCGAACGCGACATCGAGGACGGCGTGTTGCCGCCTGCAACGCAAGCGGCCCCGCTGGCAGGTCTGGTGATGGCCGTCACGCAGGGGATGTCCGTGCTTGCGCGTGATGGCGCGAGCCGTGCGTCGCTACTGGCCATCGTGAACGCTGCATTGGAAGCTTGGCCGCCCGCGGCGGATGCCAGTCATGGACCGAACGGCTGATCCGACTTCGTCCTGCGGCTGAAGTCGCGGGTCAGGCCGTTCGTCAGAAGCGTTCCTTCACCATCTCCTCGCTTTTGGCCCACAAGGCAGCTGCGTTTTGATGATTCAAGGCATAGGAGCGTACGCCGGCTTCGGAGGCCGGATCGTCGACGATGTCGGCGAGGTGGCAGTCTTCGCAAAACCGCCCGCCGACATCGTCCGCAGGCGCGACCACCCCCGCCCACACAGCCGTCGCCGCGCCTTGCGGAACTGTCTTCCAATCGAAAGCTGCGACCGCCGCATCCTTTGCGTCGCCGAGTTCCTCGACCAGGTCCCGAACGGTTTCGGTCATGATCGCGCCCGGATGGACGGCGGTGGCCCTGATGCCGCGGGGACTATGTCGCCGGTCGAACTCGGCCGCGAACAGGATGGTGGCCGTCTTCGACCGGCCATAGGCCGTATATTGGTCATAAGGGGTTCTCTCGAAGTTCGGATCCTCAAGATCGACGTCGGCCCTGCGGTGCCCTGCGGACGCGACCATGACGACGCGAGCGCCGGGTTTCAGAAGGCCGGCCATCCGGTTGATGAGAACGAAATGCCCGAGATGGTTGGTCCCGAACTGCAACTCGAACCCATCCACGGTCTCTCGCTTCGGACCCGCCATGACCCCGGCATTGGCAATGACCAGGTCGAATGGGTTGCCATCGGCAACAAGGCCGTCCGCGCAGGCTCGCACGCTCGCCAGCGACGCCAGGTCGAGTTGCACCAGTGCTAAGCCGCCGCCGTCAGCAGCTTGGTCATGGACTTGCCTTGTCGATGCCAGGGCCTTGGATAAGTTCCGTGCGGCGCCGACGACCCATGCGCCATGTGCGGCCAGACTGCGAGCAGTTTCCACGCCGATCCCGGCCGAGACCCCGGTGACGAGAACACGCCTGCCGCTCAGGTCCATGTTCCGCAACACGTCGTCTGTGGTTGACGCCGAGCCAAAGATGTCGGCCATGCCTTTCTCCGATTCTTGATTGCAGGGGCTCGCGTCATCCGGGCTGTGCTCGCCAACGGCGCATTGTGCTCACGCCGGCTGCCAATGAACGGGTCTGCCGGGTCAAGCCGCACTCATCTTGAAGCCCGTGACCGCTTCGGTGGCCCGAGCCAGCATCGCGGGATCGGAGACGCCCTGAGTGTCGGCACGCGGCGTGTATGGCGCCTCCAGCCGTGCGGCTTCCTCGTCCGTCAGCGTGACGCCGAGCGCCGCGATCGCGTCGTCGATATGCCGGGTGCTGAGCGCGCCCACGATCGGGGCGGCCACCACGGCATGACGGCGCAGCCAGGCGTAAGCGATCTGCGCCCGGCTCACGCCACGCGCCGCCGCCACCTCGCCCACCGCCTCGACGATCTCTCGGTCGCTCTCCGCCGTGGCTTCATAGAGTGGCGCATAAGTGGCCTCGTTGGCGGAACGCGCGGTGGTCTCTCCCCATGGCCGGGCCAGGCGGCCGCGCGCCAACGGACTGTAGACCATGGTCTGCACGCCTGCGTCGGCGCAGAGCGGCAGCATCTCGCGCTCCTCCTCGCGGGCAAGGAGACTGTAGTTGTCCTGCATCGAGACGAAGCGCGTCCAGCCGTTGGCTTTCTGCAGATGCAGCGCCTTGCTGAACTCCCACGCCATCATCGAGGACGCGCCGAGATAGCGCACCTTACCCACCTTCACAAGGTCATGCAGCGCCTCCAGCGTCTCCTCCCAGGGCGTCCTCTGGTCACGACGATGCACCTGGTAGAGGTCGATATAGTCGACGCCGAGCCGTCGTAAGCTGTGGTCGACCTCGGTCATGATCGCCTTGCGCGACAGGCCGAGCGCGTTGGGGCCGTTGCGGGTGGGCGCGCTGAGCTTGGTCGCGATCACCATCGCGTCACGGCAGCCGAAATCCTTGAGCGCCCGGCCCAGGATCTCCTCGCTCGCCCCATTCGAATACATGTTGGCGGTGTCGAAGAAGTTGATGCCGGCTTCGACGGCGTGCCGGATCAGCGGACGGCTCGCCTCCTCGTCCAGCGACCAAGCGGGATAGCCACGGGCGGACTCCCCGAAGCCCATGCAGCCGATGGCGATGGGTGACACGTCGAGCCCTGTGCGACCTAGCTTTACGTATTGCATGGCGGCTCCCCGGCAACCTATAAGCGGACACGCGTCCGATTAGCGATCCGATGTAGCGGACAGTTGTCCGTTTAGTCAAGAGGGAGTGTCAAACAACGTGGAGGATCAGTTGCGCGCGGACGCGCGGGCAAACCGGGACCGCATTCTGGACATAGCCCGTGCCGCGTTGTCCGCCGATCCGAACGCGCCGCTCAGCTCTGTCGCCAAAGCGGCCGGCGTCGGCCAAGGCACGCTGTATCGGCACTTCCCAACCCGGGAGGCGCTTGTCGTCGGCGTGTACCGCAAGGAGGTCGACGCGCTGGTCGAACTTGCGCCGAAGCTGCTTGCCGACCAGGCGCCGCTGCAGGCCTTCGGACTGTGGTGCGACCGGCTCGCCGAGCTCGGCCGAATGAAGCGCGGCGTCGCCGACATGCTTCACGCGGTGATCTCGGACGAAGACTTCCAGGAAACCTATCGGCGGATCGTCAATGCGGTCCACCGCCTGATGCAGGCGTGCGAAGCCTCGGGCGACATCCTGCCAGGAGCCAATCCCGAGGACTTCCTGCTGCTCATACAGTTCCTATGGCAGACCCCTCCAGGGCCGGAGGGAGAGGCCCAGGTGAGAAGGCTCCTTGCCCTGCTCTTCCGCGGTCTGGGGGCGACAGCCTGGCCCCATCCGAACCACGAAGCACGGCGGAGGTCGCAAGCAGAGGCCGACGCGGGATCCGCAGGGTAAAGCACAGAGCGCAGATAGGCCCATGTCGACCGCCGCATGCCTTCAGTATCGGCCGTGTCAACTGCAAGTAGGGCTGGGAGTAGGCACTGGTCTTTGCCAAGCGCGCTGTCGAGATGTTCCGCCACAACTATAACCGGGTTCGGCCCGCTCACGCGCGTCATTTCAGCGGGTCGTGACCCCAGTTCATCAGCGACTTGCGCCAACGCGTGTCGGTCACGTCACCACTCGGGCGCTGCTTCATGTGTCGGTGCACGTATCCGACCACCTTCCGCATGGCAGCGTAGTCTTCGTCGTCGAGTTCGGCAGCCTTCTTGGCGCGCAATTCGAGAATGCGGCGGCCCATTTCGTGTCCGACCGCTTCGTCCCCCCCCGGGCTTCGTAACCTTCTCACCCTCATGGGTCATGCCGACGGTTTGGCTTTCTGATGTCTCCAACCAGGAGCGCAGCGCCGCCGGACTCATGTTCACGACCGACTTAAACTCCTGCGCAATGCTCCGCCGTTCATTTGCGTCCAGTTCAGCCATTTCTGTCCGAAGCCTCCTCCCGTGCAGTGATTTTCATCTCCGAGTCCTTGTTTGCGCAAGCCGAGGCGATTGGGTGACAAGAAAGACGTTTACGTAAGGTCCGAAAGCGCCGCGGACATCCGCCAGCAGGAAGTTCCGTGCATCAAACAACCATGGCTTGAAGGGCGCCTTCACCATCTCAGAACGTGGCGACGAGGGCGATCCCGGCGACCATCAGCAGGCCGCCGAGCACACGCCAAATGTTGAGGGCGTGGACCTCCATACCGAACAGACCGAAGTGATCGACCGCCAGCGACATGAGTATGTTCGCTGTGATGGTCAGCCCGGCAAATGCCCCGGCTCCGACTTTGTTCACGAACAGCAACCCGGCGATGACCGCGAAGGCACCCACGATACCGCCCAGTGGTGCCCACCAGGGCATGCTACCAATGCCATCCGCCGTCGGCATCGGGCGCGGCTGGCAAAGCAACAGCACACCCAGCAAGGCGATGATGGGCAGGAACGACACCAGGCTCGCCAGCCAAGGGTTCGTCAGCGCGCTGCGAAGTGCGCCGTTCATCGGCGGCCCCCATGCCTGGAGTGCGCCTGCGACGATGATGAGCGGGTAGAGCCATGCGGTACTGATGTTCTGCATCGGATTTTCTCCAGGTTTCAACCGAAGACAAAGACGGCGGCGAGAGCGAGCAGGAGAGCCGGCGGCATCACAAGGAACCCCAGCTTCAGGAAGGTTCCCGCGGTCACGTTGATCCCCTCCCGGCGCAGGGCCGTAAGCCACAGGATGGTTGCGAGCGAGCCGGTCACCGACAGGTTCGGCCCAAGGTCAACGCCGATCAGGGCGGCGCTACGGACGTGCTCCGGGACATTCGCGATCTCGACAACCCGCCCGGCGACCAGCCCAGCTGGGAGGTTGTTCGCGAGATTGCAGCCGAACGCGAGCACGGCACCCGCGGCCCAGGCCCCCATGCTGGCCGAGCGCTGGACGATGTCGTGGAGCAAACCTCCGATTTGGTCAGTAACGCCCGTCTTCTCCAAGGATTCAACCAGGACGAACAACCCGGCGACCAGCGGCAGCACGCCCCAGGAGATGTTCTTCGCCACCTCTATCGACCTGGTTTTCGACCGCATGAGGACCAGGACGGCAGTCGCCAACCCTGCCAAGAAGGTTGGCAATCCGAGTTGGATAGCCAAACCCGACGAGACGAGCAGGACAATGGCCGTTATGCCGATGCCGATCGCCGCCGTCTTGCCGCCCGCGGACAGCTCGGGGACGTCGATGGCAGACGATATCGTCTGTTGCAGCCCGTCGCGCTGCGACCAGCGGAGAACCACGTACGTAGCAAGGATCGAGAGCACGGATGGCAGCGCGTATTGTGGCAGCCAGTGTAGCAGCGGCGGCAGGTGGCTGCCGTAGATCACCAGATTCGCAGGGTTGGAGATCGGCAGCACAAAGCTGGCGGCGTTGGCAATGAAGGCGCAAATGAACAAATACGGCAGCGGCCGCTTCGCCTTGGCCGCCTTCGCGACAGCCGCAACGGCGGGCGTCAGCACCACGGCCGTCGCGTCGTTGGACAGGAACACCGTCACGACCGTGCCGACGCAGAAGACCAGCGTGAACAGCCGCGTTGCCGACCCGTTCGCGCGGGCTGCCGCTTTTGCCGCGAGCCAATCGAACAGACCCTCCAGCCGGGCGAGCTCGGCCAGCAGCATCATGCCGATCAGGAACAAATAGACGTCTGTACCCTTGGCAACGCCGGAGAGAGCGTCCGCCACAGGCAGTAGCCCGAACGCTACGAGTAGAATGGCTCCAGCGGCCGCCCAGATGTACTCGGGCCAGGAGAACGGGCGAACGATGATCCCGGCGGTCGCAGCGGCGGCGATGCCCCAAATCGTCCATTGCGAAGCGAGCACGCCGATCACTGCTTCCGTCTGTCGAACCGCATCGGAGGAGTCAACGAAGTCCGGCTCGCTGCCCCTGGAAGCTTGCGGATGATCAACGAGTACAATACGGGCATGGCTGATCGCGCCCGATCGAACAAATACCGACCATCACCGCTTGACCCGCGCGTGGCCCGCGCCTGGCCGCGCTCGACGACCGGGTGGGCAGGCATAATGTGCTGTAGCAGCCGTGTTCAGAATCTGCCGTATATTGCGCGCGCGGCGGCGAAGTCAAACCGGGGGGAACGCCGCACCTGCGGAAAAGCGGTGGTAGAGCTTGACAATAATCAGCTTGTCCCCTTGTTCGCTAGGAATTTATCGATCTCGCTTTGTGAAAGGTTCGGTAAACTAGCCTCGCCAAACCGAAGCGTAAGATCGCCGCTGCGGCGCCCTTCGGTGTTGGATGGCGGCCCTAGATTGCTGAAGCGGCGATCCGGCCCGACGTCGCTTTCAGCCACTATGAAGGTCGGCGGATCCCTGGCGAGCCACAGCATGCGGTCATAGAGCACTTGGGGGATGATGGGCCTTGCACGACGAAGTTGGCACCGCTGTCCCTGGCGAGCAGCACGTTCTCCTGCGATGTGTGGCCGGCGACGAGGATGATGAATACCATCCGCATTTGTTCGCTCTCGCAGCGGCGCACCCACTTGGCGAACCCGGTTGCGTCCAGGCCGTCGCCGCCTGCCACCGGCATGCCTACCACAACAAGATCGGGGACTCCCTTTTTGAGGTGGTCGCATGCTTCCGACGACAACCGGAAGTGGCTGACCGTCCTGGCGCCAAATCCAACGAGAATTCGATACATGATGTCCAACTCGAGCGGGTTACCCTCCAGCAGTAGCGCCTGCATGTCGCTGAGGTTGATGGTCTGTTCACCGACCGCGCGTCTGTTCACCGACCGCGCGTCGGCTCAAAACCTTTGCTCCGGGCACCGGGCCCCAAAGCTAGGTGCCGTCCGGAAAGGCGCTACCTCCGACAATTTTCAAATCCGGCTGATGCTTCGCGGGCTGGGCCGCGGGCTTGGCAGCGGCGACGGTACTCTGGT
The DNA here is from genome assembly GCA_965199005.1 of Acetobacteraceae bacterium. GTDB lineage: Bacteria > Pseudomonadota > Alphaproteobacteria > Acetobacterales > Acetobacteraceae > LMUY01. Next base: position 722,281 of record CBDAQK010000006.1, on the reverse strand, counting down.
CCGTCGCCGTGCAGCAGGAGAGCAAGCGGCGCAAACCGTCAGCCGCGACGGCTACCTGCTCAGCCAAAGCGTTAGTTTCCTCCGCGACGCCAACGCCCGAGGTCGCGAGCCTAGCGGAGCACTTCACGCGCAGCCGAGACTCGGCCAGGCTGCTTTGCAGCTTGGCGGCATCGGCGTTGCCGTCTATGGCATCCACCGACGCCAAGTGCTTCTCGGCTTCCGCCATGGCGTCCGCGGCCTTGTCGGAATGCGTGCTCCCGTTCAGGGCATGGCCTTCGATTTCGAAGATCAACGCCCTCATCTCTTTCGCCACGGCTGAACAACGCTGCGCAGCACTGCCGAGATCGTGCCCAATGGTCGACGTCTGCCCGATGGGGGTGCAGGCGGATGGCCCCGCTGCCTCGCGGTTGCCGGAAAGCAGGTGGGTTTCGAAGCCGGTTTCCGCCACCAGGCTGATGAGTTCGGACAAGCGCTGCGTCGGTGCCACCATCGCGGCGGCGGCCTCTGCCGCCTCCCGGGCCGCCGCATGGCCAGCCTCGACCCGGGACCGAGCCGCTTGAGAGGCGAGTTTGGTATCGGTGACGACCTTGGCCCCCTTCCCCAGCGTCTCCACCGTTCGGCCTAGGGCCGCGGCCGCTTGATCCAAACTGTTGCCCTGTTCGATCATGTGGAGGCGGAGGACGCTCACGCAGTGGCCTACGCGGTACGTCTGCCTGCCGATCTCCCCCGCCCTGCGCATGGCCATCCGGTTCAGGGCGGAGAGGGCCATACTGGCGGCTCGGCCGTCCATTGACGCATCGGTGGGTGAAGCTACTGGATGCTTGGAAGACCGTCGGTCCCGGGACCCGAGTCCTGTGTCGGTCCATTCGATCAAGGCGTCGGCGAACGTCCAGGGGCGACCCTCCGCATTCTCCCCAGGCAATCCACACTCCTCTTCACGCCTGCCCTCATACTCGTCGAGGGAGAAGCGGGGGGCGCGAGGTAGGGAGACCGCGGTGAACCGTCCAGGTGCGGTAATGTTTGGCTCTGTTCTTGGTTCGCCGGGGAGAATTAGAAACTGCCAGCCGATAACCGCAGCACCAACCACGGTCAGCACCGCCGCAACCGCCAGCCCGAGTGGGCCATTGCCCGGCAAGCCGTTGTCTCCCGCAAACGTCGCAAACGGAACGGCAAGGACCAACAAGCACAAACCGGTAATAGCGCACCAAAGCGCACCGATGAGCGTAGGGCGCGGCCGGCGATCCGCCCAGGGACGATTCAACATCATGACACCCAATATTATATAGAATAATGTATACGACATCTCTTACCAGATTGTTGCCGGATGACCACCCACCTCAAGAAACGAACGCGGCGCGAGCCAATTCCAAGCGCCTGAGGAGCCTTGCCCGATAGAGTTCCGCCACGCGGCCAGCGTCGCCTTTCAGCCACGCTGACATCAGCAGCCTCAGGTTCGTGGCGTCGCTCCCTGCCGGCGGTAGGGAATGCAGGTGGTAGCGCTCCGAACGGTCGAACACCTGGACGAGGATGTTCATCGTGGTTTTACGGCCCGGCTGGTTCAGGAGCGACAGCAGTATGCGCCGACGCAGCTTTGTCGTCTCGCCAAATTGGCCAGCATCGCGAAGGAGGTCGTCCCTGGCGGCCTTCACTTGCTCGCGCTGGGCTTGCCCAGCGGAAACCGTGGTTTCGGCGGCTAGCGCGGGCTCCAGCAGCAGCCGCAGTGCGAACAACTCCTCCAGCTCGTCGAGCGAAAGCGGCGCGGCGATGAACCCGCGGTTGGCGTTCGCCTGGACCATGTGACTCTCGACGAGACGGGACAGGGCTTCGCGGATGGGGATCTTGCTCACGCCCAGCTCTGCGGCGAGCGCATCTTGGCGGATGGCCTCGCCCGGTGGTATCTCGTGGTTGACGATTCGCTCCCGCAGGTAGTCATGGACACGGTCCGACAGAGAGAGAATCAGGAAGGGCATACGATATACTAACAGAGGATTGGCTGTTGGGAACCGCAATGTGACCCCCTTCGGCCGCACAGCATCCTTGGCGGCATCGGCCGTCCGCCCCACTGGGAGAGTCGTCATGCCGCGGCGGCCATTATGCCGGGCGGAACAAGCTGTTCCGCCTCGAGGATGCCGACCGTGCCGTCCCACCCGCCCGCGCTGCCTCGACCCGCGTTGAGCGCCGGCTGATTGGTCTGGAAGGCGACCTCATAGATGACACCAATGATCTGGCTGACCTGGTCCGAGGATTCCGAAATCGCGCCCATCGCGTCGGCTGCCTCCCGCACCACCCCGTTGGAGTCTTCCGCGTCTTTTTTGCGGTCGTCACAATCCTCTCCGCGTCCCCCCTCTTCGCCCCCGTCCGAACCGTCTTGGCAATTCGTCCAGCGCTGCCGCCGTCTGCTCCAGGCTTGCCGCCCCTTCTCGGTGCGCTTCAAGAGCTCGTTCGCCGCTTGGCTGATTTTGCCCGTGGCCGTTGTCATGCCGTGCACGGCGGCCGTCACGCTTGCGATGGTTCGCAGAGGCGATCAGCCATCGCGTTGCAGTCGTCTTTGAGCTTGCCGGTCTTCGCTGCGACCTCCTCGGTCACGAGCATTAACATTCCGCCGGAAGGCGCGATCGGAAAATTTGGTACCGCGGCGTTCCCCGCAGGTATTTGTTGCAATTTGCAAGAAAAGCGGCGACGACCGCAGTAGGACGCGTTCAATATGTTAGCTTACCCTATATCCTCTGAAGTGCTGCAGTGCGTCATTCTACAATTGCCGGGTCGGATTGGCCAACCGATGAGAAATGATACCTTTTCGGTTTGGAAGAAAACGATTGTCAGCGTTATGGTAGCAGACTGACCATTCGATATACGGGGTGCCTTTTTATGGCAGGTGAGCACAACGGCTTCAATGAAGATGGTCTGTGGGAAGTTGCGTCGCATCTCGATGCCGTTCTTGATAGCCTGGCGGATCACGCCATTCTTACGCTCGATATTAACGGCTTTGTAACGAGTTGGAACAAGGCGGCCGAGAAGACTAAGGGCTATACACGCGATGAAATAGTCGGACAGCATTTTTCGCTTTTCTATTCCGACGAGGATCGCAAATTCGGAGAACCCGACGAGGCGCTTAGGATAGCGGCTGAATCCGGGCGCTTCGAGACCGAGGGATGGCGATATCGCAAAGATGGAAGCGCATTTTGGGCGAATATCGTTATACAGCCGTTAAAGGACCGCGAACACATCCTCAAAGGATTCGTCAAAGTAACGCGGGACAACAGCGAGCGCCTGCACCTCGACAAGCTCCGTGACGAATTGCAACAGTCGCAGAAGATGGAACTGGTCGGGCAACTCACCGGGGGAGTAGCGCACGACTTCAACAACCTGCTCACCGCTATCGAATCCACCTTCGCACTTATCGGGACCATCTCTCGTAACGCGCGGGTCGAGCGCTACCTGGACATCAACCGGGTCGCCATAGACCGCAGCCGCAAGCTGATCGCCCAATTGCTGGCGTTCTCCCGCAAGCAGGTGCTCAACCCGCGGCTCAGCAACATCAACGAGGTCGCCTCGGTCTTCGATGCGCTGTTGCAGAGAGCGGTGGGCGAACGCGTGAGGATCAACTGGCGATTGGCACCCAAGCTCCCGCTGGTGAACATCGACGCGGCCCATCTGCAATCAGCCTTGCTCAACCTTGTCATCAATGCCCGCGACGCAATGCCCGACGGAGGGTTGCTGACCATCCTAACAGAGGTGGTGACTTTGCCGCCCTACGCATACGAGGTCCCGTTCGACGTTCCAGCGGGGGTTTACGTGGCGCTCGGCGTTGCCGACACCGGGACCGGGATGACTCCGGAGGTGCGCATGCGGGCCGTAGAGCCGTTCTTCACCACCAAGGACGTTGGAAAGGGCACCGGCCTGGGGCTGAGCCAGTGCTTCGGCTTCGCCCGCCAATCCGGCGGAACCCTGGTGATCGAATCCATCGTCGGAAGCGGGACCACGGTAACCATCCTCCTTCCGCTCGGCGAGGGCGAGGCGGTGGTGCCGAAGGCCGATGCCGCCAAGACGATCCTGCTCGTCGAGGACGACGATACGGTCCGCGCGCTGACTGCCGATGTCCTTCGTATGCTGGGGCATGTCGTCATCGAGGCGGCGGACGCCTCCGACGCCATCAGCCAGATCCAAAAGGACCTGACGATCGACCACCTCTTCACCGACATCATCATGCCGAACGACATAAACGGGGTGCAACTCGTGATGAAGGCTCGCGAACTGCGCCCGGAGCTGTTGGCCCTGCTCGCATCGGGTTATCCTCGCGACACCTTACGCGATTTGGCGGGCCTGCCAGATGACGTCGAGTTCCTTCCGAAGCCCTATACCATGTCGGACCTTCTTGCGAAATTCGGAGGTGTCTCTCCCAACAAGAAGGCGCCCGACGCCGAGGAAGTCAACTGATCACAATCGCCGCAATGGCACAGGCCCGTTAACAAGTTTTAAGCCGGGCCGGAGCACGCTAGAAGGCGACGTCATGTCAAGCATCTGCCGAACGGTGAACGCCATGCTCCATCGATCGGCGCTGGTGGTTCCCTCCGGGCCGAACATCGCCTGGCCCGCCACTCCTCCGCAAGCAGGGATCCTTGCTGCAACCATTGAGACGGGGGTTCCCGCCAACCCGGCTGCTAGGAATACGACAATCCGATCCCGCTCTTGCGGTCGGCGCTCCCCCAAGTGCCGCTTCACCGGGCTATAGAAGTCCGTCAATGGACATGTTCCCAAGCTTCGTCCTGAGCGTTCTACAGCTTCGCCGGACCCGCATCGATGATCTGGATCGTATCCCGTTTTCGCAGCCGCTAATAAGGTCGTCCCTAAGTTGCAGTCTATCTTCAATGAGCAGCGGTGACGGCTTGTTGGGTCAGGGAACCGATCACTGGACAACTTCCTCCTCTTTGCCACTGCTAATTTCTATCATCCCATTGGCGGCAAGGTCCTTTGCCAGGACAACCAAGGCAGTCTGTGCCTCGTCTACGTCGCGCAGCTTGACCGGTCCAAGTCCCTCGATGTCATCTCGCAGCATTTTACCGGCACGTTCTGACATGCTGCCAAAGAAAAGCTGGCGCAAGCCGTCTGAGGCGCCTTTCAGTGCCACAGGCAGTTTGTCCTTGCTCGTCTCACGTAATAGAATTTGGACCGCAGCCGACGACAGTTTTCCCAGATCCTCGAAGGTGAACATCAGCGCCTTGATTTGGTCTGCTGAATCGCGGCTACGTTCCTCGAGGGCCGCCACGAACTTGGCCTCAGCACCACGGTCCAGATTGCTGAATATCTCGGCCATCATCTCATGAGGATTGCGTTTGCTGGAGCGGGAGAGAGTCGACATGAACTCAGCCCGAAGTGTGGTTTCAATATCAGTCAAGACTTCCTTATGGACGGAGTCCATGCGCAACATCCGCATGACGACCTCAATGGCGAAGCCGTTGGGGAGCAGGGCCAGCACCCTTGCCGCGTTCTCAGGCTGAAGCTTGGAGAGGATGACCGCGACGGTCTGGGGATACTCGTTCTTTAGGTAGTTGGCGAGAACAGCATCACTGACGTTGCCGAGCTTGTCCCACATGGTGAGGCCCGCCGGTCCGCGAATTTCATCCATGATCTGGGCGGCGCGTTCCCGCGGCAGCGCCCTTTGGAGCAAGCGTTCCGTACTTTCGTAGCTTCCGACAACTTGACCCGAACCGCCCATGCTACTGCCGAACTCGATGCAGAGCCGTTCCACGGCGTCGGCTTTAATCTGGCCGAGTTGGGACATCGCAGCCGAAACCTCTCGGATCTCGTCCTCTTGCATCATGCCGAACAACCGGGCCGACTGTTCTTCGTCTAAGGCTAGCATCAGGACTGCTGCCTTTTGTACCCCGCTGAAATCAGTGTTTACGGCTTTCTTAGTCATGGCAGACATGCACTATCATCATCGGCTCAGGGGCGTCCTTCTTTCCAGAGCCTATCATCGACGTCGACCGCCTGCTGTACGGGTTAGAAGGCTGACGCTTATTCCAGCCAACTCACCAGCGGCTTGCTCAATGCCAACGCCTGTGCCCGCTTCGAGCGGGGGCTGGATATCTTGAGGCGTCAATGGATCCGCTCACCGGCACGCGGACTAGAACGGCAAACGGTATGGATGACCTCGATAATCCGGTTCCATTCCTCAGCGCCGTCTATATCTCCGCGACATGCCATTCGTATCAAACGTTCGAGCGCGAAAGAGAGGGCAACACTTGATCCATGCAGCTGTATGAGCCGAAACGCGGCTTCATAGTATTCACGATGCTCCATGGTTCACGCGCAGTACGGCCATGCATACCTCAGGCCGCCCTCCATCATCTAGGCGGAACTCAGGCTTCACCGCTAAACTCCAACTCAGGTCCCACAGACAAGCCTGGCCATTTCGTCAACCCGGCGTGTGATTTCGCTAAATGCCACCTCCGTCTCTCGAGACGATTGAACACCCTGATCAGCGTAGGCGGCTGATGCAAAGATCAACCCCCTCATTTTCCCCGTAGCCTCAGAATCGACGGCAGGGCTAGTCTTGCTCATGCATCGTGCGGACTGCTGTATCGCATTCAGGCTCGTAGCAGTCCGCCGCAGCAGCCCGTTGGACCGATTGACGTCTGAACGAACTGCCGAGATAGTCAAGTTTAGGCTCATGGAGTTCTGCGCCGTCTCGCGAAGACAAGCGTTTAGTCGTTCCAGTATTGGCGCTGCAGTCACTAGCGGACTATCGGCGAAGCGCGCGTCGCAGGTTGCATCCGAAACCACCATCACACCTCCGGTCTGGATCGTGTGCGAACAGAAGGAAACGCTTCTCGGTGTCTCCTTGGCATCTAGGCCCAAAATCGTCCTGAACCACTGGCGCTTCCGATCGACCAACTCAACGCGACGATTGAAGCGCCCGGGAACAAAACCAATGCCTGTTCCGCAATGTCACGAAAATACTCGTCACCGGGCGTATCCAGGATCCCGAGTTGGTGGAGTCTGAACAGCCTTTCCGCTTCCATCGCTTTATTTTCAATCACCGGCTTGCTCCTTAATTGTTCGAGTTAATGACGGTCGATCACAAGGACTCGGCCCTGCCGTCAAACGCACGGCCTCTCGCTAGAGGATAAGACGTATACAATATTCTTTACTGAGTAGTTAACTGAAATATTATGTTTGCAAGGCAATCCCTGTGAGTTGGTGAACGAAACACCACTTCAAGGAGCCCGATAACTTGCGAATGACTTCTCGTCGCCTGGCCGGGGTAATATCCACGAAATAGGCGGCAGCTAACGGCCGGGCTCTAGTTCCGGGCTCCGCCGCTCGCACCGGACGTCGCCAGCAGCCACTCGAGCACCATGATCCCCCGCCTTAACTCTGCAGGGTCCGGAACGATTTTTTCCAATGTCAACCCTACCAGGTAGACGTTGCGCGCCGCATCGGCGGTGGATTTCGCCCGCTTGTCCAACATAGGGTCCGCCCCGCCTTGCGGCTGCGTCGACCGGCTATGGGACTCGGGTCTCTGGAGCCCTTCAAAAAAGTAGACTAAAGAGCATTCGAAATATTGGCTGAGCGTCAGAAGGTATCCTCCGGGGATCCGGCGATGGCCCCGCTCCCACTCGATCAACCTGGATGGTGCAACCCCGAGCGTCTGCGCCAGCACCTCAGACAACAGGCCGCGACTCAGGCGAAGAGCCGCCACCCTCTTTCCGATCTGGTGGTCTAGGTTTGAACCGGTCTCCTCGACTGCGAAGCCGATCCTGGATTGCGTCATTGCTGTCTCGGCGACCAACCCGCCATCCTTATAAAGTCCTTTGAATATCGTATATGATCTGTTAGCTTAGACGTCAAATGGACTGACTCGTGAGTGGTCGTCGGAGCGCTCGTGTCCCCAATCCATTCACGCGGCCTGGGCCAACCCCGTGCCTGGAAGCAAGCGGTCAGTATCCAGGATGCTGACCATCCTGCCTTCATACGTGATCAGCCCTTCGACGTAATCGCCGGAACCAGACGCGGTGTCCGGCACTGGCTGGATCATCCGGTTCGTTGCAATCAGGATGTCGCAAACCGCCGTGACGAGCAGCCCGACAACCTGATTGCCGCATTGCGTCACGATGATGACGTGCTTTGCGGTTGGCTCTGTTCCTGGCATCCCGAGCCTCTCAGCAACCTCGACGATGGGCAGCACGGCTCCGCGGAGGTTTACGACCCCGCGGACATAGGCTGGGGTGTGCGGCAGCGGCGTGGCCGGCGTCCAGCCGCGTATCTCCCGCACGCGGTCGATATCAATACAGAATTCCTGCTCCCCCACGCGGAAGGAGACCATCTCGCGGCTTCTGCCGTGTTCCGATGTGTCCTGCATAAGCCGGGTTCCTATCTTATCTGGCGGTTTGGGGACGGCAAATGCATCAGAATTCTTGCCAACCCTCGTCCGCGGCCTCGAGCGGTGCGGCTCCGCCCCGTGCGGCGCGCTTGCTGGCCGTATTCTGTCCGAGCGGCTTGGCCGCCGCCGCTGGCTTGATGGGAAGCCGGCCGCCGCGCTCATTGCCCTCGCCCGTCGTGAAGAAGTTGGTCAAGCGATTAAGTTCGGCGGTCTCCTGTTGTAGGCCGTGGCTGGCAGCCGTGGACTGCTCGACCATCGCTGCGTTCTGCTGCGTCACCTGGTCCATCTGGTTGACGGCGGTGTTCACCTCGTGAAGCCCGGTGGCTTGCTCCTTGGCCGACGCGGCGATCGCATCGATGGCCGTGTAGACGTCGACCACTTGGGCGACGATCCGCTGCAGGAAGCTTCCGGTCTCGTCCACAAGCTTGACGCCGCGCTTGACCTGCTCGGACGAAGTGGCGATCAGCTGCTTGATTTCCTTGGCCGCCTGGGCGCTCCGCTGGGCCAGCGCCCGGACCTCCGAGGCGACGACGGCAAAGCCGCGGCCCGCATCGCCAGCGCGCGCCGCCTCGACCCCGGCATTCAGGGCCAGTAAATTGGTCTGGAATGCGATCTCGTCGATGACGCCGATGATTTGGCTGACCTGTCCGGCGGATTTGGCGATCTCCCCCATGGCGCTGACGGTTTCCCGAACCACGCCACTGGAGTGCTCTGCATCCTTCTTCGCGGTCGTCACGATCGCCTGGGCGTGCCCGGCACCCTCGGCCGTCTTGCGGACGGTGGCGGTAATCTGGTCCAGGGCGGCCGCCGTTTGCTCAAGGCTCGCCGCCTGCTGTTCGGTCCGCCGGGACAGGTCGTCCGCGGCCTGGCTGATTTCCCCGGTTCCGTTGCTCATGCTGGAGATGGATCCGGCGATGGTCGCCATTGTCTGGCGCAGGCGGCTTGCCGTTGCGTTGAAGTCCGACTTGAGCTGTTCCGTCTTCGGCGCGAAGTTCGCGGTGACTTGGTGGGTCAGGTTACCATTCGAGAGGGCGGCCAACCCCTCCGCAAGGGCCGAGAAGGCAAGCTGGTCCTCGGCCGCCTCCTGCGCTCGCTCCGCTTCGACGCGCGCCCGCTCTACCTCGATGTCGACACGGGCGGACGCGGCTTCCGCCTCCAGGGTGATCGCCAGGAGACGATTGGCCTTGAAGACGGCCAGGGACTTGGCAAGCGTTCCGACCTCGTCCTTCCGGTCGGCTCCGACCACCTGGACCTCGAGATCGCCGCCGGCCAACGCCTGCATGGAGGAGGTGATCCGAGAGAGCGGCTTGACGATGAGGAACACAACCGTTGCCGCAAGGACGGCCAGGGCGAAGGTCAGACCGATGCCCGCGACGGCGTACAGCCGCAGCAGCACGGCGCCGCCTGAGGACATCAGGTCCGCCTCCTCCTGCTTCATCTGCTTCCCGAGTTCACTCCCTCGCTCCTCCGACGCGCTGGCAACCTTGCGGCGGGCTTCGACGACCGCGCCGTACGAGAGCTTGTGGGCGGCCTCCAAGGCGCCCTGGACGGCGAGCTCGATGCTGCTGTCCGCAAGCCGCTTGTAATCCAGCAGGACAGCCCTGAATGTTTCGTTGGTGGCGCGCCTCTCGGGGTTGGGAGCCAATTCAACGAGGCGGTCCGCCTGTTGCAGCGCAGCCGCCATTCTCTCCTTGTAACGCGTGATTAGAGGTTGGATTGTGGCCGGATCGGTGTTTCCAGCAATGGTCTTTTCCTGGATCGCCGCATCGTCGACCTGGCCGACCGTTGCCAGGAACAGGGTCCGTCGCGCGACCGTGCTATCCATCAGCGTGGCAGTCTTGCTCTGGACCTCATCAAATCCGAGCTTCGCCGTCCAGATGATGACGCCGATCGTGATGACCAGGAACGCGATGGGAAAAAGCAGTTTGTTCACCAACCGGAGATTTTCGAACGAACGACGCATTGGCTGCTCCTCAACGTCCCAGTGCGTCCATCACATTGGGTCAATGTCTGAGAAATATTGTATACGTTATGCGTTAAGAAAGGATGAAACTCAGGTGCGGACGGCCGCTCCTCCAACGTGGCGCCCGCTCTATCTCCACGTTAGCCGCATATTCTGGCGGAGCTGACGTTCCAGATGTCACGTCCTTTCGTGCGGATCTTGCACGCAGCCTGTACGTCTCTCGTCTGCGGCTTTCAGCTGTCGGCGATACTCACCTAGGCCAATGCGGACAGCGACCAGCTGCATGAGTGATCGCGACGAGTGTTGGAGCCATTCGGCTCGCATTTCCACAATGGATCGACCACTTTCCTATTGGAAAGCTTTGTGCACCAATGGTATTTTACTGTCATTTAGACATTAAATTGACGAGCACGCTGATACCTACTATTGAGAGGCCGCATTGTTATAGACTTTAGAACTTGTAGCGTGTTCATGATGACTTCCAATATTTCGTTTTAGACAGGTCTCCTGCCAAATGTCTGGGTTCACGACTTGGCTCATCGATCCTTCGGGTCTTACCCCGCATGGATTCTGTCTGCTCTGGGAGCCGGGTCTTATTTGGACCTATGCCGCCTCAGACACAGGCATCGGCATCGCCTACCTGTTGATATCGACGGCGCTCGGCTACTTCAGCCGTCAGCGCCGGGATCTGGTCTTCAAGCCGCTAGTATGGATGTTCGCCGCCTTCATTCTTCTGTGCGGCGCATCCCACTTGCTGGACGTACTCACGCTCTGGGTTCCGGCCTATGGCATCGAAGCCATCATCAAGACCGCCACCGCGGCGATCTCGCTTCTCACAGCCGCCGCCCTATGGCGCGTCATGCCGCGGGCGCTGGCCCTACCGACACCATCGCAGCTGCGAGAGGCGCACCATGAGCTGGAAGCCAGCCATCTGCGCTACCGGACAAGCTTCAAGCTATCGCCTATCCCCCTCTACATGCTGGACGGCAGCAATGCGGTGGTGGGCGTCTCGAACAGTTGGCTCGCGCTGCTCGGTTATGACAGGGCTGAGGTGATCGGCAAGCAGGCCGACGATTTCCAGCTTTCCGGGCCGGGCAGCGACGCCGCCATCGATCGGCTGACACTGCAAGCCGAAGGGCAGGTCCTGGACAGAGCAAGGCGGTTCCGGCATCGCGACGGCTCCATCGTGGAGGCGTTGGTCTCGGCCAGGCTGGAGAACCAGGAGCCCGATGCGATGGCGGTCTGCCTCCTGATCGACGTCACGGCCAGGCGCAGAACCGAAGCGGCCTTGGAGGCCAGCCGCAGGGACGCGGCGGAGCAGGAACGGCGGGAACAAAACCTACGCCGGGAGAACGAGGTGCTGTCCGAACGCCTGCACACCCAACAGGCAGAAGACAGGTTGCGCTATGCGACCCAGGCTGGGCGGCTCGGTACTTGGGAATTGGATTTGCAAACAATGGAGCTGACCACCTCGGCCATGTGCAAGGGCTGCTTCGGTGTCGAACCAAACGACATGTTTGGTTATCATCAGTTCCTCGCCTCCCTCGACGCCGCCGACCGTGCCCGTTTCGAGGCCGCGCTTGAGCAGTCCGTTTCCGGCAGCGAAGATCTGGACGGCGACTTTCGTCTCCAGCAGGGTTCAGGCGTCGTAGGTTGGGTCCAAATGCACGGCCGGGTGATCAACCCACCGGATGGCGGCCGGCGATTGGCCGGGATTTCCCTCAACATAACCGAGCGCGTCAGGACTGAGGAACGCATTCGCCATAGCCAGCGCGTGGAAGCCGTCGGACGCCTGACGGCGGGAGTGGCCCACGACTTCAACAACGTCCTCCAGACTCTGCTCGGGGGCATCGAGCTCGCGATCGACGCGCTGTTCGGCCAGCCCGACATCCAAAGTGACTTGGAGCTGGCGTTGCAGGCCGGGCGGCGCGGGGCGAAATTGACCAGCCATCTTCTATCGTTCTCCCGCCAGCAGAAGCTGTCGCCGGTCGCGCTGGATCTGGGGCAAATGCTGGACGACCTGGCGCGGACGCTGGTGCGGACGCTAGGGGCAGACATCACCGTATCGGTCCGGCATCAGCCAGGATTGCCCCCCATCCTGGCTGATGCCGCCTACCTCGATTCGGCGCTGCTGAACCTCGCCTTGAACGCCCGGGACGCCATGCCCGCCGGAGGGACGCTCCTCATCGAGGCTCAGGCGTTGGACGGCGAAGTGGCGGTAAGCGTTTCCGACACTGGCGAAGGGATGCCGCCGGAGGTGCTGGCCAGGGCGTGCGACCCGTTTTTCAGCACCAAAGGTGCAAAAGGGTCCGGGCTCGGGTTGTCCATGGTGCAAGGGTTCGCTCAGCAGAGTGGCGGCGACATGAGGATCGAAAGCAGCCCAGGGCACGGGACGCGCATCGAGCTTCGGCTGCCCCGGACGACGGCGCCAGGCCGGCCCACCGCCGCGCGGCAGATCGGGCCGATCGGGGGATCGGGTCGCATACTTTTGGTGGACGACCAACCCGACGTGAGCAGGGTCACGGCGCTGTTCCTGCGCCGGGCGGGCTATCAGGTCACAACGGCCTTCAGCGCAGACGAGGCATTGAAGGAATTGGACGCATCGGAACCCTTCGATGCGCTCGTGACCGATTTCGCGATGCCAGGCACCAATGGAGCCGAACTGGTTCGGCAGGCGCGCCTTGCGTTCCCCTCCCTGCCGACCTTGCTAACGTCCGGATACGCCGCTGTGCGCGGCGCCGACGGCATCCCCGACGATGTGGAGGTTCTCCTCAAGCCGTTCGGCCGCCATGAGTTACTGGAGAAGGTGAAGATGCTTCTCGAAAAGGTGGGGCAGCCGAGCGGCGCCGCCGAACATGTCGGTTGACCGGAGAAGACGAATGGGCCGTCCCGAAATGGGATTCCCAGGCTGAGAACGCCCGGAACCCGGACACGCCGTAAGCGCTGAATACCCATAGACGCCGGATGTTTCCGCCGACCGGCCGGTCAGAAACACCGCCTGGCGGATCGGCGTTCAGGGGCGCGAATGGAGTTTGGCGCTCTCTGGCGATCGCAGTCTTGGGGAACGGGCGTCACCACGCTGCAGTAGACGCCATAGCAGATGACAACGACACCGGATCCGCCGTGGACTTTTAGAGGGGCATTCGCCAGGCGAAGCTACCCACGATGTTGGGGCAGCACGACATTATAACGCCAACGAACTCCACACACCGTTCAGTAACGGTGATTTGGCTCCGGAGTAGGTCGACACCGGAAAAATACGACCATGGCGAGAGTTCGGTGAGTTTTCACCTCGCATATCACAATCTAAGGTGGTATATATCGTATACTGTTTGCTGGAGAAATACGCCGATGCGTGTTCTGCTCGTTGAGGATGATGCAACCGCCGCACAGGGGATGACCATGTTCCTGCGCAACCGCGGCTTGGTGGTCGAAGCGGTTGGCAACGGTGAGGAAACACTGGAGCTGCTGAAGCATTACGACTACGACATCGTGCTGCTCGATCTCATGCTGCCGGACATGGACGGCTACGAGGTCATCCGCCGGATGCGCAACACGCGGCAGGAAACACCCGTCCTGATCCTTTCTGGCCTGACAAGGCCAGAGGCGAAGGTGAAGGGCTTTGGGCTGGGAGCGGACGATTACATCTCCAAGCCATGCGACACGGACGAACTCCTTGCCCGCATGCTGGCCATTGTGAGGCGCAACAAGGGCTACAGCGAACCTACCCTCCAAGTCGGGCCGCTGACGCTCAACCTGAACACCCGGGGCGTATCCGTGAACGGAACACCCTTGCATGTTACTGCAAAGGAGTACTCCGTCCTCGAACTCCTCGTCCTGCGCAAGGGAATGGTCCAAACCAAAGAGGCGTTCCTAAACCACCTTTATGGCGGAATGGACGAGCCCGAGGTGAAAATCATCGATGTGTTCATCTGCAAGCTTCGCAAAAAGCTTCTGGCGGCAGGTGCTGGCGGCATGATCAAAACTGCCTGGAGCCGCGGATACATCCTGCATGCACCTCGGCCGGCGCCAGGCGCCAGCGCCCAGTTGGAGCCCGAGGCAAGAGCGCCCGGCAAGCCCGAGCCAACATTCCGCCGTCCGCTTAACGCCATCCTACGCAGCCGGGCGTCCGCTGCTGCGTAGGAGAACATGCCGGGGGCCGGAGAACTATCGCCGCCCGGTATGGACTGACCATTCCGAATGCTCTTTCAAACCGGTCCGTTCGGGGACTGAGTTTCTGGAATGCCGCCACGACCTGGTCTCAGAGCGCGATGCCCTCGGCATCCCCTTCACTCGCGAGAGCCGCCATTCCGGCAAACGCGATGACCAAAGCCTCTCGCCACCCGAGGTTTTCGACCAGTACGGCGGCTGGATCGTCGTCCGATCCCGGCCAGCCGCCAGAATCAGGCATTGCGCCTTGTGTGACGGCCAAAATCGAGTTCATCCGACGTCACTAGCATCCGAGGCGGCGGCGGCAACGGCCCCGAAACGGCCAAGGCCGTAAGCAGTTTTTAGACTCTTCTTCGTATACGTTATCCTGTCTACGGAAGACTCATCACATGCCTCCACTGCGTAAATCGTCCACCCCAGGCTTGGAGGTGCTTCTAGCGACGACATGCGCCTGCGTTCTTCTGGTGACAATCGTCATGGCGGGTTTTGGGACCGTCATTGTGAAGGACTATGGATACTCTCCGTTCCTGCCAGCAATAGGCGTGGCAGTGGCCGTTGTGGTGTCCGGGCTGATGTCCTGGACCTGCGCTCGCCGATACTCGGACCGCCTGTATCTGCCGCTGGCGGAGCGCCTGGAGGACTTGGCGGCCGGCGACGCAACCAGCCCGGTCCCCATGGTGCCCGCGATAGCCCAGCCGCGCCAGATGGCAGCCGCGATGGCCTAACTGTGCGACAGGCTCAACGAAGAGGTCGATCCCCTTTCACGCTGGACCAAACGAACGGGGGCCAGCCAATTGCCCCTTCTAAGCTGGAGGCCGGATCCCGAGAAGCTTTTGCGACGCTTGGATGTGGTGAGGGAGGATTTCGCTGAGATAGCCTTTGAGACCAACCTGATAAGTCAACGCCTCGTGGTTTGCTCCGCCTCGGACTCCTCGGCGGCATCCGAGGCGGAGGACTCATCGTCGAGCATGGCCAAGATAGCCGAGCACTGCGCGGTCTCCACCAAGGGTTTCAAACGGCTTGCCCATGAAGCGAGCGGGAAAGTCCAGGAGGCCACCAACTTGGTTAGGTTGACCCAAACCATCCTGTCGCCTACCCGTGAGGAAACCAGTAAATTGGACGTCCTCATGGACGAGGCGTCAGAGGCCTCCAAACGCCAAACCGAATGCCTTTCAGAGGCTGTGACAGCTTGCCGTTTGGCTGAGAAGGTACGCCGACGCATGGCAGCAAGGGGGTGCGGGGTACCCGCACTAGCCGGGAGGCCGCAGGATTTCGCCGAAAAGATACGGGAGTCGGTTTCCTCACCAGAAGCGCGTTCGCAATCACTTCCCCCGCTCCCTTCGAAAAGACGTAACCACCCAACCCTGCGGCTAGTAGTCACCAGTTCGGCAGACGGCGATGCGGACGGACCCGGAGCGCGGTGACGTGCGGGGAGCTCACCTTAGCTTCATCCGCCGACCCGGCACTAGTACCTCAACACAGTGATTATGACTCCTTGGCGATGTGGGGATAGGCGCAAGCGAGCTTGTCGCGAGCCTTCTTGGTGGTAAACCTCCAGTTGATGCGCGCGCCTGCGGCGTTACGCTGCTTTTGCCAGGCGGCGATCTCGCGGTTGAGACGCTCACGTTCGCCGATGCGGCGGTCGAGACACTGGCCGCGCATCACACCGATCTCGATGTCCACCATGTTCAGCCAACTGGCGTGCTTGGGTGTGTGATGGAATTCGAGTCGCCGCAGGACGCGGTGCGCCTCGGGCGCGGGGAATGTTTCATACAGCGCCCCGGCCGTGTGGGTTGAGAGATTGTCCAACACCACACGGATCAACTCCGCCTTTGGGTAGTGCGTGTCCACCAGATCGCGCATGCACAAGGCAAAGTCCTTCGCAGTGCGCTGCGCCGTAACCTTCACATGACGCCACGACCGATGCGCGTCGAGGAACACGAACAGGTTAGCCGTGCCGTTGCGGCGATATTCGCAATCATAGCGCTCCGGCTGACCCGGCTCGGCAGGGATCAGCGCGCGCGTCTGGCCGATCAACTGCGTCGGGCTCTCGTCGAAACACACCACCGGGCGCTTGGGATCGGCCGGCTCGGCATACAGGTCGAGCACATCTTCCATGCGCGCGACATACTCGCCGTCGATCTGCGGGGATGCACCACATTTCGCGTCGCCACGGCTTGAGGTCGTCCTCGGCCAGACGCCGCCGCACCGTCTCGCGCGACACTGCCTCGTGCTCGGTCAGACGCACCATCTCGCCCGCCAGCAGATCGAGCGTCCAGCGCTTGCGCCCCGGTGGCGGGTTGGAGCAGGCGGTCGCAACCAACAGCGCCGTCTCCTTGCCTGACAGCTTGCGCGCGGCACCCGGACGTGGCTCCTCACTGAGGGCGGCCTCGAGATTGCCTTCCACGAAGCGCCGCTTCGTCCGATACACCGTCGAGGCGCCGACCGAGAGGGTCCGTGCGATCTCCTCGTCTCCAACCCCGGCGTCGGCAGCCAGCAGGATCTGCGCCCGCTTGATCTTTCGTGACGCATGCTTGCCGCCGCTCAGCATGGCCGTCAGTTGGGCCCGTTCGGCCTCATCGAGGCCCACCCGCCCACCATCCGTAGCGTATGTTCATCGTCGATCCCCTGCTGTGGAGGACGATGATGAATCGCGTCGGCGAATCGCCTTCAAAGTTCACCCCGAAACAGGGGCAGTACCTGGCGTTCATTGACGCCTACACGCTGCTCAACCGCCGCCCGCCGGCGCAGGCCGATATCCAGAGCTTCTTCCGCGTCACCCCGCCTACGGTCTACCAGATGCTCCTCACCCTGGAGAAAGCCGGGCTAATCTCACGCAAACTCTCTTTGTTCAACCGCTCGATCGGGTTGGTTGAGTGGATCTTCACCCGGTGCTGGGCGGGGAAATTCGTGTAGGCCAGCACGTCGGCCTCGCTGTCGTCGATGAACGCGCCCAGCTTGGGCCATTTGTCGCGCAGCTGGTCGGCGACGTGGCGCCTCGTCTGGCTGGCGTTCTGGTGGTCAGCTGGGTGAACGCCTGGGGCAAGGCAGCCGACACCATGTTCTGCTGGCCTTTCGACACATAGGCCTGCGCATTGCGCGTCCCGTGTACGCTGCATCTTTGCCACGTCGAGCCGAGCACCCGGCGGATCGCCGGCTTCAGGCGTTTGTGCGCGTCCGAGATGACCAGCTTGGTGCCGCGCAGGCCCGGTTTGACCAGGGTCTTCAGGAACGTCGACCAGTTGGAACCCGGAGCGGATGGCGTTGCGAGCGGCACTGGGCGCAATCGGCGTCGGTGTTAGCGCGGCAAGTCAAGATGGTTGCGGGGACAGGATTTGAACCTGTGACCTTCAGGTTATGAGCCTGACGAGCTACCGGGCTGCTCCACCCCGCGGTATCAGCGGCTTGTTTTCGGGCGCGCTGTTGGTTTGTATTGGTGTTGGTGTTTGGAAGACCTGGCGGCGACCGACTTTCCCGCACCTTGGGGTGCAGTATCATAGGCGCTGGGGGTTTTCACGGCCGAGTTCGGGATGGGATCGGGTGTAGGCTCCCCGCCATGGCCACCAGGTCGTCCAAGCACCAATCAGACGCCAGTCTTCGGACGACAGACGTCAGACGTGCTGTGGACGTGGTTCTGGTGGGGTGTGTGTGAATGCGGTTTGGCGTCTGTTGTCTGACGCCTGGCGTTTGCGTATCGGCGATGATTGCTGTGTATGATGGTGTATGGAGCCTATTGGGCGATTAGGACCAGTTAGCTGCATGCCTTACGGCACTTTCACATCTGGCCTATCAACGTGGTGGTCTACCACGGCCCTCGGGGAGACCTGGTTTTGAGGTGGGTTTCCCGCTTAGATGCTTTCAGCGGTTATCCCGTCCGCACATAGCTACCCGGCCGTGCCACTGGCGTGACAACCGGTTCACCAGAGGTGCGTCCATCCCGGTCCTCTCGTACTAGGGACAGATCCTCTCAAGTCTCCAACACCCACGGCAGATAGGGACCGAACTGTCTCACGACGTTCTAAACCCAGCTCACGTACCACTTTAATCGGCGAACAGCCGAACCCTTGGGACCTGCTCCAGCCCCAGGATGTGATGAGCCGACATCGAGGTGCCAAACCTCCCCGTCGATGTGGACTCTTGGGGGAGATCAGCCTGTTATCCCTAGAGTACCTTTTATCCGTTGAGCGATGGCCCTTCCACGCGGGACCACCGGATCACTATGGCCGACTTTCGTCTCTGCTCGAACTGTCGCTCTCGCAGTCAGGCGGGCTTATGCCATTGCACTCAGCAGCCGATGTCCGACCGGCCTGAGCCCACCATCGCGCGCCTCCGTTACACTTTGGGAGGCGACCGCCCCAGTCAAACTGCCTACCATGCAGGGTCCCGGTCCGGGCTGACCGGACGCGGTTAGACATCAGAAGAGATCAGGGCGGTATTTCAAGGGTGGCTCCACACAAGCTAGCGCCCATGCTTCAAAGCCTCCCGCCTATCCTACACAGCTCTCCCCTGAGGCCACTGCAAAGCTGCAGTAAAGGTTCATAGGGTCTTTCCGTCTGACCGCGGGTACCCCGCATCTTCACGGGGAATTCAATTTCGCTGAGCCCATGCCGGAGACAGTGGGGAAGTCGTTACGCCATTCGTGCAGGTCGGAACTTACCCGACAAGGAATTTCGCTACCTTAGGACCGTTATAGTTACGGCCGCCGTTTACCGGGGCTTCAATTCAGTGCTTGCACACCTCCTCTTAACCTTCCGGCACCGGGCAGGCGTCAGACCGTATACGTCGTCTCTCGACTTCGCACAGCCCTGTGTTTTTACTAAACAGTCGCTACCCCCTGCTTTGTGCCACCCACCGATGGTTGCCCAACGATGGGTCTCGCTTATCCCGAAGTTACGCGAGCAATTTGCCTAGTTCCTTCGGCATGGTTCTCCCAAGCGCCTTGGTATGCTCTACCAGTCCACCTGTGTCGGTTTCGGGTACGGTCTATACGCTGGAGCTATTTCCCGATGTACTCAAAAAGCCAGGACAATCCAGTAAGCCCTGACAACATTTCGCACATGTCACTTCCAGCAGGCCCAGTAATATTCAACTGGTTCCCATCGACTACGGCTCTCGCCCTCGCCTTAGGGGCCGGCTCACCCTGCGCGGATTAACCTTGCGCAGGAACCCTTGGACTTTCGGCGACAGTGTTTCTCACACTGTTTGTCGCTACTCATGTCAGCATTCGCACTTCGGATACCTCCAGGCGGGGTCACCCCTCAC
>CBDAQK010000006.1:0-697500 GCA_965199005.1 Acetobacteraceae bacterium | reverse complement strand
TCCTGGCCCGATTGATCCGGGCGCGGATCGAGGCCATCGTTCCGCCTGCATTCGGAAGGTTGGCGGCTATTGCGGAGGAGTTCAAAACCGAACTGCGCCGCCGCCTGCCCGATACCTCATTGCGACGCCGGGTGCTGGAGCGTGCGTTGGGCGGACGCGTGGCCGACCTGGTCGCAGCCGGCGCGGAGGATGCGGCACGGCGGGAAATGACGCGCCAAATTACCGAGGGAGCCGACCCCACAGGGATGGTTTACCTCGTGGGCGCAGGCCCCGGTGCGGCCGATTTGCTGACGCTACGGGCCCATCGCCTGCTCGGCGAGGCAGACGTGATCGTCCATGACCGGCTGATCGGCGAAGATGTGCTGGACATGGCACGCCGGGATGCCGAGAGGATCTACGTCGGCAAGGCCCGCGCCAACCACTGCCTGCCGCAGGAGGGTATCAACGATTTGCTGATCCGGCTGGCACGGGAGGGACGCAAAGTCGTCCGGCTGAAGGGCGGCGACCCCTTCGTGTTCGGCCGTGGCGGGGAAGAAGCAGAGGCGCTCGCACAAGCCGGCATTGCCTTCGAAGTCGTGCCCGGCGTCACCGCGGCGCTCGCCTGTGCGGCCCAAGCCGGCATTCCGTTGACGCATCGGGAGGAAACGCGGTCGGTGACATTCGCGACCGGGCACACGAAAGAGGGACGCCTCGACCTGGATTTCGAGCAGTTGGCCCGGGGCGGAACACTGGCCATCTACATGGGCATCGTCACCCTACCCCTGTTGCGCGACGGTTTGCTGGCGGCAGGCCTGAACCCGGCGACGCCGGCGGCGCTTATCGAACGGGGCGGGACCCGGGCGCAACGGGTGCTGAAAGGTACGCTGGATAGCCTCGTCTCGGAAGCGCCTGGCTGGTCCACCGGCGGCCCCACCCTGGTGATGGTCGGTTCCGTCGTGGGGCGTCAAGTCACGTCCAGCATCGGCGCCACCGTGGCCGCCTAGGGCTACTGCGCGGTCCAGCCGCCATCGATCGAGATGGGCGACCCGGTCATGGTCGCCGCGGCGTCCGAACACAGGAACACCGTCAGCGCGCCGATTCCTTCCGGCGTCGAGAAGGCTGCCAAGGCCTGCTTGTCCGTCAGGAACGTATGGGTCACCTCCGCGACGCTGCGGCCTTCGCGCCCGGCCCGGGCGTCGAGTTGCTTTTGGACGAGCGGCGTCAGAACCCAGCCAGGGCAGATCGCGTTGCACGTGATCGCGTCATTGGCCAGTTCCAGCGCGGCCACTTTCGTGAGGCCAACGATCCCATGCTTCGCCGCGACATAAGCCGATTTCTCCGGGCTTCCGACCAGGCCATGAGCAGAGGCGATGTTGACGATGCGCCCCCAACCGCGGGATTTCATGCCGGGAATGGCGGCCTGCATCGCATGAAAGGCACTCGACAGGTTGATCGCGATAATCGCGTCCCACCGTTCGGCGGGAAAATCGGCGATCGGCGCGACGAATTGGATGCCCGCGTTGTTGACCAAGACGTCGAGCCGGCCGAACTCCGACTCGGCCCGCGCCACCATGGCGGCGATCGGCGCGGCCTTGCTGACGTCGGCACCGTCGTAAAGCACACGCACGCCGTGCTCGGCCGCAAGTCCGAAGCGCAGTTGCTCGATCGCAGCCGCGTCGCCAAACCCGTTCATCATAATGTCTGCGCCTTCAGCAGCGAGGGCGCGGGCGATGCCAAGGCCGATCCCACTGGTAGACCCGGTAACCAGCGCCACCTTGCCCTTCAGACTCATCCGCACCCCCCACATCCGCTACAGTGCGGATCATTGGCGGATCATGCCGGTCTGGCAAGGCACGCCGCCAGGACCACATGCCGGGCGATCCGAAGGAGATAGCTGCTGATGGATGCTGTCGCGTTTCCCTATACTGATCGAAAGCCTTGGCGACCTGAGCGCTGCGACCGCGTGGGCCTCCTCCTGCAAGGCGGTGGGGCATTGGGGGCCTATCAGGCCGGCGTCTACCAGGCCCTGCACGAAGCCGGATTGGAGCCGGACTGGCTCGCCGGGGTGTCGATTGGCAGCGTGAATGCCGCCCTGATCGCCGGCAACGCACCCGACCAACGGCTGCCGGCGCTGGAGGATTTCTGGCGTACCGTGACGATGCGCCCCGTCTGGGGCTTCCTGCCCGAGGGTGACTACGCCCGGAAGGTTCACAATCTCTGGTCCTCGTTTCTGACCGTGGCCCTGGGCCAACCTGGGCTGTTCACACCCAATCTCCCCTCCCCCTGGGCACGTCCACGCGGTGCTCGCGGGGCAACGTCGTTCTACGACAGCAAGCCGCTCTACGAGACGCTCGTGCGGCTGGTCGATTTCGACCGGATCAACAATGGCGAGATGCGGTTCGCGGTCGGGGCGGTAAACGTGGCAACCGGCAATTTCGCCTATTTCGACAATGCC
This sequence comes from Acetobacteraceae bacterium, assembly GCA_965199005.1. Lineage (GTDB taxonomy): Bacteria > Pseudomonadota > Alphaproteobacteria > Acetobacterales > Acetobacteraceae > LMUY01. The sequence continues at coordinate 695,066 of CBDAQK010000006.1, read as the reverse complement.
GAAACGACCATCGAGCCGGAGCACATCATGGCCAGCGGCGCGCTGCCACCAGCCCTGCCGATGGTCCCTATCGCCGGAGAATGTTTTTGGGACGGCGGCATCGTGTCGAACACGCCGCTGCAGCATTTGCTCGATCATATAGACGGCGAGAACGCCCTGGTGTTTCAGGTGGATTTGTTCAGCGCGCGCGGCCCGGTGCCGCGAGACATGGCGGCCGCGCTTGGACGCGCAAAGGATATTCAATACTCCTCCCGAACCCGGTTGACGACGGATTACTACCGGCAGGCGCATGCCCAACGCATTCAGATCAGACGGTTGCTGGAGAAGCTGCCGGACGACCAACTCTCCGAAGAGGAAGCCGGTTTGAAGCGCCGGCTGCAATCCCTGCCAGCCATCAATATCATGCAGTTGATCTACCAGCAGGCAGCCCATGAAGGAGAGGCGAAGGGCTACGATTTCAGCAAATCATCCATGCGCGACCACTGGGCCGCCGGCCTACGGGATACCCGTGCTACGCTCGATCAGCGCGATTGGTTGACGATGCCATCCGAAGAGAGCGGAATCGTTACGCGCGACATTCACCGCGCACGCGGCTGACCGTGCAACTGCCTTGATCGATAGCGCGTTCGGAGCCGAGGAGCGAAGGAGACCACTATGGCAAAAGACACAGCAATGCCGGCCGACCAGACTGAAGGCGGCGTGCATTTGCACAAGACGAGAAACAATCAAAATGCGAAAGCGGTGTCGATCGAGTTATTGCAGGCTCGCCTAGCCGACTCGATCGACATGGCCCTGATTACCAAGCAGGCGCATTGGAACCTGAAGGGCCCGCAATTCATTGGCGTGCACCTGATGCTGGACAAGTTCCGCGAGGAACAGGATGAGTTCGTCGACACCATGGCCGAGCGTATCACGCAACTGGGTGGGACAGCGCGGGGCACCGTGCAGGAAGTCGACAAGAAGACGGCGCTGCCGGCCTATCCTGTCGATATCTACCAAGTCAGCGATCATATCCATGCTTTGATCGATCGCTATGCCTTGGTGGCGAATGCGATCCGCGCCAACATCGATGAGGTGGACGAGGCAGGCGATCCCGATACCGCCGACATCTTTACCGAGGTGTCGCGCGGCATCGACAAGCAGCTTTGGTTTTTAGAGGCCCACACGCAGGAGCAGTCGCCCAGCGCGAGCTTCCCGACCAAGCAGTAGACCTTGCGTTCCCCTCCCCCGTCCGCCTAGCGTGCGGGGGAGATACGGGAACACAGCATGAACGACCTCTTCGGCTCCGCCCAACCCGGGCGGCCTCCCAGGCGCGGTCCTGAGCGCGCTGGCAACGACTATTCTGCCAAAGACATCGAGGTTCTCGAGGGGCTTGAGCCCGTGCGGCGACGCCCTGGCATGTATATCGGCGGCACTGACGAAAACGCGCTGCACCACCTGGCCGCGGAAATTCTGGACAACTCCATGGATGAGGCGGTGGCTGGGCATGCAACTTCCATCGAGGTCGGGCTCCAGGCTGGCAACTGGCTGAGCATCCGGGATAACGGGCGCGGAATCCCCGTCGACCCCCATCCGAAGTTCAAGAACATGAGTGCGCTAGAGGTTATTCTTACCACATTGCATTCAGGTGGTAAGTTCGGCGGTGAGGCGTATGAGACCTCGGGGGGCCTGCACGGCGTTGGTAGCTCCGTGGTGAACGCGCTGAGCGTGTCCTTGGAGGTCGAGGTCGCGCGGGACAGGGTGTTGTGGCGGCAGAGCTATGCCCAGGGAAAACCTACGACGAAGCTGATCAACGCCGGGCCGGTGCAGAACCGGCGCGGCACGACGATCCGCTTCAAACCGGACCCGGAGATATTCGGTGCGCTCCAATTCAGCCCATTGCGGTTGTTCCGGCTCTGCCGGTCCAAGGCCTATCTGTTCCGCGGCGTGCAGATCCGGTGGAGTTGCGACTCGACACTGCTGAAGGGGCGCGACGACGTGCCGGTGGAGGCGGCACTGCACTTCCCCGGCGGACTGCGGGACAGCCTGGCCGAGGAGATTGGGACCATGCCGATGTCGGTGCCGGAAATCTGGGCTGGTGAGGCCGATCTGCCGGCGCGCGATGATGGCCGGTCGGGCGGCCGGGCGGAATGGGCGGTGACTTGGCTGGAGGGTGCGGACGGTTTCCTCCACTCCTACTGCAACACCGTGCCAACCCCGCTGGGTGGGACGCATGAGGCAGGGTTTCGGGCGGCCCTGCTGAAGGGCGTGCGCGCCTGGGGTGAGCAGCGGAACAACAAGCGGGCGTTGCAGATCACCGGCGAGGACGTGACGGGCAGCATGGCGGGCAAGCTGTCCGCCTTTGTGCGCGATCCGCAATTCCAGGGACAGACGAAGGAAAAACTCACCAGCGGAGACGCGACACGGCTGGTGGAAACTGCGATGCGCGACCGGTTCGACCACTGGCTGGCCGGCAACCCCGCGCAGGCGGATAATCTGCTGACGACGTTGATCGAGCGGGCCGAAGAGCGATTGCGGCGGCGCGAGAATAAGGATGTCGCGCGCAAGACCGCCACGAAGCGGCTGCGATTGCCGGGTAAGCTGGCGGATTGCACCAGCGAGATCATGGCCGAGACGGAGCTTTTCCTGGTGGAGGGCGACAGCGCCGGTGGTTCGGCCAAGCAGGCGCGCCGGCGGGAAACACAGGCTGTGCTGCCGCTGCGGGGCAAAATCCTGAACGTCGCGAGCGCCACCGTCGATAAGCTGCGGCAGAACCAGGAATTACGCGATCTGATCGAGGCGCTCGGCTGCGGCGTCGGCGACCGGTTTGACATCAAAAAACTGCGGTACGGCCGCATCGTCATCATGACGGATGCAGACGTGGATGGGGCCCATATCGCCAGCCTGCTGATGACATTTTTCTACCGGGAGTTGCCGGAATTGGTGAAGGCTGGCCACGTTTATCTGGCGCAGCCACCGCTGTTCCGCATGACGCAGGGCGCACGGTCGGTCTACGCGATGAACGAGGCGGATCGCGAGCGGCTGACGAAGACGTTCAAGGCGGGCACGAAGATCGAGATCAGTCGGTTCAAGGGCTTGGGCGAGATGCCCCCCGCCGCGCTCCGCGACACGACGATGGACCCTGCCAAGCGGACGCTGCTGAAGGTGGTGGCGTCGGTTGAACGGCGGGCGGAAACCAGCGAGCTGGTGGAGAGCCTGATGGGGCGCAAGCCAGAATTGCGGTTCCGGTTCATCCAGGAACACGCGAGGTATTTGGCGGTGGAAGAGGTGGATGTATGAGCCAGGCCGCGTTCAAAGCTGCCACGATCAGCGTGGCCCGTATTCGCGCGGCGGATGCGGGATCACACGGCAGTGGCGAGTCGGGACCCCAATCCATGAGTTCGCCAAACCCATTACCCCAAGCCACCTTGCCATGGACGCTGGGTGGACACAGTTTTGATGCGTCGCCTCCCGCATGAGCCAAAGGCTCATACGTGCTACCGCTACTAGATAGTTCGCAACACGCCCCTGATCGCCTCCAGCGCATCGTCCGCCCGGTCTCCGTCGGGGCCACCCGCCTGCGCCATATCGGGTCGCCCGCCACCGCCCTTGCCACCGACGGCCACCGCCGCAGCGCGCACCAAATCTACCGCGCTGACACGCTTGACCAGATCGGGCGAGACCCCGACCGCGATGCTGGCCTTGCCGTCCGCCGTCGAGACGAGCGCCACCACCCCACTGCCAACCTGCTCCGCGATGGCGTCCACCAGGCTGCGAAGCTCCTTCCCCGGCACCTCACCCACATTACGGGCTGCCAAGGAAATACCGGCAATCTCCTCCAACTCGGGCGCGCCGCTGCCGGTCGCAAGCTTGCGCTGCAACTCGCTCACCTGCCTTTCCAGCCGCTTGCGGTCCTCGATCAAGGCCGCGACCCGTGTGCCGATCTCGGCCGGGTTGGCCTTCAGCATGCCGGCCAACTCTTCCAAGCGCCGTTCCGACTCGCCCATCATGGCCAGCGCAGCCTCCCCCGTCACCGCCTCGACCCGGCGGACCCCGGCACTCACCGCGCCCTCGCCGACCAGGCGGAACAGACCGATGTCGCCAGTCCGGCGGACATGCGTGCCACCGCAAAGCTCGATCGAATAGGCCGGACGGGCGTCCTCGCCATCGCCCATGCTGACGACGCGGACCTCGTCGCCGTATTTCTCCCCGAACAGCGCCATCGCCCCTTCCGCCACCGCGGCCTCCGGGGTCATCAGCCGGGTGCTCACGGCAGAGTTCTCCCGGATACGGGCGTTGACCTCGGCCTCCACCACTTTCAGGTCGGCCTTGGAAATCGGCGTCGGCTGGCTGACGTCGAAGCGCAGCCGGTCGGGCGCGTTCAGGCTGCCCTTCTGCGCCACGTGGGTGCCAAGCCGGCGGCGCAATGCCTCGTGCAGCAGATGGGTGGCGCTGTGGTGGGCACGGATCGCGGACCGGCGGGCATGGTCCAACTCCGCTACCACGGCCGCACCGACCGTCACCTCGCCCGCCTCCACCGTGCCGATATGGGCAAAGACCGTCCCGGCGCGCTTCTGCGTGTCTGTGATCGCAATCCGCAGCCCGTTGGCCCCCGTGATCTTCCCGGTATCTCCAACCTGGCCGCCACTTTCCGCATAGAACGGCGTTTGGTTCAGCACCACGGACACCTTGTCACCGGCCTCCGCCCGTTGCACGGCCATGCCACCGATGACGAGCCCGACCATTTGGGCCTCCGCCTTCTCGGTGGTGTAGCCCTGGAACTCGGTGGCCCCCACCGACTCCCGCAGCTCGAACCAGACGCGTTCGGCCGCGGCATCGCCAGTGCCGGCCCAGGCGGCGCGGGCGCGGGTGCGCTGTTCCGCCATCGCCAGGTCGAATCCGCCGGCATCCACCGAACGCCCCTGCTCCCGCAGCGCGTCCTGCGTCAGGTCCAGCGGGAACCCATAGGTGTCGTACAGCCGGAACGCGACGTCACCGGGCAGCGCCTGGGATTCGCCCAGCTTGGCCACCTCGTCGGCCAGCAAATGCAGCCCGCGCTCCAGCATCGCCTTGAACCGGGTCTCCTCCAGCCGCAGCGTTTCGGTGATCAGCGACTCGGCCTGCGGCAATTCGGCATAGGCGGCGCCCATCTGCCGCACCAATACCGGCACCAGGCGCCACATCGTCGGCTCCCGCGCGCCCATCATGTGCAAATGCCGCATGGCCCGCCGCATGATTCGCCGCAGCACATAGCCACGGCCTTCGTTCGACGGCAGCACCCCCTCCGCGATCAGGAACGAGGTGGAGCGGAGGTGGTCGGCCACCACGCGGTGGCTGGCGCGGAACGGCCCGTCCGCCTCCTGCCCGGTCGCGTCGGCGCTGGCCAGGATGAGCGCGCGGAACGTGTCGGTGTCGTAATTGTCGTGGACGCCCTGCAGGATCGCGGCGAACCGTTCCATTCCCATGCCGGTGTCGATCGACGGCCGGGGCAGCGGGGCGCGCACGCCGGGCGGCCCCTCCTCGAACTGCATGAACACCAGGTTCCAAATCTCGATGAACCGGTCGCCATCCTCATCCGGGCTGCCGGGCGGGCCGCCGGGAATGGTGTCGCCATGGTCGTAGAAGATTTCCGAGCACGGGCCGCAGGGCCCGGTATCCCCCATGCGCCAGAAATTATCCGAGGTCGGGATGCGGATGATCCTGTCGTCGCGCAGGCCGGCGATGCGTTTCCACAAATCGGCCGCCTCGTCGTCCTCGGAAAACACGGTGACCAGCAGCTTCTCCTTCGGCAAGGCAAAGTCCCGGGTCAGCAGGGTCCAGGCATGCTCGATCGCCATCGGCTTGAAGTAATCGCCGAACGAGAAATTCCCCAGCATTTCGAAGAAGGTATGGTGCCGGGCAGTGTAGCCGACATTGTCCAAATCGTTGTGCTTGCCACCCGCCCGCACGCATTTCTGTGCCGTGGTGGCCCGGCTATAGGGCCGCCGCTCCGCCCCGGTGAACACGTTCTTGAACTGAACCATGCCGCTGTTGGTGAACAGCAGCGTCGGGTCGTTACGCGGCACGAGGGAGGAGGACGGCACGGCGGTGTGGCCGTTGCGCACGAAGTAGTCGAGGAAGGTGGCGCGGATGTCGTTGCTACTGGGCATGATAGGCGGAGATACCGCAGGTGACGTGGTTGGACCAGGGGCAGGCTTGCTCGGTTCCCGCCGACCTCGAGCACGGCTGCCCGCGGTATCGCCCTTGCCCTCTCCCACCCCGCTGCGCCATTTTACAGGAAGATGCCCCCCGCCCGCCGCCGCACACCAGCTCTCCCGCCCCCGGCACCCGACGCGCCGATGACGCTCACGACGGAGCGTCTTCTGTTGCGTCCGCCCGTGCCCGCCGATGCCGAGCAGCTTCATCGCCTGGTCAACGACTGGTCCGTCGTGCGCATGCTGGCGCGCCTGCCCTTCCCTTACCCGCGCAAGCTGACCGACGAATGGATCGCCTCCACCGTGGCGCAGCGGGCTGACGGCCGCGCCCACCATCTGGTGATCGCGGGGCACGAAGACGGCAAGGAGCTGGTGATCGGTTGCGTCGGCCTGCGGCTGGACAAGACCGCGAATGTGGGCGACCTCGGCTATTGGGTCGGCCGCCACTACTGGGGTCACGGCGTGGCGACCGAGGCCGTGAGCCGGGTGGCGCGCTGGGCGCTGGCGAACCTGCCGATCGAACGGCTCGAGGCCTGCGTCGCCGCCGACAACCCAGCCTCCGCCGCGGTGCTGCGCCGGGTGGGCCTGCGGGAGGTTGGCCACGGCCAGGAGCGCTTTCTGGCGCGGGGCGGCGACCACCCCGTCATCCGGTTCGAGGCAACGCGGGATGACCTGTTCGGCACCGTGGAGACGCCCGTCGCCACGCACGAGCCCGCCCTGGGCAAACCATTGCTGCTGGTGGCCGCCTGCGCGCTGATCGACGTCGACAACCGGGTGCTGCTGGCCCGGCGGCCCGAGGGCAAGAAGATGGCCGGGCTATGGGAATTCCCCGGCGGCAAGCTCAACCCCGGCGAAACGCCTGAGCACGCGCTGATCCGCGAGTTGAAGGAGGAGTTGGGTATTGACGTGGCGGAGGCCTGCCTGGCCCCGTTCGCCTTCGCCTCACATGATTACGAGCGGTTCCACCTGCTGATGCCGCTCTTCCTTTGCCGCCGGTGGAAGGGCACGCCCCAGGGGGTGGAGGGCCAGGCATTGGCCTGGGTGCGCCCCAACAAGCTCACCGAGTATGATATGCCAGCTGCCGACAAGCCGCTCATTCCGCTTTTGAGGGATTTCCTATGACCAATCCCACCGCCTGCCTGCTCGTCATCGGCAATGAGGTGCTGTCCGGCCGCACCCAGGACGCCAACATCAAGTTCCTCGCCACGCGGCTGGGGGAAATCGGCATCCCGTTGCGCGAGGTGCGGGTGATCCCGGACGTGCCGGAGACGATCATCGGCACGGTGAACGAGGTGCGGGCGCGGTTCGACCATGTTTTCACCACCGGAGGCATCGGCCCGACCCACGACGACATCACCAGCGAGTGCGTCGCCGCCGCGTTTGGCGTACCCTGGGAGCCGCACCCCGAGGCCTGGGCACGCATGGAGCGGCATTACAAGCCCGGCGAGTTCAACAGCGCCCGGCAGCGTATGGCCACCATGCCGCGCGGCGCCTCGCTGATCGACAACGCCATCTCGATCGCGCCGGGCTTCACCATCGGCAACGTGCACGTGATGGCAGGCGTGCCGCGCATCATGCAGTCGATGTTCAACGCCCTGGCGCCGGATCTCGTGGGCGGGCCACCCATCGTCTCCTGCGCGGTGTATGCCATCGGGTTGATGGAGGGGCGCGTCGCCGATGGATTGCGCGCGGTGCAGGAGAAGCACCCGACGCTCGACCTCGGCTCCTACCCATTCTACCGCGGGACGGGAAATGGCGTGGCACTGGTCGCCAAGGGGCCAGATGCCGCGGAGGCCGAGGCCGCGATCCAAGAGGTGACGGCCCTGATCGTCGCGATGGACCTCACGCCGATCCAGGGCGAACCACCGGCCTGACCATAAGCCGCCGGGCGGATCACTGCTGTGACCGCAGCACGCCGAGAAAGTCGACGAAGGCGCGAAGGGGTGGGGGAACGTAATGCCGGCCCGGATAATACAGGAACGGCCCTGAAAAGCGAGGCCACCAGGGTTGCAGCACCGGCTCCAACGCGCCGCTGTCGAGATACGGACGCAGCCAGTCCTCGAAGAGGCAGATCACACCGCACCCGGCAACGGCCGCATCGATGGCAAGGTCGGTCGCCGCGCCGACCCGCACGATGAGCGGACCGCTCGGATCGACCTTCACGACTTCCCCATCGCGCTCGAACTCCCACGCGGTCATGGCGCCGCTGGCGAAACGTCCCCGCAAGCAGGCGTGGCCGAGCAGATCGCGCGGATGGCTTGGGCGGCCGTGCCGGTCCAGGTAGGCGGGGGATGCCGCGGTGGCAAAGCACTGCTCTCGCGGACCAATTGGGATCGCGATCATGTCCTGCTCGAGCCTCTCATCGTAGCGGATGCCCGCATCGCAGCCCGCCGCCAGCATGTCGACGAAGCTATCCTCGGCAATCACATCCAGAACGATATCGGGATAGGCCGCCAAAAAGGGCGGCACGATGCGGGGCAGCACGAGGCGCGCCGCACTCACCGGCACGTTCAACCGCAAGGTACCCGCAGGCCGGTCACGAGACCCATTGACCCCATCCACCGCCGCCGCGATCTCACTCAATGCCGGGCCGAGCCGGTCGAGCAGGCGCCCTCCTGCCTCGGTCGGGGCCACACTGCGCGTGGTGCGGTTAAGCAGGCGGACGCCCAAGCTTGCTTCGAGCCGGCTGACGGCTTCGCTCAAGCTGGAGGCGCTGCCACCGCTCGTCCGGGCCGCCTCACGGAAGCCCCCTGCACCCGCAACGGCGGCGAAGGCGGCAAGGTCGCTGAGGTCTGCTGCCATCGTTCGTGTTTCCGAACAGCCTGTTTCGATTGGGGTGTGTTATAGTGGAGATCGCGGCGCGCTATCTACGATCTCGTCTAAAGGAGAGAGGCCATGACCGACATCACCAAAGCCGGCACGTTCAAGCTCGGCGACCGCACCGTGAAGCGCCTCGGCTACGGCGCCATGCAACTCGCCGGGAAAGGCGTGTTCGGGCCGCCGAAGGACCGCGCCCAGGCGCTTGCCGTGCTGCGCGAGGCTGCCGCAGATGGCGTGGACCATATCGACACCAGCGATTTCTACGGCCCGCACGTGACCAACGAACTGATCCGTGAGGCACTGCACCCTTACCCGGCCGGCCTTGTGATCGTCACGAAAATCGGCGCCCGCCGGGGTGCAGACGCGTCGTGGAACCCAGCCTTTTCCGCCGAGGAGCTCACCAGCGCAGTGCACGACAACCTGCGCAACCTTGGGGTGGATGCGCTGGACGTCGTCAATTTGCGCCTCATGTTCAGCATGCACGGCCCGGTGGAGGGGTCGCTCGAAGCGCCGCTGACCGTGCTGGCTGAGCTTCAGCGCCAGGGCTTGGTCCGGCACATCGGCCTGAGCAACGCGACGGCAAAGCAGGTTGCCCAGGGGCGAAGCATCGCCAACATCGTCTGCGTGCAGAACCAGTACAACCTTGCCCATCGCGAGGACGAGACGCTGATCGACGACCTGGCGGCTGCTGGGATCGCCTATGTGCCATTCTTCCCGCTGGGTGGCTTCACCCCTCTGCAATCCTCCGCGCTGTCGGACGTCGCCACGCGGTTGGGTGCCACACCGTTGCAGGTGGCGCTCGCTTGGCTCCTGCAGCGGGCCCCCAACATCCTGCTCATCCCCGGCACGTCGTCAGTGAGCCATCTGCGGGAGAACCTGGCGGCTGCCGAGCTTCAGATACCGGCCGGCATGCTGGCGGAACTCGACGGCATCGCCGGGCCTGCTCACTAAATCAGGCTACCCAAGCCTTCGCCACGGCGAGGAGGTCCATATCGCACCCCTTGCCGCCAACGATGGACAGGCCGACCGGGGCGCCCTCGACCGTCGCCCCGGGCAGGTTCACCTGTGGCACGCCGGTCAGGCCGCCATGGCTGGTCAGGCAGGAAATCCGCTCGCGCGGATAGGCCAGCGCCGACACCGCCTGGCCTTTCAGCGGCGCGGGGAAGGGCGTGGTCGGCAGGCACAGGATCGTGCCCGGTGGCAGCAGCCGCGCCATCCGGCCCCGCGCCTCCTCCCGCATCAACGCGGCACGGCCGCGCTCCGTATCGGTGATCATCGAGCCAACAGCCAGCGACCGCGCTACGCTCCAGGCGAGCCGGGGATTGGCGCTGTCGAGCCAGGGCGAGAAGGTCGCCCAACTCTCCGACGACTGCAGGAAGCGCTGTGCCTGCTGCCAGACGGACAGGCCCTGCGGCGCCAGCAACACGGGCTCCGCTGGTCCGATCAGCGCCTCCAACCGGGCGACCATCGGCTGCAAGGCCTGGCACACTGCGGCGTCCGCGAAGTCGAACGCGTCGGTCGCCAACAGCAGCCGTTCCGGCAGGGCGGGCGGCAGCGCGGCGCCGAACACCGCTTCGCCCACCCGGGCGAACAGGCTCCCTTCGCGGGCAAACCAGCCGACGGTATCGGAACTGGGTGACTGCACGGTGATGCCGCTGAAATCGATGCGGCCCAAGGTCGGGCGGATGCCGAACAAGCCGCAGAAACTGGAGGGCACCCGCACCGACCCACCCGAATCCGTCCCCAGGGCGAAATCGCACAACCCAGAAGCCACGGCGGAGGCGGAGCCAGACGATGACCCACCCGGCACCCGGCCAGGTGCCTTGGGGTTGACCGGCGTGCCGTCATGCACGTTCTCACCCAGGATGCCCAGCGACACCTCATCGGTCACCGTCTTGCCAACCACGGATGCCCCCGACTGCAACAGCCGCTCCACGATCCAGGCATGGCGCGTGGGCACCGGCTTCACCCAATCCGGCGTGCCGCCCCGCGTGGGCACGCCGGCCACGTCGATCAAATCCTTTACCGCAAACCCCAGCCCGTGCAGCGGACCAGTGGGGGCACCAGCGATTTTGCAACGTGGCCCGGGCAGGAAACCATCCTCGGTCATGGCAAGCTCCTCGTCAGGTCAGTTGCAGCAACAGCGATTTCAGATACGCGCTTTCCGGAAGCTGCGGATGGACCGGATGATCCGGGCCAGCGCTGCCCGTATGGATGATGCGTGCCTCGCGTTTCGCCCGCATCAGCGCACTCGCAACCTGGCCTGAAAATAAATCCAGCGGCGCGTGGTGGCTGCACGACGCCACGAACAGGAAGCCACCAGGCGCCACCAGCGGTGCCGCAAGCCGGGTCAGCCGATTGTAGGCGCGCAACCCGGCCTCCTGGTCACGGCGCGATTTGGCGAAGGCCGGCGGGTCGCAGACGACGATATCAAAGGGCTGGTCCACCAAACTCCCCATCACGTCGAACGCGTCGCCACGCCGCGCGGTGACCCCCTGCAACCCATTGCTCTCAGCCGCCGCCAAAGCATGGTCCAGCGCGGGCTGGCTGCTATCAACCAAGGTGACACTCGCCGCCCCGGCCGCGGCGGCGCGCAGGCCGAAGGCACCGGTGTGACAGAAAACGTCCAGCACGCGCGCCCCCCGAGCCAGCGCGGCGACCTGGTCGCGGTTGGGCCGTTGGTCGAAGAAAAAACCCGTTTTTTGCCCGGCCAGCGGATCGACCGGAAAGCGCACGCCACCCTCCTCCGCGAACGCCGCCGCCGCATCCCCATGCAGCAACCGCACCTCCTGAGGCAACCCTTCCTGCACGCGGGAGGCCGAGTCGTTGCGGGCCACGATCGCCCGCAGCGGCAGCAGGTCGAGCAAACCAGCCGTGATCTCCGGCAACAACCGATCCATCCCCGCGGTATTGGCCTGCAGCACCGCCACGTCGCCGAACCGGTCCACGATCAGGCCGGGCAATCGGTCCGCCTCCGCATGCACCAGGCGATGATGCTCGCCCGGGGTCACCCGCGCCCGCAACGCGACCGCTTCAGCCAGGCGGGTGCGAACCCACCCGGCATCGATCGCGGCGGCCGGATCACGGTCGAGCAGCCGGGCGGCGATCAGGCTGTGCGGATTGAACATGAACGCCCCAAAGCGCCAGCCATCGTCGCCCTCTAGCCGAACCACCCCGCCCGCGGGCCACGCCCGATGCTCCGGGGTCATGGCAATCTCGTTGCTGAACGCCCATGGGTGGCCCGATTTCAGCCGGCGGTCCTGCTTGGGCTTCAGACGGAGCAAGGGGTGGTGCATCGGCGCGGGGTATCAGGCCCAGCCCTCCGCGTCACGGGCCGGCGGTCACGGTTTCTGCCAATCCTTCACGAATGCCGCCAATTCGTCCGGGGACACATCCGAAACGGCCCAGAGGGTCATCCCATCCTGGCTCCAGCGCTGGAAGTTGTAGCCGTCGCGGCTGCCGGAGGCAGGCAGCCGGGCGCTCGCATCGACGCCGGGCCAGACGAACAAGTCGATCAGGTGCTGGCCAGCGTGGTAGACCATCACGGCAGCGGTGCGTCCCGCAAGGTAATCGAGCCTCCCGCCGGCCAGCGGGAAACCCTGCGCCTCGAAGTCTTTCACGGGCGGCGCGAAGGGCAGGCGGCCGTCGAACCAGGGTTTCACCGTGTGCTGGTCGGTGGACACCACATCCACCAAATGCCCAGGCTGCAAGCCGCGGATATGCGCCGCCACCACTTCGTCCGCCAGCATCCCGCCGCGGGGCAGCAGCATGACCAGTGCCACGCACGCCGCCATCGCGAACCCGGCGCCGAACGTCAGGCCTGGAACCACCATGCGCTGCGCCGGGCGACGCATGGGCACGACGTTCGCGATCCTCGCCCGGATCGCCTCGGGTGCCGGATACCGGGGCGCATCCCGCCGCACGCGGGCCGATAGTGCCAGAAGCTGCTCCTGCAGCTGCGCGCAGCCCTCGCACTGGTCCAGATGCACCGCCACCCGCGCGGCCTCTGCCGCGTCCAATTCGCCGTCGACATCCGCCTGCACCAGCAGCCGCATCTCCTCGCAGCCGTCGCTCGTCATTGGTCCGGTCCTTCCACGGGCATGCGCATCAAGGCCTGGCGTGCCCGCCATAGTCGCGACATCACGGTGCCCACTGGCAGGCCGACGACATGCGCGATATCTTTATATGATAGCTCCTCCAGCTCCCGCAGTACGAGGCACTCCCGCAACTCGACCGGCAACGCGGCCAGCGCCTGCTCCATCGATGCAACGGCCTGCCGCCGGGCCAGCGTCATTTCGGGATTGTCCGCCGGGTCCGGCAGTTCCGGGAGGTCCTCCGGCAGCGGCCCGGGCTGGCGCGAGGCGAGCGCCGTGTAGGCGACGTTGCGGACGATCCGCATCAGCCAGGCCCGCCCATCGCCACCGCGGAACGTGGCGAAGTAGGAGAGCGCACGCACCACCCCATCCTGCACCACGTCCTCCGCCAGGTTGGCGTCGCGGACGAGCCAGCGGGCCAGATTATGCGCCGCGTCGAGATGCGGCAGGATGACAGCCTCGAAGGTTCCCCCTTCTGGCTGCTCCGCCGCATGCCGCGCCACGCCTGGCAGGCGCCACCTCACAGGCCCGGTCTCGTCAGCGCCCAATCCCCCGACCCGCGCCGGCCATGCGATCACTTCACGATCACGGTGCCCGTCATGTGCGGATGCAGGGAACAGAAATAGAGGTAAGTTCCCGGTTTGTCGAAGACCCGGTCGTAGCTGTCATCGGTATCCAGCGGTGGGGATTTGATGGTGCGCGGATTAGCCGCATCGGTCACCGTGTGAGGGATGTCGTCCCGGTTGACAAAGTGGATTTTCGTGCCGGCAGGCACGGTGATGGTGGCGGGAGTGAAGCTGAAGTTGTCGATCGTCACCTCGTTGTCCGCCGCCTTGGCCGTGTGGACAAGCAGTATCAGGCAGCCCGCGAGGGCCGCAAAACTACGTCGCGTCATGAGGAGGATCCGTCTTGCTGGAGGCTAGGGCCCTGGCGCTGCCTGAGGCCCTAGGTCGTTTGTTATGGCAGGTTTTCAGGCGCCGAGTGGCGTATCGACGATCGCGAGGGGCGTGCCGGTATGGATTTGCGTCACCTTCGCGACGCCCAGCATGCTGTGCAGCTTGCCCGCCGGAACATCCTTCATCGGCCCCGGCGACGGCGCGGTGCCGGGGGCCGGTTGCGGAAAGGCGGTGGACCGGGCGGTGTGGAACGCGACCTTGCCTTCCACCTTCTGCATGATCTGGTGGATGTGCCCGTTCAGCACCGTCACGGAGCCGAACCGCCGCAGCATGGTCAGCGCCTGCTCGCTATCGGCCGTGCCCCAGCCCCATTCCGCGCTGATCGTCCAGAGCGGAATATGCGCGAAGACGACGATCGGCTGGCTGGCGGCGCAGCCCTTCAGATCCTTGTCCAGCCAGGCCAGCTGGTCGGCCCCGAGGTTGCCGAGGCCACCGGCCTGCAGGTTCTGCACGTTGTTCAGCCCGACGAAATGCACCCCGGACTGGTCGAACGAATACCAGCCATTCGGGCCGCCTTTGGTGAAGCGGTCGAAGAACCCCCTGCCATCATTTACCAGCACATCGTGCTCGCCGGGCACGAAATGGGTGTCGAGCTTGGCTTCGCCGATGATCTGGTCCGCCGTGTCGAACTGCGAGTCCTTTGAAAGATGGCTCACGTCGCCGGTGTGAATCATCATCGAGGCACCCGCCTTCTGCACGCCCACCAGCCCGATCGCCTCACGCAACGTGCCGGGGGTGTCGGTATTCGGGGCGTTGGCGAAACCGATATGGCTGTCGCTGATCTGCAGGAAGCTAAATTCCTTGGCCGGGGTGGCAGCCTCTGCCTGCCCGATCAGCCGCGAATGCGGGATGCCCCCGCTGACGGTCCAGAGCACGCCAGCCCCGGCCCATACCATGCACTCCAGCACGCCGCGGCGGGAGGTGCCGTAGGCCTTGTCGTCAGATTGTTGGTCGTTCATTGGTCCGCTCCGTCGTTGGTCTGCTGTAGAGACCGGACGGCACGGCGATTTATTCGGAGGCTTGGCGGTTTTTTTCGACCACTGCCCGGGGCGCCGGGGTTGGCGTCGCGGCGTTGCGCCTGCGTGGGGTCCTTGCGGGGGCCGGCCGAGCCGCCGGCACGCCGCCTTCACGCCGGGCAAAGCGGATCGCCTGAAACAGCAGCCATCCGGCCGGACCGAAGAAAAACGCCAGCGGCAACACCGGCAACAGCAGGATGCGGGGCATGCGGTCTTCCAAAAACCGCTCCACGATCATCACGCCGACCAGCAGGTCGAAGGCAAGATAGTGCAGCCAGCCCGCCAGCAGCACCGCCGGCTGCCGGGCCATGGCACCCAGCCCGGCCAGCGAGCTGACATCGCCGGTCGCGCCGCCCCAATGCGTCACCACCAGAACGACGTAGGCCGCCGCCATCAGCAGCGGGACGAGCCCGCCGCAGAATTTCTGCAACGCCCCGCGCCAGGCGAATAGTGCGGCCAGCACCAGCACAATCCACCCGACCACCGCCCCGAAATTGGCGATGCGGAAGACGGCCTCCAGCGAGGTCACGTCACCGGCGGGGTTTAAGGAAACCGACCAGGCGCTCTGCCTCGGCCACGATCGGGTCGGCGATGGCGGCGGCCTTTTCCGCCCCCTCGCCCAGCCGGCGATCGATCGCGTCGGGGTCGGCCAGCCAGCGGCGTGTTTCCGCCGCGATGGGCGCCAGCTTCTCGACCACGACGGCGGCCAATGCGTCCTTGAACGGGCCAAAGCCCTTGCCGCCATGGTCGCGCAACACCCCAGCATG
Source organism: Acetobacteraceae bacterium (assembly GCA_965199005.1). GTDB lineage: Bacteria > Pseudomonadota > Alphaproteobacteria > Acetobacterales > Acetobacteraceae > LMUY01. The sequence continues at coordinate 679,240 of CBDAQK010000006.1, read as the reverse complement.
GTCGGTCCCGGACAAGGCGGCGTAGATGCCCACCAGGTTGCGCGCCTCCGGACGGTCTTCCAGCCCGCGGGGATCATCCGGCAACGGCTCCGGATCGGTTTTGGCGCGGCGGATCTTCTGGGCGATCGTGTCGGCGTCGTCGGTCAGGTTGATGCGGCTCTGGTCCGACGGGTCGGACTTGCTCATTTTCTTCGCCCCGTCCCGCAAGGACATCACGCGGGCGGCCGGACCCAGGATCATGGGGTGGACCTCCGGGAAGAATTGCCGGCCGTAATCATGGTTGAATTTTTGCGCGATGTCGTTGGCAAGCTCGAGGTGCTGGCGCTGGTCGTCGCCAACGGGGACATGGGTCGCGTGATAGGCATGGATGTCCGCAGCCATCAGGTTCGGGTAGGCAAACAGCCCGACCGAGACATTCTCCCGGTCCTTGCCCGCCTTTTCCTTGAACTGCGTCATCCGGTTCAGCCACCCCATGCGGGCGACACAGTTGAAAATCCAGGCCAAGCGGGCATGCGCGTTCACGGCGGATTGGTTGAACAGGATCGACCGGTCATCGATGCCGGCAGCCAGCAAGGTCGCCGCCATTCCGCGCGTGGCATCCGCCAGCTGCGCCGGGTCCTGCCAGGCCGTGATGGCGTGAAGGTCAACGACGCAGAAGATGCAGTCGTAATTATCCTGCAACGCCACCCAATTGACGATGGCGCCAAGATAGTTGCCGAGGGTCGGGACGCCGGACGGCTGAATGCCGGAGAAGATGCGTTGCATGATCGTGTTGTCTCTGGGGCAGCCCCGATGGTCAAGCCTGGGTGGTCACGCATCGGGTGGTCAAGCCTGGGTGCTCCAGCCCAGCTTCAAGCCGGCCGCCGGCGCCTGAAGCGGCCCAGCATCTCGCGGACGTCGAACGCCCCCAAGGCCACGCCCGCCGCGCCATAAACCGCGCAGCCGCCGCCCACCAACACCGCCAACCCAGCCCACCGCGCCGCACCGGACATCGCAACCGGGTTGAACACGTCGCGCTGCACGAACCACAGCGTTGCCGCCATCGCCGCCGCCGCCAGGCCAATCCGCGGCAGGCGATCCAGCAGACGGGCGTCCGCCACCAGAAACCGGCGCCGGTGCAGCATGACCGCCAATGTCACGACGTTGAACATCGCGGCCAGGCTGGTGGCCAAAGCCGGCCCGACATGTTGCAGCGGGATGAACAGGGCCAGGTTGAGCGCGAAGTTCAGCACCAGGGTCACCATCCCGATCCGTACCGGCGTCACGGTGTCGCTGCGGGCGAAGAAGGCCGGCGCCAGCACCTTCACCAACACGAAGAACGGCAGGCCCAGTGCGTAAGCCGCCAAGGATTGCGATGCGAGCAGGGCTGAATTGGCGTTGAAGGCACCCCGTTCGAACAGCACCACGAGGATGGGATGGCCCGACACGATCAGCGCCAGCGCGGCCGGCAGCGTCAGCACGAGAGCAAACTCCAACGCCCGGTTCAGCGTGGCGATGGCGGCCTGGGGGTCCGGGCCGCGCACCTGGCGCGACAGCAGCGGCAGCAGCGCCGTGCCCACCGCTGCCCCGATCGTACCCAGCGGCAACTGGTTCACCCGATCGGCATAGTACAGCAGCGAGATCGCACCCGGCGGCAGCAGGCTGCCAACGATCACGTCCACCATCTGGTTGAGCTGCATGGCAGAGGCGCCCACCAGCCCGGGCAGCATTCGCCGCAGCAGGATCCGCATGGCCGGCGTCAGCCGTGGCCGCGGGATGACCATCGGCATACCCGCGCGCTTCGTGGCCCAGGCGAGCATGGCGAGTTGCGCCACCCCGGCGGTCGACACACCCCAAGCCAGCGCGTGCCCCACGGTCGGGACATACCGGGTCAGCAGCAGCATCGCGCCGATTGAACTGAGGTTGTACAGCATCGGCGCGGCGGCGGCGGCGGCGAAATGGTTCAGCCCGTTCAGTACGCCCGACAACAGGGCGGCCAGGCAGATCAGGATCAAATAGGGGAAGGTGATCCGTGCCAAATCCACCACAAGCTGGAATTTTGCCGGGTCATCCACAAAGCCGGGCGCCATCACGTGCATGATCGCGGGCATGAAGAGTTCGCCCAGGACGGTCAGCCCCACCAACCAGAACGCCAAAACGCTGATGGCCTGTTGGGCAAAGCTCTTGGCTGCCTCGTGCCCCTCGGTCGTCAGCAGGCCAGTGAACTCCGGCACGAAAGCGGCGTTGAATGCACCCTCACCAAACAGGCGGCGGAACATATTGGGCAGTTTGTTGGCGACAAAGAACGCGTCCGCGACGCTGCCCGTGCCGGCAAGGGCGGCGATCAGCATATCGCGCGCGAAGCCAAGCAGGCGCGACCCCATGGTCCACCCGCCGACAGTGAGGATACCGCGGAGCATGGCGCAGGGCTTAGCCCGGATCGGGCTGCACAGGGAACTAGCCTCGGTGGAATCTTCGGGTACACCGGCACGGTGACCAATACGTCAGTACCAAAGGCCATTCTGGCCCTCGTCTCCGTCGCGGCTCCGTATTCCCACGTTTCTGCTGCCCCGCTTGCCACGTGCCCCGTCAGCAATGGGCAACTCGCCAGCTACGACATCGTCCGCAGCGGCAATGTGATCGGCCATGAAACGCTGAGATTCGCCATCAGCGGCCCCGACACGACGGTCACCGTCGACGTCAACGCCGCCGTCCGGATGCTTGGCATTCGCGTCTATAATTACGAACACCATTCAGAGGAGCGTTGGCGCGCCGGCCAGCTGGTGGCCATCGTCAGCCGCACCAATGACGACGGGACACCCCGCCACGTCGACGCGAGTCGCAATCCTGACGGCACCTGGCGGGGCACGACCGGGCCGCAGCCCGGACCGGCGCCGCTCTTGCCGACCAGCCTGTGGAACATCCAGACCGTCAACCAGACCCGGCTGCTGGATCGTGAGACCGGGGAAATCGTCCCCGTCCATACCGCCCCTTCTGGGGACGACACGCTCCACGCCGGCACCCGCGACATCGCGGCAAGCAAGTTCACCATGTCCGGGCTGGTCACTGGCAATGTCTGGTACGATTCCCGCGGCTGCTGGGTCGGGGCCCGGTTCAATACCCGGGTGGACCACTCCGTGATCGAAGTGCGCGCCGAATAGGGAGCGGCCTATTCTTCGGCCTCGGGCCGGTCTAGTAGAGCCGCCATCGCCGACGGAACGTCCGTATGGCCCTGCAACACATCGACCAAGGCTGCCGTGATCGGGCACAGCACGCCCCCAGCACGGGTCAGCAACGCCGGGGCCGCGTCCATGCCCTCTACCGCGGCGGCAATGGTGGCACGCGCCTGCGCGGGCGTAGCCCCCTCCCCGATGGCCAGCCCCACGCGAAAATTGCGGCTAGCGGCTCCGGCACAGGTCAGCATCAAATCGCCAAGGCCGGACAGCCCGCTCACGGTTTCGGCCCGGCCCCCCAGATGGGCCGCCAGCCGCGCGATCTCCGCCACGCCGCGCGTCACCAGGGCGGCGCGGGCGTTTTCACCCAACCCGGCGCCGATGGCGATCCCGGCGGCGATGGCAATGACGTTCTTAGCCGCACCCCCCACCTGCGCCCCGATCGGGTCGCCGCTGCCGTACAGCCGGTAGGTCCGCGTCCCCAACAAGCCAATCAACATGCGACGCAAGGCCGCGTCGGCAGACGCCAGGATAGCCGCAGCAGGCAGCCCGCGGGCGAGCTCATGCGCGAAATTCGGACCGGTCAGCACGGCGGCAGCGGCCCCAGGGCGGATGGCCGCCACCAATTCGGTTGGAAACAACCGCGTCCCGAGTTCTAGCCCCTTCATGCACAGTACAAGCGGGGCATCCGGCAAAGCCAGGCCGAGCGTGGCGCGAAGCTGTTGCATCGGCGTCACCAGCAGCACCGCATCGGCAGCGTTTGGCATCGTCCCGGTCACGTGGATGCCAGCCTGCAGCACGACGCCCGGAAGGCGGGGACTGGCACGCGCGGCGATGATGGGGTCCGGATGCCGCGCCCATAGCGTCACGCGGTGGCCGGCGCGGGCGCAATGTACCGCCAGCGCCGTGCCCCATGCGCCGGCGCCCACGACCAGGATGTCACCCGCGCTACTCATCCGTCACCCGCTCCGCCGCCCAGCCCTCGCCGGGTTCCCGGTTGCCCAAGCGGTCCAGCAATGCCGCCAGCATCAGCGGCCATTCCTCGGCCCAGTGATGGGGAGGGTTGCGGACCAGCAACCCATTGCCATTGAGGCGCGCCGGGTCGGTCGGCTCGCGCAGCCATAATTCGGCGGCCACCACGTCGCGGACCCCGCCCGATTTCACGGCCTCGTGCAGGGCGCGGACGGGCGCCCGGTGCTTGATCGGGTACCACGCCGCGGCAATCCCCGTTGGAAACCGCCTCGCCACCGTGGCCAGGGCAGCGGCGACTCGGGCGTGCTCGCCAACCTCCTCATAGGGTGGGTCGATCAGCACCAGGCCCCGCTTGGCGCCCGGCGGTGGCAGCAAGCCATTCAGCGCCGCCCACCCGTCCCTGACATGCACGGCAACCTGCCTGTCCCGGGCAAATTCCCGCCGAAGGCTCAGGGAATCCACCGGATGCAACTCGCAACAAATCAGACGGTCGGCTGGCCGCATTGCCGCCCGGATGATCGCCGGGGAACCTGGATACAGCCCTTCATCGGACACGACGCCCACATAATCCCCGAGCACGGCCGGGGGCTCGTGCACCAGGCGGGCAATCCCGGCGCGCCACTCTCCTGTCCGCTCCGCTTCACCGGTAAGCCCGTAGCGCCCGGCCCCTGCATGGGTATCCAAGACCACGAAGGGGCTAGGCTTGCGGGCCAACGCGCGCAGCAGCCACAAAAGCAACGCGTGCTTCGTGCAATCGGCAAAATTGCCGGCATGGTAGGCGTGCCGGTAGTTCATGCGCCAGCCATCTGGTCGAGGGGCCAGCGCGGGCGGGCGGGGATATCGAACGGGTCAGCCAAGCCCAGCCGCAATCGTTCGATCCCGGCCCACGCCACCATGACGGCATTGTCACCGCAGAGCCGCAGCGGCGGCGCGATCAATGGCAGGCCCGAGGCGGCGGCCACATCCCCCAGCGCCTGCCGCACCGCCCCGTTTGCCGCCACCCCTCCCGCCACCACGAGCGCCACGGCCTCCGGCATGGCGGCGAGCGCGTTGCGGGCGCGGTCTGCCATCACATCCGCCACGGCCGCCTGGAATCCCGCCGCGACATCCGCCGCCTCCTGCCGGGCCAGCGCACCGGGTGGCAGCTTTGCCACGGTCTGGGCCACGGCGGTCTTCAACCCTGAGAAGGAGAAGTCACAGCCAAGGCGGCCGCGCAGGGGGCGAGGAAACATAAACCGCGCCGGGTCGCCCGTCGCGGCAAGCCGCTCGACATGCGGGCCGCCGGGCCATGGCAGGCCGAGCAGCTTGCCCACCTTGTCGAAGGCCTCCCCGACGGCATCGTCGATCGTGCCACCCAGCCGCCGGTATCGCCCCACCGCCTCCACCGCGACGCATTGGCAATGTCCCCCGCTGACCAGGAGCAGCAGATACGGCAACTCCACCCGGTCAGTCAGCCGCGCCGTCAGCGCATGCGCTTCCAGGTGATTGACCGCCACGAAGGGGAGGCCGGCCGCAATCGCAATGCCCTTGCCCAACCCGCTGCCCACGATCAGGCCGCCGATCAAGCCTGGTCCCGTCGTCGCGGCCACGCCACCGAGTTCCGCCATGCTCAGCCCGGTGCGGCCGACAACGTCCACCACCAAGGCGGGGAGATGCATCAGATGGGCCCGGGCGGCGATCTCCGGCACGACCCCGCCGAAATCGGCGTGATCATGCTGGCTCAGCACGGTTTCCGCCAGCACGGCCCCATCCGGCGCGAGCACCGCCGCCGCAGTTTCGTCGCATGAAGTCTCGATCCCCAGCACGGGACGCATCGGGTGGGCTTCCAAACTGTTGCGAGCGGTAATAGGACACGGCCATGCCAGATGCGAACCCTCCCGCCGCGGTGCTCACACCCCGCGTTCGCCCGCACGAGCGGACGCTGCCGTTGCGAGTCGGCACGCGCGGCTCTCCCTTGGCGTTGGTCCAGACCCGCGTCTTTCTCGCGCGGCTGAAGGGGTTCTGCCCCGTGCTGCGTGGGTTGGACGTGTTCGAGGAGCACGTGATCACCACGACGGGCGACCGGGTGCAGGACCGCTCCCTGGCCGAAATTGGTGGTAAGGGGCTGTTCGCAAAGGAAATCCACGAGGCACTCGCCGATCGCCGGGTCGATTTCGCGGTGCACAGCCTCAAGGATTTGGAGACGACGCTGCCGCCGGGCATCGTGCTGGCCTGCACGCTCCGCCGGGAGGATGCTCGCGACGCCTTGATCCTCGGCCCGACCTGTGACGCAGCCGATCCGGCCGACCCGTTTGCGGCATTGCCGGCGGGGGTCGTCATCGGCACCAATTCCATGCGCCGGCAGGCCCAGTTGCTGCATGCCCGGCCTGATCTGCGCACAACCCTGCTACGCGGCAACGTGCAGAGCCGGATCGCCAAAATTATGGCTGGCGCCGCCACGGCATCCTTTCTGGCCCTGGCCGGCCTACGCCGTCTGGGGATCATGGATGCCATTCCCGCCGGACTCGGCATCCTCCCGCTGGATCCCGACGCAATGGTACCCTCGGCGTGCCAAGGCATCGTCGGCGTCACCGTGCGCGAGGACGACACCGAGTTGCGGGAATTGCTCGCCGGCATCGAGGACCCCCAGGCCCGCGCGGTTTCGACCGCCGAACGCGCCCTGCTGTCATCCCTGGATGGATCATGCCGGACGCCGATTGGCGGGTATGCGCGCTTTCTGCCGGACCATCAGTTGCATCTGGTCGGGCTGGTGGCGCGGACCGACGGGTCGTTCCTGCTGAAGCGGAGCGTGCACGGGCGCCCGGCCGACGCCGAGCGGCTAGGCATCGAACTCGGGCGCAGCCTGCGTGCGGACTCGCCCCACGACGTCTTTGATTGAAGTGGGTACGCCGTTGCCGAAAGTCCTGGTGACACGCCCAGAAATGGGTGCCAACGCCACTGCGGCGCGGTTGCAAGCTGCCGGGTATCAGCCGGTCCTAGCGCCCTTCTTGACCGTCCGGAGCCTTGCGGCCTCGCTCCCGCAGGCAACCGCCGTGCAGGCCGTGATCGCCGCCAGTGCCAATGCGGCGGCGCTGCCCCCCTCTCACCAGGCATTGCCGCTGCTGGCAGTGGGCGACAGCACGGCCGCCCGTGCCCGGGACGCCGGGTTCGCGGCAGTCCATAGCGCCGACGGCGACGCGGCCGCGCTCGTTGCCCTGGCCGTCCGGTTGTTGAGCCCGGCAAACGGCGCCCTGCTGCTTGCCACCGGCCGCGGCCAGGGTGCCGGGCTGGCACGCGCCCTTCGCGCCGAGGGTTTTGCGGTGTACCGCCGGGTCGTCTACGCCGCCACCGCGATCCGGCGGTTCCCACAGGCGGCGGCCGACGCCATCCGCGACGGGCTTCATGCCGCTTTGTTCTTTTCCGCCGAGACTGCCCGGGCCTTTGCCCGCCTGTTGCCGCCCAGCTTGCGTCAGAAACTCAGCCGGACGAGCGCAGCCGTCATCGGGCCAGGCGCGGCGGACGCGTTGCGGCACTTGCCGTGGAGCGAACTCCGTGTCGCACTACGACCAACTCAGGATGGGGTTCTGGCACTGTTATGACCGACGACACACCCAAGGCCGTGCCAGAATTGGCTGCGGAGCCGACGAGCAACGAGACCAAAGCCAAGAGCAATTCGCTACTGGCGGCCGTGGTGATCCTGGCGCTGATCGTGGTGGTCGGCGGCTATGTGCTGTGGCACGCCAATAACGGGGCGACCGAGCAGGTCGCGTTGCTGCAAGACCAGTTGGCAACCCTGCAGAACCGTCTCGAAAAGGTCGAGGCAAGGCCGGTCCCCCAGCCTCCGCTCCCCCCGCCTAATTTGGCCCCGATCGAGCAGCGGTTGACCGCGCTGGAGCAGAAGCCCGCTCCACAGGTGGATCTCACGACGGCGGGCCAGGCGCAGATTGCGGCTTTGGGCAGTCGGATCGATGGGATTGCAGCGCGGCAGAACCAACTCGGCGTCACCGAGCAAGGCGATGTCGTGAAGCTTGGCGGCCAGATCGCCGACATGGACGCAAAGCTGAGCGGTCAGATCGCCGACTTCAATGGCAAGCTGACCGGCCAAATCGCCGACCTCAACAACCAGATGGCTGCGGTGACCAAGGCAGGAAGTTCGATTGCCGCGCTGGGCGATCGCCAGGCCCGGACAGCGCGGTTGCAGATGGCCAACGTTGCTCTGCAGTCGGGCAAGCCCTTAGGCGTGATCCCCAGCGCACCGCAAGCGCTTGCCCAGTTCGCCACCAAGCCCCCGCCGACCGAGGCTTCGTTGCGCCTTTCCTTCGACGCGGCGGCGGATGCAGCGCATAGCGCCGGGCAGCCGGCGAAGGAAACCACGCCCTTCCTCACCCGCGTGTGGGACCGTGCGCAGTCGGGCATCACCGTTCGCCAGGGCGACCACATCATCGTCGGCGACGCGGTGGCTGGCGTGCTGGGCCATGCCAGGGTGTTGTTGGATGCGGGTGACCTACCCGGGGCGGTATCCGCGCTGGATGGGCTGACCGGCCCGGCGGCGGCGGCGATGGCACCGTGGCGGGCGCAGGCCCAATCGTTGCTGGACGCGCGTGCGGCCCTCATCAGCGCGGCGAACGGCTGATGCGTCGCGTCATTACCTTCCTGCTGATAACAGCGCTCCTCGTCGCGTTCGCGTGGTGGCTGGCCGAACTGCCGGGCAGCGTCGGCGCCACGATGGGCGATGTCAGCGTCAGCCTGCCCACCTCGTGGGCGGTGCTGAGTTTGATCGCCTTCCTGGTCATCGCCTACGTGATCATCCGGTTGCTGGTGATGGTCTTCCGGCTGCCCTCCCGCACCCGCCGCATAAAGGGCGCCCGCGCCCAACGGGCGGGATCGGACGCGGTGACCAAGACATTGCTGGCGCTGGCTGGCGGGGATTCCGAGATGGCGCAGCGGCAGGCCCAGCGCAGCCGCGCCCTGCTGGGCGACACGCCGCAAACCCTGCTGCTAGCTGCCTATGCCGGGCGGCAGGCGGGGCAGTTGGAGCAGGCGGATGCTGCGTTCAACCTGCTGGCAAAGCGCAAGGATGCCGCCTTCCTCGGCCTGCGTGGCCTCTTGCAGGGCGCCATTGCGCGCGGCGATTGGGATAACGCGGCGGCCCTCGCGCGGCAGGCGGAAGAGGTGAACCCCGGCGCACCGTGGTTGCGGACCGAGCGGGCCCGCCTAGCCACCCGCGCCGGCGATTGGAAGAGCGCCCTTGCGCTGTCCGGCCCGGGCGACCCGGTGGCCGCGCTGGGAACCGCCGCGGCGGATGCAGAGATGGACCCGAGCCAGGCGCGCCGCCTGGCGAAGCGCGCCTGGCAGGCAGACCAGTCCTTCGTGCCCGCCGCCCTGACCTATGCAAAGCGCCTGCGCGAAGCCGGCCGGGAAAAGCGGGCGATGGAGGTTTTACGCCAAAGCTGGGCGCGGCAACCGCATCCAGAGCTGGCGGAAGCCTTCCTCTCGAGCAGCCTCTACCCCACTATTCGCGCGGACAGGGTGGAAACCTTGGTCGCGGCAGCGCCGGACCATCCCGAAAGTCATCTGATCCGCGCTCGTGCCGCGCTGGAGTTCGGCGACCTGCCAGCAGCGCGCCGCAGTATCGACGCAGCCTTGGCGGCCCGGCTCGACCAACGGCGGGTGTGGCTCTTGATGGCGGAGATCGCCGAGCGCGCCGGGGACACTGCTGCCGCCTCCCAAGCCCTGCACCGCGCGGCGACAACGTCCGATCCACAATGGCGCTGCGGGGCTTGCAGCACCGTCCACGCAGCCTGGCACCCGGTCTGCAGCCATTGCAGCACGGTCGGCCAAATCACTTGGGGTGAGGCAGGCTCGCTATCCCCGCGTCTGCAACTGAGCGCGGGAGACGCCATTCTGCCATAACCGCTAGGCAGGCGGCACGGCGGCGGTGGTGAGGACGTGCCGCACCCATATGTTCGGCTCGACATAGACGCCATGATCCTGTTCAAGCGAGACGTGAACGACAGAGAGCGCGCCGGGGACTTCGTGCTGTCCGGACCTGTCGAAGGCCATCCCCGTCCACGTCGTCCAGTCGGCCACGGTGCCGGTGATAACCATGCTGGTTGGGCGACCTTGACGATCCTCGCGCCCGCGCGGACGTGCACCCGGAGCCACGGGTCTGCAGGGAGACCGTCTGGCCGCACACGATGCGCGTATTCCGCCATCGGCGTGTGGGGCTCCCAGTGCTTCGCAGTCGGCCTCACAGGGACGAACATTTCGCCATGGCCCAGCGCACGAGCGCGGGCAGCCATGGCCCGCAGGACCTCGCTGGAACCGCCTTTGCCGCGATGCTCGGGCAACAACGTTATCTCGAGAGCGCTGATCGCGCTGCGGGCCCGGCCCACCGCGCGATCTTCGTGAGCCCACCGGATCACACCGTCCCACCCGTTATCGGGTAGATCGCCCCGGCCGGGGATACCAAAGGCGAATTGAACGGCGAACGCCCGGCCAACGGCGGCATCGGGCTTTGCGTCATCGACAACCGCGAAAGCGGTGTCCAGGCAGGCGGTGAAGTTCGGCTCCTCGAAATAAAGGGCCGCGACCGCATCGTGCATCATGAACTCGGGCCAGGACGCGCAGAACGATGGTCCGAAAATCTGGGGCGTTAAGGCCGGGCGGTCGCTAAGGGCTTGTTCGACATCAAGGGAATCGATGGGCGGCGTCGAACAAGCCCTAAGCCTTTGTTGTTAGAGGCAGCTTTGCCGGCGTGCCGACGCACTTACTTGCCGACGCTGCCTAAGGGGAACAAGTTGCAGCAATTCTAGTCCATGAACAAGATCTTGGCGGTTTGGCCGCCGGGAACCTTCAAATCCGCTACCGTCTGGACGATGCCGTTCTGCTTGGCCTGATCCGCGGTGTAGATGACCTCGCCCTGGCTGAAGCGTTGGATATCGGCCGCACTGAGGGTCGTCCGTTCGTGGTAGATTTGCTCGCTCATGTCGGCGACCGTATCGACCTCAGTCAGTTGCTCGTGAATTTGCTGTTCGTTCAGTAATCCGGGCAAGGTGGTTTGTGAGGGGTGGAAAACGAACCGGGCGCTCCGGTCGGCGGACCGTTCCTCGCCGGCGAGGAACAACAGGTTAGCCGCGGATGCGACGAAGCCCTGGGCGTGTGTGTCGATCCGGGCGGGAAGCGACCGGATGAAGCTGTAGGTGATCAGCGATTGCAAAACATTGCCGCCTGCCGAGTTCACCACCAGCACGATCTGGGTGACCCCGGCCTCCACCAACGCAGCCAATTGGCGGCGTAGCGCCCGCATTGAGTTGATGTCGATCGCCTGCTCGAAGAACAGGTAGTAGATCTTCGTCTTGTCGATGCCGGTGGTCACGGGTGCGACGGGCCGCGCTGGCACGGTGGCAGTGGTGGCCGGCGGTGCCACCTGCGGCGGAGCTACCACGGAGGGCAATGTTTGCGCCCCGGCGAATTCGGGGATCGACAGGCACGCCGCCAGTCCCGAAATAACAGCGGCCCGCCGTCCCAAAACGTCACGCCTGTTCATCCTCACACCACCTCCCCGAATTGCGCCGCGTGCAGCCGCTGGTAGGCGCCCCCGGCCTGAAGCAGGTCCGCGTGCCGTCCTTGCTCCGCCACGCCGGCCTTGTCGACCACGACGATCCGGTCGGCGTTGCGGATCGTGGCAAGCCGGTGGGCAATCACCAAGGTGGTGCGTCCCACCGCCAACGCGGCGAGCGCCGCCTGAACCGCCCGCTCGGTCTCGCTGTCCAGGGCGCTGGTCGCCTCGTCCAGGATCAGGATCGGCGGGTTCTTCAGGAACATGCGGGCGATCGCCAAGCGCTGCTTCTGGCCGCCCGAGAGCTTCACGCCGCGCTCACCGATCAGCGTGTCCAACCCGTCCGGCAAAGCCCGGATGACGTTGTCCAGTTGGGCGCGCCGGGCCGCGTCCATGATGTCGGCCAAGGGCGCGTCCAGCCTGCCATAGGCGATGTTTTCCCGCATCGTGCCGCCGAACAGGAACACGTCCTGCTGCACGATGCCGATCTGGCCGCGCAGGGATGCCAAGGTCATACCCCTGATATCGATGCCATCGATGGTGATGCGGCCCGATTGCACCTCATAGAACCGTGGCAGCAGGGAACACAGCGTGGTCTTCCCCGCACCGGACGGCCCGACAAAGGCGACAGTCGTGCCGGCAGAGATCGCGAGATCCACGTCATGGAGCACGGTCCGCCCGTCACCGTAGCCGAAATCGACCTTTTCGAACCGGATATCGCCGCGCAGTGGCGGGGCCGGCTGGGCGCCTGGCGAGTCGACGATGTCCGGCTCGACATCCAGCAGTTCGGTGTAGCGGCGGAACCCGGCAATCCCCTTCGGATAGGTCTCCAACACGCCGTTGATCTTTTCGACCGGGCGCAGGAATACCCCGACCAGCAACAGGAAGGAGACGAACCCGCCCTGCGACAACTCCCCGTGCAGCACGAACCAGGTGCCGGCGACCATGACCACCATTTGGGTCAGCCGCATGCCGAGATAGGTGATGGAGGAGGAAACCGCCATCAGCCGATAGGCCTGCAGCTTGGTCCGGCGATACTGCGCGTTGTCGACGGCAAACAGGCGGCGCTCGTGCTCCTCGTTGGCGAAGGCCTGCACCACGCGCATGCCGCCCACGTTCTCCTCGATGCGGGCGTTGAAGGCGCCGACCTGGCGAAACAGCGCCCGGAAGTTCCGCGTCATCTGGTTGCCGTAGCGCGACGACACGAAGGCAACGACGGGGGTGATGATGGTCGTCAGCAGGGCAAGCTGCGTATTGACGGCGAACATCAACGCGAACGCGCCGAGGAAGGTCATGATCGCGATGAACAGGTCTTCCGGCCCGTGATGGGCGACCTCTCCCACATCCTCCAAATCCTTGGTGACGTGGGTAATCAGGTTACCGGTCTTGCTGTTGTCGTAAAAGGAGAAGGACAGCTTTTGCAGGTGGTCGAAGGCGCGGCGGCGCATCTCCGTCTCGATGTTGATGCCGAGCAAATGGCCCCAATACACCACCACCGCATTCAATCCCGTGTTGGCAAGGTAGATGGCCAGCAGGATCGCAGACGCGATCAGGATAACGCCCCAGTCGCGCCCGGGCAGCAATTGGTCCACGAAGGCGCGCACGCCCATGGGAAAGCCGAGCTCCAGCAGGCCAGACACGATGGCACAGCCAAAATCGAGCGCGAACAGCCCGCGATGGGGGCGGTAATAGGCGAAGAAGCGTTTGAGCATGCCGCGTTGTAGCGACCCAGTGGGTGGGGCGAAAGTCGCGGCCGCCTAAGGCTGCCCCGCATCCGTGTTGGATCTGGCCGGGTCGGTCATTTTATGAAGAAGTGGCCGAGGGCAGCCCGGGCGGCCAGGGTAGCAGCGAAGGCGCCGATCATCGTTGCCACCATGGTCGATTCTGCGTCTTCAGGCGTTCGATATCCAACGCCATGTCTGCCCTGGTCTTGTCGATATCAAGACGGGTCTTGTCGATGTCCTGCTGGATCTTCTCGACATCGAGGCGGCCTCTGTCGACCTGCATGTCCATCACGGCGATCTCCCCGCCAATTTCCGTTCTTCGTGCGGTTCCAACGGCATCGTATCATAGTTCTCCTTCCAGAGCCCGTCACGCCAACGCCTCGCCCATCCGCCCCAACGCCGTTTCCAACTGCGCCGCATCGCGGCAGATGCACATGCGGATCCAACCCGCCGCTGCCTCGCCGAACAACTCGCCGGGTGCGAGCCCAACCCGGGCGCGCTCGAGCACCTGCAAACAGGCGGCACGTGCGTCCGGCATGCCATCGATGCGGAAGAAGGTGTACATCCCGCCCCGCGGCGGCTCGGTCAGCCGCACCCGGCCGATCGCACCCAGCCGTTCATGCGCCAGCGCCACCCCGCGGCGACACCGCTCGCGGATGTCGGCCACGAGCCCCTCCCCCTGCGTGATCGCCGCCGTGCCAGCCTCCTGGATGAAATCGGCGGTGCCGCTGTTCAAATACTGCGTCATCGCGCCAACCCGGTCCGCCAACGCCGCCGGGTGCACCAGCCAACCCAAGCGAAACCCTGTCATCGCCCAGGCCTTGCTGAAGCTGTTGACGCACAACACCAAATCGTCCGGCTCGGCGAGTTGCAGCATTGAGGGCGCCACGTCGCCATCGAAATACAGCCGGCCATATACTTCATCGGCAATGATCCAGATGCCGCGCTCCCGGCTCAATGCCAGCAGCGCCTGCAAATCCTCCCGCGTCGCGGTCCAGCCGGTGGGGTTGGCCGGGGAGGAGAACACGATGGCCCGCGTCCGCGCATCACAAAGGGCGGCAACACGGTCGATGTCGAGGACCCATCGGTTGTCCCGCAGCACCAACGGGCAGGGCCGCGGCTCGCCGCCCGCCATGTGAATGGCGTTGTGAGTGTTCGGCCATTGCGGCGCGAGGTAGATGGCGTTGTTCCCCGTCTCCACCACCAGCGACAGCGCCAATCCCATCGCCTGCATCCCACTGGGCGCGACGGTGCTCCGCTCCATCCCGATCGGGCGGCCATACAGACGGGTTTGATAGGCCGAGAGTGCCGCGATCAGGCTCGCCGTGCCGCGCATATTGGGCACGTAGAACGTCCGGCCGGCATCCAGCGCCTGCTTGGCGGCGTCACGGATGAAGGCCGGGGTGACCAAATCCCCCTCGCCAAACCAGAGCGGAATGACCCCCTGGATATGCCGGGCCTTTTCCGCGAGCACGGCGATGTTGTCGATGACCATGTCTTGGATTTGCGGGCGGATATGGGTCTGCGGCCCACCGTTCGGGGCGTTGCGGATCATGCGGCGGACTCCTGCTGACCGGCCGATCCTAGCCCTGCCCCATTGCCGAGCAAACCGCAGGACGGCATGACAGATGCGTATGAGGGAGCGCATCACCGCCGCCACGGCCCGCCGCATCGCCCTGGCTGCCACCGGGCTGGCAGAACCCCGCCCGCAAACACCCGATCGCGCGCACCTGCGCCGAACCGTCGCGCGCCTGGGGCTGCTGCAAATCGATTCCGTCACCGTCCTGACGCGGGCCCACTACCTGCCGCTATTCTCCCGCCTTGGTGCCTATCCCCGCACCCTGCTCGACGATGCGGCCTGGGGCCAAAAGCCCTCTTTGTTCGAGTATTGGGCGCACGAGGCCTCCTTGCTGCCATTCTCCGCCCATCCTCTGCTGCGTTGGCGCATGCAGCAGGCAGACCGTTTGGAGGGCATTTACGGCGAGCTGCGCCGCTTGGTCACGGAGCGCCGCGCGTACGTGGATGCCGTGCTGGAGCGCGTGCGCCGCGAGGGCCCGCTCACCGCCTCCGACCTGGAGGGGCCGCGTGGCCAAGGCGGCTGGTGGGGATGGAGCGAGAACAAGCAGGCGCTGGAATGGCTGTTTTGGGCCGGGCACGTGACCACTGCCACCCGGCGCGGCTTCGAACGCGTGTACGACCTACCGGAGCGGGTATTGCCCGTCGCCACCCTCGCCACCCCCACGCCGGAACCCGCCGACGCCCACCGCGCCCTGCTTCTGATCGCCGCCCGCGCCCTGGGGATCGCGACGCTGGGGGACCTCCGCGACTACTTCCGCCAATCTCCCGCCGAAGCCACGGGCCGGGTGGCGGAGTTGGTGGAAATGGGCGAACTGGTGCCCGTTGCGGTCGAGGGGTGGAAGCAACCGGCCTACGTGCACCGGGCAGCGCGCTGGCCTCGCCGCGTCGATGGCTGCGCGCTGCTGTGCCCGTTCGACCCGGCGATCTGGGAACGGACACGAACCGAGCGGCTGTTCGACTTCCGGTACCGGCTGGAGATTTACACGCCTGCGCATAAGCGCCAGCACGGCTATTACGTGCTGCCGTTCCTTTTGGGTGACCGGCTGGTCGCGCGCGTCGACCTGAAATCCGCCCGGTTGACGTCGACCCTCCAGGTTCTCGCTACCCACGCCGAACTGCATGCCCCGCCGGAGACAGCCGAGCGTTTGCTGACTGAACTGCAGGTCATGGCGGAATGGCTGGGGCTTGAACGGGTCGTGGTGACGCCATCCGGCGATTTTGGGCCAGCCCTCCTGGCCGCCCAGGGCAATCCGCCGGCGGCAGCCTCAGAAGCCAGCGATGGCGCAGCCGCCGCCCTTTGACTTCACCTGGGTGCAGAACGCCGTGGCCTGCGCGACATCGGCGAACCCCCCCGTGCGAAGGCGATAGAAGGTCTTGCCATCCCGCTGCGCCTCCACGACGGACGGGTGGTGCGGGGCCATCAGCTCCGGCAGGCGCTTGGACAGGCGACTCCATTCGCTCATCGCCGCCTGCGACGAGTCCATGGCTGCCAGTTGCACCTCAGTCCCGCCGGAACTCGGCGGTGTCAAGGCGGCGGGAAAATGGGCCGTTGCAGACCGGCTCACCGTGGGCGGAACCACGGCACGCTGCACAGGCGCGGCCGAAACGCTCGGATTCGGCGCCGGCAGTGGCACAGGCAGCGCGGCGGGCTGCGCCATTGGCGGTGCCGGGGCAACGATGGCCGGCGCCACGGGCGGTGGAGGCGGCGCTGCAGCCTGACGGGCCGCCTGAATTTGCGCACGCAGCGCCTGCGGCTGCGGCACTTCCGGCGCTGGCGCCATCACGTCGGCTTGCCCGGTCCCCGCCCCAGCAAGCTCATCAGCCCCAGCGATTTGGAGGCCGCCTGGATTGTCGGGCTTGACGCGCAAGGGCCGGCTGTCGGCCTCGATCACGGGTATTCCGGCGGTCCGGTGCGGGAGCGCGACATAGCCGGCGATCCCGAGCGCAACCACCGCGATCCCGCCGCATGCCAGCAGGGCCGTCCGCCGGAGTTGCGGGTCGAACACCGACGCACGCCGTTGAGGACGCCAACTTTCTGTCGTGGCCGTCAGCCGTTCAACCACTCAGCGCATCTCCTACGCTAGCGCATTTCCTCAGCCGGTACGACCCCCATGATCTGGAGACCCGACCGGATCACCGTTGCCACCGCCGCCACCAGCGCAACTCGTGCCAGCGTTTCCGCCGGACGGTCGGGCTGCAGGAAGCGAAGGGTCGCAGCATCCCGGCCCCGGTTCCACAGCATATGAAAGTCCGCCGCCAAGTCATAGAGAAAAAACGCGATTCGATGTGGCTCCCGCGCGTCGGCCGCGGCTTCGACCGTGCGTGGCCAGGAAAGGATGCGCTTCACCACGGCTAATTCTGCCTCGTCCTGCAGGCTGTCCAGCGCCGCGGTGGAGTCGATAGCCATTCCCGGCATCTCGGCCGCGGCCCGCAGCACGGAGCGGCAGCGGGCATGGGCATATTGCACGTAGAAGACCGGATTCTCCCGCGTCTGGGCCACCGCCGCGTCGATGTCGAAATCCATCTGCGCGTCCGACTTACGCGTCAACATCGTGAAGCGCACCGCGTCGCGGCCGACGAATTCCAGCAAATCCGCCAGGGTGATGAACGTGCCGGCCCGCTTACTCATCCGCACGGGTTCGCCGCCCTTCATCACCCGCACGATCTGGCACAGCACGATCTCCAGTCCCACGGCCCCGCCCGTGATCGCCTTGGTCGCCGCCTTCATGCGGGAGACGTAGCCGCCATGGTCCGCGCCCAGCACGTCGATTAGCATGTCGGATCGCGCAGCCTTGGCGTCGTGATAGGCGATGTCGTTGGCGAAATAGGTGTTCGTGCCGTCGGATTTGCGCAGCGGCCGGTCCACGTCGTCGCCGAACTGTGTGGAGCGGAACAGCCATTGTTCCCGCGGCTCCCAATCGTCCGGCAGCTTGCCCTTGGGCGGCTCCAGCTTGCCGAGGTAGACCAAGCCGGCGGCCTGTAGCTTCGCAACGGCTGCATCGGGCGCCCCGCTTTCCAGCAACTCCCGCTCGGAACTGAAGAGGTCGAAGCTGACCCCTAACGCCGCCAAATCGCTCTTGATCGAGGTCAGCATCGCCTCGATGGCGAACTGCCGTACCGTCTCCAGCCACGCTGCCGGGTCCGCGATCGTGATCCCAGGGCCGGCCAGCGCATCGCTGTACACCGCGGCCAGTCGCTCGCCGACCGGCACCAGATAATCGCCCCGGTATTGCAATCCGCCGGGCACCGCCGCTGCGAACGCATCCTCGTTCATCGTTGTTCCGAGGGCCTGCAGATAGCGCCAGTAACTAGCCCAGGCGAGCGCGGCCACCTGATTGCCAGCGTCGTTGACGTAGAATTCCTTCGTCACCGCATAGCCGGCCTTGGCCAGCAGATTGGCCAGCGCGTCGCCCACGACGGCGCCACGGCAATGCCCGACATGCATCGGCCCGGTGGGGTTGGCGGATACGTATTCGACGTTGACCCGGCGCCCCTGCCCGGCCGTGCTGGCGCCGTAGGCCTCCCCCCCCTGCAGCACGGCGGGTATCGCGGCCAACAAAGTGGCACGTTGCAGGCGCAAATTTACGAAACCCGGCCCGGCCGGCTCGGCTGACGCGATCTCGGGCGCCTGCGTCAAAGCGGCCGCCAACATCGCGGCAACCCGGGCCGGCGGCTGCCGGGCCGGCTTGGCGGCAATGAGGGCGGCGTTGGTGGCCATGTCGCCATGCGACGGGTCCCGCGTCGGAGTCACCTCGACTCGCGCCATCAGCTCGGCTGATAGGCCAGGGATGGCGGCGTGCAATGCGTCCAGCACACGCCCACGAATTACGGTGTAGATATTGTCGGTCATGGTCGGCCGCTTCTAGGGTGATCGGACGTTCAAGACCAGGGATGTCACCAACATGGCCACCGGCGCGCTCTCCCGTTTTCGCATCCTCGATCTCACCCGGGTCCGCGCCGGGCCGACTTGCGTGCGCCAATTCGCCGATTTCGGCGCCCAGGTCATCAAAATTGAGGCCGCCGGCGAGGATGCCGGCATGACCGGGTCGCGGCTCGGCTCCGATTTCCAGAACCTGCACCGCAACAAGCGCTGCATGACCCTGAACCTGAAGGCGCCGGAAGGACTCGAAATCCTGCGCAAACTGGTCGTGCAGTCCGACGTGATGGTCGAGAATTTCCGCCCGGACGTGAAGGACCGCCTCGGCATCGGTTATGCGGCGATGCGGGAGGTCAATCCCCGCCTGATCTATGCCAGCATCTCTGGGTTCGGCGAGAACGGACCGTACCGGATGCGGCCCGGCTTCGACCAGATCGCGCAGGGGATGGGCGGCCTGATGTCCGTCACCGGGCTGCCTGGGCATGGGCCGGTACGTGCGGGCATTCCCGTGGCGGATTTGACCGCCGGGTTGTTCACGGCCCAGGGCATCATGGCCGCCTTGCTGGAGCGCGACGTGTCAGGTGAAGGCCAATGGGTGCAGACCAGCCTGTTGGGCGCAATGATCGCCATGATGGATTTCCAGGCCTCGCGCTACCTCATGGAGGGTGACGTGCCGAAGCAGGCGGGCAACGACCACCCGACCAGCATTCCCACTGGCGTGTTCCCCACCTCGGACGGCCACATCAACATCGCCGCCTCGGGCGACAAGATGTTTGCCCGGCTCGCCCGCGAAATGGGCTTCCCGGAGCTGATCCAGGACCCGCATTTCGAGAGCCCGGACGCGCGCTCAGCCAATCGCGGGCTGTTGAACGAGCGGATCGCGGCGGTCAGCCGGACCGATACCTCGGCGCGGTGGGTCGAGCGGCTGGAGGCAGCCGAGGTGCCGTGCGGGCCGATCTACACCATGGACCAAGTCTTCGCCGACCCGCAGGTCCAGCATCTCGATATGGCACCTGGTGTCGACCACCCCCAATTGGGCCACACCAGGCTGGTTGGTCAGGCGATCAAACTCAGCCGCACGCCTGCCAAGATCGAGACGGCGACGGCCGGCCTGGGCGAACATACGGATGCCATTCTGGCCGAACTTGGCTATGACGTCGCGGCAATCGAGGGCTTTCACAGCCACAGGGTGGTCTGAGTGATGGATGGCGGCACAGTAGTCGAACAACCGCACCGCTTTACGGTGGCGGATTTCTACAAGATGGCGGATGCCGGAATTTTCAACGAGGACTCCCGTGTCGAACTCATCAAAGGACAGATCATCGACATGGTACCGGTCGGTGCACCGCATAGCGGAACGGTGAACCGTTTCAATTACCTGCTCATCATGGGTGTCGGCCAGCGTGGTGTCGTCTCGGTCCAAAACGCGGTTCGCCTGGATGACTGCTCGGAGCCGCAGCCTGATTTTGCCGTGCTTCAGCCGCGAGATGATTTCTACCAGGCCGCAACCCCCGAAGCCAAGGATGTGATCCTCATCATCGAGGTGGCGGACAGCAGCCTAAAGTTCGACCGTCGCGTAAAGACGACCCTCTATGCCGAGAACGGGATTCCCGAGTATTGGATCGTCAACCTGACCGACCGCGTCGTTGAGGTCTACCGCGCGCCGAAGGACGGCAGTTACACCGATATCCGCCGCGTCGCACCGGGTGACGTCGCCGGCATCGAAGCGTTGCCCGGGGTGAGCTTCGCCGCTGCGGACCTCATCCCGTAACTACTTGTCCGACAGCGCCTTGGCCGGGGGCGCGCTTGCTCCAGGACCAGCCACCGACGCCTGCAGCGTGACGGCCCCAGCGTGCTCGAACGTCAATGTCAGCGGCACCTGGCCACCCTGCTTCAGCGGCTGCTTCAGGCCCATCAGCATGATGTGGTAACCGCCGGGCGTCATATGGATGGGCGCGCCCGGCGTCACCGCCAGCCCGCCCGGCACCGCGCGCATCTCCATCACGCCGTTGTTCATCCTATTCTCATGCACCTCGGCCTGGGTGGCGAATGGGGTGCTGACCGCGGTGAGCCGGTCCGGCTCGGCAGCGGTCACCGTCACGTAGATGGCGCCGGTCTGCGCAGACGGCGTGGAGGCGCGGGCCCAGGCCTCCGTCACAGCGACGGGAGCGGGTTGGGCCACGACCGGGCTGCCGAAGCTGAGGGCAAGTAGAACCGGCAATGCGACGCGGATCGGCTGCATGTCCAGCTATGCCATAAACTTCTTGAGGTCCGCCGCGATGGCGTCGGCTCCCGCGTCGGCACTGATCACGCCAACGAAATGGCCACCGGGGTCCATGACATAGAGAATGGAGCTGTGGTCCATGGTGTAATCGGCCGGGCTCGGGCCGGTGACGTGCTTCTTGTAGTAGACCCGATATTCTTTCGCCACCGTGGCGATCTGTTCGTTCGTCCCGGTCAGCCCGTCCAATTTGGGGCTGAACGCGGCGGCATATTGGCGAATGACATCGGGCGTATCGCGGGCCGGATCGACGGTGATGAAGAGCGGCTGCAGCCTGTTGGCGACCGGACCCAGTTTATCGACCGCCTGGGCGACGTCGTTGAGCGTGGTCGGGCAGACATCCGGGCAGAAGGTGTAGCCGAAATACACCAGCATGAATTTCCCGCGGAAACTCTGGTCAGTGACCAGCTTGCCGGCGCCATCGGTCAGCGTGAACGGCCCGCCAATGGTCGCCGCCTCCTGCATCGGCGCGGGGGCGCCGAAGACCCAAACCGCCACACCCGACAGCAAGAGAAGAAGCGCCACCGCAGCCAGGATCGCGGGGGCGAAGCCTCGCCGCACGAGGGTCGTGTTATCAGGCATGGCTAGGAACTCCTCAGCGCGGAGCCGCTTATAGGAGCCGCGACGGGCCTCCGCCAGTCACTGCACCGCCAGTGCTGCACCGACGGTCACGGCACCCCCAGCCGCCGGGCCAACACCAGGCAAACCAGGCTCAGCACCATCACAGCCATGAGGTAAAGCCCAGGACTGGTCGAATCTCCGGTCTGATTGACGATCCAGCCGACCACGAGCGGCGTCACCCCGCCAAACGCCACCTGGGCCAGGACGTAGCTAATGGACACGCCCGTCGTCCGCCGCCTGGTAAGGAACAAATCGGCCAATGCCGCAGGGACTGTGGAGTAATAGCCGCAATAGAACACCAGCGCGATCAACGCCTGGATGCTGACGAGGGTGGCCACCGACGGCTCCGCCACCAGCCAGCGGAACAGCGGGTAGATGATGACCAGCCCGAGCACGCCGGCAATCGCCATCACCTTTATCCGCCCGACCCGGTCCGACAAATGGCCGAATACGGGCGGCAAAATGGTGTTCACAAGCCCCGCAGCCACCGTTCCCAGCAAGGCGGTTGACGCCGGCAGCCCCAGCTTGGTGAAGGCGAAGGTCGGCATGTAGCTATTAAGGAAGCTGCCGCATGCCCCGGCGGCGACCAACCCGGCACCCACCAGAATCCGCGCCTTGTCGGAGGACGCAACCTCCCGCAATGGCGTTGCCGTGTGCTCCGCTTGCAGGAATTCATCCGGCTCGTTCAGGCGGGTGCGGATGTAGAAGGCAGCCGGTCCCAACAACAGTCCGAAGAAGAACGGCACGCGCCAGCCCCAACTCGCGACCTGGTCCGCCGGCAGCGACACGTTGATGACGTAGGCGAAGATCGAGGCGAGGAAGACCGCAAACCCGGAGGCCGCCCATTGCAGGCTGGCGTAGAAGCCACGCCGCGCCGGATCCTGCTCCGCGAGCAAGGCGGTCGCACTGCCGAACTCGCCGCCCGCCGAAAAGCCCTGCACCATGCGCGCCACCACCAGCAGCAAGGGCGCGGCGACGCCAATGCGGGCATAAGGCGGCAGCACCGCGATGACCAAGGTCGAAACGGTCATCAACGCGGCCGAGAGGGTCAGCCCCGGCTTGCGGCCAACCCGGTCGGAATAGGCGCCGATCAGCACAGCCCCGAGCGGACGGACCAGCCAGGCGATCGCGAAGGTGCCCAGGCTCAGCAGCGTCGAGGTGGCGGGATCGACCGAGGGAAAGAATTGCCGCCCCAGCACGACCGCGAACGACGCGTAGAGCACGAGGTCGTACCACTCAAGCGCCGCGCCGATATTGGCGGCGATGGCGGTGTGTAGCCGGCCGGCGCGCGGCCTCGTTGCGGTCACGGCGTCCAAGTTGATCCCCTCACCCGATGCCGGATCATGTCGGCTGCGAGACGGGCGGGCAAGGTCGTCAGGAGCGGCGGAGGGCCTGCTTGTCGATCTTGCCAACCGCCGTCTTCGGCAGCGCGTCCGACCACGCGAAATGCTGGGGAATTTTGTATTTGGCGAGCAGCCCGCCCAAATGGCTCGCCAGCGCCTCCGCATCCAGCGCCGCCCCGGCCCGGGGCACCACCACCGCCCGCAGCGCCTCGCCTTTGTGCGGATCGGGGACGCCGAACACGGCCGCCTCGCCTACACTGGGGTGCATCAGCAGGGCGTCCTCCACCTCGCGCGGATAGACGTTGAAGCCGGACACCACGACCATGTCCTTCTTGCGGTCGCAAATGTGCAGATACCCATCCGTGTCGATCCAGCCGATATCGCCCGTGTGCAGCCAGCCGTCGCGCAGCGCCTCGGCGGTCTGGTCCGGCAGGTTGCGGTAGCCGCGCATCAAGGCCGGGCCGCGCGCCCTCACCTCTCCCTGTTCGCCGCTCGGCAGCGTCTGCAAGCCGGTCGCGACGTCCACGATGCCGAGCTCGGTCCCCGGCACCGCGATGCCGACCGAGCCAGCCTTGCGCACGCCATGGCGGGGATTGAACGCGAGGACAGGCCCGGTCTCGGTCTGGCCGAAGCCCTCGCACACCAGTGCGCCCGTTGCGGCCTCCCATCGCCGCATGATCTTGGGCGGCAGGGCGGAGGCACCGGAATAGCACAGCCGAAGCGACGAGAAATCCGTCTGCGCAAAGCCCTCATACCCCATCAGGCCATTGAAGATGGTCGGACTGCCGGAAAAGAGCGTGATCCGCTCCTGCATGATCGCATCCAGCACAAGGCGGGGGTGGTAGCGCGGCAGCATCACCAGGGTGCTACGGCAATACAGGGCCAAATACAGGCACATCGCCGTCGCATAGACATGGAACAGCGGCGTGATGGCCAGCACACGCTCCGCTTCCGGCTCGGTCGGCAGCAGGGCCTCGCGCTGGCTGACGTTGATCGCCACCGCACGATGGCTCAGATCGACCCCCTTCGACCGTCCCGTCGTGCCGCCCGTGTATTGCAGGGTGGACAGGCTGTCCGGGTCGGGCAACGGCGGCAGGGTGCCGCTGCCGGTCAACAGGCGCCGGGCGCCCGGGCCGACCGCGATCGTCTGCGCAATGCCCAGCGCTGCGGCGACCGGCAGCACGGTGTGGGCCACCTCCACCCCATACAGCACCAGCGCCGGGTCCGCATCGGCCAGGATCGGGCGCAATTCGTGCGCGGTATAGGCGGGGTTCAGCGGCACCACCTGGGCGCCAGCGGCCTGCACCGCCAGGGTCGCGACCACGATGTCGATCGAGTTACCCAGCAGCAGCGCTACCCGCTGGCCGCGGAACGGCGCCAACTCGGCCGCCAACCCGGTGACGGCGCGGAGGTAGCCGGCATAATCCAGCCGCTCATCGCCGCAAACCAGCGCCTCCCCCGCGGGGTTGCGGGCAGCGGCGTCGACCAGCATGTGGACGACCGTCGGGAAAACGGGCGGCAGGGTCACGTCGCGTCCCTCACCTCGACCACGACCGCCATTCCGGTGTCGCCGGCGGCACAGCCCTGGAACAGGCCGCGCCCACCGCCGCGCTCGGCCAACTCCTCGATCAGCTCGATCACGCCACGCAGGCCCGTCGGTCCCTGCGGATGGCCCCACACCAGCGAACACCCGTAGCGGTTCATACGCTCCGGCGGCAGGCCGAAATGGCGGCTGAAGGCGATGTCGTTCACGACGAACGGGTTGTGCGACTTGATCGCATCGATGTCGCCGATCGCCAGCCCGGCGGCCTTCAACGCCCGCTCCGACGCGGGGATCGGCGATTCCGGCATGAAGCCTTTTTCGGCGCGGGCCGCGCCGAACCCCAGCACGGTGATGGCGATCGGCGCACGTTGCAGCGCCCTCGCCCGCTCCGGCGTGGTCATCACGATGGCGGCGCAGCCATCCGCCGGGTGGGTCTGCCCGCCATAGGTGACGGTCCCGCCCTCGATCACCGGGCGAAGCTTGGCCAGGCCCTCGGCGTCGGTGCCGTGCACGCCCTCGTCGCCCGCCATGGTGGCCGCGACGCGGCGGAACTTTGCGTCCGGCACGTTGAACGGCAGGTCCATGTAGCGGCGCTGGAACGCCCGCTCCTGGGCCAGCGCGTCGGCATATTGGGCATAGCGCAGCAGCGTGACCTCGTTCTGCTCGGCCGTGCCGATCTGGTATTTGCGGGCGACGTTCTCCGCCGTTTCCACCATCGCGAGTTTGGCGAACGGGTCCCGGGCGAAATTGTCCAGCACCCAATCCTCGTGCACGCCATGGCCGCCGGGGCCGGATGGGTCGGGGTAGTAGATCATGGGGCCGTTGGACACGCGGTCCGCACAGGTGACCAGCATGGTGTCGCAGGCGCCCGCCGCGATATCCGCCGCCGCCGTGGCCAGCGTGCGGACGCCGGTGGCGCAGGCCTGGTTGATGGTGGGGCCGTGCGCCTGCGGTGCCCCCAGTTCCCCCATCAGCCAGGGCAAGCCGTAGAACGCGCCGCGCTGCGGGACCGTCGTGCCCAGCACGCCGCCGTCGAACACCGCCGGGTCGATGCCGCGCCGTGCCAGCGCATCACGCGCCACGTGCGCGGCGAAGAGCAGGCTGTGCAGATGGGACAAGGCACCCTGCCATTTGGCGAACGGGGTGCTCCAATAGGCGCCGTAGGGGATCGCAGTGGCTCGCATGCGCCAATCTCGCCCACAGGCCGGCTGACGATGCAAGGCCGGGGTTTGCTGCGATGCGGAGCCCTGCTCTATCGTGGCCGCCATGGAATTCGAAACGATCACACTGGCGCAGGATGGGCGGGTCGCGACGCTGACGCTGAACCGCCCGGCGAAGCGCAACGCGATGAACGACCGCATGGTCCAGGAGATCGCCCGGGTGTTCACGGACCGTCCGGGCGGGTTCGAGGCGGTGGTGCTGGCCGGCGCTGGCGCCGCGTTCAGCGCCGGGTTGGATTTGGCGGAGCATTCCCAGCGCAGCCCGCGCGAGGCGATGGCGGCATCGGCCGAGTGGCATCGCGTGACAGGGCTGATCGAGGGCGGCGGCATCCCGGTGATCGCGGCGCTGCATGGCCATGTGATTGGCGGTGGTCTGGAAACCGCCGCCTCCGCCCACATCCGCATCGCCGAGGAGGGCTGCCAATTTGCGTTGCCGGAGGGGCGGCGCGGCATCTTCGTCGGCGGCGGGGCCTCGGTGCGGGTCTCCCGGCTGATCGGCGCGTCCCGGCTGATGGAGATGATGCTGACGGGCCGGGTCGTCGAGGCGGCCGAGGCGCTGCGGATCGGCCTGGTGCACCATGTGGTGCCGCCGGGCGAGGCGCTCGCCCGCGCCCAGGCGATTGCGGCGAGTGTCGTGGAGAATGCGCCGCTCTCGAATCTGATGATGCTGAACGCGCTTCCCCGCATTGCCGCCATGGCTCCGGCCGAAGGGCTCTTTACTGAAACGCTGGCCGTAGCCCTCGCCCAAACCAGTCCAGAGGCGCAGGCCCGCATGCAAGACTTCCTCCACCGCCGGCGCAGCTAAATGGACGGAGCTGGGTTCGCGGCTCCGGCGGCAATCGTGGAATACGACCGCGACGGGGCCCTGCTGCTGCGCCACGCTTTGGCCCTGGAGGGCTACGACCGCCAGGTGGGTGACTGGCTGCGGCGCTGGGCCGGGCTGGCGCCGGAGCGGGTGGCGCTCGGCGAGTGGGCTGCAGATGGCCATTTGCACACAATCACCTATGCCGAACTCCGGACCGCCTGCGACCGGCTCTCGCAAGCGCTGCTGGATCGCGGCCTGGGGCCGGACCGTCCGGTGGCGTTCCTCTCGGAAAAGAACGTTGCACAGGCGTTGCTCACCCTGGCCGCGCTGCAAGTCGGCATACCGGTCTGCCCGATCTCCCCGGCCTATTCGCTGCGGCCGGAGGCGCGGGGAAGGTTGGGTTTCTGCCTCGGCGTGGTGCGGCCAGGGCTGGTGCTGGTGGACGATGCCACCACCTACGCGGCCGCGCTTGCGATGCTGCCACCGGGGACGGAAATTGTAACGGATGCTGCCCTGCCAGCGATGGGGCGCGATCCCATGCAGGTCGGCCAGGCGTTCGAACAAGTCGATCCCGACGGGGTGGCCAAAATCCTCTTCACCTCCGGCTCCACGGGTGATCCGAAGCCGGTGATCAACACGCACCGCATGATGTGCTCCAACGCCGCCGCGCAGGCGCAATTGTTTCCCTTCCTGCGCCACCGGCCGCCAGTCGTCGTCGATTGGCAGCCCTGGCACCATTGCGGCGGCAGCAGCCATAATTTCCACGCTGCCCTGTCCAATGGCGGCAGCTATTATTTCGACCGCGGCAAGCCAACCACCACCGAGGCCTTCGCCCCCACGCTGCATGCGCTGCGCAGCATCTCGCCCACGCTGCATTTCAACGTGCCGCTGGGATACGACCGTCTGGCATTCGATATGGGGCGCGACCCGGCGCTGGCCCGCGCCTTCTTCGCCAGACTGGATTGCATCGTGTATTCCGCCGCATCGATGCCCGAAACGCTATGGGCGGAACTGGAGCGGCTCTCGGTCGCAACCCGGGGGGACCTCGTGCCGATGGTGTCCTCCTACGGGATGACGGAGATGGCCCCGTTGCATACCAGCCTGCACTGGCATGAAGGCGCACCAGGCAGGATCGGGCTGCCGATCCCCGGCTCGACAGTCAAGCTCGTCCCATCAGGCGACCGGCTCGAGCTACGGGCCAAGGGACCCAACGTCACTCCGGGCTACTACACGATGCCCGCCCTGACAGAGGCAGCATTCGATGCGGAGGGCTGGTATTGCAGCGGCGACGCAGTGCGGCTGGTGGATCCCACCCGGCCAGAGCGCGGCCTGCAATTCGAGGGACGGCTGACGGACCAGTTCAAGCTCGCGACGGGAAGTTGGGTGCCGATCGGCGCCATCCGCACCGCCATCGTCGCCGCGTGCTCCCCTTTGGTGGACGATGTGCTGGTGGCAGGCGAAGGAAAATCCGAACTCGGCGTGCTGGTGGTTCCTAATCAGGCGGCCTGCCAGGCGCTGTTCGGGCCACTCAGCCTGGCGGAGCTGATCGTGTTGCCGGCGCTGGCGGAGCGGTTGCGGAGCGCGCTGCGCGTCTACAACGCCGCCAATCCAGCTTCCAGCAGGCGGATCGCGCGTGCTTTGGCGATCGACGACCTTCCCTCGCTGGCAACGGGAGAAACCACCGACAAAGGCCACGTCAACCAAGCGCTCGCGCTGCGGCGGCGCCCAGGTTTGGTAGCGCGTCTCTTCGCGGACGCGGACGCGCATGTATTGCGTTTGTAACCCTTTCGCCCACCAGGCGTAATCCGCATCACGCTACAATGCATTACGAACACCCTAAAGTGCCAGTCTACTGCCGTTATCACAGTTATACACGCCATGAGGTAATGCCCCCGTAATCTCATACTTCGCCGCATATGAGTCAGACTTGCGCTCCTCTAGCGCCAATCCTCCGTGTTCTCCATGTCTAGTTGGCCGGTATGGTAGAAACTAACCACCCGGCAGAACTGAGCAGTGTCTACGAAGGCGTAGACCATTTGGGAGACTACCATGAAAACGGTTCTTTTCGCAGCTGCGGCCGTATTGGCCCTGTCGGCCGGCACGGCGTTCGCTGGCGAAGGGGCGGGCGACCCGTTCCCCTTTCGGGCTCCGGGTGTGACGACCGTCACCACCGGCCGCGCACAGCTTCCGGGCGGCCTGGACGACCCTTTCCCGTTCCGGGCTGACGGGACTGTCATGACCCAGGCAGTGACGTCGCGGACCTTCCCGACAAACGGCGCAGAGGGCGGCATCGATAGCGTGAACTCACTCCCGGCGGGCTCTGAAAACGGCACGGCGGCGTATGCGCAAAGTCAGCGGGTCCAGCAGTACCTGGCATCCCGCGCCGCGCGTGCACCAACGCAGGTCGCGCAGCGATAGGTCGCAGCCGGCTCGCACGGCTGATACTGGGCCGGTAGAGAGAAGATGGGCTGAAGCACCCAACGTCAGAAGACGGCGGTCGTAGGGTCGGCTTCAGCCCATCAGCTCGCGTCAGGGAGGCCAGCTGGTTCGACAACGCGGCGGCGCCAAGTGCGGCCCCGCCGCGCAACCAAGCCCGTTCAATCACGGTTTTTTGATCAATGTGGCGCGCCGGACAGAAAATGTCCCGCAGGAAACCCGACCCGGCCACTATGCGGGCACGTGCCGCTCTGCGTAGTGTCCCGCGTTGGCTTAGGCAAATCCTCCTGGAGTACTAGCGGCAATGTCCTTCACACTTCTCAGGCCCGTCGCAATCGCGCTGGGCCTTCTGGCGCTGGCAGCATGTGCAACACAGCCCACGGCCGATGCGCGGGCCCCGACGGACACGGGTAACATGGCGTACCCTGCACCATCGCCGGCGGGCAATCTCTCGACCACGACCACCCGACGCCCTTAGGGCTTGTTCGACATCAATCGAATTGATTGGCGGCGTCGAACAAGCCCTAAGCCTTTGTTGTTAGCGGCAGCTTTGTCGGCGTGCCGACGCACTTATTTGCCTACGCTGCCTTAGGGCTGGCCGATGGCGCGGTCTGGCCCTGAACGGCCGGCTGCGCCACCCTTGCGGACCGGCGACTCAGTCCACGATGAACAGCCGCGCGCCAGTCTTGGTCGACGATTTGTGGGCAGCGTCGCCAAAATCGGAGACGGTGTAGCCACTTCCGGCGGGAAAGGTAAAACGCCGCCCGTCCTGCAACTCCGTCTCCAACACGCCCTCCACCACGTAGATGACGTGGCCCCGGTCGCACCAATGGTCGGCGACATAGCCCGGCGAGTATTCCACGATGCGCATCCGCACGTCGCCATTGTCCAAGGTCCGCCATAGCGCATGCCCGCTGTCGCCCTTGTGCTCGGTGCCGGGCAGTCCATCCCAATGCACCTCGGTGAACGGAAGAGCTGGCAGCTTCATCGTGTGATCAACCCAGTGGAGGAGGGGCACACCATGCAACCGCCGGCCCGTCGCCGCAACCTACGCCGTCGGACCCGGCGCTACCGCCAATCCGACACTCCTGGCAGTTTCGGCATTGATGAAATTGCGCGATAGGGCGTGGTAGACCCCCTCCTTGCAAACCAGCCGTGACACGCCGTAGGCGATCACGGACGCCAGCATCAGTGGCACGACCATCGCGTGGTCGTTCGTCATCTCGGCGACGATCACGAAGGCCGTAATGGGCGCCTGCACCACGCCGGAAAAATAAGCCACCATCCCCAGCACCACCAAAGCCTGCGCGGGCGCCCCGGGCAACAACCACGCGATTTCGGCGCCCATCCCCGCACCCACGGCCAGGGAAGGCGCGAAAATCCCGCCGGGGATGCCGCTGATCGAGGACGCGACCGTCGCCAGTAGCTTGAGGACCCCGAAAGCAGCAGGCATCACCGCGTCCCCCTGCACCAGGCCGCGCGCCTGGAGGTAACCCGTCCCGAACACCGTCCCGCCGGACAGCAGCCCACAGATTGCCACGACCAGGCCGCACAGGGCCGCAAAGACGACCGGGCTACGCTTGATCGCCCGGCCTGCGCGCCCGGGAATACCGGCGCCGAACAGGATCAAGATGCGGCTGAACAGCCCACCGAGCAGGCCCCCCGCCAGCCCCAACAGCGGCACTGCCAACCACCCCTGCGCGGACGGCCCGATGATGGCATGGGTTGTACCGAAATAGGTATACTCACCCTGCAAGGCCATCGAGGTAAGGCCGGCCGCGATGACACCCCCGACGATGAGGCCACTGGTACGCACCTCGAACGACCGGCTCATCTCCTCGATGCCGAACACGATGCCCGCCAGCGGCGTGTTGAACGCGGCCGACACCCCGGCGCTGGCGCCTGCCAGGATCAAACCAGGCTGACGGCGCGGCGACAAGCGTCCGGCCGCGAACATGATGGAGGCGCCGACCTGGACCGTCGGCCCCTCCCGCCCAATCGAAGCGCCGCAAAGCAGGCCGATGAGCAGCAGGATGACCTTGCCGATTGCGATCCGCATCGAGACCAAGCGCTCGCGCGCGGCCCGGCCGGCGAGGTGCCGGGCCGCGATGGCCTGAGGGATGCCGCTGCCGCCGGAGTTCGGGAAGTACCGGCGCGACACCCAACTGGACAAGGCGAAGCCCAGCGGGGTGACCAGAAAAGCCGCGAGTGGCGCCCGGCGCTCCAAGCTCTGAAACAGCTCGCCCGAGAAATCGGCTGACAGAGCAATCCCGTAGGCTGCCGCGCCGACCACGACCCCACCGAGCACAAACACGCCCCGCTGCCGCCAACGTGCCGACACGATGCGCAGCCTGCGACGTTGGTGGGGGGTCAGCTTCAGGGACATAGGGGGCATCCGCACCCGGCTACCGTAAGTGGCGGGGCTCCCGCAAGGTATCGCGATCCAAGCTGGTCGGGCAAAAATTTGGTGGGAAACGGCTCTTGCGATAGCGTTGTTCCAACCACCCGCCTAGCGAACCTGAAAAACCGGGAGCACCGACATGTCCAGTTTCCAAGGCCATTTCGTTTGGCACGAGTTGAAGACGACCGACGCCGGCGCCGCGAAGCAGTTCTACCAAGCCGTCATGGGCTGGACATCACAGGAGATGCAGGCTGTGCCGGGCATGGACTACAGCACGCTGATGACCGGCGGCGTCCCCGTTGCCGGGCTGATGGCGCTGCCCGCGGAGGCTTCTGCCGCTGGGGCGAAGCCCAGCTGGACCGGCTATGTTGGGGTGGCAGACATCGACACGATGCTTGTGGCGCTGCGAAAGGCTGGTGGTTGCGTGCTGTCCGGCCCGATGGACATTCCTAACATCGGCCGCTTCGCCAATGTCGCCGATCCGCAAGGCGCCGCTTTTGCGCTGTTCCAGCCAGCGTCATCGGACGGCTCTGGCCCACCAGCGCCGGGTACCCCAGGGACCTTCGGCTGGAACGAGTTGCATGCTGACGAGTGGCAACCCGCCTTCGACTTCTACGCCGCGCTCTTCGGGTGGACCAAGGACCGCACCATCGACATGGGGCCGATGGGCACCTACCAACTCGTGGCGCTCGGCGGAGTTCCGTTCGGGGGCATGATGACCAAGATGCAACTGGAAGCTTCACCGCACTGGTCCACCTACATCAACGTCCAAAACCTGGACATAGCGGTGGCGACGGTGAAGTCGGGCGGGGGACAGGTGGTGAATGGCCCGATGGAGGTACCCGGCGGCAGTTGGGTCGCCCAATGTATCGACCCGCAAGGCGCGATGTTCGCCCTGGTCAAGCCAGCCGGATGATGTTCGATACGAAGGTGGCGATCCTGGTGCTGGAGGATCTACCGGTTTGGCAGAAACTCAACGTCACCGCTTTCCTCGCCACCGGGATCGCAGGAGCCGCGCCGGAGGCCATGGGCGAGCCGTATGACGATGCCGCCGGGCGCCCCCATGCGCGTTTGCTAGGCCAGCCGATCCTGATATTCGCGGCCACCGCGGAGAGCCTGTTGCGGGCCTATCACGCGGGGATCAACCGGGACTTGACCCGCGCCGTCTATGTCCGCGCGATGTTTGCGACCGGACATGACGCGGCCAACCGGGAGGCTTTCAAGGCAGAGCCGGCCGACGCGCCCGATCTCGTCGGCCTGGCCCTGCGTGGACCGAAGAAGGATGTGGCTAAAGCGACGAAAGGATCGTCGCTCCACCCTTGACCTTGCGTCAGACCCGGCTTCTGGCTGCGTCCACGCTCCAGGGGCCCGCGCCGGCAACGGCGAGGTAGAGGAACACGAAGCAATACAGGATCGCCGCATCGCCGCCGTTCACCGCCGGAAACGGGCTCTTCGGCGCATGAGCGATCCAATAGGCGACCGCCATTTCGCCTGACATCAGGAAGGCGACGGGTCGGGCATAGAGACCGATCAGCAACAGCACCCCGCCGATAAACTCGATGATCGCAGCAAACCACAGCAGCGAGAACATGGCAGGCTGCATGGCGGGTGCTGGGAAACCAAACAATTTCTGCATCCCGTGCTCCATGAACATCAGCGCCGCGACGATGCGGACGATGCTGAGGACACGGGGGGCCCAATCGGCCGACAGGGTGCCGAGGGTCGTCGGCTGTGCGGTGGTAGAACTCATGGAGCGGCTCTCCTTCAAACGGTGGCAGTGGTGATCTTGATCTGCGTGCCCCATGGGTCGCGCAAATCCGCGGTCCCGCTTCGCCGGGTGATGGCGGTGGCGAGTGCGTCGGTGGCAGCCTCCATCCTCACCCAGGCGAGCCCGGCCTGCGCCGGGTCACGCAGACCAGCCCCGGCGCTGTGCCAGGTGTTGGCGGCGATGTGGTGGTGGTAGCCGCCGGTCGATAGAAACGCAGCCTGCGGCCAACTCCTGGTGACGGCGAGACCGAGCGTGTGGCCGTAGAATTCCACAGCCGGAGGGACGTCGCCGACCCGAAGATGGACGTGGCCCATGCGTGTGCCGTCGGGTGCTCCCATCCAAGGGGTGACCGCTTCGGCCAAAAGCCCCGGAACATCAAGTCTCTTATTCGCCATCTCGACCTGGGGCGCATCGGTGGGGCCGCTCCAAGTCCACGACGAGGCAGGCCGGTCGGCATAAATCTCGATCCCATTGCCCTCGGGATCGCTGAAGTAGACCGCCTCGCTCACGAAATGGTCGGCGGCGCCTTCGAGGTGGTGGCCGATCCGGCGGGCATGCTCCAGCCAGCGACCGAGATCGGTGCGGGACGGCAGCAAAAAGGCGGTGTGGAACAACCCGGCACTCGTGGGATCCTGCGGCGGGGCGTCTGGACGGTGCAGCAGCTCCAGGAGGGTGACGCCCCCGGCGCCGAGCCGCACCACACCATCGCCCCGGCCGATCAAGGCCAAGCCCACAACGTTTCGATAGAACGCCGCGACCCGGTCCAGATCGCGCACGATCAGGGCCACCGAAGACGCCCGCAACGGCACGCACGACGCGACCCCGCCGGTCGATGGACGGTCTTGCAACAGGACACCCATGATGGTCTTCCTCGCTTTCGCCATTTTACTAGGTGCAAAGGCCCGGTATGGAGAATGGCGGGTTGCTCCATGGCTTCGATACCAGCAGTATCGGACGATGGATCGTTTCCTGGAACTCGCCGCCTTCGTCCGCACCGTTGACCGCGGGAGCCAAGCCGCGGCGGCGCCGGAACTCGGAGTGACGCCGGCCATGGTGGGGCGCTACGTGCGGGCCTTGGAGGACCGGCTGGGCACCCGCCTGCTAAACCGGACCACCGCGACGCAGAGCCTGACGGAGGCGGGGCAGATGTTCCATGCCCAGGCCAGCAGCATCCTCGATCACCTCGAGGAGGCGGAGATGGCGGCGTCGGATCGGCAGGCCGAGCCGCACGGTGCGCTGCGCGTGAATGCTCCGATGGTGTTTGGCGTGCGATATTTGGCGGCCGCGGCGGCGGAGTTCGGCGCGCTGCATCCGCGGCTGCGGGTTGATTTGTCGCTCAACGACCGGGTGGTCGACCTGGTGGAGGAAGGCTACGACGTCGCAGTCCGGATCGGCGACCTGGCCGACACCAGCCTCATCGCCCGGCGGCTGGCTCCCTGCCGGATCGTGCTTTGCGCCTCGCCGGGCTATCTGCGCCGAATGGGCGCGCCAGAGCGGCCCGAAGACCTGCGCGGCCACAATTGCCTCATGTACACCTACGCCCGCAATGGCGGGATTTGGCGGCTGCATCGCGACGGCGAAGTGGTGGAGGTCCGGCCGAAGGGCAAGCTGGTAGCGAATAATGGCGATGCCTTGCTCGCCGCCGCGCTGGCCGACGCCGGGATCGGCACACATCCGACCTTCATCGCGGCTGAGCCGCTCCGCGACGGCAGGCTCGTACAGGTGCTGCCCGACTGGTCGCTCGACAGCCTGACGGTTTATGCCATGTATCCGTCGATCCGGAATTTATCACCGAAAGTCCGAGGTTTCGTCGATTTCCTCGTCGGGCGGTTTGGGGAGTATCCACCCTGGGATGCCGGGATCAGGCTGAGGGGCGTGTAGTGGCAAACCAGCCAGCCATCCTCGTCCGGCGCGACGCAGAGCCTGGCCGGTGGCCGCAGAGCAGCGGGCGGCGGTTGCGGACATTGAATTGAGTCAGCTCACGCGACGCCACCTGCTTGGTTATTTCCAGCACGGTCCTGTCCTTCACCTCGGGTTTTCGAGTCCTGCGCCCGCCCGATGCGCGGTGCCGCCAAAGCTGCCGCGCCGAATGCGGCCGTCTGTAACAGGCTGCGTCGGTTCATGTCCGTTCCCCTCGAGCCTGCGGCACCGACGGCCACCGTTGGGCGGAGTGTAGCCCAGCCCCCACAGCGCCGCCAACCCGGCGCTACCCTGCGCGCACGCCCAAAAAGCGCCGGGCGGCGACCACGGCCCAGATCGCCTCCACAGCGCCGAACGGCCAAGCCCCCTGCAGAAAACCGTAGGTAGAGCCTAAAACGCAGGACGCGGCAAAAGCCAGGATGAACCAGTGGCTGCGTGCTTCCAACGCATAGGTGACGAGCATGGCGGAGACGGCGAACAGCCCGAACAGGGTGAGAGCGTCCATAGCCGCGCCGCCTCAGCCGGCACGGGTGCGGGGGCCATGGAGAGGGAGTGTTAATCCTCTCCCTCTATGCCGTTCGCATGACATCGCCGCTCTCCTTTGCCGCCATAGGGTTGGCCTCATTATTGACCCTTTCCGTCACGGCCTATGAGCCGGCGCCAGCCAAGGCGGACGTGTCGGCGGACGGGGCGCATCTGCTGGCATTGGCGTCCGTAGGCGTCACCGCCAGGATGTGCAAGATCACGTTGGAGGCTGTAATACAGGCGAAGCTGGAGGTGGCCATGGCCGATTATGCCACCAGGCAGCAGGATTTCACGCAAGAGCAATACGATGACGAACTCAAGCGGATCGCCAGCGAGATAGCGGCGGATCGGAACCAAATATGCGCCACCATCAAGAATTCGGGGATTGAGCCGCTCTATCAGGCTGCGATGGACATCGATGATTACCGCCGCACTGCCATTTCAACGGGATACGGTGGACTCGCGTTACTGCCCTGATTTGTGAAACCTCCGCTTCCGACTCGGGGCGAAGCTGCTAAAAACTCACCGTAGCATCTCCTCGAAGTGCCTCAAAAGCGCAGCTTTATTTGGCTATCACGAAACGTCCGCTGCCCCCTTCGATCGACAATCGACCTTAGAACACGCTCCCTCGCGCCAGCTTTGATCCGCTTTCCGGGGACCGTGACCGGTTCATGGATCCGACGTCCCGTCAAAACCGCTGTGACGAGGCTAGTAGATGGTCCAAGCCTATAGTCGCATCAGCCTAAGGCAGCATCGGCAAATAAGTGCGTCGGCACGCCGACAGAGCTGGCGCTCATAACCCCCCTGGCATGCCCTGGCACGCATGCTGAAATGACCGCTCAGCCCCGCGCCGCCGATTGTGCTGCCAGGCGGAAGGCCGCATTGGAGGCGCCAAACCCGGTGCTGCCGCGCCGCTCCACCAGCTCGAAGAACAGCCGTCCATCGAACAAATCGGTGTAGGCGTGCAGAAATTCGCCACCGGTATCGGCGTCGTACAGCACATTCAGCCGGCGCATCGCCTGGAGCGTGTCGTCCGGCAACGGCCACCGCGCGCCGAGATCGTCGTAGTAGTTGTTGGGAATGGCAAGGATCGCCGTCTTGTCCCGCAGCGCCGACACCGAGGCCATCACGTCCGCTGTGGCAAAGGCAATGTGCTGGATGCCGGCCCCCGAGGAAATCGAAACGAACCGCCCCGTGATCGTCTCCCGGCTGTCGGATTTGTTCAGCGGCAGGCGGAATGCGCCGCCGGGGCTGATCATCGCCCGGCTGCTCACCAGCCCATACGGGTCGGCCAGGTCGATCGGCGCCGTGCTCTGCATCCCGAACACCGCCCGCCAGAACAGGATCGCCCCGTGCAACGCATTCGCTGGCAGCGCTTCGGCGATGTGGTCGATCGCGGTCAGGTGCGCTGAGTCCCGGTTGGCCGCCACTGGCGCGAGGTCGAAATCGTCCTCCCAGATCGTGCGGCCCATTGGATCGTGCTGGACGAGGTGCAGCAGCAATCCGTCCGGCACGCGGACGGCCGGGATGACCCGCTCACCTTCCCGCACCCCGCCGCCCCGCCACTCCGGGCAATACAGCGCCTCGGCCCGGGCAATCGTGGCTGCGACGTCGTCCACCCGCAGCGCCAGAGCACAGACGGAGGCGCCGTGCAGTTGGAAGTGTTCGGAGGCCGCGCTGTCCTGCTCCCGGTTCAGCACCAAGTTGATACCGCCCTGCCGGTACAGATCCACGTCCTTGGATTTGTGACGCCCGGCATGCCTGAACCCGAGCGCGCCGAGGTGGTGGGCCAATGCCGGGGCGGTGGCATCGTCAACCGCAAATTCGAGGAATTCCACGCCCTCGATCCGCGGCGGTGGCGGCAAGCGCACCAACCCGGCCTCCGCCTCCATCAAGGCCAGCGAGCGCAGACCGTCGCGCGCAATCATCCGGGCCGGGGCGGCGCGGAATTCATCGTTGAAAATCTCCAGCGACAACGGCCCGGCATACCCGCTCGCCAGCACCGGGCGGAGGAAGCCGGGGACGTCCAACTCACCCTGGCCGGGGAAATTGCGGAAGTGCCGGCTGAGCGATAGGGCGTCCATCTGCAGCATGGGCGCGTCGGCGAGTTGGACGAAGAAGATCTTGTCGCCTGGCAGCCCGGCGATGCCAGAGGGGTCGTCACCCACCGCCAGCGTATGGAAGCTATCGACGATCAGACCCAAGGCGGGATGGTCGGCAGCTTGCACGATGCGCCAGGCATGCGCCCAACGGTTGACGTAGCGCCCCCAGGCCAGCGCCTCGTATCCCACGCGGAGGCCCCTCGCCGCAGCACGCTCGGCCATGGCGTGCAGATCGGCGGCGGCCCGCGCGTCGTCATCGAGGGCGCCGGGCTGCACGTTGCTGCAAACCAGCACCAAATCCGTCCCAAGCTGCTGCATGAGATCGAATTTGCGCTCCGCCCGGTCGAAGTTGCGCAGCCGCTGGGGCTCCGGCATCGCCTCGAAGTCGCGGAATGGCTGGAAGATCGTGATGGTGAGCCCGAGATCCTCGGCGATCCGGCGGATATCCGCGGGGGGCCCATCGAACGTCAGCAGATCGTTCTCGAAAATCTCCACCCCGTCGAACCCCACCCGAGCCGCGGTATCCAGTTTGTCGGCCAGGCCG
The DNA here is from genome assembly GCA_965199005.1 of Acetobacteraceae bacterium. Lineage (GTDB taxonomy): Bacteria > Pseudomonadota > Alphaproteobacteria > Acetobacterales > Acetobacteraceae > LMUY01. The sequence goes on along the minus strand of CBDAQK010000006.1, from coordinate 640,888 downwards.
CCGCTGAGGCAGACGGTGGCGATCGAACGGGGGTGGCGCGGCATCACGAGCTGGGCGCCAGGCCCAGCATGGCACGCGCCTGCACGGGGGTCGCGACCTCGCGCCCGTGCCGCGCAATCGCCTCCGCCGCCATCCGCACCAACTCCGCGTTGCTCGCGGCCAAGCGGGTCTTGCTGATGCGGATGTTGTCTTCCAGGCCGGTCCGGACCCCATGGGCACCGCGGGCCAGCACCCAATCCATCACGACCGCCTGGTTGACGCCGATCCCGGCGCCGGTCCAAGTCGCATTCGGCAGCACCCGGCGCAGCTCGGCCAGCAGGATGTCGAGTAGATGCTCCTCTGCCGGCATCGCGTTCTTGACCCCCATGACGAACTGCACGTGGGGCCTGTGGTTCATCAGCCCGGCCTCGACCAGCCGCTTTGCGCCGTGCAGATGCGACAGGTCGAACACCTCGATTTCCGGTAGCACGCCATGGCGTTGCATCTTGGTGGCCAGGTCCACCACCAGCGCGGGGGAATTTTCGTAGACGATCGTCGGGAAGTTCACCGACCCCGTGGAGAGCGAGGCCATGTCCGGGCGCAAGTCCAAGGCGTTGCCACGGGCCGCCTGGTCGCGTCCGCGTCCGCCGGTGGAGAATTGGACGATCATGCCCGGGCAGTGCTGCCGCACGCCATCCCGCACGCGGCCGAACCGCTCCGGGTCGGAGGATGGGGATTCATCGTCGTTGCGCACGTGGATATGGACCAGCGACGCCCCCGCCTCGAAAGCGGCATGGGTGCTCTCCACCTGCTCGGCCACGGTGATCGGCACCGCGGGGTTGTCCTTCTTGCGTGGCACAGACCCAGTGATGGCAACGGCGATCACACACGGTTCCGACATTGATTGATCCTCCCAACCCTGAAATACGCCCGATCCTTCGCAGGGAGCAACGCGCTTCGGACGACCATTTCGCAGCCATCCGGCCGGCGGGGAGTTCGGCTTGCATTCTATCCATGCCGGACCTTTCCTTCCCCACTGCGGAATAACCGTTGACGTGGTTTAACCAGTTAGTCCATTTTGAAGTCAACGGTGGGTCCGCAAGCGCGACAAAAGGATAAGCCGCCGCTGCGGCAGGGAGAAGCCAAACGTGACCCAGACAGCGTTCGTTTTGAATGGCCCGAACCTCAACCTGCTCGGCAAGCGCCAGCCCGCGGTCTATGGCCACGAGACGCTTGCCGATGTGGAAGCTGCCTGCCGGCAGGCAGCCGGCCCGCTGGGCTTCGCCATCCGGTTCCACCAATCCAACCGCGAATACGAACTGATCGACTGGATCCACGAGGCACGCGAAACGGCGGTCGGCGTGATCATCAACCCGGCGGCCTTCACGCACACCTCGGTCGCCATTCACGACGCGCTGATCACCTGCGAGTGCCCGATCCTGGAGGTGCACATCTCCAACATCCACAAGCGCGAGGCCTTCCGGCACCATTCCTACGTGTCTTCGCTCGCCAGCGGGGTGATCGCCGGGTTCGGCACGCAGGGCTACGTGCTGGCACTACACCGGCTCGCGCATCTGCTGGGGCCGCAATCGTGAGCCGCGCGGTGCTGCTGGGCCTGATCGGCTCGGGCATCGGCGCCTCGCTCACCCCGGCGATGCACGAGCGGGAGGGCGGCGAACAAGGCCTGCGGACGCAGTACAAACTGATCGATCTGCGGGTGCTCAACCTTGGGGCGGACGCGCTGCCCGAGTTGTTGCTGGCCGCCGAGCGAATGGGGTTCGACGGGCTGAACATCACGCACCCGTGCAAACAGGCCGTGCTGCCGCTGCTGACCACCCTGTCGGACGACGCCCGCTTCCTGAGTGCGGTGAATACGGTGGTGCTGCGGGACGGCCGGCGTGAGGGGCACAACACGGATTGGTGGGGGTTCGCCGAGAACTTCCGCCGCCGCATGCCGGATGCACCGCGCGCCCGCGTTGTCCAATTGGGGGCGGGCGGCGCCGGGGCGGCGGTGGCCTATGCCGTGATGACGCTGGGCACTGAACATCTGACGATCGTCGACGTCGATGCCGGTCGTGCCCAATTGGTGGCCACCGCGCTGTGCGAGCGGTTTGGCGCCGGGCGGGTAACCGCTGTGAGCGACCCTGCCCCCGCCATCGCCGAAGCGGACGGGCTGATCAACACGTCGCCCGTCGGCATGGAGAAATACCCGGGGACGCCAGTGCCCGTCGGCCTTCTGCGGCCGGCGCTTTGGGTGGCGGACATCATCTACTTCCCCATGGAAACCGCGCTGCTACGCGCCGCGCGCGACCTTGGCTGCCGCGTGCTGGATGGCGGCGGCATGGCGGTGTTCCAGGCAGTGGGAGCGTTCGGCCTGTTCACCGGGTGCCAGGCCGATCCCGAGCGGATGCTGCGCCACTTCACCAGCCTCACCCTGCCGGGAGCAACGGGCGGCTAAACAATCGACCATCCCAAGGAGGAAACAAGAAAATGTCTGCTTACACCACCGATGCGATCGGCACAGGCGAGCCGGTAAAGGCGCCGAGGAAGGCTGCACTGGCCAGTTGGATCGGCAGCGCCGTCGAATATTATGATTTCTTCATCTACGGCACGGCTGCCGCGTTGGTGTTCGGGAAGGTGTTCTTCCCGTCCTCCGACCCGGCGATGGGGACCATTCTCGCCTTCGCGACCTTTGGCGTCGGCTATCTGACCCGGCCGATCGGCGCCGTGATCCTCGGCCATGTCGGCGATAAGTTCGGCCGCAAGAAAGTGCTGACCTTCACCCTGCTGCTGATGGGGCTGTCCACCTTCCTGGTCGGTTTGCTGCCCACCTACGGCCAGGTCGGCGTGTGGGCGCCCATCCTGCTGGTGTTCCTGCGCCTGCTGCAGGGCGTCTCCGCCGCGGGCGAACAGGCCGGCGCCAACTCCATGACGCTGGAACATGCACCGGCTGACCGGCGGGCCTTCTTCACCTCTTTCACCCTCAGCGGGACCCAAGGCGGGCTGATCCTGGCCACGTTGGTGTTCCTGCCGTTGTCGCAACTGTCGGACGCGGACATGATGAGCTGGGGCTGGCGCCTGCCCTTCTTCCTGAGCGCGGTCGTCGTTGCCGTCGGGTTCTGGGTCCGCCGCACGCTGCCGGAAACGCCTGCTTTCAAGGAAGAAGAGGCGGCGCACGTGGTCGCTAGATTGCCGGTGGCAGTGCTGTTCCAGGAAAGCGGGCCGGACGTGCTGCGGGTGATCTTTGGGGCGCTGGTTTCCGTCGTCAGCACGATCTTTACGGTCTTCACCCTCTCCTACGCCGTCAACACCGCGCATATCTCGCGTCCGATCATGCTGACGGTGCTGGTACTGGCCAACGTGGTTGCATTGGCGGCAATTCCGCTGCTGGCCACGCTGTCGGACAAGATCGGCCGCAAGCCCGTGTTCATCGGCGGGGCGCTGGGCTGCGCCATCCTGATTTGGCCGTATATCTGGGCAATGAGCCTAGGGAACGTTCCGGTCGTGTTCGTGCTGGGCTTGCTGCTGTCCGGCGTCGTCTACAGCGCGTCGAACGGTGTTTGGCCGGCCCTGTATGGCGAGATGTTCGACACCAAGGTGCGCCTCTCCGGCATGGCGATCGGCACCCAAGTCGGGTTCGCCCTGGGCGGCTTCGCCCCCACGATCAGCGCCGCCATCAGTGGCACGGGGCCGAACGGGTGGATGCCGGTGGCGGCGTTCACCTCGGTGACCGCGATCATCTCCGCCATCTCTATCGCCACGGCGCGGGAGACCTACAAGACGCCCCTGAACATGCTGGGGCGCCGCGCGGCACAATCAGCGGGCTACTAACTTACCGCGGCTGCTCCAACGTCCGGAGCACCACGTCGACCATGAAGGCCCGGTGCTTCGCGCGCTGGGCCGGGTCGTCCATGTCACTGTGGAACAGGGTCCCAAAGGTGTGACGGTTGGCGACCCGGAAGATCGAGATCGAGCTGATCAGCATGTGCACGTCCACCGCATCCAAACCGGGACGGAAGATGCCCTCGCGGCTGCCCCGGTCCAAAATGCGGCGCAGCACGTCGACAACGGAAATGTTGATGTCGCGGATGGTTTTCGACTCCGCGATGAAGCGCCCCTGGTTGATGTTCTCGATGCTGACGAGCCGGACGAAATCCGGATGCGCATCGTGGTAGTCGAAGGTGAACTCCATCATCCGCTGGACGGCGTCGCGGGGCGGCAACTGGTCCAGCTCCAACCCCGCCTCCGCCTCACGAATGGCCGCATAGGCGCGCTCGAGCACGGCAAGGTAGAGCCCTTCCTTGCTGCCAAAGTAGTAGTAGATCATGCGTTTGACCGTGTTGGTGCGCGCAGCGATCGCATCGACCCGGGCACCGCTGAGGCCGTGCTGCGCGAACTCGTCATGGGCCGCGATCAGGATGTCATGCCGGGTCCGGTCCGGATCCAGCTTCCGGCGGACCGGGACCTCCACGGCGTCAACGGCAGCACTCGGCATTGGATGTGGATTCCTCCCGGCTGCATTATGGACCGAGTGGTTAAATCCTGCGAACCGCTATTTCCAACGGCTTTTCCCCCTATCACGCATCCGCTATGAACCCGGCCATCATAGGGGCGATTCGGTGTCGCCCGGGGAGGATCGAGAAATGTTGGTTCGGCGCGCGTGGCTCGCTGCGGTCTTGGCCGGTCTCGTCTCGACCGCCATGGCGCAACCGAAGCCGATCAAGGTTGCGGTGATCGAGGACAAGACCGGCCCCTTGGAGGTCTACGCCAAGCAGGACATCGCCGGCATCCATATGGGCATCGAATATGCCACGCACGGCACGGGCATGGTCGCCGGGCGCAAGATCGACCTGGTCGAGAAAGACAGCCAGACCAAGCCCGATGTCGGCCGCGACCTGTTGGCGGAGGCCTATGGCGACGACGATGCCGATCTGGCGATTGGCGGCACCAGCTCGGCTGTGGCGCTGGCCATGCTGCCGGTGGCGCAGGACAATAAGAAGCTGCTGATCGTGGACGCGGGCGTTGCGGACAGCATCACCGGCGACAAGTGGAACCGCTATATCTTCCGTGTCGACCGCAATTCCTCGCAGGACGCCGTGTCCAACGCGCTCGCCATCGGCAAGCCCGGCACCGTCATCGCCACCCTGGCCCAGGATTACGCGTTCGGGCGTGACGGGGTGGCCGCGTTCAAGGCGGCCCTGGCCCCGACCGGGGCGAAGCTGGTGCACGAGGAATATGCGCCGCCCACCACCACGGATTTCACCGCCGCCGCCCAGCGCATCTTCGACGCGATGGCGAAGGAAACCGGGCCGAAGATCCTGTTCGTCATCTGGGCCGGCGCGGACCCGATGGCCAAGCTGGCCGCCCTGAACCCGCAACGCCTAGGCATCACGCTGTCCACGGGCGGCAACATCATTCCGGTGCTGAAATCCTACAACAGCTATCCCTCGTTGAACGGCATGCTGGGGGCGACATACTATTACTACGACATGCCGAAGAACCCGGTGAACGACTGGTTCGTCGCCGAACACAAAAAGCGCTTCGACTCGCCGCCGGATTTCTTCACCGCCGTCGGGATGAGCACGGGGATCGCCCTGGTCACGGCGCTGGAAAAGACCAAGGGCAACACCGACACCGAGGCCCTCATCACCGCCATGGAGGGGATGGAGTTCGACTCGCCCAAGGGCCGCATGCAGTTCCGTCAGCAGGACCACCAGGCACTGCAATCCATGTATGGGTTTTCGTTGAAGACCGACGCCGCGACGCCTTGGGCCGTGCCGGTGCTGACGCATGAGTTCAAGGCCGAGGACATGAATATCCCGGTCGCCAACAAGCGCTGATGCCGGCTGGCCGCAGCCTCGCGACCAGCAACCTCACCATCCGGTTCGGTGGGCAGGTCGCGGTGGACGCGGTCAGTTGTGTGTTCCATCCGGGCACGCTGACCGCGATCGTGGGCCCGAACGGCGCGGGAAAGACCACCTACTTCAACCTGATCTCCGGCCAGCTCCGCGCCACCGCCGGAGAGGTTCGGCTGGGAGAGGAGCGGCTGACCCACCTCTCGGCACCGCTGCGGGCGCGCCGCGGGCTGGGGCGGGCGTTCCAGCTGACCAACCTGTTTCCGGGTTTGTCGGTGCTGGAGAATGTGCGCCTGGCGGTGCAGGCCCGCGCCGGCACCGGGTTGGCGATCTGGCGCATGGCTGCGGATGTGCCGGAGTTGACCGCACGGGCCATGGCGGTGCTGGAACGGGTGCGCCTGACCGCCCGCGCCCGCTCCCCTGCCGCGGCGCTGGGGCATGGCGACCAGCGCAAATTGGAGGTGGCCATCCTGCTGGCGCTGGAGCCCGACGTGTTCATGTTCGACGAACCCACCGCCGGGATGAGCGTGGACGAGGTCCCCGTCGTGCTCGACCTGATCGAGGCCATCCGGCAGGAGACCAGCAAGACGATCCTGCTGGTGGAGCATAAAATGGACGTGGTGAAGCGCCTGGCCGACAGGGTGATCGTGCTGCACCAGGGCCGGCTCGTGGCGGATGGCGACCCGGCGGAGATCGTTGCCTCCGCCGTCGTGCAGGAGGCCTATCTTGGGGTTCGCCCGGCCAATGCCTGATTTGCTGACCCTGGCGGGGGTCCATACGCATATCGGCCGCTATCACATTCTGCATGGCGTCGACCTGGCGGTTCCGGAGGGTGGCTTGACCATGCTGCTCGGCCGCAACGGCGCGGGCAAAACCACCACGCTGCGGACGATCATGGGGTTGTGGCGCGCCAGTGCGGGCAGCATCCGGTTTGCCGGGCGGGATATCACGGCGATGCCCACGCCGGACATCGCGCGGCTGGGCATCGCCTATGTGCCGGAGACGATGGGCATCTTCACCCAATTGACGGTGCAGGAGAACATGAAGCTGGCCACCGCATCCGGCCGCTTCGAAGCGGCGCGGCTGGAGCACGTCTTCGCGCTGTTCCCAGTGCTCAAGCAGAAATGGCACGACCCGGCCGGCGGGCTGTCCGGTGGGCAAAAGCAGATGCTCTCGATCGGGCGCGCCATCGTCGAGGAGCGGCGGCTGCTGGTGGTGGACGAGCCCACCAAGGGCCTGGCCCCCGCGGTCATCGAGCATTTGATCGGCGGGTTCCGCCAGTTGAAGGCTGCGCGCACGACGATCCTGCTGGTGGAGCAGAATTTCCATATGGCCCGGTCCCTTGGAGACGGCGTGGCGGTCATGGATGATGGCCGGGTGGTGCATGCCGGCAGCATGGCCGCCTTGGCTGCCGACGAGCCCCTGCAATCCCGGCTGCTGGGCCTAAGCCTGGCAAGCCACCAATGACCCGCAGCAACCTGACGGCGGCCCTGCTGCTGCCGGTGCTGGCACTGGCGGCGCTACCGGCGATGACCCCGTCCACCTGGATCACCCTGACCGTGGCGGGTGCAGCCATGGGGATGATGCTGTTCCTGATGGCGTCCGGCCTCACGCTCATCTTCGGCTTGATGGACGTGCTGAATTTTGCGCACGGCGCCTTCATCACGCTGGGGGCCTATATCGCCGTCAGCGTGTTCGCCCAACTGTCCGGATGGGTGGCGGCGGGGAGCTGGGTGCTGAACCTGGCGGCGCTCGGCGTGGCCGTGCTGGCGGCGGCGGTCGCGGGCGGCGCCGTGGGCTGGCTGTTCGAGCAGGTGATCATCCGCCGGGTGTACGGCTCGCACCTCCAGCAAATCCTGATCACGGTGGGTGGGCTGATCGTCGCCGAGCAGTTGGTGGTGGTGATCTGGGGCGCCCAGCAGCTTCAGGTGCCGAAGCCTGCCATGCTGCGGGGCAGCTTCATGCTCGCCGGAGCCGCGATCGAAACCTATCGGATGGTCGCCGTCGCACTCGGCCTGCTGGTCTGGGCAGCAATGGTTCTGGTGCTCAACCGTACGCGGGTCGGCTTGTTGGTCCGCGCCGGGGTGGAGAACCGGGAGATGGTGGAGGCGCTCGGCTTTCGCATTCGCCGCCTGTTCATCGGCGTTTTTGCAGCCGGCACGGCATTGGCGGCGGTCGGTGGCGTGATGTGGGCCGTCTACCAGGAGCTGGTGACGTCCGCGATTGGCGGCGACATGACCATCCTAGTGTTCATCGTGGTCATCATCGGCGGTTTAGGCTCCGTCACCGGATGTTTCGTGGGTGCGGTGCTGGTGGGGCTGGTGACCAATTATGTCGGCTTTCTGGCCCCGGCGATCTCGCTGGGTTCGACCATCGCGCTGATGGTGCTGGTGCTGCTATGGCGGCCCCGCGGCCTGTTCCCGCTGGCCCGGCAATGAAACCGCTCTCCGGCGACCGTCCTGGCCATCCCGTGGCCACCGTGTTGGTGCTGTTGCTGTTGGTGGCGCTGGCGGCGGCTCCGTTCCTGTTCCCGGGCACGCGGGCAATGGCGGCAGCGTCGCGGATTTGCATCTTCGTCGTGCTTGCCGCCAGCTACGACATATTGCTGGGCTATACCGGGATCGTCTCGTTTGCCCACATCATGTTTTTCGCGACCGGCGCCTATGCGGTCGCGATCCCACTCGCGGCGGGGTGGGTTGGTTGGGGCGCCGTCGCCTGCGGCGTGGTCGCGGGCATGGCGATCGCCGCCGCCGTCTCGGCCGCCATTGCCCTGCTGTCGCTCCGGGTGCAGAAGATTTTCTTCTCCATGATCACCCTGGCCGTCGCCAGCTTCGCGCAACTCCTGGCAACCCAGTTGCGGTGGCTCACCGGGGGTGAGGATGGGCTGACCTTCTCACTGCCCGCTTTGCTCGCCCCGTCCTTTCGGCTCTGGCCGGCGCCGGTGCTTGGCGTGCGGTTCGATGGGCGGTTGATCACCTACTACCTGATCTTCGCGGCCTGCCTGCTGCTGTTCCTGGCCATGCTGCGCATCGTGAACTCGCCGTTCGGCCGCGTGCTGCAGGCGATCCGGGAGAACGAGTTCCGCGCCGAGGCGCTGGGCTACCGCGTGGTAGTCTACCGCACCGTCGCGAGCGCGCTGTCCGCCGCCATGGCCGCCGCGTCCGGCACGCTGCTGGCCCTGTTGCTGCGGTATGTCGGGCCTGAGGCAACGCTCTCGTTCTCCATCATGATCGACGTGTTGCTGATGGTGGTGATCGGCGGCATGGGCACGCTCTACGGGCCAGCGCTCGGTGCCGCCGTGATCGTGATGGCGCAATACTACCTGGAGCCTGCCCTCCAAACCCTCTCGGACGCCACCGCCGGCTGGCCGGTCTTGCCGCTGCTGTTCCACCCGGACCGGTGGTTGCTCTGGCTGGGGCTGCTCTTCATCGTGATCGTGTATTTCATGCCCGCGGGGATCGTCGGCACGCTGCGTCGCAGCATTTCGCGCTAGACCCCTCTTGAATTCTGGAACGGTATGCTCCTAATTAGGATTATGCAACCCGCCGTTCATTCCGGCCCGGGCCGTCCCCGGGAGTTCGAGCTTCAGGCCGCGGTCGAGAATGCGATCGAGGTGTTTCGCGCCCAGGGCTATCACGGCACGTCGGTGCAGGATCTGACGGTCGGCACCGGCCTTGGCCGCGGGAGCCTGTATAAGGCGTTCCGCGACAAGCACTCGCTGTTCCTGGCGGCACTGTCCCACTACATGGCGCAATCGCTGCAGCGCTTGGCTGACGATTTGGGCCAGCCGGGCTCTGCCCGGGATGCGATTCGCCGCGCCCTCATGGGCTTTGCCAACCGAGCCGCCGACGGAGAATGCCGGGGATGTCTGGTGACCTCGGCTGCGATGGAGCTGATGCCGCAGGATGCCGAGGTGAGCGCCCTGATCAACCGGCAATTCCAGCGTATCCAGGATTTGTTCGCCGCTGCGGTGATCCGCGGCCAGGTTGGCGGCGACATCCCCAGCACACATGACGAACGTGCCATCGCGCAGTTGATGGTGTGCACGATCCAGGGGTTGCGGATTCTGGGTAAAACCAGGCCCAGCCAAAGTGACACCAGCCGCCTCGTCGACACCGCGCTGAGGGTGCTCGACTAACTCTTTGTCTATTTCGGTAACGATCGTTCCACTATAGGATCAGCTTGCCATGCTCGATGCGCCGGTTTCAGCGCCTGTCCTCTCGCGCCGTTGGATCGCTTTGGGCGTCCTGCTCACTGGCGCCTTCCTGGCGCCGCTGGACTTCTTCATCGTCAACGTCGCGATGCCGGCGATTACGACGGGACTCGGCTCGGTGCCGGCGGACACGCAACTCATCATTTCCGGCTATGCCGTGATGTTCGCCATCCTGTTGATCACCGGCGGCCGGCTCGGAGATTTGTTTGGCCGCAAACGCGTGTTCCTTGCCGGCCTGGCCGGCTTTGCGGTCGCCTCTGCCCTTTGCGGATTGGCGTGGTCCCCGCGCGTGTTGATCGTCAGCCGGCTGCTGCAGGCGGTAACGGGCGCCGCGATGGCGCCGCAGCCGCTTGCCTCCATCCACGCGATGTTCCCGCCGGGTGAGCGCGCCAAGGCCCTCAGCATCTACAGCGTCACCGTCGGGCTCGCCTCCGTCGTCGGCCAGCTCCTCGGCGGTGCGTTGGTCAGTGCTGACCTGTTCGGGCTGGGCTGGCGGCTGGTGTTCCTCATCAACCTGCCCATCTCCATCGCCGCCTTCGTCGCAGCGATCCCGTTGGTGCCGGACACGCGGGGTGTGCGGCGGCCGCGCCTGGACCTGATCGGCGTCGTGCTGTCCGCTGGGGCACTCGCCGCCTTCGTGGTGCCGCTGATCGAGGGACGCGAACTGGATTGGCCCTGGTGGTGCATCGCGTTGCTGATCGCGGCGCCATTCTTCGCCGAGGCGTTCCGCCGGTGGGAGCTGCAGTTGGGCCGCACGGGCGGTGACCCGCTCGTCGCAATGGAGATCTTCGCCGCCCCCGGCCTGATCCGCGGACTGGGCGCCATCGGCACCACCTACGCCATGGCCGCGTTCTTCCTGACCTACGCGATCTACCTGCAGACCGGGATGGGACGCACGCCCTTGCAGGCCGGGCTGGACATCATTCCACTGTCGGCGGGGCTCATGGTCGCCTCCCTATCGAGCCCGGCGATTGCGCGGCGGGTCGGCGTGGCAACGCCCTCTCTCGGGTTTCTGGTCTCTGCCAGCGGCTTGTTTCTGACCGCCCAGATCATCCGCATGAACCCGGCTGGGATGCCCCCCTTCCTGCTGCTGGGCCCGGCGCTCACAGTCACCGGCCTCGGGATGGGGCTGGCGATGCCAACGATGATCCGCGTGGTGATCGACCGTGTCTCCCCGGACCGGGCGGGGTTGATGGGAGGATTGGTCAACACCGTCCTGCAGATCAGCGCCGCTTTGGCCGTTGCGGTGCTGGGAGGGCTGTTCTTCATCGTCCGCGGGCCAGGTGCGGAGCCAACCGCCATCGCCCACGCCTTCGCCGTGACCGTCACTGGCATCGCCTGCATGCACGTGCTCGGCGCCCTGCTGGCGGCCGGCCTGGGCCAGAAGCGCACCCGCCGGGCGGCGATGCTGGCGACGGGGGTTGCTTCGGGCGACTGAAGTCTGCGGCCCAGCTTGCAACCCGGCCCACTCGCATCGATCCTGCAGGCGCGTCCCATGAGGGGCGCGCTGTAGGATTTGACGAGTCATGGATTTTCTCGGTTCCGACATCCCCTTCGCCAAGCATTGTGGCGTCGAGCCAGTTGAGTTCGGCGGGGGCGAGAGTTGCCTGAAGGTCGAGACCGGCCCTGAACACGCCAATAACTTCGGCATCGTGCATGGCGGGCTACTCTGCACGCTATTGGATGTCGCCATGGGAACGGCCGCGCGCACGGTCGCTGGGGACGCTGTGATGACGTTGGACATGCAGATCAGCTTCCTGTCGCCGGGCCGCGGCACACTGGTCGCCACAGGGCGCGTCCTCCGGGCCGGACGCTCCATCATCTTCACCGAGGCGGAAGTACGGGCCGAGGATCAGGCGTTGGTGGCGAAGGCGACCGGGATTTTCAAGCCCGTGCGCCGCCGGGTAGAGGGGGCCAGCGCCGCTACCACCGGGTGAGCGAGGGCAGCACCAGCACCGTCATCAGCCCACGCCTGGCCGTGTACCACAAGATTTAGAGAGAACGGATCGTCGAATGGGCACGCAAGGCGAAGACGAACGCCCCCTGACGGCGGCGGCGATCCTGACGCGCAGAGCCGTGCCGCCCGTATCCGTTGGCGCCCCGAGAGTTTGGCAAAGCTGTTGTTGAACGTGCCGCTTGGCATGCGGGTGCTGGCACGCACGCGACCGCAGAGATGTGCTGGCGGGCGCGGTGATTGGCGTGCTGGGGCTCAAGGCAAGTTAAAGGCTCACCCTATTTCCTTGCGACGGGTTTCGACGCGCTTGAGCCGCCCGATGGCGGCCCCTTTGGAGCAGACGAAGAAGTTCCGGCCGTTGGAACATAGCCTTTCTGCATCGTGGGAGCTACACCGCGCGGCTGGTAGCCCTCGGTCAAGGGCTTTGCGCTGTAACCCTCCATCGTGACAACGAACTGTTTAGGCAGGATTATCTCACTGGCCCAGAGGATTTAGATCAGCTACGATAGACCCTTTCGCTAAGATACGCCGCGATTGCAGACAATGCCTCGGGCATGCTGGTATTGCCAAGGCCGATCCGGAAACGGTTGGCAGGGATTTTCCCGAGCGGTGAGCCCCACAGGCTCCAAGGCATCAGCAGCACCCCGGTGGTGCGGATAAGGTTGATGGCAAACCCGCTCGCATCGTCATCGAGCACATAGCGCGGGGACGAAAAGGCGAGATTATCTTCCAGACCCGGCTCAAACACATCCGGATGCCCGGCGTAGAACCGATCCAGGCAGGCCCGGTTGGCCCGCGCGATGGTCGTGTTGCGGCCAATGATCGCACCCTCCGCCTTCAGGGCAATTTGCGCGAGCACCTCGGCCGGCGCTGCCAAACAACTGGAAAGGGCGCTCTTCGCCAGCAGAACCCGCGTCAGCAACCCATGGTCCCGGCAGGCAACCCAACCGACGCGCAGGCCAGCCAGGCCGAAGCCTTTCGACACCGAGTCGATCGATATCCCGCGCTCATAGAGGTCGGCCACCGGCTTGGGTGCAAGGGCAGGCTCGGTCACCGTCGTGCGGTACACCTCGTCGTTCACCAGCCACAGGCCATGGTGCCGGCAAAGCTCCACCAGCGACTGTAGCGTGGCGGGATCGATCGAGACGCCCGTCGGGCTGTTCGGGAAATTGGTGACGACCAGCTTGGTCTCCGGCCGGATCGCGGCGGCAACGCGCCCGACGTCAAGCCGCCATCCCTCCTCTTCCGCAAGCACCACGCCGGTGGCCGCGCAGCGGGAGGTCACGACGTGCTCGGAGGGCTGATAGAGCGGCAGCACGATGATGGCATGGTCGGCCTGGGTCAGGATCGCGCGGGACACGCAGGCCAAGCCCTCCTGGGCACCGGCGCAACACACCACATCATTAGAACCAAGCGTGCCGTAGCGGGCCGCGATCGTTGTCCTGAGCCAGCTTGCCCCATGCGGATCGGCATAGCCCAAGGCCAAACTTTGCCAGCGATCCGCATCCTCCGGCTCGGCCATGTCCAGCAGCGCGGGCAATGTGAGCGTGGTCGATTCAGAGGCAGATAGGTCGTATTGGACCAGCCCGCCCCAGCGGGCCAAGAAGCTGCCAAGTGCGAACTCTGGCGTCACGGTGGGGCATTGTCGGGCACAGACGGTATAACGGCGGCGATGCGGGTTTGGTTACAGCAAGCTGTATCACACCGGCGATACCTCCGGCGTTGACCTCGGCTGGTACTCCCGTATCTGTCAGTCCGGCGGCGCAGAAGGAACGGGTTTAATGGGATACGCATTCAAAGGGCGGCGCGAGGATAACCGGCTGCTCACCGGCGCGGGCTGCTACGCGTCCGACTGGAACCTCCCCGGGCAGCTTCACGCGGTGTTCCTGCGGGCAGACCGCGCCCATGCCACCATCACAACCCTCGACACCGCCGCCGCCCGCGCTGCACCCGGCGTCCACGCCGTGCTGACCGCCACCGACATGGAAGCGGCGGGATACACCCGTGGCCAGGCGATGGTGCCCTACAAGGGCCGCGGCGAGGCCGTGCGCTCGCCCAAATCGCCGGCGCTCGCGCAAGGCCGGGTGCGCTATGTCGGCGAGCTGGTGGCAATCATCGTGGCGGACACGGCGCATGAGGCACAGGACGCGGCCGAGCTGATCGCCATCGATTACGAGACGCTTCCTGCCGTGGTCGATGGACGGGCCGCGCTCGAGCCTGGTGCCGCATTGCTCCACGACAGCATCCCCGGCAACCTCTGTTTCGACTTCGACTACGGCGACGCCGCCGCTGTCGATGCAGCCTTTGCCGGCGCCGCCCATGTCGTGCGGCTGGAGCAAGAGAGCGGCCGCGTCGTCGGCAATCCCATGGAGCCCAAAGCCGCGCTCGTCGCCTGGGACGGCGCCATTTTGGAGCTATGGAGCCCCAGCCAGGGGATGACCGGCATCCGCGATAGCCTGGCGGCGCTGACCGGGCTGAAACCGGACCAAATCCGCGTGCACGCCCGCGACGTCGGCGGGGCGTTCGGCATCAGGGGGGCGGCCTACCCGGAATACGCAGCCATGGCGCTGGCGGCCCTCCAGATCGGGCGGCCCGTGAAATGGGTTTCATCCCGTTCGGAGACCTTCCTCAGCGATTATCACGGCCGCGCGGTGTGGATGTCGGCGAAGTTGGCGATGGACGCGGAGGGGCGCTTCCTCGCGATCCGGCATGATTGGGTCTGCAACATCGGCGCGCATCCCTCGGGCGCGGGGCCCAGCACCAATACCTTGAACGCGTCGCTGATGGCAGCCGGGGCCTACCGGATTCCCGCGGTGTATGGGCGGAACCGGCAGGCGGTCACCAACACGGTGCCGATCACGGCCTATCGCGGCGCCGGGCGGCCGGACATGGCGTATATGGTCGAGCGCCTGGTGGAACAGGCGGCACGCCAGACAGGCATCGACCGGCTCGCGCTGCGCCGGCTGAACCGCATTCCGCGTGATGCCTTCCCCTACACCATCGTGACCGCACCCATGCCATCCGCCTATGACAGCGCGGATTTCGACGCCCTGCTGGACGCGGCGGTTGCCGAGGCGGATTGGGACGGGTTCGAAGCACGCCGGGTTGCAGCGGCGGCGCGCGGGCGCCTGCGGGGCATTGGCTGCGCATTGTTCATCGAACCGGCGGGCGGTGTGTCGCCGACCGACGAGGCAGCCATCACCTTCGAACCCGATGGCAGCATCCTGCTGCACGAGGTTGCCGTCGCCTCGGGTCAAGGGCACGAAACGGTACTGCCCGAGATCGTCGGCCGCGCCCTGCAGATCGACCCGGAGCGGATCACGCTACGGGCAGGCCGCAGCGACGGCCCGGCGCTGAAAGGCGCGGGCGCCTTCGGGTCGCGCAGCATGATGGCCCAAGGCTCCGTCAGCGCCGAGGCGGCGGGCATGGTGATCAAGAAGGGCCGCGCCTTGGCGTCCGACATGTTGGAGGCAGCGGAGGCCGACATCGCTTATGCCAACGGGCTCTATAGCATCGCGGGGACGGACCGCTCGGTGGGGCTGGCGGAATTGGCGCGGCGTCATCCGGGAGCGCTGGACAGCAAGGCGGAGCTGCCATCGCCGAGGGCCTTCCCCTCCGGTGCGCACGTGGCGGAGGTAGAGGTGGACCCGGAGACGGGCATGACGGAGCTGATCCGCTACGTGTCCATCGACGATTGCGGGGTGGTGCTGAACCGGACGTTGCTGGAAGGCCAAATCTGGGGCGGGCTGCTGCAGGGGCTGGGCCAGGTGTTCGGTGAAATCTGCCTCTATGACGACGACGGGCAGATGCTGAGCGGCAGCTTCATGGACTACGCCATGCCGCATGCCGATCTGGTTCGCCGTGTGACCATCCAGACCGTGCTGGTCCCCTCCCCGAACAACCAGTTGGGGGTGAAGGGCGTGGGTGAGGCAGGCACGGTCGGCTCCCTTCCCACCACGATGAACGCCATCCTGGATGCGCTGCGCCCGCGCGGGGTGACGCATCTGGACATGCCGGCCTCGGCGCAGCGCGTGTGGCTGGCTCTGCAAGGCTGCAGCGCCTAACCCGGATGTTCGCCGGTATCGACGGCGGCGCCAGCAACACACGGGTCAAGCTGGTTGATGCAAATGGGATGGTGCAGTCGGCCGCCGTGGCCGGTCCGTCCAGCCTGACGCTGGGCGCCGAGGGGGCGTGGGAGCACATCCTGAAAACACTCGCGCAGGTCGGGGTCGGCCCGGATTCATACCAGCGGGTCCATCTCGCCTGTGCGCTGGCGGGCACCCGGCGGTTGGCGGCACAATCTGCCTTCGCCAGCATGGCCCCGGATTTCGCCTCGTTGGCGCTGTGTTCGGACGGGCATGCGACGGTGCTCGGCGCCCATGCGGGGAAGCCCGGGGCTGCCATCTCCATCGGCACCGGGATCGTGGGCAATCGCGTGGCCCTTGACGGCTCGGCCCGGCAGATCGGCGGGTGGGGCTTTCCGGTGCGGGACGAAGCCAGCGGCGCCTGGCTCGGGCGGGCGATCCTGGCAGAAATGTTGCGGTTACTGGACGGTTACGACCTCGACGCCACGCCACTGCATCATACCGTGCGGGAGACGGTTGGCCCCTCCATCGATGCCATCGCCGCCTGGACGCACCAGGCACCCTCGACACGATATGCGACATTGGCGCCGCTCGTGGTGGAGGCGGCGGCCAGCGGCGACCCGGCGGCCCTCCGGCTGATGCATCAGTCGGGCAGCGAGGTGGAACGCCTGGCCGATGCGCTTGATCCCACGCTGCAACTGCCCCTCTGCATGGGTGGCAGCCTGGCAACGCCAATCTGCCTTTATTTGCCCAGCCGCATCATAGGGCGCATCCAACCAAATTTGGGCGATGCCTGTGACGGCGCCTTGCTGCTGGCACGCGGCCTCGCGCGGAGCGACCTGCCGTAGGCTGCACCTAAGCCGGGTCGATCGGTGATAGCGGGACGCCGCCGGCCTCGATGGCCTCGCCGGCGGCCAGGCACAAATCTTCGCGGTAGCGCCGGCTGACCAATTGCACGCCACACGGCACCGAACCGACCAGCCCTGTGGTGACGGTCAGCCCCGGCATCCCAATGACGGGCAGACCGACCTGCGGCATTTGCGCCTCCCAAACCGCCTGGAACGCCTCGGCCCCCTGCATATCCTGCCCGTCTGGAAAGGGCAGTTCCGCAGACACCGGCATCAGCACGACCGGCGTGTGCTCGAGGAACTCTTGCCACATCCGGACGATGGTGGCCCGCCGCTTGAGGATCTCGAGGTAACCGGCCGGATCGACAGAGCGGGCCACTGCCGCATGCTGCTTGAGGATGTTGATGGCGCCGGGATCACCCTCGCTTTCGGCGGAGGCCAGTTGCGCCTCGTAGCGATCGCCCAGCCAAAGCCGCGTTTGCATCGCTGCCGGCTCCCGCAAGGGGGGCAAGTTGTCCATCTCCTCCACCACCCACCCGGCCGCCCGCAACCGCGCCGCCGCGTCCAAGAGGGCGGCGACGATTGCGGGCACGGTTGCCAGCCCATCCGGCCGCAGGCAGAGCGCGGCCCGGCGCGGTGCGGGCGGCCCCTCCAGCGGGGCTGGAACGAACCACGGGTCCCGCGGATCGGGCACTGCCAAGGCCGCGAGCCCGGCGCGTAAATCGGCGATCGTGCGGGCGATCGGGCCGGACACAGCGGTGATTTGCGGCCCGATCGCCCGCTCCGGCCCGGAAGCATTGAAGGCGGGCACCCGCCCAGGCGTCGGCCGCAGTCCATGCACCCCGCAGGCATAGGCGGGATAGCGGATCGACCCGGCAATGTCCGTCCCATGCGCCAGATGCCCGATCCCCGCGGTGACCGCGGAGGCTGCGCCGCCCGACGAACCGCCGGGCGTGAGCGAGGGGTCGCGCGGGTTTTTCGTGTTCCCATGCAATAAATTGGTGGTGAACCAGCGATAGGAGAAGGCTGGCGTGTTGGTGCGGCCGACGATCACCGCGCCCGCGTGATGCAGGTTGTCGATGACCGGATTATTGCTGCGTGCGATCTGCTCCCGTTGCGCACGCACCCCGTTGGTGGTGGCATAGCCAACCTGGTCCGTATTGACCTTCACCGTCACGGGGACACCCCCGAGGATGCCCGGGTCATCCCCCCGGGCGATCATGGTATCGACAGCGTCGGCCGCGGCGAGCACCTCCTCCGGCCGATGGTCCACCACCGCGTTGATGCGCGGGTTGACCGCGTCCAGCCGGGCGAGCGCCGCCAACGCGGCTTCCCGCGCCGACACATCGCGGTGCCGAATCCGGGCGGCAAGATCGGTCGCGGAGAGGCGCCAAATGTCGGTCATGGAGGCTCGCTTCGCTGGGGAGAGCAAAGCTAACGCCGGGTTGCGGAAATGCGTAGTGGCATTCTCTTTGCTGCCCGGCCCGGTCACGCCTGGGGCACCGGGCGGCGTCACGGACGGGCAAGGCAAACTTGGCCAGGCTGAGCCGCTGCCTTGCACCGAAACGCCACGCGGCAGACCATGGGGGTAAATGTGATAGCAAGAGGAGCCTAGCGATGGCGAAAGACTTAGGGATCTGCAATGGGCAGGAAGCACTGCAGCAGGTGGTTGGTCCGCTCGCAGGCTTGGTCGTGGTGGATATCGGCTCCGGGGAGGGCGCGCTCGACCGCTGGCTGGCCGAAGCCGGGGCAGAGGTCAGTGGCTTCGACCCGCTCGGCCCAACGCAGCCCTGGACCGAAACCGCAACGGGGCGCTACCGGCTGTTGCGCGAAGGGGCAGAAAAATTGCCGTTCGCGGATGCCTCGGTGGACTTGGTGCTGTTCATCTATTCGCTGCACCACATCCCGCCCGCCATCCTGCCCGAAATCCTGGCCGAGGCCCGGCGCGTGCTGCGGCCGGGCGGCCATCTGTATGTGGCTGAGCCCCTGGCCGAGGGCCCGCTGCAGGAGGTGAGCGAATTGTACCACGACGAGACGATGGTGCGAAAGCGTGCGGCCGATATCCTGGCGGCCGAGGCGCCGAAGCTATTCCAGCACCGCAGTACGCTGTTCTACCGCAACCAGCGTATTCATCCCAGCTTCGACGAGTATGCCGGCCGGATGGCGGCG
The DNA here is from genome assembly GCA_965199005.1 of Acetobacteraceae bacterium. GTDB lineage: Bacteria > Pseudomonadota > Alphaproteobacteria > Acetobacterales > Acetobacteraceae > LMUY01. Next base: position 621,785 of record CBDAQK010000006.1, on the reverse strand, counting down.
AACATGCGCTTCAACGACTACACCGAACCGCAACTCCGCGCGCCAGCGGTTCGGGAGCGGTTCGACGCGGTGCTCGCAAGGACCGGCGGCGTTTTCGACCAGCCGGTGCGGATTGACCTGATGCAGCCATAGAGGTGGAGCCGGCATGGCCGCCGGCCGGTCTGGTGGGCGATCCAAGGGGTTCGGGTGGGACGCGAGAGGCACCCCGATCGGCTGAATCTATGTTGCGCCACCATCCAAGCGCTCCTTCAATGGCAGCTAGTCGAACCGCCGTCTGTGGCATGCTATACGCGAGACACGAGAATCCGAGTGCCAAAAGGTGAGGCTGTTGTAGAGAGTCTTAGCATAGGGGATGATTTGGCTCGCTCGCTCGAACTCCGTTTCGCCGGTTAGCAATATTCCAGCGGCTGTGCCACGGGATGCGCGCGGCGGATCGAGTGGAACACCGAGGCCACCATCTCCGTGCCGGAGACGCCGATGGCGGGAACACGCTTGGAGGTTGCGAGAACCGCACCGCTGCGGCCCTCCGCATCGACCTCCGCGACCGCAACATCCAACGCCGGGTCGGCGATCAGCCGGGCCTGGCAGGCATCCAGCCCGGTCGTGGCCAGCGCGCACGCGACCATGGTGTTCACGTTGCGCGGAAACAGCGGCGCAATGCCGCGCACCGGGCCTTCATAGACCACGGTCGCCCCAGTGATACCAGCTGGATCGATGCCGGTCAGGGCAAAGTCGATGTTACGCGGGTGCTTGCGGAAGGTGATGCGGACATCCGTCCAGTCCTGCCGCCCAGCCAACAGGCTCTCCAAGCCAACCAACGCCCCACTGGCGACCAGCAGCCGGTGCCGGTGGCGGGAGGCGGCCTCGTGCAGGGCTTCCTGGATGCCGGGTACGGCCAGCGCCGTCAGGGAAAGCGGCATGTAATCCGCGCGGGACAGGAAAGCGGCGCCATGGTGGACGGTGATGTCGGGATGCGCCACCTCCACGATGAGGTCTGGCGAATAGTCGGCGAAATCGTCCAGATCGGCACAAAACTGCTCGGGCGCGACGCCGGCAGGGCGCCCGGAGCGTGTGTTGACGAAGGCGATTTGCAGCCCGCTCGCCGCACCGGCCTCGCCGCTGATGCCGTGAAACAGGGCCGCGCCGATGAACCCGAACCCGATGATGCCGACCCGGGTCACGCCGCCTCCCGCGCCTTGGGCACGCCCAGGGACAGCATCAACCGATTGGCCCAATTGAAAAACGCGGCCCCATGGATGACATCGGAGATCGCCAAATCATCCAGCCCTTGGTCGCGCAGGGCCGCCACGTGCTGCGGGCCGAACGTGGATGGCGTCGACGACAGCGCCACGGACGCCGCGACGATCGCATTCCAGCGCGGGTCCAAGTTGGCCTCCACGCCCTCCGCCAGCAAACGGTCCAAATCCGCCGCGCGTTTGGAGAACTGGCTCGAAAACCGGGCATGCACGGAGGCGCAATAGATGCAGCCATTGTAGCGGGAGGTCGCGGCCGCGGACAACTCACGCTCAGCGCGGGGCAATCCCGCTTCCGGGTTGTAGAAGATATCCTTATCCGTCCGGGTCCGGGCGCCGAGTATGTCCGGGTCACGCGACAGCAGCATGAAATACGGCGATTTCGCCCGCGATGCATCCACCAACCCGTGCCAATGCCGGTCCGTGAACTCCTCCACCGGCAGCGGCGCGAGCCATGGCAGCCAGTCAAGCTGGGCCTGGGTGAATAGAACCGGCTCCTGGTGGTCCGGGTAGGTGATGACGGTCTCGGTCATGTTTCTATGCCCCGGCCAACACGCGCAGCCCGGTGACGACACGAATTTGGAACGACAGAAACGCGATCAGCTGTGACAAGGTCACGATCCCAGTGGTCGTCCACCCCGCATCCAGCAAGGCCTGCAGATTGGGAGGGGCTGCGTCGCGGGGATGGAACACCAGCAGATGGGCGTGTTCCAGCGCCGCCGAGAGCGGCTTGCCCAGGCTGGCATCGGCCACTTGAAAGGACACACCCGGCTGATCCTCGACGCTCAGCGGCCCGGCGGGATAATGGCCATACGGGCCGGTTCCCGCGCCCCGGGCAATTTCGGCCGTCACGCGGTCCGCCAAGGCTGCCCCGCCCTCAAAGGCCACCAGGCCCTCCCGATAGAACGCTTCGACCTGCGCCTGCCCATGCAACCCGGCCACGAACACGGCAACCGCATACCGGTCGCGCAACGATACATCACCCGCCGACTCCGGCTTGAACAGCGACAGGTAGCTCAACTGAGCATTGTCGCGGGCCTGGGCACGCTGTGGGCGGATGCCCTCGAGCTTGGAGCCCGGATGGATGCCGGCCAGCTGGTCGATGACGTCAGGGACTGTGCCACTCATCGTCGGATTCCCTCGAGCGCCCCTACCCTGCCACTGCGACGCGGGCGGGGATAGGCGCGTCGCCGCGCTGCCACCCCAGTGCCGGCCCCACGACCTGTCCCATCAATTCGATCGAGCGGAGGATGAACGGATGCGGCGGATCGATCGAATGGACCTGCATCGTCATCTCGGTGACATGGTCCAGCACTTTGTCCGCCTCCAGCGAGGCGATCACGTCCTCCGGCGTGCCGACATGGGAATCCATCGCGGCGATCAACTCGTCTACGCTGCCGTCCCGGATCTTGCGCCCGATCCCGCGCAGCCGTTCCGCATTCCGGCGCAGCCCAACTGCCGCGAAATGCCGCGCCTCCTCCCGGTCATCGGCAATGAACACACTGCGCGAGCCAAGGATGCGGGGTTCGTGACCCGGCGGCAGCGCCCGCATGTAGGCGTCGATAATGGGCATCTGGATGTCGTACAGCGTGGCGTACGGCGCCTCTGCCGGCCGTGGCTGGGTGCGCGACAGCATCAGCCCGTCACCCGCGCGTCCAGCCCTGGCACCGCCATTGGCGGAAAACGTCGCCTGCCACACCCGGCCGAGCAGGCTTGGTCCGGCAGGATAGAGCCGGTTGTCGGTGCCCCCCAGCGCCTGGCCGCGCCACGCGTTGCGCACGACCTCCAGATAAGTCTGGAAAATCTCGGAACGCGCGTCGCTATCCTGCCCGAAGGAGGCGAAGGCCGAGGGCGTGCCGCCGGGACCCATTCCCACTTCCAGCCGCCCACCACTGAGCAAATCCAGCACCGCCGCGTCCTCGGCCACCCGCAGCGGCGTCTCCAGCGGCAGGGTGACGATCCCCGTGCCTAGCCGTATGCGGGAGGTCTGGGCTGCGACATGCGCCAGAAACACGAACGGCGCCGGCAACCCGCCCTCCGCCTCGACGAAATGGTGTTGCGCGACCCAGGCGGAGTCGAACCCCTGCTGCTCGGCGCAGCAAATCTGCTCGGCCGCGAGGCGGTACCGCTCACCGGGCCCGACCAGGTCAAGCAGACGGGTGAAGAAGCCGAGCCGCATTGCTTTCACCGCAAACATCCTTCCATGACAGTCTCAGACCCCGGCGCACGCTCCATAACACCGGGAACCCCTTAGATACGTCCGCCAGGGCCCGGCGAAAGACGGCCAGTGAGAAATAACCTCCATCTCCTCCGGCGACGCGCCCGGGCCCCGCCATTCGCCCGGCTTGGCCTCGCCCGTCTCCCAAGGCTCATGCACCAGGCCGTGGGAGTCAAACCATTCATCCCCGGACGTTGGCCGTCTTCATGTGCTCCACCAGGGCCGAAGCGGTGTCCACGATGTAGTCCGCGAACAGCTTGCCGGCCTCCGCATTGGCCAAAGACGGGTCACCGCCGACGACATAGTCGCAATGGTCCAGCATGTTGATGGGGACGCCGACATGGACATCCCCGAGCTTCACGCCGGACAACCCCGCTGTCGGCAGGTCGAGGAATGTCTTGGGCGTCTCCGGCATGCCGGCAAGGTCGCGCCGGGTGAGTTCGGGATACACATACTCATAGACCGAGCCGATCGGGTCCGACCCATGGCCGGTGGCGCGGGGGGCGTTGGCGCCGTGGGCCTGCTGCTTCAGACGCTCCGGCACCATGGGCCAGATGTTGATCCAGGGAACGATGACCCCCCGCTCCCGCCGGATTTCCCGCAGAGTTTGGTCGATCAGCGCGTTGTTGCCGGTATGGCCGTTGAACAGCACCAGCCGTTCAAGATTATGATTCAGGAAGGCGCAAACCATGTCCCGCACCATGCCACGGAAGGTGGACGCGGAAAGCTGGATGCCGCCGGGCACGTCACGGAAAACCTCGGCATAGCCAAACGGCATGGTGGGGGCCGCGATCGCCCCCGTGCGCTCCGCGACCCGGGCGGCCAGGTTGGTGGCGAGCATGAAGTCGCCCATGGGGTTGCACGCCCCCTGCACCTCCTGGCTGCCAAGCACCAGGATGATGACGGGATCCTCCGCCATGCGCTCGCGGAACTCGGGGTAGGTCATTTGTTCAAGCAGATGTTTCATGGTGCTGACTTCTCGATGTTCCAGAACACGGTGACGAGCGATGGGGGGTGGACGAACCCGGTGACGTTGCTGCGCCAGGCGTAAAGCTGCGCGCGCTGCCCCAACAGGATGGCAGGCATCACCTCCCACAGGCGGGCGCTGAGCTTTTCCAATATGGCGCGCTGCTTCTCGGGGTCTGGTTCGTGTATCCACTGGTCGCGCAGGGTCGCAGCCTCCTGGTCGCACGTCCAGCCGGCGAAATTGCGCGCGCCGCAGGTCGTGTCGGCGATGGAATTGGTAAGCGGCGAAAAGGTGCCGCTGCCGGACACGCTGGTGATGAAGATGTTCCAGCCGCCGTGATCGGGCTCGGCCTTGTTGTTGCGCCGGGTCATCAGCGTGCCCCAGTCGCTTTCGAGCAAATCGATGTTCAACCCGATCTGCTTCAGGTTTTCCGCCGCAAAATCCCCGGCCATGCCGACGAACAGCGTCTCATGCGAGTTGAGCAGGACGATTTTCTCACCCTTGTAGCCGCTCTCGGCCAGAAGCTGCTTGGCGCGGGCGAAATCCTGCTGGGCGTAGGGCGCCGAGCCGGTGGTGGTGCCGTTGGGGCTGCCGCAGACGTAGAAGGAGAGGCAAGGCTGCCCCCAATCCGGCTTCACGAAGGAGACCGCCATGTAGTCCGGCTGGTTGATTGCCAGCGCCAGCGCCTGCCGCGCCTTCGGGTTGTCGAAGGGCGGGAACAGCGCGTTGGGGCGCATGAAGAAGGTGTTGTAGGTGTCCGACAGGCGGCCGACGACGACGCCTTTGCGCTGGGACAGCACCTCCGCCTGGTCGAACGGCAGTTGGTCGATGAAGTCGATCTCGCCGGTTTGCAGGGCCGCCGATTTGGTGGAGGCGTCCGGCATGACGTGAAACACGATGCGGTCGAGCTTGGGGATTTTACCCCCCGCCAGCCCATCCGGCGGTTCGTCGCGCGGGACGTAGCCCGTGAATTTCTCGTAGATGAATTTATCACCCGGCACCCACTGGTCCTGCAGGAAGCGGAACGGGCCGGAGCCGATGACCGCGGTGGTTCGGGTGAACGCCCCGGCCGTCGCCTCTTTCTCGCGCATGATGACAGCCAGGCCGCTGCCGCTGTTGGCCAAGGCCTGTTCGACGGGAAACGGGCGCTTCATGTGGATGATGAAGGTCTTGTCGTCGACGGCCGCCATATCTGCGACATCCACGGCCAGGGTTCGGCCCACGATATCCAGCGTCATCCATCGTTTCAGCGAAGCCAGCACGTCGCGTGTGGTGACCGGGCTGTCATCCTGGAACAGCAGACCAGGACGCAGCGTCATCCTGTAGGTCAGCTTATCGGGACTGACGATTTCCTGGCCCACCATTTGCGGACGGACGTCCAACTTCTCCGTTTGGGCAAACAACGTGTCGTAGACCAGCATGCCGTGGATGTAGGTGCCGGTCGCAGCCGGGCCCATTGGGTCGAGCGCCGTCAAATCGGCCGAGGCGGCAACCTCCAGGGTGGCAGCCCGGCCCGGCAAGGTGAGCAGCAAGAAGACAGCGAGCCAACGCATCATCGGGCCTCCGTGCGAGAGTAGCGGCTGGTGGGGGTGGGAAGACCCAAATTCTCCCGCAAGGTGCGGCCCTCATAGGCGGTGCGGAACAGGCCTCGGCGCTGCAACTCGGGGATGACCATGGTCACGAAATCTTCGGCCCCGCCGGGTAGGTGGGTCGGGATGATGTTGAAACCATCCGCGGCACGCGCTTCGACCCATTCCTGCATGGTGTCGGCAATTTGGGCGGGCGTGCCGATCACGGTGCGATGACCCCGGCCCACGCTGGCACGCAAATAGAGCTGCCGGATCGTGAGGTCCTCGCGCCGCGCCAACTCCAGCAACACAGCGGCCCGGCTGCGCAGCTCCGGATCCTTGGGCTCGGGCACCGGGCCATCGACGTCGTACGCCGATAGGTCACCCATCGGACCATAGAGGTTCTGCAGCCCGACCAGCGGGTGGGTCAATGCCTGCAGCGCCTCGAACTTCTCCACCGCCTCCGCCTGGGTGTGGCCTACCACCGGCAGCAAGCCCGGCATCAGCAGCAAATCCGAGTCCGCCCGGCCATACCGGGCCAGCCGCGATTTGACGGAGGTGTAGTAGGCCTGTGCCTGGTCCACATTGATCATCGCCGTGAACACGATGTCGGCGCTCGCAGCGGCGATCTCCTGGCCTTGTTCGGAGGTGCCGGCCTGCACGATCACTGGCCGGCCTTGCGGGCTGCGCGCGACCGTCAGCGGCCCGCGCACTTTGAAATGCGGCCCCGCATGACCCAGCACATGCATGCGCTCGGGATGGAAGAACAGGCCGGATGCCTTGTCATGCGCGAAGGCGTCGGCGTCCCAGCTATCCCACAGGCCCTTGACCACCTCCACGAACTCCGCCGCGCGGTCGTATCGCGTGTCGTAGTCGAGGTGCTCGTCCCGGTTGAAATTGCGTGCTTCGGCCTGGGACCACGAGGTCACCACGTTCCACCCCGCGCGGCCGTGGCTGATATGGTCCAACGAGCCGAATTTGCGGGCGACGTGAAACGGTTCGTTGTAGGTGGTGCTCGCCGTGGCCACCAGGCCAACATGCCGGGTCACCATCGCGACGGCGGAGAGCAGGGTCAGCGGCTCCAGCTCGACATTCTGGTTGGACCGGCTGACGGAACCTGGCGGTTCGTCGCGTTGCCGAAGGGCCACCCCGTCCGCGAGGAACACCATGTCCAACAGGCCACGCTCGGCGATCTGCGCAGTCTGCACATAATGGTCGATGTCCATGGCGCCGCCGGCGGGCACATCCGGGTGCCGCCACCCGCCAGCATGGTAGCCCAGCTGCCGGATGGAGAGACCGAGCTTCATCATGGGATCCGCGTCTGCCCCGCAATCAGTGACTCTCGCGGCAAGCAAATTGCGGACCACCCACACGCGCGCCGCCGGGCGTTAGCTGCCGCCTAAACCCGGTGCGCTCAGAGCCCGGCGAACCAGCCGAACCCGGCCTTTTCCCAATAGCCGGGGCTGTAGGTGTTGGTCACTTCGATGGCGGTGATCCATTTCGGGTTCTTGTAGCCGAGCTTGGTCGACATGCGCAGCCGCAGCGGATAGCCGAAGGGGGCCGGCAGCACCTCGCCGGCATATTTGGTCGCCAACAAGGTTTGCGGGTGCAGCGCGGTCGCCATGTCGATACTGCTGGGGTAATCATCGGCGGTCTGGAAGTTGACGTATTTCGCCCGCAAATCCGCGCCGACATGCTGCAAGAAAAGTTTCAGCGGAACGCCGGACCACTGACCGATATAGTCCCAGCCCTCGACACAGACATGCCGGATGATCTCGTCCTGCTCGGGTAGGGTGGCGATTTGCTGCACCGTCCAGGGCGCCTTGTTGTCGATCAGCCCGGCGAGTTCCAGCCGCCACGATGCCCCGTCCACCGGTTTGACGTCCATGATATCGTAATAGGCGTTGAACCGGGGCGGCTTCTGCACCATGGAGGCCGGGTAGGTCGGGGCCAGCTTGTTGGGGTCGAAGAGCAATGCCTGCACGCCATCGTTCAACCGCGAAATCCCGCGCAAAGCGGCCTCGATCGCGTCTGGCCGGCTGACGTCACATCCCGTCAGCATCGTGAGCGCGCCGAGCGATAGTCCACCGCGGATCAGCCCGCGCCGCTGCAGCGAGCGGATCAGGGGCTGATGATCGTCCGAAAAAACCGGATAGGGCGGCGTTTTAGGACGGAACATCGATCTCACGGCCGGACCCTGCCGTGAGCGGACGCCGCGACCCTGGGGCCGCCGCTCAGCATGGCCCAGAGCGTCTTGGGAACCAGCAGGGACAGGGCGACATGGACCACTAGGAAGCCGACGATCACCACCATGCCCCAAAAATGCAGCAGCCGCGCGCCCTGGAAGCCGCCGCAGAGCGTGACCAGGCTGGAGAACTGAACCGGTTTCCAAATCGCCAGACCCGTGACGACCTGCGAGATACCGGCGAAAATCACGACGATGTAGAGCAGCTTCTGCACCGCGTTATAGTGCGTCAAATCGTCGTGCGCGATGTGCAGATGAAGGGTGTCCTTCACCGTCTGCACCAATTCAGCGGTTTTGATGGGAAACAAGCGCTCGCGGAACCGGCCAGTGACGATGCCGTAGCCGAGGTAGATCAGACCATTGATGACCAGAAACCACATGCCGGCGAAGTGCCACATGAGGCTTTCCGCAGCCCAACTTCCCAGTCTCAAGACATGGTTGAAGTGCAGCCCACCGATGATGACGTAGTCGTCGTAGATCCCCCAGCCAGAGGTGATCATGACCAGCATGGCAACGGCATTGACCCAATGCATCACCCGCACCGGGATGGGATGCAGGCGGCGCTGCCTGCCGTCCCCTTGCTTCATGGACATCGGTCATACCTGACAGTAGGGGCCATTCTACGCTTCTCTTCGCTCGCGGCAGCCTGGCGGTTACAGCCGGTCAGTGGGACGGCCGCGCGAGACCAACCTTGATGACGCTATCAGGCGGCAGGGGAGTGGCCGCCGTTGCATCGAATGTCTTGAATGCCTGCAGTTGTTTCGGCGTGAAATCAACGACTTCCATGTAGGAGCCGAGCAAGACCATCGCCTCCACCGGCACCGCGATCGGGCGGGAAAACAGGCCACGAAAGCCGCCGTAATCCACCACGACATCAACGCTGCCATCGGCTTGCTTCACCACGGCGTGGACCCAGCCGAGCGTCGGCTGGCTCTCCAACGGCTGCAGCACTTGCCGCTTGATCAGCGTTCCGACCTGCACGGGCTGGGGAAACCGCCGGCTTGCCGCTTCGGCAAGGCTCATCCCCGCGGGCTTCGCCTCCTGCGCCCCCGCGACGGCACTCGCGAGCATGAACGCAGCAATCCAGAGTGGGCGAAGCGACACGGGAAACGCCTCCGGGGCTGGAGAGACAGCGGCTAATGATCGGATCAGTCAGCACAATTACTCTACCATAGGCCGATTAACTTTGTACGTCGCCCATATTTATTGAGCTACTGTAACCGTCCGGCATCGCGGAACGAACGGTTTGCGCTTCGGCGAGTCCCCGTACTAGGTTGCGCACGCATCCTGGGAAGCGAACGATATGACGATGGCGATGAGCTGGGACGAGTGGACCAAGCACGACGCGGTGGCGCTGGCCGGCCGGGTGCGCGCCGGCGAGGTCACGCCTGCCGAACTGGCCGCCCAAGCCGCCGCGGCCATCGCCAAGACCAACCCAGAGCTCAGCGCCGTGGTCGAAATCTTCGAGGATGTCGTGGCCCACCCGGCGAAGGACGGCATGAACCCCGCCGGCCCCTTGGCGGGCGTACCCTATCTGATGAAGGATTTGGGACCGACCTTGAAGGGCCGGCTCCAGGAAATGGGCTCGCTGTTGATGCGCGGCAACCGGGCCACGGCGGACAGCTACCTCGCCGGGCGCATCCGCCAGGCAGGCCTGAACATCATCGGGCGCAGCACCACGCCCGAGTTCGGCGTCTGCAGCTCGGCCGAGAACCCGGCGGTCTACGTCACCCGCAACCCATGGGACCTCGACTATACCACCTGCGGCTCCTCCGCGGGCACCGGCGCGATGGTGGCAGCGGGCGCCCTGCCCCTCTCCCACGCCACCGATGGCGGCGGATCCATCCGCATCCCCGCCGGGGTGAACGGCAATATCGGGCTGAAAGTCTCGCGCGGCGTGTTCTCGATCGCGCCCGGCGCGTCCGATCTGACCGGGCTGGTCTCGATCCAGGGCTGCCACAGCCGCACCGTGCGCGACACCGCCGCATTCGTCGACAGCTGCCGCGGCGGCGCGCCGGGGGAGTTCATGCCCTATTGGATGCCGGCCGAACCGTATTGCGAGCTGATCCAGCGCGATCCCGGCCGGCTGCGCATCGCGCTGTCCCATGAGTGGGGCGAGTACCGCGCCACCCCGCACCGGGTGGCAGAATTGGAACGCGTCGGCCGCTTCCTCGAGGGTCTCGGCCATCAGGTGGATTGGGCGCTCCCCGCGGTGGATTTCCCAGCGGCTTTTGCGGCGCAAACCACCTGTTACATCAGCAATTTCGCCCAGACCATCGCCAACCTGCTCATCCAACTCGGCCTCGAGCGGCCACCCGCCGAGCTGGTCGAGCCGATCAACATCAAGATTTGGGAGGCGGGCCTGCACACCTCGTACTCTGAACGGGCGCGGATGCAGGCGGTGTTCAACACCACTTCGCGCGGCTTCGGCGCCTTCTTCGAGGACTGGGACATCATCCTGACGCCGATCACGGCGATGGACACCCCGAAGATCGGCACGACGGAGTATCTGACAACTAGCGACAACCCTTCGGTGCTCGACTGGTTCGCCAATTTGTGGCGCAACTTCGCCTACACGCCGCTCGCCAATCTGTGTGGTCTGCCGGGAATATCCTTGCCGCTGGCGCAGCAGGAGAACGGGTTGCCGCTGGGCATCCAGGCCCAGGCGCGCCAGGCCAATGACGGGCTGCTGCTGCAGCTCGCGGCGCAGATCGAGCGGGCGATCGACGACAAATGGAATGCGGGCCGGCTACCCGAGGTACACGTCACCCGGCGGTGATGGGGCGGAAACGTCCTTGACGGGCCCAAGCCCACCCCTCAGTCTTCCCGCACCGCACAATCCAGCTTTGGGATGACCGACATGCAGGCTTGCCGACGCGCCTTGATGGGTGGCCTCGCCGCATCCGTCGCAATACCGATGGTCGCCGGGGCGCAAGCGGCGCCGAAGCGGGGTGGCGTGCTGAAAATCTCGGTCAATACGCGAACTGCCTCGCTCAATCCGCTGCAGATTTCCGGGCCATCGGAATATCTCGCCGCAGATATGCTATTCTCCGGCCTGCTGCGGATGGGTGCGGATATGAAGCCGCAACCGGATTTGGCGCTCGACTACACCAGCGATCCGGACGCCAGGGTCTTCACCTTCCGCCTGCGCCCGAACGTGACTTTTCACGACGGAACGCCGTTCACCGCGGCCGATGTGGTCGCGACCTACCAAGCCATCCTCGACGTCAAGACGGTCTCGCCGGCCAAGGCCGCGCTGGGGTCGCTGCAGACGATCGAAGCGATCGATCCGCTGACGGTGCGCTTCACCTGCGCCAAATCCTTCGCCGATTTCCCGGTCTCCACCTCCCACGCCAATGCGCGGATTGTGTCGGCGGCGGCATTGCGCGACCTGGCTGGCATGGCGATCAAGGCCAACGGGACCGGGCCGTTCAAACAGGATGTTTTCGACTCCACCCGGATGCTGCGCGTGGTGCGCAATCCGGCGTATTTCGCGCCGGACGTGCCGTATGTGGATGCTGTGGAACTCCCGCTCTTCCCGGATTTGACCGCAGAAGTGCAAAACCTGCTCTCCGGCACGACGGACGTGATGTTCGACGTGCAGCAGGCGGACTTCAAGCGTATTGCCGCCGCACCCGGCGTGGTGGGGCAGCGCATCAAATCGGGACGTTTCGTCAACGTCGTGATGCGCATGGACACCAAACCGTTCAACGACGTGCGCGTGCGCAACGCCATGGCCATGGCCATCGACCGCGACACGTTGGTTGATTTGGTGCTGGAAGGGCTGGGCCAGGTGGCCGGGGACGACGTGATTTCCCCGCAATACCGATATTACAGCGCGACGCCAGCCCCTGTTTACGATCCGGACGCGGCGAAGAAGTTGCTGGCCGAAGCCGGCTACCCGGACGGGTTGAGGGTGCCGCTGATCTGCTCGAACCGCCCGGCGATCCGCTCCGCCGTTGGCGTGGCGATGAAGGAGATGACGCGGCCCGCCGGCTTCGACATCGACGTGCAGACCATCCCGCATGATACCTATCTGGCGAATGTGTGGATGAAGGGCAATTTCTACGTCGGCTATTGGGGCATGCAGGCCACCGAGGATGCGGCGTTCACCTTGTTGTTCACCTCAAATGCCGCCTTTGCCGACACCGCCTGGAACAATGCCGAGTTCGATGCGCTGGTCGCGCAGGGGGCCGCTACCTTGGGCGATGCGGAGCGCAAGGCGATCTACGCCAAGGCCGAGGCCCTGATGGTGCGCGACAAACCCTCGCTGATCCCCATGTTCCAGGACGTGCTGTCCGCCAACCGGGACCGGGTGAAGGGATGGACGGTGAGCCCGCTGCAGCGCACCTTCTTCGTTGAGCGCGTCTGGATGACCTGAGGGTGGAAACGCAGGCGGCAGCCGCAGATGGCCGCCTGGTACAGCTCCGCTTTGCCGCCTCCGAACATGCGGACAGGTTGGCGCGCACCCGCGCCGGGCTCGCGGGGCGAGGGCTGGATGCGCTGCTGGTCTTTGCGCAAGAGAGCCACTATTGGCTGACCGGGTTCGACACCTCCGGCTATGTGTTCTTCCAGGTGGGAATCGTGACGGCCGATGCGCGCCCGGCCGTGCTGCTGACCCGGCGCCCCGATTTGGCGCAGGCACGGGATGCCTCGCTCTACGATGACATCCGGATTTGGCTGAACGCGGAGGATGCCAACCCGGCGCGCGACCTGCGCGCAATCCTGGAAGAACTCGGCCTCAGCGGCGCGCGGGTCGGCATCGAATATGCGACATACGGGCTGACCGCGGCGAATTGGCGCCTGGTGGAGGCGGCCCTGGCCGGATTGGTGACGTTGGAAGACGCGTCGGATGTGGTGCGCAACCTGCGCCTGATCAAATCCGAAGCCGAGCTGGCCTACGTCCGGCAGGCCGGGCGCCTGGCCGACACGGCCATCGAGGCGATGGTGGCGGCCACCGCGGCGGGGAATTTGGATTGCATGACGACGGCCGCCGGGGTGGCGGCGATGCTGGCGGCGGGCGGTGACATGCCAGCCACCGGCCCCCTGGTGAACTCCGGTCCCCGCGCCATTTACGGCCGCGGCATTGGCGGCCCGCGCCGGCTGCAGCAAGATGACCAGATGATGATTGAGTTAGGCGCGTCCTATTACCGTTATCACGTCTGCACCGAGGAGACGATCGCCATCGGGCGCCCGCGTCCGCGCCAGAAAGAGCTATTCGCGCTGGCGGAAGAGGCAATGCAGCGTGTGCTGGACCATGCCCGGGCCGGCCGCGCCTTGGGGGAACTGGACGATATCCATCGCCAGGTGCTGGATGGCGCCGGGCTGGCGCGCGAGCGGTTCGCCGCCTGTGGCTACGCGCTCGGCTGCACCTTTCGCCCCACCTGGATGGACGTGCCGCCGATGATCTACTCCGGCAACCCGCTGGTCATGCAGCCGGGCATGGTGTTCTTCGTCCACATCATGGTACCGGATAGCGTCGCGGGCGTGGCCGCCGGGTTGGGCCGGACGTTCATCATCACCGAGCGCGCTGCGGAGACTCTCTCCGCACTTCCGTTCCGTCTTCATCTCTGCTGAGGCCATTGCGATGTTTTCTGGCACCCCCACCCTGCCCTTCCCGCGTGAGGAACACCTGGCCCGCCAGGCAACCCTGCGGCGTGCCCTGGCGGCGAAGGGGTTCGACGCGATCCTGGTCTTTGCGCAGGAGAGCCATTACTGGCTGACCGGCTATGACACCGGCGGTTCGGTGTTTTTTCAATCCGCTGTCTTCACGGCCGATGAGACGCCGATCACCCTGCTCACACGGCGACCAGATTTATTGCAGGCCCGGCAGACCAGCATCATCGAAGACATCCGGCTGTGGTGGGATGCCGAAGATGCGGACCCGGCGGGGGCCCTGCGCGAGATCATGCGGGAGAAGGGCCTGCAAGGGAAGCGCGTCGCGGTGGAGATGAACACGCATGGCCTGACCGGCTGGAACCTGCTGCGCCTACAAACCGCGATGGCCGGGTTCTGCACGCTGGAGTTCGACCAGCATATGATCCGCCTGCTGCGCCTGGTGAAATCCCCCGCCGAAATCGAGGTGATGCGGGAAGCGGGCAAGTTGCTGGATACCTCGCTGGATGCCGTTATCGCCGCGGCGCGTCCGGGCGTGATGGATTCGACGCTGACGGCAACCTACCTCTCCGTCGTGCTCGGCGGTGGTGGCGACATGCCGCCCAATGCGCCGCTGTTCAACTCCGGCGCCCGCGCGCTGTATGGCCGCGGCGTCAGCCGGCCACGCCGGTTGGAGGCGGTGGACCAAATCGTCGTCGAATATCCTGTGGCCGTTCGCCGCTACAATGTGAAGACCGAGTGGACCATCCTGCTGGGCGGCGTGACCGACGCGCAGCGCCGCATGTTCGACACCGTCCGCACCACGCTGGACCGGATGACGGAAATCACCCGCCCTGGCACCACCCTCGGCGAAATCTTCGACGCGCATGCGAATGGTTTGGATTCGGCGGGCTATGCCGCGCACCGGTTCGGCGCCACTGGCTACTCCGTAGGGCTTACCTACGCCCCGACCAGCATGGATGTGCCGCCGATGATCTACACCGGCAACCCGACGGTGTGCGTGCCCGGCATGGTGTTGTTCTTCCATGTCATGCTCGGTGATTCCGATACGGGCTACGCCGCGGGCGTCGGCCACACCCTGCTGGTGACGCACGGGGCGCCGGAGGTGCTGACCGGCCTGCCCGGCGACCTCACCGTCATCACGTGACCGCCGGCTGGCTGCTTCGCCGGCTGGGGGCCATTGTGCTGGTGCTGGCGATCGTCTCGTTCACCGTGTTCGGGGTAACCCAGCTCCTGCCCGGCAATGCCGCGGTCATGATCCTCGGGGAGTTTGCCACTGCCGAGCAGCGCCACGCGATGGAGTTGACCCTGGGCCTGGACAACCCGTGGTGGCAGCAATATCTGCATTGGCTTGGTGGCATCGTCAGGGGCGACTGGGGCATGTCGCCGGGGCTGTCGCGCCCGGTGGCCTCGCTGGTTGGCGATGCCCTCGGCCGGTCCGCGGTGCTGGCGGGCACGACGCTGGTGACGGTGTGCCTCATTGCCATTCCGGTTGGGGTCGCAGGCGCCCTGCTGCGTGGCACCGTGTTCGACCTGGCCATCGGGGTTTTTGCCTATCTCGGCGCCTCCGTGCCGGAGTTCGTCACGGCGACGCTGCTGCTGGTGCTGGTGGCCGGCGATGCAGGATGGCTGCCCGCGGGCGGCTTTACGCCCATGGCAGACGGCGTTGGCGATTTTGCGCGGCACATGGTGCTCCCTGTGACCACGCTGTCGTTGATCCTGATCGCGCATCTCTCCCGCCAGGTTCGCAGCGAGATGGCTGAAATCCTCGGCTCGGACTATGTTCGCGCGGCGCAGGTGAAGGGGCTGTCGCGGCCCCGCATTGTGCTGGTCCACGCCTTGCGCAATGCGATGGCGCCCGCGGTCGCGGTGCTGTCGCTGGATGTCGGCTATCTCCTGGGCGGCATCTTGGTGGTGGAGGAAGTGTTCGCCTGGCCCGGCCTCGGGCGGCTGATGATCTATGCCGTGCAAAACCGGGACCTGCCGGTCATGCAGGCAACGACATTGGTGATGGCCGCGGCCTACACACTGTCCAACCTGGCCGCCGACATCGTCATCGCGACGCTGGATCCCCGCGTGCATTATGCGTGACCTATTCCGCCAGCCCAGCTTCATCGCCGGGTTCGCCCTGCTGGCGGTGGTCGCGGTTGCCGTCCTGGCAGGCCCTGCGATGGCGCCCTATGACCCGCAGGCGTTCCACCCGCAGGCCCGGCTGCAGCCCCCCTCCGCGGCGTTCTGGCTGGGGACGGACCAGTTCGGCCGGGATTTGCTCTCCCGCCTGCTGACGGGAGCACGGCCGACCGTGCTGTTCGGCGTGGGCGCCACGCTGGCCGGGGTAGCGGCGGGCAGCCTCATCGGGCTGGTGGCAGGCGTGTCGGCGGGCTGGGTCGACGCCGTGATCATGCGTATCCTGGACGGGCTGGTCGCCGTCCCCGATCTGCTGTTCGCCTTGCTGATCGTCACCGTGCTAGGCAATGGCATGGGCAATGCGCTGCTGGCGGTGGCGATTGCCTTCACGCCGGGGCTGGCGCGGATTTGCCGTAGCACCGTGCTCTCCCTGCGCGGACGCGACTACGTGTTGGCAGCCATCGCCCGTGGCGAGGGGCGGAGCTGGATCATCCTGTGCGAGGTGCTGCCCAACGCGATCGGCCCGGTGATCATCGAGGCGACGATCCGCGTGGCCTTCGCCGTCATGATCGGGGCCACGCTGGGGTTTCTGGGGCTTGGCGCGCAGCCGCCCTCCACCGAATGGGGGTTGATGATCGCCAGCGCGCGGCAATTCATGGCGCGCAACATCTGGACGGTCCTGGTGCCCAGCGTCGCCATCGCCATGGTGGCGCTCGGCTTCAACCTGATCGGCGACGCGCTGCGCGACCGGCTGGACCCGCGCGGCCGCCGATGACACCCGCCTTGGCAGTGTCCGGCTACAGCCTCGCCTACCGCACCCGCAACGGCCTGGTGTCGGCGCTGACCGGGATCGATTTGGACATCGCGCCCGGCGAGACGTTGGGGTTGGTGGGCGCCTCGGGCTCGGGCAAGACGTCGCTGGCATGGTCGATCCTGCGCATGCTGCCAGCCAATGCCCAGGAGGCGGGTGGCCGCATCGCGCTGTCAGGGGAGGATTTGCGCGCGATGACCCGGCGCCAACTCGCCGGGCTGCGCGGGCGCCGCATCGGGATGGTGTTTCAGGACCCGTCGACCGCGCTCAACCCGTCGATGCGGCTGGGGGCGCAGGTGGTCGAGGTGCTGGTGCGCCACCAGCGGTTGACCAAGCAGGCCGCCGCGATCCAGGCGGAGGCGTGGCTGGCGCGCACCGGGCTGCCCCGCCCGCGCGAGATCATGCGCCGCTATCCGCACCAGGTGTCCGGCGGGGAAAAGCAGCGCGTCGTCATCGCGACGGCGTTTGCGTGCCGCCCCGAACTGATCATCTTCGACGAGCCAACCACCGCGCTGGATGTGATCACCGGCGCCCGCATCCTGGATTTGTTCGCCGAGTTGCGGCGCGAGATGCCGGTCGCATCGCTGTATATCTCGCATGACCTGGCGCTGGTCGGCCGGATCGCCGATCGCGTCGCGGTGCTGGATGCCGGGCGCATCGTGGAACAGGGCGCCGCCCGGGAGGTGTTGCGCGGGCCACGGACCGCACAGACGCGAAGGCTGCTGGATGCGATCCCCGACCCAACGCATCGGCTGGCAGCGCCTGCCCCGGCATCCGGGACGTTGCTGGCGGTCAACCGGGTCAGCGTCAGCTATGGGCGCAGCGGTGCGCTCGGCCGGCTGTTTGGCGCGGCCCCGCCCGTCCTGGCCGCGCGCGATCTGCGCCTATCGCTCAGGCGTGGCGAAATCCTTGGCATCGTCGGCGAGTCCGGCTCTGGCAAGTCCACCTTGGCCCGCGCGCTCTGCGGCATCGTGCCGTTTGCCGGGGAGTTCGTGTTTGACAAGACGCGGTTGGCTGGCGGGGAGCGGATGGACCGCGGCTGGCATCGGGACGTGCAGATCATCTTTCAAAACCCGGACGCCTCGCTCAACCCCCGGCACCTCGTGGGCACCATTCTCGGGCGCCCGCTGCGGCTGTATGGCCCGGCCACGCAGGGCGCTGAAGCCGCGGACGTGGCGCGCCTACTGACGGAGGTGGGGTTACCCGTATCCTACGCCGCGCGCCATCCGCACGAATTATCCGGCGGCGAAAAGCAACGGGTGGCAATCGCCCGCGCCTTTGCCGCCGTGCCGAAGCTGGTGATCTGCGACGAAGTCACGTCTGCGCTGGACGTCGTCGTGCAGGCGGAGATCGCCCGGCTGCTGGTGTCGCTACAGTCGCGGCATGGCACGGCCTGTCTGTTCATCACGCACGACCTGAACCTCGTGCGTCAGATCGCGCATCGAATCGCCGTAATGTATCATGGCGACCTGGTCGACGTCTTCGATGCAACGGATTTCGCTATGGCGGACCGGCATCCGTACACCCAGGCGCTCCTGGCCGCAGTGTCGCGGTTGTAAGGACAACCCGGCGTTGACGTCGCCCGCTGGTCTGCTGGGCTGAAGCCCACCGCGCAACTCAGCGAGGCGGCATGAAGTTTGCTTCACACGAGCCACCAACTCAGAGGCAACCATGTCACTCACCTTGCGCTCCAAGCTTCTGATGACGCTCGCCGTGGCGGCCTCGCTCGGCGTGGTGGGTGCGGCACGGGCCGAAAACACGCTGCTCGTGCTCAGTGACGGCGTGCCGTCCGGATTGGATGTGGAAGGCGGCGCCGCCAACTATCCCGCCAGCCAGGAGGCCATGCTCAACCTTATCGAGCAATTGGTGGAATATGCACCATCCAAAGTGAACGATTCCGGCGTGCAGGAGTACGACTATTCGAAATTCGTACCCGCACTGGCAGAATCCTGGAATTTCGATCCGTCCGACAACACGTATACCTTCAAGCTGCGCCATGACGTCACGAGTTGCGCAGGCAATAGACTGACGGCAGACGACGTCCTCTACACCTTCGCGCGGGCGAAATCGCTGTCCGGAACGGCCCCGATTGGCTTCTTCCTCGCCTCCGTCTCTTCCATCGACACCTTCACCCCGGCGCTGTTCGGCAAAACGCCCGAGGCGATCGCCAGCCGCGCCCTGGGTGCGGAGGTCACCAAGGTCGACGACTATACCGTCAAGATCAAACAATCCTCCCCGAACAAACTCTTGCTGCCGGTGCTGACGATCACGGGCTTGCTGATCTATGACTCGAAGGAGATGAAGGCGCACGCGACGCCGGACGACCCATGGTCACACAACTACACCAGCAACGTGAACGCGCCGAGTTTTGGCGCCTGGTGCCTGGATAGCTGGCGCAAGGAGGAGGAGTTCTCCGTGCATGCCAACCCGAATTACTACCGCGGAAAGCCCTTCTTCGACCGCGTCATCATGCGCAAGATCCCGCAAAGCGCCAACCGGATCGCCATCCTGCGCAGCGGCCAGGCCCAGGTGGTGGAGGGGTTGAGCCCCAAGGAGTTGGACAGCCTCAAATCCATCAGCAACGTCAAGATCAGCGGTGAGTATCTGAATGCAACGCTGATGCTGTTGTTGAACTGGAAGGTCAAACCGTTCGATAACGTGAAGCTACGGGAGGCGATTGCCGCGGCGATCCCGTATGATGCGATCATCAAGACCAGCTATTTCGGCGAAGCTCAGCAGTGGCAGGGCATGATCCCCTCCACCTACCCGTATTTCATCAAGCCAAAGACGCAGTATCATACTGATCCGGCTGAGGCGAAGAAGCTCCTGGCCGAGGCCGGATACCCGGATGGCAAGGGCCTCGAGGCCTTTCCCGATTCGCTCAAGCTGACCTACACGGCCGAACGGGAGAGCATCCTCGGGCCATCCGCGGCGCTGATTCAGACGCGGTTGCGCCAGATCGGCATTCCCATCCAGCTCGACCCGATGCCGGGTGCGCAGTTCAGCGACCGCTCCATCGTGCGCAAGGATTTGCCCATGGCGCTGAATGACCAGTCCAAGCCAATCGGGGTCGACCCGGTCTATGCTCTGCAACTGTATTTCGTCTCCGCGCCACGCGGGGTCAGCAACGCCAGCAATTTCTCCGATCCGCAGCTCGACTCCCTGTTCGACCAGGCGAAGGTGGAGGTCGACGACACCAAGCGGGCCGCCCTGCTGGCGCAGGCGCAGGAGTTGCTGATGGACAAGCTCGCCTGGGTGCCGATCGTGGAGAACAAGCTGCAATATGCCGTGCAGACCGGGATCACCGGCGTCACCATCCATCCGAGCCAAGTGCTGATTTGGCGCAACCTGCACCGCTGAGTTCTGGGCGGTGTTGAAATTCATCCTGCGCCGGCTGGTCATCGTCGTCGTGCAATTGGCCGGCATTACGCTGTTCGTCTTCTTCCTCATCCGCATCATGCCGGCGGACCCGGTGTCGCAGATGATCGGCAGCGACGGCAGCCGCGACGCCTATGTCCAGGCCGCGCATCAACTCGGGCTCGACCGGTCGCTGCCACAGCAATTGGCAAATTTTCTCGGCGTGTTTTCCGACACCGGCAAACCGGGGTTGCTCCAGGGTGACCTCGGCACCTCCTGGGTCACCAACACCCCGGTTGCGACCGAAATCCTGCGCGACCTGCCCGTCACGCTCGAGATCGTCACCTACGCATTGTTGTTCTCCTTCATCGTGGCCCTGCCTCTAGGGCTGGCCGCAGCGCGCAAACCCGGCGGCATTGCGGACCGGGTGACGCTGGTCTGGGGCATGTTCGCAGGCGCCCAGCCGGATTATTGGTGGGGATTGCTGTTCGTCTTCGTCTTCTTCTTCCTGCTGAATATCGCGCCACCACCCATGGGCCGCCTCAGCCCCCTGCTCACCGCGCCCTATGAAATCACCGGGTTCATCACCATCGACGCCCTGTTGGAGGGGCGGATCGACGCCTGGTTCAGCGGGATTTACTATCTGGCGCTGCCGGTCCTGACGCTGGCCTTCGTCATCTCGGGCGCACTGATCAAGATGGTGCGGACCAACACGATGCGGGCGATGCAGTCCGACTATATCCTGTATGCCAAAGCATCCGGGCTGCCCCCTGGGCTGGTGGCCCGCTATGCCGTGCGCGCGGCGTTGACACCGGCCATCACGCTGATCGGCATCTTCTACGGCGTGCTGCTCTCGGCCGCCGTCACGGTGGAAGTGGTATTTTCGCTGGACGGCATCGGCCAATACGCGATCCGCTCGGTGCTGGCCTTCGACTATCCGGCAATTCAGGGCGTCGTCTTGGTCGTGGCGATGGTGTCGTTGCTGATCTACCTGCTGCTCGACATCGTGCACGCCTTCCTCGACCCGAGGATACAGACGTGACCGACGCCGAAGCCGCCATCCGCGACAGTGGCGAGGCGATCGACCAGCATTTCGATCCTGCATTGTTTGCGGCTGGTCCCGTCGGCCTCAAAGGCCTGGGCCGCCGGATGCGGCGGAACAAGATGTTGCAGGTGGGCCTGTTCATCATCCTGGCCTCGATCTTCCTGGCGGCATTCGGCCCCGTGATCGCCCCCTACAACCCGCTCGAAGTGACGGAGGACGTATCGGAGCCGCCCCCGGCGCTCGCCGCGTTGCCAGGCCTGATATGGGGCAGCGTGAGGGGGCAGCACGAGACGCCGCCACATTGGATGGGCACCGACCAATCCGGCTATGACGTGTTTTCCCGCCTGATCTCCGCCCCGCGGACCGACATGACCATCTCGCTGGCGGGCGCGCTGATTTCCTTCGTGCTGGGCACCCTGCTGGGGCTGGTGGCCGGGTTCTACCGCAATACGGCGACGGAGGTGATGATGCGCGTTTCCGACGTGCTGCAGGCCTTTCCGGTATTCATCACCGCGATGATCCTGGTCACCCTGTCGGGCCGCTCCACCGGCAACATCGTGCTGGCGCTCGTGCTGGTCTACACGCCCATCTTCATCCGGCTCACCCGGGCCGAGGTGATGGGCCATATGCGCCGCGCCTATGTCGAAGCGGCGCAAGCTGCGGGCAACCGCCGCATCGTCATCGCGCTGAAGCATGTGCTGCCCAACTCGCTGGTACCCTCGTTGGTGCAGATGTCGGCGACCATCGGCTTCGCGATCATCCTGACCGCCGGGCTGAGCTTCGTCGGCGCCGGCGTGCGGCCACCCACGCCGGAATGGGGCCTGATGATCTCCATCGGCGCACCGCAGCTTATACTGGGCGAGTGGTGGCCCTCGGTGTTTGCCGGCCTGGCCATGTCCGTCGTGGTGTTCGGCTACGCCATCGTCGGTCACGCGTTCGAAGCGAAGTTCCGGTGACGCAGGCCATCGGCGATTTGCTGCTCTCGGCCACGGATTTGGTGGTGGAGTTTCCACGCGAGGACCGGGCGCCGTTGCGCGCGGTGGACAGCTTCTCGATTTCGGTGCGCCGGGGCGAATTCGTTTGTGTGCTGGGTGCGACCGGCTGCGGCAAGTCGACGGCGGCGCTGGCCCTGGCCGGGCTGGTGCGCACGCCGGGTAGAATCCTCTCGGGCCGGGTCGACTTCATGGGCCGGGATTTGCTGGCCCTGCCGGAGGATCAGCGCAACGCCGTGCGCGGACGCGATATCGGGCTGATCGTGCAAAACCCGCGCAATTCGTTGCACCCGCTGCTGAAGATTGGCACGCAGATCAGCAACGTCATTCGCGCCCACAACAAGGTCAGCGCGCGCGAGGCGTGGGATCGCGCCGTCGAGATGCTGCGGATGGTCGGCATCAACGACCCGGAGCGCCGCGCCCGCGCCTATCAGCACGAATTATCGACCGGGATGACGCAGCGGGTGATGATCGCAATGGCGCTCAGCTCGAAACCTGCGCTGCTGATCGCGGACGAGCCGACTTCCGGCCTGGATGTCACGATCCAGACGCAGTTCCTCGACAAGATGTGGGAGGCGGCGCAGGCGACCGGCTCGGCGGTGCTGCTGGTGACGCAGAATCTGGGCATCACCGCCAATTACTCCGACCGCGTGCTGGTGATGAAGGATGGCGCGATCATCGAGGATGCACCGGTGCGGCAATTCTTCGACCAGCCGCAGACCGAGTATTCCCGCCGCGTGCTTGCCCTGCGCGAGCGGGCCGAGGGCAGCACCGCCGCATCGGCCAACCTCGCCGCCAACGAGGCACTGATCGACGTGCGCAATTTGAGCAAGCAATTCGCCATTCGCGGGTCGGCGGCCAAGGTGCATGCGGCTGATAACGTCTCGTTCCGCATCCGGCCCGGCGAGTGCCTGGGTTTGGTGGGGGAGAGCGGGTCGGGCAAGACCACCACGGGGCGCTGCCTGCTGCATTTGGAGCATCCGAGCTCGGGGGACGTGCTGTTCCACGGCACGTCGCTGGCCGGGCTGTCGGAAAGCGCCTTCCGCCCCTACCGCGCCAAGTTGCAGATGGTGTTCCAGGACCCGCTGGACAGCATCAACCCGCGTTGGACGGTGGCGCAGGTGATTGGGGAGCTGCTGGACCTGCATACTGATTTGGCTGGCCCGGCGCGCCAGGCCCGCATCAACGAATTGCTGGTGCTGGTGGGGTTGGACCCACGGGTGCAAGCAGTGCTGCCGCGGAATTTGAGCGCCGGGCGGCAGCAGCGGGTGGCGATCGCGCGCGCCATTGCCACCAATCCCGAGTTTATCGTGCTGGATGAACCGACTTCGGCGCTGACCGCCGATACCACGGCAGAAATCATCCGCCTCTTGATGGATTTGTCGGCAAGGTTGGGTCTCTCTTATTTGTTCATCTCGCACGACCTCACAACCGTGCGGACCATCTGCCATAACGTTGCGGTGATGTATCTGGGCCAGGTGGTGGAGATCGGCACCAAGGAACAGGTCTTCCAGACGCCTCGCCACCCCTACTCGCAGGCCTTGCTCGCCGCGCATCTGTTCCCGGATTTGGAGCATCGGCGGATCGACCGCGTGGGCGGCCCTGCCCTCTCAGGCGAAATCCCCAGCCCGATCGATCTGCCGAAGGGCTGCTACCTGGTAGGCCGCTGCCCGGCGCAGGTCCCGCGTTGCGCGGAACAGCGGCAAAGCCTTGCAGACCTGCCCGATGGCCGGTCGGTACGGTGCTGGCGGGTGAGTGAAGGAGATTTAGGCGCCATGGGGACCGCAGCATGAGTGATGCGCCGGAGCCGCGAGGCCCGCTCCATGGCGTGACCGTGGTGGATTTGACCAGGGTGCTGTCCGGCCCGTTTTGCACGCTGATGCTGGCCGATCTCGGTGCGCGGGTGATCAAAATCGAGCAACCCGGCACCGGCGACGACAGCCGCGCCCTGCCGCCGTTCGAGCCCGGCGGTGGATCCACCTTCTTTGCCGCCGCCAACCGCGGCAAGGAAAGCATCGCGCTCGACCTGAAGCAGCCAGCAGACCGCACGATCTTCGAGGCGTTGCTCGGCCGTGCCGACATCTTGGTCGATAATTTCCGCCCCGGCGTCATGGCCCGGCTTGGCTATGCGCCCGCGGCGATTGCGGCGCGCTGGCCGGCCTTGGTGCATGGCAGCGTCTCCGGCTTCGGGCAGACGGGGCCGGACCGGGGTCGGCCGGCCTACGACCTCATCATCCAGGGGATGAGCGGCATCATGCATCTGACCGGCGGCGAGGGTGGCCCCCCGGCGCGGGTCGGCACCTCGCTGATCGACCTTGGCTCCGGCATGTTCGCCTGCATCGGCATCCTGGCCGCGCTGGCCGAGCAACGCGTGACGGGCAAGGGCCGGTTCGTCGACGTGGCGATGCAGGATAGCCAGGTTGCGATGCTGGAACACGCGCTGCAGCGCAGCCAATTGGGGATCCCCACCGCCCGGACCGGCGCCCGCTTCCCCACCACGGCGCCGGCCGACGCATTCCGAACGCGGGACGGCTTCCTGGTGATCGCCGCAACCCGGCAGGATGTGTTCCGCCGGATGTCCGATGCGATCGGGCTGCCGCATTTGCCGGAGCACCCCTTGTTCGCCGGGTTGGCCGACCGGGTGACCAACCAGGTGGCTTTAAAGGCGGAGATGGAGGCTATGCTGGTCACCGACGACACCGCCGTGTGGGACGCCAAACTCCTGGCAGCCGGGGTTCCCTGCGGGGCGCTGCGCACGATCGAGGATTTGTTGGAGAACGACCAACTGCGCGAGCGGAACATGCTGCGCTACAGCGGCGACGAGGCCGCCTCCGACGGCATCCGCTACGCCGGCAACCCGATCAAGATGTCAGGCATGCCGGACCCGGAGCGAGGAGCGATGCCCCCGGCGCTGGACGCCGACCGCGCCAAAATCCTAACTGAATTGGGCATCGCGCATGGCTAAGCCCCAGGCCGCCATCATCGGCGTCGGTGAAAGCCGTATGGGCCGGGTGCCGGGCGTCGGCGCCCTTGGGCTGATGCTGGAGGCAACGGACAAGGCGCTGCTGAGCGCCGGGTTGGATATGACGGCGATCGACGGTGTGATCACGGTGCCGGTCAAGACCGAAACCTCGAGCGTATCCGCGTCGATCATTGCCCGCTCCTTCGCCATCGAGCCGCGTTTCATTAACACCATCGATCTGACGGGGGCAAGCGGTGCCGCCATGATCGATCAGGCGGCGCAGGCCATCACCGCCGGGCACTGCGAGACGGTGCTGTGCGTCGCCGGCCAGCCCTTGCTGAGCAGCATGTCGCGGGATGGCGCCGTGGCCTCGATGGCCAACAGCGCAGCGCATCCGGAGGCGGAGGTGCCCTATGGACCGCCGGTGCCGGCGTTGTATGCGCTGTTCGCTGCCCGGCACATGCACGAGTTCGGCACGACGCGGGAGCAATTGGCCGCCGTCGCGGTGCAGATGCGCCGGCACGCCGCGCTGAACGACAACGCGCATTTCCAGAAGCCGATCACTGTGGCGGACGTGCTGGCCGCCAAGCCGATCGCCACCCCGTTCACCCTGCTGGACTGCGCCCCCGTGTCGGATGGCGGGGCGGCGATGATCGTCGTCTCGGCCGAGCGGGCGCGGCGCATCAAGCCAAGGGCGGCGTACCTACACGGCGCCGGCTATGGCATGGGCCACGGCTACCTGACCGACGCCGTCGATTTGATGCATACCGGTGCCCGGCGCTCTGGCAAGGCCGCATTCGCCGCCGCCGGCATGCGCCCGTCCGATATGGATTTCGCCAGCCTGTACGACTGCTTCACCATCACCCTGCTGCTGGAGCTGGAGGAGCTGGGATTGTGCCCACGCGGCGAGGCTGGGCGATTCGTGGAGGATGGGCATATCGGTCGCGACGGAAGCCTGCCGACCAACACCAATGGCGGCCTGCTGTCGGGTGGGCATCCCGGTTATCCCGCCGGGCTGCTGCCCGTGGCCGAAGCGGCCCGTCAGATCATGGGAGAAGCCGGGCCGCGGCAGTTGCGCCGAACCGACCGCGCCGTCGCGCACGGCAATGGCGGGATCGTCGCGATGCATTGCACCCTGGTGTTGGGGAGCGAGAATGTCTGACCCGATGACCGTCCGGTGCTGCGCGACCTGCGGGGCAGCGCAATCCTACCCTCGCCCGCTCTGCACGCTGTGCCGCGGCCGCGCGTTCGAAGCCCAAGCGCTGCCATTTCGCGGCGAAATCTACAGCCTGACAACGGTGCAGCGGGCGCCCAGCCCGGCATTCACCGCGCCGTATACCATCGCCCTGGTGCGCGGCCCGTCCGGCGGCCTATTGATGATGCAGTTGCAGGATTTCGCCGAGCCACCCGCCATCGGCGACGCCGTCTCCATCGAGGCGGCAGGGGACGGGATGGTCGGGCGACCCGGTTGACACAGAGGGAGGCCACCATGGACGTCTCGACCGTTATGACCCCGCAGGACCGGGCGATCTTCAACACCAGCCTGAACGTGCTGGAGATTGAGCAGACCGCAATCCCAGCGCATCGCTTCGATGCCGAACTGGCGGCCCTGCTGAACCCAACCCAACCCAGCGGGGTCATCCCCCTGGACCTCAGCAGCGTGCTGCAAACGGATACGCCTGCCACCACGCCGATGTTGCTGACCCGATACATAGTGATCCGCGCCGGCGAGACCGTGACGACGGATTTCCGGTCCAGCGGCGAAGTTTATTGCGTCATGTCCGGCAGCGGCACGACGCAGTCGGGCGATTGCGTGATCGCCTGGGGGCCTGGCGACGTGTTCAGCCTGCCGGGCCTGGGCGGGAAGGTGCACGAGCCCGCCGACGGGGACGCCGTGCTGTTTCTGGTGACGGATGAACCAACCTTGGCACTGCTGCATCTGGAGCCCTCCCTCACCCCGGGCATCCAGCCGGCGCACTATCCCTGGGCGCAAACCTCCGCCCATCTCGACCACATCTATAGCCGCACGCCCGAGCAGTTGGCCAAGGCGGCAGGCAAGGCGGTGCGGCTGACCACCACCTGCCTGGGCCACACGCCGGTGACGACGCCGATGATCGCGGCCACCATCAACACGCTGGAAGCCGGCGGCGAGCAGCGCCCCCATCGCCACAACGCGGCGGCGATCACGCTGTGCCTGGAGGGCGACGGGGTCTACACCGTGGCGGACGGAGTGCGGATCGATTGGTTGAAGTGGTCGGTGATGATCACGCCGCCAACATCAAGCCACGCGCATTTCAATGGCGGCGACAAGATGATGATCAGCCTCAGCATCCACGATGCAGGCGTGTATTATCGCGCCCGCACCGAGGGATTCAGCTTCGGCTAATCGGGGTGCTGGAAGTAGGGATGAATTTCAATTATGGATAGAGGAATGAACTGGGAACAGATCATCCCTACGTTTGCGCCTTCTGAGCGGGATGACGCTCAGAAGTAGCCGTCCTCCGTTACAAGCCGTCGCCGTTCATTCCCGGAACGACGAATCCTTGGAATCGAGCAGCCGCAGCATCCAAGGCCAACCTGCATTGCCGCCCGACCGGCCCCGGCGCGATTCCCGCAAGATCCGGCCATACCCGGCAGAGACATCTGCCGGCACCGGCGTCAGTGGCACGCCACCACCCAGGGCGAGAACCTGGGCCGCGCAAGCCTTTTGCAGGGAGTGCATGATCCACATCACTTCGGCCGGACTTTCGCCGCACACGAGAAGACCGTGGTTGCGCATGACCAGGGCGCAATGATCGCCGAGGTCGCGCACCAGCGCCTCCGTGCCCTCTTGTCCACCCCGCAAATGGTGCACGTCGTGATAGCCGATATTGCCGTCGAACAGGCAGGCGTTCTGGCTCGCGAAGATGAGCCCATCTCGCTGCATCGAGACGGCGATACCCGCCGCCGTATGCGTGTGCATGACGCAACGCGCCTCCGGCCGGGCAGCGTGGATGGCGGAATGGATGATGAACCCGGCGGCGTTGATCCCGTACTTCGTGTCCATAACGGGCTTGCCCGCCATGTCGATCTTGACCAGGCTGGATGCCGTCACCTGCTCGAACAGCATGCCATAGGCATTGATCAGGAAATGCTGGTTGGCGGTGCCCGGCACCGCCATCGAGATATGCGTCTCGACCAGATCGTCCCATCCGTAATGCGCCACCAGGCGGTAGCACGCGGCGAGCGCAACCCGGGCCTCCCATTCCTCCTTGCTAACCAAATGGCGCACGCTGTGCGAAGCAACGATGGTGTCAGGCATTCCGGTCATCCCTGTTCAGCCGTTTGACCTTAGCGTCGATCGCCTTGCTCCGGAAGCAGGCGGCTACGCTCCGGCCTGCGACGCCCAAAGATCCCAGGGCCGCTTCCACTGCCCCTCGGTCGTCGCCATCGCGGCGTCAGCTTCGCCCGGTGTGAGGTAAATCGGCTCCCCCATCCGCATTGCCTCAGCCTGCAACTTGGCATTCACCTCCGCATACACCGCCCGGTAGACCGCCTTCTGCAGCGTGTCGGCAACCACGGTGGATCCGTGCCCCCGCATCAGCACCGCATAGCTGTCGCCAAGCGACTTCGCCAGTTCCAGACCCAGTCTGCGGTCCCGGATCAGCATGTCCGTGCTGTCACTCCCGCAGCAGCGTATTTCGAACACCGGCGCGCCGCGGCCCAGGAACCCGCTCATGTGGCACATCGGGCGCAACGTCACACCCTTCACCAGGCCAAACGGCACCACGGCAGCGGAATGGCTGTGCACGACCGACATGACATCGGGGCGGACACGGTAAATCTCGCCATGGATGAAGCGCTCCAGATACGACTGCGGACCGTTGGGGTCGACCGGCTCGCTATCGGCATCGAGTTCCAGGATGTCGTCCGCCGTCACGTTCCCCGGCGCCATGTTGCGGGAGAGCAGGAAGTGGTCCGGGCGATGCGGGTGGCGCAGGCTGACATGGCCGAAGGCGTCGACCACACCCTGGTGGAACAGGATCCGGTTGGCCGTTGCGATGTCCTGTAGAATTGCGCGGTCGACGGTCTGCGTCATCAAAGGTTCCTTCAGCTCTTCGCGGGAATTTGGACCAGCGCCTTCACCTGCTCCGGCGACAGCGGCGATGCCAGGTATTTATACGTGACGGCATCCTTGCCCAGCGCGTCCATGCCCAGGATGCGGTCGGGGTCCATATTCTGCTGCGGATAGAACTCGTCGCGCACCCGCTTGGCCAATTCCGGCGTAACCCCCGCCCACTTGCCATAGGCGACAAGGGCGGCCGGGTCCTGATACAGCCAGTCGACCGACTCCCGATAGGCCTGCATGTAGCGCGCAACCGCATCCGCCCGCCGCGCCAGCATGGCGGCGTTGGCAATCATCACGCGCACGGATTGGTTGGCAAACTCCGGGACGTCGCTACCACGGGCCACGATCCGCGTGCGCCCCTCATCGACCGCGGGGACGCCAAACGGCGGCGAGGCCCAGCCAACATCGATTTGGCCCGACATCACCTGGGTAAAGGTTGCTGGTGGGCTGCCCGTGGCGACCGGCTTGAATTTGACGCCCAGGGCCTGCTGCAGGCCGAGCACGACGAGGTCGGTCGACGACCCGGTGGTGGAGAACGCCACCGTCTTGCCGGCCGCATCGCTCATCTTGTGGATTGGCGAGGATGCCTGCACATACCAATACAGATCATGCGCGCCGTCCATGGAATTGCCGATGATGCGGACGGGTGCGCCCTTGGCGAAGGCGCCGAGCACGCCATAGGTACCGACGCCGACGCCGATATCGACGCTGCCGGAAATCACCGCCTGCTGGGTTTGACCGCCGCCCTCGGTGTAGAGGATGTCGAGCACCAGGCCGTGCTTTTTGAAGATACCGGCGTCCTGACCCAGTTCGGAGGCCGAATTCTCCCAATTGCCGCGCTGGCCGATGGCAAGCTTCAGCGTATCGTCAGCCGCGTGGGCCGCCGGGCTGGCCAAGATCGCGGCACCCCCCAAGAGCAATGCGTCCCGCCGCTTCATGGTGCCGCTCCTGGAATCTGGATTGCCTGGGCGAGCTGTTCCTTGGTCAGCGGGGCTGAGAGAAACTTGAACTTCACACCATCTGACATGATTGCATCCAGCCCTGTGATATGGTCGGGGTCTAGCATGGACTTAGGGAAAAACTCTTCCCGCGTGCTTTTGACGATCGCATCCGGCGCCCCGGCGTACTCCGCATAGACGTGGATCGCATCCGGGCTGGTGTACATCCAGGTCAACGTCTCCCGGTATGCCTGCATGAACCGGTCGACCGCCGCATGGTTCTGGGCCAACTCCGCCGCATGGGTCATAACCACGCGCGTCGTCTGATCGCGGATGGGAGGCAGGTCGTTGCCGCGGAACAGCAGCCGGATTTTGCCTTGCTGGATAGCCTCGACCCCAAAGGGTGGCGAGGCCCAGCCGACATCGATCTGGCCCGACATCGCCTGCGTATAGGTGCCGGGTGGGCTGCCCGTCGCGATTGCCTTGACGGAGATGTGATCCACCTCTTCCAGGGTGCGCACGATGCTGTCGGTCGACGAACCGACCGTCGAGAATGCCACGGTATGGCCAGCCATGTCCGCCCGGGTCTTGATCGGCGAGGCGCTGGGCACGTACCAGTAATCCGCTGCCCCGGTGGCCTGGGCCCCGATGATGCGGACCGGCGCCCCCTTGGCGAAGGCGCCGAGCACCCCGAGCGTGCCCGCGGCAACCCCGATATCCACGCTGCGCGACAGCACGGCCTGCTGCGTTTCACCACCGCCCGCGGTGTAGAGGATGTCGAGGTCCAGCCCATATTTCTTCATGATCCCGGAGCGCTGACCCATTTCCGGGACCGCGGTGTCCCAATTGCCGCGCTGGCCCACCGCGACCTTCAGCGTCTCCGCATAAGCCGGCGCAGCCAACGCCGCCGCCAGCAGCCACGCAACCATCCATCGCCCGAGCATTAGGACCCCCCTTTGTTGTTCGTTCCGCCGAGCCTTTTTGCGGCCCGTCCAGCCAGCATGTTCACCGCAACCGCCAACACCACTGACAGGATCAGCAGGGCATACATGCGCGGCATGTCGAACCGGGCATAGGCCTGCATGATCATGTAGCCGATGCCCTGGTTGCTCAGCTTCGTCTCCGCCAGCAGCACGCCGATCAGGGCGACACCAAAGCCCAGCCGCACGCCATTGACCAGCGGCGCCGCCATCGCCGGCAGGTAGATTTTGCTGAGCATCTGCCGGCCATTGGCCCGGAAGCTCCGCCCCACCCGAAGCAGCGCGGCATCGACCCCGCGCACCCCGGCGGCCGCCGAAAGCGCCACGGGGAAGAAGCACGACACCGCCCCCATCGCCATCTTCGACGATGGCCCGACCCCGAACAGCATCAGCATCACGGGAAACAGCACGATCTTCGGGGTTGGGCCGAGCCAGTTGACCCATCGCTCGTAAGCCGCGGCCAACACGCGGTTGCCGCCCAGCGCCAACCCGGTCAGCAGCCCAGCACCCCCGCCTATCAGCATCGCCACAGCCAGCTCCCACGCCGTCACTGCCAGGTTGGCGTAGAAGCTGCGGTCGGCCAACACGCCTGCCAGCCCGGCCACCACCAACTGTAGCTCCGGCACTACATCGCGGAACAGCAGGCCGGACATCGCCAGTGCCTGCCACGCCGCCAGCAACACCACCGCCGCCAGCAGCCGCGGCGTGGCCGTGCCCTGCCTGAGGGTCAAGCCCGCCGTTGCAGCCATCGCTCACACCGGTCCATGACGACGAAGAACAACACGCTCACCAGCACGACGAAGGTGATCGCGGCGTAGGTGCCGGGTAAGTCGTAGCGCTCCGACAGATCGTTGATCAACTGACCCAGGCCGCCGAAATTGATCAGGAATTCCACCCCCACGATGTTAATCAAGCAGAAGATCAGCCCCAGCCGGAGCCCCACGAACACTTGCGGCAGGGCGGCGGGTAGCAGGATCATCCGGAATTCCTGCCTGGCCGTCAGCCCCATGCTGCGCCCCACATCCAGCAGCACCCGGCGCGTGGCGGCAAAGCCCTCCGTGGTTTTCAGGATCACCGGCGCCAGGCCGGATGCGAAGCCGATCACGATGATGGTCAGGGCGCTTCGCCCGAACAAAACCAGGAACAACGGATAGGCCAGCACCAGCGGTGCAGCAGCGAGGGCCGCGACCCAGGGTTCGAACGCAGCGCGCAGCCGGGTGGAGCGGTACAGCAGCAGACCCGCCGGCACCCCGACCAGGAGGATCAGCAACCCGGCGGCCAGCGTCTCGCCCACGGTGAGCAGAAAACGGCTGGGGATGTCCTCCTCGACCGTCACCCGCCAGAGGCTGGCGAGCACGTCCGACGGCAGCGGGATGACGTAGACGCTTAGGACGTTCCATTGCAGCAGCAGTTGCAGCACCACGCCGAGCAGGATGACACTCGCAAGCCCGAGTAGCGGTGCGAAGGGGAGGAGCTTAGGCAACGACGCCCTCGGACTCCGCCAGGCCGCGCGACGCTTCCAGCCGCAGATCGGCCCAGATTTCGGCGACGTATTCACCAAATTCGCGGCTGACCATGACATCGGCGCTGCGCGGACGCGGCAGGTCGATCCTCACGCTGCGTTTGATGCGGCCCGGCCGGAAGCTCATGATAAGGATACGGTCGGACAATTGCACCGCCTCCGTGATCGAATGGGTGATCAGCAGCGTGGTCTGGTGCAGGCCCTGCTGAATTTGCAGCACCTTGTCGCCGAGCAGCATCCGCGTCTGCTCATCCAGCGCGGCGAACGGCTCGTCCATCAGCAG
The DNA here is from genome assembly GCA_965199005.1 of Acetobacteraceae bacterium. Lineage (GTDB taxonomy): Bacteria > Pseudomonadota > Alphaproteobacteria > Acetobacterales > Acetobacteraceae > LMUY01. The sequence continues at coordinate 588,793 of CBDAQK010000006.1, read as the reverse complement.
GATGCGCGGCTCGGCCACCAGGGTGCGGGCAATCGAGACCCGTTGCCGCATGCCGCCCGACAGTTCCGACGGCTGCCGCCGCTCGAATCCGCGCAGCCCGACCATGTCGATGAACGCCTTCGCCCGCTCGTGCCGCGCCGCCCGGCCCAGGCCGCGAAGTTCCAGCGGGAAGGCAACGTTGTCGATCACGTTGCGCCAGGGAAAGGTCGATTCCTCCTGGAAGACCATGCCGATCGCCGGGTGTGGGCCGCGCACCCGGTCCCCCTCCACCCGCACCTGCCCGGCCGACGCCTCCGCCAGGCCGCCGATGATATGGAACAGGGTGGATTTGCCGCAGCCGGAGGGGCCTATCACCGACACGAACTCGCCTTGTGCGACCCCGAACGACACGTCGTCCACGGCGGTCACCACGCCATCCGCCGTGTCGAACCGCTTGCTGACGCCATCCACCGCAAGCAGGGCGGCTTGCGTCTGCGCCACCGGCGCAGAATTGATGGCAGTCGCGCTCACGAAGTGGCCTTGGTCAGGGCGCTGGCCATGGCTGGGGTGTAGCCGGGTGCCACGCGGACATCGACCACCGCGACCTCGCCTGCCTCCACCACCGCGATGGCAGCCGCGAAGATTTCTGCCAATTCAGCGGTGTGGCGCACCGGGCCGAAGCCCTGCGCACCCTGCGCCCGCGCCAGGCCTGCCAGGTCGATCTCCGGATCGGTCATGCGCATCCCGATCCATTTATTCTCCACCGGACGGCTGCGCATCCGGGCGACTTTTTCCTGATGGACCTCGTCGTTGAAGAAGGACTGGTTGTTCGCGATTACGAGCAGAAAGGGGATTTTGTAATGGACCGCGGTCCAGAGCGCGGTGACGCCCATCAGGAAATCACCATCGCCGCAGATCGATACCGGCAAACGCCCGGACCCGCGCAGCGCCAGCGCAGCCCCCACGGAGATGCCGGGGCCGCCGCCAATGCCGCCCCCGCCATCGGAGCCCAAGAAATCCAGCGGGTGGCGCAGCGGCCAGGACGCGCCGTCCCAAGACAGCGGCAGGTGCAGCAGGGAGACGGGCCGCTCACCCACCGCGTGCCGCAGGATCGCGGCCATGGCCGGCACCACCAGCGGGCCATCCGCTGGTGGATCGGGCAGCGCCGGGGCTGGCAGCGCAACCTTTGGCGCGCCAGCCCCCACCCGTTCCAACAGCGCGGCAGCCACCTGATCCGGGTCGGCGGCAAGGAACAAATCCACCGGCGGCAACCCCTGGTGGTCCATGCTCCAGCCGTTATGCAGCGTATGGTCCAGCGAGACCTGGATGATCTTGGCCGCCGGCACCCCGCCACACGCCGTGTGCAGCGTGCCAGCCAAATCCACCCAGTCGAGGCTGAGGACCACATCGGCGCCCGCGATCGCCTGCGACGCAGCCGGCACCGGGAACACGCCAGGGCTGCCGGCATGCAGCGCGTGATCGGTGGGGAAGGCCGCGCCGATTTTGAGGTCGGTCACCACCTGCGCGCCCAGCGCCTCCGCCAGCGCCAGCCTGGTGGCCCAGGCTTGCGTGCTGCGGCCAACCCGGCCCATCAGGATCAGCGGCCGCTGCGCCGCCTGCAGCAGGCTGGCCGCTTCAGCAACCAGCCGCTCCGGGGCGCCGGACGTGACGGTGGGCATGAAGCGGGCCGGATTCAGCGGCGGCAGCGGCGCGGGGAGCGAGTCCTCCTGCAATTCCAGGTCCAAATTAACGTAAACCGGCCCCATGGGAGCGGTGCGCGCAATCCACGCCGCCCGGAACAGCGCCTCCCGCGCAGCCGCCGGGGAGCTGGGCTGGGCATCCCACTTCACGTACGAGCGGACGATGGCGCCCTGGTCCTGCGCCGTGTGGATCCACTCGATCCAGGGGCGGCGCTGGGCGGCGTCCAGCGGGCCGGTGGCGCCCAGGATGATCACCGGCATACGGTCGCACCAGGCGTTGAAGATCGCCATGGTGGCGTGGAACAGCCCGACATTGGAGTGCACCGCGGTCAGCATTGGCGTGCCCGTCACCTTGGCCCAGCCCTGCGCGATCGCGATGGCATGCTCCTCGTGCAAACACAGCAGCATCTCCGGTGCGGCGTTGCCGAGGTGGTTGACCAGGCTGTCATGCAGCCCGCGGTAGCTGGCGCCGGGGTTCAGCGCGATATAGGGGATGCCCAAATCCCGGATCGCCTCCGCGATCGCGTCACTGCCAAACAGCGCGTTGCTGGCGGCGGGCAGCCCGGTGGGGCGCTCGATGACCGGAATCGGCGGCAGGGCTGGCATTGGCACGTCGGGCAAGGGCGTCTCCTCCTCTGGCGCCCGCGTCTATGGCACGGGCTGCCGCCTCGACGTTATAGACCGGCACCTGGAGATGGAACAAATCTTGCCAAGCCGGGGTGCGCAGCGCTTCCTGGGGCGAATGGAGCATGACGCGATGACCGAGACCAACCCGCTGCTGGCATCATGGGACACGCCCTTTGGCCTGCCGCCTTTCGACCGGATCCAACCCGAGCATTTCGCACCCGCCTTCGCCGATGCGATGGCGGCGCATCTGGCGGAGATCGCGGCGATCGGCGCCAATCCGGCGGCCCCGACCTTCGCCAACACCCTCGAAGCCCTGCAGCGGAGCGGCCGGGCGCTGTCGCGGGTGGCCTCCGTGTTTGGCAACCTCACCGTCAGCCTGGGTGGAGCGGCGTTGGAGGCGGTCGACCGCGAGATGTCGCCGAAGCTGGCGCAACACGGCATGCGGGTGGCCTTGGACCCGGCGGTGTTTACCCGCGTCGACGCCTTGTATCAGCAGCGGGCCCATCTGGGCTTGGCGGAGGACCAGGCGCGGTTGCTGGAGCGCACCCATCTCGGCTTCATCCGCAACGGCGCCGCGCTGGATGCGGCCGCAAAGGCGCGGATGACCGAGATCTCCGAACGCCTGGCGGTGCTGCATACCGAATTCGGGCAAAACGTGGTGCATGACGAGAAGAGTTGGACCCTTCCGCTGACCGAGGCCGATCTGGACGGCCTGCCCGAATTCGTGCGCTCGGGGGCCGCACAGGCAGCGTCCGAGCGCGGCTTGCCGGGTTACGCGATCACGCTGTCCCGCTCCCTGATCGAGCCGTTCCTGACCTTCTCCGCCCGGCGGGACCTGCGCCAGACCGCGTATGAGGCGTGGGTCGCGCGGGGATACCACGCCGGGGAGCACGATAACCGCGTGCTCATCCCCGAAATCCTGGCGCTGCGGCGGGAGCGCGCGAAGCTGCTGGGTTATGAAAGTTTCGTCGAGTTCCGGCTGGCCGATACGATGGCAGGCACGAAGCAGGCCGTCGAAGGATTGCTGGCCGAAGTATGGGAGCCGGCCAAGCGGAAGGTGGAGCTTGAACGTGACCGGCTGCTGGCGGTGGCGGCGGCGGAGAGCTTCAATGGTGCCCTGGCGCCCTGGGATTGGCGCTACTACGCCGAGAAGGCGCGGCTCGCGGAATACCAGTTGGATGAGACGGAGATGAAGCCCTACTTCGTCCTGGACAACATCCAACGCGCCGCCTTCGACACGGCAAGCCGGCTCTTCGGCATCAGCTTCGTTCCGCTGCCAGATGCGCCCGTCTACCACCCGGATGTGCGGGCCTACGAGGTTCGGGGCGAGGCGGGGCCGCTTGGCGTGTTCCTGGCCGACCCCTACGCCCGCGCCGACAAGCGGTCCGGCGCGTGGATGAGCAGCTACCGGGATCAGGAGACCCTGGACGGGCCCGTGCTGCCCATCATCGTCAACAACAACAATTTCGCGAAATCCGAGCCTACTTTGCTCTCCTTCGACGATGCGGAAACGCTGTTCCACGAATTCGGCCATGCGCTGCACGGGCTGTTGAGCCAGGTGCGGTATCCCGGCCAATCCGGCACGTCCGTACGCCGCGATTTCGTGGAGCTGCCCTCGCAGATCTACGAACACTGGATGGCCCTGCCCGAGACGCTGCGGCAGTACGCGCTGCATACCGAGACGGGTGCGCCGATCCCGGATGCGCTGATCACCCGGCTGCTGGCGGCGCAGGGTTTCAACCAAGGTTTCAGCACGGTGGAGTATTCCGCCTCCGCGCTGATCGACCTGGCGCTGCACAGCCACCCGGCCCCGGAGACGATCGACATGGACCGGTTCGAGCGGGATTTCCTGGCCAGCATCGGCATGCCGGCGGAGATCGGCATGCGGCACCGCCCTGCCCATTTCCAGCATCTCTTCGCCGGCGGCGGCTATGCGGTCGGCTATTACTCCTATCTATGGGCGGAAGTTCTGGATGCCGATGGGTTCGATGCGTTCACCGAGGCTGGCAACCCGTTCGACCCGGTGACCGCGGCGCGGCTGAAGGTTTTGTTCAGCGCGGGCGATACGCGGGACCCGATGGCACTGTACGCCGAATTCCGAGGCCGCCCGCCGAGCACGGCCGCCCTGCTCCGCGGCCGGGAGTTGAGCCCGGCGTAGCGTTGCTGCGGAGGGGTTCGGGGGCGACGACACGTTTGCCGGATGGAAGGCGATCCAAGCTGTGTTAACAATGCATACACATTATGCCATGAACGAATGATGGATGAACGCGCGACGACTGCGAAACCAACATCCACTTGCGCGCCCGCCCGCAGGACAGGCGGCTTATCGACCAGGCGGCGTAACTGGTCGGAACGAACCGTTCGCAATTCATGATGGTTTCGGCTCTCAAGGAAGCAAAGAACGTCCTGCTCGATCAATCGACGATCTACGCCGACTCCCGAACCTTTCAAAAGGTCATGGACTGGATGGATGCCGCACCGACTCCAGCGGAAGCAGAGGGCATGAAGCGCTTCCTAAAGGCCAAAGCCCCATGGCAGGGTGGCTAGTGGCGCAACACTCCATGACGCGCCCGTCCTGCTCACCCAAGCGCATGATGGATCGGCGTTCGACTCTGGTGAAATCGTCCTTGACGATTGGCCGCGGCAACGGGACTGGCATAATCTCCAGAGCGCGGCGAGCCGCACCTACGTCGTCTGTCCACCAGGGTCGCTAAGGATCGTCGGGTATTTCGCCCTGAGCATGGGGCAAATCCTCGCGCACGAAGTCACCGGGGCCATGCGGCGCAACATGCCGAAGCAGATTCCAGCGGTCACGCTCGGACGGCTCGCCATTGATCGCAGTTGGCAGGACAGAGGATTGGGCAGGGCGCTACTCGCCGATGTGGTGCAACGCGCCCTGCGGGCCTCCCACGAGGTATCGGCCCGCCTGATCGTCGTCCATGCCATCTCCCCGGCGGCGGAAGCCTTCTACCTGCACCACGGCTTCACGCCCCTGCCCGTCGCGACGCCCACCTTTGCCCTCGATCTTGTCAAGCTACAACGGCTTGGTCGGCCATAGCTCGATGATCGGAAGTCTCGATATACGCACCGGCCGGGTATGGTTGACAGCGATCATCCCCTCGATAACCGCGGCTCCGAAGCCTTGTCCCATCGATAGCGCACATCCGGTTCGCGCTCCTCATTGGCGTGACCATCCGTCTGCTCCACTGCAATGAAGTCCCGGGCTTCGTAGAAACGTCTGGCGAGTATGTTTCTCTGAAACGTCCAGAGCTGAAGGCGCGCTGACCCGGCCTTGGCGATGCCCAAAAGAGCGCTCCCTGCGCCCTGGCCCTGGTAGTGCGGGAGCACGTAAAGCTGGTCGATCCAGCCCGCCCGGAAGGCAATGATGCCGATGATGTCGGGATCCGCCGCACCCCAGATCTCGCATGCCGCAAACACTTGGTGACGGAAATAGGCGCGGTCCTCTTCCGGCGTATGGAGACCGGCCAGCCATGGCAGACGCTCGTCGAACGAGGCGCGCAGGATCATGGCGGCGCGATCCATCTCGTCCAACGTCAGGCGCTTCATCGAAAATCCCATCGGACGCTTTAACGCCATAGCGACGCCAGGCGTCCAGCAACAAGCCCTTGACACACCGCTGGCAATGTCATTCTGTATGACTGTTACCATACAGGCATACAGATGCTGGACTCCCTCCACATCGAGCCGTCGGGCGTCCCGATCTACGTCCAGCTCCGCGACCAGGTGCTCCGGGCCATTGGCGCCGGGCTGATCAAGCCAGGGGAGCGGATGCCGACGATGCGGCAGGTCGCCGTGGCGCTCAAGATCGACCTCAACACCGTCAAACACGCCTACGACGCGCTGGCCAGCACGGGCGCCATCGAGGTCCAGCCGGCGCGCGGCAGCTTCGTGGCCCTTCGTCCGCGGCTCGCAGATAGCGCGCAACAGGCCGGCCGCATCGATGAGCTCGCCCACCGCGCCATTGCCCTGGCCAAGGCCAGCGGGATCGACCCCGTCGATCTCGCGGGGCGGATTGTCACCATTATGCAAAAGGAAGAACCTCAATCATGAAAGACCTCAACACCGGACGAGGCGCCAACGCCTTTGCGGTGCTTCTCGCCTCGCTGATGGTCCTGATCGCCATCGGCCTCGGCCTTCTGGCGTATTTTGGCAAGATGCCGCCCCTCTACGGTCCGGCCGGTTTGCTCGCCGTCATTGGTATCCTGTTACCGCGATGCCTTATCATCGCCAACCAATGGGAGCGGCTCATCGTCCTTCGGCTCGGCAAACTCCAGGGGATCCGAGGGCCGGGTCTCTTCGTCATCATCCCCTTCGTCGATACGGTGGCAACGTCCATCGACCAGCGCATCCAGACCGCGACCTTCAATGCCGAACGCACGCTCACGCGGGACACGGTGCCCGTGAACGTGGACGCCATCATCTTCTGGCAGGTGCATGACACGGAGCGGGCCGCGCTCGAGATCGCCAACTACAAGGAGGCGATCGGCCAGGTGGCGCAAACCTCGCTGCGGGAGATGATCGGCGCAACGGAACTCTCGGGATTGCTGTCCGAGCGCAAGAAGGCGGATGAGACCCTGCGGGAGCAGATCGGGACGAAGACGGCCGAATGGGGCGTGAGCATCATCTCCGTGGAGATCCGTGACGTGGCGATCCCGCCGGGGCTGCAGGACGCAATGAGCCGCCGTGCCCAGGCAGAGCGTGAAAGCGAGGCCCGGATCATCCTCGGCTCCTCCGAAAAGCAGATTGCGCAAACCTTCGTCGATGCTGCGGAAATCTATGGGAAGGCGCCAGGTGCGATGCAATTGCGCGCGATGAACCTGGTGTACGAGGCGACCAAGGAGCGCGGCATGACCATCGTGATCCCCTCCGCCATGGCCGACAGCATGAATCCCAGCGGATTGGGCGGATTGCTGGCGGCGAGCAGCGCAGCCAGGGCCTGAGGACGGGCCTGATGTGAGCAATGACATTTTCTGCCATCGCTCCGGCGTTGCTGGGGTGTATGACGCTTTCCTTATCCATCCTACGGGCTGATCGCCGCTTCGTCAGGACGATCCTAATAGGTCTCCGAGTGGAAACGCCCTTCTTCCCGCATCGTGTCGCGTAGGCTCAGCCAATCCTCGCCATGGGCGCGCGCAATCTCGGTGAGCGCCACCTCGACGCCATCCTCCAGGCCGCGCAGGCCGCAAATGTAGATGTGCAGCCCTGGGCGGCTGATCAACGTGAACAACTCGTCCGGTTGGGCGCGCATCCGGTCCTGCACATATTCCCGCGGAGCCCCCGGCATTCGCGAATAGACCAGTTCCTGGCGCAGCAAGGCCTCGGGGACTTTTCGGAGCGGGCCGAAATAGGGCAATTCGGCGGGGCTGCGGGCGCCGAAATACAAATGCAGCCGGCCTCGCCCGTTCGGGCTGGACCGCCGGCGCCGCTCGGTAAAGCCGCGGAAGGGTGCCGCGCCGGTGCCGGTGCAGATCATCAGGATATCGGCATCCGGATCATCCGGCATCAGAAAGGTCGAACCGAACGGGCCGATCACCGGCAGCTTGGAGCCAAGCGGCAGGTCGCACAGCCAGTTGGAGGCGACGCCGCGGAACTCGCCCTCCGGCCTGCTTTCCACCACACGCTTGACCGTGAGGGCGAGGTTGTTGGTGTTCGGCCGCTCCCCATCGCGGGCGCTCGCAATCGAATAGAGCCGCATGGCGTGCGGCCGCCCGGCGGTGTCCGCGCCAGGCGGTATGATTCCAATGCTCTGGCCCTCCAGCACTGGAAAAGCAGCCGCGCCAAAATCCAGGATGACATGCCGCACGTCGGAGGAGGCGCCGGGTGCAGTAATGCGGAAATTGCCCGTCACCGTCGCACTTGCCGGGTTGGCGCGGTTGAACAGGTTCACCCGCGGCTTGCTGGCCGTCGCCGGTGCCCGTGCGCGGCCCCCGGCGCCCTTATGGGCATCGTCCAGCAACGCCGCCGCCTCATCCTCGAGCGCGTCCACCGCCGGGGCAGCGACGACGGGCTCCGGCGGCAATTCCAGCCAGCCGAACTGCTCGTCAAGCGAAAACGGCTGCCGGACGACAAACCAATGATCGATCGAACCGGTCGGGCACGGCGACACGCAATCCATGCAGAAATTGCACTTGGCCGGGTCGACGACGTAATTGTTGTCGTCATGGGTGATCGCATCGATAGGACAGATCGCCTCGCAGGTATTGCACCGGATGCAAACCTCCGGGTCGATCAAATGCTGCTTCTGCGACTCCATCGTCTCGCTCAGGCGACGATCTGGACGTACTCGAAATCGCCCGTCTTGTTGTCGATGCCCACCCGAGGCGGCGCGATCCAACTGGCGAACTTGCCCGGCATCGTCTCCGCCACCATCAGGCTGGTAATGAAATCCGCGTCGCCCGCATCCGGCAGCACCGAGGGACGCAGCGCCGCCCAGGCTGCATCATCGAGCACCCGGCCGGCTTCGTCCGCATGGATAGCAGCAAACTCGCCAATGGCCCGGTTGAACGCGACGTGCGGGAGCTTCAATTGGAAGGTGATCCCCGCCTTCTCGATCACGCGGTTCCAACGGGTGACGCCGGAGACACAATCCTTCACGTAGTCGTCGCGCAGCCGCATGTTCAACGCGGAGAGGGCGGGCACAGCCTCCTCCACCAACGCGCCGTTGCGGCAGCGCAACACCGGGTAGGTCGCTTCCCGCAGCACATGGTCGTCTTCCAGCTTGTCTTCGCGGAAGCGGCCTTTGATGCCGCTATCGAAGGCGTTGGCTGCGTTGGTGCTGATCTCGTTGCCAAACAAATCCAGCGTCAGCGAGAAGTGCAAATTCATCTTCTTCTGGATCGTTGGCAGATCGATCACCCCCAGCGCGCGCACCGTTGGGATGTCGTGGGCGTCGGTGATCCCCGCCTCCTTCATCGCCTGGCAGGTCCGCTCCACCACACGCTGCACGCCGCTATCGCCGACGAACATGTGGTGCGCCTCTTCGGTGAGCATGAAGCGGCAGGTCCGCGACAAGGGGTCGAAGGCGGATTGGGCCAGGGCCTCCAGCTGCATCTTGCCGTCGCGGTCCGTGAAATAGGTGAACATGAAGAAGCTAAGCCAATCCGGCGTGGCTTCGTTGAACGCACCCAGCATACGCGGCGTGTCGACATGGCCGGAGCGGCGGCGCAGCAGGTCGTCCGCCTCTTCGCGGCCCTCCTTGCCGAAATATTTCTGCAGCAAATAGACCATCGCCCACAGATGGCGGCCCTCCTCCACGTTCACCTGGAACAAATTGCGCAGATCGTAGAGCGAGGGCGCGGTCTTTCCCAGATGCCGCTGCTGCTCGACGGAGGCCGGTTCGGTATCGCCCTGGATGGTGATCAGGCGGCGCAGCATGGCGCGGTATTCACCCGGCACCTCCTGCCATGCCGGCTCGCCTTTATGCTTGCCGAACGGGATGGTGCGCTCCGGGACCGCCGGTGCCAGCAGCACGCCCCATTTATATTCGGGCATCTTCACGTAGTCGAACTTAGCCCAGCCCTTCGGGTCCACCCCGATTGCGGTACGCAGATAGACCAGACTCTCCTGGAACCCGTCCGGTCCCGCATCCTTCCACCAATCGATATAGCCGGGATGCCAGCTCTCCAGCGCCTTGCGCACGCGCATGTCGTCGTTCAAGGACACGTTGTTCGGGATCAGCCCGTCATAGTCGACGGCGACCGGATTCATACCATCTGGCATAGGTGCCTCCTTAAACTCGGTTGCGGTCGAAAACGGCGCGTTGGCCGGAGCCGTAGCGTTTCAGCGCCCCGGTCTCGCCAACGGCGTTGGGGCGCTGGAAAATCCAGTTCTGCCACGCGGTCAGCCGGCCGAAGATCCGCGTCTCCATCGTTTCTGGCCCGGCGAAGCGCAAATTCGCTTCCAACCCGGTCAGGCTGTCCGGGGAGAAGCTCGCCCGCTCCTCCACCATGATGCGAACCTCGTCGGCCCAATCCGTCTCATCATAGGCGTAGGTGACGAGGCCCGCTTCATCCGCAGCCTCGCCGTCCAAGGCCTGTCCGGCCGCTTCCTCCGCAGCGTGCAGCGAACCGGGCTCACCCAGGAAGCGGGTCTGCAGCCGGGTCAGGCCATTGGCCATCGGCAACGGGCCGAAATTCGCCGGCCCGAGCGTCATGGCGGCGGGGGGGCGGTTGTCACCTGAGCGGCTGCCGACGAAGATGGCCGAGCGGTCGGCCGCAAACACCAGCTCCGCCAACGTGCCGGCAAAGCAACTCCCCGGCTCGATCAGCGCGATCAGGCTGCGGGACGTCACATCCAGCCGCTTCATCGTGCGCTTCAGGAAGTGCCGGATTTCGCGCATCAGCCAGTGGGCCTGGTGGCCGTCCAGCAATGCGTCATAGGCCAGGACGCGCGTCGCATCGCCCTCGGTTCGCAACAGCCACACACCAAGGTCCGGCTCGTTGGCGCGCAAATGCAGGATGGCGTCGTCCAGGGCGCGGCCCATTGCCAACGGCCAGAAGGCGCAACCCTGCGCCTGCGCCGCCGCCGGGTCTGGCGGGGGAGTTGCCTCGGGCCCCAGCACCACCAGTGTTGCCGTGCCTCGGCTGCGGTCCAACTCCACGCGCAAATGCTTGTAGGTCACGCTCTCCGCGGTAAACGCCCGCTCCAGCGGCAGCAGGGAAACACCCGGCGCATCCTTGGGGCGGTCGCTCCGGGCGGCAATCTCCGCCGCACGCGCCTTCACCGTCGCGTCCCACACCGACGGCGCGACCACCTCATCCACCAGCCGCCACGTGACGGCACGCTTGCCGCGCACGCCCTCCTCGGTGGAGCAGAAGACGTCTGCCCGGTCTCGCCGCACCTTGCGCTTGTCGGTCACGCGGGTCAGCCCGCCCGTTCCCGGCAGGACCGCCAGGAGTGGCAACTCGGGCAGCGAGACGGTCGATTTGCGGTCGTCGATCAGCATGATGTGGTCTGCGGTCACCGCCAACTCGTAGCCGCCGCCGGCCGCGGTGCCACTGACCGCCGCGATATAGCTTTGGCCTGAATTCGCCGTCGCATCCTCGATCGACATGCGCGTCTCGTTGGTGAACTTGCAGAAATTCACCTTATGCCCGTGCGTCGCCATGCTCAGCATCCGGATATTGGCACCAGCACAGAACACACCCGGCTTGCCAGAGCGGATGACCACCGCCCCCACCTCAGGGTGTTCGAAGCGCAGGCGCTGGACGGCGTCGTTCAGCTCGATGTCGACGCCGATATCATACGAGTTCAGCTTCAACTCATAGCCGTCGAACAGCCCGCCCGCCGGGTCGACATCCATGATCAGCGAAGCGACCGCGCCATCGACCTCGATGCGCCAATGGCGATACCGGCTTGGCTGGGTCTGGAAGTCGATGGTCGTCAGGGCTGGGGCGCTCATGGAGGACGCTCTTTGCAGTTGGCGCACGATATTGCGGCGAACGTGAGATGACAAGCATTATAATGCTGGCGCCATGGGTCGTGTGAGGGTCTCCGGCGCCTCGATTTGCGCAAGAGCACGCACGCGCGACACGAACGCGTCGATGGCGCCGACCACCTGCGACGGGTGGCTGATGTGTGGCGCATGGCCGGCGCCAGCCACCAGCATCGTCTCGACCGGGCAATATGCCTCATGCGCGATAATCCGCAGTTGCTCGGCCGTGCCGTACTCGTCGGCGTCACCCTGGATCAGCAACATCGGCACCCGGACATAGGCCACGCAATCATCGATCCGCCAGTCACGGAACGCCGGGTCCAGCCAGGCACGGTTCCAGCCCCAGAACGCGCCATCCACGTCGCGATGGTAGCGCGCGAGGCGGCTGCGCAGACTCGCCTGGTAGGTGGTGGCAATCTTGGCGATGCTGGCGACGCTTACCTCCTCCACCATCACATGCGGTGCAATCAGCACCAGACCCGCGATGCGGAAATCCTGCGTGCTCCCGGCGTGCAGCAGCGCGATAGAGGCACCATCGGAATGACCGACCAGCACGGCACGGCGAATCCCCGCCGCATCCAGCACGGCCGGCACGAAATCCCGCGCCTCGTCCGTCATATAGGTGAGTGGCCGTGGCAGCGCGACCGGGTCCGACTGGCCATACCCTACCCGAGACCAGGCAAACACCCCGCACCCGGTCGCCGCGGCCAACGCTTCCGGCAAATCCCGCCAGAGGGCGACGCATCCAAGCCCCTCATGCAGCAACACGAGGGTCGGTGCTTGGTCGGGCGGCGGCCCCCACCACGCGGCCTCCAACTTGCAGCCCTTGATTTGCAATGGAACCGGGCGGCCGCTCACGGGAGTGCCCGCAGCTTGAAACGTTGGATCTTGCCCGTAGCCGTTTTTGGCAAATCGTCCACCAATTCCACCCATCGCGGATATTTCCACGGCCCAGCAGCCGCCTTGACGTGCGTCTGCAATGCTTCGACCGACACCTCGGCCCCCGGTTTGAGCACCACGAACGCCCGTGGCTTGGTCAGCCCCTGATCGTCCTCGTGCCCAACCACGGCGGCCTCTAATACGGCGGGATGGGTGACCAGGGCACCCTCTACCTCAAACGGGCTCACCCAGATGCCGCTGACCTTGAACATGTCGTCGGACCGGCCGCAGTAGCGGTAGTGGCCGGTCGGTTCGCGGATGTATTTGTCGCCGGTCCAAGTCCACTCGCCCTGGAATGTCCGCCGGGTTTTGTCGCGTTGGTTCCAATAGCCCTCGGCGGCACTTGCCCCACGCACCAGCAATTCCCCCACATCGCCATCCGCCACGTCAGCCCCCACCGGGTCCACCACGCGCAACCCATAGCCGGGGACGGCGCGGCCGGACGTGCCGTATTGCACGTCGCCGGGTTGGTTGGACAGGAAGATGTGCAGCATCTCGGTCGATCCAATGCCGTCCAAGATGTCGACCCCAACCCGGCGCAACCATTCATGGCCGACATGCCGGGGCAGCGCCTCCCCGGCGGAGATGCAGCGGCGCAGCCGGCTGGACCCGGCACCGGCACCGGTCCCGCTATGCGCAAGCATGCTGGAATACAGGGTCGGGACGCCGCAAAATATCGTCGGGTGATGCCGTTGCATCAGCGCCAAGACGGCATCCGGCGTCGGGCGATGCGGGAACAGCACGCTGCACGCACCGACTGCCATCGGAAACGTCATCGCGTTGCCAAGCCCATAGGCGAAGAACAGCTTGGCGACGGAATAGACCAGATCGTCCGGCCCTATCCCTAAAACCTGGCTGCCATAGGTCTCGAACGTGGCGCGCAGGCTGCCATGGACGTGGCGCACCCCCTTTGGCGCCGCAGTCGACCCGGACGAATACAGCCAGAACGCCGTCTCGTCCGCGCACGCCTGCACGGGCGCGGCATCCCCATCTGCCAGAAATGCCTCGAACGGTGTGGCGCCCTCTCCAGTCCCGCCAGTGCTGACAATCCCGCGCAGGGCCGGCGAATCAGCCAAAAACGGCCGCAACGCCGCCACGAGCGGCGCCGAGATGACGAGCAACTCCGCCCGGCTATCTCCGAGGATGTAGGCAATCTGCTCCGGGGGTAGCAGGGTATTGACCGGGACGGGCAGCACGCCAGCGCGCACGGCGCCCCAGAAGGCGACCGGGAAGTCCGTCGTATCGTGCAGCAGCAGGGCGACCCGCGTTTCGCGCCTGATGCCCGCACGGCCCAGCCCGGCGGCGAACCGCGCGCTCTCCCTCTGAAGCCCTGCATAGGTGAGCGTGCGGTTGTCATCGATGAACGCTGGGCGCTCACCGCGTCCGTCCCGGATATGCCGGTCCACAAACCAGTCTGCCGCATTGGCATTTGGCACGGTCGCAGGCTTGGCGGCGTGGAGCATCGGCTGCCTCTCCCCGTACGGTCTTGCTTTGGGTCGACCGTTTCTCAGGGTGAGGAAACAAGTTTATGCATTATAATGCAAGATTTTTCAGGGAATCGTCGGCGCCACGGTGCAAACTGGCGCCGCTGCCGCCTCACCGTGTAAGGACGGACACGATGAACGACGCGCCCGACGAAACCGCCTTGCTGCAAGCGCTGGGCCTGCGCATGCGCACGCTCCGCGCCCGCCGAGGCATGACGCAGCGGGCGTTGTCGGAACGCTCTGGCGTGTCCGAACGCTACATCGCGCAATTCGAGGCGGGCGGTGGCAACGTGTCCATCCTGGTGTTGCACCGGGTCGGCAAGGCGCTGGGCGTTCCCATAACGGAACTGGTCGCCGACAAGGCATCCATTCCGGCCGGCCTCGCCGGACTCTACGCCATGCTCGCCCGGCTGGACGGGGCGAGGCTGGCCGGCGCAAAGCATCTCCTGGCGGACTGGCTCGGCCAGTCGGAGGACCCATCGCGGTCCTCGCGCATCGCATTGATCGGGTTGCGGGGGGCTGGCAAATCCTCCCTGGGGCAAGCGCTGGCGACCCGGCGGGGCGTGCCGTTCATCGAGTTGGACCACGAAGTCGAGCGGCAGAGCGGGATGGATTTGCGCGACATCTTCGAAATGCACGGCCAGGACGGGTTTCGGCGGCTGGAGCGGCAGGTGCTGGAAGCGGTTTTGGCCGGGTGCGGCCCCATGGTGCTGGCCGCCGGGGGAGGTATCGTCGCCGAGGAGCCGACCCTGGACCTGCTGCTATCGCGATGCCTGACGATTTGGGTGCGGACATCGCCTGAGGAGCATATGCAGCGCGTCGTCACACAGGGTGACGACCGCCCCATGCGCGACAACGGTAATGCCATGGCCGACCTCCGCGCCATCCTTGCCAGCAGAGAGGCGCTCTATGCGCGGGCCGATATGGTGCTGGACAATGAGGGCCGGACATTGGAGCAAAGCCTGGACGAGTTGGTGCGCCGGATAGAGTTCGGCACTGGCTCAACCTAGGCGGAACGACGCTTCAGGAGCTTTGGTTCATCGGCCGCCACGATTGGAAAATCTTCTGCGGCCACAGGATAGGGGCTGGCCTCCAGCATCAGCCGAATCAGCTCCAAGACCTCGGCAATCGCCTTTTCCGGAGCAATCGGTGGGTCATTATTGTTGTCATGGGTGCTCATGATTGGCAGCGTGACGCGAAATAGTTGCGCGTGAATTAATTCTTCAGGGCGGCCGCTTTTTCGGCCTCATGTTTTTGTTCTGATACAGAAACGTTATCTGCCGCATCTCGCGAGGGTATTGGCAAAGATGATGCATAGACCTCCCCTGCCGCCACTGAGAAGGCGATCCGAGCGGCCTCGGCAACCGGATCAGCGGCAAGAGCAAGGTCCAATTGGGTTGGACGAAACGCTTTGTGCGTCATGCCAATCTCCCGAATAGAGGCGCATCATGAGTGGCGTCCGAGGGCGGCTGGCTACGGCAGAACAATGCGATCGTCTACACGTAGGGTTGCGGGGTTGCCGAGCATTGATGCCCCACGGGCTGAGGCGGCTGGCACTCTTGCGTCCCCGGCGCGTCGGTCCATTCTAGGCTTAAACACCAGAGGGACGTGCCACGATGAAAGCCAACAGCATTCTCGATACCATCGGTGGGACGCCCCATATCCGCTTCGCGCGGCTGTTCCCAGATGTAGCCGTCTGGATCAAGTCGGAGCGCAGCAACCCCGGCGGCTCCATCAAGGACCGTATCGCGCTGGCCATGATCGAGGCTGCGGAGGCCAGCGGGGCCCTGAAACCCGGCGGCACAATCATCGAACCAACATCCGGCAACACGGGAATAGGGCTGGCGATGGTGGCCGCCGTGAAGGGTTATAAGCTCATCCTGGTGATGCCCGACTCGATGTCGGTCGAACGGCGCCGGTTGATGCAGGCTTACGGCGCCACTTTTGACCTCACGCCCCGCGCGGAGGGCATGAAGGGTGCGATCGCCCGCGCCGACACGCTGGCGGCAGAAAACCCAGGCGCTTGGATCCCGCAGCAATTCGAAAATCCGGCCAACCCGGCCATCCATGCCCGCACCACCGCTCAGGAGATCATTGCCGACTTCCCGGATGGAATCGATGCGCTGATCACCGGCGTGGGTACAGGCGGACACATCACGGGGTGTGCCGAGGTGCTGAAGCAGCTTTGGCCAAAATTGCAGGTGTTCGCGGTCGAACCGGCCCAGTCGCCCGTCATTTCCGGCGGCGCCCCCTCCCCGCACCCCATCCAGGGTATCGGCGCCGGGTTCATCCCGGCGAATTTAAACACCGGACTGCTGGACGGCGTCATCCAGGTCGAGGCGGAAGAGGCGCGTGAATTTGCTCGCCGCTCCGCCACCCAAGAAGGGGTTCTGGTGGGCATCTCCTCCGGCGCCACGCTGGCGGCGATTGCGAAGAAGCTGCCGGACCTGCCGAAGGGTGCCACGATACTGGGTTTCAACTACGACACCGGCGAGCGGTATCTGTCCGTTCCCGACTTCCTGCCCGGCTGAAGGGAGTTAGACATGCCCCAACCCGCCCATATCATGGATTTGCGCGAACCGTCCGAGGAGTCGCTGCCCGAAGACCTGCAGCCTTATTTCGCCAAATGCCGGGACAAGCTCGGCTTCGTGCCCAATGTTCTGCGCGCCTGGCTCATGCGCCCGCAAAAGCTGCGCAACTTCATCCGCGCCTATGACGAACTCATGCTCGCGCCCTCGGGGCTGACCAAGCTGGAGCGGGAAATGATCGCCGTCGCCGTATCCGCCGCGAATCGCTGCTATTACTGCCTGGTTGCGCATGGTGCTGCCGTCCGCAAGCTTTCCGGCGACCCGCAGCTGGGCGAGATGCTGGCGTTCAACTATCGCGTGGCCGTGCTATCGGACCGTCAGCGCAGCATGCTGGACTTCGCTGTCCTTCTGACGGAGGCGGCCCACGAGGTCACGGCGGAAGACCGCCAGGCGCTGCGGGAGGAGGGATTTACGGACGAGGACATCTTCGACATCGCGGAAACCGCCGCGTTCTTCAACTACACCAACCGGGTCGCGCATGCGGTGGATATGATGCCCAACGCCGAATATCACGACATGGCCCGGGGGCCTGGCTGATGGAGGACGCTAGAACACGAACAGTTCCGAGAGCCGATCCGCAGCGTTGAAATCTTCGGCCGGCCGCATGTCCAGCTTGGCGAAGAATCCCAGCATCTCCGCCGGCGCCGAGAGCGTGACCGACGCTTCGTTCACCAGGGCAAAGTAGTAATCATCCAATACGGTCGATTTGGGATCGAGGTTGGTGATCGCGATCAGCCCGGTCGGCGGGGTGTTGAAGGCGTAGAGCCGCAGGTCGGGGCGATAGCGCTGGATCAGGGCCGCGGCCTTCCACACATCGCCGGCCCACCAGCTTGGATGGGCCGACTGGTTCGCCAGCCGCTCGTCCTGCATGACGCGGCGGGCGATGTGCGAGTCGGTCGGGATGCAGTCATGCAGCAGGATGACGCTGTCGCGATGGCAATGGCGTTCGGTTGCGGCAAACTCCCGCAGCATCCGCTCGAACAGGCGTGGCCCATCCAGGAAAGCAAGGTCGACCGTGCCGCCCAGCAGGGTGGTGGGGCTGTATTCGCGGAAGAAGACGTCGCTGTCCTGCCGGAACAGGAAGCAGGCGGGCTTATTCTGCAGCGCATCCGCCGAGATGTTGGCGGCTGGGTCGACCGAGATCGAGTGGCATTTTGCCACCCGCAGCATTTCGCCGCGTCCGGAGCCGAGTTCCAGATAGCGCTTTGGGCGCAGGGTCGCGTGGATGATTTCCGCGAAGCGGATGTAGTTCGGGCCTGCCAAATCCGGAATCGAGCAAAAACTCTCATCCGGCTTCTTCGGCGAAGCAACGACGAGGTCGGTCATTGGGCTGTCGAGTTGCGGGATCCGATGGTCCGGACGTGCATTTCTATAAGAGCCGGACGATACAGGCCCAATTCCCCAGGCCTGCATCACCGCGCACTCCGAAATACTCGAACTTAGTTGACCTTGAACTGATACCCTTCAACCTGCGTCAGGCTCATGCCTTCAAACAGGACCGTTGTGCCATTGTGCAGGTTGAGGGTGGTTCCCGCACTGCTGCTGCTGAGGTTGGCCCCGCTCGTCAGGTCTGCGGCGCTGGCGATAGGAGCGCCCGGGTTGAGGATGTCGAACGACCACGATGCATCGATGGATGGATTGATCGTCACTGGCCCGGCATTTGCGCTGATCGTGATTTTGGTCGCGTTAGCGTCATCGGTAATCGACGACCCAACCGTGCTCGCGGACACAAACACCGAGGCACTCGTGCCCCCAACAACGCTCAGCGCCGTGCCAGTAATGGAGATGGTGTCGAATCCCGTGCCCGGCTCCACCGTGGCGGCGCCACCCGTCAGCGACACCTGGTTGTCATAGCCAGACAAATCAATCGAATTGATACCCGGACCCGCGACCACCGTGGAGTTACCCGCCGGCCCGCTGATGGTATTATCGCCACTGCCGACCTTGATGAAGTTCCCATAGCCGCCTGCGACAATGCTGTTATTGCCGTTGCCAGCCGTAATGCTTGACTCGCCAGCCGGGAACCCAACGGTGTTGTTGCCATCTCCTAGGGACACAGTGTCGAAGTAGCCGCTGAGCGAGACGGAATCCGCGCCCGTTCCGAGACTGACAGAGGCATTGCCCTGCGGGCCGAACACCGTGTCATTGCCGTTGCCGCCGTATACGCTGTCCAGATAGCCGCCGACATAGACAGAGGAGTTACCGTCCCCGACGCTCACGGAGCTGACGCCCTGCCCGGCATTGATGGTAGAGTTTCCGCTGCCCACGGAGACCTTGTTCAAATAGCCTTCCGCATCGACGTAAGCCGGTCCGGAAGCCAGCGTGACCGTCGCAAGGCCTTGGCTACCCGTGACTGTATCGCTGCCCGTGCCAGCGGTGACGCTGTCGAGATATCCGGCTAAATTGACGAGCAGATTGCCGGGAGCGTTTCCATCGACGGTTGCGCCGCCCGCTCCAGCATTGACGGTGTCGTTGCCGCCGCCAGTGATGATCGTGTTAAAATAGTTATAGGCGTTAATGAGGTTGGCGCCACTGTCGCCATTAATAACGCTGCCGCCGTAAAGGCCGCCCGTCATCGTCGTTGCCATGATAATCTCCAAGCCAAAATTCGGGACAGCCACCGCATAACCGGTATGAGGTGTATATGATAACGAGGTCGATACGGCAATATTAAAATATGGACCGGGCTAATGGCACGGGATACGAGTGTACGTGACGAGAGTTACGATGGTATGCTAATTTGTATCTCGTTTCAAAGATTAGATGAAAATTGCTAAATCATGTCTTTTTTTAGGCAGATTTTGCAATGCAGCATGCGAAATTTAAGCACCATGCGTAGATTCATCGTAGAGTCTCTTAAAAAAATCGAGCTGGTTTTGTGAAAAAATTGGCTCTTATCCCGTTGGCTGTTGGCAGACTTGGATGCCGACGGCTGATAGCAACCAGCCACGCTGCTCGGCATCGGTGCCGAACGCTTCGAGCGTGCGGCGCCAGCCGAGGTAGTTTCCAAGATATTTGGTGGCGACGCCGTGGAATGGCCGCAGCCATTCTTTCAACCGTCCATGGTATGCGTTGACGTTGTTGATATGAAGATTGGGAGCGTCGCGCATCGGTCCTCCCGGCGAAGGGAGAATACAGCAGGGAATTTGGCCTTTGCGCGCGAAGCCGACGATCGCCTTGCCGCCGTCGCAACAGAGTTGATTGTCCGAGGTCACGACGCCTTCAAGCGCGCTGGTGACGGCGACGCGATCCAGTTGGGGCAGAACAGCGTCGGTGGTAACGCCGTTTCGATCCCGCGCCACCAGCACCGGTATCTGCTCCTTGGACAAGCCGCGCTTCTTGGCTTTTCCGCCACGCTTGCGCGAGGGACGCGGCATGTCGGACCGTTTTCCCTTGAACGATTCCAAAATGAACGTCTCGTCGGCCTCGACGATCCCGGTGAGTTTGGTCGGCTTGTCCACCGCGGGAGCGGCGAGAAAGCGATGCCGCCAACGGAATGCCGTGCTGAACGCCACGCCGCACCGCTTGGCGGATTGAGCGAGGGTGTCGCCGCTTATCATGGCTTGCGCATGGTCTGCCCAGCGGTCCTTCTTTCGCAGCCCAGCCAGCGACGTGCCTGTCAACGCATTGAAGCTGCGACGGCAATCCACGCACCGATAGCGCGGCAGACCCGCAGAACTTCCCCAACGCTGAAGTCTGTGACTTGCACAATGCGGGCACCCGTCGCGCTCGATACGGGCCTGTGCCGCACTCGCCAACGCATCCGGACCTGCAAGCGAGACGATCAGCGACGCAGTCGTCGCATGATCCGCCGTCTCCATGGCATCCGGCAACGGGGAAACGACTTCGGCAGCACAAAGCCAGAGGTCCACCTCTGCATCCATTTTCGCCTCCGCCAGAGCAAGCACGCGAAACGTGACACTTCGCTGGACAGCGCTCATCGCGCCGATTGCCCTCAACCAAGCCTCAAAAGCAGTATGATCCATCCTCGCCTCTCCGCCGCAGGCAGAGGATATCATTGTTCAACAGACAACGCGATGAGAGCCAAAAAATTTGTCAGCGTCGCTGGTACAATCGCGCGCAGCTAACCACTGCCCCCATCCCCGCAAGGAAGGCGCCACACTCAAGGCAAACGACCGAGGCGTAGCCCCCGGCAAGTCCGAAGATGAGCGCCACGAGGCCAGATCCAAGCGACCAGCCCACCGCCCGCGCCACCGCGACCATGCCGCTCGCCGCGCCACTTCGCTCAGCAGGCCCGGCGGTCATGAGCGCAGTATTGTTCGGGGTTTGGAAGAACCCGAACCCGATGCCGCACACCCCCATGCGCCAAAGGATATTCCAATCCGTCGGCGCGCCCGGCAACGCCGCCATCAGCAGCAACCCAATGCATAAAACGGCGAGGCCGACGCTTCCCAGAATAGCGGCTGGATAGCGCGCCAACAGTCGCCCGGCGACCGGCGCCGCGCAGCAGACCAGCAGCGGCCATGGCGTCACCAGCAGCCCGGTCTCCACGGCCGACCGATGCAACACGGTCTCAAAGAAGAACGGGAGCGACACGTAAGCAAGGATTTGCGCTGCGTACGAACAAATCGAAGTCCCCACCGACAGCGCGAAAATGGGAATACGCATGAGGTCGAGCGGCAGCAGCGGTGCGGGCTGGCGCATTTGCTGGCGGATCAGCAGCACGAAGCAGAAACATCCCACCCCGATCTGTCCCATCGCGAGGCCAACGTTGCCGCGGCCCAGCCCGCCGACGCCAACCACGACCAACCCGAACGCCAACGCGTTGAGCAGCGCACCCACGACGTCGAAGGGGCGCCGGCGGCGAACCCCGGCTGGGGCGACCTTCAGGAAGAGCGGCACCACAACCAGGCCGAGCGGGACGTTGACCAGAAAGAGCCATGGCCAAGACGCAACCGACAGGATGAGCGCCGCAATGGTCGGGCCAAGCGCTCCCGACGTCGCCACCGCCAGCGCGATCAAGGCAAAGCCGCCCCCGAGCAGCCGGCGCGGGTAAATCATCCGCACCAACGCCCCGGCCAGCGTCGCCGTGCAAGCCCCGCCCATCCCCTGCATGACCCGCGCGGCGACCAGACTACCCAAATCCGGCGACAACGCGCACCCCAAGGAGGCCACAGTGAACACCGTCAAACCGAAGGCATACACCCGCTTGACGCCCCAGGCCTCCGCGACCGCCGCAGCGGGTAGCAGGCAGACGGTGAGCGCCACCTGATAGGCGTTCACCACCCAAACCGACGCGGTGTCGCTAATCGCGAGGTCGCGCGCGATCGTCGGAAGCGCAATGTTGGCGATGGCTGAATCGAGCGAAGATAGCACCACGCCCATCAAGACGCACAGCATCACCCAGCGCCGTGGCCCGGCCGCAAGGCCGTCTGTATCACTCATAATAGACCCAATCGTAGAGGGATGGCGGCGATGAGCGGTCCGCTAACGCTGCGACAATACCTCGGTCACGAGCTGCTGCGCGCGGGCCCGGTCCCCGGCGGCAAGCGCGCGGCGCGCCTCTCCCACCTGCGCCACCGCCGGCTGCTCGCTCGGCGTTCCAGCACGGGAGGGTGCGACCGAACGATCCAGCAGCCGCGCCTCCGCCCGCTCCAGCGCCTCTTGCGCCTCCCCGGTGCGGCCGACGGTGATCGCCCGCTGGGCCGCCTCCAGGAAAGCCCTTGGTGCCGCATCATCGCCCACGATTGGCGTCGGCAGGCGCGGCGCGATGAGCGATTGGGTATCGCCCGCCATCGCGTTACTGGCCTTGTTCGACAGCGGCAGGGACTGCCCGGTGCCAATGACGTTGCCTGGCCGGGCGCCCGTCACGGGATCCGCCACCGTTTGCGCCATCCCGGGGGCCGTAAGCAGCAGCGCGGTGGTGAGCAGGGCGGCAACGCGCATTGCGGGGGGCTCCGTAGAATCGTGGAGTGCTTTAGCCGCCTTCACCAAACCGCGCCACCGTTCGTGATCTCCGCCGAAAGAACCAGCTCGTGTTCAGTGACCCACACCCGATATGATCGGGTGGACTCGTGCCTTCGTTTTCAATGGCCAGCGCCACCAACTTCTTGTCACAGGTGAGCAGGATGTGGTACATATGCACGGCGTGGTTGTCTGCCGGAACTATGAGGCCATCGTGGGCGTAAACAGAAGGGTCGGGGTGGTCAGCCCATGGGTTGAGCCGCCCCTAACTGTTGAAAGGTGTGAGAAGGTGAACGCACCAAATCACACTTCGGGCCTGATTGAAAAACAAGCGGCACAGCGGGGCAGAAATGCTGGAATTAAGCGTTACCGGGATGACCTGCGGACACTGCGTCCGCGCCATATCCGAGGCAGTTTCGGACCTGCCGGGCGTCTTGGGTGTGGCGGTGGATCTGGACGGGGCGATGGTTCGCATCCATGGTCAGCCAGACCCGGCTGCGGTGCGGTGCGCGATCGAGGAAGAGGGCTTTCAGGCGGGGGAGCCGGTTTCGGCTTGGGGCTCAGCTTACATGACGGAGGCAGCGCGCCAGGTTCGGCTCTAAAGCCGAGCCGCCTATAGGTAAGCCTTGCCGGCCTCTTTGGCGAACCGCGCCGGGTCACCCTCCCAAATGATCCGCGCATGTTCCAACACGTAAACCCGGTCGGCATGCGGCAGGGCGAAGGTTACGTTCTGTTCCCCCAGCAGGACCGTTATAGGCGTGGTCGTGCGCAGCCGTTCCAACGCGTGGCTCAACTGCTCCAGAATCACCGGTGCAAGGCCGAGCGTCGGCTCGTCCAGGATCAGCAGGCGCGGCTGCATCATCAGCGCGCGCGCGATGGCCAGCATTTGCTGCTCCCCGCCGCTCATCTTGCCGGCCGCCTGCGTCGCGCGGGATTTCAGGATTGGAAATAGGTCGAATAGCCAATCCAGCTTACGCGCACGATCGGCCGCCGACAGGCGCGCGCCACCCAAATCCAAATTCTCCCGCACGCTCATCGTGCCGAACAGCTCTCGGCTCTCCGGACATTGCACGATCCCGCCTCGCGCGATGACCGCCGCACTTCGTCCCGCGAGCGTCTCGCCGCCCCAGGCAACACTGCCGCTGTAGGACACCAAGCCGGAGATCGCGTTGAACAGCGTGGTCTTGCCCGCGCCGTTCAACCCGACAACCGAGACGAACTCCCCCTCCCGCACGTGGATGGAGACCTTGTCCAGCGCCTGCGCCTTGCCATACAGCACGCAGACGTCCTTCACCTCCAGCAGCGGCGGCCCAGGCTTCTGGTCCAGCTCCGGCCTGGCGGAGGTTTCGATGCTGCCGGCGCCGAGATAGACCTGGCGGACGGTCGGGTTGGTCATCACCTGCTCGGCGCTGCCTTCCGCCACGAACTCACCGAGGTACATGGCCAGAACGCGGTCAACCAGCGCGGCCACGCTCTTGACGTTGTGATCCACCAGCAGAACCGCCCGCCCTTCCGCGCGGAACCCTGCGATCAGGCTAGAGAACGCCGCCACCTCGCCGGAGGTCAGACCCGCAAATGGCTCATCCACCAACACGATTTTCGGGTCGCGCGCGATCGCCTTGGCCAGTTCCAGCCGGCGAAGATCCGCAAATGGCAGCGTGGCCGGCCGTCGGCCGAACACCGCCCCCAGCCCGACGCGCTCGGCAATGGCGCGGGCCCGGCGGTCTACACCCGGGTCGGCCACTAGCTTCAGCAACGAATCCGGCAACAAAGCCAGCTTGATGTTCTCTCCCACAGTCTGGCGATGCAGCGGGCGGGAGTGTTGGAAGACCAGCCCAACCCCCTGCCGCGCGATCCTGTGCGAGGGCCAGCCCGCGACGTCCACGCCATCGATCAGGACCTGCCCGGCATTCGGCCGCTCGATCCCCATGATCAGTTTCATGACGGTCGATTTGCCGGATCCGTTGGGGCCAATCAGGCCGAGGATTTCGCCCGGCTTGATGGCGAAGCCCATATCCTTCACGGCAACCAGGCCGCCATACCGCTTGGTCAGGCCCGAGACTGCCAGCAGCCCCTGCTGGCCAGCGCTCCGGTTCAATTGCGGGCGGACATCCACATTCATGCATCCCTCCGCCTATGCAGCAGCGTTCCAAGGAAGCCGGCCGGGAAGAACAAAATCGCCACCAGTGCCACCGCTGAGACCACGAAGGTGCTGAGCTGGCCGAGCGGCCGTAGCACTTCGCCCGCCGCCAGCAGGAACACCGCCCCCAGGACCGCACCGAGAATGGTGCGCCGGCCCCCGAGCACCGCGGCGATGATCACCTGCACCCCCACCGCGATATCGATCACGGTGCCGGGTGAGGCCGTGCTGTAGTAGAAGACGAGCAGCGCCCCGGCGAGCCCGCTGAACAGCGCCGAGACGCAAAACGCCGCCAGCTTGTGCTTGGCGACGTTGAAGCCGAGCGCCTGCGCCTCCACAGGGTCCTGGCCACAAGCCTGCAAAATCAGCCCCGCCGACGAGCGCGACAGGCCGAAGAGGATCAGCGCGCTGATCGCCATGAAGCCGAGGGCGAAATAATAGTTCGAGTTGTCATCGATAAACAGGATGTCCGGAACCGTCAGGCCGATCTCGCCCCCGCTCCAATGCGCAAAGACGGTCACCATCTGCTGCAGCAATTGGACCGCGACCAGGGTGATCAGCCCAAAATACGGACCCGATAGCCGAAGCGCGGGCAGGGCGAGCAGCACGCCCCCCGCCACTGCCAGCACGGCGCCGAACACCACGCAAACCCATACCGGGAAGCCTGTCTCGGCGTTGAGGATGCCCGCCCCATAGGCGCCCAGCCCCACGAGGAAGGTCGGGCCGAAATTCACCTCGCCGGCAAAGCCAAACAGCAGGTCCCACGACATGGCGAACACGGCGAAGTAATAGGCGGGAATCAGAACGCCCAAGACGTAGCCGGACACGCCGAGCGGCAGCAGAATGGCGATGGCGATAAAGCCGAGCACCGCCCAAAACAGGCGCGACCGCACCATGCCGCGCATCATCGCCGCCCCAGCAGGCCCTGCGGCCGCAAATAGACCACGGCGACCAACAGCACGAGGGATGGGATGTTCCGGTAGGCCGGGGAAATCAGATAGGAGGTGATCGTCTCGAGGTAGCCGACACAATACGCGGCCACCAACGAACCGGACACGCTGCCCAGCCCACCCAACACCACGATGGAAAAGGCGGAGGCCGTGAGGGTGCCGGCATTGTCCGACGACACGCCTAGGAACGCGCCCAGCAACACACCGGCAATCCCGGCCAACACACCATAAATCGCCCACACCAAGAGGTGGATACTGGAGAGCTCGTATCCGAGCAGGGTCAATCCGCGAGGGTTGATCGACGCCGCGAGCAAGGCCTTGCCCGCCTTGGTCCGGTTCACAAGCAGCCACAACCCGCCGATGGCCGCCCAGCACAGCACCGCAGTCAGGATTTCGTTGGTCGGGGTGCGGACGCCTGCAATCTCGGTCACGCCGGCAATCAAGGGGCGGACGGTATGGGGGCTGGTGGTGGTGAAATACGCCACCGCCTCCTGCAGCATGATGCCCCAGAGCAAAGTGCCGGTCAGGACGAAGATCTCGGTCTCTTCGCGGGGGATGGCACGGGACCGCTGGATCGGACGAACCACCAGGAAATAGGTGGCGAAGGCAGCCGCCATCCCTGCCAGCAACCCGGCCAATGCACCCCCCAGCGCCCCTGCGAAGTCCGCCACCAGCCAGGCCACCACGGCTGCCACCAACATGGTGCCGCCATGGGCGAGGTTCAGGACGCCGGACACGCCGAACATCAGCGTGAACCCGACCGCTCCCAGGCCATACAGGGCGCTGATGGCAAACCCGTCGATGAGGATTTGTAGGCCGATCATCCCATCCCCTGCCGCTCCAGCATTATAGTCGCCGGCACATTCGCACCCTCCATCGGCAGTACGCCGGGTTTCCGCGCGCGGAAACCCAGCGTACTGCGCCCAATCCGCCTTGGCGGAGTGGGCGCGTTACGCTCGGGCCGTGGGTTAGTTCGTGAGCTTGACGAAGCCGGGGAATTTCAGCGTGTTGCCGCCCGCCACGGACGCGGGCCAGATCGGCACTTGCTTGCCATCCTGCCATTGCACGAACAGGCCGCTCACGAATTCTTTGCCATATTTCATGGCATGGGTTGAAGGATCGTTCTTGCCGTAGAATTGGACCTGCCCCACCGTCCCCTGCCAATTGGTCTTTTCCAGCGCATCGACCAACTTGTCCGGGTCGGTACCGCCGGCGCGATGGATGGCGTCGGCGATGTAATACACCTCGTCATACGCCCCATAGCCCGAATAGGCTGGCGTGATGCCGTATTTCTTGGTGTAGGCCTGCGCGAACGGAACGGTTTTCGGGGTGCTGGCGACGCTATCCACTGCAACCAGTTGCAGCACGATGCCCTCGGTTGCGCCGTTCGTGTCTTTCCAGAAGGTGGACGACGTCGCCTGCGACGAGATGCCGAATTGCGGGATCGGCACCTGCTGGTTGGCCCATTGCACCGTCGGCTGCACGCCCACATGGCTGATGCCGGTGATGATCACGTCCGGCTTCTTCGCCTCGATACCGTTATAAATCGGCGTGAAGTCGGTCGTATCCGGCGACATCCGGATATGGTCCAGCACCTTCAGGCCGATTTTTGGCAGGCACGCCTCGTACCCCTCGTCCAAGGGCGTCGTCCAAGCCGCATCCTCGCTCATGATGATTGCGGATTTCATATGATACTTGCTGTCGACCAGCAGGTCCTTCGACGCGTCGCAAACCGCCGACGCGAGGAAGCTCGACGCCAAATAGCCGTGGAAGAAGTATTTCAGATGGTCGTAATCGGCATGCACCTTCTTGCTGAGGTCGTCGCTGGCCGCACCCGGCGTGATCGTCGGCAGCTTCAGCCGGCCCGACCACGGCTCCAGCGCCAGCGCCACCTCGCTGGTGTAGCTGGCGATCACGGCGCTCACCTTGTCCTGGCTGGACAGACGCTGCATCGCCCGCACCGCATCCGCGGCAGAGTTGTGGTCGTCATAGGTCACCAGCTCGATCTGCCGCCCATCGATGCCGCCCTTGGCGTTGATCTCGTCGGCCGCGATTTGGGCACCATTCGGAATGGCGATGCCAGAAATCGCCGAATTCTCGGCAATCACGCCGATCTTGATTGGGTCCGCAGCGGCGGCGGCCAGGGGCATTGCCAGGACGGCAAGCGCCGGAATCCACTTTATGGATGACATTTGGAAAACAATCTCCTCGTGCGCGCCGGCGTTGTCCCGGCCTTCGGCCGAGGCTAGAGCAAGGCGACCCCTCCCGTAAATCTCCAATCGACGTCTGGCGTCCCGCCAGGCGTACACTATGCTCCCCCTACCACGAAGGAGATCAGCGATGGCGACAATGACGGTGCAGGCGAAGGACGGCTCGGGCAGCTTTTCCGCCCTGCTGGTAGAACCAAAGACCACGCCAGCCGGCGCCGTGGTGCTGATCCAGGAAATCTTCGGGGTGAACGACGCCATGCGCGCCATCGCCTCCGAGGTCGCCGATCTCGGCTTCATCGCCATCTGCCCGGATTTGTTCTGGCGCATCCAACCCGGCATCGACATTACCGACAAAACCCAGGCCGAGTTCGACCAGGCATTGGAGTACCTGGGCAAGTTCGACCAGGCCAAAGGCATCGACGATTTGAAGGCGACGGTCGCGGCAGCGCGCACCCTGCCGGGCTGCAATGGCCATGTGGGGACAATGGGCTACTGCCTCGGCGGCCGGCTGGCGGTGATGATGGCCGTCTCATCGGACGCCGACGTGAACGTGTCCTATTATGGCGTCGGCATCGACGACCAGATCGAGCATTTCGAGCATTTGCGATCACCCTTGGTGATGCATATCGCCGGAGAGGATGGGTTCTTCCCTGCCGAGGGCCGCGCCAAGGTCATTGCGGCGGCCAAAGGGCTCTCGCATATCATGGCCTTTAACTATGAAGGCGCCGACCACGGCTTCGCCCGCGTCAACGGCAAGCACTGGAACGGGCTGGCCGCCACCATCGCCAATGGCCGCAGCGCCGAGGCCCTGGCCGTCAACCTGGGCTGAGACGATGCCAAGTGCTGGAGCCCTCGCCGGGCTGAAAGTCGTGGACCTCACCCGGGTCCTCGGCGGACCCTATTGCACGATGATCCTCTCCGATCACGGCGCCGACGTGATCAAGGTCGAGCCGCCGCAGGGCGACGAGACCCGCGATTGGGGGCCACCCTTCGACGAGGCGCACGACGCCAGCTATTTCCTCGGCGTCAACCGCAACAAGCGCGGCATGGCGTTGGACCTCGGCAAACCGGCGGGCCGCGCCGTCCTCATGCGCCTGTTGCAGGACGCCGACGTGCTGGTGGAGAACTTCAAGCCCGGCAGCATGGAGAAATGGGGCGTCGGCTACGATACGCTGGAACCGCTGTTTCCTGGCTTGATCCATTGCCGGGTGTCCGGCTTCGGCGCCCAGGGGCCGTTGGGTGGCCTGGCCGGCTATGACGCCATCGTGCAGGCCATGGTCGGGCTCATGAGCATCAACGGCGACAAGACGACGGGGCCGCTGCGGATGGGCGCGGCGGTGGTGGATATGGCTACGGGGCTGTATTCAACCGTCGGTATCCTCATGGCCCTGCAGGAGCGGTCCCGCTCGGGACGCGGCCAGTTCGTCGACATGACGCTGCATGATTGCGGCATGGCGTTGCTGCACCCCGCCGCGGCGAATTACCTGCTGAACGGCAAGCGTCCGGCTGCGACAGGCAATCCGCACAGCAACATCACGCCCTACAGCGCCTATCCAACCGCCACCTGCGAGGTATTCCTGGCGATCGGCAATGATGGGCAGTTCCGCAAGCTTGCCAGCGCCATCGGCCAGCCCGATCTGGCCAGCGATCCGCGTTTTGCCACCAACGCCTTGCGCAACCAGTACCGCCCGGAATTGACCGAGATATTGGTCGCAGCCTTCGCGGAGGAGGATGGTCATGAACTGAGCGACCGGCTGTCCAAGCTGGGCCTGCCCGCCGGCCCGGTGCTGCATGTGGACGAGGCGCTGACCGCCCCGCACACTTTGGCACGGGAGATGGTTGTGGAGCGCGACGGCTACCGGACCTTGGGAACGCCCATCAAGCTCAGCCGCACGCCGGGCGGCATACGATCGGTTCCCCCCCGGTTCGGCGAACATGGCGCGGCCGTGCTAGCGGAACACGGTTACACGGAAGCCGAGGTGACGGCGTTGATCGCGGACGGAGTGGTCTACACCACCCGCAGGGGTTAGGCCGGCAAGGATTAGGCCCTGGGCCATCGCATCCTCGCCATCGAGAACCGCGGCGATCCACACGGCTGCCTGCACCTGCTCCTGCGTCAGCCCAGCCTGCCTAGCGGTTTTCCGTGGCCTTCCATGCACATGGCGCATCCACTGACGGCTGAAACGACGAGCGGCGAGGGAAAGGTATCGCCGAGTGTCAGCATCCATGTCTCCTCCGATGGGCCACGACTGACTCGGTCGGAACACCCCAAAGCAGACATTCAGCGAGGCGCTCAGCCGGCTCTTCGCGTAGCCCGCATCGCCCTTGGGCGATGCGGGTATAGCGCTCGGGCCTGCGTCCCCGTTTGGCGTTGTCGCCCACAAGGCTTCTCTCGTTGATCTTGGCCAAAGACCCGCATCGCCAAAGCGCGATGCAGGCTACGCTCGCTGACGATGGCCCGTGCTAAATCGTAATGACAAACATTGCTCGATTGTCTAAATTTGTTGCATTTACTAATGTTCGATTGCTTACGCCAGTTCTCGACTTTCGGCTCACAATCGTGTACGAGGCTATTGTCTAGTTTGGAGCAACAAATGGGCGTTTCTGCGACGCTGCCCGCCTTGTCCCCAACCGACAGCCGGCCTTTGCTGGAGACCTTCGACACGAAGAAGGCCGGGCGGTTTGCCTGGTTGGTAGCATCTGGCCTATGCGCGTTGCTGATCGTCTCTTCAATTGCAGTCCTCCCGATCGTGCGGGCGCCGATGCCGCCCATGCCCGGCTTCCTGGCAATGAACCAGGCAGCCCTGGTGCTGATCTACGGGCTGACGACCTGGCTGTTCATGGCGCAATACCACCGGACCCGGTCGGTTCCCATGCTGGTATTGGGCGTGGGCAGCCTGTTCACCACCTTGATGGTGACGGTGCAGTTGGTATGCACGCCGAATCTGCTGGCCAATGGCATAGTGCTCGGGCGCGGCCCGGCGACGCTGACCTGGCTGTGGACCTTCTGGCATCTCGGGCCGCCCATCTTCGCCCTGCCGTATGCCATCATGGAAGGCGACGGACGGTTCCGGTATACCGCTCCACGCCGGGTTGGGCTCACGCTGTGGGGCACCATCGCGGCGACCGCGGCCGTCAGCGCCGGCATCGCCGTATTGGTCACCGGCTACGTGGAATTCCTGCCGAACTGCGTCGACCCGGATGGGGGATACCGGGCGCTCACAACCTCCGGGATCGGCCCCTTGCTTCTGCTCCTCACGGCGGCCGCGCTGGCCGTGCTCTGCTGGACGACACGGCTGCGCAGCATGCTGCAGCTCTGGCTCGCGGCGTCCTTGCTTATCCTGTTGCTGGACAACGTCGTCACCGACGCTGCAGCCGCCCGCGCCACCGTCGGCTGGTTTGCCGGCCGGCTGGAGGCGTTGCTCGCGGGGTTGGTCCTGCTAGGCGCCTATTTGCGCGAAATCACCGCGTTGTACTATCAGGCGGAGGAAACCGCCCGTGCGAGGGAGGCCGCGCGGGCCCAAGCGCAATCCGCCCGCCATAATCTCGAAATCGCCCTCGACGCGAGCGGCATGGCCGATTGGGAGTTGGATTTTGCCTCCGACACGTCCCGCCGCACGCTCCGCCATGACCAAATCTTCGGCCATACGGAACTCCAGCCGGTCTGGGGTTTGAAACAATGGTTGGATCACGTGGTTCCCGCGGACCGCATCGCTGCGGGCGCCGCGTTCGAAGCAGCGATACGGGACGGCAAACTGGAGTTGGAGTGCCGTGTCCAGCCACCAGGCCAGGCCGTGC
The DNA here is from genome assembly GCA_965199005.1 of Acetobacteraceae bacterium. GTDB lineage: Bacteria > Pseudomonadota > Alphaproteobacteria > Acetobacterales > Acetobacteraceae > LMUY01. The sequence goes on along the minus strand of CBDAQK010000006.1, from coordinate 556,999 downwards.
GCTGGATCACCTTCTGGGGGCGCACATCCTACAACGCCGCCGGCCAGGCCGTCTCGATGGCAGGCTGCGTGATGGACTCGACCACGCGGCGCGAGACCGAGGAGCGGCTGCGGCAGGCCGAGCGTATGGAGGCGATCGGCCAGCTCACGGGTGGTATAGCGCATGACTTCAACAATCTGCTGACGGTCATCTTGGGAAGTCTCGATCTGATCGTCCGCCGGCCACAAGATGCAGGCAGGGTGGAACGTCTGGCGACCAATGCGTTCGTTGCCGGGCGCCGCGGCACCGAGTTGACGGAGAAACTGCTATCATTCTCCCGTCGCCAGGTATTGCAGACCGAGACGCTGAATCCAAACCGGCTGCTTAGTGAATTCCTGTCCCTGCTGCAGCGCGGGGTCGGCGAAGCGATTTCGGTCGAGCTCGACCTCGACCCGGAATTGGACCCGACGCGGATCGACCCCAACCAGTTCCAGGCGGTGTTGCTGAATTTGGCGGGCAATGCCCGCGATGCCATGCCGGCCGGCGGGAAGCTACGGATCAGCACGCGCAACGTCACGATCAGTGGCGATGTGAACGAGAAGACCGGGGGCATCGCGCCAGGACTCTATTTACGAATTACCGTGGCGGATGATGGTGTTGGGATGGACGCCGCCACGCTCGCCCGGGCGTTCGAGCCGTTTTTTACGACCAAGGACGTTGGCAAGGGCACTGGCCTTGGGCTCAGCCAGGTCTATGGGTTCATCCAGCAGGCAGGCGGGCATTGCCGGATCGACAGCGCGCCCGGCAAGGGCTGCACCGTGTATTTGTATCTCCCCCGCTCGAACGATGCCTCCCGCTCCACGTCTCGCAACAATGTCGTCCCGCTTCGCCAGGCAACCGGCGGCGAGGTTGTCCTGGTGGTCGAGGACGACGCGACCGTCAGGGAGATGGCGGGGGAGAGTTTGGAGGCGCTTGGCTATGGGGTGATGACGGCCTCCGACGCCCGGATCGCACTCGACCTGCTCCGCGACCCCGCGCGCATCGATATCCTGTTCTCCGACGTGGTGATGCCCGGCGGCATGAATGGGGCACAATTGGCCGAGGAGGCCCGCAAGCTGCGGCCGAACCTGAAGGTTCTGCTGACCTCCGGCTACACCGCGACGGCAACCGTCGGGGTGCGCGAGTTGCCCGCGGACGTGCAATTGCTGCGCAAGCCGTATCTGCGCGAGGATCTGGCGGCCAAGCTGCAGACGGTTCTGGAGGCGTAGGCGTCAGCCGAACTTGGCGAACACCTGGCGGTCGCGGTTTTCCTGCATCAGCATGCGGAAGCCCGGGATCGTCTCCAGTCCCAGCCCGCCAGGAATACCCGATTCCTCATCCGCAATCACCTTCGGGTAGCTTTCCCCGCTCAGCTTCTCCCATTTGCCCGCGGGCTTTTTCGCCTCGACATGGACCACCGTCGCCTTCAGCACCATGCGCACGATCGCCTCCTTCGGGTTGGAGGGTTTGGTCAGGCTGGGATGGCCGGCGATCATGGTCCAGCCATTCTTCAGCGCCCAAGCCTTCAGTTCATCCTGTGTCATGCGGCCTTCTTATTGCGTTTTTGCTTGTTGAGCCGGTTTTGGCTGGGGGCGGCGCCCCCCTTGGCCCGATCCAAGACGAAACGGGCATAGTCGTCCATATCGCCGTCGAACGGCTCGATCGTTCCGTCAGCGGCGAGCCACAGCCGGTCCGCCACCAGTTCCATCAGCGAGCGGTCATGGGTGATCAGGATCACCGCGCCGCCATAATCGTTCAGCGCATCCAACAAAGCGCGACGGCTGTCGATGTCCAAATGGTTGGTCGGCTCGTCCAGGATCAGCAAATGCGGCGCCGCCATCGCGACCATGTTCAGCAGCAACCGCGCCCGCTCGCCCCCCGAGAGATTCTCGACCGTGGTGGCTTGCTTGTCGAACCCGATCCCGAACTGCGCCAGTCGCGAGCGATGCGACGTTTCGCTGTCCTCCAGCCGTGCCCGGCGGATGATGTCGAGCGGGGTATCCGCCGGGTCCATCGCCTCGATCTGGTGCTGGTGGAACCAGCCGACCTGGATGCGGCGCTCGCGCTGCATATGGCCCGCCTGCAACGCCAGCGCTCCGGCCGCCATCTTGGCGAAGGTGGACTTTCCCGCCCCGTTCACGCCCAGCAGACCGATCCGGTCATCGACATCCAGGCGCAGATTCAGGCCGCGCAGGATCGGCGCAGCGTCACCATAGCCAATATCGGCTGCCTCCAAGCGCATCAGCGGCGGCGCCAGCGGACGGGCCGGGGACGGCAAAATGAAGGGCGACACACGCTCCTCCACCACGGCGGAAATCGGCTCCAGCTTGGCCAGCCGCTTCATCCGCGATTGCGCCTGCGCCGCCTTGCTCGCCTTGGCACGGAACCGGTCGACGAAGCTTTGCAGATGCGCCCGCTCCGCCTCCTGCTTCACGCGGGCGGAGGTTTGCAGCCGCGCCTTCTCCGCCCGGCGCTTCTCGAAATCGTCATAGCCACCGGTGTAGAGGTCCAGCTTGCCATCCTTGATGTGCAGGATGTGGTCGACCGAGTTGTTCAGAAGCTCGCGGTCATGGCTGATGATCAGGGCCGATTTCGGGTATTTTCGCAGCCGTGCCTCCAGCCACATGGCGCCCTCGAGGTCGAGGTAGTTGGTCGGCTCGTCCAGCAGCAACAAATCCGGGGCGGCGAACAACGCCGCGGCCAGGGCCACGCGCATCCGCCAACCGCCGGAGAATTCGGACATCGGGCGCGCGAGATCGGCAACCGAGAAGCCCAGGCCGGCCAGGATTTCCCCAGCACGCGCCGGGGCGCGGTCGGCGTCGATCTCCTCCAGCCGGGCGTAGATGTCGGCAATACGTTCCGGTTCCGCCGTTTCCAGCTCGGCATACAAGCCATCGCGCTCCTCGTCGGCGGCGAGGATGGTGTCCAGCAGGCTCACCGAGGTCGCCGCGTGCTCCTGCGCCACCGCCGCGACCCGGGCGCCGCGTGGGATGACGACGTCCCCACCATCGGGACCCAACTCGCCCAAGATGAGCTTGAACAGGGTCGATTTGCCCACACCGTTGCGGCCAACCAGGCCCACCTTGGCGTTGAGCGGGACGAGAACGCTGGCGTGGTCGAAGAAACGGCGTCCCCAGGCGTTGAAGACGAGGTCGTCAATCTGCAGCATGGCGGGAGGGGCCGTCCAAAATAAGGGTACGCGCGGTGTCTACCCGGTCCATGCTGCAATTGCGAGCATCACGGTGGGGCCGCGACGGAATGCTGGAGAAAATCCCATAGCGCCTCCCCATGCAGCGGCGCACTGAGCAGTTGCTCGTTCTCTTCGTAGATCAGCACATCAGCCGCCAACACGTCCGGGTTGCGTTGTGCCGGGTCGGCGCCGCTTTGCCGAACCAGGTCGCCGTAGCCCCAGCGCAGGGTTGCGGCGTGCCAGTACTCGTATTCGACCGCCGGGACGGGACAGGACGCGGCGCTCAACGCCTTGAGCGTGGCGTGGCTGAAACTGCCCCCGATGATGACCACCCGGGGCGGGTGGCACGGCCCCGGCGCCGGCGCGGGCTGCATCGTCACCGCGGGAACCGGACCGTTCGCGGCGGGAAAGAACAAGTTCAGCAGCCGGGCCAAATCCACATCGTCGCTGTCACGCACGGGATGCGGGGCCATGCGCCAGGTGAATTGGAAGGGAGCAAACCCGCGATCTGGCAATAGTTGATCCAAGCGGCCCAAAACCTCCTGCTGCGCCAGCGCCTCCCCCACCGCGTTCCAATGCGTGCCGCCCGCGGGGTAGAGCGGAAACGGATAGGCACCATGCGCTGCCTGAACCACGGCGGTGGTGTCGGCCACATGCACCCCGGCGTCGTGAAGGACGGCCCGCCACGCCGGCAGCAAACCAATCCGGTCAGCTTCATGCGAAGGACAGTTGAAGCCAGCGGGCAAGAGGGCTGGATACTGCGCGACCTTCGAGGGGGTCAGCACGTAGAGGAATGCCTTACCCCGGCGCTCCTCCGCATCCTGCATCTGCCTGATCCGGGCCGCCCATGCCACTGCGCCAGGCCCCCAGCGGGCGATGTCGCGGGAACAATACTCCTCGGCATAGGCACGCTCGATCAACGTGCCCCCAGCCGTGACGAGGATGACCGGGTTGGGGGAGAAGCCGAACAACGAAAACTCGGCCTGGTTGCGCAGCCGGACCGCTGCCGGGTAGAGCGGCATCTGCGTCCCGATCAGGCGGGCATAGCTGGCTTGGAACCGGCCGTGCAGGACATCCTCCAGCGATGATGCCACGCGCTCGCCAGTGGTGACGCCCGTCAGCCCCGGCACGAGCTTGATCGCACTGTGGCCCGCGGCGAGCACGGCGAGGTTGACCATCAGCAGGATGGTTCCAACCGCCCAGACCACCGCGCCGAGTCCTAGGGGGATGCGTCGGATCATGGGGCTAGAACCTGAAATAGAGGAACGGGCGGAACGGGTCCGCCAGAGCCTTGGCCAAGGCAAACACGAACAGGAGCGACAGCGTCAGGTCCAGCATCGCGCGGCCACCCGGAGCCGCCAGCACCAACCCGGCCACCCGGTCGAACCCGGGCACGCGTGGCAGGAAAGAGATCAGCGCCCCCGCCCCCATGGCGGTCAGCATCGGCGCGGTCCACCACATGCCAACCACCTCGCTCACCCGGTGCGGCGACAGCATCGTGGCCAGGATCGACCCAGCCTGCCCCATCGAGGCGGCGCGGAAGATCAGCCAGCCGGCTACCGTGATCGCGAAGGTCACCGCATTGGCGGCAACGCGCGGCATGCGGTCCAGCCAGCGCAGCAGGAACAGCCGCTCCAGCACCAGGAAGATGCCGTTATACGCGCCCCAGGCAACGTAGGTCCAAGCCGCGCCGTGCCATAAACCGCTGGCCAGAAAGCAAACCCAGAGATTTGCATAGCGCCGCCAGGGCGCTACCCGGTTGCCGCCGAGCGGGATGTAGAGGTACTCGCGAATCCAGGTGGAGAGCGAGATGTGCCACCGCCGCCAGAACTCCGTGATGCTGCAGGAGATGTAGGGGTGGTTGAAGTTCTCGTTCAGCCGGAACCCGAACATGCGCGCCAGCCCGATCGCCATGTCGGAATAGGCACTGAAATCGACGTAGATTTGGAAGGTGAAGAACATCACACCGCACCACGCATCGGCACAGCCGAGCAACGCCGGGTCTGCGTTGAAGGTCTGGTCGGCGCCAGTGGCAAGCGTGTCTGCCAGGACGGTCTTCTTGACGACTCCCAGCATGAACCGGCGGAACCCTGTCGTCAGATCGTCATCCCGCTGGCGCCCGGCAGCAACGAGTTGTGCCTCCAACTCATGGTATTTAATGATCGGGCCGGCCAGCAGCTTTGGGAACAGGAAGACGTAGAGCAAATAGGTTGCCAACCCTGGTGCGGGGCGGCTTCGGCCACGGGCGATATCGACCAGATAGGTGATCTTCTCGAACACGATGAACGAGACGCCGACAGGCAGAGCCACTTGCCCGATATGCCAGGGCCGCAATCCAGCGCCGGCCAGCAAGACGTCAAGGTTATCAACGGTAAAGCCAGTGTATTTATAGTAGAACAGCATCCCGACGTTGATCACCACTCCCGCCACCAGCGACAGTCGGCTGCCCCGCGCGACCAGTTGGGCCAGGAAGTAATCCGTCATGCAGGTCGCCAGGACGACGGGCACGAAACGCGGCTCGCTCCATAGATAAAAAAACAGGCTGGCCAACAGCAGAACCGCCGCGCGCGCCCCAGCCCGGCGACGCGCGGCGAGGAACGCGACAAGCACGGCTGGGAAGAACAGAAACAGAAACAGCGGCTCGTAGAATAGCATCAGCCGATCGCTGGGATGATCAGGGCGGAGACTCCAGAGCCGGGGCGGACATGGTAGAGAGAGGCTCGACGCCGGGCGTACCCGTCGCCATCTATCGCCGACACCGCAGGGAGTGCCGGATGTCTGAAGTCATCGTCAAGCCGCCTACCCGCCTGTCGGCGAAGAACCGTGGTGCTGCGAACCGGGCTGCGCAGGTGGGGACCGTCACCTTCAAGCCGCAGCGCCAGCCAGCCAAGCCCGTCACCCGGCGCCTCGTGGTCAAAAGCGACTATGAACCGGCTGGCGACCAGCCCACCGCGATCCGCGATCTATGGGCCGGGCTGCAGGCGGAGGAGCGGGACCAGGTGCTGCTGGGGGTCACAGGCTCCGGCAAGACGTTCACCATGGCGAAGCTGATCGAGCACGCCCAGCGCCCGACCCTGATCCTCGCGCCCAACAAGACACTGGCTGCGCAGCTTTATGGGGAAATGAAGCAGTTCTTTCCCGGCAATGCCGTGGAGTATTTCGTCAGCTACTACGACTACTACCAGCCGGAAGCCTATGTCCCCCGCACCGACACCTATGTGGAGAAGGACAGCCAGATCAACGAGGCGATCGACCGGATGCGGCACGCGGCAACTCAGAGCCTGCTGGAACGCAACGACGTCGTCATCGTCGCCTCGGTGTCCTGCATCTACGGTATCGGGTCGGTCGAAACCTACTCCCGCATGGTCGTCAAGCTGGAGGTTGGCGGCCAGATCGAGCGGGACACGCTCGCCCGGGCGCTGGCCGAGCAGCAATACCGCCGCAACGACACTGCCTTCCAGCGCGGCACGTTCCGCTTGCGCGGCGACTCGGTTGACATTTTCCCCTCGCATTACGAGGACCGTGCTTGGCGCATCGCGCTGTTCGGTGACGAGATCGAGGCGATCAACGAGTTCGACCCACTCACTGGGGAGGTGACCGGCACGCTCCCCGAAGTGCATATCTACGCCAACAGCCACTACGTCACACCCCGGCCGACGCTGACGCAGGCAGTGCGAGACATCAAGATCGAGCTGAAGGACCGGCTGGACTGGTTTGTCAAAGAAGGAAAATTGCTGGAGGCCGAGCGGCTGCAGCAACGCACGACCTTCGACCTGGAAATGATCGAGACCACCGGGTCCTGCAAGTCGATCGAGAATTACAGCCGCTTCCTATCCGGCCGTAGACCGGGCGAGCCGCCGCCGACGCTGTTCGAATATCTGCCCGAGAACGCCATGCTGATCGTGGACGAAAGCCACGTAACGGTGCCGCAAATCGGCGGCATGGAGCGGGGGGACAATGTCCGCAAATCCATCCTCGCCGAGTTCGGCTTCCGCCTGCCCTCCTGCATCGACAACCGGCCGCTGAAGTTCGAGGAGTGGGAGCATTTCCGCCCCCAAACCATCTTCGTCAGCGCAACGCCGGGGCCTTGGGAGTTGGAGCGGGTGCAAGGCGTGTTCGCCGAGCAGGTGATCCGCCCCACCGGCCTGATCGACCCGGTCTGCGAAGTGCGCCCCGTCGAGCACCAGGTGGATGACCTGCTGGCCGAATTGCGCGCCACCGTCGCCATGGGCGCCCGCACGCTGGTCACCACCCTAACCAAGCGGATGGCGGAGGATCTGACCGATTATTTGACCGAACACGGCATCAAAGTCAGGTATCTGCACAGCGATGTGGATACGCTGGAGCGGATCGAGATCATCCGGGATTTGCGCCTGGGCGTGTTCGACGCGCTGATCGGCATCAACCTGCTGCGCGAGGGGCTGGACATCCCGGAATGCGCCCTGGTCGCGATCCTGGACGCCGATAAGGAGGGCTTCCTCCGTTCCCAAACCAGCCTCACCCAAACCATCGGCCGCGCGGCCCGCAACGTGGATGGCCGCGTGATCCTCTACGCCGATGTAATGACCGACAGCCTGCGCAACGCGCTGGAGGAGACGGCACGGCGCCGGGCCAAGCAGCATGCCTGGAACGAGGCGCATGACATCACCCCGGTCAGCGTGCGCAAGCAGATCGGCGAGGCGCTGAACAGCGTGTTCGAGCAGGATTACGTGACCGTGGCCCCGGTGAAGGACAGCGCGGTCACCAACATGGTCGGGAAGGACCTGGTCCACTCCATCGCCGATTTGGAGAAGCGGATGCGCGCCGCTGCAGCCGATCTGGAATTCGAGGAAGCGGCCCGGCTGCGCGACGAGGTCAAGCGGCTGGAAGCCCTGCAACTCGGCCTGGCCCCGCCCCCCGTGCCCCAGCGTATCGGGGCAGCGAAGCGCGACCGCACGCCCGAGCCCTTGGGGCCAGGCGGTGGCGGGTATGATCCGGAGAAGCGCAAGGTCAAGGGCTTCAAGCGCGGCCGGCGGTAGGGCGCGCCACCAGCCTCAGGCGCGGATCAGCGTCCCTATGCCGCCCTGCAGGAACATTTCCAACAGGCAGGCATGGGGCTGCTTGCCGTCGAGGATGACCGCGCCCTTCACCCCGCCGCGCACGGCTGCCACACAGGTCTCCACCTTGGGGATCATCCCGCCGGTGATCACGCCCTCTGCGCAGAGCCGGTCCACATCCGCGATCGTCAGCTCCGGAATGAGCTTCTTCTCGGCATCCAGCACCCCGGGCACATCCGTCAGCATCAGCAGCCGCTTGGCGCCAAGCGCACCCGCGATGGCGCCGGCTACCGTATCGGCATTGATGTTGTAGGTCTGCCCGGCATCACCCCAGCCCACCGGGGCGATCACCGGGATCAGCCCGGCGCCGGTCAGGGCGTGGATGACGCGGACGTCGATCTCGGTCGGCTCCCCCACGAAGCCCAAATCCAACTCCCGCTCGATCCGGCTGTCTGGGTCGCGCACCGTCCGTTGCAGCTTGCGGGCGCGGATCAGGTTGCCGTCCTTGCCGCAAATCCCCACCGCCAGCGCGCCGGCCTGGTTGATCAGCCCGGCGACATGCTTGTTGACGGTCCCAGCCAGGACCATCTCCACCACCTCCACCATGGCCGAGTCCGTCACCCGAAGGCCATCGACGAAAGTCGACTGGATGGCGAGCCGCTTCAGCATGGCGTTGATCTGCGGGCCGCCACCATGGACGACCACCGGGTTCACGCCCACCTGCTTCAGCAGCGCGATATCCCGGCCGAAATTCTCGGCCAAATGCTGCTCGCCCATGGCATGGCCGCCGTACTTCACCACCACTGTGGCACCGGCATAGCGCCGCAGATACGGCAAGGCATGCGCGAGGATGCGCGCCTGCTCGCTAGGCGCAGTGTTAATAATCTCCTCGATGTCTTGGCTCATGCTGGGTGCGTCTCCGGCAAACCAAACCCAGCTAGCGGCGGCGGCCCCGCCGGGTCAACCCGTCAGTGCCGCGATGCTGGCGCGCAACGCCTCTATCCCCGTACCCGTATTGCTGCTGGTGCTGACCACATCCGGATAGGCAGCGGGGTGCTCACGGGCGATGCCCGTCACCTCCGCCTGCTTCGCCGCCAGCGCGCGGGGCTTCACGTCATCCGCCTTGGTCAGCACGAACTGGTAGGTGACGGCGGCGCGGTCCAACAAATCCATCGCCGCGGTGTCGGACGCCTTGATCTCGATCCGCGCATCCAGCAGCAGCAGGACGCGCTGCAAGGTGGGGCGGCCGCGCAGATACTCGAACATCAGGCCCTGCCAATCCTCCTTCACCGACTTGGCAGCCTGCGCATAGCCATAGCCCGGCATGTCCACCAAGGTGAGCCGCCCGCCCAGATCAAAGAAGTTCAACTGCCGCGTCCGTCCCGGCGTGTGGGATGCACGGGCGAGCGCATGATGACCCACCAAGGCGTTGATCAGCGAGGATTTGCCGACGTTGGAGCGCCCAGCGAAGGCAATCTCCGCCCCGGCTGGCGGGGGCAGCTGGTCCAGACGCTGGGCGGCGAAGAAGAATCGGCAGGGGGCAGCGAAAAGCAGCCGCCCCCGCTCGAGCGCCTGAGCCTCTAGCTCTTCGCGCCCTGGCTCTTCGGGGTGCGGGGCAACGCCTTCGTCACCGCCGGCCCGATCTTGGTCCGCCGCATGATCAGCCATTGTTGCGCGAAGGTGAGGGTATTGTTCCAGCTCCAGTAGATCAGCAGGCCCGCCGGGAAGCGGCCCATCATGAACATGAATATCAGCGGCATGAATTTGAACAGCTTGGCCTGCATCGGGTCAGGCGGAGGTGGGTTCAGCTGCTGCTGCGCATACATCGTGCAGCCCATGATCAGCGTCCAGGCGGAGAGATGCAGGGCAGACACATACAGCGTCGGGTCGAACGGCAACAACCCGAATAGGTTGAACACGTTCGTCGGGTCAAGCGCCGAGAGGTCGTGAATCCAACCGAAAAACGGCGCATGCCGCATTTCGATCGTGACGAAAATCACCTTGTAGAGCGAGAAGAAGACGGGGATCTGCACTAGCATGGGCAGGCAACCGGCGGCCGGGTTGACCTTCTCCGTCTTGTAAAGCTGCATCATTTCGGATTGCAGCTTGGCCGGCTCGTCCTTCAGCCGCTCCCGCAGCGCCGTCATCTTCGGCCCGAGCAGCTTCATCTTGCTCATCGAGCGGTAGGATTTGTTGGCGAGCGGGAAGAATAGCAGCTTGGCGAAGACCGTGAACACCATGATCGCCAGGCCGAAATTGCCCAACACGCCGTTCAGCCAATCCAATGCGTAGAAGATCGGCTTGGTCAGGAACCAGAACCAACCGAAATCAACCGCATAGGAAAACAGCGGGATATGCTCGGCCTCTTCGTAATGCGAGAGCAGATGCACCTCTTTCGCCCCGGCGAAGGCGCGGAAGGTGGAGGATGCGTCGGCACCCGGCGCCACCGTCACCGGGGCGACGGAGGAGAAATCAGTCTGGTAGCGGTCCGGCCCTGTCGCCGAGCGGCCATATCGGTAACTCGCCGTCTGCGGGACCGCCTGGTCCGGAATGATCGCCGTCAGCCAGTATTTGTCGGTGATGCCATCCCATCCGCCCGTGGTCTGCACGCTCTGCGCCAGGCCATTGGCCTTTGCGGCATCCGACTTCACCGTAGCGTAGGTGGGGTCGTTCAGCTTGCCGTCCAGCACACCCAACGGGCCCTCGTGCAGGATGTAATACCCTGCCGTGACCGGCTGGTAGTCACGGCGGACCCGCTGGTACGGGTGCAGCGCCACAGGAGCATCGGTGCCGTTCTTCACCGATTGGGTGACCGTGAACATATAATAATCGTCCACGGCGAGCTTGATGGAGAAGGTGAGCCCGGCGCCATTGTCCCAGCTTAGCGTCAAGGGGCTCGTCCGGGTCAGCTCTTTGCCGGACGCAGTCCACAGCGTCGTTTCGTCCGGCAGCTTCACCCCCGGCGTGTCGCTGGTCCAGCCATATTGGATGTAGTTGGGCTCAGGGTCGGATTGTGGCTCCAGAAGGCGCACCAGCGGCGAGCTGGGGTTCACCTCCTCGTGGTAATCCCGCAACACGAGATCATCCAGCACGCCACCCCGCAGGCTCACGGTACCACTCACCCGATCGGCATTGATCGGAATGCGCGGCACGTCCTTTGGCTGCGGCACCGTCTCCGGTTCAGTACCGGGGAATGACGGGTCGACCGATCGGCGCGCCACTTCCGGCGCCGGCTGGTTCACGACGGCCGCGGTCTCCTGCGCGGGGAGCCGCGGCGGCGCCTTTGGCAGCAGGAACTGGAAGCCGAGCAGGATCGCGATGGATACTGCGATGGCGATGATGAGGCGCTTCTGGTCCATACGGGCGGTCAGCTCTCAGGTTGGGGGACGGGATCGAGGCCGCCCTCGTTCCAAGGATTGCAGCGCAGGATGCGCTTGGCGGCCAGCGCACTTCCGCGCAACGCTCCATGAGTGCGCAGCGCCTCGACGGCATAATCGCTGCAGCCGGGGTGGAAGCGGCAATTTGCGCCAATCACCGGACGTATCGTCCACTGATAGGTACGCACTACCCCCTGCAAGACCGCGGCCGCCGGCGTCACGGCACACCAGCCTTGTCGAGCGCGCAGCGCACATCCTCGATCAAGATTAGGAAGGGGCGGGTCCGCGTCACGTCGCGTCCGATCAGTACCAGGTCGACACCGCTCACTGGACGGTCCCGCAGCAGCAGGCGGGCCGCTTCCTTGAGGCGGCGGCGGGTACGATTGCGGATGACCGCATTGCCGACCTTCTTCGTCACGGTGAAGCCAATACGCGCCGGCCCGGGCTCACCCTGCACCAAGGCCTGCAACACGACGCCTGGCATGCTGGCCTTGCGGCCGCTTTTCGCAGCGCGCAGAAACTCAGCGCGGCGCTTCAGCCGGAGCGGCGGTATGGAAATGGGGGCGGGCGCCCGGTCAGGCGCCATGGTGACGCCTTAAGCCGATAACTTCTTGCGGCCGACCCGGCGACGATTGGCAATGACCTTGCGGCCGCCGACGGTCGCCATGCGGGCGCGGAAGCCGTGCCGGTGCTTGCGAACCAGCTTCGAGGGTTGATAGGTGCGCTTCACGACGATTCTCCAGCAACGGCAGGGGCGCGCTCTCGCGGGCCCTGTTCAAGCCGCGGCTTATAGGCGTGGCGCCCCTGCCGCGTCAATTCGCCCTCGACCATCGTGAGGCACATGCTGGCTTGCGTCGCTGCGGAGCAGAACGATACACCGTCGCGCCGGGTGGCACGGCGGCCTTGACTGGAAACCGAAGGAGTTGGGCCATTTGCCTGTTGTCGACACCCTGCGGCTGCGCACCGGACAGGTCGTCCCCTGGTTTGCCCTGCTCGCCCTGCTCATCTTCTGCGGCGAGGCGCTCGGCTACGCCGCCTGCCAATTCGCAGGCGCCACTCCACCGCGCACCATGGCCTGGGTCGCGTTCGCCGCCGTCGCCCTGGTCATGGGTGGCTCAGCCACGGTGCTACTTGATTGGCTGATACTCGACGGCCACCGGCGTCTGGCGCAAGAGGCAGCCATCTCACGCGGCCAAGCCGCGGAGCTCCGGTCGGCCGAGCTTGCCTTGGCCAGCCGCATCGAGCAGCAGCGGCGATTGCGTCACGACATCAGAGGCGTGCTGTCGCCAATCCTCTTGACGGCCGACCGGCTGGTCAACCACAGCGACCCGGCCGTCCAACGCTCCGGCGCGATCCTGGTGCGCACGGTCGAACGCGCGACGGTCCTGCTCACCGACCAGCGTGCAACGCCCCCTCAGCAAACGGCCCATGAGGAGGCGGCCGCTAATCCTCCCGCCGATCCTTGAACTCGACGTCGCGATGGACATGCGCGCTCATCAGCAGGCCAAACCCGAACATGACGGTGAGCGAGGCAGAGCCGCCATAGGAGACGAGCGGCAGCGGCACGCCGCCAACTGGGATCGCCCCGGTTACCATGGCGATGTTAACAGCAACATAGAGGAAGAAGTTTACGCCGATCCCGAGCGCGACCAACCGGCCGAACTGGTGCCGGCAGCGGAGCGCTATCGCCATGGCACCCAACACGATCAGCATCAGCAGCCCCATGATCGCGAGGCAGCCGACGAACCCGAACTCCTCCGCCAGCATGGTGAAGATGAAGTCGGTCTGTTTTTCGGGCAGGAAGTTCAGATGGCCCTGAGTGCCCTGTAGGTAGCCCTTGCCCCACATTCCCCCGGAACCGAGGGCTATCTTCGACTGCTGGATGTTGTAGCCGGCGCCCAGCGGGTCGCTCTCCGGGTTGAAGAAGGTCTCGATCCTGGCCCGCTGGTAATCGTGCAAATAGCCATAGGCGATCCTTGCCGCGAACGGGATGGGCAGCACGACCAGCGCCATTTTCCACCAGCGCACCCCGGCGGCGAGGAACATCGTGCCCCCCAGCAGCGCCGTAATGACGGCCGTGCCCAAATTGGGCTCCTTCAGGATCAGCAATACCGGCACCGCAACGGCCAAGGCAGGTGGCATCAGGAAGAGCGGGTTTCCCATCCGTTCCCAGCTTGCCCGGTGAAACCATGCGGCGAGTGCCACGACCAGGGCGATCTTCATCAATTCGGACGGCTGCAACTGGGTGCCGCCGAACTCGATCCAGCGCTGGGCCCCCTTTCCCACATGCCCAACCCGCAGCACCAGGATCAGCAAGGCCAGCGAGACGGCATAGAGCGGCCAAGCCAGCCGTTCGATGATGCGGATGTCCACCAGCGCGATGCAAAGCATCATCACCAGACCAAACGCGAACCGGATCGCCTGCTTGGAGGCGTAGGGGTCCGGCGAGCCGCCCGCCGCGGAATACAACGCGGCATACCCGACGCCGGCGAGGGCGCAGATCAGCACGACGTAAATCCAGGATATCTGGAACAATTTCGTCGTCAGGCCGAAGGATGGCTCGGCCCGGATCAGGCGGCGTTCGTTGATCATGGCACGCGAGGGCTCACGACCGGTCGGCCAGCTTCTGTCCCTGCGGCTCGATCCGGTTCACCGGGTCGCGGGTCAGCGTGTCAACCATGATCTGCCGCGCGAGCGGTGCGGCAGCGGCGGCGCCGGCATTGCCGTGTTCGATCACCAGGCTGACGGCGTATCGCGGCGCGTCATAGGGGGCAAAGGCGACGAAGAGGGCGTGCGGCCGGTACTCCCAGGGCAGGTTCTCGGATTTGAAGTTGCCGTGCTCGCGCAACTCCCGCGACACGTGGCGCACCTGGCTCGACCCGGTCTTTCCCGCCAATTGCATGCCGGGCATGTTCAACCGCGCGAGCGGCGCGGTGCCCCCCGGGTCGTTCACCACGGCAAACATCCCCTCCCGGCAAAGCTGCAGGTGGCGCTCGTTCAGGTTCATGCTCGGCCAGTCCAGTGGCTGCACGCCGGGTTGCACGGCCCCGTTCAGCGTGCGCGTCATATGCGGCTGCACCGCCCGCCCGGTCGCCACACGCGAGACATAGGTGCAAAGCGCCAAAGGAGTCACCTCCACATAGCCTTGGCCGATCCCGCAGTTGACCGTGTCGCCAATGCCCCAGGGATGCCCGTGGGATTGTCGCCACGTCCGCGTCGGCATCAGCCCTTTGCGTGCGCCGGGCAGCTCGATATCCAAATCGACGCCAATCCCAAATCGGTTCGCCATCGCAGCGAGGCGGTCGATGCCAACCCGGCGCGCCAACTCGAAGAAGAACACGTCGCACGAGTTCTTCAGGCCGCCGCGTACATCCAACGCACCGTGGCCATACTTGCTCCAGCAATGGAACCTCGTGTCGCCCACGTCCAGATAGCCCGGGCAGGTGATCCGGTCGCCCGGCCCGATCACCTTGTTGTCGAGCCCTGCCATGGCGACCGCCATCTTGAAGGTCGAGCCGGGTGGATAGACGCCCGAGGTCGCCTTGTTGATCAACGGCGCCCGGCGGTTATTCGTCCATTCGACCCATTGCGCCTGCGACACACCCGAATTGAACAGGGTCGGGTCGAAGGATGGCGTGGTGGTCATCGCCAGCACTTCGCCATTGCGGCAATCCATCACCACGGCGGAAGCGCTTTGATCGCCCAGCCGGGACAGCACCTGGTTTTGCAGTTCCACGTCGATGGTGAGGCCCACATCCTGGCCCTGGGTGCCCTCCTGCCGGTCCAACTCGCGAATCACGCGGCCAACCGCATTCACCTCCATCTGCACCGCGCCCGCGCGGCCGCGTAGCTTCAGGTCGTGGAATTTCTCGATCCCTGCGCGGCCGATGCGGATGCCGGGGAGTGCGAGCATCGGGTCGTCGCCCATATCCCCCTCGGAAGGCGGCGCGACATAGCCGACCACGTGGGCCAGATTTGGGCCCTCCGGGTAGATGCGCGATGTTCCGACATCGACCAAGATGCCGGGTAGATCGGGCGCGTTCACCTCGATCCGCGCCATATCGTCCCAGGTCAGGAATTCGCGCACCACCAGAGGGATGAAGCGCCGGCGGCGATGCAGTTCCCGGTCGATCCGGGCCCGCTCGTGATCGGCGAGCGACACCACGGTGCTGAACGCGTCGAGTGTGGCACCGACATCCGCGGTTTCTTCCACCATGAGAAGAGCGCGCCAATTCAGCTTGTTGCCGCCGACCACATTGCCGAAGCGATCCAGGATCCGGCCGCGCGGCGGTGCGATCAGGCGCGCGCTGATGCGGTTGCTTTCCGCAAGGGTCGCGTAGCGGCTCCCCTCCTCCACCTGCACCTGGTATAGCTTGGCCGCCAGCACACCCAGCACCGAAACCTGCCCCGCCGCCAGCAGCAAGGCGCGCCGGGTGAAGACGCCGGTGGTTCTGTTCTCTTTCTTCATGCCTGCTCGGGATTGGCGAGCCCGCGGTGAGCCCGGGTGAACATCAACGACAGAACGGGGTAGAGCCCGGCGGTCAGCGCCCACTGGAATAGCGCCGGCGCGGGCGGGAACAGATGGAATGTCAGCGCGCAGGTCATCGCCCATTGCAGCAGGGCAGCCCCCGCGGCGACACCCAGGAAGACGACCCACACCAGCATGAAACCCTGCCGCACCAGGTAGCGGCGCCACCGCAGGGCCAGGCCGTGCACGATCAGCAACACCAACACGCTGACCCCGATCGGCGACAGGCCGAGAAGGTCGGCCAGCAACCCGATGCCGAACACCACGGCCGGCGGCATTGAGGCAGGGCGGAACAACGACCAGAAGAAGACGCATGCCAGGGCCGCAGCGGGCTGCCACTCCGCCTGGCCAGGGATGCCGAACGGGAAGGACGTCGCCAGCAGCACCAGCGCGGTGCAGGACGCCGGGAAGGCGGCTCGCGACGCAGCGTCGAGTTGGCGCCACAACGTCGGACGCGGCCGGATGCCCGGTGTCTTATCCATCAGTGCTTCCGATCGGCCACCAGCCGATTGGGGCTCTCCGGTGGTTGGATGCCGGTCAGGCCGTAATCGAAGATCCTCACCACCTCTAGCCGGTCCAGCCGGGCGAACGGTTCCACCTCCGGCACGTTGTTCGCCGTGTAATGCACGACCCCGATCGGCAGGCCGGATGGGAAGGCATTCGCCTCCGAACTGGTCACCACCCGTTCACCTTCCACCGGCATGCTGCCCTCGGGCCAGAACATCAGGCGCGGGCGGACGTTGTTGGTGCCCACCAGGATGGCGCGGCTGCGGCTGTTTTCCATTGTCACCGGGATACGGCTGTTGATGTCCGTGATCAGCAGCACGCGGGCGCTGCGCATGCCAACCTCCGTCACCCGGCCGACCAGTCCGCGGTCATCCAGCGCGATCTGTCCCTTGGAGACCACCCGGTTCGGCCCCGTCGACAGCAAAACGGCCCGGGCATAGACACCGCCCGCATCTGCCACGACACGCGCCGTGACGTAGGAGGGTGCCGGGTCGGGGATCCAGTGCAAATTGGCCTTCAGGGTCATATTTTCCGCATTCAGCGCCTGGGCCACCGCCTGCCACTGTCGCAACCGGTCGTTCTCATCCCGCAGGCGGATATTTTCGGCACGCACGGTCAACAGGTCGCTCGCATCTGCCACCGCATTGTGCACTTGGGCGATCGGCTCGGAGACGATGCCGAACAAGGGTGCCAGGGCATCCGCCAACGCCATACGCACGCGCTCGGCCAACAGCGCATCCGCCTTGGCGAGCAGCATGACGCCGAATGCCACTGCTATCAGCACTGGGAGCGTCAGCCGGGAGAGTGCCTGACGGACTGGGATGGAGAGCCGGATCACGGAACTAGGCAGCTCCCATCAATACATCGACGTCAGGACATTGCGCAGACGCTTCATCTCTTCCAACGCACGACCCGTGCCAAGTGCCACGCACGACAGCGGCTCCTCGGCCACGACGACCGGCAGCCCGGTCGCGTCGCGAAGCACCTGGTCGAGACGATACAGCAGAGCTCCCCCGCCCGTCAGCACTATTCCCTTGTCGACGATGTCGGCGGCGAGTTCCGGCGGCGTATTTTCCAGCGCGACCTTCACCGCCTCGACGATGGCGCTCACCGGTTCGGCCAGGCTTTCGGCAATTTGGCGCTGGCTGACATGCACTTCCCGCGGGACGCCATTCATGAGGTCGCGGCCCTTCACCTCCCGGTACGGACCCTCCTCGCCATAATCAGGCTGGCAGGCAGCGCCGATATCCATCTTGATCCGCTCGGCCGAACTCTCGCCGATCAATAGATTATGGTTGCGGCGGATGTAGCTGATGATGGCCTCGTCCATCTTGTCGCCACCCACCCGCACGCTGCGGCTATAAACGATGCCGCCGAGTGAAATGACCGCAACTTCCGTCGTTCCGCCGCCGATGTCGACGATCATGGACCCGGACGGTTCGGTGACCGGCAACCCGGCGCCTATGGCGGCCGCCATCGGTTCCTCGATCAGCATCACCTTGCGCGCGCCTGCCGACTCAGCGCTCTCCTGGATCGCCCGCCGCTCGACGGCGGTGCTGCCAGACGGCACGCAGACGATGATGAGCGGAGAAGAGAAGCCACGCCGGGCATTCACCTTGCGAATGAAATGCTTGATCATTTCCTCCGCGACCTCGAAGTCGGCAATCACGCCGTCGCGCAACGGGCGGATGGCAGAAATATTGCCGGGCGTGCGGCCCAGCATCTGCTTGGCCTCCTCGCCCACGGCCAGGACCTGTTTCTTGCCGCGAACGTCCGCAATTGCGACCACGGACGGCTCCGCTAGGACGATGCCGCGGCCTTTCACATAGACCAATGTGTTTGCCGTGCCGAGATCGATGGCCATGTCGGCTGACATGAACCCAAACAAACGTCCGAACATCGGCTCAAAATTTCCAAAAAAGGGGCCAGCGAAGGGAAGCGTGGGCTTAGCGACCTGCCCCGGCATGGGCAAGCCCGCGGGCTGGGCGGATAAAGATGGCAGCATCGCGGCAACCATCGCCATGGCAGGGACATCCTCGGCTTCTATCCATGGCAACGCGATGGAAATTTTTTCCAAATCGTCGCGCCGGGTGAAATCGTTTCGCCCGGCCACGCGTTATGGGCGCTATTAGGTGTTGGCCGTGGTGCCCGCCTTTGAATGGAGAGACCGATGAAGAAAACGAGGGTTTTGGCAGTTGCCACGCTCGGCCTGGCTCTTGGACTGGGCGCCTGCTCCGATCCGTATGACCCGGGCCAGCGCGCGGTGGGTGGCGGATTGATTGGCGCTGGCACGGGTGCCGCGGTTGGCGCGCTGGCCGGCGGCGGCCGCGGCGCTGCCATCGGCGCGCTCGCCGGCGGGGCCCTGGGCGCTGGTGCTGGCGCCGTGACGACCCCGCAGCGGCCCGCCTACGGCTACTAAGGGCTTGTTCGACATCAATCGAATCGATTGGCGGCGTCGAACAAGCCCTGAGCTTTTCTTGTTAGCGGCAGCTTTGTCGGCGCGCCGACGCACTTATTTGCCGACGCTGCCTAAGCCCACCTGCGCCGCCTAAGCCTGCGTTCCTCCCCCGCTCTTGCCAGCGGGGGAAAGAGCGTTCGGCCAGCCCGCTGATACGAAACGGCATAATCGTTTCGGCCCGGCTCTTCCCCCTTGCGGTCAACGTTTGGTAAAGACCCCGCGCGTCTGCCACACTCGTGGTCCGGACCAAAGTGAGCGATTCGCTCGCCGCGCACAGGAAGACCGCCCTCGAATGCAACCCAGACACTTCGCCGCAATGTTCCTCTTGCCGCTGCTTGGCCTATCGGCTTGCGAGACGCCAGGCGGTCCTGTCGCTCTTGGCAGCCGCAATCCCATGTATTCGACCGACCTTGCCCACAAGGCGCCCAACTGCACCGTTCCGACGGTCTCGCTCACCGACGGCAAGTCCACCGATGCTGCCATGACAACGGGCGGTGGTGGCTGGTGCGGCATATCGGTCCGCAAGAACGACCAACCTTATGGTGCGGGATTACTGACACAGTCGCCCAAAAATGGCTTGGTCTACATCCACTCCGTTGGCGACGATACTCGGGTTGATTATACTCCGCGCGCCGGGGCGTCAGGTCCCGATAGCTTTACGGTTCAGTTTCTACCAGGAGACGCAATGATGCGCGTGACTGTCAACGGAGCTCCCCCGGCCGGAGCCACGAAGTGATTGCCCGCCGTTTGGGCCATGCGGCAGTCGCCGCTGCCGTATTTGTTGGCATGAGCCTGAGCGCCCAGGCGCGGTGCTCCTCGCCTACCGACGAGGCCGCGTTCGAGGTTGGCGCGCTGAAGAGTGAGCTGAGCGTTCTGGCGGTCGGTTGCAGTGACGAGGATGATTACAACCACTTCGTCGAGCGCGCCCGGTCCGAGCTGGTCGCCGAGGACGCAGTCGTCAACGCCTGGTTCAAGAAGACCTATGGCAAGGCGGCGCAGGCCAAATACGACAGCTACATCACGCTGCTGGCGAACGAGCAGAGCGTGAAGGGCCAGCACGAAGGCAGTGATTTCTGCCCGCGTCTCAAGCCGGTTTTCGCGGAAACGGCCTATGTTCCGGCAAAATCACTCCCGCAATATGCCGCGGCGAAGGATTTGCTGCCGTTGGACAACATGGCATGCGAGGGGGCTGTGACCGCAGTGGCTGCCCGTGGCAAAACTACGACCCACCCCGCGCCTGTCCGCAAGAAGAAGTAGCTCTCGACGGGGTCGATCCTTCGGCGTGGGACTAGGGTGCGCCCTTTTTCCGTAGCAAACGCCCAAACACGGTCCCCCGCGCGACAAACCCGGTGCCGAGACAGAATGACGCCATGTCGTCTTGTCCCGGCATTGGCGCAAGCTCCATCAGATCGCACCCGCCGGTACGCGCCGCCTGGGAGGCAGCTTTCAGCAACAGCCGCCCGATCCCCCGGCGACGCTCTTCGGGGTCGACGACGAGCGCCGTCACCCGCGCCACCGGTCTGTGATCGAACAGAACCGGCGCCCAGTCTAGCACGATGACCCCGCTCAGACCGCTATATCCCGCCGCGACCAGCGCTGCACCTGAGGCATGGGCGCGAACCCGCTCCAGCCGCTCCGCCATGTCCCGCGCCGGAACGCCGTCCAAGAGACGTGCGAATTCGGGTGCGTCCGCCGCTTGTGCGGACCGCACCTCCACCCCGTAGCGAAGGCCGGACGTCACTCCGACGGCGCGAGCGCGCAGCCCTCTTCAGCCAGCGGCTTCCAGGCCTGGTCGGCCGGGATCGTCCCAACCAGCTTCTGCAAATCCCACATGCCGTGGCTCTCCGCGGTGCTCTTCACCTGGTAGAGGAAGGCCGGCAGCAGGCACAGCCCGTCCTTGCGGATGCGGTTCTTGCCGAACGCCTCGTCATCGGTGGGCATCGCCTTCATCTGGGCGCAGACGGCAGCCCCGTCGCGGGCCTTGTCCACGCCCATGGCCGTCGCCGCCTTCATATAATGCAACGCGCTGGCGTAGCAGCCGGCCTGGATCATGTTCGGCGGCTGCTTGGCAGGCATGATCCCCTGCACCGCGTTGGTCAGCGCCCGGGTTCCCTCATTGGCATCCCAGTAGAAGGTGGAGCTGACATAGAGGCCCGCGCCGATGTCAGTGCCGATCGCCTGCACGTCGGTGATCTCCATCAGCAGCGCAGCGACCTTCATCGACGCCATCAGGCCGAATTCATGCGCCTGCTTCACGCAATTGGATGTGTCCGTCCCTGCATTGGCCAGGCCGATCACATTCGCGCCGGAGGACTGGGCGGCCAGCAGGAAGGACGAATAATCCGAGGTCGCCGGGAAGGGATAGCGCTGCTCACCCAGCACCGTGCTACCCGTCTCCTTGGCAAACCGGATCGCGTCACGGGCCAATTGCTGGCCGAAGACGTAATCGGCCGTGATGAAGAACCATTTGTTGCCACCCAGCTTGCTCACCTGGGTCGCAGTGGATTTGGCCAGCATATAAGTGTCGTAGGCCCAATGGATCGTGACCGGCGTGCATTGCTCGCCCGTCAAATCTCCAGTGCCGCCGCCATTGTTGATGTAGAGCTTGTTCTTCTCCTTCGCGACGCTGTTCACTGCCAGCGCGACGGATGAGGTGGGCACGTCCATGATCACGTCCACCGCGTCCCGGTCGAACCACTGCCGGGCGATGGCCGCGCCGACATCGGGCTTGTTCTGATGATCCGCGGCCAACACCTGCACGTCGAACCCGGTGCTGTTGAATTGCTTGATCGCCTGTTGCACGCAGATCACCGAGCCCTGCCCGGTCGAGTCACGGTAGGGCCCTGACATATCGTTCAACACGCCGATCTTGAGCACCGGGCGTGCTTGCGCGCGGCCGGACCGTGGCAACCCTGCCAAGGTGCCCCCTGCGGCTGCGGTGGTCAGCATGGTCCGGCGTGTCAGCATGGATCGGTTCCTCCCGTTTGCGGCAACGCTGCGGCTGCCCTGCCCCGCTGTATCAGACGGCGCCTTCTTCGTCGCAAGCGACAAAAGCGGTCGGCCCACGGGATGCGCTGACACGGGAGGCGATTGCGCCTATTTAGCAGGCATGACCGACACTCCGCTCGCCCAAATCCGCAACTTTTCGATCATTGCGCATATCGACCATGGCAAATCCACCCTCGCCGACCGGCTGATCCAGGCTTGCGGCGGGCTGACCGATCGAGAGATGACCGCGCAAGTCCTTGACAACATGGATCTAGAGAAGGAACGCGGCATCACCATCAAGGCGCAGACCGTCCGGCTGGCCTACAAGGCGCACGATGGGCTGACCTATGAGCTGAACCTGATGGACACCCCGGGCCACGTGGACTTCGCCTACGAGGTCAGCCGGTCGCTCGCCGCCTGCGAGGGCAGCCTGTTGGTGGTGGACGCCTCGCAGGGGGTGGAGGCGCAGACCCTGGCCAACGTCTACCAGGCGATGGACGCCCACCACGAAATCGTTCCCGTGCTGAACAAGATCGACCTGCCGGCGGCCGAGCCCGAGCGGGTCAAGCAGCAGATCGAGGACGTGATCGGCATCCCCGCCGACGACGCCGTGATGATCAGCGCCAAGACCGGGCTGAACATCGAGGGGGTGCTGGAGGCACTGGTCACCCGCCTGCCGCCCCCCACTGGCGACGCCTCCCTGCCGCTGACCGCGCTGCTGGTGGATAGCTGGTACGACCAATACCTCGGCGTGGTCATCCTCGTGCGGGTTCGCGACGGGCGGCTGAAGCGCGGCATGAAAATCCGCATGATGTCGAATGGCGCCGCCCATTTGGTCGAGCAATGCGGCGTGTTCACCCCGAAGATGATCGCCACGGACGACCTCGGGCCAGGTGAGATGGGCTACATCACCGCCGCCATCAAGACCGTGGCCGATTGCAACGTCGGCGACACCATCACCGACGACCGCAACCCGGCGCCCGTTGCCCTGCCCGGCTTCAAACCCTCCATCCCCGTAGTGTGGTGCGGCCTCTTCCCCGTCGATGCCGACGATTTCGAGAAGCTGCGGGACAGCCTGGGCAAGCTGCGGCTCAACGACGCCAGCTTCCACTACGAGGCGGAGACGTCAGCCGCCCTTGGTTTCGGCTATCGCTGCGGCTTCCTGGGCCTGCTCCATCTGGAGATCATCCAGGAACGGCTGTCGCGCGAGTTCGACCTGGACCTGATCGCCACCGCACCCTCCGTCGTCTACCACGTCTATAAGAACGACGGCACGATGGAGAAGCTGCACAACCCGGCGGACATGCCAGACCCAACCTTCATCGACCATATGGAGGAGCCGTGGATCAAGGCCACCATCATGGTCCCAGACGACTATCTCGGCGCGGTGCTGACCCTGTGCAACGAGCGGCGTGGCCAGCAATCCGACCTCACCTATGTCGGCAACCGCGCCATGGCGGTGTATCGGCTGCCACTGAACGAAGTGGTGTTCGACTTTTATGACCGGCTGAAATCCATCAGCCGCGGCTATGCCAGCTTCGACTACGCGATGGAGGATTATAAGGAGAGCGACCTGGTGCGGATTTCCATCCTGGTTAACCAGGATCCGGTTGACGCGCTGAGCTTCATCGCCCACCGCAGCGCCGCTGATAGCCGCGGCCGCGCCATTTGCGGCAAGCTGAAGGAGCTGATCCCACGCCAGCTATTCAAGATCGCCATCCAAGCCGCGATCGGCGGCCGGGTGATTGCGCGCGAAACCATCGGGGCGCTGAGCAAGGACGTGACCGCCAAGTGCTACGGCGGCGACATCAGCCGCAAGCGCAAGCTGTTGGAGAAGCAGAAGGAGGGTAAAAAGCGCATGCGCCAGTTCGGCAAGGTCGAAATCCCGCAGAGCGCGTTCCTCGCCGCGCTGAAGATGGATGCCTGACCGCCGCGCAACTCCCGATGGACGCCGCGCGGCAGCGTTGCTATGACACGCGCGCGCTGGACAGATGGCCGAGCGGCTGAAGGCGCACGCTTGGAAAGCGTGTGTGCGTTAACGCGTACCGTGGGTTCGAATCCCACTCTGTCCGCCAACGACACCCCCAGAGATCATGGAGAGGCAGGCGGCGAAAGCCAGCAGTCACGGGTCAATCGATAGAGCACTTGGCGGCGGAGCGGATGGCCCTCGGGGATGCGAGGGTGGTCGAAATCGTCGGCGGGGTCGCGCACCATGCCCAGCTTGGCCATCACCCGTCGGGATTTCCGGTTGCCGGGGACGGTGTTCGCGACGATTTCCGCCAGCCCGAGCGTATCAAAGCCGAACCTGATTGCCGCCGCTGCAGCTTCCGGCGCGTAACCTAGTCCCCAGAACGTGCGCGGAACGCGCCACCCCACTTCCACGGCCGGCGTGAAATGGGCGGTATAGCGCACATGGGCCAGGCCGATCGCGCCCGCGAAGACGCCATCCTGCTTTGCCTCGACGGCCCAGAAGCACATGCCATGTTCTCGCTGATGCGCAACTTGGCGGTCGATCCATTCGTCCGATGCGCCCGGCCCGGCCAGCGGCAGCAGATGTTCCATGACGCTTGCATCCGCCGACATGGCGGCGAAGGGCTGCCGATCCGAATCCTCCCACGGGCGCAGGATCAGCCGCTCCGACAGGATACGCATTCATGCCATGCGCTGGATGAGGCTCACTAGTTCCTCACGCGCGGGAACCGCCATCCGGGGGCACTCCTGGACCATGGCTCGCCTTCTACAGGTTCAGGATCGCGGCCCTCTCGCTCAGCGCGGCCGTGATGGCGCCGACATGGGCTTTTACCTCGCCGGCATGCGCCACCAACCATTCGGGCGGCTGATCCCGGACTGTCCGCTTCAACAGGTCGGCATGCCCCACCAAAGCCATGTCGGCGTGGAGAAGCTTCATGAGCGTGTCGGCCTCCTGGCGGTGGCGCTGCGCAATGCGGTCGTTTTCCGGCACGGGCTGGGCGCGGATGCGCGCGGCCACCGCGGATATCTCACCCACCAGCGTTTCCAGCACCCGCGCCTGCTTCAACGCAGTCGGATCAGGCCGGGGGTTCGCGCGGGACAGCGGTGGCAGATGGTCCTCCCGGTAACTGCTCTCAGCCTTGTCGATGGCAAGCCGGGCCTCCCCGAGGATGCCTGCGACTTGATGGCGCACCAACAAATCGTCGGCCCGGAGCTGGTTCTCCTGCCGGTAGAAATTGTAGCCCCAGCCGTAAAACAGATTGACGGCGACCTGGCTCACGGGATCGAGGTCGTAAAACTCCGCAACGTGCCGCCCGCTCATTTACTCGGCTCCAGCCCGGTATTGGCGTTCATCGGGATGGTGCCAATCGTTTGGCCGCCGATGTTGAACGGCAGGCCCACAGCGGCGTTCGGCGCCGACACCAAGCCATGCTTGGCCATCTCCATACCGAGGTAATAGCGCACGGCTTCGATCGGGGTGAGGCCGAATGCCTTGAGCGAGATCAACTGGCGCATGCGCTCGTCCTTCGGCAACACCAAAATCTTCAGGTCGTTCAGCATGATGCCGTAGACCTTCAGGAAACCCGCGAGGTGACCTTTGACCGTATCACGAAGCTCGTTGATGTGTTCGTTGATTGCCTCCAGCGGCGTCACCTGCACCACCTGGTTGATCGCCTGCTCGATCGCCGGCCCGGCATAGGCCGAAATCTCGTCGGTGTTGATCACCTGCCCGTTGAAGGGGAGGTGCTGGATCAGGTCGAGCGCCTCGTCCTTGGTGTCGATGTGAATGTAATAGTCGGCCTGCCACGACACCTCCGCCATTTCGGCCGTGGTCGCGATACCGCTGCTGCGCACCAGCAGCTTGGAGCGGTTAATATAGATGACTTCGAAGACCCACGGCGCTGCCCCGCCGAAGAACCCCTGTGAAATCGAGCCAAAGAGCGGCTTGTCCGGAGTCGTCAGCGGGTATTGGCCGGTCTCATAGACCTGAAGCACCGCGCCCCGGCTTTTCAGCACGCAGAAATGGTTGCTTTCAACGGTCAGCAGCGAGCCCGAGACGATGTTCTGTTCGTCAACCAGCTTGAGGGCGACGTTCTTTGTGCCAAGGAGGTCGATACCATTGCGATCAAGCGCAGTGATGACTTGACGGGTGATGGCCATGATGGGTGCGGCTTTCAAAAGCTGTGTAAGCGCGCCAGAGGCTACGCCGGGGGGCGAGCCGGTGTCCAACTGCGCGGCCGATTGCCGGTCGTTGGCCGGCATGGGCAAGCTAGCATCGACAAACAAATAGTGGAAGTTTTCGCGCATCTGTTCACGCTTCGCCCCCAGAGAAGTGCGATGGTCGAACCAGTGAGCAGGGGTGGCATCATGGCGCAAGCGCAGCAAATCCTCATCGTACTCGGAATGCACAGAAGCGGAACGTCGTTATGCGCGCACGTGGCCAGCGCGCTTGGCTGGGATATGGCTGACGAGATTTTGCGAGGCGAAGACAATGAGAAGGGGTTTTGGGAACGCCGTGAGCTCGTTGCATTCCATGATAGGATTTTGGCGCTGCTGGACAGGAAGTGGAAAAGTGCCAAGCATGCTCTCGCGTTCCCTGCGGGCTGGTGGTGCGAACCCGCCATCCGGGCGGTCCGGGACGAAATGGTCGCTTGGTTGCGCCCAAGGCTGGCCGCGTCGGTGCGATTCGGCCTCAAGGATCCCCGAATCTGCCTTCTCTTGCCTGTGTGGAACGAAATCTATGCCACGCTCAACCTCCAGCCCCGCTACATACTCTGCATCCGCTCCCCCATCCAGGTGGCACAGTCTTTGGCCACCCGCCGCGACATACCCAGCTTCAGAGACACCCAAATCGGGGAACATCGCTGGCTGAGTTACATGGCCCAGGCCGTCACCAATTTATGCGACGAGCGCGTTTGCGTGATCCCTTACGAACGCTGGTTTGCCGAGCCCGGCGCGAACCTCGTTGCCCTACGCTCATTCCTCGGCCTGGCATTGGCCGACCCGCTGGTCGACGGTGCGATCGGGGATATCGTCTCACCGTCGCTTTGGGTGCAACGACCTAGCCCTGATGTCCATAACTCGGCCATCACCGAGGAATTTCACCAGCGCCTCCTGCACCACACCAATGGCGAGTCGTTCACGAAACCCACGGCGCAGCTTGCAATCCACTGCGCCCACTTCGAACAGTTTATCGAACCCCTCCGGCAACAGGCGCTTCAGACACCCGTGCTGGAGGCACAGTTGGCGACGCGTGATAGGGTCATCGCGGCAAACGCCAGCGAAATGGCTCAGTTGCGGGCCGAGCTGGATCGGGGGCGCGAGGAAGCAGCCGCTGCATCGGTTGCGGCCGCGGGTGAGGCTGCGGCGCTGCGCGCGGAGTTGGCCACCAAGGCCGAAGCAATCGTTGCGGAATTGGCCACGTTGCAGGCCGAACTGAACAGCGAACGGCAGAGCGCCATGGCCCTTGCACAGGAAATCACCAGGCTGAACACTGATCTAGGCCGTGATCCACAACGCGTCAGACCTGACGCACCGGCCAAATCCGGCCGCCGGGCATAATACTGTCCGCCTCTGCTAACGGGCAGAGAAGGATTGGCGACGACAGGCAGACTCATGCCAGCGATGGCTCCAAGGCGGGAATCCTCCGACAGCCGACGTAGAATGCAACCCGCTTGGAGGATTGCACCTGCACTCCGTGACGTTCGGCTCGCCTGGCGGTAGGGTGCAATGCCTCAAGGAGCATTGCACCCTACCGCGAAGGCCCCCCTAGTATAATCACGTGAGTTGTTCGAGTTCTGATTAGCCTAACCCTCCGGACGGGCGAACGCGAAATCCTCAAGGTTGCTGGAGAGGCCAAGATACAAGCCGGTGACGTCGTGCACCGCACCCGGCAGGTTATAGGCGCAGAATGGAAACACCGGGATGTCGGTCCAGAGGATTTCCTGGATGCGGTCATAGATCTGCTTGCGCCGCGCCGGGTCCGTCTGGACACGCTGCTGGTCGAACAGCGCGTCCACCTCGTGGTTGACGTAGGGGCTGTTGTTGACGAACGGGATGTCGAAGATGTTGTTGGAGTTGTAGAATCGTTCCACGCCGATATCCGGGTCCGGTCCCAGGGCGAATGACCCGGCGACCATGTCATATTCCTTGTTCACGAATGCCACCTGCATCATGGCACCGCGATCCAGCGTGCGCAGGCTCACCTTGATTCCGATACCGGCGAGGTTGCGTGCCAGGATGTCGCCGATCTTGGACGCCGGAAGATCGGCTGATGCGGAGAGGTACTGCAGCCCGAACCGTACGCCATCCGGCCCGCGCTTGAACCCGGCATCGTCCAACAGCGCCTCGGCGCGCGCCGGGTCCAGCGGGTAATCCTTCAGCGCCTGGTTGCAGAATGGGGAATTTGGCGGCAATGGACCCACCATGTTCGACGCCAGGCCGCCCGGGAAGACGCTGCTGCGAATGAAGGCACGGTCAATTGCATGCGCCAGTGCCTGCCGCACCCGGCGGTCCCTGAACGGAGCATTGCGCATATTGATATAGGCGAGATAGCCGGATTGCTGAACCTGGCTGAACTTCATCGACACGCCAGGCAGCCGCCGCAGCCTCTCGATCGCCGAGGGCGGCAGCGCGCTGGCGTAGATCATGTCGATCTCCCCCTGCTCGAACGCCGCTATCCGTGCGCTGGGGTCTGGGATGATGCGGAACATCACCTCATCCGCAACCGGCGATCCAGGCAGGAAGTAATGCGGGTTGCGCGCGTACAGGATGTGGTCGCCGGGTTGGAATTCGACGAAGCGGAACGGCCCGGTGCCGACCGGCGCCAGGTTGTGCGGATCGCGGGTAAAGGTCTTCCCCTCCCAAATATGCCGCGGCAGGATGGAGCCGACAAAGTTGCTGAGGGAAATCAGCAGCGACGCCTGCGCATGCTTCAGCCGCAGCACGACCGTGTCGTTATCAGGCGCTTCGAACGTCTCGATCGCGTTGAGCGCGCCGCGATAGGGATGCAGTTTGCTATTGGCGTTCTCAAGCGAGAATGTCACATCGGACGCGGTGAACCGCACCCCATCATGCCATAGGATGCCGGGCCGCAGATGGAAGGTATAAACTATCCCGTCGGGCGAAATCTCCCACCGCTCGGCCAAGTCCCCGCTGATCTTGCCCGTGTAATCCACGCGCACCAGGGCGCTGTAGACGGGCGACCCGGCGACGAAGCTGGAGATGGCAGAGCTGATCGCCGGGTTGAAAAAGGGCGGGTCTTCCTCGATCACGCCAATGAGCCGGGTCGTTGCGGCATCCGCCGGGTGGGCGCGCAGGAGGAGGCTGCCAGCACCCAACAGGGCGGCACGGCGGGTCACTGGCGGGATGCGGCCAGGTTGGATCATGAAAAGCTCCGTTTACGGCAATGTTGCGAAATCCATGCCAGCGCTGCGCTTCATCCTATTCCGGTTCTAGCTCCGGGCCGGCGAACCGCAACACCGAGTAGCGTACCGCGATCATCTCGGGGGCAGGCTGCCGGTAAATTCCGAACTGGAAATACGGACCTTGCTGGGTGGGATAACCGAGCGGCCCGGCATAGCTCGGCGACCAGCCGGCCGTCGCGCCATGCGCGCAACCGTCCGGCTGTCTGGCTGTATCGAAGCTGATAGACGAAGCGGTAGGTGCGCCCACGTTGGAACGCCGGGTCCGAATACAGCACGATCGCCGGTGGCTTCTTGCGCAGCGACCGTTCCGTCGTGGTGCGCACAAGGATACGGAACACGTTGCCAGCATCCAATTCCTGCGCCCAGGGCGGCGAGGCGGGCATGGTGCCGGGGTCCTCAGTGGCATGAAGCTGGCCGATCACCAGCCATTGGCTCGTCACCGGTGGTCCCCGCTCGACGGTGAGGTCGAAGGCGAACCAGATGTCGGCGTCGACCGCCTCTTTATGGGCGAAGTCCGAAATCTCGGCGCGCTCGGCGGGATGATGGTGGGTCAAATCCCACGCCGCATGGTCGCCTGGTCGCACCTCGAACCGCAGATCGCGCGCGGTTGGGACGTCGCCCGTGATCGACCAGGGCGCGCCACTTGTCTCCGCCCGCCAAGTGCGGGTCTCGGCGCCGGCCGGGGCCGCCGGCGCGCTGGCGAGCAGCAGCACCACGACGGCGGCGAACGCTTTGTTCAGGATCATCGCAGCCGCCTTTCTACCACTTTGACGTGCGAACTCCATGCCAGATGGTGTCCTGGCACGCGGGATGCATCCAAGGCCGCCGGAGGTGCCGATGACGACAGCCTGTTCGACCCTGTGGAGCCCCGGCCGTCGCGACTTCTTGGCGGGGGTTGGCACCACGGCGCTGCTGACCAGCCAGGCCCGGGCCGCCGACCCGACCCGCCTCGTCGGGATCATCGAGGAGACGCCCTCCATCATCAACCCCGCCATCACGGCTGTGATCTCCAGCTATTATGCCGGCACCCCGGTTTACAGCGCGCTAACCCATATCGATCCCGACGGCACGGTGAGGCCCGAACTCGCCGAAGCCTGGGAAACTGGGGCGGATGGTCTGAGCTACACCTTCCATCTGCGGCACGGCGTGCTGTGGCATGATGGCCAGCGCTTCACCTCCGCGGATGTAAAATTCTCGCTGGAAAACGCCAACGGCAAGCTGCACCCGTGGGGCCGTGGCGCCTTCCGCGCCGTCAGCCAGATCGACACGCCAGATGATTACACCGTGGTCTTGCGGCTGAAGCAGCCCTCCGCCGCGCTGATGTTCGGCACCGACAGTGCCTGTGGCGCAATCCTGCCGAAGCACATCTGGGACGGGTCCGACATCCTGAAGAACCCGCACAACCTCAGTCCGGTCGGCACCGGTCCGTACAAATTCGTCGAAATGATTGCGGGAGACCGGCTCCGGTATGTCAAGAACGACAAATTCTTCATCCCAGGCGAACCCACCTTTGATGAGTTGGTGTTCCGCATCATCCCTGACCCGGCGGCCCGCGTCGCCGCGTTCGAGAATGGCGAGGCCGACACGGTCTACATGAACGCCCTGCCGTTTTCGGAGGCGGCACGGCTGGGTGCCGAGCCAGGCGTGACGCTGAAACGCACCAATTTACGCGGCGGTGGCTTCATGGGCATCTTCAACGTCCGCAACAAACCCTATAATGACGTGAAGGTGCGGCAGGCCATCGCCCATGCCATCGACCGCGGCTTCATCCGCGACAACGTGGATAAGGGATTCACCATCAAGATGCTGGGCCCAGTCCCGCCGGCATCGCCGCTCTACAAACCGGACTTGAAGGATTACGAGTTCGACCCCGCTCTGGCCAATAAGATGCTGGACGATGCCGGGTATCCCAAGGATGCCGACGGCACCCGCTTCGGCTTCAACTTCCTCTGGCCCGCGGCCGATGCCGGGGTGACGCGCATGGCGGATGTGATCCAACAAAACCTCAAGGCCGTCGGGATAGAGGCCCATCTGCAACCGCTGGACCGCGCAGCCCTGACGCAAAAGGGCTATATCGCCCTGCAGTTCGACATGCTGTGCGAAAGCTATGGCCTCGGCCCGGACCCGGATATCGGCGTCGAGCGGCTATATAACTCGCACAACATCTTCGACCCGCCGGTCCCCTACACCAACGCGAGCGGCTACAGGAACCCAGAGGTCGACACCCTGTTCGACACGCAGCGCGTGCAGCTAGATCTGGCGGCGCGAAAGGAAACCTACGGCAAAATTCAGGAGCTGATCTGGGCCGATGTGCCAGTGCTGCCGATGTTCTCCTATGACGGGCCGAATGTTTACCGCAACACCATCGTGACCGGGCTGTACGAAGGGTCCTACGGCAACCAGGAATCCTTCGCTGCAGCGAAGCCTCCCCCTAAGCAAGCCGCAGCCCCGGCGGCATCGCCCCCGGCGGCCGGGACCAATGGTTGGACCGTGCCCGCCACCGTGGCCGCCGTTGCGGTCATCGCCGGCGGGGCATGGCTGAAACGACGAGGCCGCAAGACTGACACGCCCTGATGGCTGCCGTCCTGCTGCGCCGGCTGCTATTCGCCATTCCGCTCATCCTGGCCGTCATCGTCGTGACCTTTGCGCTGATCCATCTGGCACCCGGCGACCCGGCCTACCTTCTGGCGGGCGACGCGCCCACACCCGAATTCCTGGCGCAAATCCGCCAGCAATATGGGCTGGACAGGCCGCTTGGCGAGCAGTTGCTGACCTATATCGGGCACGCCGCGCAGTTGGACTTCGGCACCTCCATCTACTTCAAACGCCCGGTCTTCGCCGTCATTCTGGAGCGCTTTCCGGCCACCTTGCTGCTGACCTTTTGCGCGCTGCTGCTGGCTGCGGCCGGCGGCATTGTCTTGGGCGTCACCGCTGCCCGCCATCGCGGCACCCGAACGGATGGCCTGCTCAGCACCATTTCGCTGGCGGGCTATTCGATCCCGACCTTCTGGCTCGGCCAATTGCTGGTGCTGGTATTCGCCATGTGGCTGAACTGGCTGCCGACAGGTGGCTACACCTCCACTAGGGTGAGCTACACCGGATTGCGCTATGGCCTGGACGTGGCCCAGCACTTGATCCTGCCAGTCGCCAGTTTGGCGCTGTTCGAACTCGGCCTGATCGCCCGGTTCACCCGCACCGCGATGATCGAGGCGCTGGATCGCGAGTACATTACCGTCGCCCATGCCAAGGGTGCCGGCGAGGACCGCGTGGTATGGCGGCATGCGTTGCCGAATGCGCTGCTGACGACGGTGACGGTGATCGGGCTG
The DNA here is from genome assembly GCA_965199005.1 of Acetobacteraceae bacterium. Taxonomy (GTDB): domain Bacteria; phylum Pseudomonadota; class Alphaproteobacteria; order Acetobacterales; family Acetobacteraceae; genus LMUY01. The sequence goes on along the minus strand of CBDAQK010000006.1, from coordinate 524,174 downwards.
GAGTTCGGCGTACTGCTCGCTGGGGCAGTGGTGACCGAAACCATCTTCGGCTGGCCCGGGCTTGGCACGCTGTTCTACGACGCAGTGTTCCGCCGCGACTTCCCGTTGCTGACCGGCTGCTTCATCTTCGCCGCCTGTGCCGTCATCGTCGCCAATTTGCTGACCGATCTGCTCTATGCCGCTCTCGATCCGCGTGTCCGCCGCTAGGCCGTGGCAAATCCCCGCGTCCGGCGCGGTGGGCGTCGTGCTCGTCGTCCTGGTCGTGTTGGGCGCGCTGCTGGCGCCGTTGCTGACCGGGGGCGACCCGGGTGCCATGAGCAACCTGCCCTTTGCGCCGCCCACGCTCGGCCATCCCATGGGGACCGACGATCTGGGCCGCGAGGTCTTCGCCCGCGTGCTGTACGGCGGCCGCGTCAGCCTGGTGATCGGCCTGTCCAGCGCGGTGGTGGCCGTGGTGGTGGGCACGCTGGTCGGCGCCGTCGCCGGGTTCTTCGGCGGTTTGGCAGACGATGTGCTGATGCGGACGACCGAGCTCTTCCAGGTCATCCCCCGCTTCCTGCTGGCCATCGTCGTCGTGTCGCTCTTCGGCACGGGCAGCGTCCGCCTGGTACTGGTGATCGGGTTACTGAGCTGGCCCGCCACCGCCCGCATCATGCGCGCGCAATTCCTGGTGTTGCGGCGGGAGGAGTTCGTGTTGGCCGCCCAGATGGCGGGCGCCAGCCCGGCCCGCATCATCCTGCGCCATGCGCTGCCAAACGTGGCGCCCTATTTGCTGGTCAGCGTCACGCTGCAGACCGGGTCGGCCATTCTGGTCGAATCGTTCCTGAGCTTCCTCGGCCTCGGCGACCCGGCGACGCCCAGTTGGGGCCTGCTGCTGCAACAGGCCCAAATCTACCTCCGATCCGCCTGGTGGATGGCGACCTTTCCTGGCCTGGCGCTATCGGCCACCATCCTGGGCCTCAACCTGCTCAGTGACGCCGTGGAGGGCAGGCTGCTTGCAAAATCCCATCGCTGAACCCCCACCCCTCTTGGCCGTCGAGGCGCTGAGCACCAGCTTTCCGAGCCCGTCTGGTCCGCTTGCCGTGGTCGAAGGCATCAGCTTCACGCTGAGCGCCGGGGAGATCGTGGCGATGGTCGGCGAGTCCGGATCGGGCAAATCCATCACCGCCTTGTCCATCATGCGGCTGGTGCCGCAGCCGGGCCGGATCAGCACCGGGCGGGTGGTGTTTCGCGGCCAAGATATCGGCAGCATGCCTGGCGCGGCGCTGCGCGACCTCAGGGGCAGCGATATTGCGATGGTCTTCCAGGATCCGATGACGTCGCTGAACCCGGTGCTGTCCATCGGCGCCCAGATCGGCGAAGCGATGCACCTGCACCGCCGGATTGCCCCGCGCGACGTGGCGGCACGCACCGTCGCGCTCCTGAAGCAGGTTGGCATTCCCGCGGCGGAGCGCCGGGTCAACGCCTACCCGCACGAATTTTCCGGCGGCATGCGGCAGCGCGTGATGATCGCCATGGCCTTGGCCAACAATCCCGCCCTGCTGATCGCCGACGAACCCACGACGGCGCTGGACGTGACGGTTCAGGCGCAGATCGTGGCCCTGCTGCGCGCGTTGAATGCAGAGCTGGGGACCGCGGTCTTGCTGATCACCCATAATGTCGCGCTGGTCGCGCGGCTATGTCAGCGGATGATCGTGATGTATGCCGGCCGCGTGGTGGAGGAAGGTCCGACACGCGCGCTGTTCGCCTCGCCGCAGCACCCGTACACCTGGTCGTTGCTGCGGTCGGTGCCAGGTGCCGGCGGACGCCGCGGCACCCGGCTGGTCGCCATCGCCGGCCAACCGCCCGACCCGCGGGAGCGCGCCGTGGGATGCAAGTTTCAACCACGCTGCCCGTTCCGGATCGACCGCTGTGCGGCCGAAGAGCCCCCACTGGCACCCGTCGCCTCGCAGCAGCAGGCACGCTGCTGGGTCCTCATGCGCAACACGCCGGAGCAGGTGGCATGACGCTCCTTGCGGTGGACGGCCTAGTCAAGCGCTTCCAACTCGGCGGGCCCCCTTGGCGCCGCCAGGCGGTGCGCGCGGTGGATGGGGTCGGCCTTTCCCTTCGCGCGGGTGAAACGCTGGGGCTGGTGGGTGAGTCCGGCAGTGGCAAGTCGACACTGGGCCGCATGATCGTGCGGCTGCTGGATTCGAGTGCGGGATCGATCCGGTTCGAGGGAGAGGACGTCACGCGGCTACGCGGCAGCCGGTTGCAGACCCTACGCCGCCGGGTGCAGATGATCTTCCAGGACCCGTATGCGTCGCTGAATCCCCGCATGACGGTGCGCGACATCGTCGCCGAGCCATTGCGCAACCTGGGCATCGCCCGCGGGGCGGCAGCGGACCGCCTGGTGCGTGACGCACTGGAGCGGTGCGGATTGGGTGACAGCGCGCTGACCCGGCTGCCCCGCGCGTTTTCCGGCGGCCAACGCCAGCGCATCGGGATCGCCCGCGCCCTCGTCGTGCAACCCCGGTTGATCGTGGCAGACGAACCGGTATCCGCCCTGGATGTGTCGATCCAGGCGCAGATCGTCAATTTGCTGCAGGATTTGCAGACCGAGCAAGGCCTGACATTCCTGTTCATCAGCCACGACCTTTCGATCGTCCGCCACGTCTCGGACCGTGTCGCCGTCATGTATCTGGGCCGCATCGTCGAGATCGCCGGGGCGGATGCCGTCTATGACCGTCCGCTGCACCCCTATACGCAATCGCTGCTCGCCTCCATCCCGCTGCCGGACCCGGAATTGGAGGCGTCCCGGATGGAGCCCTTGCTCTTGGGTGACCCACCCTCCCCGATCTCCCCACCGCCGGGTTGCCATTTCCACCCGCGCTGCCCCATGGCGCAGCATCCCCGCTGCAGCACGCAGGACCCGGCGTTGCGCGAGGTGGTCCCCGGCCACCACTCCGCCTGCCACTTCGCCGAAACTCTGGCATTAGGATCAGCCGAATGATGAATCTCATGACGGGTATCCTCGGTCTTGGCCACCATCTGGGCGGCTGGCGGCATCGTGATTCCTGGCCAACCACCGTGATGAACCTCGAGAACGCGGTTTGGATCGCCAAGGAAGCGGAGCGCGGCAAGCTGGACTTGCTGTTCATCGCCGACGGCAATGCGGTCCGCCAGATGGACAAGCCTAAGCTATTCGCCTCCAACAGCCCCTCCGACCGGCCGGCCGTGTTCGAGCCCGTGACGATGCTTTCGGCAGTGTCGATGTTCACCAAGCATATCGGCCTGCTGGCCACCGCAACCACGACGTATGAGGAGCCTTATCTCCTCGCGCGCAAATTCGCCTCGCTCGACCACCTCAGCAAGGGACGGGCTTGCTGGAATGTCGTGACGACCTCCTATCCCGGCGACAGCGTCAATTTCGGGCGCGCGGAGCATATGAGCCGCGCCGAACGCTATGAGCGGGCGGAGGAGTTCGTCGAGATTTGCAAGGGGCTGTGGGATAGCTGGGCCGAAGACGCCTTCCTGCAGGACAAGACGACCGGCCAATACCTCGACCCGGCGAAGGTTCATACGCTGAACCATGCCGGCAAGCATTTCTCCGTCCAGGGGCCGCTGAACGTCGCCCGGCCGCCGCAGGGTTATCCCGTGATGTTCATGGCCGGCCAATCCGAACTCGGGAAGGAATTTGCGGCCAAGACGGCAGACGGCGTGTTTGCCGTGACCGAGACGAAGCAGGCTGGGCAGGAATTCTACGCCGACGTCAAAGGCCGGCTGTCCCGCTATGGCCGCAGCCCCGACGCGGTGCGGATCATGCCCGGCTGCTCGGTCTATGTCGGGCGCACCGCCGCCGAAGCCGACGAATTGTTCGAGGAACTGCAATCGCTGATCGCCCCAGAATTAGGCGTGCCCTATTTGTCGAAAATGGTCGAAATGAATTTGGAGGGCTTGCCGCTGGACGGCCCGATGCCGGACCTCTCCGCCGAAACCAACGCCATCGCCAGCTTCCGCAAATCCATCGCAGCCATGGCGATGCGGGAGAATCTCACCATCCGCCAAACCTATGAGCGGGTGCTGCCCTCGATGGGACACACCGTGTTCAAGGGCTCGGCCAAGCAGGTGGCGGACGAGATGGAGGATTGGTATACGAGCCAAGCCTGCGATGGATTCAACGTGCTCATTCCAGTCCTGCCACGCGGATTGACCGAGTTCGTGGACCTGGTGGTGCCCGAACTCCAGCGCCGCAAGCTGTTCCGGACGGAATACCAGGGGAGCACGCTGCGCGAGGTCATGGGATTGCCGGTGCCGAAGAACCCTTACTTTCCGTGACAGCCGGCGCCGTCCTCAGCGTAGACTTGGGCGCCACCACCCTGCGCGTGGGGTTGGTCGACGGCGGCGGCACCTTATTGCGCCACCACAGCATTCCAACGCCGCTTTCGGAGGACGGCAACGAGGCGGACCCAGCGGCCTGGTGGGCCGCTTTCTGCGCCGGAATCGCCGCCCTCGGGGACCTCGCAACGGTCCGCGCGGTGGCGCTGACGGGCATGACACGGACCCAAATCGTGCTCGGGCGGGATGGGCCGTTGCGCCCGGCAATCACCTGGCGCGATGCCCGGGCCGTAGTGGAAGACGAGCTGCCAGACGACCCGGAAACCCCCGCCGTCAACCCGTTCCACCCCGTCGCACGGCTGCTCTGGCTGCGCCGGCACGAGCCGCAGACGATCGCCGCAGCCATTTCCGTGATCGACCCGAAGGACGAATTGGCCCGGCGCCTGACAGGCCATGCCGGGAGTGATTCGGTCAGTGCCGCCCGGCTGATGGCGTCCGGTTCGCTCCTCCAGCGCCTCGGCATGCCCGACTTGCTGCCCCGCATCATCCCGCCCGGCGCAGTCTTGGCACCCGTGCAGCAAGGCCGGCTTACAGGTTGCCCGGTGGTGTTGGCGGGGCACGATAGCTGGGCGTGCGCGCTGGGACTGGGCGCGATGCAGCACGGCCGCGCCTACAACATCTCCGGCACGACCGAGGTCTTGGGCGTCCTGGCCCACCACGCTGCCCCGGCGGAAGGGTTGATCTCAGCCGATTGGGGCCACGGGCTTCACCAATTGGGCGGCCCCAGCGCGTCCGGCGGTGCCACGATCGCCTGGGCCATGGGCGTGCTGGCGCCGCATGAGCCGGTCGGCCCGGCGATGGACCGTCTGCTGGCCGCGCCCCGCAGGCTCGCGCCCTTGCTGTTCCTGCCCCATTTGGCCGGGGAGCGCGCACCTTATTGGGATGCGGACCTCCGCGGCGCCTTCCTGGGCCTATCTGCCGAGCATGGGGCGGCAGACCTCGCCCGCGCCGTCGCCGAAGGGGTCGGCTTCCTGAACCGTGCCGTACTGGAACGGGCGGAGGCAGCGTTGGGCCTCGAGGTCGATGAAATACGCTATGGCGGCGGCGGCGCCGCAAGCGTCGGCTGGGCGCAAATCAAGGCCGACATCACCGGCCGCGCTGTCCTGGTGACGGAGGCGGCGGAAACCGGCCTGCTCGGCGCCGCCATCGCCGGCTGGCGCGCCCTCGGACACGACACCAGCCACATGGTGCGCATCAGCAGCCGACACCGGCCGGACCCAGCCCGGCATGCGCGCTACACCCGGCTATGGACGTTATGGCAAGAGGCCGGGGCAGCGTTGCGCCCCCTCTCCCACGCCCTCGCCCGCTTCCCCGCCGCTTGAGCACCCGGCGGGCGCAGGCTACTGCACCCCTCATGCAGGTCGTTGTAGAGCGGTATGGAACAGCGATCGTCGGCGTCGCGCTGGTGCTGTTCTTCGTCGCCCTCGCACCCAACTTCGCCAACCCGGCCAATCTCTTCAACATCGGCAAGGAGACCAGTTTCCTCGCCATCCTGGCGCTGGGTTTCACCCTGGCGCTGACGGTGGGCGAACTGGATTTGTCGGTCGCCGAACTGGCCAGCCTCTCCGCGGTCGCCGCCGGGTTCGCTATTCAACGCACCGGAAGCGCCGGGTTGGCGGTGGCGGCCGGGCTGGGCGTGGGGCTGCTGGGGGGCCTGCTGAACGGCGTGGTTGTGACGGTGCTGCGTGTGCCCTCGCTCATCGCGACGCTGGGCACGGGCGCCATCGCCCGTGGGCTGGCCTTTTGGCTCACCGGCGGCGTGACGTTCATCGGCCGCTGGCCCGTGGGGTTCACCGGCCTGGCACGCGGCCAACTCGCCGGCATCCCCCATCTGCTGCTATGGATGCTCGGCGTGACGGCGGCCACCTGGCTGCTGGTCGGTGCCACCCGGCCCGGCGCGCACATGGTCGCCACCGGCGAGGCGACGGAGGCCGCCCGGCTGGCCGGGATCGCCACCGGGCGGATGCGGCGGCTGGGGCTGGCTTTGTCCGGGCTACTGGCAGGTGCTGCGGCGGTGCTGCTCGCCGCCAGCCTGTCCTCCGCCGCGCCGGGCATGGCCTCGGACTACTTCCTCTACGCCATCGCCGCGGTGCTGCTGGGCATGACCATGTTCCAGCCCGGCCGCCCGAACGTCCCCGGCACGCTCGTTGCCTCGCTGGTGCTGAAGGTGCTCGGCAACGGGCTCGTGCTGATGGGCGCCGAGTACTATGTGCAGGACATCGTTCTCGGTGTCATCATCATCCTGGCGGTGGCGGTATCGGCCAGCACAGTGCGGCAGGCCGCCTTCCGGTAGGGGATCAGCGATGCGGGCGTTCATCTTGGGGCTGGCCATCGCGGCCGCGGCCACGGCGGCCAATGCGACGGAAATCGGCGTCGTCGGCTTTCAATTCTCATCCGAAACCCACGCCCGGGTCGCCAACGCCGCGGCCGAGGCCGCGCGGGCCAAGGGCTGGACGGTGACGCTGCTGAACTCCGAAGGCTCGCTGCCCAAGCACGCCGAGCAATTGGACGCGCTGATCGCCCGCAAGGTGGATGCGATCATCGTCGCCATGGGCAAGCCCGTCGAGGCGGACGAGCAACTGAAAGCCGCGCAGGACAAGGGCATCCCCGTCATCACCGTCGATTCCGGCGGCAGTCCGCATGCTTTGTTCGACATCGAATCCAACGAGTGGAAGGTGGGCGTCGACATGTCGCTCACCCTGCTCGGGCAGATGGGGTATCAGGGCAATGTTTTGTCCGAAAAATTCGAACAGAACGTCGCCACCCGAATCCGCGACCATGTTTGGGATGCCGTCTTGGCCGAGAACACCTCCGTCCACTCCCTGGCACAGCACACCATGGCGCGCACAGGCGCTTGGCAGCAGGACGTGCGGGCGGGCATGCAGGCCTTGCTGCTGCAGAATGCCGGCAAGGTGAACGGCGTGTGGGCCTCCTTCGATGGCCAGGCCTATATCATCGACGACCTCATGCAGGCGCAGGGCTTCAAGAAGGGTCAGGTGCCGCTGGTCTCGGCCGATGGCGGGCCGGAGAGCTACCGGCGGATCGCCGATCCGCAGAGCCTGCTCACCGCCACCGTCGCCGTCCCGTTCGAGGATATGGGCCGCCGGGCGGTAGAGGCGGTGGACGCGATCGTGGTGCATCACCAGCCGAAGGAGAGCATCACGACGGGCCCCTATCTCTATGTCGACGCGCCCATCGTCGATGCCAGCAACGTGGCCAAATACCTGAAGTGAGTCCTGCCGCCACCCCCCTGATGTCGCTTCGCGGCATCACCAAGCGCTATGGCGGGGTGGAGGCGCTGCGCGGACTCGATTTGGATCTGGCCGAGGGGGAGGTGCTGGCCGTTTGCGGCGATAACGGCGCGGGCAAATCCACCCTGATCCGCATCCTGTCCGGCGCACAGCCGCCGACCGCCGGCACGATGACGCTGCGTGGCCGGCCCGTCGCGTTCCGCTCGCCACACGACGCGTTGGTCAGCGGGGTGGCGACCATCTACCAGGAACTGGCGCTGGTGCCCCCGCTCTCGGTGGCGGCCAACGTGTTCCTAGGGGCGGAGCGATGCCGCGGACCGTTCCTGGACCGGCGCCGCATGGTGGCGGAAACCCGCGGCTACCTGGCACGGCTGGGCGTGACGGTGGACCCGCGCCGCCCGGTCGCGGCACTCTCCGGCGGTCAGCGCCAGGCGGTCGCGATCTGCCGCGCCCTGCTGTGGGATGCCGCCGTGGTCATCATGGACGAGCCGACCGCCGCATTGGGGGTGCGGGAAACCGCGGGGGTGCTCGCCCTGATCCGCGCGCTGAACGCAGAGGGCCGCACCGTCGTGCTCGTCAGCCACGACATGCGCGAGGTTGCCGCGCTGGCAACGCGGGTTGTCGTGTTGGGCGGGGGCGTCAAGGTGGCCGACCGCCCGGCCGCCGGCCTGGACGCGGACGGGCTGCACCATTTGGTGATGATGGGCAAGCCGATGGCGGCATGACGGCGCATTCGCCAACCCTATGGGAAAGCGGGCGGCGGCACAAAGGGCTGCTAAGGTTGGAAGCAACATCAATGCGCACCGAATCTGGGCGCACCGAATCTGGCCGATGGCATGATCTCTGCTAAGCTGACCGGCATAGGAGGCGTGATGGGTCGTTACCACGAGAGTAGCCAAGCACTTGAAAGCCTTTTGAAGCTCGGCACCCCACCGGTCGCCATCCAATTCCGGCGGGACTCGCCGCAGGACATCCCGCGCGCCGAGGCTGCGCTCAAGGGCTGCATGTATTTGGACACGGCACGCTATGAGCGCCGTGTGTTCTATGCCGACGGAGCCAACATGGCGCCCTGCCCCGGCGGCCGCTTCTATCTCGGTCAGGGCGAACCCTTCGCACGGCTGCTGGACGGGACGTTTCCATCCGGCGACTTCCCAGCGGACGGGCTGGCCGTATTCGGCAACCCGGCGGCGGTGCGCGAGACCCTCAAGCATTACGCGATCTACCCGGCCGGGCAGGCCCAGGCCGTCGCCTATGGCCCGCTTGACCTGGTGGAGTTCGACCCGGCGGATGGCCCGGTTGCGATCGTCATCTTCTGCGTCGCCAAGACCGCCATGTATCTCACCCGCGCCGCCGCCTATGAAACCGGCGGCGTCGTGCCCGGCCCCATCGGCCCGCCCACCTGCGCCAGCGTGATGGTGCAGCCAATCCTGGAAAACCAGGCCGTCTACACGCTCGGCTGCTTCGGCTTCCGCCGCTACGTCCGCATCGGCGTGGAGGAGGTCGTGGTCGGCCTGCCGCTCAGCATGCTGGACACCACGGTCGCCAACCTGCAGCGCCTGTTTGCCCGGCGGCCGGACATCCAGGATGCCCTCACGCTCAAGGAGGCGGAAGAAGCGCCGGTGCCCTTGGCGAACACGGCCCTGAGCGGGCTATACCAGAGCATGTTCGGAGAAACCGGCGCGCCATGATGGATTTGGATAGCCTCGCTCAAGTCGACCGCGCGCATCGCCGCCTCTATAGCGACCCCGCCATCTTCGAGTTGGAGATGGAGCGGATCTTCGGCCGCGCCTGGCTATACGTGGCGCACGAAAGCGAGCTGAAGCAGGCGGGGGATTTCGTCACCGCCCGCATGGCCCGCCTGCCCGTGCTGGCCACGCGGGATGCCGAGGGCGCGATCAACGTGCTGGTGAACCGCTGCGGCCATCGCGGCGCCATGGTCTGCCAGGAGGAGCGCGGCAATAGCCGGGCCTTCCGCTGCCCCTATCACGGCTGGGCGTATCGCAACGACGGCACGTTGCTGGGCGTTCCCAACCGGCAGACCTGGCCGGAAGGCTATGATTTCAGCCGGCCGCAACTGCAAATGCCCCGGGTGCCGCGCGTGGCGACCTATCGCGGCTTCGTCTTTGCTAGCCTGGCCGAACGCGGGCCGGATTTGCTCAGCTATCTCGGCCCGGCCGTCACCGCCATCGACGACCTGATGGACCGCTCCCCGTTCGACGAGGTCGAGCGGGCCGGCGGCACCGTCCGCTACGCGGTGAACGCCAACTGGAAGATCCCGACCGAGAACTACAACGATTTCGGCCACAACACCGCGACGCACGAAAGCAGCTACAGCATCGCGCGCCAGTATGCGCCCACCGACCGGGTGGATCCGTTTGAAATCCGCCCGGTGGACATCATCCGGCAGAACGGCTCGCCGCCTGAAATCTTCCGCCAGGCTGGGGTGTACGCCTTCGAGAACGGCCATAGCTACAATGGCACGCACCAGACCAATGCGGGCGGCAAGGCCGGCGGCGTCATCGATGTGGAGAACGCGCCGGAGGGCTCCGCCTACGCCGAATACTGGCGGCTGCTGGTGGCACGCCATGGGCTGGAGCGGGCGCAGACCGTGGTGCGCCGCCGCCGCCACCTCAGCGTGGTCTGGCCCACCATGGGGGTGCAGGCCTTCTTCCAGCGTGTGTCCGTCATGCACCCCGTCTCGGTAGACCGCACCGAGGTGCACATCATGTCGTTCCGCATGAAGGGAGCGCCGGATTTGCTGTTCCGCAACTCGATCCGTTACCTCACGACCGTCAACTCCCCCGGCAGCATCATCCTGCCTGACGACATCGAGGTGTTCGAGCAGGCGCAGCGCAACCTGATGCAGGGCGGCAGCGAGTGGAGCGTGTTCCCGAACGGCCTGGGCGCCGAGGAGGAACACGATGAGGGCGGCCGTTGGAAGGGCCTGCGCGGCAACGGGCTCAGCGAGTTGACGCAACGCAACCAGCTCCGCGCCTGGCGCAAATGGATGCAGCTGGCGCTATGACCACCCTGCAAGAGGTCGAAGCCCTGCTCTACGAGGAAGCAAGGCGGCTCGACGAGCGGCGCTTCGAGGATTGGCTGTCGCTCTACACCGAGGATGCCGTGTACTGGATGCCGGCGCGCTGGGGGCAGGAGAGCATCACCGACGAGGTGTCGCTGTTCCACGACGACCGGATGACGTTGGAGGCGCGGGTCGGCCGCCTGATGCACCCGCGTGCCCATGCCCAATTGCCGCCCAGCCGCACCCTGCACGTCGTCACCAACGTGCGCATCGCCGGCGAGGTGGACGGATTTATCATGGTCCAGTCCGCTTGCGTGTTCCACGAGTTCCGTGCGCCCGACCGGCTGATGCTCGCCGCCATGGTCGAGCACCGCTTGCGGCGCGAGGACGGACGATGGCTGATCGCCCGCAAACGCGTCGATCTGCTGGAATGCGACCAGCCGCATCGCTCGCTGCAAATCCCGGTCTGAGAAAGGTCACTCCCATGCTGCGTCGTGACGTGCTGGCCGGGGTGCCAGCCGGGGTTGCGCTCCTGTTGGCCAGTGGCCGGGCGCGGGCGCAAACCCGGGCAGAAACGCTGCTGGTGGTGGTGGAGGCCGGGCAGAATAGCCTCGACCCGCAAGGCCTTGGCGTGAACCAGCCGACCTTGGGAATCACGTGGAACCTGTACGACCGCCTGGTGGGCTTCGGCAGCAAGCCGTTGCCCGACGGCACGCTCACCTATGATTTCAATACGCTGGTCCCTGAACTCGCCACCGCATGGGAGGTGGCGCCCGACGGCACCTCCGTCACCTTCCATTTGCGCGACGGCACCAAATTCCACGATGGCACGCCGGTTACCGCGGCGGATGTGAAATGGTCACTGGACCGCGCCGTGGCCAATCCGGGGCCAGCCAGCCAGATGCGCGCCGGGGGATTGGAGCAGCCGGCCCAGTTCATCGTGGTCGATCCCCGGACCATCCGGGTCACCCTGCCCGCCCGCAATCCGCTGGCCTTGCCGGATTTGGCGGTGATCCAGCCAAGCGTGCTCAATTCCGCCCTGTGCCAGAAGCACGCGGCGGCCGACGACCCGTGGGCGCTGAACTGGGTCCGCACCAATGCGGCGGGCAGCGGCGCCTACAGGCTGGATAGCTGGACACCACGGCAGGAGACCGTGCTGGTGCGCAACGATGGCTGGCTGTGCGGCAAGAAGCCGTTCTTCGCCCAGATCGTGATCCGCGAGGTGCCGACCGCAGGCAATCGCCGCGCCTTGCTGGTGAAGGGCGATGCCGACATGGTGCCGGACCTCCCCTCGCGCGACGTGGCCGAGCTGGCGCACGACCCGAAGCTGCAAGTGCTGGGCGTGCCGATGACCAACACCTTCGAATATGTTGGTATGAACACGCACAAGCCGCCGTTCGACGATGTGCGGGTGCGCCAGGCCGTCGCCTACGCGATCCCTTACGACAAAATCTTCGAAACCGCGCTGTATGGCCGCGGCCGCAAGCTATGGGGCGGCGCGCCCGAGCCGGCCGATCTCTCCTGGCCGCAGCCCTTCCCCTATCGCACGGATCCCGAGCGGGCGAAGGCCTTGTTGAAGGAGGCCGGACTGGGCGCCGGGTTCGAGACCACGCTGTCCTACGATCTCGGCACCGCCTCCGTCGACGAACCGATCGCGCTGTTCATGCAGGAGGCGCTGGCCGGCATCGGTATCAAGGCCGCCATCGACAAGCGGCCGCCCGGGCAAGTCCGCGGATTGATCGGCCGGCGCGAACTTCCGCTCTACCTGTTCCAATTCGGGGCGTGGTTCGACTCGGTCGAGTATTTCTTCTTCCTGCTATACAACGGCGCCAGCACATCGCCGAGCAACGGCGCCGGCTACGACAACCCCGAGGTCAACGCCGCCATCCAAACCGCCCGCAACAGCGCCGACCCGGTGGTGCAGAACGCGGCGCGCCGGGTGTTGATCGACAGGGCGATGCAGGATGTGCCCTATGTGCCGCTGGTGCAGCCTTTCCTGAACATTGCGGAGCAGAAGGGCATCACCGGGTTCGTCAACCAATTCCACCGGCAGATCGACTTCCGGGTGCTGGCGCGGCGCTAATGGCCGCCGGCTTTCCCGCCCGCTACCTCGGCAAGCGCATCGCCGCCTCCGTGCCGGTCCTCGTCGGGGTGGTCCTCGTCACCTTCCTTCTCACCCATCTCCTGCCCGGCGACCCGGCGGCCTACTATGCCGGGCCGGTGGACAGTGCGCAGGCGGTCGAGGAGGTGCGCATCAAGATGGGGCTGGACCGGCCCTTGCCGGTCCAGTTCCTCGCCTATGTGAACGCGCTGGCGCATGGCGATCTCGGCACCTCGCTTTCCACGGGGCAGCCGGTCGGGCAGGAGATTGCCCGCCGCCTGCCCGCCTCCTGCGAGCTGATGCTGGCGGGGTTGCTGCTGAGCATGCTGGTGGGCATTCCACTCGGCGTGCTGGCCGCCACCAGGCCCGGTTCGCTGGTCGACCATGTGTGCCGGCTGGTGACCACGGCGGGCGTGTCGCTGCCGACCTTCTTCACCGGGCTGCTGTTGGTGTGGGTGCTCTACTATCTGCTGGGCATCGCGCCGGCTCCGGTTGGCCAATTGCCCAGCTTCATGCGGCAACCCCCGTTTGTCACCGGGTTCTTGCTACTGGACTGCGCGCTGGCAGGGCAATGGGCCAAGCTCGGCGCGGCGGCAGCACAACTGGCTTTGCCAGCCATCACGGTCGCGATCTTCACGCTGGCGCCGCTGGCCCGCATGACCCGCGCCAGCATGCTGGGCGTGCTGTCCGGCGACTTCGTCCGCCAGAGCCGGGCGAATGGCATCCCGCGCGGCGTGCTGCTGTACCGGTATGCGCTGCGCAACGCCCTGCTGCCGGTAGTCACCACGCTCGGCATGATCGCCTCCTCCCTGCTGGGCGCCAATGTGCTGGTGGAGAAGGTGTTCGCCTGGCCAGGCCTGGGGTCCTACGCGCTGGACGCCATGTCCTCGCTCGACTACGCGCCGCTGCAGGGCTTCGTGCTGGTGATGAGCGTGCTGTTCGTGCTGATCAACCTGGCGCTGGACTTGCTGTACGGCCTCATCGATCCGCGGGTGCGCCTGGGATGAAGTGGGGTGCCGTGCTTCGGCACGAATTGCGGGAAAACCGGGTCACCGCCGCCGCCGCCATGCTGTTTTTGCTGATTGTGTTGGTGGCCTTGGCCGGACCGTTCCTGGTGCCATCCGACCCTCTCGCCACCGATGCCGCGCATGCGCTGGCAGCGCCCTCCGCCGCACATCCGTTCGGCACGGACGATGTCGGGCGGGATGTGCTGGCCCGGGTCGTCACCGGCGCCCGGCTGGACCTCGCCATCGCGCTCTCGGCCGTTGCCATCTCCTTCGCCATCGGCAGCGTGTTGGGCACGGCGGCGGGGTTCGTCGGCGGGGTGTTGGACCAGATCATCACCCGCGTGGTCGACACGCTGATGGCGTTTCCGCTGTTCCTGCTGGCCATGGCGATCGTGTCGGTATTGGGCAACAACACCATCAACGTCGTGTATGCCACCGCCGTCGTGAACCTGCCCTTCTACATCCGCATGAGCCGCGCCGAAGCCGCCCGCCTGCGCAGCGCTGGGTTCATCGAGGCCGCGCGGACGGGCGGGCTGATGGGCACGCGGCTGCTGGCCGAGCACGTCTATCCCAACGTGCTGCCGCTGCTGATCGTGCAGGTGTCGCTCAATCTGGGCTGGGCCATCCTGAATGCGGCCGGGCTGTCCTTCCTCGGTCTGGGCGTGCGGCCCCCCACGCCGGAATGGGGCATCATGGTGGCCGATGGCGCCGGGCTCATCATCTCCGGCGCCTGGTGGGTGTCGGTCTTCCCCGGGCTGGCGCTGATGCTGACTGTGCTGTGCTTCAACCTGCTGGGCGACGGGCTGCGCGATGTGGCTGACCCCAGGCGGCGCACGTGACGCCATTGCTGGATGTGCAGGGGTTGTGCGTGGCGTTCACTACGCGGAGCGGCACGGTACGGGCGGTGCAAAATGTCGGCTTCACCGTTCAGCCCGGAGAAATCCTCGGCGTGGTCGGGGAAAGCGGCTCGGGCAAATCCGTCACGGCCCAGGCCTTGCTCCGCATCCTGGACCCGGCGGCGCAAGTGACGGCTGGCTCGGCAGTGCTGGATGGCACGGATTTGCTCGCCTGTTCCGAGTCTGCGATGCGCCGCGTGCGCGGCCGTGCGATCAGCATGGTGTTCCAAAACCCGCGCGCCGCGCTCAACCCTGTCGTGCCCGTTGGCCGTCAGGTGGCGGATGTGATGGTGCATGCCGGCGGCCTGCCGCGGCGCCTGGCCCGCGACCGTGCGGTGGCGTTGCTGGACGCCGTCCGCATCGCCGACCCAGCGCGGCGGGCAGCCGCCTTGCCGATGGAATTGTCGGGCGGCATGTGCCAACGGGTCATGCTCGCCATCGCCTTGGCCGCGTCGCCCAAGCTGCTGATCGCCGACGAGCCGACCACCGGGCTGGATGTGACCACCCAGGCGGCCATCATGGCGCTGATCGCGGCCGAAATCCGCGGTCGTGGCATGTCGCTGCTGCTGATCACGCATGATCTGGCCCTGGCTGGCGAGCATTGCGACCGGATCGCCGTGATGCATGCCGGCCACCTCGTGGAGCACGGGCCGGCGGCGGACATCCTGCGTCACCCGCATCACCCCTATACCAGGCGCCTGGTTGCCACCATGCCGCAAGGCAAACCCGGCATCGCCGCGCTGACGCCGATCCCCGGCAACCTGCCGGATTTGCGCTCGGCCCTGCCGCCCTGCCGATACGCTGCACGGTGCGAGAACCATCGTCCGGACTGCGACACCCCGCCGCTGCCACACATCTACCTGACACCCACCCACTTCACCGCCTGCCGGTTCCCCCTGTGACAGCCAAGCCTCTGCTGGAGGTCGACTCCGTCTCCTGCCGCTTTCCGTTGAAGGGTGGAAATTGGCTGCAGGCCGTGGACGGCGTGTCGTTCAGCGTCGCGGCGGGCGAGGCCGTGGCGCTGGTGGGCGAAAGCGGATGCGGCAAAAGCACGCTCGCCCGGCTGATCAACCGCCTGTTGGAACCCGAGAGCGGGCGGATCATGCTCGAGGACCGCAATATCGGCAGCATCCCCATGCACCGGTTCGCCCGCGACCCGGCACGCGCCAGCGTGCAGATGGTGTTCCAGGACGCCACCGACAGTCTGGATCCGCATCACACCGCCCACCGTGCCATCGCCAGCCCGGTCACGTCACTGCTGCGGCTGAACCGGGCGGAGACCGATGCGCGGGTGCGGGAAGCGGCCCGCCTCGCGGGACTGCCGGACGATTTACTGCCCCGTTATCCCCATCAGCTCAGCGGCGGCCAGAAGGCGCGGGTTGGCATCGCCCGCGCTTTGGCGACCCGCCCCGCTCTTTTGGTGCTGGACGAGCCGACCTCCGCGCTTGATGTCTCCGTGCAGGCCGTGGTGCTACGCCTGCTGGACGACCTGCGGACCCGGCTCGGCGTGGCCTTGCTGTTCATCAGCCACGATTTGAACGTCGTGCGGCTGCTGTGTAGCATGGTGCTGGTGATGTATCGCGGCCAAGTCGTCGAGAGCGGACCAGCCAACCGCGTCTTCGCCGCCCCTCGCCACCCCTATACGCAAGCGCTGGTGGACGCCATTCCCGACCCGGAGCGGCGGGGCCGCCCTGCCCCGGCCGATGCCGAACTCGGGCCGGCGACCGAGACAGCCTGCCGCTTCGCCGGGCGCTGCCCGAAAACCAAGCCCCGGTGTCTTACCGAGGCGCCCCTGCTGCGGGACGTGGCGCCGCAGCAACGCGCCGCCTGCCACTTCGCCTGATCAGCCCGGCGGGATCCCAACCGGGCCGTCCCAACCGGTATAGCTCTCGATGGCGCGGCCAATTCGGAACACCGTCGCCTCGTCGAAGGGGCGCCCGACAATCTGCAGCGACACAGGCAGCCCCAGGGCGCCCTTGCCCGTCGGCACGCTCATCGCCGGATGGCCGGTGACGTTGAACGGGATCGTCTGCATCGGGGCGATCGCCGATTTCGCCGGGTCCGGCACCGCATCGAACGTGGGCGCCACCGCCAGGGCAGAGGCGGTCAGCAACGCGTCATAGTGCCCCAGCACGCCGTTCACCGCATCCGTCAGCTCCCGCCGGGCGCGGAAGGCCTGCACCAAATCGGCCGCCGTGAGCGTGGCGCCGAGCAGGAAACGTTGCTGGGTGAAGGCGCCGTAATCGCCGAGCCGGCTGCGCATGTCCTTCTCATGGATCGCAAACGCCTCCGCCGTCAGGATCACCCGGCCGCACGCGGCGAAAATCCCATAATCGGGAAGCGCCACGTCCTCGACCACCGCACCGGCCGCCCGCAGCGCGTCCAGCGTCTTGTCGAACGCCTCCAGCATGTCCGGCGTGGTCGCCGCGGCCTTGGCAAAAAACGCGCGCGGCACGCCAAAGCGCATCCCCGCAACGCCGCCCTCCAGGCCGGAGATATAGTCGCCGACGGGCTCGTCCGCACTCGCCGGGTCAAGCTCGTCGTATCCGGCGATGACCTGCAGGGTGATCGCTGCATCTTCCACGCTGCGGGTGAGCGGGCCGGTGTGATCCAGCGTGTAGGAGAGCGGGAACACACCGCGCCGGCTGACCCGGCCGTAGGTCGCCTTCATCCCCACGGTTCCGCAATAGGCCGCCGGGCCGCGGATCGAGCCACCCGTATCCGAGCCCATCGCCATCCGCACGATGCCGGCTGCCACCGCCGCCCCGGACCCGGAGGACGAGCCGCCCGTGATATGGTCCAAATTCCACGGATTGCGCGCGGGGGGAAAGGGCAGGTCGAAGGACGGACCGCCAATGGCAAATTCATGCGTCGCGAGCTTGCCGATCAACACCCCGCCGCCCGCCGTCAGCTTCTCCGCCACCACGCAATCGGCTGACGGCACGTTGTCGACGAGCAGCTTGGAGTGGCAGGTCGTGCGGATGTTGGCGGTGTCGTAGATGTCCTTCAACGCGTAGGGCACGCCTTGCATCGGTCCCGCATCCTGGCCGGCCGCGAACGCCGCGTCGGCACGCTGCGCCTCCGCCATGGCGCGGTCGGCGGTCACGGTGATGAAGCTGTGCAGCGGCCCATCCTTCGCCGCCACGCGTTCAAGCGCGGCCTGGGTGAGTGCTACGGAGGTGGTCTGCTTGGTGCGGAGCAGGCGGCCGAGACCCGCGATCGACTCGCTCATCTCAGGCTGCTCCGACCCGCTTGAGGCGGAAGACATTGGAGGGTTCCGCCGCCGCCGTCCGCGATCCGCGCAACAGCTCCACTTGGTCACGCAGCTCGGCATAGGCGGGAATTACCTGCGCGCGGCGTTCTTCGGGAACGGTCAGCCCCGCCCGGTGCATCAGCATGTCGAACTCCGCCGCTAGGGCTTCCGGGGAAAGGGCCATGCTGTCCTCCATGTTGCGCTTGCGAAAAGCCTAGTCCGGCTCCCCGTGTTTGCCCAGACAGGATCGTCGACCCTATATGCCCGAAAGTGACCGCACCTCTCGCCCTCTACATCCACTGGCCGTTTTGCCTGGCCAAATGCCCGTATTGCGACTTCAACAGCCATGTCCGCGAGCGCATCCCCCAGGCGCGCTTCGCCGCCGCCCTGCGCGCCGAACTCGCCTGGGAGGCCGCCCGCCTGGGCCGCCGCCGCCTGGGGTCCATCTTCTTCGGGGGTGGCACGCCGAGCCTGATGGAACCAGCCACCGCGGCTGCCCTCATCGAGGACGCGCATCGCCTGTTTGACCCGGTGCCCCAGCTGGAGGTGACGCTGGAAGCCAACCCCACCAGTGTGGAAGCGGGCCGCCTTGCCGCATTCCGGCAGGCGGGGGTGAACCGGGCCTCACTGGGGGTGCAGAGCCTCGACGACGAAGCGCTGCGCAGGCTGGGCCGGCAGCACTCCGCCGCGCAGGCGGTTGCCGGGCTGCAACTCGCACGGCGGATTTTTCCCCGTGTGTCCTTCGATCTGATCTATGCCCGCCCCGGCCAGTCGCTCGCCGCCTGGCAGGCGGAACTGCACCAGGCCCTGGCGCTCGCCGCCGACCACCTGTCGCTCTATCAACTCACCATCGAACCCGGCACCGCCTTCGAGGCACTGCATCGCCGGGGTGAATTGGTGTTGCCGGGGGAGGACGCAGCAGCCGCCCTCTACGAAGCGACGGCCGAGGCCGCCCAGGCCCACGGTCTGCTGCAATATGAAATCTCCAACTATGCCGCCCCCGGGGCTGAAAGCCGGCACAACCTCGCCTATTGGCGCTATGGCGACTACGTGGGCATTGGTCCGGGCGCGCATGGCCGGGTGACGCTTGGCGCCGATTTGGTCGCCACCAGGCGCCATCGCGCACCAGAGCCCTGGGCTGGCCGCGTGGAACGCGAGGGCCATGGCAGCACGGCGGAAGAAATCATTGGACCGGCGGATCGGGCACGCGAGATGCTGTTGATGGGCCTGCGCCTGCACGAAGGCATCGATGCCGCCCGTTTCGCCCGGCGGACCGGCATCGCGTTGCCGGACGCGCTGGACCCGGCAGTGCTCGCCATGGCGGAGGAGGCCGGCTACGTCGTGCAGACCGCCACGCACTTGACCGCCACCGCCGAGGGACGGGTTCGGCTGGACGCGCTGCTGCCGGCGCTGGTCCTTTAAACCACCCCCGCGGCCACCAACGCGCCCACCATCGCCGCCACGGCGCCAACCCCGAGACTGAGCAGCAACACCGGCACCAACTGCGTCACCACGGACACGCTGGCCAGCACGATGGCGATCTGTAGCCCGCTGGTGACCATCTCGAACCACTCATAGCGGTGCAGCGACTTGTCCCGCGCGTCGCTCTCCGCCTGGGCACGGGCCTGGATTTGCTTGGCGCCGTTCCCGCGGTCGCTATCGTCGGTCAGACGCTTCGCCTCCGCCGCCGCGTCCGCGCTGGCCTTCTGTGTCTGCGGGTTCGGCGGCAACGCTGCCATCAGCGTCGCCGTCTGGTTCAGGACCAACGCACGGGTCTGCCGGGCCTGGTAGAACGCATACTCGTTGCTGGCGCCGATGTGGTGGGACAGATAAGCGTTCTGCGAGCTGCGCTCCATCATCTCGCAAACCGCCAGGACCGCCGCGAGGACGCCGATCACCAGCGCAGCGCGCTTCGCATGCCGGTCATCCGGATGATGCTGAAGGTGTTCGTGGCGCTCCAGCGTTTCTGTGGCCAATTCGCTCATGCAGCCCCTCGTAGCATCATCCCCGGCTCAATTCGAGTGCGCGGGCGTACACCATACGGCGCGGCAGCCCGGTCGACCCGGCGACCAACGCCGCCGCATCCTTCACGCTGCTGCTGGCCAGGGCGGATCGCAACTGGGCGTCCAACCCCTCGGCATCTTGCGATTCGGGTGGAGGCGGCCCCACCAACACCGTGATCTCCCCCCGGGCCGGCTCGGCCGCGTAATGCTCCGCCAACACCGAGAGCGATTCGCGCCGCACCTCTTCGAACCGCTTGGTCAATTCACGCGCCACAGCCGCCGGGCGGTCACCGAACACGGCCAGCAAGTCAGCCAGCATTTCCGCCAGCCGGTGCGGCGCCTCGTGCCATAGCAGGGTGGCGTCCAGCCCAGCCCGCTCCGCCGCGCGCAATTTGGCAAATTCGGTGCGGCGCGCCGCCGAGCGCGGCGGGGGGAAGCCCAGGAACAGAAATGGCTGCGGCGGCAATCCGCTCAGCACCAGCGCCATGACGGCGGCATTCGGCCCCGGCACCGCCCCCAACGGCACCCCGGCCGCCACCGCGGCGCGCACCAGGCGGAACCCTGGGTCGCTCACGAGCGGCGTCCCCGCATCCGACACCAGCACGACCCGCCGTCCGGCCTGGACCTGCTCCAGGATTGCCGGAATACGCGCGTCTTCGTTATGGTCGTGCAACGGCGAAGTGGCGACGGATATCCCGTAGGCCGAAAGCAGCCGCGCGGTGACCCTGGTATCTTCGCACAGCAAAGTGTCCGCAGACCGTAATGCCTCCAGCGCCCGCTGGCTGATATCCCCAAGGTTGCCGATTGGCGTGGAAACCAGCACAAGGCTTCCACGTGCCGGGTCGACCGTCCCGTCTGCCATCGTCATTGCGAGTGTCATCGGAGTCCGGATCGTGACGTTACGTGCATTACAGTACTCCGCGCTTTCCTTCATCGCCGCCGCCGCACTGGCTGGTTGCGTCGCCGCACCAGACGAGTCGGCAACCACACGGGCCAGCGCACCGCCCGTCCCGGTGAACAACAAGGTCGCCATCCTCGTTCCGCTGACCGGGCCGAACGCCAACCTGGGGCGCGACCTGTTGCAGGGGGTGCAACTTGCGCTTGGGCCGAACGGTCCGCAACCGGACGTGCTGGATACCAAGGGCACGCCGAGCGGCGCCACCGCCGCCGCCCAGCAGGCCGTGGCCGCCGGCGACGGCATCATCGTGGGGCCGCTGACCGCGGGTGAGACGGCAGCCGCAGCCGCGGTGGCGAACGGCATCCCCATCCTCGCCTTCACCTCGGACCCGCAGCAGGGACGGCCCGGTGTCTGGGCGCTGGGTATCACCCCGCAACAACAGGTCCTGCGGCTGACGCAGTCGCTCCGCCGCGTCAACAAGAGCCGGATCGCCGCCGTGCTGCCGGACAACATCTTCGGCGCCGCGTTGAGCGATGGGCTGATCACCGCCGCCACGGCCGTCGCGGACCCGGCGCCAGTCATCCGGCGTTACCCGGACGGCAGGGGGCCACAGTTGGACGCCGCCCTGCGCGCCGTATCCGAGTATGCCAGCCGGCATAGCGCCGACTCGGCCCCGCCCGACCCGCTGGTGACGCCGCCGGACGTCGCCCCGCCGCCGTTCGACGCGCTGCTGCTGGCGGCCGGTGGGTCGGCCTTGGCAACGGTTGCCTCGGCCCTGCCGGGCTATGGCATCACCCCGCCCGATGTGCAGGTGATCGGCCCGGCGACCTGGGCGCACGACCCCGCGGCGGCTGGTCTCTCGGGTGCCTGGTATGCCGGGCCCGACCCAAGCTTCCGCACCCGGTTCGAGCAGGCGTACACCGCAAAATACGGCTCCGCACCGTCGGGCCTGGTCGATCTCGCCTATGATGCGGGCCAGCTTGCCCGGGTCGCCGCGGGCAATTTGCTCGTCATCACCCAGACGAACGGGTTCCGTGGCGTGGACGGCCTGTTCGCCCTGCGGCCCGATGGGCACGTCGTGCGCGGCCTGGCGGTGTTCGCGGTAGGGCCGGACGGCGCCCACATCGTGGACCCGGCGCCCGCCAGCCTGGCAACCGGCAGCTAAACCGAACCACCCCAAAGCCGCCACGTCGTGGTGTTGCTGCCGGCTGCCATCCTGGCGACCCCTTCGCTGGCGGTCTTGATCGTGTTGTTCGCTTACGGCGCCGTGGGACTCGCGCCAGCCCTGGCCGCCGCATTGCTGAACCTGGCCGCAGCATTCGGCTTCGCCGCGTGGCGGGCGCATGAGCGGGCGGAGATGGGGGTGGAGTTGCGCCGGGCCGCGGACGGCGCCCCGGCCGGAAAGCGCCCCCGCCCCCGCCTGCAGGGCGACATCGACCGGCTGATCCGGCGCTATGGCGAAACCTCCCGATCCCTTCAGGAGGAACTGCGGACCGCGAATGCGATGATCGAGGCGCTGCCGGACCCACTCATCCTACTGGGACCGGACCGCGCCGTGACCAGGGTCAACGCGGCTGCCAGGGCCATCTTCGGCGCCGACATCGCGGCCGTGCTGCGCCACCCGGGCCTGCGCGACGCGATCGACCGGGCCGCCGCCGCAGGCACCATGCAGGAGGCAGATTTGTTCCTGCCCGTCCCCGTCGAGCGGGAATTGCACGCCGCTGTGTTTCATTTGGCGGGCGACCAAGTCGCCGCCGTGTTATCCGACCGCACGCGGGAGCGGGCGCTGGAGCGCACCCGGGCGGACTTCGTCGCCAATGCCAGCCACGAATTGCGAACCCCGCTGGCCAGCCTGATCGGGTTCGTCGAAACGCTGCGCGGGCCAGCCGCCGACGATCCGCCCGCCCAGTCACGGTTCCTGGAAATCATGGCCGAGCAAGGCGGCCGGATGAACCGGCTGATCGACGACCTCCTCAGCCTGTCCCGGATCGAAATGACGGAGCATACGCCGCCAACCGGGATGGTGGACCTGGCCGAGCTGCTGCGGTTCACCGCCGCCTCCTTCGAACCCCGGCTGCAGCGGCGCGGCACGACTTTACGGCTGGACCTGCCGGACGACCTGCCAAAGATCACCGGGGATGACGACCAGCTCGGGCAGGTGTTCCAGAACCTGATGGACAATGCCATCAAGTATGGGCGGGAGGGGGGAAGCCTGCGTGTGGCCGCGGCGCGGACCGCGCCAGGTGGCCGCTGGCCGCCCCGGCCTGGCGTGACGGTGGCCGTCACCGATGACGGGGCGGGCATTCCGCGCGAGCATTTGCCGCGGCTGACCGAGCGGTTCTACCGGGTCGATAAAGGCCGGTCCCGGGCGGTGGGGGGCACCGGGCTGGGGCTGGCGATCGTCAAACACATCATCAACCGGCACCGGGGCCAGTTGGCGATCGACAGCCGCGAAGGCGAGGGCGCCACCTTCACCGTTTGGCTGCCGTCAACGGCACCGGGCTGACCAGGCGGTTGCCATCAAAACGCCGGTATGTTGCTGTCTTCGCCAAAGCAATGAATAAACGACACGCCCCATCAGGCACTTCACCGACATGATGACCCCTTCGATCGGGTTGCCCGTCATCAACTTCTTCATGGCCGACGTGGGAGGTGGGATGGGTCCTTTCCTCTCCACCTGGCTATCCACGGCCGAGAAATGGCCGCCCGACGAGATTGGCTGGGTGCTCTCCGCCGGGCTGGTCGCCGGCATGCTCACGGCCACGCCGGCCGGCGCGCTGATCGACCGCGTGGGGCGCCCCCGGCTGATGCTCGCCCTCACCTGCCTGATGATCATGGGGGGCACCTTGGCGATGTTCGTCGTGCGGGGGCTGTGGCCGATCCTGATCGCCCAGGTCGTCGTCGCCACGGGGGGCGCGCTGGGCGCCCCATCGCTGACCGCGCTGACCATGGCGACCATCGGCAAAGATGGCTTCCCCAGGCAGCAGGGCATCAACCAGGCCGCCACCCATTGCGGCAACGTCGTGGCGGCCGCCTTGATCTGGGGCGTGGCCTTCGCCATTGGGCCCGCTTCCTCGATCGCGGTGCTGGGCGTCATGGCCGCCGGCATGCTCGTCGCACTCGGGTTCTATCCGCGCGACGCGGTGGACCATACCCGCATGGCCGGGCGGGAGCGCCGCAAGAAGGGCGAGAAGCGCGGCAGCACCCGGGCGCTGCTCCGCAACAAGCGCCTACTGGTCGTGATCCTGTCGGTCGGGATGTTCAATTTTGGCAATGCGGCCGTATTGCCCCTGCTGGGCCAGCGTCTGGCGATGGAGCGGCTGCATGATCCCACCCAATGGATGGCGGTGCTGGTGGTGGTGGCGCAGGCGGTCATGGTGCCCGTCTCCTGGGCCGCCGGGCATCTGGCGGAGAAAGTCGGCCGCCGCGCGCTGCTGATCGCCGCCTGCGCGGTGCTCCCCGTTCGGGGATTCCTGGCGGCGGTGTCGCATCATCCGGTGGCGCTGATCGTTATCGAACTGCTGGATGGGCTGGGCGCCGGGTTGATCAGCGTGGCTGCCCCGGCGGCCGTGGCGGATTTGACCTATGGCGGCGGACGCACCCAAACGGCGATGGGGGCGCTCGGCACCATGCAATCGCTCTCCTCGGCCCTATCGGCCGCCGCAGCCGGGTTCGTCGTGGTGCATCTGGGATGGACGCCCGCGTACGGCATGCTGGCCGTGGTGCCGCTGGCTGGCGTCGCCATGCTCTGGACGATCCACCTGGGTGACGAGCGCCAGGCTCAGGCGAAGGCCGCCTCCATCAACGCACGGGTATAGGCTTCACGCGGGGCGGCGAACACCGCGTCCGCCTCGCCCTCCTCCACCACCCGGCCGGCCCGCAGCACCATCACCCGATGGGCCAGCGCGCGCACCACCGCGAGGTCGTGGCTGATGAACAGGTAGGCCAATCCGTGGCGCTGCTGCAGGTCCCGCAACAACGCGACGATCTGTGCCTGCACCGAGCGGTCCAGCGCGGAGGTCGGCTCGTCCAGCACCAGCAGGCGGGGTTGCAACACCAGTGCGCGGGCGATCGCGATGCGCTGCCGCTGCCCCCCGCTGAACTCGTGCGGATAGCGCAGGATGGTGTCCGCCGGCAGCCCCACCTCGGCCAGCGCCGATGCGACCCGGGCGGCGCGTTCGGACGCACTCAAGCGCTCATGGACACGAAGCCCTTCCGAGACCAAATCCCCGATCGCCAGCCGCGGCGAGAGGCTTCCATAAGGGTCCTGAAACACGATCTGCATCTGCGCCCGGCGATGGCGGAGCGCGGTGGGGGACAGCATCTGCAAATCCTCCCCTGCGAACACCACCCGGCCGGACGCCGGCACCAGGCGCAGCAGCGCCAACCCCATGGTGGACTTCCCCGAGCCGCTCTCCCCCACCAAGCCCAACGTTTCGCCTTCCCGGATGGTCAGCGACACGTCGTTCACCGCCCGTAGCGATTTGGACCAGCGCGGCAGAAAGCCGCGATGCGTGGTGAAATCGACCGTGATGTTGGCGGCCTCGGCCAAGGCGGGGGCGGCTTGCGGCAGCGCATTCGGGCGGCCCTTCGGCTCCGCCTCCACCAGCATGCGCGTGTAGGGATGAGTGGGGTGCGCGAAAACGGTTGCCGCGTCCCCCTGCTCCACGATGCAGCCATCCTTCATCACGCAGACCCGGTCCGCATAGCGTCTGACGACACCCAGGTCGTGGCTGATCAGCAGCAGCGCCAGCCCCCGTTTCGCCTTCTGTTCGGCCAGCAGGTCGAGGATTTGCGCCTGGATGGTCACGTCCAGCGCCGTGGTCGGCTCGTCGGCGATCAGCAGCGCCGGGTCGTTGGCCAAGGCCGCGGCGATCATCACGCGCTGCCGCTGGCCGCCGGATAATTGGTGCGGCAAGGCGTCCAGCCGCTTCGCCGCCTCCGGAAAGCCGCAGGAATCGAGCAGCGCCACGATGGCCGCCCGCGT
Organism: Acetobacteraceae bacterium; assembly: GCA_965199005.1. Classification (GTDB taxonomy): domain Bacteria; phylum Pseudomonadota; class Alphaproteobacteria; order Acetobacterales; family Acetobacteraceae; genus LMUY01. Next base: position 498,379 of record CBDAQK010000006.1, on the reverse strand, counting down.
CGGGCGGCGGCCATGCAGCGCCATTGCCTCGCCAACCTGGCGCCCGATCTTGTGCAGCGGATTGAGGCTGGTCATCGGCTCCTGAAACACCATGGCAGCCGTGGCGCCGCGGATCGCCCTCAACCGGTCCGGCGGCGCCGTCGCCATATCCGTGCCGTCCAGCACGACCTTGCCTGTCACCGCCGCGCCCGGGGGCAGCAGGCGCAGGATCGACAGCGCCGTGAGCGACTTGCCGGACCCGCTCTCCCCCACCAAGGCCACGGTTTCGCCGCGCGCCACGGTGAACGACACCTGGTCGACCACCGCTTTCGCGCCGAAGCGCACGGATAGGCCGCTCACCGACAGGATGGTCATTTCAGTTGCTTGCGGGGATCGAACGCATCCCGCACGGCCTCGCCGATGAAGATCAGCAGCACCAGGATGCCGCCCAGCACGATGAAGGCGGTGATGCCCAGCCACGGCGCCTGCAGATTGTTCTTGCCTTGGTTCACCAACTCGCCGAGCGAGGGCGAACCTGGGGGCAGGCCGAAGCCGAGGAAGTCCAGGCTGGCCAGGACGGTGACCGAGGCGGACAGGGTGAACGGCAGGAAGGTGAGCGTTGCGACCAGCGCGTTCGGCAGGATGTGGCGCCACATGATGGCCGTGTCGCGCACGCCGAGCGCCCGCGCCGCGCGGACGTAGTCGAGATTGCGGCCCCGCAGGAACTCCGCCCGCACCACCCCGGTCAGCGCCATCCAAGAAAACGCCAGCAGGAAGAGCAGCAGCACCCAGAACCCCGGCGTGATGATCGAGGAGAGGATGATCAGCAGGAAGAGTTGCGGCATGCCCGACCAAATTTCGATGAAACGCTGGAACAGCAGGTCGGTCAGCCCGCCATAGAACCCCTGCACCGCCCCGGCGGCGATGCCGAGGATGGACGAGACGATGGTGAGCACGAAGCCGAACAGCACGGAAATGCGGAACCCATAGATCACCCGCGCCAACACGTCGCGCGCCTGGTCATCCGTGCCGAGCAGGTTGCGCCAACTGGGCGGAGTGGGAGACGGCTTCGCCAGGTTCTTCACAACGGTGTCGTAGGAGAACGGGATGGCCGGCCAGATCATCCATCCCTTCGCGTCGATGGCATGCGCCAGATCGGGGTCGGTGTAGTCGGCCTCGATCGGCAGGAAATCGGGGCCGAACGCATCTTCGCTGTAGTCGTGCAGTACGGGCGAGAACCAATGGCCGTCGTAACGGATGAGCAAGGGCCGGTCATTCGCGACGAGTTCGGCGGCCGCGCAGACGAAGAACAGAATGAGGAAGATCCAGAGCGACCACCAGCCTCGGCGGTGCGAACGAAAGATGGCGAAGCGGCGCTGGTTGAGCGGACTCATCAGTCCCGTCGCTCGAAATCGATCCGGGGATCGACAAAGGTGTACATCAGATCGCCGACGATCTGCAGCAGCAGGCCGATCAGCGTGAACATATACAGCGTTCCGAACATCACCGGGTAATCGCGCCGGATGGCACTGTCGAAGCCGAGCAGTCCCAGCCCATCCAGCGAGAATACGATCTCCACCAGCAGGGCGGAGGAGAAGAGGATGCCGATGAAGGCCGCGGGGAAGCCGGCGACGATGAGCAGCATCGCGTTGCGGAACACGTGCCCATACAGCACCCGCTGCTCGCCAGCGCCCTTCGCCCGCGCGGTGAGCACGTATTGCTTGTTGATCTCGTCGAGAAAGCAGTTCTTGGTCAGGATCGTCAGGCTGGCGAACCCGCCGGCGACCAGGGCGATCGTGGGTAGCACCATGTGCCAGGCATAATCACCCACCCGCCTTGGCCACGACCAGGCGGCGCTGCCGTCGCTGGTCAGCCCGCGGAGGGGGAACCAGTCGAAGAACGACCCGCCCGCGAACACCACGATGAGCAGGATCGCGAACAAGAACCCCGGCACAGCGTACCCGACCAGCACCGCCGCCGAGGTTGCGACATCGAACCGGCTGCCGTCGCGAACGGCCTTGGCGATGCCGAGCGGGATGGACACGAGGTAGATCAGCAGCGTCGACCACAGCCCGATGGAAACGCTGACCGGCAATCGGGTCAGCACCAGATGCATCACCGTGTCGCCGCGAAAGAACGACCGGCCGAAGTCGAAGCGAAGATAGCTGCCGATCATTTCGAGGTAGCGTGTCAGCGGCGGCTTGTCGAAACCAAACATGTGACGGATTTGCGCCACCGTTTGCGGGTCCAATCCACGCCGCCCGCGGTAACCGGTCGAGTTGTCGGCGGGTTGCACCACATCCGACCCGCCGCCGGTGATGCGGCTCAGCGTCTGCGTCTGTCCGCGCAATTCGGCCAGCATCTGCTCCACCGGGCCGCCCGGCGCGAATTGCACGACGGCGAAGTTGATCGTGATGATGCCGAAAAGCGTCGGGATCACGAGCAGCAAGCGCCGCAGCAGGTAGCGGCCCATCAGCGCGCGCGGGCTGCGTCCGTTGCGGCAGCGAGCGCCGGGTCCACCCACCAGGCAGAGAAGTCCAGCCCGGTCCGCACTGGCGCCTTCGGGTGGCCGAAGCGGTTCCAATAGGCGACCCACACTTCCCGCAAGTGCCATTGCGGAACGACATACCAATTCCACAACAACACGCGATCCAGCGCGTGGGCCGCGGTGATCAGGTCCTGCCGGTTCGTCGCACCAACGATCTTCGCCACCAATGCGTCGATCGCCGGGTCACACACGCCGGCATAATTCTGCGTGCCCGGCTGGTTGGCGCTTTGGCAACTCCAGAAATCGATTTGCTCATTGCCCAGCGAATCGCTCTCAGGAATCACGGCAACCGAGATGTCGAAATCGAGGTCGTCCATGCGCTTCTGATACTGTGCGGCATCCACCGTGCGGATATGCGCGTCGATCCCCAGCCGGCCCAGCCACTGCGCATAGGGCAAACCTATGCGCTCCATTGCCGGGTCGTCGAGCAAGATTTCGAAGCTCATCTGCTGCCCGGCGGCGTTGACCATCTTGTGGTCCTTGATCGTCCATCCCGCATCCTTCAGCAGGTCGAACGCGCGGCGAAGCCCGTCACGATTGTTGCCGGACCCGTCCGTCACCGGCAAGGCAAAGGGTGTGGTGAACAGCTCCGGCGGCAGCTCCTTGCGGAACGGCTCCAGCAAGGCCAGCTCCGGCCCCTGCGGAATGCCCGACGAGGCGAAGTCGCTGTTGCTGAAGAAACTGTCGGTGCGGGTGTAGAGGCCATAGAAGAGGTTTTTGTTCATCCACTGAAAGTCGAACACCTCGTCCATCGCCTGCCGCACCCGGCGGTCCTTGAAGAGGCCGCGGCGGGTGTTCATGACGAAGCCCTGCATGCCGGTCGGCAGCCGATCCGGCAGCTTTTCCATTTTCACCAGCCCCTTGGCCACGGCTGGGAAGTCATACTGCGTCGACCAGGTCTTGGCCGAATTCTCTTGACGGAAATCGATCTGCCCAGCCTTGAACGCCTCGAACGCCACGGAGGGGTCGCGGTAGTAATCGTAGCGGATGGTGTCGAAATTGCTCAGCCCGCGGCCAGGCGGCAAATTGGCGGCCCACCAATCCGGCACCCGGCGCAGGATGATCGTCTGGCCCAAATCCACATGGTCGATCTTATAGGCGCCGCTGCCGACCGGCGGGTCCCGGAGCGGGGCTTCGAAGTCGCGGCCCTTCCACCAATGCTCCGGGAGGACCGGGACCTCGCCGAGAATCATCGGCAACTCGCGATTCTCCTTGGCCTTCAGGTGGAAAACGACGGTGTGCTCGTCAGTCGCCTGCACATCCGTCACATCCGCCCAGTAAGTTCGGTAGATCGGACGTCCATGCTCGCGCAGCGTATTGAACGACCACACCACATCCGACGCCGAAACCGGCGTCCCGTCGCTGAACCGCGCTTCCGGCCGCAGCGCGAAGGTGACGGACCGGTGGTCGGCCGCGACGTCGACCGATTGCGCGATGTAGCCGTACTCCGCCTCGCCCTCGTCCACATTCTGCTTCAGCAGCGTTTCCCACACCCGGGCTGCCGCTGCGGCCGGGCTGCCGCGGACGATGAACGGGTTGAGGCTGTCGAAACTGCCAATAGCGCCCAGCGTGACGCTACCCCCCTTCGGCGCATTCGGGTCGGCGCTGGGGAAATGCTGGAAATCCGCGGGAAGCTGCAGCGGCCCAATCAGCGAGAGGCCATAGGTTGGCTCCGCCGCGGCCGGCGTGGTCAATAGGCAAGCAAGGCCAAGCAGGAGAACCGATCTCATTGCGCATCCTTCAAAGCCTGTAGGGCGGGAGTCAGGATGGCGGTATCGCCCAGCGCCAGCACCGTGCCATCTCCGTCGGCACGCAGGGGCATGCCATACCAATCCGTGATGCTGCCGCCCGCGCCGTCGATCACCGGCACCAGGGCCGCCCAATCCCACATCTTCAGCGTCGCCTCCGCCACCACGTCGATTTGCCCGAGCGCCAGCAGCCCATAGGCATAGCAATCGCCGCCCCAGGAGACGCGGCGGACCTGCCCGGCCAGGCGATCCCAACAGGCCCGCTCCTCCGGCCGGAAGATCGCGGGCGAGGTGCAGCTCAGCTCGGCCGCGGCCAAACTCGTGCAAGGACGGCAGCCGGCACGGCCATAGGCACCTCGAAACACGGTGGGCCGCCCCACCACCCCCAGCCACCGCTCCCCGGTGATGGGTTGGTCGATCAAGCCCAAGACCGGCGTGTCCCCGTCCAGCAGGGCCACCAGCGTGCCGAATTGCGGCCGGCCGGTGATGAAAGCACGGGTGCCGTCGATCGGGTCCAGCACCCAGCGGAAGCGCTCGCCCGGCCGCTCCTCGCCGCCCTCCTCGCCCAGAATGCCGTGACTGGGGAAGTGCTCGGCCAGCACGGCCCGCATCGCCGCCTCCGCCTCGCGGTCCGCAACGGTGACGGGGCTGTCATCGCCCTTCAGCTCCGCCGCCGCCCCGGCGCGGAACCAGGGGCGGATGACGCCGCCCGCCACATCCGCCGCCGCCTCGGCCGCGGCAAGGGCGCGATCGAGGTCTATGGGGACACCCGGGACAATCGATTCCCCTGGGGGCTGCGCTGGGTCGGCAAGGCCATTCCGTCACTCCGTCCCGTCAGGCGTTTGCGCGTCCGTCGCTGCATACCTAAGCTGCACAACCGCTTTTGCAAACACGCGTAACCACCGAGTACTCCGTTGAACCCCATCGTCATCATTCCCGCCCGCATGGCATCGAACCGCCTGCCGGGCAAGCCGCTCGCCATCATCGCGGGCATTCCCATGATCGTTCACGTCATGCATCGCGCGCTGGAGGCTGGGATCGGCCCCGTCGCCATTGCCTGCGGCGACCCCGAGATCGCCACGGCCGTCCGCGCCGCCGGCGGCACCGCCGTGTTGACCGACCCGGCCCTGCCTTCCGGCTCGGACCGGGTGCACGCCGCTCTGACGGAGTTGGACCCACGGGGCAAGCACGACGTGGTCGTGAACGTGCAGGGCGACACGCCCACGCTGGACCCGGCGGCCGTACGGGCCGTCATCGGCCCGTTGCACGACCCGGCGTTCGACATCGCGACATTGGTCACGCCGATTGCCTCGGAGGAAGAGGCGACCACCCCCTCCTTCGTGAAGGCCGCCTGCGCGTTCGACGCGGGGCGGCGCATGACGCAGGTGCTGTATTTCTCCCGCGCCCGGGTGCCTTACGGTGATGGGCCACTTTGGCACCATATCGGCGTCTATGCCTTCCGCCGCGCCGCGCTGGACCGGTTCGTGACCCTGCCCGAAAGCCCGCTGGAACGCCGCGAGAGCCTGGAGCAGTTGCGCGCCCTGGAAGCGGGTATGCGCATCGCCTGCACCCAGGTGGATCACGGCCCGTTTGGTGTGGACACACCCGCCGACCTCGAGCGCGCCCGGGCGATCCTGGCATGACCGTCTCGTTCCAAGGCCGCCCCGGCGCCTATTCCGACCTCGCCTGCCGCGCCGCGCTCCCGGGGCGTCCGACATTGCCGTGCGACACGTTCGAACAGGCGATCGACGCGGTTCGCAGCGGGCACGCCGAACTGGCGATGCTGCCGTGCGAAAACAGCCTGGCGGGCCGCGTGCCGGACATCCACGCCTTGTTGCCCGGCAGCGGGCTGCACATCGTTGGCGAGCATTTCCAACGGGTCGAGCACTGCCTGCTGGGGCTTCCCGGCACCGCGGTCGGCGACATCAAGCGGGTCCACTCGCACGCGGTGGCGCTTGGCCAAGTGCGCAGGATTGTGCGGGAGTTGGGCGTGCAGGCGGTCATCGAGGCCGATACCGCCGGGTCCGCCCAGTGGGTGGCCGCCAACGGCAACAAGGAAGATGCGGCAATCGCGTCCGCCCTGGCGGCCGAGATGTATGGGTTGGAGGTGCTTCGGTCGAACGTTGAGGATTCGAAGGATAATACGACCCGGTTCTACATCGCGTCGCTGAAGCCGGCGCCGCATATTCCCGACTCGCCTAACACGCTGACGACGTTCATCTTCCATGTCCGCAACGTGCCGGCGGCCCTGTATAAATCCCTGGGTGGGTTCGCCACCAACGGCGTGAACATGACCAAGCTGGAAAGCTACATGCTGGCCGGCGAGTTCACTGCCACGCAATTCCTGTGCGACGTCGAGGGGCATCCAGACCACCCCAACGTGGCGCGGGCGCTGGAGGAACTGGCCTTCTTCTCACGTGAATTCCGCATTCTGGGGGTCTATCCGGGGGCGCCGCGGCGGCTGCAGCACAGGCATGGCCAAAGCGGGTCACCGCTTTAGTCGCAATCTTCCACCGGATGGCTTATAGTTCATCCCTGACCCCTCGCCCGAGGCTGCCGTCATGCCTGACATTAACGTCCCCGTACGGTGGCAACCGGATCGAATGCCGCAGCGTCCCCCTTGGCCGGTGCCGCCGTTGCTGGTGGCGCTGTCCCGTGGCGCCCGCGGCCTGTGCCCGGCTTGCGGGCAAACTCGCGCCTTCAAGGGCTATCTGCGCGTCGTGCCGGAGTGCATGGTGTGCGGTGCCCCGCTAGGCGAGGTCCGTGCCGACGACGCCCCGCCCTACTTCACCGTTTTCCTTGTGGCACACATCGTGGTTGGCGCGATGTTCGCCGTCTACCAGGCCTATGACCCACCCTATTGGGTGCAGGCGGCCATCTGGCTGCCCACGACCGTAATCTTGTCCCTCCTGCTGCTGCGGCCGATCAAGGGGGCCACGCTCGGGCTGATGTTGAAGGTCGGCCTAATGAAACCTGCCGGCGAGTGAGCGCGTCCGAAACGACCGCCGCTGCCGACGGCGCCACCCTCGGACGGATCGAGCGCGTGGTGCTGGATGGTGAGGCGCTGACGCGGCTATCGCCCATCCAAGAGGCCGACCGCGTTCAGGCCACCAACGATCTGGCGGTGGATAGCCGGTTCGCCCTTGCCACCCATCCGGGCCCCTACGTGCTGCATCTGTCGGTGCATGAGGGGCGGCTGGTGTTCGACGTCCGCAACACCGCGGACATGCCGCTGCAAGCCGTCGTCCTGGCGCTGGGGCCATTCCGGGGCCTCTTGAAGGATTACCAGATGCTGGTGGACAGCCACATCCTGGCGATGGAGGAGGGGCGCGCCGAGCGGATCCAGGCCATCGACATGGGCCGCCGTGGGCTGCACAACGAGGGTGCGACCCTGATGATGGATCGCCTGGACGGAAAGGTGACCATCGATTTCGCGACCGCGCGCCGGCTGTTCACGTTGGTTTGCGTCTTGCATCAGCGCAATTGAGAGAGTGGTGTGAAGATCGACGGCACCCCCTATCGATGCGTGTGGCTGGAGCCATCCGACGGCTGGTCCGTTCGCATCATCGACCAGACCAAGCTGCCATGGTCGCTGGATTTCCTGCGCCTGACCACGGTGGCGGAGGCGGCGCATGCCATCCGCAGCATGCAGGTGCGGGGGGCCCCGCTGATTGGGGCCGTGGCCGCCTATGGCATGGCCCTCGCCGTCCGCGCGGATTCTGCCACCGGCGCCATCGAGCGGGCAGCCGAGCAACTCAACGCCACCCGCCCGACTGCGGTGAATTTGCGCTGGGCGACGGCCCGCATGCTGACCCGGCTGCGCAACATCGCCTACGCCGACCGCAAGCGGGTGGCCTATGAGGAAGCGGGGCTGATTGCGGACGAGGACGTGGCCCAGAACCAGGCGATCGGCCAGCACGGCGCCGGGTTGATCCGCGACGTGTACGAACGCACCGGGCGCCCGGCGCGCGTGCTCACCCACTGCAACGCGGGCTGGCTGGCGACGGTGGATTGGGGCACCGCGCTCGCCCCGATCTATGCCGCCGATGCCGACAAAATCCCGGTGGAGGTCTGGGTCGATGAAACCCGGCCACGCAACCAGGGCGCTTTCCTGACGGCATGGGAACTCGGACGGCACGGCATTCGTCATATCGTGATCGCAGACAATGCCGGGGGCCATCTGATGCAGCGTGGAGAGGTGGACCTGGTGATCGTAGGGACGGACCGGGTCACCCGAACCGGGGACGTCGCCAACAAGATTGGCACCTACCTCAAGGCTCTAGCGGCCAAGGATAACGGCGTGCCGTTTTGGGTCGCCTGCCCCTCTTCCACCATCGACTGGGAGGTCTCGGACGGTTTGGCCGAGATCGAAATCGAGGAGCGGGATGCCAGCGAGGTGACCACCGTGACCGGGCGCGGGCTCGACGGCAAGGTCACAACCGTGCGAACCGCCCCAAGCGGCAGCCCGGCTGCGAACCCGGCCTTCGACGTCACGCCGGCGCGGCTGGTGACCGGAATCATCACCGAGCGTGGCCGGTGCGAGGCCACCCCGCGAGGATTAGCCGCCCTTTTCCCTGACAAGGCCTGACCTACCCGATGAACGTCCGCCGACTGCTGCCTTTGCTGGCTGGCGCTTGCCTTGCTGCATGCTCCAGCAGCAGCCCTCCACCTGCGGCGCTCGTCACCTCGCCCTCCGTCCCCAGCGTTCCAGCCGCCGGGTTCGGCCAGGTGCCGCCCTTCTCCCGCCTCAACTTCGCCCCATTCTCCCGGAGCGATGCGGTGGCGATTGCGCTGCGGGAATGGCGGCTTTGGGGAAGCCCGGTGGATGACGACCCGCCCGGCACGCGCCCGCCACCGCGGCCGGACGAAAAGCCCGAACGTTTCCCCGGCCTGTGGCAGCGCGTCGGGGAGTATTGGTGGGAAAGCCAGGATGCTGGTTCGGTCTTTGCGTATTGGACGGGAAAGCATGACGCGAACGGCACCGTCTTCCCCGCCTCCCAGGACGGCCATTATGCCTGGTCGGCGGCCTTCATCTCCTACATCATGCGGATTGCCGGCGCGGGCGAGCGGTTTCCCTATTCGGCGGCGCACGCGACATACGTCAACGCGGCAAAAGCGAGGGCCGACGGAACAGACACTATCAGCGTCGTGGAGGCGGAGCGGCCGGAGCGTTACGCGCCGCAACCCGGCGACCTGATCTGCCTCGGCCGCGGTGCCAGCCATGCACTGACATACGACACGTTGCCGACGACCTCATTCCCCGGGCATTGCGACATCGTCGTCACCGTGGATCCAAGCCAGTTGACCGTGATCGGCGGCAATGTGGACGATAGCGTGACCGAGAAGCACATCCCGGTAACCACATCAGGCATGTTGTCGGACCCGGTGACAGGCGTGGTGGACAGCAGATATCCGTGGTTCGTCGTGCTACGCGTGTTGTACGACTCCTGAGGCGCTTACCGGACGGTGCGCACCACCATCCGGGCCAGCACGCCATCCCGCAAAACGATCCGGTGGACCAGCGCTGCGGCAGCGTGGAACCCAGCCAGGATCATCAGCCAATTCGCCAATGTGCCGTGCCAGTGGTCGATAAACTGGCGAGCCGGCACGGTCGCCCAACTGGCTGGTGCGGGCGTAAAGACGAAGAACCACGTATCGCCGCGAACCCACCAGAGCGCCAGCCCAAGCACCACCAGGGCCACGATCAGCGCGTACATCACCCAATGGGTGGCCTTGGCGAGCAAATGCAGGAGCAGGGCGTTGGCCGGGGGCAAATGGCGGCCCCGTGTCGCGCGCCAGATCAGCCGGGCGACGATCACGACTGCGATGATCACGCCAAGCGACAAATGCAGCGAGCGCATCGGCACACGCGGTGCGCCGCGTGGTGCCCAGTCGATCATCTGCGCGACGCACCATTGCGCCACCACCAGCAGTGCCGTCACCCAATGCAGCAGCATCGTCGTGCGGTCGTAGCGTGTGGCCGCTTGGTCGGCGGCAGGCACGGTCAGCCGCGCGTCCAAGGCAGCTTATCGGACTGCCAACCTGCGAGTTGGCCTCGGACACCCTGCCCGTTCGGCGGACCCTCGAAGCCATCGGTGATGTTGTAGACATGGGGAAAGCCTGCGGCTGCGGCGGCGTTGGCGGCGGCCAGGGACCGGACGCCGCTACGGCACAAAAAGTAGATGTGGTCCTCGGGCGTGATCCCCGCCGCCTTCATCTCGTCGACGAAGCCCGGGTTGACCTGCATGGTTGGCGCGACCTGCAAGGAAATCTTCGCTGGCTCCTTGCCGGCGCCCGTCAAATCCGGAACGCCGATCTGCGCCCACTCCATATCGGTGCGGACATCCACGAGTTTTGCCTCGGGATGGCTGACCAAAGCCTCCCACACCTTTTTCGGCGCGACGTTCTCAACCATGTTCCATAAATTCTCCAGGGATCGGCGCGGAAGGTGCCCCAGCATGACGCAAAGCACAATTGAGACGGCCGGCGGGATGGCGGCGGCAATCGGCAACACGCCGCTGATCCTGTTGCGCCGTGCCTCGGAGGCAACCGGCTGCACTATTCTGGGCAAGGCCGAGTTCATGAACCCCGGCGGCTCGGTCAAGGACCGTGCGGCGCTGGCCATCATCACCGACGCGGAGGCACGGGGTGTTCTGCAGCCTGGCGGCACCATCGTGGAAGGCACCGCGGGAAATACCGGCATCGGCATCACGTTGGTGGCCAATGCGCGCGGCTATCGCAGCGTGATCGTGATGCCGGAGACACAGAGCCAGGAGAAGATCGACTTCCTGCGCATGATTGGCGCCGACCTGCGGCTGGTTGCGGCCAAACCCTATCGCGATCCCGGCAACTACGTCCGCTATTCCGAGCGCCTGGCCCAGGAGATGGGCGCAGTTTGGGCCAATCAATTCGATAATGTGGCCAATCGGGAGGGCCACCGGGCCACCACAGGGCCCGAGATTTGGCAGCAGACGGGCGGCCGGGTGGACGCGTTCACCTGCTCCTGCGGCAGTGGCGGCACGCTGGCTGGCGTATCGATGGCCCTGAAGGCCAAGCGCCCGGATGTACGGATCGTGCTGGCCGACCCGGAAGGGAGCGGGCTGTATGGCTGGGTAAAATCCGGTGACTTGACGGCCACGGGTAGCTCGGTGACAGAAGGGATCGGGCAGTCCCGCGTCACCGCCAACCTGGCTGGCGTCGCGATCGACGATGCCGTGCGCATTCCTGACCCGGAGGCGCTGGAACAGGTGTTCGACCTGCTGCAGCACGAGGGCTTGTCGATTGGCGGGTCTGCCGGGTTGAACGTCGCGGCGGCGATCCGGGTCGCGCGGCAGATGGGGCCAGGCCACACCATCGTGACGATCCTGTGTGACGGCGGTGCGCGGTATCAGTCCAAGCTGTTCAACCCGGACTTCCTGCGCGGGAAAGGCCTGCCCGTGCCGGTTTGGCTGGTTTGAGCGCATCGTCAAACGGCGATTCCGAGGATGGAGCCGGCCCCTGGAAGGACCGGCCCCCCATCCTACCGAGGACGCACGACGACCTTGGCCTTCACGGTCACAGTCACGATTATCCAGTATAGGAGCTTGCGATGCTTCTTCATCACACTCTCCTCTCGGAAGATGGCGAGGCCATTCCTCGCCCTCAAGCCTCCGCTAGCATCGGTCTGCTCAACCAGGCCGCGATGGCTGTTGCCGTCGCGCCACGAGTGCTTTGCTAGGCCGCTTCCCCTCTGTGGGACCTACTCTTGGTGACGCTCCGCCGCAGCATTCGCACCATCCGCCGCCAGCCGGCGCTCTGTTGCTGCCACCAGGTGCCAGTCGCGAGCGCCTCCTCGCCGGAGGGGTCGCCGGTTCGCACATACTCGCGGCCGAAATCCGCGGTGCTGAACATCATGTCCCAAACCGGCAGGATCGACCCGTAATTGCAGCTCTGCTGACCCGCCGCCAGCACGCCGTGATGCGCCCGATGAAAGCGGGGCGAGATCAACACCCGGTCCCCGACCCGCCCAAACGACACCCGCGCATTGGCATGGCTGAGGCTTTCCAGAAACCGCAACACCAATACGAGGAGCGGGAATTGCAAGGGCGGGATGCCGATCAGCAAAGCGATCGCCGCTGCCCAGACGAACGAGATCACCTCATCCACTAAATGGTTCCGGTCGTCGGACCAGAACGTCATCTGCCGCTGCGCATGGTGCAGGGAGTGCAGTGCCCACCACCAGGCGAATTTGTGGCTCAGCCGATGCCGCCAATACTCGCCGCAATCGAGTATTAGCACGTAAAGGGCGAACGTCAGGATTTGGTGCCCAAGCAAGCCCGGAACGAGCAGTTCCAGAGTGGGCGGCACGAAACCATGGTCGGTCAGCCAACCGCTGAGCCAGACCTGAACCTGGTAGAACAGCACGAACGTCACCAGCGGCAGCACGCCGATGCGGTTCACCAACGTATAGAATACGTCGATTGTGACCGCTTTGGCGTCGGGCCAGCTTTCCACCGGGCGCCACCGCTCCAATGGCAGGCATACGGCAAGGGTGATGAGCACCTGGGCCACGCCATAGACTGCGAACAGCGCCCAGCCATAGCCAACATCCTCCCACTGCATCAGGTCGAACTGATACAGCAACGGGATGACCAGATGTTCCTGTAGCCAACCGGCCGCCGTGTCGAACGGATCGATCAACGGGCGCTGACCCGTGTCGGGGTCGCCGCATTCGGGTGGCTATTCAGCCAGATGCCATGGGGCGATCGGCCCGTCTCGATCGTGGTATACTGGCCGCTCACGGGGTCGAGGATGGCGACGGTATGGGCCCATCGCCTGGTCACCCAGATTTTACCATCCGGCGCAAAATCCATGTCGTCCGGGCCGCCGGGCATGGCGATGCGGCTGCGGACCGTGAGAGTCTTCGGGTCTAGCAGGGAAATACTGCCATCGACGCGGTTGCACACATAAAGCGTATGGCCGTCCGGGGAGACGAAGAGGTTATGAGCCCCCTTGGCGGTCTGCACCCGGCGTTCCACCGCGCCGGTTGCCGGGTTCACCACGGCCACGTAATCGGCGCCCATGATCCCGACCAGAATCTTGCCATCCAACCATAACACCCCGGCAGGCGTCTTGCCGACCTTGGCATCCCACAGCACCGCGCCGGATCGCACATCGACCGCCATCAGCGCATCGGTACTCTGCAGGCTGACATAGGTCACCGATGAATCAGGCGAAAAATTGATGTGGCTGGGCATGGACGAAGCCGGAATCCGATGGGCCAGCGTCAGCGTCGCCGCGTCGTAGATATCGATCTGGTTGCGGGCCAGCCCGGCGACCACCATCCATTTGCCATCCGGGCTGAACTGCAACTGGTAGGGATCGCTGATCGTGGCCCGGCGCTGCGTTTCGCCTGTCGCCGGGTCCAGGAAGAACACCGCATTCCCGGCCGTGTCCCCAACCAACAAGGACTTGCCGTCCGGCGTCAGCGCCATGTGATGGGGCTCCCGCAGGACGGGGATCCGTTTGATCTCCTGCTTGGTTTCCAGGTCGATCAGGCTAACGCTCGCCTCGGCCGAGTTAATCACAAATGCAAGAGGCCGCGCTGCAGCAAAGCTTGGCAGCAGCGCCAGGGCAAGGAGGAGCTTCTTCATGATCTATCCATGACTTCCGCGGGGTTCCTACCACGCAATCTCCATCACGTGGCAAGGATTCCGCGACACCAAGATCTTGCATCGCCGGACGTGACGGGTTCAATCTGGTGTCGCAATGGGAGGGTGCGATGAGCGTTCCGCTCTTGGTCCTGATTCTGTTCATGGGGTCGTTTTTGCTGCTTGCCAGCAGATTGGCGGCCCTGCTCGATATCGTCGTCGCCTGTGCGACGTTCTCGTTTCCGTTTGGGTTGATCGGGATGGTAGGCATCGGCGTGTCGTTGCTGTTCCTGCTCAGTCCACGGCACGAGACCGATTAGGCGGGCCTTAGGCCCTGTTCGACATCAATCGAATCGATTGGCGGCGTCGAACAAGCCCTACGCCTTTGTTGTCAGGGGCAGCTTTGTCGGCGTGCCGACGCACTTATTTGCCGGGCTGCCTTAGTTCACCAACTGGCCGCCGATCGACTCTGCCCGCTGAATGCGGCTCCCTGCGCCATGTACGGTACCGGCCGGGGCGTGGCCGCGGCCCTGGACAGCCCAGGACACGATGCTGCCGAGCCCCGACACCGTAATGTGGGCGCCGGGTTGCATGACGGCCTGCACTGTCAGCAAATCGCCCCGCACCACGAGGGAGTGGCAGGCGCCCTGGATGACGTAGGCACTCCGATTTCCCGTCACCAGCACATCCCGGCCAGCGCAATCAGCCAATTTCTCCTCATCGTCGCCCGACAACGCCAGGGGTCCCGCTGGCTTCGGCGCTGGAATGGGGAGAGATGACGCTGAGTTGGGCGCGGCTAACGCTGCTTGCGGCGCGGCAGGCTTGGACACAGGAAGCGACACGGGCATGACCGGCGCTGCTGGTGCCGCAGAGGCATGGCCTGGCAAACCAGCTTGCGTCACCTCGTTATCGGGCCCCAGGATCAAAACAGCCGGGGCATCGCCCCGGACGGTGTATTGGACCCGGTTCTGACTTCCTTCGACCCGGATCGCACCGCCGGAGGCGATGGTCAGTTGCAGCGAGTTGGCGAACCCCTTCACCAGGAGCGATCCACACGTGCCGGAGAGGCTCACGCGATTGTGATTTCCTTCCAGACGGACAGGTTGGCCGGTGCAAACTCCTGATAGGGTCTGCGCCTCTGCCTGAAACAGAATACCAGCATTGGATGTCTGCGCCCGCACGGAAACGCCCGCCGAAAGGGCCGTGGCCAGTAGACAAAATGTCAGCCAATTACGCCCCATCATGACGGTGCCCACCCGCTGCCTGGACCCAATCTTAACCGCCGGGAGTGAACACGAAAAGAACACTGCAGCGGAGCGGCCGGCTGGTTAGCACCACGATGTCAGAACGAATTCGCAATCGAGGCGTTAGTGGTGCATGTCTTCAGTCATGAACACACATGGTGCCGACAGCACCCATGCAAATCAGATCCTGGTGGTCGAGGACGAGTTCCTCATTCGCCTCACCCTGTCAGAAGTACTCGCCGATGAGGGATACGACGTCCTTGAGGCCGAAACCGGCGATGAGGCCATTAAAATCCTCGACGCCAATCCGCACATCGCCGTCCTCCTCACTGACATTCAACTGCCTGGAAAGCTCGACGGACAGGCGTTGGTTCAGCGCGCCCGCATCACGCGGCCGGACTTGCCAGTGATCTTCATGACCGGGCGGCCCGATACGCTCGAGCGGAAATCCGCTTCTAAAGAACTGTATGTGGCAAAGCCATACCTCCCCTCCGAGATATGCGCGGCGGTTCGGAAGATGTTGTCGGACTAGCCACGGTACGCGATCGACTTAGGTAGCGTCGGCAAATAAGTGCGTCGGCACGCCGACAAAGCTGCCGCTAACAACAAAGGCTTAGGGCTTGTTTGACGCCGCCAATCGATTCGATTGATGTCGAACAAGCCCTTAGAAATCAAGGTCCGCATAATGGGCTGGAGGCGTGACGCCTGGGACCCGGTCGGCGAGGATCGGGCGAAACGATGGCCGCGACTTCATCCGTGCATACCATTCGCGCGCCGCGGGCACCGCTTCCCAGTCGACGTCGCCGCAGAAATCCAGCGAGGAAAGGTGGGCCGCCGCGGCCAAGTCGGCCAGCGACATCGCGTTACCGCCAAGCCATTTCCGCGTCTCGGCAAGCCAGCCAATGTAGGTGAGATGGCTCTTGAGGTTCAAAAAACCAATCCGCAAGGCCCCCGTATCGGGCTGCCCTGCTGCCGCCAGGCGCTTCATGATCTTCTCGCCGTAGAGGTGGCGGGTCACCTCCTGCGTAAACTTCCCATCGAGCCACGCCACCAAGCGCCGAACCTCCACCCGTTCTGCCAGGGTGTGACCGAGCAGCGGGGTATCAGGATAGGCCTCTTCCAGATACTCACAGATGACTGAAGAATCGGGAATCGCGAGCCCATTCTCCTCGACCAGCGTCGGAACCGAGCCCGAAGGGTTCAATTCCAAATACCCCGCCCGCCGCTCCCACGGCTTCTCGACCCGCAACTCAAAGGCGAGACGCTTCTCAGCAAGCGCGAGGCGGACTTTCCGCGCAAAGGGCGAGAGGGGGAGGTGGTAGAGCAGCCGCATTGATACCAGTTATGGCACCCGCGCCGCGCCGCGCCAATCGCAGAAATCCCCCTCTGGCCGCCCACGCCGGGCGGCTAGGCGCGCTTCTCATCCTCCTCCGCCTGCAGCGGCACTGGCAGGTATTTCGCAAAGCCCTTTGGCACCACCTGCCAGATGCGGCCGATCGTACCCTGCCAATCATGCAGCAACCCGGCGGCATAGCGGCTGTTGGTTTCGCGGATATGGGCTTCGATCAGCCCGCGCAAGACGCCCTCCCAATGCGGGTGCGCGATCCGCTGGAGGTCGATGCTTTCAGGGTTGATCCGCTTTGGGAACATCCCATCCACATCAAGCACGAACGCCATGCCGCCCGTGAAGCCGGCGCCGAAATTGTCGCCCACTGCGCCCAGCACGACGACGGTGCCGCCGGTCATATACTCGCAGCAATTCGAGCCGCAGCCCTCGATCACCGCATTGGCGCCGGAGTTGCGGACCGCAAACCGCTCCCCCGCCTGCCCCGCCGCGAAGAGTTGCCCGGCAGTTGCGCCATACAGCACCGTGTTTCCAACAATGGTGTTGTTCTGGCTGATCAGGGTGGAAGACGGCGCCGGACGGACCGCGATGGTGGCGCCGGACAGACCCTTGCCGACATAGTCATTGGCATCGCCCAGCACTTCGAGCTTGAGGCCCTGCACCGCGAAGGCGCCCAGCGATTGCCCGGCCGAACCGCGAAGCCGTACCGTAACATGTCCCGGCTGCAGCGTTGCCATGCCGTACTGGCGGGTAATGCGGTGCGACAACTTCGTGCCGATGGCCCGGTGCGTGTTGCGAATGTTGTATTGCAACTGCATCTTCTCGCCCCGTTCAAACAACGGCGCGGCATCGGCGATCATCTGCGCATCCAGCGTCTCGGGAACGATATTGCGCCCTTGCGTGCAATAGCGCTCGTGCCCGCCCGGATCGGCCTGCACCAGCAGCGGGTTCAGGTCTAAATCGTCCAGCCACTCGGCGCCGCGGCTGACCTGACGCAGATACTCGGTCCGCCCGATGACGTCGCGCAGACGCTTGACCCCCAAGCTGGCCAAAATGTTGCGAACCTCCTCCGCAATGAAGGAGAACAGGTTGATCACTTTCTCCGGCGTGCCCTCGAACTTGGCGCGCATCGCCGGGTCCTGCGAGCAGACGCCGACGGGGCAGGTATTGCTGTGGCATTGCCGCACCATGATGCACCCCATGGCGACCAGGCTGGCGGTGCCGATGCCGAATTCCTCCGCACCCAGCATCGCAGCGATCACCACGTCACGCCCGGTCTTGATCCCGCCATCGGTGCGCAGGCGCACCCGGTGACGCAGGCGGTTCAGCATCAGCACCTGGTGCGCCTCGCTCAGCCCCATCTCCCACGGTGCGCCGGCATATTTCACGCTGGTCTGCGGCGCGGCCCCAGTCCCGCCGGAATGGCCCGAGATGAGGATCACGTCCGCCTTCGCCTTCGCCACCCCGGCCGCGATCGTGCCGATGCCGGAGCGCGCCACCAGCTTGACGCAAACCAGCGCATCCGGGTTGATCTGTTTCAGGTCGTAGATGAGCTGCGCCAAATCCTCGATCGAGTAGATGTCGTGATGGGGCGGCGGGCTGATCAGCATCACGCCCGGGGTGGAGTGCCGCAGCTTGGCGATCATCTCCGTCACCTTGAAGCCGGGCAGTTGCCCACCCTCCCCCGGCTTGGCGCCCTGGGCGACCTTGATCTCGAGCTCGCTGCACGCGTTGAGGTATTCCGCCGTCACCCCGAACCGGCCCGACGAAACCTGCTTGATCGCGGAATTGGCGTTGTCGCCGTTGGGACGCGGCTTGAACCGCGCGGAATCCTCGCCACCCTCGCCGCTGTCGGACCGGGCGCCGATCCGATTCATGGCAATCGCCAGCGTCTCGTGCGCCTCGGGGCTGAGCGCGCCGAGGGAGATGCCGGGTGCTACCAGATGTTTGCGGATTTCGGTGATGCTCTCGACTTCGTCGGCGGGGATTGGCTTATGGCCCTCGGTGAAGTCGAGCAGGTCGCGCAGCGCGATCGGCGGCTGGCGGCGCACGGCCTCGCTATAGCGCATATACGTCTGGAAGCTGTCGTTGCTGACCGCCGTCTGCAACGTATGGATCAGGCTGCCATCGAAGGCGTGCGCCTCGCCGCGCCGCCGCAGCTTGTAGATGCCGCCCACCGGCAGCGTAACGGCATCCTCGTCCCACGCCGCCTTGTGCAGCGCCAGCACGTTGCGGGCGATGCCGGGCATGCCGATGCCGCTGATGCGGGACTGCATGCCGGGGAAGAACTCGGCCACCAGGGCACGCGATAGCCCGATCGCCTCGAAGTTATAGCCGCCGCGATAGGACGAGACGACGGAGATGCCCATCTTCGACATCACCTTCAGTAGCCCCTTGTCGACCGCCTTTTTGTAGCGGTACAGCGCGTCATGCAGCGACATCGTGCCGAACAAGCCGCGGCGCTGCCGGTCGGCGATGCATTCCTGCGCGAGATACGCGTTGATCGTGGTGGCACCAACGCCGATCAGCACCGCGAACGCATGCGTGTCGATGCAGTCGGCCGCGCGCACGTTCAGGCTGGTGAACGTGCGCAGCGAGCACCGCACGAGGTGGGTGTGCAGCGCCGCCGTGGCCAGGATCATCGGGATGGCGGCGCGCTCGGCGCACTGATGCTCGTCCGTCGCAATGACGTGGGTGCAGCCCGCCCGCACGCCCTCCTCCGCTTCGCGGCGGATCCGATCCAACCCGGCGCGCAGGTCGATCTGGCCGTTGATCACCGGCGCCGTGCAGTCGATGAGGCAGACGTTCTTGCCCATGAATTCGCACATCGCAGCAAATTCGGCGTTGGACAGCACCGGGCTTTCCAACTGCAGCAGGTTGCACTGGTCGCTACTCTCGTCCAGCACGTTGCCCAGATTGCCCAGCCGCGTCTTCAGCGACATCACCCGCGTCTCCCGCAGGCTGTCGATCGGCGGGTTGGTGACCTGGCTGAAGGCCTGGCGGAAGTAATGGTGCAACCCACGATAGCGCTCGGACAGCACGGCGAGCGGCGTATCGTCCCCCATCGAACCCGTCGCCTCGGCCGCTTCTTCCACCATGGGATGGAGGATCAGCTCCAGCTCCTCCAGCGTCATGCCGACGGCCAACTGGCGGCGGCGGAGGGTCTCGCCGGTGAACACGGTCGGCTCGGGGGCATGCGTCTTGACGATGTGGTCGATCTCGATGATCCGCTTGGTCCAACTGGCGTAGTCGTGCCGGCTGGACAGCATGTCTCTCACCTCCTCGTCGCCATAGAATTGGCCCGAATCCAAATCCACCGCGATGGATTGCCCGGGGCCGACGCGGCCCTTGGCGCGGATGTCTCGCTCGTCGAACTGCACCATCCCGGCCTCGGAGCCCACGACCAGAAGGTTGGTGTGGGTCAGGCTGTAGCGAAGCGGGCGCAGGCCGTTGCGGTCCAACCCGGCGACCATCCAGCGGCCATCCGTCGCGGCAACGGCGGCTGGGCCGTCCCATGGCTCCATCACCGCGTTGCAATAGAGGAACATGTTCTTGTGGGACTGCTTCATCGACGCATCGGTGCTGATGGAGGCGGGGATGAGCAGCGCCTTCGCCATCGGGGCGTCCCGCCCGGCGCGCACCAGCAACTCGAACGCGCTATCCAAGGCGGCCGTGTCGCTGCTGCCCGCCTGAATGACTGGCTTGATGTCTTCGATGTACGGGTTGAGCGAGGCCTCGGATAGCCGCGTCTCGTGGCTCTTCATCCAGTTGGTGTTGCCGCTGATCGTATTGATCTCGCCGTTGTGGGCGAGCATGCGAAAGGGCTGGGCCAGGCGCCAGGTCGGGAAGGTGTTGGTCGAGTAGCGCTGATGGTAGATGGCGAACCGGCTGACGAAGCGCGGGTCCAGCAGGTCCGGATAGAAGTCGGTCAGGTTCTCTGCCAGGAACATGCCCTTGTAGATGATCGAACGGCAGGACAGCGAGCAGATGTAGAGCTCGTTGATCTGCGCGGCGATGGCCTGCTTCTCGATCCGGCGGCGGATGACGTACAGATCGCGTTCGAACGTCGCGGCCTCGGCGCCGGTGCCGTTGCGGATCATGATCTGCTCGATTTCCGGCCGGGTCGCGTTGGCCTTCTCGCCGATGCAACGCGTGTCGATCGGCACCTGGCGCCAGCCATGGATGGTATGGCCGAAATGCAAGATTTCGGTCTCCACGATCTGGCGGCACCGCTCCTGCGCGGCAAGGTCGGTTTTCGGCAGGAAGACTTGGCCCACGGCGATGCGCTGGTCGGGCCGGGCAGCACCGCCCGACTTGATCACGTCGGCAAAGAAATCCTGCGGGATTTCAATGTGGATGCCAGCGCCGTCGCCCGTCTTGCCGTCCGCATCCACGGCGCCGCGGTGCCACACGGCACGCAACGCGTCGATGCCCGCCTGAACGACGTCGCGGCGCGCCTTGCCATCCAAGGCCGCGACCAGGCCGACGCCGCAGGCATCGTGCTCATCCTCGGGGCGATAGGTCTCGTGCAGGAGGGCGAGGTTCGCGTTCCAGTCGGCAACATGGTCCATGATGGAACTCCTTCCTAGTCTGCGGCGACGGCAAGGGCGGATTGCTGCATGTACTCGTGCATGCGGGCTGCGGCGTCGCGGCCATCCTTGATCGCCCAAACCACCAGGCTTGCCCCACGTACGATGTCGCCCGCGGCAAACACGCCGGGCAGGCCGGTCATTTGAGTATGGTGGTCGACGGCAACCGTGCCCCAGCGGCTGACCCTCAGCCCTTCCACGCCCCATAGGCGCGGCAACTCCTCCGGGTCGAAGCCCAGCGCCTTGATGACCAGATCGGCCTGCACGGTGAACCGCTCCCCCGACGCCTCGACGGACTGGCGGCCCGAGGCGTCCGGCATGCCGAGGCGCATGCGCTGCACCCGCACCCCGGTCACTTTGTCATCGCCCAAGAACGCTTCGGGGGCCGAGAGCCACACGAACTCCACCCCCTCTTCCTGGGCATTCTTCACCTCGCGCAGGGACCCCGGCATGTTGGCCTTGTCGCGGCGATAGAGGCACTTCACCGAGGCAGCGCCCTGGCGCACGGCGGTGCGCACGCAATCCATCGCGGTGTCGCCGCCGCCGATCACCACCACGTGGCGCCCAGCGGCGTTCAACGCGCCGCTCTCGAACTCGGGCACCTCGTCGCCCAGCCCCTGCCGGTTGGATGCCGTCAAATAGTTCAGCGCCGGGACGATGCCATCGAGGCCGGCGCCGGGTCCGCCGATGTCGCGCGGCTTGTAGACCCCCGTGGCGATCAGGATGGCGTCATGCCGTGAACGCAAATCGTCCCACCCCACCCCTTCGCCCACGCCGGCACCGAGGTGGAAGCGGATGCCCCCCTCCTCCAACAGCCGCCAGCGGCGGATCACGATTTCCTTCTCCAGCTTGAAGCCAGGGATGCCATAGATCATCAGGCCACCAACCCTGTCGTAACGGTCGTAGACATGCACCTGGTAGCCCCTGCCACGGAGAAGCTCCGCCGCAGCCAGGCCCGCGGGCCCGGCGCCAATGACCCCGACGGATTGCGGGCGCTCCTGCTTTGGGTGCAGGGGTTTCACCCAGCCATTGGCGAACGCCGTATCGGTGATATGCCGCTCGACTGCGCCAATGGTGACGCTCTCGAAGCCCTTCTCGATCACGCAATTGCCTTCGCAAAGCCGATCCTGTGGACAGATGCGGCCACAAATCTCCGGGAAATTATTGGTGGCCGAACTGACCTCGTACGCCTCTTCCAGGCGCCCTTCAGCCGTCAGTTTCAGCCAATCCGGGATGTTGTTGGACAACGGGCAGTGGATCGAGCAAAATGGCACGCCGCACTGGCTGCAGCGGCTGGCCTGGGCGCTGGCAGCCTGCGGGTCGAACCGGCGGTAGATTTCCGCGAAATCCTCACGGCGCTCCGGCACGGCACGCTTCTCCGGCGTTTGTTGCGGCAGGCGGACAAACTGAAGCATGCGGTCAGCCATTGCGTTGAGACCCTCTCGAGAGCGCAAGGGCGGGTATACGGCGCGCGCGCCGACAATGCGAGAGCCAAATCGAAGAATAGGTCAGCCTTGCTGTCCAGATATCACCCTGAATTCATTGCGATGTGCGTCTGACGCTGCGCTGCCATACAATAATAGACCGGATCGGGCCTTCTTAGGCTGGCACCCGCTCCAGTTTGCCCCCACCCGGGCGGTAACGCCCCAGATACTCCGGGACGACGAGTTCGATCGGCGTCGGCAAAATACCCAGTTCAGTGAGGCCTGGCATACCGGCCGTGACCACGTTGGGGCGGGACAGCATCAGCAATTGATCGCGCGTGAAGGGTTTGGTCGGCAATTTTTCGGCCAAGGCGGCCTGGAACCGGGCCAAGTTCATCGGAACGTTCACCAGGCGGCGCGCACGCTTCGTCTCCTGCAGGATGTAGGCAAGAATTTCGCGGAAGGTCCAAATTTGCGGGCCTCCCAGTTCATAGGTCTTTCCCGCCGTATCCAGGCCGAACAACCCGGCCATCACCGCATCGGCCACGTCGCCGACATAAACCGGCTGCATCTCCGTCTCGCCGGAGATCACGGGCATGAAAGGCAGTACCTGCGCCATCGCCGCAAAGCGGTTGAAGAAATGATCCTCGGCCCCGAACACCACCGACGGGCGCAGGATGGTCGCGGACGGCATGGCCGCGAGCACCGCGCTCTCACCCTGTGCCTTGCTGCGTGCATAGAGGCTGGGGCTCGCCGGGTCGGCGCCGATGGCAGACAGGTATACCATCCGCTTGGCGCCCGCCGCCGCAGCCAGGGTGGCGACGCGGCCCGCGCCCTCCGCCTGGATGCGCTGGAAATCTCCCGCCCGGCGCTCGGCGAGGATGCCGACCAGGTTGACCACCAACTCGACACCTTCGACCGCGCGCGCCAGCGTCGCCTCATGCCCGAGGGACGCATACATCGGAACGATCTGCCCGACGCGGCCCATGGGACGCAGGAACATCGCCCCTTCCGGGTCACGCACCGCAACCCGGGTCACATAGCCAGCGGCTGCCAGCCGCTTCACGACGTAGCGCCCTAGGAACCCCGACCCGCCAAACACGGTCGCCACGCTGCGCGTCGCCGTCGCCATGACTTCGTCCTCTCCAATGGTAACCCACCCATATGCGGCAGACGCCCAGGCCTCAAGCCGCCGCGTGCCGCAGACTGCAACGACGAGGCGGCGGCAGTATCGGTTCGGCCTGCCGCGCCGCTGAATATCGCCGCCGGGCATTGACGCCCCACCACCCGGCGGCTACATCGCCGCTCCATCGCACGCTGCGTGCATGCCCAGGTGGCGGAATTGGTAGACGCGCAGGTTTCAGGTACCTGTGGCCGAAAGGTCGTGAAAGTTCGAGTCTTTTCCTGGGCACCACCGCGGCTGTGATGACAACGGGTTCCGGATCAGCGGGAGCATCCTCCAGCCTTGCTGTGACTAGGACTACTGTTTCCCCTGCGTGCGAGGATGCATAGGTCGTGGCAACGCAGTTCCAACAGAACGCGACGATCCATCTTCACAAGGGTGACTTACCGGGCGAGATCATCTTCGGTCCCGTGGTCGCCGTCGATACGGAAACCATGGGCCTGGATTGGCGGCGGGACCGGCTTTGTCTCGTACAACTCTCGGCCGGGGACGGTATCGCGCATCTCGTCCAGATCATCCCGCCCTCATTGGGCGGCACCGGGACGGACTGCCCGAACCTGAAGCGCCTCATGGGGGACCCGGCGGTGGTCAAACTATTCCATTTCGCACGGTTCGACGTCGGCATCCTCCAGCAGAGCCTCGCGGTGCCGGTGGCAAACGTCCGCTGCACGAAGGTCGCCGCCAAACTGGTCCGCACCTTTACGGAACGGCACGGCCTGCGCGACCTCTGCCGCGAATTGCTCGGCGTCGACATCAACAAACAGCAGCAAACATCTGACTGGGGCGCCGTCGACCTCACGTCGGAACAATTGGCCTACGCCGCGTCCGACGTGCTGCATCTGCACGCGCTCTGGGCCAAGCTGGAGGCTCTGCTCCGCCGGGAGAACCGGCTAGCCCTCGCCGAGCAGTGTTTCGCGTTTCTCCCGGCCCGTGCCGCCCTCGATGCATTGGGCTACGAGGTGCCGGACATCTTCGCACATTAGAGATTTTGCAACTACTTCGGCGTGCCGTTGTTTCAGGCCCATGAAAAAGATCATCGTGGCTCTAGGCCTGCTTGCCCTCGCTTCCTGTGCGGCCCAACCAAGTGGACCGCCCGGCGGCCCGTCCCCAGGTGGTACTTCAACCTCTGTGGGTAACGGTGGTGGCAACGGCACGGGCGGCAGTGGCGGCAGCGGAACCAATGGCGGTGGTCAGTCGAAGTAAGCGTGCAGAGCCTCCGATGCGATGGAGCCGCCGCATCTGAGCGCTTTGATGTGGGTCCAGGAAAATTGCGGCCTTTTACCACCTTAACGCGGTGATGTACGGAGGATAGGCGAGGCGGATGACGCTGCGTTTATCCGCCCTACTCCTAGATCTACCCGGGACGTAGGCGACTGATATACAACGCGTTATTTGTGGACGGACACTAGCGCTAGGAACGTCCGCGCCGGATTGGGGCGCGGGGCGGGACCCGCGGTCCCTTCCGGCGCAACGCCACCCGCAGCGCCGTGATCGGAGCTTTCAAATCCGAACTCACCTCCCCTTCCGTCATCGGCCCCAACTCCTGCCCGCCACACCGGGCCCAAATCACCAACTCGTATTGGTCGGCTTGCTTCCCGAGGAACCGGGCCCGTATGCCGAACAGCGGCAGCGCTAAACCGCGGCTTCCGGAAAGCTCGGGGGAGTTGACCCACGGGGACGACCAATCCAGCCCCATGATGGACTGATACTCAAGCGTGGCATCGCCCTCCAAGAACTGGGGCGCAATCGAAAAGGCCTCGATCGACGCCCGGTCATCCGCCCCGCCGGCCCATTCGCCCCCGGCGACCTGGACGTCGCCGACGCCAGAGCAGTGGACCATGAGCGACAAGGGCAGCGACTCTTCCGGCACGCCAGGCGGCATCAGCGGCGGACGTTTCAGCATCGGCGCCGGGTTGGAAATGAGCTGAGCCGCGGCGTCCTCGTTCTTCACCAGCCGGATGCGGACGTTGGGCGGCCTCGTATCCCCTGCCACGTTGTAGGTCGTCAGGATCAGGTTGGCGGACCCGCCCTCGATACGCAGAAAGGCCGACTGGTTCGACGAACTGAGCCACTGCCCCTCCGTCAAGCAGGCGATGTGCGCCCGTCCGGGCATGTCCGGCATGGGCGGCAACGGATCGATCCGCACGCAGGGCAGAGCCATCCCGCTCACCATGCGGACTGCGCCCCCCGAGAGCGTGATCAAATACAGGCCGGCGCCAAAGCTGAGCCGTTGGGCTGCGACATCCATCTGCACTTCGACCGTATTCGTCTGCAGGGCTTTGGCTTCACTCACGATTCATCCTCTTCTCTCGATCATCCGCCCGGGCACATCGCAATCAGTGCGGTCAACACCTTCTCGACGGAAACGCCGGCGGGCAGCAGCCTGCCGCGTCCGGTCCGGCGTATCCGTTCTGCCTGCGCCCCTATATCGAAAGCGAGCACATCCAATCCAGCTTCTAGTAGAGCAGTCAAAGCATAACACCAGGTTTCAGGTACGACAGAGGGGACAAAACCGAGGCTCGGTTGTTCACGGCGCAACAGGGGTAACACCTCATGGGGGGCGAATCTTCCGGTCACGAAGACACCTGCGTTCAGGAGAGCCTCGTCGCTGGCGCTGTGGCCGATCAGGACGAATTGGACCGGCAGCGTTCGGGCGGCAGCTTCTTGGGCACAATCGCGTAGTAGATCCATGCCCTTGTCGCGGTTCAGCGAGCCAACGACCGCCACACGGATCGGACCGGCAGGTTTTTGCCAAAGCCGGGACGGCAGCGCACTGTCCTCCTGCCAGGGCCGCACCACCGGAACGACGCTGGCATAGCGGCGCACCCGGCGCGCCACGTCCTCACAGGGCACGATGACCTGTCTCGCCTGGGCAAATAGGGCGGCGGAGTGGGCCCGCAGCGCGGCGACGGGCGGCGGGTTTGCCACCACGCTGCCAAGCTCCGCGACGCAGGCATCGCAAAGTGCCGGGTCCTTGGGCTCCCCGCAATATCGCCTGGACCGCCCCAACATGGTCACCCGGGGACAAAAGAAGGTGGCATCATGGACGTAGATATCCTGTGCCACGCCCAGCCGTTCGGCCAGGGTGTCGATCCCAGGCACGTGGTCAAGCGTGTGGTGCAGTTCCACCCGGTCGATCCGCTGGGACCGCAGCCAGGCGAGGAGGACATCCCACTCTGCCGGCAGCCGGAATTCGAGGTTGGGGCAGTCCAGCGCCGCTTCTGCCTCCAGCCGCACGGTTTTGCCGCCGCCAGGGCGAACGACCAGGGTCCGGTGCCCCTCGGCGGCGAGCTTGCCACAGCGCTCCTGAACGAAGCGCTCGACGCCGCCGCCACGGCCGTGGCTGATCAGCAGCACGAGCGGCCCCGTACCACCCTGGCGCCACCGGACCATGTCCAGATTACGGCGGACGGCGGCAAGGGTCCCGCGTGCCAGGAAGCGTTGAACCCCGGCGTCGTAGCCGGGATACAAGCCATTGAGCACGGCTCGGTTGCGCGCCATCAACCCGGCACGGCGCGAGCCAAAGCTACGGCCGCCGAAATGGCTCACGAAGACGTCCGCCGCCGCGACATGCCGCCAACCGAGTGAACTCGCCCGGCAGCACCATTCATTCTCCTCGCCATATCCCTGCGCGAACGCGTCTTCGCGAAAGCCGCCGACGGCCGCGAGGCAGTCGGAACGGACATACATGCAGAAGCCGACAGCGCTCGGCAGGTCGATCCGGATTGCCTCGTTCACCCCCTGGCACAGCCGGTCGAGCCGGCGCAGGGCGGCACCACGGGGCGCCACATTGCCGCCCGCCGGGTTGGGGTATGACAGGATGGACGCTTCGTTGCTGAGCGGCGTGGCGCTGCCGGTATCTGGCGTGGCGTAGGCGGCCGCCGCCAGCCGATCCGCCCAGCCGGGCGGCAGCAAGGTGTCCGGGTTGAGCAGGATCACGTCGCGCCCGGCGGCATGGCGGAGCCCGGTGTTGATGGCTGCCGGATAGCCACGGTTCTGGGCGTGGTGCAGCACGAGCGCGCCGCCTGCCGCTGCGCTCAGGAAGGCCAGCAACGCAGGGTCGGACGAACCGTCATTGACGATGACGATCCGCGTGTCCGGCGGAACATCGTCCCGCAACGAAGCGAGGCAACGCTTCAGCTCGGCCACGCCCTTCACCACGGGGATGATCACATCCAGCCCGGCGCGTGGGCTGGGCAGGCTGGGAGGGGGTACGGCCTTGAGGAAGACCGGGCTGCCCGCGATGTCGCGCCCGTCGGCGCTGATGACGCTGATCGCGCCATCCCCATGCCCGGACGCTGGGAGGGGAAAGGAGAAGCCGCGCATTTTGGCGGCTGGATTCCACAGCATCGGCTTCGGCTTGCCCCTGGGACGGAAGGGCCGGTCTGCGGTACCGGCAAGCCGCAAGACGAGTTGCGGCGACGTGTCGGGCATACCCGGCATCCAGGCATAGCCCCGTACCCGTCCGTTGGCCGGCGGCAGAAGCACGGCTTCTACCCGCAGCAACACTGTTGGTGACAGGCCGCTACCCAGCAAAGGAACCCCGTCGAGCGTTGCGACCACCCGGTGCGCGCCAGGCAATTGGATCCGGGCCGCGTACTCCACCCCACCCTGCAAGGTTTGGCGGCGAAGGACGATGCCGGCCTGCCTGACCTCCAGCAGGGCCAACTGGCCGGGCGGCATCGCGCACACCGTCAGCCCCGATTGTCCATCAAGGCTGATCCAGCCGGGTGCCCCAGCAGCGCGCACGGTGTCACGCGCAAGCTTGTCAAGGTCGGGGTGCGCCGGGAGGCCAAACCGGTGCAGTGCTTCGGAGAGGTGCCGTGCGGCGGCCTGCGCACCGGTGTGCCGCAGGGCCGCGGCGACCACGCCGAAATGAGGCTCGCGAAATTCGGGCCAGGTTCCCACCAGCGCGGCGAAGCGCGTCATCGCCGCCGCCGGATCCGTCAGCACAAGCGCGGCAGCACTCATGAAAGTGACGCTTGGATGGTTGGGGGCCAGCCGATACGCGCGGTCGAGCCATCGAAGCCCCGCCTCCTGCTGCCCTGCCGCCATGGCGGCCACCCCATTGGCGAGGCATTCGCGAAGGTGCGGCAGAAGGGTCAAGGCCATGGTTTTTCGAGACCTTCTAGTCCGGGACAACTCGTTTGCGCGTAAACAACCCGCGCGCCAAGTATAGCGTATCCATAATTGGCTTACAAAATATCTTAGCTAGGGTATTGATGGGTTAATGGAACTTTTATTGTTGTAAGTCTCCACCGGACCGACCAATCTTTCTCGTTTAAATCAAACTATAAAGCAAATTTTAGTGATCTTTCCATTACAGGCTGGTAGAGAGACGCGAAGTGCCAGGCAGGCTCGGCATCGCATTTGGAGGATTTCATGGCGACACCGACGGGCGGACTTTTCGGCGACAGCGTGGTCGTGGGCGGTTTGGGCGACAATCTGCTGACCGCCTTTGGCTTTTCGAATTCGCTCACGACCGCGGGCGGCAACGTGACCGTCCAGGCTGGACAGGGTGAGGCCAGCGTGGTCGCGACCGGCCCGGCGAACCTGACCGTGTCACTGGGCGGCTACGGCAACAGCGTCACCGCTCCGAGTGGAAACCAGTCGATTTACGGGTCCCAAGGCCAGACCACCGTGGCGACCGGCACAGGCGACGACACGATGACCCTCGGCGGTTACCTGAACAAGGTTACAACTGGCGACGGTAATTCCTCGATCGACGCCGGCGCGGGTGACAGCACGGTGAGCACCGGGAGCGGCAACGCCGCGGTCACGCTTGTCGGCTACAACGATAGCGTCAGCACCGGAAACGGCAACGAGTCGGTTGAGGCACCGAAAGGCAACGCCACCATCGACCTTGGCAACGGCAATTCCATCATCACCGCGACCGGCTACGACGACAGCATCACGGCGGGCAACGGCAACACGACCGTCATCGGGCCAGAAGGTAATTCAATCATCACCTTGGGCACCGGCAACGACTCAGTGCAGATCAGCGGCTATGACGACACCGTCTCCATGGGTGATGGCAACAACACGGTCGGCCGAACCTCGGGCGAGGCCAGCATCATGTCCGGCAACGGCAATAGCAGCATCAACGCCGAGGGCGATGGCAACACCATCCTGGTCGGCAACGGCAACAACACGATCAGCGGGAGCGCGGGGAGTGCCACGATCGCGGCCGGCGCGGGCCACAACGCCATAACGCTGAGCGGCTATGGCAGCCAGGTCTCGCTCTCCGGCGGCGTGGATACGGTGGACGCAGGCAGCGGGCTGGACACGATCGCCATCGATGCAACGGCCCTGACGGTCTCAGGCGGCACCAACGCAACGGTCTTCATCTCGGGCGAGACGGCAGGCTCCTCCATCACGGATCAGGGCACTGGCACGGAGATGAAGATCAGCGCCCACGCCGGCACTGTCACGATCAACCCGTCGACGGACACCTCTTGGTCGTTCGATATCCTCAACCCGGGCGCGGGCATCACCACCGCGGCGCAACTGACCAGCCCGGACCACCTCAGCTACAGTGCGACCACTGGAGCCACCAGCCTCAACTTGCAAAACGGCACGACGGTGGTATTCGAAGGAATGAATGTGAAGCAGGTCCAGGCTTATCAGTTCAAACTCAATTAATTCTGGGCTTCCTACGGGGCGTTCCTGGGTTTCGGGGGCTGCCGCCCCGGGTTCGTACAGGGACGCTCGCCCTGATAATCGGACGCCGCGCACGGATCGCCCTATGACCGACCTCGTCGTTGCTTCGCCGAAGAAGGCGGACGAGAGCTTCTGCTCGATTCCGGATTTGGCGGGCCCGAACTACATCCGTTTCGCGGAAACCATCCACGCGACCCTGCGCCCGAAGCGGTATCTGGAACTCGGCTCCGGACGCGGCGAAATGCTGCGGGTGGCAAAATGCCACTCGATCTCGGTCGACCCGGCGGCCAACATTTCGGCGGATGCGTTGCAGAACAAGCCCGCATGCTTCGTGTTCCGGCAGGACAGCGACGTCTTCTTCCGCGAATACAGCCCCACCACGCTGCTGGGCGGCACGATCGACCTCGCTTTCCTGGATGGACCACGCCTGTTCGAACGCATGCTGCGGGAGTTTGCCGCAACCGAACGCCATTGCCGCCGTGACAGTGTCATCCTGCTGCATGACTGCGTCCCGACCGATTCGCACATCGCCCGCCGCGTCATGCAGGACGAGCGGCTGGCGAACCAGTCGGCCCACCCCAGCTGGTGGGCCGGCGATGTGTGGAAGGCCGCGGCCCTGATCCAGCGCCACCGTCCCGACCTTCAAATCTACGCCTTCAACACTCCGCCGACCGGGCTGATCGCTATTACCAACCTCGATCCGGAATCGACCATACTGGATGATTACTACTTCGCCCTGGTGAACGAGGCATCCGTCTCGCTGGCGGCGCCGGCGGACATGCTGGGTTTTTTTGCCAAGTTGGACATGCGGCCGGCGGAGGATTGCAATTCCGCCGACCGCCTGTCGGAGTTGTTCATTTTTTAGTTTGATACTTGCACCCATGGCCGCTCCACTCCCCGAAATCAGCCAACTTACCACCCGGATCGCCTATGAGAACCGCTGGCTTCGGGTGCGCGAGGACATCGTGCGCCACGCCGATGGGAGCGAAGGGCTATATGGCGTCGTCGAGCGGCCCGATTTTGCCGTGGTCGTGCCGTGGCAAGACGGGTGCGTCACCATGGTGGAACAATACCGCTACCCCATCGGCCGCCGGCTGTGGGAACTTCCCATGGGCACCTGCGAAACCCTCCCAGGCGCGACGGCGGCGGCGACGGCGGCCATGGAGCTTGAGCAAGAAACCGGCTTGGTGGCGGATACGATGACCTTCGTCGCCAGCCTGTTTCAGGGTCCCGGATATTGCAACCAGGTTGGCCACGTCTTCCTTGCCACGGGCCTACGCCCGGGCGTTCTGGCGCGGGAGGCGACCGAGCACGGCATGATCTGCCGCGCGTTTCCCCTCCCGGAGTTGGAGGCCATGATCCGGGCAAACGATCTGCAGGACGCGACCAGCCTCGCGGCACTCGGCCTGCTTCGGCTGCGCGGACTGCTCTGACGCGCCGGAGGCTTTGACGGCGTGGCGGTAATCCGCCGATAAAGGCGGATGCCGCGCCGCATCGAATACCCAGCCCCCTCCCTCATCTCCACCACCGAAGCGCTCGACGCGCTATGCCACCGGCTACAGACCGAGCCGTTCGTCACGATCGATACAGAGTTCATGCGCGAGCGCACCTATTATCCGGAGCTATGCGTCGTACAGCTTGGCGGCGAGCGGGAGAACGCCGTCATCGACGCGATGGCTGCCGGGTTGGACCTGGCCCCGCTTGGCGCGCTGCTGCGCGATGCCGCCGTCTTGAAGGTCTTCCATGCGGCCCGTCAGGACGTCGAAATCTTCCTCGAATTGTTCGGCACGGTTCCGGCCCCGCTCTTCGACACGCAAGTGGCCGCGATGGTGGCCGGTTTCGGCGACCAGGTCGGCTACGACGCGCTCGTCGCGGCCCTGACGGGCGGGCAGATCGACAAGGCCCACCGGTTCAGCGACTGGTCCATCCGCCCGCTCTCCCCGGCCCAGGTCACCTATGCAGCGGCCGATGTGACCCACCTGCACACCGCCTATCTGCGCCTGCGGGAGCGGCTGGAGCGGGAGGGCCGCACCGACTGGGTGCTCGAGGAGATGCAGACTCTCGCGCGGCCAGAAACTTACCGGGCCGATCCGGAGACGATGTGGGAGCGGTTGCGCCCACGCACCGCGAACCGCCGGATGCTGGGGATGTTGCGCGCTGCCGCGGCATGGCGGGAGCGCGAGGCGCAACGCGTGAACATCCCCCGGCAGCGTCTGCTGCGCGATGAGAACCTGCTGGAGGTGGCAGCGACCGCACCCACCACGGCGGAAGCCCTGACCAGGTGCCGCGGCATCACGAGGGGCTTTGCGGAGGGGCGGAGCGGCGCCGGCCTGCTGGCGGCCCTCGCCGCGGCGAATGCCCTGCCGGAGGAGGATCTGCCGGAAGCGCCCCGGCCCCGCGATGGCCCTCGCGCCTCTCCCGCCCTTGTCTCCCTTATGAAGGTATTGCTGGCCGCGCGGTGCGAGGAGCATGACGTGGCCCCGAAGCTGGTCGCCTCATCCGACGATATCGACCGCCTGGCCGCCGAGGATGAACCCGAGCTCCCAGCACTCGCCGGCTGGCGGAGGCGGGTGTTTGGCGAGGATGCGTTGGCGCTGAAAACCGGGCGGCTGGCGCTGGGCGTGGCGGGCAAGCGGATCAAGCTCATCACGGTGACGTAGGGCATGCCCGTGCACCCCACCAATCCTAAGCCGCCGTGATCGCCGGCTCGAGGCCCATGGCGAGCGCGAGCCGTTCCAGCCGGCGGGTGACATCGTCCCCGGCGAAGGCTCCGCCATTCGCGGACAAGGCGAGAACCAGCTTCCCACCCGACAGCGCCAGCGATGTGCTGGCCAATAACTTCGTCGTCCCCGCCGACAGCGTGTAGGCCAGGCGCAAGGCGTGGCCGAGGATTTGGGCGCGCGCGGCCGCGGCTTCGTCCAGCAGTTGGCGGACCGGTAACAGCATGGCGCTGGCCGGATCGGCCTCGTAGCGGATCGCGACCGCCATTGCCAGGAAGGCACGGCCGTGATGGTCCAGGGCCACGCTGGACTGCCGAAGCACCCGCAGGAATGCCTGTTCGGCACGGTATTCAGGGTGATCATGGCTGCCCACGTCCGACAGCAGGCAGGCCGCCAGCCGCAGCCGGGTCGCCTCGGCAGAGTCGCTGGTGAAAAGCGGGGCTGTCCACTCGAGCAAGGCGGGCGGCAGTTGCGGGTCCCGACCAGCCCGCTCGGCTAGGTCACGGCACGCGGCGAGCAGTGGGTCCTCCCCGGCGGTCTCGGCCGGGATCCGGGCCATGTACCAGCCCTCCCGGATCCCATTCGCACTGAACACCACCCGCCGTGGCGCAATGGCACCCAGCAGCCGGCGCAGCACGACTGCAGCGTAGGGCAGATCGTCCAGCCGGCG
Source organism: Acetobacteraceae bacterium (assembly GCA_965199005.1). GTDB lineage: Bacteria > Pseudomonadota > Alphaproteobacteria > Acetobacterales > Acetobacteraceae > LMUY01. Next base: position 464,640 of record CBDAQK010000006.1, on the reverse strand, counting down.
GCGCGGCGCACCCGGCATCCGCTCCAGCATGCGCCGGTTGGCGGAGCCGATCACCCCGGTGAGGTCGCGCGCCGCGTTCCGATCGATGGTGTAGTGGTGCACGATGGCCAGCGGGTAACTCGTCTGGGCCATGTGAATCCGTGCCAGCGCGCGCCATGCACCACCGACCAGATACAGGTCGCGCCCGGGATATTGAAAGAGCCATGGAACGCCGGCCAAGTCCTGCTCGGCCAAGGCGCGGGCCCGAACCAAATCCCCCTCCGCACGGTCCGCCAACCGGATCACGCCCAGCGGCAGTGTTTGCGCTTGGGCGGCGCGGCCCTGTGACACGCGCACCACTTCCAACGAGCCACCGCCAATATCGGCGAGGATGCCATCGGCCTGGGGGATCCCGCACAAGACGCCAGCCGCGGAAAGCGCCGCCTCTTCCTCGCCCGACAGGATGCGGATCACCACGCCGGGCATGCGCTCCCGCAGACCGCCGACGAAGGCGGCCCCGTTGCTGGCATCGCGGACGGCGGCCGTGGCCAGCACCTCCAACGTCTCGCACCCCATGGCCTGGCTGATGGCGGCGTAGCGCCGCATCACCGTCAGCGCCGCGACGACGCCCTCCTCGTTCAGGCGCCCCGTGGTTTGCAGGCCGCGGCCCAGGCGCAGGACGGCGCGCTCGTTGAAGATCGCCACCGGGTTGCGGCCCGCTCCTTCGAACACAACCAGACGGACGGAATTGGAACCGAGGTCGACGACTGCGGACCGAAAGCTAGAGGTCGGGGTGGTCAATCTTGGGAAACCCTGTCCGGCCGTCGATGCGCGGGGCCTGATGCCACCACGGCCGCCCCGTGCAAAGCCGATCCACGGCCAGACAGCGAGGGATTGGTCATGAAATAATCATGCGCTGAGACAGGCTTGCTGCCCGCATCCACCCGCTGCCAGGCACCGCTCGACTCAAGCTCCCAGGACTGGAGGCTGTCCTTGAGGTTCACGACCATGATTTGATCCAGCACCTGCGCGTGCACCGTCGGATTATGGATCGGCACCATGCTCTCGACCCGCCAATCCATATTCCGCGCCATCCAATCCGCACTGCTGATGAAGACCAACGCGTGGCGGGAGGGAAGTTTATGGCCGTTACCGAAACAAAAGATGCGGCTGTGCTCCAAGAAGCGGCCGATCATCGATTTGACCCGGATGTTCTCGCTCAACCCGGGCACGCCGGGCCGTAGGCAACAAATGCCACGGATGATGCACATCACCTTCACCCCGGCGCGGGAGCAGGCGTACAGTCTGTCGATCAGCGCATCGTCGACCAGCGAGTTCATCTTGAGCCAGATCATCGCCGGCTTGCCGGCCTGCGCGTGGTCGATCTCATTTTGCATCAGCTCCATCAGCCGCGACCGGATCGTCAGCGGGCTGAAGGCGAGGCTGTCCATGCGCTCCGGACGGGCGTAGCCGGTCATGTAGTTGAACAGCCGCGCGCTGTCGCGTGTCAGGTCCGGGTCGGAGGTGAAGAACGATAGGTCGGTGTAGATGCGCGCGGTGATCGGGTGATAGTTGCCTGTGCCGAAATGCGCGTACGACCGCATCCCACCGCCTTCACGCCGCACCACGAGGCTCAGCTTGGCGTGGGTCTTCAGTTCGACGAAGCCATACACCACCTGCACCCCCGCCGCCTCCATCCGCCGGGCCAGGCGGATGTTGGCCTCCTCGTCGAAGCGGGCGCGGAGTTCGATCATGGCGGTGACGGATTTGCCCGCCTCCGCCGCTTCGATCAGCGCCTTGACGATCGGGCTGTCGCGGCTGGTGCGGTACAGCGTCTGCTTCACCGCGACCACGTTGGGGTCGGCCGCGGCCTGACGCAGGAATTGGACCACCACGTCGAAGCTCTCGAACGGATGGTGGACAATGATGTCCTTCGCCCGGATCGCGGCAAAGCAATCGCCGGCAAAATCGCGGATGCGTTCGGGAAACCGGGGGGTGTAGGGCGGAAACAGCAAATCCGGGCGGTCGTCGACGATCAACTGCTTGAGGTCCACCGCACCAAGGATGCCGGCCTGCACCAGCACCTCCTCGCCGGGGATGTCGTCCTCGTTGACGCTCACCTCGTCCACCACAAGGGCCCGCAAATCGGCGGGCATCCCCACATCGACCGACAGATGGATCGCCACACCCCGCCGCCGCCGCTTCAGGGCGGTTTCGTACATGCGGACCAAATCCTCCGCCTCTTCCTCGAACTCCACCCCCGTGTCCCGGATCAGGCGGAACATGCCCTTGCCGATCAGCTTGAAGCCGGGGAACAGACTGTGAAGATTGAGCGACACCAGATCTTCCAGCAGCACGAAGCGAATCGGGCTGTCAGCCGCGGGATTGGCCGGCAGGCGGATGAACCGGTCCACCTGGCTCGGCAACGGGATGAGCCCGCTCATCGCGGTGTGGTCCTCATCGCGGTGCAGTTTCAGGACCATGACCAGGCCCATATTGGGGATGAATGGAAACGGATGCGCCGGGTCGACCGCCAGCGGCGTCAGTACCGGGAAGATGCGGTCCATGAACCAGGCGGCGAGCCAGTCCTGGTCGGCCTCGGCCAGCGCCGCCGGGTCGCAGACCACGATGCCCGCCTCTGCCAACAAGCCGCGCAACTCGAGCCAAGCGGTCTGCTGCATGGCCATCAGCTTGGCGGCGCGGACTTGCAGTTCACCCAGTTGCTGCGCCGGCGTGCGCCCGTCGGCAGACAGCGAGGTGACGCCGGCCTTGGCCTGGCCGATCAGCCCGGCCACGCGTACGGAAAAGAATTCATCCAGGTTGGACGCGCTGATCGAAACGAACCGCAACCGCTCCAGAAGCGGATGGTGCGGATTCTGCGCCTCCTCCACCACACGGTGGTTGAAGTCGAGCCAAGAGAGTTCGCGGTTGATAAAACGGTCCGGGCTGTCTGCCTGGCTGGCGAGCGTGGGTGCGGAAGACGCGTCCCGAGGCGTCGCGACCGCAGTGAGCTCGTTCATGGCAACCAATCCTTGCTGGCCGGTGGCATCGATACGTGCCGATGCGTCTGCGCGGCGAGCCGCCCGCTGTCCAGCGGTAACAGGGTGACGGGTGGCCGCTGGGCGCTGCCTGCTCACGCGGCCGGCTCCGGAACCTGCTCACGTTGACCCAGGACTTGCGCCGCCATCGCCTGGGTCACGCGCCGCCCTGCCGCCAGCGCCGCCTGATCCAGCAGCGCCGCAGCCTGCCGCAACGACGCTGGTTCCCGAGGAAGCCGCAGCCTTAGCCAATCCTGGACCGGCTCGGGCACGGTGAGTTGGCGGGCGGCGAGCAGGCTGGCGAACAAGACCCGCAACATGGCGTCGTCGGGCATGGCGACCTCGACCGAAGTCACCGCGCGCAAGCGGCTGGCGAGGTCCGGCAGGCGTGTCTGCCACCTTGCAGGCGGGTTGCGCGCCGCCAGCAGCACGGGCAACCCGGCTTCAGCCGCAGCATTCATCAGGTGCAACAGCGGCTGCTCCGGCGCGGCATCCGCCCGGTCGACCGCGAGCCCGCCGGAGGGGGGCAGCGCCACCAGGCCCGTCAGTGCCGGGCCGGACAGCAATGCCGCACCGGACCGGGCGGCCCAGACATGCAGCAGATGCGTCTTGCCGCAACCCGGCTCACCCCACAGCGCGAGGCGTTCGCCGGGCCATGGCGCGTCTAGCCAAGCCAGCACGGCTGCATTGCTGGCGCCGGGCAGGAACGCTGCCGGGTCATATGTCGGCTCGTGCACGAACGGCAGAGCGAGTTGGCGGGACGCACTCATCCGGCCAGGTCGGGGGGTGGGTCGGAATAGAGCGGGCTGCCGAGGTAACGCCGCAGCCAGAAACGCGCCAACACGCCGATCATCGCCGCCATCGGCACCGCCAGCAACACGCCCAGGAACCCAAACACGGCCCCGCCGGCGAATAGGGCGAAAATCACCCATACCGCATGCAATTCAACCCGGTCGCCCAGGAAACGCGGATAGATGACATAGCCCTCCAGCAACTGTCCCGCGATGAAAACCACCCCCACCTCGGCCACACCCGCCCAGGTGGGAAATTGCGCCAGTGCCAGACCGATGGAGGTGACACCGCCGGTGATCGACCCGACATACGGAATGAAGGATAGCAGGCCCGCCGTCAGCCCGACGATCAGCCCCAAATCCAGCCCGACCAACTGCAATGCCAAGGCATAGAACATGGCGAGCAGCAGGCAGCATAGCGCTTGGCCGCGAAGCCAGGCGGAAAGGATGCGGTCCATTTCCTTGGCCTGCAGCCGCAGCACGCCAGCGTAGCGCCGTGGCAGCCAACCATCGACCCGCTGCACCATGGCGGGCCAGTCACGCAGCAAATAGAAGGCCACGACGGGAGTTACGACCAGCAACGACAGGACGTTGAACAGCGCGAACCCGCCGCCGACGATCCGCGTCAAGGCTGTCGCGAGAAAGCTGAGCATCACGCCGGCCTGGGCACTCACCAGGTCACGCAGCTTGCCGTCGACGTACTCCTCGCCCAACCGCTCCTGCAGGTGGACGATCACGTCGCCCGCCCATAGCCGCAAATCGTTCACATAGGCCGGCACGCGCGAGATCAGAATACCGATCTGGGCCAGGATGAGCGGGTAGAGCAGCAAGGCGAACAGCAACCCAGCGGCCACCAGGCCCGTCACCAGCAGAGTTGCAGCCAGGCTGCGCCCCATCCCGGCGCGGGTCAGCCGGACGGCGAGCGGATCGAGAAAATAGGCGATGCCGGCAGCGGCGACGAACGGCAGCAGAATCGACGCGAAAAGCTGCATCGCCGCCAGCCCGGCCAAGCCAAGGCCGACCAACAACGCCGTGCGTTGCGCCCGCGTGGCATGGCGCGGCTCCAGCGGCGTGGGCGGCAGTTCAGGCAGACGGGGAGCCACGCGGGCAGAGGGCTGGCTCATCGGCCCATCGCTCCGTTTGCGCCAACCCGTGCTCTGTGGTTCTTTGGCGGTGCCATCATGGCATGGACCATAGCCGATCCGCCGGAGCGGCTGAAGCATTCCGCGGGGGTTCCCGAGTAAATGACCACCTATCGCGACGCCGGGGTGGACATCGCGGCCGGCGATGCCTTGGTCGAGCGGATCAAGCCACTGGCCGCCGCGACCTCCCGTGCCGGGGTTATGGGCGGAATTGGCGGTTTCGGCGCCTTGTTCGACCTCAAGGCGGCCGGGTTCCAGGACCCGGTGCTGGTGTCAACCACGGATGGCGTCGGGACCAAGCTGAAGATCGCCATCGAGACGGGACAACACGATACCGTCGGCATCGACTTGGTGGCGATGTGCGTGAACGATTTGGTGGTGCAGGGTGCCGAGCCACTGATCTTCCTGGATTATTTCGCGACCGGTGCGCTGAACGTGGACCAGGCGGCCCGCGTGGTGGCCGGCATAGCGCGCGGCTGCGAACTCGCCGGGTGTGCCCTGGTCGGGGGTGAAACGGCGGAGATGCCGGGACTCTACCGGGGCGAGGATTACGACCTCGCGGGCTTCGCCGTCGGCGCTGCCGAACGGCGGACCCTGTTGCCGTTCGGGGTGGCGCAGGGGCAGATCGTGCTCGGGCTGGCCAGTTCGGGGGTCCACTCCAATGGATACTCCCTGGTGCGGCGGATCGTCGAGGGAGGGAATGGCGGCTGGGGCGACCCGGCGCCCTTCGCAGCCGGCCGCACTTTGGCCGAGGCGCTGATGGAGCCGACGCGGATCTACGTCAAATCCGTACTGGCCCTGCACCGCGCCGGGTTGCTGCGGGGCGCCGCCCACATCACCGGCGGCGGGCTGCCGGGAAACCTGCCCCGCGCCCTGCCGGACGGGACCCGCGCCGTGCTGGACGCGTCGAGCTGGCCACGCCCCGCGGTCATGGATTGGCTGGCAGACCGCGGCGCGGTGGCGCCGGACGAGATGCTGCGGGTGTTCAACTGCGGCATCGGTATGGCGCTGGTGGTGGACGATTCGCTTACGGCCACGGCCATCTTGGAGGAGCACGGGGAGACGGTGTTCACCATCGGCCACATCGAAGCCGCCCCCGGCCCGCCCAGCGTCACCATCCATCCATGACCCGATGCCGTGTGGCCGTGCTGGCCAGCGGGCGCGGCAGCAACATGGCAGCCCTCCTGGAAGCGGCTGATGATGCTGGCTTTCCAGCGGTGATAGGCCTGGTCCTGTCCAACCAGCCGGGTGCCCCGGCATTGGACCATGCCCGCGCGGCGCGCGTAGCAGCCGTCGCGATCGACCACCGGGCGTTCGGCCGCGACCGGGAGGCACACGAGCGGGCGATGGATGCCATTTTGGCCGAGCACCGCGTCGAACTCATCTGCCTCGCCGGTTACATGCGGCTGCTCACGCCGTGGTTTGTCGAGCGTTGGGCCGGGCGCATGCTGAACATCCACCCGTCTTTGCTGCCGGCCTTCCCGGGACTTCACACGCATGACCGGGCCTTGGCGGCGGGGTGCCGGCTGCATGGCTGCACCGTGCATATGGTGACCTCGATGATGGATGAGGGACCGATCCTGGCCCAGGCTGCGGTGCCGGTTCTACCCGGGGATTCGGCCCAGAGTCTTGCAGCCCGAGTGCTGGTACAGGAACACCTTCTGTATCCCGCTGCGTTGGCCGCTTACCTACGGGGCGGCCAAGCTAGCGTCCCCGATGGGGACGCGGCGCTACTCAACCCACTGCCAGTGCTGCGCCCCTTGCCAGTGCTGGCAAACCCGACTTAGAAGCGACCATCGCTCCGTGTTTGAAGGCCCCCATGACAACCACAGTCACTTCGACGGCCCCAGAAACCATGGCGGAATCCGGCCCCGCCATCGACACCGCATTCGTCGCCGACCGTCAGGCGTTCTGGAGCAGCTTCACGCACTTCGTCACACGTGCCGTGATCGGCCTCGTGATATTGCTCATCCTGATGGCGTATTTCCTCACCTAAGGTCGCGTCGAGCGGCCCAACCTCCTGTGACGGAGGCGGGCCGTGCCGCTCAGTGCACCAGCGTCGGAATCATCGCGTGCTCGACGATCGCAGCCAGCGCGAGGTCGCGGTCCTCGGCGACCGCCATCGGGGACCCGTCTGCCGCGTGGATGGCGAACATGGCAGCGCCGTTCAGCATCACCGGCTTGACATAAGCCAGCTGCGATACGCCCAGCTGCGCAAGCTGGTCAGGTGTGATACGCCGCACGTCGAAATGGGCGACGGGTTCGATGGTGGTGTCGGCTGCGTCAATCATGATGTGCTCCCAGCACTGGTCCCCTCGTGGGCGGGCCAGTCAGTTCACGTTCGCCGTGGCGGCCAGTTCCGGCCATCCGGCATGTTCCTTAGGCTTTCTCGCCCTTCGCCTGGACGAAGCGCTGCTCTGCATCCACCACCCGGGCCCCGCTGGAGCGGGTGATCGGGATGGTTTTGACGCGTGCTTCAGGCTGCGGTCGCGACAGCTCGATATGGAGTAACCCATTATCCAGCCACGCCCCTTTGACCTCGATTCCCTCCGCCATGATGAAGGCACGCTGAAACTGCCGGGCGGCAATCCCCCGATGAAGGAAGATGCGTCCCTGTGTGTCGTCAGTCTGACGGCCCCGGATCACCAATTGGTTATCCTCCTGCGTAATCTGCAGGTCGTCCATCGTAAACCCGGCCACGGCGAGGGTGATGCGCAGCGTCGTGCTGCTCATCTGTTCGATATTGTAGGGCGGATACCCGTCGGAGGGTGATTTGGATGCTCGTTCGAGCATCTGTTCGAGCTGGTCGAACCCGACGAATAGCGGTGACGCGAACACGCGAGTCGATGACATCAAAGCCTCCTCCATCGAGCGAGACATATCCGCGACCCAACAATGGCACCGCGACGCAACATCATCTTGGCGTGACCCCTGCCGGATGCAAGCCCTGGCATTCGGTTCCCGCATTCGTCTTTTGTTGAACCGCGTGATCCAGGCGGCTACATGCGATCGACCATGCCCGGCTCACCAAAAAAGTTACCGATTCTCATCGCCCCCAATGCGGCCCTGCGCGCGAAAGCACGGCGGGTCGAATCCGCCGACATGGACCAAGTGCGCGCCTTGGTGCCATCGATGTTCGAGTCAATGTACGCCGCGCCGGGGATCGGCCTGGCTGCGCCTCAGGTCGGCGTGAACCTGCGGGTCGTCGTGGTCGATCTGATGCCCGACAACCAGCCGCAGCCGATGACGATGATCAACCCGCAGGTCGTCGCGGTCAGCGACGAGTGGGCGACTCGAGAGGAGGGGTGCCTCTCCGTCCCCAACCAATATGCCGACGTATCCCGGCCGGCGCGGGTGACCGTCCGCTACCATGATCTCGACGGGGTGCAACACCAGGTGGACGGTGAGGGATTGTTGGCCGCCTGCCTGCAGCACGAACTGGATCATTTGGATGGGGTGCTGTTCGTCGACCACCTTTCGCCCCTGAAGCGCAACATGCTGATGCGGCGGCTGGCAAAGGAAATGAAGCTGAAGGCAGCCGGCTGATGCGCCTTGCCTTCATGGGCACTCCGGACTTCGCGGTCCCGGCCTTGCGCGCGCTCCATGCAGCCGGCCATGAGGTGGCCGCCGTCTATACCCAGCCACCCCGGCGGGCCGGACGGGGCCAGTCCATGGCAAGCTGCCCCGTTCAGGTTGCGGCGGAGGCGCTGGGGCTGTCCGTGCGCCACCCTGCCTCGCTGAAGCGGGACGCGGCGGCGCAAGCGGATTTCGCCGCTCTTCGCCTCGACGCGGCTGTGGTGGCGGCCTATGGGCTGATCCTGCCGCAGGCGATGCTGGATGCGCCGCGCCGCGGCTGCCTGAACATCCATGCCAGCCTATTGCCGCGTTGGCGGGGTGCCGCCCCCATCCAGGCCGCGGTGCTGGCGGGCGACGCCGAGACGGGCGTGACGATCATGCAGATGGATGCCGGGCTTGACACGGGGGCGATGCTGCTCACCGGGTCGGTGCCGATCGGCCCGCGCACCACCGCGACGGATTTGCAAGGCACGCTGGCGACGCTGGGTGCCACCCTCATCGTGCGAGCCCTGGCGGACTCGCCCAAGCCGCAGCCGCAGCCGGCCGAGGGATCCACCTATGCGCCCAAGCTCTCCCGCGCCGACTCGGCGCTGGATTGGTCGCGCCCGGCCGAGGAACTGGACCGGCGGGTGCGGGCGCTGAACCCGTGGCCTGGAACCATCTGCCACCTGCATGGCGAGACGCTGAAGGTTTTGGAGGCCGAACCGACGGCGGAAACCGGCGAACCGGGGGTCGTGCTGGATACGCTGACGATCGCCTGCGGGACCGGGGCACTGCGACTGGTGCGGGTGCAGCGCCCCGGGCGCGGGCCGGTGACGGCGGAGGCTTTCCTGCGCGGCGTGCCGGTCCCGCGCGGCACCGTCCTCACTGCCGCGCCATGATCGAGTGGACCCAAAACGGTTCAAGCCCGTGGGAACGGCGCGTTGGGTGATGTCCAGAACGTCGCGCTGCTGATCGAATACGATGGCTCGGACTTCGCGGGCTGGCAGCGTCAGGACGGGGTGCTGACCGTGCAGCAGGTGGTGGAGGACGCAGCCGCCAGGCTCTGCGGGGTCGCAGTGCCCAGCGTGGTGGCCGGGCGGACGGATGCCGGGGTGCATGCCGCCGGACAAGTGGCCATGCTGGCCCTGCCGGCCCGGTTCTCTCCCGAACGAATCCGGGAAGCGCTGAACTTCCACATGAAGCCCTACCGGGTCGTCGTCCTCGCCGCCGCCCCAGCGCCGGAGGGGTGGAACCCGCGCTTCTCCGCGGTCTGTCGCTGCTACGAATACCGCATCCTGAACCGGCGCGCGCGCCCGGCGCTGGATTTGGGCCGCACCTGGCATTTGCCGCACTTGCTGGACAACGCCGCCATGGCGGAAGGCGCGCAGCTTTTGCTCGGACGGCATGATTTCACCTCGTTCCGTGCCGCCGCCTGCCAGGCCAAGAGTCCGCTGCGCACGCTCGACCGGCTGGACGTCAGGCGGGAGGGCGATACCGTCGTGGTGTCCGCGCAAGCGCGGTCCTTCCTGCATCACCAGGTTCGCAACCTGGTTGGCAGCCTGGCGCAGGTGGGCGCCGGACGATGGCCGCCGCAGCGCATGACGGAAATCCTGGCAGCCCGCGACCGGGCGGCGGCGGGCCCAACGGCGCCAGCGTCGGGCCTGACACTGCAATCCATAGTCTACGAGGCGGGGGCGCCGTTCAGCAGATAATCTGCCACCTGCGGCCCGATGATGAGAACCATCGTGAGCACGTTGACGATCACGACCATCACTGCAGCGCGCGCCCGCGATAGCTCCAGCGCATGCCGGGCGAGGAACCAGTTCAGCCATAGGCCATAGCCGAACAGGAAGGCGACGCCGGTGCCAGCCGCGGCGTCACCGCTCAACCCCACCGCCATCAGGATCGCCATCATCACCAAGACCAAGGCGAGCACCATGGGAGCGGCCCATTGGCACCAGCAGAATGCCGTGGCGAAACGGCGCCACTGGGCGGCACGGTTCCAGTATCGCGCCACCTCGAATGACAGCACCAGCGGGCCCAGCAGCCCGACGGAGACGCCCGCAACATCCGTCACGGCTTCGCGGTTGCCACCGATCGCCGCCAGCACGACGCCGACGAGCAGGAACGCCACCAAAGGCGCCAGTGCCGCCAATACGGATTGGGGCGTGTCGCCGAATTGCCGGAGACCTTCCGCCCGGCCGCGGGCCACCAGCATGATCCCCAACAACACCTTGCCGAAAGGCGGCGTCCCCGGCGGTTTGGAAATCTTCATGGCACGAAGGCGCGTAAGACCGCGGCATAGATTGCCGTCAGCATGTGCAAATCCGCCACGGGCACCTGCTCGTCCGCCATGTGCATGGTGGCGCCCACCAGCCCAAACTCCGCCACGGCGCAGTAGCGGGAGATGAACCGCGCGTCGGACGTGCCGCCGCCCGTATCCATCCGGGGCGTCAAGCCGGTGACGGACGTGATGCAGGCCGCCAAACGCTCGGTCGCAGCCCCGGGTGCGGTCAGGAAGGCCTCGCCACTGACCGACGCCGTGAGGGTGAACCGGTCCGCGTGGCGAGCCACCACGCCGCGCAACCATGCCTCCAGCGACGCGCCGGTGTGGCGGTCGTTGAACCGGATGTTCACCCTTGCCGTCGCCGCGGCGGGCACCAGGTTGGTGGCGGTATTGCCCACGTCGACGCTGGTGACCTGCAGGCTCGATGGCTCGAACCACTCGGTACCGTCGTCAAGCGTCGTACTTGCAAGCTCCACGAGAGCACGGGCCAGGCGGTGCACCGGATTGTCGACCCGGGACGGATAGGCGACATGACCCTGCACGCCCTGCACCGCAATGCCAGCGTTGATGCTGCCGCGCCGGCCGATCTTGACCATCTCTCCCAGTCGCGAGGGGTTGGTCGGCTCTCCCACCAGGCAAAAATCCGGGATGTGGCCGTGCTGCGCCATCCATTCCAGCACACGCACCGTGCCGCCGGTTGCCGGACCTTCCTCATCCCCGGTGATCAACAGGCTGACGGAGCCAGCGCCGGCCGGCTGGCTGCCAACTGCCGCGAGGAAAGCCGCCACCGCCCCCTTCATGTCGCACGCACCGCGGCCGACCACGGCGCCATTGCGGATTTCCGCGGCGAACGGGCCGGCGGACCAGTCGGCCGTTCCGGCGGGCACCACGTCGGTATGCCCGGCGAAGCACAGATGCGGCCCGCCGGCACCACGCCGGGCGAACAGATTGGGCGTGCCGTCAAACGCCAGCCGATGCACAGCGAACCCCAACTCCGCCGCTGCCGCCGCGACCACGCCCAATGCCCCGGCATCCGCGGGGGTGACGGACGCGCAGCGGATCAGCGCCTGCGTCAGGGCAACCGGGTCCAGCACTAATCCCGCAGGAGTTCGTTGATCGAGGTCTTGGACCGGGTTTGCGCATCGACCCGTTTGACGATCACGGCGCAGTAGAGCGACGGCCCCGGCGTGCCATCCGGCAATGGCCGCCCAGGCATGCTGCCCGGCACGACGACCGAGTAGGCCGGCACGCGCCCGACAAAGACCTCGCCGGTGTTGCGGTCCACGATTTTGGTGGAGGCACCCAAAAAGACGCCCATGGCCAGCACGCTGCCCCGCTCGACCACCACGCCCTCGGCGACTTCGGAGCGGGCGCCGATGAAGCACTCATCCTCGATCACCACGGGGGCGGCCTGCAGCGGTTCCAGCACGCCGCCGATGCCCGCGCCGCCCGAAATATGGCATTTGCAGCCGATCTGGGCGCAGGAGCCGACGGTGGCCCAGGTGTCCACCATGGTGTCCGCACCAACATGGGCGCCGACATTGACGAAGCTGGGCATCAGCACCACGCCCGGCGCGATATAGGCAGAGCGGCGCACGACCGAACCCGGCACGGCCCGAAAGCCGGCGGCCTTGAAACGGTTGGCGCCCCACCCGGCCGTCTTCAGCGGCACCTTGTCCCAGGCACCCCCGTCCATTGCGACCGAATCATAGAGCCGGAACGAGAGCAGGACTGCCTTCTTCAGCCATTCATGTACGGTCCAGCCGCCCTCGCCCGGGCTCACCACCCGCAAATTTCCATCATCCAGCGCCTGCAACACCGCCTCCACTGCGTCGCGCGCTGGCCCGGTCGTGGTGGCGGAAATCGTGTCCCGCCGGTCCCACAATGTCTCGATGCTGGTGCGCAGACTGGTGTCGTCCATGGTCCTACTTGGCCTTTTGAGCGGTTGGCGGCGGACCATGCGCAGGGGGCCCTCCCCTGTCAAACAACATGGCACGGGATGCGGGTACAAAACTAACGAGCCGTTTACCCGCGCCAGGCAGGATAGCCGGGCGTAACAAATGGGGCGACCGCATGACCGAATCGGCAGCATGCCTTGTCGATGCTGACATGAATGCTGCTTCGCCGGAGCGGGCACGCACTGGGGCGGACCTGCTGCGGGGCGCCCTGTTGGACAGCCGCCAGCGTTGGCGCGACCTCGTGACCCTCGCGGTGGACTTCGCGTTCGAAACGGATGCCGAGGGACGGTTGATGTTCGTCGCCCCCACCGAGATGCTTGGCTGGCCAACCAGCGCGTTGCTGGGCCAGCCGGCAACCATGTTGCTCGCCGGCCCAGCCGATACCTTCGATCCCTTCACGCCGGCGCCACCCTACCGAGACCGCCGTACCTGGCTGCGCCGGGCAGAAGGCGGCTTGGCATGCATGAGTTTTGCCGCCGCCCCCTTGTTCGAAAACGGCGTGCATACCGGCATGCGCGGCGTGGCGCGCGACGTGACGGCCGAACATACCCGGGAATCCGTGGTCGCGGGAGCGCTGCGCCGGGGCGAGGTCGTCGAGCATATTTTATGGCAGATGCGGCAGGAAGTTCTGGCTCCCCGCATGATGGAGGCCGTGCTCGAAGGCCTGTCCGCAGCCCTCGGCGCCGCCGGAACGGCCGTGATAGACCTGCTGGCCCTGGCCGAAGGCGATGTCCTGCTACACCGGACCGGCGTGGACTTGCCCGCTCTGGTTGCCGCCGCCAGGCAGATGCTGCAGGTCGAATCCACCGACCCGCTGATGACGATTGCGGACGGGCACGCCATCATCGCCTGTCCCAGCTACACGCGCTTCGGCCAGCGTGCCGGGCTGTGCGTCTGGCGCCTGCCCGACGCGCCCGCCTGGACCGAAGAGGATGCCCTCCTGGTGTCATCCGTCACTACCGTGGTACGCGTGGTGTTGGAGCACGACGCCATCCAACGCGAATTGGCGCGTCAGGCCCGCACCGATCCGCTCACCGGGCTGCTCAACCGCCGCTCCTTCCTTGAAGAGGTCAACCGCCGCATCGACCGGCTGGATCGCGAAGGCCTGGCTGGCACGCTGATCTTCGTCGACCTGGACAATTTCAAGTGCGTCAACGACCAGTGTGGCCACGATGTCGGCGACCAGGCGCTGGTGCAGACCGCTTCGTTGCTGCGCAACACGGTGCGCCCAGCGGATTTGGTGGCACGGCTCGGGGGCGATGAGTTCGCGCTCTGGATGGATGGTTCCGATGAACTGACCGCGGCAGAACGGGCCGAGCGTTTGCGGTTGGATGGGCCAGGCGCGCTCGCTGCCGTGCTGCCCCCCGGTGCGCCGACCGTCTCGACCTCGATCGGCATCGCCTCCCGCAATCCCAGGGGCGGGGAGACGCTGGAGGATTTGATGCGCCGCGCCGACGCAGCCATGTACGACGTCAAGCGAGCCGGACGGGCCCAATGGCGGGTCTCACGCGACCCGCTGCGCCCGTAGGAGAGTGAGCGCGTGAGTCACGAAACCGTTGCACGGGCGCTGCTTGACCTGGATGTCCGGGTGAAGCTGGCTGCCAACCCGGCAACGCCATCAGACATACTGAGCTTTCTGGCACGCGACGACGCCGTGACCGTGCGCGCCGCCGTGGCCCTGAACCCATCGGTGACCGCCGCGGCCGACCGCCGGCTCGCGACCGACACGGATGAGCGCGTCCGCCTGCTCTTGGCCCGCAAATTGGCGACGGCCCTGCCCGGCCTCTCAGATTCGACCGAATCGCAGTTGCGGGAGCGCACGCTGGGCGTCCTGTCCACCCTGGTGCGGGACGAGGCGGTGCGGATTCGCGCCGCCATCGCCGTGGTCGTCGCGGATTTGCCAGATTTGCCGCGGGATTTGGTGCTCATCCTAGCGCAGGACAGCGCGGCATCGGTCAGCGAACCGGTGCTGCGCCTGTCACCGCTGCTCTCCACCGATGATTTGCTCGGCCTGCTGTCGGCCCCGCCCCACGACAAGGCGGCAAGCGCCATCGCTTGCCGGACCAACCTGCCATTCGAAGTGGCGGACGCGATCGCGGCCTCCGTGGACAGCGCGGCCATCCAGGCGCTGCTGACCAACTCATCGGCCGCCATCAAGGAAAGCACGCTGGACGTGCTGATCGCCCGCGCTGCCAACGAGCCGGCGTGGCACGAACCCATGGTGCGGCGCCCGTCGCTGACGGACCATGCGGCGCGCGCCCTGTCCGGGATCGTCGCCGCGCATTTGCTGCAAGTGCTGGCTGAACGCACCGACATCAGCCCGGGCGTCATTGCGGAGATCCAGCATCGGTTGGCGCAGGTCCTCGCCAAGGGGAAAGCCCCCGGCATCCGGGTGAGCGACGAAGCCTTGATGGACGAGGCACGCTACCTCGACACCATGGGAGAGTTGACCGAGGCGGCCTTGCTGGCCGCGTTGCGCGCCGGTGACATCCGGCGTGCCAGCACCCTGCTCGCCGTCGCGGCGTCGGTGCCGCTGGCGGTGATGGACCGCGCCGCCTCGCTGCGCAGCGCCAAGGCACTGGTCAGCCTGGTCTGGAAGGCCGGCTTCTCGATGAAAGCCTCCGGTCCGGTGCAGACCGTGATCGGGCAGCTCGAGCTGAGAGGCATGATGTTGCCGACGATATCCGGCGGATACCCGCTGACGCCGGAAGAACTCGGCTGGCAACTCGATTTCCTGGGCTGCCGCCGGAGCTAAACAGCAGGGTCTTGGCGAAACGGCTATCGTGGGCAGATAATGTCGCACGACCAGCCAGGATGCCCGCCAATGACCCCGAAATTCGGCCTTGCCCAGCCCGTTCGCCGCGTCGAGGACCCGCGCCTGCTGAAGGGCAATGGCCGTTATACCGACGATATCTCGCTGCCGGGCATGCTGTGGGCCGCCGTGCTCCGCTCGCCCCACGCCGCAGCCACGCTCGGGGCGATCGATACACAGGCGGCCGCCGCGCTGCCCGGCGTCGTCGCGATCTACACGGGCGCCGACTTGGAGGCGGACGGGATTGGCGGCCTGCCCTGCGCAATCCCGCTGAAGAACCGCGATGGCACCCCGCGCTTCGATCCGCCGCATCCCGTCCTTGCCTTGGGCGCCGTGCGCCACGTGGGTGACCCGGTGGCCCTGGTTGTGGCCGAGACGCAGAAGGCGGCCCGCGACGGCGCCGAGGCGATCGGCGTCGACTATGAAGTGCTTGCCTCCGTGACGGATTTGGCAGCCGCGGCCGCACCGGGGCAGCCCCCGGTCTGGCCCGGCGCCACCAACAACACCTGCTTCGACTGGGAAACCGGCGATAGGGCCCGGGTGGAGTCGCTCTTCGCCAGCGCCGCGCATGTCACCAGCCTGACGGTGGTGAACAACCGCGTCGTGGTGAACAGCATGGAGGCCCGCGCCGCGCTGGCCGACTACGCAGATGGCCGATGGACGCTGTACACCAATACCCAGGGCGGCTGGGTCATCAAGTCGTTGCTGGGCAAGGCAGTGTTCCATGTGCCGGAGGAACAATTCCGCGTCGTGACCCCGGATGTCGGCGGCGGCTTCGGCATGAAGCTGTTCCTGTACGCCGAGCACGTGCTGACCTGCTATGCCGCACGCAAGCTTGGCCGCCCGGTGAAATGGATCAGCGAGCGGTCCGAGGCCTTCCTGTCCGACACGCAAGGGCGTGACAACATCACGAAGGTGGAGCTTGCGCTGGACGCAGACGGGCGCTTCCTGGCGCTGCGCACGGACAATGTCGCCGGCATGGGGGCCTATCTATCCACCTTCGCGCCGATGATACCGACCATGGCCGGGACCAAAGTGCTGGCCAGCGTCTATGGTTTCCAGGCCATCTACGCCCACGTCACCGGCGTGTTCACCAACACGGTGCCGGTGGACGCCTATCGTGGCGCCGGGCGGCCGGAGAGCAACTATGTCGTGGAGCGGGTGATCGATGCCGCCGCGGCCGAGATCGGCATGGACCGGGTGGCACTGCGGCGGCTGAACATGGTGAAGCCGGACGCGATGCCCTACGTGTCCGCGATGAAGCAGACCTACGACAGCGGCGATTTCCATCGCGTGCTGGACGCGGCAATGGCGAAGATGGATTGGGCCAACTTCGAAAGCCGCCGCGCGGCGAGCGCCGCGAAGGGCAAAAAGCGTGGCATCGGGATGGCGTATTATCTGGAGGCAACCGGCGGCGGCCCCACCGAACGGGCCGAAATCCGCTTCGCCGACGATGGCTTCGTCGACGTGTTCGTCGGCACGCAATCCACCGGCCAGGGGCACGAGACGGCGTATGTGATGCTGACGGCCGACCAGCTCGGCATCGATGGCGACAAAATCCGCATCCGCCAGGGCGACACCGACACCATCCCAATGGGTGGCGGCACGGGTGGTGCGCGCAGCCTGTATTCAGAGGGCCAGGCCATCCTGGTGACCGCTGCCAGCGTGATCGAAAAGGGCAAGCAGGCCGCCTCCGAGGCCCTTGAGGCAGCGGTGGCGGATATCGAGTTCGTTGCCGGACGCTTCGCCGTCGCCGGGACGGACCGCGGCATGGACATCATCAGCCTCGCCGCGGCACAACGCGCCCGGGCCGCGCGCGGCGAGGCGGCGACCCTGCTGGACGCGGCCGAGATCGCCAAGATCGAAAACCATACCTTCCCGAATGGCTGCCACATGGCCGAGGTGGAGATCGATCCAGATACCGGGATGATCGACGTCAAGCGCTACATCGTGTGCGACGACGTCGGCAAAGCGGTGAACCCGATGATCGTCCGCGGCCAGGTGCATGGCGGCGTGGCGCAGGGTTATGGCCAGGCGGTGCTGGAGCACACGGCGTACGATGCGGGCTCGGGTCAATTGCTGTCGGGCAGCTTCATGGATTACGCCCTGCCCCGTGCCTCCGACCTGCCGGATATCGAGGTCGAGCTGATCGAAGTGCCCTGCGCCACCAACCCGCTCGGGGTCAAGGGTGCCGGGGAGGCCGGCGCGGTCGGCAGCCCACCCGCCATGATGAACGCGATCGTGGATGCGCTTTCGAGCGCCGGGGTGACGGCAATCGACATGCCGGCAACGCCCGAGAAGGTGTGGAAGGCATTGCAACTGGCGGCTTAACCCTCCGCCAGAACCTCCCGGCTGGCGCGGACGCGGTCCACGCGCCTGCCGTCCATGGACTGCACTTCGAAGAGCCATCCCGCGAAGACGACTTTGTCGCCCACCTGTGGGACCCGGCGCAGCAAGGCCAGCAGCAACCCGGCGGTGGTGTGGTAGCTGCCTTCCGCCGGCAGGTCGGGCAACATGAGGCGGGATTTCAGCTCGTCCACCGGCATCATGCCATCCACGACCAGGGTGCCCGGCGTATTCTTCGCGTCGGCCGCCAAATCCGGCTGCGTGTCGTTGGCATCGCCCACGATCGCCTCCAGCACGTCCGCCGCCGTCACCACGCCCTCGAAGCTGCCGTATTCGTCCATTACCAGCGCCAGGCCCAGCTTGTCCGCCCGCAGCCGCTCCAACGCGTCCAGCGCGGAGATCGTATCCGGCACCACCATCGGCTGGCGCAGCACCTCCGTCACCGAGAGCTCCTTGCCGCCCAGCAACTGGTCCAGCAGGTCCTTCGCCTGCACCACGCCGACGACGTTGTCGACCGTGCCGTCGCACACCACGAGCCGGTTGTATTGCGCCATCTTCAGCGCCTGCACGATGTCGCGGCGCGGGTCCGTCCGGTCGAGGAAGGCGATCTCGTTCCGAGGAGTCATCAGCGCCCGCACGGGCTTGTCGGCCAGCCGCAGCAAGCGCTCGATCATCTCCCGCTCGCCAACCTCCAGCACCCCCACTTGGGCGCCCTCCGCCAACACGGCCTTGAGTTCCTCCTCCGTCACCGACTGGCTGGACGCTTTGGCGCTGCCGAACAGGCGGAGAATGACGGTGGTGGACAGCCCAAGTGCCCAGATCATGGGCGCTGCCACAGTGCTCAACCGTCGTAGCGGCCGGGCGATCCGGGATGCGACGATTTCAGGCTGCCGAAGGGCAAGCTGCTTGGGGACCAGTTCGCCGAGCACGAGCGTGAGGTATGTGGTGGCCAGCACGACGATCAGCAGCGACAACTCGCCGGCAAAAGGAGCAATGACGCTGCTTCTGGCCAGTACCGGCTCCAGCCTTGCCGCCAACCGAGCGCCGCCGAACGTGCCGGTGAGGATACCGACCAGGGTCATCCCGACCTGAACCGTTGGCAGGAAACGCTGCGGGTCGTCCGATAGGCTGAGTGCCACCCCGGCGCCGGACACGCCCTTACGCTCCAGCACCATCAAGCGGGCACGGCGAACGGACACCATGGCCATCTCGCTAAGTGCGAAGAGGCCGTTGAGCAGGATCAGCAGCAAAGCCACGCCGATTTCGATAGCAGGTTCCATAGGTCATCCTACTGCGCGGCCGGGAGACCGCAAAAACGTCAGCTTGCCGCGATGGGCGGCATCCGGCAGGAGTGGCAGAGTAAACGGCATGAAGCGCTCCCTCCCCCTCTTCGCCCTCGTGCTCGGCATCGCCGGGTTGGTGCCGTTCGCCGCATGCGGATTACTCGCCGTGGCCCCCAACGGGGACCGGGCCGCCTTCGCGCTGGTGGCGTATGGCGCCGTGATCCTCGCCTTTCTCGGCGGGGTGCACTGGGGTTTCGCCTTGCAGGAACCATCCGGGCGTGGCGAGCGGGGTCGGTTGGGCTTGGGGGTGCTACCTTCCCTTGCGGGCTGGGTTGCCCTCCTTCTCTGCATTGCGGTCAATACGGAAGCTGGGCTGGCCCTCCTCCTCGCCGGCTTCGCCGCCGCCGTCGTGGTGGAGAGCCGCGCAGCCAAGGCCGGGCTAATGCCGCCGGGCTACATGACGCTACGGCTTGGCCTGACCGGCGCAGTCGGGGTCGTGCTGGTGCTCGCCCTGCTGCTCAGGCTGTTGCACCTCCACGTTTACCTTTGGTGAACTAATCTCTCGTGTCGTTAATAAATCTCTTTTCTTGGAACGAAGTCGTGGTTAAGATCGTTGATAGAGCGGAGAGAAGATATGAACGATCAGTTAAGCGCCACGATTATTCCGTTTCCCGTCCGGTTTCGCGACGTGCCGGCCGTTCCAAACGATGAGACCGGCGCAATGGCCGGTCCCGACACCATTTCGCTGGTGCCGCCGCCCTCGGGCGGGCATGAGCATGTTCCGACCTTGGCATCGTCCGCGCAACGTTTGACCTACGCTTTGACGGGGCTGTCCAACGCATTGGCAGACCAGCGCGATGCGACGCAGCGCTGGAAGAGCGCGCTGGAGGACCTTGCGAGCAAGATGCGCACGCTCGGTGACGTCAGCAAGTTCGGCAAGAACGCGGGTTGAACCAGCAAGCTGCGCCGGATCGAAGACTCGGCGTCCTTCGCCACTGCAGCGGTTCACACGAAGCGGGCGGTGGCGAAGTTTGAGAACGGTCCGCCCGGCAGCACGAGATGCCGGTCGGCCACAACCGGAATAGCCGGCTCCACCAGCCATAGCTGGGTGCAGTCGGTGACGAGCATTGTCTGCGCCTCGGCCAGGGCGCTTCCTGTCTTCGTCAGCAGGGGAAGCAAGCCCGGCAGGTCAGCCGCGTAGGCAGCGAGGTCGGCAGCCGGGTTGCCGGTTTGCTCCGCGGTGAAACTCGTCAATTGGTAGTCACCGGCAGCCACCCGCCGGGCGATGTCGGCTTCGGGGACCGGCTCCAACACCAGGTCGACGCCGATTTGTTGTAGGAACAGACGCACAAGCTGCGCCAGTTGCTGCCAGGGGCGCCCAGGCGGAACGAGTTGCGTCAGGCGCAGCCGTATCCCGGAATCATCGGGCTTCAATCCAGCCTCCGTCAGATGGGCAGCGCCCGCGCGTGGATCGTAGGGTGGTAGCTTGCTCTGCGGGTTGCCTGCCACGAGTGGCCCCGACGCCGCGCGGCCCAGCCCGAACCAGACGTCCCGCAACAGGGCGTCGCGATCGATGGCACAGGCCAGCCCAAGTCTCACGCGCTTGTCATCGAGCGGTTTCGCCGCATGGTTCAGCCGCAGCCCGACCGTTGCCGTGCCGGGTTCGCCACCCACCGCCAGCCCGGCGATCTGCCGCAAACGCGGAATTGCCGCCGGGTCGACCGCATTGCCGACCATGAGCACGCCTGGTCGACTGGCTAGTTCCATCCGGGCCGCAGGGTCCGGCAGGCTCGGGTAGGTGATCTCCGCCACAGCGGGTTTCGGGCCGGCGAACCAGTCGAACCGGACCAGCCGCAACCACTCCGCCATCCGGAACGGCCCGCTCCCCACGGGCGTGACATCGCGTGGGTTCACCCCAAAGCCCGGCCGGTCATGGATGTGCCGCGGGACGATCGGGGCGCACAGCGCATCCAATTGCCGGAGGAAGGGCTCGTGCGGCATGGAGAGCGTGATGACGACCGTGTGCGGGTCTGTGGCACGCACCGAGACCACCCGGCTCAGGTCCAGTTGCGGCTGCAATGCGCGGTGGAACCGGTCGAGCGAGAAGGCAACATCATCGGAATCGACGCCGCCGCTATCGTGCCAGGTGAGGCCTGGCCGAAGATGAAAGATATAGGTCAGCTGGTCGGACGAGAGTTCCCACCCTTCTGCCAAATCCGGCTGCACGGCCCCATCCGGGCCAATCCGGCAAAGTCCGCTATAGATCTTGCTGCCAAGGAGGCGCGCCTGCAGCGATTTGAATACGCCGGGTATCAATCCCGCCGGTTCGGCCACAAGGGGACAGACGATCCCGGCAGGCTCGGCAGCGTTTGCGGCGAAGGGCGCCGCGCTGGCGGCGAGGAGGAGGGCGCGTCGGGATAGGCTCATCGTGATGTAGGCTACCGGTTTCCAGCCAGCAGCGAAACGCATTAGCGTGACGCCATCCATGGAGGAACACGGGTTGAAGGCATTTTGGGACCCGGCGCAGCTTGCTCACGCGCCACAATTCTTCCTGCAACGCGGCCAAGTCCGCAGCAACTACGAAGTGCCCGCCCGGGCGCTTTCCTTGCTGGCCGGGTGTGAGGCGTTGGGGATGGAGATCACCGCCCCCTCTCCCGCGAGCCGCGAGGCCATGGAGCAGGTCCACCAAGCGGCCTATCTGGATTGGCTGGCTGGCGCGGCCGGGCAATGGGCACAGATGCAGGATGCAGGGCCGGAGGTGGTCGCCAACATGCATCCCTCGGCCGAAATGCTGGCGAATGGTGCCAGGCCGTCCGGCTCGGTAATCGGCCGCGCTGGCTGGTTTTCCGCCGACGCGGCGTGCCCGATCGGCCCGGAAAGCTGGGCGTCGATCGAAGCCGCCGCAGCCTGCGCCCTGGCTGCGGCAGACGAAACCGCCCGCAACCGCGACAGCTACGCACTGTGCCGCCCGCCGGGCCACCACGCCTATGCCGCCCGCGCGGGCGGCCATTGCTACCTCAACAACGCCGCCATGGCCGTGGAACGGCTGATTGCGCATGGCGCGCGCCGGGTCGCGGTGCTGGACATCGACAGCCATCACGGCAATGGCACCCAGGGCATTTTCTGGTCGCGTGACGACGTGCTGTTCACCTCGATCCATGGCGACCCCGCTGGGTATTATCCCTGGTTTGTCGGCCATGCGGACGAGTTGGGCGGCGGCACCGGCATCGGGTTCAACCGCAACTTCCCGTTGGCGAGCGGCACCGGGGATTTAGGCTGGCTGGCCGCGATGGACGCCGCCTTGCGGTTGATCGAGAAGTTCGGTCCCGACGCGATCGTCGTGAGCCTCGGGTTCGACGCCTCACGCGACGAACCGCTGAACTTCCTGTCCGTCTCGGAGGAGGGGTTCGCCCGAGCCGGCGCCGCCATCGGCCGGCTGGCCGCGCCCACCGCCTTCATCCAGGAGGGCGGTTACAATACCGACCTGCTCGGGACCTTGTTGCAGAGATTTCTGACCGCGTTCCGCGGATGAGCATCGCCCGCGTTCAATCCTTCGCCTTTTCAGGGATTGAAGCGGTTCCGGTCGAGGTGCAGGTTCAGGTGTCGAGCGGCCTGCCTGCCTTCCTGGTGGTGGGCCTGCCTGACAAAGCCGTCGGCGAGGCGCGCGAGCGGGTGCGGGCGGCGCTGACTGCGATGGGCCTGGCGCTGCCACCGCGCCGGGTGCTGATCAATCTGGCACCCGCGGACTTGCTGAAGGAGGGAAGCCATTTCGACCTTCCCATCGCCCTGTGCGTGCTCGCGGCGATGGACGTGCTGCCACGGGAGGAATTGGCCGGTTACGCCGCCCTCGGCGAATTATCGTTGGACGGAACGATCAACCCGGTTGCCGGCGTGCTGCCGGCGGCGATCGCTGCCTCCGCCCGCGGGTTGGGGTTGATCTGCCCGGCAGCGCAAGGGGGTGAGGCAGCCTGGGCAGGCCAGGTCGAGGTGCTGGCCCTCCCGGATTTGCTCTGTGCGGTTAATCATTTCCGCGGCACCCAGGTATTGAGCCCACCGTCACCCGCCGGGGTGGCCGAGCCGGTGGCGGGGCCGGACTTGTCCGAGGTGAAGGGGATGGAGGCCGCCAAGCGCGCCTTGGAGGTGGCCGCAGCCGGAGGGCATAATTTGCTGCTGATCGGCCCGCCGGGTGCTGGAAAATCCATGCTGGCGTGCCGCCTGCCGGGTTTGCTGCCGGATTTGACGCCGGCCGAAGCCTTGCAGGTCAGCACCATCCACTCGGTCGCCGGGTTGCTGGTCGGCGGGCTGATGGTGAAGCGGCCGCCGTACCGGGAGCCGCATCATTCCGCCAGCCCGGCGGCGCTGACCGGCGGAGGCCAGCGCGCGCGCCCGGGGGAAGTGAGTCTAGCGCATCGCGGCGTGCTGTTCCTGGACGAACTGCCGGAGTTCCCCCGGCCGGCGCTGGAGGCGTTGCGCACGCCATTGGAGACGGGACGCACAACCGTCGCCCGTGCCGCCGCGCACGTGACGTATCCGGCGCGGTTCCAATTGGTGGCCGCCATGAACCCTTGCCGCTGCGGCCATCTGGGCGATGCCTCCCGCGAATGCAGCAAGGCGCCGCGCTGCGGCGAGGACTACCTCAGCCGGATCAGCGGGCCGCTGCTCGACCGTATCGACATGACGGTGCAGGTGCAGCCGATTGTGCCCGCCGAACTGAGCCGCGCCCCAGCCGGTGAGCCCAGCACTGCCGTCGCAGCCCGGGTGGCGGTGGCACGCGCCATCCAGCGCAGCCGCGGTGGGTTGAATGCCGAGGTGGATGGTGGCGCCGTCGAGTTGGAGGCGGATGCCCGTGCCTTGGCCGAGCGCGCTGCGGAACGGCTGCGGCTGTCCGCCCGTGGCTTCACGCGCGTGCTGCGGGTCGGGCGAACGATCGCGGATTTGTCCCGCTCGCCGAGCGTTCGCCGGGTGGATGTTGCGGAGGCGCTGGCATTCCGACACCGAGTCCCCGGACGCGGGCTCTAGCGCAGGATGATTTCGACCCGGCGGTTCTGCGGCTCCCTGATTCCGGCCGCGGTCCGGACCAAGGGGCGGGTGTCGCCAAAGGCCTGGATGGCGATTTCACTCTGGTTGACGCCATCCCGCACCAGTTCGGCCGCCACGGTCTGCGCCCGGCGCAGTGACAGGCGCTGGTTGTAGGCTGGGGTGCCCGAGCGGTCGGCGTTGCCCTGCACCTCGATTTGGGTGGTTTGCACCCGGGTGCTGTTCTGCGCCGCTTCGGCGACGATCTGCCGAGCACGGTCGGTGAGGTCCGACCGGTCCCAATCGAAGAACACCAGATAGGTACGGGCCGGGGTCGGGGCAGCACTTGTGGTCGCCGGCGGCGAAGCGACAGGGACCGGTGGTGCCGTGTTGAAGGCATAGCGAAGGCCGAGCTGGATCGAGTGGTTGTAGTCGTCAAGATCTTTCTGGGTCGTGGACGAAATCATCGGTCCGAATGGAGTCGAAGAACTCGAGTTCTCAGTTCGTTTGCTGTCGGCGAGTCCCATGAAGCGGTATTCCAGCGTTGCGGAAAGGCCTGGAATGAAGGGGATGGGAGCCGAAAGACCAAAGATCCCTTGATAAGCCAACGCCCCGTTCGACCCGTAGCCCGACGGACGGTCCACATGCATGTAGCCCACGCCTCCACCGAAATATGGGAATAGATACGGCACCCCAATATCCAGGTCGAAAAGCAGGTTTGCCATTCCGCCAAATTTTTGTTCCCGGTTCGGCTTCCCCGTGATTTGGCGGCCATCTACGCTCTGATCGTTGTAGCGGTAATCGCCCTCGGTCTCGACGCGCAGGCCATTGCCGAAGCCGAACCCCATGCTGCCGATCGCCGCAACGCCCGCGCTATTTCTCGGCGTCACTGTCGAACTCCCTGCGAATGTGCGGCCTTGAAAGGTATCAGTCGACTCGAACCGATACTTCTCGGGCTGCATCAGGTTCACACCCGCGCCGGCACCCACATAGAGCCCCGATACGGGCTGGGCATACACCGCAACCGGGAGAACCATCGCCGCAAACGCGGCCATGGCCGCTCTGGTCCGCATCACACGCATCCCTAGGTCCATGCTATGCGTGCTCGAGTATGGTCGACGAGGCAAGGGTCGTTGCAATCCCGTTACCGGTCATCGACAGCGTTGCGGCCAAACGGCAACAGCCCGCCACAGAACCCTCAATCGCACACCTATACGAAACGGATCGTGAACGCTAGGAAGCTGCATGCCTGACGACTTCGCTGGAACCATCCAAGACGCCCCGCTCGCCGACGCACTCAGCGAGCGCTACCTCGCCTACGCGCTCTCCACCATCATGTCGCGCTCGCTGCCCGACGTGCGGGACGGGTTGAAGCCGGTGCATCGCCGGCTGGTCTACGCCATGCACCAGTTGCGGCTGGACCCGACCGCCGGGTTCAAGAAATGCGCCCGCGTGATCGGTGACGTGATCGGCAAATACCACCCGCACGGCGAGGCCTCCGTCTACGAGGCCCTGGTGCGGCTGGCGCAGGATTTTGCGGCGCGCTACCCGCTGGTCGAGGGCCAGGGGAACTTCGGCAACATCGACGGCGATAACCCGGCGGCGATGCGGTACACCGAAGCGCGGATGACCCTCGTCGCGCGGACGATGCTGGATGGCATTGACGACGACGCGGTGGATTTCCGCCCCAATTACGATGGTGAAGAGCACGAACCGGTCGTGCTGCCCGCCGGCTTCCCAAATCTGCTGGCCAACGGCGCGGCGGGGATCGCGGTCGGCATGGCGACGTCCATCCCGCCCCACAATGCCGGGGAGGTCTGCGCCGCCGCACTGGCGCTGATCGCCAATCCGGACGCGACAACGGCCGAGCTGCTCCAGCACATGCCGGGCCCTGATTTCCCCACCGGCGGCGTGCTGGTGGAAGATCCGGCCGCCATCGCCACCGCCTACGAGACCGGGCGGGGCGGCTTTCGCCTGCGCGCCGCCTGGGAGGTGGAGCGCGGCAAGAACGGGATGTGGCACGTCGTCGTCACGGCCATCCCCTACCAGGTGCAGAAAAACAAGCTGATCGAGGCGCTGGCCGAGTTGCTGGAGGCCAAGAAGCTCCCGCTGCTGGGGGACATACGGGATGAAAGCACGGAACAGGTCCGTCTTATCCTGGAGCCAAAGACCCGCACCGTCGAACCAGCTGCGCTGATGGAGACGCTGTTCCGCGCCACCCAACTGGAAACCCGCTTCCCGCTGAACATGAACGTGCTGACGGCCGACCGCACCCCCATGGTGCTCGGCCTCCGCGGCGTCCTCCGCGCCTGGCTGGACCATCGCGGCGAGGTGCTGATCCGCCGCTCCCGCCATCGGCTCGGTGCGGTCGAACGGCGGTTGGAGCTGCTGGACGGCTTCCTGACCGTCTTTCTGGATTTGGACGAGGTGATCCGCATCATCCGGGAGGAGGACGACGCCAAGGCCGGGCTTATCCGCAGGTTCAAGATCAATGATCTGCAGGCGGAGGCGATCCTGAACATGCGCCTGCGGTCGCTGCGCCGGCTGGAGGAGATGGAGCTCAAGCGCGAACATGCGACGCTGGAGAAGGAAAAGCGCGGATTGAACGCCTTGCTGGGCAGCGAGACGCTGCGGTGGAAGCGCGTCGGCGAGGAAATCACCAAAATCCGCGAAACGTTCGGCAGCGGGCCCTTGGGCGACCGGCGCACCTTGCTGGCCGGGGTGCCGGATGCAGTCGAAATGTCGTTCGAAATCGCCGTCGAGCGGGAGCCGCTGACCGTCGTGCTGTCGCAGAAGGGCTGGATCCGGGCGCTGCGCGGCCATTTGGCGGATGGTGCCGAGCTGAAATTCAAAGATGGCGATGCCTTGCGGCTGCTGGTGCCGTGCCAATCGACCGACCGGCTGTGCCTGTTCGGCACCAATGGCCGCGCCTACACGCTCCGCGCGGCGGATTTGCCGCGGGGCCGTGGCGATGGCCAGCCCATCCGCCTGCTGGCGGAGATGACGAACGCGGACGACGTGGCGACCCTGTTCCTCTGGCAGGAGGGGATTCGCTACCTGGTTGCCTCCGCAACGGGCCGCGGCTTCGTGGTGGAGGCAGCCGACCTGCTGTCGGAACGCAAGGCCGGCAAGCAGGTGCTGAACACCAGGCCGGGCGAGGAGGCCATGCTATGCGTTCCCGCCATTGGCGACCATTTGGCGCTGGTCGGGGAGAACCGGCGTCTGCTGGTGTATCCCCTGGAGCAGGTACCCGTACTGCCCCGCGGCTCGGGCGTCATCCTGCAGCGCTACAAGGATGGCGGGCTGAAGGACGCCAAGGTGTTCCGCCTGGCCGATGGGCTGACCTGGCGGCTCGGCGACAAGACGCGCACCGAGACAAATTTGCGCGACTGGATCGGCGATCGCGCCCAGGCGGGGCGTTTGCCGCCAAATGGGTTTCCGAAGGGTGGAACGTTCAGCGGGGGATGACGGCGCAGCCCGTCAGACGTTGAAGCGGAAGAGCAAAACGTCACCGTCCTTCACGATGTAATCCCGGCCTTCGATCCGCATCTTGCCCGCCTCCTTGGCGCCGAGCTCACCTTTGAACGCCAGAAAATCGTCGTACGAGATCGTTTCGCAGGCGATGAAGCCGCGTTCGAAATCGTTGTGGATGACGGCAGCCGCCTGTGGACCCTTGGTGCCGGCAACGATCGTCCAGGCCCGGGTTTCCTTCGGTCCCACGGTGAAATAGGTCACCAGCCCCAACAGGCCATACCCGGCGCGGATCACGCGGTCCAACCCGCTATCCTGCAGGCCGAGGCCAGAGAGGAACTCGCCCCGGTCCTCCTCCGGCAATTGGCTCACCTCCGCCTCGATGGCGGCGGAGACCACGACGGAGGCGGCGCCCTCCCTTTTCGCCATGGCAGCCACGGCGGCGGAGTGCGCATTGCCGTCGGACGCATCCCCCTCGGCGACGTTGCAGACATACAACACCGGCTTGGACGTCATCAGTTGCAGGCGGCGCACCGCCTCCGCCTCGCCGGGCGGGATAGCCGTGCGGGCGGGGCGGCCGGCTTGCAGGGCGGCGACCAGGGGCTCCATCAACGCCACCAGCGCCACGCTGTCCCGGTCCCCGCCGCGGGCCTTCTTCTGTGCGGCGAGCAGCCGCTTTTCCAGGCTCTCCAAATCAGCGAGCATCAACTCGGTCTCGACCGTTTCGGCATCGCGGATCGGGTCGATGCTGCCCTCGACATGGGTGATGTCGTCATCCTCGAAGCAGCGCAGCACGTGGATGATCGCGTCGACCTCGCGGATATTGGCGAGGAACTGGTTGCCCAATCCCTCGCCCCGGCTGGCGCCGCGCACGAGCCCGGCGATGTCGACGAATTCCAGGCTGGTCGGCACGATCTTGGCGGATTTGCCGATCGCCGCCAGCTTGGCCAGCCGCGGGTCGGGCACCGCCACGCGGCCGACATTCGGCTCGATCGTGCAAAACGGATAGTTTGCCGCCTGCGCCGCCGCCGTCGCGGTCAGCGCGTTGAACAGGGTGGATTTGCCGACATTCGGCAGGCCCACGATCCCGCAGTTGAATCCCATCTAGCCGGTCTCCTGCGTCGCAAGTGCGACCTTGCTCATGAATGCCTCCGGCTGCCCGGACGCCAGCAACCCGGCGGCGTCGGCCATCGCGTCCAACAGGGTGGCGAGCCAGTCCGCATCCACCTTGGCGAAATCACCCAGCACATGGCCAAGGACACGGTCCTTATGCCCGGGATGGCCGATCCCCAGCCGAACCCGCCAGTAGTCCGGGCTGCCGAGCATGCGGTCCATGCTGCGCAGGCCGTTATGTCCCGCTGCCCCGCCGCCCCGCTTGACCCGAACCTTGCCGGGCACCAGGTCCAACTCGTCGTGGAACGCCGTGATGTCGCCGGGCGCCAGCTTGAAGAAGGCAGCGGCAGCCTGCACCGCTGCACCGCTCTCGTTCATGTAGGTCATCGGCTTCAACGCCAGGATTTTTTCGCCGCCCACGCTGCCCTCCGCCACCAAGCCCTTGAAGCGGTTGCGCCACGGGGAGAACCCGTGGCGCGCAGCGATGCGATCGATCGCCATGAAGCCGATATTGTGCCGCTGCCGCGCCATGCCCGGCTCGGGATTGCCGAGCCCGACCCAGAGCTGCAACTGCCAGACTACTTCTTGGCGGCAGGCTTCGCCGGGGCCTTGGCGGCTGGTGCCTTGGCCGGGGGAGCCTTGCCACCCTTGGCCGGCGCCGCGGCCGCGGCCGGTGCGGCCCCTTCGGCAACGGGGGCGTCGGGCAACTTGCTCGGCGACGCGACCGTCGCAATGACGAAGTCGCGGTCGGTGATGGTCGGCTTGACGTCCTGCGTGCCCGTGAGGTCGGAGAAGCGGACGTTGTCGTTGATGTCCAGCGCGCCGAGATCGGCCTCGAAATGCTCGGGCACACTATCCGGGTCGCACATCACTTCCACCGAGTGCCGCACGACGTTCAACACACCGCCGCGCTTCAGCCCCGGCGAGGTCGCTTCATTCAGGAAGGTGACCGCAACGGCGACGCGGATCCGCTCGCCCGCAGCCAGACGCTGAAAATCGACGTGCTCCGGCTTGTCGCTGACCGGGTGGAACTGCACGTCACGCATCAGCGCGCGCTGGGTATGGCTGCCGACCTTGACCTCGAACAGGCGCGAACGCCAACCGCCGCGCACGAGTTCGCGCATGACCTCCCGCGGGTCGAGGGCAATGAGGGTCGGCGTTTGCTTTGCGCCATAGATAACCGCAGGAACTTTCCCTGCCCGCCGAGTCGCGCGTGCCGCCCCCTTACCTGCAAGCTCGCGAGCCTCGGCCTGGATCGTGGTGAAACTGGCCATAAGACACTCCGTGCAATAAATCGCCCGCGACAGCCCATGCTGCAAATGCGTGCGGCCGGCCTCCAGGGGTGCCGGCGAGAGCGGCTAACTAGCGGATCGTGCTGGGGGGAGCAAGCAGCACGCGGTGTTTGCCCGCAACACGACAGCCACAATGCCGATTGTACGGTCAAGCTCTCGGGAATCTTACCAGGCTTTTAGACGGCTCTCCTGTAGGAGGGAGTTTCCCACGTGTGGTTGGGCAAGGTTGTCTGAATGTCGAAATGTGTTCTGCTTGTCGAGGATGAAGGTTTGATCCGTATGACCTTGGCAGAAACGTTGGAGGATGCAGGATATACCGTCGTCGAGGCAGAGAGCGGCGACGAAGCCTGCATGCTATTGCGTGCGAGGGATGGATTCGACGTTTTGTTAACGGATATTCAGATGCCGGGTGCGGCGGACGGGATCGACGTGGCGCGCAGCTTCCACGAACTGCATCCTGACCGGCCGGTGGTATTCATGACAGGGCGGCCAGACATGCTGAGCCGGGTTGGGCGGCTGGCGCCATCGGAAATCCTCCTGCGCAAACCCTTTGGGTCGGCGCAGATGCTGAGCGCGCTTGAAGGATTGCTCCTCCGCTCCGTCCGGTTAGGCGCCGGTGAGATGGCGCAAAAAAGCCCGCGGGTTATCCGGCCATAGTGCCCTATAGCGGGCGAATTGGAGCAGAAAAGCGCAACGCTCGCCTGCCACCTTCAGCCTGGACCATGGCACGCCTATAATCAGGCGATGGACAACGACGCCCCCCTCTGCGGACCGCGACGGAACTCATTGCATCTCTGGATCGCGGACGGACGGACGTAGCCGCGGGGCGTGTCGTCCCAGGTGGAACCGTCATAGCTGAGTTAGACGCCCGGATTGCCGAGATGGAAACCAAAGAAGGCAGCAAGGCGTTTCACGCCGCTTAGACGTGCTCGGGTTCAGCCCCGGCGCCGCCCGCGTCGTGTCAGAGTTGCGCGACCATTACGCCCGCAAGCAACGGCCCGAGGCCGCCCGAAATCTCCGCCTCGCCTTACGGCGGGCGTCTGAGCGAATCGAGCGGACTCCGGAGGCTGGCATTCCCGCAGCCCGGCCCTATCCAGAGGTTGCCCAACCCGGGCAAGCATGGGTCAAGGAGGGTCGGGATTGGCTCGCTTACAGTCTAACTAGACCGCCCGTCTTTCTGGCCGTGGTCTACGACAAGCCGACTTGCCCCAGCGGATTTAAAATGAGCGAGCACACTGCCCCTCCCAACCCGGGAGGGGCACCGCCCTAAAACGTCGGCAATGTGGGCAACGGCTTGTGGAACCACTTCTGCCATAGCGCATCCAATTCACCATTGTTCTTCGTGAAGTAGACAAATGTGTTCACCCATTGATGCAGGTTCCACTGGTTGGCCCGCATCGTGATCCCGTTCGGTTGCTGCAACAGGACGAACTTGCGTTCGATATTCGCAGACGGGTTCTTGGCGTAGAAATCGTCGCCGGTTTGGCCGGTTTCCGCAATCGCGTCGACCTGCCCGGCAATCAGCGACTGGTACGTGCTGGGGTCATCATCGAAGCGGGAGATTTTGATCGCATTGCCAAAATGCTTGGTAAGGATCACGTCCTGTACTGTGCCGCGGGGCACCCCGACGCGCATGCCCTTCAGATCGTCCAGCGTCTTGATCGGCTTGTCCTTGGCCGCAAACACGACGTTCTCGATGGCGCTGTAGGGGATGGAGAACATCACCTGCTTCGCCCGCTCCGGCGTGATGCCGAACGTGGCGACGATCAGGTCGACCTTGTTGGTCACCAGGAACGGGATGCGGTTCGGGCTGGTCAGCGTCACCAAATTGACCTTCACGCCCATATAGTTGCCCAGCAGCTTGGCCACCTCGACGTCATAGCCGTCCGGCTCCTGCTTATCGTTCAGCAGGCCGTAGGGCGGCAGGTCCACCAGCACGCCGATATTGATGCTGCCGCGGCTGACGATCTCGTCCACCGTCTGCGCCTGTGCCTTCACGACCCCCAGCAGGCATCCGACCGCCAGCACGGCAGCGGCCATTCCCAACTTCCAACTCTTCATTACATTCCCCCCAGCGTGTTCTTTTATCGCTTATGCGCCACGGCAAGCCGCGCCTCCAACCGGCGGCTCATCACCGTGAGCGGCCAGCAAAGCAGGAAGTACAGCATGGCGACAATGCCGAAAATGGTGAAGGGCCGGAACGTCGCATTGTTCAGCATCTGCCCGGCACGCGTCAGTTCCACAAACCCGATGATAGCGGCCAGGGACGTGCTCTTCACCAGGTTCACCAGGAAGCCGACCGTCGGCGGAATAGCGATCCGCAAGGCCTGCGGACCCACCACCTTCAGCATGCGCGCCCGGTAATCCAGCCCAAGGGCGCGCGCAGCCTCGGTCTGCCCAGCCGGCACGGCCTGCAACGCGCCACGCCAAATCTCTCCCAGGAACGCGCCGGCGTTCAAGCTCAGCCCCAGGATGGCGGAGACATAGGGACCGAGACTGATCCCGATCAGATCGCCCCCAAAGAACACCAGAAAGAGCTGGAGCAAGAGCGGCGTGCCCTGGAACAGGCGGATATAGCCGATCGCCAGCCAACGCAGCAGCCGGAAGGCGGAGATGCGCGCCAATGCCACGGCGGCGCCGATGATCCCGCCGAAGACGAAAGCGCCGATGGACAACACGATCGTCCAGCGCATCGCCGCCAGCAGGAAGATATAGTCTCCAACACCCAGCAGCCTCATCGCGCGACAAGCCGGCGGCCGAACGCCCATCGTTCCAGCCCGGCGAACACGGCGGTGAAGAACAACGACAGCACCAGGTAGATCAGCGTGACCGAGATGAACGCCTCGAAGGAGCGGAACGTGCGGCCCGCCACGTCCTGCGCTGCGGCGGTCAGGTCATCCGCCGCAATGACCGACACAATGGAAGAATTTAGCATCAGCAGGATGAATTGACTGCCGAGCGGCGCTGCCACGACCCGCAGCGCCTGCGGCAGCACGATCAGCCGGAAGACGCTGAAGCGATGCAGGCCCAGCGCGCGGCCAGCATCCAACTGCCCCGCGCCCACAGCCTCGATCCCAGCCCTCACGATCTCAATCGTGTACGCGGTGCCGTTCAACACCATGGCCAGCAAGGCGCCCTGGTCGGCATCCAGCCGCACGCCCATTTGCGGAAGGCCGAAGAAAATCAAGAAGAGCTGCACCAGAAACGGCGTGTTGCGGATCAGCTCGACATAGGCACCCACCAGCATCCGCAGCCAACGCGGGCCGGATGTCTTAGCTAAGGCGCCGAAGACCGCGACGGCCAGGCTGATCGCCATGGAGGCCGCCGAAAGCCACAGGGTGAAGATCGCACCGTCCAGGAGTTCATCCCGGGCCTCCCAAATGTCACCGAAATGGAAGGTATATTCCACCTGCGCCGCTCCCGAACCGCCGTGTTCCCGGCGTCGGGGCAGTAGACCAGCCGGACGCCGCCAGCGCTAGCCGAGGGCTGCGACGAATCCTGTCAGACTTGGCTGCCGTGGCACGGTGCACCGGGCCGCATGCAGCACGCTGCGCACGGCATCCACCGCCTCCTCCAGCCGGTCGTTCACCACGGCGTGGTCGAATTCGGGCCAATGCGCGATTTCAGCGCGGGCCGCCTGCATGCGCCGCGCGATTTCCGCCGCGTTGTCGCCGGCCCGGGCGCGTAGCCGCTGGTCCAGCGCGCTCAGCGAGGGCGGAAACACGAACACGCTCACTACGTCGCCGGGCAACGCCGCCCGCAACAAGCGATGCCCCTGCCAATCGATGTCGAACACGACGTCCTGCCCCGCGGCCAAGGCCTGCTCCACCGGAGCGCGGGGGGTTCCGTAGCGGCGGCCAAACACCTCGGCCCATTCCAGCAATTCGCCCCGCTCGACCATGGCCGCAAACGCTTCGGGGGTGCGGAAAAAATAATGCACCCCCTCGACCTCGCCAGGCCGCGGCGACCGGGTCGTGGCGCTGACGGAGAGGCGAAGCGCCGGCTCGCTGTCCAGCAGGGCGCGGGTGATCGTGCTCTTGCCCGCACCGGAGGGGGCGGAGATCACCAGACATACGCCGCGCCGCGCCATCGCGGGCGTACCGCCGCTCATCGTTGCACCGGCGTCAGCGGCACTGGCGCGAGCGCACGCGTGCGCTCGACCTCACGCCAATGGGCGACGTTGCGCAGGTGGTCGTCCTGGGTGCGGGCGAACACATGGCCACCCGTGCCGTCCGCGACGAAGAACAGCGCGTCCGATGTGGCGGGCTGGGTGGCCGCCCGCAACGCCGCTTGCCCCGGCATACAGATCGCGGCCGGCGGCAGACCGGATATGATGTAGGTATTATAGGGGTCGCTGTGATCCAGCTCCGAGCGGGTGATCGGATGGTCCATGACGCCCAGGCCGCCGCTGGCCCCGTAGGCCACGGTTGGATCGGATTGCAGCTTCATCCCCATACGCAGCCGGTTGAGGAATACCGCCGCTATCAGCGGACGCTCCTCCGGCTTGGCCGTCTCCCGCTCCACCATGCTGGCCAACACCAACGCCTGGCCCTTGTCGGCCAAAGGGAGCCCCGGCGTCCGGAACTCCCATGCGCGCTGCAACGCCCGGTCCATGGCGGCCGCGGCGCGGTCGAGCAATTGCTCGCGGCTCGTTCCACGCTCGTAGGAATAGGTTTCCGGCAGCACGCTGCCTTCCGCCGGCACCGGCGTGTCCCCGGTCAGCGCATCCGCCGAATCCACCAAATGGGCGATCTGCGCCGCCGTCAGCCCCTCCGGGATGGTCAGGCGATGCTGGACCGGACGGGCAGTGCGCAGAACCGTCAGAACCTGCCGCATGCTGGCCGCGGCAGGGAACGGCAACTCCCCGGCATGGAGCGGACCGTCCGAGCGGGTCGCCAGTGCGAAGGCCCGGAACACCAGCGGCGACGCGATGACGCCCTGCTGCTGCAGATTGTCGCCCAGTTCGGCATAACCTCCGCGCGGCACCACGATATTGGTGGCGGCGGGCAGCGGCCCTGGCGCGTCATACTGGCTATAGAGCCAAAAACCGCCCCCACCGGCAGCAATCAAGATGACGGCGACAATGAGAGCGAAGACCCGCATTTGCGTCAGATGGGGCGGCCCTCTCCCATGGGGAGAGGCTGGTGTGAGGCAGGTGGCCTGGCCGTCAAGCCGCCCGGCGGAACAGGATGCTCGCATTCGTGCCGCCGAAGCCGAAGCTGTTGGAGAGCACGATTTCAATCGAGCGCTGCTGCGCCTCCTTAGCGACCCGGTCTATCGCACTGGCCCGGCTGGGATTCTCGAGGTTCAGCGTCGGCGGGGCCACGTGGTCGCGAATGGCCAGGATGGAGAAAATCGCCTCGATGGCGCCGGCTGCCCCGAGCAGGTGCCCGGTCGCCGACTTGGTCGAGGACATGGCCAGCGTCCTGGCGTCGTCGCCAAACAACCGCTCCACCGCTTCCAGCTCCAGATCATCGCCCAGAGGCGTCGACGTGCCGTGCGCATTCACGTACTGGATGTCGCCGGGCTGATGGCCGCCGTTTTTCAGCGCCGCCTTCATGGCACGAAACGCACCCTCGTGCCCATCCGCCGGGGCGGTGATGTGGTGTGCATCGCCCGACATGCCGTAGCCGCAGATTTCGGCGTAAATCTTGGCGCCCCGGGCCTTGGCGTGCTCCAACTCCTCCAACACCAGGACCCCGGCGCCTTCGCCCATGACGAAGCCGTCGCGGTCCTGGTCCCAGGGGCGGCTGGCAGCCGCCGGGGTGTCGTTGAAATTGGTCGACAGCGCGCGCGACGCACAGAACCCGGCAATCCCCAGGGGATTGACCGCGGCCTCCGCCCCGCCGGCGATCATGATCTCGGCATCGCCCAGCATGATCAGCCGCGCCGCGTCTCCCAGGGCATGCACCCCCGTCGCACATGCCGTTACCACGGAGTGGTTTGGGCCCTTGAAGCCGTATTTGATCGAAACGTGGCCGGAGACGAGGTTGATCAGCGAAGCCGGGATAAAGAAGGGCGAAATCCGCCGCGCCTTACCCTGGCTGACTAGGATGGAAGCCTCGTAGATCGTGTGAAGGCCGCCAATGCCGGATCCGATCATGACGCCCGTGGCGCAGCGTTCTTCCTCGGTCTGGGGAATCCAGCCCGAATCCTCCACGGCTTCCGACGCGGCGGCCAGACCGAGATGGATGAAGCGGTCCATCTTCTTCTGGTCCTTCACCGAAACCCACTCGCTGACATCCAGGCCGCCGGAGTCGCGGTTGCCCGGCGGGACCTGCCCAGCGATCTTCGTCGGGAGATCGCTGGTATCGAAGGACTGGATCGCGTTGATGCCCGATTCGCCCTCGATCAGCCGTTTCCAGACAGGAGCCACGCCCACGCCGAGCGGACAGGCAATACCCATCCCCGTCACGACCACCCGCCGCATCACATTCTCCCAGTGCCGGCCGGTCTCAGCGCGATCAGGCGGCCTTTTGCTTTTCGATATATTCGATCGCGTCCTTGACGGTGCCGATCTTCTCGGCGGCGTCCTCGGGGATCTCGACGCCGAAGGCTTCTTCGAACGCCATGACGAGTTCGACCGTGTCGAGGCTGTCGGCGCCCAGATCGTCGATGAATGACGCCTCTGGTGTCACCTTGCTCTCTTCGACGCCGAGATGTTCCACGACGATCTTTTTTACCTTGTCGGCAACTTCGCTCATAATCTTCTTCCAATCCTATCGGCTAGTTGCCGCAAAAGGGAGCAGGGGGCGCCTCGATCGAGGCAAGCCGCGCGCTTAGCATGGTTTCGCGGCGTGCGCCAAGGCGGCAACCAGAAGCTGACCCGGCGACGGACTGGGGCACGGCGTCGAGCGCTCGCTGGCGCAGCGCCGGGTTCTGGTATAGATTACCCCCTGATTGCGGGTGTAACTCAATGGTAGAGTTCCAGCCTTCCAAGCTGGCAATGCGGGTTCGATCCCCGTCACCCGCTCCACATCACGTCACACCCGGCGGACGAAGACCCAGTAGCTGTCGCCCAGCAGCGAGGCCTTCATATGGACCTTCACGCGAGTCGGGTTCATTTTATAGTCGAACACGTAGTCGATGATCACGTTCAAGTTGCCCGCTTTCACCCCGGCGTCGAAGATACCGCGGAAGCCTGGCTTGTTGCAGCAGGGTGCCACTTCAGAAAAGAAATTCCGCCCGACCACGTCGGCTCGGAGTCGGCCGGTCAGGGTGCTCTCGGTCTGGTTGAAGGCGAGGACGGTGCCGATTCGGTCCAACTGGATCGCTCCGAACGCCAAGCGGTCGATCTCGACCGGAGATAGCCGGGCCATGACGTTCTCGACGTCTTCCTGGCCAAATTCCACGCGGGTCAATAGGTCCATTTTGTGCCCCTGTTCATGACAGGGGTAAACTGGATGAGAGGCCTTAATGAAGGTTTAAGCAGGCTGGGATCAGCGTCACGTACTTGACACGGCAGCCCGCTCGCTCTTGATACCGGCCTGCGCGGTGGCGCCGTGCAGGGGTGTAGCTCAATTGGCTAGAGCGCCGGTCTC
This sequence comes from Acetobacteraceae bacterium, assembly GCA_965199005.1. Taxonomy (GTDB): domain Bacteria; phylum Pseudomonadota; class Alphaproteobacteria; order Acetobacterales; family Acetobacteraceae; genus LMUY01. Next base: position 427,013 of record CBDAQK010000006.1, on the reverse strand, counting down.
CAAAACCGGAGGTTGAGAGTTCGAGACCCTCCGCCCCTGCCAACCGGGCTGCCAGGCTTCGTGTTTTTTGGAGATCAATGTCGTGGCGATCGCTCCGGCTCAATTCGTGCGCGAGGTTCGCGCCGAGGTCGCGAAGGTTACCTGGCCGTCTCGCAAGGAGACGCTGGTGACCACCGGGCTTGTTTTCGCCATGGCCGCCGCCGCGGCCGTTTTCTTCTTCGTGGTCGATCAGGCTTCGGGCTTAGGCGTCCGGATGCTTTTCGGCGCCTCGCTGTAGCTCAGAGGTTTTAGGTCGTGGCCAAGCGCTGGTATGTCGTGCATGTGTATTCCGGCTTCGAGAAAAAAATCGCCGAACAGGTGAAGGAGCAGGCTGCCCGCAAGGGTTTGGCCGACCTGGTGGACGAGGTGCTGGTCCCGTCCGAGGAGGTGGTCGAGCTGAAGCGCGGCCAGAAGGTCAATGCCGAGCGCAAATTCTTCCCCGGCTATGTGCTGGTGAAGATGGAGATGACGGACGACACCTGGCACCTCATCAAGGATACGCCGAAGGTGACGGGCTTCCTGGGCAGCAAGACCAAGCCCCAGGCGATCAGCGAAGCCGAAGCCGAGCGGATCCTGAAGCAATCCGCCGAGGGCGTCGAACACCCCCGCCCAGCCGTGCTGTTCGAGATCGGCGAGCAGGTGCGCGTGGCGGACGGCCCGTTCACCTCCTTCAACGGCACGGTTGAAGAGATCGACGAAGACAAGGGCCGCGTGAAGGTTTCGGTGTCGATCTTCGGTCGTTCGACGCCGGTCGATCTGGAATACGGCCAGGTCGAGAAGGTCTAAGGCACCGCTGCAGCCCGTCTGGGCATGACCCACACCCTTGAAGACACCATCGAACGTCTTCCGGGCCGCTACCCAGGGCCTGGCGGGGCGGTCGCGGTGCTGCGGGATGGGGTGGTCGTGGAGAAGCGTGCCTGGGGGTGGGCAGACCGTGAGAAGCGGGTGCCGTTCACTGAGCATACCTTGTTTCCGGTCTGCTCGATCACAAAGCAATTCACCTGCGCCCTGCTGCTCGACCAGGTGGGCGACCCGGCCGTGCTCGACGCTGCCCTCGCCGCGCGCCTCCCTAAGCTGCCGCAGCCACCTGCGGTCCGCGACCTCTGCCACAACCAGTCGGGGCTACGCGATTATTGGGCGCTGGCGATGCTATGCGGCGCGCAAGTCGATGGGGTGTTCGGGCCCGGCGACGCGCACCGGCTGTTCGCTGCGACCCAAACGCTGCATTTCACGCCGGGCACCCGCTTCTCCTACTCCAACGGCAATTTCCGGCTGATCTCCGACCTGGTCGAGGCCCATGCCGGCCGTCCCTTCGCGGAGTTGCTGCGCAGCCGGGTTTTGGATGTTGCGGGCATGCCCACCGCCCTGCTGGCCCCCGACACCGCCGCCTTGCCCGGCGGCGCCGTTGGCTATGAGGGGAGCGTCGCAGCGGGGTTCGTCCCGGCGGTCAACCGCATCCACTGGACGGGCGACGCCGGGTTGGCGGCGAGCCTGGAGGATATGATCGCCTGGGAAGCGTTCATCGACCGCACCCGCGACGATGCGAACGGGCTCTACCACCGCCTGACCGTCCCGGTGACATTCCGCGACGGTGCGCCGGCGCGGTACGGCTTCGGTTTGAACAGGCTTGATTTCGCGGGAAAAACGGGAACGGGCCATGGTGGTGGCCTGCGTGGCTGGCGCAGCGAGCGGATGTATCTGCCTGCCGAGCGCCTCTCCATCGTGGTGCTCTACAACCACATGAGCGACCCGCGATCGGCGGCGATGGATCTGCTCGACGCTGCGACCGGAACAACGCGGCCGCCCGCGCCGCCGCCCTCCCTGCCGGACCGAAGTTGGGCCGGAACCCATCGGGAGCCGGAAACCGGCCTGGTGGTTCAGTTGAAACCCCTCGGCAACGGCCGTCTCCACGTCGACTATGCGCGAACGGAAATGCTCGACATCGCCGGCCCCGCTGCCGGCAATACGAGCACGACGCTGTCCCGGTCCGATGACGGACTGTGGATGACGCGCCTGACCGACAATCTGCGCACCCGGCTGGAGCCATTGAGCGGCGATGCGCCGGGCGATGTCACGGGGCGGTTCCATTCCGCCGAACTCGACGCCACGCTGGTCATCGAGTCGGTGGGTGACGTGCTGTATGGCGCGTTCGAGGGCTGGCTGGGCGCCGGAATCATGCAGCCACTGTTGCCGTCCGGTCCGGATGTCTGGCGCCTGCCCTGCCCCCGCGCCCTGGATTTCGCCGCCCCGGGTGACTGGACGCTGGCCATCCAGCGCAATGCGGGCGGCGAGGTCGCCGCAATCGAGGTCGGTTGCTGGCTCGCACGTCAGGTGAATTTCGCCCGCACCTAGCCTACATGGCGCACATGGACCTCGACTTCACGGATGACGAAATCAACCGCTACTCGCGCAACATCCTGCTCGCCGAAATTGGCGGCACCGGGCAGGCCACGCTGCGGGCGGCGCGCGTGTTGGTCGTGGGGGCTGGCGGCCTCGGTTGTCCGCTGGTCCTCTACCTAGCGGCGGCAGGCATCGGCACGATTGGGGTGGTGGATGATGACCAGGTGGAATTATCCAACCTGCAGCGCCAAGTCGCCCACACCACCGCCCGCATTGGCATGGCCAAGGTGGAGTCGCTCGCCACGGCCGTAACCGCCTTGAACCCGGCGACACGGCTGGAGCTGCATCCGACCCGGCTGACCTCCGAGAATGTGACCCAACTCGTCGCCGGGTACGATTTGGTGTGCGACGGCAGCGATAATTTTCCGACCCGCTTCTTGCTGAACGATGCCTGCAACCACGCTCGCAAGACGCTGATTTCGGCGGCTGTGCTTCGGTTCGACGGCCAATTGGCGACCTTCAAACCCGGCGGCCCCTGCTACCGCTGTCTGCACCCCGTCTCGCCCCCGGCCGGCACGGTTGCCAGCTGCGGCGAGGCCGGCGTGCTGGGGGCGGTGACCGGGGTGATGGGCACGTTGCAGGCGGCCGAGGTCGTGAAGGAGCTGCTCGGCATCGGCGACAGCCTGGCCGGGCGGCTGCTGATCTGGGACGCGCTCGGCGCCCGCTTTCACACCATCCGTCTGCCGCGTGACCCCGCCTGCCCCACATGCGGCGACGCACACGCCCATGCCTGAGGCAGAGCGGTTCGGCGTGATGCTCCTGTCCGGCACGCATGACCGGGCGCATTACGCCTTCATGCTGGCCACCGGGGCGGCGGCGCTGGGGCGCGACGTGACGTTGTTCGCGACCAATGGCGGCTGCCGGGCGCTCCTGGCGGATTGGCGCACGCTCGACGATGCGGGCCGGGACGCCATCATCGTGGCGCGCGGCGTGGCCGGCCTGGACACACTGCGCGAGGCAGCAGCGGAACTCGGCATTCACACCATCGCCTGCGAGGCGGGACTCCGGGCCGAGGCGATTGACCCGGCGTTGCTGCAGCCCGGAATTGTGGTCGCTGGCATCGCCAGTTTCTTGGAAGCCACCCGTGGTGGCGTGATCGTCACCTGTTGAGGCTTGACCGGCTGGCGCGGCTCTTGGAAGGGAGGGTCATGCAATGGTCCGCGCTGCTCGTTCCCGTCCTCGTCTTCGCCGTGGCTGGCCGGCTCGCCGCGCAGGAGACACCCCCGGCTCGCCCGCACCGGCCGGCTCACCACGCCCCCGCCAAGCCAGCGCCGCCCCCGGCCCACACGGCGGTGGCGCCGCCACCGGCCGCCACCCCCGTGACGCCAGCGTCGGTACCCGCGCCTGCCGCCCCGCCACCGGACCCGAACATTGGCACCAACACCCACCTCCCGCTGCCGCGCTTCGCATCGCTCAAGACGGACGAGGTGAATTTGCGCACCGGCCCCGGGCTGCGTTACCCGATCGAATGGGTCTACAAGCGCCGCGACTTGCCGGTGGAAATACAGCGCGAATTCGAGGTCTGGCGGCTCGTCGCGGACCAGGACGGCGTGAAGGGCTGGGTCCACCAGGCCACCCTGGTCGGCCGCCGCACCTTCGTGTCCACCGGCGCCGAGCAGACCGTCCGGTCAAGCGCAAGCGAAACTGCATCGCCCGTGGCGCGCCTGAAGCCCGGCGTGATCGGTCGAATACGGTCCTGCGAGGCCAATGCGGCCTGGTGTCAGGTGCAAGTCGGTGAGTATCGTGGCTGGCTGAAGCGCGACGCGTTCTGGGGCAGCTACCCAGGGGAGGCGGTACAATGAGTGGAGCAGGTGACGCTGTCAGCCCCGCGGCCGAGCCGGGCGACGACCCACGGCGCGCCCACCACGACATGGGCGGCGTGAGCAAATTCCTCTGCGAGCCGATCGACACCACCGCCCACACGCTCGATGAGTTTGACCGGCAGGTCGACGCGCTACGCGGGCTGCTCGGGGCCAAGGGCGTGATGGGCGTGGACGAGCTGCGCCGTGGCATCGAGGCCATTCCGGAGGCGGAGTACCACCGGCTCAGCTACTACCAGCGCTGGATCCGCTCGATCACGGACAATCTGCTGGTGCGCGGCGTGATCACGGCGGCGGAGCTGGAGGCAGCGTTGAAATGACGTTTGCGCCAGGGGCGGCCGTTCGGGTGCGGGACGATTGGCCGGAGGCGCACGGCCCGGTGCACATCCGGACGCCGCATTATCTGCGGGGCCGCCAGGGCGTTGTGGTGCGCCATCTCGGGGACTTCCCCAACCCCGAAGACCTCGCCTTTGCCCGCCCGGCCGCGCGGCTGCCGTTGTATCATGTGGCGTTCAGGCCGAGTGGCATTTGGCCGGATGGCGCGGATTCCGATCTTCTCGTGGAGGTGTTCGAACCATGGCTGCTGCCGATCTGACGCTGCTGCGCGCCGATAGCGACCGCCTGCTGGCCGCGGTGCGGGGCCTCTTGGCCGCCAAGGGCATCGTGTCGCCGGAAGAGATCGCCGAGCGGATCCGCTCCACCGACGAGGCAAGTCCGGGGCAAGGCGGCCGCATGGTGGCAAGGGCCTGGGTGGACGCCGCCTATCGGCAGGTGATGCTGGAAGATGGGACGCAGGCTGCCGAAATGCTTGGTATTCCCATGCGGGGAGCACCGCCATTGGGCGTGCTGGCCAACGAGCCGGGCCTCCACCATCTGGTGGTTTGCACGCTGTGCAGTTGCTATCCCCGGGCCGTGCTGGGCTATCCGCCGTTTTGGTTCAAATCCGCCGCCTATCGAGCGCGTGCCGTGCGCGACCCGGCTGGCGTCCTGGCGGAATGGAACACGGTGCTGCCAGCAGGCACCACCATTCGCGTGGTCGATAGCACCGCGGATTACCGGTGGATGGTGCTGCCGATGCGGCCCGCGGGCACCGATGGCTGGCCGGAAGACCGGCTGGCGAGCCTGGTCTCGGAAGGTGACATGATCGGCGTGACACTTCCCGGCATGATGAGGTAATAGTTGAGTGAAACGGTTTGTTTCGCTTGCTTCCTGAGCAAGCCTTGCTACGTTACTGTAATGTTGCCAACGCTAGAGGTATGTTTATGAAGAAGCTCGCTCTGCTGTCCGCCGTCGCTGTCACTCTGGCCGCTGGCGCTATTGTTCCGACTGTCGCTTTTGCGCAAGCCGCCACGCCTCCGGCAACGCCGCCGGCTACGGCGACGAAGAAGCCGGTCACGAAGGCCGTCATGCACGCCAAGAAAATGCCAATGCATGCCAAGGCGATGTCAGCCAAGGCAACGGGCCCGAAGCCAGCCATCGAGGCCACGACCGACCAGCTCAACCAGCAGCAGCTGGACCAAGCCAACACCAAGTAAGCGCGGCTGTTCCGGCACGCGCGGGGTTGAAGTCCCGCGCGTTCACCGTTATGTAGGCGTCCTTCTCACCTTCTCCGATCTTTATGGAGGGTGGCCCTAACCGGCCGCCTTTTTGCGTTTTGGACAACGACAGCGCCGAACCATCTGCACTGCACTCCACGCTCGAAGCCCGCATCGTGGCCGAGATTGCCCCGACGTTGGCCCATATGGGCTACGAGGTGGTGCGCGTCGCCGTGCTGGGGCGCGAGCGCCCGACCGTGCAGGTGATGGCGGACCGCCTCGACGGCAGCCAGATCGCGATCGAGGATTGCGAGCGGATCAACGATGTGGTGGGCGCCACGCTGGACGTGGCCGACCTGATCAAAACCGCCTGGAATTTGGAAATCAGCAGCGCCGGCATCGATCGCCCGCTGACCCGCGTGAAGGATTGGAACCGCTTCGCCGGGCACCAGGCCCGGGCCGAAGTGAACATGCCCGTGGCTGGGCGCAAGCGGTTCACCGGGGTCGTATTGGGTGCGGACGACTCCGTCGCGCGGATGCGTCTGGACGACGGGACCGAGGTAGCGCTACCGCTAATGGACCTACGCCGGGCAAAGCTGGTGCTGACAGACGCGCTGATTGCGGCAACGGCCCAACCGAAGCCCTCGAACGAGACGAACTGAGGAAGACCCAACCATGGATACCGCCGTCTCCCGTCCCGAACTGCTCCTGGTCGCCGACGCCGTGGCCCGCGAGAAATCGATCGACCGCGAGGAAGTGATCGAGGCGATGGAGCAGGCCATCCAAAAGGCAGGCCGCGCGAAATACGGCAGCGAAAAGGACATCCGCGCCACCATCGACCGCAAGACCGGCGACGTTCGGCTGTCGCGCTGGACCGAGGCAGTGGAAGTGGTGGAGAACGAAGAGACCCAAATCCCCTTCCATATCGCCCGCAAGTTCAAGCCGGACATCGAGATTGGCGGCCATTTGGTCGATCCCCTGCCGCCGATCGATTTTGGCCGGATCGCCGCGCAGACGGCCAAGCAGGTCATCGTGCAGCGTGTGCGCGAATACGAGCGCAAGAAGCAATATGACGAGTTCAAGGACCGCATTGGCGAGATCGTCAACGGGCTGGTGAAGCGCACCGAGTACGGCAACCTGATGGTCGAACTGGGCCGCGCCGAGGCGTTGCTGCGGCGCGACGAATTGATCCCGCGCGAAAGCTTCCGCAACGGCGACCGGGTGCGGGCCTATATCTACGACGTGCGAGAGGAGCCGCGCGGGCCGCAAATCTTCCTCTCGCGCACTCACCCGGCGTTCCTGGCAAAGCTCTTCGCCCAGGAGGTGCCGGAAATTTACGATGGCATCATCGAGATCAAGGCGGTCAGCCGTGACCCGGGCAGCCGCGCCAAGATGGCCGTCATCAGCCGCGACAGCTCCATCGACCCGGTGGGCGCCTGCGTCGGCATGCGGGGCAGCCGGGTGCAGGCGGTGGTGCAGGAGTTACAGGGCGAGAAGATCGACATCATCCCCTGGTCGGCCCAGGCCCCCACCTTCGTGGTGAACGCGCTGGCACCGGCGGAAGTGACCAAGGTCGTCATGGACGAGGAAGCCGGCCGCGTCGAGGTGGTGGTGCCAGACGAACAACTCTCCCTGGCAATTGGCCGCCGCGGCCAGAACGTGCGCCTGGCGAGCCAACTGACCCGTTGGGACATCGACATCCTGACCGAGGCGGAGGAAAGCGAGCGGCGGCAGGACGAGTATCGCCGCCGAACCGGCATCTTCGTCGAGGCGCTGGACGTGGACGACATGATCGCCGGCCTGCTGGTCACCGAGGGCTTCACCTCGGTGGAAGAGCTGGCCTTCACCCCGGCGGACGAATTGGCCGATATCGAGGGCTTCGACGAGACGGTGGCTGCCGAACTGATCAGCCGCGCCGATTTGTTCCTCCAGCGGCGCGACGCCGAAATGGACGAGAAGCGCCGCGACCTCGGCGTGAGCGACGACATTGCCGGGATCGAGTCGCTGACCCCCGCCATGCTGGTGCAATTGGGCGAAAAGGGTATCAAGACGCTCGACGACTTGGCCGACCTTGCTGGCGACGAGTTGATCGAGATCGTGGGCGAGGCATCGATGGATGCCAACGCTGCCAATGCGGTCATCATGTCCGCGCGTGCGCATTGGTTCGTCGGCGACGGTTCCGCCGCACAGGAGGCTGGCAACGCCTGAGCACCCCCAATCCGGCACTCCCCAACCGGCCGGACTCTTCCCGGGCGCTCTCCCAGAGGACGAGTCCGACCGGGAAAGCGGCCCGCTGCGGCGCTGTATCGTCACACGGCAGTCTGGCGAGCGGGCACGCATGATCCGGTTCGTTTTGGGACCCGATCGCTTGGTGGTCCCTGACCTGGCCGCAAGGCTGCCCGGCCGGGGATTCTGGTTGAGCCCGTCCGCCGATGTGGTAGAAGCCGCCATAAAGCGGGGTGCTTTCGCACGCGCGACGCGCGGCCCCGTTACCCTGCCGCCAGAGCTTGTGAGCCTGATCCGGTCCGGTTTGACCCGGCGGGTGATCGATCTCCTCGGACTGGCTCGACGCGCCGGGCAAGCGGTTGGCGGGTTTGCCAAGGCGCGGGAGGCCTTGGTGCAGGCGAGGACGGGTTTGGTGGTGCAGGCTTCGGATGGCAGTGATGAGGAATGCCGGCGCCTGATGTCAGGGTCGCCGGATGTGCCGGTTGTACGGCCGTTAACGGCGGCGGCCCTCGGCGCGGTGTTCGGGCGTGACCATATGGTGCACGTGGCCGTCACGCCGGGTCGCCTGGCAGACGCCCTTGGGGCAGAAACTTTCCGTCTGGCCGGTATGAACGGCGAGACGGTGACGATGAACAACCCGGTGCCAGCTAGGCGTCGCGGTGATCGAACGGACGGGTGAATGAGCGAGAATAACGATCAGGACACGGCCAAGGGGCGGCTATCGCTGCGCCCGGCGGGCCGTTTGGAACTGGGCCGGACGGTCGATGCCGGATCGGTACGCCAGAGCTTCAGCCATGGCCGGTCCAAGGAAGTCCAGGTGGAGGTGCGCAAGAAGCGCCAACCTTTCCCGGCCCCTGCCGTGCCGACGCCCGCCCCCGTGGTGCCGGGTGTTCCCCGTGCGCCCGTGGCACCGACCCGCCCGAGCCCGGGTGCCGGCCGCGCGCTGACCGCGGGGGAGTTGGCCACGCGCCAGCGCGTCCTGGAGGAGCAGAAGCGCGACGCCGCCCGGCGCGACCAGGAGCGCCGCGAGCAGGAGAAGATTTCGATCCTCTCCGCCGCCGAGGAAGCACGCCGCCGCGAGGAAGAAGCCGCCCGTGCCGCGGAGATCGCCGCGCGTGAGACCGCCCTCGCCGAGGCCGCTGCCCGGGAGGCCGCGATGGCCACGGCTCGCGAGGAGGCGCTCGCCGCAGCCGCTGCCGCCCCGCCCCCTGTGGTCGCGAAAGCCCCGCAGCCGGACGGCACGGTCGAAGAGGCGCCGGTCCAAGAGGCGCCGGTGCAGGCAAAGCCAGTTGCCACGCCCACGCCGGCAGCTCCCTCCGCAACGCCGGCCACTCCTACCGAGACGCTGCGGCTGAAGCCGGCACGCGCCACGGAAGACGAGGAAGCGCCGCGCCGCCGTCCAGGCATGGCACTGCCCGCCCGCAAGGTGGCGATGCCGGTCGCCAAGAAGGGGCTGGCGAGCCGCCGCGATGGCCGCATCGACGTGCAGGCTGCCATCGAGGGCGAGGACGAGAAGACCCGTTCGCTGGCAAGCGTGCGGCGCCAGCGCGACCGTGAACGCCGCCAGCAAGAGCTGGAATTGTTGCGGTCCGACGGGCTGAAGGTCACCCGCGACGTCATCCTCCCCGACACCATCACGGTGCAGGAATTGGCCGCCCGCATGGCGGCCCGTGCGCCGGATGTGGTGAAGGCGCTGATGAAGATGGGCGTGATGGCGGCTGCCACGCAGTCCCTGGATGCGGACACTGCCGAGTTGGTGGTGCAGGAATTCGGCCATCGGGCCCGCCGCGTGTCCGAAAGCGACGTCGAGATCGGCATCGAGGGCGAGGTCGACGTCGACACCGACATGCAGCCCCGCCCGCCGGTGGTGACGGTGATGGGCCATGTCGACCACGGCAAGACCAGCCTGCTGGACGCGCTGCGCTCGACCGACGTGGTGCGCGGCGAGGCGGGTGGCATTACCCAGCATATCGGCGCCTATCAGGTGCAGATGCCCAGCGGCAACCGCATCACCTTCATCGACACGCCGGGCCATGAGGCGTTCACCGCCATGCGCTCGCGCGGTGCGTCGGTGACGGACGTGGTGGTGCTGGTGGTGGCTGCCGATGACGGTGTGATGCCGCAGACGATCGAGGCGATCCGCCATGCCAAGGCATCGGGTGCCCCGATCGTGGTGGCGATCAACAAGATGGACAAGCCGGACGCCAACCCGAACCGGGTGCGCCAGGAGTTGCTCAAATACGAAGTCGTCGTCGAGGAAATGGGTGGCGAGACGCAGGACGTCGAGGTCAGCGCCACCAAGAAGACCGGCCTGGACAAGTTGGAAGAGGCGATCCTGCTGCAGGCCGAGTTGCTCGATCTGAAGGCAAATCCGGAGCGCAGCGCAGAGGGCACGGTGGTGGAGAGCCGGCTGGATCGCGGTCGCGGCCCGGTTGCAACCGTGCTGGTGCAAAAGGGCACGCTACGGGCTGGCGACATCGTTGTGGCCGGCGCCGAATGGGGCAAGATCCGTGCGATGACGGACGACAAGGGCAAGGCGGTGAAGGTCGCCGGCCCATCTACGCCGGTGGAAATCCAAGGCCTTGCGAGCGTTCCCCGGGCCGGCGAGCCGTTCGTCGTGGTGGAGAATGAGAGCCGGGCCCGCGAGATCAGCGAGTTCCGTCAGCGGAGGTTGAGAGATACCGCGGCCGGGGCGCAGACGGCGGCGCGCGGCACGCTGGACGAAATGCTGGCCCGCATCCAGGCGGGCGAGCAGAAGGAAGTCGCCGTGCTGGTGAAGTCCGACGTGCAGGGCAGTGCCGAGGCGATCAACGTGACGGTGCTGAAGCTCGCGCATGAGGAGGTTCGCGTCCGCGTCCTGCTCTCTGCCGTGGGACAGATCACCGAAAGCGATGTGCAGTTGGCCAAGGCGTCGAATGCGTTGATCGTGGCCTTCAACGTGCGGGCCACCAGCCAGGCCCGTGACCTCGCCCAGCGCGAGGGTGTGGACATCCGCTACTACTCGATCATCTACGAGGTTGCCGACGACATCGAGAAGATGGTCCGGGGCAAAGTGGCCCCGAAGGCGCGGGAGAAGTTCCTGGGCTACGCCGAAATCCGCAAGGTGTTCGACATCACCAAGACCGGAAAGGTCGCCGGCTGCATGGTGACCGAGGGCCTGGTGAAGCGTGGGTCCGGCGTGCGGCTGCTGCGTGACGGTGTGGTGATCCATAATGGTGAGCTGAGCCAGTTGAAGCGCTTCAAGGACGATGTCCGCGAAGTGGCACGCGGCTATGAGTGCGGATTGTCGTTCGCCGGGTTCAGCGACCTGCGCGAGGGCGACATGGTCGAGTGTTTCGAGGTGGAGTATGTCCCGGGCTAATCAGGGGGCAACCCAGGGCGCGCCGCAACGCAAGGCCAAGCGCGCCCCGGCCGGCCCCACGCAGCGGCAGTTGCGGGTGGGGGAGGAAATCCGCCACTTGCTTTCCGCCATCTTCATCCGGGCCGAATTTCGCGACCCGGCGCTGTCCGGCGTGCAGGTGACGGTGACGGAGGTCCGGATCAGCCCCGACCTGAAGAACGCCACGGCCTTCGTCACCCGGCTCGGGCGGTCGGATGTGGCGGAGATCATCCCCGCCTTGACCCGTGCCGTGCCCTATTTGCGCGGCGAACTCGCCCGGGGCATGCGGCTGCGGGTGGTGCCGGGTCTCAGCTTCCAGCCGGATACGGCGCTGGAATATGCGATGCATGTGGAGGATTTGCTCCACTCCCCTGAAGTCGCGCGCGATCTTCGGGGCAGTTCTACCACGTAAGGCCCACTTGCCTGACGCGTCGCGCGCCGCGACGGTGCGGGCATGATCGCCACCCTCGTTGCCCTGCTGCTCGCCAGCGTCGTGTGCGTGCCGGTTTCCCGCCGGCTCGGCTTTGGCAGCGTGCTTGGATATCTCGTTGCCGGGGTGGTGATTGGCCCGCTCGGGCTGCGCCTTGTCAGCGATGTAGAGCAGATTGCCACCGTCGCCGAACTTGGCGTCGTCATGCTGCTCTTCCTGATTGGGCTGGAACTGCGCCCGCAGCGCCTGTGGGTGATGCGTCGCGCCGTGTTCGGGCTGGGCGCGTCGCAGGTCGCTGTCAGCGCTGCCGTTATCGCGGGCCTGGCCTATTGGGCTGGCCTGGGCTGGGCAGGCGCCACCATCCTGGGGATTGGGCTCGCCCTGTCCTCCACCGCGATCGTGCTGCCCATGCTGGGGGAACGCGAGTTGCTGGCGGGCCGCGCGGGCCGGGACGCCTTCGCGGTACTGCTGTTCCAGGATCTGGTGTTCATTCCCCTCGTGGCGCTGGTCCCGCTCTTGGCACCGGGCCAGGGCGCCCAGCTTCTCGGGACGGTCGCCCACCATCTGCCTTGGCGCTCCGTCCTGCTCGCGCTCGTGGCGATCGCTGCGATTTTGGTTGGCGGCCGTTTCCTGGTGCCCATGGTGTTTCGGCTGATCGGCGGCGCCCGCACGCCCGAGGTGTTCACCGCAACCGCGCTGCTGATCGTGGTGGGCACGGCCTTCTTGGCGGCCCAGGCCGGGCTATCCATGTCGCTGGGCGCGTTCATGGCGGGCGTGCTGCTCTCCAGCTCCGAATACCGGCACGAGTTACAGGCCGACATCGAACCGTTCGAAGGCCTGTTGCTCGGCTTCTTCTTCATGTCGGTGGGGATGCAGGCAGAACTCGGCCTGGTCTGGGCCGAGCCCGGACTGATCCTGGGGGGCGTCGTCGTCCTCATCCTGGCCAATCTGGCTGTGGCGCTGGTCCTTGGCCGCATCGCCGGGCAAGACTGGGCCAATGCCGTGCGATTCGCGGTGTCCCTCCCGCAGGGCAGCGAGTTCAGCTTCGTGCTGTTCGGCGCCGCGGTTGTGGTGGGCGCGCTGACCCAGGCAATTGCCGACCGGGCGACGCTGGTGATCGCCGTGTCGATGGCAGCCACGCCGCTGCTCTTCGCCGCCAGCGAACGCTTTGTCGTCCCTCGTCTCTACCAGCGCAAGGCCGAGAATTACGACACGATCGAGGAGCAGGCTCCCATCATCATCTGCGGCTTCGGCCGTATGGGTCAGATCGTGGGCCGCGTCCTGCGCATGCAAGGCATCCCCTTCATCGCGTTGGAACAGGATGCGGCCCAAGTCGAAGTGCTACGGCGCTTCGGCACCGAGGTCTATTTCGGCAACCCCAGCCGGCCTGACCTCCTCCGGTCCGCCGGCGCGGAGACGGCCAAACTGCTGATCGTGGCACTGGAGGATATGGAGGAGAGCCTGCAGGTGGTGGATATCGCACGCCGGACATTTCCGAAGCTGCGGATTCTCTCCCGGGCGCGCAACCGCCGCCATGCCCATTTGCTGATGGACCGCAACATCGCCGGCATCGTGCGCGAGACGTTTTTCTCCAGCCTGAGGTTGACGGAGTTGACCTTGATGGAGCTTGGCATCCCGGCCGCGGAGGCGCGGCACGCCGTCGAGTTGTTCCGGGAGTTCGACGAGAAAGCATTGGTGGAGAGCCACGCCTTCTACGAGGATGAACGGCGACTGATCCAAACGGCGCAAGATCAGGCGGCGGAATTGACGGGCCTCTTCGAGGCCGATCAACAACGCACCCGCAGGGCTGCAGAATAAATGGGTGGACCGGGCGCCACTGGCTGCCTAAACCCCGGCCTTTCGCGCGCAATACCCGCGCCTTTCCTATTGAAAGCGTTTTTCCATGCGCCGACGCCGCGGCCGCGACATTGATGGCTGGCTGATCATCGACAAGCCAGCGGGCATGACCAGCACGGACGTGGTCAACCGCGTCAAGCGTGGGTTCGACGCGCAGAAGGCCGGCCATGGCGGAACGCTCGACCCGCTGGCGACCGGGGTGCTGCCCATCGCGTTTGGGGCCGCCACGAAAACCGTGCCCTACGTCATGGATGGGACCAAGCTGTACCATTTCACGCTGCGCCTGGGCGAGGCGCGCGACACCGACGATTCCGACGGCACCGTGACCGGGGCTTCCGCGGCGCGGCCCAGCGACGCGGCCATCAACGCCGCCCTGCCCGCCTTCCGCGGTGACATCATGCAAATCCCGCCCGATTACTCCGCCATCAAGGTTGCGGGCGAGCGGGCCTACGACATGGCGCGCGAAGGGCGGGCGCCAATCCTGGCAGCCCGCCCGGCACGGGTCGACCGGTTCGACCTGATCGACCGGCCAGACGCCGACACGGCGGTATTCGCCGTCCAGTCGGGCAAGGGCGTCTATATGCGGTCGCTGGCGCGGGATTTGGCCCTCGCGTGCGGAACGGTGGGCCACGTGGCGGCTTTGCGCCGCCTCCGGGTGGGGCCGTTCACCGAAGCGGAGGCGATTTCTCTGGACAAATGCTCGCCAGGGGAGGATACCCCGCCGGCTTCCCCGGACCTTTTGCTTCCGGTCGCGACCGCGCTGGCCGACATCCCGGCGCTGGCCTTGACTGAGGCGGAGGCCTTCTTCCTATCTCGTGGCCAGGCGATCAGCCTGGTCGATTTGATGGGGCGCATTCCAGGGACGGCCGACCCGGATAACGGATTGGCCCGTGCCATGGCGGGGACGCGCGTGATCGGCCTATGCCGCATGTCGGATGGCATGCTGCGGCCGGAGCGCCTCCTTTAACCCCCTCCGGAGTATATCCGATGTCGATAACACCTGAAGCGCGCACCGCGCTTATTGCCGAATATGCCACCGGGACGGCCGATACGGGCAGCCCCGAAGTTCAGGTGGCCCTGCTTTCCGAGCGGATCGGCACCCTGACCGAGCATCTGAAGATCCATGCCAAGGACTTCCATAGCCGCCGCGGCTTGCTGATGCTGGTGGGACGCCGCCGCCGCTTGCTCGACTACCTGAAGAAGAAGGACCAGGCGCGCTACCAGACGCTGATCGGGCGTTTGTCGCTGCGCCGCTAGGCCATTGACCCCGGCGCCAATGGTGGAGCCGGGGAACGCTGCGTTGGGGTGCGACGGCATCCGGACCGCGACGGCGCCTTCGGCCACATGGTCGCGGTTGACCCCCGCACCGCCATGCCGCCCGAGACGCCGCCCCCGCACCGGTTTCCGCCCGCATCGCGCGACGCGATACGAGGAAACATCGAATGTTCAACTACTTCCGTAAAGAACTTGATTGGGGCGGGCGCAAGCTCGTGCTCGAGACGGGTAAGATCGCCCGGCAGGCAGATGGCGCGGTCATGGTCCACTATGGGGACACCATCGTGCTCTGCACCGCCGTCGGCGTGAAGAGCGCCAAGCCCGGCCAGGATTTCTTCCCGCTCACGGTCAACTACCAAGAAAAGGCCTTCGCCGCCGGCAAAATCCCGGGTGGGTTCTTCAAGCGGGAGGGTCGTCCTTCCGAGAAGGAAACGCTGGTCAGCCGCCTGATCGATCGCCCGATCCGCCCGCTCTTCCCCGAGGGGTTCCGCAACGAGGTGCAGATCGTCGCCACCGTGCTCTCGCACGATATGGAGAACGATCCCGACATCGTCTCGTTGGTCGGCTGCTCGGCGGCGCTGACGCTGTCCGGCATCCCGTTCTTCGGCCCCGTGGGTGCGGCCCGGGTCGGCTATGTCGACGGTCAGTATGTGCTGAACCCGACGCTCGACCAGATGAAGGGATTTAAGCTCGACCTCGTGGTGGCAGGCACGGCCGAGGGCGTGCTGATGGTCGAGTCCGAGGCGCATGAACTTTCCGAAGAGGTGATGCTGGGTGCGCTGGAGTTCGGCCATGCCAGCTTCCAGCCGGTGATCCAAGCGATCATCGAACTCGCGGAGCACGCAGCCAGGGAGCCATGGGCCCTACCCGAAGAGGATCCGGAAGTCGCGACCCTGAAGAGCCGGATCGACGGTCTGGCCCGGGCCTCGATCTCCGAGGGTTATCAAGAGCAGCAGAAGGCCGCGCGCTACGAGAAAGTGGGCGCCGCCAAGAAGGCCGCCGCCGCGGCCCTGGCCGCAGAAGGCCTGGACGCCGAGAAAGCCAAGGGCATGTTCAAGGACCTCGAGGCCGACATCGTCCGCAACGCCATCCTGGACACCGGGCTGCGCATCGATGGCCGCGACACGAAGACGGTGCGCCCGATCGTGGCCGAGGTGGGGATCCTGCCCCGCGCCCACGGCTCCGCCCTGTTCACCCGGGGTGAAACGCAGGCGCTCTGCGTCGCCACCCTTGGCACCGGGCAGGACGAGCAGATCATCGACTCGCTGGAAGGCGAGAGCCGGGCCAACTTCATGCTGCACTACAACTTCCCTCCCTACTCCGTGGGTGAGGCCGGCCGTATGGGCAGCCCCGGTCGTCGCGAAATCGGCCATGGGAAACTGGCCTTCCGTGCCGTGCGCCCCTTGCTGCCGAGCAAGGCGGACTTCCCCTACACGATGCGGGTGGTCAGCGAGATCACCGAGAGCAATGGCTCGTCGTCCATGGCAACCGTCTGCGGCACGTCGCTGTCGCTGATGGATGCCGGCGTACCGCTGAAGCGTCCGGTGGCGGGCATCGCGATGGGCCTGATCAAGGAAGCACGCGGCTTCGCCGTGCTGTCCGACATCCTCGGCGACGAGGACCATCTCGGCGACATGGACTTCAAGGTGGCCGGCACTGAGGCGGGGATCACCAGCCTGCAGATGGACATCAAGATCACCTCCATCACCTTCGAGATCATGAAGACCGCCTTGGAGCAGGCGCGCGAAGGCCGTCTGCATATTCTGGGGGAGATGGCGAAGGGCCTCTCCGGCGCCCGCGGCGACGTGGCGGCAACGGCCCCGCGCATCACCATCATCAATGTGCCGAAGGAAAAAATTCGCGAAGTCATCGGCACCGGTGGCAAGGTCATTCGCGACATCGTGGAGACCACTGGCTGCAAGATCGACATCGAGGATGACGGCACGATCAAGATCGCGGCCACGTCCGAGGAGCAGAGCCAGGCTGCCATCGACCGCATCCGCGGCATCGTCGCGGAGCCGGAGATCGGGGTGATCTACAACGGCAAGGTGGTTAAGACGGCGGAATTTGGCGCCTTCGTCAACTTTCTCGGCACCCGTGACGGGTTGGTCCACATCAGCGAGTTGGCGCAGGGCCGGGTTGCCAAAACCACCGACATCGTGGCGCAGGGCGATGCCGTCAAAGTCAAGGTTATCGGCTTCGACGACCGCGGCAAGGTGAAGTTGTCCATGCGCGTCGTCGACCAGGCGACGGGCGAGGACATCGCGGACAAGGTCGGCGCCAAAGGCGGCAGCCGTCCGCCGCGTGAGGCTGATGCCGCCTAAGGCCAAGCTGACCGGTTTTTCTGAATATGGAGGGGACGCAAGTCCCCTTCACCGTTTGGAAAGATGGTTCAGCGGACAATTGTCTTGAAAGGCTTCGGCGCACAGGCTCCTAACTTTTGTTGTCTCTGGCCCCTAGCGCAGACTGATCCTTACCCTCATATTGCAGTTTGTTTCAGCCCGGGGAAGAAACCGAGTTATGAAAGCGATTAACGCGATTCGCATGGGAGGCGTGGATATCCTTCCCCTCGTCGAGGGTGGCAAGGGTGTCGCCGTCTCGACCGGCGCTTCTTCCGGGCATTGGGCGCAGGCGGGCGGCGCAGGCACGTTTAGTGCGGTCAATGCCGATAGCTATGACGCGGACGGCCATCGCGAGCCGCAGATTTACCACGGCCGCACCCGGCGCGAGCGGCATGAGGAATTGATCGATTTCGCCATCAAGGGCGGCATTGCCCAGGCGCAACAGGCGCATGAGCTGTCCAACGGCAATGGCCGCCTGCACGCCAACCTCCTATGGGAGATGGGGGGCGCCGAGCGGGTGATCTCCGGCGTGCTCGAGGGCGCCAAGGGCCTGATCCACGGCCTCACCTGCGGGGCGGGAATGCCATACCGCCTGAGTGACATCGCGGCGCGGTTTGGCGTGCATTACTACCCCATCGTGTCCTCCGCCCGCGCGTTCAATGCGCTGTGGAAGCGGGCCTATTCGAAGGCCGCAACGCTGCTGGGTGGCGTGGTGTACGAAGACCCGTGGCTCGCTGGCGGCCATAATGGCTTGTCCAATGGCGAGGAGCCGGAGAAGCCGGAGGACCCCTTCCCCCGCGTCCTGGCCTTGCGCAAGCTGATGCGCAGCTTCGGCCTTGGCGATACTCCAATCATCATGGCCGGCGGCGTGTGGTGGCTGGAAGAATGGCAGGACTGGATCGACAACCCGGATTTGGGGCCGATCGCCTTCCAGTTCGGCACCCGCCCGTTGCTGACCCGGGAAAGCCCGATCGGCGATGCCTGGAAGCAAAAGCTGCTGACCTTGAAGGAGGGCGACGTCTTCCTCAACAAGTTCAGCCCGACCGGCTTCTATTCCTCCGCGGTCAACAACAGCTTCATTCAGGAGTTGCGGGAGCGCAGCGAGCATCAGGTCGCCTATACCATGGAACCGGTGGGCGAGCACACGGCAGCGTTCGGCGTCGGCCCAAGGCAGCGGATCGTCTACGTGACGCCGATGGACCTCGGGCGGGCGGAGCGGTGGGTGCGCGCCGGGTTCACGGAGGCGCTGCGCACGCCGGACAGCACGCTGGTGTTCGTGACGCCAGAGAAGTCGGCGGAAATTCTGAAGGACCAGACGGAGTGCATGGGCTGCCTCAGCCAATGCCGCTTCTCCAACTGGTCGCAGCACGAGCCGGATTTCACCAACGGGAAGAAAGCCGACGCGCGCAGCTTCTGCATCCAGAAGACCTTGCAGGCGGTCCGCGACGACAAGGGTGATCCGGTGGCGCTGGACAACAATCTGATGTTCAGCGGTCACAACGCCTACCGCTTCGCGTCGGACCCGTTCTACTCCAACGGGTTCATTCCCACGGTAAAACAATTGGTGGAACGGATCCTCACCGGGCGCTGATCCTGCAGACGCCCAGGAATCGTAGGGTGGGGTGCCCTTTCGCACCCCACCATCTTACCGTCCGACGGCGGGGTGCATAGGACCACTCCACCCTACTTGTGGACGCGGTCGCCCATGAGACGCGCCAGAGTCGGCTCTATCGCCTCGGAAATCCGGCGTTGCGTCTGCGCCGTTGGGTGCAGCAGCGGGTCGGGTGGCGTCAAATAGCCATCGAGGAAGGCGGCTTTGTCTAGCTGGCCATCCCGGTAGAACAGCCCGGTGACGTCGACGTAGGTCACCATTGGGTCCTCTCCACGCCCATACCGGTCCGCCAGGCCCCGGTTGATCGCGGCGGTCGTCTGGTCCACCCAGGCGGACCGCATGGACGGCAACACGGGCAGCAACAGGATTTTCGTTGCCGGCAGACGGCGGTGGGTCTCCGCGATGACGGCTGCGATGCCTCCCAAGGTCTGGTCCGCGGACCAGTGCACCAGGCCGTTGTTATTGGCGCCGATCAGCACGACCGCGACCTTGGGCTCGATCCCCGCCACCTCGCCATGCTGCATCCGCCATAGCAGGCTCGCCGTCGTATCACCTTTGAAGCCGAGGTTGACCGCATTCCGGTCGCCGTAGAAGCGCTGCCAACCCGGCGCGAAATCGCGCCACTCCGGCGGCCCGTGCTCTTCCCAATTCTGAGTGATCGAGTCGCCCAGGAACACCAGGTCGACATGGCCCTGCCGCACCCGGTTGAGTACGGCCTCATGGCGGGCATGCCACCAGGGCAGGTTGTCGCGTGACAGGGAGCCAGCCGCCGGATTGGCAGGGCCCGCTGCCCCAGCAAGCAGGGCGGCCAATAGAAGACCGGCACGCCTCATGCCCGCCACTCCAAATAGCCCACGCAACCGAGCCCGGCGACGATGCAGTAATAGGCGAATGGGTTCAGCGCCCATTTGTCGTTATGGCGGAAGTAGCGCATCAGAAAGGCGGTGCTCAGCAGCGCCACGATCCCCGATACCACGGCCGCGAGAATCGACAGCTCCAGCGTGCCCTCCGGAATATCGGTGTGCAGCAGCTTCGGAACCTCCAGTACCGTTGCGCCGAGAATGATTGGCGTGGCGATCAGAAAGGAGAAATGCGCCGAACCCTCATGGTTGATGCCGCGCAACAGGGCCCCCACGATGGTCGCGCCGGACCGCGAGATGCCGGGGATGAGCGCCGCGCACTGCCAAATCCCCACCACCAACGCGTCCGTGATGGTGAGCGAGGACAAGACCCGCTCGCCGCTACGGGCGCGCAACCGCTCCCCGAACAACAGCAACAGGCCATTCACGGCAAGGAAGGCGGCCGCGATCACCGGGGAGGCAAAGAGCCCGCGCAGATAGTGTTCGGCCGCGAAACCCACCACCACGGCCGGGATGGTGGCAATCACGATCAACAGGAAGACGCGGCGGCTCTCCCGATTCTGGTGCGCGCCGGAGAGGCCTAGCACACCCAGGATCAGCGCCAGCCAATCGCGCCAGAAGAACGCCAGCAAGGCCACCGCCGTGCCCACGTGCAGCATGACGAGAAAGGGGAGGAAGGCCGGCGACGCTTGGTCCAGCGGCCAGTTCAACACGGCTGGCAGAATAACGGCGTGACCTAGGCTGCTTACGGGGAACAACTCCGTCGCACCCTGCAGGATGGCGATGACGATCGCTTGCAGTGCGTCCATTCGGCTCGAACCCTCGACTATCCGAAGGCTTCCTGCCGGACGAACCGCGGCGTGGCAAGCCGCCGCGTCGAGCCCTGCAACGAGGGCCTCGTCAGAGGTCTAGGAACACCGTCTCGTCCACGCCTTGCAACCGGATGTCCATCCGCCAGGCCGGCAGCCCGTCGCGCTCGCCGACTGGGCGGGCGACCAGCGTGGCACGCCGCTCCGGCTCCAGGCTGCTGAGCAAGGGGTCCGTCTCGTTCAGGGGTTCACCGTCGAAATAGGCTCGGGTCTGCACCTGGAACAGCAAGCCGCGAGCGAACAGGGTCAGCGCGACATGCGGAGCCTGGGGTGTATTGGCGCCGGCTGCCCCGCCCACGGGGCCGGGCTTCAGCGTGGTGAAGCGATAATTTCCTTCCACATCCGTCGCCGCCCGGCCGAAACCGTCCCAGGTGGCGGAGGCGGGCGGGCTGGGCTGCCATAGCTCCACGCACGCATCCGACACCGGCACGCCGTCCCCGTCGGTGACATTGCCGATCAGCAGGATGCGCTCGCCCTCGGCGCCGAACCGGGTGAGATCGGCCCAGCTCGGCTCCTCCAGCAAATGCCAATAGGGCCCGATGGTCTGGCTGCTGGTGGCGGCGGTCACGAATGATGCCCCGCATCCTCGGCCGGCGTCTGCTGCCTGCCCCGTAACACGAAGTCGAACCGGTAACCCAGCGCCCATTCCGGCTTGGTCAGGTTTATGTCGAAGGCCGCGATCAGCCGGTTGCGTGCTGCCTCATCCGGGACGGTCTGAAAAATTGGGTCCAGCGCCAGCAGCGGATCGCCCGGAAAATACATCTGAGTGATGATCCGTTGGGCGAAGCCTGCGCCGAACAGGCTGTAATGGATGTGATTGGGCCGCCAGGCATTGTGGTGGTTACGCCAGGGATATGCCCCGGGCTTGATCGTCACGAAGCTGTAGCGGCCCTCGGCGTCGGAGAATATGCGGCCATTGCCGTGGAAATTCGGGTCCAGCGGTGCGTCATGCTGATCACGCTCATGATCGTAGCGGCCGGCCGCG
Source organism: Acetobacteraceae bacterium (assembly GCA_965199005.1). GTDB lineage: Bacteria > Pseudomonadota > Alphaproteobacteria > Acetobacterales > Acetobacteraceae > LMUY01. Next base: position 405,384 of record CBDAQK010000006.1, on the reverse strand, counting down.
TTGGCCTGCCAGATTTCGATCATCACGTTTGGCTGCGGCCGGCCATCCTCGTCCAGCACACGGCCTTCGACGATGATGCGCTCCCCCAATGCCCCCTTGCCGTAGGTGAGGTCGGCGGCCGGCGGGTAGCGGGCCGGGTCGAACCGCGGGGCCGTCGTCTCCGTCACCGTCTGGCCCATCGGCAGGCGCACCAGCCTGTGATTGGGGTGCCGCTTCGCCGTGCTGCCGTAGATCGGCGAATCCAGCAGCGGCTGGGTCCCGGGGATGAAAGGGCGAAGCGGCATCACTGACGTGTCGGTTCCGCTCATGCGGGTTTCTCCCTCTAAGACGAGGATGATATCGCGCTGCTGGCACGAGCAAAAGAGACCCAGAGGGAGCGGGCCATCAACTCGCACTCGCGGAAGGAAGCGCCTGGCGAGTGGCACAGAGATACTCCTCCAGCGTTGCGTCCAGCCGCTCGTGAAGCAGGCGGTCGAACGCCTCGGCGCCGTGCCCGGCTTGGGCCTGCTGCAACGCGTCGATATACGCGGCTCGATCTTGCGGCCGCACGGCGACGGGTGGGTAGCCGGCCCGGATCAGCACGAGATTCATGAGCAAGCGGGCGGTTCGGCCGTTGCCGTCGTTGAACGGATGAATGTCCACCATCCGGCGATGGGCCGTAAAGGCGGTTGCTGGCGTCGCAGCCTCGGTCCCCAACCATCGCACGAAATCATGCATCAGCGCCGGAATTTCGGCAGGCGACGGGAACGCGTGACGGCCAGAGCCGGTGAGGACGTAGCGACCTTGGTCGGCGTAGTGCCCAGCGATATCGGGGCTGGAGCGGAGCATGACCAGGCGGTGCAGATTGCGGATGTCCATTTCAGTCAGCGGCTCCGCATGGTGTGCGATCTCTCGCACATAGCCGATCGCCTCATAGTGATCGATGGCTTCGAGATGATCCCTGAGCGGCTTGCCGCCCACGGTGATGCCTTGCTCGATCACCATCGTCGTCTCGGCCGCCGTTAGGGTGTTCCCCTCGATGGCGTTCGACGTGTAGGTCAGTTCCAGGTCTTGGCTGTGGTCGAAATTGTGGGTGCCGCTCGGCACGCGGACACGAAGCTGGTCAAGCTCCAGCTTTTTAGCGGCGATGGCGGCGATGAAGTCTTCCATGTCAGAGGCGCGACTGGCCTACGCGGGTTTGCCGATATTCCAATAGGCTGCCACCGGGCAATCGAACATACCAGTAAGCGTTTTGCTATACGCCACGGAGGCCACGGTCGCGCCGAGCGGGATGTACGGCAACAACTTGAACGCCTCCATTTGGATTTCCCGGGCGATGTGCGCCTGCGCGGCCGGGTCGGCACTGTCGAACCACTGGTTGCGCAAATCCTCCAGCACCGGGTCGGTCGGCCAGCCGAACCACCCGGCGGTCCCTGCCGCGCGTAACATCTGGTTGACTGCCGGGTTGAGGATATCGGTGCCGGTCCAGGCCGTGATGAAGATGCTCCAGCCGCCCTTGTCCACCGGGCCGCGGTTGGTACGGCGCTGCGCCATGCTGGCGAAGTCGGTGGCGACCAGCTCCGTGGTCATGCCGATCTTGCGCAGTATGTCGTCGGTAACCGTGGCCATCGCCGAGAGGGTCGGCGACTCCATGACGGCAAGGATGACCACCTTCTCCCCGGCGTATTTCGTGGCCTTCAAGGCGGCCTTCGCGCGCTCGATGCTATGCACCTTCAAAACATCCGCACCATCTTCGGTGCCATATGGCGTGCCGCACGCAAAGAAACTCGCACACGGGCGGATCATGTCGGGACGGCTGACTGCGGCTTGGAGGTAGGTTTGCTGGTCCACCGCCATCGCCACGGCCTGGCGTATGGCCGGGTCGTCGAACGGGGGCTGCAGGTGGTTGAACTGCAGCATGTCGTAACTGCCCGAGGTGTTGCGCACGCGCGCCACCAGGTTGGCGCGCCCCGCGATGGCCGGGACCAGGTCGGAAGGCGGGGAATCCCAGTAATCCTGCTCGCCGCGCTGCAGGGCGGAGAAGGCCGTCGAGGAATCGCCGAGGATGGTCCATTCCACGCGATCCACCGCGGGCACCCGGCCGCCGGCAATGCTGCTGACAGGCTCGGCCCGCGGCACGTAGCGGTCGAATTTTGCCCAGGCAACGTGCGCGCCGGGGACCCACTCCTCCTTCAGGAAGCGGAAAGGGCCGCTGCCGGTCCAATCGGTCACCTGCTTCATGGGGTCGGTCAACGCCATGTGCTCCGGCATGACGAAGCATTGGGACGAGCTGGACTTGCCGATGGCGTCCGGCAGCAGCGGAAATGGCCGCTTCAGCCGAATGCGGAAGCGCCGGGCGTCGATCGCCTCCATCTTGTCGGTGACCCGGCCCAGCGCCTGGCCGAACCCGTCCCGGGCCGACCATCGGGCGATGGAGGCGATGCAGTCCTCCGGCCGCACCGGCGTTCCATCGTGGAATAGCAGCCCCTCTCGCAGCCCGATGACGACGCTGCGGCCGTCATCCTCGACCACCCAGCCCTCCGCCATCTGTGGGCGAGGGACATAGTTGGCGTCCACGGCAATGAGTTGGTCGAAGGTAAGGAAGGCGTAATCCTTGGTCGGTGGTGCCGTTGTCCAAACCGGGTCGAGGCTTTGCAGGTCGGAAGCGTGGATGATGCGAAGGGTCGTCGGCTTGGTGGCGGTCTGCGCCCGCCCCCGGGCTGCGCCAGCAACCACCGCGGCAGTCGAGCCAGCGAGAAGGCGACGGCGTGTCAGCATGCCCAGCTCCTTTTGCACCAACCCGGATCCGGATGGGGAACGAATGGAAGCTTGCATCTTCTGTGCCGGGGCGCCTCTTCAGGACGGGCGGGCGAGCCGCGAGAGATCTTCCGCATCCGGCGTGACGAGTACGGCCGAAAGCTGGCGTGCTCGACTTACTGGATATATCAACTTAACCTTGTGGGGAGAACCAGATCGTGAATGCCATGCCACCGGATTGCGCGAACTCTCCACCCATCCGGTTCCTGCAGACGGCGCACTGAGTCATGACCGATGCTGCCGCGGCGCTGACCGCATGGGCCGATGCTTTCGGCGGCGCCGTCGCCACCGCGGATGCGGAGGCGGTGGCTGCGCTGTTTGGCACGGAATGCTACTGGCGAGACCTGGTGGCATTCACCTGGTCCATCCGAACGCTGGAAGGGCACGACGCGATCCGCGCCATGGTGCGGGCCCGGGCCGGCATCGTCCGGCCGCATGGCTGGACCGTGCGTGGCGCCAAGCAGGCGAACGGCATCACCGAGGGCTGGCTGTCGTTCGAAACCGCCGTGGCGCATGGAACCGGCTATGTCCGGCTGAAGGACGGCAAATGCTGGACGCTGTTGACGGCCGCCCGGGCGCTGACCGGGTTCGAGGAGCGGGAGGGCCGCACCCGGGAGCGCGGCGCCCCGCAGCCGGACGCCACGGACCGCCGCCCGTGGCTGCAACGCCGGCAGGATCACGCCGCACGGCTGGGCATTGAGGAACAGCCTTACGTGCTGATCGTCGGTGGTGGCCAGGGTGGGCTGGCGCTGGGTGCGCGGCTGAAGCGCCTCGAAATCCCCACGCTGATCGTCGACACCCATCCGCGCCCCGGCGATAATTGGCGCAGCCGCTACGCCTCGCTGTGCCTGCACGATCCCGTCTGGTACGACCACATGCCCTATTTGCCATTCCCCACCCATTGGCCGGTGTTCACGCCCAAGGACAAGCTGGGCGATTGGCTGGAGATGTACGCCCGGGTCATGGAACTGGATTGCTGGAACAACACGTCGTGCCGTGCCGCCTCCTATGATGCGGCCGAAGGGGTTTGGACCGTGCAGGTGGAGCGCGAAGGCCAGTCTGTGACCCTCCGGCCGCGGCACCTCGTGCTGGCCACGGGCATGGCCGGGGTGCCGCAGATGCCGGCATTTCCCGGGATGGAACGTTTCGCGGGCGAGCAGCACCATTCCAGCCGGCACAAGGGCGGTGCGGCCTATGCCGGCAAGCGCGTGGTGGTGATCGGGTCCAACAACTCCGCCCACGACATCTGTGCGGATTTGGTGGAGCACGGCGCCAGCGTCACGATGGTGCAGCGCTCCTCCACGCTGGTGGTGCGGACGGATACCATGCTGCGCCGCGGCTGGGGGGCGCTGTATTCCGAGGAGGCCGTGGAAGCTGGGATCGATGTGGACACGGCCGATTTGCTGGCTGCCTCGATGCCGTATGCCGTGCTGCCGCAACTGCAGCGCCCGGTTTGGCGGGCCATCGCGGCGGAGGATGCTGCGTTCTACGACAGGTTGCGCGCCGTAGGGTTCCAATTGGATTTCGGCGAGGACGAGTCTGGCCTGTCGCTGAAATATCTGCGCCGCGGGTCTGGCTACTACATCGATGTCGGCGCCTCCGAACTCATCGCCGACGGCACGATCGGGTTGCGCAGCGGCGTCGCAGTGCGGGAGATCGCACCATCGGGGGTGCAACTGGAGGACGGCACGCTGCTGCCGGCGGATGTCATCGTCTACGCCACCGGCTACGGCTCGATGACCGATTGGGCAGCGATGCTCATCTCGCAGGACGTGGCGGACCGGGTGGGACCATGCTGGGGCCTCGGCTCCGGCACCACGCGCGATCCGGGGCCGTGGCATGGCGAGTTGCGCAATATGTGGACGCCAACGGCGCAGCCTAACCTGTGGTTTCAGGGTGGTAACCTCGCGCAATCGAGACATTACTCGCGCTACCTGGCCCTGCAGTTGAAAGCCCGGTTCGAGGGGCTGCCCACGGCGGTCTATGCCGGGTAAGAGCGCCAACCCCTCGGCTTGTCGCCATCAACGCCCAGGCCGTTCGCACGCTCCGAGACGACATGCTGCTGGAGCCGACTTTACTGGTCGGGATTTGGGGCGTCGAATTATGTTGAACTCCACGCGCTAAATTGCCAGGATTAACAAAAGATAGGACGTCGTACCCCTCTTCCAAGGAGCGCAGCATGGGGTTTCAATGCCGGTTTCGCTTGCCAAACACGGCAGATGAGACCCTCGACCGCGTCAAGGATTTGACGGGGTTCTTCGAGGTGGAGCGTGTCGACTGCGACCTTTACGGCAGTTTGCCGTCCGAGAGCGGGAATCCGGTTCGTGCCGTCGAGAAGATGGTCTGGCAAACCGAGGCAGCCATTCCCGGGGTGGTGTTCGCCAGCATTACCTACTATTCCGCAATCTGAGCGCTGGCTTTAACGGAGGCAACGGCCGTTCTGAACTCGACTCCCGGCTCAGGTACTTCGACTGCGCCCGTGCTGAAAGGACATGATGCGTGGGTGGGCCTCGCCGTGCCGCCAGTGGGTATTGCCTTCGCCCGTGAGGAAGGCAGGCTGACGGTCGAGGAATTCCAGACTGTCATCCGGCGCACTGATTTGAACCGCCCGGTTGACGATACGCCACGGCTGGCAGCCATGCTGGCCCATGCCAACCTGCTTGTGACAGCGCGCGATGCGGCTGGCCATTTGATCGGAGTCGCCCGCAGCCTGACCGACTTTGTGTTCTGCTGCTATTTGTCCGATCTGTGTGTCGACGAAGCCTTTCAAGGCCGCGGGATCGGGCGTGCCTTGATAGCCGAGACGAAGCGCATTCTTGGGCCGGAATGCATGCTGCTGCTACTCTCGGCACCCAAGCCGATGACGTACTACCCACGAATCGGGATGGAGAAGGTGGAGAACGGATTCATCATCCGGCGTGATGGTTAGCGACGCAAATCGCTGATCGCCCAAGGCTGGAAGAACGCACCGTCGCATGGCCATCGCGATCTACCACAATCCGGCTGACGGGAGGGATGGTCGTGGCGCATAACTGGAGCATTCCCGAGCGCGAATATGCCCGGCACGAGGAACGGCGCGGACGACGGCATGCCTTCGAGTGTCTGGGTCCACGCACGACAGCCCTCGTCGTCGTGGACATGGTGCCCTTTTTCGAGGGGAACGCGCATAGCGGCGACACGATCGAGCGCATCAACCTGATTGCGGATGCCCTGCGGCAATCAGGCGGCACGGTCGCGTGGATACTACCCTCGGCAGACGATCCGCACCCGGAACTCTCACGGGAGTTCTACGGCGAGCCGGTGGCAGAAATGTATCGCGTGTCCGGCGGTGAGGGTCCATTGCCCGACAGGCTTTGTGCCGGCCTGCAATGGCTGGCGTCGGACCTGTTCGTGGAGAAGCAAAGCGCGAGCGCGTTCTTTCCGGGACAGTGTGATCTTCACGACATGTTGGCCACCCGGGCAATCCGCACGGTGATCGTCGCCGGAATCGCCACCCATGTTTGCTGCGAAGGAACTGTCCGCGATGCAAAGGCGCTCGGCTATCGCGTCATCATGGTCGCGGACGCCAATGCTACCGTTTCCGATGCCGTTCATAACGCAACGCTGTTCACCGTCTATCGCTCGTTCGGTGATGTGCGTCCGACCGACGAGGTTCTCGGCCTCATTACCGACGCAAAGACTCACCATCCATGAAGGCGCAGCTGGCTGAAATCAAAGCTCTGACGACCCTGATCGAAGAGATCGAGCCGCTGGCTGTGGAGGCCGAAAAGGAAGGCCATCACTTCATGCGTCGGCTTTGCGAGGAGTGGATTTCGGGCTCAAACCGGTTCGACCATCCCGGTGAAGTTTTTCTCGGCGTGTTTGCGTCCGGCCAACTTGTGGGCGTTGGGGGCATCAACCGCGACCCGTACGCCAACGCCGATCGCATCGGCCGTCTACGGCACGTCTATGTCCTCGCGGCCACTCGCGGACTAGGGGTCGGGTCAATCCTCGTCGAGAGATTAGTTTCGGAAGCGGCAAAGACGTTCGATGTGATCCGGCTCCGCACGACAAGCGCAAAGGCTGCCACTTTTTACGAGCGCCTCGGGTTCAACAAGACTTGTGAAGAAGCAGCGTCTCACCGTCTCGAGTGCGATAGGTTGCCCTAACCTGCCGTATCCAGTCGAGGCTAGACGGTTGGCAGCCGCCGCGCGATGGACGGCACGGTCAAAGTCCGAAGGCGTCGCAGATCAACTGAGCGCACCCGGCGGGACCGGCCGCCACCGTGTCCACCTCCAAATCGTAGGTCATGTTGCGGTGGACGCGGCCAAACTGCCAGCGCGCCAGACCGGCTTCCCGGTCACCACGCGCACGCTCCCTCGCTTCAAGCACGTCCAGTGGAGCGAAGAGGCCGACCAGACGGAGATCGCAGTCTCTCAGAAGCTCTCGATAGTCGCGCGCCGTCTGGGGGTCGATCATGACCTCATCAACGATGAGGTTGTTGCCCTGCCCGGCCATGGCGGCCACGGCATGCCGCATACCGCGCATGACCCGCTCAAGAACTGGACCGCTGTTGATGACGATGACCGGCTCGCCATCTTCCTGCGACGGTTCGAACAGCAGGCCATCGGCGTGGGCAAGCAGCTTCTCCGGCAGCATGTCCAAGAAGGCGTCCATCGCGATGTGTAAGAACGGCTTGGTGGTGATCGCCTGAAGCGCCTTGGCCGTGGAGCTTTTCCCGACGCTGCCGATACCATTCAGTATGATGACCTGCGCTCGCGGCTCCAACCGACCCTCCGTTGCAGATTTTTGGGGCTGATGGGTATCACCAAGGATGGCACGTTGCCGGCTTTCATGCAGGATAGCACACCTTCGGCCGATGGAACGTCGCGATGCCATAGCCGAGGATGCAGAGGCTACCCGTAACGGGCTGCGGACCCTACCACGACAAAGAACGCCATGAACAGAGTCCGACACATGCACTCCGCAGCGGTGTTCGTGGTCCTGATGCAAGGCGCGGACATCTGCCTCCTGCGCCGAAGGGGCACCGGGTGGATGGACGGATTGGTCAGCCTCCCCGCCGGCGGCTTGGAGGCAGGAGAGACGATCGCCCTTGCGGCGCGCCGTGAGGCAAAAGAAGAGGTGGGTGTGGAAATTGCCCTGCCCTCCCTGCGATATGCGCACGCACTGCACAGCCTGACGGAGGGCTCGGATTGGATGGGGCACTTCTTCGTGGCAACGGCTTGGTCAGGCATTCCGAGGCTTTGCGAGCCCGAGAAGCATGCCGATCTGACTTGGCGATGCATCCGCGACCTACCAGACGAAACAATCCCATACGTCCGCCAAGCCCTCGTTTGCATTGACCGCGGGATTCTGTATTCGGAATTCGGGTGGCCCGTGCAGACAGCACGAACGACCCTGCGAGACATTAGCCTGCTTTGACAGCCGTTACGTACAGCCAGTCGGTGGGCAGTCTGTCGTATCCGCTGCCTCGTGCGGCCTCGATCGCCACACTCTTCCATGTGAAGTTGGCATACTGACTTCGTAACCAAGTCTCGGATGGGTAGTTGTAGTATCTGTCGAATTGGTCTCGGCCGTCCGTTTCTCCGGCTTTGAAGCTTGCGTGGAACAATCCGTTCTTCTTCAACGCAGCATGAACACGCGCAAGAATCCCGGCCAGTTCACCACGCGGAACGTGCAGCAGGCAGGCATTCGCCCATATTCCGTCATACGTGGCCGCTTCATCGAGATCGCCGAACAGCAACGTCGAAACCGGGATTTTGAGCCGTCGCTCCGCTGCTTGCGCAATTTCGGGAACACCATCGGTCGGGCGGACGTCGAACCCCTTTGAGATCATGAACTCACTGTCTTGTCCGCCACCGCATCCCAATTCGAGGATGGTGGATCCGGCTGGCAAGAGGGACAGGAACGTTTCAAGCCGCGTCCGGCTCGGCTGTTGACCTCTCAACGTATAGGCGGCTGCCTCTTTTGCATAGAAGATGAGCGTTCTCTCATCTTGAGCCATTATCTGCCGTCCCTACTCGAAAAGATCGATGGTTGTCAGAAAGAACCGAAGAGGCTTGGCAGCTGCTCCATGCTGCTAAACACCGCCGATGCGCCAGCCGCTATCAGGCGCTTCTCATAACCGGGATAGCAATGCCCCCCACCATGGAAACCCAGCACCGGCATCCCGGCCGAGTTTGCTGCTTGCACGCCGGTCTCGCTATCTTCGATGACCAAGCAGTCGGCTGGCGGCACGCCCATACATGCCGCGGCATGCAGAAACAGGTCAGGCGCCGGCTTAGGATATGGAACAAGATCAGCACCAAAGACATGTGGCTCAAAGAACCGCAACAGCCCGGTGAGCGCCAGTACGTGCTTGAGGCGCGCGGGTTTGGGCGTTGGATGCGACGCAGACCGCCAGACCGATTTCCTCCAGCACCTCGGCGACACCCGCGACCGCTTGCAGTTCAGTCAGGTAGGCGGCGTCCACCAACCCGTCCCGCACCGCCTCGAAGTCCTCCGGAAGAGGCCGCCCAAGCGCTGCCTCGACATAGGCCTGAACGTCCTTTGTAGCCGTACCTGTGAAACGGCGAGACAGTTCCTCGGCGGTGACTGGAAACCCGAGGCGGGTGAGTTCAGCGGCATCGACCCGGCACTGCACGACCTGGCTGTCGACGAGGACGCCGTCGCAGTCGAAGATAACCAGGTCAGGTCTGCGCGGGGTGGACACACCTGCCTCCTCCGGCGTCATGTCTTCTCGCCAAACGCTTCTTTGCCACAGTTATAAACGTACGATGCTTGGTGGGCGTTGATCTCGGCGCCATACCGGTCAAGAACGTCTTTGGCAGCAGACTGTCTAGAGCAAGATGCGAACCAACCCCGGGCAGCGAACCCTTTCATGGACAATCTTTCCAGCATCGCACCGGCAGTTTCGCCTATGGTAAGCGAGCCCTCCTTCTAGAGGATTGCTTTTTGCTATGCACAATCAAGCCCTTGCCTGACCGAGCGCGTACAGCGACGACTGACCGTTGCGCACTGACCCTGCCTTGAGAATCAGACTCACGATTTGTTGACAACTCACATCAACTTTATTACAGGGATTTCATTCTCTCGCAGGACTTCAACGATGGTTGCTACGCTCAAGCAGGAAAACGGTCGGGTCGGTTCGTTTAACACGACTGATTGGTACTCATTCACACTGACGAGCGCGCAAGATATCAGCATTGATTTAACAACAGCATCTGTATCGGCAACATATGGTTCAGCCACCGTATACTTGTACGGAACAAACTCGAACAACCCCATTGCTTACGACAGCGGGTCCGTTGGAAGCGACGGTTGGATCAATGGCGTAATTGCGGCTGGGACTTACTTCGTAGCCGTGCAGTCGAACTATGAGACGTCCTACAGTTTGAACCTTGGCACTGGTGTAACGCCGGTCGGCACCGCTTCCTCGAATTACGCGGGAACCTCGCTCGCCGGGGCGCGCAGCCTGGGCATTATCGGAACAGCGCCAGTGTCAGTGGCGGAATGGGTCGGCTCCGGAAACGCGGATGACTGGTACTCGTTCAACGTCAGCTCGGTCTCTTCCCTCAAAATCACCCTTTCCGGGTTGTCCAACAGCGCCCAAGTGTACCTGAAGAACGCCTCCGGACAGACCATACAAAGCTCCTCCGGCTCAGCTTACTCGAATGCATCGCTCCTGGATGCCATCGCGCCATTGACGCCCGGCAACTACTATATCGATGTCGAAGGGTCATCCACCGGATACAACCTGCAAGTCGCAGCGACACCGATTCCCGAATCGGCCGGCAATTCGATTTCGTCGGCGCGCGACGTCGGCACTTTGGTGGCTGCGGGTACTAGCGTCTCCGACACTCTCAACAATGCCGATCTGGCCGACTACTACAAATTCGAACTCAGCTCGAACGCGACCGTCACGCTCGCGCTCACCGGATTGGTGGCGAACGCCACGCTGACGCTGTACAACGCAGCCGGAGCGGCGCTGGAGAGCACATCGGCCGGTTTGAACGGTGCGGGATGGCTGACCGACGATCTTGCGCCGCTCTCTGCCGGGCTGTCATACTATATCGGCGTCAGCTACAGTTCGGGCGTCACCACGCCCTACACGGTCTCGGCCTACGCGACGCCGTATCCAAGCAGCGCCGGAACCACATCCGCAACAGCGACCGCCGTAGGGCCGCTGTCCGGGACGCCGCAGACCTACAGCGCCAAGATATTGCCTCTCACGCCCTACGAATATTATACCTTTACGCTCAGCGCAGTGACGACCGTCAACATCGGTTTGACGACGTATAACGGCACGACTGCTGCGAGCGCTGACCTGCAAGTCTATAACTCGAGTTCAAGCCAAATCGGCGATGAGATCATCTCGACGTCAGGCCAGAATTCGGGCGAGACGATGACGCTGCAACCCGGCACCTATACCGCCCGCGTCACGAATTATTACTCGGGCGACGAGCCGACCTATAAGGTATCGTTTTCCAGCGGGGCCATACCGGTTGGCACATCCGCCGTGAACTCCGCCGGCACCTCTGTCGCAACGGCGGTTAATTTGGCAACGCCAACCTCGACCGGGACCACCTATACCGACTGGGTCGGGACCGCCGATCCCAGCGACTACTACAAGTTCACTCTCACTTCGCCATCCATCGTAAGCCTAACGCTATCTGGCATGTCCAACAGCAATAGTTTGTATTTGCTCGATGCCGCCGGAAACACCATCACGAGCACGTCCGGGTCAAGCCCGCACTCCAACAATGGCGTCACGACGACGGACTACACATCGCTCGTGGACGTGCTGGCGGCTGGCACATACTATACGGATGTGACGACCAACTCGTCTGGGACAGGGTATAGCCTTGCGGTTGCAGCGACACCAATCCCCGATGCGGCTGGAAACGGGATTGGAAGCGCCCTCAACATTGGGACCTTGGGCACGAACGTGCTCAACTATTCTGACTACGTCGGCGCCGTAGATAGGGATGATTACTATCAATTCACCCTGAGCACCGCATCGACGGTCAATGCGCTGCTGTCAGGCCTCACCGCCTCAGAGACCCTCTATCTGCGAGACATTTCAGGCAACACCCTCTATAGCGCGTCAGGTCTGAGCGGGCAGCAGACCAACGCCTCCATCATCGCTTCGCTCGCGCCGAACTCCTATTTCATCGATGTCGAAAGCTCCGGCAGCCCGAGCACCTACAACCTGTCGCTTTACGCCACTCCGATCAACAGCCCCGGCGGTGCGACGCAGGGCACGGCGACGCCGCTCGGCCTCGTCAATTCCCCGTCAGACACCACCGACTTCAACCAGGACGGCAAGTCCGACCTCTTGCTGCAAAACGACGCTGGCAACATCGTCATGGCGGCGCAATCCAATCTCGCGATCGCCGGCACGGTTGCCTTCAGCAACCCGGGGCCGACCTGGCATGTGGTAGCCAGCGCGGACTTGAACGGCGATGGCCAGGCGGACCTGCTGCTGCAGAACGACAACGGGTCGGTCGTGAGCTATTTGCTGAACGGCTACTCGCTGGGGTCGGCGTCGCTTCTCGGTTCACCAGCCTCGTCTTGGCATGTCCGCGGCACCGGGGACTTCAATGGCGACGGCAAGTCCGACATCTTGCTGCAGAACGACAACGGCACGATGGTCGTTTGGGGGACCAACGGCTATTCCGTGTCGACCGTCAGCACGGTCGGCACGTTGCCCTCCGGCTGGACGGTGGAAGGCGTCGCCGACTTCAACGGCGATGGGCATCCTGACATCCTGGTCGAGAGCACCAGCGGTGTCCTGGTCGATTACACCATGAACGGCACGTCCATTACCTCTGCGTCGCAGCTGGGCAGCCCCGGCGCCGGGTGGTCCGTTGCCGGCACCGGCGACTACAACAATGACGGCAACGCAGACATCATCCTCCACAACGACAACGGCTCAAACGTGTTGTGGGAAACCAATGGCTCCACGGTCACCGGTGCCGTGCTGCTGGACAACCCTGGCGCAAGTTGGACCGGCACGCTCGCCAATGTCGACCTGAATGGGGATGGACAGCCCGACCTCGTTGTCCAGAACACCAGCGGCACGCTTGTCGGCTTCGAGACCAACACGGCCGGGAGCGTTTCCGCCGCCGCGCAAATGGCCCAGATCGGGTTAGGCTGGCACATGATCGGCAATACGCCGATGCAATTCATCGACGGCACCGGCGCCAACGCCAATCTCACGGCGACACCCGGCGTGGATGAGTTCAACCTGACGAGTTACACGGCAGGGGTTCACACCATCACCGGTTTCGACCCGGCCCAGGACAGCGTTGCCCTCAGCAGTTCGCTATTCCCCACCTTCGCTGCGGTGCAGGCCGAGAGTGTACCTTATAACGGCGGCACCCTTATCGCGCTTGGGCAGAGTGCGGTGGAGGTCATCCAGGGGGTCGCGCCCAGCCAGCTTACCAGCAGCAACTTCGTGCTGAGGTAGCATCACTGGAGTATGCGCGAGCTTTCAAAGATGACGTTGGCACAACCCATGTTGCTCATGTTCTTGGTGTGAGGTGGCCCCGGTAATTCGGACAGGGTGATAAGCTAGTCCTGCTTGAGTGAGAGACAGGATTTATGGGCAAGGTGACACGGAAGCGGTATGGGGCCGAGTTCAAGGGCAAGGTGGCGCTGGAGGCGATCAAGGGGGAGCTGACCTTGGCGGAGCTGTCGGCCAAGCATGGCATTCATCAGACGATGATCGCCACCTGGAAGCGGCAGGCGATTGAGGGATTGGCATCGACATTCTCCGGCAAGACGGAAGCGGCACAGGCGACCGGGGAGGCAGAACTGACCCGGCTTCACGCCAAGATTGGCCAGTTGGTGGTGGAACGGGATTTTTTGGCGAAGTCCTCCGGTCGATGAGCGTGGAACGGAGGCGCGAGATGGTGGAGGCGTCGCATCCGCACCTCTCGATCGTGCGGCAGTGCACGCTGCTCCAGATCAGCCGATCTGGGCGGTATTACCACCCGGTTGGCCAGAGTGAGCCGACGCTGGCGCTGATGCGGCTGATCGACGAGGCTTTTCTGGAGTGCCCCTATTACGGTTCTCGGCAGATGACGCGCCACCTGCATCGGCTGGGTCACCAAGTTGGTCGCAACCGGGTTGCCCGGCTGATGCGCAAGATGGGGTTACGGGCGATCTACCAGAAGCCCAACACCAGCTCGCCGCATCCCGAGCACCGGGTATATCCTTATCTGCTGCGCAACCTGGCGATTGGGCGCCCCAACCAGGTTTGGTGCTCCGATATTACCTACATCCCGATGCGGCGGGGCTTTTTGTATCTGGTGGCGATCATGGATTGGCATAGCCGCCGGGTGCTGTCGTGGCGTTTGTCCAATACCATGGATGTGACATTCTGCATGGAGGCACTAGAGGAGGCGCTGGCCCGGCACGGTCGCCCCGAAATCTTTAACACGGACCAGGGCAGTCAATTCACCAGCCTGGCGTTCACTCAGCTGCTGATGGAGGCGGGCATCCGGATTAGCATGGATGGCCGTGGTCGCTGGATGGACAATGTTTTCATTGAGCGGCTGTGGCGATCGCTAAAATACGAATGTGTATACCTCCATGCATTTGAGACGGGCCTTGCGCTCCATGCCGGGCTGCTCCGGTGGATCGGCCACTATCATATGCGGCGGCCACATTCCTCACTGGCGGGGCGTACGCCGGACGAGGCATACAACGAGATTGGCTTGCCTCTGCTGCCGGAGCATGCTCCGGCAGCAGAGGCAAGCCTGAAGATGGCGGCATAATCGCACCCGGGACTAGCTTATTTTCGCCGCCGACCTGTCCAGGCAATTGGGGCCACCTCATTGTGACCCCTCTGGAGCGTGTGGAGGCATTGCTGGATCGCGTGCTTTGGGTCGTGCGGGATGATGGTGCTGTGGGTAAGTGGCCCGCCGCAGCGAGCGCCCAGAGTCTGGCGGAGGCGGGCCACTTATCCATAGCGGGGGCAGGCCGCGATCGTGCGGGCCTGCTGTCAGTTGCGGTTCTTGAAGCGCCAGCTGGTGTTGCCGGTCTCGACGATGTCGCAGTGGTGGGTGAGCCGATCGAGCATGGCTGTGGTCATCTTGGCGTCGCCGAACACTTGTGGCCATTCCGCAAATGCCAGGTTGGTCGTAATGAGCAGCGAGGTTTTCTCGTAGAGCTTGCTGATCAGGTGGAACAGTAACTGGCCGCCGGATTGGCTGAATGGCAGGTAGCCGAGTTCGTCTATGATGATGACATCGTAGCGCAACAGCGTCTCAGCCAGACGACCGCTGCGACCGGCGGTCTTCTCCTGCTCGAGTTGGTTGGCCAGGTCGACCAGGTTGAAAAAGCGACCTCTGGCCCGGCTGCGAATGATTGCGGACGCGACGCCGATACAGAGATGCGTCTTTCCGGTGCCGGTGCCACCGATGAATATGGCGTTGCGCTTGGCGTCCAAGAACGCGCCGGTGGCCAGTTCGCGAACCTGACCCTGGTCGATCGTCGTGTCGGAGAACACGAACTTGTCGAGGTCCTTGAGCACCGGGAACTTGGCGCCGCTGATGCGATAGCTGATCGAGCGAGCTTGCCGATGGGTGCGCTCGGCCCTGATAAGGCTTGCGATCAGGGGGTAGATCTCGTCACGCCGGACCAGCCCCTTGCCGGCAATCTCGTCGAAGCTGGCACGCATACCTCCAGACCGTCCGGTCCTTGAACTCCGGATGGTTGTGGCGCTTGGCATAGGCAATGCACTGGGCTTCCAGCCAGGAACTCCTCGGCGACCTGCCGCTTGAACGCGGCGCTGTGGGAACGATGCTTCGTCATGGCTTTCATTCTCCGAAAGCCCAGCAAAGGGGGTCAATCCAAATCGGCCAATCTGTCCACCGCCAGGGGCGCACTCCATCAGGGGGTCACTATTCACCGCGATTTCACATCTTGTAGGCGGCGATGTGGTAGACGAGGCTCTCAGCGGCCTGGGCCTGGGTCCAGCTGAGACGCTTGCGCCAGGCCTTCAGGTCCTCAGCAGTCCAGGTATTGTCCGCCGTGGTAGTCATCGACTGCTCTCCATCCAGGAGGATACCACGGGAACGCCTGGAGAACGAAACCGTCAGGGCTTGAACCCTCCCAGTGCAGCCAAGGCTGCAATGATGTGCATCAGGTCAAGCTTCAGCCCCAATGCCTGTGCTGCGAAGGCTGCAATCGCAACGGTGGCGAACTTTTTCAGGGCCTCGTCCGTCACCACCGTAGCCCGCTGACCAAGCCAGCTGGAGATGGCAGTCAAGGGGCCGACGAGTGCAGCCCGGGCCTTGTCGACCGCCTCTGCGTCTGGCTTCTCCGCTTCAGCAGGTCACGGATCTCCTCCAGTGTTGCCTGAAGCTGGCTGGCTTCCTTCTCGTCCAGGGGGACGGTGCGGATGTCCTTGCGCTCGCCTTCGCCCTCCCAGCGCTCCTGCACCGGCAGGGTGCCAGGCAAGGGACGGACATCCTGGAGCCGGACGAGCGCAGAGGTCACCTTCGGGTCAGTGTAGGACTGCGGCGATGGCAGGTTGGATCCCCGGCCGCGATGGGGTCGGATGATGGCCTGGACGACTGAGGGCAGGTCCAGAAGCAGGTCGATGCGCTCGATGAGCTCCTGGGGCGTATACGGCTTCGTGAGATAGTCCGTGCCACCGGACCGCATGGCGCGGACCACCATGGACATGTGCGCGTGCCCGCTGTGCATCAGGGTGGGTAGCTCGCAGCCGTCCCGCCGCAGTTCGTCGCAGAGGTCGATCCCGTTGCCGTCCGGCAGTTCGACGTTGAGCGCCAGCAAGTCGAAGTCAGCCTGCGGGTCGGACAGGATCCGGCGTGCGGTCTCCACGCTGTCAGCCTCTGTCACCCGGTGCCCCGCATCCGCGATGACCTCCGCGGCCGTGAGCCGGATGAGGAACTCGTCTTCGAGGAACAGAATCCTGGCCATCAGCCGGTCATCTCTACCTTGATGCGCCCGACCTCATGCATGAAACGCACGACGTCTGGCACCAGCCCATCGAACTGGTGGGCATAGTGCTCCACGTCGGCCGCCACGTAGCAGTATTTGGGCTCGCACCCAGCGGTCGCTTGGCCGAGTCCATGGCGGTAGGGACCAGGTAGTAGCGGCCAATCGTCTTCCCGCTGCCATCCATGGCCGGGCCGTATTCGGAGGTGATGCCGTGCGCCAGTTCGTTCCGCCGGGCTCCAGCATCCCGCCACGTGCCCTTGGCAGGCTTCTCGAACTCTGCCTGGAAGGCGGGGGTATGTCGCTTGCAGAACACCTCGGCTGCCGTTCGCAGCATCTCGAGGCGCCCTCAAAGGTCCTGACCGAACCGAAGCTCCGGACCGACATGTCCACCGGCGCGCCCTGAGTCAGGAAGAAGCTGAACGGAATGCCCAGATGGGCCTCGAACCAACCGAAGCGCGACATCGCCCGGCCGACGGCGGCGTAGAGGGCCTCCGGGGTGTCGTCGCCAACCGGCTGCCGAGGCCGGACGTCAAAGGGTCTCGGAACGGGCGACTGGGCCATCTACTGCGGTTCCACATACAGGTGGCTTAGGTCCAGTTCAGGATACTGCAGCAGCGCCAGGGTCTCGGCCGCTGCCCGCAGGCCCGGGCCTTTGTCATACCGCTCGCTGCCCTGGCCGCCACCCTGGCTGTGGGCCAGCATGTAGGCGACATGCCGCTCCTGCTGCCAATGCTTGATAACGTTGCGCAGCCTCGTGTTCGCGGTGTGCCGGAAGGCATGCATGCCGACACCCTCCGGGTAGATCTCGATGGTTTGCCGATACCGGCCGAACCAGCGCGTGATGCGGGGCCCTCGTTTTGCGTCAGCGCCTTGCGGAGCCAGGTCAGGGAACAGAGGTCCGTCAGAGGGCTGCTGCTGGACGTACGTCAGGAAGCCCATTCTCAGGATCTCCGGATGCAAGGGCACCACTCGCACGGAGTTGTCCGTCTTGAGGCGTCGACCCCTTCCATTCTCGTCGACGTCCTCCTGGATTCTCATCGCCGGGACACCTTCATCCGAAGAGACATCGCGCACACTGAGGTCGGCATACTCTTCCAGGCGGCCACCCTGGTAGAGGGCCAGCAGAGGGATCCAGAATACCGCATCCCGAATGACAGTCGGGCCTGGACGGCTGTCGAAACGTGGGTGTCGGCTCGCCAAACCGGGCTGCGGAAAAGGGCCACCAACTCCTCTGACGTCCACATGTCTCGCTGCTCGCGGGCACCCTTCGTCCGTGGCCTCAGCTTGTGCTTGTCGAGCATTTCCATCCGGGCGACAGCGCCCATGTGGCTCTCGTCAACGCAGAAGCCGAAAAATTGGGTAGGGCGCTCAGGTGCCGTTTCACGGTTTTCTCGGACAACGTTTCGCAGCCGGACGCCTGCGCACGCGCAATCAGGTCGGCGAAGCTGGCCTCCCGGTCTGCGGCCGACCGGCCATAGACTGCTGGGAGTTGGCGAAGCTTGGCCAGGAAAACGGTCACATCGGCCCGGCGATACGTGTTCACCGGGCGGTCTCCACAAACCTCCACGAACCTCCGCAGGGTGCCGCGGTCCTGGTTCATGACCTGGTGCGTAGCTTGGGCGACTTCCTGACGATGCTGGAAGTAGCCGTCGGCTAGTGACGACATGAGTGGTTTGGCCTCGACCGCCGCGACCGCTTCCACCGTCCGCAGGGCGGCAGCGGGTGCCGGAACTGGCGTTGGAAGGGCCGTGGCCAGCCGGACGACCAAGTCCGCATTCCGGTCGGCCTGCAGGCGCGACTCTCGCAAGCGGCCATCCTGCCGGGCTAGGACGCCCTGGATGTTGAGTGCTGCGAACTTCTCGTTCGCAGCTGTGAGCCGGGCCTGCACGGCTTGCAGATGGCCAGCCTCGGCCATGAGCTGGCAGGCCTCATCGACGCGGGCCTGAAGCTCCCGCTGGCGGCCGAGGACCGTGTCTAGATCTGCTTGCTCCTGTTCGCAGGCTACCTCCCAAGCCGCCAGCTCGGCCTCCAGGTCTGCCACTTTCTCAGCCGCCACCAGCAGGTCCTCCGTAGGACCGTATAGCTCAGCGATGCGCCGACAGGCCAGGCGACGGTCCGTGGTGCCAGCGAACACCATATTTCACGGCGGCCGACGAGGGGCCTGAGGCGGGACGGGACGACGCGCCGGAGGTGGTACTGCGAACCGTGTCGAACCAGCATGCGAACACGCCATGGGGTAGCCGAATGGGGTATTACCCCACGCGGCGGTGGTGCCTGCCTTAAAGTCAATGTTGACAACATCCTGGTTGGGGGACGTGGATTCGAACCACGATAAGCAGAGTCAGAGTCTGCTGTCCTACCGTTAGACGATCCCCCAGCAGCGGGCGCGCTGTTACCACCCGGCGTCAACCGATGCAATGTCCCGGTGCTGAGGTTGAGCCGGTCAGGGTCGCCGGCAGCTACACCACGCCGCCGGCCTGGAGCCGTGCTGTCAGAAGCCGGGCGGGCGGACGAACCCGCCGTATTCGCGCTCGATCATGCCGGCGAACGCGAGCGTGGTGCGGTCGCTCAAGTATCCCCCGATGACCTGCACGCCGACCGGCAATCCCTCGTCTGTTCGCGCGATTGGCACCGTGGTCGACGGGAACCCGCAATTCGTCGGAATCGTCGCCCAGACGATCTGATTGCCGTAAGGCAGCGACCTGCCATCCACGTCGATGCGGCGCCGCAGCTGCGGGCTGTGATCGTGCGGGAAGGCAGGTGTCGGCATCGGCGGACAGAGGATCACATCGTGTTCCGCGAACAACGCCTGCCACCGCGCCCGGAGCCCACCGCGGATATAGCCCGCCTGTATAGCCGCCGCGTGCGACATGGTCGCCCCGCGCAAGTAAGTCGCACGCAAGCTGTCGTCATCCGGCGGCAGTGTCGACGCATCGGCAAGTATCTGGGCACGGCTTTGCGGCGTGACGCTACCCTGGTCCTCCGCCGCCAGCAGCTCGACGTAATTGCGCGTCAAGAACGCCAGCGGCGGCATGGTGCGGTCTGGCCGGGTCACCTTGCAGCCCGCCTTGGCCAGCGCGTCCGCCAGCGTGTTCAAGACCGCACTGACACTCTTCGCGGTTGGGAACAGCGGATGTGTGTCGATCACCAGGACGCGGTAATCGACCAGCTGGTCGTGTCGTGGCGGCGGCAGAGCCAGCCTGTAGCCGATGCCGTCCCACATCTCGTCAGGCCCGGCGAGAACGTCGAGTGCCAATGCGAGATCGGCGGCGCTGCGCGCCATCGGGCCGAGGACAGCGAGATTGTTGCCGACGGGAACATTCACGGGTGCCTGGGGTGGCCCCGCCCCGCGCATGGGTACCAGGTTGAGGCTAGGCTTGTGGGAGAAAACGCCGCAATAATGCGCAGGTGCCCGCAACGATCCACCGATGTCCGCGCCGAGTTCCAGCGGCACCAAGCCTGCGGCGAGCGCGGCGGCACTGCCGCCAGACGATCCGCCCGGCGAGCGGCCCAAATCCCACGGATTGTTCGTCGTGCCGTAGATCTCGTTGTAGCTCTGCCAGTCACCGAGGTCGAGCGGGACGTTCGTCTTGCCAAGGATCACGGCGCCGGCCGCTTTCAGCCGCGTGACGACGAGGGCGTCGCCTGGCGGCATCCACCCCTTCGCGTCGGGCCGCCCCCAGGTGGTCGGCAGGCCTTGGATGTTGAATTGCTCCTTCACCGTCATCGGCAGGCCGAGCAGCGGCTTGCTCTCCCCCCGCGACCGCGCAGCGTCGGCCGCATCGGCAGCCGCCCGCGCGCGCTCGTAGTCCTTGACCACCACCGCGTTGATGCGCGGGTTGACCGCCTCGATCCGCGCGATCGCGGCATCGACGAGTTCGCGGGAAGACATCTCCCGGGCCGCGAGGGCGCGGACGAGATCAGAAGCCGTGCGATATGTCGGCACGTCGTCCGGTGGCGTGTCCGCCGAAGCATGCGTCGTAGGGGTGAGCGCAGCCGCGCCCGTCGCCGCAACCACACCGATCAGCCCCCGCCGCGTTACTTCCGGTATCACTCGATCCCGCCACCTCTGCAGTCGCAACAATCTACGCCGCGTGGCGCCAACACGCTAGGCGGCGAACTTTAGGCCGGCCTCTGAATTGCAAGGGATTGAATGATTAGGCAGGGCTCTGCCCTGCACCCGAAAGGAGATAGTCATCCCTTTAACCCCTCATTTGCAGGTGTCCAGAGGACAACTGTCCTCTGGCGGGGTTCGGGGCGGAGCCCTGAAATACGTTAAGATTCGTAGATAGACACTGAAGGTGTGTGCCGCTCCCTATCATCGTTCCGAGAACGAACTATACCTGAACGTGCTTGTTTAAAGGGAGGCGGCATACGGGGTCACCGAGAGCGCGGATAGAAATGGCCGAGACCGAGAAGCGACCCACAGGAACGATTTATGACGGTGTAGGCAGGATGCTCAAGGGTGACGGGCGTGGTCCGTCGTCCGCCGTGGATCTCCTCGACCTGGCGGTTCACAAGCAACTCGTGGGGCAGCCCGGTGCTTCCGTGACGGCCATGACGGACGAAGACCGGATCTATCTTGCCCCGACCGCCTTGTGGCTGCACAAGCGCTTGCCGCTGGGATTGATGGCAGACCTGGCCATGGTTTTGACCGGCGGCGGCCGGGTGGGCGTTGTGGCCTTTAGCCAGCCGAGCCTTGATGCCGTGGTAAGGGTGCTTCGCGCGCCCGATCTTCTGTTGACCCGCGCTCGCGAGGCCGTGGAGAAAACGGCCGCGCCCTTCAGCGTTGGCACGGTCTGGGATGGGGCGGGCGCTTACCTGGATGGCGACAAAGGCCACGCGGTGGGGTGGCAGGCAGACGAGAAGACGCACGTCAAAGCCATCTTGAACGGGAGCCGGGAAGCAACGGACCGTCTCAGAATGCTGGCCAAGGATCGCGTCTATATCATGCCACGGGATTATCGCCCAGGCGGTCCGCTCCCAGGCTGGATCATCGGCGAGATGGCGAGCGCGCTGAAGAGCGGCAGGAAATTGTTGCTGGTGGCGCCAAACCACGCCTCCCTGCACAAATTGATGAAGGCCGTGTCGGATGCGGCCGGGCTGCAACGCCAAACTGCCGGGCGGCTGGGTGAGCGAAGCCCGTAAGCTTGGCCGCTCAAGGCAAGGCGAACCGCAGGATGCCCGCCGGGGGACTCGAACCCCCACTCCCGAAGGCTACGGATTTTAAGTCCGCCGCGTCTACCATTCCGCCAGGCGGGCGCCTGGACCGAAATCTAACCCGTGGCGACGCGCTTGGCGATATCCAGCGCACGCCGGATCAGCGTGTCACTGGCCTCCGGCGTGCGGAATGCACTGTGTGCCGTCAGCGTAACCCGCTCCAGCTCGGTGAACGGATGGCGCGCGGGCAGCGGTTCCTCGTCAAACACGTCCAGCGCCGCGTGGGCGATGCGCCCGGCGCGCAACGCTTCGATCAGGGCAGCCTCGTCCACCAGGGCGCCCCGCGCCGTGTTCACCAGGATCGTCGACGGACGCAGTTGCGCGAGCCGGTCCACCCCCATGATGCCGCGCGTCTCGTCGGTCAGCAGCAGATGCAGCGACAGCACGTCGCTTTCGCCCAGCAGCCGGTCCAGGCTCACGAACTCCACGCCTGGTGCCTCACGCTTCGTGCGGTTCCATGCAATCACCCGCATGCCCGCACCGCCCATGATCCGCGCCACCTCGCCAGCGATCCCGCCGAACCCCATCAGGCCCAGCGTCTTGCCATGCAGTTGCACGCCCTCCGTGCGGATCCATTGGCCAGCCCGCATGCCGCGGTCCATCGCCGCAACTCCCCGCGCCGCGGCCCAGATCAAGGCGACCGTGTGCTCAGCCACCGCAATATCGCCATAGCCTTTGATCGTGTGGACGGTGATCCCCAGCTCGGCCAGCTCTTCCGGGTTCATGTAGGACCGTGCGCCAGTGCCAAGGAAGATCACGTGCTTCAGGGTGGGGCACTGCCGCAACGCCTCGGTCGGCAGGAAGCTATGGTCGTCCAGCACGAAGTCGTAGCCATCAAGCAGGCTGGGCAGGGCTTCCGCGGGGACCAAATCATCCTGGTTGACGACGATCGGAGGGTCGCCGGGTTGGACCATGCGATCGAACACATCGGCCAGCGAATCGCTCGCGTCCAAGAATAGGCCCTTCATGCAACACTCCTCGCTCCTACGGCGATCCTGGGGGAGGCTGCCACCCTGATGCAAGGGCGCGGCCGGACGCGTCGTACGTTGACGCCGGGTCGGCGGCCCATCATCGTCGGGCCCGTGCGTGACAAACTGGATGTATGGACGCGGCTGGGTCTGCTGCTTTGCGCGCTCGCAGCCGCCCCGGCCGCCAAACCGCCCCCACTGAACGCCGATCCGGCGATGGCCGGCGTGCCCCGCGGCAAGCCACCGCCGCTGCAGCCGGGGGAGCGTGCCGGGGAGCACATGGGGGCAGCGCCGCACCCGGCGTCAACCGGCACGGGCTTTGTGGCCGCGGAGGGATTGCTGCTCACCAACAACCACGTCGTCGACGGGTGCCGCCGCGTCGTCGCGCGCAATGCCAAAGGGGTGGAACAGACGGCGCAGGTGCTCGCAGCCGACCAGAGCCGGGACCTGGCCCTCCTGATCGTGCCAAAGGCGTTCGGGCCGCCCTTGACGTTCCGCACCGCCCCGGCGGTGAAGCTGGGCGAGCCGGTCGTCACGTTTGGATTTCCGTTGTTCGGGCTGCTATCCTCCGGCCCGACGCTGACGACCGGGTCAATCAGCGCGCTCAGCGGGTTGAGGGACAACCAAACGAACTTCCAGATCAGCGCGCCGGTGCAGCCGGGCAATTCCGGCGGACCGCTCTTCGACAACCAAGGCAATGTCATCGGCATCGTGGTGGCCAAGTTGAATGCGGCGCGCATCGCCGAGATGACGGATGGGGACATTCCGCAGAACGTGAATTTCGCGGTGAAGGGCGGCCCAGCGCTGGACTTCCTGCGCGAACACGGCATGGCGCCGCGGACCGCAACCTCCAGCGGGCCGGACAAGGGCGCGCCCATGGTGGGTGACATCGCCGACCCCTCCACCGCCTTCCTGCAATGCTTCCGCTAATGCGCCTCGTCAACGGTTCTCCTGGGGTCGCTCCTTAGGCGGCCATGTCGCGCGCGAGCCTCGTCATACCGCCGCTCCGGCCGCGGCCGGCCAGCGCCGCCAAGCGGCCGCCAAAGCTGCGCTGGCGGATTGCACGCTGGGCGCTGATGATGGGCATCTGGGCGGTGCTGGCCCTTTGCGTCGTGCTGATCTGGTTCGCGCGTGACCTGCCCCGGCCAGACACCGCATTGGATGCCGCCCGCCGCCCGGGGCTGACGCTGGAGGACCGGAACGGCCATGCGTTCGCAACCTTCGGTGACGTCGTGGGCGACCCGTTGCGGCTGTCCGACATGCCGGCCTGGATGCCGCAGGCCGCCGTCTCCATCGAGGACCGGCGCTTCTGGACCCACCCCGGCATCGATGTATTGGGCGTGGCGCGGGCGGTCGTGGTGAACCTGCGCAGCGGCCAGTTGCGCCAGGGCGGCTCCACCATCACGCAGCAAGTCGCCAAGAACCTGTTCCTGACCAATGCCCGCACGCTGCGGCGCAAGGTGCAGGAGCTGATGCTGACCCTGTGGCTCGAACACAGCTTTACCAAGCGCGAGATCCTCGAAATCTGGCTCAACCGCGTTTATCTCGGCAGCGGCACCTGGGGGGTGGATGCGGCGGCGCACATGTATTTCGGCGTGTCCGCGCGCAAATTGTCGCTGTGGCAATGCGCCGTTCTGGCCGGCATCCCGCGCGCGCCCTCCCGCCTCAACCCACGCGCCGACCCGGCTGCCGCTGCGGCGCGCGGGCGGGAGGTGCTGGCCGCCATGGCTGAAACCGGCGCTATCACGGCAGCCCAGGCGCAGGCGGCGGCGGCCCAGATCGCCTTCCCACCCGCCAACAGTACTTCGGCGCCCTGGTTCGCAGACTGGGCGTCCGATCAGGCGCAGACGGTCCTTCCACCAGACGCGGATGCAACCGTGCGAACCACCCTGGACCCGAAAATGCAGGCAGCCGCCGAGACGCAGCTGAGCAATTTGCTCAACGGCCCTGGTGTCACGCGGCATGTCGGCCAAGGCGCCGTCGTTGTGATGGATGTTGGCAGCGGGGCCGTGCGGGCCATGGTGGGGGGTCGCGACTTCCACACCAGCCCGTTCAACCGGGCGGTGCTGGCGCGGCGGCAGCCCGGCTCGTCATTCAAGATTTTCGTCTGGCTGGCCGCCCTGGAAACCGGCCTGACGCCAGACGACACCGTGTCGGACGCGCCAATACGGCTCGGCGGCTACGGCCCGTCCAACTTCGAGCCCGGCTTCCATGGCGATGTGACGCTGGAGGAGGCGTTCGCGCAGTCGCTGAACACGGCTTCGGTGCGGCTCCTGCTGCAGGCGGGCGGGCCCATCACCGTGGCTGCGGTGGCGCATCGCCTGGGCATCGCCGACACCCTGCCGGACAATGCCAGCCTGGCACTCGGCACCGGCGAGGTCGGCGTGCTGGAGATGGCGGCGGCTTACGCCACACTGTTCAATGGCGGCTATGCCGTGACGCCGTCGGCCATCCAATCCGCCCAGTCAGACCACCGGCCGGTGACGCTGCCACACCCGGCGCAAACCCGGGTGGTCCCCGTGGAACAGGCCGGCATGATGGTCCGCATGCTCGCCGCCGTGGTCGCGCGCGGCAGCGGCCGGGCCGCTGCGGTGCCGGGCCGCGCGGCGGCGGGCAAGACGGGGACGACGCAGGATTATCACGACGCCTGGTTCATCGGCGCCATTGGGCAAAACGTGATCGCGATCTGGCTGGGTAATGACGACAACCAGCCGATGAAGGGCGTAACCGGCGGCAGCCTGCCCGCCAAGCTATTCCACGACCTTGCCGTGGACATCCGGTGATGCCGGGCCGGGATGCAAGTGCAGCACGCTGTAGACGCGCTCGCTGGGGGGCCATTTCTGCATGATGGGCACCCGGAACACGAAAGCCGCCGCCAAGGCTGCCGCAACGACGACACCACTCCCCACCCAAGCCAACAGCAATGGCAGGCGCCGGACAGGCTCCGGTGGGGGCGGGACCATCGGCACCATGGCGGGCATCGGCGGGAGCGCTTCAGGGTCCGGCGACGGGAGCGGTTGCGTCGCCGGGGGCGGCAGGGATTCCGGCACCAGCGGGACGGGCGCCCATTGCTGCGCGCATTTGGCACACCGTACCAGCCGCCCTGCCGCCAAGGGCTTCGGCAGGTTGTATTCCGACGCACAGTTGGGACAGGTGATCCGCACAGCGCGATCCTGCGTAAGGCTTTTAACATTGGCAACGGCAACCTTGCGGGTTTTCGTTCCGAACCGGCGCGCAGAGTGGCACAACACGCCATGACGCTGCGCGAGTCGGATTCGATGATCCGGTTGGAGGGAGTCGGCCTGCGGTATGGCAGCGCCGACCCGGTGCTGCGCGACATCAGCTTTTCCGTCAGCGGCGGCGGGTTCCGTTGGCTGCAAGGGCCTTCCGGGGCCGGCAAGTCCAGCCTGTTGCGCCTGCTGTATTTGGCCAACCGGCCCAGCGTCGGGCGGCTTTTCGTGCTCGGGAAGGAAATCGGGCTGTCGACCCGGCAGGACCTGCCCCCACTCCGCCGGCAGATCGGCGTCGTGTTCCAGGATTTCCGGCTGATGCCGCACCTTTCGGCCTTCGACAACGTGGCCCTGCCGCTGCGCCTCGCCGGCCGCCCGGAAGGCCAAATCCGCGCGGACGTCGACGAGATGCTGCGCTGGGTTGGCCTGCAACGCCGCGCGGCAGCCCGCCCGGCCGAGTTGTCCGGCGGCGAGCAACAGCGTGTCGCGATCGCCCGCGCCGTGATTGGCCGGCCAAGCCTGCTGCTGGCCGACGAACCCACCGGCAATTTGGACGACCGCCAGGCCAACCGCCTGATGCAGCTGATCAGCGAGATGAACCGGCTGGGCACCACGGTCGTGGTCGCTACCCACAATGACAGCCTGGTCCAGCGCTATCCCGGGCGGTCGCTGCGGCTGGCCGAGGGGCGGCTGATCGTCGATGTCTAGGCGCTTCCCCCTCCGCCCGGCGCGTTTCGACGATTTGGGCCTGCGGCGTGCCCTGTCGGACCGGCTGCTGCCGGCGCTGGTGGCGGCGATGACGTTTCTGGCCGCGCTGACCTGGGCCGGCGTGATGGTCGCCGCCTCCGTTGCGGAACACTGGCAGGGCGGGGCCGCCTCCGTGCTGACGGTGCAGGTGCCGCAGCCCAGCGCGGCCGTGCAGGATGGCACCCGCCTGGACCGGGTCACGGCACTGCTCCGCGGCTCCCCAGGCATCGCCGCCGTCCGCGTGCTGTCCAGCAGCGAATTGTCGGATTTGCTGCGCCCCTGGCTCGGCACCGTGGCGCAGGCGAGCGCCCTGCCGCTGCCGGCGGTGGTGGAGGTGCGGCTTGTGCCCGGCGAACCGGACCCGGAGCCGTCCCTGCAAAGCCGGCTGACCGCCGTTGCACCGGGCACCTTCCTGGAGAGCCATGGGGTTTGGCTGCAACGCTTGACGACCCTCGCCCGCAGTCTCCAGGCCTGCGCAGCGGCAGCCCTACTGCTGGTGGCCGCGGTGGGCGCGGCGGTGGTGGCAGTTGCCGTCCGCGCCGGGTTGGCGGCGCGGCGCGACGCGATCGAGATCGTGCATGGTCTTGGTGCCACCGACTCGTTCATCGCTGGGCGGTTTGCCAACCGGGCGACGCTGCTGACGGCGGCCGGCGGCTGCCTTGGTGCGGTGGTAGCCTTGCCAGTGCTGCTGGGGCTTGCCGCTCTTGCGAGCCCGTTTCTCGAGACCAACCCGACGACGGACTGGCTTCCGGCGCTCCCGACGCCCTTGTGGCTGGTGCTCCCGGTGTTGCCGCTGGTTGCCGCTGCCATTGGATGGGTCACTGCGCAGGCAACCGTCTATCGCTGGTTGCGGCAGCTGCCATGACGACGCGCCGCGTGACGGTTGCCCTGGGCTTGCTGGCTGGCGCGGCGCTCATGGCGCTGGGGGCCGGCTTCGCGGGCTTCATCGCGGCGTCCCAGCGCCAGGCAGGGCCACTGCCCATGGCAGACGGCATCGTGGCGCTCACCGGCGGTGCTGACAGGATCGAGACCGCACTCCGCCTGTTGCAGGCAGGACGCGCGAAGTGGCTGCTGGTGTCCGGCGTTGCCCATGGCGCCGGGCTGGAGGACCTTGCCCGCCGGGTTGAGCTGGACCCGGCGCGGCTTGCCCCGCACGTCACGCTCGGCCGTACCGCAACCTCGACGAGCGGCAATGCGGATGAGGCGGCCGATTGGGCCCGGATGCATAATTTCCACACTCTCATCATTGTTACGGCGGGCTACCATATGCCGCGGGCGATGCTGGAAATGCGACGTACCATGCCGGAGATGACGCTCTACCCCTTGCCGGTGCAGCCCCAGGCGATGCTGCGCACGAGTGAGGTGCGCCTCCTGCTGGGCGAATATGTGAAGTTAATCGCTGCTTGGTGCGGTTTGTCTCACGTTATGCGGCATCCCGTTGCATGGGTGCGTCACTACCCTGTGGATAACTCTGTGAATGGATGAGTGGCAGAACTTTGTCCACGGGCGAGCATGAGGTCACAACCTCCTCAAAAGATAGAATCTTCACCGACAAATGTTAACGCAATGGTAATACACTGGGGGTGCACGACGCCCCTTGACTTTCTTTAACTCATTGATTTACGTCAGTTTCTATCCGGATATGATCCGCGACATGGTATTGAAGTTGCAGAGCGCACCCCCTTGACCACAGATCGGCCTAAACGCCGTTCCGCGTTGTGGATGACGCAAGTTTTCGCCGAACGCTGGCCTGCCTATAAGACCGGATGAGTCGTTCCCTTCGCCTCGGCGTGATCGCCGTCGTTGCCCTGCTCATCGTCGATACGGTGGCATGGTGGTTGGTCACGTCGCGCATGCAAAGTGAGGTGGGCGCATGGCAGCGAGCGCGCCTCGAAGCTGGCTATGCCGTCACGGCCTATCCCCCTCGGCGTGCCGGGTGGCCGTTTCGGGCGGAGCTGGTGCTGCCAGCAATCGGGATCTCTACCGGTATGACGGGATCACCCGATCGGGTTGCTTGGCAGGCGGGAGAAGCACGGCTGGTCTATGCCCCATGGCACCCGACGCAGGTCACCATCGTGCTGAGCGGAACCCAGACCGTGCAATTTGGCACAGCGCCGGCGATTGCCGTCGGTGTCCAGATGCTGGATGTCCTGGTGCCGCTGAATGCCGCCGGCCAGGCGGATGGCGTCGTGGTTGTCGCCCGGCAATTGGAATGTCCGCTGCCAGGCGGCACCGCTGAGATCGATTCGCTGAGGGTTCAACTGAGCGCGGCGGATGTTCATCTGTCGCTATCCGCCGTCACCTTGCCGGGACGCAGCCTCCCACTCGGCCTCACGATCGGGTCGATCGATCTCCACGCGCGGTCCACGGTCGCGTTGCCAGCCCTGCGCGACCCCTCGGCGGCGGCCGCGGCGTGGCGCGACAGCGGCGGGCAAGTGGTGGTCGGCGAGTTCGCGCTGGGATGGGGACCGTTGGATGTGCACGGCACCGCGATGCTGGGGCTGGACCGCGGGTTGCAGCCGACGGGCAGCGGCACGATCCGGATGACCGGCTATTCGCAGGCGATCGACGCACTGGCCCGGGCCAGCATCATCACCCGCAACGACGGGCGCGTCGCCAGCACGCTGCTAGGGTTGATGTCGCATACGGGAGACGACGGCGTCCCGCAGGCCGATCTTCCCTTCACCCTGCATGACGGCCTCTTGTCCACGGGCGCGATTCCGTTGATGAAGCTTCCGCCACTCGCGTTGCCGTGACCGGCGGGCTGCCGGCCCCTTCCCATAGCCGATTGCAGCATGGAGGCTCCGATGTTCCCACTGGACGCGTTTCACCTCGCACGCGCGCAATTCGGCTTCACCGTCGCGTTTCACATCATCTTCCCGGCCTTCTCGATCGGCCTGGCCAGCTATCTGATGGTGCTCGAAGGACTATGGTTGCTGACGGGCAAGCAGGTCTACCTCGATCTGTTCCGGTACTGGGTCAAAATCTTCTCACTTGGCTTTGGCATGGGTGTCGTGTCCGGACTGGTGATGTCCTACCAATTCGGCACCAACTGGTCGCAATTTTCGGACAAGGCCGGGCCGGTGGTGGGGCCCGTCATGGCCTACGAGGTGTTGACGGCCTTCTTCCTGGAAGCCGGCTTCCTCGGCGTGATGCTCTTCGGGATGGAGCGTGTCGGGCCCAAGCTGCATTTTTTCGCCACCTGCATGGTTGCCGCTGGCACCTTCCTGTCCGCGTTCTGGATCATCTCGGTCAATAGCTGGATGCAGACCCCCGCTGGCTACGGCGTGGGGCCGGACGGGCGGATGTTCCCGACCGATTACTGGCAGGTGGTGTTCAACCCGTCAGTCTTCGTGCGGATGCCACATATGGTGCTGGCCTCATACCTCTCCGTGGCGTTCATCGTCGGGGCGGTCGGGGCGTGGCATATGCTGGGCGGCCGCGCCACACCGGCGGTGCGGACGATGTTCTCGATGGCGATGTGGATGGCCGCGATCGTCGCGCCGATGCAGATCGTGATGGGCGATGTGCACGGGTTGAACACGCTGGAACACCAGCCGATGAAGATCGCCGCCATGGAGGGTGACTGGGACCCGAGCGGACCCGGCGGCGCACCGCTGATCCTGTTCGGGCTGCCGAACATGGCGCAGGAGCGCACCGACTATAAGATCGAAATCCCGCACGCCTCGTCGCTGATCCTCACGCATACGTGGAGCGGTCAGGTGCCGGGGCTGAAGCAGGTGCCGGCCACCGACCGGCCGTTCGCCCCGGTTATCTTCTGGACCTTCCGGGTGATGGTGGGGCTGGGCTTCCTCATGGTGGGGTTGGGCGGTCTGAGCCTGATCGCGCGGTGGCGGGGGACCTTGTATTCCAGCCGCTGGCTGCACCGGATCGCGCTGGCGATGGCGCCTGCCGGGCTGATTGCCCTGCTCTGCGGGTGGGTGACGACGGAGATGGGGCGGCAGCCCTACACCGTCTACGGCCAGTTGCGCACCATCGACAGCGTGGCCCCCATCGGGCTACCCGGCGTCGCCACGTCGCTGGCCATGTTCGCGGTGGTCTATTTCGTCGTGTTCGGCGCCGGTGTCCTGATCATCCTGCGCCTCATGTCGCGTCCCCCGGTGGCGGGTGAGCCCGGACCGAACCGCAGCCAACCCACGCGGACGGCCGGGATCACGCCCGGACCGGCTGGTGCAGTGCCGCCAAACACGGGCCAGGCCAGCCCGCTCCCCGCGGAGTAGCCAGCATGAGCGCGCACGACATTGCCTTCATCTGGGCCGGCCTGATCGCTTTCGCCGTGCTGGCCTACGTGCTGCTGGATGGCTTCGACCTCGGCGTCGGCATGCTGTTCGCCGCCCAGCGCGGCGAGGAAGACCGCAACACCATGGTCAACACCATTGCGCCGATGTGGGACGGCAACGAAACCTGGCTGGTTCTGGGCGGCGGCGGGTTGTTTGCGGTGTTTCCGCTCGCCTACGCCGTGGTGCTGCCGGCGCTCTACCCGACCATACTCGGCATGCTGTTCGCGCTGATCTTCCGCGGGGTGGCCTTCGAATTCCGGTTTCGCGCGGAAACCCGGCTGGGCCGGCGGCTATGGGATTTTTCGTTCTTCGCCGGCTCGACCGCCGCCGGGCTGTGCCAGGGACTGACGCTTGGGGGCTTGCTGCAGGGAATTCACGTGGTGAACCGGCAATATGCCGGAGGCTGGTGGGATTGGCTGACCCCCTTCACCCTCTTGTGCGGTGTGGCCGTGGTGGTCGGCTATGCGTGGCTCGGGGCATGCTGGCTGGTTTGGCGCACCGACGGCTCCCTGCAAACCCGGGCGCGTGGCCAGGCCAGGGTCCTGGCGTGGGTCATGCTGGTGCTGATCGTGGTGGTAAGCCTGTGGTCGCCGTTCCTGAACCCGCTCTTCATGCATCGCTGGTTCAGCTGGCCCGGCATCCTCTTAACCAGCCCCGTGCCGATCCTGGTGGCGGCCATCGCCGTCGCATTCCACTGGGGCCTGACGCGCAAGCATCATCTGACCCCATTCCTTTGCGCCCTGGCGATTTTTGCCCTCTGCTTCGCCGGGTTGGGGATCAGCGTCTACCCGCTGATGGTTCCGCCCGGCATCACCATCTGGGATGCTGCTGCCCCCCGGGCGAGCCAGGTTTTCATCCTGGTCGGTGCGTCGGTGCTGATCCCGCTGATCCTCTGCTACACGGCGCTCAGCTACTGGGTGTTCCGGGGGAAAGTGCAGGCCGGTGCCCATTATCACTGAGCCACCATCGCCCCTGTGGCGACGCTTGCTGTGGTTCGCCGGCCTGTGGGCCGCAGGCGTCGTGACGGTCGGCGCTTTTGCCGCGCTGTTGCGTCAGGTATTGCACCCCTAGGCTAGTGAGCTGACGCGATGGATGCACCATTCTGGAAGACCAAGCGGCTGGACGAGATGACGCACGAGGAGTGGGAGTCGCTGTGCGATGGGTGCGGCCGCTGCTGCCTACATAAGCTGCGCGACGACGTGACGGAGGCGTTGAGCTTCACGACCGTGGCCTGCCGGTTGCTGGATCTGCATAGCTGCGCGTGCAGTAATTACCCGAACCGCAAGGAGAAGGTCCCTGACTGCGTCTCGTTGACCCACGAGGCGCTGGACGAGATCGACTGGCTGCCCCCCAGTTGCGCCTATCGCCGGATCGAGGAAGGTCGCGGGCTCGCCTGGTGGCACCCGCTGGTGTCCGGTGACCCGCAGACGGTGCACACGGCCGGCGTTTCCGTGCGCGGCCGCGCCATCAGCGAGGAGCGGTCTGGCCCGCTGGAAAACCATTTGGCGGATTGGCCTGGCCGGTCGCCCCGCCCGCGGCGGCCAGTGCCCAAGGGGGAGTGATTGGGCTGGTCTGGAGATAGGCCGTCCGTAGGTTGGCCGTCGCCCATTACGTGGGCTATCTCGGATGCAGGTCCGCCACGTGTAATTGGAAGAGCAGCGGAAAGAATGGCGTGAATAGATTGACCATCGGTAAGTCATAATTATGCCGGACGCCAGCTTCGGAGACTCCCCAGAAGCGGCCCGCAGAATCGAAATCGATTCCTTCGACACCGGGAGGGCCGTCGTAAGATAGGACAGTCGATCCGGATGCAATTTCGATCGCAGTCAGCCTACCCCAGTAAAAGTCACTCTGTGCGACCCAGAGGCGCTTGCCATCCGGGTCCAATGCGGCGCCCTGTCCGTACGAAGGTATCGGCAGATTGCGGGTTGCTTTGTCCTGCGTCAGCGTCTCGCCGTCGTGCAATCCGGCGATAGCGGCCACTGGAAAGCGGAAGATGCGGCCGGGACTATCGGTCAGGTAGGTGCCGATCCAGATATCCGCCGGTCCCGACGCTGCCAACGCACCAACCAGCCCGGGACCTAGGGGAAAATGCCGGAACTTGGGTGCCACCGGCCCGAAGGCATCGACGATCGGCGTCTCGAACAACGTGTGCGTGTCCGCGATGTAGATCATGCCGTTGCCAGCGTAGGCGACGCCGCCAGCATGGCCACAAGGGTTTGGAACGTCGAACTGGCCCGTTGTTGCACCCGTCGCAGGGTCGACGCGAAAGACCCGGCACTGCCCCCGATTCTGGCCGAACTTACTGCTGAGATACCCAGAGACGAGGAGGTTGCCATCGGCGACCGCAAGTCCTTGCGGGTCGTAACCTTCATCAAGTCCGGGCACCCAGATGCGCTTACCGACTGCTTGAGAATTTGGCACATAGGCCGGTGTCGATGGCCCATAGCTCGTTGCAATTCCGAGAATGGGTGGACAATCGGGAACATCGCAGCCCCGCGCCAGCCCACAAGCATTTAGACCTAGGAGAACGAGCAAACTCCCACCCAGCCGGAAGAGCAGAAGCTGACGGAAATCAGCAAGTAGGAAAGTGCGCGTCACCGAACTTTACACTTCAGAGGTGGTGGAGGCGGCGAATGAGATGATGGCGAATGCTCAAACTCATCGTCCCACGGGGGACTCTCGATTTTGTCACCCATACTGAGCAAGGTTGTTCGGATAGCGAGGAAATTCGACTTGGCGTCATCCGATTCTTTCTTCCAAATTGGATTGGGATCAGGCTTGCCGACCAGAGGCGCCAAGGTGTCAATGGCAGACGCGAAAGTCGTCAGTGCATTATTATAGGTTTCCCTGGCCTGTGCCGTGCTATGCACCGCCCATAGTTGGTCCGCTCGTAGCTTGAGCAACATCCCGATCTTTGCTTGGCTAGATGCCAGATCCCGCTGAAGCAGGTCGTCGCGTTGTCCGCTCACGACCTGCTGGCTCCGACTATCGAAACCCGCCCGGAATTCGGCCTCCGCCCCCTCCAGGTCACCCATCTCCTGCAAGACCGTCCCGAGGAAGTTATGGCCAGCCCAAAGATTGCGCTGCCAGCCGCTGTTGGTAGAATCATCCGCCGCCAGTTGTTTACGGAGCTTTAGACTGCTCTCGAAGCGGGCCTTGGCATTCGGAAGCTCGCAGGCTCCCTGGAGAACCACGCCAATCCTGGTATTGAGCAGACCTATCTTCTGCTGCCACATAAGATTGTCTGCGTCTCCTGCAGCGAGGCGCTCGTATAAATCTAAACTTTTGCCGAGTTCGATCAGCGCACTTCCATTCAGCCCACTTGCATTGCTTTGCTGAAGTAGCAGATCACCAAGACTTTCATGTATCGTTGCCAGTTCATCTTTACCGTCAGCGCTTGTTTGATCTAGGCGTTGAGCGATTTCGAGCGCTGTTTTGAGTTCTTCTTGCGCTTTCGTGAAATTCCCTAGCGCCGAATGAACCTCTCCTGCCAGGCTGTAATCAAGTGCAAGTTCACGACGACTCTCGACATCTGGACTCGCATCAGCGGCGAATGGACCCTTGAGGATATCGATCGCAGTTTGAAACAGTTTCAACGCCTCTTCAAGCTGGCCCGAAGCACGCCGTACGGAGCCCAGTCGCCGCAAGGTTGTCGCCTCGTCTCCATCTGCTTCAGTGAGCGTATGCTCACTCGACTGGGGGGATGCCGATGACGAAATGCCGTTCGGCTGCATTCTTTCCACCGTCTCCAATCCAAGTCGAAAGTTGCTGTCCGCCCCTAAGTTATCGTGCTGGGAAAACAGGATGTCTCCCATGCGGTCATAGCTGATCCAGAGTTTCTGGAGGACGACACTGTCGGAGGGATTGGACTTCATCAGTTGGTTTGCAAGATTAAGCGCCGTCTGGGCTGCCTCTCGAGCCTTGTTGAGGTTACCAATCCTACTATAACTGATCGAGAGCGCCAGGAAGAGGTCAAGTTTCTGCCGATCAAGACTCTCAGACTCCAGACGTGGCAACTGAGAGAATGTGGTTTGAGATACATCGAGAAGTCGCAGGGATGCTGTGGCACTAACACCTCCACTCATGTGATAGGTGCTAACAAGGTCGACGTTGTTTTGTGCACCTTGGATCGCAATCCTGATTGCCGCAGTGGCGCGACTAGTTTCCTCCTGCGCTTGTTTACGGGACCTGTCGACAAGGTAGGTCATTGTTCCAATCAGGATAACGACGACAAACGAGGACAATCCTATCCAGAGCGTGGCTTTACGGGCCCGAGCTGTTTGACGCTCGGCATTTTCCGCACGCGTACGTGCCGCCAAAGCTTGCTCTTCCGACTCACGTAACGCTTGGTTGTTTCGCTCCTCGACTCGCCGTGCATCACGTTGCTGACGGATCACGCCGGTCAGCAAGTCATGCGTCAGTTCCACCCAAGAGGTCCGATTCCGCTCCTCAACCCGAAGCACGCGGCGTTCGACCAGTTGATCGATGATTTGCTCGGTAATGCCCGGTATCGTGACCACGTCGTCACGCGGGCGGCTATCGCGAAATCCGCTCGCCGTCAGCAACTCTTCTTCGATGAAGCGTTTCGTCTCAACTCCAAGCCCTTCGAGGCTGGACGTGTAGAAGTCCGAGATGATCTCAGTCCGCGCCCCATCCAGAAGATCGGAGGTGATGCGATCGGAGCCGACGCGAATGCGCTTTTCGTTCAATTCGCGGCAGACGACGCTTAAAAGGGCCGGCTCGATTTCAAATGGGACTTGGTCATCCTCGAGGCCTGCTCCGCTGACGAAGGAAATCACCTCCTCCGCCACTATGGGCGAAATGAGATGTTCGGCGGATAGGAGAACGGCGTCGAGAGCTTGGCTCCTGTCCATCTGAGTCAAGCGCACGCGACTGCCCATGATAGAGGGCATATGCCGCCGGACCTGCTCCAAATCTGCCAGAAAGTCCTCCCGCAGTGAAAGCACGATCTTGCACGGTTCTCTGCTGAAGTTGAACCGCACAGGCGAGTCGGTAGACGCATCCAACTCAGCCTGTATTTCCAAGGGAGGGCGGTTCTCGGCTAAATCCATCAGTTCTGTCAGGAGTGTCTGGGTCGATGTCCGCCCCTTGCCAAGAGTAAAAACCTCTTCAAATTGATCTAAAATAAGCACGATCGTCGCTGGCCGGTTGCGTTTAGTCCAAAACTCTACGCCTTTATTATGGAAATATGCCCACAACGTCTCGGAACGCTGCGGCAGAGGCCCTTCGATCCCATGGAGCTTCATCCCTGCGACGATCGCAGCTTTGATCTGGTCGACCGGACGTTGATCCGGATTTTGCAAATCTAACCTGAGGTAGACCGGCAGATAGGTTTCACCCAATTCTACAGGGAGACCGGCCCTTAGCAGCGATGTCTTGCCGAGGCCGGACCGGCCGAACAGGATTGTAAGCGTGCCGCGCCGGATGCAGCGTGCTAGCTCCGCTGCCTCCGCGTCGCGACCGTGAAAGAAAGTTCTGCTGCCTTCCGTAAATGGCGCGAGCCCGGGCCAGGGATGGTCACTGTCCAGCAACAGCCCGTCGTCCTCGGCGGTATCAGCCACTTGCGGCTCTGTGAAAGGATTGGATGAGTTCCTTCATGTAACGACAGAAATCTGGCGTCGCCTGGCCATTCGGCAGGCGCGTCCAGTGCAGCCGTTGAAAGTGATCGGGAATGCCTCCTGCCGACAGATCCGTGTCGTCGATCACGATGGGAATGATAAAGGGACGATCGCCGGAAACGCGCCTGGCCCGTTCGATCGCGCTCGTCCACTCGCCGCGAAAGTACCCTTCATCGCGCTCGATTGCCTTGGTTGAGATCACAGGCAGAAAGTACGAGCAAGATTTAATGGCTTTCTCGATCTTAGAGTCGAAGAAGTCGCCTGAGATGAGTTTCCGCCGGTCGAACCAGGCGTCAACGCCGAACTTGTCGAGGCATTCATGCAATCGCCGAGCAGCGTTATAGTCCTCATGAGCGTAGCTGATAAACATCGAGCCATTTTGCCAAGGCGCCGCCCCCTCAGCCGGTAGCGCCAGCTCAACATCCGGTAAAGAAGCGGCATTCCTAGCCCGATAACGAACGTCCAACGCCTCCACGAATTCGGCTGGCGGCATGGCAATGATATGGGACCGTGGGCTGAAATACTTCAAGAAGTCGACCAATTTCTTGTCCCCATGCGCGTTCGCAGACACCAGGAATTCCGTTTCCGGGCGATGATGGGACAGGGTTCGACTTTTCGCGATGCGGATAACAAAGCGCGCCAGCCAGTCTGACAAAGTGCAACCTAGAAACAAGAGATGGTTTGAACTGAGTGCTTCAAATAACAGTTTTGATTCGTGCCTATGTGATTGCATATGATGGACGAACTCAAGCGTATCTTCGTCTGTCAGAACAAAATCAGGCCTGGCGCAGTGCTTACCCATGAGATTAAAAACGACCGGCCCATCCAGTTTCTCTTTTTCACAAGGGAGGTCCACGACGTTTCTCAACGAATAGGAAAGCTGCTTTGTCTGCTTCTTCCCGCCAAAACGAACCTCGTCTATCGACATTGTAAGAATGGAATCAACTGTCATAACGACGAATAGGTCCAGCTCCTTAATGCCGGCCAGCCTTCTAAACGAATCCGGTATGTCAAACTTCGTTTGATTCATTAATTGGTTCATCTTTGTATATACGTCAAACTCTCTATGTGTTTGGGTTATATACTGACAAACAACGTCGTTCAGCGTGCATGGGCTTGGCAGTGGTCGTGTCGACACTCCAAGCCGTTCGGCCAGGTTTTCTGCTAAATAGGAGTAGAGCGGGACTTCGACGCCATCCCTTTTGACTACGAGAAGCTCTTCCCCAACAATAGGAATGACAAGCTTGTTGTCGATATAATCGAGCAAATCCTCCAAATGCGACTCGGTTTGAGCGTCGATCAATGTCGAAGACCCCTACGAAGGCTTAAATCTCACTGCGAACAAATTTTACAATGTCAGCGGTTTCGCCCTACTTCAACAGGAATGATGGCGAGGTTGAACGGGCACGTTGGTTGCTGTTTCGAAATTGCGTTGGCGGACTAAGTTTGATCCGAACTCGTCGCAGCGCTTGAGTCGGCGTTGCAACGTCCACGTGTCGATCACCGGGTTTGGGAGCTACCGTTCAGCCTGTAACGCCAGCACCCCACCATTCGCATGCCATGGGCCAGCCATGACCCACGTTGAACCAATGATGCAGTTAGGCTGGGCTTACGCCGTCCCCGCCTAATACGTCTTCAACAGCCGGTCGATATAATCCAACTCGCTCGGCGGGCGCGTCCGTTCACCCTCCCGCCGGCGAAGCTCTGCCTGCAAGTCGCGCGTGCGGGCCTGTTCCATCTGGTCGGGCACGTGGACATCGCCACCATCGGCCCGGCCGGAAGTGCCGTCGCGCGTTGGGCGGCCAAGGGGATCGCGGGGGACGTCCGGGTCCTCGCCGGTCTGGCCTTTCTGCCCGGCATCCGCATCGCGGTCTCCGGGGTTGTCGCCATTGTCCTGGTTGTCATCCTGCGTCATCTGGTCGCCGGGGCCGTTGCCTTGCCCCTCGCCCTCGCCTGGCATGACCGAAATCCCCAGCGACTGCGCCATTTGTTGGCTCATTTGCTGTTCGCCCTTCTTCAACGCGTCCGCCGCGCGTTGCTGGGCCGCTCCGGCCTCCCCGTCCTTTCCAGCCGCCAAGGCTTGGCCGGCCTGGTCCATCGCGATGTCGGCCTGGCTCAGCGCGTCCGGCACTTTGCCCGTCAGGTCGCCGAAATTTTGCATCATCTGGCCCAACGCCCGGCGCAGCGCCTTTTGCTGCTTGCCATCGGTCTCGCGGCCCGGCTTGTCGTCCGCCGTCTGCCGCCCCTCCGCACGTTGCTTCATCCCGCCTTCGCGGTTGATCATGTCTTCCGCGGCGCCCATCTGCTGTTGCGCGCGCTGCCGCTGCTGCCTGGCCTGCTGGCGGTCGCCGCTCGGGTTCGCCTCGGCCGCCTTCAATTGGTCCAGCATCTTCTGAAGCTGGTCCAGCTTCGCCTGGGCCTCGTCCATCTTGCCGGCCCGCGCCGCGTCCTTCATCTCCTGCGTCAGCTTATCGAAATCCTGCTGGTTCAGCGTCCGCTGCGACGGGTCGAACGGCATCAGCGTGCCATCCCTGCGGGCCTTCTCCGCCAGGGCCTGCAAATGCCGCTGGATCTCCCGGCGGAGCGCGTCCGCCTTCTTCTCCATATCGGACTTGTCGCCCTTCTGGACGGCCTGCTGCAGCGCATCGCGGGCCGCCTGAACCGCCTGCGCCGTCCGCGCGACCGCATCGTCCTCCAGCTGCAACGCCAGCGCCCACAGCCGGGCCTGCGCTTCCGCAATCGTTTCCGGCGCATCGCTATGCTGCAACAGGGTCGACGTGCTGCTCAGCGCCAGCATCACCCCGGTGTTGTTGTCGAATGCCTCCGGGGCCTGCGCCAGCGCGTCCAGGTCGGAGGCCGCCTGCTCATTCTGCTCCGGGGTCACGCTCAGCCGCTTGCGGATTTCGATCACCGCCTTGGCGAGCGGATTTTTAAAACTCCGCTCCGGCAGCACGAACTCGGCGGGGGCACTGGTGCTGCGCTGGCCCGGCGCGTCCTTGGCTGCCAGCAAGGCCACGACGGGCAGCCCCGCCCATGGATTGGCCGTCAGATCCTGCATCGCCGCCCCATGCAGCCGCTTCGCAGAGCCGCCGGGAAGCGGAACCGGCAGCACCAGAGGAGCACCCGACGGGCGGTCCTTTAGGTGCAGCTCCGCCTCGACGGACACCACGCCGTAATCATCGCTCGCCGCCCATGGCAGCCGGGTCTGCAGCCGGCGGGTGCCGTTGGCAGCCCCTGGCGGCTCCGCCCAGGCGACGACCGGCGGCGCATCTGGGATTGCTGTCACATCCCATCGCCCGAGTTCCCGACCCCGGCGCCGAACCGTCAGTATGCCCGTCGCGGCAATGTCGCGCTCCGCCTGCCAGCTCTCGGCATCCAGATTGACGAACGGCGTCGCCTCATCCCCGAACGTCATGCCGGGCTCGCCGGCCCCCCCGGTCAGGCTCACGGTCAGATGCGCGCCAGCCGGTATGGTCACCGCGACGTCCGGGTGCAGGAATACCGGGGGAAGCCCGGTATACGAGGGCGGGGTCAACCAGGCCTGCAACTGCGGGCTCGGGGTGGCCGCACCTTCCGGCAGCCCGGGCCAAATCGATCGCAACAGCCGGCCGGGAGCCTCAGGGCCGGCAACCACCGCGCCAACAATCAACAACACGGCCAGCGCAGCACGGGTCGCGCGCACATCCGCCTGCGGAATACCCGGATTCGGCCACCCCGTGCGCAGGCGCGCCACCTGCGCGGCAGCACGGTCCCGATGCGCGCGCCACAAATCCCTGGTCGCCGGATCGGCTGTGGCCGGTGAATCGTCGATGACAACCAGCGGCCGGTGCCGCAGGCCGGACGCCCGTTCCAGCCGGCGGTCCACCTCGCCATCGCTCGGGCGGCGCAGGGGCCATAGGCCCCGCCCAACCAATGCCACCAACCCGGCGGTAACGACAACCAACAGCCCGATATGCCACCAGATCGGCAACATCGCCGGCAGATCGAAGAGCGACACGGCGAGCCAAACGCCAACGAGCGCGAAAGCAGGCCACAAGGCCGGCCAAACCCGTTCAAACCACAGGACGCCCCGCGCCTGGGAGCGCCGCCGGGCCAGCCGGGCCCGCGGGTCGCGCGGCGTCAAGGCGTGCCCATCCAGTCGGGAATCGTTTCGCCAGCCCATAGGGCCTCGACCGGCTGACGAGCACGGATGACGGCCCAGCGATCACCATCGACCATGACCTGGGCCGCGAGCGGACGGGCATTGTAGGTGGAGCTCATGACAGAACCATAGGCACCTGTGTCGAGGATCGCCACTTTTGCGTGCGAGGCCAGCAAGGGAAGTTGACGTTGCCGGGCGAAGGTGTCCCCGGACTCGCAGACCGGCCCGACAATGTCGGTTGCCGCGACGGGTGCGGCCGCATCCGCCGCGCCAAGGGGAACCACGGCGTGCCAGGCATCGTACATGGCGGGTCGCAACAAATCGTTCATC
The DNA here is from genome assembly GCA_965199005.1 of Acetobacteraceae bacterium. Taxonomy (GTDB): domain Bacteria; phylum Pseudomonadota; class Alphaproteobacteria; order Acetobacterales; family Acetobacteraceae; genus LMUY01. The sequence goes on along the minus strand of CBDAQK010000006.1, from coordinate 364,032 downwards.
GCGGCGTCCAGCACGGTGAACCGGCGGTTCCCCGTCATCTTCGTCAACACCACGGAGGCCAGCAACAGACCGGCCGGCCCAACCAGCCAGCGGCCCGGCTCCACCATCAGCTCCAAATCCAACCCACCCAGCGTGGACGTCACGGCGCCGGCGAAGGCAGCGGGCGAACCCTCCGCCTCATCGCGGTAACGAATGCCGAGGCCGCCGCCGCAATCCACCCGCGCCACGCGCTGCCCGGCGGCCCGCAATGCCCGCACCAGCTCCGCCACCCGGGTGAAGGCCGCCCGGTAGGGCGCCATGGCACCGATCTGGCTCCCGATATGCAGCGCCAGGCCAACCGGCTGCACGCCGGGCAAGGTCGCCGCCTGGGTATAGAGCGCGAAGGCAGCCTCCAGCCCGATGCCGAATTTGTTATCGGCGCGGCCGGTGGTGATCTTGGCATGGGTGCCGGCATCCACGTCCGGATTGATCCGCAATGCCACCGGAACGACGTGCCCGGCCGCCGACGCCACGGCGGACAGCATCGCCAACTCCTCGGCGCTCTCGACGTTGATCTGGGCAATCCCCGCCTGCGCCGCTGCCAGCAACTCGGCGGGCTGCTTCCCCACGCCGGAAAACACGATCCGCCCCGGCGCTATGCCCGCCAACAGCGCCCGCCGCATCTCCCCGCCGCTCACCACGTCGGCGCCGGCGCCGCCAGCCGCAATCAGCCGCAGCACGGCAAGGTGGTCGTTCGCCTTCACCGCATAATGGACATGCACGCCCGCCGGGCCGAACGCCGCCTGCAGCCCCGCCAACCGCGCCCGGATCGTACCCGCTGACATCACCCAGCACGGCGTCCCTACATCGTCCGCAATGGCCGCCAGCGGGATCCCTTCCAGGATCAATCCATCCTGGGCATGCATGCGCAGGAACGGCCGGCTGGCCAGGATTTCGGCAACGCTGGGCTCAGCCGCGTCGAGGCGTGGGGCGTCCATCTTATAACGACGGGTAGGTGTGCGGATAGATGATCTGGTCGGCTGGCCCAGGGGCCTCCGGATTGCCCTTCTTGCCGCAGGCGGCCAAGGCGAGCACGACCAGCAGAACCAGCGCGACCCTCATGCCAACGCGCCCTGCCAGCGCGCGGCTTCCCGGGCAACGTTGGCCGGCGCCGTGCCGCCATAGCTGGTACGGGACGCGACGGAGGCCTCGACCGTCAGCACATCGAAGATCGCCGCGGTGATGCCGGGTTCCTCCGCCTGCATGTCCGCCAGGCTCAGCTGCGATAGCTCGACCCCCTGCGCCTCCGCCTTCGCCACCAGGCGGCCGGTGACGTGATGGGCGGTGCGGAAGGGCAAGTGGAGCACCCGCACCAGCCAATCCGCCAAATCGGTCGCGGTGGAAAACCCACTGCCCGCCATGGCCCGCAGCCGCCCCAAATCCGGCCGCAGGTCGCGCACCATGCCGGCCATCGCCGCCAGGCTCAGCGCAAGCGCGTCGGCGGCGTCGAACACCGGCTCCTTGTCCTCCTGCGTGTCCTTCGCGTAGGCGAGCGGCAGGCCCTTCATCACCGTGAGCAATGCCATCAGCGCCCCCATGATCCGCCCGGTCTTCGCCCGGGCCAGCTCCGCCGCATCCGGGTTGCGCTTCTGCGGCATGATCGACGACCCGGTGGTGAAGGCGTCCGACAAACGGATGAACCCGAACGGGGCGGAGCACCAGATCACGATCTCCTCCGCCAAGCGGGAGAGATGGACCGCGCAAATCGCCGCCACCGACAGGAACTCGAGGGCAAAATCCCGGTCCGAGACGGCGTCCAGCGAGTTGGCCGTCGGCCGGTCAAACCCCAGCGCCGCCGCCGTGGCGTGGCGGTCGATCGGGAAGGATGTCCCGGCCAGGGCCGCCGACCCGAGCGGGCATTCGTTCAGCCGCCGCCGCGCGTCGGCCAACCGGCTGCGGTCCCGGCTCAGCATCTCCACGTACGCCAACATGTGATGCCCGAACGTCACCGGCTGGGCGGTCTGCAAATGGGTGAAGCCCGGCATGGGGTCGGCGGCATGCTCGGCCGCCCGGTCTGCCAGCACGCGCATGAGGTCGGCCATTTGCTGGTCCAGCCCATCCATCGCGTCCCGCACCCACAGGCGGAAATCCGTCGCCACCTGGTCGTTGCGGCTGCGCCCGGTGTGCAGGCGCTTGCCTGCCTCGCCGATCCGCTCGGTCAGCCGGGCCTCGATGTTCATGTGGATGTCTTCGAGCTCGGTCTCGAAACTGAACCGCCCGGCCTCGATCTCGGCGCCGATCGTCTCCAACCCGGCGCGGATCGCCGCTTCATCAGCGGGTTGGATGATGCCAGCGCGCGCCAGCATGGCCGCATGCGCGAGCGAGCCGCGGATATCTTGCCGCCAAAGCTTGCGGTCGAAGCCGATCGAGGCGTTGATCTCCCCCATGATGATGGCCGGACCTGCGGCGAAACGCCCGCCCCATTGCGCGTTGGCGGTAGCGTTCCGATGGTTTGGGTCGCTATGTGCTGGCAAGGACCTATCCTGATGACGAAAATGACACGCCGCGCCCTGGTCGCGGGTGCCGCGACCCTAGCGTCGGTGACCCCGCTCCGCAAACCGCGCGCCCAAGAGCTGCAGGGAATCGGGGCGCTGCACGCGCTGCCCACGCCCCGCAAGCTGGACCTGCATTTCACCGCGGCGGATGGCACGCCGCGCAGCCTGGCGGATTATGCCGGCAAAGCGGTGGTGCTGAACCTATGGGCCACCTGGTGCGTCCCCTGCGTGCGCGAAATGCCAGCGCTGGACGATCTGGCCAAGCTGGTGGCGGGGGATGGCGTCGTGGTGCTGCCGGTGTCGTCCGACCACGGCGGCGCCAGCGTGGTGCAGAATTTCTACACCCAGCATGGCATTCGCAATCTCCCGGTTTTGCTGGATCCCAGGGACATGATCGGGCATTCGCTCAACGTGCGCGGCATCCCGACGACCCTGCTGATCGACCCGCAGGGCCAGGAAGTCGGGTGGCTGGAAGGCTCTGCGGACTGGTCGTCCCCCGACGCCGTCACGGTCGTGAAGCACGTGCGGGGGTAGTCGCGTAGGGTGGGGTCGCCCTCCGCGACCCCATCGAGGGCAAAGTGGTGGGGTGCCCTAGAGCACCCCACCCTACTCGGCCGCCATGGCGTAGGTTTCCAGCGGGGCGCAAGTGCAGATGAGGTTGCGGTCGCCGTACACGTTGTCGACCCGCTTGACCGGCGGCCAGTACTTGTTGGCGCGCACCCAGGCCAGCGGGAAGGCCGCCTGCGCCCTGGTATAGGCGTGCTGCCACGTCTCTCCCGTCACCTCGCTGGCGGTATGCGGCGCGTTCTTCAGCATGTTGTCGGCACGGTCCATCTCGCCCGCACCCACAGCGGCGATTTCGGCCCGGATGGCCAGCATCGCCTCGCAGAACCGGTCCAGCTCCGCCAGCGGCTCGCTCTCCGTCGGTTCGATCATCAGCGTGCCTGCGACGGGCCAGGACATGGTCGGAGCGTGGAAGCCGTAATCCTGCAGCCGCTTCGCAATATCCTCCACCATCACCCCGGCCTCGGCCTGGAAGCCGCGGCAGTCGATGATGCACTCATGCGCGACGCGCCCGCCCTGCCCCGCGTAGAGCACGGGGTATGCCTCCCGCAGCCGGGCCGCGATGTAGTTGGCGTTCAGGATGGCGACTTCGGACGCCCGGGTGAGCCCGGAAGCGCCCATCATCCTTATGTAGGCGTAGGAGATCGGCAGGATCAGCGCCGAGCCAAACGGGGCCGCGCTGACCGGTCCGTACCCGCCCGCCGGGCCACAATCCGGCCGGGCTGGGTGGTTCGGCAGATGCGGCGCGAGGTGGGCGGCAACCCCGATCGGCCCCACGCCGGGGCCGCCGCCGCCATGCGGGATGCAGAACGTCTTGTGCAGGTTCAAATGGCACACATCGGCGCCAATCGCGGCGGGGCTGGTCAGCCCCAACTGCGCGTTCATGTTGGCGCCGTCCATGTAGACCTGGCCGCCATGCGCGTGGATGGTGGCACAGATCGCGCGGATTTCGCCCTCGAACACGCCGTGGGTGGACGGGTAGGTCACCATCAGCGCGGCCAGCTTGTCGGCATGCAGCGCCGCCTTCGCCCGCAAATCCGCCAGATCGACGTTGCCGTCGCGGTCGCAGCCCACCACGACCACCCGCAGCCCAGCCATGGCCGCGCTGGCCGGGTTGGTGCCGTGGGCCGAGGATGGAATGAGGCACACGTCACGCCCGTTCTGCCCGCGCGATGCGTGGTAGGCGCGGATCGCCAGCAACCCGGCATACTCGCCCTGCGACCCGGCATTCGGCTGCAGCGACACCGCCGCGAACCCGGTGGCCGCGGCCAGCCAGGCCGCCAGCCGCTGGATGAGCGTGTTGTAACCGGCCGTCTGATCCGCCGGGGCGAAGGGATGGATGTCGGCAAAGCCGGGCATGGTAACGGGCACCATCTCCGCCGTGGCATTCAGCTTCATGGTGCAGGAGCCGAGCGGGATCATGGACCGGTTCAGCGCAACGTCCCGGTCCTCCAGCCGCTTCAGGTAGCGCAGCATCTCGTGCTCGGACCGGTGGGCGCCGAACACCGCCTGCGGCAGGATGGGGCCGGCGCGGAACGATGCCGCCGGGATCGACGCCGGCGCGGTACCCACGGCTTCACCCAAGACGGCGGCCAAAGCGACGAGTTCCGCCGCCGTCACCGTCTCGTCCAGCGCAATCGCGACGCCCGTGTCGTCCAGACGGCGCAAGTTGAACCCGGCTTGCAGCGCGCGCGCCATCAACCCGTCCGCATCAGCCACGTCCAGCGCGACCGTGTCGAAGAAGCTACTGTGCCGCAGGGTCATGCCCGCCCGTTTGGCAACGTCGGCCAAGGCCCGCGCCTGCAGGTTCACCCGGCGCGCGATCCGCACCAGCCCCTCCGGCCCGTGCCAAACCGCATACATCCCGGCCATCACCGCCAGCAGGACCTGCGCCGTGCAGATGTTGCTGGTGGCCTTTTCGCGGCGGATGTGTTGTTCGCGGGTTTGCAGCGCCAGGCGCATGGCCGGCTGCCCCGCCGCGTCCTGCGACACGCCGACCAGGCGGCCCGGCATCACCCGCTTGAACTTGTCCTGGGTCGCGAAGAACGCCGCATGCGGGCCGCCGAAGCCCATGGGAACGCCGAAGCGCTGTGAGCTGCCGACGACGACATCCGCCCCCATCTCGCCCGGCGGCGTCAGCAGCACCAGGCTCAGCAGGTCCGCACACACGATCGCCAGCGCCCCGGCCTCGTGCGCCGCCGCGATCTCCGCATGCAGATCGCGGATTTCGCCTGATGTGCCCGGATATTGCAGCACCACGGCGAAGGGTTGGGCGGCGCCGATCGCCGCGGTGTCGCCGGGTGCGAAGCGGCGCAGCGTCCAGCCCAGCGGGTGCGCCCGCGTGGCCAGCACGGCCGCGGTCTGCGGGTGCAAATCGGCACACACCGCCACGGTGCTAGCTTTACTGCGGGATGCGGCGTGCGCCATGGCCATCGCCTCCGCCGCTGCCGTCGCTTCGTCCAACAGGGACGCATTGGCGATCGGCATGCCCGTCAGGTCGCAAACCATGGTCTGGAAGTTCAGCAGCGCCTCCAGCCGCCCCTGGGCGAGTTCCGCCTGGTATGGCGTGTAGGCGGTGTACCAGCCCGGGTTCTCCAGCACGTTGCGGGCGATCACCGGGGGCACGAAGGTGCCGTAATAGCCCTGCCCGATGAGCGAGCGCAGCCGCTGGTTCTGCCCGGCCAGGTCCCGCAGCTCCTCGATGACGGCTATCTCGCCGATCGCGTCCGGCAGACCCGTCATGGTGGGGGTGCGGATATCCGCAGGCACCGTCTGGGCGGCGAGCGCCTCCAGGCTTTCGGCGCCGACCAGCCGGAGCATGGTGGCGATGTCGGCCTCCGCCGGGGCGATGTGGCGGGAGACGAAGCTGTCCTCGAGCCCTGCCAGTTCGGCTAGCGCGTCCATTATGCCGTCTCCGCGAGCAGCGCGTCGTAGCCCGCCTGGTCCAGCAGGGTGCCGAACGCGGCGGGATCGGCCAGTTCCAGCTTGAAGAACCATCCGGCGCCCGCCGGATCGCGGTTCACCAGCGCCGGGTCGTCGGTGATCGCCGGGTTCACCTCGGTCACGCGGCCGGCAAGCGGGGCGTAGACGTCGCTGGCCGCCTTCACCGATTCGACGACGGCCACCGCCTCCGCCTCCGCGACCTCACGGCCGATTTCGGGCAATTCGACGAACACCAGGTCGCCCAGCGCGTCCTGCGCATGGGTGGTGATGCCGACGGTGGCGAGGGTGCCGTCCAGGCTCACCCATTCGTGGTCCTTGGTGAAACGGATCATGCTGTGGGCTCCTTCAGCGTGCGTAGCGATGGGGAACGAATGGCAGTGCGGTGACACGGGCCGGCAGTGCCTTGCCTCTCACCAGGAGGTTGAGCGCCTGGCCCTCCACGGCCAGGTCGCGGCGGACGTAGCCCATGGCGACCGGGCCACCCGCCGTAGGGCCGAACCCGCCGGAAGTGACGGTGCCGGCGGCGGTACCGTCCGCGGCGGCGATGACCGTTTCCGCCCGGGCGGGCGCCTTCCCCTCCGGGCGAAGGCCGACGCGCAGCCTTGTGGGGCCGTTGGTCCATTGGTCCAGGATGGGAACCGCCCCAGGGAAATCCGCTGCGTCCCGCCGGCGCTTGGGGATGGTCCATTTCAAGTTGGCTTCGACGGGTGTGGTCAACTGGTCGATGTCGTTGCCATAGAGGCACAACCCCGCCTCCAGCCGCAGGCTGTCCCGCGCGCCCAACCCGGCGAGCGCCACCTCCGGTTCCTGCAGCAGGCGTTCGGCAAAGGCCTCGGCGTCCGCACCGGGGACGGAGATTTCGAACCCGTCCTCCCCGGTGTAGCCCGAGCGGCTGATCCAGACGGGAATGCCGGCGATGGTGAGGGCGGCGACCTGCATGAAGCCGAGCGCCGCCGCCTCCGGCGAGAGCCGCGCCATAGCGGTGACGGCGGCCGGCCCCTGCAGCGCCAGCAGGGCCCGGTCATCGTGGATTTGCGCCGCGATTTGGGGGATGCGGAGGGTCAGATGCTTGATGTCGTCGGCCTTGCGGGACGCGTTGACGATCAGCAACAGACGGTCGCCGTAATTGGCGACCATCAGGTCATCCAGGATGCCGCCGGCTTCGTCCAGGAAGAGGGTGTAGCGTTGGCGCCCCTGCTTGATCCCGAGCATGTCGCCGGGCACCAGCGTTTCCAACGCCGCCGCTGCATCGGCGCCGCGCAGGCTGACCTGGCCCATATGGGAGACGTCGAACAACGCGGCGCGTTGGCGGCACTGGTTGTGCTCGGCCATGACGCCGGTAGGGTATTGCACCGGCAACTCGTACCCGGCGAACGGGACCATCCGTCCCCCCATGCGGCGATGCAGCGCGTCCAACGGGGTGGTGCGCAGGAGATCGGCATCGGGGTCTTCGAAGTCGGTCGGGTTGAATTCGGACAATGGATGCCGGCTCCGCACAGGTAAGGCCGCCCGCCGGCGACATGCCTGCAGGAGCGACCCCCCTCTGTCACGGTACCTGAGAGATTCGGGTGCAGCGTACGCAACACCCTTACTCCGTCGGTGCGGCCCTGATGGTCTGGGCCGGCTTTCCAGAGACCCTGGCGCCGTGCGGTCCTTTGTGCCTGAGCGTTTCCGGGGGCCGGTTGCGCCTTCGGCGGCGGAACGAGTCCGCTCTCTCCCGCACGGGTGGTTCGGGCGGGGGAGGTATGACGGATTATGGGGTCGGGTGCAACCGAGGCTGCCCCGCTCATTTTCCGAGGTTCCGGGTACCCCAAAAACATTGCCTTAATTTTAGAAATGGTCAACATTTGGCGCTGGATCAGCGTGTCGCCCGGGACTGTCACATGAACCTTTATGCCCTCCTCGCATCCACCGCTGGAGCTTTTACCCTTCTCCATTTTGTAGCCGTCCCCTGGGCGAATGCCGTGTTACGGCGAACGATCGCGAGTAATATTCTCGCTCGTGCCGCTCTGCGTTCCACGCTCGATCTCGCGCGTACAGTCGCTCTCATCGCGACGATCTCGGCCGCCCTGGCAATTGGTGCGCTATGGGTGGTCCGCCTGGTCGGCGGAAGCAGCGTGGTTGAACTCACCGCGACATTGGACCGTATGCGGGCGGCCAGAGGTTTTTTAACCGAGATCGATCCGACGCTCACCGTTATCACAACCGTCGTTCTTATTGCGGCCATGGTGGTCCTGGCGCGCAGGCAGGCACGGATGAGCGCGTCAAAGGCCTACGATGAAGCAATCTCGCTGGAGGTCGACCGTGTTCTGGAGGATGGCCGGAACGGTCGTTGGCGGCAACTCGAACCAACCACTGCGATACAGAAGATCGCAGCCGACATGGCCAAGCTCGAGACGGAGCGTTCGGGATTGCAGGCCGAGATCGATCGGCCGCCGCCTGAACCTACAGCGGCGGGTCAGGGGACAGAAACCCAGCTCGGCGAGCATGAGCGCGCCGTGGGGTTTGCGCAGACCCGGATTACGCGCATCGAGGAGCGGTTGCAGTTGCTTCATCAGGCGATGCTGCGCGAAGAGGTGCAACGCCGCATGGACGTGCGGCTCGACCCGACGTCCCTCATTCCACGGCAACCGACGAGTTTGTCTGGCCGGCTAACAACGCTCCTGGTGAGCCGCGGCGTGTTGTCCTCCCTGCGCGGGATGTCACGCGTTGCCTTTCTCGCGTCGGTTCTCCTACTTTTCCCATCCATGCTGGCCCTCGCCGCCCCAACCGTCGGTGCAGAGCTAACCACGCGCATCACATCTGTCGAACAACTCCGCGTCGAGATGGACCGCAAAGAAGCGACCGCTGCCGTGGACGCGCTCAAGGAGGCAGAGGCGCAGGAGGCGCCGGCCGCGCCTGCGGACGCTCAAGCGCTCGACGCGCTCGCCCGCCAATACGAGATCTCTCTCGCGCGCCACTACGCGCAACAGCTAGATTGGCCAGCCGAGGCACGTTCCGGCTCGATCGCGGATGAACTCAGCCATGAACGCGTTCGTAATCAGATTGTCGGCGCTGATGCCAATCGCGCTGTCGTGCATCTCACCGACATCCCGGCCGGCGACGTACGGATGGGCGATCTGGAGCGCGCGGCCCGCGACACCAGTGGACCCGTCACCTCCGCCGGGCGCGACTTCCGCGCCAACTTGGACCGGACCTTTCGGCAGGGCATGCCCCGCCGGTGGCAAGAGTTGCGAGAGGCGACCATCCACGCGATGGCGGGTTTCCAGCGCATACCGACGCCAAACGAATTGCGCGGCATGTTAGTGAGCAACATTGTCCATGCCGGTGCGGACGGGGTTGCCCCGGACCTTGCTTCCCTCGTCGCCGGGTTAGATCCGAACTGGCTGGAGCGGACACGCCTCGCCGAGACTGCGCATTTGACCGAGTCGTTGGCGAACGGCACTCCTCCTCGCGCCGCGTTCGACGAGTTCGCCAGCAGGCACTGGCACATTCCGGATCCAGACCATCTGCTCCTCCAATTGCGGACGGTCGCACAACGCACGCCGAGCGAAGAAGACATCCTCCGCCGCGCGCGAGAGGTTCATCCTAACTATACGCCCAAGGCGTCGCCCAACGCCGACGACTCCCACGAGCTTATGTCGCACTTCAATAGTGCGGCGTATGGCGAGGCTGGGTCGGATCGGGGGCCGCCCGAGGCAATGCTGGGGTTCAACGATCACTTCCCAGGCTCCATGCCGCCCGAACCGCCGCCGAGCGGCGGGCTTCCTGGGGGCGGGGGTTTCGGGGGCGGTGGCGGCGGGTTTGGCGGCGGCGGAGGGGCGGGCGCGGAACGCCCCTCAGTGCCACAGCCAACGCCTGGTGGCGGCGCAGCCGTCGCCACGGAAGCGGCGGAAGGTGCCGAGCAAGTGGCGCAAGCCGCCGGAGTCGAATTAGAGCGCGTGGCGATGGCTCGTAGCTTCAGCCGGCTCTCTGGCTTCAGCCGAATCGGCGGGGTGCTGATCGGCCGGCCGCCGAGCAACGAACCCAACCTCGACTTCTCCGGCATCGATTGGCGTCGCGACGGCCAAAGCGTCACGCTAAGCGTCAAGCGCGGCGACGGACACGACATTGCGCTTGGCCCGTTCCGGCCGGAGATCGTCCATTTGGCCCTGGCCTATGCCGCAGATGGTCGCCCGGTGACAGCCACAATGGTCACGGCGGCGCCACTCCGTGAATTGAAGATCTTGCTGCATCCCGCACTCGAAGATACCGCCATGGGTTGTCGCGCAATCGAGGTCGACCGACTCGTCGACCGGTTCAGCGACGATGCGGACGACAAGACGCCATCGTCACGCGCCGTCCAGTCGGCACGGGTTGAAAGTTTCCTTGAACTCTACCGTTGGGCCTGGGCAGTCACGGTCACCACCGCACACGAGCAAGCTCCGACCGCGAAAGTGGGGCCGCTCGTCAACCAAGTCATCGATTACGTTGCCGACGACGCAAGCTCTATTCTTCAACCAGACGCCGAAACGGAAGGCGTGCTGAAGCAAGCGCTTGCGGACCGCCGCTACTTGCAAGATCCAGACTATTCTCCGCTTCCCCTGAAGACTGATTATTTCGCGGCCCAGCAGGTCAGCAGACTAGCCGCCTGCACGAAGGATACGCTGGCGGCGACGCGTGCCTGCCTACGGGAGGGCGTACCCCTCCTCCTGAATCAGACGCTCAGCGACAAGCGAATGGATTGGGCCGCACCGCCGCCTCGTTTCACCATATGGAGCGGCGTGCGTGAGGTTCCCTTCCAAACGGATCAGAACCTCGCTTTCGCTGACCCAAGCCAGCGGCCGCAGCCCGGTTCCCCGTTTGCCCCGTTGAGTTTCATCCTGCAAATCGCCTTCACGTCCGAGCCCATCCTGGCGAAGCCGGACCATCCCTGGTACCGCTTGAATGAGGACGACCTCGCTTCAGTCTCCGATGAGCATCCGTGGCAATTCCCACGCCTTCAATCGTGGATTGACCAGCGGGTCAGCAGTGGGATCGCGGGCGCGCCGGACGCGCAAGACACCTACGGCGCAGTTCGGGAGTTCACTGTCCTTCAACGCCTCTTTCGACTCGCACTTAATGGCGGATTGGGTCCGAAATTCCCGGTTGAACGGCTGACTACACTTGCCACGGAATCCAAGGATTGGGTGCGACCAGGCGTTCGGACCCCGCGCTGGAACCCTCGACCCGGGGCGCTAGAGGCCACTGCCCTGCGCGCGGCGGATGACCTCAGCACAATGGACGATCAACCTGAGCCACTTCGCAAAGCAGCCTCGTCCTGCTTCGACAAATTCGCACCGCTGCTCCTCAGCCGCACGTCCAGCTTGTCGGACCATGTCCGGCTGGCGGCCGTGTCGCCCGCCGACTGGCAAGCGAGTTGCCCCATCCCGCCAGCCGATGGCGAACCCGTTGGCGGTGACGCAAAAGCTGCCGTCCAGGCGTTCACCCGGGCTTCGGCGGCACGAGAGTTGCGCCAAAGGCTTGGGGTTCCGCAGGACGACCAGGCGATGCTTGACCGGCAAGAACAAGGCTGCCCGCCTTTTTGAGCAACGCCCTGTCAGGCCGGTTCAGGCCGTGCCGCGATCATGCCGTGGGCGCCGAGAATTTGCTGAAGGCGAACAAGTTGCGCGATGATTTCGCTTGGGCATTCGGCGCGGTCGCCTAGCAGCGCTTCGCCCCGGACGAGCAAGGTGGCGGCAGACCGTGGATCGTCAAGTTGCAAAAACAGGTCCGCCCGCTGTAGCAGTCCTGCGACTTCGCCCGGGCCGTCACCAAGTGCTTTGGCCACTGCACACCGCTCCGTCAGAGCGTCCAGAGCCTCATCAAACCGATCTTGGGCTGCAAGCAGGCTAGCCCGCGTCGCGAGCGCAATCTGTAAACCATAACGATCGTTGATTTGCCGGCAAAGACGCTCCTGATCCATGGCTAGCCTCTCAGCCCTCTCGGTTTCTCCTTCAGCAGCCACCAGTGCGGCCTGGTTCCCTAAGCTCGCCGCCATACAGCGAAGATCGCCGACGAGGCGGGACTGCGTCTCCTGCGCCTTCCAGCGGTCCAGCGCTTCGGCGATACGCCCGCAGCGAAGCAGCGCCGTGGCACCAATGCCGAACGAGACGGCAAGCGCGCGATCGTGTCCCTGCTCCCGGTGTAGCTCCTCCGCCTGCGTTTGCAGAGCGAGAGCCTCTTCCGCTCGGCCTTGCTCGATACGCACTAGGGCCAGGTTATCTAACGCAGCGCCTAAGTTACCACGCAAGCTGGCGCTCTCGCAGAGTGCTACCTGACGTTCGGCAAGGGGTGCGGCCTCTGCGAACCGGCGCATTTCAAGCAAGATCGAAATCTGCGACTGGATCGCTGACGCCGCGGCCTCGCGGTCTTTCTCCCCATCCAGCGCTTCAAGCAGGCGCAAAGCCGCCGCGGCCGAACCAATGTCGCCCAACAGCCTAGCCACTGCCAATGTCAACGGCGCATCATCTCCCGGGGCGGCGAACACGGCCGCAAAAATTTCTTCGGAACGATGCTGGGACTGGGTGACAAGCGCGGTCCACAGGCTGACAGCGTCGAAAGGCCGGTCGGCAACCAGCGCGATCAGCACCTCTGGCTTGCCGATCAGCGAGGCGAGCGCGTCCCACTGCTCCAGCGCTGCGAGCAGCCATGGCAACTCCTCCAACGCCCGCGGGGTCGCTGGATTGCGCAGATGATAGTCGATTAGAATGCGCCGCGTGGCGACGAGCGTTGCCTTGAGATCGGGGAAGCGGCGCTCCACCGCAACGCGGACCGGCTCGCCGGAGAAGCGCAAAGTACCCCCAATCCGAACCAGGTACGGCTCGAGCAACAGGTGTAACGGGGACCAAACCCGGTCCGGGAGTCGCCCACTCTCATCACCAAGCAGCTCACGAAGCTCAACCTCGGTGAGCCCCGCACGGGATGCAGCCAATAGGGCAAGCGCACGCTGCGTGAGCCCACCCGCCGGCCAGTCTCGGTCCATCTCCAGTTCGATGGCGGCAAACGCACGTTCAAGCAGCGGTGTGAGGCTCTCGATATCCCTGAAGCCCGCGAGTTGATCACTCAGGGTCTCGAAACGCCCGGTTTCACGCATCTGGTCGAGCAGGGTGCGAAGATAAAGCGGGTTGGCCGCGGCGACAGCGCGAGCACGGCACGCTGTTGCTGCGTAGAGAGCTGCTTACCATAAGCGGCCAGGTATTGCCGGGTCAGCGCTTCCCTCTCCCGGCGCGATAGGGGGTGAAGCGGGATACGTGACCATCCATGGTGATGGAGCTGGGCCGCGAACGCCTCTGAATTGGCCGAAAGAAACAGCGTCACGCCTGTCGGCAATTCCCGCGGCAGCCAGTCCAGCACGGCGCCTGCGCCGAGGACCTCCTCAAGACCATCCAGAACCAGCACGATCGGCTGCTCCCGCGCTGCCATGGCCAGCCATCGGCCAAGGGTTCCCGGCAGCGCAGCGATGGTGGTCGGAATGGATTCGTCAATCCGCGCGAGCGTGCGCAACTGCTTGAGGATGCTCACTGCCACGAGCGGCCACGTCTGGTCGCTTTTGCCAATAGCGCTGTCGATGGAAGAGGAGAAAAACATCACGGCCGCCGCCTGCACCACCACGTCCTGGCGGGCCAGCCAGCTCCGCAGACGGCGCCGCCAGGACGGCCGCAAACGAAGGATGGCGGCTTCCCCTCCAACGATTCGTTCTCGGATCCAGTGTGACACTAGCGTGGTCTTGCCCGCCCCCGCCTGACCTTGCAGCAGAACGGGAAGTCGGCCGGCGAGTGCGTCCTCGACGCGCCGCAACGTCGTCCGCCGCTCTAGAAACCCGGGCACACGCGGCGACAGTAGGCTGCGCCAGGTGCGCGCAGGCTGTTTGGCGTCCGCGCGCGCAATGACTATGGACCAAAGATCCTCGAGCACCCGCTCACCGAGCGCCTCAGCATCGGCATAGGCGCCCTGCACCGTGTGCCCGGCCGCGACAATATCGCGCTTGAGCGCCGCGAGCTTCAGTTGCTCCATATTCGTGTCGGTAGGCGAGGCAGACGGTCCTTGCGCGCGGAAGTAGAAGAAGCAGATTGGCGGCTCGGAATGCTCAACCGGACGGTTCAGCACAGCATGGCGAATTTCCAGCTCGGTGACACTGCGGTCGGCGTATGGCAGCAGGTGTGGCGCCAAAACCGCCAATTTCTCCGCGGCATTTGGATCAACCCAGCCGTAGCGCTCGCCGAGCATGGCTATGAAGAGGGGATAGCATCGGTCTATCTCAGCCAGGCATAGCCGCAGCACATCGCCGCGCCTTGCCGCCTCCGCGGTAATCCCCCAGCGCAGGTCGATCTCACATATGGAGACTTGGTAGGTGAGGCAACGGCGCCGCAGTTCAGGGAATACGCGGCGCACAAGCCGATCACGCTCGTCCGCCATGTCTTGGAACGTCGATGATATAAATACGCGAAGGTCCGAAACGGCCGCTGTGACGTCATCCGTAGCGGCCATCCCACTCAGCCCAGCATTCACCATCATCTACCCGCAACGTGATGTCAGAGGTGATCTTTAAGAGGCAAAACAGGGACCCTGGGGAGGGTTTTCTATCTCTAACGCGTGCCCGCAGCGAACCGCACCGCCTCTTCCGCCGCCCGGAACAGCGCCCGCGCCTTCTGCCGCGACTCCTCGTACTCCGCTTCCGGCGTACTATCCGCCACCACTCCGCCGCCGGCCTGCACGTGCATCGTGCCATCCTTTACCACGGCGGTCCGCAGCCCGATGCAAGTATCCATCGTCCCGTCCGCCGCGAAATACCCGATGCACCCGCCGTATAGCCCGCGGCGGACCGGCTCCAGCTCCTCGATGATCTCCATCGCGCGGATTTTGGGTGCGCCAGTCAGCGTGCCGGCAGGAAAGCCGGCGATGAGCGCGTCCATCGCGTCCAGGCCCTCCGCCAGCGTGCCCTCCACGTTCGACGAGATATGCATCACGTGGCTGAACCGCTCGATCATGAAGCTCTGCGTGACCTTCACCGTGCCGACCGCCGAGACGCGGCCCACGTCGTTGCGGCCCAGGTCGAGCAGCATCAGATGCTCCGCCCGCTCCTTCGGGTCGCCCAGCAGCTCCGCCTCCAGCGCTGCGTCCTCGCCCGGTGTGGCGCCCCGGCGGCGGGTGCCGGCCAGGGGGCGGATGGTGACGGTGTTGTCGCGCAGCCGCACCAGGATTTCCGGGCTGCTCCCCACCACGGCAAAGCCGCCGAAATCCAGGAAGAACAGAAATGGCGCCGGGTTGATCCGCCGCAGCGCCCGGTACAGCGCGAAGGGCGGCAAGGCGAAGGGCGCGGAAAACCGTTGCGAGGGCACCGCCTGGAAGATGTCCCCGGCGGCAATATACTCCTTCATCCGCACGACCATCGCCTCGAAGGCGGCGCGGTCCATATTCGGCACCGGCTCCGGCCGCGGCAGGCTGACGGGGGGTGCGGCCCGTGGCAAGGGGCGGGCCAGGGCCGCCTGGGCGTCCGCAATCCGCGCCTGCGCCTCGGCCCAGGCGTGCTCCGCCGAAACCTCCTTCGCCGGGCGGACGGGGACGGCTAGGGTCAGTTCGTCCCGCACCGTGTCGAACACGGCGAATAGCGTCGGGCGCATCATCAGCGCATCGGGAAGGCCCAAAAGGTCGGCGTTGCGGTTCGGTAGCCGCTCCATCAGGCGGACCATGTCGTAGCCGAGGAAGCCGAACAGCCCACCGCACATCGGCGGCACACCCGGCGGCAGTGCCATCTGACACTCCGCAACCGCCGCCCGCAGGCTGTCCAGCGCTGGACGGTCCTCCGGCACGAAGGCGTGCGGAGCGGCTAAAGCGTTGCGATTGAGCTCCGCCCGGCCCGCTACGCAGCGCCAGATCAAATCCGGCGCCATTCCGATAATGGAGTAGCGGCCACGCGACGCGCCACCCTCCACGCTCTCCAGCAGGAAGCTATTGGGCTGGCCGTGCGCCAGCTTGAGGAACGCGGCGACGGGGGTTTGCAAATCCGCCACATCCGTGGCGGCCACCAGTGTCCCCTGCCCCGCCGCATAGGCGGCCGCAAACGCCGGAGTCATTGGACGATGCTGTCGAACACCGGCTGGTTGATGCTCACCCGGTCCCGTACTCGCAGCGCGGCCAGCAGGCTCGCCTCCAAATCGTTGCTCACCGACTGGGCGCCAGCCTTGCGCACGCGGTCCATTCCCGCGGTATCCCTCGCCGAGTCCGGCTTGGTGATCGCAACCGGCACGGCGACGATGAACCCGCTCGCCGTCTCGGCCATCGTCGCGTGGTTGAGCCCGGTGGTGAAGAGCGGATCGGGGCGCTGGTTCGGCTGATAGGGCGGCCGGCGGATCGGCGGGCTGTGGGTCACGGTGACTTTGGCCGCGGCTGCCGCATCGACCAGCGTGGCGCCACCATTGACGGCCGCCATCAATTGGGTGGCGATCAGCTCCTGCTCGTGCCGGCGCGTGTCCCGCAACCAGTCGTCCTTGACCTTGGCCTGCACCTTGTCCAGCGGCGGCAGCTCCGGCGGAAGCACCGTCTCGACCATGACCGAGTAGGCGCTGTTTCCTGGCCCGTTCTCTAGCGTCGGCGCGTCGGTGGGGGCTATGGCGAACGCGCGGGAAATAATGGCCTGGCGCAGCGCCGGGTCGTCGGGCAGCGGGGCGGGCGTGCTATCTTGCGTGTTGCCCTGGGCGTCCAACGTCCCTGCCAGGGCCGTCACGCCAAGCCCTGACGGCAGTTTGTCCCAATCGGTGCCAGCGGCGATCAGGTCCTGCAACTGGTTCATGCGGTCGTCGACCTCCTCACCAGCCTTGTCCAACGCGACCTTGGATTTGACGTCGGCGGCAACGGATTCGAACGATTGCTCGACCCCGCCCTGTACCTTGGTCACGCGGAACACGGGCCATCCCCCCTCCGCCTGCACTGGCCCCGTCACGGTATCGGCGGTAGCGGCGAAGACCGGGACGGCCAAGGCGGGGGATGGGAACCCGTCCTGCGTCTGGTCATCCAATGCCACGGCGGAGGCATTGGCTGCCGCGGCCTTGGTCTGCATCTCCGTCCAATCCGCCCCGGCAATCCAGGCCGCCGCGAGCGCCTTCCCAGCGTCCTCGGTCGGCGCGACGATTACCTGCACGGACCGCGTCTCGACCTTCACGAAGCTGGATTTATGGGAGTCGAAATAGGCGCGCGCCTCCGCATCGCTCACCTCGATGTCGCGCGCAATGCTCTGCGGGCTGAGGATCAGGACTCGGATGCGGCGGTATTCAGGCGTCTTGTAATCGTTACGATTGTCGTCGTATTGCCGCTCGATCTGCTCGGGCGTGGGGGGCGGCGGCTCGGCGGCGCCGGCGAAGGGCAGGTTGACCAGGTCGGCGGTCCGGGTCTCGCCCTCGTAGCCAAAGATCAGCCGGCTCGCCACGTCCGGCGAATAGCCCCCGGCGCGTGCCGCATCGATCACCTGGATGTTGCCGAGCTTCATGCGCACCTGTGCCAGATAATGCGGCTCGGTATCGCCGACCTGTCGCATGACGTTGAGAAACACGTTGTGGTCGAACCGGCCCCCAACCCCCTGGAAGGCCGGGTCCTGGAAAATCACCTGGCGCAAGGCGTCATCCGGCACCGACAGGTTGAGGTTGCCGACTTCGGTCGCCAGGGCGGCCTGCACGACCAGTTGCTGCAGCGCCTCCTGGGCGGCGTACCGCCGCATATCCGGCGTTGGCGGCGTGGTGATATGCGCCTGCTGCATGTATTGGGCGAGCGTTTGCCGGGCGGCTTGCTGCAGTTCGACGGGGTCGATCCGCTGCTTGCCGATCGTGGCGACGCTGTTGGGATCGCCGCCCTCGAAGAAGTTGCGCACGACGTCGGCGACACCCCAGAGGCCGAATGAGCCGACGAGGAGCACGAAAAACACCTTGGCGGGCCAGGTGCCGGCGAAGCGGCGGAGCGAGGAAAGCATGGTGCACTCTAATGTGGCGTGGGCCTGGTTTGAAAGGCGGCGCACCATAGGGAGAGGGCTGCCGCATTGCCAGCCCCGCCGCCGCCCGGTAGGAGCCGGAACAGAGGGACGACCAAATGCGCCAATTGATCGCCGGCAACTGGAAGATGAATACCACCACGGTAGAGGCCGCAGCACTGGCCCATGCGCTGCGGGGCGGAATGCCGGGTTGCGACCTGCTGGTGTGCCCGCCAGCCACCCAACTCTGTGCCGTGGCGAACATCCTGGCCGGGTCCAGCGTGGCCGTTGGCGGGCAGGATTGCGCCTGGGAACCGTGTGGCGCGCATACCGGCGACATCTCTGCCTCGATGCTGCGGGACGCCGGGGCAAGCTGGGTGATCCTCGGCCATTCGGAGCGCCGGGGCAGCCACGGGGAAGCGGATGCGACGGTGCGAAAAAAGGCGGTGGCCGCCGCCGCCAATGGGCTGACGCCAATCGTATGCGTGGGGGAGACGAGCGAGCAGCGCGAGGGCGGGCACGAAACTGCGGTCGTGGGCGGGCAGCTCGCGGGCAGCCTGCCGGAGGAGTTTGCCGGCGTGGTCGCCTATGAGCCGATTTGGGCGATCGGGTCGGGCAAGAGCGCCACGGAGGCGGATGTGGAGACGATGCACGCTTTCATCCGGGCGGAACTGGTGCGGCAGTTCCCGGCCACCGGTGGTGCCATCCGCATTCTGTATGGAGGTTCGGTCAAGCCATCCAACGCCGCCGGGCTCCTCGCACTACCGGACGTCGGCGGGGCGCTGGTTGGCGGGGCCAGCCTGGTGGCGGCGGATTTCCTGGCGATCGCAAAGGCGGCTCGGCCGGGCTAGCCGGGCAGGAAGTCTTCCAAAAGGATTTGCTCGAGCGTCCATTCGCATTGTGAGGGAAAACTGGCGGATGGAAGCTCAGTCTCGATCGCGGCAGCTTTTAGCGCAGCGCGATAGACTTTCGTGAGGATGGCTGGCACGAGCGGCCGAAGGCTTGGACTTTCCTCAAGAAGCGATTCGATCCTCAGGCGCTGCTCGTAGATCGTGCTTTCCCAGCTACTGCCGCGGCGGGCAGGCTGATACTTCCATTTCAGAAGATGCATCAGAAGCACCCGAGACCGGCTCGCCAATTCCAGCCTGTCGCTACGGCCCAATGACTCGATCTCCTCGGCCAAGTTCTCCGTGTCGAGACCCGGGATGCGCAGCAGACGCAGCCGGCTGCTCTGCTCCATCGACCAGGCATGGAAATCGGTCTCGTAATCCTGCGGCTCGCCTTTGAAAATCGGGACCTGGATGGTGTCAGTCTTGCACATGATTATAGACTATCACTCCCTGACCTGTGGATGCATCAGCCATCGCAATGCCGGCGGGAGGCATCCTGCCAGAAGGCCTATCCGCACACAGGCTGGGCTAGTTCGGCAAAAAACCCTTCGTCAGCACCTCTTCAAACTGCCATTCGCAAGTCGCCGGAAATGAGGTTTCGGCCAGCCCAGTCTCGATAGCCGCACTTTCCACGGCATCCGGATACGAAGCGGCCAGAATTTCTTGCATGAGCGGACGCAGGCTGGGGCTTTCCTTCAGAAGGGACTTGATCTTCCGACGCTGCTCGTAAATCGTACCGCGCCAACTGTTGCTGCGGGCGGTCGGTTGATACTTCCACTTTAGAAGATGCATCAGCAGCACTTCGGACCGGCTCGCCAGTTCGCGCTTATCGTTGCGGCCCAATGACTCGATCTCCTCAGCCACGTTCTCCGTGTCGAGCCCGGGGATGCGCAGCAGACGCAGCCGGCTGCTTTGCTCCATCGACCAGGCGTGGAAATCGGTCTCGTAATCCTGCGGCTCGCCCGTGAAGATCGGGACCTGGATGCTGTCCGTCTTACCCATGGCGGCACCCTACCACCGCCGGCCTGGTGATGCACGGACTCCGCGGGGCTTCCGGCGGCGGGACAAAAGCCCTAGAACCCCGCCGCGCCTGCCCGCTGCGCCTTAAGGATCGACCATGACCACCGTGCTGCTGATCATCCACTTGTTCGTGACGCTATCGCTGATCGGCGTGGTGCTGATCCAGCGCAGCGAGGGGGGTGGTCTGGGCGTGGGCACGTCGCAGGGCATGGGCTCCTTCATGTCCGGCCGCGGCACCGCCAACCTGCTGACCCGCACCACGGCGATCCTGGCCACCGCCTTCTTTATGCTTTCCCTAGCGCTGGCCTTGTTGAACCGCGGCACCACGGTGGGCGCCGGCCGGTCCATCCTGGATGTGCCGGCCGCCCGAGTCGCTCCCGTCACGCCCCCACCGCCAGCTCCCGCAGCGCCAGCCACACCGGCCCCGCCACCCCCAGCCGCACCAGCGCAGGCGACGCCCACTGCCCCGGCGCCCGCCGCCCTTTCTCCAGTGATTCCAGCTGCTCCCGCGCCGGCCGCGCCCGCCGCGGCACCGCAACCCGCGCCGGCGCCAGCCTCCCCCGCGCAGGATACAACCAAGCCCTGACGTCGCTGCGGCTTCACGCCAGAGGGATTGCCAGATATGAGGGCGGTACATGACGCGGTTTGTATTCATCACCGGCGGCGTGGTTTCCTCCCTGGGCAAGGGGATTGCGGCAGCCGCGCTCGGCACGCTGCTGCAAGCCCGCGGGTATTCCGTCCGCCTTCGTAAACTCGACCCCTATCTCAATGTCGATCCAGGCACGATGAGCCCGTATCAGCACGGCGAGGTGTTCGTCACCGATGACGGGGCCGAGACCGACCTCGACCTCGGCCATTACGAGCGCTTCACCGGCGTGCATGCGACCCGGAGCGACAACGCCACGACTGGGCGGATCTATTCCGAGGTGATCGCGAAGGAGCGCCGGGGCGACTATCTGGGGGCCACCGTCCAGGTGATCCCGCACATCACCGACGCCATCAAGGAGATGATTCTCCGCGACCTCTACGACCAGGACGGGGCCGAACTGGATTTTGCCCTCATCGAGATCGGCGGCACCGTCGGCGACATCGAAAGCCTGCCGTTCCTGGAAGCAATCCGTCAGCTCGGCAACGAACTGGGGCCGCAGCAAACCATGTTCGTGCACCTGACGCTGGTGCCCTACATCCCCTCGGCTGGCGAGCTGAAGACCAAGCCGACCCAGCATTCCGTCAAGGAACTGCAAAACGTCGGCATCCAGCCGCAAATGCTGCTGTGCCGTTGCGACCGGCCGATCCCTGCGGCGGAGCGGCGCAAGATCGCTTCGTTCTGCAACGTCCGGGTCGAGGCGGTGGTCGCCGCGTTGGATGCCGACACGATCTACGCCGTGCCGATCGCCTACCATCAGGAGGGTTTGGACCGGGAGGTGCTGCGCCACTTCGACCTGCCGCAGCACGACGTGACCGCTGGTTTGGCACGCTGGCAGCGCATTGTGGACGTGGTTCGCGCGCCCGAAGGCGAAGTGCGCATCGCTGTGGTTGGGAAATACACCAACTTGCTCGACAGCTATAAGTCGTTGAACGAGGCGCTGATCCATGGCGGCATCGCCAATGGCGTCCGGGTTCATCTGGACTGGGTGGATAGCCAGGTGTTCGAGCAGCCCCATACCATTGCCCGGCTGGAGGGTGTGCATGGGATCCTGGTGCCCGGCGGCTTTGGCGAGCGTGGCACCGAAGGCAAGATCGAGGCCGTCAGATTCGCCAGGGAGCACCGGGTGCCGTTCTTCGGCATCTGCTTCGGCATGCAAATGGCGGTCATCGAGGCGGCGCGGCATTTGGCCGGCCTCCCCCACGCCTCCTCGACCGAATTTGGGCCGTGCGAGGAGGCCGTGGTCGGCCTGCTCACCGAATGGGCCCGTGGCAACGAGCGCGAGCGCCGCAGGGAAGGCGGGGATTTGGGTGGCACCATGCGGCTCGGCGCCTACCCGGCGGTCCTGGCTGAGGGCACGCTGGTCCGCACCCTCTATGACGGCGCCCCGGAGATCAGCGAGCGTCACCGTCACCGCTTCGAGGTGAACGTGAACTACCGCGCGGTGCTGGAGGAGGCCGGGCTGTGTTTCAGTGGCATGTCGCCCGACGGAATTTTGCCGGAAACGGTCGAGCTACCGGGTCACCCGTGGTTTGTCGGGGTGCAGTATCACCCCGAACTGAAGAGCAAGCCGCTGGACCCGCACCCGCTGTTCCGCGGCTTCATCGCGGCGGCCGTCAAGCAGTCACGGCTGGTGTGAGCGTCCGATGCACGATGTAACCATAGGCGGCATCACCGTCGGCAACACGCTGCCGTTCACCCTGATCGCCGGCCCATGCCAGATTGAGAGTGAGGCACACGCGTTCGAGGTGGCGGACGCCCTGACCGCCATGGCACGGGAGGGGGATGTCAAACTGATCTACAAAAGCAGCTTCGACAAGGCCAACCGCACCAGCGCTTCGGCCGCCCGCGGGGTCGGGCTCGAGCACGGGCTGGCCATCTTGGCGGCTGTCCGGGCGCGGTTTGGGGTTCCCGTGCTGACGGACGTGCACGATGCCGCACAATGCCGCCCTGCGGCTGAGGCCGTGGACGTGTTGCAAATCCCGGCCTTCCTGTGCCGCCAGACGGACTTGCTGATCGCGGCCGGTGAGACGGGACTCGCGGTCAACGTCAAGAAGGGCCAGTTCCTCGCACCGTGGGACATGACGAACGTGGCGTCCAAGATCGCCGCCACCGGAAACGAACGCATCCTGTTGACCGAGCGGGGCGCTTCGTTCGGCTACAACACGCTGGTTTCGGATATGCGGTCCCTGCCCATCATGGCGCAGACCGGCTACCCGGTGGTGTTCGACGCCACCCACTCCGTCCAACAACCCGGCGGCCAGGGCACGAGCAGTGGCGGCCAACGGGAATTCGCGCCGGTCCTGGCCCGGGCGGCGCTGGCGGTGGGTGTCGCGGCGGTGTTCATTGAATGCCACCCGGATCCGGACCATGCCCCGTCCGACGGCCCGAACATGATCCGGTTACGCGACATGCCGGCCTTGATCGCCCGGTTGAAGGCCTATGACACGCTGACGAAATTCGCGGCCTAGCGGGCCTTACCAGCCGTAATAGGATGGCGGCGCGGCATAGGCGTAGGGCCGGACCCTGGCATACTCAGCTTCATAGGGCGCCATCCGAGCCCATCCCGGCGGGGGATAGGCTGGCTCGGCCGCATAGACGCGCTCCACGCGGCGCGGCTCCAGATGGACCATGCGCGGTGCTGGCGGCTGCGGTGGAAGGGGTAACGGCGCAGACGCACGCAGGACGGGACGCACGGACCGCTCGACCGGGCGCACCGCCGGCGGTGGCAGCATCGCCAGCAGCGAGTGGTTCTGAAATGGCACGGAGGCCACCACGGCCGGAGGCGGCACCACCGGAGCGGGAGGCGGCACCACAGCAGGTTCCACGGCAGCCTGGACAAGCACCAGCGGGGGCGCAGCCATGGTGAGTTGCAGCGCCACCGCGCCCGTTCCCAAGCCGGTCAGCAAACCGCCCCAACACCAGGCGAGCGTTTTAAACGAGAAGATTGAACCGACCACCCTATCCATCCCGTTGCCCTCCGAGTCCGCTACAGACTAGCCGCCGCTATCGATCGCCGCCAGCGGAAGCTCGCTTCGCAACTGCCCGGCGGAACCGATATTTGCAAGTGAATAAACCCGCCCTTCTGCCGATCGGATTGGTATCACTGTCATTCATTCGCCTCCGTCTCCGAGACGAACCGATTGATCATTACACAGTCGAATAGCTCTGTGCGTCCATAGGCAACCACACGAGACCAATGTTGGCGGTCTTTATAACTCGCCTTGCAGACCGGAACTCTATGACTTCGATGAATAGACACTCAGTCTTGTCCGGGAAGTGGATGAGCGTCCATAGTCAAATCCGAGCACGATCCGATCAGGGTGGCGAATCCTGGAAGCGGCACAACACAGCTGGATGGTTGGCACTATTCAGTGGCTGCCAGCGGAAGCGTCGTTTCGCCGCCTCGTAGCGGGCCGGGAACCCATGGCCGCTGCCCCCGGTAGGCCCGGTCCGACACCATTTCCACCTCGCCGCCGTGCAGCCAGACGGCATACGCGCCGTGCCGCCAGACTGAAAACCGGTCGATTTTTGGTAAATTCGGGCACACGTCGCGGGATGGTTCGGCGGACACCACGAGCCCGGCCCCGGTGCAATCCATCGGCTTCTGGCTGCGTGCCAGCAGGATGGCAGCGCCCGCACGCTCGAGTCGGCAGCCATCGATGTCGCAACGAATTGCGCCCGGCGTCCCATCTTCGGGGAAGGCGCCGGACGGCGTTTCGGCCCAATATTGCGCCCAAAGGTCCAGGTCGAACTTGGAATACCCTGGCCGGGTTTGCAGAAACGCCGGAGACCGCCAGGCGATCAGCCGCGCATCCGACGAGACCAGTAGGTCCGCCGGCGGGCTCACCAATCCAGCGAGCAACCCGGCCGCGATCGCAACGGCTCCCGCCAGCCGCAGCCGCGAGCACCACAGACCCAGCCACGCCAGTCCGAGCGCGACCAGGCCGAGCCCCCAGACTGGGATATGCGGAACGCCGAAACTCGCCGCTGGCAGCGCCGATACCGCACGCGCGATCAGCAGCACCCCATGCAATCCCCAACCCATGGGCACCAAGCTCAGGCGCTCCAGCCCGAACGGCAGCAGCAGCAGCGAGAGCAGACCCGCCGGCATCACGAACAGCGCCGTCAATGGCACGGCGGCCAGGTTTGCGAGGATGAAATACAACTGCACCCGGCCGAAATAATAGGCTCCGAAGGGCGCCGCAGCCCCGCCGGCCAGCAGGCTGGTCAGCACCAACATCGCCAAATGCCGGGCTGTCCGCCACCTCGGCAACCGCGCCAAGGCCGGGTTCATCGCCTCGTAGCCGGCGATCAACGCCAGCACCGCCGCGAAGCTCATCTGGAAGGAAACGCCGACAACCTCTTGCGGCGCATACAAAATCACCGCCATCGCCGCCAGCGCCAGGCCGCGCATCGAGATTGCCCGGCGTCCGGACACGATCCCCAACGTCACCAACGACGCCATCGCGAACGATCGCAGCACGGGCACGTGCATCCCTGTCAGGAGGACGTAGCCCAGTCCGGCCCCCAACGCGGCTGCCGCGGCGATCTGTTTGCAGGGCCAGCGCAACGCCGCCCACTCCGACAGCGCGAGGGCGAGCCGGGTGCCCCCCATCACCAATCCCATGACGATGCCGATATGCAGCCCAGCCACCGCCAGCAGATGCGCCAGCCCGGACTCGCGGAAGGCCGCGCGGTCCGCCGCTGGAATGGCCGTGCCAAAGCCCGTCAGCATGGTTGCCGCCACGGCGCCTTCAGTGCCAGGCAGCTCCGCCATGATCCGCCCGGCAACACGCTGGCGCAGATTGGTCAGCCACCGTCGCAGGCTGGATTCGTCGGGATGCGCCAGCACTTCCACTGGCCGCAACGCCATCCCGGAGCCGCCCAGGCCGGAGAAGAATTCATCGCGCTGCAAATCCCACGCCCCGGGATAGGCAGGGGGCGCCGGCGGACGCAGCACCGCGCGGGCCTGGACAGCATCGCCCGCCACGACCGTGCCGGGGTCGTTGTTACGCAGCCGGATGTGAAGGGTGCGGGGCAGCACCGCTCCGCCGTCCAAGCGTGCATCGCCGAGCAACAGCCGCCGGCCCTCGGGAGACTCGTCCACCTGCAAGACGGTCCCGCTCACCAAAACTGCCTTTCGCGGCAGAGCCAGCAGGCCGGGTGCGCGGCTGGTTGCCCATTCGGCCGAGCCGAACCCGGCGGCCAAGGCCAGCAGCGCCATCGCCATGGCCCGGAGCACGGCTCTGGATCGCAGCAGCACCCGCAACAAAGCGGCGCTTACCACCAGGGCAGGTCCTGTATAGGCGGCGGGTTCGTGATCCAGCCCGAAATAGACCAGCACGCCCGCAATCATGGACACGGCGAGCCAGGGCATGAACCGCCCACGCTCCGCCACCACGACCCGGAGCAGCCAGTCCGGGGTCGCGGGCAGCCTCACCGTGCGGATCGCGACCAGTGCTGCATTCACGCATCACAGGATAGCGAGCGCGCCCTCCCCAGGCCACAGTCCAGCGTGCTATGGGCCTGGAGCCATGACAGTCCGCACACGCTTCGCCCCATCGCCCACCGGGTTGCTCCATATCGGGGGCGCCCGGACGGCCCTGTTCAACTACTTGTTCTCCCGGCATCACGGGGGCCAGTTCCTGCTGCGCATCGAAGATACCGACCGCGCCCGTTCGACCGACGCCTATACGCGGGCGATCTTGGATAGCCTGGATTGGATGGGGCTGGAGCGGGACGAGCCGGAAATCTACCAATCCACCCGCGCTCCCCGCCATGCGGAGGTCGCCCACGCGATGCTGGCCAGCGGGCACGCCTATCGCTGCTGGTCCACCCCCGAGGAGATCGCCGCTGCCCGCGAGCGCGCCCGGGCAGAGGGGCGTCCGCTGCGGTTCGACAGCCCCTGGCGGGACCGCGCCGACGGCTCGGACACGCCCTACGTCATCCGCCTGCGGGCCCCGCGCGAGGGGGACACCGTTGTGGAGGATTTGGTCCAGGGCACCGTCCGCGTGGCGAATAGCGAGTTGGACGACATGATCATCCTGCGCAGCGACGGCACGCCGACCTATCAGCATGCCGTGGTGGTGGACGACCAGGACATGGCGATCACCCATGTCATCCGCGGCGACGACCACATGACCAACACCTTCCGCCAAATCCAGGTTTATCTGGCGAATGGCTGGCAGGTGCCGAAATTCGCGCATGTGCCGATGATCCATGGCCCAGACGGCGCGAAACTCTCCAAGCGGCATGGTGCCGCCTCCGTGACCGAGTTCCGGGATGCCGGCTACCTACCCGAGACGATGTTCAACTACCTGCTCCGCCTCGGCTGGGGGCATGGCGATGTCGAAATCCTCGGCAAGGCGGAGGCGATTCGCTTGTTCGATTTGGATGGGGTCGGGCGTTCGCCAGGCCGGATGGACTACAAGAAGCTCGACAACCTCAACGGCATCTGGCTGCGCGAGGCCGATGACGACCGGCTGACGGCGGATGTGGTGGCCCGGCTGGGCCAGGCAGGCCTGGCGGCAGAGCCAGTGGCGCCGCGCATCCGAGCCTTGATGCCCGGATTGAAAGAGCGTGCAAAGACCTTGGCGGAATTAGCTGACAACGCAGCGTTTCTGGCGCGAACGACGCCCCTGTCGATGGACGCCAAGGCGGCGGCTTTGCTGACCCAGGACGCCAAGGCCATGCTCCGGGAGGTCGCCAACGACCTCGCAGCCACGGATTTCTCGCCCCCTGCGCTGGACGCCGCCCTGCGCAGCTTTGCCGATCGGTCCGGCCGCAAATTGGGCCAGGTCGCCCAGCCCGTCCGCGCCGCGCTGACTGGCACCACGACCAGCCCCGGCATCGATGTCACGCTGGCCGCCCTGGGCCGCGACGAAGCGATGGCGCGTCTCTCGGCTGCCGCAGCGTGAACCTCCCCAGCCGCCATTTGCTGGCGATCGAAGGGCTGCATCCGCCGCAAATCGCACACCTGCTGGATCTGGCTGAGAGCTACGTACTGCTCAACCGCTCGGGCAAGACACAGCGCGACCTCCTGCGCGGGCGCACCCTCATCAACCTGTTCTTCGAGGATAGCACACGGACCCGCACCTCCTTCGAACTGGCTGGCAAGCGGCTGGGGGCAGACGTGATCAACATGTCCGTCTCCTCGTCGTCGGTGAACAAGGGCGAGACGCTGCTGGACACGGCGGGGACGCTGAACGCGATGCAGTGCGACCTGCTGGTCGTGCGGCACGACCAGTCCGGGGCGCCGCTGCTGCTGGCGCAGAAGGTGGATGCGGCGGTGATCAATGCCGGGGATGGGTTGCACGAGCACCCGACGCAGGCGCTGCTGGACGCCTTGACCATCCGCCGCCGCAAGGGCCGGCTACAGGGCCTGACGGTGGCCATCTGCGGCGACATCCTGCATTCCCGGGTTGCCCGGTCGAACATCCACCTGTTGACCACCATGGGCAGCCGGGTCCGCATCGTGGGGCCACCCACGCTGATCCCGGCAGAGGCAGGACGGCTGGGCGTCGAGGTGTTTCATGACATGGATGCCGGGCTGGAAGGCGCCGACATCGTGATGATGCTGCGCCTGCAGAAGGAGCGGATGAGTCGCGGCCTGGTCCCCTCGGCACGTGAGTATTTCCGGTTCTACGGCCTGGATGCGGCCCGGCTGTCCAAGGCATCGCCGGACGCGCTGGTCATGCATCCCGGTCCCATGAACCGGGGCGTCGAGATCGACAGCGCCGTCGCAGATGATCCAGTGCGCTCGCTGATCCGCGAGCAGGTGGAGATGGGGGTGGCGGTCCGCATGGCGGTGCTCGACGTGCTGTCCCGCCGGGCGCGCCGCAATGTCTGAGCGGGGCCGCGTGCCCGACACGCTCATCACCAACGTCCGCCTGCTCGATCCGTCAGCCGGCCTGGACGCACCCGGCGCGCTGCTGATCCGCGACGGGCTGATCGCAGACCACGGTAGCGGCCTTGGCCGCCCGGACGGGGCCGTGGAGATCGATGGGGCTGGCGCCGTGCTGTGCCCCGGCCTGGTCGACATGCGCGCGGCCCTCGGCGAACCCGGGTTCGAGTACCGCGAGACCATCGCCTCCGCCGCCGAGGCCGCCGCCGCCGGAGGGATCACCACCCTGGCCGCCCTGCCCGACAGCGCCCCCGCGATCGACGACCCGGCGCTGGTGCGTCTGCTACGGGCCCGCGGGGAGGAAACCGGCAGCTTGACCATCCTGCCCTACGGCGCCGTGACCCGCGGCTGCCGGGGCGAGGAACTGGCGGAAATCGGGCTGCTCGGCGAAGCGGGTGCGGTGGCCTTCACCGACGGCCAGCACGCCATCGGCAATGCGCGAATGATGCGGCTGGCGTTGTCCTACGCGCGCGGCTTTGGTTTTCGCATCATCCAGCACCCGGAGGACCCGAGCCTTGCCGCTGGCGGCGCCGCGACCGAGGGAGAATTGGCCACCCGGCTCGGCCTGCCGGGCATTCCCGCCGCGGCTGAGGAAATCCTGGTCGCGCGCGACATCAGCCTGGCCCGGCTGACCGGCGGGTCGGTACACTTTGCGCATATTTCAACGGCTCGCGCGCTCGATTTGATACGTCGTGCAAAGGATGAGGGCCTGCACGTCACCTGCGACACGGCACCGCCCTATTTCGATTTGAACGAAACGGCGATCGGCGACTTCCGTACCTACGCCAAGCTCTCCCCGCCGCTGCGTCCCGAGAGCGACCGGATGGCCGTCGCTGCGGCGTTGCGCGATGGGACGGTGGATGCCATTGCCTCCGACCACCAGCCGAGGGATGCCGACGACAAGCGGTTTCCGTTTGCCCAAGCCTCCGCCGGCGGGGCCGGGTTGGCGACGCTTCTCGGGGTGACGCTGGCGCAGGTGCATGGGTCTGGCCTGGCCCTGTCCGATGCCATCGCCCTGCTGACTGCCCGCCCCGCTGCGCTGCTGGGGAGCCCTGCGGGGCGTCTGAGCAGGGGTGCCGCGGCCGATTTCTGCCTGTTTGATCTGGAACGGGCCTGGCGGGTCGAAGCCGCGACATTGCCGGGGAAGGCCCGCAATACGCCCTTCGATGGGCGGGCGCTCGAGGGGCGCGTGGCCGGCACGTGGAAGGCTGGACGGCGGGTGTTTGGGTGAACGCCGTTCTTTCGATCGTCATCGGTTTCCTGCTCGGCTCCATTCCGTTTGGCCTGCTGCTGACCCAGGTCGCCGGCCTCGGCGACATCCGCCGTATCGGGTCAGGCAGTATTGGCGCCACCAACGTCCTACGCACGGGCCGCAAGGATTTGGCCGCTGCCACCATGCTGCTCGATTTGTTGAAGGGCGTGGCCGCCGTCCTCATTGCCCGCTGGTTGGGCGGCCCGGCGGCAGTCGCGGGGTTGGCGGCGGTGCTCGGGCATACCCTCACCCCCTGGTTGCGCTTCCAAGGCGGCAAAGGCGTCGCGACCGGCGCGGGCGTGCTTTATGCGATATCCTGGCCGCTCGGCTTGGCGGTGATGGCGATCTGGCTGGTCACCGCCATCATCGCCCGCATTTCCTCGCTCGCCGCCTTGTTGGCCTGCGCCGCGGTGCCGTTTATTGCCTTGACCGTCA
The DNA here is from genome assembly GCA_965199005.1 of Acetobacteraceae bacterium. Lineage (GTDB taxonomy): Bacteria > Pseudomonadota > Alphaproteobacteria > Acetobacterales > Acetobacteraceae > LMUY01. The sequence goes on along the minus strand of CBDAQK010000006.1, from coordinate 333,865 downwards.
CGCCGTATCCCTGGCCCGTTCCGGTCATCGCGGCCTGGATCGTCTGGCGCCACCGCTCCAACATCGCCCGGCTGCGTGCCGGCACCGAGCCGCGGATCGGCCAGCGGTGACGCCGTCCGAGCGCCTGGCACGTATCCGCCTGGCGCGGACCTCCGGCATCGGGCCGCTCACCTTCCGCCGGCTGCTCAGCCAGTTTTCCTCCGCCGAAGCCGCCATCGACGCTCTGCCCGGCCTCGCCCGGGCGGGGGGCCGGGCCGCGCCCCCGGTGGTCGCCAAACGCTCGGCCGTCGAACAGGAACTGAACCAGCTGCACCGGATGGGCGGGCAGATGCTGGTGCTGGGCGAGCCCGGTTATCCAGACCTGCTGGCGATGCTGGAGGGCGCCCCCTCCGCCATCTCCATCTTGGGTGATGCCGCCTTGCTCTCCCGCCGGGTGGTCGGGCTGGTCGGCGCCCGCAATGCCTCCGCCAATGGGCAGCGCATGGCGGAGGCATTGGCAGCAGACCTCGCGTCACGCGAAATTGTGATCGCCTCCGGCCTTGCCCGCGGGATCGATGCCGCCGCGCATACCGGCGCTCTGCATACCGGGACGACCATCGCCGCCATTGCCGGTGGGCTGGACGTGGCATACCCGGCCGAGAACGCCGCATTGCAGGCCCGGATCGCTGAACGCGGGGCGGTGGTCGCGGAAGCGCCGCTCGGCACGGCGCCGCAGAGCCGCCATTTTCCCCGCCGCAACCGCATCATCGCGGGCCTGTCGCTGGCCGTGGTGGTGGTGGAGGCGGCGCGGAACTCCGGCACCCTGATCACGGCGCAATTGGCCCTGGACGCCCACCGGACGGTGCTCGCCGTGCCTGGCTCGCCGCTGGACCCGCGCTGCCATGGCTCCAACGATTTGATCCGGAACGGGGCTATCCTGGTGGGCCAGGCCATCGATGTGCTCGAGGCACTGCCGGATTTCCCCTCCCTCGCCGGCGACCCATTGCTCCCTGGTTTCCAGGAAACGATGCCATCCTGGTCTGCGCCCGAGCCGCCGGAAAATGGCCCCCAAGCCAAGACTAAGGTACTCGGGCTGCTCGGTCCGGAGCCGACGCCCGTTGACGATCTCATACGGCGCTGCCAACTGTCCGCATCCACTGTGATGGCCGTCCTGTTGGTGTTGGAGCTGGACGGGGTGGTGGAAACCCTTCCAGGCCATCGCGTTGCGCTCATCGCTTGAAGCCAAGGATCACATGACCGACGTCGTCGTCGTTGAATCGCCCGCCAAGGCCAAGACCATCAATAAGTACCTCGGCGACAAATTTACCGTGCTCGCGAGCTTCGGCCATGTGCGGGACCTTCCTCCGAAGGACGGGTCCGTCCGTCCGGAGGAGGGGTTCGCCATGGATTGGGCGGCGGACGAGCGGGGGAACCGGCAGATTGCCGCCATCGCCAAGGCGCTGAAGGGCGCCGACCGGTTATGGCTTGCCACCGACCCGGACCGGGAGGGCGAGGCGATCTCCTGGCATGTCCGCGCCATGCTGGAGGAAAAGAAGGCGCTGCAGGGCGTCGACGTCCAGCGCATCACCTTCAACGAGATCACCAAAACCGCTGTCCAGCATGCGATGGCCCATCCGCGGGACCTGGATAAGCCGCTGATCGAGGCTTATCTCGCCCGGCGCGCGCTGGACTATTTGGTCGGCTTCACCCTCTCCCCGGTGCTGTGGCGGAAATTGCCGGGCAGCCGGTCGGCTGGCCGGGTGCAATCGGTGGCGCTGCGCCTGGTCTGCGAGCGGGAAGCCGAGATCGAGGCCTTCCGGGCCCGCGAGTACTGGACGGTCGAGGCGCATTTCACCACGCCGGCCGGTGCGCCGTTCACCGCACGCCTCACCCAGCTCGATGGCAAGAAGCTCGAGCAGTTCGACCTGAACACGGCCGAAAAGGCCGCCGCGGCCAAAGCGGCTGTGGAGGCCGGCCAATTCTCCGTCGCGTCCGTCGAGCGCCGCCGGGTAAAGCGGCACCCGCAGCCACCCTTTGCCACGTCCAGCTTCCAGATGGACGCCAGTCGCAAGCTCGGCCTCGGCGCGCAAGCGGCGATGCGGGTTGCCCAGCAACTCTATGAAGGCGTTGATATCGGCGGGGAGACGGTTGGGCTGATCTCCTACATGCGGACGGACGGGGTGCAGATGGCCAAGGAAGCCATCAGCGCCATCCGCCACCATGTTGGCGAGGTGTATGGCCGCGACTACCTGCCCAGCGCCCCGCGGGAATACAGCTCCAAGGCGAAAAACGCGCAGGAAGCGCACGAGGCGATCCGGCCGACCGACGTCGCGCGCACCCCAGCCGACATGGCGCGCTATCTGAACGACGAACAACGCCGGGTCTACGAGCTTATTTGGAAGCGCGCGGTCGCCAGCCAGATGCAATCCGCCGAACTGGACCAGGTTGCCGTGGATATCGCGTCCGGCGGCACCCACCTGCGCGCCAACGGCTCCATCGTCGCGTTCGACGGCTTCCTCAAACTCTACCGCGAGGCAACCGACGAGGCGCCGGAGGGGGACAGCCGGGACGAGTCGCGGATGCTGCCGCCGATGAACGAGCGCGACCCGCTGCGTCGCGACAAGGTCGAGGCCGAGCAGCACTTCACCCAGCCGGCGCCGCGCTATTCCGAAGCCAGTCTGGTCAAGCGCATGGAGGAGTTGGGGATCGGACGTCCCTCCACATACGCTTCCATCCTGTCCGTGCTACGCGACCGCAACTACGTTCGTATGGAGAACCGGCGCTTCGTGCCGGAGGATCGTGGCCGGCTGGTGACGGCATTCCTCACCTCGTTTTTCCAGCGCTACGTCGACACCGGATTCACCGCTGGGCTGGAGGAGCAGTTGGACGATGTGTCCGACGGCCGGCTGGACTGGCGCACGGTGATGGAGATGTTCTGGCGGGATTTTTCGCACGCGGTGGAACAGACCCGGGAATTGAAGATTTCCGACGTCATCGATGCGCTGGACCAGGATCTCGGGGAGCATTTCTTCCCTGCCAAGGAAGACGGCAGCGATCCGCGGCTTTGCCCGGCCTGCCATGAAGGCCGGTTGGGATTGAAGCTGGGACGGCACGGTTCGTTCATCGGCTGCGCCAACTACCCCACCTGCCAATACACCAGACGGCTAGCGATCGAAGGCGGGGAGGACGATGGCGGCACCCTGAAGGAAGGGATGCGCGAGCTGGGCCACCATCCCGAGACTGGCGAGGACATCACCGTGCGCCGCGGCCCCTATGGGCTGTATGTGCAACAGGGCGCACCCGACCCGGCGGACAAGAAGGCACGCCCGCGGCGAACCTCGTTGCCACGTGGCATAGAGGGCGACACCATCACGCTGGAGCAGGCGCTGGGGCTGCTATCGCTGCCGCGGGAGATCGGGGCGCATCCGGTGACGGGCGACCTGATGCTGGCGGGGATCGGCCGGTTCGGCCCGTATGTGAAGATGGGCGCGATTTTTGCCTCCCTCGATAAAGACGACGACGTGCTCTCGATCGGGCTGAACCGCGCCGTGGACGCCATCCAGAAAAAACTGGAGAGCGTCCGCTCCTTGGGCGCCCACCCGAAGACGGGCGAGCCGTTGATGGTGAAGAAGGGGCGCTTCGGGCCCTACGTCCAGGGGGGCAACATCGTTGCCAACTTGCCCCGGGGCGTCACCATGGAGGAGCTGACGATCGACCAGGCGGTGGCGCTGCTCGCCGAAAAGGGTAAGCCGCTGAAGGCTAAGCCCGGTGCCAAGAAGGGCGCCCGCAAGGCTGCGGCACCCAAGACGGCGGCGGACACGCCCGCTGCCGTGACGCTTGCCACCAAGAAGCCCGCCGCAAAGAAAGCGGCGGCCAAGAAGAAGCCGGCTGCCAAGAAGAAGCCAGCGGCCACGACGCCTGCGACCCAGGCGCGCAAGGCCGGCTGACTTGGCAAGACGGCGCAAGGAAGGCGCCCCACCCTCTCCCCTCCCCTCCCGCGAGGCGGTGCGCGACTTCATCCGCGGTTCCAACGGCCGGGTTGGCAAGCGGGAGGTTGAGCGAGCGTTCCGCCTTGGTCCGGAACATCGCGTCGCCCTGCGTGGATTGCTGAAGGACTTGGCCGGCGAAGGCGTGATCGCTCCCGCCGGCCATCGCCGTTTTACGCCGCCGGGCCGCCTGCCGGATTCGACCATCGTGCAGGTCACCGGCACCGACCCGGACGGCGACGCCATCGCCCGCCCCGTGGCGTGGGAGGGGGATGGACCGCCGCCGATGGTGCTGATGGTGCCCGAACATCGCGACGCCCCGGCTTTGGCGCCGGGTGAACGCGTGCTGGCCCGTCTGCGCCCGATCGGTGGCAACAAATATGAAGGCCGCACGCTCAAGCGGCTCACCGATGCACCCGGCCGTGTGCTGGGCGTCTTCCACGCCCTGGCGGTTGGCGGCCGCATCCAACCGACGGACCGCCGGCAGAAGGCGGACTGGCAGGTTGCTCCCGGGGATATGGCGGGGGCGGAAGAGGGCGAAATCGTGCTGGGCATTCCGCTCCCCAGCCGAAGCTACGGGCTGAAATCCGCCAGGGTGGTCGAGCGGCTGGGCCGCCTTGGGGACGCGCGATCCGTCAGCCTGGTCTGCATCCATACCCACGACATCCCGGATGTGTTTGCCCCAGCCGCCCTCGAGCAGGCGGAGGCCGCCGGTCCGGTGCCGCTCGGCAGCCGGGAGGATCTGCGCGCCATCCCCCTGGTCACCATCGACGGCGAGGATGCGCGCGACTTCGACGACGCCGTGTTCGCCGAGCCGGACGGGGACGGCCATAGGCTGATCGTCGCCATTGCCGACGTGGCGCATTACGTCACGCCGGGCTCGCCGCTGGACCGGACCGCCTGGGAACGCGGCAACAGCGTCTATTTCCCCGATCGCGTGGTGCCGATGTTGCCGGAGGCGCTGTCGAACGGGTGGTGCAGCCTGCGCCCGGACGAGGAGCGCGGCTGCCTATTCGTCGAGATGCGGGTCGATGCCGCAGGCCGGAAGACCGCGCATCGCTTTGGCCGCGGCCTGATGCGCTCGGTCGCCCGCCTGACGTACGAACAGGTGCAGGACGCACAGGACCGCGGCGACGACCTCGGGTTGCCGATTCCGCCACTCTACGCCGCCTTCCGGGCGCTTCTGGCAGCCCGGCAGGCGCGCGGCACCCTTGATCTTGACCTACCGGAACGAAAGGTAACTCTGGACGATAGAGGTCAGGTGCTGGCCATCACGCCGCGGCCGCGGTTGGACAGCCATCGCTTGATCGAGGAGTTCATGGTGCTGGCGAACGTGGCCGCAGCGGAAGCCCTGGAGAACCTCCGGCTATCGTGCATGTACCGCATCCATGCCCCGCCCTCGGACGAAAAGATGGAGGCATTGCGCTCGTTCCTGCATGGCATGAGCGTTTCGCTGCCCCCCCAGGGCCAGATCCATCCGCGTGACCTCGATGCCGTGCTGAAACAGGTTGCGGATACGGAGGCAGCGCCCCTGGTCAACGAAGTCGTATTGCGATCGCAAAGCCAGGCGCAATATTCGCCGGATAATATCGGGCATTTCGGCTTGGCGCTGCCACGCTATGCCCACTTCACCAGCCCGATCCGCCGCTACGCCGACCTCTGCGTCCATCGCGGACTGATCCGCGGACTTGGCGTGGGACCCGACGGTTTGACCGACGCCGAGTCGGCGCGGTTCGAGGACACCGCGGACCACATTACCGCGACGGAACGGCGGGCGGCGCTGGCAGAGCGCGATGCGATCGACCGCTATTTGGCGGCCTATATGGCGGACAAGACCGGCGCGGTGTTCGCCGCCCGCGTCTCCGGGGTGACGCGCTTCGGCTTGTTCGTCACTTTATCGGCAACGGGCGCAAGTGGGCTGGTGCCGCTATCGGCGCTGCCCGACGATTTCTGGATGCATGATGAGGCGACGAGATCGTTGACCGGACGGCGGACGCGGATGTCCTACCATCTCGCGCAGACCCTGGATGTGCGGCTGGTGGAGGCCAGCCCCGTCACAGGCGGGCTGATCTTCGCCCCCAGCACGCCCGAGGGGTCGCCCGCCAAGGCAACGAAGCCGAGAACGCGAGCCCGGTGAGCCGGGCCGTACTCCTGGTTGTGCTGCTTTGGATGGCCCCTGGCGCCGTCCACGCCATTGGGGCCTTCGACGCACCGATGGCTGCCTCCGTCTTCGGGACTGCGCTGGCCTTCATCGCTCCCCGCACCCTGGAAGCCGAAGGCGTACCCCAGCTCACGGAATGGGGGCTGCGCGGCCTCACCGCGGTTGACCCGGCCTTCGTGCCGGAGGTCCGCGAGCAGGAAATGCGCCTGCTGCAGGCGGGGAAACCCGTGTTCTCTGCGCCGCTCCCAAAAGGCGATGATGTGGATGGTTGGGCACTGCTCGCCGCCAACATGTCTGCCGCTGCCTTCGCCGCATCGGAGCCCATCCGCCAAGTCGGCACCGGAGGCGTGATCCAATCGTTCTTCGATGAGCTCTTCAACCATTTGGACCCATACTCCCGCTACGTTCCACCGGGTGCTGCGGATACCGAACGGGACCGCCGGTCCGGGCAGGCGGGGTTGGGCATCACCTTGGTCCGTGCCGGCGGTGTGGTGACGATCCGCGAGATCACGCCCAGCAGCCCTGCCGATGATGCGGGTTTGCGCCCCGGTGACCGCATCATCAGTGTCGATGGTCGCCTGGTACGCAACGAGGACGCGGCCACCGTGGCAGGCTGGGTCGCCGGGCCGGAGGGCAGTGTGGTTCGCCTGGTCTGGCGTACGCGCGGCCGCCCGCGGCAGGCCGAGATCGAGCGCGCCTTGGTCCCGCCGCAGACGGTCACCGCGGAACGGCTGGATGATGTGGTGCTGATCCACGTCAGCGGCTTCAGTGTCGATACGGACGACCAGTTCGCCGCCGCCTTGCAGGCCGCGTTCGAGGGCCATAAGGTTCGTGGCCTGGTCATCGACCTTCGCGGTAACCGCGGGGGCCTGTTGCGCCAAGCGGTCACAATCGCGGGCGAAATGATCATCAATGGTCTGGTCACGACGACGGCCGGCCGAAACCCCCAAAGCAGCCATGTCTGGACCGGCGGTACGGGCCAAGACGGCGCGATGGGCCGCCCAATCGTTGTCCTCGTCGACGGGCGGACGGCGAGTGCGGCGGAAATCCTGGCCGCGGCCTTGGTGGATAACGGCCGCGCCGTGGCGGTGGGCAGCGCAACGCTCGGCAAAGGGCTGGTGCAGACCATTTCTCCGCTGCCCGATGGAGGGGAGTTGTTCGTCACCTGGAGCCGGGTGCTGGCCCCGGGTGGCTGGCCGTTGCAGGGCCTGGGCCTCATGCCGGAAGTGTGCACCAGCCTGGGCGAAGACTCGCTACGGGCGCAGTTGGCGGAGTTGCTGAAGGGAAATCAGAGCCTGGCAGTTGCCCTTGCCCGGCACAACGCCGCTCGCGCACCCTTACCAGTGGCGCAGGTGGTGGAACTGCGCAACGCCTGCCCGGCGGCAGAGGGGCGCGACGCCGATCTGGATGCGGCTGGTTTTCTGCTGGATCACCCGAGCGCCTATCAGACCGCGCTCAACAAAATCGCGCCGCCTTGAACCGCGCAGTGTTAGAGGAGGGTTGACGGCGAGGACAGGCCTCGCCTTCTTCCGGAGGAGAAAGTGATGGGTGGAGCCAGTCCTTTCCAAGGCCGGCTCTATCCTCGGAATTGCTAATGCCGGCTCATCCGGACGATGTTAAATCCCCGCCTGTGTCACGAACTTGGTGGACAGGTAAGCCTCCAATCCTTCCACACCACCCTCGGAGCCGTATCCGCTATCCTTCACGCCGCCGAACGGCGTTTCCGGCAACGCCAGGCCGTGATGGTTGATCGACATCATGCCTGACTCCACTTCGGCCGCGACCCGCGTCGCGGTTTTGGCGGAGCTGGTATAGGCGTAGGACGCCAGACCATAGGCGAGCCGGTTGGCCTCGCTCACCGCCTCGTCGATGTCACGAAACGGGGTCATGACCGCAAGCGGGCCGAACGGCTCCTCGTTCATCACCCGAGCATCCGTCGGCACGCCGGTCATGACCGTCGGCTGGAAGAAATTACCCACGTTGCCGATCCGTCCACCGCCCGTCCGCACCTCGCCGCCATGCTGGACCGCATCGGCAATGAAACCTTCCATCGCCTGCACCCGGCGATCATTGGCGAGCGGGCCCATCGTGGTGCCCTTTTCCAGGCCGTTGCCAACCTTCACGGCAGCCGCCGCCTTGGTGAAGCGATCGACGAAATCCTCGTATACCTTCTCCTGAACCAGGATACGGGTTGGGGCGATGCAGACCTGACCGGCGTTGCGGAACTTGTTGGCCGACAGCACCTTGGTCGCGACGTCCAGATTGGCGTCGTCGAACACGATCGCCGGGGCATGCCCCCCTAGCTCCATCGTCACCCGCTTCATGTGCGCGCCCGCCATCGCGGCGAGATGCTTGCCCACTGCGGTCGAGCCGGTGAAGCTGATCTTGCGAATGGTCGGATGCGGGATCAGGTAGGAGCTGATCTCGGATGGGATGCCGTACACCAGCCCGACCGTGCCCGGGGGCACCCCGGCGTCCACGAAGGCGCGTACCAATTCGGCGACGCTAGCCGGCGTCTCTTCCGGCCCCTTCACGATGATGGCGCATCCAGCCGCCAACGCTGCCGCGATCTTCTTCACCGCCTGGTTGATCGGGAAGTTCCATGGCGTGAACGCAGCCACCACGCCGACCGGCTCACGCAGCGACATCTGGTAGACGCCCGGCATCCGCGCCGGGATCACCCGGCCATAGGAGCGGCGCCCTTCCTCTGCCATCCACTCGATGTTTTCCGGTGCCAACCCGGTCTCGCCCTTCGCCTCGGCGAGCGGCTTGCCCTGTTCCATGACCATCAAGGTCGCGACATGGTCGAGCCGTTCGCGGAGCAAATCGGCCGCTTTGCGCATGATTTTGGAGCGGTCGACCACCGACATACGCTTCCATACGGCGAACCCCTTGGCCGCAGCGTCGAGCGCGCGGTCCAAATCGGCCCGTTCGGCGTGGGCCACGGTGCCGATCTGCTCACCGGTCGCCGGGTTGAGCACGGGCAACGTCTTACCGGCCTGCGCGGGACCCCAGGCGTTGTCGATCAGCAATTGCGTGTTGGAATACATGCTCAGCTCCCAGTAGCTATGTTTTGCGGCAACCTACGCGCCTTTCCGTCCAACGCAACCGTACCACACATGCAGCCGCTCTGGCATGGTTTTTGGATGCCAAGCTCTTCAGAATCGATCGCGCGCATTGACCGGACATCCCCGTCTGGCCATACCATTCAGACATGAGCGCCGTTGCAGCCGCGAGCACCGATCTTGATGTCGCGCGATCCGTGTTGGGGATCGAAGCCGCTGGGCTACGGGCCCTGGCCGCGTCGCTCGACGCGAACTTCGAGCGTGCTGTTGCGCTGCTCGCCGGGTGCGCTGGGCGCATCGTCGTGTCGGGCATGGGGAAGTCGGGCCATGTCGCACGCAAGATTGCGGCGACCCTTGCATCGACGGGCAGCCCTGCCACCTTCGTCCATCCTGCAGAGGCGTCGCATGGCGATCTGGGCATGGTGCAGCCTGGGGATGCCCTGCTGCTTCTCTCCAATAGCGGCGAGACCACCGAGCTGGCCGATTTGGTGGCGCACGCCCACCGCTTCAGGATGCCGCTGATTGCGGTGACCGGGCGCGCCGGATCGACCCTGGCTCTGGCGGCGGACATCGTACTGCTGCTGCCGGCAGCGCCCGAGGCCTGTGCAGTCACCTCCGCCCCTACCACCAGCACGACGATGCAGCTTGCGCTAGGCGATGCGATGGCTGTCGCCCTGTTGACCAGGCGTGGCTTCACGGCGACGGATTTCCGCGCCTACCATCCTGGTGGCCGGCTGGGGGCACAGTTGCGCCGGGTGGACGACATCATGCACGTGGGGGAGGCGATGCCGCTGGCCGAACCGGCCATGCCCATGCAACAGGCTTTGCTGCTGATGACGGGCAAAGGGTTCGGCTGCGTCGGCGTGGTGGAGCGCGATCGGCTGATCGGCATCGTCACCGATGGCGATTTGCGCCGCGCGATGGGGCCAAGTTTGCTGGACCAACCCGTTCGTGCCGTGATGACGGCGAACCCGCGCACCATCCGGCCGGACGCACTGGCCGCAGACGCGCTATGGACCATGAACGAGGGAGAGCGGCGGATCACCAGCTTGTTCGTGGTGGACGGGCTTGGCACCCCGCTCGGCATCGTCCATGTGCACGACCTGTTGCGGGCGGGCGTGGTATGACGGTCGCCCCGCTCCCGCGCCCGCGCAGCGATCGGCTGGGCACCGCTGCATCGCGGGTGCGCCAGGCTCCCACGCAGCGCGAGCTTGTCAGCCGCCGCCGCACCGTGCTGTGGAGCAAGCGGCTGCTGCCGGTCGTCGCCTTGCTGCTGCTCAGCCTGCTGGCCCTTTGGCCGGATTTGGCGAACGAGTTCAATGGCCGGCTCCGTTTCCGCCATGGCGGCCTTTCGGCGGATCTCCAAGCAGGGAAGCTGTTGCAGGTACGCTATCATGGCATCGACTCACGCAACCGACCCTACACGATCACGGCTGAGGAGGCCGTGCAGGCCGGAGGAGAGCGGATCAACCTGGTGCAGCCCAAGGGCGACCTGGTGAACGAGACCGGCTCGTGGACCTACGTCGAGTCGAGGGACGGCGTCTATATTCAGCACGCCGGTCTGCTCGACTTATCCGGAGACGTGGTGCTGTATCGCGACAACGGTGTCACATTGAAGACGCAGTCGGTTGCAATGGACCTCAAGGCGGGCGCAGCCACCAGCAGCGACCCGACCCATGCCGAAGGACCCTTCGGCACCCTCGACTCGCAAGGCTTTGCACTGGTCGACAAGGGCAACATCATCCAGTTCGACGGGAAATCGCATTTGGTGTTGAACGGATCAGAGAAATGAAGCGCTGGGTGGTCGCCGCAAGCCTGTTGCTGGTGCCTGCATCCAGCTGGGCGCAAGCCATCGACATGAGCAAGGGCGGCCCCGTAGAGGTCACGTCCCGCGATGGCATGGAATGGCATCAGCAGGAGCAGACGATCATCGCCAAGGGCGATGCGAAGGCGGTGCGCGGTACGGTGACGGTGACGGCCGACCAGTTGATTGCGCATTACCGCAAGAAGGCCGGCACCGATCCAGCCAGCCCGGCCGCCGCGACGCCAGCCGCCGCCTCGCCCGTTGCCACCACCCCGGATGCAGCAACACCGCCGAAGGCGCCGGCTGCGGGCACCACCCCAGACCCCAGTGCGGTGCCCGATACCGGCAACAACGAAATATATCGGCTGGAGGCCGTTGGAAACGTTCACATCTACACGGCGACTGACCAGGCATTTGGCGACCACGCCGTCTACGACATAGACCAAGCGGTCCTGGTGATGACTGGGCATAACCTCCACATCATCACGCCGCAGCAGACCATGTCCGCCCGCGATACGCTGGAGTATTGGTCGCAAAAACACATGTCGGTCGGCCGTGGCAACGCCGTCGTCAACACCAGCGACGGACGGAGGCTCACGGCTGATGTGCTGGTGGGCTACACCGTCGATCCGAATGCGCCACCCGGCGCGGCCCCGGTGCAGAAAGTCGCCGCTGCCGCCCCGGCCAAACCCGGCACCGACCCGCTGGCCGATGCTAGCGGCAAACTGCAACGGGTGGACGCGTTCGGCCATGTCGAAGTCCGCACCGCGACGGAGATCATCCACGCCGACAAGGGCGTCTACATTCCAGACACGGGGATCGCCCGGCTTGCAGGCAATGTACACATGACCCGCGGGCAAAATCAACTGAACGGCGACAACGCCGTGATCAATATGCGGACTGGTGTCTCCACCCTCGTGCGCGACCCTGGGCAGCGGGTGGAGGGCTTGGTCGTGCCAAACGACGCCCAGGCCAATGATACGGCGCCGGGCGCGCCAAAGCCTGCCAAGCCAGGAGCAACAGCCAAGTGAGCGCATCTTTGCGGGTGATCGACGGCGGCGCCGGGCTCACGGCGAATGGGGTCGGCAAGACCTACAAGAAGCGCCCCGTGGTGCGGAACGTGTCGATCAACGTGCGCCGCGGCGAGGCCGTCGGATTGCTCGGGCCGAACGGCGCCGGCAAAACCACCACCTTCTACATGATCGTGGGATTGGTCCGCCCGGATACCGGCTCGATCAGCCTCGACGGGCATGACATCACCAACCTGCCGATGTATCGCCGCGCCCGGCTGGGCATTGGCTATCTGCCGCAGGAGGCCAGCGTCTTCCGCGGGTTGACGGTAGAGGGCAACATCATGGCCGCGCTGGAGGTGGTGGAGCCGGACGGCGACAAGCGTGACACGATGCTGGACGAATTGCTGGCGGAATTCGGCATCGGACATCTTCGCCGTACCCCAGCGCTGGCACTCTCCGGCGGCGAGCGCCGGCGCGTGGAGATCGCCCGGGCCTTGGCGACCCAACCCGGCTATATCCTGCTCGACGAGCCACTGGCCGGTATCGACCCGATCGCGGTGGGCGAAATCCGCGACCTCGTGGGCCATTTGAAAGACCGCGGGATCGGCGTGCTCATCACCGACCATAACGTGCGAGAAACACTCGAGATTATCGACCGCGCCTACATCATGCACGACGGTCAGTTGCTGATGGAAGGCCGCCCCGAGGAAGTCGTGAAGCACGAAGACGTGCGGCGCGTGTACCTTGGGGAAAGGTTCAGCCTGTAGGCTCCCGACCCATGGCGATCGGTCCCCGGCTCGAATTCAGGCAATCGCAATCGCTAGTGATGACGCCGCAATTGCGGCAAGCCATCAAGCTGCTGCAGTTCTCCAATATCGAGGTCGCCGCCTATATCGAGGAGGAACTGGAACGCAACCCACTCCTGGAACGCGACGAGAAGATGGAGGGCGTCCCCGAGCGCCCTGCCCCCGATCAGCGGGTTGAAACGCTCGACCATATGGATACGGCCGACCTACTCCGGCGGGAGAAGTTGCCTGACGCGGCGGAGGCGGACCACACCAATAGCTACGACGCCGGCAGCCTAGGCGACGGCGCCGCCGCGTTCAGCCGCGATGGGGGCGGCGGCCGCGCTTTCGACGGCGACGACCGTGGCATGGATGATCTGGCGGAGGCCCCCAGGTCGCTTCGCGAGCATCTGAGCCAGCAGCTTCGCCTCAGCTTCACCGACCGGGTCGATTGCATGATCGGCGCGCATCTCATCGCCCTGCTGGACCCGGCGGGCCGCGTCGCGGTGGACAGCGCGACGCTGGCCGATGCGCTAGGCATCGAGCCCGCACGGGTCGAGTTCGTGCGGAACCGTATGCAGCGGTTCGACCCGGCGGGCCTGTTTGCACGGGATTTGCGGGAGTGCCTGTCGGCGCAATTGGCCGACCGGAACCGGCTCGACCCGGCGATGCAGGCGCTGCTCGACAACCTCGACCTGCTCGCACGGCGCGATCTGCGGCGGCTGCGCGAGCTTTGCGACGTCGATGCCGAGGATTTGTCAGGCATGATCGCAGAAATCCGCATGCTGGATCCAAAACCCGGCGCGGCCTTCGACACCGGCCCCGTGGCCGCTATCCTGCCGGACGTCCTGATGCGTCGCGCCCCGATTCGGGGCGAGGAAGGCAGTGAATGGCTGCTCGAACTCAACCCCGAGACGATGCCTCGCGTTTTGGTGAACCAGGGATTTCATGCCCGCATATTGACCCGCACGAAACGGGAAGACCGGGTGTTTCTGGGCGAGCAGCTGTCATCGGCGAACTGGCTCGTCAAGTCGCTGCAACAACGGGCCCAAACCATCCTTAAGGTTTCGGCAGAAATCGTGCGCCGCCAGGATGCGTTCTTTCACTACGGCGTCGCGCATCTGCGCCCGCTTATCCTGCGCGATATCGCGGATGCTGTGGAAATGCATGAAAGTACCGTCAGCCGGGTGACCGCCAACAAATATATTGCGACACCCCGCGGCACGTTCGAACTGAAATACTTCTTCACCACGGCGATTGCCGGCACAGCAGGCGAAAGCCACAGTGCCGAGGCGGTTCGCCAACGCATTCGCACGATGGTCTCAGCCGAAACGGTGGAGGATATCCTGTCGGATGATGCAATCGTGGCTGCCCTCCGCCGGGAAGGCGTGGACATTGCACGAAGAACGGTGGCCAAATACCGGGACGCGCTGCGCATCCCAAGTTCGGTGCAGCGTAAACGGGAAAAGGCGCTGCCAGCCTGAGCAAGTGCCTTCCGGATAACAATGGAGGCGATGCGTATGCAGATCACGGTTTCCGGCAAGCAGGTCGACCTTTCGGACGCGCTGCGTACCCGCGTATCCGACGGCTTGGACACCATCGCTGGGAAGTATTTCGACGGTGCGCTCGAGGCTAACGTCACGTTCAGCCGGGCGCGATCTTTTTTTACCTGCGATATCAACGTCCATGCCGGCCGGGGGCTAACACTCCGGGGCGAGGGTGAGGCAGCCGATGCCAATAGTGCGTTTGATGACGCAGCCGAGCACATCGCCAAGCGGCTTCGACGCTATCGACGCCGGGTGAACGAGCATGCCCGGGATTTGGCCAACCGCGAACGGTCACAGGCTGCCCGGCAGTATATCCTGCGCCAGGAGGATGAGGCGGTCGCCACCCCGCCGGACGGCCACACCCATGCCTTTGCCACTGTGATCGCGGAGACGGCGACCACGATCGACCATCTCAGCGTCAGCGATGCCGTGATGCGGCTGGATTTGGCCGATCAACAAGTGATGATGTTCCACAACAGCACCACCGGACAGTTGAACGTGGTCTACCGTCGTGCAGACGGCCATATCGGCTGGATCGATCCGGCCTCGGCGAGCAACTAGGGAGCACGGATGGTGGGGTATAGGGCACCCCACCCGGTGCTGCGCAACTGAATGCGAGCGAGCAAACCCATCCGGATGATGAGCGTCTCCCCTAGAGAAAAAGGAGATGACGATGGCTGACGACAAACATACCCAAGCACTGGATCTTACCGATCAGGCATTAGAGAAGCTGGTGGACGGTGATGAAGCCGCGGCTGATCAACTGATCGAAAAGGCAAAGAAGCTCGATCCAAGCGCACCAAAAGAGGTGTTGCAAGATCTTGATGAAGATGCCGCATCCCGCTGAAAGGGCGTCGTTATTCAACTCTTAATATTGAGGACTTCATGAGCAAAACACCATCCCCCGCAAAGCAGACCAAGACCGATGACGCTATTCCAGCGGGGAAGCACGTCGACCCGCCGAAGCGCGGTCACAAGCCCAATGCGCTTCAGCAGAAGCTGCAACCCTCGGATGATCTTGCTGCGGTCATCGGTGACGAGGCGATGGCGCGCGGAGAAGCTGTCAGCAAAGTCTGGGAATACGTCAAGTCGCACAAGCTGCAGGACCCAGACGACGGCCGGCAGATCAATGCAGACGACAAGCTCGAGAAAGTCTTCGGAAAGAAGAGCGTGACAATGTTCGAGATGAACAAGATCCTCGCAGAGCATCTGAGCAGCGTCGAAGCGTAAACACAATAGCACCGAGCTAGGCAGGCGTGTAATTGGTGCAATCCCAAACCGGATTGCACCTTATTACCCGCGATTGCGCATCAATCTCGCTTTATCCCGCGCCCAATCCTTGGCCGCCGCAGCTTGGCGCTTATCCGCCTTCTGCTTTCCCTGCCCCAGCCCAAGCAACACCTTTGCCAATCCACGGTCGTTGAAGTGGATGTCGAGCGGCACGATCGACACGCCGTCCTTGCTTACCGCACCGAGCAGACCATCGCGTTGCTTCTTCTTCACTAGCAGCTTGCGCGGCGCCCGGGGCTCGAACTTCGAGAGGATGCCGCCCTGGTATTCCGGAATATAGCAATTGAAGAGCCATAGCTCCCCGTCCCGCTCACCAGCCCAGGCCTCGGTGATGGTCGCGCGGCCGAAGCGGAGGCTCTTCACCTCCGGCCCCTTCAGGACGATCCCCGCTTCCATCGTCTGCTTGATGGTGTAGTCGTACCGGGCCTTGCGGTTCTGCGCCGCGAGCCCGTGGCTGATGAGGCCGCTTTTCTTCTTCTCCGGCACGGGATTAGTTCAGCAACCCCGCCTGGACCATGGCAGCACGCACCTTCGTCCGCGTCGCCTCGGCCACCGGCGCAATCGGCAGGCGGCAATGATCCGTCCCATGACCCAGCAGGCTGGCGGCAAATTTCACCGGGCCAGGGCTGGTTTCGGCAAACATTGCGTCATGTACCGGTAGCAGCCGCTGCTGGATGCCGATCGCGTCGGCCACCCGGCCCTCTGCCCAGGCCGCGTGCATGGCACTGCACAGCGCAGGCGCGATGTTCCCGGTCACGCTGATGCAGCCATGGCCACCCGATGCCATGAACGCGAGCGCGGTATGGTCCTCGCCTGACAATTGAGAGAATGCCGGGCCACACGCCGCCGTCGTGTGCAGCGGCCGGGTTAGGTTCGCAGTGGCATCCTTCACGCCGACGATGTTGCGGTGCTTTGCCAATCGCGCCATCGTTTCGACGCTCATATCCACCACGGAGCGCGCGGGAATATTGTAAATGATCACGGGGATATCGACCGCGTCGGCAATCGCCGTGAAGTGCAGGAACATGCCCTCCTGGGTCGGCTTGTTATAATAGGGCGTTACCACCAGCACTGCATCGGCACCCGCCTCCTTCGCATGCTGGGTGAGTTCGATCGCCTCCGCCGTGCTGTTGGACCCGGCGCCCGCAATCACCGGCACCCGGCCCGCCGCGACCTCGATGGCGATTTCCACCACGCGCTTG
Source organism: Acetobacteraceae bacterium (assembly GCA_965199005.1). Classification (GTDB taxonomy): domain Bacteria; phylum Pseudomonadota; class Alphaproteobacteria; order Acetobacterales; family Acetobacteraceae; genus LMUY01. Next base: position 317,033 of record CBDAQK010000006.1, on the reverse strand, counting down.
TGCTCGGCGTGCGACAGGGTCGGGCTTTCGCCCGTGGTGCCGACTGGGACCAGGCCCTGTGTTCCCTGTTCAACTTGCCACTCGACGAAATGGGCGAACGCCTTCTCATCCACGGCGCCGTCGGCACGCATGGGGGTGATGAGGGCGACGTATGAGCCGGTGAACATGGCAGGAGATCCATTCGAGGGACGACAACCTAGGCACGTGCCGGACCGGCTGCAAGGATGTCGCAGTTATGCTACACCCCCTCGCCATGATCCGCGCTCTGATCCTCGTTGGGCTGTTGGTGACCGTCCGTCCGGCGATGGCGGCCACGGACACCATTGGCGCTGCGCTGCACGATAGCCGCTGGGCGGACGCGGATGCACTCGCCGTGACCTCGCCTGACCCAGTCGCCCGCAAGCTGGTCCTGTATTACCGCCTGCTCGCCCCCGGCGGCGGCCATCCGGCCGAGATCGCAGCCTTCATGGCTGACAACCCGAGTTGGCCTGCACAAAGCGTGCTGTCGCGCCGGTTGTCGGAGGCGTTGGCCAACGAGCCGGACGACCACAGCGTGCTCGACATCTGCACCCACCAGCCGGTGCGGGAGGTTCCGTCGCTGCTCCGATGCGCCACGGCCGACGCCAATGCCGGGCGGGCGCCGGATGCCATCGAGGTGGCGCGGCAAGCGTGGCTCAGCGGGATCACCGACGCGCCGGGGGAAGTCGCCTTCCTCCGGCAATGGGGCAAGGATTTGACCCCGGCGGACCAGTGGCGCCGGTTCGACAAGCTTGCCTGGAGCGATAGCGGCAGCGTCGGGGGACCCGCCTGGCGGCAAATCGCCCGGCTGGACCCTGCGCAACGGCCGACGGCGGAGGCCCGCCTTGCCTTGAAGCGGGACGACCCGTCCGCCCGGGCTCTGGTGACGGCCTTGCCCGGCGGGGCCACGGTGGACCCGGCCCTGATGCTGGAACTCGCCAAATGGCTGCGCCGCGCTGGGCAGGATGACGACGCCCTCAAGCTATGGCTGGCCATGGGATCGGCCGCCGAGCATGCCGCCCTGCCGGAGCGCCGTGCCGCCTTCTGGGAGGAACGCAACCTGCTTGCGCGCCGCCGCCTGCGCAACAGCGACAATGCCGGGGCCTATGCGCTCGTCGACGGCGCCACGGAGCTGCCGCCGGAGCAGGCCATCGATGCTGAATTCCTCGCCGGCTTCATCGCCCTGCGCCGCCGGATGGATACGGATGCCGCGTCGCGCCATTTCCACGCGCTCGCCGGGTTGAGCCACGCCGCGATCACCCAAGGGCGCGCCTATTATTGGTTGGGGCGCACAGCGGAGGCGCGGCGCGATCCTACCGGGGCGAAGGAGGCGTATACCGAAGCCGCCGCGTGGCCCACCACCTTCTACGGTCAATTGGCCGCGCGGGCATTGGGGGAGGATGATGCTGCCCTGGCGGCGCGCATCCGGTCCGCACGCGACCCTGGCTGGACACCCGCCCGCGCGCTGGATTTCGCCGGATCGGAGAACGCCCGGGCTGCTTCCCTGCTCGTGGGATGGGGGGAACCGCGGCGGGCACGGGCGTTCATCCTGCGCCTGGACGAACTTGCCACCGACGGCACCGACCGTATCCTCGCCGCGCGCCTCGCGGTCGGCTTTGGCCTGCCCGACCTGGCCGTTGCCATTTCCCGGCGGGCGGGCCGCGATGGCGTGGTGATGGCGGAAGCGGGCTGGCCGGCCGCGGTCGATCCGCCGCCCGGTTCAGTCGAGCCGGCATTGGCGCTGGGTCTCATCCGGCAGGAGAGCAATTTCAACACGGAGGCGCTCAGCCCGGTCGGCGCGCGAGGTTTGATGCAGTTGATGCCCAATACTGCGACTGCAGTGGCCCGCAGGCTGGGCGACACGAAGGTCAACCTCACCGCATTGAGCACGGACCCGGCCTATAATATGCGGCTGGGAACCGCCTATCTCGGGGGCCTGCTGGACCAATTCGGCGGCGCCATGCCGTATGCGGTAGCGGGCTATAATGCGGGGCCCAGCCGGGTTGCGGATTGGCTGGCCTCCAATGGTGACCCGGCGACCCCGAACGGCATCGACATGATTGATTGGATCGAGCTGATTCCCTTCGCCGAGACCCGCAACTACGTGCAACGCGTGGTTGAGAACGTCGTCATCTACCGCGCTTTGGCGGGAACGGTGCTGCCGCATCCGCTGGCACGCTGGCAGGGATGAGCCCGGCCCGGTGGGTGGCAAGCGGCGGCGGCATCGGCTTTTTCCCCAAGGCACCCGGCACCTGGGGCTCGCTGCTGGCCACAGTGTTGGGAGCCGTGCTGTTGGAGGCAGGAGGCAGGTGGCTGCTGGCAGCTGGCGTGGTGCTCGCCACCGTGGCCGGGTTCTGGGCGATCCCACGCGCTGCCGGCGAAGCCGACCCGGGATGGGTGGTGATCGACGAAGTCGCGGGGATGTGGGTCGCCATGCTGCCGCTCGGCCGGTTGGACCCGCTGGATATCCTGGTGGCCTTCGCTCTATTCCGGCTGCTTGACATCACCAAGCCGGGGCCGGTTGGGGTCCTCGACCGCATCCCGGGCCGCGTTGGCGTCATGGGGGACGACCTCATGGCAGGTCTGGGTGCGGCGGCCGTGCTCTGGGCGTTGCTTTCCACCATATTGCCCCGCTGAAGGAGCCGCCATGCTGAACCCCTCCATCCTGATTGAAGCCGCCGCATTGCTCGAGCGCCTGCGCGGCCGCGGAATGCGCCTGGCGACGGCGGAGAGCTGCACCGGGGGGCTGATCGCGGCTGCGCTCACCCACATTCCCGGCTCGTCGGACGTGGTGGACCGCGGCTTTGTCACCTACTCGAACGAGGCGAAGACCGAGATGCTCGGCGTGCCCGCAACGCTCATCGCAGCCAATGGCGCAGTGAGCGAAGCAGTCGCCGCCGCGATGGCAGAGGGCGCGGTAGCCCGCTCGCTGGCCGATGTGGCGGTGTCGGTGACCGGGGTGGCTGGACCGGGCGGCGGCAGCGTGGAAAAGCCCGTGGGTCTGGTCTGGTTCGGGCTTGCCCGGCGTGGGCGGACGGTGCGGACGGAGCACCATATCTTTGCAGGCGACCGCGCCGCGGTGCGGGAGGCGACGGTCGCCGTTGCACTCAAGCTTCTCGGCGCATAGGCCTCAGAACTCGGGGACCACGACCACCCCGCTAGGACCCGCTCCACTCTGCGGCGTCATGTTGATGAGGATATCCTCGGCATAGCGGTAGTTGGCGCGGGTGGCATCGTCTACGACGGGGCCCACCGCGACCAGCACCAGTGGCCCCACGACGGGCCAAAACATGTTACCGGCTGTTATACCGGTGAGGCGCGACTTGATCCGGGTGGCCGCCGTCGCCCACCCCGGCTTATGGCACGTCACATCCAAATCCACGACGTCCCGGTGTAACACCAGCGTTCCAGGCGTTGACGGGATGGTGCCCAGGATGACGCCTTGGCGCGCAACGGTACAGGCTGCCCCCACGGGACCGGTGCGGACCGTGACGGTCTGGCTGGTGCCATCCAGCATGAGGGCGCAGCCTGGAAGCAGAACGAGCGCGAGGAGGGTCAAACAAGACGAGCGCATCGAAATACCTACCGAACGGCCAACGGTCCGCAATCTACGTCAAATAGATGAAGGGCCCGTCAATTCATTGCCAAATGGCCGCGAGTCAGCCCTCGAGACTCAGCGCGTGGAGCAAATCCTCAGCCACAGGGCCGCGAACGGTGGCGATACATTCGGCGTAGAGCTTCAGAAGCTCCTCTTTCCCGGTCAGCCCAGGATTGAAGTTCAGGATCTTCTCCATGAGCCGGAACGCGACCGCTTCCGGCGTCCCAGCTTCGAGCAACAGCCCGCTCGCCGGACTGGCCTGGCCGGACATCACTGCTTCGCCCGCGCCGCCCGGCGGGCAGCGGCCGCGGCGCGATTATGGTCGCGGATTTGATCCAGCGTCACATACCCCACATGCGCCGTATCGATCTGGTCGAAATCGCGGGCGACGGCCGGCATGTGAGACCGGGCCTGTTCTGCGGTCAGATGGCCGTCATGGGTCGTGTTGGCAGCATCAAACCGCTCCTCCAGCGTGCGGCGCCGGGCGCGAGGAGCGGTCGCAGGGGGTGCGACGGTCTCCCCAGACGGGGTGCCAACCGACGGCGACCCCGCCGGAGCGGTCGTCCCGGTCAGCGGTGCCTGCGCCTGAGCGGCGCCGGTGAGCAAGACCAGCATGGCGGCGACGGTGGTGAAACGCATGGGCAAACTCCCCTGAATGGGTGGGATCAAGCCATGACCGAGCGGATGACTGCCTCCGCCTCCGCCACTTGCCCTTCCGACACGTCGAGGTGGGTGCAGGCGCGTGCCCGGTGGACCCCCATGACGGAGATCAGCACGCCGTGCTGGGCAGCACGGCGTGCAAGTTCGGCGGCATCGATGCCGGAGGCGGAGGTATCGATATAGACCAGGTTGGTTTCCGGCATTTTCACCGAGAGGCCGGGCACCTGTGCCAAGCCCCGGGCAAGGCATTTTGCGTTGGCATGGTCCTCGGCCAAGCGGTCGATATTGTGGTCCAGGGCGTAGAGGCAGGCGGCAGCGCAGATACCGCCTTGCCGAAGCGCCCCGCCCATGCGCTGCTTCCACCGCCAAGCGGCGCCGATGAACTCGGTCGAACCAGCCAGCACGGCACCCAGCGGGGCGCCCAGGCCCTTGGTGAAGTCGAGCCACACGGTATCGTACTCGGCGACCATCTCCGCGGCCGGAACGTCGGCGGCAACCACCGCATTCATCAGCCGCGCGCCATCCATATGTGTCGACATGCCGTTTTCGTGCGCGACAGCGGCCACCGCATTCAGCGCATCGAGCGACCAGACGGCGCCGCCACCCATGTTCGCAGTCTGCTCCACGGCCAGCAGCGTCTGCGGCGGCGAATAGCGCGATTTCGGCCGGAGCGCAGCGCGCACCGCGTCGGCGCTGAACTTGCCCTCATCACCCGGCAACCCGAGGATCATGGCGCCCGCCAAGGCCCCTGGGCCGCCGCCCTCGCTGGTCAGGATGTGGGCGGTGTTGTGCGCCAGGATTTCATCACCGGGCCGGCAATGGCCGAGGATCGAGATTTGGTTGCACATCGTGCCGGTGGGCAGGAACATCGCGGCCTGCTTGCCCAGTAGCGCGGCCATCCGCTCGCACAGCGCATTGATGGTCGGGTCGTCGCCATTCTGCTCGTCCCCGACCTCGGCCTCCATCATGGCGGCCTTCATGGCGGCGCTCGGCTTGGTCTGCGTGTCGGAAAATAGGTTCGCGCGGACGGGTACGCCGGATTTGAACGGCGGCGGAGCGAAGGTCATCAGCCCTTCACCGGCACTTGCATGACCGAAATCGTCGCGGCAGGCCGGCCGTACACGTCCCGCGCCCGCTTCAGAAACGCTTTTACCATTGCTTCGACCGCCTGGTTGAACACGACACCGATTGCAGCCTGCAGCATGCGGCTGCGGAATTCGAAATCCACGAAGAAATCTACCCGGCAACCATTCGCCGCGGGTGTGAAGTTCCACTGATTATTAAGATAACGGAACGGACCGTTCTCGTATTTCACGTTCACGTTGCGCGGCCGGTCCAGCGCCACGACACTTGTGAAGCTCTCCCGGAACGGACCGAACCCAATCGTCAAATCCGCCGTCAACGCCGTTTCCGACTGGGTCCGGACGCGGGAGGCGGCACACCATGGCAGGAAATCGTGATATTTCCCCACGTCGGCCACGAGGTCGAACATCTGCTCAGCCGTATAGGGGACCAGCTTGTGCTCGGCGTGGGTGGGCACTAACGCTGCCCGCCACGGGCCGCTCTCAGGGCCGCGAAATCGCTGTCTGCATGGTAGGACGACCGGGTCAGCGGTGTGGCGGATACCATCAGGAACCCTTTCGACCGCGCCATCGTGGCGTAGTCGGCAAATTCGTCCGGGGTGACGAAGCGGTCCACCGCAGCATGTTTCGGCGTCGGCTGCAGGTATTGGCCAAGCGTCAGGAAGTCGATGTCCGCCATCCGCATGTCGTCCATCACTTGCATGATCTCGCCCTTGGCCTCTCCCAGCCCAACCATCATGCCGGATTTGGTGAAGATCGTCGGATCGAGCGTCTTGACGTGGTCGAGCAGACGGAGCGATTGGAAGTAGCGCGCGCCTGGCCGGATGGTCGGGTAGAGCCGCGGGACGGTTTCCAGATTGTGGTTGAACACGTCCGGCCGCGCTGCGACCACGAGTTCGGCCGCGCCCGGCTTGCGCAGGAAATCGGGCGTCAGCACCTCGATCGTAGTCTCCGGCGCCGCGTCCCGGATGGCTCGGATGACGGCGGCGATATGAGCGGCGCCACCATCCGGCAAATCATCCCGGTCGACGGAAGTGATGACGACGTGGCGCAACCCGAGCTTGGCCACCGCATCCGCTACCCGCCCGGGCTCGGTGGCATCCAGCGCCTCCGGCTGCCCGGTCGCGACGTTACAGAAGGCGCAGGCGCGGGTGCAGGTGTCGCCCATGATCATCATGGTGGCGTGGCGCTGGGACCAGCACTCGCCGATGTTTGGGCACGCCGCCTCCTCACACACCGTGACGAGCTTGTTCTCCCGCATCAGCGCGCGGGTTTCATGATAGGTGGGGTGGTTCGGCGCGCGCACGCGGATCCAGTCCGGCTTGCGCAGCGCGGGCGTGCTGGGGCGGTTCGCCTTCTCCGGATGGCGGATCACACCGCCTTCGCGATGGTCGATGAGGACTCGGGTGGACATTGGACCCCTTGGGACCCCTTCGGAGCGACGTGGCGATAGGCGTTAAGTGGATTGAGGGAGCGGGTAGGTCAAGCCAAGCGGTTGGTCAGCCCACCTGGAAACCGTGGGCGAAGGGATCGCGGTCGTCGACGAAGATCGTATTATGGCCGGTGATCCGTGCCCAGCCCGCGACACTCGGCCGGATGGCGTCGCGGTTCCCAGCATGGGCAGCCGCCTCCACCCGGCAGTCGAACAAGCTGCCGATGATGCTTTCATGGATGAACTCCGCCCCTATCGCCAGCCGGCCCTTCGCCACCAACTGGGCCATCCGGGCGGAGGACCCAGTGCCGCAGGGTGACCGGTCGATCGCGGCGTCGCCATAGAAGACGGCGTTGCGCGCATGCGCCCGTGTGTCCCGCGCCGCGCCGCACCATTGGATATGGGTGACGTCGCGGATCCGCGAGTCCTCCGGATGCACCGGGGCGACCGCCATTTGTGCGGCGCGGCGGACGGCGGGGCTCCATCGGATCAGATCACCGGCGCTGCTGCCGTCGAGGCCGGGCCAATTGGGTTGCGGCTCGATGATGGCGTAGAAATTTCCGCCATACGCCACGTCGATCACCAATTCGCCCAGCCCCGGCACGTCGACCGCCACGTCGGCGGCATGCAAATAGGCGGGCACGTTGTGCAGCCGCACCTGCTCCACGAAGGCGCCTTGTTGCACGTATTCGACTTCGACCCGGCCGGCCGGCGCCTCGATGGCGAAGCGGCCGGGGGTGCGGGGCTGCACCAGTCCCTCCTCGATCGCGACGGTGACGGTGCCGATCGTGCCGTGGCCACACATGGGCAGGCAGCCGCTCACCTCGATGTACAGCACCCCCAGTTCGCAATCGTCGCGCGTGGAGGGGTACAGGATCGAGCCGGACATGACGTCGTGGCCGCGCGGCTCGAACATCAGGGCGCGCCGGACCCAGTCGTGGTGCTGCATGAAGATTTGGCGCTTCTCCGCCATCGGCACATTCGGCAGCAAGGGCCCTCCACCGGCGACCACGCGGACGGGGTTGCCGCAGGTATGGGCGTCGATGCAGAAAAACGTGTGCCGGGCCATGGCTATGGGACATCCTTTCGGTTTGAGAGGGCGGTGGTCACGCGCCCTCGCCGGCGGCCATCGAGGCCGCTATTGGTGTCGTAACACTTGGCGAGGAATGCAACGATGGGCAGCGCGCAGTCCAGCGTGATAGCGGCGGCGGACGGGATCGGCGGCATGGCATGGGACGTGCTGGGCCAGACCTACGTGCCGAAGCTGCACAATGCCGATTTGTTCTTGTGGCACGCCACGCTGCCGCCGGGCACCTTCGTGCCGCCGCACGTCCACCCGGCGCAGGACGAGTTCCTCCACATCGTGGAGGGGCGGCTGGAGTTCTGGCTGGACGGGAAGGAGACCAGCGGCGGGGCGGGAGACGTGGTTCACCTGGTTCGGGGGATACCGCATGGCATCTACAATCGCAGCCAGAGCACTGTGCGGACGTTGTTCGGCGTGGCGCCCTCCCGCGGGCTCTACGCGCTGTTCACCGCCATCGATCGTGTGACGGACCCGGCCGAGGTTGTGCGTCTGGCGGCACTGCACGAGGTGGAATTCCTGCCACCGCCGGGTTGAGACAGAAAAGCCGCGCGTCCCACCAGACTGGCTGATGCAGGCTATACGTGATCTGGGGAAACTCGGCATGCGCCGGGTTGATCAGAACATTCCGTTCGATCCTCGCCACCACGCTCGGCACGAAGGCGATCGCGGAGCGGCATTCCCGGCACCATTGGTCGCCCCATGCCTTGGACGCGACTGCAAGCGGATCATCCCAACCCGCAAGATGCGCAGTACTGACGACCTCATACGAAAGTCCATTTGGCAGAGTGATTTCGATGAAACGCTGATTGGGCGGCAATTCACCGAGGAATCGGGCCAGCTTTTCAAGCATCGCAGTCGAATAATGCTCCGCTGCATAGATTAATTTGTGGCTGGCAGTGTTCCAGCGTCCTGGTGACAGCGCGGACCCAGTGGCGTCGAAGATGGGGAACTCACCTTTTGGGTCGCCAATCCGAAAAGCTCCGAACACGTGATGAAGACGCTGCCCTGTCAAAGGGCCACGCCATACAGTCCGCCCCCGAGGATATTTCAACCAGTCGACCGCCCAGTTCGTTAGCCAGAACAACATCCAATGATGTACGGCCTTGGAGAAGCATGTGCGGCTTGCCCAGGAAACGCCGCGCCGCCTCTGCATCCTTCCATACATCGAGCGCAAGGGCCCAGACGGACGCTAACCGGGCAACCTTCGCCTCCTCCTCAGCCGACAGCACTTGCTGGCCGGCTGGCATGGCACGGCGGCGCGCGAGGGTCGCTCTCGGCACCAGCCGGTATGGAAACTGCGTATCGCCAGGTGCGACTGCTTTGGCCAACCGGTCGAGCGCGGACAGGGGCAATCCCTTATCCACGCGCGTCATCAGAGCGAGGGAGCCATTCGGTATGGATGCGCCCTCGTCCAGGCCTAGAACCTCAGCGACATCGATGCCCATTTTACTACCTTGTCCATATGAGACCATAAATCATGTGGACAAGATGCGAGTCACGCCCGCGCGAACCCGGCCATGCTGGCGTAGCCGCCGACCACCGCTCGCAACTCCTCTTCGCTGGCGACATCCTCCAGCCGGGTGAACCCGTCCGGCGCGCGGCTATCCACCAGATCGATGACCCGCTCCGGTCCCCCTAGCCGGTTGCTCCGCACGATGGCTGCGGTGGCCGGCGCACGCTCCGCCTCGTAGGCGGCCAGCGCGGCAACGGGGTCGCTGCCCTCCGCCAGGTGGGTTGCGAGCGCGCTGGCATCCAGGATCGCCTGGCTCGCCCCGTTGGACCCGACCGGGTACATGGGATGGGCAGCGTCCCCCAGCAGCGTCACCCGGCCCCAGGACCAGCGGTCCACCGGGTCGCGGTCGCAGACTGGGTATTCGTAGAATTCCGGCGTGGCCTTGATGACATTGGCCACGTCGACCTCTTTGACGTGGAACCCAGCTACGCGCGGCATCAGCTCGGCCAGCGATCCAGTGCGGTTCCAATCCTCCCGCCGGGGCGGCGCCGTCCCGCCCGGCGCCACCCGCGCCATGATCGCCCAGTTCAGCAACACGCGCCCGCCGGGCTCCGGCGCAATCGGATACAGCACAAGCTTGCCATCCATCCCGCCCGCGATGATCATCGAGCGCCCGGTGAGGAATGGCGCCCATGGCACCGCCCCACGCCAGAGCATGATGCCATTCCACAGCGGCTGCCCCTGGTCAGGATAGAACTGGGCGCGGACGACCGAGTGGATGCCGTCCGCCGCCACCAACACATCGCCCCGCTCCTCTGCCATGCTGCCATCTGCCAGCCGGAACCGCGCGGTCACCCCGGCGCCATCATCCTCGAACGTTTCCAGCGCATGACCGCAGCGCACGGCGCCCGGCAGACGCTGCTCCACCGCCGATAGCAGCACGCCCTGCAGCCGCCCACGATGGATGGAGAATTGCGGTACCGCATGGCCGGCCGCGACCCCTCGAAGCTCGCGCCACACGGTCTGCCCGTGGCGGTTCGCATAAATCAGCTCGTGAGTGCGGATCGCCACCGCATCCAGCGCCGGCAGCAGCTCCAACCCGGCCAGAACGCCTATGGCATGGGGTAGCGTGTTGATCCCGACGCCCAACTCCCGGATCGTCGCCGAGCGTTCGAACACCACCGCGTCGATCCCGCGCGCCTGCAGTGCCAAAGCGGCCGCCAAGCCGCCGATGCCACCCCCCGCGATGATGACCCTCATGCGTGCTCCCTACCGCTTGGCGGCGCCAAAAGCTTAGATTTACCGGATTCCCGGTGTGAAGCGAGATCAGACGATGGACGGCTTCTCTTGGTGATGGCGAACCAGAACACCCGCATTATGTGAACCACTCTGCTTCGACAGGGAGGTTGCCGAGCGAGACATGGGCCGCGACGGCCTTGGCCTTGGCCGCTATGTGGGTTGCGATGGCCAGTTCGACCGCACCGGGTCCGCCCCCGTAGGTCAGCCGAACGATCCCGGTTCGGCGGGCGATCTCGGCCGTGATGGCGCCCGCGCGGGCACGGCGAGGGTCGTCGGCGCGGGGGCCGCAGATCACGTTGAGGTCACGCATCCAGGTCAAGAAACCAACAGCTGCGACGATCTGCGCGAAGAATTCGCCCTCCGCCGGCACCGCGTCGTCGCGCACCCCTAACATGAGCAACCGGTCCCGCGGTAGCCCGAGGGAGAGAACGGCCGCCCGCGTTTCACGCTCATGCGCCCTGGCGCGTATATCGGGGGGCGCATCCGGTGCGCCGAGCGAGGCTCCATCGGTCAAGACGGCGACCAATGGGGGGCGGCCCCGTGCGCAGGCTTCGGCGATGAGGCCGCCACAGGCGAGCGCCTCGTCGCCAGGGCTGGCGGCGAGCACCAGCATGGTCCGGTCAGCAATGAGTGCGCGCAGGTTCGTCATTGTCCCACTGATGATCCAACCTCGGGCTCACCGCCCACTCTGCCCACCCTGGGCAAATCGCCCACTCTGCTAGAGTATAGCGGGCGATGGAGGTTCCCATGGATCACGTTCAGCAATTATCCGATTCGTCCGATGGCGTGCACTTTCCGCATCGCGACGGATCGCGCGTGCCCTACACCGTGTTCGACTCCGCCGCAGTCTACGCCCGGGAGCAGGAACGAATCTATCGCGGCCCGACCTGGAGCTTCCTCGGGTTAGAGGCCGAAATCCCCAAGCCGGGCGATTTCAAAAGCACCTATATCGGCGAGACCCCCGTCGTCATGACCCGGGCGGAAGACGGGTCGCTGGCGGCGTGGGTGAACCGGTGTGCGCATCGCGGCGCCGCGGTCTGCCGCCTGCCGCGGGGCAATGCGCTGTCGCATAGCTGCGTTTACCACCAGTGGAATTACGGGACGAAGGGCAATCTGCAGGGCGTGCCGTTCCGGCGCGGGCAGAAAGACATGACGGGCATGCCGCGCGATTTCGATCCGAAGCAGCACAACCTTCGCCAGCTCCGCGTCGACAGCTACAAGGGGCTGGTCTTCGCCACCTTCAGCAGCACCGTGGCCGACCTGCCCGACTATATTGGGCCACAGATGCGCCCCTGGGTGGACCGGATCTTCTGCAAGCCAGTCGTCTACCTAGGATGCACGCGGCAATACTCGAACTCGAACTGGAAGCTGTATCTGGAGAACGTGAAGGACCCCTATCACGCCAGCCTGCTGCATTTGTTCCACACCACCTTCAACATCTTCCGCGTCAACATGAAGGCGCACGCCATCGCCGACGAGGCGACCGGGCTGCACAACATCGTCTGCGCCATCCGCAACAACACCGATGGGTCCGACTCGTATAAGGACCAGAAAATCCGTTCCTACGACGACAGCTTCAAGTTGGAGGACGAGTCGCTGCTGGATTTGGTGCAGGAGTATGACGAGGTTGCCACCAACCACATACAGCCGATCTTCCCGCAACTGGTGATCCAGCAAATCCACAACACGCTGGTCGCGCGGCAATTGCTGCCCAAGGGACCGGATCAGTTCGAGCTGGTGTTTCACTTCTTCGGCTACGAAGACGACACGCCGGAGCTGCGGGCACTGCGGATCAAGCAGGCCAATCTGGTTGGCCCGGCGGGTTATATCTCGATGGAGGATACCGAGGCCACCGAGCTGGTGCAGCACGGCATCGCCGGGCATTCGGGCGGAGTATCGATCCTGGAGATGTCCCGCGCCGCGCCGGACGAGACGGCCACGCTGATCACCGAGGGATTGGTGCGCAAATTCTGGGTCGGGTACCAACGGCTGATGGGCTACGACAGCCCGGTCCTGCCATGACCCAGGCCGATCTGATGCTGCGGCTGGAAATGCAGGAGCTGCAGGACAGGTATATCGCGACCATCGACAATGACCGGCTGGAGGAGTGGCCGGAACTGTTCGTGGAAGATTGCCTGTACGAGATCATGCCGCGGGAGAATGAGGAACTGGGGCTGCCGGCCCCGCTGATGCGGTGCGAGAGCGGGGCAATGCTGCGCGACCGGGTGCTGTCGCTGCGCCACGCCAACATTTTCGAGCAGCCGACCTACCGGCACATGGTCTCTGGCTTCGCGGTGGAGCGGGTGGATGAGGCGGCCGTCACGATGTCGTGCAATTATTTGGTGGTGAACACCTCGCAGGAGGGCAGCACCAGCATCTACCAAGCTGGCCGGTATTTGGACCGGGTGGTGCAGACGCCGGCGGGATGGCGCTTCAAGTCCAAGCGGGCGATCTACGACACGCTGCGCGTGCAAACCTTGCTGGCCTACCCGATATGACGACGCAATGGGTGGATGTCGCTGCGGCGGACGATGTGGCGGAGGACGAGGTGATGGCCGCGGTGGCAGGCGGCCACCAGATCGCGCTGTTCCGGCTTGGCGATGACGTGTTCGCTTTGCTGGATCAGTGCAGTCATGGCTACGCAAGGCTGTCGGACGGCTATGTCGAGGATGGCTGTGTGGAATGTCCGCTGCATCAGGGGCTGGTGGACATCCGCACCGGAGAGCCCCGCTCCGCCCCCATCACGGAGCCGGTCCGCAGTTTCCCGGCTCGGATTGTCGGCGACCGGGTGGAGATTGCGGTCAAGACGCCTTAGGAGGCTATCGAGCGGGTGGGGTGGGCGCGACCGGTAGAGGTGTCTGGCCTGGAGTTTCGACGCGATCCCGCAATATGATGATTTGTGGCGGACTCTGTGAACGGGACGGCTATTTACATAATTAGCTATAGCGACTCCTGCGCCAACGCAGGCCGCAGCGCCAATGACAAGCTGAACGGTAAACTTGCGGCTCTCATACCGCAGATCGCTGCGGAGCTTCTCGATGTTCGTCTCCATTTGCAGCACCCTCAATTGATATGCACGCTCTTCCTGCTCGACACTCAGCGGCTTATGGGCATGTTAGAGGCCACGCGGGATGATAACCTATGAAAATGACACTCGATATCGCCTCCGCCATCGTCGATGCCGCGCTCAAGGCCGGGCGGGAAAAGGGGTTCATGCCGCTCAGCGTCGCCGTGCTGGATGCCGGCGGGCACCTCGTGGCGTTCAAGCGGGAGGATAAATCCGGCATCCTGCGGTTCGACATTGCGTTCGGCAAGGCGTGGGGGGCGCTCGGCATGGGGTTCGGTTCGCGCGAGTTGTTCAACCGCACCGCCGCCAATCCAACGTTCATGGGCGTGCTGTCGACCGTCAGCGGCGGACGGCTGGTGCCCGTGCCCAGCGGCGTGCTCATCCTGTCCGGCGGCGACGTGATCGGCGCCGTCGGTGTCTCGGGCGACAATTCGGACAATGACGAAATCTGTGCTGTCGCGGGCATCGCTGCCGTGGGGCTTGAAGGCAAGACCGGGCTGTAACATTTGACTCGGGCGCGGCTGGCGCTATAAGGCCTGCCTCCGGCGTCAGGGAAACCTGCTGCCCGGCGACCATGGCGATGTGCCAACGGTGGCCGAAGGTTCCGATAGGATTTCGATCGATGTTCGCAGTCATCCGCACCGGCGGAAAGCAGTACCGTGTCACCCCCAACATGGTGCTGAAGGTGGAGAAGCTCGATTTTGAGCCCGGCTCCTCCATCACGTTCACCGACGTGCTCGCAGTTGGCGGTGGCGAGGCCGGCATGACGGTCGGCGCCCCGGTGGTGCCCGGCGCTTCCGTGACGGCAACGGTGGTGGCGCAGGACCGGCTGGCGAAGATCATCATCTTCAAGAAGCGCCGCCGGCAGAATAGCCGCCGCAAGAATGGCCATCGCCAGCACGTCACCGTCCTGCGCATTGCCGACATCACCGCAGCCTGAAGCGAGAAAGAGTAAGACATGGCACATAAAAAGGCAGGTGGTTCGTCCCGCAACGGGCGCGACACCGAGGGCCGCCGGCTGGGCGTGAAGAAGTTCGGCGGCGAGGCTGTGGTCGCCGGCAACATCATCATCCGCCAGCGTGGCACCAAGGTGAAGCCGGGCTTGAACGTCGGCCTCGGCAAGGACCACACGATTTTTGCGCTGACCGACGGGCACGTGAAGTTCTCGACCCGCGCCGAGGGCCGCGTGCACGTGTCGGTCCAGCCCTTGCCGGTCGCGGCCGAATAGCCTCACGCCGCCCGACGCTACGCCTGCGCGGGGGTCGGCGATGAGCCGGCCCTCGTTTCGTTTGGACCTATCCCATGAAGTTCCTCGACCAAGCCAAGATCTACATCCGCTCCGGTGACGGCGGGGATGGCGTGATCGCATTCCGGCGGGAGCGGTTCATCGAGTTCGGCGGCCCGGATGGCGGCACGGGTGGCAAGGGCGGGGACGTGGTGTTCGAAGCGGTCGAGAACCTCAACACGTTGATCGACTTCCGCTACACCCAGCATTTTCGGGCCCGCAAGGGCGGCAACGGCGCCGGGTCGGACCGGACGGGCGCCGGGTCGGACGACGTGCTGATCCGCGTCCCCGTGGGGACGCAGATCATGGACGAGGAGAACGAACTCCTCCTCGCGGATTTGGACGCACCCGGCAAGCGCATCGTGCTGTGCAAGGGCGGCGATGGCGGGCACGGCAATGCCCACTTCAAAACCAGCACCAACCGTGCGCCGCGCCGGGCCGACAAGGGGTGGCCGGGCGAGGAGCGCTGGGTGTGGCTGCGGCTTAAGCTGATCGCCGATGTCGGGCTAGTCGGCCTGCCCAATGCGGGGAAGAGTACCTTCCTCTCCGTCGTCTCAGCCGCCCGCCCGAAGATCGCGGATTACCCGTTCACGACGCTGCACCCGCAACTGGGCGTGGTCCGGCTGTCCCACTCGGAAGAATTGGTGATCGCGGACATCCCAGGCTTGATCGAGGGCGCGCATGAAGGGGCGGGGCTGGGCGTCCGCTTCCTCGGCCATGTCGAGCGGTGTGCCGTGCTGCTGCATCTGGTGGATGGCGCAGCCGGCAATGTGGTGGATGCCTGGCGGACCGTGCGGGAGGAGTTGCACGCCTATGGCGGCGGCCTGGCCGACAAGCCGGAACTGATCGTGCTGAACAAGGCCGATGCCATGACCCCGCGCGAAGCCTCCGCCCGCCGGTCCGCGCTGGCCCGTGCGTCTGGGCAGGACGTCGCGCTGATGTCCGGCGTCAGCGGGCAGGGCGTGCAGGAGCAGTTGAGGCGCCTGATGGACGCGGTCCAGGCGGCTCGGGTTCCCGCCTGATGCTACCAGGCATGGCCGATGCCAAGCTGCTGGTGGTCAAGATCGGCAGCGCCCTGGTGGTGGATGGGGCGGCGCCGCGGACGGCGTGGCTGGCGGGTGTGGCAGCCGACGTCGCCGCGGCCCGGGCGCGCGGCACCGCCGTGATTCTGGTCTCCTCGGGCGCCATTGCGCTGGCCCGGCGCACGCTGGGGTTGACGCAGCGGCGGTTGCGGCTGGAGGAGAAGCAGGCGGCGGCAGCGGTCGGGCAAATCCAGTTGGCGCAGGCCTGGGCCGCGGCGCTTTCGGCCGAGTCGCTCACGGCTGCGCAAATGCTGCTGACCCTGGGCGACACGGAGGACCGGCGCCGCTACCTCAACGCCCGCGCCACCCTGTCGACGCTGCTGAGCCTCAACTGTGTCCCCGTCATCAACGAGAATGATAGCGTCGCCACGACCGAAATCCGCTTCGGCGACAATGACCGGCTGGCGGCGCGCGTGGCCGAGATGGTGGGCGCGGATCGCCTGCTGCTGCTGTCGGACATTGACGGCCTCTACACCGCCGATCCGCGCACGGACCCGGCGGCCCAGCACATCCCGGTCGTGCCGCAGCTCACGCCCGAGATCGAGGCGATGGGGGGCGAACCACCACCCGGCTATTCCTCCGGCGGCATGCGGACGAAGCTGGTGGCGGCGCGGATCGCGACCCAGGCCGGCTGCGCCATGGCCATCGCACTGGGGACGGTCGCCAACCCGATTGAGGCCGTCGCACAAGGCGCGCGATGCACCTGGTTCCTGCCGGCGCCCGAGGGCCGCTCCGCCCGCAAACGCTGGATTGCCGGCAGCCTGGCGCCGCTCGGCAAGCTGACGGTGGATGGCGGCGCGGCCCGCGCGCTGGTGGCCGGACGCTCGCTGCTGCCGGCCGGCGTGCGCGGGGTGGAGGGCGGCTTCGACCGCGGTGACCCGGTGGAGGTGCGCGACGCGGAAGGGTTCGAATTGGCCCGCGGCCTATCTGCCTATTCCGCCGACGATATGCGCCGGATCGCGGGCCACCGGTCGGAGGAGATCGAGGCCTTGCTCGGCTGGCGTGGCCGGGACGAGGCGATCCATCGCGATGACCTGGTGCTGCTGACGACCGTCTAGCGGCTCTGCATGAGTTGCATTTCAGAATGGTCCGTCCTCGCTTAAGGTTACGCCTCCTCCATCCACCGGATCCGCAATGACCGCCGATAGCGATCTCGCCTCCTCCTGGCTGCACGCGGCGGCTTCTGCTGCCCGGGCCGCATCCGCCACCATGGCACGCTCGACCGCGGCAGCGCGGAATGCGGCGCTGGCCGAAGCAGCCGGGCAGTTGCGGGCGAACGCCGCCGCGATCCTCGCCGCGAACGAGCGGGACCTTGCGGCGAGCCAGGCAACCCCAGCCTTCCGTGACCGGTTGACCCTCACGCCAGGCCGGGTAGAGGCCATGGCGGCCGGCCTGGAAGAGATTGCCGCCCTGCCCGACCCGCTGGCCCGCACGCTGGCGGAATGGAGCCGCCCCAATGGGCTGCAGTTCCGGCGCATCGCTACGCCGATTGGCATAATCGGAATGGTCTATGAGAGCCGCCCGAATGTCGGTGCGGATGCGGCTGGATTATGCCTGAAATCCGGCAATGCGGTGATCCTGCGCGGCGGATCGGAGAGCCTGCATAGCGCGCGGGCCATCCACGCCGCCATGATGGCAGGGCTTGCGGCGGCCGGGTTGCCGGAGGCCGCCGTGCAAATCCCGCCGGATGCCGACCGGTCCTACGTCGCCGCGATGCTCGGGGCTTCCGGCAGGATCGACCTCATCATTCCCCGTGGCGGCAAATCACTGGTCGAACGGGTGCAGCGCGAGGCCCGGGTGCCGGTGCTGGCCCATGCGGAGGGATTGAACCATCTGTTCGTGCACGCAGCGGCGGATGCCTCGATGGCCTGCGCCCTGCTGGTCAACGGCAAGCTGCGCCGCACGGGCGTGTGCAGCGCGACCGAGACGCTGCTGGTGGATTCTGCGGCGCCCCCCACCCTGCTGCCGCAACTCATCGGCGCGGTGACGGCGTTCGGCTGCCGCATCCGGGCGGACGAGCGCAGCCGGGCCATCCTGCCGGAGCTTCCTGCCGCCGATCCTGGCGACTTCGACACAGAATGGCTGGATGCGGTGCTGAACGTCGCGATGGTGGATGGGGTGGATGGCGCACTGGCCCATATCGCCCGCCACGGTAGCGAGCATACGGACGCCATCGTCACCGCCGACGAAGAAGCGGCGCAGCGTTTCCTGGCCGGCATCTCCTCCGCCGTGGCGCTGTGGAATGCCTCCACGCAATTTTGCGATGGCGGCGAGTTCGGCTTTGGCGCGGAAATCGGCATCGCTACCGGGCGCATGCATGCCCGCGGCCCCATTGGGCTGGAGCAGCTCACCTCCTTCCGCTACGTCGTGACGGGCACGGGGCAGGTCCGGCCCTGACAGTCGACCCGGTTCCCCGCTTCGGCCATCGGCATAGGCTGCGGGTCGGGCTGCTGGGCGGTTCGTTCAACCCGGCGCATCAGGGGCACCGTCACGTGGCGGAGCAGGCTTTGCGGCGGTTGCGGCTGGACCAGGTGTGGCTGCTGGTCTCGCCGGGGAACCCGCTAAAGCACGGGACGGGCATGGCCGCCCTCGTGGACCGGCTGGCATCGGCCGGCACCATTGCGGATGGCCGCCGGATCCTGGCGACCGCGATCGAGCAGCCGCTCGGCACGCGCTACACGGCGGACACGCTGATCGCGCTGCGGCGGCTGTTTCCGCGGGTGCGGTTCGTGTGGCTGATGGGGGCGGATATCCTGGCGGAGTTGCCGCGCTGGCGGCGCTGGACGGGGGTGGCGCATGCCTTGCCTTTCGCCGTACTGCCCCGCCCCGGCTATAATCAGCGGGCGCTGGCCGGTCAGGCGGCAAGGCGGCTGCGGTTCGCCTGGCGCCCGGCGCGCGAGGCGCCGGTCCTTGCAGAGCTGACACCGCCGAGCTGGACCTTCCTGCCGGCGCAACAGAATGCCATATCGGCAACGGCATTGCGCGCGGCATACTCCGGCGCAGTCCCACGCATCGCGGGAGCAGGACGATAGCCAGAAAACCAACGGCCGCCGACCCAGGAACCAAGCCCCCCGCCAAACGCCGGCTGCCAAAGCCGGCGACGGCGTTGAAGGAGGCCGCCAAGGCCCCGGGCACGCCGCGCAAGAAGGCGGTGGCTGCCGGGCCGAAGCCACGCGCGCCCCGCAAGAAGTCGGAACCCTCGGTCCTCGACAGGATCCAGGCCGTGATCGTCGAGAGCCTGGAGGCCGACAAGGCGGAGAACATCACCGTGCTGGATTTGGAGGGGCGCGCCGCCTTTACCGACCGCATGGTGATCGCCACCGGGTTGGCCGACCGGCAGATCAGCGCTATGGCGACTCATCTGCAAGAAAAGCTGCACGAGGCGGGCGTTGGGCGCGTGCCGGTGGAAGGCGCTGGCGGGTCCGACTGGGTGCTGATCGATGCCGGGGACATCGTCGTCCACCTGTTCAAGCCGGAAGCCCGCGAGCTCTATGCGCTGGAGAAGATGTGGGGCGCGGAGCTGGACGAGCAGCAAGAGGCGGCAGACCCGGCGGCATGAGCGGCCTGCTTCCGGAGCGGGTTTGGGACTATCCGAGGCCGCCTCGCCTGGAAGCCGTGCCGCAGCGCATCCGCATCGTGCTGGGTGGCGAGACGATTGCCGATACGTCAGCCGCGTTCCGCGTGCTGGAGACCACCCACCCGCCCAGCTACTACCTGCCGCCGGATGCTTTTTTAACCGGCGTGCTGGTGCGGAGCGCGCGGAGTTCATTGTGCGAGTGGAAGGGCCGCGCCGCCTATTGGACACTCCGTGCAGGCGGAAAGACGGCTGTCGATGCCGGCTGGAGCTATCCGTCTCCAAGCCCCGCTTTCGCCGCAATGCGCGACCATGTGGCCGTCTATGCCGCCGCCATGGATGCCTGCTTCGTCGGCGAGGAGCAGGTGACGCCGCAGCCTGGAGGATTCTACGGCGGCTGGGTCACCGCCAACCTGATTGGTCCCTTCAAGGGTGAGCGGGGGACCGAGTTCTGGTAGCCGGGTGACGGGCTTGGCGCGGATGCCGGGGCCGCAAATCCACCTGTGGTGCGGGCAGCGTGTCGACGTAGGTGTGGCCGCGCCACACCCAACGGTCGTTCTTGCCGACCAGCAGATCATGCATGCCCGCGTGTTGGCTCGCCTCCACCACCAAATTGCCGCTGACGGCATCCAGCACCTTGATCCAGCCAGCCTTGGTCGGGAGGTAGATCGAGGTGGAACAGCCCGCCGACCCGCAGGAGCGTTGGGATTGCACCTGCACGAACAGCGCGGGGCCGGTTCCCGCGGTGCCCAGATGCTGGCTGCCGAGCAGCAGCAGGGAATTGGCATCGCCATCCGCCAAATCCGCCGCGGCAACTTGGCGCGCCGTCGCATCCAAGGGCGTGCCGGGTTGGGCCGCCAATTTCACCGTTCCGGTTGGGACCGATGGTGCAGCAGCGGCCAACAGCAGCGCGGCGCACAGCAGCAGGGGACGACGGATCACGGGATGGCTCCTCCTCACTCTGCGCACGCTATGTCCCCAAGCACCGCGCCGGTGCAACAGCCATGCGCTTGATCGCCGTCGGCCGGCTGCGGAGCGGCCCGGAGGCCGAGCTCTTCGCCCGCTACAACGCCCGGCTTCGGCCGCCCTTGGAGGTGACGGAAGTGCCCGAGGGCCGCGGCGCCCCGGCCGAGATGAAACGGCGGGAGGGCGAGTCCTTGCTTGCCGCCCTGCCCTCCCCGGCCTTTGCGGTTGCGTTGGATGGCGATGGTACCGCCCCTGACAGTCCGGGGCTGGCAGTGTTGGTGGAGCGATGGCGGGGCTCGTCCCGCCCCGTGTGCTTCCTGATCGGTGGGGCGGAGGGGCTGGATGCAGCGGTGCTGGCCCGAGCGGATGCAGCCTTGTCGCTCGGGCGGCTGACCTGGCCGCATATGCTGGTGCGTCCGATGCTGGCGGAGCAATTGTTCCGTGCCCAAGCCATCGCGACCGGGCACCCCTACCACCGGGCGGGACGGCCGACAGACTAGGAGCACTTCTGGTGGGAAGCGGGCAATCGTTCGAAATCCATCGAACGGCATGACACGACCCCGTTTCAGGACTGTGACGCGTATCACAGCACCGGGGGCCGAGCAGACCGCCTCGGCGCGACGCCTACTACCGCCCTTTGCGCCGAATCCTTGATCCCTCAAGACGCCTGAAGGAAAGCTTCACACCGGCACTGCCCATTCCCCCTGGACATACAAGCTGCGCTCATGCCACGGAAACGCGCATGATCAGCACCCCGCCGCGCCCCGTCATGCTCATGATCCTTGATGGCTGGGGTTGGAGCGAGGATGCCACCGACAACGCCGTCCTGCAGGCAAACACCCCCAATTTCGACCGCTTTTGGGCTGCCGGGCCACGCACCTTCCTCCGCACCTCAGGCGAGGATGTTGGCCTGCCGGAGGGGCAAATGGGCAACTCGGAGGTTGGTCACCTTAATATCGGGGCCGGCCGCGTTGTGATGCAGGAACTGCCGCGGATCGGCCGCGCCATCAAGGATGGGTCGCTGGCCACCAGCCCGGCCATCCAGACCCTGATCGCAACGCTGCAGCGGACCGGAGGCACCTGCCATCTGCTGGGGTTGGTATCGCCGGGCGGCGTTCATTCGCACCAGGACCACGCGGTCGCCCTGGCCGAGATCATGACCGCGGCGGGAATCGCCGTCCGCGTCCACGCGTTCACCGACGGCCGGGACACGCCGCCCCGATCCGCGGCAAAATACGTCGCGGCGCTGGAGGCAGCGCTGCCTCAGGGGGCCATCATCGCGACAGTGTGCGGACGGTATTTTGCATTGGACCGTGACCACCGTTGGGACCGGGTGAGCCGTGCCTTTGCGGCACTCGTCCACGCCGATTGTCCCCGCTTCCCGACCGCCGCCGATGCCATTGCCGCCGCCTACGCTGCCGACGTCACCGACGAGTTCGTTCCTCCCGCGGCGATCGGCGATTACGCCGGGATGGTGGACGGCGACGCGCTGCTCAGCTTCAACTTCCGCGCCGACCGGATTCGCGAAATCCTGATGGCAGTGCTCGACCCCGCCTTCACCGGGTTTGAGCGTACCGTCCCCACCTTGGCCGCCGCTGTCAGCATGACGCGCTACAGCGACGAGTTGGCGCCGCTGATGACGCCGATCTTCGCACCGAATTCGATGGCCAACATCCTCGGCGAAGTCGTGGGCGCCGCGGGAAAGCGGCAGCTCCGCATGGCTGAGACGGAGAAATATCCGCACGTCACCTACTTCCTGAATGGCGGCCGCGAGGAGCCATTCCCGGGTGAGGAGCGGATCATGGTGCCCTCGCCCAAGGTCGCCACGTATGATCTTCAGCCGGAGATGAGTGCGCCCGAACTGACCCGGCGTGCGGTCGAGGCGATCGGGACCGGGCAGTTCGACATGGTCGTGCTGAACTTCGCCAATCCCGACATGGTCGGCCACACGGGGAGCCTAGTGGCAGCCATCAAGGCGGTGGAGGCGGTGGATGCCGGGTTGGGGGCGATCGCCGAGGCCGTCATGGCACAAGGCGGCGCGCTGCTGGTCACGGCCGATCACGGGAATTGTGAGCTCATGCGGGATCCGGTCACGCACGAGCCGCACACCGCCCACACGACCAACTGCGTTCCCTTGATGCTGGTGGGCCAGCCCGGCGCTGGGCTGCAGGACGGCCGGCTTGGAGATTTGGCGCCCACCATGCTGGCGCTGATGGGCCTGGCCCAGCCCGCGGACATGACCGGCCAGTCTCTGCTGAGGGAATAATCCCTTGGTGGCCCAAGTGATCATTTCCTAGGCGGATTTCTGCCCCAAACCGGATCAAATCTCGCAGAGACCTTTTCCCTGCTTCGCCGGTTTCGCTATATCTGCACGATGAACTGTCACTCACCCCGGATCGTCGTGGTTGGAGCGGGACCTGCTGGCGCACGATGTGCCGACCGGCTGGCCCATGGTGGCGCCGCGGTCACCCTGATCGGCGGGGAGGCCGCACACCCGTATAATCGCGTGGCCCTGAGCCAATTTCTCGCCGGCGATTTGGACGAAGCGGCCCTCGTCACCCACCACCCGAACCACCTGACCGACCGTAAGATCGAGTGGCGTCCGGACACGCGGGTGGTTGCGTTGGACCGCCCAGCGAAACAGGCCGTGCTGGAATCGGGCGAGGCCGTGGCGTACGACCGCCTGGTCTTGGCCACCGGGGCGCAGGCGGTGCGGCTGCCATTGCCGGGTGCCGACCGGCCGAACGTGCTCATGTACCGCACCCTGGACGACGTGCAGCGGATGATCGCCCATGCTGCCTCGGGCGGCGATGCGGTGGTGATCGGCGGCGGATTGCTGGGGTTGGAGGCCGCGGCCGGCTTGGTCCGCCGCGGCATGCGCGCCACGGTGCTGCACGCGGCGCACCGGCTGATGGATCGCCAACTGGATGAGGGGGCGGCTGCCCTGTTGCAGGACCGGCTGTCAACCCAAGGGATTACCGTCATCACGCAGGCGAATAGCGTTGCCATCGAGGAGGGCGGCGTTTTGCTGGCCGACGGCAGGCAGATCCCCGCCCGCATTGTCGTCATGGCGGTCGGTATCCGCCCCCACACCGAGCTGGCCCGGTCGTCTGGGCTCCCGGTCAACCGTGGCGTGCTGGTGGATGATGCCATGCGCACGGAGGACCCGGCGATCTGGGCGGTCGGCGAATGCGCGGAGCATGCCGGGCAGTGTGTTGGCCTGGTGGCACCCTCCTACGCCCAGGCCGAGGTCGCGGCGGCCGACATCCTGGGTAAGGAGGCGCGTTACGTTCCCGTGTCCGACGCGACGGCGTTGAAGGTGGCCGGCGCTGGCGTGTGGTCGGCCGGTGAGATCGAAGGCAGCGACCCCATCGTGTTGAGTGACGCGGATAGCGGGCAATACCGCCGGTTCCTGCTCCGGGACGACCGGCTGGTGGGCGCGGTGCTGTATGGCGAGACGACGGACGCGCCCTGGTACCTATCCCTCATCAAGGAGGGCCGCCCGATCGGCGCTGCCCGCGGCATCCTTCCCTTCGGCTCCGCCTTCCAGCCTGCAGAGTGGGCAGCATGACGGACCAACCGTTCTCGACCGAGCAGCAGGAATACCTCAAGGGCTTCATGGCCGGGGTGGAAGCCAAGAACGGTGCCCTGGGCGGAGGCGGAGGCGGCACGGCTGTCGACCCCAATGATTTGCAACGCCTGGCGCAGGACCGGACGATCGCGGGTGGCGGCAAGCTCGTTCCGGAAGAAGAGGCGAAGCGGAAGAAGAACCCGCTAGACCGCTTCGGCGAAATCAGCGCCTTGGCCGCGGAGAATAAATTTCCCAAGGGCACCGACGTTTTCCTGACGAAGTATCACGGCCTGTTCTACGTCGCCCCGGCGCAGAACGCGTTCATGTGCCGGCTGCGCATGCCGGGCGGCATTCTCAACACGTTGCAGTTCCGTGGCATCGCTGCCATGGCGGAGGAGATGGGCGGCGGCTTTGCCGACGTCACCACGCGCGCCAATTTGCAAATCCGCGAAATCGGCGCCTCCTACGCGCCCGAGGTGCTCACCCGGCTGGCCGATCTGGGCCTCACCTCACGCGGGTCGGGCGCGGATAACGTCCGCAACGTCACCGGCAGCCCGACCGCGGGGATCGACCCGCAGGAACTGATCGACACCAGGGCGGATGCGCGCCGCATCCACCATCATATCCTGAACCATCGCGAGTTGTACGGCCTGCCGCGCAAGTTCAACATCGCCTTCGACGGCTGTGGCGTGGTGCCGGTGCTGGAGGATACGAACGACGTCGCCTTCACGGCGGTGCAGGTGCTGGAAGGGCATGGCGTGCCGCCGGGCGTGTATTACACGCTCGCCTTGGGCGGCATCACCGGGCACAAGGATTTTGCCCGGCAAACCGGTATCGTCGTGACACCGGCCGAGACGACGCCGGTGTGCGATGCGATCATCCGCGTTTTCATCGCCAATGGAAACCGGACCGACCGGTTGAAGGCACGGCTGAAATACGTGCTGGATTCCTGGGGCTTCGACAAATTCCTCGCCGCGGTGGAAGAGGAGATGGGCCGTAAGCTCACGCGCGTACCCCCGGAGGCGCTGCTGCCGACGCCGGCGCAGTCCCGCAGCGCCCATATCGGGGTGCATCCGCAGCGTCAGCCGGGGTTATCCTATGTCGGCGTGGTCCTCCCGGTCGGGCGCATCACGGTGGAACGGATGCGGGGGCTGGCCGACATCGCCGACCGCTTCGGCTCGGGCACCATCCGGCTGACGGTATGGCAAAACCTGCTGATCTCCGACATTCCGAACGAGCGGATGCCGGAGGCGCTGGCGGCGATCGAGGCGCTGGGGCTGGGCCATTCCGCCGGTCCGCTGCGCACCGGGCTGGTCGCCTGCACGGGAAATGCCGGGTGCAAATTCGCCGCTTCCAACACGAAGTCGCACGCCGCGTCCCTAGTGGAGTGGCTGGAGGAGCGGATCGAGGTGGATAGCCCAATCAACATCCATCTCACCGGCTGCCATAATTCCTGTGCGCAGCACTACATCGCCGATATCGGGCTGCTCGGCGCCAAGGTGGAGCGCGGGGAGGATATGGTGGAGGGCTACGACCTGCATGTCGGCGGCGGCGCCGGCCCCCACCAGGCGATTGGCCGGCTGATCCGCCCGGCGGTCGCAGCCGACGAGTTGCCACCGCTGGTGCTGAATTTGCTGACCCGCTGGAAGGCGGACCGTGCACCGGGCCAGAGCTTCCAGGAATGGTCCGCCGCCCTGAGCGACGATGCTTTGAACACCATCATCGGACAGTCAGCATGAACGCGATGAGCGGGACCGTCACCCAAGTCACTCCCGTCATTCCCGAAAACGCCCCGTTCTCACCGGCCCAGCGCGCCTGGCTGAACGGTTTTCTCGCCGGGTTGTATGGCGGGACGACGGGCGGCGGAGCCGGGATGTCGGTCGAATCCTCGATGGCGGTGGAAGAGGATTTCCCCTGGCACGACCCGGCGCTGGAGATGGACGAGCGCCTCAGCCTTGCGGAGGCCCGGCCGTTCGAGCGCAAGCTGATGGCGGCCATGGCGCAGTTGGATTGCGGCCAATGCGGCTATTTATGCCAGACCTATGCCGAGGCGCTGGCCAGCGGCAAGGAGACCTCCCCCTCGCTTTGCGTGCCGGGCTCGAAGCCGACGAGCAAGAAGGTCAAGGAGCTGCTGGCCGAGCGCCCGGCCGATTCCGTGGCAATGGCGCCCCCGGCTACCGAGAGCCCGGCCCCGGCTTCCCCGCTCGGCATGCCGGTGAGGGTGCTGGCGGCCGACCGGCTGACGGGGGAAGGTTCGGCCAAGGACGTGCGGCACGTCAAGATCGATCTCTCGCCTTCCGGCATGACCTATTTGCCGGGCGATTCCATCGGCATCTACGCTCCGAATGATCCGGAATTGGTCGAGGCATGCCTTTATGCGCTGGGTGCCGCGGGGGACGAATTGTTGCCGTGCCCGGACGGTACGATGCGCACCGCGCGGGACGCACTTGCCTGGCAGTTCGATATCGCCCGGCCGCTGGATCGCACGTTGGACCTGATGAGCATGTCCGCCACCGATCCGAAAGAGGCCGCTGCCATCCGGCGCTTGGCGGATGGCGATGACGGGGCAGAGCCTGCCGATGCGGATTTGCTGGATTTGTTGGAAGCATTTCCCTCGGCCCGGCCGCGACTGTTTGACTTGGTGAAGTCGCTGCCCTCGCTGAAGCCGCGGCTCTACTCCATCGCGTCGTCGATCCAGGCCGAGCCGGGTCAGGTGCATCTGTGTGTCAGCGTCGTGAGGGCAATGCGGCGGGGCCGGGTGCGGCATGGCATTGCTTCGTCATTCCTGGCGCATCGCGCCGCGGTGCATGGGCAAATCCTGGCGAACATTCAGCTCAGCCACTTCCGGCTGCCGGCCGATCCGGCCACGCCCGTGATCATGGTTGGCCCCGGCACCGGCATCGCCCCGTTCCGCGCCTTCCTGCAAGAACGCGCGGCGCATAAGCATCCGGGAAAGGCCTGGCTGTTCTTCGGCGACCAGCACGAGACGTCCGATTTCCTGTTCGGCGATCAGCTGAAGGCCTGGTTGGCAGACGGCACGCTGTCCCGCTTGGACACCGCCTGGTCCCGGGACCAGGCGAAGAAGGTGTACGTGCAGGACCGCATGCGCGAAGGGGCGGCCGATCTTTGGCAATGGCTGCAGGATGGCGCGCATTTCTACGTCTGCGGCGATGCCATGCGGATGGCGAAGGACGTCGACACCGCGCTGCGCGACATCGCCCGCTCGCAGGGCGGGTTGGACGAAGCGCAGGCCAAGGACTGGATCGTCGCATTGGCACGGCAGGGCCGCTATCTGCGGGACGTGTACTGAGGGTGATGCCCACCCCTCCCGACACGAACGCGATACGGACGACCTGCCCCTACTGCGGCGTTGGCTGCGGCGTGCTTGCGCGGCCGACCGGTCCTGAGACAGCAGAAGTGGCTGGGGACCCGGTACACCCCGCCAATTTTGGCCGCCTCTGCGTCAAGGGCACGGCGCTGGGCGAAACCTTGTCGCTGCAAAACCGCCTGCTGTACCCGGAGATCGACGGCGTGCGCAGCGAGTGGGGACCCGCGCTCGATCGCGTGGCGGCAGCGTTTCGCGACAGCATTGCGGCGCATGGCCCTGACAGCGTCGCGCTGTATGTGTCGGGCCAGTTGCTGACCGAGGATTATTACGCGGCCAATAAGTTCACCAAGGGCTTCCTTGGCACCGCCAATATCGACAGCAACTCCCGCCTCTGCATGTCCTCCGCCGTCGCCGGGCACCGCCGCGCCTTTGGCGAGGACATCGTTCCAGGCATTTACGAGGATCTCGAACTCGCCGATCTCCTCGTGTTGGTGGGCAGCAATACCGCCTGGTGCCACCCGGTGCTGTTCCAGCGCATCACCGCCGCGCGGGCGGCCCGGCCGGGAATGCGCGTCGTCGTCATCGACCCCCGGCGCACCGCCACGTGCGAAGGGGCGGATTTGCACCTGCCGCTGGCGCCGGGCAGCGATGTGGCGCTGTTTGCCGGGCTGCTCCGCTACTTGCACCGCAGCGGCCGGACGGACTGGAATTATGCGCGCCATCTCGATGACATGGATGACGCGATCGCGGCCGGAGGGACGGTGACGGAGGTGGCTACAGCCTGCGGACTACGGCAGGCTGAGATCACAAAATTCTACGAAATGTTCGCCAACACTCCGAAAACGGTCACGGCGTTCAGCCAGGGGGTGAACCAGTCGTCCTCCGGCACCGACAAGGTGAACGCGATCATCAACGTGCATTTGCTGACCGGGCGCGTGGGAAAGCCGGGGGCCAGCCCGTTCAGCCTCACCGGCCAGCCCAACGCGATGGGCGGGCGCGAGGTGGGGGCGTTGTCCAATTTGCTCGCGGGACATCTGGAGTTCGGCCGGCCGGATCATTTGGACCTGCTGCGGCACTTCTGGGGTGCCCCCCGACTGACGTCGTCGCCGGGGTTGAAGGCCGTGCCGCTGTTCGAGGCTGTGGCGCAGCGTAAGATCCGCGCCCTATGGATTTTCGGCACCAACCCCGCCGTCTCCCTGCCCAATGGCGCCCATGTCAGGGACGCGCTGGCACAATGCGAATTCCTCGCGATTTCCGAAAATGCCCGCACCGATAGCATCGAGCGCGCCCATGTGCGGCTTCCGGCCCTGGCCTGGGGCGAAAAGGAGGGCACCGTCACCAATAGCGAGCGCGTGATCAGCCGCCAGCGCGCCTTCATGGAACCGCCGGGGGAAGCGCAACCGGATTGGTGGGCGATCGCGCAGGTTGCCAGCCGCCTCGGCCACGGCAGCGCGTTCGGCTGGAATGGGCCGGCCGACATCTTCCGCGAGCACGCGACGCTGTCGGGCACCCAGAACAATGGCGAGCGGCTGTTCGACATCAGCGCACTGGCACGGCTGAGCGATGCGGAATACGCCACGATGCAGCCGGCTCGCTGGCCGCGTCCGGACAAGCGGATCGCCCTCTCCCGCCTATTTGGCAATGGCGGGTTTTCGACCCCGAGCCGCCGGGCGCACATGGTGCCGACACGGCCGCGGCCGCCAGCGAACGCCCCCTCCGCCGAATGGCCGCTTGCCCTGCTGACGGGTCGGGTGAGGGACCAATGGCACACCATGACCCGCACGGGGAAAACCGCGCGGCTGTTTCGCCACATCCCGGAGCCGGTGCTCTCCGTTCATCCAGACGACGTGCCGGCACTCGAGGATGGCGATTTGGCGGTGGTGGAGAGTGCCTGGGGCAGCGGCACTTTGCGGGTGAGGCATGACCGCGGCCTGAGGCGGGGGACGGTGTTCGCCCCCATGCATTGGACGGCGGAGTTCTGCGCGGGTGGCCGGGTCAACAGTGCCGTCAACCCGGCGACGGACCCGCTGAGCGGCCAGCCTGAGTTCAAACACACGCCCGTCCGGGTGCGCCGGGCCACCATGGCCTGGCACGGCTTCGCCCTTGCGCGGCGCAATTTAGGACCGCTGGCTGCGCCGTGGTGCGCGGTGATCCCGTTGGATGGCAAGGTCTGGCGTCACGAGCTGGCCGGGGCGGATAGCGCAGCCGAGGGCCACGCCAATGTCGTCGCTTCCTTGGGCGGTCCCGACGGATGGATGTCGCTCCGCGACCCGGCGGCTGGCGTGTTCCGCTCCGCCATGATCAAGGATGGCCACGTCGAGGCCTGCGTGTTCACCGGGCCTGACCATCGGCTTCCGGCACGCGACTGGCTGATGGAGCTGTTTGCCCGGGAGACGATCGACCCTGCCGACCGCCGGGCGTTGCTGGCTGGCCGCCGGGCCGACGGGGTTGCGCCCGAACCGTCCATCTGCGTGTGCATGGGCGTCGGCGCGGGGGCGATCCGTGCCGCAATCGCCGCCGGCTGCGACAGCGTGGAGGCAGTGGGCCGGGCCACGACAGCCGGCACGAATTGCGGGTCGTGCCGGCCGGAGATTGGGGCGATCCTCTCGGATATGCGGGTGAAGGAGGTGGCGTAGGGACGTCTCTTAGCCCGTCAGCCTTGGACTGGTGAGAAGTCGGTGGGCTTTAGGAAGCGGTTTTCTTGGCTTACCAGCAGACCCAAATCTTCGGACTGCTTCAAATATTCGAGCCACGCCGGGTCGGCGGCCATTTTGGCGCGGCGGATTTCGCGGTCGCCCTGGTTCTCATAGGCCCATAGATGCACCACCTGGTTCAGCGGCCCCTCGGCGACCGTATACCAGCCGAGGCAGCGACCGAGATATTTCTGCTGCAGGTCCCAAGCATAATCTTTGTAGAGCGCCACGAAAGCAGCCAGTTTGCCTGGACGAGTGGTATAAATACGCATGTCTACGATCATGACTACGATGAGCTCCACGATGCAGGGGGTTGGCTGCCCCGCTGGCCGGCCTGATTGCCCGCCGAACCCACGCTTTGCACCGGGTGCCCGATGATCGTCAAACCGGGACGCCTGGCCAGGCCCGGCAGCCGCGCCGCAACCCGGCGGGAAGTCGTGGCCGCGACGCTGGCCGGTATTGGGCTGTGGCCCGTCCGGTCCCACGCTGCGACGCCACCGGCTCGTACGATTTCCACCGTGCCGCTGCCCTCGTCCGCCCTGGCTACGTCGACGGCGCCCGCGCCCGCGCCGCTCATCTCCTCTCAGGGGCCGGGCCTGGGCACGATCGCCGCCGCGCATGGCCGCACCTACGGCGCCGCCATCCAGTCGCATCTGTTTGCGACGGACCCGGTCTACACCGCCGCGGTTGCCGCGGAATGCGGGCTCTTGATGCCCGACTACGAAACCAAATGGGGGACCGTGCAACCCGTCGAGGGCAGTTTCAAATTCGGGCCGCTCGACACGCTGCTCAACTGGGCCCGGCTGCATGGCCGGCCCGTGCGCGGCCACGCGCTGGTATGGCATCTCGATCTCCCTGATTGGGTGACCAAGGCGCTCGCCGAGAGCGCCGACCGGGCCCATGGCGTGCTCGACACGCATATCACCCGGATGCTGATGCACAGCCAGGGGTCCATCCGCGATTGGGACGTGGTCAACGAAGTGGTGGCGGACCCGGCAGGCAGCGACACCCCGCAAGCCGGGCCGGGCGAGTTACGCGATTCACCCTGGCTGCGCGCGTTGGGCGCCGATTACATCGGGCTTGCCCTGCGCATCGCCAAAGAGCGGGATCCGAAGATCCGAGTGGCGCTGAACGAATATGGGACCGAGGAAGCGGCCCCGCATCATTTTGAAAAGCGCCGTCGCTTGCTTAATCTGGTTCGCAGCCTGCGCCGGGCGAACGTGCCACTGGACGCGGTCGGGCTGCAGGGTCATCTGCAGATGGTGCAGCCCTTCAGCGGCCCCTACTTCACCGCGTTCTGCCGGCTGCTGAAGGCGGAAGGCGTCGAGTTGGTGGTGACCGAGATGGATGTCCGGGAGCATTGGAAAATTCCGGACGGCTTTGCGGCGAGGGACAGGGTGGTGGCGGACCGGGTGAAGGCCTTCGTCGATTCCGCGATCGATGGGGGCGTTAAAACGTTCATCACCTGGGGCATCGAGGACGGCTATTCCTGGCTGGCCAGTAACCCGTTCGTCAAACGGCAGGATGGCCTGGAACACCGGGGCCTGCCGCTGGATGATGACGGGCACCGCAAGCTGTATTGGAAGGCCATGGCGGACGAACTCAGCCGCCCGGCGTGAGGCCGCCTCAACTGCCCCGGTAGGTCGAATAGCCGCCGGGGCTGACCAGGAGGGGGATGTGGTAATGCGATTCCGGCTCGGAAATCCCGAACCGGATGGGGATGACGTCCAGGAAGGCCGGGTTGCCGGGGAGCCGGCCGGCGAAACAGGCGCCACTATGGAACAGCAGCTCGTAACGGCCGATCCGCAAGGGGGCGCCATCCAGCAAAGGCTGTGCGGTCCGGCCTTGCGCATCGGTCATGGCGTGGGCGAGCAGCGCGGTGTCACCGAGTTCGCGTAGCTCGACGAGAATGCCCGCGGCGGGGCGGCCGATCGACGTATCCAGCACATGCGTGGTCAGCGACCCATTGACGACGGGCATGCCGGGCCCGGTGACCAACCCGGCCAGACGGAGCCGGGTGATCAGCCGGATTTCCTCCAGCGCCGCCGCCTGTTCGGCCTCCCTGTCATGGTTCAGGCGGCACCGGAACTCCGACAGGAGCGACGTTCGGGTGTGACGACGGACGCAGACGATGAAGGGAAAGCCGAACCGAGCGCTGTAGGCGGCGTTCAATGCCGCGATGTCGTCGGCAGGGCGGTCCAGGCCCAGGCCAGCCTGCTCCGCCGTGGAATGGCTGGCCATGGACCCGGCCAGTGCCGCAGCGCCCGATAGCTCGGGGTGTCCCCGCAGAAATGCGACGATATGGTCGGCCGGGGCGGACGAGACCGCCGCGACCATCGCCTCGTGCAGGGCAGCAACCGTGTTGAACGGCCGGGCGCCAGCGGCCTGCGCCGCCACCCAGGGGGCGTGTTCGAAGACATCGCCAAGCGCGGCCTCGAACTCAGCCGCAGAGGCAGCGTTCAGCCGATCCAGGGTGACCAAACGCTACGCGTCCAGTTCCGGGTAGCAGCGGAAGATGCCATCTACGTTGAAGGGCATCCGCCGGGGGGAGGCAAGATAGGCGGCCACCGCCGGCAACTCGGCCACCAGAGCGTGCACCCGGGTGAGCTGCAGATAATCCCGCTCGAAGTGTTCCATCGCGTTCGGAAAGGCGTAGCGAAGGCCTTCGACGAGTTGGAACAGCGACAAATCCACCGTCGTCACCGAATCGCCGACTAGATGGGCGGAGCCGGTGGGGTTGCGCAGCACTGCACGCTCCAGCCAGCGGAGGTATTTCGGCAACCGCTCCAGGATGAAGCCGCGGGACCGGCGCAGGGCCTCGGGCTTCTGGTCCTCGTAATACAGCCCGTTTCCGATCGGATGATGCGTGTCGTGCACCTCGGCCACAAAATCGGTGATGGTGAGCTGGATTTGGTGGCACCACAGCGCCTCCGCCTCGCCCTTCGGCATCAGGCCGAGCTTTGGCCCGAGATACTGCAGGATGGCCGCCACCTGCGCCACGACGACCGTGCCGTCGACCAGGAAGGGCGGGGCGAAGGGCGGAGTGGGTCCTTCCGACATCCGGCGCAGCATCGCCGGCACCCCCTGCTCGCGAGTCACATCACGGTAGGGCGTGCCAGTCGCCTCCAGGGCCAGGCGAACGAATTCGCCGCGACCCTGGATGTTAGGCCAGTAATAGAGGTCGTAACCCAAGCGGCTCAGACGTAGTGCTCAGCCAACGGAGCAAAGCCGTTGAAGCGCTGGCTGGCATAGGTGGTCACATAGGCGCCGGTCGACATCAGATTCACCGTCTCCCCCATCTCGAGCGACAGCGGCAGTTGGTAGTTGCTGCGCTCGTACATGATATCCGCACCATCGCAGGTTGGTCCAGCGATACAGACCGGGCCGGTCAGGTCCCCATCGTGCTGGGTTTCGATCCGGTACTTGATCGACTCGCCCTCCGTCTCTGCCAACCCGCCAAAGCGGCCGATGTCGAGGTAGACCCAGCGGGTCGGGTCGCCTGGGATGCGCCGGCTGACCAGCACGACTTCGGCGTGCACCACCCCGGCATCCCCCACCATGGAGCGACCTGGCTCAATCAGGATTTCGGGTAAGTCGTTGCCGAAATGCTCGGTCATGGCGTGCATGATGGCATTGGCGAACTTATCGACCGTCGGGACCTCGTCACGGTAGCGGACGGGGAAGCCGCCGCCCAGGTTGACCATGCGCAGATTTACCCCGGCGTCACGCAAATCCGTAAACAGCATGCCGACCTGGCCAATGGCGACCTCGTAGGCAGCCGTATCCATCTGCTGGCTGCCGACGTGGAACGACAGGCCGTACGGGTCCATCCCGAGTTGCCCGGCGCGGATCATCAGATCGCGCGCGCTGGCCACGGTGGTGCCGAACTTGCGGGAGAGGGGCCAATCCGCGCCCTTATTCTCCACCAGCAGGCGGCAATAGACGCGGCTGCCGGGGGCATGCTGGGCCAGCTTCTCCAACTCCTCGATCGAGTCGAAGGCGAACATGGTCACGCCGGCGGCATAGGCGCCTTGGATGGCGGAAATCTTCTTGATCGTGTTACCGAAGGAGATCGCCGCCGGGGCTGCGCCGGCATCGAGGCACATGCTGACCTCCTCGAAGGAGGCGGCGTCGAACGCGCTGCCAAGCCCCACCAGGCGCTGAAGAATGGGCGCAGCCGGGTTGGCCTTCACGGCGTAGTAGATGCGTGCCAGCGGCAAGGCGCGGTGGATGGCGCGGAAGTTCTCTTCCACGCGATCCACATCGAGCACCAGGCACGGCGTCGCCGGGCGAGAGTCGGCCAAAAACTGCGCGACTTTTGGGGTCATCGCACGGAATCCTTCCAGGTTTGGACGTCCGCCTGTTGAGGCGGCGGACGAGAGTTGACGAAACGGTCGAACGAACCAGCGAAAGAGAGTAGTCGATTGCCAGAACGCTTGACGTCGTTGCGTAACCCTAGGGGCCAGAGGCACGTGCGTTGCTGCGTGGACGCGGGACATAGGGCGCAGCCGTTTGTGGTGCAAGCGGTAATTTCACACGAGACGAAGAAATTCCCACAGGCAATTAACAACCTGTAAGAACAAGCTGTTGCCCCTCATTCTCCAGGCCGCCAAACGCATGCCGATCTCTGCCGAAACGGACGAATTACCCGACTCGCCCATCCCGCCGCCGCCGGGGCGGGCCGACTTCGTGGATGCCGCCACGGCGGTGGCCGACCCGCAGGCTGGGCCACTGGGCCGGTTGGCCAATAGCCCGGCGGAAATCCCTTGGCAGGGGTGGAAACGCGTCATCAGCCGCACCTGGGACGAGATCATTTCCGACCGGGTGGGGCTGGTGGCGGCAGGATGCGCGTTTTACGCCACGCTGGCGCTGTTCCCGGCCATCTCCATGCTCGTCTCGATCTATGGGATGGCGTTCGACCCGGTCACGGTCGAGCCGCATCTGGCAACTCTGCGGGATTTGCTGCCCCCTGCCGCATTCCAGCTGATTTCCGAGCGGGTGCACGTTCTGGTGACCAGGCCGCCGGGCACGCTGACCACCCGGTTGCTGATCAGTTCGGCCGTGGCGCTCTGGTCGTCGGCGACGGGCACCAAGTCGATCATCTCGGCGCTGAACCTGGCCTATGAGGAACGTGAACGCCGGTCCTTCCTGCGCTTCCAGGTGACGGCCTTTCTCATGACGCTCATCGCCCTGTTTGGGGCCGTGCTGGGATTGGGATTTCTGGTGGCGCTTCCCCCTGCCCTCGCCTTCCTGGGGTTCGAGGACGAAACCGCCGTCTTGGTGCGCGCAGCCAGCCTGGTGCTGCTGATGCTGTTCGTGATGGGGTCGCTGTCGCTGCTTTACCGGTTCGGACCGTGCCGCGAGGTGCCGCAATGGCGCTGGGTGACCCCGGGATCGCTGCTGGCGACCGTTCTGTGGGTGTTGGCGTCCTTGCTATTCAGCTTCTACGTCGGGCATCTGGCCACGTATGACGCGACGTATGGCCCGCTTGGGGCGGTGGTCGGGGTGATGATGTGGTTTTTCGTTACAGTGTACGTTGTACTACTCGGTGCTGAACTGAATGCCGAGCTAGAATTACAAACGGCGCGCGACTCGACCGATGGGCCGCCGCGGCCGATCGGGCACCGCGGTGCCTATGTGGCCGACCACGTGGCGCGTCGCTAGGCATTTCGCCCGCTTCGTCCTCGGTCGCCTCGGCGACCTCCAGAGGCGCCTCGTCGGCTGAAGCGATCGAGACCCTGCCTCGGCCGCGGCCCAGCAGACCGATCTCGCGGGCGGCACCCTTGCAGAGGTCGATATCGGCACTGCGGCCACCCATGCGGTCATTGATCAGAACCACGACAGAGGCGCCGGTGTCCTGCATCGTCACCCGCACCCGGGAGCCGAGCGGGATCGTGCGGCTCGCAGCGGTCCGGCCTTCCTGGTCGAAGATTTCACCGCTGCTGGTGCGTCCCCCGTCATGCCGGCCGCCGTACCAAGTCGCGGTGCCAACGGTCTCTGCGAAGCTCATTGCAGGCAGAAAGGAGGCCGCGGCAATGACCGGCAGTAGGATACGGAGATGTGACATCTTATCGTAGCTCCCGTGCCGCCAAAATAGGCGTGCTCAGCATAGTCACTCAATCGCGGTTCCGAGAGCAAGTGGTAACCAATCCGCGAGGATGCGGAACGATCCGGGTTGCCACACTCAGCTGTGCTTCCGCGATCACACTACACACCCGGGCAGCCGAAAGCTTTATAATTTCTTTAACGGTCCGACCGTGGTGAATACTTCGCTATACTGTTGACTATCAGTCTTCTTAAGGATTCGGCCATGGGCAGGGTGCGTCGGGACCCAACTCACGAAGTCGAGAGAAAACCCGCCGGGTGAGTCTCCCAGGCGCAACATGGCCTGTGGCCAGATGACCATGTTCACGAAAAAGTTGATCACGAAACCTTGTATGATCCGATCGGAATCGTGCGTGGGGAGGGTTGCAACCTGGGATTATGGATCGTGCAGC
Organism: Acetobacteraceae bacterium; assembly: GCA_965199005.1. Lineage (GTDB taxonomy): Bacteria > Pseudomonadota > Alphaproteobacteria > Acetobacterales > Acetobacteraceae > LMUY01. The sequence goes on along the minus strand of CBDAQK010000006.1, from coordinate 280,344 downwards.
GTTGGATCACGGCCGCATTGGACGATCGGGACCACACGTGTTAGGGCCGCGCGCCATGTCCGAACCTCGCCCGCCGGGCCGCCTGCCACTGGTCGCCGTGTTGAACGGTCCGAACATGAACATGATCGGGCTGCGCCAACCTGCGATCCACGGGCCGGGCACCCTGGACGACGCCGAGCAGCTCTGCTCCGAGACGGCCGAGGCGCTGAACCTCGCCATCGACTTCCGCCAGTCCAACCACGAGGGTGAACTGATTTCCTGGATTCAGGAATTCCGGTCCCGCGCGGCTGGGATAGTGATCAACCCGGCCGGCTACGCCACCACTTCGGTCGCATTGATAGATGCGCTGCTCACCTCGGAATTGCCGGTCATCGAGGTGCAAGTCACTAATATTCATCGACGGGAGGAGTTTCGGCAGCACTCCCTCGTGTCGCGCGTGGCCGAGGGTGTCATTTGCGGCTTCGGCATCCGCGGCTACGCCCTGGCATTGACCGCGATGTCTGACCTGCTGTTGGACCGCCTGGAGGAACCATGAGTCGTTTGCCCATCGACACGGCGGAAATCCGCGTGCTGGCGGAAATCCTCGCCGACACCGGGTTGACTGAGATCGAGGTCTCGGATGGGGACAGCCGCATCAGGGTCGTGCGGGCTCCGGCGCAAATGATGGCCCCGCTTGCGCCGGCCAACCCCGTGGTCCCGGCACCGGCCCTTGCGGCCGCACCGCCAATGGATGCGGCCGAGCACCCCGGCGCGGTCACGAGCCCCATGGTCGGCGTCGCCTACCTGTCTGCCGAGCCTGGCACGGCGCCCTTCGTGACCCCGGGCCAGGCCGTCACCGCCGGGCAAACCCTGCTGCTGATCGAGGCGATGAAGACGTACAACCAGATCAAGGCGCCGCGCGGCGGCGTCGTGACCCGAATCCTTGTGGCATCGAGTCAGCCGGTCGAATACGGCGAGGTGCTGATGGTGCTGGAGTAGTGTTCAACAAGATCCTCATTGCGAACCGCGGCGAAATCGCGCTGCGGATTCAGCGTGCCTGCCGCGAACTGGGTATTCCGACCGTCGCGGTGCATTCCACGATCGACGCCCAGGCCATGCACGTGCGCTTGGCCGACGAGAGCGTGTGTATCGGGCCGCCATCGGCGCGCGACAGCTACCTCAACATCGCGGCGATCTTGACGGCCGCCACGGTAACGGGCGCCGATGCGATCCATCCCGGCTATGGGTTTCTGTCCGAAAATGCCGGGTTCGCGGAAATGGTCGAGGATCACGGCCTGGTTTTCATCGGACCTTCACCCGCTCATATCCGGATGATGGGCGATAAAATCACCGCCAAGACCGCCATGGCCTCCCTCGGCGTGCCCCTGGTGCCGGGGAGCGACGGCGCGGTTGCCGACCTGGGCGAGGCCGCGGCGGTTGCGAAGGACATTGGCTACCCGGTGCTGATCAAAGCCGCCGCCGGGGGTGGTGGCCGGGGGATGAAGGTAGCCCATGCCGCAGACGAACTCGCCGAAGCCTGGCGGGTGGCCCGGGCGGAGGCACGCGCCGCCTTCGGCAATGACGCTGTCTATATCGAGAAGTATCTCGATAAGCCTCGCCACATCGAATTGCAGGTGCTCGCCGACGCGCATGGAACGGTCGTGCACCTTGGCGAGCGCGACTGCTCCCTCCAGCGCCGCCATCAGAAGTTGCTGGAAGAGGCCGGCTCCCCCGTGCTGTCCGCTGCCGCACGCGATGCGCTCGGCGCCACGGTGACTGCTGGATTGCGCAAATTGGGCTATCGCAATGCCGGTACGCTCGAGTTCCTCTATCAGGACGGTCAATTCGCCTTCATCGAGATGAACACGCGATTGCAGGTGGAACACCCGGTGACGGAGATGGTGACCGGCATCGACATCGTGCGCGAACAAATCCGCATCGCGGCTGGCCAGAGGCTCGGCTACGAACAGGCTGACGTGACATTCACCGGCCACGCGATCGAGGTACGGGTCACGGCGGAGGATCCGGAGACCTTCATTCCCTCACCGGGGCGGGTGGAGGTGTTCCATGCCCCAGGCGGGCTGGGCGTGCGGGTCGATTCGGCGCTCTACGCCGGGTATGTCGTGCCATCGAATTACGACAGCCTGGTGGCGAAACTGATCGTTCATGCGGCCGACCGCCCAGCGGCTATCGCACGGCTGCGCCGCGCGCTAAGGGAATTCGCGGTGGGTGGCATCAAAACCACCCTCCCGCTCCATCAGCGCATCGCGGCCGATCCGCGATTTGTGGCGGGAGACTACGATATCCACTGGCTGGAGCGTTTCGTGGCCGGCGGATGAGCCCTGGGCCCATCCCTCACCCGACGGGAGGAACACCCTGTGGGTCGAGGCGGTAACCACCTCCCTCGGTCACCAGCAACCGTGAATTGCTGGGGTCTGGCTCGATCTTCTGTCGCAGACGATAGATATGGGTCTCCAGCGTATGCGTCGTGACGTTTGCGTTGTAGCCCCAGACCTCGTTCAGCAGCACCTGCCGGGCCACCGGCTTGGTGCCGGCCCGATACAGGAACTTCAGGATCGCCGCCTCTTTCTCGGTCAGCCGGATACGACGGTTCTTGACCGGCTCCTGCAGCAGCTTGGCGGAGGGGCGGAACGTGTACGGTCCAATAGTGAATACGGCATCCTCGCTGTTTTCGAAGATGCGAAGCTGCGCGCGCAGGCGGGCCAGCAGTTCGGCGAGGCGGAATGGTTTGGCGATGTAGTCGTTGGCGCCGGAGTCCAGCCCGCGTACCACATCCGCCTCATCATCGGACCCGGTCAGCATGATGATGGGCATCCGCATCCCTTGCCTGCGGAGGCTGGCGCACAAATCCCGCCCATCGCCGTCGGGCAGGCCAACATCCAAGATCACGGCATCGAACCGCGAATCCCGGGCCGTCACCTTATGCTCGGCTTCATGGATCGACCCTGCTTGCTCCGCCATGAATTCGCCGTCGATCTCAAGTTGTTCGACGAGAGTCTCGCGGAGCGACAAATCGTCGTCTACAATCAGGATTGGGCGCTCACCCGCCATCAGCAAGATCCTTCAATTGTTTCATCCTGCGCCTGCTACGGCGGAGGCGGTGGAGCGGAGCTCATGAAGCGGGTTGAACACACATTGTCGTGTGCCCAACAACTCGTGACACAAGCGAATTGCCTATGACAACGCAGACCAACGCCAGACGGCCATGCTGCCAAACCTGGACGGACACACATTTCCGTGATCTTGCTCGTTCCGCACGAGTATGTCTTCCAATATCTTCAGCCCAACTGCACGACGGTGCTGCCGGCGAGCCGGTCCCTGCCACAGACTGCTTTCTCCACCCCTAGTTTCGGGACCCCGGCCTGCTGACCATGCCTGATCATTCGTCGCCTTCCTCAAACTCGCTCTCTCGGTTGCATGCGGTCGAAGCCGCGATGGCAACGCTTCGGCGCGGCATGCCCGTGGTCTTGGCGGGCCACGTGCCCCTTGCCATTCTTGCGGTCGAAACCGCTGACGATGCTGGTGTAGCAGCCCTGTCCCGAGTCGGTGCGGGTGGGACGCCAATTCTACTTTTGTCGGCGTCCCGGGCGGCAGCCCTAGCATTATCCATCGACCTGACCGATGGGCCGGTGGCGCTGGCAATCGAAGGCGCTGGGCTTGAGGAGGTTCGGGCGCTGGCGGACCCGACTCACCCGGCGCCGACCACCCACCCGGAGCCCATTCCGATCCCGGCCGGGGCACGGGCCGCTCTTGCGCTGGCGGTGCTGGCCCGGTTGCTGCCGGCTCTGCTCGTCACCCCGGCGGCGGGACGGCATGGTTTGCCGGCGGCGGAAATACTGGGTCATGCTGCGCTGAGTGCTGCCGCGCTGGTTCGGGTGAGCGAAGCGGTCGTGCCGTTGGAAGACGTGGCGGACGCCCGTGTCATTGCCTTTCGGGCGCCGGGCTCGGGGGCGGAGCAATACGCCATCCTGGTCGGGCGGCCGGAAAGCGTCGCAGCGCCGTTGATAAGGGTCCATTCGGCGTGTTTCACCGGCGATTTGTTGGGCAGCCTCCGCTGTGATTGCGGGGACCAGTTACGTGGCGCGATCCGCCGGATGGCCGCCGAGGGGGCCGGTGCCCTCCTCTATATGGCACAGGAAGGTCGTGGGATCGGGTTGGCCAACAAGCTGCGAGCCTACACGCTGCAGGATCGTGGACTGGACACGGTCGACGCCAATCGCGCGCTGGGCTTCGCCGCGGACGAACGCGACTTCCTCACCGCAGCCGCCATGCTGCACCAGCTCGGCCTCCGCCGGGTTCGCGTGCTGACCAACAATCCGGACAAACTCGCCGCCCTCGCTGCCCACGGGATCGAGGTGGTGGGCCGGGAAAGCCTGCTCTTTGCGGCCAACGGGGTGAACGACCGCTACCTGCAGACCAAGGCGCGCCGGTTCGGGCATCTGCCCGGCTGAACGACCCTTTCGTTGCGCAGCCGCGGCAACCGCCTCGCCCGGCACGCGGCTTGCTCCCACCCGGGCATGCCGCCCCGAGGGGAACAGCAATGACCGACGTCACAAATGCCACATCTACGCCAACCACACCCCCGCCCAACGCCGCGATGTTCGACACGGGCAGCGAAGCCGGCCTGCAAGGGCAGATGCCGGTGGCCGCCAAGTTTACCGTGGATGAGCAGAAACATGCCATGAACCCCCTGCAGTATGTGCCGGTGGTCGGCATGATTTACCGCGCGGTTACCGGAGAGAGCCTTCCACCGCCGCTCTCCATCGCGGGCTCCGTCGTTTCGGGGGCGGCGTTTGGCGGACCACTGGGCATACTGGGGTCGGTTGCGTTGAACGTGATCGAGGAACTGATCCGCATTGGGCCGGATACCTCACGCCCGCCGGTGCCGTATGGCATGGTAACCGGGGGGAGCGAGTTTGGGGTGCAGGTACCGTTCCCTGGCAGCGTGGCGCCGGCAGATAGCTACACGACGCTTGCGACCACGCTGCCGGATTTTCTGGGCGGGGGCAGCAACCGGGCCTTCGCTGGGGGCGACCAACCGTCTGGCCAGGTGCGCCAGGCGTTGGCCGCCTATGACCAAGTGTTCACATCCACGGGCACTGGCTGATGGAGGCACTCGTCCTCGGTGATGGCTTTCTTCGGATGGGCGGCAAGGTTTGGCGTTGCTGTATCGGACGGGGCGGCATGCACCAGCATAAGCAGGAGGGGGATGGCTGCAGCCCGGCCGGCCTCCTGACGCTGCGCCGCGTGTTGTATCGAGCCGACCGCGGGCCGGCGCCGGACACCGCTGTCGCCGTAGAGCCGATTGGGCGCAATGACGGGTGGTGCGACGACCCCGCCGACGGCAATTACAACCGGCCCGTCCGGCTGCCCTATCCGGCCCGGCACGAGGCGCTATGGCGTGATGATGCGCTCTATGACGTGGTCGGTGTTCTCGGCTGGAACGATGACCCGGTGCGGCGGGGCGAGGGCTCGGCCATTTTCCTGCACGTAGCCCAGCCTGACTACGCACCAACCGAGGGGTGCGTCGCGCTGGACATGTCGGACTTGCGCGCAGCGCTTGCCGCGGGGCTCAGCGCCGTGCGGATCGGGCCGGCGGAGGCTCCCGGCTGAGCCCCTTCACCGCCAGTGCGGCCAGATAGGCCTCCCACCGCGTTGTCTGCTCCTCTCCCAGTTGAAACAGATAGTCCCAGGTGTAGATGCCCGTATCGTGGCCGTCGTCAAAATGGATGCGGATGGCATAGTGGCCGATGGGATCGACGGACGTTATGCCGACGCCCAGCTTGCCCGCTACCGTGACGCGCTCGGCTGGGGTGTGGCCTTGGACCTCGGCACTCGGGCTTTCCACCCGGAGATATTCCGCCGGGTAGCTGAAGCGCAGGCCGCCCGCGAAATCGACCTCGAGCCGGCGGCTGGCCCGCCGGACGCGGATTTCAACGGGCGCCGGCGCGGCGGTCATTCCAAGGGCCGGGCTTCGTCCGGCAGCATGATCGGGATGCCGTCCCTGATGGGATAAGCGAGGCCAGCCGAACGGCTGATCAATTCGCCGGCATCGCGGTCATAGATGAGTGGGCCCTTCGTCAGCGGGCAGACGAGGATTTCCAGCAGCTTCGGGTCGATCTCGGCATGCAACGGAGCGGTCTCAGACAAGGCTGTGTCCTCCAGGACAATCGAGGCGGGTGCGATCAACTCACGGCATGGCCAGAGTCACTGCCGCCACGGCGGTGTGCACCCATTTGTAACAGGGTGAGAAGGGTATCAGCCCGCGCCGCTGGTTCGGCGGCCTCCAACAACGCCTGCTTCTCCAAGGGGTCGAAGGGACACACCATGCCGAGCGTGACGACCAGTTCGTCATCCTCCATTCCATCGATGGCAGTCCAGTTCGCATCGAACCCGTTGGCGGCAAAATACTGCCGAAGGGCGCTCACCAGCCCGGCCCGCTGCGGCAGCGAGGTTGGTGGCGGTTGCAAATCGTGGCGGAACCGGACGAAATCGGCTGCAACCCGGCGGTAGCCTCGCCTTGCCTCCAGCTCCGACCGCACATCGAACCGGATGACCCCAGTCAGCGCGATCAGATAGCGGCCATCATCGGTTTCGCTGAATGATGACAGCCGGCCCAGGCAGCCGACGCCGAACAGGCCGGGCCCTGCGCCACCAGCGGGCTGCCCGGCATCTGGCTGGATCATCCCGAACATGCGCTGTTCGGCCAGCGCATCCTCGACCATGGCCTTGTAACGCGGCTCAAAAATGTTGAGCGGGAGTTTGCCGTGGGGCAGCAACAGCGCGCCGGCAAGCGGAAACACCGGGAACTCGCCCGGAAGATCCTCCAACGCGGGATGCCACCCGTCCATGATCAGCTGAAAAGCAAGGCCGAGAGTTTACGCCGCGCGGCAGACGTCGCCGGGTCAGCATTGCCCCAGGCCTCGAAGAACTTGAGCAGTTGGAGCCGGGCGGCACTTTCATTCCAGGTGCGGTCCCGCCGGATGATCTCCAGGAGGGCGGCGGCGGCCTCCTCCCGCTGGCCGACGGCATTCAGCGCGGTGGCCAATTCGTAGCGCGCCTCGTGGTCCGCCGGGTCGGCCTCAACCCGGCGCTGCAGCGCGCTCAACCCGGCGATCGCGTTCGCCCCCTCCTCTGCCAGGGCTAGGGCACTGCGGGCCCCACTGACGGCGGCATGGTCGGCGATCTTGGGGGGAACCTGCGCCAGCGCCTCGGCCGCCTGGTCCGGCTGGCCGAGCGCCAGTAGCGTGCGCACCAGCCCGCCCCAGGCGGCTGGATTCTCTGGCTCCTCGGCCAGGACGGCGTTGAAGAGTTCGCCAGCCTCTTCCGCCCGATCTTCGTCCAGGGCCGTCTGGGCCTCGGCAAGCATTTCCGCGGCTGGCATGGCCCCGCCCGCGAGCTTCAGGAGCTGCTCCACGAAGCGCTTGACCTCACTCTCCGGGAGGGCGCCCTGAAACAAATCAGCAATTTGCCCCTGCCAGAAGGCGGCCACGGTTGGGATGGATTGCATGGGGAGGCCCATGCGGGCCAGTTGCTCGACCAAGGCACGGTTTTTGTCGACATCCACCTTGACGAGCTTGACCCGGCCGCCGGCCGCCGTGACGACGCGCTCCAAGGTGGGGGTGAGCTGTTTGCAGGGCCCGCACCATGTGGCCCAGAAATCGACCAGCACGGGTATTGTGCGCGATGCCTCGATGACTTCGCGGACGAATGTTGTCTGGTCTGCGTCGACGATGCTGGCGGCGGCTGCTGCGCCATTGGCTGGCTGCCGCGGTTGCCCGATGATGGTGTCCATAGTCGTTTTGTCCTTCCGCGCGTCTCCGGAGGCGCGCCCTTCGTTTATAGATGTAGTGGCCCAGTGCGGCCGCAACCCGGCGCACCCCTGTCTTGTAGATGACCATGCCGCTGTGTTGGCGAAGCGTCTAGCGTTTCGCACGCTTGCAATTGGGTGCAAACCCGCTTAGGACCGCGACCGGAGCGCGGGCGTAGCTCAGGGGTAGAGCACAACCTTGCCAAGGTTGGGGTCGAGGGTTCGAATCCCTTCGCCCGCTCCAAAATCTCTAAAGATTTCACGGCGTTATGATGAGGGCCCCACTAGCGGCCTTTTTCATTTTTGGCGTGGTCAACACCTGGTCAACACGGGATGTGCCTGTTTTCCAGCCCAATGACTGGCGCGCCGGCCGCCATTGATCGAGTGCGGCTGCGATTGGCCGCATCTGCAAAGCCGTTCGGGCTTAAACATCGGCTTCGAAGCGGTTCTTGAGTCAGGGGTTTTGTGTCAATTTACAGATGCGTCGGAGGTCAGGTACTCCGTCGAGGTTAGGGAGGGGATCACAAGCTGCCCACGTTCGATGACATCAAGCCCGGCGCCCGCCTTCGCGGCCTCGATTCCGCCGGCATCGCCGAGGTCGTTCAGGTGGCCCGATTCGGCGCAGACGCGCTCAACCTGGTGTTCAGGGTTGATGGGCGCGTGGGCGAACGCCTGGTCTACCGAGGCGAGGAAACCTCGTTTGAGTTCGTCGAGGCCGGGCGGGCCTATGCTTTCGACTCTGATGGCGGCCTCCTGCGCCTGGCGTCAGAAGCCTACCGCATTCGGTTGGCCCACCTATTCGACCCCTACCTCGCCGTCAGCGCCTCCCAGATCGAGGCCCTCCCCCACCAGATCACCGCCGTTTACGGCGAAATGCTGCCGCGGCAGCCCCTGCGCTTCCTTCTGGCGGACGACCCCGGCGCCGGCAAGACAATCATGGCCGGCCTGCTCATTAAGGAATTGCTGATCCGGGGCGACCTGGAACGCTGCCTGATCGTCGCGCCCGGAAGCCTGGTCGAGCAATGGCAGGAGGAGATGGCCGAGAAATTCAGCCTCGGGTTTGACATTCTATCCCGCGACCAGATTGAGGCATCGATCACCGGCAACCCGTTCGTCGAACGGAATCGCCTGATCATGCGCCTCGACATGGCGGCGCGATCAGATGAGCTGAAGGCGAAACTCGAAGCGGCGCCGGATTGGGATCTGGTCATCTGCGACGAGGCCCACCGGATGGCAGCCTCCTATTTCGGCGGCGAGGTCAAGGAGACCCAGCGCCACAAACTGGGCAAACTGCTGGGAACCCGAACCCGCAACCTACTGCTGATGTCGGCGACGCCGCACAACGGCAAGGAGGCGGATTTCCAGCTCTTCATGGGACTTCTGGATGCCGACCGTTTCGAGGGCCGGTTCCGTGAGGGCGTCCACAAGGCCGACGTCTCGGACATGATGCGCCGGTTAACGAAGGAGGAACTCTACCGCTTCGACGGCACTCCGCTTTTCCCGGAGCGGCGCGCTTATACCGCCAGCTATGCGCTCTCTACGATGGAAGCCGACCTTTATCAGGCGGTGACGACCTACGTCCGTGAGGAGATGAACAAGGCCGACCGGAGTGGCGATAATAGCCGCCGCAGCAATGTCGGCTTCGCGTTGCAAATCCTCCAGCGCCGGCTCGCATCCTCTCCTGCTGCGATCCACCGATCGCTGGAGCGTCGCCGAAAGCGCATGGAGGAGCGGCTTCGTGAGGAGCGCGGGCTGCGCCAGGGAGGATCGGCGCCGTTGGCGCGTGCGCCCGTGCTGCCGGCCTACGATCCGGACGAAATCGACGAGGCGACTGGCGCTGAGGCCGAGGCGGCCGAGGACCAGATCGTTGATTCCGCCACGGCGGCCCAGACGCTGATGGAGCTGGAAGCCGAGATTGTCATCCTCAAGGACCTCGAAGAGCGGGCGCTGCGCCTGAAGCTGTCGGGCCAAGACGCAAAATGGCGCGAGCTTGAGTCGATCCTCGATGATCCGATCATGCTCGATCCCAGCACAGGTCTGCGGCGCAAGATTCTCATCTTTACCGAGCCGAAGGACACGCTGGAATATCTCGCGCACAAGATCATCGCGCGTTTTGGCGACGCCGCCGCAGTGGTGGTCATCCATGGCGGCATCGCCCGCGAGGCCCGCCGCGCGGCGATCGCGGCGTTCAACAGTGATCCCGTCGTCCGCGTGATGATCGCAAACGATGCGGCCGGGGAAGGTGTGAACCTTCAGCGCGGCGCGCATCTGATGGTAAACTACGATCTGCCCTGGAACCCGAACCGGCTGGAGCAACGCTTCGGCCGCATCCATCGAATCGGGCAGACTGAGGTATGTCACCTTTGGAACCTATGCGCCTCCAATACCCGCGAAGGCGAAGTCTATCGCCGGCTACTGGAGAAGCTTGAAGAGGCGCGCGCCGCGCTGGGCGGCAAGGTCTATGACGTGCTGGGCGAATTGTTCGAGGGCCAGGCGCTTCGCGACCTGCTCGTCGATGCAATCCGCTATGGCGACCGGCCGGAGAAGAAAGCCGAGCTGTTTCGTAAGGTCGATGGCGCCGTCGATGTCGATGCGATCGAAAAACTGGTGGCCGAACGCAAGCTGAGATCGGAGGGCATGGACCCCCACGCGGTCTCGGTAATCCGGGAAGAGATGGAGCGGGCACAGGCGCGCCGGCTTCAGCCCCATTTCATCGGCGCGTTCTTCCGCGAAGCATTCACGCTGCTGGGTGGCCGCATCGCCGAGCGCGAGAAGGGCCGGTTCGAAATCCTCCGCGTCCCGTCCATCCTGAAGGAAAGGGACCGCTTGATTGGCCGCGGCGATCCCGTGCTCGACCGTTATGCCCGGGTCACCTTTGAGAAGACGCTGGTCGTGGGTCAGCCGCAGGCAGAATTGGTCGCGCCTGGTCACCCGCTCCTCGAAGCCGCTGTCGATGTCGTCCTCGAACGGTTTCAGCCGTTGCTCGGCCAGGGTAGCGTCCTGGTCGACGAGGCAGATGAGGGCGTCGAGGCACGTCTGCTTGTCTATCTGGAACACGCGATCCGCGACGGCCGCAACGTCAGGTCCGGCGAGCCGCGTGTGATATCGCAACGGCTTCAGTTCACCCATTTGAAAGAAGACGGGTCTGCCGTCGATGGCGGTTCGGCGCCTTATCTCGATTACCGCCCGGCGACGGCGGAGGAAAAGGCGCTGATCGCAGACGCGATTACCGCACCGTGGCTCTCGGCTCGCGTCGAGGATCGCGCGCTGGGCTACGCCATCGCCAGCCTGGTGCCGGACCACTTGGCCGAGGTGAAGGGCCGCAAGCTCGCCGAAATCGATAAGGTCGAGCGCGAGGTCCGCGCTCGCCTGAACCGGGAAATCAATTACTGGGACGCGCGGGCGGCGCGGCTTCGGGAGGAGGAGCGGGCCGGCAAGGAGCAGCGTATCAATGCGTCTAACGCCGAGGCGACCGCTCAGCGATTGGTCGAGCGGTTGCACAAGCGGCAGGCCGAGCTGGAGCGTGAGCGACAGATCACGGCGCTGCCGCCAGTTCTGAAGGGCGCTGCGCTGGTGATCCCCAAGGGTCTTCTCGATGCACGTCGAGCGCCCGCCGATGCACCCAAAGCGTTTGGCTTTTCTGAGGACCCTGCGGCTCGCGCTGCTGTCGAGCAGCTCGCCATGGATGCCGTCATGGCGGCGGAACGTGCGCTCGGCAACACGCCGAAGGACGTGTCGGCCGAAAAGAAAGGCTGGGACATTGAAAGCCGCGCTCCGAACTCTGGCCATCTGCGCTTCATCGAGGTGAAGGGGCGCCACGCAGATGCGCGTGATGTTATCATCACCAAGAACGAAATCCTGGCCTCGCTGAACGCGCCGGATGCTTTCATTCTGGCGCTTGTCCGAGTTGCTAACGGGTTTTCGCATGAACCGATTTATGTCCGCCGCTTCTTTAAGCGCGAACTCGGCTTCGCGGAGACCGCAGTGGTGTTTAACATCGCCGATCTGGTATCGCTTAGCCGCGCGCCTGATGCACGCTTCGAGCCTCAACTGGAGGCTGGAATTGCATGATCGCATCGTCAGTCCGCGAATACCTGCCTTGGGTTTTGAAATAGTGGCGATGCCGGTACGTAAGAAGTTGATTGAAGTTTCCATCCCGCTTGAAGCGATTAACGTCGCGTCGGCGCGGGAAAAATCGATCCGACATGGGCATCCATCGACGCTTCACCTTTGGTGGGCGCGGCGACCTCTGGCAGCCTGCCGCGCAGTGTTGTTCGCGCAACTGGTGGATGATCCATCATCTTGGCCTGATCGCTTTCCGACGGAGGAGGCGCAAGACACCGAGCGCCGACGCCTGCACAAGGTGATCGAGGCCATGGTGCCGTGGGAAGCTTCCAACAACGAGGCGATCCTAAACGCCGCGCGATGGGAGATAGCGCGCTCCGTAGCCTGGGGCCTGGGCGAGGAGCCGCCGGCGCAGGGCGATGGACCGGCGATTCTTGACTATCTACAAACCAAGGCGCCGCCAGTTTATGATCCCTTCTCGGGCGGCGGCTCGATCCCGCTAGAAGCACAGCGGTTGGGGCTTCGCGCTTACGGTTCGGATCTGAATCCGGTTGCGGTCCTGATCGGTAAGGCACTGGTGGAGATCCCGCCGAAATTCGCGGGCCTCCCGCCGGTCAACCCGAAGTCCCGCGCGGAGGCCGCCAATGGCCAGCTCCGCGCGTGGAAAGGCGCGCAGGGGCTGGCGGAGGACGTGCGCTACTACGGCCAGTGGATGCGTGACGAGGCTGAGAAGCGCATCGGCCATCTTTATCCCAAGGCAACACTGCCCGACGGCTCGCAGGCAACGGTGATTGCTTGGTTATGGGCACGCACCGTTCGGTCGCCAGACCCTGCTGCGAAGGGGGCGATGGTGCCGCTGGTATCGTCCTTCATGCTCTCGACCAAAGAAGGGAAGAAGACCTGGACCGAACCGGTGATCGACAAGGGTGCTCCGGAAGGTTGGCGCTTCGAGGTTTGTACCGGTGCTCTCTCGAAGCTGGACGAGGATCGTCTGAAGACGGGAACGAAAGCGGCAAAAGGCCAGGCTTTTATATGTGTGCTGACAGGCTCGTCGATCGACCGGACATATATTCAGGCTGAAGGAAAGTCCGATCGGCTCGGGGTGCGTCTCATGGCGATCGTCGCGGAAGGAAGCCGTAGCCGGATATACCTCGCTCCTACAGGCGAGCATGAAGATGCTGCCCTATCAGCTTCGAAGTTGCCTGCCGTTGATGATGCACGCTCTGGCTTCCTGTCTCCTAAGACTCCAACCCGTGCGATGATCACCGGCGGCGTATGCTCCGCATATGGTCTTTGTACTTGGGGACACCTTTTTACACCACGACAAATCATATCCCTTACGACGTTATCTGACATTATCGATGTTGTTCGGGAGCGTGTGGCGCTGGACGCCGCGCGCGGCGTTCGTGCTCCAGACATTCTCTCTCTTGCTTCGGGTGGAGTAGGAGCGAAAGCGTATGCCGACGCCGTGGCTACTTATCTAGCATTTGCTATAAGTAGAAGCGCCGACCGTGGCTCATCAATCTGCTCTTGGGACAGCAGCCCCAAGATGGAGGCCTTGAGAAATACGTTCGCTCGACAGGCATTGCCCATGACGTGGGATTTTGCTGAAGGAAGCCCATTCTCAGCGTCTAGCGGAAACTTTCTGTTCAATGTCGAGTGGACGGCTGATGCAGTGTCACGCGTTCCGGCTTGTTCTTCCGGGGGAATATCGAACATCAATGCCTCCACCAACTCGTTTCCTATCCGTCCAATCATTATATCTACAGATCCACCATACTATGACAACATCAGCTACGCCGACTTGTCGGACTTCTTTTACGTTTGGTTGAAGCGTTCCCTGTCGAGTGTCTGGCCGGATTTGTTCCGGCGGCTTATCACGCCGAAGACCGAGGAGTTGGTCGCTACCCCATACCGCTTTCCTGACGGCGATATGCCGAATTGGGTGCGGTCGGTCGGTGACCTTGATCAGCGTTGGGCTGGAATGAGTAGTAAGGACAGGGCCGAAGCGTTCTTCATGAACGGCATGAGTGAAGCTCTCACTGCGATGAATAAGGCTTCAACAGATCAAGAGCCCGTCACAATATATATGCATTCAAGCAGTCGGAAGCTGACGAAGAAGGCGTGACATCGGCCGGCTGGGCGTCATTTCTACAGGCGATCGTCGATGCGGAGCTTTCGGTAGATGGCACATGGCCAATGCGCACCGAGCTGGCGAACCGTATGATCGGAAAGGGAGCCAATGCACTTGCCTCCTCCATCATCCTTGTTTGTCGCAAGCGGCAGCCGGAGGCCGAAGCTATCACTCGCGCAGATTTCATTCGCGCGCTCAAGCGTGAGATGCCCGGTAGCATTGATGCAATCCGAAAGGCAGGCGTCGGACCCGTAGATATGCAGCAGTCGGTGATCGGCCCAGGCATGGGCGTGTTCTCGCGCCATGTCAGGGTGCTGGAGGATGACGATAGCGCAATGAGCGTCAAGACCGCGCTGGCATTGATCAACCGCGTTTGGGAAGAAATCGAGAATGACTTGGACCAGGTCTTTGACGCCGAGACTCAGGTGGCACTGGCTTGGTACTCGACATACGGCTTTGACAAACGGAAGTCAGGCGAACTGATTACGCTCACCACCGCCAAGAACACGTCTGATCGGGCGCTCTTTGACTCCGGCGTATTCAAGGATATGAGAGGCGACGCTGCTCTTACCCCGCGCGACGAGCTACCGCCCAGCTGGTCGCCCGCTGGCGACAAGACTCTTACCACCTGGGAATGCGTGCAGCACACCGCCCGCGTCCTGAACGCCCCCGACGGTGGCGGCGAAGCGGCTGCGGCATTGGTGGCCCAGATGGGGCCGAAGGCAGAAGAGGCGCGCGCGCTCGCGTACCGTCTGTTCGAGATTGCCACGAACAAGGGCTGGGCGGCAGAGGCACTCGTTTACAACGAGTTGGCTCAGGAATGGACTAAGCTGGAGGATCGCGCGACCACGTTGGACGAAGTAGGCCGCGCGCCTGTGCCAAGTCAGGCAACATTCACCTTCGAGGGGACCGCTTGATGTCGGCCGAAAAGGAAACGCTTCAGCGGGTCCAAGGCGGCCTATACCACCTTCGTCGTGGGTTGGCGCCGTTTGTCGAGGCCCGCATGAAGGGGCGTCATGGGGCAAACTGGCTGAACTACGCAAGCCGCGCTGCTGGCGGGGCGGCGAACTCTGCGCTCGATGAGTATGGCCTCCTCAAAACCATGATCGACAATTGGCGGGACGTGTTCGATGACGCCTTTGGCCGCAACGACAAGCATCGCGTTCGCAACTTCACTTCGACCGCTTTGGAAGCACGCAACGCCACGTCGCATCTCTCCATCCCGCTCCAGGATGACGAGGCGCTCAGGTATCTCGACGCGCTTCATCAGCTTCTGAAGGCAGTGAAGGGACCGCCGGCCGAGGTCGCTGAGGTCAAGAAACTTTATGATGCGCAGCGCCAGTCCGGCATGCCGACACCAATCGCTGCGCCTGTTGCACCGCCTCCAACAGCCGCACGCCCGACGCTCGCTTTGGCTTCAAAAGAAGAACTCGACGACAAGCCGAGCAAGGCGCTTCGGCCTTGGATCGAGGTGGCGTTGCCGCATCCGGACGTTCTCGCCAATCGATTCAAGGAAGCTGAATTTGCAGCCGATCTCTTCGCGGTCGATGCCGGCCATGCGACCGAGGATTATGCGGCGCCCGAGAATTTCTTCCGCATCACCTTCCTCACGGAAGGCCTGCGCCGCGTTCTGACGACCAGCCTCCAACGTTTAGCCGGTGCGGGCGGAGATCCGGTGATCGGCCTCCAGACAGCATTCGGCGGCGGCAAGACGCACACGATGCTCGCGGTCTACCACCTGGCGAACGCGACCGATCTGTCGCTGCTCGAAGGCGTGGCGTCACTTGCCGAGAAGGCTGGCGTCAAGACGTGGCGACAGCCGAAGGTGGCCGTGTTTGTGGGAACCTCCAAAGGCACGGACGTCTCGCTCATCCTCAAGAACGGCCCCAAGGTTCACACGCTGTGGGGTTACATCGCCTGGCGTCTGGCTGGCGAGGCCGGGCTCGCAATCATGGCGGAAGCGGAGGCGGCGCGCACGAACCCTGCCTCGGAACTGCTCGTCGAATTGTTCAAGCTGGCCGGGCCTAGCATCATTCTGCTGGACGAACTTGTTGCCTACGCCCGCCAGTTGTCGGAGGACCGGTTCGAGGCGTTTCTCTCGTTCATTCAGTCGCTGACCGAAGCAGCCAAAATGGTGCCCGGCATCCTGATTGTCGGCTCGTTGCCGGAGAGTATGGCCGAGGCGGGAGGCCCGAAGGGCGAGGCCGCCTTGCTGCGCCTTGAGAAGGTGTTCGGTCGGGTGCAGTCGGCGTGGCTGCCGGCCTCCGGCGACGAAACCTACGAGATTATCCGTCGCCGTCTGTTCCAGGCGCTGGACGCTGATGGCGAGCGGGCGCGGGACGATACGGTGAAGGCGTTCCACGATCTGTATCGAAAAAATCCGGCCGAATTTCCGCCGGAGGCAAAGGAGGCGCGCTACCAGGATCTGCTCAAGCTCTCCTACCCCATCCATCCTGAATTATTCGATCGACTTTCCAAGGACTGGGCGAGCCTGGAAAAGTTTCAGCGCACCCGTGGTGTATTGCGCTTTATGGCGAACGTCGTCGGCGTGTTGTGGCAGGCTCAAGTTCATGATCCGCTCATCACCCCGGCCCGTGTGCCACTGTCTCACGAGCGGGTTCGCGCGAGCGTTCTATATCCTCTCGATTCCGCGTTCGCGGCCGTTGTTGATAAGGAAGTCGATGGCGAAAGTTCGTTACCTACACGAATGGAGGCCAACCCCTCACGCCGGATTTCGCAGATGCGCGCCGCGACCCGCGCCGCTCGCGCGGTGTTCATCTGTTCCGCGCCATTAGTCGGCAGACCAAACGCCGGTCTAACTGGTCAGGGTCTACGCCTCGCCTGCGCTGAGCCCGGCGATCAACTCGCCATATTCGGCGAGGCGCTGCGCGAGCTGACGGAGAAGGCAACCTACCTGTATGAGGAAGGCGGCCGGTACTGGTTCTCGACACAGCCGACGCTAAACCGCCTTGCCGATGATCGTGCCAAGGCGTTTCCCGATCACGAGGTTGAGACCGCGATTGCCCACGTGCTCCGCGATGATGCGTCCAGCAAGGGCGGTTTTCATCGCGTATTCGCGGCTCCGGATGATCCAATCACTATCGACGAAGCGCATGCTCTGTCGTTGGTGATCCTCGGCCCGTCAACGCCGCACGCCGGAAAGGCGGCGGCGAAATCATTGGCCACGGATGCGGTGACCGAGACGTTGATGCGGTGCCGCGCCGCCCAGCGCCGGTTTCGAAACACTCTGCTGTTCGTGGCGCCCGACGAGGTGCTGCTCGGGACGGCGCGAGAAGCTATGCGAAAGTCTATGGCTTGGGCTGCTATCATTAAAGATGAACGCCTTCAAAAGCTGCTGCCGACGGGGCAGATTGACGATGCCAAGGAGAAGGCCAAGACAAGTCGTGATGGCGCGGCGAAGGCTGTGCGCCTCGCCTGGAGCCATATCCTGTTCCCGATCAAGACGGAGGCGACCGTGGCGGGATCGGCATTCGATTTGGATCATCTTTCAATCTCGTCGAAGGACCGGGCCGCCATTCCGTTGGCCGTCTACGAAAAGGCCAAGAATGACGGCATCGCCAAGGAAAAGCTTGGGCCGGAAGCATTGTGGCTGCACCTCAAACCGCTATGGCCTGAAGACAAGCCGCATCTGGGCGTCGCCGAGGTCGCGGATTGGTTTGGTTCCTACGTATATCTCCCAAAACTTCGTGATCGCGTGGTGCTCGACGCCGCGATCCGTGACGCCGCAGGCAAGCTCGATCCCTCATTCGGATTTGCAGACCGCTTTGATGAGGCCGCGGGCAAATATGTTGGGCTGGTCTGGGCGAAATCGTTGCCAGAGATTATCCCCCAGTCGGCGGTGATCGTGCGATCGGAAGTGGCTTTCGAACATCTGCGGCCCACCGGTGGCGAGTTGAAGCCCATTGTGCCGGAAGTGAGTGGCGCTCCGACGGGTGCAAATGGTCGAGCGGCCAAAGATATTGGGGAGCCCACGACCGGTCCCCGCCAGCCACGGCGCTTCTTCGGTTCAGTTGAAATCGATCTCGACCGGCCCGTGAAGGCCTTCGACGCCATATTGAATGCCGTCGTGATGGAGTTGCAGCGAACCCATGGAACGAAGGTGAAGCTGACGCTGGAGATTGAGGCTGAGGCGCCAGCAGGCTTCGCGGAGGGCGACATCGGCGTCGTTCGCGACAATGCGCGCCAACTCAAATTCAAGGCGGAATCAACCGGATTTGAGGAGTAGAACAACGCGGCGATTATCATGCGTACCGCCGTCTTCCGGCGGCTGACCGGTCATATTGCAGCCTTTCTTGACGAAAACGGCTCCCGCCCCGACATCAGCGGCTTAGATGGTGGACGGCGTCGCTCTGCGACGATGCCACTTGGCGAATGAGTTGCACCGGCAGCAGGTGCGGTTCGCGCAGGAGGCCGGCCATGGGAGACCGCGGGCACGCGAACACTGCAACTGACTTAGCCGGGCGACCGAAAGAAAGGGTCGTCACATGTTTGGCACAGATCGAGGCTTATCCTCTCACCGTTTCCGAGCTGCTCCAGCCAGAAATTCTGCGAATGGCGGGCGCCCAGTGGGGTCGTGTCCCGGTTGGTGGTGTAGCAGCTGTGGGTAAGTGGGCTGCCGAAGCGACCGCCGAGAGTCTGGCGTAGGCGGCCCACTTATCCACGGCGTGGCACCCTGCTGGGGTGGTCATCGCCGGTCTTCGATTTAGGTTCGAGTTGCGAGCTTGACCCTAGAACGGAGATGACGATGACCGACGACAGAATGGCGCTGATCGAGTTGATCGAGAAGGGCGCCGATGGTGATCTGGTGCGCGAGATGCTGTCCTTCGCGGCCGACCGGCTGATGGAGGCGGAAGTGCAGGCCCGCACGGGTGCAGGCCATAACGAGCGAGACCCGGGCCGGCTGGTTCAGCGCAACGGCTACCGCGAGCGCGCCTGGGACACGCGTGCTGGTCGGATCGAGCTCGACATTCCCAGGCTGCGCAAGGGAAGCTACTTCCCATCCTTCCTCGAGCCGAGGCGGACTGCCGAGAAGGCCCTCACCGCCGTGATCCAGGAGGCCTATGTCCACGGCGTCTCGACCCGTTCGGTGGACGACCTGGTCAAGGCCATGGGGGCGTCCGGCGTCTCGAAGAGCCAGGTCAGCCGGCTGGTCGAGGAGATCGACGAACGGGTGAATGCCTTCCTGACCCGGCCGATCGAGGGGGAGTGGCCGTATCTCTGGATCGATGCGACCTACGTAAAGGCGCGGGAGGCCGGGCGCATCCTGTCCGTGGCCACGATAATCGCTGTCGGCGTGAACACCGATGGGCGGCGCGAGGTGCTCGGCGTCGCCACGGGACCCTCCGAGGCGGAGACCTTCTGGAAAGGCTTCCTGCGTTCGCTCGCCGACCGCGGCTTGCGTGGCGTCAAGCTTGTTATCTCCGACGACCACAAGGGCTTGCGTGCCGCGGCGTCCCGGGTCTTCCACGCCACCATGCAGCGCTGCCGGGTGCATTGGATGCGCAACGCATTGGCTCATGTCCCAGCCAAACAGCGCCCGGGCGTCATCGCGATGATCAAGACCATCTTCGCGCAGGAAACCCACCAGGACATGCGCGCCCAATGGAAGACCATCGCCGATGCGCTGCGCGAGCGTGTGCCGAAGTTGGCAGCCCTCATGGACGAGGCGCGCGACGATGTCCTCGCCTACACCGGCTTTCCCAAGGAGCACTGGCCGCAGATCGCCAGCACCAACCCGCTGGAACGGCTCAACCGCGAAATCAAACGCCGCTCCGACGTCGTCGGCATATTCCCCAATGATCGCGCCGTCATCCGGCTCGCCGGAGCGCTCATGCTCGAACAAAACGACGAGTGGGCCGTCAGCCGACGCTACATGAGCCTTGAAAGCATCAACTCCGTCAGCGAAGATCCAATCGTCAAGCTGTCTGCACTGACAGCCTGATCAACCTCGGACCTAACCGAGGACCAGCGTGCTACACCACGCAGTGGGACATGACCCCCAGTGGCTGAATTTCTGGCCCAGGGAGCGCGCTGATGATGGACATCGTCGACCTGAGATATCTGGCCGCGGCTACCAACGCCGGCAATTTCGGCCGGGCCGCGAAGTCGCTCGGCCTCGATACCTCGACGATCAGCCGTCGTATCGGGAGGCTCGAAGACGAGTTGGGATTTGTCCTGTTCGAGCGGGCGAAGAGCGGCGTGCATCTCACGGCGGGCGGCCAGTCGCTGATGGGGCATGTGAACCGGACCTTGGCTGAATTCGACGCCGTGGTCCGGGTGGCCGGCGAGACGGGATCAGGACATATTGGCGCGATCCGGCTCGGCGTGCGGCTGCCACCCGTCGGTGAGCCACTGGTCAGTCTGCTGGCAGGCTGGCGGGAGCGGCACCCCAATGTCGCGCTGACCATAGCCGAGATGACCGAGCCGGCAATGGCCAAAGCGTTGGAACTCCGCCGGCTGGATGTCGGGCTGATCACCGCCTTCACGCTCTGTGGCAGCGCGGCAAGCATGCCGCTCTATGTCGAACGCCTCGTCGCGGCGGTGCCGCACGACCACCCCCTGGCCGCACGCAAGTCCGTCGACTGGGCCGATCTCCGGGACGAGGATCTCCTGATTCAAGAATGGGACGAGAGCCAAGCAACGCGGGAACTCTACGCGTCGCTGCTGGGCCAGAGCGTCCGGTTCTCCGCGCACGCCGCGAGCAAGCAGAGCGTTTTCGCGCTCGTCGCCGCGGGATTCGGCGTGACGCTGGCGACCGTGAGCCAGGCCGCGGTTAGCGTGCCGGGCGTGGTGTTCCGGCCGATCGCGGAGACGAACGCGTGCTTGCAGATCGAGCTGGTCTGGCGACCCGAGCTGGAGGATGCGGCCGTCGGCCGCTTTGTCGCCTACCTCCGCGACGAGACCCGTTCACGGCGCCTAGTCTGACGCCGGCGCGGGCCGCCGCAGCTTCGCGAAGGCGCGATCCGTCGCCATGAACCGGGCGATCATCGGGGCGATCAGCTTCGCCGGTTCGCCAGCGCCCTGTCGGTCTTGCCCCGCGCCAGCACCGGCACCGTGGTGTCGTCGCCGTGCAGTCGCTCAGCGGCCATGACATAGGCCTGCAGCCGTTCGAACAGGGGCATCAGCACCGCCGTGCAGGTACCGACCTGGTCGGCCAGCGTCGACAGGCTGAGCTCTATTCCCTCGCGGCCATAGCGCTCGGCCTGACGGTTGAGCGGCTGATGCTGACCGAACTTCTCGAACAGGATCATCGCAAGCAGGCTTGGTCCGGCAAACCCGCGCGGTGTCACGTGGAATGGTGCAGGCGGTTGGCTGATGCGCTCGCAGTCGCGGCAGGAGAACTTCTCCCGCACATGCTGAATGACCTTCCAGGTGCGGGGGATGACCTCGAGGGTTTCGGTGACGTCTTCTCCCAGTTTGGACAGGCGGTTACCGCCGCAGCAGGTGCAGGTTGTCGAGCTAGGGATGACGACGCGTTCGCGGGGCAGATGTTCAGGGAATGGGCGCCGGCTGGGACGCTTGCGGGTGAAGCCGGCGACGTGGGTGGTCTTGGCTGCGGCGGCCTCAGCTTTTAGCTCGTCCTCGGTCGCCGTGGTCTCCAATTCCTCCAACTGCAGTTCCATTGGGTCCAGCAGACGGGCGGTGCGCTCGGAGCGCGGGCCAAAGCGGTCGCGATTGAGCTTCTCGATCTGCAGCTTGAGATGAGCAATAAGAGCCAGGTTGGCGGATTTCTCCGCAAGGGCGGCGGCCATGTCGGCGCGGGCGGCCAGCAGCGCTGCCTTGAGCGCGTTGACGTCATCCGGCAGGGCGGCAAGCTCGGCGTTCATGCCGCAGAGTGAATCACGAACTGGCACAGGATGGTACTGTTTTTCTGCCGCCCGTTGATAGTTTGCTACCCGGCAGCCTGCGGGCGCCAAGTCTGCTGCGGATGGCGCCAGTCGATTCCTTCAAGAAGGTAGCTCATCTGACCGGCGGTCAGCGCCACCACGCCGTCAACGGTCTGCGGCCAAACAAAGCGTCCGCGGTCCAGCCGTTTGGCATAAAGTGATAGGCCGAGCCCGTCATGCCAAACCGCCTTGAGGAGCGAACCACTGCGGCCGCGAAAGACGAAGACGTCACCGGCGAACGGGTCACGACCAAACCCCTCCTGCACCAGCAGCGCCAGGCCTGGCATGCCACGACGCATATCGGTGTGCCCCGTCGCCAGCCAAATACGCACGCTGCTGGCAAGCGGGATCATCCGCGCAACGCCGCCAGCACGCGCCGCAATGCGGCCAGGTTCACGTCGCTACCCACGCGGACCTGCTGGCCGTTACCCAGCTCGATCTCAATGACACCAGATGGAGCAGCAGACCGGGGTTGTGGTGCTGAGTGGGACATTGTGGCGGGCTGGACTTCTCGCGGAGCGGCTGGGGCGATCGTCTGCACCGGCAGAAAAACCGGGTTCTCCTCAACCTGACCCAGCAGGCCCTCCCGCGCTTGGCGCCGCCAAGTGAAGAGAAGGCTTTCACTAACACCGTGCCGCGCGGCGACGGCGCGGATCAAAGTGCCTGGCTCGTTGGTCTCGGCGACGAGCCGAACCTTGTCGAGCAGGCTCCAGCGCCGCCGGCGCTCCCGACCAGTGATGATCTCCACCATGCCATCCACACGCACACCTCAACGGCCGCCTTAAGCAGCTACTTACGGTGGCAGGAGGCGCAAACCCAGGCGGCACTCGGCGGAGGGATACGCTCTCCCAGCAGCCAGCGATGTTCGGCCGACAAGCTGGCTCACCTCGCCGCTGAACTGGCCGGAAACCAGGACGATAATCGCCGACTCATACCCCAGCCCATCACGGCGGATCAGGTCGACGGTGCCCTGAAGGACGAGCCAGGCGGGCGCGTCACGCTCACCGACATCGAAAACGACTTCTCCAGTGTCGAACCGGTGTTCTCCGCCACTCGCGAAGCGTCTCGCCGCTTCGACCTGGCTGGCGTCGAGAGTTGGAAACATTTGATGGCGACGCATATCGAGCAGGCTCATCACGTCCCTCCGCTATTCGTCCCGATGAACCGCCATCCGGTCCTTGCTTGGTCGGCCGCCATACTCCGATTACAGTCGTCAGCTCGCCCCGGCCGACCCCCGATGTGTCTGAAGCTCTGTCGGGGCTGATTGGCTCACTCCGGGACGGACAGAGGCAAACAGCATGTTTAGTCCCTCAGCAAGCGTGGGATGGGCTAGAATGCCGTCGCGCAGAGCGGTGAACGGCAGCCCGCCCAGCATGGCCATCTGCACCACCGCCATCACCTCGCCTGCCTGCGCACCGAGCATGGCGAAACCAAGGATTTGGTCAGTGTTCACTTCGACTAGCGCCTTCATGAAACCTTTGCGCTCAGACAAGGTGCGGGCACGCGGAACAACGTCCATTGGAAGCGTTGCTAGACGATAAGCAATACTTTGTTCTCGCGCCTCCGCCTCGCTCAACCCCACCCGCGCAAACTCCGGCTCGATGAAGACGCAGTATGGCACCATTCGTCCCGTCGTTGTGCGCGTGCCTCCCATGATGCCGCTCTTCGCGACGCGGTAGTCGTCCAGCGACGCGTGGGTGAACATCGGGCTGCCCGCGACCTCGCCCATTGCCCAGATGCCTGAGACCGAGGTGCTTAGATCTTCGTCGACCCGGATGAACCCAGGCCCATCCAAGTCTACCCCCGCGAAATCAAGTCCGATGTCGGCAGTCATCGGCCGCCGTCCTGCCGCGACCAGAAGATGCGAGCCGGCGAAGAGTCGCCCATCCGCCAGCCGGACCGTGACCTGTTCGCCTGACCTCCCGGAAACCTCCGTGATGCGCGCCTCGAATACGAGTTCGATGCCGTCTTCGGCGAATTGGCTCCCGATTGCAGACGCTACGTCGGCGTCCTCGCGCGCCGCGAGTTGACGGCCACTCTCGATCACCACGACCTCGCTGCCCAGCAGGCGAAACGCTTGCGACAGCTCCATGCCGACGTAACCGCCTCCGACGACGAGCAACCGAGATGGCAGCACATTGAGGGTCAGCGCCTCAACGTGGGTGAGCGGCTCCGCTTCGTGCAGGCCCGAAATGGGCGGGATGGCCGCCTTTGTCCCGAGATTGAGGTAAATGCGCTCACCGGTCAGGCGGCGCACGCCGCCCTCTACCTCGACTTCGATGACACGCGGCTGCACGAACCGGCCCCAACCCAGTACAAGCTCGAACCCGCTCGCCAGAAACGCCCGACGATTGTATTCGACCATACCCGCGACGACTTCGGCAGTACGCGCAGCGACCCGGTCCATGTCGACGGAGATCGGACCTGTTCGGACAAGACCGAACTCCTCCGCGCGGTGGGCGAGTCTTGCGAACTGCGCGCTGCGAACCAGGGCTTTAGTCGGGATACAGGCAATGTTGATACAGGAGCCGCCGATCATGCCTTGCTCGACGACGGCGACACGCTTGCCTTCCTTCGCCTGATCCATCGCCAGCGTTTTACCAGCCTTGCCACCACCAAAGACGAGGATATCGTAGTGTTCGACATTGTTCATGACGCTCTCCATAAGGTCGGACTATGTCCTGCGCCTTAGATTGTTCCGGCCGGGTTTTGCCCGTGATTAATGAGCGCTTGCTCGCCAGACCTGCCTAGGGATCCCCTGCCGGGTTTCGTGTCACGCCAACGGCCCATGAAAAGCCGATCACGGCTCCCTTCGCAAACGGCAGCAAGGCCAGCGTTGCGACCAAGAAAATCGGGATGGCTGGCCAAGGCGCCCTCGAACAGGGACGACATCACCCAGGTCCGGTCGGCCAAGAACAGGGCCGGCACCATTAAATGCAGGACAAGGGAGATGGTGACATACGGGGCGAAGTCGTCCGAGGGATACTGCTCGTTGTCATTGCCGCACACAGCACAGACCGGGCGCACGGCCAGGTAACCACAGAACAGCTTTCCCTTGCCGCATGCCGGACAGGTCCGGCGCGTGCCGCGCAGCAGACCGGTCAGCACAACCGGCTGTGACCGCAACGTGGCATCGGGTAATGCGCTGACGAGCGCCGGGCCGATTACTGTTTGATCCGGTGGCATGACCGCTACTCCTCAAAAGTCGCGATGGCAAAGCAGGCGACACTTGGCCCTAGTAGATGAGCACCAGAACGGCCAAAACGCAGATGTAAAGCCCGGCTTCGACAAGAGGTGCGTTCGCCACGTGGTCGCCGAAACGTACTCGCCCGAGACCCATGCGCACCACCAATAGAATGACGAGAGCTATCGCCGCTTGGCCAACGAATGGCGCGAAGTAGACGCCGTCGAAGTTCCAATCATGGTGCACGGGAAGTTCCCAGCAGTCGCCGCCACAGCTGTGAAAGCCAGCTCTGGTTAAGCTCTGGCGGCTCAATGATCGAGACGGTGCACGTCATGCCGGCCGCAAGGACCACATTGGATGGCACGTCAGTGATGCGGACCCGGACCGGGATTCGTTGCGCCAAGCGAACCCAGGTGTAGACCGGATCGATATTCGGCAGGCCCTGCGTGCTGGGGGCCGCCTGTGCTGAACTGATACCGCGCGTGACACTCTCGACTACGCCGCGCAAGGGCGCGGCATAGCCCATCAGTTGAATCGTTGCTGGGTCGCCAACCCGGAGCCGAGCTAGCTTGGTCTCCTCGAAATAACCATCGATCCAGAATGAATCTGAGTCGATAATCGAGATGTTGATCGACCCGGCCGTCGCATAGTCGCCCGGACGCAGCAGCAGGTTGGTGACATATCCATTCACGGGGGAACGGACCTCAGTCCGGCGAAGATTGACCTCCGCCTGCGCCCGCTGCGCCAAAGCATCTGCAACGGCGGCTCTGGCCATCTTGAACGCTGCGTCGAACTGTTGCTTTTCCTCAATAGACGTCGAAAGGGTTGTCAGGGCGCGGCGGCGCATAGTCCGGCCCTCCTTGTCGGCTAGGTCTGCCTCGCGACTATCGGCATTTGCCACAGCCGTAGCCCGAGCAACCGCGTAGTCGAACGGATCGATTACGTAAAGCAAATCGCCCTTGCGGACGATTTGATTGTCTTTGACTTCCACGGACGTGATCTCACCAGAAACGCGCGGTGCAACGTTGACGACCTGCACTCGAACTTGCCCATCGCGGGTCCACGGAGAGGTTACGTAGACATTCCAGATAAGCAGTCCGGCCACTGCGCTGCAGATCAGGATCAGTGCCGTCGCCGAATACCGGGCCACCCGGTAGGGGAGCCCTGATCTGATCCGAATTTGCTTCATCACAGCCTCCACCCCTCCGGCGTCCTTGGCTAAGGCGGCGATCGGCCAAGCCCGCCGAGCCCGGATCACACCTGCTGCGGCACTGATCTCGGCGATAGCGCGGGTTGTCCCGGGACGCAGGGATGCGGTGATGGAGGGAAGTGCGCCCAGCAGCCCCTCCGCAATCGTGTCCAGCGCCGCCGCGTCTGCGCGAAGGAAAGCTGCCCGGACGTTCCGTGTGGCTTCGATATTTCCCGTTTGGCGCAATGCGCCGTTTACGCCTGCGGCGGCGACGGCCAGGTCGGCCATGACGAGCATGCTCGGAAGCCCTATGTCGGGAAGAACGCCGCCCCCAGCGGACCATGTCGCAAATTGGGCGAGCCGGTCGTCGCTGCGGGCACGCTGCGACTGAGCCGAGCGACGATGCCCATTGATGATGTCTGCGAGGCTTTGGCGCGAGGACCGCACCAACCAGCGCAACCGCTGCTGCGCCGAGATGGGCAGCACCAAGCGGCTCGTCAGGAATAGAACCATAACCGCGAGGCCGATGAGCACCGCCGTATCGAGGAAGGATTGGAAGTCGTAGGTTTGTGGGTTAGATGGCGACACCAGTGTCACCATGAACACGTTCAGGAGTAGGCCGGTCGCCGCAGTCGTCTTCTGCAGCATGAGATAGCAGGCCAAGAAGGTGACGGGTGCCATGGCGAGGACCAGGACCACAAAGCCCTGGCTTCCATCCAGGATGACGAAGCGGACGATCCCCGAGGCCGCAATCGCGATCGGCGCACTGACGAGCGCCCCCGTTGCAAACTTGGCTGGGTTGGGCGCAACCGCGCTCAGTCCGCATAGAGTCGCAACGAGCGAGAGCGACGTGGATGTAGCCGGCCAACCGCTCGCGGCAAAGGCGGCGGCACTAATCCCAAACCCGATCATGATCCGGACGGCGTCGCGCAGAGCGACTTGATAGTCGCGGTGGACTGGAAGGCTGGCTGCCCATTGTGGCCGCGCCCCGGTGCTTAGCGCCTCAAGGCCGTCTTGCAGCTGCCGGGTAGCGTCGATGAGGTCGAGGCCGTGTTGCCGCACACGCACAATCCCCGGCGTGCTGCCTTCCCGAGGCGCGATGACCAGTTGCCGGGCGAGAGCCGCCGACCTTAACTCACCTCCAGCGTCGATAACCGCAAGGCATTGCGCTCGGATCGGCGCGATGACTCCCGAAGCGACGGGGACGGCCAACGACCGACTTGCGGCAATCATTCCGCTGAGTGCGGCTATGGCGCTTCGAGCGCCGGCAGCACGGTTGGCGCCATCGGTCGTCTCCCCGGCGATAAACCGCGCGTCGTCTCTTAGCGCGATGACGGTGCTCAGCACGGCGGCCACCCTTGCCGGTTCCGGTGGGCCATCCCGCAGGGCGCTTCGGACGAAGTCGCGTGTGATATCAGCAGCGGCCAGGAGCCTGATCTGGAGCCCCGTCCAAACACGTGGAGATCCAAGTCCGATATTGACAAGCAAAACGGCGGCGATACCAAGCGCGGTTGCTGCCACGCGCTCCACCGTCGTTATGAAGACGCCCTGCGGCAGAGCGATATTTGCTACCGCAACGATTCCGACTGTGTAGCCACTGAGCACTGCCCCGTAGGCCCGGTCCCCGGGCAAGTACGCCGCCACGAAAACACATAGGCCGAGCCACGCCGTGGATCCGGCGAGTATCAGGGTCCGCTCCTGACCGAACGCGGCGACCAGGATGACGGACGCGACGCCCCCGACAGCCGTGCCTGCAAACCGATACATGGCGCGCGACAGTGCTTGGCCGCGCCGCGGCTGAGCCAGAATAGCGACAGTGAGGGCAGCAGAAACCGGGCTCGCGAGCTGTAGCCAGAACGCCGCATAGAGGGCCGCGGATGTCGCGAGCCAAATTCGCAATCCGTGGCCCCAAGGGGAGATCGCCTCCACTACGCTCTGGCAAAGGCGAGCAGGTCGCTATTGACCATGTCGGCGTGCGTCGTGCTCATGCCATGCGGAGCGCCCGGATAGACCTTCAGCGTCGCGTTCCGGATGAGCTTGGCCGAACGCTCGGATGAGATGGCGAGCGGCACGATTTGGTCCGCGTCGCCGTGTAGCAGAAGCGTCGGGACCTCGATTCCCTGCAGGTCGCCAGTAAAGTCGGTTTCAGAGAAGGCCTTGATGCAGTCGTATTGACCCTTGATGCTGCCCAACATGCCTTGACGCCAAAACGAATCGATGACGCCTTGCGACGGTTTCACGTCGGACTTGTTGTAACCATAGAAAGGTACGGCAAGTTCCTTGTAGAACTGCGAACGGTCGGCCAGAACGTTCGTGCGAAGCCCGTCGAACACCGACAGTGGCGCGCCGACCGGGTTGACTTCGCTTTGCAACATGAACGGCGGTACGGCCCCGATCAGCACGGCCTTGGCGACCCGGTGATTGCCATGTCGGCCGATATATCGTGCGACCTCGCCCCCGCCAGTCGAGTGACCGACCAGCATCGCCCCCTGCAGATCAAGCGCCTCTATGAGGGTCGCCAGGTCGTCGGCATACGTGTCCATATCGTTGCCGGTCCAGGTCTGGGCCGATCGGCCATTGCCTCGACGGTCATGAGCAATGACCCGATATCCGTGATCCGCAAGGAATAGCATCTGGCTGTCCCAGGCGTCCGCCGTCAGCGGCCAGCCGTGAGAGAACACGATTGGCTGACCTTTGCCCCAATCCTTGAAGAAAATTTCCGTGCCGTCCTTGGTAGAAATCGACGTCATGGGAGTTACCTTTCTCTAAACTATTAAAGTCGAATGGTGACCTGGCGTGATACGCAGCAAGCGCGCTACTGCTACAAGGGCTGGCAGTGATGTCATGAGAAGGCTTTGACAATCGTCGTCGGTCCTGGAGCGAGTTTTCTGCTCGCGGCAAGTCTTCGTGAGTCAAGGCGGAGTCAACTCGCGCATCTAGGCGAGAAATTCTTCTTTGTGGGCGCTTATGAACGATTGGATCGTGAGCGGCGCGATCCCAGTGACGGTCTCAATGACGTTGTTTGTGCCGGCAAATAGGCCGTCCTGGATGTCCTTTGCCACTGCGCAGAGATGTTGGATGGTCTGTTCGGGAAGACCGAACAGCTCCAGTTGACGCCGAAACTCCTCGATCTCAATCGGCCTGTAGGTCACCTCTCGCCCGAGCGCCTCGCCGACTGCCTTCGCGATGCCATTCTGATCCATCTCCACCGGACCAAAGAGGCTGTAGGTCTTGCCTACATGCGGTGCGGGGTTCGCTAGAATCGTTGCAATAACACGACCCTGGTCCTCCGCCGCGACTGGGGCATGGCGCCCGCTACCGAAAGGGAGACTGATCAGACCTCTCTGAGCGATGTCGTGGCGCATTCGCAGATAGGTCAGCCACTGAGCGAAAAATGTCGGCCGGAGATGCGTCACTGGAACACCGGACCAGTCGAAAACTCGCTCGGACATCCAGTGATCGCGCGCCTGATGGCTCTTCGAATCCCTCCTCGCGGATATCTGCGACATATTGACCACGCCCTTCAGGCCAGCCTCTCGGCCAGCCTGGGCAAAATAAGCCGAGGCGCTGATTAGGCCGGGAACCAGCGGGTAGACAAAATAGGCGGTGCCGACGCCTTCCATCGCTGCGCGCACGGTGTCGAGGTCTAGAAGGTCGCCGAGGACCACCTCGACGCCGAAGGCACGAAGCCGCGCAGCGCGATCATCATCCTTGCGGACCATGGCGCGGGTCGGGACACCAAGAGCCGTCAACGCGTCGACCGCGTAGCCACCAGTGTCGCCAGTGGCACCGATGACCAGAACAGGCTGGCTCGCCATCATCGCTCCTCCACCCGCATTCCCGGATCAGGTCGGAGACGATTCACCAAGAAGCATGGCAAGCGGCTTGAGCGGCCCGAGAGCAATCAATTCAAATTCCATCATCCCGGCCACTCCCAGCGGAAGCTTTTCGAGGATCTCGTGTGCCTCTGCTCGACTTGTCGCGTTCATGATGAAGACCACGCCGAAGCCCTCAGTTTGGTAGAACCATTGCTCGATTTTCCCGGCGAGGTGGTTGCGTACGGTAGCGCGAACCTCGAACGGCAGCACGGGAGCGATGGCTTCTGGCGTTCCCTTAGCAGTTACCGACCCAATCGCCAGGATTTTGGTTGTTGGAACGTGGACCGCAGCGAGCGCAGGCGGAGTTTGCGCGTGAACCCGTGTATTTACAAAGTCCGACATTTTCTATTCCTTGTTACAGCTGTTTGTAGCTTTAATGCGCTCTATGAAGTCGGCCATGCAGGACGCGGGACTGACCGTGAGCGGCATACCTCGTGAGACTTCTCTAGGCGTCTGCGCGGGCGCGCACGTTGCATGCACCAGATCAATCGGCTGGCCGTGAGGCGTGTTGATGTAGGCAACTCGCCATTCGGCTGCACGTTTTGGAGCGTCCCCGGTGGCGAGTAGACCCTTCGCCACCAAAATCCTTTCCAGCGCGCTGAGCCACTGCCGGTAGTAGGTGTCATTTGCGCTTTCGCCAGTTTGACCCGGGGAGCGCGTTATCTCCTCGCCTAACACATGCACCCATTCCTGCCAGGCGAAATGCCCATCCCTGCTGAGACGGACGGCTATCGCAAACGCTTGCGCCTGCCATGGGGCATCGAACGTCAGGCCGTCTTCATGGCTCTGGGCGTCAAGCCTCGCCAAGTCTGTGATCTGCGGGGCCATCACGGCACCTTGCCGTCGACGGGATCTAGATAATCGTCCCAAAGGCCGACATAAACGACGTTTTTGGGGTCTGCCTGAGGTCCCCAAAGCTCCTCTGCCGTGAAACTGACGCTGTAGACATGCTGCGGAGTGGGAATGTCGCCGTGCGCCATCGTGTCCGGCAGGGTAAAGATGCCAAAGTCCGTTGCGACCTCGCCGATCTTACCCCTGACGTAACGGACAAGCCGCGTGTGTCCGGCAAACTGTTGGTTCTTCGCCCGGACCCGCTGACCTACCTTGAAGCGTGGCTCGATGTTCACATCGACTCTCGACGTATGACCGGTCGCCAAGGCCCCGGGCACCATTTCCTCTCGAAGCAAAGCCGTCGTGCTTCGCTGTTCCTTGTTAGCGTAGTCGTCGCCTCGAGACCGGTCCTCGATCAGCGCTGTTCTCGCTTCAATGTCTGCGGTCGAAACAATGCCTTTTTGGTTGAGAAGGTCGACGACGGCGTGTAACCAATGCTCGTAATAACTTACCGAGAGGTAGTCAGCAGGACGCATTCTTTCCTGTCCATGCCGCCACTCGTCGATATTCATGAGGCCGAGGCCAGTGACGGTAGCAAGCAGCGCGGCCATCCGCCCCTCCCACTCTTCTCGAAACACCGGCTCTTCGGGCAAGTATTGAATTCTCCCAAACCCCTGCATTCCTCCCATGTCGTGAATACCATTCATGACGGGCTCCGGAGCTGGGCGAGTGTGTGAGGAGTCTTTGTCAACCCGGTGCCGATCATGGAATCACGCGTGACCAGTTCCATCAGCTGTGATTCGGACCACCCGTCAGTGCCAACTGGCCGCTCCGGCAAGACCATGTAACGGACCTCGGCGGTGCTATCCCACACGCGGACCTCCTTTTCGGCCGCAACATCCAGCCCGAGTTCCTTGAGCACGCCGCGTGGGTCGAGGACGGCGCGCGAACGGTAGGGTGGCGACTTGTACCAGAGCGGCGGCAATCCCAGCGTCGGCCATGGGTAGCAGGAGCAGAGAGTACACACGAGCATGTTGTGGATGGTCGGGGTGTTCTCGACGACGGCGATGTCTTCGCCCTGCGTGCCGGAGAATCCCAGTTCCCTTATAGCGGCCGTGCTCTCGTGGACACTGGACAGCAAGCGAGCCCTGTAGGCCGGATCGATCCAGGCACGTGCCACTACGGCGGCGCCGTTACGGGGACCGATCCTGGTCTCGTAGGCCTCTACAATCGCATCCAGGGCGGCGGGTTGAACAAATTGCCGCTCGACCAGTAGCGACTCCAACGCCTTCACCCGAAGTTCGACGTCGGACGGCGGCTTGGTATGATCGTGGTCGTGGTCGTGATCGTGATGGTCGAACTCGTGAGATGTCATAATGAGTTCCTGGCTCACAGAAGATGTTCGTCTTTTCGGTCACATGCCCGAAGGCGGCGGTATCGAACCGAGGACGGCCGACACCTGCGCGGCCAAGGTCAAGAGCTTCACGTCTTCGCCCGGCCTGCCGTCCATTTCCAAGCCCATCGGCAGACCATCTGGAGAAAGACCCATCGGCATGGTGATCCCCGGAAGCGCGGCGCAACTCGACGGGAACGCGTTCTTGGCGAGCTTGACCGACGAAACGATGCGGCCGGCGATGGTGACTTCCTCGCCCGTGTTCAGTGGAGGAGCGGCGACCGGTGTGATGGGGAAGAGTAACGCCTCGATGCCATTGGCGCGAAATGCGTCCGCGTAGCGCTTTCGGAGCGCGGGCCGATCTACTTCCATCGAAGCATGAAAATCCGCTTCGGAGACAGGATCACAGCCACCTGAGATGACCCCATCGCGCCAAAGGTTTTTCAGGTTGGAGCCGAGGCCTTCAAAGATGTCGGTGAATGTCACCGGAGCCCCAATCTCCTTCAGGTATTCGGTGACATGCTGCATCGTATCATGAAAGAAGACCGGCCAGTTGGCACGCTCTGCTAGCTTGACGAAGTCCTCACCGAGGTCGAGTTCGACGACCCTGACGCCGGCCGCCTTCAACTTGGCAATGGTCTCATCAAAAGCCTGCTCGACGTCCGGGTCTACGACTTCCAGGAACTGCCTGCGGGCCACTCCAAACCGGATGCCTCTTAAAGAAACTATAGGCGCGGACTCGCCAGGCGGAGCTCCGCCCGTCACAACGGAATCCAACAACGCGCAATCCGCGACGCTGCGGGCCATCGGGCCTGGCGTGTCGAGAGTGTGTGATATCGGCGCTATACCGGTTCTCGGCCACCGACCTGTCGTGGGTCGAAAGCCGACCACGCCGCAGAGCGAAGCTGGCACCCGAATAGATCCCACGGTATCGCCACCCACCGCGGCAGGGATTAGCCTTCCCCCGACGGAAGCTCCTGCCCCGCTCGATGGGCCGCCGGTGACCCGGCCTGTATCGTAGGGATTTTTGGCCTGGCCGTGATGCTCGTTGACGCCTGTCAGGCCGTACGACATTTCGACCATGTTGTTCTTTCCGAACAGGATCGCCCCGGCATTTCGCAGTGCTGCCACGACAGCGGCATCCTTGGCAGGCCTGAAACCCGCGAGAACCTGCGTCCCGATCGATGTCGGTAGATCGGATGTAGACATGCTGTCTTTGATGCCGAGCGGGACGCCATGTAAGGGCCCAATCGCCTCTCCGGCTTTTCGTTGCCGGTCAGCCTTAGCAGCTGCTTCGATTACCATTTCGGGCTGCGGCGTGATGAATGAATTAAGGTGAGCTTGTGTTTGGCTACGTGAGAGCAACGCCGCAGCATAGTCCTGGGCCGTTAGTGACCCGTCTCTGATAGCCATTGCCGCGGCCGTGACAGTAAGTCCAAGCAAGCCGCCCAAGGACTGATCCAAAGACTTTGACATTCGTCCCTATTTCCCTACATCGAGAGCGTTGTTAGGAGTTAGTCCGTATTTCGCGCGGGTCGGGTCCGGTTCGACGCTGCATTCGTTGCATCAAGGCTCGCTTAGCAGCGAACGCAGTGGGCTGAGCGGCCCCAGCGGTATGATCTGGAACTCCATCATCCCTGCCTGGCCTAGTGGAAGTTTTCCGAGGAGGTCGTGGGCCGCTTTTGGGTCGGTAAGGTTCATGATAAACACCACACCACTTTGGTCAGGTTTGACGTACCACTGGTCGATCTTCCCAGCGAGATACAGGCCTACGGTGTCGCGCACTTCCGAATGAAGGAGCGGTTTCCAGCTGTCCGGCGTCCCTTTGGCCGTGAAGCTGCCGATTGCCAGCAACTTGGTCGTCGGGACCTCGAGGCTAGTTGAGTCCGGCGCCGTGCCGCGCGCACCAGTCTGGGCCAGCAAAACAGTTGGAGTAATCGCGATGAATGCCGCGGCAAATACTCCGATGCTCGCAAGCTCCAGGCTTATCACGCCGGAAGAGACCACCTGGGGATCGCGGCGTGTCATGACAGCATTGCCTTAGCCACCATCTCCGGCTCATCGATCTGCAGCCAATGGCCCGCAGGGACGATCGTGAGAGAGGCATTCCCAAACTGAGACTGACGCCGTTCGGCAACGGCTACAGTGATGTAGGGGTCGTATTCCCCCCAAATGAGTCGGACCGGAATGTCGAGGGCCTTGAGCTCATTTAGCCGGGTGTTATTTTTCGCAAGCGCATCGAAAAAATGTGCTGCCAACTGCACGAATGCCGGACCTGCGCTCGGTTGGCTGATGAAGTTCTCGCCGATGAGTGGACCGAGGAAGGCCTCGAAATGGGGCTTCTGAGCGTCCGGAAGAGGGTCTCGGAACTTCTGCTGTTGCCAGCTGAGAAGCCAGCCGATTTGCACCGGATCCTGAGTGATCGCTATCGCGAGCGCATGGAGGCTCTTCGTCGCGAAAAGTGTGATCATTTCGGGCCAGAGGATCGAGGCATCCTCGGCATAGGCAGAATTCAGCATCACCACAGAGTCGATGCTCTCCGGATGCGCGAGCGCGTAGTTGATAGACGGAATACCCGAGGAGTCGTGAGCGACCGGGACTATTTTCCCCAGCCCTAGTTCCTTCACCACTGCTTCAAGGTCGCCCAACTGTTGCTCGAAGCTGTAGGAGGCATTCGCCGGCTTGTCCGAGGCGCCAAAGCCAAGAAAGTCGAATGCCACGACGGGCCGTCCACCTGCGACAAGGTAAGGGATCAGATCGTCGTAGATCTTTAGGTTGTCAGGAAAGCCGTGCATGAGCACGAAGGCCGGGCCGGCTCCTTCATACGCTCGCGCGTAAACTCTACCGTGTTCACGCTGCACATGATGTTCCGTGAAAGCCGGCGGTGTCCGCGTCATGTCTCATTTCCTTATGCAGCCGTGCGTTGCGGCGGTCGTGGGGCCGAGACAAGGTCGGTGACCAGCTGTTGCTTGCAGAGTGGCCGTCTCGATCTGGAAGGGAGTCGTAGGCCCTAACCAAAAGCGTTCAAATGGCGTAAAACCCACCTTTCAGGACGCCGGGAGGCACCATGCTCACCGTAGCCATGATCCTTGGTCCAGATTTTCAGGTGATGAATCTGGCCTCACTGACCGTCTTCGAGGTCGCTAACTTCAATGCGCAGAAGGCCCTCTATGACATCCAGCTTCTCTCCGAGGAGGGTGGGCCTGTCCGGAGCTCAATAGGTACGCCGATCCTGACGCAGCCGTTTGGAGACTCGTTTCCCGACACGGTCATATTCGGAGGGCCTATCCGTGTCATCCCGGCTTCGGCAGCCGTCCGCGCCTATGCGATGAAGGCGCTGGGAATTTCGCGTCGTGTTGCTGCGGTGTGCACGGGAGCTTTCACCCTGGCTGAGGCGGGGGTCCTCGATGGACGCCGCGCGACAACTCACTGGATTGCTGCAAGCCAACTGCGCGAGCGCTTTCCAGCTATTAAGGTCGAAGAAGACCGAATTTTCATCGTCGACGGCCCGGTCTGGACTTCTGCGGGGATGAGTGCCGGCATCGACTTAGCACTTGGAATGGTCGAGCGGGATTTCGACGCTGACCTAGCTCGATCAGTGGCGCAGTCGATGGTTGTTTACCACCGTCGGGCAGGAGGACAGACGCAGCATTCCGCGCTACTGGACATCGATTCCAAGTCGGACCGGATCCAAAGCGCCCTTGCCTACGCTCAGGGGCACCTCGCAACGTTACTAGGGGTTGAAGAACTAGCCGCGTCGGTGCATCTGAGTCCTCGACATTTCAGTCGCGCTTTCAGGGCCGAAACTGGAGTTTCCCCGGCAAAGGCAGTTGAAACTCTGCGGCTGGAGGCGGCGCGGGTTATGCTGGAACAGAGCAGGCATCCGATCAGCGACATAGCGGTAAATACCGGCTTCGGTGATCAGGAACGGATGCGGCGCGCATTCATTCGGGCGTTCGGCCATTCACCACAGGCGCTCCGTCGAGCTGCCCGTTCGGACGACGTGGAGTAGCCCACCACGATGGTGATGCACGAATAGTCGACGCAGACTTTCTTCGATTATAGCCTGCTCAGGAACCATAGTTCCGCTTCAGCCGTAAGGCCTCCGTTGCAGCGGATACCGTCCCGTCTGAGGCCGGGATGCATGTCTCGGAAGGGGAGTTTTTAGGCATTGGTAACGTGGATGCGACGACTTACTCTCGGTTCCCACCCTTCAAGGCGGCAGTGAAGAAGTCAGGCAACATGGGCCCTGCTTGACGCAATGTATCGAGCCAGACTCGTAATATGACTCGGATGCCGGTTTCCTATCAGCGCCAGGCAGGTAAGCAGACCAATCAGTCTGTGCTGCTCGACCTAAACGCCGAGTCGGATCGCATCCAGGTTGCCTTGGCCTATGCCCAGAAACACCTCGCGACACAATTGGGAGTCGAGGAACTGGCCGCGGCGGTGCACCTCAGTGTGCGCCATTTCAGTCGCATCTTCCGTGCCGAGACTGGACTTTCCCCTGCTAAAGTAGTGGAAAGTATGCGGCTTCAGACGGCCCGTGTCTTACTAGAGCAGGGCAGACAATCGATTGGCATCATAGCGGCAGAGACTGGTTTCGGCGATCAGGAGCGGATGCGACGCGCGTTCGTTCGGGCATTCGGCCAGTCACCACAGTCGCTACGACGCTCGGCCCGGTTGGCTAGATCGAGTTGTCCATCGCGACCGGTCAATGTTTAGCCTTTCGCAGAGTCACTGCGCCATTGAAGCTGTCGAAATCTGGGCCGGGGCACTGCTGGTCCGTCTCATCTGAGTTGGATAGTGTACGACTGCGTTCGGACCCATCATAACGCCGCAGATTACCGAACTCAGACTATGCATTTCCGCGCTGCTTGTCAGGCATCGATCTTGACGCCTGTATCGCTCGCGAAATCGGATTGTCCTGATTGTCCCCGAAGTCGCTGAGTTAAATGTCCTCGCCTTGTTGAGAAAATGTCGGAGATCGGTGTCCCTGTGGGAGTCACTTGCGACTCTCCATTTACACCAGGGGCTTCTGTGTCTGATCCTGGCATCTCAGAAGTGTCGCCACCTCGCTCGCCCGCCCTCCCGTTTTCGCCCTCACGGGTAGCGTCCGTGCTTGTGGTGGAAAGTAACGACCAAAACGGGCGAATGACCGGTTTTGGCGAGCGCCGAAGGCGGCGGTTATGGTCGAGATTGGCGCTTTCCGGCCGTTCAAAGCCCTAAGCCGCGTTTACGGCTAAAACTCCAGTCGATGCCGCCGCCAAGTGACGTGACACCGGCCACCTGTTTGCCAGACTGCTGCTCCAGCGCCGGCCGCCACGGCACGAGCTGGAAGCCCATGCCGTCATCGATCATGGCGAACCTGCCAGACGACAAGGTGACGCGCTGGCGATAGACGCCGGAGACGTGCTCTCCCTCGGCAGACGGACGATGGGCGAGCCCAGTGTCGGCTGCGAGCTTTGAGGCCGCCTCCGTCAGTTCCCTACCGCGTAGGGTGTCGAGCAGGTCACGGGCGAAGATGACGCGCTGCCCCTGGCGGCGGGCGAGACCTTCCTCGACCAGGTGATCGACGCGGCGTTCCATCGCCTCGCGCACCTCGGCGCCGAACCCGGCGCTGGAGGTTGCCTGGTCCCGCGCGAGAAGCTGGCGGTCGATCCATGTCGCACCGCGCGCATCCACCTGCTCCTGGATCGGCAGGTCTGAGCGGGTGGCGAGGGACAATCGCTTGCGGCCGGCGGCATCGTCGTAAGCGCGTGCCTCCACAATCGCACCCGGCCTCGCGTCCCCGGTCAGTTCCAGGTCGGAGAAGCGGAGATGATGGGTACGCCCATCAATGCCTTCGACGACGGCGTAAGCCGAACCCTTGAGCTCGTCGTGCAACCCTCGGGCAACGAGACGACCGACCACGGGCTCAGAGGTGTCCTCGCCATACAGGGCAAAACCGGCGACGTCCGGCTCGTGGCCAGCGCCGGCCATCGCGCGGTGCATGGTCTTGATGATGTCGCCGCGGATGGACAGGTCCCGCAGGGTCTGCTCGGCGCCGGGCTTCAAGGTCCAGCTCGCGGAGCCGATTTGCTCGGCAAGTCCGAGCCGTTCGAGTTTGGCGGCACGGCCGAGCATCAGGCGGCGCAGCTCCGGGTCCTCGCCCGCTGCGCCGGGGCGCAAGTCAGCGACACCGGCGCCGTCATCGGCGATGTCGCGAAGCGCGCGGTCGAGACTGGTCCAACGCTCGGCCTCAACCTCCTTTTCCAAGGCCGATCGGATTTCCAGCTCGCTGCGTGGCCCAAGTTCGAAGGTCACGCGCTCGGCGGCGCGGTCGCGGAAGCCTTGAGTAATGTAGTCGCGGCTGATGACGAGGTCCTTTCCGTCATCTGCGCGGCCTCGAATGAGGACGTGGATGTGCGAGTTATCGGTGTTCCAGTGATCGACCGCAACCCAATCCAGCCGCGTACCGAGATCCCGCTCCATGTCGCCCATCAGCTCGCGGGTGAAGGCACGGAGGTCGGCCATCTCGCCTGCGTCTTCGGGCGAGATCGTGAAGCGGAAATGATGCCGGTCATCCTCGCTCCGCTCGGCGAATCCCCTCGTATCGGCGGACTCCGAGGCGGCGTCGAACATGCGCGCATCCTGTCCGTCGCGGGTTACGCCCTCACGTTTGAGATAAGCGATATGCTTGGCGAGCGGGGCCGAGGTGAAACGCTTGCCGTGGTGGCGGACGATCCGCGTCATGACAACGACGCGCCGGCCGGGCGATCTGGCGGACATAGCAAGCGCCGCGCGGCGTCCTCGTCCGAAGGTCGACCGCTGCTTGCCGCCGCCGGAGCGGCCGAAGCTCGTTTCGGTGTGACCGGCCCGCTTGGCGGCCCGCATCACCTCGCCGACGAAAGTCTTCGGGCGCTTGGCGCCCTGGTTGCCGTGCCTGATATGGCCCGGCTGGATGCGAAGATCATCGTCGCCGGTTGTCATGGGCAACACGCGTTGCCTGAGGGGGTGCGACGGCGCTTGGATCGTTGAAATCGTTGGAAAAGCCGGCCGACGCGCGAGCACGTCGTCATCTGGCAATGCTC
Organism: Acetobacteraceae bacterium; assembly: GCA_965199005.1. GTDB lineage: Bacteria > Pseudomonadota > Alphaproteobacteria > Acetobacterales > Acetobacteraceae > LMUY01. Next base: position 240,883 of record CBDAQK010000006.1, on the reverse strand, counting down.
AAAAAGCCCAACACAACCAACCACATGCGCCCGAACCAGGTCGGCGCTTTTATCTTGCCGTCCGTTGGTCGTGTTTCCCTGCACCCCCTGTCTGACCCCCAAGCCTATCCCTGATCCTCGCGCACATGCTCCTCGCCGATCAGACGCACCGGTACGACGCGGCCGGTCGAGATGGTGATCGTCGTTCCGAAAAACCGCTCGGCCATGAAGATGCCTTCGGCGTGATGGCGCAGCGCGCGGTGGCGAAAGTCGGCTGTTATAGCCTTCGACTCATCGAACCATTGGTGAATTGGCAGATAGTCTTCAGCCGCGCCGCCCCATTTCTTCACCGAGGAAAGCGCGTGGTGATAGCAATGCCCCATCACCACGCCACCCGCCGTCTCGTAAGCCTCGATGCCGATGAAAAGCGCGCGGCGGTCGGACGCCCGGACAGCACCCTCGGTGAGCTGGCGGCGGATCAGGTACGACTCCTTATTGTAGCTCCGCGAAACGGAATCCCAGACCTGCTCCTGCCGGGCGTGGTCGGCGGTGACGGTGAACGCCATCAATTGCTCCAGCGTCATGCCGTCCTCGGCATAGATGTCGAGCAACTTGGGCGACACTGCGGCCAGGCGCAGGCGTTGCTTCACCACGGTCGGATTCACGAAAAACCGTGCGGCGATCTCTTAATCGCCGAGGCCCTTCTCACGCAAAGCCTGGAAGGCGCGGAACTGATCGAGCGGGTGGAGCGCGACGCGCTGGACGTTCTCGGCCAGCGAATCCTCCTCGGCGATCCCGCCGTCCCGCACCACGCACGGCACGGGCGCGGTCTTGGCCAGGCGCTTCTGCTTGACCAGCAATTCGAGTGCGCGGAAGCGACGGCCGCCAGCCGGCACCTCGAACATGCCGGTCTCGTTGCCGTCGGCGTCGACGACGGCGCGGACGCTGAGGCCTTGCAAGAGCGTGCGCCGGGCGATGTCCTCGGCCAGCTCATCGATCGAGACGCCGGCCTTCACGCGCCGGACGTTCGCCTGGCTGAGCACCAGCTTGTTGAAGGGGATATCGCGCGAGGCGCTGAGGGTGATCTTCTGAATAGCGGTCGCCATGTCGGTTTCTCCGTGACGGGCGATCGAAAGCCTCTCTCTCGACCCGACCTCGTCACGAAACCGGCGCAGCCCTCTTACTCTTGGACGGCCGCAGACCCGGAAAGCCGGAAAAGCGGGAGCACGGATATCCGTCTCCGCGTTTCGGCTGAAACCCGCCAGGCGGAAAGCACCATCAGGCTGCCTCCCTGTCGTCGTCGGCCGCGATTGCAGCGTCGGTCTCGAGAGTTGCGGATTGGAATGCCAGGATGTAATCCGCCGCCTTCGACGCGGCGCTGGCCGCGCGCACGATGGCGCGGTTGTCCTCCCGCAACACCTCGAGCCAAGAACCGATATAGTCCGCGTGGCGCACCGTGGGCGTGATGTTTAGAAAAGCACATAAATAGGCGGCTGAAATTTCTGCGATTAGCTCCTCGAATGGAGTGCGCCCCTGGCGGTGGACAGATTGGCCGATTTGGATTGACCCCCTTTGCTGGGCTTTCGGAGAATGAAAGCCATGACGAAGCATCGTTCCCACAGCGCCGCGTTCAAGCGGCAGGTCGCCGAGGAGTTCCTGGCCGGAGAGACGCTGCACGGCCTGTCGCAGCGGCATGATCTCTCCCGACAACTGATCCGGATATGGGTCGGTAAGTTTGAGGCTGGAGCCCTCGACGACGACGTTCAGGCGGCCGACCTGATGCAGGAATCCGAGGCCAAGATCGCGGCGCTGGAGCGGATGGTGGGCCGACAGGCGTTGGAAATCGAGCTGCTAAAGGGGGCTTTGAAACATGCTCCCCGGCCGAGAGGCGCGAGCACCTCCGTCGTCACCGGCCCCGCGGCATCTCGGTCAGTCGGGGATGCGAGCTGATGGGGCTCTCGCGATCGACCTTCTACGACACCGCGCCCACTTCCCTGGACGCCGATGTCGTGCTGACCCGGATCGGGGCGATCTGCGACGAGTTCGAGTGCTACGGCTACCGCCGGGTCGGCGCCGCGCTGCGCCACCAGGGCGTGGTGGTGAACGGCAAGAAGCTGCGCCGACTGATGCGGGAGCATGATCTGCAACCAAAGCAGCGACGGCGCTACATAGTCACCACGGACAGCGACCATACCGGCCCAATCTATGCCGATCTGGCTAAGGACGTCGTTCCAGAACGCCCAAACCAAGTTTGGGTGGCGGACCTGACCTACGTCGCCATCCCGGGCGGCTTCGTCTACCTGGCCGCCATCCTGGATGCCTGGTCGCGCAAGGTCGTCGGCTACGCGATCAGCCGCTCCATGGACGCCCGGATCGCCGTCGCGGCGTTGAAGGCCGCCATCAGAAACCGTGTTCCGCCGAAGGGCTGCATTCACCACTCCGATCGTGGATCGCAATACGCGTCGGAGGTGTATCGCGCGTTGCTGGCAGCCCATGGTCTGACAGGCTCGATGAGCCGCCGCGGCAATCCCTACGACAACGCCAAGGCGGAACGCTTCATGAAAACGCTGAAGGTCGAGGCCGTCTACCTGGCTGCTTACGAGACGTTCGAGGATGTCACCGCCGACCTTCCGCGTTTCATCGACGACGTCTACAACTCAAGACGGCTGCACTCGGCGCTGGGTTATCTCAGTCCCGTGCAGTTCGAGGATCAACACGCCCGGCAGACAGTCAAAACAGAGCCCTGAATCTGTCCACCGCCAGGGGCGCACTCCAAGTTGAGCCGGGCTGGTTGTCAGGTTTTTTCAAGACGCGTGTAGGCGTGGACCAACTTGCCGCAGCCTCTCCTGGAAGTGCCGACAGAAATCGGACGCTCTCAATCCGAGGGCTTCGCAACGTGCTGGTGCCTTTGCCTCCGCTTCCGGAGTAGCGACGCATGGTGGAGTGGCTGGACGCGGTGGAGACGCGTGGCGGTGCCAAACGGCAACGAGAAGACCTGGTGCTTGTCCGGATGCTTGTGCAGCAAATAGCCCAAATCCGTGGCGGGCTGGTGTGTTGTAGTCAGCGTCAGAAGCATGGGAGTTCCGGTTCAAGCGATGGGCAATGTTTGTCTGTTAGGCGACGTCAAGCTGCGTAAAGCGATCGATGCAAATAGTGCGTCCGCTCGCGTAGTCATGTCGTGCCGGTCTGTACCAACTGCCGGGTTCAAGGGTTGCTGGAGAGTGCACCGGATAAAGCTGTCGAGATTGGAAATACGATCGATGGTGTCATGCTCGCCCCCGCAAGCCTTGCGATCGACAAGCCGGACGATCTCTTGACCCAGCTCAAGAGGGTGATCGACCCCGGCCATCAACGATGGCAGGTCCATAGGCGGCGGCGTTCCGCGATCGCGCAGCCAGCGCAAGGCCAGCGACGCGCGGAGCGCGTAACAGTAGCTCTTCACCCGAACTCCATTCCCAGTGGCGCGAACCTCGGCGAAACTGCGTCGGGCCTGATGATCATAGTGATACTCGAACGTCCGCGTGTCGGCAGCCTCATCGAGAAACTCCTTCAACTGACGAGAAACCGGTTCAATCTCGACATAGCGTACTGGTGACGACAGCCATTCCTGCAGCACTGCGTTTGACTTCAGCATGAGTGCGACGGCCTTACGGATGTCCCAGCCATTCACGTCCAGGACGGCATCCACTGGCCGCTCGATGACATCGCGTCGGGGGACAACGGTGAGATAGGCCTCAACAGGGCGCAGATAGATGAACCGGACGTCGTAGTCGCTATCCCGCGATGGAAAACCCCATGCTCGACTGCCGGATTCCACCGCCAGCACGATCTTTACGCCGTGCTCGCGTTCGATCACCGAAAGCTCGCAGCGAATCCGCTCAGCCATTTTGCATTCAACATGACGCTGCTTTTCCATGGTCATGTCGTAGCCATGACCTGGTCGCGATACGCCCTAGCCACCAAATCGTCGATGAGAGCGAAATCGGCTTCCTCGCGGAGCGAAGACACCGAGGCCGCCGCCTCGACTTCGATCAGCAGCTCGTCGATTGTCCGCGCAACCGTTTCGTAAGCCAGTTCGCCATGCTTGATCGAGAGAATCTCGGCCGCGCAGGGAAGCGGGAACGTGATTCTGCCGGTCTGAAATAGCTCCAGCGCCTCGCGTCCCACACGCACCGCGTGGGATAGCGCCTTCCAATCGATTCCCTCATTTCGCTCCGCCTGCAAAGCTCGCCGGCCATACTCGTTCACGAGCCGTTGGGCAATTTCGCGAGCGCTTTTGATCGAACTGGTGAAGGGCATTTTCTTCCCACACACTTCGAAATGCCGGACCAGACTGTCCGCCGGGGTCGGCAGGTCGACCATCATGGTGTGGTCAGACATTCCGGCAACGTTTTCCAACTCAGCCTCAACGACGGCCAACTTGGCGGTTGTGCCGTACTTGGCCTCTGCGTCGACGAGTACGGCGAGCGCCTGGCGCGCGGCCGACACGCGCGACCCTTTGATGCCATACTTGTTGGCCTGCTGCCTGCAATAGCGGAGAAAAGCTGATGCGCGGCGGGTCACCAGGCGTGGGGCATTGTCCTGGATTTCCAGCCACAGCGCCGCAGGTTGCCTTGTCATCGCAGCGTCCGGCGCAAAAAGCATGTCCAGCGCCATGGTCTGGCCTTCCGCGAGGAGTCCGAGGTAACGCTGCAGGCTGTGGATCTCGCGGTCCACGTCGCCAGGTGCGTTCTTCTCACCGTCGGGCTTATCGGGCGCATGCGTTACGGTGTCCTGCACGCGCTGGAGCAGAATGTCGCGTCCTGCTGGTAGGTAAACTGCCTTGAAATCCAGGTCTGACTGCGGCGTGGCCGTGCCATAAAGATGGGAGCCGAACCGCATTTCAACGATGAGGTCCATCACGCCCGATCCGTCCGATGAAATTCCGCAATAACCTCGATCCCGCCCACAATGGCCGCATTGAATGCCGGCAGAGCTGGCGCAGGAATCCAGTGTTTCTGATGGGCTACCCCGCCGGCGTTTTGAAGATCGAATGCGCTTAGAAACGAAGACAGCACCCCGAATCGCGTGACATAGCCCGCGCCAGACGCCGGCACGTTCCAATCACGCGCGATTTTGACCGCATAGGCCTCGGTGAGGACCGGATAGAAGATGAGTTGTTCCGGCGAGCGAGGCGGGAATGCCGCGAAGCCGCTCTGCCGAATCAACGCCATTTCTTCAGGGCCAACGGGCCGATACAATGTGACGCTCTCCTCGTGGTCATAACTCATTCCAGTTCTAGAGCGGATTATCTAGCTCCTTATTGCAGTGTACAACGCGGTGGCCGCGTTTCACCCGCGTTTCGGAGTTAAAAGCGCCTCCTGCGTTTACGCATCGTCTCGTGCGAGACATCGTCATATTGGTGTGACATACTACACCTTCGTTGCAGTCGGCCGCGAGGTAAAGGGCTCCTGGACGCGGCATGTGCCATGCAGCCGGGTTCAAGAATCGTTGTCAATCCTTGAACAGATCGAACTCACCTTCCCCCGCCAGGTCCACGGCAAACGACCGTAGCGGGTGCGCGGATGGTGCCAGCATGCTGCGCCAAAACACCTCCGGCAGGCGGCGGTAGGCCATCGGACTCTCGTCTCGATCGCCACCGGCCACCAGCACGCCACGCTCGCGCAACCCGGCATCCACCTGCTCGCAGGCAGACAGCTGCTTGGCCCGCTTGCGGCCAAATAGACGGCCGGCGCCGTGCACCGTGCAGTAGAGCGAGACCTTCCTGCGGACTGTCAAGCCCCTCATCTATCCCGAGGTGCCACTGGCCTCACCGCAACTCAACAGGGGCTTCAATCCCGTTGAGCGGGACGAATTGGGCTGGACGTGGCGCTGGACGAATGGCGACGCGCTACTGCCCTTGGCCGAACTGGCGTCGGGCCACGCCGTGACGGTTCTGGAGGTTGCCTTCGACCAGGCACTGCCGATGTGGATAGAGCCAGAGTTAAGGTGCGTCGAGGCAGACGGGAAAGCGCTGCACGGGTCGGTAGCGCTACGCTCACGCGCTGCGATACGCGACGACGCACCGGGCGCCTGACTTTGGGCGCACCAGCGACCACCCTCCAGGTCCGGTGGCCGGAGCGGGTTGGCTGCCGTACCTCCTCAGGCCGCCACCAGGTCGCGCATCCGCAGCAGCCCCTGCATGTAGCCGATCGCATGGGCGCGGCCACGATGGTTCCAGCCCGTGTCGCCCTCCATGTGCGGGACGTGGTCGTCGAGCAGGAAGCCGTCGAAGCCGTTGCGGATCAGCAGCATCATCACCTCCGCCGGATCGAAGTTCCCCTCGCCGATGAAGCACTCCGTGAAGTTCGGCACGGTGCCCTGCACGTCACGGAAATGCACGTAGAAGATCCGTCCTTTTGGCCCAAAAAACTCGATCATCTCGCGGACGTTGCTGCTGCCGCCCGTCATCTCCGAGCAGCAGCCGAGGCAAAGATCGAGCCCCCAGGCCGGACTGCCGGCGCTGATCTCAAACGCGCGCTTGAAGCCGGCCGGCTCCCAGAACAGCCGGGCGACGCCCCCCAGCATCGGCACCGGCGGATCGTCCGGATGCAGCGCCAGCTTCACCCCGGCGGCCTCGGCCACGGGGAGCACCGCCTTCATGAAATAGGCGTAGTTGGCCCACATCGTCTCGGCATCGATCTCCTCGCCCGGTCCCCGCAGCGGCATCGCCTCCTGCCGCCCGAGCCTGGTCGGCAGGAAACGGCTCCATGCGTCGCGGCCGGAGCCCTGTTCGACCACGGCCATGTCAAACTGCGTGCAGCCGGCGCCGCCGCGGCCCGGCGCCATGCGCTCCGTCCGCCAGACCGAGTTGGGCATGAAATGGTAGCCCAGCACCGGGATGCCGGCCGCACCCACCGCTGTTACCGTGGCACAGTAATTTTCGATTTGCTCGTCGCGGCCGGGCAGCCCCAGCATCGCCTTGTCGTAGAAATGCACCGGTACGTTCTCGATCGCCTCCAGGGTCAGCCCGTGCGCCCTGGCCTTATCCACGAGTCCGCGAAGGTCCGCCTCTTGCCACTGCGTGTCGCCGGGCAGGATCGGCGTATTCATCTGAATCCCGCTCACCCCGATCTGAGCCGCAAATTTCAGTTTCTCGTCGGTCATCTCGTTGAACTGGCCAACGGCGACCCTGATACCGGTGTTACCCATGTTCGTTCCCTAACCTTTGACTGCACCCGAAACCATGCCTGCAACCATGAACCGCTGTGCCACGAAGTACAGTATAATCAGCGGCAGCGACGAAAGCACAGCCCCCGCCATGAGCGGCCCCCATGGGAGCACATCCGACGTGATGAGGTAGTTGAGCGCCAGCGGCGCCGTCCGCTTCGACTCCGACGTGATCAAGACCAGCGCGAGCAACAGCTCGTTCCACGCGCCTGTGAACGTGAAGATCGCGACTGCCGTCAGACCGGGTGCAGACAAGGGAAGCATGATTCTGACGAGTGCGCCCAGCCGCGTCAGCCCGTCGATCATGCCCTGCTCTTCCAACTCGCGCGGCACACCCCGGAAGTAGCTCTGCAACAGCCAGGTGCTGAGTGGAAGCGAAAAGGTCAGGTACACCAGCACGAGCCCGGCCAACGAATTGCCGAGTTGCAACTGCGCCATGATGATGGAGAGCGGGATGAACAGCAGCGACGTCGGTGTCAGATAGGCGAACAAGATCAAGCGCCCGATTACGCCGCGAAAACGCGTTCTGAAACGGACGATCGAATACGCGGCAAGCGAGGAGATGACGATCGAGATCACCGTGACCGTGGATGCGACGATGAAGCTGTTGCGGATGTTGGTGAGGAAGCCCTTGGTGACCAACAGCGTGCGATAGTTGTTGAGCGTGAAGACATGCGGCCAGAGCGCCGGCGTGCGGAGAATCTCTCGCGGCAGCTTCAACGACGTAGCGACCATCCAATACACTGGGAACAAGATCAGCAGCGCAGCCACGCCGAGCGCTGCGAAGCTCCAAATGCGGTTCATGCGTGCGGCCCGGCGCAGGCTCGGCCGCATCACCGGGGGAGCGCTCAATCGTCCTGCCCATGCTGCGCCATGGTGGTCGCCGCAAACACGAGGATGGCAAGAACGGGCAGCATGGCGACCGACACCGCCGCAGCCTGACCGAGTTGCTGCGTCTGCATGCCGAAATAGGCGAGAACCGGAAACACCATCGTCGCGTTGGACGGGCCGCCTTGCGTCAGCAGGTAGACGTTCTCGAACGAGTTGGCAGTCCAGATCGAGGATAGCAGCGTCGTGACGATGACGACCTGGCGGATGCCCGGAAACGTGACGGCGCGGAAACGCTGCCATGCGTTCGCGCCGTCGACCCGTGCCGCCTCGTACTGCTCGCCGGGTATCGTCTGCAATGCCGCCAGGATACTGACGAACCAGAACGGGAAGCCGCGCCAGACCGTCGCCGCAATGACAGCAGGCATCGCGGTCGATCGCTCTCCCAGCCAATCGATGATCCCAGGAGCAATGCCGGTCGCGGTCAGCACGAGATTGATGCCACCGCCGATTGGCTGATAGAGCACCCGCCAGGTCAGGAACACGACGAAGGCCGGCATCGCCCAAGGCAGCATCAGCAATGAACGGAAGACTCCCCGCCCCGGCAGCTTCTGGTTGACCAGCAGTGCCAGCGATAGACCGATTGCCAGTTTACAACCATCGCTGACTACGACGAGTGTGACGGTGTTCCAGACGGAAGCCTGGAAATCCGGCGACTGCCAGAGATAGCGGAAATTGCCGAGGCCAACCCAATGCCCGGCATTGCCGACGACGCGATTGGTGAACGACATCCCGATCGCGTCGAGGAACGGGTATCCCACCAGGCCGAGCAGCAGCAGGACTGCGGGGAAAACCAGCCCGTAGGCGAAGATCGCATGCTGCTGCGTTGCGCTGAAGCGTGGCTGGCGGCCTGGGGCATGGTTCACGTCACTTGTATTTGTCGTAGATCGCCTGCGTCTGGCTTTGTGCCTCGTCCATGGCGCGGTCGAAGTTCCAGGCGTCGATCACGACGCGCTGGATCATGCGTGGCACGACGAAGTTGTTCCACGCATCCGCGTAGGCGGCGTTATAGACGTCCGGATAGCCGGGCGCCGTGCCGCGCTGCACCAGATCGATCAGCCCAGCCAGGATCGGGTCCTTGCCGTCGAACACGGAAAACTTCGCCTGATCCTGCAGAACGGGGCCGTAGATGGCCTCGGCATAATACGCGGCCAAGAATTTCGGCTGCGACAGATGCTCGATCAGATCCCGGGCGGCATTCGGGTTTTTGCCCGCTTTCGGGATCGCCCGCAAATTGGGTGCGATCGGCGAGACGGTGCCTTTTGGTCCGGCGGGGAGCGAAGAATACAGCGTGCCTTGGTAAAGCTCCGGATCATCATTACGGGCGGCAATTCCGACCGAGCCGGTGTTGGCGATGAACACGGCTTGTCCCGCAGCGTAGGCGTTGTTGTCGCCTGCGCCATCCCACGTGGTCACGCCGGGTGGAAACAGCTTCTTGTCCCAGGCGTCCTTCACCCAGCGGAGATACTCGCGCGTCGCGTCCGACTTGATTGCCGCCGTTTTCCCGCTATCGTCGGCGATGCGGCCGCCGTAAGACTGCAGGACGCCGACCTGGGTGTCACCATCTCCAACATTGGAGAGTGCCAGGCCCAGGCCGAACAGCGGCGGCTTGGTCAGCTTGACCGCTTGCGTGACCATCTCCTCCCATGTCGCCGGCGGCCTGGCGAACCCGGCCTTGCTCAGCAGATCGTTGCGCCGCAGCAGCAGGTTGCCGGACACGCCGAACGGAATGCCGGTGCGATCGCCGCTCTTCATCGTGGTCGCGCCGTCTACGGGCGCGAACCAGCCCCCTTGCGCCTTGCCGATGCGGTCATAGAGGTCGTCAAGCGGGACGAACACGCCCTGGCCGGAGAGCACCAGGAGCAGATCCAGGTTGAGATCCATCGCGTCCGGGAGCGTGTTGGAGGCGATCGCGGCCGAAAGCTTCTGGACGGTCTCGTTCTGGTTGATCATCACGACTTCGGTGCTGACGCCGTTCGCTGCACCCCATGCGGTGATCTCGTCCGTCAGCAGCTTGTTGGCCTGGTCGGAAAAGATCAGCCCGCCCCAGAACGTCAGATGCGTCCCCTTGAGAACAGCAGGGGCGGCCAGCGCGGATCGCGCGCCAGAAGCGGCGACGATTCCGGCTGCGGACGCAACAAGGAGGTCACGCCGTGTCCATTTGGACCTGTATGCCAAAATTCCCTCCGTAAAGCCGCGCGCCTTGCTGGCCGTTTTCGCGTCAAAGGCATTCTCGATAAAAGCCGGGCCGTGTCAACGCGAGCCGGCCCGGGCCTTACAGTGACCCTGATATTTCGCCACGCCACGGTTAGATTGGCAGGACGGCAGGTGGGGTGCGAGATGTGCTGCTTCGAACAGAGAGCAAATCTACCGGAGGACCGGACATGACGAGTGCACAGAAGCAGCTTCTGTCAGACGACGAGCTCCACACGCTGGAAGCCATCTTGGCTAAGCTCAGCGGCTCCAGCGCTGAATTGCCGCCCGTGCTGTTCCGGTTCGTAACCGAGATCGCCGCGACATCAAACATCGACCTCCTGGTGCAGGACGAAGCGGGGCGGCTACTGCTTGCCTGGCGGGAGGATGCCTTCGGCATCGGCTGGCACGTCCCCGGCAGCATCATCCGGCATCGGGAGGAGATTGGGCATCGCATCCGGACCTGCGCCGAGGAGGAGTTCGGCTGCGGCCTGTCCGTAGCCGAGCGGCCAGTCGCGCTCATCCAAATCTTTGACGACCGCGGCCACTCGGTCTCGCTCTGCTACACGGCCGTGCTGCGGGGCACGCCGGCCCAGCGTGTCATTGGCGAGGGTGACACACCGCAGCCGGGGAACTTGCGCTGGTTCGCCGAGGTGCCGGGCTCGCTGTATCCAAGCCACCTGGTTTATCGGTCCGTGATCGAGGCGCTGCGCGAGGGCAGACTCGGCGAAGGGATCGAACTGTTCACCCAGCATGTCGGTCATCGGGACGCGACCCAGACTTCGCCGGCCGGCGCTATCAGTGCGGATGCGCCGCTCACCAAGCTGGGGGCTACCCCATTGGCCAATCCGGACCCATCGACAGCCCTCACCCGCGGAGGAACCGGCCAGTGACTGCTGGCCAGGTTAGGAGCAGCGCGGCGCATGGCGGTCATGCGGCTTGCTCCGTCGAGGCCCTGCCCAGCGTCACGCCGACGGTGTGCAGGCCGCCATCGTCGGCCAACGTTACCACGGCACCATCCGAAAGTGTCCTGCCGTCGAGCATGATCGACTGGACGCCTTGCGTGACGTGGGCCGGGTTCTCGACGGTGATCGCATAGCGGGCCGACCGCCACGTGATCGTCGCGGTAAACCCCGGCCAGCTCCCGGGGATACAGGGATCGACGTGCAGCGACGTGCCCTGAATGCAGATCCCGAGGATACCCTCGACGCCAACGCGTTGCATCCACCCGGCGGACCCGGTGTACCACGACCAGCCGCCGCGGCCGACATGAGGCGGCGTGGAATAGATGTCGGCGACGGCCGCATAGGGTTCGACCTTGTAGCGTTCAGCCTCGGCCAGCGTGCGGGCGTGGTTGATGGGGTTCAGCATGTTGAACAGCGCGCCCGCCTTGTCACCGTCGCCCAAGCCGGTGAATGCCAAGACAGCCCACATGGCGGCGTGACTGTATTGGCCGCCATTCTCCCGGATGCCCAGCGGGTATCCAGCGATGTAGCCCGGGTCCACGGCCGGATGGTCAAACGGCGGCGTCAGCACGAGCAACAGCTTGTCCTCGGCGCGCACCAAATACCGGTCCAGCGATGCCATGGCGCGCCTGGCGCGGCCGGCGGGTGCGACGCCCGAGATCACGGCCCAGGACTGCGCTATCGAGTCGATCGAGCATTGCGCGTCGGTGTGCGAGCCGAGTGGTGTGCCATCGTCATGGAAGGCGCGCAGATACCAATCACCGTCCCAGCACCGGTCGAGCGCGGCGGGAAGTGCGGCGGCATGGGCGCGCCATGTGGCCGCGCGCTCCGTGTCACCGCGCGCGTCCGCCAGGGGAATGAACGCAGTCAATGCCGCATGCAGGAACCAGCCGAGCCACACGCTTTCGCCCTGTCCACCCTCGCCGATGCGGTTCATGCCATCATTCCAGTCCCCCGTGCCCATCAAAGGCAGGCCGTGGCGGCCAACCGCCATGCTGTGGTCGAGAGCACGGGCGCAGTGCTCATAAAGCGAACCGGCCACTTCGGCAGCGTTGGGCAGAAAGAACCGGTCGTGCTCGTCGGGGGTCAGTGCCGGAGCGGCGAGGAAGCCCACCTGCTCGTCGAGCACGGCGGCATCGCTGGTCGCCTCCACGTAATGCGCGACGGTGTAGGCCAGCCAGGCGCAATCGTCGGAGATACGCGTCCGCACGCCCCGGCCGGATTTGGGCAGCCACCAATGCTGCACGTCTCCCTCGACGAACTGCCGAGCTGCCGCACGCAGCAGATGCTCGCGCACCAGGTCCGGGCGGGCGGCACAGAGCGCCAAGCCATCCTGGAGTTGGTCGCGGAAACCATACGCCCCGCTCGCCTGGTAGAACCCGGCGCGGCCCCACACCCGGCTGGAGAGTGTCTGATACAACAGCCAGCCGTTCAGCATGACGTCCATGCTCCGCTCCGGCGTCTTGACTTGGATCGCGCCAAGGATCGCGCCCCACTGGCTGCGCACGGCGTGGAGCACGCCGTCGAGATCGGAACTGCGGTATTGCACCACGAGCGCCTGGGCGGCAGCGGCATGAGGAGCCACGCCGAGCACCATGATGACTTCCGTCTCGCCGCCCGGAGGCAGTGCGACCGTGGTCCGTAGCGCGCCGCATGGGTCAAAGCCGGCTCCGACGGTGCCCGATAGTGGCCGGCATGCGCCAGGAGGGGCCGCGAGTGAGCCATTGCGGCCGAGGAACTCGCGGCGGTCGCCGGTCCAGCTCGTCTGGCTGCCGCCGAGATCCATGAACACGACCTGGCCGCCCCAATCCGCACTCCATGGGTTACGGGCGAACAGCGCGCCTGTCGCGGCGTCCATCTCGGTTTGAACGAATTCCGCGGCCGCGGACCGCGAGGGGCCGAGGACCCATTCGACATAGGCGCATACCGAGATCGAGCGTGCGGCGTTAGTGATGTTGCGCAATCGCAGCCGCGACACCTTCACAGGGTCATCCGGTGCAACGTATTGCAGCAGCGTGCTCGCGATGCCCTGTGCAGTGTGTTCGAAGCGGCTGTAGCCATGGCCATGATGGGCGATGTAGGTGCCCGCCGGGTCGCGTACCGGCGCCGCGGCCGGGCACCAAAGCGCGCCGGTCGCCTCGTCGTGGAGATAGAGGGCCTCGCCAGTGCGATTGCTAACCGGGTCGTTCGACCAAGGCGTGAGCTGGTTTTCACGGCTGTTGCCGGCCCAGGTGAAGCCGCTTCCCTCCGCCGAGACCTGGAAGCCGAAGCTGGGATTGGCGACGATGTTGACCCAAGGGGCCGGCGTTACCTGGCCGGGTCCAAGTACGACCACGTACTCGCTTCCATCTTCGGCAAACCCGCCGAGCCCGTTGAACAGCTCAAGCGTGGGATGCGGGATTGCAATCATTGGCAGCTTCGCCCGGGGGGCCGGACGTGCCGGCGCTACGGCCGCTCTCACGGCCTGCTCCGCGCGGTCGAGTTGGTCGGCGAGACGGCCGCGGTTCCCGGCAAGCACGACCCGCGCCACTGAGGCCAACAAAGCGCAAACCTCGCTCGGCACCAGATCCGCACGCAGGAGGTGGACCGACGGGCGCCCCGGCGCCGCTGTTCCGCCTCCCGTGTTCTGCTGGGTACGTAGCAAGGCCTCCAACGCACCCTGAAGTTCCTGTGCGTAGGAGGGCGGATGCTCGTTGATGATCACGAGGTCGACCGCGAACCGCTTCAGCCGGAAATACTCGTGCGCGAGCAGAACCTGTCTGGCGACGCTGAGGTCCGAGATATCGTCGATCCGCAGCAGCAGGATGGGGAGATCGCCAGAAATGCTCTGGCCCCATAGTCCGGATTGCGCCCCGCCGCCGCCGCGAATCTGCTCGGCCGCAGGGCGCAGGGCGGGTCCGGCAAAGAGCAGGTGGCCGGCCAGCCGTTGGAACAGGTCGGCCTCGGCTCGGCTGATACCGAGGTGGTGCAGATGCACCTGCGCCTGCGTCCACGCCATCATGGCCGCACGGTCGTAGGCATCGACGTCCCGGTGCCGGTTGACGCAGGCAATGAGCGCGTCACGGGAGGGCGCCACCATCGTCCAGAACGCCACCCGCATCAATGCCCCTGCCCCCACCGTGATGCGGCGGCGGATGCAGAACACCGGGTCCAGCACGGTGCCCACGGTGCCGGAGAGTGCCCGGCCCGCATCCATGGCGGCTGGGTTGCGAAGATCGCGTCCCCGGCCGATGAAGCGGGCACGGTCCGTCTCCACCTGCGGGATGCCATCGGCCACGGACAAATGCCCGGCCCAAATCTCCGGCTCCGTCGGCGTCCGCCGCCGCCGCGTCGCAAGGAGCGCGCCGATCTCGGCCACGTATTCCGTCTCGACGAACAGCTTGGCAAAGGCCGGATGGGCGATATCGGCCGCCTGCGGACACAAGGCCAGCTCGACATAAGAGGTAATCTCGAGTGTGCGTGGCTCGGAACCCGTATTGGTCACGGTAATGCGGCGTACCTCGGCGCTTTCCTCGGCCGAGAGTAGAACCTCCATGCTGGTGGTAACCGTGCCGTCACGGCGGGAGAACTCGGCACGGTCCTCGGTAAACACCACGCTATAGCTGTCGGGGGTGACGCCATAGGGCTGTGCGCCTGCCGACCAGACGCGCCCACTCTCCAAGTCGTGCAGATAGATATGGGATCCCCAGTCATCGAGCGTTGGGTCCTCCCGCCAGCGCGTCACCGCGATATCGTTCCAGCGGCTGTAGCCAGACCCGGCAGCAGTCAGCATCAATGCATAGGCACCGTTGCAGAGCAGGTGGGCACTGGGCGAAGCGCTTTGGGCATTGTCAAAGTGCCGCCCGCCGGGAGCCGCCACGGCCCGCGCCGGGGCGACGGCTTTGCGCGCAGCCGACAGCTCAAGCGGGCTGGTCACAACACGGGGCGCCGGCTCCTGCAGCAGCAGCTCGGTTGCCTCGATCAACGCGTCTGCATGGAAGCGCGTTCGCATGAGCCCGTTCAGCGCAGCATCGGCGATGGCGACGATGGACATACCCTGGTGGTGCGCCATGAATGCCCGCACCACGGCAACTTTCTTACCCTCCGGGACCCGGCCCGGCGTGTAGTCGAGCGCCTCATAAAAGCCGTACCGTCCTTCAGCGCCGTCGGTTGCAAGGTGCGCCAGGTTGGCGACCGCGGCGTGGGTATCGACCATGGCCGCGAGCGCCGTCGCGTAGGGGGCGACCACGAATTCATCCTCTAGGCCCCGCTTGATGCCGAGGTCCGGCACGCCGAAGTTCGAATATTGGTAAGTGTATTCGAGATCGCGAACGTTGTAGGCGGACTCAGAGGCGCCCCATGGGATGCCGCGACCCTGGCCGAACTCTATCTGGCGGCGCACCGCCAGCCGGTTCGTCCGGTCAAGCAGGCTTCCCGCCGGCGCGCGCATCACCAGCGAGGGCATGAGGTATTCGAACATCGAGCCGGACCAGGACACCAGCGCGGCGCCATCGCCGACCGCAATCATGGTGCGGCCGAGGCGGAACCACTCGCGGGCCGGCACGTCACCCTTCGCGATCGCAACGAAACACGCCAACCGCGCCTCGGAAGCGAGAAGATCGTAGCAGTTCGTGTCGAGCGCGCCCTCAGCGACCAGGTAACCGATCGACAGCAGCTTGCGGTCCTCGTTGCGCAGGAAACCGAACTCCATGGCAAGGGCCATGGTGCGCGTGGTCCGCTCCAAATCCGCGAGACGCCGAACGATCATGCCATCAGGCTGGTCAAGATCGCGGCGGCGGCTTTCGACCAAATGGCCCATCGCTTCGGTCCAGAACAGCAGATCCGACAAGGCGCCACTGCCGTGCGCGGCGGCGAGAGCGTGCGCAAGCACGATGGCGGCCTGGATTTGCGGGTCGAACTCGCCCAGCGGGTCCGCACGGTTGCCTGGCGAGATTGGCTGCTGGCCAATACGGTCCGCCAATTCCGTTAGGGCCGCCCCAAGTGTCAGCCCGGCGTCCGGCGCGACGAGCACCGCGCCCTGCAAACGGGCCAGCTCCCCGCGCGCGAGGCCAATCGTGTCGGCCAACCCGGCGAGATCCACTCGAGTGTTGTCCGCACTGGCAACCCAGCCGCGGCAGGCGGTGGCGACTGCGATGAGGTGGCCCGCCAAATTGCCGCTATCGACGGTCGAGACGTATCTTGGCTCAAGCGGCCGAAGATCCTCGGTAGCATACCAGTTAAAGAAGTGACCGCGGAACTGCGCCATTCGGGCGAGCGTGGCCATCGTCGCTTCGAGCCGGCCGACGGCATCGGCCAAGCCAATCCAGCCAAAGTCGTAAGCATTTGCGGTGCAAAGCAGGTAAAGCCCGATATTGGTGGGCGAAGTGCGCCGGGCGACTACGGGCGCGGGGTCTTCCTGGAAGTTATCCGGCGGCAGCATGTTGTCGGCCGGCGTCACGAATGCCTCGAAAAAGCGCCAAGTGCGGCGAGCGACCTGGCGGAGTGCCTGCAGGTCCGCCTCGGAGGGGGCGGGTTGCATGCCCGAGCGGCGGCTTGCCCACCAGGCGATCGCAGGCGAAGCGATCCAAAGCCCTGCGAAGGGCACTGCCAATAACCACACCCATGGCTGCGCCGTGACCACCAGGCAGCCCACAAGCAACCCAATCACAGGCGCCCCGGCCATCCGCCGGTAGTAGCCGGCAATGGAGAGAGTCGGCGCAGCGCCCGCCTGCGCCGCGGTCACCCATTGCAGCAACCGGCGGCGCGAGCGAAGGCGGACCAGGGTGCGCACGACAGCATCGGCCATCAGCACCGCCTGGTGGGCCATCAGCGTGACGATGAGCGCCGCGAGCACCGTCGCGTGGCGCAGTCCTCGCGTGATGACATTGAGGTGGCTTCGCCGCGTCACCCATTTGCGCCGAGACGTAATACTTCCGATCACGGGGATCAGCGCGGGAACGACAACGGTGGCGAGCACGAACCCAGTCCAGCCCAGGGCCGGACCGGCCGGCAGCAGCCAGCCAGCCACGAGGGCGAGGACGAAGGCAGGCGCGGAGAGCGTACGCCGCAGATTGTCCAGCATCTTCCAGCGCCCGATCGCCGGCAACTTTGCGGTGGTCGTCCCACCCGCACCGGGCCGGGCACGCCATGGCATCAGCCACGGTAGCAATTGCCAATCGCCGCGCGCCCAGCGGTGCTGTCGCAATGCCCCGTTGGCGTAGCCAAGGGGGAAGTCCTCGACAACCTCGATGTCGGAGGCGAGACCGGCGCGCGCGAAAATGCCTTCGAACAGGTCGTGGCTCAGCAGGGTCGAGTCGGGGACACGGCCTGCCAACACGGCCTCGAACGCGTCGATGTCGTAGATTCCTTTGCCGGCGAATGATCCTTCGCCGAACAAATCCTGGTAGACATCCGAGACGGCTCCCGAGTAGGGATCGATGCCATCCATGCTCGAGAAGACGCGTTGGAACACCGAGCTGTTCTGCCCAGTGGGGAGCGCCGGTGTCACGCGAGGCTGCAGCACGGCATAACCCTCGACCACGCGGCCGCACGCCGGGTCGATGCGCGGCGCGTTCAGCGGATGCGCCATTTTGCCGACGAGGCGGCGAACAGCATCGCGCGGCAGACGGGTGTCTGAATCGAGTGTGACGACGTAGCGCACACCCTCCGGCAGAGGCAGATGGGGCAAGAATGTCGTGTCGGCGGCGCCGCGAAGGAGGCGATTCAGCTCGTGCAGTTTGCCGCGCTTGCGTTCCCACCCCATCCAGCTTGCCTCGCCCGCGTTCCAGACGCGGCGGCGGTGCAGCAGAACGAAACGCTCGCCCGCGGGAGCCCGGCCGTAGCGGCGGTTCAGTTCCGCCACGCCGCTGGCAGCAGCAGCCAGTAATGCCTCGTCACCATCAGCCTGTTCGGCCGGGCTGTCGGTCCAGTCCGAGAGCAGGGCGAAGTATAGCTCACCGTCCGGGCTTGCGAGATGGTGAATTTCAAGCCGCCTGACCAACTCGCCCACGGCATGCAGGGACGTGAGCAGCGCCGGTACGGCGACGATCGTGCGGAGCGTTGGCGGGATGCCGGCGCGTAGATCAAGCGCCGGGAGCGGCATAGCGCCAAAGGCCCACGTGGAAAATCGGTTCACACATGCAACTGCGGCATCGGAGGCTGGCACGGCGCCCGTTAATCCAAGCAAAAGGAGCCACCAACCGCCAACGGGAGCCGAACCCAATGCCCAAAGCGGCCCGGCTAGAAACAGCACCGCCAATGCCACGACACAGCCGCCATACCAGACCAGACCGAGTGCCCGGCACGCCCGCAGCGCCCAGGCATTCGGTGATGGATGGAAGCCGATCGCCGCCTCGAATTCCCTGCGGCCGCCCGCGAGCAGATAGTAGCCCGGATCGCACCGGCGATCACCCGGCAGGTGCCTGAGTGCCGCATCGGCGGCAACACTTGCAGCGCGACGGGCGATCCCGATCTCGCTCAGGGTCGAGCGCCGCGCCAGTTGCTCGATAGCGGTGCGATACAGATTACGGGTGGTGAAATCCATGTCACGAAACGCATTGGATTGCGCCAGCACGCCGTCCACCGGGCAAACGGTCTCGAACATCTCGCCCCAATCAAGGGCAGCGGCCATGCGCAGGCTGGTGATGATATTACGGATCGTGGCATTGAATGCACTCTGCTCCTGCAATTCGTCATGCACGACCGCCTCGATCCGCAGACCGTTTTCCGTCAGGCGGTTGTCGAGCCAGGCGAGCGCGGGCTCGGCCTTCGGATCGCGCCCACGCAGCCGATGCGCGAGTTGCACGGCGAAGCCATTCGGCAAGGATTTAGGCTGGAACGATGCATCCACTTCGGACCATGGCGCTGGTGCGCGACCCCGGACCCCGAGCAGGCGATCGGCCAAGATGTCCGCCTCCTCCCGCGCAGCGCTGTTGGCCACGATGACGGCGGCGACACGTCGCAGGTTCTCAATCAACACGATCCGCAGCGTAATCGGGACTGCCCATAATTCGCCGATCATCAGCGGTTCGACGTCCTGATAGGCGAGCAGGTAACGGCGCAGCGTCTCGGGCTCGACCCGGCTGTCGGTATGAGCCACCAGCGACCACATGGCGCCGAACACACGGGGAAGGCCGGCGAAGGGGCCGTCCGCCAGCTTTGGAAGCTGTACGTAATAGCCGGGGGGTAGATCGACGCCGATCTCGCGGATTTGCTGTTCGACCAGGTGGTAATTGTCGATCAGCCATTCTGCCGCGGGGGCAAGCTCCCGGCGGCTGCCGGCATCCGGAGCCATGATGTGGCTCGCGCTCAAAAGGAACGCGGCGTTGTCGGTTAGCCTTCCGGACAGACCAGGTCCCTGCACGCCCTTTGCCGCGACCGGCTGGGCGGCCGCCAAGCTCCTTGCGTGTTCCTCCAGCCGTTCAATACCGAAGAACTCGCTGCGGATAGGCAAACGGTCTTGCCACGTCGAAAGATGAGAAGCGGGTCGAAAAAAGCGACGCAGGATCATGGAAATGCCCGGACGGTCAACGACGGAACAGGCTTCGGCGATACCCGGGCGCGGGCGGAGCGGCCGGGGCCAGGTTCGGCGGGGCGCAGCCTTCTGCGCCTTCACCAGGAGGGCGGGGCAACGGCTCACCCGCACACGGCAGCTGCTGTGCGTCATCGGCGCCAGACGCAGCTATCCGGGGAACGTCGAATTCATTGCTCATGAAGGATAACCCCTGTGGTTCACCGGCCAGGAGGCGGCCTTACCTGCGCCGCCCAATCAAAGGCGGTCAATAGAGGCAAACGGTCGCCAGAATCAGGGTCGGAATCTACCTATGGCGACCGCGAGGTCCGTCATTGGAACCCAGGGTGGTGAGATGCTCCGCCATCACGTTCGATCGGCCGGCGACTGCCGCTCAACCTGGGATGGTCGGTGCTCGGACGCAATCGACGCCAGGCTGCCGCGGCAGCTGGCTCAGTGGGACAGCAGCGTGCAGCAATCCGAACGAAGCAGAAGGTCTTTCGTGACGCCACCGAGCGCCCATTCGCGAAGCCGGCTATGGCCATAGGCGCCCGCAACGATGAGGTCGGCGCCTTTCGCGGTGGCAAGCCCGCGAAGCTGGTGCACGTCGTCACCGGTTGATAGGGAGGCCATCGTCTCTGCCAGGACGCCATGTCGTTTCAACCAGCGCCCGACGTCGGCAAGGCGCCCGCGCGCATCCCCTAGATCTTCTTCAACGGCGATCTCTATGACGGTGACATGTCCCGCGCGTTTGATCAGCGGCAACGCATCCAGGGCAGCGCGGCGTGTCTCCCGTGTGTCCTTCCAGCCTAACAGGACGCGATCCAGCGATACGTTGGCCGGCGCGTCGGGCACCACCAACACAGGTCGTCCGGATTGCATCACGAGTTCACCGGCTGTCACGCCCGACCCTTCGGGACGTTTGCGTGCCGGCATTCCAGTCAACAGCAGATCGGCGCAACGCGCTTCCCGCACAACGTAATCGGACAGCATCTCGAATGATATGGTGGAGCGCCAATGCAGGTCGGGCACTTCGATCAATCCACGAAATTCAGCCTCTGCAGCACGCATCTCCTTGTCGATCTCTTCCCGTTCCTCCTCGATAACTTCTGCCGGGATGTAGCAGCCATCGCTATAGATCAACTGCGTCGGCTGGCGCGCTGCGATGCCGACAACTTCGGCGTTGAACCGTCTGGCAATCTCGTTGGTCACCCGGAGCAGTCCCGCATTGGAGCGGCCAACTTCAAGGTTCACCATCAACGTCGCGTACTTCATTCCGCTCTCCTGTTCGTGAAAGGTGAAGTCGTAGGGTGGGCTTTAGCCCATCAACGGTTCGCACGGCGCCTCGAAGCGGTGGGCTGAAGCCCCCCCTACGAAGGGCATGGGTTAGTCGGCGGGATAAGAGTCCTTCCATGGAGACGCTGGACTAGTGGGTTTGCGATCCCTCCCACCACTGCGCGATCGGGTAACGGGATATGACGGTAGAGGCCAGCCCCGCGGCAGCAGCGACGGCGACTACGATATAGGCGACGAGGATCGGGGAAAAGCGCGCCCTTGTGGGCGCCATACCGATCTTCGAGACCAGCCCGAGTGCAGAGTTTTGTCTGAACAGCAATGCAACCAACCGGGCAGCGGTTGCTGGCGCGTTCTGCAGGTCAGTCCGCGACAGTGGCATCTGGGCAATGCAAGCGGCTAATGCGTCAACGGCGGCGTCCTTGGACATACTTGCCCAGCTCGCTGCCTTGGCCCAAGGGTCCTCGCCAAGCCTTGCGAGGGTGGACAACACAGTCAGGGATGACCCATTCTCCTCCGTGCCAATGGCCGCAAACAGAAAACCATTGAGATTCGATTTTGGCAGGACGAAAACGTCAGAACTTGCCATGTGAGACTCCGCTCAGATTGGTTGTTGGAACTCCATTGCGCGTTCCAGAGCGTAAACGAGCCCAAGCTCGCCAAACGGCTTCTGCAGGAGGGTTGCGCCTGCGGGCATCGGCTGCCGAGACCTGCCGGACATGAAGACATGGGGCATGGCGGTTGTCTTGAGGATGCTCCGCATGGCGGAGGCTCCCGTGCCTTGTGCCAACTCCATGTCCACGATCATCAAGTCCGGCGTGTCGCGACCTGCCGCCAGGACGGCGTCCGCCTCAGTGCGCACGATGGCACAGACATCATGGCCCAAATCGGTCAACAATTCGCCAAGAAGTGTGCCGAGCAGCGCATTGTCCTCGACAACGAGCACCCGCAGCGCCCTCACGGCTGAGGAGCCGGGTGAGATTTGGCCCACTCCGGGTGTAAAATTGGTTCGCATCCCGTGGCGTCCCGATGGGTCGCACGCGGCGGGCAGTGGGACGTCGCTGGGCTCGCAAGAGCGGATCGGGTCATCGACGTTGGCTACGGCGTTTAAGCAGACCTGGGAAGTATCGGAAACTACTCACGCCCTCCCCTGCTCTCCAATAACCATTGCCAAAGCCAGGCCGGCAGACGACGTCCAGCGCGTGGGGCAGAATTGATTCTTATCGAATGCTAGGATGTGCTAGGGCTCAGAAAGGCGGAGTTCGCCGCTTCCTCGACAAGAAAGCCGCCATGCCACATCGCCTTGCCGAGCCGCGAGACGGGTTACCCGGCAACCAAGGTCCAACCGGGCGGCTGGCGCTCGTTGGGATCGGCGCCTCTGCGGGGGGCCTGGAGGCGGCCAGCAAGCTGATGGAGGGCGTGCCGCCAGACTGCGGACTAGCCTTCATCCTCATCCAGCACCTCGACCCAAGCCGCGAGAGCATGATGGTTGAGTTGCTAACCCGGCACACTGCCATGACGGTGCTCCAGGCGACGGACAACCTGCCAATCCAGCCCGACCACTTGTACGTCATCCCACCCGGCAACGATCTGTCGGTTGGCAACGGCGTACTCCATCTATCGAAGCCGCCAATGCGCCAAGGCGCCCGGACGGCGTTCGACTTTCTACTGACCTCGATGGCGGAATGCTATGGCGACCGCGCAGCGTGTGTGGTGCTCTCCGGTACCGGCATGGACGGAAGCGCCGGGCTGCTGGCAATCCGCGCCAAGGGCGGGCTCGTCTTCGCACAGGATCCTACCGAGGCCGGCTATAGTGGGATGCCCATCAGCGCGATCGAGACTGGCGAGGTGAATTTCGTGCTGCCGGTTGCGAAGATCGCGGCCGCCCTGGTCGAATTTCTTATAGCGCCCGCTACGGCGCCAAACGCAGCAGCGGCAATGATTGCACCGTCTGACGCGGTTGACGAGCCATGGCTGCCAAAGATCATCGATTTGCTGCGGGCGGAGACGGTCCACGATTTTACACTTTACAAGCCAGGCACGTTGCAGCGCCGGGTTGAGCGTCGGATGGCGCTGGCCGCCATCAAGCCCAATGCCGTGGGCGACTACCTGGACCTGCTCCGCGGCAATCGGCGCGAACTCGACCTCTTGGCCAAAGACCTCTTGATCAACGTCACCAGCTTCTTCCGGGACGCGAAGGTCTTCGACACCTTGGCCAACACATTCATCCCCGGTCTGGTCGAAAGCCATCCACCCGACCGTCCCCTTCGCATCTGGGTTGCAGGTTGCAGCACCGGTGAGGAGACCTATTCGCTCGCCATGTTGTTCATCGAGCAGATCGAGGCACAACGGCGCACCATCAAGCTGCAGGTTTTCGCATCCGACATCGATGCCGACGCCGTTGCCGTTGCACGGACCGGCCTCTATCCCGACACGATCGGGAGCAGTGTCTCGCCCGACAGGCTTGCCCGGTTCTTCTCGCAGGAGGGAGCGGAATGGCGGGCGACTCCGGAGCTGCGGGCTGTGATTGTGTTCACGGTTCAGGACGTGCTCGCGGACCCACCATTTTCCCGCCTGGACTTCTTCTCTTGCAGGAATCTGCTGATCTATCTGCAGCCCGATGCGCAGGCCAGCGTCATTGGGCGGTTTTACTTTGGCCTGCGAGAAGGCGGTATCCTGCTGCTTGGCAGTGCGGAGACGATCGCCGAGCCAAACGGCCGGTTCGAAATCGCATCCAAACCGGACCGGATCTATCGCCGGCTTGCGCGGACCAGGGTCACCACGCCGCCCTTACCGGCCCCGTCCCCGGATCGGCCGCGCGACGAAATGCGGGTTCGGACCGCGCCACTCCCCGCCCGCCCGCTCGCCCGGCCGGCCGCTTTGGCCGAACTCGGTCGCCGTCTGGTGATCGAGACCTATGCACCTGCGGCAATCCTGATCAATACGGCAAACGAGACGCTGTTCTCCATGGGCCCGACGGAGCGATACCTCCGTCTTCCCCCGGGTCACGCCACCCACGATCTACTGGCCATGGCGCGGCCAGGATTGCGCGCCAAACTACGCACGACGATCCAGTCCGCACGCGAAGCGAAGGCGACGATTGTTGCCAGCGGCCGGACCACGAGCGATGGGCAGGGCAGGCCCTTCAACCTCGAAGTGCATCCCGTCCTGGAGGCAGGCGAGGAAATGCTGCTCGTCTGCTTCGTCGAAACACCGCAATTGCAACGTCAACCCCGCGGCGTCCTTCCCGCAAAGCAACTTCCGCGTGTCGCCGAACTGGAACGCGAACTCGAGGCAATGCGGACCGAATTGCAGGGCACCGTCCGCGATTTGGAGCTGTCGGGTGAGGAGCAGCGGGCGATCAACGAGGAGGCCCTCTCAGTCAACGAGGAATATCAATCCACCAATGAGGAGCTCGTTGTCTCAAAGGAGGAGTTGCAATCGCTTAACGAGGAGCTGACTGCGGTAAACAGCCAACTGCAGGAAACGCTAGAGCGCCAACGTACGACGTCGGACGATCTGCAGAACGTGCTGTACAGCACGAATGTCGCCACACTGTTTCTTGACCTCGAACTGAGGATCCGGTTTTTTACCCCCGCCATCAGATCGCTTTTTGCGATCATCCCCGATGATGTCGGACGAAAGCTGTCGGACTTTGCGGCCATGGCTCCCGATGCGGAGCTTGATGCGGACGTGCGAACCGTCCTAACCCGGCTCGAGCCCGTAGAACAGGAGATCGAAACCAAAGACGGCGTGTGGTTTCGCCGTCGCGTCCTACCCTACCGCGCCCACAACAACCGGGTAGAGGGGGTGGTGATCACGTTCACAGACATCACCATGCGCAAGAGTGTGGGCAACGCGCTGGAGGTTGCCAAGAAGCTGGCAGAGACTGCCAATGCCGGAAAATCGCGCTTTCTGGCGGCGGCAAGCCATGATTTGCGGCAGCCGCTGCAAACTCTTCTGCTGTTGCAGGGATTATTGGCCAAGACCGTCCAGGGCGAGCGTGCCAAAAGCCTGGTGTCTCGCTTGGACGACACGTTGGGCGCGATGGGCGGGATGCTGGATACCTTGCTCGACATCAATGAGATCGAGGCAGGAGTGGTCCGTGCCGATGTGTCGGCCTTCCCGATCAACGACTTGCTGGACCGGCTGCGCGACGAGTTCGACTATCACGCCCAGGCGAAGGGCCTGACGCTGCATGTCGTATCCTGCCACCTGCAAGTCCTGAGCGATCCACGCTTGTTGGAACAGATGGTCCGCAACTTGATTTCGAATGCGCTGAAATACACCTCGAAAGGCCGTGTGCTACTTGGCTGCCGCCGCCGTGGAACCACACTGAACGTGGAGGTTTTGGACACGGGCATCGGCATCCCGGCATCCGAACTCAACACAATTTTCGAAGAATACCGCCAGATCGGGAATGCCGCACGAGAGCGCAGCCAGGGCCTCGGCCTGGGTCTTTCTATTGTAAAGCGGCTGAGCGTTTTGCTGGAGCACCGTATAACGGTGCGGTCAAACCCGGGCAGAGGTTCGAGCTTTGCTGTGGCGGTGCCGCTTTCCCCGAGCCAACTTCAATTGGCAACGATCCAAACTGCTGCGGCCCCTGTTGCGGAAGTAAACGGTCCAAAGGGTACCATTCTGGTTGTCGAAGATGACCCGGATCTACAGGAGCTTCTGGGGGAGCTGCTGAGAAACGAGGGGCACGGCGTGACGACTGCCGCTGACGGTCCAGCCTCCCTCATCGCCCTCGCATACTGTAAGCCAGACTTGCTGCTGGTCGACTACAACCTTCCAAACGGTCCGAACGGCCTGCAATTGGCGAGCGAAATCCGCCGGCGGGCCGGTCAGGACATTCCCGTGGTCGTCCTGACCGGCGATATCTCGTCCGAAACCATGAGCGCCGCGGCACGACACGGCTATACTCAATTGAATAAACCGGTAAAACGTGGCGAGTTGATGCAGGTCATCAGCCGGGCCCTGATGGCCTCCTTGCCGAAGGGGCACCCCGGCCCGGTGGCGCCGAGTGGTTCGGGAAGACCAACGGTGTTCGTTGTTGATGACGATGATAGCGTTCGCGCGGCGATCGTGGAAATGCTTGAGGACGATGGCCAAGCGGTGGCAGGCTTTCCAAACAGCGAGGCGTTCCTGCAGGCCTACCGGCCCGGCGGGGAAGCCTGTTTGCTGGTCGACGCCTATCTTCCCGGATTGGACGGCATCGGCCTGCTCGAACATCTCCGCGCCTCGGACCATCATTTACCTGCGATCATGATTACGGGACAGAGCGATGTGCAGATGGCGGTTCGCGCCATGAAGGCAGGTGCATCCGACTTCATCGAAAAGCCGGTCAGCCGCGGTGATCTGCTGGCCAGCGTTGGCCGGGCTTTGGAACAGTCCCGAGACTCGACAAAACGCACCGCTTGGCAGGCGGAAGCGGCGGCGCAAGTCGCAGCACTTACGCCGCGTCAAC
This sequence comes from Acetobacteraceae bacterium, assembly GCA_965199005.1. Classification (GTDB taxonomy): domain Bacteria; phylum Pseudomonadota; class Alphaproteobacteria; order Acetobacterales; family Acetobacteraceae; genus LMUY01. The sequence continues at coordinate 214,401 of CBDAQK010000006.1, read as the reverse complement.
GCCAGATCATGATGCTTGTCCTTGCTGGACATCCCAGCAAGAACATCGCTGCCGATCTCGGCATTAGTCAGCGCACAGTGGAGAACCACCGGGCATCGATCATGCACAAAACCGCATCGGCGTCGCTTCCCGCCCTGGCACGGTTAGCGCTAGCGGCCGATCCCGGCAACGCCGACCTGGGACAGTTCCCCGAGGCGTCGCCCTCTCTGTGACCCCGCGCTCACGCCATTGCCAGCCTGGTGAATAGAGCGAGCTTTACCAAATCCAGCACGAGAGCGAACAGACATGCGGCGACAAACAAGCCCGCTATGACGACGACCGCCAGGGGTTGCATCAGGACACCCATCCCGGCCAAGCAACTGATGAGCGCCAGATCGACGGTTGAACAAACTATGAGCCACTTACCAGGCCGGGAGCTCCAGATATGCTCGCGTTCCCGTGCCACGTAGAACACGGCCTGACCGCTGAAGACCAAGGTTACGACCGCCATCGTCTGCAGGACGCCGGTATCTAGACCAAGCCAGAATTTACCGAAGGCAAGGCAGCAACTGCAGAATGCGAGGTCGACAAGGCCTAATACAACGCCCGAAATCGTCAGGCTGCGAATGCGCCACACGCTCGGCTTAGGCGACGGCCGGACATTGTCGGTCGAAGACGACATGGATAGGAAATCGCCGGTGATCATCATCAGCACCATCAGCATGGGTGTCAGGATGGCGTGCCCAGTCATCACCAGCCCGGCGGTGAGGAACAGGACCTGCATGATCTTATGGATCACGGAACGCAGGATGTAAGTCAGGATCCGCTGGAACGTGGTCCGCCCCTCCTTCACCGCGGCGACCACACCGGCCAGACCGGGCTGCGTCAGCACGATGCCCGCTGCGGATTTCGCAACATCGGTGGCTGTCGAGACGGCGATACCCATCTGCGCCTGGCGCAAGGCCGGCGCGTCATTGGCGCCGTCCCCACACATGCCGACGATGTGGCCCGTCTTCTGCAGCGATTGGACCAGACGGAACTTATCCTCCGGAAGCACGCCGGCGAAAATGGCGTAGTCCTCTGCCTTGAAATCATCGGGCAACGGCGTGGTCGACCAGATTGGCCCGGTAATACCGATGCTGCCGGCGACCACCTGGGCGGTTGCCCGGGCGTCGCCGGTCACCATGATGGTTTGCACGCCGAGTGCTGCCAATTCCGCCACTAAAGCCGCGGAATCAGCTCTGGGCGGGTCACTTAAAGCGATGAGGCCCGCTAGGTTGAGCTGGCCCACCGGGCCCACCGCCACGGCCAAGACGCGATATCCCTTTGCTTGGAGTTCATCCACCTCGGGTAGTATGGCAGCTTGCGGCGGCAGGCGCGCGGCTATCGCATCGTAAGCACCTTTGAGCACCTGAATTTCAATGCCGCCGGCGCTGCGAACAGTCGCTGATGACGATTTAAGCGCCGGATCGAAGGGGACGAATGCCATCAACGCCGGGGCATCGATCACCGGCTTTGCAGCAGCAGCTTGGCGAATGGCCGCGTCGACGGGATCGGCGCCCCCGTCCGAACTTGCCAGCGCCGCCAGCGCCAGCACATGGGCTTCATCGAAGGGGGCGGTGGCCCGAACCGTCATCACCGCGAGTTCATTGCGGGTCAGCGTACCCGTCTTGTCCGAGCAGAGGATGCTCATACCAGCCGCCTCGTCCACCGCCGACAGTCTGGTTGGTAGAATGCCCCGCCGTGCCAGGGAACGGGCACCGACCGCCTCTGCCAGCGTGAACATCGATGGCAGTGCGACGGGAATCGAAGACAGGACGGCCACCAGGATAAGCGGAATGAAATCCGCCATCGTCATGGGCAGCCAGAGCGCATAGCCCGCGAGCAGCAGGGTAACGCCGCCATTGAAGACCACCAGGTTGCGGACGACCCGCAGGACGATTTTCTGCTGGGAGCTTTCCACCTTCGCGGTGCGGATGAGTTCGGCCGTTCGCCCGAACTTCGTGCGCTCCCCCGTAGCGGTCACCTGCGCCACCGCTTCTCCACGGCGGATTAAGCCGCCAGCGTAGGCGTCGGACCCTGCTTGCGCCTCCACGGGAATAGACTCCCCCGTCAGCATCGATTGATCGAGCAGGATCGAGCCGGAGACGAGATGCACATCGGCTGCAACGACGGAGCCCAGCGAGAGCTTGACGATGTCGCCTGGCACGATGTCTGCCGCGGCAATGGTCGACCAGGCGCCGTCACGCCGGGTTTGGGTTACCAGCGCGAGGCGTGACTTCAAGGCGTCCAGCGTCGCCATGGCGCGACCTTCCTGAAAATAGCCGAGCGCCGCATTGGCGAGGAGCAACAGCGTCACCACGCCTGCCTCAGTATAGTCGCCCAGGCCGAGTTGGAGTGCGATGGCAGCTTCCAGCATCCACGGCACGGGGGCCCAGAGTTTGCCCACCGCGCGCCGTAGGGGATGTTGTGCCACATCCACGATGGCATTCGGACCAATCGTGCCGAGCAGGCGTCGCGCCTCGATTGCCGTCAGCCCAACGGCTTCGGCTGAGGGTAATTTGGCGGGAGAAATTGTCTGCGATGGCCTATTTCCGACCATCGCCTGGTTGACGTGCACGTGCGATCCTGTCCTGCGGGTAGGCCTGGCACGCTACACCTCTGCCTGCAGCCCCCTGCCATGCGTATTTGCATAGTGGAAAGCCATAGTTGTGGCCCGCTGCAGCAAGTCGTTTGCGGTAGAAGCGCGTTAGGGAATGCGACACGAGATACGGAACGAGATTCTCCAAACCATGCAAATAGGCCGGTTGCGAGATTCAGCAGCGACCTTGAGCACGGATACAGATAGGCAGGGTCATCATGACGGCCCTCGCGGCCTGACAGAACACCCGGGTGATTGCGTGATTACCCGGGACTTCCGCCTTTGGTGCAAGCAGCCGAAATTTGCCGTTGCTTAAGGAAATCAGATGTCAAAGCTCTCTCAACAACAGCAGCCGCTTACCGTGGTTTGCCGAGCATGAACGACATGCAGACGATCCATTCACTCTCCCCGACACCACTTGCCACCGACGAATTGGCCGTGATGGATGCGTGGTGGCGGGCGGTCAATTTCCTCTCGGTCGGCCAGGTCTATCTGCTCGACAACCCGCTGCTCCGGGAGAAGTTGACGTCAGCACATGTGAAGCCGCGCCTGCTCGGGCATTTCGGGACGGTGCCAGGACTGAACCTTATCTATTTGCACCTTAACCGGGTCATCAAGGCGCGGGATTTGAATGTCCTGTTCATCGCCGGGCCAGGACATGGCGCACCCGGCGTCGTCGCGAGCACCTGGCTCGAAGGTACTTACAGCGAGACCTATCCGGACGTTTCACAGGACGAGGATGGAATGCGCAAGCTGTTCCGTCAGTTCTCCTTCCCAGGTGGCGTTCCCAGCCACGCCGCCCCGGACACGCCCGGCTCCATGCATGAGGGCGGTGAGCTCGGCTATTCGCTGTCACATGCCTACGGTGCGGTGCTCGACAACCCCGGGCTGATTGCCGCCTGCGTCATCGGCGATGGCGAGGCAGAAACAGGCCCCTTGGCTGCGGGCTGGCACAGCAACAAGTTTCTCAACCCGGCGGCCGATGGTGCGGTGCTGCCCATCCTGCACCTAAACGGCTGGAAGATCGCCAATCCCACTGTCCTGTCCCGTATTCCGCACGACGAACTCGCCAGCCTGTTGACCGGTTATGGACACGACCCCATCTTCGTCGAGGGCGACGACCCTGCGCTGATGCATCAGGCGATGGCGACTGCCATGGACCAGGCTATGACGGCGATCGCAGCCATCCAGGGCGCGGCCCGCTACGGCGGCGATCTGCAGCGGCCGCGCTGGCCAATGATCGTCCTTCGTAGCCCCAAGGGTTGGACCGGCCCGAAATTTGTGGATAGCCTGAAGACCGAAGGGTCATGGCGGGCGCATCAGGTGCCAATCGCCGATATGGAGAAGCCCGGACATATCGCGCTGCTGGAAGAATGGATGCGCAGCTACCGGCCCGAAGAGTTGTTCGATGAGGCGGGCCGCCCGCGCAGCGACATCGTCGCGCTGGCGCCCATGGGGGATCGCCGGATGGGCGCCAACCCCCATGCCAATGGCGGCATGCTGATGCGCCCCCTGCGCCTGCCCGATTTCACCGCCTACGCCGTGCCGGTCAAACACCCCGGTCAGGCCGATGGCGAAGCAACCCGGGTGATGGGTATCTTCCTGCGGGACGTCATGCGGGCAAACGCCGACACGCGGAATTTCCGTATCGTTGGTCCGGACGAAACCGCCTCAAACCGCCTCGACGCTCTGCTGGAAGTCACTGGTCGTGCCTGGGATGCCACTACTATCGCGGATGATGACGAGCATCTGAGCCCGGACGGCCGGGTGATGGAGGTTCTGAGTGAACATAATTGCCAAGGCTGGCTAGAGGGATACCTGCTGACCGGCCGGCATGGTCTATTTTCCTGCTACGAGGCGTTTGTCCACATCGTCGATTCGATGCTCAATCAACATGCAAAATGGTTAAAAAGCTCGCGAGCCATTGCCTGGCGCCGCCCCATCGCATCGCTGAACTATCTCCTGACGTCGCATGTTTGGCGACAGGACCATAACGGCTCCAGCCATCAGGATCCCGGCTTTATGGACCATGTGGCCAACAAAAAGGCAGATATCGCCCGCATCTACTTGCCACCCGATGCCAACACCCTGCTCTGGGTGACCAATCACTGCCTCCGCAGTTGGGACCGAATCAACGTCATCGTTGCAGGCAAACAACCGGAGCCCCAATGGCTGAGCATGGACGCTGCCATCCCGCATTGCGAGGCCGGCCTCGGCATCTGGAAGTGGGCGAGTAACGATCGGTTGGAGAACGGCGACAGCGATCCCGAGGTTGTCATGGCGTGCGCTGGCGACGTGCCGACGCTCGAATGCATCGCCGCCGTCGACCTCATGCGCAAGCATTTGCCCGATCTGCGGGTGCGTGTCGTCAACGTCGTCGACCTCATGACGCTGCAGCCGAAAGCTGACCATCCGCACGGGTTGTCCGATGCTGAGTTCGACAACATTTTCACCACCGACAAGCCCGTGATCTTCGCCTTCCACGGCTACCCTGCCCTGGTCCACCGGCTGACCTACAATCGCAGGAACCACCGGAATTTCCACGTCCACGGCTTTATGGACGAAGGTACGACAACCACGCCCTTTGATATGGTGGTGCTCAACGAGCTCGATCGTTTCCACCTGGTGGGTGACGTGATCGATCATGTTCCCCGTTTGAAAAACACTGCGGCCTACGCCCGGCAAGCACTCCGCGATCACCTTGTCGAGCATCGGCGGTACGTCGTCGCGCATGGCATCGATATGCCGGAAGTGCGGGATTGGCGTTGGCCGCATGCAAACACGGCACCGGGCTGAGTCTTCAGCGACTTCCATTCCCTATGACAAAGGAAAACCCTCGGGAACGGGAGAACCCGTGTCCGGATCTAGTGCTGCGGAACGTCGTCTCACAGATTCAAATATGCAATCCAAGACAACCCGAACGCGCGGCGTGTTCCGATTCTCCCGATGGACGGCCAACGAGATTTCTGAAGACGGTATCGAGTGGCCGACGTCGAGCCGATGCAGCGTCGGTTCGGCATCGCCTCTGAACCGCGGGAGTAATCCTACCGCACCACCGCAAAGTACCTCCCAGTGCTGCAACTCGTAATTATCCGTCTTCATAACGACCTTCGCTTCTGTGGCATGCTCCGCAAGCCAAACGGCGTGTATCGGAAGATTGTCATCAGGGAAGGTAGTGAGGCGATGCCCGGCGCATCCATCCCGGACGTCGGGTTCGCCGTATCGTTCTAAATATGACATTGCCGCGTACAGCCCGAACCCCATCGCCCCGAGTCTACGCACCACCAGTTCATGCTGTTCGAAGGGCGTAAGCCGAACCGAAATATCGACGTCATGGGCGGAAAGGGCTGTTGCCGGCAGGTTGGGTGTCACTTCCAACGTGATACCGGGATGATTGTGATGCAGAACAGCGAAGCACGGCCCCAAGAGGTGACATGCCACCATTTGCAAGCTGGTGATGCGGACGATTCCTTCCAGGCGTGTGTCCTGGCCGGCGACCTGCCGCTCCAAAGCGAGGGCGTCGGCTTCGATGCGCTCGACAAATGGCCTGATGGACTCACCGGCGAGCGTTTCTTGGTAGCCATCCGCCACGCGTTGGAGGAGCCGGACTCCCATGGTGCTCTCCAATGCAGCCAGGCGCCTCCCAACGGTTGATTGGGTGACATTGAGCCGCTTAGCCGCGGCAGAGAGCGTGCCAGATCTTGCTATTGCCAGGTAGAAGCGCAGGTCATTCCAGTCCATGGTCAGCTCCAGGAAGTGATCGTGATCAGGATATGACCGCGCCCTTTCCCTCCTCCGAACCCTGGGTCCGCCGGGGATGAGCTACAGCGCTTCACGGGACGAGTCATACCGTGCCTTCCCGGGGTAAGGCACGAGTTCGGGGCAGGCACCGTCAGCCTGCTTGTCTTCATTCGAATTAAGGCAACGTCCACGATGCCGTGCCTCACCACGGGCTGATCGACGCTGCCAGATGAAAGCCATGGGATTGCACCCATGCACTCGGCCTGCGAGGGGACGGTCCGATCCAGGAACGGTTGAGCGGATTTCTACTTTGTGGAAGCGCGATGTGGCTTTTGTGGGTCGGTCAAAGACTTTAGCGACGCTGTGGTGGGTTTTATCAATTTCTTATCGGCTTTCGGCTTTTTGAGTTCTCGGTTGCCGTGCTGCTTATCGCCCTTAGACATCATGGCTCCTCATTGTCTCTGTTAAGTATCTACCCGCCCGACCCTACCCTGGCACACGGCTGGCGAATCGTTAGCGACGCATCGAGACTGATGCCGGCTCGAATGAACCGCCACCCTCGGAATCTACCTAGATGAGACGATTTACGCACTCATCGCGGTTGAACCCCTCCTTGTTCGAGGTGACATCCGAAGCCGATCATGGAAACCCCTCGATGAAGAAGAAGCGGCCGCAAGGGCGGGGGCTGGGCGACACCCCGATGATCCCCACGCAAATCCTGCCCGACGCGCCTGCCGCACGAGTTCTGCGGCGGCCAGCAGCAACCTATCGCCGTGGGCCGATCTCGGCTTCATGGTGCCGGCCGTCAGACAAATCCGCAACGAGACCAACCACTGTTGACGTTTGCAGAGGCGTGGCTAGCCCTTGGCGTGACCGAAGGGGGGCAGCCGTGTATAGGGGTGCCGGGAATGGAACCGCAGTCCACGATGCAACTTATCAGCCCGGCGCAACCGCTCACGGTCACCGCATACGAGGCATTGCGAGAGTCGATCTGCACGGGCGCGCTGATGCCGGGCACCCGGCTTATCCAAAGCGAATTGGCGGAACAGCTCGGCGTGTCGCGCCTGCCGATCCACGAGGCGCTGCAGCAATTATGGCGGGACGGCTTTGTGACGGAGACTGGCCGGCGCGGCTTGGTCGTCGGTGCGCTTGATCCGGATTTTCTGCTTCAGTTGTTCGAAATGCGGGCGGCGCTGGACCGGGCGGCTGGACAGTCGGCCGCCAGGGCCCGCAAGCCCGGCGACGAGGCGCGCGGCCTTGCCATCATCGAGCGCGGCCGCAAGGGTCTGGCCAAACGCAGCCTGACGGCTATCGCCAGCGCAGACAGCGCCTTTCATAACCTGATCTACCAGATTGCCGGCAGTCGCCTGATTGCCGCCGCTGCCCAGGGAAATTGGCACCACGTGCGCCGGGCTTTCCTGATGTTGGTCGAGGTCACCCCGGAGTTGGCGATTTTCTGGGAGGATCACACCGCCATCCTACAGGCCGTGATGAACGGTGACGAAGCGCAAGCGGGAGAATTGTGCTGGGACCACTCCATGCGCTCCGGCTTGAGCTACTCGGCCGAACTGCGCCGCCGGGCAGAGGCGCCGGACAGTACGGCATCCCTGGTGTTGCGCCGCGCGCAGGCAGGATGACGCCTCTCCTGAGGCCGTCCCAACTCCGCGCGGATCGCGTCCTCATATGCGCCAGGCGGTGGCGCGGGGCCGATCGTGCGCCGAGGCATTGTCCGATTTGCTGAACGAAAATCAGAATGATCCTGCAGGGCAACCCGCTTGCGGCCGCACTCGATCAAGTTGCCTGGACGAGACTGTACAACACGGCTTATGGCTGGGGCCGACGAGACTTGCCGGAGAAAGCGCAGTCATGAACCAGATAACGGATTTTGCCGAGGTCTTTGGCCGTCTGGCCCGGGAAGAGCGCAGCGAGGAGACGGCGCAGCTCGGCGGCGTGAACGTTCGACTCGTTCGAGTGAAGGGCGGCGGCGAAGGGCGCTGGGACAGTCATGACCGGACGACGGAAACCGTCGTCGTCTGGAGCGGTGACTTCACCGTGGAGTTCCGTGACCAAACCTTGCATTTGTCCACCGGGCAATGCTGCGTCGTAGCGATTGGGGCGGAGCACAGGGGTACGTCCAGAGGCGGCGCCGAAATCATCCTTTTCCAACAGGCTTGATTGGCTCCAAGGTCTCACGCTGACCGTGTCCGGCGATCCTTCTCCGCGCCGTCTTGCCGCCCGGAGCCAATCGCCGTGGGCGAGATGAAGGCGCACGGGCTGGACCTGGCTGACCTAAGCCTCGGTATGAACACCGACGATATCAAAGATGTGCCGTTCAACGACGTGGCCTTCATGGTGGAGCGCGGAGCCCGGGTGCGGCGCGAAGTCGGCATCCCTGTCGGGGTAAGCTGGAACCTCGGCCTCCCCGCCGTGGCAGATCGCGTGATCCGCGAGGAACTGATCGATCTGATTCTGCTGGGCCGCCCTGCCCTCGCCAATCCGCATTGGCCGGTCTGGGCTGCGCGCGAATTGGCGCATAACGACCCCTTCTCGCTCATCCCGCAGGATTGGTCTTGGTGGCTTCGCAACCGGCCCGGTCCCGAAGGCTCGCTGGGTTGGCCTAGTGTCGGACGGGTGGGGTAACCCGGCCGGGATCATGTCCCGGCCAGTTCAACTCCCACCGGTTCCGTCGTCATCACAATGGTGCCGTCCGCCGCGCTTCGCGCCGGATAGACCTTGATGCTGCAATCCGTGCCGATGCCGATGCCGGTCTTCAACGCATACGTCCGGTCGTGCAGCGGGCAGACGACCGACACTTCGTCGGTCAACCCATCCGCCAACGGACCGCCGCGATGCGGACAGTCGGCCTGCGTGACGTAGACGCCGCCACTGCGTGTATGAAACACGGCGACGCGCAATTCCCCGTCTGGGCCGGGAATGGCGAAGTTGCGCCCCTCGCCCTTGGGGATCTGCGACAGTTTGCCGATCGCGAGTTCCATATGTTCAGCCCTCCGCGGGCACGAGCGAGGCGAACTGGTTCTCCGTTTTCGGCTTGGCACGCTCCTTCCACGGGTCCTTCACGGCGGCGCAAGACGCATCCATTGCGGCATCGAGTGCCGCAGCGATTCCCTCGCTATCGTCCACCACAACGGCGCGCACCCGCTCGATGCCGACACGCTCGATGAAGGTATGGGTTCGCTCTTTATACTTTGCGTTCTCCCGGTAATACTGTGTGAACCGGCCGGTGACCCGCATCACTTCATCCTCGCCATCGACCGTGCACAGAACATCGCCTTTCCGGACCGAAGAGCCGGCCGCACCACCGACGTAGATTTCCCATTTGTCGTTGCCAATCGCGACGGCGCCGATGTCCTTTACCATCGCTTCGGAGCAATTGCGCGGACAACCGGCTGTCGCTAGCTTCAGTTTGCCAGGCGCATCGATGCCGCGGAACTTGGCTTCGATCTTCTGCGCAAGGCCCATGCTGTCGCCAAGGCCAAAGCGGCAGTAATCCGTGCCGATGCAGCTCTTGCAAGTCCGGTAGCTCTTGCCCCACGCCCAGCCTGCCGGCATGTCAAGATCAGCCCACACTTTGGGCAGGTTCTCTTTCGTGATGCCCACCAGGTCGATACGCTGCCCGCCCGTCAACTTCACCAGCGGGACGTTATATTTCACCGCAACCTCGGCAATCCGCATCAGATCCTTCGGCGTAGTGATGCCACCCGGCATCTCCGGCACAACGGAGAAGGTGGCATCCTTCTGAATGTTGGCGTGAACGCGATCGTTGATGAACCGGGCATCGCGTTCGTCCTCGTATGCGTCATTCCACAACGTAATCAGGAGCGAGGCGAGGGCCGGCTTGCTCGCCGCATCCGGTTTGCCCTCGAAGGCCAGGGCAGCGAACACGGCGGACACGGATTTCAGGCCCATGTCGCGGATCGCGACGACGAGCTCCGGCTTGGCCATCGGGATACAGGGCACATAGTAATGGATCGACGGGTCTTCCTCGGCCTTCCCGCCACAGAACCACTCCACAACTTCGTTCACCAGGGTCTTGCAGGAGCCGCAGCCCATACCAGCCCGGGTGGCCGCCATGACGGCCTTGGCGCTCCGCTTGCCGGCAGCGACGCAGCCGCCAATGGCACCCTTGGTCACGCCGTTGCAGTTGCAGATCTGCGTGTCAGGCGGCATTTCGTCGAGGGTTACCTTCTGCGACGGCGTGCCGAGATCGAACAACAGCCCCAGCCGCTCGTCCGGGAGTGGGGAGTCGCGGTCGAAGGCTTGCATCAGAAAGGCCGCCTTGCTGATGTCGCCCATCAATATACCGCCGACCAGGCGACCGTCGCGCACGATCAGCTTCTTGTAGGTGCCGCGCTTCGCCTCGGTGAACTGGATCGTCTCGTCGCGCTCCTCCTTCGCCTCGGTGATCCCCATGGAGGCCAGCTCCACTCCCATCACCTTCAGCTTCGTCGCAAGCTTGGACCCATGATAAGCCGCGTCGAGATTATGCCGCGTGACGTGTTCCGCGAACACCTTGGCCTGCTCCCAGAGCGGCGCCACCAGCCCATAAACCTTGCCGCGGTGCTGGGCGCACTCACCGACGACATACACGTTCATGTCGTCGACGGAGCGCATGTGGTTGTCCACGACAATCGCCCGCTCAACGGTTAGCCCGGCGCTGTGCCCAATCTCCGCATTCGGCTTGATGCCCGCGGAGATCACAACCATGTCGCAGTCCAGCGTCGAGCCGTCCTTGAAGGCCAGCCCGGTCACGGCGCCATCGCCGCCCAGGATCTCCGTCGTGGCTTTTCCAAGATGGATCGTGACGCCCATCTTCTCCATGGTCGTGCGCAGGATGGCGCCGCCGGTGGTGTCGAGTTGGGCTTCCATCAAATGCTGCGCCAGATGGATGACGTGGACGTCACAGCCATGGTTCATCAGTCCACGTGCTGCCTCAAGACCGAGAAGGCCGCCACCAATGACAGCCGCCCGCTTGCTGCGCTTGGCGGTCTGCTCGATTCCAGTGCAATCGTCGAGGGTCCGGAAGCCGAACACGCCCGCCCGCATTTTGCCATCGGCCGCGTAGGTTCCCTTCATGGGCGGTATGAAGGCACGGCTCCCGGTTGCGATCAGCAGCTTGTCGTAGCGCGCCTTCACCCCATTGGCTGCGAGGACCATGTGGGACGCCCGGTCGATCTCAACGACGCGTGCCCCAGCGTGCAGCGTGATGCCGTTTTCTTCATACCAGGCGAGCGGATTGATAAAGATCTCGCTGGCGTCCTGGATGCCGCTGAGGATGTTGGACAGCAGGATGCGGTTGTAGTTGCCATAGGGTTCGTCGCCAAACATGGTGATTTCGAACTGGCCGGCGCCGCCAAGGGCCAGCACCTCTTCCACCGCGCGGGCGCCGGCCATGCCATTGCCTACAACGACTAACTTTTGCTTTGCCACAGCCACGCGCTCCCGCGGTTAGATTTCGATGATGCCGAGATCGAGTACGAGCGTACCGCTGACGCCGGGCGCCGCGCCAAAGAAAACCTCGATCCGTGTATCCGGCTGCAAATCCTCCACCACCGCCAAAGGCACATGGGTGCTGGCTTTGGCGCCGATCGGGAATGTTCGGGCGGGTTTGCCGTCCTGCATCAGGGTCAAATAGGCCAGTTCGCCGCTGGAGTTCCCGCCGCGCAAATAGATCAGCTGGGCCCGCTTGTCTGCGGGAACCACGTAGACCAAAGACGGATCGAGCAGCGCCGGTGTGGAATAGCCGGTGCCCTGAAAAGGATAGGCGCCATTGAGGAAACGGGGCGTGGAGTCGATCATGGAGCCTCTCATTGCTGGTTATGGGTTGGGAAGGCGGTCGATTCGCTTTAGGCGGACGGCGCAGACTTTGAACTCAGGAATACGCGAGACCCTGTCTTACGCGCCCGGCGATAGTCTCTACCGCGAAAACAGCCGCGCCAATTTCCATGGCAGATGTTGCCTAACACGCAAGCAGGTTGCGAGCCGCCATCATGGGCCCAATGCTCAAAGTATTCAGACGGTGCTCCCTGAGGCATTCTTCAACTTGTCCCCTATCGCTGCGGTATAGTTCTTCAGCTTTGACGTTTAAGGACTGTTGACGCAAGCCAAAATCCAGAGTGGAGGGTTAGAACCTGTCAAACAGTCTGTGTAGCGGAACATCTCGCCGCTGACGGAGACTCCGTCCTCGAGCCACACGACTGGTCCGCATGGCGGGCTGCTGCCTGACCTCTTGTCGCGAAACAATCTGGACGATTCTTGCCTTGATTGCCGCGCCGCCTGGCTGGCCGAAATGCGAAAGACCGCCGACGGTCACGTGGACAGACGGGTTTTGTTGCGGAGGACATTCATGTGACTCCAGGAGGCTGCGATGATGGTTCTCGCGCAACTGCACTGCCTGCCCACGTCGGTGCGGGCGCGAACGCATCGTGCTTTGCGCATTCTGTCACGTCGCTGTGACATAGCCGGGAGAAGAAGCAAAGGCCGTGCCAGCACCCTGACCAGCTTGAATTCTTCTTATCGAGGTATATAGTACGCATCTTGCATCGAAATCGCCAAGTTCGTCGGTTCCGTGCTGAATGCGCCGGGGCATGGAGGATGGACGCGTGCTGCAACCTGGGTCGGCAACGACCGTCACCCGGCTCCTCTGGCTGGTCGGCTAGCAACGTGACTCGGATGATCGGGTTCGTTGGATGGAGTGGCGCGGGGAAAACGACCTTGCTGGCCCGCCTGATCCCAGCCCTGGTCTCACAAGGCTGTCGTGTGTCGACGCTCAAGCACGCGCACCACGAGTTCGACATCGACCAGCCTGGCAAGGATAGCCACACGCACCGTCTTGCGGGTGCGACCGAGGTGTTGGTGGCTTCGTCGAGGCGCTGGGCCCTGATCCACGAGCTACGGAGCGCCAGCGAGCCGTCGTTGCGGGACCTGCTGGCGCATCTCAGTCCCGCTGACTTCGTCATCATCGAGGGCTTCAAGTCTGAGGATCATCCCAAAATCGAAGTATTTCGGCCATCGGTTGGAAAACCGTTGCTGCAACCGGGTGATCTCCAAACCATTGCCGTCGTCAGTGACACCCCATTGGACCTGACGGTTCCCGTACTACGGCTGGACGACATCGATGGGATTGCCGCCTTTGTGCGCGAACGCGCCGTCCCGATCCAGGCGGCGGGCCAATCCTGAGCGCGCCGCCGGTCAGCGGCGGTAATCGTCGGTCGTCCGGGTCGCTGGGCGTGCGCCACCGGCATATGGATCAAGACCCTGGCGTACCTGCGCCTTCATCCGGCAATCCCCGCACATCCGGATGCGCTGGACGATGGCCGGGTCCGAGAACATCCAGTGCTGGCCCACGAGCTTTTCGGCGACGCGATCGATGGATGCTTTCACGCCAAACGGCTTCGCGCACACAATGCACAAGGCTGGCTCCGCTTCCCGCAGCGTCTCGGTGACGCGGCGCTGCGGACCGAAGGTGATTCGCGGCTCCAGCGTGATCACCGATTCGGGACAGGTGGACGCGCATAGCCCACACTGGACGCAGTTATCCTCGATGAAGCGCAAGCGGGGCCGGTCGGGGTCATCCTGCAGGGCCGAGACCGGACAGGCGGACACGCAGGACAGGCAGAGGGTGCAGCCATCCGCGACATTGATGCGGCCCAGCGGCGCTCCCTTGGGGAGCGCGAGCGCCGCCTCGGCAGCGGGGGGAGCTGGCGCGAAGCGCGCCAGCTCCCGCAGCACCTGCATCGTCACCTCACGCTTGCGCCCGGTGGGAAGCAGGGTGGCCGCCGCCGGTGCTGCTCGGAGCGGGATGGCGCGGAGATCGTCGCTCAACGCGAATGGATCATCCGCCTCGATGAGGGCGATCCTATTCTGCCCGTAAGCCAGCGGCTCAAGGATGGCGGCAAGCAAGGCGATCTCGCGCTCCCACCCGTCGCGCGTTTCGCTCCGGCGGACGGGTAGCAGAATGCGGACCTCGCCAGCTCCAAACGCAAACGCCGCGGCAAGCGCATCGAGACCGAGGACCCGCGGCGCGAGAACCGGTATCACCCGGGCGGGTAGTCCGGCACCGGCGCGGGCGAGCATGTCGATCAGGGGCTCCCCGTGCTCGACATTGTGCAACAGGAGCACGGGCGGCTCGTCCCCGCCAGCCTGGCGATAGGCGTCAAGCAGCGTTCGCAGCCCCCGGCCCATCGCCTGGGCGTCCGGCACAGTCCAGCGGATCGCGTCCGTCGGGCAAACGGCAGCGCAGGTTCCGCAACTGGCGCAGATGGCCGGGTCGATCACGACCGCGTCGCCGGCGGGCGCGATGGCGCCAGCGGGGCAGGCATCCAGGCAGCGGGTGCATCCGACCTGGCCAGAACGCTCATGCGCGCAAGCTGCCGGGTCAAGCACCACGGGCTTGGGCTTGTCGAAGGCACCGACCGTGTCCGCGGCCGCGAACAACGCTTTCTGAACCGCGGCTGGGCTGCCCGGGTCGGCGCGCAAATAGCCGTCTCGCGCAGTGGGGAAGAGCGGGGTTCCACCGGTCAGGTCGATGATCAGGTCGCAGCGCGACACGGCGCCATCGCGCGGGCGTTCGAACGCGAAGCTCGCCCGCGACGAGGGTATGGCGGCGGCGAATGCGTCCACCGTCAGCTCGAACGCCCCGAAATGGCCGTAAGCGCGTCGAATCGTGCCGCGGACGATGGGAAAGTCCCACACAGGCGGCGGCAAAGCCTGCGCGGCACCGGTGAGCATAACGGTCAGGTCCAGCTGGTCCGCGAGTTGCCGGGCTGCGTTGATCGCGCACTCGTCATTGCCGTAGATCAGCGTCACGCCACCCGAGTTCAGCGTCACCAGTAGCGGGTCCGGCAAGCCTGCCAAAGCTTTCGCCTGGGCGACCAAAGCCGCCACCTTGGGCAGCGCGCGCGGGGCTTCCTCTGACCAGCCAGCCGCTTCCCGGATGTTGACGAAGGTCAGCGGGGACGTGTCGCACGCCTCCTCCTGCGCTTGCCGGAAGGCCGGCGCTTCCTGGGTGCAGGTCACCATCATCGGACCACCGAGCGCCGCCCGGAACAGGCCGATCTCTGCCCGGCACAGTTCGTGCGCCGCGCCGCCCTGGGCACCGCAGGCCGCCGCGAGCGCACCTTGTGCGTAGGGCATGGTGCCGCGGCACGTACAGGTCAGCACCTTCAAGCGCTTGTGCTCTGCCAGACGCAGCGGATGACCGTCAGAATATTGCCTCTCCACGTATTTTCAACGAGCATGGGGAATGCTTGATATGCCCCGCCGCCCCGCCACTCACAAGGCACTGATGCTCCCCCCGGGTTTCAACGCCCGGAAGGCTGCTTCGCCATGGGGGACGGCCACCGCGGCTGCCGAGGCAGGTCAGGCCCCGGGGACACTGTTCTATGCCCCGTTCGGTTGTCTGCTCGAAGCCGCCTTGACCCTCGAACCGGACCGCCCGGTCGATGACGAGACCATGCTCCGGATCGCCACGGTGGCGGTAACGAACGCCTTGCTCGCGATCGTTCCGCCCGAGACGACCGTCGTGCCTGTTGCGGCCAGCGTGGTCGCGCTCAATCGCGGCGAGGTTGCCACGTCCACGATTGCCCGGGGACCGGCACTGGGCGATGGCGTGCCGTCCTGGCTCGTGCTGGGTCTGACCGTCCGTATGGCGCTGCAGCTCGAGGCGCCAGGAGAGACGCCCTGGCTCACCGATTTGGCGGAGGAGGGTATTGACGTGCCGGGTTCCGACTTGCTGGAAGCGATCTGCCGGCATTTGCTGTCCCTGCTCGATCTTTGGCGCGCAGAGGACGTACCCGGTATTGCGCGCGCCTGGCGGGATTCCGGGGCGATGCAACTGGCATGACCCCCCTGCCCCGCGCCATCCGGCTCGACCACTCCGACCTGTCGGTGTTCGACGTCGCCGCCGAGCCTGGCGAATGGGCGGTGCCAGGCGGCTTCAGCTTCCTGTCGGCGGGACCGGAGGGGCTGACGGGCAAGCGGCGCGCCGCCTTTGCCAACGGCTTCCTGGGTGTGAAGAGCTTCGGCTGGACGACGCTGGTGACGGTGGAGGAGGCGTCGGACGCCGAAGTGGCCAGTGCCGTTGCGGCGTTGGCCGAGCACTTCGTCAAGGAGCACGGCGCGCCGTGCTCCGACGAGGCCGAGGCCGTGGCACGCCGGGAAGTGGCATTCGCCAGCAGCATCTGCAGCCATCCGCCGGGCACCATCCTGGCCATCAGCCGACGCTTCGACGGCGAAGCGTTGCGGGAACAATTCAAAACGATCACGCCGGACAAGGATCCGTGCGGACCACATTTGCCGATCGACCTCATGATGCTCGCGCGTGCCGGTGGCTGATGTGCAGCAGCGCCGGATCGGCGTGATCGCCGAACGGCAGGCGGTGGATAATCCATGGATCGACCATCGCTGGCGCGTGACCGCCATCCTGGAGACGGCGCCCGAGGTGCCGGAATGGACTTGCTTGGAGCGGAATGCTTCGGTGCAGCGGTTCTACGCCGGCGGTGCGGATTTGCTGCTCTTCCCCCGCGAAACCGATACGCTGAAATACAACATCGAGGGCGCGACGCCGGCCGTCTACGTCTTCCTGCGCAGCGCGCCAGGCGAACCCGGCATGGCATTGGCCGGCGCCACGGTCTGCGTCGGCGAGGCGCACGCCCATGCCGATACCGGGTCCGACCTGGTGGAGCCGGTGCCGATGCCGCCGGGGATCCTACATTGGGTCTCCGCCTTCGTCGCAGAGCACCATGTCGAGCGCGAGGTCTGGAAGCGCAAGCGCGAGGGCACGACCGAACGCCGTCCGGGCACGCGGGGCTTGCCATGAGCGAGGCGGAACCGGGCGGCTTCCTGGCTCGCTGGTCGCGGCGGAAGGCAGCGAGCCGGGAGGCGGTGGCGCCGCCCATTTCCGAAGAGCCAGCCCCCGACCTGCCTCCGCTTGAGAGCCTTGGTGCCGAGAGCGACTACACGGTGTTCCTCGCGCGCGGCGTTTCCCGCGCGGTGCAGGCCGAGGCGCTGCGCATCGCCTGGGCTAGCGACCCGGCCATCGCCAATTTCCGCGGCATGGCCGAGTATGCCTGGGACTTCAACGCGCCCGGCTACGGCGAACTCGCACCGGGTGACGACGCCGCTGAATGGCTGGGTCAGATCGTCCGCTCCGGGTCCAAGATGGTGACGGCGGTGGTGGCCGAAACACCCGCGCCGCTGGTCTTGCCGGAGGAGACCGCGCCTTCCCCGCCGGCCCTGGCCGCGGATGTGGTCGTGCCGCCTCCGGTCCAGCGTGCTGTCGAGGCGGCAACGCCATTGCCCGAGGCGCCAGTGGCCGAAGAAGCAGGTGCGGCACTGCCGTTGCGGCGGCGGCACGGCGGGGCGCTGCCTGCTTGATCGCCGATCTCCCGATCGATGAAACGGAAACGGCGAGAGCCGGTCTCTATCGTTTGCTCGCCGCCGCCTTGTCGCACGCCCCGACGGCGCACCTCATGCGCACTCTCGGCAGCTTGCCGATTGAGGAGGACGGGAGTGCCATCGCCACCGCCTTGGCGGGCGTCAAAGCTGCGGCTCGCGTCACCCCATGGGAGCAGGCGCGGCGCGACTACGATGCCCTCTTCGTCGGGATCGCCCGTGGCGAGTTAATGCCCTATGCCTCGTTCTACCAGACAGGCTTCCTGCATGACCGCCCATTGGCACGCCTGCGGGAGGATCTCGCCATGCTGGGGCTGGCCGTGGAGCCGGGCCATCCTGACCCTGAGGATCACGCTGGCACAGTCTGCGAAGTAATGGCCGGGTTGATCGAGGGCGGCCACGGCGTGCAACAACCGCTTGATGTGCAGCATCGCTTTTTCGAACGCCACATGGCACCCTGGCTCGACCGGTTTTTTGCGGACCTCGCATCCGCTGAGGACTCCGGGTTCTATGCTGCGATCGGAGCACTGGGCCTGGCCTTCTGCTCAGTCGAGCATCTGGCGTTCCAAATGGAGGCTTCATGACTACCAAGCGAATTCGCGATGCATTGATGAACCGCCGAACGTTGCTAAGCGGCGCCGGGATCGCCGCCGCGGCAGCCACCAGCGTGGCGCTCGTCGAGCCAGCGAGGGCCTTCGATGCCACCCCAGCCGAGAACGCACCCCGCTACAAAGAAAGTGAGCACGTCAAGACCTTCTACCGGCTCGTCGGCCGGTAGTTATCCGAAGAGGCCACTCCATGCTGACCAAGCGTCGTCCCGCATCGCCTGCTGTCCCGCCGGGCCGCCCTGAGCCAGAAGCGCGGGCCGCGCTGAACCGGCGCAATTTCCTGAAGGTGAGTGGCGTCGCCGGTGCACTCGGTTCGGCGATCGCCCTGGGCAGCGCTACGGTCCGCCGTGCGCAAGCGGGCGACGTCGTGCCGGGCGAGCCGGTCGAGACCCGCAAATCCATCTGCACGCACTGCTCGGTCGGCTGCACGGTGATCGCCAAGGTGCAGAAGGGCGTGTGGGTCGGGCAGGAACCGGCTTTCGACAGCCCGATCAATCTCGGCACGCATTGCGCCAAGGGCGCCGCGGTGCGCGAGTTGGTGTCCGGCGAGCGCCGTCTCAAATACCCGATGAAGCTGATCGACGGCACCTGGCAGCGCATGAGCTGGGACAAGGCGATCGAGGAGATTGGCGACAAGCTGCTGGACATCCGGGCGAAGGCGGGCCCTGACTCCGTGTTCTGGCTTGGCTCGGCCAAGTTCATGAACGAAACCGCCTATTTGTTCCGTAAGTTCGGGGCGATGTGGGGCACCAACACGGTGGACCATCAGGCACGCATCTGCCACTCCACCACGGTCGCAGGTGTTGCCAACACCTTCGGCTACGGCGCGATGACCAACAGCTACAACGACCTGATCAATGCCCGGGCGATCATGGTGATGGGCGGCAACCCGGCGGAGGCCCATCCCGTCTCGCTGCAGCACCTCCTGCGTGCCAAGGAGCTGAACCGGGCCCAGCTCATCGTTGTCGATCCGCGGTTCACCCGCACGGCCGCACATGCCACGGAATACGTTCGCATCCGTCCTGGCACCGATATCCCGGTCATCTGGGGGATCCTATGGCACGTCTTCCAGAACAAGTGGGAAGACGTCGAGTTCATCCGCCAGCGCGTGTATGGCATGGACGAAATCCGGGCGGAGGTGGCGAAGTGGCCGCCCGAGGAGGTCGAGCGAGTCACCGGCGTGCCCGGCGCGCAATTGCAGAAAGTGGCTGAGATCATGGCCATGAACCGGCCCTCGACCCTGATCTGGTGCATGGGTGCCACGCAGAAGAGCGTCGGCACGGCGAACGTGCGTGCCTATTCCATCCTGCAACTTGCCCTTGGCAACATGGGCAAGTCCGGCGGTGGCACCAACATCTTCCGCGGCCATGACAACGTGCAGGGCGCAACCGACATGGGCGTCGACGTGACCACCCTGCCCGCTTACATGGGCCTGGATGAAGGCGCATGGCGGCATTTCTGCCGGGCCTGGGGCGTTGAGTACGACTGGATGGTGTCCCGCTTCGCATCCAAGAAGCTGATGGAGACCAAGGGGATCCCAACCACGCGCTGGTTCGAGGGCGTGACCTTGCCAAAGGACCAGTTGGACCAGCCGAACAACATCCAGGCGATGATGGTGTTCGGCCATGCCGCCAACACGGTCACGCGCGAGCCGGCCATGCGGGCAGGGATCGACAAGCTCGACCTGCTGGTGGTGGTGGACCCGCATCCGACCACTTTCGCCGTCTCCGGCAACCGCAAGAACAACACCTATCTGCTGCCGGCCTGCACCTCGTTCGAAAGCACGGGCACGCTGACCGCATCCAACCGGTCGCTCCAATGGCGCGAGCAGGTCGTCAAGCCGATCTTCGAATCCAAGCAGGACATCGAAGTGATCTACCTGCTCGCCAAGAAATTCGGTTACGCTGAGCAGCTCTGCAAGAACATCGACGTAAAGGACAACATCCCCGTCGTCGAGGACATCCTGCGCGAGATCAACCGCAGTTGCGCCGCTACGGGCTATTCCGGCCAGTCGCCGGAGCGCGTGAAAATGCACATGTTGCACCAGGCGGATTTTGATCCATCGACGCTCACCGCCGAGTCCGGCCCGCTGAAGGGCGAGTATTACGGCCTGCCTTGGCCGTGCTGGGGCACGCCGGAGGTCAAACACCCCGGCTCCTTGTTCCTCTACAACACCAACGTTCCCGTCATGCGGGGCGGCAGCGGGTTCCGGGCCCGATGGGGCGTCGAGTACAAGGGCGCCAACCTGCTGGCGGAAGATTCGTGGCCGGTCAACTCGGAGATCACGGGAGGCTATCCGGAGTTCACCATGGCCGTGCTGAAGAAGCTCGGCTGGGACAAGGAACTGAGTGCCGACGAGATGGTGGTCATCCAGAAGATCGGGGACGACATGCCCGGCGGCTCCAATCTGGACCTGGTGAGCTGGCAAACCGACCTGTCAGGCGGCATTCAACGGGTTGCGCTCAAGCATGGCTGCGCGCCCTTTGGCAACGGCAAGGCGCGGGCGGTCGCCTGGAACCTGGTCGACCCGGTGCCGGTGCATCGCGAACCGATCTATACGCCGCGGCGCGACTTGATCGAGAAGTATCCGGCACTGACTGACCGGCGCGACTTCCGGGTCCCGCAGCTTGCCCGCAGTATTCAAGCTGTCGACCACGCCAAGGACTTCCCGATGATTCTCACCTCGGGCCGCATTGTCGAATACGAGGGCGGTGGCGACGAGACCCGGTCCAACCGGTGGCTGGCCGAGATCGTTCAGGAGGCCTACGCCGAGATCAATGTCCAGGACGCCAAGAGGCTCGGGGTGGTCGACAAGGGGATGGTTTGGATCTACGGGGCCGAGAACGACAGCAAGGCGCATCTGCGCGTGCATGTCAGCCAGCGCACCGGGCCGGGCGTGGTGTTCGTCCCGTTCCACTTCGGCGGCATCCTGGCTGGTACCAGCCAGCGCGCAAAGTATCCGCCCGGCGCCGACCCCATCGTGCTTGGGGAGGCGGTCAATCAACTGACCACCTATGGCTATGACCCGGTGACCAACATGCAAGAAACCAAAGTGACGCTGTGTCGCGTCGAAGCGGCCTAAGGGGAGATGGGCAATGGCACGCATGAAGTTCCTCTGCGACGCCGAGCGCTGCATCGACTGCAACGCCTGCGTCACCGCCTGCAAGAACGAGCACGAGGTCCCTTGGGGGATCAACCGCCGCCGGGTGGTAACCATCAATGATGGGTCGCCGGGTGAGCTCTCGGTTTCCATGGCATGCATGCACTGCACCGACGCGCCCTGTGCCAAGGTCTGTCCGACCAACTGCTTCCTCCAGACGGAGGACGGCATTGTCCTGCAGAACAAGGATTTGTGTATCGGCTGCGGCTATTGCTTCTACGCCTGCCCGTTCGGCGCACCGCAATTCCCGCAGGTCGGTGACTTCGGCAGCCGCGGGAAGATGGACAAGTGCACGTACTGCGCCGGCGGCCCGGACGTGAGCAAGGCGAACACGCCTGAGCAATATGCGCAATATGGCTCCAACCGGTTGATCGACGGCAAGCTGCCGCTGTGTGCCGAGATGTGCTCCACCCACTCGCTGCTGGCAGGCGATGGCGCCGTGATCGGCGAGATCTATAAGGAGCGGGTGCTGAAGCGAGGGTATGGTTCGGGCGCCTGGGGTTGGTCCACCGCCTATCGCGACCATCCGCAGGTCGGGAGCGCCTAGTGCGCGGCGTGCTGGCCGCCCTGGCCCTGGTGCTTGCCCTGGGCCAGGCTCCAGCCTGGGCCACGCCGGAGCCGAACAACCAGCCGACCCACAGCGAAGCCGAACTGCTGCAGAAGCTGAACGAAACGGCGATGCCCGACGGCACGATACGCGGTTTCGTCCACGTGCAGGACCCGAAGGCCGCCGTGCTCATCCAGCCGAACGGCCGTATCTTCGAATACTTCCATGCGGGGACGCAGCGCTGGATCGATGGCGGCATGGTGGTGGTGGCAGTGCTCGCCATGGCCGCATTGTATGTCTTCGCCGGGACGATGACCTACAAGCCCGATGCGCGGGGCCGCACCATGCAGCGCTTCAACGTGTTCGAGCGCTTCGTGCACTGGCTGACTGCGTCAACCTTCGTCCTGCTGGGGATTACCGGCTTGAACCTTGTGCTGGGGCGGGTGCTGCTGCAGCCGCTGATCGGCGATGCGGCGTTCTACCAACTCACCCTCTACGGCAAGCTGGCGCATAATTTCTTTGGGTTTCCCTTCATCATCGGCCTGGCGCTCATGGCCGTGCAGTGGCTGCACGAGAATCTGCCCCGTAAAGCGGACATCGCCTGGTTCAAGGCGCTGGGAGGCATGTTTGGTGGGGAGCATCCCCCGGCGTGGAAGTTCAACGCCGGGCAGAAGATGATCTATTGGCTCGCCGTATTCGGTGGCGGCCTGATCTGCCTCACCGGGGTCGGGTTGATTTTCCCGTTCTACGTGACCGGGATCTTCGGCATGCAAATCATGCAGGTGCTCCATTCGACCACGGCAGGCGTGATGATCGCCGTCGTCATCGGCCACATCTATCTCGGTAGCGTTGGCGTGCGGGGATCCTTCGACGCGATGGCCACGGGCCGGGTGGACGTGAACTGGGCACAGACCCATCACCCGCTATGGGTCCGGCAAGAGATTGACCGCAACCGGGTCGACCCGGATATCGCCCAAGGGGGCATGCATCCGGCGGAGTAAGTCGTCAGGGCCTTGCAGAACTCGCAGAGAATGCGGTCTCGGCATTCACCTGCACACTGCGGGTCAGCACGAGGTTCGCCGACACGGCCAGGACGATTGCTGCGCAGACCGAAGCCAGGAAGACTTTCATTCGCTCTCTGCCCGTGGGACGTGATGGCGTATAGCGGGTTGACCCAGGATTGTCAGTGCTGCTGCGAGCCGCCTTGGCTCGGGTCCTTTTCCACCTGCGGATCGTTGTGCGACGGGTTGGCTGGCTTGGGGTTGACCGGGATTTGTGCGGCAGCTGCCGCCCCCGTGGCGGTGCTGGAATGGCTGCCATTGTTGCCGGTCAAGCGCCCCTGCTGGCCGATACCGTTATCCGCGCCGCCGGTGTTTCCCGACGGCCGAGCCATATTGCTGTCTGGAACCGATTGCCCGCTGCTTGCCGAGCCCTGCGCGGCGGCTTCTCCCGCACCGCCCAGCAGCCCGAGTATCGCTAAACCGATGCAAGCTTCGCGTCTCATTGCACTCTCCTCGCCTGCCCATGGAACGCTCGGCGTCGCCGCGAGTGGCCGGCGGTGACGGAGAAAGTTGCAGACCCTGCCACTCGCTGGGCAGACATCCGTTCAAGCGGCTTCGTGGACCGCGCGTCACTCGCAGCCGCCTGGGCGTGGCTCGACGCCCAGCCCGCCGCCAAGTCGCCTGAGATGCTGCCGTTACAGCAGGCCGTGGGCCGGCTACTCGCGAGTGCCATCAGCGTTCCTGCCGGCCTGCCCCAGCCTGCGCGTGCGGCAATGGATGGGTATGCCGTTCGCGCCGCTGACTGCGACGGCGCGACTGCATACAACCCATTGATGCTGGCCTTCTACGAGGGGGAGGGGACGGCGCTGCCCCAAGGCGCTGCCCGCCCGATTGCCGCTGGATGGGTGCTGCCCAGGAGTGCCGATGCGGTGCTCCCATTTGAAGCGGCCGAGCGAACGGGGGCAAGCTGGCTCACCGTACTGGCACCTGTCGCGGCGAGCGCCGGGGTTGACCGCCAGGGCCATGGGATGACACCCGGCGCGACCTTGCTCCCACAGGGACGAACGCTTCGACCGCAGGATTTGGCATGCCTCGCCGCACTCGGCGTCGCCATCGTGCCCGTGTTGCAACGCCCTCACGTACGGCTCCTCGTGCCTGGTCCGAAATCGGGACCGGATGCGCTCACGCCCATGCTGCTCGCTCTGCTGGCCCGCGATGGCGCCCATATCGAGGAGGTCCCACTGGAGGGTGATAGCGAGCAAGCATTGAGAACGGCGCTTGGCGATCCGTGTCGCGGACTTACGCTGATCGCTGGACGCAGCGGTGCGGGGCCGGATGACGTGATGGCGGCGGCTCTTATGGGGTGTGGCGGGTGTCTCGCATTCCATGGGTTGGCGTTGCAACCGGGCGGCTCGGCGGGCCTCGGCACATTATCCGGGCAGCCAGTCATCCTGCTCCCCGGCGAGCCGTTCGCGTGCCTGGCCGCCTACGACGTGCTGGCGGCCCGGCTCATACGCCGCCTAGCAGGCTTGCGTGCCACGCCCTACGCCGTTGCTCGTTTTTCCCTTGGCCGTAAGATCGTGTCCGGGATCGGCCTTGCCGAGATCGTCCCGGTAATGATTGCGGGGACCCTCGCGCATCCGGTGAGCACTGAACTCGGTTTGGCGGCGCTGCGAGCGGATGGTTTCGTCACGGTTGCCGAAGCCAGCGAAGGGCATCCGGCCGGGACCACCGTCCCCGTCTCTCTCTACGGCCCTGCGGACCCAGAACTGGACTCTGCCCCACCATGAACACGCGGATCACACTCGAGGCGTTGAGGTCAGCGGCGCGCCAGGAGCAGTTCCTGGATATCGTGTCGAAAGACGAAGCGGAACGTCGTTTCCGCTCGCATCTCAACCTGGCGCCGCTTGGCGAAGAGACAGTGGGGCTGGCGACGGCGTTGGGCCGCGTTCTGGCGCGCGACGTTGTGGCGCCGGTGGACGTGCCAGGCTTCGACCGGGCCAGCGTGGACGGGTTCGCAGTACGCGCCGAAGACACGGCTGGCGCCACCGGCGGCGCGCCGCGTCTGCTACAGCTCAACCCGGAGATGCTGACCCCGGGCGTGCGACCGCTCCACGCGGTGCAACCCGGCACCGCCACCGTGATTGCGACGGGTGGCATGGTGCCGCGAGGTGCCGACGCGGTCATCATGGTCGAGCAAACCGAAATCAGCGAGGCAGGAGCCGAGGACGGGATCGTGGTCGAGATCCACCGTCCTGCCCCGCCGGGTCAATTCATTGCGGCCGCCGGGTCCGATATTGCGCGGGGCGAGACGGTGTTGCGCCGCGGCTGCGTGCTGAGTTCGCGCGAGATCGGCATGCTGGCCGCCGTGGGCCTTGGTGAGGTGCCTATCTGGCGCCGCCCGGTCGTTGCCATCCTGTCGACGGGTGACGAAATCGTCCCACCCGGCGGTCCGATCCGCGATGGCCAAGTCTATGACAGCAACGCGGCTGTGCTGGCAGCAGCGGTGATGGAACTCGGTTGCACGCCCCTGTCGCTCGGCATCGTGCCCGACGACATCGCGGCGCTCGAGGCAGCTTTGACTCAGGGGCTGACCGCGGGCGATGCCCTGCTGCTATCGGGCGGCACGTCGAAGGGGGCGGGCGACTTGGCCCACGGCGTGGTCAGCCGCCTGGTGACCGACCCTGGGGTGGTGGTGCACGGGGTGGCCCTGAAGCCGGGCAAGCCGCTGTGCCTGGCGGTGAGTTCCGGCAAGCCAGTTGCCATCCTACCGGGCTTCCCGACCTCGGCGATCTTTACTTTCCACGAGTTCCTGGCACCCGTGTTGCGGGCAATGGCGGGACAACCAGCCACGCGACGGGACTTCGTGAAGGCGACGCTGCCCATGCGGATCGGCTCGGAGCGGGGGCGTAATGAATACGTGATGGCCTCGCTGATGCGCCTGCCGGAAGGCGCTCTGGCCGCGTATCCGACGGCTAAGGGGTCCGGCGCCGTGACCGCGTTCGCCCAGGCGGACGGTTTTTTCGCCATACCGGCCCAGTCCGAGGCATTGGCGGCTGGCTCGGAGGTCACGGTGAGGCTGATTGGCGCGTCGGTGGAACCCGCGGACCTGGTGGTGATCGGCAGCCATTGTGTGGGGCTGGACTGGCTAATCGGGATGCTGGAAAGCGAGGGGCTTCGGGTGAAGTCGCTCGCGGTTGGAAGCTCCGGCGGCCTGGCGGCAGCACGCCGCGGCGAATGCGACCTGGCTGGCATCCACCTGATGGACCCTGAGAGCGGCGTCTACAATACGCCGTATCTGACGGAGGGGCTGAGCCTGCTTCCTGGCTATCGCCGCATGCAGGGCGTGGTGTTCCAACAGGGCGACCCGAGGTTTGCCGCCTGCAAGACGGCGGCGGATGCCGTTGCGGCGGCGATGGCGGACTCTGACTGCATGATGGTCAATCGCAATGCCGGCAGCGGCACGCGCATCCTCATCGACCGGTTGTTGGGCGGGGCGCGGCCGCCGGGTTACTCGCACCAGGCCAAGTCGCATAACGGCGTTGCGGTGGCGGTAATGCAAAGCCGCGCGGATTGGGGCCTCGCCATCGACACGGTGGCCCGCCAATATGGGCTGGGTTTCCTGCCGTTGCAGCCAGAGAATTATGACTTCGTACTGCCTGATGCACGGTCCAACCGCCCGGGCGTGCGGCGGTTTGCCGAACTACTGCACAGTTCAACAGGCCGCATGGCGCTGACTGAACTTGGCTTCCAAACACCCGGGAGCGACTGATCATCTAAGGGCTTGTTCGACATCAATCGAAGTGATTGTTGGCGACGGACAAGCCCTTATACTTTATTTGAGCGGCAGCTTTGTCGGCGTGCCGGCGCACTTATTTGCCGACGCTGCCTAAGATTGGAGAAAGGCCTCGGCCGTCGCGAGATCTTCAGGCGTGTTGACGTTGAGGAACGGGTCGACCGGGGACGTGCCGAACTCGACCTGTGCGAGCTTGAAGCGGGCCGTCCAACGATCGATGCGGTAAAGCCGCTCCTCCACCAAGGCGTGGCGGAGTTGAACGGCCAGCCGCACCGGCCATAACCCTGCCACGGGATGAACCTGGCCTGCCGACGCCGCACAGGCCATGTCCGCGGCCGCGGCATCGCGCGCTGCCAGCAAGCGGTCCACCAAGTCTGGCGGCAGAAACGGGCTGTCGGTCGGCACGGTGACGATGTCTGTTGTCCCTGGTGCGTGGGCGAGGACCCACTCCATGCCCGCAAGCACACCAGCGAGAGGCCCGGGATGGCTGGGGACGGTATCGGGCACCACAGGCAGGCCGAACCGGGCAAAGCGCGCTGGGTCGCCATTCGCGTTCAGCACGACGGCGTGGGCGCGTTGCCCTGCCAGCCTTGCCAGCACATGGTCGAGCAAGGTGGCCTGCCCGAAGGCTCGCAACGCCTTGTCACCCCCGTTCATGCGGGTGGCACGTCCACCAGCCAGCACAAGGATAACGGGGCGGCCATCAATCGTCATCGCGCAACTCGCGGCGACCACCGGGGGTGTCGGCCGGCAGCGGCGCATCGAAGGCCAGACGGCCGGCGCCGGCCAACACGACGAACCGGCGCCCCTTGGCGCGGCCGATCAGGGTCAGCCCTGCTTGGCGGGCCAAGTCCACGCCCGATGCGGTAAAGCCCGAGCGGCTCACCAAGATGGGGATCTGCATCTGCACCGTCTTGATCACCATCTCCGACGTCAGGCGCCCCGTGGTGTAGAGCGTCTTGCCCGCGGCTGACATGGCATGGCGGTACATATAGCCGGCGATCTTGTCGATGGCGTTATGACGGCCGACATCCTCCATGTAGATCAGCGGCTGGTCTGCCTCGCACAGGACGCAGCCATGGATGGCGCCGGCTTCGAGATAGAGGCTGGGCTGAGTGTTGATCCGGCGCGACAGGGTGATCAGCCATGAGGTGCGCATGACGGCCCCCGGGTCGAGCGTCACGGCGTCGAACCGTTCCATCACGTCGCCGAACGCCGTGCCCTGGGCGCAGCCGGAGGTGAGGGTTTTCTTCCTCAGCTTGTCTTCGAAGTTCGTCCGGTGTGCCGTGCGCACGACCACCACGTCGATCTCGTCGTCGACGTCGATGCCGGTCACCGTGTCGCCGGGCCGCAGCATATTCTGGTTCAGCAGGTAGCCGAGCGCCAGGCATTCCGGGTGATCCCCGATCGTCATCATGGTGACGATCTCCTGTCTGTTCAGATACAGCGTGAGCGGACGCTCGACGGGCACCTTGGTCTGGATCGCGGACCCCGTCTGATCGACGCCAGACACGGTGCGCGTCAGACGCGGATTGAGCGGTTCTGGGGCAACGATGAGGCCGGCCTGGGTTTCTGGGGCGTCAATCATAGAGCATGCTCAGCGGCAGACAGTTCACGGGGTCACCAGGCTCCAGCGTGGTCATCGTCTCCGGCAATTCGGCCAAGGCGTCGCTCTCGGTCAGCGATGTCAGGATGCCGGCGCCCTCGCGCAAGAACCGGTGCGCCACCAAGCCTGTCTCGCCCGGCTCCAGCCTTACGCGAACGAACTCGCGCCGGTCGCGCTTCTTGCGGTAGGCGAAGCCGCTGGTCACGGGGAAGCGCGGCAGCTCCCGGTAGGCCTCCCCGCCCAACACGGCGATCAGCGGGCGGGCAATTGCCATATAAGCCACCATGGCTGCCACCGGGTTGCCCGGCAGGCCCACCAGCGGGGTGCCGTCGATGGTCCCGACCGCGACTGGACGCCCCGGCTTGATCCCCACCCGCCAGAACGACAGCGTGCCGAGTTGCCCGATCGCATCGCGCAGATGATCCTCCTCCCCGGTCGACACCCCGCCGGAGGTAATGATGAGGTCGTGATGGCCCGAGGCCGCCAGCAGCGCCGGGCGCAACTGGTCCGGACGATCCGGCAGGATCCCGCCATCGGTCACCTCTAGCCCGGCGCGCCTGAGGAGGGACGCGACCATCGCGCGATTGCTGTCGTAGATTTGGCCCGGCCTCAACGGTGTCCCAGGCTCGGCTACCTCGTCTCCCGTGGAGAACAGGGCAGCACGGAGGCGCGCGCGCAGGGGAAGGCTCGTAAAGCCAAGCGATGCGGTCAACCCGATCTCCGGCGGTCCGAGCCGGCGGCCTGCCCGAAGGACGATGGCGCCAACCCTCACGTCCTCTCCCGCCAGGCGCCGGTTGGCGCCCCGTTTGATCCCGGGGCGGATGCGCACCTCGGTCGCGTTGCTGACGCAATCTTCCTGCATCAGCACGGTATCCGGCCCGTCCGGCATCATCGCGCCGGTGAAAACACGGGCGGCGCAGCCGCGCGGCAGTGGGGTCTGCATGGGATGGCCCGCTGCGGCCCGGCCATGGAGAGTCAACACGGAGTCCTCAGACCGTGAGAGGTCGTCGAAATGCACCGCGTATCCGTCGACTGCCGAGTTGGCGTAGGCGGGCACGCTGATTGGAGCGATTAAATCCTCCGCCAGAACGCGGCCACTCGCTTCCGCCAACGCCACCGGCACGGTCGCCGCGACAGGAGCGAAAATCTCCATCAGAAGCCGGCTGGTCTCCTGCAAGGGGATGAGCCGCCCACCGAACGCGAAGCAATCGTCACTGAGTTGCGCCATCACGCTCCCTTACCAGCCCCACAACACCGCGCCCACAGCTTATCGTAAGGTGACAGCTGGATCAGGAACGATCGCCTGCTTTGCGGTCGCCACGCACGCTCACACCCCCGCGCATGTTGATACCCTCAATGACCTCGGTCCTCACCTGCTGGACGAGATCGAGGCGTTGTCCAAGAATCACAATGCGGTCTTATGCGAGTTGTTCACAGTAATGCGGCTGCAGATGGGCAGCATTCAATGCACTGGTATCTCACTTTGGTCGTGCCAAGGCCGCCATGGTGCAATAAAGACGTTTGTACGGGAATTTCCGTGCTTCAGGAGCATTTTCCGGAGGCGTTCGCCGCGGTTTACGTGCAGGACGTATTCCCACCAGCTTTTCTTTACCGTCTCCGGTATCATGACGGCGACTGAACGGCCGGGCGTTTCGTTGTCAAGCTTCTTGATGAGTTTGAGCAATGGCTCGTGCAGCTCGCGATAGGGTGCGGGCAGCAACATGAGCCGGGGAGCTTTGATTCCGCGGGCTTCGAGCGGCTTCACGATTTCGGTTTGCCACTGCTGCTTCAGAAGCCTCCCATCTTCCTCTGTGTCGGGCCCGCCGACGCGAAGCAGGTGAATGGCGATGACGTCAGGCGAAAGTGTCATGGCGAAGCGGAGAGCGCGATCGGTCATCCGATTTCGGCCTTCGATGGCGACCAGTACTGTCGGCGGCTCGGTTTCCTCGATCGTAAACGGGCCGGAGCATTCAAGGCTGGTGTCAAGTTGGCGGTAATAACGGTGAATGGCGAACAGGATGCCAATGATACCCGGAATAGCCAGGACTGTGATCCAGGCGCCCTCGAGGAACTTGGCCGCCAGGATCACGATCACCGCGACGACCGTGGTCGTGGCACCCAAGGCGTTGATGGCAAGCCGCGTGGCACTCCCTGGACCCTGCCTGCGCCAATGCACGACCATGCCGATCTGACTCATCGAGAAGGTCAGGAAGGCACCGATGGCGAAAAGAGGGATCAGCCGGTCTGTGATGCCGCCGAACAGGATCAGTAGGCCGCCCGCTGTAACCGTCAGCACGAAGATCCCGACTGAAAAGACGAGCCGCCGGTCGGCGACTGCGAAGGCGCGGGGCAGGTATCCGTCCTGTGCCACGATGCGGCACATGCGCGGGAAATCGACGAAGCTCGTATTGGCCGAGAGGCTCAGCACCGCGAGCAGGCTTACCATCGCGACGTAGTAGATCACGCCGCGTCCGGCGACCGCCGCAGTCAGCTGCGATAGCACGCTTTGGTAATCCGGCTTGGTCTGGTCCATGGCGGCGAGGCCGTAGAAATGCGCCACCACCGCGATGCCTGCGAGCAAGAGGCCCAGGACCAGGCAGATGACGGTGAGCGTCTTGTGCGCTTGGTCGATCACCGGTTCCTCGAACGCGCTGACGCCGTTTGACACCGCCTCCACGCCCGTCATGGCCGTGCAGCCGCTTGCAAATGCCCGCATGAAAAGCCACACGCCGATTGCACCCGTCGCGTTGGTTGGAGGCGGCGGGGCAACCACAGGGTGCGGATGGCCGCCTGTCAGGAGAATGTTCCAGAGCCCCACGGCGATGAGGCAGAGAAAGCTCACGATGAAGACGTAGGTCGGGAGGGCAAAGAGCCATCCTGCCTCAGGCGTGCCCCGCAGGTTGGCGAGTGTCACGAGCACGAGAACGGCAAGGCAGAGGCTGAGTGTCCATGGTTGCAGCGCCGGAACAGACGAGGTTAGGGCGCCGACGCCGGCCGAGATGCCGACCGCCACGTTCAGGATGTAATCGACCATGAGGGCGGCGGCGGCGAGGAGGCTGGCGTTTCGGCCCAGATTTTCCCTGGACACCGTGTAGGCCCCTCCATTGCTCGGGTAGGCCACGACCGTCTGCCGATACGACAGGTAGAGAATGGCGAGCAGGATAACGATCGGCGCCATCACCCAGCCGATCCAGGCCAGGCTTGCCGCGCCAAGCGGCATCAGGATGGTGAGGGCAGCCTCCGGGCCATAGGAAGCGGAGCCGAGCCCATCGAGGCCCATGGCCGGCACCCCCTCGAACCAGCCGATCTTGCGCGTGTCCTGTTCGCGATTGGAGAGGCGACGGCCGAGCAGAAAATTCACGAATGCCACCGGAAGGTCCCTCACGTAGGCTCGATCTATGACGCCTTGCTGGCGACGGGCTCTTCGTGCCAAGCAGATGAAGCGCGTGTCGGTACGTGCGGTTGCCGCCAAATTGGGTGTGCGCTGCGGGCCGTGACTTGCATACCGGGAAAGCGGCGCCAGGCGTCATTGTTCCAAACGCCTCCTTCGCATCGCCGTCCACACGTCAGCGCGGCAACGCGGCCTTGGACCTTTCGTTCCCGGGATCCCTCATCGGCGTGTCGGGTCGATATGACCGTGACCGAGGAACCTTGGGTGAGAGTAAAAACCACGCCGGTGACGGAAACAGGCCGGAGCCAGCCCGGCGCATCCACGCTTTTCGCTTGACCCGCCACCTACGCCATAGTCCGTAACGGTCGCGTCCCGCGGAGCATCTGTGCCATCGTGTGGCTGTGATGTATCTTGGTGGTGTGGCCGAAATTGGAACGAGGGACCGGGTGTTCAGCGCCCCCCAGCACCCTGCGGAAGGGCGTTGCTCTCATCTGCGCTGGCGCCGGATTGCCCGTCGCAATCGCGCTGCCTGGAGGTGACGCCCGGCTGCGGGATCGCGTGTTCGCCGGGGTGCGGGCATAGGCCGCATTATCGGAAGGAGAGGTTTCCATGGGACGATTGAGCAACCGCGTGGCCTTCATCACCGGTGCTACCGGTGCAATCGGGACGGCGCTGGCCCGAACATTTGCGAAAGATGGCGCAGATCTCGCATTGACCGATGCGTCCGCCGAGGGCGCGGACGCGTTGCTGGCGGAATTGACGGCGCTGGGGCGCAAAGCGATTTTCACCCAGATGGACGTCACCTCCCGTGAAGCGGTGACCGCCGCGATACGGGCAACCGAGGAGGCGTTCGGCCGGATCGATATTCTCGTGAACAATGCCGGGATTTCCATCTACGGCGCCATCGACACCATCAACGATGCCGACTGGCACAAGGTGATCGGGGTCAATCTCACCGGCACGTTCCTCTGCACGCAAATCGCGGTGGAGGGGATGAAGGCCCGGCGCTATGGCCGGATCGTCAATATCGGCTCGCTTGCAGGCAAGGTGGGGGGCGCGCTGACCCCGTTTGGCCAGATGGGCTCACCCAGCTATGCCGCGTCCAAGGGCGGGGTAATGGCGATGACGAAGAACCTGGCCAAGAATCTTGGACCCTTCGGTATTACGATCAATGCGTTGGCGCCCGGCCCGATTATGACACCCATGATCGAGAACGTGAATCCCGATCTGTTGAAGTTCCTCACCGGGCTCGTGCCGCTCGGGCGGCTTGGCGTGCCGGAGGATGTCGCGCAGGCGGCGTCGTTCCTGGCATCCGACGAGGCGAGTTGGATCACCGGGCATTGGCTGGATGTCGATGGCGGGATGCTGACGGCGTGACGCTGCGACCGTTGCGGGTGGGAATGATCGGCGCCGGGGCCTGGGCCACTGCCGCGCATATCCCGGGCTTCCAGGCCTGTGATGGTGTCACCGTGGCAGCAATCTGCGACATCGAGTTGGACCGGGCGCAGGCGGCTGCCGCTGCTTGTGGCATTGCCGGGGTCTACTCTTCCGTTGCCGCGATGCTGGCCGGCGAGACGCTGGACGTGGTGAGCATCGCCACACCCACCGATACGCACGAGGATGCCGCCAGGAGCTGCGTCGCTGCCGGGCTCCATGTGTTGTGCGAGAAGCCGCTCGCCTACACCGTTGCGCAGGCGCGCACCATGGCGCAAGTGGCTCGCGACGCGCGGGTGCAGACCAAAATGGGCTTCACCATGCGCTATGCCCCCGCGATCCGGCGGCTGCGCGAGTTGGTGGCGGAGGGGTTCGTAGGCAGACCCTATCTCCTGCAGATGTTCCTGCAGAACGGCCAATTCCTTGACCCGCAAAAGCCGCGGCATTGGAAAATGACGATGGAACACGCCGGCGCCGGCGCCGTGGCAGAATACGGCATCCATGGCCTGGACATTGCCCGCTGGGTATTGGGAGAGGTGGACCGCGTCTGCGCATCGGGCCGCAATTTCGTCTCTACGCGGCCGGGCCCGGATGGCTCGGGGCCGCTCCCCGTCGCGGTCGAGGATTCCTGCGGTTGGCTGATGGATTTCGCCAACGGAGCCCTCGGCGTCTGCCATGCTGGGTGGCTGACGGTGGGGCGGGCACCTGGCTTGGAATTCCGCGTCTATGGGTCGGACGGCGCGGTGCAGGCAATCTTGTCGGACGACCTGCCCGGGAGTGAATTACTGCGCGTGGCCTCGGCGGCCGGGCAGAGTTTTGCCTCCGAACCGGTCCCAGCGCGGCTGGCCACGCCGATGCCCGCCACTGAATTGTGGCGCCGCCGCTTTCATCACAGCCTGATCCAACATTTCATCGATGAAATCCGAAGCGGATCGGCAGGGGAGCCGACCTTCGACGATGGGCTGCGCGCGCAGGAACTCCTCGCGGCAGTCGTGGCATCGATGAAGCAGGATTGCTGGATGCGTGTCGACCGGCCGTCTCACTCGTGAAATAAGGGTAGCTCGATGGGGTTGCAACGCTATCTCCTCCTGCGGCTCGTACAGCTCGTACCGGCCGTGCTGGTCGTTGTTGTGCTCAACTTCGCCCTCATCCATCTTGCCCCCGGCGACGTGGCGAACGTGCTGGCAGGCGAAGGGGCCGACCCGGACTACCTGGCCGCGGTGCGGGCCAGCTACGGCCTCGACCAGCCTTTTCTGGTGCAACTCGCCCGCTATCTCGGCCATGTGCTCCTCGGCGATCTCGGCACCTCCTTTCGCAGCCATGGACCCGTGGTCGACGAAATCCTCGCGCGCGTGCCGGCGACGTTGCTGCTCGTCGGCACGAGCCTGCTCGTTTCCGTCGGGCTGGGCACCTGGCTTGGCACGATGATCGCGCGCCGGCCCGGCTCCTGGGCCGACACGATCGTCAGCGTCCTCTCCGTATCCCTGTTCAGCCTGCCGGTTTTCTGGCTGGGCCTCATGCTCATTCTGCTGATCGCAGTGAAGGGCGGCCTCTTGCCCTCAAGCGGCATGAGCACGGTCGGTGGCCCACGGGAGGGTCTCGCGATGGTACTCGACGTAGGCCGCCATCTCGTGCTGCCTGCGCTCACGCTCGCCTGCGCCTGGATCGGGCAATACGTCCGGCTCGCACGCACCTCGGTGTCGGAGGTCCTGGCGGAGGCGTACATCACCACGGCACGCACGATCGGCTTTCCGGAACGGCGGGTGCTGATGCATTACGCGTTGCGCAACGCGCTGCTGCCGGTTGTCACCGTGCTCGGGCTGCAGCTTGGCCTGATGCTGACGGGGGCGGTGTTGACCGAGACGGTTTTCTCCTGGCCGGGGCTCGGCCGGATGATCTACGAGGCGATCCTGGCGCGCGACACGCCGGTGATCATGGGGGCCTTTGTCGCCATGTCCTTCACCGTCGCCATCGCCTCGCTCCTGACAGATCTCGTCTATGCGGCACTCGACCCGCGTGTGAGGCTGTAGATTGCGGCAACTGGCGTTGGTGGCACGCGCATGCCGCGCCCCTGCTGTGGCGATCAGCCTGGTCGTGGTGGGGCTCATGCTCGCAGTAGCGGTCGCCGTGCCGTGGCTAGGCCTGCACGATCCCCAGGCGATGGCCGCCCGGCCGTTCTTGCCCCCCGGCGCGGCGCACTGGTCGGGCACGGATAATTACGGGCGCGACGTGTTCGCGCGGCTGGCCTGGGGTTCGCGAACGGCGATGGCGGTGGCAACCGGGTCGTCGCTGCTCTCAACCGCAATCGGCGTGGCCCTTGGCGCGGTTGCGGGCTTCTATGGCGGCTGGCTCGACCTGGTGCTGAGCCGGATCTTCGACGTGTTCCTGCTGATCCCGATCTTCTTCCTCGTGCTGGTCATGGTGAGTTTGTTCGGCGCCTCGCTCGGCTTCACCATGGTTGCGATTGCCATCACGACCTGGCCACGCTCGGGGCGGATCATGCGCTCGCAGGTTCTGACCATGAAGGCACGCACCTACGTGCAAGCCGCCATCGCGTCGGGGGCCAGCCCTGGCCAGGCATTGCGGCGGCACGTCATCCCCAACAGCCTCGCGCCGCTGGTCACCGACGGCACGCTGCTGATGGGCTCTGCCATCCTCACCGAGGCGGGCCTCAGCTTCCTGGGGCTGGGCGATCAGAACACCATCTCCTGGGGGCGGATGATCTATGAGGGGCAGCGCTATCTCCGCCTGGCGCCGTGGCTCTCGATCTTCCCCGGCGTGTCGATGCTGCTTCTGGTGCTCGCGCTGAACCTGCTCGGCGACGGGCTAAACCTAGCGCTGAACCCGGGCCTGCGCCGCCGTGGTACGGTGCCACGACGCTTGCACCGGGTGGCGGGAACTCTGGACAGGAAACCGGACGACGCGTTGCTGGCGGTCGAGAACCTACGGCTCGTCTACCATGACCGCCAGCGCGAGCTGCATGCGGTGGATGGCGTGTCCTTCACGCTGACCCGCGGCGAGGCGCTTGGCATTGTGGGCGAGAGCGGCTGTGGCAAGAGCAGCCTGGCCTCAGCCCTCATGCAGATGCTTCCCGCCAATGCCGAGTTGCGCGGCGGCACTGTGCGGTTCGAGGGCGAGACGGTGCTTCGCGACGGGGCGGCGACCGTATTTCACGGGCGGCCGGTGTTCGACGGCATCCGCTGGCGCCACGTTGCGATCGTCTTCCAGAGTGCGATGAACGCGCTCAACCCGGTGTTGACCGTCCGTCAGCAACTCACCGAGGCATACCTCCTTCATAGCCCGGATGCGCGGCCCGGCGATGCCGAGGCGCGCATCACAGCCCTGTTCGAGATGGTGGACATTCCCCGCACCCGCCTTGGGGCCTATCCACACGAGTTGAGCGGCGGGATGCTTCAGCGGGCCATGATCGCACTCGCCTTGCTGCTCGAACCGCAATTGCTGATCGCTGACGAGCCCACCACCGCGCTAGACGTGCTGACCCAGGGGCAAATCCTCGGCGAGATCGCGGCCCTGCGGCAGCGGATGAACCTCGCGCTGATCCTGATCTCGCACGACATGGGCGTCGTGGCCGAAACCTGCGACCGGATCGCAGTGATGTATGCCGGGGAAATCGTCGAGATCGCGCCGACGGCGGCAATCTTTACCCGGCCCTGCCACCCCTACACGCGCGCCCTGATCGGCGCCTCGCCCTCCATGTTTGGCCCGAAGCGGCGGCTGACGACGATACCAGGCAACGCATTCCTGGCAAGCGAAGATCGCCATAATTGCCGCTTCGCCCCACGGTGCCCGCGTGCCGAGGAGCGCTGCCGCGCGATGGCGCCGCCTACGATCGCGCTGGGGCCCAATCACCTCGCCGCCTGCCACTTTGCCGCCGAGTTCGCGGCCGAGCCGGAACGGCAGACGGCATGAGTATCCTCGCCCTGCATGATGTGCAGATGGAGTTTCGCAGTGCCGCAGGGGTGCTGGCACAGCTTCGTGGAGGGCACGGCCGGGTGGTGCGGGCGGTGGATGGGGTCAGCCTCGCAGTCGCTGCTGGCGAGACGCTGGCACTGGTGGGCGAGAGCGGATCCGGGAAGACGACGACCGGGCGCATGATCAACCTGCTCACGCGGCCGACCAGCGGGAGCATCGTGTTCGAGGGCCACGAGGTGAGCGGCCTGCAGGGTGCAGCGTTACGCGCACATCGGCGTGCCGTGCAGATGATTTTCCAGAACCCCTACGATGCCCTGGATCCGCGGCTGACGGTCGGCGCCTCGGTGGCCGAGCCTTTGCGTGTGCACGGCATCGGCAGCCGCGCCGGGCGCATTGCTGAATCCGACCGGATGCTCGCCGCCGTCGACTTGTCGCCAGCGGTGTTTCGCGACCGCCACCCGGCCGATTTGTCGGGCGGGCAGTTGCAACGCATCGCGATCGCCCGCGCTCTGGTGCTATCGCCGCGGCTGGTCGTGGCCGACGAGCCGGTGAGCATGCTGGACGTGTCCGTGCGCGCTGGCGTGATGAATTTGATGCTCGATCTGCAGCAATCGCTGGGCCTCGCCTGCCTGTTCATCACCCACGACCTAGCAGTTGCGCGTGCGATGGCGAGCCGCGTCGCGGTGATGTATCTCGGCCGCATCGTGGAGGAAGGGCCCATCGACAGCGTGATCGCGGCGCCGGCGCATCCCTATACACGCATGCTGATCGCGGCAGTCCCGGACGTGGACCGGCGCAGGGCGCCAGCACCCGTTCCGATCCGCGAGGGGCAGGCAGCACCGCCGGGCCAGGGGTGCCGCTTCGCCGCGCGCTGCCCGATCGTGCGGGATATATGCAGGCAGGAGACGCCACCGCGAGTGACGCTCCAGGAGGGCCACATGGCCGAATGCCACGCGGCCTGACCCTTCCGAACCGGTCCTTTATTGCCCGGAAGCGGGCGGTTGAACCGCATAGTAGCCGAACCAGCTCAGGGCCTTGTTGTAGCCGTTCTTATCCGTCGCGAAGCCGGTCCATGATGGCCGCTCCAGGCTGATCTTGGTCTCGTTGAACAGCGCAACATACGGGATTTCCTGCACCAGGATTTCTTGCATGCGGTCGTAGATTTTCTTCCGTGCGGCCTGGTCCAGTGTTTGGACGCCTGCCGCACTCAGCGCGTCGAACTCCGCATTGGAGAAACCCATGTAATTGCGCGGGCCTCCCGTGCCGAAATGCTCGCGATACGCGTCAGGGTCAGGTCCGTAGCGGGTGAAGTAGCAGTTCAGGTCGAACTTCTTCTGCCCGATGCGCTGAAACCAGGTCGCCAAATCCATCGTTTCGATCGACGTGTTGATCCCGACCTTGCGCAATTGGCCCGACAATACCTCGTTGATCGATGTGCAATCGGGATAATTCGGACCGGTCAGCTTCGCACTGAACCGCCAGCCCTGCGCGTTGCGCGGGAGCCCGGCCTCGTCCAGGAGCTTTTCCGCGGCAACCGGATCGTAGGATGGGAAACTGGCCTCCGTGTTGATCCAGGGCGCCATGACGTCGACACTGGCGTGCATGGTGGGTTTCCAGAAACCGTTGAATGCCAGGTTGCTGATCGCCTGCCGGTCGATCGCCATCGCGATGGCGCGGCGCACCCTGATGTCATCGTAGGGTTTCTCCGTCAGGTTGATTTCCAGGCTGCGATCGATCTGAGACGGCGTTAGCACGACGCGGACGGTGGGATCGGTCTGTAGCGCAGGCACCTCGGCCCATGGGGGCCCAAACTCGAATGGCAGGAAGGGAATGTCGCCGGCGTCGAAATCGGCGCGCCCCACGTTCGGGTCGGTCTCGTGCCTGATATAGAGATGGTCTAGCTTCGGCTTGCCGCGAAAGTAATCGGGATTGGCGGCCAGTTCGACAACACCCTCGGACCAACGCACGAACTTGAACGGACCACTCCCGATCGGCTTGTTGACGTAGGGCCCGGTGTCGAAGCCCGGTTCCTTTTCCCACAGATGCTTCGGATAGATCTTCCCGAACCAGTTGGAGACCAGCGCCATCATGGGCACGAACGAGGCGTCGGGACTCTTGAGGTCGATTACCAAGGTCTTGGCGTCCGGGGCTTCCATGCTCGCGACGTCCTTGAGATAGGCGGCGAATGGGTATTTCTTGTCGATCATTCGCTGAAAGGTGAAGACGACATCGGCCGAGGTCACTGGCACACCGTCTTGCCATTTGGCGTTGTCGCGGAGATGGAAGGTGACGGTGCGCCCATCCGTGGAGTTGTCCCAGCTTTCCGCCAGGTCACCGTATGCGGCCGTTCCCGTGAGAATCCCCCAGTCTAGCGTCACGAGCGTGCTGTAGATGCCGGCGGCCGGAACGTAGCCGCCGGGATCGGCGATGAAATCCGGGCTCAAGGTCCTCGGTTCGGACCCGACGGGTACGATGAGGCTGACCGGTTTGGCGGCCTGCGCCCAAGCGCACGACCCGGCCAAGGCAGCGATCGCTGTGGCAAGAACAAGCTGCTTCATCGCGTGACCTTCCTAGGCGTTTCCGCACGGCATGCGGCAAAGCGGTTCTCAGGACGCGGGAGACCGAGATTCTCGCGCAGCGTGGCGCCCGCATAGCGCGTCTGGAACAGTCCGCGCCGCTGCAACTCCGGCACGACGAAATCGACGAAATCATCGACGCTACTGACCATCTCGTGGAACATGATGTTGAATCCATCCGCGGCGCCGCGGCTGAACCATTCCTCGAAGTCATCGGCGATCTTCGCGGGTGTGCCGATCAAGACGCGGTGGCCCGTGGCGCTCAGGTGACGGACCAATTCCCGAATTGTCGGCTTCTCCCGGCGGATCAGGTCTACAACGAGTTTCTGCCGGCTCCTGTGATTATTGCTTTCGGGAATCACATCTGGCAGCGGGACTGGCCCATCGAGCGGATACTCGGAGAGATCAAGGCCAATATTGATCAAAGTGGATATCTGCTTGAGGCGCGCCCACGGGTTTTCGAGGTCGTGCATCCGGTCGAATTTGCGCTTTGCCTCTGCCTCGGTCGGAGCAACGGTGACCTGCACGCCAGGCAGGACACGGAAGGCATCCCGGCTTCGGCCGAACTTCGCCGCCTGGGCCGCAAGATCGGCCGTGAAGGCAAGCGCCTCGTCGACGGTTTGCGCGGCGGTGAAGATCAACTCGGCGGTGCGCGCCGCGAGCGCCCGGCCAGCGTCGGAGGAGCCAGCCTGCGCCATCACGGGATAACCCTGAGGCGGGCGTTGCGCGTTCAGCGGCCCGCGCACCTCGAAATGTGCGCCCTTGTGGTTGAGCACGTGCATCTTGCTGGTGTCGATCCACACCCCGGTGGACTTGTCGGCGACCAGCGCATCGTCTTCCCAACTGTCCCACAGGCCAGTAATGACATCGACAAACTCCTCCGCACGCGCGTAGCGCTCTGCGTGCGAGGCATGGCGGGATGTATAGTTCTCGCCACTATGCACCGCGGTGACGCAGTTCCAGCCGGCGCGGCCGCCGCTGAGGACATCGAGCGCCACGAGGCGCCGGGCCAGGGTGAACGGGTCATTATGGGTGGTGTTGGCCGTCGCGGTGAGGCCGATATGCTCTGTCACCACGGCGAGTGCGGGCAGCAGCGTCAGCGGGTCCCAGCGCATGGCGCCCGTGTCGTGCGCGATTTGCTCCGGGCTGATGTCCGGATGGCCGATGCTGTCGTTCATGAAAACCGTGTCGACACACCCGGCCTCCAATTTCTGCACGACGCGTTGGTAGGTTTTGAAGCTTGGTAGGGCCGCCACTCCCGCCTCGGGCAGCCGCCAACTTGCAGCGTGGACGCCGCCGCTGGTGACGAAAGCGCCCAAAAGCATCCGCCTGTCCGTCATCGAGCCTCCTGAGCCGCCATCACGCCATGGAGGCTATCCTTGACGGGGGCCGCCGTCACCTGAAATGGCAGATGCCGCGTAGGCCGCCACGATCTCCGTTCCCGTCGCCATCCACACGCCGGACCGCGCCGCCACATGTGCGAGGATCGCGTCCAGCGCAGGGATCCGGTGCGGCTGCCCGACGCACCAGCCATTGACCACCAAGGTCATCACCCGGCAGCCCTGCTCGCGGGATTCCTGATGCAGCGGCCACCGGCGCCGGATACCGCGTGCAAATCGCCGCGTTGGCTGGTGCCGTCGCACGCACGGCGTAGCGGTCCAGCACCTGCATGATGCGAAACGACCCCACCCGGTTGCCGTAGTCGCGATGCGTGTAGTCGCGGAAATTCGGAAACGGGTCGCTGAACCCGCCGGGCACCGGCCGGGCCTGCAACGCCATGTCCAGCGGATACCAGGTCAGCGGGACCACGATCCACACGGCCAGGTGCGTCCCGTTCGGCGATGACATGCCGACACAGCGGACGCGCTTCAAGGAAAAGCAGATTGCCTTCAGCATCGACAATAGCGGGGGCACGCTGAACATCGCCTCGGGCGGCGCGCTCGCCTCGCACGATTTGTATGCGGCGGCATTGCCCTTTCGGCACCCCGGCGCGCACCAACAGCTCTTCGTGGGGGTGAACGCCGCCAGCAAGAACCAGGCAGCGGCCATGGACTTCGTGGCGTGGATGGTCACCCCCTCGGGGCAGCAAGCGTTGCGCAACGCATCCGGGCCTGACGCGCTTGCGACCGACGTCCCGATCACGGACGCGTTCCGTGCAGCCAATCCTTGGGCCGACACCTTTGCCGAGCTCGCCAAGACGTCGCGCAGTACGCTCATCCCCGGTCACGAGGTTGATACGGCCGCCATCATGCGGCCGGTCATGGAGGGGCTGGAGCGCGTGCTGATCTCCGGCACCGACCCGAAAGCAGCGCTGGCGGAAGCGCAGCGTCAGGTGGACCGCAAGTTCTAGTGGCCGCGGCGTCTTCTCTGTCGGCTTGGCGAGGCGGAAGGGCCGCGCCGTATGCATTCATCCTGCCGCCCATGGCCTATCTGGCTTTCTTCGTGTTCTGGCCCCTGGGCCGGATGATTTGGATGAGCTTCACCAATACGCGAATGGTGAACCCTAACCGGGGCGTCTTCACCGGCCTGCGCAACTATGACCGGCTGATGAGAGACCCGGCGTTTTTCGACTCCCTCAGCATTACCGTCCGCTACACCGCTGCTTCGGTGGTGCTCGGCGTGGCGCTCGGCCTAATGGCGGCGCTGGCGATCGACAAGCCGTTTCCCGGCCGGGCCGCAGTGCGATGCGTCCTGCTGTTCGGCCGGGCCGTGCCCAACGTGGCAGCGGCCCTGATCTGGCTGTGGATTTTCAACGCTCAATCCGGTGTGTTGAACAATGTAACCGCGTCGCTGGGCCTTGGCCGCTTCCTTTGGCTCACGAGCACCGCGTTGGCGTTGCCTTCCCTGCTGGCTGTCACGTTGGACGCGCAATTGCGCACGCAGACGCGGGCCGAGATTTCCGCACTACACCAGTGGGTTGGCGAAACCTTCATCTACGTGACTCACGATCAGGTCGAGGCGATGACGATGGCGACCCGGATCATCGTCATGAACAAAGGCGTCGTACAGCCAATCGACACGCCCGAGGCGATCTATCACCAACCTGCGAATATTTTGTGGCTCGCTTTGTTGGTTCCCCGCCTATGAACCTCATTCCGGTGGCTGCGAATGGCACTCATCTGACGCTTTCGCCACAGATTGGATGGCGGCACGATGGATGGCTGCCCGTCGCTGAGCACCTTCTGTTGGGCATCCGGCCAGAGAAACTCACGCTTCACCCGGCCGGCCAAGGCTGCCTGCCAGGGCGGGTTGCGGTGATCGAGCGCTTGGGCGCGGAAACCGTGCTCGGCTGCCGGATCGCAGTAACCGCAAGCGGCCCACGCGACCAGCCGCTCATTTTTGTGCGCCTCCCGGGAAGCCCATCGATTGCGCTGGGTGACGCGTGCTCGCTCGACTATTGCCCGCAAGACGCCGTCTGGTTCGACCCGGATAGCGGCGTGCGCATCTCCCCAGCCCCCTGCTGACTTCTGAACCACGAGGATAGTGCGTGCAAAGTTTTCACATTTCGGCCACGGGCCACAGCGTCAATTACCTGCAGCAATACGTTGCCACCTGGCAGGGATTCTTTGCGGCGGAGGGTTTGTCGGTTACCGCCTCCGTGCCCAATCCGTGGGACCGAGTGCCCGACGATCTCGGCTGCGGCAAAGCCCAGGCAGCGCTTGGTGGGATTTGGGTCCCATCCATGTATTTTGGGCGAGCGCAGCGCTACACGCCGTTTGCCCAGGTCTCGAACCGGGCCCCCTTGCCATTGTCGGGCGAGAGACGGCGGCAGAGTTCGATTGGTCACGGCTGCCGGGGAAGGTCGTATCGATGAAAGGCAGCAATGGCGCCAGTGTCGGTCTGTTCATGAAGCTGGTGATGCGCGACAAAGGCGTGGACCCGGCTTCGGTCAATTTCATTCAGGACTTGGATGGCGCCATGCTCGCCACGCTCTTCAAGGGCGGCTTGGCTGATTACTTGGTCATCGATGCGCCCTCGGCCTTGTCGCTCGAGGCGCAGGGTGGCGGCCACGTGGTTTCGCTGCTGACGGAGACGGGGGGCAACGTACCCTGGAGCGTGTATTACGCACCGGAAGAGAGCGGACCGGAGCGGCTGGACGCGCAGACCCGTTTCGCCCGGGCGCTGGGCCGCGGGATGGACTGGCTTGTGGCTCGGCCAGCGGCGGAGTATCAAGACTTTCTAGCGCGGACTTTTCCGCGCTTCGACCCAGCGCTGCTCGTCCCGCTAATCGACATCTATCGCGCCCAGGGCATGTGGACGACGCCGCGCATCGACCCGGCCGCCCATCAGCGTTGGCAGCGCGGAATTGCCGCCGGACATTTGGTGAGCAGCCCCATCGCCTACGAGGCACTGATCGATCAGCGGCCTACGGCGGACTGCTAAACGAAGGGCGGGTCGTCTTGTGACGCAGCGTGATGCGTAGGAAGCCGTTGATCGCCGCTCCAAGCGCTCTCGCCATTTTGAAGCTGTGACACAAACGCCTCGGGCCACCCTTAGCACCGAGGCGGTCACACCGTCAGTCCGATGCTACGTAGGAAGTTCCAACCGCCTCCCGACCAAGAATGCATCGGCAACCATCCTGAGCGGGACGTCATCGACCTCGCTACGGTCTGCCTGCAACAATTCAGCTAGCCTGGCATAGATCGAGGGATACTCCGATCGTGATCCTGACATCACCTCAGTCCCGTCAACGACGAGCCTACCTCCACTCGCAGTCAGTTCCACGCGTCCGCCTTCGGCGGTATCGATCAGGATTCCGCGCTGCTCCATCCTTCCACTTCGCCAGTCGAACGCGCCGCGCAGGTCGCCACCTTCGTTGCCCATGGAGAAGAGGAGGTCCGCGGCGATCGGCGCGTGTTGCCCGCGGGCGAACATGAGATCGGCACCGCGGACAAAAAGCGCATCGCCGAACAGTCGGCTTAAGATCGAAAGACCGTTCACGCCGGCGTCGAAGACGCCGAAGCCGCCTACGTCCCAAATCCAGGTCTGGCCAGGATGGTACTTCTCCGCGTCCTCTTTCCAGTCAATCTGTAGCCGCTTCACGACGCGGCTCGCCAAGATGTCCCGGGCACGGTCCACTGCGGGATTGTGCTGCGAGTGCCAAGCGGCAAAAAGGACCCGTCCATTCGCCGCAGCAAGCCGCTGCAGGTGATCAAGTTCT
Source organism: Acetobacteraceae bacterium (assembly GCA_965199005.1). GTDB lineage: Bacteria > Pseudomonadota > Alphaproteobacteria > Acetobacterales > Acetobacteraceae > LMUY01. The sequence continues at coordinate 169,415 of CBDAQK010000006.1, read as the reverse complement.
CCAACCGTCGCAGTTGGGGGCTTTTCCAGCAGGACGTGCTTGCCCGCCCGCAGCGCGTCGCAGGCAATGGCGAACCGTGCTGCAGGAGGCGTGCAGATCGCCACCACGTCCACGGCCCCGCCGCTGAGCAGCGCTTCATGGTTGGAATAGGTGGGGACGCCAGCGAGGGCCGTACCGGTCATATCCGCCACACATGACAGTTCAAACCGCCGGTCGCCTGCAATCGCCGGTGCGTGGCGTTCACGCGCGATCTTGCCGAAGCCGATGAGGCCTACCCGATGCGTTGTCAAAGAATTGGATCCTCTCTGTCACTGAGCCGGAGACCAGGGATTGATCTCCACAGGCATCTATCGTATCCAATTGTACACAGAAATGGGCGATCGTGCAGCCTTCCAGACGGATCGGTCGCTTGCACGCCAGGCGGGAGCAACGAGATGGACCAGGCGGCTGGGTCGGAGTTGGTAACGGCGTTCCGGGTTCCGATGCTGATCGGTGGCGAGTGGGTATACGGGGCGCAGGAACGCGATATCGTCGATCCATACCGCGGAGGAACCGTCTCGCGGGCACCCGAATCCACCCTGGAGGATCTTGACGCCGCGCTCACAGCGGCGGTCGACGCGAAAATCGTTGCGGCGGCGATGCCGGCCTATGAACGAGCGGCTATTCTGCGGCGTGCCGCTCACCTGGTGGGCGAGCGCTACCGCGAGATTGCAGAAATCATGTGCCGGGAAACCGGCAAGCCGATCACTGATTGTGAGACCGAGAGCAAGCGGTGTGCCGACACGATCAATCTGTCCGCCGAAGAGGCGGTCCGGATTACCGGCGAACATGTTCCACTGGAGGCATCCGCCGCTGGAGCGGGCAAAATGGCCTTCCTTCTACGTTTTCCCGTAGGCGTCGTGGCCGCCATCACCCCCTTCAATGCTCCCGTCAACCTGGCGATGCACAAGATCGCGCCCGCGCTTGCGGCCGGCAACGCCATCGTGTTGAAGGCACCCCTGCAATGCCCGCAAACTCTCTTCAAGGTCAGTGAGATATATCACGATGCCGGCATTCCGCCTGGCATGGTCAACGTCCTGTATGGCGACACAGTTGGACCTGCACTCGTCCGCGACCGGCGGGTGGACTTCATCACCTTCACGGGTTCGAGCCGTGTTGGTGCCGCGATCCGGGCGTCGGCCGGGCTGAAGCGTGTGGCGCTCGAATTGGGCGGCATCGGCCCCACCATCGTCCACCTGGATGCTGACATCGATGAAGCCGCCGCAGCCTGCGCGCGTAACGCCATGCGGATTGCCGGGCAGAGTTGCGTGTCCGTCCAGAACGTCTTCGTGCACGCCAGCATTGCCGATGTCTTTACCGGGAAGCTGGTTGATACGGCCCGAAAGATGAAGCTTGGCGATCCGTTGGACCCGGCCACCGAGATCGGTCCCGTGATCGACCAGCCGGCCGCAACCCGTATCCAGCGCGCCATCGACGATGCCATTGCGAGCGGTGCAAGGGTCCTCCTTGGCGGGAAAAGCCAGGGTCAGATGGTGGAGCCGACGGTGCTGGCTGATGTCGGCCTTGATAGGGATGTCGCGTGTAACGAGATTTTCGGACCGGTCTGCTCGATCCATCCCTACGACGACATCGAACCGGTTTTCCGACACATCTCGAGCCACGAACTCGGTCTTCAGACGGGCGTCTACACCGCCTCCTTGAAGCTTGCGATCCGGGCCGCCAAGTCAATCCGCAGCGGGGGAGTCATTCTGAACGGCACCTCGACGTTCCGCACGGACCAGTTGGCGTATGGTGGCGTCAAGAACAGCGGGATTGGCCGGGAAGGTCCGTTATATGCGATCCGGGACATGACTGAGGAGCGGATGATCGTCTTCAATGTGTGACGGCCGCGGATCGGGCGCATGGCCTCAGCCTGCGGCAAGCATCTTCAAACGGGTTGCCTTGGCGCCCTCGATGTGCGAACGAGCCGCCTTTTCCGCGGCTTCTGGGGTTCGGTCAGCAATGGCTTGGACGATGGCACGGTGCTCCTGATTCGCCGTCTTGGAGCGGCCTGTGACGGTAAAGGTCGTGGCGCCCAGCAGCGCCATCGAATCGTAGACGCCCCGCAGCGCGCTCAGAAGGTAACGATTATGCGAGGCGTCGTAGATGGCGTGGTGCAGCACGCGGTTTACGCTGGCCAGCCGGTCGGGATCGTCCTCCGCAGCGGTGCACGCATCGACTAAATTCTCGAGCAGAGAAATCTCGCTTGCCGAGGCATGCCGCGCGGCCAAGCGGGCCGCCGCACCCTCCAGCACCTCCCGCATTTCGTATAGTTCGAGCACTTGCTGGTGGCTGAGTGCCACCACGCACAGGCCCCTTCCGGCCCGTGGCTCCAGCAGCCCCTGCGATTCGAGCCGCCGCAAAGCTTCCCGCACGGGAGTGCGGCTGACGCCGAGGACGTCGGCGACCTCCTCTTCGCGCACCCTCTCCCCGCCGCTGAACTTTCCAGCCAGGATGGCGCCGCCGAGGATGGCGTGCACGAACTCGGCGCGTGAATGATCCCTTTCCTCCGTGCTCGACGCGAGCGCCACTTGCATGACCTCGCGAAGTGTCTTCTCGCCCATAGTGTCTCCGCCCGGCCCGTCCAACGCCTCCGATGCCCGCGGTGTAGGCGAAGGGCTTGTTCGACATCAATCGAATTGATTGGCGGCGTCGAACAATCCCTAAGCCTGTATTTCGAGCGGCAGCTTTGTCGGCGTGCCGACGCACTTATTGGCCGAGGCTGCCTAAGCGAGTTGAGCCACCGGTGTAAGCTCCGGCGCTCGCGCTCACACGCGGGCTGGGCGGCCGGGCACGTAGCCCTTGCGGGGGAACTCCTCCCAATCCTCGGTTAACATCTTGGCGCCGTCGAACGCCTTGTAGGGCCGCTGGCGCAGCCGTTGCACGTCGATGTCAATGCCCAGACCCGGCACGGCCGGGAGTTCGGCGAAACCGTCTTCTACCTTGATGCGCTGGGTGGCAACGTCGTTGCACGCCTCCTCGAAGTTCACGAAGTACTCGGTTATCAGGAAGTTCGGGATGACCGCGCACACGTGGACCGTCGCGGCGAACCCCATCAACACGCTGTTGTAATTATGCGGCGCCATTACGACGGCCTGCGGCTGCGCCATCGACGCGATATCGAGCAATGCCAGGATGCCGCCCATGGCGCATACATCTGGGTTGAGGATATCTGCCGCGCGACGCTCCAACGTGTGGAAGAAGGCTTCCTTGGAGTAGATCGCCTCGCCCGTCACGATGGGGATAGGCACCGCCCGGCGCACTTCGGCGACCAACTCGATGTTGTCGGACAAGCAGGGTTCCTCGAACCAGCGAATGCCGAATTCGAGCAGACGCTGTCCGATCCGGATGGCGTGCGAGGGTGAAAACCTTCGGTGTGCTTCGATCAACAGCTCGAACTCGGGCCCGACCGCCTGACGCATGGCGCGCACGAAGCCGATGGCGTAGTCCTCGTCCTTGGGGTCTATGTTGGTGCGCCATGGCCCGGGGAACGGATCGAACTTGGCCGCTGTGAACCCACGCTCCTTCAAGGTGAGGGCGCGTGCGACGTTGTCCTCGACCGACGCCCCTCGGGACCAGCCATTGGCATAGACCCGCACCCGCTCGCGCGAGCGCCCGCCGAGAAGGTTGTAGACCGGCTGCCCCGTGCGCTTGCCCAAAATGTCCCATAGCGCGATCTCCACGGCGCTCCAGGCCGATAGCAGCTCCATCGAGTTGCGGCGAATGGCGAAGTCGTCGAACAGGACCTGGCCCGTATGACGGATGCCGTGAGCGCTGCGTCCGACCAGATAGGGGGTCATGGCGTGCAGACATTCCTGGATCACTTTCTCCTTGCCACGCGTGACGTAGGCCTCACCCCAGCCATAGTATCCGTCATCGGTTTCGACGCGGCAGAACAACAGGTTCTTGCCGCTGCCGGGATGCAGGAGGAATGTCTGGACTTCGGCGATCTTCATTGCATGTCTCTGTCCAGCCGGTCGGAACCGTAGCGCCTCATGAGGCGTAGTGCGGATAGCTGGAAGACTGCGCTTCGACCTCCAGCCGGCGGATCATGGCGGGCCACTCCAAGACGCCATAGGGCCGGCGGGTGCCGGGCTGGTAGAGGTGCACCGTCCGCTTGAGGATGTCGTCGGCGGGAACCACCAGTTCGGTCCGCGCGGCCATCGCGTCGACCTGTGCGCGGCACGACATCTCCAGCTGATAGAGCGTATTGAAGGCCTGCGGGATGTCGGGACCGCATGTCAGCAGGCCGTGGCTGCGCATGATCAGTGCGTTGTGCTCACCCAGGCTTTGGACGATCCGCTCGCGTTCATCCAGGTTGATCGCCGGGCCTTCGTAGTCGTGGTATCCGATATGGCCGTTGAAGCGGATCGAGGTTTGGTTCAAGGGCAGCAATCCGCACGTCATGGACGAGACGGCCATTCCCGCCCGGGTGTGGGTGTGCATGACGCATCCGACATCGGGCCGGGCGCGGTGGATTGCGCCGTGGATGACGTAGCCGGCGTTGTTGATCGAGTAGTCCGTGTCGGGCTTCCAGACGATGTTGCCTTCGGCGTCGATCTTGGCCAGGCTGGATGCCGTGATCTCCTTGTAGAGCAAACCGTACAGGTTGATCAGCAAATGCTCCGTCCCTGGGATGCGGACGGTGATGTGGTTGTAGATCAGGTCGGTCATTTCGTAGATGTCGACGAGGCGGTAAGCGGCCGCGAGGTCGACCCGTGCCTGCCACTCCTCCAAGCTGACTTCGTCGCGCATGCACTTGAAGGCGGTGTCGTACTTCATCCGTGTCTCCCCGGGTTGCGGTCCCAAGCTGCGCCTTGGCGGTCCGCAAGCCGCCAAACCTGGCAGATACTGGATACAACTGCATCCAGTATCTTGCGTCCACCCCCCGCGTCGTGCCATCCTGCATTCAAAGATCGGGCGGTGCCGAAGCCGCCCGCCCGCAGGGAGAACGACCATGTCCAGCGTTGTCTTGGATCGCCGAAGCGTCGTCCTCGGTCTCGGCGCCAGCTTGGCCGGTCCGGTCTTGGCGCAGGCTCAGCCGAGCGTGCAGCCCCGTGTCACCATCATCTCGCAATGGGCCTCCGGCACCACCGGGCGAGCCATGGACAAGATTGGAGAGTTGTTCACCAAGGCCGGGGGTAAGTGGGAGCACAGCCCTGTTCCAGGTTTCACCACCGACATGATGAACAAGCTGAGGGCTGACATCGTCGCCGGCGACCCGCCCGCCGTGTCGCAGCTCAAGGGACCGGAGATCGCCGTCTGGTCCAAAATCGCGCCGACCGTCAACCTCGACGCGGTCGTGGCAGAGACCGGTTTCGACAAAGTCACCCCGCCTGCACTTGCCAAGCTGCACAAGCCCGAAGGCAAGTGGATCGCGCTGCCGCTCCAGGTGTATCGGATCAACACGCTGTGGGTGTCGCGCAAGGCCGCCGACAAGATCGGGATGACCAAGCTGCCGGCCACCTGGGCGGAGTTCAATGCCACCGCCGAGAAGATGGCGGCGGCTGGCATCCGCCCGGTGTCGACTGGCGGATTGAACTGGATCGATACCCTCAACTTCGAGGTCGTGCTGGCCGGCATGTATCCTGGCGCGTACCGCAAAGCGATCATGGATTTGGACGACGGCACGCTGCGTGGCCCGGACGTCCTTGCCGCGCTCCGCCAACTCCGCAAGATGTCGGGCTGGATCAATCCGTCGAGCGCCGGCCAGCACTGGAGCGCTTTCACGCCCAACTTCATGCGGGGCGAGGAAGGCATGCTCCTGATGGGCAACTGGGCGCAGGGTTCGTTCACCGACGCCGGGTTCAAGCTCGGTACAGATTACATTGCCGGCCCGGCGCCCGCCGACGATGGCAAGCCCGTCTTCGACCTGAATGCCGACGCTTTCATTTTCTGGGCCCGCAAGGAGGCGGACATGCAGGCAGGCCAACGCCTGCTTGCCCAAATCGTCACGGGCAAGGAGTGCCAGGTCGCGTTCACCCAGATCAACGGGTCGACCCCGGTGCGAACCGACATCGAGTTAGGAGATGGCTATACGGAGCTGCAACGCGAGATTGCCGCCCATCTCAAATCCGCCTCGAACGACGACCGGGTCGTGCTCAGCCTGGCCAACAACATGGCCCAGCCCAACCAGATCACCGGCGCGATGGTCGAGGTCCTGACGGAGTTCATGCACAACATGTCGGTCACGCCGGAGAAGGCTCAGGATATGCTGGCGAATGCCGTCGAGGGTGCGCGCTAGCAAACCATGACGGATGCCGTCGCCAAGCATCCCGCGATGAAGCATGGGGAGCCGCGCGTATTTCCCCGCGCCTGGACGCCCATCCAGGGCTGGCGCCGGGTCTGGGGTCGCACCGGTCCAGCGCTGGTGATGTGGCCCCCGCTCATCGTCAGCGCGGCCTATGTGGTGGTGTTCACCTTCTGGACGGCCGGCATCTCCTTCACCCGGTCCACGCTGCTGCCCGACTATACCTGGGCGGGAACGCGCAACTACGAACAGGTATTGACGGCCCGGGCCTGGGATCTCGCCATCACGAACCTGCTGGTCTACGGGGCCGGTTTCTTGCTGCTGACGACGGGACTGGGACTGCTGCTCGCCGTCCTCATCGACCAAAGGATCCGGGGCGAGACGGTGTTTCGCGCGATCTTCCTCTATCCCATGGCCGTGTCCTTCGTGGTGACGGGCACCGTCTGGTCCTGGCTGCTCAACCCCAGCCTCGGCATCCAGAAGCTGGTCCGCGACATAGGCTGGACCAGCTTCCGGTTCGACTGGATCGTCAACCGCGACATGGTGATCTGCACCGTCATCATCGCCGCCGTGTGGCAGGCCACGGGGTTCGCGATGGTGCTGTTCCTGGCGGGCATCCGCTCCGTGAACGCCGACCTGCTGCGGGCGGCGCAGATCGACGGCGCCGGACCATGGCGCACCTACCTGCGGGTGGTGCTGCCCAGCATCACGCCCATTGTGCTCTCGGTGTTGGTGATCCTGCTGCAATTCGCGATCAAGACGTTCGACCTGGTGTTGGCGCTGACCGCCGGCGGTCCGGGGCTCGCCTCGACCCTGCCGACGCTGGTCATCTACGACTTCATGTTCCAGCGCGGCTTGATGGGACGCGGGTCCGCTGCGGCCATTTTGCTGCTGTGTTCCGTCTTGATCGTCGTGGGTCCGTATTTGGGCTATGTGCAATGGCGGCGGTATCGCGAGCGGTCCCGTGCCTAGCCGCCACCCTTGGCCCCGCGTCGTGCTTTACCTGGTCCTGGTTGTGCTCTCGATGGGTTTCCTGGTACCGCTCGCGGTGGTGTTGCTGAACTCGTTCAGGCCCACGGCGGAGATCATGGCCGGCTCGCTGATCGGCGTGCCGCACGAACCGACGCTGGAGAATTGGAGCAACGCCTGGGACCATTTTTGTATCGCAAGCAATTGCACCGGCATCAGGCCGTACCTATGGAACTCCATAGCCATCGTGGTGCCCGCGACGGTGATATCCACGGCCATCGGGGCGTTGAACGGCTACAGCCTGGCGTTATGGCGGTTCCGCGGCGATGCCTGGGTGTTCGGCGTCATCACGCTCGGTGTTTTTCTGCCCGGCCAGGTGAAGCTGGTGCCGTGGGCGATCGTGCTGCGTGATCTGGACCTGTATGACACCCTGACCGGCCTGGTGCTGATCCACGTCGTGCAGGGCTTGAGCTTCACGACGTTGTTCTGCCGCAACTACTACGCCAACATCCCCGCCGACTTGCTGCGCGCCGCCCGGATCGACGGGGCTGGGTATCTGCGGATCTTTTGGCGGATCGTCCTGCCGCTGTCGCCGCCGATCCTGATCGTGACGGTCATCTGGCAGTTTACCGGTGTCTGGAACGAGTTCCTGTACGGGGTGACGTTCTCGTCAGGCACCAACCAGCCGGTCACGGCGGCCGTTATCGCCCTCAGCGCCCATATCGAGCAGGCGCCGCAATACGGGGTTCAAAGTGCGGCGGTACTCCTGGCCGCCGCCCCGCCGCTACTGGTCTATCTCTTCGGCGGCCGCTATTTCGTGCGTGGCCTCATGGCTGGTGCGGTGAAGTAGGACGAACATGTCGGCATTATCGATCCGCAACGTGCGCAAGACCTACGGCCACCAGGAGGTGCTGAAGGGGATCGACCTCGAGGTCCAGAGTGGCGAGTTCACCATCCTGGTCGGCGCCTCCGGCTGCGGCAAGTCCACGTTGCTCAACATCATCGCGGGGCTCGACATGGCGACCTCCGGCCAGGTCGAGATCGGCGGGCGTCCGATGAACGGGGTGGTGGCCAAGGATCGCGACATCGCCATGGTGTTCCAGTCCTACGCGCTGTATCCCTCCATGACGGTGCGGCAGAACATCACCTTCGGGATGGAGTGCCGCCGCGTGCCGAAGGCCGCACAGGCCGAGGCGGTCGCCCGGGTGGCCAAACTGCTGCAGATCGAGACGCTGCTGAACCGCCGGCCGTCCCAGCTCTCCGGCGGGCAGCGCCAACGCGTGGCGATGGGCCGCGCACTGGTGCGCGATCCGCTGCTCTTCCTGTTCGACGAGCCGCTCTCGAATTTGGATGCCAAGCTCCGCGTCGAGATGCGCATGGAGATCAAGCGTCTGCACCAGCGCCTCGGCTCCACCATCGTCTACGTCACGCACGACCAGATCGAGGCGATGACGCTGGCCACCCGCATCGCCGTGATGCACCAGGGTGAGGTGCAGCAATTCGCCGATCCCGATACCGTCTACAACCGTCCGGCAAACCTGTTCGTCGCCCGTTTCATGGGTTCGCCGCCGATGAACACCATGCCGGCGGTGCTGTCCCGCGACGGCGATGGCATCGCCGCACTGCTCGGCGGCGCTGGCGCCGGGCAAATCCGGCTGAAGCTGCCAACATGCCCGGCCGGCGCGGCGGCCTTCATCGACCGGCCGCTCATTCTTGGCATCCGTCCGGAATGCATCACCGAGGCGGACGAACGTGACGCCAAGAGACCTCTGCTGACCGAAGTGGACGCGTGCGTGGACATGGTCGAACCCACTGGGGCCGAGACGATGGTCATGTTGCGGCTCGGCGGCTGCGAGGCGGTCGGCCGGGTTTCCCCCGATCTGCGCCTGACCCCGGGCTTGCCAGCCCGCTTCGCCATCGACACCCGCAAGGCATGCCTGTTCGACCCGGCGACCGAGCGGCTCATCGCGTAACCGAACCTCCTCTTAGGGCTTGTTCGACATCAATCGAATTGATTGGCGGCGTCGAACAAGTCCTAAGCCTTTGTTGTTAGCGGCAGCTTTGTCGGCGTGCCGACGCACTTATTTGCCGACGCTGCCTTAGGCTTGACTCGTCCCTGCGGTGAGGCTGTGTAGTCATGGACAAAGGTACCCCGAACAAGGGGGCGGCCCATCAAGGCGACAGGGAGGATTGTTGAATGCACACCTCTAAACGCGAAGCGAGTCTATGGCTCACCCGGCGGGCAGCGCTCGGCGGGCTTGCGAGCGGGATCCTGTCCGCGCCGGCTTGGGCGCAAAAACCTGGCGCTGACTTCGTGCTGGCACAGCCGCAGCCGCCGCCAAGCATGGACGCCATGACGACGTCACAGCAGCCATCGCGCAACATCACGCTGCACGTCTACGAAACCCTGTTCGCCCGCTCCGAGAAGGGCGTTCCCATTCCCGACCTTGCCGAGGGCGTCGAGGTGTCGCCCGACTTCAAACGCTTCGTGTTCACGCTTCGCCGCGGCGTGAAGTTCCATAACGGCAAGGACATGACGGCCGCCGACGTGGTCGCGTCCACGAAGCGCTACAGGGACATCGGCGAGTCATACGCCACCTTGCGCGTGGTCGAGCATATCGAGGCGACAGGGCCTTACGAAGTCGAAATGCGGATGTCGGCGCCATACCCGATCTTCACGGAAGTGCTCTCCACGGTGCGCGTTCCCGCCGTCATCATCCCGGAGGAGGAAGCGGCGAAGCCGCGGGGCCAGGCGCGCACCATCGGCACGGGGCCCTACAAGATCGTCGAGTATGAGCCCGACAGCCATGTCCGCCTGGCGCGTTTCGAGGATTACGCGCCCAACCCCAATTATCCCGGCCGCGACGGCTTTGGCGGACGCAAGACGCCCTATCTCGACAGCATCACCATCCGCTTCGTGCCCGAGGACGGTGCCCGCACGGCGGGGTTGCTGACGGGCGAGGTCCAGTTCAACGAGACGCTGGTGACCGCCTCGGCGGAGCGCCTGAAGCGCAACACCGCCGTACGCGTGGTGGAGAACTCGCCCTGGGCGTTCCAGCTCTTGCGGTTCAACATGACTGACCCGGTGGCCGGCAACGTCGACTTCCGGCGCGCCGTCCAGGCCGGGCTCGACCATGAGGAGATCATGGCGATCGCCAGCGAGGGCCTGTTCGACCTCGACCCGAGCTGGGTCTATCCGAGTTCGCCCTACCATTCCGACGCGGGCAAGGAGACGTTCAACCGCAACGACAGCAAGCTGGCGAAGGAGTATCTGAAGCGATCCGGCTACGCCGGGCAGCCCCTGACCTTCGTCGTCGATCCGCTGAAGAACAACAACCAGGCCGCTGTCGTGGCACAGCAGCAGATGCGGGCCCTGGGGATCAACGTGGAGCTTCGCGTGATGGACTTCCCGACCGTGACCGCGATGACCGGACGGGGCGACACACCGTGGCATTTCTGGTCGCACATCCTGGGGATCGAACCCTACGAAGGCCCCCATACGGTCGCCACGACCTTCGTCGGCGAGCAATACCGCTTCCGCACCGGCAACGACCCGGCGATCAACCAGGCCTACCAGACCATCGTCAGCTCGCCCGACTTCAACGTCCGCAAATCCGCCTTCGAGGATTTCCAGCGCCGCCTGGCCGACCAAGCGTTTGCGATCAAGCTGGGCAATTTCGGCATCCTGCAGGGCATGCGGTCGAACGTGCAGGGCTTCGTTCCCTCGCGCATCCCGCGCCTGTGGGACGTTCGGTTGCAATAGCCATGTTCCTGCTCAGCCGGCTGCTCAAGGCCATCCCCGTGCTGTTGCTGGTCGCCGTGGCCACGTTCCTGATGATCCTCTTGGTGCCTGGCGACCCCACCTCCACCATGCTGGACGTCAATGCGACGCCCGAAGCGGTGGCCCGCCTGCGGCACGAGCTGGGGCTGGACTTGCCCGGCTACGTGCGGCTGCTGCGCTGGCTCGGCGCCGTGCTGCACGGCGATCTCGGGCGGTCGATCCTGCTCGACATCCCGGTGACGCAAGCCATTCGGGACCGCCTGCCGGTCACGGCTGCGCTGACCGGCCTGTCGCTGGGCTTCAGCATCATCCTCGGCATGGGCGGTGGGGTGTTCGCGGCGCTGCGGCGGAACCGGGCCGGCGACCGGGTGGCCATGCTGCTGGCCGTGCTCGGGATGTCGGTCCCGGATTTCTGGCTCGGCCTGTCCGGCATCTACCTGTTTGCGGTCGTGCTCGGATGGTTGCCCAGCGGCGGCTACGTGCCGTTCGCGCAGGATCCGGCTGGATGGTTGCGCGCCCTCATCCTGCCCGCGCTGACGCTGGCCACCACCAATGTCGGGCTGGTCGCCCGGATGACGCGATCCTCGATGCTGGAGGTGCTGGGGCAAGATTACGTCCGGACGGCGCGGGCCAAGGGTATGCCGGGCCGGATCGTCGTGTTGAAGCATGCTTTGACGAACGCGCTCATGCCGATCGTGACCGTGCTGGGCATCGTCGTCGGCCTGCTGCTGAGCGGGGCAGTCGTGATCGAGACGGTGTTCAACCTGCCGGGGATCGGCCGCTTGATCGTCGACGCCGTGCTGCGGCGCGACTACCCGGTGGTGCAGGGTGGCCTGCTGCTGACCGCATGCACCTTCGTGCTCATCAACCTCCTGGTCGATTGCCTCTATGGCATGCTCGATCCGCGGGTCCGGATCGGCGGCCGCTGAGATGGTGAGGCGGCTGCTGCGCAACCAGGCTTTCATGATCGGGGCGGTGTTTTTCGGGATCGTCATCCTTGCCGCCCTGCTCGCGCCGCTGCTCGCGCCGCATGCCCCGGACCGCAACAACTACCGCTACCGCCTGGGGCCGCCGACCTGGACCTACCTGATGGGAACCGACGGTTTTGGCCGCGACGTGCTGAGCCGTGTGCTTTACGGCTGCCGCCTCAGCCTGCGCATTTCGGTGTCCGTGACGCTGCTGAGCGCCGCCGTAGGCGTACCCTTAGGCCTGCTGGCCGGATATTTCCGGGACATGGACGATGTGGTCATGCGTCTCCTGGATGCGCTGATGGCATTCCCCACGGTCATGCTGGCCACGGCGCTGGCGGCGTTCATGGCTCCCTCGGAGATTAGCGTCACCCTGGCGCTGAGTATCGCCCTGATGCCGCGCACCGCCCGGGTCGCCCGCGCCGCCGCCCTGACGATCGCACAGATGGACTACGTGAAGGCGGCACGAGCCTGTGGCGCCGGGCACCTGCATATCCTCCTACGCCACATCCTGGCCAACAGCATGGCGCCGCTGCTGGTGCAACTGACCTTCGTCACGGCGGGAGCCATCTTGGGCGAGGCGGTGCTGAGCTTCATCGGCGTCGGTCCGCCGCCGCCAGCCGCCAGCCTGGGCAACATCATCGCCGACGGCCGCAACTACATCATCGACGCGCCATGGATGTCTCTCATGCCGGGTTGCACGATCGTCCTCGCGGTGCTGGGGCTGAATTTCCTGGGCGATGGCCTGCGCGACGTGCTCGACCCGCGGCTGCGGACGGACAGGGCGTGATGCTGCGGGTACGCGGGCTGAGGACGGGATTTCCCGGCAAACACGGCATGGTGCCCGCAGTGGACGGCGTGGACCTCGATCTGGCGCAAGGCGAGGTGCTCGGGATCGTCGGCGAATCGGGCAGCGGCAAGAGCCTCACCGCGCTCTCGCTGATGCGGCTCGTGGCCGAACCCGGGCGGATCATCGCCGGCACGATCATGCTGGATGGCGAGGATTTGCTGCAGAAATCCGAGCGGGACATGGTCGCCATCCGCGGCAAGCGCATGGCGATGATCTTCCAGGAACCCATGACCAGCCTCAACCCGCTCTTCACCGTCGGGCACCAAATTGCCGAGCCGCTGCGGTTCCACGAGGGGCTGGGACGGGCCGAGGCACGACGCCGCGCGGTCGCGCTGTTGCAGCGGGTCGAAATCCCGGACGCGTCCGCCCGCATCGACCAGTTCCCGCATCAGATGTCCGGCGGCATGCGGCAGCGGGTGATGATCGCCATGTCGCTCGCCTGCCGCCCGCGTTTGCTGATCGCCGACGAACCGACCACAGCCCTCGACGTCACCGTCCAGGCGCAAATCCTGCAATTGCTGCGCGGCTTGATCCGCGAGATGGGCATGGCGGTCATCCTGATCACCCATGATTTGGGCGTGGTGTCGGACTTCGCCGACCGCGTCGCGGTCATGTATGCCGGCCGGGTGGTCGAGACCGCTCCAGTGGCGCGGATCTTCGATGCCCCGGAGCACCCCTACACCAAAGGCCTGTTGGCCTCCATGCCGGACCTCTCGGAACTGCGGCCGCGCATGCGCACCATCGACGGGACGGCGCCCACGCTGGGTGACGACCTGCCGGGTTGCCGGTTCCATCCCCGATGTCCCGACATGCGGCCGGCTTGCACCCATATCGACCCACCGCTGTTCGACATCGGCGACGGGCAGCGTGTGGCGTGCATCCGCCACCGCGGATATGAGTTGGCGGCATGACGGCGCTGGTGGAAGTGACCGATCTTCGCAAGGACTACGTCCTGCCGCGCCAGCGTCTGTTTGGGCCACGCCCAGTTCTGCGCGCGGTGGACGGGATCAGCTTGCGCATCGCCCCGCGGGAGACGCTGGGCCTGGTCGGGGAATCCGGCTGCGGCAAGTCCACCACGGGCCACGTGCTGCTCCGCCTCGTCGAGCCCACCTCCGGAAGCATCCGGTTCGAAGACACCGAACTGACGCGGCTGACGGACACGCAGATGAAGCCGTGGCGGCGGCACATGCAGGTCGTGTTCCAGGACCCTTCCGGCTCGCTCAACCCGCGCATGACCGTGGCCGAGATCATCGCCGAACCGTTGCGGGTGCAGGGCATGCGGCATGCGGAAGCCACCCGGCAAGCAAAGGCCATGCTCGACATGGTCGGTCTTCCCCAGGCGGCGGCAGCCCGCTACCCGCACCAGTTCAGCGGCGGCCAGCGGCAGCGCATCGGTGTCGCCCGCGCCTTGTCACTCCGGCCGCGCTTCGTGGTCTGCGACGAGGCGACCTCGGCGCTCGACGTCTCGGTGCAGGCGCAGATCGTGAACCTGCTGCAGGACTTGCAGGAGGAGTTAGGTCTCACCTACTTGTTCATCTCGCACAATCTGGGCGTGGTGCACCACATCGCGGATCGTGTGGCCGTGATGTATCTCGGCCGCATCGTCGAAGAGGGCGACAAGCGGGCGCTGTTCGCCGCACCCAAACATCCCTATACGCGCGCGCTGATCGCCGCCGTGCCCGGCCGCAAGGCGGCGCAACCCCCCATCTCAGCCGATTTACCGGCCCAGGTCGAGGCCGGCTGCCGTTTTCGGCCACGCTGTCCGTCAGCAATGCCGGTCTGCTCGGCCATCGACCCACCCGACACGCCGACGCAAGATGGCGGCCGCGTCGCCTGCCACCTCTACACGCCGGCAGACATGCCATGACAGCGCAACCGTGTGCTGGCGGCAGGCGCGGCCGATATCGTGGCGCTGGGGCGCAAGCTTGCAGAAACCTGGATACGGATGTATCCAAAGTAAGCTGGACATCAACAAGAACGACCTGGGCCCACCGTGCACCGGCCAGACAGGAGGACCATCTTGCCAACCACGATGCGCCCAAACCGGCTCAAGCAAGCCATCCAGGAACGACGCAAGCAGGTCGGCTTCTGGCTCACCCTCGCAACGCCGACCGCAACCGAGATCGTCGCGGGCGCCGGGTTCGACTGGATGCTGATCGACATGGAACATGCGGCCAACGAACTGCCGGACATCGTGCATCACCTGCGCGCTGCGGTCTCAGGCGGAGAGGCCGAGCCAGTGGTCCGCATCCCGGAGAATGAGCCCATCCTGGTCAAGCGGTTGCTGGATTGCGGGGCGCGCTCGATCATGTTCCCCTATGTCTAGACCGCCGAGGAGGCCCGGCAGGCCGTGGCGGCCACCCGCTACCCGCCCCATGGCATCCGCGGCTTCGCCGGCGGGTCGCGCGCCACCGCCTACGGCCGCATCGCAGGCTACGCCGACCGCGCCAGCGACGAGATCTGCGTCATCGTCCAGGTCGAAACCCCGGCGGCGCTCGAGGCGATCCCCGCGATCGGCGCCGTGGACGGCGTGGACTGCATCTTCATCGGGCCGAACGACCTGGCCGCCAACATGGGCTTCCTCGGCCGGGCAAGCGCACCCGAAGTCAAGCAGGCCGTCTTGGATGGACTGCGACGTATCCAGGCGACGGGTAAATGCGCCGGGCTGCTGAATTACGACGAGGCGGATGCCAAGGCGATGTTCGCAGCCGGGTTCGGCATCATCGCCGTGGGGGGCGACACCGGGACGCTGGCACGCGGCGCCGAGCGGATCGCACGCGCCTTCGCGGCCGGCTGACCATGGCAAAGACCGTCCAGGATCTCCGCAGCCAGCGCTGGTTCCAGGCCCCGGGTTCCGCCGGCGACCACAAGCGCCGCCGCATCAAGCAACTCGGCTTCACCGCCGAGGACCATTTGAACAAGCCGGTGATCGGCATCGTCACCACCTGGTCCGACCTCAACACCTGCCACGGCCACCTGCCGCAACGGGTGGAGGAGGTCAAGCGCGGGGTGTGGCAGGCTGGCGGCTTCCCCGTGGTGATGCCTGCCCTGTCGGTCAGCGAGACCTATGTCCGCCCGAGCTCGATGTTGTACCGCAACCTGCTGGCGATGGAGGCCGAGGAAATCCTGCGGTCCCACCCCATCGACGGCGCGGTGCTGCTGGGCGGCTGCGACAAGACCACGCCCGGGCTGCTGATGGGCGCCGGCTCCATGAACATCCCAGCCATCTTCGTGCCGGCTGGAGCGATGCTGCGTGGCAACTGGCACGGCCAGGTGATCGGCAGCGGCACCAGCAACTTCAAGGTGCTCGCCGACTACCGCGCCGGCAAGGTCTCAGAGAAGGCGTATCGTGAAATGGGCGAAGGCGTGTCCCGCTCGCCCGGCACCTGCAACACGATGGGCACCGCCTCGACCATGACGTCGCTCGCCGACGTGCTGGGGCTCACCTTGCCCGGCGCCAGCTCCATTCCGGCCGTCGACTCTGCCCATTCCCGCATGGCCTCGATGGCCGGGCGGCGCATCGTCGAGATGGTGTGGGAGGACCTCAAACCCTCCGACATCATCACGCCCGCCTCGATCAACAACGCGGTCATCGCCGACATGGCGCTGTCCGGCTCGACCAACTCGCTCATCCACCTCGTCGCCATGGTCCGCCGGGTCGGCCGCACGCTCGACCTCGACGCCTTCGCCGCGGCGAGCGAGGGCGTCCCGGTGATCTGCAACCTGGCGCCCTCGGGCAAATACCTGATGGAGGATTTCTACTATGCGGGCGGGCTGCTGGCGCTGCTGTCCCGCCTGAAGGACCACCTCGACCTGTCGTGCATGACGGCAAGCGGGCAAACCCTTGGCGAGACCATCGCCGATGCGGAGGTTTACAACGACGACGTCATCCGTCCGTTGGACAATCCTATCTATGGCGCCGGCGGCCTCGTCGTCCTGCGCGGCAATTTGGCGCCGCGCGGTGCCGTGCTGAAACGCGCCGCAGCCAGCGAGGCCCTGCTGCAGCACGAAGGCCCGGCGATCGTGTTCGACACCTATCGTGACATGCTGGCCCGGATCGACGACCCGGCGCTGGGTGCCACGCCGGACAGCGTGCTGGTGATGCGCGAATGCGGCCCCGTCGGCGCACCCGGCATGCCGGAATGGGGCATGCTGCCGATCCCAAAACCGCTGCTGGCGCAGGGCGTGCGCGACATGGTGCGGATCAGCGACTGCCGCATGTCCGGCACGAGCTACGGCACCTGCGTCCTGCATGTGTGTCCGGAGAGCCATGTCGGCGGCCCGCTGGCGCTGGTCCGCACCGGAGACATCGTCCGCCTGGACACGGCAGGCCGGCGCTTGGACATGCTGGTCTCCGATGCCGAGCTGGCCGCGCGCAAGGCTGCCTGGACCGCCCCGCCCCCCTATTACGAGCGGGGCTATGGTGCCTTGTACGCCGAGCACGTGATGCAGGCGGATGATGGCTGCGATTTCGACTTCCTGGCACGCGCCGGCCGCGTGCCCGAGCCCGAAACCGACTGACGCGCGACCAGGGGCAATCATGGCAAAGCGGGTCTACGACGTCGAGGTGGTACGCCACGAGAAGAACCTGGTCGGCGAGGGACCGGCCTGGAACGTGCAGGAGCAGGCGCTCTACTGGGTCGACATCCACGCCCCGGCCATCCAACGGCTGGGGTTCGATGGCAGCTTCCGCTCCTTCCCGATGCCCAGGCCCGTGGGTTCGTTCGTGTTCCGCCAAGGCGGCGGGGTGGTTGCCGGGTTGCAGGGCGGGTTCTGTGCCGTGGACCTGGAAACCGGATCGGTCGAGCACATCGTGGACCCGGAGCCGCAATACCCCGCAAACCGGCTGAACGACGGCAAGTGCGACCGGCGCGGCCGCTACTGGTGCGGCACGCTCGACGCCAAGCAGGCGGACTCCACGGGCTCGATCTACCGGCTCGATCCCGACCACACGGTCCGTCGCATGGACACCGGGTTCACCGTCTCCAACGGGATGGCCTTCACGCCCGACGACAGGCGGATGTATTTTTCGGATAGCCGCGGCGAGACCGTCTATACCTACGATTTCGACGTACAGGCCGGGACGATCCGCAACCGCCAGGTCTTCCTGTCCACCCGCGACATGCCCGGCCGCATCGATGGCGCCACCTGCGATGCCGATGGCTGCTACTGGGGCGCCCTGGTGCACGACTGGAGCATCGTCCGCTTCGACCCGCACGGCCGGCTCGACCGCATGATCCGCCTGCCCATCCGCCACCCCACCATGTGCGCCTTTGGCGGCCCCAACATGGATATCCTATACGTCACCAGCGCAAGCACCTGGATGACCGAGCAAGAGGCACCCTCCCAACCGCTCGCAGGCGCGTTGTTCGCCATCCACAACACCGGAGCCAAAGGTGTTCCCGAACCACATTTCGCCAGCTAAACGTCAACCCACTACAAAATCGGCCCCAAACCATTCTCCCGCATCAATACCCCCGCCCCCGCCAAGACCGCGATCAGCTCGGTGGCACCCTGTGCCGCACCGGTGAAGCAAGCGGCCGAAAACACGCTGACGCCGCCGAGCTCGGGCGGAAGCGCCCCCACGATCTCCAGCCCCGGCACCGCCATCAACTCGCTCACTTGCTGGACCGCGAGGTCGGCTTCGCCGGTCAGCACCCGTTCCCCAGTCAGGCCACTCGCGATGAAAGTCGCCTTCCGGTTGACCTCCTCCGCAATGCCGAGCCGTTCAAGCAGCCCCGTCATGAACACACCGCTAGCGCCCGTTCGGGACAGCGCCACCGACCGTGCGCCCCGCAGTGCCGCCGCTACCGCGGCCGCGGTAGAGATGTCTGGCGGATCCCCACCCTGCCGCACCGCGATACCAACATACGACCTCGCGAGCGGAACACGGCTGACGCCATCCAGCACGCCAGACACGGTCAGCGCCTTCACGGCGTCGTCCGTCAGAATCGCGACATCCCCCCGTGCACCGGCAGCGATTCGGTCCAGCAGCACGTTGGTCGGAGCGAGTTCGAGTTCAAAGCCGGGCAGCTTGGATCGCAGCGCCTCGAGCACCGTAGAAAGCGCGAGCGTCGACATAACGCGGATCATGGCCATCCTCCGCTGATCCCGCTCAAACGCGTGGCGGCAGAACCTGGGATGCGGCGAACACCCGGTTCCACGTAGGGGTCATCAGGACCTCGTTCATGCAGATATGCGGCGGCAAGCAAGCGATGTAGCGGATGATGTCGGCGCAGTCCTCGGGACGCAATAGCCGCGCCAACTCATCCGCCGGCATCGCCACCCCGCGGGCGTGCAGGATGTCCGTCGCCGTCTCGCCCGGGTGCAGCACGGTCGAGCGGATGCCGTTTCCGAACTCTTCCCGGTTGATGCAATGACTCATGGCCGCGATCGCCGCCTTGGCCGTCGTGTAGCCGGCCCCGCTCTGCCCGTCCCAAAATCGCCCCGCCCGGGATCCGACGTGGATGAACACGCCACCGCCGCCGGCTCGCATCAAGGGAAGCGCCGCCGCGACCGTGTAGAAGGCGCCGTTGAGGTTGGTCCCGAGCACCTGGTCGATCGAGCCGGGCGTCAACTCCGACCAGGAACGCTGGACGATGTTCATACCGGCATTGTTGACGACGATGTCCAACCGACGCAGTTCCGCACCGATCTCTTTGGCGATCGCGTCGATGCGGGCGCCGTCGGTCACGTCGCCGGGCTTCACCACCGCTGCCGGCCCGATCCGCCACGCCGTTTCTTGCAACCCCTCGAGCCGGCGCCCGGTTAGGACGACCGTGGCCCCCTCCCCGGCCAGCGCCATAGACGCAGCCTGGCCGATCCCGCTGCCTCCACCTGTCACCCAGGCGACCTTGCCGGCCAATGGCTTCATTCGCGCCTCCTCTCGTTCAGCCGTCAAAGCGAGCCAGCGTTCACCGTGATGCACTGCTTGGTGATCATGCGGGCTGCGTCCGAGCAGAGGAAGAGGGCTGCGTTCGCAATGTCGTCCGGCAGGATCGTGTCCGGCAGGCATTGCAGCTCCCGCATGCGGGCGTCGCGCTCCGGACTGGACCAAAGCGCGTGCTGCCGCGGCGTGGGCACGTTGCCGGGTGCGACAGCATTCACCCTGATACGGTCCGGACCAAGCTCGCGTGCCAGCGAATTGGTCAACCCAATGATCGCTGCTTTGGCGGCGCTGTAGAGCTGCAGGCCGGCGACGCCGCGCATCCACGCGACCGAGCTGGTGTTCACGATTGATCCCCGCCCGAGCTTGCGCATCTGCGGCGCCACGTATTGCGCTGCGAACATGACGTGACGCAGGTTTAGGTGCATCATACGGTCGAAATCGGCCGCGGTGATGTCCACGAAGCCGTGCCGCTGGTCGACCGCGGCGTTGTTGATCAGGCCGAAGATCGGGCCGTCCTGTGCGCCGATCCCCTCGACCGCGGCGCGCAACTGGTCCAGGTCCAACAGGTCACACGGCAAAAACCGCACGTCGTGCCCGGCCGCGCATAGGTCGCGCGTCAGCGCCTCGCCCTGCGGCACCTGGATATCAAGGAACCGGACCCGCGCGCCCGTCCCAGCGAATGCCGCCACGTGAGCGGCGCCGATCCCCGTGGCGCCCCCGGTCACCAGAATGACCTGGTCAACCAGGTCGGGATAGGTCGCGCTTTGCATGTAAGTTTCCCCCGAGACGCTGTCTCGCCAAATCTCCGCTTCTAGTCTAGTCAAGCAATAGGTCCAAGCGAAGTCGGCGCGGAACTGGGGAGTTCCGCGACATAGTTTGATCGCTGCTCCGCGTCAGGCGTCAGCCGCCGTTGATCACCGCGAAAACTTTATTGTGGTCGCCTCTGGCTTCTGCGTTGCGCTGCATCTTCACTCTCTCCACCAATATTTCGGGGGCGGTGCCGTCAGCCGCGAACAACGCCATACTCTCCTTGATATAGTCGCCGAGCGGCATCGCCCGCGGATTGTCGCGCTGCCCCGGCGTGAGGTCGGTCGCGACCAACGGCGGCGCCAACTCGATCACCTGCACGACCGTGTTCCGCAGCAGGAAACGCAACGACTGGCTATACGAATGCATCGCCGCCTTGGTGGCGGAATAGGTCGGCGTATCGGCCCGGGGAACGAAGGCCAAGCCCGATGTGACGTTGATCACCGCCGCGGCCGGCTGCCGGCGCAGGTGCGGCAGCAGCGCTGCGGTCAGGCGGATCGGGCCCAGCAGGTTGATCGCCACCGTCGCCTCAGCCACCGAAAGGTCGAACGGATCGGCCAGCGCGTCTTCCGTCTCCATGATGCCCGCGTTGTTGACCAGCACGTTCAAGGCCGGGTGATCCTGCCCGACGCGTGCCGCAAGCGCCGCGATCGACCCTGGGTCAGCCACGTCCAGCGTGACGAACATCATTCCCGGGTTGGCCGCAGCCACCTCCCGGAGCGGCACGGGGCGTCGCCCAGCGATGATGACGCGGTTGCCGCCCGCGTGAAATGCCTCGGCCAGCCCGCGGCCGATCCCTGAACCGCCCCCGGTGATGAGGATTGTGTTGCCTGCCATGTTCATGCTGCTCTCCTTTGCCGCGGCCTGCCTGGCCGGGTTGCTCCGATGTCGGGTCTCGATTGAAGGCGCGATTACCCAATCCTCCGCTTTGCTTGCCTAATCCTCCGGAGACGCTGGCGCGGTCGCCGGAACTTGCTACGATGGCAGACATGATTTCAGACCTTGTCCATCTTGTCCGGCGCTACGCCGATGCCCACGCGGATCGAGACGGGTTGGCGGCACTGCCTCTCCCCGGGGTGGGCGTCATGCGGGTTTATGCTCCGACTGGGCTGGTTAAATCGGTCTACAAGCCACTCGTCTGCCTTGTCCTGCAAGGGTCAAAGCAGATCAGGCTGGGTCTGGAGACTCATGAATTCGCGCCCGGGCGATGCGCCGTCGTCAGCGCCCATCTCCCGGTCATCAGCCGCATCACGCGCGCAAGCTTGGCCGAACCCTACCTCGCACTGGCGGTAGAACTCGATATGGCCATTTTGCTCGACATCGGGGGCCTCGCCAGCAGGAGCGCTGCGGTCGTTCGGGTGGACGAAACGGAGGCGGCGGTCGCCGATTGCGCCCTGCGGCTGCTGCGCCTGCTGGAACAACCCGACGCCATTCCCGTGCTGCGGCACTCGATCATGCGTGAACTCCATTACTGGCTCCTGCAAGGCCGGCATCAGTCCGCTATCCGGGCTCTCGCAACGCCGGACAGCCTGGCGCACCGGGTTGCGCACGCCGTTTCCTTATTGCGAGCTGAATTCGATCGCCCGCTGCGGGTCGGATACCTCGCCGCGGCAGCGGGGATGAGCGCCTCCACCTTCCATCACCATTTCCGATCCATCACATCGTTATCCCCCATTCAGTTCCAGAAGCAGTTGCGTCTGATTGAAGCGAGGCGGCGGATCCGCGGTGAAGGGCTCCCGGCGAACCGGGCTGCCTTCGCCGTCGGCTATGAAAGTGTGCCGCAGTTCACCCGCGAGTATGCCCGCATGTTCGGGCTCCCGCCGGGGCAGGACAAGCTCGAGAACCGGGCGGCTTAATCCGCCCGGTTCTTGGACCAGCAGCAGCCATCCTGCGTCAGCCCGGCTTTCGCCCGCGTCGCGAAATAAATTGCGGCGGCGGCGAACCGGTTCGTATGGTCCCATCCTCTCCTTGCCAGATGGCCGTCACAGCGCGGCCAAAGGAGTGTGGCTCGTGGTCTACCGCAAACGACTTTCATCTTCGGCTTCCGGCGTCTACTCCGGTGAGCAGCCTTTGGTAGAGGGCCGCTGAGGCCGTGTCACGGATGTGCGCGCCGCTTGTGGAGCGGGCGATCGGCGGCGACCAGGCGGCCCTGGTCGGACTGCTCGAAGCGGCGCGCCCCGACATCCGGCGCTACGCGCGTGCAGCCTGCCGGGCGAACGATGTGGATGATGCAGTACAGGAGACGCTTTGGCTGGTCTATCGCAGGGTCGGAACGCTCCGCGCCGTTTCGTCCTTCTCGGCTTGGCTCTTCGCCATCGTCCGCCGCGAATGCCTGCGTCTCGCGCGACGGTTCGGTTTAGTCCCGGCCGGCGCGCAGGCGGAGGAAGACGCGGTGCTGGCGCAGGCGGAGGAAGGGCTCCGGCTGGATGTCGCCGCCGCGATACATTCGCTGCCAGAGCACTACCGCATGATCGTCGTGATGCGCGACTTTGAAGAGCGGACGATCGATGAGATGGCCGAGGCGCTCGGCCTCACCCGCGAAGCGATCAAGGGGCGCCTGCATCGGGCCCGGACCCTGTTACGGGAGTATCTGCTTCGATGAGTTTTCTCGCCAGATGGGCGCTTCTCGAATATGCCGGGCGCGGCTCGTGTAGCTGAGAGGAACGATTTCGGCCTGAACCGGGAAGGGACATCGACAATGATCAAACCAGGCACTATTGCCGCTTACTCAGAACCATCGGACTTGGCGTTCGCGCCCGCTCTCGCCGGCGCGGCTCCCCAGGAGGCGAAGGCATTCCTTACTTTCAAAGCCGTCTCCGAGCGGGCTGACGGCGCCATCCCGGCCAAGTACCGTGAGCTAATCGCGCTCGGCGTCGCGCTGACGACGCAGTGCGCCTACTGCTTGGATGTCCATACGCGCCGGGCCGTCGAGCTTGGCGCGACCCGCGAGGAGTTGGCGGAGACGATTTTCATTGCCGCGGCGCTACGGGCGGGCGCCGCGGTCGGGCATGGCTTGCTGGTGCAGAAGATTGCGGATGCCGCCGTCAAGCCCAGCCCGGTGTGAGCGGAGCCTCAGGCCCCTGCCCCAAAAGCGTCCGGATCCGCTCGGCGTCGGAGGGTTCGACCGGGTTGTAAACGATCATGCCCAAATCCGGTCGGCCATCGACTGCGAAACTGGAGTATTCCAGGTGGATCAAACCGAGCGTTGGATGCCGAAGGCGCTTGGTCCCTTCGCCGTGGATACGGACGTCGTTATTGCGCCACAGCGCCGCAAAGTCCGGGCTGATTGCACAAAGTTCGGCAACCAATTCGCTTATCTCGGACACGGCACCGGCGCGTGCCGCCTCCGCCCGGAACGCCCCTACCACGAACCGCGCCGTGCTCTCCCAATCTTCTTGGGCGGCGCGGATAGAGGGGTTGCCAAACACAAGGCGAAGGATGTTGCGCTGATGCGGCGGAAGCGTGCCGTAATCGGTCAGCACCGTCGCCGCAGCACGATTCCATCCAATCACATCCCAGGTCGCGGTCTTGATGATCGCGGGACTGACGTCCAACGCATCGAGCAAACGCTGCAGACGCGGCGTGACACCTTGGGGGGCTTTATAGCGGACTTCAGGCGGACGTCCGAGCGCAAGCATGAAGAGGTGCTCGCGCTCGGCTTCAGTCAGCATTAGGCCGTGCGCAATGCGGTTCAGCACGTCCGCCGAGGGCGCGCCGCCACGCCCCTGCTCGAGCCAGGCATACCAGGTGGGGCTTATGTTGGCACGCTGTGCGACTTCTTCGCGCCGCAGCCCGGGGGTGCGCCGGCGGTTACCGGAAAAGCCGAAGGCCGAGGGATCAAGCCGGGTGCGGCGGTCCTTCAGATAGGTTCCCAGCAGGTTGTCGAGGTTGGCGGACATCCGGATCCTCTTAGCGGTTATAATAGGATGACGTCACTACTTTTACCTGATCAGAGCTGGGGTGATGGTGCCGGCATTCAATACCGGAGACTTATGATGCGCGTCTTCCTAACCGGCTCCACTGGCTTCATCGGGTCCAGCTTGGTCCCCGAACTCATCACCGCGGGTCACCAGGTGCTTGGCCTGACACGCTCGGATGCCGGAGCACAGGCTCTCGCCAAAGCGGGAGCCGAGGCGCATCGTGGGGACATCGAAGACCTGGAGAGCCTAGGGACCGGCGCCGCTGGTTGTGACGGCGTGATCCACGTTGCTTTCGACCACAATTTCGCGAACTTCGTTGCAAACTGCCAAAAGGACAAGCGTGCCATTGGCGCGCTGGGTTCCGCTCTGGAGGGCTCTGACCGGCCACTTGTCATCACATCCGCCACCGCAATGGGGTCAGTAGCGCCGGGAGGGCGCGCGACCGAGGACCAGTTCAATCCGAACCATCCAAACCCGCGCGTCGCGTCGGAACTGGCGGGACGCGCGCTCTCGGAGCTTGGCGTGAACGTCTCAGTGGTGCGGCTTTCTCAGATCCACAACACCGTGAGGCAGGGACTGGTGTCCGACTTGATCGAACTGGCCCACAAGAAGGGTGTCTCTGCCTATGTCGGCGAAGGTCTGAATTGCTGGTCAGCGACGCATATTTCCGATGCTGTCCGCCTATTCAGGCTGGTGTTGGAAAAGCGGGAGGCAGGAGCCCGCTACCACGCCACCGCCGAGGACGCGATCCGTTTCCGCGACATCGCGGAAGCCATCGGCCAGGGCCTCGGGGTACCAGTGGTGGCGATGGATCCAGAAGATGCGGCCGGTCACTTTGGCTGGCTCTCGACCTTTGCGGACAAGGACATGTCCGCATCGAGCGCCCAGACGCAGGAGCGACTGGGCTGGCATCCGAGCGGCCCGGGGCTGATCGCGGATATCGCGGCCATGCGGCATGAAGCGGCATGATGCCGGTCGCTAGACCACGCGGATTGGCGGTTGATCGATACCCTTTGGCATCACGTCGTGCAAATACATGCTAGGATGATCGACTAAACTTCGATCGTGGAAAGCAAGGATGAGCCAAAAAGTATCCATAGATGCGATGGCCGAGGAGTTGGACACCAACGGTGTTGGCCATGTGCCCGCGAATCCCCACCTGAACCAATGCAGGGTACGCCTTGCCCACAGCCAGCAGACATCTTGATGGACCTCTTCCTAGCGTTTCACACCTTCGTCCGGATTGCCGAGTCTGGATCGTTCTCAGCCGTGGCCCGCGAGAGTGGCACGACACAACCTGCGATCTCCCGGCAAGTCGCTGCCTTGGAGCAGCATCTTGGCGTTCGTTTGCTCCATCGCTCCACGCGCAGCTTGGCGCTGACCGAAGATGGCCGCGACCTGCTCGGTCATGCCCGCCGCACTCTGGAGGATGTTGAGGAAGCCAAGGCGGCTGTGGGGCGGCGTCATGCCACACTGACTGGCCTTGTTCGTCTTGCTTGCCCTGCTAGCCTAGGCCGGCTGTATATCGCCCCTCAAATCAACCGCTTGCTGACGCTCTATCCGGGCTTGTCGATTGAGCTGCACATGTCTGATGACCGGATCGATCTCGTGTCAGAGGGGATCGATCTCGCCATTCGCGGGGGCCACCTGAGCGACACCAGCTTGGTCGCGCGGCGGATCGGTTGTTCCAAGCGCCATGTCGTGGCTTCCGCGGAGTATTTGGAGCGCCATGGGACACCAACCGGACCAGCCGATCTGTCCGGCCACACCTGCCTTGCGTTTCTCTTGGATCCGTCACCCAACGAGTGGATTTTAACAGGCTTGGATCGGACCGTCACGATCCCAATCACCGGCCGTTTCAGTACGGATAGCACGGATGCGTTGCGGGAGGCCGTTCTCGCGGGAACCGGCCTGGCAGTCGCCGCCACCTGGCTCTTCGACGCTGAACTTCGCTCGGGTCAGGTGAAGACGGTCCTCGAAGCTTACCACCCAGAGAGTTTGGCTCTACACGCTGTCTATCCATCGCGGCGGAATCTGGCGCCTCGGACACGGGCCGTCATCGACTTCTTTGTTCAGGCGCTCCAGGCCGAACCTGCCCTCTGTTCGGCGACCTATCAGGCGGGTTCGGCATGATAGTCGGCTATCCTTCCCGGCCGAAGCTTCGGTTATGTTCACAGCTCCAGAGGAGATTTTCAAATGGCAGACCGCGCACTGGGCACACTGGCCCGAACCGACAAAGGCCCCTTGGCACCGCCGCCCGTGCTCGGCGCGCCGATGGGATTTGTGGCCGACATCGTCGCCAGCTGGCCCGGCGTTATCGCAACAACGCATTGGCATTTCGCCCGCCAGTCGCAGGTTGACGGGATCGACTTCTATGTCGGCGAGCAGGAACTCGGACATATCCACCTGGACGGCTCCATCCATCTCGCGACCAGCCCTGGCCTGGGCAAGGCTTTGGTGAAACAGGGGCTGGCCCGACCGTTTGTATATGGCAAAGGCTGGGTGGAGGAGCGGATACAGCGTATCGGTGTCGATGCGGCAGTGGCACTGTTCCAACGCAACTACGACCGGCTTTCTAGCAATTAGGCTGCTCCGTCGATCGGCGAACGACGGAAATCGGGGAGACTCTCTCTTACTGTAAGTCGCCCCGATTTCCGTCCAATGAATGGGGTCCACCTCAGTCATCACAATCCCGGAAGGCTAACGCTCAACGCCCGCCCAAAACTCCTATGGTGAGCTGGCACGCCGACCACCCAAGGGTGGAGATAACAGTTTCATCGTCGCAGCCGAGCGCATCCTTCAAGCTCAGGACGGCCTCGGCGCTGATCACCACCGCGAGCGCCCGGCGGAGACGCTCAAGCTCCCCCATCCGCACCATTGGCCCGCTGATCAACGCCCATGCGCTTGCCCTGGTGGAGGACCGGGTTCGCGACGCGACGGCGCGTGGTGCGACTATCGTCACGGGCGGCACGGCACAGGGTTCATGACCGGGCAAACATTGGTCATCGATGGCGGATCGGCCATGCATTGATGCAGCCGTTCAGTCCCCCTTGAGCGTACCTCTCAGCACGACCTCCGTCGTGCGGCGGATATGGGTATCCAGCAGCGTCACAAGCCTATCGCCGTCACGGGCGACGGCGGCATCAACCAGGGCACGGTGCTCGGCCACGACATCCCGTTTCCGGCCACCCTGTTCAGCAGACAAATATTGATGCCGGTAGAGGTCGGCGTGGTCGAAGAGATGGGCGTAGAATTCCGTCAGCCAACGCGACGGGCAGCCGGCGATCAACGCCAGGTGAAAGGCCCGGTGCTGCTTCTCCCACGCGGGATTGAGGCTTCCTGTTTTCGCATCACGCCGTTGCAGCCGCGCCAGTCGATGCGCCGCCAAAACCAATGCCTCCTCCCACCGATCATCGCCATGTGCAAGCGTTTCGCGTACGAGGATGGGGTGTATCCAGCAACGCGTGTTGGTGAGTTCCTCGAGCTGGGTCCGGCTGAGCGCCGGCGTGTAGAACCCCCGCTGATCGGCCTGCAGGACGAACCCTGCACTGATCAGCCGGTTCAACGCTTCCCTCATAGGGATTGGCCCAACCCCATAGCGTTGACGCAATTGGTCGATGGGAAGCTTCACGCCGGGCGGGAAGCTTCCAAGCAACAGGTCCTGCCTCAACTCTTCGTAAACGCGCGTGGCATCTGTTGCGGCCGGCCTGGCCGATTTTTCAGGCCGTGGTGGAAAGTCGAGAAGCATGAGTGCCTTCATAGAGGATTCGGAGGCGGATAGCGACTTATACCTCATTTCCACCACGCGGTAGGAGAATCTATATGTTATTGACATATAGACGTTATATATATACATATTTGAGTATGGGCGGAGGGCCAAGATGTTCGCGAGCGGCATAGATGTGCTCGTTGTTGGGGCAGGCCCGGTCGGCTTGGCGCTTGCCCTCGAGGTTGGGCGACGTGGCCATCGTGTGATGGTGGTCGAGCAGCATCCGCGGGGTGGGCATCAGCCCCGCGCCAAATCCACGAATATCCGCTCCATGGCCCATTTCCGCCGCTGGGGCCTCGCACAAGCGGTTCGCGACGCCAGTCCAATGCCGGCGGACTATCCGACCGACATCGTCTTCGCGACGAGGCTCTTTGGCCACGAACTCGCCCGGTTCGAGAACGTGTTCTTCGGCCATCGCGGCCGGTCCGATACCTTTCCCGAGCCGGGACAGTGGATACCGCAATACACGATCGAGGCCGTGCTGCGTCAGGCCCTTTCCCGGTTGCCAAACGTCTGGGTCCGCTTCGGCATGGCGCTGACCGCGTTGGAGGAGACCGAGGACGGGGTGACCGCCTCGCTTTCCGGGCCGGCCGCTCCGGGGGAGCGAGTACAAACCCGCTACCTGGTTGGGGCGGATGGCGGCCGCAGCACCACCCGACGGCTGATCGGTGCCCTGCTGGAAGGCGACCACGCCTACATGCAGAACTTCATCGCCATCTTCCACGCGCCCGGGCTGCTCCAATCCCATCCGCAGGCCAAGGCGATCTCATACTGGCTGGTGAACAAGGACACGCCGGCGGTGATCGGCCCAATGGACCGCGGCGACATGTGGTTTTTCTCGACCCAGCTCCGCGACCGCCCGCCGCCCTCCCCCGAAGAGGCGGTCACCGAAATCCGCCGGGCCATCGGACGCGAAGACATTGTGGTCGGCTTGCTCGAGACGGATGTCTGGCAAGCCCATAAGCTGATCGCTGATCACTATAGCCGTGGCCGGGTCTACCTTGCCGGTGATTCCTGCCACCTGCACCCGCCGATGGGCGGATATGGCATGAACCAGGGCATTGGCGATGCGGTCGACCTGGGATGGAAGCTATCCGCAGTGCTGGATGGCTGGGCCCCACCCGCCCTCCTTGACACGTACGAGACGGAGCGCAAGCCCGTGCATCAGATGTTCGTGGCGGAAGCCACCGCGAATTACGGCTTCGTGACCCACCACATGGTGATGGACCGGCTGGAGGAGGAGTCCAGCGCCGGGGCGGACGCGCGCCAGAACCTCGGCGAACGCATCCTCGCCGCCAAGGGACGCGAGTTCAGGCCAATCGGCGTGATCCTGGGCTACAGCTACGAATCGCGCTGTATCATTCCCGATGGAACACGAGCCTCCGCTATCTCGCCGATGGAGTATCATCCCACTGCCCGGCCGGGCGCCCTCGCGCCGCATCTCTGGCTTGCCGACGGGGCTTCGATCTACGACCGCTTCGGGCCCGATTTCACCCTTCTTGTGCTGGCACACGAGATACCCGCAGACGCGCATCGCCTTCACGATGCCGCCAAACGCCGCGGGATGCCGCTGCCTCTCGTGCACGTGCCCGACGGCGGGGCTGCTGCCTTGTATGACGCGGCAATGGTTCTCATCCGCCCCGACCAGCATGTTGCCTGGCGTGGGGACCGGGTGATGGGCGATCCCGACGCGTTGCTGGCGGGGGTTGCGGGCTGGGATGTTGCCGCCTCGGCGTTTGCCTTGGCAGAGCATTGCGAATTATGAATCCGGTGGGACTCATCGGCCTGGGCCGCATGGGCACGGCACTTGGCCACCGCTTGCTTGACCTCGATCATCACCTGGTCGTCTGGAACCGCACTCCCGCAGCGGCCGCAGCACTGTCGGACCGGGGCGCCAGCGTGGCGGCGAGCCCCGCGGAGGTTGCGTCACGCTGCCCGGCCGTACTGGTGATTCTGCGCGACGGCGACGCGCTGCGGGACGTCTACCAGGGTTCTGGTGGACTGGCGGCAGGACCGCTTGCGGACACGCTGGTGATTGAGATGACAACCGCGGCGCGCTCCGACATCCTTCGCGCGGCGGCCTTGGTGACGGCATCCGGTGGCCGGTTCATCGATGCACCGGTGTCCGGCACGGTTGAGCCTGCCCGTCGCGGCCAACTCGTCGTCATGGCCGGCGGCGAGGCGGCCGATCTGGACCAGGCGCGGCCCTTGCTGAGCGGGCTTGCCCGCAAGATCGTCCACGCCGGGCCGGTCGGCGCAGGCATCGTCTTGAAACTCGTGGTGAACCTGCCGCTGGCGATTTATTGGCAAACGCTTGGGGAAGCACTCGGCATCGGCCACCGGCATGGCCTGATGCTGGACGCCATGCTTGACGTCGTGACGGACAGCAAAGCCGCCATCGGCGCCCTTGCCGGCAAGTTGCCGCAAATCCGCGACTCCACCGCGCCAGTGCAGTTCGACCTGGCAGGCCTCCACAAGGACCTGACGGCAATGTGCCGCGCGGCGGAGGAGCTTCGTTTTGACGTGCCCACCACGGCCGCAGCTGCTAAGAGCGCAGGCGCCGCAGTCGCGGCTGGCTGGGGCAACCGGGACCTCGGCCAACTGGTTCGCTTCGTATCGGAGTCCGCGATAGGCGGTAGCGATCCCCAAGCCAAACGGAGGACGTCATGGGAGAGCTGAAGTCACTGGGATATATTGGCGTAACATCCGCCCGGCTTGATGAATGGGCGCCCTTTGCCTGCAACCTGCTTGGCATGCAGAAGGTCGACTCTACCGCGGCGGCACTGGCGTTTCGCATGGATGACCGGCGACAGCGATTGCTGGTCGACCGCGGAAATGACGGGCTGGGCTTCCTCGGCTGGGAAGTGGGCGAGCAAGCCGATTTGGACCGGCTGGCCAGCCGCCTGGAGGCAAACGAAATTGCCGTGACCCGGCCGGATGGCGCGCTGCGAGGCCAACGCCGGGTCGCCGACATGATCGCGTTCGACGATCCCGAAGGAAACCGGGTCGAGGTGGTCTGGCAGATGGAATCCACGTCGGACGCCTTCCGCCCAGGCCGCCCGGTGGCCGGTTTCCGCACCGGCGCGCTTGGGATGGGGCACGCGGTCCTCCACGTGCAAGACGCGACGCGGCTGATGGCGTTCTATCGCGACCTTCTGGGCTTTCAGGTCAGCGATTACGGTATGCAGCCCTATCCGGTATACTTCTTGCACCTGAACGAACGCCACCACAGCTTCGCCATGGTCGGTAGCGGACGGCAGGGTCTGCACCACTTCATGGTCGAGATGGTGAGCCTGGACGATGTAGGCCAGGGCTACGACATCGCACAGCTTGAGCCCGATCGTATCGCCTACACCCTTGGCCGTCACAGCAACGACTACATGACGTCGTTCTACGCGAACTCGCCGTCCGGATTCTTCGTGGAATATGGCTGGGGCGGCCGCGACATCGACCCGGCAAGCTGGACACCGCACGAGACGACGGACGGGCCCAGTTTCTGGGGCCATGAGCGCCTCGCCCTATCCGCGGACCTCCGCGCCCGCTTCCAACAAATGCGGCTGGCCGCCGCCGCGCGGGGGGTGCGTGCGCCCGTCGCCAATTGCCCATGGCTCGACTCGGTGGTGCACCGTGAGTGACGAACGGTTTCACCGCGCCAATTGCGCGGCGTGTCTCTGGACAGCCGGTCTATTGGAAAAATGCCCATGATCGACCTCTACACTCACATCCTGCCGGCTGCGTTCGTAGAGGCGCGGACGCGGATGACGCCGCAGCGCCGGGCTAGCCGGCGTCAGGGTTCGGTGCCCTCGCTGACCGACCTCGACATCCGGTTCCGCGACATGGATGAAGCGGGCGCCGGCTACCGCCAGGTGATCTCGCTTCCCAACCCGCCGCTTGAGGAACTGGTGCCAGCGCAGGAGGCTGCTGAGCTGGTCCGGATTGGCAATGACGGTCTTGCCGAGCTCTGCGCCAAACATGGTGACCGTTTTCCCGCCTTCGTCGCCTCTGTGTCGCTTCTCGACCCAGAGGGTGCGCGGGGCGAAGCCGAGCGGGCGATCCGTGAGTTGGGCGCCCGTGGGATCCAGATTTTCACGAACGTCGCCGGCAAACCACTGGACCGGCCAGACTACGCGCCGCTCTTCGCGGCCATGGTAGACCATGATCTGCCGATTTGGCTGCATCCGACACGGAATTCCACCATGCCGGACTATGCAGACGAGTCACGAAGCCGGTTCGAAATGTGGTGGTGCTTCAGGTGGCCCTATGAGACGTCGGTCGCCATGGCGCGGCTCGTCTTCTCTGGCGTGTTCGATCGCCACCCAGCCTGAAGATCATCACCCATCATGGCGGCGGCATGATCCCAAATTTTGACGGCCGCGTCGGCCCGGGCATGGCAGTGCTGGGTAGCCGCACGACGGACGAGGACCTGTCGGGCGTGCTGCCAGCGCTGAAGCGCCCGCACCTCGACTATTTCCGCGACTTCTACGCCGACACGGCGATGTTCGGCAGCGGCACCGGATTGCCTGCCACGTTGTCGTTTTTCGGGGCTGCGCACACGGTGTTCGCAACCGACGCACCCTATGGGCCGATCGCGCCGACCCTCCACGCGCTCGACGCGCTGAGCCTATCCCCGGC
Organism: Acetobacteraceae bacterium; assembly: GCA_965199005.1. Classification (GTDB taxonomy): domain Bacteria; phylum Pseudomonadota; class Alphaproteobacteria; order Acetobacterales; family Acetobacteraceae; genus LMUY01. The sequence goes on along the minus strand of CBDAQK010000006.1, from coordinate 136,541 downwards.
CGACCGCCAGGCGATCTTGGTTGGGAATGCTCAACGGCTGCTTCGTCTCGGAGCTGGATGATCGCGCAATTGTGAAGACGGAACCCGGCTTCTGACCGCCTTCGCGAGACAAATTCCAAGTGTTTGACCGTCAGCCTTGGACCTTGTCACGGCTACGGTAGGCAGTGGGTGCCATGCCTATGCGCCTTGTGAATGCCGTTGCGAAATAGTTTGCGCGCACAAATCCGCATCGGGCTGCAACCGCTTCTACGCTCAGTGCCGTCGCCTCCAGTAAGACGCGTGCCGCCTCGACCCGGGTTTGCACGAGGAAGTCGTGCGGAGTTTTGCCAGTGGACTTGCGGAACAATCGGGTGAAATGGAATTTGCTGATCCCGGCCTCGGCCGCGAGGCGTTCCAGCGATAGCGGCTCGGCATAGTGGGCGCGCATATAGTCCAGCACCCGCGCAAGCCGCTTGTCGGTGATCGCTGCCGGTAGCCGGAGTTCCTCGGCGGGTATGCCGCCGCCATGAGCGGAGAGTATATGGGTCGCAAGCCATTGCATGGCGGCTTCAGCGTAGAGATTAGGCGCGCCGGCTTCCATGCCTCGCAGCAGCGCGGCAACGATCTCGGCAACCATCGGGTCCTGAAAGGCAAGCCTTGCCATAGCGGGGTCTCGATGGCGATACCCGGCGCGCCGGTAATGTTCGGCAGCCTCCAGGAATGCTTGCTGGGGGACATAAAGGTTGACTTTCTCGAACGGCGCGGGCGTGCCCCGCCGGGTGCGACGGAGCCGGTCGATGACGCCGCCCGGTGTCATGCCTATCGTGCCGGGGCGGTATGCCGCCTGTCGCCATACCCCGGCATTGAACGAAGCGAGTTCCTGCACGCCTTTCGTCATTACGACAATGGTCTGGTCGGGTGTCGGAAGGGTGTGGAAGGGCTCGTAGTTCGGCTCGACCCGGTGGCGCTCCACGAGGACCGAGGTCCACCCGCAAGCGACACTACTAGCCGTCACGGTGGAGGGTAGCGCTTCGCGGCAACGCAGGCTGGCGTGTGAGAAGCTGGGGTGCGGATCGTATGCAAGCATCACAGGTTTCCTCAGGTGCAGGCCTGACAGCGTCGGACTTGGGTTGATCACAGGCTATTCGATTTCCTGCTGTTTTCATCCAACACATTGCGATGATCGAAACCGCTTGGCGGCTTGGAAGTAGCGTCCATTGCGGCATGGCACTCAACAACGACCTGGTGCGCTGGAACCGGTCGCTGCTGAAACTCAGGAGGCAATACATGGACGCGGGCTTTATCGGTCTAGGGGCGATGGGCAGCGCAATGGCGACCACTCTTTTCAAGGCGGGCCACAGTGTCCGGGCGTGGGACCGCTCAGGCAAGGGCAGCGAGGGAGCAAGCATGGTTGCCACGCCTGCCGACGTGTTTGAGGCAGACATCGTTTTTACCATGTTGTCCGACGATCCAGCGATCCGCGACGTCTTGCTCGATGGGGCTGTGCTAGACACCGTCCGCGAGGGAGTGGTCCACGTGGTCACCTCCACCATTTCGGTGGCTTTCGCACGCGAACTTGCTGCGGTTCACGAAAAAGCGGGTATCGGCTACGTCTCGGCGCCCGTCCTCGGCCGGCCAGACGTGGCCAAGGAAGGTCAGCTCAACATCCTCGCCGCCGGCAAGCGACAGGCGGTCGAGAAGGCGCGTCCACTGCTCGAGGTCTTGGGCAAGAAGGTGTGGGACATGGGCGAGGACCCAGCCCGTGCCAACGCAGCCAAGATCGCCGCGAACATGATGATCACCATGGCGATCGAGGCGATGGCAGAGGCGGTGGTGCTCACCGAGGCGAGCGGCCTGCAGCGCGATGCCTTCTTCGAGCTGATTCTGAGCACGCTGTTCGGCGGACGCTCCTACGAGAGCTATAGCGCCAACATTGCCAAGGGACTTTTCGAACCGGGGTTCAAGGCGCGGCTCGGACTCAAGGATCTTGGACTCGCCGCCGCCGCCGCCGAGCAGGCCGGCAAGCGATTGCCCATGCTGGAGGCCGTGCGCGGACGCATGACGGAAACGGTGGAGGCAGGAATGGGCGACAAGGATTGGTCAGCGATGGCCGACTTTACGATCAATCATTCGAAGTAAGCTCTCCGCGAGATTTTTCGCAATCGCCGTTATCGGAAAGGACTTGCCGTGATCACCATGTATGTCACCTATGCCGGCGACGCCGGCACCCAGTTCGACCGCGACCACTGGATCAACATCCACCTTCCCTTGGTTCGCGAAGCTTGGGGCCCCCATGGTTTGCTAAGTGCCGGGGGCTTCTTCCCGTCGGGCGATGGCGGCGGCTTGATCGCGATCTGTCCCTGTGTGTTTCGCGACGAAGCGGCAATGCAGGCAGCGCTTGCTTCTCCGGAGACCAAGCGCGTGATGGACGATGTCAAGCAGGTCACGGACGTCGAGCCCGGCCGCAGCCGCGCTGTGCCGCTCTGACGGGGAGATGTGCCATGCTGAATGATAGGGTCATCATTGTCACCGGGGCGGGCTCCGGCATCGGGCTTGCCACCGCCGTCATCTTGGCCAAGGCAGGTGCCAGGGTCGTGGTCAGCGGACGAAATGAGGCTGATCTGGAGAAGCCTGTTCGGACGGTGCGCGACGCGGGCGGGCAGGCCGTCGCGGTGACGGCCGATGTATCCAAGGAAGCAGACGTGGCGGCGATGGTCGAGCGTGCAATATCGTCGTTCGGGCGGTTGGATGGCGCGTTCAACAACGCTGGCATCGAGATGCACAACAAGCTTGTCGACGACCTGGGCGCCGCCGAGTGGGATAGCGTGCTGGACGTGAACGCGAAGGGCGTGTTCCTGTGCATGAAGCATGAGATCAAGGCCATGCGGAAAACCGGCGGCGGCGCTATCGTCAACAACTCGTCCATGAACGGCGTCGTCGCCATTGCTCACTCGACCGAATATACCGCCTCCAAGCACGCCGTCATAGGAGCGACCCGTGGTGCAGCGTCGGAGGCGCGGGAGACCGGTGTGAGGGTCAATGCGGTGCTACCCGGTTTGATCATGACGCCGATGATCGAGAAGCTGAAAGATGATCCCGGCTTCAAGGACCATTTCGAGCGCGCCCTCGAGCGGCACTCCATCGGGCGATTCGGGCAACCGGATGATGTCGGCTATGCCGTCAAATGGCTCTTGTCGGATGAGTCTGCCTTCATCAACGGCGCGATGCTTGCCGTCGATGGCGGCTATACAGCACGCTGAACCTACATGCGCATCGTTACTCGGTCGCCTCGCCGCTCCACCCAGCGAGTTTCGTCCTGGGCCGGGTACCGACGCGAAAGCTCCCGGGATAATATCACGTCTCCAAGGCGGAGGCAGCAGCCAAGACGTTTAGGATGGCCTAATTCTTTGACGAGCCGGTGCGATATCAGACCCGGGACGCTGAAGATGAGGACGGATGGCACGCTAGCTGGCAGTGGCGGAGCCTTGTAACCCGAGCAGCCGGTCCGCATTGCCGTGGGCGAGCTTGATCTTGTCCGCCTCGGGGATCGGCAGCGAGCGGAGGAAAGCGGTGCCCTTCGCGTTCGGGCTGAACGGATAGTCCACCGAGAACAGCACCCGGTCGGCCCCAAACGTCATCAGCAGGGCCATCAGAGGCGGCAGGCTAAAGAACCCACTGGTGGTCACCCAAACCTGGTCCGTGATCGTCTGGCTGACGGTTCGGTTCAGCCGGTCATTCGCCTCGTCGGCGAAAACCTGATCGCACCGGGCGAACATAGCCGGCAAACCCTCGCCCATATGGCCGATGATGAGCTTGAGCTTCGGGTGGCGGTCCAGCGCGCCAGACAGCACGAGGCGCAGCACGTGGATCGCCGTCTCCGAATGCCAGCCCCACCCTGCGATGGATAGCAGCAGGCTGGAATTGCCAGGAAGGCGATCGTAGTAGAGTTCACGCACGGCTGGCGGCGGCGGCGCGGGATGGAGGTAGAGCGGCACGCCGAGCCGTTCAAACCGGTCCAGCAACGGCTCGAACTTCGGATCGTCGAGGAACAGGCCTCCTGTCGTGCCGTTCACCATGCCGCCCAGGAAGCCGTACTCCCCGACGCACCGCTCGAGTTCGTCGGCAGCCAACTCGGGTGCACAGGTCTGGAGGTGGGTGAACGCGGCGTAGCGCTCTGGCTGTTCAGCGACCGTTTGGGCGAGGCGGTCATTCATATCGCGGGCCAGCGCCCGGCCCTCCTCGCCCGGCAACAGCTCCGCCCCAGCCTGTGCTATCGACAGCACCTGCAATGTGATGCCGGCCGCATCCATATCGGCGATCCGCCCGGCGCCGATGTCGCGCAACTGGTCGCGCCGGTCAACCGCGGGCACCGGCAACCCACCCGGGGTTAGGCCGCGGGCACGGATCACGTCTGGGCTGATCCTTGCCGCGATGTCTGGGAACGTGCAGTGTTCTTCGAGTGCGACGATGCGCATAGCGCTCTCCTAATTCGTTAGGCTGCCTTACACAGCCACCGGTTGCGCCCGCTTTGGCGAACTATAGCGCGGCATAGCAAGCGCCGCCGCTGCAGCCGCCAAGCTCAGCACGGCGAAGACGAGCAGACCGGGTCGGTAGCCGCCCCAATGGTCGAAGCTGTACCCGAGCGTGACCGGCCCAATCGCCGTGCCGAGGATGTAAAGGCCGAAGGCAATCCCGTAAAGCCGCCCAAATGCGGCCTGGTCGAAGTAACGGCGCACGAGGAACGAGACGAAGTCAACTTCTGCCCCAATGGCGGAACCGAGTAGGATTGCCGCAAGGTAGCCGGCTGAAGGCCCCTCCCCATAGGCCAGCAGCAGCGGGACGACCGCTGCGAGAACCGCGACCACCGCGAGCACGTACGGCGCGTGAACCCGGTCCAGGACCCAGCCGAGACCGCCGCGCACGATGACGACCGCCAAACCGGACAGCCCGGCGAGGCGCGCGGCCTCTGCCGGTGTGAAGCCATGGTCCACCATCATGGGAACCAAATTCGCGAGCACGCCGACACTGACCGTGCCGAGCAGGACGAAAATGACGGCCATCAGCTTGTAGGCCCGCGTGCGCAGCATGGGCGCGATGGACAAGGCGGCGACGGCATTGCGACGCACTGGGCCGGACGCGTTGCGCGTGGCAATGAGCGCGGCGGGAAGCGTGATGACCAAGGTCAGCACGCCGAGGGCCACGTAGGCTTCCCGCCAGCCGAACTCACTCAGCAGGAACTGCGCAAGCGGCGGCAGGACAGTACCTCCGAGCCCCACCCCTAACAAGGACAGGCCGAGCGCAAACCCGAGCTTGCTGTCGAACCGCCGCACCATGATTGCCGAATAACCGAGTGGCGATGCGCCACCACCCAGCAACGGAATGCCGAGGAACACCAGGTAAAGCTGCCAAAGGTTCGCGGTGAGCAGGCCGAGCGAGGCGACCAAGAGCGACAGCGCAATCAGCGAGAAAACGATGACCCGGCGCGGGCCGAACCAGTCCAGCACCGCGCCCCAAACCGGCGAGGAGAAGGCAAGCCCGAATTGGAAGAACGACAACGCGACGAACAGATCGGTGCGGCTCCAGCCGAACTCCGCCGCGAGTGGCCGGACAAACACACCGAACGAGTAGAGCGCCAGGGTCCCCACGCAGAGCACCATGCCGACGGCGGATGCGCCGACAGCCGGCCAGTCGTGGTCCAGCGCCCTTGCCGCACCAGATAGGCTCGTCCCAACATCGGGCAGGGAGCTCTCCACGATGAGGGGAGAGGAAGGCACTGTGTCTTCGAATCCGCGATCCATCGCCCACTCCCGTAAACGCCAGCTCTTTTGGTCTGGTCAGGTAGCCTTACTAGAACGGCCTCTCGCCGCACGCAACCTCAGATGGGATAACGGCCGCGGCCACGTGTCAGCGTCGTCAGGCGTATCTCGGTGAAGTCCTCGACCGCATAGGGTCCGGACCGCCCCCAGCCGCTTTCCTTGACGCCGCCATTGGGCAACGACGGCTCGCTGGCCATCGTTGGACCGTTGATGTGGACCATGCCGCAGTCGAACCGCTGCGCCAGGTCAAGCCCGCGATCCTGGTCGCCGGTCAGGATGCTCGCGCAGAGACCATACCGGGTATCGGATGCCTTCGCGAGCGCCTCCTCGGGACTGTCCACCGCCTCGATGATGAGCACGGGGCCGAACGTCTCCTCGCGCATGATCAGGGCCGCGTCCGGCACGTGCGTCAGAATCGTCGGGGCATAAACCCGGCCCTCTGCCTGGCCGCCGGTCTCGAGCGTGGCACCTCGCGAAATCGCATCCTGCACGCGCTCCTGGACCGAGCGGAGTGCACGATCGTTGATCAACGGCCCGATCACGGTGCCCGGCACGGACGGATCCCCGGACTTGAAGCTGCGGACTTTGGCGGTCAGCCGCTCCACGAACTCGTCATGGATCGGGCGCTCGATCAGCACCTTGCGCGCATTCATGCAGATCTGGCCCTGGTGGAAAAAGGCGCTGAACGCCGTCGTGTCCACAGCCCCCGCCATATCCGCGTCGCGCAGGATGAGCATCGGGTTGTAGCCGCCAAGCTCCAGAACGATCCGCTTGAGCGCCTGGCCAGCCCGGGCCGCCAGCATACGTCCCACGGCGGAGGAGCCGGTGAAGTTGATACTCCGCACCGCATCGCTCTCGAAGAACGCGTCGGCCACGGCTGCTGCCTCGCCGGGTGCATGCGTCACCACGTTGATCGTGCCCGGTGGAAATCCCGCCTCGTCCATGATCTCGGCAACCAGCAGGCCCGCCGAGAGCGGCGCTTCTTCTGACGGCTTCAGCACCACCGTGTTGCCGAACACCATCGGCAGCAGCACGGTGCGCCACGCCAGGGTGAAGGCCCCGTTCCATGGCGAAAACCCGGCGACGACGCCGAGCGGCTTGCGGATTGCGAGTGCGAGGCGGCCGGGCACGTCGCTGGGGATGACGTCGCCAATCGGCTTGAACCCCCAGCCTGAGGCGTGGCGGAGTTGGTCGGCAACCAGCTTGACCTGGTAATTGCCGAAGGCGCTGGCGGTACCAGCCTCCACGGCCATCGTGGCGACGATGTCCTGCCGCCGCCGCTCCACGATATCGGCGGTCTTGAGGAACAGGCGCTGCCGCTCGCTGGGCGGGGTGGCGGCCCAACCAGGGAAAGCGGCATGCGCCGCGGCAATCGCCGCGTCTGCCTCCTCCCGGCCGCCGGCGGCAATTTCAGCCACCACTTCGCCGTTATAGGGGTTGTAGTCTGGAAACGTCCGGCCGCCCGGCGCCGACCACCGGCCGCCGATGTAGTGCGTGGTGTGGCCTGTCAGCCGAATGGGCGTGATCTCGTTCATGGCGGCATTCTCCAGCTCGGCGGCGATCGTTGTCAGACGCGTATCTGGAACTCGTTGACGTCGTCAGGCTCCCTGACTAAGCACATCCCACGGCTCGCGCAAGATGTCGCGTGCGCCCGCTTTATCCGGAGGTCTTGATGCTCCCTGTGCTGCCGCTTCCGCGCCTGGTGTTCGGCGCCGGCGCGCTTTCGTCGGTGCCAGGTGAGCTATCGCTGCTCGGCATCCGGCGTCCGTTGCTGCTCAGCGACCGCGGGCTGGAGCGTGCCGGAGCCGTAGCGCGAGCCGCGCGCCTGTTGCCGCCGGGCTCAGCGCAGCACCTGGACGTTCCGGAGAACCCAACGCTTGCTGGTGCCGATTTTGCGTTCGCAGCGTATCGCCTCGCAGAATGCGACGGGATCGTCGCGCTGGGCGGGGGCTCTGTGCTCGATACCGCGAAGTTCGTGGCGGCACTGGCTGGCAACGGCCCGGCATCTGCCGCCGACATGCAAGGCAAGCCGGAGCGGATCGGCCTTCACGTGGCGCCTCTGGTCGCAATCCCGACGACCGTCGGCACCGGCAGCGAAAGCTCCCCCGTGGCCGCCCTGCACGCCGATCCGTGCAGCCCGGCGGTGGGCACGCGCAGTCCGCTCCTGGTTCCCCGCGTCGCAATCTGCGATCCGGACCTCGCGCGAACCTTGCCGCGCCGATTGATCGCGGCCACGGGCATCGATGCGTTGTCGCACTGCCTCGAAGGGTTCTTCTCGGACCCTGCAAACCCGATCATCGACGCGCTGGCACTCGATGGCCTCGCCGGCGCCTACACCGCTATCGCCGCAGCAGCCGGGGGCGACGACGCGGCGCGCAGCGCGTTGATGGCAGCTGCCTTCGCCGGAGGTGCGGCCATCCACAAGGGGCTGGGTCCCGCCCACGCCGTGGCGCTGGCCTGTGGCGACCAGGATTTGCATCACGGGATGCTGGTTGCGGCAGCCCTGCCCCACACCGTCGCCCTGGTTGCGGTGCATGCGCCGGCCAAGGCCGCCCGGGCCGCCGCGGCGATGGGCCTCTCCGACAGCGCTCACATACCGGATGCGCTGCGGGCGTTGAACGCGGCACTTGGGCTGCCAGCCAGCTATCGTGAAGCCGGCTATGAGGCTGCCTCGATGGACGCGCTGGTGGACAGCATGACCGCCAGCCCGTTCAATCGCGCCAGTCCCTACAAGCCATCTGCCGGCGACTACCGCACGATCCTGGAAACGCTGCTGGCGTAACCCCGGCCTCCAGACAGGCCTTCGCCGGGGAATGCGGGTGGCGATGTGGATTGCCGTTGCAATTGCTGTATCAAGTCCCAGATGCCGACGCGCGGCAGGGTGGAGTATCAGCAGTGCCGGACCAAAGCGCCGCGTGGCGAACCCGCAACATTGGGCATCTCCTATACTCCGCAAGCGGTCTGTTCGTCCGCCAAAAGCTCCGCACCGTCCATGCTGGCGGGTTCGGCGGCGCAACCGAGGTGCACATGGCGCTCATCCAGAACCTCGATCTGCATGGCACGCGGCTGACCACGATCGCGGGGCGGGCCAGCATGACCAAGCAGAGTATGCTTGAGTTGGTCAACAAGGCCGAGGCGCTGGGACTTGTCGAGCGCCGGAACGATCCGGAGGACCGCCGGGCGAAGATCGTTGTCTTCACCCCGAGAGGCCTCGAGATGCTCGAACTGGTGCATCAGGGTGTGGCGTTGGCGGAACGGCGTATGGCAGCGGTTATGGGACCTTCCTTCCTGTCCACCATGAAGGAGCGTCTCACCGCCTACGCCGTGGCCGCGCGCCCGGCGGCCGCTTTGGCAATGTCGGACGGCAACGAGGTTTGGCGCATGCGCAGCGTCAACCGTGTGCTGGTCCTGGCGTCCGGAACCTTCGTTTGCGACGTGCTGCGCGTGGTGCACACGAGCGGGTTCGACACCGTGGCGGAGGTGCACCAAGCCCTGTTCCGCAACCTCGACCTCGACGGCACGCACCTGACGGAGATTGCATCGAGAGCGCGCATGACCAAGCAGGCGATGGCGGAGCTGGTAGACAAGGCCGAGGCGCTGGGCTTCGTCGCACGGCAGCTCGACCCTGGCGACCGGCGGGCCAAAATTATCGTCTTCACTCAGGCTGGACTTCAGATGCTGGACGAGCAGCGCAAGGGAACTGCATCGGCGGAACGGCGCATGGCAGCGGCGACCGGCGCGGCGTTCGTGGCTGAGCTGCGGTCGCAGTTAGCCGCCTACGTGACAGGCGCCGATGCCGCGGATTTCCCGCCGGCGCGACGTCCCGTGCAAGTTTGATCCGCCACTGCGGATTTCATCAAGGTGAGGCCGCCTCCGTTTTAGGGTGACGTCCCCGGCTATGCCGCGACGACGCGTTGGCGTTGGGCACCGAGCCCCTCGACGCCGGCCTGGATGACTTGACCCACGCGCAGGAACACCGGCTCCGGCTTCTTGCCCAATCCCACGCCGGGCGGGGTGCCAGTGGCGATGACATCGCCGGGATGCAGTGTCATGAAGTGGCTGACGTAACTGACCAGGTGCTTCACGCCGAACACCATCGTGCTGGTGTTGCCGTCTTGCATACGCTGACCGTCCACGTCGCACCATAGGTGAAGCGCCTGCGGATCTGGCACCTCATCCTTTGTCACCATCCATGGGCCGGTTGGGCCGAAGGTGTCGCAGCCCTTGCCCTTGTCCCAGGTGCCGCCCCGCTCGGATTGATATTCCCGTTCGCTCAGATCGTTGCAGATGCAATAGCCGGCGACATACTCCAGCGCCGCGTCCTCGGTGACGTAGGATGCCTTCGAGCCGATAACGATCCCGAGTTCGACCTCCCAATCCATCTTGACCGAACCCCGGGGCATCAGCGCGTCGTCGTATGGGCCGCAGAATGCGCCAAGGGACTTGAGGAACACGATCGGCTCCTTCGGCAACGCCATTCCGGCTTCGGCTGCGTGATCGGCATAGTTCAACCCAATACAGATGTAGTTGATGGGCCGCGCGATGCACGCACCGATGCGAGGATTGCCATCGATCGGCGGCAGGCGGTCGGGATCCAAACCAGCCAGTCTGGTCAAGGAATCCGGGGCCAGCGCTGCCCCATCGATGTCGGAGATATGCGCTGAAAGATCGCGAAGCACGCCGTTCCGCGCCAAAAGCGCCGGCTTCTCGCTATCAGGCGGCCCAACTCGTAGCAGCTTCATGGTCATCCTCCAGGTGAGTTGTTGTGGCCGAGACGCGGACCGGGCCTTCCGCAACCGGGCCCAAACCCGATCGCCGCAATGTTTCCAAACTCCATTATCCCAGCTTGAGCGTTTGGGATGAAGATGCGATCCTGCGTCCAGTGATGCATTTTAGTCATCGGCCAAAGGGAAACGTGAAGCTCAACCAGTTGCATGAGGTGGTCGCCATCGCCGAGCAGGGCAGCATCCGATCTGCGGCCCGCAGCCTGCAAATCGGCCAACCGGCGCTGACGCGGAGCCTGGCGGAACTCGAGCGGGAGTTGGGCGCGTCCTTGTTCGAGCGCCGCTCGCGCGGGGTGGTTGCCACGCCGCTCGGGCAGCTCTTCGTCCGAAGGGCCATCTCCATCGTGCGCGAGGTGCGTCGTGCGCGCGACGAAGTGGGGCAGTTCGGCGGTGCGAGCGGCGGCATCGTGACGGCCGGGCTGTCGATTGCCGCCCACCTGGCGCTACTGCCATCCACCCTGCGCCCATTCACCAAGCGGTTTCCCGACGCGAAGCTGCATATCATCGAGGGCTTCTATCCCACCCTGGAACCAGGATTGCGGGATGGCAGCGTCGACTTCTATGTCGGCGTCGACCCCGGGCAAAGGATCGCACCGGAATTGACGCGCCAAGTCGTCAGCGTGAACCGGCGGGCGGTGTTGTGCCGCGTGGGCCACAAATTGGCGAAGGCGACGACGTTGCAGGAGCTTGCCCGGGCAAACTGGGCCACGAACTCGATCATGCTGACGGACGAGGATGAGATTGGCATCATCTTCGGCCAACATGGGATGGCGCCTCCAAAGGTGTCGCTGCGGAGCCAGTCCGCGCTGACGCTGATGACGTGCCTGCTGAACAGCGACTTGCTGTCGATGGTGCCCGTCCAGTGGAACGAATTCGCACTGACCCGTGGTATGCTCGTGACCATCCCAGTGCAGGAAGAACTCGCCGCGCCGCCCATCGTCATCATCAAGCGCGCCGATCTGGTGCTGACGCCTGCGGCAAACCACTTCCTCGATCTCCTGCAGCGCACACGGCTTCGTCCGGCGTCCTAAGGCAGCGTCGGCAAATAAGTCCGTCGGCACGCCGACAACGCTGCCTCTAACAACAAAGGCTTAGGGCTTGTTTGACGCGGCCAATCAATTCGACTGACGTCGAACAAGCCCGAAGTCAATAAACGCTTCCATTGCACGCTGGATGACGCAGTGGGCGCGACAGGCTCCGGCCGCTGCTTCACTCGGCGAAGATGACCGAAAGGCGGCGTTCCAAGAACCGCCACTGGCCGTCAGGACAAAGCCGATACTGGTCCTCGTACTCGGCGATCATCATCGGCACTGGGCGGCCCTTACCTGCGCCATCATGCCGATAGAGCGTCAGCACCACCGTTCCGCTCACTTCACCCGGCAGCGTGGACACCAGCCGGATATTGGATTGGACATGCCGCGAGCAGCGGCCGGTCATGGCGTGCCGTTCGTTGGCCCATTCAGCGATGGCGCGCTGCCCGACCTTGTCGGGCCCGATGCCGAGCACGCGGCCATCATCCAAATAGAGCTCCGGCAAACGGTTGGCCTGGCCGTGGTCGATAAGCCAGGCATGTTCCGCGACCAGCGCCTCGATCGCTTGGCAAACCAACGGGTCGATGACGCCACGCGCGATGCTGCTCACATGAGTAGGCCTGTCTGAGCGATCGGGTCCGGCAGAAGTTCACCAGCGCAAAGAGCCAGCTGTGAGGTGCTGGAGGGTCGCCCTGACGCGTGCGCCTCGGACACACCCTCCGGATCGAGGAAGGTGCAGATGGAATTGGACTTGAAATCCGCGGACGTCCGCATCCCTTGGCTGGAGGCCTTCCAGTCGCCAGAATTGTCGCTCTGCAACTCTACGACCTCCGCCATGCTTTCCCCCGGCCTGATTGGGACCCAAAGCCAACAGCCCGCTAATAGGCGTTCTTTCGAGGCTGGGAAAGATGGAAAACCGGCTGTGCGATGGCGCCATGGCATCGCAAACCTCGCGGCGGGCGCAGACCGCCCGGGGTATGCGCGAACAGCATCGCGCGCCGGATTTTGCCATCTTCTCATCCCGGGCGACCTCAAGCATGGTTTTACCACGACCTGTCTCAAGCAGGCGGACCTGAGGAGCGTCACATTTGGCCTGCACGTCAGTCCTCCGCATCTCTGCGCGGCTCAGGCGCACAGCCATGCCGGACCGCCGGCAGCCGGTCTAGACTGGCACAGCCAGGGCTCCCAAAAAAGAAGCGTGAGGGGTGGAACGATATGAAAGAGCCAGCAGCCAGCGAGTTGACAACGATGGACCGGAGCTGGGGTGTGGTCGCCGCGGCGACGATCGGCCTGGTTTTTTCCGTCGGAACTCTGTTGCTCTACACGTTCGGCGTGTTCGTGCGCCCCTTGAGCACGGAGTTCGGCTGGAGCCGAACGGCGCTGTCGGGCGGCCTCGCCGTGTCGCAATATACCTTGGCACTGTCCGCCCCGATCTGGGGCCTGCTGATCGACCGGTTCGGGCCACGAATGGTGATCCTCCCCTCCGTCATCTGTATATCCGTCCTCGTCGGTTCCTTGGCGCTGCTCGGGAGCCTTTGGCAATATTATGCTACGTTTGCGGCGATCTCGTTCTGCGCGGGCGGGGCATCGCCAATCGGGTACGCCGCCGTGTTGGTGCGCAAGTTCGACCGGCATCTCGGCCTGGCGCTCGGACTTGCGTTGATGGGTGTGGGAATTGGCGCAGCGATGCTGCCGCCGCTCTCTGCCAAACTCATGAACGATTTCGGCTGGCGGGACGCCTATGCGGCGCTCGGCATCCTCACCTTCGTGTTCACCCTGCCAGCGGCCCTGATTGCCACGCGTGGCATAGGACGCCCCGCCCGTGCGCTGCCGGGTGCCACGGTGGTGCCCGTGCTGCCCCTCCTCCGGTCGCGGGCATTCATCCTGATGTGCATCATTTTCCTGCTTCTGGGCATCGTCTCGATCGGGACGCTGACGAGCCTGGTGCCGATCATGATCGGCCGCGGCTTCACCCCGCAGGAGGCGGCACAAATCGCCGGTCTCACCGGGATCACCGCGATCATCGGCCGCGGCGGCATCGGTTGGGTGCTCGACCGGGTGCATCCGCCACTCGTCGTGGCCAGCATGGCGGCAATGGCATTATGCGCCTTCCTGCTGGTCGCCTATGCGACCGGGGCGGCGTCTGCCTATCTTATCGCGGTGTTGCTGGGCGGAGTGGTGGGCGCGGAGGTGGACTTCACGGCGTTCTTGATCCGCCGCTACTTCGGCAACGCGGTGTTCGGGCGGCTGTACGGCGTCGCCTTCGGCCTCTTCCTCATCGGTTCCGGCACCGGGCCTTTGCTGGCCAGCGCGAGCTTCGACTACTTCGGCAACTACCGGCCAGGCGCCCTGCTCTTCGCCGCCGGCAGCCTCGTCATCGTGCTGCTGACCTTCATCATGCCGCCGATGAGGCATTCCGCGCGCCTGGTGGCCGCATGAGAAACGAGCGCGAGCGGGACTCAGCTGAATGACTGACGAGACAATCGATGTGCTTATCGCAGGCGCAGGACCGGTCGGTCTGTCGCTGGCGATCGAACTCGGCCATAGGGGCATTGGATGCCTGGTCGTCGAGCGGAACGACCGCATCGGCTACAGTCCGCGTGCCAAGACCACCAACGTGCGGACCCGCGAGCACCTGCGGCGATGGGGCATCGCCGACGCCCTGCGGCAAGCGTCGCCCATTCCACCCGACTATCCCCCGAACGTTGTATTTGCCACGCGCATGAACGGCCCGCTGCTGGCGCGCTTCGAGAATGCCATGCACGGCCGGCGCGAGCGCAACGAATTGTTCTCCGAAGAAAGCCAATGGGTGCCGCAGTACACGCTGGAGGAAGTGCTGCGGATCCACGCCGTGTCCCTCCCCGGCGTGCGCATCCTGTTCAGCCACGAACTCGCCGGATTCGAACAGGATGACGACGGCGTCACGGCGCGGGTGCAAGACGTGCAGACACGTGACGGACGAACGGTGCGCAGCAAATTCCTGGTCGGGGCAGACGGCGCACGCAGTTTCGTGCGGGACGCGATTGGCGCGAGAATGGAGGGGAATGCCCCAGCGCTGAGGAACTCCAGCATCATCTTTCGCGCGCCCGACCTGGCGGCCCGGCAGGTTCACGGCGACGCAATCATGTATTGGCTGGTCAATGCCGACGTTCCGGCCCTCCTGGGTCCAATGGACCAGCATGGGCTATGGTTCTTCATGGCCACCAAGCTGCCCGATGACCTCAACCCGGCAACCGTCGATGCAGCCGCGCTGATCCGCACGAGCACGGGCATCGCAGACCTCGAGATCGAGGTGGTGCGCACCGATTTGTGGATCGCGCAAAGTCTGATCGCCGACCGCTACTCGAACGGCCGTGCCTTCCTGGCCGGGGACGCATGCCACCTGCACCCGCCCTTCGGCGGGTTCGGCATGAACATGGGGATCGGCGACGCGGTTGACCTCGGGTGGAAGCTGGCGGCGACGATCAAGGGCTGGGGTGGCCCGAACCTGCTGGCCTCCTATCAGCAGGAAAGGCGGCCCGTGCATCAACGGGTCATGAACGAGGCCGCCATCAACTACGCGACGGTCGGCAATCAACTCGTTCGGCCGTCTATCGAGGCCGCTGGTCCGGATGGCGACCGTACGCGCGAAGAGGTAGGCGCGACAATTCGGGAAACCAAGAGCCGAGAATTCAACACGCTGGGTGTCGTGCTGGGATATCGTTACTCGGACTCGCCAATCCTCATCCCTGACGGCACGACGGCGCCGCCCGAGCACACGGTCAACTATGTCCCGTCCGCGGTTCCAGGATGCCTCGCACCACATCTCTGGCTTGAGGACGGCACCTCGCTCTATGACCATTTCGGCCCCGGGTACACGCTGCTGGTGACCGATGGGACGTCCGACGGCGTGTCATCCTTCGCCGAGCACGCCATAGCCAAGGGGGTGCCGCTGACTGTCCTTCGATTGGCTGATTTGCGCCTGCCGCTTCGCTACGAGGCACGCTTCGTCCTCATTAGGCCCGACCAGCACGTCGCCTGGCGCGCCGACCATCTTCCGAGCGATCCGATCCCTCTTCTGGACCGTATCAGTGGCTGGTCCAATCTGAATGCCGAAACGATGCGGGCCCTTTCTGTATGAGGCTATGCTTGGGCCCCGCGCCCTAGCGGCAGACCGGATGACTCTATGGAACGGAGCTGAGGTCTAGTACCTGTAAAACGAGGCGGCTTGGCCGCTTTGCATCGACAAACACCGTGTTGGTTGCGACCCGGCTTCGCCGTGCGCACCCATCGGCCTCACCCGTATTTGGGTTCACATCGAATTTTGGGAAGTTGCTGGAAGAGATATCCAGCCGGATGCGGTGACCTGCAGCGAACAGATTGGCAGTCGGAAACAAGGTCACGGTCGCGCGCACCAACTCGCCGGGTTGGCGCAGGCGGGGACGTGCCGGGTCCTCCGCGTAGCGCAAGCGCAGGATGCCGTCGGTGAGGATCATGGCATAGCCCTGCGGGTAATCGGCGCTTGCCGGGTAGACATCGATCAACTTGGCCGTGAAGTCCGTATCCGGCCCATCCGTCGCCACGAACAGCTCCGCCTCGACCGGGCCAACGACCGCGGTCGCTTGGGCCAGCGGCGCCGTTTGAAAGACGAGGACATCCGCGCGAGACGCAAGCGGAAGATAGGGTGGCTTGCAGCCGAAAAAGGCAGCGCCTTCGACTTGGTCGAAGCTGCCGCCCACGGCGACCGGCTCCAGGCTTGTCAGATTGCCGCCGATCGTGGGAACCGGGTGCCGCGGGTCGAAATCGAACTGAACCGACGCCTCATCCACGTCGGGTGCCTCTGGGGCCAAGCGACCATCGGCGTGAAGATAGAACGGACTCGGCCGCGCCCCTGGCACCGGCCAGTCACCTGCCGTAATCCAGCGCCCGCCATGGTCGAGCCGCCCGTCGGCGGTCCGCCGTCCGCTGCTGCCGCCCATCAGGAACAAGCGCACAGGCGGCTCGCGGTCTGGCAATTCGCCCAGCACCTGCTCGAAGAAACCAAGGCGATAGGACAGCCAATCCCCGGCCCATGAGTCGATCGTCGCCTCCGACCCGAAATCCACATCCCCAAAGCAGCTGCTGCTCCGGCCACCATGCGTCCATGGACCCAGGATCAGTCGCTGCTTTCCTCGCCCGGCGGCCCGCAATCCGCGGTAGTTGCCGGTTGCCGTGAGCGGATAGGGATCGAACCAGGAGGACATGTGCACACACGCGGCGTGGCTATAGCGATCGTGCCAGCCCTCCGCCCATATGCCGAGCTGCTGCCAAAAACTGTCGAAGGGCCCGTGCTGCCATTGCTCGAACAAATAGGCTTCATAATCGGGATGATGGCGTAGCGGAGAGTGGCCTGGCTTCCACGGCATGCGCGTAAACCAGTCCTTCAAATCCTCCGCCGCCAGGGCTGCGTGCAACACCGGGTCCGCCTGGGCCTCCGGCGAGATGAGGGCATTGTTGAAGGCCCACGTCGCCTGTTTCAGCTCGAATGCGCCGAACTGCCGGATGCCCCCCGTCCAGCTATTGCAGAACCCCCCGCTATCCAGCACTTGGGCGACTAGACCGGGCGGGTCCAGGCAACCGAGGGCTGCCTGTGTATGCGCGGCGTAGCTCAGACCCATCGTGCAGATGCGTCCATCGCACCAGGGCTGGGCTACCAGCCAGGCGCAGGTGTCGAAACCGTCCTCTCCGTCCGACAGGTATTTGACAAACCGGCCCTCGGAGCCAAAGCGGCCACGGCAATCCTGATACACGGCCGCGTAGCCCCGCTGGTTAAGCCGGTGTGCCACGTCCCCGCGTTGCAGTGGGGTCGGATTGGCGGCGGTCAGCTCGCTCCGGCTGGTCGTAGCGCGGCCGTAGGGTGTGCGTTCCATCACAACGGGAAACGGTCCGGCGCCTTCAGGCAGGTAGACGTCCGTCGCAAGAAGAACATCGTCCCGCATGGGCACCATGTGAAGGACCGGATTCATAGGCTACTCCTGACCAGTTCCACTCGTTGATTTCGGCGCACAGTGAGACATGGTGGCGTAGATCGAGGAAGACCGGCGCCAGGTCAAGCGCCCGACGGATGGGCGAACTCGACAGAAGAATCCTCGCTTTCATTGGCTTCGAACTGGACGCTGCGGCGGCCAGCCCATATCGCCTTCTGCCAGTATAACGGCAGGATCGCGTAATCGTGCATGGCGATGGCCGTGGCATCCGCCAACAGCGCATTCCGCTTGGCCTCGTCGAACTCCGCCGAGGCTTTCGCCAGCAGAGTGTCGAATTGAGGATTGGAGTACCGGGTTCGGTTGAGCGCGCCCAGCCCGTTGGCAGGGTCGCTGGTGGCGAGGATGGAGCGGAGTGCCTCGGACGAGTCGCCCGTCGCGCTGCTCCAACCGAACAGGAATACGCTGTATTTGCGGTCCGTCGCCGCTGGCGCGAATACGTTGTACGGCAGCGCCTCCACGCTGGTGACCTGCAGGCCACCGCGTGCGAACATTTGGCCGACCGCCTGGATCACCTGCGCGTCCCCGGGATAGCGGTCGGCGGAGGAGTGCAGGGTCAGCGCGAAGCCTTGCGGGTAGCCGGCTTGTTCGAGCAAGTTTTTCGCGGCGTTCAGGTCCAACGGGCCCGGCTTCAGATCGGCCGTGTAACCCCCCTCTCCTTCTGGCACGATCTGTCCGGCGGGCTCGGCGGCGCCGCTCAGCAGCCGGGTCACGATCACGTCACGATTGATCATGCTGGAGAGTGCCTGGCGCACCCGCACGTCGCGGAGCGGGTTGTGCGGCAGCTTCGCGCCACCTCGCGCCGTGACGAAGGGCGTATCGTCCCTGGCTGTGTCCAGTGCCAGATAGATGATCCGGTTGGTGGCGCGGCTGAACAGTTTGATCTGGTCATTCCGGCCGAGCTCAACCGCATCCGTGGGCGGCACGCTATCGATCAGATCGACCTGGCCAGAGAGCAAGGCGGAGACTCGGGCAGCGCTATTAGGGATAAATTTCAGCGTGATGTGCTGCCAATCCGGCTTGCCGTTCCACCAGTCTGGATTGGCTTGCATCTCCACCCGGTCGTTCGGCGCCCAGCTCATGAACCGGTAAGGGCCGGTGCCGATCGCCGCGCGGCCATTGTTGAAATCCTCGTTGCCCACGCCATCGCCGAGCTTCGCGGGCACGATGTAGATCAGCCCGATCTGCTCCATCAGCAGCGGTGTTGGCGCCGGCGTGCGGATCCGCAGCGTCAGTGCGTCTGTCGCGGTGGCGGATGCCACGTTGCTGACGGCATGGGTCCAGGGCGCCGGGCTTCGGAGAATATGCCGGACCCGTTCCAGGGAGAAGATAACGTCAGCCGCGGTGAATTGTGTGCCATCATGGAATTTGACGCCGTCTCGCAGCTTGATCTCCCAGTTCAGTGGGTCGAGCGGCTTCCACGATACGGCCAGGCATGGCTGCAACTGGTTCGCCGCGGTGAACGAAACGAGGCGCTCGAAGATACCAGAGGCAGTCGCGTTGTTCGGCCCGGTTTGAGAGAAGTGCGGGTCGATGGAGGAGTGCTCGGTCGCGCGGCCGAAATTCAGTTGCGTCAGCCGTCCGGCTTCGGCATGGGACCTTGAAACCAGCGCTGCCGCTGCGGCTGTGCCTATGAACGCACGGCGTAACATCAGGCTTTCCTCCACCATTGATTTGCGCAAATTCATGCGCCAAAATTTGTGCAACAGCAACTAGGAATTATGCCCTGGCAGGCGAACCAAGCGTGACGATGCGACCAGGCGAAACAGCTTCCGCAGACCTCGCGCGGCGAATTGAGGCCGACATTCTGCTCGGTGGACTGCAAGCGGGAGAATGGCTGCGGCTGACGGATGTGGAAGAGCGGTATAGCGCCACCCGGTTCGAGGTGCGCGCGGCGCTGGCCCATTTGGCAGCGCTGCGGGTGTTGGACCATGTCCCGAACCGCGGCTACCGGGTCATGACGGTCAGCGAGGAGGAGTTAAGCCGCCGGGTGGAGATCAGGCTCCTGCTGGAGTTGCCCATTTGCGAACTCATCGTACGGCAAGCCACCCCAGCAAATCATAGCGAGCTCCTGGCCCTAGCAGAGCTTTTCGAGGCAGCCATCGAGAGCGCGACCGTGCCGGAGCTGGATATGGCGAATCATCGGTTCCATCGGGCCCTAGTCCGGTTATGCGGTAATGCCGATCTGGAGCAGTTGATCAATGAACTCCGGGAGCGCACGAAGCCGCGGGGTTGGATGCATTGGAAAACCGTCTCGCACACGCGGCAAAGTGCCGCCGATCACCTCGCGATGGTGGCCGCCCTGCGGCGGAAAGACACGCCCCGCCTTCATGGAATTGTCAAGCGGCACATACTCCGCATCGGCCCTGCTCCCCGCGCCGCGTTCCTGGCCGTGCTTGCTTGATCGCGTCATCGCGCTGCACGGCCCGGCTGCACGATGGGTTTTATCGCGGTATTCAACGCACGATACCGGGCGAAGCTGGCGCTATACGCCGCTGTCAAAGCCGGATCGGGGTGCAGGGTTTCTTCGCAAGCGGGCGCCATACACAATGCTGCGGGGTTCTCGTCCGTGACGGCCATGCGGGCAAGTCGCGCCGCACCGAACGCGCCCCCATGCTCGCCCGCGGCGAGGCGCTGCAACGTGATCCCCAACACAGTGGCGATGATCTGGACCCAGGCGCGTGACCGGGAGCCGCCGCCGATGACAAGCGCCGTGCTGATCACTGTGCCGGATGCCGCCAGCGCTTCCAGGCAGTCGCGCAGAGAGAACGCGACCCCCTCCAGCACGGTTTGCGTCAGGCAGGCCCGGCCGGTTCCGTGCGATAGCCCGGCGAAGGCAGCGCGGATCGTGCCATCGTTATGCGGTGTCCGCTCGCCACCCAAGTAGGGGAGGAACAGCGCCGGGCTGGGGGCCGATGGCACGCCCATTTCGGCCAGCAACTCGGCTTCCGGGCGCCCCGCAACGCCAGCCCACCATGACAGCGAGTCTGCCGCCGAAAGTGTCACCCCCATCTGGTGCCACGTGTTCGGAATGGCATGGCAGAAGGCGTGCACCGCCGCCTGCGGATAGGGCCGGAACCGATCCGTTGTAGCGAACAGCACGCCGGAGGTCCCCAGCGAAATGAAGGCGTCACCAGGCCGGATAGCGGAGAGCCCGATGGCGCCGGCCGCGTTGTCACCCGCGCCGCCGGCGAGGATTGGCGGCCGCGTCATCCCCCATCGGGCGGCGAGTGCCGGGCGAAGCACACCAGCCCTGGCATTGCCCTCCACCAACCGTGGCATTGCGGCGCGGGACAGCCCCGTCGCGGCGAGCACCGTATCCGACCAGTCCCGCGCACCGACGTCCAGCCACAGCGTGCCGGATGCGTCGGACATTTCCTCGATCAGTTCACCGGTGAGCCGGTAGCGGAGCCAGGCCTTCGGCAGCAGCACCGTCTGAACGCGGGCAAACACATCCGGCTCGTGCTTGCGAACCCAAAGCAGTTTGGGGGCGGTGAAGCCCGGCATGGCAATGTTGCCCGTGATCTGCCGCAGGTTCGGCAGGGCGGCTTCCAACTCGGCACACTCGGCGCTGGAGCGGACGTCGTTCCACAGTATCGCCGGGCGCAGCACCGTTCCGGCCGCATCCAGCAGAACCGCGCCGTGCATTTGGCCGGAGAGACCGATCCCCTCGACCGCGGCGAGGGCCGCCCTGTGGTCCCGCCCAATGGCATCGACCGCGTCCAGCATGGCTTGCCACCACGCCTCTGGGTCCTGCTCGCTATGCCCGGGGGCGGGGCGTTGGGCCGAGAGCGGCATCGTGGCACTGCCGATGACGCTCTGTGTCCCGTCCACCAGCAGCGCCTTGACGGCAGAGGTGCCGAAATCGAGTCCGAGGAACATGGCCTCTCCTACTTGACGGCGCCGAAGGTCAGGCCCTGCACAAGTTGTCGCTGGCTGAACCAGCCGAACACCAGGATTGGCGCCACGGCCATGGTCGAGGCAGCCGACAGCTTGGCGAAGAACAGCCCCTCTGGGCTCGAGAACGACGCGATGAAGGCGGTGAGCGGGGCGGCACTGACCGAGGTCAGATTGAGGCTCCAGAACGCCTCGTTCCAGCAAAGGATCAGCGACAACAGGCCGGTCGACGCCGCGCCAGGGAGCGTCAGCGGCAGCAGCAGGTGCCATATTTCGCCGAGCGTCCCCGCGCCGTCGATACGGCTCGCCTCCAAGATGTCGTGTGGCACCTCTTTGTAGAAGGTGAACAGCATCCAGACGACGATGGGCAGGTTCATGAGGGCATAGATCAGAATGAGGCCGGTTCGGGTGTCCAGCAGTCCAGCGGTCCGGAACAGCAGGTAAATCGGGACCAGCACGCCCACCGGCGGGAGCATTTTGGTCGACAGCATCCAAAGCAGCGTGCCCCGGGTTCGCACCGTCGGATGGAAGGCCATGGCGTAGGCCGCCGGGATTGCAAACAGCAGTGCCAGGGCCGTGCCGCCGAACGACACCACGATGCTGTTCAACGCGAAATTGACATAGTCAGCCCGGGCTAGAACCTCGGCATAGGAGGCGAGCGTTGGAGTGAACACCAGGCTGGGACTGGTTGCATCGGACTCGGTCTTGAAGCTGGTCAGGACCATCCAGCCGATCGGAAAAAACAAGAGCAACGCCGCGCCCCACCCGGCGGCCGTGACAAGCGCGCGTTGCAGGCGGGTTTGCTGCACGCTACACCTCCAGCCGCCGGGCGATGCTGCGCACCAGGAAGAAGGCCACGATATTGGCTAGCACGATCGCAACCACGCCGCCTGCCGATGCCCCCCCTATATCGTATTGCAGCAAGGCGCGGGCGTAGATCAGAAAGGCAAGGTTCGTGGTCGCGTTGCCGGGGCCGCCTGAGGTGGTCACGAAGATTTCGGCGAAAACGGTCAGCAGGAAGATCGTCTCGATCATGATGACGACGCTGATGGCGCGTGACAGATGGGGCAATGTGAGGAAAATGAATTGGGCGACGGCCCCCGCTCCATCGATCCGCGCCGCCTCGCGTTGGGAATGGTCGAGCGACTGCACGGCCGTCAGCAGGATCAGCAGTGCGAAGGGCAGCCACTCCCAGGACACGATTGCGATAATTGAAGCAAGGGGAAATCTGGCGAACCAATCGACCGGTTCCAGGCCCACTGCGTGGATGACGGCACTGAGCACGCCGTAGATCGGGTGCATTAATAGGTTCTTCCAAACCAATGCGCTGACCGTGGGCATGATGAAGAATGGCGAGATGGCCAGGATGCGGGCGATGGTGCGGCCGGGGAAATTTTGGTCGAACAACACGGCGAGCAGGGTACCGAACCCAACCGTAAAGATCAGCACGGATGTCAGGAAAACGAAGGTATTCCGTAACGAGGCCCAGAAATCAGGGTCAGTCACCAGAAATTGGTAGTTGTCGAACCCAGCGAACCCTGCCGCGTCAGGGTTGACCAGATTGTAATATTGAAACGAAAACCAGACGGTCATCGCCAGCGGGACGATCATCCACGCGAGCATGACGATCACGGACGGCGCCACCAGGAGACGCCCCGATCTGCGCCTCGGGGCATCTGGTCGGGTCAAGATCCGCTCACTTGCCTATTTCTTTGGGTAACCCGCCTGGCGCATCGTCCGTTCGGTCGCGGATTCGGCAGTCTTCAGTGCCTCGTCAACCGTGCTTTGGCCGCTCAACGTTCCCGCGATGGTCTGGCCGACCTGCGTGCCGATGCCCTGGAACTCGGGAATAGCCGCAAATTGGGCGCCTTCATAGGGGCGGGGCTCTGCCGTCTGGCCTTTCGGGTTCGCGACCTCGATCGCGTTCAGCACGAAGCTGGCGAAGGGTGCCGCCTTCTGGTAGTCTGGATTGTCATAGGTCGATTGCCGCGTCCCAGGCGGAACGGACACCCACCCATTCTCCTTGGCGACCGATTGGATGTAGTCTTTGGATGTCGCCCAGGTCACGAAAGTGCGGGCGGCGTCTTGCTGCTTCGAGGCAACGGGGATCGCGAGATTCCAACTCCACAGCCAGGTCGGGCCGCCTTTGTAGCTGCCAGTCGGCATCGCTGCGAACCCGACCTTGTCCGCCACACTCGACTGTTTCTTGTCGAAGAGGAGCCCACCCGCAACCGTGGCGTCGATCCACATTCCGCAATGGCCGCTGCTGAATAAAGCCAGGTTCT
Organism: Acetobacteraceae bacterium; assembly: GCA_965199005.1. Lineage (GTDB taxonomy): Bacteria > Pseudomonadota > Alphaproteobacteria > Acetobacterales > Acetobacteraceae > LMUY01. The sequence continues at coordinate 112,747 of CBDAQK010000006.1, read as the reverse complement.
CATTGAACCCGTTTGACGTGGCGCCAGGGGGGCCATCGGCCTTCAGGATGTCGCTATAATAGGTTATGGCCTTGTGCCAGGCTGGCGAATCGATGACCGGCTTCCACTGCATGTCGAACCACTGGCCGCCCTCGGCATCGACCAGCGAGGTGACATAGGCCATGTTCTCGCCCCAGCCCGGTTTGCCGCGGAGGCACATGCCATAGACTTGCTGCGACTTGTCGGTGATCTTGTCGGCGAAGCTGCGGATTTCGTCATAGGTCGGCGTTGGCGGCATCTTCAGGCCGGCCTTTTCAAACAGGTCGGTCCGATAATAGGTCATCGCGCTCTCCGCATAGAATGGCAGGCCGTACAGCTTGCCATCGTATGTCAGCGCGTCGCGCACCGGCTTCAGCAGGTCATCGACGGCATAGCTCGCCGGCAAATTCTCCAGCGGCACCAGCCAGCCCTGCTTCGCCCAGATCGGCACCTCGTAATTGCCAATGGTCATGATGTCGAACTGCCCGGCCTTGGTCGCGATGTCGGTCGTGACCCGCTGGCGCAGCACGTTCTCCTCTAGCACGACCCAGCGCAAATGGATGTCCGGATGCTGCTGCTCGAATTGGGCAGACAGCTTCTGCATCACGACCATGTCACCGTTGTTCACCGTAGCAATGGTGAGGGTGGCATCGGCATGCGCCTGACTTGCTGCCACGAGCAAGGCGGCTGCCACCATACTTGTCTTGAGGCCTGTCCGGAGGTGCTGAGCCATTGCGTTTTTCCCATCGAACCGCGCCACTGGCCAGGTGCCGTGGCTTTCTCCGACCGTCTCATCGTCGCGCGGCGGCGTCAATATGCCTAGAACGCTAAGATCCGCGCAGCCTCCGCAAGTGTCGCGCGGCTGCCCTTCTCGTAGAGCGATGCCAGCCAGCCTCCGACCGTTTCAACCAGATGGGTATCATCGCCAAGTTCGCCGAACAAGGTCGTCAGCCTCAGCAGGGGCCGCGGATCGCTGCCGCCCTCGATTGCCCGCTGCCGCAGCGTGTCCGCGAGAGGATGGTGGATGGTGATCGGGTGGCCTTGCTCGTCCTCGCCGCGCACCCGGCGCAGCCAGGCCGCCAATGCAAGCCCCAGCAAGGCGACGGGCTCACCCGCCCGAACGCGGTCGCGAATGGGATCGACCAGGACGTTCAGTGGCGCATCCGTGTTCACCCGCTCGACGGTGTCTTTGATGGCGGGGTTGGCGAAGCGCTTCACCAGCGTGGCCTTATAACCCGGCAGGTCGACCCCCGGCACCGGCGGGAGCGTGGGCCCGGTCTCACGGTCCATCAAGGCGACCATGTAGCGGGTGATCAGGGGATCGGCCATCGCCTCGTCGATCGTAACATAGTTGGCGAGCCGGCCCACCCCGGACACGGCAAGGTGGCTGGCGTTGAGCAACCGGAGCTTCATGAACTCGTAAGGGGCGACGTCCTCGACGAATTGGGCGCCGACATCCTGCCAATCCGGCCGGCCGGCCACAAACCGGTCCTCGATCACCCATTGGGTAAAGGTCTCCGCAAATACCGGCCAGCGGTCGACGATGCCGTAGCGCTCGGCAAGGGATGCCACATCCACTGCCGCGGTCACGGGGGTGATCCGGTCGACCATCGTGCTGGGGAAGCTGGCGTGCTCCGCAATCCAATCGGCGAGCGCCGGGTCACGCAGGGTAGCCAAGGCGAGGACGGCATCGCGCAGCACGCGGCCGTTATGCTGAATATTGTCGCAGCTTAGCGCGGTAAAGGGCGTTCCGCCGCTGGACCGCCGCCTTCGATAGGCCTCCACGATGACGCCAATGGCGCTAGAGGGCCGCTCCGGATGGGCCAAATCCTGGCGGATCAGCGGGTGCTCGGGATCGAGCACCTTCGTCGAGCGATTGAGGCAATAGCCGTGCTCGGTGACGGTCAGGCTGACGACCCGTATGGCTGGCGAGTCGATCGCCGTCAGCAGGGCTGCGCTACTTTCGCCGGCGAAGATCACCCCTGCGAGGGAGCCGATAATGGTTACCGTCTCCGCGTCGAAGGACCGTTCCACCAAGGTGTAGAGGTTATCTTGCGGTGCGAGGCTCTCCTGCATGCGCCGGTCGGCGGGCAGCAACCCGGCACCAATGATCCCCCAGGCTCGTGCCTCGGCCTGCTGGTCCATCAAGTCGTGCGTATAGCGGGCCATATGGGCGCGGTGAAAATTGCCCAGCCCCAGATGAACGATGCCGGCGGTGATCGTTGCGGGATCGAAGCGCGGCACCCGGACCGCCGGTTGCAGGCGGTCCAGACGAGCGCGGGTGAGGTCGATATTCGGCACGGTATTTCCCCGATGGACTCACTCAACAGTAATCGCAGTAGTGATCAATCGGTAGTGGCCGGCTGAGCCCGGATGCGGCTTAGGCGGGCCTCACATTGTAGGGATACGGCGCGACGCCCTGCAACACGCCCGTGAGCCCCTCGCGTAAGGCGGTTTCGATGAAAAACTGGCCCGCACTGTCACTAGAAGAACCAGGTGCCACCTGCGTTATTCGTATCCGCCAGTCTCTTCCCGCTGTTTGGCGGCTTCTTCTTGAACCTGGGTGTCAACCTTCTTCGTTTCTCCGATGTCTTCGGCCGGTCCGGGAGCGGGCTTGGGACTAGTGTCCTGAGCAGCGGTCTCTTTGTCGTCCATTTCTCGTCCTAAGGCTTACAATTCAACGAAACCGCCAATCCAACAGAGAGTTCCTCGGTCGAGACGGATCAACCATCTCCCGCGGAGCCCCGACATGCCCCGGTATCAGGAGGGTCATCCGCCGGGGCAGTGATCGGGTGATCACGACGTGGAGCATCTCAGCGGCGGTCGCACACTCCCGTCAGAGTGTTATAGAATTGGCCTCGCCCGCAGGCGGGAGTTGTTGGCGTAGAGGCCGGCTGAGCCGGGATAGAGGTGGCCGGGCCTTGCAAAGCCATTGCCGCCGGCTGAGCCGGAGCCGGGTAAGCGATGGCCGGCGGTGCATACGCGACTGGGGGATAGGCATACCCGTAAGGAACCGGGTAGGCATAGGCATATGGGTAATAGCCATAGGGGTAGTATGCATACGGATATGGCCGCGCGATTGCGCTGCCAATTATAGCTCCGGCGCCTAGCCCTGCCACAGTGCCGAGCACGACCCCGCCTCCCCAGGCCTCGGCGGGCTTTGGCGCTGATGTGCAGGCCGCTGCCGCAACCATCAATACGCAGGCAACATTTCGCATTCGACGTGTCTCTCCACAAGAGTTGTCCCACCCAACCATATTTGGCGACCAAAAAGGACTTCAACTTTCAAAATGTAACCAGCACATAAGAGATCGCGAGATCGTCAACCAAGCCTCCTGGCTCACGGCCTGTGCGCCGTCAGGCGACTGAACGCCGCCGCAACGGGCAGGCTGCTAACGATGGATGCGCGGTCGATCGCAGCGGGGGGCGACCAGGCCTTCCTGCAAACCGCCGCAGTGGCGCGGCTGGGCTTCCTAAAGAGCCGGTCGCTCGGCGGCTGACAGCACGACTAACGCAGAGAGAAACGGATGGGAACGTTGAGTGTGACTGTCTTATCCGGCATCTCCGCGGGTAGAGCGGGAAGCGGCTCCGCCCGATGCACGAGTGCCACGGCTTCCTCGTCCAAAGCCGGGGATCCGGAGGACCGTACGAGGCGGACGGAGAGCACCTGCCCGGCTCGGTCGATGGTGAAGCTGATGATGCTGACGCCCTCGTCCCCTGCCGACCGGGCGGCCTGTGGATAGCGCTTCGCCCGCTGCAACTGCCCAACGAGCCTGCCCTGCCATGCAGGCACGGCATTCGGGTCAGAGGCCGCCACTGGTGCGGCGCTGGCGGAGGCTGCGTCTCCCGGTTCTGTGGCCGATGACGCCGGGTGTGGCGACTCTGTTGACGGCGCGGCCAGTGACCGTCCCTGGACCGGCTGACGCACGACCGGCTGCGTATGAGGTGCCGGAGCAGTGGGACGCCGCAATGGCAAAGGTGAAGGCGGCGGACGCACGGCGTCACGAGGCGGAACTGGCCGCGGCCGCGGCAACGGTTCTGGCGGAGACGGCAAGGCTTCGGCAGCAGGCGGCACGGGAGCCGCTGGCTGGACCGGCGGCGACGGCGTTGGCGACGACAGCGGAGCGATAGGAGGCGGAAGTACTCCGGCCGGTGCAGACGACGGTATGGCTACCGGCGCTGCGGCGGGTGACAGGTCCAACTGAATCGGGATGGCGAGGGACGGAGCCGGATTGGCAGGCGTCGCCGGCAGGCTCCACAGCACGGCCGCATGGGCCGCCAGCACGATAGTAGCGCAAGCAACCCATTGGACCGCCCCACACGGCCCGTCACGGGTTCGGGTGGGCATCCAGGCCGACGAGCGATATTTTGGTGAACCCCGCGGCACGCAGCAGGTTGAGCACGTCCATCAGTGCGCCATAGTCCACGCCCTTGTCCACCCGCACGAAAATTGGTTGCTGGGTGGCCCCGCCTGTGGCGCTGAGCAGCGCCGCCGCCAGGGTGTCGTCACGAACGGCAGAGTCACCGACGGCCATGCTGCGATCGGTGCGGATGGTCAGATAGACCGGCTTGTCGGGCCGGGGCTGCGGCTGGGCGGTGGAGGAAGGCAGGTTCACGGCGACGTCAACCGTCGCCAGCGGCGCCGCGACCATGAAGATGATTAGCAGCACAAGAATGACGTCGATGAACGGCGTGACGTTGATCTCATGAGTCTCGGCCAATTCTTCCTCGCCGCTGCCGCCCAGTTGCATCATCGCCCGGCACGGTCCAGGTCGCGGGAGAGCAGCCGCATGATTTCGGCCACTGCATCTGCCAGCACCGCCCGATACCCGGCCACACCGCGCGCGAACACATTATAGATCACCACGGCGGGGATGGCCGCCACCAACCCGGCCGCCGTGGCCAGCAGCGCCTCCGCAATGCCGGGCGCCACCACAGCGAGGTTGGTGGTCTGTGCGCGGGAGATGCCGATGAACGCCCGCATGATGCCCCACACCGTTCCGAACAGACCCACGAACGGGCTGACGGATCCGATGGTGGCCAATAGGCCGGTCCCCGCCGACATGCGCCGCCCGGCTTCGTTCATGTCACGATCAAGGCGCCAGGCGGTCCTCTCCTTGATGCCGGAGGTCACGGCGAGGCCGGCCGAGGCAGCTTGCTCCTCGATGGCAAGCTGGACCATGCCGCCGCATCGGGATGGGGTGATCAGGCCGGCTGCCTCCGGCAGACCAGTTGATCTCCGCAACACCGCCTTGGCATGGCGGGCTACGGACGCGCCACGAAGCAACTGCAACCCCTTGGCGAGCCCGATGGTCCAGGTGAGCAAAGATGCGAGCACGAGCAGGCCAAAGACGCCCTTCACCACCGGGTCGGCAGCTGCAACCATGCCCCACGGCGAAAGGTCCCGAGGGAGGGCTATGGCCGTCGATGCCTGTGCTGAGGCCAGACCTGGGAAGGCGGTCAAACCAGCCAGGGAAAGTGCTGGGATGGATCGTGACGTCACACGCACTCTCCTAAAACTTCTGCGCAATTCCCGCCAAAATGGTACGGCGCAACCCATATTGCGGCGCGCCGACGCCCACGCCAGTTCCGTCGCGGATCTCGTATCTCCGGTCCAGCAGGTTGATGATGTCCAGCCGAAGCTGGGTCTGCCCCATGTAGCCAGTCTTGATGGTCTGCACGGCGGAGAGGTTGACGGTATAGTAGCCATCCAGGGCTCGCCCGTTCGGCACATCGCCGTCGGCACGCAGGCCGCTGCCGACGAGCAGGTCGGCCGAAAGCCGGGTCGGCGAGCGCGTGCCTTCGAAGAGGGTATAGGCAGCGCCACCCGAACCGGTCCAACGCTGGTCATGGTCAAGGTGAATCCAGCGTCCACTGATGTATTGCAGGTCCGATGCGCTGAAATCGAATTGTGAGGAGACGATATCCTTTCCGATGGCTCGTGAGTACGCAACGTTGCCATAGAGCGAGAATGGTCCCTTGTCGTAGGACGTACTGAACTCGATGCCACTGACCTGTCCCTTTCGGTAATTGAAGGCCGACAGGATGATCGGTGCGCCGAACTGCCCCTCGTCGATCAGACTGCGGGCCGCCTTGTAGTAAGCATCCACACCGGCGCGTAGGCCCGGCAGGATGATCTGATCGACCCCAGCATCGAAGTAATTGTCCCGTTCGGCCTTGACCGTATCGTTCTGCGTCACCTCCGGCGCGGCCGACGTGCCAACGAACTGCGAGATCGCGCTGCCGGACACCAGCTCAAAGGGCGGCGGCGTGAAGTAACGCGAGTAGCCTGCGTGCACCGTCGTGCCCTCGAACGGCTTCCACACTGCGTTGATCCGCGGGCTGACCTGGTTCTCGTGCGTATACTCATCCACCTGGTCGAAACGCAGGCCGTAATTGATGGTGAGTTTCGGCGTAATCCGATACTCGTCCTGCACGTACACGCCGAAGAGGGTCCCGGTTTTCCCAGTGCCGCTCTGGATGTTGAACGGTTGGCCGGAGATTTGATTACCGCTGTCGTCGAGGGAGACGACCGAGGAATCGGTGCTCGACACGTTGCGTTCGGCGGTCACCTGGAAGCCCGCGCGGATCGTATGCTGGTCATTCACCCGCCAACTTGCGTCGGTCTGCTCGCCAGTCGATAGCACGGAGCGCGCGGCTGTCTGCGAAACGCCGTTGAACAACAAGTCGCCGATTGGGTCTGGCGTGTAGTAGAGGCTGCTATATCGGCTAAAGACCGACGTCTGAAGATCGATTAAACCGATCTGCTTCTGCAGAGACAGAATGGCGAAGTCGGTGATCTCCCGCTGATGCTGGGTTAGGTTCGCGCTATTGAAATCGCTCGTGCCATTCGCAGAGAGCCCGAGCGACGCGGGCTGGCCTGGGTTGTTTGGTATCTGAAAAAACTCGTTCGAATAGCCCGCGAGTAAGCTCACCCGGGTCGTGGGATCGATCAGGCCAGACACATGGGCAAGGCCGTGCGTCTGGTTCGACAGGTCATGGATGGGGTCGAAGCTGCTGGTCGGATTTTCGATGCCGACCCGGTTGTGCAGGAAGTCGCCCGTATAGAAGTAATCGATCGCGCCGGCCGATCCGCCGTAGGAGATGCTGGGCTGGAAGTAATCCCGCGCGCCGCCGTAGATCGAAATCTCGCCGCCCGGGTCCGTTCGTCCGGACTTGGTGGTAATGTCCACCACGGCCGCCGTGTTGAACCCGTACTGCGCTGGAAGCGAACCGGTGATCAGCGACAGGGAATGCGCGAAGCGGGTTTCGAGCGATTGGCCGAAAACAGCCAGCCCTTCCGGAAGCTGGACGCCGTCGAGGCGGAACTGCACCTCGTTATGATCGCCACGGACGTGGATTTGACCGAACGAGTCCTGCGCTACGCCGGGTGCTTGCAGCAGGGTCTGGTTGAGCGGCGCGTTGTCGCCCTGGGGCAGCGCTTCGATGGCACCCCGGCCGAAATTATAGCTGGTTGCGCCAAGGCTTGGCTGAAGCTGGCTACGGGCCTGGTCCAGCCTCTGGCTGATGATTTCGACATCGGGCAAGGTCAGCGCTGGACCGCTATCGCCGGCGCCCGTGCCGAGATTGACCCGCGGCGTCCCAGTTTGCGGCGCTGCATTCTGCGGCGTCACCGCCGGGGGCGGATCGGCGGCGAAGACGGAGGTCACTGAGAGGGCGACGAGGCTGCTCGTCAACAGCAAGGCTCTACGAATCATCATACCCTCAGCACCTCGGATCCGCCTAAATCGCGTGGCGGATATGATACTGGGTATCAAACACTATGCAACCTTGTATCAGGTAGTGACAGAGAAAGGTGATACAGTGTTGCAGGATTGCATTGGCTTCTGGCCAGGGTGTCGCTCCACCACCCGTCCACTTGTATCCACTTTTGAAACATTATATCAAAGGGAGGATCGCATCGGTTAGCAGGGGATCCTATGCCAAAGGCCGCCATGACGACGCTTGTAGGCGCAATGCTCGGAGGGCTTGCCCTATCCGCTCTTGCCCAGTCAGCCAAACCTCTGCCGGTCGTTGCGGCGGAAAACTTCTATGGCGACGTCGCCAAGCAAATAGGCGGGTCGAACGTGGCGGTCACCAGCATCCTGTCCAATCCGGACCAGGACCCTCATCTGTTCGAAGCCAGCGCCTCGGTCGCGCGGAACCTGTCCGCTGCGAGGCTGGTGATCTATAATGGCATCGGCTACGACCCATGGGTGGCCAAGCTCCTGGGCGCAGCAAGAAGCAACAACCGGACGGCGATCGTTGTCGCTGACCTCGTTGGCAAGAAGATTGGCGACAATCCGCATATCTGGTACAATCCAGCGACGATGCTCACCTTGGCCAAGGCGCTTGCCGAGTCATTGGCAGCCGCCGACCCGGCGCATGCGGCTGACTATTCCGCCAATCTCGCGAAGTTCCAGCAATCGCTGCAGCCGATCCAAGCCAAGATCGACACATTGCGCGCGCGCTTGGCCGGCGTTCCGGCCACGGCGACCGAACCGGTGTTCGGGTACATGTTCGATGCGCTCGGAATGAGCGTCCGCAATGCCTCGTTCCAATTGGCCGTCATGAACAACACCGAACCCGCGGCGTCGGACGTCGCCGCCTTCGAAAACGACCTCAAAACGCATCACGTTAAACTCTTTGTCTATAATAGCCAGGCCAGCGACCCCGTCGCAGTCCGGATGGAAAAGCTTGCCAGAGCGTCGCATGTCCCCGTCGTGGGTGCGACCGAAACGGAGCCGGCTGGGAAGACCTACCAGTCTTGGATGACGAGCGAGCTCGATGCTTTGGATCATGCCTTACCGAAATGAAATTCTCGGCTACACCACGACGTCTCAGTACTTTGTGTCACTGTCCAGGGTAACCCGATTATCCCTGCAAGGACTGTACAAGGTCGTTCAAGCCGGCCAAGGCTTAGCTAGCGCGCCCCGGGAACCCCGTCCCACCATCCCTAGTTCGGAGGACTATCGCCATTTCAGGCAAGACCTGATACGGCGTCTCTATTCGACTGTCCGATCCGGGCGTCGTCTCCAGACGCAGGCCGCAGAGTGCGGCCAGATGAGCAGGGTAGGATTGATTGACCAGGAAGGCCGCCCACGCCGCATTGCTCGATGAACTTGAGGCAATTTGCCGCCACCGGGGCGGCCGGCTGACGCCGCAGCGACGCGCCGTGCTGGAGAAGCTCGTGGTGGCGAAACGGCCGCAAACGGCTTACGAAATCCGCGACCTCCTGCTTCCGCAAGATCCCTCAATCACCCCCGCCAGTGTCTATCGGTGCCTGGACTTCCTGATGGAGCATGGTCTCGTCCACCGCCTCGAGACGACTCGCTCCTTCGTGGCCTGTGAGCATCCCGACCATGCCCATGCCGTTCAATTCCTGATTTGCCGGCAGTGTGGAACTGTCGTGGAGATGGAAGACAAACGGATTGCCGCCGCGACGACGAGTTTGGTCACCCGGCTCGGGTTCGAAGTCGACCACAGGACCGTTGAATTGACCGGCGTCTGCGCGGACTGCAAGGTAGAGCGCAGCGGCCGCAGCGCCCGTGCATGACGCGCCGCTACAGGTCCAGGCTTTGCGGCAGGATGACCAGGTCGCGGATGGTCACCGTGGGCGGCCGGGTCAGCATGAACAGCACGGCCTCGGCCACCTCTTCCGGCTGCATGAGGCTGCCGCGGGCCAGAGCATCCGCCATCTTCTCGCGCGGCCAATCGTCCAGCAGCGCCGTTACCACCGGGCCGGGCAGCACGGCGCCCACGCGGATGCCGTGCTGCATGACCTGGCGGCGGAGCGTGTGGACGAAGGCCTGCACCGCGTGCTTGGAGGCGGTGTAGACCGGCTCCACTACCACGGGAACGACGCCGGCGACGGAACTGGTGACGATGATGTCGCCACTGCCGCGCTCCACCATGTGCGGCAGCACGGCATGGATGCTGCGGAACGTCGCGTTGACGTTGAGGTTGAGCATGCGGTCCCACGCATCCGGATCGCCGCCGTGCACGTCGCCGCCCACGTAGGACCCGGCGTTGGCGTGGAAGATGTCGAGCCGCCCCGCCTTCTCGAGAATGCCCGGCACCATGCCCTTCACGCTGCCGGAGTCGAGCAGATCCAGCACCAGCGGCACGGCTCCAGGGCCGATGCCGGCGCAGGCTGCCTGCAGCTTGGCCTCGTCACGGTCCACCAGCACGACCCGCACCCCAGCCGCTGCCATGGCCCGGGCGCTGGCGAGGCCAATCCCGGACGCGGCGCCCGTGATGGCTGCCACCTTTCCTGACAAATCCTGACTCATGGCAAAGGGCGCCTCCGAACTCGCGCGGCCTCAGCCGCGGCCATGGGATGCGCGCGAGCGGCGCGCTAGGGAATCGACGATCACCGCCATCGCCAGCACCGCACCGGTGACCATGTAGCGAAGCGAGGATGACAGATCGAGCAGGGTCAGCCCGCTGGCGATGGATTGGATGACGATGATGCCGAGCAGCGCCGAATAGGCCGAGCCGCGGCCGCCGAACAGGGAGGTGCCGCCGATGACCGCTGCGGCGATGGCGTCGAGGTTCACGTCCCCCGTGCCGGCCTGCTGGCTGGCTGAGGCCAGCCGCGCCGCCGACATCAGCCCGCCGAACGCCGCCAGCGTGGAGCACAGGACGAAGGCGCTGGCGTAGATGAGGCGCACGTTGATTCCCGCCCGGCGCGCCGCCTCCCGGTTGCCCCCCACGGCGATGACGGAGCGGCCCCATTTTGTTCGCCGCAGCGCGTAGTCCAGCGCCACCACCAGCGCCGCGAACAGGCCGAACATCCAGGGCACGCCGCGATCGGTGTTGAGGTAGAAGGCTACCGCCTCCAGCCCGGCCAGCAGGATGGCGGAACGGGCCAGTAGGCCAGCCGTCGAGCCGGGGGTGAGACCGGCCTGCCGGCGGCGGGACGCAGTGCGGAGCCCGGTCACCAGCAACGCCAGCGGGCCTAAAATCGCCAAAGCGTAGGAAACTGGCGCGGGCATCACCAGCATTTGGCCGAAATTCACCAGCGCAGAACCGTAGGGCAGGTTGATCGACCCGGTCGAGCCGAGCAAATACAGCTGCATTCCCAAGACGGCCAACAACCCGGCAAGCGTCGACACGAAGGACGGCATGCCCAGCCGGTTGAACAGCAGCGCGTACACCGAGCCGATCACCGCAGCGGCCAGCAGCGCGGCCAGCACCGCCGCCGCCACCGGCCAATCCGCATTGACCCAGATCACGCCCAGCAGCGCGGACGCGAACCCGCTCACGGAGCCGACGGACAGGTCGATCTCGCCCACCATGAGGATGCAGACGATGCCGAGCGCGATGACACCGGTCGTGGACGAGTCGAACAGCAGGTTGACCAGGTTGTCCGCAGACAGAAACACTGGGTTGATGCTCTGGAACACGGTCCAGATCACGGCTAGGCCGACCACCACGGGGATGGAGCCAAGGTCACCCGAGCGCACCCGGTCCCGCACGCCGCGGAGCCAGCCGCCCAGTCCCTCGTCGTGGCGGACCCGGACGTCGCTGCGGTCGAGCGGTGCGACGCTCACGCCACGGCTCCCACGTCCGCCTGCCCCTGGCGCCGCCGGGTGCGGCGGGAGACGGCATTGTCCGTCGCACCGGTGATGGCGCCCACCAGCTCCGCATTCGTCGCATCCGGCGAAAACACGCCGTTATTGCGGCCCAGCCGGAGCACGATAATCCGGTCAGCCACGGCGCGGACGTCTTCCATGTTGTGGCTGATGACGATCACGCCCAGGCCACGGGCCCTGACCCGCTCGATCAAGTCCAGCACCTCGGCCGTCTGCGCCACGCCCAGCGCGGCGGTCGGCTCGTCCAGCATGATGAGCTGCGGCTCCAGGAGCAAGGAGCGGGCGATGGCGACCGTCTGCCGCTGGCCGCCGGAGAGCGACGCCACGGGTTCCCGCACGCTGGGGATCCGCGCCGACAGCTGGTTCAGCAGCGTCCAGGCGCGAACCTCCATTGCCACCTCGTCCAACTGCGCCGGCTTCAGCTCGCGGCCGAGAAAGATGTTGGCAACCACGTCGAGGTTTTCGCACAAGGCAAGATCCTGGAAGACGGTCGCGATGCCCATCGCCAGCGCATCGTTGGGGCCTGAGAACGTCACCGGATTCCCGCGAAACGTCATCGTGCCGGCGGTCGGCTGGTGCACGCCGGCCAGCACCTTCACCAACGTTGACTTGCCGGCCCCGTTGTCGCCCACCAGCGCTACCACCTCGCCGGCATGGACGTCGAGGTCGATGTCCGTCAGGGCGGACACGGCGCCGAATTGCTTGGAGATGCCGCGGAGGCTGAGCACGACCTCCCGCGCCGCCGCTGCCACGGTGTCTACCTGGTGATCCCGAGCTTCGTGCAGCCTGCGGCGTAGCGGCCGGTGCACAGGACGGATGGCGGCTCGATCGGCTTTCCGTCCACCGTCTTGTCGACGATCTCCGCCTTCAGGTTGCTTGCGGTGACCAGGGCGGGGACGAATAGGCGCGAGGGCGTGTTGAACAGGGTTGCGTCCGCTTTGGGTGTCTCCCCGCTCAGCAACTGGACGGCCACGTTTGCCGCGGCGGCGGCCACGATCTCGCTGGGCTTCGAGATCGTGTTGTACTGGTCACCCGCAATGATCAGTTGCAGCCCGGCAATCGTCGCGTCGTTGCCCGTCACGGGGGGCACCGGGTCCACGCCGGCCGCCTTGAACGCGGCAACCGCGCCGCCCGCCGTACCATCGTTGGCGGCGACTACGCCCATGATCTTCTTGCCGAAGCGAGAGATCTGGCCGCTGGCCCATTGCTGTGCCTTGGCCGGCGCCCATTCCGGCGTATCGTATTCGGACAGCACCTTGTAGCCGCCGCTTTCCAGCCCCTCGTGGACGCCCTTCTTGATCAGGCCGGCCGCGGCATCCGTGGGCGATCCATTAATCTCCAGCAGCCCGGTATCATCGCCGGTGGGAATTTTGGCGGCCTTCAGGTGCTCGACCAGGGATTGCGCGATCGCCTTGCCGAGCGCTTCGTTGTCGAAAGAGACGTAGTAGTCGGCCGGGGTGGACGGAACCGGCCGGTCATAGGCGACGATCTTGATGCCGCGGCCCTGCGCCTGCTTGACCAGCGAGGCGGCGGCGGCGGAGTCGACCGGATCGAGCACGATCGCTTTGGCGCCCTGTGAGATGACCGAGTTGAACTGCTGCTGCTGGCGCGCGGCGTCGCCGTCGGCGTTCTGGTATAGCACTTTGCACGTCGGGCACAGCTTCTTCATCTCCGCCACGAAGCCGGGATGATCATGCTCCTCATACCGGGTCGAGCTTTGATCTGGCATCAGGAAGGCGACGGTCACGTTGGCAACCGTTGCGGCCCGGCCGCTGGGGATCGCAACGGCGGCGCCGGCAAGCGAGCCGAAGGCGGCGGTGGCGAGCAGTGTGGTCAGGCGGTTCATGGATGTTCCTTCTTGATTTTGTTGAATGTCAGGCGGCGACGGCGGCGAACACGGCGCTGCTGCGGTGGAGGGCGCGGAAGCGTGACGGCGGCATGCCTTTCGCCGCAAGGAACCGCCGGTTGAAATTGGACAAATTGTTGAAGCCGACCGCATAGCAGATGTCTGTGACCGACAGCTCCGCCTGGCACAGATGTTGGCAGGCGAGTTCGATCCGCAGCAAATTGACGTATTGCACGAACACCATCCCGGTGTGCCGGCGGAACGACCGCGAAAAGGCGCTGACGCTTTGCCGGCTGAGCGCCGCCATGTCGGCTTCGCGCAGGTCGCTGGTGAAGTTGCAGCCGATGTGCTGAAGCACCGTGTTCATGGTCGCCGACAAGTAGGCCGACGGGTCGGGCTGGAAGCCGATGCTGGCGAGCAACCCGCGGCGGCTTTCATGGCCGAGCTTGTCCATGATCTCCATGAACAACGCCAGCCGCTGGGCATGCGTCGTGTGCAGCAGGGCCGTCATCAAGGGGCGAATCCGCTGCGCCAGCGGCACGGGGAAGCGGACACCCCGATGGGCGTCCGACAGAAGCGGCTGGAGAAAACCCAACTCGGGGAACAACGTCAGGCAGGAGTCGATAAAACCTGCAGTGAACTGCAGCACCAAGCAGCGTTCGGGCACCACTTCGCCCTGCGCGACCTCGCTGATCCAATTATGCGGCAAGTTGGGGCCGACCAATACGAGGTCATTGGGGCCAAACGACCCGATATAGTCGCCGACATGCATCCGGCCCGCTGTTGCCGTGACCAGATGCAGCTCGTACTCAGGGTGGAAGTGCCAACGCACCGTGCGAAACGGATAGCCGTGCGACCAAATCTTGAAGGACTGGTCTTCGCGCACCTGAACGATCTCGAGATGTGGTTCCGATGCCATGGTCCTCCCAACCCGGTCTAGCCGGCATTCTTGTGCTGGCCTCTTACCGCATGTTGAAGCCTAGGTCGCCTTGACCCCCGGCGCTACGCAGTTTGCAGCGCAGCAATGATACTTTTTTGTCCGGCAAGCCGGATTTCGCGTCTTGCTTGTTGCTTGTCGTCCTGGTTTAACGTCCAACCCGCGCCCCGCAGGATTGCCGCACGATGAGCCCGACCGGCAGCACCTGCTGTTCGGCGCCCCTCGCAATCCCATCAAGCTGTCCAGCACCGCGGTGGTGGCGAGCCGGCCGCGGATGGTCCACCCTGGTCAGCGCTGGTTTGCTGAACGCACCGATCCCGTTTGGATGCGTCCACAGTGTGGCGCGCCCGAAAACTTCGAGGAGCTACATCCATGCCAAACCCTGCGGGAAGGGTCATTCGCACCATCGCGGAGCGTGCGGTCGAGCTGATCGCGAGCTGGAACCGGAAGCGGCTCCCGCAGACCGGATCCGCCTACCTGGCCGGAATCCATACCCCAATGCAAGCCGAACTGACGCTTGACCATCTCTACATCACCGGGTCGATCCCTAAGGGGTTGAATGGCCGATATCTCAAGATGGGCGCGAACCCGGTCAGCCCTGATCTCGCGGGGCATCACTGGTTCCTCGGCGATGGGATGGTGCACGGAATCGCCATCCGCGACGGGAGGGTAGAGTGGTATCGCAACCGCTGGATTGGTTCTCGCCTGGCAGCAGCGGCGCTTGGCCGTGCCCCCGCGCCCGGCCCCCGCAGAGGCCGCAACGACACCGTGAACACTAACGTGGCTGACATTGGCGGCCGCGCCTTCGCCCTGGTGGAGGCGGGCAGCTATCCCGTCGAGCTCTCCGAGGCGTTGGATGAGCAGCGCTACAATCCGTTCGACGGCACTCTTGCCGGCTCGTTTTCTGGCCACCCGCACCGGGATCCAGTCACGGGCGAGTACCATGCCGTCGCGTATGACGGCAGCGTCTGGGATACGGTCCGCTACGTCGTCGTGTCGGCCGCGGGCAAGGTAGTGCGCGACGTGCCCATCGCCGTGCAGCATGGCCCCTGCATCCACGATTGCGCCATCACCGTGCGGTTCGCCATTGTGCTCGACCTACCGGTCACCTTCTCCATGCGTGCCGTGCTCGGCGGCCATCTGTTTCCATTCCGCTGGAACCCGGCGCACCAAGGCCGGCTGGGCCTACTGCCGCGTGGCGGTGAACAAGCCGATATCATCTGGTGTGACCTCGATCCGTGCTTCGTCTTCCACGTCGCAAATGCGTTCGACGGCAGCGATGGCCAGGTTGTCCTGGACGTCATCGCCTATGCCACGATGTTCGCCTCAGCGGCGAGCGGCCTGGACGCATTGGGCAGGTTTGAACGCTGGACGGTGGATCCCGTGACACGCCGCGTGGGCCGCCGTGTGATCGACCCCACGCCACAAGAGTTTCCCCGCACCGACGAACGCCGCTTCGGCCAGAGCTACCGCTACGCTTACACGGTCTGCGTTCCTCCGGACGGCAACCCGCAACTGGTTGGCGCCACGCGGCTGTACAAGCATGATCTGCAAACAGGGCGCCGCCTTGTGCACGAATTTGGCGATACCCATCTACCCGGCGAGTTCGCGTTCGTTCCGGCGGCCGCCGACGCCGATGAGGACCAAGGTTGGCTCCTCGGCTTCGTCATTAATTCGGCGGACGAGACCACCGACCTGGTGATCCTCGACGCACAAGATTTCGAAGCCGCTCCGGTGGCCACCATCCGGCTGCCGCACCGGATACCACCGGGGTTTCACGGAAACTGGTTTCCGGCTGCAAGGGACCCTTGAGCCATTCGAAACTTTCGGCTGTGGGCCCAGCCGGTAAGTATTCCGCACCCACCCAGCCCTTCCAGCCGAGGCGGTCGATTTCCTGAAATACAGCGCGGAAATCCACGCGCCCCTCGGTCGGGACGCCTCGCGCCGGCACGCCGGCGAATTGGATGTGGCCGATTTTCGGCCAAACACGCCGCATGACGTCGAGGACGGCGCCGTCCTCCATCTCCACATGGTAGCAGTCGAACATCATGCGGAGGTTCTCGAAGCCGGCCTGCTCAATGATGTATGCTGCCTGGTCGGCGGAGTGCAGCAGGTATCCTGGACGGTTATGACTGTTCAGAGGCTCGATCAGGAGCTGGATGCCGGTGCCCTCCGCACGCCGCAATGCGTGTTCAAGGTTCATCATATAGGTGCGTAGCGCCGCCTCCCGCGGTACGGTGCCGGCCAGCCCTGCCATGACGTGGATCGCGCAATTGCCGAACGCGGCCGCATGCTCCAGGGCCTCGTCGATGGACTTCCGGAATGCCTGTTCCCGGCCCGGTATCGCCGCCAACCCCCACTCGTCGGCGCTGCCGTGGGCGGTGTTGATCACCACCATCTCAAGCCCGTGGTCGGCGAGCCGGCGGGCGATCTCGCGCTTGCCGTGCTCGGCGGGAAACCAGCACTCGACCGCATCGAAGCCGGCAGCCTTCGCCGTTTCAAACCGCTCGAGAAAGGGATGTTCATTGAACATAATCGACACATTGACGGCAAAACGCGGCATTGGTCATTCCTTATCCAGATCGCCCGAGTCCCTGCGGCCGACGTAGAACTTCGTCATGTCTTCAGGCGGGGACGTGACTGTCAGATAGACGAATGGCTCGTTGCCGGTATTCTCGACGCCGTGGATAGTGCCGGCAGGCGTCCGAATGACATCTCCGGTCCTGAGTTCCTCGCTACGGTCGTCGGCAAGCAGCAACGTCGCGTGTCCCGATTCGACGACCCATGTCTGTTCGGAGATGGCGTGACTGTGCCGAGTTGAGATTGCGCCGGGCTGCATTGTGACCCGCGTCATGGTGACGTGCGCGTCCGGCGAGTTTTCGGGCCAAATGATCTGCGCCGACTGTTTGCCGGGGTGGTGTAAGACAGGCGCATTTTCGATCGTGAGACGGTGTACCGGCATCGTTGCTGCTTTCTGCGTTGGAGGGTCGGACCGCATCAGAAGGCGAAGCGGAGGGCGCCTCCATCAACGGGTATGGTTGTTCCGGTGATATACCCCGCGCTGTCGGACGCGAGGAACGCGATCAGCGCGGCGGCCTCCTGCGGCTCGCCGAAGCGCCCGGCCGGAATGTTGCGGCTGATGAAATCCTGGCGCGACTCCTCGGTTGGGTGAAGGCGCAGCAGGATCTGGACCGTGTTGAGCCGGCCCGGCGCCACGCAGTTTACCGTGACGCCGCTCGCCGCGTATGTGCCGGAGGCAGCCTTGGACCAGCTTTCGAGCGCGGCCTTCGCCGGAGCGGCGGCATTGACAGCCTTGCCAACAATCGCGCCCGTGACGTTGATGATGCGCCCCCATCGCCGCTCCAGCATCGGCGGGATCAGCATCTCGCCGAGCCTGCGGGGGGCCTGGAAGTTCAACCGGAACGCCTCGTCCCAAACGGCGGGATCGTCTGGCCTGGTCATCGGGCGCGAGCCGCCGGCGTTGTTGACCAAAACGTCGACCTGCCCGGCCTGCGCGAGCACCTGCGCGGTCAGCTGTTCTGCCGCCCCCTCCCTGGCCAGATCGGCCGCCAGCAAGATAGGCGCCGCGCCGCCGGCCGCTTGGATCTCACCGGGCAGCGTTTTCAAGGCATCGAGGCTGCGCGCCGTCGCGACGACCCGGGCGCCCTCCATGGCGAGCAGGAGGGCGGTTGCCCGGCCAATACCGGAGCTGGCGCCAGTGACGAGGCACCACCGATCGGCAAGTTTGAGGTCCATCGCCAGTGTCTCCTATGCGGGTTTCAAGCAGCCAGCCTGAATGTTTTGGGGATGCCTGCACGCTCGACGTTGCCGTGCAAGGGTTCGCCAGGCAGCCCTTCGTGCAGGATCGCGCGCGTGCGGATCAGTGCGTCAAGGTCGATGCCCGTGCGCAGCCCCATGCTTTCCAGCAGGAACACCAAATCTTCGGTGACGATGTTGCCCGACGCACCGGGCGCAAAGGGGCACCCGCCAAGCCCGGCGAGCGAGGAGTCGAAGTTTCGCACCCCCGCGTCGAGGCCCGCGAGGACGTTGGCCAGGCCCAGACCCATGGTGTCGTGCAGATGGAGCTTCTGGAAAGCAACCCCGGCGACTGCCCGGGTGCCGCGGACGAGACTGCGGATTTGATGAGGCGACGCATAGCCTACGGTGTCGGCCAGGCTCACGGTATCCGCGCCGGCCTTCAGCAGTGCGGCCGTTGTCTCGATCACCCGGCACTCAGGCACGACGCCCTCAAAGGAACAACCGAAGGCCGTGGCGCACGCCGCCTCGACATGGACGGGGTGCGCCTGTGCCCGCAGCCACTCCACCAGCCGAGACACCTCGGCCACTTGTTCCGCGGTGTCCTTACCGGTGTTGGAACGGCTGTGCGTGTCGCTGACCGAAACCGGGATGACCAGGTTGCGTGCGCCGGCGGCATACGCGCGCTCAGCCCCTTTCTGATTCGGTACCAGCACGATTGTCTGAAGCCTCGGGAGGGTTGTCGTATGACGAACGACCGCCTCCGTGTCCGCCATCTGCGGGATCAGCTTCGCAGGCACGAAGCTACCGACCTCCATGTGGGCGACACCCGCCTGCACCATCGCCTCGATCCAGCGCAGCTTGATGACGGTTGGCATGACACCTTTCGCCATCTGCAGCCCGTCGCGCGGGCCGACCTCGCACACCAACACCGTGTCCGACATGGTTCTTACTCCCTCAGTTCCGCAGGAAGCCGGTTGAGATCCAGGGAACGGCCGCGATCAGCACGGTTCCAGCGAACAGCACGGCCATGTAGGGCAGAATGGGCCGGATGCCTTTTGCCGGGTCGACCCGGCTGATCGCGCAGGCCGAGTAGTAGCCCACCCCGAACGGCGGCATGAACAGGCCGATGCCCATCGAGAGGATGACGACGATGGCATAATGTACTTCGTGGATGCCGACGAGCTTGGCCACCGGGAACAGCAGCGGCCCGAACAGCACGATGGCCGGGATGCCCTCCAACACGGAGCCCAGCACGATGAAAGTCACGATCGAGGCGGCCATGAACATGGCTGACCCGCCCGGCAAACCGGTCATGGTGGCGGCAATCTGGCGGGAGAAGCCAGATTGCGTCAGCGCCCAGGCCATCGCAGTCGCGGTGCCGATGATCAGCAGCACCGCGCCCGACAGACACGCCGTGTCCACCAGGGCCGGCCCCAGGCGCCCCCAGTCGACTTGTTGGCGAAACAGCAGGGTGGCGGCGAGCCCATAGAGCAGCACGTAGGCAATGCCAATGGTGGAGACCTCGGTGGCGGTGGTGACACCCCCAACCACTGCGGCGCGGATCACGAACGGAAGCACCAGCGCAGGAAGCGCCACCAGGAGTGCCGAGGCGATCTGCCGGAGAGGCGCTCGCTGCACCCCGGCCAGGCACTCCTTGCGATAGCGCCAACGCACCATGCCGCAGAGCATGACCGCTAGCACCAGGCCGGGTAGCAGCCCACCCGTGAACAGGGCCGAGATTGACACCCCCGTGACAGAACCAATGGTGATCAGCACCAGGCTCGGCGGGATCGTCTCCGTTTGCGCTCCGGTCGCGGAGAGCAGCGCGATAAGGTCCCCCTCCTCCGCGCCGCGGCGCTTCATTTCCGGGAACAGCACCGGCGCGACAGCGGCCATGTCGGCGGCTTTGGCCCCGGAGATGCCGGAAACCAGGTACATGGCCGCCACCAGAACGTATTGCAGCCCGCCACGCACATGGCCGAGCAGGCTGGCAAGGAAGTTGACCATGGCCCTAGCCATGCCCGTGATTTCGATGATCAGGCCGAGGAAGATGAACAGCGGCACCGCCAGGAGGATGAGGTGAGACATGCCCTCGTCCATCCGGCTCACCACGACTGTGAGCGGCGTATGAGTGGTGAGCGCCAGGTAGGAGAACGTGCCGAGCCCGAAGGCGAAGGCGATCGGGATGCCGGAGAGCACGGCAGCGCCTACCAAGAGAACGAAGAAGACGATCAGCTTGTAGTTGCCCATCGCGACCAGCAACGGCTTGGCGAAGAAAAAGCCGCACGACACCAGGACGACAATGCCGAAAGCCAGCGCGACATCAGCGAGCCGGCCGGACCAGGTCATGCGGAGCAATCCAAAGGCGAGCATCAGGCCGAGACCGGCAGGCAGGGCAGCGGCACGCCAGAGATTGGAAATGCCGAGCCCCGGCGTCGTGATGGCGGCCTCGCCCATTGCGTAGCCAAACGCCGGATAGATCAGCAAACCCAGCAAAGTGAGGCTTGCCGCCAACGCGAGCCATTCGGCAACTGGCTTGAGGCGTTTGGAGCGATCGACCAGCGCGCCCATCCGCATGTGCTCAAGCCGGCGATAGGCTACAACGGCGCCGAGCATGGCTAGCCATAGGAACAGGATCGAAGCCAACTCGTCGGACCATATGAGTGGTGCGTCGAAGCCGAATCGGGCCACGACGCCGACGAACAGGATGATGATCTCGACGCCGACCAGGGCGGCGGCTGCGATGTCGACAACTCTGCCAAGTTGAAGGGTCACCGAGGCGGCCAAGCCGCATGGCCGAACCAGTATCGGATTGACGTCAGTTGCTAATTGCATGATCTGCACCTCGGGTCGGGCGGATCGGCGGAGCGTTATTGGCCGCGCGACCGGGCTTCGGTAGCGGCACGGGTGGAGACCACCAGGGCTGCCTGAGCGTATTCAAGAGCGGACGCCGTGGTCATGCCGCCCATGGCGTAGAATGCCTGGCGGCCGACCATCATAGCGTCACCGCTGCGAGTTTCGAGCGCGGCCACCCGATGCCGCACGGCGGTCCAGAGATCGGCAGCGGGGACGACAGCGTTGACGAGGTTAAGCTGCAGGGCTTCCGCGGCCGGCATCCGGCGGCCGGAGTAGTAGAGATCGAATGCAACCTTGGGCGGCAGTCCGCGTCGTGCGACGGCCATTGCCAGCATGGGGAACAGACCATTCTCGATTTCAGGATAGCCGAACTCAGCCGTCTCGGCGGCAATGGCCAGGTCGGCGGATTCCAGCAGGCTCATGCCACCGGCCACGCAGGTTCCGTTGACCGCAGCCACGATCGGGGTGCGGGCTCGCCCGAGGCGCTCCTGAAGCACGGTGAACGAACGGGCGTAGTCGAGCTGGTCGATGAGCGTTCCAGCCGGGTAGCCGCCAATGCGGCCGCCGCAGCAAAAGGTGTCGCCGTGCCCGGTCAGCACGATCGTGCGCACCGACAGGTCGCGATCGATGGCGCCGACTTCGGCAATCATCGCGTCCATCGTGGCCATATCGATCCGGTTCTGATCGTCGGGGCGGTTGATTTCGAGGATGGCGGTGGCGCCTTCCCGGCGTGCCCGGAGTGTGGACACCATGAAGTTTTTCCTCCCTCGTTCATTGACCAGGATGGCGTTCAGCTACCCGGCGGCGCGATTCTCGCACATTTCAGATATATCTGCAATATGCGATGTGTAACGCAAGTCACCAATCCCGCCGGCGTCGCGCTGATTGCTGATCTCAGCAGTCAGATCGCATGGGAGGCCCTCAACGCTGCCAGATCCTCGCTGCTGAAGCCCAACAGGTCTCCATAGACGTCGTCGTTATGCGCGCCGATGGCTGGACCAGGCCAGGCGATGCCACCCTTCTGCCCGCCATCGTCAAAATGGGGCACCACGCCAGGCTGCAGCGTCCGTCCGATCAGCGGGTCGTACACCTCCTGCACCATTCCCCGCGCCTGAAAGTGGGGGTCGGCTACACAATCGGCCACAGTGAAAGTCCGGCTTGCAGGGATCCCCGCGTCGTTCAGAACCGCCTCGGCCTCTGCCGCCCCGAGCGTGGCGGCCCACGCGGCAATGGCCTCGTCCACCTCCGCACGGTGCGCAAGCCGGCCGACATTGTTTTTCAGCCGCGCATCCTCCGCCATATCCGCCCGCCCTATCAGGCGGCAAAGCCGAGCAAAAATCGGATCCGAGTTGCCCGCGATCACCAGCCACTGCCCGTCTTTAGCGCGGTAGGTGTCCGATGGCACCGCGGTCGGCATGCCCGAACCTTGCGGGCGGCGTATCGTGCCATCCGTACCATATTCCGGTAGAATGCCCTCCAACAAGCTGAAGACCCCCTCGTAGAGCGCGACGTCGACCTGCCGTCCTATTCCGGTCCCGACCACATCACGCTCATAGACGGCTGACAGCACCCCTGCGACGGCGTAGAGCGCCGAGATATCGTCACCGAGCGAGATCCCGGTCCGAACTGACGGCAGATCCACCTGATCTTCGGGAAATCCGGTCAGGTAGCGGATGCCGCCCACGGCCTCGCCAATGGCGCCGAAGGAGTGCCGGTCTTTATATGGGCCGGTCTGCCCGTAGCCAGAAATCCGCGTGAGGATGACCCTCTTGTTGATGCGCTGCAGGTCTGCGAAGCCCAAGCTCCATTTTTCGAGCTGCGCCGGCCGAAAGTTCTCGACGATCACGTCCGCCCAGCGGACCAGCCGCTCAACCACGGGCCGCCCGGCGGCCGACTTCAGGTCCAGCGTTACGCATCGCTTGTTGCGGTTGTGTAGCGACCAGATGATCGAGTGCCCTTTCGCCTGGGCACCCCAGGTTCGCAGCGGTTCGCCCGACGGCGGCTCGACTTTGACGACGTCCGCACCGTGATCGGCCAGGATCCGGGTGCAGAACGGGGCGGCAATGAAATGGCCCAGCTCTAATACTTTGAGGCCGCGCAGCGGCCCGGTGAGCGCGGAGTTTGCGATCTTCTGGGCAGGGGGGTGGTCGAGCGGCATTGATGACCTCGCACGAGAGTGTTTGCGTCAGGTGGGCACGAGCAGCGATGTTACGGCGTTCACGTCTGCTAGCTCTTCCAGGTGCATGATGGCGTTGAGCGCCCGTTCGGCCTTCGCAACACCAAGGACCGGGCCTGCGGACCGGCGGTAGCGCGCGACGACCTCATCCTCGGACATCGAACGGAAATCTGGTATGTCGGAGGAAAGGGTGTCGCCGCCCTGCATCCGGACGGTCAGGCGCACGGGTTGGCGGCCGGCCGCGGCCGACTCGTCCACGACCAAGCGGCAGCGTGCGGCCAACGCGTTGATCGCCGGGTCGCTGGGGCGGCCCCAAGACGCGTCTTGGACCTCGCCGGCCACCATGACCGCAGCCACGCCGAACTGGATGCTTTGCTGCGCGCTGGGCGGATCGGCAAACGGGCCGGAATTATTGCAGCCGGGGAAGCCGATCGCGTTGGCAGCGGTGCAAATCTCGACTCGCTCGATCTCGTTGGGACGTGGCCGATGGACGGCAACCAAAGCCGCGGCGGCTTGGACGGGCGATTGTGCAAAGATGCAGGCCGGTGCGGGTTTATGAACGATGTCCAGGATGAGAAAGCGCTCGCCCAAGCCCGCAGTGACACGGCCCGCCCGGCCGAGCGCGGAGAAGCCGGCCAGCAGGCCGGATGGGCCCTCGAGTAGGCTTGCCGCACCCTCGGCGCCAGCCCGGGCCAGGCGCACGCACGAGATTGCATGGCGAGCCGAAAAGCCGCCGTGGTAGATGTGCTCGTTGGTGCCCGCGTGCACCCATTCGTTGAACCCGGCGGCCCCATGGCAGGCGAGCGCAACCGCTCGGACCGTTTTTGAGCGCTCGAGTCCGGTCGCGGCGGCCACGCCCAGAGCCGCCGGCCCAGGGCCGAGTAGTCCGGTAGGACGGAAGATTGCCGCGAGCGCTGGCGTGATCACTGCGAGACCCAAGCGGATCATGAATTCATAGCCGGCAACCACCCCGGCCAGGATGGCAGACCCTTTGGCGCCGGCTGCCTCGCCAGCCGCGAGCACGGCGGGGACGACGACCATGCCGGGATGGCTGGCTGAGGCCGGATGCGTGTCAGTCCGGATGGTCGCAGCGGCGGAGACGGCGTTCACGAAAGCAGCGCGCTCGGCATCCGTCCGCTCGCGCCGGCCGAAGATGCGGCCGGTGCCCTGGCCTTCCACCGGGTCGACAAGTGCCAGAGCAGTTGCGCTGCCGTCGGTCGAACCAATCGTGAGGCACGCCGATACGGTGTCGAGCACGCACAGCTTGGCCTTGCGCACGACGTCCGGTGGCAGGCAGCGGATATCGAGCGCGGCCGCAAAACTGGCGAGTTCTTCAATCGACGTCATTGTTTGACCCTCACGCCAATGGGCCGACCACGGACTCCAAGATGCCCCAGGCCTCGGCGCCGAACTTCGCCCGTGTGCCGGCATAGAACCCGGCCTGCTTGAGCGCGTCGCGGAAGGCGTCGCGATCGGGCTCGACAAAGGTCATGCCAGAGGTCGTCAGCTGTTGACGCAGCATCTCCATCTTGCGCCGGACCTCCTCGCGTTCATCGAGCGCCGCCTTGTTGAGGTTGTCCTCCAGGATTTGCCGAAGGTCGGCCGGTAAAGCGCCAAGGATATCGTTGTTGCCCAGGGTGAAGTAGCCGTCCCAGATATGCCCCGTCATGCTGCAGAATTTCTGCACTTCGTAGAGCTTGCCGGCCTGGATGTTGATCAGGTCGTTTTCTTGGCCATCGACAATCCTGGTCTGCAGGGCCGTGTACAGCTCATCGAAGTTAATCGGCGTCGGCGCCGCGCCGAGCGCTTTGAAACAGGCGAGGAAGAGCGGTGCTACGGGCACACGGATTTTCAGCGCACGAAGGTCATCGGGCCGCTGGATCGGCTTCGATCCAGTTGTAATTTGCCGAAACCCAAGGTCCCACTGCTTGTTGAACGCGTAGAGGCCGGACGTCGAGATCTTCGTGCGAAGATATGCACCGAGTGGACCGTCGAGCGACTTCCACACTTCATCATAGTCTTTGAAGGCATAGGCGGTGTTGTAGATCGTGGAAACCGGCACCAGGGTGGACAGCACTGATCCGGACAGGGTGAGAAGTTCAAGGCTCCCATCCCGCAATTGGGATAGTGCGGACGTGGAACTGCCCAGGACGTATCCAGGAAACACGTCGAGTTGGAGGCGGCCGCCGGACTGCTCGCCAATCGTCTTCGCGGCACGGGTGGCATGAACGTTGAGTGGGTGGTCCACCGGAATGGTGGTGGCCAGCTTGAACGAGAACTCAGCAGCTCGCGCGGGGCGCACCGCAATGAATGGCGCGGCCAATGCTGCCGCTCCCGCGCCGAGACCCGTGCGCAGCACCGTCCGGCGTGACGCAGAAAATGACTTCATCATTGTCGTTCCTCCCTGAAATGGTGACTTCAGTCACTCTCGTTTGGCGCGGCGAGGGACTCAGCTCATGCGGCCGCATCCGATAACTTGCCATCCGTCTGACTCTCTGCAGGAGCGGGGGCAGCTCCACCGGTTTGCACCAACCGCCCCAAACGGGCTTGGAACAGACCGACGTGGTCCTCCGCTTTACGCGCCGCCGCTTGCGAGTCGCCGGCGCAAATGGCGTCGACAAGCTCGTCGTGGCAGCGGACGAAGGCGTCGTCGCGACTGGCGTGCTGGACGGAGAGCCACCAGACCCGCTGGCTGAACCCTGCAACGCGCTCGGATGAGTCCAATAGGAAGGAGTTCCGGCTCATGGACGCGATCAGTCCATGGATCGCCGCGTCGCCAGCAAGCATCCCGCTACGATCATCGGCGCGGGCGCGCTTGCGGAAGCTTTCACAAGCTGCGCGCAAGCGCTTCCGCTCCGCGGCTGTACCGCGCTCGGCCGCCATGCGTGCGGCCGGCACCTCGAGGATAAACCGCATCTCGCCTATTTCGGCGAGTTCCTGCGCCAGGATGGGAGCTATGAAAGCCGTCTGGCGCGGCCGGGCGACAACGAGTTTCTCGGCCGCTAATTGCTTGATGGCCTCCCGAACCGGCGTGCGTCCGCATCCAAGCATCTCAATGAGTTCGGCCTCTTGCAGCATCTGCCCAGGCTGCATTTCGAGCATGAGGATGCGCCGCTTCAATTCAGCGTATGCCTGCTGGCTCTTACCCTGGAACGGAACAACACTTCGCACGATTAATCCTCCCGATAGGATATTACAGATATATCCGAGCGACGCAAGAGCTTCGTAACCAACGCTACGAGCGTTGCCGAAACGCCGACATGTGCGGCGGATCACCAACAGTCCGACGACGAGCTTGCCCGGTCTTCAGGACAGTAGGCTCGGCGGCGACGTTATGTTACCTTTGCGTGCGCCTCGATAACGACAGCGTTGTTTCGTCTCAATCGGTATCCTGACATGTCCATCGCTTGCTTCGCCGTCCGCGGCATCCTACCGGCTTTATGAGATGAACGGCCAGAAACTCATCGGGCTGATTGGCATCCTCCTTGCTGCGCTCGCCGCCGAGTTCAACGACGGCGTCACGACATCGGCTCTTCAAGACATCCTGGGCGGCTTAGGCATCAGCCACGATCCCGGAACTTGGATCGAAAGCCTTTATGCCTCGGGCCAGGTGATCGGGATGTCGGTCGCCACCTTCTGGGCGGTGACGTTTTCCATCCGGCGCTTCGCCATTTTCGCCGTCACCCTCTGCGGCATCACGACCTTGCTCATCCCGTTCGCTGATAACCTGATTTGGATTTATGTATGGCGCACGATCGAGGGGGTCTCCGCCGGGTTCATCATCCCCTTGCTGCTCACCATCGCGCTGCGCACGCTGCCGCCAGCTATACGGCTCTACGGACTGGCCGGCTACGCGCTTACGGCGACATTCGGTCCGAATATCGCCACCACCCTGGCCGCATTGTGGACGAGCGCGGTCGACTGGCGATGGGTGTTCTGGGAAGCACTGCCGCTCTGCACGCTGGCCGCGACCATGCTATGGTATGGCGTCGAGCAAGACGCGCCGCAATATGACCGAATCCGGAAATTCGACTGGCCGGGGGCGCTGCTCGTCATGGTGGGCGCCGGCGCGCTGACCACCCTCTTGGAACAAGGTGACCGCTACGACTGGTTCAACTCTCAAACCATGTGCATTCTCGCCCTGCTCAGCGTGCTCGGACTGGGGCTGCTGATTGTCAACGAGACCCGGCAGGAGTTGCCACTCTACCGTTTCGACCTGTTGAAGCGCCGTAACTTTGCCTACGGCCTCATTACCTTGTTCACTTTCCTGCTGCTGAATTTGGGAGCGAGCACCATCCCGGCGACTTACTTAGAGGAAATCGGGTTCCGCCCCGAGCAGATCCAGTTGATCAGCTTGCCAATAGCGCTCTCTCAACTCGTTCTGCTGCCGGCCACGGCTTGGCTGCTTGACCACCGGTCGGCTGACCCGCGTTGGGTCAGCTTCGCCGGCATGATGCTGGTTCTGGTCGCCAGCCTGGGGAACAGCCTCATCACCAGCTCTTGGGAGCAGCAGCAATTCTTCCTCTGGCAGGCTAGCGCGGCAATAGGGGAGGCAATGATCGTCATGCCGCTATTGATGATGGCGACGAACACCATCCGCGACCCGGCGGATGGTCCATTCGCTTCCACCCTTGTCAATACCATGCGCGCCATCGCGGAGCCCGTCGGCGTCTGGATGATCCAGCTCATTATGCGCTGGCGGGGTGGGCTGCATTACAACCGCCTAGCCGACCAAGCCGGACAGAACCGGTTCGGCTCGCTACAGGGCCCCAGCCTGATCCAGGGGCTGGCGACGCCCCTGATGGCAAATGGTCAGCCGGGCGGGATCGATGCTTATCGTGCCGCGGTGAACGCGCAGGCCATGGTGCTGACGCTCGCAGATTCCTTTCTCGTGGTCGCCGCCCTGACCTTGGCCCTGATGCTGGTGCTGGTGATCCTGCCGGTGCGGACCTTCGCGCCCCGCATCGAATTGGCACAGAAGTAGGGCGTGGCCGTGCCGGAGCAAAAGGATGGCAAGGGCGACGAACAGGCGCAAAAGAAGAAGGAAGCGGCGGAGAAACAGCAGCAGCAAAAGCCGCGGCCCCGTTGGCCGCTCTATCTTGCAGGCGGTCTAGCATTGGTCTTCACCGCTATCGTTCTGCTGATCGTCTTTCTGCCCCGGCCTGAAGTCTACACCGACGACGCCTACGTGACCGCGCATTACGTCACCGTCGCCCCCCGCGTCTCCGGCCAGATCACGGCCGTGTTGGTGGACGACAATCAGCACGTCAGCGCCGGACAAGTGCTGGTGCAGATCGACGACCGCGACTACCGCGCGGCTCTGGCCGGGGCGGAAGCGCAGCTTGAGCGGGATCGGGCACAGGTCGATGACGTCACTGGGACGATCGCGCGGCAACCCGCGGTGATCGACCAGTCCAAGGCACAGGTGGACTCGACCGCCGCCCAACTCAGCTTCGCTTTGGCCAACCAGCGCCGCTACCGCAACCTGGCCAGCACCGGCGCCGGCACCCAGCAGGACCGGCAACAGGCCGATACGGCGGTACAACGAGCCGAGTCCGAGGTGGCCGGGAACAAAGCATCGGAGGAGGCGGCGCTGCGCCAAGTGCCGATTCAGGATGCGCAACGCCGGGCCGCGGTCGCTCTTGTGAAGGCCGATGAGGCGCGGGTGGAACAGGCGCGGCTGAACCTCAGCTACACCCGCGTCATGGCGCCAATCGACGGTACGATCGCCGAGCGGACGGTTCAGGTCGGCAATTTCGTGGCGCCGGGCGCGCCGCTGCTGGCTGTGGTGCCGTTGGATGCCATCTACATCGAGGCGAACTACCGGGAAGTGGAGTTGCGGCACATGCTGCCGGGCCAGCATGTCCGCATCCATGTGGACGCCTATGACATCAACGTCGATGGCGTTGTGGACAGCCTTCCCCCCGCGTCCGGCGCCTCTTTCGCCCCGATCCAACCCAATAATGCGACGGGCAATTTCACCAAGATCGTGCAGCGCCTGCCCGTGAAGATCACGCTGCGGCCAGGCCAAGACCTGGCCAACCTGTTGCGGGTGGGGTTTTCCGTGGAGACGACGGTCGATACGGGGCTCGCCAACGTCGCGGCCCGGCAGCAAGGCGATCCGACCCGCGTCACCGGGCACTGACCGATGCGCCTGCCTGCCCTGCTGTTCCTCGGTATCCTGGCTGGCTGCACGGTTGGTCCGGATTTCACGCCGCCGTCCAACACCGCGCCGGCGCAGTGGTGGGGCGAGGCGCCGGCGGGCATCACCTACGGACAGGCCGTGGATGCGAGTTGGTGGACCCGCTTCGACGACCCTGAACTCACCGGTTTGGTCAGCCGTCTGGCGCGGCAGAATTTGGACCTGGCCCAGGCGGCGGAACGGGTCCAACAGGGGCGGGCGCAGCGTCGCATCGTCGCCTCCGAGGGCTTGCCGCATGTGGACGCGGATGCCTCGTACAAGCGGATGCGCAGCAGCCCGACGGGCCCGATCTCCCTGTTCGAGTCCGTCCCCAACGCGCCCCTGGACTTCGACGTCTGGCATGATGGCCTGGATAGCTCGTGGGAGCTGGATCTGTTCGGCCGGGTTCGCCGGGCCGTCGAGGCCGAACGCGCGAATACCGAGGCGCTGGATGAGGCACGGCACGGCATTGCGCTGATGGCGGTCGCGGACCTGGCGCAGGACTACATCGAATTGCGCGGCACCCAACGCCTGCTCGCCATCACCAGCGACAATCTGCAGAACGCCGAGAAAAACGTGGCATTGGTGCGCAACCGGTTTGCCAACGGCGTCAGCACCACGTTGGACATTGCCAATGCGGAGGCGCAACGTGCGACGATCCAGGGCACCCTGCCCTCCCTGCGCGCGCAGGAAGCGCATCTGATGAATGCCATCGGGCTGCTGCTGGCGCAGCCGCCGCGCGCCTTGATGGAGGAACTCAACCGCCCGGCCGCGCAACCGCTAGTGCCGCCCACGACCCCGATCGGATTGCCGGGCGAGCTGGCCCGGCGCCGGCCGGACGTGCGGGAAGCCGAGGCCAGGCTGCATGCGGCGACGGCACAAACCGGGGTCGCAGTGGCTTCCTTCTACCCGGATGTGCGGCTGACTGGCAGCGCCGGCACTGAGTCGCTCGAGTTTCGCCGCACCTTCGACTTGCATTCCGCATTTTTCTCCGTCGGCCCCTCGATCGACCTGCCGATTTTCGAGGGCGGCCGGTTACGCGGCACCCTGCATCTGCGTGAGTCGCAGCAGCGGCAGGCCGCCCTGGCTTATGAACAAACCGTCTTGAAAGCGTGGCAGGAGGTTGACGACGCGCTCACGACCTATGGCGAGGCCATGCGCCGGCGGGCCGACGTGGCAGAGGCTGTGCGGCAGAACACTGCCGCCCTCGCTGCAGCCCGCCAACGCTACGTCGAAGGCGTGGTCGACTTCCTGAACGTGATCGTCGTCGAAAACGCGGTGCTGGATAGCAGCCGCACCCTGACCAACGCCGATACGCAAATCGCCACGGATCTGGTCGCCATCTATCGGGCTTTGGGCGGCGGCTGGGAGACGGTGGCGCCTTGAGGCAAGCCGGTCTATCCCCCTTGCCTCCCGGCGCATCGCCGGTGATGAGCGGGATGGGCGCCATGCGCGTTCTATCGATGTAACCCTGCTGGAGTGTCAAATGTCACGAGTGCCACTGAGCCGAATTGAGGACATGACGCCAGACCAGCGGGCGCAATACGACCGCTTCCCCTCCAACCTGACCCGCGGATTGCTATTGACGGAGCAGAGGCTAGCGGGCGCGCTACCCGCGACCGCCAATGCCTTGCGGGTGTCTGGGCTGGATCCGAAACTGCGCGAGGGAATCATCCTGCGCGTCGCCGCGCTAAGCGACAGTGCGTTTGAGCGGATGCAGCATTTGGGCGAGGCACGGCGGGCAGGCTGGACCGACGCCGAAATCGCGGCGATCGAAGCCGGGGATCGGTCCGGCCGGCTTGGCAACTTCACGCCCATGCTGGGCTTCGTCGATGAATGCGTTTCCAACATCCGAGTGACGGACGCTACATTCGCCGCCGTGGCATCTTCTCTGTCACCGCGTGAGATCGCGACGGTGCTGATCCTCATCGGTCACTACATGACTGTCGCGCGCTTCATCGCCAATCTAGAGATCGAGCTCGATCCGGCGCCCAGCACGTGGGACAAGGAGCATTGATGCCGGCTTTCAGGACAATGACGATGCGAAACAATGACGACGCGAAAGGTAGCCACTATGCGTTCTAGCTCGTCACATGATCGATCAGCCTGGCCAACCGGCCTGACCAACTCTAGTCATGCGCGTGAGCGGGCGGCAACACGCTCATGGGGGGTTTTTCAATCATGCGGGCTTCGCCCGTGCGAACGCTCCGCCAGCAACGCGGCCGGAGCGTTCTCCTCAGTGAGGTCGAGGGATAGTTGGGATCGTATTCCAGCATCAACTGGGGATTTTTCGCGATCGCCAGCCTATTCGGACTCGCGAACCCGATAGACCGCGTCCTCACGTGATCGCCTGGCGACAACCCAGTCACTGCCCAGTGTCCAATCAGTCAGTTGTTCTTCCGTCCACTCGAAAGCGACGGTGCGATGCTGTATGCGCCACTCATTGGCGCGTTTCTCGAAGCGATCGATGTAGCGACAACCGAACACAAACCGTCGATAGACGGGCTTTTTCGTGGTGAAGTTCACCGCGTCGCCCATGCGTGCATGCTGGACAAGGAGGCAGGGCGTTTCCACGTAAGCCTTACCCCCGGCAAACTCGATGATGGACGTCCCGGCCAGGTGCAAGTTCTGCTCGATCGTGGCGTGTCGCTTTCTGAAGCCGTCGACCACGCTCAGTATTTCACCTTTCTGTCCGCCGTGGTCGTCATGTGCACCCTCGTGATATGCGGATGCGAGAAGTTCGTAGTCCATTCGATCGGCGCCACGAAAATACCGTCCGAGCGCGTGGCGAATTTGATCCTCGGCTTGAAGACGCTCCATAAAGTCCATGGTCTGGTTAGACTCGCTCATAGCTTCTCCTGTTCTCCATAGGGTTTGACCTCCGTGGTGAGTTGACGGTCAGGATAATGCCGACTGCGCTTCAACATCTGCACCCAGCTAACGAGAAGGCTCGCAGGCAGCCGCGCACCGCATGCGGTTTCAAAGTACGCCTGATGCGGCACCGGAGTTGGCGAGCCGCTCCCCTTTCACGCTGAAGTAGCCCCGATACAACTCGGCTGGGTGGTTCTTCAGCAAAGGACCTTTTCCCAGAATCTTCTCGCGCAGCGTGCCTCTCCGATACTCTCGCTTGGCCATTCCGCGCCTTTGTAGCTCCGGAAGCAGGTATTCAATGAAATCTTCGTACGAGCCTGGCAGTATCCAGTTGCCGAGATTGATGCCGTCTATGCCGGCCTGCTGCCAAACTGCGAGTTCGTCGGCGACCGATTTCGGCGTGCCGACAAGGCGTGGATGCCGGCGGACGATGAGGGACCCTAAATCCGCGACGGTCGGCTCACGGCCAGGATGCATCCTGCGAAGCCCGTCGATATGGCTTTGAGCGCCATTGGTCGTGATATCGGCCAGTCGCGTTTCAGGCGGGATGGCGGCACCGGTATCTTGCGAGATACCAATGCCCGAAACCTTCAGGAATCCTTCGACATCGATATACGAGTCGTACTCGGCCTCTTTCCTCCGAGCCTCCTCCATAGTGCTACCCAGGATCACGGTGAACAGTTGGATAAATTTGACATCCGCGTTGTTCCGCCCAGCCGCCGAGATCAGGGCCCGAGTTTCCGCAATGAGTTCTGCAGCCGCTTTCGGCGTGGGCACGGAGATGAAAACACCTTCAGCATGGCGCGCCGCGAACTGGCGCCCCCTCCCCGAGGATCCCGCCTGGAACAGGAACGGCGTCCGCTGTGGGCCGGGCGCCGCCAGATGAGGCCCTTCGACCCGATACCGCTTGCCCGCATGGTTGATCTTATGAACCCCACTTTGATCCGAGAAGATGCCGTCCTGCTTGTTCTTCAGCAACGCACCTTCATCCCACGATCCTTCCCACAGCTTATAGACAACCTCGGCATATTCCTCGGCCCAATCGTATCGCTCGTCATGCTCGGTCAAGCGGTCGTGGCCAAAGTTACGCGCAGAGTTCTCCATGGTGGATGTCACGATGTTCCAGGCAAAACGGCCTCGGCTTATCTGGTCAAGCGTTGACGCCCGCCGCGCGAATTCAAAAGGATGCGCTTGCAGGACCGAACTCGTCAGAGCGAGGCCAAGATGCTCCGTATTCACCGCCAACGCCGCCAACACGATGGACGGATCATGGTTCGGAATTTGCAATCCATGCCGAACGTTCAGAGCGAAATCATCGTTGAGTGGTCCATAAAGCCCGACGACGTCCGCAAAAAATATTGCATCGAACAGACCATTCTCCAGCGTCCGGGCGAGATTGATCCACGTTTGGATGTCGTCGAACTCGTGCTGCCGCGCATCCGGATGCCGCCATAGGCCGTGCATGGTGTGCGAACCGGTGTCCATGACGAAAGCGTTGATGATGAGTTCACCCACATCCTATTCCTTGTTTAGAGACCATTCCCTGGGAGCCAACCCTTGACGCTGCTCTGGCTAAACAGTTTTTACTGCCAGCGGCCCCGGGCAGCCCATCGTCTGAGTCTCATGGATGCGATAGACCATATCGTCCTGAGACCGCTGCGCTACCGCCCAAGTTGGATTGAACTGCAGCTCGCCGATCTCCTCCTGCACCCACTCGAAGACGACCACGCGGTGGGCCACCTTCCACTCACCTCCCCGCTCCTCGAAATGGTCGATATAGCGCACGCCGATCGTGTAGCGTTATAGACCGGCTGACCGGTGGCGAAGCTTTCGCCCGCTCGCGCATGCTGAAACAACACGCAATAGGTTTCGACGAAAGCGGTGGCACCACGAACCTCGATGAGGCTGTTACCAGCAAGGTGCATGGATTGGTCCACCGTCTCATGACGCTCCTGAACCCACGCGATGAGGCCCTTGACGTCGCCCTTATAGGGTCCGTGGTCGTCATAGGCATCGGCGTGATAGGCAGATGCCATCAGCTCATAGTCCCGGCGGTCGGCACCGCGGAAGTAGCGCAGAAGAGTTTGGCGAATCTCGCGCTCGGCTCGTATTGCTGCCAGGAGATCATCCGTGGGGAGGTGAGGCATGTGATTAGCTCCCCGGGGATGGGGCGAGGTCTGCCACGGGCATCGATGCGGCAGGTACCAGGACCAGTCGTAGACATAGCACTAGGACCACGTTGAGCGCAGCTACCGCGCCGATCATGTAGAGGCCCGCGGCCGGGCTGCCAAAGAATTGCTCTGCCCACACCCGAAGGTTAGGTGCGACGAACGCCCCCAACGACCCGGACGACGCTATAATACCCAAACCCGCGGCGGCGTTGCGCCCACTCAGAAACGAAACGGGAAGCGTGAAGAAGATTGGCTGCGCCGCCACGATGCCAGCTGCGGCCAAGCAAAGTCCGAGGAAACTTACCATTGGACCGGCGGCCCCTCCCGCCAGGGAAATTCCGAGGACCGCGACTGCGATGCAAGCCGTCAGGGTATATTGACGCTCCTGCCGCCGGTCGGACCACCGTGTCATGATTGCGCAAGCGATGAACGCGCAGATCCACGGAACGGCACTGACTATGCCGGAGATAAATCCGATTTGCCGTCCCAGCAGTTGCGCGATCTGGGCCGGCAGAAAAAACGTGATACCGTAGAGGGTCACACCGCTGATAAAGAATATGGCGGAACAATAGAGCACTCTGACATCGACGAGAAGCCGGTAGGCCGGAATGGAGGACTCCAGCACCACATTTACCCGGCGTTCCCGAGCAAGTTCTTCTTCGATCGCCAGACGCTGACCAGGCGTCAACCACGCCGCATTTGCGGGGCGGTCGGTCAGAAACCAAAGCGTCCAAATCCCCACGAGGACGGTGAGGATCCCCTCGATGAGGAACATGTATTGCCATCCGCGTAGCCCGGCAAACCCGTCCAGATCCAGCAGCGCTCCGGATAGCGGGCCGCCAATCACCAGGGCGAGGCATTGCCCCAACCATAACCTGCCAAGCACTCTTGCACGGACATGGTCGGTGAACCAAAACGTGAAGTACAACAGCACACCGGGGAAGAAGCCCGCTTCAGCAATCCCGAGGAGGGAACGCAGCACGTAGAAAGATGTCACGCTATTGATGAAGGCAGTTGCCGTCGTGATCATTCCCCACGTGATCATGATCCGGGCCAACCAGATACGGGCCCCCACGCGATGCATGATGAGATTGCTCGGCGTCTCCAGGAAAGCGTAGCCCACGAAGAAGATACTGAGGCCAAAAGCAAATTGGGCGTAGGTAAGCCCGATATCCCGTTGCAGGCCTTGCAGGGCGAAACCGACATTCACCCGGTCTAAGTAAGAAAGGATGTACAACAACACGACGAACGGCACGACCCGGCGTATTGCTACCTTTGTTCCCTCGTTGAGGTCCTCGACCTTGTTTGCCATAACCTGCTCCTGTTTAATCTGTGAAGTTTACATCGGTGCGCTTTGGTCGACCGCAGTGAGAAATGCGCAAGCTTCCGGCGCCTTTGCGCGGATCGACTTCACAAATCACGCGCATCAGAGCGAAAATCTGCGCATGCCACCATCGACCGGGATGACTGCCCCCGTCACGTATGATGCAAGCGGCGAGGCTAGGAAGGTCGCCACTGCGGCGAGTTCTGCAGGGTCACCGAAACGCCCAATTGGGATATTGGCCGCGATGAACGCCTCCCGCTCTGCCTCATGTCCGAGAAACCTCCGCCTTATCTGTTCGGTCCAAATCCGGCCCGGCGCAATGACGTTGACCGTGATGCCATCCTTTGCGACGACACAGGCAAGTCCCTTTGCCCAGGCATGAAGTGCTGCTTTTGCGACGCCGCCGGCATCAATGCTGCGCGGTTCACCGGAACTGCTGATGCTGATCACACGCCCCCACCGGCGCGCCTGCATGCCGGGCAACAGACGGTGGGTCAGACGCCGGGCTGCCGTGAAGTTGAGCGCGTAGGCACCGTCCCACGCCGCATCGTCCGAGTCAGGCGTTACAGGACGGGAGCCACCAGCGCAGTTAACCACGATGTCGACATGCGTAAGAGCTTCTAACGCCTGGTCGGCGATCATGTCCTGAAGATGACGGTCGGCGATATCGGCGGTTATAACGGCAACCTGCGATGCGCCAGACGCTCGCAACTTGTCGGCGATAGCTTGCAGAGGCTCCTCCCGACGCGCGGTGATGGCAATATGGACACCTTCACTTGCAAGACATTCGGCGATCGCAAGGCCGATGCCGGCGCTAGCACCCGTGACCAGAGCAGTCCTGTCGGACAGGGCAAGTCGCATTATTGCTGACCTCTCCTCGTCAAGTTGGACTCAGTGAACAGCGGCATGGTTGGCCCATAGATGCGTCCAACGTTCCAGATCCAGGAACTATCGCGACACGACGCAAACTTCGCCCTTTGGGGTGTTCATAATGGCCACGATCCCCGGTGCGACGCCGCCCTGCACAGACACGGCCAAACCCATCGCCGAGTATATGGTGGAAAGCCCCGCTGGTTGCGGATGCAGCACGGTCAGGCTTTTCATGGAGCAGCCCTTGGGTGTCGTCCCGGACGGGTGCGGCGAGCCTTGCCAGTCGATGGCGAAGGGAATTGATAATCCCGCGTATTCGGGATGGCTGAACTTGGCGACTGTCCAAGTCAGCTTCACGCCATCTGGACGCGTGCGTGACATCGTCCACCGGTCCGTCACCGTGACGCCAGCAGCCTCGGCCGCCGCACAGGTGTGGTCGATGTCCATCGTCTGTACCATGAAGCTCAACACTGCCGGTTTGGTCAGCTTGGCGATCGATGTCGCAAGCCCGTCTTTCGGAGCCTCCTGCGCAGGATCGACCGAGATGATCTCGAAGTAGCTATCGGTCCCCAGCCCGGCCAGCATATTGCGGGTGCCTAGGCCGGCGTGACTTCCCCCCGTCATCGGCTTCACCCCGGTCAGCGACTCGAACAGTGCAACGCCGCTGTCGAGGTCAGCGGCACCCCAGGCAATGTGGTCTAGCAGCAAAGGCATCACGCGCTCCTTGATGAGGTTTGGCGGTTACAGGAACAGCCCGTCGGGATCGCCGTGGAACATGAACCGGCCGACGGTTTCAAAATGTGCTTCGCGCGAGTGTAGTTGCTGCGACAAGGTGTGGATGTCGCGGAAGCGGCGCTCGAAAGGTGTTCCTGGAAAGATCGCGGACGTGCCGGCGGCCTTGAAGGCATGGTAGGCCGTTTCAACGGCGACCTTGATCGCATGGGTGGAGGCGAGACGCACACGGAGCCGCGCGTCGAGGTCGATAGCCTCACCCTCATCAACATTGCTCCATACCTCCTGGAGCGTGCCGATGAGCCAAGCCCGCGCCGAGCTGAGGCACGCTTCGCGCTGGGCAACCTCCGATTGGACCGTAGGGCTGTCGGCCAGGCGTTGGGAGCTCCTTGGCGTCTTCTGCTTGGCAAGGTCCATGAAGGCGTCCAGCATCGCCCGGGCGATCCCGAGCGCCACGCTCGCAACACCGACGGCATGCATCCCCTGGTTGGTGAAGGCGTAAAGCGTCCCCGTATCACGGCGCAAGGCGGGATCCTCGCCGAACGTGCCGCTTTGGATCTCCGGCACGAACAGGTCCGAAACGCGAAAGCCCTCGGAGGCGGTGCCCCGCATACCGATCGGATTCCAGTCGTGGATAGGCTCGGTCTGCTCCTTGCGCACGAGCAGGGAGCGGAAGGTTGGCCGGCCGAAACGGTTGAGACGCAATGAGCCGTCGGGTTCCACAACCTGGCAATGGGCTGCAATCCAGTTCGCCTGGCGGCTGCCGCTGACGAAATGCCACTCTCCGGTGAGAACGTAGCCGCCGGTCACGGCCATCGCCTTGTACCGGGATGAGGGCGGCCCTGAGGCGATGATCGAACGAGGGTCGTCGAATATGAGTTTTGCCGTCTCCAATGGAATGTACGGGGCAATGATGGTGTGGCTATTGGCGATATAGGTGTTCCACCCGACGGCCCCGTCGTGGCGGCTGAGTTCCTCGATGGCTTGAAGGTAAATCCAAGGTTCCACCTCCTCTCCGCCCAACGAACGCGGCAGCAGGAGGCGAGCGATCCGGCTCTCGTGGATCGAGGTCAGCAGCGGCTCGGGGATCGCCTGAGACCGCTCGATCTCGTCGGCCGCCGCCTCGATCGCAGGACCCAAGCACCGTGCCCGCGCCACCGGATCCAGCCAACGCGTCTCTAAGATCATCTGATCCATGGCACGCTCTTCCTTCCCCATCGTGCTATTATCTGACCGGAGGCGCTCGCCGCCTTGCGCCTTGGTCTCGGCGGCTGCGCCCACGGGAATGTCGCCACTGAGTCCACAGGCAAGATCACAGAGCCATCGCATGGGCATGACGTTTGCCTATGCGCATGAGAACCTGCAATCATCGCCCGGTTATGATGGGTATGGGTGCCATGGATTATCGGGGGCTTGACCTCAACCTACTGATCCCCCTCCAGGCTCTGCTCAAGGAGCGTCATGTCACCCGTGCGGCGGAGACGCTGGGCATCACCCAGCCTGCCATGAGCGCGGCGCTGGCGCGGCTGCGCATCCTGTTCGGTGATCAGCTCTTGGTGCGCGGCCCGGGCGGCCTCGCCTACACACCCAGGGCAGAACGTCTGATCGAGCAGATCGACCAGATCATGGCGCTTGTCGGGCAGATCACGTCGCTGCCAGAGGCCTTTGAGCCGCGCACCAGCCGGCGCATTTTCAAGCTGGCCGGCACGGATTTCGTTGAGTTTTTCCTGCTACCACCGCTCATGGGGAGTCTGGCGCAGGAGGCGCCGTTCATCGAGATCGAGTTCAACGAACTGGACCAGAAGACCATGGAGACGGCAATGGCGGCCGGCCAGCTCGACCTCGCCATTGGTTATCTGCCTAAAGCACCCGAGGCACTTATCCGGAGCTCGTTATTCTACGAGCCTTTCGTCTGCGTGGCACGCCGTGGGCACCCTGCGTTGCAGGATGGGCCGCTTTCGCTGGACCGCTATGTCGAGATTCAGCATGTCCAGGCCTTGATGAGAGACGGGACCATGTACGCGGACACCATCGACTCGGCCCTGGCCGCGCAAGGCCTCGTCCGGAAAGTGTCCTTGTGGCAGCTCAGCTTCATGGCCGTCACGTATGTGGTGGCGCTTACGGACCTGATCGGGACGATACCACGGCTCCTGGCGACCGGCGCTGCCACGCGGCTGCCGATCGAGGTCTATGACATGCCATTGCCGCTCCCTCCCGCCGAGTTCGCGCTCTACTGGCACCCACGCAGCCGCGACGATCGCGGACATCGATGGCTCAGGGAAAGGATCGGCAGCCTATTGCGTCAGTAGCGGTTGATCCACGACGCTATTGCATCGCCCACAACCTGCACTTGGAGCAGTGACAACTTCCAGCCCTATAAACGTCTAGACCTATCTGCAGGAGGACGCCAAATGCCGGCTTATCTGATCGTCCAGATCAAGTTCACTGCGCCGAAGGAAAACTTCGCCGCTTACCGCGATGCGGTCAGCCCGCTCGCGGCGGAGTTCGGCGGCCGATACCTCGTTGCAGGCGGCGTGAAGATCGGCGTGCTGGAAGGCTCGCACGATGCGCGGAGCTTGGTCATTTTCGAGTTTCCCTCGATGGAGGCTCTGCAGAATTTCTGGAACTCGCCTCGCTATGCGGAAGTAAAGAAGCTGCGCGAAGGGCTTGCGGACTTGGACGTTTGGGCTGTCCCCGGCGTGTCGACCTAGAGCTCTCGAGCAGCGCTGCTGTCCTGATCTTCAGCGGGACACGCCATTGGAGATGCGAATCACGTCGCCGGCTTCTGGAGAGGAGCTATTCGCTTCATGGTGATCCCGCCGACCGACGCCAACTCGGGGCGCAGCGCGGCGAACCGGCCTGCCTTATGCAAGGCTCGGCAGATCGAGCCCGTGTTCCCGCGCCGAAGCCTTCGCCGCCTCATACCCCGCATCGGCGTGGCGCATCACGCCAGTGGCCGGGTCGTTCCATAAAACGCGGGCGAGCCGTGCGGCGGCTTGCGGCGTCCCGTCGGCCACGATCACCATGCCTGCGTGCTGGGAATAACCCATCCCCACTCCGCCGCCGTGGTGCAGGCTGACCCAGGTGGCGCCGGACGCGCAGTTCAGCAACGCGTTCAGCAACGGCCAGTCGGACACCGCGTCCGACCCGTCGCGCATCGCTTCCGTCTCCCGGTTCGGGCTGGCAACGGAGCCGCTATCGAGATGGTCGCGGCCGATGACGATCGGCGCCGATAGCTCTCCGCTCGCCACCATCTCGTTGAACGCCAGGCCCAGCCGATGGCGGTCTCCCAAGCCCACCCAGCAGATGCGCGCTGGCAGGCCTTGGAACGCGATCCGCTCCTTCGCCATATCCAGCCAGCGATGCAGGTGGGTGTCGTTTGGCATCAGCTCCTTTACCTTGGCATCGGTGCGGGCGATGTCCTCCGGATCGCCGGAAAGCGCCACCCAGCGGAACGGGCCGACGCCGCGGCAAAACAGCGGACGGATATAGGCGGGGACGAAGCCGGGGAAGTCGAACGCCTCGGCGACACCCATGTCGTGCGCCATCTGGCGGATGTTGTTGCCGTAATCGATCGTCGGCACGCCCCTGCGGTGGAAGGCCAGCATCGCCTGCACATGCGTCGCCATGGAGCGCTTGGCCGCCTCCGCCACGGCACCCGGCTCACGTTCCCGCCGATCTTCCCATTCCGCGACACTCCAGCCGCCGGGCAGGTAGCCGTTGAGCGGGTCGTGGGCGGAGGTCTGGTCCGTCACGATGTCCGGCCGTACGCCGCGGCGCACGAGTTCGGGGAACACTTCAGCCGCGTTGCCCAGCAGGCCGACGGAGATGGCACGCCCCTCCTCCCCGGCAGCGCGGATCATGGCGAGCGCCTCATCCAGGTCCTTCGCTTGCAGGTCCAGGTAGCGCGTGCGCAGCCGCATCTCGATCCGGCTTGGCTGGCACTCCACCGCCAGCATCGACGCGCCGGCCATGGTGGCGGCCAAGGGTTGTGCCCCGCCCATGCCGCCCAGCCCAGCGGTCAGGATCCAGCGCCCCGCCAGGCTGCCGCCGTAATGCTGGCGCCCCGCCTCGACGAAGGTTTCGTAGGTGCCCTGAACGATTCCTTGGCTGCCGATGTAGATCCACGACCCGGCAGTCATCTGGCCGTACATCATCAGCCCGCGGCGGTCCAACTCGTTGAAATGTTCCCA
The DNA here is from genome assembly GCA_965199005.1 of Acetobacteraceae bacterium. Classification (GTDB taxonomy): domain Bacteria; phylum Pseudomonadota; class Alphaproteobacteria; order Acetobacterales; family Acetobacteraceae; genus LMUY01. The sequence continues at coordinate 71,216 of CBDAQK010000006.1, read as the reverse complement.
GGTCGCCCAATGCGGCACCAGGTTGGAGTTGGCGATCAACACCCGCGGCGCATCGGAATGGGTGCGGAACACGCCCACCGGCTTGCCCGATTGCACCAGCAGGGTTTCATCGTCGCCCAGCCGCTTCAGCCCGGCGACGATGCGGTCGAAACTGTCCCAATCCCGGGCGGCACGGCCGATGCCGCCATAAACCACCAATTCCTCCGGCCGCTCGGCGACCTCGGCGTCCAAATTATTCATTAGCATCCGCATCGCCGCCTCGGTCTGCCAGGATCGGGCGGCCAGCTCGGGGCCGCGGGGCGCGCGGATGCGGCGGGCGTTATCCAGGCGGGTCATGCGGCGCTCCGTGTCAGGCCGGGCAGGTTGAGCCCCGGCGGCAGAAGGGCGTTGCCGCGAACCAAGGCCGTCGCGGCGGCGATATCAGGAGCCATGTAGCGGTCTTCGTCCAACCGCGGCACGACGGCGCGCAGCCGGGACCGAACCTGCTCCAGTACCGGGCTGGAGGATAGGGGAGCATGGAAATCGCAGCCTTGCGCAGCGGCCAGCAACTCGATGCCAAGCACGCCGGCCAGGTTGGCTGCCATCGGCAGCAATCGCCGTGCGCCATGCGCCGCCATCGACACATGATCCTCCTGGTTGGCGGAGGTCGGGATGCTATCGACGCTGGCCGGCGTGGCGCGCTGCTTGTTCTCCGACACCAGGGCGGCCGCGGTCACTTGCGGGATCATGAAACCGGAATGCAGCCCCGGCCGTTGCGTCAGGAATGCCGGCAGGCCCGAGAGCGCCGGGTCGATCAGCATGGCGATGCGGCGTTCCGACATGCTGCCGACCTCACAGAGCGCCAGCGCGATCATATCGGCTGCGAAGGCCACGGGTTCGGCGTGGAAATTGCCGCCAGACAAGGCTTCGTCGGTATCGGCGAAGATGAGCGGGTTGTCCGACACGCCGTTGGCCTCTGTGCCCAGCGTGTCGGCGGCCTGGCGCAGCAGGTCCAGCACGGCCCCCATCACCTGCGGCTGGCAGCGCAGGCAGTAAGGGTCCTGCACGCGCTCGTCATCCACCAGATGGGATTGGCGAATGGCGCTGCCCGCCAGCAAGGCCCGCAGCGCCGCCGCCACCTCACCCTGCCCGGCGTGGCGGCGCAGGGCGTGGATACGGGGGTCGAACGGCGTATCGGAGCCGCAGGCTGCGTCGGTGGACAGCGCGCCCGTCAGCAGCCCGGCGCGCAGCAGCGCCTCCGCCTCGAACAGTCCAGCCAGGGCGTAGGCGGTGGAGAACTGGGTGCCATTCAGCAGCGCCAGCCCCTCCTTCGGGCCGAGCACGATCGGGCTGAGCCCCACCCGGTCCAGCGCCGTAGCGGATGGGAGGATCGCGCCATCCAGCATCGCCTCGCCCTGTCCGACCATGGCCATGGTCATATGCGCCAGCGGCGCCAGATCGCCGGACGCGCCGACCGAACCCTTGGTCGGTACCACCGGCACCACGCCACGGCTCAGCATTCCCTCCAGCAATCCGAGCACGCCGGGCTGCACGCCGGAGGCGCCTTGCGCGAGGCTGCACAATTTTAGCGCCATCATGAGCCGTGCCACGGATACGGGCATCGGGTCGCCTACGCCCGCGGCGTGGGACAGCACTATGTTCAACTGCAACTGCGCCAAGGCGTCTGCCTCGATCCGAACGGAGGCGAGTTTGCCGAACCCGGTGTTGATGCCGTACACCGGCTCGCCACGCACCAGAATGCGCCCGAGTGCGGCGGCGCCGGCCCGCACCGCCGGGATGCAGGCACGGTCCAGCGCGGGATCCGCCCCGTGATACACCGCCCGCCATTGGTCCAAGGTGACCGCGCCAGGCGTCAGCATCGTCATGCGCCCCTCCAAACCCGGCGGTGAAGGGGATTGAAGCCGATGCGCCAAACCAGTTCCGCGGGCGCGCCGATATCCCAAATCGCCAGCAACCCGGCGAAAGCGATGCGGCCCTCGGCACAGGCGGCCGCCCCCTGCTCGACGACGCACAACCCGGGCAGAGCCGAATCCAGCGCGGCGAGGCGGGCGTTGTACCAAACAGTGTCGACCCCCATGGCATCGTCCCGTTCTGTTATGTCTATTCGTATCCGCAGCGCCCTTGGCCAACGGGGCGCGCTGTATCATGGGCTTACTTTTATCCTAAGTTCGAATCTAGGATATGGAAATAAGGCACGTCTCAGCCCCAAGGCGACCCGGCTGCATCGAGATCGATCCGGAATGCCGCGAGATCAGTGACGTCGCCGGCGCGCATTCGCTCCAGGGCGTCGGGTCCATGCGAGCCCGGCAACACCGATGCTGAGCGTCGTCACGCAGCAATGGCTTGGCGAACGGCCAGACTAAGCCGGGACTGCGGATCGGCTAACTCGAACGGAATGTCGAAATGGTTGCTGCCCGGCACCGGCACCACGGTCACGGCGCAACCGGTGGCGTGGCAGGCCGCAAAATACACCTCGCTCTGCCGCTTGAACTCGTCCGTCTCTTTCGGCGCGTAGCTGCCCACGATGCGGGTGCCCGGGCGAGGCAGGCGCCAGAGCGGGCTGTTGCGCGCCGCCGCCGCCGCGTCCAGCCGCATCCATTCGTTCACATGGGTGTGGGGGATTTGGGTCAGGTCGTAGAGCCCGCTCAGCAGGGTCAGCCCTCGGATGCGGCCCTCGTCGGGACCGGCCAACATAGCGGCGAGATGCGCCCCGGCGGAGCTGCCGCCCACATGGATGCGGGCCGGGTCGCCGCCATGCGCGGCGATATTGGCATGCACCCAATCGAGCGCGGCGCGGCACTGGCGCACGATCTCGTCCAGGGTCACGGACGGGGCAAGTGCGTAGTTCACCGCCACGGTGCAGATGCCGGCTTGGCCCATCGCCTCCGCCATGAAGCCGGAGTCGGAGGCGTCCAGCATGCGCCAGTAGCCCCCATGAATGAACACGAAGACCGGCGCCCCCGGGCCGGCGGGATACACGTCCAGCCGCTCCGGCTCGCTCGGGCCATAGGCGATGCCGGCGTGGCAGCCGACGCGCGCCTGCACCGCGCGCGTGCGGATGCCATACCCGGCGGTGATCGCCAGGGCGTCGTGCACGGTATTGCGCGCGCTGTATTGCCGGTCCAGTTCGATCTGATCCCAGTACAGGGGCAGCAGGCCGGGAGAGGGAGTCATCTTGTTATCCTCCTGCGTCAAAGGCCGATGAAACCTTGCACGGCCGCCGCGTCGGCCTGGAGCGCAGCACGATCACCGGACCACACCGTGCGCCCTTTCTGCAGGGCGTAGTGGCGGTCGGCCAGTTGCTTCAAGACGGTCAGGTTCTTGTCGATCAGCAGGATCGCCAAACCCTCCGCCTTCAGCACCCGGATCATCGACCAAATCTCACCGCGGATGACGGGGGACAGGCCCTCCGTTGCCTCGTCGAGAATAAGCAGCGTCGGGTTGGTCATCAGTGCCCGCCCAATCGCCAGCATCTGCTGCTCGCCACCGGACAGGGTGCGGGCGAGTTGTCCCCTGCGCTCCTGCAGGCGAGGGAAATGCGCGAACACCTCTGGCAGCGTCCACCGCGCCGCCCGTCCGCCCCGCGCGGTGGCGACCAGGTTCTCCGCCACGGTGAGGGTCGGGAAGACGTGGCGGCCCTCCGGCACCAGGCCGATGCCGCGCCGGGCCACCGCTTCTGGCGCCTGCCCGGCGATCGAGACGCCGCCGAAGCGCACGGCGCCACCACGGGGCCGGGTCAGCCCCATGATGGCGCGCACGGTCGTGGTCTTGCCCATGCCGTTGCGGCCGAGCAGCGTCACCACCTCCCCGGCGCCAACGCGGAGGCTGACGTCGAATAGAACCTGGCTGCTGCCATACGCAGCCTGCAGCCCGGACACGTCCAGCATCACACCACCTCTTCAGAGAGGTAAGCGGCCAGCACCACCGGGTCCTGCCGGATGTCGCTGGGCGGCCCGCTGGCGAGAACGGCACCATAGACCAGCACCGTGACCCGGTCCGCGAGTGCGAACACTGCGTCCATGTCGTGTTCCACAAGGAGCATCGCGACACTGCCCTTCAGCCTTGCGAGCGTCGCCGTCATCGCGTGGCTTTCGACCGGGCCGAGGCCTGCCATCGGTTCATCCAGCACGAGCAGGCGCGGGCGCATCGCCAATGCCACCGCCAACTCCAGTTGCTTGCGCTCGCCATGCGCTAGATCAGCGACGCGCACCCAGGCGCGGGGCAGCAGGCCCACCTCTGCCAGTACCTGCTGCGCCGGGTCTGATAGCGCTGGGTCCTTGCGTGCGTCACGCCACAAGCGGAAGGAGTGGCCCTGATGGGCCTGCACGGCGATGGCGACGTTGTCGAGCGCGGTCTCGTCCGGCAGTAGCTGGGTGATCTGGAAGGTACGCCCTAAGCCAAGGCGGGCGCGGCGGGGGGCGCTCAGCGGCAGCAGATCGATGCCAGCGAACCGGATGCTGCCGCCATCGGGCCGCAACTCACCCGTGATCTGGCCGATCAGCGTCGTCTTGCCGGCGCCGTTCGGGCCGATCAGCGCATGCACCTCGCCGGGCCCCACGTCGAGCGAGACGTCGTTGGTCGCCAACAGGCCGCCGAACCGCTTGGACACGCCGCGCAGCTGTAGCAGCGGAGGCGTCACCGGGGGAACCGCAGCAGACCCGGCTGCCGGAGTGCCACCAGGACCAGGATCGGGCCAAGGATGATCTCCCAATACTCGGTCCAACCTGCCAGCACCGTCTCCAGCCCGATCAGCACGGTGGCGCCGAGCACCGGGCCCCACAGCCGGCCACTGCCCCCGATCACGACCATGATCAGGAAGTCGCCGGATTGCGACCAGTGCATCATGTCCGGGCTGATGAACCGGGCATCGTTGGCCATCAGCGCGCCCGCCAAGCCTGCGCCCATGGCGGCCAGCACGAAAATGGCAAGCTTGTAGGGGTAGGTCGTGATCCCGAGCGCCGCCATGCGCCGCTCGCTCTGCCGCAATCCGGCAATCACGCGGCCGAAGCGGGACCGCATGAAGCGGCCCGTCAGGCCAAGAAAGGCCAGCAAACACGCCGCAGCGAGATAGTACATCGTCGTGCCGTCGCGCAGGTTCAGGAATGGCGCGACGTTGGCGCGGCGCATCAGCAGCCCGTCATCCCCGCCATACGCCTTCATCGAGACGAACAGGAAATACAGCATCTGCGCGAAGGCGAGCGTGATCATGATGAACTGGACGCCCGCCGTGCGCAGGCACAGCGCACCGAGCCCCGCCCCAACGAGACCGCTGACCAGGATTGCAGCCGGCAGCGTGATCCATAGCTGATTGGTGCCGGGAATGAGGCCAAGCATCAGGTCGCCGGACACGAATTGCGCGTTCAGGATGGCAACCGTGTAGGCGCCAAGCCCATAATACGCGGCGTGCCCGAAGCTGACGAGGCCGCCATAGCCCACCAGCAAGTTAAGCCCTGCCGCAGCCAGAGCGGCGATGGCGATCCTTGTGGCAAGACCGAGCAGCGAGGGCATCCCCGTCGCCTGCACCAGGAACGGTATCGCAAGCACCAGCAGCACGCCCAGCCACGGCAGCATTGCCGTCCGGCTGCCGGCTCGGCGATGCGCAGACAGCAATGCGGCCTCAGACATAGGCAGGGAGCAGTCCGCGCGGCCGCACCAGCAGCACCACCGCCATCAGCAGGTACATGCCCATGGAGGCGAGGCCCGCACTGAGCGCGTCCGCGTCCGCCCCCTCCATGACCCTGTGCAGCATACCCGGCACCACGCTGCGCATCAGCGTGTCCATGACGCCCACCAGCAACGCGCCGGCGAACGCGCCGCGGATGGAGCCGACGCCGCCGATCACGATGACGACAAAGGTCGAAATCAGGATTTGCTCCCCCATCCCGACCTGCACAGTGTACAGGGGTCCGGCCAGCAGCCCCGCCAGCCCGGCCAACGCCGCGCCTAGGCCGAACACCAGGGTGTACAGGCCTCGGATGGGGACGCCCAGCGCGCGCACCATGTCTCGGCTAGTGGCGCCGGCGCGGACCAGCATGCCGGCGCGGGTGTAGCCGATGAACAGCCACAGCATGATCGCGACGAGGATCACCACGACAATAATCATCAGCCGGAATGCCGGGTAGGGAACGCCCGGCGGTATCAGCACGGTGCCAGCCAATGCGGACGGCAGCGCCATGAACACCGGCTGGCGGCCGAACAGCAAGGCGATCGCCTGGTTGAAGAACAGCACCAAGCCGAACGTCGCCAACACCTGGTCCACATGGTCCCGTGCATAGAGGCGGCGCAGCACCGACACCTCGAGCGCCATGCCCACGATGGCGGCGCCGCCGACGGCGGCCACCGCCGCAAGCGCGAACGATCCCGTTTTCGCCGCCGTCCAGGCCGCGGCATAGGCGCCAACCATGTACAGCGAGCCGTGGGCAAGATTGATCACGCCCATGATGCCGAACACCAGCGTCAGCCCGGCGGAGAGCAGGAATAGCATGGCGCTGAGTTGGATACCGTTCAGCGCCTGCTCGACGGCCAGGCTCACGTCACAGCTTGCACTGCGCGGAGTAGGCATCGCCATAATGGGTCAAGGTCTTGACCTTGGTTAGCAGCACTGGCTTGCCATGTGCGCCGCGCTCCACCTCCAGCCCATACCAGTCTTGGATCGGGCTCTGATTGTTGCCGAAAGCAAAGAATCCGCGCACCGAGTCGAACTTGGCCGGCAGCATGGCAGTGCGGAAGGCGTCTGGACCGGTGAATTTCCCGCCGGTGCCCTTCAGCGCCGCCGCAATTGCCAGTGCCGCGTCATAGCCCTGGCTGGCGTAGGTGGTGGGCACGCGCTTGTAGGCCTTGGTGAAACCGTCGACGAAGGCGTGGTTGGCGGGATTGTCGAAATCCGCACACCAATGCGACGCGACCGTCACACCCACGGCGGCGTCGCCCAGCGCAGTCATGATGGTCTGGTCCATGCCCGGCTCTGCGACCGTCATCTGGATCTTTCCAAGCAGCCCGGCCTGCTGATACTGCCTCAGGAAGGCTATGCCTAAGCCGCCTGGATGGAACTGGTAAACGGCGTCTGGATCGGCGGCCCGGATTTCCGCCATCTCGGTCGCGTAGTCGGTCTGGTCCAGGCGGGTGTATATCTCCTTGATCACCTCGCCCTTGTACGTGCGCTTGAATCCGGTCAGCGCGTCCTTCCCAGCCTCGTAGTTGGCGGCGAGCAGCACCATACGCTTGTAGCCGAGCCGGTTCGCGTTGGCGCCCCCGGCCTCGTGCAGGCTATCGTTGTTCCAGCTCACGACATAGTAGTTCTTGTTGCAGTCCTTGCCGGAGAAGCTGGACGGCGCGGCGTTTGGGCTGACATACACCGCATCCTGGTCCAGCAGGTCGGGCACCGCAGCGGCGAGCACGTTGCTGAAAACGATGCCGGTGAACAGCCGGATGCCCTCGTTCTGGTAGAAACGGTCGGCGATCTGCTTGGCCTGCGCCGGCTTGAACGCATCATCCTCCACCATCAATTGCACCGCTGCGCCGCCGAGTGATCCGCCCGCCATGTCCAGGGCGAGTTGAAACCCGTCCCGGATTTCCTGTCCCAAATAGCCGCCCGGCCCCGACAAGGTGGTGATCATGCCAATCTTCAGCTTAGCGCCCTGCGCCCTCGCCCGCCCCAGCGCCCTGGTGAGGCCCAGCCCGGCCGCGCCGGCCAGCACCGTGCGTCGCGTCGTCACAGCCAAAGTTGGGCGGTCCTGATCCACGGGCGAGGTCATGTGTGTTCCTTTGTGGCAAAGTTGGAATGTTGCGGCATGGCCGGCCGGAGCGGACCGCGGCCTGGATCTTAAGGTCTCGCTTACCGACGCCGCCTCACGCGCGGACCCAGCCCGGTGGCGGCTGCTTCCCCGGGTGCAGCGTCCCGCAATGGGGACAGGTCCGCTTGCCCTCGTCCGCGTAAAACGCCTGGTAAAGCGGCGGCAAATCCTTCACGATGTCCTTCACGGCGACCTCGATCCGGTAGACCAGGCCGTGGCACTGGAAGCAAAACCACTCGAAGCCGTCATGGTCATCGGGGCGCCGGGCCCCCTCCACCACCAGGCCGACCGAGCCCACGACGGGGCGTTGCGGCGAATGACGGACATGGGGCGGCAGCATGAACACATCTCCCTCACGGATCCGCACATCCTCGATCTGGCCGCCATCGGCAACTTTGAGGATCATGTCCCCCCGAAGCTGGTAGAAGAACTCCTCCACGGGATCGTCGTGGAAATCCACCCGTTGGTTGGGCCCGCCGACCACCTGGACGATCATGCCGGCGTCTTCAAACACCAGCTTGTTGCCCACCGGGGGTTTCAGCAAATGGCTGTGCTCGTCGATCCAAGCCTTGAAATTGAATGGCTTGCGCAACGTCATGATGCGTTCCTTCCCACTTGTCATGCAGCCCGGCGACGACCGGTGGACAACCCGCTCGCCTGGAAGGCGGCGCCTATCGCCTCCCTCTCTGCCTGGCTCAACTCCAGCATCGGCGGCCGGACGCTTCCCCCCGCCTGGCCCAGCAGCTCCTGCCAGTATTTCTGGTGCGATTGTGGCTTCGCGCCGGGCCGCGAGCCGGCCAGGGCTTTGCGAACCGGATCGAGGCTATTCCTGACCCGGCGCGCCGCGTCCGCGTTGCCGGCGAAGGCGAGGTCGGTGTAATCGCGCATCCGCCGGTCCTCGGCGGTTTGCAGCAGGTAAGGCGGGCTGGAGCAGAGATAGACCTGCCAATTCAGGTCCAGGATGTTGTCGAGCCATTCCGTCTCGGACGCCGTGCTGACGATCAGCTTGTCGCCCGCCAACCGCGTCAACCTGCTGTACATCTCGCGCGGCACGCTGTATTTGATGGCGACGATATTCGGCAGCTCGGCAATCCGCGCGCAGAGTTCGGGTGACATCAGATACCCGCTATCCGGATGACTCCAGAGGGCGATGCCGATATCGAGTTGCTCACTGATACGGCGGTAGTATTGGTAGAGCAGCTCGTCCCGGTCTTCGACGAAGTGCAGCACCGGTGCATGCACGACGATGTAATCGGCGCCGATTGCCTGCGCGTGCTCTGCGAGGTCCAGCACCACGTCCATGTTCTGGTCGGAACAGGACATGATGGTGGCGCCCCCACCGCCAGTGCCTTGCACCCCCAGCTCGAATAGGCGCTTGCGCTCCTCCACCGACATGGAGAAGAACTCGCCCTGCTTGCCGCCGACGAACACGCCATCGATGCCCAGCGCACCCGTCCAATGACGCAGGTTGGCCAGGAAGCCGTCCTCGTCCACCGACCAATCCGGCCGGAAGGGCGTCAGCGCGGCGGCCCAAATGCCCCGGAGGTTGGCTCGGGCATACGCCTTGGCATCGGAACGGCTGTATTTACTCACGAAGGCCTCCTCGTCACTGCGAGCTGCTCGAACGGCCCGCCACATACTATCGGCGGTCCATGGCATGTCCAGGTGCCGAAGCCGAACTGGGAGGAGGCGTCCACAGCGGCATTGCCGAACCCGGGCTTCTCGACCTCGCTGCACCGGGCCCTCAGAGGGCGCCCTGTCAGGGTCCTCGCCTCAAGAAACCTTGGCGAGCCGGGGATCATACAGCCATTTTGGGATTTTGGCGGCGGTAATGAGCGCGCTTTCCGCGTGGCCCGGGTTGATGAGGACGTTGAATTCCTCCGGGACAACCACCGAGGGGATCAGCCTTCAGGACCGCGGCCGCTATGCGAGCCCGACGCGACGAGCCCGCCTAACTCGGCGCCCACATCCCAAAGAACGGGCGGCGGACGTTTGCGCGCAGCCCTGGCCTGTGTTTATGCTTTCACTATTCTGCGGAGATGAGGGCAATGGCCGTCGAATTTCGGCTTCTGCACGGCGAGTTCGGTGCGGAGGTGCTGGGCGTGCCACCTGACCTGACCGTCAGCCCAGCCGATTTCCAGGCCATCGAGGCGGCATGGTTCCGGCACTCGATTCTGCTGTTCCGCGGGCTGGCCATGACTCCCGAGCAACATGTGGCCTTCACCGCCCGGTTCGGCCCGCTGCACGTCATGGAACCGCTGTCGATGAACCTGCCTGGGCATCCGGAAGTGTTCGTGGTGTCCAACAAGACGTTGGACGGCAAGCCGATTGGATTGAAGCGGGCTGGAGAAGGATTTCATACCGACGGTGAAGACAAACGTCTGCCTAATGCTGGCTCGTTTCTTTACGCAATTGAACTTCCGCCAGAGCGGGGGGACACGTTGTTCGTCGACATGTACGCCGCCTATGCGGCGCTACCCGAAGCGGTCCGGCAGAAGATCACCGGGCGCCGGGCGCGATTCAGCCGCGTCGACATGCACCATGTGCATTATCCGCTGTTGCCGGCGCTGACCGGCGCGCAGAGACTGGCTCGGCCCGATGTCTATCACCCGTTGCTGCGGCGCCATCCGCGCAGTGGGCGTACCTCGCTCTATATCGGCCGCTGGGCCTGTGACATCGAGGGCATGCCGGCCGAAGAGGGGCGAGCGCTGATCACCTATTTGCAGGATTTCGCGCAGCAGGAGCGCTTCGTTTATCGCCAGGTCTGGCGTGTTGGCGATGCGGTGCTCTGGGACAATCGGTGCACCCAGCATTGCGCGACCGGGTTCGACGACGACACATACATCCGCACGATGTATCGGACGACGCTCGAAGGTGACGTGCCAATGATGGCAGCAGCGTGAGGCGGCGATGAGCATTTCCACCCGGTTCCGCGTGATCCCGACCGGGGCCGCCCTCGGCGCCGACATCGAGGGGTTTCCCTTCGTGGACTATACGCAAGAGGACGTCGCTGCGGTGCGGCAGTCTTGGCTCGATCATCTCGTCCTGCGGTTTCGCGGAACCGGGCTCGATGATCCAACGCAAATCCGCTTCTCAGCAGCATTCGGCCCACCAGTGATCCATCCCAGGCAAATGCAGCAGGGTGCGCATGGCAGTCACCCGGAAATCCTGACCATCAGCAACATCAAAAATCCCGACGGGAGCGCGGCCGGTGACCTGGGTGACGGCGAGGTCAACTGGCACACCGACACCTGGTTCAAAGAACGTCCGCCGGCGGGCTCCTTCCTGCGATCGCTGCGCGTTCCGCCGGAAGGGGGCGACACGCATTTCCTGAACATGTACATGGCCTACGACACGCTGCCGTCGGACATCCGGAAGGCCGTCGCCGGACGCTCGATCCACCACCAAACCGTGTATGACGGACGTGGCGAGGTGCGCCTGGGCATGACCGTGCCCGCCAGCGACGACGTGCGGACCTGGCCGGGCGTGGACCACCCAATCGCGCGGCGCCATGCCGGAAGCGGACGGGTGTGCCTGTTCCTTGGCGGCCGCCGCCATGCCTCCATCGTCGGACTGCCGCCGGATGAAAGCGGCGAGCTGCTCGACCGGCTCTGGTCCCATACGGCCAATATGCAGTTCACCTGGACACAGCATTGGCGCGATGACGACATGGTCGCATGGGATAATCGCTGCACCATGCACCGGCGCGATGCCTTCGACCCAGACAGCATTCGCCTGATGCATCGTACCACGGCGGAAGGCGAACGCCCTGTCTGACGCCAGAGAGCGTCGGGTGGCCCGCGGTTTGCAACGAATTATGCGGGGTCGCATCCGAATGAGGCTATTGCGTGGGTGAGGACGGGGGTGGCCAGGATCAGCCTGGGTCACTCTGATGGGGGGGAAGTTGGTGATGGGCATTGCAGGCATGGCCTTCCGGCGGCGCACCCTTCTGCAGGGATTGGGCGCTGCGGTGCTCAGCGCCCCCTTCGTCATCCCGGCGCGCGCGGCGGAAACGCTGGTGGTGACCGCCTATGGCGGCGAATACCAAGACGTGTTCATGAGCACGGTGGTCAAGCCGTTCGAACAGAGATTCGGCGTCAGCGTCTCGTATGATCTGAGCGGCGGCGCGGCCCAGACCTATGCTAAAATCCGCGCCAGCCGCGGTGCCCCGGGTTTCGACGTGGCCGCCGAACTCACCGCGCCCGAAGCGATTTTGGGTGCGCGTGAGAAATTGCTCGAGCCATTGACGGAAAAAGAGGTTCCCAACCTGAAATACGTGTGGGACCGGAGCAAAACGGCCATTCCGCCGGTGGGCATCATTGCCTACTACCAGTACATGCCACTGCTTTGGAACAAGAATAAAGTCGACAAGCCTGAGTCTTGGGCGGATTACTGGATACCCGGGCCCAAATACGGCGACAAGATCAAAGGGCATCTGCTGGGACACGACCCGTCCACCAACCTGCTCGCAATCTACGCCCTGATCATGGCCGCGAAGCTGAAAGGCGGCAGCAGCTCCGATATCACGCCAGCATGGGATATTCTGCGCGACCAGAAACCCTACCTCGCCGCTGTGATACAGAGTTCGGCCCAGGCCGCGCCATATTTCGAGAACGACCAGGTTTGGCTGACGCCATACTGGAGCGCCCGGTCTGGCTACTACGCCGCCAAAGGCTATCCGCTGGGTTTCACCATCCCCAAGGAGGGCACCATCGGGCTGGCCGACGTATCCTCCGTTCCCGTGCGGGCGGCGAATAAAAGGCTGGCGTTCGAGTTCCTGAACTTCCGCCTGGATCGCGACGTTCAGCGTGCCTTCTGCCTGGCCTATTTCGGCAGCCCAGCCCGACCTGACATCACCGACTGGCCCGCAGATTTCGCCGCAACCCAGATCGTAACCGAAGCGCAGATGGCCACGCTCGATCTTCCGGACAGCGCGGTGCTGGGGGCCAAGCGCAACGAGTGGGTCACTCGCTGGCAGGAAGTGATGGCCTGATCAAGCAATGGCCTCAGGCGCCGCGGCGCTGACCTCCCGGCGGACGCCCTATCTGCTGGTCGCCTTCCCCGCCTTGTTCCTGCTGGCGTTTTTTGTGGCGCCGAACTTGGTGCTGTTTTCGGCGAGCGTGCTGAAATCCGATGGCATGGTGCCGACGGACGAACTGACGCTGGACAACTTTCAGTCTTTGCTGACGCACAAACTTTATACCGACGCCATCCTCAGAACCTTCGGCATCGGGCTCTCGGTGGGTGTGCTTGTGGTGGTGGTGGCCTACCCCCTCGCCTGGGTGCTGGTCCGCACCAGCAGCCGCTGGAAGAACACATTGATCGCCCTGGCCCTGGCGCCGCTGCTGGCCAGCGTCATCGTGCGCACCTATGGCTGGTGGGTGGTCTTCAACAACGAGGGCGCCATCAACGGCTTTCTGCTGAAGCTGGGGCTGATCGCGCACCCGCTGGTCATGTTGCCCTCCAATGCCGTCATCATCATTGGCCTGACGCACGCCTTGCTGCCCTACGGCGTGCTGACCCTGATGGCCGCCCTTGGCGGGGTCAATCCCAACCTGGAACGCGCGGCGATGAGCCTGGGGGCCGGACGGCTCCGCACCTTTGTCAGCGTCACGTTGCCTTTGACCAGCGCTGGCGTTGCCGGCGGCTTTCTTCTGGCCTTCGCCGTGGCCATCAGCGCCTATGCCACTCCGGCCATCCTGGGCGGCCCGGCCAACCGCACGATGGCAACGTTGATCTACAACTTCATGACCAACCTGCTGGATTGGTCATCCGGCTCGGCAATGGGGGTGATCCTGCTGGCGAGTTCGTTGACCCTGGTCTGGCTGACCACGCTGTTTGGCCGCCGCCGGGCGCAGCGATGATTGAGGCTGGGAAGGCGCCCAAGCGCGCGCTGCTGGGCGTGGCGACACTGATCTATGCCTTTATGCTGGTGCCGATCCTGATCACCGCCGCCGTGTCGTTCAACCAGGCGGAACGCTCCTATTTCCCGCCGCGCGGCTTTTCCCTCCAGTGGTGGGGCAAGGCGTTCGGGCCGGATTGGATGGGCGCATTCACCTTCAGCCTGGAGCTCGCCGCACTGAGCGCCGTCGCCACGGGCATCGCCGGCCTCCCGCTCGCCCTGGCATTCACCCGCTACCGGTTTCCCGGCCGGGCGTTCGTGCAGGCGATGACGCTCGGACCGCTGGTGCTGCCCAGCCTGATCACCGGGATCGCGTTGCTGCAATCGCTGACGTTGGTGGGGCTCGGCGACTGGATCGGACTGCCGGCGCTGGTGATCGGCCATGTCGTGATATGCCTGCCGTTCAGCGTGCGCACGATCGTCATCAGTCTCGAATCGATTCCAGCCAACGCCGAGTTGGCCGCAACGAGCCTCGGCGCTTCGCCATGGCACGTGTTCCTTGAGGTGACCCTGCCACTCGCGCGGTCCGGCCTGGGTGCTGGAATGATCTTCGCGTTCATCAGCAGCTTCGACGATGTAAACCTGTCCTTGTTCGTCGCCAGCCCGCAGCAGCGTCCGCTGACGGTGATGATCATGCAGTTCCTCGACTACGGCTTTTCACCGACGCTGGCCGCGCTGTCGATCCTGTCGATGCTGGTGCCGATGGCGCTCGTCGCGCTGTTCGGCCGCGTCGTCGGCATCGGCAATTTCATCTATCAGGAGGGCGGACATGGCTGAGCATGCCCTTGAGCTGCGTGCGCTGGGAAAGCGGTTCGGCAGCCACCAAGCCGTGGCAAAACTGGACCTGCAAGTGGCACCGGGCGAGTTCGTCACGCTGCTCGGCCCAAGCGGCTGCGGCAAGACCACGACCTTGAACATGATCGCGGGCTTCGTGACGCCCGACAGCGGCAGCATTCATCTGGCTGGGCGGCCGGTGCAGTCCCTCGCGCCATTCCACCGCAACCTCGGCATCGTGTTCCAGGACTACGCGCTGTTTCCCCATCGCACGGTTGCCGAGAACATCGCCTTTGGACTCAGGATGCGAAAGATCAACCGCGCCGACATCGCCCGCCGGGTGGCCGAGGCGATGCAGATGGTGCGGCTGGACGGCTTGGGAGAACGGCGGCCGCAGCAGCTTTCAGGGGGCCAGCGGCAACGCGTGGCGTTGGCCCGCGCCCTGGTGATCCAGCCTGCGCTGCTGCTGCTGGACGAGCCTTTATCCAACCTGGATCTGAAACTGCGCGAGGAGATGCGAAGCGAAATCTCGGCACTGCAGCGCCGGCTCGGGATCGCCACCGTCTTTGTGACGCATGATCAGGAGGAGGCGCTCACCATGTCGGACCGTATCGCGGTGATGCGGGACGGCAGGGTTGAGCAACTGGGCAATGCACGCGAGATTTACGAGGCCCCTGCCTCGGCCTTTGTCGCCACCTTCATCGGCACCACGAACATGATCCGCGCCCATGCCACTGGCCCCTCCGACCATACGGGATTCGTGACACTGAAGACCTCGGCGGGCCCCGTCAGCCTCTCGCCCGGCCGGCTTGTGCCCACCAGCGGACCGGTCGTTCTGACCATCAGGCCGGAACGTCTGAAACTGGCGCCGCGCGGACGGGGCAGCGTGGCCGGTGGCGCGGGCGCGACGGTCTGGCCCGGGCGCATCACCCGCATCGTCTATCTGGGCTCCCGGATGGAGGTCCATCTCGCCTTGCCTGACGGCAACCCCGCCGTCGCAAATGTCGTCAATGACGGCAGCACGGGCTGGGACGCTGGCGCGGAGGCCGATATCTGGTTTGGTCCCAACGATGTCTGGGCGGTTCCGGCCGAGGGCGATCAAGCCTAGCAGCCCCTGTCACCTGGTCTCGCCCGGAAATCCGCCGGCATCTCGTCAGGCCCGAAAGGGCACATTCCAGGGGCACCGGCTGCTCCTACCCGCCTTTGACCAGGCTGCGTTCACTCATACGGGCCAGGTAGGAGGATGGCAGTTCCATGAACGGCTGCCGCTGCCGTGACCAGAGGCGATGGTCCTCGGCGGTATGCAGCACCTGATGGGCCGGCATAGCGGGCCAATGCGGCATGGCAATCCAGACCCGCAGCAAATGCCGCCGCCGGGCAATGTCGGCATGGTCCTGATAGTCGGTACGGCTATGGATGATGGTACGATTGTTGAGGAATTGGATGTCGCCCTCCTGGAAATCCATATCCAGCAGGTAGTCGGAGGAGGCGGCCAACCGATCGACCGCAGCGATGGCGGCAAAGGCGTCGTCACCCAGCATGGCATCCGGCCCACGCCGGTACATCGCGACGGAGCCGCCGCGGAAGAAGCAACTGAGCTCGTCGCCCTGCCGGCTGAAGACGCTGAGTGGCTGCGCCGGGCTGACAATGCCGGTGCCGAATTGCGCATCGAGCTCCGTGCGCCGGTGTGGGTAGCCACGATACAGAACCGCCGCCATATCCGGCTGCTCTTGCACCAGCGTATTGTGGATTTCGACCATACTGGCCAGCCGGCTCGCACCGCCCGATTTGGCCGCGCGCAGGCAGATCAGCCCGACCACGTCGCAGGCATCGGAATGGAAGGGCTGGCCGCCCCCTTTGTGGTAGCCGCGTTGGGCTGCTTCCAGATCGCTGATGTCGAGCACATGGCCAAGCAATTCGCCTTGATGCGACTGCGCATGCGGCTGGCCGATATGGATGCAGATGGCGAAATAGATCAATGCCAAGTCATCATCGGACAGGGAGTCCCGCGGCAAGCCACGCAGCAGCACGAAGCCCGGACCGGCACGCAGCGTCTCGCGCAATCCAGCCAATTGCTTGCCGAGCACGGGCAATGGGAAGTTTTCGGTGGTCATGTCCGCCAGGTCACCACCGGCATGGGCCTTGAACACCGCCAGCCCGGCCTCCAGTTCGGCGATCTCGGCCTCACTGAACAGCCGCAATCCCTCGCGCCGGTAATCGATCGTTGCGCCGCGCCAGGCAGCCTGACTTTGCACCGGTGACATCTGCATTTGCCCCTCCGCGACGGTCATACCGCCGAGACGATATCCCAGCTTTGGGTAGCGGCCGATAGGATGCGGTCGGCATCCTCCTGCAGGAGAAGCCGTTCGGCGACGTTGGCTGCCATACGCTCCCGCAGCACCTCGCGCCACTGCTCGCGCGTGCGATACCGCTCCTCCAACGACAAACGAGGGTCGCCGCTGGCGGCGCGCTCGGCCGCGGTTGCGGCAAAGGGGATGAACGCACCAAATACGTTGTACAGTTCGCCGCCAGCATAGCCTTCGCGGCGCATCTGCCAGCCGGTATGGGTGCCGGTCGGCGCCAGCATCAGCGGATGGCGCACCCCGCCGAGGCTGTTGCCATCGGCATCGGGGGCGAGCACGAAGGTCGGGTAGCGCGCACCCTCGGCCGGGGGCTGGACGGTATGGTCCATCACTCGAAGCTCGCTGTCTTCGCGCGGGAAATCCACGCCTGGGATGCGCGGGAACAGCACTCTTGCCTCTGCCACGCTCACAAGCTCACCCGTGCTCCGCTGCGGGTAGCGGCTGGCGGGCGGCAAGGTGCCATGCTCAACCCATTCGCGCAGTGCGACCAGGAGCGCCCGCAGGATGACGTGATACGACAGCAGGTTGGACGGATGCCGCGCCACCACCTCCGGCTGCCGATAGGGCAGATGCGGCACGCCGCTTGCCATATAAACCCGCACTGATTCCGGCTGGTCAACATCGTGGCCGGCGCAATCGGTGACCAGCAGCGAGGCCCGCGACGTCCAGATTTCCGATTCGGAATCCACCTGGATCAACTTCGGCACCACGCCCCTGGCCACGGCCCGCGCCAGGATACCGTCGGTCCGGCCAGTCAGCTCGTCGGTCAGCGTATTGTAGGCGAACGGGAACTGGTCGCCCGGATAGCTGTGGTTGCCGTGCTGCCGCGAGGCGCGGGTGGCCTGCACGAAGGGCGTGTTCATCGGGCCACAGCGCGACCCGGTGACCACCACGCAGGCGGCATCGAATACGGGGCGGCCATGGCTGTCCTCGTTCAGCCCCTCGTAGAGGAATTCGCGCAGCACCCGCCCGCTCTGCGACAGGCCGAAGCCCATCGCCCGGGTCAGCGCGTGTTGGCCGTCCGGCGCCAGCGGATTGGGGTTGCCGAGCGTGTCCTGCGTCTCGTGGCGCAGGAAGGCGACGATATCGCGCACGCTGGCCAAGCCGGCCCCCATGACCACCGGGTCGCGCCCTGGATAGATGAACTCGTAGAGCGCGCCGCGGTCGAAGCCGTCGGGCCGGGTGATTTCGATATGCGTCGCATCGACATAGCGCCAGCTCAGCCCGGGCGGGGATAGCCGCAAATCACGGTCGCGGGCACGCACGGTCAAGGTGGCCGCGGTGGGATCGAGCGTTGCCGCGGCATAATGCAGGCCGGCGATGAAGCTCATATCAGAGGTTTCGCGCAGCGGTTCGTTGGTGTCCTCCTGCGGCACGCCCTTGGCATCCAGCAGGAATTCCTCGCGGCAAAGTCCGGTCAAGCTGGCACCGTCGCGACGAGGCACCGGTAAATCCGCCACCATGCGCCCAGCTTCGCGCACGAGTTCTCCCTGCCAACCGCTCCAAACCAGCGTGTAGCCCTGGCGCATGAGATAGCCGTTGCCGGCATCGGCCATGCTGGCCGGACGGTTGGTGGCGGGCGCCGAGTTGATGCGCTGAATGGCGCGTTTGGTGCCCCGATTGGGAAATTCGTAGAACAGCCAGCCATTGCCGCGGGCCAAGTCCACCGGCTTGGTAATCTGCACATCGGCACGATAGGACACCAACCCATCGGCGTCGCGCGGTGCGTGTTCCAGGTTGACGATGCCGCGGTTCAGCGGATGCAGCGGGTCCAGCGCGCACCAGGCCGAGCCGGTCAATGTCTCGTAGGCGCCCACCTCTCCGAAATTCGTCCCGTCGAAGGTCGGTGATGATCGTTCGGTAATCTCCATAAACCGCACGAATCCGGCAAGCGAGGAGGCCGGGTCAGCCATGTCGTGTTCTCCGCAATACCGCCGTTGCACGGCTGGATACCTGCCGCAAACAGGGGCGAGGCCACTGACCAGGGCACGCTTGCCGGCACTGGGCGAGCATAGTTAGATGGCTGGCGGTGGCAAGCATCAAGGACGTTGCAACGCACCGGGTGGACGACATTGAATGGCGGGCCAGCACCCAGGCACGTCTTGCCGCGTTAATCGGAAGGAAGCATGTGATGAGCCTTCGCAAAGCCTGGCTGATCGCGTTCGCAGGGGTGCTGATGCTCGCCGCGCCTGGCGCCCGCGCCGCCCTGTTTCGCTACGCCGCCGCATCGCCGATCCTGACGCTGGACCCACATGCCAGCACAGACCCCGTTACCATGATGGTGCTGACCAACGTGTACGAGGCGCTGGTCGGGCGCGACCAGAATCTCGATCTGGTGCCGGGCTTGGCCGAAAAATGGGAAGCAACTGCGCCCACCACCTGGCGCTTCACCCTGCGCCGCGGCGTGAAGTTCGGCGAAGGGCAGGACTTCACTGCAGCCGACGTGAAATTCTCACTTGAGCGCCCGTCGGCCGGCATGTTCGGCCAATTCATCACAACCGTTGCCGAAACTGTGGTGGTCGACGACCACACCGTCGACATTCACACCAAACAGCCTGACCCGCTGCTGCCGCGTTGGCTTTCCGCAGTGGAAATCATGAGCCGAGATTGGGCGGTAGCCCATGATTCGGTCAAGGCGTCGGGCATTGCCACCAGCCAGGAGGAATACGCCGTGCGCCACGCCAACGGCACCGGCGTGTTCAAGGTGGAAAGCTGGGACGCAGGCAGCGGCAAGGTGCGGTTGACGCGCAATCCCGCCTGGTGGGGCCAAAGTGCCAGTAATGTGACCGAGGCAGAGTTCGTCCCGATCGCCTCCGGCCCTACCCGGGTGGCGGCTTTGCTGTCAGGCGATGTCGATCTGCTGCGGGACGTTCCGACCAGCGACATCGCCCGCATCGGCGCAAACCCCGCGTTCAAGGTGGTGGGGCGCCCCTCGTTCCGGCAGATGATGGTCTTGATGAACCCGGCGCCGGACGTGGCCGACGACGTCTCCGATAACGACGGCAAGCCGTTGGCTGCCAACCCTTGGCGCGATTTGCGGGTTCGCCAGGCTGTGGCGCATGCCATCGATACCAATCTTCTGGTCACCCGGTTGATGGGCGGCTACGCCGTTGCGTCCGGCATCCCATCCCCTCGCGGGCTGGACGGCTACCAGGCCGACCTGGATGTGCCAGCGACCTATGATCCTGCGCTGTCGCGCAAATTGCTGGCAGAGGCGGGGTTCCCAGCGGGATTTCGCACCCGGCTGCAATGCACCAACGACCGCTATCCGAATGATGAGGCGGTCTGCCGTGCCCTCGTTTCGATGCTTGCCCGGGTTGGCATCAAGGCCGACCCCGATCCCCGCCCTTGGAAGAACTTCGTCCAGGACCTGACCCAGCTCAAAATGAACTTCCTGTTGCTCGGCCAACTGCCGAATGGGCAGACCACATACGACCTGCTGCATTCCACGTACATGACCCGTAAAGGCGGTGAGGGCTTCCTCAATTGGGCCCTGTGGTCGAACGCCGCTTTCGACGGCGACCTGCACGCGCTGGAGGGCGAGTTCGATCCCGGCCGCCGCCAGGCATTGCTGCACGACGCGTTGAGCATCGCCCGCGACCAGGTGGCGAGCGTGATGCTGTACACCGAGACTGTCAGTTGGGCGATGAAGCGAACCGTCGATGCTGCGGTCAGACAGGATTCGTATGTGATGCTGCAATGGGTGACCGTGCACTGAACGGGATACGCCACCCCCTGCTCAAAATCTCCGATTTGCGGGTCGAGTTCGGCGCCACGGCCGTGCTGCACGATTTGTCCTTCGAGATCGCGGCCGGAGAAGTGCTGGGCGTGGTCGGCGAGAGCGGTGCCGGCAAATCGATCACGGGCGCAGCGGTGATCGGGCTCATGACACCGCCCGGCCGCATCACCGGTGGCAGCATCCATTTGCAAGGGGAGCGAATCGATACCTTGCCCGAACCAGCCCTGCGCCGGGTGCGCGGTGCCAAAATCGGGTGCATCTTCCAGGATCCGTCGAGCAGCCTGGATCCGCTGTTCAGCGTCGGAGATCAGTTGGCCGAAACCATCCGCGTGCACAAGGGCGGCTCATATGGCGCCGCCATCGCCCGTGCCACGGCGCTGCTGCGTCAGGTGGGCATTCCGGCGCCAGAGCGGCGGCTGCAGGATTATCCCCACCAATTCTCGGGCGGCATGCGCCAGCGCGTGGTCATCGCTTTGGCGCTCTGTGCCGACCCGGCGTTGATCATTGCCGATGAGCCGACCACCGCGCTCGACGTTTCGGTACAGGCGCAGGTGATAGCCCTGCTCCGCACCATCTGCCGCGGAACCGGTGCCGGCATGATGCTCATTACCCATGATATGGGGGTGATCGCGGAACTCGCGGACCGGGTGGCGGTGATGTATGCCGGCCGCATCGTCGAAATGGGTGCAGCGCAGGCCGTGCTACGGCACCCCCTTCACCCCTATACCGTGGGTTTGATGCGGTCGATCCCGCGTATCGGCCAGGTCGGGGCGTTGCGGCAAATACCGGGTGCCATGCCGCGGCCGGGGCGCCTTCCCGCGGGCTGCGCCTTCCATCCGCGCTGCGACCGATCGTTCGACCGCTGCCTGGCCGAACGCCCGGCGCTGTTACGGACCGGGGCGCAGCAGGCCGCCTGTTGGCTGCAGGACGCTCCCGTTGCCGGCTGACGCCGCCGCGCCTTTGCTGCAGGTTGATGGACTATCCTGCAGCTTCGCCTCGGCGCGTCGCGGCTGGCGCGCAGGGCCGGCATTACGCGCGGTGGAGCGGGTTAGCTTCACGATCGCCCGTGGCGAAACGTTCGGCCTGGTGGGCGAAAGCGGCTGCGGCAAATCGACACTCGGCCGCCTGGTTTCCGGGTTGCAGCCGGCCAGCTCTGGCACAGTGCGATTTGACGGGCTTGCGGTGCGGCGGCCAGAGGACATGCCGACCCGGGTCCGGCATCGCATGCAAATGATCTTTCAAGACCCCTATGCCAGCCTCAACCCACGCTGGCGGATCGGGAGTTTGGTCGGTGAGTCACTCGTGCTTCAGGGGCTGCCTTCAGCCGCAAGGCAGGCGCGGGTGGAAGAGCTGCTGCAATTGGTTGGTCTCGGCGCCGACGATCGCCGGCGCACCGCCCACGAATTCTCCGGCGGCCAGCGTCAGCGCATCGCCATTGCCCGTGCCCTGGCGGCCGACCCGGATTTCCTCATCTGCGACGAGCCGACTTCGGCGCTAGACGTTTCTGTACAGGCGCAGGTGCTCAACCTGTTGCGCGAGCTCCAGCGAAAACTGCAACTGACGCTGCTCTTCATCAGCCATAATCTGGCGGCGGTCAGCATCATGGCGGACCGCGTGGGCGTAATGTATCTAGGCCGGCTCGTGGAGCTGGCGCCGGCCGGCCCGTTGTTCGAGGCGCCGCAGCATCCTTACACACGCATGTTGCTGGCGGCGCTGCCCGACTTGGACATGACCGGGCGCGCACCGCCCGCCATCATCGGTGAACCACCAAGCCCATTGTCGATGCCGGGCGGCTGCAGTTTCCATCCACGTTGTCCTTTGGCCATGCCGGTCTGCCAAAGCGTCGAACCGGCTTTTCGCGGGGTCACAGACACCCGTTTCGTCGCCTGCCACGCGGTGCCGGAGCCCTCCGGTGATTAGGTTCCTCGCGAGCCGGCTTTTGCAATCCGTCTTCGTGCTGCTGGTCGTGGGTGCAATCGCGTTCAGCCTCACCGCACTCGGCGACCCGGTCTCGGGCATTCTCGGCACCGACGCTCCACCCCTGGCGCGTGCCCAGTTGCGCGCGGAGATGCTGCTCGACCGTCCACTGCCGGTTCGTTATGTTCACTATATCTGGGGAGCGCTGCACGGCGATCTTGGTCTGTCCTACGCGGCGCAACGGCCCGTGACGGCGGTCGTGGCGGAGCGGCTGCCGGCCACGATCGAGCTCGGCCTGGTGGCGACACTGCTGTCCCTGGGCGCCGGCATCGGGTGCGGCGTGTTCGCGGCGGTGCGCCCCTATTCCCGCCTCGGCCAGGGGCTGATGGGAGGCTCGCTGCTCGCGATGTCGGTCCCCACCTTCGTCCTAGGCATTCTTTTGATTACGCTCTTTGCGGTCGAGCTTGGCTGGCTGCCCTCGTTTGGCCGCGGTCCCACGCGATTGGTTGGCGATTGGCCGACCGGGTTATTGACCACGGGCGGCTGGGCGGCCGTGATCCTGCCGGCAGCGACGCTGGCCGTGCAGCAATCCGCCCTCGTGATGCGGCTGGTACGCGCCGAGATGGCGGACATCCTTCGCGCCAACTTCATCCGTTTCGCGCGAGCCCGGGGCCTGCCGGGCCACCTGGTGTATCTCCGCCATGCTTTGCGCAACACCCTGGTGCCGGTGATTACCAT
The DNA here is from genome assembly GCA_965199005.1 of Acetobacteraceae bacterium. Lineage (GTDB taxonomy): Bacteria > Pseudomonadota > Alphaproteobacteria > Acetobacterales > Acetobacteraceae > LMUY01. The sequence continues at coordinate 47,990 of CBDAQK010000006.1, read as the reverse complement.
CACGGGGCTGCAAGTCGGCTCGCTGCTCAGCTTCGCCATCGTCACCGAGGCGGTGTTCCAGTGGCCGGGCGTGGGGCTGCTGTTCATGCAGGCGCTGCAGCAGACCGATACCCCGGTGATCGCCGGGTTGCTGATGCTGATTGGCCAGTTCTACGTGGTGGTGAATCTGGTGGTCGACCTGCTGCATGCCAGCATCGATCCCCGGCTGCGCGCCTATTGATGCGACGCCCGAGCGTAACGGTCGTCACCGCGGCGTTGCTGGTGTTGATGCTGGTCGCCGGCGCTATGTTCGCGCCGTGGATTGCACCGACCGATCCGCATGACATGGCCGGGCTCGACCTGACGGTCGCGTTGACTCCGCCGATCTGGCGACCCGGCGGGCAGCTGCCATTCCTGCTCGGGACCGACGATCAAGGCGCCGACGTGCTCTCCTCCATCCTGTTCGGGCTGCGTGTCTCGCTTTTGGTCGGCGCGCTCGCGGTGGCGGTTTCATTGCTGGCCGGCGTCATACTGGGGCTGGCCAGCGGCTATTTCGGCGGTGTGTGGGACGCACTGGTGATGCGTGCCGCAGATGTGCAGCTGACCTTTCCGGCATTCCTCACCGCATTGCTGATCGGCGGCATCAGCCAGTCTTTGCTGCCGCCTTTGCAGCGCAACCGTTTCGCCGTGCCGGTCGTGATCCTGGCATTGGGCATCGCCCATTGGCCGCATTTTGCCCGGCTGGTGCGCGGCACCACGCGATCGGAGCGCGGCAAGGAGTACGTGCAGTCCGCGAGGCTTTTGGGCGCGGGACGCTGGCGCATCCTGGTGCTGCATATTCTGCCGAATGCGTTGACGCCGGTGCTGGTATTGGCCGCGCTGGACTTTGCCTTCGCCGTAATGGGCGAGGCGACTTTGTCGTTCCTTGGGGTGGGTGTGCCAATCGCGGATCCTTCGCTCGGCACTTTGATCCGACTGGGCTATGACAAACTGTTTTCTGGCGCTTGGTGGATCGCGCTGTTCCCAAGCCTAGTTCTGGTGGCACTGGTGATGGCGGTGAACGTGCTTGGCGAATGGTTGCGCCTGGCAATCAATCCGCGCCGCTGATCGTCCCCCCGCAACGAGTCCACGCCACAACAAGCTGCTTACGAGGCGGCATGGCGGTTTGCGGGATGGGCGGGCCGCTCCAGGCCCAAATTCTCCCGCAGCGTCTTGCCCTCATAGTCCAGGTGGAACAGGCCGCGGCGCTGCAACTCCGGGATGAGTTGCTCGAACAGCTCCCAGACCGGCGCCGGGTAAAAGGGCGGCATCAGGCTGAATCCGTCGCAGCCGCGGGACAGGAACCAGTCCTCCATCTCGTCGGCGATGCTCTGCGGGGTGCCGACCAGTTGCAAATGACCGGACGGGCGGGCGCGATAGACTTCGCGGATGCTCATCGACTTGCCTTCGAGGAACTTGGCCATGCGCTCGTGGCCACTCTTCACGGCGTTGCTGCCCTCCAGCATCGGTGGCAACGGTCCATCCAGCGGCAGACCGTGGAGATCACCGAAGGCCGGCGCCAGGGCGGCAACGATGAGCTCGTCCGGAACCAGCTCCTCCAACTGGTCGTGCCGGTCCTTCGCCTCCTGCATCGTCCGCCCCATGATGGGCAGCAAGCCGGGCATCACCAGCGCTGAGCCGCGCGAGCGGCCATATTTGGGAAATTGATCCTTCACGCTGTTGTAGAACGCGACGGCTCCGTCGCGCGTGCGCTGCTGCGTGTAGATCAGCTCCCCATACTTGGCAGCCAGGTCCTGCCCCGCCCCAGACGACCCGGCCTGCGCGATCACCGGGTAACCCTGCGGCGGGCGGGACGCGTTGAGGGGGCCGCGCACGGTGAACAGCTCGCCGCGGTGATGCAGGGTGTGCAGCTTCTTCGGGTCGAAATACTGCCCCGTCGCCTTGTTGCGGATGAAGGCGTCATCCTCCCAACTGTCCCACAGGCCCAGCACGACTTCCATGAACTCGTGGGCGCGATGGTAGCGCACCGCGTGCTCCATGTGCTGCTCGCGGCGGAAATTCAGGGCCTCCTGCTCGCTCCAGGAGGTCACGACGTTCCAGCCGACCCGGCCGCCGCTGATGCGGTCCAGCGAGGCGAATTTGCGGGCGATGTGATACGGCTCGTTGTACGTCGTCGACGCGCTGGCGATGTAGCCGATCTTGTCCGTCACGGCGGAGAGCGCGCCCAGCAGCGTCAGCGGCTCGAACACATCGATGCGGCTATCGTAGCTGAGCGCCTCCTCGTTACGGGCGGAACTGCGGACGGCGATCCCATCGGCCCAGAACATGTAGTGGAGTTTGGCCTGCTCGGCTGCCTGGGCAACCCGCTTCCAGAGGGCGAAATCCATCCCGCCATTGCTCGACGCATCTGGCATGCGCCAACCGGCGCCGTGCGCGCCGGCCCCCACCAGGTTCAGCCCGATCGCCATCTGGCGTTTGCGGTCGCTCATCATGATGCTCCTTGACCGGCCATGGCCTGCCGCGCTGCGTTTTGCCTGCCGGACGTTCCAAGCCTGGTCTGAGCGGCTGCTGCTCCCTCACCCAGGTATGCGACGGTAGTTTTATGACAGTGGTGCAGTCAAATCGATTTGGCGCCAGCGCTGGCCTTTCGGCCGTCGATTGCCTAGCCTGGCCCCATGACCGGGCCGCTCAGAGCCCGGCTTTGCCAGGGAGAAACGGCCATGCTTCGACGCGATTTCCTGACGGCCAGTGCCGCTGCCCTTGCCCTGCCGGCGATAGCCAGGGCGCAGGGCGCGAGCACCCTGCGCTACGTCCCCGCCGCCGACATTGCATCCTTGGACCCGGTCTGGACCACCGCCTCGCAAACCCGGGACCATGCCTTCCTCGTCTATGACACGCTCTATGCCCTGGACGACGCGCTGATGCCCCAGCCGCAAATGGTCGCGGGCCACGTGGTGGCAGCAGATGGACGGCAATGGACGCTGACGCTGCGCCCCGGCCTCGTGTTTCACGATGGCACCCCCGTCCTGGCCCGCGACGCCGTTGCCAGCATCCGCCGCTGGTCCAAACGCGACAGCTTCGGCCAATTGCTGATGGCAGCAACGGACGAACTGACCGCCCCGGATGACCGCACCCTGGTGTTCAAGCTGCAGCAGCCATTTCCCCAGCTGCCCTACGCGTTGGGCAAGCTGTCCAGCGTGTGCGTGGTCATGCCGGAACGGCTGGCCAACACGGACGCGTTCACCCAGGTCACCGATCCGACCGGGAGCGGCCCGTTCCGGATCAAGCTGGACGAGCGCGTGCCGGGGTCCCGGATGGTCTACGAGCGGTTCGCGGGCTACTTACCGCGGCCCGATGGGGTCGCTTCCTCGGCTGCGGGACCGAAGATCGCGCATTTCGACCGGGTGGAGTGGGTGGTCATACCGGACGGCGCCACCGCATCGGCCGCGCTCCGGCAGGGCGAGGTGGACTGGCTGCGCTGGCCGCTGCCCGACCTGCTGCCGCAACTACGGCAGTCGAGCAACATCAAGATCCAGGTGATCGAGCAGCAAGGCCTGATCGGCCTGTTCCGCTTCAACCACCTCCAGAAGCCGTTCGATAATCCCGCAGTGCGGCGGGCGGTCCTGCCGGCCCTGTCACAGGCGGACTACATGATTGCCGCGAATGGCGAGGACCGCAGCAGTTGGAATGACGGTGTCGGCTTCTTCTGTCCCAACACGCCCATGGCCAGCACGGCCGGGCTGGATGCCTTGACCTCCAAGCGGGACGTGGCCGCCGCCAAGCGCGCCCTGGCCGCCTCCGGCTACGCGGGAGAGCGGACGGTGGTGATGAAGCCGACCGACTTCCCGATCTACAATGCCATGGCGGACGTCACCGGGCAGCTATTGCACGACATCGGCTTCAACGTGGAGGTGCAGGCGATGGACTGGGCCACGGCGATGCAGCGCCGGGCGCGGCCGGATCCCGTGGAGCAAGGCGGCTGGAGCGTGTTCCACACCGGGTGGGGCGGGGTGGAGCAGGCCAATCCCATCACCAATGTCTGGCTGCGCGGCAATGGGAGCGACGCCGCAGCCGGTTGGCCCACCAGCCCCGCGCTCGAACAATTGCGCGCCGCTTGGCTGGCCGCGCCGGACGTGGCGGCCCAGGCGAAGGTGGCCGCCACCATGCAGCTGCAGGCTTTCACCGATCTGCCCTACATCCCGACTGGACAAGTGTTCACCCCAGTGGCTTACCGCGCCGACCTGCAAGGCATGCTGACCGGCCTGCCGGCGTTCTGGAACATTCGGCGGATTTAGGAGGAACCATGCATCTCGGCACCCAGGTGAAGGCGCGCGACGACACCGACTACCGGATGTGGGCGCAGCTCGGGGTCACGCATATCTGTGCCGACCCGCCCGGTAGCGCGCATGATTGGACGCTGGACGATATCCAGCGCCATCGCGACCATGTTCACGGTTTCGGCTTGATCCTGGACATGGTGGAGCTGCCGCTCAATTCCCGGCCCATCGAGCAATCCCAAAGTCCCGCGATTCTGCTGGCGCAGGAGCCGGACCGCAGCCGGCAGATCGATAGCATCTGCCGCCTGATCGAGCGGCTGGGACAGGCTGGCATCCCTGCGGCGAAGTATAACCTAAACATCATCGGCATCCCTCGCACGGCCGATCAGCCCGGCCGAGGCGGCTCCCGCAACGCCGCGTTCCGCTGGGCGGAGGCGGAGCAGGACGCGCCGCCGGGTGTGGCCGGGGTACTCGACGAGGAGGAGAACTGGGCCCGCATCGATCACTTCCTAAAACATGTCGGACCAGTCGCGGAAGCCAGCCGGGTGCGGCTGGCCTGCCACCCGCACGACCCCTATACGCCGCCGGGCTTTCGTGGCGTCACGCGGGTGCTTGGCACGTTGGCCGGGCTCAAGCGTTTCGTGCAGATGCGTGAAAGCGCATATCACGGGCTGAATTTCTGCCAGGGGTCGGTCGGTGAGATGATGGCAGACCCCGGTCGCGAAATCTTTGACGCCATTGACTGGTTTGGCTCGCGCGGCAAGCTGTTCAACGTTCATTTTCGCAACATTCGCGGCGGCAAGCTGGACTTTATGGAGACGTTTCCGGATGAGGGCGACATGGACATGCCCCGCTCCGTCGCGGCGTACCGGGATGTCGGCTACCAGTACATGCTGATGCCTGACCACGTGCCGACCATCGACGGGCGAGATCCGAGTGGGACGGCGTTCGCCTTCTGCTATGGCTACATCCGGGCCCTCCTGGACACTGTCGGACGGGCCCTGTGACTCTCACGTCCCCCCGCGCTTCGACAGGTTGGGACCCGCCGTAGACCGGCTGCCGCTGTTGTGTCCCGCTGGCACCCAGCGGAAACGCGACGAAGAGCCTCACCCCGTCGGGCGAGAGGGCGAAGGGGCGCGGCTCATTGCCTCCACAGGGGTCAGAGTTTCGCTTTGTTGAGGGGAAGATAGGCCCGGCCTGCGAAGGCACCGCCGTTGACGGCGAGGACTTCGCCCGTCACGTAGGCCGCCGCCGGCGACGCCAGGAACAGGGTGGACTGCGCAATTTCCGCTGACGTCCCGAACCGTCCCCAAGGAATGTTGCGCAGCATTGCATTTTGAAAGTCCGGATCCTTGCTCGCGTCGTCCGGCCGGGGTCGATGTAGCCGGGTGCGATGCAGTTGACGTTGATGCCTTGTGCCGCCAGCTCCATGGCAAGGGTCTTGGTGAACATGACGACGCCGGCCTTGGAGGCACAGTAGTGCGACCCGCCCAGCCGCGCACTGGCGTAGGCGCCGGAGGCCATGGTGATGATCTTGCCGGGGCGCCCGCCGGCGATCATGCGTCGTGCGGCTTCCTGGCACGTCAGGAATGTGCCCCGCAAATTGGTCTCGACGGCGCGGTCCCACTCCTCGACCGGCATGTCCCGCACGGGGCAGTTCGGGAACACGCCAGCATTGGCCACGGGCAACGACACCGGCCCCAACTCTCGTTCGGCCGCGGCGAAGAAAGCCTGCACCGAGGTCGCATCCCATACATCGAGGGCATGGCCAAAGACCCTCTCACCTGCAAGGCCGGACGCTGCCCGCTCGGCTGCCTCGCCATGCAGGTCACCCAAAGGCTACCCGGGCACCAGCAGCGTGAAAGGCCTGGGCGATGGCGAGCCCGATGCCGGAGCCGGCCCCCGTCACGACGACGGAGCTCTCGCTGAAGTCAAAGTTTATCATGGATCTGTCCTGTTGCTCTGAGTGCGATGTTCGTATGGTGGAGAGGCGATGCGCGATGACCAAGCTGGCACAGCCGCGGCGCCGGATCGCCCGCTCGATTGCTTCCTCCACCAACGGGTCGAGCGCCGCCGTGGCTTCATCGGATCATCTGGCTAAGGTGGAATTGCGAGGCTCTGACCCGAACCGATGAGGACCCGATGACCGAAGAGAGATTACCGCTGGCTGATCTTTTGGCCAAAGCCGGAGATGGCGATTTTCTACGCAGCGTGGCGGAGGTCGTGGTGCAGTTGCTGATGGAGACCGATGTGGAGGGCGTCATCGGCGGCGGCGGGCATGAGCGCACTGGTGATCGCCAAACCTACCGCAATGGCTATCGCGACCGCACGCTGGACACGCGGCTCGGCAGCCTTCAGCTCCGCATCCCCAAGCCTGCGGCAGGGCAGCTATTTTCCGCCCTTCCTCGAACCCCGCAAGACGTCGGAGAAGGCCCTGGTCGCGTGATCCAGGAGGCCTGGGTCGGCGGCGTATCGACCCGGCGCGTGGACGATTTGGTTCAGGCTATGGGGCTGGCCGGAATCAGGAAGAGCACGGTGAGCAAGCTGTGCAAGGATATCGACAACCGGGTGAATGCCTTCCTGGAGCGCCCTCTCATCGGCGACTGGCCGTATCTTTGGCTGGACGCCACGTATCTCAAGCAGCGGGAGGGGGGCCGCATCGTCAGCGTGGCGGCGATAATCGCTGTGGCAGCCAATATCGAGGGCAAGCGGGAAATCGTCGGCTTGCATATCGGGCCTTCGGAGGCAGAGACGTTCTGGGCGACGTTCCTGAAAAGCCTGGTGCGCCGCGGCCTGCGTGGCACCAAGCTCGTCATCTCTGACGCGCATGAGGGTCTGAAAGCGGCCATCCGCCGGGTGATGGGTCGACGTGGCAGAGGTGCCGCGTTCACTGGATGCGCAACGCGCAATCCTACGCTCCCAAGGGCCAACAGAACATGGTCTCGGCGGCATTGCGCCAAGCCTTCATCCAGCCGGACCGGACCGGCGCCAGCCAAACACTGCACCATGTCGCCGACCAACTCCGGGCCAAATGGCCAAAACTCAGCGCGTCATCGACGAAAGCGAGGCCGACGTGCTGGCGCACATGGATTTCACCGCCCAGCATCGGACCAAGATTCACTCAACAAACCCGCTGGAACGCCTGAACAAGGAGGTCAAACGCCGGGCTGATGTTGCCGGCATCTTTCCAAACGAAGGCGCCATCATCCGCTTGATCGGCGCGGTGCTGCTGGAGGCCAATGACGAGTGGCAGCTCCAGCACCGCTACATGCAGACCGAAGCGATGGCCGAACTCACGCCGCCTCTGATCGACGCCGTGCCCGCCCAGATTTCCACCACAGCCGCATGATCCACGGCCATCTCAACTACAACGCAATTTCCACCACGTTGTGCACGGCGGAGCTATCCGACAGCGACCTTGAAGCTGTCGCCGGCGGCATGGGTCTTCCGATCGCGACTATTCGGCTGCCGATCAAAGGTCCTTCTCCGGGTCCCGTAATTACGCATGGCGCGTCATTTCGGAACCAATGCCGCACCGCCCGTCCCCACTGGGGTGAACTTCGTAGGCCAACCCTGGGGCCAGCGAAACAAGTAGACCCTGCCGGCGCCTAGGGATGCTGGCGCCATTTGGTTTCCGCCGGGCCGGCATTGTGCCTGCGCCCCGGCGACCGCGCAACGGCATGTGGCGCTTCGCCAGGCAGTGTCGGCGCTGCCGCCGGGCGGAAAGCTGTTCCAGATTGGCATCATGCTCCCGCGCGCCGATCCGCGCCTGCGTATTTGCGCCCGCGATATCGCGCCGGCAGCCCTGCCAGATTATCTCCGCAAGCTTGGCCACGCCGATCCACAGGGCAGCTGCGCCGCGCTGATCGCCCACCTGGCACCACCGCCGCGGCGGAGCTTCGCCTTGGTCTCGACGTCGGTGCGAGCGGTGTCGCCAGCCGTGTCTGCGTGGCGGTTTGCAGCCGCTGAGCCGGTCTACCGCGCTCTCATCAACAGGTGTGGCAGATGGACCGCATGAAACCGGGGACGGCTTGAGCACGCGTCGAAACTTTTGACGCCCGTCTGCATAGTGAACCCTCAGGAGATCACCTGTGGCAGTCTACAACGCGAGAAGCATTCCCAATGGTACGCGCACCGTGGCAAAATCGTTCGGGATCACCGCACCGAGTGCACGGTGCCACTGTCTCTCAGGCTACTGCCGCGCATGGGCGGCCGCTCGCTTGATCGCGCTGACGCCTGAGCCCGTTGTGTCTTGAGCTGGTGTAAGTTCTGCGTTGGGGCTGGCGTGGCCATCGCAGCCGCGCTGCATTCAGGCTGCGCGACCGCTGCCGAGCCGTTGAACCGCCGCGACCTCCAGCGCGAAGCCATTACCCTGCGTTCTAGCCTCAGCGAGGCTATCCTGATCGTCGACGAAGTCGTCGCGCACCGCGCTCCAGTCACGCTCGCCAAAGTCGAAGCGGACGAAGCGGCGGCCCCCCTGCAAGACACGCTTCAGGACTTGGCACAGGCCGCGTCTGCGGCATGCGAGGACGGCCGGCAAGCTCTCCGGCCCCTGTCCGAGGATACGCGCAGCGCTTTTATACGGTTGCAGGTACTCCCCGAACAGCCGGCCGGCGCGGCCGCGTTGCGCGAGACATTGGCACAGCTGCGGGATCGATTGGTTCGGGTTCAGCTATGCGCCGGGTGAGCGACGTTCTCCTCGGGATTATCGCCTCTCTCGCCGGGTTCGTGGATGTCGGTCAGCTGGTTTACGCGCTTGAAGCCGGTGGACGCTTCGGCTACCGGCTGATGTGGCCAATCCTGCTCGGCACGCTGGGTATTGCCGTGTTCGCCGAGATGGCAGGGCGTGTGGCCGCTGTTGCGCAAATCGGCGTGTTCGACGCAATACGCACCCGCTACAGGCGCCCGGTGGGCGCGGCGGTGCTGGCAGCGGCCTTGCTCGTCGCGGTCGTAATCAGCGCGGCCGAACTGGGCGGCCTCGCCGTGCTGCTCCAAATGTTGACCGGCTGGAACTACCGGTTGGCGGCGCTGGCGTCGGGTGCGTTCTGCCTCGCCTGCCTGGCGGTCATGAGCTTCAACCTGATCGAGCGAATCTTCGGCCTTCTTAGCCTTACACTGCTCGTGTTCGTGGCTGCTTCCCTTTCGGTCGAAACGGACTGGCGCCAAGTGGCATTCGGGTTCGTGCCGACCGTGCCCGACCTTCATGGCGCCGCTGACTGGCTCGTCTATGCCTACTTTGCCGTAGGATTGACAGGAACAGTCATGCTGCCCTGCCAAATCTACTTCTATGCGGCCGGTGTGATCGAGGACGAGTGGCAGGACAGCGAGCTACGGCTTAATAGGGTCACGGTAGCGTTGGGCTTTGCCTTCGGCGCGGTTGTGGCGGCCTGCTTGGTGGCGCTCGGCGCCGTTCTGTTTCAGCCTGCGGGCATCTTTCCACAGGTGGTGTCGCCGGCGCTGGTCACGGCTAGCATCCCACTGGGCGTCACCGGGTTCTGGATCGCCTGGACCGGGCTGGCCGTGTCGATCGCGGCCGCAGCGATCACGAGCGTGTTGGCTGGCGCCTATGCCCTGTCGCAATTCGCCGGCTGGGCCTGGGGCAAGAACCGGAGGACGCGGGAGGTGAAACGCTTCGCTGCGACCTGGATCGTCGTATTAATCCTCGCGATGGGCATGGTGCTCACCGGCATTCGGCCGCTCGACCTTGTCGATGACGGCGTGATGCTAGCGGTAGCGACCATCCCCGTCGCGTTCTGGCCGGTGCTGGCGACGGCCGGCGACCCGGCCATCATGGGCGAACACGCGAACGGACGCCTGGCGTCCGTAGCTGGTTGGGCCGTCCTCACCGTGAGCTGTATCCCCGCTCTCCTTGGCATTCCACTTCTCCTGCTCACGCATGGTGGAATAGGTTAGCTGCCCATCGCGGGGCATGTCGTCCATCACGCCATCTCCATCGCGTTGCTCAGAGGTGGAGATGAGGAATAAACCTGAAAAGCCGGCCTTCGGTCCGGCGCAAAAGGGTCAGATCGCGGGACGAGGGCAATTGTTTCACGTTCCCGCCTCGAGTGCGCCCATATGCGCACGGGTCGCCGCAACCAAGCGGTCTACCGCCTCGGCCGGAAGTTCAAAGCTGCAGACGAGCCGTATCGTATCCTGCGATCGTCGGAAGAAAAGAAACCCGTCTTCCACGAGCCGGTCGATCACTGCGGACGGCAGCACGGGGAAGACGATATTCGCCTCGACTTCATTTTGGAGGCGGACTCCAGGGATCGCCAAGAGGCCATCGCTCAACCGACGGGCGGCCGAGTTGGCGCGGCGGGCCGACTGGAGGAACGTATCATCCTCCACGAACGCCATAAGCTGTGCCGCCGCGAACCGCATCTTGGACCAGGTTTGCCCGGCGCGTCGGAGACGGTAACCCACTGGATCCCGTAATGCCGGGTTTAGGACGACGATCGCCTCGGTATTCATCGCGCCGTTCTTGGTGGCACCGAAGGACAAGATGTCCACTCCCACAGCCGATGTCATTGCCGCTGGCGAACAGCCCAGCGTCGCCAGCGCATTCGAGAACCGCGCTCCGTCCATGTGGTAGACGAGCCCCAAGTCCCTTGCACATTGCCCGATGGCAGCAAGCTCCTCCAACTGGTAGATGGTGCCCGCTTCGGTGGCTTGGGTCACGGAGACGGCGTCGGGCTGCGGCTTCTGTGCGTTGCCCCGGCCACTTGCGGTGACGGCGCACCGTAGTTCTAGCGCGTCCAGCCGGTCGCCACGGCCCTGCAGGGTGAGCAGGGCCGCACCGCCGCTGAAGGCGCCGACGGCGCCGCCCTCCGAGGTATGGATATGCGCGGCCGCATGACAGAAGATGCCGCCGTAGGACCGGACGCTTGCGGCCAGCGAGACAGCATTGGCGGCCGTTCCCGTTGAGACCGGGAACACCGTCACGGGTGCTCCGAACAGCGCCGAGTAACGCTCGTTGACCGTATGGCTGATCTCATCGCCGCCGTAGGACGGCGCGGTGCCCGCATTCGCGGCGACGATGGCGGCCAAGATGCTGGGGCTCACTCCCGCCACGTTGTCGCTGCGAAAGTCTCCAACATCATTCATATCAGGCCGCGCGCTGGACACTGGGCTCGAGACGCGGGAGTGACTGGCCGAGCATCAGGTCGCTGGCTTTTTCCGCGATCATGATCGTCGCCGCATTGGTGTTGCCGGTGATGATGAGGGGTATGATACTGGCGTCTGCGACGCGCAGACCGGCAATCCCGTGCACCCGCAACTGGTCGTCGACCACCGCCGCACCATCATGCCCCATCTTGGCGGTTCCGGCCAGATGATAGCCGCTCAACCCGGTGGACCGTACGAAAGCCTCGGTTTCCGCGTCGGTCTGGACGCCGGTGCCCGGCAACAACTCCGTGCCACGATAGGGATCGAAAGCCTTCTGGGCAAACACTCGTCGCAACTCCCAAACCGCGCGTTTGCTGACCATGAGGTCCGACTCGTCGTCCAGGTAGTTCGGATCGATCCGCAGCGGATCGCGGAAGTCCGCCGAGCGCAGCCGAACGGTGCCGCGGCTGACAGGCCGGTTGCGCCAGATCACCCCGGCGTAGGAATGCGGCTTGGGTTGCCAGGGCCAGAGCAGGCGGGGCGTGCCAGCCGACGGGCTGGAGCCAAGGATTGGGTAAAACGCGATCTGCAGATCGGGAGCCGGCAGGCTCGGGTCCGTCCGGATGAAGCCACCTGCATGGATCGGGCTCATGGCGACGGGGCCTTTGCCCAGCAGGTAGCAGCGCGCCGCCTGTACGAAGAACTTCTCGATCCGCAGCGTGTCGACTAGCGACACGGGTTGCCGGCATTCGTGGCCGACGGTGACGACCAGGTGGTCCTGAAGGTTCGCGCCGACGCCGGGTAGGTGGTGAACAGGTAGGATGCCGTGCTCGGTCAGGTGGTCTGCGGGGCCGATCCCCGATAGCATGAGCAGTTGCGGCGTGTTGACCGCGCCGGACGCGATGACGATCTCGCGCCGGGCTGTGGCGATACACGCCTCGCCGCCGCGGGTAAGTTCAAGGCCGGTGGCGCGCCCGTCCCTGATGACGATGCGGCCGACATGGGCGTCGGAGACGACGCGCAGGTTCGTGCGCGATGCCCGCTCGGTCAGGAAGGCCGCGGCCGTGGTGCGGCGGCGTCCGCGAAAGATGTTGTGGTCATGGCGGCCGAAGCCGTCCTGCGAGGCGCCGTTGAAATCGTGGTTAACCGGGAATCCAGCCTCCACGCCGGCGCGGATGAAGGCCTCGGCCAGCGGATTGATGGCCCCGGAATGGCTGACGGGCAGAGGTCCATCGCCGCCGTGGAACTCGTTGGCACCGTCGTCATAGGTTTCAGACCGCTTGAAATAGGGCAGCACGTCGGCATAGGACCAGCCTGTGTTACCCATCTGCCGCCAGGAATCGTAGTCGTAGGGATTGCCGCGGACATACACCGCGCCATTGAACATGAACGATCCGCCGACCATCCGGCCGCGCGGCAAGAAGACGCTACGGCCGCCCAGGTGCTTCTGCGGTTCGGTATAATACGACCAGTTGTTCATCTTCAGCCGGTTGAGCCGCCCGGCCAGCATGGGCATGCTGTATAGCGGGTTGCGGCCGCTGCCGCCGGCTTCCAGCAGCAGGACGGTCGTTCCGGCAGTATCGCTGAGTCGTCGCGCCAGCACACAGCCGGCCGAGCCGGCGCCGACAACGATGAAGTCGAAGGTTCCGAGATCCTGTGACATGCTCAGCGCTTTCGATGGAGAGGAGCACGGAGCCTCATGGCGCCCAAATCCCACCTTGCGCCTGGTAAAGCGGCTCGGATGCATCTGGGCTCGGGTCTGCGTCCAGCAATGCGGTGCGGTATGCGTCGGCAGAGTCGGCCGGACGGTAGCCGAGCGGGCCAGCAAACCGGTTGTCCCAAAAGCGCTCGGAGTTGTTGGATGCGCCGAAAACGATCGTGTGGCCGACGCGCGGCACCGTCAGTGACTTCTCCACCAACTGATGGAGGTCGCCGAACGACAGCCACGTCCGCAAGTGGCGGCGATTGCTTGGTACCGGCTCGCACGAGCCGATGCGGATCGAGACCGTCTCCAGCCCGTGCTTGTCCCAGTAGAGCTGCGCGATCGCCTCGCCGAATACCTTGCCAAGGCCGTAGAACGAGTCCGGCCGGGTCGGAGCCCGGGCGTCGATGACATCGGTTTGCGGATAGTAGCCGACGGCATGCACTGAGCTGGCAAAGATGATGCGTTTGACCCCAGCCAGCCGGGCGGCTTCGTACAGGGCGTGGACGCCGTTGATGTTCACCCTGGCGACCGCCTCGAACGGTTCGTCCTTGGAGATGCCGCCGAAATGCACCACGGCCTCCATTCCCGCCACCAGCGCGCTGGCGGCTTCAGGATCGCCTAGATCTGCTTGCACCAGTTCCTCATTGGCAGCCGGGCGGGCCAGTGGGGCGATATCGGTCGAACGAAGCAGGGTCACGCGTGGCGCGAGTTCCTGGCGAAGCGTGGTGCCAAGCAGGCCCGCCGCTCCGGTCAGCAACACCTTGCGGTAGAGCATCATCCCGTCCGATCAGGCGGCTGCGGCAAAGAACCGGGCGATCTGGAAGGGCGCCAGGTCGATGGCACTTTTCCCTTCCGCCACCTGCTCCGCCACGGCTTCGCCGACCCCGAGGGAATGTTTGAAGCCGTGGCCGGAGCAGGCTGAGACGACCATGACCCGGTCCATGTCCGGATGCGCGTCGATGATGAACCCCTTATCCGGCGTGTTGGTATAGAAGCAGGTCGCCGCCTGCACGACCTGGGACGTGATCCCCGCAATGTTCGGCCCGACATGGCGGCGGTAGAACTCAGCGGATTCGACGGGCGACACGCGGCGCTCAACGGTGCGGAGGTCGATGTCGGGTGCTTCCCGGCTGGCCGTCATCTTGATGCCATCAGCCGGGTTGGTCACCGGGAACCCCGTGAAGTAGTCCTCCAGCCGGTCGGTGACGAACCAGATGAAGGTCGGGAAGCGCTCCGGTGCGAACGGGGCGCAGTCAGGCGCGGCATACCAATGCAGAACTTGGCGGGTGACGGTCAGCACCCGGGCAAAGGCCGGCCCGAGCAAATCCCGCGTCCAGGCGCCAGCCGTCACCACCGCCTTTTTGGCTTCGACCGGCCCGGCAGACGTCTCAAGCCGGACCAAGCCGTTCGACTGGCGAATGGCGGTCACCGTCGTATCGGTCAGCGTAGCGGCGCCCATTGCCCGGGCGGAGCGGAGTTGCGCCGCGACGGCCGCCTCTGGCCGGATGTAGCCGGATTGCGGTTCGAAATAGCCGCGATCGGTATCGCGCAACGTGAGGAACTGCGGATAGCGGCGGCGGAGTTCGGCAGCATCCAGCATCTCGTGCTCGATTCCGAAGCAACCGGCCATTTCGACGCTCGTCGCTAGAAAATCGTTCTCGCCATGCAGCGGCGTCGCTCCGGTCGCGGAGCCGACGATCAAGGTGCCTGACTTCACCAGCAACGTCTCGCCCCATTGTTCCTCCAGCCCGGCCAGGATCTGATGGGTGCGGCGGACGAACGGGACGTAGGCCGGGCCTTCCCCAACCGCTTCCCGCGTCACCCGCGAGCCGCCATGGCTGGATCCTTCGGCATGCGGCGGATCGAAGCGGTCGATCCCGAGCGCCTTCACCCCGCGTTTCGCCAGTTGGTATAGCGCCGCCGCACCCATCGCGCCCATCCCGACCACCACCACGTCGGTAGAGCGCGCAGCATGGGCCGGGGAAGTCGCGATCATGGTCTTGCACCTTTGGCTGCGTCGCGGGCGCGATCATCACCCCGGCCCGCCATTAGCGCAAGAGGTATGACAACACGTGCCCCTGACATGCTTATGAGACAAAGTTGGCCATCTCTTATCAGACAAGCCGGAGCAGCTGTTCTAACGCTTGACACCCCGTCACACAACCGACACGGTCACAAGGCGAACTTGCCGACCGCGAAGGCGTCGAGGGTTGGAGGTCTTCAGACAACGGATGATGTTGAGCACCTGGGAATGGCCGATCGAGCGACCGGGGCGCGGCAATGCACGTTGAACGGCCGCGTGTCGGCGTCGATATCGGCGGCACGTTCACCGATGTGGCGCTGGTGCGTGATAGCAGCCTGTTCTCGACCAAGCTGCTGACCAGACACGCTGCTCCCGAGCATGCGATCATCGAGGGGATCGTCCAGGTCGCGCGTCTGGCTGGTATCGCGCTGCACGAGATCGGCGCCGTCATCCACGGCACCACGCTTGCCACCAATGCGCTGATCGAACGGCGCGGTGCGCACACCGCGTTCATCACGACGTCAGGGTTCCGCGACGTGATCGAGATGCGGACCGAGAACCGGTTCGAACTCTACGACCTCAACATCGAGTTGCCAGCCGCGCTCGTCCCGCGCAAGGACCGGCATGTCGTGTGGGAGCGGATGGACGCCAAGGGCAGCGTGTTGCGCCCGTTGAACGATGCGGAGGTGCACCGGCTCGCCGCGCGGATCGTGCAGCAAGCCTATGAGAGCGTCGCGGTTGGCCTCATGCACTCCTACGTCAACCCGGGTCACGAGCGCCGCATCCGCGATATCCTGCTCGAACACCGGGCGGACTTGCCGGTGTCGCTGTCCAGCGAGGTGTCGCCGCAGATGCGGGAGTTCCAGCGGTTCAACACGGTCTGCGCCAACGCCTACGTCAAACCGCTCATGTCATCCTATCTCGGCCGCCTCGCCGAACGCCTGCGCGAGGCCGGCACGGACTGCCCCGTGTTCATGATCCACTCGGGCGGCGGGATCATCACGCTCGACACCGCAGCCGAATTTCCAGTGCGGTTGCTCGAGTCCGGGCCCGCCGGCGGTGCCATTTTCGCGGCCGGCATCGCCGCCCGCTATGGCCTGGACCGCGTGTTGTCCTACGACATGGGCGGCACGACAGCGAAAATTTGCCTCATCGAGAACAGCGTGCCGAAAACGGCCAAGACGTTCGAGGTTGCACGGACCTACCGGTTCAAGAAGGGCAGCGGCATGCCGATCTCGATCCCAGTTATCGAGATGGTGGAGATCGGCGCAGGCGGCGGCTCCATCGCCCGCGTCGACCGGATGGGTCAAATCCGGGTGGGGCCGCAAAGCGCCGGATCGGAACCGGGACCCGCCTGCTACGGCCGAGGCGGCGCCAGGCCGACCGTCACCGATGCCGACTTGGCGCTCGGCCGCCTCGATCCAGACCAGTTCGCTGGCGGCACCATCGCGCTGTCGCGGTCTGCCGCGGAGGGTGCGCTGAACGGGGATTTGGGCAGTAAACTGGGGATTGCGGCGCAAGAGGCGGCGTTCGGGCTGTGCGAGGTGGTGGACGAGACTATGTCCGGCGCAGCCCGCATGCATGGGGTGGAAAATGGCGCCGACCTGGCGGCCTACACCATGGTGGCGTTCGGTGGCGCAGCGCCGCTGCACGCGTCGCGTATATGCGAGAAGCTTGGCATCGCGGCCTGCCTGATCCCGCCGGGTGCCGGCGTCGGATCGGCCATCGGATTCCTCCAAGCGCCGGTCGCGTTCGAGGCGGTGCGCAGCGTTTACCTCCGTATAGGGCAGTTCGATCCAGACAAGGTGAATGCCGTCTTGGCGGAGTTGACGGAGGAAGCCACGCGGTTCGTCCGGGCCGCGGAGCCGTTGGCGGCGATCTCGACCGAATGCACCCTCTATGTCCGCTATGTCGGGCAGGGTTGGGAAATCCCTGTCCCCTTGGACATCCGCAGCTATGTCAAGGCAGACGGGCCCGGCGTGATGGCCCGGTTCGAGGCGGCCTATCGCCAGTTCTTCGGCCGTGCCATCGATGGCCTGGACGCCGAGATTGTCAGTTGGTCGCTTCGCGCGAGCGCCCCGGTGCGCGCGCCGGCAAAGATAGCACTCGTGGCGGCCACGCAGGAGGCAGCTACGCCGTCCACGCGGACCTTGTTTGATACTGGCGAGGGCGAAGTGGTACAGGCGGGAGTCATCGGACGCGACGCGCTCGCCAGTGGAATGCGTGTCAGCGGTCCGGCCATCATCGTCGAGCGGGAGACCACGACCATCGTATCGTCGAAGTTCGACGCGATCATGCAGCCAGACGGCTGCCTGTTGCTGCGGACGAAGGCCGCGCGGCCTGCATGACGCGGGACGCCGTCGCGGATGTGCGCTTCCAAATCATGTGGAACCGACTGATCTCGGTCGTGGAGGAGCAGGCGGTCACGCTGGTCCGCACCGCGTTCAGTACCAGCGTGCGAGAGTCGGGGGACCTGTCCGCCGGGGTGTTCGACCAGGCCGGCGAAATGGTGGCGCAGGCGGTCACGGGTACGCCCGGCCACGTGAACGCAATGGCCGCGGCGGTGGGGCACTTCATCGCCGCGATCGGCGCCGGCGACGTCCACGAGGGCGACGTCTACATCACCAACGACCCGTGGCGTGGCACCGGCCATTTGCACGACATCACAATCGTCAGCCCGTCCTTCCGCGGCGGCAGGCTGATCGGCTATTTCGCCTGCACGGCGCATGTGGTGGATATCGGCGGCCGCGGCTTCGGCCCCGACGCGGCGGAGGTCTACGAGGAAGGCCTGTTCATCCCGATCATGAAGTTTGCCGAGCGCGGCGCCGTCAACCGCGACCTGGTCAACATCATCCGCCACAATGTCCGCGAGGCGAACCAGGTGGTCGGCGACATCCATTCGCTTGCCGCCTGCAACGAGATCGGCCACCGGCGGTTGTCGGAGATGATGGACGAGTTCGGCATCGACGACATCGAGGCGCTGGCTGCCTTCATCTTTGACCGGTCATACCAGGCGACGGTCGCCATCCTGGCCGAACTGCCGCCGGGCACCTACCGGAATACTATGCGCGTTGACGGCTACGGCACGCCGGTGGATATCGCCGTCAGCCTGGAGGTGGCCGCCGAGCGCATCGTCGCCGACTATGCGGGCACCTCGCCGCAGAGCCCGCTCGGCATCAACGTCCCGCTGATCTATACCACCGCCTACACGGCGTATGGGCTGAAATGCGCCCTCGCTCCCGACATCCCGAACAACGCCGCCTCGTTGCGCCCGTTCGTGGTCACCGCGCCGGAGGGCTGCATCCTCAACGCGCTGCATCCCGCGCCGGTCGCGGTCCGCCACGTGCTCGGGCACTTCCTGCCGGACGCGGTGCTGGGTGCGGTGCACCAGATGCTGCCGGGCCGGGCGCCGGCCGAGGGGTCGGGAGCGCTGTGGAACATCCATGTCAGCGTGCGCCCGTCGGAAGGGCGGCAGGGGAACGGCGTCGACCTGCACCGGACCGAAATCCTGATGTTCAACAGCGGCGGCGGCGGCGCACGGCCAGCGCTCGACGGGTTGAACGCCACCGCCTTCCCGAGCGGTGTGCACAGCGTGTCGGTGGAGGCGATCGAGAACGTCGGCCCCGTCACGGTGTGGCGCAAGGAGCTGAGGGAGGGGTCCGGCGGCGGCGGGCAGTATCGCGGCGGATTGGGTCAGGTGGTGGAGATCGCACCCAATGCGGGGCACGAGTTCCACTTCAATGCCATGTTCGACCGCGTCGGGAACCGGGCGCGCGGGCGGGATGGCGGCCAGGATGGGCGGGCCGGCTCCGTCCAGCTCGACGACGGCACGGCGATGCGGGCGAAGGGACGGCAATTCGTGCCCGCTGGACGGCACCTCGTGCTAGCCCTGCCCGGCGGCGGCGGCTACGGGCCACCGCACGCCCGCGACGCCAACCGCATCGCCAGCGATCGCGAGCACGGCTATGACGGAGGCGACGATCCGTGAGCGGCTCGGCCAGCAAAACGCGCGACACCGCCCGCATGCTGACGTGGTTCGCGCCCGTGCTGCTGCTGCTGGCCCTGGTGATCCTCTATCCCGTCTGCGACCTCGCCTGGATCAGCGTGAGCGAAACACGGTATTTCACCGCCGTGCGTTTCGTCGGGCTGGCAAACTTCATCTCCCTGTTCGGGTCACCCGACTTTGCGGATATGAGCGTCGTGTCCGTCACCTTCCTGTTTGGGACGCTGACGGTGTCGCTCGCCGCGGGGCTGGTGTCGGCGGTGGCGCTGCAGTCGCTGCCGCGGCGCCGGGCGACGCTGATCCGCACGGTGCTGCTGCTGCCGTGGACGCTGTCCATGACGGTGGTCGGATGCCTTTGGCTGTGGTTGCTCAATCCGTCCTACGGCCTCGTGCGGTATCTGCTGGAGCTGGTGGGCTCGCCGGCCGGGTTGATGCTCGGCGACCCGGATTTGGCGCTCTGGCTGGTGATCCTGACCACGGTTTGGTGGTCGTTCCCTTATCCCATGGTCCTGCTGACTGCGGCTTTGCAGAGTGTGCCGAAGGAGCTGTACGAAGCCATCGAGATCGATGGCGGCGGCTGGCTGCATAAATTTGCCCAAGTCACCTGGCCGCACATCCTGCCGACCTTGGCCAATGCCGGCGTCGCGCTGTGCATCATATACCTGACCCTGGTCAGCCTGCTGGTTGTAATGACCGGAGGCGGCCCGCTCGGCGCCACGACGACGTGGAGCTACGCGATCTATGATCAGACGATGAACTCGGTCGACATCTCCTCGGCGGCCGTCCTGTCCATCGTCGTGCTGGCCACGAACGTCAGCCTTGGCATCGCCTCCAAATGGCTCGCTGGACGCTCCCATGTGGCAGGTTAACCAGCCGGCCTTGGCCGGCGCGCCGGCACTGCCCACGCGCAGCAGTGCCGGGCTGGTGCTCGGCCTGGCCTGCGTGCTCGCCCTCGTGTTCGTCCTGGCGCCGATCGTCTGGGCGGTCACGACGTCGCTGAAAACCGAGACCGGCTCGGTCGCCTATCCGCCGAGCCTGATCCCGCGCCCGGTCAGCGTCGCAAGCTATTGGCGGGTGGTCACCGATCAGAACTTCTTGCAGGAACTCTATAACTCGGTCCTGTATTCGGTCTCCTCCGTGCTGCTCGCGATCCTGGTGGCGGCGCCGGCCGGGTATGCGGCCGCGCGCTTCGTGTTCCCGGGCAAGAACGCGATCATGCTGGTGATTTTGGGAACCTCGATGATCCCTACGGTCGCGCTGCTGATCCCGCTTTACGGGCTGCTGAGCCGGATGAACCTGCTGAACAGCGCCCTCGCCCTTATCGTGATCGAGGCCGCGCGCACGGCGCCGCAGACCGTCTGGTTCATCCAAAGCTTTTGCTACACCGTCTCCCGCGAGATCGAGGAGGCGGCCGAGATCGACGGCGCGTCCCGGCTGCAGGTCTTCGGCTTCGTTGTCCTGCCGCTGATCCGCCCGGGCATCGCCGCGATCGCGATCCTGGGGCTGATCACCGTGTGGAACGACTATCTGACGGTCGCCGTCTTCGCACCGGACGCGGCGAAACGCACGTTGCAGGTCGCCATTGTCAACCAGGTCTTGGATTCGAACGGCGTATCCTGGTCGTACATGATGGCGTTCGTCATCGTCGCCTCCGCGCCTGTGGTGCTGATGTTCCTGCTGGCCCAACGCTGGTTCATTGCCGGGCTGACAGCCGGCGGAGTCAAGGGATGAGGACCGCGCAGGTTCTGCCTAAGTTGTGACTATATTGCCGAACGGGAGACGAAGCCGATGCGTACGATGACACTCTTGATCATAGCGGCTGCCATGCTGGCTGTACGGCCGCAGGCCAGCCGGGCGGCTGACCCGGTCGAGCTAGGCTATGCGACCTTCCTTGACCCCAACAACGACAGCGATCCCCGGGTCGGCGCCCAGGCGCGTATGATCGAGGCGTTCGAGAAGCAGAACCCCGGCATCAAGATCAAAATCATGCTGGACCCGTCGGGCAACAATATCCTGCGCGCCGCCAAGACCGGCTCCGGCTCGCCCGACGTCGCGCGCCTGACCGCCTTTGGCCTGCCGGAGGCGGTGGCGACCGGTGGCTTGAAGCCGCTGGACGAATACCTGGCGGCGGATAAGGTGAGCATGACTGACTGGCTGATCCCGCTTGAGCAGACCAGGCTGGACGGGCATTACTGGGGCATGCCGCAGGATTTCCGCATCCCGATCCTGATGTACCGCAAGTCCCTGCTGAGCGCGGCGGGGGTCACCCCGCCCACCACTTGGGACGAGGCTTGCGTGGCTGGAGGCAAGCTCGCAGCCGGCCCAGTGATCGGCTACGCCGTGCCGCTCGGCAACAGCGGCGGCACGGGCGGCGCGCAGGCGCTGGGGGAGTTCGTCCTTAGCACGGTGCTGGCGCCGGACGGGAAGTATTTCGCCCCGGACGGCCACGCCATCGCCTTCAGCAAGGCGACCTTCGTCCGGGCGGCGCAGATGTTCAAGGACATGTATGGCAAGTGCAAGGCCACGCCGCAGACCGGCGTCCAATTCGGCTACAACGAGGTGCATGACGGGCTGCGCGCCGGCACGGTCGCCATGGCTTCGTTCGGGCTGGCGCGGTTCGGTGCGATCCGGCGGCAGGGGGCGGGCGACGACCTGCAATGGGCGCCGCCGCCCGGCTTCAGCCCGGCCGAGAAGCAGACCGTCGGCGGCTTCTTCATCAGCATCAACGCCAAGACCGAGCACCCCGCCGAGGCTTGGAAGTTCGTCAACTTCATGACCAGCCCGGCGGGCGAGATCATCCAGGCGCAGGGCGGCGAGGTGGTGGCCCGGCTATCCGCCTACGAAGACCCATCCCTGTCGGCGCCGGAGGCCGCGAACCAGAAGGCATGGGCCGACCTGATACACGCCAGGGGCCAACTGGTGTCCTACTCCGTCATCCTGACGAATTTCCACGAGATCGTCGGCACGGCGTTGCAACGGATGATCCTGCGCAACGGCTCGCCGGAAGCAGCCTACGAGGAGGTTTCCAGCAAGTATGCCGAGGCCATCGCCAAGGTGCATTGATGTGGCGTAGTTTCACCGACAGCCTGTACTCCGGCGGGATCGAGGCGATGCGGCCCTGCATCATGGGCACGCGGCACATTGTGTCCGCCGCCAACCACGCTGCCGCGCACGCCGCGTTCTGCGTGCTGGAGAACGGCGGCAACGCCGTCGATGCCGGCGTCACCGGCGGCATCGTGTTGGGCGTGGTACAGAGCGACATCGTGAACTTTGCGGGCGTGGCGCCGGCGATGGTCTACCAGGCGGCGACGCACGAGGTGCTGACGGTTAGCGGGCTCGGCACCTGGCCGAAGGCGGTCACGCCGGACTACTTCCAGCGCCTGCATGACGGTCAGATGCCCGAAGGACTGCTGCGCTGTGTCGTTCCTGCCGCGCCGGATGCCTGGATCACCTGCCTTGAGCGGTTCGGCACGCTGTCCTTTGCCGAGGCCGCGGCGCCGGCCATCGCGCTCGCCCGGGATGGCTTTCCCGCCACCCAGTTCTTCGCCGACCAGGTCCGCCACTTCCAGGACAAGTACCGGCGCTGGCCCGGCAACGCCGCGATCTACCTGCCCGGCGGAGCCCCGCCGCGCCCGGGACACTTGTTCGTGCAGTGCGACCTAGCGCGCACGCTGCAATACATGGCCGACGAAGACGCTGCCGCCGCCCCGAAAGGCCGCGCCGCCGGGCTGCATGCCGCACGGGACGCATTCTACAAGGGCGACATCATGCGCGCTATCACTGGCTACCACCACGAGCATGGCGGCCTGCTGGCGGAGGCCGACATGGCAGAGTTCCATGTCGAGGTCGAGCCCGCATTGTCCACGCGGGTACGCTGCCTCGAGGTCTTTGCCTGCCCGCCCTGGTGCCAGGGGCCGGTGCTGCTCCAGGCGCTGACCATTCTGGCCGAGGACGACCTGGCGGCGCTCGGCCACAATACCGACGGATACCTGCATTTGGTTGCGGAAGCGCTGAACCTCGCCTTTGCCGATCGGGACGCCCTCTATACCGACCCGCGTTTCAGCCACGTGCCGATGGACCGGCTGCTGTCCCGCGGCTACGCCCGCACCCGGCGAGGCCTGATCCAGCCGGATCGCGCCTTCGGCCAAGCGCCCTCGCCGGGCTGGGGCAGCGCGGGGGCCGCCGGCGCCGCGGATGGCGGCAAGACGCTCGGCCAGCGGGATACCTCCATCATCGCGGTGGTGGACCGCCACGGCAACGCCTTTTCCGCCACCCCCAGCGACAACTCGTTCGAGGCGCCGGTGGTGCCCGGCACCGGGCTATGCCCCTCCTCCCGCGGATCGCAAAGTTGGGTCGATCCGGCGCATCCCTGCGCGGTCGCACCCGGCAAGCGGCCGCGGTTGACGCCCAGCCCGGCCATGGCGCGGATGCCCGATGGCGGCATGATGCCGTTCGGCAGCCCGGGCGGCGACGTGCAGCCGCAGGCCATGCTGCAGGTGTTGCTGAATGTCACAGTCTTTGGCATGACGCTGCAGGAAGCGGTCGAGGCGCCACGCATCGCCTCGGCCAACCTCCAGGGTTCGTTCGAGCCGCACCCCTACACGCCCGGCGGGCTGTTGCTGGAGGGGCGCATACAAGGCGCCGCCGCGGACGGGTTGCGCCGCCGCGGCCACGCCGTCCACGAGTGGCCAGACTTCACCTGGCAGGCCGGCGCCGTCTGTGCCGTGCGTCAGGATCAGGCGACCGCGGTGCTGTCCGCCGGGGCCGATCCACGCCGTCCGTCCTACGCCGTCGGCCACTGACAACCGGATTATCAATGCCGAACAATCCCGCTCAGGAGGGTGACGTGCCATCATCGAGGGTTGGTTCGCTGACGCAGCGGACGGCCGAAGCGCTCCGGACGCGTATCGCCGCGGGACAGCTACGATCTGGAGAAAGGCTGCCGACCGAGAAGGTCATGGCAGTGGAGTTCGGCGTGAGTCGCACCGTGGTGCGGGAGGCGGTGGCCGGGCTGCGGGCGGATGGGCTAATCGAGGCCCGGCATGGCGTGGGCGTGTTCGTGGCGGCGAAGAGCGAGCCCGGGCAGCCCGCGGGCACCAACACAGACAATCCGTTCGCAGCGGCCTCCGTCCTAGACATGCTGGAACTGCGCATGGCCGTGGAGGTCCACGCCGCCGGGCTCGCTGCCATACGACGGTCTTGGTCGCAGGAAGAGCGCATTTGGAGTGCGGCAGAGCGAATGCGCGCAGCCATGGAAGCAGGGACACCCACCGAGGCGCTGGACCTTGCTTTCCATCGCTCCATTGCAGAAGCGTCCAACAATCCTGCTTTCGTCGCTTTCTTCGATCACCTGGGCCAGGCCGCGATCCCGAGCAACTCACTCGTTAGCCGGCTCGAGTCCGAGAGGATCAGGGATCAGCATCTGAATCGCTGCCAGTCCGAGCATTTTGTCATCTTTGAAGCCATCTCCCGCAATGATGCTGAAGCGGCCCACGCGGCAATGCAGGCGCATTTGGCCGTGAGCCAAGACCGGTTCAAGCAAGTAAGCTGATCATTTGGCGGGCACGAGCGGGTAGATTAGCGTGTTGTATCGGTACATTCCGCCCGGATGCGCCGGATTTCGGCGCGGAGAAATCGCCACCAACTGCATTCTGCGCGCAGTGGCCGGCGAACTGATGTCGGACGCGGCTCCGTCCAGGACTCAGCGCGCTAGGGCGGCCGCCAATGCAGGTTGCCGACCGGCGGCGTTGCATAGGGAATGCCGAGGAATCGGTCGACGCCGTTCTCGGCCAAGCCCGACACCGGGCCTTGTCGAGCGACCCGCCAAAATATGCAACCTGTTGAAAGAGTGCAGCCTACAACGGCAGGCGTCGGCAAGATGACAGGTACCAATGAACCTCCGGCGATCGAGCGGATGGAAGCGGCGCAGCTTGCAACCGGCCGCTAGGCCGAACGGTTACCCGAAGGCCTCCGCGAAGGGGCCAAGTGCCAATGCCGGCAAGAAGGTCAGCGCGCCGACGATGAGGATCACCCCAACCAGGAGGCCAACCCAAACGGCGCCGGTGGTTGGGAGCGTTCCCGCCGATACGGGAGCCCGCTTGCGCCCGGCAAGCGAGCCGGCAATGGCTAGCACGGCGACCACGACGAAATACCGCCCAATTGCCATCCCCAGTACCAAGGTCAGGTTCCAGAAGGGCGTGTTGGCCGACAAACCTGCCATGGCGCTGCCGTTGGTGTTCACCGCCGAGACATAGGCGTAGAGGATTTCACTGAATCCGTGCGGTCCTGTGTTGCCCAACGCCGAAGTCCCTGCGGGGATGACGCAGGCTATGGCAGTCAGCACCAGAGCAGCCGCACTGGGCGCCACCGTTGCCAGCACGACCAGCTTCACCTCCCGCGCCTCGATCCGTTTGCCGAGATATTCCGGCGTCCGCCCAACCATCAGGCCGCCCAGGAACACGGCCAGCAGCGCGAAAAGCAGCATGCCGAACAGACCGGAGCCGGGTCCGCCAATGATGGCCTCGCCCGACATCATATTCGCCATGGCCACGAGAACGCCTAGCGGGGAATAGCTGTCGAGCATGGAATTCACCGCGCCTGAGGAGGTCGCCGTGCCAAGTTCGGAGAAGAAGGCGGAGCCAGCGATGCCGAGCCGGACCTCCTTGCCCTCCATATTGCCCCAATGCTGGTCGACGCCGGTGACAGCCAAGACCGGGTGTGATTCTGCCGCATACATCACGGCCGTCCCCACTCCCAACAGCAGCAGCATTGCAATCAAAAGGCCCCACCCCTGCCGCTCGTCGCCGACCATGCGGCCGAACGTGTTGGTCAGCCCGGCTCCCAGCAACGGGATCAGCAAAATGGCCAGCCAATTTGCCAGCATGGTCGGAGTTTCGAAGGGATGGGCGGATTGCGCGTTGAAGAAT
The DNA here is from genome assembly GCA_965199005.1 of Acetobacteraceae bacterium. GTDB lineage: Bacteria > Pseudomonadota > Alphaproteobacteria > Acetobacterales > Acetobacteraceae > LMUY01. The sequence continues at coordinate 21,973 of CBDAQK010000006.1, read as the reverse complement.
CCGCCACCATCGGCGCTCAGCAGCTTGATTGCCTCCTGCGATGCGACTGGACCAATTGAGATGATCTGCGACGCACCTTCCAGCGTGGTTGCCCGGGCCAAGGCCGCCATCGTCTGCGGGGATCCCTGCCACACAAAGATCAAACCTGCCACGACACAGATTGGCAGCAGCACGTAGAGGACCGCGCGCGTCACATCCACCCAGAAACTACCGATACTGGAGGCACTCCGCCTTGCCAGACCCCGTATCAAGGCGATGGCGACCGCAATGCCCGACGCCGCGGACAGAAAGCTTTGCACTCCAATTCCCATCATTTGGGACAGGTTGCTCAGCGTCGTCTCGCCCGAATAGGACTCCCAGCTTGTATTCGTAGCGAAGCTAACGGCGGTATTGAACGCCAGGTCAGGGGCCAACCCTGCCAGCCCCGCTGGGTTGCCAGGCAGATATCCCTGGAGCCGCAGCAAAGCATACAGCGCAACCATCCCCACAAGATGGAAGGCGAGAAACGCCCCGGCATACTCTAGCCAGCTCTGCTCATGCTCCGCGGTCACGCCACACGCGCGGTAGAGCACCCGCTCCACCGGGCGAAGCAAGATGCCACCAGGGGTTGCCTGACCCTGGAAGACGCGAGCCATGTAGCCGCCCAACGGCCGAACCGTCGGGAGCAGCAGGGCTGTTACCAGGCCAACCTGAAGCCACCCCGCACTTGTCATCGTAGCAAGGAGGCTTCACAGGCTAGTGCAAAAAGCCAAGGGAAAGCAATGGCAGCGGCGAGCAAGGCCAGCATAACGATGTCGATGATCGTGATCCTCTTCAACTCGGCTGCACTTAAGCCGCCTAGGCGCGGAATCACATTGCAAAGATATATAAGTTTAGCTCCAGCACTCATTAGTGCACTTCTATGGCCTGACAACACCTAGATGGCGTGCACCGCCGGGGAGATGCTCTGAGAGCGATATCGGCGATCTGCAGCGGAACGCCAGCGGCCACGAAATGCCCCACGCGGCCTTGGACGGCGACCCGCACGCACGCCGACTTCGCCACCGCCACTCGTCCGCGTATGTCGACAAAGTGAATGTAGCCCGAATGCACGCCGGCCCCGGCCACGTTGGGGCCGGACTTCGGCAAGTCAGGATCCTCGGTCAAATGGGCCGAATGGTGGGGGTGCGGCATCAGTTCGCCAATGACGTCCTCGGTCTCACCAGCGATGCGGTCAACGACATAATTGACGCTGATCGCCCGGCTGATGTGATGAATGAAGAAGCTAAGCCAACCGACGCAGAGGAGCGCCAGAAGCATCGCCCCGGTGACCGTTGCCACGGGCTGAGTGCCATGGGCATCGACCGCGCGGCGGGAGGCCGCCATGCAGTAAATATAAAAGCATTGCTGATCCCTACTCTACTCTATATAGAGTTTATATGGGCTGTTAATATCTTACAGGATTCTTATTTACTTGTCTACGCAATTTCTTTAGCTTAAAAACGAGCATGGCATCTCCTTATGCTTCTTGCTAGAACCAACTGGCACTCTCCATGAACATCATACCTCCTTGGTGGGACTGTCTGTGTTGGCTGACCGCGTGCTGCGCGTCTTGTCGTCGCAGAACACCGTTCAGGTGGAAGCTCAGGCGGCCGTTTGGCAGGCCCAGGCAAATGCGGAGGCGGCCTCGACCATCGCGCACCAGGCGCGGTTGGACAACCCTAATGGAGGGAACGGTACATGGCTCGGATGATGCCAAGCGGCCGTGGCAAATCGCGCACCGAACACCCGGAAATCGATCCACCCGTAAACGACATGGCAGGTGGTCGCGCCTTCACCATCGACGAGGCACTCCTGGCCATGCGGTGGGCAGAATTGGTGCGCGAGCGTGGTTACCGGCTGAGCATTTCGCATCGATCCCGCAAGGCCGACGAGATCCTTGAGGTCCACATTCTGGCCAGCTCCAAGGCCATCTCACGTCTGCACAAGGGTAGCCGGGTTATCTGGAGCACTGACTGCCTCGGTCACACTCGGCCGTTCGACACACTTGCCGACGCGCTACTAGCTATCGTACCTCTTTCAATCCGCGACCGCCGCACATTGCTCAAGGCGAAGCGACCCGCCTGGCTCGATTTCCCCCCGTGGAGCGGTAACCGTGCCAAGGAATCAAGATCCCTCACCCAGCTTCATTGGCTAGATCAGCTCGTGCGGAAGCTCAGGATCACCTCCTAGCTCGATAGGGACAATCTAGTACATTGTCTCCATGGAACGAGGCCTATCCCCGCCGAACGCATGCCCTTGTAGGTGGGCTTCAGCCCACCGCTTCGAGGCGCCATGCGAAACCATAGTGGTTTAAGGCCCACCCTACGACTTTCTCGAGATATATTTGGTTTGTTGGAATCACTCTACTGAAGATCAGCGACGCCACCCTTCCACAGGGTGCGAAAGAAATTTTGCGGCCATCAATCAGGGCGTCGAACAGTCTCTCGCTCGGCGAACGCCAAGGCTGCACGTATCGCCACACCCGCTAGCGTCGATCGCACCATCCATACCCCGTCGCTGCCATCGTCAACAACGGCGCTCGCCTCAACCAGTGGGGATCTGTCGTCCTGGCATACTGTTGTCAGGGCTCGGCCCGGCTAACGCCACGTGCTAGACTGGGCGGCGGATCCGTCCCCGCGGGGTTCAAGGCCTGGCGGGGCAGGCGGAGAAACCCAATCTCGTGACGCGTCTGTGAGCCGCCGGTTGCCAGATCTGCCAGAATCTCGCCAATGACGCTGCAGAACTTATAGCCATGTCCACTACATGGAGAGGCCAAAACGACCTGCTTGTACTCGGGATGATGATCCAACACGAAGTGCTCATCCGGCGTGTTCGTGAACATACATGTACGTAATGCCATTGTTGGTCCCGCACCCAGCGGGAAATAACGCTCGGCAAAGGTGCGAAGCAAAGCCTCGTCATCCCCGTCCGGCTCGCGCGGCAACGCATCAGCGGTCGTTACTTCATTGCGATGATGGTAGCGACCAAACTTAAAGCCAGGCACTTCATAGATAGGAAACCCATAGTAACGGCCTTCCTCGACCTGCAGGTTGAACACCGGGAACCGACTGGGCGTGAACAACTCCGGCCGGTGAGGTTGCAGCCAAGCCAAAACTTGCCGTTCCGGGACCACCAGCCCGGCCAGCACAGGCGCCAACTCGGACATCCATGCGCCGGCTGTGAGAATCAAGCGGCCAGCCTGGTAGCATCGTCTGTCCGTATGTACCGTTACCCCCTCGCCACCGGGGGAAGCGTCCCAATGCAGAACGCGCTCGCGGGCATGGATGGCGGCGCCCGCGGCCTGTGCCAAACGGGTGTGGGTGACGATGGCCCGTTCGCTGGCGATCAATCCACCTTGCGCTTGTAAAATGAACCGGCTGCCTGCAGGCATACGGTAACCGGGGAAACGTTCATTCACCGCCTCGCCGCTCAGAACTTCATGCGCTAAGCCATGGAGGCGGGCACTGGTCAGCGCACCCTGGAACAGTGGATCATCCTCCGGGCCTCCATCGAGGGAACCGGTGGTAACCAAGAGCGATTCGCCACTGGCCCGCTCTGCGGCGTCCCAGAGGGCATACGCCCGGTGCAGGAGTGGCACGTAGGCCGGATCTTCGTAGTAGGGTAACCGGATGATTCGGCTGACGCCGTGGGAGGATCCCATGGTGTGAGGGATGTCAAACCGCTCCAACCCCAGGACTCGCTGTCCACGCTGCGCCAGTTGCCAACACGTGGCGCTCCCCATCCCGCCAATGCCGACTACGATCACGTCATACGTCATCGAGTATCCTCAACAATCATCGGCCAATGCCCTGATCTGGATGAGATCACGTGTTGGTCCTTAGTCCCTCCGAGTGTGCCATGATCTGCTTCCAGATGACGACCTCGTCGATGGCGATCCATTCCTTTGAAATGCGGCCGCCGACGATCTCCGCATGACTCAATCCCATGATATAGACCGGAGCGCCCGATGGCGGGCCGAAGTGACCATAGCCAGCATGAATACCTCGCAGCGACCATCGCAGCGCCACGCGCACCGCCTGGGCCGGGTCGCGGTTTATGATAGCGCTCTCCACACTGAAGACGGCGTCTGGGAAGGCAGCGAGATAGCCGAGGTAAAATCGGTCGATATCCATGTGCCCATAAAAACTCTCCCCACCCGGCGCCGCCACGCAGGCACCGTGGAAATACAGATCCTTGACGGCCGCGGCGTCCTTGTCATGCCAAAGCCGGCGATAGCCGTCGACATAGAGCGCCACCTCGGCCCCGGTCTGTAGTTCCGGCCTATAAACGCCAGGCTTATCGTGTTCGGGCAGGTAGAAGCCGACCGCGCCGGTGCGGCGCAGGTCATCCTCCAGCATGCTGCGCGCCAAGTCCTTCGGACTGATACCAAGGCAATGGGCGAAGGCAGCCTGGTCACGCACCAGCCACTCTTCAGTCACGACCTGGTTCACCACCCAGCAATCCGCGATGATGCGCGTCTTCAAGACCCTGTTGCTGGCGGGGCCGTAACTCCCATCACCCGTGTGGCGCATGACCGAGATCAGCCGGTGCGATGAGAGGAACGTTCCATCTTCGTAGGCGGTCCAAATGACGTCCTCTCCCACCAATTGGCGGTCGGGGAATTGGTGCAACGTCTGCAGGGTTTGCGCGGTCACGCCAGCATTGTCCGCCGTGAGGCCGGTGGGCGCGCGCACGAGGCAGTTCGCACCATAGTATCTCTGCAACTTGCCGCCGATCCCGCGATCTTCCCAGATCTCGCGCGTGATCCCGTAAATGAAATCAGGAACGTCCTTGTAGTCGCCGGTGACGGGTTGCATTCAGATGCCTATCTTTCTGCACAAACGAGGGTTTGGGCCGGAGCCGCGCGGTGCCGCAAATACGCATGGTCCAAGTGGCTGGAAGCGAGCAGCGGGCGCACTGGCTACTCCGGACTTCACAATGCATTCGAATGCATGGTAGATTGCAGAACGGCATTGCTCAAGTGGAAATTATGGGGAGTTGACGATGGACCCGCGCACTCGATTGATCCGCCGCAGCGACATGGTTGCGTGCAAGCTCGCCTTCATCGATTGCAAGATGCCCGGATCGGTCGGTAAGGAGAACTACTCGCTGATTGGTGCCGGCGTTACCCAGTCATCTGACCAGGTGGTGAACATCACGGAGCCGCATGGCTTCAGCCTTGGCGTCGCGGCGATGCCGCCGGGCACGACGAACAACCTCCATATCCATTACACGGCCGAAGTGTTCATGGTTTTCAGCGGAACCTGGCTGTTCCGTTGGGGTGCGGACGGCAAGGATGGCGAGATCATCGGGAAAGCGGGCGACGTCGTCAGCATACCAACGTTCATTTTTCGTGGCTTCAGCAATGTCGGCGAGGAGTCCGGCTGGATCTTCACGGCACTCGGCGGCGATGACACCGGTGGCATTATTTGGCATCCCTCGATCCTGAGCATGGCGAGCCATCACGGTCTATACCTTACGAAACAGAACATGTTGGTCGATACTGAAGCCGGTACGGCCAAGCCCCCGCTCGAGGAACTCCTCGAACCTCTCGACACTGCGACAATTCAAAGCCTGCGCCGTTTCGACGCAGAGGCTATTCGGCGCCGTGTCGTTGCCCGAGGGGACCGGGCCTACTCGGATCGTGCACTGCTTGATAGTATGTTGCCGGGCCATACGGCGTCTCTGGCTCCCGTCATCGGGCATGGCATGAGTCAGGACCTGGAGCATGTGCCGCCGATTGGCAATCCGCATGGTTTCTCTATCGAGTGGCTGCGTATTGAGCCCGGTGAGCGCGTGGGCGCCTACAAACTTCCTGAGAAACAGGTCTTGCTCGTGTTTTCTGGCACGATTGCCGTCACGTTGGACGATCATTCGCCGGTACAGGCCCAAACGCAGGAAGTGTTCTCGATTCCAGGTGATTGCTGGCGCACGATAGCTTCCGTGGGAAGCGAAGCGGTTGAGATCGCCGTGATAACGGCAGGCGATCACAAGAAGCATCCGGTTTGGCAACGTGACATCATCAATGCCGCGCGCACTGCTGGCTTCGCGCTGGATCACTCGGGCTACGTCGCGCGTCTGGCCCTTCTGCCCCATGATGTGCAAACGCGCGCCGCCTAGGTCCATTACGACGCCGCATGGCGGTGCGGCTTTGCCCTTGGACGAAGCTCCGGTAGACCCTCGCCCGAGGGAGCCCACCCCATGACGCCTCCTAGTACCACCCGCCGTGCCACCTCATACGACGTTGCCCGCAAGGCGGGGGTGGCGCAATCGACCGTCTCGCGCTGCTTCCAGCCCGGCAGCAACATCTCCCCTGCGACGCGGGCTCTCGTCACCGAAGTTGCGGCCGAACTCGGCTACATGCCGAATGCGTTGGCACGGAGCTTGATCACCCGCCGCTCCAACCTGGTTGGGGTGATCGCAACCCGCTACACGCTGCGGGGCAATCCAGACGTGGTCTATGCAATCGGCGAGACTTTGGCCGCCGCTGGGAAGCAGTTCCTGCTGGTCACGGCGGAGAGCGACGCAGCAACCATCGCCGATCTGCGGGGCGTGCTGGAATATCCACTGGATGGGCTGATCTCGTGCGTGCTGCTGGCCGATGCGGCCTTACAGGAGATCCAGGAACGAGGCATCCCGTTGGTGTTGTTTAATCGGAAGTCCACACGCATTGCGGTCGACGGCGTGGTCACCAACCACTTCGGAGCGGCCGATGCCGTCGCGAGCGCGCTCTACGCGGCGGGCCACCGGAGCTTTCTCTGCATGAGCGGCCCGAGAGACGCCTATGTCAGCCGGCAGCGCCGCGAAGGATTTCTGGGACGCCTATCAAAACTCGGGATCAAGCATGCGCCGGTGGTAGAAACTGACTACTCATACGCCGACGGCCGGCGCGCCTTTCTCGACTACTCTTCCCGTTGTCAAATGCCAGGCGCTATTTTTTGCACGAATGACCAGATCGCGATGGGCGTATCGGATGCATGCCGCTTCGACCTGCAACTCGCCATCCCCGACAATATCTCGGTGGTGGGCTTCGACGACGTGGCGGAAGCAGGACGCCCTTGCTACGAGCTGACAACCATGCACCAGGATTCAGTGCTGATGGCGCGGACGGCCGTCGACATCCTGCTGCGGCGCCTTGCTGAGCCGGACGCCCGAACGATCAACACCGTTTTGGACGCGGTGTTAGTGAAGCGCCGGTCGGCCCGGTTGCTCGATTAAGCGGGCTCTTGTCGGCTCCGCAGCTTCCCTTTTCGTCGTCAATTGCATTTTGACTTATAAATGAATTGCTGGACCTCCGGAGTATCTACGTTTGCCTTCGTCGCGATCACGAAAGGGGTGTGGACTTCGCGCTCGATCGGTTTGCCATCCAACACGTCGACCATCATCTGCAATCCAAGTTGACCGACTTTGTAGGGATATTGCACGACGTCCGCGGTCACGATCCCAGTCCGGATATCCTGCACGATGGGATCTGAGGTATCGAACCCGACGATCTTGATCTTGCCAATGCCCCCAGCCTCGCGCACGCCCGTGGCCGCACCTTCGGTGTTGTTGGTCGTTATGGTGAATATTCCATTCAACTCGGGATGAGCGGCGACTGTAGAGGTCACGATGGCAGCTGCCTTCGCCGTCTGGTTCGCGCTGAACTGTACGCCGAGATAGGTAATCGCAGAGTGCTTCTTGATTTCGGTCTCGAACCCCTCCAGACGCTGCTGCGATACGACCGCAGCGGGCGAGTTCTCCATCGCCATGACCGTCCCTTTGTCGCCGATCGCTTCCACCAGCGCCTTGGCTGCCTGAGTACCACCTTCGAAATTGTCGGACTGGATATTCGCCAAGGCGATACTCATATCCTTCACGTCGCCATCGATCGAAATGATTTTGATGCCCAACGCCTTTGCTTGCAGTAAAGTGGGGTTCAACGCGACTGGATCGGTTGCGACGAACATGATGCCCTCTGGCTTGGACGCAATCACCGCGTCCAGCACACGCATCTGGAGCGCCGGCTGGTATTGCGTCGGGCCCTGGATATCGAGGTCAACGCCAAGCTTCTTCGCCACTTCCGTGGCGCCACATCCGACGGTCGTGTAAAATGGGTTCCCGGTTAGGCCCATGACATAGGTGACCCGGTGGGGGGCCGCCGCGGCCGCAGTCGCAAGCGGGGCCAGAGATAAGGATAGCGCGGTCGCCAGCTTCAAACGCATAATGTTTTCTCCGGGGAATGTCAGGTACGATCGCGCCCTTGGCGTTTCAGTTGGTCGGCGTAAACGGCAGCAATCACCACGAAACCAATCACGACCATCTGCCAGAACGGCTGCACTCCCATGATGATGAAACCGTTGGCGAGTACGGCCGGAATGAAAACGCCGATGACCGTGCCGATGATCGTGCCGCTGCCACCGGAGAGGCTAGTACCCCCCAGCACAACGGCGGTAATCGCCTCAAGCGGATCAGTGCCGTGGCCTTCCAGCGTGGTCGTGGAAAACCGGCCCAGCGACAACATCGCCGCAACGCCTGCCAGCAGGCCGCTGAGCACGTAGAGAGAAAGGAGATGGTTTCCGACGTTGATGCCAGCCCGGCGTGAGGCTTTCGGATTTGAACCGACAAGGAATGTATGGCGCCCGAACCGCGTCAGATGCAGCCACAGCATTCCCAACATCGTGACTACCGCACTGATGATCACCAGGTTTGGCACACCCAGGAGACTACCGGTGCCGATATTGATCAAAGTATCGGGCACGGTCCGGATGTCGTTGCCATCCGTGACCAGATAAGACAGGCCAAGCGCCGAGCCCATCGTTCCCAAGGTCGTAATCAGGGCCGAAACCCGCAGGCGGGATATGCAGAACCCATTGAACAATCCCCATACCGCACCTGCGAGCAACGCCACCAGCGTGCCAATGACGACGGTGCCAGGATTGTCGGTGCCCAGGGCCTCCATCGTCTTCGCGGCGCAGACACCCGCGAAGACCAGGACCGATCCGATCGACAGGTCGAACCCACCTGCGATCATGACGTATGTCATGCCAATGGAGAGGACAAGCAACGTGGACGCGTCCAAGAAGATGTTCCTCACGTTGAATACGCTGGCAAACGTATTCGGCTTCATGATCGCGAAGAATGCGCACATAAGCATGAGAATGATCAGCATGTAGAACGGCGACGAGTTAACCGCCCCGCGCAGTTTCTTTCCGATGGTCGGCGGGGCGAGCAGAATCCCATCCGTCGCGAGATCCGGTCCGGACGTGCTGCCGATCACATCCTGGGTCATGCTGCGGCACCCTCCTCGGCATCCAACGCGCCGGTCATTGCGCCAACCAGGTCCTGCACGTTCAACCCGTCGTTGCGCAGCCGGGTGATCCGTTTCCCCAGCCGGAGGACTTCAACGGTGTCGGCCACCTGAAGCACGTCGCGCATGTTATGGCTGATGAACACGACGGCGACGCCAGTATCACGAATGCGCCGGATCAGGTCCAACGTCCGCCCCGTTTGCACGACGCCGAGCGCGGCGGTCGGCTCGTCCATGAAGACCACGCTGCGCGCCCACATGATGGAGCGGCAGATTGCAACGCTTTGCCGCTGGCCGCCGGACAGGCTGGCGATCGGCGTATCCATGTCCTTCAGCGCCACCTTCAGCCGGCCAAATGCCGCCAAGCTATCGCGGCGCATTGCCGCATTGTCCAGGAAGCCCAGCTTGCCCAGAAGGCCGGGCCGGACTTTCTCGCGGCCCATGAACATGTTGGCCGCCGGGCTTAGATCCGGTGCAACGGAGAGGTCCTGATAGACTGTCTCGATCCCAGCCGCGTGAGCCTCCGCCGGGGAACCGAAGGCCACGGCCTTGCCCCGCACGATGATGTCGCCGGACGTGGCCTTGTTTACGCCCGACAAGATCTTGACCAACGTGCTCTTGCCAGCCCCATTGTCGCCGATCAGTGCCGTCACTTCCCCTGGATAGGCGGCGAAATCGGCACCGCGCAGTGCCTCCACATGGCCGAACCGCTTGACGAGTCCGCGCGCCTCCAGGATCGGCTGCGTGCCGGTTCGGCTATCACAACCCCGATCGGCCATTGTTCCGCCCCCGCTGCGCATTCGAATGCACGGGAGATTACGCAGTGGAGCCATGCATAAGCAAGAGGCTCTTTTACGGACCGTTCGCCTTCAGTATTTGGGTGATCATCGCTCTCTCGTCGAACACGGGCCATACGCGGATGACCTTGCGACTCCGGAACTCGAAACGGGACAACTCCGCCCTACAGCCCGCAAGGTATGGCACCTCGACGTTCCGCACGGACCAGTTGGCGTATGGTGGCGTCAAGAACAGCGGGATTGGCCGGGAAGGTCCGTTATATGCGATCCGGGACATGACTGAGGAGCGGATGATTGTCTTCAATGTGTGACGGCCGCGGATCGGGCGCTTGGCATCAGCCTGCGGCAAGCATCTTCAAACGGGTTGCCTTGGCGCCCTCGATGTGCGAACGAGCCGCCTTTTCTGCGGCTTCTGGGGTTCGGTCAGCAATGGCTTGGACGATGGCACGGTGCTCCTGATTCGCCGTCGTGGAGCGGCCTGTGACGGTAAAGGTCGTGGCGCCCAGCAGCGCCATCGAATCGTAGACGCCCCGCAGCGCGCTCAGAAGATAACGATTATGCGAGGCGTCGTAGATGGCGTGGTGCAGCACGCGGTTCACGCTGGCCAGCCGGTCGGGATCGTCCTCCGCAGCGGTGCACGCATCGACTAAATTCTCGAGCAGAGAAATCTCGCTTGCCGAGGCATGCCGCGCGGCCAAGCGGGCCGCCGCACCCTCCAGCACCTCCCGCATTTCGTATAGTTCGAGCACTTGCTGGTGGCTGAGTGCCACCACGCACAGGCCCCTTCCGGCCCGTGGCTCCAGCAGCCCCTGCGATTCGAGCCGCCGCAAAGCTTCCCGCACGGGAGTGCGGCTGACGCCGAGGACGTCGGCGACCTCCTCTTCGCGCACCCTCTCCCCGCCGCTGAACTTTCCAGCCAGGATGGCGCCGCCGAGGATGGCGTGCACGAACTCGGCGCGTGAATGATCCCTTTCCTCCGTGCTCGACGCGAGCGCCACTTGCATGACCTCGCGAAGTGTCTTCTCGCCCATAGTGTCTCCGCCCGGCCCGTCCAACGCCTCAGATGCCCGCGGTGTAGGCTAAGGGCTTGTTCGACATCAATCGAATTGATTGGCGGCGTCGAACAAGCCCTAAGCCTGTATTTCGAGCGGCAGCTTTGTCGGCGTGCCGACGCACTTATTGGCCGAGGCTGCCTAAGCGAGTTGAGCCACCGGTGTAAGCTCCGGCGCTCGCGCTCACACGCGGGCTGGGCGGCCGGGCACGTAGCCCTTGCGGGGGAACTCCTCCCAATCCTCGGTCAACATCTTGGCGCCGTCGAACGCCTTGTAGGGCCGCTGGCGCAGCCGTTGCACGTCGATGTCAATGCCCAGACCCGGCACGGCCGGAAGGGGATGCAGGAGGAATGTCTGGACTTCGGCGATCTTCATTGCATGTCTCTGTCCAGCCGGTCGGAACCGTAGCGCCTCATGAGGCGTAGTGCGGATAGCTGGAAGACTGCGCTTCGACCTCCAGCCGGCGGATCATGGCGGGCCACTCCAAGACGCCATAGGGCCGGCGGGTGCCGGGCTGGTAGAGGTGCACCGTCCGCTTGAGGATATCGTCGGCGGGAACCACCAGTTCGGTCCGCGCGGCCATCGCGTCGACCTGTGCGCGGCACGACATCTCCAGCTGATAGAGCGTATTGAAGGCCTGCGGGATGTCGGGACCGCATGTCAGCAGGCCGTGGCTGCGCATGATCAGTGCGTTGTGCTCACCCAGGCTTTGGACGATCCGCTCGCGTTCATCCAGGTTGATCGCCGGGCCTTCGTAGTCGTGGTATCCGATATGGCCGTTGAAGCGGATCGAGGTTTGGTTCAAGGGCAGCAATCCGCACGTCATGGACGAGACGGCCATTCCCGCCCGGGTGTGGGTGTGCATGACGCATCCGACATCGGGCCGGGCGCGGTGGATTGCGCCGTGGATGACGTAGCCGGCGTTGTTGATCGAGTAGTCCGTGTCGGGCTTCCAGACGATGTTGCCTTCGGCGTCGATCTTGGCCAGGCTGGATGCCGTGATCTCCTTGTAGAGCAAACCGTACAGGTTGATCAGCAAATGCTCCGTCCCTGGGATGCGGACGGTGATGTGGTTGTAGATCAGGTCGGTCATTTCGTAGATGTCGACGAGGCGGTAAGCGGCCGCGAGGTCGACCCGTGCCTGCCACTCCTCCAAGCTGACTTCGTCGCGCATGCACTTGAAGGCGGTGTCGTACTTCATCCGTGTCTCCCCGGGTTGCGGTCCCAAGCTGCGCCTTGGCGGTCCGCAAGCCGCCAAACCTGGCAGATACTGGATACAACTGCATCCAGTATCTTGCGTCCACCCCCCGCGTCGTGCCATCCTGCATTCAAAGATCGGGCGGTGCCGAAGCCGCCCGCCCGCAGGGAGAACGACCATGTCCAGCGTTGTCTTGGATCGCCGAAGCGTCGTCCTCGGTCTCGGCGCCAGCTTGGCCGGTCCGGTCTTGGCGCAGGCTCAGCCGAGCGTGCAGCCCCGTGTCACCATCATCTCGCAATGGGCCTCCGGCACCACCGGGCGAGCCATGGACAAGATTGGAGAGTTGTTCACCAAGGCCGGGGGTAAGTGGGAGCACAGCCCTGTTCCAGGTTTCACCACCGACATGATGAACAAGCTGAGGGCTGACATCGTCGCCGGCGACCCGCCCGCCGTGTCGCAGCTCAAGGGACCGGAGATCGCCGTCTGGTCCAAAATCGCGCCGACCGTCAACCTCGACGCGGTCGTGGCAGAGACCGGTTTCGACAAAGTCACCCCGCCTGCACTTGCCAAGCTGCACAAGCCCGAAGGCAAGTGGATCGCGCTGCCGCTCCAGGTGTATCGGATCAACACGCTGTGGGTGTCGCGCAAGGCCGCCGACAAGATCGGGATGACCAAGCTGCCGGCCACCTGGGCGGAGTTCAATGCCACCGCCGAGAAGATGGCGGCGGCTGGCATCCGCCCGGTGTCGACTGGCGGATTGAACTGGATCGATACCCTCAACTTCGAGGTCGTGCTGGCCGGCATGTATCCTGGCGCGTACCGCAAAGCGATCATGGATTTGGACGACGGCACGCTGCGTGGCCCGGACGTCCTTGCCGCGCTCCGCCAACTCCGCAAGATGTCGGGCTGGATCAATCCGTCGAGCGCCGGCCAGCACTGGAGCGCTTTCACGCCCAACTTCATGCGGGGCGAGGAAGGCATGCTCCTGATGGGCAACTGGGCGCAGGGTTCGTTCACCGACGCCGGGTTCAAGCTCGGTACAGATTACATTGCCGGCCCGGCGCCCGCCGACGATGGCAAGCCCGTCTTCGACCTGAATGCCGACGCTTTCATTTTCTGGGCCCGCAAGGAGGCGGACATGCAGGCAGGCCAACGCCTGCTTGCCCAAATCGTCACGGGCAAGGAGTGCCAGGTCGCGTTCACCCAGATCAACGGGTCGACCCCGGTGCGAACCGACATCGAGTTAGGAGATGGCTATACGGAGCTGCAACGCGAGATTGCCGCCCATCTCAAATCCGCCTCGAACGACGACCGGGTCGTGCTCAGCCTGGCCAACAACATGGCCCAGCCCAACCAGATCACCGGCGCGATGGTCGAGGTCCTGACGGAGTTCATGCACAACATGTCGGTCACGCCGGAGAAGGCTCAGGATATGCTGGCGAATGCCGTCGAGGGTGCGCGCTAGCAAACCATGACGGATGCCGTCGCCAAGCATCCCGCGATGAAGCATGGGGAGCCGCGCGTATTTCCCCGCGCCTGGACGCCCATCCAGGGCTGGCGCCGGGTCTGGGGTCGCACCGGTCCAGCGCTGGTGATGTGGCCCCCGCTCATCGTCAGCGCGGCCTATGTGGTGGTGTTCACCTTCTGGACGGCCGGCATCTCCTTCACCCGGTCCACGCTGCTGCCCGACTATACCTGGGCGGGAACGCGCAACTACGAACAGGTATTGACGGCCCGGGCCTGGGATCTCGCCATCACGAACCTGCTGGTCTACGGGGCCGGTTTCTTGCTGCTGACGACGGGACTGGGACTGCTGCTCGCCGTCCTCATCGACCAAAGGATCCGGGGCGAGACGGTGTTTCGCGCGATCTTCCTCTATCCCATGGCCGTGTCCTTCGTGGTGACGGGCACCGTCTGGTCCTGGCTGCTCAACCCCAGCCTCGGCATCCAGAAGCTGGTCCGCGACATAGGCTGGACCAGCTTCCGGTTCGACTGGATCGTCAACCGCGACATGGTGATCTGCACCGTCATCATCGCCGCCGTGTGGCAGGCCACGGGGTTCGCGATGGTGCTGTTCCTGGCGGGCATCCGCTCCGTGAACGCCGACCTGCTGCGGGCGGCGCAGATCGACGGCGCCGGACCATGGCGCACCTACCTGCGGGTGGTGCTGCCCAGCATCACGCCCATTGTGCTCTCGGTGTTGGTGATCCTGCTGCAATTCGCGATCAAGACGTTCGACCTGGTGTTGGCGCTGACCGCCGGCGGTCCGGGGCTCGCCTCGACCCTGCCGACGCTGGTCATCTACGACTTCATGTTCCAGCGCGGCTTGATGGGACGCGGGTCCGCTGCGGCCATTTTGCTGCTGTGTTCCGTCTTGATCGTCGTGGGTCCGTATTTGGGCTATGTGCAATGGCGGCGGTATCGCGAGCGGTCCCGTGCCTAGCCGCCACCCTTGGCCCCGCGTCGTGCTTTACCTGGTCCTGGTTGTGCTCTCGATGGGTTTCCTGGTACCGCTCGCGGTGGTGTTGCTGAACTCGTTCAGGCCCACGGCGGAGATCATGGCCGGCTCGCTGATCGGCGTGCCGCACGAACCGACGCTGGAGAATTGGAGCAACGCCTGGGACCATTTTTGTATCGCAAGCAATTGCACCGGCATCAGGCCGTACCTATGGAACTCCATAGCCATCGTGGTGCCCGCGACGGTGATATCCACGGCCATCGGGGCGTTGAACGGCTACAGCCTGGCGTTATGGCGGTTCCGCGGCGATGCCTGGGTGTTCGGCGTCATCACGCTCGGTGTTTTTCTGCCCGGCCAGGTGAAGCTGGTGCCGTGGGCGATCGTGCTGCGTGATCTGGACCTGTATGACACCCTGACCGGCCTGGTGCTGATCCACGTCGTGCAGGGCTTGAGCTTCACGACGTTGTTCTGCCGCAACTACTACGCCAACATCCCCGCCGACTTGCTGCGCGCCGCCCGGATCGACGGGGCTGGGTATCTGCGGATCTTTTGGCGGATCGTCCTGCCGCTGTCGCCGCCGATCCTGATCGTGACGGTCATCTGGCAGTTTACCGGTGTCTGGAACGAGTTCCTGTACGGGGTGACGTTCTCGTCAGGCACCAACCAGCCGGTCACGGCGGCCGTTATCGCCCTCAGCGCCCATATCGAGCAGGCGCCGCAATACGGGGTTCAAAGTGCGGCGGTACTCCTGGCCGCCGCCCCGCCGCTACTGGTCTATCTCTTCGGCGGCCGCTATTTCGTGCGTGGCCTCATGGCTGGTGCGGTGAAGTAGGACGAACATGTCGGCATTATCGATCCGCAACGTGCGCAAGACCTACGGCCACCAGGAGGTGCTGAAGGGGATCGACCTCGAGGTCCAGAGTGGCGAGTTCACCATCCTGGTCGGCGCCTCCGGCTGCGGCAAGTCCACGTTGCTCAACATCATCGCGGGGCTCGACATGGCGACCTCCGGCCAGGTCGAGATCGGCGGGCGTCCGATGAACGGGGTGGTGGCCAAGGATCGCGACATCGCCATGGTGTTCCAGTCCTACGCGCTGTATCCCTCCATGACGGTGCGGCAGAACATCACCTTCGGGATGGAGTGCCGCCGCGTGCCGAAGGCCGCACAGGCCGAGGCGGTCGCCCGGGTGGCCAAACTGCTGCAGATCGAGACGCTGCTGAACCGCCGGCCGTCCCAGCTCTCCGGCGGGCAGCGCCAACGCGTGGCGATGGGCCGCGCACTGGTGCGCGATCCGCTGCTCTTCCTGTTCGACGAGCCGCTCTCGAATTTGGATGCCAAGCTCCGCGTCGAGATGCGCATGGAGATCAAGCGTCTGCACCAGCGCCTCGGCTCCACCATCGTCTACGTCACGCACGACCAGATCGAGGCGATGACGCTGGCCACCCGCATCGCCGTGATGCACCAGGGTGAGGTGCAGCAATTCGCCGATCCCGATACCGTCTACAACCGTCCGGCAAACCTGTTCGTCGCCCGTTTCATGGGTTCGCCGCCGATGAACACCATGCCGGCGGTGCTGTCCCGCGACGGCGATGGCATCGCCGCACTGCTCGGCGGCGCTGGCGCCGGGCAAATCCGGCTGAAGCTGCCAACATGCCCGGCCGGCGCGGCGGCCTTCATCGACCGGCCGCTCATTCTTGGCATCCGTCCGGAATGCATCACCGAGGCGGACGAACGTGACGCCAAGAGACCTCTGCTGACCGAAGTGGACGCGTGCGTGGACATGGTCGAACCCACTGGGGCCGAGACGATGGTCATGTTGCGGCTCGGCGGCTGCGAGGCGGTCGGCCGGGTTTCCCCCGATCTGCGCCTGACCCCGGGCTTGCCAGCCCGCTTCGCCATCGACACCCGCAAGGCATGCCTGTTCGACCCGGCGACCGAGCGGCTCATCGCGTAACCGAACCTCCTCTTAGGGCTTGTTCGACATCAATCGAATTGATTGGCGGCGTCGAACAAGTCCTAAGCCTTTGTTGTTAGCGGCAGCTTTGTCGGCGTGCCGACGCACTTATTTGCCGACGCTGCCTTAGGCTTGACTCGTCCCTGCGGTGAGGCTGTGTAGTCATGGACAAAGGTACCCCGAACAAGGGGGCGGCCCATCAAGGCGACAGGGAGGATTGTTGAATGCACACCTCTAAACGCGAAGCGAGTCTATGGCTCACCCGGCGGGCAGCGCTCGGCGGGCTTGCGAGCGGGATCCTGTCCGCGCCGGCTTGGGCGCAAAAACCTGGCGCTGACTTCGTGCTGGCACAGCCGCAGCCGCCGCCAAGCATGGACGCCATGACGACGTCACAGCAGCCATCGCGCAACATCACGCTGCACGTCTACGAAACCCTGTTCGCCCGCTCCGAGAAGGGCGTTCCCATTCCCGACCTTGCCGAGGGCGTCGAGGTGTCGCCCGACTTCAAACGCTTCGTGTTCACGCTTCGCCGCGGCGTGAAGTTCCATAACGGCAAGGACATGACGGCCGCCGACGTGGTCGCGTCCACGAAGCGCTACAGGGACATCGGCGAGTCATACGCCACCTTGCGCGTGGTCGAGCATATCGAGGCGACAGGGCCTTACGAAGTCGAAATGCGGATGTCGGCGCCATACCCGATCTTCACGGAAGTGCTCTCCACGGTGCGCGTTCCCGCCGTCATCATCCCGGAGGAGGAAGCGGCGAAGCCGCGGGGCCAGGCGCGCACCATCGGCACGGGGCCCTACAAGATCGTCGAGTATGAGCCCGACAGCCATGTCCGCCTGGCGCGTTTCGAGGATTACGCGCCCAACCCCAATTATCCCGGCCGCGACGGCTTTGGCGGACGCAAGACGCCCTATCTCGACAGCATCACCATCCGCTTCGTGCCCGAGGACGGTGCCCGCACGGCGGGGTTGCTGACGGGCGAGGTCCAGTTCAACGAGACGCTGGTGACCGCCTCGGCGGAGCGCCTGAAGCGCAACACCGCCGTACGCGTGGTGGAGAACTCGCCCTGGGCGTTCCAGCTCTTGCGGTTCAACATGACTGACCCGGTGGCCGGCAACGTCGACTTCCGGCGCGCCGTCCAGGCCGGGCTCGACCATGAGGAGATCATGGCGATCGCCAGCGAGGGCCTGTTCGACCTCGACCCGAGCTGGGTCTATCCGAGTTCGCCCTACCATTCCGACGCGGGCAAGGAGACGTTCAACCGCAACGACAGCAAGCTGGCGAAGGAGTATCTGAAGCGATCCGGCTACGCCGGGCAGCCCCTGACCTTCGTCGTCGATCCGCTGAAGAACAACAACCAGGCCGCTGTCGTGGCACAGCAGCAGATGCGGGCCCTGGGGATCAACGTGGAGCTTCGCGTGATGGACTTCCCGACCGTGACCGCGATGACCGGACGGGGCGACACACCGTGGCATTTCTGGTCGCACATCCTGGGGATCGAACCCTACGAAGGCCCCCATACGGTCGCCACGACCTTCGTCGGCGAGCAATACCGCTTCCGCACCGGCAACGACCCGGCGATCAACCAGGCCTACCAGACCATCGTCAGCTCGCCCGACTTCAACGTCCGCAAATCCGCCTTCGAGGATTTCCAGCGCCGCCTGGCCGACCAAGCGTTTGCGATCAAGCTGGGCAATTTCGGCATCCTGCAGGGCATGCGGTCGAACGTGCAGGGCTTCGTTCCCTCGCGCATCCCGCGCCTGTGGGACGTTCGGTTGCAATAGCCATGTTCCTGCTCAGCCGGCTGCTCAAGGCCATCCCCGTGCTGTTGCTGGTCGCCGTGGCCACGTTCCTGATGATCCTCTTGGTGCCTGGCGACCCCACCTCCACCATGCTGGACGTCAATGCGACGCCCGAAGCGGTGGCCCGCCTGCGGCACGAGCTGGGGCTGGACTTGCCCGGCTACGTGCGGCTGCTGCGCTGGCTCGGCGCCGTGCTGCACGGCGATCTCGGGCGGTCGATCCTGCTCGACATCCCGGTGACGCAAGCCATTCGGGACCGCCTGCCGGTCACGGCTGCGCTGACCGGCCTGTCGCTGGGCTTCAGCATCATCCTCGGCATGGGCGGTGGGGTGTTCGCGGCGCTGCGGCGGAACCGGGCCGGCGACCGGGTGGCCATGCTGCTGGCCGTGCTCGGGATGTCGGTCCCGGATTTCTGGCTCGGCCTGTCCGGCATCTACCTGTTTGCGGTCGTGCTCGGATGGTTGCCCAGCGGCGGCTACGTGCCGTTCGCGCAGGATCCGGCTGGATGGTTGCGCGCCCTCATCCTGCCCGCGCTGACGCTGGCCACCACCAATGTCGGGCTGGTCGCCCGGATGACGCGATCCTCGATGCTGGAGGTGCTGGGGCAAGATTACGTCCGGACGGCGCGGGCCAAGGGTATGCCGGGCCGGATCGTCGTGTTGAAGCATGCTTTGACGAACGCGCTCATGCCGATCGTGACCGTGCTGGGCATCGTCGTCGGCCTGCTGCTGAGCGGGGCAGTCGTGATCGAGACGGTGTTCAACCTGCCGGGGATCGGCCGCTTGATCGTCGACGCCGTGCTGCGGCGCGACTACCCGGTGGTGCAGGGTGGCCTGCTGCTGACCGCATGCACCTTCGTGCTCATCAACCTCCTGGTCGATTGCCTCTATGGCATGCTCGATCCGCGGGTCCGGATCGGCGGCCGCTGAGATGGTGAGGCGGCTGCTGCGCAACCAGGCTTTCATGATCGGGGCGGTGTTTTTCGGGATCGTCATCCTTGCCGCCCTGCTCGCGCCGCTGCTCGCGCCGCATGCCCCGGACCGCAACAACTACCGCTACCGCCTGGGGCCGCCGACCTGGACCTACCTGATGGGAACCGACGGTTTTGGCCGCGACGTGCTGAGCCGTGTGCTTTACGGCTGCCGCCTCAGCCTGCGCATTTCGGTGTCCGTGACGCTGCTGAGCGCCGCCGTAGGCGTACCCTTAGGCCTGCTGGCCGGATATTTCCGGGACATGGACGATGTGGTCATGCGTCTCCTGGATGCGCTGATGGCATTCCCCACGGTCATGCTGGCCACGGCGCTGGCGGCGTTCATGGCTCCCTCGGAGATTAGCGTCACCCTGGCGCTGAGTATCGCCCTGATGCCGCGCACCGCCCGGGTCGCCCGCGCCGCCGCCCTGACGATCGCACAGATGGACTACGTGAAGGCGGCACGAGCCTGTGGCGCCGGGCACCTGCATATCCTCCTACGCCACATCCTGGCCAACAGCATGGCGCCGCTGCTGGTGCAACTGACCTTCGTCACGGCGGGAGCCATCTTGGGCGAGGCGGTGCTGAGCTTCATCGGCGTCGGTCCGCCGCCGCCAGCCGCCAGCCTGGGCAACATCATCGCCGACGGCCGCAACTACATCATCGACGCGCCATGGATGTCTCTCATGCCGGGTTGCACGATCGTCCTCGCGGTGCTGGGGCTGAATTTCCTGGGCGATGGCCTGCGCGACGTGCTCGACCCGCGGCTGCGGACGGACAGGGCGTGATGCTGCGGGTACGCGGGCTGAGGACGGGATTTCCCGGCAAACACGGCATGGTGCCCGCAGTGGACGGCGTGGACCTCGATCTGGCGCAAGGCGAGGTGCTCGGGATCGTCGGCGAATCGGGCAGCGGCAAGAGCCTCACCGCGCTCTCGCTGATGCGGCTCGTGGCCGAACCCGGGCGGATCCTCGCCGGCACGATCATGCTGGATGGCGAGGATTTGCTGCAGAAATCCGAGCGGGACATGGTCGCCATCCGCGGCAAGCGCATGGCGATGATCTTCCAGGAACCCATGACCAGCCTCAACCCGCTCTTCACCGTCGGGCACCAAATTGCCGAGCCGCTGCGGTTCCACGAGGGGCTGGGACGGGCCGAGGCACGACGCCGCGCGGTCGCGCTGTTGCAGCGGGTCGAAATTCCGGACGCGTCCGCCCGCATCGACCAGTTCCCGCATCAGATGTCCGGCGGCATGCGGCAGCGGGTGATGATCGCCATGTCGCTCGCCTGCCGCCCGCGTTTGCTGATCGCCGACGAACCGACCACAGCCCTCGACGTCACCGTCCAGGCGCAAATCCTGCAATTGCTGCGCGGCTTGATCCGCGAGATGGGCATGGCGGTCATCCTGATCACCCATGATTTGGGCGTGGTGTCGGACTTCGCCGACCGCGTCGCGGTCATGTATGCCGGCCGGGTGGTCGAGACCGCTCCAGTGGCGCGGATCTTCGATGCCCCGGAGCACCCCTACACCAAAGGCCTGTTGGCCTCCATGCCGGACCTCTCGGAACTGCGGCCGCGCATGCGCACCATCGACGGGACGGCGCCTACGCTGGGTGACGACCTGCCGGGTTGCCGGTTCCATCCCCGATGTCCCGACATGCGGCCGGCTTGCACCCATATCGACCCACCGCTGTTCGACATCGGCGACGGGCAGCGTGTGGCGTGCATCCGCCACCGCGGATATGAGTTGGCGGCATGACGGCGCTGGTGGAAGTGACCGATCTTCGCAAGGACTACGTCCTGCCGCGCCAGCGTCTGTTTGGGCCGCGCCCAGTTCTGCGCGCGGTGGACGGGATCAGCTTGCGCATCGCCCCGCGGGAGACGCTGGGCCTGGTCGGGGAATCCGGCTGCGGCAAGTCCACCACGGGCCACGTGCTGCTCCGCCTCGTCGAGCCCACCTCCGGCAGCATCCGGTTCGAAGACACCGAACTGACGCGGCTGACGGACACGCAGATGAAGCCGTGGCGGCGGCACATGCAGGTCGTGTTCCAGGACCCTTCCGGCTCGCTCAACCCGCGCATGACCGTGGCCGAGATCATCGCCGAACCGTTGCGGGTGCAGGGCATGCGGCATGCGGAAGCCACCCGGCAAGCAAAGGCCATGCTCGACATGGTCGGTCTTCCCCAGGCGGCGGCAGCCCGCTACCCGCACCAGTTCAGCGGCGGCCAGCGGCAGCGCATCGGTGTCGCCCGCGCCTTGTCACTCCGGCCGCGCTTCGTGGTCTGCGACGAGGCGACCTCGGCGCTCGACGTCTCGGTGCAGGCGCAGATCGTGAACCTGCTGCAGGACTTGCAGGAGGAGTTAGGTCTCACCTACTTGTTCATCTCGCACAATCTGGGCGTGGTGCACCACATCGCGGATCGTG
>CBDAQK010000005.1:0-25141 GCA_965199005.1 Acetobacteraceae bacterium | reverse complement strand
GCCAGCGCGGCATCCCCGGGCGCAGGCTGCAGGAGAGCTAGCCTGTCCTGCTCGCCCTCGCTCGCCACGCCGGCAGCGCAGAGATGGGCTACAACATTGGCCCGGGCGAAAGGCGTCAGGATGGCTGGATCGGGCCGCATCCCTTGCCGGAGCGCACCCAGCACGATCGTCGTGGTCGCGGCGGACCCGGGCAGGAATGCCAGTTCGGCTGGAAGTCGGGAACGCGGAAGGGACAACACCCGAGCCGCCGTTGCAGCCTGCGTCGTGCCGATGCTAGCCGCCAGGGCCTGCAATTCTTCCAGTCGGGTGCTGGGAGTTGCGCCCAGCACCGCAAACGGATTGTCACTCAGGTCGAAGCCCTTTTCCAGGCCCGCCACTCGAGCGCCTAAACCAGGCAGGCCAACATTCCCCTCGGTAAAAGAGTAGTGGCTGTCCCACGCGACCCCTTGCACTGTCAATGTGGCACTAGCCCGGATGCGCATCGGGGTTGACGGGCATGGTACAAGGCGCTGATACGATCGAGGAATGGGTCGTGACACATTCCCATCGGACCCCGGAGCGCATGCCCGTCAAGGTTGAATCTACCCCGAAGCTACCGGTTTGTGTCCGGTCGGCGGCAAGACGATCGAGGCGCGTTTTGATGGCGCTTGCAGGTCTTCCGATGGTGGGCTGCTTGCGTTGCGTGAGGTCGAGCAGCGGCTTGCCATCGCCCCGCGCCTGGCAAGCTGCATCCGTGACCCGCGTGATCCCAGCCGGGTGGTCCACAGCCTGGACGAGATCGTTCGCACGCACATGCTGATAATCGCGTCGGTCTGTTAATGGCTCGCCATGGCGGCAAAGCGCGCTGAAGTACAAGCCGTTCAAAGGGATACTGGATGGACACCACTTCCTGGTCAGCAGCTTCACGGTGGAGTTGACGCTGAGCCGGGACAATCCTTGCCACCGAGCCAACCAGCCCCGGCCGACCGCTCGCCACGTGCAGCAAGTCCGACGGCGGCAGCAGGTCGTCCGGCGTGATCGGCCGGCGTAAAATCACGAAGTAGCTCACCGCCGCGAACACGCACATGACTGCGCCCACGATCAGCGCCGGCACGAACAATCCGGTAATTCGCACGATGAAGCCGGTCACGATCGGGGCTAGTGCGCCGCCCAGGTAGCCGCCAAAGTTCTGCAGCGATCCGAGCGGAGCCGGTGCTGCTGGCCGGTGCCGCGACGCTGACCATCGCCCACGCGCTGGTAGTGGCGACCGTGCCGCAGAACATGGCTCCGCACAGGCAGGCGACCGCCACCGTGTTGCTCGCGATCAGCGCCGTCACGACCACGAAGGCGGCTCCGCCCAGCATGGCCAGGCAGAGCGGAAATTTCCGGCTGTCGATGCGCGACAGGCCGCGCGCCATCAGCCATCGCGCAACCCCGGCCTCCGACGAGCAGGTGCTGGACGCCGTCACCAAGGCTGCCGCCGCGGCCGGCGACCTCGGCTACGGATGGCATCGGTGTCAATCATCATCTCGCCACGCTATGAAGGCACTTCGTGATCGGGGAATCCCCCATCGCCACCAGCTAAACAGCTCCCTACTACTGGCGAACGGGCACGAACCGATATGGGGCACCCGACGAGTTCGGGTCCAACAGCAGTCGGTGGGCAAGCGGGGGAAAGGCCCGGGAGCGGCAGTCCTGACGGTCGCACAGGCGACAGGATAGTCCGATCCCGACGCGTCCCCGCTCCAGATCGATGCCGTCCGAATAGCAAACCTCCGCGGCACGTCCAATATCGCATCCCATCGCGACTGCCCGAACCGGCGTGGGTTCGCCCCAGTGCAGAGCTGGGCGTTCGACCGTTTGCGCGAAGCAGAGGAAGGCAGCCCCATCCGTTAGTTCAGCAACCTGCACGACAACGCGGCCCGGCATCGCGAACGCCGCGTGAGGGATCCATCGCGGGCACGAGCCGCCGCCCCGGGCAAATGGGAATCCTGCAGCCGAAAACCGCTTGCTGACGTTGCCCGCCGGATCCACGCTCAGAAAGAAGAACGGGACGCCGCGCGCACCCTCCCTCTGCAAGGTGGACAAACGGTGGCAGCATTGTTCGAAAGACGCCCCGAACCTGGCCGAGAGCGCGGTCACGTCATAGCGCATCGTTCGCGCCGCTTCGAGGAACGGGCCATACGGCAGCATTACGGCTGCCGCAACGTAGTTCAGCAGAGCGATACGCATCATGGCAGACGTCTCTTCGCAGGAGGGCGACAGGCTGCCGAGCACCGTTTCCACGCTGTCCCGCGCTTCCCGCAACGCCAGCACGAATGCCAAATGAAAGGTCCGAGTAGCCCGCGGCAGAGCCTCGCTGATAAGAAGGCGCCCGGTTTGTGGATCGTAGTGGCGTAACGTGGTTCCTTCCAGCGGCCCGACGAAGACGGAAAGCTCATGGCGCGCGGCCAGCCTTGTGGCGAGCGCATGGTCCAGGTTCTGCGGCGCCGGGTCGCTCAAGTCGGCGCGCAGGCTCTCGGCCGCGTCTTCCAGAATCGAGAAATTGTTGGCCGCATCGTGGAAGGCATCCCGGGCCTCTTCCGTGGGAAGCAGGAAGCGGCGACCCGATGGTAACGCGATGCCGGCACTGTCCTCCCGCGCCACGCGCCAGGCCCGCCAGAGGGCAAGCACGGCCCGTGCCGCGTCCGGCGCGGCGGCGGTCAGAGCCGCGATCTGGTCCGGCTGCACAGAGTCCGCCCCCAGGAGCGGATCGCTAAAGACTTCCCGCAGCCCGTGTTCCAGCTGGCGTTCCGCCTGGCCCGACAGCAGCGCCAAGTCCACCGAAAGGATCTCGGCCAGTTTGAAGACGATGCTGGCCGTCGGCGCGCGTTGGTCGCTTTCGATGAGGTTCATGTAGGACGCGGATATTCCAAGCCGGGTGGCAAGGGCGGCTTGCGACAGGCCGCGTTCCGTCCTGAGTCGCCGGACGACGCGGCCAATAATTGGTCGGGACAAAAGTTTACAACCTTTACGACTGCACCGATCTGGAGCCTAGCGTCTTGACAGGTTTGTGCTCCAATCGGCCACATTTACCTTGGTCGCTGCGAGCAAAATGTCAATTATCCACTTGCTGCTGCTGACGGGTAATTAAAGCGTCAAGCACGGAGAAGGTACTATGATTGACAGTCACAACAGCGCCGAACCCAATACAGCCAAGCGACACGCCAGCGAACCGACGCCGCCTGCTCGTAATGACGACGAGCCTGGTTTTGACCATGGCCTCGTTCATAACCACGGCTGGGCGTGCAGCGAACGGGGTGCGCCGGCCGACTGACAAGACGTCGATACAGGCGCGAGCGGTCCAAGGCATCCAGCCTGCTTCCCGCGCGCGGTGTAAATGCGCCGCTCGGCGCGCTTTCAAGGAAATTCAAACAATGCATATCACTAACTACGCACCCGACGGCTTCACGGGTGGCGGCTCGACGCTTTGGGACCGCACCTCCGCGTTTCAGTCCGACGTCGCCCGGATCGCCGGTCTCGTCGAGAGCAAAACCGGAACGTGGGATGCCCTCAATCCCGAATCGGTCGCGCGGATGCGCCTGCAGAACCGCTTCCAGACCGGCCTCGATATCGCGCGCTACACCGCCGGAATCATGCGGGCCGACATGGCCGCCTACGATGCCGATCCGGCACTCTACACGCAATCGCTTGGCGCCTGGCACGGGTTCATCGCCCAGCAGCAGATCATCGCGGTCAAAAACAACTTCGGAACCACCAAGCGGCGCTACATCTATCTGTCCGGCTGGATGGTCGCAGCCTTGCGCTCGGAGTTCGGACCCTTGCCGGACCAGTCGATGCACGAGAAGACGACCGTCCCGGCTTTGATCAATGAGATCTATACCTTCCTTCGGCAGGCGGACGCACGCGAGATCAGCAACATATTCCGCGCGTCCGACACGGCCCGTGCCAGTGGCGATCATACTCGGGCGGCCGAGTTGCGGGCTCAAGCCGAGAACCACGAGACGCATGTCGTGCCGATCATCGCCGACATCGATGCCGGGTTCGGCAACGCGGAAGCCACTTATCTGCTGGCCAAGAAGATGATTGAGGCGGGTGCCTGCGCACTGCAGATCGAGAACCAAGTGTCGGACGAAAAGCAATGCGGCCACCAGGACGGTAAGGTGACCGTTCCCCACGAGGACTTCATACAGAAAATCCGTGCCATCCGGCACGCGTTCCTCGAACTCGGGGTCGATGACGGCATCATTGTCTGCCGCACCGATTCGCTCGGAGCCGGATTGACTAAGCAGATCGCCTTCAGCAACGTTCCCGGTGATCTCGGTGACAAATACAACTCGTTCTTGGATTGGGAGGAAGTCACGGAAGAGACCGCAAACAACGGCGATGTGGTCATCCATCGATTTGGCCAATTCCTGAGGCCGAAGCGGCTACCCAGCAACCTTTATCAGTTCCGCGCCGGAACGGGTGTCGACCGCTGCGTGCTGGACGGGATCACGTCGCTCCAGAACGGCGCGGACCTGCTGTGGATCGAGACGGAAAAACCGGACGTGGAGCAGATCGCTTCCATGGTGGACCGCATCCGCGAGGTGGTCCCTAACGCCAAGCTCGTCTACAACAATTCCCCGTCCTTCAACTGGACCCTGAGCTTCCGCCAGCAGGTATTCGACGCCTGGAAGGCCGACGGCAAGGATGTCGGCGGTTACGACCGGGCGAAGCTAATGAGCGTTGACTATGATGCGACGCCGCTGGCTGCCGAGGCGGACACCCGTATCCAGACCTTCCAGGCGGATGCGGCCAAACGCTCCGGCATCTTCCACCACCTGATCACATTGCCGACCTATCACACGGCAGCCTTGTCTGCCGACAACCTGGCCCGGACCTATTTCGGCACGGATGGCATGCTGGGCTACATCCGCGACGTGCAGCGGCAGGAAATCCGGCAAGGCGTGGCCTGCGTGCGGCATCAGAACATGGCTGGGTCCGATATCGGCGACGACCACAAGGATTACTTCGCCCGGGAAGCAGCTCTAAAAGCCGGGGGTACCCACAATACGATGAACCAGTTCGATTGAGCCGGTAGGCGGCAGGACGGCTGAGAAACGGCTGGAAGGCCGACCTTCGCCGTCCTTTTTTTAAGCATGCCGCGCTGGGAAGCACGGGCAAATTAAACATGCCCTGAGACCCTTGCCATCTGCTACTACCACAACCCATCCACGACGCAGTCGGCACCCCGGTGCGTATTGACCTTGAATATCTCACGCTTTCCGGCGTGCTAGCTAGACTCTTACCGCGCCGTCAACCTGCTGATTACCAGCATGGCGCAGGTGACTCGAGGCAGGATCGACCTGAAGTCGTCGAACCGGAACCGAGGCCTGCGGCAGGGAACGTGCTGGCTGACGAAGCATTCCTCCACGCTCACGGCACGATCCAGAAGCCCAGCACCAAAGGCCTCGTTGATGAAGGTCTGCATCGCCGCGTGGCTCGTTGCCTGTGAAACAGCGTGCAAAACTTTCCAGATTCCGGGGGTAAACAGCGTCCAATAGTTTCCACTCTGGCCCATGCGATTATCTGGCGTTTGCGCTGGAGAATCTGGGGTGTTGTTCATGGACTTAATTGCCGAGATCCGGCGCCGTCATCTGGTTAGCAAGGAGAGCATCAGCGCGATTGCGCGTGACCTGAACCTGTCCCGTCCCACGGTCCGCAAGCATTGCCGCACTCAGCGCAAATCGCTTTACCGCCGTCAAAAGCAACCGACGCCGATGCTGGGCGGGCTACCTCGGCCACAGCCAACCCCTCACCCGACAGCAACACGATCCGGGCACGTTGGATGTGCTTCTGCAAGCGGTTCCGATCCATCGCAATCGCAGACAACTGCTTCTGATCAGCATCACCAACGACGACGCAAACTGTTTGGGCCATCCAGCCAACTTGAAACAAACGTTGCGCTTGTTCGGATGCATTGCAACAAATGACTTGCGCATAAGTCATGCCGCCGCGGCATGTGTGGAGGGTCGCATGCTTCGACGCCAAATCCTGGCGGCTGGGACAGCCGCTTTGCTTCCGCTCGCCGCACCCGCCCTGGCGCAGAATCGCCGGGCGGAGACGCTGCGGTTCGTGCCGCAGTCAACCTGACGACGCTGGATCCCATCCTCACCACCGCTGGGATCACGCTGAACCACGGTTATGCCGTGTTCGACACGCTCTACGGAACGAACCAGAATTTCCAGCCCGTGCCGCAAATGGCGGACGGCCACGAGGTGTCCGACGATGGACGGACCTGGCTGATCCACCTGCGGGACGGCCTGCGCTTCCATGACGGCACGCCGGTGCTCGCCGCCGATTGCGCCGCCAGCCTGCAGCGATGGACCCGGCGCGACACGTTCGGCCAGACCGTCGGTGCCGCGGTCGAGACGTGGGACGCAAAGGATGACCGCACTCTGCGGGTCCGGTTGAAGCGACCATTCCCGCGGCTGCTGTCCGCCTTGGCGTTCGTCGGCCCGATCGCGGCCTTCATCATGCCGGCCCGGCTGGCGCAGACCGATCCCTACAAGCCCGTCCCCGAACTCGTGGGCTCCGGCCCGTTCCGTTTCGTCCCAGGCGAGTTCGTATCCGGCAGCCGTGTCGTCTACACCAAGTTCGACGGCTACGTGCCCCGGAAGGAACCGCCGTTCCTGAACTCGGGCGGCAAGGTCGCCCGGTTCGAACGGATCGAGTGGCAGGTGATCCCTGATTCGGCCACTGCCGCGAGCGCGCTGCGGAACGGCGAGGTAGACTGGTGGGAGTTCGCCGACGCCGACTTGGTGCCGCAACTGGCTGGAAGCCGCATGGTCAAGGTGCAGGATTACGACCCGCTGGGCTTCATGGCGTTCCTACGCTTCAACTCGAGCATCCCGCCCTTCGACAATCCTCGGCTGAAGCAGGCGGTGCTGGCCGCGGTCGACCAATCCCAGTACATGCCGCTGATCACGGGCGGCGATGCTACCGCCTGGCGCACGGCGTACAGCATGTTTCCGGTCGGCCTGCCCTTCGTGACGCAGGTGGGCGCCCCCACCACGCTGAAGGAGAGGTTTCACTCGATTAGAGCACGTTTGCGTGGCTCAACAGATGGCGGCGACTGGCCAAGGATTGGGAATGGCTCACCCAAAATGCACGGGCTTTCTTGCGATGGGCCTCCATCCGACTGATGCTACGAAAATTCTGCAAAGAAACCAGATGATCTTGGATGGAACCCAAGGCAGACCTGGATACGGCTTTCAACCGGCCAAGGCTTTTTTCATGAACGCGAGAAAGCGCGGGTCGCTCGCATGGGCGACGTTGACACGCAGCGCGGGGGCCCGGAACTGCCGATCAGGTCGGAACACGCGGCCTGGCGCGAGGAAAATGCTGTGCGACGCCGCCTGTCGACATAATTCAAGTTCGTCGATCCCGGTCGGCAACTCGGCCCATAAATAGAAGCCGCCATCCCGAGGCCGCGCAACGTCCAGACCGATGGTGGCGAGATTGGTCAACGCTTGCGATGTCGCCTCTGCCACCCGGGCGCGTAGCCGGCGGAGATGGCGCAGATAATGCCCGGCGGCGATCAAGCGGACCACGAAGCGCTCCACTTGGTCTGAGGTCGCCACGGCTGTCAGCAGCTTGATATCGGCCAATGAGGCGGCGATCTTCGGATGCCCCGCGACGTAGCCGACCCTCAGCGACGCGGACAGCGTCTTCGAGAACGTGCCGACGTATAGCACGCGCCGCAATTGGTCGAGCGCCGCCAGGCGTGGACTGGCGGACGGCAAGATATCGGCGAACGGATCATCCTCTACGATTTGGAAGTCGTGCCGGTCGGCAAGTTGCAGCAGGCCGTGCGCGATGGGCAGCGAGAGCGACCCTCCGGTAGGATTGTGCGCCAGCGACTGGGTGAAGAACAGCTTCGGCCGTACCGTCGCGGCCTTCGCCGCCAGGTCTTCAAGGTCCGGGCCGTCCGGGGTGCGCCGAACGCCCACCACCCGTGCCTTGGCGAGCCGCAATTTGCCATAGAGCGGATAGTAGCCGGGATCGTCCACCAGCACGCCGTCGCCGGGCTCCAGCATGTCGCGCATGATCAGGTCCATGGCGTGGTTGGCGCCATGCGTCAGCAGCACCTGGTCCGGCATGCAACGGATCGATCGCTCCGCCAGGAACAGGCAAATGCGCTCTCGCAGAGGCATGTAGCCCCAGGAGCTGCCGTAGCCGTGCTCCACGCCCACCCCACGCGGCCGCATGGCGTTGAACTGAGCACTGAGCTCCGAGCCCTCCATCCATGAGGCCGGCGGGCGGCCATCGCCGGGCCGCACTTCGTAATGCTGGTCCAACTGCTCGCGCAGCAACGAGACGAGGTCGATCGCCTCCGCAACGTGCGGCCGGGGGCCGGCCGAGACCGGGCGGGTGGCGGCGCTGACCACGTAGCCGGAGCCGGCCCGGGCCTCCAGCCGGGCGAGCGCCACCAATCGGTCGTACACCCCGGCCATGGTGTTCTTCGACACTTGGTGCTCCGCCGCCCCCTTGCGGATGGAGGCTACGCGCTGGCCCGGTTGAAGCCGGCCCTGATCGATCAGGTTGAGATACTGCGCGACGATCGCATCCGTGCGGCTGATCCGTGCGGGCACCACGACTGTCCCCCTTGCAGGCCTGGCACAGCCTGCTCCGCAACATACCGATCTGTCCCTTGTTGCGCCACACCGTCCCGGGACAGTTTGGCTTCAACCAGGGCCGGTCGCGGTGTCCAGGAGGAAACGATGTCGAACAGCATTACCACGTCGCGTATCAGCGGCTTCCACAAGATGAGCGCCTCAGACCGACTGGCCGCGGTCGGGAGCTTCGCCGGGCTCGACGAGGCGGCGCTGGCGCAACTGGCCCGGCCCGGCAACCTGGACCCGCACACCGCGGACCACATGATCGAGAACGTCGTTGCCACCCTGGCCATCCCGATCGGCATCGCGACCAACGTGAAGGTGGATGGCCGCGACGTGCTCGTCCCGATGGCGACGGAGGAGTCATCGGTCGTCGCCGCGGTCTGCAACTCCGCACGGCAGTGCTACGAGTCGGGCGGCTTCGTCACCTCCGTCTCCGGAACGGAGATGATCGCGCAAATCCAACTGGTTGGGGTGCGCGACCCGCAGGCGGCGCGCATCCGCATCCTGGAGCGCAAGGCGGAGATCGGCGCCATATGCGACGCGTGCGACCCCCTGCTGCTGCGATTGGGCGGCGGCTTCCGCGACTTGGAGGTGCGGGTGATCGAAGCGCAGGGCGGCCCGATGGTGATCACCCATATCATCATCGACACCCGGGACGCGATGGGCGCCAACACGGTCAACACCATGGCAGAGCGCCTGGCCCCGGATATCGAGGCTTGGACTGGCGGTAAGGTCTATCTGCGGATCCTGTCCAACCTGGCAGACCGGCGGTTGGCCCGCGCCCGGGCCACCTGGACGGCGGAGGCGATCGGCGGCGAAGCAGTGCGGGACGGCATGATCTCCGCCTATCGCTTCGCCGCGGCCGATCCGTACCGGGCGGCCACACACAACAAGGGCATCATGAACGGCATCTCCGCCGTCGTGCTCGCCACCGGCAACGACACCCGCGCCGTGGAGGCCGGAGCGCACGCCTACGCCGCCCGGTCCGGGCAATACACCAGCCTCACCACCTGGGAGGCGTCGGCGGATGGCGCCCTGACCGGGACGATCGAGGTGCCGATGCCGGTCGGCCTGGTGGGCGGTGCCACCAAGGTGCATCCAACGGCGCAAGCCTGCCTGAAAATCCTGGGCGTGGGCACCGCGGCGGAACTCGCCTGCATCATCGCCGCCGTAGGCCTTGCGCAAAATTTCGGCGCCATGAAGGCGCTTGCCACGGTCGGCATCCAGCAGGGCCACATGGCGCTGCACGCCCACAACGTGGCCATCGTGGCCGGCGCGATCGGGCCGGAGGTGGAGCAGCTGGCGGCCATCTTGGTCGACAAGCGCCAGGTGCGGCAGGACATCGCCGTGACCGAGCTTGCCAAGCTGCGTGGCCAAGCCTGAGCCGATCACCCAGATCAAAACAAAGGAAACGCCGATGTCCCTCTCACGCCGCAACCTGCTGGCCGCAACCTCCGCCGCCGCTCTGCTTCCTGCCCTACGCGCCCGCGCGCAGCAGCCCACGCTCAAGATCGGTGTGCTGACCGACCTGTCCGGCCCCTACCAGGACACCACGGGCCAGACCGGCGTCATCTGCGCGCAGCAGGCGGTGCAGGATTTTGCCGGCAGCCACGGGCTGACGGTGGAGGTCATCTCAGCCGATCACCAGAACAAGGCCGATATCGGCGCAGGGATCGCCCGGCAATGGTTCGACCGCGACGGCGTGGACATGATCCTGGACGTGCCAAACTCTGCCGTGGCGCTGGCGGTCAACGGCGTGGCGCGGGAGAAGAACAAGGTCTTCATCGCCTCCGGCGCTGCCAGCACGTCGCTGACGGGGGACCAGTGCTCCCCCAACACGGTGCAGTGGACCTATGACACCTACATGCTGGCGCACTCGACCGGCGGGGCGCTGGTGAAGACGGGCGGGACGGACTGGTTCTTCATCGGCGCAGATTACACGTTCGGCCATCTGCTGGCGCAGGACGCCGCGTCCGTGGTGACGGCGGCCGGCGGCAAGGTTGCGGGCAGCGCGTTCTATCCTTCGCCGGGGACGACGGACTTCTCTTCCCTGCTGCTGCAGGCCCAGGCCAGCGGCGCCAAGGTGCTGGGCTTCGCCAATTCCGGTGCGGAGACGATCAACTGCATCAAGCAGGCGGCCGAGTTCGGGCTCACGCCTCAAATGCGCCTGGCCGCGCTGCTGATGTACATCACCGACCTCCACGCACTGGGGTTGGAGGCAGCGCAGGGCCTGTCGCTGACCGAGACGTTCTACTGGGACATGAACGAACGCACCCGCGCCTTCGCCCAGCGCGTCCTGCCGAAGACGCCGAGGAACATGCCGAACATGGTGCATGCCGGATGCTATGCCGGGGCGCTGCATTGGATGAAGGCTGCCGCCGACATGGGCGCCGCACAGGCCAAGGCGAGCGGAGCCGCAACGGTCGCGCGGATGAAGGCGATGCCCACCGACGATGACTGCTTCGGCGCCGGCAGCATCCGCGCGGACGGTCGCAAGCTGCATCCCGCCTACCTGTTCGCGGCGAAGAAGCCAGCCGACAGCAAGGGCACCTGGGACCTGATGCGGCTGGTGGCGACCACGCCCGCCGACCAGGCCTTCCGCCCACTGAGCGCTGGCGGCTGCGCCCTGGTGCACAGTTGAGCCGATGATCCCGAAACGTGTCCGCATCGTGGAGGTCGGTCCGCGGGACGGCCTGCAGAACGAGGCCGTTCCCGTCCCGGTGGAGGCGCGCATCGCCTTCATCGAGGCGCTGGCGGATGCCGGGTTGCAGACGATCGAGGCGGGCAGCTTCGTCTCTCCCAAATGGGTGCCGCAAATGGCCGGCACTGCCGAGGTCTTGCGCGGGCTGAGGTCCCGGGCCGGGGTAGCCTACCCGGTTTTGGTGCCGAACATGACCGGGTTCGACGCCGCCCGGGCCGCCGGTGCGAAGCGGGGCTCGGCGGCTGTCCTTATGCAGCTGGCGCAAACGGAAACGTCGCGACCGAAGACCTAATCTACATGCTAACCGGTCTGGGCGTGACTACTGGGGTGGATCTGCAGCAGGTCGTAAGGGCCGGGCGGTCAATATCTGTGGCCCTGGGACGCATCCCCGGCTCCAAGCTAGCCGCGCTGCAGGAAGCAAAAGGGCCTTAGGGCTTGTTCAACAATTATCGCTATGAATTGTCGTGTCGAACAAGCCCTAAGCCTTTGCTTTGAGCGGTAGCTTTGTCGGCGTGCCGACGCACTTATTTGCCGACGCTGCCTAAGCTCGAAACTAGTCAACGGCAGAGCAACCCATTTGTGCTCACCTGAAGTCTAATTACGAGAAGATTGGCCGGGAGCTGACTGGCCGGTATGGAGCAGGGCATGCAGGTAAGCGGCAATCGCGGCGACCATGGTTGATCTTCGTCCAACTCGGCAGGCACGAGCTGTTCGTCGAGCCCGCCGATCAGTTTGAGCCGTTCGATCACGTCGCTCGCTCTGCGGTTTGCCGATCTAGGAGACGCGGCGGCCGTATCGCGGGACGTGATGGCCACGGGTGCGTGGTGCTAGAGCGCTTCCAGATACGCAATCACCTCACGGAGAAGATTGCGTTTGATTGGTCCGGCTGAGGCGGTCAGTCTCCTCCGGTTCTGGACAAGGAACGGACTGTCAGCTTTAGCGTTCACCGATCGCCAGCGCACAACGGGTGCAGCCTTAGCACGCAACGTAGGCAACCCGAGTGGCTCGGTCCGTCAGCAAGGAAGGAAGCGGCATGGCGGAGCAGGGTGGTGTGCCTGGGCGATGGGCCCGGCTGATCCCGATCGCCTTTATCACCTATAGCCTGGCCTACGTGGACCGCGCCAACTACAGCTTCGGCGCCGCCGGCGGCATGGCCCGCGACCTCGGCATCACCGCCGGGGCCGGCTCGCTGCTCGGCGCCCTGTTCTTCCTGGGATATTTTTTCTTCCAGATCCCGGCAGCTATCTACGCCGAACGGCGTAGCGCCAAGCGGATCGTCTGCGCCAGCCTGGTATTGTGGGGCATCCTGGCGACTGCGACCGGCCTGATCCACAACATCTACGCCCTGTATGCCGATCGCTTCCTGCTCGGCGTGGTGGAGAGCGTATCGCTACCCGGCATGCTCATCCTGCTCAGCCACTGGTTTACCAAGCCCGAGCGGTCGCGCGCCAATACGTTCCTCATTCTCGGCAATCCCGTGACGGTGCTATGGATGTCGGTGGTGTCCGGCTACCTGGTGCAGGTGCTGGGCTGGCGCGGCATGTTCATCGTGGAAGGGGCACCACCTATCTTATGGGCGGTGGTGTTCTGGCTGTTGGTGGACGACACGCCGGCCCAGGCACGCTGGCTGGCACCGGCGGACCGGGACCAGATGGGACGCATCCTGTCGGACGAGCAGCGTGGCATCGCGCCGGTCCGCAACTACGGCGAGGCCTTCCGTTCCAGCACGGTCAAGCTGTTGGCCGCGCAATACTTCGCCTGGAGCGTCGGTGTATACGGCTTCGTGCTTTGGCTGCCGTCCATGCTGAAGGCGAGCGGCAGCATAGGGATCGTTGAAGTGGGCTGGCTGTCCGCCACACCATACCTGATCGCGGCGGTCCTGATGCTGGGGGCATCGGCATGGTCTGACCGCACCGGCAGCCGGCGTGGGATCGTGTGGCCCTTTCTTGGCCTGGGAGCGGTCGCGTTCTACGCATCCTACCTGATCGGCGGCGACAATTTCTGGCTGGGCTTCAGCCTGCTGGTGGTGGCCGGGGGTGCGATGTATGCGCCATACGGTCCGTTCTTCGCTTGGATCGCCGAATTATTGCCGCGCAACGTATCCGGCGCCGCCATCGCGCTCGTCAATGGCTGCGGCGCGCTTGGCTCTTTCCTGGGCAGCTTCGCCGTCGGTTGGCTCAACGCGGAGACTGGCGGGCCTGGCCTGTCCTACCTTCTCATGGCTGGGTCGCTGGTGGTCAGCGCGGTGCTGACCCTGCTCATACGGCGGCCGACAGTTTGGCAGACGGCCGAACCTGCCTCGATGCCACGGGTTGATGAACCATTGAGCCGGTCTTGATCGGCGCTTTCTACCTTGTGGGGACTCGCAGCTGCAAGCTGTCCAGCCGTGTCTGCCGGCTTGGAGCCTGTTGACCTTGGCGCGTCGGCTTGCCCACACGAAGAGGGCGAGACAAGTCTGGCTGATGGGCCCCGGAATCGGGCTTTCGACTTCGGAAAAGCTGCCCGGGTAAAGCGGACATGCAATCGGTGCAGGTTTGATATCGGCCTTCGATCCTCGTCGGAACCATGCGCCTCAGCCGCACCACAGTTCGGTGTGTCGGAGCGTCGGCTTCAAACAGGGCTTGTTGCTACCGCCGGGGCTGGGTGTTGGGATGGGCTGCCCAGGCTTCCACAGACCCAGCCGCCTCTCGATGTTAGGCATCTCGGAGTCGATCACTGGCAGCGGGTTGCCGTCGTTGTAGATGGTGGCACTCTGATAGCGGAGCACTCGGCGATAGGACTCCGATGGTGCAGGTTGGTTGACCACGATCCAGAAGGCGTAAGGCGGACGATCCTGCGGCTCGGCCGTGATCACGCTTCCCCGAAGCGGGCCCTCTTTGACGAAGCGGATCTCCTGATTGTTGTTGTGACCGGTACTCTCCGCATAGACGCGCCGGAAAGCGTCCTGGCTCGCGTCGTAGGCAATCAACTGTGTCGCGACGATCTGATCCCCGTCGCCAGAGTTCAGACTGCCGGTGACGATCAGCAGGACTGGCGCAGCGTTCGGTCCCTGTGGATAGACCACCTCGGCGGTGAGTAGGTAGTGCGGCTCCCAAACCGGGTCGCCGGACAGCGCCGGTCGAAGTTGTGGGGTAACCAGGGAGGACACACACGGCCCATCCAGGCCTTTATGAAGGCAGAGGGTGAGCGCACCGGGTGCGTCGTTGTCACCATAGTCCTTCGTGGGCGGCCCCTCTGTCACGACCAGTCGCCAAGCCGAACGCGTGTGGAGTGTCTTCGCCAGATCGAGCTGAACACCTTGGCGGGCAGGATCTACAATCGGGGTTCCGGCAGTATCCTGTGCCACCGCTCCGGTACCGGCAAGCCCGGCGGCCAAGATCAACACGACCCCTGGCCGGCTACGCAAGGCCAGCACTTCCATGCACACTCTCCAGCATAACCGCGTCACGGACATCATCCACATGCAAGAAGTCAGCCTTGCACCGTAAAACATCGATCCTGGCCGAGGTTGGGCCGGAGAACGAACCCGCTATCGCGGGAGTTGCGCGTCGGCGCATGACGTCGCTCGGTGTTCATCACGATGATGGATTGAGATTCAGCGGGCTGCGGGCGGCTTCAACGATCAGGGCTCCTTTAACCCAAGGAGCCCATCGTGATCCATCTCTCTCCTGCTACACCCGGCACCCTGCGTGAACGCTTCATCCAGGACATGACTAACCCCCCGATCGCGCCTTCGTCGCCAGGACGTCGGCGCGTTCGTTCATCACATCGCCGGCGTGGCCGCGGACCCATTTCCATTCGATCGTGTGGGGCTTTGCCGCGTCCAGCAGGCGCTGCCACAGATCCATGTTCGCCACCGGGTCGCCGGCCGCCGTGCGCCAGTTCTTGCGCACCCAGCCGGTGTGCCAGCGGGTGATGCCGTTGCGGACGTATTCGCTGTCCGTGTGCAGCACCACGCGGCAAGGGCGGGTGAGCGTCTCCAGCGCGGCGGCGGCGGCCGTCAGTTCCATGCGGTTGTTGGTGGTGGCTTGCTCCGCCCCCGTCAGCTCCCGCTCCGCCTCGCGGAACCGCAGGATCGCGGCCCAGCCGCCCGGGCCCGGATTGGGCTTGCAGCCGCCGTCCGTCCAGATTTCCACCGGCTGGGCCGGGTCAGAGTCCGTAGGCATGTTCGTCCGCGGCCTCCAGGTGGAAGCGGAGGCGCCCCAGGTAGTCCAGCGGGTCCTTGCGCGTGACAAGCGCGCCCGCAGGGGTGTTCACCCAATCGTACAGCCGCGTCAGCAGGAAACGGATGGCCGCCCCTTGGCACAGCACGGGCAGCGCCGCCCGCTCGGCAGCGCTCAGCGGGCGCCGCGCGCCGTAGGCCTTCAACATGGCGCGCGCCTTGGTGACGTTGAACTGCATGTCCGGCTCGAAACACCAGGCGTTGAGGCAGACGGCGAGGTCGTAGGCGAACAAATCCGTGGCGGCGAAGTAGAAGTCGATCAATCCGGAAAGCTGCCCGTCCAGGAAAAACACGTTGTCTGGGAAAAGGTCCGCATGAATTTGCCCACGGGGCAGGGCGGCGGGCCAGCCGGCGAGGATGCGGTCCAGCGCCGCCGTCAGCTGCGCGGCAAGGCCCGCCTGCACCTCGTCCGCACGGGGCAGGCAGCGCGCCAGCAGCGGGCGCCACCCTGCCGGGCCCAGGGCATTCGGCCGCTCCGCGTCATAGCCGGCGCCGGCCAGGTGCAGGGCGGCCAGGGCGGCGCCGACCGGGGCGCAATGCACCGGCCGCACCCGGCGCGGCCACACGCCCGGCAGGAAGGTGGTGATGCAGGCCGGTCGGCCCGCCAGCTGGCGCAGCGACTGGCCGTCGCGGGCCCGCACCGGCTGCGGGCAGGTGATGCCGCCGCGGGCAAGATGCTCCATCAGGCCCAGGAACCAGGGCAGTTCGGCGGGGTCGACCCGTTTCTCATACAGGGTCAGGATGAAGTCGCCCGCGCTCGTGCGCAGCGAGAAGTTGCTGTTCTCCACCCCCTCGGCGATGCCGCGGAAGGCGATGACGGTGCCCAGGTCGTATTCGGTCACGAAAGCGGCGAGCGCTTCGTCGGTGACTTCGGTGTAAACCGCCATCCGGGCTAGCCGCGTCCCGTCGAGCAAGCAGGTCGCAGGCCCGCCCTGCCAGCCGGCATCAGGACAGCGGGGCGGGCAGCTTGAAGATGACGTCTTCCTCCGTCACCCGGCGTTCCTCGATCCCCAGCGAATACCGTTCCGCCAGGTGGGTCAGCATCTCCTGCACCAGCGCTTCGGGGGCGGAGGCGCCGCGGTCAAGCCCAGCGTCTGCACACCGTCCATCAGCGTCCAATCCAGGTCGCGCGCCCGCGGCACCAGCACGGCCCGCTTGGCGCCCGCCCGCTCCGCCACTTCGCGCAGCCGCTGGGAGTTGGAGGAGTTCGGGCTGCCGATGACGATCACCAGGTCGCAATCCGGCGCCACCGCCTTGACCGCCGCCTGGCGGTTGGTGGTGGCGTAGCAGATATCCTCCCGCTTAGGCCCCTCGATGGCCGGGAAGCGGGTGCGCAGGACCTCCACGATTTCCGCGGTGTCGTCCACGGACAGGGTGGTCTGGGTGATGAATGCGAGCGGCCCGGGGGCTGGTTGGACCACCGCCGCTTCCTCCGCATCCTGCACCAGGGTGACGGCGCCGGGCGGCAGTTGGCCCATGGTGCCGACGACCTCCGGATGGCCGGCATGGCCGATCATCAGGATGTGCCGCTGCTCCGGCCCGCCATCGCCGAAATGGCGCTCCGCCTCCCGGTGCACCTTGCTGACCAGGGGGCAGGTGGCGTCGTAATAATGCAGGTGGCGCCGCTCCGCCTCCTGCGGCACGGATTTGGGCACGCCGTGGGCGGAGAACACGACGTGCGCGTCGGGCGGCACCTCGTCCAACTCCTCCACGAACACCGCACCCTGCGCCTCCAGCGCCTCCACCACCGTGCGGTTGTGGACGATCTCATGCCGCACGTAGACCGGGGCGCCGAACCGGCGGATCGCTTCCTCTACGACCCGGATGGCACGGTCCACACCGGCGCAGAAGCCGCGCGGACCGGAAAGCAGAATGCGTAGGGGGCGTTTTTCGGCCATGTTGTCCGCGGTGGCTGTGGCGGGCAGTATATGCCCCGCCGCCCGTCCTGTCACAACCCAGCCGCACCGCACCCGGGCCGCCACGCCGCCGGGTTCCTTGCCGGAGTATCGGATGCCCGTTTCCCGCCGTGCCCCCCAGCTGCTCCGCCCCTTCCCTGCGCTGCGGCCAAGTTGGGGGGCGGGCCTGCTGCTCCTCACGCTCGGCCTGGCCGGATGCGGCGGCCCCACCCTGCCGAAATTCGCCCCGGCCTGCCCGGTGACCGGGATCCTGCGCGACGGTGCGGACCTGACCCGGTTCCGCGCCACCGGCACCGACCTGACGGACATGGTGGTGGACGGCCGCATCACCGGGCTGTCGGGCAAATGCGCCCTGGACGACCTGACGCACCTGCACACGGTGATCTCCGTCAGCATGGACCTGACGCGCGGCCCGGCGGCCCAGGGGCGGCAGGCGGAGGTGACGTACTTCATCTCCGTGTCCCGCGGCGATACCATCCTGGACAAGCGGGACTACACCTTCAACGTCGAATTCCCCCGCAACTCGGAACGGGTGCGCCTCACCGGGGACCAGATCGACCTGGTCCTGCCGATCAACGACAAGATGTCCGGCGCGGCCTACAGCGTGCTGGTCGGGTTCCAGCTGACGCCCGACCAGTTGGCCTTCAACCGGCGCCGCGGCGTGCGCTAGGCTGGCGGAACGTTCCTGCTACAGTCGCCGAAACCATCGCTTTTCCGAAAGGCCCGCCCATGATCGTTTCCGGACATCTGCGCACCCTGCTGCTGGCCAGCGCCACGGTGTGCGCCGCGTTGGTTGGCCCGGGCGCGATGGCCAAGACGCTGGTGTACTGCTCGGAAGGGTCGCCCGAAAACTTCAACCCGATGATCAACACCACGGGCACGACGTTTGACGCCAACCGGCCGATCTACAACCAGCTCATCCAGTTCAAGCCCGGCAGCACCGATATCGAGCCTGGCCTGGCGGAAAGCTGGGACGTGTCGGCCGACGGGAAGGGCTTCACCTTCCACCTGCGCCATGGGGTGAAATGGCACAGCAACGCGATGTTCAAGCCGACGCGGGACTTCGATGCGGACGACGTGCTGTTTTCCTT
Organism: Acetobacteraceae bacterium; assembly: GCA_965199005.1. Taxonomy (GTDB): domain Bacteria; phylum Pseudomonadota; class Alphaproteobacteria; order Acetobacterales; family Acetobacteraceae; genus LMUY01. The sequence goes on along the minus strand of CBDAQK010000005.1, from coordinate 6,569 downwards.
CAACCGACAAGGCAAGGAAGACGCGCCCTACCACAAGGTGTCCGGCGGATCGTACGATTACTACGGTGACATGGGGTTCGCGAAGCTCATCACGGCGATCGACGCGCCGGACCCCTACACCGTCCGCTTCACCCTGTCGGAGCCGCAGGCACCCTTCCTGGCGGACCTTGCGATGGACTTCTCCTCCATCCAGTCGGCCGAATATGCCGATGTCCTGATGAAGGCCGGCAAGCCGGAGCAGATCGACCAGATGCCGATCGGCACGGGCCCGTTCTCCTTCGTCGCGTATCAGCGCGACGCGACGATCCGCTACCGGCGCTTCGACGAGTTCTGGGGCCCGAAGGCGAAGCTGGACGCCCTGGTGTTCTCCATCAACAAGGACCCGGCGGTCCGGCTGGCGAAGCTGCGGGCCGATGAGTGCCAGGTCATGGCGTATCCGTCCCCCGCCGATCTGCCCGGCATCAAGATCGATCCCAAGCTGAACCTGCTGTCGCTGCCTGGGCTGAACATCGGCTACCTGGCCTTCAACAACCAGAAGAAGCCGTTCGACGACAAGCGCGTGCGCCAGGCCATCAACATGGCCATCGACAAGCAGGCGATCCTGACCGCGGTCTACCAAGGTGCAGGGCAGCCGGCGAAGAACCTCATCCCGCCGACGATGTGGTCCTACGACAATGCCGTGCAGGACTACCCCCACGATCCTGATGCGGCCAAGAAGCTGCTGGCCGATGCTGGCTTTCCGGACGGGTTCGACACCGACATATGGGCCATGCCGGTGCAGCGGCCCTACAATCCGGATGCGCGCCGGATCGCCGAGTTGATGCAGGCCGACCTGATGAAAGTCGGCATCCGGGCGAAGATCGTCAGCTACGAGTGGGGCGAATACCGCAAGCGCGTCCAGGCCGGCGAGCACCAGATGGCCGAACTGGGATGGACCGGCGACAATGGCGACCCGGACAATTTCTTCACGCCGCTCGCCAGCTGCGCGGCCGCCCGCGTGGGTGGCGGGAGCGCGTCCAAATGGTGCAACAAGGATTTCGACGCCCTGATCCAGAAGGCTGCCACCCTCCCGGTCCAGGCAGACCGGGCCAAGTTGTACGAGCAGGCGCAGGTCATCATGCATGAGGACGCTCCGTTCTTCCTCATCGCCCATTCCGTCGCCTTCCAACCCTTGCGCAAGAACGTGGTCGGCTATGTGATGAGTCCGCTCGGCCAGCACGTGTTCGACCAGGTCGACCTGAACTAACCAGGTGGTCCGCCTGCTGGCCCGGCGGCTGGCGCTGATCGTCCCCACGCTGGTCGGCGTCACGCTGCTGGGCTTCATCCTGGTGCACGCCGTGCCGGGCGACCCGATCGAGGTGCGCACGGGCGAGCGGGGTATCTCGCCGGAGCGGCTGGCGTATTTCCGGCACGAACTCGGGCTGGATCAGCCGCTGTGGAAGCAATTCGCCGACTACGAATGGCAGTTGCTGCACGGCGACATGGGCCGGTCGGTGGTGACGCAGGAAAGCGTCTGGACCGAGTTCACCACCTTCTTCCCCGCAACGGTCGAGCTCGGGCTCTGCGCCATGGCGTTCGCCCTGCTCCTCGGGCTGCCGCTGGGGGTGGTCGCGGCCGTGCACCGGGGCTCGCCGCTGGATTACGGGTTGATCGGCGTGTCCGTCACCGGCGCCTCCATGCCGATCTTCTGGTGGGGTCTGATGGCGATCCTGGTGTTCTCCGTGGCGCTGGGCTGGACGCCGGTGTCCGGCCGCATCGACGAGCTTTACTACGTGGAGCCGCATACCGGCTTCCTGCTGATCGACAGCCTGTTCTACAGCGACGAGCCCGGTGCCTTCATCTCCGCCCTGCGCCACCTGATCCTGCCGACGATCGTGCTGGGCACCATCCCGCTGGCGACCATCGCGCGCATGACGCGGTCCGCCATGTTGGAGGTGCTGGGCGAGGATTACGTGCGCACCGCCCGGGCCAAAGGGCTGTCGCCCAACCGGGTGGTGGTGGTCCACGCCTTGCGCAACGCCCTGATCCCGGTGGTGACCATCCTGGGCCTCCAGGTGGGGTCGCTGCTTGGCGGCGCGATCTTGACGGAAACGGTATTTTCCTGGCCGGGCGTCGGGCACTGGCTGGTGGAGAGCGTGCAACGCCGCGACTACAACGTCCTGCAAGGCGGCACGCTGCTGATCGCGATCCTCGTCATGCTGGTGAATCTGGGCGTGGACGTGCTGTACGGCGTGCTGAACCCGCGGCTGCGCCGGTGAGCGCAGCTGTGTTTTCCGGTGGCTGCGGGACCAAGACAGGCTGAAATGCCGCCAAGTCGAGATCAGCGTTTCGAAGCTTTGGGGCTTTTCGCCGAACGGATTGATGGCAGCGAGCGCGAGTTGCTTGATCTCAGGCTGCGCCGAGAAGAGGCCAAAGCCGCAGGAAACACCGCGCTGGTCGCTGAGTTGAGCGTCGACATCCTCGATCGCGTCGAAAAGGCCGGTCAGGCACTTGCGGCTGATCTTAAGCTCCAGACCAATGAGCAGACAAAGTATAGCGGAACCTTTGTTAATGGGATGGCCATCGCCATCTTTTCGGCCGGGGTGATAACACCCGTCCTTGGCATTTTTGTTCCGGGCAGCCCATATGCAGCCAACACCGTGCTGCTCTGCGAGGCGTCAGGCGGTTGCTTTGCTACAGCTGTTGTCCTTCATCTGATCGTACGACGAATGTTGCGGAGGTTGCGGGCATGATCATTTCACCGGCCAACATGTTCCTGGCACTCGCCATCATGGCGATATTTTCTGGTTGGCTCATCTACTACCTCAACGCTGCCACAGCCAACCGCGCCGAACGGTTGCTTCGGGAAGCGTGGGGCGCCGTTCGCACCGAAAGGTCTTATGCCGCCGACCTGGCATCAGAGCGAAGCAAGGTCGCTCGCGAAGTGCACCGCCATGGGGATTGAACGAAAGGAAGACGCATCGTGAGCCGCATCGCCTACGTCAATGGCCGTTACGTGCCGCAATCCGAAGCGAGCGTGAACGTGGAGGACCGCGGCTACCAGTTCGCCGACGGGGTGTACGAGGTCCTTTACCTCACCGGCGGCCGCTTCCTGGACGAGGACCTGCACATGCGGCGGCTGGAGCGATCGCTCCGCGAAATCAGCATCACGCCGCCGATGGGGCGGGCCGCCATGCTCCACGTCATCCGGGAGGTGACCCGGCGCAACCGGCTGCGGGATGGGCTGGCCTACATGCAGGTCACCCGGGGCGTCGCCCGGCGGGAGCATGCGTTTCCCACCCGGCCGATCCCGGCGGCCATGGTGGTCACCTGCCGCCGCACCCCGCCCTATCCCAAGGATGCCGAGGCCTGGGCGGGCACCGCGATCTCCGCCCCGGACCAGCGGTGGGAGCGGTGCGACATCAAATCCACCGGGCTGCTGCCCAACGTGCTGGCCAAGCAGGCGGCCCGGCAGGCCGGCGCCTACGAGGCGATCCTGATCGATCGCGACGGCATGGTGACGGAGGGCGCCTCCACCACGGTGTGGGTGGTCGACTCGGCGGGCGTGCTGCGCACTCGGGTGCTCAGCCACGCCATCCTGCCAGGCTGCACCCGCGCTTCCTTGCTGGACCAGATGGCGGTCGCCGGGCTGCAGGGGGAGGAGGGTGCGGTGAGCGAGACCGACCTGCGCACGGCGCGGGAAATCTTCCTCACCAGCGCCACGTCCTTCGTCAAGCCGATCACCCGCCTGGACGGCGCCCCGGTGGGGGACGGCACGGTCGGACCGGTCACCCGGCAGCTGTTCGCCTTGTTCGCGGAACACGCCGGCGTGATGGCCAACGCACCGCGATAAGTCAGTGTTGATGACGCTTGCGTTGGGGGTTCAGATGGCTACATTTGCCGTGCGCGGCCGGGACCTGTGTGCCCGGTTTGGTGTCAAAAACTCTGACTTGGCTTGAACAACAACAAGATAAGGATTGGCGATTATGGCCAGTGAGAAGTCGCAGAACGTTCAGGACGTATTCCTGAACCACGTGCGTAAGAGCAAGGCGCCCGTCACGGTGTTCCTGGTGAACGGCGTGAAGCTCCAGGGCATCATTACCTGGTTCGACAATTTCTCCGTCCTGCTCCGCCGCGACGGTCATACCCAACTCGTCTACAAGCATGCGATCAGCACCGTGATGCCCGGCGCGCCGATCCAGCTGTTCGACGCGGCGAAGGCCGAGGCAACGGCACCCACATCCTCCGCGATGGCGCGGGAGATGCTGACTGCCGACGCAGCGGTCTGACGTAACGGTCCGACCGACCCGGGCGGCCGTCATCCTCCCGTGGGAGCGGCCGGACCGGGGGGACGTTCCCCGGGCCGCGGAGGCCCGTCTGGCGGAGGCCGTCGGCTTGGCCATGTCGATCGGGCTGGTGGTGGTGCACAGCGCCATCCTGCCGCTGCGAACCCGGCGGTCCTCCACCCTGCTAGGGGAGGGCCAACTCGCCGCCCAAGGCGACGCGTTGCGGGCGGAGGAGGTGGCGGTCGCCGTCGTCGATGCCGCGCTGTCCCCGGTGCAGCAACGCAATTTGGAGCGGAACTGGGGCTGCAAGGTCATCGACCGGACCGGCCTGATACTGGATATCTTCGGCGAGCGTGCCCAAACCAAGGAAGGTGCGCTGCAGGTCGAGTTGGCGCATCTGGATTACCAGCGCAGCCGCCTGGTGCGGTCCTGGACCCATCTGGAGCGGCAGCGCGGCGGCTTCGGCTTCCTGGGCGGCCCCGGCGAAACGCAGATCGAGGCGGACCGCCGGCTGATCACCGACCGCATCGTGCGGCTGAAGAAGGATCTGGAGCAGGTCCGCCGCACCCGCGGCCTGCATCGCAGCGCCCGCACCCGCGTGCCGTTCCCCGTCGCGGCCCTGGTGGGCTACACCAACGCCGGCAAGTCGACCCTGTTCAATGAGCTGACCGGGGCAGCCGTCCACGCGCAGGACCAGCTGTTCGCCACGCTGGACCCCACCATGCGCGGGCTGCGCCTGCCGTCCGGCCGCCGCGCCATCCTGTCGGACACGGTGGGCTTCATCAGCGAGCTGCCGACCGAACTCGTGGCCGCCTTCCGCGCCACGCTGGAGGAGGTGGCGGAGGCGGACGTGATCCTCCATGTCCGCGACGTCGCCCACCCGGACAGCGCGGCGCAGCGGGCGGACGTGCTGGCGGTGCTGGAGGGCATGGAGAAGGACGGCGCGATCGATGCCGATTGGCGCGATCGCACGGTCGAGGTGCTGAACAAGGCCGACCTGCTGGGCGGCATCGCCCAGGTTCCCGTGCGGAATGGCGCCGTGCCGATCTCGGCAGTCACGGGGGAGGGCATGCCGGCGCTGCTCGCCCGCATCGACGCGCGGATCGCCGCCGGCATGGAGCAGGCGGAGTACGCGATCCCGCCGGATGACGGCGCCCGCATCGCCTGGCTGTATCAGCACGGCGAGGTGCTGGCCCGCGCCGATGCCGACGACGCGATCCGCTTGCGCGTGCGCCTGCTGCCGGCCGACCGCGCCCGGTTCGATCACCTGGCATGATCGACGCCGCCGCCTGGGGCGAGGTCGTCGGCCTGCTGCGGACAACGGCGAAGGCGGAAATCATGCCCCGCTTCCGCAAGCTGCGGCCGGACATGGTGCGGGAGAAATCCAGCCCCTCCGACCTTGTGACGGAGGCGGATCTGGCCGCAGAGGAGGTGATCACCCGCGGCCTGCACCGCCTGTTCCCCGGCTGCCTGGTGGTGGGGGAGGAGGCGTGTGCCGCCGACCCGGCGCTGCTCGGCCGGCTGGCCGATGCCGACATGGCGTTCGTGGTCGACCCGATCGACGGCACGGCGAACTACGTCGCCGGGCTGCCGCTGTTCGGCGTCATGGCGGCGGCCGTGGTCGGCGGGCAGGCCGTGGCCGCCGCGATCCATGACCTGGTGGGCGACACCACCGCGACCGCCCTGCGGGGCGGCGGCGCCTGGATGGCGGACGCCGCGGGTGACCGCACGCGGCTGCGCGTCGCGGCCCCGGTGGCGCCCGCCGCGATGGCGGGGTGCGTGTCCTGGCGCTACATGCGGGAGCCGATGCGCAGCACCGTTCTGCGCAACATGGTCGGGCTCGGCGTGTCCTGCGATTACCGCTGTGCTGCGCATCAGTATCGGATGCTGGCCGCCGGGCACGCCGACTACATGGTGTTCAACCGCCTGCTGCCGTGGGACCATTTGCCCGGCTGGCTGCTGCACCAGGAAGCCGGCGGCTTTTCCGCCCAGTTCGACGGCGCCCCGCTGCGTCCGACCATCACGACCGGCGGGCTGATCTGCACGGCGGACCGGGCGAGCTTCGACGCGCTTTCCGCGGTGCTGTTCGCGACGTGATCGGAAACTCGGTCATGGTGGATGACGCTTTCGCTTATCCACCCTACGGGATTTGATCGGGCCATTGGATTGGCCGATCTCCCTCTACCGCTGGCGGGAGAGGGTCGGGGTGAGGGTGGCGCTGCCCGACAAGAGCTCATCGGACCGAAACCTTCCTTCGTTGGACGGCTACCTTCGCCCGCCCTCTCCCGCCAGCGGTAGAGGGTT
>CBDAQK010000004.1:0-127071 GCA_965199005.1 Acetobacteraceae bacterium | reverse complement strand
AGCCTGTCGCCGTGCTGTTCGAACCCGACGCGCCGATCCCGCCCGACCTCCGCCGCCGCGCCGTGCAGGCGGCGCAGGGGCACGCGCCGTTCGACCTGCTGCTGACCGGCGGCACCGTGGTCGACGTCGCGACCGGCGAGCTGCGGCCGGCCGATGTGGGGATCGTCGGCGGCCTCATCGCCTCCGTCCATCCGCCGGGGCGCCGCACGGACGCGGCGGACATCCACGCCGTCCCGGGCCATTTCCTGGCGCCCGGCTTCGTCGACAGCCACGTGCATTTCGAGTCGTCGCACATGGCGCCGGCCGACTACGCGGGCGTGGTGGTGCCGCACGGCACGACCACCGCGGTGTGGGACCCGCATGAACTGGCAAACGTCGCGGGGCTGGACGGCGTGCGCTGGGCGGTGCAGGCGGCGCGCACCCTGCCGCTGCGGGTGCTGACCGCCGCCCCGTCCTGCGTGCCGTCCGCGCCCGGCCTGGAGGTCGGCGGCGCCGATTTCGGCCCGGCCGAGATCGCGGAGATGCTCACCTGGCCCGGCGTCGCCGGTGTGGCGGAGGTGATGGACATGGCCGGCGTGCTCGCCGGGTCACCCCGCATGGAGGGGATCATCGCGGCGGGGTTGGCGGCCGGGCGCAACGTCAACGGCCATGCGCGCGACCTGTCCGGCGCGGACCTGCAAGCCTACGCCGCCGCCGGCGTCACGTCCGACCACGAGATCATGACCGGCGAGGATCTGCTGGCCAAGCTGCGGGCCGGCCTGACGGTGGAGCTGCGCGGCAGCCACGACGCCGTGCTGCCCGGCGCCTGCGCCGCCCTCCGCAGCCTGCCCGCCTTCCCCGCCACGCTGGTCGCCTGCACGGACGACATCCTGCCGGACGAGTTGGTCGCGAAAGGCGGCCTGCGCGACACGCTGGCCCGCCTGGTGCAACGCGGCTTGCAGCCGGTCGAGGCGATCCGGATGGCGACGCTGAACGCCGCCCTGCGGTTGAAGCGCGACGACATCGGCCTGGTGGCGCCGGGCCGCCGGGCGGAGATCGTCGTGCTGTCGGACCTGGCCACCGTGCAGGTCGCGCGGGTCTACGTCGGCGGCCGGCTGGTGGCGCAGGACGGCGCGATGTGCCTGGCTTTGCCGCGGTCCTTTGCCGGCGCGCCGCGCGATACGATGAAGCTGGCGCCCGTCACGGCCGATATGCTCCGGCTGCGGGTGCCGGGGGTTCCGGACGGCCCGGTCCGCTTGCCGGTGGTCGGCGGCGTCCGCGTCGTGCACTGGGCGGCGGCGACGGTGATGGTGCGTGGCGGCGTGGCCGAACTGCCGCCCGGGCACAGCCTGGTCGCCGTGATGCATCGACACGGCCGGCGCGACCCGACGCCCATGGTGTGCCTGGCCGATGGCTGGGGCGAGCCCCGCGGTGCGGTCGCCACCACGATCCTGCACGACAGCCACAACCTGCTGGTGCTGGGCCGCGACCCGGTGGACATGGCCGCCGCCGCCAACGCGCTGATCGGCTGCGGCGGCGGCATGGCGGTCGCGGCGGGCGGCACGGTGACGGCGCTGCTGGAACTGCCGGTCGCCGGGCTGCTGGCCGACACGCCGGCCGGCGAGACGGCAGCGGCGTTCGCGGCGCTGCGCCGGGCGGCCGACGCGGTGATCGATTGGTTGCCGCCGCACCGCGTGTTCCGTGCCGTGACGGGCTTGTCGCTGGCGTGCAACCCGGGGCCGCATCCGACCGACCTGGGCATCAGCGATGGCGGCACGGCGACCATCCGCAACCCGGCGCTGCCGCTGGTTGCCTGAGCGGGAGTGACGAGGATGATGCTGACCAAGCGGGCCCTGCTCGGCTACAGCGCTGCGCTTGCCGCCGGGGCGGCCTCGGCCCAGGCTGCGCCTAAGACGCTGCGCTACGCGCTGACCACCATGCCGAACGTGATCGACCCGCATTTCAGCACCGGGTTCCAGGTTCGCGACATCACCTACGCCGTGTTCGACACGCTGTTCGCGGTGAACGACCGCTACGAAGCCACGCCGCAGATGGTGGATCGCTGGACGGTCAGCGACGACCGCCTGACCTATCGCTTCACCCTGCGGGACGGGCTGCACTGGCATGACGGCCCCGCCGTGACGGCGGAGGACTGCGTGCTGTCCGTCCGCCGCTGGTCGGCGCGGGACGCCATGGGCAGCCTGCTGCGTGCGGCGACCGCCCGCATGGAACCGCTGGACGCAGCGAGCTTCGAGCTGGTGCTGAACCAGCCCTTCGCCTTCGTGCTGGACGCGCTGGCCAAGCCCGGGTCCAACGTGCCGGCGATGCTGCCAAAGCGCCTGGCGGAGCTGCCGCCGACGCAGCCGATCCGGGAGCTGATCGGTTCCGGCCCGTTCCGCTACCTGCCCGGCGAGTCGATGCCGGACCAGCGCCTGGTGTTCGCAAAGAACGCGGCCTATGTGCCCCGGGCGGAACCGCCGGTCTGGGCGTCCGGCGGCAAGCTGGTAAAGTTCGACCGGCTGGAAATCCTCGCCATCCCCGACCCGTCCACCCAGTTCAACGCCCTGCTGAACGGCGAGGTCGACTACCTGGAGCGGTTGCAGGCGGACCTGCTGCCGCTGCTGCAGACCACGGCGCGCGGCAAGATGCGGCTGATCCACAAGACGCCGGTGCAGATCGTCGTCCGGCTGAACCACCTGCAGCCGCCCTTCGACAATGTGGCGGCGCGCCGGGCGGTGCTGCTGGCGTTGAACCAGCAGGACATGGTGGACGCGACGGCCGGCGCGCCCGAGTTGGAGCGCGTTTGCCCGGCGATGTTCGGCTGCGGCGGCCCGTATGCAACCGATGCGGGCGCGGTCAAACCCGACATGGCGGCGGCGCGACGCATCCTGGCGCAAAGCGGCGTCGACCTGGGCAAGCCGGTAGTGCAATTGTTCGTCGGCAACGATCCGACGGTTACCCCCGCCGCCGAGGTGATCGGCCAGGCTTTGAAGCAGCTCGGCTTCAAGCTGGACCAGCAGGTGATGGATTTCGCAACCTTCGCCCAGCGCCGGCTGAAGATGGGCAGCATGGCGGACGGCGGCTGGAACATCGCCAACACGACGATCGGCACCACCGAGTTGGCGACGCCGCTGGTGTCGTCGCCGATCATCGCGTCCGGCCGCACCGCGCTGTGGGGCTGGCCGGACGACCCCAAGCTGGAAGCGCTGCGCCACGCCTTCGCGGCGGAGGGCGACCCGGCCCGCAGGACCGCCCTCGCCACCCAGATCCAGCAGCAAGCCTATGAGAGTGTGGTCTACATCCCCGGCGGCGAGGTGATGACGACCAGTGCGATCGGCAACCGCGTCCACGGCGCCATCGACGCGCCCATGGTGGTGTTCTGGAACATCGAAGTCTGAGCCAGACCCAGCCGGCAGGCACCGCGGAACTCGGCCGGGCATGGGGCTTTGACACAGCGAAACCCTATTGGAGGCGACCATGGCCGAGCCATCCACACGGACAACCGGGAACGACCCGCTCGAAGGCGTCGACCCGGGCGGCACACGGCCGACGCGGCCCGGCAACCCGGACAAGTCAGGTCCGGCGAAGCCGGCCGAAGTCAGCAAGGAACAGACGGTCGTGAGCGGGGATCAAAACGAACCGGCGGATAAGCGCGCGCGCTGAGGGCGGAGATCGATGACAGAACTGAACAAGGACGAGCGGCACAGCATCGCCCAGGCGTTCAAGTCGGTGGTCAACATGCCGCCGTCGGCGTTGAAGGCCTGGCTGGAGACGGCGGAAAGCAAGGGCGTCGGCATGACCCATGAGGGCGACAAGGTGACGGAGCCCGGCGAACACGAAGCGGTCGGGCACGAGATGGGCCGCCGCATCCTGGACCTGCATGCCAAGAAAGCCGCCGAACTGGACGATGACGACTATGCCGCGATGCGCAAAGTCGTCGGCTACGTACATCGCCACAGCAAGCAGCGTCCGGACGGCGACGTGAGCGACACCCGGTGGCGCAAATCCCTGATGAACTGGGGCCACGACCCGCTGAAGTGACACAGCCGCCGTCCACCCGTCCAAAAAGCCCTCTCCCTCCGGGAGAGGGTTGGGTGAGGGCGAAGTGCACGGTCCTGCGCATCGGACCCTCACCCCGACCCTCTCCTAGAGGGAGAGGGAGAATGAACCAGTCAGACCGGCGGCTTGGACACCCGGACCGCAGCCTCGTTGCGGCGCAAGAAGGGTAACGTCCACGGGGGATCATAGAACCACGCGACTGGCGCGCCATCCGGCGCCCAGCCGCTGCCTTGCAGCCGCTGCAGCAACTCACGGCTGGCCGCAGCGGTCGCCGCTGAATCAATGGAGCCGGTGTAGCGGTACACGCCGTAGGTCTCGGCCGGGACGGTAACGATCTTGATCGCCGTGTCGTTCGGGCGAGGCAAGGTGGCCGCGGTGTATTCGGCCGGCATGAAGAATCGGATGCGCCATACGCCGGGCGCCGGCTGGTCCTGGCCGACGGGCGCCGTCATGGCGATCGTCTGCCCGCCGCCGGCCTGCGCCACCGGTGCCGTCATCGCGATGCTGACCGCGCTGGAGTTGCCGCCGAATATGTAGCGGGCCAACCGCCGGAATCCGTCGCCGCGCGCGGCATACTCGTCCCCCGCCACATCCGTCTCGGCTGCCAGCCGAGGCTGGTAGGCGCGGATTTCCAGCGGCCCCTGGGCCTGCAGCACGGTGTAGCGCGGTTCCTCCGTGCCGCTGCGGATGCCGACGACGGAACAGGCGCCGAGGGCGAGCCCCGACAGCAACGACACGGCCACCGACCTACGAGCCATGGCGCACTCCGCCCTGCCCCGCCCTCAATCCGCTGCGCCTACAATCGGGCGCCGCGCCATCGCGAGGGCGGAGCCATCGCGCCCCCGCACCCGCCCGATCCAGAGCGAAACCAGCCCGGCGATCGCGCATACGCCGACGAAGGGCAACATCGCGAAGGTGAAGCTGCCCGTCGCCTGCCGGATCGCGCCGATCGCGTAGGTCGCGCCGAACACGCCGAGGTTGTTCAGCGAGTTGATCTGCCCGATGGCCACGGCGGAGATGCTCACCGGCAGCATTTCCGTCGCCAACGCCCAGAATGGCCCCTTGATCATGGACGCCGACATGATGACGACGCACAGCACCAGGATCATCGGCACCAGCGAATGCACCAGCATGGTGCAGACCAGCCCGATGGTGGCCAGGCCAAGCGGCAGCGCCGTGTGCAGGGTGCGCTCGCCCGTGCGGTCGGAATGCGTGGCCCAGAAATACATCGCCACGCTGGCGATGGCGAAGGGCACCGAGTTCAGCAGCCCCACCTCCATCGTGGTGAGGTTGTAGGCCTTGATGATCTGCGGCTGCCACAGCGCCAGCGCGTTGGTGACGGACGTGCCGCCGATATAGATCAGCGTCAGCAGCAGCACGTATTTGTTGCTCATGACCTGCCAGAACGACAGCGACCCACCGATGGAGCCGGGCTGCGGCGTATTGGCGATCTCGCGTTCCAGCCACGCCTTTTCCCCGCTATCGAGGAAACGCGCGGTGGGGATCGAACGCGGCAGCACCAGCGCGCAGCCGATGCCCATCAGCACGGCGGGCAGGCCCTCGATGATGAACAGCCAGTGCCAACCGCGTATCCCCAGCCAGCCATCCGTCAGCAGCAAGGACGCCGATAGCGGCGAGCCGAGCACGCTGGACACCGGCAGCGCCATCATCAGGATCGCCACCATGCGGCTGCGGTGATGCGTCGGGAACCACAGGGTCAGGAAATAGATCACGCCGGGAAAGAACCCGGCCTCGGCAATGCCGAGCAGGAAGCGCAGCGCGTAGAACGAATAAGGCCCGGTGGTGAACACCATGCTGGCCGAGATCAACCCCCACGCGATCATCACGAAGGACAGCCAGCGCCGCGCGCCGATCCGCACCATCATCAGGTTGCACGGCACGGCGAACAGGCAGTAGGCCACGAAGAACAGCCCGGCGCCGAACCCGAACGCGGCCGAGCTGAGGCCGATATCCTTGTTCATCTGCAAGGCCGCGAAGCCGACATTCACCCGGTCCAGGGAGGCGAGGAAATAGCCCGCCGTCACGAACGGCATCAGCCGGATGGCCAGCTTGCGGATGACCTGGCGTTCGGTGGGCATGAGTTCGGGCATCATCTCAGACATGACGTGGCTCCTCTTGGGCGGGGCTTACCGGCAAACGCGTCTGCAACCAGCTGTGGACCAGCAACGCCACCTCGGCGTTGTTGTTTTCCATCATCAGCATATGGGAGTTGCCGCGGATGTCACGCTGCGGCAAGTCCATCACGTCGATCTGGGCCCCGGCGGTCGCGGCGGACGCAAGGTAGCGGTCGGTGCGGGCGCGGATGGCGGGCCAGCGCGCGTCCAGGGCAAGGTGGTCGCCATACACCGCCAGCACGGGGATGCCGGCCAGCGCGGCGCCGTCTGTCAGCCCGCCCTGCGCCGGCTCGACGGCGATGATGGCGGCGACGGCGCCGGGACAGCGCTCCGCCGCGCGGAAGGCGAACGCGCCGCCCTGGGAATGCGCCACGATGACCGCCGGGCCGACTTTCTCCAGCAGCTGGCAATAGGCGTCCACCGCCAGCTCGTCCGTCGTGGACCAGCGGGGCACAACCTGGCGCATGAACGCGCCGAACGCGTCCAGCGGGAAGCGGCAGTCCGGATAGGCGGCGGCCCGCAGGCTGGCGAGGCTGCCGTCGCGCACCGGACGGCCGATGCGGAACTGGGTGAAGCTGTCCTGCCAGGTGCGCAGCAAGGCGGGGGCGGCGAAATGCGGGTCGCGCGGCGCCCAGCCGGAGCGGCCGCGCTCCACCGCGTCCACGTTGTAGCAGGGCCAGCCGAGCCGCAGGAATCGGTTGAACCAGCCTTCGCGGCCATCCGGCGTCGTTTCCCACGTCGCGCCCGTCAAGGAGCCGCCGTGCCAGAACAGCACCGGCGGCCGGCGGGCCGCGGCGGGGATGGCGTAGTGCACGTACATCTGCCCCAGCCAGGTCGTGCCGTTTGGGTCGATGCGGACGGGGACCCCGTTGCGCGCGAGCACGTGCTGCTCCACCGGCGCGCCCGTCGTGTCGACCGTGCGGCCGCCCACGAAGAAGGAGCCCATGTCGCGGAGGGTGAGGTCAGGTTCCACGAACGGCCAATAGGACTCTCGGATTGCGATGGTACAGCGGTGCAGCCCTAATGCGCGCCGCCGCCCGCCCCGGCGCCGCCGGGGCGGGAGAGGAACGCCACGCCGAGCACGCTGGCCGCCAGCGCCACGCCGATCAAGGTGAAGCAGTCGGCATACCCCATCACGGTCGCTTGCTGGCGTACGGTGTTGGCCAGCGTCGCCACGGCGCGGTCCGGGCCCACCACGCTCGCCATGCGGCCCAGATATTCGGCCAGATAGGTCGAGTTGACCGTCACCCGCTCGGCAATGGCGGAGAAGTGCCACTGCTCCCGGTGTTCCGCCGCCGTGGCCAGCAGGGCGATGCCGACGCTGCCGCCGATGTTGCGCATCATGTTGAACAACGCGCTAGCCGCGCCGGCCTGGGCGGGCAGGATGCCCACCGTCGCCATCTGCGACAGCGGGGCGATGATGAAGGGCTGCCCGAGGGCGCGTACCAGCTGCGACCATTTCAGCTGGTCGATGGCGGTGTCGGCCGACATGTAGCCGTTCATGAAGCAGCTGGCGGCGAACAGCCCGATCCCGAAGGCGAGCAGGATGCGGCTATCGATCCGCTTGGACAGGACCGGGAGGAAGGGCAGGATGGCGAGCTGCGGCAGCCCCATCCACATCTGGACCTCCCCGATCTGGAGGGCATTGTAGCCCTGCACCCGCGAAAGGTAGAGCGGCAGGATGTAGATGGAGCCATATAGCCCCAACCCGGTGGCGAAGTTGATGGCGCACGCCACCCACAGCGAGCGTTTGCGCAACAGGCGCAGGTCGATGAACGGCTCGCGCCGCCACAGCTCGATGGTGATGAAGGCGACCAGGAACACCGCGGCCATGGCGGCGCACAGCACGATGCGGTCGTCGCCGAACCAATCCTTCCGCTGCCCCTCCTCCAGCACGTATTCCAGGCTGGCCAGGCCGACCGCCATGCAGAGGATGCCGCCGTAATCGCCGCGCGCCAGCCGCTCCAGCTTCATCGGCTGTGCGTCCAGCCCCCACCAGATCATCGCCAGCAGCAGCATGCCGGGCAGCACGTTGATGTAGAAGATGAAATGCCAGGAATACGTCTCGGTCAGCCAGCCGCCGATGCTGGGGCCGATGGCGGGCGCAAAGGTGACGGTGAGGCCGAAGATGGCGCCGGCGATGCCGCGCTGGGACGGCGGGATGCGCAGCAGCATGATGGTGAACGCGGTCGGGATCAGCACGCCGCCGGTGAAGCCCTGGCCCACGCGGAACAGCACCATCTGGCTCAAATCGGTCGCCAGGCCGCAGAGCAGCGAGAAGACGAGGAAAAGCACCGCGTTGACCATCAGATAGCGCTTCAGCCCGAACACGCCGCTGAGCCAGCCTGTCATGGGGATCACGACGATCTCGGCGATCAGGTAGCCGGTGCTGATCCAGCTGCCCTCGTCCAGGCTGGCGCCGAGCGTGCCCTGGATGTCCGCCAGGCTGCTGTTGGTGATCTGGATGTCCAGCACCGCCATGAAGGCGCCGAGCGAGCCGCCGATGAAGGCGATCCAATCCCGCGTGGACGCCTTGGCCGGCATGGCGAGCGGCCGCGCCAGGCTGATGCCGCTCACGGCCCGGCGTTCGGGACGTATTGGGTTTGCAGCGGGCCCGGGGGCGCCGTGCGCGGGTCCACGGTGGCCGTGGCGGACAGGCCGGGCCGCAGCTGCGCCAGCCGATCATCCGGCAGCAGGCGGATGCGGACCGGCACGCGCTGCACGATCTTGGTGAAGTTGCCCGTGGCGTTCTCGGGCGGCAGCAGCGCGAAGGTGGAGCCGCTGCCGGGCGCCAGGCTGTCGACCACACCCTTCAGGGGCTGGCCGCCCAACATGTCCACGTCCACCGCGACGGCCTCGCCGGCGCCCATCCGGGCGAGCTGCGTTTCCTTGAAGTTGGCGATGACGTAGAGCCCGCCCGCCATCGGCACGACGTTCAGCATCCGCGTGCCGGGCTGGACGTATTGGCCCGCCCGAACGGACCGATCACCCACCGCCCCGTCCACCGGCGCGGTGACGGTGCCATAGGACAGGTTCAGCGCGGCCTGGTCCGCCGCGGCCTGGGCCCGCAGCAAGGCCGCCTGCGCCCGGCCCAGCTGCGCCTGCAACACGGCGATCTGCTTGCGCGACCCGTCGGCGACGGCGCGGGCCCGCAACGCCGCGGCATCGCGGCCGCGGATATCCGCCTCCGCCTGCTGGGCGCGCTGCACCGAGCCGCTGCCCGTCCGCACCAGGTCGGCGTAGCGGGACGACTCCGCCTTGGCGAAGGTGGCCGAGGCGTCGGCGCTGGCCACGTCGGCATCGGACGCGGTGACGGTGGAGCCCTGCAAGCGGAGTTGCGCGCCCAACGCCGCGATGTCGGCCTGCGCGGACGCGACATCCGCCAGCGCGCCCTGCGCGGCGGCCCGCAAATCCCGGTCGTCCAGCCGCAGCAGGACGTCACCCCGGCGGACGAGCTGGTTGTCGCCGACCAACACCTCCGCCACCTGCCCGGCGACGCGGGCGGACACGGCGACCATGTCGGCCTGCAGGTACGCGTCATCGGTGGTGACGGTGAAGCGGCCATCCGTCCACCACTGGATGCCATAGCGGCCGGCCCCCGCGAGCACCGCCAGCCCGGCCACGGCGAACAGGGCGCGCTTGCCCCAGGCTGGCCGCCGCCGCGGCTCCACGAACACGGCCGGGGCGGCGTGGGTGACGTTGACGCGCTCGGCGGTCACGGGGTTGGAACCGTCCATCACGGGGTCTCCATTTTGCTGGGTGGGCCGGCAGCACACAGGCCGGTCTGGTCGAGCAGTTGGTCGATCATGGTTTCAAAACGCACCCGGCCGTCGGCGCCGAGGCGGCCGAAGAAGCGGTCCTGCTCCGCCAGGACCAGCCGGGTGGCTTGGCTGAGCAAGTCCGTGCCTTTGTCCGTCAGTTCGACGCCATTGGCCCGCGGGTCATCGGGGTGGGCGGCGCGGGTAATGGCACGCCGCGCCTCCAGCGTGCGGACCACCTTGCTGACCGTCATGCGGTCCACGTGGAGGAAATCCGCCAGCTGGGTTTGCGACGGCACCTGCCCGGTGAGCGCCACGTGCTCGCACGCGCGCAGCAGGAAGAACTGCATGTGCGTCAGCCCGGTGGACGCCAACACCGCCTCCACCTGACGCGTCCAAGCATGCCGCAGCATCCAGAGCCGGTAGCCTACGCTTCGCGCGGGCAGGCTGGCGTCGGGCGCGGCGGATACCGGATCATCCATATGCATATCATAAGCATGGTTATGATAATGACAAGGTCGATGCGGATGTTTGCTGCGGCAGCTGTGCCATGCGGGTGAGCGGTTCGGATTTGGTTCGAGCACCGCATCAGCAGCGGTGCCGTGTGATTCGCCATCCGAGTGCAGCGCCGGCAGACTAGCCCAATTTAACGAATTGCGGCGGGCGGCAACAATTTTGCGGAGTCGAAATAAAGTGCTGATTGTGAACCGGTTTATTTTGGTCGTTGGGTTTTGGTTTGGAGTCGCATCACCCACTCAAGCCGAGCCGCTGAAAGTCATGGGCGGTCAGTCCAGCAAATTCGTCAAGATCGACAAGTCTCTCGAGGCGTTGTTGGATGATGACTATGAGATCACCAGCATGACGTCCGGGATCGCGGGCTTCGTTTATACCTTACGGAAGGACCATAAGTGGGCGCTGTGTTTATTCAGCATGTCCGGAAGCGATGTCGATACTACAGCCGTCTCTGAATGTCGGAGCCTAAATTAGATGGAGAGGACAGTCTCCATACGACGCGTGTTTGCTACGGTGGCTGCTTGTATTCTGTTCCCTGCTGCTCTCATCGACTGCTCGCCTCCACGCTCCTCCTGACTTTGGTCGGGCCGGTCGCCTCGACGTCAGACCGCAAAAATAGGACCTACCTACAAAAATGTAGCGCGACTGATAAACCGCACAATTTCAACCCACTAAAAAGGCTCAATCTCGCACATTCCTCTGCCAGATAAAACCTGCAACTCCTGCCACAAAACCCTGCAATGAACGTTGGCCCGACAGATAATCGCCTGCAATGCACTCGCCATCAAGCTCGTGAAAGGGCATCCCATCAGCCAGGATACGCTGCCCGGGACGGAACACCACACCTAATCTAACGACGTCCCGCCTCACCGAGCGGCGAGCCAGGAACGGCTGCCATCACCTGCTTGCGGGCTTTCTGGAAATGCAGGTCGAACAAGATAGAAAACGGGACCAGCAGTTCCCCGCCGATGTCTGGGGTTGCTCGCAGCAGCCGTGACAGGCCGCCGTAGACGGCGACCGCTCCAGGACCGTCGAGAGCATCTTGAATGGTCAGATCAAGACGTTCCATGTCCCCGTCCAGCGCCCGGTATCCTGCCTGGAGGCAGCCAACCCCGACCCCGGCAGGCGCGACCAGCGCCACGCCAGCACGCTTGCCCAGCAGAACCTCGCCAACGGCGGCTGCAAACTCGACGGCCGGAACGAAGGGCCATGCCGCCAGAAGACGCGGCCCGCGCCTGCCCCGGCCCAGGTCCGCCAGCCACCCGTCCGCCTCGTCCGACGCGGCATCGCCCGACGCCTGCCTGCGCAGGTCCGCACCGCA
Organism: Acetobacteraceae bacterium; assembly: GCA_965199005.1. Lineage (GTDB taxonomy): Bacteria > Pseudomonadota > Alphaproteobacteria > Acetobacterales > Acetobacteraceae > LMUY01. The sequence goes on along the minus strand of CBDAQK010000004.1, from coordinate 115,306 downwards.
ATGGCAATGCGGCAGCAAGCGCCGATGCCACGTCAGCCCGGCACGACAACCAGGACACTTGGCTATCAGGTGTTCGCCATGATCAGGACAGGTCCCAAGCGCACCGAGATGCCAACGGCGTCGATGATGAGGCGAGTCCGCCAGACAGGCGGGGCATATTCGCAGACCGGGCAACAGCCATTCCCGTGGCAGGCTCACCCCGTCCATCAAGAACCCGTTGACCCAGCTACCTTCGTTATCCGTCCTTAGAACCGCCATGGCCAACTGGCCTATGTCCACCCCGCTCACCGCAGCCAGACGTTCCAGCTCGTCCGTCGAAGGATCCAGCAGGGGCAAGGATCCGATGCCTGCAAGCCTGAGAACTTCACCCGCACTGCCCATGCCGTTCCGCAACGCCAGGCGCTGCACGAGACCCGACAGGCTCTCATCCGCCTCCATGGTGCACCGCAGGGGCAGCCTCGCCGGTATGTCGCCGCGCGCCAAGCCTTGCCCCCCGTCCATCCTGTCGCGGAAGACAGGCCCCGGGGCAGCTAAGCGTCAGGCTCGACCGTTGACAAGGAAAAGGCGGACAGCTGCCACCAGGCCTTACGCTGACAAGGAAAAGGTGGGCAACTGCCAGCAACCTAAGGCTGGCCGCGACCTGCCCGGTCAAGCTGTACCTCAGGTGGAGGTGGTTTCACTGGCCGGACGCCATCGCCCGCAGAAATTCTGCTGGCGTTGATGGTTCGAGGTGTAGGCCGCCAAGGACAAAGCCGTGCACGCCCCGCGCGATCGCCGCGTCGACATCCGCACGCCTGAAGACATAATGGCGCCCTCCGTCGACTCCCGGTCCGGTAACCGGCTGGACACCTGCCGCCAGCAGCCGTGCCGCCATCCATCCTCGGTGGCGCCGGTCCGGAACGGCGGCCTTGCCCGGGAGCAGATACTCGCACCGGAAGCGCTCAAGCTCATGCCACTCGATGCGGCGGCCCGCGCGGGCACCCACCGCTGGCAGGATTCGCAACACCTCGGCCTTGCACAGCCGGTAGGCAAGCTCCTGACCAATTCCCAGGGCGCGTGCAGCTTGCGGGATTGAAAGGGTCGGCTCCACCGGGCGCCGACCATCCAGAAGGCCCGCGATGTCATCCAGGCCATACAACAGGCGGCGCAGACCATGGGCATGATCTTCCAGACCCGCCGGACGAATGCCGCCCTCAAGGAGTACCCGGACGCATTCCGCCTCTCCAAGGCCCGCCTGCCGCAGGCTCCGGTTGGCCTGGACTAGGTCGACCGCCTGCACGGCCCTGGCCACGACGGAGCCCTCCAGCCGTGTGACCAGCGCCGCCGCCTCTGACGCCAGCCAATGCCTCGGGCCGCCCAGCCTGGCAGCCGCGCCAGATGCGGGGGTTAGAAGACCGGCGGTCACGATAGCGTCCAGCAGCTTGCGGCCGCATCCAAGCTCTGCTGCCAGCCTGCGCTTGTCGCGCAGGTCGTCGAGCTGCCCCGCCACCACCTCGACCTGCAGACGCGACAGGTGCAGGGGGGCACCCTTGCCGCCGCCCCGGCCATCCGGGTCTTCGTTGCCGCCAAAGTGTGCCAGCAGCCCCCGCACCGCGGTAGTGGAACGTCCCAGGCGGTGCGCCGCCCCACCCAGCGTCACGGTGACAGGATCGCCTGATGAGGAGAGCACGGGAGTGCGCGCCGATATGCCCGCTGCCGCCCAATGCTTGGCGACCTGCGGTTGCACCAGCCCGTAGATCGGGCTGCCTTCCCCCAGGCTCACCAGCCATGCGACGAGCGGACCGAGTTCCTTGCGTGCACCGTGCCGCCCGGGCCTGGCGGATGCACTGGTGCGCAGGTGCGCCAGCGAGGACTGGAAGGCTTCCGGCCACCCTCGCGCAATCCGGTAGCCCTGGTCCAGGACAACATGGAAGCCGTCGGTTGTCCTTGCATCGCGGACTGGCCGCGGCAGACCGCCGAGTCCGGAAGCATACCATCCAAGGTGGAGCAGCAAGGAGAGGATTTCTCCCGGGTCCAGCGCCAGGATGGCGGACGCCACCGGCGCATGGGACGGCACCCACGAACCGGATGCCAGTCCCAGCAGACTGAGGGTTTCGCGGGTGCCGCCGAGCTCATGCTCGGGAACGCCGGTCAAAGGGCACTCTGCCAAGTCGAAGCCGCAGGCGCACCGGCCGGGGTCCGGACTGATCCACGCGAGCCTCTTCGAGCACCGAGGGCAACGGTCGACGAGGCGGACGGCATGATCGGGGCAGACGGTGACGACGCTGACGTCCCAGCCGGAGCGGTGATGACGAGAGGCCGCCAGGCAGCAGGGACAGACGCGGCGCCACGAGAGGCTGACCATGGCGCGTGGAAGCCGCACTCCGCGGAACAGGACGGTCCGGCGGTTCTGCGACCATGCCGCCATGGTCTCGAGGCGCTGCTCCGCGACACGGGACTTGGCGGAGAGCGGCCCAAGGTCGAAGCGTGTCGTCGCCGCGGCCTGCAGAACGCTGAAGGGCATGCCGAGCTCCCGGGCGAAAGGCAGGAGGTCCTGCCGCCCGTTCCGTGCCGCAAGACGGACCAGGAACCCGACGAGGCTCTCGTCGGACTCCGGCCGCAGACGCAACGGCAACGGACGAAGGAAGGCCGCTGCGCTCACCCCAGGACGTCCGCCTGCCTGAGGCCCCGCTTGCCGCGCCGCAGGCCTGTCGGACGCACCAGGCCCGCGCCGACCTTGTAGGCCTCCTCGTCCTTGGCCGCTGCCTCGAGCAGTTCGGCCTCGCCCATCTCGAACGGGTTGCACCACACTGCGTCGCCAAGGTCGGCAACCTGTTCGGCCGCCTCCTCCAGAAGATCGCTGTCGATGCCACTCTTCCCGGTTTCCAGGCCGTTGATGGTGACGAGCACCAGGAAGTCGGCGAGACGTCCGACAAAGCCCCCGCACTGCCTATGGAGCTGCAGCGCCGTGACCTGGTCCGACAAGCAGGTCACGTCGGCAAATGGCAGCAGACGCGCGAAAGCCCGCACCAAGGCCCTAAATGTCCTCCAGCCAACCTGGTCGGAGACGGCGAACGGCGTCAGCCTGCGGTTGCCGAAGGAGCGGCGCCGAAGCTGTCCATTGTACATGTAGGCTTCCCAGGCGTCGGGAACCCCCGCGAGCATGACGGCGCAGACGCCCTTGTTTGCCAGGCCCTTGACCCAGTCTGCAGCCTCGAAGTTCAGCTGGCGCTTCTCCGGGATGACCAGATGCTGCGCCTCGTCCAGGATCAGGACGCGCACCCCCTGCTCCTTGAGGTGGTGCACGGCCCGGGCCGTGAGCTTGATCTCGGTCAGGCTCGACGGGGCCGAGACACCCAGGCTGGCGAGGATACACTCGGCCAAGGCCTTGCGGGTGGTCTTGGAGGGCACCTCGACGAACAGCACCGGATGGACGTCCTGTTCCTCCTCGAACCGCATCGGGTGCTTGGCGCAGAAACGCTTGAGCAGCGCGGTCTTGCCGCTTCCGCTCTCGCCGATGAGCATGTAGGTGCTTGCCGACGTCCCCAGGCACCGCCCGACCGTGCCATATTTGAGCAGGCGCTCAAGGTCGTTCTCGACGGTCGTTGTCTGAGGGTAGGCGACGAAGTTCCGCTTGAGAGCTTCGACGACGTCGATGATCCCTTCGTCCTGCACGGCGGCGACGCCGCAGGCGTTCGGTGCAGTCTTTGTTTGCTGAATACCGGACATGGCTGGCCGCTCCTAGGTGATGGTTTCGATGGTGATGCCGAGATCCTCGTCATCGGGTTCGGCGGCGCCGAGGGAAAGCGTGCGTCCGGCAGCCGCGGCGGCGATCCCGGATTGCGGCAGGACTGCCTTGGGCAACGGTCGCAGCGGGATGTCTGCGTCGGCGTCGGTCAGGCGGGCACCCTTGCGGCCACGCAGCTTGCCTTCGGCCGCCAGCTGCTCGATCTTCCTGCGATTGTCGACCCGGGCCGCGTTGAGCTGCGGCCTGGTGATAGCCTGGTAGGCGGCGACCTGGCGGCGGCTGCTTTCGGCGGCCACCTGATGTTCGCGCATGGTCAGACCGTCCGCATCTGCGAAATCGTCCGCCTTGACCGTGACATAGCGGCTGGTCTGCCAGTCCAGCAGATAGATGAGGCCCATGTTGTCCGGGTCCTGCTTGATGACGCAGAGTTCGGGCTTGTCAGGGTCGTTGAGCAGATGCTGCAGGCGCTCGTTGCGCTCTGCTCCGCCGTAGCGGCGACCGTTCAGGCGGACACCCTGCCTGGTCAGCGCGCAGGCCTTGGCGTTGAGGAGCAGGATGTCGAAGTCCTCCACCTCCGTGCAGAGGTCGGGTGGTGTGTCGACCTGTCCTTCCAGGAAGCGCACAACCGGCGCCTTGCTGATGCCTTCGTGGATGTCGACCGCGTAATCCGTCACGAGCCATCGAATCACAATCTCACGGACCCGCGCGATCGTCAGACAGGCCATGCCCACGGAGTCATAGTCGCCCCGCTCCTCTGGGTTGGAGAAGGTCGTTCCAGGCAGGGTATGGATGACCTCGACGTTCAAGCGCTTGAACCAGCGCTCAATCGGCCCCTTGTCGGTAGGCGTTTCCGCCCGGCACCAAGTGACGTCGATCTGGAGCTGCATCGTAGCGTCATCGAGTTCGGACCCGTGGAACTCGCTGCCGTTGTCCAGGACGATCGAGAAGAACCTCCCGAAACAGGGCCAGCCCTTGGGATCCAGGCCGTACTTCGCGAGGACCTCATCCTTGGTCCTCATCGCCGACCGAAGGCAAAGCGACACGGTACGGTAGCCGGGTTCCTCGAAGCCGATGTGCAAGCCGACGATCATGCGGCTGTAGAGGTCCATGGCCGCGGTGATGACCGGGCGGCCCAGCACCTTGCCGGTATCCGGATGGACGACCAGGATGTCCAACTCGGTGTGGTCCATGAGGACCATCTCCAGAGGAAAGGACGCCTCCGGTCCATCGCCCACCAAGGTGCACTGCTCTCGGACGGCCTTCTTGCCTTTGGCCGCCAGCACTTTGATGTCGTTGCTGTAGGACTGGATGCGCCGTTGGACCGTGCGCTCGCTGAGCTGGAACTTGGCATCGACCCGCTGGTCGGGAGTGGCCGCCAGATTGTAGGCGTCCAGCGCCGTCTGCAGGTGACTCAGCACCTCCTTCATGCTGGCACGGTCCTTCTTGAACACATGCTTCTGCAGGATCTCATCGATGTGGGGCTCGAAGCCTTTGAAGCGCTTCTGCCGGTTACCGCGCGCACGGATGGCGAACTTCAGCACCGAGCCCGTGGCCAGACCCGCCTTCCAGGTCTTGATGTGGTTCGAGAGCGTACGCCAGTGCGGCGGGTTCTTGTCCGCCTGCTCGTCGGCCACCCGCTTGATCAGCGACTCGAGCTTTCGGCGGCTGGCATGCTTGAGGGTTGCCTCCTTGCGAAATGCCATGATGTACGGCGCGACCCATCGACGATGCCGACGCTCGCTGTCGTTCTCACCGGCGTTGCCGCCCTCGAGCAGCCTACGCGCGACGTCCGTGAGCTTGTCGCGTCCGGCACGTTCGCGGCGGAGCCTGCCAAAGCCCCAAAGGCTGACGAGCTCGCCGGTTCCCCGCCAGCTATGCTGGCCGGTGTCGCTGTCCACCAGGTTCAGGCCGCCATTGACGAACTCGCTGACCCGGTAGGACGTCCAGTCCTCCTCCAGCTTCAGCCGCAGGAGTTCGCCAAGCTTCCAGTTGACGTGGCTCAAGCCAAATCTCCATTCAGACGAAGGGTGCTGCCTGGCCCGATCGGGTGGCACTCCCAATCCATGCCGATTACACCGCGCAGGGCGAGCGCCAGGAGGTCAGCGCGGCTTTGCACGCCCTGGCCAAGCCGGTCCTGGACCGCATTCATGGTGGCTGGACCTTCGGACAGGATTGCCAGAACCTGGGCATAGGTGCTGGAGGTAACTCGCCGCATACGATGCCGCCTGAGAATCTTTGCGTTCGCTAGCCGGGGCTGCGCACGCACCTCGTCCTCGAAGACAACCTTGAAGCATTCGCCACGGCGGGCGTATTCGGCGCCGATGGCCTCGTGCAGCTCGCTCAAGGCCTTGTCGCCCTTTTTACGAAGCGGCTTAACCTCGTGGATCTCCTCCGTGCCGTCCACGTAGATGACCCTGACGTCCGGGACATGCCTGCGGATAACACCCGCTGCATCGGTGAAGTGCAGGCGTTCCGGCTGCGCATGGAAGGCGGCCACGTTTTTGCGCACTTCCAGAACCGTGTAATGGTCCAGCTCGATTGACGATTCACATGGGACCTTGCAGCCCATCTTCGTGCTGACCAGTTCGCGCAGGATCCGTGCCGTGGACTTGGTGATGACCTTGCGTACCGGAACGTGCAGCTGACGCCCTTCGGCCATGGCACGCGCAAGACGGAGGCGCTGCTTGCGCCCCTTAGGTTTTTCAAAGGCCTTCACGAGACGGTCTCCACGAGGGGCTTCGTCTTCTGGAAGTAGCTGTCAATGGACCGATGGCGTGCCTGCGCCTGATGTGTGGCAGGGATGCCCATCCAGCCCGAAGCTGGCGAGACGCGGGAAAACGGCACAGGGTGATCGCCCGCCATGCGAATCCCTTCGGTCGCGTGCGACCATCCGCCTGACGTCTTGCCTGTTACCCGGCAGATGATGCCGCAGTCAGTGGGTGCAATGCACCCGCCAGCCCGCGGCCGAGATGGCAATGACTTCATCCGAGTATTCCTGAAAATCACAAGTCGTGGCGACTGGAGAAAGACAGGTCGTTATTGGCAAAAGCGACAATGAGCAGTCACATGACTTCTCATGGTCGGAAAAAGATTTTGATACCTTGACCAAAAGTCGGCCTACGTGATCATACGGATGATTGGTCTGCATTCTACTCTCGCCCACCAGAGACAAACAGCGACCCGCGATTTGCGGGTCGGCAGTCGTCAACGGGCTATGGGGTAGAGCTTGCCGGGAGATGACGGTGCGACACCCTCAAGCAGGGTGGCCAGCTCAGCAGAGGAGCATGCCGACATCATGACGGTTGCATACAGTCCAAAAGCCCTCCCCGTCAACAACAAGTTGGAGCAGTCAGAAACAATCTCCTGCACCTGGGTGGGCTCCACCAGAACTCTCGCTTGCAACGGCATGGACGAGAATGGTCGCTAACTCAGGAGCCACACATGCTGCCCCTCAATCCCCCGCTTACAGATGGCGCCCGTCCAAGCCTGACGAACCCGGCACGCCCGTATGCCGAAGAGGCATTCCAGGCCTTCGATCGCAGTTCGGGAGACGCAGGGAGCCGGATCCGCTTTGCGCGTCATGTCCTGGAGCGGGACCCCGAAAACCTCTGGGCGATGTCGACCGTGGCGGCGGGCGCGGCGACGGAGGTAGAAGGCATGGCCCTCCTGCGGGAAGCTGTCCGCGTCGGACTGCGGCTCTGGGCACCGGCGCTCCGGGGCAGTCGGCCCGCCCCGGATTGGGGACGAGATGAGGACACAGTTCCCTTCCTGGGATGCGTTCTAGCATACGGTTTGGCACTCCATGAAATGGCTCACCATGGCGAGGCCGCACAGTGTCTTCGGTTTCTCCTTAAGCTGGACCCTCTCGATAGCCTCGGCGCGGAGCGCATCATGGCCAGCGCTGGTGTTCAAACAGAGGTCGAAACCGCGCGCGGCGGCCGCCGGATGTGAGTGGGACGAGTTCTCCACACCCTCTGCAATCGAGGTCGGCCACCGCTACGGATGGTCCGGCGCCGTCTCCGCGGGCGGCTCCCGACCCCACACCGTGGAAGACTTGCCGAAGACGATGGCGAGACCGGGGGGGAGCGGCAAGACCCTTGGTCTGGGGCTGGCCAGCCCGTTCTGTCCTGTGCCTTGCCATGTGACCGGACCAACCCGGCACATGGGCATAGGAGCGTTTCTGGTGCATTGGGCGCCCAAATCCGGAGTGTATCTGGTGCGGCAGCTTGCGGGAAATCAGGCCGCGTTCGTCCCCCGCATCGGAAGGGAATGTGCATCGGATCGCAGGCCTGGAAAGGTCAGCGTTGCTGTCCGTACGCGGTTCTCCCTACATCTACGGCTGCGTAGCCCACCTTGAGGACCACGGTAGGGTGCCGACGGCACCGGCAGGTTTGTTGGGTCGCAATGCCCGCGCATAGTCCGATGGCCCCGGCCGGAGGAGGAAGTCCCAAGCATGGCTTGCACAGCCCTACACCGCGGTGGGCATCAGGCGGTGAAGTGTCGGGTTGCGGGGGGAAGAAGCAAACTCCCGCGGAATGGGAGCCTGTGACGTGACGGTCATCATCGTTGATTTCGAGGCATCCTCCCTGCTACCGGGGACGTTCCCAATCGAAGTCGCCTGGGTGTTTGAGGATGGTTCGGGTGAAGCCCATCTCATCCGACCGGTGGCAGAGTGGCTGGACCCGGCGAGGGACAATCCCGGCTGGAGCGCACAGAGCGAGAAGATCCATGGCATCTCCCTTGAGAGCCTGCTCAAGAGCGGTGAGCCAGCTGACGTTGTGGCACGCCGGGCAGCAGCAGTGCTGGCAGACCAGACCGTAGTAGTCTGCTCCGACGCCCCGCCCATGGATGAACTCTGGCTACAACGTTTGTTCGAGGCAGGCGGCATCCGGAAGCGCGTCTCCGTCGTGGACGTCGAGCGGCTGTACGGCTGGCGTGCCGTCCTTTGCAGCGATTGCTGCCCGCACTGGACCATCCCGGCCGCGGTGCCGCTGAGCAGCGTGTCAGCAACCTCTCTCGGGAAATCGCAGATCGCGCCGAGGAAGAGGAACGCTTTCGGCTTGGCGTGCGGCACCGGGCGCTACCTGATGCCCTCAGCCTCTGGCGGACCCGGCAATCGATCATGACCAAGGTACAGGACTACCTGACGCCGACAGGATGATTGTCGTCGGTCGGATTTCGAGGCAGGTCTCCGTGCACCATTGTCGAAGAGGGGGCTGGCGCAGCAACGGCGACGCTTGCGGCCAATAAGCATCCCATCCGGTCAGCGGGTATTCATGGTGTTCAAGGCTGGCTCTCATGGTCCAACGCGTGGTTGAACGCTGTTGCAGGCTCGACCCACCGCACGGTCCTCGAAGTCAGGTAGACCAGCATGCCGCGTGTTCCGCCCGTGACCGCGAGGTAGAGCTGGAGTTGTCGCGTGTGCTCGCGTTGCTGCTCCGGGTTTGGTGCGACGTCGCTCTTCCAATCGACCACCACGCCAGCAAAGTCTCCATCAACAGCGATGGCGTCTGCCCGGCCGGACAGGGGGCGCTCGATGTCACCGTCGAGGATGGTGCCGAGAACGGCAGCCTCCGGAACGAGATGGGGCCACATGCCCGCCAGCTCAGACATCTCGGTGACACCGATCACTGTGGCGGCAAGTTCGGTGGGGTCAGGCGCAACCTCGGATGGATCTGCCATCGACATCAACTGGGGCAACAGAACGCCAGCCCTTGCCTCCAGGTCCATTCTCTGCGGAGGCAGCTCTCCCAGGACTACTTCTTCAAGGAGCTTGTGGAGTATCAGGCCCCTGAACCGTCCCGCGCCCACGATCCTTCCATGGGTAGCCTGCGGAACATCTGCCTCCCACGCTGCGTCGGGCTCGCCCAGCCGGTCGGCGTCCGCGTCGCTGGGTCTCAACCAGTCGAGCGGCCTCGCGGCAGCCTGGATTGCGCTCTGTTCGGCAAGGAACGTCGCAGCGGTCTGGTTGTTCCTGCCTGGTGACGCTACTTGCGGTGCCCATCCTGCAGGAACGGATGCCTGAACCTCGATTAACCCAGGCACGGCGAGGTCCAGGACACGGGCCCAGGAGTCTGGGCTCGCGTCGGGTATTTCGGGAAGCACCAGGAGATCGCGGGCACGAGTGCACGCCACATACCAGAGTTGCTCGCGCTCCCGCTGGAGGCCCGCGCGTTCCTCTTCGCAGGCTGCAGAAAGGCCGGGCGGAGCGACATCGCCCAGCAGCCAGTGCACGCTGTCGTTAGATGCGCGGTGCACGAACGGGTCACGGTGCCGAAACCTGGAAACGCAGTTGACGGGGATGACTACCGGCCACTCCAGCCCCTTGGCACCGTGCATCGTCACAAGGGCGATCGCGTCCGCTCCAAGGTCGGCGAGGCCCTCCTTGAGTTGCTTTTTGGTCCGCCAGTCAGTGTCCACATCGGCGGCGAAGGCAGCCAGTCCGCGCACACTGTATGACCTTGCAAGTTCCAGGAACGCGTCGACGTTCGCCAGGGTACCTGCCCCTCGGAGAGGCTCCCTCTGGATCAGCTTGGCCCTGATACACAGAAGGTCGACCGCTTCTGACAGGAGCTGGTGGGGCGTTGCCGTCCAACGCCGCCGCAGCAACCTTTGCAGAGCCATGAGTACCTGCCGGGCCACTGGTTCAGCGACCAGTTCGGGGCGGGTGCGAATATCCAAGCGGGCAGCGCGGCCAGCCACCACGGGCAGCGCCGCGGTGATGTCAAGCAACGTTGCGTCCGTCATCCCCACCAGCGGGCCTCGCATGAGCGCACCGAACGCGAGCGTGTCCCCCGGGTTGGCCAAAGCCCGCGTGAGCGCCAGCATGTCCTGCGTTTCCTGGCGCCGGTAGAAGCCCTTGCCTGCCTGGGAAGCGATGGCCAGACCACGTTTCTCAAGCTCACGCTCGTAGATCCAAAGGTCTGAGCTGGCCGGGACCAGCAGGGCGATGTCGCCCGGGAGCAAATCTCGCAGTTCGCCGACACGGGCTCGCACTCGGTAACTGCCTAAAAGGCGGACGCAAAGATCCGCGACCGCTTCGGCCTCCGCTTCCCGGATCTCCGTAACCAGGGCGCGCGGCGGCACTCTGACTGCCAACTTGGCCAGGCAGGGTACGTCAGCTGGGCCGTCCTCAACCGTGGCGGAAAGGTCGGCATATCCATGCCGGGCAAGCGGACTGCGGAAGCATTGGTTGACGTGCTCAAGGATTTCGGGCCGGGAGCGAAAGTTCGCAGTGATGTGGACCAGGGCATCCGGCTGGGACCGCAGCACTGCGGCACGGGCGTCCTGATACGTTTCTACGGCGGCTCCGCGGAAGCGATAGATGGCCTGCTTGGGATCGCCGACCATGAACAAGGCGCCAGGTCGCAGGGAGCAGTCCTGCCAACGTGCGGCAGGTGTAAGGGCAGCCAGCCGGAATAATATCTCGCACTGAACGCGGTCGGTATCCTGGAACTCGTCGACGGCGATGTATGGGTAACGGCGGCCCAACGCCAGTCGGACCGGCTCATGGTCGCGGAGCATGCCGCGTGCCTGCTCAAGGAGGTCCTCGAAGTCCAGGACGGCAGCAGAGCGCTTGCGGGTGCTGTATGCCTGGAGCAGTCCGTCAAGCTGGTCGGACAGGGTCTCTACCAGCGCTGTCGCAATCTGACCCAACACGGCACGCAGCGCCTCGTCGCATGCCTGGAAGTGGCTAACAGCTTCCGCGAAGCGCGCTTCGGCTGCATTCCGGCCGACCAACTTCTGCCACGAGCCCTTGGTCTTCAGTGGCAACAACTCGAAGCTGTCTTTGCGCATGGCGGCCACCCGGGGTGGGTTGCCGAGCGCCCAGAGTTCACCAAACGAGGGACTGCCACCAAGACGTTCATCGTAGAAGGAGGCCAAGTCCTCAAGCTGTTCCAGCACCGCAAGCGTTTGGACCTCCTGCTCGACGCCGGATTGCCAGCGTCTGAAGCCGTCGACCGCTGAACGCAGCTCTATGTCTGGCCGCAAGGACCAGTCCACATGCTCGGTGCGCGCCGATCGATGGTTCAAGCGAAACTTCGTCAAATTCCACAGCATCTCCGTGACCCGTGCCGGATCTCCGCGTGCCAGGGTGGCAATGGCCTCTCCATTTTGGGAAACGGCCGACATACGCTCGCGGAACCACTCTTCGAATACTGTCCGGAGGAAGACCTCAGCTGCGTCTGCATCTACCACCTGAGCACCTGGGTCCACACCGGCTTCGACAGCATGGGCGCTGAGCATGGTCTGGCAGAAGCCGTGGATCGTCGCAGACTCGAGCTCGTCCAGGCGCCCGTATGCCGTATGGAGGTGCCCTTGCTGCTCTGCCGTCAGACCCTGCGGCAGCACCGCCTCCATTCCGGGCGGCATGCACCCCGCCAAGAGTCCAGACGCGTAGTGCCTGACACGCGAAGCCAGTTCGGCAGCAGCAAGTTCGGTGAAGGTTATGGCCACGATGGCGCCAGGCGCCACACCTGAGGCCAAAAGCAGCACGAGGCGTCCAGCAAGCAGCGACGTCTTGCCGGTGCCCGCAGCAGCTTCGACCAACAATGTCGATCCGTGTTCGGTGAGTGCCCGCTTCCGCGCGGCGGCATCTGTGGTCATCGCGCCAACCAGGCCTGCCTCAGGTGATGGAATGCCTTGCTGAAGGCGGCTCGCTTTAGGTTGGAGTAGCCGGAGCCTGCGGCAGGCAGAGCGAGCAGACGGGCCGACCACTCGTCTTCCGTGTCGGGGCCGGGCAGCGACACGCCTTCCAGCAGCGACCTGGCCGCGGCGCGAAGGTGGCTGGAGGCGGAGGCAATCGCCGCTTCGACTTCGTGGAGAACGGCTAGGTCTGCAGGGTCTGATTGCAGGAACGCGAGGCGCGCCCGTGTGGAACGGGCCTCCGGAAGCAGCGCCCGTGCCGCCAACGCGTAGAGCACGCGTTGCAGTTCGCGACCGCCGTCCAAGACCATGGTCCCGTGGTTCTTTGGCACCTTGCCGGTCTTGTAGTCAGTTACCTGCACGGCACCGTCTGCGCGGATATCCAGCCGGTCGATGCTGCCGCCAAACACGAGGTCGGTGCCGGGCACCGGAACCGGTAATCTGCTGCTCCAGGGCCGCTCTCCGCTACTGGAGACCTCCGTGTCCACGTCACCAAAACCAACCTCGGTGTAGCTGCGTGTACTGGGCTGAAGCGGCATGTCTCGCCCAAGCGCTCGCATCGCCTGCTCTGCCGCCACATCTACGGCGTAGGCCCAGAGCAGGCGTGGCGGTGTAGGACGATGGGATGGCCAGGAGTGCAGCACACCGCTGGCCGCGGTGTCGATGGCGGCACGCGCCTGAACGACCGTGGCACCGCAGAAGCCCGAACCTCTTTCGAGGCTTTCGACCGCGTCCCGAAGAATTTCGTGCACCAGTTCGCCATGCGCCCGTGGGTCCATCGTGAGCTGCCCGGCGGCCTGACTTGGAGGCGACGACCAATGCAGAACCCGGGCCCAAACGAACCCCTGCGGGTCCCGCAGCAGAAGCCGAAGCGACGTTGCTGACTGTGTCTGGCCGAGTGCCTGGAGGATCAAGGGATGGCTGACTGGCAGCAGGCCGTCGTGTGCGTTGGCTGCCCAAGAGCGGCGGGATGCCGCACAGGCTACCGCTGCCGCTATACAATCGTCTGCGCCCGCGTCCTCCGGCCTTGCAAGCAGGCGGTCCGCAGGGCTCGCTGCATGTGTAGGCACGCGCTGCCGCCTCAAGACCTGCTCCTGAAGCTCAGCCGGTAGCAGCGCACTTGGCGACAGGGAGCCTCCACGGCCATTTCGGCGGGTGCGGGAAAGGACCAGGGCACCGCCAGCCCCAGCGCGAATTGCTTCGAAGGCAGCCCTGTCCTGGGCGGCAACGTCGGGCATGCCGCACTGCGATAGATCCATAATATGGGCGGGGAGAATTGGGTCGTCGCCTGCCTGACGCGGCCATGCCCTGGCGTTCAAGCCGAGCAGTCGGACGAACTTCCTGGGTGAACACGCAAGGTGGCGCGCCGGTCCCCACGTGACGCTGTCACCCGGACTGCGCGCGTCGGCAACGCGAAGGCGATCGAGCGTGATTGGCAACGCCTGGTTCGGCGCCTGCCGCAACGCTTCGGTCCAGAGGCCCTGTGCGGCGGGTGGCAGGAACAGCCGTCCGGCATCCTGCGCAGCATCCAGCCCTGAGGCGGCCGCATCGAGCAGAGGCAGCAGGATTGGCCAAGGGTCCTGCCTGTCCGGACGCCCGGGAAGTGCTGCCGCGAAGGCCGCGCGCCAGTGCTCTACCTCGGATAGCGCGGCACCTCGTGCGACCCCGAGCAGCGCATGCTTCGGCAGTCTGCTGAACCCAGGTGCATCCGATGCGCAGTGCGCCAGCACCCGCCGGACGCGCTGCTGCGACAAACCATGCTGGAGCAGATCGGCCAAGCTTGCGCAGGCCTGACCGCTTCGGGTTTCCAGGGCCGGAATGCCGTGGCTGAAATGGAGTGGAAGGCACGCCTCCGCGCGGGCTGCCAGCAACGCCGCATCCCATGGCTTTGGATCGGCTGCCGCCAAGGCGATGTCCCGAGGCATTGCCCGACCGCTGGAAATGAGCTCGCGCACCCAGCGGAGCGCTTCGAGAGCCTCGCTGCGTGGGTCGGCACAGGCGACCACCTCAGGCGCAGGCAAGGCAACTGCGCATGCCGCCCCCCTTTCACCAGGCAGCTTTTCCGAGCCTGGCGGCGCGGGACCGGACCAAAACACCCGCGTGTGCTCGGCGAGCACAGACAGCAGGTCCTGCCAGACCGGCGCGACATACGGCAGGGAGGCAAACTCGACTGCTCCGAGCAACCTGCCAGCCAATCCGACCCGTCGCTTCGCCGCAAGGACAAGGTCCGGTGGGGACAAGGATCCGACTGGCAGTCCAGCACGGACCCGCTGTTCCAAGAGCAACAGGTCTGCGGCCCGAGGGCTGCAGGCTGCCAAGTCCGGGAGGGACACGCCAGCCTCCCATGTTCGCCGAAGGGTGCGTGAGACAGCACGTGTTGCACCGGGAAAGTTTGCAAGGTTTTCGAGCTGGTTGAACCCGCCACCTGCGAGAGCGGTTCGTACGGCCACATCAAGGTCTTCAGACGACGCCGGTCGCAGGAAACCTCCTGCAAGCCGGGCCGCCATCTGCTCCATTCGGAGGACCTGAAGCCCGACCTCGCCCCGCTGGGCTGCCAGGAGGCGGCGTGCATGCAGGGCAATGGGACCATCCACGACGACCGTGGCCAAGCTAACCCGTTGCTGCTGGCTCATGCGGCCTGACTGAAGTGGAAGTGGACATAGAGGAGTCCGCACATGCCTCGCATTCCCCTCAACCTAAAAATCGACTAGGCCGTCGTCACCGTCTACTGATTCTGCAGCGGCAGCTTCTACACCGTCATTGCGGTAATCTGAACCAAAATCCTCGATTGCGGTTTCCGGCACATCCCGGCCGCCTCCTGCACCCAGCGGACCACTGAAAACCTTCGGCAGCGCCGCCCAGTCGATTAAGGAGACCCGTGATGCGTGCAGACTGGCCAGCACGCTATTGACGGTTTTCACCTGCCAAGACGGCGTCTTCCGGGCGAGATGGTTGAGTTCCAAAGCAAGGGGCCAGCACGGGCCCGCGAAAGGATCTCCGTCCACAGCTGCCAAGAGCGCATTACCAAGTCCGCGGGCCACGGCCAGCTTGTGGGCGGGGAAGTGGGCTAACAGGGCGAGAACAAGCCCTGAGTTGTTAGCAAGAATACTATCGGACAGGGGCTTGGCTACCTTCTGGCCCAGCTCTTTCAACAGGTAGAGCGACCAAGTCACTTCCGAGTCATGTCCCAGCCGCGCACTGCGCATTGCGACATCATGTGCCACCTCTGTCCAAAGCGCATGTTCAACGGGTTGGGCTGTCCTGATCCGCCAGGCCACGACGCGGGCCACATAGTCCAGCGAGTGTGGAAACTGGACTGCACACTGAACAAGGAAGTGTTCCAGGAGCTTCCAATCCTCCTTCCAGAGCTTCTGCTCATCGACGACGCGAACGGCTCGTTTGATGATGCCGTCGTCACCCTCCCGCACGGCTTGCTCGATGACAGTGCCGATGACGGAGACGACGTCGCTGCTCGTCCGGCCGTTGCCGGGTCTCAAGGCGTCGCGGATGTCTCTCTCGAAACCCGACGACCAGGACTGCCGGAACACCTGCTGGGTTGGAAGGATGCGGGTCTTGGCCTCGTTGATGTCCAGCTCGTATTCCCGCAACGCAAGACGCAGGTTCTGCAGGTGCTTCTCGCATGCCTCTACACTCTGGCCGCCGACCCAGTAATCATCGACATGGCGCAGGTATGCTGGCGGCGTGCTGCCGCTGAGCCGGATGAATTCGCGGTCCACGGCCGACATCAGGATTTCTGCCACCACCTTGCAGGTATCCGGTCCGACGGCGATGCCGACAGTCTGGCTCGACTGTGATTGCCGAAGCGCATAGTCCAGCCGGTTTCCGAATACTTTCGGAGACTGTGGACTGGTGTCTAACTTGGCTTCGGACTTGCCGTTTATGGCCCAAGGAAGGGCGTGTGTGTACACGGAGGGGTAGAAACGGGACACGTCGGTGACGAGACAGTATCTGTAGCGCGAGAGACGCTGTAACTGCAGACGTGGCAGTTCCTGGTGTGGAGTGATCCTGATGTGGCGAGGACCCGCTTCGTCTATTACGGGGCGGGACGCTGATCCCGTCGCTGCATCGAAGATACCCAAGATGTGTGGCCAGTGTTTCCGAAGAAAGAGGGCCTGCTCTCGGACGTAGACCGGGTGTGGCACACTGAACGTCCTGCGCTGACCACCTCTCTTGCTGGCGTTGTAAGTACAGGGCTGACCTTTGACGTTACCGCCAACCAGGTAGCCCGCCTCCATGCCGGGTAGAGCCGACCAGAGCTGACGGGTGTCGAAAGCCGGAGGTAGGTTCTCCGGCAAGAGACCTTTTGCGATGGAGAGTTCTGGGCTCAGCTCGGGCATCCCTGCCTTCTTGTCAGCGGCCTCACGACGGCAGAGCGCAGAGCATCGTGCCAGAGCAAAGAGAAGTCCAGCCGCCTTTGGGAGTGCGCCCCAGCAGGACCCCTTCATCCATTGATCCGGCACCTGCCTCAAGCTTGTCATCGTGCTCATCTCAGGTTCCAATACGTCGCATGCTAAATAGGCTGGCAACGAGTTGGCAGACTGGCCTGTAACCTGACCGACCGTGGTCGCAATTGTCCGTCAGCAAAGCCTGTGTGCTACCCGCATGTGCTGCGGCCGTGGGACCACCGTGACCGTGAAAAGGACTGGGGTTCTCCGCCGTTCTAGTTCAGGTGAAGGGCAACGTTGCGGGTGGCCAATACGCCGTTCAACAGCCGTGCCAGCTGCCGGATCGAACCGCCCCGCCACGCGGCTGCCACAGCTGCAAGCTCTACGCGGTCCAGAGGGTGCGCCCAGCGCTCATCCAGGTTCCGGGCCGCATAGGCACGCTGCAGCAGCATGGTGGACAGCTCCGGAAGATGCTCCACCCCAGGAACGGGCATGCGCAGGATCCGGCAGCGGTCAAGCAGCGGCCTAGGGAGATCACGGACCGAGTTCGCGGTCGCCAGCCACACGACATGCGAAAGGTCGACTTCAGCTTCCAGGTAAGGGTCGTGCCAACACACTGCCGACGATGGTTCCAGCATGCCCGCCAACACGTCGTGGACGCAGCCATTTTGGTTCGAGCATGCGGCCTTTTCCAGTTCGTCGAGGACGATGCCAGGCGAGGCTACCTGCCGGGCGGACATCAAGGACACGGGCATGCAGGGTTCGCCCGTGTGCCAGCGGCGGGAGGTGCCGCCAAGCGAGCTGTCGCTGACGCCCCCGCAGGAATACAGCAGACTGGAGACGCCCAACGCCTTGAGCAGCGACATGCAAAATGATGTCTTGCCCGTCCCTGGCGGCCCAAGGAACACGAGAGGCGGCAGCCGAACGAAGTCGCGTCCGACAAGCTCTGACAATACCGCGTCGATGACCGTTTCTGCATGCGGATGGCCTTGCAGCAAGACTGCGCGGACGGCGCGGAGATCTGGCGTGGGCACCAGCGGCAAGGGATTGCCGACAAGTCCGCCGAACGCCTTGGCTACCCGTCCCCCTTCAGGGGTTTCCGTTCCGCCAATGGATTTCAGCACGACGGCACGGCCGAGGCCGTGGGCTAAACCATCGTTCTCGGCGAGGACGTTAAAGAAGCGGTCAAACCCACGGGGCCCCTGCCATTCCGCCGCTGAGCTTTCTCTCGGACTGAAAGTTTGATTGCTCAAGTCCCGCTGCCAGGCGCGCGCCATGTCATCCAGGCTGCGCTTGGCGGCGGATTGTGCGTAGTGTCGCGGGTTCTTTAGGTCCTTTGCCCCAGGAAGCGCGGCATAGGATAGCCATCCCAGAGCAGCAGCACGTAACTCGAGTGCCCCGCTTTCCAGGGTGTCGTCCGCCTCCGCAAGTCGGATTGCCTCAACGGCCACGCAGCAGGCCGCCTCCTGGTTGCCGAGAGCGGCAGCGAAGAAAACGAACAAGGCCGCACTGGCATTGAAAGTCGTCGAGGCGGACCGCTGAAGTCTTGCTACTTCCTGGCAGCATTGAGCCGCAGCCAGGAACGCTCCGGGAGCACGGACAAAGACCGCCTTCTGTAGCGTGTTTGCAAGCTTGGTCTGGCCTACACTGTGGTCGACGTGGTGGTCGAGCAGCCATGTGGCAAGATCGGCGCCGTCGTCCTCCGGGCCTCCCATCCGGAAGGGCGCCCCCAGGAGCATTTGCTGGAACGTGATGCCCCCAGGGAGGTCACCCGGCGTGAGGTTTCCAGTGACCCGAGCAGACAGGGCCGATCTGCGGCTGGAGGTGTGGTTGGGCATGGCGCGCACTCCTGCAATCTCTCAGAACGGGTGGATCACCCTCTGCCATCGAGCCACATCAGCACCGTCCTCATGGACTGGTTGACGAGGAGGATTTTGCCGCCTGACAGCATCAGCAGGGTTCCGTCATCGACTTCCCGCAGGACGCCGACATGCCCGGCCGCCAATGCATGCAGGCAACCATCCTGATCCCGCATGATGACGTAGCGGCCCACCCGCTCACCTTCGTGCAGGGTCTCGGATCTCGCTTGAGGCGTTTCCTCAAAGTCCAAAATTGGAGCACCCCCATGTCCGAAGAGCGTAGATGAGGTGGTCCAGCAAGAGCGGCGCGTTCTCCGCTTCTCCTCGACATGCAAGGCGATACGCATGCCCAGACCGCGTTGCCACCAGGTTCCCGTCTTGCCCGACGGAAGTCAGTGCAGACGTGATCCATGCGTTCGCCATCTTGGGGCGCCATCCGAGGGCATGCACGCGGGTTCCGGGGCCGCCTGGGTCACGGATTGCGACCAGGAACCAGCTTTCCAGGACATCACGCACATTGTGGAGCACCGGCCCTCTGATGGCGTCGATCTCGGCATCAGTCGCCCAGCCTACGGAAATTGTGCGGCCTCGGTAGACGGCATGCAGGAGAATAGGCCCGCCACTGTCGACGGCTTCAACATCTGTGGCGAGACTATGTGGGCCGCCCTCGAATTCTTGAGACATGATGAACCCTGGAAAATAGGAATGGGAGACGTTCGGACCTGCTGAGATCCATGCCTATCGCCGGTCCTATTTTCCGAGTGCCGAAACGCGACCTGTCGCTAGCACGCCTGCCTTCATCACGGGTGCACACGCACGCGCAGACATCCTGTCTGGTGATGAACGGATGACAAAAGAAAGTTGGAAAGTTCACTGGCATCCTCGACTTTGGTACAGCCACGCTGCCCTCCAAAGAGAGCGGATTAGATCAGCGCGCTGCTATCATCTCGAGAAGCATGACAGCCGGATAGCTCGTCACGGACCGGGTGTCGAGTCGTTTCATTCACAGCACGTCGGCAGGCATGGGCTGGTCCCGGCTGTGGTCTGGATCTCCGGCCCGGATGAGACACCGCCTGGACAACCAACCTCCCCGACCACGGCAGGATACCTGCATGCTGTATGGCCGCTGGCCGCGTGGCGCCGTCTGCCACCATCCAGGTGGAGCTCAGCGCCAGAGCCTGGGTTGCACCTGCTCCAGGAGCCGTGGTGACGGACGGACAGCCGGACACGGGCGGGAGCGAAGCCTCTCTCCCTCGCCTCCGCGGACACCGCATTCGTGGCACGCCGGGTGAACGGCAGGCTTCCACGTGACACAGACCGAGCCAACAACTGCTCAGCACCTTCCGGATCAGCGCGCAGGTATAGGGCTTGCCACCCGCATGCAGCACTTCGGACCGCCTTGAGCGCGCTCTGTTCGACGCCCATGGATGTCGTCGGTGTCAGGCTGCGGCAAAACTGGTCGGGGAAGAAGCGGGTGTCCGGGCGTGCGCGCCTGACCAGTGATGCTGGGAAACCGGCGCCGCAGTAGACCCCCCTGCAGGTTTCGACTACCAAGCTTGCGGTCACCTACGGTCTCCATCCCCCTGCACCCGACGCAGGCGCATATACGCCTCCGAATAGGTCTTGAAGAAGTGCGAGACGCCGGTCTGCGTCCTCATCGGCCTGGCTACAGCCAGGTGCCTGGCTGCCTTGCACGCCATCAGCCAGTGTCTATCCACATCCTTCAGGACATCTTCCTCCTCAAACGAGGCGCCGACCAGCAGCTCAAAGGCGACCCGCGCTTCTTCGCCCTCTCCCCCGACATCTACGGCCTCGAAGCGTCTTCCCAGCGAATAGCTTCGTCCACTGCGCGTGACCGCAAGGCCGTGCTCGACATCCAGTTCGAGAGCTTCCGTGGAAATGAGCCAGCCCAGCCCTCCGGTCCTCGGGTGCCGGGTCGAGAAGCCGAACAGGCAGGTTGTGCCGTCCGTAGTCAGGACGAGGCACCAGGGATCAAGTGCCGCATCGTTCACGATGACGGCCCATCCATCACGGATGCACCTGACCCCCTCGTCCAAGCCTTTCCGACCCGAGCATCACCAACTTCTGGGCCCGTCACCCTCGCCACGTCGGTGGCCAGAGACGGCCGGACTTCCAGCCGCACGTTTCTGGACCTCCTGGTATTTGTGCTGGCGTAGAGAGGCTGCCAGCCGACACCCGCAGACCAGGTCTGCCTGAGCTCTGAACCGTTCCTAATTGCCTGGAGCAGCGGGACACCGAACTGGGCGACGCAGGCCAAGGTCTGCTGCAACGTAGGTGGCGCGGTCTTCGGGGCGTGCTCCGACACCCAGTTTGTCCAGCTCCGCTCACGTTTGCAGGTCGCATAATCTTTGGAGAACGCTGCTTCCCAGTATCCGTCTGCCCGCTGCACGAAGGTTCCAGCATCGCGGCGGTCAAACGTATTAGAGACCGCAAGCTGGAGAACATGTCCGAGGAAGCTGTATCTCTGACTCAACAGCCACAGATCGTAATAGTCGCGCAGGCGGGTGTTGTCGGAGCCGAACTCGACGATGACCGCCAGCTTTTCGGCCACCACCGTCTCGCGCGGGTATGCTCCTACCTTGAATGAAGGTTGGCCGGGGAGAAGGCTGGGGAAGAAGGCCTGTTCCACACCTGGAGTGATCGCGTGCCCGAAACCGACATCGACCTTCAGGCTGGTCCTCGCCGTTCCCAAGGACGCCGTGATCTGCATCCTCACGCCTGGATACCGGCCGCCTTTCAACGTCTTGAAGGTCGCAGTCTCGGCCGCGAAGGAGACCCCGTCATCCTGCTCCGACACCATGATGGCCACCGCCAGCAGCATGGTTCCCATCGCCGCGATGTCGGCTACGTCTCCATGCAGGTCTACGTCGGAGGTGCTCCGGAACAGGTCGCCGCTCCAGAGCGTGAACAGGCTACCTCCCTTGAGCACCAGCCTGGCGCGGTAAGGGGAAGCTGACAGCCTAGCCAGGAACCGTTCTGCGGCCCAGCGCCCGAGTAGATGGTCAGTGGTAGTCCCGCGGGCCTTGGCTGCCGCCTGCAGGCGGCAGCGGATTGCCTCGCCTGTCGCGCTCACGATGCCCGCACCATCGCGGAGGAAACCCGCAGCACAGCCGCCAGGCGACGTTGCATGCCCAACGCCGACGCCACCTCGACCAGGACCGCCGCCGATCTGCCGGACGTATGGTAGTCACGCAGGCATTCCAGTGCGCGATCATCGCCGACCGTGGAAGACATGCGCAGCATGTCGACCACTGTTCGTGCTGGCGAAGTCATCCGCACCTCGACGCCGCAGACCACACTCGTGTCGACGCCGACCACGAACGCCGCCGGGTCGCGCCAGTGCACGAACCTGGTCGGTGGCCACTCGACCTTCGCGGCTGCCACGCCGTGCGGGACCGCGACCCAGGCCCGGGTAGGCGTTTCATCGCCGAGGCCGTGTGCCGCGGCCGCGCTGTGCAGGCAGATCACTCCGCGAGGAACACGGACGAGGATCTCGGCGAAATCGGCACCGGCGCAGTATGGTGCGCCCGCCTGGCGGTAGGTACCGCGGGAAACACGCTCGACCAACCCGGTGGCAAGCGCCCGCTGGACGCTGGCCGCCGTCACGCCAGCCCGTAGCAACTCGGTCATCCGCAAAATCCCTCCACCTGATAGGCACGCCAGCAATGTCTCCAGCTGCGACATGCAGCCCTCCAGCAATATGATACATCTAACGAACCGAGTCGAGTCGTTGGTAGCATTTTTATATCACAAGGAAATCTTCGGTTCCATGGTGATTTCGGGACCGCCGTAGGTAATCTGGGAAGTCTTCCGAACCTCTCCCAAAGCCTCGTAGGGATTTCCTTGCCGTCCATCCTGTGAACTTAAATCGTCGCCGGTGAGGGCCCTACATGAAGGGTGCTTCCACCAACCCAGTCCGTGTTGACAAGGCAAGTGGGAGCTACTTCGCCCAGTGCCACTGTCTGGCGGGATAGCGGGACGCCGCATCCAGAGACCTGGCAGACGCCTCAGCAATCCTCAGCCGCGCAGCAAAGGCAACTGTAGGCTACGCAGCCGTAGATGTAGGGAGGACCGCGTACGGTCAGGGTGGCTGCCCTAATTCGAGTGCATTACCGGGTCATTTCGAAACCTTGCAGGCAAGTTGCAGCCGTTGACCGGTTACCACCGAATCAGGACACGTCTGATGGGTGCCACCTGGGTCTGCACCGTCGGGCATTGCAGATGGGCACCCCCCTTCCAGCCGGAAAAGGCCAGGACGGGCTTGCGACACCTTGCCCGGGTGGCACCGAAGCAATGGCCAGAATCGCTCCGAAAATTTGTCCCGCGTAGGCCAGTATTGCTCTGGTCCAGCGGGGTCTGGGCGACGGCCACTATAGGCTTCGACGCCGTCCAGCTATTCGGATGGTGGTAGCTGCCCCCTGCCTGAAGGCACGTGCCAAGCTCCTGGGAACGCCGCCGACATCCGCTGGCGCAAAATGTCCGATGCACCCCAGGCGGTCAGGGCGGATGGGAAAGGCGCCTTGTGCTCTCCTGCTCCGAACGCCAGGCGCCCGCGAAGCAACCATACGTCTGACAATCCAGCGATCGTGTTGTGCCACCACCGGGTATCGGTGCGAGCTGGGACGAGTCCTATGACAAGGTCAGCGCGGCAGGAGGCAACCTCCTCCACGGCCTTGGCTGTCCAGCGGGACAGCGGAGGACCGTAAGGCGGATTGATATACACTTGGCCATACCATGGCTGGCCAAGACCATCTTCCACTTCAGTGAGATAGTGCCGCGCATGCTTGCGCAGGCGGGACTGGCGCGAGGCACAAGGATCTAGATCAAATCTCCCACCCACCACCTCACACAGGGTGTCTAGGACGTTCTGCGGTGTCGACCACGCATTCCAGCCGCTCGACATTCCCGCGAGCCGATAGAACCCTGCGCGCTCGCCCGCGGCGACAAGGGTCAGACCGGCACCAAGCATCATGCCGATCGCTTCGACTGAACTGACGTTGCAGGCCGCACCGGTCTCGACCTCAAACACCGTGGTCGCACTCAACCCGGCTTCGTCGGCGACCTGCCTCCGGCTGAGACCCATGCGGGTCCGCAACAGCTTGAGCCGATGGCCAAGGAGTTCGCCGGGCGGCAATGCTCGCCCGGAAACCTCCATGCCCGTAGTTCCCGCGATGCGCTGGAACAGGTCCAGCCGCCCAGCCCCTCTCTCAGCCTGCCAGACGCTTCGTACGCTGCATCCTGCCTCGGCCGCCAAGTCGGCTTGCGTCTTGCGTGAGGTACGTCGGGCTGCCAACAGGCCGGAGCCGAGGCGGGATCTGGAGCGTTTCCGGAGCATCGGGTCGGCTTTTTCGGAGTGATCCCGGCAAGGAGCACAGACCGGAGAGTTCGTCCAGTACCGACCAGCGGACGGGCAGGAGAGACCCCGTGGCGGACGGCTGATTTTCCTTGCGGCTTGAAGCTCCGGCCAGATGAAGTGTAATGGCGTCCCACGACGCCGGGACGAAGACACACCTTCATCGACCTGTTCTGCGGAGGCGGAATGGCCACGGCAGGAATGGGAGAGGGATGGCGGTGCCTCCTATCCTGCGACCATGATCCCATGAAGGCGCGTGCCTACCGGGAGAATTGGGAAGGTCATCCCGTCGTTGTCCAGGACGTCCGCGGGCTCACGGCTGGCTAGGTAGGCGAGCATGCCGACCTTCTATGGGCCTCGCCGCCGTGCCAGGATGTCTCGATCGCCGGGCTCCGCGGCGGCCTGGACGGCGGACGTGGGGGCAGCCTCTGGCCAGCCCTCGACTTCCTCAGGCAGCTGGCGACGGCAGGCAAGGCCCCGCGGCTCGTCGCCATCGAGAACGTGCCCGGCTTGGCGACGGGGAGGCAGGGCAAGGACCTTGCCGACATCTGCGGCGTGGTTGCCGACCAGGACTACCGGACGGGAGCCCTGCTCATCAATGCCAAGCTGCTCGTCCCGCAGTCACGGCTCCGCCTGTTCATCCTGGCCGTGGCCCGCGGCGTCCAGGTCCGGCAGCCCTGGTGGCGGCCAGGCCGGTCAAGCCCTGGCACCCTGCACCCGCTAGTGCGAGCCGCGGACGGCCTGCCAGCAGCACTGAAGCAGGCCTGGCTGTGTTGGCAGCCGCCAGTCCCGGACGCCCGACGGACCGTCCTCGCCGACGTGCTGTTCGCCGACGCCGACGCGACCTGGAGGTCTGCCGAGGCCACGGAAGCCGTGCTGGCGCTGATGTCCGACAGATCGCGGGCGAGCCTGGATGCCGCCCGTCGCCACGGCAGGGTCGTAAGGACGGTCTCGCGGCGAATGCGTCCCGACGCCGCGAAGACGGAGCGCATGCAGCGGGCGGACTTCCGGATGGACGGCGTCGCCAGCTGCGTTCTGACAGGCTCGGGCGGGTCGACGCAGCAGACGCTGGTCGTGGCCAATCCAGACGGCATCCGGACCCGGGCACGAACCGCCCGCGAGATCGCCAGGCTCATGGGCCTGCCCGACACCTACGCCCTACCACATAGGCGGGGCGACGCCCTCCTGCTGGTGGGCGATGGCGTGGTGGTCGACCGCCAGCGTCAGACTGCCTGCGGCGCGGTGCTGTCCCGGGCCGCCGCGCGAACGGGCGCCCTTGAAAGTTCTCAAACCATGTGTGGGCCGAACCCGTAGCGGGCGTTGGGATGACCTGCCGCCTTCCGAAGGGTAGTGCTACCGACATGACCCTCGAGCAACTCCGCATCTTCGTCGCCGTCGCCGACCGGCAGCATGTCACCCGGGCGGCCGAGAGCCTCAACATCGCGCAATCCGCGGCGAGTGCGGCTATTGCCACCCTCGAAGGGCGTTACCGCGCCAAGCTGTTCCACCGGGTCGGCCGCGGCATCGAGCTTACCGCGGCCGGATCGTTGTTCCTGACCGAGGCGCGGGCCGTGCTGGCCCGCGCGGCGGCGGCTGAACTTGTGTTATCCGAGTTGGGCACCCTTAAGCGCGGCACCCTGCTCGTGCAGGCCAGCCAGACGACCGCCAGCTATTGGCTGCCGCGCTACCTGGTGGCGTTTCGCCGGGCGCATCCCGGGATCGACATCCGCCTCACCATCGGCAACACGACCCAGGTCGCCGCCGCGGTGAAAGGCGGATTTGCGGAGCTGGGTTTCGTGGAAGGTGACGTCGACGACCCGCTGCTCGAAAGCCGCGTCGTCGCGCGGGACCAGCTTATTGTCGTGGTCGGGCCCGACCACGATTGGGCCCAGGCTGGCACCCTGGCGCTCCCGTTCAGCCCGGCGCGCCTGGTTGAAAGCGATTGGGTGCTGCGAGAGGCAGGATCGGGCACGCGTTCAGTTTTCGAGACGGCACTTGAAGGCTTCGGCGTCGCACCTGCCGGGCTGCGGGTGGTGCTCGAGCTGCCTTCCAACGAAAGCGTCCGAGCCGCCGTGGAGGCCGGTATGGGTGCCACGGCGATCTCCGCCTCCGTCGCAGCTCCAAGCATCGAGGCCGGACTGCTCCAAGTCGTGGACCTGGCTCTCCCGGAACGCGCCTTCCACGTCCTGCGGCACGGGGAGCGTCACCGTAGCCAAGCGGCCGATGCGCTGCTGGCTATCATCGCAGCGAATCGACCAATCACCGCGTCCGATTGATCCAAATCGCTACCGCTATTGGACGGCCGCTTCAACGGCTGCCTAACTGCCGAAACGATAGGGCAGCGGGGAAACGTTGAATGGCACAGGCACAGGGCGCACTCGGTCGCCGCAGACTGCTTGCAGGCACTGCCGCGGCCGCGACCCTCGCAGCCGCGGCGGCGCGGGCGCAAGGGACGGTGAAGCTCAACCTCAGCGGCGGTCCCGACGAGCGCTCCCTGACGACCGCCTTCCCGCAAAAGGGGGCCATGGTGTTGCAACGCACCCGTCCGCCCTTGCTGGAAACACCGTTCGAGGTATTCGACCAGGGAGTCTTCACCCCGAACGACCGCTTCTTCGTCCGCTGGCATTGGGCGGTTATCCCCGAACAGGTCGACTTGGCCAAGTTCCGCTGCTCCGTCCGGGGGCACGTGAACCAGGCGCAGTCGCTGACCATGGCCGACATCCTGGCCCTGCCGCGCGTCGAGATGGCGGCCGTCAACCAATGCTCCGGTAATTCCCGCGGCCTGTTCGCGCCGCGTGTCGCCGGTGGACAGTGGCAGAACGGCGCGATGGGCAATGCGAAATGGACCGGCGTCCGCCTGCGCGACGTGCTGGACCGGGCCGGTGTGAAGCCCGGCGCCGTCGCCGTCCGCTTCAACGGCCTAGACGAGCCCGTCGTGCAGGGCGCACCCGATTTCATGAAGTCCCTCGCCATCGACCATGCCCGCGACGGTGAGGTGATGCTGGCCTACCAGATGAACGGCGACCAGCTTCCTCTGCTGAACGGTTTCCCGATGCGGCTGATCGTGCCGGGATGGTATTCGACCTATTGGGTGAAGATGGTCAGCGACATCGAGGTGCTGGAGGTGCCGGATGACAGCTTCTGGATGAAGAGTGCCTATCTGATCCCCGCCACGCCGCATGCCGATGTCAAGCCGGGCCAAACCGGCTTCCCCACCGAACCGATCAACCGCATGGTCCCGCGCTCGTGGTTCACCAACGTGACGTCCGCAACCAAGGTAAAGCCCGGCGCGCCGGTACCGCTCCGCGGCATCGCATTCGGCGGAGATTGTGGCGTTTCTGCAGTGGATCTGTCCATCGACGGGGGTTCCACCTGGAAGCCAGCGACGCTCGGCGCTGATGAGGGTTCCTTCAGCTTCCGGCAATGGACGACGCAGGTGAGCGCACCGGCATCCGGTTCGCTCAGCGCCCAAATCCGCTGCACGAATACCAAACAGGTCGCCCAACCGGCGGAAGCGAACTGGAACGGCGGCGGCTTCATGCGGAATGTCATCGAATCCGTCCAACTCGCCGTCGCCTGACCTGGAGGAGTGCGTCATGACCATTTCAATCGGCACAGTCGCCTTCGGCTCCGTGATACTGGGCGGCATCGTCCTGTTCGCGACTGGCAGGCCAAACGATCATGGGGCGGCCGAGCAGGCGCGGCAGGCAGCCGCCGTCCAGCCGATGCCTGCCTACTCGGTGGAGCTGAATAAGCAGATTGCCGCCGAAGCTGCCGCTGTGGGACCGCATGCAGCGCCTGCCGTGGCGGCGGTCGCAGGGGTGACGCTTCGTTCGGTCGGCTTCGACTTCCCCGGCAGCGACCGTGCCTTTCCGCCCGGGCCTGGCGCAGAGTTGGTCGGCAATAGCTGCCAGTCCTGCCATTCGCCCGGCATGATTCTGAACCAGCCCGCGCTGACCAAGGCGGAATGGACAGGCGAGGTGACCAAGATGCTGCATACCTACAAGGCTCCGGTGGAGGAGAGCGACGTCCCGGCCATCGTGGCTTATCTCGCCAACCTGAAGGTCGGCCCGTAGGAAGATACGGGCCGCGCCGAATAGGACCGATCCGCCGACTGGTGCAGGGCGACTCCGGTCCGGCCCGCCGCTGGCTGGTGATCGCTCCCGGCACCGGCCGCCTCCCCGGGCGGGTCCGTCAAGGTCCAGCAGTAGATTGGCGGGTGGCTGCGGAACACCGCGCAGCCACCCGCCCGAATGACTTTCGCTCTGGCCGCGCGTTGTCAGAGCACCATCGCAGCGAGGTATCATGCGCAACCCGTTCCGCACCGTCCCACCCGGCGTCACGATCGACAATCCGCGCCTCATCACCCATTCGCAGAAGCCTTACAATGCGGAGCCACCCACCGAACAGCTTCGGGCCAGCTTCGTCACGCAGCAGAGCGGGTTCTACGTCCGGAGCCACGGCAACATCCCCGAACTGGATCCGGCCGTCCACCGGCTGCGGGTGACGGGGCATGTCGGCATACCGCTGGATCTCTCGCTGGAGGAGCTGCGCGGCCGCTTTTCACCTCGGACGGTGATGGCGACGATCCAGTGCGCTGGCAACCGGCGAGCCGATATGCAGCGTGTGCGACCGACCTCCGGCGATCCCTGGGCGCCGGGTGCGATCGGCAATGCGGAATGGACCGGCGTGTCGCTGGCCGACGTTCTCCGTGCCGCCGGGGCCGAAGAGGGCGCAGGCCTGCACGTCGCCTTCGATTGCGCCGATGAGTGCAGCATGGAGGGTAAGACGTTCCGGTATGGTGCCTCGATCCCGATGGCGAAGGCGCTCGGCTCCGAGGTTCTGCTGGCATACGCGATGAACGGCGAGCCCTTGAAGGCTGAGCACGGTGCGCCGCTTCGCGTGGTCGTGCCGGGCTATGCCGGGGTCCGCAGTCCGAAGTGGCTGCACACTGTCACTGTGCAGAACGCCCCGAGCGAGAACCCGATCCAGGCCGACGACTACAAGCTGTTCCCCTCCCACGTGACTCAGGAGACGGCTGACCCGTCGCGGGGCGTCACGATCAACCGCCTGCCGCTGAACAGCGCCATCTGCGAGCCAGCCTCGCACGCACAATTACCCGCCGGTCCGGTAACCCTGCGTGGCTATGCGACGGTGTCGGACCGCGCCGTGGTGCGCGTCGACGTGTCGATGGACGGTGGCCGTACCTGGTCGCAGGCCGAGTTGGAAGACCAGCCGGGCAGCGCATGGTCCTGGGTCTTCTGGCGCGCCACGCTCGATCTTCCGCAAGGGGAACATGAACTGGCCGTCCGCGCCTGGGATGATGCCGGGCAAACCCAGCCCGCGCTTCCGGACGATACCTGGAACTTCAAGGGCTATCTTTCCGCGGCCTGGCACCGCGTGCCGGTGCTGGCGGTTTAGCCGTCACGCGTGGCCCTGCGGGTCTCGGCTCTTGATCCTGGACACGACTTCGGCATCGGTCAGCCGGGCGTCGTAGATCGAGCGGGGTTCGATGCTACGCGACACGATCGTGGCCGTGATGACCGCCAGCAGGATCGGTAGGATCAGTGCGCGGTCCTGCCCGGTCAGTTCGGTCATCAGCACGACCGCCGAAATCGGCCCCTGCGTTGTCGCCGCCAGGACCGCCGCCGCCCCGACGATGGCGAAGGCACCCGTAGCGTCACCAGGCACCATCCACGACCAGGCATGCCCCAATACCGCACCGAGCAAGGCCCCGATCGCCAGCGACGGGGTGAAGAGGCCGCCCGGCGTGCCGCTGCCCAGGCAGGAGGCTGTGGCCAGCGGTTTGAGAAGCAGGAGGGCCAGAAGGAGGCCGGGACCCATGCGCCCCATGAAGGCGGAATCGGCGATGTCTTTGCCGTTGCCGAGCAGTTGGGGGAACCAGATGGAGACGACGCCCAGTAGTCCAAGTATTAGGACCGGTGCCACCCAACGTCGCCAGCCCTTCGGCCTGGCGCGGTCCGCCCAGGCGATCGAGCGAACATAGAGCACCGACACGACGCCGAAGGCAGGTCCGGCGAGGCACGCCCAGACCGAGATTGAAACAGGGCTGGGATAGGCTGGAATGACATAGGTCGGCGCGTTCGGCATGCCGAGCAGCCAGGAGACGCCGGTGGCGATCACCGCTGTCAGAAGCGCAGGCAGGATCAGCCGCAGCGCCAATACGCCGCGGAGCACCTCCAGAGCGAACAGCGCTCCGCCCAGCGGCACGCCATATGCGGCGGCCATCCCGGCCCCGGCACCGCACGCGACCAGGAGCCTCCGTTGTTCGTCTGACAGCTTGCCCAGGTCTGAGCAGGCATTCGCAAGCACCGCGCCGACCTGTTTCGGCGCGCCCTCACGCCCCAGCGATACGCCCATACCGACGACGACGATGGACAGCACCGCGCTCCCCAGCGTCCTCAGCGCAGGTAGGCGTCCGGCGGAGAACCAGATCGCTGCGGTGATGTCGATGCCGTTGCCGCTGGACAGGCGGGTAAGGACCAGTTGGCCCGCTCCGGTGACCAGTCCCGCACTCGTCAGAACGATCAGATGCCGCCAGACAGGAGCCTGGCTGGCCGCTTCCGCCAAAGTACCTGGACCGGGCCAGACGAAGTGCTGAACCGCCTCCAGCAGATCGGTCAGCACGGCGGCACCGATCCCGGCGCCGAGGCCGGTCAGCACCACGGCCAGCCAGAACCGGGCGGCCGCCGGATGACTGAGTGCGGCGGGTATCTGATCCGGTACCGGTAGAGGTGGCGGCAGGGGATCTGCTCCGTTGCGATGGGAAGGTGCTATCAGTCTCGTCCACCCCGGGACCGGGAGGAAGGACCGGTTGGCCTAGGCGATCCCCAACGCCTTAATCAGGCCGAGGCTGATCGCGCCGAGCAGAAGCAGGCTGAGCGTCACTGCGGCGATCACCCGGATTCCGGCCCGGGCAACCACCTTGAGATCGGTGCCGAGACCCAGCGCCGCCATCGATATGATGGTGAGCAGGTTGGCGGCTGTCGCAACCGGTGGCAGGGCGGCATGCGGCACCAGATCCATGGAACGCAGCGCGGCCAGTCCCAGAAAGCCGAGGATGAACCACGGCACCAATTTGTGCAGCGGCAGCTTGCCTGGTGCCGGACGGTCACCGGCGGTCACGTGGGGCAGTGCCTCGTCGGTCTGGTCCCGCATGCGTCGGGTCAGCAGCGACAGACCCAGCACGACCGGACCGAGCATCAGCACGCGCACCAGCTTCACCAGCGTGCCGATGTGAACGGCGACAGTCCCAAGCGGGACGGTCGCCGCCAGCACCTGCGGCACGGCATAGACGGTAAGCCCGGCGAGCACGCCGTACTGCATACCCGTCAAATGCAGCAGCTCCGGCAGCAGCGGCAGGCCGAGCACGACGACGACGCCCAACACTGCGGTGAAGGCTATGGACGCCGCCACATCCTCGCCGTCGGCGCCGATGATCGGGGCGACGGCGGCGATGGCAGAGTTGCCGCAGATGGAGTTTCCGCATGCCACGAGCATGGCCATGCGGTGCGGCAGGCCCAACACGCGCCCGATGCCATAGCTGGCGGCGATCGCCACCACCACGATACCCGCGATACCCGCGATCAGCAGCGGACCGGCTGCCATGATCATCCCGGCGCTGATGGAGGCGCCGAGCAGCAGAACCGCGATCTCCAGCAGCGTCTTCGCACTGAAGTTGATGCCAGCGAACCAGCGCCGTCCCGGCGACCAGGCAGTACGGACGGCCGTGCCGACCAGGATCGCCAGAACCAGAGCCTCCAGCCATGTGGCCCCGAACGCCGCAGCTTCGACCCGCTCCAATGCCATCGCGGCTCCTGTAACGGCGAGACAGAGCAGGAGGCCCGGCAGGACCCTACCCAGCCAGGCCCGCATACGCATCGGGCCGGTGGCTGTTCCAGGCTTCAAGGTGCTCGGCGTGAAAACTCCGGCAGTGCGATCGGACATCAGGATCTCGTCTATTGATGTCCTATCATCGTGCCGCGGCATGGCGGTAATCCAATAGCGATAGATGTTCCAACCAATCTGGCAGGCTGATTGTTCGCAGAAGCCGCTGCTCGCTTTCCAATCGTACCCATGCCGGTCTTCCTTGGCGTGACGATGACGTGCTTCGCAGTCTATGGGCTGACCATTCGAGGTATTGACCGACGACCTCATGCGGAACAACCACATCGGGCAGTGAAGCGGGTTGTTCACGGCGCGTCTGTAATCGGCGGGCGAGAGCGCACAAATTCCCCCTGAGAGGGGCCGTTCCACCTGCCCCCAATGGCTACACCCTTGGTTCCTCGGCCGTGCGGCGACGAACACTCACGTCGGACTACTCAGAACCCGGCCTTACAATTGATCCGGCTCGGGACGGTGCGCACAGACGAGGTGGAAAACCCGCCTCGAAGCCGGGCTAGTCAGCCGACGCCGACATGCTCCAATATGCCCGGAATGGCGGAATTGAGGTTGTAGAACCCGCGCGTCGCCCGGGGCCACGCCATTTAGTCCCAGGGCCGCCGGATGAGGATGCTGCCGAACGGCAGAGCGCCAGCCGACGGCCCTACCGGCGCCCATGCGGTTACCACCGGCAGCCCGTCATCCCAACCTGCCTCGACGTCCGCAGCAGGGCAGCCAAAGTGGCTTTGCGCCCTCTCAAGGGCGTCCGCCATCGCCTGCACGTCCGCCCGGCGCACAGCCTCGGTCGCACCACGTGCATGCGCCACCACTCCGCCGACGCGCGCCACGCGGGCTGACCCAAGGGGCAGGCTCTCGGGGTTCAAG
The DNA here is from genome assembly GCA_965199005.1 of Acetobacteraceae bacterium. Classification (GTDB taxonomy): domain Bacteria; phylum Pseudomonadota; class Alphaproteobacteria; order Acetobacterales; family Acetobacteraceae; genus LMUY01. The sequence continues at coordinate 82,507 of CBDAQK010000004.1, read as the reverse complement.
TCGTGAAGGTGCAGCAGCAACGCGACGTCGGCGTCCGGAACCCTTCCGGCGGGCAGCAGCTTGCATGTCGCCGGGATGGCGGCCTCCTCCAGAGGTTCCGGGTTCTCGTTCAAGCCAGCTGGCGAGTGGCGGCCCCCGGTGTAGCGCCGGATGTTCTCCGCGCGGGCGGCGTACACGCGACCGCGGGTGTGCAGGCCCGCCACCCAGCGCCATGACAACGTGTTGCTGGCAGGGTCGCCGTCGACAAGGTGGCGCAGGAAGAAATCGGCGCTCAGCGTCCACGGCAGGCGCAGCGTAAAGATCCATATTGAGGCGAACCACATACTGGTGTGGTTGTGGAGCCACCCGGTGGCAGCTAGCTCCTGCGCCCATTCGTCGAAGCAGTCGATGCCGGTCTCGCCGTCGACGGCCTTCTCGTAGATACGCCGAAGACCGGGCGAGCCTGCCAGCTTCTCCTGCTCGGCGCCGAGGGCGGAGGTATACCGGTCCCAGATGTCCGGATGGGTTTCGAGGAACCCTTTGAAGTAGGTCCGCCAGAACACCTCAGAGACGAACTTGTAGGCGCCCGACCCATGGGCGGCCATGGCAGCTGCGACCACCTCCTCCTCGAGCAGCAGGCGGCGACGCAGATACGGTGAGAGCGCGGTTGTAGTCGCGTCGGCGTCCGGCCTGCGTCGGTGTTGCGTTCCGAAGCATAGACGCGACCCAGACGAGGCGTAACCGCCTGTAGCTGTCGGAGGGCAGCATCACGGGTCAGGACCAACTTTATGGACATCGTCGACATGTGGGCCGCGTTGCCCGGCGCGCCAGACGAAGGGCGGCAACCGCATACCGCCCGACTGCGAAGCTCCGAATTAGCCTCCATGGAGAAAGCGAGGATCGTCAAGCGTCGAACGGATGCTTACGGGCCGAAGCCAGCACTGCCTTCGCTTGTCCGCCGAAGTCTTCTCGGATTAGCCCTAGCGCCCGGCCGCTCCGCCGCATGCCACGGGAGGTGCTTTCCTGGGATGCGGTGACGATGCCTGAATTTGCTTCTCAGACGCACGTAGGCGGAGGTAGGCCCTGGTTGGTGCTGGCATCAAGCTCCACAACGTAGCCGGGCGTTGTCATTCCTTCGAAGGCTCTGACCGATGACTAGGGCTCGTCTGATAGGTCTTTCGCGGACGTGGCGGACGCGTCCGGCGCTCGCAGCCCGACCGTGGCGGCCAAAGCCTGCATGACTTCCAGCGCTATCTGAAGCGACCGGGCATCCAGGGTCTCGACGAAACCTGCCACCCGCCCACGCTGCGCCTTCAGGTCGCCATCGTCAGCATTGGCCTGCTCAATGCGGAGAACGCTGTCGGCCGTGGTGCCGAGGATCTGGCAGATCCTGACCAGCGTCGCCAGGTCCGGCTCGCGGTAGTCCGTGACGTAGTGGCCGTAGCGCGTCGGCGTCAGACCCGCCCGCCGGGCCACCTCGGCATCGCTCAGTCCCAGTTCCAATGCTCGTTCCCGCAGCTGCGCACCAAACCCGTCCATGACGGGATTTGTTTCCCGGACCAGCTCCTCGCGCTATCTACATTACGGATTGACACATCTACGTATCGTAGACATACAGGCGCACATGGCAGGCGAGGTGCCGGAAAGTGCCGTTTCGTGGTGCTGCCGGATGGTTGGGGCATTTTAGGGAGTGTGGATGCACCATGTGTTCCGGTATGCTCTCGGAAGTTCCGTGACCATAATCCGGAACGGGCCGACTGTATCCCTATTCCAGGCCGCGGCGTTGGCGGCCACCCTGCTGGCCGGTGCCGCCCAGGCGCAAGGCAGGGGCGACGGGGCGACCGGTGCTGCTGCACCGGCGGTGCGCGGGTGGTTTGCCAAGGACCTGAGCCTGGTCTGCTCCGACCCGAACGGGGTCACTGTCCGCTGTGGCCCGGCCAACACCCCCACCATCCACATTTACTATGGCAACGCAGGTGACGGACCCGGCACTCCTGACGCTCTTGCCTTCATACGGTATCTGACCGACCCGACTGGTAGCGCAGAACAGGTGGTAGTCGCGGTGTTCCGGCAGAGCGGCGGAGGCTACGAGTTCGTCAAGCGGTTGCCGACAGCACTGGTCGGCAACGTGGTGCCAGGTGCCGCTGTGCGCTTCCAGCATGGACAGGCGAGTTGGAGCGCGGAGGCGCTCCGGTCCGGCGACAGCAGATCCATGCCGACCGGACACAAACAGGTCACGGTCTCGATACGGTAGGCAGTGGTTCCTCCAGAAGAGAGCCAACGCCTGTCCTGCTGAAGTCTGCCCCGTGCCGTGAGAACACCATGTTAAACTTGCTCTCTGCCATGCATCCAGACTCGATAGATTGCATCCATCGATGCCGGATGTCCGGCGGCGGGATACGCCGGTCATCCCGTGAGTGGCTGCGATGAGCGGCACCAGCGGCCCTCACGTGGTGGGCAAGGCCACGCTGACGTTTTCCACTCTTGAAGGCGTGGTGCTCGCAACAGATCAGCGCAGCGACAGCATCACCTCCGGAGGTGGCCGAACCGTCGTGGTGGACGGCAGTGGCGGTGGCACGACGTCTGTAGACACGACGGTCATCGTGTCGAGGGACATCTGGATCAGGGATTTCGGGGGCGTGGAGCATCATGTCCGCGTGGCCGAGGACATCCCGGTTCGGTCGGGGCAAGATATCGCCTTCATCTATTGCAGAGGCGAGGTGTCCACGGCGGGGAACCGGCTCCATGGGGCTGGAGGGCTGATGTCCGTTTACGTTCTCGCGACGAACAAGGTCTACACGGTGCTGTCGTGTCCGTCACTGACCAGCCAACTCCTCGAGCCGCTGCCGCACCCTCTTCGGCTGGCAGGGGCCTTCCTGCTGTGGATTATCAGCGTTCTTCTCATCGCCGTCTTCGGCATCGGCTTCCTCCTGCTCGCCGTGCTGTCCACGCGGGCCTACCTTCGCAGCAAGAGGCGCAAGAAGCAGGCTCAAGCAATCACGGGCGAGCTTGAGGCCGAACACAGAAGGCTTTTGAACGCCCTGCAATCCCAGCAGACAGACACGGCTGGCCGCTCGGCAAACAGAACCGGTAAAGCAACCTCCGAAGACAGGAAGCTGACGGTGGTCCGACTGCTCCTGAAATCAGACCTCATCTGGATTGTGTCATCCTCTCCAGTCAGCAGGTCGACCGCAGGACAAAAGGACGGGCAGACGTCCCGCCCGTGTTCGGATCCTTGCACCCGCTGACCGGAGACCATCGGTTAACCCGTCTCGCAAGGAGCCTGTCCGTGTTGCCGCGCGGTCGATTGTCCGCCCTTTCAATGGTTCGCAAGGCGCACGGACTGCGGAAGCTTTCACATTGCGTCCGCAAGCTTGAACGCCGCCTTCCGCTCGCTGTAGCGGTCCACCAGATAGTCTGACCTGTCTCTCAGCAGGCAGGTAAACCGCAGCAACTCCTCCATCACGTCCACTACCCGGTCGTAGTTCGAACCGGGCTGCATCCACCCGGCTTCGTCGAACTGCTCGTAGGCCTTGGGCACGCTGGACTGGTTGGGAATGGTCACCATCCGCATCCAGCGCCCGAGCAGGCGGAGCGTGTTCACGGCGTTGAACGACTGCGATCCACCGGACACCTGCATGACCGCCAGGGTCCGTCCCTGGGTGGGGCGCACGGACCCCTCCTCCAGCGGCAACCAGTCGACTTGGTTCTTGAACACGGCCGTCACCGCGCCGTGCCGCTCCGGGCTGCACCAGACCTGGCCCTCCGACCACAACGACAAAGCCCGGAGTTCCTGCACCTTGGGATGGTCTTTGGTGACGCTGTCCACGATAGGCAACTCGCGGGGGTCAAAAGTACGCGTCTCCGCTCCCATGAACCGCAGCAGCCGGTCCGCCTCCTCGACCAATAGTCGGCTGTAGGAACGGTCACGCAGCGAACCGTAGAGCAGCAGAATCCGCGGCGGATGCGCCAGCCGCTCGACCGGCTCCAGCTTGCCCAGGTCGGGTGCGTGCAGCAGCGCAGCGCGCAAGGCTGGCATGGCTTCGTTCATCGCGTTCATCCTCAAGCGGGTCCGAGCAGCGGCAGCAACACCGCCAGTGCGGCGAGCACGGCCAGGAGCACCGGCGGCGTAATGGCCAGCCCGACGCGCATGTATTGCCCCCACGAAATCCGGATGCCTTTGGTGGAGAGCACGTGCAGCCACAGCAACGTCGCCAGCGAACCGATCGGCGTGAACTTGGGTCCGAGGTCACAGCCGATGACGTTGGCGTAAACCATGGCTTCGCGGGTCGCCGCCGGGATGCCTTGAGCGCCTTCGATGGAAAGCGTGCCGAGCAGCACGCCGGGCATGTTGTTCATGATGGAAGACAGGATCGCCGCGCCGAAACCGGTGCCGACGGTCGCGGCCCACGGACCGTATCCGGCAAGCCAGACCAGGGCGGTCGCCAAGTGATCGGTCAGCCCGGCGTTTCGCAGGCCGTAGACCACGAGATACATGCCGAGCGAGAACACCACGATCTGCCAGGGCGCGCCGCGCAGCACCTTGCCAACCGGCACGACGGCGCCGCGGCCGCCTCGATGCCAGCGACCGGCCAACGCCAGCAACAGCAACGCCCCCGCGCCTGTCACCGCCGACACTGGCACGCCCAATGGGGCTAGGATGAAATAGGCGACGAGCAGCACGGCCAGCAGCGGGAACGCGGCGCGGAAGACGGCATGGTCGCGAATGGCGGTGCCCGGCGTCTCCAGTTCCGCCGTCGGGTAGGTAGCGGGAACCTGGCTCCGGTAGAAGGCCCACAGCACCGCCAACGTCGCAACCAGTGCCACGATGTCCACCGGCACCATGACGGCGGCGTAGCGGTCGAACGAGACCCCGAAGTAGTTGGCGCTCACGATGTTCACCAAGTTGCTGATGATGAGCGGCAGGCTGGTGGTGTCGGCGACGAACCCGGTGGCGACGATAAACGCCAAGGTCGCAGCCGGGCTGAATTCCAGCCGGACCAGGATGGCCACGACGATCGGCGTCAGCAGCAAGGCCGCGCCGTCGTTGGCGAAGACGGCCGCGATGGCTGCGCCCAGGAGTACAATCATCGGGAATAGCCTGTGCCCGTTCCCGCCGCCCCACCGTGCGACGTGCAACGCGGCCCATTGGAAGAACCCGGCCTCGTCGAGTAGCAGCGAAATCACGATCAGGCCGATGAACGTGAAGGTGGCGTCCCAGACGATGTGCCAGACAACCGGAACGTCGCCCCAACCGATGACGCCGGTCAGCAGGGCCACGGCCGCGCCCGCCATGGCGCTCCAGCCGATGCCTAGACCACGCGGCTGCCAGATGACGAAGACGAGGGTGGCGACGAAGATCGCGAGCGCGAGCATTGCTGGAATCCAATCGGACGATGGGGCCGCGAACCGGATGGCGTCAGGTGGTGCGGCGCCCGTCCGCATCGACGACGACTTCGCCGTCTTCCTTCGCGAAGGCGCCGCGTTGCGCCTCCGGCAGGATGTCCAGCACCACTTCCGACGGACGGCAGAGCTTCATGCCGAGCGGAGTCACCACCAGCGGACGGTTGATGAGAATGGGATGCGCCATCATCGCGTCGAGCAGTTGGTCGTCCGTCAGGTCTGGATTGCCCAGGCCGAGTTCGGCGTAGGGCGTGCCCTTTTCCCGGAGGATGGTGCGCGGGGTCAGCCCGGTGCGGGCGATGAGTTGCACCAACAGCGCCCGCGCGGGCGGTGTCTTGAGGTATTCGACGACATGCGGTTCGATGCCCGCGTTCCGGATCATCGCAAGGGTGTTCCGGGACGTGCCGCAATCCGGATTGTGGTAGATTACGACGTCTTCGCTCGACATCATGCAACGTCCCTGCGTGGTGAAGACGTACCCGGAGCTTGGCCGATCTCCCGCACCTTCGCGGTCAACGTCGCGCGCTCCAATCCTGCGAGCGGAAGTGCCGTGAACAGCGAGATACGCTGCTTCATGTGGCGAAAGGCGGTTACGAAAGCTCGTTCGCGCTCGATCTCGCTGCCTGAAGCGGCCGCCGGATCGGCAATCCCCCAGTGCGCCGTAACCGGCTGACCCGGCCACACCGGGCACGTCTCGCCAGCGGCATCGTCGCAGACGGTGAAAACGAAGTCCATGACAGGCGCACCGAGTTCGGCGAACTCGTCCCAACCCTTCGAACGAGCGCCCTCGACCGGGTAGTCGGCATCGGCGAGCACCTTCAACGCCAGCGGCTGGACCGCGCCCTTGGGATGGCTACCGGCGGAGAACGCCCGGAACCTGCCGCTGCCGTCCTTAGCGAGGATGCTTTCGGCGAGAATGGAGCGCGCCGAATTGGCAGTGCATAGGAACAGCACGTTGAAAACGCGGTCGGTCATTGCAGAACCTTCTCCGGAGTGCAGCAGGGAGCGAGGTCCGCCAGCAGCGGCTCGCACAACTCGGGTCGACCGCCGCAGCAATCCTTGGCCAGGAACAGCATCATGTCGCGAAGCCGGTCGATGTCGGCGCGGTAGACCACTGACCGACTGCGCCGTTCGGAACGCACCAATCCGGCGCGGGCAAGAACGGCGAGATGCGTCGACATTGTGTTCTGGGGGGTGCCGATTTGCCGGGAGATTTCGCCTGCGGCAAGTCCCTCCGGTTCGCACGTCACCAGGAGGCGGAACGTCTCCAGCCGGGTGGTCTGCGCCAGGGCACCAAGGGCAAGGACCGCTGAGTGGTTATCCATTTATCTGGAATGACCGATATAATACCTGCTGTCCAGTGCGACTTCGCTATGTCCGTAGCCTTCACACGGACGGGACGAAAGCCACCACCAGCGCCACGTTCACGACGGCCGCACCGCACAGCACCGCCAAGGTCGGTGTCGCACCCCATCGTTCCAGCAGCCAGGAGCCGACTAGCGGAGAAGCTGCCTGCGCGACGAGAGTTGGCATGGCAATACGGCCCATTAGCGCGGCGTAGCCCTCGCGCCCGAACAAGGCCAATGGCACCGTGCCGCGCGCGATGGAACGGATCCCGCTCCCGGAGCCGTAGAGCACGATGCCGACCGCCATCGTGCCCGGCGCGCCAATCAGCATGGCCAAGCCGACGGCGACCAGCACGGTAGAGACCAGCAGGCTCCATATCGGATGCGCCTTCCGGCCGAGGAGCATTTCGAAGACGCGCGCGCCCACCTGCGACGGTCCGACCAAGGCGCCCAGGCCGACCGCTGCGGCCATTGCGACGCCTTGAGATTGCAGCAACGCCAGTAGGTCGACGGCAATCACCGTCATGATGACGGACGCCAACGTGAAGCCGGACGCCAGCAGGACGAAAGCCTGCCGATCCACCGCCTTGTTGGCGGTCACCTTGCCGGGCGCGGGCCGACGCTGGGTCTCCTGCGGCACGCCGAAAGCGTAGAGCGGCAGCACGACTGCGATGTGGATGGCTGCATAGGTCAGGCAGGCCCCACGCCATCCCAGGTGGTCGGTCAGGAATGCGGAGATCGGCCAGCAGACCGTGCTGGCAAAACCGTCCCAGAGGGTGACGCCCATGATAAGCGGTCGCGCCGTCTCGCCGTAGATCCTGCCGAGCGTGGAGAACGCCGGGCCGTAGAGGCCGCAACCCATGCCGCAACCGACCAGAATCCAGGCCGTCACGAAGCTCGGCAGGTTCGGCGCCAGTCCCAAGCCGAGCAACCCGAGCGCCAGCAGGACGGCGCTGGCCATCAGTATCGGGCGGCCGCCGAACCGCTCGATGGTGCGACCGACGCGGGGCGAGACGACGCCGGACACCAGGAAACCCAGGGACAAGCCGCCGACGATCCAAGTGGGCGACCATCCGGTGTCGCGGGCAATCGGCACCGCCAGGACGGCGAGCAGGTAGTAGCTGCTGCCCCAAGCGAGGATTTGGCAGACACCGAGTGCGGAAACCACGATCCACCGGTGGCGATTGCCCTCGACCGCCACGACGGTTTGGCTCATTCCGCCGGTTCAACCACGCGCCGGGTCGCCAGCAGCGCTTCCGTCGCGTCCATCCACGCGCCGAGACCGACCCGGAAAGCCTCCCGGCCACGGTCCGTCAGCGTGTAGACCTTGTGCTCCCGACCGGAGACGACCTCAGCGGCGGAAGTCAGGTAGCCGCCCTGCTCGAATTCCTTGAGCGTCGGATACAACGCGCCCTCGCTCGGCGAGCAGCAGCCCTTGGTGGTGCGCTCGACCGCGCGGGCGATGTCGTAGCCGTGCGCCGGACCGTCGTGCAGGACCTGGAGTACGAGAAGCGGCTGAGCGCCATCTTGATGGTTCCGGCCCAGTAGCTGCGGTCGGTGAGGTCGGGCGCGGAACGGGCAACTGCTTGGACTGACATCCGGGAAGGATGTGCATCCGAGGGCGATGCGTCAACGCTGTCAGTGAGGAGTGGGTAGCTCTAGGACTTCGGCTTTCCTCACGGGCCAGCCGCTGAGCTTTGACGATTCGCGCCGGAGTCATCTAGATGGCGGCGGCTTCTCGACCGGTCTTTCGCCGCTCGCGGACCTCGTCGCCGACATGCGTGCTGGCGGCGAGATTGTACCAGAGGTGGGCCTGGACTAGGTTGCGTGGAACGCCGTGCCCGTCCGGGTATTGTCCGGCGAAATCCTCTCGGGCGGCGTCGTCGCCCTTTTCGGCGGCCGCGGTTCAAAGCCTAGTCGCCTCCATGTAATGCTCGACGACCGCGTCGATGTTCTCGTAGAGGTTGCCGAAGGAGCGCTGCGCATCCGTGTTACCTTAATCCGCCAAAGGGCGGCTTCGTCATAGTCGAAAGCGCTTCGGCTCTCCCTCTCCAATCGGATGCCCGCTGTAGCAAATGGGGTCACCTTCGCCGCTGCGACAACGACCCGGACGCGGGTCGGCGTCCGCTTGACGGGCCACAATTCAATGCCCGGCGCGCCGGGTGGCGCTCTCCAAGAAGATGACGCAGAGGCCGATGAACAGGGCCGCAGCGTTCCAATGCGGCGCGACGCCGACATGCGGCAACACCAGCCAGACGACGACGAGCCAAGCCAAGATGGCGACGGCGAAGGTCACGTCATCCACGAACAGCCCGTAGATTTCGCAAAGGACGGTTTTGATCCAACCCATGTTCCGCTCCTCAAACCCGGACGGCCGAGCCGCGCACCCTGCGCGCCCGGCAAAGCGGCACCATCGCCAGCGCAAGCCCAAGGAAGCCAGCGACCAGTGCCAGGATGCACCAATCGGCTCCTGGCCATTGCACGCCGATTCCCTCGCCAGCCCAGAAGGTGCCGAACGCGGAAAGCAGCACCCCAACTACGAATTTCAGCCCATTCTCCGGCACTCGGGCAAGCGGACGGTGGATGATCAGACCGAGCGCGGCCACGACCAGGAGGGCGGCGAGCGCACCCAGGCTCGCGGGCAGGAGCAGCCCGGCTCCACCGGCCCCGATTGCGATCACGATGAACACCACCTCGGTTCCTTCGAGCATTGTGATTTGGAAGGCCGCCCCGAACGCGATGCTGTCCCAACCCGGCGAGCCCCCCCGATCGCGCATCGCCCGGGTCTGCTTGGCATAGGCGGCAGCCTCGTCGTGGAGCGGGATCACTCCGGCCGCGCGCAGGACCGCCTTGCGAAGCCAACGCATTCCGAACAGCAGTAGCAAGGTGCCAACGGCCAATTGGATGGCATCGAGCGGGATGCGGGTCAGCGCGCTTCCGAGCACCGCGACGAGTAGCAGCAATACGCCAATCGCCGCCGCCGCGCCCACCAGGGTATCGCGCCAGCCGCGGACGGCACCGACTGCGAGAATCACCGTCAACGCTTCGACGAACTCCACCATGGACGCCAGGAAGGCAGCGATGGCAGTCGGTCCGGCGTGTGTCCACACCATAGTGCCCATAAGCGGAAGCTCCCGGAAATGCCGAATGCCCTGTAGCACCTGCTACCAATACGCGATATGTTAAAGCATTCACTACGGCGTGTGGAGCATGGACCTTCGAACCGACGTAGTGGATGTCTTTCGGGAGCGGTTGGAGGCGCACGGCGAAACGCTGTCCGCCGTCTGCCGCCGGGTCGCCGACTACATTGACGCCAACCGCGCCGCGGTGCTGGCCACTTCCGCCGCCGAACTCGCGACGCGAACCGGAACATCGGACGCCACGGTCATCAGGACGGTTCAGATCCTGGGTTTCGCCGGGCTGGGCGAGTTGCGGCAGGCGTTGCTCGCGTCGGTCGAACGACCGTTCGACGCGGTGGAGAACATGCGCCGGACGCTGGGCGACGTCGGCGAAAGCACGGCCACGGCCGTCGACCTGGTCCTCGACGCGCACGATGAGGCCATACGGGAGATCCGACTGCCCGGTGCGAGGCGACGCATTGTGGAAGCGGTCTCGGCGCTGAACGCTGCGGAACGCATCGCGGTGTTCGGCATCGGTCCATCCGCCGCGTTGGCGAGCTATGCCTCGACGTTGCTGACCCGTGGGGGACGCCGCACCCTGACATTGAACGCGACCGGTTCCATGCTCGCCGATCAGATGCTGGATCTCCGCTCGGGAGACGCGGTGTTGGTTATGGCTTACGGTCGGGCTTACGGGGAAGTCGTCGCCGTCTTCGATGAGGCGCGTCGCCTCTGCCTCCCGATCGTGCTGGTCACCGACAGCCTCGACGAGAAACTCGGTCGACATGCGTCGGTGGTCCTGCCCGCCCGGCGGGGGCGAGCCGACCAGGTGGCGCTGCACGGTGCGACCTTGGTCTGCTTGGAAGCGCTGGTGCTCGGCCTCGCGGCCGCAAGCCCCCGGACAGTGCCGACCCTCGAACGATTGAACCGGCTCCGCACGACCGTGCGGAGTAGAACGAAGACCGGAGGATAAGGCGAGCTGCGGCGGATCCGTGGACCGCTTCTCACCCGTGCATCAGCACCGGAATGTGGGTATCGGCCAAAATCTCGCGAGTTGCTCCGCCTAGGATGGCTTCCCTGATGCGGCTGTGGGTGTAGGCTCCCATCACGAGCAGGTCGGCCGCGTGTTCCCCCGCCTTGCGGCACAAGGCTTCTCCGATGCGCTCGCCGCCCAAGTCGAACCTGTCGACCTGTGCGGGGATGCCGCGCTGCCCCAGGCGTTGCAGAAGGGCCTGTGGCGGATCCTCGCCGTCGCCGCTCTCCACCGCCATCAGGATCGTTATCCGTTCGGCCTTGAGCAGGATGGGCCAAGCCGCTTCCAACGCACCTTCCGCAGCCTCGCTCGCCTTCCAGGCGATCGCGACGTTCCGCCCGACGGTCTCCGGCACCGGTCCCTCGGGAACCAGAACGACAGGAGCCTCGGAATCCAGCAAGGCCGCCTGCACCGCCTGCTTCTCGTCGCCGCCATTGCTGCTGGCTGCGTCGCCAATGACGATTAGCCCGGCTCCGCTGCCCTCGGCGGCTATCGTGGCCTTGGTGGGACCGGTGACCTCGTGCCACGCGGCCGATAGCTTGGGGTCGAGCGTGCGACGCCAGTCCTCGAAGATGCCCTTGAGTTCCGATGCGCGCCCGGCGCTCTCGTTCTCGATTTCCCGCAGGCGCCGATCCGTCATGACCTCCTCGGTCGGCATGAAATCCTCCATCGGATCGTGGCGGACATGCAGGACCGTGATGTCGCCGCCGGATCTGGCCGCCAGCAGTCCGGCGACGGCGAGAACGGGACGGGCCGTTTCCGGCCGGTTCAAAACGGCGAGTATCGAGTGCATGGCGGCAGCCTCCTTGTGGAAGAGAATGCCCGACCGCTGGGCAAGCGCATGACCCGCTCCGACGGCCAGGATGCAGAGCGCGACGGACGCGGCGGCGTTTGCCGAAGCGGCGAACCAGTCGCCGCCGCGTATCAGGCTCAACGTCTGCAGGCTGAACGACGAGAACGTCGTGTAGCCGCCGCAGATGCCGACCAGGACGAACAGTCTCAGGTCGGGGCTGGCAGGCACCGGACCGTCCGGCAGCGTCAAGGTCGCGAAATAACCGATGAGGAAGCTGCCGGTGACGTTGATGAGGATCGTGCCCCACGGGAACGCCTCGCCCCATGAAGCCGCGGTTGCCATGCTGACGACGTAGCGGGCGACGCTTCCGAGCGCGCCGCCCAAGGCCACGAGGACTATGGGCAACATGCTAATCGGCGGCGCCGCTGAGTTCGTCGGCATCGTCCACTTGCTCGGCCTCCAGGAGGCTCGGTCCCGCGCCGATCTTCCAGTGTTCGAGATGCTTGTAGACGATGACCTTGTCCTTCAGCAGGTCGCCGTGCTGCCTGCAGAAGGCTTCAAGCTGCGCCCGTGGGGCCACCAGTTCCACGCACATGGTCAGGTCGATGTTGAGACCCTCCGTCTCGTGTTGCCGCACCTGCCCGTGGTTGCTGAAGCCGTAGTGGGTGTGGTGGGCCACCGCGTTGACCAACCCGGCCCGCTTGGCCTGCTGGACAAGCTCCTGGTAGAGCGGTCGCCCGGTGAAGGCGGCCTTCAATCCTCCGGTTCCGGCCTTCCGGAAGCGATCCTTGGGCTTCACGTAGATGCGGACCATCCCGATCTCGGTTTGGGTGACGTGGTGGACATCGTTCGTCGGCAATGCAGTCTCCTGGGTGATGGTTGGTTGCTTCGTCACCCAGCGAGGGCGATCGCTCAGGCGGTAGATGGCGTGATGCAGATGGTTCGGCCGGGATTCGCGGGCGTGCCGCAGTGAAACATCCGGCGGCAGCAGGCCGTTCGATGTCTTCGGGATGCCGATCTTCTGCGACAGGTAGATGCCGGAGTGACCGCTGCACAGGTAGGCCACGAAGCAGGCGACCGCGATGTAAACCGTGTGCTCCGCGCCGAAGAGTTCGATACCCATGATGGTGCAGGCCAGCGGCGTGTTCGACGCCCCGGCGAAGATGGCGACGAACCCGAGCGCTGCGAACAGGTCGAGCGGGGCGTTCAGGAATCCCGCGATGGAGTTGCCTAGTCCGGCGCCGATAAAGAACAGCGGCGTGACCTCGCCGCCCTTGAAGCCGGTCGCGAGCGACAGGACCGTGAACACAATCTTCCAGGCCCATGCCCAGACGTGATGGACTGGACCGAAGAAGCCGACGATGGACGCGTCCGTCGCGTTGAACGACGTCACCCCGAGGCCCAGATATTCGCGCGTGCCGAGGGCGTAGACGAGGCCGATGATCAGCAATCCGCCGATGACCGGACGCAAGTAGGCGATCGGACAGAGCTTCTTGAAGATCGCGCCGACGGAGTGCGACGCCTCCGAGAACAACAGTCCCGCCAACCCGAACGCCACCCCGGCGATGCCCACCTTGGCGAGAAGCAATCCGTCGATGTGGAACGGCGTCCCCGCCGCATCCGGGTAACCGCCGAAGGCGATGTGGTAGGCGACGTGGTGGATTCCCCAGCTATGGCAGGTCCAATCGCCCACGATGGCGGCGAGGATGGCGGGCACCAAGGCGGCGTATTCGATCCGTCCGATGGTGAGCACCTCCAGGGCGAACACCGCTCCAGCCACCGGGGTGCCGAACACGGCGCCGAACCCTGCAGCGATACCGGCCATGAGCAAGATGCGGGTATCATGCGGTTCGAGCAGGGCGAATCTGCCGAAGGCGCTGGCGATGCTGCCGCCGAGTTGCACGGCCGTGCCCTCACGTCCGACTGAGCCGCCGAAAAGATGGGTGATCACCGTCGAGACGACGATTAGCGGTGCCATGCGCAGCGGTACGCCGCCGCCCGGCTCGTGGATCTGCTCCACGATCAGGTTGTTCCCACCCTCGGCGGAACGGCCGACCCAGTGATAAACCAATCCGATTGCCGCACCCGCGACCGGCAAGCCGAATAGCAGAGCCGGATGGGCGATGCGAGTTTCGGTCACCCGGTCGAGTGCCCACAGGAAGGCAGCGCACAGCGTTCCGACCACCGCCGCCATGGGGACGACCAAGGCGGCCCACTTCACCGAAATCGCGGCATGGCGAACCCGGTCCATGAGGAAGCCGGGCATGGTCATGATTTCACCCGACTGCAGGCGAACGCCGAAGGCACTGCGGACGCCAACTCGATATGCACGCGATATGGCATTACTGGACGCAAAACGGACTCCTCCTCGCACAAGCCTGTGGAGTAGGAATCATCAGCCCGACTTTCGGCGAGCGGTTCGACCATCGCTGGTCAGGCAGAGTCCATTGCCATCGCCAAAATGGCATGGGCCACTAGATAGGTCAACAATGCGGTCCGAGTGCTCTGCTCGGACCTGCCGCCGACCGAACGACAAGCACACCCGCAGCGACGCTCAACTGTCATCGAACTGCAACGTCGACCGGCGGACGTATCTGCTAGGGCCGTGCCGTTCTCGTTGGGATTACCGCATGCGCTTCGCCCTGCTCTCCACCGTCGCCGCCGTTGGCTTATCGGCCCTTCCCTCGGCGGCGGTCGCCCGACCCCACAACGTCCTGCTCTTCGTAGCCGACGGCTTGCGACCGGGAATGGTGAACGAACGCACCGCGCCGAACATGACGGCGTTGATGAACCGCGGCATCCGCTTCACCAACACGCATTCCCTGTTCCCGACCTTCACGACGGCGAACGCCTCGGCGATGGCCACCGGGCACATGCTCGGGGACACCGGCGACTTCAGCAACACGATCTACACCGGGTTCCAGGTCCCGGGCGCGGGAGACAGCCTGACGCCGTTCCTGGAGAGCGATCCTGTGCTGGGTGACGTGGACGAGCATTTCTCCGGCGACTACCTGGACGAGGAGACCATCCTAAAGGCAGCGCGCACGGCGGGGTTCGCCACTGCCACCATCGGCAAGCTTGGCCCCGCCCTGATATTCGACCACACCGACCGCACCGGCACGCAAACGGTGGTGATGGACGACATGACGGGACGCCCCGGTGGCATCCCGCTTTCGGACGTGGTGAAGCAACGGCTGGATGTGGCCCACCTCGCGGCGCAGGCCCCGACCCGCGGCGCGAACGGCCAGTCCGGCAACAACGTGACGGCCGGAACCCTGGCGGCCAATGTCGAGCAGCAGAACTGGTTTGCCGACGCCGCCACCGGCGCCGTGATGCCGATGTTCAAAGAGGGCGGCAAGCCGTTCGCCATGGTTTTCTGGTCGCGGGATCCGGACGGGACGCAGCACAATCAGGGCGACAGCCTCGGACGCTTGATGCCGGGCATCAACGGGCCGACCTCGTTGGCGGCCATCAAGAACGTCGACGACGACCTGGGCAAATTGCTGGCGGGGCTGAAGGCTCAGGGATTGGACGCCGACACCGACGTCATCCTGACCTCCGACCATGGCTTCTCGACCATCTCCAAGGAGAGCGCCACGAGTTGGTCCGCGAGCCAGACCTTCACCGGAGTCACGGCCAAGCAGGTGCCGCCCGGCTTCCTGGCCGTCGACCTGGCCCACGATTTGGGCATGACCCTGTACGATCCGGACGCCAAGAGCGCGCAACTCGCAGCAGGCGAATTCCCGAGCAAGGGCAATGGCCTGATCGGCAGCGACCCGGCCAAACCGGACATCGTCATCGCGGCCAACGGTGGCTCGGACCTCGTCTACCTGCCGAACGGCGACAAGGCGCTCGCTGCCAAGGTCGTCGCGGCACTGTCCAAGCAGGATTACGTCAGCGGCCTGTTCGTCGCCGACAGCCTGGGCAGCATCCCGGGCACCTTGCCCCTGTCAGCCATCGCGCTGAATGGGACCGCCGTGACTCCCATGCCCGCCATTGCCGTGAACTTCCGCAGCTTCTCCCTGGGGTGCGCCGACCCGACTACCTGCGGCGTGGAGATTGCCGACACCGGCCTGCAGCAAGGCCAAGGCATGCACGGCAGCTTCTCGCGCGCTGACACGCGCAACATCATGGGCGCAGCCGGGCCGAGCTTCCGGACGGGCTTCGTCGACGCGGCGCCCGCCAGCAACGCGGACATCGGCAAGACCGTGGCCAGCCTGCTGGGCCTGAAGATCGCCAACAAGGGCACGCTCATGGGCCGGACGCTAACAGAGGCAATGCCGAACGGTGCCATGCCGCAGGCCCGCTCGGCGGCCGTTCGTTCCGCACCGGATACCGCAGGAAACGTCACGGTGGTCCTGACGCAAACCGTCGGAACAACCCGCTACTTTGACGCCGCCGGGTATCCGGGCCGGACGCTCGGGCTTCCTGCCGAGATGCCGCCAGTCGCACCTGCCCGAACCACGAAAAAGTAGCCAACGGCCCAACGGATGTCGGCTCGACGAGTGACCGATTGTCGGATTGAACAGACCTGACGCGGACCGCGACGTTGTGCCTGCGCAAACTGGCGACACCAAGAGAGATGCAGATCGACCTCGGCTACCAAGCTCGGTGGGCTGCGTCGATGCAGGCCGATCGGATTTCCAACACGTCTTCCGTCCCGGAGGGCATCCTTTCGGTAGTCGCTGGAGGCAAACCCATCCGCGATGGCGCCGTGCTCGGAACACGGCGCCACCGTGACTTTCGAAGTCTCACAGCTTCGCTGATCGCAGCCGCAACGCGTTGCCGATAACCGACACCGAACTCAGCGACATGGCCAACGCGGCTACGACAGGGCTGAGCAGGATGCCGAAGACCGGGTAGAGCACGCCCGCCGCGACCGGAATGCCGATAGCGTTGTAGGCGAAGGCGAACACGAGGTTCTGGCGGATGTTGCGCATCGTGGCCCGGCTGAGCGCGCGGGCGCGGGCGATACCGGCGAGGTCGCCCTTCACCAAGGTGACACCGGCGCTCTGGATGGCGACTTCGGTCCCCGTTCCCATGGCTATGCCCACGTCCGCTTCGGCCAGCGCGGGCGCATCGTTCACACCATCCCCGGCCATCGCGACCACCTTGCCGGACGCGCGCAGCTTGCGGACGATGCGATTCTTGTCCTCCGGCAGCACATCGGCCTGGACGTCGTCGATGCCGAGTTGCCGGGCGACCGCCTCGGCCGTCTTCCGGTTGTCGCCGGTCAGCATCACGACGTGGATACCGTCCGACCGCAGGCTGTCCAGCGCCGCGCGCGTCGACTCCTTGATGGGGTCCGCGATTGCGATGACGCCGCCCGGCTTGCCGTCGACGGCGACGAACAGGGCCGTGACGCCGGAACCGCGAAGCTCGTCGGCCTTCGCCTTGAGGTCGCCGAGTTCGACCCCGAGGTCGGCCATGAGCTTTGCGTTTCCCAGAGAAACGGCTCGGCCGTGCACCTTGCCGGACACTCCCTTGCCGGTTTCGGAGGCGAACTCGGACGGCTCCAACACCTCGACGCCCTTCTCCTTGGCGGCGCCGACGATGGCCGCCGCCAGGGGATGCTCGCTCGATCGTTCCAAGCTGGCGGCCAGACGCAGCAGGTCGGCCTCGTCGAATCCTGCCGCCGGATGGACACCGGTCACCTTGGGCTTGCCTTCGGTCAGGGTGCCGGTCTTGTCGACGACGAGCGTGTCGACCTTCTCCATGCGCTCCAGGGACTCGGCCGATTTGATGAGCACGCCCATTCCGGCGCCCTTTCCGACGGCGACCATGATGGACATCGGCGTGGCCAGCCCGAGCGCGCACGGGCAAGCGATGATGACGACCGACACGGCGGCAATCAGCGCGTACGCGAGCGAGGGAGCCGGTCCCCAAATAGCCCAGGCGGCAAAGGCGGCAGCCGCGACCCCAAGGACGGTTGGGACGAAGTAGCCCGCCACCGTGTCAGCCATGCGCTGAATGGGCGCCCGGCTGCGTTGCGCCTCGGCGACCATCGAAACGATGCGGGCCAGCATACCGCCCGAACCGACCACATCGGCCCGGACGACCAACGAGCCGGTGCCGTTCACGGTGCCTCCGATGACCTTGTCGCCCGGGCCTTTGGCGGACGGCATGGACTCGCCCGTCACCATGGACTCGTCGACGGCGCCATTTCCGTCGAGCACTTCGCCATCCACCGGCACCCCGTCGCCGGGGCGCACGCGGAACCGATCGCCGACCTGCACCTGATCGATGCCGATTTCCTCGTCGTCCGAGCCGTCGCGCAGGCGGTGGGCCGTCTTGGGTGCGAGGTTCAGCAGCGCGCGGATGGCGCCGCCGGTCTGGTCACGCGCGCGCAGTTCCAACATCTGGCCGAGGAGGACCAACACGGTAATGACCGCGGCGGCCTCGTAGTAGACCCCCACTGCGCCGTCCATCATGCGGAATCCGGACGGGAAGACGCCGGGCGCGAAGGTGGCCACGAGACTGTAGAGGTAGGCCGCCCCCGTCCCCAAGGCGATGAGCGTGAACATGTTGAGGTGGCCCGAGCGAACCGATGCCCAGCCACGCTGGAAGAACGGCAGCCCGGCCCAGAGGACCACCGGCGTCGACAAGACAAACTGGACCCAGGTGGAGATCATCGGCGGAACGAGGTCGTGCAGCCCAAGCGCCGGAATATGCCCGCCCATCTCCAGGACGAACACCGGGAGGGTCAGCCCCAATCCTATCCAGAAACGGCGCGACATGTCGGCGAGTTCGTGGTTCGGCGTGGCCTCGGCGGAAACCTCGACCGGTTCGAGCGCCATGCCGCAGATCGGGCAACTGCCGGGACCTTCCTGGCGGATCTCCGGGTGCATGGGACAGGTGTAGATGGCGCCGGGCTTCGCCGGTTCGGCGGTCGCCGTCTTGGGCTTCAGGTAGGCCTCCGGGTCCGCCGCGAACTTGGTCCGGCAGCCTGCCGAGCAGAAATGATAGGTCGTCCCGTTTCGGTCGAAGCGATGCTTCGATGTCGCCGGATCCACCTTCATGCCGCAGACGGGATCGGTCGCGACCGACGCCACCTTGAGGTATTTCTCCGGATCTGCTTCGAACTTCGAGCGGCAACCGCCGCAGCAGAAATGGTATGTCTCGCCGCCGTGTTCGACCCGGTGCTTGGACGTGGCCGGATCCACCTCCATGCCGCAAACGGGGTCGGTGACCGAAGACGTCGCCTTCGGAGTCGCAGCCGAACCGCTACAGCAGCAACCGCCTTTGGCGGGGGCATGGGCCTCGTGGTCGTGGTGATCGCTCATGGCGCGCTCCTGCAGTCCGAAGGCCGGATTTCCGATCCCAACCGGGACATAGGGATTCCCATTGTGGGAAGGTCAAGGGGCGAAAACGCCCGATTGCGGGGTGGTTTGTCCGTGAACATCATGCGACGCCGTCGTAAACGACTTCGGTCATCATACCGGCGGCCATGTGGAACAGGTTGTGGCAGTGGAAGAGCCACCGTCCGGGATTGTCCGCATCGAAAGCGACGGTCACCACCCCGTTCACCGGAACCAAGACCGTGTCGCGAACCGCTCCGGCCATGGAGACACCGTCCATCCCGATCACTTGGAAATGGTGACCGTGCAGATGCATGGGGTGGGCCATCTTGGTTTCGTTCGTCATCTCCAGGATGACGCAGCCGCTCCCGGCGACGCGCAGCGGCACGTGGTCGGCCCAAGTTCGGT
This sequence comes from Acetobacteraceae bacterium, assembly GCA_965199005.1. GTDB lineage: Bacteria > Pseudomonadota > Alphaproteobacteria > Acetobacterales > Acetobacteraceae > LMUY01. Next base: position 63,128 of record CBDAQK010000004.1, on the reverse strand, counting down.
CGTCCAGGGACCAGACGTAGGGTACCATCGCTCCAGTCAGCCTGACGCGATGGGTGACCGGGCCGCCCGAGGCGGAAAGGGGAAACTCGGCCCTCAGCCGTTGTTCCAGTGAATTGTCGACTGGGGAACAAGCCTTATCCGCCGTGCCGGAGAGTTTGCGGACCACGCCACCGGCAGAAGCCAGGATGATGCCGGTCCGTTTCCGGTCGCCCTCGCGTTGCGCGAACACCGGATGGGCGCCACCGCCCACCGGCATGGTGATGAGCACGTCCAGACGCTGCCCTTGGGCAAGGGGGAACCGATTGCCGGTGACGGAACGCACCGGGTTGCCGTCCACCGCCACGACACGCCCTTCCAACTCCCCGGTGTCGATCCAGAAAGCGGTCGTCGTGGCCCCGTTGATGAGCCGCAACCTGACCGTGCCGCCCGGCGCGGCGCGGACCACGAGAGGATCGGCGAGCGTGCGGTCGTTCGCGAGGTAGGCATCGTAATCCACGTCGTTCAGGTCCGGGTTGCCCGCGCCGGATGGCTTGCTCCCGTGCTGCCCCATGTCCATACCCGGCATGGCGCTGCCCGCCGATCCGACCGCTTTCGCCAGCAACTCGGCCGGATCCTTGAAGCTGAAGTCGTGCAGGAGGACGGTCACCTCCTGGACGTCGGCCTTCAGGTCGTCCGATGTCCTCACGATCAAGGGCGCCGCCATCAACGCCTGCTCCTGCAGGCCGTGATGCGAGTGCATCCAATGCGTTCCTGGCCGAGGAACGAAATCGTAAGCCTGGACGGTTCCGGGCTTGAGGATCGTTCCGCCGGTTTCGGCGACGCCGTCTTGCAGGAACGGCGGCGTCTGGCCATGCCAATGCACGATGGTGTCCTCGGCGCATCGGTTGGCCAGGTCCACGGAAAACCGCTGACCGGGGTCAAGGATGATGCCAGGCGAGCCGTCCGGACGGCGAATGCCGAAAACCGACGCAGCGCGCCCGTTCACCTCAATGATGCGCCTTTCGGCGGCCAAGGCGATGCGGGTCGGACGTTCGGCGGCACTGGCTTTGAACCCGGTGGTCCCCGGCATAGCCGCGGCGGCGGCGGCACCGACCAACAAAGACCGCCTGGACAGGGGACTGTACATTTTGTCTCCAATGATCCGGAACGTGGGCACGCCGTTTAGTCGAGCACGCGCGCATCTGCATCCTCGGTCGTGGGGCTTCCTACCGTGGGAAGGTCAAGGGAAACCTCTTCGCGGGCATTGACCTTCCTACGTTGGGAACCCTCATCTGCAGTGAATGGAGAACGAACATGGTCATCGGAGAGGCGGCCCGGGCGTCGGGCGTCAGCGCCAAGATGCTGCGCTACTACGAGAGTATCGGCTTGGTGCCGGACGCGGCCCGCACCCAAGGTGGTTACCGGACTTACGGGACCCGCGAGGTGGAGACGCTCCGGTTCATCCGCCGGGCACGCGACCTCGGCTTGTCGATGGATCGCATCAAGCTGCTGGTCGGCTTGTGGCACGATCGAGAACGGCCGAGCCGGGACGTCAAACGCATCGCGCTGGAGCATGTCGCAGAGCTTAGGACCAAGATCGGAGAACTGACCTCCATGTGCGACACCTTGGAAGAACTGGCGTCCAACTGCCGCGGTGATCAGCGCCCGGACTGCCCCATCCTACGCGACCTGGCGGCGGGCGGCGGCCGAACGCTGGCATGAACCGCATCGGCATCCCGTTCGCCTTGCTCTCCGCCGTCCTGTTCGGCGCCAGCACGCCGTTCGCCAAGCTGCTGCTCGGATCCGTCGACCCCTGGATGCTTGCCGGACTGCTCTACCTGGGCGCGGGCATCGGCTTGGCTGCCGTCCACCTATCCCGATCGGCGTTCAACCTCCCGGTAGTTGAAGCCCCGTTGAGCCGGGCCGACGTTCCGTGGCTCGCCCTCGTCATTCTGGCAGGCGGCGTGCTCGGGCCGCTGCTGCTCATGTTCGGCCTTGCCCGTACGGACGCGTCGGGAGCCTCGCTGCTCCTGAACCTCGAAGGGTTGGCGACCATGGGCATCGCCTGGTCGGCGTTTCGGGAGAATGTGGCTCGGCGACTGCTACTGGGAGCGTTCGCCATCCTGTCCGGTGCGGCGCTCCTGTCCTGGCAAGGTCATGCGACCTTTCAGCTTGGCGCCGTACTGATCGCGGGCGCCTGCCTGTGCTGGCGCATCGACAACAATCTGACGCGCAAATTGTCGTCCTCCGGACCCGGTGCAGATTGCCATGCTCAAGGGATTGGTCGCCGGTGCCGTGAACCTCGGGCTGGCATTCGCGTCCGGCGCCGCTTGCCCCGCGCCGGGCATCGTCCTTGCGGCGGCCGTCGTCGGCTTCCTGGGCTACGGCGTGAGCTTGGCCTTGTTCGTGCTGGGACTGCGCCATCTCGGCGCCGCGCGGACAGGAGCCTACTTCTCGGCTGCGCCGTTCGTTGGCGCGGCGTTGGCGGTGCCGATGCTCGGTGAGCCGGTCACCGTCACCCTGCTGACTTCGGGCGGGCTGATGGCGATTGCGTCGCGTCCCTGGTGCTGTTCGCCTACCTGCTGACCCTCGTGGAAAGTGACGCGGCCGGGCGAACCTACGCAGCCTACGGCGGCATCTACATCGCCTCCTCCCTGCTCTGGCTTTGGGCAGTCGAGGGAATGCGGCCGGACCGGTGGGACGTCTGCGGCGCCGTGCTGTGCCTGGCAGGAACGTTAGTCATCCTGCTTGGACACCGGTCGGCCTGAGGAGGCGGACTAGACGACCTCCGCCGTGGCGTGGGCATCGGTCAGGCAGTGACCATGATCGTGGTCCGCCAGGGTGGCCAGGATCCGGCAGTCGGCGGGAGCGCCCCGGCAACCGGTGTCCACCATGTGGGCCAGTTCCGCCCGCAGGGCTTCCAGTCGTTTGAGCTTGCCCTCGACCGAGGCCAACTGGGCCGAGGCGATGTCGTGCGCCGCCTCGCAGGACGGCTTGCCCGCCAAGTCGAGCAGCTCGCGAATGGCGTCCAGGGGAAATCCGAACTCCCTGGCATGCCTGATGAAATCCAGCCGCTGCAGATGCTCGCGTCCGTACGCCCGATGACCGCCGGAGGTCCGCGCCGGGGCGGAAAGCATGCCGACCTGCTCGTACCAGCGGATGAGTGGGATCTTGCACCCGGTCTGTCGGGATAGATCGCCGATGGACAAGGACACTTGGGTCATGATCGCTCCATAGCATTTTAGACCTTGCACCTCTAGCGGCTAGAGGTCCCATGACATGTGGGAAGCTTTGGAGCATCCCGACATGGACGGCGGCGCGAAACTGGATGACGGCATCGAAGTCCTCTCCTGGACGGTATCCGGGATGGATTGCGGCGCCTGCGTGGCCAAAGTCGAGAAGGCCGTCCGCCGTTTGCCGGGCATCTCCGACGTGCAGGTCAACCTGATGTCCGAGACGATGACCTTGGGCCGAGCGCCGGACGGCGCGTCGGCGGACGTCGTCGAGCGGCAGGTGGCGGCACTGGGATACCGAACCTCGCGCACGGCCTCCAAGGAGGCGGTGGTTCGGACGGCGGGATGCGGGGACGGCTGTTGCGGCCACGATCGCGCTCACCACCTTGTCCACGAAATCGCCGCTACCGAACCGGGGATGCACGTCCACGGCCATGACGCACCCTTGACCGACCTCCCGTGGTGGCGGACCGGCAAGGCGCGGCTGGTTGGCCTGTTGGCGGTGCTGGTAGGCGTGGCGTGGGTGCTGTCGCTTGCGTTCCCCCGGGAGGCCTACTGGATCTTCCTTGTCGCCACGGTCGTCGCCGTTGCCCCATCTGGACGCCGGGCCGTCGCACTGGCATGGGCCGGGTCGCCATTCTCGATAGAGACGTTGATGTGCGTGGCGGCGCTGGGTGCGGTTGCAATCGGCGCGGCGGAGGAAGCGGCGACGGTCGTGCTGCTCTTCGCGCTCGGCGAGATGTTGGAGAGCGTGGCGGCAGGTCGCGCCCGAGCGGGCATCCGCGCCCTGGGCGGTCTCATTCCCCGAACCGCCCGGCGCGAGGGCATGCGCGGTGGCGTCGAGGAGGTGGCTGCCGATTGGCTGGCGGTCGGCGACATCGTGCAGGTTCGTCCCGGAGACCGCGTGCCGTGCGACGGCGAAATCGTCGAAGGTACTTCTGCGCTCGATGAGAGCCCGGTGACCGGCGAGAGCGTCCCAGTGGCGCGGGGGCCTGGCGAGCCGGTGCTGGCCAGTTCGGTGAACGCGGATGCCGGGCTGCTCCGGATACGCACCACGCGCGCAGCGTCGGACAACACGGTGGCGCGCATCGTCAAGCTCGTGGAGGAAGCTGCTTCCTCGCGCGCGCCCACTCAACGCTTCGTGGAGCGGTTCGCCGAATGGTGGACGCCCGCCGCTATGGTCGCCGCCATCGTCGTCATCCTGGTCCCACCGCTGCTGTTGGGCGGGAACTGGTGGACCTGGACCTATCGCGGCTTGGCGCTGCTCCTGATTGCCTGCCCATGCGCGCTCGTGATCTCGGTTCCGGCGGCCGTTGCGTCGGGCCTGTCGGCAGGCGCCAAGCGCGGATTGCTTGTCAAAGGCGGCGCGGCGTTGGAGGCGATCGGCGCGGCGAAGACGGTGGCCTTCGACAAGACGGGCACCCTGACGAAAGGTCGCCCCAAGGTCACGGATGTCATGGTGCTGGCCGCTGATGTCGATGAGCCATCGTTGCTTCGTTTGGCTGCGGCAGTTGAACAAGGCTCATCGCATCCGTTGGGCCGAGCCATTCTGGAAAGGGCCGCCGCCCTGGGCGTCGACGTCCCGTCCGCGGTGGACGCACGTGCCGTTCCCGGCCGCGCCGTCCAGGCGACGGTAGAGGGCCGTGTCGTCGCAGTGGGCAGTCCGCGCCATGCCGAAGAGAGCGGCAACGGCATCGGCACGCAGGCGGCTGCTCTGGAGGCGGAGGGCAAGACGGTGGTAGCCGTCCTGGCAGATGGAGCCGTTCTGGGGCTGATCGCTCTACGCGACGAACCGCGAGCTGACGCCGTCGAGGGCATCGCCACGCTGAGGCGCATGGGTTTGGCGACGGTGATGCTGACCGGCGACAACGAGCGAACCGGTCGAGCCATTGCCGCGAAGCTGGGCCTGGACGTGCGTGCGGGCCTGCTGCCGGAGGACAAGCTGGGGGAGATTGCCCGGCTGCGGAAAGCCGGTCCGGTGGTGATGGTCGGCGACGGCATCAACGACGCTCCGGCCTTGGCCGCGGCTTCAATTGGCGTCGCAATGGGCGGCGGCACGGATGTCGCCCTGGAGACGGCGGACGCGGCGTTGCTGCGCGAGCGGGTTGCGGGGGTGGCGGAGCTCGTGGGCCTGTCGCGGTCGACGTTGGCGAACATCCGCCAGAATGTGGGCGCGGCACTCGGGCTGAAGGCTATCTTCCTGGTCACGACCTTGGCGGGCATTACCGGGTTGTGGCCCGCAATCCTGGCGGATACCGGCGCGACGGTGCTCGTCACGATGAACGCCTTGCGCCTGCTGCGTTGGAGACCCGCCGGAACCGACGTCGGCCTCGGCACGGAGAAGTAGACCATGACCGACCATTCGGACCACGCCGGGCACGAGCATCACCATCATGGCGCGGGCGGCCACGTGCACGCACCCGCCAATTTCGGCCGCGCTTTCGCCATCGGGATCGCCCTCAAAGTCGCCTACGTCTTGGCCGAGGCGTCTACGGGGTGGCCTCGCACTCGTTGGCGCGGATGGCCGACGCCGGTCACGACCTCGGGGACGTCCTCGGCCTGGCGGCCGCATGGGGCGCTTCGGTTCTGAGCAAGCGTCGGCCATCCGGCAAGTACACCTACGGCCTGCGCCGTTCGTCCATCCTGGCTGCGCTTGGCAATGCCGTCGTGCTGCTGGTCGTGACCGGCGGCATCGCCTGGGAGGGCGTACGGCGCTTGCTGGACCCCGAACCCACGGCGGGCGTCACCATCATGGTGGTGGCGGCGGTGGGCATCTTCGTCAACGGCATCACAGCGGGGCTGTTCATGTCTGGACGCAAGGGCGACATGAACGTGCGTGGGGCATTCATTCACATGGCGTCCGACGCGCTGGTGGCATTGGGCGTCGTGGTCGCAGGCGGACTCATTCTCTGGACCAGCTGGCATTGGCTGGACCCGGCGATCAGCCTGGTAATCAGCGCCGTCATCGTCTGGGGCACGTGGTCCCTGCTGCGCGACTCGCTGGACCTGTCGTTGGATGCAGTGCCGGAGGGCATCGACAAGGAGAAGGTGGAGACCGCCCTGCGTGGTTTGCCCGGCGTGGTGGAGGTCCACGACCTGCACATCTGGGGTTTGAGCACCACGGAGAACGCGCTGACGGCCCACCTCGTCCGGAGTGATGCGGCGGACGATGCGGGCTTGCTGGCGCATGCGTGCGAGGAAATGCACGGGCACTTCGGAATCGCCCACGCGACGTTCCAATTCGAGCCTCCGGCAATGGCATCAAGGTGCAAGCTGCGGTCAGACGACGTAGTTTGAACGGCGCCAAACTCCATGCGGCCTTTTAGGGAATAAGCTCGACGGTCATTAGCGGCCGCAGTTGGCATGTCTGTCTCAGGAAACAAGTCGGAGCGTTTCCACGTAAAAAAGGGCTCAAGTCCGGAGCGATTCTGGCGAAAGTCTCTCGCTCTCTCGCAATAATTCTCATCGAGGAGCCTGTTTATGGAGACGACAAGCTGCCAGTTGCCCATTGCCCTTGGTCGACCGCGTGCAGTCCTCTTGTATTCACAAGGCTCCATCGGTCCCGCGGTCCAGGTAGAAGGTTCATGTAACGCTGCGGGTGGTTCAGCTATTCGACTGGGCCCAAGTCTACAGCTGCGAAGCCGTCCATGGGAATCATGGCCGGGCTTCGCTGTCCATTCGCGTCCTCCTCATTGACCACATCCCCTCGCAAGGGCTGGGTCGGAGGGTGAGGAGGAAGTGCGAATTCCAGCTCTTCCGGTCTAAGCACGGCACGCCGGTGGCACCGGGATGTGCCGAGGACCCCCAGGGGCTGGTTCATTGATAGCACCGGCATTGGGGGGTGGAACTTCCAGTCCCAGGACCAGGAGTGGGTCGGCTAAGCCCGTCGGGGTCGGAAGCCTGGCGGGGCAGCGATGACGCGGATGGAATGACGGCCTCGCTCCTAGGCCGGACAGTCTCGGTGCGTCGCGGCAACCATGTGCGCAAATCATTGCCACGGGATTTGGCGTTGCGCATTATCGGTCCGCATCAACGAGGCTGACGCATGTCCCGGCGACCCGCCGTCAAGGCCGACCAGAACGCCGCCAACCCGCACGCTCAGCGGATTGCGCCGGATGAACTCAAGGAGCTGGTGTCCGGCCATTACGGGACCAAAACCCTCCTGCTCGGTAAGGAGATGGCGGAGGCGCTGCTGGGCTACAACACGGCGAACAGGAGTGTAAGCCACCGCAAGGTCGAGCGTCTCGTCCAGCAAATGAAGTCAGGGGAATTTGAGAACACTGGCGAGCCGATTATCGTCAGCGCCGAAGGCGTCCTGAACGACGGTCAGCACCGTCTGATGGCGCTCTCCCAAACGGATGCCGAAGTTGAAATGGACGTCCGCTTCGGCATCGCACGCGGGGCGTTTACCAAGACGAATACTGGCACGTCGAGGACCGGCGGTGACGTGCTCGCAATCAGGGGCGTCGTTGGCGGCGCTGCCGTGGCGCAGGCAGTTCGGCTGCTCGTGCTGTATGACCGCGGTCTGCCAGACTCCGTACGCGACTTTGTATCGAACGCGGAGATTGATGACGGCTATGGACGCTGGAAAGGGATCGAAGCCGTTGGTAGGCAGGTCGCCGGTTATGCTTTTCCCCGCGGGATCCGAAGCACACCCTTGCTGGGGACGGCATACCTTGCTTCCAGGTCACCCGGCAAAGGTCGCCTTGCCCCATGGCTCGAGACACTGGCAACCGGGCTGGCTGCGGGAAAGTCCGACCCGGCTTATGTGCTCCGGGAACGCCTGATGCGAGGGGTTGAGCAAGCTGTGGGAACGCGGGAGAGCATGCTCGCCCGGTTTGCCATCATGATCATGTCCTGGAACGCGTTCGCTGCCGACCGAGGCATGGCTGCACGAGAGCTCCGGTGGACTGCCACGGGCAAAACAGCGGTGCCATTCCCCATTGTTGACGGTGCCAGACTCTGACCTGCTAAGGCATCAACAATGACATGCCATGCGGACATGTGTGCCGCTCAATCTCTCTCGGTGCTGTGACGACAATCAGGCGACCGGGTCCCATACGCGCCCTGCACTCTTGAGGACGAGAACATCATGGCAGCTGCGGACGACCTTGGCGCGCTTCTCGCTACGCCCAACGAGAGCCCTGCAGTCGAGTTCAAGAGCTGGCTTGATTTTGCCGATGTAGAACACCGAGGCCTGCTCGCCAAGGCGGCCATGGCGTTGGCCAATGAAGGTGGCGGCCACCTCGTGCTCGGCTTTTCAGATGAAGGATCGGTTCTCCGGCCCGTCTCACGTCCGGCTGGCCTGCCACCCTATGATCAGGACGCCATAAACGGCGTCATCAAGAAGTTCGCCGACCCAGCCTTCCATTGCAGGCTCACGCAGGTGGCTCATCCTGTTACCGGCGCGGAGCACCCTATCATCGTGGTGCCCGGTGGCCACGGGACACCCGTCATGTCGCGCAGCGCCACCCCGAAGGGAACGGTGACCTTGCACGCCTGCTACGTCGTCCGCAGGCCGGGGCCGGAGAGCGCGCCCGCCTCGACCGCGCAGACTGGAACAGCCTGCTGGAGCGGTGCCTGCACAACCGCAAGGCCGACATGCTGGATGCCACGCGGAATCCTGCAGGGCATTGTCCTGATCTCCGACGGCTCGCCTGCGACCTCTGCAGGCGCCCTCCAGAACGCTTTTGCCGAGGACGCCAGGGACAGGTGGAATGCTCTAGTTGCCCCACTGCCGGAAACCGACCCTGCGCGATTCACCCTGGCAGATACGAAATGGATTGCCGGTTCAGGACCACGGTGACTGGCCTAGCCGCTCTCCTCGAGGCCATGGCCTCCGCATCTAGGATGCGGTTCACGGGTTGGCCTCCGCTCTGGCTCCCGGAACGTCCTGGAATTGGTGCGCAGCCGATCGATGGCGCAATGCAGTGCTATCTTGGTGCGCCGGAGGACGCCCGCATCCCGCCGATCTCGGTGGCGAAGTGACCAGGTAGCGCGCAGCCTGCTGGTGGCCGAGACCCGTCCTCCAGCAAACCGGGCGTCACTCAGGTGGACTTTGCCGCGCTTGGCTCGCCTCAAGAGGGCAACTACAATGGGCCGGTCTGGCTCGAATGGATGATGCGCCGATGTTGACCAACGAGGCCCTCCGTCGACTTCGCCGCGTCGCCAACCTGGAAATCCAGGATGCCTGGTTCTCTGAATTCGGGTCCTCCGCCAAGGTCCCTGAAGTCCCGGCCCTCAAGAACTTGGTTCTGCGCGCTTTGCCCCGGATCGATTTAGCATGGTCGATTTCGATGCCTCCCGGGCTACGGCTACGGCTGCGCGGGGTCGTCTGCCACGGCCACCCATGGGTTAGTTTCCCGGGTTCGACAGGGAGCTGCGAACTGGGCGACTTCCTGCTCGTGCACGACCACGAGGAGAAGGGCGTGCTGCAGTTCAGGCGAGCTGCCCTGGTGCAGGCCAAGCTCTTCGGTGCGGGTGGCGTCTCCGCCCCAAACGCCAACCAGCTCATGCTCTACACGGGCTGGCCCAAGTTCCGTTACACGATCTGGCCCGGCGGTCTGCCGCGCTTGGTAAAGACTCTCTCGACCTTGGCGGGCATCGCGCACTCCGATCCAGATGCCCTGGAGCGGGACGTGGCTGTGCTCGGCCCGAAGGCCAAGGCAGGGGCCTCGACGGTCATTCAGGGCGCCCGGTACGGCATGATAGATGACGCCGCAGCCCGGGTCAGGCGTCGGGGCGTCTGGCCTAGCGCCTGGCGCCTCTGTGACCCGACCACTCCCAATCTCTACCGGACCTCGGTCGGCATGTCCCTGCCGGGCTATCTCCTTCGCTTGGTGCAGGGTACGCAAGGTCGTTCGGTGCCCGCGCCTGGTTGGCCTTCCGGCCTGGGACAGGCCTGCCATTGGTCGCTGGTCGTGGAGGAGCTGCTCTCCCTTCTACCCCCAGCACCCTCCCCTTCAGCAGGGGGAGCGCTCCACTTCCACGCAACTGGGGGACCGCCTGGGTGGGAGACGGGAACGCCTGGCGTCGGAGACGGCGACGGAGCATTTGCCGTGGTGGTGGCCACCAGCACTGGCGGCGATGCGCCGACAAGGCGGGATTGACATGAGGAGTGGCTCGACTTGCCCCATGGAGGACGTCCGGGTTTTCGCCCCGATCGGCGCGTACTTCCGAGCACCACCTCAAAGCCACGCTTCCGCCTCTCAGGGAACAATCGCGCTCTGCCTGACACCCCTGACCGATTTTCGACAACGCGCAAATACTGACGATCATCCCCTCCCTAGTGAGCTCAGCAGTTCAAGGCCGCAGCTTCCTGACCAGCCTTCATGCGGTCTCGCTTGCAGTGGTCTCGGGATCTAGCCGCTTAAGATATATCCCGATGTCGTCCCAGTATATCTGCTCCCATTTGAAAGCGTTCCTGAACCTCATGCCCGAAGAGTTGAGCTTGGGCCCGATTGCCTGGATCAACAGTGCTTCAAGATCACCGATGGTGGTCCCCGTGTCTTCGGTGAGCTCTCCAGTTTCTGGAAGCGTTTCAAGGTTGAGGATGCCGCTGCTCGAAACCGCACCGGGCTCCCGGAAGCCGAACCACGAGAAGCGGTCCCACATGTCGGCAAGATGGTCGGAGAGGTGGTCCTTGAGACGTTTGCCCAGACCCTGCGCCCTGGTAAGGCCGACGTAGGCGGGGCCATACTCGTCGTAGAGGATGTATATTCCTTGCTGGTGGCGGAAGTCCGCGACCTTTAGCTTCGGACGATTAGCCCCTAAGCGGCCGAGTAGTCGGAACCCGTTCCGATTGCCCCTGCCAGGCGCCCATTCGATTTCGTCCCTCCGCCAGAACAAACCGTAGCTGGTGATCCTCATGGCGTCTCCCGATGTCCTCCTACGCCATAGACTACCCCCTGCCGGATCACAGAAGAAGGCGGTGTACACCAACGTTCCAGGCGTGACCTGACAGACCGCATGCCACCGCGTGGTCAGCTCCCACCAAGTCGGGGGTGGCGAGCCCGTCGGCCAACTACCTCCAACGAACTCCGCCGCTGCCCAGCCCAGGTTCGTGGCCAGCTGACCTAGAGTCCATCGGTTGGCTGAGTCCCGTGCTGACGAGCTTCGGGCTTGGTAGAGGCGGCGGCGGATGCCCCAGCATAGGGCTGGATGTACGCCTGCAAATAGGCGCCGAGAGCCCGTCGGGAGCCAATATCTTCTCGTTGGAATGCCACCCAGCCCGGTCCCGGAACGACAATCCTACCGGTGCAGACCGGGGCGGACGGATGCTACGTCAGGATGTTTACCCGATTGATTCCCTGCACGATGCCTATCGCTTAAGCGAGCTGTGCGGCCAAGACCTGTGCGAACCTAGTACAAACTGTCCTCGGAACTAGAGCGAATCTGGTGCAGAGATTTGAACAGGGCGGCCTTGTGCGCCGATGACGCGTCGGCGTTGCAGGGCAATTTGCTCTCCGGAGCGTTGCCCCCGGGCGGGGATTTGTGGGTCACAATGTCGCCGAACCTCTTCCCTCCTGCACCCAAATGACCTGATAATCAGCAGGAGAAACAAAGGGGTGGAAGCGTGTTAGAGCAGCGGCTTCTGCGGGATTTCGCCGTCAGCCTGGATGAGGACGTCAGGTCGATCCATGCAGACCTGGGCGAGGACTTCCAGCTTGGCTGGGATGTGGCACTGCTCCAGGCGGCAATGGGCATCATAAGCGATACCGGCGCTGCATCAACCGACGATCTCTGCCCCCACCACGACACCGAAGGCCGGGATCGGTGCAAGGTCGTGGCTTACAGCATCGATGAGGAGGAAAACCGGCTGCTGCTGTTTACCTCGCTGTTCATCCCATACGAGCCCCAGGAGGGCACGCCCGACCTTACCAGGGCCGAGGTCGTCAAATGGACCAGCTGGGCAGCCCGCTTCTTCCGGCTAGCGGTCAAGAAGGACGTTGCGCGTTTCCCGGCCGGAAGCCCGGCCTACGCTGCAGTCCAGGAAATCAGGCGCAAGCTGGCGAACATCGATGATGTGCTGGTCACCTTCATCACGAACGCAGCGGTCCGGGACCGATCCATCGAGCCGATGGAAGAGATTGGAAAGCCAATCACTTTCGAAGTCTGGGACCTGGAGCGGCTGCAACGGGCTGGGAACGATACTGTCACCCGCGAGCTCATCAAGGTCGATTTCAAGGCGGTGATGGGTCAGCCGCTTCCTGTTCTGGAGATGCAGTCCTCTACAGTCGAATACCAGACGTTCCTGGCCATCATTCCGGGTGAGACGCTCTACCTCCTATATGAGGATTTCGGTGCCAAGCTCTTCGAGTTCAACGTCCGATCATTCCTGCAGGCCACCGGCAAGGTCAACAAGGGCATTCGGGCGACCCTGGCCAACAATGCGGAGAAGGACCGCTTCCTGGCCTACAACAATGGCATAACTGCCACGGCAGACGAAATCGACGTCGGCATGGAAAACGGGCGCACCGTAATCAGGTCTCTGGTCGGCCTCCAGATCGTCAACGGTGCCCAAACGACGGCATCCATCCACCGCGCCCGCAAGCAGGACAAGGTAGATCTCAGCGGGGTGGCGGTCGCCATGAAGCTCACCCGGGTCAGGCCCGAGAAGCTTGCTGAGTTCGTGCCGCTCATATCCCGCTACGCTAACACACAAAATCCAATCCAGCTTGCCGACCTCTCGGCAAACAGCCCGTTCCACGTCCGGCTCGAACAGATTGCGGAGAAGGTTTGGTGCCCAGGTGAGGAGAGCCGCTGGTTCTACGAGCGGACCCGGGGCGCCTATCAGGTTGCGCGGAACAGAGCCGGTTCGACGCGCACCAAGCGTGCCGACTTCGATGCCGAGTGCCCCAAGGCGCAGCGCTTCGGCAAGACCGAACTGGCCAAGGCATGGATGTCGTGGTGGGGCCTACCACACGTTGTGGGCCGCGGCAGCCAGAAGAACTACACGGCCTTCATGGCGGAGCTTGAAAGAAGGAACGGAGCGGGCTGGGAACCGGACGATGACTTCCTGGAGGAGACGGCCGCCCTTCTTCTCCTGATGGACGCAGCCCAGAGGGCCTGTCGCAAGGCCGCTCTCGGCTCCTACATGGCCAACGTGGCAGCGGCGTTGGTCGCACGGCTTTCCAAGGACTACGGATCGAGCCTCGAACTGCTTGGCATCTGGGACCAGCAAAAGGTCTCGGACGCGCTCAAGGCGGTGTTCATCGAGTGGGCACCCGTCGTTCACCTTGCGCTTCGGACTGCAGCGGGTCCAGAGAACGTCACCGAATACGCCAAGAAGGAAGCTTCCTGGGACGCCATCCAGAGGGTGAACCTGACATGGCCAGCGGCAGGCGTGCCGGAGACGCAGCCCGTCGCAGTGGAACCCGAACCGGCCATGCCTGCGGCGCTCCCTCCTGCGGCCCAGCAGGGGCCTTCCCTCTCGGACGACGAACGGCAAATCGACGAGTGCACCCAACTGACCGGCGCTGAATGGGGTCGGGTCATCGCGTGGGCGGCGGGTTCAAGGATGGTGACTGGACTCGAGACCCAAATCGCCACCACGCTGCTTCAGTATGCCCTGCAGGGTTGGCTGAAGAGGCCCAGCCCCAAGCAGGCCAGGCAGGCGACGCGGGTGCTCCACGCAGCCAGGCGTGCTGGCCTGAACTGGAGTGACGCGGCTTAGCCACCGCCTCCGTCAGGTCTTCGGCGGCGGTCTGCGGCCGTGCTTGAACTTGATCGGACGACGCGTGGCCGTCTGTTCCTTCTGGTCGGGTTCCGGGACTTTAGGAGCGGTTCGTGCGGACGCCGGAGTTTCGGCCGCGGCGTGCTTCTGGCGTGCGGACTCGTCCGCCGCGCGGGCCACACCCTGCTTCCAGCTAGCCGCCTCGTTGATGAAGTCTTCGTCGGTAAGTGCCGTGCTCCGCAGCTCGTCGTCCTTTACCTGCACCAGCAGGGGAAAGCGGACTGCCTGGCCGGAGACGATGCCCTGCCCCGGCCCGAACGTCTGGAGGACATTGGCATCCTGCTCGGTCAGGTTCTCCATCACCGATCGCACGAAGGACTTGTCACGCGGGTTGACCAGCCGGAGGACGAGGAAGCTGTTGCACTGCGCCAGCGTGGTCTCGTCGAGCCTGGAAGGCCGTTGCGAGATGATGATCAACCCAGTGCCGAACTTTCGGCCCTCGGTGATGACCTTGCGCAGCGTCGCCAGCGACGGCGTCGAGTCCGTGCCCTCCTGGCGGCTCGGTATGAAGTTGTGCGCCTCCTCCACGACCGCCTGGAACGGCGGGATGACCCCGGTGAGCTTGGACCGGTGCTGGAAGAGTGCCTCCATGACCATGGACACGATGGCCGACTGGTTAAGGTGGTCGAAACCGGCGAGGTAGAACACCGATACCTGCCCCGGACGCACGATGTCGTCCGGAGCGTCGGTGGGGCTGGGCATTTCCGTGAACTGGATACCAGCCTGCTTGAAGCGGTCCTGGCTGCGCAGGCGCTCGTTGTTGCGCTCCATCTGCTCCAGGTTGCCCCTGACGAACCGCAACGACCTGATCACTGCGTTCATCGAGGCTGGCAGCATGTTGGCGACGGCGCCGTCGACGTCCTTGTCCTTGCTCTGCCGCTTCTCCATCAGGGAGGTTGCGGTTCCGATTAGCCTGGCGATGTAGGTGAGGGCCGGTTCACCGCCCGGCGGGGGCACTGACATGGTCACGACGGTGTTGAAGAAGTCAAGTTGCGGGCTGGTCAGGCGCTGCCCCATCTTCTCGACCAGCTCGCCGATGACGTCCACGGTCTCCGGCGAAACGTGGACAACGGGGTAGAACACTTTGACAGTGGTGCCCGGGAAGGCGGACTGGCGCTCCTGGAAGCCCAGGTAGTCTCCGTGAGGGTCGAAGATGACGAGAGGATAGCGATGCTCTATCAAGGCGCTCACCACCCTTCGGGCCGCGACCGTCTTGCCGCCGCCGGTCATGGCCAGGATAGCCAGGTGGCGGGACACCACCTGGCGGGCACCGAGGTGCACGGGCACGTCGTTCCGCGCTATCAGCGAGCCAATGAGGAGCTTGGGTTCCTTGGTGGGATCATCGTCGCCGGTCAGCAGCTTGCGGACGCTCTCTGCCGGGGGATAGAGGACCTCGGCCGAGGGCCTCACCGGGTAGGTGAGCGGGGTGAGCCGGGTTAGTGCGGGGTCACTGCCCGTCGTACCCAGCACGAGGACCTCGGCTTCGACGTGGTCGCGGTTGTCGGACAGGACGGTGTCGAGCAGCCTGATATCTTCGTTCGCCAGTTCCTGGGCAGCCTCGGAGGGGAAAAACGGGTTCGAGCGTTCGATGCCCACGATGCGGCCCCACACCGTGGCGTTCTGGCTGACACCTGCCGTTCCTGACGGGACTTCGAGGCGGGTGGCGACGATGTCTCCCACCTTCGCCTGCATGCTCTTGAGGATGAAGCTGTAGCCGCCCGTGGACGTGTTGCCGATCACCCGCCCGATCCTGGCCCAGTCTTCGGCTGCGGGAGGCGGCGCGTCGGTGACGGGCTCTGACAACATGTCGTTCACGGCGGCGATCCCCTAGATCGTTGGGCGGAACATCCAGTCTCTACCTCTGGAAGCGGCGACCCGCTTGGCGTACGATATCACCTGCCTGTCGCCCGTTTCGAAGGCTTTCCTCAGGAGCAGCTGCTGATGGCGGGCCCGCACCCCGGCACTCATCCATGCGGGGACCTTCGAATACCTGTCCACGATGTCCAGCCCGACCGGGAAGACGTAGGTCGGCAGCAGGCGGCTGGTGTGCAGGACGAGGTCCGCCACATCGTCGAACGCCGCCTCTCCCTCAAAACACTCGAGGCGGAACGGGCTTCCGTTCTCGCTTGGCTTGATGAACGTTGTCAGTGCTCTGGGGTACTGCTCGATGTAGATCGGCAGGCTGTCCTGCTGTGGCCACTTGCTCTTAGGCAGCTGACGGTTGACGGGTACCGGGGAGATGTATTCCCCCTCGTTCAGCACGAGGTCGAATATGGTCGTGTCGTTCAGGCCGAACGTCCTGGCCGTGTCCAGCATGTCGTCGGCATCTCCCTTGCGCAGGGCTTCGCGGGCGGGCAACTCGTCCGTGGCCCAGCCGAGCAAGGCGGTGAAGAAGGGCGACTTACCCGCTTTCGCTCTCTCTACGACGCCTGCCACGCTCACCCCGGTCTCCCGCAGGCGCTTCAGGATTTCCAACTCGAGCCTGATAAAGCTCCGTTCCTTGTCGTCCCCTGTCCAGTCGCCCTGCATGAGCAGGTGCCGGGCTGCCTGCAGTTGAAGCGCGGGGAAGTTCTTGAGTCCGTATGGAGCCACCGGGTTGATGAGCGGGCCGTGCGCCAGCAGAATATCGGGCCTGTTCGCCGTCCGAGACGCCACTTTCAGGGCCGCGGCGCTCTCGGCGATGATCCGGACGGCGTCCCGGAGCTTCATGAGGTCGTCGAACGGCTCGCTTTCGTCGTCCGAAGCGTAGAGGTAGGCATCCCGGCCGAACAGCTCGTCCACGATGGCGACGGCGTAGCCGAACTCCTCCCGCCCGGGACCGGCCTCTCCGGGCCGCACGACGTAGCTTCCCACCCTGACGCCGATCGGCGCTGCAGTGGGCAACTCCAGATTGGCCACGCCACCGTCGATGAAGCCAAAGGTCTTGCCCTGCTGGGCTGGCCAGTACCCCTGTGGTCGGTAGACCCGACGCCGTATGAGATCGCGGTCTGCCAGCCTCTGGCGGGCTTCCACGCTGAACGCGGTGACTGAACGGACGAAGTGCTCCTGCACGTCGCCTGACTCCGTCGTGGCCACCTGCATGAGATTGAAGAGGAAATCGCCTCGCTCGATGCGTGCCTTGATGCGTTCGTCTACCCGCGACGTCTCGGACACGGCTACCCCGCTCTCTACGCTGCGATCGGCCGGGGCTGCGCACCCCGCAGCAGGCATTCCTGCATCGTTGCCTGCATGACCGCGGCGATGGCTGTGCTCATGAGCGGGGGAACTGCGTTGCCGATCTGCTTGAACACCGAGTTCATCGACCCGGCGAACCGCCAGCCGTCGGGGAACGACTGCAGGCGGGCTGCCTCGCGTACGCTGATGGTGCGGGCCTGCGTGGCATCGAAATGGATGTGCGAGTAGCAGTCCCGTCCCAGGTGGGCCATAAGCGTACGCACCGGCTGGTCACGTCGGAGCTTCCACCACTTGTTGGGGAACTTGCCCGGATCGTAAGGCGGGACCATGCGCTTGCGCAGGTCGGCGTAGGCGTTCGAGCGGTGATGGAGGCCTGTCTCCCGCGCTGCCGTGCGAAACAGCTGGACGGCCAGCGCATACGCGGCAGGGTACTCGGCCCCTTCGGGCATGGCCGCGAAAATCCGGCCATCCCTCGGCAGGTAGCGCACGACATGGTCCTGCAGCGTTCCCAGGGCTTCGAATCCGGGCCACGTCCTCATCGCCTGTGCATAGGGCGAAATGCCGCGACGAGAGGGATGCGGCAGGGTTTCGTCCAGAACGCTTCGGCGTGGCGGCCTCCTGTCGATGGCCGGGATGCCTGGGAGATCGCCGATGGCATCGAAGGCCGAGATGGCCGGGGGCAGGCTGGCGGGCGGCTGAACGGCCGGGATATACGAATGGATGTCGGCTGCGGCCACTGCCTTCAGTGCATGCGTACGTCGCCCGAGGTAACCCGAAGGCAGGTCGGCGTGGTGTGTGGGTTCCGGGAACCGGATCCGGGCCTGCAGTTCGCGGCGGTAGGCGACCATGTAGAGCCTGTCGCGTGCCTGGGGCACGCCGAAGAACGCCGCATTGAGCAGGGTGTAGCGCGTGTCGTAGCCCAGCTCGTCCAGGACCTCGGTCATGTCCTCGACCACGTTGTGTCCATCCTGGTTCAGGATGTCGGGGACGTTCTCCATGAGCAGGGCGACGGGACGGAACTCGCGTACGAACTGCAGGTAGCGGAGATAGAGGTGGCGTCTTTGATCCTGTTTGTAGGCCTCCGGATGGTCCGTCAGGTGGCGCAGCTTGGCCCGGCCCACCCGCGCATAGGCCTGACAGGGCGGCCCTCCGACGATGACGTCCACGGCGCCGAGGACGTGTCCCAGGTCCAGCGCTGCCGCGAGTTCGGTTGGTGTGGTGGAACCGATGTCTCGCGCCTTGCCGTGACGCTCCATTGAACCGGGGCAGTGCGAATGAAAGTTGAGGGCATGCGAACGGGCCGCATCCGGGTCAATTTCGACGTTCCCCACGATGGAGCAGCCGACCCGATGGAAGCCCAGGGAAATGCCCCCGCAGCCTGAGAACAGGTCGAGTACCCGGGGCTGGCCACCCTGCGCCAGGCGGGCCAGCTTGGCCCGCACTGCCCGGCTGGCGTTCGCTTCTGCCGCTGACAGCTGCCCCGGAGAGGCTTTGGAAAGTTGAGTCGTGTCGACCATGGATGGATCCTAGACTGCCCTGTGGCTTCCACAAAGCGCGATAGCGTCAAGGTCTATCCGCTAGGTAAGTCGAACAGCTTCCCGCGCTTCAGTGATCCAGGAACACGCGCAGGCGCTCCGGCAGGCCGGGCAAAACCAGTTGGCATTCCCAGAGGACCAGCACGGACCAACCCAGCCCTTCGAGCAGGGAAAGATTCCGCGCGTCCCTGGCGACGTTGGAGTCCAGCTTTGTCCGCCACCAATCGGCTCGACTGCGTGGAAGCACTGCATTCCTGCAACCAGGCTCGGAGTGCCGGTGCCAAAAGCATCCCCGAACTTCGATGACCTTCATGCGCCCTGAAAAAACGATGTCGGGTTTTCCGGGCAAATCGCGCCGATGAAGACGAAAGCGGTAACCCATGCTGTGCAGCAGGCGCCTGACGGTGACTTCGGGCTTGGTGTTGGTCGCTCGTATGGCGCGCATGTTGGCGCGACGGGGCCCACTCACGTCATCGAAGTCAGGTCGCGTGTTGCTGGCTTCAGAACCCACATTTGCGCCCGGAATGGTGATAAGCTCCGAATTCAGGTCCAATCCGCTACAGGTTGCCCGGCCTTCCCGACCATTCCGCAGCGCATGATAAAGTAGCGCCTCTGGCATGGAAAGTCAGGCCAGATGACCAGCTTCTGGCCTGTTCGGCCTTACATGTTGAATATCTGATGTGACAGCGACATGTTATTCTGCTCCCTTCTTGGATGTGCGTTATGCCTGCCATCTCTGCTTTCGTGTCCTACTGCCACGCTGACGACAGGGCTCTGGAACGCTTGCAGAAGCATTTGGCTGTCCTCAAGCGGGAGGGCGCACTTCCTCTATGGACCGACCACGTCATTGTGCCGGGAGATCGGCTTGATGGCGTCATCAGCGAGGCGCTGGAGAGCAGCGCCGTGTTCGTGGCCCTGGTCAGCCCGGACTACCTGGCGTCGAACTACTGCTACGACAAGGAATTTAAGCGGGCCCTGGAGTTGGCTGCGGCGGGCCGGTTGCGGATCGTGCCCGTCATCCTAGAGCCGTGCGACTGGCTGTCTTCGCCCTTCAAGGACTTCGCCGCCCTGCCGAAGGATGGCCAGCCAATCTCCGGGTTCACCAACCTTAACAATGCCTACCTCAATGTGGTCATCGGCCTTCGGCGCATTATCGAGGCCGGGAGGCAGCAGGCATCATCGACCGATCCGGCGGGGGCGCCAGGGCCGGGGCGCCGTCCCCGCGTCAAGCAGGACTTTGATACGATCCAGCGTGCCGAGTATGCCGATCGGGCGTTCTCGACCATTCGGAACTACTTCCAATCATCATGCGGAGAGCTGGCGCAGATCGGCGATGACCTGCGAGCCAAGTTCGAGGACATGGACTCAACCGCTTTCACCTGTTCGGTGGTCAACCGAGCCAGGCGCCAGGGCGGCGAGGCTCACATCACGGTGCGCAACGGCAAGTCGCGGATGCATGGCTTCGGCGACATCTCCTACGTCAACCAACGTCATGCCGAGAACAACGTGTCCAACGGAGGCATCCAGGTAAGCCATGACGACTACCAGCTGTTCCTGAACATGGACCGCTTCGGGATGTCGTCAGGCCGCGGTGCGGACAGGCTGACCCCGGAGCAGGCCGCTGAACGCCTGTGGACGGATTTCGTCAAGCAGGCGGGCATCGATTACGACTGACCAGGGCGGATGGACATCCACAGCCTCATCCGGCGGCCGTGCCGGATCCCAGGGCGTCCTAGTCGCAAGCTGCCGAAATCCGCGCCTGCTACTCGCGCTTCAGCCGCCGACATCGCCGCTCGTTTTGTCGGTCCAGGTTTTTGTAGGGATGCGCGTCATCCGACTGGCAGTCGCGACGCTGTCTGTAGCACAATCGAGGATGGTTCGCTCGAGAAGTAACCCTGGGTATGGCCGCGGCACATCGGAGAGAAGCATGGGCAAGGGAAGACTCGATGTCGTGGAACAGCTCGAGGTCTTCGAACTCCTTCGTTCTCAAGGATGGGTCGATGCAGCCGGTGCTTTCGCAAGCGGCTCGGGGCTCTTGCACGCATCTCCCGCCGAACGCTCCCTGGCAGGGCGCGTATCAAGCAACCTGGAGTGGCTGGCCCAAGCCGGGGCACATGAACGGGAGCACGGACGCTATTCCTTGCTCCGCCGAGATCTACGAGCGGTTCGTGTCGAGATCAGGAGGTTGAACCGCTTCTTTCGTGCCAACGGCGAGGTTGACCGGATCATCTACTGCGAGAACCCGGTTCTCCCTCTCCTCCGGCGCTTGGGGGCTCAGGTTTCGGCTCCGCGGCCATCGAGGACCCGGGTTCCCGCCTGACCTGAAGCGGACTTCTTCGGGCAGCGTCGGCCAGCGCCCGTAATCGCGACTGAGTGCGTTTCACGCACTTTCCCCGCGACCCCACCTCGTACAACGTCTTGCCTCCGACGGTGACCTGATACACTTCGATGCCGTCTGGATCTGGATAGTCGGGATAAATCCGGCCGTTCTCGAACGGCTCGTCGTCAGCCTGCACAGCTGGAGCGGACTTGGTCTCGAGTCCCTCGTCTCTTGTTGCAGGTGGGGACAGGTGTCGTCCTCGAAAAATCACGCGGATCCATGACGGAAGGAGCGTCAGGGCTCCGGAAGCGGCCCCCTCCCCATCGTCGGATTCCTCGGCAGCCATGTTTTGCGTCCTGAGTGATTAGGTCCAGCGCATGAGTTGTAGTCACGGTTACGAGCTTGCGGCAACGCCCCGTTGTCGGGAGCAATCCAGGCAGTCGTCCAATCGCCTGAAGCAGCCTGAGATGGGCCCGCTCGTCTGTGGTATTACGCGTAGGCCCCCGGATTCCTGCGCGTCTGCTTGCCGCACCTCGAGACCGCTGTCGAACTCGGCGAACCGCCGAAGGCCCGTGGCGGCCCAGATGGGCAGTAAGATGACTCCGCGAGGCTTTGCCGAGACCCGCCCCTACATGCGAACGGTCGCCGCCGTGGCCAGACGCTTGGCAATTGCGGCCTGGCCTAGGCGGACGCCTGCTCCTCTATGCTGCTGTCAACACATCCCCGACAATCAGGGCATCAGAAACCTTGTGCAGGAACCCGACTGCGAGGCAGCAGCCTCCGGAATGAGTTAGCGTAGGCAAGTTACGCTTCCGAGGACCCACGTGGTTCCAGTCGCGGTAGAGGCACCCTGCTCATCCTCAGAAAGGCCGCAGGCACCGGGCTGATGGTTGCCGTCAGCAACGCCTGCCTTGGAAGAAAACCGGCCGTGAGCGGATGTCCAAGCTTGTCTTACAAGTGCAAACTTTGGTGCCCGCCAACATCTAAAATGCTCACTTTCCCAATCACTTAACCGCTGCAGGTTGCGGTTTTTATCTGCCGGAGAGGCTGAATTTTTATGTGGCTTAACTGAATAGATATCTGTCGCGCTACAAAAAAGAACCTAAACGTCGAGATTGGCCACCTTCAGCGCGTTGCCGACGATGAAGTCGCGGCGGGGTTCGACCACGTCGCCCATCAGGGTCGAGAACACTTCCGCGGCGTCTTCCACGTCGCCCACGCGCACTTGCAGCAACGTGCGGGCGGTGGGGTCCAGCGTGGTCTTCCAGAGTTGGTCGGGGTTCATCTCGCCCAAGCCCTTAAAGCGCTGGATCGACAGGCCGCGGCGGCCTTGTTGCAGGATGCGGTCGAACGCGCTGGCCGGGCCGGCGACGCTGACGGGGTCGCGGTCCAGCTTCAGGCTGGCCGGCTGGCCGAACTTTTCCATCAGCACCTCGCGCCGATCGTGCAGCCATCGCGCCTCGGCACTGCGCAAGGTGGCCGCGTCGATCCGGTGCCAATCCGCCACGCCGCGCACGGTGCGCCGCATGGTCAGGCCGCGCTCGTCCGCATCCACCACCCACCCCCGCTCCGACGGCAGCGAGATGGCCGCCAACCGGTCGGCCAGGACGGCGCGCTCGCCGATGGTGTTGGCGTGGTCGGACGTCAGCGCGCCGGCGATGGCGGCTTGTTCCAACAGGCTGGTGGGAACGGCGTCGGACAGCCGGCGCAGGTTCAGCCAGGCTTCGCGCAGGAACTTGGCCTCGACGGCCAACTCGTCACCCTGCACGACGGTGCCGTCGGCATAGGTCAGCACCGCTTCGGCCAACGCCTTGTCCAGCAGGTATTCCTCCAGCGCCGCATCGTCCTTGATGTAGCGTTCGTCCCGGCCGCGGGTGGCTTTGAACAGTGGCGGCTGCGCGATGTAGAGGTAGCCGCGGTCGATCAGCTCCGGCATCTGGCGGAAGAAGAAGGTCAGAAGCAGCGTGCGGATGTGGCTGCCGTCCACGTCGGCGTCCGTCATGATGACGATGCGGTGGTAGCGCAGCTTGGTGATGTCGAACCCACCCTGCTCCGGCTCGCCACGGCCGATGCCGGTGCCGAGCGCGGTTATCAGCGTGCCGATCTCCGCGGAGCCGAGCATGCGGTCGAACCGGGCCCGCTCCACGTTCAGGATCTTGCCCTTCAGCGGCAGGATCGCTTGCGACTTGCGGTCCCGGCCCTGCTTGGCGGAGCCACCGGCCGAGTCTCCCTCGACGATGAACACCTCGGCCTTCGCCGGGTCGCGTTCCTGGCAGTCGGCCAGCTTGCCCGGCAGGGTCGACACGTCGAGGACGCCCTTGCGCCGGGTCAACTCACGCGCCTTGCGGGCCGCCTCACGCGCGCTGGCGGCGTCCATGACCTTCTGCACGATCGCCTTGGCTTCGCGCGGATGCGTTTCGAACCAGTGGCTGACCACGTCCGCCACGACCGCCTGGACCACCGGCTGCACTTCGGAGCTGACGAGCTTGTCCTTCGTCTGGCTGCTGAACTTCGGGTCCGGCACCTTGACGGACAGTACGCAGGTCATG
Source organism: Acetobacteraceae bacterium (assembly GCA_965199005.1). GTDB lineage: Bacteria > Pseudomonadota > Alphaproteobacteria > Acetobacterales > Acetobacteraceae > LMUY01. Next base: position 39,603 of record CBDAQK010000004.1, on the reverse strand, counting down.
CCTTCGCGCATGTCCTCGCCGACCAGCGCCAATTCTTTCTTGCCCATGCCTTCGGCGTATTTGGTGACCACGCGGGTCAACGCCTGGCGATACCCGGCCAGGTGGCTGCCGCCGTCGCGCTGGGGAATGTTGTTGGTGTAGCACAGCATCGTTTCGTGGAAGCTGTCGTTCCAGGACAGGGCGAACTCCACCCGCATGCCGCCGGCGGCATCCACCGCACCCGACAGCGGTTCACTCAGCACGGGCGTCTTGGAGCGGTCGAGGAAACGGACGAACTGGATCAATCCGCCATTGAAACAGAAATCCGCCTCCTGCACGGGGGCGTGCCGCTCGTCGTGCAGGTGGATGCGCAGTCCGGAGTTCAGGAACGCCAACTCGCGCAGCCGCTTTTCCAGGATGGCGTATTCGAACTCGGTCTTGGTGAAGGTGGCCGGGCTCGGCTTGAACGTGACCTCGGTGCCGGACTGTTCGGTGCTGGGGCCGACCAGGCTCAGCGGCTCCACCGCATCGCCGTTCTTGAACCGGATGGTGTGCTCGGCACCGTTGCGCCAGATCCGCACGTGCATCCAGTCGGACAGCGCGTTCACCACCGCCGCGCCCACGCCGTGCAGGCCGCCTGATACCTTGTAGCTATTCTGGTTGAACTTGCCCCCGGCATGCAGCCGCGTCAGCACCACCTCGGCGGCGGACACGCCCTCCTCGTGATGGATGTCCGTGGGGATGCCACGGCCATTGTCGCGCACCGTGACGGAGCCGTCGGCGTTCAGCGTCAGCGAGCATTCCGTGGCGAAACCCGCCTGCGCCTCGTCCACCGCGTTGTCGATGATCTCGAACGCCATGTGGTGCAGGCCGGAGCCGTCATCCGTGTCGCCGATATACATGCCGGGTCGTTTGCGCACCGCATCCAAACCGCGCAGGACGGAGATGGAGGCGGCATCGTACTCGCCGCTTTCGGGGGTGGCATCAGGGGTCGGCGCGGCGGGGTCGGACATGCCGTCGGAGGTCTCCGGGTCGCATCAGGATTCTCCCATCAATATAGGCGTGATGGCCCCTCTTAGACAGGGCCGACGGGGGGAAAGGCCAGGTCTGGCAGCAGCGCATCGCCGCCCGTTCGCCAGCCTTCCGCGCGCCCCCGCAAGGGGGTGAAGACGTCGGCGTCCGTGCCGGTCAGCAGCACGGTGGCGCCGGGTTCACACAGCGCCGCCAGCAGGTCGCCGCGACGTTCGGCATCCAGGTGGACAGCAGGCTCGTCCAGCAGCAGCAGCGGCGGCGATCCCCGCGCCAGCGCGATCAGCGCGGCATGCCCCAGCACCACGCCAAGCAGCAGCGCCTTCTGCTGCCCCGTGCTGGCAACGGCGGCGGACAGGCCGGACGCAGCATCGAACAGCGCCATGTCCGCCCGGTGCGCGCCCCATGCGGCCGAGCCAGCCGCCGCGTCGCGCGCCCGCGCATCGTGCAGGGCGGCGCGCAGCCAATCCTCCACCGCCAGCGCCGGCGCCGCGTCCAACCGCTCCGCCACCGGGTCCAGCAGGGCCATGCGCGCCACGGGGAAGCGGCCGGCGGCGCCCTCGGCCAGTACCGCGTTCAGCCGCGACACCAGGGCGCGCCGGGCGGCTGCGGCGGCCACGGCATGCCGCACCATGCTGTCCTCCAGCCCGGCCAGCCACGCGGGGTCGGCACCGCCCTGCCCCAGCAGGCGGTTGCGGTTCGCCATGGCCGTGTCATGCGCCGCGATCTCGCGCGCGTGGCCTGGCTCCAAGGCCCAGACGAGCCGGTCCAGGAAGCGGCGGCGGCCGGACGCGCCCTCGCCGAACAGCCGGTCCATCTGCGGCGTCAGCCAGACGGCGGCCACGCGCGCCGCGATGGCCGCTTGCGATCGGGGCGCTTCGCCATCCAGGCGGAACACCCGGCGGTCCGCCGGGCCATCGGGCGGCGAGCCGGTGCCGAGCGCCAAACCGTCGGCAAACTGCGCCGCCACCCCCCATCGCCCGGGCCCCGCCTGGCGCGGCAACTCCGCCAGCCGGGCGTTGCGCAGCCCGCGGCCCGGCACCAGCAGGGACACCGCTTCCAACAGGTTGGTCTTGCCGCTGCCGTTCGGGCCGGTGATCACCACCAGGCGGGAGGCCGGCCGCCAAACCAGGCTGGGATAGTTGCGGAAGTCGGTGAGGGCCAGCCGGGTGAGCTGCACGCCTAGACCGCGGTGGTCAGCCCACCGTCGACGAACAGCAGATGGCCATTGACGAAATCCGCCGCCGACGACGCGAGGAAGACGGTGGCGCCGCCCAGCTCCTCCACCCGGCCCCAGCGGCCGGCCGGCGTGCGGGCGCACAGCCAGGACGAAAACGCCGGGTCGTCCACCAGCGGCTGGGTCAGCTCCGTCGCGAAATAGCCGGGGGCGAGGCCGTTGACCTGAATGCCGAACTTCGCCCAGTCGGCGCACATGCCCTTGGTCAGCATCTTCACCGCGCCTTTGCTGGCGGCGTAGGGCGCGGTGCCGGGCCGCGCGAGCTCGCTTTGGACGGAGCAGACGTTGATGATCTTGCCACGGCCGCGCGGGATCATGCACCGGGCGACCGCCTGGCCGACGAAGAACACCGCGTCCAGGTTGGTCCGCATCACCTCGCGCCAGGTGGCTTCCGGCAGATCCTGCAGCGGGATGCGGCGGGTGAGGCCGGCGTTGTTCACCAGGATGTCGACCGGGCCGTGCTCCGCCTCGATCGTGGTGACGCCCGCCGTGACCGCCGCCGGGTCCGTGACGTCGAACGGCATGACGGCGACGGTGGCCCCGGCGGTCCGCAGCTCGGCCGCGGCGCGGTCCAGCTTGTCCGGGTTGCGGCCGTTCAGGACGATCTGCGCCCCGGCGGCGGCCAACGCGTGCGCCAAGGCCAGGCCGATGCCCTGGCCGGACCCGGTGATGAGCGCGCGGCGCCCCGTCAGATCGAAGGGGGAGGCTGCCACCGGGTCAAACGCGCATGGGCATGAGGACGTAGAGCGCGCTGCTGTCCCCGGCATCGCGCACGACGGTGGGGGCCGCGCCGTCGCTGAACAGGAACTCGACCTCGCCGCCGATCTGGTCGGTGATGTCGTTCAGGTAGCGCGCCTGGAACCCGATCTCCAGCGGCCCGGCCTCGTACTTCACCCGGTCGCCTTCCAGCTCCTCGCTGGCGGTGCCCTGCTCCGGACTGGCGGCGGACAACACCAGCAGGTCGCGGGCGAGCGACATCTTCACCGGACGCGACCGCTCGCTGCTGATGGCGGCGACGCGGCCCACGGCCTCGGCGAAGTCCTTCTTGCCGACGCGCAGGATCTTCTCGTTGTCACGGGGGATGACCCGCTCGTATTCCGGGAACGTGCCGTCGATCAGCTTGCTGGTCAGCTGCACGTTGCCGACGGTGAACTGGATGCGGGTGTCGGACAGCGCGCACTCCACCTCGCCGCTCGCCTCGTCCAGCAGCTTGCGCAGTTCCGCCACCGTCTTGCGCGGCACGATCACGCCGGGCATGGAGCCGGCGCCTTCGGGCAGCGGCTCCTCCACGCGGGCCAGGCGGTGGCCGTCGGTGGCGACGGCACGCAGCACCCGGCCACCCTCGCCGTCGGCCGCATGGAGGAAGATGCCGTTGAGGTAGTAGCGCGTTTCCTCCGTGCTGATGGCGAAGCGCGTGCGGTCGATCAGCCCGCGCCATCCCATGGCGGAAAGGTGGAAGCGGTGCGGCAGCTGCCCCGCCGTCATGGACGGGAAATCGTCCGTCGGCAGCGTCACCAGGCTGGTGGCATAGCGCCCGGCCCGCAGCGCCAGCTGTGCGTCGCCGCCGGGGAAATCCAACTCGACCTCGGCGCCGTCCGGCAGCTTGCGGACGATCTCGTACAGGGTGATCGCCGGCGCGGTGGTCGCGCCATCCCGGCTGGATGCGGCGGGCACTTCCTCGACGACGGCGATTTCCATGTCGGTGGCGGTGAAGCTCAGCTTGCCGTCCCGCACCGCGATCAGCGCGTTCGCCAGGATCGGGATCGTGTTGCGCTTCTCGGCGACGCTCTGGATATGCGCCAGCGCTTTGATCAGGCTGGCCCGGTCGGCCTTGAGCTTCATCGGTTCGGTCCTTCCGCGCGGCCGGACTCGGTGCGCTGTCTCATCGGTCTGTCAACCTAGCAGAGCGGGGGCCGGGCGCAACCGGACCCGCCGTCAGCTTTCGAGCATGCGCCGCAGCAATTCCACGTCCTCGGCGAAGCCGGCGTCCACGCCCATGATCTCCGCCACGCGGGAACAGGCATGCATGACGGTGGTGTGGTCGCGGTTGCCGAACTTGCGGCCGATCTCCGGCAAGGACCGGCTGGTGAGCTGCTTGGCCAGGTACATCGCCACCTGGCGCGGCCGCGCCACGTTGCGCGCCCGGCGGGCGCTGCTCATCTCGCTCAGCCGGAGATGGTAGTGCTCCGCCACGCGCTTCTGGATCTCCTCGATGGTGACGCGCCGGTCCTGCGCCTTCAGCACGTCGCGCAACACCTCCTGCGTCGATTCCAGGGTGACCGGGCGGCCGAACAGGCTGGCATGGGCCAGCAGGCGGTTCAGCGCACCCTCCAACTCGCGGACGTTGCTGGTGATCTTGTGGGATAGAAATTCGAGCACCCGGCGGGACACATCCACCCCGGCGCGGGCCGCCTTCGCCTCCAGGATCGAGACGCGCAGCTCGAACGTGGTGGCGTGCAGATCGGCCACCATGCCGCAGCCCAGCCGGGTGCGCAGCCGCTGCTCCACATCCAGGTCGGACGGCGATTTGTCGGAGGAGATGACGATCTGCTTGCCGGCGTCGACCAGAGCGTTGAAGGTGTGGAAGAACTCCTCCTGCGTGCTGTCCTTGCCGATGAGGAACTGCACGTCGTCGACCATCAGCACGTCGACCGACCGCATGCTGTCCTTGAAGTCCATGGTCGAATGGCTGCGGATGGCGGCGATGAAGCGGTACATGAACTTCTCGGCCGACATGTAGATGACGGTGGTCGGCCGCCCGGCGTCGCGGCGCGACAGTTCCAGCCCGACGGCATGCATCAGGTGGGTCTTGCCGAGGCCCACGCCGCCATACAGGAACAGCGGGTTGAAGCCCTGGCTGGCCGGATGCTCGGCGACCCGGCGGGCACAGGCATGGGCAAACTCGTTCGGCTTGCCGACGACGAACGCGTCGAAGGAGAAGCGGGGGTCCAGTGCGCTCGCCAACTCCGCCGCCCGCGGATCACGCTCCTCCGCCCGGGCCGCGGCGGCCGGGAAGGCAACCGGCTCGATCGGGATGGTCTCCGCCACTGGGGGCGGGCTGACGCTGGGGGAGCCCACGCGCAGGTCCACGCGATGGATCGCCGCGTTCTCCGACTGCCACAGCGTCGTCAGCTTGTCGCCGTAATGGCTGCGGACCCAGTCGCGCAGGAAGCGGGTCGGCAAGCGGATGGTGACCTCGTCGCCGTCCTGCCCGGCCAGCGCCATCTGGCGCAGCCAGGTGCGATACTCGACCTCCCCGACATCGGACTTCATGCGGTCGCAAACGCGGGTCCACTGCGCGGCCAACGCCGATCCGTCCGCCTGATTTTCGCATGGTGCCGGAGAATCGCTGCTGCCAGGTGGCGGATGGATCGGGCCGCCGAATCTGATCATCCCCACCCGCCTCAATCGTTGCCAGCAGCGCTCCATCGACCGGAAAAATCGTCCCGCCGAACATGACCGCAGAGTAATGGTGTAGGTGAATGCGAGCGCTCAGGCAATGCGAATCCGCAATGCATGACCCCGCAAAAGTATTGCGCAAGGGGACACAAATAAAAAGGCCGGCTGATTCCCAGAGGAACCGGCCAGCCTTTCAACCGAAACTTCGCCCTGGCCGACTGCCGGGGCGATCGACTGGATGTTACGCGACCGGTGCGGCCGCCAACATCTTGATCCGCTTGGCCAACCGGGACAGCCGTCGCGCCACGGTGTTGCGGTGGATGATCCCCTTGCCCGCAGCCCGCTGCATCTCGGGCTGGGCGGCCTTGAACGCGGCCGCCGCCTGCGCCTTGTCCCCGCTCGCGAGCGCGACCTCCACCTTCTTGACGAAGGTCCGCATCCGGGACTTGCGGGCCTGATTGCGTTCGGTCCGGCGTTCGGTCTGACGGATGCGCTTGCGCGCGGAAGCGGTGTTCGCCATCGGGTGTGTGTCTCGTCCTCAGCAAAATTCTTCGGTGCGGCCGCTGATTATCCAGGGCGTCGATCGGCCGAAGGGCGGCTTTCTAGGGGTGGGACATCAGCGAGTCAAGCAGACCGCCCAGCCATTCACTCGCTGAACGACGGCTTCCGCTTTTCGATGAAGGCGCCCATGCCCTCCTTCTGGCCCGCCGTGCCGAACAGAGACAAGAACAAGGACCGTTCGGTCGCGACGCCCTGGGTCAAGGTGGTTTCGAACGCCGCATTGACCGCGCGCTTGGTCAGGAGGGTCGCCGTCCGCGATTGCCCGGCGATCGTGGTGGCCAGCTTGATCGCTTCCTCCACCAGGGTCTCGGCAGGGAAGATCCGGCTCACCAGGTTCGCCCGCTCCGCCTCGGCGGCATCCATCATGCGGCCGGTGAGGCACATGTCCATCGCCTTCGACTTGCCGACGGCGCGGGTGAAGCGCTGGGTGCCGCCGGCGCCGGGCATGATGCCGAGGTTGATCTCCGGCTGGCCGAACATGGCCGTGGTGGCGCACACGATCATGTCGCACATCATGGCCAGTTCGCAGCCGCCGCCCAGCGCGAAGCCGCCGACGGCCGCGACCACCGGCTTCTTGACGCGCAGCACGGTTTCCCACTTCGCGATGAAGTCGTCCTGCAACACCGCGGGGTAGACACGATGCCGCATCTCCTTGATGTCGGCGCCCGCCGCGAACGCCCTGTCCGATCCCGTCAGGATGATGGCGCCGATATCCGGATTGGCGTCGAAATCGAGCAGCTGCATGCCGATTTCCGCCACCATCTGGTCGCATAAGGCATTCAACGCGGAAGGACGGTTCAACCGGATCAACCCGACGGGGCCGTGGGTCTCGACCAGGATCATTTCGGGCATGCTTGATGTCTCCTCCGCCCGCCTGCCTAGCCCGGCGGGCCGCGGCTGAGAAGCGCTTAGTGGCCGAAAAATCGGATCGCCGAAAGCGCGCTGAACAGGGCGACCGCGACCCCGACCGTCCAAACCTTGGACGTCGCCAGCCCGGCATCGAACTTGCCCTCCAACCGCGCCATCTTGGCGTCGACCCCCGCCAGCTTGGCGTCGATCCGGGCGTCCATGCTGTCGATCCGCGCCTCCAGCCGTTCGATGTCGGCGCGCGTCGCAACCGTTTCCTGGATCGCCTGGTGGAACGCCTCGGACAGCTTCTCCGCCTGCGGACGAGCGAACGTGCCCTCGCTTTCGAGGTGGCGCATGAACGACAGCTTATCGAACACGACCGTCATGCCGCGATCCTACCAGACCGGCTTTGCCTTGCGAACAGCTAGCGTTGCGTCCTGGGGCAGTAGAAGGTCGATCTTGCGGACTGCACCATGCGGGCCACGCCGGGACAGGCGGGCAGCCCCGGGCAGCGCTCGCACGGCTGGCCTTCCCGCCCATACACCTTCCAGGCGTGCTGGAAATACCCCAACTCGCCGTCCGGCTGCACGTAGTCGCGCAGGGAGGAGCCGCCGGCCGCGATCGCCTCCGTCAAGGTCGCCTTGATGGCGGCCACCAGCCGGGCTGCGGCCGCCCGCGGCACGGTGGCGGCCTGGCGGTCGGGCGCGATCCTGGCCCGGAACAGCGCCTCGCAGACGTAGATGTTGCCCAGCCCGGCAACGATCCGCTGGTCAAGCAGGGCCGCCTTGATCGGCGTGCGCTTGCCCGCCAGCGCGCGCGCCAGGACGCCCGTGGCAAACGCGGCGTCCAGCGGCTCCGGCCCCAGTTCGGCCAACAGCCGGTGCGCGTCCTCCGCCCCCGTCGGCACCAGGTCGACGGAGCCGAAGCGGCGGGGATCGACGAAGCCGACCCGCCAGCCGTCATCGGTTTGCAGGACCATGTGCTCGTGCAGCGTCACGCTGTTCGGGTTGGCCGGCCCGATCACCATCCGGCCGGACATGCCCAGGTGCAGCAGCACGCTGTCCCCGCCGTCCAGCCGCATCAGGATGTATTTCGCCCGGCGGCGGAACCCCTGGACGCGCGCCCCGGTCAGCCGCTCCGCCAGGTTCGTGGGCATGACCCAGCGCAGATCCGGCCGGTTCACCGCCGCCCGCACGATCACCCGCCCCTCCAGCCGTGCGCGCAGGCCGCGCATCACCGTTTCGACTTCTGGGAGTTCCGGCATGGGTGCGCGACAGGCTATACAGCGGCCGCATGAGCGACAACACCACCGATTTCGGCTACCGCACCGTGCCGCGCGACGACAAGAAGCCGCTGGTGCGCGCCGTGTTCGACAGCGTGGCGCCCCGCTACGACCTGATGAACGACCTGATGTCGCTGGGCATTCACCGCGCCTGGAAGCGCGCCTTCGTCGCCGCCCTGCAACCCGCCGCCGGCCGCACCCTGCTGGACCTGGCGGGCGGCACGGGGGACATCACCTTCGGCTGGCGCCGGGCAGGCGGTGGCCCGGCGGTGCTGTCCGACATCAACGCCGCCATGCTGGGCGTCGGCCGCGACCGGGCCATCACCGGCGGCCACGCGGCGGCGGTCCGCTTCCTGGTCGCCGACGCGGAGATGCTGCCGCTGCCGGACCGCAGCGTGGACGTGGTGTCCGTCGCGTTCGGCCTGCGCAACGTCACCGACAAGCCGGCCGCCCTACGCGAGGCCCGCCGCGTGCTGCGGCCCGGCGGCCGGTTCGCCTGCCTGGAGTTCTCGCGCGTGCAGGTCGCCGTGCTCGCCCCGGTCTATGATGCGTGGTCCTTCTCCGTCCTGCCGCGGCTGGGCAGCGCGGTGGCGGGCGACGCCGACAGCTACCGCTACCTGGCGGAAAGCATCCGCACCTTCCCCGACCAGGCGACGTTGGAGGCGATGATGCGGGACGCCGGGTTCGCGCAGGTGCGCCACCGCAACCTGTCCGGCGGCATCGCGGCCATCCATACCGGCCGCCGCCTGTGAAGATCCTGCTGGTCGTGTCCGGTGGGATCGCAGCCTACAAGGCGTTGGAGCTGGTGCGGCTGCTGCGCAAGGCCGGGCACGGCGTCACCGCGGTGCTGACGGAGGGTGGCGGCCATTTCGTCACCCCGCTCAGCCTGCAGGCGCTGACGGAAACGCGCGTCTACACCGACCTTTGGTCGCTCACGGACGAGAGCGAGATGGGCCACATCGAGCTCTCCCGTGCGGCCGACCTGCTGGTGGTGGCGCCGGCCAGCGCCGACATCCTGGCCTGCATGGCGACGGGGCGGGCGCACGACCTCGCCACCACGCTGCTGCTCGCCACGGACAAGCCGGTGCTGGCGGCGCCGGCGATGAACGTGCGCATGTGGCTGCACCCGGCCACGCTGGCCAACGTCGCCACCCTGCGCAGCCGCGGCGTGGCCTTCGTCGGGCCGGACGAGGGCGTCATGGCCTGCCACGAATTCGGCCCCGGCCGGCTGGCCGAACCGCCGGCGATCCTGGCCGCGATCGAGGGCTTCTTCGCGCCGGGGCGGCTGGCCGGCAAGCACGTCCTGGTCACCAGCGGGCCTACCCACGAACCGATCGACCCGGTGCGCTACATCGCCAACCGGTCCTCCGGCCGGCAGGGCACGGCCATCGCGGCCGCGCTGCTGCACCTGGGCGCGCGGGTGACGCTGGTGACCGGCCCCACGGCGCAGGCGCTGCCGGCCGGCGCCACCGTGCACCGGGTGGAAACGGCGGCGGAGATGCTGGCCGCCTGCCAGGCGGCGCTGCCGGCCGATGCCGCGGTCTGCGCCGCGGCCGTCGCGGACTGGCATGTCGCGCCCGCGGTCCACAAGCTGAAGAAGCAGCCCGGCGCCCCGCCCCCCGCCCTGGTGCTGACGCCGAACCCGGACATCCTGGCGACCCTGTCGGCCGCCGGGCCGCTGCGACCGCAGCTGGTCGTGGGCTTCGCCGCGGAAACGGAGGATGTCGCCGCCAACGCCCGGGCCAAGCGGGGGCGCAAGGGCTGCGACTGGATCGTCGCCAACGACGTGCGTCCGGCCACCGGCATCATGGCGGGCGAGGCCAACCAGGTGCACCTGGTCACCGCTGCCGGCGAGGAAGACTGGCCCATGCTGCCGAAGACGGAGGTCGCCGCCCGGCTGGCCGGCCGCATCGCGGACGCGCTGGCGTGAGGGTGGAGATGGTGGTGCTGGACCAGCGCCTGCACCAATGGGGCCTGCCAACCTATCAGAGCGCCATGGCCGCCGCGATCGACCTGCACGCCTGCCTGGATGCGCCGCTGTCCATCGCCCCCGGCACCGCCCCGGTCCTCGTGCCGGCCGGCTTTGCCGTGCACCTGGCGGACCCGTCCCTCGCGGCCCTGGTGCTGCCGCGCTCCGGCCTCGGCCATCGCAAGGGCCTGGTGCTCGGCAACCTCGTCGGTCTGATCGACCCGGACTACACCGGCCCGATCAGCGTCAGCGCGTGGAACCGCAACGCCCCGGGCACCGAGCCGATCCTCCTTGCCCCCGGGGAGCGGTTTGCCCAGCTGCTGTTCGTGCCGATCCTGCGCCCGGCGCTGACCGTGGTGGACGCATTCTCCGGCCTGAGTGCACGGGGCAGCGGCGGGTTCGGCTCCACCGGCTGAGGCCGCCGGCGCAGTCATCGAACCGCAACCATTTGGCGGCGTGACAGCCAAGGCGGCGGCTTGTATGGGCTGCCCGACACACGGCCGAGGAACGCCCCCATGTCCGGAACCAGTTTCCCGGCTTTCGCCTCGGTCCGCCGCCTGCCCAATCTGTTCGACATCGCCGCCATGCTGTGCATCGGCGGGCTGATCTTCGCCTTCGCCAGCGGCGCGCGCCATACCGTGGCGCCGCTGACCACCATGGCGCCGATCAGCCTCGACCCGGCCTACCTGCCCGGCTACGCGCTGCGCACGACGTTGCGGATGTTCGCGGCCCTCGCCTGCTCCATCCTGTTCACCTTCACCTACGCGACCTGGGCGGCGAAGAGCCGGCGGGCCGGCAAGGTGCTGGTGCCGATCCTGGACATCCTCCAATCGGTGCCGATCATCGGCTTCCTGACGTTCACGGTCGTCTTCTTCATGCACCTGTTCCCCGGCAGCGTGCTGGGCGTGGAACTGGCGGCGATCTTCGCCATCTTCACCAGCCAGGCCTGGAACATGGCGTTCAGCCTCTACCAGTCGCTGAAGACCGTGCCGGCCGACCTGGCCGAATGCGCCACCGCCTTCCGCCTGTCCTCCTGGCAGAAGTTCTGGCGGATGGAGGTGCCGTTCGCCATGCCCGGCCTGGTGTGGAACACCATGATGTCCATGTCGGGCGGCTGGTTCTTCGTGGTCGCCAGCGAGGCCGTGACGGTCGGCGACAACACCTGGAAGCTGCCGGGCGTCGGCTCCTACGTGGCGCAGGCGCTGGAGGAGCGGGACATCCGCGCGGTGTTCTACGCCATCACGGCGATGCTGGTGGTGATCCTCGCCTACGACCAGCTGCTGTTCCGGCCGCTGGTCGCCTGGTCCGCCAAGTTCCGGTTCGAGATGACGGCCAGCGCCGAGGCGGAGGACCCCTGGGTGCTGAAGCTGCTGCGCCGCACCCGCCTGCTGTCCGCGATCGTCGACCGCCTGGTCGCCGTGTTCAACGCCGTCTCCGGCATGCGCCTGGCCGGCAAGCGGCGCGCGGCCCGCCCGCTCACCCCTGCGGCCTCCCGCGCCTGGGATGTGCTGTGGGTGGGCGTGCTGGTGCTGGCGGTGGCGGCCGCCATCTGGAAGATCGCGACCTACGTGTCGGCCACGCTCGCCTGGTCCGACCTGGGCGAGGCGCTGCTGGACGGCACGTTCACCATGATCCGGGTCATCGTGCTGATGGTGCTGGCGACGGCCGTGTGGGTGCCGATCGGCGTCTGGCTCGGCCTGCGGCCCACCTGGGCGCGCCGGGCGCAGCCGGTGGCGCAGTTCCTGGCCGCGTTCCCCGCCAACCTGTTCTTCCCGATCTTCGTCGTGGTCATCGTGGCCTACGGGCTGAACCGCGACGTCTGGCTGACCCCGCTGATGGTGCTGGGCACGCAATGGTACATCCTGTTCAACGTCATCGCCGGCGCCGCCGCCTTCCCGGGCGACCTGCTGGAAGCGTCGCGCAACTTCCGCGTCGGCGGCTGGCTATGGTGGCGGCGGGTGATCCTTCCGGGCATATTCTCCTATTACGTCACCGGGGCGATCACCGCCTCCGGCGGCTGCTGGAACGCCGCCATCGTGGCCGAGGTGGTGACCTGGGGCAGCGACCGCCTCCAAGCCCACGGGCTCGGCGCCTACATCGCCCAGGCGAGCACGGATGGGGCGGACGGCAACACGCCCAAGGTCGTGCTGGGGGTCGTGGTGATGAGCGGCTTCGTCCTGCTGTTCAACCGCTTGGTCTGGCGGCCGATGTACGGCTACGCCGCCCGCCGCTTCACCTTCGCCTGAGGGCCGGACGATGGACACGATCGACGCACGGGTGACGGCCGGCAACCTGGTGGAGGTGCGCGGCGTCCGCCAGTCCTACCACAAGGACAGTTCGGCCGACCTGCTGGTGCTGGACAACGTCGACCTGACGTTGCGCGGGGGCGAGATCGTCGGCCTGCTGGGCCGCTCCGGCTCCGGCAAGTCGACGCTGCTGCGGATCGTCTCCGGCCTGCTGCGCCCGACGGACGGCACCGTGCATTGGCGCGGCGCCCCGTTGCGCGGCCCGGCGGAGGGCGTGGCGATGGTGTTCCAGTCCTTCGCCCTGTTCCCCTGGCTGACGGTGCAGGAGAACGTCGAGTTGGGGTTGGAGGCGCAGGGCGTCGCCCGGGCGGAGCGGGAGAAGCGCGCCGAGGCCGCGATCGACCTGATCGGGCTCGGCGGCTACGAAAGCGCCTACCCGAAGGAGCTGTCGGGCGGCATGCGCCAGCGCGTCGGCCTGGCCCGCGCCCTGGTCGTCCACCCCGACCTGCTGCTGATGGACGAACCGTTCTCGGCCCTGGACGTGCTGACGGCGGAAACCCTGCGCACCGACCTCATCGATCTGTGGATGGACGGCAAGCTGCCGATCAAATCCGTGCTGATGGTCACCCACAACATCGAGGAAGCGGTGCTGATGTGCGACCGGGTGCTGGTGTTCAGCTCCAACCCCGGCCGGGTCGCCAGCGAGTTGGCCGTGCCGTTCGCCCACCCGCGCAACCGGCTGGACCCGGCCTTCCGCCAGATGGTGGACGACATCTACGCCCTGATGACCCGGCGCGCGCCAGCGAAATCCACCCCCACCCCCGTGACCACGGCGACGGCGCTGCACCCGGTGTCCACCAACATCATGGCCGGCCTGCTGGAGACGCTGGCGGCCCCACCCTATAACGGCCGCGCCGACCTGCCCGCCCTGGCCGCCGCCCTGCAGCTGGAAGCCGACGAGCTGCTGCCGTTCGGCGAGGCGCTGCAATTGCTGCGGTTCGGCACGCTGGCCGATGGCGACCTGATGGTGACGGATACCGGCCGCCAATTCGTCGCCGCCGACACCGACCCGCGCAAGGCGCAGTTCGCCGAAGCGTTGCGCGCCCACGTCCCCCTGGCCGCGCAGATCCGCCAGGTGCTGGACGAACGCTGGAACCATCGCGCCAGCGCCGTCCGCTTCCGCGACGAGTTGGAAGACGTGATGAGCCCGGATTACGCCGACGACACCATGCGTGCGGTGATCGCCTGGGGCCGCTACGCCGAACTCTACAGCTACGACGAGGACGCCGACCAATTCTACCTGGACGAGGACGCCGCTTAAGCCGCCCGCTCCCTATGGGAAAGGGCGAAGGCGCCTGAATGGCGCCGGAGGGCGGGGTGAGGGTCCAGACGCGCAGGACTGTGCACTGTGACCCTCACCCAACCCTCTCCCACAGGGAGAGGGCTTTTGGAGGTCGGGCGGAACGGCCGCGCGCTAACCCACCCGCCGTGGCCCACCGGCGATTTCCTGGATCAGCTTGCGCTTGATCGCGTTGGCGAAGGTGGTGAAATCCTCCGCCACGATGAGAAAGGCGCCGACGCCGCCGATCACCGAGGCTTCGTAGTATTTGTCCACGTCCAGTTCCAGCCGGCCGAAGCGCGGGTGGCGGTTGATGATGGGCAGGCCGTTGATGGTGACGCCGGACGCGACCAGCCGGTCGCGCTCCTCCTCGGCGGGCGGCCCGTTGTTGTTGGCACCGTCGCCGGACACGTCGATCACCCGGCGGGTGCCTTCGAACGGGCTGGACGCCAGCAAGCCCCTGGAGAACATCAGCGCGCCGGAGATGCTGGTCCAGGACACGCTCTGGCGCGGGCTGCGCTCCAGCCGGTCCGCCCAGCCTTGTGCGTCGGCCAGGCCGGCGATGCGCGTCCACGGGACGATCAGGTCCTGGAACTCGTAGCTTGCCCATTCGACGTAGGCGACGGCGATCGCGCCCAGCGATCCGCCGGCGATCGCGGCCAGCACGCCGGGGTCGACCATGGCGCCGCGATAGCCCTCGCGTTGCAGGATCGCCTCATCATCGGTGACGGAGCGGGACACGTCGATCGCCAGCACCAGCAGGACGTCGACGGCGCTGGCGGGCTGCGCCCGGGCCACGCCGGCGGCGAGCAGGGGGGCGGCGGCAAGCAGGCTCCGACGGCGCATGTCACCCCTCCTCTCGATGTCCTGCCGCACTATGGCGGGTGCGGCGGGATTGTCACATCGCGGCTATGAGGGCGGTTGCGGCACGAACGGCGCGCCGCGCCAGACCAGGATTTTCCATATGCCGTCGGCCGTCGCGACGGCCCGCTCCCCCACGGCCATGACGCCGCGCACGAACACCAGGCTGCGCGTCGCCCGCACGATCTCGGCCCGGATGGTCGCGAACTCACCCAGTTGCATCGCGCCGACATACTGGATCGTCAGCTGCACGGTGGCGCTGGGCTGCTGGCCCGCCGCCTCCCAGCTGGCATTCCCCAGGGCCACGTCGAACGCCGTCGCGAGCATGCCGCCATGGACGACGCCGCGCTTGTTGCCGTGCCGCGCGTCGGCCACGAAGCCGCTCACCAGCCGGCTGTCGCCCGGTGGGCGGTAGAACGGCCCGACATGGGTGCCGAACGCCTGGGTCGGCATGCGCTCCCATCCCGATGGCACGTCCATCAATAGGCACCTGCCGAGCCGTCGCGCCGTGTATCGGACGCCGCCATGCGCACGCCGTTCGGCATCACCCGGATCGCCTGCATCGCGCACGGGTCTTCCCCATGGCCGACCACCGTCAACCGCCGACCGCACCCGTTGCGGCCCATGATCAACAGGCGATGGCTACGCGGGATCGGATACATCGGCAGGTCCTCACCAGGTTACCGCGTCAGCGACCGGGCCATGTCGTCCAGGCCGGCGACGGTGAGCGGGAACATCCGCTTGTCCATCAGCGCGTGCAGCATCCCGATCGACTGGGTGTAGCCCCAATCCGCCACCGGCACCGGGTTCAGCCAGGCGGTGCGGCGCCAGTGGGCGGTCATGCGCGCCAGCCAGACATTCCCCGGCTCCTCGTTCCAATGCTCCACGCTGCCGCCCTTCATCGCGATCTCATACGGGCTCATCGTCGCGTCGCCGACGAAGATCGCCCGGTACTCGGCGCCGTAGGTGCGCAGCAGCTCCGCCGTTGGGACGGACGTGTCGGCGCGGCGGCGGTTGTCCGTCCAGACCCGCTCGTACGGGCAATTGTGGAAGTAGAAGAAGGACAGGTGCTTGAACTCGCTGCGGGCGGCGGAGAACAATTCGGCCGACACCCTCACGTGGTCGTCCATGCTGCCGCCGATATCCAGGAACAGCAGCACCCGGATCGTGTTGCGCCGCTCCGCCTGCATGCGCAGGTCCAGCGTGCCGGCATTGGACGCGGTGGCGTGGATGGTGCCGGGCAGGTCCAACTCGGTCGGCGTGCCGGTGCGGGCGAAGCGGCGCAGGCGGCGCAGCGCCACCTTCATGTTGCGGGTGCCAAGCTCCAGCGTGTCGTCCAGGTCGCGGAACTCCCGCTTGTCCCACACCTTCACCGCCCGGCGGTTGCGGCTCTTGTCCTGGCCGATCCGCACGCCTTCCGGGTTGTAGCCATAGGCCCCGAACGGCGAGGTGCCCGCCGTGCCGACCCATTTGGAGCCGCCCTGGTGCCGCCCGGTTTGCTCGGCCAGCCGCTGGCGCAGCGTTTCCATCAGCTTGTCGAAGCCGCCGACCGCCTGGATCTGCGCTCGCTCCTCCTCCGTCAGCAGCTTCTCCGCCAGGCGCCGCAGCCACTCCTCCGGGATGTCGGCCGTCACGCCCCCGCCGCCAGCGGAGGCCGCCGCGCCTTCCAGCCCCTTGAAGCAGGTGGCGAACACCCGGTCGAACCGGTCCAGGTGGCGTTCATCCTTCACCAGCGCCGCGCGGCTGAGGAAATAGAAATCGTCGACGCTGTAATCGGCGACGCCGGCCTGCATCGCCCCCAGCAGCGCCAGGTATTCCATGATGGACGCGGGGACCCCCGCCTGGCGGAGGGAAAGGACGAAGTTCGTGAACATGGTTGGGGAGCGTAGCGCCGGCCGCGCCGGTTCGTCACCCCGCCGACCGCAGGCGCCGCAGGGTGTGCCCTTCCGCCCAATCCAGCTCCTCCTCCAGCTGTTGGAAGGTGTGGTCGCCGATCACCAGGCTGCGGCGGAGCTCCACCAGGCAGGTGCGCTTGGCCGCGATCACCCGCAGCGTCAGGGTGTGGCGGTCGGCCTGCGACTCGGCCGCCTCCTGCTCTGCCAGCATCGCCGAGGCGGAGGCGCCGGGCGTCGTCCGCAGGATGTCGAGTGCGACGGCCGCCGCGTGGCGCCGGGCAAGCCGAAGCTCCCGATCGACGGCGCCGTCATCGCCCAGCCGCAGCCATCGCATCAGCGGCGCCAGCGTCAGGCCCTGCCCCACCAGCGTGCCCAGCACCACCGCGAACGCCGCGGCGATCACCAGGTCGCGGTTGGGGAAGGCGGCCGTGTCGCCGGTGGCGCCGGGCAGGGCCAGGGCGGTGGCTAGGGTGACGATGCCGCGCATGCCGCACCAGGACACCAGGAAGGACCCGCTCACCGGCGGCTTGAGCGTGCCCGCGCGGCCGAACCGGCGCAGCACGCCGGTGAAGCCCATCACCCAGGCGATCCGCACGGCGATCACCGTCAGCAGCACGGCCGCCGCGAACGCCCCGGTGGCGGCGGCATGGCCGTCCAGCCGCTCCAGCACGCCGCGCAGCTGTAGGCCGATCAGGATGAAGGCCAGCGCGTTCAACACGAACACCGCCACTTCCCACACGGCGTAGGACGCCCGGCGGTGCTCCGCCCCGAGCCGCCCCGGCGCCAGCCGCGCGATCGTGGTGGCGTACGCGACGGTGGTGATGACGGGCGAGACCGCCAAGCGCTCCGCCAGCAGCCACACGGCGAAGGTGCCGACGAACTGCATCACCACGGACACGGCGATGTCGTGCGCCGGCTTGATCACCAGCATATAGAGCCGGGCGGCGGCGAACCCCAGCGCCGCCCCGCCGACGGCCGTGACGAGCAGCAGCCAGCCGGCCGACCACAGCGAGAACGCCCCGCCCGCTGCCGCGCCCAGCGCCACCCGGTAGATCAGCAGGGCGGTCGCGTCGTTGAGGAGGCTCTCGCCCTCCAGGATCACCATCACCCGGAACGGCGGCGACAGGGCGCGCAGCACGGCCGTGGCGGCGGACGCGTCGGGCGGCGCCACGATCGCCCCCAGCACGACAGCGACCGCCCACGGCATGCCCGGCACCAGCCAATGCGCCACGGCGGCGACGGCCGCCACCGTCACGGCCACGGCGACCACGGCAAGGCTGCCCACCGGCAGCCAGTTGGCCCGCAGGTCGCGCGGCGAGGCGTCGAAGGCGGCGTCCATCAGCGTCGGCGCCACGAACAGGGCGAGCGCCAGGTCCGGGTCGAGCGCCACCGCCGTGGTGGAGGGCACCAACGCCAGCGCGACCCCGGCCACCGCCAGGAACGCCGGATACGGTGCGCCCACGCGCTGGGCCGCGACGGTCAGCACCGCGCCCACCAGCAGCAGCAGCAGGACGAGTTGGAAAAGCGCCACCAGGCGCTACGCCGGGCGGGAGGGCGTCACAGCACGCTGGAGAACTTCGTCGGCACCAGCATCTCGTTGACGATGTTGCTCACGATGGCGCCGTCCTTCTCCGTTTCCGTGCGCTTGGCGATCCACTCCGGGTCGGACTGAAACGCCGTCCATTTCTGCTCCCGCTCCGCCAGGCTCTCCCAGGCGAGCATGTAGGTGAGCGTCTGGTTGGACGCGCCCACCAGCGTGGTCCAGAAGCCGGCCTGCCGGATGCCGTGGCGCTGCCAGATCGCCAGCGTGACCGTTTCGAACCGCTTCAACAGCGCGGGCAGGCGCCCGGGAACGCAGTGGTAGACTCGCATCTCATAGATCACGGCAGCCTCTCCCTCCGGGTGGCGCACCATGCAGGGCCGTCCGGTGCGCTGCAACCGCGCCTGCCGCCCGGCGTTCGCCCCCCATGCCGACGGACACACCCACGCCACCGCGGCGCCGCCGCCACATCTGGGCCTATGTGCTCGGCACGGTCGTCGTGGCGGCGGTCGCCGTCGTCGCGCTTTGGGACTGGGACTGGTTCCTCCCCATCGTGGACGCGCAGGCGAGTTCCGCGCTGGGCCGCAAGGTGACGGTGCAGCACCTGCACGTCGCGCTCGGCCGCACCACGGTCGCCACCCTGGACGGGATCGAGGTCGCGAGCGCCGACGGCTACCCCGCGGACAAGCCGTTCGCCACCATCGCCAAGCTGGCCGTGACGGCCGACGTGATGGCGTATGTCCGCTCCCGCCAAATCGTCATCCCGCAGATCACGGTGGACCAGCCCGTGGTCGATGCCGAGGACAATGCCCAGGGCGCCGCAAACTGGCCGGCGCCGGGCGGCAGTTCGTCCAGCGGCCCGGCCGACCCGAACGCGGGCCCCAAGATCGGCCAGGTGATCATCAATGACGGCCATGCCCACGTGGTGCTTGCCAAGCTGAAGGCCGATTTCAACTTGGACGTGGCGACGCGGCCGGGCGCGGCTGCAGGCGATGGCGGGGCGAATGCCGGCCAGATCGTGGTGAGCGCCAAGGGCACCTACGCTGCGCAGCCGATCACCGGGCAGCTGATCGGCGGGGCCCTGCTGTCCCTGCGCGACACCGCCCAGCCCTATCCGATCGACCTGCACGTTGCGAACGGCCCCACCAAGGTGGCGCTCACCGGCACGGTGCAGAACCCGTTGAACTTCGCCGGCGCCGACCTGAAGCTGGAATTCAGCGGGCCAGACATGTCCAAGCTGACGCCGTTGACGGGCGTGCCGATCCCGGAAACGCCACCCTACTCGATTGCCGGCAAGCTGGACTATGCCGACAAGAAGATCCGCTTCACCGGCTTCACCGGGAGGCTCGGCAACAGCGACCTGAACGGCGACATCGCGGTCGACCCGACGCGCGAGCGGCCGTTCGTCGAGGCGAACCTGTTTTCCCGCCGGGTTGAGCTGGCCGACCTTGGCGGCTTCATCGGTGAGACGCCCGGCCGCAAGGGCGAGGCGAACCAGAGCGCGCAGCAGAAGGCGGAATTGGCCCACACGGAAGCGAGCGACCGCCTGCTGCCAAATACTCCGATCAACCTGCCGAAGCTGAACATGGCCGACGTGGTGCTGAAGTACAAGGGTGCCCACATCGAAGGACGGTCGGTTCCGCTGGACAACATCGTGGCCGATCTGACGATCACCGATGGTCGGCTGCAGCTCAATCCGCTGTCGTTCGGCGTGGGCACCGGGCAGATCCAGCTGACGACCGACCTGGCGCCGGTCGGCAAGGATGTGCGCGCCAATGCGACCGTGTCGTTCAAGCGCGTGGATTTGGCGCGGCTGCTTTCCGCCACGCATTTGGTGCAGGGCGCCGGCACCATGAGCGGCAGCGCCCGGTTGGACTCGACCGGCAACTCCTTGGCCACCCTGCTGGGGCATGGTGACGGCGGGCTGAAGCTCGGCATGTCCGGCGGCAATCTCAGCGCCTTGCTGGTGGACGTAGCCGGCCTAGAGTTCGGTAACGCCCTACTGTCGGCGCTCGGCATCCCGCAGAAGGCTGACCTGCAGTGCTTCGCCGCCGATTTCACGCTCAATCGCGGCGTGATGAACACGAAGACGTTGATCCTGGATACCAGCGAGGCGCGGGTGGAGGGCACGGGCGACGTGAACCTCGGCAGCGAGACCATCGACTACAAGCTGGACACCAAGTCGAAGCATTTCTCGGTCGGCTCGCTGCAAACCCCGATCGACATCTCCGGCCGGCTCAAGAGCCCGAGCATCCGCCCGGAGGTCGGGCCGCTGGCGGCGCGCGCCGGCGCGGCGGTCGGCCTGGGCATCCTGTTCCCGCCGGCCGCCCTGCTGCCGACCATCCAGTTCGGGACGGGGGATGACGACGTGTGTCAGGCGGCTGAAACGCCGATCGCCCGCAGTACGCCCGCATCCATCACCGCGCCCGTGCGGGCTCGCGTCCGTCCCGTGACGACCCGTGCCCCCCAGCGGCGCCTGGTGCATCGCCGATAATGCAGTCAGTCAGCGCACAGGCCCTGGTGGGTTCGTCCCAACGCGCGTGAGTGCGTTGCATGAGGGCGGGCACGACGCGCATATGCCTCTCATGGCAGTCGCGTCGTCCGGTTCCGCCCCAGCCATCCCGAGCCTGCCGAGTTATATCCCGCCCTTCCCGCCCCGCCCGAAGGCGGACCTGTCGCCGCTGTCGCTGCTCCGGGGCGTGCACAACAACCTGCTGACCATCTGGCCGGAAAAGGCGTTCGACTGGGAGTTCTTCGGCGGCCGCATGCTCCTGCAGCACGTGTTCATCGCCAACAGCCCCGACATCGTGCAGGCGGTCTTCGTCGACCGGGCGGCGAACTACGAGCGCAAGAGTCCGCAGCAGCGGCACGCGCTGAAGCCGCTGATCGGCGACGGTCTGTTCATCAGCGACGGCGCCACCTGGCGGGAGCGCCGCCGGGTCGTTGCCCCCATCACCCACGTGTCCCGCCTGGCAGCCTTGGCCCCGGTCATGAGCGAGGCGGCGGCTGCGCGCCTGCAGCAATGGCGCGCCCTGCCGCCGGGCGCCACGATCGACGCGCTGAGCGAAATGGCGCAGCTGACGGCCGAGATCATCTGCCGCACCATCTTCGGCCGCCACCTGGCCAGCCGCTCCGCCCGCGCCGTGGTCGACGCGTTCAGCGCCTACCAGGCGGCCGTCGGGCAGATGGACATCCTGTCCCTGCTCGGCCTGCCGGACCTGCTGCCGCGGTTCCAGGGCCGGCAGGTCCGCAACGCCGCCGCCCGCATCCAGGCTGTGCTGGATGGGCTGATCGCCGACATCCTGTCGACGCCCGGCGAGGCGGAGCCGTCGCTCATCCGGTCCATGGCGGAGGCGGTGTCGTCCAGCACCGGGCAGCCGATGACGCGGGGCGCCTTCCGCAACGAGGCGGCCGTGCTGTTCATGGCGGGGCACGAGACCACCGCCAATACGCTGGCCTGGGCGTGGTTCTTGCTCTCGCAAGCGCCCTGGGCGGAGGCCGCGGTGCAGGCGGAGGCGGACGCGCTGGACGGCCGTGCCGCGACCTATGAGGACCTGCCCCGCCTGCGCTACACCCGCGCCGTCATCGAGGAAACGCTGCGGCTGTACCCGCCCGTGCCGCTCCAGGCCCGCCAGGCGGCGGCGGCCGACAGCATCCGCAAGCGCCACATCCCGGCCGGGGCGCTGGTGATCCTGGTGCCGTGGCTGCTGCACCGGCATCAACGCATCTGGGCCCGGCCGGACGCGTTCGAGCCGGAGCGCTGGCTGCCCGGCGGCAGCGGCGCACCGTCCCGCTACGCCTACGTGCCCTTCAGCATCGGCCCGCGCGTGTGCACCGGCGCGGCGTTCGGGTTGACGGAGGCGGTGCTCTGCCTCGCCACCCTGGCCGCGGGGTTCCGCCTCCGGCTGGCCCCCGGCACGGACGTGCAGCCGGTCTGCCGGCTGTCGCTGCGCCCCGGCGAGACCCTGCCGATGGTGCTGGAGCCACGCGGTGCGCCGGTGGCCTGATGCCGGACGGCAGGGACTGGCGCCGGATCTACCGTTACTGGCTGCGGGACCCGGTGGTAGGCGCCCGCCTGCTGGCGCTGCACCAGGTCATGCGCGCCCTGCCGACGGACGCGGTCGCGGCGCTCGGCGGGCGGCTGGGCTTGTTCGCCGGCCCGCGGCTGCACAGCTCGGCCGATCGCCGGGCCCGCGCGAGCCTGGCATTGCTGCGGCCGGAGCTTGCGGCGGATGCAGAGGCGGCGACGGCGTTCGTGTCGCGCATGTGGCAGGCGCTGGGCCAGGTCTATGCCGAGTTCTCCGCCGAGGACCGGTTGTGGCCGGAGGGGCGGGTGGCCGTCCAGGGCACGGAGCACGCCCGCAAGCGCGCGGAGGGTGAACGGCCGCTGATCGTCGCGGGCGTCCACCTAGCTAATTGGGAGCTGCTGCCGATCGCCCTCGGCTACCTGGGGCACGACGTCACCGACATCTACCAACCGCAACGCAACCGCTTCGAGGATGGCATCGCTACGCACACCCGCCAACGGGCAGAGCAGCGGATGCGCGCGGTCATGCATACCACCAACCGGCTCCATCTGGTGCCGCCCTCCCGCACTGCCGGGGCCGATCTGCTGCAAGCCCTGCGCGCCCACCATGCGCTGATGATCTACGTGGACGAACATGTCGGCGGCCGGGTGCATGCACCGTCCTTCGGGCGCCCGCTCCGCACCGACGGCAATCTCGCCCGCGCCGTCCGGCTGGCGCGCATGGCGGATGCCGACATCGTCCCCGCCTATGTCGAGCGGGTGTCGCGCGCCCGCTACGTCGCACACTTCCTGCCACCGCTGGCGCTGCAGCGGACGGCGGACCGGGCCGCCGACATCCAGGCGAACGTGGCGGCCTTGGACGGTGCGGTCACCGGCCCGGTGCTGGCCCACCTCGACCAATGGTTCATGCTGCCCGACTTCCGCATGGACCGCTGACGCCCTATCCACCGAGGAAGGCGGCGCGCACCTCGTCGCTGGCCGCCAACGCCGCCGCCGGGCCGGTCGCGGTGATCCGGCCGAGCTTCAGCACCACGGCGCGCGAGCACAGCCGCAGCGCCTTGGCCGCGTTCTGCTCCGCCAGCAGGATGGCCGTGCCGCCGGCGACGATGGCGGGGATGCGGTCCAGCACCTCGTCCGTCAGCTTGGGCGACAGGCCGAGCGAGGGCTCGTCCAGCAGCAGCAGCCGCGGCGCATCCATCAGCGAGCGGCCGATCGCCAGCATCTGCTGCTGCCCACCCGAAAGCTGCCACGCCGGGGTCGACCGCCGCTGCGCCAAAACAGGGAACAGCGCGAACATCGCCGCGAGCCGCTGGGCCCGGACACGCGCGTTTGCCCAGCAGGCGACGGACAGGTTCTCCTGCACCGTCAGCCCGGGGAAGGTGCGCCGCCCTTCCGGGCAGAAGCCGATGCCCAGCCGCGCGCGGCGGTCCGTCCGCATCCCGTCCAGCTTGCGTCCGTCGAACAGGATGCGGCCGGCCGCCGGGTGCAGCAGCCCGATGATGGCCTTCATCAGGGTGGACTTGCCCGCGCCGTTGGCGCCCAGCAGCGCCACCGCCTCGTTCGCCGCCACGTGGAAGCTGATCCCGTCCAGGGCTGGCACGGCGCCGTAACGCACCGCCAGCCCCTCGATGGCCAGGATCGGCGCGCTCATGCCGGGGTGCCGAGATAGGCCTCGATCACCCGGGGATCGGCCTGCACGGCCTGCGGCGTGCCCCCGGCGATCAGGCGCCCGCCATCAAGACAGATCATCCGGTCGGCCAGCGGCAGGAGGAACGGCATGTTGTGCTCGATCACCAGCAGCGCCACGCCGTCCGCCGCGACCTGGCGCAGCCGCGCGGCCAGGTCGGCCTGCTCCGTCTCGTTCAGCCCGGCGGCCGGCTCGTCCAGCAGCAGCAGGCGCGGCGCGGTGGCCAGGGCCCGGGCGATCTCCACCCGGCGGGCCAGGCCGGGGGGCAGGGCGCCGGCCGGGGTCGCGGCGTGGGACCCCGCCCCCATGCGGTCCAGCAAGGCCATCGCCTGCCCCCGCGCCGGCTCGGCCGCGCGCGGGCCAGCCAGCAGGGCGCGGCGCAGCCCGATGCGTGCGGCGTCGCGGGCCACCGCCACGTTGTCCAGCGCGGACAGCTCCGCCACCAGCGCCGCCGTTTGGAACGTGCGCGCGATGCCCAGCCGGGCGATGGCATGGGGCGGCCGGCCCACGATCTGTGCGCCGGCCAACAGCACGCCGCCGGCATCCGGCGGAAACACCCCGGTGATGGCGTTCAGCAGGGTCGTCTTGCCGGACCCGTTGGGCCCGATCAGGCCCAGCACCTCGCCGGGCTGCACGTGGAGCGACACGTCGTCCAGCGCCCGCACGCCGCCGAAGCTGCGGCGGAGGCCGGTGACCCGCAGCAGCGCCGCCCCGGGGCAGGGCGGCACGCCGAGCGGCAGCGGCGTGGCCGTGGGGATTGCGACAGGCGGGGCGGGCCAGACCCGGTGCAGCAGCCGCTCCGCCGCTTCCACCAGCCCCCCGGGCACCGCCACCACGACCAGCAGCAGGATGCAGCCGAAGGCGAGCAGGTAGTCGTCGCGCAGGAACCGCGCCCATTCGGGCAGCTCGGTGATCAGCACCGCGCCGGCGAGGGCGCCGGCGACCCGCAACCGGCTGCCCACCACGGCGATCGTCAGGCACGTCACCATGACGGGGAAGCCGAGCACGTCGGGCGACAGCACCCCCAGGGCATGCACGTACAGCGAGCCCGCCAGCCCGGCATAGGCCGCGCTGAGCAGGAAGGCGGTCAGCCGCAGCAGGCCGGTGTCCAGGCCGATCGCCCGCGCCGCCACCGGATGGGCGCGCAGCACGGCGAAGGCCCAACCTAAGCGGCCGCGCGTGGCCTGCCATGCCAGCACCGCCCCCAGCCCGACCAGCGCCCACACCAGCAGCAAGTTCGGCAGGCGGCCAACCAGCACGTACCCGAGCAGGGACACCGGGGGCACGCCGCCGATCCCGTTCGCACCGCCCGTGACGGCCTGCCATTGCGTCGCCACCAGGAGGGCGACCTGCCCGATCAGCAGGGTCGCCAGCGCGAAATAATGGGTTTGCAGCCGCAGCACGGGAACGGCCACCAGCAGCGCCACCAGCACTGGCAGGCCGACGCTGGCCGGCAAGGCCGCGTCGAACGGGATGCCGTAGCGCGTGGCGAGGATGCCGGACACGTAGGCGCCCAGCCCCATGAACGTGCCCTGCGCCAGGGACAGCGCACCCGCCTGGCCGAAGATGAAGCTGTAGCCGGTCGCCAGCAGGGCGTAGATGCCGGCGACCGACAGCACCCGCATGGCGTAGCCGGAGGCATGCGGCAGCACCAGCACGGCATAGGCCAGCGCGACCGCGGCCAGCGGCAGCGAAATGCCTGGGCGCATCCGCCGCATCACGGCCGCTGACCCACTGCCTCGGCAAACAGGCCCTGCGGCCGCACGACGAGGACCAGCAGCACGACAACATCCAACGCCGCGGCGGAGACGGTTTGCGAGAACAGCGTGTCCGGCAGCCCGTTCAGCGCCGGCACCAGCAGCGGCAGGCTGGGATACAGCACCTCGAACGCCGCGATCAGCAGGGCGCCCGCGACCGCCCCGGCGATGCTGCCCCAGCCGCCGATGACGACCGCGATATACGCCTTCAGGATGTAGTCGGACCCGGCGGTCGGCGTGACGAAGAAGACGTTGGACAGCAGCAGCCCGGCGGCACCCGCCAGCGCCGCGCCCACGGCGAAGGTGCCGACGACCATGGCATCGACCGGGATGCCGACCGCCATCGCCACCTCCCGGTCCTGCGCCGTCGCGCGCAGGCGGCGGCCGAACTGCGTGCGGGTGAACAGGAGGTGCAGGCCGACGATCAGGGCGGCCGCGACCGCGATGATGGCCAGCGATTGCACGCTGGCCTCCACGCCGGCGATCCGGATGCGCCCGGCGCCGAACAGCGGCGGGGCCGCCACCGGCTCGGCGCCGAACAGGTGGTTGGCGCCCTGTTGCAGGATGATGCCGACGGCGATGGTGCTGATGAACACCGATTCCGGCGGCCGCCGCCGCAGCGGCAGGTAGGCCGCGAACGCCACGACGACGCCGATGGCGCCCATGACCAGCACCAGCAGCGGCAGCAGCACCACGCCCGGCACCGGCAGGTATCGCGCGAGCAAAACGGCCACGAACCCGCCGGCCATCACCAGGTCCCCCTGCGCGAAGTTCACCGCGCCGGTCGCGTTCAAGACCAGGACGAAGCCAAGCGCCACCAGGGAGTAGGCCGCGCCTAAGGCGAGGACCTGCACCAGCAGCTGTACCGTCGCCATGCCCGGCTACCGCGCCTTTATCATCTCCCTCTCCCTCTGGGAGAGGGTCGGGGTGAGGGTCCAACGCGCATTTTCATGCGTTAGGCGCACCCTCACCCTGCCCTCTCCCAGAGGGAGAGGGTTTGCTCCCGGCCGTTGGGATTCACTCAACCGGGAAGTCGTAGTGCTTCGCCACGGTCGGCACGCGGGAGGTGCCGTCGAAGCAGATGATCACGGCGGAATGCGCCATGTCGCCGTGTCCGTTGGACTTGTAGGTCATCGCCAGGCCCGGGTAGCTCTGGCTCGACAACGCCTTGGTGACGGCCGCCGCGTCCTCGCTGCCGTGCGCCACGGCATTCAGCACCATCATGGTGGCGTCGTACTGCCCCAGTGCGAACCCGTCCGGGTCGGCGCCGAAGGCTGCGCGGTAGCGCGCCAGGAACGCCGCCATGTCCGGCGTTTCCGCCGACACGGGGGAGGATCCGGTTTCGGCGCACACGCCCTTGATCTCCGCCGGTTCCAGCAACGCCACCGTGGCGGGTTGCGCCAGGCCGGAGCCGGATACGATCGGCAGGCCGATGTTCATCGCCGCCGCCGCCTTCAGCAGCAGCGCGGTGGGGCCGGCATGCAGTTGCAGCAGCAGCGAATCCGCCCCGGCCGCCCGCGCCTTGGCCAGGGTCGGCTGCATGTCCTTGACCGACACGTCCAGCGCGTCCTGGTAGACCGGAGTGATCCCGGCGGCGGCCAGTGCCTTGACGATCTCGGCCTGGCCGCTTTGGCCGTAGGCGGTGGTTTGCGCGATCAGCGCGGGCTTATGGATGTGGTAGGTGTCGATGGCGTAGCGGACCTGCGCCCCCTTCACCACGCTGTCGGCGGGGAAGAAGCGGAACACATAAGGATTGCCCTTGCGGGTGATGTCGGCCGTGCCGGAGATGGTGACCAGCGGCACCTTCTGCTCCAGCGCGATCGGCAGCATGGCGAGCATCTGCGTACCGAGCATGGAAGCGACCACCGCCGTGGTGCCGCCATCCGATACGGCGCGTTCCAGCGCGTTGACCGCACCCTCCGGCGAGGTGCCGGTGTCCGTCACGGCGAAATGCGGCTGCACGCCTGCCGGCGGGTTGCGCAGGGCCAGCAGCGCGCCGTTGCGCTGGCTGCCGCCCTCGGCGGCCAGGAACCCGGTGACCGGCACCAGCACCGGAATGTCCGGCGTCCCGGCCGCACGGGCGACGGGCGCCGCCGCCAGCAGGGCTGCCGCAAGCAAGGGCAGGCGTGAGTAAGGCATTGCCTTCGTTCTCCGGATGGGGACTAGCGCATGGGCGAGAAGGCGGTGGGCCGCAGGATGCGGCTGCGCATGGATTGCACGAAACCGGACGTGCGGGCGCGGAACACCTGCCACGCAGGGTCGGCATCCATCGCCGCCCGCCGCCGCTCCCGGTCGCCCATGTCGGCATAGCGCCACATGTGCACGACCTCGTTGACCACGCCCGCGTCGGTGGTGAACCAGCCGACCAGATCGCCCAGATGGCTGATTTGCAGCGCCATGCCCTCGGCGACGTAGATGTCGAGGTACTCCCTCACATGCGCCGGGTGGATGGCGTACGTGCGCTCGTCCAGGATCATGCCGGGGCTTTCTGGCCGGACAGGTCCCGGTCGAACAGGGTCGACCAGGTGAACTGCTTCACGTCCTTCACCTCGCGCTCCACCGGCAGGCGCGGCAGCACGAGCTCGCCGAAGCGGTACGCCTCCTCCAGCAGCGGCATGCCGGACAGGATGAACGTCTCCACCCCGGCGGCCTGATACGCCTCCAGCGTGCGGATCACCGTGTCGGGCGAACCGACGATGGCCGTCCCCGGGCCGGGCCGCACCAGCCCGATGCCGGACCAGATGTTGGGTGCGATCTCCAGGGTGCGCGGGTCCGCCGCCTTGATCCCGCCATGCATCGCGGACATGCGCTGCTGCCCGACGGAATCGGTGCCGCCGACGAAGCGCTGGTTGGCCGCGATGGCGCCCTCGTCCATGCGGTCGTACAGCCACTGCACCGCCGCCCAGGCCTCCGCGTCCGTTTCGCGCACCACGACGTAGAGCCGCACGCCGTAGGACAGTTCGCGGCCCAGCCTGGCCGCCGCCACCTTCACCTGGTCGACCTTTTGGCGCATCTGCTCCGGCGTCTCGCCCCAGGACAGGTAGGTGTCGACGTGCCGGGCAGCGATGTCGATGGCCGCGTCCGAGGAGCCGCCGAACCACAGCGGCGGCGGCGGGATAGCGGTGCCGGCGGGCAGCGCCAGCTTGGCGCCGGTGACGCAGACGTGCTTGCCCTCGAAGGTGACGCTTTCGCCGGCCATCAGCCGATGCCACACCGTCAGGTACTCGTCCGCCATGGCGTAGCGCTCGTCATGCGGCAGGGTCATGCCATAGGCGCCCAGCATCTTCGCGTCGCCGGACACGACGTTGATCATGACGCGGTTGCGCGAGAACTCCTGCAGCGTCGCCGCCATCTTGCCCAGCAGGGTCACCGGGACCAGGCCCGGGTGGATGGCGACCAGGAACTTCAAGCGCTCGGTCAGCGGCAACAGCGACGCCGCCAGCACCCACACGTCGTGCGACCCGGTGGCGAACAGCGCCCCGGTATAGCCCAACTGGTCGTAGGCGATGGCCAGCTGCCGGAAATACCCGTAATCGACCCGCCGTGACCCGCTCGGGTGCCACGGATAGGCGCCGTCGGGCGCGCACATATACCACAGGACGTTCATGTCAGGCCGCCAGCCGGGCGGGGCGCAGGCTGGCGGCCAGGTCGACGCGCCGGTCCAGGCAGCCGTGCCGGTGCAGCGTGTCGGCTTCCGCCTGCTGTTCGGCGATGACCTCCGGCCCCGCCGGGACGATGGACCAGTCGCGCGCCGCCACCACGTCGCGCCACGCGGCGACATCCACCTCCAACGCCCCGGCCTCCGCCAGCACGCGGGCGGCGCCGAGCGGGTCGGCGGTGATGCTGCGGCCCAGCCGTTGCAGGCATGTGACGAACCCATCCATTTGCCCGTCCGACACGGCCCGGTCCGCGAGGGTCCAGAACACGGAACGGTTCGGGATGGTGTCGCCGCAGCTTGTCAGCAGGCGCACGCGGCCGCTGGCGACCGATTGGTCCAGCAGCGGCGCCATCGCCACCCAGCACGCGACCTCCCCGGCCGCGAGCGCCCGCAACGACGCGGCCGGGGACAACTCCACACGCTGCACGTCGGCGAGACGTAACCCGACCCGCTCCAGCTCCCGCGCGAGCAGGTAGGTGTGGAAGGAGCCGTCCAGCAGCGCGACCCGCACGCCTCGCAGGTCCGCGACGGTGGCGATGGCCGCGTCCGGACCTACGACCAGGCCGCCATTGGCCGGCCGCGGCGCGGAGGCGGCAAGGTAGGTGACCGCCTGCCCGGCGGCCTGTGCCAGGATCGGCGGGGTGGAGCCGGTGCCGCATACGTCGATGCTGCCGTCGGCCAACAGCTTGGCGCTGTCGCGTCCCTCCGGATACGGGACCAGGACGACGTCCAAACCGTCGAACACGCCCGGCAAGGATTGGGCGAGGGAGAGGTGCAGGTTGTTGGGATGGATGCCGACATGCAACGCCACTCCGGGGGCCCTTCCAATCGATCGGCTTTACTCCTCCCGGAGCTCAATCTACTTTTTTGTAGATTGTCCAGCTGTGCCGGAGGCGTCAAGCGGCATCATGAGGGAAGAACAGGCATGAAGGCCCCACCGCTGTGCCGGAACATCCAGGCGGCGAGCAGCCTGCTGCGGACGCTCGGCAACCCGAGCCGGCTGGCGATCGTCTG
Source organism: Acetobacteraceae bacterium (assembly GCA_965199005.1). GTDB lineage: Bacteria > Pseudomonadota > Alphaproteobacteria > Acetobacterales > Acetobacteraceae > LMUY01. Next base: position 9,274 of record CBDAQK010000004.1, on the reverse strand, counting down.
CCTGCTGCTCGACGGCGAACGATCGGTGATGGAGATGGAGGCAGCTTTGGGCATCCGCCAACCCACCCTGTCCCAGCAATTGACGGCGCTGCGGACGGCCCGGCTGATCGTGGGGCGCCGGGCGTCCCGCAGCGTGTTCTACCGGGTGTGCGACGCCCGCGCCGCGCAGATCGTCGCCACCCTGCGGACCATGTTCCCCGACCTGCTGCCGGCGTCCGCGCTGCTGACGGTGGGTGGGGATGTGCAGGACCGCGCCGGACTCGCCCGCGCGTCGGCGCTGGGCCGCCTGGCGGAGCGGGAGATGATGGGGTGACCATATCCGGGGCTTACCCGAGGCGGACCGCTAATCGCGGAACCACTTGTCGTAGCGGCCGCGCCACATGCGCTGCACGTCGCGCCAGAAATACCACCCGAACACCCCGCCCCACAGGCACAGCGCCAGCAGCCCGAGCAGCCAGTTCGCGAGGGTCACACCCTACGTGCCGAAGCGCTTCATGAAGGCGGAGAAGCGATGGCGGCGCAGTTCGCTGCGGGCGCGGCCGTCATTGGCCATGTAGTTCAGCTGGATGGCATGCCGCTGGCCGACGAAGGTGCGGTGGCCGTGCCAGGTCGTCGGGCCGTTCGGGAACACCAGCAAGGTGCCGTTCACCGGCGGCACTTCCACCGCGTAATCCTCCAGGTCCGTGGCACTTCGCAGCAGCCGCAGGCAGCCTTCCTGCTTGGCCCAGGCCTCCGTCTGCGGGTTGAGGTAGAGCAGGATCGTCACGCGCTTGGCGGTCGAGTCGGTGTGGATGCGCCCATCCTTCTCGCGCGTCCGCCCCCGCATGGTGAGCATGACCGGCGCGTCCTGCAGGTCCAGGCCGAACTTCGCGGCGATGGCACCCCGGAACGCCGGGCCTTCCATCTGCTGCACCAGGGAGGCCGCGGCCGGGCCGAGCCGGAGCGAACTGGGCGGGTAGGAGCCGCCGTTGGACATCGGCGGCAGATCGTCCCGGATTCGCCGCAGGAAGTCAGCCGGGACGAAATGCGGCACCACCACATGGGCGAACGGGTCGGCCGCCACCGGCGTGGCGTCCAACGCGGCGTAGTCCAGCGAACCCGCAATCTTCGGCATGGCGTTCATGCCGCCTGTCTAGATCGGCCGGCCCCCGCGCTTCAAGCGCCGCGGCTGCCGGTCAGGTGTGCTGGTCGTGCGCCGGCCGGACGACGGTGGTGGTCGACAGGAATTGCGCGCATTGCAAGCGCCCGGTGCAGCAATCCGCCGGATTGGCGACGGTCGCGGCCACGCGGGACATCCCCTGCCCCACGACGACGCAGCTTTGGCCCGCCGCTGTTGCGGCGTGGGCGCCCGTCCAGACGGCGGCGAGAGCAAAGACGGTAGCGATCGATGTCTTCTTACGCATAGCTTATTACCTCTGCCTGGCACCCTACACGAGCAACAATGCCTAACTCACTCGAAAGGTTGGCCTCCTCGCGATTGATTGAACTCGGCTCGCCGTCGGGTTAATCGCGCCTGCATAATGGTTGCATCCTCCCCATCCGCCGGACCGCTGCCGGCCTATCGCAGCCGGCTCGCCGGCGGCACGCTCAGCACCGATCCGGCCCAGGCGGTGGCGGCCGAGCGCTTGCAGGATTTGTGGACGAAGCTGCGCGGCTATGACCCGCCGCCGCAGCCGGACCGCAGCGGCTTCATCAGCCGGCTGTTGCGCCGGCGGGCGGTGGACGAAGCACCGTTCGGGCCGAACGGCCTCTACCTCGTGGGCGAGGTGGGGCGCGGCAAGTCCATGCTGATGGACCTGTTCTTTGCCGAGGCGCAGGTGGCGCGCAAGCAGCGCATCCATTTCCACGCCTTCATGCAGGACGTGCATGCCCGCGTGTTCGCCTGGAAGCAGGCCAACCCGGCGGGCACCGACCCGGTGCCGCCCCTGGCGGACGACATCGCCGGGCGCGCCGCACTGCTGTGTTTTGACGAGTTCCAGGTGAACGACATCGCCGATGCCATGATCCTGGGCCGGCTGTTCGCCGCCCTGTTCGAGCGGGCGGTCGTGGTGGTGGCGACCTCCAACACCGCGCCGGACGACCTGTTCCGCGGCAAGCCGGGCCGCGACGCCTTCCTGCCCTTCATCACCCTCCTCAAGCGGCACCTGGACGTGCTGGTGCTGGATGGCGGCCGCGACTTCCGGCGGCAGCGCATGCAGGGCATGCCGACCTGGCACGTGCCGGCGAACGGCCGGGCGGACGCGGCGTTGGACCGCGCCTTCGCGGCCTTGGCGAATGGTGCGACGCCCAAGGCGCAGCGTCTGACAGTCGCCGGGCGGACCTTGCGGGTGCCGCTGGCGGCCGACGGCGTGGCGCGCTTCGACTTCGCGGCGCTGTGCGGCCAGCCGCTGGGCCCGGGCGACTACCTGGCGATCGCCACCCATTTCCCCGCCCTGGTGGTGGACGGCATCCCGCGCCTGGGGCCGGAGAACTACGACCAGGCGCGCCGCTTCATCACCCTGGTTGACGCGCTGTACGAGCACCGGGTGAAGCTGGTCGCCTCCGCCGACGCCCTGCCGGACCAGCTGTACGAGCGCGGCGAGGGCGCCAAGGCGTTCGAACGCACGGCCTCCCGCCTCGACGAAATGCAGTCGGAAGACTGGACGGCGCTGCAACATCTGACCTGACCGCGTGCTTGCCCCCCTGGGATGGATGGGGTAGGCACGGCTGCCTTCCGGACGGCCGGCCGCCCTGGCGGGTTGTCCCACGCGCTCCCCCGGAAGGATTTCCATGGCTCGGAACAAGATCGCGCTCATCGGCGCTGGCAACATCGGCGGCACCCTGGCCCACCTGATCGGGCTGAAGGAACTGGGCGACGTGGCCCTGTTCGACGTGTTCGGCGGCGTCGCCGCGGGCAAGGCGCTGGACATCATGCAGTCCGCCCCGGTGGACGGGTTCGACAGCCACATGGTCGGCAGCAGCGACTACAGCGCGATCGCCGGGTCGGACGTGGTGATCGTCACCGCCGGCTTCCCGCGCCAGCCCGGCATGTCGCGCGACGACCTGGTGGCCAAGAACGCGGGCGTGATCGCCACGGTGGCGGAGGGCATCAAGACCCATTGCCCGGACGCGTTCGTCATCGTCATCACCAACCCGCTGGACGCCATGGTCTGGGTGATGCAGCAGAAATCCGGCCTGCCCGCCAACAAAGTGGTGGGAATGGCGGGCGTGCTCGACAGCTCCCGCTTCCGGCTGTTCCTGGCGCATGAGTTCAACGTCTCGGTCGAGGACGTGACCGCCTTCGTGCTCGGCGGCCACGGCGACACCATGGTGCCGCTGACCCGCTACTCCACCGTCGCCGGCATCCCGGTGCCGGACCTGGTGAAGATGGGCTGGACCACGCAGGACAAGGTGGACGCCATCGTCGCCCGCACGGCCAATGGCGGCGGCGAGATCGTCAAGCTGCTGGAGAAGGGCAGCGCGTTCTACGCCCCGGCCGCCTCGGCGATCGCCATGGCGGAGAGCTACCTGCACGACAAGAAGCGCGTGCTGCCCTGCGCCGCCATGCTCACCGGGCAGTACGGCGTCAGCGACCTGTATGTCGGCGTGCCCGTGGTGATCGGCGCCGGCGGCGTGGAGCGCATCGTGGAGATCGCGCTCACCCCGGACGAGCAGGCCGCCTTCGAGAAGAGCTGCGCCTCCGTCCGCGAGTTGATCGACGCCTCCAGGAAGTTGGTGGGCTGAGCCGATGAACATCCACGAATACCAGGGCAAGGAACTGCTCAAGGGATACGGGGTCGCCGTGCTGGAGGGCCACGTCGCCTGGACGCCGGAGGAGGCGGAGGCCGCCGCCGCCAAGCTGCCCGGCCCGGTCTATGTCGTGAAAAGCCAGATCCATGCCGGCGGCCGCGGCGCCGGGCGGTTCGAGGGCGCGCCGGAAGGCAAGGGCGGCGTGCGCCTGGCGAAATCCCCGGCGGAGGCAAAGGATGCCGCCGCCGCCATGCTGGGCCACACGCTGATCACCAAGCAGACCGGCGCCGCCGGACGCAAGGTGCGCCGCGTCTACGTGGAGGCCGGCTGCGACATCAAGCGGGAGCTGTACCTGTCCCTGCTGGTGGACCGCGCCACCTCTCGGATCACGGTGATGGCGTCCACCGAAGGCGGCATGGAGATCGAGGAGGTGGCCGAGCACCACCCCGAGAGGATCCTGCGCGTGGCGATCGACCCGGCCTCCGGCATCTCCAGCTTCCACACGCGGCGGCTCGCGTTCAGCCTGGGGCTGGAGGGCAAGCAGGTCGGCACCTTCGGCAAGTTCGTGATGGCCATGTACAAGGCGTTCACCGCGCTGGATTGCGAGACGGTGGAGATCAACCCGCTGGTGGTGACCGGCGCTGGCGAGATCGTGGCGCTGGATGCCAAGGTCAGCTTCGACGACAACGCGCTGTTCCGCCATCCGGAGCTGGAGAAGCTGCGCGACGAGGCCGAGGAAGACCCGAAGGAGCTGGAGGCCGCCAAGCACAGCCTGAACTACGTGGCGCTGGACGGCGTGATCGGCTGCATGGTGAACGGCGCCGGGCTGGCCATGGCGACCATGGACATCATCAAGCTGTATGGCTCCTCCCCCGCCAACTTCCTGGACGTGGGCGGCGGCGCCACCAAGGAGCGGGTGACAGCCGCGTTCAAGATCATCCTGTCCGACCCGAACGTGGAGGGCATCCTGGTCAACATCTTCGGCGGCATCATGCGCTGCGACGTGATCGCCGAGGGCGTGGTGGCCGCGGCGCGGGAGGTGTCGCTGGACGTGCCGCTGGTGGTGCGGCTGGAGGGCACGAACGTGGCGCTCGGCAAGGAGATCATGGCCAAGTCCGGCCTGCCCATCATCTCGGCCGACAACCTGGCCGACGCCGCCGCCAAGGTGGTGCAGGCCGTGAAGGAAGCCGCATAATGGCCGTCCTGGTCGACAGCAACACCAAGGTCATCACCCAGGGCTTCACCGGAGCCCAGGGCACGTTCCATTCCGAGCAGGCCATCGCCTACGGCACCAAGGTCGTGGGCGGGGTCACGCCCGGCAAGGGCGGCTCCCTGCATTTGGACCTGCCGGTGTTCGACACGGTGTGGCAGGCGGTGGAGAAGACCGGCGCCAACGCGACGGCGATCTACGTCCCGCCGCCGTTCGCGGCGGACGCGATCCTGGAGGCGATCGACGCGGAGATCCCGCTGATCGTCTGCATCACCGAGGGCATCCCGGTGCAGGACATGATCCGCGTCAAGCGCGCGCTGTCCGCATCCCGCAGCCGGTTGATCGGGCCGAACTGCCCCGGCGTGATCACGCCCGAGGCCTGCAAGATCGGCATCATGCCCGGCCACATCCACCGCCGCGGCAAGGTCGGCATCGTCAGCCGCTCCGGCACGCTGACCTACGAGGCGGTGGCGCAGACCACGGCCGCCGGGCTGGGCCAAAGCAGCTGCGTCGGCATCGGCGGCGACCCGGTGAAGGGCACCGACTTCATCGAGGTGCTGGAGATGTTCCTGGCCGATCCGGAGACGGAGAGCATCATCATGATCGGCGAGATCGGCGGCGCCAGCGAGATCGACGCGGCGGAGTTCCTGGCGCGGGAGAAGAGCGGCAAGCCGGTCGTGGGCTTCATCGCCGGGTCGACGGCCCCGCCCGGCCGCCGCATGGGGCATGCCGGCGCCGTGATCAGCGGCGGCCGCGACACCGCCGCGGCAAAGTTCGAGGCGATGCGGATCGCTGGAATTCACGTGGCGGACAGCCCGTCCGCCCTGGGCAGCACAATGGTGAAGGCGTTGGGCGGCTAGCCGCTATGCAGTGACGGCAGGGTGCGGCGGTGGCGGCTCCCCTGAGACATCCCATCTTCACCACGGTAATCGATGGCGATTACGACCGAACAGGAGCAGTTAGAGCACGAGTTGAGGATTGATCTGATGCGTGCGGATATCGATCTGAAGCAGTCGCAGTCCATGAAGTCGAAGCAAGATTGGCGGCTTGACCCGCAGCGTGTCGTCATATCGGCGTTCCTCGCCGGGGCTGCCATCATGGGTGCGGCTGGCACCATCCTTGGCTATTTCCTCCGCGGCAGCGGACACTGATTTAGGCGCCAGGTTAGGCAGGATATGGCGATGCTGTGGAACACAGCGCGCCACGAAGGAGTTTGGACACATGGCAGGCGTCGACATCTTCGCGACGGCGTTCAACGGCGCGAATGCCGCCTTCATCGCGGACCTTTACGCACGGTGGGTCGAGCGGCCGAACAGCGTCGACGCCAGCTTCGGTGACCTGTTCGCCGCGTTGAACGACGAAGCCCGCTCCGTGCTGACGGACGCGTCCGGTGCTTCCTGGGCGCCGCGCCAGTTCCGCATCGACGAGCCGGAGCCGAGCAAGCCCGCTGCCAAGCCCGGCAAGGCGGAGAAGGCGCCGCCCACCGCCCCCGGGTTGTCGCCCGACCAGGTCCGCGCCGCCACGCTCGACAGCCTCCGCGCGCTGATGATGATCCGCGTCTACCGCGTGCGCGGCCACCTGGAAGCCAAGCTGGACCCGCTGGGCCTGACGGTGCCCAAGCCGCACCCGGAACTGGACCCGGCGAGCTATGGCTTCACGGAGGCGGACATGGACCGCCCGATCTTCATCGACAACGTGCTCGGCCGTGAGACGGCCACGCCGCGGGAAATCCTCGCCGTGCTGCGGGAGACGTACTGTGGCCCGATCGGCGTCGAGTACATGCACATCCAGGATCCGGAGCAGAAGGCCTGGCTGCAGAAGCGCATCGAGGGCGCGCCCTGGGCCACGCACATCGACGCCGGGGCGAAACAAACCCTGCTGCGCCAGCTGACGGAGGCGGAAGGCTTCGAGGTGTTCTGCCAGAAGCGCTACGTCGGCACCAAGCGCTTCGGGCTGGAAGGTGGCGAGGTCACCATCCCGGCGCTGCACGCCATGATCGAGACGGCGGCCAAGGGCGGCGTGGTGGAAGTGGCGATCGGCATGCCGCATCGCGGCCGGCTGAACACGCTGGTCAACGTGGTGCGCAAGCCGTTCACCGCCCTGTTCAGTGAGTTCGGCGGCGCCAGCCCCAAGCCGGACGACGTGCAGGGGTCCGGCGACGTGAAATACCATCTGGGCACCAGCACGGATATCGAGGCCGCCGGCCACGCCGTGCACATCTCGCTTCAGCCCAACCCCTCCCACCTGGAAGCGGTCGACCCGGTGGTGGTCGGCAAGGTGCGGGCGCGGCAGGACGCGGCGGGCGACACCAAAGACCGCCGCAGCGTCATGGGCATCCTGATGCACGGCGACGCGGCGTTCGCCGGGCAGGGTCTGGTGTACGAGACGCTCGCGATGAGCAAGCTGATCGGCTATCGCACCGGCGGCACCATCCATTTGGTGGTCAACAACCAGATCGGCTTCACCACCACGCCGGCGCACGCCTATTCCGGCCTATACTGCACGGACGTCGCCAAGTCGGTGCAGGCGCCGATCCTGCACGTGAACGGCGACAATCCGGAGGCGGTGCTGTTCTGCTCCCGCCTGGCGGCCGAGTTCCGGCACGAGTTCGCCACCGATTTCGTGCTCGACGTCGTGTGCTACCGCCGGCATGGCCATAACGAGACGGACGAGCCCGCCTTCACCCAGCCGATCATGTACCGCGCGATCCGCGACACCAAGACGACGCGCACCCTGTATGCCGCCAAGCTCGCAGCCGAGGGCGTCGTCCCCGAGGCGGAGGCCAAGGCCATGTGGGACGAGTTCAACGCGACGCTGGAAGACAGCTACAAGGCGGCACAAAGCTACAAGCCGAACAAGGCGGACTGGCTCGAAGGCCGCTGGAGCGGGCTGAAGCAGGCCGACCAGGAGGATGAGCAGTCCGAAGGGGCGACCGCGCTGACGGACGCGGCCGCGGCGCAGATCGGCACGGCGCTGAGCCGGGTGCCCGACGGGTTCGACGCCAACCCCAAGATCGTCCGCCAGCTGGAAGCCAAGCGCGCCGCGTTCGACAAGGGCGAAGGCATCGACTGGGCCACGGGCGAGGCGATGGCATTCGGCGGCCTGCTGCTGGACGGCAACCGCGTCCGCTTGTCGGGGGAGGATTGCCAGCGCGGCACCTTCAGCCAGCGCCACGCGGTGCTGATCGACCAGACGAACGCCAATGAATACGTGCCGCTGAACAACATCGCCGACGGCCAGGCCAAGATCGACATCTTCAACTCCCTGCTGTCCGAACAGGGCGTGCTGGGCTTCGAATACGGCTACACCCTGGCCGACCCGACGGTGCTGGTGCTGTGGGAGGCGCAGTTCGGCGACTTCGCCAACGGCGCCCAGGTCATCATCGACCAATTCCTGGCCAGCGGGGAAACCAAGTGGCTCCGCATGTCCGGGCTGACCCTGCTGCTGCCGCATGGCTACGAGGGCCAGGGGCCGGAGCATTCCTCCGCCCGGTTGGAACGCTACCTGCAGCTTTGCGCCGAGCGCAACATGACGGTGGCGAACCTCACCACGCCGGCCAACTACTTCCACGCCCTGCGGCGGCAGTTGAAGCGGAACTTCCGCAAGCCGCTGGTGATCATGACGCCGAAGAGCCTGCTGCGGCACAAGCTCGCCGTGTCGAGCCTGGCCGAGTTCACCGGCGACAGCCACTTCCAGCACGTGATCCCTGAGATCGACGCGATCGGCCCGTCCGAGGCGGTCAAGCGGGTCGTCTTGTGCAGCGGCAAGGTCTATTACGACCTGCTGGCGGAACGGCGGGACAAGGGCGTGCAGGACGTGGCGCTGGTGCGGATGGAGCAGATCTACCCCTTCCCCACCAAGTCCCTGGCGATCGTGCTGTCGGCCTACCCCAAAGCGGAGATCGTCTGGTGCCAGGAGGAGCCCGAGAACATGGGCGCCTGGAGCTTCGTCGACCGCAAGATCGAACAGACGCTGGTGACCATGGCGCATCGCTGCGCCCGGCCCGGCTATGTCGGCCGCGATGCCGCCGCCAGCCCGGCGACCGGGCTGGCGAAGGTGCATGCCGCACAGCAGGCGGCGCTCGTCGCCCGCGCGCTCGCCCTGGATTGAGACGAGACAACCGAGGAACCGTCATGCCCGCCGACATCAAGGTGCCCACGCTGGGCGAGAGCGTCACCACCGCCACGGTGGCGCGCTGGCTGAAGAAGGCCGGCGAACAGGTCGCTGCCGACGAGGCGTTGGTCGAGCTGGAAACCGACAAGGTCACGGTAGAGGTGAACGCCCCCTCCGCCGGGACGCTCGGCGCCCTGGTCGCCGAGGAAGGTGCGGAGGTCG
>CBDAQK010000003.1:0-312323 GCA_965199005.1 Acetobacteraceae bacterium | reverse complement strand
CCAATCTTGAGGAACTGAGCCGTCTTTGCGACGAGCACAGACGATCCGACAATTTGTTTACGCCTTTCGCCTAGACAGCGTGTTCGCCCATGTCCGAACCCGGGCCGTTAGTCCGCCGCCAGAGGGCGGGCGCCTGCTCGATGCGGCAAAATCCCAGCAGGAGTTCGACTTCCACGACGCGGCCGGAACGTTGGTGGGTATCTACTCGCCCGGCTTCTCCGGCGCTTTCAGCATCCCGGGTTACCACTTCCACTTTCTATCAGACGACCGCACGCAGGGTGGCCACGTCCTGGACGTGGCCGCGGCCTCGCTTCGTTTGCAGGCCGAGGAGTTGAGCGCGTTCCACCTCGCCTTGCCGGAAACCGAGACATTTCTCCGCGCGGACCTCAACCACGATGCCTCCGCCGATCTCAAACAAGCTGAAGGCGGCTAACAGGAGTTTTGCAGCCATGCCAGAAGGAACAAGCGTCTCCCTGAAGATCGGTGCCGATGTCGTCGTCCGCACGCTGGAGGCTCGGGGCGTCGAATACGCGTTCGGCATCCCGGGCGCGAAGATTGACGCCGTGTTCAACGCGCTCGTCGACTCCCGCATCAAAACGGTCGTTTGCCGGCACGAGCAAAATGCCGCCTTCATCGCCGGCGGGATCGGGCGCATGACCGGCAAGGCTGGCGTTGCCCTTGCGACGTCCCGGACCGGGTGTGTCGAACCTCGTCACCGACTTGCGACCGCGAACGCGGAAGGCGACCCCATGGTGGCGCTCGGCGGCGCGGTCGCGACTGGTGAGACGCTCAAGCGCATCCACCAGACCATGGACTCAGTGTCGATCTGCCGGCCCGTCACCAAGTTCAGCGCCGCGGCCAGCGGGCCGGAGGCGATTTCCGAGGTTGTTAACAACGCCTTTCGCGCTGCTGAGGGTGGACGACCTGGTGCGGCGTTCGTGAGCTTGCCCATGGACATCATGTCGGCCCCGGCACATGCCAAGCTTCTCACCCCTCCCGCGTTCTCCGGCTTCGGCTCGGCCGCGCCGAACGGCATCAAGGAGGCGGCCAGGCCTCATCTCCGCCGCGAAGACGCCGGTCGTGCTGCTCGGCCTGCAAGCCAGCAAACCAACCATCGCCGACGCCGTACGGAATTTTCCTCGACCGCAACAGCTTGGCTGTCGTCGGCACGTTCCAGTCCGCGGGCGCGGTGAGCGCCCACCTGCTGGAGAGCTTCGGCGGCCGGGTGGGCCAGTTGGCGAACCAGCCGGCCGACCGACTACTCGCCGCGGCCGACTTGGTGGTGACGGTTGGCTATGACCCCGTGGAGTATTGGCCGTCGCTGTGGAACAAAGTGGACCGCACGATCATCCACGTGGACGTAAAGGAAGCCGACCTCGACACCTACTACTGTCCAACGGTCGAGCTGACAGGAGACATCGGCCAGACGCTGGCCGCGTTATCGCCGCTTGTCGCGCGCGAGGGCAAGTCGGCCATGGCGGAGCACATCCTCCAGGCCATCATCGCCGAGCGGCAGCACCTCGCGGAGCAAGCCCGGCAGAAGACGGGAACGCCAATCCACCCCATGCGGCTGGTGGCCGAGCTACAGGCGATTTTGGAACCGGACGTGACGCTCTGCCTCGATATGGGCTCGTTCCACCTCTGGCTGGCCCGCAACCTCTACAGCTTCCGCGCACGGCAAATCCTCATCAGCAACGGCCAGCAGACGTTGGGCGTGGCCATGCCCTGGGCGATAGCGGCCTCGCTCGTCCGGCCGCATGAAAAGGTGATCTCCATCTCGGGGGACGGCGGCTTTCTGTATTCAGCGATGGAACTGGAAACCGCAGTCCGGCTCCAGGCGAACATCGTCCACATGGTCTGGATCGACGGTGCCTACGACATGGTAGCCGTCCAAGAAGAGCAGAAATATGGCCGCCGATCAGGCGTCGCGTTCGGGCCGGTCGATCCGGTCAAGTATGCGCAAGCGTTTGGTGCCACGGGGTTCATGATCCGCAGTTCAGACGAGATCGCCCCGATTCTGAAGCAGGCGATGGGCGTGCAAGGCCCCGTTATCATCGGCCTGCACGTTGACTACAGCGACAATCCCAAGTTGTTCGAGCACGTGGACCAAAACAGTATTCAGTAGAAAGTATCTGGTCGCGGGCGGGTTCAAACTGACAACCACTATATTCTCTCAGCAAGACTAATGAACAGCAGGTAAAATGGACACGACATCTCCTCCTGTTACGACTCACGGCTGGCGGCAAGCTCTGCTGATCCGGTGCAACAGCCTGCCGGCGATCACCACGGCCATCGCCCATCCATGCGACGCTGCTGCAATTGCAGCAGCCGTGAAAGCGCAGCATCAAGCCCTGATCACGCCGATCCTGGTTGGGCCTCAGGGCAAGATCAATGCTGCGGCGGAGGCCGCCGGACTAGACATATCTTCCATACGGATCGAGGACACAGCGCATAGTCATGCTGCAGCCGAGCGTGCGGTGAGCCTCGTTCGAAGCGGCGACGCCAAGCTCCTCATGAAGGGCTGTCTGCACACAGACGAGTTCATGCACGCGGTCATGGCGGCCGACACCGGCCTTCGGACCGACCGCCGGGTCAGCCACGTCTACGTCATGGACGTACCGCTTTATCCGCGACCGCTTCTCATCACCGACGCCGCGGTCAACGTCGTCCCGTCGCTGGCCGACAAGCGCGACATCGTGCAGAACGCCATCGACCTCGCGCACGTGCTCGGCATAGACGAGCCGCGCGTAGCCGTGCTCGCGCCGGTCGAGGTGGTCAATCCCAAGCTGCAGACAACGCTGGATGCAGCTGCTCTCTCTAAGATGGCCGAGCGCGGTCAGATCACCGGCGGCCTCGTCGACGGTCCTCTCGCCTTCGACAATGCAATCAGCCCGGAAGCTGCCGAAGAGAAGGGCATTAAATCGGCGGTTGCGGGCCGGGCCGACATCCTCGTCGTGCCGGACCTCGTGACCGGCAATGTGCTGGCCAAGCAACTCACCTTTCTGGCCGGTGCGGATGCAGCCGCAGTCGTCGTAGGCGCAAGGGTTCCGATCGTGCTGACAAGCCGGGCGGATAGCGAGGCGGTTCACATTGCCTCCTGCGCGGTGGCGGTGCTGATGGCGCATGCCTCGAGTCATCGAGGTCAGTCGTGAGCGTCCTGCCGGCCGATCTTCTGGGCCAGATGGATGCCTGGTGGCGGGCGGCGAACTACTTGTCGGTCGGGCAGGTTTACCTGCTGGACAACCCGCTTCTGCGACGCCCTCTGGCGCAGTCCGACGTGAAGCCACGCCTGCTCGGTCACTGGGGAACCACGCCCGGGCTGAACTTCGTCTACGTCCATCTCAACCGCCTGATCCGGGCCTGCGCGCTCGACATGATCTTCATCGCCGGGCCAGGCCACGGCGCGCCGGGCCTGATCGCCAACGCCTACCTGGAAGGGACCTACAGCGAGCTGTATCCCGAGGTGTCGCGCGACGAGGCGGGGCTGCGCCGACTGCTGCGTCAGTTCAGCTTTCCCGGCGGTATACCGAGCCACGCGGCGCCGGAGACGCCTGGCTCGATCCACGAGGGCGGCGAGCTCGGCTACTCGCTGAGCCACGCATTTGGCGCCGTATTCGACAACCCCGGCCTGATCGCTGCCTGCGTGGTGGGCGACGGCGAGGCGGAGACCGGGCCGCTTGCGGCCTCGTGGCACTCGAACAAGTTTCTCAACCCGGCGAGCGACGGCGCGGTGCTGCCCATCCTGCACCTCAACGGCTACAAGATCGCCAACCCGACCGTGCTGGCCCGGATCACCGAGCAGGAGTTGCTGGCCCTGCTGGAGGGTTACGGCTGGGCGCCGGTCTTCGTCGGCAGCGCCGAGGGGATGGACGGCTCGGCTGCGGACGCCTCGCCGATGCACCAGGCCATGGCCGCCGCATTGGACGACGCCGTCCGGGCAATCCGCGACATCCAGCGCGGCGCGCGGCAGGCAGGTCGAACAGAGCGCCCGCGCTGGCCGATGATCGTGCTACGCAGCCCGAAAGGCTGGACCGGGCCGAAGGAGGTCGACGGCGAGAAAGTGGAGGGCTTCTGGCGCGCCCACCAGGTCCCGTTCCAGGTCGCGCACAACTGGGATCACCTGGCGTTGCTGGAGCGATGGCTGCGCAGCTATGGTCCGGAGGAGCTGTTCGGCCCCGAAGGCCAGGTGACGGCGGACATTCTTGCGATCGCGCCGGCGGGCGACGCGCGGATGAGCGCCAACCCGCACACCAATGGCGGCGCCTACCGGCCGCTCCGCCTGCCGTCGTTCGAGGACCATGCCATTGACGTTTCGCGTCCCGGCGCCGCCTTCGCCTCGGCGACGACGGTGATGGGCGGCTTCCTGCGCGACGTTCTGCGCGACAACGCGGCGGGCCGGAACTTTCGCGTGCTGGGTCCGGACGAGACGACGAGCAATCATCTGCAGGCCGTTCTGGACGTATCGCCGCGCAGTTGGAATGCGCGCACTCTCCCGTGGGACACGCATCTCGGCCAGGGCGGACGGGTCATGGAGGTGCTGAGCGAGCACACCATCCAAGGCTGGCTCGAGGGCTACCTTCTGACAGGGCGGCACGGCCTGTTCAGTTGCTACGAGGCGTTCATCCACATCGTCGACTCGATGGTCAATCAGCACGCCAAATGGCGAAAGACGGCGGCCGAAGTCCCGTGGCGGCGGCCGCTCGCCTCACTGAACTACCTGCTCACGTCGCATGTCTGGCAGCAGGATCATAATGGGTTCAGCCACCAAGACCCCGGCTTTATCGACTACCTCGTCAACAAGAAGCCGCAAACGGTGCGGATCTACCTGCCGCCGGACGCCAACACCCTGCTGTGGGTCACCGACCATTGCCTGCGGACCCAGGACCGCATCAACGTCATCGTCGCCGGCAAACAGCCGGCGCCACAATGGCTGACGCTCGACCAGGCGATCCGGCATTGCACTCATGGGATCGGGCTCTGGGATTGGGCCAGCAACGATGCCGGCAGCGAGCCGGACGTGGTCATGGCCTGTGCCGGGGACGTGCCGACACAGGAAACATTGGCGGCGGTGGACCTCTTGCGGCGGCACCTGCCGGAGCTGAAGGTCCGCACCGTGAACGTCGTCGATCTCATGACGCTGCCGCGGCCCGACCAGCATCCACACGGTTTGCAGGACCGCGACTTCGACGCGCTGTTCACCCGCGACCGGCCGGTGATCTTCGCCTATCACGGCTATCCCTGGCTGATCCACCGCCTGTGCTACAAGCGCACCAACCACGACAACATGCACGTCCGCGGATATATCGAGGAGGGCACGACGACGACGCCGTTCGACATGACGGTGCGTAACCGCCTGGATCGTTTCCAGCTTGTGATGGACGTGATCGAGCAGGTGCCAGGGCTATTATCGAAAGCCGCCTACGTCCATAAAGCCATGCGTGAGAAGCTGATCGATCACCAGCGTTACATCGTTTCGTACGGCGAGGACATGCCGGAGATCACGCAATGGCACTGGTCCTGAACTTCCGTCGCGCCGCCATGCTGATATCAGCGTCCATCCGAGATTGAGCCGTGGCGCCCTGCTTTTCTGCCGCTACTGGCAAGCTCTGAAATGACCATGCCAGGTCGGGGGAGGGGCGGCTCGCGAACGGCTGGACGGTGCGGCGGCGACGAGAGCGGCCGGTGCTGTCGGCGGTAGCACCGCTATGGGCCCGAGCGGTATTATTTGCTTCAACATTCTTCTACATCGGTTTCGGCGCGGCGGGATGGTGTAGTTCCCTTCGCCATGGAAGCTGGACGTTGTGAGATCGCGTGCTTCCTTGTCGGCGTCGGCAGGTGCATGCAGCGCCATACCCATCAGGGGTTCATTCGCTTCCTGAACGCCATCGAGAACCAAGTCCCATAAAATGGCAGGTCCACGTTGTGCTAGACAATTACGCTCCCCACAAGCATCCCAAGGTCCTCGAATGGCTTGGCCGACATAAGCGCTTCACCTTCCACTTCATGCCAACCTCGGCATCCTGGATCAACGCTGTCGAGGGTGTCTTCGCCACACTGACCAACCGCAGACCAAAGCGTGGCGTGTTTCACTCCATCGCCGCCCTCCAGTCCGCCATTTACCGCTTCGTCAAAGAGGCAAATGAGAGCCCATAGCCCTTCCGCTGGACCAAGTCCCCGACGAGATCATCGCAGCCGTGAAGCGTAGGTATCTCTAGCAAGATTCATGCCGATAGTGGACGAAATCGGGACAAAGATGTCCTTGCCGTAGGTTCAGCTTTCGTTGGAAAGCCGCCATTCACGGTGCTAGAAACGTCCGACATGCCGGTATCTTCGCAGACCTATGCGCGTCGTGCCTTCATTGCTGACACCACATCCCTCATCATGTTTTTTACAACGACAGGGATCATCAACGAGCGTTTCGTCGCGGACATGAGTTGGGAGCAGGTATTCCATGCTCGGTTGCTAGGTGCGGTCCTGATGGTTCCCGTTGGGCGTCCGTATGGCATTTGGCGTGACTGGCTCTTGAAGCACGCTCGACCAGCCCGCCTCTCGCAATTGCTTTGGGATAGCCTTGCGTTGGTAAGCTTTCAGGTACCGATCTACGCGGCCATCATTGCGACAAGTGGTGCGTCGGGGCGGGGTCTAGTCCTAGGGGTAATTGGGGCCATCATCATGATGTTTGCACTGGGCCGTCCCTATGGGGCCTTCCTGAATTGCGTCAGAGCACTGTTCGCGCTTCCACCGGGCGGCACGCAGCCCATGAGCCTCAACAGTTGATGCCGAGTCCGCTAAGGGTTGATGATTTGGGAAAAGTCGGTTTGGCCGGCTCGGATACATCTGATTCAGACCTTCCTGTGAGGCGGGGATCGGGTGATAACGGGCGAGCGGACGGTGCTGCAGAAATTCCTTTCTTACAGCTTTAACCTTAACGGGCACGCGCCGATGGACCACCTACTCCGGTCGGCTGACCGCTTGTCGATCTCTCTGGCATCCGCCAGCACCTGCAACCCTACTACAGCGAGGTCGGCCGGCCCTATGAGGTGGTCCCGGTTTATCGGACAGTTTCGCTGCGATCGTTCGACAGGCTGCTTACCTTGGCCACGCCGTCGGTAGCGTGCGCAATCAGAAGGCGGGTGACTAGGCTGGTTACTGTGTGTCGAACTGGGTTCGGCAAGGTGTTTCATGGAGGCGCAACCGCCACCAATGACGCGTTCGCCAGGCGGTTCTGTCAGGCCTCGGGCCAGGAAGCGCCATCTGGCTAGAGAAGAGCCCGTCGCATAAGGTCTGTGCCCTGACGCGCTGAGGGGGTGGACCGGATGAACTGTGTTTGCTGCGGCTCGGAGGCCGTGACGGAACGGCCAGAGGTCACGGCGCAGGGCTATCGCCGGTTCCGTTACCGGGGGTGCGGCCGCCAGTTCAACGAGCGCAGCGGTGGCGTTCTGAACCGGACCAGCCTTCCCAGCGACATCATCGCTTTCGTGGTGTTCTGCCGTCTGCGCTACCGCCTGACATTGCGTGTCTCAGCGAGATCCTGCTTCTACGGGGCATCGAGGTGAGCCATGAGGCTATCCGGGGCTGGGAGACAAAGCTTCTTCCGATCATGGGTCAGGAACTCCGCAAGCGACGATACGTGAAGCGGCGTGGCCCTGGCGCGAGTTGGTACGTCGACGAGACTTATCTGAAAGTGAGGGGCAAGTGGACCTACCTGTATCGCGCCGTCGACCGGGACGGAAACCTGATCGACGCCATGCTGAGCGAGCATCGCGACATGGCGGCAGCCAAGGCCTTCTTCCGCTCAGCAAAGGCCACCATGGGCTCCAAGCCGGATCGAGTGACAACAGACGGCCACGGTTCCTATCCTAGGGCAATCCGGACCACGCTCGAATGGACGGTCCGGCACAGGACGAGCGCCTACTTGAACAACCGGCTCGAGCAGGACCATCGTGGCATCAAGGGCCGGATCCGATGTATGCGGGGCTTCAAGTCCGATCAGGCCGCTGGTCGCTTTTGCAGAGAGCACGGCGAACTCCGTAATCTACTCCGTTGCCGCCGCCGTCATAACCAAACCGTTTCCGCCACCGCCCGTCGCTCCCGATTCAACAAAGCCGCCCAAATTGCGCTCGGCATCATGCAAGCCGCCTGAGCGATCTCCTGCTCATCATCATACTTGGCCAGAAAGGCGCGAGAGCTGACAGAACCCTCTGGCCAGCGCCCGGCGGTTCCGCGTGTTGGCGGTTGTGGACGACTTCACCCGTGAGTGCCTGGGTCTGGTCGTCGACACATCGTTGTCGGGATTGCGCGTTGGTCGTGAGCTGGACCGGATCGCATCGCTACGTGGCTATCCGGCGATGATCGTCAGCGACAACGGCACGGAGTTGACGTCGCACGCCATCCTGCGCTGGCAGGAGGATCGGTCGGTGCTGTGGCACTACATTGCACCCGGGAAGCCGCAACAGAACGGGTTTGTCGAAAGCTTCAACGGCCGGTTCCGCGACGAATGCGTAAGCGCTACGGCGGCGGCACATTGCGGCGCGAGATGGCGATGTGATCGAAGCCAAGCATGGACGAGATGTCGCCACCGCCGATGCTGGTCACCGAAGCTGAGAGTTCTCGTACGATAGGTCGTAGGGGTACTCGTAGCGCGTCTGTCGAGGTCCTTGTCCGCGGCGAGCCGCGCCGGGCTTGGACACGGGAGCAGAAGCGCGACATCGTGTTGGAAAGTCTGGGACCAGACCTGACGCCGACCGAGGTGGCGCGGAAGCATAGGATTAGCAGCGGTCTGCTCTACACATGGCGTCAGCAGATCATGGGCAGGTCGGAAGATTCGTTGATACGATCGGCACCCGGCTTTGCGCAGGTGGAGATGACGACGGATCTTCCCCATCTGTCTGGATTCCGCGGCGTCTTGCAGGTCGACGGCTTTGATGGGTTCAAGCGACTGGCCGAAGGGCGACCGGACGGCAATGTGCGCCTGGCATTCTGTTGGGCACACATGCGTCGGGGGTTCTACGAGTTCTATACCTCAACAAAATCGCCGTTGGCTCTTGAAGTGCTGACGCAGATCCGCGCCCTGTATGCCATCGAAGCCGAAATCCGCGGACATCCCGCCGAATATCGCAAGCAGGTGCGACAGGCGCGAAGTCGACCGATCGTCGACGCCCTGCTGGTATGGCTGCAGGACCATGTCGGTCGGGTGTCCACCATCTCCGACCTATCGGATGCCATCCGCTACGCGATCCGCCATTGGCCGGGCCTGGTGGTGTTCCTCGACGACGGTCGGGTCGAGATGGACACCAATGTAGTGGAACGCGCGATCAGGCCGCATACCATCACGCGAAAGAACGCGTTGTTCGCAGGCTCCGACGGCGGAGCGCGTCATTGGGCCATCGCCATGACGCTGATCCAGACGGCCAAGCTCAACGGTGTAAACCCAATGGCTTGGCTTACCGACGTGCTCGAGCGTGTCGTCTCCGGAGAAACCAAGGCCAACGAGCTGCACCAGTTGCTGCCATGGAATTGGGCGCCGAGTTCAGCGCTCACGATCGCACCCAAGGCTGCGTAGTAGGCCCACCCGCAACGCCGAACCCAGAACTAACGTCAACCGTGTTGTCCCGGCGCCGCTTACACGAATGCCTCAACGAGCACCTGTTCGGAAACCTGCCCGGCGCCAAGCGAACGATTGAGGCATGGAGGATCGACTACAACCACGCATTAGTGCGGATTCCGACGATGCCGCCCACCCAATCCGAGATCATGGCGCCCATCATTCCGAGATGATGCCGCCCACCTGGAGGGCCTTCGTTGGTGATCGTTATTGAGGGTGGGAAGGGCTGCCCGTCAAGCTCTGTTCGACCGTCGGTTTCGCAAAAGGGGCGAAGTGGAGGTCATCATCACGCTGACCCCCCGTAGCATAGCGGGTGCGCTATCGCCCTCCAGGCCATGCTCTCCGATACACGCACTGTTACGGACGCGGCGATCGGCAGAGTTGGGAGCGCCGTAGGGCCGCGATAGAGGTGCGTCGCTGGACTAGACGCTGCCCAATCGTCTGAAAGGACGCGCTCTTTCCCTTATTGCGCGGACGCCGCCCGGAAAGGGGAAAGCAGGGACCGCCGCTGTCAGCACCGTCAAGATTTCCATGACCGGAACGTAGAGGGAACGTCTGCGTCGAGTCGAGTCGTATTTTGCCGTTCATTACCGCCCTAGCTACTGCCGTCACTCGGTGGAAAGCGGCAAGCCACGATGGTCATTGGCATCTATCCGGCCCGTGTGGGAACCAAATGGTGCCATCGCCATGTCTTCCGGGCATTGGCAGCCGTCTTGTTTTTCAACAAACGCCTGCGCTTCGGAGACGGCAAGAATCCGGTGCCCTTCAATTCCATGCTTGTTTTGTGGGGAGCGGATGAGGCGGCTGTGGCCGCGATCGCGGCGGTATTTCCGGATGCCTTCCTGATCCGATGCCATGGCGCGGGAGGCCCGCTATGAGGTTCCCGATCGGGCGAGTCTATGCTGTTGCCGACCGCATCGCGGGCGTGGGTCGCGCGCCACCGGGCTTGGAGCGGGCGAGGGTGCGATTTTTTCCCCGTCGAAAGCGAAGACCTCCCGCCTGTAACACCAGGGGCACGCCGCTACACGCGTGCGACGTTGCCAAAATGAATGCCCGGTCACCAAGCATCGGCACCGCCAACGCTGCGCCGACAACCGGGCCAGCAAGAAATAAGCCCCGGTGCGGCCCGCTCCCAGATGGCGCAGGCCCAGCACAAAGAGCGCCAGGCTGACAACGTAGCCCAGGAAGCAAACTCCAACCGCCGCTATGACCGTAGCCGGCGGGGGGAGCCGGGCTCCGGACGCCAACGCCAGGGTGAGATTGACCACGCCGGAGACCAGTCCCTCGACCATGGCAATCTGGACCGGGTCGGTAAACGACAGCTTGCAAGGCAGGTTGTTTTCGATGCCTCGGCAGACGCAGACGCAGACGCAGGCACCCGCAACCAGAATGGCACCCGCCTGAAATGAGGCATGGCCATGCCGTGACAAAAGCGTCGCCCCAGCAAGAATGGCTAGCGCCCCGGCCCCCAGTCGCCTGTCCAGGTTCTCGCGGAAGGCCACCTTGGCGATGCACATGGCCGCCATTCCTACAAGGGTTGGCAATAGCGACGCCCCTGCGGCATCGGGGCGGCTGAGGCCGTGCATCAATTGGCACCTGGAGCCCGCAGCCCCGGTTAACGAAATCCAAACGGCTTGGAGTCATGATAACGCCCTGCCCGGGCGGGAACAAGAATGCGCGTTCGACCACTGCTTCTCTGGTGCTTCGGTGTTGTGGGCGCGTTGGCCGTCGGGAGTTCCTCTTACAACGTCGTCGCTGCGTCCAAGGATCGTTTGCAGCTTGCTGCGGCCGCGCGGCATATCGACGGGTTGCAGCTCGCGCTTGCTGCGGCGGAGCAGCTCGCAAGGGAGAGATCGAGCGCCAACAACACGTTTGCAATCGGGCGGGCCGCATCGGCCCAAGACCTCAAGCCGTATATGGCCGCGCGCTCCGACGCCGACGCGGCTTGGGTCCGGCTGTCCGCGCACGAACCTGTGGCCGCAGGACGTTTGCAGACCGCGGCCTCCAAATTGAGAGTCGCCCGGGACGCCCTCCAGACCGCCCTGTCGTCGGCGCCGACAGAACGTCCCGCCGGGGCCGACGAAGCCTTTGTCCGGGCTGTCGCGGAGGCGCAAAACGCGGTTGAGGCCGAATCCGACAGGATCGAGCGCGCTGTCGGGGAGCTCTCGTCCAACCTGGGGCAGTTGGTGGGATTGGGGAGAATGTCCTCCTTCCTGCGCGAGGCCCTCGGTTTGCGGTCAGCCATGCTTTCCCCGATGCTCGACGGGACCCGGATCGACCCAGCCCGGCTCCGGGAGATGGACGAGCTGGGCGGGGTCGCGGCGGGTATGTGGAACCGCATACGTCTGACGACCGCTCAGATGCCGGACCAGCTTTCGATTGTGGCTGCCGCCGCGGCCACCGCCGGCACGGTGATGGGCGGTGGGGAGAGGACGTACCGCGAACTCATCGACGCGCTTCGCTACCGAAGGCAGCCGCGGATGGGCGTCCGGGAATTCAGGCTTTGGACCAGCCCGATGCTCGCAAACGCCCTCCTGGTGCGTGACGCCGCGTTTGCGGCGGCTGGCGACCGGCGGCGGGCTGCCGAGCGCCAGGCTCTCGCCAGGGTCTGGCAGGGCGCGGTCATTGCCGTCTCCGCGCTGGCGGTGGCAGTCGGCGCCTCAATCCAGGTCATGCGCCGGGTTGCCCGCCCGCTCTCCAAGCTGACCGATGCCGTCGGCAAGATCGCGGAAGGACATCTGGACATGCCGGTGCCGGGCGCCGGACGGCGCGACGAGATTGGCGAAGCCGCATCGGCGGTGCTGGTGCTGAGGGACAAGGTAGCCGATGCCGAAAGGCTGAGGTCCCAGACACTCGAAGAGGACTGCCGCAAGATGGCCGCGGCCCGGGAACTGACGGAAGCCGCCGGCCGTTTCGAGGAGGCCAGCCGCGCGGCGCTCTCGGGAGTGGCGCGGGCCGAGACAATGCTTAGCGCATCCGCGCGCGCTATCGGCGACGCGACCGGACGCACCGCGGCCGAGGCGCGCGGAGCCTCGGCGGGTGTCGCTCTCGCCTCGGGCAGCGTCGCCTCGGTGGCCTCGGAGATTGAAAAGCTCTCGGCGTCGGTGGGCCATGCGTCGCGGCGGATGTCCGCGGCCGCCTCTGCAGCCAAGTCAGCGGCGGCCGGCGCCGAACTCGCCGCGGGTAAGATGGGTGAGCTGGAAGCGACGGCGCGGCGCATTGAAGACGTTCTGCGCTTGATAACCAAGATCTCCTCGAGGAGCAGGCTGCTCGCCCTGAACGCCAGCATTGAGGCCGCCCGCGCCGGAGCGGCCGGCAGAGGGTTCGCGGTCGTCGCCTCGGAGGTGAAGGGCCTGGCTGCGCAGACATCGGATGCCACGGCCGACGTCGGTGGCCTGGTCGCCGCTATCTTTTCAGCGACGGGTCTGGCCATGGACGCCATCCGGACTTTGTCAGCCGAAGTGGCGGCTGTTTCGGGTGCCACTTCGGAAGTGGCGGCAATTATTGAAACCCAGGGCGTGGCGACGGAAAGGATCGCAGCTGCCGCGCACGAGGCGGCCAACGGGACGTCAGCCGCGATGGGGAAGGTGGCCGCCGCCGCCGACCAGACCGATGCGGCGAACGCAGCCGCGGCGACCCTGCCGGGCATAGCGGCCGCGGTGTCCGGTGCCATGGGTGCGCTCAGGGGCGATATCGGCGCCTTCCTGGGCGAAGTGCAGGTGGCGGCCTGAAGACTGCGCCAGGGCTAGAAGTCCGTATTACCGCCCCGAACCGGCGGCCGGGTTGGATCGAAATTGAGCGGCGGAACGTGGCTTCCGGTGCATCTGACCAGTGTCCCCGTAAGAGGGCAGGCCAATGCGGCGAGCTGCCCGGCTATCATCCCGACATAGGGTGGTGGACGCCGCACTCCGCGGTTAGACTCACCGGGAAGACGCCGGTCAGGTTGGCACTGCAGGCAAACGTTCCGCCGAGCGGCGCACGAAAGGCTCTCGATGACCAGGATGTCCTCGGTCTGCTGAAGCAGCGGACGGTTGGCACGACGGTCTACTTCCTTCCGGAGCAGTCAGCGCGGGTGCATGGGCTGGCGGCGGACATGGGGGGTCGGTATGCATGAGCTGCTGAACCCGGGCCTGGACAGGCTGCTTCTGGAGAGGGCAAGCCGCCTACTGTACGGGCCCCGGCGCGGCGGCGGGGCGCGCCGCCCTGAAACGGGGCAATGCAGGTCACCGAGTTTCGGCGCCTTTTGAAAGACCCCTCCACTCTTTGAGGCATTCCAGGATCAGCGCCGGGTAGCCATAGACGTTCGAAGTCTGCGCCGCTGTGACGGCCATGTCAGCCACGTCGGAGAATGGGTCGTGGCGAAGAAGCCGTAGCAGGGCCTTCAAATCGGATGCGCCGCCCCGCTCAATGATCGAGTGGATGATGGCCACGGAATAATGCCCCTGCTCAACGTCGATGTGCCTGTGGCGCTTGGCCTGCCTTTCGGACAACGCCATCTAGGGCCTGCTCTTCAACCTCGGCAAGTGGCGGCTGCCAGGATCGCGCCGCGGGTGTTTTGTGAGGAGCACGACCAAGCCGGGCATGCCAGGCGTTACCGTTGTCATCCACCATGGTAGCGCGCCATCGGCCGTTGGCCCGCTTCCGCCAAGATGCGGTCCAGTCCACGCAGGATCATCCCGTAAACCGAAATATTCAGGTCGACGCCAGATGCCGCAGGCGGCGCACCTTCTCTGGCAGAAGATACACGGAGGTGGCCATGGTCGCCCCGTTGACGAAATTTCAGGGACGAAAGCACAACTGCAAGAAGGTGGATATTGGCGGAAACAATCCCGTGGCGGTTCCATCGGAACTCATCTCCGCCGTCCCCGTTTGATATTTGCCATCTCCTCCTTCGTATCTTCCCCGGGGAGTGCGCTTTGGACCGGATAAAACGATGTCAAAGGCCTTCGGTCAGATGCTGTCTTAGAACTCACTCCTCGCCAACGTCGCGCGCGTCTACACCTTGGATGTTCCGAGTTGGCGTCAGATGCCAGGCTGGACATTTTAGCTTTGTACAATATGCACGCGGCGCTCGGATTCGCGGAAACCGAGCGCGTGGTCTTCCGCCGTAAGCCTCTTCCCTCAGGACTGTCCGGCATTGAGCCTTCTGCCTGATCCCGGGCAGGTCAAGGGTATTCAATCCTCTCGCCGTTCCCGTGTGCCGTGGAAATGGATGACTGGCTCGCCAGCACCCGGGGTGCCGGAGACGGCCAACACCGTCTCGGGCGGCACGCTGACCCAGGTGTCGCCGTCTACCGCGCCAGCCTTGGCGATCCATTTTCTGGCAATGTCATAGCCCAGCGTATAGCCGAGCCAGCGTGGCCGCGTCCTGCCAGCGCCGAAGAACCAGGCATTGTGGTCGTAGGCCGGATCCGACGGCATGGAGGCAGTCGGCCGGTGGGCGCGGAGGGCGTCTTTATCGACCGCGCATTCCCACGGCTCCGGGGGAGTGCCGAACAGCCAGCCCGTGAACTGCCCAGCAAGCCCTTCGCTGACGAGCGCCTCACCCAGGGTGCGGTCATACCCCATCGCGCCCATGCGCATGCAGTGATGCACTTCGTGGACCAAAGTCCGGCAAAATGCCCCTTCTTCAAGGCAGGCCGCAAAGTGCTGGTTCTCCGGGTCCAGCGTCAGTGTGAGCAGCCCCTTGCGGAAGGCGTGGCCTCCCATGCCGATTTCCGGGATGACGGCGCCTGAAAGGCGCTGTACGAGGATGTCGACGGGAGAGGTACCCAACCTCCGGCTAAAGGACTCACGGGCCGTTTGGACATCGAAGAGGATCCGTTCGCGCCAGGGGGTTAGATCACCTTCGGCTTCCAGCGAATGCAGGCACCAGTCCATTGCCTCGTCGCCATTCCGGGTTTGTCTTTGATGTCGCATTTAAGGCATATCGCCGCAGTCGATCGGGTTACCGGATTATCGTCGGCCGGGCAGCTCTCAATTCATGCCAGCTTCGGTCCATGGGTTTAAGTTGCCAGATCAACGCCGTCTCGCCGCGTTTGTCGAGCCACTTTGTCGCCGATGCGGCTGGCGCGTCGGCGCTGCGGCATACCTCCAGCCGGAAGGTGCCCGCGCCCGGCAGCCCGAGTTCGGCCCACCGGGCGTACGCATCCGCTAAGCGGCTCGCCGCAACCCGGCCGCTCTGTGCCACGATATACCCCATGATCCAAACCGCCAGCGACACGTCGGGGCCGCACAGCCCGAATGGCGGCACCGGCTTGCCCAAATACCAATCCCCTTCCGGGCGCCAGGCTACAAAGCCTGGTTCGGTTCGGCCCAGAAATGAACGGAACTGCAAAGCCGGTGGGGCACCGTTATTCGGCTCCAGCAAGCCGAGCGGCAGCGCGTAACGGTGATTGGCTTCGGCATCGGGCAACCAAAACTTATGCCAAGCGCACCCATAACATTCAAGCACAGAACCAAAGTCTTCTTTTGAGGTTTGTTCCCGCCGCGAGCCCAACTCCCGTCGGCTTGCAAACCGTGGCGTGCCGTTGCTCCGGTTGATATCGCCGTGGAGCCGCGCGTATGGCGTGCGCCGCCGACGGAACGTGATTACGAATCGGTTTTTCAGCAGCGGCCGCATTCCCTCCGGAGCCCGCGAGATGGAGTGTTGATTTGCGTGAGGAACTGGGCTCTCCCGCAATTTGCGTGCTGTTTTGGCTTGTACCTAGGGCGCGATTGGAGGAGATGGTGGATTCCCTTGAATGGTGGTTTGCCTCGTGTCCTCTGCGTTGCTTTCTGCGCTTCCTCACACCCTTGAAGCCATTGATATTCAGCCGAATTCCGATCGCGTGACAATTGAAGCTGAGTTACCTCGAATGCTGGTTTGTTGCCCGCAATGCGGCTTCCCATCCCATCGTCTTCATAGCCGGTACAAACGGACGCTGAGTGACCTGCCGTGGCAAGGGCGCCCAGCGACGATCCAGATCGCGGCCCGGCGATTTCGATGCGTCAATGCGGCCTGCGGTCGCAAGACATTTACCGAGCAACTGGGCGCCGTGGCGGGATCATTGGCCCGTCGGACAACCAGGCTGGGTGATCTCCAGCGATATGTGGCTTTTGCCCTCGGGGGTGAGGCTGCCGCGAAGCTGACCGCCCGTCTTGCGATCCCAACAAGCGCGGACACGCTGCTGCGCATGGTCGTCAAGCCCATCCGTTGTCCGAGATGGACCGGCTGAATAAGCTGCTGGCGTCGCTGGATCCGCTTTCCAGGTTCCATCCCGCACTCTCGGAGATGAAACACCTTCGCGGTGCTCTGGGCACTCTCGATCTGTCGGCATTGCGCGGCGTATTCGCGGATGCGTCGGGGATTACCGGACTCGCCGGCCAGTTTCGCCTTTCCCTTCGGGAAGCAGAGAGTACCAAATGACGGCTATCCCAAGCTCAGCTTTGGAAAATTTGGCGTTATGAACCGCGCCGGGTTTGCCGGAGGCTCCACGTCTTGAGAGGATGGAGCGATGAGCAAGCCAACGACCAACAAGTTTTCAGCTGAGGTACGGGATCGGGCGGTACGCATGGTGTTTGACCATCAGGCGGAGCACCCATCGCAATGGGCGGCGATCAACTCGATTGCGGGCAAGATCGGCTGCACGGGCGAGACGCTCCGCAGCTGGGTGCGCCGGTCCGAGCGCAATCAGGGACTGCGGGCCGGTCCCACGACGCAGGATGGCGATCGGATTAAGGCGCTGGAGCGCGAGAACCGAGAGCTGCGGCAGGCCAACGAGATCCTGCGCAAGGCCTCTGCGTATTTTGCTCTGGCGGAGCTCGACCGCCCCTTCAGGCGATGATCGCTTTCGTCGACGATCATCGTCAGGCGTATGGGGTCGAGCCGATCTGCCGGGTGTTGCCGATCGCCCCATCCACCTACCGCGCGCACACGGCCCGGCGCGCCGACCCGGCCAGGCTGTGTGGCCGATCCCAACGCGACCTGGTCCTGGTCGCGGAAATCCGGCGAGTGTTCGAGTCGAACTTCCGCGTCTATGGCGTGCGCAAGATTTGGCGGCAACTCGGTCGCGAGGGCATCTACGCCGCACGCTGCACTGTCGCCCGGCTGATGCGGCAGATGGGTTTGAAAGGAGCCGTGCGCGGCCGCGAAGTCCGCACGACCGTCAGCAATTCAGCCGTTGCCTGTCCGCTCGACCGGGTAAATCGGCAATTTCACGCATCCCGTCCGAACGCGCTGTGGCTGTCGGACTTCACCTACGTCGCCACCTGGCAGGGCTTTGCCTACGTTGCTTTCATCATCGACGCCTACGCACGACGGATCGTCGGTTGGCGTGTGAGTCGAACCGCGCATACGAGCTTTGTAATGGATGCCCTGGAGCAAGCTCTTGCTGATCGACGTCCGGTCCGGGGTGGCGGCCTGGTTCATCATAGCGACAGGGGGGTGCAATACGTCAGCATTCGCTACACAGAACGCCGGGCGGAGGCCGGTATCGAGCCCTCGGTCGGAAGCGTCGGCGACAGCTATGACTGTGATAGTGTCGGTGCTGCCCGGAGAGCCTGATCCCAGCCTACGATTGACCTCGTGTCATTGCGTTGATCTGTCGGCCCACCGGGCAGCACCTGCTGGTCCGCGGAACGTGGCTTCATAGGAGCTTGAGGGCAACCATCCCGTCACAGTCCTGTCCGCCCGCCGATCGTCAGGCCCCTTCAATTGGTCTGGAGAGACGTTCGCAATGATCATCCCCACCACCACACCCGTCGAGGTCATCGTCGGCGTCGATACGCACAAGGACGTCCACGCCGCCGTCGCAGTCAGCGCATTGGGCGTGCAGCTTTCCACCACGACAATCCCGGCTAGCAGCAAGGGCTACCAGGCGCTCGAAATCTGGGCCACTTCGCTCGGCACCATTCGGGCTATTGGCATCGAGGGCACCGGCTCCTATGGCGCCGGCCTGACCCGCTTTATGCGCAAGCAAGGTCACGTCGTCGTCGAGGTGAACCGCCCCAACCGGCAACTTCGATATCAGAAGGGCAAAAGCGACACCGTTGATGCCGAGAACGCCGCCCGTGCCGTGCTGGCTGGCCAAGCAACCGGACAGCCCAAAGGCGGCACCGGGACGGTCGAGATGATCCGTCATCTCAAGATCGCCCGGGACACGACCGTAAAAGGGCGCAGCCAGGCCATGCAGACGCTAAAGGCAATCATTGTCTGCTCTCCGGCTGCCCTGCGCGAACCACTCGACCGGATGAAGGGTAAGATGACGCTGCTTCGGCACCTGGCTGCCCTACGGCCGGGTCCGTTAACGTCGACAATGGCCTCGGCCAAAACCAGTTTGCGCGCGATCGCCCGGCGATGGCTGGCGCTGGACGCCGAGATCAAGGAGCATGACGCTCATCTCGAGACGTTGACGGCTGCACGGGCTCCGGAACTGCTCGCAGCGCACGGAATGGCGACGGGCACCGCCGCCGAGATGCTGCTGGTGGTGGGTGACAACCCCGAGCGCATCCACTCGGAGGCGGCGTTCGCAAAGCTGTGTGGCGCTTGCCCGATACCGGCATCAAGCGGAAAGACCAAACGCCATCGTCTTAATCGCACCGGCAATCGACAAGCCAACGCAGCCCTCTATCGGGTGGTCATCGTCCGTATGCGCGGCCATCAACCTACTCTCGACTATGTCCGTCGACGGACTGCCGAGGGAAGGTCTAAACCGGAGATCATTCGCTGCCTCAAACGCTACGTGGCACGCGAAATCTTTGGCTATCTCTGCCGTCCGCAAAGGCCAGCGGATTCCGCTGTTGGCCCCTCTTGACCAATATAGGAGCATCAACGCCTTGGCCGAGAGCATCAACGGCCTTTACAAGACCGAGGTCATCCGCAGACGGGGGCCATGGCGCTCGCTGGAGGCTGTCGAATTCGCCACCCTGGAATGGGTCGAGTGGTTCAACAACCGACGCCTCCTCGAACCGATCGGAAATATGCCTCCCGCCGAAGCCGAAGCACGCTATTATGCCGAACTTGAGACACTCCCGATGGCGGCGTGACTCAAGAAAACTAGCCTCCGACAAACCCGGCGCGATCTTTGGCTATCTCTGCCGTCCGCAAAGGCCAGCGGATTCCGCTGTTGGCCCCTCTTGACCAATATAGGAGCATCAACGCCTTGGCCGAGAGCATCAACGGCCTTTACAAGACCGAGGTCATCCGCAGACGGGGGCCATGGCGCTCGCTGGAGGCTGTCGAATTCGCCACCCTGGAATGGGTCGAGTGGTTCAACAACCGACGCCTCCTCGAACCGATCGGAAATATGCCTCCCGCCGAAGCCGAAGCACGCTATTATGCCGAACTTGAGACACTCCCGATGGCGGCGT
The DNA here is from genome assembly GCA_965199005.1 of Acetobacteraceae bacterium. Taxonomy (GTDB): domain Bacteria; phylum Pseudomonadota; class Alphaproteobacteria; order Acetobacterales; family Acetobacteraceae; genus LMUY01. Next base: position 292,369 of record CBDAQK010000003.1, on the reverse strand, counting down.
GACTCAAGAAAACTAGCCTCCGACAAACCCGGCGCGGTTCATTACCTGTTGTTCGGTCGAACTTGATGCCGACGGAGAGTAACGGCCGGATCCACGCTGGAAAGCCTGTCCCGAACATTGGTTCGGGGTCGATATGCCGGATCGCCGGTTGTCGGGACGGGACAGGATGGGGGAAGCCATCCGGCTGGATGGTGCCTTTCAGCGGGATGTTCGCCGTGCCGACCTGACAGTGCCTGCCGGTGCTGCTGATTGGTGCTGTGCCCAGTGTAGGACTGTTGCTGCAGGCGTTCGGGCAACCGGCCTGGACCGGGACCCGCACTTCACCGACCGTAACGCATCCTGAACCGTAGCAGCTGGTCTGGCCACAGGGTCGCGCGACATCTGTTCCGCCTGTCGGTCCGAACCTCCGTCCCGAGGGGGCCCGCCATTGTCGGCCTCGACGGCACGCTTGAACGACGCCGGGTCGCCGGGTTTGTCCTCCGCGGCGTCCACCGCGATCCGCTCCTTCCAGCCACGGGCATTCTGTCGAGGCAGGTTGCCTGCACTGGGCCCCGGTCATGACGCTGCCGGAGATCGCCCGGGCCAGTCGTGCATGGTGACTGCCGTTCCTGACGGCGCCGCCCTGAGGCTGACGGTCAGACGTGCCGGATGCCTGACCTGGACGCCAGATCTGCCGACGGGCGCGATATCGAAGCGGATGAGCATCTGAGTCCCCGGCCCCGATGCAATCAGTCGGCGGCGTCGTTCGCCTCGATCGTCACACTCATCAACTTGGGCACTGCCAAATGCGGTTTGAGGTCGAGCTTTTTCAGGATGTCCTTGAGCGTCCTGCGCTCGCGCCTATGATCGAACGCTGCCCTGGCATGCGATCTTGCTTCTTCGGAACACGCGGGGAAGCGCCGGATCAGGGCTTCCGCATCGACCAAAGCAATCGTCACTTGACCCAGCACCCGCTGGAACGGGAATGCGAAGGGATTGGCCAGGCCGTCATCTTCCAACTTTTCGATGACCCTCGCCACTGCCAGACTGCGGGCTTCCTCCAGGGTCCTGCCACCGACGAAGGACTCGTCGGGGTTGAGGCGGAGGACGGCGTTGTGGAGATGCTCGTGCGGGATTGGCTCATAGTCGAAAAGATCGGCTATCTCGGTGCCCAGACGTTCGACTATCCGCGCGATCTTGCTGTTCGTGTCCTCGTGATACGGGTTCGCGGGCGCGCGGCGAAGTCGCACGACTTCCAGGCTCAGGATGTTTTCGCCGGTGTTGAGCTCGATCGGTTCCAGACCGATATTGAAAGCCGTCATCAGTATTGGTCCGCTGTAGCCGGGATCGACCTGCAAGCCGTGATTGACAACAAGTCCCCGGACGGCGTTTTTCGTCGTGCCGCCGACGCGCGCCAGGAAATCGCCGCTGAACTTCAGTTCCTCGCGCAGGACGATGCCGACGGGCGCCAAAGGCAAAAGCTTGAACGTCTCCTCATAGGTGATGTCCTTCTCATATTCCTTTATGAGCTCTTTTGCTTCTTCAAATTCGTCTTCTTGCAACGTATCGGCATTGCACACGTATTTTACGATCAGCCCCCAGTCATACTTGTCAAGCTTCGAAAACCCCTTCGTCACCACTATCCCGATGGTGAGATCGTAGGAGGCAGGCGAAACATTGTGGCCAAAATACGGGCGGATGCTCAACCCGGAGCCCTTGTGATTGACCAGCGTGCGATAGTCTTCATCGACCAGCACGCCGGGTTGGAATGCCGCCTCCGACGCAGCGGGGGGAGTTGGCTGCGCAGGCGCCCGCGCCACGGTTTCGGGCGCCGGAACCACGGGAGTCACCGGCACGGCAATCCGTTCGCCCAGCCAGAACTCAATCGGCTCGCCGAACTTCGCGGCGAGCTTGATTGCGAGCTTGGAGGAAATCGGACGTTTTCCGGAAGTGACATTGTAGATCGTCTGCGAGTGGACATCGAGCTCGACGGCCAGTTCCGGCCCGCTCACCCCGTGCAGCATCATCTGGCGTTTGAGGAATTCGCGCGGGTTGCTGGCTGAGGCGCCGCCACTCTTCAGCAGTTGGGCCCTATCCAACATATCCCACCCCCGACCTCAAACCGGCCTATCATTTGGGCCGACGTCGCGCAATACAGATTTCGGATGTTTTATCGCGGTTGTTTGTTTGTTCCGCGCTCTTCAGTTGCCGTGGCGGAGTGCTCGGCGCCATGGGCAAAACTGGGGCCGTTCTCGGTGTTTTAGGGGCAGCTGGGATGCATTGTTCGCTCCCGTAACCGATTGAGTTCTCAGAGAGGGTAAACTCCCGCCAACAAACTTCTGAATTCGATATGTTTTGATGAGCTTCCGGATTGGATGGTGGCGCCGCAAGTTCTTGTCACGCTTCTTTTCTCAACAAATTTGCTACAAAATTGTGAGTTCTTGATTGATTATGGCTAGGAGAATTGATACGGCGGTCATGTCGGATGGAGTCGATATGAACACCACCCCAGCTCTCCGCGATATCCCCCGCATCAAGGACGCAGCTGTCGCCCGCGACCGTGGCGCTCGGTCGCGCGGGACCGTCCCCACGATGGGCGCCGCCGGTGCGCATCGCCCGGGGCTAATCGATGCGCCGACTTCCCCCCGAACGCCACGATCCGTCGTCGGGACGCTCCAAGGCTGCGGATCCTCCACGAAATGCGCCCGGCTCCCGGCTGAAGGCAAACAATGACCCAGGATGGCTCCAGTCTTGACTGTGCGGACCCCGGCTGCCGCACGAAGGACTTCTTCATCAGTTACACTCACGCGGACGAGCAGTGGGCCGATTGGATTGCCTACGTACTGGAGGAAAGCGGCTTCACCACGATTGTCCAGGTCGGCGACTTTCGACCGGGCGGCAACTTTGTCCTGGAGATGCAGGCCGCCGCCGGGACCGCCGATCGAACCATCATGGTGCTTTCCACGGATTACCTAAATTCGGACTTCGCGTCGGTTGAGTGGGCGGCTGCATACGCCTCCGATCCGCGGGGCGTCAGGAGGAAACTCCTGCCGGTCATGGTCAGGATGTGCAGTCCGAAAGGCTTGCTGGCGACGATCGTGCAAATCAGGCTCGTCGGGCTGGATGAGGTTGCCGCCCGCCGGGCTCTTCTGAATGGATTGGTCCAGGGGCGGGTGAAGACACCCCACCCCGCGTTTCCCGGAATTCCCGCAGGTCCCGGGCGCATGTCACATGGCGGGACGGCGGCAAGCCTTCCGCCCGACGCTTCACCCCTGCATCAGGTGCCGCCCGGATCTCGGCGGGATTCGGCCGATGTCGAGCACCGGCGTTTCGCAAGGAACGCCTTTGAAGGCATCAAGGCACTCTTCGAGCACAACCTGTCGACCGCCTCCGGATCGGGCGACCGGACGCAGACAGGTTACCGGCAGACGTCGCCCACGGACTTCACGGCTGAAATGTATTTGGATGGCGGCGACAGAGCCGCCTGTCGCATCTGGCTGGTCGGCATGCTCTCGAAGACCGATATCGGCTATTCCGAGAACAGCAGCATCCCGCTGGGCGCTTTCAACGAAGTAATCTCCCTGACGCGCAAACCGGGAGAGCTCCTGTTTCGCGCCCTCATGCCGATGGCGACGGGGGTGCGCGACAATGAATACGTCACGGAGCGGATGACTGCCGGGGACGTTGCGGAATACCTGTGGGATCGGTTCGTGTCTTCGCTTGAGTGCTGATGCCCCCGCCATGACTTCATTCCAGCAGGGCGCCTCTCGCAGTGATCGATTGGGACCGGCCGATGCCTGGCGTATCCGACCTGGCGGGGATGCCATTCGTTGGCCAACGGCGATTACCTTCCGGTGCTTCGACCGCCCCGGCGTCGGCGAAAGCCACCTGGCCGTACCACTCGGCTGCAGCGCGATCCGGCTGTGCCACTCCGTGCCGTCAATCACGGCGACTGCGATCATTACGGCGCTGGTAAGAGGACTTACGGACGGAAGGCAGGAGGAGAGGCTAGCTGATTTCGCGATGCCGAAGCGGCTGGTGGTCGATGGACTCGGATACCTGCCGTCCGGGACGAGGGCCACGCACCCGTTCTTTCAACCTGCACCACAACCACGTGCTGACCATCCGCGGCGACAGCTGCCAGCTTGAGGAAGAAGCGTCGGTCGGGCTGCTGAAGGCAACGACGGCGGCCGCGGCATCATGATGGTGGCCTGGTTTTGAATGTCGCCAACGGCGGCCTGGTTCCGGATGTCGTGCGACACTTGCCCCACATTGCTCCTGCATGGACATCGGGCGCACGCGCACCTCCATATCGCGCGGCGACGACGTCCACGGCTCCGGCACCGCTTCGATCGATTCACCCGAGCAGGAACTCCGGCTCCGGTCATGGCGACGCTCGAATTCGGAGATCAGGTGGCAGGGCAACTGCAACGCCGGGAGGCGGGCAGGCTCCAGATCGCCTCGCGCCGGGACATTCACCGCTGGTCCGATTTACCATGGCGGCGGCCGCGGAAAGCATCCCGGGGCCTAGCCCGCTTCGTCGGGGCATGGCCTCCGCGCCACTTCCACCGCCCCGGCCAGGAAAAGGCTGCGCCCGTCCGCCAGCGAAGTCTCCTTCCCGAAGCCGATGGCACGGTAGAATTCGGGAGTGCTGGTCGTCAGGAACGCCATCGTGCGTCGGCTTTCCAGGCATTCCACGCACCGGCGCATCATCGCCCGGCCGATGCCGCTCCTTCTCCAAGCCGGGTGCACCATCACCCACGTGACGGCGAGAAGGTTCGAATCGCACAACGCCGAAGCGATCAGCGTCTGGCCGACAGGCTGGCCGCTTCCTGACTGGACGCCGATATGCGTGGGATTGAACGCGGCCGGATGCGCCAGGTAAATGGCGGTGTCCCGATCATATTCCGGCGCATGCGATGGCCAGACGAGCGCGGCAAGATCGCGATAACGGCGGGTCAATTCGATCGATAACGGCCGGACCAGCACCCGGTAGCGGGCGGTCGGCTTCTCGCTGGCTCCATCGCTCACGTGACACGCGCCTCCGGCAAGACTGACACTGGGCGGCGGCTTCCCGGCGGCATGGACATCGGTGCCGGACTACGCCCGCTTGCCGTGGAAGCGTTCAACCGGACGGGGGCGGCGTGCTACCGTCAAGCGATGGAGTTGCCCTTCGAACTGGCCGTCTGCGGCATCGACGACCTTCTCCTGCGCGGCGCGGCGTCCGACGCCACGCATGTCTGTTCGATCCTGGATCCCGGCGTCGACGCGCCCCCCGCCCTCTCCGGGTCCGAAGGCGCCAGGCGGATCGACCTGCGGTTCCACGACGTCATCGACGATGAAGTGGCGCGACGCGGCCCGCAACGGCAGGATGTCGCCCGGCTTCTGGATTTCGGCGCTTTGCTGGCGGAAGGCGGTGGCGGACGTTTCCGGCTCCTCGTGCACTGTCATCTGGGATATTCGCGCTCCACGGCCGCTGCCGCGCTGCTGATCGCGAAGGCAAGCCCGCTCCTTGGCGCCGAGGACATCCTGGCGGCGGTCCTCTCCGCGCGTGCCGAGGCGTGGCCGAACCTGCGCCTCGTCGGCCTCGGCGACGCTGCGCTCCGCCGGGGAGGCACCCTTTGGGCGGCCGCGCAGTCGCTGCTCCTCAGGCAGGCGGAAAGATTGCCGCATCTGGCCTCCTACATGGAATTCGATGGCCTGCGGCGTGCGGTGCTCCATGACGGCACCGTGCGCCGGCTGTCAGTGGGGGCACGCTAGCCCGCCGGGTCCCGTCGGACGCCAGGTGTCGCTTGCAACCCCTTCCATGACGATGGCGCATGTGGGGAGCATGCCATGGAACGCGCCGAAGGCTACTCGACCTTGGACCTGGCCGTGGCGATGTGGCAAATCGCCGCCCGGAAAGGCGCGGCGCGTCGATTGCCCTGGGCGGCCACTTTCGAGGATCGCGCCCTCTTCACGGAAATCCGGCGCCTGGCTACCGCCGCCGGGTCCGGAGGCGCGACGCTGTTCGTGTCGATGCAGTCCCGGGACGGTTTCGGAGAGTCCTATTCGTTCGGCCGCGCGGATGGAACCGACGTCCCGGTGACCGTGCCCGACACCGGATTCCCCTTCGAAGGGCGGGCGCCCGCCGGGGACGCGATGCTGATGGTCATCGAGGGATCCGGCCGTGCCGCAAAAGTCAGGGTGGCGACGTTCAGGGACGGCCTGCCGCACGGTTACCGACGCGGGTCCCCGGCCGACGTGGAGGCGGTGGAAGGAGCAGCCCATGCCGCGTTCTACGCCTCGGGCGTGGCGGTGACCGACTTGGTGCTTGATCCCGTCGCCACGGCCGCGGAGGCGATTGCGCTGTTGCGGCCGTCGGATATCGAGAGGCATCCGGCTCCCCGGGCGGCGATCGCCGCCGCCGAAGCCAGCGGCGAGGCGGTGCTCCTACGCACCGACGCCCTTCCCGGCCTGGTCCTAGCGAAGCCGCCCGGACACGGGACATACGGGCTTCTCGCCCGTGACGAGGCCAACCGCGCGGCGCGCGCGTGGCGGGACGCGGCGCCCATCCTCACGGTGGCAATCGATTTGGGGGGCGAACGGTTTTCCGCCGTCAGACGCGTCCGGGGCCTGTTGCAGGGCGAGACCTGCGCTCATCCGGCATTCTGCCAGTCAATCGCCACCCCGGGTGGCGTCGCCGTCCGGACCGCGCTGTTCGACCAGGGACGCCCGATTGGAACGGAGCGCCCGCCGCGGGACGAGCCATTCGGCCGCCAGCCGCAAAGGTGACCCCAAGATTGCCTTGAACGATCGGCCGTCGCCCGTTAGGCATCCGGGGAGGAGGATAACCCCGGATTATGCCATCTCTGACCGAGGAGCTCGGCCAAGCTAAACTCGCCCGGGAAGTGGTGGAATCGGTTCGGGCCCCGGGGAGCAGGGTTCTGCTGGCGGGGCCGTCGGGGTCGGGTAAAAGCACCGTGCTGCGGCTGGCCGCAGGCGTTCTTGGAGAGCTGGGGTTCGTCATCAGCCTCAAGGGTGAGGCCAGTCCGTCCGGCACCAGGTTCCTTTGCCTGAACAGAACGCTGGCCAATACCAGGCCCAGGCGCCAATTCCGGGGTAATTTGGCGGCGGGCCTCACCGCACCTCTGAAAGTGGTTCCTTACGTGGGATCCGCCGCTGCGGACCTGGCGAAAATCGCGGCGGCGGCATTCACGCCGAAATTGCCGGAATTCCTTTCCGGCGAGCAGCAGGATCTTCTGAACGGGCTCCAAAATCTATCTCGGGAACGAACGTCAGGCACGATCGTCATCGACGATGTTCAGTGGCTGGACAACGAGACTGCGGGCCTGGTGCTTTGCCTCGCCATACCCGAAGTGGCGAATGCTTACCCGTTCGCCCGCGGACTGCGCATCATCTCCGTCGAGACCACTGACGGCACAGCCACGCTCGATACGGCACTTCTGGACAAATTCCGCAAAGCGAAGGTGCTGAAGTGCCCGTTTCCCGATAAGCGGGCGTTCCGGCACGCCCTTGTCGAGTTCGGTATGCGTCCCGAGCCCGCGCCAAAGCTGCTGGACGACCTTTACGCGATTTCCCGCGGGCACCTCGGCATCGCCGGGCAGGTTGCGAGGATGAACCAAGGTATCGACCTTCCAAGTCTGCTGGCCGACGGAGACCCTGACCGGCTGATGGCCGAGCTGCTTTCCCTGAGGCTGGACGGATTACGCGGGGCCGAGCCTTTACGCCGGCTACTCTCCATCGCCGCGTGTTCGGGGTCCGCCTTTCCGGAGGCTGAGGTCAGGTGCGCGTTCATGGATCCGGAAGCGTTCACGACGGCACTGGAGGCGGCCTACCGGGAGGAACTTCTCCTGACGGACGGCGAGACGCTCGCCTTCGCTCACGACTCAATCAGGGCCGCCGCCGAACGGCTCGCGTCCCCGGACGCCCCTGACCTCCACGGGCGCCTGGCAGCCTGCGTCAAACGTCTTCGCCCGGGGGACTACCCGGCGCGGCTGCGCCACGTCCGGCTGTCGAATGACGCAGAAGGCCGGAGCGAACTGGCCTTCGCTGTCGCCATGGAGGAGGTCCGTGGCAAGCGGATGCACGCCTCATCCGATCCGTCCGAGCTCGGACCGCTCGCGGATCTTCTCGCCGGGGCCCGGGAGGCATACCGGCTGATGGACGGAGGCGATCACCGGGAGGCCCTCGCCCTGATGCAGCCTTACTACACCGGGGAGAGCGGCCTGGCACAGGGCGAGGTCGTGGTTCTCCTCGCCATGAACCACCTCAAGTTCCGCACTGCGGAAGGCTATGCCCGGGCCGCAAGCCTCCTTGAGTTCTGGAGAGACAGGCGGGGTGAACCGGAACTGTGGCAGCGTCTGATGTCCATACTCCTGATGGCCTGGGCCAGTTCGGGAGAGATCGAACGGGCAACGCAGCTTTACACCGCCCTCGGGAGCGAACTCGAACTCGCCGGCCGGACTGATCCGACTCTTAAGAACCGCGCGGCGGCCTTGAATCGAAAGGCGGACATATTCCTGCCTTCTGAGCTGTCCGCTAAGCACATCCGATGGGCGGCGGAATGGTTCGGGCCGCCGGAACCAGGCGGCATGCCCCGGAACGCATTCGAACACATCGCGTGCAGGGTCAACCTGTCGGGGGCGCTGTTTACCATCGGGCAGTTTGCGGAAGCTGCATCTGTAGCCGAGGAAGCGGTCAGATATAGCGGCTTGCTGCGGGCGGGCGGGCTACGAGTGCCCGAAGGCTACAAGGCCTTGAACAACTATGCGGTGGCGACCTACCGGAGCGGTCTGGCACCTGCCGCCGAGCTCGCGACCGCGCTTGCAGCGGGAGCCGGGGGCGACCTGCGCAGGGATCGGGTGCTTGTGTCTGTCAACCTCGCCTGTCTGCTCCTCCTCGGCGGCCAACCGAAGGAAGGGACCGTTCTCCTCGAGGAGGCGTGGAACCGTTCATCCGCGGAGGAACTCGACGGATACTATCTCCTGTATGCAGGATCGAACCTTGCTGTAGCCCGGGGCTTGGCCGGAGACAGCGAAGGAGGACTTGGCCTCCTCATGCTAGCCGACGGGTATCTCGACTCCGTGCCGAGATGGAACCGGCAGGCTCATAGGCGGCGGCTGAATTTCCTCCGCCAGGCCCTCGGCGGAGCCGGGGTATCGACCCCCGAGGAGCTCGACGCCTACCCGGGATCCCGTCGGGCACCCGACGGGGACCAGGATCCGTGGCGTTCGATCGGGCACGGCTTCATACTATCGGACATACAGGTATGGTCGGAGGGTTAAGCCGGTCCGAGCCAACCCAACCGTTTCGCGTTCACTCCCACCATGGCCGCCATCATGTCCGCATGATCGAAGCCAGCCTCGCGGAAGACGTGGCTGAACGCGCCGTGGTGGACGAGGTGCGGGCTTGTCGCGACGTCCGTCACCCAGGGCTTACCTTCGCCGTCGACTCTAAAGTCAACCCGCGAGAACCCGCTGAGACCCAGCACCTCGGCAACCGCTGCAGCGACGGCCCGCGCCTGTTCCGCCGAAACGGCGAGCGCACGAGCCGGAGCTTGAAAGCCGTAGGCGTCGGACGCGACTGTGTCGTAGTCGAGTATGCGGCTCCCCATTATGTCGTCGCCCTCCAGCGTCACTACCGCGGGTCCGAGGGAACGGAAATCGCCGCTACCCATCTCCACGACCGGAACCTCGAACTCCCGCCCTTCGATCAGGGGTTGCAGCACCATCGGCTGCCGAAGCTGGAGAGATTTCGCGTGCACGTGGTCCTGGAAAACATCGGACAGCAAGCCGACTGAACGGCCGTCCAGACCGACGCTGGAGGACTCGTGGCATGCCTTGGCGATCAGGCGGACGTCTCCCGGCGGCCGGTCGCCGCGCAGCCACGAGCCGGTGGCGGCGGAATAAGCCCACATCGGCGGCACAGGCAGCCCGAAGCGCCCCAGGATCGCCGAGACGTGTACTTTGTTGCGGGCCAGCGACACGGCGTAGCTGCCTGAATTGCACGATGGTATCCCCAACAGGGCGCAGAATGCCGGAACCAGCGATTTCCGGCCTGCGTCCGTGCCGGACTGCGCGATGTTGTAGACGATACGGCGGGCGGACTGGATGTCCATTCCAGGAGAGTCGAGCATAGCGGCGATAAGCTTCAGCTCGCCTTCCATGTAGCGCGTCCTGAACCCTGCATCACGCAGCCCACCCAATAACTGGGCGGATTCGTTATCAGACAGGTACTCGGAAACACGCTGGCCAGCGACGTCCTCCCCGGCAGCCGACGACTTCGTGTTCGCAACCAAGAGGACGGTAACGTCATCGGCAATCGCACGGGCGGCATCCACGAGCAGCCTCAGCTCGTCCCACGTCTGCTCCTGACTGACCATAATCCGGGGTTATGTCGCAGTCGGACCCTCCGGCCGACGGCGGAGCTGTCCGCAGACGGCCGCCGCCACGATGGCGGCCCTCAGGGCGCGGTCGCTGACGTGCGTGTAAAGCTGCGTGGTCGTGATGCTCCTGTGACCGAGCAGGCGCTGCACGAACCGCATGTCTACCCCGGCTTCCAACAGCGAGGTCGCCGCCGTGTGCCTCAGCATGTGCGGGGTGACATTCACCGAGACACCGGCCGAAGCCGAGAGGCTCTTTATCCGTGCCCTGATGCAAGCCGTGCTTGTCGGCTGTCCGGACCTCCCCACGAAGAGCGCCGCGTCGCCGTTTCCGGACCGCCCGCGGACCTCGACATGCCGTTTCAGGAGGTCGGCCACCCGACCGTCGGGAACGAATGCCTGCCGCTCGCGGTCACCCTTGCCGATGATGCGGATCGTTCCCCCCTCGGCGTCGACGTCGGCCAGGCGCAACGAGGCAAGCTCGCCCACGCGGGCGCCTGTCACGAGCAGCAGCAGCGTCGCCAGACCGGTGAAATCCTCCGCCCCGTCGGCGGCGGTCGACAGCGCGGCCATGTCCAGGCTGGAGATGCAGCGCGGCAGGCGGTCCGGGACGCGGATCCTTATTTCGACCGCCGCAAACGGGCTGGCCGCGATTTCCGATCTGCGCACCAGCCACCGGAACATGGACCGCAGGCACGCGAGCCTGCGTTTGACCGTAGCTGGCGCAAGGGCCCTCGGTCCTGACAGGTGGGCTGCGAAGTCGATCAGACCCCGCCCGTCGACCTGCGACACCTGGATGCCTCCGAATTCCCGGGTGAACTCGCCGATGTCCTGGCGGTAGGCATCAAGGGTGTTGCCGGACAGCCCCCTTTCCTTGCCGCAATGCTCAAGGAAGGCCGCGCCAGCTTCGTCAGTTGTCATTGCCGTCTCCAGATTTCGGAGCCGGGATCGTCCGTCAAACCCGGCGCGGTTCACTCCATTGGTTCCTCGGGTGGACAGCTCTAACTTGCAAGTGTGCAATGACTGGGAAACAGACCCGGCTCCATTGCCGCAACGCGGTCCCGTCTCCCATTCCCAGACCTTCCACCTGCGTGGCAGACAGACGCTGCAAACTTGATTAGCCTTGCTTCTACCACGAGAACGGAGCGCACCCATGGCCATGTCACTCTACCAAGCGTCCATAGCTCCCTGCCTGCAGATGCTGCACGCGCTGTCCGCGGTATTGGGCAAGGCGGCTTCTTACGCGGCTGAACGGGGTATCGAACCTTCGGTGCTGCTGCAGTCGCGACTTTATCCGGATATGCTGCCGTTGGTTCAGCAGGTGCAGATCGCCACCGATGGTGCAAAGGCCGGCGGGGCGCGGCTTGCCGGGGCGGACAACCCCTTGTTTCCGGACACCGAAATGAGCTTCGGCGAACTCCAGGCACGGCTCGCCCGGTGCGACAGCTTCCTGCGCTCGCTCGACCGCAGTGCCATCGACGCCGCCGCCGAGCGCCGCATCGAATTCAAGGTTGCAAAGAAGGCCATGGCGATGATGGCACCGGATTATATCGGCGGCTGGATGCTGCCGAACTTCTTCTTCCACGTCACCACCGCATACGACATCCTGCGCCACAACGGTCTCGACGTGGGTAAGCGGGACTTCCTGGGTACAATTCCGCTGGCGAGCTAAGCCGGGGGTTTGGGCGGGCCGCCCTGACCTGCCCACCCCAGTCGTTGGTAAGGCTTCTGAGCCGACCGATCGTCCACGGCCTCACCCCCGGCATTCCCACTGTCCAGCGTCCATGTGTCCCCTACCAGGCAGTCCGGACGGATCGCTATGCACGGGAGCAGTCTGGAGCTGCCAGGGGGCACCAGGCATCTGATGTCTGCTTCTCCCCATCTCTCAATCCATTGCGGGCGTCCCGCTTTTGGCCGGCGACGATGCCGGGAAGGCGAATGGTTGCGGCTCTGCCGGGGGGCGAGCCGGCAGAAGACACGCAGATCGGCAGGTTCATCTTGCTTTGTGATGTCGACGAACGAATGCACCCAGTCGCCGCGGGGACGAACTCCGCCATCTGCGAAACCGACCCCGGCATGCTGCTGATGCTGCCGGCGGATCGGACGGTCCATGTCCCCCGCCTGATGGTGCTCATCCTCGCGTGGCTGGACGGGCGTGGTTAATCAGGCGCGCAATCCAGGTATGGTCACACCATCGTCATGGGACGCCGGCTTATTCGTTTGTCGAACGGCTCGCCGCGCCATGAGCGGCCGCCGACACTTCGGGGCCGTTGACCGACCGAACGCGGACTGCCGGAACGGTCGTCCGTCCTGGCCGCAGCCGGAACGCCTCCTGCCGTCGCTGGATCGCTTGGTCCCGGGACGAAGCAATCCTCCGGCGTCCTTCTGCCTTCGACTTCGCAGTGCCCGGATCGGCGCGGGATCGCTCCGTCCGGGAGACTCAGTCGAATCTATTTCGCGCGGTTGCGGGACCTGAGGACCGCCTGCAAACAGGCGGCTGAGCCGGGGGCTGATAGCTGTCCCACAGTTTGCGATTTCGGCTGGAAGCAACCCGAGGCACCTGAGGATCACCAAGAAGCGGGTGGCACGGCTAGCCGGGCGTGGCCGGACGAAGCCCGACAAATATCCTCGCGTGCTTGACGGCATCAGGGCTTTCAGCGGTGAACCCTCAACGACCGCCGTGATGTCGTCGCCAATCTCCGGAGCGACAGCGAGTGCTGTAGCAGCCGCGGTCCAGGCCGCCCGCCCGCGTCCTGACGACCTGGGATCGTCGCGCATGGACATGATCGGCCGCGTCGTTCCAGCGCGATTGGCAGCGACCGCACAGGCGTTCTACGCAACCATCGCCATGGGTGCGACGGCTTCGTTGGTGACGCTGGCTTCGGGATCGCTTTACGGCGGACTAGGCGCATCCGCATTCTGGGTGATGGCGGCGATGTGCGGAATGGCAACCCCACTCGCCATGAGCATCCATCGTCCCGAGGCGCATCCATCTTATTATCAGGATGGCGCGCAAGACTTGGGTAATTCGAGCTCCGGCTGATGGTTATTGCCGTCCAGTGCGTTTAACGGCGCGTAATAAGCCGACGGCGAGCAAGCCCAATCCAATGCGGACGGGTAGGGGGCTCTTGCTCAGCCACCACTGCACGCTGCCAGAAAGCGACTCGCTGTCGAAGGGGCCGTGCTCGCCCGAGGGGCGTGTGGCGGGCTTGAACGTGTTCGGGTCTCGCGCTTCCGCAACGTCCCGCCGGGAGGTTTGCTGCACCCGTACCGCCGAGAACCCGGACAGGATGTCCAACAAGCCTGGGGCAAGCTTATTCGCAACGCTGAAGGCGACGGTCTCCCCAGTGACCCGCCACTCCCGCCGTTTGACTGTGCCCGCCAGATACACCGCCTCGCCGAGGATCTCCGGCTGATAGACCGGCGGCGGCGGCCTGGGCGCCTTGTCCATGACCGAGCCTGCATGGCTGTAGAACGGCGTGTTCACTGCTGGAGGATGCACCATAGTGACGTGCACTGCCGAGCCCTCGTTGATCAGCTCCGCTCTGAGCGCTTCCGTGAAGCCCCGCAAGCCATACTTCGTCGTCGAGTAAGCCGACTGCAGCGGCACGCCGCGATAGGAGATGGCAGACAGGATTTGAACGATGGTGCCATGGTTGTGGGCCCGCATGCGCGTCAGGGCGACCCGCGTGCCGTTGACTGTGCCATGCAGGTTCACGTCGATGACACGTCGGAACGCATCCTCCGGAACCTCGGCGAATGTGCCGTAGAAGCCGATGCCTGCGTTGTTGACCCATACATCAATGGGTCCAAGAGAAGCCTCGATCTTCACCGCCGCGGCTTCCAGGGCCTGGGTGTCGGTCACATCCGCGACAGCGATACAGGCCACGCCTCCAGTTTGTTCGATACGCGAAGCAGCATCAGAAAGCGCCGCTTCGCCACGTCCAATCAGGCCGACCTTCCAGCCATTCCGAGCGTAATGCAAAGCTGCTGACAAGCCAATTCCAGACCCTGCTCCGGTTATGACAACCGTCCCGCATCCAGAACTCTTACCCATATCACCGCCCTTCGACAACTTTCGAAGGGCGGCACATGAGGTCCATCAGAGATTCGTCAAGCTGGCTGTCGCGATAGTTCGGTCTGACAACCCAGACAACTTCACTCCGGGGAGGACAGCGCGTGCCGGCGGCAGTGTTCAAGGTAAGCGCCCTCGTGCGTGGAGACCAAAGCAACCGTACAGGACCAAAGCCATGACGGTGCATCGAGTGTTTTGGATCGGTTCCGCCTTAACTCAGCGGCCCAAGCATTACGATCCTGGCTGCTCATCTGCCGTCCGTGCGCGCGGCCAACGACGGCGGACAGGTATTCAGCCACCCGCATAGCTTGGACCCGGTCGAGATGCTCGATCTCAAGTTTAAGATCCTGTGGCAACAGTTCACGAAGGAAGACTGCGCGGTCCAGAAGGCGTAGCGGCAACATCCGTTCGCCCAAGGATGGCGACAGGTTCCGCGCCCCGTCCACAACACGACCAGCGTTATCCCGAGACATCTTTGCTTTTGCATCCCGGGGTGCTGCCGCGTTTACCGCCTCCTTGATGTCCATGAGGCAGTGGCGGGCTGTCCTTCCCTTACCGATGGCGACCAGAACGGCGAACCTCAGCCGGCCAAGCGAGCTGCATCCCTTTCGCCAATAGGCGGCATCCACAACCTTGATCGGGGCATCCTCATCACGCGACCGGATTGATGTGACGAGCTTGCGCACCTCATTGCGCGCGAACGCCTCCTGGATGGCGCTGTATTCGCCCGGTGTCAGCGGCCAGAACCTTTTGCCCAGGGAAATATTGGGTTCCACGCCCTCGATGCGTTCGTCGGCCAAATGCTTCCATGAGCGGTCAGTGGCTTGTCGCAGTGCCATTTGCACCGCGTCGGGTACGCTGGTTTCTGGTTGGGCGTCCTCATCAGCCAGGGCTGCCTCATATCCCCCCATCATTCGCTCAAGCATGTATGCCGTCATGACGCCGGGCAGGTCCGAGCCACGCGCTGCCATGGCGAGTGAGAGGCCAAGGCGCAACAGATCGTGGGCAGGGTTGCCGATGACCGTCTGATCGAGATCGCGGATGGCTATCTCAAGCGAGCCATCTGCGCTCGCCACTGGACCAAGATTGCCGATGTGGCAGTCACCGCAAATCCACACGGAAGGGCCGTCTGGAATGGAGATTCCTTTTGCACCTTCGAGCCATTCGTAGAATTTTACCGTGCTGCCCCGGACGTAGGCGTGGGCTGAACTTGCCATCTTCTCGTTCCGAAGGGCAGTCAAGCGTGGAGCGCGATCGTCCGGTTGAACCAGATGGGGCGAGGTTTTCTTCATCGGTGTCATTCCTCGCAAGGTCTTTCGCAATGGCGGCGTTCGCTGAACACCCAAGCATTTGTGACGTAATGGCAGGGCATCCGGATCGACGGCCTGATGTTGTAAACGCTCGACGATACCAACGCGGTATCGGTTTGGAGGATGCCATGACCGACAAGACACTCAAGGACGCTTTCTACGAAACACTCAAGGATGTCTACTACGCCGAGAAGCAGTCCGTGAAAGCGTTGAAGAAATCGGTAAAAGCTGCCCAGGGATCAGAGTTGAAGGCGGCATTCACCAAGCATGCCGAGGAGAGCGCCCACCAGGTCGAGCGCCTGACCCAAATCTTCGAGATTATTGGCAAGCCTGCCCGTGCCAAGACATGTGAGGCGATGCAGGGCCTGACATCTGAGATGGAGGAGGATCTTGGCGACTTTGGCGATAGCGAGGCCGCGGACGATGTGCTCATTGGCTGCGCGCAGGCTATCGAGCATTACGAAATTGCCCGCTACGGCCTGCTGAAGACCTGGGCACGCAAACTCGGCTATGACGAGGCCGAAAAGCTTTTGGCGGAGACCCTTGAGGAGGAGAAGCTTGCCGACAGTTTGCTCACTGAAATCGCTGAGGGCATGATGAACCCGGAGCCTCACGTCGAAGGTGAGGAAGTGGCACCCACCGCGAAGAGCAATAAGGTAAAAGAGAAGGTTTAAGAAAACTGGTATCTTCGAACTACAGTAGTGCTAAGCCGAGGACTCTATAGTCCTCGGCCACCTTGTTGACCGTCTACGGACCATGACACTATGGTCCTCCGCCAATTCCTCCCTGATGTCACAAGCTGCGACTTCGGCCAGGGGCACGCAGCACTTGGCGCTTACAGGATTGCCTGACGAGCTTCCCAGGTCGCAGGCTCTCGCCGATCTGCTCCCGAGTGCATTGCCACGGTGCCTTGTCCGGCCGCCAACGCAAAAGCATCGTACCGTGCCGAAACCTGCCATCGGTGACTTGATCGTAGCTAACTTCCACTACCAGTTCCGGACGCAACTTTTGCCAGGCTGCGGACTGTTCCGTCGCCCAGCGGCTTGGTCCTCCGGGAGCGTTCCCCGTAAAGCCAAGCCCGCCCTGCAATGCCTCAAGCCGTTTGGTCAGCGCCGGGCGCTCGTGGTTGCTGATGGCTGAAGTAAATCCGATATGATCCAGCCGACCCTCTGCATCGTACAAGCCCAGTAGCAGCGAGCCGACCTGACGCGTGTCCTTGCCGTAGCGGAACCCGCCTACGACGCAGTCGGCGGTGCGGTGCGTCTTGACCTTCAACATGTCACGCTTGCCTGGCGTGTAAGCCGTATCCACCCGCTTGGCGATGACCCCGTCAAGGGCGCCGTGCGCCCGCTCCAGCCACCGACCTGCCTCCGCCCCATCTGTCGTGAACGGGGACAGGCGGACTCGGTCCACCCGCGTGAAGCCGGCCATCAAACGATGAAGCGCTACGCGGCGCTCCGTCAAAACGGCATCCAGCAAGGAGCCACTCTGGGCATCAGCCAGACAATCGAACAGCACCAGCAGCGCCGGTGTTTCCACTGCGAGCTTGCGAACGCGACTGGGGGCGGGGTGCACCCGGTCCTGCAGTGCTCCAAATGACAGGGTGTCGCCCCGCGGGACCATGAGTTCGCCATCTACGACGAAATCGTCCACGCGGGCTTGCGCCAATGCATCGATCATCTCGGGGAAGTAGCGCCCCAGCGGCTTGCCGGATTTCGCCCGCAGGTCGACCTCGCTCCCGGCCTTGTAGGCAACGCAGCGGAGTCCATCCCATTTCGGCTCAAACTGCCACTCCGGCCCGTCAGGCAGCGCATCAACAACCTTGGCTTCCATCGGCTCGGTATCCAACCCGAGAAGAAATTCCGACACCCTATGGCGCCAAGCGCTGGACGGCTGCAGCTCTCATTTTGGTGAGGAGTCCTGCGGAGCTACTTATGGTGGGGCAGGTCGGGCCAGCTCGGCCTTCACCTTCGCCGAAGCCATCGGCATCACACGTGGGAACCTGCTCATTCTCTAACTGATGAGGGTGCCATGCTTCCCTCCAAGCAACTGACCAATTCTTAAACCGCACAAGTAATTCTTTCCGGCCTGAAAGCAGCGATTCCTAGAAGTTCAGCCGTCTTGGTAAAATCGCGATTAGCCCCAAAACCGTTTAGAAATGGGCTGCGTCAATTCTTCCGCCAGACTTCCTCTTGCAAGACGGCTGCAAATATTACCCATGCCAGCAGCGGGAGATCGGCTGCTGCGGCCCGGCGATCGACAGCGGCGGCAGTGCCGACAGCTGCGGCCGAACTCAATACCATGCCAGCTGTGACTCCCAGCGCTTCATCAAGGCGCTTGCGACCAAATAGCACCCATGAGAACCCCGCAACGCCAAGCAGGTTGAGCGCCCATAATCCTACTGCAGCGGTGCGCCGTGGCGACGGCGCTGCCGTGAGCAACCGATAGCCTGAGTATCCAAGCAACGCATCGAGCCCAGTCCATGCTACCGCAAATATCGATCCTGGAGGCGTAAAGGATGGTTTACGGAGCGAGGCGTACCAAGCCGCGGTGCGGGGATGGTTCGGCGACGGACCATATCGTCCGCCGGCGAACTGAGCCGAGACGACTGCAGCGGTGGCGAGTGCGACAGCCTTGGACTTTTGCATTGGGATCTCACTAATTGGAACCATAAAACCGCGAAAGCCAAAGAAGTTCTGAGGCAGCGACAAGGATCTGGCAGCTTGCTAGACTTGGCCTCCAGGTGATCCGCCCCAGCCTGTGGGCGGGTGCCTCACCGTCGAGCAATCTCAAAGTCTACTCCTGTCCCTTAGGTGAAGGGAAAGTGAGAGCCTTGTCCTGCCTTGAAACCTCCGTCAGGTGTTGACCCGTTCTGCCTCCGGCACGTCCTGATCGGGGCCAACATAGAGAGCCGCGCAGTCATCACCAAGTACGCCGCCGAGCAATGTAATGTCGCTCTTGAACGCATCGGCGATAAAATCGTCGACGTTCATATGACGGTCTTCGAAATACATATCATGGACTTGGCGGCGCTCCGCCCCGTAGACGATGCGAGCGAGCTTTGCCCAAATCGACGCCATGCTGCACATCCCGCAGGGTTGCAGGGTCGTGTAAAGCGTGGCGTCCCGAAGCTCGTGTTTCTCCAGACGCTGACCGGCCCGCCGCATCGCGACAATCTCGGCGTGTGCGGTAGGATCATGCCTTGCCTCCACCTCGTTATGGGCTTCACCGATTATCTTGCCGGCCAAGACGATGACACAGCCGATATTGCTACCGCCGGGTGCGCTGCCGCCCTTATGAGCAAGTTCAATAGCGCGCCGCATGTATGTTTCATCATCCATAGGCGCTCGATTACAGGCTTGAATGGATTTCCGCCACTGCCGATGATGAGCGCCACTCCCAACCCATATCGATTAGAACTCAAAGTTGCTTTTGATAAGTTAGTCATCCAACGCCGGGATAATCAGGCTCTCAAACCAGGACGAATACGATGTCGTTCGCACCATGTGCCGGTTGAGATCGGCGGCCCCATCCGTCCACCACACTTGGCCTCGCTCCCCGAGGGCCACCTTTGCCGTGTCCACCCGGAGGCGCGCCGCTTCGCGTGCGGTCGCATCGGACACCCGGATTGCAGCGAATTTTGCCCGACGCGCTGCCATCAGCTCGCGCGTGAGCATGCTCTTCTCCTCGTCGTCCAGGTTTGGGTTGGAGCAGCGCCACAGTCTGCCTCTCACGACGAAGTATCTCCCGTCCGGTGTAATTGGATAACACATGAATCCTCATTGGGCTGGCGAACTCCGAGCCAGCGCTCTACTGCTTTTCCTCAACTCATGCCTTGGCTCATGCGCGCATGTCCGGGGGCTTGCGCCAGATGGAGAAGAAGATGGCCCAACGTCCGATCCGGCGTGAACACCTCCGGCTGGCGCTGGTTCTTGTCCCATTGATTTCTACAGCGCCAATCATGATCGAGGTTCGCTCAATTTCAACCTCATCAATCCCAAAACGGGCAAGGCTCCCGCCCCGAAGGAGCTGCCTGCCAAGCCTAAGGTGTCGCCAAAAGCCAACTTGGGATGATAGAGGGTGCCGTCAGTCCTGGCGCGAGCTAGCCGGAAGCGCACCTGCCTCATGATCGACCTGCCAACGCTGAAGTCGCACATGCTGGCCGTCCTCAAGGCAAATCTCGCAGTAGATCACGTGGGTTTGGGCGTGATAGCCCGTTTCACCGTCGCCAACGCCGCATTCAGGACAGCTATAATGCCACAGCAAGACGGGCATCTGTTTTGTCGCAGTCGGCATCCCTTTCTCCTTTTCCAGCAGATGGCGACTCAGCTCCAAACCAACAACCTACGCCCCACTGCCCGGATTCGTCCGGGTAGCAGGTATCACAATCCGTTCTCTCGCCTCAGATGAGCAGGCGCAAGGAAGCACCAGACGAGTCCACCCCGGCAAACCTGGCAGTGGCGACCCTGCTTCGCCTGGCGGACGTGGATTTGAGAGATGCCGCGGTTTTGGAAGCTGGTCGCGATCCGAGTAACGCCCCCGCTCTGGCAGGACAGGCGGTAACGCGCCTAATCGATGCCGTGGTTGCGACGGAAGTCGGGTGGCATCCCAGTCCAAACGTTGGCGCCCTGGCTCCAATTCCGGATCTGAATCCGCTCAAGGTTCCACTCGCGACGCTCAGGCAACGCTTGGCTCTGGAGCCGCCCCGCTTGCCTACCAGGGATGGTGGCGCTCCGTCGCCACCTGATCGCGCCTCACTGCGGGAGGGCATCCTCTTGGCCAGGGCATTGCTCAAGGATTTAGCTGCACGCTTTGAGACTGACTTGTTGGGGAACGGACCCGCAGGCAGCATTGCACCCATCAGGCAGGAGGTTCCTCCCCAGATAGGCAAGCCGCCTGAGCCGGTGTCTCCTCGGCGCACTGCTCTACCCCACCCAAGTGACGCCCGGCCGGTAAGAACGGTTTCGGCTTCTAGGGGTAAGGGAAAAAAACCCAGGCTAGATCGGCCACTCCGCCCAATTGTGGCATCGACCACGGTGTCGCGACCTCCTCAACCCGTTGAAGCGCCCCCTCCCAGCAAGCCACGCCAGGTGGAGGGGCGTTTCACTATCACCCTCCGTGCTGGCCCTAACAGCGTTGCATCGACATCCTTCTGGTTATTGATGGATCGGTGGGAAGTGGCCGACACAGAGGCGCTCCAGCTGATCGGGCACCTAGGCGGCCTGACAAAGAAGGGGACACGGCCTCGTTTCAAGCTTTCTGCGGAGGAGAGCGAGGCATTCTGGGGGTTACAGGAGATCGACAATGCTCTCGTGCCGTTAAGGCTCGAGCCACATGAATGGATCCACCACTCCATCAAGGAAAAGCCCTTCAATGGTGCAACGCCGCTGGCGTTCCTCACACACACTCAGTTGACGGGCATTCGGACCACCATCCGCTTTCTCCTGCAAAACGGATTGAAGATGTCGATGTCATCGTCGTAATTGCAAAGAGAAAGAGTATACTGGGTGCCATTATAGCACCCAGTACGTATGTTACCGCGACTTATTGTAGAGTTTGCTTGCAATATCAAACATTTCTTCCGGCGCATAGTTTGGAGCGAAGGCTCCATAGTTGCCGAGGAGCTCAGGTATTTTACCACCTTCAGGATGCCCGTCCACAACCTCAAGTTCGCCCGGCGGGTCGCCAGGCAAAGCCATTTCGCCGTTGCCCCAAATACCCGCCGCTTCACTGTAGTCGCTTGGGCTGAACTTGTACAAGCGGCGATGGCTGCCCTCGGCCAGGTATTTCTGGCATTCCGGGATCTTGTCTAGGTTTATGTTTGGTGTGGGGAGCATCTTCTCGATTTCCACACCCGTCATTTTCTTCAAAGCAAGTGCATAGGCGTGCGCATGGACCGAGCCGCGGACCAGGAGGTAGCCGCAGACCTCACGACCCGTCGGTTCCTTCATGGTCTCGTAGACGCGCAGTTTGTGGATACGCGCGCCACACTCGAGATGGAAATTATGCAACAGATCAATAATGACGTTGCCCGTGGTGGTGACCATGTCGACATTCCACGACAGGCCATTACTGTTTACGGGAGTGGCACCGCCGCCATTCGATAGGAAAGCACCTGGTAACGCAGTGTCTTGCATTGCATTGAAGGGTGCTTTGGAGACATCTACATTCGGCGTGGGATCTCCAGGCCCGTTGTTCAACATGGCGATGCCTGTGCTAACCAACTCCACATGGCCAAGTTCTTCAGCGAAAATAGCCGAGACCAAGCTATAAAATGGCCTGAGCTTCGTCTTGTTACGGAAGTTGAAGCTCTGGAACATGTAATTGCCCAGGGTCGACATCTCGCCGTATTTACCCCCGAGCAGTTCCTGTAGGGCGGCTGCCGCGTTTGGATCCGGCTTTTTGGGCTCGGGAAGTTCAGCCTGGAGTTTGTCTATGCGCATGAACATGGCCGGCATCTCCTTGTGAAAGCGGCGGAAGCATCGCGGTCCGCTTTACGATGTCCATCACGGTGAGTTGCGGAACCTTCCATCACGAAGAGTAGGAAGCATCTTCGGGCACCACCTGGCGTTGCGGCTGAATGAATGCGGTGAATGGCGGTGCGGCTATGTTCAAAGTCAGGGTTCGAGCAAAAAGCAGCCAAGGGGTCGCCGTAGGGGCTCTCCTGTTAGGCACAGTAGTAGGTGCCGGGCTGATTGCAATTTTGAATGGCGCCGTGGCGCGCCGGACCGAACGACGCAATCCCGCAACCGGAAAGTTCCTCACGGTGGACGGGGTTCGCCTGCATTATCTCGAGCAGGGCTCCGGACCTGTGGTGGTCCTCCTGCACGGGAACCAGGTGATGGCCGAGGATTACCGGGTCAGCGGCCTGCTCGATCTGGTCGCCCGCAACCACAGGGTCATCGCCTTTGACCGTCCCGGCTTTGGTTACAGCGAACGTCCGAGAACGCGCGTTTGGACGCCGCAGGCTCAGGCCGACCTCATCGCCGCGGCACTTCGCCAGCTCGGCATCGAGCGCCCAACGGTGGTCGGGCACTCGCTAGGTGGACTGGTTGCCCTCACCTTTGCGCTGGATCACCCGGACCAGACCGGAGGACTCGTGCTGCTATCAGGCTACTACTACCCGAGCCTGCGGCCTGACGTTCTGCTGGCCTCGTTTTCGGCGATACCTGTTTTCGGCGACATCCTGCGATACACCCTCGCACCAATGTTCGGGTGGCTCACAAGCCCGCTGATGCTTAAAGGGCTCTTCTCTCCGTCCCCCGTGCCCGCTCAATATGCTTCCGACCTTCCGCTCTCAATGACGCTGCGGCCATCCCAAATCCGGGCGACATCGGCGGACGCTGCGATGATGGTGCCGGCGGCTGCGAAGCTCCAGGGTCGCCATCGCGAGCTGACAATGCCGGTCGCCATTATGGCTGGGCGAGGTGACAAGATCGTCTGGGTGAACCATCAGCCTGAACGGCTGCATGCAGAGCTACCAGGAAGCATTCTCGATATCTTCGAGAGTGCAGGGCACATGATCCACCACGCCGATCCGCATCGTGTTGCAGCAGTGATCGAGCAGATTGCTGATTTGAGCCCGTCCGCCTGCTAAAAAAGGGTTTGTACTTCGCCCCGCCGCATAGACGAGATGCTGGTATCGAACGTGCTGGACGATCTCGGCTACATCGGTGCCCGCCGAAGCCTCATGCTGGCGCTAGAAGGCGGCAATTAGGGCCACGCCGACGATCATCAACAGCCCGCCGCCGACCCTGCCAAGCCCAGCTGGATGGGTGCTGAACCCCATCCAACCGAAATGGTCGAGGACCAGCGAAGTAACGACCGATGCCGTAACGACCAGCCCGACGAAAAGGCCGGCACCGAGCCTCGGCGAGGTGAAGACGGTGGCCAGCACGAAGCCGAGCCCGAACAAACCTCCCATCCACGCCCACCATGGGGTCTGCGCGACCATTGTCCACTGCGGCAATCTTTCCCGTGCCAGCAGGGCGAGCGGCAGGGATGCCAACAGCGTGACAGCGGACACAATCGACACGGACAGGAGCGGCGCAGCCAGGCTTTTCTGCAGCATCTGGTTGCTGCCTGACTGGAGTGCGCTCCCAACGCCAGCGGCGATGACGGCGAAAGCGAGCAGGACGCCCATGTCAGGCATCCTGCCCCAGGGGCGGACCACGGAAACGATCGAGACCTTGCGCCACCGGAAGATGGACCGGCTGCCCGGTCCGCGCGCTCTCGTAAATGGCCTCCATCAGCACATGGTCCTGCATGCCTTCCTCTCCCGGCGTATAGGGCTTGCGGCCGCTCAGCACGCACTCGGCCATGTGGTCAATCTCCGTCGCGAACTGGTTCTTGGCCTCGATCACAAGCTCGTCGTTGCCGGTCGCGTCACCCTGGCGCGCCATCACGATCAGGCGCTGGCCGACATACTGGTAGCTGTTGGGCATGTCGACCGCAGCCGTCGCCAGGTTCATTCTCTGATGCTTGTCATCTCTCCCCATAGCTGGCGAAGCAGTTCGCGATGGTGCTGGAAGGGAAACGAAGCATGAAGGAGACAGTCTCCTCAACCTCGGCGAAACGCCGATCGCCCGGCGGCGAGTAAGTGGTCGCGAAAATCTCGACGGGTTCCTCACCCGTCATGAAACGTGCGGTGTTAAGGCAGTAGAGCCCAATGTCGAACAGCGAGCCGCCGCCCGCCATCGCCTTCTTGTGCCGCCATTGCAGATAGCCGTCCTCGGCGACCGTCTGCGTGTTGATCCCATGATAGGCAAGCAGCCGCCCGTATGTCCTGTCGCGGACAAATTGCATCGCACGGCGGTTGTAGGGCTCGTACTGGATGCGGTAGGCGACCATCAGCTTGACGCCGGACTGCTTGCAGGCATCGACCATCGCCTGGCCGTCTTTGGAGGTGACGCTCATCGGCTTCTCGGTCAGCACATGCTTACCTGCCTTCGCCGCGCGTTCGCAGTACTCGCGGTGCATAGCGTTGGGAAGGACGATGTAGACCACCTTCACTTCCGGATTGTCGCGGATGCGGTCGAAATCCTCGTAGCGGTAGCAGGCATCGGGTTTGATCCCATACTGAGCGGCCACAGTCGTCAGCTTCGCGGGGGAGCCGGACACGAGCGCGACGGGTTTCGCCTTCATCGACCGCCCGAAGGCAGGCAGGATTTCCCCGAATGCCAGGCGCCCCAATCCGTCCACTGCAAAGCCGACGCGCTGCTCGGGCGGCAGCGGAGCCGGCGGTGGCGAGGACGGCGTGTCAGCAGGGTTGCGCCAAGCAGGAAATTGGACCTTCCCGCTTTCGACACCGCCGGTGTCGACCGGACTCGGCGGGATGAAGGTTTCCGCCACCGCCTGCTTCCCAATCAGGAGGCCGCTGGCACCCGCTCCGGCCATCCGGAAGAGGCGGCGGCGGTCAAGCAGATCGGTGCAGTCGGTCATGGGCAACTCCTGCGGCAGCGTGCGACCGTCTAACGCAGGCGCCGGAGACACGATTGCTCGGAACGGTCGACGGCACAGGCTGTTATGAAAGCTGGCAATTGCTGCTACTGGTCTGGGCCCTGGAAGTCTCGTCCTGAACAAGCAACACCCGCTCGGTGATCCGTCGGAGACACTCAAGATTCGCAGCGACGTTCAGGGCCGCGTCGACGCGTGCTTCGATTGCTGGAAACCAGAACTCGACCCGAGTGCCGACGGCCCGCTTCCGCTGAGAATGTCAAATCGCCCGCTCTGTCCACCCCCAGGTATGCACTCCACAGCAGGGTCCTATTCCACGCCTGTTCACAGGCGAATGATCGTGGGGGAGTGAAGATAAGGCCGACATCGCACAATCCCGCGACTACGGTAGCTCTCCACCGCGGCACGTGGCAGCACATGGCTTCGTATTCAGGTTGAACAATGACCAACGAAGACACTGCGGCACTCGACCTTTGGTGGCGGGCGGCTAACTATCTCTCGGTCGGGCAGATCTATCTGTTGGCCAACCCGCTGTTGCGCGAGCCGCTCACGATCGACCATGTCAAGCCCCGACTACTCGGCCATTGGGGGACCACACCAGGCTTGAACTTCATCTACGCGCACCTGAACCGGATCATCCGAACGCGCGACCAGGATATGATCTATGTCTGCGGCCCTGGCCACGGCGGCCCCGGCATGGTGGCCAACACCTGGCTGGAAGGCAGCTATTCCGAGATGGTCCCCGCCATCGGGCGCGACGGCGCCGGAATGGAGCGGCTCTTCAGGCAGTTCTCCTTCCCCGGCGGCATCCCGAGCCACGACGCGCCCAACGTGCCCGGCAGCATCAACGAGGGCGGTGAACTCGGCTACAGCTTGCTGCACGCTGCCGGGGCCGCGTTCGACAACCCCGGCCTGGTCGCCACCTGCGTGGTGGGCGACGGCGAGGCCGAGACCGGGGCGGCGGCCACCAGTTGGCACCTCACCAAGTTCCTCAATCCGGCGCGCGACGGCTTCGTGTTGCCGATCCTGCACCTCAACGGCTACAAGATCGCCGGCCCCACTGTGCTGGCGCGTATCCCCGAGACGGAGCTATTGGCGCTGTTCCGCGGCTATGGCTGGGACCCTATGGTGGTTGCCGGCGATGACCCGGCGCTGATGCATCCCGCGATGGCCGCCGCCCTGGACGGCGCCATGGATCGTATCGCGGCCATCAAGGCCGGCAGCGCCGCCCGCCAGCCCTGGCCGATGATCGTCCTACGCTCCCCCAAGGGGTGGACCGGCTCTAAATCGGTGGACAACAAGCCGGTCGAGGGCACCTGGCGTGCCCACCAGGTTCCGCTGGACAAGCTGCCCGACCACCCGGAACGGCTGCGTCAGCTCGAGGAGTGGATGCGCTCCTATCGGCCGGAGGAGCTGTTCGACGCCGAGGGCCGCCCGATCGAGGCGATCACCGCCCAGGCGCCGAAGGGCACCCGGCGCATGGGAGCCAACCCGCACGCGAATGGCGGCCTGCTGCTGCGCGACTTGGCACTGCCGGATTTTCGCGACTACGCCGTCGAGGTAAAACAGCCCGGCGGCCAGGATGCCGAGGCGACCCACGTGCTGGGCATGTTCCTGCGCGACATCATGGCGGCCAACCGCAGCAATTTCCGCTTGTTCGGCCCGGACGAAACCACCAGCAACCGACTGAGCGCTGTATTCGAAGTCACCGCGCGCGCCAGCATGGGCGAGGTACTGCCGACCGACGAGGATATCGCCCCGGATGGCCGGGTGATGGAGGTGCTGAGCGAGCATTGCTGCCAGGGCTGGCTGGAAGGCTACCTGCTAACCGGGCGGCACGGTCTGTTCAGCTGCTACGAGGCATTCATCCACATCGTCGGCAGCATGTTCAACCAGCATGCCAAATGGCTAGAAGCGACGCAGCGGATCGACTGGCGCCGTCCGGTGGCAAGCTTGAACTACCTGCTGACCTCGCATGTCTGGCGGCAGGACCATAACGGGTTCAGCCACCAGGACCCAGGCTTCATCGGCCACGTCGCCAACAAGAAGGCGTCTGTGGTACGGGTATACCTGCCGCCGGACGCCAATACGCTGCTGTCGGTCGCCGACCACTGCCTGCGGTCGCGCAACCAGGTCAACGTCATCGTGGCGGGCAAGCAGCCATCACCGCAATGGTTGGACATGGAGGCCGCGGTGCGCCACTGCGCCGCCGGGGCCGGTCTTTGGGCCTGGGCGGGCAACGAGGCCGGGGCCGGGCCGGACGTGGTGATGGCCTGCGCCGGCGACGTGCCGACGCTTGAGACCTTGGCCGCCGTCGACCTGCTACGCCGTCAGATGCCCGATCTGCATGTGCGGGTCGTCAATGTGGTCGACCTCATGGCCCTGCAGCCGCGCAGCCAGCACCCGCACGGCTTGTTGACCGGCGTGTTCGACAGCCTGTTCACCCGCGACGTTCCGGTGATCTTCGCTTTCCACGGCTACCCCTGGCTAGTCCATCGCATGCTGCACGGCCGCCCTGCGACCGAGCGCTTCCACGTCCACGGCTACATCGAGGAGGGCACGACGACCACGCCGTTCGACATGACGGTTCTGAACCGTCTGGATCGCTTCAGCTTGGCGCTCTCCGCGATCGAGCGAGTGGATCGGGTCCGCAACGTCTCGGCAGGCGTGGTGCAGCACCTGCGAGACCGACTGGTCGACCATACCGCCTATGTCCGTAAGCACGGTCAGGACATGCCGGAGATCCGCGATTGGCGCTGGGAGGGTTAAGAGAATGGCAGTGCTCACGCTGAACGCCGGGTCGAGCAGCCTGAAATTTGCCGTGTTCGACGGCGGCCAAGCGCTGCTGCGCGGTGCTTTCGAGGAAATTGACAAGGCGCCGAAGGCAAAGGTCACTGGCCCGGATGGCGCGGGCATGGATCCTCCGAAGGCCGAGGGCACCGGGCACGAGGCGGTGCTGCCAGCTTTGTTTCGCTGGGTACAGCGACACTTGGCGGGCACCAGGCTGGCCGCGGTCGGCCATCGGATTGTCCATGGAGGCGAGCGCACCGGCCCGGCATTGGTCGACGATGCCGTTTTTGCCGAACTGCAGACGCTGGTCCCGCTGGCCCCTTTGCACCAGCCGCACAACATCGCCGGCATCCGCGCAGCACAAAAGGCGGAACCGCTTCTACCCCAAATCGCCTGCTTTGACACCGCGTTCCACCAGACACTCCCGGCAGTGGCCCGGCAGTTGGCGTTACCCGGCCGGCTCGGTCTACGTCGCTACGGCTTCCACGGGCTGTCTTACGAGTGGATCGCGGGGCAGCTGTCGCCGAAGCTGGCGGCAAGCCGGGTGGTGGTGGCGCATTTGGGCAGCGGTGCCAGCCTGTGCGCTTTGCAGGCCGGGCGCAGCGTGGAAACCACCATGTCGACCACCCCCCTGGACGGGCTGGTGATGTCGACCCGGTGTGGGAGCCTGGATCCTGGTGTGGTGCTGCACTTGGTCCGCACGCTGGGCATCGAGGCGACCGAGCACCTGCTGTATCACGAGGCGGCATTGCTCGGCATGTCCGGCATCAGCGGCGATTTGCGTGACCTTGGGGGGGCGGGTCCGGCGGTCGAGTTGTTCGCCTACCGGGTCGCCATGGATCTGGCGTGGATGGCGGCATCGATGGGCGGGCTCGACGGCATCGTGTTCACCGGCGGTATCGGAGAACACGATGCCATAATCCGACATGCGATCTGCGCTCGGCTAGGTTGGCTCGGCGTCGACATCGCCCCGGCGGCGGCGGCCATTGGTCGTGTTAGCACGCTGGGCAGCACCGTTGAGGTCTGGGTCATCCCAACCGACGAAGAGGCGGTCATCGCAAGACAGGCATCCGCGTTTTTCGGCGCCTAGTACACCTCCGCCGAAGAGGAGGTAAACGACTCTACCGGAGCAGATGAGATGGTGGAGGGACACGCGCTGTGGGTCGCAGACCATTCCATGGCCGATGACCTCGTGGCTACCGCGGTTCAGCCGAGACTGTTGCCGCTTCGGCTACGATTGCAGCGGCCCCGCCCACCCACTCCGCCTCGACCATGGCGTAGCTGAGCCGCAGGTAGCCCGCGGGTGCCTCGGCCGGAAAGGCGTGGCGACCCGGCGTGACAAGGACACCGTGTTCCTGCGCATGCAACGCCGCGTCCAGGTCAGATATTCCCGGCGGCAGCCGCAGCCATAAATGGAGGCCGCCTTCCGGACGCGTAATGGGGTGGTCTGGCCCGAGATGGGACTGCAGCGCGTCCGCCAGCAGGTCGCGGTTGCGGCGTAGGGCCACCCTGAGCGAGCGCAGGTGCCGCGGCCAGGCAGTCGATGTGACGAGTTGCAGGGCAGTCTCCTGCAGAAGGCCGGGTACGAAAAAATCGTCCACTAGCCGGATCGCGCGCAGTCGTTCCAGTGCCGGGCCGCGGGCGCACACGGCACCGATGCGCAGGCCCGGTGCCGCGCATTTCGTCAGCGAGCGGACGTAGACCACATGGCCCTTCACGTCGGCGGACGCCAAGGGCGGCAAGGCGGGCTCGCAACCCAGGCCGAAATCGTGCGCCCAGTCGTCTTCCACGACGAAGGCGTTGCGGGCGGCGGCAATGGCCAGCACGCCCGCCCGGCGTTCCGGCGGCAGCACCGCGCCGGTCGGGTTGGCGTAGCGGGGCTGGCAGTAGAAAAGGCGCGCGCCGCTGCGCTCGAAGGCGGCATCCAGTAGATCGGGCCGAACCCCGTCGGCATCGGTGGGCACTGGAACGGGACGCAGCCCGGCGCTACGGGCTGCGGCGATGGCGCCGAAATAGGTCGGGCTCTCCATCAGCACTGTGTCGCCAGGGCGCGCAAGCGCGCGGAACAGGGTGGAGATCGCAATCTGGCTGCCGGCGCAGATGATGACTTCGCGTGCCGTGAAGGCGCCGTCAGCGTCTGCGGCAAACCAGGCGCGTAAAGCCTCCGACCCCTGCGGGGGCATGCGGTCCCAAACGCCAGGGCGGCGCAGGGCTCGCCCGGCCGCTGCCGCCAGGAGGGCGCCAGGCTGCAACGCGTCCGGAAGGTAGCCCGCCTGCAACTGCCGTGCATCTCCTTGTGCAAGCCGGGTGGGGGCATCCAGGCCATTCGGCACGTCCTGCGCCGGGCCGAGCACGAGACTTTGCCATCCAAAATCCGCGACGGGGGCGGTTGGCGCTGCCTCGCGCGCCGCGACGAAGGTGCCACGGCCGGGCTTGGCCTCGAGCACGCCCTCATGTGCCAGCGTGGTCAGTGCCTGCTGAACAGTGACGGGGCTGACCTTCCAATCTTTCATCAGTTCTCTTACCGACGGCAGGCGGTCGCCAGGACGCGCATCCTGCGCCAACCGACGAAGTCGTTGAGTAACGCTGCTTTCCATGATATTGCCTAACATGAAAATCGTCGATAACGCTACACAATCCACGGCAGTAACGTCACACCACCCGACGCATTCCGTCCCGGCATGGTGGGGCTGGGTCCACTGGCCACGGCTGCTGTTGCACATGGTCGTCACGCGACATGCCCTACTGGAGATGGATGACCGCCTTCTCGCCGATATCGGCCTGTCCCGGGGCGACGCCTTGCACGAGGCCGGGCGGAAGCCGTGGGACACTGCGATGGCAGTTGACACCACCCGCCGCCGGTCCGGCCTGTGAGAATAGATGTATTGGCCAAACCAAGTTCAGCCGAACCAAGAGGAGAGACCATGCACATCCAGCGTATCGCCGCTTTCTCCAACGGACAGGCGGGTGGCAACCCCGCCGGCGTCGTGATCTGCGACATCCTGCCAGACGCGGCGGCGATGCAGGCGATCGCGGCTGAGGTCGGGTATTCCGAGACCGCCTTCGCCGCACCGGAAGGACAGGGTTGGCGGGTGCGCTATTTCGCGCCGGAGATCGAGGTCGATTTCTGCGGCCACGCCACCATTGCGCTTGGCACAGCCCTGGCGCTCCGCTTCGGGAGCGGCGTGTTCGGCCTGACGTTGAACAAGACCAGCATCACCGTCGAAGGCAGGTGTGACGACGGCGCGCTGAGTGCCGCGCTGCAATCACCGTCCACTCTCAGTCATCCGGCACCGCCGCGTGTCGTAGCGGGTGTCTCCGCCTTGTTCGGCCTCACTGCTGCTGACCTCGACTTGGGTATCCCGACCGCGCTCGCCAACGCCGGGGCTGACCATATCATCCTGGCTCTTCGCTCCCGGGCCGCATTGGCCGCCATGCACTACGACCTGGACGCAGGGCGGCGCTGGATGGCGGAGGCCGGGCTGAACGGCACCATAAGCCTGGTCTTTTCCGAGACGCCTCGGCTCTTCCACGCCCGTAATCCATTTCCGATTGGCGGCATTTATGAGGACCCGGCGACCGGTGCCGCTGCCGCCGCCCTGGCAGGGTATCTACGCGACCTCGGCTGGCGACACGGAGGCGGCATCGAGATCATCCAGGGGGAGGATATGGGCATGCCGTCCAGACTGCGGGCCGAGATCGGAGACGAGCCCGGTGGCAGCATCCGCGTATCGGGAGCCGCCCGGCTGCTGGCGGAGCAATCGGCATGACGCACGATTACGCGTTTCAGCAGGTCGACGTGTTCGCGTCGGAGCCGTTGCGGGGCAATCCGCTCGCCGTCGTGGCGGGGGCGGACGGCCTGACGGACGCTCAGATGGCTGCCTTCGCCAATTGGACCAATCTTAGCGAGACGACCTTTCTGCTTCGGCCCACCGCGATGGAAGCCGACTACCGTGTTCGCATCTTCACGCCGCGTCGGGAACTGTCCTTCGCGGGCCATCCCACCCTGGGCAGTTGTCATGTCTGGCTCGCGTCGGGTGGCGTCCCGGCGGGCACCGACGTCGTGCAGGAATGCGGGGCAGGCTTGGTGCGGATCCGGCGTTCGTCAGGCCGCCTTGCCTTCGCGGCGCCCGAACTGCGCCGCAGCGGTCCGGTCGATCCTGCGGTTCTGGCGCAAGCCTGTAGCGGGTTGGACTTGCCGGCCAGCGCGGTGTTGTCATCCGCCTGGGTGGATAACGGCCCGGGATGGTTGGGCCTCCGCCTGGCATCCCGGGCGGCAGTGCTGGCCCTGCGACCAGACTACGGCGTGTTGACTGGGCTCAGCGTGGGGATCGTTGGCGCTTGGGACCCGGCGGTAGACGGGCCGAATGTCCAGTTCGAGGTGCGCGCGTTCTCAATGGGCGGCTACGAGGACCCGGTCACCGGCAGTCTGAACGCCAGCCTTGCCCAATGGATGATCGGCAGTGGCGTTGCTCCCGACCGTTACGTTGCGAGCCAGGGCACCGTCCTAGGACGGGCGGGGCGAGTGCATATCGAGCGACTTGGTTGCGACATATGTTGGCGGCGCCGTGACGGCATGCGTCGTCGGGACGGTTTCGCTTTGAGGCGCGACCGGCGGCGAGGAAGCGGTCATCTTCCACGGCACCGACATCGGCTTTGCTCCAGGTGAAACATGGAGCGGCTTCTGCTTTTTGGACCTGAACAATGACCAGCCGGGTTTTGAGCATCGCGGCATTAACAGTTTTCTCGCCCGCCGCTGTTCGGAATCCTCCGGCTACGGGAGTTCCCATCAACCTCTGCGGCTGGATGTCCAGCCACCAATTATGCGGGCACCTTCATGTGTCAAATTCCCTCCGATTGGAGAAGTGAACTGGCACAGCATCGCTCCGGTTCTTGAGTGGACGGCAAGCTGTCGCAGGCAAGCCGCGGAGCGGGCCTTCCAGCGTCGGCGTCTATCCAGACCACCATGTTCGGGCCGCTCTTAAATGGAGTAGGAAGCCAGTGTTCTATTCTGCTGTTATTATTTAAGCGTGACGGAGCTTACGGCTGCGGCGATAGCTGTTCCATGGCATTGGCATTGTTCACGCATGTCGACGGGTTGGCGCGGACGGCGTCGTAAGCAGCGATAGCCTTTGGCCGTGCTAGTCTCGGCAATACCGTCCATTTGCGAAGGCTCTAACGAAGCTGATAGACTCCGTTAGAGCCCCGTTTCTATCCATTTGGCCGTTGATTCCTTCGGCGGTATCCGCACTCCCCATAATGAAAGGTCTGAGGACAAACACCTAATTGCTCATATTGCCGAAAGGGTTCGGCCTATAGGCGTGACGTCAAATTTGGAGTTGCTGCCTTCTATTCGCCGCCCGGGAGTTCCGGATCGAAATCGACGCCATACCCGGATGCCCGCACGCTTAGCCCGCCTGAACCGCCGACATGCAGCCAGCAGCAGAATGCCACCGGCGGAGGCTTGACCCAGCACTGTCATTCTTGTGGCTCTAGCGTCGATTGAATCGACGCAATATCGACTGCTGCACTCAGGTCGCCAAATTTGCGCTGGGGAGTGCAGCGCGTCTGGCAATGAATAGCGCGTTGGCCGCATCGGTCCGGCGCCACACCCATCATGGCTGGAGAATGCCCTGGCAGGGGGACTAGCCGAAATCCCTCCGATTTAACGAGGTTGAGAAATGCGGCCTGGTAACCGTCATTGAGGAAGGTGAGCTGCTGCCGGTCTGGTGGAAATGGACCCGCCAACGAGGTGCCCCGCCCGACAAGTGCAGACACACCCGCTCGTTTGGTCAGTGTATCGATCATCCCGAAACGGCCCACCCGAGCTGACGCCGACTTTCCGCTGGTGTCCGACCGAACAGCGCCCGGAATGCAGCCCCGAAGGCAGGCTGGCTGGCATACCCAGCGACGGCGGAAGCCTTGGCCGGCGTGGCACCGTCAGTCAGGGCCCGCAACGCCTCCGTCATGCGAGCCTGCTGGCGCCATTGCCGGAAGCTGAGGCCGGTTTCCGTGCGAAACAGCCGGGCTAGCGTGCGGGGGGAGGCACCGGCCTGCGCCGCCAGTTCGTCCAAGCCGCGCGCGTCGCCCGGATATTCGGTCAGGATCGCCACGACACGGCACAACCGCGGGTCGCGCGGTAGCGGCAGCCCCAAAGCCACAGGGACGGCGCGGGCGATCTCGTCCAGCGCAAGCTCGGTCAGGTGGTGGCCGCGTCCGCCCAGTGTCCATTCCACCGGCTCGGCACAGGCGGCCAGGATGACCTCGCGCAGCAGAGGTGAGACGGCGATCACCCCGGTGCGGCTGGCACGTGCGGCGGCGTCCTCGCGCAGGAACAGGGCGCGCATGGCGACAGGACCGTCCATGCGAACGGTGTGCGGCATGAAAGCGGGGAGAACCAGCGCCAGGGCAGGCGGCACGGTGTAGGCAGTGGTGGGCGTGTCGATCCGCATCACCCCGGTGACAGCATAGAGCAGTTGGACGCGGGGATGGCTGTGCTGCCGCGTCAGCACGCCCGCGGGATAGTCGGCGGCGAACCCCACCAGCGGGCGCGGCGCCGTTTCGACCAGGTGAATCGCATTCTGTCCGGTTGGCGACAGGATATGGCGGGATGCTGTCATACCAGACACGCTAATCTGGAAGCAGTCCGAGGGAAACTTCATCATGCGGCTGGTCGCCTTCATCAATACCGCCCACCTGCTCTGCCATTACTGCCTGTTGATCCTGCCGACCGCGGTGCTGGCGATGGCGGCGCACGACGGCGCGTTTGGCGGTGAATACGGTCCTATCCTTGAGTTGGCGACAGCGATGTTCGTGCTCTACGGCGCGCTGTCGCTACCCCAGGGCTGGCTCGCGGCGCGGTTTGGACGGCGGACGATGATTGCCGCGTATTTCTTCGGCACGGGCGCGGCGCTGGTGGCTGCAGCCTCGCCCGCTCGCCGCTGGTGTTGGAGGCGGCGCTTGCCGTCGCCGGGGCTTTCGCCGCGATCTACCACCCGGTCGGCACCGCCATGTTGGTCGAGGCAGCCGGCGATCGGCCCGGTCGCGCGCTTGGCACCAATGGCGTGTGCGGCAATGTCGGCGTTGCGCTGGCCCCCGTTGTGACGGCGGCGTTCGCGAGCCGGTTCGGCTGGCCGGTGGCCTTCGCGGCGCCGGGGGTGGTGTTCGTGGCGCTGGGTGTGGCCTGGTTGCGTGTGCCGGCCGCCAGCCCGGTTACGTCCAGCACGGCCCGGCCGTTCGCGCCTATCCCCCGTGCCGTTGTGCGCCGGGCAGCGGTCGTGCTGCTGCTGCTCGCGGCGGTGTCCGGCCTGGTGTTCAACGCCTTCACGATGCTGATCCCCAAGCTGATGCAGGAGCGGCTGAATGGCCAAGCTCTCCCGCTGATTGGCACCGTCGCCTTTGCCGCCACGCTGTGCGGCGCGCTGACTCAATTCACGATCGGCCGGCTGATCGACCGCTCGACGCTCAAGCGCCTGTTCCTGCCGCTCAGCCTGCTGCTGGTCCCGGCTCTGCTGGCACTGACCGCGGTGCGCGGGTGGTGGGTCGTGCCGATGGCCGGGCTGGCCGCCGCTGCGATATTTGGCCAGGTGACGTTGAATGAGACAATGACGGCCCGTTACATTTCGCCGGCACTGCGGACGCGGATGTATTCGATCCGCTTTTTCGTGGGCTTCCTAGGCGCCGCCGGGGCGGTGCCCGCGGTGGGCTTTCTTTACGGCCGCAGCGGCTCGCTGGCCGCACCCACCCTGCTGCTCGCAGGCGCAAGCTTGGTGACCCTGGCCTGCGCCTGCGCCTTTCCCAACCGACCAGAGGAGCTGCAGCCCGCGTTGTGGTCCGCCCAGCCCGCCGAATGAAGGACGACGATAGGGATCTGACGAACCGGACCGTCGCGCCCCGCCCCAGAGAACGCGCGGTTACAGTCAAGTCGTCGTTTGCAGCCTTGGAAGCTTTGACGCTCGTTCCGCCACGCCTGCGGCACCATTGATGGTGACGCCCTCCGCCACCATTCGGACATGCTGACGGCGGGACACCTCGGCGCGGGCTTTGGCCGCTCGCTTGAATGATAAAGCGACCAGTATGCGGGCCGGATCTATATCTTACACCGCCTTTGCAAGGCGGTGGTTTCCTCCCTAGGGTTTTGTATCGTCCAGAGGCTGTGCCGTCCTTCGGGAAGCAGAAGCGGCTCGTCTTTATGCGGTGTCCTCACCTAGCCCGGGCAGTGGACCTTCGAAATCATCTGCGGAACCCAACGTCCCCGGCAGCAAGTCCAGCTGCGAACTTGCGCTTTGACTTGGCAATCCCTGTCCACGTCGTTGACTATACCACGCGGGTCTAGTTGACCAACGTGGCGGCGGAAGCCCACAGCGCCTCGAAGCCAACTCATCCATTGCGGCGGGATCGGCCGAACTCGAAGCCGGTTATACTGACCGAGACGAAAAGGGATACCACAAGTCTGACCCACCTTGTGAAGGATGTCGCAACCCGGAGAACCGCCGGCGGAGGGCTTCGGGTCGAACATGGCGATCCGGACAATAGCCCCACTTCGTGACCGCGGCACCGATGCGGCTGTCCGGCAAACTAAAGGCGTGCGAGGATGCTGCTATGACAATTGGTATCCTTGAAACGGGTCAGCCTCCTCTGGCGCTGCAGGCGCAATGGGGTAATTACTCCGACATGATCCGGACCATGCTCGGTCACGATCGCCTCTACCGCAGCTACGACGTGCAGGCAGGCAGGCTTCCGGAGGATCCCGCCGAGTGCACTGCCTACGTCATCACCGGGTCGTCGGCGGGTGTGAACGACGATTTGCCATGGATCCCGCCATTTCTCGACTTCCTTCGTGAGGTCCGGGGCCGCGCTAAGCTGGTCGGCATCTGCTTTGGCCATCAGGCGATGGCGAAAGCGTTTGGCGGCGCGGTCGAAAGGTCACCGAAAGGATGGGAGCTTGGTCTTCACCGCTATGAAATCGTCGCGCCACCCCCAGGCATGCGCGAGCCACTCGCGTTCGCTATCCCAGCCTTCCATCGAGATCAAGTGGTGAAGCTAGCCCCTGGATCGCGGGTGCTCGTCTCCAGCGCATTCACCCCGTTCGCTGGAGTTGGCTACGATGATGATACGGTTTCGGTGCAGGGTCACCCGGAATTCAGCATCGCCTTTTCCGCGGCCCTGATCAAGGAAGAGCAGGACGTCTTTGGCGCACTCGCAGCCCCGGCACTATTGTCTTTGTTGCAACCAGAGGACGGTGCACGAACGGCCGAATGGCTGCGCCGCTTCATCGACGGCGAAGGGCTGGACGCTCCCGGCTGAGCCGTCATCCCGCGTTGTCCAGCCCGACGGTCACCTGCTCATCTGGAATGAGTTAGGACTGTCTCCAGACTGGATTCGTCCTAAATCCTGGGGCATGTAGAGAGCCTGCACGTGAGAAGTGGCCAACCCGAGGCGCTCGAGGTTGCGCCGGCTCTGCGAGTTTGGTGTGGCTGTCGCCGCGATGAAGTGGCTGCCGTGTTCACGGGCGGCGGCGATGCGAGATGCAATGAGGGCGCTATGGCATCCTCTTCCGCGGGCTTTTCGCCGAGTGGCTGCGGTCCCGAGGTAGGCGATGCCGTTTGCGGCGAAGTAGACGAGAGCGCCTGCTACAGGTTCGCCATCAATCCGGACCAGGAAGCCCCTGACCTGTTTCCCGGAGACCAGTTGTGACAAGCAGGCTTGGTTGACCGCTTGCCTTTCTGGCGTCGTGCGGAATGCCTCCGCATGAATCGATGCGAAGACGTCAACGCCGCCGGCCGCCAGGTCTTCCACCTTGAGGTCCGAACGCCGGACCGAAAGTGCGCTTATAGGAGCGGTGAGCTGCGCATGCGTCCATCCGTTTAACCGGCGTAAGCTTTGGACGCCGATCTGTTCAAACGGTGGCAGTCTACCGGTCTGGAAGGCCAACGGGATAGCTGGCACGCAACGGCGGTCTGGAAACCATGCCACAAGCTCTGATACAGCCTCCGGCGAACCACGGCAGTCTCCGCAGATGCGGTTCATCATGGGGCCCTGTGCAGATTGCACCAGAAAGGCGTGCAGGCTCCGCAGTGACTTCAGTTTGGTGCCGTAGGGGTTACCCGATAGCTTGCTCAAGGCACCAACACGAGCGGTTAAATACTCAGCTTCCGCCGCTTCCAACATTTGTTCCGAGCAACTGCCGGCTGATTGCGCCACGAGACCTCACCATGACTTGAGTCATGAGCCAAACAGACGCGCGCCCGGATGGCAACATTAAGGGCTCCCGTCAAGTCATCAGGATGTCCTCAAAAGAGTCGTTTCGGCGGAGGCGCCAGGCTCGCGACTAACATTTCTGATCGGCTAATCCAGCACCCGCAATTCTTCGTAGGAGACCATGACGTGCTCGCGGAACGCAGGCCGCCCAGTAAGCCTATCATAGTAGCGCCGCAACTCCGGGCGATGCGGCCTCGGGATTGGAATGTCGAAGTATCGGAAAAGCACATGTCCAAACTGGATGTCCGCCAGAGTGAGGTCATCTCCCGCGAGGAACGTGCAACGGCATAGCTGCGCCTCGGCCATGTCCAGAAGTTTGTCCAGCTTTCCGACCGCCTCGCGAATCGCCCGCAGGTCCTGCTCCGCCGGGGCGGTTCGCACTACTTTCCAGAAGATGGGCACCGTGAAGCTGAGCGTGATGTTGATCTTCGCCCACTCGGCCCACTTGTCGATGCGCGCGCGGTCTCGGGCATCCTCCGGCCAAAACGGGGTCGTACCGTAGCGCGACGCCAGGTAGCGGAGAATGGCACCGGTTTCCCAAAGCGGTTCCCCCGCACCGTCGCGCAAAACGGGTACTGTGCCGTTGGGGTTCATGGCCAGGAACTCCGGCGTGCCGGTGCCGCCGTGACGATGTCCGGCATCGTGCCGCTCGTAAGCCAAGCCAAGCTCGTCGACGCACCACATGAGCGCCTGGACGTTGGATGAGGTGTTTCGTCCGCAGATCGTCAGCATCAAACCTGAACCCGCCCCGTTGATGTCCAGTGTGCGACGCCCGGCCTGCCGTTCGCCCACGCTTGTTTCGCGGCCCCTTCCCAATCGTAAGCGACGGCGCGCAGGTCGGCAGACCACAAGCCGCCCGGCGCGCGTGTGACGATTGCGTATCGGGCATGCGG
This sequence comes from Acetobacteraceae bacterium, assembly GCA_965199005.1. Classification (GTDB taxonomy): domain Bacteria; phylum Pseudomonadota; class Alphaproteobacteria; order Acetobacterales; family Acetobacteraceae; genus LMUY01. Next base: position 253,222 of record CBDAQK010000003.1, on the reverse strand, counting down.
TGCCCCCGTCTCGATCGCGTGCGGGACTGGGATGCTGTCGGTGTAGGCCGGCATTCCGATGCTGCCGGGGTTTACGACTGTCACGTTCCCGACCTGGACCACGCGCGGAATGTGCGTGTGGCCGCACAGCACGAGGCGGGCGGAGCCGATGCCGGCTAACCTCGACTTGATTGCGTTGTCGGAGGCGACAATTGCCCGGCCGCTTTCCACATCTTCGAGCAGGTAGTCGAGGTCGCCGCCAGCCGGACTGCCGTGGCAGGCGAACACCTCGCCGTCTGCGAGCCGTAGCGTCTCGGGTAGGGTCCCCACCCACTCCATATGAGCTGCCGACAGCAAAGGGCGCGCGAAGGCGACGGAGCCGCTCGCATCATCGCCTTCAAAGAGATTACGTTCGTGATTGCCGGATAAAGTCGGGCATCCCAATTCGATCTGCACATCGGCACTCCCGGCGGGATCAAAGGGGCCGGTGAACATGTCACCTAAATTGACGATCAGGTCGGGCCCTTGCCCGCGAAGGTCCGCCAGCACGGCTTCGAGCGCAAACAGATTGCCATGGGTATCGGCAAGAACGGCGATGCGCATCAGCCCAACTGCTTCGACAGAAAGGTCCGGCTCGTTCCCGTTGGCAGGCACGCAACCTCGCCGAACCGGCGCCAGCCGTGACCTTCGTAGAAAGCAGGGACCTGGAAGCTAATCGTGTAGAGCACGCCTGCGACGCAGTCGCGCCTTCGTCCCTCCTCCTCAACCGTGAGAGGTAGAATCATGGTGTGCTCCGTGCCTGCAGGATCCTGGCCATTGCGTGGGCGTCTGCATAGCAGCCGTTGCGAAAGCCATAGGAGAAGTGGGTTCCCTCCACCGCGAAACCGAAGCGCCGATAGAGGGCGAGCGCAGGTTCGTTGTCCGTCCAGACGGTCAATTCCAGCCGGAGCAGTCCAATCCAGTTATCGGCCGTGTCCACCAATGCGGCCAACAGCGCCTTGCCAATGCCACGGCCAACCCAGGAATCGTGGACGCCCATCCCAATGCGACCGGCATGGGCACGGCGCCCGACCAGACGGTCGAGCCCGGCATTGCCGACCATCTGGCCATCAACCAGGGCTACAAGCCCCACTGAACCCGGAGCGGCCCGCTCAATCCAACCTTTGACCTCGTCCGGCGTGTGAAAGGGCAGCCGCAACGTGCCCCAGCGGTAACCTGGCAGGTTCACCAACTCGGTGACCGCCTCGGCATCCTTGGGCTGCACCGCCCGCACCAGCAGGCCGGACGGTCGCGATCTGATTTTCGGCAGCGAGCTGTTGTCATCTGTCTTGTCCACGGTGGTCTCCTCGTCAGCCGGAACGGGAGGAGCACCATGATCCTTGCCCCAACCGTCTCCGGCGGGGCCTGGGGTTATGCGTCGATCGCTACTGCGCACGCTCCCCAGGCCCGCCGAAGCGGGTCATGAGTCGCGCATGGATCATCGCAGGTGTCAGACGCATACCGACAGTTCGCCTGAGAATGATGCCGAAGTAAAGTTGCAACCCATAAAGCTGTGCTACACGCTGAGGATAGGCGGTCCGAGCTAAAATTAGGGATGGGAACATGGTGGTACGACAACGCAAGCGTCAGCGAGGCCGATATCCTGGCATATTACCGTCTCCAACTCGCTGCCTACAAAGTTCCGCGCGCCCTGTGGTTCGTGGACGATCTGCCGAAGACGAGCACGGGTAAGATTATGCGACGTGCGCTACGGGATGCACAGCAGCCTCACACTGGCGGCTGACAACGAGTCCTTGGAGGAAAGTTGATGAGCGAGCTCCTTAGCCGCCAAGATCCGGAGCAGACATTGACGACTAGAGGCTTTTCAGCGCTTCCCGCTACCGCGACTTCGACATCGGCCCAAACGGAACGATCTGGCTGACCAACGAGGATGGGACGCTGCTTGTCCGCCAGCCGCCCATCCCGGACGCTGTGGGCAGAAATTTCTCGGACGCACCCACTGTAAAGGACTACCGCGAGCGCGGTCCTATCGGAAACACCCGGAATGTCGCGCGAATTGATCATGTCGCGCGTCTGACAAGCTTCCGTAAGGTTGACGGCTATCCGCTCGTCGTTTTCGTATCCTTGTCCGAAAGCGATATCCTGCAGGGTTGGTACAGCGATGCCGTGATTGCGCTGGTCGCGGCGGCCGCCGTTTCATTTGTGCTAGCCCTTCTGGGGTGGAGGCTGGTCACGCAGTTCCGCCTCCAGGTCACTAAGGACTCAGCTATTAGAAGCGGTGAGCGGCTTTACCGTCTCATCACTGATCATAGCACCGACGTCATCATCCAATTCGACGATGGCGGGCTGCGCCGGTATGTTTCGCCGGCCGCCGAGCGGGTGCTGGGCTACCGTCCTTCGGAGCTCCTGAACGGCAGCCCCCGCGATTTAGTCCATCCGGAGGATTGGCCGCGTGTGGCGGCCAGCATGTCGGAGGTCCGCACGGACGGTCACGCGCCGCCGATCAGTTACCGACTGCGGCGTAAGGATGGGCTGTATATCTGGGTCGAGACCCAAAGCGAGAGACTTGGCGGCGACGACGGCTTTATAGCGACCATCCGCGACATATCATCACGCAAGCGCGTGGAGGAGCTGCTCCATCAGGCTAACAATCACCTGCAACGGATGGTGATGCTCGACGGCCTCACCGGCATCGGAAACCGGCGCGCGTTCGATGCAACCCTGAGCAAGGAGTTTCGGCGGTCCGCCCGGAGCCAGCTGCCGCTCGCGCTTCTGATGATCGATGTGGATAATTTTAAGAAATTTAATGACCTTTATGGTCACCCGGCCGGCGACGCCTGTCTCAAATCGATTGCGGAGGCAATCAACCGGGAGCTACGCAGGCCGGCTGACTTTGTGGCGCGCTATGGCGGCGAGGAGTTCGCCGTTATCCTGCCCGACACCAATCCGGCGGGTGCCGCAGCCATGGCTGAGCGTATCCGCAACGCGGTTGAGCGTCTGGCCATCGCGCATGAAGCCAACCCGGCATCGGTGGCGACAGTCAGCGTCGGCGTCGCGGCTGCTTGGCCGCATGCGGATGGCAGCGCCGACAAGGAACTTCTGGAAGCCGCTGACGCCGCGCTTTATGCGGCCAAGACGCAAGGGCGCAACCGCATTCACTTGCACGGGACGGAAATCGCATTCTCGTCGGTGGAAGCGGATGCGGCCACTGCGGAAGCGTGACCTGTTGCGCCATTGGCTGTGAAGATCAATAGAAACTGACGATGTTGAGCGAAGCGCCCAAGCACTTCGGCTCCCTTGGTGGTGTTCGGGCTCCTTGGGAACAGCCATGACATGGACTGGGTGGCCACGCGCCGTTGCCTTGGTTGACGATGTGCAGGCAGCCGACCTGATGCAGGAATATGAAGCCACGATCGCCGCCCTCGAGCGTTTGGTCGGCCGACAGGCTCTCGAGATCGAGCTGCTGAAGGGGCTTTGAAGCATGCTCACCGGCCGAAAAACGCGAGCGCCTCCGTTGTCACCGGCCCCCTCGCATCTCCGTCAGCCAGGGGGTGCGAGCTGATGGGACTCACTCGATCCCTCTGTCCGAGTTCCACGGCGTAGTTCTGCAGCATTGAGAAGGCGGGCTCCACCTCTTCGCAGGTGCAGGACGCAATGGTGGCACCCGCAGACCGAACGACGTCCTCCATCCAGAGTGATTTCATCTCACGAAACCGCAGGCCCAGAAGTTCGCCGCGCACCTGCCTGCACGCTATCCTGATTCGCCGGGAAACGCGCTGACGAAGGCATGCTTTCCTTAATTGGGCGGGCGCAAAGCCGTAAGGGACGCCGGAAAGCCCGGTGCCGTCGTGCCGCTCCGGCGGGGCTTCGCAGCGGCGTGCCAAGCCATTCGGCGGCCGCGAAGCAAGCTGCGTGCGGCCACCCTGGCGCCGATGCCGCGGACTGTCCGGGTGGCCGTATTTTTCGACCGCCTACGGCTGTTGCCTGCCGCCATCATCGGTATGTCGGACTCCCCGGACTTTTCGCGGCCTGCCGTCTTGGCACGGGTCGGAACGGCAGCGGCGAAGGGCTGGCGACGGACGGGTGCCGCGCCGAATTCCGCCAGATTGCGGTCCATGCCCCGTAGCAAAAACTCATGCAGCGAAACGCCCGCCTTCGCGGCATAGCGTTCCGCGCGTTCGTGTTCACCCGCTTCGAAACGCACGGTCACGGTGCGGCTGCGGTAGGGGCGGGCTTGGTCTTCGGCGTCGTCCATGGCGTGTTTCTCCGTGGTTGATGTGTCGGCGGCTTCCAGCAGCGGCTCCAGCAAGTGCGTCAGTAGCCATTCAATTACAGGCACCGCGACGCCGTCGCCGCATGCCTTCGCGGTCGCCGCGACGCTGGCGGGCAACTTGAAGCCTTGGGGCAGTCCCATCAGGCGCCCCATCTCGATGCGCGTCGCCGGGCGAATTCCGGGACGTGCTTTGCCAAGGATGCGGCAAAACTGCTGGTAGCGCAGGTCCACCTTCCCCATCTGGCAGCCTGCGGTGCCATCAGTGCGGAGGGACAGATAACGGCTTTTGTTCTTACCGGGCTTGTTGGCCACGGTGCCGTAAACGTCGCGGCCGGTGGCGCGGGCCTGTTTCAGGCGCACCCGGTCACGCGTCCCCAACAGGCTCAGCTGGTGATTGACATCGCCGCGGTTCCGCCATTTCAGGTTAGGGCTGTCCATTGGCTCCACAATGTCGATTAAGTTGATCTGCCGGGCCTGAGGCACCGGCAAGCGCCACCAGACAAAGTTCTCTTTCTCGAGGGAGCGGAGGCTGGCGACAGCGCGGATGATTGCCGAACTGTGCCAATGTGCGGTCGGGCTATCCGCCACCAGCGCGGCCGGGATGGCAATGCCGCGGCGCACCGCCACCAGGAAAACCCGTGGCCGGGACTGCGGCAGGAAGTCGGCGGCGTCCATCATCATTGCGCCGAGGACGTAGCCGGCGGATACAAGGGCGGTGACGAGCGCCACGAAGACGGCCCCGGCACTCATAGTGACGAGACCCTCGACATTCTCCATCACCACAACGGAGGGCGCAGTGCCCTGGCGCAGGCAAGCGTGCAGCAAACGGACCGTCTGGAAAATCAGCGCTCCCTGCGGACCTTCCATGCCGGCGCCCTTACCGGCGGAGGTGAAATCCGTGCACGGGGAGCTGACCCACCACATGCCGCTCGGTGGCAGTTCACCTTCCTTGATTTCGCGGATATCCTTGACGATGATTTCGCCGTCACCGAAGTTGTCGCTGTAAACCGCTGCTTTCGCTTTGGAGAAATCCACGGCATAGACGCAGTTCAGCCGACCGGCGAACGCGACACGCGGATGACCGATTCCTGCGAATAGCTCGATGAAATTGTGCATTGTAGTCTCCAGCAACGGACGGGAGCGTGGTCCCGTCGCCCAAGCAGCTCTGAAGCGTCAATAGCCCGGCGACCCCCAAATCAGGGGTGCCGGGCTGAACCCGTCAGTAAGTTGCTATGCCTGTCCGTGCAGGTGCGGAGCGCAACACGCTCTCGGGGGTCTGAAGAAACCCGGGCAACTCGAGCGCGAAATTGGAGGTCGAAATCGCGTCGGGCATGTCAGACCTCCTTTCGCACTGATCCCAGTATAGCTGAAAATTGCGGAAAGTCGATACTGCCGCCCCCGGAACTCACGCGGGCTGCTTGGGAAGCGTTCCGCCTGCCTGGCGCACCCTACGCACGTCTGCAACCTCATCAGGACGGGCGAGGGTTTTCCTTTCTTGCGCCCCCATTGGGGGGCCACGCAGAGCGTAAGCTCGGCGACATCATCGGCCTTGGCTGTGAGGCCGCACGTAGCCCGAGCACTGGTCAAGGCGCAAGTTTGGCTCGCGAACCGGCCTGGGTGCTTGCGCGCCATCGGCAAAACAGCAGCGCCTAGGCGGGAGAGACGGTGTGAAATCCTGGAATTTAGACTGTTCGAGCTTCTCCGGGTGTCACTTGGCGACACGGCGGAAGCCAGGCCTCGACATAAGATTGGTAGGGCTCACGCAGTCCGGTGGCGGACATCCTCCCGGCCATCGGGCCTGTATCACAGTCCGTAACGCAACCAGCCCGCGTGGGAAGTTGCGGCCCGGGTGGTGCGTGCCGGGCGCGGGCCGCGAACAGAGTCTTGGCCGCCATGCAACCATCGGCCAGCTGTGGCTTGGCCGCCATGATGGCGCAGACATCCGCGAACGGGGCGATGCCACCCCGTTCTCGTTATTCGGGACAGATCACGCCCATCTTCGACACCTGCGACAACGCGAGCAGTGGAAGCTATAAGGGCAGCTGCAGGGTTTTCTGAGCGGGGTGTTGTCCCAAGATAGGAGTGGCGGAAGTGCGTTTGCGGGTGGGCTTGATAGGCACCGGGATAGGAAGGGGCAGCGTCTGGCCGTCCAAGGCCGATGTTAGTGCTCCGCGCGCCCGAGTGGTCCATTATCCCGCCGCCAAGTGCCCGTCAGCTTTCCACCGAGGCTACCCCATAGCCAGCCTGAGCCCGCACGCGGACTGCTGCATTGGCCTGCTCGTCCTCCCATCTCGAGACTGGCGGTTTTAAGTGCAGGTCCGGTCTGCCGGACGGCCGCCAAACTCCACGCGGCGTCCGTAAAACCCGCTATGCACGGAAGGGGAAGATGAGCACCGACGCGATCCGCGCGGATCTTGGAGACGAACCAGGCGAGGCATACCCCGGAGACGAGATTTTCGAAGGAACGCGGATAGGCAGATTTTTAGTGTTGCGCGGTGTCGATGGCCGGACACACGCCGTCGCCGCGGGAGCCGCGTCCGCGATATGCGAAGCGAATGACGGATCGCTGTTTATGCTGGCCGGCGGAAAGATTATCCATGTCCCGCGACCGATGGATGTCGTTCCGCGTGGATCGACGGCCGTCGATGAGGCCTTGCGAACGGGGTGAAACGCGCGCGCCGGCGTCATGGGATGCAGGAACCAAGGTGTGTTGGCGTTGTGGTTTGAAGAGGCTCTTGCCGCACGATCGTGCCTGCGATCCAAGACGGGCTGCCCCCGCTCAAAGCTTTCTTGCAAATCTGGTAATTGAGCATCAGATGGAGCCCGCCGGGGCCGCAAACCTCCGGCCACGGCCGGTTACATGCGACGACCGCCAAATAGCGCCTGTAGTGCTGGAGCTTCGCGCCATGGCGCATCTCTTGGCTGGCCCCTGTGTGGATTGGTGCCGGCCCTGGGGTGTGAAGGTGTCTGGGTTTAGCATGGTTGCCGGGCGAGGAGGCCGGCTGGTTGACCAAGCGTTGCCCCGATAATCACCCACCGAATTGCAGTGGGAGGGAAAACTTCGGCCGTTCGCGACCGAATCCGGGCTTTCACCCGGATTGGGCCGAGTAGAAGCTAAGGCGCTATTCGCGTCTGGGATGTGTGGCGTCGGGGAGAGATCCAGCAGGCATCCGATCGGAAGGCGGCCTGGGTTGGTTCATCCGGACTGTTCAATGATGGCATCGCAGGACAATATTTTGGGGTAATTGCCAGCGCCTCCACGAGGTGCCGCCCCGGCTTCAACCTCGCGGCCTCCTCATGTGCGTTCGTCCCACCTTCCACCCCGTGACCGGTGACCAAGGTCCTAGAACGAAAGCGTCCCGGACGGAACGGAGAAGCGGGATCGCAAACCTTGAGACTGCGGAAACAACGTCGTCAAAATGCGGGAGCTGCTGGCGGGGCGCGTGTTGCTTGCCAAAACTGCGCCACGCCGGCCCCAGCGATGGCGTGGCAAAGCCGGGCACGAAACCCGCCGCCCAAATTCCATCGTCCCGCTGGAGGAGGCGTCCGGCATTCCTGGAACTGAATGTTCGCACGACTGCCTCCTGCATGAGCCCGCCGTTTAGCGTGTGCCGGCCGATTAGGTGCCAAAGGTCGAAGAAGTCCCGGATCCGGTTGTTGTCGGCGCCGAACTCCACTGCGATAGCCAGCTTTTCAGCCAGCATCGTCTCTTTCGGGCTACAGGCCAACCTCGCAGGCGCTCCCCGGTCGTGCAGCCCTTGGTGCCACCGCAGTTCCGGGCCGGGCACGATCGGCTGATCGAATATGACATCCACCTTCAACTTAATCCGGGCAGATCCGAGCACCGCGGGCACCCGTATCCTAAAGCCCCTGGGACATCCGGCCGTGTCAAATTCAAATTCCGGCGGACCACTGTCATAGCGGGTCCCGTCATCAAGCTGGATCGACGCCACGGCACCGAAGGCGGCCTCGACCTCAGCCCGCTCCATCTCGCGGGTGCAGTGGAGATCCACGTCCCTGGTGGACCGCACGAGGTCGCCATCCCACACTGTCAGCAGATGGCCGCCCTTGAGCACGAAATCGCGGCGATGGCCGGAGGCGGCGATACGGTGCAGGAAGCGCTCCCCCATCCAGGTACCCAAGAGGGATTGCATGCCAACGCCCCTCGCGCGCGCCATATCTAATAAACGCCTTTGCTGATCCTCACCCTCGCGGTTCACTTCGCACCTCCGAAAGCTGCGGCCGCTTTGAGAAATGGCGATATCTTCCGGCCGACGCCGAGACGCTCCGCGATAATAGGTAGCTCTCCAACTCCGCGCCGCACCGAGACAAAATCCCGAAGGCACGCCAGCGCGCGACCCTCATCTGCGAGCTCGGGTAACGCGAGCATGTCCACGACCGTCCGCGCGGCTCCCGTCATCCGGACGTTGACGCCGGCGATGATCCGCTCCTCGACACCGACGTCAAAGCGTTCGGGATTTCTCCACCTTAGGAACCGGACCGGCGGCCATTCGAACCGGGGCACCGCCTGCGTGTGCAGGATTGCGATCCACGCGCGCTTGCACGCGACATCCCCCAACCCATGGAATTCCGCAGCCGAGTGCAAGCAGACCAATCCGCCCGGTACCCGGGAGGCAATTCCGGCTAGATCCAGGCCGTCGGCACGCGGGGCCCGCCGCAGCCGATAAACACCCCGTGCGATGGCCTCGACCGTTCCGGCCGCAAGCGCCCGCCTCACGGTTGCAGCCGCCACACCTTGGCCCACCAAGGCGCTCATCCGCCAAACCGACCCGTCGCTCAAAAGCCCCTCCATCCTCTCCAGCTGCGTCATTGCAGTCCCGGACCGGATAGTGTTACTAAGTCGCTGATGATTGCAACTCCGTGGGTGAGGAAAAATAACAACGATCGATACCGAGGCTGAGTTGGGGACGGCTTGTATATATCGACGGGCACCGCGAACGTGGACTTGCGGGTCCATTGGTGAGGTCACGTCATCAAGCTGCCAGAAAAGTCGCGACCAGGCCATTTTTGATGCCGGCCGCCAACCATTGCGCCAGCGGCAGCCAAGCACATTTCGGGCACGAACGGCTCGTTGCCGCCGCGCCGGACGCCCTGCGCAGGACGAACGGCCGCGCGTGAACCAGCGGATCCTGCCGCGGTTCAGGTTCCCGGGCCCGCGTCGGGCACTGTTTCCATTGAAAGTTGGCTTGACGGTGGCATCCCACGGGCCGATGGAGACGGCGTATTCAGCGCCAGACTTTACACGGGCAGTAAGCGCTCCAGGCGGTCGGGTCTACGTAGCCGGCTATGATCACGGCCGAGGCAGCGCGACTCGACGTTGGGGAACATCGGTTTGGTGCGCCAGCAGGCGGCTCAGTCGAGCGTGGCAAGTTATCCCAGCGCGCCGGACATGGGGTCGAACCATAGTCTTGCCGAAAATACAGTCATGGATGAAGCCGATATTGGTGACGACGTGCTTGTGTTTGAGTCCGGCACCGCGCGGATATGGCATCCTGCATGAGGCATGAATGTCCCGCACCCACTTCCTCCCGGTGGTCCAACCGCGCTGATCCGGTAGGGGCAGGGCGTTCCTGAGCCTCCAATTCGATCAGGTCACCAGCCGTTCCCGTAAGGCCGCAAGCGCGGCAGTGCATGTCGCCGGCTATTCCCCCTGGCTCCCAATCGTTGCGATCTGCCTTGGCGTTGGTTCTGGCAAGAGCATGTTTTCCCGGCCGGGCAGGATAGGAGCCAATGACGCGCCGACGACGCAGGGCTCGCGATGCAAGGCGACAGCAGGTTCGCACGACCGGCGGCCAACGTTTCAGGACACGACCCCTGGCGGAACGCTTAAGCGCGGCAGCGGCGAAAATTTGGTCTGGGGAAGGAAGGCCGGTGCAGGCAGAACGGGCTGTTTCCGGACGCAAGCTGTTTGGTGCCGATGCGTTTGAGGGTTTGCAGCCCAGCACGCTAGTGTGCGGGAGTCGGCCGGTCTGCGACCGGGAAGTCGCTGTCCGACAGGTCGCCTAAACATCCATCCTGGTCCGGCGGGCGACATCAGTAAGCTGGACCGAAAAGCTGAAGTGGACTTCAGCAAAATTTAGTGGGTATTACTTTGATTAGGTTCCGGGCATTCCCCAGACTGATCGCCGTGCGTCGCCTGATGAAGTCGAAATGGGGTTGCACTTGTGAGTTCTGCAGCAATAGACGCGGTGACGGCCGGCCTGCGCGGCCTGGGCTATGGGCCTGAGAGAACCGTCGGGAATTACGGGTTTTCCGATGTCGCCTCCGAGGGTGTCGCGTCCCACAGCGTTGAACTTGCGGCCTTCACGCATTTCCCACCTTCCTACCGTTCCGCAGCCTTCAGCCTTCTGGAGGGCGGCGGGCGCGGGCGTTCCGGCAAGATGGGATGGCTCGCCTCGCTCGGCGCCCCCATTGCGTTCGTGGTGGAAGGAGAAAAAGTCAGGGTAGTTCGCGTGGGGGCTTCCGGCGTCGAAGCAACCATTCGCCTGCTCGCTCCGGACGATGTGTCCGCGTTCATCCAGGCTCAACAGGAGAGTTGGGCGCCTGAAGGGATGAGGCGCCTTAAACTGTCCGGTGGCTTGGCGCCGGAGTTGCCCGGTCAGCTGGACTTCTTTGATAGCGGCTTGCTGCCGGCTGTTGCGACGTTGACGCGCAAGCGGCTCGAGAAGCTGCTGGCTGACGTCATCGGGAGCATGCGCACCCATTTCGGGGCGCTTGATAGGCCGGCGCTCACACTTGCATTTCGGCTCCTCGCGGCCAAAGTGCTTCTTGATAAAAAACACCCTGCGACGGAAGCGTGGGCCGAGGGGATCGACGGTGCTCTCAAGGGCGTCGAAGCATTTTATGGTCTTCCTTCGCAGTCCTACCTGTTTGAACTTCGACCGGGCTCAAGTTCGGCAACAATGGCCGTGACCTGGCGGGACATGCAGTCGGCCATGTCTTTAGCCAACGTATCTTCGGACGACCTCGCCTTCGTTTACGAGAACAGCTTTGTGTCGGACGCGTCCCGGAAGTCACTGGGGACGCATAGCACGCCGCGGGAGGTTGTCGACTATGCGTGCGACCGCCTCCCGCTCGATTTGGCGCAATGTCCGGGAGTAAGCGTGATTGAGCCGTTTTCGGGAGCTGGTGTTTTCCTCATCGAGGCGGTCAGGCGTTTGTCTGAGCAGGTTGCAAATCTGTCTCCGCCGGCACGGCATGCGTTTTTAGTTGAACGCGTCGAGGGCGCCGACCTCGACGAGTTCGCGTGCGAAGTCGCCCGCTTGGCGCTCGTTCTGGCGGATTACCCGAACCGAAACGGGTGGCGGATAGAGGTTCGGGACCTCTTCGTCTCTTCCAGCTGGCTTGACCGCATCGGGCCGGATACGGTCGTTTTCTGCAATCCGCCTTACGAGGATTTCACGCGCTCGGAGCGGTTGAAATACTCAGTAGCCATGACTGAGGAGACGAACTCGAAACCCGTGTGGGCGGCCTGGCAAATCATTGGCCGGAAGCCGGCGGCGTTCGCTCTCGTGCTCCCGCGCGCCTTTGCCCTTGAACGAAAATGGCAGGCGCTAAGGGCGGCCATAGAAGGCGCCTACGCCGAGGTCGAAGTGCTTGCTCTGCCGGAGAACACGTTCGCCAACGCCGCGTTCGAAACTTGTCTCGTCATCGCAAACAACCCCCGTGGCAAAAACGATGCAACCTCGCGGGTGACTTCAAGCCTCCTCGTCGGCGCCGATTTGCCAGTCTTCCGGGCTGGGGGGAAGCCGACCTGGAGCCGGACGTCCGAGCGGACCTATGACAGAGCCAAGTCCGGAGTTCTGTGGGGCGGCGATCTGGAACCAGTCTGGGAGGACCTAAGGGCGAAATGCGAGTTGCTTGGGGCGTTGTGGGACGTCCACCGCGGCATCGAATGGGTATCCAAGCACCAAAAAACGGCATGGTCGTCGACAAAGCCGTCGCGCGAGTCAAGGCCAGGCTATCACCCGAATGACGGAATGCTGGAGTTTGAGGCACCAGTCGCAGGCTATCTTGATGTCCGTCCCGACCATCTCCGCCGTAGGGCAGACCGGCTGCCTTGGGACCAGCCCAAAGTCATGTTGAACGCCGCCCGCCGTAGCCGCGGACCCTGGCGGGTGACGGCTTTCGTTGAGCGGGGAGATTTCGCCGCTTCCCAGCAGTTCATAGCGGTCTGGCCAAAGTCCTCTGGATTATCACTGGAAGCGCTGGCAGCGGTCCTGAACGGTCCGGTAGCCAACGCGTTTCTTGACGCTGCGAGCTTTGGAAAGGGATTGCGTTTGTCCCACCTGAAAAACGTGCCGCTTCCTCTCTCGCTTGACCAGGATACGGCTGCCGATCTGGTCCGGTCTTACCTCGGGTTGCTGAAGGAGCCAGGATTTGACGATCAGAAGCAGGCGGAGCTTCGCCGCGCGCTACTTCGGATCGACGCCCATGTGTTGGCGGCCTACGAGCTTGATCCCGCTTTGGAGGCCATGCTGCTAAACCAATTCGAAGGCCATACCCGCCAAGTGCCATTCAAATTTTCGGCGTTCTATTCCAAGGGAGCTCCGGCGCTCTCGCTGCGGAGGCTTCTGGAGTGGGAGACAAAGCGCCCCAGGTGGACCATTTCAAAGGAGACCGTGAGGCTGATCGCGGAGTCCAGAGCGCTCGACGGCCTTCCCGAGGATTTTTTCTGATGGCGCTCCTCCCTGTACAGGCGCTGAAGGGCTATTTGCTGGACACCTGCTTTGTAAGTGCTGTCTTCAACGAAAGGAGCAAAAACCATGAGGTCGCCAACGCATTCATTGACCAAGGGCCTCCCGCGCAAAATGCTCCCCTCTACTACTCGGTCATTAACGTCGCCGAAATCGGTTTCGGGATAAAGCTTATTGAGAGAAAGCATGGCCAGAGTTTCCCCCATCTACAACGGATACTGCATGAGATTAGAAACGGCACGGTGCTCGACATCAACCGTCAGGTCGCGGAGCGCTATGCCCGGATGCGGTTCGATTTGGCGGTGAAGTTCATGCCGAGGAAATCAATGCTGGAACAGGTTAAGCTGAAGGAACTTGACACATGGGGCGACGAGCTGACGAACGAAGATCTGCAAGTCCAGGAAGGTGACTTGTGGCTGGCATCGCAGGCTGCCGTGGAACGCTTTACTTTGGTAACGTTCGACAGGAAGCTCGTAAGGCACAAAGACATTGCCCACGACGGTTTGGAGGTTCTCTTAATCGCTGGCGACGAGGCTAAGACGCCTTGACGCTGATCCCTGCCGAACCACTTCAGCCCGTGACGCCGGGCCTAGTTTCTGAGGCCACCCCATGGCCGGTGTCATCCACTGGACGCCTTGGTTGTTGCTGCCCGGAACATCCGCCGGTTCTGCCGGATCTTTCGCTGTCACAGTTGGGGCCTCTGAAGTAAGCGCGTTTCACCTCGCGTGAGGGTAGAAATTGGAGTGAATTTGTTGCGTGTGGCCCGAGCTCTTCTGGATCGCCCTCTTCTAAAGTTCAGCCGGGACATGGACGGTGACTTGAGGGGTAGCGCCGCGCGGTCGGCTGCGCGCATGGCCATCTTGCCTGATGCAGCAGCTTAACACTAAGGGCCCAACCTGGCGGTAGGCCTGCTCGCAACCTGCCAGAGCCGGGAAGAGTTTTCGACGAATGGCACTGGGTGCCCCACCAGCAGTGAGCCGTAGCCAGGGCAGCCGCCGTTAACCGCACGCATGCCGTCGAGCGCCCGGTGATGCGATATGACCGCCGCAGCCTCGGCAACACCGATAAAGACGTCAGCGCCGGTGATGGCCACTGAGTTTTGACACGATGCGGCATGAGCACAGTGTCGCCACGACGCCGAGTTCGCTGTCGCGACTGCTGTGCCAGGCCGGCTGGACATATAAAAAAGCCCTCGCCGCGCAGGAGACCGAGCGCGCCGACGTCGCCAAACGACGCCGACGCTGGTTGCGCTGGCTGTTGCCCTCGCTGTGCCGACGGCTCGGCCAGCTGGTTTTTCTGGATGAAACGGCCGTGACGACCAAGATGACGCGGCTTAGCGGGCGTGCACGGCGAGGCTGGCGGCTGCGGGCGAAGGCACCGTATGCGAGATGGGGCACGCAGACCTTTATTGCCGGGTTGCGCCAAAACGGGCTAACTGCCCCCTGGGTGATCCCCAACGCGATGGATCGGGTGGCCTTCGATCTCTATGTTGAAACTCAACTGGCCCCGACGCTGCAGCCCGGCGACATCGCCATCCTCGACAACCTCTCGGTGCACAAGAGCGCCCGCGCCGAAGCCGCCATTCACGCCCGCGGCGCGCGCATGCTCTTCCTGCCGCAATACTCGCCCGACTTGAACCCGATCGAAATGGCGCTGTCCAAGCTCAAGGCGCACCTGCGCGCTGCCTCGGCCCGCACCTTCGACGCGCTCACTGCAGCGCTCGGCAGCATCTGCAATTTGTTCACACCGCAGGAGTGCCAGAACTACTTCCAAGCCGCAGGATTTGCGCCCGAATAAACGCATGCCGCTCTAGCGGACAATACCCAACGGCTCACGAAATTGTGAACAAGGTATTCCGCCGCCTGCAAGAATTTTCAGGACGAATTAGTCCGGTGATGCATTGACAGCTTTGCGCACAGCGTGCTCTGAGCGCCGCCATGAGCCGGAAGCTTATCCTAGGCGCTGAGCCTGCAATCCACTTTAGGATGCGGGCCGATCATGTCTGCAGCCCGATGATTACCACCTGACTACCCCCCGGCGCATTGCGCGGGGGTTGAGTCAATTTCTCATCGAGGGCTCTGATGAAGTACTGCCATCCAAACCGTCCAGACGTTTCAACCACTTACCTATCGAACCGCGTGGCACGCTGCCTGTGTCAACCCATTGCCTCCTTTCGAATTAGGATCGGCTAATCGGCTCCACCGCCGGAGCGCCGCTGCAACCTGATCAAAAGGAGTGTCTCATGACACATGAGAAATCCGCCTCGCTGAATTTTCAAACCACCGTGCCATCGCCGGGCACCGCGCCGAGTTTGTCCGATGCTCAACCTCGTAGCCATGACGTTTCGTCGGAAGCCGGTGTAGCCTGCGCCGGCGCTGTGTCAAGGGGTATTGGACTTACCACTCCCGCTGGTTTGCAGCTGCCCGGCGGCGCCCCGCGTGACCGCGACCCGCCAAGATCTATGGTTGATAACACTGTTTGCAGTGTGCTTGTCCTCGACGGTGATCGCGGCCGTTTCCGGCGACCTCGCTTGACGCTTGTCATCGACCGGATGAGCCGTTTGGCGGTCAGCCTGCAGGTCAGTTTTGAACCCAAGGTCTGGTCCTTCCCAGCGCTCCGCGGCCGGGGATTGCGGTCATGACAGACTCTGGAAACGACCCGATCGCCGTGCAGCCGGGCATTGCCCGCGCCCGCGTCCTAAAGCTACCGTCGCCGCCCTTGGGTTCGGGGCCCAAGGGGCACCTCATCATCGATCTTACCCAGGGTGCGCGATCACCCCCCACCATCACCTCCGCGCTGGCGGCCGCAATCCGGAATGGACCGGAGGCCCGCGCCACCGCCTCCAGGTCATCGAGCGCAATCCTCGTGAAATTGGTCAGCCATAAGATGGGCGAAACCTTCCGGACAGACTCGGGTGGTGAGGAAGATCCATTGGTCCTTGCCGAGGTGCTTGAGGATGTAAGGCACTATCGCGCGCAGCCAGCGGAAATTTGGTTTCATGACGGCGCCCGTATGCGTCGGGCTTTCCCCGATTTGGGACTTTGCCTCCTGGATGGGTCAGTCGAGCTATGGGAAGTCAAACCCGAGGGTCTGGGCGAAAAGTTTCGGGGCCGTCTTGAGGCCATCGGCCTGTCACTGGCCTCAGTTGGAATACGATACCGGGTGCGCACACCGTTCTGGTCGCGCCAGGAACCCCGTCTTTCAAACGCGAAGGCGCTGCACCGGCAAGGTGACCGGCTCCTGACGCCAGGCTTCATTGCCGCCATGGCTGAGACGCTCCCCTGCTTGCCGGAGAAGACAGTCGGTTGCCTGCGCCGGGCGCTTGGAGCGGGTTTGGCCGATATCTACGCCGCCGCGGCGAAGGGTGGCTTGTCGATCGAGATCACGCGTGGCCGGCTGGGCGACAACTCGGAGATCAGGCTTCCGCGACCAGGCGCAAGCTCAGGCGCTTTCGAATTAGAGGACGCAAGCAGCGCCGGCAGCGGTCGAATTAGCGGGGTTTACCGCCCAGTGTGAAAGCCTCGCGCGACCGCCGAACGCCAGCCTGAAAGCCGCCAAATGCCAGTTACCGACCCCCAGGACCAAGGCGGCAGCGAGATAGCCACACACATCGCCCGGCTGGTCGCCTTCAATTCATACCGGCAACGGCGCGGGATGCTGGCGAGCGAGAAGATGAGAGGTCCGGTCTTCTGGACCACTGACGCGCAGAAGAACGCCATGATCTTGTTCGAACTTCATGACGCCGTAACAAGTTACTCTGCGTGGCCAATAACGGTCCCGCTCGTGGTTGACGGACTATGCTACGAATACCGTCCAGCGCTGGGCCTGACGATGTCGGACGGCCGCAAAGTTGCCGTGGTTTTAGTCCGGTCCGAAGACCAAGGCACGGCCCGCCAACTGGCTTTCGACCAGCTTCTTATCGGGGTCCTTGCCAGCGTCGGCTTCGGCGTGATTTTCATGCCGGAAGATGGAATCCGTAATGATCCGCGTCTGAAGAATGCACGCGCGGTAATGCGTTCGTCGGGCTGGGCGGTGGGTCCGGCGGAGCAGTTCCAGTGCGTCCGTCTCGTGACCCAATTCGGCGGTTCGGCGACGATCGGCCAATTAGCGGAAACCGGTCCGTCCGGCCGCGAACTGTCATGCGTGGCCTGCGTGCTGGCCATGCGCAGGATACTCCTTATTGATTTGCGGGCGCCGGATTTAAGGGCGTGCCGGGTCGGCTTGCGGGTGGATACGCAACGATGAGCATGGCTGCGCCAGATTTCATCATCCAACCAAAGCAGGCGTTCCTGTATGCGGGAAAACGGATAGTCTACGCCGGCAGGGCCCGCGATACGCAACGCAGCTATCTTTTCTCGGACGCTGCGGGAATCCA
The DNA here is from genome assembly GCA_965199005.1 of Acetobacteraceae bacterium. Taxonomy (GTDB): domain Bacteria; phylum Pseudomonadota; class Alphaproteobacteria; order Acetobacterales; family Acetobacteraceae; genus LMUY01. The sequence continues at coordinate 235,878 of CBDAQK010000003.1, read as the reverse complement.
GGTGCACTTCTCCGGTGAGGAATTGCGGCAGTTGCGTGACCGCAACGAATTGCGCGACTGGTTCGAGCCGGGAGTCGCCGGAGATGACAACGGCCGCGGCTTCCGGCGTGCGGCGATTTCTGTGGCGGGTGCGAACGCTGCCGAGAAAGCTGAACTCGCGCGCAGGCTGGACTACTGCATGGCGTGGGAATTGTGCCGCGCGCCGCGGACTCCGGAAGGCTTGCAGCCGATCATCGACACTGTTTACCAACGGCGTGAGGCCGAGGCGAAGGAGGCCGGGCGGTTTGAACCATGCGCGCCTAGCGTGAGCAGTGTTCAAAAATACATTCGCGCCTGGCTTGCGCGCGGACAAATCGGTGAGGCTTTAGTACCCCAGAACCGGCTAAGGGGAAATCGGACAATCAAGCTTCAGCGGAACACTCATGACGTCATCATGGCCCTCATCGATGAATTCTATCTGACGCGGGAGCGGTATTCGGTTGCCGGCGTCCATCGCAAGATAATGACGGCATTGAAAGCCAAAAATTCAACACTTCCGGCGGACGAGAAAATTCCGGTTCCGTCGTATGAGGCGTTGCGCAAAGCAGTCTCCGGGCTTTGCCAGTATACAGTCGACTACTGCCGGTTCGGGAAGAAGAAGGCTAACGAAAAATGGCGGGCCGTCGGGCCCGGAATAGTCACTGATCATGCAAATGAGGTTTGGGAGATCGACGACACGCGCGTCGATGCCATGTGCCTCGCGGAAGACGGTGAGACGGTGATCGGACGCCCGTGGGTCATATTAGTGATCGACCGCTATACGCGGATGATCATGAGTTTTCTTATTACGTTCCATCCCCCTGACACCACCAGCGCAATGGAGGCAATTGCCCGGGCCATCCTGAACAAGGAGGAACTCCTCAGAAAATACGGCGTGAAAGGAAGTTATCCGGCGGAAGGTCGTCCCGACTACATCCACGTGGACAATGGGAAGCAGTATAATTCCACCGCTCTGATTGCAGCCCTCGCAATACTTGGCATCGCCCATCGAACGATGCCCGTGCACAAGGCGTGGTATCGGGGGATCATCGAGCGCGCGATCGGAACGATGCTGCGCCAAGTCTTTCACATCGTGTCGGGGACGACCTTCTCAAATATCTTTGATAGGGACACTGATCCTGCACCAGAGAGCGTGGCCACCGCAACTATTGAGGAGCTCGCCCGCAAGTTGCTTGAATGGATTGTCCACGAGTACTTGCGCATCGTGCATAAGGGCATTGACGAGCCCCCGCTCGCACTGTGGCTGCGTGACATGGCCAAGAACGAGCAGCGGATGCCACTAGCACGCGACACAGTGCTCGATGCCTTGTCCATTACAGTAGCGCGAACTCCCAGCAAGGTAGGTCTGGAATACTGCGAGCTTATCTATAACTCGGAGCATGTGGCGGCGCTACGGGCTCTCCCGAAGGATCGCGTCCTCAAAGAGGTGACGATCCGCATCGACAGGGAAAATCTCGCCCTCATCCATTTCCATCATCCGCACGCCAATGAGTGGCTTCCAGCATATCTCCGCGGAGACCTGATGGCGCGGGTGAACGGGCGCAGTCTCGAGGAGTATCAGATAGCGCGGGCTCTCCGGCGCCATCGCCGTGACGAGTTCGGTGACCGTGACCCTTCCTGGGCCGAGAGCTACGAAGAGCTCGAACGGAGCCGCCAAAAGCGTGAAGGCAGTTCCAAGTTAAGCGAGCGGGTCAAGGCTGCAGGCGAGCGCGAACGCCTTTTGAAACAGGCAGGCTATTTGACCAAGCCCGAGGGCCAAAAGACGCCCGCCGAGGGAGAGGACCTGTCCTCGATGCTTGATCGCGCCGTCAGCTTCGCGGCCGCGCCCAAAACCGCCGCACCGGAAGATGCGGAAGCCGAGGATAAAGGCGCCGCTGATTGGGCGGCCAGGAATGGACTTGGCGCGCATGTGCGTAAACCAAAACAGGAGAGCTGATTATGGTGGATATCACCGATCTTCAAGCAGTGCCGATCACAAAGGTGCGGACTTTACGCAGCGGCGGACTTCAATTTTGCGGCCTCAATTATAACTCAGTGCATGTGGCGAGGGCCTGCGCTCTCCCGAACGGCCGCCTCCCCAAAAAGGTGATGGTCCAGATCGACACCGAAAACCTTGAGATTATACACTTCCGTTGCTTGGACACGAATGACTGGCTTTCAGTCTACGTCCGCACGGATCAGGTCGCGCGGGTGCGGGGGCGCAGTCTCGCGGATTACCGGATCATCGCACAGGCGCGCCGACGCGCCCACTCACGTGAAGTCTGCGACACCGATTTCAACTGGACCGAAATCTATGAGGAGCTTCAGCGCGTTCGCGGGACTTTGGGAGCCACGTCGGGCCGAGTGAGAAATCGTGCTTACAGACATTCGGGGCCGATAGACAAGGGTGCGTCAGAAATATTGGCCGGGCAGGAACCCGGTGCGTCCGTGCGCAAACCGACAGAGGCGGACTAAGCATGCGGGACTTTCTCGACGACAGCGATGTCCCCGCAGACTCGCTGTCACGTATCTTCGTGGAGACGCGTCACAGCAAGGTGGGCTTTGAACACCTTGACGCGCTTTTTGATGAACCGAGGACCGAGAACCACGCCTGGGGTGCGGCAATCATGGGAGGATGGCGGAGCGGGAAAACGACGATCGTCAAGCACTACATTCGGCGTCGGGCTGAAGTGACTGGCAAGACCCTCAAGGCCCTTTACGTCGAACTCTCGTCGGAGGTGACCCCTGCGAACATTTCCCGCACCATACTCGAGGTGCTGGGAGATCCGAACCCTGACTACGGTACCGCGCTCCAGCGCAAGGGCCGCGTCATTGAGGCGCTTATACGACGCGCTTACGACGTGATCATCTGCGATGAGGCGCACTACTTAGTCGACAGTCAGACGACGCGCGTGCAGGACAACGGCGTCGCCTGGTTCAATGAGCTGCTCAACAAGGCCAGGATCCCGTTGCTGCTCATCGGTTACGCGGACCGGCTGACCATGGTTATGTCGCGGAACGGGTCCCTCGCCGGGCGGCTGTTGCCATTCCCGCCTTTCTGCGATCTCAGTCTTCATGTCGCCGACGACATGCTTGAGGTCCGATATATCCTCGGGGAACTCGAAAGGCACCTCGGGCTCCCGACCCGATCATTCTTAAATAGCGAATACAATGCATCACGAATCCTGGTGGCCTGCTCCGGGCGCGTGGGCTTGATCAACCAGTATCTCACGCACGCAAGAAGTCTAGCGCGCTCGGCTAATAATTCCTGTTTGACAGAAGCAACCCTCAGGAAAGCTGCCGCGGAGTTGCTTCGTCAGCGCTCGCCTACAGCCTTCAATCCCTTTGATGTGCAAGATGAAAAAGACTTTCGCAATCGTGCCGAGGCCATCGGTCAGAGCAGCGCCGGCGCGACGAGGGCGCTCACCAAAGGGAGTGGCAGGGTATGAGTGGCTCATATTCGCTGCCGGACAAACTGCCTGTTGAACCAGGTGAAAGCATGAACGGATATATTACCCGTTACGCCTGTTTGTATAAATTCCAAACGTCTGAGCAACTGTTTGCCCGGCTTGGAATGCGGCGGCGTTATGTGCCCACCATTGCGGCTCTCGATCCTGACTCCAGGGAAGGAATGTCAATCGGGGCCTTTCTAAACCTGTCAACTGAAGAGCATCGGCGCATGTCCACCTGGCACCCGGCCAATAAGGCGGTGAACATTCTCGGTAAGAAGGTCTCAGAGGAAATGGTTGGCGTTGCAAGACGGCAGGTCTGTCCGGCGTGTCTGCGCCAGTCTCTGTATCACCGCTCTTTGTGGATGGTAAGGGCGCTCCCGGCGTGCGTGGTCCATCGTATTTGGCTGGTGAGGAAATGCCCAAGCTGCGGGCAACCTCTTGGATGGAAGGGCGGGGCACTGCATTGCTGCGATAATAAGGATTGCGGGTTCGATCTCACGCTTTCGGACGGTCCTGAATTGGAGGCCGTGGATCTAAACGGTATCGCCAGGATTTCAGAACTTCTGAATGGAGCCAGTCATGCGAGTGGTCTTGAAGTTGATGAGGTCCTCCGTGCGACGATCGAACTTGGCTCCCGACTGATGAAGTATCCTCTTCCGCGGCGGATAGCGAGCTTCATAGAAAGCAGTCGGGACTTGCTGCCGGCGGTGCTGTCCGCCGGGTGGAAGGCTTTCAACCCATGGCCTGGAGCTTTCCGCGAACTCCTTGCGGAGGTGCTCGCTACCAACGTAGGGGACAGGAAGGCCGTGCCGATGTCCGAAGCCTTTGGCTCACTCTTTGATTTCACCCGCCCGGCTTGTCGAGCTTGGGGGCGCCCGTTCGCTGTCGAATTGGGCGATTTTGCCATGGGACGGCTTGATGTCGCCATCCGCTTGGACACAGCCCGTAGAAATTGTTCCGGCGCACGCGAGAACGTGCGGCATTTAAGCATGACGGAGGCTGCTGCCCATCTCGGTGTCAGTGTGGATACTTTGAACCGCACATCATTAAGGCTTGGGATTGATGCCACGCCTCCAAAGCAGGGAAAGGTGCGGCTTCTTAAGCCGAGCGAAATCCGCAGGCTTGAGGCCGCCCAGACCGCGAATTTCGACGCTGTGTCCCTTCTTGAAGCTGCCGAGATGCTAGGCGTTAGCATTCCCACGCTCTACCGTTTGATCCGGGCGGGAAGCCTCGTCGATATTCCGGTAGTTGCCAGGGTCAAAATACGCCATGCTGTGCGCCGCGCCGAAATCAATGCTTTGCTCCAAAAGTTCGAAGCCGCGGCGAGTGGCGCACCCATTATCGCCGGACCCGGCCCGGGGCACTTCATTCCAGGCCATCTCAGAGGGCGGAGCTCGCCCGGCACGCTTGATCTTGTGCGTAATGTGCTGTCCGGCGTTTTGAGACCGGTTGGCATCTGGCCGGATGGCCCGGGTCTCAAGCGTTTTCTCTTCGCCTTCGATGAGGTCAGGGTTGTTCGGCCGAAGATGGTCTATGTCATAAAAAAATTTGCCCAGGTAGCGCCCGAGACACAGCGGTTGACCGACCGCGAAGGTAAGTGAGTCAAGGTGCCGACGGCACCGCGCATGAGCGGTCGCATACTCGATGACCACGCCAAAGTCTCCGGTTTGTTGTTTCTCATCGCCGAGAAGGGGCAAAAGGCCTGCGCGGCTTTTCGCGCGGGCGTCGCCGCGCCTGTTCGATACTGTATATTGTTCGCGGGCGTCGTGGTCTACCTGCTGCGTTTCCAAGTTTTGGCGGGAAGCGCCTCGCCCGACTTATGGCCGATCTGGCGGCGTGAGCCTGACAACGGCCACCATGCGCCAGCATGGACCGAAACTGCGCCGAGCCGTTCGTGGCAGCAGCCGTGCGCGACCGCGGGGCGGCACCGCCGGCGAAGCATCAGGACGAGACTGGTTCTCGGATCAGCGACAAGACGCAATGATTGCATATTGCCTCGACGCTCCTGCTGACGTTCCACCGAATTTCGCCCGCGCGAGGCAGCTTTCCGCAGAACATGGCCGGCATCTTTGTCCATAATCACTGAAAGCCGTATCACGGGTGTTTTGTAAGCCTCAGGCCATGCGCACCGTTTGCGCGAATTGCAAGTCTTGATCGAGAATGAGAACGAAGTCTTGGCGCGTAAGATGGTGTGCCTGCTGGGCCGAACATGCCATGCCGCAAATCGCCCGCGCGACCGGAATGAGTTGCTTTCGCCGCGCTTCCCGTGCTGATCAAGCGATGTTACGTCGCTATCATGGCGGAAGAATACGTGCTCAAAGAGGCGCTGCCCGCGCTGGTAGACGCCTCCGATAAACGCCAACGCCGCCGTTGCCAGCCGCGCCGTGTCGGCCGCAACTTTCTGCTCCGCCTAAGAGGCCGCAAACCAGATGCTTTGTTTTCTGTCGCACCCCACCATACCATTCCCCAACACCCAAGCCGAGCGCGACACCAAGGCAATGAAGCTGCTGTGGAAATCTCCCATGGATTTTCGTCCCATTACGGAAACGGCTGACTTCGCGGCTGTCAGCGAGGCTCTCTCGACGGCGACGAGGCAGGGCTGGAATGTGCTGCGCGCCTTCGGTGCCCATGCTGAGGATTCGATTGCTGACTGGCCGGGTGGGTGACCCAAATCACCCCTTTACAATGCTTTCTGATTGGCACGCCCGGGTCTCACCGCTCATCCCACCGCGTTCAGCGCAATCCATCAAAGGCCCGGTTGGGAAGAGATGCGAATTTCAGAGGCATGGCTCCAGAAACGGAGCCCTTCTGACAAGCACGTCGCGGTAGGCCGCGAGCGAGTCTTCAGGCATGCCTTGAGTTACAAAGTGGCTTTCGGTGAAGAACGCGTGCAAACCCTGCTCCATCACAGCCATCATCCGCCATTTAGTGAAAACGTCGTCTTCGATCGCAACTTGGTACGCCCGGCCGCCGACAAGAAGGAACGGGCATGCCATTGCGTCAAGCGCCTCGCCTTGCTCAAGCCGGTCTGGAGCAACGAAGACGGCCTCGCCGGGTAGCAGGGTGGCAACCGGCTCGAGTCTTCGTGCCAGAAGCGACCGGCTCCGTATTGTCTGGAACAGTGCCATCATCGTGTCGCGGGGAGGTTGCGCACTTGGCGGAGACGCGGGTGCCGCAGCCTGCAACCCGGGCGAGTGCGGCTTGTTCCCATATTCGACCGAAGCGTCGAAGGCGCCGTCCAGCCGTTCGCGTTTTTGCCGGATTTCTTCGGCCGACCACAGGCCAAGCGGGCGATCCATGATCTCACGCCAAGGCATGCTGATCCTCAGCGCGGCCGCCAAGGCATGTCTCGGCGTGGTCCAGCTACGTTGCCCCTTGGAGGAGGGAGGCAACCAGCCGTCCAGTGCCAGGTCGGCCAGGAGTGCGACCGCCCCATGCACCGTCCATGAACGGTAATCATCGCCGGGCAGATCCCGCATCACTGCGCGGACGAGAAAATTATAGTTGGGTGCGCGCTGCCATTCGCCCGCTAATCTCTTCCGCAGACGGGGATGCTTCATCATGAAAGCTGCCTGATTGACGACTGCCGGTCCCTCGAGAATAGCCGCCAATGGAACGGGCTCGTCCCACAGAGGGGCATCCATTTGCATTGCCGCCGCACCAGCCGATGCAACGGGGTCTAGCAGGCCGTCGAGATCGACATCCGGCAGTTGGTGGGCAATCTCATGGGCGGCGCTCAGCAGCGGCCCGAGCACGTCGGGACCCGATGCGAATAACCGCTGCTCCATGCCGCCCGGCACTATAATGAAGCGTTCAGCGGCGTCTAGCCAAAGGATAAGTTGAAGGGCCGCGTCATCGACCGCGTCCCGGAGTTCGGGCGCCACATCCGGTCTTGCATCGGGGCGCCATCGAAGCAACGGCCCCCGGATTGTCCGGCACTCCTGGAGCCGGGCTACTGAGGAGCCCGGCATCATCTTGATGGCCAGAAAGCGAAGCCGCATCCTGGCCGCCAGGAGCAGCCGGAGCACGTAGCCGCACTGTGTGCCAGCGAACTGATGAAAGTGAACCATCTCATGCGCGTATGACCGTAGCGCCGCGGCTGACCGGCTCCGCGTCGAGGGCGCGCTCCCGCGCGGAATGCGCCTAAGCGTCGATTCGGGGAGTTCGAGGAATAGGGTATCGGAATAGAATGCCGCGGAGGCGCCCACAGACCCAAGGGGGAGGCGGCGGTAGCCGTTAAGCATGGAGCGGCCTTCACCCCTCTCCTGGAGCACCTTTCGCCCGGATCTTTAGGTCAGACACCTTGCCATGTCCGAAACGGCGTCGGAGGTGGGACACCAGATGTTTGATGGCGTCGTATGACGCGTTTCCGACGACGCCGCCCGCCGCCATCGCTCCGACTACTTCAATCAGTGAGATCACCTCCGGCCACGGAAGTTCGCCAACCCGTCGGCTAGGCTCGGGAGGCCCAGGCCGCTGTTCCACAGTAAAAGCCTGTTGCCATGATGGGCCGGCTTGCTCGCGGATCGCAGCCTCGACCTCGTCCCGCGGTGCAGCGACCTCAATCCACATGCTCTGTCTCCCAACCACCTCAACGCGGAACCTGACGCCGGTAGGTCGTCAAAGCAAGCATCGGTCGCTGCCGCCCTGGCCCCCCCAAGGGAAACCTCCTGACGGCGGCCAGCTGGATTTTTGGTCTGTCTGGTTCCGGTGTCCTCGTATTGCTGGACGCAGCGGCATCGTCGGCCGCCCCGATCGGCATGGTCGTGTGCCGCATATCCCGCCCGGGCGAATTTCCCATTCCTGACCACACGCGATCCCCGACGGTGCCGCTTCTGGCCAGGGCATGGCGTTTGCTCGGTCGGCAAGATCCAGGCCAAAGTTTACCATAGACCCGTTCCAGACCCCTGCCGGTTCCAACCCGACAGGGGATATGCCTGTAGCTGCGCGACCCGGCGCACCCAGCTTAAGCGTCGCCTGTAAAGTTGGAATTGCCTTTCAAAGTGCATACGCGAGAGTGAAGGGGTCGAGCGTTAACACCCTTGAAGCAGCCCCTTCGTCTTCAACTCGCGGCCGCGACACAGCACCTTAACCCGGGTCTAGCCCGCCGGGGAGGTGAACAACGCCAGATCGCCTACCTGCCCACCGGCCGAGATTATGCTTTCTCCCAGTCATGTGCTCGGAGCCGAACAGGACTTGCCGAGCCAGTATCGCCAGCGCCTTTGCCCTTCCTTACAGAAGTTCTCGCGCTCTGAAAGCTCCTCAGCGAAAATATCTCGCCTTCCAGCCTAAACACGAAAACGTGATCGAGCGGAGTGCCTGGTTATGGCCGTCAGCCTCTTTCGAATGCAAGGTTATGGCTAGGATATGATAACTTTACACGTTCTGCGCACGCCTGATTTATTTAGCTTACCTGCCACCTCTAGTGTAAGGTTATCCCTTGGCCCACACCGGAACAGATTACTTCTTATCAACGCCTTACTGCATGATGTAGGGCGGATAGGCGAAGCGTCATCCGCCGCCCAGTGCCGCGAGGAGGCGGATGACGCTGCTCTTATCCACCCTACCCTTTGATATGCTCACAGCGCAAGTAATTGATATACAACGTTTGTTGGTGGACAGACACTAAGCGGGCTGGCTACATATGCATGCGGGCCCTGTCCAGCAGCACGCCGGCTTCCAGCTCCTTCTCCTCGAAACGGTGTTTGACCAGGTCGCCAAGGCTGACCACGCCAACGAGATCGCCATTATGCAGGATCGGCAGATGGCGGATCCGCTTGCGTGTCATCAGCTGCAGCGTCTGGTCGACCGTGTCGGTGGGAACGCCGGTGATGACGGGAGACGTCATCAACTCGCGGACTTCGAATTGATAGGCACGGGCGCCGTTCTTGGCCAAGCGGTTGACGAGGTCGCGTTCCGAAAAAATACCGACCGGCTTGAGGCCGTCGATCACCACCAATGCCCCAATCCGATGCTCGGCGAGCCGTTCGACGGCGTCCTTCACGGTCTGGTCAGGCCGGATGGTTACCACTTTCTGGCCCTTGGTGCGCAAAATATCCGAAATAAGCATCCGTGCACTCCTAATTCAAAGCGTCCACGCTGATGTTGGGGGGCGGTGGCCCTGTATAAAGTTAAGTCGGTGTCATGATTCCGTCATTGGAGCGACTCACCCTTGTGGATATTGCAGCACCCGTCTGGCAACTAGCGGCGCCTTGCCCGTGGCCGCTCGAAGACACAGACACTTTCGACCGCCGCCGACCACAGGAACTGGTCCACCGGCGTAGCCGATTGTGCCGCATAGCCGGCGTCGTGCAAGACCTTTGCGTCGCGCGCCAGGGCAGCCGGGTTGCAACTGACGTAGATAACCTTGGTCGCCCCGGATGCGGCGATCGCCGGCATCTGGGCGGCCGCGCCGGCATAGGGCGGGTCCAGCACGATGGCGGCTGCATTCGCCATCTCCTTTGCCGTAAGCGGCTGCCGTACCAGGTCGCGCTGGAATGCGTCCACGCGGCGGCCGGCAATGGCGCTGCGGAGGGCCGCGTAGGCCCCGTCATTGCCCTCATAGGCGGTGACCCGGGCGCGCCCGCAAAGCGCAAATGTCAGGGTGCCGCAACCCGCGTATAATTCGACCAGCCGGGCGCGTGGGGGCAGCGGATCGGGCAGGCCGGTCAAAACCGCGGCGGTGATGGCGGCGGCGCCCGCGCGGGACGCTTGCAGGAAGGCGCCGGGCGGCGGCGACACGCTGGTTCCGGCCAAGTCGGTCACGGCGGGGGTAAGTTGGCAGGCTGTCTCAGGCAGGCCGTCTCCCCTGGCCCAGGCGATGCGGCAGGTCCCGGTTTGCTGCGCAAGCTGCGTCAGAGCCAACCGGTCCGCCGCGCTGAGCGACCCGTCGGTGCGGAGCAGCAGGTCGATGCCGCTATCCAGCACATTGGCCAGGGCGGATCCGTTGCGCTGCAGGCCGGAGATCGCGGGCATCACCTGGCGCAAGGCCCCGATCAGCGCGACCAGGCGCGGTTCGATCACCAGACACGTCTGGATATCCGCGATGTCGGCGCCGCGATGGCGATGCAGCCCCACGGTCACGGCCTTGCCCTCCCGGCGCAAGGCGAGATCGACCCGGCGGCGGTCGTGAGGCGGGGTTCTGGCGAGAGGCGCCAGCGCCACATCCGGAAAGCCAGCGCGGGCCAGGGCCGCCTGCAGTTCAGCCGATTTCCAAGCGGCATAGGGGCCGTCCTGCCAATGCTGCAGCGTGCAGCCACCACAGGTGCCAAAATGCGGGCAGGGTGCTGGCTGGCGCTCCGGCGAGGCTGCGAGGAGGTCGGCGGGACCTGTCCAACCCTGGCCGCGCCGCAGGAGGGTTATGGTTCTCACCCGCTCGCCCGGCAGGGTGTAGGGGAGATAGAGCACGCCGCCACCGTCGAGCGCTGCGATGCCGTCGCCATCGGCACCGATCTTCTCAATGACGGAAATCTGCGGCGCGCCGTGCCCCCTCCCAGCGGGAGAGGGCTCTTTGGCAAGGACGCGGCGAGCGGTCAGGCGCCGAACGCGGACAGCCCGGTCTGCGCGCGGCCGAGGATGAGGGCATGCACGTCATGCGTGCCCTCATAGGTGTTGACCGCCTCGAGGTTCATCACGTGGCGGATGACGTGATACTCGTCCGCGATGCCATTGCCGCCATGCATGTCACGGGCCTCGCGTGCGATCGCCAGCGCCTTGCCGCAGGAATTTCGCTTGCACAGGCTGATCATTTCCGGCGCGGCCCGGTGCTCTTCCATCAGCCGCCCCAGCCGCAGAACACTCTGCAGGCCGAGCGTGATCTCCGTCTGCATATCCGCCAGCTTCTTCTGGATCAGCTGCGTCGCGGCCAGTGGACGGCCAAAAATCATCCGGTTCAGTGCGTAGTCGCGGGCGGCATGCCAGCAGAACTCGGCCGCACCCAAGGCGCCCCAGGAAATACCATAGCGTGCATTGTTGAGGCATGAGAACGGGCCGCGCAGCCCCTTTACCCCCGGCAGCATGTTCTCGGCGGGGACAAAGACCTCGTCCATCATGATCATACCGGTCTTGGATGCCCGCAGGCTGAACTTGCCCTCGATAACGGGCGCGGTGAGGCCCTTCATCCCCTTCTCGAGGATGAAGCCGCGGATCGTGCCACTATCGTCCTTCGCCCACACCACGAACACGTCCGCCAGCGGCGAGTTGGTGATCCAGGTCTTGGATCCGCTGACCAGGTATCCCCCTTCCACGCTCTTGGCGCGCGTGCGCATCGACCCGGGGTCGGACCCGGCATCCGGCTCTGTCAGGCCGAAGCAGCCGATGAATTCCCCAGCCTGCAGCTTCGGTAGGTATTTCTGCCGCTGCGCTTCCGACCCGAAGGCCCAGATGGGGTACATCACGAGGGAGGATTGTACCGAAAAGGCCGAGCGGTAGCCGCTATCCACCCGCTCCACCTCGCGGGCGATCAGGCCGTAGGCGACATAGCCGACGCCAGCGCAGCCATAACCCTCCAGCGTGGCGCCGAGGAAGCCCATCTCGCCCATCTCGTTCATGATCTCGCGGTCGAACGTCTCGTGGCGGTTGGCCAGCAGCACGCGCGGGAACAGTTTGTCCTGGCAATAGGCACGGGCGGCGTCGCGGATGGCGCGCTCGTCTTCGGTGAGCTGGTCATCCAGCAACAGCGCGTCATCCCAGGAGAAGGGGCCCATCGGGCGATTCTGCGGTGTGGTCGCCGGAAGGTCGATGGGGCTGATCACGTTCATGTCGGGTTCTCCTCCGTTTGGCGCGGGTGGGCTGCGCGGTTGGGTGAGCGTATCAGCATGAAGGCCGGTACGTCATCGCCGAAACCCTGCACCGCCGGACCCAGATCGTCGTCCCGGCCGCGTCCTTCACGGCGGGGCAGGCGATCACGGAACCGCTCCGGCTCGCGGGCGGCTTCGCGCACGGGCTCCTTCACACGCTCGCTGTCCCTGGGGCGCTCACGCGGCGCACGCTCCCGCCGGGGGCGGGCGGACGGGGCGGCGGCCTCGGCCTGGATTTCAGCCTTGGCCGGTTCGGCCCGTGGAGCGCGGGGCTTGGGCGCCGGCTTGGCGTCGGACCGGCGCGGCTTGGCGTCAGGCGTGGCGGCGGTCCGGCCGCGGCCACGGCGTTTGCGTCCATCGCCCTCCGCCCATACCACCGGGTCGAGCCCATCCACCTGCAGGCGGGGGATCGGTGCGCCGACCAGCGATTCGATCGCTTCCACGGCTAGCCGGTCGTCCGGCGTGGCCAGGGTGAAGGCATGGCCCGTCAACCCGGCGCGGCCGGTGCGGCCAATGCGGTGTACATAATCCTCTGCATGGTGCGGCACGTCGAAATTGAAGACGTGGGAGAGGCCGCTAATATCCACACCCCGTGCCGCCACGTCGCTGCACACCAGCAGCCGCAACTCCCCGGCCTTGAACCGCGCCATGGTTGCCGTCCGCTCGGATTGCGAGAGGTCGCCATGCAACGCACCCACGTCGAATTCATGCCGCTTGAGCGATTTGTAGAGGATGTCGACCTCGGTCTTCCGGTTGCAGAAGATCAGCGCGTTCTGCACCTGCTCGGACCGGATGAGCCGCCGGAGCGCCTCCCGCTTGTCCGTCTCCATCACCATCGCCAACCCGGCGACGATCGTCGTGGCGACCGAGGCAGGCCGGGAGACGGTGATCTGCTTGGGATTCTGCAGGAAGGCGTCGGCCAGGCGCTTGATCTCCGGCGCCATCGTCGCGGAGAAGAACAGGGTCTGCCGGGTTCGCGGCAGCATGGAGACGATCCGTTCGACGTCGGGGATGAACCCCATGTCCAGCATACGGTCCGCTTCGTCGATCACCAGGATGCGCGTGTCGGTCATCAGCAAACCGCCGCGTTCAAACAGGTCGATCAGCCGGCCTGGCGTCGCGATCAGGACATCGACGCCCTTCATCAGGGCGTCCTTCTGTTCCGACATGCTTTCCCCGCCGATGAGCAAAGCGTGGTTCAGCTTCAGGTGTTTGCCGTACTGGATGAAGTTCTCGGCCACTTGCAGGGCAAGCTCGCGCGTCGGCTCCAGGATCAGGGAGCGCGGCATGCGGGCGCGGGCGCGGCTTCCGGCCAGGATGTCCATCATGGGCAGGGTGAAGGAGGCCGTCTTGCCGGTGCCGGTCTGCGCCACGCCCAGCACGTCGCGCCCTTGCAGCACGATGGGGATCGCCTGCTCCTGGATCGGGGTGGGATGCAGATAACCCATTTCGGCAATGGCTTGCAGGATCGGGTCGGACAACCCGAGGTCTGCGAATACGGTGCGGATTGGCTCCGGTTCCGGTTCTTCGTCGATCATGCCGGCCAATCCGCCGCCAACATGCATGCCGTCGAAATCAAGGCGTTCAGCCGCGTCTGGGGCCGTGCCTGGGTCGGGCAACTCCATAAGGTTCAGTGGGGCCGGTTCGGGGTCTGCCGTGTCGGCTTCAGGCAGAGCGACTGCCGAGGGCAGCGTCGCGTGGTATGCCTCGGGGACGCGATCGCCGATTGGGGTCGGGTCCATCGCGTCGGGTTCGGGCTGTGCAGGCTGGTCCGCCGGGGCGGAGGTCGTTTCGGTCAACAAGTGGTTCCGGTCGCTTGATATGGTTCCGGCAGCCAAAACAGCGCCGGCAACGTGCGCCACGTGGCGCGGGCGCATACTCACGCGCCCCAGCCCGCATATCTGCAAGTAGAGCGCAAAAGTCAAGGAATTCACGCGGCCGGGTCGTGCAACGTTATCGCGCCGTCCGCGTAGGGTGCCCGCGAGGAGTCGAATTGTCATGGCTTTGAACGGTCAAGCGCTTCCCATCGAGGACTACGCCCTGATCGGCGATTGCAACACCGCGGCGCTCGTCGGGCGCAATGGATCGATCGATTGGCTGTGCTGGCCGCGGTTCGACAGCCCCGCCTGTTTTGCCGCGCTACTCGGCACCCCGGATCATGGCCGCTGGCTGATCGGGCCGGCGAGGCAGGGCGTGCATGCCAGCCGCGCGTATCGCAATGGCGGTCTGGTGTTGGAGACGATCTTCGCCACGGCGGATGGCACGGTCGCGCTGATCGACTTCATGCTGCCCGAGAATGGTCATTCCACGCTCGTGCGCGTCGTGGAGGGCCGGTCCGGGCACATGGAGATGGTCGTCGACCTGGCGCTGCGCTTCGATTACGGGCAGTCGGTGCCGTGGGCGACCCGATCGGAAAACGGCCGGGATTGGGTGGCGATCGTCGGCCCGGAACTGGTGGTCCTGCGCTCCGACATCGAATTGGAAGGCCGCGACATGCGGAGCGGCGCGGAGTTCACCATCGCGGCAGGAGAGCGGGCCGCGTTCGTGTTGCGCCACGGCCCATCGCATCTGCCCCCGCCACCGGCAATGGACGCGATGGAGGCGTTGCGCCTCACTGAAACCTATTGGGCGGACTGGTCCGGCCGCGGCCGCTACGAGGGGGCATACGAAAAGGCGGTGCACACTTCGCTCATGGTCCTGAAGGCGCTCACGTATCACCCGACCGGTGGGATCGCCGCGGCGGTGACGACCTCCCTGCCGGAACAACTCGGGGGCTCGCGCAATTGGGACTACCGCTATTGCTGGTTGCGGGATGCCACGCTCACGCTGTTTTCGCTCATGCATGCGGGGTTCTACGATGAGGCTGGCGCATGGCGCGATTGGCTCCATCGCAGCATTGCCGGCAGTCCGGACCAAATCCAGATCATGTATGGCATCGCCGGCGAGCGGCGGTTGGCGGAATGGGAGGTCGTCGGGCTGCCGGGTTACCAGGGCGCGGCCCCCGTCCGGATTGGCAACGCTGCCTCCGAGCAACTGCAATTGGACGTGTTCGGGGAGCTGACGGAGGCGCTGCATCAGGCTCGCAACGGCGGGTTGGCAACCCCCGAAGCGGGCTGGCCGCTGCAATGTGCGGTGATTGCGCATCTGGCCGACATTTGGCGCCAGCCGGATGAGGGCATTTGGGAGACGCGCGGCGGCCGCAAGCAGTTCACCTACTCCAAGGTCATGACGTGGCTGGCGTTCGACCGGATGATAAAGGACGCGGAGGACCACCAGTTGACGGGGCCGATCGACGAGTGGAAAGCGATCCGGGAAGAAATCCGTGAACTGGTGTTGGAGAAGGGGTTCCATCCCGGGAAGAACAGCTTCACCCAGCATTTCGACACCGACGCGTTGGACGCGAGCCTGTTGCTGATCCCGCTGGTGGGGTTCCTGCCGCATGACGATCCCCGGGTGCTCGGCACCACTGCGGCCGTGGAGCGGGAGTTGCTGAAGGACGGTTACGTGCTCCGCTACAGCACGACGGATAGCACCGATGGTTTGCCGCCTGGTGAGGGGGCGTTCCTGGCGTGCTCGTTCTGGCTGGTCGATAATTGGAACATGCAAGGGCGTCGCGACGACGCCGTTGCGCTGTTCGAACGGCTGCTGACATTGCGCAACGATTTGGGCTTGCTGAGCGAGGAATATGACCCGGCGGCCAAGCGGATGACCGGGAACTTTCCCCAGGCGTTCAGTCATACCGCATTGATCACCAGCGCGATGAATCTCGCGCAGGCTGGCCCGGCCCAATTTCGGGAGGCCGAGACGGCCGCTCCTTAGGCGGCGTCGGCAAATAAGTGCGTGCGTCGGCACGCCGACAAAGCTGCCGCTAACAACAAAGGCCCTAAGGGGTTATTCGACACTGTGAACCGACTCAATTGATGTCGAACCAGCCATTAGCCTAACCGGCGCGCACGTCCTTGATGTCGCGGAAGGTCAGGGCTTCATTAGCCTCCGCCACCCGGCGCAGGCTGAAGGTGGAGGAGGCTAGGAACACCGGGTCGCCATCGACATCGTCGGCCATGGCGGTACGCTGGACCTGGCAGAATTTCTCGACGACGAGCCGTTCCCCGCTGATCCAGCGGGCGAGGGCATAGGGTACCCCTTCGAAGCCGATGCCGACGCCGTATTCGCCCTGCAGCCGGGCGATCAGCACGTCCAGCTGCAGGGTTCCGACCACACCCACGATAGGCGGACTGCCATCCTGTGGACGGAAGAGTTGCACGACACCCTCTTCCGCCAGTTCCTGCAACGCCTGGCGCAGCTTCTTGGCCTTCATCGCGTCGTCCAGCCGCACCCGGCGCAGGATTTCTGGGGCGAAATAGGGCACGCCGACGAAGTTGATCTCCTCCTCCTCCGACAGCGTGTCGCCGATGCGCAACGTGCCGTGGTTCGGAATGCCGACGACGTCGCCGGCATACGCCTCGTCGGCGATCTGGCGGTCGCGCGCGAAGAAGAATTGCGGCGCGTGCAGCGGGATCAGCTTGCCGGTGCGAACCTGGCGCAGCCGCATGCCCCGCTGCAATTTGCCGGAGCAGACCCGGGCGAAGGCGATGCGGTCGCGATGGTTCGGGTCCATGTTCGCCTGGATCTTGAACACCAGCGCCGTCAGCTTGTCCTCGCTGGCATGGACGGTCCGCGTGTCGGCTTTCTGGTCACGCGGGGGTGGGCCGAACGCGACCAGGCTGTCCAGCAAATCCGTCACCCCGATCTCCTTGATCGCGCTGCCGAAAAAGACGGGCGTCAGGTGCCCGGCGTTGAACCCGTCGAGTTCGAATTCCGGCAACGCCGCCCGGGCGAGGTCGATCTCCTCCGCCATGGTGATCATGCGGTCGTCGGACTGGGCGAGCGGTTCCGGCGTATGCACCTCCCGCGTGCGAAGGTCGTAGGTGCCGGCAAAGGTCGCAGCGCGGCCGATCGGCCAGGTGACGGGGGCGGTGTCCAGCGCGAGCGTGTTGCCAACTTCGTCCAGCAGTTCGAAGGGGTCGCGGGCCTCGCGGTCCATCTTATTGACGAAGGTCAGGATGGGAATATCGCGCAAACGACAGATTTCGAACAGTTTGCGCGTCCGCGCCTCGATGCCCTTTGCCGCATCGATGACCATAACGGCAGAATCCACGGCGGTTAGCGTGCGGTAGGTGTCTTCGGAGAAATCCTCGTGACCCGGCGTGTCCAACAGGTTGAACACGCAGCCGCCATACTCGAACGTCATGACGGAGGTGACGACGGAGATGCCGCGCTCGCGCTCGATCCCCATCCAGTCGGACCGGGTGCGCCGCCGCTCGCCTTTGGCGCGGACGTTGCCAGCGAGTTGGATGGCGCCCCCGGCGCGCAGCAGGCGCTCGGTGAGGGTGGTCTTGCCGGCGTCGGGGTGCGAGATGATCGCGAAGGTCCGGCGGCGGGCAATCTCTTCAGCTGCTGTCATCGGTGGTTTCCCTCTCCCGCTCGCGCCATGGGAGAGGGCAATGCCTGACTTACCGCGAGTAGAACTCGACCACGAGGTTCGGCTCCATCTGCACGGGATATGGCACGTCGGTCAGCTTCGGGGCACGGCCGAAGCGGCCCTTCATGGCGCGATGGTCGACCTCGAGGTATTCCGGCACGTCGCGCTCGGTGCTTTGCGTGCTGTCCAGCAACACGGCAAGCTGCTTGGATTTCTCGCGCACCTCGATCACGTCGCCATCCTTGACCAGGAAGGACGGGATGTTCACCCGCTTGCCATTGATCAGGATGTGGCCGTGGTTGACGAATTGGCGCGCCGCGAAGGGGGTGATGGCGAATTTGAGCCGGTAAATCACCGCATCCAACCGGCGCTCCAGCAGCTCGATGAGGTTCTCGGACGTGTCACCCTTCCGGCGCACCGCCTCATCGTAGTATTTGCGGAACTGCTTCTCGCCGATATTGCCGTAATAGCCCTTCAGCTTTTGCTTCGCCATCAACTGGATGCCGAAATCGGTCGGCTTCTGCTTGCGGCGCTGGCCGTGCTGGCCGGGGCCGTAATCGTGCTTGTTGATCGGCGATTTGGCGCGGCCCCAAAGGTTGACCCCGAGCCGGCGGTTGATCTTGTACTTCGATTCGGCGCGCTTCGTCATGCGCAAGGCACTCCATTCTATGTCGCCCACATGGGAGCGTTGTTGCACCGGTAGTCCGAACGACGTTCGGCGGGAGCAAGCCCCTAGGGCTCGTCCACGTTCCCAGCAGTGGCGGGGGACTACGCCGCACGCCCCCGCTTGTCAAACCAGCCGGCGGGCGGCATGTCCGGTCGCATGATCAATCGCGGCGAAATCATCTGGCTGGGCGTGGCCTCTGGCGTGACCGGGGGGATGATCGGCGGCATGATGCTGGGCCTGGGCATCGCCATGATCCTGGAGGGCATCTATGCCGGGCTGCTGCTGATCTGCATTGGCGCCCCGTGTTCCGGGCTGATCGGCTGGCTGCTGGCGCGGCGCCTGGCCAAGCAGCTGCCAAACTAGGCCGCGGAGCCGCCGGTCACCGGGCTGACGCTCCCCGCTGCTTATTCCCATGTACTTAATAGCGCCGCGACCGCGGGCACCAGCGGGGAGGCGGGCATGGACATATCAGCCGGGCGGCCAGCCATCGACGCAGCCGAAGCGCTCAAGAACTGGGGACGCTGGGGCAAGGACGCCAGACCGGCACGCTGAACCACGTTCAACCCGAGACAATCGGGACGTTGCTTCCTCGTGCAAGTTGATGATGTCAGGTGAGTAGATTCCGAACCTGATGCCGACGGGCCGGTGCTGGCATGTTAGTTAGAAAATAACTGTCTACAAAAACCCGAGGTTAGTTCCCGTTAGAATGGTCGGAACAGTCGGGTCACCTCCACGCAGTCCTCCGAAACGTGTGGGTCGAACCCCTTAGCCGCCCGCCGGCTTCTCCAGCCGATTCCGCGCGCTTGCGGCGCGGGCTCGGATTCTGTCCCAATGCCCCTCGGCGATCTCGCTCGCCGGCGTCAGCCAAGAACCACCCACCGCCACCACATTCGGCTGCGCCAGCCATTCGGGCGCGTTGTCCTCCGTAATCCCGCCCGTGGGGCAAAACTGCGCATGCGGAAACGGCCCGGCCAGCGCGCGCAACCCCGGCAACCCGCCGGCCGAACTCGCTGGAAAGAACTTTACGGTGTCGAAACCCCGAACCAGCGCCTCCATCAGCTCGGAAGCGGTCGCGATCCCCGGCATGAACGGGATGGGCGCCTCCGCCGCCGCGTCCAGCAACGCCGGGGTGGCACCCGGGCTGAGCGCGAATTGCGCGCCGATCTCCACCGTGCGGCGCAGATCGACGGGTGTCAGCACAGTGCCGATCCCCACCACCGCGTCCGGAACCGCGCGGATGATCGCTTCGGCACCCGGCAGCCCGGCAGGGGTGCGCAAGGTAATTTCCAGCAATCGTATCCCACCCTCCACCAGCGCCCGGGCCAACGGCACCGCGTCCTCCAGCCGGTTGATGGTAATGACGGGAATGACGCGGCCCAGCGCCAACAAACCAGCCAAACGGTCGGCGGAGGCGGTCATCGGGTGAACTCCTTCATCGCGGCCAGCGGCATGATGGCACCGGGATGCCCCACCACCTGGCCGGCCAAATCGTGCCCAGCACGGGCGGCGGCGGCGGGTGGCTCCCCACGCAGCCGCCCCGCCAGATACGCCGCGGCAAAACTGTCGCCGGCCGCCGTCGTGTCGACCACCCGGTCCACGGGCACGGCATGCACCAGATGGTCGGCCCCGCCATGCCATACCCGGGCGGAGGGCTGGTCCAGTTTCAGGACGATTTCCGTCTCTGCCGCATGCCGCATCAGCGTCGCCTCGCCCGCCTCCGGGTCCAGCAGGCGGAGGTCTTCGGCCGAGGCCAGCACGATGTCGGCCATCTCGTATATGCGGGCGTACAGGGCGCGCGCCGTTGCCCGGTCTGGCCAGCCGCGGGGGCGGAAATTCGTGTCGAACACCACCCAGCCTCCGCGGGCGCGCGCCTCCGCCAGCGCCTGGAACAACACCGCCCGCCCGGCATCGTTGTAGATCGACAGGGTGATGCCGGAGAAATACAGCGCGCCATACGGCGCCAACGCAGCCGGCGCCAGATGGTCGAAAAGCTGCCGGGCGGCCGCACTGTCGCGCCAATACTGGAAGCGCCGCTCACCCTTCGCGTCGGTCTGGATGATGTACAGCCCGGGCAGGCGCCCAGGAAGCCGCTGCACCAGGCCGGTGCCGATCCCCTCGGCCTGCCAATGCTGCACCATCTCCTCGCTCCAGGCATCGTCGCCCAGCGCGGTCACGTAGTCGACGGGCACGCCAAGCCGGGCGAGGTAGACGGCCGTGTTCAGTGTGTCGCCGCCGTGGCTGCGCCGCAGCGTTCCATCCGGCTGCTCCTGCAGCTCCACCATGCATTCGCCAATGCAGGCGACGCGGCGTGTCATGCGGGAAAGTCCGTCCATGGCAGCGATATATCCCGTCTGCCGGGCGGCGGCGAGGGTTTGGAAGGCGCGGATGGTTGGCCTATGCATCCCCGCGCGTTGCAACAAGACCAAGGGATGACGTCATGGCCGCACAATCGGCAGATGCCTTCGATTACGTGATCGTCGGCGCTGGGGCCGCTGGCTGTCTGCTGGCGAACCGGCTCACCGAGGACGGCACCGCCACCGTCTGCGTGTTGGAGGCCGGGCCGCCGGACCGCAACCCCTACATCCACATCCCCGCCGGGTTCATCAAGACACTGTTCGACCCGTCTTGCACCTGGCAGTTCAAGACCGAACCCACGGAGCGCACCGGCGGGCGCCCGATCTCGACCACGCAGGGCCGCACGCTGGGCGGCGGGTCCTCGGTCAATGGCATGATCTATAATCGTGGCCAACCGGCGGATTTCGATAGCTGGGCGCAGCGGGGCAATCGCGGCTGGGGCTATGCCGACGTGCTGCCCTATTTCCGGCGCACGGAGCGGCGGATCGGCTTCGGCGACGACGGCGCCCGGGGCCGGGATGGCGGCATTCCCGTCACCGACATGGACTGGATCAACCCGGTGTCCGAGGCCTTCATCCAGGGCTGCGTCGCGGCCGGCATTCCGCGCAACCCCGACTACAATAGTGGCGACCAGGCGGGTGTCGGGTATTTTCAGCGTGCCATCCAGAAGGGCCGCCGGGTCAGCGCCGCCCGCGCCTTTCTCAAGCCGGCGCGTGGGCGGGCGAATTTGGACGTCCGCACCGAGGCGCGCGCCTGCGCCATCATCCTCGAGGGCAAGCGAGCCGTTGGCATACGCTACTTGCGTGAGCGCAACGGCGTGCCATCAGAGGTGCGGGCCAAGCGCGAGGTGATCCTGTGTTCGGGCACCGCCAATACGGCGCGGCTGCTGCAGGTGTCCGGAATCGGCCCGGCGGATTTGCTGGGAGACCTCGGCGTTCCCGTGCAGCATGAGCTTCGCGGCGTCGGGGAGAATTTCCGCGACCACTACGCCGTCCGCATGGTCATGCGTGCGAAGCCCGGCGTGCTCACCTTGAACGAGCTATCGCGTGGTCCGCGGCTGGGGATGCAGATCGCCCGCTGGGCGACGGGGCGGCCCAGCATCCTCGCCGTGGCCCCATCGCAGGTGCATGTGTTTTGGAAATCGTTCGAGGGATTGGATCAGCCGGATTTGCAATGCGTCTTCACCCCGGGCTCCTACAAGCAAGGCGCCACCTACGTGCTGGATGATTATCCCGGCATGACGGCCGGCACTTGGCCGCATCGCCCCGAAAGCTCCGGCCACGTGCGGGCCCGCTCTACCGATGTGTTCGTGGACCCGGTGTTGCAGCCCAACTACCTGGCCGACCCGATCGACCGCCGGGTCACGCTGGGCGGCCTGCGCCTCATCCGTCGGTTGCTCGGCACGCCCGAACTCGCCGCCTTTGCCGAGCGGGAGACGCTGCCGGGTCCGGATGTACAGAGCGACGACGAATTGCTCGCCTTCGCCTACCAGAACGGGTCCACCTGCTACCACCTGATCGGCACGGCCCGCATGGGGCCAGCGACGGACCCGGCCGCGGTGGTGGATGACCAATTGCACGTCCACGGCCTGACGGGGCTGCGCGTCGCCGACGCCTCGATCATGCCCAGCATGCCCTCCGCCAACACCTACGCCACCACGCTGATGATCGCGGAAAAAGCGTCCGACCTCATCCGCGGCCGATCCGCCGTCATGGACGCGGCTTAGGACATCGCGAATCTTTGGTACCCCTTGGCCGCGACGTCATCACAGATGGCGCGGTAGCGGGCAAGACCGCCGGCATAGGGCATGAAGACGCGCGCTTTCCCCGGCACGTTGGCTCCTAAATACCACGAGCTGGCGGCCTGCAGCAGCAGCGTCGCGCTCACCGCGTCCTGCACCTGCACGCCCCAATTCTCCACCGCCGCGGCTTCCGGCTCGATCTGGTTGACGCAGTGGTCGAGGACATACTCGATGCAATCCGTGATCCAATCCACGTGCTGCTCGATGGCGACGGGCATGTTGGTGAGAACGGACGGGCTGCCTGGGCCGGTGATGGTGAACAGGTTCGGAAACCCTTCAACCTGCAGCCCGAGATAGGTTCGCGGCCCGGCGCTCCAGGCCTCCTGCAGCGTGCGGCCGTCGCGGCCCTGGATGTTCAGCCGCAGCAGCGGGCCGGTCAACGCATCGAACCCGGTGGCAAACACGATGATGTCGAGCGGATACTCCGCCTGCGCCCTTCGCAGGCCAGTTTGCGTGATCTCCTCGATCGGGGCAGACCGCACATCCACCAGCGAGACGTTCTCGCGGTTGAACGCGTCGAAATACCCGGTGTCGATCGGCGGCCGCTTGGTCGCATATGGGTGGTCGATGTCGGGCAAACCCGGCGCCGATGGCGCGTGCATCGTAGTCCCGCGCGGGCATCTCAGCGGATGCCCCCGGCCGACAGCGCATTCAACGCCACCCGGCCCAGCCGGCGGGACCGGCCGATGCTGAGGGACACCAGGCAGGCGATGGCCAGCACCACGGCCAAGGGCACCACGGCGAGGGTGAAGCTGCCCGTGACATCGCGGATGGCGCCGATGGCATAGGTGGCCCCGAACACGCCCAAATTGTTCAGTGCATTGATCTGCCCGATCGCCACGGCGGAAATCCGGGGCGGCAGCATCTCCGTCGCCAGTGCCCAGAACGGCCCCTTGATCATCGAGGCGGCAACGATGATGACGCACAGCACGATGATCATCGGCACCAGCGTGGTGACCACCGCCGTCATGATCAAACCCAGCGTGCCCAAAGCCAGCGGCACCGCCGTGTGCAACGTGCGCTCCCCCGTGCGGTCGGAATGCGAGGCCCAGAGATACATCACCACGCTGGCGATCAGAAACGGCAGGGAGTTCAGCAGCCCGACCTGCATGATGGTCAGGTTGAACGTCTTGATGATTTGCGGCTGCCAGAGCGACAGCGCATTGGTCACCGAGGTGCCGCCGATATAAACCAGCGTCAGCAGCAGGACGTACTTGTTGATGAGCACCTGCCAGAAGGACAGGGATCCATCGATGATGCCTTCCTCCGGCTTGTGGGCGATTTCAGCTTCCAGCCAGGTCTTCTGATCGTCGTTCAGGAAACGGGCATCGCGGATCGCGCGTGGCAGCACCAGCGCGCAGCCAAGGCCCAGCAGCACCGCCGGCAGCCCTTCGATGATGAACAGCCAATGCCAGCCGCGCAAGCCAAACCAGCCATCGGTCAGCAGCAGCGCGGCGGACATCGGCGAGCCGAGCACGCTGGAAACCGGCAGCGCCATCATCAGGATGGCGACCATGCGGCTGCGGTGATGCGAGGGAAACCACAGCGTGAGATAGTAGATCACGCCCGGGAAGAACCCGGCCTCGGCAATCCCCAGCAGGAAACGCAGCGCGTAGAACGAGTGCGGGCCGGTCACCGTGGCCGTGAGGGCGGAAATGACGCCCCAGGTGATCATGACGATCGACAACCAGCGCCGGGCGCCGATCCGAACCATCAGCAGGTTGCACGGCACCGCGAATAGGCAATATGAGACGAAGAACAGCCCGGCGCCGAAGCCGAACGCCGCCGAGCTCAGGCCGATATCCTGGTTCATCTGCAGGGCGGCGAACCCGACGTTCACCCGGTCCAGCGAGGCCAGGAAGTAGCCGACGGTCACAAACGGCATCAGCCGCAGCGCAAGCTTGCGGATGATCTGGCTTTCCATCGGCGTCGCGTCAGGCATGGTTCGTCTCCTCCTCAGGCGGCAGGGGTGGACAGTCCACGTCGTTGAAGCCATTGCTGGATCAACAGGGCAATGTCCGCGTTATTGTTCTCCATCATGAGCATATGCGAGTTGCCGGCAATCCCCTCCGCCGGCAGGTCGAGCACGTCGACAAGGGCATCGGCCTGGCGCGCGGCGGCGAAATAGGCCTCCGTGCGGGCGCGGATGGCCGGCCAGCGCGCGTCCCGCCCGATATGGTCGCCATAGACCGCGAGCACGGGCACCCCGGCCAGGGGGGCGCCGCCGGTGAGGCCGCCCTGCGCCGCTTCGATGGCGACGATGGCGGCAACCTTGCCGGGGCAGCGTTCGGCCGCGCGGAACGCGAAGGCACCGCCCTGGGAGTGCGCGACCACGGCCGCTCCAGAATCCCGATGCGGCGCGGTATGGTCGTGGTTTGCATGCAGCACCCCTCCCTCTTCGCCCATCTTTGCCATGCGGCTGGGCGAAGGGGAACAGGGCCGGGCTACGCCTCAGCCGCGGCGGCGCTTCAACCGGTCCAGCCCGCCCAAAATCGCCACCTTGCCGCCATCCCGCAACGACGAGCGGCCCGGCGGCGTGGGGGTGATCCCGAGTTGGCGCAGCCGATGGTTGGCCCGGTAAAGCTTCGCCATTCTCGCGTTCGAGCGCATGTCGTAGTTGATGCTGATGGAGACAGAGACGGAGTCGCCGTTTTTCACCCAGTGTGGCCACTCGATCGGCACATGGACGCCGAGCCCGGGCCGGAAATCGATCGTGCGGGCCTTGGTCCGTTGCAACTCCTCTTTGTAGCGGGCGGCATTCAGGTCACCGGCATAGAAGCGTTCCAGTTCGGTTTCCGGCATAACCTCCCGGTCGGACCCATCGAACACATAGACCGTCTTGTCGCCGCGCAATTGCAGGAGGAAGTTCGCTTCGGCATCGATGTGATAGCCCGTAACCCGCCGCGGCGAGCTGATCAGCAGGGTCGCCCGGCCGTGCAGCATGTCCTGTTCCAAAGCGGGGCCGACCCGGCCGGCCATCATTTCGACGACGGATTGGAACACTGGGCCGAATATCTCGTCCTGCTCGATATTCTTCAGCACGACAAGCGTGTTGGAGGTCTCGACCGTCGCGACCGCTTCTTCCAGCGATAGCTTGGGGCCCTGCGCGTCCTCCCATCCTTCCGACACGTTGATCGGGCGGGTGGACCAATAGGCACTGTCTGGCCCAAGGCGCCGGGCCAATCCGACCAAGCTGTCGATGTCATACAGCTTCTGCGTGTGCAGATCATGGTCGAATACGAACGAGTTCTTGTTGAAGAGGTCGCGAAAGCGAGTATCGGGCTTGAGGGAAGCGGTGTCGAGCATGGTCGGGCTCACTTCGATTGGAGTGTGAAGCGTCGTGACGATTATTTCGTCGCATCCCGGACGTGCCGGGTCAGGAGGTGGATGGATGGTTCAACGAAGATCGTCAGGTGGTCGCCTGGCACGGTGACCTGCCGCAGGCCCTTGCCCACCAGGGTGCCCCAGCCATAGCGGCGGTCCAGGCCAAACCCGCGGGGCTCCTCGGACGACCGGATGCGAAGCACGCGTCCGTCATAGGGGCGCGGCTGATAGCGTTGTGCGGCCGCGTGCAATTGCGCCAGCAAATCGCTGTCGAATTGCTGCTGCGCGCGGTAGGCAGCGGAAGACGCGCTCGCCGGCCCGGTATCGATCTCTGGTGTTCGTACCAGCCGGCGCACCGCATTGCGGTTTGCCATGAACTCACGCAGCGTGACCCGGCCGCGCAAGACCTTGGCGAACTCGGCCAGGATGATCTGCCACCCATAGGACCGCTCGGCCAATTGGCGGCGCAGGCGGCCCATTCTATTGAGATAGGCGGGGTTCCACGTGTCGACCATCACGACCGCCGCCACCTCCTCCCCGGCGGCACGCAATTGCTGGGCCGCCTCGTAGGCAAGGTTGCCCGCCAGACACCAGCCGAGCAGCACGTACGGTCCGTTGGATTCGACAATCCGGAGCTGGCGGACATAGCCCTCGGCAATGGCCTCAATGGTGGCCGGCAGGCGCCCGCCGCTCCGCCGGTCCGCGGCTTGCAGTGCCACGAACGGGTGCTGCCCGCCGACCTCGTGCCCGAGCGGGAAGAAGGCGCCGTTGCTGTGCACCACGGCATAGACCGGCTTTTCCATTCCCTGACCCAGCCGCGCAACGCGGTCGAACCGGAACTGGCGCGCCGGTGGCTCGGCCTGGATCGCCTGCATCAGCGCGGCGAGCGTGGGTTCGCGGAAGAAGACCGGCAGGGGGATTTTGACCCCGAACTCCCGCTCCACCCGGGCCAGCAGCTGGGTCGCCAGCAGGGAATGGCCCCCCGCAGCGAAGAAATCCGCCTCCGGTCCGGTCGCGTGCGTCTTCAGCAGATCGGACCAGATCGTCAGCAAACTTGGCGCTGCGGCCCGTGTGCTTATGCCGATGTCCATCGCTGTCCCCTGCTCCATGATCCGGCCTGGTTCACCGGCGTGCGGCGTCGATGCGTGCCGCCACGTGCGCGTGCCATGGGCCCGCGGGCAGCACGCCCGATTCCAGTTCGCCAACCAGATGGCTCGACCATGCCGCCATCGTCTCTGCCGGGGTCGACGGGCGCCGGAACAAGAGCGCCCGGCCACTGAACCGTTCCGCCGGCGGGCGCGATTGGCGCAACGGCCAAAGCTTGCGCCCGGTGCTCGGCGGGGCGGCGTCGACCAGGACCAATGTCACGCTCCGCCCTTGCGCCTCCAGCGCGTGAGCAAGCCGGAACGCCGCCTGCCCGTTCTTGCCCGCGCCGAGGATTGTGACGGGGCCGGCCGGGTGATCGCGGGTCACCGCCGCCGGTGTTGCGTCCGCGACGCGCACGAAGGGGCGACCCAGTCCGGCCGCTTCGCCGAAGCCCTGCCAGTCTGCGCCATCCCCGACGGCGACCAGAGGGGCCCGGGTGGTCGCCGGCGCCGCGAGCCGGGCGGCCAGCCCACCCAATGTGCTATCGGTGAACAAGGCCGCCATGCCGACCCGCTGGCCGAACACCGCCTCCACTCGCGCCAGCATCCGCGCGGCGAGCAGGGAGTGTCCGCCCAAATCGAAGAAACTATCGCCCGGCGCCACCGAATCGACGCCCAGAGTCTCGCGCCAAATCTCTGCCAGCCGCGCCGTGACGGGATCGGCCTGCGGTGCGGAGGCCAGCGCCTGGCCCGACAAAGCCTGGCGCCATTGCGCAAGCATGGCATCCACGGTCGCCGGGTCGAAGCGTGCGGCGTCGTATTCGCAGGAGGCGCGCCAGCCGTCTGGCCGTTCCACCATGAAAAAGTTGAGGTCGTACAGCGCGCCCGCCGAGTGGCTCGGCAAATCCACCAGCCGGATGTCCCCCTCCGCATAGGGGGCAACGAAGGAGCGTTGGAAAATGAAGTTGACCGAGAAGAGCGGCGTACGCCCTCGCGTCCTGGCCGGATTCAACGTACGGATCAGCAGTTCGAACGGCATGGCGTGGTGCTGCAGCGCATCCGCCACCACCGTTGCGGCACGGTTGACCCGTTCGGACCAATCCGGCGTGTCGGACAAATCCAGCCGCAGTACGAGCGTGTTGATGAAGGGCCCGATCATCCCTTCCAACTCAACCTCCGTGCGGCCGGCGATCTGCGTGCCGATGGGAATGTCGGCTGCCCCGGTGCGGGCCTGCAGCATGCGGCCGAGCGCGGCCAGCGCCACGGCAAACGGCGTGCATCCGTGAAGCGCCGCCATCTTGGCCATCGCATCCGTCAAGTCGCGGGGCAGTAGAACGGAGTTGATGGCGCCCTCGCCGCGTTCTTCCGCCGGACGGTCGGGCGGCACGGTGACATAGGGCAAGTCTGCCAGATGTGCCGTCCAGTATGACCGTGCCGTGGCCAGCGCTTCGCTCCGAAGCCAGGCCTGTTGCCATTCCGCGTAATCGCCGTATTGCAGCGGCAAATCCGGCTGCGGCGGGGCGCCGGAGAGCGAGCGCATCAACTCGTCGGATAGCACGCCCACCGACCAGCCATCGCAGATCGCGTGATGCATCGTGACCAGCAAGCGGGCATTGTCCGGCGCGAGCGAGATCAGGACAACCCGCATCAGCGGCGCCGTCTCCAGCACGAACGGCGTGCGGGCTTCTTCCTCGCCGATGCGGTCGGCCTCGGCCAGGCTTTGCGCCAGCGGCAACCCGGTCAAGTCGCGATGCTGCAGTTTGAACGGGAGCACGGGGCGTATGATCTGTAACGGCGTTCCGTCGATGTCCTTCAGCGCCGTGCGCAAAATTTCATGGCGGCTGACGATGCCTCGGATGGCGGTTTCAACCGCTTCGGGCGTGATCGGTCCTAATAGGCTCCACCGAACTGCCACGTTCAGCGCGGGTGAACCAGGGTCCAGCGCGTCCAAGAGCCAGAAGCGGGTTTGTGCCAAAGACGCAGGATAGGTGATCTCTGCCCCACCGCCAGAGAGGGGTGTGCCGATATCCATGCCTAACCCCCAACCGCCATCTTACGGTCGCGGCGGAATTGCTGCAGCGACGGCACCGCCGGGGCCTCTGCCGGTGCCGTGTCGCCCAGCGCCGCGGCGACCCCCGCGACGGTGCGGTGCTGCAGCAGGTGCCGCGCCAGCAGCGGGATGTCTGCGGCATTGGCCCTAGCCGTGATCTGGAACAACTGGATCGAGTCGGCCCCCATCGCCAGCAAATCGTCATCCCGCCCGACAGGCCGATGCAGCACGGTGGACCAGATGACGGCGAGGGTCCGTTCCAGCGCCGAACGCGGCGGCTCCGCAGCGGCGGCTGGCGCAGGCGCCGGGTCGGGCAGGGCGCTACGGTCCACCTTGCCGTTGGGGGTGAGCGGCAGGCGGTCCACCGCAACGAACAGGGCGGGGACCATGTATTCCGGTAATTGGCTGCGCAAAATGTTGCGCATCGCCCGCTCGTCCAACGCCTCGCCAGGGCGCAGCACCACCCAGGCCAGCAGCCGCTTTTCTCCCCCTGGACCTTCGCGCACGGCCACGGCAGCCTCGGCAAGTCCGCATTTCGTCGTCAAGGCGTGTTCGACCTCGCCGGCTTCCATACGGTAGCCACGCAGCTTGATCTGGCTATCGATGCGGCCCAATACCTGAACGCGGCCGTCTGGCAGCTTGCGGGCGGCATCCCCGGTCCGGTACAGTTTCTCACCAGGCGTGAGCGGGTCGGCGATGAAGCGCTCGGCCGTCATCTCCGGCTTGTTCCGGTAGCCTTCTGCCAGGCCGGCCCCGCCAATATGCAGGTGGCCGGGTACGCCCACGGGAACCAGCCGGTCCGCGGCGTCCAGGACGTGCATCACGGTGTTGGCGATGGGATGCCCGACCGTGATCAGCCCGTCTCCCACGCGTTCCACCGCCGACCAGATCGTCGTCTCGGTCGGGCCATACATGTTCCACAACTCGGCGCCCGAGTGGTCGCTGCCCGCCAGCAGGCGGTCGGCCAGCGCGCGCGGCAGGGCTTCGCCGCCGCACAGCATGCGCAGCGAACCCGGCGTCCAGCCAGTCTCCAGCAAGAGCCGCCAGGTGGCCGGGGTTGCCTGCATGATCGTGGCCTTGGTGTCGCGCAACAAGGCGCGCAGGCGATGGCCATCCGCCGCATCGTCCCGCGACGCGACGACGACCTGCGCCCCAGCCAGCAACGGCCCCCACAATTCCAGCCCGGCAATGTCGAAGCTGATCGTGGTGACCGCCAACCAGACGTCGTTGGCGCCGATCCCCGGTTCGCGGCCCATCGACAACAGCAGGTTGCCAAGGGCTTTGTGGCTGATCGCCACGCCTTTCGGCAGCCCGGTCGAGCCCGAGGTGTAGATCACGTAGGCCACGATGCTCTCGGCACCCGGCGGCGTGGCGGATTGGGCAAGAAGTTCGTCCCGCGCTTTGCGCAAATCCAACACCGGCCCGGCCAGTTCCGGGCCCGTCCCGTCGGTGACCAGCACCGCGGCACCGGCATCGGCCATGATATGGCCCAGCCGCGCCGGGGGATGCGATGGGTCCAGCGGGACATACGCCATGCCGGCCTTCCAGGCACCCAACAGCACCGCCAGCATTTCCGGCGTGCGGTCCAGCATCACGGCCACGCGGTCACCGGGCGAGGCGTAGGTCAACAGCAGCCGTGCCATCCGGTTCGCCTGGGCGTCCAGAGCGGCGTAGGTCAGTGTTGTCTCGCCAAACCGGGCGGCGACCGCGTCGGGTGTCCGGGCGGCCTGCTGCTCAATCAGCCGGTGAACCGAGGCAGTCGGCAGCGGGGCTGCGGTCTGGTTCATGCTGCGCATCAGGTCCCGCTTCTCGTTCGCGGAGAGCAGCGAGACGGCCCCGATTGGCATGGCCGGGTTGGCGGTGGCGGCCTCCAGCACCGTGCGGAGATGGCCGAGCCAGCGATCCACGGTCTCCGGATCAAACAGATCGGCATTGTAGTCGCAATCGACCGCCAGCCCGTCCTTCGACTCCACGGCATTGAAGAACAGGTCGAAGTTCACGAACGCCTTGGGGTTGGCAACGCAGGAGAGCGCCAGCCCGGGCATCGACATGCCTTCCGCCAACCGCTCCAGGTTGAACTGCACGTCGGTCAGCGGCAGGCGGCTGATGTCGCGCGGCAGGTTCAGCGCTTGGACGATGGTGCCGAGCGTGCAATCCTGGTGCTCGTAAGCGTCCAGCACAGCGAGCCGCACGGCGCTGAGATGCTCGGAAAAGCGTGTGGTATCCGACCATTTCGCGCGCAGCGGCAGCAGGTTGGCGCAATGGCCCACCAGCACCGCATCCTCCAACTGCGACTGGGCGGCGGCGGGGACGGCGATCACCACGTCGTTGCGGTTGGACAGCCGGCCCATCGTGACGCTCACGGCCGCCAGCAGGGTGGCGAACAGCGTGCACCCGCTGGCAGCCCCGGCGGCCTTGATCCGGCCGAGCATGGCTGCATCGATCGCCAGACGGCGCGTGCCACCAGCGAAGGAGCGGAGCGCTGGACGCGGACGGTCGGATGGCAGGTCGAGCGGGGCTGGCATGGTGGCGAAGCGCTGGGTCCACCAGGCCAAATCCGCGCCGCCACGCACGCTGCTTTGCTCTGCGGCATAGGCGGCGAAGGACAAAGCAGGCGGCAATGCGCCCGGCTCCGCCAACTCCGACAGCAGCGTGTTGATCGACCAGCCGTCACAAACGATGTGATGCGCGGTCAGGACCAGCACGTGATGGTCCGCGGCCAACCGCACCAGCCGCAGACGAACCGGCGGACCGGCGACGAGGTCGAATGGCGTGCGTGCTTCGACGGCGAGCACGCTCTCCAGATCGTCCTCACAGACGGTCAGCTCCGGCGCCACGGCCGCGCCGATGATCATCCGATCGCCGGTGGGCGTGAAGCGGGCGCGCAGGGCGTCATGCCGGGCGAAGACGCGCGTGATCGAGCTTCGCAGCCCTGCCACGTCCAGCTTGCCGCGCATATGCAGGCTGATGCCCTCGTTGAAGGCGCAGGAGGCGGCGTCGCCAAGCTGGCAGGCGAGCCAGATTTCCATCTGCGCCTCGGTCAGCTTCGCTTCGACCGTGACCGCCGGTGCAAGGGCGCCCGCGGGCAGCAGGATTCCCGCGGCTTGCAATGCATCCAGGCTGTCGACGAACGCGGTGTAAATCCGCTCGATTTCCGCCGGGCCGTGGGTGGTCGTCAGGAAGCAGGGGAAGCCTTCCTGGATGTGAACGCCGCGCAGACGCATGTTGGGGTAGAGCAGCGTCGCCAACGGGTCCGGCAGCTTGAAGTAGAACCAGCTTGCGTAATGTTCGATGCAGCGGGGGAGGTGGCGCGCGGCCAGCGCGTCGTTCAGCCGTGCGGCGAGCGCCGCGGTGCGGCTGCCGATTTCCTCCTGCAAGGCTGGGCCGCTGGTCTCGATATGCGTCAGCACCGCATTCAAGGCAGCGAGCGCCAAGGGATGGCGGACGAAGGTGCCGGCGAAGAAGGTGACCGCCGCCTCTGGGGTGCTGTCGTCGCCATAACGCCAGTCGCCGCCATCCAGCGCGTCCATATAGGCAGCGCGTCCGGCCAGAATGCCCACGGGCATGCCGCCGCCAACGACCTTGCCGTAGGTTGCAAGGTCCGCCCTAACCCCATAGATCGCCTGCATCCCGCCTGGATGGGTCCTAAAGCCCGTCACCACCTCGTCGAAGATCAGGCAGATGCCGGCCTGTTCCGTAATCGCACGGAGTTCATGGGCGAATTCGCGCGGCTGCACACCAGGATGGCGGCTCTGCACCGGCTCGAACATCACGCCTGCCAATTCGTCCGCATGGTCGCGGATCCAGGCGAGCGAGGATGCCGCGCCGTATTCCAGCACGATGTTGTTGCCGACGGATTCCAGCGGAATGCCCGGCGCCACCGGACGCGTGCCCTTAGGTGCAGCCTTCACCAGCACTTCATCGAATTGGCCGTGATAGCTGCCGGCGAAGGTCACGATGCGGTTGCGCCCGGTGACGGTGCGCGCAATCCGCATGGCGGCCATCACCGCCTCCGACCCGGTGTTGCAGAACGTCATCCGCTCGTTGCCCGTCATGGCACAGAACCGGGCTGCGACAAGTCCGGCAAGTTCGGCCTGCGGCCCGATCTCGAACCCACGGTCCAACTGGCGGTGCAGCGCCTCCGTCACAAAGGGTGGCGCGTGGCCATAGGCAGTTTGGCCGAAGCCATTCACGACGTCGACGTACTCGTTGCCGTCGGCATCCCAGATGAGCGGCCCGGCGGAACGGACGGCGACCACGGGATAGGTCATCTCCTTCCAATCCGGCCGGAAGCCGGCGGCGGCACGCGGGTCCGCCAAATGCTTGCGGGCGTCTGCCGTCATGCGCTTGGAGGCCGGGGTGCGGGCGACAGTGGCGGCAACCAGTGCCACGACATGCGCCCGTTGCGCCGGGGTCAACCCGCCATCCGCTGCTGCGACGACTTTGAACGCGTCGAAGCGAGCCGTGTTTTCCGGCACGGGCATCGGGGCTGGAGCCGCGGCCATGGCGGCTGATGGCGCTGCGGCCGGTGGCGCTGCGGCTGCTGGCGCGGGGGCGGACCCCATCGCCGCCAGTTGCTGCGCAAACAGGGCGGACATGGCTGCGACCTGCTGCTGCATCAGCGCCGCCGCACCCTCCGGCGCGGGGCCGGCGGGAGTCATCGCCACCGGCGCGGCCACGGCCGGGGCGGCAGCGGCCACTGGCGCGGGGGCGCGCGCTGGCCTGCCGGCTGCGACATGCTTAGCCAGCGCCTTGAAGCTGCTAAGGTCTCCCATAAGCTGACGGAAGGTAATCGGAACGGAGAACCGGCTGCGGACCTGCTGCGCAACCTGCCCCAGGAACAGCGAGTCGAACCCGAGCTGGAGAAAATTCGCCGCCGGGTCGGCACCGGATAACTTGTCGCCCGACAACTCCTCGAACAGCGCAACCAGTTCGGGCAATGTGTCGTCGGTGGCGACGGGGACGGAGTGATCCATGGTTTGGGCGGTCTCCAAGAGGCGTGGCGTGGTGATCTCGGGTTCGTCGATCCAGCAGCGTGTGTGGTCCCACGGTGTGGTGGGCAGCGGGACGCGGCGGCGGCCGGGGCCGTGCACGGCGTGCCAGTCCGGTTCGACGCCAGCGGCAACCAGGCGTGCCAGCGCCTCGGCGAGCGTGCTGTGCTCGTCGCGCTCGCGCCCGGCATCGGGCAGCGATGGCACGACCGCGCCCCCGCGCGCCGCGCCCTGCAACGCCAGCGTGGTGAGCGTGCGCCCCGGCCCGCATTCCAGCAGGGCGGTCGGCGCCCGCGCCAACAGCGCCTCCAGCCCGGCGGCGAAGCGCACGGGGGCTCGGCAATGGCCGGCCCAGTAATCCGGCGACGTCGCTTGCTCCGGTGTGATCGGCAGGCCGGTCACGCCGGAGATGAAGGGCAGCGTGGGTGGCGAGAGCGTCACCCGCGCCGCCGCCTCGCGCAGGCCCTCCACCGCGCCGTCCATCATCCGGCTGTGGAAGGCGTGGCTGGTGTGCAGCCGGCGGTACATCACGCCCCGTGCGGTCAGCACCGCCTCCAGCGCCGTCGCGGCCTCATAGGAGCCGGCGGCGACGCTGAGCGACGGGGCGTTGGTCGCCGCCAAATCCATCGTGTCGCCCAGCAGCGGCAACAGCTCGGCCTCGGGCAGGCGCACGGCGAGCATGACGCCACCCGGCATGCTGGCCATCAGCCGGCCGCGTTCCGCGATCAACGTCAAAGCGTCCTGCAGGGTGAACACCCCGGCCAGGCAAGCCGCGACGAACTCGCCCACGCTATGCCCCAGCATGATGGCTGGCTTCAGACCCCACGACATCCAGAGTCTGGCGGTGGCGTAGCCGATGGTGAACAGCGCCGGCTGAGCGAGCCCGGTGCCGAGCAGCGCGTCGCGGGCAGCCTGGCCGGCGGGATAGAGGATGGTGCGCAAATCCAGCCCCAGTAGCGGCTGCAAGATGTCCGCGCAGTGGTCCACAGCCGCGCGGAAGACGGGTTCGCCGTCGAAGAGGGCGCGGCCCATATCGGGGTATTGTGCGCCCTGGCCGGGGAATAGGAAGGCGACGCTGCCGGGTCCGTCCGGGGGCTGGCCAGTGATGGCGCGGCCATCGTCCAATCCCGCAATCGCGTCCGCATGGCTGTTGCAGGCGAGGGCAAGACGGTGGCCGAAGCGCCGGCGCCCGGTTTGCAGCGTGTATGCGATGTCCGCCAGGGATTGCCCGGGATGGGTCGCGAGGTGGGTGGCCAGCCGCGCCCGTGCCTCCGCCAGCCCGGCTTCGGTGCGTGCCGAGACCACCAGGACCTGGTGCGCATGCGGATCCGGCGCGACGGCCGCCTCCGGCGCCTGGTCCAGCACGGCGTGCGCATTGGTGCCGCCGACGCCGAACGCGCTCACCGCGGCGCGGCGCGGCAGGGCGCCGCTCCAGCCCTGGGTTTGCGCCGTAATCCGGAACGGGCTGCCCTCCAGCGTCATCGCGGGGTTGGGCGTGCGGAAATGCAGCGTGCCGGGAATGGTGCCGTGCTCGACCGCCAGCACGGCCTTCATCAGCCCGGCCACGCCGGCGGCGGCGTCTAAATGCCCGATATTGCCCTTCACCGAGCCGAGCACGCATAGGCCATCGGGGCCGAACACCTGGCGTAACGCGGCGAACTCGATGGGGTCCCCCAGCGGCGTGGCGGTGCCGTGCGCCTCTACATAGCCGATGCTGGCGGGTGGGAACGCGGCCTGCGCCTGCGCATCGGCGATGCAGGCGATCTGGCCACCCACACTCGGCGCGGTGAAGCCCACCTTTTCGGCGCCGTCATTGTTGGTGGCGATGCCGCCGATGACGGCGTGGATGTGGTCCCCATCCGCGACCGCGTCAGCCAGGCGCTTCAGCAAAACCACGCCGGCGCCGCTGCCGAACACGGTGCCGCTGGCGTCTGCGTCGAACGGGCGCACGTGGCCGTCTGCCGAGGCGAGGCTGCCGGGTTCGTGCAAATATCCCCGGTGCTGCGGCAGGGTGATCGACACGCCCCCGGCCAGCACCATGTCGGCCTGGCCGGCCCGCAGCGCCGCGCAACCCTGGGCGATGGCGACCAGCGAGGTGGAGCAGGCGGTCGAAACCGTGACCGCCGGGCCACGCAAATCCAGCTTATAGGCCACGCGGGTGGCGAGGAAATCGGCTCCGGCACCGAGCAGGGTGGCATAGCTGCCGGTCTGGTAGTCGCTGGTGTAGCGTAGTACTGCCTCGCGGTCGGCCAGCACGTTGCGGAGGAGGTAGCTATTGGGGCTGCTGCCAGCGAAGACGCCGATGCGGCCGGTGAAAGCAGCCGGGTCGTAGGCGGCGGATTCCAGCGCCTCCCACGCGATCTCCATGAACACGCGCTGCTGCGGGTCGGTCAGCTCCGCATCGCGTTTCGTCATGCGGAAGAAGCCCGGGTCGAACTGGTCGATCCCGTCCAGGATGGGCCGGGCGGCCACGAAGGCGGCGTCGGCGCGGGTGGCCGGGCTGTAGGCGTCCTGCAACTCGGCGACGTCGAAGCGGCGGATCGACTCCACGCCGTCGCAGAGGTTCTGCCAGAACGTGGCGAGGTCGTTGGCGCCGGGGAGGCGGGCGGCCATGCCGATGATGGCGATCCCGTCATTCGACGCGCCATGGTGCCGCGCTGCGGCGGTGGTGGCTCCGTCCAGGTGCGCGGCCAGGCTCGCAATGCTGGGATGGGCGAATAGATCGGTCAGCGCCACCGGCAACCCGGCATCCACCATGGCGGCGTGGGCACGGACCAAATCCATGGAGTTGGCGCCGCCATCGAACAGGTTGACATCATCGGGCAGATCGGCGCGGCCAAGGATCGTGCACCAGATCGCCGTCAGACGCGCGCGTGTCGTGCGCGGGTCGCGACCGCGTTCCACCGGGGTGGGAGCGGCAAGCGCCTTGCGGTCCAGCTTGCCGTTCGGTGTCAACGGCATCGCAGCCAGCACGGTGATCGTTGCTGGGACCATGTGCTCCGGCAGCCTGGCCAGCAGCGCCCGGCGCAACGCCAGCGCATCCACCGCGCCTGTCACATAGGCGGCAGCCCGGCCATCTTGCATGAGGATGGCGGCATCCTCGACCGCCGGATCCTGGCGCAATTCGCCTTCCATCTCGTCCAGCGCAACCCGCTTGCCGCGGATTTTAACCTGCCGGTCGGCCCGGCCGCCAAACTCCACGATCCCGTCGTCCCGCAGCCTTGCGCGGTCCCCGGTATGGTACAGTACGCGCCCATCCGGGCCCGGGCGGAAGGCGCGGGCGGTCAGTTCCGGCCGGTTCAGGTAGCCGAGGGCGACGCCGTCCCCTCCAGCACACAACTCGCCTTCCTCGCCAGGCGTGGCGGGCGAACCGTCCTCATCCAGGATCACGACGTACGTCCCGGAAATCGGCCGGCCGATCGGCACGGGCAAATCCGCAGGATGGTCGCGCGGAATGCGGTAGCAGCAGGTGAAGGTTGTATTCTCGGTCGGGCCGTAGCCGTTGATGATGGTCGTGTCCGGACAGGCGGCCAGTGCCCGCGCCACGTGCGAGGGTGACAGCACATCCCCGCCGGCCAGCAATTGGCGCAAGGGGGCCAGGGCGGATACGCGCTGCTCCACCATGGCGTGGAACAGCCCGCTGGTCAGCCATGCCACCGTCACGCCATACCGGGCGATGGCGCTGCCAATTGTATCCAGCGACGGCACGGCCTCCGGCACGATCGCCAGCGTCCCGCCATTGAGCAACGCGCCCCAAATCTCGAGGGTGGAGGCATCGAACCCGAGCGGCGCGGCATGCAGCACGACATCGTTGGCAGACAGGCTGACGAAGTCCGCCCCTAAGACCAGCCGCAACACGCCGCGGCATGGCACAACGACGCCCTTTGGCGTCCCAGTCGAGCCGGAGGTGTACATGACATAGGCCGGCGCGTCCCTGGATTGAGCCGGCGCCGCAAACTTGGGCGCCTCCGGGATGGCGTGGTCGAGCCGCAAGACCGGACGGTCCGAGCTGATGAATTGGTTCGACAACAGCAAACCGGGTGCGGCGTCAGCCAGCAAAGCCGCCCGTGCGGCCTCCGGCAGGGCAGGGTCGATGGGGACATAGGCTGCGCCGATCTGGCGGATGGCCAGCATGGCGGCGATGGCGTCGGCTGAGCGCCCTGTCAGCAAGGCAGCGCGGTCACCTGGGCGCAGGCCCGCCTGCCAGGCAGCGCGTGCAATTCGCTCCGCCCGCTCGGCCAGTTCGGCGTACGTAAGGGGCGTGACGCCGGCAATGGCCAGAGCATCCGGCCGCCTGGTTGCGACCGCTTGAAATTCGTCGAACAACGATCCGTTTCCTAACGTTGCGAGCCGCTAGGACTTAACGTGATCTCATTTTCCTAATTTTTCGTGTCGAGTCATACCGCGTGGGACCGGCCTCGCCAGGCGCTCAGCGGCTCTCGATCTTATCAATTGCTCATGGTAAAAATCGTGCAACTCCGAACGGAGTGCATTCCCGCCATGCCGGACTTCAAACTGCCGCTCTCTGACAATGTGAGGCAGACGACCATGCCGTGGACCAGCTTATCGCTGGCGTGACGCAACGGCACACGCCAGCCAATCCCATCCCGGCCGAGGGCTATGATCCCAAGCCGGCAATCTCGCGCCATCCAGCCTCGTCGATCGTCGTCACACCGAGTTCGACCGCCTTTTTCGCCTTCGACCCGGCATCGGTGCCCAGCACCACCAGATCGGTCTTCTTCGACACGCTGTCGGTCACCTTCGCGCCGAGCGATTCCGCCCGCGCCTTGGCCTCCGGCCGCGTCATCGTGGTGAGCGTCCCGGTAAACACCACCGACTTGCCAGTCAGAGGCCCATCCGTGGTGACCTTTTCGGGCTGCACGTCCAACTCGCGCGCCAAATCGTCCAGGATCGCGCAATTGCGTGGTTCGGCGAAGAACCCCACCAGTTCATCGGCGATGGCGCCGCCGATGCGCATGATGCTGCCCAGGCCCTGGCGCTCCTCCGACCCGGTGACCGTGGCGGCCAGCATCTGGGCCCGCCATTCCTGCAGGGTGCCGTAGTGCCGCGCCAGCAACTTGGCATTGGCCTCGCCGATGCGGCGGATGCCCAAGGCGTAGATGAACCGCGAGAGCGAAATACTCCGCCGGGTCTCGATCGAGCGCAGCAGGTTGGTGGCGCTGGTGCTGCCCCATCCCTCCCGCGCGGCGATGGCGGCCTCGTGGTTGCGCAAGCGGAAGATGTCGGCGGGGCTGTCGATCAGCCCATCGGCATGGAAGGCGCGCACCGTCTGCTCGCCCAGATGTTCGATGTCGAAGGCGGCGCGGCTGACGAAATGCACCAGGCGCTCGATGGTCTGCGCCGGGCAGATCAGGCCGCCGGTGCACCGCCGCACCACCTCGCCCTCCGCCCGCACCGCCAGGCTGCCACAGGCCGGGCAGTGGTCCGGGAAGGCGAACGGCGCGGCACCGGCCGGACGTTTGTCCAGCACGGGGCCGATCACCTGGGGTATCACGTCGCCCGCACGCTGCAGAACCACGGTGTCGCCGATGCGCACATCCTTGCGGGCGATCTCGTCCTCGTTATGCAGCGTGGCGCGCGTCACCAGCACGCCGCCGACATTGACCCCCTGCAACCACGCCACCGGCGTCAGTGACCCGGTGCGCCCCACCTGGATGCGGATGTCTTCCAGCAGGGTGGTGGCGCGCTCGGCCGGGAATTTCCAGGCGGTTGCCCAGCGGGGCGTGCGGCCGACGAAACCAAGCCGCCGCTGTAGGGCCAAATCGTCGATCTTGAACACCACGCCGTCGATATCGTAGGGCAGGCTGGCCCGGCGCTCCGCCATGGCGGTGTGGAAGGCCTCGGCGCCCTCCTGGTCCACCTGCTCGTTCAATGGGCTGACGTCGAAGCCCCATGCCTTCAATTGCTGGAGATAGGCCCAATGGCTGGCGGCTGGCGGTTCGCTGGCCTCGCCGAACGCGTAGGCATAGAGCGACAGCGCGCGGCTGGCGGTGATCTTCGGGTCGAGCTGGCGCAGGCTGCCGGCCGCGGAGTTGCGCGGGTTGGCATAGATGCGCGACCCGGCGGCCACCTGCGCCTCGTTCAGGGCCAAAAAGTCGGCCTTGGTCATGAAGACCTCGCCGCGGATTTCGATCCGCTCCGGCGCCTTGCCATGCAGCCGCGCCGGCACCGCCTTGATGGTGCGCAGATTGGCGGTGACGTCCTCCCCTTCGGCCCCGTCGCCCCGCGTGGCGCCATAGACCAGCCGGCCCTTCTCGTAGGTCAGGGAGATCGACAGGCCGTCGATCTTGGGTTCCGCCACCAAAGTGAGCGGCGTGTCCTTCAGCCCCAGGAAGCGCCGGGCGCGGGCGCAGAATTCGTCGAAATCGGCGCGGCTGAACGCATTGTCCAGGCTCAGCATCGGCACGCGGTGGGTGATCTTGCCGAATCCGCTCGCCGGGGTGGCGCCCACGGTTTGCGATGGGCTGTCCGGCCGGATCAGGCTGGGGAACGCGGCCTCGATCGCCATGTTGCGGCGGCGGAGCGCATCGTATTCCGCATCGGTGATCTCCGGCGCGTCCTCCGTATTGTAAAGCCGGTCGTGCCGGGCGATCTCCGCGGCCAGCCGAGCGAGTTCGGCAGCGGCTTCTTCTTCAGTGAGATCCGTCGTTACGTCTTCTAGGGGCCGCTCGGTCATTGTCCTCGCCAATTGTGTAAGAAGGCTGCTTCCTCCTCACCAATTGGCTGGTTTACCACGCGCTCCGGAATCTCCCAGATCACGAGTTTCGGTGGCGTCTCCTTGAATGCCGGGCTGCGGAAATAATCCCGCGCCGAACCCCAGAAGGCGCCGCCGGCCTGGGCGAACTGCCCGACCGGGGCCGAGAGCGACTGCTGCAAGGCGCCGAGGAAGTTCGCGTTGACCGAGAAGGAACTGCCGACCAGGGCCACCTGCGGCACCGGGGCATCGTCCAGCAGGCCGCCCGTATCGGCCGGCGGGTTGGTTTCCTTGGTCGTGGCGGGGCGTTCCCGGTCGGGCAGTGGGCGCAATGGGATGGGCAGGTCCGGAACCTGGTCCAGGCTCATCAGCCGCAGCAAATCGCCAGCCCGGTCCGCCTCCGGGCCGAATTGCGTGTCGAACGGGCGGTCGCGGTCAATCGGGGCGTCCGTCGCGGCGGCGGTGGCAGCGGCGGCAATGGCGGCTCCGTCCTGGTTCCAATGGGTGTCGGTGCGGTAATAGAGTGGGTTGTGCACCCCGTCGAAGGCCGCCAGCACATCCACCACGGGCAGCCCGGCCAGCAACTTGGTAAAGCCGGCGTAACGGCCCTGGGACTGCGTGGAATAGGGCACGCCGCAGGCATAGGCATGCTCGACCCGGGCCTTGTCCGGCACCAGCACCACCTTCAGGGCGATGTTCTGCGCCGCCAGGTCCTTGGCGATCTGGTGCACCGTGTCGGCGCGCGCCTGCATCGTGGCGTCGCCGCCGGGCCAGGGGCGCAGCTCCTCCGTCAGATACAGCCAGCCTTGGCAGCCTACGGTGACCTGCGGTCCACCGGAGCCGAACACCCGCCAGCGGAAGACGCCGCCCGCCTCCGACAGCCAGGTGCCGACCGGCAGATCGTGCGCCATGGCGTAATTCACCGCCGCGGCGGTCTTTCCGCCCAAGAACGCCTTCAGCGTCATCGTGTCGGCGAGCCGCCGCTGCGGCCCGTCACCGGACAGGGTGGCCACGCCAAGCCCGGCGCCGACCGCCAGGATCACGACCATGGCCCAGCCCTGGAGCCGGGCCGTATCGATGCGGCGGGAGCGGCTATACATGCTGAGAACGAGTGCGACCATGATCAGAACTGGAAATAGAGGAAGGGAACGGCGGCGCGGCTGTACAGCAGCACCATCGCGAGCAGGAAGCCGCAGAGCGGACCGGCCAAGACAAGGCTGCTGCCCAGCCGCCCGAACGCGGCGCTCACCGGGCGCTGGATCAGCGGGACGTAGACGACCACGGCGCCAATGGCGATCATCCAAAACTTGTCCGGCGTCAGCTGCCACGCGAGATCATCGGAAACGGCGGCGCCATGCATTCCCAGCATGCCGGTATACATCCGCAGCGCCTGCCCGAAATCGTCGGCGCGGAACACCACCCAACCCACGACGACGCAGAGCAGCGTCAGCACATGGCCCGCCCAATAGGGCATGTTGCCCCCCCGCGAGCGGTAGTAACGATGCAACGCCAGTAGCCCACCCTGCCAGGCGCCCCAGGCGATGAAGGTCCAGTTGGCGCCATGCCAGAAGCCGCCGATCAGCATGGTCAGGAACAGGTTTACGTAGGTTCGGACCGATCCCTTCCGGTTGCCGCCCAGCGAGATATAGAGGTAGTCCCGCAGGAAGGACGACAGCGTCATGTGCCAGCGCTGCCAGAACGCCTGGATCGAGCCGGACAGGTACGGATGGTCGAAGTTCTCGGGGAAGTGGAAGCCGATCATCAGCGCCAGGCCGATCGCCATCGCTGAATAGCCGGCGAAGTCGAAATAGAGTTGCAGCGTATAGGCCACCGCCCCCAGCCAGCTATCGGCCAAGGTCGGGGCTGGCAGCTTGAAGATCGCGTCGACCAGGGGACTCAGCGTGTCGGCGATGATGACCTTCATGCAGAACCCGACCATGAAGCGCCGGGCGCCGAGGCCGAACAGCGCCAGACTATGCACCCGCCCCTTCAGTTCGTCGGCGATCTGGGCGTAACGCACGATGGGCCCGGCAATCAGCTGGGAGAACATCGCCTTGTATGCCGCATAGTTCAGCAGTGAGCGGCTGACCGGGATGGTGCCGCGCCAGACGTCCAGCAGATAGCTGATGGATTGCAGCACATAGAAGGACAACCCGGCGGGCAGCACGATCTCCGACCAGGTGACCGGGTCCATATTGATGACGGCCAGCACGCCGTTCAGCGAATTCACCCCGAAATTGGCGTATTTGAAGTAGGCGAGCACGCCGAGGTTGCCGATCAGCCCGGCCTGCAGCCAGTATTTTCCGATGCGGGTGCCCAGCCCGGCACTGACCATCATGCGGGAGGTCAGGAAGGTGAAGCCGGTGACGCACACCAGCAGGGCCAGGAAATCCACCCGCCACCAGGCGTAGAACGCCCAGGACAGGATCAGGATCGGCCAATTCCGCAGCCGCACCGGCGTCAGGTAGTAGGCGACGAAGAAGATCGGCAGGAAGAGGAATAGAAACTCGAAGGACGCGAAGA
Source organism: Acetobacteraceae bacterium (assembly GCA_965199005.1). Lineage (GTDB taxonomy): Bacteria > Pseudomonadota > Alphaproteobacteria > Acetobacterales > Acetobacteraceae > LMUY01. The sequence goes on along the minus strand of CBDAQK010000003.1, from coordinate 192,617 downwards.
TCATGGCGGCGATCCCAAACTAGTCGGTCGAATGGTCTTCGCGAGACTCCGGCGCTATTTGGACCGGGCCAGGGTCAAGATTTCCTGGTCGATGGCGGTGCCCCATTTTTGGTAGGCGGGCAGGGTGTAATGCTGACCGTCGAAGGTCGACCATTCGCCGGGCTGGGCGAATTTCGTGCTGTCGATATAGCGGCAGGGCGCCACGTGGGTTGAAAGGTAATCGTTCACCTGGCGCACGCGGGCGTAGTTCTTGAAATACGGGCCGCCTTCCGTACCCCAACCCGGCCCGATCCAGACGCAGGGCAGGTTGGCCGCCTGAATCCGGCCGACAACCTCCTTGATCTGCTCGCTGATCCACTCGGCGGGCAGGGCAGGCTGGGGATAGCCGGCCATGGTGTCGCCGGACCCGATGATGACCAGGTTTGGATGATACGCTGCGATGAGCGAATCCAAGGACGGCGCGTGAGCGTGGTTCGAGTTGTCTTTCTTGATCGGGCCGGACTGCACCCGCTCGGCGGTGCCGCAGGGGGCTTGGCCTGCCGTGGCCCACACGCCGGCCGGCGCACCGCACGCGGCTTCCGTGACGACCTTGGCGCCCTGCTGAATCAAAGCGTCCTGCAACGTCGTGACGAGATAGCCTTGCGATGCAAAATGGCTGTCCCCCAACATGAGGATTGTCAGGCCGGCCAGGATAGGAGACGCCATTTAGACACCCTTCGGATGAGAGAGAGACACGCAATCGCAGTCGGGCGCACACCTAGGACAGAGTTCGAAGCCCGGCAACGGGCGGATGTTTTTTCTGTCGGCCAAATTTGAACCTGCTGCACCGCCACAGAATCAGTCCGCAATCTATTGCCAGAATTAGGTTAACAAAAATTTTCCAGCCATTGCCGCTACGTTAGCGGTGCAAACGGCGCCCACTGTGTCTCAGAAGACGCTTCCATTCTTCCTTCTAGCGGCTCACAAACCCGACTTGATGCAAATTCATGCGAGCTGTGCTGCCCGTGAGGGTCAGGCCGTGCTGCTGCTGGGTCCTTCCGGGTCAGGGAAGTCGGACCTGCTGTTGCGTTTGCTCGACCGCGGATTTGCGCTGGTGGCGGATGACCGGGTTGAATTATCCCATGGCATGGCGTCGGCACCGGAGGCATTGGCGGGCTTGCTGGAGGTGCGCGGCCTTGGCGTGGTACGCTTGCCGCATGTGTCCTCCGCCCGCGTGGCGCTGGCGGTGGAGTTGCGGGTAGGCGAGCGGCTACCCACCCCCGCCACGCACGACCTGTCTGGCCAGCCGCTGGTGTGCATCGACCCCGCTTCGCCCTCCGCACCGCAGCGGATTGCCATGGCGTTGGATTGTGCGCTGGGCCGAACGGCCCAAGTGGCGGGGGCGTTTGCATGACACCCCGCAGGGTCGTGCTCGTGACCGGCCTTTCGGGTGCCGGCCGGTCCTCGATCCTGCGAGTGTTGGAAGATTTGGGCTATGAGGCGGTGGACAACCCGCCGCTGACCTTGACCGAGGAATTGGTCAGCCGCGGCGATCGGCGAGTCGCGATCGGCCTGGACGCTCGCAGCCGCGGGTTCGATGCCGAAGCCGTGCTGTCGACGCTGGAGCGCCTGCGGCTCAACCAGATGCTGCAGCCCGAATTGGTCTTCGCCTATGCCGACGAGGCCGCGTTGTTGCGCCGCTTCACCGAAACCAGGCGCCGTCACCCTTTGGCACCCGGCGGCCGCGTGATCGACGGCATTGCCGCGGAGATCGCGCTGACCGCGCCGTTGCGCGATGCGGCAGACCTCGTGATCGATACCTCGGAGACGCCCCTGCCGGCGCTGCGGCGCCTCGTGGAGAGCCGGTTTTCCCCCGACCGGCCCGGCGTGACCGTGTCGCTGATGTCATTCGGCTATCCGCACGGATTGCCTCGGGAAGCAGACCTGGTATTCGACGCCCGCTTCTTGCGTAATCCGCACTATGATCCACATCTGCGGCCCAAGACCGGAATGGATGCCGAAATTGCCGCCTATGTCGAGGCGGACCCTGATTTCGGCGCGTTCTTCGAGCAGATCGAGTCGATGCTACGGCTGCTCCTGCCGCGTTTCGCGCAGGAAGGAAAGAAGTACGTGACCATCGCAGTCGGTTGCACAGGGGGGCGTCATCGCTCCGTTCGGATCGTGGAGAAGCTGGCAGGACGCATGCGCGCCCTGTGCAGTGGCAAGGACACTCTTGACATGCGGGCGTGGCAGGTCACCGTTGCGCACAGGGAATTGCTTAAGGCGGGCGTGACCTCAACTGGTTCAGTCGAAGCTGTCTCTTATCAGGCGCAGGAGGCCTGACTCGAAAAAATGATCGGCCTTGTACTCGTATCGCACGGCCGCCTGGCGGAGGAGCTCCGCCTCGCGCTGGAACATGTGGTCGGCCCGCAGGAGAATATCGCGACCGTCTGCATCGGGCCGGAGGACGACATGGAACTGCGACGAGCAGATATCCAGGCAAGTATCGGCAGCGTCGAGAAGGGCGACGGGGTGGTCCTGTTGACCGACATGTTCGGGGGCACGCCCTCCAACCTGGCAATTTCGTTGATGGACCGGCCTGGGGTGGAGGTGATCGCGGGTGTGAACCTGCCGATGCTCGTCAAGCTGGCCAAAGTCCGCTCGCGCCAGTCCTTGGGTGAATGCGTGGATTGCGCCCAGACGGCGGGCCGTAAGTACATTGCCGCTGCGTCGCATGTCTTGCACGGCTGCAAGGTGAACGGTGTCGGCAGTTGATCGGCAGCCTGTCGCGTTCGCCCATCTCCTGCCTGCCAGCCGCCTGATGGACGGCGCCGAACCGGGCGTAGTCGTCCACGCGACGATCTGCAACCGCCGCGGGCTGCATGCGCGGGCCGCGGCGAAGTTCGTCTCCGCGGCGGAGCGGTTTACCGCCCTGATCGAGGTGGAGGCGCACGGGCAATCCGTGTCTGCCCAGTCGATCATGGGTTTGATGATGCTCGGTGCCGGCAAGGGAACAACCTTGGAGATCCGTGCGACGGGGGCTGATGCCGCGGATGCGTTGGCGACCCTCGTCGAGCTGGTGGAAGCCGGCTTCCATGAGCAGGATTGAAGAACGCTTCCCAAACGAACCCGGTTTCGAACGTCGCCTGAGTGGGCTTGCGGTCGGGGCAGGGATTGCCATTGGCCCGGTTTTCGGCACGGTGGAGGCACCCACCGTAATCACCAGGCACCGTATCGCCGCCGCCGATATTGAAAGTGAGCGGTCGCGGCTGGATGCCGCCGTCGCCGCCTCTCGAAAGCAGCTCGGCAAGCTGCGGGCCCGCCTGCATGTGCTGCCGGAAGATACCCAGGCCGAGATCGCGCCGCTGCTGGACGCCTATGTCCAGATGCTGGGGCCATCCCGTCTGCTGCGCGGCGCCCGCGTGCGGATTGGCGACGGCCTGAGGTCCGCCGAACAGGCGGTCACGGACGAGGCAGAGGCCATTGCCGCCGCGATGATGGTGGCCAATGCCGATGACCTGCCCGCGGGTCGCAGGCGGGCAGACGAGGTGCGGGAGATCGCGCGGCGCCTGGTTCGCAACCTGACCCGGGCTCCATTCCGCTCGTTCTCCAGCTTGCCGCCGGGTGCGATCCTGTTTGCGGAATGGCTAACCCCGGCGGACGCAGCCCTGATCGACCCGGCGCGGGTAGCGGGGGTTGCGACCGAGGAGGGCGGTGCGGACGGGCATACCGCGATCATGCTCAGGGCCTTGGGCATCCCGACCGTGCTGGGGGCCATGGGGCTAACCGCGCATATGCGTGCGGGCGGAACCGCGGTGGTGGACGGGACGGCCGGTGTGGTGATCCTGGATCCGACGCCGGCGAGCCTGGCCCAGGCACGCCGTGACGTGCTGGCCTTTGCACGGCGGCGCCAGCGCTGGGGGCGGCTGCGCCGGCTGCCCGCGATCACCAGCTGCGGAACGCTGGTGGAACTGCAGGCCAATCTGGAGATCCCTGCCGAGTTGCCGTTGATCGCGCAATCCGGCGCGCATGGCGTGGGGCTGTTGCGCAGCGAATTCCTGTTCATGAACCGGGACGAACTGCCGGACGAGGCGGCGCAGGCGGAGATCTACGCAACGGCCATCGAGGCGATGGCGGGCGACCCCGTCACGATTCGCGTGCTCGATTGGGGCGGCGAGAAAGAGATCGAGGCGCTGTCCAGTGCCGGTGTCGTGCCGGACTCGGCGGAGTTCAATCCAGCGCTCGGCGCGCGCGGTATCCGGATGCTGCTGCGCTATCCGGAGCTCTTGGAGACGCAACTGGCCGCGATCCTGCGTTCGGCCACCGTCGGTCCGATCCGGGTGCTGCTGCCAATGGTCACCAACGTGGGAGAGGTGAAGCAGACCCGGGCAATCTACCACGGTGTGGCCGAGCGCCTACGGGCGCGCGGCGTGCGTCTGCCGCCGGTCCTGCCGCCGCTGGGGGTGATGGTGGAGGTGCCGGCGGCCGCACTCTGTGCGGACGCGCTTGCCGGGGTGGCGGATTTCTTCGCGATCGGCAGCAATGACCTGACGATGTACACCCTCGCCTCGGACCGCGGCGAATCCACGGCGGGCGAAGTCTACAACCCGGTGCATCCCGCGGTCCTGCGCCTGGTTCGGATGACGGTGGCGGAGGCGGCCCGCGCGGGTATTCCGGTTTCCGTCTGTGGAGAGATGGCGGCGCATGCCCGCAACATCCCTTTGCTATTGGGCATGGGGTTGCGGTCATTCTCGGTGAATGCGACTGCCGTGCCCCGGGTGAAGCAGGCGGTCCGGTCGGCCAGCATCGCGGAATGCGGAGACTTCGCTGCTTGCGTGATGGCGCAGACGGAGTTGGCGGGTGTCACCGCCCTGATCGCACAGTTCGACGCGCGTTCGTACGGGGGAAAGAGCTAGCCCACCCATGCAATCCGCTTTGGGATTGCGTCACGCCACCAGCCGAGTAGGCGTGTCACGGCGGGCAGGTGCAATCCCAAAGCGGGTTGCACCCTACGAACCGGCTCCAACGGCGGCTCGTACAATATCTCGTAACGACTTTTTAAGAACCGCCCTGGCAAGGTCCGCCCCGTGAATTCGGACATGACAGGAGGTCACGGTGAGTTACACGGGCGACATGAATAGAATGCTTGAGATGATCCCGTTCGAGGAGGCGTTGCGGGAGATGCAGGAGGGGCCGCCACGGACCGACCATCCTTCGCGGGTCTCGAGCGAAATGCCGCTACTCCTCGCAGTCGTGGCATTGTTTGCGCTGTATTTCGCCGGATAACAGCACCCGCGACCCGGCGGTCAATGCCTCACATCGTGGGGCGGGACCGCGCCGCCGGGGTTGCGCAACCAGGCCCCATGGCCCGTCTTTTGCATCGGCGCCTCCGTCTTACCGGGGGTGACGAAATCATGAAGCGGCGGGATTTTCTGGCGGGCAGCGCCGCGGCGTCTTTGGCGGCGCCCCGTATTGCCGCGGCACAAGGCACCCGCGTGCTGAAATTCATCCCGCAGGCGGATTTGGTCATCGTGGACCCGATCTGGACCACGGCGACCGTCACGCGCAACCACGCCTTCCTGGTGTTCGACACGCTCTACGGCCACGACGCCTCGTTCAAGTCGCAGCCGCAAATGGCCTCCGGCGCCACCACCGAGAACGATGGCAAATTGTGGAAACTCACCCTGCGGGACGGGCTGAAATTCCATGATGGCACCCCGGTGCTGGCGCGGGACTGCGTTGCCAGCATCAAGCGCTGGGGCAGGCGGGACGGGTTCGGCCAGGCGCTGATGGCCGTCGCCAACGAGATTTCGGCGCCGGATGACAAGACCATCGTCTTCAACCTGAAGACGCCATTCCCCCTGCTGCTGGATGCGTTGGGCAAAAGCCCGTCCGCGCCCTGCGTCATCATGCCGGAGCGGCTGGCCAAGACCGACGCCTTCACCCAGATCACGGAAGTGGTCGGCAGTGGGCCGTTCCGGTTCAAGGCAGACGAGCGCAGCGTCGGCAACCTGACGGTGTACGAGAAGTTCGCCGAGTATGTGCCGAGCCCGGTCGGCAAGCCCGAATGGATCGCCGGGCCGAAGATCGTCAATTTCGATCGCGTCGAGTGGCATGTCATCCCAGACGCAGCGACGGCCGCTGCGGCCCTGAAGAATGGCGAGGTGGATTGGTGGGAATACCCCACGCCGGATCTGATGCCGCTGCTGAAGAGCAGCCCGAATGTCGAGGTGCGGATCAACGACATGACCGGCGCCATGGCGATGATGCGGCTGAACTGGCTGTATCCGCCATTCGACAACCCGGCGATCCGGCGCGCGATCCTGGGGGCGGTGAGCCAGGAGGATTTCATGATCTCGGTGGCGGGCACCGACGCCACCATGTGGAAGACGGATGTCGGGGTGTTTCCGCCGGGCACCCTGTTCGCGTCCGACGCGGGCATGGAGCCGTTCAAGGGCAAGCGCGACTACGACAAGGTGAAGGCCGATCTGAAGGCAGCTGGCTATAAGGGCGAGAAAGTCGTGGTGATGGGCGCCAGCGACCTGGGGATCATCAAGGCCGAGGCCGACGTGGGCGCCGACATGCTGCAGCGCTGCGGCATGAACGTGGATTACCAGATGATGGATTGGGGCACCCTGGTGCAGCGCCGGGCGAAGAAGGACCCGCCGGATAAGGGTGGGTGGAACGTGTTCTTCACCGGGTTTGGCGGTTTGGACTTCCTCAACCCCGCCGCGCATCTGCTGCTGCGCGGCAATGGTGCGGATGCCTGGTTTGGCTGGCCCACGGACCCGAAATTGGAGTCGCTGCGCCAGGCCTGGTTCGACGCGCCGGACTTAGCGGCACAACAAGCGATTTGCCGCGATATCCAGCGCCAGGCGCTGGAGGATGTGACGTACATTCCGCTCGGCCAGTATTATCAGCCGGTGGCGTTCAACAAGACCCTCTCGGCCAGCATGCTGCGGGCGTTCCCGATTTTCTGGAACGTCAAGCGGGCTTAGGCAGCGTCGGCAAATAAGTGCGCCGGCACGCCGACAAAGCTGCCGCTAACAACAAGCCCTTAGCCAAACCGGTTATCCGTAGGATGGGGTGCGATCTGGCACCCCGCCACGCATTCCGGCGCATCGGGCTTGGGCAAACCAGCCGCGTTGCTGCTGGATTGGCGCGTGGTGGGATGCCCAAGCGCATCCCACCCTACAGCTTAGGCAGACCGCGCAAGTGCCAGCAGCCACGGTTTGGCGCGGTCGCCCACCCCGGCGCCCAGCCGCGCGGCCATCGGGTTGACTCCCGATATGATGCCGTCATGCAGGCTGGACGCGGCCTCGCCGATCCGGGCGGACTGGGCTGCGACGGTGATGGCGGCGATGCCACGTGCCTCCAGGACGGGAAGCCGGGATGTGCCGGGGCCGTCGGGCCGCCCGGCGTCGTTGAAGGCAGCCGCGAACGCGTCGACCCGCAATGCGGCCGCCGGGTCGCCACCGATCAGGCCGCCATGCGACCCGGTGACCACGACGTGGCCGCTATCCTCCGGTTCCACCAGGGAGGCGGAGTCCAGCAGCATGATCTGGCGGATGGCCCTTTCCGCCGTCCACACACCCCGCGCCTCGCCGACAGGGGGCGGTACGGCAGTCCGATGCACGGCGTGCGTCAGCCGGGCGGCGGCCTCGGCGCAGGCCATCCCTTCGACCACGCCGCACGCGCGGGCAGTGGTGTTGGCACGGCTGATGCGGCCACGGTCCAGCATATCCGCGGTATCGCCGATCAGACAGGAGAGGTGCGAGACGGCGGCGGCGGGGATGCCCAACGGGTCGAGATAGGGCAGGGAGCCCACCCCGGCCTCGTCGAGTCCGATCCCCGCATCGTTGGAAATAACCCCACGGAGTTTCGCCTTGGCGGCGAGGTAACCCGGATAGCGGCCGCCATGTGAGCCCGATACGACAACGGCACCCTCCGCCTCGTGTGGCAGTTTGGTGATCGTGTCGGCACCCAGGAGTCCCGCGCCGAACCAGCGCCAACTCATAGGCAGGTCAGCCCGCCATCGACGGCAAGACAAACCCCATTGATGTATCTCGCCTCGTCGGAGGCAAGGAAGAGCGAGGCATAGGCGACGTCCCACGCATCGCCCATCTTCCCGGTGGGAGAGCGTGCGTCGCGGGCCCGCACCATCGCCTCGCGGTCGGCATATTGCCCCGCGATCTGGCGATAGATCAGCGGGGTATCCATCACACCCGGCATGACCGCGTTCACCCGGATGCCTCGCGCGGCGTATTGGATGGCCATCGCCCGGGTGAAGTGATTCAGCCCAGCTTTGGACGCAGAGTAGGAGGCGTAGGGGTACTCGTTGATCCTGACCGCGGCACCCGACGAGATGTTGACGATCGCGCCCTTGCCTTGGTCCAGCATCACCGGCAGCACGTGTTTGCAGGCAAGGAAGGCGCCCGTGAGGTTGAGGTCCAGGCCACGTCGCCAACTCTCCTCCGAAAGTTCGATGGGGCCGCCCATGATCGTCACGCCGACGTTGTTGTGCAGCACGTCGATGCGGCCATACATGGCCATCGTGCGCTCCACCGCGGCCGCGATGTCGTCCGAGCGCGTGACATCGGCGGTACAAGCGATGGCTTCGCCGCCCTCCTGCGCGATGATGCTGCGCGTGGCTTCCGCGGCCTGCGGAACGACATCGGCCGCGACGACCCTGGCGCCTTCGCGGGCATAGAGCGCGGCTGCGGCGGCGCCATTGCTCCAGGGCGCGCCGGGTTCGTCATGGCCAGACGAGCCGGCGCCGAGCACCAGGGCGACTTTACCAGCCATGCGGCCGAGGCCACTGCAATGTGTTTGTGTCATTGGCCCAAAAACCCCGTTGAAAGCCACGGCACTGCCGCGACAAGGATCAGCCCACAGGTCAAGGCCACCAGGTAGCCGATGATCGGCCGCATACCCGCATCCGGACTGACGCCGCTGATGGCACATGCCGTGTAGTAGCCGACGCCGAAGGGCGGTGAGAACAAGCCGATGCCCATCGCGAGCACGACCACGATCGCGTAATGCACCTCGTTGATGTGCAGCGCCCCGGCGATCGGGAATAGCAGGGGGCCGAACAGGACCACCGCGGGGATGCCTTCCAGCAGGCTGCCGAGAATGACGAAGGCCACGACCGAAAGCGCCATGAAGCTGGCGCCGCCGCCGGGGAGCCCTGTCATGGCGGCGGCAAGCTGGCGGGAGAAGCCGGATTGGGTGAGGGCCCAGGCCATCGCCGTTGCCGTCCCGATGATGAGCAGGATGGCGCCCGAGAGCGATGCGGTGCCGACCAGTGCCTGATAGAGCCGGCGCCAGGCGACGCGGTCGTACAGCAAAACGCCGGTTATGGCGGCATAGGCAATGCCTATTGTCGATACTTCCGTTGCCGTGGCAATGCCCTCCACCACGGCGAAGCGGATCAGGATGGGCAGTGCCAAAACCGGCATCGCCATCACCAGGCCCCTGAGGATCTGGCGCAGGGGCGGACGGGTGATCCCCGTTGGGTCATCGTCGCGCGAGCGCAGCCAGACCACGACCGCCATCGCTACCGCCAGGACCACGCCGGGCAGGAGACCGCCGGTGAATAGATCCGCGATGGACACGGATGTCACCGTGCCGATGGTGATCAGCACGAGCGAGGGGGGCACCGTTTCCGACATCGCGCCGCAAGCCGACAAGATCGCCACCAATTCGCCCGGCTTCGCTCCCCGTTCCCGCATTTCCGGAAACAGCACAGGCGCCACGGCTGCCATGTCCGCCGCCTTCGACCCGGCGATGCCCGAGACCAAATAGATCGCGACCAGCAGCACATAGGACAGGCCGCCCCGCAAATGCCCGATGATCGACGAGAGGAAATGGACCATTGCCCGGGCCATGCCGTTCATCTCGATCAAGGCACCAAGGAAGATGAAGAGCGGCACTGCCAACAGGATGATTTGCGACATGCCCTCACCCATCCGGCCGACCACCACCGTGACGGGGACACGTGTCGCCAGCGCCAGATATGAGACGGTCGCCAAGCCGAAGGACACGGCGATCGGGACGCCGGTGAAAACGCAGGCCGCGATCACGCCGACGAAGAAGATGACGAGGTTGAGATTGCCGAACGGCCGCATCACGGGACCGAGCGTAAGGATGGCCGCGACGAGCACAGCGGCGACGCAAAGCGCGATCAGGACCGACCTAATCTGCACCGCGCGCAACAATTGCAGCACGGCGAACAGCAGCATCATGCCGAAGCCAGCCGGTAGCGCCAGCAATCGCCAACCATTCGAGATTTCCAAGGCAGGCGTGATGACTGGCCATTCGTCCATCGCCGTATCGACGGACGGCGCGGCAAGGATAACCAGGAACGCCGCGGTGGCGACGATGGCAATGATGGTGAAGGTGGCGGCGGTGCCTGCCGATGCGCCGGAGATGAACGCCGTCATGCGCATATGGCCGCCACGCCGCAGCGCGATGGTGGCGCCCAGCATGGCGAGCCAGATGAACAGGATGCTGGACAGTTCGTCGGACCAAACCAAAGGGATTCGCAGCACATAGCGCGCGACGATGCCGGTGAAGAGCAGCCCGATCTCTATGACGACCAGCAGGGCAGCGATGGCCTCGACCACCGCGCCCAAGCCAGTTTCCACCCGGCCGAGAAGATTGGACGACGACGACGCTGCTACGCCGCCGTGCATCACAGCTCCGTGCCCGTGCTCTTTTCCAACAGCTTCCAATTGTCCTCGCCGAACCGGCCACGCCAATCCTTGTAGAACCCGGCGTCCCGCAGCTTCGCCTGGAAGGCGGCCTTGTCCACGGGGTTGAACAGCATCCCCTTTTCTTCCAGGCTCTTCTGCAGGCTGACGTTGAGGTCCGCCAAATCGGCGCGCTGGCTGACCGCACCCTGGTTGAGGTGCTTCGCGGCGATTGCCTGCAAATCCTTCGGCATGGCATTCCAGGCGGCACGGTTGGCGAGCGGCCAGTAGCCGTCCCACATGTGCCCGGTGAGGGCGAGGTATTTCTGCACCTCGTAGAGCTTGGTGCTCCAAATCGCGGCCAGCGGATTTTCCTGCCCATCCGCGATCTTGGTTTGCAAGGCGGAGTACATCTCGGCGGCGTTGACGGAGATAGGCAGGCAGCCCAGGCCCTGGAACATCGAGGTCCAAAGCGGGCTGACGGGAACCCGCATCTTCACGCCCGCCAAATCGGCCGGGGTGTGGATCGGCTTTGTGCTCATGGTGATGTGGCGGTAGCCGTTATCCCAGCACTTCTCCATCGCCACGATGTTGGCCTTGGCAATGCCGGCCCGGATGGCAGCACCCAACTCTCCATCCATGGCACGCCAGACGACGTCGTAATCCGGCATGCAGAACCCGATCCCGCTGATCGACGCGACCGGCACCAAGGTGGAGAGGATGACGCCCGAGAGGGTGAAGAACTCCACCGCGCCGGAGCGCAGTTGCGCTAGCACGTCGGTGTCCGCGCCCAATTGGTTGTTGGGGAAGAGTTGGATTTCCAGCGCATCGTTCGACTCGGCTTTGATCCGGTCGAAGCTTTCTTGCAGACGCACATTCAGCGGGTGGGTCACCGGCACGTTGGTCGCGAATTTGTAGGTGAAGTCCGCCGCCGCCCGTGCCCGCCCGATCGAGAACACTGCCGCCGCGGCCGCAATCCCCGCCAGCAATTGCCGCCGGTTCGGTTGAGCCTTCGTCCAATCCATGATCGTTCTTCCCGTTTTTGTTGTTCTAGGCGACGCGGTCGCCGGGCTTGATTTGGACCGTGCGGTTGTCGACGGCCGGTAGCATCTTCGCCGGGTCGCGTGTGACGACGAGATCGATGATGCTGGGTCCCTTGGTGGCGAAGCTTTGCGTCAGCGCCGCGGCGAGGTGGCCCGGCTGCTCGACCCGGATGCCGTGACAGCCCAGTGCTTCGGCGACCTCGGCATAATTGGTCTCGGCCAAGTCCGAAGCGTGGTACGCGCCCTCCCCATACATCAGGTGCTGCAGGGCTTTGACGTATCCGGAGGCGGCATTGTTGATGACGATGATAGTGAATGACAGCCCCATGCGGCGCGCCGTCTCCAATTCGCCCAGCATCATGTTGAACCCGCCATCGCCCGTGATGGAGACCACGGTGCGGCCGTTTGCGGCGAGCGCCGCCCCCATGGCGCCGGGCAGACCGTAGCCGATGGAGGCGAAGCCGCGGTCTGGCACGCAGAAGCGGCCTGGCGCCTTGGTGTCGAACAGCAGCCCGCTCCAATGCGCGGCAAACCCGCCATCGGCCAACAGCAACCCTTCTGCGGGCATGAGCGTGTTCAGCTCGCCCATCAGGCGGCCCATGGAGATAGGTACCTCCTCAGAGGTATAGCGCTCCTGCACGCTTTGGCGCCACGTGGCCATCTTGGCGGCCACCTCGCTGGCATAGCCCTGCTGGCGCGCCTTGATCTCCGCCGCCTGGCCAGCTAGGGCATCGGACACGGCGGCAAGCGTCTCCCTCGCGTCGCCCCACAAGGCCAGCTCCGGCTTGGCGGTGCGGCCAATTTCCTCCGCCACGATGTCGATGTGGATGATCGGCTTGCCTGGTGGCGGGACGGTGTATCGTTTGGTCGCAATCTCGCCCAGCTTGCAGCCAACCACGACGAGGAGGTCCGACGCGGCGATCAGATCGTTAGCGATCCGGTCGTAGCGGCCGAACAACCCGGCGGAGAGCGGGCTGGTGCAGGCGATGGCCCCCTTGCCCGTCATGGTATGCGCGACGGGCAAGTTCAGCGCCACCGAAAGCTCGCTGAGCACCAAAGCCGCACCCGACAGATGCACGCCACCCCCCGCGAGCACCAGCGGCCGCTTGGCCTGCGCGATCATGCGGGCGGCCTGGTCGAGCGACGTCGCATCCGGCCGGCAGCGCAACGCGGGCGCCGTGCGGTAGATCGGGTTCACCTCGAACGCGCCGTCGTCATAGCCGTGCAAGGCGTGGCAAACGTCCTCCGGCACGTCGACGACGACGGGGCCGGGGCGGCCGGTGGTGGCCACGGCAAAGGCGCGCCGCATCAGCTCGGGGATCCGGCCAGGGCTCTCCACCCGGATGATGTCTTTCACCGCCGGGCGCAGGATGTCGATCTGGCGGCTCTCCTGCGTCATGTTCTTCCAGGAATGCTCGCGGTGGCTGTCGCCGACGACGGCCACCATCGGGGTGCCGGCATTCAGTGCCTCCACCAGCCCCGTGACCAGATTGGTGGCGCCTGGGCCAAGCGTGGCATCCACCAGCCCGACCCGGCCGGATATCTTGGCAAAGGCGTCCGCCGCGAACACGCCGGCGCGCTCGTCGTTGATCAGATGGTGGTCGACCCCCAGCCGCCGGCACGCATCGTAGAAGGGCAGCAGTTGAAACCCGCCCATTCCGAACATCGGGCCGCCGTCGAAGGCCAGGATCATGCGGGCGATGGCCTCCCCGCCTGTCATCTGATTCGTCGTCATTTTGGTTGCTCCAACACCATCTCGCGGATCGCAGCGGCGATCATCTCCGCCGTCACCCGGATCGCGTCTTCGGCCGGAGGGGCGTAGGCGATGGGCGCGCGCGGTGCCCCCAGGCGCCGGACTGGCGAACGCAGGGACGCGCTGGCGTGCTCGGCCACCGTCGCGGCCACCTCCGCCCCGAACCCGGCGACCGCAACCGATTCGTGCGTCACCAGCAGGCGCCCGGTTTTACGCACGCTGGCGAGCACGCAGGCCTTGTCCCAGGGCCAGAGCGTGCGCAGGTCGATCACCTCGGCGCTGATGCCGGACTTGGCAAGATCGGCTGCCGCCTGGGCCGCGATATGCACCTGGTTGGACCAGGAGACGAGCGTGACATCGTCGCCATCACGCACCACCCGCGCCTGCCCGAACGGCAGGATCATATCGGGATCGTCCGATACCTCGCCCTTCATGGGCCAGAGATGTTTGTGCTCTAGGTAAACCACTGGGTCGTCGCAGCGGATCGCCGCTTTCAGCAATGCCTTGTTGTCCGCCGGGGTCGATGGGCAGGCCACGACCAGGCCCGGCACGTGGGCATACCAGGCCTCCAGGGACTGGGAGTGCTGCGCGGCGGAAGAGCGCCACATGCCCATCGGCTCGCGCACGACGAGCGGCACGCGGGCCTGGCCGCCGAACATGAACCGCGCCTTGGCCGCCTGGTTGACCAACTCGTCCATTGCGCACAGGGCGAAATCCGAGAAGCGCATTTCGACCACCGGGCGCGTGCCCATCATCGCCGCCCCGACGGCCGCGCCCAATATGGCGGATTCCGATATGGGCGCGTCGGAAATCCGGTCGGCACCGAACTCCTCCACCAGGCCGCGATATTGCCCGAACACACCGCCGCGGCCCAAATCCTCGCCCAGCGCCCATACATTGCGGTCGCGCCGCATCTCCTCCGCCAACGCGTCGCGGGCGGCGTCCAAATAGGTTCGAACCGGCATCAATACGCTCCCTGCAAGGGGCTGCCGACATCCTGCACGTCGGTGAAGGCCACGCTTGCTGGCGGAAAGGGCGCGGATTTCGCATCGGCATAGGCGTCGGCCATCTCGGCCACAGCTTCCACCCGGTCCTGCTCCAACTCGGCGGCCGGAACCCCTGCGAGCACCAACGCATCCTGCGCCCGCATGAGCGGATCGCCGCCGTCCCAGGCGGCCACCTCCGCCTTGGAGCGGTAAGTGGCCGGGTCGGCGCCGGTATGGCCGGTGACGCGCCAGGTGCGGGCGTGCAGGAAACGGGGGCCATGCCCGGCGCGGATGGTCCGGCATAGCCGCCGCGCCACGTCTTCGACGGCGAGCACGTCGTTGCCGTCCACCTCCTCCGTTTCGACGCCGATGGCGCGGGCGCGCGCCGCCGGGCCGGCCCCGGCCGTCATCGTCGCCGTGCGTGTGGTGGCGGCGTAGCCATTATCCTCGCAGATGAACAGCACCGGCAGTTGGAACACGGCGGCCCAGTTCAGCCCTTCCAGGAACGGCCCCCGGTTGGTCGCGCCATCGCCGAAGAAGCAGGCGACCATGCGGTTTTCGCCCCGCAGCTTGATCGCATGCGCGGCCCCCGCGGCGATCACGATATTGGCCGAGACGACCCCGTTGGCGCCCAGCATGCCCACCTCGAAATCTGCAATGTGCATCGACCCGCCCTTGCCACCGCAGGTTCCCCCCTCGCGGCCGAGCAATTCGCGGATCATGGCGTGGCTGGAGGCGCCCTTGGCCAAGGTATGCCCGTGGCCACGGTGGGTCGAGAGCAGCAGGTCGGTGCGGTTGAGGCAGGCGATGACCCCCGCGGCCACGGCCTCCTGGCCGATCGAGGGGTGGATGGCGCCGAGCACGAGTTTTTCCTCGAGGCCCCGGAGCGCCATTTGTTCGAGCGCCCGAATGCGCCACATCATCCGGTAATGTCCGCGCAGGCGCTCGACATCCGTGTTGGCTCGGTCGGCATTCATCCCTGGAGGCTCCCCGTGAGATCGCTGGTTTCCTGGAGACGGCGTGCCTCGTCCCGCAGAACCTTGAGCAGCTCTGCGGTTCGCGGCGGCGTCATGCGGTCGCGGATGGCGGCGAGGCTGAGTGCCACGGTGGGTATCCCCTCCGGGCCGGTGATGGCAACGCCGATCGCCATCATCGCGTCGACGATGCGGCCCTCGTTCAGGGCGTAACCATCGCTGCGCGTGCGGGTGATGAGGATTTGCAAATCCGCCGGGCTGAAGGCCGGGTAGTCGCGCAGCCAGCCGGCGTTTTGTGCGATGGTGCGGGCGGCGTCGTCGTCTGGCAGGGCGGCGAGCAGGGCCAGGCTGCCGGCGCCGACACCCAGGGGGCGACGGTCGCCCACCTCCAGCGTCAAGGTCCGGATCGGATAGGCGCCGATCGCCCGCGCGACGCAGACGGCGGCCGACCCCTCCCGCACCGAAGCGAAGGCGGTATCCCCGGTGGTCTGGACAATCCGGTCCAAGGCGGTCTGGGCGAGGGCACCGATATGCTGCCGCCGCCCCGCGCGCCCGAGTGCGGCGGCGCCGGAGCCGAGGCGGTAGCGGCGTGTGGCAGAATCCTGGAAGGCGAAACCGGTCTGGCTGAGGGCGCCGAGCAGGCGATGCGCCGTGGGTTTGGCGAGCCCGGTGGCGCTGGCCAATTCGGCAAGTTGCAGCCCGCCGAGATCGCAGGCGGCCAGCGCCCGCATGATCGCAGCGACGCGGTCTACCGTTTTGACGGTATTGTCGTGCATGGCCGTTCCAGTCCCCGTTCGGGAGGGCGTCTATCGCGCCCGCTCCGAAAACCCGTATGACATAGAGGTGAAATCGGAACGGCTGTCAATCGCCGCAATCCGCAGTTGAACCGGGCCGCGGCATCGGGCAGCAACGCAGGCATCATCGAAGGTCATTATGGGATGGTCGATCCGCGTTTTCCCGCCGTCACGGTCATCGACCATCCGCTGGTGCAGCATAAGCTGACGCTGCTGCGGCAGACCGGGACCAGCACGGCAAAGTTCCGGCAGATCGTGCGCGAAATCAGCCTGCTGATGGCCTACGAAGTCACCCGGGATTTGCCGGTCGGGATGGCGCCGATCGAGACCCCGCTGGAGGCGATGGACGCGCCCACCCTGGTCGGCAAGAAGCTGTGTTTCGTGCCGATCCTGCGCGCGGGGATCGGCATTCTGGACGGCATGCTGGATTTGGTGCCCTCGGCGCGGGTTGGCCATATCGGGCTCTACCGCGACCCGGCGACCCTGCGTCCCGTCGAATACTACCTCAAACTCCCCGAGGACCTGGCCGCGCGGCTGATCGTGCTCGTGGACCCGATGCTGGCGACCGGCAATTCGGTGGCCGCGGCCTTGTCCCGCCTGCGGCAGGCGGGGGCGGTGCAGATGCGGGTGGTATGCCTGCTGGCCGCACCCGAGGGATTGCTGGCGTTGCAACGGGCGCACCCGGATGTGCCGGTCTACACGGCGGCGATCGACCGAGGGCTCGACCATCATGGCTATATCCGCCCGGGGCTGGGCGATGCAGGCGACCGCTTGTTCGGTACCAAGTAGGTGGCCACGCGAGCGGGGAACGGTTGCTGGCCGGGGGCGGCTAGGAAATACTGATGGCGGTGGTTGCATTGGCCTGCCGCCTCCCGGGCGTATGGGCTTTCTCTGACTGGTGACTGGAACAATCGTGCTGGATTTCGAGATTCCTGCGGACGATCAGATGCTGCTGGATTCGATCGACCGCATGATGGAGCGGCATTTCCCGCCCGCGCTGATCCGCCAGTTCGATGAGCGCCACGAATCGCCTCAGCACATGATCCCGGTCATGGCGGCGCTGGGTCTGTTCGCGTTGCCGTTGCCCGAGGCGTATGGCGGGCTGGGCAAGGATTGGCGGAGCGTGGCGCTGGCGCAGGAGCGGATGGCCTATCGTGGGGATACGGGGGCGCTGCTGAGCACGACGATGACGTTCGGGGCTGCCTCGTTGCTGAACTACGGCTCCGAACGACAGAAGGCGGAGCTGCTGCCGAAGATTGCGCGCGGCGAAATCCTGTTTTCCCTGGCGCTGACCGAACCCGGTGCGGGGAGCGACGCGGGCGGGGTCATCACCTCGGCGAAGCGGACCAATACCGGCTGGCGGGTGAATGGCCGCAAGGTTTGGATCAGCAACGCCAGCACCTCCACCTACCTCGTCACGGCGTGCCGGACGGAGGCAGGGTCGCAGGGGTCGCGGGGCGTATCGATGCTGCTGATCCCCCGCGACACGCCGGGCATCACCATGACCAAGCTGGCGAAGGTGGGACAAAATTGCATGCCGTCCTGGGATATCGGCTTCCAGGATGTCGACGTGCCCGACGATGCGCTGATGGGGGAGGAAGGGCGCGGCTTCGGCCATCTGATGGCGACGCTGCATTATGGCCGGGCGGGCCAGGCCGCGGGGGCGGTGGGCAAGGGCCAGGCCGTGGTGGATTTGGCGGTGAGCCACGCGAAGGAGCGCATCCAGTTCGGCCGCCCGATCGGTTCGTTCCAGGCGATCCAGCACCGGATTGCGCAGATGCAAATCCGCGTCGACCAGGCCCGGCTGCAACTGTATCACCTGGCCTGGATGATTGCGACGGGGCGGGAGTGCCGCCGCCAAGCGGCGCAGACCAAGCTGTCGGCCTCCGAAATGCTGTCGGACGTGACCGATGCCGGGATGCGGGTCATGGCCAGCGCGGGCTATGCGCTCGAAAGCGACATGCAGCGTTACTGGCGGGATTCCCGGTTGCTGACGTTTGGCGAGGGCACCAACGACATCCAGCTGAACATCGTCGCCAAGGAGATGGGGCTATGACCGCACCACTTGCACCCCGCATGGCAGAGGCGGCCCTGCGGCTGAGTTGGGCGGGGTTGACGCCGGAGCGCCGGGTGCGGGCGGACTGGTGCGTCCGCGACTTCCTCGGCTGCGTCATCGCGGGGGCGGACCGGCCCGAGCTGCAAGCGGCGCTGATGTTGGCGCGGCCGGGGGATGTGCCCGTGCCGGGCCTGCGCCAGACCTTCGATACCGAAGGCGCGGCGCTGGTGTTCGGCACGGCCGGCGCGTTGTTGCAGTTGCACGATTTATATCCCAGCGGCGGCTATCATCCATGCCTCGGCGTGATCTCCGCCGCCTGGGCGGTGTGGCGGGGCAGTGGCCAAGGCGCGGCGGTGTTCATGGACGCCGTGACCGCAGGGTATGAAGTGGCGAACCGGCTGGGCGACGTGCTGGCCATGACCCAAATCCGCAACGGGTTCACCCCGACGGCGACCGTGGGGGCATTGGTGCGGCCGTCGCGGCTGGCCGCGTGCTGGGGTTGGATGGGGGTGCCATGGCGGCCGCCATCGGCAATGCCGCGCTGTGTTGCCCGGCGACCCCGTTTCAGGCGTTGTCGGACCATGGCAACGCGGTCCCGCTGCATGGTGGGCTGGCGGCGCGCGGCGGGGTGCAGGCGGCGTTGCTGGCCCGGGCGGGCTGGTCGGCGGGTGAGCATGCGGTGGATGGGCTCGCCGGCTACCCTGGCTGGTTGCGGGCGATGGGAGGCGAGCTCGATGCCCTCGCGCCAGAGATGTGGGACGGCGGCACCTTGGACGGGGTGGCGTGGAAACTCTTCCCTGCCTGCGGCGCCGCGCATATGGCGATCGAGGCCGCGCTGCAGATGCCCAAGCTGGATGCCGCCGATATCGCCGCGGTGGAAATCCGTCTCCCCGCGGCCTCCATGCTGCTCGGTGCCCGTGGTCCGCGCCCAGAGCACGAGCTGTACGACAGCGTCATGAGCACGCGGTGGAGCGTGTGCAGCGCGTTGGCCGCCCAAGATTATAGCCCCGCGACCGTCCTGCGCTTCGACCAGCCTGACCCGGCGCGAGACGCGCTGATCGGGCGGAGCGCGGTGGTGCATGATCCGGAGTTGGACCGGTTGGTGGGCGGCAGCACGCGATGCGCCACGCTTCTGGTCCGGATGACCGACGGCCAGGTGCACGCAATCGCCCACCGGCGGCAACTGACCGGGGACACCATGTCCGACGCACATCGGGGATCCATGGGCACGGTGGACGCGCCGGCGCTGATGGGGAAATTCCGCGCGCTGACCGCCGGGCACCGCGCTGCCGCCGATGCGCTTGCCGCCGAGCTGAGCCGGGAACCCGCATGACCGACATCATGGCCATCGACACCGTCGTCAATCTGTGGACGACGGAGGCCGTCCAACACCGCTCGGGTCCGATGAAGGAATTCTTCGTCGACAAGATCGGCATCGAGGATCAGTCCTTCACCGGTTACAAGCTGGAAGAGATCGTCGCCAAGATGGATGCCGCCAAGATCGAGCGCGGCTTCCTGGTTGCGGCGCGCACGCATCGCAAGGGCTATGGCGTGAGCACCGACCTGCCGTACGAGATGGTCGCGGAGGCGGTCGCGCGGTATCCGGACCGCTTCTCCGGACTAGCCGGGATCAATCCCACGGCAGGGATGCAGGGCGTGCGCGAGCTGGAATATGCGGTACGGGACCTGGGCTTCATCGGCGCCCATTTCTATCCGCATTGGTATGAAATCCCGCCGGATCATGCCCGTGTCTATCCGTTCTACGCGAAATGCTGCGAGCTGGACATTCCGATCCAAATGCAGGTTGGGCAATCGCTGATCTACCGGAAGGATTTGCCTTTGCGCAGCACGGGGCGCCCGATCTGCCTGGATGCGGTGGCGTGCGACTTTCCGGAGCTGAAGCTGATCGGCATCCATATCGGCATTCCCTGGACCACCGAGATGATCGCGATGGCGTGGAAACATCCGAACGTGTACATCATTTCCGACGCGCACTCGCCCAAATACTGGCCGAAGGAATTCGTCCACTACATCGATAGCTACGGCCAGGATAAGGTGATGTTCGGCACCGATTTTCCGGTGCTGAACTTCGGCCGCACGAGGCAGGAGATCGATGCCTTGGGCATTCGGCCCGGCCCGATGCTGAAATTCATGCGTGAGAACGCGCGCAAACTCTACAAGCTGGCGTAGATGCTCGGGAATTATGCGGACTATCTCGCGGCCAATGCCCGGGAGCTGCCAGACAAAATTGCGCTGAAGGACGCAGCCCATACGCTCACCTATGCCGCGCTGGATGCGCTCGTGACCCGCAGCGCGCTGGCGTTGCGGGCGCGCGGCGCGGCGGTGGGTGAGATTATCGGCGTCTGCCTGCCGGACACGGTGGTTCATGTGGCGATGCTGATGGCCGTATCGCGGCTAGGGGCGGTGATCCTGCCCATGGATCATCGCTGGACGCCGGCCGAAACGGCGCGGATTGCGCGCCAGTTCGCGATCACCCGGATGCTGGTGGCGCCGGGGCGTGAGGTGCCCCCCGGTGTGGTGGCAGTAGCGTTGGATGCCGCGTGGGATGCTGCGGTTGCGGCGCAGCCTGACGCGGCCGACGATTTCCCGCATGATTCGGCCATGCCCATGCTGTTGTCGATGTCGTCCGGCACCACGGGAACGCCGAAAGGCCCGTTATCGACCCAGGCGGCGCAGATCGGGCGGGCACTGGCCGGAGCGATCAGGCGTGACGACGTGGTGTTCATGGCCACCCCGCTCTATTTCGGCGGCGGCCGTGGATTTGCGTTGGCAGGCCTGTTGCGTGGCGCCACCGTGGTATTGTGCCCGCCCCCCTTCCGGCCGGAGCAGTTGGTCGCGGCGATGAAGGAGGAAGGTGCCACCTACGGCTTCCTGGTGCCGACCCAGATGCGGCGGCTGATGCAATTGCCGGATGACGGGACGCTCTTGCTGCCGACGCTGCGGCTGCTGATCTCCTCCGGGGCGGTGCTGTATCCGGAGGAGCGGGCCGCGATCATGCGGCGGCTGACACCGCATTTGATGAACCTGTATTCCTCCACCGAGGGAGGCAGCGTGTCGGCCTTGCTGCCGGAGCACCAGGGCGAACAGGCAAAATCCGTCGGCAAAGTCTTCCCGCACGTCACGGTGCAGATCGTGGACGACGCGGACCGCGTGCTGCCGAATGGCGAGGTCGGGCGCATCCGGCAGCAATCGCCCACCTTGCCAGCAGGATTTTATAACAACCCGGAAGAGACGGCGAAGCACTTCAAGGATGGCTGGTATTACCCCGGCGATCTCGGCCGGCTGGATGATGACGGGTTCCTGTATCTGGCTGGCCGGTCGAAGGAGATGATCATACGCGGGGGCGTGAATATCTACCCTGGCGAAATCGAGGAGCCGTTGCTCAGCCTACCGCAAATCCACGATTGCGCGGCCGTCGCCTGGAAATCGCCGGTCATGGGCGAGGAGATCGCCCTCTTCGTCGTGCGCGCCGCGCCGATCACCGAGGCGGAGGTGTTGGATGCCTGCCGGACGGTCCTGTCGGCCTATAAGATTCCGAAGCAGGTCTTCTTCATCGACGAGCTGCCGAAGAACGCGCATGGCAAGGTGACCCGCGCGGCACTGGTCAGCCAATTACCACCAATGACCGCGTGACTTTGCCGCCGTCGGGAAAACCAACGCGTGGTCAGGCAGCCCGTGCGCTCCCGGGGTCAATGTTCAAGATCGTGGTCTAGCCCCAGCCGCCCTTCGGTATGACGAAAGAACGCCGCCACCGGGTCAGGCCGGGCCAGCATCGCAAGAGCCACAAGGCCAAGTTCACTGGTGGAACTGATCCCAGTCTCACGCTTGGCGGCCTCTACCCATGCGGGCGGCGCACGGAAGCTCACACGCTCAGTCTTCTCGCCATCCATGAGGCCAGCGCGCTGTGCTTCTTCCACGGCAGAGGCTGCAAGAGCGGCGATATTCGGGTTGGCCACGCTGAATCTCTTCACTGTATCGACCCCACAACCGCGACGCAGGCGAAGGCGACCTTCGCCTCGGTCGGCACGCCAAACCTCGCCGTATGCCGGGCCGGGAGGCCGGCTGGGAAATGCTTCACGTATTCCGCGTTGCAGGCCGCGTAATCCGCCGGGTCCGTGATCAGCATGGTGACCTGCACGACCTGGCCGAGCCCGCTGCCGGCCTCTGTCAGCACCGACGCGACGTGGGCGAGCGCGTTGCGAACCTGCTCGGCGGCCGTGTCGCCGCGGAAGATGCCGCGAGCCGGGTCGTGCGGGGCAGACGCGCCCGACACGAACACCAGCCCGGCGGCCCGCGTGGCACGGCAAAACGGGCGCGTCGAGCCGGGCTCGGGGTGGCCGAAGAACTCGATCATGCGGGATACTTCTCGGTCAATTCCTTCGCCAGCGCAGCTTCCGTCAGCAGCGTCATGCCCGCAAACCGCACCGATGCCACCTTGCCGGATTTTTGCCGGATCCGCCGCACGGGTTCGCCATAGCTGCCGAAGGCGCCAGAGGTGACGATGCGCCCCTCGTCGCTGCCGGTCAGCTCAATCTCCGGCACCTTCAGCATCGGTCTCAGCAACCCGGGGGCGGCAACGAGCACGCGGTTGCCGACCGGTACGAAATCATTGGCACCCCAGACGCTCCACCACCGTCCCGACCAATCGGCGACGTCCGGAGCGGGTGCCCCCGCCTGTTCGAACCGCTTGAGGATGTGCACCATCCCTTCCAGCCATTGGTGCGACCAGCCATCTGCAGCGTTGGTCAGCACGGAGACGGTGATCCCCTGGCTGAGGATGCTTGCCGTCTGGGTGATATAGCCTGGAAAGCCGCCACTATGGCCGAACCAGTCCCACCCCTCGAACGCGCCGGAGATGGTGCCGAGCCCATAGGTCCGGTCCAAGGGAGAATAGGGGTCGCGCCATTGCGGGCGGGTCATTTCGCGGCGGCTGGCAACGGACAAGATGCTGGTGGGGGCGCCGGGGGCAAGTTGGGCGAACCAGCGTGCCAAATCCGCAGCGGTGCTGACGAAGCCCGTGGCCGCAGCGAGCGCGTAGGTCGATTGCTCGCCCGGCAGGACGACGCGGCGGTCCAGCAGCGCCTTGCTGCCGTGGCCACGGGCCAGCTTGGCCCGGCTGGGCAAGGGCACGTCCGGCGTCGTCTCCGTTAGGCCCGCAGGTTTGACGATCTCGCGCTGCATCCACACGCCGTAGGGCTCGCCGGTGATGGCTTCGATGACCAGGCCGGCCAGGGCGAACCCGTGATTGGAATATTTCAGGCGGGTATTGGCGTCGATGGCGGGGGGCAGGGTCAGATCGGCCCGGATGCTTGCCTCGTCCGAGAACGGTGCCCGGCAGGCCCAATAGCCGCAGTCGGTGCCGTCGCGGAAGATACCCGCGGTGTGGGAGAGCAATTGGGTGAGGGTCGCCGCCGCAATCTCGGGATGCAGGCCTTGCACGTAGTGCCCCGCCGTGTCGTCCAGCTTTAGGCGGCCCTGCTCCCGCAGCTTCATGATGGCGGCGGCGGTGAAGGATTTCGAATGCGAGGCGACGCGGAACCGATGCCGCGGCGTCAGCTTCTGCCCGGTGCCGAGGTCGGCGCTGCCATAGGCGCTCTCGTGCACGATCGTATCGCCATGGGCGATGGCAATGGCGCATCCGGGCTGCCCGGAAAGCCGCATCTGATAGCCGAGCCATCGCGGAATATAGACGATTGCGGGGTCGAGCCAGGCGGGCGGGTTGCTCATCGAAATCCCTCAGGAGCGGTCGGTGCGACGATGCAATCGTTTTCCGGCCAGGGCCAGGCCGAATCGGATCCGTTGCAGGCGCCAACCCGCCCGATCATGATGGCGCGATGAGTGACGAACCCGGCTTTCAGATCAGCCCCGCCCGCTCCGCGGCGGACGTCGCGGCGACCGTGCGGCTGTTGGAGGCTTATGCGGCCTCCCTCGACGTCGATTTGGGCTACCAGAATTTCGCCGGGGAGATGGCGGCGATGCCGGGATACTATGCGCCGCCCGCCGGCGAGTTGCTGCTGGCACGGGCGCTCGGCGGCGAGCCTCTGGGGTGTGTCGGCCTGCGCCCAATCGCGCCGGAGGGGTGTTGTGAGATGAAGCGGCTCTACGTCTCGCCCCGGGCGCGCGGCCTCGGCCTTGGGCGGGCGCTGATGATGGCGCTCGTTGGCGCGGCGGAGCGCATTGGCTACACCGAGATGCGCCTCGACACGCTGCCGGCCATGGCGGAGGCTATTGCACTCTACCGGGCCGCCGGGTTCATGCCGATCGCGCCCTATTACGACAGCCCGGTGGCCGGCACGCATTTCTTGGCCCGGCCGCTTCGACCGCAAGGATCGGAGTGACGCGCGGCGCTCTAGGGCAGAGCTTGCAGCCTTGAACGAGATCGAGCCCCGATGATGACCACGATGCCTGCAAACGCCGCCGTCGAAACGCGGCTGCTCCGCTACGACTGGCCTGAACTCTGCGCAGAGCTCGCCGCCTATGGCTGCACCGTCCTCCGTGGGCTTTTGCAACCCGGCGAGTGTCGTCAGGTCGCCGCGCTGTATGCGCACGAGGAGCATTTCCGCAGCCACGTCCACATGGCCCGGCACGGCTATGGCAGGGGCGAATACCGCTACTTCAAATATCCGCTGCCCGGGCTGATCGGCGGGTTGAGGACGGCGCTGTATCCGCGGCTGGCGCTGGTGGCGAATGACTGGAACGCGCGATTGGGCATTGAACAGCGCTATCCGGACCAGCATGCCGCGTTCCTGCAGGCCTGCCACGCACGCGGCTGGCGATTTCTCCGCCAGACCCGGCCGACCCCGTTGCTGCTGCAATATGGACCCGGGGATTTCAACTGCCTGCATCAGGATTTGTACGGGGAGCTGGCGTTTCCCTTGCAGGTTGCAATCCTGCTCTCGCAGCCGGGCGAAGATTTTACGGGCGGGGAGTTCGTGTTGACGGAACAGCGTCCGCGTATGCAGAGCCGGGTTGAGGTGGTGCCGCTTGCGCAAGGGGATGCGGTGGTGTTCGCGGTGCATACACGGCCGGTCGCGGGAAGCAAGGGACCCTACCGGGTCAATCTCCGTCACGGTGTCAGCCGGGTGCGGTCTGGCCAGCGGCACACGGTGGGGCTGATTTTCCACGACGCCCAGTAGCCGCCGTAGCGGCAACGCCGACGAAGGAGAATCCTTTGCTGCCGAGCATGGCTGCCGCCTGCGGCACGACAAACGACGCGATGTGCGTGCCAGATGTTGCAACTGAATCGGCTCAGCCACCGTAGAGACAGGGAGTCCATTTGGAGAGTCCGATGCTCAAACCCGCCGCAACCTATGTGACGACCCTAGTGCTGCTGCTCGTCATCGATGCGGTCTGGCTCTGGCTGGCCGCACTGCCGATGTTCCGGGCGGCGCTGGGCCAGGATCTCCTGACATTCCGCGCGGCCCCTGGGGTCTTGTTCTACCTCCTCTACGCGGCTGGCATCCTGACTTTTGTGGTGCCGGCCGGGGCAGGCGGGTGGCAGTTCACACTCTTGTATGGGGCGCTGTTCGGGTTGTTTGCCTATGGCACCTATGACCTGACCAACTACGCCACGCTGAAGCCATGGACCCTGCAATTGGCGGCGAGCGACATGGCCTGGGGCATGGTGCTGACCGCGGCGTCGGCGGCGCTGGGGATGCTGGGCGGACAGGCTGTTGCGCAGCATTTTGGCCGTTAGGCACCCCGGCGCGCGAACACCAGGCCGAGGAAGACCGTCAGGCAACCGACGCTGAACGCGTTCATGGAAAACAGCGCGTGGTATTCGGCCGCCTCATACACATGGGGCGGTGCGGGATACCGGCCCTGCAGCGCGAGGTAGGCGGCAAGCGGCAGGACTGACAGGCCGATCATCGGCACGCGCTCCGCCGGGGCAAACAGCATGGCGCCCAGCGTGGCACAGGGCAGCAGGAAGAGCTGTTCACCCGCTTGCTCCCCAAACACCCAGGTGCAGAACACCGTGTTGGCGGTGCCGACCAGCGGCAGGGCGATACGCGCGCCGAGGCTGGACCAATGGGACAAAGCGGCGATCCCGAGGAAGAATGGCAGCGAACACAATTGCAGGAGCGCCGCCGGCATCCCCGCCGACCCGGCCGCCCACCAGACGTAGAGCGGGTAGAAGGGTGTGTTCCAGGCGACCACCAGGGCAATCAGCCTGGCGGTGGCCCCTAGCCCTTCAGGCCGGGCGAAGCCGATAGTGGCTGACCCCCCATTCGCGGCCGCCATCATGGCCGAACAGCCCGGCAGTGGCCAGGAAGAACAGCCGCCAGCGCCGCCGCCACAGCGCCGCATCCGCACCGTACGTTCGCGTCAAAATCTCGCTGATGCTGACGTGGTTGTGGTCGAAATTCTCCAGCCAATGCATCGCGGTCCGGGCGTAATGCGTCCCGCTCCAGCGCCATTCCGCCTCCACGTCGAACAGCGCGGGGAAGCAGCGGATCAGCCCGTGGCTGGGCATGAGCCCGCCTGTGAAGAAATGCTGCGCGATCCAGTCCCCGGGGTCGGCATGGTCGAAGCGGTACGGCGCCTTGCGGTGGGTGAAGACATGGAGGAACAGCCTTCCCTCTGGCGCCAACCAGGCGCGGATGTTGCTCAGCAGGGCGGTCCAGTTCGCCATGTGTTCGAACATTTCAACCGAGACGACGCGGTCGAACTGTCCCTCCGGCTTGAAATTGTTCATGTCGGCGGTGATGACGGTCACGTTTTCAAGCCCGCGTGCTGCAGCCAGCCGCTCGATCGTCGCGCGCTGGGTGGTGGAGTTGGAGACCGCGGTGATGCGGGAGGCCGGGTAATGCGTGGCCATCCAAAGCGTGAGCGAGCCCCAGCCACAGCCCAGTTCGAGCACGCGCTGTCCATCTGCCAACCCCGCATGCCCAGCCGTCTCGGCGAGCGCATACGCCTCGGCCTCGGCCAGGCTCTCGCTGTCGTCCCGATAGAGGCAGCTGGAGTATTTGCGATTCGGGCCGAGCACCAGTTCGAAGAATTCGGATGGAACTTCATAGTGCTGGGCGTTGGCGTCGGCGGTGTGCAGCGCAATCGGGTGCGCTGCCATCGCGGCGGCAAATGGCCTGTCCGGGTCGGTCTGCGAAGCCATGCGGCGTGCCGTGCGCCCGACGAGGAAGGAGACGCCGGCCCGGGTGATGGGGTCTGGCAGCGGCAAGCGTTCCACGGCGGCTGTGCCAAGCGACACCAGATTCATGCGGGGCTCCTTGGTCCAGGGCGGTTCGAAAGGTCTACTTGTGGCTCGTCGATTCGGATGCGCGCTCGTGCATCCGGCGAGCGGCCTGCCTCGTAAACTTAGCAAATGAGCCCAGGGGCCGCGATGTTGGCGCAGGATTTCACTCATCACCAGCGAATTGCCGTTATTGGATCCGGAATTGCCGGGCTTTCCTGCGCCTGGTTGCTGTCGCAGCGCCACCATGTCACCGTGTTCGAGGCAGCGCCGCGTTTGGGTGGCCACTGCAACACCGTGCTGGTCGGCCGGCCCGATGGCCCCCTTGCAGTCGATACCGGGTTCATCGTCTATAATGAAACGACTTATCCCAACCTGACGGCATTGCTGCAGCATCTGAACGTCGCGACGCAGCCTTCCTGCATGTCGTTTGGCGTGTCCCTGGATGGCGGGCGGCTGGAATATGCCGGCACGAATTTGCGCACGCTATTTGCGCAACGCCGAAACTTGTTCCGCCCCCGGTTTTGGTCGATGCTGCGGGATTTGGCCCGGTTCTATAAGGAGGCACCATTGCATGGCGCTGCCATGGTGGATGGCGTGTGCAGCTTAGGCGCGTTCCTGGACGAGCATAAATTCGGCCGTGCCATGCAGCAGGACCATCTTCTACCAATGGCGGCGGCAATTTGGTCTGCCCCTGCCGCGGCGATGCGCGATTATCCGGCGGCGGCATTCATCGCCTTCTGCGAGAATCATGGCCTGTTGAAAATCACCGACCGGCCCACTTGGCGCACCGTGACCGGCGGGTGCCGCAATACCGTGGATGCGCTGGCGGCGGGCCTGTCCGGTCCGGTCTATTTGGGCCGGCGCATCGTGGGCATCGAACGCAACGCGTCCGGCGTGCGGGTGCGGGATAGTTCGGGTGCGGTTTCTGCGTTCGACCAGGTGGTGGTCGCCACGCATGGTGACCAGGCCCGCGCGATGCTGGACGATCCGAGCCCGGCGGAAGCACGCACGCTCGGCGCCTTCCGCACCAGCCGCAACACGACAGTTCTGCATACGGACGCTTCGCTCATGCCGCGGCGGCGGGGTGTGTGGTCGAGCTGGAACTATGTCGGCGACAGCGGCCGGCCTGGTGCCACTCAATCGGGCGCGCCATGCGTGACATATTGGATGAACCGCTTGCAGAATTTGCCGGGGCCGAACGTCTTCCTGACGCTGAACCCCGGCAACGCCCCAGCCGAGGGCACGGTGCTGCATACCGAGCAGTATGAGCATCCGATGTTCGACGCCGCGGCGATGCGGGCGCAGCGCGATATCTGGTCGTTGCAGGGTGCCCGGCGGACCTGGTTTTGCGGTGCGCATTTTGGCGCCGGGTTCCACGAGGATGGGTTGCAAGCCGGCCTGGCGGTGGCCGAGGCGCTGGGCGGCGTGCGACGGCCATGGTCGGTGGCCGATGAGTCCGGCCGGATTTATCTGCAGCCGGCCCTGCCAATCGCGATAGAGGTCCTGGCAGCATGAGCGTGTCTGCCCTCTACACCGGCAGCGTGCAGCATGTGCGCCTTCGCCCGGCGCACCATAAGCTCCGCTACCGGCTGTTCAACATCCTGCTGGATTTGGACGAATTGCCCAGCCTGTCGCGCAAATTGTGGTTGTTCGGTTTTGACCGTGCTGCCCTGGTGAGCTTCCATCAATGTGATCACGGTGCCGGAACGGCGAGCGGGCTGCGGGATTGGGTGGACCAGCAATTGGAAGTGGCTGGGTTGCAGACGGGCGGCCACGTGCGCGTGCTCTGCATGCCGCGGGTGCTGGGCCACTGCTTCAATCCGCTCAGTGTATATTTCTGCTACCATCCCCAGGGATGGCTCAGTGCCATGCTGTACCAGGTCAACAACACGTTTGGGCAGCGGCATTCTTACCTCATTCCCGTCGAAGGGCAGGAGGCGTCCGGCTTGGTGCGGCAGGCTTGCCAGAAGGCGTTCTACGTCTCGCCCTTCATGGACATGGATTTGCGGTACGAATTCACCATCCAGCCGCCATCGAACCGCATCGCGGTGACGGTGAACGTGTTGGATACGGAAGGGCTGCTGCTAGGCGCTTCGTTCGCCGGGGAACGCCGGGTGCTGAGCGATAGGGGCTTGCTCTCGGCACTCCTGCACGCGCCCTTGCTTGGGTTGAAGGTGGTGGCGGGCATCCACTGGGAAGCGTGGAAAATCTGGCGCAAGGGCGTTCGCTTGCGACCCCGCCCTGCTGCGCCGTTGCATGCCGTGACTGTAGCGGCCGCCGGAGGAGTGAAGGCATGAGTGACACTTCCATCGGAACCGGCCGGGTGCAGGGATATTCTGCAGCGTGGCTGGTGCGGCGGCTGATGCGCCGCATCGTGTGTGGCAGCCTGGTGGTGCATCCGCCATCCGGCGGGCAAATCGCGCATTATGCCGATCATCCTGGGCCAAACGCGGTGCTGATGTTGCATAGCTGGCGGGCGGTGCGGCGCCTGATGATCGAGGGGGATGTGGGCTTTGCCGAATCCTACATGGATGGCGATTGGTCCAGCCCAGATTTGACGGCGCTCATCACGCTGGCTGCACAAAACGCATCGGCGCTTGGGGATGCCACCGATGGAATGGGCTTGGTCCGCCGGGTCCATCGCCTGCTGCACCGCTTCCGCGCGAATAACCGCGCCGGCGCCCGGCGTAACATCGAGGCGCATTACGACCTCGGCAACGCGTTCTATGCTGCCTGGCTCGATCCTGGTATGACCTACTCGTCAGGTATCTACCGTCATCCCGATCTGTCGCTGGAGCAGGCGCAGCTGGCGAAGCAGCAGCGGGTGATGCAGTTGCTGTCGTTGGACGCCGGGGCGAGCGTGCTGGAGATCGGGTGCGGCTGGGGCGGCCTGGCCGGGCGGATGGCCCGGGAGACTGGCGCCAAGGTGACCGGCATCACGCTGTCGCCGTCGCAATTAGGCCATGCCAAATTCATGTTGCGTGACACCAACGCGGAATTGCGGCTGCAGGACTACCGCGACGTCACCGGGATTTTCGACCGGATCGTCTCGATCGAGATGCTGGAAGCGGTGGGTGCCGAATATTGGCCAGTCTACTTCAAGAAGATCAGGGACTGTCTGCGCCCCGGCGGGGTCGCGGTGCTGCAGGTGATCACCATTGCGCAGGAGCGCTACGAGATTTATCGGCGCAGTGCCGACTTCATCCAGCGTTACGTTTTTCCCGGCGGGATGCTGCCCTCGGTGCCCGTGCTATCGGGCGAAATTGCCCGCGCCGGACTATCGCTGCAATCGGTTGAGATGTTTGGCCCAAGCTACGCCCGGACGCTGCGGGACTGGAGCCACCGTTTCCAGCGCGCATGGCCCTCGCTCAGCAATGGCAAATCCGAGGTCGTGCAAATCGGCGGGCGCCCGCCCGACGAGCGGTTTCGGCGGCGATGGGAATACTACCTCGCCTATTGCGAGGCGGGGTTCCTGGCAGGTCTGATCGATGTCGGCCTCTACCGGATCACGCGGCCGGACGCGGCGACATGATCGGCCGCCGTATGGCGGTTTTCTCGGCGATGGCGTGCGGGCTGGGGCGGCTGGCGCATGCGGCCGGCATGCCCCCAGGGAGCCGCATTGCGTTCGAGGCGTTTCGCGAAGGAAAACGGATCGGCACGCACACGATCGATTTCACCCAGGGCGAGGACGCCGTGACCGCCCACATCAACATTGAATTCGCGGCGGGGCTGGGGCCGATCACCCTGTATCGCTATACCATGCGAGGCATCGAGCAATGGGTCGGCGGCCGCTTTGCGACGCTGGAGACCGAGACGAACGACGACGGCACACGCCATCGCGTCTCGGTCAGCCGCACGGCCGCTGGACTGTCGGTTCGGTCCATGGGGGAGCCGGAGCGCACGCTTCCCGCCGAGGCGTTGCCGCTGACGCATTGGGCCATGGCGGACATGTCGGCCCCCTTGTTCAACCCGCAGGATGGCAAGCCGATGATGTGCCGGGCTGCCCGCATCGGCACCCAATCCCTGGCTCTCATGGACGGCCGCCGGGTAGATGCCACGGTCTACAGCCTGATGGGTGAGATCATGGTGCAAGACTGGTATGACGCGTCTCAGGCCTGGGTGAAGCTGCAGGCGAGGGCGAAAGACGGGACCGAGATCGTTTATCGCTTGGCTTAGGACCCGCCCGGGCGGGCGTTGACCCATTCGTCTGCCAAGGCGCAGGCGGCGGCCAGCGCGAACACCGCCGCTGCGAAGAGGAAGGCAGCCGCAAGACCGAAATGGTCTGCCAGGAACCCGGTGGCGACCGGCCCAATAAGTTGGCCCGTTCCAAGGCCAATTGTGGCGACGCTGACGAGTTGCGGGTAGGTGGCCGCGGTGCTGCGGTCGCGCAGATAGGCCGTCACGAGCGCCGGGCTGGAGGTCATCCCGAGGCCGAACAGCGCCGCGCCGGCAATGGAGGCGGCCAGCCCAGGGATCGCGGCGACGAGAGACCCGGCGCCAGCAGCAAGCAGCGCGGCCGTGAGCGCGGCCTGGCGCCCAAACCGCGCGCGCAAGCCTAGGACAGCGAGGCCAGAACCGACCATGCAACTGAGCCCGAGCGTGACCCAAACCACGCGTATCGCCTGCAAAGACGCCCCAGTGGCGGCTAGCCGCGCGCCGGCGAAGGTCACGTAGCCGATATAGGCCACGCCGAAGAGGGCGTAGGCGGCGATCAAACACGACACATGCAGCCCGAATGACCCGCGCGGCGGATGGATGCTTGCTGGCGCGCCGGCTTCCTGACCCGCTGGCCTCGTCGCGTACGACCGTGGGGGAAAGCCGAGGCTGAGCGCGGCCGCGACGGCTGCGGACGCTGCAAAACCGGCCCGCCAGCCGCCCGCCTGGGTCAGCAGGGCGGGTGCGGCCGCACCGCTGAGGGCCACCGCGGCGCCGATCCCGGCCCAAACGGCGGCGCTGACCGCTGGACGATGCCGCGCGGCCACGGATTCGATGACGATCACGAGAATCGCCGTAATCCCACCTGCCGCGCCGATCCCGGAGGCGAGCCGCCCGATGGCCAGCGTGGTCACGCCGGGTGCCAACGCGCAGGCCAGGGCACCCATGGCGAAGAGGACATGGCCCGCGCGCGCCAGCGTGCCCGTTGCCATGCGTCGGAGCAAAGCGGGTGCTGCCGCCGTCCCAGCCAGATAGCCCAGCAGATGCACCGCGTTCAGGATGCCGCTCGCCGTATAGTCCAGGCCCAGCTCGCGCCGCATGGACGGCAGGGTCACCCCGTAGGTGAATCGGGCCAGCCCGATGTCCAAGCCCATCCCGGCCAGCGCCCAGGCGATCATCATCAGCGGGAGCGCCGGCGTGTCCGTCAGCGTCCCCACCTAGCCGAATGCGAAGGTCGGCGCATGTTCGACGGGGAAGTTGACCGAGTTGGCGATGAAGCACTTGGCCGCCGCGTCGTGATGCAGCGCCGCAGCGCGGTCGCGATCCGCATCGTCGACGAGGGTGACCGCCGGGCGCAGCGTCACACGGGTGAACCGGCCACCGCCCTCTGCGTCGAGCGTCATCGTGCCCTCGGCGCGGTCGGTATAGGCCGTCACCACCACCCCGGCATCGGCGCATAGATGGAGGTACCACAGCATGTGGCAGGCGGAGAGCGAGGCGACCAGCAAATCCTCCGGGTTGTAGCGCGCTGGGTCGCCCCTGAAGGCGGGATCCGCCGACCCCGGAATGTCCGGCTTGCCGTCGGCCCGGATGTCGTAGCGGCGTTCATACGAGCGGTAATTGCGGGTGCCGCTGCCGGTATTGCCGGTCCATTCGGTGGTGGCGTGGAAGCTATGTTGGTGGGTCACGGCAGCAGGCTCTCCGCTTCGGTCCAGAGGCGGCGCACCACGTCGCCAGCCGGCTCGGCCCGGGCGAGGGCGGCGGATTGGCCGGCCCAGGCCTGCATACGGCCGACATCCCGCTTGGCCTGCGCGTCGGCCCGCATCAGGGCGGTCAGCCCGCGCTGCACTGGGTAGGGGGCTGGGCGTGGCGCACCCGGCGCGGCGGCGGCGCTGGTAAAGGCGCCGGCGATGCCGCGGCCCACCCGGCCGCTGAAGGCCCGGGTGGTGACGGTGGCCTCTGGCTCCAGATCGACCAAGGCGTCGGCCCAGGCCGGGTTGGTCCCAGCCTCCGGACAGCGCAGAAGGGTGGTGCCAATCTGCACCGCGCTGGCCCCGAGCGTGAGCGCAGCGGCCACCCCCCGTCCGTCGGCGATGCCGCCCGTGGCGATGATGGGCAGCGAAATCCGATCGGCCAGCCGGGGCAGCAGCGCCATCAGGCTGGTGTCACGCCGTTCGGCGGCAGCGGCGTCGAAGGCGCCCCGGTGGCCGCCTGCCTCCAGCCCCTGTGCCACGATCGCGTCGGCCCCGGCGGCCTCCGCCATGTTTGCCTCCGCAAGGGTGGTGGCGCAGGCGAACCAGGCGATGCCGCGCTGTTTGAGTTGCGTGATGAACTCGGCGGGGAAGACGCCCATGATGGACGAGACGACGCCTGGCGCAGCCTGCAGCAAGGCTTCCAATTGGGCGGCGAAGTCGGGCGGTGCAGCGTCCCCCGCCTGTTCCGGCACGGGCGGTCCCCAGTTGGAAAGAAAGGTGCGGATCTGACCCTCCCCGGCGGGGTCCCGGATGGGAGGCGGATCGGGGATCCACACATTGAGCTGGAATGCCCCGTTGCTCTGCGAGCGAAACTCGGCCGCCCATTTGGCGATCCCAGCGGGTTCGGTCAGCAGCGCGCCCATGCCGCCCATGCCACCAGCGTTCGCGACCGCGATGGCCAGGGCGGCTGGGCTGGCGCCCGCCATTGGCGCCGCCAGGATTGGCACTTGGAGGCCGAACCGGTGGCAGAAGGCAGCAGCGCGTTGGCGGGCGGTTTGGGTCATCGAGGGCGTCTTCCCAATCTGCCGCCGTTTATACCCGGTCGAAATCAACTGCGGCCGTGTTGGCGCCGCATACCAGGACGGCAACGCGTTCCTGGTGGGCCGGGCGGTAACGGCCGGAGAGCAGGGCGGCAGCGGCGGCGGCACCGCCGGGTTCGGCGACAAGGCGGGCGTTGTTCCACAGGCTCTTCTGCGCCGCGACGATCGCGTCATCCGTCACCAGAGCCACATGGTCGACATGCTGGCGCGCGATCGGGAAGGTCAGCCGGCCAATCTGCGCCGGTGCCAGCGAGTCGGCGGCAATCCCGCCCGCCTCGGCCGGAACCGGGCGACCCGCCTCCAGGGCGCGGAACAAGGTCGGTGCCCGTTCCGGCTCGACCCCCACGATCTTGATGCGGCCGGCATACCAGGCCGCGATCCCGGCGATCAGCCCGCCACCGCCCACGGCGACCAGCAGGGTGTCGATGCCGGGCTCGGCCTCCTCCAACTCCAGCCCGGCCGTGCCCTGGCCGAGCAGGGTTTCGAGCTGGTCGAACGCATGCACGGGCAGGCCGCCGCGTTCGGCCAGGAAGGCCTCGCTGGCGGCGAGCGCGTCCGCATAACGGTCCCCGGCAATGACCAATTCGGCGCCCAACTGGCGGATCAGCGCGACCTTGCTTCGGGAGGCGATGCCGGGCACGAAGATCGTGGCGGGGAGGCCAAGGCGGTGTGCCGCATAGGCGACGGCGACCCCGTGATTGCCGCCCGATGCGGCGACGACCCCGGCAGAAGGAACCGGGCGCATCAGTAAATTGGCGAAGGCGCCACGAGCCTTGAACGACCCGGTATGCTGCAGCATTTCCAGCTTCAGCACCAGCCGCCCGGCCGCAACCCCGAAATCGGACGGGGCAACCTCCAGCACTGGCGTCCGGCGGATATAGGGCCGGATCAGCCCTTCGGCGACCCTGATTGCCTCTGGCTCTGCTATCGGTTCGGCGGTCATGCGTGGTTCCCAAAAAGCCGAGGCGGACCATGGCACGCGCGACGAACTTAGGGAAGTCCTATGGTAGCGGCTTCGGCCGCCCGGCCCGGCGTGACGCTCTCAGTCAAAAGCCTCTTGCGTGATTTGGATGGGTGGCTTGGTCCGGCGGATCGCGGCATAGACCTGTATCAGCAGCAAGAGCACACAGCAGCCGAGGAACACGGCGCTGATCGGCCGGTCGATGAAGGTCATCAGCGTCCCGCGCGACAGCAGGATCGAGCGGCGGAAATTCTCCTCCAGCCGCGGACCCAGGACGAAGCCCAGCAGGATGGGGGCCGGTTCGAAGCCAAGCTGCAGCAACAGGTACCCGAACGCCCCGAACAGCAGCGTGGCGCCGACGTCGAACATCTCGTTGCGGGCCGCGAACACGCCGATGCAGACGAAGAACAGCGCCGTTGGATAGAGGAACCGGTAGGGCACGCTCAGCAGCCGCACCCAGACCCCGATCATGGGGACGTTGAGGAACACCAGGATGATGTTGCCGATCCAGAAGGAGGCGATCAGGCCCCAGAAAATATCCGGCTGCTCGACGATCAGGCGCGGGCCGGGTTGGATGCCGTGGATCATCAGCGCGCCCAGCAGCAGCGCCATCACGGCGTCTCCGGGGATGCCCAGGCTCATCGTGGGAATGAAATCGCCCTGGACGGCAGAGTGGGTGGACGCTTCGGGCGCGGCGACACCCTCGATCGCGCCGTGACCGAACCGGTCTGGCGTCCTGGAGATTTTCTTTTCCGCCGCATAGGCGATGAAGGAGGCGATGGTCGGGCCGGTTCCAGGGATCAGCGAGCAGAGGCTGCCGATCACCGTGCCGCGCAAAATGGGCGGCAGCGCCCGCTTCAAATCCGCCCTTTGCGGCCGCAGGTCGCGGAACCCTAGCCGCACCGCGCGCGGGTTGGCCGGTGCCGCGGCGTTCACGCTCTTGAAGAACTCGGCGATCCCGAACATCCCCAGCGAGACGGCGACCAGTTCCAGCCCGTCCGACAATTCCAGTTGGCCGAAGGTGAAACGGTCGTTGCCGGTGTTCACGTCGGTGCCGACCAGGCTGAGCAGGATGCCGAACATCGTCATGGCCACCCCTTTGACCGGCGAGCCCTTCGCCAAGGTCGACCCCGTCAGCAGGCCCAGCAGCATCAGCGTGCAAATCTCCTGCGGGCCGAAGGCGAAGGCGATGTGGGCGATGAAGGGCGCCATGAACACCATCTGGACGATGCCGAACGCCGCCCCGATGATCGCCGCCAGCATGGTGATGCCGAGCGCCACGCCGCCGCGGCCCTGTTGCGTCATCGGGTAGCCATCCAGGCAGGTCACCGCGTGCGGGGGATGGCAGGGCAGGTTCAACAGGATGGAGCAGATCGCCCCGCCATATTGGGCGCCGTAGTAGATGCCCGCCAGCATCAGCAGCGCGGCGACGGGCTGCATGCCGAACGTCAGCGGCAACAGGATGGAGATGGAGGAGAGCACGCCCAGGCCGGGCAGCACGCCCACCAAATTCCCCACCATGACGCCAACGAAACACCAGAGCAGATTATGCGGCTCGAGCGCGATGGAGAAGCCGTGCGCCAGCCCCAGGAGACCTGACGCGATCACGGCACGAACCCCCGGATGATCGGAAATTGGACCTGCAATCCGAAAGAGAACAGCAAGACGCCGAAGATGGTGACGCCGGCGGCCAGCACCAGCGCCTCGATCCAGGTCGTGGAGCGTGTGCCGAGTGCCCCGGCGAAGACGCAGGCAAAGCTGGCGGGCGCGAGCCCGGCGGCGTTGGCCAGGGCGATGAAGAGGAGCACTGCGAGCGCAATGGCACCGGTGCCGCGCCAATCCGGTGCAGCCGCCATCGCAGGGCTCTCGGTGGGCTGCTGGCGAAAAGCTGCCATGACGCCGCCCAACAACACCATCCCGGCCCCAAGCACCACGGGAAAGAAGCCGCCACCCATGTCGGACAGGCTGCCGACGCCGTATTGCAGCCCCTCGTAGATCGCGCCCGCGCCGATGGCCGCGGTGAGCGCGCCGGCGTAATATTCCCGATTTGCAGCAAAACTCATGCGGCGTGCTCCGGTATGCGAGCGGGGTCGTTGGGTCGGCCCGGTTTGAGCGTTGCCTCTACCACCATCGCTTCCCCCCAGGAAAGGCGGCGCGAGGCGTGCCGGCACAGGGCGTTTGAACGCGGCGGCGCCAAGTCGCTCGGTGCAGCTTGCCGACCATAGGAGCCTTCGTATAGCCTCACGCCGCCGTGAAATGGCCGGCTGGCGCCGCGATCACCTATAGCGATCTGGGTCTGAAAGGCTGAGTCCAGCCGGCGCCGTGGCCGCTGAGTTGGAGCCAAGAAATGCCGCGCGGGGAGTGACGATGACGAGACAACGGATTTTCCTAAGCGGCTTGGCCGGGGTCGCGCCGTCAACGCCGGCCGGAGCTCGTGGCGGTTCATTTATCTGGCAACAAGCCCTTAGCCATTATTTTGAGTGGCAGCTTTGTCGTCGTCCCGACGCGCTTACTAGCCGACGCTGCCTAAGCCTGGCGGCGATGCTATTGCTGGCGGCTACTCCGGTGCGGGCGCAGGACTATCCGCGGCGCCCCATCCGCGTGTTGGAGCCGTTGGCTGCGGCCAGTTCGGTTGACGTCGTCACCCGGATCGTGGCCGATCGGATGGGCCAAATCCTGGGCAAGGGGCTGTTCGTAGAGAATGAGCCTGCAGCGGCCGGCTTGCTGGGAATGCGCATCGGTGCAAAGGCCGATCCGGATGGCTACACGCTGCTCGCGGTGAACGACAGCGTGATGTCGGTGTTGCCGAATATGCGCAAGGACGCCCGATACGATCCGCGGACGGATTTCGAACCGGTCGTCGAGATGGTGCGGCTGCATTGGGCGCTGATCGCCAGCCCGTCGCTGGGCGCCAAGACGGTGCAGGAGTTCATCGCGGCGGCTAAGGCCAAGCCCGGCGTGATCAACTTCGCCTCCGGCGGCGAAGGCAGCCCGCAGCACATTGCGATGGAATTGCTGATGCGGCAGGCCGGTATCAAGCTGACGCATGTGCCGTTCCGCGGCGTCACCCCGGCCTTGAACGAGGTCGTGGCGGACCATATCCCCGTCATGTTCGATGCGCTGC
Organism: Acetobacteraceae bacterium; assembly: GCA_965199005.1. Lineage (GTDB taxonomy): Bacteria > Pseudomonadota > Alphaproteobacteria > Acetobacterales > Acetobacteraceae > LMUY01. The sequence continues at coordinate 154,096 of CBDAQK010000003.1, read as the reverse complement.
CCGGGCCGCTGCCGTTCCTGGCGGATGACCGTCTGCGCATTCTGGGGGTGGGGGACGATAAGCGCATGAGCACGTTGCCCAACACGCCAACGATTGCGGAGCAGGGATTACCAGGGTTTCAGTTCTACGCCTGGGCCGCGTTGCTGGCGCCCAAAGGTACCCCCGCCGACATCGTTGCCAGGCTGAATTCGGCGGCGGTCACGGCGCTGCACGATCCGAAGATCGAGAAGCAACTGACCGATTTGGGCTATGAGGTCATCGCCGGCACGCCTGGCGAGTTAAAGACGCTGATTGCCCAGGATTTCGACCAGAAGGGCAAGCTTTTGAAGGAGGCCGACATCCATGCCGACTGACCCAGGGGCTGCCATCATCCGCCCGGCCGAGCAACCCGTGGCCGACCGCGGCGGCGGCGCCCGCACAATCCCGTTGGTGACCCCGCGGACCGGGGCGCGCCAGTTGATCAACGGCATCACCATGATCGCCCCGGGCGCCGCGATCCCCGAACATTTTCACAATTGCGAGGAAAGCGTGATCGTGCTGGACGGCAGTGCCATTGCGGTGATCGGGGGGGTGGAACACGCGGCCGGTCCTGGCGACACCAGTTGGATCCCGCCCAACCTGCCGCATTTCTTCCGCAACCCGTCCGGCACGGAGACGCTGCGGATTTTCTGGACCTACGCCTCCATCGACGCAACGCGGACGCTGGTCTCGACCGGGCAGACAAACCCGGTTGCCGCCGAGCACGCGAAGGACCGGATGGTTCCGGCCGCGTGACGTTTGCAGCGTCCGCGCTGACCGGGTTCGCTTGCCGGGCCTTCGTGGCCGTGGGTCTGCCGGAGGCGGATGCCGCCGCGGTGGCGGCGCTGATGGTGGAGGCGGATTTGGTGGGCGCCGATGCGCACGGCATCTTCCGACTGCCGCAATACATCCGGCGGATCGAGGGTGGCGCGGTCAACCGGACGCCGGCTATCGCCGTTCATCGCACCGCCCCGGCCACGGCCCTGGTGGATGGCGACAACGGCATGGGCCATCTCGTGATGGCCCGCGCCGCCGCGACCGCAATCGAGCTTGCGAAGGAGGCTGGGATCGGTTGGGTGGGGGTGCGCCGGTCCAACCATGCGGGCCCGGCGTCGCTGTACGCGGCCATGCCGTTGGCGCAGGGAATGGTGGGAATTTACGCGGCGGTGGCCAGCGCGAACCACATGGCGCCCTGGGGTGGGGTCGACTCCTTGCTCGGCACCAACCCGCTTGCCGTCGGCATCCCGGCCGGGGATGGGCCGCCGGTCGTGCTGGATATCGCCACGACGGTGGTGTCGTATGGGACCGTGAAAAATCACGCCTTGCAGGGCAAGCCAATGCCGGAGGGGTGGATGGTCGATCGCCGCACCGGCGCCCCCTTGATCGACCCGGCGCAGAGCGGGTCCGGCGTGTTGTTGCCGATTGGCGGCTATAAGGGCGCCGGGTTGGCCATGGTGCTGGGCCTGCTCGCCGGCACGTTGAATGGTGCGGCGGTGGGGAAGGCCGTCGTCGATTTCAACGCGGATGACAGCACGGAAACGAATACCGGGCATTTTATGCTGGCGCTGGACGTTGCGCGCTTCATTGACCCGTCGCTGTTTGCGACGGCGGTCGTGCAGCATCTTGCGGACCTGCGTGGTTCGGCGCGGCTGCCTGAGGCGGGCCCTATCCGCTATCCGGGCGAGGAGCGTGCGCGCCGCCGCGAGGCCCGGGTGAAGGAGGGCGTCCCCATCAGCGACCCGCTCGTTGCCGTGTTGGATAGGTTGGGCGACCGCCTTGGAATCGGGCGGTTGGCTTAGACCATCCGTAGGGTAGACCTGAGGGGGACATCGGTTTTCGAGGAATAAGCCCGCAGCTTTTTGCTGAGCAGCGAATCTTGCGATGTCGCCCCTTCGGCATTCAACATTTCAACCATTGCAGCGTTGACGCGCTGGGCGAATTCGTCGACCGCTTTTTGAGCGATCCACGCTGTCACGGCCAGCGCTTGTTCTGTCGTCTGCGGCTCCGCTATTAACGAATTCTGCAGATTCTGTGCGCTAGACACAGACGCAACAGAAGCCGAGTTTGAAATCATAGGGGCAGAGCCTCTTTGGACGAGAAACATTGCGCATTCTTTGCGCCATGGGACGTTACACGGTTATCGGTAGGATTGTGTTAACATTCTGCCCGAAAAACCAATTTGTGCGTCCCTGGCTCCGAATTATCGTCCGACTCATACAAGAACACGCCCCCATTCGCCTCGATCACCCGGCGTGACCCTGCATTGTCCACGTCGCATGTGATGATCACGTACGGCAGCCCATACGCCGCCGCCATCGGCAGCATCAGCCCCAGTGCCCGCGTGCCATGCCCCTGGCGCTGCCGCCAGGGCACCACGCTGTAGCCGATATGGCCCGATACGTGCGGCGGCAGATCGGTCGTGCCGGGCTGGTGCCGGATGTTAATCGAGCCGCACAGGCCGCCATCCCAAATCCAACGCGTGGTCCCTGGCAGCATCGGCACCAATGTGCCGGAGGGGAGAGCAATCGTGCCATGCGGGCGCACGAGCTTGTTGATAAAGGCTTCGCGGTCAGCTCCGATCTGCTCGAGCTGCTCGACACACACGTTGCGCGTGGTGTTGGGGGACCAGCCGCGTTCCAGCGCCGCAACATACGCGGGTAGGTGGATCAGGTCCGGGGTTTGCAGACGCGTCATTTGGCGTGCGGATGCGTGGCGTTGAAGACCGCTAGCAGCCCTGCCGCATCAACCGCGGTGTAGCGCTGGGTGGTCGACAGGCTGGCGTGGCCAAGCAATTCCTGGATCGACCGCAAATCGGCGCCTCCAGACAGCAAATGCGTCGCAAACGAATGCCGCAGGGCGTGCGGCGTCGCATGCTCCGGCAGCCCGGTGAGGCGGCGGTAGGCCCGCATGGTTCGCTGCGCCACCCCGGCGTTGAGCCGCTTACCGTCACGTAGGCCAAGGAAAAGCGGGGCCGCCGGATCGCCGGCCGCCGGGTGTTCCGCCAGCCAGGACGCCAGGGCGGCATGGACGGCGGGCAACACGGGGACCAACCGCTCCTTCGTGCCCTTCCCAACCACGCGGAGGGCGCCACCCAGTCGCGGGCGGTCGCGCACATCCAGGGCGAGCGCCTCCGCAATCCGCAGGCCGCAGCCATAGAGCAGGGTGAAGAGAGCCGTGTCGCGGGCGTGCGCGCGGGGGTCTTTGGAGCCTTCGCTCCCGTTCTCCGCCACGTTGCGGGCGCCGGCGGGAGTGAGCGCTCTGGGGATGGGCCGTCTGGCCTTGGGCGTGGCAAGCAGGCCGGGCGCCGGGTTGGCCACGCCGTGGCGCCGCGCCAAATAGCGGTAGAACGAGCGGACGGCGGACAGATGGCGGGCCCGCGTGGCGTTGATCTGCCCCTGGCCGGCCTGATGCGTCAGCCAGGCCCGCACGTCCAGTTGCGACACCGCACCCAGGGCCGCCAAATCCGGCTCACTCCCCAAATGCCGCACCAGGAAACCGAGAAAATCAGCCAGGTCGCGGCCATATTCGCGCACCGTCAGCGGGGATGCCCGGCGCTCCTGTTCCAGCCACGCGAGGAAGGCCAGGCGGGCGGCCTCCCCCGTCATCGCTCGCACGCGGCAGCCAGGGCGCGGCCGAGAAAGGCCAGCGGGCGAGCGCCTTGCCCGGGATGCAGGCGGGAGCGGTCGCGCGAGGCCAGCGCCAGCATCGACCCCTCCGCCACCCGCACCAGCGCGTCCACCCTGGCCAAGGCGGCCGCAGCGCCATGCAGCAACCCGGCATCGGCCGGCGCGTCGCGAAACACCACGTCCCGCCGGCCGAGCAGGCGGGCGCCCGTGCCGGCGGGCAAATGGCTGAGGTCGCACAAATTGGCCGCGTCCACGGCGAGCAAGCCAGGCAGTTCGGCACGCACGAACTCCGCCGGGTCGGCAGCGCGCATCAGGGCGAGCACGGCCTCCTGCACCCGTAGCGCCAGCCCGGCGGCGGCGCGCCCGGCGGCCAGCACGCTGTCTGCCCGCGCGGTTTGGGCGCGGGCATGCTCGCGCTCCCGCTGCAGCATGGCGGCCATGTGGTCGGCCAGCGCGTCGCCATGCAGCCGCATGGGCGGATCCAGCACCAGGTACATGTCGGGATTTTCCCGCAACCATTCGGGATTGGCACGCAGGAAGGCAGCGACGTCCTCGCCCTCCAGACTGTTCAACGCCACGGGCGGCCCTCGTAGGGCTTGATCCCGCGTGCATCGGTGTCCACCAAGAGCGTCATGCCTTCACCCTCCCTGCCGCTAAACCTACCCACGCCCCACGCGATGCGAAAGCGGGTACCGGTGTTGTTGCCATATCCGTTCGCCGGGCCGTTCGATTATGCAGTGCCCGAGGGGATGAACGTGCAGCCGGGGGATTTGGTGTTGGTGCCGCTGAACCGCCGGGCGGAGGTGGGTGTGGTGTGGGATGCCGGGCAGGGCGACCCGGTTGCCGAGTCAAAGCTGAAGCCAATCGACGCGGTGCTGGACGCGCCCGCCATGCAGCCGGCTCTGCGGCAGTTCATCGACTGGATTGCCGGCTACACGCTTGCCGCCCCTGGTGACGTCTTGGCCATGGCGCTGCGGGTGAACGCCCTGGCACCCCCAGTGCCGCAGGCGGGTTGGAGCCTGGCGGACGGGGCGGCGGAGGCAAGCCTGACGGAGGGGCGGCGGCGCGTGGTGACACTGCTCGCCGATGGCGTGTCGCGCACCGGGGCGGCTTTGGCGCGCGAGGCCGGTGTGTCCGCCGCGGTGATCCGGGGCATGGCCGGGGCTGGGCTGCTGGTGCCCACCATCCTCCCTGCTGCACCGCCCTTCGCACGGTTGAACCCGGCGTATCCAGGGCCCGCTTTGTCGCCCGAGCAGGCGGAGTCCGCCGCGGCCCTGCGCCGGGCAGTGTCCGACGCCGCCTTCTCGGTGACGGTGCTGGATGGCGTCACCGGGTCGGGCAAGACGGAAGTGTATTTGGAGGCGGTGGCGGAATGCGTCGCTGCGGGCCACCAGGCGCTGGTGCTGCTGCCAGAGATCGCGCTGTCCTCGCAATGGCTGGAACGGTTCCAGGCCCGCTTCGGCGCCGCCCCGGCGGTCTGGCATTCCGACCTGCCCTCCCGCACCCGGCGTGTGACCTGGCGGGCGGTGGCGGATGGCGGCGCATCGGTGGTGGTCGGCGCGCGGTCCGCGCTGTTCCTGCCATTCCCCGAGTTGGGCCTGATCGTGGTGGATGAGGAGCACGAGACGGCGTTCAAGCAAGAGGAGGGCGTCGTCTACCATGCCCGCGACATGGCGGTGGTGCGGGCGCGGCTATCGTGCGCCGCTGCCGTGCTGGTATCTGCGACGCCGAGCCTGGAAACGTTGGCCAACGTGGAGGCCGGCCGCTACCGCCATCAGACGCTGCAGCGGCGCCATGGCGGCGCCACGCTTCCCGCCGTCGCCACCGTGGATTTGCGCGACCACCAGCCGCCCCGCGGGCGGTTTCTGGCCGAGCCGGTGGTTGCGGCTGTCAACCACACGATCGCAAGGGGGGAGCAGGCGATGCTGTTCCTCAATCGCCGGGGCTACGCGCCGTTGACGCTGTGCCGCCACTGCGGGCATCGGATGCAGTGCCCGAACTGCACCGCGTGGCTGGTGGAGCACCGCGCCCGCAAGCAGTTGGCCTGCCACCATTGCGGCCATACCGAGCCCATTCCGCCGCTCTGCCCCGTCTGTGCGGCGGCGGATAGTCTGGTGCCGATTGGGCCCGGCGTGGAGCGGATCACCGAGGAAGCGGCGGCGGTGTTTCCGGAGGCGCGTGTGCTGGTGATGGCGAGCGACACGCTGCCCGGCCCGAATGCGGCCGCCGCGGCCGCCCATGCCATCGAGCAGCGCCGGGTTGATTTGATCATCGGCACGCAGATCGTGGCCAAGGGCTGGCACTTTCCCCACTTGACCTTGGTGGGGGTTGTCGATGCCGATCTGGGCCTTGCGGGCGGGGATTTGCGGGCTGCGGAGCGGACGGTTCAGTTGCTGCACCAGGTGGGGGGCCGTGCCGGGCGGGCGGAGGCGCCGGGGAAGGTGCTGCTGCAAACCTTCAGCCCCGAGCACCCGGTGATGCAGGCGCTGGTGGGTGGCGATTTGGCGACCTTCATGGCGCAGGAGAGTGCGGCCCGCCGTCCCGGCGGCTGGCCCCCGCATGGCCGCCTGGCCGCATTGATCGTCTCTGCCGACGACGCCCAATCCGCCGACGAGGCCGCCCGCGATTTGGGCCGTGCGGCGCCGCGGGCAAATGGGGTGACGGTGCTGGGCCCGGCCCCGGCGCCGTTCGCCATCCTGCGCGGCCGCCACCGCCGCCGGTTGTTGTTGAAGGCCCGGCGCGACGTGGCGGTGCAGCCATTGCTGCGAGCCTGGCTGGCGCAGGTGCGTGTGGGCCGGGGCGTGCGCGTGGATGTGGACGTGGACCCCGTCTCGTTCCTGTAGGACAGACCTAAGCCGTCTGTAGCACATTTTGTGCCATAAACCTTGAAACTCCATCCAATAACATAGAAAAAACCTAACTGTTGTGGGGTGGAGTCTTGAGTGGCCGGAAATGACAGTTGGATTTACCAGGGCCGCCAATATCACATGTGGTTTGGAAACGGCACGAAGCCGGCGGACGCCGAGGCGTCCCCAGCGCCCGGGGATGCGCTGCCCTCGCTACAGGACCGGATTCATAATGTCGGCTACGCGCTCGTAGCCGGCTTACCGGCCTCCAAGCGCCACCATGCCGTAGCCCGGCTCGACGCAGCCGATCATGGGCGTCTGTCCCGCGCGTTGACGGGTGTGGTCCATGCGCTGCCGCTCGGGCTGCGGCTGATCGCGCCCCGGGTCTTGGGCATGCATGTGGATGCGCCCGGCGTTGCGTCCTTTGTCCAGGCAGGCGGCGTCATCCATCAGGCCGACAGCCACGCTGACCTGCGCGAGGCGACGGATTTGGTTGCGCGCAGTGCACAGCAGATGGGGTTGGACCACTTCCAGCCCTTCCTTCGCGGGCTGACGAACACCTGACTAAGACGGGCGGCATGGCCGCTTTGCTGCGGGATGTCCCGCCGGCGCCAACACTTGCGCGGGTGTCTCCGCCTCCCGCGTCGGTGCAGCCGGGCATGCCAGCATGGCTCCCGCCGGCTGGGGAGTTGCTGCCGCTGATCGGCCGCGTTCTGCACGGGGCCGGTTGGCTTGCGCTGGCCGGGATGGTGATCGGTGCCCGGCCTCTATCGAACCGCGACTCGCAGGTCAGGGCTGCGATCGATCGCTTCAAGCTCGATCCGTCAAGGCCAGCCGACATGGCGGCGGCCGTGGCGTACGCCTGGGCGCTGGTGAATCGGTCGCTGCTGCTGGGCACGGCCTCGCGGTGGCCGTCGGACGAGATGGTCGCGGCGCAGGTGATGCGGGTGGTCCGGGCCGACCCGTCCCTGCTCGACGTCGCGCTGGCGGGGGATAGCGGCGCGCTGGCGACGATCCGGGCGGCGGTCAAGGCCACGCCGATGCCGGGTGTTGGCTATGTGGCGCGCAATGACGAGGAGGCAGCGCTCGCCACCCAACTGATGCGCCAGGGGAAGAGTAGCGCGGGGATACAGGCCGCGCTCGACGATTTGCGAGCAAGACGAGAACTCCAACTGCTACGGAGCGGCGCAATACGCGGGGTTTAGTGATAGAGAGCACCAAGTTGCCGCGCGTCGTTGGGCCTTGGCTTGTGGGAAGTAGGAAGAACAAGGATGGCGCGCCGATCCCCGCCCAAGTTGCCGAGAAGCTCATCGGAAGGTCGTTCCCGACTTTTACGGCTTTCAGGGAAGCCTTTTGGAAAGCTGTTGCAAGTACCCCGGAACTTGCCCGACAGTTCAAGGATCAAAGCCGAGACTTCATGCGAAAGGGTTACGCACCGATCGCGCCGAACTCAGAGATTGTGCAGAAAACCAGGGTTTGGCAGCTACACCACGATCCCGAAATTGGTCGAGGTGGCGAAGTCTATGATTTGTCAACGATCAGGGTCGTGACGCCGCGCCAGCACTACTCTATTCATTATGGGAGGAAATAAGTGACAACCGATGAAATTTTGCAATTGATTAAGAGAATCTTTGCTGTTGACGGCACAGAGGAGGAGATGTGGGCGTCGATAGATAGTCTTGACGACGCGTTTCCGCATTCCAAAATCAGTGATATCATCTTCCATGATTTGGAGTTTACCACGCCCGAGCAGGTTGTGGCTGAAGCGATGCGGCGCGAGGCGGACTATGCGCGGAAGAGTGGGCATAGGTGAGCTTCTTGGCTGGAGGGAATGATCGCGCTGCTTCAAAACTCCAGTTCGATACAGAGGTAGCGGATGCGTCGCAAGCCTGAACCCGTAATGGAGAACTCACTGTCTAAAGCCCATTAAGCTTCTTAAGCCCCTGACCGTCCAACATGAAAATTTCACTCTTTGAACGCAACAATATGAAAAAACTGCGGAAGGTGCTGCGCTTTTCGGCCCTACACAGTCTGCGTCAACATTGGTCCGGATATCGCGCCCATTCGTTTGTTGGACGTCAGGTTTCGTACCAGGCTGGCAAACCAGGCTTATCAAAGCCAGAGACAAACGTGGTTTGCCCCATGCGGGGGTGTCCAAGATCACTTGATCGGGTTTGATGGGAGTAGGAGACCGGTTGGCGCGACTCGTCAGCCAAGGCCGGGCTCCAGGCGCTCCATGCATTTATAGGCCGCCCGGGTCGCCCTCGCCCGCCTCAGCTTCGAACTCCACACGCCGGTAGATCTCCGACAGGGGAATGTCGATGCCGATTTCGGGCATGCGAAGCACCGCGTCATCGCTGGCGAGCAGGTCGGCCACCCAGTCATCACCCTTGCGGGAGAAGACCGCCGCTGCCGCCTTGGTTTGCTGCAGCACGACGTAACGCTGCACGGACGGGGTCGCCCGGTATTCCGCGTTCTTGGTGACAAAGTCGGTGGTGACGCTACTCTCGCTGACGACCTCGAATATCACCACCGGGTCGGTCACGACCTTGCTGCGCGGTGGAACCGGCGTGCAAACCACGAAAGCCTCAGGGTAACGGATGCGCTCGGCCACCCTGATTTTCAGCTCGCTGCCATAAGGTTGGCACGGACTGTCGAGCAGGCGTCTCGTCAAAGCGTAAATCAGGTTGCGCTGGATCGCCGAGTGGGCGGCAGTCCCGCCGGTCATCGCGAGCGGCTGAAAACTGTCGAACTCGTAGCGCAGGTCCTGCCGCTCTTCCCAGAGGAGGAACTCGTCGATGGTCATCGGCTTGCGAAGGGCGACGCTCATAGGGTCCGGTCTAGCACGCTTCGGCATCGATTTCTCCTCTTTATGGGACAGCCCGATACCGGACGGCCGTATGCCACCATTGCCTTGACAGAACGCCGTCGGTTACAGCCTCCCTCAAGGAGGGCCCCTGCCTATGACCAGCCATCTCTTCCAGCCGATCAGCCTCGCCGGGTTGACCTTGCCGAACCGGATCGTGATCGCGCCGATGTGCCAATATTCGGCCGAGAACGGCGATGCGACGGATTGGCACATGATCCATCTCGGCCATCTCTCCCTCTCGGGCGCCGGGTTGCTGATCCTGGAGGCGACGGCGGTGGAGGCGGTCGGGCGCATCACGGCTGCCGACCTTGGGCTCTATTCCGATAGCAACGAGGCGGCGCTGAAAAAGGTGCTGAGCGCGATCCGGCGGTATTCGACCATCCCGGTCGGGGTGCAACTCGCCCATGCCGGGCGCAAGGCCTCCAGCGCTCCGCCGTGGGAGGGAGGTCAGCTCGTCGACAGCGCCCATGGTGGATGGGTCCCGACGGCACCCTCCGCCCTCGGCGTGCGACCGGAGGATGAGCGGCCGGTGGCGCTCGATGAGCCGGGGCTGACGCGGGTGCGTGATGCCTTCGTCGCTGCAGCGCACCGGGCGATGCGGCTGGGACTGCAGGCGGTCGAGCTGCACGCGGCGCATGGCTACCTGCTGCACCAATTCCTCTCCCCCATCGCGAACCAGCGCAACGACGACTATGGCGGCCCACTGGCCAACCGGATGCGCTTTCCCCTGGAAGTGTTCGAAGCGGTACGGGCGGCCGTGCCGGCCGCCGTGCCGGTCGGTGTGCGGGTGTCGGCGACGGATTGGGTCGAGCATGGCTGGGACCTCGAGCAGACGATCGTCTTCGCTAAAGCGCTGAAGGATCGCGGTTGCGACTTTATGGATGCTTCCAGCGGCGGTGTCTCACCCGCGCAGGTCATTGCCCTAGCGCCAGGCTACCAGGTCCAATTCGCGGCCCGGATCAAGGCCGAAACTGGAATGCCCACCATGGCAGTCGGCTTGATCACGGAAGTGTCGCACGCCGAATCCATCCTGGCCGAGGGGCAGGCCGACATGATCGCACTCGCCCGAGGGATATTGTACGACCCGCGGTGGCCCTGGCATGCCGCGGCTGAGCTGGGGGCGACGGTGAGTGCGCCGAAGCAATATTGGCGCTCGCAGCCCCGTGCGCAGTCCAAGCTGTTTGGTGAAACCCGGCTGGGGCAGCGCTAAACCGGGGGCAAGGCGTGTTGCGCGGCCAAAACCTGCATGGTAAGCGACCGCCGTCGGTCGATGAACCGGATTTAACGTCTCCCTGACCCTGGATTGGATCTCTGCGTGGCCGCTGAAGGCACGATTTCCCAGAGCGGCGGCCTCCCCGGCCGCTACGCCGCCGCGCTCTACGACCTCGCTGACGAACGGCGCGAGTTGGATGTGGTAGTCGATCAGATGCAGGCCCTCGGCCGCTTGATCGACCAGAGTGCGCCGTTCCGCCGCCTGTTGTCCTCGCCGCTGATCGATGTGACGCAGGCGCGGACCGCGGCCCGGGCGGCGATGACCGGCCAAGGCTTCGGCAAGACGGTCATCGACCTGGTCGGGGTCATCGCCAATAATCGACGTCTGGCGATCCTGCGCACGGTGGTCACCGCCTTCTCCACCTTGGTCGCGAGCAAGCGCGGCGTGGTGACGGCCAACGTCGCCTCGGCCCATCCCCTGTCCGACGTGCAGCGGGAGCAGCTACGTGCCCGGCTGATCGAGGCCGGGTATGGTAACGTCAACATCCAGGAAGCGGTCGACCCGGCCCTGCTCGGCGGCCTCGTCGTGCGCGTCGGCGCCCGTCTGTATGATTCCAGTCTGAAATCCCGGCTGCAGCGCCTGCAGTACGCCATGAAGGGAGCTGCGTAAGCACCATGGACATTCGCCCCGCTGAGATCAGCGAGATCCTTAAGCAACAGATCGCTTCCTTCGACCGCGAGCAGGACGTGGCCGAGACCGGCCAGGTGCTGAGCGTCGGGGACGGCATCGCCCGCGTGTTCGGCCTGCAGAACGTGATGGCCGGCGAACTGGTGGAGTTCCCCTCCGCCGGGCTGAAGGGCATGGCGCTGAACCTCGAGACCGACAATGTCGGCGTCGTGATATTCGGTGACGACCGGGCCATCCGCGAGGGTGACACCGTCAGCCGCACGCAGCGCATCGTGTCCGTGCCGGTGGGCAAGGGCCTGCTGGGCCGCGTGGTGGACGGGCTGGGCATGCCGATCGATGGCAAAGGCCCGCTGACCGACGTCAAGGAGATGCTGGTCGAGCAGAAGGCGCCCGGCATCATCCCGCGCAAATCGGTGCATGAACCCATGCAGACTGGGTTGAAGGCGATCGATGCGCTGATCCCCGTCGGCCGTGGCCAGCGCGAGCTGATCATTGGGGACCGGCAGATCGGCAAGACGGCGGTGATCATGGACACGATCATCAACCAGAAGGCTGCCAACGCCGGCACGGATGAGAGCAAGAAGCTCTATTGCATCTACGTCGCCATCGGCCAGAAGCGCTCCACCGTCGCACAGATCGTGCGCTCGCTGGAAGAAAACGGCGCGCTCGAATACACGATCGTGGTGGCCGCCACCGCCTCTGACCCGGCGCCGTTGCAGTTCCTCGCCCCGTATACCGGCGCCACGATGGGCGAGTTCTTCCGCGACAACGCGATGCACGCGGTCATTTTCTACGACGATTTGTCCAAGCAGGCCGTCGCCTACCGTCAGATGTCGCTGCTGCTACGCCGCCCGCCGGGCCGGGAGGCGTATCCCGGCGACGTGTTCTACCTGCACTCCCGCCTGCTGGAGCGTGCGGCGAAGATGTCTGACGCGTTCGGCGCCGGGTCGCTGACCGCACTGCCGGTGATCGAGACGCAGGCGGGTGACGTGTCCGCCTACATCCCGACCAACGTGATCTCCATCACCGACGGCCAAATCTTCCTGGAGTCGGAGCTGTTCTTCCGCGGCATCCGCCCGGCCGTGAACGTCGGCCTGTCAGTGTCCCGCGTGGGTTCTGCGGCGCAGACAAGGGCGATGAAGAAGGTCGCCGGGTCGATCAAGCTGGAACTGGCGCAATATCGCGAGATGGCGGCGTTCGCCCAATTCGCCTCCGACCTCGATGCCTCGACGCAGCGTTTGCTGGCCCGCGGTGCGCGGCTGACGGAGCTGCTGAAGCAGCCGCAGTTTCAGCCAATGGCGGTGGAGCAGCAGGCGGTGGTGCTGTATGCCGGCGTCCGCGGTTATCTCGACAACATCCCCGTTGGACGTATCGGGGCGTTCGAGCGGCAGATGGTGAGCGAGATGCGGTCCCGCGAGCCGTCCATCATGGACAGCATCAAGGCCGATCTGGACATCAAGCCGGAGACCGAGGCCAAGCTGAAGAGCTTCCTCGAGGGCTTCAGCAAGTCGTTCGCCGCCTAGTCGCATGGCCAGTCTGAAAGCCCTGCGGGCGCGGATTGCCAGCGTAAAATCCACCCGCAAGATCACCAGCGCGATGAAGGTCGTGGCTGCCAGCAAACTGCGGCGGGCGCAGCTTCAGGCGGAGGCGGCCCGGCCCTATGCCGAGCGGATGGAGCGGATGCTCGCCGCGCTGGCCAAGAGCGTCGAAGGCAGCCCGACGGCGCCGCGGATGCTGGCCGGGACGGGCAACGACAAGGTCCATCTGCTGATTGTCATTACGGCCGATCGCGGCCTGGCCGGCGCCTTCAACACCAACGTGGGCCGTGCGGCGCGTAACCTGGCCCGGCGGCTGATGACCGAGGGCAAAACGGTCAAGATCATCACCGTTGGCCGCAAGGGCCGCGATTATCTGCGGCGGGAGATGGCGGGCAACCTCGTCGGTGACATCTCCTTTGCCGGCAAAAAGCGGATCGAGTTCGCCGACGTGCAGGCGATTGGCTACCAGGCGGTCGAGATGCTGGGGCGTGACGAGTTCGACGTCGCGACCGTCGTCTACAACCGGTTCGTCTCGGTGATCAGCCAAGTGCCGGCGGAACTGCAGATCATCCCGCCGCTCATGACGCAGACCGGTCCGGCTGAAGTGACCACGGCCCAGGCGATCTACGAGTTCGAGCCTGATGAGGAGACCATTCTGGCGCGGTTGCTGCCGAAAAACCTCGCCATTCAGCTCTACCGCGCGCAACTGGAGAGTGGCGCTGGCGAGCAGGGCGCGAGGATGACCGCAATGGACAACGCAACCCGCAATGCCGGCGAGGCGATCAACAAGCTGACGCTGAACTACAACCGGACGCGCCAGGCCAACATCACGCGCGAACTGATCGAGATCATTTCGGGCGCCGAAGCCCTCTAGAATATCGATGAAGAACGCAGAACCTCCGATTTGACAAAGCGGTCAAATCGGGCACCGCTCTAAACAGGTTTCCAAAGGACGACTGTCCTTTGGCGGGTCCAGGGCAGCGCCCTGGCCTTAAATGGAGATGACGCAATGGCAAACAACAACGTAGGGCGCATAACCCAAATTCTAGGCGCCGTCCTCGACGTGCAGTTCGAAGGCGACCTGCCCTTCATTCAAAACGCGCTGACCACCAAGACGGCTACCGGCACGCTGGTGATGGAAGTGGCGCAGGAACTAGGCGAGCGCACCGTGCGCTGCATCGCCATGGACAGCACCGACGGCCTGGTGCGCGGCGGCGAGGTGCTCGACACCGGCGCCCCGATCAGTGTTCCGGTGGGGCCGGAGACGCTGGGCCGCATTCTGAACGTGATCGGCGAGCCGATCGACGAGCGCGGCCCGATCAATGCCAAGATGCACTACCCGATCCACCGTTCGGCCCCTTCCTTCGAGGACCAGTCGACCTCGGCGGAAATCCTGGTCACGGGCATCAAGGTGGTGGACCTGCTCTGCCCCTACCTGAAGGGTGGCAAGATCGGCCTGTTCGGCGGCGCCGGGGTGGGCAAGACGGTGCTGATACAGGAGCTGATCAACAACATCGCCAAGGGCCATGGCGGCGTGTCCGTCTTCGCAGGCGTTGGTGAGCGGACCCGCGAGGGCAACGACCTCTATCACGAGATGGTGGATGCCGGCGTGATCAAGCTGGGCGAGGGCACCACCGAGGGCTCCAAGGTGGCGCTGGTGTATGGCCAGATGAACGAGCCGCCGGGTGCGCGCGCCCGCGTGGCGCTGTCCGGCCTGTCGCTGGCGGAGTATTTCCGCGACGAGGAAGGCCAGGACGTATTGTTCTTCGTGGACAACATCTTCCGCTTCACCCAGGCGGGCGCCGAAGTGTCCGCGCTGCTGGGCCGCATTCCCTCGGCCGTGGGCTATCAGCCGACGCTGGCCACCGACATGGGCGCCCTGCAGGAGCGCATCACCTCGACAAAGAAGGGCTCCATCACCTCGGTCCAGGCGATCTATGTGCCGGCGGACGACTTGACCGACCCGGCGCCCGCCACGTCCTTCGCCCATTTGGACGCGACGACAACGCTGTCCCGCTCCATCGCCGAGTTAGGCATCTACCCGGCGGTCGACCCGCTCGACTCCACGTCGCGCTCGCTGGACGCCCGCATCATCGGTGACGAGCATTATGAGACGGCGCGCGAGGTGCAGCGCATCCTGCAAACCTACAAGTCGCTGCAGGACATCATCGCCATTCTGGGCATGGACGAGCTGTCGGAGGAGGACAAGCTGGTCGTGGCCCGTGCCCGCAAGATCCAACGCTTCCTGTCGCAGCCTTTCCACGTGGCGGAAGTGTTCACCGGCACGCCGGGCCTGTTCGTGCCCATCGCCGACACCGTCCGCTCGTTCAAGGGCATCGTGCAGGGCGAGTATGACCACCTGCCGGAGGCGGCGTTCTACATGGTCGGCACCATCGAAGACGCCGTGAAGAAGGCCGAGGGGATGAAGGAGAAGGTCTGATGCCGGTCGCCCTCGAGATCGTCAGCCCGGAAAAGCTGCTGCTGTCGCGTGACGTGGAGATGGTCGTCATCCCTGCGTCCGAGGGCGAGATGGGTGTGCTGCCGAACCATGCGCCGATGATCGTGCTGCTCCGCGGTGGCACGATCGCGATCCATGAGGGTGGCAAGGTAACGGATCGGCTGTATGTCAGCGGTGGGTTCGCCGAGATTACGCCGGAGCGGTGCACCGTGCTGGCCGATGAGGCGGTGCCGACCTCCGAGCTGTCTCGGGCGGAGGGTCAACGCCGGCTGGCCGAGGCGGAGGCCGAGTACAACGCCGCCGACAAGAACGACGTCCCGCTGCTGGATGCGGCGATGGACCGGATGCAGTCCGCCCGCGCGATGATCGAGGCCGCCGCTGCCTGATTGGCACCATTTTGGTAAGGGTCGTAGCTAAGGCGGACCGAAGGATCGAGCGATGAAGCATTGGCGGCTGGAGGACGTGGCGTGGGACGGCTTCGACGCCTCCAAGGTCGACCTGGATATCGTGAAATTGGTGAAGTCCGCCGCCATGGTGGAGCGCAACGGCACGGATTACGCCGTCTATCTGTCGCGCGTGTTCCGCGAGGACCCGGCGTTCTGCCAGGCCTCCGACTATTGGGCGGTCGAGGAAGTGCAGCACGGTGACGCGTTGGGCAGATGGGCAGAGATGGCGGACCCCGGCTGGAGTTTTGCCGATGCGTTCCAGCGCTATCGCGACGGCTACAAGCTGCCATTGGATGCCGAGGCATCGATCCGAGGGTCCAAAACCGGCGAGTTGATTGCCCGCTGCATGGTGGAGACCGGGACCTCCTCGTACTACACCGCTCTGGCGGATGCGACCGACGAGCCGGTGTTGCAGCAGGTGTGCCGCCTGATCGCGGCTGATGAATACCGTCATTTCAAGCTGTTCTACGACCACATGCGGCGATATTTGGCGCGCGAGAAGATTGGCGTGCTGCGCCGGGTGAAGATTGCGCTGGGGCGCATCACGGAGTCGGAGGACGACGAGCTTGCCTACGCATTCCATTGCGGCAACGAGCCGAGGGAGACGCCATACCAGCATGAACGATGCATCGCCGGGTATATGGGGCGGGCGATGGGCTTCTATCGCTTCAACCACATCGAGCGCAGCATGGGCATGGTGTTGAAGGCCGTCGGGCTGCCGCCGCGGGGGCGTCTATCCGCTATGATGGCAAGGGTGTTCTGGTCGATCCTGCAGCGCCGGCAGAAGCGGTTTTCGAACTACCAGCCTGCCTGAGCAAAACACTCCTCCATGGGGGGAGCACGGAGGAATAGGTCATGCGGACCATCATCGGGGTGTTCTGGCTTGTCGGTACCCTCCTTGCTGGGCCGGCCTATGCCGAGGTTTTGCAGGTCGGGTCCTACCCGTCCAACCCGCCCTTCGAGTTCAAGGACGATTCGGGCAAATTCCAGGGGTTTGAGGTGGATTTGGCCAATGCCGTAGCGGCCAAGCTAGGGATGACGGTCGAAATCACCGACCTTGGCTTTCAGGCGTTGTTTGCGGCGACCGCCTCGCATCGAATCGACGTCGCCATCTCCTCCATCACCGTGACCCCGGCGCGGCTGCAGAATCAGGATTTCACCCAGCCCTATCTCGACGACAATTTGGCGCTGATCGCTGGCCCTGGCTCGACGCTGAAGGGGGTGGCGGATGTGCGCGGCAAGACGCTCGGCGCCATAGCAAGCTCCACGGGCGAGGCGTGGATCAAGGCGAATTCGGAACGCCTTGGCCTCGCGGGAAGCAAAAGCTACGACACGGCGGCCAATTTGTTCCTGGATACGGCAAATGGCCGCGTCGATGGCTCGGTGAACGACCAATTCGGTTCGCTGTACGCCTTCCGCTCCATGCGCGGGATGCGGGTGGTTGAGCTGATCCCTGCGAACGAGCCGATCGGCATGATGCTGCCGAAGGGGTCGCCGCTGACGAGCAAGATCAATGACGTGATCACGTCGCTGAAGCAGGATGGCAGTATCGCGAAGCTCTACGTCAAATGGTTCGGGGTCGACGCCCCGGCGGGCTCAAGCTCAGTCACGGTCGTTCCGCTGCCACACGCCGGGTGAGCTTCACAGAGACCTTTCTCAACGCGGGGATCTTTCTCCGCGTATTGCCGCTGCTGCTGTCCGGGTTGTGGATGACGGTGCAATTGGCGCTGGCGGCCATCGTGTTCGGCATGCCGCTGGGGTTGCTGGTCGCGATCCTCCGGCTCTATGGGCCGGCGCCGGTGCGATGGCTGGCGACCGGCTTCACGGATGTGTTCCGCGCACTGCCGATGCTGATCTTGCTGATTCTGTTGTATTACGCTCTGCCGTTCATGGGCATCCGGCTGAGTTCCTTCGTGTCCGCCGTCACCGCGCTGTCGATCGTGCTGGCGGCGTTCAGCGCCGAAGTGTTCCGGGCCGGGATCGAGTCGATCCCGCGCGGGCAGCTGGAGGCGGCCCGGGCGCTGGGGCTGCATTTCCGCGCGACCATGCGCCATGTGGTATTGCCCCAGGCGATCCGGGCCGTGGTGCCCCCGCTCACCGGCAATTGCGTCGGCATCGTAAAGGAAACGTCGCTGGCCTCGGTGGTTGCCCTGCCGGAACTGCTGAAGCAAGGCAATGACGCCCAGGCGCTGACCGCCAACCCGACACCGCTGATCGGCGTTGCAGCGATCTATCTGGTGATCCTATGGCCGCTGGTTCGGGTCTTGAGCCGGCTGGAACGAAAGAGCCCGCGATGACACCCGACGAGATTTTGCGCCAATTGGTGGCCTTCCCCACCATCAGCGTGAACAGCAACCTGGCGCTGCTGGATTGGGTGGAGGCGCTGCTTGCCCCGCTGGCCCCGCGGCTGCGCCGGTTTCCCAGCCCGGATGGCACGAAGGCCAACCTGCTGGTGAGTTTCGGCCCGGAGCAACCCGGCGGCCTGGTGTTGTCCGGCCACACCGACGTCGTGCCGGTGGAGGGCCAAGCCTGGCTCGCCGATCCCTGGACCATGCGTGAAGCGGGGGGTCGGCTGATTGGGCGCGGCGTTTGCGACATGAAGGGCTTCGTCGCCTGCTGCCTTGCTTCGGCCCCGGGCTTGGCAGCCTTGGGGCTGCGCCGGCCGGTCCACCTGGCGCTGTCCTATGACGAGGAGGTGGGCTGCACCGGGGTTGGTCCCATGGCGGAGTGGATCGGGGCCCATCTTGCCCCTGATCTCGCGGTGATCGGGGAGCCGTCGTTGCTCCGGCTGGTCAACGCGCATAAGGGCGGGCTGATCGGCTGGGCCTATGTTACCGGGCGGCCGGGGCACTCGTCGCAGCCGGATCGCTGCGTGAATGCGGTGATGGTCGCCGCCGAATGCATCGCGCGGGTGAACGCCATCCGAGACGGGATGCGGGCCGGGCCGCATGACGCCGCGTTCGATCCGCCGTGGAGCACGATCCAGGTGAACCGCATCGAGGGCGGCGAGGCGCTGAACATCGTCGCCGCTGCCTGCCGGTTCTTCTGGGAGATGCGCGTGTTGCCGGGCGTGGACGACCGGGGCGTGCTCGCGGGGTTGGAGCAGGTGGTTGCCGCGGAGGTCGTGCCAGGGATGCAGGCGGTGGACCCGGCTTGCGGCGTGCGTTTCGAGGTGGCGGCGCGGATTCCGGCATTGGCCGCGTGCGACGCGGGGATGGAGTCGCGGCTGCTGAATTTGGTTGGCCAAAATGAAGCGGTGGCCGTCGCTTACGGATCGGAGGCCGGAATTTTCCAGGGCGCCGGAATCCCGTCCGTCATCATCGGCCCCGGCGACATCGCGCAGGCGCACCAACCGGAGGAATGGCTGGCGCGGGAGCAGTTGGAGGCGTGTGGACCGGTGTTGGAGAAGTTGGTGCGGGAGTTCTGCTGCTAGCCGAGGGGCGTCGCGGGTTGGAGGAGTATATGGCACCGTCTGAAGCGCACACGATCACCGTCCCGGCTGAAATTGTCGACCAGGTGCAGGCGCGGGTCAGCCAAGGCGCCTATGCGACGGATGGCGACGTTCTGCGCGCGTCAGTGTGCTCACCATCCGCCGGCTTGCCGCATTGCCTCTAGGTGGGCATAGCCAGTGAATGAAATTCCGCTTGACCCTCCTGCTCGCTGTTTCCTTGGCCGCCTGCGGCGCGCCGGCCCCAGAAATGGCGACGCAGGCCTGCGAGGCCCAGAAGGCGGCCGAAATGCCCGTCACAGATGAAAACGGCTTCATCAGCGCGCCCGCGGAAATCGACCATAAGCCGGTCACGATGTTGGTCGATTCCGGCGCCGAGAGGTCGATGGTGACGCCAGCCACCGTATCCTCTCTAGCCTTGTCGGCCGATCGCCGTCGGCGCACGACGGTTCTGGGAACGGGCGGCAGCATCGCCAGCCAGAATGTGACGCTGCCATCGGTCGGCGTCGGCGGCATGGAAATGCTGGACCAAAGCGCAATCGTCGGTGCGTTCCCCGTGCTGCGGGGCCCGTCATTGCATGCCGCCGGCCTGATCGGAGCCGACTGGCTGAGCGATTTCGGCGTGGATCTTGACCTTCCGCATCAGCGGATCGCACTCTATCGGCTACAAGGCTGCTCACCGGGCTACGTGCCATGGCCAGGCTCAACGGCTTCGGTACCGCTCACTCTGTTTCGCGGCGACTTGCCATTGGTCGCGGTGACGCTCGACAGCCACCGGGTTACGGCCATGTTGGATAGCGGCGCACGGTCCAGCGTGCTCGGCCAGGCAGCGGCCGAACGGATCGGCGTCACCGCGGCGGCGATGCAAGGGGATCGCCTTGGGCGGTCGATGGGCGTGGATGGGGCGACACGCGAGACCCATCTGCACCAGTTTGGCCAGCTGCAGGTTGGCGAAATCGCCTACGTCAACCCGCGGATTCTAATCAGCCCGCTGAGCACCCCGGTCGTGGAGATGCTGTTGGGGGCCGATTGGCTGCGGCAAAACCGGGTGTGGATCAACTACGCCGGGCGGCGGCTGGCGATCCAGCGGACCACCAGCTTCTAGCTCACCCCGCCATTGCGGCCCCTGGGTGGAAGTGGGCGTAGACGCGGCGCGCCGTCTCCCGGTTGATCCCCGGAACGGCCTCCAAATCGGTCAACCCGGCCTGCTTCACGCCGCGTGCGGAGCCGAAATGGTTCAGCAGGGCGCGCTTACGGGCCGCACCCACGCCATCGATCTCATCCAACTCGCTGGTGATGAGCGATTTGGCGCGTCCGGCGCGGTGGGTGGTGATGGCGAAGCGATGGGCCTCGTCGCGCACCCGCTGCAGGTAATAGAGCACCGGGTCACGCGGGGGCAGTTGGAAGGGGTCGCGCCCCTCGATGTGGAACCACTCGCGCCCGGCGTCCCGGTCTGGACCCTTGGCAATGCCCACCAGCTTGACGTCCTGGACCCCGAGATCAGCCAGAACCCCACGGGCTGCGGAGAGCTGCCCGGCGCCGCCGTCGATCAGCACCAGATCGGGCCAATTGCTCGCATCACCCTCTGCCTGCTCACGCAGTGCCCGCCCGAAGCGGCGCTCCAGGACCTCCCGCATCATCGCGAAATCGTCGCCGGGCATGATGGCGCTGCGGATGCTGAATTTGCGATAGGCGTTCTTGTTCGGCCCCTCCGGCCCGAAGACCACCATCACGCCATAGGGGTTGGTGCCCATGATGTGGCTGTTGTCGTAGCACTCGATCCGCTCCGGCGGGGCGCCGAGTTCGAAGAGCTGTGCCACACCCTCCAGCAGCTTGGCATGGCCGGCGCCTTCCGCCAGCCGGCGTTCCAACGCCTCGCGGGCATTGGTGATGGCGTGCTCCACGACCGATTTCTTCTCGCCCCGCTGCGGCGTGGTGATTTCAACCTTGCGGTGCGCCTTCAGGCACAGGGCCTCTGCCACCAGCTCCGATTGCGGCAAGGGATGGCTGGTCAGCAGGACGGGCGGGGGTGATTTGTCGTCGTAGAACTGCGCGATAAAAGCCTCCAGCACCTCGCCGGCATCCTCGTTCTTGGCGTGGCTGGGATAGAAGGCGCGGTTGCCGTTGTTGCGGCCGCCGCGCACGAAGAAGACCTGCACGCAGGTTTGCCCGGCCGTCTGCCAGGCGGCGATCACGTCGGCATCCTCGAGGCTGGCCGGGTTGACCACACCCGTTCCCTGCACGTGGGTGAGCGCACGGATGCGGTCGCGTGCGGCGGCGGCACGCTCGAACTCCAGCTTCTCGGACGCCGCTTCCATTTCGGCTGCCAACTCCGCCTGCACCCCGGCGGCGCGGCCCTGCAGGAAGGCCTTGGCCTGCGCCACCAGCTTGGCATAGGCCTCTGGCTCGATCCGGCCGACGCAAGGGGCGCTGCACCGCTTGATTTGGTGCAGCAGGCACGGGCGGGAGCGATTTCGGAACACGGTGTCCGCGCAGGAGCGCAGCAGGAACACCCGCTCCATCGCCACCACGGTCTGGTTGACCGCCCACGCGGAGGCGAATGGCCCCCAATAGCTGCGTCCCTTCACCTGCGTGCCGCGGAATTTGGCGATTTGCGGGAAGGCATGCTCCTCCGTCAGCATCAGCCAAGGGTAGGATTTGTCGTCCCGCAGCACGATATTATACCGTGGCTTCAGCCGCTTGATGAGGTTTGCTTCCAGCAGCAATGCCTCGGCTTCGGTATGGGTGGTGACGATCTCCATGCTGGCCGTATGGGACACCATCAGACGCAGCCGCTCCTCGAGGCGGGCGAGCTGGGTGTAGTTGGTGACCCGCTTCTTCAGATTCCGGGCCTTGCCGACATAGAGCGCGTCACCCTTGGCATCGAGCATCCGGTAGACGCCTGGGCTGGTCGGCATCGTGGCGAGAGCCCGCTCAATGATGGCAATCCCAGCCGGCGCAACTTCCGTTAAAGGGTCAGACACAACCTGCCTCCAAAGCGTTCACGACCCCGTGAGAACCATCCACCGCGGCTGTGGGTAACTCTGTGGGAGAATGCCCTTCAGCGCGGCCGACTCCGCGGGTTTCTGCGACTTTTAACGCCTTGCCTAACATTTGGGCAGTACGATTAAAACATTGATTTCACTGTATATTGCCACAAAGCCGTTCCTCAAAGTGAGGAGACGGCGTTAGAAGGCTGACTCTATTGCGTGTCAATTGGGGCGCGTGGACAAGTTGCACGGTGGCGCTCGATTTCCACCCCAGCCGAACCCACGTCATCGAAGACGTCCAGCTTCTCAACCCTGATCCTCGCGACCTCTACCCGCGCATCGACAAGGCACATTTCTGCCAGCCGCTCGGCAAGGGTTTCAACCAACATGACGTGCCCGGCGGCGACCACGCGCCGTACCGCGCGGGCCACGGTTTCATAATCCACCACTCGGCCCAGATCGTCCCGTCCAACCCCGGCGCGTGACAGCCCCACGGCAGGACCGCTCTCCTCGGTCACCCCAAGATCGATATTGATGCGGATGCGCTGATGTGCCGCGTGCTCGTGCGGATAGATCCCGATCGAGGCGGGGAGCACCATGTCCCGCAAGAAGACGTGCCGCAATCCGCGTGCGGCCAGGCGTGGCGGATCGATCATTCTACGGGACCCCCATCCCTGGCGGGACTCCACTGCAAATGCTGGCCGCCATCCAGCGCGATCATCTGGCCCGTCATGGACGGCAGGGCAAGGATGGCGCGCACGGCGCGGCCGATCTCGTCCGGGTCGGTCCCGCGTCCGAGGGGGGTGGAGGCGCATTGCCGGGCGAATTGTTCGGCGGTCTGCCGCGGGCTCGGCAAGGCGGGCCCTGGACCGATGGCGTTGACGCGGATCCGCGGTGCGAGCGCCAGGGCGAGCGATTGGGTCAGCGCCCAGAGCCCGGCCTTGGACACGGTGTAGGAGATGAAGTGCGGGGTCAGCGACCAGACGCGCTCGTCCAGCATGTTGATCACCACACCTTTTTCACCCGCCGGCAAGGCCCGGGCGAAGGACTGGGTGAGCACGAAGGGCGCGCGGAGGTTGGGCTCTATATGAGCGTCCCAACTGGCGCGGTCGGCCGTGTTCCATTCGTCGCGCTCGAAATTGCTGGCGTTGTTGACGAGCACGCCGACGGGGCCAAGGGCCGCAATGGTCTGACCGAGCAGGGCGGCGGTCTCGGCCTCGTTCGCAAGGTCGGCGGTGACGATGGCTGCGCGGCCGCCTGCGGCGCGGATGTCGGCTGCCGTGGCCTCCGCCGCGTCGCGGTTGCTGCGGCAGTGTAGCGCCACAGGGTGGCCGTCCTGCGCTAGGGCCAACGCGATGGCCCTTCCCAGGCGTTGCGCACCGCCCGTGACAAGCGCGCCCAATTTCTCGATCATCATGCGAGTATAAGGGAGCGGCGGCAGCGGTAAACCGTCGGCGTAGGGGAACGACAAGCATGAACCAGATTGACCTTGCGGGCCGGGTTGCGGTGGTCACGGGTGGGGCGCGCGGCATTGGGCTGGCCTTGGCACAGCGTGCAGCGGCGTCCGGCGCCACGGTGGTGTTGTGGGACCGTGATGCAAAGCGCCTGGCCGATGCGGTGGCAGGGTTGCCGCGGGCCAGTTCGGCCGTTGTGGATCTGACGGACGAGGCTGCCGTGCGGGATGTGGCGGCGCGGACCGAGGCCGAGCAGGGCCGCATCGACATATTGGTGAACAATGCCGGCATTACCGGCGGCAACGCCCCCACCTGGGAGTTGCCTTCCGCCGAATGGCGCCGGGTCATCGAGGTGAATCTGATCGCGCCGTATCTGGTCAGCGCGGCCGTGTTGCCCGGCATGATCGCACGCGGCTATGGGCGGGTGGTGAACATCGCCAGCGTGGCGGGCAAAGAGGGCAACCCCAATGCCTCGCACTACAGCGCGTCCAAGGCCGGGCTGATCGCACTGACCAAGTCGCTGGGTAAGGAATTGGTGGGGAAAGGCGTTTTGGTGAATTGCATCACCCCGGCCGCGGCCCAAACGGAGTTATTCGATCAAATGTCGGAGGCGCAGATCGCCTATATGCTGAGCAAAATCCCGATGAACCGTTTCGTTAAGGTCGAAGAGATCGCGGCGATGGGCGCTTGGCTGATGAGTGAAGATTGCTCGTTTTCGACCGGCGCGGTGTTCGACATCACCGGCGGCCGCGCAACCTATTAGGGAATTTGGCGAATGGCTGGGAATATGGGTTCGGCAAGTCTTTGGGCCGGGGCGCGCACGGGCCATCGCCGCGTGTTCCCGCATTCGCTGCGCAAATACGGGCTACAAGGCGCCGTGCGAACCCGCGACGGGCTAAGCCACCCTACTAGAGATCCGCCACGGTGAAGCGCACCTGCCGCTGCAACGTATCGCCGGGGTGCAGCACGCGCAGGCCGTGATCCGGCACGGTGTCCATGTGGTTCACCGCGTCGGTCATATTGCTGGCTGGCTCGACGGCGAAATACGGCTTGCCGTCAGGGGTGTAGACGACGAGGTGGCGGAATAGATCGTCCCCCGCGATGGTGAGCCGGATGCCGTGCTCCGGACGGGTGATCTCGGCGCGTCCGGTCCAGGCGGCGTAGCAATTATCCAGGGCTGGCGGTTCGATGACGTGACCGGGCTCGAAGCTCCAATGCCCCTCCACCGGAACTCTCTTGTCCGGCAGCGAGTCCGGACCGGTATGCCAGACTGTCCCGGCGCGGAACGCGATTGCGGTTTTGGGTGTGCGCGGTTGGTAGGGGTGCAGGCCCAGGCCGACGGGTTGGTTCCGCGTGTCGGTGTTGACGAAGGTGATGGTGACGTCGAGCTCGTCGGGCGTCAGCGCATAGAGCAGACGGGCCGTGTATTTGTAGGGCCAGTGGCATCCGCCCGGCGCGGCCGTGGGGTCGGACGCTGGGTCGTGGTGAAGGACGAGTTCGGCTGCGGCTGTGGTTTGGCTCGCTATGTCCCATGCACGCTGCCAGGCATTGCCGTGGATGGTGTGCGGGTGGTCCCCGAAATTGCGGTCGAGCTGAAACGACTCGCCGCCGAACGAGAAACGGCCCCATGCTATGCGGTTCGAGAAGGGAATGAGCGGGAAGCAGGACAGGGCGCGGGAGTTGGTGCCGGCGAGGGCATCCGGCGGCGTGTGCCGGAACAGGTTGGTGCCACGCCGGGTCCATCCGCCGATACTGCCGCCGAGAGCTGGGCAAAGTATCAGTGTCGCGTCGCCGGCTACGAGCTCAACCATACCTGTTCCTCCGGTTTCCAGCCTAGTCCCGGCTTTGCAATCAGCAAATTTTGGTGCCACGCACCGGATGCGAGGCTTCAGCGAGGCGGCCGGAGGGTCGTGACCCAAACTTATGGTGCACCGCACAATTCACTTGCGGACAGTCGTCGATTGTCGTAATTTAGCTATGCACCGAGACTTTGGTCTCGTTGCTTCTTGGACGTTTCCTCCCTAAACTTGGCGGTGCCCTCTGGGTGCCGCCCTCTTTTTTTAGGGGCCGTTGTATAGGAAAGCGGACCAGACCATGTTTCCAGCTTGACGGCAAGAGCTAAACGAAATTCGCGCCCGAGTCGGGGGTATTATGATCCCTCGGTTTCCGCGGCCGGCTGGAAATAGGTAAAATGCGGCCGCGTGCCGATGGGCGTGACGTCGCCCGCGATGGCGCGGTTGAAGGCGCGCAGGATTGCGCTTGGGGCAACCTCATCCTCGGTGAGGAACAACCCCAGCCGCCGGGCGAGCACGCCGAGCGTCCGGTAGCTGGTCCAAACGGCGAATGGCACTGCGAGCAGCAGCCCCGGCACGAGCGTGGCCGACCACCGCAGCGTCGCGCCGCCCAAAGCCGACGCAGCGGCAAGCCACATCAATCCGGCGAGGCCCGGCAAGCGCATCCGCTGCAGCGCCTCAGCCCAGGACACGCCACGGTCGTCGCGCGGCTGGGCATCCCATTGGACAGTCCGGCCGAGCAGCATCATGCCAATAAAGCGTGTGTAGAACACCAGCAGCACTGGGGCACTGACCATCGCGGAGGCCTGCTCCAACGCCGCGCTGGCTAGCATGCGAAGCCGGCCGCCGAACAAGTCGGCCGTCTTGTCGTCTGCCAATGCCGCGGCGAGGCTGCAGAATTTCGCCGCGTAAAGCAGCAAAAAAGTCAGCCAGACGAAGCTGTTGCGCATCCAGCCCGGCTGGTCGAGCAAATGCTTGGCGAAGTGGCCGCCCAGTACTGCGTCCATGATGATCAATGCCACGAACGCCACCAGCAACGGGCCAGACAGATAGTTCAGCACACCCAGTGCCAAATTGTACCGCCCGACAGGGCGAAGCCCACGCGTTGGCAGCACGCCCAAATGCTGCAGGTTGCCCTGGCACCAGCGACGCTCGCGCTGTGCGAAATCGACCATGTTGGCGGGCAGCGCCTCGTAGCTCTCCCCCAGTGACGGCAGCATCCAAACCTGCCAACCCGCCCGGCGGAGCAGCCCGGCCTCGACCACGTCATGGCATAAAATTTCGCCGCCAAACGGCTCCCGCCCTGGCAGCACGGGCAATTCGCAATGCGCCACGAACGGCGCGATGCGGATGATGGCGTTGTGCCCCCAGTAATTGCTGTCGTCCTGCTGCCAGAACGCCAGCCCCTCCACCAGGAGCGGAGTATACAGCCGGGCGGCGAATTGCTGGATGCGGGCGAACAGCGTCTCACGCCCAACCGCGTACGGCACGGTCTGGATCAGGCCCGTGCGAGGGTTGCCGTCCATCAACCCCACCATGGTGGCGATCGTCTCCGCGCTCATCAGGCTGTCAGCGTCCAGCACGACCATGTAATCGTACGATCCAGCCCAGCGGTCGCAGAAGTCGGCGATGTTTCCCACCTTGCGGCGGGTGTTGTCAGACCGGCGGCGGTAGTGGACCCGGTCCCCGAACAGCGTATGCACCCGGTCAAACCCTGCCTGCTCGTTGGCGGCGATCGAGGCATCCCGCGTGTCGCTCAGCACAAAAATATCCGTCCGTTCGACCCGCTGGTCGATCAGCGCCCGGGCCATGACCTCGACGGCGGCGAAGACCGCCCTCGGATCCTCGTTATAGATGGGGAACAACACGGCGGTCCGGCTGGTGCCGTTGGGTGCCCCCGCTGCGATCCGGGCGTGGCCAAACAGGCGGGCAAGGGCACCCAGCACGCCGGGCCAGCCGGTCAACGCCAGATAGAGAAGGTTGCCGAATAACAGCACCAGCAGAATCAGCCGCAACGGGGACGGCGATCCAGCGGTCAGCAGCGCGGCCAGCCAGGTTCCCAGCGTGGGAAAACCAATGGCTGGAATGACGAACGCCAGTCGCCGCCCAAGGCTGCGGTGCAGCCGGAACCGGGTAGCGCTGGACGGCGCTGCCAGATCGGTCGTGTCACAAGGAGGCGCTGAGATCATGTAGACCTGTCAATGGGATGAAGCGGAGTAAGGCTGCGATACGAGGATCGCATTGCAATGTGTCCGACGCATGGCCGGAATAGGTGCAAAAGCCAGGCCGCCGATAGCATCGCCGCCGCAGAAAGGGAAATCTTGCCTAGCTGAAAACGATAGGGCTCCCCATAAACCGCTCTGCCGGCACACCATCGCCCTCGCGCACCGCGAAATCGCTTAGGGCGAGGGCCAGCGGGCCGGCGCCGCCGAATTGGAAACCGATTTGGCTGGTATAGGCCTGTGCCGCCGCGATCTTGCGGTCGAGTGCGGCGGCGATTCCGATCGTCGCGGCCGGCAAGGCCGGAACAAGTCCCAGCGGCTGGGACGCTGGCTGTCGGATGGCGTAGGGTGTGTCGCGGTAAAAAGCGATCCGCTCGGCTGGAAAGCAGGCGATGACCGCCTTCGTCACCTGTTGATGGTCGACATGGTTGCCTAGCCCTTGCGGCGCGAGCACCAAATCCGGCGCGAACTCTGCCGCAAGCGCGCCTAACTTGGCGCACAAATCCGGCCCTATGGCATCGTCGTCCCGCAACGGTCCAAACAACGCGGGGGCCGACTCATAGGAGCGGTGCGGCGCCTCCACTAGGTCGAGCCACCTTGTGTGGGTGAAGCGAAGCAGCCGCGCCGCCGCGTGATCCTCCGCCCGGCGCAGCGCCATGTAGTCGACATCGGGCGCAAGGCCTTTGTCGAGTTGGCACGCCAACGCGAAACCCTGCGCCGGGACCACCGACCGGGTGAACACCGTTGCCAGAACCGTGCGCCAGCCGCCGTCTGCCAGCAGCCCGGCCAAACCGCCTGCAGAAAACACCGCGTCGTCCAGATGGGGTGAAATGAAAAGCGCGGTCCGCATGGTTTTACAACAGATGCGGTTCCGCTCGGAACCGGCACGAGGCACGCGGCAGGTCCAGGGGCCAATCACGATCCGGCTGGCTGCCCGCCAACCCGGCGTAAACATCCATGATTTGGCGCCCGACCGCCTGCCAGGAATAGACCGCCCTGCACTCCGCCAGCCCCGCCGCCGCCAGCCGCGCGCGTTCTGCCGGGTTGGTGAGGACCTCACGTAGCGCCTCCGTGAGCGCCGCAATGTCGCCGGGCTCGGTGAGCAGCCCGTTTTCGCCGTCGCGGATGCAATCCACCACGCCTACGGACCGGCAGGACACCACAGCCAACTCACTGGCCATCGCCTCCAAAATCGTGTTGGAAAAACCCTCGGCGTATGTCGGGGAGACGAAGATATCCGCCTGGCGGTAGATGGCGGGGACGTCCGCGTAGTCGACATAGCCGGTCATCCGCGCGTGCCCAGCCAGGCGGAGCGCCTCAATCTTGGCGGCGGTTTCGTCATAGGTCGGGCCGATGCCGGAAATCAGCAACTGGAACGGCACGCCCTCCGCGGCCAGCGGCGCCACCGCGTCCAGCATGTCCAGCACGCCTTTGCGCACATCCACCCGGCCGTGGTACAGCATCACCGGCACCTGGCCCGCTTGGCGTGCGCCGGGCGTGAAGCGGGCGACGTCCACCGCACCCGGTACGATGGTGAACCGCGCCGGGTCGGTGCCCAGGCGCTGGGTGACCTCCGCGGCAAAGGACTGGCAGCCGATCAGCACGGCGCCCGCGTGATCCAGCACGCGCACCATGGCCAGGCGATGGGTTTCGCAGCAGGACCCCACCCAGTGGCCATCTCCACCCTGGATCGACACGACGTTGGGCACGCCTATTTCGCGGGATGCCTCCAGCACGGCCCAGCCGCAGGGATAGCCATACTGGGCATGCAGGATGTCGAACGGCGCGCGCGCATGCTCGGCCAGGATCGCGGCCTTCATGTTGGCGACGTCGGTCTCGAAATCCCCATGGTCCTGTTCGCCCACCTGCTCCAGCCCAATGACGCGGACGCCGGGCACGGGCGGTGGCGGGCCGCCGCCATAGACGCGGATGCCGAGCGCGTCGCCGCGGTATTGGCTGATCATGGTTACGTCGTGGCCCGCCGCGACCAGTTCGCGCAGCAGGTTCAGCGCATAGACGCTCATGCCAGAGATTGCCGGGAAGAACCGGCGGGAGACGAAGCAGATGCGCAAAACCGGGCGTCCTTAGGAAAGGGCGGTGCGAAGGGCGGCGAGCGAGGCTGGGATCATCACATCGGCACGGTGGCTCTCGCGGGATAGTTCGACGCAGATCAACTTGCGGAAATCGATGGCCGCGAGGGCCTGCAACACCCCGGGCACATCCATGTCGCCCTCGCCGAACGGGAGGTGGATGTGTGACCCACGCTTCATGTCCTCGATCGTCACGGTGCCGAGCGAGGCGGCGAATTCGTGCACGGCGGCTGCCGGGTCCCGCTCGCCCGTGACCAGCAGGTGCCCGGTGTCGAGGGCCAGTTTCAGGCCCGGGATGCCAAGCGCCTGCCAGTCATCGACGGTCTCCACCAGCATCCCAGGTTCCGGTTCCAGCGCTGCCACCACGCCCATCGCTTCGGCCCGGCGGACGATCTCCTCGATGCCCTGCAGCAACCAAGACCGGGCCTCCTCAGGCGTGACGCCGGGCTTCGGCACGCCGGCCCAGAAACTCATCGCTTCCCCGCCCGTCTCGGCCACCACGGTGAGGGCGCGGGTCAGGAAATCGATCCGCTGCGCCCGGCCCTCCGGTTCCTTGCTCAGCAAGGTAGGCTCGTGCTTGAGGCGGGGGTTGAGCAGGAAGCGGGCGCCGGTCTCCACCACGCAACCCAAATTCAGCGCCAGCAGCCGGGCGGCGACGTGGCGGGTGTTGAGCAGGAAATCTGGGTCGTAGGGGTCCAAATGGTGGATGTCGAGCGTGAGGGCCACGCCGTCATAGCCGGCTTCTGCGATCAGGGTCAGCGCATCGTCCAGCCGGTGGTTGGCGGCGCCGTTGGTGTTGAAGGCGAACCGGAGGGTCATGCCCGCCTCTCCAGGGCGATAGGAGCGCTGTGTACCTCAGGTTCGCGATACAGCGGGTAAAGCCGGCCAACAATGCGGTCGACAGCAGCCACATCCAGCCACGCCGGGCCGCCCAACCGCTCTGCGGCGCCAGCCGGGAGGCGCACGGGGGCGGCGCCCGGTGGGCAGGCGCCGAGTCCGACGAGGGGCGAGCCGCGCTGCATCAGTTTGCGCACGCCCCGCTCTCCTATGCGATGGTAGCTCATGGTTTCGACCTCGAGGCCAGGGACAATCGCCTTCACCACGTGCACGTTGCGGGCGCCGGGCGGTGAGAAATCCACGAACAGCACCTCCATACCAGCGTCGGCGAAGCGGCGGGCGAGCTCGGTGACCAGGGGGGTGCCGGAGAGCGGGCCATCCCATGCCGGCAACTCGTCGAAGCGTTTGGTGGCCTGGCGGGACAGCACCGTGTCGGCAAGGTAGCCGCGCAGGGTAGGCGCATCGGTGGTGCACCAGGCCATCATTTCCCGCAGGGCGCGGCTCTCCTCGCCAGACAGCGAGTGGTACGACCGGAACCGCTCCAGGTAACCCGGCGGCGCGATATGGGCGATGGCGGCCAGGGGCGCGTGGCTGAACATCTTCCGCACGCGGGCAGCGGCGAATTCGAACAGCGCCTTGCGCAAAGCCTGCTCCCGGTCGACGGAGGCGGCCTCGCCGGCCGCGGTGAGCATGATCGGGAAGGGGGCGGATGCGTCGCGTTCGCCGCCCACGCAATAGACTCCGGCCACGCCGAACTCGTCGGAGGCGAACTTAGGCAGAACCTCGATGCCTTGCGCCGCCAGCCGGGCCAGTAGCGCGCGGGTGCGTGGGTCGGCGGGACCATCCCCGAGGTCGAGCACGATGCCGCGGTCCATGGCGCGGAACCCCGTGCCGTTGCCGTCCCGCTGGAGCAATTCGCAGATGCCGTGGCCGATGGCGAAATCCAGCGTCGGCCCGGCGCCCAGCCCATTGGTGATGGGGGTGGTGAAGGGGCGGTAGCCCGGGGTGAAATCGCCCACCGAGCAGCCGGCGATTTCCGTCGGCACCAAGACGCTCTTGCCGCTGGGCCAACGCTGCGCGGGGACCCACTCCATCACCGTATCATGGTCGACCGGGCTGCCAGCGGGCAGGCACAGCGTCAGCGGATCGGCAATGCCATGGGTGCCCAATTCGGCCGAGAGGGCGGCATAGCTGCCGGTGCGGCGGGGGAAACGGGCGAAGGCGCCGGCGGAATGCACCGCCTCGGCCAGTTCGCCTGTCGTGCCGATTATGGCTTCCGCATCGGTGGTGCCGTAGCCCACGCCATGCGGGGTGACGCCATGAAACCGGGTGCCATCCTCGTTGAGGAAAATCGCATTCCAGCAGGCAACACCCGTGCGGTCCAGCGGAGCCAGGCTGAACAGCTCCACCCGGCCCGGCGGCATGGAGGCGATATAGGCCGCGGCGGCCGGCGGCAAATCCTCCGGCAGGAAATGGTCCGTCATCGCAGGATCGGGATCGGGGAGGTGAAGGGGGGGCCGGCAATCACCTCGTCGAACAATGCGAGCGCGGCCTTGGTGCTGGTATTGGTCGCGTATTCGAACGGTGTGAAGACGGAGGTAAAGTCGAGCTGTTCGTAGACCGCACGGTATCGCCGCGCCTCATCGCGGGAGAGCGGGATTTGCTTATGATACGCCTTATGGCAGGAAATCCGCGCGGCACTGCCATCCGGATCGAAATCGATCTTTAGCGAGTCGCCAGCAAAGACCGCCTTACGGTCCCGGTCATGCAGGATGGAGTGTCCGTCGTAGTGCCCGCCCGTATGGTACAGGGTCAAACCGGGGCGGATTTCGAACACCTCGTCATACGGCAGGGTGACGCGCATGGCCTTCGTCCATTCCAGATCTTCTTTCTGGATCAGCAGCTCCGGTCCGAAATGCTCCTGCAACTGGTACAGCGCACCATAGCCGTGCGGATGCGAGGCGGCCAAGACGCGGATGCCGCCGAGTTCCCTGATCTTGGCAAGCTGCCCGGCGCTGTAATACGGCGCCGCTTCGAAGGCGACGTTCCCCTCCGGATACAGCAGCAGCCAACCGTGGCTGTCCAAGCCGAAGCGGGGGGTGGACCAGAACTCCCACACGCCGGGAATAGCCTCGCGCCAATGGTATTCGAGCTTAGGCGCGACCTGTTGAGGCGTGACGAACTCCCACCCATTCTCCGGCAGGTCGTTGCGTACGTCGATGCAGATGGGGCAGTGCGGCGGAACGGCGAAGTATTTCTGCCAGTGGCCGCAATTGGTGCAGGCGAAGGGGCTAAGCGGCATGAACCAACTCCGGTCGGGCCTGGTGCTGGGCACGCAGCACCAACTCCATAATGTGCAAATCATGCGCGGGCGGAAATGGAAAGGGCTTGCGGCTCAATAACGATGCGGCGAAAGCCTCGACCTGGTTGAGGAAGGGCGAGCGGCCGGCACCCGGCACGTCCAGCACGTGGGCCGTGCCCGTCGAAGCCTCGGTCAGCGTCAAGCTGCCGCCCGGCGTCTGGCCCATCGTGTCGGTGGCGACGACCTGCGCAGACGTGCCGAGGATTTCCAGCCGGCGGCGAGGGAAATTCTCCGGGCAGTTATAGGCGACATGCAATTGCACCAGGATACCCCTCGCGGTGCGGGCGATCAGCAGGGCGCCATCTTCCACGGCGTAGGCGTGCACTCGCGATTGCCCCATGGCGGCAATCTCGGTCAGCCGGTCGTCCAGCAGAAATTCGGCAAGGTCGAGACCGTGCGGTGCCAGGTCGATCAAGGCGCCACCGCCGGCGCGGGCGGGATCGATGCGCCAATTATCGCCCTGGAAGTCGGCGCCCACCCAGCAGCAATATGCGATGCGAATGGCCGTAATGGTGCCCAGCGTCCCCGCCCGCACCAGCGTGGCCAAATGCTGGTGGGCCGGGTGGAAGCGTTGGTCGAAAGCGGTGGCGTAGGGGATGGCGGCACGCTCGCAGGCTGCGACCATGGCACGCGCGTCGGCGAGGGTGGTGGCCATCGGCTTTTCGCACAAAACAGGAATGCCGGCTTGAGCGGCTGCCTCGACGAGGGGGCGGTGGGCGTCATTGGGGGCGGCGATGTAGACGGCATCGATGGCGGCGAAGAACACCGCCGGGTCGGCAAAGGCCCGCGCCCGTGGGAACAGCGCGGCCGTCCGGGCCAACGAGGCTGGGGACACATCGTGCAGCGCCGCAAGGGTGCCATGGGTGGAGTCGACGATCGCGGGTGCCACGTAGTCCCGCGCAACCCAGCCGCAGCCTGCGATGCCCCATTTTATGGTCAACCCCAACGCTCCGGCAGGTCGAGCAGGACACGTCGGTGGGCCAGCGCATCGATTTCGGCGGAATGGCCAGCAATGGCCGTCTCGGGGGCGTCGGTCCGCGCCGGGTAGGTGACGAGCGGCCCGTATTCGGTGGCATAGCGTTCCGATGGCCAGCGGATTTCGCCGCCGACATAGAGCGGGTTTCGCCGCAGCTTTGCGCCAGGTGGCGGTATGGTGAGCGGTCCGGCAGCCTTGCCCGGTGCGCCCGAGCCAACCGCGAGGGCCACGGCGGGAACAGTCGCCAAATCGGCTCCGGCCGCCGCTCGGGGGGCGCGTTCCGCAATGAGCGCAGCAGTCAGTTCGCGATCATCGAACAACTCCGCCGCCGCAAACAACGCGGCATAGGCGGCGGGCTCCAACGGCTCCCCTGCGGATAGATTATCCATCAGCGCATTATGCGTGTGCCCGATGAGGATGCGGGTCCCGACGCGCTGCATCTCTGCGGCCACAGCCGGCTTGTCCGGTAGGAAATAGAACGCGTCGTGGCAGAACAGCAGATCGGCCGCGTCGTCGCTGAAGGGCCATGGGGCAGCGGCGTCGAAGCACACCAACTCCGCATGCGGAGCGATCCAGTGCCGGGCGAGCCAAAGCTTGGCGAAGACCAAATCGCCGCCCACCACTGTCGCCGCATGGCCGTGAAAGGCGCGCAGGTAGTGGCCGGCACCACAGGCCAGCTCCAAGACGGTGCGGGGCGTGCGCCAATAGGCTTGCGCAAGGGCTAAGCCCGACAAAAACGTTGGGTCCGACCAGCGATGCGCGAAATAGGTCCCGACCGGCCCGAACGCCAGCAACTCCATGGCCGCGCCGAAACTCAGGGTGTGGCGCCGGGCGAGCAGATCGCGCCGCGACTGTTCGGACGGGGGTGGCGTGCGGGCCCAGCCATCCTGGTCCCCCAGCAGCAACACCAGCGCGCCGTCCCGGTCGCCTTCGTCCAGGCGTGCCAGCGCGGCATCTGCCAGGGCGCGGCGATCGGCGCGGAGAAAGGCTATTCCGTCCAGCATGGGCCACCGCTCGCCCACGGCAGCAAGTGTGTCGCCGGTTGGCGTCAACACCCGGCCCGTGACCGGGCTGCGCAGGATCACAGCAGCCCCGCCTCCGCCAACACGGCGTGGTGGAACGCCTGCAACGGGCCGACATGGACCAGTTGCAAATCGTCCAGCGCCTGCAAAGTGGTGAAGCTGGCGACACGCTCGTACTGGCGCATCTGCAGCACCCGGTCCATCACATCAGCCGCATTGAAGGCGCGGCCCTCCGGCGTGCCCGCATCGCCGATCGTCTCGAGCGCGGCGCGAACTTTGGTTGCCACGGGGGCGGACAGCGTCGCCAACTCCCGCTCGAACAGCCGTCGCATCACCGGGCCTAATTCATCGCCGAGCAGGATTTCGCCGGCGAACCCGCTATCCGGCAGCAGAGCATTGTGCAGGTGGTGGGCCATGCCGGCGACGAAAGTGACCGCTGGATTGGCACCATACAACCCGGCGAGCACGGTGCCGGTCACGGCGACGACCAAGCAATGGTCTCCGTGATTTTCCGGCGGCTCCAAAACCAGTCGAGGCTTGCCCGGGCAGGTCGCGCCGGCACGCGGCTGCCGGATCAGCGCTTCGGCAAACGCAGGCGCCGGATGGCTGGCGAGGGGTTGGCCGATATGGTTGCGCAGCGCGGCTCGCAAGCCCGGCGCCACGGCAAAGGTCACCTCATCGAAACTGCGGCGCAGGACGACCGCCGGATCCGACACGCCGGCCGCCTCCAACACCGCCCGGTCGATCCCCGCAAGCCGCGTTGCGGCCAACGCGTCGGCTGTGGTGGATAGCGCCACGGCCGCTTCATCCTCACCAGCCGCCAACCGGCCCCAGGCCCGGCGAAACGCCCGCACAGCCAAGCTGTCAGGCGAGGCTGCGTCCCGTATCCGCTTCAGGTCCCCGAGTTCGGCCGCCAGCGGGGTGAGCGCCCCAAGCCCGGACGGTCTGCCACCGCCATCCATCAGGCAGCGTTCAGCCAGTCGAGCAGGTTGCGCTCCTGAACCGGGAACGAATGCTCCTCCCGCCGGCCCGGCGGCGTCATCGGCGCCTTGAAGAAGATGCCGAGTTGCTCTTGGATGCCGCCCTTGCCGCGCTGCTTCGCCAAATCCAGCACGCGGGCGATCTCGATCACCAGAGGTGCGGCCAGGATACTGTCACGGCAGAGGAAGTTCACCTTCATCTGCATCTTCGCGCCCATGAAGCCGACCAGATCGATGTTGTCCCAAGCCTCTTTATTGTCACCGCGGGGCTTATAGTACTGGATGTTCACCAGATGGTCTTCGACGGGGTAACCTAGTATTTCGTCCAGCACGGAGCCCTTGGTGTTCAACTTGGACCGCAGACTGTCGGGATTGTCCAGGGCCAGCCCATCGCGGTTGCCGAGGATGTTGGTGGAGAACCAGCCCTCCACATACAACGAGCGGGCGCGGAAGGCGGGGGCGAGCACCGTCTTGATAAAGGTCTGCCCGGTTTTGCCATCCTTGCCAGCGACCGGCACGCCGCGTTCATCCGCCAACCGCGTCAGGGCGGGGATGTCCGCGGCGAGGCTAGGGGTGAAATTGCCGTAAGGCACGCCCTCGACGATGGCGGCGTAGGCATACAACATGGCAGGGCTGATCGCCGGATCGCCGCCATCCAACCCACGCTCGAATGCGGCGGTCGACTGCAGCACCTCCAGCTTCAGGTCAGGCCAGCGCTCGACGGAGGCGAGGTTCACCATGACCAGGTTGCGCACGCCCGAACTTTCCCGGTAATTCCGGATGTCGGCGCGGATTTGTTCGACCGCATCCCGATGGCTGCCGGTGATCTTGTTGTCGCCATCAACGTTCTTGCAGAAATCACGGCTGCCAACGGCGGGCCACGGACGCATCTGCGATAGGGTGTCCTCGACGATCTCGGTCTGCTCGCGGTCCAACACGCGATGCTCGCGCACGGCGCTGGCCAGGTCGTCGGCATGCAAATCCCAACCCGCGAAATGGATGTTGCGATAGGGTGCCAACCCGGCCGTGCCGACACTGGCCAAGGGCAACCCGGCCATATCGTTGGACCCAGCACGTAGCATTTCGATGCCTGCAACTGCGGTGCTGGCGACTGCACCGCCAAGGCCGACGACGAGGACGCCCAACTGCCTCGCAGTACTCGCTGCGTCCAGGCCGGAATCTGGCATAATGGAATTTCTCTTCATTGGTTCGCCGGGGCGCCGTGTGAACGACCGGCATCGGAGTTGTGTGACATGGGCGGGTGTTCGGAAGTTGTAAGCGTTGGAACGAGGGCGGGATTGCGGCACATACGACGAATTCACTTCACAGGCGCGTGATGTAGCCCGATTAGCTATTGTTATATAAAGGCGATGCAGTGCCCGATTAGCTCTGTATAAGGCCGATGCGGTGCTGGCATGCAGATGCTTTGAGAAACTGAAGATGGTGGCGCGTGAGCCGCATCGCTCAGGCGGAAAAGCGCACCCCTGCACGAGCCAAGCCGCCGGCGAGGCCGATCGGCGTTCCATCGGCGCGCCAACAGGCCGCCCCGGTCATCATGCCATCCGGCGCGAATGCAATGGCGTTCATTCCTCCAGCGATGCGGCGGACCCGCTGCACGGGATGCCCACGTGCGCTGAGTGCGTCCGCCGTGCTGTCCGGGATGGCAGGCTCGATCTCCAGCGGGCCGCCTTGCGTCCATATACGCGGCGCCTCCACCGCCCGCTGCAGCGTCATGCCGTGATCCAGCAAATTGACCACCGCCTGCATGGCGGAGCCGAAGATGCGTAAACCGCCGGGCAGGCCCAAAGCGAATGCCATCCGTCCCTCCTGGAGCACCATCGTGGGGGACATGGAGGTGAACACCCGCTTGCCTGGCAGTACCGACAGCGCGCGGCCGGGGACCGGGTCGAAATTGCTCATATAGTTATTCGCCACCATGCCGGTGCCGGGCACGGTGAAGCGCGCGCCCCACAGCCCGTTGATCGTCTGGGTGCTGGCCACCACCGTGCCCATCGCGTCGGCGACCGTGACATGGGTGGTGTTGGCGCTTTCCGCCGCGGCAATGCCTGGGGTCCAGTCCTGTGCCCGCTCCAACTGGATCGCGGCTCGCCGCTCTGCGGCATAGGCCTTTGAGGTCAGTTGGGTGACCGGCACGTCGACGAACGCCGGATCCGCCGTGGCCACGGCCCGGTCGGCGAAGGCGATCTTCAGCACTTCCGCAAGCAAATGGGTGGCGTCCGGCGAGCCGAAGCCCATGGCGGCGATGTCGTACCCCTCCAGGATGTTCAGCATCTGGGTGATGTGGACGCCTGCGGAAGACGGCGGCGGCGGCCCGGCGATCTGCCAGCCGCGATAGGCGCCATGGATCGGCTCACGCTCGATCACGCGGACGGCGGCCAAATCCGCTTCGGTGATGAGGCCGCCAGCCTCGCGCAGATGGGCAGCGAGGGCAGCACCGAGCGGGCCGCCATACAGCGCCCCCGGGCCCTCCGCGGCGATCAAGCGCAGCGTGGCGCCATAATCCGGCCGCCGCAGCCGGCTACCGGGCGTGATTGGCGACCCGCCCGGCAGCAGCACCGGGGCGAGGCCCGGGTCGTGGCGCAAATCGTCCGCCCCGTCGACGAGGCAGTCGGTGAAGTAGACCGTCACGTCGAAACCGCGCTCGGCAAGGCGGATAGCGGGTGCCACCACGTCGGCGAGCGGCATCGTGCCATACCGCTCGAGCGCGGTGCACCACCCGAGCAGGGCAGACGGGACGGCCATCGCCAATGGGCCGATCTGGCTGGCCCGCGGCCTGCCTTCAAACATGCCGGGGGTCGCGGCGGCTGGTGCCGTGCTCATGCCATCGAGGATGGTGTGACGGCCGTCGGGCATTCGGATATGGGCCAGGCCGCCGCCCAGCACGCCCACCATCATCGGCTCCACGACCGTCAGCGCGAACAACGCGGCCACGGCGGCGTCCACCGCATTGCCGCCCTGGACCAGGATGTCCATCCCGGCGGCCGAGGCGAGGGGGTGATTGGTGACCACCATGCCGCGGGAGCCGGTGGCGGGTTGCTTTTCGCAAATGAAGGGGGCGTGCATGGCTGGCAGGCTACGGCGCTTCCGTTCCCGCGGGAACCACCTTAGCTTCGGCTTCCATGGACAATGATCTGTCCGTTGGCGTGGACGTCGGCGGCACCTTCACCGACTTATTGCTGCTGGACCGCGCCGCCGGGCGATGGCGAACCGCGAAAGTGCCCTCGACGCCTGCCGATCAGGCCGTCGGGTTCACGGACGGGATCGCCGCGCTGGGGGTGTCCCCCGCGGATTTGCGGGAGGTGCTGCATGGCACCACCGTTGCCACCAATGCCCTGCTGGAGCGGCGGGGGGCTCGCGTGGGGGTAATCGCGACCGCCGGGTTCCGCGATCTGCTGGAGCTGGGGCGGCGCACCCGGCCGCATGCTTACGGGCTGACCGGCAGCTTCGAGGCCTTGGCTGAGCGGCAGGACCGGCTGGGGGTGCCCGAGCGGGTGACGGCCCTGGGCGAGGTGATCACGCCGTTGGACGAGAGCGCCGTCGAGCAGGCGGCGATCCGATTGCGGGACGCCGGGTGCGAGGCGTTGGTCATCCATTTCTTGCACGCCTACGCCGCACCCGAGCATGAGCGCCGCGCCGCTGCCATCGCCCGGCGCGTGTGGCCCAACCTCTTTGTCTGCGCCAGTCACGAGGTGCTGGCGGAGATGCGGGAGTTCGAGCGTGGGTCGACTGCGGCGGTGCATGCCTATGTGCAGCCGGCGATCACCCGCTACATCGAGAGCGTGCGCCGCCGGCTGGCCGATGCTGGGTTCGCCCACGAGTTGCTGGTGACGCAGGCCAATGGCGGCACGATGGCGGCCTCGGTGGTGGGGGAGAACGCGGTCCATACCGTTCTCTCCGGGCCGGCCGCCGGGGTGATCGCGGCGGCGGCAACCGGCCGGGCCGCCGGGTTGCCGAACCTGATCACGGGCGACATGGGCGGCACGTCGTTCGACGTCGCGCTGATCCTGCAGGGCGAGCCCGCCATCTCCGCGGAGAAGGACATTGCCTATGGCATCCCGGTGCGCGTGCCGATGGTGGATGTCCACACGATCGGTGCCGGCGGCGGGTCGATCGCGCGGGTGACCAGCGCCGGGCTGTTGGCGGTGGGTCCGCATAGTGCGGGCTCGGTGCCGGGGCCGGTGGGGTATGGCCGCGGCGGAACGGAGCCGACCATCACCGACGCGAACCTGCTGCTCGGGCGGCTGGATGCGGCGCGGGTGCCGGGGGGCAAGGCTGCCGATTTGGCGGCGGTGGCGGCGGCGCTGGCCCGGCTGGGCGAGGCGCTGGGGCTGGATGCGGAGGGCACGGCGGCGGCAATTCTGCGCGTGGTGAACGCCGCCATGGCCGATGCGATGCGGCTGGTGAGCGTGGCGCGTGGGCAGGACCCGCGTGACCTAGCATATTTTCCCTTCGGGGGCGCCGGGCCGCTGCATGCGGTTGATTTGGCCAAGGAGTTGGGCGTCGGCACTGTGCTGGTACCCCGCTTCCCCGGCCTGACCTCGGCGCTGGGCTGCTTGCTGGCCGATTTGCGGCATGATTTCGTGCAGACGCTGAACCGCCCGGTGGATGTGGTGACCGGCGCCGAGATCGATGGCGTGCTCGCGGCCCAGGCGGCGGCCGGGAGCGCCTTGCTCGTCCGCGAGGGGGCGGACCGGGTGGAATTGCAGCACACTGCCGACCTGCTGTTCCGCGGCCAGACCCACATGATGAACGTTCCCGTGCCGTCTGGCGGGGCCGACCCGGCGGCTTTGCGGGAAGCGTTCATCGCCCGGTTCCACGCCCGGTTCGGCATTGCGCTGCCGGGGATGCAGGTGATGCTGCTGAACCTTCGCAGCTCCGCCTTCGGGCGTCGTCCCCCCCTGGACCTGCACGTGTTTGCCCCGGCACCAGGCCCGCTCGCACCGCCGCGGACGCATCGCCGCGTGTGGTTTGCGGATGGCTGGCACGAGACGCCGATCTATGACCGGGAGGGACTGCCGCCCGGGGCGGCGTTGAGCGGCCCGGCGGTGGTGGAGCAGGCGGACACCACCACGCTGCTGCACCCCGGCAGCCGTGCCTCCGTCGACCCGCTGGGCAATTTGTTGGTGACGCCATGATCGATCCGATCACGCTGACGGTGGTGCAGAACGGCCTGGGCAACATCTGTTCCGAGATGGATCTGGTGCACGAGAAGGCATCCTTCTCGCCGGTGATCTCGGAGGCGTTCGACCGTTCCAACGGCCTCTACGATGCGGCCACCGGCGCCGTCATCGCCCAGGGCGATCTCGGCCTGCCCATTTTCATGGGCGTGATGCAGGCCACCGTCGCGGCCGTCATCGGGCGGGTGCGCGACCCGGCGCCCGGCGACGTGTTCCTGGTGAACGACCCCTATCTGGGCGGCACCCATCTGATGGACGTCAAGATGGTGCGCCCGTATTTCCACCAAGGGCGGCTATGGTGCTGGCTGGCCAATACCGGACATTGGCCCGATATCGGCGGCATGGTGCCGGGCGGCTTCTCCTCGCGCGCGACCGAGGTCCACCAGGAGGGGTTGCGCATTCCGCCGGTGCGCCTGGTGAAGGCCGGGGAGTTGCAGCAGGACATCGTGGATTTGGTGCTGTCCAACATCCGGGTGCCGGCGGAACGGGTGGGCGACATGCAGGCGCAGCTGGGTGCGCTGGGGGTGGGCGCCGCGCGGCTGGACCGGTTCTTGGACAAGCTGGGCGAGGCGGTGGTGCGGGAAGCGATGGCGGCGCTGGCCGACCGTTCCGAGCGCCAGATGCGGGCGCATATCGAGGCGATCCCGGACGGCGCCTATGAATCGGTCGCGGTGGTGGATAGCGACGGCATCGTTGACGTGCCGTTGCACATCAGGCTGCGGCTGGTGGTGGAGGGGGGCACGGCCAGCTTCGACTTCGCCGGGTCCTCGCTCCCGTGCCGCGGGCCGATGAACTCGGTCTGGGCAACCACGCACTCCTCCGTCCTGCTGGCGATGAAGCACGTCTTTCCGGACGTGCCGATCAATACCGGCTGCTTTCGTCCGCTGGTCGTGGTGCGGCCGGAGGGCACGTTTCTGGATGCGCAATACCCCAAGCCCGTCGCGGGCTGTGCGGCGGAGGTCAGCCAGCGCATCGCGGAGGCGGTGTTCCTGTGCCTGGCCCAGGCGATCCCGGCCCGGCTGTTCGGCATGCCGGCCGGCACCTCCGGCAATTTGACCCTGGGGGGATGGGACCCGCGATTCAGCCGGGCCTATGTGATGTATTTCTTTACCGGCGGCGGCTATGGGGGCTGGGCGGGCGGGGATGGCATCAGCAACGGCACCTCCACCATCGGCATTTCCAAGACTCAGCCGGTCGAGGTGCTGGAGCAACATTACCCCATCCTGTTCGAGCATTACGCCCTGCGGGACGGCTCGTCCGGCGATGGGGAGAATCGGGGTGGCCTCGGGTTGGATTACGCGATCCGTCTGCTTGCGGGTGACGGTACGGCGTCGTTCCTGATGGATCACGGCCGGGCCGGCCCACCGGGCGTGGCAGGTGGCGAGGCGGGGGCCGCGAACCGGATCGAATTGACCTTGGATGGCAAAGCCTTCATCCCTCCGCAACGGTCGAAGGGCGAGGGTTACGAACTGGTGCCGGGCGACCGCATTGCGGTGCAGACGCCGGGCGGCGGCGGGTATGGGCCGCCAGAGCATCGGTCTAGCCTGCGACGAGAGCGCGATAGGAGACGGCAATATTGAGCACGCATCCAGACGGCGAACCCTGGGAATGGCCGGAGCCGACGTGGCGCCGCATCACAGGCCGCGCACGCGCCGGCCGTAGCCTGCGCCCGGCGAGCTGGCCCGGCGGCGCGCGGTGTGCCGTGACGCTGTCCTTCGACGCCGACCATGACACCATCCCGCTGCGCGATGGCGATGAGAGCCCGATGCGCATCAGCCAGGGCCAATATGGCCACCGGCAGGGTATGCCCCGCATTCGCGCGATGCTGGCCCGGCACGGGGTTCCGGCCTCTTTCTTCTACCCGGCGGTGTCGGCGCTGCTCTATCCGGACGAGGTGCGCGCCGTCGCCGCCGAGGGCCACGAGATCGGCATCCATTCCTGGATTCACGAGGCGAACACCGCTTTGCCCCAGGGTGTGGAGCGCGACCTGACCTTCCGTGCCGCCGACGTCTTGGAAAAACTGGCGGGCCGCCGGGCGGTCGGGATGCGCACCGCGTCTTGGGATTTCAGCGTCAACACGATGGGCATCATCCGCGAACTGGGCCTGCTGTACGATAGCAGCCTGATGGCCGACGACGACGCCTACGAGTTGGAAGACGATGGTGTCCCCACGGGCGTGGTCGAGTTGCCGCCGGAATGGATCCGGGATGACGCCGTCTACTGGAACTTCATGCGCTTCTCCGCCCTGCGGCCCTACACGCCCCCCTCCGCGGTGGCCGAAATCTTCATCTCCGAATTGGATGGCGCTTGGGACGAGGGCGGATTGTTCCTGCTGACCATGCACCCGCATATCAGCGGCCACCGCAGCCGCCTCACCGTATGTGAAAAGGTGATCCGGCACGCCAAGGATAAGGGCGGCTGCTGGTTCGCGACCCACGAGCAGGTGGCACAATGGTGTAAGGACCAGGCCCCGCCCGCGACCCCGGCGGCCTCGTAGATCGATCCATGGACCCGAACGAATGGAGAGGAGGTCGTAGGGTGGGCTTCAGCCCACCCATCGTTTCGCCCGGCGCCGCAAAGTGGTGGGCTGAAGCGCCCCCTACGAAGGGCATGCGTTAGTTCCGTGCAAACGCAGTGCTAGGCTCGCAGCCGTGAAAGCCGTGTTGGGATCGTTCGGGCTCGGCGTGGTGGCGCGCGGGTCGGGGCAGATATCGGCCCTGGTCGTCTCGATCGTGGCGGCCCGGGTGCTTGGGCCGCATGGCTTCGGCGTCTACGCCATCGCCAGCGTGCTGGTGGTGATCGCGCAGCAGGTGCTGTGGGGCGGCGTCTACGACTTCGTGGTGAAGTCACGCCAAGCCGATGCGGATATCGACACGCCGTTCTGGATCAACCTGGGGATTGGCGTGGTGGGTGCCGTGGTGATCGTCGCCGCGGCCCCGCTGCTCAGCCGCCTGACGGACTTGCCCGGTGTGCTGGCG
Source organism: Acetobacteraceae bacterium (assembly GCA_965199005.1). Lineage (GTDB taxonomy): Bacteria > Pseudomonadota > Alphaproteobacteria > Acetobacterales > Acetobacteraceae > LMUY01. The sequence continues at coordinate 110,045 of CBDAQK010000003.1, read as the reverse complement.
CTGATGCTCGCGCTGGCGCCCACCACGATCCTGGGCGCCTGGGTCGCGTGGTCCGAGGCGGTGTTGCTGCGCGAGGCAAAGCTTCGCATGTTCTACGTGCTCAGCATGGTGGTAGAACTGGTGGCCGGCACGACGGCGGTGGTCTGCTTCTGGGCCGGCGTTGGCGTGTGGTCTTTCGTCATCTACCGCTACATGCAGCTTGCCTTGGGCGCCGTGCTCAACTCGGTGATCGCGCAGCGGCTGCCGCGGTGTCGGTACGACCGCAGCGTCGCGCATACGGTGCTGACCTTCGCCAACCGGATCAACGGCAGCCGGATCGTCAATTTGGCCGGGGTCTACGCCCCCGATCTCCTGCTGGGGTTTTTCGCCGGCGCTGCGTCGACCGCGTCCTACCGGTTCGCCAACCGCATCGTGGTCGGGGTCAGCGACATGTTTTTCGGCCCGGTCGCCAAACAGGCTTGGGTGTCCCTGGCGGCCCACCCGGATGACCCGGCGGCGCGTGGCCGGATTTGGGCGGGTCTGCTGCAAATCTTGGCACTCATCGTCTGGCCCGCCTTGTGGGGGATCGCGACGTTGAGCCAGGGATTGGTCGATTTGCTCGCCGGCCCAAGCTGGCACGATGCGGCCTCGGTGGTCGTGCTGATGGCGATGGCGCGGACCTTGCTGGTGTTCGAGGTCTTCTTCGAGCCGCTGCTGGGGGTGCGCAACCGGGCGACCTATGTGTTCCAGATGCGCTGCCTGCTCGCCGGGCTTTCCGTCGTGGCGTTTTTGCTGCTGGCCCAGTTCGGCGCGATTGGTGGCGGAATCTGTCAGATCGTCATCGGACTTGCGAGCGCGGTGATCTCTATCCGGACGTCGTTGCACGAGACGTCGCTGTCGTTGGCGCGCATTGTCCAGATCATGATCCCGCCGGCCATTGGCGGTGCGCTCGCGGTGATCGCGTCGCTGTTGGCCAGCAGTTCCGTGCAGGGCTATCCACTCGGCGTGCGCATCAGCACGGCCGTGATCGCCGCGATCGTGCTTTGGGGTTTGGGACTGGCCGCGGTGGAACGCAACACGGCCCTTCTCAGGCCGCTCCGCACGATGTCATAAGTGTCGGAGACAGTATAAACGCTACATTGGTCGTAGGGTGGATAAGCGAAGCGCCATCTACCAGCTTCGGGTAATGCAAGTAAGACGGCGGAAGGCGCTTCGCTTTTCGGCCCTACACTTCTGAGTGACCCAGATTAATCGCCAAAGGCTTCGATTATTGGCGTTCTTCGGCCTCGACGATTTGAGCCAGGGTGTGGGCGGCGGCGTTCCAGGTGAAGCGGCGTACGCGTAGCCCGCCCTTGCGGCGCAATTCAGCCGCAAGGGCGGGTGCGTCGACCAGGCGGGTGACGATGTCCGCGATGTTGGCCGGATCGTTCGGATCGAAATACACGGCGGCATCACCGCAGATTTCCGGCAGCGAGCCGGCTTGGGCCGCCGCGACCGGGCAGCCACAGGCCATGGCCTCCACGGCGGGCAGGCCAAAGCCTTCGTAGCGGGATGGAAAGACGAAGCAGGCGGCGGAGTCGTAGAGCGCCCGCAACTGGGCATCGTCCACCCGCCCCAGATAGGTGGCCGGTTGCGGCAAAGCCGGCTTTCCCGGTGCGAATACCTTCGTATTCAACGCGCCAGTGATGGCAAGTTGCATCCCGCGCTTGGCTAACGCGGCTGCTGTGGCAGAAAGTGCGGCCAGGTTCTTATGCGGTGCCAAGCTGCCGACGACCAGCGCATAGCGCCCGGCCGTGAGTCCGTGTGTTGCCAAGACGGCTGGGTCGGCGGCGGGGCGCAGGATATGCTCGGCGCCTTCCGAGATGACCGCAATGGACGCCGGGTCGATATGCAGATGGCTTGCAAGGTCGCGTTGGGCGAAGGCCGACACGGTCACCAGCTTTGCCCGTTTCGCCAGGTATTGATGGAGCATCCGATACCACGCCCGAAATGGCAGGCTGTAGGATTCGGAGGTGGAGAACACCCCGGCATCATGGACGACCACCAATTGGCGGCGTTGCCAGAGCGGGCCGGTGTTGCCAAGGTTCAACAGCAGGCCGTCCCGTGCCGCGCGGGGCAAATCCCACTGTTCCCAGAGATGCCCCTTCTGACGTCCCGCGCGCTGGAACCGGAAGCCGGCAAACCCCGGGTCGCTCGCCGCGGCGGGGGTCAGCAGCACGGCATCGAGTGATCGCCAGTTCGACAGCTCCCCGAGGGCGCGGGTGATCTCGGTCGCAAAACGCTGCACCCCGGTCAATGATTGCGCGGCGAAGCGTCCGTTCAGATAGACCGGTCTGCTATGAGGCACGCTGCCTCGCTGCATCGACGACGGTCATGAAGCGGGACCGGAACATGTCACGGCTGAACCGCTCGGCATTGCGGCGGCAGTGCTCCGGCGACATAGCCGCCTCCACACGCTCGAACGCGTGAACCGCGGCGACGATGGCGCCGGCCGTTTGCTTGGGGAACAGATAGCCCGTCGGTGCCTCCGCCCCCGATTCGAGAATGTCGAGCGCCCCGCCGCGGCCAAAAGCGATGACCGGCGCCCCGCAGGCCTGTGCCTCCACCATGGCGATGCCGAAATCTTCCTCGGCTGCGAAGACGACGGCACGGGCTTGTTGCATCAGCCGAATCAGCTCGCCCTGATCAACGGCGCCGCGGAACGAGATATTGGGGGCGTTGCCCGCGACGGCCATGATCCGCGCCTTTTCGGAGCCGTCGCCGACGACGATCAATTGGCGCTCCGGCAGTTTGGTGAACGCATCGACCACCAAATCGATACGCTTATAGGGCGCCAGACGGGAGGCGACCAGGTAAGCGCCGCCATGGTCGCATGCCAGGCTGAACCGCTCGATGTCGACCGGCGGGTGAACGACGGTCGAGTCGCGGCGGTAGACCTTTTGGATGCGTCGCGCCACGTAACGGGAGTTCGCAATGAAGACGTCGACGCCGTTTGCGGTCCGCACGTCCCACTGCCGCAGCCGGTGCAACGTCCAACGCACGTAGAGCGACTTCAATCCGCGATCCATCCGGGTCTGGCGCAGATACTGAGCCTGCATATCCCAGGCATAGCGCATCGGTGAGTGGACATAGCTCACGTGGATCTGGTCGGGCCCGGTGATGACCCCCTTGGCGACGGCGTGGCTGCTGGACAGGATCAGGTCGTACCCGCTGAGGTCGAATTGCTCGACCGCGACGGGCATGAGCGGAAGATAATGGCGGAACTGGCGCCGGGCGAAAGGCAGGTTTTGGATGAAGGAGGTTTTAACGGTCCGGCCCCGCAGGAAGCCACGTGATGCCTCCGGCAGGAAGTCCACCAAAGCGTAGAGGTCAGCGTCGGGATAGCATTCAAGGAGCTCGGCGACCACGCGCTCCGACCCGGCGAGCGTGTCCAGCCACTCGTGGACGATGGCGGTCTTCATGCGCGGGAGGGCCCAGTTTTGAGTGGCGCATCGTTACGGATGCGGCGTGGCCGTTGCAAACGTGCCGAATGCGAGGGGTGCGGGTGGGCGGAGGAAATCCCACGCTCGCCCTAGTGGGACCCTTTGCGTGTCACGATGACCAGCACCGTCCGCAGCAGGATGACGAAATCGAGCCAGAGCGACCAAGTCTTCACGTATGATACGTCGTAGTCGATGCGTTGCCGATAGGAGGTGGTGCTGCGTCCACTGACCTGCCAAAGCCCGGTCAGGCCTGGCTTGACGCGATAATAATAGGTGATGTCGCGGCCATATCGATTGACCTCTGCCCGTACGATGGGGCGGGGGCCGACCATGCTCATTTCCCCGCGCAACACGTTGAGCAGTTGCGGCAGTTCATCCAGGCTGGTCACGCGCAACAGGCGGCCGACGCGGGTAACGCGCGGATCGCTTTTCAGCTTATGGTTCGCAGCCCATTCCGCCGCCGCCTCGGGATTTTCGGCGAGGAGGCGCGCGAGCACCGCGTCGCCATCGGTCAGCATCGTCCGGAACTTGAGGCAGCGGAACTCGGTCCCGCCGCGCCCGACCCGGCGATGGCCAAAAATCACCGGGCCACCGTCTCGGCTGACCAACAGGCTGATGAGGAGCAGCAAAGGAGACGCCAGGATGAGCAGGATGAGTGCGCTGATACGGTCGAAGGCAGACTTCACCGAGCGTCCAATGCCGCGCGAAAAAATCTGGTCATCGGCCATTGAGGAGACGAAGTCCGACATCTGTTAAAGCGTCCCGAAAGCAGGCAATGGCGGCTTGACGATTTGCAGCGCAATTCGGCAGGGCATGGTGCAGGCGGCAATGCGGTTCAATGCAACAGTCTTCATCGATGGACGACTGTCTGCCCATACCCAGAAGCGGTTCAGGGTGATAGTGCGTTTCGGAGACGTCGCCACAGGAGCGTGGTGTTCAAGGCTGAAGCGAACTCGGAACGACATTCTGGGCACGCCGCTCTCCTCTTTGACCAACACGCATATCATTAACACGACGGATTCCAAAAAACAAAGAGAATTTTAACTTTTGAAGGCAAATTGCCAACTCGGTTGCGTATTCTCGACGAATGCCGGCGTTTGGTCCGTTACGCCTCGGTGAGTGTCCTGTAAGGGATGATTTGATGCCGCCGCTCCGATCATCTCAAGCGCGTATTGTTACGCAACCCGATTCAGTATGCCCGCCATAATACTATCATATCGGAGCGCGAGTTCGACCATGACGTGTCTATCGAAAACTCTGTTAGGCACTCAACATATTAGGTTATGGCCTTTTCCGATCAATTTTCAGAGAGTGTTATAGCAGCCGAGCTGCCAGTCGGTCAATTTGCTCGCCTTTCTAGAGGGTTGGACAAAACGGCGCTGATCGCACAGAGAAAAGAGGACTGCCGCGCATGCAACAATGGTTTGCTGGGTTGATGACAGCACTGATCTTTGTCAGCGTACCGGTAGACGCTCAGACGCCGCCCGATACCGGCTCGTCCACGCCCCCGAACCCACGCCGGATTGCAGCCGCGTGCCAACTCGATTTTGAAAGATGGTGCGGATCGCGGATGACTGGTAGCGCCGCCGAGCGGGCCTGTCTGCGGCAATATTGGAGCAGTCTCGGGCTTGGTTGCCGGGCCGTGCTGCCGCACCATTCATCGGCTGACGCGTCGGAGTGATGGGGTCTGCAGGAGTGCCATTTGCGCCATGAGAGATCCGAGAGGCTAGGGTGACGGCGATTTTCAGGGTGTCGGACCAGAATGACGATGCGCTTGGCGACGTCATCGTCGATAATTTCGATGCCCACGCCCTTGCCCTAGGAGTGCCCAGCGATTTTCGGCCGCTGAACATCCGGGTGGAGCGCGATGGCAAATTGCTCGGCGGCCTGATGGGGCGGACTGGTCGCGGCTGGCTGGCGGTCGATTGGATTGCATTGCCGATGCAGAACAGGGCAAGGGACTCGGGCGCAAGCTCATGACGATGGCAGAGGCCGAGGCGGAGCAGCGCGGGTGCCATAGCGCGTTCCTCAACACCATTGCTTTCCAGGCGCCCGGATTTTACCAAAAGCTGGGTTACCAGGAGTTTGCGCAGTTGGAGGATGCCGACCCGCGTCTAACCCGGATTTGGTTCCGGAAGCGGCTGCGATGACGAACTGGACCGTCGCGCTGGAAATGGACCCGCCGGAGGCGGTGCGTGAGGCGATCGCCGAGCCTCTGATTGCCCATAACACGGCGGCGGTCGGCGGCGGTGAGTTCCGGCGCTTGGCAATCACCGTTCGCTGGGAAGACGGGGAAGTGGCCGGTGGTCTCTCTGGTTCATTGTGGCACGGCTATTTGTTTGTGGAGCTCCTGGCACTCGGGGCTGCGCGGGGGGCGGGGCTGGGCCGGCAGGTGATGGCTTTGGCTGAGGCGGAGGCGCGCCGGAATGGCTGCGTCGGAATTTGGTTGGACACGTTCACGTGGCAGGCACCCGGCTTCTATTCGAAATTGGGCTACGTCGAATTCGGCCGGATTGAGGGCTATGCACCGGGCCACGACCGCATTTTCTTGCGCAAACTGCTCGAATAGTCTGGCCAAACTACCCTTTACAGGCTGCTGAAAAATGCGGCCGATCGAAGATAAGGGCGCTGTCCCGAACCCCGGCAGAGGACAGTCGTCCTCTGGACACCTGAAATCAGGGGTGAAGGGGATGACTATCCCCTTCCGGGGAGCGGGGCAGAGACCCGCAACTCGACGATCGGACTTTTCGGCACCTGCTAAACGACGTCGGCCGCGCGGAGGGCGCAGTGCTCCGCGAGTTCGGCGGTTTCCAGTTGGAACGTGCAATGGCCGATCTCGAATTCTTCGTGCAGCAGGTTGCAGGCCATCGCTACCAGGCCCGGGGCAGCGGACTTGGTCACCAGGTGGGCCGTAGCCGCGGTGCTCGTGGTGGAAAGCGCCCAGATGTGCAGGTCATGTACCTCCGTCACGCCGGGGAGTGCCAAAAGGCAGTCATTGACGGCGGCGGGGTCGATGCCAGGGGGCACCGCATCCATGGCGAGACACGTTGCATCCCGCAGCAGGCCCCAACCGCCAGCCACGATCACGGCTGAGATGACCAGGCTGGCCACCGGGTCCAGCCAAACCGCACCGGTGAGCGTGATGACCCAGGCCGTGACCAGCACCCCCGCCGACACACCGGCATCTGCTGCCATGTGCAGAAAGACGCCTTTGATGTTGAGGTCCGCGTCCCGTCCGCGCATGAACATCAGCGCCACGCCACCATTCGCCGCAATCGCCACGGCCGCCACAATCATCACCAGCGGACCTGCGACTGGCGCCGGGTTGGCCAGCCGCTGTATCGCCTCGACGACGATCACCCCGGTGCCGACCAGCAGCACGGTGGCGTTCCCCAGGGCTGCCAGGATGCTGCCGCGGCCCCAGCCATAGGTGCGGCGGAGCGTGGGTTGCCGCCGGCCCAGATGGGCGGCCAGCCAGGCGAAGGCCAAGCCCATGACATCGCCCAGATTGTGCACCGCGTCTGCCAGCAAGGCGGTGGAATGCCCCCACACGCCGGCACCCAACTGCACCGCCACCAAAATCGTGTTGATCACGATCCCCACCAGGAAGGCCCGCCCAAACGAGGCCGGCGCGTGCGAGTGGCCGTGGTGGTGGTGGTGGCCATGCGCGTGCGTATCGGGGGCATGGTGGCCATGCGTGCAGTGATCATGCGGCATGCCCTCACTATGCCTGTATTGGCCATGGTGCCGCTATCCCTTTGACGGACAGCCGGCGCGCCTTAGATGGAGGATATGAGCAGCACCCTCCCGACGTCACGCCCTCGCCGCCTCCCCGACGGCCTCACCGCCGCGCCGGCGCCCCCCTCCACGCTCCCCGCCTGGGATTTGTCGGATTTGTATCCGGCGATCGACAGCCCGCTGATATCAGCCGATCTGGACGAGGTGGAGGCGGCGTCGAAGGATTTTGCCGCTCACTACACCGGTAAGCTGGCGGCGCTTTCCGGCGCAGCCCTGGCGGCCGCGCTGGCCGAATACGAACGGATCGAGGAGGTGTTGGGGCGTGTGATGTCGTTCGCCCAACTAAAATTCAGTGGCGATAGCACCGACGCCACCATCGGGCAGTTCATGCAATCCTGCTCCGAACGGGTCACGGCCATCAGCGCCCATACGATCTTCTTCTCCTTGGAACTGAATCGGCTGGATGACGGCGCGCTGGAGCAGGCATTGAAGGACCCGGCATTGGCGCGCTGGGCCCCCTATCTGCGCGACCTGCGGGTGTTCCGCCCCCATCAGCTCTCGGACGAAGCGGAAAAGCTGCTGCACGACAAATCCGTCACTGGCGCCCAGGCCTGGAACCGTCTGTTCGACGAAACGGTTGCCGGCATGCAGGTGCCGTTTGGTGACGAGACGCTCACCGTGAGCGACGTGCTGAACAAATTGTCGGACCGCGACCGGGCGGTGCGCCAACGGGCGGGGCAGGCGATCGGCGCTGCGTTCGGCGAGCGGGTCAAGCTGTTCAGCCTGATCACCAACACGCTGGCGAAGGACAAGGCGATCAGCGATGCCTGGCGCCGCTATCCCCGCCCGGGCAGTAGCCGCAACCGGTCCAACATGGTGGAGGACGAGGTGGTGGACGCGCTGGTGTCCGCCGTCACCTCCAGCTACGGCCGGCTGTCGCATCGTTATTACCTCATGAAGGCGAAGTGGCTCGGGCTGCCCAAATTGCAGCATTGGGACCGCAACGCCCCGCTCCCCGGCGACGAGGACCGCGCGATCCCCTGGGACGAGGCGCGCAACCGGGTGCTGGCCGCCTATGGTGCGTTCAGTCCGGAATTGGCCACGGTCGGGCGTGAGTTCTTCGACAAGCCATGGATCGATGCCGGGCTGCGGCCAGGCAAGTCTGGCGGCGCCTTCGCGCATCCCACCGTGCCATCCGCCCATCCGTATCTCCTGCTGAATTACCACGGCCGTACCCGTGACGTCATGACGCTCGCGCATGAGTTGGGGCACGGCGTGCACCAGGTTCTGGCGGCGCCGCAGGGATATCTGCAATCCGGCACGCCGCTCACCTTAGCGGAGACGGCCAGCGTCTTCGGGGAGATGCTGACCTTCCGCGCCCTGCTCGACGCCGAGGCCGACCCGGCGCGGCGCCGCATCATGCTGGCCTCCAAGGTGGAGGACATGCTGAACACCGTGGTTCGCCAGACTGCTTTCTACCGGTTCGAGACCCTGCTGCACGACGAGCGCCGGGACGGCGAACTATTGCCCGAGCGGATTGGCGCGATTTGGCGCCAAGTCCAGACGGAAAGCCTGGGACCAGCCTTTGAGTTCACGCCGGAATATGATTTATTCTGGGCCTATGTGCCGCATTTCGTCCATTCGCCCTTCTATGTCTACGCCTATGCGTTTGGAGACTGCCTAGTGAATGCGTTGTACGGCGTGTTCCAGGACGGCCATCCCGGCTTCCAGGCCAAATATCTGAACATGCTGCGTGCCGGTGGGACGAAGCGGCATAAGGAGTTGCTTTCCCCGTTCGGTCTGGATGCCTCCGACCCGGCGTTCTGGCAGCGCGGGTTGGACGTCATTGCCGGGTTCATCGACGAGTTGGAGGGCTCGCCCGCGTGACCGAAGATCGGTCGAGCTTGTTCGGTGAGGTCAAGCGCATGGCCCGCACCTCGGGCGCCGTGGGTGGCATCGCCGCCAGGCTGGCGGGCAAGCGCGTCTTTGGCATCAAGACGAACCAGACGGCGCATGCGGAGGATTTGAAGGCCATCCTGGGCGGGCTGAAGGGTCCGCTGATGAAGGTGGCGCAGTTGCTGTCCACCATTCCCGATGCCTTGCCGGCCGAGTACGCAAGCGAGTTGGCGCAGTTGCAGGCCAATGCGCCGCCCATGGGCTGGAATTTCGTCCGCCGCCGCATGGCCGGGGAACTGGGGCCGGAGTGGCGGTCCAAATTCGCCAGTTTCGGCCAGGATGCGGCCGCAGCGGCCAGCCTGGGCCAGGTTCACCGTGCCACGCTGCATGACGGGACGGAGGTGGCGTGCAAGCTGCAGTACCCGGACATGGTGAGCACGGTGGAAGCCGATTTGAAGCAGCTTCGCCTTGCCATGTCGGTCTACAAACGGATCGAACAGACCATCAATACCGACGACGTGTATACCGAGCTTGCCGAGCGCCTGCGGGAAGAGCTGGATTACCGCCGCGAAGCCGCACAGATGCGGCTCTACGGCCACATGCTGGCGGGTGACGAGTTGGTGAGCGTGCCGCAACCGGTCGATAGCCACTCCACCGGCCGGTTGCTGACCATGACGTGGCTGGAGGGGCGTGGCCTGCAATCCCGCCTCGATGAGGGCATGGCACCGGAGGAGCGCAACCGGCTCGCCACGGCCATCTTCCACGCCTGGTATTTGCCGCTATACCGGTATGGGGTGATCCATGGTGACCCGCATCTCGGGAACTATCAGGTACGCGCGGATAACGGGCTCAACTTGCTGGATTACGGGACGATCCGGGTGTTCCCGGTGAAATTCGTGCGCGGCGTGATCGACCTCTACGAGTCGATCCGCGACGAGGACATGGACCGGGCGCATCACGCCTACGAGCAATGGGGCTTTATCGGCCTGACCCGCGAGAAGATGGAGCTGCTGAACCAATGGGCGCGGTTCATCTACGAGCCGCTGCTGGATGACCGCGTCCGGCTGATCCAGGAGCACGGCAGCCCCGACTATGGCCGGCAGGTGGCGGAGAAGGTGCATGCCGGGCTGAAGCAAACCGGCGGCGTGCGGCCGCCGCGCGAATTCGTGCTGATGGACCGGTCGGCCGTGGGGCTCGGCAGCGTATTCCTGCGCTTGAAGGCGGAGTTGAACTGGTCGCGCATGTTCCACGAGATGATCGAAGGGTTCGACGCAGACCAAGTCGCCACAAGGCAAAAAGCGGCTTTGGAGCGGGCTGGCGTGCCGCCACCCATCTGATGCGTTGGGTTTGACGTCGCGGAAACGGTAAGGCAAAAGCCGCCGCGTAACGTGCTGGTCGTCATCCAAACTGATGCGTGTGCAACGAAGCGCTCTTGCGTCGATGGGTGCGGTCCAGCATCTTTCGCCCAAACGGGTGGACTTTACCCAGAACAAGGAATGACGGATGCGCCTAGCGGTGCTGAAGGAGACGGCTGCGGCGGAAACCCGCGTCGCTGCGACCCCGGAGACGGTGAAGAAGCTCATCGCGCTCGGAATGACGGTGGCGGTGCAGGCTGGGGCGGGTGAGCACACCTCGATCGCAGATAGCGAGTTTGCCGCGGCAGGGGCCGAGATCGCACCGGATGCGGCCGCCGCCATCAGCGGGTCTGGCATCGTCTTTGCGGTGCAAGTGCCGGACGCCGCGACCCGCGCCATCATGCCTCGTGGCATCTTGCTGGTTTGTGTCGTGAATGCGGGGGCGGACCCGGGCTTGGCGCCGTCGCTGGCCGAGGCCGGAATTGACGTTGCGGCGATGGAGTTGCTGCCCCGCATCACGCGCGCGCAGTCCATGGACGTGTTGTCGTCCCAGGCGAACCTGGCGGGCTACCGCGGCGTGATCGAGGGGGCCGGGGCGTTCGACCGCGGCTTCGCCATGATGATGACGGCAGCCGGCACCGTGCCACCGGCGCGGGTGTTCGTGATTGGCGCCGGGGTGGCCGGCCTGCAGGCGATCGCGACCGCGCGGCGGCTGGGCGCGATCGTTTCCGCGACCGACGTGCGGCCAGCCGCCAAGGAAGAGATCAAGTCGCTCGGTGCCGCCTTCGTCGGCGTGGAAGACGAGGAGACGGCTGGGCAGACCGGCGCCTATGCCCGGACCATGAGTGACGCGTTCCGCGCCAAGCAGGCCGACCTGATGAAGACGACCGTCGCGAAGAACGATCTGGTGATCTGCACCGCGCTGGTCGCGGGCGGCAAGGCGCCGGTGATCGTCACCGCCGAGATGGTGGCCGGCATGAAGGCCGGCAGCGTGGTGGTGGACCTCGCTGCGGATGCCGGGGGCAATTGTGGTGCCACGGTGCCGGGCGAGATGGTCGTCACCAGCAACGGGGTGAAGGTGTTGGGCTGGCGCAACTGGCCCGGCCGCATCCCCGTCGCGTCCAGCAGCCTCTATGCCCGCAATCTGCTGACGTTCCTGACGACGTTCTGGGACAAGGACGCGAAGGCCCCCAAGCTGCCGGAGGACGATGCCATCATCGCCGGCACCATGCTGACCCGCGGCGGCGCCGTGGTGCATGAACGCTACAAACCCACCCCAGCCGGAGCCGCCGCATGAACCCGACCGCCCTGGCCGACGAGGCCACCAGCCTTGCGCAGCAAGCCCAATTGCTGGCCGCGCACGCGCATGCGATGACGGCAGATGCGGTGACCACCCTGGCGCCGGTGGGCGCGGCGGTCGAGCCGTTCGTCTTCCTGTTCGCCGTGTTCATGATGGCCTGTTTCGTGGGCTATTACGTGGTGTGGAACGTCACCCCGGCCCTGCACTCGCCGCTGATGGGCGTTACCAACGCCATCTCCTCGGTGATCGTGGTCGGCGCGATGCTGGCCACGGGGCTGGGTGACAGCGTGGTGGCGCAGATATTCGGCTTCCTGGCCGTTTTGCTGGCGAGCGTGAATATTTTCGGCGGCTTTACCGTGACCCACCGGATGCTGGCGATGTTCAAGCCGCGCACTCCGGCCAAGAAGTAGAGCACGCGCGATGTCCCCCAGTCTGACCGCGTTCGCCTACCTCATTTCCGGCGTCTTGTTCGTCCTCGCCTTGCGTGGCCTTTCCAGCCCGACAAGTTCGCGGCAGGGCAATTTGTTCGGCATGGTCGGGATGGCCATTGCCATCCTGGCGACGTTGCTTCGCAGCGGCATGTCGCCCAGTGGCTACGTGCTGATCATCCTGGCCATCGTGATCGGCGGCGGCATCGGCGTGACGGTGTCGCGCCGCATCCAAATGACGTCGCTGCCGCAACTGGTCGCAGCCTTCCATTCGCTGGTGGGGTTGGCGGCGGTTTTCGTGGCGGCGGCGGCGCTGAACGCCCCGGCGGCGTTCGGCATTGGCGTGCCCGGGCACATCCATGGGCAGAGCCTGGTGGAGATGTCACTCGGCCTTGCCATCGGTGCCGTCACCTTCACCGGGTCCCTGATCGCGTTCGCCAAGCTGCAGGCGCTGATGAAGGGGACGCCGATCACCTTCAAATACCAGCATCCGCTGAATGCGGCGCTGGGCGTGCTGATGGTGCTGCTGATCATCGTGTTCTGCGTCACGGCCAGCCAATCGGTGTTCTGGCTCATCGCCCTGGTGGCGTTGGCGCTCGGCTTCCTGCTGATCATCCCGATTGGCGGCGCGGACATGCCGGTCGTCGTGTCCATGCTGAACAGCTATTCCGGCTGGGCTGCCTGCGGCATCGGCTTCACCATCCAGAACCTCGCGCTGATCATCACCGGGGCGTTGGTGGGGGCCTCTGGCGCGATCCTGTCCTACATCATGTGCAAGGGCATGAACCGGTCGATCTTCAACGTGTTGCTGGGCGGTTTCGGGACCGGAAGCGGCGGGGTTGCGGCTGGCGCCGGCGGCACGGCCGAGCAGCGGCCGGTCAAGGCCGGCAATGCCGACGACGCGGCATTCATCATGAAGAACGCGACCAAGGTGATCATCGTGCCGGGATACGGCATGGCGGTGGCCCAGGCGCAGCACGCCCTGCGGGAGATGGCGGATTTGCTGAAGGCGGAGGGGGTGACGGTGAAATACGCCATCCATCCCGTCGCCGGCCGGATGCCCGGCCATATGAACGTGCTGCTGGCCGAGGCGAACGTGCCCTATGACGACGTGTTCGAACTCGAGGAGATCAACAACGAGTTCGCGACGGCCGACGTGGTGTACGTGATCGGCGCCAACGACGTCACCAACCCGGCGGCCAAGACGGACAAGACGTCTGCCATCTATGGCATGCCGATCCTGGAGGTGGAGAAAGCGGCGACCGTGCTGTTCATCAAGCGGTCGATGGCATCCGGCTATGCGGGCGTGGAGAACGAGTTGTTCTTCCGGCCGAACACCATGATGCTCTTCGCCGACGCCAAGAAGATGACCGAGGAAATCGTGCAGGCGCTCGGGCATTAGCCTGTGGCGATGATGTATCGTTCGCTCGGCCGGTCCGGCCTGAAGGTTTCGCCCATTTGTCTCGGAACCATGATGTTCGGCGGCGCCACGGACGAAGCCACGTCAAGGCGCATCATGGATCGCGCCCGCGAGCAGGGCGTGAATTTTTGCGATACGGCCGACGTCTATAATGAGGGCGCCAGCGAGGAGGTGACCGGGCGGGCCATCGCGTCGCACCGGAACTGGTGGATCGTGGCGACGAAGCTCGCCAATCCCACCGGGCCCGGGCCAAATGCGCGCGGGCTATCCCGGCGCCACGCCTTCACCGCTGTCGATGCCAGCCTGAAACGGCTGGGTGTCGACACGATCGACATCGTGTATTTCCACAAAGAGGACCATACCACCCCGCTGGCGGAGACGGTGCATGCCATGGCAGACCTGGTCCGCACCGGGCGTATCCGGTATTTCGGCGTGTCGAACCATCGGGCCTGGCGTGTCGCAGAACTATGCCGCCTGTGCGACGCGGCGGGGATCGACCGCCCGGTGGTGAGCCAGCCCTATTACAACGCGCTGAATCGGATGTCGGAGGTGGAGCATATTCCCGCCTGTGACTCGCTCGGCCTGGGGGTGTTTCCCTATAGCCCGCTGGCGCGCGGCGTCCTGACGGGCAAATACCGTCCGGATGTGCCGCCAGACCAGGGCACGCGGGCCGGGCGTCAGGACAAGCGTATCCTCGAGACGGAATGGCGGCCGGAGAGCCTGCACATTGCGCAGAGCCTTGCCGCGCACGCCCGCAGCCGCGGGATCACGCCGGGTCAGTTCGCCTTTGCCTGGGTGCTCAACAACCGCTTGGTGACGGGGGCGATTGGCGGTCCGCGCACCGTGGAGCAATGGGACGACTATCTCGGCGCGCTCGACTACCGCTTCACCAAAGAGGATGAGGCGCTCGTCGACCGCTTGGTCACGCCCGGCCATGCCTCGACGCCCGGCTATAACGACCCGGCATATCCGCTGGAAGGCCGTGTCAGCCGGGCTGGCTGAGGGCGGTTGTGCTGGTCGACGGCATGGCGGGTGACGGCGAGACGGCTCGCATGCGGTGGCGGAATGCCGACCTGGACCTGGCGGGCCGGCTGGATTGCGGCAGGCAACGGCACTGCGGCGTCGCGTGTGACCGGATAGGCTGAGGGAGGGGTCTGGACCACGGCGGCCAACTCGACGGGTGCCTTGGGAATGATCGGGAGCTGTTTGAGTTGGTTCAGTGCCACGCCGCCACAAACCCCGGCACCGAGTGCGACCAGCAAAATCATGAATGCAGAGTTCTTCCGGCCCTCGCTTCGAGTGACCTGGCGGGGCGGCTCCACATAGGCTGGCAGGCGGGCAAGGTCGGGGCGGGTTGCGGAGCTGACGGGCGGTTGTCGCGTGCCCCCGTGTGCCTCGATGACGGTCTCGCTCATGGTACCCTCGGCAAGGTACGGCTACTATCCCAGACTCCTATGACTGGCCCGTTAATGCTCTGCGTGGGGTGAGTTCGAACAGCCGGGTCTCTCCAATGCCGAGGGTGGTAAAGTTCGTCACGCCAGTCTTCGCCAAGTCACGGAGCGGTGCGTCGATGGCCTCGTCGGTGAGTTGGAAGGTGCCGAAATGCATACCGACGGATTGCCGGGCCCCGAGGTCGCGATGGGCTTGGGCGGCCTCGGCTGGGTTCATGTGGACCGGTGCCATCAGCCAGCGTGGCTCGTAGGCGCCGATTGGCAGCAAGGCGAGGTCGGGTGGGCCAAGACGTTGCTGCACGTCGTTCCAATGCGGCCCGGTTCCGGAATCGCCGGCGAAGAAAACATGCCCGTCCGGGCCTTGGAGGTCGAAGCCGCACCAGAGCGTGGCGTTGGCGTCGCTAAAGCCGCGTCGTGAGAAATGGCGGGCTGGCGTCGCCGTCACCTGCCACGACCCGGCGCTGGCGCCTTCCCACCAATCCAACTCGTCGACCCTGGTGAAACCGGCCTCGCGCAACAGGGGCGCATTGCCTGCGCTGGTGATCGCGTGCCGGGTGCCACGCGCAGCGATGCGGCGCAACGACGGCAGGTCCATGTGGTCGTAGTGATTATGCGAGAGGACCACCAGATCCACTGGCGGGAGGTCGTCCAGTGGCAGTCCGGGAGGATGCGCGCGCCGGGGGCCAGCCCATGATACGGGGGAGCAGCGGTCGCTGAAGACGGGATCGGTCAACAGTATCAAGCTATGGAGGCGGATCAAGAAGGTGGCATGGCCAATGAAGGTGAGCGCCGCTGTCCCGGGTGCAACCTGATCGGGCGGTGGGTCGAAGGCCGGATGGGGCGGCTGGGGACCCCAGGCAACCCTCTCGCCCCCGAACCGCCAGCGCAGCAACTGCACGAAGCCGCGGCGATCCTTCGTTTCGCTGGGGAGGTGGGGATTGAAGTAGCGGCGGCCGTCGAAATGGTCGGAGGGTTGCGACGTCACTGCTTCGGTGGATCGACGCGAATATCGGTGCCGGTTGCGTCCGGCGTGAAATGCAGGATCACGTCGGCGCGTTTGGCACAGGCTTGGAGGGTCCAGACTTCGGACCAGGGGCGGGGCGGGGCGCCGGGGGCTGGCAGGATGCCGGGGCGCTGGCCATCCACGCCGAGAAAGCGTGTGTTCAGCACGCCGCCTTGTTGGCAATCCGGTGGCATCTCCCCCATGCCGGCGGCGGCATATTGCACGCTGTCCTGCTGCAATTGCGGGTCCGTGATGGTGGTGCCGGGCAGGAGTGCCTGCACCTTCAGGGTCGAATCCGGCTGCACGGTGGTCAAAACGTTCAGCAGCCGTGTCATGCCGCAGCCGGTCTGCTGGATGGTTTCCTTCCAGGCTCCGCCGTGGACGCGTCCGTCGGTGATCTGCAACGGCGCGAGCATGCCAATGTCGCCGGTGGTCGTGTAGGTGGCGTCGGGGCAGGCCGGCATACCCGGTCCATCCACCAGATGGGCTGCGCGGAGCAGAGCGGCGCGATGGTCAGCGGTGGTGAGCAGTGGCGGAAGCGCGGACGGGATCAGGCTGCGCGACGCGGTTTCTCCCGCGCAAGGAGCAATCGTGGGTAGACCAGTAAGCGCCAGCATCAACGCGAAAGGCAGCAACCGCATCCCATCTTCCCTCTCCGCGCGTGAGGCCGGCTTGGTTCATGACCAAGCTGTATACGACACACCATCAAGTGATCGACGCTAAGATAGTTTCGTTAACAAATCCGTTATGACTGCGGATCCGAGCAATCGGGAGAACGGGTTAGGCCGGCTCCAACGTGACTTCGTGGCTCTGAGACAGGCTCTCCGCCAGTGCGTGCAAGGTGTGGCGCAGCGCGGCGAAATCGGCGGCCGACATTGCGGCTCGGCATTTGACGTCGTTTTGGGTCCTCAGCAAATCCTGCTGCAGCGCCAGCCCCCTTTGCGTCAACCGATTGTCGATCACGCGTTCGTCGTCAACCCGGCGCGTCCGCTCGATGAGGCCGGACACGGCGAGCCGCTTTAGCATCGGCGTCAGCGTGCCTGCGTCAAGCTTGAGCGCCCGGGCCAGCTCGCCTGAGGTCATGCTCGGCCGTTCCAACAGGCTGACGATGACGAGGTATTGCGGATAGGTCAGCCCAAGCTCCTCCAACTGCGCGCGGTAGCTGCGGGTGATGGCGTTGGTGGCTGCGTAAAGTGCAAAGCAAAGTTGGTTGTCTAGCCAAAGAGACTCACATTCGGACATCGTTCAAGCTCCATTTCGTCAACCAATATAGTCAAGTGCCAAAGATAAGGCCACAAATATTGTATTTATCAGAAATTACAGTCGGGGTTAATTGGTAAAAATGCATCCTTGGCGGCAATCGTTTGCCCTAATGCATAGTAATCCCATTGGTATTTACTTTCGCTCGGAGCCTTAATCTTATAGAGCGAGATATCGTCCATCAGCCGGCCATCGTTCCGAAGCGTGGCAGCATGACCAAAGTAATCGATCGGCGATGCCCGCATCGCCTTGTTAACAACCACCGCATCCGTCGACGCAGTTTGCTTCACCGCCTGTAAATAATGCAGGACTGCAGTGTAAGTAGCAGCCTGTTCCTTCGTAGGTACTCGGTGCATTTCCGCCATGAAGCGCTTCGTAAAGGCACGGGACTGGTCGGACTGGTCCCAATAGAAGCTAGAGGTCAGCTCGAAACCCTGCGCGGCCGCTAACCCGAGGGCGTTAATATCTGTGATGTAAATCAGGAACCCACCCAGGGTTTGCTTCCCATCGGTTCCCAGACCGAATTCATGAGCTTGCTTGATTAAGTTCACCAAATCCCCACCCACGGAGGCAAAGGCGATCACGCTCGCCCCGGAGGCCTGTGCTTGCAGCAGCTGAGAGGAATAATCGGTCGCCCCGATCGCATGCTTGGCCTCGCCGACCACCGTGCCGCCGCCCGCCGTCACGATGGCAGTGGCGGCCTGTTACAGGGCCGTGCCGAAGGCCATGTCGACTGTGATGAAGAACCAGCTCTTGCCGCCATGGTCCAGCAGGGCGCGCGCCGTCGCAGTGGTGAGGCATGGGTGTCGTCCGCCCAATGGCTGCTCACCCGCGAGCAGAGCTTGGAGGTGAACTCACTGATCGCGGCGCCGGTGATCATGACGGTCCGGTTCTTCTCGCGTGCCAGTTGCTGCACCGCCAGGGCGATGGGTGTCACGGGCAGGTCCACCACGGCGCTCACGCCATCCGTGTCAAACCAGCGCCGGGCGATCGTGGAGGCGACGTCGGGCTTGTTCAACGTGTCACCATGCACGATTTCGATCGGCTGCCCGTCGATCATGCCGCCCATATCGGCCGCCGCCAGGCGCGCCGCGGCGACTGAGCCAGCACCCCCGGCATCGGCATAGGGGCCGGTTTCGTCGGTCAGGACGCCGACGCGGACCGGGCTGGCCAACTGAGCCGTGGCCGGCGTCGCCATCAAGGCGGCCATGAGAACGGGTAGTATCAGGCGTCTCATCGGTTTCCTCGATTCGATTTGGCATCAAACTGGCATTTTACCCGTTAATCAAGTTTGGGCTAGTTGCGCGACGGTTGCCGCGGCCCACCACCATGCTTGACAGCAGCCACCGGAAGGGTGGCATGACACCGTGCCGGAGGTCGCGTGCGCCGATGAACAGCCCGATCGTTGCGTTTTATCAAGGCGCCGGCCTCGCCGCAGACAGCTACTCGTTGGAGGAGCTTCTGGGGTGGGACGATGCGCGGCTGGAGGCGGCCCACAACGTCATCCAATGGCTGTTCCCGCTGCCGGAGCCGAGCCAGTTCAATCCGGACGCGCCGATCCTGACGCTGGCCGACATCACCATGTTCAAGACGGATGCGGGCCTGCGCCGGGCGTTGCTGGCGGCGCTCGCCCGGATGCGGAGTTTCTATGGTCTGGCCGGTGACCCGGCGCGCCAAGTGGCATGGTTGACGCCGGGTAACCACAACATGCTGCGGCTGACCCGGATCCTGCGTTGCCTCCACCTCTTGGGGTTGGATGAGGAGGCGACCCAGTTGTTGCGCGATCTGGAGGCGGTCTACCAAAGCGGGGCCGCAACGGTGATCGGGCCGGTGACGCTGGGGTATTGGCGCCGGGCGGTGGCATGACCCCGAAGCGGGCGCGGATCGTGGCGCTGATCGTGGCCGCGGCGTTTTTCATGGAATTCTTGGACGGCACGGTGATTGCGACGGCGCTGCCCGCCATGGCGCGGGATTTTGGGCGCCCCGCCGTGACGCTGTCGGTCGGCATCAGCGCCTATCTCTTGACGCTGGCGGTGTTCATCCCGCTGAGCGGTTGGGTGGCCGACCGCTATGGCACCAGGGACGTGTTCACCGGCGCCATCGCCCTGTTCACCGTGGCCTCCCTCCTATGCGGATTGTCCGATGGCCTGTGGCAGTTCGTCGGCGCCCGGGTGCTGCAGGGGTTGGGGGGCGCGATGATGGTGCCGGTCGGCCGCCTGGCCGTGCTGCGCACGACGGAGAAAGCGGCGCTGGTGGGCGCCATTGCGCTGCTGACCTGGCCCGCTTTGGCAGCGCCGGTGCTAGGGCCAGTCGTGGGCGGCATCCTGACCACCTACGCGTCCTGGCGCTGGATCTTCCTGCTCAACCTTCCTTTGGGCCTGGCGGCGATTTCGGCGTCCTGGCTGCTGATGCCGAACCTGCGCGGCGAGGAACGGCGGCGGTTCGACGTCGCCGGCTTCATACTGAGCGGGCTGTCGCTGTCGCTGGTGATGGAGGGGCTGGAACTGGTGAGCGGCGAGGGGTTGGACTGGCGGGCGCCAGCGGTGTTGGCAGCGGGGCTGGTGCTGGGTGTGGCCGCCGTGCGGCACGGGCTGCGGGCCACGCAGCCTTTGCTGGATTTGTCGATACTACGGATTCAGACCTTCGCCCTGACCGTGACGGGCGGTGCGTTGTTCCGTGTCACCATTGGCACGGCGCCGTTCCTGCTGCCTTTGCTGTTCCAGATCGGGTTTGGGCTGGATGCGTTCCACTCGGGCATGTTCGTGCTGGCGACGTTCCTGGGCAATCTCGGGATGAAGCCGTTCACCACCTCGATCGTGCGGCGCTGGGGGTTTCGCGACACCGGGGTGGTCACGGGGTTGCTGGCCAGCCTTACGATGGCGCTCTGTGCCTTGCTGACGCCATCCACCCCGGTGCCGGTGCTGGTGGTGCTGCTCTTCGCGGGTGGGCTGGCGCGGTCGATGCAGTTCACCGTGCTGGCGACGCTGGGATTTGCCGACGTCCCACCGCCGCGTATGAGCGGGGCATCCACCCTGGCCAGCGTGGCCCAGCAGATGGCGACCGGCATGGGTGTGGCGATGGGTGCGGCGCTGCTGCATCTGGTGACGTTGCGGCATGACGGCCCGCCGCTGTTGGCGGATTTTCACTTGGTCTTCGTCTTGGTCGCCGTGCTGATGCTGGCCGGGTTGCCACCCTTCATCCGCTTGCCCCGCACCGCCGGGGCAGAGGTGAGCGGCCACCGGGCCGCCTGATTTGGCGATGAGCTAGGCTGGGCGGCGGGCTTTCAGCGCGGCGCCGAGGGTGCCATCGTCCAGCACGTCCAATGCGCCGCCAATGGGCACGCCATGGCCCACCCGGGAGAGGGCGACCCCGGTCGGGTGTAGCCGGTCCGCCAGCCAATGTGCGGTGCTGGCGCCCTCCACGGTGGCACCCAGCGCCAGGATCACTTCAACCACCCCGCCTTGGGCCAAGCGGGTGAGTAGCGGGCGAAGGTTGAGGTCCTCTGGCCCCACGCCGCCGAGCGCGGAGAGCGTTCCACCCAGCACATGATACAGGCCGCGATGAACGCCGGCGCGCTCCAGTGCCCACAGATCGCCCACGCCCTCCACCACGCAGACCAGTGTGCGGTCGCGGCCCCGGTCGGTGCAGATCGCGCAGGGGTCGCGACTGTCAAGATTGCCGCACTCGCTGCAAGGTGCCACGGCGGCCGCGGCCTCGGTCAGGGCGGCGGCGAGGGGGAGCATGCGGGTTTGCGGCTGCTGCAACAGGCGCAGCACGGCGCGCCTGGCGCTGCGCGGTCCGAACCCGGGCAGCTTGGCGAGCAGCCCGATGAGGC
Source organism: Acetobacteraceae bacterium (assembly GCA_965199005.1). Classification (GTDB taxonomy): domain Bacteria; phylum Pseudomonadota; class Alphaproteobacteria; order Acetobacterales; family Acetobacteraceae; genus LMUY01. The sequence continues at coordinate 88,898 of CBDAQK010000003.1, read as the reverse complement.
GGTCGATCTCTGGCGAATTCACCCACGGCACATAGCGAGGCTAGCGCTCCGGTGCTAGGCTCCAGCGTTCGTTCAGCCGCCAGCGGGAACCATTCGACACGTGAACAGACCTGCTGGTGAGGGGACGGCCCGCGGGATCATGGCCGCGGCGATGGGGCTGGCCTGCCTGCTGGTGCTGTACCGGGTGCAACTCGCCACCGGGTTTGACCGGCTGTCCGGGGATTTGCTGGACACGCGGATTGCCATAGCGCTCCAGCAACACTGGGTGAACGTGTTGGCTGGCCGCGAGGGGTGGCAGGAGCCGCTCTATTTTACGCCCACCACCGACGTGCTCGGCTATAATGACGGCTACGTCTTGTTCGGCCTGGTCTATGCCGGGCTGCGCGCCACCGGGTTGGACCCGTTCTTGGCCAATGAGGCCGTCGGCGCGGTGTTCCGTGGACTTGGCTATGCGGGGTTCTTCCTGTTTGCCCGGCTCGTCGCCCGGCTGCCCTTCTGGTGGGCCGTGTTGGGGGCGGCGGTGTTCACCCTGTCGAACGCCGTCGCCGTGCAATCCACCCATATGCAACTCTGCAGCGTGGCGTTGACGCCCTGGCTGGCGCTGCTGATATGGCGGGCCTGGCATGCGGCGACCCGCCGGGCGAGGGTCGGCTGGCCGGTGCTGGTGGCGCTGCTGGTGAGTTGCTGGCTGATGACCGGCTTCTACACGGTCTGGTTTGCCGGGATGTTCGGGCTGGTCTTCGCGATTGCGGCGCTGGGGTGTTGCCGGCCAAAGCTGCGGTGGCCGGACTGGTCGGCCTTCCTCCCGGCGGGGCTGGTGCTGATGGCCGGGCTTGCTGTGCTGGTCGCGACCTATCTGCCGAAGGCGCGCGAAACCGGGATGCACCGTTTCAGCGAAGTCCTGCCCTTCCTGCCCTCGGTGTTCGACCTGACGCATGTCGGCCCGGGCAACTTTCTGTTTGGCTGGTTCGACCAATGGGTGATGCGGGTCCGCCCCATCCCGCCTGAAAGTTTCGAGTTGGCGGTCGGGTTCGCGCCGCCCTTCTTGGCGATGGCGGCGGCGGCGATGGCCGCACCCTGGTTCCAGGCGAGGTCGGCGGCGGTTTGGTGGTGGCGCGCCGCCGGCCTGGCGGTGCTGGTTTGCCTCCTGCTGGTCTTGCGGGTCGGGCAGCATTCGCTATGGCGGTTGGTGTTCGCCGTGGTGCCGGGCGCTGGCGCGGTGCGCGTGGTGTCGCGCTTTCTGATCACGCTCGACTTCCCGCTCGTGCTGCTGGTCATGAATTGGCTGAGCCGGATGTCGCTGCGCTGGCCGAGATGGGTCGTGCTGGCCTTGGCCGCGCTGCTGGTTGGTGAGGAGCTGAATGGCGGCGCGGCGATGGTCCTGGACCGGCCTGGTCAGCTCGCGATGTTACAGGCCGTGCCGCCCCCTCCCGCCCCCTGCCGCCGCTTCTTCGCGACGGCGCCGCGCGTTGTGCCGGATATGTTCGGCCAGGTCAGGGACGACGCGATCATGATCAACGTGGATGCCATGCTGGTGGCCGAGATGGTGGGATTGCCGACGTTCAACGGTCACGCGTCGTTCCTGCCGCCCAATTTCGGTTTCAGCTTCCACGACCTCGCGCAGTATTCGACCGCTGCGCGTAGCGCCGTTCTAGCGAGCAATCTGGAGCGCGGGACCTGCGGGTTGGACCTGCAGACGTCGCGCTGGGTGGAGCGGGCGGTGGTCCTTGCGCCTCTCGTCCTGGGGATTCGGGCCGAAATGGGCGGTGCGACGCCGAATGGGTCTGCCTACGTCCTGTCGGGTTGGAGCGGGGTTGAGCCCGCCGGGCGTTGGACCGAGGGAGACGTGGCAGAGATTGGTTTTGCCGTGGATCATGTGCCGGGCGACTTGATCTTGACGTTGCAGGCCTCCGCCCTGCCGGGCAAGGACGGCAAGGCCAGTGCCGTGCGTGTGCTGGCCGGCCAGAAAGTGTTGGCCGATTGGCAACCGGGCATCGCCTCCCAGGCCCTTGTGGTGCGGGTTCCGCATGATGTGATCGGGCCGGATGGGGCGGTTCGCTTGCGTCTGTCCATCGTGCGGCCAACGGCCCCGGTCGAGATCGGGCTGAGTCCCGATCCTCGCCGTCTCGGCCTGTTCGTCGAGCATTTCCGGGTGGACGCCGCGCCGCCCTGACGCGCGCCCCCTTGGCACCGCCGTTGCCGCGCGCAATGCTCGCCGCATCATCCCATCTCCCGACTATCTGGAGCGCCCATTCTGGCGGGACACCGCCTGCCTATGCCTCCGCCAAATTGGCGATAGAAAAGAAATCTCTCATCATCAGACCGTCGCCCGCTGAAGACGCGTTTGCTTCAACAAGCGTGGGTTTGACGCTCGATCCGATTATAAGTGAGTTCAAGAAGCGCCACTGACAGGTATTTCGATCCTGGTAAACCGGGCTACGTTCTTGAAGAGATCCTGGCCGAGGAGACAGAACGCATTGAGATAGTCGATGCGCTTAGGTATGAACTAATTCCTGTAAAATTGATTTGGCTTGGACGGCCGAGTATATTGACCTACGGCCATCTCCGCGTCTCGCAGCTAGGATCGAAGGGAAAAGCTCGCTCGGGCGTTTGGGACTTGGCGTGCATATAACTGCCCCGACGATCCACGCCGGCTTTAATGGCAGATAGGCTCGAAATGATCAATCATGGACATATCCCGATCCGATTAAGGGCTGGAATGCGAATTTGCCAACTCATATTCGAGCAGACCTTGCGAACCCCGAAAAGGAATACCGCGGTCGGTTTGCAGGCCAAGACACAAACAGCACGGTCTGCTTCTGGGGATTCGCTGCTGGTAAGATTAAGCCGAATGCGCGTTTGGATCATTGTGGGTCAGAGCTTAACCCACTGCTCTTAAACCGAAATACCATCCTCACCGCGCCCAGAGCTGCCCCACCAGCGTGCCCACCTTCCGTTCGATCGCCTCGGCTGCATCGAGGCAAATATCTTCGCGGTAACGGGACGCAATGAGTTGCACGCCCACGGGTGTGCCCGCTTGCGACAGCCCGACCGGGACCACCGCCGCCGGCAGGCCCAGCACGTTGATCGAGGACATGAAGCGCACATCGTTCCAGAACAGTGCCTTCACCCGCGCCGCGCCCTCCAAATCCGCCCTCACCCCCGGTGTGCGCTTGACCGACAACGGCGTCAGGATCACGGGGTAAGTCTCCAGAAACGCCATCCACTCCCGTATCAGGCGGGAGCGGTAGGCGATCGCCTTCATGTAGCCCTCGCGATCCAGGAGGGTCGCCATCGCCAGGAAGCCATCCATCGTCTGCTGGAAATCCGGGCTGCCGACTTGCCGCATCTGCGCTTCCTGCAGGGCGGAGAGTTCAGTCATGATCAGGTTACACCAAAGCTGCCAAACGCCGTCCAAATCAGGGACCGCGACTTCCTTAACGTCGTAGCCGGACTCCGCCAAATGCGCCGCCGCCTGGCGGAACAGCGCGAGCACGTCGGCATCGCCCTCCATGTCCTCGGGAATTTTGGCCATCGCGACTTTGATCGGGGCCGGCACAGGCGGGCCGACCAATGGGGCGGGCACCCACCATGGGTCGCGCGGATCGCGCTGGCTCATCACCTCCAGCCCCAGCCGCACATCCGCCACGCTGCGCGCCAGCGGGCCTTGGGATGACATGAATTGCGCCATCAACGGCCGTTCGGCGCCCGCGCTGGGATTGAAGGCCGGGATGCGGCCCTGCGTCGGCTTAATCGTCGCCACCCCGTTGCAGAAGGCGGGCCAGCGAAGCGAGCCGCCAATGTCGTTGCCATGCGCGATCGCCCCGATGCCCGAAGCGATCGAGGCGCCAGCGCCGCCCGAAGAGCCGCCACAGGTGACCGATGAATCCCAGGGATTCATCGTCTGCCCGTGCAGCGGATTATCCGTGAACGCCCGCATGGAGAATTCGGGCGTGTTGGTCATGCCGATGATCACCGCCCCGGCCTTGCGCAAATTGGCCACCACCGGTGAGTCACCAGGTGCGATCGTGTCCTTGAAGGCGGGCACGCCGTTGGAATTTGCTTGACCCGTCACGTCGATATTGATCTTCACCGTCACGGGCACGCCATGCAGCGCGCCTGGCACGTCGCCGCGGGCCTTGGCACGATCTGCCGCCTCGGCTTCCTGCATTGCTTGCTCGCCAAGGTCGACCACCACGGCGTTGATCGCCGGGTTGGCGGCGTGCATGCGGTCCAGATGCGCCGCCACCACCGTGGCCGACGCGATGTCTCCCGCGCGAATGGCCCGCGCCGTTTCCACGGCGGACCATTGCCAAACCAGTTCCGTTGCCAAATCCGCCGCTCCCCACATGATGCCTGGGAAGTCTACGGACGCGCGCCCGGCAAGTCGAGGCAAGTGGCCCCGATTTTGCTTCGTTTGGGCCAAGCGAGGCGGCGTCTCGCTATAGGAGTATCCTTATGGATTATTCACCCACCCAACTCTCGCCCGACCCGGCGAAGCTTTCCGCGGCAGCCGCCGCCGCGCTCATCCGCACGAAGCAGCTGTCGTGCGAGGAATTGGTCCGTGCCTGCCTGGCCCGGATCAAGGACCGCGATCCCGTGGTCAAGGCCTGGTTGTCCCTGGATCCGGATTACGTGATTCGCCGGGCGCGCGAAATCGACAAAACACCGCCAAAACATCCGCTGCACGGGCTCCCCTGGGGCGTAAAGGATGTGATCGACACCCTCGACTATCCGACCACGCAAAACTCGCCGATCTACGACCAAATGAAGGTGGGGCGGGACGCGGCCTGCGTCGCCGTCGTGCGCGGGTCGGGTGCACTGATCCTTGGCAAGACGGACACGGTGGAGTTCGCGTCGACCGGGCGCAAGGCGCTTTCCACCAACCCGTACGACCCGGCGCATACGCCGGGCGGCTCGTCCTCCGGCTCGGGCGCCGCGGTGGGCGACTACCAGGTGCCGCTCGCCTTCGGCACCCAGACGGGCGGCTCCCATATCCGGCCTGCCTCGTTCAACGGGATTTACGCCCTGAAGCCGAGCTGGGGCCGGGTCAGCCGGGAGGGCGCGCGCATGTCCTCGATGACGCTGGACACCGTGGGCTGGTATGGCCGCAGTGTGGACGACCTGGTGCTGGTGGGCACCGCCTTCCGCATTGCGGAGGATCCGGCGCCCGTTGAGATACGCGGCCTGCGCGTGGGCCTCTGCCGCAGCCCGGTTTGGCATGCCATCGAACCCGGCGGCGTCGCCGCGCTGGAGAGCGCCGCCGCGAAGCTGTCTGCGGCCGGTGCCATCGTAGAGGAGTTGGCCCTTCCCGAACCCTTCAATGGCATGCATGCCGCCCACGCCGCCATCATGGCGGGGGAGGGGGCGGCCTCGTTCCTGCCGGAATACATCAACGCCTATGCCCAGCTGGCCACGCCGCTGCGGGAGCGCGTGGAGAACGTCACCGGGTCCACCCCGCAGCAATGGTTGGAGGGCTACGCGTTGGCCGATCGTTGCCGGGTCGCGTTTGATGCCTTGTTCGGCCCCAGCCTGGATGTCGTGTTGACGCCAAGCTCGCCCGGCGAGGCGCCGGAGGGGCTGCACACGACCGGCAATGCGATCTTCAACTCGATGTGGACGCTGCTGCACGGGCCGAACGTTGGCATACCGTCTGGCCGTGGGCCGAAGAACCTGCCCGTCGGCGTCACGTTAGTTGGCCCCCGCATGAGGGATTCCCGCCTGTTGGCCATCGCCCGGGCTGTGGCGCCGGTCATCGATACGGACGAAGCCGGCCGCCTGGCCGAGTTGTGGCGCTGACGGGCGATGCAGGTGCAATATCCCCCGCAAAACAGGGGAGCCATGATGGCGAAAGGCTATTGGATTGGACTGGTCGATGTGATCGATCCGGAGGCGTACAAGGCCTATATCGACGCGAACGCCGCCGTCTTCCGTCAATTCGGCGGCAAATTCCTGGTGCGCAACGGCACGTCGGAAGTGGTGGAGGGCGCCGTCCGTGCGCGCCGGGTGGTGCTCGAGTTCAAGGACTATGCGACCGCGCTCGCCTGCTACAACTCGCCAGACTATGCGAAGGCGAAGGCGCTGCGAACGCCGGTCTCGATTGCCGACATGGTGGTGGTCGAGGGCTATGACGGCCCCCAACCTGAAAACGCCCCATGACACAAAGCCGCGTTGCCCCCGATTTCGATCTGCAAGGACGGGGCAAACGCCATGGCTTTCTGCGGCTGTTCCACTCCGTGCACCGCTCCGCCTATGGCTTCATCCCGTTTCCCGCCGGGGTGGTGTGCGGCGGGCCAGGCCCGACGGCCCTGCTGGTCGCCGGCAACCATGGCGACGAGTGGGAGGGCCAAGTCGTGCTGACGGAGCTGCTGCAGGCGCTGCAGCCGACGGAGGTGCGGGGCCGCATCATCATTCTGCCATGCGCAAATTTGCCGGCTTCGTTGGCGGGTACGCGCACCTCGCCGCTGGACGATGGCAACCTCAACCGCGCCTTCCCCGGCGACGCGAATGGCACGGTGACGCAGCAATTCGCCCATTACATCACGACCGAACTGATCACCCAGGCCGATTTGGTGCTGGACTTGCATTCCGGCGGGTCCTCGCTGATGTACCTGCCTTGCTCGCTGGCGAGCGAGCATGACGACCCTGCGCGCCTTGCGGCCCATGTGGCAGCGATCCGGGCCTTTGGCGCGCCCCATGCCTATTTGCAGGGCCGTGCGGAGGGCCAGGGCGGCGGCCGCACGCTGGGCGCCACGGCGGAGGCGCGCGGCATCCTGTCCGTGGCGACGGAACTCGGGGGCGCCGGGTCGGTGACGCCCTCGATCCTCGGCATGGCGCGGCTGGGCGTGCGGCGCGTGTTGGCGCATGCCGGGCTGATCGACGCGCCTCCGGAGCCGCCGGCGCCCACAAGGATCATCCGGATCGGGGACGCGGATGATTGGACCTACGCCTCCACGCCTGGTGTGTTCGAGCCGCTCGTGGTGCCTGGCGACACTGTGCGGGCTGGCCAGCCCGCGGCCCGGCTGCACACGCCGGAAGCCCCCTGGCAGCCCGCGGCGGAGGTCGCGTTCAAGCGGGGCGGCCTGGTGATGTGCCGCCGCCAATCCGGCCGCGCCGAACGCGGCGACTGCCTGTTCGGGCTGGGGCAGGACTGGGTGGAGTAGGCCGGGTGTCCGAGCGTGATTTGGCGGGCCGCATCATCGCTCACTATGAGCGTCACGCGCTGGAATGGGACGCCGACCGGCAAGCCATGGGGTGGGCTGACAAACCATGGCACGACCGGTTCATCGCGGCGCTCCCAAATGAGGCGGCGGTGCTCGATCTGGGGTGTGGATCTGGCACACCTGTCGCGGTCAACATGGCGGCACACGGTTTGCGGGTCACGGGCGTTGATGCTTCACCAACCCTCATTTCGCTCTGCCGCAGCCGGATGCCGGACCATGAGTGGATCGTGCAGGACATGCGGTCCGTGTCGCTTGGCCGGAAGTTCGATGGCGTGTTGGCGTGGGATAGCTTCTTCCACCTGCATCCGGATGACCAACGCCGGATGTTCGGCATCTTTGCGGCGCATGCTGCGGGGTCAGCCGTGCTGATGTTCAACGCAGGCCCCGGTCATGGCGAAGCCATTGGACGCTACCGGGGGGAGCCGCTCTACCACGCCAGTCTAGATGGGGCGGAGTATGAGGCGCTTCTTCGCCAATCCGGATTCGGCACCGTCGCCCAAATCGTGGAAGACCGGCAGGCGGGGGGCAGAACGGCTTGGCTCGCAAAATCGCTCCTGGCGTGAGAGTGTAAGCGCTCTCGCTGGGGCTGTGTCACGCCTGATCGCGGCAGTAAGTAGCCCGCTGTGCTGACCCACTTGTAATGGGAAACCGGGATCGGGTGGGAAAAGGCGGGATTACGAGGGATGAGCGGCTGATTTCCGTCGTTGCCGAGCCGCGACCCCGCTGGTCAGGGGGATGCGGTTGAAATGGGAATTTGCTGCGGAAAGTTGGATTTGCCCACTTGAATTGGGAATTAGGCTGCGCCCGGCCCTATCTTCGAAAAGGGGCTTAGCAGCCGCTAAAAGGGCTCTTAAGGGAAGGGAGAGGCGGACTTGCGAAATAGGGGATGAGACAACTCAGGCCAGCCACTTACCCGCATTTCAACAGAGCCGGTCACATCGTATTGGCACACGGGAGCATCGTCTATCGTGCCACCACACTGAGTAATGAACATCTTCTTATCCGCAGAAGGAAGACTTTCAACGTCTATTACAACCATATTGCTCCCGGGAAGGCTTGCGTAAGCTGAAAATACACCACTATCCTCGGATAGATAAGCCGGGAACAGTTACGGTATGGCCTTTGTACTTCTTCCAGTCTACGGAGAAGCCCAGAGGAGAGAGCACAAGAACCGGCGCCGGCGATGCAGCGATGAGAATTAATAACGATAAAACTGCCGACTTCATGACCGCACTGGACCTGCCTGGTAAACGACCTCTCCTATGATGCGGAGCGGACTGCGCTCCGAAGGCATCAATACCTCGGGATCATATTTAGGATTGTCGCTCTTAACAATTAATGAGCCGTCTAGCCGCAACTGAATTCTCTTCACCAACAGCCTACCGCCAATATCGATGACGTAAATCTTACTGTTTTCGATATCTACGACAGACGTGTCGACTATCAAAAGATCACCATCCCGAATTGTCGGGTCTATGCTGTCACCATCAGCCTCAATAGAAACAAGGCTCTCCAACTTCCTGTTCAGAACGCGCCTTAGAAACTTCTCCTCTAGTGCAACGTATCCCACGAGTTCTTCCCCTATGACCGCATCCGGCTCGGCACCACGATCCTCACGCCATCCATGCTGTCCAACGCCCCGGCCGTGACGGCCGCCGGCACCAACCTTGCCACTGCGGCGGCAATAACGACCGACCTATCGGACATCACCGCGGTGGCCAGCGGAGCGGGTGTCATGTTGAGCGGGCAGATCGGGCAGCGACAGGATGTTTGGAACGACGGCGCCAACGCGCTGCTGGTCTACCCACCGTCGTCCAGCGCCGCGATCGGGGCCGGCAGCCTTGGCGCCCCCGTTTCGTTGGCAGTTGGCGCCCATGCCGCCTTTGTCTGCCTGACCGCGACAATGTGCCGGCAAGCCCCATGAGCCACCCTTCGGTCGGCGATCTCTGGCTTGGCCGCGTCATCCGCGTCTGCCTGGTGATCGACATGCTCAGTTGGGGCGGGGTGCTGGTCAGGCCGGTCGACACCTTCGCCGCCAGCCACAGCTACGACCTGATGGCGGCCTGGGCGACCGAGGATCATTGGGCGCTGCTATTCGCCATCGCCGCCATCGTCGTCATCTTCGGCTTTCGCGGGCGCCGCTGGTGGCGGCTGGTGTCGCTTATGCCGGCGGCGGCGATGCAGGGCGCCGTCGCGGTGTCGTTCGGCGGTGGGCCGAGCGTGGGCACCGGGTTCGGCAGCCACTTCGCCATGGCCATACTGGGCCTGGCGCTCTGCCCCTGGGAGTGGTGGCGTGCATAGCCCCGGCCTGAGCCGCCGGGTGGCCCGGGCCGCCGTTGGCGAGCTGGGGCTCGACCCCCGCTGGCTGGAGGCCGCGAGCGGCACGGCCGCCTTCTGCTGGGCTGTCGTGGTGGTTGCCATGCCGGGTGACCTGGTCGACCACGCGGGTTACGTGGCGGTCGGCTTGTTTTTGCCGGATTGGGTGTGGATGACGCTGGGCGCCGTGGGTGGCCTCGCCCAGCTGATCGCCGCCCGCGGCAACCACCGCGAGGCGCGCATCCCGCTGGCCGGTTTGATGGCCGGCCTATGGGGGCTGATCGTCCTGGGCGTGCTGGCCAGCGCCCCGTATCCGCTGGCCGTGGCGCCCTACGGCGTGCTGTGCCTGTTCAACCTGCTGGCCATGCTGGTGCTGGTGGAGCGCTGGTGGCGCGACCGCCCATGACCGCGGATGAGATCGGCGTCGTCTCCCGTCTCAGCCCCACCTGGGCCATGGTGGTGGTGCTCGTCATCGTCTGCCTGCCGGCGCTGATCCCGCTGCTGGACTGGCTCGGCCGTGTGTTCGCCTGGGGGCGCCCGGCCGACAAATCGGCCGAACCCGCCGTGGACAGCCAGGTCATGCGCCTGATCGACCAGCTGCAGGAGGAGGTTCGCCGCTTCCGCGAGCTGTCGGACACCTATGCCGCCATGCTGGACCAGCTGCGGCTGGCCCGCCTGACGGTGTTCGGCGAGGCGCAAACGCTGTTCTCGGCCGCCATCGCCGCCCGCGCGATGGTCCACCAGCTGCAACGCCAGATGGGCTTGCCCGAGTTCGCGTTCGACCCGCTGCCAGAGCTACGGCCGCCAAGCGAGGTCGGTCCGGCGGCGGCTGCCAAATCGGTTTCTGAGGAGGCGGTAAGGGGCTCTTAATTTGGGCTCAAACCGCCCTTACGCCGTTTTCCCGAGTTCCCAAATCAAGTGACTACATTTCCCAAATCAAGTGGCCCGCTACACCCGCATCGCCCAAGCGCGATATGGGCTACGCGAAGAGCTGCTGAGCGCCCGGCAAAAAACACCCATGGACTCCATTATAGTGGAATGTATGATGCTTATATGAGCACGACCGAAACCGATATCGACTTCCGGATCGCCTCCCGTGTCCGCGATTTGCGGGCCGAGCGGGGTCTGACGCTGGACGGGCTGGCCCGGGTGGCTGATGTCAGCCGGGCCATGCTCTCGCGCATTGAGCGCGGGGAATCGAGCCCGACGGCGCAATTGCTGAACAAGATTTGTGCCGGCCTCGGCGTCACACTCTCCGTGTTGTTCGCCGAGCCGGAGGAAACCGCCAACCCGCTCTCCCGCCGCCGCGACCAGCCGGTGTGGCGGGACCCGGCGAGCCAGTACCTGCGCCGATCAGTCTCTCCTCCAGGCACGGGCTCCCCGGTCGACATCGTCGAGATCGAGTTTCCGCCGGGGCAAAGCGTCGCCTTCGACAATCAGCGGCTGGCCGGCACGGATCAGCATATTTGGGTGCTGGAGGGCAAGCTGGAGCTGGAGTTGGGCGAGGAGTCGTTTCAGCTTGGGCGCGGGGATTGCCTGATGATGCGGTTCGACCGGCCCATCCTCTTCCGCAACGCGACGGCCCGGACCATCCGCTACGCCGTCATCGTCAGCCACGGCGCCGTGCGGCCATGACGCATTCCATCCGCATGCTGCCTGCCAGCGAAGCCGAAGCCCGGCTGGATGAACTCGCCGCCATCCTCGTGGATGCGGTGGCCCATGGCGCCTCGGTGAATTTCATGGCGGGATTTTCTCTGGACGAGGGCCGCGCGTTCTGGGGCAGGCAATTGCCGGGTTTGGCCAGCGGCGGAACGTTGTTGCTGGTTGCCGATGACGGGCGGCTGGTGGGAACCGTGTTGTTGATAGTGGCGCATCAGCCCAACGCCCCCCATCGGGCTGAGATCGGCAAGATGCTGGTGCTGTCCTCCGCCCGGCGCCGGGGCATCGGGCGCCAACTCCTGACGGCAGCGGAAGCAGCCGCCCGGCAAATCGGCCGCACCCTGTTGATGCTGGATACGGAAACCGGCAGCGCCGGGGATAGGCTGTACCGAAGCTGTGGCTGGACGCCCATCGGCAGCGTGCCCGGCCATTCCTTCACGCCAGACGGCCGCCTGGCCGAAACCACCCTGTTCTACAAGACATTGGAAGCGCATTGAATGGCTGACGGCCTGCCGCCTCCATCCGCCGGGCATAATGGCGGCCCGGCCCTGGTGGATGATGACCCGGACGCCGCCTGGCGCCTGTGGTGCTGGCGCCGCGCCCGCAAACGGGCATGGGCCGCCCCGCGGGACGTGGTGCTCCGCCGGCTGGAGCGGGCCGAGACATTAGGAATGACCTACCGAGAATACACCTTGGAAATTCTGGAGCGCGGGCGGTATCTGTAAATCACGGCGGATCGGCAAACGCCCGCCAGCTTTGCGCGGCCTGCTTCAAACGCCAGGCCAGCACGGTGGCACCCCGCCGGTCGATCCAACAATCGTCCGTGCTTGGAGGCGCCATACCGGCACGGTGCACCTCCAGCCGAAAGGCGCGCATTCCAGGCAGACCCGCTTCGGTCCAGCTAGAAAAGGCCCGCGCCATGCGCCGGGCGGCCGACGCGCCACCGTAGCCGGTGACCACCCCATCTTCCCACAACGCCACGGATTGCTCGGCCAAATCCACCACGCCGAACGGGGCCATCGGCAGGCCCTGCCGCCACGGCGTCTTCACCTTGGGGGGAACGGTCAGCAGGCCCGGCTGCGTCCGCCCGAGGAAGCTGCGGAATTGCGAAGCCGCCGGCGCCGCGCCGCCGGGCATGATGGTGAGCGGCAGATCGTAGTGGAGCACCCGGCTTTCCGAAATCGCATCCCAAAACGGCAAGTCGGCCGGCGAGCTGGGATGGCTGCCGCGATCCTGCCCCGCGCCGAGTAGCGGCACGAACCAGCCGGGCACGGCTTGCTCCGCGATCAGGACCGTCCCCTCGCGGCGCAACACCGTCACGTCGCAGCCATCGCCGCCGCGCAATTCGATAGGCACCAGCACGCGCCCGCCCTCGGCCAATTGGTCGAACAGCGCGGCCGGCAGGTCCCAGGTGGCCGCGGTGATGATGGCCCGGTCGTATGGCGCCGCCGCCGGGTAGCCCGGCGTGCCGTCCCCGGTGATGACGCTGACGGTACTGACACCCATGGCCGCCAAATCCACCCGGCTCTGTTCGGCGAGCGCAGGGATCAGCTCGATCCCGGTCACCTTGCCCGCCGGCCCAACCAAATGGGCCATGATGGCCGCCAGCCAGCCGGAGCCCGAGCCGATTTCCAACACTATTTGGCCTGGCGCCAGGCCCAGCATGTGCAGCAGCCACAGAACGTAACTGGGCTGCGAGTTGGAGGATGGCAGCAAATCCCCCGCCGCATCCACGTGCCGCATCACCTCGTCGCTATAGACGGTGGCAAGCGCCGGTCCGGGATCGGCGTCAAAATCGCAAAGCGGACCGTCGCCCACGCGGTAGCGGTGCACGAAGCGATGCCGGGGCGTGGCGAGGACGGCCTCGCGAAACCGCGGCGGCAACCCGTCCGGCGCGCCGTATTGGCGAAACGCCCGGTCGATCATGTCCGCGAAGCGCGACAGGTGGGGCGCGATTGCGTCGTCACTCACCATGATGGCATCCTGACTTTCCTATAGTCGTTCCGTGACGGTAACCCATCTTGTAGGGCGGATCAGCGCTAGCGCCATCCGCCACCGCTGCGGTGTTGGCATGGTGGATGACGCTTATCCATCCTACCGGAACTCGCCGAATGGGTTAGGCGTCGTCGGGTCGCAGCGTCGGGATCACTTCGGCGGCGTGCTTGTGCGTCTCGGCCTGTTGTTCCAGCGATTTGGGAAATCGGGTCCGCTTGGCTTGAACCAAGATTTGTTTGGCCTTTGCCTCGTGCCACGCCTGCACCGCCGCCAGCGCCGCATCCCAGCCGCGTTGGAACTCGCTCATAGATGCGCTTTGGCCATCATCATGTGAACGCCCTTGTTGCCATCCACCAATTGCGTCACCCGCAAATTCCCGGCCAGCGAGCAGAGCATGTAGGCCTGGTTGCGCGACAAATTGGTCCGCAGGCAGATATGCTTCACCATCTCCCGCACCGCCTGCTTCGCCGCGTCGTCCAAATCCTCGTCGAGCCCGATGGATATCAGATGGGTCGCCGTCTCGGCGAAGGGGAAATCGACCGGCATATCCTTCCGCACCGTGAGCCGGAAGGTGCCGGACAGCCCGGTCTCCAGCGCACAAATGCAGACCTCCCCATCGCCCTGCATGCCATGGCCATCGCCGGCCATGAACAGCGCGCCCTCGTTGAACACGGGTAAGTAGAGAGTGGTGCCGGCCTTCAACTCCTTATTGTCCATATTGCCGCCGAACGCCCGCGGCACAGGCGAGGTGCAGCGGCCCCAGGCCTTCGGCGGCGCCACCCCCATGACGCCGAAAAACGGCTCCAACGGCAGCTTGGTGCCCCAGGGCAGCGTCGCGACACCTTTGGCATGGTCAATCGTGGGGTAGACCGTTTCGTAATCGGTGAACTCCTCCGGCAGGGTGCCAAGCAGGGGCAGGATGGAGACGAACCCCCAATCCATCCGAACGGCCGTGTCCAGTATGTCGACTTGCAGGGTGTCGCCGGGTTGGGCGCCCCGGACATAGACCGGGCCGGTCATGAAATGCGGGCCGGGTCCCGGATAGTGGGCCTCGATCGCGGCCATATAATCGGCGGGCACCGGCAGGTGCTTCGGCAGGGCGGGACGGCCCCCGGCTGGAAAGGAATGGAGCAGCACGGTGTCGCCGGAGTCGACGGTCAGCACCGGCGGCGTCGTCGCGTCCAGATAGCCGAGCACCATCTTGTCCGGTGTGGCTGGAATTTCGTGATGGTTTGCCATGGTGTTGTCCTGCCTCTTGCCTTCTGCAAGCAATCTCCGTGAAAATAGGTCGGCGACAAGAAAAATCAGCCGGGAAATGCCAGAATGAGATCCGTCACACTTGCGGCCTGTGCCGCCCTTCTCGCGATCGGGCCGGCGCGGGCGGAAATCCGCGGGGATGCCATCAAAATTGGCATCCTGAACGATCAAAGCGGGGTCTACGCCTCCAATGGCGGCACGGGATCCATCGTGGCGGCCCAATTGGCGGCGGAGGATTTCGGGGGCACCGTCAACGGCAAGCCAATCACCATCCTGCAGGCCGACGACCAGAACAAGCCCGAGGTCGGGATCGCCATTGCCCGGCAATGGTACGACCGGGATGGCGTGCTGGCCATCGGCGACCTCATCCCCAGCCCGGTGGCGCTGGGGGTGGAGGATGTGGTGCGGCAGAACCATAAGATCGCGCTGATCTCGGGGTCGGTGGCGGAGTCCATGTTTCAGGAGAACTGCGCGTCCACCGCCTTCACGTGGGTGCAGGACACCTACTCCATCGCCAATGGCGTCGTGGACGGGGTGTGGCAGCGCACGAAGGCGCCGTGGTTCTTCATCACGACCGATTTGGCGCCGAGCCTGCAGTTGGAACACCAGGCCCAAGCGCGGCTGGCCGAGCTGGGCGGCAAGGTGGTTGGCAGCGTGAAGATGCCGTTCAGCACGACCGATTACAGCTCGTTCCTGCTGCAGGCCCAGGCATCCGGCGCCGGGGTCCTGGCGGTGAACACGTTGGGGGGCACCAATGCGACGGTAAAGCAGGCGGTGGAATTCGGGTTGCCGGACAAGATGGCAATGGTGCTGACCACGCCGCAAAGCCAGGACATCATCGGCATGGGCCTGGCCGCCGCCAAAGGCCAACTGGTGGTCACCGCCTGGTACGAAGATGTCAGCCCGGCGGCGCGGGCCTGGACCGACCGCTACATGGCCAAAACCCACAAGCTGCCGACGTCGATCCAGGCAGGCGTGTACTCCTCGGTAAGGCACATGCTGCAGGCGGTGAAGGATGCGGATTCCGACGATGGCGAGGTGGTGGCCGCGAAGATGCGGGCGACACCGGTGGCGGATGCCTTCACCCAGCACGGCGAATTGCGTGCGGATGGGCGGCTCGTGCACGATCTGTACCTCATGCAGGTGAAATCACCCGCGGAGTCGAAGAACCCGGATGCGGATATTTGGCAGCAGGTCGGCATCATCCCACCGGACCGCGCCTTTCCGCCGCTGAGCGCCAGCCGTTGTCCGCTGGTGCGCGCGGCAAAATAGCGCCAGATTGCGCAACGCGCGGCGTGCGCCGCGATACCCGTCGCAAGAAGGATTGGTGGCCATGGCTGACATGACGCTTTGGGGTTTTGACGGCTCCACCTACGTTCGAACCGTCAAGATGCTGCTGGCCGAAAAGGGCTGCAGCGATTTCGAGCAAGTTCAATTGAACGTGCTGGCGGGAGAGCCGAAGCAGCCGGAGCATTTGGCGCGCCATCCCTTCGGCAAGGTGCCGGTGCTGGACCATGACGGCCTGCGCATCCTGGAAACCAGCGCCATCGCGCGATACTTGAACGACGTATTGCCGGGCCCGTCGCTGGTGCCGGCGACGCCGCGGGACCGGGCGCGGATGGACATGGTGATCGGGCTGATCGATTCGTATGGCTATGGCGCGCTGGTGGGCGGGGTTGCCGCGTATCATCTGTTCCCCGATTTCGTGGGCGGCAAGAACGAGGCGATGCGGCAGAGCGGGCTGGAGAAGGGCCGCCTGGTGCTGGAACTGGCGATGGCGACCAAGGGCGCGTCGTCGTTTATCGCGGGCGAGCTGAGCCTGGCGGATTTGTACCTGGCACCGGTCGTGTTCTATGTGTCGCTAACGCCGGATGCGGAGGCGCTGTTCAGCGTGCCCGGGTTTGCGACGTGGTGGAGC
Source organism: Acetobacteraceae bacterium (assembly GCA_965199005.1). Taxonomy (GTDB): domain Bacteria; phylum Pseudomonadota; class Alphaproteobacteria; order Acetobacterales; family Acetobacteraceae; genus LMUY01. The sequence goes on along the minus strand of CBDAQK010000003.1, from coordinate 72,530 downwards.
GCGATCCAGGCGCTCAAGCCGAGCTTCACGTCGACGATGCCGTAGGGGGCGAGCGCAAGGCGGGGAGGCGAGTTCGGACGCTCGAAGTTGGCACGGCGGACTCGAAAAGCTGCACGTGATAATCCAGTTTATCGAGATCTGTGGCTACCGTCGACGTTCTGTCAAACGACAACGCCATCTGCGGCCCTTCCTGCACCGTACTTGCGGGGTTTGAGATCGTCGCCCCCAACAGCCGCACCCCGCGCTGCGACGGAAAGAGGGGCCGTAGTAACTCCAGACCCGACTGCTCCAACTCCGCCCGAGACGCGATCGGCGAAAATCCCGATCGGCTGCGGGTGATCTGCTGGAAATCGACGTATTTAACCTTCACCGTCATCGTGCGCCCGTAATACCCGAGCCGATCCATCGCCACCCACAATTTGTCGAAAACGGGGGCAAAAGCCGGTGAAACCTCCTCCCAGCGCGTCAAATCCGCAGCGAATGTCGTTTCGGACCCCAGCGACTTACGCACCCGGTCGGGCTCCACCGGGCGGTTATCCTGGCCGCGGGCGACGCCATAATAATACTCGGCGGCCTTGCCGAAATGCTCCGTCAGGAAGGCGCGGGACTGGGCGCGCAAGTCCAACCCGGTGTGGATGCCCAGCGCGTTCATGCGCGCGGCGGTCACTGGGCCCACGCCGTGGAACTTGCCCACGGGCAGGGTTTCGACGAAGCGCGGCCCCATGCGGGGGGTGATGACGAAGAGCCCATCGGGCTTGCGGTGGTCGGAGGCCAGCTTGGCGAGGAATTTGTTATAGGATACTCCGGCCGAGGCGGTCAGCCCGGTTTCGGCGAAAATGGCGGCCCGGATGTCAGCGGCAATCGCCGTGGCCGATCCGCGGTCCAGCAAGGGTGCGGTCACGTCGAGATACGCCTCGTCCAGCGAGAGCGGTTGGATCAGGGACGTGTAGCGGGCGAAGACGGCGTGAATTTGCTGGGACACGGCCTTGTACACGTCGAACCGGGGCGGCACGAAAATCAACTCCGGGCATTGGCGCCGCGCAGTGACGGAGGGCATGGCGGAGCGGACGCCGAACCGGCGGGCCTCGTAGCTCGCAGCAGCCACCACCCCGCGCTCCCGGCTGCCCCCGACGGCGAGGGGTTTGCCGCGCAGCGCCGGGTCGTCGCGCTGCTCGACGGAGGCGTAGAACGCATCCATGTCGATGTGGATTATGCGGCGAAGAGCGCCGGGCGGGGCATCCATGGTTCGCTGTCGATTCGGCTGGTGGTAAGATGCCTCGTCTCGCCGGGAAGACAAGATGAAGCGGCGGCGCCCTGCCACCCGGTGATGATGATGACTCCGGACGGTGGCGGGCGTTGAAAAAAGCCTTTACGAAGTCAATCCCCGTCACCGAGCAGCGCTCTGCGGTCCGGGTGTGCCGGGCCGAGCGCGGCATTTGGCAACGGCGGTTCTGGGAGCACACGATCTGGAATGATCGGGATGATGCGATCCACAGGGACTACATCCACGTCAACCCGGTCAAGCACGCGCTTGTGGCACATCCGGCAGATTGGCCGTTCTCATCGTTTCGCCGTTGTGCTGCCCTTGGGCTGAACCCCGCTGGATTGGAGCCAGAACGGTCCCGAACCGCCGGAGGCGAGGGAGTGGGTATGAACCGAACCCGTTGGTGGTTGCGGGTGGTGCATGGCGTTTCGCTTGTGCAGTAATCGGAACGCCACGCTCGGGATAGCCGAGCCGGCAGGAGGTCTGAGGGTAGCCGGGTCGTGTCGCGGTAGACCGTGTTCAAATCGTCATAGTCTGGTCCACCATCCGTGCCCCTAGCTGGGATGCAGCCGCAGCGAGAAGGTGAACCGGTCTGCCGGGTGCAGGTTGCAGGTGACTTCGACCGGCTGCGAATCCTTCGCCAAATAGCGGCGCAGGACGTGCAGGGCACTGCCGCCGGGTTCGGACCGCAGCACACGGGCCTGAGGCGGCGTCAGTTGCACGGCGGTGACGTCCTGTCCGATTTCCGTGATGCGCACCCGGCCCGTGCTCTCCATCAGGCGATAGACCGGCGTCGTTGCGTGCTCGGCATGGTCGACCAAATCAGCATGCGCGGCCACGACGTAGACGTCGCTGATCGCCAATGGTGGCGAAGGCTGCTTCGTCAGCACACGCAGGCCGTGCACATGCAGCCATTCGGTGCCCAATTCCGCGCCCAGGGTTTGGGCGAGGGCGGCGTTAGCGCGCAGCACCCGGCGGCGTTTGGTGATGAACTGCGTCTCCGCCACGTAACCCATCGTTTCATGGGCGGATTGCGCCGACAGGACGTAATCGATGCGGCTATTGGTGGCCAGCACGCGGGTGCCGACGCCCTGGCTGCTGGAGACCAGGCCTTGGTCCTTCAGCAGGAGCATGGCTTGGCGAACCGTTGCGCGGCTGACACCATGCATTGCGCAAAGCTCATGCTCGGTCGGCAGCAGGGACCCCACCTGGCGTTGGCCGTTGGCGATCTCTGCCAACAGGGCGTCGGCGACGCGGGCGTAGAGGGGGCGCCCGGGCGCGCCGGGCTCGTGGATCGATTGCATCGGGACCCTTGTTCTTGGCCGGGTAGCCTAAGCGAGCCGGTTGCGTTCGCCAAGCCGGTGCAGTTGTCCGAACAAACGCTAGCCATCCCCGCCGGGCTCGCCTAGGGTCGCGGCGCGCGATTTGGCAGATATGGCAGCATGACTGATCCCGACCGGTACCCCTATTTGCCGATCATCCGGCGCCCGCGCCTGCGCCTGCCCAACGGGGCGCGCATCGCGGTGTGGGTGTGCCCCAACATCGAGCATTACGAGTTCCAACCCGGCCCAGTCCGTGTGCGCGACCCGTGGCCGCGCTCACCGCATCCGGACGTGCTGGGCTACGCCACGAAGGATTACGGCAACCGCGTGGGGTTGTGGCGGATGGCGGAGATCATGGACCGCTACGCCATCCGCTGCACCGTGTCGCTCAACCTGGCGAATTTCGAGCATTATCCGGCCATCCTGGAGGCGTGTGCGCGCCGGGATTGGGACATCATGTGCCACGGCATCTACAACACCGAGTATCTGTGGGGTTATCAGGAGGATGAGGAGCGCGCGTTCGTCGCCGATTGCGTGGAGACGACGCGGCGGCTGACCGGACGCAAACTGGCCGGATGGTTCTCCCCGGCGGCGTCCAGCACGTTGAATACGGCGGATTTGGTGGCGGAAGCCGGGATCAAATACTACTGCGACTTCTATCAGGACGACCAACCGGTGCCCATCCGGGTGAAGCAGGGGCGGCTGATCACGCTGCCGTATCAAATGGATCTCAACGACGGAGTTTTGTACGCCGGGTCGGGCGAGGGCGAGGATTTCCTGCGGATCGCGCGGGACATGTTCGACACGCTATACGCGGAGGGGACGGACCAGCCCCGCATCATGTGCCTGGCCGTCCACCCCTATGTCATGGGCCGCCCGCACCGGCACCGCTATTTGGACCAGGCCTTGGCCTATATCGCTGGGCATACCGGCGTGTGGTTCGCGACGGGGGAGGAGATCGCGGACTGGTACTATGCCGAATATTACGATGCCGTCGTTGCCGCAGGTGAGGCCGTCTGATGCCGGGCCAGCGGCGGGAGGGCATGGACCACACCATCTACCCCTATTCTGCCTTGCCGGACCGGCCGGCACTGATGTTGCCCGGCGGCGCCAAAATCGCCTTCTACGTCCTGCTGCACCTGGAGTATTTCGAGCTGCTGCCGCCCGGCGACGCGTACAGCGATCCGCGGTTTCGCGGCGAGTTCGGTAATTACACGCCGGAACACCGTGGCTGGAGCTATCGCGACTACGGCGCGCGGGTAGGGATTTTTCGCATCCTGGACCTGCTGGCGCGGCACGGGATCGTCGCCAGCGTCGCGGTGAATGCGATGGCGGCCGAGCGCTACGCCCCGCTGGTGGCCATGCTGCGGGAGGCGGGGCACGAGCCGGTGGCGCATGGCATGTCGGCCAACCGCATGATCACCAGCCGCATGAGCGAAGCGGCGGAGCGCCAGTTCATCGCCGAGTCCCGGGACCGCTTGGCACAAAGCTGGGGCGTGATGCCGCGGGGCTGGCACGGCCAGGATTACGGCGCCACGGCGCACACCTCCGCGCTGCTGGCCGAACTCGGGTTCGGTTACACGCTGGACTGGGCGAATGACGAGCAGCCGTACTGGCACAACCCCGGCCGCTCGCTGGTGGCCATTCCCGCCCCGGCGGAGTGGGACGACGTGCAGACGCATTGGCTGCGCCGGGTGCCGGTGCAGTCGTATCCGACGCTGGTCGGGGACGCGGTGGCCCAGTTGTTGACGGAAGAGGGAGGCCGGGTGCTGGGCATCGGGCTGCATCCCTGGATGATCGGCGCGCCGCATCGCATCCGGTATCTGCGCGAGGCGCTGGACCGGGTGGCGGGGCGGCCGGGCGTCCTGTTCGCGACGGCCGGGCAGATCGAGGGCTGGTTCCGCGGCTAGCGGGTTTGTGTCGGGCGGGGATTTGCGCCATTCCGGGTGCGTATGTGGCAGATTTATGGAGGGAATGACGGAATGACACACGGAATCACGCGCCGCACCATCGTGGCGGCCGGCGCGGCGACGCTGGCGATGCCGGCCGTGCTGCGGGCGCAAACGGCGACTTTGAAGATCGGCCTGATCCATCCCGTGACCGGCGCGCTCGCTTATGGCGGGTCGCTGTGCCGGCTGGGCGGCCAGACGGCAATTGCCGATATCAACGCGGCCGGCGGCATCAAATCGATGGGTGGCGCGAAGCTGGAGGCAGTGGTGGGCGACGCCCAGGGGCGGCCGGATATCGGCGCCAGCCTGGTCGACCAGATGGCGGAGCAGGGCGTGGTCGGTTTCACCGGCTGCTTCGCCAGCCCGATCGTGCTGGCTGCGACGCAGGAGGCGGCGAAATACAACCTACCCTTCTCCATCGATAGCGGCCTGGCCGACTCCATCACGACGCGCGGGTTGAAGAACGTCTTCCGCCTGTTCCCGAACGCCACCTCCACGACGACGGACGCCATGACGGCGCTGGACTCGATCAACAAGAAGGCGGGCTCCCCCGCCAAGACTGCGATCGTGGTGCATGAGGATGGCGAGTTCGGCACCAATTTGGCCAAGCTGCTGACCACCCAGCTTTCCACCATCAACATCAAGATGCTGGAGGCCATCCCGCACGCCACGCCCACCCGCGACTTCACCAACATCGCGCTACGGATCAAGTCGGCCAAGCCGGATTTGGTCATCCCCGCCGACTACACCAACGAGTACGTCCTGCTCGCCCGTACCCTGGTGCAGCAGAAGGTGGATCTGGCCGGCATCTTCTCCCTGGCGGGAGGTGGGTTCAACCTTCGCTTTGCCAAGGACCAGCCTACGGTCGCCGAGAACATCATCGACTTCAACCATTGGATCAATCCACGCTCGCCCCAGGCACCGGCGTTCCGCAAGCAGTTCGAGGATAAGGGCACGCTGTTCAGCTTCGAGCTGCTGTTCGGCTATTTCGCCATGCGGTTCCTGGCCGACGGCATCGAGCGGGCGGGGACTGCGGATAAGGAGAAGGTGAACGCCGCCCTTGCCGTCAGCACATTCGGCAGCGACCTGCTGACCTACGGGCCGACCAAGATGGTGAACGGGCAGAACGTCAACGCCCACGCCACCGCGCAGCAAATCCAGAAGGGGGACATCCACGTCGTCTTCCCCGAGGCATTTGCCGACGCCACGGCCATCTTCCCCCGCCCGAAAGCCTGACCCGGCGGTGCTAGACCTCCTGCTGCCGTCGGTGATCAACGGATTGCTCACCGGCGGCGTGTATGCGCTGCTGGCATTGGGGCTGACGCTGATCTACGGCGTGCTGCATATCGTGAACTTCGCGCACGGCTCGCTGCTGATGTGCGCGATGTTCGGGGCCTGGATCCTGGCGGACCGGTTCGGGCTCGACCCCTACGCCGCCATGCCGCTGATGATCATGGCGATGTTCGTGTTCGGCTGGCTGCTCTATGCCGGGGTGATCGGGCGCATCTCGCGTGGGAACGACACGACGATCCTGTTGGCGACCCTGGGCGTGTCGGTCGTGTTGGATAATTTGGCGCTGGTGCTGTTCACCGGCGACACCCGCACGATCGAGACGCCGTATTCATTCAGCATGGTCGATATCGGGGTGGTGTCGATGCCGACGGCAAAGCTCATCTCGTTCGGGTTCGCCCTGCTGCTGGCGGCATGTTTGTGGGCCTTCATGTCGTTGACCGATGCCGGCCGCGCCATCCGTGCCGTAGCGAAGGAGCCGGAGGGCGCGCGGCTGGTGGGGATCCGTCCGCCGCGCATGTTCGCGTTGGCCTATGCGATCGGCGTGGCATGTTTGGGGGCCGCGGCCTGCCTGCTGCTGCCGAGTTTCTATGTCAGTCCTAGCGTGGGCAATATCTTCGTGCTGGTCGCCTTCACCATCGTTGTGCTGGGCGGCATGGGCAGCTTTCCCGGTGCGGTGGTGGGTGGCCTGCTGATCGGGGTGACGGAATCCGTGGGTGGGCTGTATCTGGGGGAGAGTTTGGGGCCGATCTGCGTGCCGATCGTTTTCGTTGCCGTGCTGCTGCTGCGTCCCACGGGCATGTTCGGCGCGAAGGCGTGAGGGGCGCCCTTCGGTGGGCCTTGGCTCTCGCGTCGCTGGTGCCCTTCGCCTTGCATTCGCAATTCCTGGTCGACATCGCGATGTTGACGGCGATTTCGGCGGCGCTGGGGCAGGCGTGGAACCTGGTGGGCGGGTTTGGCGGCCTCACCAGTTTCGGGCATGCGGCGTTCTTCGGGTTTGGCGCCTATGGCGCAGCGATCCTGCAAATCCGCTACGGCCTGAATCCTTGGCTGGGTTTGCCCCTGGGGGCGCTGCTGGGCGGTGCGGTCGGCGCGGCCATGGGGTGGGCGTCGTTTCGCGCCGGGTTGCGCGGCAGCTATTTCGCCCTGGCGACCCTGGCCATGGCCGAAGCGTTCCGCATCCTGGCCAACAGCATCGATTACACGCATGCCGGGCTGGGGCTGCTGGTGCCGCTGCGGATCAGCCCGGGGAATTTCCAGTTCGCCGACCGCCGGTTCTCGTATGGCTTGGCGCTGCTGCTGGTGCTGGCGACGCTGGCGGTGGCGCAGTGGCTGACCAGGAGCCGGTTCGGCGCCCAGTTGATCGCCGTGCGCGAGAATGAGGACGCGGCGCGGGCCCTGGGCGTGAAAGTGCTGCGGACAAAGGTGATGGCGCTGGCGATGTCCGGCAGCCTCACGGCCATTGGCGGCGTGTTGTACACGCAGACCTATTTGTATATCGACCCCAACATCGCCTTCGGGTCCGAGCGCAGCGTGGAGATGCTGCTGGTGGCGATGATCGGTGGCGCGGGCACCGTGCTGGGGCCGATCCTGGGGGCGATCGCACTGCACCTGGTGGCCGACACCAGCCGCGTCTGGATCAACGTGCCGGGCTTTGCGCCGATGCTGTATGGCGTGGTGCTGCTGCTGATCATCGCGTTCTTGCCGGGCGGCATTGCGAGGCTGCGCTCTGCTTGAGGTGCGCGACCTGTCGGTCCGGTTTGGCGGCCTGCAGGCCGTGCGGTCGGTGTCGTTCACCGTGCAGGCGGGGACCATCACGGCGCTGCTGGGGCCGAACGGTGCGGGCAAGACGACGACCTTCGCCATGATCGCCGGGTTCGTGCAGCCAACCGCAGGACGGGTGCATTTCGAGGGCACGGACATCACCGGTTGGGCGGCGGAGCGGATCGCGGCAATGGGGATGGTGCGGACGTTTCAGGTGACGCAACCCTTCGCCGGCCTGTCGGTGGCGCACAACATCCGCGTCGGCGCGTTTCTGCGCCATCGCCGGGCCGCGCCGGCGGAGGCGAAGGCGCGGGAGATCGGCACCAAGCTGGGGCTGGGCCCGATGCTGGACCGCCCGGCGGCGGCGCTGACGGTGGCCGGGCGCAAGCGGCTTGAGGTGGCGCGCGCCCTGGCGACCGAACCGCGGCTGCTGCTGTTGGACGAGGTGATGGCCGGGCTGAACCCCTCCGAGATCAACGAGATCGTGGTGCTGATCCGCGAGGTGCGGGCCAGCGGCGTCACCATCCTGCTGATCGAACATGTCATGCAGGCGGTGAGTGCCCTGGCCGACACGGTGCATGTGTTGGCGCAAGGGGCGCTGATTGCGTCCGGCACGCCGCAGGCGATCGCGGCGGACCCGAAGGTGATCGAGGCCTATTTGGGCCACGGCGCGGCCGAGAGGATGGCGCGTGCTTCTTGAGGCGAGCGAGGTGGTGGCGGGCTATGGCGCCTTCCAAATCCTGCAAGGGATGAGTCTTCAGGTGGCGGCAGGGGAGATCGTGGCGCTGCTGGGGGCCAATGGCGTGGGCAAGACGACCCTGAACCGGACCTTGTCGGGGCTCTTGCGGGTGCGGTCCGGCCGGGTGCGGTTCGATGGGCGGGACATGACGGGCGCCGACCCGGCGGATATCGTCGCGGCCGGGCTGATCCATGTGCCGGAAGGGCGCAAGATTTTCCCGACGCTGACGGTGCGGGAGAATTTGCAGCTCGGGTCGTATCTGCGCGGCAAGCAGGCCCGGGCGCGCAGCATGGCGTATGTGCTGGACACGTTCCCCCGGCTACGGGAACGGTTGACGCAGCGGGTCGGCCTGATGAGCGGCGGCGAGCAACAGATGGTGGCGATCGGGCGCGGGCTGATGAGCCAGCCGAAGCTGCTGATTTTGGACGAGCCGTCGCTGGGCCTGTCGCCGCTGCTGACGGACGAGTTGTTCACGCTGATCCGGCGGCTGCACGCGGACGGATTGTCGATTTTGTTGGTGGAACAGAACGTGCTGCAGTCGCTGGGCGTCGCGAGCCGCGCCTATGTGATGGAGAATGGCCGCGTCGCAGTGTCGGGGGATGCGGCGACGCTGATCGAGGACCCGAAGCTGAAGGCGGCGTATCTGGGGATGTGATGCATATTCGCGCTGTTGAAATACGGGAGTTCAAAGGTTACGAGGAACGCGGCCGAGGGGTCGTTGTCGGGTCGCGGAGCACTGAAGCCGGACGTTCGGTTGCCCGATATGACGTCGAGTTTGCCGCCGTATCAGCGGGCATAAAGGTGAGTTTGGAAGCCGACAAAGGCCTCTCGTATCGTCGCCACTCCTCCCAGCTCCGCAGACGCGTCGTTCACGGCCTTCGATCATTGCGCGGATTAGTGGGCGCGGCGTGTAATACTCGCCGCCGTTCCGGCCGGCGTTGCCCATGTTCTTGATCTTGGCTTCGTATAAATGGGAAAGCTCGTGCTTCTCCTTCTGCGACTGAAATCGCAATTCGTCGATCAACTCCAGCGCATCGCGCAGCGAGTAGCCGCTCTGGAACCGGTTCTTTATTTCGCTGAAAATCTCGCCGATTTTGTATTCGATGGTGTCGGGGCTGGTGGCGCGCTGCTTGAATCCCTGGAGGTAGGGGAATAGCTGCCGGTTCACGTACTCGATCAGATCGTCACCGGTCAGCGCGTTGTCATGATCGAACGTTCCGTTGGCCTTTTTGGGGGCAGCCCATTTGGACCATTTATGCGCGGCGTCGATGATGAACGCGTAGGGCTTGCCGACAAGCTCGGCCTCCATCGCCCGGCCCTGTTCCAGATCGTCCAGATATTTGAGAAACAAGATCCACGACGTCTGTTCGGTGTAATCGAGCTCCGTCGTGCAGCCCGCCTCTTTCCAAAGCACATCGTCGATATTCTTGAAGGTCTGTTCGAACATCAACGAGATCCAGCTTCAGCGCATGGGTTGACCATTTTCTACTCCACCCCCTTTTCCGGCGCTGGACGCATCAACTCCGACAGGATGTTCGTATCCAGGAGGATCATTCGTCGCAAGACGGCGGTGCGCGCATCGGCTCGCGGACGACAGGCAGCTCGACGCCACCCAGCGGGGCGAACCTGGCGCGAATAGCGGCGGCCAAGCTGCCCTTGCGGGGCGGTTCACGGTTGAGGGCTAACCGGAGGATGTCCGCGCGCTTCGTCCTCCATCGAGCGGCCATGAACGGCCGCCTGGATGCGAAGGCGGGATTTCAGCGCGTCATCCAGGTTGCAGATAGTGATGCTTGTCACGAGTCACCCTGTCATCAATGATGAATTATATGCAATGGTGAGGCGTGATGGCGAGTGGCCTTCGCCCGCGGGCCTTGGACGTGCTGCTCTTCGCCGGTGAATGTCCAAGAAGGGGCTAAAGGCCAGCCAATGCGGCTATGGCCGCTTCGCAGCACGCTGCCGAGACGGATATCCTCGTTGGCCGACGCTACGCCGCGCAGGCGTCCCGCGTGCCAGTAGCAGAGACCGGGCCATAGCTGCGAAAGCTGGGGCGCCCGATGAATTCCGTCGCGCCGACATGCGTCAGCGTGGATCGTGTGTCGAGCCAAACAGTCCCGCCAATGGTCCGCCACCGTTGGCAGAAGGCGTAATCCTCGCCAAGATACCGGTTCGTCGCCGGGTCGATCATGCAGTCGAACAGGGCGTACTGATGGCTCTCGGCACACGCGCCCGCATTGGTCGGCGTGGCGTTGTAGCGGAGCTCGGGGTAGGCCGCGACCATCCGGAGCAGAGCGTCGCGCCGGATCAGCATGAACCCGGTCCCCGCGTATTGCCCGGTGACGAAACCGTCGCGTTCCTGGAATTCGGTGCCGGTGCAAGGCGTGCCGACGTAGCGCAGCCCCGCCGTCTCCAGCGGCTCCCCATTCTGGGCGCGCTCGAGCCCACCATCGCCCCATTCGGTCAGCTTCAACGGGTATATCCCGGCCACAACGTCCTGGTTGAATTGCAGCATGCGCGCCACCTGGTTCGCCTCGAACCCGATATCGGCATCGACGAACAGCAGGTGGGTGGCACGGGGATCCTCAAGGAAGCGGCCGGCCAGCGCGTTGCGGCTGCGGGTGATCAGCGAGTCGTGGCCCAGAAGTTCGACCGAGATTTGGAACCCGGCGGCATTCGCGATCGCCGCCAACTCCATGACCGAACGCATGTAAAGCTGTGTCACAAGGCCGCCGAAGCATGGGGTGGCCAGCGTAATTCTCAGCCGGACGAGATCGACATCCATGCCATCCACCATGCTTTTGTATGGTTTAGAAAAGAACTTTCTGCCTGTCTGATTACGACCGACTCCATTACCGCGGCGTTAACGCCGCCTCGCTTGCCGGGAGGAACGCGGTCAGGTGCTGCTGGGCGTCGCGCCGCGCCATGCCCGCTCGAACGGCAACCGCCACGCATGCGGCGCCACGAGCTGGTGGATCGATTTCGGGCCCCAGGAATCCGGCGAATAGAGGCGCACCGGCGGGGGCGTGTCCAGCAACGGCATGGAGAGTTGCCACAGCCGCTCGATCCCCTCGGCGGTGGTGAACAGCGTGTGGTCGCCGCGCATCGCGTCCAGGATCAGGCGCTCGTACGCCTCCAGCACGTCGCCGATGCGTCCGGTGTCGTTCATGGCGAATTGCAGGCTGAGTTTGTCCAGCCGCATGCCGGGGCCGGGGCGCTTGCCGTAGAAGGAGAGCGACATTTTCGAAGCATCGGCCAGGTCGAACGTCAGATGGTCCGGGCCCTGGGCGCCCACGCCGGAGCCAACCGGGAACATGCTCTTCGGCGGCTCGCGGAAGGCGATGGAGATGATGCGTTGCCCCTCCGCCATCCGCTTGCCGGTGCGCAGGAAAAACGGGACGCCGGCCCAGCGCCAATTGTCGATGGCGACCTTCAGCGCAATGAGGGTTTCGGTGTCCGATTCCGGGTCCACCCCCTCCTCCTCCCGGTAGCCGACATATTGCCCGCGCACCACGTCCTTCGGGTCGATCGGCAACATGCTGCGGAAGACCTTGTTCTTCTCCTCGCTGATGGATTGCGGCTCCAGCGCGGTGGGCGGCTCCATCGCCATGAAGGCGAGGATTTGGAACAAATGCGTCACGACCATGTCGCGGAACGCACCGGTCTGCTCGTAGAACCCCGTGCGTTTGCCCAGGCCCAGCGTCTCCGGCACGTCGATCTGCACGTGGTCGATGAAGTTGCGGTTCCAGATCGGCTCGAACAACCCGTTGGCGAAGCGGAAGGCGAGGATGTTCTGCGCCGGCTCCTTGCCCAGGAAGTGGTCGATGCGGAAGATTTGCTCCTCGGCAAACACCTCGTGCAGCTTGGCGTTGAGCAGCACGGCGCTCGCCAAATCGGTGCCGAACGGCTTTTCCATGATCACGCGGGAGCGTTCGACCAGCCCGGCCTCGCCCAGCAAGCGCACGGCGGAGAGTGCCGCGCTGGGGGGAACGCTGAGGTAGTGGATGCGGCGGGCCTCACCCTCCAACGCGTGTTCGGCGGCATCCACGGCGGCACGCAAGGCTTCCGGGCCGGCGGAGAGCGGGACATAGTCCAGCGTCGCGGCGAAGGCGGCCCAATCGCTATCGATGACGGCGCGGGTGGAAAACTGGCCCAAGGCTTCGCGCGCGAACACGCGGAACGCGTCGCAGTCCATCGTGTCGAGCGAGACGCCGATGATGCGGCAGCCCGGGATGAACCCGCCCCGGGCCAGATGGAACAGGCCAGGCAGCAATTTGCGCCGCGAGAGGTCGCCGGTTGCGCCGACGAGGACGAGAACCTGGGGATTGCGCGGGCCAACACCGGGGGGAACTTTGCTCACCGAGTCCACCTTGCCAAGATTGTGGCCCGAGTAAGCCGGGCAATGCCGGACTTAGGCAAGATGCGCGGTCACGCCCCTGTCATCGTCCCCCCTAAACCATGTCGGCCACCGCCAGCACGGTCGCCAGGCCGGCCGTCATGCCCTTGATGCTGGCGCCGGGCTCGACGTCGATCCACTCTTCCAGCGAATGCGCCCGCCCTCCGCTGCCGCCGGAGCCGATACGCAGGGCGGGAATCCCCAGGCTCATGGGAATATTGGCGTCGGTGGAGGAATATTCGTAACGCGTCGCAAAGCCATGCGCCTCGATCGCGGCCCGCGTCAGGCGCACCAGCTCGGTATTTTCGTCGGTATGGCCCGCCGGGCGGTCGCCGATGGGTTGTAGGCGGTAGGTGATGGGGCCGTTGCTGGTGGACCGCGCCTCGTTCTCCGCCACCACGGCAGCGTCCAGCATGGCAAAGAATTGCTGTTCCAGGGACGCCAGATGCGGGGCGGATTCCGACCGCAGATCGAACTCGGTCCACACGGCGTTGGGGATCGCGTTGATGGACGTGCCGCCCCCGGTGACGCTGGCGCTGTAGGTGGTCTTGGGTTTCGCCGGCAGGGTCAGCCGGCCCAGGCGGCCAATGGCGTCGGCCATGGCGAACATGGGGTTGACCACGCCAAACGCGCCGTAGCTATGGCCGCCCGGCCCCTCGAAGGTCACCCGGTAGCGCTTGGACCCGACGCCGCCGATGGCGATCCGGTCCATATCGGGGCTGTCGACGGTGATGAAGGCGCTGATCCGGTCCTTATAGCGGCCCTTTTGAAACAAATGCCGCATGCCGCGCAAATCGCCCGGCCCTTCCTCGCCCACATCGGCCACGAACAGGATGTCCGCCCGGGTTTCGATGGCGGCGGCATCCATCGCCCGCATCCAACTGAGCAGCACGGCCAGGCTGCGCGTGTCGTCGCCGACGCCGGGTGCGAAGAGTTTGGTGCCCTCCCGCCGCACCTTCACGTCGGTGCCCTCGGGAAACACCGTGTCCAGATGCGCCGCCACGCAGATCAGCGACCCGTTGCCGATACCGCGGCGCAGCCCGGTGACGTTGCCCTCCGCATCGATCTCCAAATCCTCCAGCCCGTGCGCCCGCGCCATCCCGAGCCATTGCTGGGCGCGGGTTTGTTCCTTGAACGGCGGGGAGGCGGTTTCGGTCAGCGCGATGATGTCGGCGACCGTGCGGTCGTGCTCCGCGGCCAGCGTCGCCGCGGCGGTTTTGAATGCCGGGCTGTCGATGATGCGCCGGATTTGGGTTGGTGCTTGGTCATCCATTGCGATGCTCCGTCGTGTGGGTTCAGCCAGGTTTGCGCGCCGTGGTGCGTAGGAAACTCGCCAGCGCGGCCGCCGCGGCGCATCCGCCCGCCGCCAGCAAAGCCACCGTAGCGCCGTCGGCGGGGGCCAGGTCGAAACACAGCGCCACCATGGCGGCGCCGAAGGTCTGGCCGAGCATACGCGCGGTGGCCATCATGCCGCTGGCGCTCCCGCTCCGATGCGCGGGGGTTGCGCCGATCATGGCGCGGTTATTGGGGGCGTTGAAGAAGCCAAATCCAGTGCCGCAAACCGCGGTACGCCAGATGATCGCGAGACCGGATGGATGCGCCGGCAAGGCCGCCATCAGCACCAACCCGGCGGTCATGCCGATCAGCCCGAAGCCGCCGAGGACGGCCGGGGGGAACCGGTCGGACAAGCGGCCGGACAGGGGGGAGATCACCACCACCATCAGCGGCCAAGGCGTCAGCAGCAGCCCGCTCGCCACCTGGCTAAACCCCAGCGTGTTCTGCAGCAGGAACGGCATGGCCACGTAGGCCATCCCCTGTGCCACAAAGCAACAGACCGAACTGGCGATCGACAGGGCAAAAAGCCGCACCCGCAGCAGGTCGAGTGGCAGCAGAGGCGCAGGGAGGGTGGTCTGCCGGCGGATCAACGCGGTGCCTGCGACGAGGGTGCCGACCAACTCGGACGTCACGAGGACCGCGCCTTGCGCATGGGCCAGCCCATCCACGCCGCTGATCAGCAGGCCGAAGGTGGCCGCGCTGAGCACGGCGCTGGGGATATCGAACCGTGCCGTGCTGCGCGCGATGTGGGGCAGGGCCAGCCACGACACGACCAGCGCGACCAGGCCAATCGGAACGTTGACGGCAAACAGCCAGGGCCAATGCGCGACCGACAGGATGGCGGAGGCAACGGTCGGACCCACCGCGGTCGCGACCGAACCGACCATGGCGTTCAAGCCGATCCCGATGCCCAGTTTGTGCCGCGGGAAGATGAAGCGGATCAAGGCGACGGTCACGCTCAGCATGCCAGCAGCGCCGAGCCCCTGCAGCACGCGCGCCAGGCTCAGCAGTGTCAGGCTTCCAGACAGCGCGCACAGCAAGGACGCGGCCACGAACAAGACCAGCCCGTAGATGTGCACCCGGCGATACCCCACGATCTCCCCCAGAGAGGCAAGCGGCAGGAGCGACATGGTGACGGCGAGTTGGTAGGAGTTGACCACCCAGATGGACTGCGCATCCGTCACCTGCAGGTCGCGCGCGATGGTGGGGAGTGCGATGTTGGCGATGGCGCTGTCCAGCACGGCCATCGTCAGCCCGAGAGCCACGGCCAGCATCGCCCAATGCAGTTGTGGAGGCTCCAGCCCGTCGGTCGTCGGTTTTGGCATCACAGTCATGGATGGTGTCATCCCACAGACCAGGCGTTGCGCCCAGGCCGTGCGAACGCCGCCGCATCGTGGTAAGCTGCAACGAATGGGAGTGACCGGAATGCGTCCGCCGCCTGTCCAAGCTGCGCCCGCCGATCGCCGCCCGATCGCCGCGCGCCGTCTTCGTCCCGTCATCGCGACGGCGGATTGGCTGGTCCGCCGCGGGGCCTCGCCGAACGCCGTATCCGTCGCGGGCATGGTTGCCGCCTGTCTGGCCGGCGTCGCCTTCGGCCTCACCCGGGACTGGCCGGCCGGCGCGCGGGCGCTCTGGCTGGTGGGCGCGGCGCTTGTGCAAGCGCGGCTCATGGCGAACCTACTGGACGGCATGGTGGCAATCGGGCGCGGCGTCGCCTCCGCTACAGGTGAGTTGTTCAACGAACTGCCGGACCGCGTGTCCGACAGTGCCATCCTGGCGGGGGTCGGCTGGGCGTGCGGCAGCCTCGCCTTGGGGTTTGCCGCCGCGCTGGCCGCGATGGCGACCGCCTATGTTCGTGCCATCGGCAAGGGGCTTGGCCAGCCAAGTGACTTCTCCGGACCGATGGCCAAGCAGCAGCGCATGGCGCTCGTCACAGCCCTCGGCGTCGCCAGTGCCGTGTTGCCGGCTGGTTGGGTCCGTGTTTGGCCCGAGGTTGTGCTTTGGGTCGTCGTCGTCCTGGCCTTGGTGACGACCGCGCGCCGGCTGGCGCATACCGTGCAGAGGTTGCGGGCGTGAGCGTCAGCTTTGCCCACCCGGCCACCAGGGGGATCGTCATTGCGGCGGTCTTGGTGCTGGTTCTGGCCGCCGCCACCATCGCCGTCCTGTCGCGCACCGGGCGTGCCTCCCCGGCCTTGGTGCGGGAGTTGTGGCTTCGAACCGGCTCCTGGGCGGTGCTGCTTCCAATGATGATGGGGCCCGTCCTGCTCGGGCGAAACTGGACGATCGGCGCGGTCACGCTCCTGGGCGTGCTGTGCCTGCGCGAGTATGACCGGGCCACGGGATTGTTTCGCGAACCGTTGATGGCGGGAACCGTGGGGCTGGGTGTGGTGATGATGAATTTCGCCGCGCTCGATGCCTGGTACGGGTTCTTCATGGCGCTAATCCCGCTCTCGGTCGGCGTGTTGTCGATCATCTCCATCCCGCTCGACCGGCCCACCGGCTACATCCAGCGGACCGGTCTGGCCATTTTCGGGTTCATGCTGTTCGGCGCCGGGCTGGCGCATCTCAGCTATATGGCCAATGATGCGAACTACCGGCCGATCCTGCTGATGCTGCTGGCTACCGTGGCCTTGAATGACGTGTTCGCGTTCACCTTCGGCAAATTGATCCGCGGCCCCAAGCTGCTGCCCGCCACCAGCCCGAACAAGACGATTTCGGGTGCGCTGGGTGCCTTTGTGGCGACGTCGGTGCTGGTGGCGCTGATCGCCTCCACGATCTTTGGCGGGACGGTGCTCGATCGCTGGTTCCTGCTGCTGGGCTTGGGTGCCATCGTCAGCGTGGCGGGGCAGGCCGGGGATTTGATGCTGTCCAGCATCAAGCGCGACCTGGGGATCAAGGATATGGGCACCGTGATTCCCGGGCATGGCGGCTTGCTCGACCGGTTCAACTCGCTGCTGCTGGTGGCGCCCGCGGTGTTTCACTATGTCGGGTATTACGTCGGGTTCGGGTTGGATCAGCCGGTGCGGATCTACACGGGATGAGCGACTGGCAGCTTCGCCCGGCGCGCGACCACGGGTTGCCCCTGCGGCAACGGCTGGTCAGCCAGGGACGCGAGCCGGGCTTGGGCGGCCTCATGATCGCCGGGCTGTGGCGGCGGCTGGTGTGGCTGTATCTCCGCCTGGCGCACCGGCTGCAGGTGGTGGGCAAGGGCAATCTTCCCGCGGCGCCCTTCGTGATCGTCGCCAATCATACCAGCCATTTGGACGCTCTGGTGATTTCCGCCGGGTTGCCCGCATCGCTCGGCCGTCGCGCCTTCGCCTTGGCGGCGGGGGACACGTTCTTCACCTCTCTGCCGCTCGCCGCCTTCGCCGTCTATGCCATCAACGCGTTGCCGGTCTGGCGAAAACGGACCACGCAAGCCGATCTGGACGCGCTGCGGGACAGGCTGACCGTCGATGGCGCGGTCTTGATCCTGTTCCCCGAGGGCACGCGCAGCCGCGACGGAACCATGGGGAAATTCCGGTCCGGCGTCGGCGCCTTGGTGGCTGGCCGGCCCATCCCGGTCGTGCCGTGCTTCCTGGAAGGCTGCCACGCCGCATGGCCGCCAAACCAGCGGCTGCCCCGGCCGGGAAGGCTGCGCCTCATCGTCGGAGCGCCGCTCGACTTCGCCGCCGCCGACCCGGGCCGCGCAGGCACGGTCGAAATCGCCCGGGTGTGTGAGGCAGCGGTCCGGGCTCTGGCACCCGTCGCCCCCTGACGGCGCTTGTCCTGGCACGGTTGCGCAGGCACGATCCGGGATAGCGAGATGGCCCGGGGAAACGAATGAACACACATCGCCAATGGGTAACGGCGGCGCTTGCCCTCGGCCTCGCCGCAGCGCCGCTGGCGACCCAGGCGCGCATCGTCCGCATCGACGTGACGAGCACCCAGCCCGCTTTTGGGGGAGCCAGCTTCGGCACCGTGGGGCCCTACGAGCGGGTCATCGGCCGGGCGTTCGGCGAAGTGGATCCCGCAGCGCCGGGTAATGCCGTCATTCAGGACATTGCGCTCGCCCCGCGAAACTCGCGCGGGATGGTCGAATACAGCACCGACATCGACATTCTGCGCCCGGCCGACCCCAAGCACGGCAATGGCGTGTTGCTGTTCAACATCCTGAACCGGGGGCACAAGGGTGCCATTGGGCTGTTCAACGCGGACATGCCATTCCAGCCTGTCCCGATCGACCGGTTGGAGACGGCGGGCGACGGCTGGATGCAGCGGCAAGGCTATACGACCATCTGGTTCGGCTGGCAGGCGGACGTGCTGCCCGGCGATGGCCGCATGACGCTGACCGTTCCCGTCGCGCACAATGCCGACGGCACGCCGGTGACCGGCCTCGTCAGGGCGGAACTGGTGGTCCAGATTGCCCCGGCGACGACGCTGAACCTGTCGAGCGGCTGGTTCACCATGATGACCCATGCCAGCGCGCCGACCGCCAGCACCGACAATCAGGCCAAACTGGCGGACGGGTTCCTCCCCACCCTGACGGTCCGGGCCTCTGAGAACGCGCCGCGGACCACGATCCCCAACACGGCGTGGCATTTTGGCAGCTGTGCCGCCGGCAACGATACGCAAATCTGCTTCCCCGCGGGGTTCCAGCCGGGCAAGTTGTACGAGCTGCTCTACCGTGCGAAGGACCCGCTGGTGATGGGCCTGGGCTTTGCGGTGGCGCGCGACCTCGGCACCGTCCTGGCACAGCCTGGCCCGGACAACCCGGCGGCACCGCAGCCCGGCGTGAAAACCATCGTGATGGGCACGTCGCAGAGTGGCCGGTTCATCCGCAGCATGATCGCGCTCGGCTTCAACCAGGGCGAGGATGGCAAGCGCGTGTTCGACGCGGCGTTGCCGCATATCGGCGGCGGGCTGATGCCGCTGAACGTGCGGTTCAGCCAACCGGGCCGCGCCTGGGGTCAACAGGTCGACCATCTCTACCCGGCCTACGATTTTCCGTTCACCTATGCCCGCCAGACCGACCCGCTCACCGGGCGAACCCAGGGCCTGCTGGATCGGTGCGAGGCTAACGGTACCTGCCCGCTGCTGTTCCACGCGGCGACGGCGTTGGAGATATGGGAGGGCCGCCAGTCCCTGGGGCTGACCGATCCGCTGGGCCTGCATGACGTACCTGAGCCGGCCAATGTCCGCACCTACATCATGGCCAGCACGCAGCATGCCCCGCCGCCTTTGCCGCTGCCCGCCAAGCCGCCCTTTTTCACGTGCGCCCAGCAATCCAATCCCAACCCGCATACCTGGACGATGCGCGCCTTGTTGGCCGACCTGACCGAATGGGTGCGCGACGGCACGGCGCCGCCACCCTCCGTCACCCCGCGGATCGACGATGGCACGCTGGTTGCGCCGGACCAGGTGCATTTTCCGGTCATTCCCGCCAACAGCTATGGCGGCACGGATCGCCCGGCGATGCGTTACACCGGCGCCATCAGCGTGCTGCACGTGCTGGATTTCGGGCCGGATTACCACGCTGCCGACAGTTCCGGCGTCATCACGACCGAGCCGCCGAAGGCTGGCGCGGCGAGTTACGGCGTGCTCGTCCCGCAGGTGGATGCGGACGGCATCGATCTTGCCGGGGTGCGCGACGTGTACGTGCAAGCGCCGATCGGCACCTATACGGGGTGGAACAGTTTCCGCCCCGACCTGTTCCAGGGCGGCTTCTGCAACTTCACCGGCAGCTTCGTCCCCTTCGCCCCGACAAAGGCGGCGCGGGACGCCACGGGTGATCCCCGCTTGTCGCTGGAGGAGCGCTATCCGACCCCGCAGGCCTATACAGCCGCCGTGGAGCAGGCCGGCGACCGGCTGGCGGCGCAGCGGCTGATGTTGCCGGAGGATGTGAAGCGGGTGGTGGCGGAGGCGGAAGCAAAAGGCGTCCGCACCGGGCCGTAACGATCAAGCGGCGATCGGTGCCATCTGGCGGGGATCGAATTCCAGCCAGACTTCGCTCCCGACGTCGAACATCTGAATGGGCGGAGCCGAGACCTTCAGGCGCAGGCCAGTGCCAGCAGGCGTGACCAGGTAATCCCATGTTTCGCCCAGAAAAGCGCGCTCGATCACCAGCCCCGGCACGGTGCAGCCTGGCGTGCCCTTGCCGGGTACGGCGTGCAGGCGGATGCTTTGCGGGCGGACGGAGAATAGCGCGTCTTCTGCCGGCGTGAGACCGGCGGGAAACAGGCTGCGCGGGAGCCCGAACGATCCGAAGCTGACGTGATCGGCGTCACAGGTGCCGGTCATCAAATTGGTGCGGCCGATGAAGCTGGCGACGAAGCGGGTGCGCGGCTGGGTATAAATCCGGTATGGCGTGTCGATCTGCTCGATCCGGCCGCCATTCATCACCGCAATCCGGTCCGACGTCACCATCGCCTCGCCCTGGTCGTGGGTGACGTAGACGGTCGTGAAGTGGAATTGGTCGTGCAGCCGCCGAATCTCGAACCGCATCTCCTCGCGCAGGCTCGCATCCAGATTGGACAGCGGTTCGTCCAGCAGCAGCACGCGGGGTTCGATCACCATCGCGCGGGCAAGGGCGACGCGCTGTTGCTGGCCGCCCGATAATTCGGCCGGGTAGCGGTCCGCCAGGGCAGCGAGGTGCACCGTGCCCAGCATCTTGGCCACACGCGCCTGCATGGACTCGCGGTCGATGTGCCGCAGCTTCAGGCCGAAGGCGACGTTTTCCGCCACCGTCATGTTCGGCCAAATGGCGTAGCTTTGGAAGATCATGGACATGCCGCGCTTTTCGGGCGGTAGGCTCATGCCGGGGGAGGAGATCACTGCCCCATCCATCCGGATGACGCCCCCGGTCGGCCGGTTGAAGCCGGCGATCATCCGCAGCGTCGTCGTCTTGCCGCAACCGGAGGGGCCGAGCAGCGAAACGAACTCGCCCGGCGCGATCCGCAGGTCGAGGTTTTTCACCGCCGTATAGGTGCCGAAGACGCAGGTGACTTGTTCCAGCGAGAGGCGGGAGGCGTGGTCGGCGCCGCTCATGAACGGCGCAACATGAAGTCGCGGCCCACCAGCCGGTAGCCCAGCATCACGATCAGGATCGTCGCCCCCAGCAGCACAAAACCCAGCGACGCCAGCGTTTCGAAGCTGCCGTTTTCGCTGAGGTCGAGCATCATCATCGCGATCACCCTGGTATGCGCCGTCACGAGGAAAATGGCCGTGCTCAACTCGCGGGTGGCGGGGATGAAGACGAGCAGCCACGAGCCGACCAGGCTCTTTTTCAGCAGCGGCACCACCACTTGCACGACCGCGCGCATCTGGCTGCCGCCGAGGATGCGGACGGCGTCCTCCATTTCCGGGTTCAGCGAGCGCAGGCCAGCCACGCAGTTGACGTAGGCCACCGGCAGGAAGCGGGTGGTGTAGCCCAGCACCAGGATCGTGGCGGTGCCGTACAGCGCCAGCGGCGGCGGGGACCAGGCGGCGTAGAAGCCGATGGCGAGCACGATCCCCGGGATCACCAGCGGGGCGGTGCAGAGCGCCGTCAGCAGCCACCTGCCGCGCCCGATCCGGCGGCTGACCAGATAGGCCACGACCAGCGCCAGGGCGACGGCGACGCAGGCGGTCGCGGCCGAATAGGTGAAGCTGTGCAGGATGGTCGCGCGTGACGATGGGTCCGCCAGCAAGGTGGTGAAGTTGGCAAAGGTGAGGTTGGTCCAATGCAAGCCCAGCCCCCAGGCGGTGCTGAACGCGGCCTGCGCGAGTGCCGCGTAGGGCAGCACCACGGCAAGGCAGACGACGAAGGCGGCGTAGCCGAACATCGCCCAGCGCCAGCGCCCCAGGATGGTGGGGCGCCGCATCCCGCCCTTGCCCGTCAAGGCAATGTAGCCCTTGCGCCCCAGCACGGCGCGCTGCAACCAAAACAGCGCCACGGTCACGAAGACGAGCGGGATGGCGTAGGCGGCGGCAGCCTCGGCCCGCACGGGGAATTCGAAGAATTGCCAGAGCTGCAGCGTCATGACGTTGATGCGGGCCGGCAGTGCGATGATCGCCGGGGTGCCGAACAGCGCCACGGTATCGAGGAAGACGACGATCGCACCGCCGATGATCGCCGGCAGTACCAAGGGCAGGGTGATGCGGAAGATCGTCAACCTGCTGCTCGCCCCCAGGATGGTGGCGGCCTCTTCCATTTCGGAGGACACGCGGTCCAGCGCGTCGGAGGTGAAGACGAAAATATACGGGAAGGCATACAGCGCGGTGACCACCACCATGCCGGTGAAGCTGTAGATGTTGAACAGCCCGTGCTCCGCCCCGCTCAGCCCCTCCCACACCTTGTTCAGCCAGCCGGCATTCGGCCCCGCCAGCAGGATCCAGGCGATCGCGCCGAGATAGGGGGGCGTGATGAAGGCGCCGAGGATCAGGACCTGAACAAGGCGCTTGCCCGGCATGTCCGTCCGCGACACGCCCCATGCGATGGGGACGGCGAACAAGGCCGATAGCACCGTCGTCTCGAGCGCATAGAGCAGGGAGTTGCCCAGGGCCTGGATGTCATGCCAATCGCCATAGGCAATGGCATAGTTCTCTAGCGTGAGGGCGCCGGTATCGGTGGAACGGAGGCTGGAGACGATGAGCGAGCCGACCGGACTGGCGACGAGGAACAGCAAGGCCAGCAGCGCCGCGGCCCAGACATAGGTGAATGGCTCGGGCCGGCGCCACTTCGCGCGCCACGACAGCGCAATGGGGCGCGATTGCGTGAGGCTCATCCGGCGTCAGCCCCCGAAGGTGTTGCGCCATTTCTGTTTGTTGGCGGGGAGCATTTTCTCGATATCCGCATCGGCCGGGGTGAAGACGGTGATCTCCGCGATCGATTTGGCGCCCTTGGGCGGTGGCACGTCGGGCCGCAGAGGCTGCTCGAACCCCTCGGCAAGGACTTGGGAATACTCAGGGCTTGCCAGGAATTCCATAAATAATTTGGCCGCGTTCGGGTTACGCGACCCCTTGATGATGGCGGAGGGCGAGAAGTCGACCAATGTGCCTGACGCCGGGTAATTCACCGCGAGCGGGTTGCCCTTGGCGGCGCTGCGCAGGGCGGAGGACGGATTGCCCGCGGCGGCAACGCGCTCGCCGGAATTGAGCACGGTGGTGGCGTCATCGACGGAGCGGCCAATCAGCGGGTTAAGCTTGTCCAGCTTCTCGAAATAGCCCCAGCCGTAGCGCTGTTCCATGGCGACCGACCACACGCCGACGATGCCGCTATAGTTGGGGCTGCCAAAGGTCAGCTTGTCCTTCCATTTCGGGTCGGCCAGGTCGGGCCAATCCTTCGGCGCGTCGGCGGCGCTGACCTTCGCGCTGTTGTACAGCAGGACCACCTGGCCGATCCAGCTTACTTGGTAATAGCCTTGCTTGGCGTAGTCCTGCAGTGGCTTCGCCATCCCGCTGGCATTCTCGGCGGTGAATTTCACCAGCAACTGCTTGCCGCTGAGGTAGGTCATGTGGCCGACATCGGTGGAGGTAAAGACGTCGCATTGCGGCGCGCCGCCCCGCATATCTTCCGCCAGCCGTTGAAACGCGACCTGCGACGTCGTCTTGATGGCGCTGACGGTGATGCCGGGATATTTGCTGCTGAAGGCCTGGGCGACCTTGTCGCAGAGCGGCTGGTCCAGGATGCCGGAATACCAGCCGAGTTGGCCCTCTTTCTTGGCCGCCTGATAAAGATCCTTGAGGCCCGGGCTGTCCGCAGCCTGGCCTGGCCTGGCGCCGAGCGCCACGCTTGCGCCAGCAGCCAGCAGCATGGTGCGTCTGGAGATTGGCATCGTTCTGTCTCCTCCCTTGATGTGCGGCAGATCTGCGTCTGCGTTGGTTCTAGGCTGCGACCCCGGCCCTCTCCGCGGCAGCGACGAAGGTGTCGCGGGCCGCCTGCATGTCGTCGGCGGAGCCGAACGCGTTCATGTAGTGACCACGAAACCCCGTCGCCTCGATGCGCCAGAACATGTCGCCGAAATCGAAATCACCCTCGCCGGGCAGCAGATGCTGCTCGTGGCCATTGCGGAAGCAATCGGCCAAGCGAACTTCGGCGACGCGGTCGAACGGCGTCGTTTCGATGAATGTTGCGACGCCGTCCGGCATCAGGTGAGCGTGGTTGGCGGTGAAGGAGAGCGCGAAGGCAGGCGAGTCGATCGCACGGTAATAGTAGCGCCATTCGTCGATCGTATGTGCGAGGTAGTGCACCTCGGCGTCCGCCGGCTCCTTGTTGAGGTTTTCCAACAGCAACAGGGCGCCCTTTTGCTCGGCATAGGCGACCATGCGCTTCAGCCGCTCCAGCCCCGCTTCCATCCGCTGCTTGACGTCAGCGGTGAAGTGATAGCCGGCGTGCACCACGATCCACTCGGCCCCCAGTCGCGGGGCGATGTCGATGTAGGCGCGCAGATAGGCATCCACCGCCTCCGACACCAAAGGCGAGTATTCCGCAACGTTGATGGCGGACAGGGTGTGCAAACCCAGGTGGATGCCATCGCGTTCGCAACAGTCGCGGATGGCGCGGGCCCGGGCATCGTCGAATTTGGTGAACGCGTTTGCCCCGGTGTCCAATTGTATGTCGACATAGCGGACCTGGTGCTCGGCCGCCCAAGTCAGCCCGTCCTCGAGTATCATGTGGCGGCCGAGATCGACGCCAATGCGGTCGCGCAGGCTTTCCAACGTCGCGTTCCCTCGATTTTTCATTCTTGCCGCCAATGTTGACAGCCTGGAAGCGCTTGTAAAGACCGAGAGAATTGGTGCAGCGCAGCATGTTTTCCAAATTGACCCGGCTCAGGGATTGGAGGGAGATGCGCCACAGGCGAGCAAGCAGATGACGCAACCCCCGACCCCCGGCGCAGCGACACCACCGATCCGGTTCGACGAGCATTCGAAGGGTCCGCTGGACGGCATGCGCGTGCTGGATTTGTCGCGCCTGGTGGCGGGCAACATGCTGTCGCTGCAACTCGGCGATTTCGGCGCTGAGGTCATCAAGATCGAGCCGCCCGAGGGTGATCCGCTGCGCGCCTGGCGCGATGGCGGCGAGCAATTGTTCTGGAAAACCTATAGCCGCAACAAGATGTCGGTGGTGCTGAACCTGCGGCACGACGCGGCGCGGGACGCGTTGCTGCGGATGGTCGAGACGGCCGATGTGTTCATCGAGAATTACCGGCCCGGCACGCTGGAGGTGATGGGCCTGGCGCCCGAGACGCTGCTGGCCCGCAACCCACGCCTGGTGATCGTCCGCATCTCCGGCTTCGGGCAAACCGGGCCCTATGCCCGTCAGCCCGGCTTCGGCACGCTGGTGGAGGCGATGAGCGGGTTCGCCGACCGCACGGGCTTCCCCGACCGCGAGCCGGTGCTGCCGCCTTTGGCGCTGGCCGATATGGTCGCCGGGTTGTCGGGCGCCATGGCGGCCGTGACCGCGCTGCTGGCCCGCGAGCGTGGCGCGGGTGGCCAAGTGATCGACCTGTCGCTGCTGGAGCCGCTGTTTTCCACCCTCGGTCCGGAGGCCGCCATTTATCGCCGCACCGGGGAAATTAAGGGGCGTGTCGGCAATGGGTCCAACACCTCCGCGCCACGCAACATCTACCGCTGTGCCGATGGCGGCTATGTGGCGCTCTCCGGTTCGACCCAAGCGATGGCCAGGCGCGTGTTCGAAGTGATCGGCCAACCCGGCATGATCGAGGACCCGCGCTTTCGCACCAACACGGACCGGGTGCGGCATCGCCACCTGGTGGATGAGGCGGTGGGCGGCTGGTTTGCCGCCCAGCCGCGCGACGCGGCGCTGGCCCGGATGAAGGCGGCGGGCGTGACGGCTGGGCCGGTCTACAACATCAGCGACGCGATGGCCGACCCGCATTTCCAGCAGCGCGAGGTGCTGGTGGAGGTCGAGGATCGCGAGTTGGGCAGCCTGCCCGTGCACAACATCGTGCCGCGGCTGTCCGGCACGCCCGGCGTGTGGCGGCGGCAGGCGCCTGGGCTGGGCGAGCATACCGACGAGGTGCTGGCATCAATCGGCCTTGACCCAACGCAAATCGCGGCGCTGCGGGCCGCTGGCGGCTGCGCGTAAAGGACGGACCCAATGATGTTTCAGAGATCGCGATTGCGTTCGACGCAGCCGAGGCGGCTGGCAAGGCGGCCGTGTCCGTTGGGGGCGTGATGGTGGACTACCCGGTGGTGCTGAAGGCCCGGCGCGTCCTGGCCGTGGCGCGCAGCCGGTGAGTGCGGCCCTGGACCCGGCCAACGCGACGGTCCAGCATGATGAAAACGAGAGGGAGGGCTGACGATGCCCAGTAAGATCACGAGTCAGATCACGAGGAAGCAGTTCCTGTTTGGCGCCACGGCCGCGGCATCGGTGTTTGCCATCCAGCCGGCTCGGGCCGCGCGCAAATCGGTCATCAAATTCGGGCTGGATTTGACGACGGACCATCCCACGACGGTGAACGCCACGGCGGCCGCAAAGAAGATCAAGGACGCGACCAACGGCGACGTGGAGGTGCAAATCTTCGCCAACAGCCAATTGGGCGACGACACGCACATGCTGTCCAATCTGCGGTCCGGCGCCATGCAGATGATGGCGATCGGCGACAACATCCTGGCGACGCTGGTGCCGAGTTGCGCCATCGACAATATCGGGTTCGCCTTTAAGACGCCGGAGGATGCGTGGAAGGCGCTGGACGGCAAAGTGGGGGAGATGGTGCGGGCCGATATCGCGAAAACCGGGCTGCACGCCATGAACCGCATCTGGGATGAGGGATTCCGCGAAGTCACCTCCGCCGCCAAGCCGATCAAGACGCCCGATGATCTGAAGGGTTTCAAAATCCGCGTGCCGCCAAGCCCCATTTCGCTGTCGCTGTTCCAGTCGATGGGCGCGTCGCCGGTGACGATCAATGCGTCGGAACTCTACACCTCCCTGCAAACCCACGTGGCGGACGGGCAGGAGAATCCGCTGGGCAATATCGAGACCATGAAGCTGGACCAGGTGCAGAAATACTGCTCGCTGACCAACCATATGTGGGTTGGATATTGGCTGCTGATGAATGGCCCGTTTTGGGCCGGGTTGCCGCCGGAGCACCAGAAGATCGTCGCCGATACGTTCGACGCCCAGGCGCTGGAACAGCGCGCGGCCAACCAGAAGCTGGATGCCTCCCTGGAAGAGGTGCTGAAGAAGCAGGGGATGGAGTTCATCAAGGTCGATCCCGATGCATTCCGCGCCGTGCTGACGAAGGCCGGGTTCTACAAGGATTGGCAGACCAAATTCGGCACGCCGCTCTGGTCGGCGCTGGAGAGTGTCACCGGGGCACTCGCCTGAGCGTCGCGGTCGCGGCACCCGGCGCCGGTCTGTTCCGCACGCTGGACCGGGCGGTCGATTGGCTGACCCAGGGCTTGGCCGCCGCCTTGGTGGTGGTGGAGGTCGCCATCCTGTTCGCCGGGGTGGTGGCGCGTTACGGCTTCGACCATCCGTTGGTGTGGGTGGAGGAACTCGCCGCGATCCTGTTCCTGTGGCTGGTCAGCCTGGGCGCCGTCATTGCGCTACGCCGGGGCGAGCATATGCGCATGACGGTGATCGTCGGCCGTCTGGGGCCACGGGCGCAGCGTGTGGCGACGTGTATCTCGGCGTTGCTGGTGGTGGGGGTGACGACCGGGCTGCTCGTGCCCGGATTGGCCTACGCCCAGCAGCAGGCGGATATCCTGACGCCGGTGATGCAACTGCCGGGCTCGTACGAGATCATTGGCCAACTCGCCGCCTTGGTGCTGCTGCTGTATGTCGCACTCCGCCAATTGCTGAGCGAGGTGAGCTGGGCCGAGCTCGGGCTGGTGATCGTGGGTGGGCTCGTGATCGTGGCGGTATTGTGGAGCCTGCAGGACATTTTCGACGCCATCGGCAATGGCAGCCTCATCGTGTTCTTCATCGGCATCGTCGGGGCGTGCATCTTCATCGGCGTCCCCATCGCCTTTAGTTTCGCGACGGCGACGTTTGGCTACATTTACTTCACCAGTTCGATCCCCTTGGGCGTGATCATCGGCCAGATGGACCAGGGCATGTCCTCCATCGAATTGCTGGCGGTGCCGATGTTCGTGGTGCTCGGCCTGTTGCTGGAGATGACGGGGATCGCCCGGGCGATGGTGGATTTCCTGGCGGCCCTGGTCGGCAACAAGCGGGGCGGCCTGTCCTATGTGCTGATTGCGGCGATGTATCTCATATCGGGCATTTCTGGGTCGAAGGCAGCGGATCAGGCGGCGGTGGCGCCGGTGTTGCTGCCGGAGATGCGGCGCCGGGGGATGGCGCCGGGTGAACTGGCGGCGCAACTCGCGGCGTCCGCGGCGATGTCGGAAACGATCCCGCCAAGCCTGGTGCTGATCATCGTGGGCGCGGTCACGGGCGTCTCGATTTCCGCTTTGTTCACGGGCGGGTTGCTGCCCGCCGGCATCGCGGCGGCCGGGCTGGCCGTGCTGGTGTTCTTCCGCAGCCGGGGCGACCGGCCGGGCGGTGTTCAGGCGCCGGCCCGGGTGATTGGGCGGCTGTTCGTGATTGCGATCCCGGCGCTGATCCTGCCCTTCGTCATCCGCTATGCCGTGCTCGCCGGCGTCACCACCGCGACGGAGGTGGCGACCGTCGGCGTCGTCTACGCGATCGCGGTGGGTATTGCGGTTTACCGCTGTTTCGACTGGCGCCGGCTGGTGCCGATCCTGGTCGAGACGGCGGCCCTCTCCGGCGCGATCCTGCTGATCATCGGCACCGCGAGTGCGATGGCCTGGTCGTTGACCCAGGCTGGTTTCGCCCAGACGCTGACCGACATGATGACCGGGCTGCCCGGCGGCAAAGCGGGCTTTCTGGCGATTTCGATCGTGGTGTTCATCGTGCTGGGCAGCGTGCTGGAGGGATTGCCCGCCATGGTGCTGTTCGGGCCGCTGCTGTTCCCGGTGGCGCAGCAGATGGGGATTCATCTAGTTCAGTACGCGATCGTTGCGGTGCTGGCGATGGGGATCGGGTTGTTTTCGCCGCCCTTCGGCGTGGGCTTCTACCAGACTTGCCTGATCGGCAAAGTGTCCAGCGACGAGGCGTTCGGCCGCATCTGGCCCTATATGGCCACCTTGCTGGTAGCCTTGATCATCGTCGCCGCGATCCCGTGGATTTCGATCGGCTTCCTGTGACTGAGGTACTCATCGGGATCGGGATAGCTGTGGACAAGCACGAGGCATTGTGCCCCATCATTCCGATAGCGTGGTACCCGTTTTTTTCCGTTTCATAGCGAGCGGAGACATGGACAACCGTCTCCCTGTAAAGTAGCTTGCATGACGCTACTAACTGAGCTACTCGGTGGTCATGCAACCACAGATTTCGCTCGAGATCCCCTCCACCACAGCGGTTGATCTCCCGCCCGCGCCACCGGTTCTAGTACCGGCGCCCGTGGCGATGAGCCCGCGCACCTGGCGTTTGCTGCACGGCCCGATCGTGCCGACGCTGCTGCTGCTGGCCTGGCCGAACATCCTGGTGATGCTGGCGCAGTCCTCCACCGGGCTGATCGAAACCTGGTGGGTCTCCCATCTCGGCACCGATGCGCTGACCGGGATGGCGCTGG
The DNA here is from genome assembly GCA_965199005.1 of Acetobacteraceae bacterium. GTDB lineage: Bacteria > Pseudomonadota > Alphaproteobacteria > Acetobacterales > Acetobacteraceae > LMUY01. Next base: position 42,896 of record CBDAQK010000003.1, on the reverse strand, counting down.
TATTCCCCGGCTTCATGATGATGACGATGCTGTCGGCAGGTGCCATCGGAGGCGGCATTTCGTCCGCCGTGGCGCGCGCGCTGGGTGCCGAGCGGCGGCAGGATGCCGACGCGCTGGTGCTGCACGCGATCCTCATCAACCTGGTGCTCGGCCTGGCGGCGGGCGCCCTCTTCCTGGTGTTCGGCCGGCGGATTTACGCTGCGATGGGTGGGGAAGGCGCGTCGCTGGACGCGGCGATGCAGTATTCCAACGTCGTCTTCGCCGGCAACGTGTTGGTGTGGTTCATGAACGCCCTGGCGAGCGTCATCCGCGGCACCGGCAACATGCTGGTGCCGTCGCTGGCGATTTGCGCGGGTGTGGTGCTGCTGGTGCCGCTCTCGCCTCTCCTGATCTTTGGCTACGGGCCGGTGCCTGGCCTGGGCATCGCCGGGGGTGCCATGGCCATCCTGGTCACGACCGTGCTGATGATTGCGGTGCTCGCATGGTACATCCTATCCGGCCGATGCGTCGTCCGGCTGCGCTGGGCGCGGCTGAGTTGGCCGATGTTTGCGGATATTCTCCGTATCGGCGGTGTGGGCACCATCAATACGCTGCAAACCTCGCTCACCGTCGCGCTAACCACCGCGCTGGTCGGGATCGCCCGCGGTCCGGATGCGGTGGCGGGGTACGGAACCGGCGCGCGGTTGGAATACCTGCTCATCCCCTTGGTGTTCGGGCTCGGCGCCCCGATGGTGGCATTGGTCGGCACCAATATCGGCGCTGGCCAACACCGCCGGGCGCTGCGCATTGCACTGACGGGCGGCGCGCTCGCCTTTGCAATGACCGAGGCGGTCGGGTTGGTGGCGGCGATTTGGCCGCAAGCCTGGCTCACCCTGTTCGGTGCCGACCCGGCGATGCTGGAGACGGGCGTGGCCTACCTCCGGCACGTCGGGCCCGCCTATGGATTCTTCGGCTTGGGTCTCTCGTTGTATTTCGCCTCCCAGGGTGCCGGGCGGCTGGGATGGCCGCTGCTCGCCGGCTGTGTACGGATGGTCATCTCAGTGGGCGGGGGCTGGGCGGCCCTGCATGTCACGGACTCGCTGAACTGGCTCTTCATGATTTTGGGGGTGGCGTTGGTGGTCTATGGCGTGATGCAGGTGAGCGCGATCGCCTCGGGGGTCTGGTTCAAACACAGCCCGGTCCGGAGCTGAGCAGCTTGGAACACGATCAGCCGGTGACCGTCGAAGGCCACTACACCGCCGGCACCCGGCATGACGCCGTGCTGGCGGCCGTGCGCCAGGCATTGCCGCAGCCTTGCCGCCCGGCGGATTTGGCACCGCTGGACCAGTTTCATCTGCGCGGCGCTGCGGCGACCGAAGAGTTGGCGGCGCTGGCCGGCGTCGCAGCGGGTTTGGAGGTGCTGGATGTCGGCTCCGGCGTGGGCGGTCCGGCACGCTTCCTCGCCGCCAATTTCGGCTGCCGGGTGACCGGGATCGATTGGAGTGCGGAGTATTGCCGGATCGCCACGTCGTTGACCGAATTGGTCGGTTTGGGCGGACAGGTGCGTTTTCGCGCTGGCGATGCCTCTTATTTGCCATTCCCCGATGCCAGCTTCGACCTGGTCTGGACACAGCACGTCGTCATGAACATCGCGGACCGGGCGAGGCTGTACGCGGAGATGCACCGGGTGCTGCGTCCCGGCGGCAAACTGGCGATGTACGACGTGGTTAGCGGCGACGGGACGCCGGTGCGATTTCCGGTGCCCTGGGCGAGGCTGCCGGCGAACAGCTTCCTGATGGACCCGGCGGCCACCCGCGCCGTATTGGAGGAATGCGGCTTCCATATCCTGCAATGGTTGGACGTGGCCGGGGCGGCCAAGGCGTGGCTCGCGACCCGCCCCTTAGCGTCTGGCGAGCCGCCACCGCTTGGACTGCATTTGCTGATGGGGCCGGATTTCGCGGAGATGAGCCGCAATTACGGCCAAAACCTCATGGCCGGACGAATTGGGCTGGCGATGGCAGTCGTGCAAAAATAGCCGTCAGTTCAAGGGCCAAGCCACGCCCGACTTGGCGGCGATCGTCCTGATCTTGGCCAGCAAATTGGCTCCGACGGGGATCCCCGCCTCCAGCCGCCGTGCCGCGTTCTTCCGCTCGGGGTCGCCCGCCACCATGACCGGGTTGGTAGGATCGATCGCCGGGGTGGCACGCAGCACGTCGCACAGGGTTGCGACGTCGGCCTGAAACTCGCCCTCGTCGCGAAACAGCGTGGGGCTGAGCGCCAGGAAGAAATGGCCGATATCCATCCCCTGCGGCTTCTTGGTGTGCATCGGGTCGGTGATCAGGGTGGCGCCGGAGAGGCACGAGCCCAGGATGTTCACCATCATCGACAATCCGTAGCCTTTGTAACTGCCCGTCTCCGGCGCGGCACCGAGGGAGGTGAGAAAGCCGCCCTTCTGCACCGCCTCCAGCGGGTCGGTGGAGGGTTGGCCATCCTTCGTCAGCAACCAGCCGGGTGGCGCTGGCAAGTTCTCGTTCGCCTTGTTGCGGATGCGGCCGGCTGCGACGGTGGTGGTGGCCATGTCCAGCAAGAACGGTTCCCCATCGCGGGCTGGGGCGGCAAACGCCCAGGGGTCGGTGCCGAGCCGCGCCTGCGCCCCGCCCGTAGGGGCGACCTGGGGGACAGAGGCGGAGGTCGCGACCATGCCGATGAGGCCGGCATCGGCGGCCATCTTGGCGTAGAAGCCGCATGGCCCGAAATGCGAGGAGTTGCGCACGCACACGGTCCCGATGCCGATCGCCCGAGCTTTCTCGATCGCGAGCTCCATGGCCTGGCGGGACGGTTCGTGGCCCAGTCCACCACCCGCATCCAACAGCGCCGATACCGGTGTTTGCCGGCTCGTGCGGGGCTGTGCCGCCATGTTCACCCGGCCGCTGGTGTGACGCTCGTAGTAGGCGGGTATCATCGAAATTCCGTGGCTGTCGATCCCATGCAGATCGGCCCAGGCCATCACCTCCGCCGTCCGTTCCGCGAAGCCCGGCGGCATGCCCCAGGCGGTCAGCAGCGATTCGAGCAGCGCGCGGTGGGTTGCGTAGGATGCGGGCATGGGGTTCCTCCGGGACGTCAGCGGTTAGACGAGGGTATCGTCTAAACGGGCTGCCTCACCAGGGAGCCCTCCAACGGGGGCATCTCCATCAGGCCTGCATTGGCGTTGACCCGGCGCTCCATCACCATGCCATCCTGTGTGAACCGGCAGGTGACGGTGTCGCAGAACGCCGTTTCGATGAACCGCCAGCTCATGCATAGCTCGGCATCCCCACGCCAGACGGCATGCGCCAGCACGCGCATGTGGCCGGGCTGGTATTCGTGGTGCAGGGCATTCCCGGTCATGCTGGTAATGCCCTCCACCGTATGACCAAACCCGGCGGTGATGCGATGCTCGCCACGGGCGTCGGTCATCGTGAACACGCAGCTTTCAGCGGTGAGGTCGAGGCTGATGCCGGTCACCCCGGCCGCGTTGGGGGCGATGGCGTAGCGGAATGACCCAAGCGGGCCTTCGGCCTGTCCCACCGGCTCGGGCAGGGCAAGATGGGCAAGCCGGGTGGCGAGGGCTGGCTCCGAGTCCAGGGCCGGGATCAAATGGTGCCAGACTAGCTCCAGCAGGCGTGAATCCCCGCGCTGCACGGCGGCGGTGAAGACGATGACGGCGTCGTGCCCAGGCAGCACGATCGTGTGTTGGCCGAAGAGGCCGGAGGCGCGATACCCCCCATGCGGCGTCATCCACCACTGATACCCGTAGCCATCGCGTTTGACCTGGTCAGTGCCGCTAGGCGCGGCATAGCGCCGCCCATCCATCACGCCCAGCCGGGCCTCGGCCACGTGCGGGAAGGTCGCCTGCTTCACCCAGTCGGCGGAGAGAATCTGCTGCCCGTTCCACTGGCCGCCCTGCAAATGCAGCACGCCGAATTTCAGCGCATCCTCCGACACGCAGCTCAACCCATTGCCTCCGGTATTGAAACCCTCGGGGGAGACATCCCACTCGACGCAACCCATCTCCAACGGGCGGAATACGGTCCGGTCGAGGAGGGAATGCACCGTCTCCCCCATGACGGTGGAGACGATGGCCGACAGCATGTAGCTGGAGCCGCTGCTGTAGATGAAGGTGTGGCCCGGCGGCTCTGCCACCGCTTCCTTCAGGAAGGCGCCCACCCAGCTTTGGTTCATCCCCCGCCATTCCCCGCCGGAAATGCCGGACCGATGGCCGGTGCGCATGGTCAGCAAATCCCGCACTCTCATGGCCAGCAAATTGGCGCTGGGGGCGGGCGGAAGCTGGCTGGGAAAGAACGACGCCACGGTGTCGTCCAGGTGCAGCCGACCGGACTCGATCGCCAGCCCGGCCGCCATGGCGGTCCAGCTTTTCGTGGCGGAATGCAGCATGTGCAGCCGGCCGGCGCTGTACGGCCGCCAGAACCCCTCCACCACGACGGCACCGCCGCGGTAGAGCAGGAAGCTGTGAAGCTCGATCCCCGCCGCCTCCACCGCGTCGAGGAAGCGATGCACGTGGCTGGTGTCGACGCCTTTTGCGCTGGGCGTGGCGCGGGGGAGCGGGGCTGTGGGGCCAAGGTCTGATGACATCATAGAGCCTCGGTTACCATATTTTCGGCACGCATCAGCCGGCCAGTGCCGACAAGGCGGCACATTCTGCGGCCTGCTCCACGGCGCCCAACACGTCCCCGGTATAGCCGCCGATTTGCCGGAAGCTGAGGAGCGAGAGGGCGAGCCCAGCCACGAGGGCAGCCAAGCCTGCCGCCGGAGCCCAGAGGGAGAGTGCGCCCGCTACCGACAAACCCGCCAAAGCGGGTAATCGCCCGCCTCCGCCAAGGGAGGCAGCAAGGCCGTCCGCCCGCGCCGGGTGCAACAGCAGCAGGGGCATCAGGATCGCGCCACGGCCAAGTATGCTGGCGCCGATGAGGGCCAGATGCGGGTGCGCACTTGAAGCCAGAGGCACGATCCGCAGCGCCAGGCTTAAGCACAGCGCCAAGGCCCCGAAACTGCCGATGCGGCTGTCGCGCATGATGGCCAGTTTGCGCTCGGCCGTCCGCCCGCCGCCAAACCCATCCGCCGTGTCGGCTAGTCCGTCCTCGTGCAGGCCGCCCGTCAGCGCCACGGTCGCGGCGACCGCCCAAATCGCCGCCACGGGTTGGTGCAGGCCCGCCTTCATGCCGGCCCAGAGCACGGCCGCGCCCAAACCTCCGGTCAGCAGCCCGATCATGGGATAGGCCCACAGGCATGCCGTCGCGGTGGGATGCGTCTTGGCCCAGCCGCCGACCGGCAGCCGGGTCAGCAGGGTCGCCGCGCCGATCAGCTCGGCCCAGAGCCTCAATTCCGGTTGGCGACCGCCGCCTCGGCGAAGGTGGCCATGCCGGTGTGGCAGGCCAACGCCGCGCGGAGCAGCGGGACAGCCAGCGCGGCGCCGGAAGCCTCGCCCAGCCGCATGCCGAAATCCAGCAGCGGAGCCAGCCCGAGCTGGTTCAGCAGCCGCTGGTGCGCTGCCTCGGCGGAGACATGGGCGGCCAAGCAATGGTCCAGCGCGCCAGGCGTGGCCACTGCCAGTGGCGCAGCCGCGGCGGTGCAGACGAAGCCGTCGAGCAGCACGGGGATGCCAAGATGCCGCGCGGCGACGATCGCGCCCGCGATTGCCGCCAATTCCCAGCCGCCGAGCCGGCGCAGCAGCTCGATCGGGTCGGACCCGGCGTGGAATGCCGCGGCGTCGCGGACCGCATCGCGTTTGCGCACGAGCCCAGCCGGGTCCACGCCCGTGCCCAATCCGGTCCAGTCCTCGCCCCCGAATAGCCCCGTGCAGAGCGCTGCCGCCGCTGTGGTGTTGCCGATGCCCATCTCGCCCAGGCACAGCAGATCGGTGCCGGGCCGCACCGCGTCGTATCCAGTACTGAGTGCGGCGGCGAACTGCCCGGGCAGCAGGGCGGGGGCCGTGACGATATCGGCAGCCGGCGCGTCCAGATACAACGGGACCACCCGCAACCTCGCCTGCGCGGCCTGGGCGAGCTGGTTGATCGCAGCGCCGCCCGCCGCGAAATTGGCCACCATCTGCGCCGTGACGGCGGCAGGGTATGGCGATACGCCGCGGGCGACCACGCCATGATTGCCGGCAAAGACCAGGATTTCCAAATCCTGGAGCATCGGCATTGGACGCCGCTGCCAGCACGCCAGCCATGCCACCATCGCCTCCAGCCGGCCAAGGCTGCCGGGCGGCTTGGTCAAGGTCTCCTGCCGTGCCCGTACGGCGGATGCGGCTGCGTCATCCCCGGGCGGGAGGGTCGCAAGGAGGCTGCGCAAATCGTCTGATGTCATGGAGCCTCGTGGGCGATGGCGTGGAAGAATGAGCCGGTGACCTGGCCGCGCCGTCCCCCCATGGGCCCCAGAGTCAGCCCGGCTGCATCCTCGACCATGGCATAGGCGTCGTCGGCGCCGGCCTCGGTGACGGTGGCGTAATGGAACTCGTGGCCGCGCAGGGTGATCCCGTCGGGCAGGGTTGCGCGGCGGTAGCCGAGGGTCAGCCGGCGGCGGGCGAAGCTGGTCGCGTGGCTCAGCAGCCCGGTCATGGCGTAGGTCGTGCCATCGGCAGCGGTGAGCGCGGTGCCGAGCACCATGTGGCCGCCGCACTCGCCATGCACGGGGCGGGTGGCGGCGAAATGGCGTAGCCCGTCCTGGAACCGATGCGCGGCGGCGAGCGCGGCGGCGTGGAGTTCAGGGTAGCCGCCGGGCAGCCAGCAGCAATCCGCGGCGGGCGGTGGCGCTTCGTCTCGGAGCGGGGAGAAGGGCAGCACTTCCGCCCCTGCTGCTCGCCAGCCGCCCAACACGTGCGGGTAGGCGAAGGAGAACGCCGCATCCGCCGCCAGGGCGATGCGCTGACCCGGCGGAGGAAGCATCGCCGCTGCCGCCGCCGCGGGAGGAGATTGCCCGAGAGCGGGCGGTGCCAGAATAGCGTCGATGTCGAGGCAGCGCTCGGCCATATCGGCCAGGCGCTCCAATTGCGCGGCCAAGTCCGGGTGCTCGCTGGCCTGGACCAGGCCAAGGTGCCGCTCCGGCAGCGCCATTCTATCGTCCCGGGGCACCACCCCCAGCACCGGCAGCCGCATGGCTTGTTCCACCGAGCGGCGATGCTTCGCGCTTGCCACCCGGTTCAGGACGACGCCACCCACCCGAACCGCCGGGTCGAAACTCGCCAGCCCATGCGCGACCGCGGCGGCGGTTTGGGCCTGGCCCGCTACGTCCAGCACCAACAACACGGGCAGGCCGAACCGGGCCGCGAGGTCAGCCGAACTGCCGCTCCGGCCGGGGGGGCCAGTGACGCCGTCGAACAGGCCCATGGCACTTTCCACCACCAGTAGCGCGGCGTCCTGGCTAGCGCGGGCGAAGAGGGCATTGAGCAGGGGCGGAGGCATGGCCCAGCTATCCAAATTCACCCCGGGGGCGCCGGAGGCGGCGGCGTGGAAGGCTGGGTCGATATAGTCCGGGCCCGACTTCGCGGTGCGGACGGCAATGCCCCGCCGGCGCAGCGCAGCGACCAAGGCCAGCGTCACCGTGGTCTTCCCGCCGCCGGACCGTGGCGCCGCCACCAGCCACGCGGGCGTCATGGCCGGTAGCGCCTGACGTAATCCGGGCTGTAGAGCGCGCTGTCCCGGAAATCTGCCGGGTCCAGCGCTGGCCCGACCAATAGCAGCGCGGTGCGCTCCACCCCGGCGGCGTCGAGCGCACCGAGTGTTCCGCGGATCACCCGTTCGTCCGGCCAGGTCGCCCGGACCACCAGGGCGGCCGGGCATTCGGCGCCGTAATGCGGGATGAGCGTGGCCATTGCCCGGTCCAGCAGGGCGGCGGCGAGGTGGATCGCCAGCGTGGCACCGGTGGCGGCATAGGCGGCCAGGCTTTCCCCTGGCGGCATGGCGGAGGCACGCCCCGGCAGGCGGGTGAGCACCACCGTCTGGGCGAGGCCTGGTACCGTCAGCTCCCGCCCCAGCACCGAAGCCGCGGCGGCAAAGGCAGGGACGCCGGGGGTGAGGGTGTAGGGAATGCCCCGGCGCTCCAGCCGGCGCATCTGTTCCGCCACGGCGCTGTAGAGCGACAAATCACCCGAATGCAGCCGCGCCACATCGTGCCCGGCCGCGTGGGCGGCAGCGAATTCTGCCTCGATGGCGTCGAGGTCGAGGGGGGCGGTGTCGACCAGACGGATGCCTGGGCCGCAATGGGCCAGCAAATCCGGCGGCACGATCGACCCGGCGTAGAGGCAGACCGGGCAGGATGCGAGCAGGCGGGCGCCACGCAGGGTGATGAGGTCTGCTGCACCCGGACCCGCGCCGATGAAGTGGATGGTCATAGCTCCGCCAGGGCGCAGGTTGCGCCCCCCGCAGCGACCCGGGGCTGGGTCAACCGCCCTCCGCTGGCCAGCGCCGCCGCCTCGGCCACCGAGGCGAGGCCGGTTGCCCGCGCCACGGCAGCGGATTGCGTCGGGCAGAGTGGCTGCACGGCGGCCATGGCGTCCGGCTCAACGAAGCGCAAGGGCAGCCCGAGCAATTGGGCGGCTTCGATCAGGCCGGGCTCATCCCGCTTCCAGGCCGGGGCGGCCAGCATGTCGACCCCTCCCGCCTGGCGTACGAGTGCCACGATCGCCTCGGCGGAGCAGCCCCGGCGGCAGCCAATGCCGGCGATGATCACGGCTTGATCGCCGCCCACTGGGTGACCGTCATCGCCGGGCGAAACGCGTGCATCGTGCCCACGCTGTCCAGCCGTTCGAGCGATATCCGCAGCAGGGTCCCGCCCAGGCGCGACTGTGCCCCCAGGAGAACCGCCTCGGTTTCCACCGTGACGGCGTTGGCGACGATCCGGCCCTCCGGCGGCAGCGCGGCCCAGGCCGTGTCGACCACGCCCGGCTGATGCGCGCCGCCGCCCAGGAACACCGCGTCCGGCCTCGGCAGGCCGGCCAAGGCCTCCGGTGCTACCCCCTCCACCACGGTCAAAGCGGGAACACCGAGCTGCCCGGCATTCTGGGCAATCCGGGCGGCGCGCGCCTTGTCCTGCTCGATGGCGATGGCACGGTTGGCGGGGTGGCGCAGCATCCACTCGATCCCGACCGAGCCAGCGCCACCGCCGACGTCCCACAGCAACTCCCCGCGGCGAGGGGCCAGGGCCGATAGGGTGATGGCCCGGATTTCTCGCCGGGTGAGTTGCCCGTCATGGGCGAACAGCGCGTCCGGCAGCCCGCTGGCGAGGTGCTGTTGCACCTTCCCGGTGACCGTCACCGCACAAGTATTCAGGGGGACGATGTCTTCGAGTGCAAAATCCGCTGCGGTAGTGGAGCGGATGCGTTCCGCTGGGCCACCCATCGCCTCCAGCACGGTCAGGGCCGAGGCGCCCAGCCCACGGTCCCGCAGCAATGCGGCCAACGCCGCCGGGGTTGCTGCGCCGGCGGAGAGCACCAGGAGGCGCACGCCAGGCTGGAGGTAAGGCACGATCGCGGCCAGGGGACGCCCGCAGGCCGATAGTTCCGCGACATCCTCCGTCGCCCAGCCGAGCCGTGCGCGCGCCAGGGCGAAGGCGGAGGGCGCCGGGTGGCAGTCGATCTCCGCAGGTGGCACCAGCCTCCCCAGCACCGTGCCCACGCCGAAGCAGAACGGATCGCCCGACGCGAGCACCGCCGTGGGCTGGCCGCGACGGGCGAGGATCGCAGGATAGGTGTCCGCCATCGGGCTCGGCCAGGCCAGCTGCTCGCCGTGGATCGCCCATCCGGCCAAGGCGAGGTGCCGCCGCCCGCCCGCCACCAGCCCGGCGCGCGAGACGGCGTCGCGGGCCGCAGGGGGTAAATGCCCGTCCTCGCCAATGCCGACGATGGCGAGCCAGGGGCTGCTCATGCCACAACCCGGCAATGCGCGTTTTGATCCTGGGTGGAACGACGGAGGCCTCGGCGATCGCCCGTGCGCTCGCAGGGGATGCGCGGTTTGCGCCCGTGTTGTCCCTCGCCGGGCGGACCCGGGCGCCGGTGCCCCCGCCTATTCCGTGGCGGGTGGGAGGATTCGGCGGGGCAGCGGGGCTGGCGGCCTACCTGGCGCAGGGAGGGATGCAGGCGCTGGTCGATGCCACCCATCCGTTCGCGGCGCGGATGAAGGCGAATGCGGAGGCGGTTTCCATTCCGCGCGTCGCCGTCCTGCGGCCCGCTTGGGTCGCGCAGCCGGGCGACCGCTGGACGGAGGTGGCCGATCTGGCGGAGGCCGCCGAAGCACTGGGCCGGCCGCCGCGCCGGGTATTCCTGACCGTCGGGCGGCGCGATCTGGCGGCGTTCGGAGCGCCGCACCGCTATGTCGTGCGCAGCGTGAACGCACCGGCCGAGGCGCCGGAGGGTTCGGTGGTCGTTACCGCGCGGGGGCCGTTCACCGAGGATGACGACCGTGCGCTGATGCTGGCGCATGGGATCGACGTGCTCGTCACCAAGAACTCTGGCGGCAGCGCCGTGGCGGGAAAACTCGCGGCAGCCCGGTCGCTGGGGATCCACGTCATCATGGTGCGCCGCCCACCTCCGCCGGCGGGGCCGGTCGTGCCCGACGCAACCGGGGCGCTGGCGTGGCTGCATGCTCAGGCAGCGCTACGCGGCGTGTAGAGCCATACGCCGCCATCGGGCCGCGCGATCGTTCGCGTGGCGGCAGACCCCACCATGACAAGCGTGCGCATGTCAGCCCGCGCCGGGTCGGCGAGGTGCAGCGTGGTGACGTCGACCCGTTCATCCGGCCGGCTGATTGCGCTGGCGAAGGCGACAGGCGTGGCGGGGGGCAAGACGCCACGTAACGTGTCGAACGCGGCGCCGAGCTGCCATGGCCGGGCGCGGGAGAGCGGGTTGTAGAGGGCCAGCACGAACCCGGCCTCCGCCGCCATCCGGAGGCGGCGCAACACGGTCTCCCAGGGCTTGAGGTTGTCGGACAGCGAAATGGCGCAGAAATCGTGGCCCAGCGGGGCGCCCAGCCGCGCTGCCGCGGCCAGCAGGGCGGAGATGCCGGGGATGACCTCGATGCCGAGGGAGGCATGCTCCGGCTGGGCCTCCACGGCCTCGAACACGGCGGCGGCCATCCCGAAAACGCCGGCATCGCCACCGGATACGAGGGCGACCCGATGCCCGGCGGCGGCCAGCGCCAGCGCGTGCCGGGCGCGATCCAGCTCAGCGCGGTTGTCGGAAGGGTGGCGGGCCTGGCCGGGGCGTTCGGCCACGCGGTCCAAATACGGGCCGTAGCCGACCAAATCGCTTGCCTCCGCCAATTCGGCCGCGGCGTGGGGGGCGAGCAGTGCCGGGTCGCCCGGGCCGGTGCCGATGATGCTCAGCCGGCCGGTCATCGTGGGCGTTGCCGGCCGGGCACGAGCACCAGTGAGAAATATGGTGCTGGCCCATCGCCGGTCTCTGACAGGGGCGTCATTCGTTCGTCTGCCATGGTTGCGCGCTCGATATACACGGCCTGGCCCTCCCGCCCGGACTCGGCCAATGCGGCGCGGATTTTGGGGAAGTTCCGGCCGATTTTCATGATGACGGCGGCATCGGTGGTGCGCAGCCGTGCCGCCAGGGTGGCGGCGTCCAGCGTGCCGGGCAGCACCGTCAGCACGTCGTCCCCATGCGTCATGGGCAGCCCAGCGCGCGCCCAGGCGCCGGACATGCCGGTGACGCCGGGAATGACCTGGTGCGGATAGCGGGGGGAAAGGCGGTCGAACAGATACATCGCGGAGCCGTAGAAGAAGGGGTCGCCTTCGCATAGCAGCGCCACGGAACGGCCGGAATCCAGCCGGCTGGCGACAGTGGTGGCGGCGGCTTCGTAGAATGCGGTCATTCCCTCGGCGTAGCGCGGATCGTGCACGGGGATTTCGGTGGTGAACGGATAGTCGAAGCGCAGTGCCTCCGCCCCCACCTGCAAATGCCCGGCGGCAACGGCATGGGCGTGACCTGGCCGGCCGCGTTTGGCGAAATAGGCGAAGGCGGGGATGGTTGCCAGAATGCGGGCGGCCTTGAGGGTGAGCAGTTCAGGATCACCGGGGCCCATACCGACCGTGTAGAGCGTGCCGGTCATTCCGCGTCGCTGGCCAGGGCATTCACTGCGGCGACCGTCATGGCGCTGCCGCCGCGCCGGCCTGGCAGGGTGAGGCAAGGGATGCGCCGATCCGCCCACAGCGCCGCCTTGGACTCCGCCGCGCCGACGAAGCCGACCGGCAGGCCAATGATGGCGGCAGGCCTGGGGGCACCGGCATCGAGCAGTTCGAGGAGGTGGAACAAGGCGGTGGGGGCATTGCCGATGGCCACCACCGCGCCGTCAAGCTGGTCGCCCCAGAGGTCCAGCGCGGCGGCGGAGCGGGTGTTGCCGATACGGCGCGCGAGGGCGGCGGTGTCCGGATGGTCCAGAGTACACACCACCTGGTTGCCGGCGGGCAGCCGGCCGCGGGTGATGCCGTGTGCCACCATCTTGGCGTCGCACAGGATTGGAGCACCGGCCTGCAGCGCGGCCCGGGCAGCGTCGGTGAAATTGGGGGAGAAGAGCAGGTCGGGCGCGACCTCCGTCATGCCGGCGGCGTGCACGATGCGGACGGCAACCCGCGCCTCGGCCGGGGAGCGCCCGGAGAGGTCGGTCTCCGCCCGGATCGTGGCGAAGGATTGGGTGTAGATCGCCGCCCCGTCGCGGATATAGTCGCGGCTCACAGGACGGCCATGGCCTGGTCGAGCGTCAGCCCGCGCAGGGTCGGCAGATCGTGGCGGACGAGGTCGTACCGGCCGTCTTTGCCGACCAAGGTCGTGGGCGATCCGGGATGCCCGCAGCCTTTGGCGCAGCCGGAGATGTGGATGCTGGCGACCCCGGCCGCTGCCAACCGGGCGGCATCGTGGCGCGCGGGCACCGAGGCGCTGGCACAGGCCGGGGCGCCGGGGCACGCGGTGACCGTAGCGGCGGTGGGCGAGAAACCGGGGCAGGGGAGTGGGGACAGGAAGGCGCGCCAGGGCGTGGTGCGGATTTCGACACCGAGGCTGGCCAGGGCGGCGAGATCGGTTTGCCCGGACCGGGGATGCAGGAGGTGGCCCACAACCTTCCCCAGGTGATGACCCGCCGGTAGCGTAAACCGGCCTTTTCCACCCGGGCTGAGGGTCTCGACCGGTTCACCATCCAAGAACATCTGCGCCCCCAGCACGACGACGCAGAATTTAGCTGGCAGCGCTGGGGTTGCCACCAGCAAGGCTTCTGCCCGGGAAACGGCCGCGTCGTCGCAGGGGGGTATCGCGATCACGTTGCGCCGCGCCTCGCGGGCCGGGTCTGGGTCGGCCAACCCGGCGGCCACCATCGCGCGTGCGAAACCCGGCGCGTCCCGAACACCGCGTATTTGTAGATTGCCCCGCCCCGTGAGTTCGACCGCGCCGTTCCCGAATGCAGCCACCGCATTCGCCAAGGCTTGGAGGGCGGGTGAGGAAAGCCGCCCTCCAAACGGTTTGACCCGCACCAGCAGCCCGTCCCCGGACGGCATCGGCGCATGCACGGTGGGACACCAGCCGCGGATCATGCGGCGACCGCGTTGCGTCTTGGGTGCCACCGTCCGGCTGCCTGCGCCTCGGCAAAGCGCGCCGCGATGGCAGCGTGGGCGTCAGGGTTCTCCCGCCGCAGGAATCCCTCCACGTCGGCGTCGCCCAGCATGGCGTCATGCAGCAGGTCGAATTGGCGGTCGAACCGGTCCGGCAAATTGGCTGCGAACGCCGCCAGGGCGTCTACCGCACGGGCCATTTCGGCGCCGCCGGCATAGCCATGGCGCATCATGCCCGCGAGCCAGACCGGGTTGGCTGCCCGGCCGCGGACGACCCGCGCCACCTGTTCCGCCACGCTGCGCACCCCGCCGTCGTGGTGGTACAGTGCCGGGTCCGCCCCCAACCGCGCCGCCGCGGCGGCAAATCCGCCAAGATGGGCGGCGTATTCGGGGCCGTCCAGCAAATCGGTCTCGGCATGGTCCTGCACGTGCAGGAAGGCGTCTGCCGCCCGCACCCTGGCTGCCAAAGCCGCCGGGTTGGCGTGTCCATCCTGCGCGCCGCCATAGCCGGACGTGGAGGCGGCGAACCAGTCGGTCCCGGCACCATACTGCCCAGGCGCCGGGCCGAACACGCGGGTGCCGGACTGCCCGGCCAGCGGGTTCCAGTCCGGCGCCTCGTCCCGTGCGGCCACCGCCTCGGCCGCGGCGGCGAACAGGGTGGCCTGGGCGGCGAAGGCGTCGCGGAACAGGCCGGAAATCCGGAGCGTGACATCCACACGGGGCCGGTCCAACTCGGCGACCGGGACGATGGTGAAGCCGTTGACCCGGCCCGACGCCTCGTCCCAAACCGGCCGCACGCCCAGCAGCAGCAGCGCCAGAGCGATGTCCTCGCCCCCGCTGCGCATGGCGGCGCTGCCCCATACGTTCAGGACGATCGAACGTGGCCAATCCCCGTAATCCTGCCGGTAGCGTCGCAGGAGGTCGTCGGCGGCACGCTCCGCCAGGGTCAGGGCCGAGCGCGTGGGCAGCATGCGGGGGTCTACCCCGGCGAGGTTGCGCCCCGTCGGCAGCACGTCCGTCCGCCCGGCGGAGGGGGCGCCTGCCGGACCGGGAGGAACGAACCGTCCGTCCAAAGCGGCGAGCAGGCTGGCCCGCTCGGCTGCGGCGCAGTGCGCGGCGGCGGGCGGCAGCAATGCGAGCCGTTCCGGGTCCGGCTGGGTGCCGAAGACGTGGAGGCCGTCGCGGATTTGCAGTTCTTTCACGTCGCACAGATAGGCATCGAGCCGAGCCAGGGCGTCGTCGTCCGGCGCACCGGGGGGCACCCCACTTTCCGCAAGCAAGCCGGCGGAGGCGGCGCGGTCCAGGATATCGCGGCGCAACAGCAAGGTGCGGCGGCGGTCCATGCCATCCGCGGCGGCATATTCGTCGATCAGCCGTTCCAGCGCCGCCGCCTCCCCGTGTACGCCGGCCGGGCGCAAGGGCGGCGTGAGGTGGCCGATGGTCACCGCGCCCAGCCGGCGTTTCGCTGCGGCAGCTTCGCCGGGGTTGTTGACGATGAAGGGGTAGATCACGGGTAGACCTGTCGTGAGCGCGCGAGGCCAGCAGAGTGGGGAGAGAGCAGTCGCCTTGCCCGGCAACCATTCCAGTGACCCATGCGTCCCGAGATGGACCAAGACATCCGCCCGCATCCGCAGCGACAAGTACAGGGCGATGAAGCCGTGCCGTGGGGGCAAGTCCGCGTCGTGATAGGTGGCTCGCCGGTCGCCTCGATCGCCCCGGCTGGGCTGGATCGTCGCCGTGATGCGGCCGAGGCGGAGGTGCCGCGCCGTGAACTGACCGTCTGCGACCGCCGGGTCGTCCGCGGGATCGCCCCAAGCGGCTCGCGCGGCGTCTTGCAGGGCGGCCGGCAGCGTCGCGAACAGGCGGTCATAGTCATCGAGCGAAAGGTATGGGGTGGTGGCGGCGTGGCAGAGGCGGTGAACCAGGCTGCTGGCGGGCGCCGCCGTGGTGTCGTACCCGGCCGCCGCGAGGTGCCCGGTGATCGCGGCCAAGCTGGCGAACCCGTCGAGCCCGACGGCATGGCCCAATTGGCCGCCTGCGCCGGGATAGTCGCTGAGCATGATCATGACCCGGCGTTCGGCGGCTGGAATGGCCCTGAGGCGCGCCCAACCCGTGGCGCGGTCCGCCGCGAGGGCGATTCCCTCGGGGTCGGGGACGTGCCGGGCACAGCCGTCTACCTCGGCTTTGAACGAGATCGCACCCGTCAGCAGGCGTCCGTCCAACTCCGGGAGGACCACCTGCATGGCCAAGTCCGCCGGCGTCAGCCCGCGCGTGCTGGCGAGCCACGACTCGCGTGACGTGCCGGCGAGCACGAGTTGCAGCACTGGCGCGGCGGCGGAGTCGAGGGGGGAGAAGTCGTCCAACCGGGCGGAGAAGCCTGTGGCATTCAGAACCACCGAAGGGGACCACGCAGCCAAGGTTTTGGCAACGAAAGCCGCGGTATCCGGTGCTTTCAGGCTGCCCGCATACAGGGCGCCGGCCGCCAAGCCCCGCGCCCGCAGCGCGTCCAGCAACGCCGCCACCGGGGCGGTATCGCCCGACAGCAAATGCGAGCGGTAGAACACGACGGCCGCCAGCGGGCGGTGGTCGAGGTCCAGCGCATGCACGCCATGCTGCGGCAGCGCCTCCGCCTCCCCGCCCGCGTCGGGGGCCAGGCCGCCCAAATGGGCCATGAATGCCAATGCCCGCGCCATATTCGCTGGGCCGCCATGGCGGAAACACGCATCCAGCCGGGCGTAGGCCGCGGGTGGCACCGTGGAGAGCGCGGCAAGGGCCGGATCCGGACGGCCATCGCCGGGGAGCACCGCCAAGGCGGTGGCGTTTTCCCGGCACAGCGCCGCGATCTCCTCCGCGCCGTAGCGCCAGTAACCCAGGCCGCCTAGCAGCCGCAGCACCACGCAGCGCGCATGGGCGACGGTTTGTTCCAAATACAGATCGACCGAGAGCGGGTGCCGCAGCTTGCCCAGCGGTGCCAGGCGCAGCCCGGGGCCCGGCCGATGCGCCGCGGCCAGCGCCGCCAGGTCGGCATCCGAGAACGACAGCACCACCAACTCGGCCGGCCCATGGGCGAGGTCGACCGCCGGGGCGGCTTCGTCCAGGGAGTGGGTTTCGCGAAGGAGAAGGTGCATTAGGCGGCGGAGAGTGCGGCCGTAATTGCCTCGCGGTCCAGCCCAGTCTGCCCAATGACCACCAAATGGCCGGCCCGCATCTCACCCGGCGGCCAGGCGCGGTCGTAATGCTGTCGGAACCGGGTGCCGACGCCCTGGATCGCCAGCCGCATCGGGCGGCCGGCGACGGAGACGAAGCCCTTGATCCGCAGCACGTCATGCGCCCCGGCCACCGCCGCCAACCGGCGCAGCAGCGCGTCCGGCTCGGTGGTCTCGGCCATGGGAACGACGAAGCTATCGAAGTCGTCGTGCTCGTGCTCCCCATCCACGGCGTCGTGGCAGGAGGGACGGGCGGCCAGGTCGTCTTCCGCCGCGGCATCCAGGCCGAGCAGGACCGAGAGGTCGACCCGGCTCTCCGTGGCGATCATCAAGGTGGCGGGGCGTGGCAGGCTGGCGGTGATCTCGCGCCGGAGCCGGGCGAGGGTGTCGGCGTCCAGCAAGTCTGCCTTGTTCAGGATCACCAGATCGGCTGCCGCAATCTGGTCGCCATAGACCTCGGCCAACGGGTTGTCGTGGTCCAGCGACTCGTCGGCCGCACGCTGGGCGGCGACGGCCGCCGGATCGTCGGCGAAGCGTCCCGTGGCGACGGCGGGGCCATCCACCACCGTCACCACCGCGTCCACCGTCACGCGGGAGCGGATGTCCGGCCAGCCGAACGCCTTCAGCAATGGTTTGGGCAAGGCCAGGCCGGATGTCTCGATGAGGATGTGCTCGGGCGGGTTGGGCCGATCCAGCAGCTTTTGCATGGCGGGAAGGAACTCGTCGGCGACGGTGCAGCAGAGGCAGCCATTCGCCAGTTCCACGATGTCGTCGTCCTCGCAGCCGGGAATGCCGCAGGACCGCAGCGTCTCCCCGTCGATGCCGAGTGAGCCGAATTCGTTGACCAGGATGGCGATGCGGCGGCCATTCGCGTTGGCCAGCACGTGGCGCACCAGCGTGGTCTTGCCGGCGCCGAGGAACCCCGTGATGACGGTGCAGGGGATTTTCATGCCGGCAGCCTCCCCATCACCATCTTCGCCAGGCTGGGCGCGCGTTTGGAGGGCAGCACGGTGCCGGTGGCGTGGGCCGCGTAGAGCCGGGCATAGGCGAGGAGGTCGCCCGCCAAATCCGGCGCCAGGCCGCCGAGCAGATAGCTCCATTTGCCGGGCATCGAGATCGCCGCCGCGCAGCCGTCATTGCAGACCGACAGGCAGGAGACTTCCCGTAGCTCAACGGCCGCTGCGTCGGGATGGGCCGCCACCGCGTCGTACATGAAGCGCCCCGGCGGGGTTTGTCCCTCGGCCAATGGCTGGCCGGCGCGGCAGGTGATGCAGACATGCAAGATAGGACTCATGGCGCGGCGTCTCCGTGGTCAGGCACGGGTGCCCATCGCCCCCGGGGCAACGCCCCGGTGGTCGGATTGCCGCAGCGATCCGCCGACCCCGGTGCACCCCGCCCGGACTCGCAATGGTAGACCCGGCGCTTGGCTGCGCCGGCGATGGCAGGTCTCCTGGCTCACGGATCAATCGCATCGTCGGCGGCCTTCCCGGGCGGTAGCCCAGTGGCGTGTGCCGACGCTGCTCTCCGCTTACAGTTGCGGGGGCAGCCGCGGTGTTGCACCGCGTTCCCTTTTCACCCTCCGGCTGGAGGGACCATCGCATCCCGTGTATGACCCGGCGTGTGTCAGGTCAAATCACCTTCGTGCTCGGCGGCGCCCGCTCGGGGAAGAGCCGCTATGCGGAGGGGCTGGTGGAGGCGCATCCCGCCCCCTGGCGCTATGTCGCGACGGCGCAGGCGTTCGACGACGAAATGGTGGCGCGCATCGCATCCCATCGCGGCCGGCGCAATGCGGGGTGGCAGACGGTCGAGGCGCCCACGGAGCTGGCTGCGGCCTTAAATGTGAACGCGCCCGTGCTGGTGGATTGCCTGACGCTGTGGGTCACAAACCTGCTGCTGGCGGAGCGGGAGGCGAACTGGCCGGCCCTGCTGGCGACACTGGACGCGCGGCAATCGCCCACGGTGCTGGTGTCCAACGAGGTTGGGCTGGGCATCGTGCCGGATAATGCGCTGGCCCGCCGGTTCCGCGACATTGCCGGCGTGCTGCATGCCCAGGTGGCGGCGCGGGCGGACCGGGTGGTGCTGATGGTGGCGGGCATTCCGATGGTGGTGAAATGACCGAAGAAGCGGACCGTCACCGCGACAAGATGGCCCGGCGCAAGGCGGTGCAGGATGCCGAGGTTGCGGGCAAAAGCGTCGTCGAGAAGGGCCTGCTGATCGTCCATACCGGTCCGGGCAAGGGCAAGACCACGGCCGCCTTCGGCCTTGCCCTGCGGATGCTAGGCCGTGGCCGCCCGGTGGGGGTGGTGCAGTTCATCAAGGGCGCCTGGTCCACCGGCGAGCGGGCGGCGTTCGAGCGCTTCGGCAGCATGGTGGAGTGGCACACCATGGGCGAAGGTTTTACCTGGGAGACGCAAGACCGCGCCCGCGACATCGCCGCCGCCGAGCGCGCCTGGGCGCAGGCCTTGGCCATGATGGCTCGGCCTGGCCTCGGGCTGCTGGTGCTGGACGAACTGAACATCGCGCTGCGCTACGATTATTTGGTGCTGGACGCGGTGCTCGCCGCATTGGCCGCGCGTTCAGCCGGGCTTCACGTGGTGGTCACCGGCCGCAACGCGCGCCCGGCGCTGATCGAGGCAGCGGATTTGGTCACCGAGATGGGCGCGGTGAAGCACCATTTCGCCGCCGGGGTGAAGGCGCAGGAGGGGATCGAGTTTTGACCACGGCCCGGGCGATCATGTTTCAGGGCACCGGGTCGAGCGTCGGGAAATCCCTGCTGGTGACCGGACTGGCGCGGGCGCTGCACCGGCGCGGGCTGCGCGTGCGTCCGTTCAAACCGCAGAACATGTCCAACAACGCCGCCGTCACCGCGGATGGGGGCGAGATCGGGCGCGCACAGGCACTGCAGGCACGGGCGGCATGCGTGGCGGCCTCCGTGCACATGAACCCGGTGCTGCTGAAGCCGCAGAGCGCGGTGGGGAGCCAGGTGGTGGTGCAGGGCCGGGTGGTCGGCAACGCCCGGGCACGGGAGTACCAGGCGATGAAGCCGGGGCTGATGCCGTCCGTCCTGGACAGTTTTGCGCGTATGCGTGCCGAAGCCGACATCGTCCTGGTGGAGGGGGCCGGCAGCGCCTCCGAGGTGAATTTGCGCGTGGGGGACATTGCCAATATGGGCTTTGCCCGCGCGGCGAACGTGCCGGTGGTGGTCGTGGGTGATATCGACCGCGGCGGCGTGATCGCCAGCCTGGTGGGCACGCATACGGTGCTGGAGGCGGCGGATAGGGCCATGATCGCCGGGTTTATCGTCAACCGGATGCGGGGGGATGTGTCGCTGTTTGCCAGCGGCATGGGTGTGATTGCCGCCCATACGGGTTGGACCCGGTTCGGTCTCGTCCCGTTTTTCAACGACGCCTATCGCCTGCCGGCCGAGGATGCGGCTGATTTGGCGGTGCCCCGGCACCTCGGTGCAGCAGTCAGGATCGCCATTCCGGTTTTGCCCTGGATCAGCAATTTCGACGATTTCGACCCGCTTGCGGCCGAGCCCGGCGTGGATGTGCAGTTGGTGGGCCGGGGTGAACCGTTGCCGGTGTGTGACCTGGTGATCCTGCCGGGGTCGAAGGCGACGATCGCGGATTTGGCGGCGCTGCGGATGGAGGGGTGGGATATCGACCTGCTGGCGCATCATCGCCGGTGCGGCCGCATCCTTGGTCTATGCGGCGGCTACCAGATGCTGGGGCGCAGCCTGGCCGACCCCGACGGGATCGAAGGACCGCCGGGCGTTGTGCCCGGCCTGGGATTGCTTCCGGTGGACACGGTGCTGGGTGGGCACAAGCGGTTGGTGGAGGTGCTGGGGGAGTGGGACGGTGTTCCGTTCCACGGCTACGAGATGCATGTTGGCCGGACGACGGGCGAGGCAGCGCCCATGCTGCACATGGATGGCTGCCCGGCGGGAGCCGTTTCGCCCGACGGGCTGGTGAGTGGGTGCTACGTGCATGGGCTATTCACCGCGGACGCTGTACGGGCCGCTTGGCTGCGCCGGCTGGGAGCCGAACCGACCGTGCGGACACATGAGGCCGATGTCGAGGGGGTGCTCGACCGGCTGGCGGCGCATGTGGAGGCACATATCGACGTAAAGGCGCTGTTGGCGCTTGCGCGGTGAGTTACAGGCTGTGTTCGACGGGGGATTGTTTCGCTGACGGCGCGGCAGCAGTGCGGGCTGGGAGGTCGATCCAGGATAAATGGCCGCCCTTGCCGGCGCCCGTGTCCAAAAACACCGCCCTGCCGCCGCTGCTGCCAAGCTTGATGTAGGGTCGCCCGTCGGTGCTGCGGCGGTCGTGGCCGCAATAGACCGTGACGCCCAACGGAATGCGGTCCACCCAGCGCAACACGCGTTCGGGATAGCCATCGGCCTGGACGCGCCCAGTGGTTTGGCCGAACAGCGCCCGTGACAGCGCCACGTCGATCCGGGCCAGGCCTGGTGGCGGCAGCGTCTCCAGCATCGCCGTATGGAACCCGCCATGCACGAAAACCCGGTCGCCATCCACGATCCAGGCGGGAGCGTGCTCGATGGCGGCCAAGGCGCGCTGGCGCAGTTTTGGGGTGAGTTGTGCGAGCGTCTGGGCCAGCGCCGGATCGATCCGGACGGGCAGCCCGCCTAGCGCGCGGCCTAGTTTACGGTCGTGATTGCCCATCAGGAAGACGCCGCGCCGTTCGTCGACGAGGCGCAACGCCATCTCCAGCGCGCCGGCACTGTCCGGGCCGCTATCGGTCAGGTCGCCAAGCTGAACCACGAAACGGTCGGTGTCCGCGGCGAAGGCGAAGGCGCGTGCGTCGCCATGCACGTCTCCAACGATCCGGATCGGGCGGCCCGGCGGGATGATCATGCGGCGCGCATCGCCCTGAAGGCGGCGAGCGCGCGGTCCCGCCCCTCGTCCAAGGCTACGATGGGTCGGGGATAGGTCTGCCCCAGCGTCACGCCGGCCTGCGCCAGTTCGTCCGGCGGCGCGGCCCATGGGGCGTGGATGAATCGTGCGGGCAGTTTCGCCAATTCGGGCACCCACTGACGGATATAAATGCCCTCTGGATCGAATTTGGCGCTCTGCGTGACGGGGTTGAACACCCGGAAGAAGGGCTGGCTGTCCGTGCCCGTGCCGGCGACCCATTGCCAGGATTGCGCGTTCACCGCGTGGTCGCCATCCACCAGCGTGTCCCAGAACCAGCGCTCGCCCTCCACCCAGGAGACGAGCAGATGCTTCACCAGGAATGACCCGGTGATCATGCGGACGCGGTTGTGCATCCACCCGATATGCCAGAGTTGCCGCATCCCGGCATCGACGATCGGCACGCCAGTTTGCCCGCGCTGCCACGCATGCAGCCCGGCGGCGTCGTTGCGCCATTGCAGCCGGCGGAAATCCGCCTTTTGGGAGTCCTGCGCCATGGCCGGGTTCTGCCACAGCACGTTGGCGCTGAACTCATGCCAGAGCAGTTCGGACAAAAAGACGCGAAGCGGTTCGCCGGATCCGGCGGCCTCGGCAGCGTGCCACACCTGGGCGGGTGAGAGTTCTCCCCAATGCAAATGGGGGGACAGCATGGAGGTCAGGTCCGACCCGGGGATATTGCGGCCCGTGGGGTAGTGCTGCAGGTTTTCGCCGAGGAAGTGTTTCAGGCGCGCATGGGCGGCGGGTTCGCCGGGCTGCCAGGTTTCGCGGAAGCCGGCGGCCCAATCGGGTTTCACGGGGCGCAAATGCCACGTCGCAAGGTCGTCCGACTCGGTGATGACTGCCGTGAGGCTGCGCGGCGCGGGGTGTGGGGCGGGAGGCCGCCCCATCGACAGGGCGGCGCGGGCGAATGGGGTATAGATCCCGTAGCTGCCGCCGGTTTTCGTCCTGATACTCCCTGGCGCATACAGCGTGGCAGCACGATGCAGATGCAGCCCGACGCCGGGTGGCAGCGCCTGCGCCACTGCCGCATCCTGGGCGCGGGCCCACGGCTCCACCATCTGCCCGGCATGCACGGCGGTGGCGCCGGTCGCCTTCACCAGGCCGGGGATGATCTCTGCCGCGGACCCCCGGCGCAGGACCAACCCGGCCCCTGCTTCCTTCAGGCTACGGGCGAGCGATTCCAAGCTGCCGTGCAGCCACCACCGGTGCGCGCCCCCCATGGCGCGATGCCCGGCCGCCGCGTCGTCAAGGATGTAGATGGGCAGCACCGCCCCGGCCTCGGCGGCAGCCAGCAGCGCCGGATTGTCCGCCAGGCGCAGTTCCTGCCGGAACCACACGAGCGAAACCGGGCCGGGCCGAACACCCCTAACGCGAGACGGATCATGCATTTGCTACAATGTGTGGTGTCCTGCTCGATGCGGCAATGTTCGACGGGAGATCAGACTGCGCGCATCGCGGCTGATTGACCCAGCGTGAAGGCGAACAGCCGCTCCCGGCCCAGCAGGAAGGCGCGGGCGCCGCGGGGGAACAGCCCAGATATCGCGGGATTGCGCACGTCCAACCCGCCGGTGAAGGCGCCGAAGGCTGGCAGCATGAGCCGGTGCGGCCCGGCGACGAAGCACGGACGGGTGATGGTCTGGGCGCGGGTGGTGATGCTCGCCTTGGGGTGGTGATGCCCGCAAATCTCGGGGCCTGGCCCGCCCGCCTGGTGGCGGAAGACGATGCCCTCAGCCTCCCACCACTCGGCGGTGGCGCCGGGCATGCCCTCCGGCGGCAATGGGTCGTGGTTGCCCAGCAGCCAGATGAAGTCGTGAGCGGCCGCCATGGCGTGCAGCCGGGCTGCATCTGCCGGCATCAGGCGGCACGCGCCGCCCGTATCGTGGAAACTGTCGCCCAGAGCCAGGATCGTGTGTGGCGTATAGCGGCGGATGAGCAAGGCGAGGCGGTCCAGCGTGGCCCTTGTGTCCCAGGGCGGCACCAGATGTCCCCGCACAGCGCAGGCGGAGCCTTTTTCGAGGTGCAAATCGGCGACCGCGAGCAGCCGCTTGTCGGGCCACCAGAGCGCGCCGGACGGATCCAGCATCAGCCGCTGTCCGGCCAGGTGGATGGGGGCCATGACGCTCACTGGCTCGCCTTGGGATTGCCATCGCGGCGCCCGCGCGACTGAATCGTCCCGTCGAACACGGAGGTGGTGCGCAACTTGGGCCGCGGACGGTCCCGCCGGGTCATGATCGCGAGGTTCGCGCGGTGGACCGGATGCACGCGCATCGGTGCCTGGGATGGTTCAGCCTCTCCGGTTGCCTCGGCCACCAACGCCTCCGTTTCTGCAAGCAGGGCATCCTCATCCTCCGACGTGCGGACGAATTCGCGGCCGATATCCAGCAACACCGGGATGGCGAGGGGCGACACCCGGGACAGGCGAACCGTGCGCACCTGCCCCTGCACGCGGGCCAGCATCTCCGCCAGCCGGCCGACATCGGTCAGCCCGTGCGCGGCATCCGCCCGGGTCGCGCGCAACAGGATGTGGTTGGGCTGGTGGCGGCGCAGTACGTCGTAGATCAGGTCGGTGTTGACGGTCACCTGCCGCCGGTTGCGGTCGGCGCCGGGTTGAGAACGGTCCACCAGGCCGGCGATCACCGCGACGTTGCGGAAGGTGCGGCGGAGCAGCGAGCTTTCGGCCATCCATGCCTCGAGGTCATCGCCCAGCATGTCCTCCTGGAACAACGCCGCCATGTCGCCGGGTTCGTTGGCCGACCAGACGGCGATCACGTAATCCGTGGCGACGAAGCCGAGCGGGGCGATTCCGGCCCGCTCCATCCGGCGGGTCAGCAGCATGCCGAGCGTTTGGTGGGCGTTGCGGCCCTCGAAGCAGTAGGCGACGGTGTACCACCGGCCGTTGCGGGGGAAAACTTCGACCAGGAGGTCGTTTGGGCCAGGCAGCGTGGACCGTTCCTGTTGTAATCTCAGCCACTCCTGCACCTGCTCCGGGAAGGCGTCCCATCGGCCCGGGTCGTGCAGCATGGCGCGGACGCGGGCGGCCAGGTTGGTGGTCAGCGGATAGCGGCCGCCGGCATAGGCGGGGACCATGGGCTCGCCCGTGCCGCCCTCGACGCATTCGACCGTGGTTTCGCGGATGCGGAGGAAGCGAAGCAGCCGCCCGGCGAACATGAAGGTGTCGCCCGGCGTCAGCAGGCTGGCGAAGTATTCTTCCAGTTCGCCCAGTGAGCCGCCACGCTGGCCGACCATGCGGACCTTCAGCAGCGGCATCTCGACGATGGTGCCGATATTCATTCTGGCGATGCGGGCAATGCGATCGGAGCGGATTTCCACCCGGCCATCGGCGCTGCGGAACAGCTTACGGTAGCGGTCGTAGGCGGACAAGGCGTAGCCACCATCCTCGACGAAGCGGAGCACGTCCTCGAACGTCTCGCGGGTGAGGGCCGCATAGGGGGCGGCGCGGGTGATCTCGGCGAAGAGCTCGTCTGGGAAGAAGGGTGCGGCAGCGGCCATCAGCAGGATGTGTTGGGCCAGGACGTCCAACCCGCCGGGCCGTGGCGGATCGCCGTCCAGTTCCCGCGCGGCCACGCCCTGCACCGCCGCCTCGCACTCCAGCACCTCAAACCGGTTGGCGGGCACCAGGATGGCGCGGCTGGCGACGTCCATGCGGTGGTTCGAGCGCCCCACGCGCTGCAGCAGGCGGGAGACGCCTTTGGGCGCGCCAACTTGGATCACCTGGTCCACCCCGCCCCAGTCGATCCCCAAATCCAGCGAGGAGGTCGCCACGACGGCGCGCAGATCGCCGCGGGACATGGCGGCTTCGACCCGGCGGCGCTGCCCGATATCGAGGCTGCCATGGTGAAGCGCGATGGGCAGCGTCTCCTCGTTCAGCTTCCAGAGGGCTTGGAACAGCAGCTCCCCCTGGGCGCGGGTGTTGACGAAGACGATGGTCATCCCGCCGGCGCGGATGCGGTCCAGGATGACCGCGGCGGAGGCGAGCCCCATGCGTCCGGACCATGGCACCCGATCCTCGCTGAGCCGGATTTCGAGCTGCGGTGGTTCGCCCTCGGCCACCTCCACCAACTCTACGGCATCGCCGCAGCCGATATAGGCTTCGATCGCCCCTCTATAGGCCACGGTTGCCGAGAGCCCGGTGCGGCGCGCGGCGGGCGCCAGCGTCCTCAGGCGGGAGAGGCAGAGCGCCAGTTGATCGCCCCGCTTGGTGCCGGCCAGAGCATGGATTTCGTCCACGATGATGCAGCGCAGGCCGCCGAACGTCTCTGGCGCAGCGGTTTGGCTCAGCAGCAGGGCGAGGCTCTCGGGGGTGGTGAGCAGGATGTTGGGCGGGTGCTCTTTCTGCCGGGCACGCCGGCTTTGCGGCGTGTCGCCAGACCGCGTTTCCACGGTGATGGGCAGCCCCATGTCGCTGATCGGCGCGGTGAGGTTGCGCGCGACGTCGGTGCCGAGCGCCTTGAGGGGCGAGACGTAGAGCGTATGGATGCCCTGGCGAGGTTGGGCGGCAAGCTCGACCAAGGAGGGGAGGAAGCCGGCCAGGGTCTTGCCGCCCCCGGTTGGGGCGATCAGCAGCGCCGTCTGGCCCGCCTGGGCAGCCGCCAGCATGGCAAGCTGGTGCGGCCGGGCCGACCAGGCGCGGGAGGCGAACCATGCGGCAAATTGTTCCGGGAGTGTTCCTGTCACTCAGAACAAATAGGGGAGAACCCCGTGGAAGACCAGTTCCCCGCGCTCGCTTAGGCTACGGTTTGGCGGCCGTGGTCCGCAAATGTGCCTCGATCAACGGCCGGCGGGACGCGGGGACTAGGCTGCGCCAGGCGCTCAGGTCGGAAATGCCGATCGGGTTGCGCCGCAGGAGTTCGGTTTTCAGGAACGGGAACCCGCATTCGTCGATCAGTTCGAACCACAGGCTATGAGCCGGGTTGAGCGGATAGTGCTGCAATTTGCGGCGGATCGCCTCCGCGCCGGGTTCGCTGGGCTCGTTTGCAAAGAGTTTGGGGAAAAGGCTGGTCAGCCGGCGTTGCGCACGGGGGCTGGCGAGTGCCATACGCTCCACCGCTTCGTAGCCGAAGCACGCGGCAACCAAGTGCCCGCGCTGGCGCATCCAGGTGGACAGGGCCACCTCCCCGGTGCGGACGACGGCCCGTTTATAGGCGGTCTGGCGGTAGCGAGCGAGGAAGTCCGCGATGTCGGCGATTGCCTCCTTGCCGCGGGCGAGCAGGAGGTAGGATTGCAGATGTGGCCGAGGCGCCAGATTCTCCGTCAGTCCGAAAAGCCCAGCCGGTTCTTGCCGCATGCGGCCGAAGACGGGCTCCAGTGGCAGGAACGGCCCACAGATGCTGTCGTTGACCAAGAGCAACTCGGTTAGCGCCGCAATGTTCACCAGCTTCAACGTGTCCTGCCAGGCACCGAAGTCGAGCCCGACATTGCGCCGGGTCACCACGCGGGCAACGAGCGGGACGATGCGGTCGAGCGCCGGCGCGGGAAGGAGGGGCACCATCGTTACGAATACGATGCGAAATCCGAGGGCACGGTATGCTGCAAGCTGCTGCAGGACCATGTCACTGACGGCCGGTTCCGGTGCGTAGTGGACGTAGATCGCCACGGATGCCGCGTGCTCCAGCGTGTCGGCGCCCGGCAGGATCTGCGTGATTCGCGCCCTGGATGCCCAGCGTTCACCGATGTCGGCCCGTTTCGCGGCAATCCAGGTGGTGGCGAGTTCGGTGATGGAGCGAAGGAGCGAGCCTTTGAAGCGGTTGCGGCCGACATAGTTGCGCAGTCGCAGCCACAGCGACATCTGCCGGTCCGGCCGGTCGATCACGGCGGAGAGTGGGGCTAACTGCGATGTGCCAGCAGACAAAGGCTGGCGGCGCGGGGTGGCAGCGATATGCATGAAACGCTCCGTGGGATAACCCGGAGCCGTGATGCGTGGGATTTTTTCCCACGTCAATCGCCTGTGGCTTAACTCACGTTATATGGCGGTGAATTAATCCCGCCTGCGCAGGAACATACCGGAGTATTCTGGTACGTGGTGTTCAGGGAAGCCAGGCAGGTCGAACGATAGCTCTGCCGCCCGCCACGAATCGACGAGGTCGTAGCCGACCTGGCCGAACTCCCGGATCATTTGTGACCTGTTGTAGAGCATGCACGCGACGCGAAAATTCCCGGCGTCCTGCACCCCTGCCACCGGGGCACCGTCGGTCAGCGGTGTGCGGTTGATCAGGATATGCACTGGCCGGGTTGCGAGCCGTTCGACCATGCGCGGCAGCGTCTCCTCGAAATAGTGCAGCGAGCCGGAGGCGATCAGCAGGTCGGCTTCGGCGGCGGGATGCCACTCGCTGGTGAAGCGCAACTGGGTGGCGCCACGCTGCTTCGCCAGTTTTACGCCCTGCGAGACATGGTCGGGCAGGTCGTTGACGGTCCAGGTGAGGCCGGGCGGGAAGTCCAGATATTTTTGGAAGCAGTAGAAGAGGTTACCCACATTGCCGCCGAGGTCGAAGACATGGCGCAGCGTGGGGAGCAGCGGCTTCAGGTGAAACATCGCCGCGTAGTCGCTCGGCCTGGCCGCCTCGGTGGTATGGAGCAGAACCTCCTGGTTTTCCGCGTTGACGTGGCCGTGGTTGGCGTAGGGTGCGACGGCAGCGCAGGCCTCGGACAGCGACGGGAACGGGCGCTGATACCCCAACACGGCGCGGTTGAACGACCGCGACAAGGCCGACCCGCGGAGCGGACGGACGAGCCGGAGAACGCTTGGTCGCGCCAGCCGGCGGATGACGGCCGCGGAGAGCTGGATCTGCCGGACGCGAAGCTGCCTGGTTGACGGCATCGGCACTGCGCAAGCTCCCCGAGAATGGTGCGGTACGACACCATCCTCGTCCCGTGGCCTTAACGCCGCGTTAGCCGAGGGCCTTCGCTGCCTCCATCACCGCGGCTGCGTGGCCCGGCACCTTCACCTTGCGCCACACCTTGGCAATCGTCCCGGTTTTGTCGATCAGAAAGGTGGAGCGGTCGATCCCCATATACGTCTTGCCGTACATGGATTTCTCGCCCCATGAGCCGTAGGCCTCTGCCACTCCCGACGTGTCGGAGGCGAGCGGGAAGCTCAGGGAGTACTTTTCGGCAAATTTCTCGATCGGCTTCATCGGGTCCTTCGACACGCCGATCACCTCGATGCCGATATGGCCGAGTTGGGGGAGTGCCTCCTGAAAGGCGCAGGCCTCCGTGGTGCAGCCTGGTGTGTCGGCCTTGGGGTAGAAATACAGCACGAAGGGTTTGCCCTTCATCGCTGCCAGACTCACGGTGCGGCCACCGCTTGCTTGCATCGTAAAGTCCGGAGCCTTGTCGCCTTCCGCCACGCTCATCCGATCGCTCCCACTCGTGCATTGAACACCGCCCGCACCCGGGCGCCTGTGTCACTCAACCTGGCACGGAACGCGTCTGCGTCAACGTCTCCCGTTGCGCGATGCAGCGCCTCGGCGGCAGGTTCGGGCAGGGTGTCGGGCGGCCGTGGCCCGACGGTGATGCGCAGCAGCCCTTGCACCGTCCGCCATAGCCGGTCTGCCTCCCGCAGGGTCGCGGTGTCGGCGGCGTCTAGCGCACCGGCCTGGGCCAGCCGGTCGATGGCGACGTGAATGGTCGGGGCCGGGCGGGCCGCGGGAGTGAGCAACAGAGCCGTTTGCACGGCAAATTCCACCTCGATCTGGCCCCCCGGCATCAGCTTCACGTCCCAGGGCCCATGCGG
Source organism: Acetobacteraceae bacterium (assembly GCA_965199005.1). GTDB lineage: Bacteria > Pseudomonadota > Alphaproteobacteria > Acetobacterales > Acetobacteraceae > LMUY01. The sequence goes on along the minus strand of CBDAQK010000003.1, from coordinate 13,422 downwards.
GGGCAAGTCCCGCAGCATGCGCATCCGCATGGCGGTGGCGTCCGCGCGGGTTTTTTCCGGGTCTGCCCCGGCGAGTGCCTCGGCAATCGCCGCATCCAGCGCGCGGCAAAGGGCCGGTGGCCCAGCCACCACCCGCGCCCGGGTCAGCGCCATCCGCTCCCAGGTCCAGGCATCGGCCTGGTGGTAGCGGCGGAAGGCCTCGAGGCTGACGGCCACCGGTCCCTTATTGCCCGACGGGCGCAACCGCATGTCGACGGCATACAGCGCCCCATCCACGCCCGGCGCCGTCAGTGCGGCTACCACGGCGTGCGCTGCGCGAATGTAGTATTGGCTGGGTGGCAGGCGGCGCGGACCATCGCTCTCATCGGCGTCCGCTGCATGGTCGTAGATCAGCATCAGGTCCAGATCGGAGCCCGCCATCATCTCCTGCCCGCCTGCCTTGCCCAGCAAGACCACGGCCAGGCCGCCGCCTGCCACCCTGCCATACCGTGCCTCATGCTCGGCGAGCACCCGGGGCAGCAGCACCGTCAAAGCTGCATCGGCCAGCGCAGTGCGGAACCGTCCGGCAGCGTCCGCATCCAACCGCCCATCCATCTGTGCCACCGCGAGTCGGAATTCCTCGCCGCGGACGGTTTTTCGAACGATGGCCACCGCGTCATCCAGCCCCCTTGCGTCGGTGAGCTGCGTCTGCAGCAGGGCGACCGGATTGGCCACCGCCAAATCCGGGTTCAGCAACCCCTCCAACGCCGCCGGGATTTGTGCCAGATGGTCGGCCAGGGACGGTGCGGCGCCCAAGATGGAGGCGATGCGTTCCAGCATGATGGGCTGGCGCTGCAGCAGGGAGAGCAAATGCACGCCGCCCGGCAAGCGCCCCAGCAAGGTATCGAGGCGCATGAACGCAACGTCCGGCTGGCGCTGTTCTGCCAGCGCGCGCAACAGGCCGGGCAACACGGCGTCCAGCAAATGCCGGGCGCGTTCGGAGCGGAAGGCCCGCGGAATGCCCGCCTGCCAAGACCGGACGGCCGCCAAAATCCGGTCTGGTTCGGTGAACCCCATGGCGCGCAACGCGTCAAATGTCAGCGCGGCCGGCGCTTCCCGGTCTGGGCTATCGAACAGCGCTGCATCCTGCCGGCTGACCGTGTCCATTTCAGCCAGGAGGGAAGTGGCGAAAGCGAGGGCGTTGTCGAAGCCCATGAACCGCGCAAACCGCTCCATCCCGGCCCGGTCTGCCGGCAAGCTATGAGTTTGCCGGTCCGCCACCATTTGCAGCCGATGCTCGACGTTGCGCAGGACGGTGTAGGCCGCTTGCAGCTCCCCGGCAGCTTTTCCGTCGAGATGGCCGGCCTGCACCAGTGCCGCCAAGGCGCCCGAGGTGGTGGGGACGCGCAAGGCCGGGTTGCGGCCACCCCAGACCAGTTGCATCGTCTGCACCGCAAATTCCACGCCGCGGATGCCGCCCTGCCCGAGCTTCACGTCATGGCCCAGCAGGCGCTCGACCGGGTCCGCTGCGTCTGGCAGCGCCGTCACATGGTGGTCGTCCAGCCGGCGTTTCATGGCGCGAATATCCGCCACGGCGGCGAAGTCGAGGTGGCGGCGCCAGATGAAGGGGCGGATTTCCCGCAGGAAGTGCTCGCCCAACGCCCGGTCGCCGGCCACCGGGCGGGCCTTGATCATGGCCGCCCGCTCCCAATTCTCGCCCATGCTCTCGTAATAGGCGAGGGCAGCGGGCAGCCCGATCGCCGCGGGGGTGGCGCCCGGGTCGGGGCGGAGGCGCAGATCGGTGCGAAAAACGTAGCCGTCGGCGTCGCGCGCCTCCATAAGCGTGCAGAACTCCCGCGCGAGCCGGGAGAACACGGCGCCGAGTCCGTCCGTATGGTCTGGGTGGCGCGCGGGGTCGTAGATCAGGACGAGGTCGATATCGCTGGAATAGTTCAGTTCACGGGCACCCAGCTTGCCCATGCCCAGCACGGTGAAGCCGCATTCTGCGAGCATCCGGCGGCCGCGGGGCAGGGTGAGCGCGCCCCGTGCCACCGCGGTGCGCAGGCCATGCGCGACGGCCGCGTCCAGTGCCACCTCGGCGAGGGTGGACAGCGCGCCGGTCACGCGGTCCAGCGGCCACATGCCGCCGATATCGGCGATGGCGCAGGCCAGGCCCAGCCGCCGCTTGGCGCGCCGCAGGGTAGCAGCCAGGGTCGGGCGGTCGGCATTGGCCGGGCTGTCCGTCACGCTGCGCAGGGCGCTGGTGACCACCGCGTCCGGACCGTCGCGGCACAGCCGCCGCAGGGTGGCGGATTCGCGGACGGCGAGGTCGGACAGGAAGGGGCTGTTGCCGCCGAGCGCCCGCAGCATGGCGGTGACGCCGGGTTGGTGCAGCAGCCGCGCCTCGGCGGGTCCAAGGGCGGCGAAGCGTTCCAGGAGGCGGCTGGCAGCGCCGGGGTCGGCCGGGATGGGCCAGAGGCTTGGCAGATCCATGCGACAGCCTCTGCCCTGTTTGGCCGCCGGGTCAACCGGTGCTGACTCCAGCGGTGCAGAAGCCGGCGGTTCAACGCCGCACCGGGCTCCGCATCGCCTTGCTGGGCGTAGTGCACGCGGCGGTGCCCCTCCTTCGTTGGCTGCTGGCAGGGGCGCTTGGGACCCTGGTCGTGCTGGTGCTCGTGGCGGGGGGGCTGGCCTGGCGGCTGGCCCAGGGGCCGCTGGATTTGACGCCGATCGTTCCGCATCTGGCATCGTTTGCCGGGCCAGGTTTGAGCGCTGGGCGGATTACGGTGGCGATGGAGCGTGGCGTTAAGGAGCGGCTGCTGCGGTTTGAAGTGGATGATGCCGAGCAGGCGGCGGAGGCGGAGCAACCAGCCCAAACGATCCACCACGCCATGATCCTGCTGCCGCTCTCTCCCCTGCTGATCGGCCGGGTGACGCCAGAGGAGATCGAGGCGCAGGGAGTGCGTCTGCACATCGTCCGCTCGGTGCCAACCAAGCCCGCGCGGGCCGAAGCCAATGCCCGCCATCTTTTGTCGCAGTTGCGGCGGGTTGCCGTGTCGGATGTGCAGGTCTCAGTCGCGGATGGCGTGTTGGGGCAAAGCTGGCAAGTGAGCGGTGCCACGGCAGAGGCACAGCGGCAACCCGGCGGCGGTGTAGTTGGCCATGTGGCCGCACAGGTGAGCATCGGTGGCGTATCAGCCCAGTTGCAAGCCGAGGGCACCTACAGCGCGGACGGGCTGCAACTCAGCCTGACCAGCTCGGCGGTTTCGCCCGCGGCGTTGGCCCAAGTCCTTCCGCAACTCTCGGCCTTGAGTGCGCTGGACGCGGCGATCGGCCTGCGCGTCCAGGCCTCGTTCAACCCGGCGATGCAACCGGTCCGCGCCACTGTTCATGCTGAGTCCGGACCGGGAACCGCTCAGCTCCCGGCAAAGGGTGGTCCCAGCCCCGCCAAGTTCGACTCCTTGTCGCTGGATGCCGATGTCACGCAGGTCCACGCGACGGTGCAGGCCTTGCGGGTGGTGTTGCGGCCGCCCTCCGGGGCAGCGCCCACCACCGTGACGCTGTCTGGCACGGCGGACCGGGCCAACGGGCGTTTCCTGGCTAATTTGGTGGTCGATTTGGACCACGCGGCGTTTGCCGACCTCCCGGCGCTGTGGCCAGAGCGCGTCGGTGGCAATGCGCGGACCTGGTTGACGACCAACATCACGGCCGGGACGGCGCATGATGCGCATTTCGCTTTCACCCTGACCGGAAAGGAGACCGGAGAGGACGTCGATCTGACGCAAGCGGGTGGGTCGCTGACGGGCGATGACGTGACGGCCTGGTGGTTGCGGCCCGTGCCGCCGCTCGAGCACGGGCATGCAGTCCTCGTCCTGCAGAGCCCCGAAGCCCTTGTCATCACGGTGTCGGGCGCCCGTCAGGGTGGGCTGGTGGTCAATAGCGGGTCTATCCGCATCACCGGTCTGAACGTGAAGGACCAGGAATCGGTCATCAATGCCGACATAGCCGGGCCGCTCGGGGATTTGTTCACGCTGCTGAAAAATCCTCGGCTCAAATTGCTCAGCGCGCATCCGGTGCCGATCACCAACCCGGCGGGAGCCGCCGCAGCGCATTTGACGATCGACTTGCCTTTGGAGACGAAGGTGACGATCGATCAGATCGCGATCCACGCCAACGGCCAGGTGACGAACACCCATCTCGGAACGGTCGCCGCCGGACGCGACTTGGACCAGGGCCAACTGAATTTCGACGTCACCAATGATGGAATGACCGTCTCCGGCCCGGGGCAGTTCGACCATATTCCTGGCAATCTGGCGCTCACCATGGATTTTCGCGGGGGTCCGCCAACCCAGGTCACCACGCATGCCGCCCTGGCGCTGCAGGCGACCGAGCGGGATACGAAGGCGGCCGGGTTGAGCGCGATCGGGCTGAACGCGGGGACGATGGCGCTCTCCTTGGATTATCAGGAGCAGCGGAACGACGACGCCACGATCAAGGTGAATGCCGATTTGAAGGCGGCCGGGTTGGCCACGCAACTCGGCTGGTCCAAGCCGGTGGGGACCGCGGGGTTTTTCGAGGGCCAGGCGGTGTTGTCGCATGGTAGGCTGGTGGGATTGGAGGGGCTGCGCGCCGAGGCACCAGGCCTGTCGATCCAGGCCCGCAGCGAGATGGTGGGTGGCGTTCCCGACGTGATCCATTTGCAGCGCGGCGACATCGGCCGCAGCAGCGCCACTGGCACCGTCGCTTTGCCCCGGCGCGAGGGCGACCCGTATCGGGTGGTGCTGTCTGGTCCGCGGCTGGATTTGGAAGGGCCGCTGAAGGCGCAAAACGGCCCGGCGGCACAGGGATCGGGTTCGAGATCGGCAACGCCGTATAGCGTCGACCTGAAGTTTCAGCAGGTTATATTCGGGCCGGGCCGTTCGCTCGGCTCGGTGAGTCTTACCGCACGGGGTGATGGCCGGCGCTTGTCGGCGGGGAAGCTGGTGACCGGGGGGCCGGAGCGGTTTCAGGCCGAACTGGCGACTGCCGGGCTAGAGCGGACATTATCGGCGACCGCGGCGGATTTGGGTGCGCTGCTGCATGTCACGGGGCTCGCCAGCGAGATCACCGGCGGAGCGATGAGCCTGCAGGGCAGTTTCGACGACAAGCTTGCGAGCAGCCCCTTCAACGGGACGATCGACCTGCGCAATTTCGACGTAAAGGGCGCGCCGGTGATGGGTAAGGTGTTGCAGGGGATGACGCTTTACGGCCTGGTGGATGCGTTGAGCGGTCCTGGCCTGGTGTTCGACCAATTCACGTCGCCGTTTCGGCTGGATGGCTCGGTGCTGGATCTGGGCGATGCACGGGCGCATAGCTCTTCGCTTGGCGTGACTGCGACGGGGCAGTTGGATTTTGACCGCAAGCAGGTTGATCTGACCGGCACGATCGTTCCGGCTTATTTCTTTAACTCGCTGCCTGGGCGGGTGCCCCTGCTGGGCCGGTTGTTCAGTCCAGAGAGGGGAGGCGGGGTGTTCGCAGCTACCGTTCGTTTGAAGGGGTCATTGCTCGACCCGTCGGTGTCGATCAATCCACTTTCGGCGCTTACCCCCGGCTTCACACGCCGGTTCTTCGATTTGTTCAAGTAGATCCCAGTTTACTTGTTTTCTCTGATCTATTCTAATGAAGCCGGCGTCATCCCTCGTCTTCGTCTAGGTAGAACTGGTCGGCGTCCTCGTCGTAGCTGTAGAGTTCGGCGTAGCGGCCCCAGGCGATGACGGCGTTCATCGTGTTCTCGGCGTAGTCCGGGCTCATCACGTCCTCCAACTCGTCGCGGAACCGCACTGCGCTGGCGCGATGGTTCCAGCGTTCGTCCAGCACCTGGCGGATTTGCGCCACCAGAGGGACGTGGGCGCGCAGGGCGTCGGCGAAGAGCGTCTTGCGCGGTTCGGTATCGGCGGCGACAAATTGGCGGCCCGTATCGGTCACCATCAAGTCGCCATCGGCCAAAGTGCCAAAGCGCAACAACTGCAACGCCTCGCCGAAGGGGAGCAACTCGTCCGCTTCCAGCTGCAGTGCCGCGGCCAGCGCGGGCAGGTCTGCGCGGCCGTTATAGGGTGGTGCCGCCAAGGTCTCCAGCAACCCGGCCATGATGTTGGTGGATACTGGGTGGAGTGCCGTCGCCGTCGTGACGGGCGTGGGTGTCGACTTGGCCGGTGCACGGCGGGTCATCAGGGCATAGATGTCGTCCACCATCTGGCGGAAGGCCGGGTCGAGCCGGTTGCGCGGGTGGGCGAAGGGCACGACCAACTCACTGGCGACGCGCCCTGGGTTGGAGCTGAATACCAGCACCCGGTCGCACATCAGCACGGCTTCCTCGATGTTGTGCGTCACCATCAAAATCGATTTGATGGGGAGCTTGCCGTCCATCCACAGATCGATCAGGTCGGTGCGCAAGGTTTCCGCCGTCAGCACGTCCAGGGCTGAAAACGGCTCGTCCATGAGCAGCAAATCCGGGTGGACCACGATGGCACGGGCCAGGCCGACACGCTGGCGCATGCCGCCCGAGAGCTCCTTCGGGTAGGCGCTTTCGTAGCCGCCGAGCCCGATGAGGTCGATTGCGGCTTCCGCGCGGGTTTCGCGCTCCGCCCGGGCGACACCCTGCGCCTCCAGCCCGAGTTCGACATTCTCCTGCACCGTCAGCCACGGAAACAAGGCGAAGGATTGGAAGACCATTGCCACGCCCTCCGCCGGACCGAGCAACGGTGCGCCGCGCCAGCGCACGTCACCAGCGGTTGGGCGGAGCAAGCCGGAGACGATCCGCAGCAGGGTGGATTTGCCGGAGCCGGAGCGGCCTAACAGACCGACGATCTCGCCCGACCGCAATGTCAGGTCGACATTGTCCAGCACCAGGAGGTCCGCCGAGCTTTCTTTGTGGTACGACTGGCGGACGCCGCGAACCTCGACCAGGGGGCCGGTCTGGGCTGTCATCCGGCGGTCGATCGTCTCAATTGTGTCCATGGGTCACGACCTTAGGCAAAGGTGAGCCGGCGGGCGGCGTAGCTGTACATCGGCCGCCAGACCAGACGGTTGAACAGCAGCACGAAGGCACTCATGACGACGACGCCCAGGACAACCTTGGGTGTGTTGCCATCCGGGCCCTCCGTGCTGGCCATGGCGATATAGGCACCCAACCCGTGGGCCTGCAGCTTGTCGCTGCCCCAGGTGACGACCTCCGCGACGATGGCGGCATTCCAGCAGCCTCCGGAAGCGGTGATGGCGCCCGTCACGTAATACGAGAAGATGCCAGGAAGTATGACCCGCCGCCACCACAGCCAGCCGCCGATCTGGAAGTTGGCGGAGACTTCCAGCAAATCGCCCGGAAAAGCGGCGGCGCCGGCAATGACGTTGAACAGGATGTACCATTGCGTGCCCAACACCATCAGCGGCGTAAGCCAGATGTCGTGGTTGAGGTCGAAATGCACGATGGCGACGACGAAGATGGGAAAGAACAAATTGGCCGGAAACGCGGCCAGGAATTGCGCCACCGGTTGCGCCCGGCGTGCCCAAGTTGGGCGCAGCCCGAGCCAAACGCCGATGGGCACCCACACCACGGTGGCGAGCACCATCAGCACGATCACCCGGATCATGGTGTAGACGCCGTCCAGCGTGGCTTCGCCGAGATCGGACCAGGTGAGGGTGCCGGACACGTAGGTGACGATCTTCCACAACGCGGCCGCGACCGCGAGCACCAGCAACCCTACCCAGAGAGCGTCCCAGAACCTCGACGCTGCCGGGCTGACGAGTTTCGTCACCGGGCGGCGTTTGCGGGCGAGACGCATACCGCTCGTGGCGTTGAACACGAAGACCAGCCGATCGACGACCGCCGCGAGCAGCCGGGTCCGGCGCAGCAGTTTCAGGACCCATGGGTCCTCCGCCTCAGCTCCCGCCGTCATCTCGAACCGGAATTTTGCCGACCAGGCGACCAAGGGGCGGAAGAGCAGCTGATCATAGGCGAGGATCACCACCAGCATGGCCACGATCGCATAGAAGACCGCGCCGATATCGCGGTCCTCCAACGCCTGTGCGACGTAGGAGCCGATGCCCGGCAGCTTCCAGGTGTTGTCACCCACGGTCACCGCCTCGCTGGCGACAACGAAGAACCAGCCGCCGGACATCGACATCATGGTGTTCCACACGAGACCTGGCATGGCGAACGGCACTTCCATCCGCCAGAATTTCTGCCAGGGCGACAGGCGGAACGCGGTGGCGCACTCCGCCAAATCGGATGGTACGGTTTTGAGCGATTGGTAGAGGCTGAAGGCCATGTTCCAGGCCTGGCTGGTGAAGATGGCGAAGATGGCCGCCAATTCGACGCCCAGCACGCTGCCTGGAAACAACCCCATGAAGAAGACGACGGTGAAGGTGAGGAAGCCGATGATCGGCACCGATTGCAGGATGTCCAGCACCGGCACCAAAACCTTGCCGGCACGGCGGCTTTTGGCCGCCCAGGTCGCATAGGTAAAGGTGAACAGCACCGAGCAGGCCAGGGCTGCGAACATGCGCAGCGTCGTCCGCAACGCGTAGCCGGGCAGGTAGGACGGATCGAGATGGATCGTATCCATCGCGGTGAGCGGTGCCACGGTGTGACGCGCGCCGCTGGCGAAGGCGAAGACCAGACCGCCGATGCAGATGATCGCGGCGATGTCGAACAGATTGGGAAGGCGGCGGACCGAGGCGTTAGCCGGGAATGTCGGTCCGGTCATTGGGAAATCCTCGGCGGTGTGCGTCGGCAGCCCATACAAGCGGTTGCCGTGGCTGTCACGCCGGCAAATGATTGTCGTTCTGTGACTGGCTCCTCCGGCTTATCCGGTCGAACCGAACCCGCCGCCGCCGCGACCGCTGCGCCCGGAAAAGCTGTCGACCACGTGGAGGACCGGCCGGGCGACCGGGACGAAGAGGAGCTGGGCAAACCGCTCGCCGGGTTGCAGCGTGACGGGCTCGGTGCCGGGAGCGTTGCGGTTCCAGGCGCTGACCATGATCGGCCCGGTGTAGTCCGGGTCGATCAGGCCCACGAGGTTGCCGAGAACCAACCCCTTGCGATGGCCCAGGCCGGAACGCGGCAGCACCAGGGCGGCCAGGTTCGGGTCGGCCATGTGGATGGCGAAACCAGCGGGTACCAGGGCGGGGACCGTGCCAGGGGCGATGACAAGGGGGTGGTCGAGGCAGGCATGCAGATCAATCGCGGCGGCCATGGCGGATTGGTAGGTCGGCAGCCCCCAGAGATGCAGGCGGTGGTCGAGCACGACCAATTCTACGGTCATGCCAGGGCGTCCGCGATGCGGGCGGCGAGCCGGGTGGCCACTTCGGTCTTGGGCATTTTGGGCCAGTCCTCCTCCCCTTCGGCGGTGACGAGGTGGACTTGGTTCGCCTCGCCCGCCATGATCCCGGTGGCCGGGCTGACGTCGTTGGCGACGATCCAGTCGCAACCCTTGCGTAGGCGTTTGGCTGCGGCGTTTTCGGCCACGTTCTCCGTCTCGGCAGCGAACCCCACCACGAGGCGAGGGCGAAGCTGCCCCGGCGCGGATAGGGTGGCCAGGATGTCGGGGTTTGGGGTGAGGACCAGCGTGGGCGGGGGTGCACCGGGCTGTTTCTTCAGCTTGTGATCCGCGGGTTCGACATGCCAATCCGCCACCGCCGCCGCGCAGACCGCGGCATCCGCCGGCAGTGCGGCCTGGCATGCCGCCAGCATCTCCACCGCGGTTTCCACCCGGTGTACGGTGGCGGATGTTGGCAGCTCTTGGTTGGTTGGGCCGCTGACCAGTGTCACGCGGGCACCGAGCCGCAACAACGCCGCGGCGATGGCCGTGCCCTGCCGGCCGGAGGAGCGGTTGGCGATGTAGCGCACCGGGTCGATCGGTTCGTGGGTAGGACCGCTGGTCACCAGGACGTGTTTGCCCGCGAGGGGGCCGGGCGCGAAATAGGCGTTGATGGCGGCGAGGATGGCGGGCGGTTCGGCCAAGCGGCCCGGGCCGAACTCGTTGCAGGCCATGACCCCGTGATCCGGCCCGACGAAGCTGACGCCCCGGCTGCGCAGGGTCGCCACGTTGGCCACCGTTGCCGGGTGCAGCCACATGCGCACGTTCATGGCGGGGGCGGCCAGCACCGGCTTGTCGGTGGCCAGCAGCACGGTGGTGGCAAGGTCATGCGCCCGGCCAGTTGCCATGGAGGCGAGGATGTCGGCGCTGGCGGGTGCCACGACCACGAGGTCTGCGTCCCGCGAGAGCTGGATGTGGCCCATTTCGCTCTCATCGGTCAGCGACCAAAGATCGGTATAGACCTTCGTTTCGGTGAGGGCTTGCAGGCTGAGTTGGGTTACGAAATGGGCGCCTCCTGCCGTCAGCACGCCGGTGACGGCGTGGCCGGATTTCCGCAGCAGGCGGACCAGTTCCAAGGCCTTGTAGGCGGCGATCCCGCCGGACACGATCAGCAGGATCTTCATAGCCGGCGGCCCGTGTGGATGGCGGCGATTCCGCCGGAGAGGTCCCGGTGCTTGACCTGTGCGAACCCGGCGTCGCGCATCATCGCCTCCAATGCCGTCTGATCGGGAAAGGTGCGGATGCTTTCGGCCAAATAGCGATAGCTTTCGGCATCCCCAGCGACGGCGCTGCCCAGGCGGGGCAGGACGGAGAACGACCAAGCGTCATAGACCGGTGCGAGGACGGCCACCTGAATCCGGGAGAACTCCAAGCAGGCAAACCGTCCACCCGGCCGCAGCACCCGGCGGGCCTCCCGCAGCGCGGCGGCCTTGTCGGTGACGTTGCGCAGGCCGAACGCGATCGAGACGACGTCCACGCTGCGGTCGGGCAGCGGCAGGGCCTCGGCATCGGCGACCAGGAAACTGACGCAGGCGGCATGGCCCAAGGAGGCCGCGCGGTCCCGCCCAACCCCCAGCATGGCGGCGTTGATGTCGGACAGCACGGCCGGCCCACCGCCGGCGCGGCGCCAGCCAAAGGTGATGTCCCCCGTGCCGCCCGCGAGATCCAGCAAAGTGCGGCCAGGGGACGGTTGGAGGGTGGCGACGAATTCGCGCTTCCAGAGACGGTGGATGCCGAGCGACATCAGGTCGTTCATCAGGTCGTAGCGCGACGCGACGCTATCGAACACGGCACGCACCAGCGGCTTTTTCTGTTCGCGGGGGACGGTGCGATAGCCGAAATCGGTGGTGTTGTCGCTCATGATCCGTCTGTATAGCCTGTCCGGTACAAATGCCGGAACTCCCAGAAGTCGAAACGGTGATGCGCGGCCTGCGCGCGCGGCTGGAAGGGAGGGTGATCGTCAGCGTGGCGGTCAACCGGCCGGATTTACGGTGGGCGATGCCGGTCACGCTGGCGCAGCGGTTGACGGGGGCGCGGGTGGAGAGCTTTCGCCGCCGGGCGAAGTATATATTGATGCGGCTGGATGGCGGGGATAGCGTGTTGCTGCACCTGGGCATGTCCGGCCGCATGCTGATCGGGCCGGCGAACCCCAATAGCGTGACGCTGCACGAGCACTTGGTGATGCAGACCGATGATGGCTGGCGCGTCGGTTTCGTGGACCCGCGACGGTTCGGCTCGGTGGACCTGGTGCCGACGGCGGAAGAGGATGCTCACCGTCTGCTGGTTGCGCTGGGGCCGGAGCCGCTGGGCGATGCGTTTAACGGGGCCGTGCTGGCCGCGGCGCTGGCGGGCAAGCGCACGCCGGTGAAGGCGGCGCTGCTGGACCAGCAGCTGGTGGCCGGTCTGGGAAATATCTATGTATGCGAGGCATTGTTCCGGGCGCAGATCGCACCGGACCGGCAGGCCGCGACGATCCCGCGCGCCGGGGCGATGCGGCTGGCGAAGGCGATCAAGGCGACGCTGATGGAGGCCATCACTGCCGGGGGGTCGTCGCTGCGGGACTATGTGCAGCCTGACGGGGAGTTGGGGTATTTCCAACACGCGTGGAAGGTGTATGGCCGGGAGGGGCAGGCCTGCGAGCGGTGCCCCGGGCTGCCAAGCTGCGCCGGGGTGTCGCGGATGGTGCAGTCGGGGCGGTCGACGTTTTATTGTACGAAGACGCAACGGTAGTGTTTCGCGGTGGAGTTCGGGTATGTTAGGCTTTGAGCATGAGCGTCTACGTTCGCAAACTGTCGAGAGCGTTCCATGTGGCGGTCCATGAGACGCTTGGTTCCCGAGAGCGTCGCAAGCGAGTGGCGCGCGGCGAAAAGGTGGATGACAGGTTTGATGTCATGCTGGATCGGTTGGATGTGGCCGTCATCGAATTGAGAGTCTGGACGGTTGGCGTACATGTCATTCTCTTCTGCGCGATTATGGCGATGGACTTCTTCGGCCATTAGACCCTTTCCCATCCGTCCTCTCCGGGTTAGGTAGGATGCCAACGGAGCGCCAACGATGCCCGAGATGATCCTGGTCGAGACGCACGGTGCTGTGGGGGTTATACGCCTCAACCGCCCGGCCGCGCTCAACGCCCTCTGTGACCAGTTGGTCGGCGAGATCGGGACCCAGTTGCTTGATTTCGACGCAAATCCCGATGTTGGAGCGATCGTCCTGACCGGGTCCGAGAAGGCATTCGCGGCGGGGGCTGACATCAAGGAGATGCAGTCCCGCACTTACCCAGCCGTGCTGCACGACGATTTCATCGCCAAGTGGGAGACCGTGCTGCGGGTGAAGAAGCCTGTGATCGCCGCGGTGGCCGGGTTCGCGCTGGGCGGCGGGTGCGAGCTTGCCATGATGTGCGACATGATCGTCTGCGCCGATACGGCGAAGTTCGGCCAGCCGGAGATCAATCTCGGGGTGATGCCCGGTGCTGGTGGCACCCAGCGCTTCACCCGCGCCGTCGGCAAGTCGAAGGCGATGGACATGTGTCTCACGGGACGGATGATGGATGCGGCCGAGGCGGAGCGGTCCAACCTGGTGACCCGCGTCTTTCCTGCCGACACGATGTTCGACGAGGTACTTAAATTGGCAAGCAAGATCGCGGGGCAGTCCCGTGTGGCAGGCTTGCTCACCAAACGCTCGATCAACGCCGCGTTTGAGACGACGCTGACCCAGGGGGTCGCGACGGAGCGGAGTTTGTTCATGTCCCTGTTCGGAACGCCCGACCAAATGGAGGGCATGGCGGCCTTCGTCGAGAAGCGCAAACCGGTCTTCAGGACCTGATACCATCGTCCGGCTTCCTTGACTCGGGTGGGGCCCGACCCTAGAACACCGCCCTTCACCAAAATGGCCCTGCGCATGCATCTGATGTGGCGAGCCGACCGTAACTGCTGAGAATGAGATAGAGACCGATGGCGAACACAGCATCTGCGCGCAAGCGCATCCGTCAGACCGAGCGCCGCACGGAGCGCAACCATGCCCGCAAGTCGCGGATGCGGACGTTCGTGAAGAAGGTCGAAACGGCGCTTGCATCGGGCGACAAGGCTCTTGC
>CBDAQK010000002.1:0-19311 GCA_965199005.1 Acetobacteraceae bacterium | reverse complement strand
GCCGATACGCTGGCGCTCGACCCCGCACATCCGGCGTTCCGGCGCATCGCGACCGGCAGCCATGCCGACCTGCTGACGGTCGAGCGGGAGTGGGACGAAAAGAAAGGCCGCCGGCGCGGGGAGATCGTGGTGGACGACGTGCGGGCCGTGTCCGGCTTCCTCCGCCTGACGCCGGCGGAGGGCGGCTGGCGCGTGGTGGTGATCGACGGTGCCGAGCACATGAACCGCAACGCCGCCAACGCCCTGCTGAAGATGCTGGAGGAACCGCCCTCCCGGGCCGTTCTGCTGCTGACCTGTGACGCACCGGGCCGGCTGCTGCCGACGATCCGCAGCCGCTGCCGCCGGCTGGGCCTGCTGCCGCTCGGCCCGGCGGCGATGGCGGCCGCCCTGGCCGACATCCTGCCGGAGATGCCGGCCGACGAACGCGCCACACTTGGAGCGATCGCGGTCGGGTCGCCCGGACGGGCCGTGCTGCTGGCCGAGGAGAAGGGGCTGCAACTCGCCACCCTTGCAGCCGAGGTGCTGGACGCCGTGCCGGACCTGCCGAAGCTGCGCGCCTTCACCATCGCCGAACAACTGGGCGGCCGGGCGGAGGACCGGTTCACGCCGTTCATGACGCTGCTGCGGGATGCCTTGTCCGCCATCGTGCGGCGTGCCGCCCATGGTGCGCCCGAACGGCTGGCCACCCTGCGTCCCCTAGCCGCCTGGGTGGAAGTATGGCAGTCGCTGGGGCAGATCCAGACCGAGACGGAACGCCTGAACCTGGACCGGCGTCAGGCCCTGCTATCCTCGATCGCATTGCTGAACGGACCATGAGCGACACAGTCTACATCACCACACCGATCTATTACGTGAACGGCGCCCCGCATATCGGCCACGCCTACACCTCCATCGCGGCCGACGTGCTGGCGCGCTGGATGCGGCTGCGGGGCAAGGAGGTGTTCTTCCTCACCGGCACGGACGAGCATGGGCAGAAGGTGGCGCAGGCCGCCGCCGCCGCCGGCAAGGATCCGCAGGAGTTCGTCGATAATCTTGCCGGCGAGTTCCGCGACATGGCGGCGCGGATGAACATCTCCAACGACGATTTCATCCGCACGACGGAGGAGCGGCACAAGCAAGGCTGTGCCGCGCTCTGGCAGGTGCTCGCCGACCGCGGCGAGATCTACCTAGGCCATTACGAAGGCTGGTACGCGCTGCGGGACGAAGCGTTCTACGGCGAGGAGGAGGTGCTGACCCGGCCGGACGGCACCAAGGTATCGCCGTTCGGGTCGCCGGTGGAGTGGGTGAAGGAGCCGAATTACCTGTTCCGCATGTCCGCCTGGGGCGATCGGCTGCTGGCGTTCTACGAGGCAAACCCGGAGTTCCTGGGCCCGCTCTCGACCCGCAACGAGGTGATGAGCTTCGTGCGCTCCGGCATGACCGACCTGTCCGTCAGCCGCGCGACACTGCGCTGGGGCATCCCGGTGCCGGGTGACCCGGAGCAGGTGATGTATGTCTGGATCGATGCACTGGCCAACTACGTAACCGCGTTGGGTTATCCCGCGCTATCAGGGAGTTTTGAGAAGTTCTGGCCAGCTGACATCCACTTCGTCGGCAAGGATATCGCGCGGTTCCATGCGGTGATCTGGCCGGCGCTTCTCATGGCCGCCGGCTTGCCGGTGCCCAAGCGGGTGTATGCCAACGGCTGGTGGACGGTCGAAGGCGAGAAGATGAGCAAATCGGTCGGTAACGTCGTCGATCCGCGTGACTTGGCGACGGAGTTCGGGCTGGACGTGCTCCGCTATTTCCTGCTGCGCGAGATGCCGTTCGGCAACGATGGCGACTTCAACCGACGGGCGCTAATAACCCGCATGAACAGTGAGTTGGCGAACGACTTTGGCAATCTGTCGCAGCGTTCCCTCTCGCTGATTGCGCGGAACTGCGGCGGCACGCTGCCGGACCAAGCTCCTTTGACGGAGGAAGATGCGGAGCTGCTGGCACAAGCCGCCGCCTTGCCGGCCCTGATGGAGCCGCGGCTGGTCCGACAGGCTTATGGCGAGGCTTTGGATGAGGCTTGGCGCGTCATCCGGGCGGCCAACGCCTATATCGACCGGCAGGCGCCATGGGCGCTGCGGCGGACCGACACGGTTCGAATGGCCGCAGTCCTGCGCGTGTTGGCGGACACGCTGCGCTATGTGGCCACCGTGCTGCAGCCCTTCATGCCCGACAGCATGGCCGCGATGCTCGACCAACTGGGTGTGCCAATGGACGCCCGCAGCTTGGCATGCCTCGCCACGCCGTTGCCGGGCGGAGTCGCCTTGCCGGCGCCGCAAGGCGTTTTCCCCCGCTATGCCGGGGACGCCGCCTGACATGCTGATCGATTCGCACTGCCATCTCGACTACTTCACGGCCGAGTTGGACGAAGTCTTGGCCCGCGCGGCTGCAGCCGGTGTCGGTGAACTGGTGACGATCGGCACCACGCTGGAGCAATCCAGCGCCATCTGCATCCTCGCCGACGCGCATCCGAATGTCTGGTGCACCGTCGGCGTGCACCCGCAGAGCGCCGCCAAGGCACCGGTGCCGACGCCCGGCAGGCTGGCCGCCATGGCGCGGCACCCGAAGGTCATCGGGATCGGCGAGTCAGGCCTGGACTACTTCTATGACGGCGCGCCCAAGGATGTTCAGCAGGATTCGTTTCGCGCCCATATCCGCGGCGCACGCCTGGCGGACGCGCCGCTTTGCATCCATGCCCGCGCGGCGGACGCCGATATCGCCACCATCCTGCGCGAAGAGCGGGAGGAGGGGGGTCCGTTCGATTTCCTGCTGCACTGCTTCTCGTCCGGGCGGGGCTTGGCCGATGCGGCGTTGGCGATGGGCGGATACATCAGCCTGTCCGGTATCCTGACGTTCCCGAAATCCACGGAGATTCGTGATATCGCCCGCGACGTCCCCGCGGACCGTTTGCTGGTGGAGACGGACGCACCGTACCTTGCCCCCGTGCCGTTTCGCGGCAAACGCAACGAACCGTCCTACGTGGCCAAGACAGCCGCGGTGTTGGCGGATGTGCGAGGCATGACGCCGGACGCTCTGGCCGACCTGACGACCGCCAATTTCCGCCGCCTGTTCCGCCGCGCCGCCTGATGCGCGTGACCGTGCTGGGCTGCGGCGGGTCAGCCGGCGTGCCGCAACTGGGTGGTGCCGATGGCCGCGGTGACTGGGGGGCGTGCGACCCGGCTGAGCCGCGGAACCGCCGCACCCGATCCTCCATCGTGATCGAAAGCGCGGCGGGACAGCGGCTTCTGGTCGATACCGGACCTGACATGCGAACCCAGCTGCTCGCTGCCGGCATCCCTCGGGTGGACGCGATCATGTTCACGCACGGCCATGCCGACCACATCACCGGGCTGGATGATGTCCGCATCCTCAACCGGATCGCCAACAAGCCGTTGCCGGCCTTTGCCACTCCAGCGACCCTCGCGGATTTGGCGCGGCGGTTCGACTATGCCTTCCAGCCCTGGAAACCGCCCGGCTTCTTCCGCCCCGTCATGGTGCCGCAGCCGTTTGGATGGGGCGACTGCGTGGACATGGCCGGCCTGACGGTCCGTGTGTTCGAGCAGGACCATCGCGTGGTGAAGACGGCCGGCCTTCGGGTGGGATCATTCGGCTATTCCACCGACGTGGTGACGTTGGACGACGACGCGTTCGACGCGCTGCGCGGCGTAGACACCTGGATCGTCGGCTGTTTCCAACGCAGCGCGCACAGCACCCACGCCCATGTCGACCGCGTGGTCGAGTGGGCCCAACGCCTCGGCGCCCGGCGAACCATCCTGACCCACATGGGTCCCGACCTGGACTGGGCGTGGCTCCAAGCGCGGCTGCCGCATGGGATGGAGCCAGGTTGGGACGGCATGGTGTTGGAGTTGGCCGACTAAGCCACGCAGAGTTCTTTCCATAATATTCATTATGCGACCACTACGTATACAGGAAGGGCTGCTTGGGCGGCGTCTGCGGGCCAAGCGGCGGTAGCGGTTGACGAGACGCCACGATGGCTTCGACCGACGATAGCCCGGCTTGAAAGGCACTGAGTTGATTGCCAGAGGCGCTTAACAAAATTCCGCCGACCGTCAGAAAACTTGCAATCACGGCTACGATAACACCGATGCCCCAGCCACGGACGGTGTCTTTAGTCGACAGCCCAGCCAGCGTAATTTTGATGTCGCTCAGTGAAGCCTGGATCGCGTCGAGTTTGGCATCCTGTGCGTCCATACGCTTCTCGTGCTGGTCTAAACGGTATCCAGTCAGGTCCATCGTTTGAGATTGAGGGCTAATCGCAACCTGCGCAACCTGTCCGCCCTCTCTATGACCAGCGTTCTCCGCCGCTGTCTCACCTTCTTTAGCAAGCCATGGACCATCGACGACCGTTCTCTCGCTCACGTCAACGTCTCATGCAATGACCACGCTGCTGCCGTGTATTCTGCCGTAAATACCCAAGCGTTTCGACCAGTTCTATTTACAGCTTCTTGCGCAATGTCCCGAACTTGAGCAGCTGTCAGTTCGCCAAACGAGTGATACATTCCGCTTGGCAGAGTAAAAATCTTAGAATCGGCTGCTGTTACTGTTCGGAAAAATTTGCGCGCGATCATTTCAATCTGAAGCAGTTCATAATCACCGAGATCAGCACGGTGCAGTTCGACTCTGGTAATGAACGTCTGCATTGTAGCATTCTGCCACAGATGACAATGTGCCGCATCGTTCTTGGGGATCTTTGGTGGGCCCGCAGGGGTTCGAACCCTGGACCCCAAGATTAAAAGTCTCGTGCTCTACCAGCTGAGCTACAGGCCCGGTGCGGCACCGCCTAACCCGGCGGTGCCGCCGTCGTCAATCGGTCAGCTGTTCTCTTCGGCCGCCAGCCGCATCTTGATGATCTTGTCCGGGTTGCTGACGGAGCCGCTGCTGCCGACGCCCTTCTTCAGCTCGTCGATGTGCTCCATGCCGGACACCACCTGGCCCCAGATGGTGTACTTGCCGTCCAGGAAGGATGCCGGGGCGAAGCAGATGAAGAATTGGCTGTTCGCCGTGTCCGGCTCGTTGGTGCGCGCCGCGCCCACCGTGCCGCGCAGGAAGTGCGCCTTTTCGGTGAACTCGGCCTTCAGGTTCGGGTACTTGCTGCCGCCGCCACCAGTGCCGGTCGGGTCGCCGCCCTGGGCCATGAAACCATCGATCACGCGGTGGAACGGGGTGCCGTCATAGAAATGCTCGTGACACAGAAGCTTCACCCGCTCCACGTGCAGCGGCGCCAAATCCGGGCGCAGGCGGATGACGACGCGACCGCCCTTCACGTCCAGGTAGATGGTGTTCTGCGGGTCCTGTGCCGCTTGGGCGTCGGCTGGGGCGGAAACGGCGTCGCTCATCAAGGTTCCGATCGCAATCGTGGTAAGGAAGGTTCGGCGGTCTAGGCGGATGTCCATGGGAACTCCGGGGGATGTCAGGCGTCGGGCCGCACCCGGGCGAGGGTACGGTCCAGCGTGAGGGCGGGCACGAAGGATGAAATGTCGCCCCCCAACCGGGCGATTTCCTTCACGAAGCGGGATGAGATGAACTGGTGGGTTTCGCTCGCCGTCAAAAACACCGTCTCGATCGTGTGGTCCAGCCGGTAGTTCATGCCCGCCATCTGGAACTCATAATCGAAGTCGCTGACGGCGCGCAGGCCGCGGATGATCACGCTTGCGCCATTGGCGCGGGCGAAGTCCACCAGCAGGCCGCTGAAGCTCGTTACCTCGATGATCGTCCCGGTGCGCGCCGCGATGGGGCCCATCTCCGCCCGCACCAACTCCATCCGCTCCTCGATCGGGAAGATCGGTCCCTTGCCCACATTCGCCGCAACGCCGACCACCAGCCGGTCCATGATGCGGGCGGCGCGGCTGATGATGTCGATGTGGCCGTTGGTCACCGGGTCGAACGTGCCCGGATAGATGGCCGTGTGGCGATCCAATGGCCGCTGGGGAGATGGCTCAGCCAAGGGAGTCCTCGTCGGTGTCCGCGTCGCCGGCGCCGTCCGGGTTGTCGAGCGTCGGCGCGGCCGCGTCGTCGTCCAGCGGGTCCGCCTCGCCGGCGCCATCCTCCAGCCCGGCGATCGCCTCGACCACCGGGAACACGGCGCTGACCTGCTCGCCCTCGCTCACCCGGAACAGCGTGACGCCGGTCGCCTGGCGCCCGGTGATGCGGACGCCGTCGCTGCTGATGCGGATCAGCCGGCCGACATTGGTCACCAGCATCACGTCCGTCCCCGGCCGCACCGGCAGGGTACCCACCACGGCGGTGCCCTTGCGGCCGCCCAGGACGATGTTGGTGATCCCCTGCCCGCCCCGCCCGGTCACGCGGTAATCATACGCCGAGGAGCGCTTGCCGAACCCGGCGTCCGTCACCGTCAGCAGCAGCTCCTCGCGCCGGTCCATCTCCTCCAGGCGTTCGGCGCTGACCTCGCCCGACTCTTCCGTCGTGGCGTCCTCGGCTTCCGCATCCGCCTCGACCGAGCTGTCGACCTCCTCGCCCTGTGCCCGGCGCCGGGCGGCGGCCCCGCGGAGGAAGGCGGCGCGCTCGTGCACCGTGGCCTCCACGTGCTGCAGGACGGACAGGCTGATCACCTCGTCATTGGCGCCCAGGCGGATGCCGCGCACGCCGGCGCTGTCCCGCCCGGCGAACACCCGCACGTTGTCGTCCGTCACGTGGAAGCGGATGCAGCGGCCGCGCCGGGTGGCCAGCAGCACGTCGTCGCCTTCGCGGCAGGTCGCCACGCCGACCAGGTGGTCGCCCTCGTCCAGCTTCATCGCGATCAGCCCGGAGGAGCGGACGCGGCCGAAATCCGACAGCTTGTTGCGCCGCACGCCGCCGCTGGCGGTGGCGAACAGCAGATGCAGGTTGTCCCACAGCCCTTCGTCCTGCGGCAGCGGCAGCACGGTGGTGATGGTGTCGCCGCCCAGATCGGGCAGCAGGTTCACCAGCGCCCTGCCCTTGGCCGCCGGCTGCGCTTCCGGCAGGCGCCACACCTTCTCGCGGAACGCCTTGCCGCCGGAGGAGAAGAACAGCACCCATTGATGCGTGTGGGCGTTGAACGAGCGGGTGACGATGTCGTCGCCGCGCATGCCCGCGGCGGACCGCCCACGCCCGCCGCGCACCTGCTGGCGGAACGCGTCCAACGGCGTGCGCTTGATGAACCCGTCGCGGGTGATGGTCACCACCATCTGCCCGGGCTCGATCAGGCTTTCGTCGTCCTGGTCGGCCACGGCGTCGACGATGGCCGTCATGCGCGGCGTGGCGATCTCCGCCCGCACGACCGCCAGTTCGTCCCGCATCACCTCCAGCCGGCGCGGGCGGCTGCCGATGATCTCCAGCAGCTCGGTGATCCGCTCGGCCACCTCGGCCAATTCGGCCTGGATCTTGTCGCGCTCCAGCCCGGTCAGCCGAGCCAGGCGCAGTTCCAGGATGCCGCGGGCCTGAGCGTCCGTCAGGTGCACCGTGTGGTCCGGCGGCTCGCCCTCCACCTGGTTGCCCACGTCGTCGATCAGCGCCAGCAGCGCGTCGATGTCGCCGGCCGGCCAGGCGCGGGCCATCAGCTCGGCGCGGGCGACCGCGGCGTCCGGGCTGGCGCGGATGACGCGGATGACCTCGTCGATGTTGGCCACGGCGATGGCCAGCCCGACCAGCAGGTGCGCCCGCTCCCGCGCCTTGCCCAGGTCGAACCGGCTGCGGCGGAGGATCACCTCCTCGCGGAAGGCGATGAACGCGCCCAGCGCGTCCTTCAGCCCCAGCAGGCGGGGGCGGCCCTGGTCCAGCGCCAGCATGTTGACGCTGAATTGGGTCTGCAGCTGGGTGAACCGATACAGGTGGTTCAGCACCACCTCGGGGGTCGCGTCGCGCTTCAGCTCGATGACGATGCGCATGCCGTCACGGTCCGACTCGTCGCGCAGGTCGCTGATGCCCTCCACCTGCTTGGCGCGCACCAGTTCGGCGATGCGCTCGATCAGCGTGTTCTTGTTGACCTGGTAGGGGATTTCGCTGACCACGATGGCATTGCGGTCCTTGCGGATCTCCTCAATGGCGGCCTTGGCCCGCAGCGGGATGCCGCCGCGCCCGGTCTCGAACGCCTGCCGGATGCCGGAGCGGCCCAAGATGATGCCGCCGGTCGGGAAATCCGGGCCGGGGACGATCTTCATCAGCTCGTCCAGCGTGATCTCCGGGTCGGCGATCATCGCCAGCGCCGCGTCGATCACCTCCCCGGCGTTGTGCGTCGGGATGTTGGTCGCCATGCCCACAGCGATGCCGCTGCCGCCGTTCACCAGCAGGTTGGGGAACGCGGCCGGCAGCACCTTCGGCTCCAGGTCCGCCTCGTCGTAGTTCGGCTGGAAGTCGACCGTGTCCTTGTCGATGTCGGCCAGCATGTGCATGGCCGCGCGCGACAGGCGGCTTTCGGTGTAGCGCATGGCCGCCGGCGGGTCGCCGTCGATGGAGCCGAAATTACCCTGCCCGTCGATCAGCGGCACGCGCAGGCTGAACGATTGCGCCATGCGGACCATGGCGTCGTAGATCGCGGCGTCCCCGTGCGGGTGGTACTTGCCCATCACCTCGCCGACGATTCGGGCGGATTTGCGATACGGCTTGTCATGCGTGAAGCCGCTTTCCTGCATGGCGTACAGGATGCGGCGATGCACCGGCTTCAGCCCGTCCCGCGCGTCGGGCAGCGCCCGGCTGACGATGACGGACATCGCGTAGTCGAGGTAGGAGCGGCGCATCTCCTCCTCCAGCATGACCGGGTGGAGGTCGGGCTGGTCGGGGGGCGTGGGCGGAGTCGTCTCACTCATGGGAGGAACTTAAACCATGGCAGGTCGGCTTGCATTGGGCGGGACCTTAGCAGTCCTGGCAGGGTAGTGCTATCCAGCCATCGACTCTGGACGGTCCGTCCCCCGCACACTCGACACGCCGCGGACGAAGCGGTCGATGTCGGGAACGCCGCCGGCGACCGCTAATTCGACGACCCGCTCGCCCCGGGCGCGCCTCGACCGCCAAGCGGCATAGGGGTAACGGGCGATCGGCAGGAAGGTGTCGCGGCCGCGCGCCACGGGGAACGGCTTGGTGGCGCCGCTGTTGATGGCGCAGAGCGTGATGTCAGGCGCGTAGGCCCGGACCAGCGCCGCCGCATCCAGCTCCAACACGATGTGGGTCTCGGCGCGGTAAGGCCGGGCGTTCAGCAGTCGGTCGAGCCGGCTGCGGGTGAGCCAGAAGAAGACCTTGCCGTTCAGCAGGCGATACCAGTCTTCCGGCGTCAACCCGTCTTGCAGGCAGCGCCGCAAGCTCGGGTCGTCCATCGGCTTTTGGTCCCGCAGGACCGCCGTCCCTAGCCCAGGATGCGCAAGCACGAGCTTCTCCGGCCGGCGGCGCGCCTCCGCGGCTTCGCGGGATGCCTCGTCCAGGCCGAACAGATCGAGCAGCGCCGACGTGCTCAGCAGCCCGTGGCGACGGATGGAGGGCCAACTCCCCTGCTCCGCCATGTGGTAAAGGACCGGGCAATCCCGGAGGAGCTCGGAGAGTTCGTCCTCCGTCACCAGGGCATCGAATGCGGTCGCCGGGTCAGGCGTAGAGCAGGGCCGGGGGCGCACCGGCAGGATGGGCATGGTCGAGCACCACCCACGCGTGGTGGTGCTGTGCATGGTTCGTCTGCTCACCCATGTCGAACCATCGGATGCGCCGGCGCAGGACGATCGTCGCCGCGAACGGGCCGCTGGACAGCAGATCCGCCGCGCGCTGCCCGGCGATCCATTGCAGCCGGACCAGCAGGGCAAGTTGGCCCTGAACCGATGCCGTCAACGCCATGGCGTGTCGGAGGAACCTCAACATCGCCAGCGACGATTTCGCCTGCCCGCGATGGGACCCGGTGTCGCCATAGGGCGGGTTCGTCACGATACTGCGGCAGTCACCCGGCACGGTTCGGCTGGCCAGGAAGTCAACGCCCGCCGTGCCGAAGCCGCGGTCGGCGATGTCGGAGGAGACGACCTGGCAGCCGTGTGCCCCGAGCACGCGGGACATGGCGCCGTCGCCGCAACACGGCTCCCACACCGGGCCGCGGAAGCGGACATGCTGCAGCAAGGATTCCGTGACCCAGGCCGGCGTGGCGTAGAAATCCCGCCCTTCCCGTCCGTACCCTGACACGTGGATTGCGCGGGGCTTGTTCTTGGCAGGGACGGTCGCTGGTGTCGCGCCCGGGTCAGAGAACGGGAGGCCGTGCTGGTGCCGGCTGGTCGCGGCAGGCGATCCGGACACCCTGGCGCTCAGAACGGTTTAGCGGACCGATGTGAGATAGTGAGAGAGAGAAACGCCTGTGCCGTATGGCTAATTTGCAATTTCACCCCTCCTCTCCTCGTAACTTTGTAAAGAACCCGTCTGGTAGGTCGCGATTTAGTATGGGCGAGGGCCTCGAACTTTACAAACGCAGCAGTGGCCACAGTGCTCACTGCGGTCAAGGTCCGGTCCTCGCCATGCTCGCCCGCCAAACAGCGGCCTGCGCGTGGCTCCGGTCCTCTCTTGACCTCCGCTCCGCGCCGCGGCCTGCAGATGGTGTCGGGACGAAAGGCGTCCCGCCAATCAACCCGCCGCCTCCGGCGCGGGTCGAACAAAAGGCTGTCCAGGGATCCGACGACTACGCGAGCGCCATCCTGGGCGGTCCCTCCTGGGTCGTCCACTGGCCCATCGGGCCAGCCGCGAAGATCCGGCGGCATCCCTCCGCGACAACGCCGACGATCTCGGCCAGCCGCTGGCTGACGCGGGTCACCATTGGCTTCTCGCCGAACTCCTCCCGGTAGGCGGCCCGGACGATGACGTCGGCGTGTACGGGGATGGCCTTGTGCCGGGCCTTCTCCCACTTGGCCACCATCTGGCCGTCGCCGTAGCCAAGACGTTTTCCCAGCTCCGTCTGCGTCCAGTCCAGCTGCGTCCGCAGGAACCTCAACTCCTGGCCTACGAGATGGCTGTCCTGGCCCACAATCTCCCGAGCCAACAGGCGCTGGAGCCCCTTCTCGTCATGCACGGCGACGGCGGTTCCATACTCGCCGAAGCGCTCGACCTCGAAGCCGCTGTCGAGCCAGACGTTGTCCAGCCCGCACTCGGTGTAATGATACCTGCTCATGCCCGCTCTCCTGTCCTACTCCGTATCCTGTCCATCCCCACCAATCCCGCCGGGCCTGCGCGGCCGACGGGCGACCGGCACCGACCTGTCGGGATACCCGGTAATGACGACCACCTTGGTCTGCGGCACCAGGACGCCCGCGACAACGTGACGTTCGTCCCCGTTCGTCCTGACCATGGTGAACTTCCACCCATTCTCGATCACCAGGTCCGGGGCTGGGCCTTCCACGATGGACCCCGCCTCGAGAACACGGACTATCTCCTGCTTGGTCAACGGCGGCTTGGCGTTCGTCGGATCCCGGCGTTTTCCGTGCCGGGTCAGAAACACCTTCGCTTCGTCCGCCGCGGCAATCGCATGTATGTCAGCTTCCGCATCCCGCAGGTTCATGATTGTATCTATACAAATTATAGTTGCAAGGCAAGTGGATGAGTCGATGGCGAGACGCTTGCCTGGTTTGCGAGGGTGCCGAAGTAGAACAATGCCAGTGACCCACGCCAAGCCAGAGTCGACGGTCAGACCGTCAGCGCCACTTCCCTGGCAAGCGACCCCGGCGGGCGCCTGATGGCGTCGTCGAACACCGTCCGGCTGCCGACGAACACCACACGACGGATCCCGCGCGTCATTGCGGTGTAGAGCAGAGCCCGGTCCATTGGCCTGGACGCCACGACCATGACGACCACGGTCTCGAACTGCGAACCTTGCGCCTTGTGCACGGACACCGCGTAGGCAAGGTCCAGGTTCACCAGAACCCCAGCCTCCAACGCCACTTCCCGCCCGTCCAGCACGGCCAGGAGGCCACCATCCTCATGCACGTCAAGCACCCTGCCCATCGAGCCGTTCCAGAGCGCCCGGTCGTAGTCGTTGACCGTCCATATCACCGGGTCACCTACAGCGAACCGCGATGCCGAGCGCCGTCTGGCGGCGTTGCGGGCGTGGAACGCTGCATTGACCGCGTCAATGCCCGAGAGGCCCTTGTAGACGGCACCGACCACTTGAACCCTGCCATCCCCAAGGTCGGGGAATAGCCTAGCCAGAGTTTCCACGACGCCATCCGGCTGCACCTCAACGAAGCAGCAGCCATCGGTTTCGGAGAGGCCGTCCTTGAGGGCGGGAAGTATCCCCTGCCTGACCGCCCGCGAGGCTGCCGGTATGCCCGTTGCCTCGTCTGAGCGCAGGATGGCCGTCAGTTCGACACGGGGCACCGTCACCCCCTCCACCAGGCGGTGGAGCACCAGGCCAAACCCGATTGGCGGCAGCTGTGCGACATCACCCACCAGCAGCAGGCGGGCCTGCCCATTCAGTTGGAACAGCAGGCGGTAGGTCGTGGGCAGGTCCAACATGCTGGCCTCGTCCACAACCACCAGGACGTCCGGACCGATGTCCGCGCGTCCCGCGGCGGCAGCCGCCAGCCACGAGGCGATGGTTTGGGCGGGCTGGCCCGTGCTGGCGGTCATGTGCTGGGCGGCCCTGCCCGCTAGCGCCAGCTGGACCACCCGGAACCCGAACCGTCTGGCGGCAGCGTTGACCCCACGCAGGCACGCCGTTTTGCCGACGCCTGCGCCGCCCACCAGCATCGACACCGGCGACGCCAGGGCCATGGCGACTGCGTCGCGCTGCTCGCCGGTGAGCCGGTGAGGCTGCCGGGCATCGTAACCGTCCAGGAACGACGCCAGCTCCTCCGGCTCGCGCGGGCCCAGCAGCAAGTCTCGCTGGCCGTCCGCAAGCGCATCAAGGATGCGATCTTCGACGTAGCGCTCCATGTGCGCCGCACCGGCAGGCTGCAGCCCCGCTCTGCTCTCTAAAGCGGCACCGTCCGCCACAGCCTGCCTGATCGCCGACTGGGCGGCCTGGGGACCGCAATGGAGCAGCCGGGCCACAGCGGAGGTGAGCATGGGCTGTCGGGTCGCGGTGTGCTTGGCGTCCAGCCTGTCGAACATGGCAGCCTCTACCGCGCCCACCTGTCGCCTGGGATCGTCGGGGGCCAGCCCAAGGCGACGCGCGAGGGCGTCCACCTGGGCCCATGGGCAGACCGTCAGCAGCCGATAGGGATTGTTCCGGAGCTTGGCCACCGCCTCGTCGTTCCAGAACGCAACCGCCTTGCGGGCGAGCCGTGGGTCGATGCCGTGCTCGTCGAAGAACACCACGCAGTCGGCGGTGGCCTGCTGGTTGCGCCAGGCATCGCAGACGATGTCGGCCTGCGTGCGCGGCAGGATTTCCGATAAACCGACGGCGTCCCCGGAAGCCAGCATGCCGTAGATGCCTTGGCCGAACCGGTCCCAAAGCCGCTGTGCGGTGACCCTGCCCACACCGGCGAACTCCGCCCGTTCCGCCAGGAACCTGACCAGGTTGCCGCCTTGCGGCAGGGTCTGCGCCATAGCGTTCACGGCAACACCCTGCGGCCCGTGGCTGACACATGCTCAGCGATGGCTTCGTATCGTTTGAGCCTGCGTCGGAGATCCAATATCTCGCCGCGCGAGGCTGCCAGCTGCTGCTCGAGCTGGAGGATGCGCGCTTTGTCCTCTCCGTCGCGGACGGGCCGCTCAGCCACGATGTCAACTTCCAGGCCAAGCTCCGCCACAGCTTCCTCCAGCGTGGCGGCGAACCTGCGGTTCTGCTGGAACGTCTCCCTGGCGAACCCGCAGGCCCGGGCCACGGCCGTCTTGTTGACCGTTCCGCCATGGGCAGGCAGCCGCAGACCCCCTTCGCGCAGCCTGCCCAGGTAGGCGCACAGCCTGCCGTGGTTCGTCTCGGACACGTCGTGCGGAGACCGCGTGTCGCTCACCGACGTGGAGCCTTTGTGCCGGGTTCGACATCAGCATTCCGGTCCGTTGGCGGCAGTGGCGCGTTCAGCGCGCCCTCCGACAGACCGGCGATGCGGGCGTTGTACAGCCAGGTGACGAACTTCATCTCATAGGCGTCGACTGTCGCCTGGAGCCTGTCCACCCTGGCCTGGAACGCCTCCGTGCGCTGCAATGCCATGGCCAGTTCCGGCGGCATGTACTCGGTGTCCGACTTCCCCGCGCGCACCCCCGCGAGGACCTTGCGGATGCGGACCTTGCGGCTCTGGTAGGCGAGCTTCACCTTGGGGTGCGCGTCCAGCGCCTGCCGGGAGAACGGCCGCCCGAGCAAGGATGCCACCCTGGAAGTGAGCCGCTCCCAGGTCAGCGGACCCTCCCACGCCTCGACCAGCGCGACCACGGTGGCGATATCGGCCCCGTCCAGCTTCGCCTTCGGCGCCTTGGCCACGGACGGTCAGGCCCCTTGGTTGTCGCGCTGGCGCATCGCTAACGACACTTCGGTGTCGGCTCCGGCGCCTGGCAGGTTGACGACCTTGCCGTCCGGAATGGAGGCGTCGCTGTGGGTAGACAGCATCAGGGCTAGCTTCGCCAGAGATGTCTCGTGGTCTTGGACCCACAGGTCGGCTCCGTAGTCGCCATCGTCCATCGCGCTCCGGGCGACTGCAAGCTGGGCTGCGGTCACATCATGCCGCCGGGCGATCTCCCCCAGGTGGACCGGGTCACCCTTGATGAACACGTTCTCCTCGCAGTTTAGGCAGTCGCCGTGCTTCTGGCAGGGCAGAAGACTGTAGTCGTGGATGCAGGCCCCGAGTTCGGTCTGGTGGGCTGCCCCGAGGTGAGACTTCAGGAACTCAGCCCGGCTGATTGGCGCCGTATCTGGGAGAGCGTCGGCGGCCTCGAACACCGGTCCGATGCCCCCGGCCTTGGCCACCATGTCACGCCACTGGTCGTGGAACTGGGCCGGGGTCTGGTGGTCGTAATACTTGTTCTGCGCTGGGTTGCGCCCGGACCAGTGAGCGATGTCCATGGCGCCTAACCCCTCGCGGTGGGCCGTGTCGTTCAGCCAGTGTCTGAACCCGTGGCTCGTCTGCTCGATCGCCGACCCGTCCGCCTCCGTGAACCCATACCGCTCGAAGACTGAGGGGCGGTCCACTTTGCCGGACAACCACATACCATATGCGTTGATGCTGAGCGGTTCGAACATGACCCTTGAACCTTCGCCCAGGGTGTCTGCACGCAAGCAACCCCGACGCACCAAGATGAGTGATTGCGAATAAGGCAAGCTTGGGTGCCCGTTGTGCAGTGGAAAGTCCTTCGGCAACTGCGCCAGAACGCTCCTCTCGAGGTCCGCAAACACGTAACTTGAACCTTTCTCTTCCGTAAGCTGGACTGCCGAGAGGCCGTTGCTCTTCGCCCACTTCCATGGCGTGGCTGTGCCCACCAAATTACTAAGGGCAGCGGCACCGATGTGGCTAGCTCCCCGAAGATGGGCCATGTCGGCGGGCAGATACATCTTGGTCGGATTGGCAATGTACCAGGCGGCAATCACCCTTGCCTGTTCACTCGCTGCCCGCAGCTTCTCGACGGCCTCGCGCCCCAACTCCTGCATCACGTCGGCCAGCCACTTCACCTGGGGTGCGTTGCCCTTGCCGGGCAGCACGCGGAGACCGAACGCCGGAACAGTGTCTCCACGCTCGTTACGACGTGTCTCGTCACAACCGCAGTCAGTCTGCAGCTGGAGGACCTCGTGGAGACGGATGGGTGCGCAGATGCAGATAGCGGTCACCGCCGAGAACAAGGCGTCCCTCAGCTCCTTTGGCTCGCAGTATGCCAGGGCCAGCATGTCCAGCGCCTTTCGGCTGGGCAGCTTTTCCGCCCGGCGCTTCGCGAACGCATCGCCGATACGCTCCTGGACGTCATCGGCCTTCCGCACCCCGTGCTTCCAGGTAAACGGCGCTGAGATGAACCCGTGCTCGCGGCAGAAGCTGTATACGGATTGGATCGTCATCGCACGCTGGTAGCGAACGGCACCGCCTACTCCTGTGCCAGCGATGCGCACGGCTGCCGTGAGTACGTCGGCAGAAAGCGCGCAGATATCGGCCGTGCGGCCCAGGGAGGTAAACGCCGCCTCGATGTGGCCCAAGGCTATCAGGCGTGCTTGGAGGCGTTCATAGACCATGGGCGCTGCGGCGTGCTGATAGCGCAGGAAGGCCCGGACGTAAGTTCCGAACGGCTCGCTCAAGGGGGAGCCCACGGCCGTAGCCCCCTTTCCGACCAAACTGCCGTGCCTGACCAGGTGCAACCGGCTGGTCAGACTAGGCTTGCCCTTCCGTGTGAACGCTTTGCTCACGTCCCAGACGTGGCCGTCCCATTGGTCCGCCTCGACCAGCGAGGTCAGCCTGTCGCGCGAGAGGGCGATGAAGTTCGCAACGTTACTGCGGGCATCGACCTCCGCGCGAGGGACGAACCGGATGAGTTCGCTCACGCTGCGACCGTCTCCTGCGGTCCTCGGCGCTCCTCGCAGAGCTGGACCACGCGAGCGACAGCCGTGATGGTGCGATCGTGCAAGCCGTAGATGCGCGGGGCAAAGCCCTTGGCCTGCTGAGCTTCACGGTGCTCCAGCAGGCCAGAGAGAACCTGTTCGTGGGGGCCGTCTTCCCAAGGGCGAAAGTTGCGGCAGGTGTAGCAGGCGATGGGACGGGCAAGTCCGCAGAAGCCGTGTATGCCGCAGTTACCCAGGGGGTCGGCGCCCTTTCCGTCCGGCAGCGCCCGGTCGTGGATGCGCTTGGCTTTCCCGGCGTCGTGCGCTTCGATGTCGTCCCTGGTAATCAGCAGCCCGGCGAACGCCTGGGCGACCGGGGCCAGTTCCATCGCCATCGTGCGGTTCAGGCGGTCCACGATGTCGGCGCTGCCCTCGGTGTAAATCTTAGCGTTCTGGGTGTCGACGTGGTCGAGAAGCTCCGCGATGACGTAGATGTCGGCGCCGTCATCATGGGCGCGCTTGGCCAGTGTGTGCCGGAATCGCTTCGAGTTGGCGTGCAGCGGAGCGACCGATTCGAAGATCTCTTGGAGGCGCGTGGTGATTTCTTTGGCGGTACGATGGTAGGCAAAGCCCGGCAGGTCGCCATGCTGGCGTGCGGTAAACAAAGCACGGTCGGCGACCTCGGGGATGGTCGGGTCACCTGCCCAGATGGCCGTTTCCTTGATTAACCGCTCAAGCAGTTCCCCGAGACGGCGGTCGCACGCACGCTCAGTGAAGCTTGCCCGGATAAGCTCGCCCCGCTGCTTGGCCCGAGGAATTCTTAGGGTGTACACCTTAGAACCGTCCTTGGCGGAGGCGACGACCAAGTCGCCCACCTTCAAAGCGGCAATCTGCTTCGCCCTTGTTCCGTAGGCGAGCATGACGTGGCAGAGAGCATAGTCAGGCAAGTCCACCGTCCCCCGGACGTAGGCGTCGTTCAAGGCCGAGTTGAGTTGCTCCAACTCATTGGTCGTGAACGCTCCGCGTTCGGGGTCGCGCAGCCTGACGTCGTTGCCCTTGATATTGCCAGGGATGACGGCGTCACGCAGGTAGCGTGCCGCCTCCTCGGTCAGCAAATCGTAACCCAGGGTCTGCCCACGCTCCAGAAGAACCCGGACCGCTCCCAGCTTCCACACTGTCGTTGGCCCCAGGGAGACCCGAAAATTTACCAGTGATCCAAGGTCAATGGCATCGTAGAGGTGGCCGATGGACAAGACACCTCGGTGAAACTCCCTGAAGCGGCCCCAGAGATTAAAGCCGTGGGAGAACGACTGCTTCTCCAGAAGGTCCAGCACGGTCAGTTTCAGACGGTGAACCAGGGAGGGCGTGACACCCTGCAAATCACCGAATTCGAACTTTACGCTACGCGACTGGAGGGAGCCGATGAGCCACGAGTCAGGCCGTGGGTCGAACTCGAAACCGTCGCGGGTTTTCGTGCGCTGGGGCAGCGGCACAGCCTCAGCCGCTAAGTCATGGCTGTTCATCGAAGTCTTCCGGTGGGTCGGGCGTGGGGTCGCCAACGAACACTTGGCTTCGCTGAAGCGACAGCAAACGCTTGTTCGCCTCCTCGGTAAGCCACCGGCGGGAGTAGCGGACCGCCATCTGAGAGTTGGCTGACCAGCCCATCAGGTAGGCCCTCATCCTTTCCTCCTTGGTCCGCTCGACGTCGGTCCTGTGAGGGTTTGCCCGGTCGGACAGCTTCGAGAACGTGTCATTCCAGGAATGCCGCATGATATGCGGCGAGAAGTCCGCGGGCAGGTCGGCCACGTGCAAGCGAAGCCTGTCGAACAACTTGTTGAAGGCGGACAGTCCCAACGGCGACCCATCCGCAGCGGAGACGAACATGAACGGGTGCTTGCGTGCGCCTGGTAACGCCCGCCGTTCCGACGTGATGTATTCATGCAGCAGATGTGCCAAGCTCGGCTCCAGGAGAAGCTCTCGACCGAGTGTTTTGACGGACGGCCTTGGGCGTCTGTGGTCGGCACGATTGTCCGGACGCCGGACAATCTGCACGAGAGCTTGGTCTGCGGTGAACCTGATGTCGCGGGTTTCCAGGGCCAGCAGTTCGCCTCGACGCAGCCCGAGCGACCAGAGCATCAGGATCATGAGGCCGTTCCGGTTGCGCACTCCAAGTTGCCAGGGATTGTCTGGACTGTCCGGACGGATGACTTGGCGTAGACGGAGGGATGCCTCCTCGTCCAGGCCCTTGCGAGGGTCCGGCGAGTCTGACGGGTCCATCGACTTGCATCGGCCCGCCCATTTGTCGAGCATCTCGGACCTGGCGCGCTGATAGATGCGATGCGCTTCCGTTCCAGGGGCGAGCCGGGAAAGGTGGTCGCAGCTAACGTGGTCCATGAAGCTGTGGATGCTCGCCATCCTGTTGCGGATGTGCATGCGACCGGGAGGTGCTTCGACTTTGGAGCGGCGTCCGGCGTTCATTCGTACGACGTTGCCAGGGATTGCCATCGCAGCCTGCGCGACGGCGGCACCGGCCGTGTTACGGCAGAAACGGTCCAAGTCGTTCAATTGGTGCAGGGTCAGGAACGCCGGGCTTTGAAGGATGGCGACCGGGTCGGCGCCACATTTATCTGCCCATAGATAGAGGAACGTGATGGCTCGAAGTTCCTGTTCGAGCGTGCTGGCTTGGATGCCGAGGGGTCTGCGTTCGGAGGTGATCCAATAGCAAGGAGCTTCAATTGCGACGCCCGTGGAGCGACGTACCATGAGAGGCATGCGCTCGCCGGACGGGAAGCGGATTTCCTTAATGAGATATGGGTTCTCAAGAGGCGGAGGTGTTGTTGCCGTCGCCGTTCTTGACACTTTGACACACTCCACCC
>CBDAQK010000001.1:1880000-2812475 GCA_965199005.1 Acetobacteraceae bacterium | reverse complement strand
TTCCTCAAGATTGGAGACAGGCCCGGCCGGGCCGTCCACCGATGGCGAAAAACGGGTCACAACGGCGAATGGCACCCCGGCGCCCGGCGCCGCTCGCGACACCGTACCATCGCCCTGCACGCGGTAGATCGCGCCGTCCAGCACCACCATCTCGCCGTCCAGGCCGGTGAAGGTGCCAAGCCCGAAATCGCCGTGCTCCAGGAGTTTCGCGCACGTGACGGCTTGTGCGTAGACGCCCTCGACGAGCGATCCAGAGGTGGAAACCTGGAACAGGGTGTGGATTGGCGCATCGAGGTAGCCGGCGAGAGCTTCGCTCACCAGCGACGATATGCTGCCGCCGTTGGTGCCGACACGGCGTGTCAGCTCGGCGAGATACGAGCCGGGGATGTCGCAGGTGACCGTAGCCATGTGATTTCTCCGAGAGATGCCATGCCGCCGGCCGCGTCAGCGAAGGAGGTTTGACCGTGCGAGTTCGACGACCTCGTCGCCACGCCCGCTCATCACCGCCTTGAGCATGTATAGCGTGAAGCCCTTCGCCATCTCGGCCGTGACCTTTGGCGGCATAGCCAGCTCCATCCGATTGACCACCGCGTCGATCAGCACCGGACCTGGATGGGCCAGCGCCTCCGCCAGCTTCGTCTCCACGTCTGCCGGATCGTCGATGCGCACGCCGTGGATGCCGGCGGCGTTTGCCATCGCTGCAAAATCGGGATTGTCGAGCGTGGTTCCGGTGTCGACGAAACCGGAAGACTTCTGCTCCAACTCGATGAAGCCGAGCGTGCCGTTGTTGAACACCACGACCTTGATCGGCAGGCCAAGCTGCTTGGCGGACAGCAGGTCGCCCATCAGCATGGTGAACCCGCCGTCGCCTGACAGCGACACGACCTGGCGGCCCGGGAAAGCGGCCTGCGCGCCAAGCGCCTGCGGCATCGCATTGGCCATCGAGCCGTGCCAGAACGAACCGAGCAGTCGGCGCTTGCCATTCATTTGCAGGTAGCGCGCGGCCCACACGGTCGGCAGGCCCACGTCGCAGGTGAAGACGGCGTCGTCGGAGGCGAGTTCGCTGATGACACGGGCGATGTGTTGCGGGTGCAGCCGACCGCCGGGCTTGCCGCTCGCCAGTTCGTCCAGTCCGCGGCGCGCATCGTGGTAGTGGGCAACGCAGTCTTTGAGATGCTTGTCGCTCCGCCCCGGCCTCAGATACGGCAGCAATCCCTGCAGCGTTGCGCGCACGTCGCCGAGCAGGCCTCGCTCGATCGGCGTGCGCCGCCCGATCGCCTCGGGACGGACGTCGACCTGCGCGATCCGTGCGCCCTTCGGATAAAACTGCGTGTAGGGAAAATCGGTGCCGAGCATCAGCAACCCGTCGCAACTGCCCATGGCGTAGTAGCCGGAGGAGAAGCCGATCAACCCGGTGATGCCAACGTCGTAGGGGTTGTCCCACTCGACATGCTCCTTGCCGCGCATGGCATGTACGATCGGCGCCTTCAGCGCCTCGGCCACCTGCAGCAACTCGTCATGCGCCCCGTCGCAGCCCCGGCCGCAGAGCAGGGTCACGCGCTCGCAGCCGTTCAGCATGTCCGCCAGCCCGGCGATCGCCTCGGCAGGCGGGGTGGTGGTTGGCGCCGGCAAGAGCAGTGCTGCGGTGGATGGGGTTGGTGCATCGGAGGCAGGACGGAGTGCGACGTCGCCGGGAATGACGATGACGCAGACACAGCTCTCAGCTACGGCCCGGCGAATCGCGATCTCCAGCACGCGCGGCATCTGGGCTGGGCTCGAAACCAGCTCGCAATAGCTGCTGCACTCGAGGAACAACTGCTCCGGGTGGGTCTCCTGGAAATAGCCTGAGCCGATCTCGGGCGATGGGATATGCGCCGCGATGGCCACCACGGGTAGGCGCGAGCGGTGGCAGTCAAACAGGCCGTTGATGAGATGCAGGTTGCCGGGGCCGCAGCTCCCGGCGCAGACAGCAAGCTTGCCGGTGACGTGCGCATCCGCACCCGCGGCGAAGGCGGCGACCTCCTCGTGCCTGGTGTGCAGCCATTGGATGCCGCCATGGCGGCGCAGCGCATCGGTGAAGCCGTTTAGGCTGTCGCCGACGATACCATAGATCCGCTCGACCTGGGCCGCTGCCAATACCTCGACCATCTGGTCCGCTACAGTCTTCGCCATGTCAGTGAACCTCTTCAATCTGGGTGGCGTCGGAGTGGAAGGTGGCGAAACCGGAGACCGGCTCGCGTTCGGTGTGCAGTCGGTTGGCCGGCACCGACATGTCAGCGTAGCCCAGCGACATCCCGCAGATGACCATGTCCTCCGGAGCAAGGCGGAGCTCGCGCCGGATGATTGCGTGGTAGTGCGCGAAGGCGGCTTGCGGGCAGGTGTCCAGCCCCAGGCAACGCGCCGCGACTGCCAAGCCTTCCATGAACATGCCGAGATCAATCAGGGAGCCGAGGCCCAGCCGGCGGTCCCGGGTCAGAATCAGGCCGACCGGCGCACCGAAGAAGCGGAAGTTCTCGTCATGCCATGCGCGAGACTTAGTCTTGTCGCCTCTCTGGATGCCAAGCAGGCTATACAGCCCCCACCCGTTGGTTCGACGGCGCGAGCGGTAGGGCTCCGGCCAGTCCTGCGGGTAGTAGTCGTACTCCGGAGCCGGGTCGGCCTGATCGGCCTGACGAGCCGCCAGGATGATGTCGCCAAGCCTAGTCCGGGCCGAGCCAGTCAGGACGTGCACCCGCCATGGCTGGCTGTTGTTGCCGCTCGGTGCGCGCGCGGCGGCGGTCAGGACCCGCTCGACGAGCTGCCGCGGCACGGGGCGGTCGAGATAGCCACGGACCGAAGACCGGCCTTCCAAGGCGTCGAGGGCGCCGCCGCCGGCGGTCGCATTTCTCGCCACAGGGTCGGCATCAAATCCGATGTCAGACAAGGTGCAGCTCCCGCGCCGAGGCCATGAGGCCGTCCCGGAAATCAGGGTGGGCAAGCCCAACCAGGGCTGCCACGCGTTCCGTCGAGGACAGGCCCTTCAGGTTGGCCCGACCGTATTCCGTGACGACCCAGTTCGTGTCGATGCGGGGCGTCGTCACCGGACCCGTCAGCCTGGCGACGATCCGGGACACTTTGCCGTGCGCCGCCGTCGCGCTGGCGGCGATGATCGACTTGCCGCGCTTGGAGGCATAGGCGCCGCGCACGAAGTCGAGCTGGCCGCCGGAGGCACTGTACTGGTGGCCCAGCATGTGCTCGGAGTTGCAGGCGCCGGTGAGGTCGATCTCGATCGTGCCGTTGATCGAGATCACGTCGTCGTTGCGAGCGATCACTGTCGGATCGTTGACGTAATCGACCGGCCAGCTTTCAACCGAGGGGTTGTTGTCGAGGAACTCGTACATCGACTTCTGGCCCATGGCGAAGGTGTAGACGGTCTTGCCGACGTTCTGCGACTTGCGACGGTTGTTGATGTTTCCGGCAAGCGTCAGGTCAACGAGGCCGGGACAGAGCGCCTCAGTGTGCACGCCGAGATCGTTGCGGTCCTTCAGTGCCGCGCAGACCAGATTGGGCAGCGCTCCCACGCCCATCTGCAGGCATGCGCCATCCGGCACCATCTCGGCGATCAGCTTGCTGATGGTTTCATCTTCAGGGCCGCCGTTGCGTACCGGGAGCTCAAGCAGCGGTACATCGTTCTCGACGATCGCCGACAGCTCGGACACGTGGATCTGCGCCCCGGACCCGACCACACGGGGCATGTGCCGGTTGACCTCGACGATCAGCCTCTTGGCCGATCGAGCGACCTTCGAGGAGTAGTCGTTGCCGACGCCGAAGGACAGGTAGCCGTGCTGGTCCATCGGCGACACGGTACAGACGAAGCTTTCAATGCCGATGTCATCGATCAGCAGCCGTGGCGCCTGATGGAAGTTGTTGGGAACGTAGCGCAGCACCTTCCGCTCGCTCTCGACGCTCTTCCGGATCAGCGCCCGGTCATGCGCGGTGACGAACATGCAGTAGGGTTCGATGCGGTCCGCAAGGTCGAAGTCGAGCACGGTTTTGCCGGCTGCTGCTGTCGCCTCGAAGTAGTAGAGCCTCAAGGCCTCGACCTGTCCCGCCCTTGCCCTATCAGCCAGGGCTTGAAGGAGCGCCGGCGGCTGCGCCATGGCCATCCCCATGGCCATCTTGCTGTTGGACGGGATGGTCGCCACGGCCTCGCTCGCGGTGGTCAGCTTGCTCTTGTAGATGTCCGAGAAGTTCATGTCGGCATACTCCACTTCGTCCTGATCAGTATCCGGCGGCCTCTTCAGGCGAGTGCCCGCGGCGATGGACGAGCATGGTGCGCTCGAAAGTCATCACCTCCTTGCCGTCCTGGTTGATCCCACGCGTCGAAACGGTAACGATGCCCTGGGTCGGCCGGCTCTTGCTCTCGCGCTTGCTAAGCACCGTGCTCTCCGCATAGAGCGTATCGCCCGCGAACACCGGGTGCGTCGCCTTCACCTTGTCCCAGCCCAGATTGGCCACGACCTTGGCGCTGACGGTGCGCACGCTCATGCCGGTGAGCAGTGCCAAGGTGAAGGTGCTGTCGACCAGCATCTTCTTCCACTCGGTCTTTGCGGCATAGGCGGCATCGAAATGAACCTGCTGCACATTCAGTGTCAACAGCGTGAAGTAGGTGTTGTCCACATCCAGCACCGTGCGACCAGGACGGTGCTCGAACACGTCGCCCTCCACGAAGTCTTCCCAGTAGAGACCAGATGTTTCACGATAGCGGCGATCTCCAACGGTTTTATAGGCAGGTAGCAGACCATCCATTTTTATATTCCTTTGCTGTTGTAGAAGAAATCCGAACAGTAATACTTGATCTACTGCCCAGCGGCGGCCAGAACTCGGCGTGCCTTACGCGCGACGGCCTCATCGATCATTTGACCGTCGACGACGCCAACGCCCCTTGTGTTCGCGGCGAGCACCGCGCGGGCGTGCTCGACCGCCTTGTCGGTTGGCGTCAGCGCTTTGTTAATGGGTCCCACCTGGCCAGGGTGGATCGCCGCTTTGGCCGGAAAACCGAACGCCACGACATCTGTCGTCTCCCGGGTCAGGCCGTCGATGTCGTGCACGTCGAAGAACGGTGTATCGATCGGCGTCACGCCAGCCAGGGCGCAGGCGAGCACCAGCCGGCTGCGCTCTGCCACAAGCGGCGGCCAAGCCGTTGCGACACCAAGGTCGGCTGCCATGTCGGCGGCCCCCAGCATCAGCCCGAACAACCGAGGTGTTGCCGCCGCGGTCGCCTCAACGGCAGCCAAGCCGCGAGCGCTTTCGATTAAGCCAACCAGGCGGGTTTCAAGTTTCCGCACCGTCAACAGGCGATCAAGGATGTGCAGGTGGCCTGGGCTGTCCGCCTTCGGCAGTACCAGGAAGTCTGGCGCAGCGTCGGACCCCAACAACGCATCGAGGTCTGCAATACCCGCTCGGGTATCAAGCCCATTGATGCGGAGGGCTCGTTGGATCGGCTTTGCTGCAGGCTCGGACAAGTATTTTAGGGCGGTGGCCCGAGCCGATGCTTTATCGTTTGGCGCAACGGCATCTTCGAGATCAATGATCAGTACATCGGCGCCAACCTCCGCAGCCTTGGCAAAACGGTCGGGTCGGCTTCCCGGCGTGAACAGCCAACTGCGTGTTGGCTTCATGGTATCCGCCATGGTCAGTCTCCAGTCTGTTTCTGACGCCTCCCCGACGTGTTGCCGGCCGGTAAGTTTTGCCAATTCTTCGTGAATGCGTCCGTGATATGTTTTATGAATGGAGCATGGAGCTGCGTCACATCCGCTACTTCTTGGCGGTTGCCAAAGAGGGGAACTTCACCAGGGCTGCCGCCGGTCTCGGGATAGGGCAGCCTCCCCTCAGCTTGCAGATCAAGGACCTTGAGCAGGAAGTCGGTGCATTGCTGTTCCGCCGCGTGGCGCATGGTGCCGAACTGACCCCGGCGGGCCAGGCATTCCTGGCCGTGGTCAGTGGCATGCCGGACCTGGCCGAGCGCGGCGTCCGGCATGCTCAACGGGCAGCGCGGGGAGAGATCGGCGTCCTGCACGTCGGCTTCACAGCCTCCTCCGCGTTCAACGCTGTCGTGCCCGGCACTTTGCGGACGTTTCGTCGCGCCTATCCCAGCGTCGAATTGACACTGGAGGAGGTCAACACGACCCGGCTTACCGCAGGTCTTGACGATGGCACGCTCGACATCGCCTTCCTACGGCCGGAAGGCGCCTCTGGCAGAGACCTTCAGCTCCGGCTCATTTCTGAGGAACCTATGCTGCTCGCAATGCCGGCAGGCCATGCCTTAGTTGGTGAGGACGAGGTCGATCTTGCGAAGTTGGCACAAGATCCGTTCATCCTGTTTCCACGATCAATCGGGCCAACTCTCTACGACACGATCATGGATGCATGCCGCAAGTCGGGATTTGAGCCGCATGTCGACCAGTTCGCGCCGCAGATTTCCTCTATCGTCAACCTTGTGGCGGCAGAGCTTGGAGTATCCATAGTGCCAGCCTCGATGAGTCAGCTTCATGTCGCTGGCGTGGTCTTCCGTGAGATCAAGGGCCAAGCGCCGACAGCTCGGCTGGCACTCGCCTATCGGAAAGGGAATACATCACACCTGGTTCGAAACTTCATGGCAGTCGCTCTCAGCGCCTGAGAGGTGTCACCACTCACGCTATCTTCTGCGCCGAGGAGGCCTGATGAGGCCCAATATCCCCTCACTTGCGGGCGTTCTCCTGATCGAGCTCGCGGCGGCGATCTTCCTCATCGCCGATGGCCGCGCGTGCCTGGCATCACCGGCGTCACGCTCTTTGAACGCAACATTTGTCAAGGGCAAACGGCGGCTATACAGCGCTTTGAGCGGTGAGGCATTCAAGCTCGTGCGACAGGGAGGTTCTGCGTGACAAGGGTGCTGCGCCCGTGCTCCGGTCTAGCGTCACCTGAGTCTCGTGAGCTTTAATCGCGGGATCAGCGCGCCCGCTCCGTGCCAGCGTCAGCCTGAATTGAATCCTTAGCTCTTTTGCGCCTGGGCTTCCTAGTCGAGTAGGCTCCTGCAAAGGACGCCCCCTCGATCAGCATAAGCATGTCGAACGCGGCACGCTCCGCCTGGTAACGCACCTGCGTTGTTGTGGGATGAGAACCTCCGAGCAGGACGGGTTCCAGAAGATCGCGCTGCAAAAGCGCAAAGAACGTGCTGACGGCGCGGTCATGCTCGCGAATGTTCCAGTCACATGTTGGCGCCCATCTATCCAGATAGGCGGCAAATATCCGTTGACGGGGTCGGAGCGCCTCCTCGCGATAGCATTCTCCAAGTTGCGGGAAGCGGACGTTGTCGCGTATAATGACCCGATACAAGGCGATTTCCTCGGGCGCCAGGATAAG
Organism: Acetobacteraceae bacterium; assembly: GCA_965199005.1. Lineage (GTDB taxonomy): Bacteria > Pseudomonadota > Alphaproteobacteria > Acetobacterales > Acetobacteraceae > LMUY01. The sequence goes on along the minus strand of CBDAQK010000001.1, from coordinate 2,805,092 downwards.
CTCGAGATATTTCAAGCCCATCATTATAAACGCTATGTTCGGCGGCTCTTCCGACCACGGTAAGTCGGCAGAGGGTTCCACCGGGTTGCCACACAGCCCGGTGATGACAGCGCTGAATAGATCGTCCTTGCTCTCGAAGTGGCGATAGAGGGTTTTGATCGAGACGCCGGCGTCTTTCGCGATACGGTTCACCGAGCTTTCGGCATAGCCGGACGATAGAAACGCTGCCCTGGCTGCGTTTACCAGCAGCTCACGCTTGCCGGCCATCAGCTTCGCCTTTGGATTGTCGTCGGTCCACGTCTTCACAGTCTGTCTTCCGCCTCCTAGGCCTTGAAACAGAAAACGACAGCGCCCACTGTCGTGTCGTCTGACAGCAAGCACTGTCATTTAGAAGGAGATAGCTATGTCCAGCAGCCAATCCAATGCCAAGCCGACGCGGGTTCTCGTGCTTGGCGCGTCCGGTTCGGTCGGGGGATCGGTTGTGCGGGAGCTCGGCGCCTACGAAGGCCTAGATGTCGTACGGGCCACCCGGAAGGCTGATCAAGTAGAGAGCTGGCGGGCTGATGGTAAGTCCGCGGTCTGCATAGACCTGGACGACCCACGAACATTCCCCCAAGCCCTGAAGAATGTCGATCGCCTGTTTGTGATGACCGGCTATACCATGAACATGGTGCAACAAACTAAAACGATCGTGGATGCAGCTGTAGACGCCGGTGTATGTTTCGTCGTGCACCTGGGCGTCTTTGGCAACGGCAAGTCCACAGATCCGCACTACGCGTGGCATGAGTTGGTCGAGCGGTATATCCAAGGAAGCGGCATCGCATGGTGTCATCTTCACCCCAACTTTTTCATGGAAAACCTGCTCTCGTTCATGCCGGTCAAAGATGGATCGGTGTCGTGGCCAATGGGTGATGGAGCGGCTGGCTGGACGGCCGCCGATGATATCGCGGCGGTTGCCGCCAAGGTGTTGGCGGAAGGACCGGAGACCCACGCTGGTGAAGATTACTTTCTGTCTACCGACGTGTTCGATGGACCCCAGCTCGCGGAAGTACTCAGCGCGTCGCTTGGGCGACGCGTAACGGCACAAATTATAAAGCCGGATGAACTCAAGAAAGCACTCGACGCCAAGGCCATGCCGTTGCCAGCCGGCATGGACGTCCCTTTCTCCCTGAGCATGCTTGAGTTGGTCCGGCAGGTAGAAGATGGGCGGTTAGCGTACGCGGCTACTCGCACGAACACGATCCAGAGGCTTCTCGGACGCGAACCGATCACACTCGCCGATTGGGCGGCTGCGCATGAAAAAGAACTACTTGGTAGCGATTAGCCCGAAGGCTGACGACTGGGCCAGACGATTACAGTCGAACCGCTCGACTGCGCGCTCAACGCCCCTGACGAGGACTCGATCATGTTTTCGGTGGACCATGCGTTCGACGACATGAAGGAGGGAGACACGGGATTGGCCGGACGCCGCTCCAGTCTCAACGCGGTGCGCGAGAAGATCTCCTCCGAGAAGGCCAAGCGTATTCTGAAGCTTTGAAGAAGAGGTGTTTGAATGTCAGTTGCTCAAGCAAACCCAAACAGGATCGTAGGCGTCGAGGAGCACTTCATGCTGCCTGATCTGCTTGGACGCGTTCCGGAACCGGCGGCCAAGGCGCGCGGTTATTTCTCGCGCGACCAGCCCTATGCCGGCTTTAGCCGCATCGAGCAGCTCAGCGACGTCGGCGGGGGCAGGCTCAAGGTGCTGGACGAGGCGGGTATCAGCCTGCAGGTGCTTTCGCTCGACGGTCCGGGCGCCGACCTGTTGCCGCCGCGGCAAGGTGCTAACTGGGCGCGCGAGGCCAACGACGCCCTGGCTGGTCTTGTCGCGGCCCATCCGGATCGCTTCGCCGGCCTGGCGCATCTGCCACTGACCGATCCCGACGCCGCCGCAGACGAGCTCGAACGCTGCGTCAAGCAGCTGGGGTTCAAAGGTGCCCTGGTGCGAGGCTCCACCAACGGCCGGTATCTCGATCATCCAAGCTATGACGTGCTGCTGGACCGGGCCGCGCGGCTGGACGTGCCGATTTACGTCCATCCCGGCATCTCGCCCGCGCCGGCGCGTGAGGCGCTCTATGGCGGGCTTCCGGAGCCGTTCGGCTTCTGGATGTCGATCTCGGGCTGGGGCTGGCACGCCGACACCGCGACCCACATCTTGCGACTGATGGTGTCGGGCGTATTCGACCGCCACCCCGGGCTACAGGTCGTGATCGGCCATCTGGGAGAGGGGCTGCAAGTCGTCTTCGCTCGCCTCGATCAGCAGTATCATCTGGCGGCTGGGATGGAGAGACTGCCGAGCGAAGTGCTTCGCAAGCACGTCCATGTCACCGTGGGTGGCTTCTTCATGAAGCCGTCGTTCATGGCGACTTTGGATGCCTTCGGCGCAGACCGGATCATGTTCTCCGTCGATTACCCGTTTGGCGACCCGAAGCAGGGCGTGGCATTCCTGGACAGCCTGTCGCTGTCAGCCGAGGACCGTGCAAAGATCGCGCATAAAAACGCCGACCGGCTTTTCAAACTCGAGCCCTACCGAGTGAACCCTTAACAGGAGTTCGTAGATGCCGTTTCGGGCGCCACCTCTCGTAGCCGAGGCACCCGCCTACTGCCGTCCACAGGGACCAGTGCCTCCGTCAGAAGGAGGTGTCCCGACGAGTGGTCCAGAGTCGCAGGGGGATGATAGCTTGTTACTGGTAGATGTCGAACCGGCCACCCGGAAGGAGGATCACGAGGCGAAAGGATCGCGCCGCTGCTTGCGAATCAGGCACATTAACTCACCTCCAGGCGCGCCACCCCGACGTTTATGACTTACTTTGCAGGCCGTTTCACGTCCGCCTCCAGCATAAACGCCTCGACGGTGGCGTTGAAGTCGGCGCTGCTCTCAAGCTGAACCATGTGGCCCGGCGATTTGACGATCACGTGGCGGCCTTGGGTCGCACGCGCCGCCGCCTCCCCCACTGCATCGAAGAATGGGCTCCATCCGCCTGTGATGACCAGAACGGGGATGTCCTCGCGGGCGACGGTCTCGGCCGCGGCGCGCATTTCGGAGGCTGTGGCCATGTTGGCGCGCAGCAAAGCACAGCCAGCGAACTTCGCCGTCTCCGAATTTGGATCCAGGGCCGGTTTTGCCCCAGCAACGCTCGCGGCAAATCCAACGCTGTACTCGCCGGGCGTGTTCGCGGACAAGGCGATTTGCCTAAACTTGTCCGCGGCGCTCCTGGCTACGGGATCATCCCGCAGAACCGGATCCCCGGCGAGCAGGTTCTGCAACGCCGGCTCCACCAGGATGAGCGACTGGACCTGGGCCGGGCGTCGCGCGGCGGCGAGCAGGGCCTCGGCCGCGCCCCAGGAATGGGCGATGACATTTGTCCCGCCGCCAAACATTTTGGCGATCCAGACGGCATCCTTGTCCATGTCGTCGGGCCCGCGGGATGGGCTCGGCCCAAATCCGGGCCGACTGACGGAATCCACGCGCCAACTGCTCTCTGCGAGGGCATCCTGCCGGGTGAACGTCGCCGGGCCGCCACCCAGGCTGCCCTGCACGCCGCCGTGGATCAGCAGCACGCGTGGCCCTGCCGTCCCCAGGTGCCTGACGTCAATGGGCAGGCTGGACGCACCGTCCGGTTCAGGCTGCGCGGTGCAGAGTGCCAACAGCGCCTGGTGGTGCCAGGCCATCTGATCCGCCGGTAACGGCTGCGCCAACCCCGTCGCCGTGGTCAGGTAGAGAGCGCAGGCCGCCAACCTGTGAGGGCGAAGCTTCATGACAGCTGACTCCGATGATACGGACCGATATCCGTGGGTTATGGCGTGTTCATCACGGCGATCACGGGAGGATTTGGCTCGAAGCGGATCGGTCTACGCGCCCGTGCACCTTCAGGGCGAGTGTCTCAATCAGCCCCATCGTCCAGCAGACCGGGCATCCTTTCAGAGCCAACAGAGCAATCGGCAGTAGGATGAGAGCGGTCCAGGTCGGCGCCTGATTGGACAGTGTCGTGGCCAGGGCAAGGAAGCCTACACCCCCGCGGGCCAAGTGCATGCCGAGCGAGCGATTGCCGAAGACCATGGTGTCAGCCCCTTTTCAGATGATAGCCGCCGACCGGCGTGCCGGACCGCAATAGGTCCCGCATCAGGCCGCGCGCACGGTGGATCCGGCTTTTGGCCGCATCTCCCGAAATATTCAGCATGGCGGCGACCTCGGCCGTGTCCAGGCCGCGTACGTCGCGCAAAATCAGTATTTCCCGGTAAGCCGCCGGCAATTGGCCGACGGCGCGGACGAGGTCGAGCCGGAGATCGTCGTCGGACGCCGCGCCAGCCAGGTCCACCTCCAGCACGCCGGGTTGCGGGCGCGCGGCCCGCTTGCGGGTGAACCGCATGCACAGGCGTTGCACGACCTGAAACAACCATCCGGACAGGGCCGCGCCGGTCCGGATGGCGCCCACCCGCCGATAGAGCAGCCAAAGCGCGTCTTGGACGGCTTCCTCGATGTCGTCGGCCTCGCAAGCGAGGCGGGCGTAGCGGTTGAGGTCCGGGCGGCATGCCACCAGAAGCTGCAACAGCGCCACCTCATCGCCAGCCTGCGCGGCTTCGACAAGCCCTTCGGGTAAGGTCCTTTGCATCAACCCCGGGCGCGCGCCCGGGCTGCAATGCGCCGACCTGCCAGAGCGCAGGCCGGGCAGAAGCCAACGACCCCCGTTGCCAAGGTCACCACGCCGACGACCAAAAACGCCCAGCCCGCCGAGGTGCCGTAATAATGGATCCCGCACGAGATCATCGCTAGCCCGGCCACAAGGCGGCCGAGGCGTTCCCAAACGGGCAGATTGTTAAAGTAGAACACGACCACCTCCGTTGCTATCGTTGATAAGAGACAGGGTGATGTCGGATCGGTTCGGGCGTTTGAAAAAAAAGCCGGCTGCACGTCCTATCTTTTTTTAGTTCCAGTGACCGCGGACGCGAGGGCGGCGTGCTACTTCATCGTCATCGCGGACAGGGCATCTCCCTGATCCCTCAGTAATCCTCTCGTGTCGGCGTCGCAAACGATGCGCTGCGCCGCTTGCGTGTCACGTAACCTCGGCGGTTGTCCTGGGGTCTGGGGAGCAACGGAACGTAAAACCTATGTAAGGGTCGGTGTAGCCCGGCCACGTTGCACCGGCTCCCAGACTTGGTGCTCCTCATGCATCAATGTCGGCCAAGCTCGACAGGCAGCAAAGCTTTGACGCAGACCGGATGTTGGCCAACTCAGACAGTGAGTGCGCCTAGCCGCCCAGCATGGCCTCGGCGACGCGGCGGGTGACGTCGCCATCCGCCGCCACCGTTTTGTCGCTGATCCGGTCGTCTAGGAATAGCGATGCCAGGCCGTGCACCATCGACCAGCAGCCCAAGGCGCGAGCGTCCCGGTCGGCGTTGGCCGGTGCCTCGGCTGCGACCCTTGCAGCCAGCACGGCATAGGCGGCCTCGCCGGCCGCGGCCAGCTCCGGATGCATGCCAAGGCGCTTGGGGCCGAACATGAGCCGGAACAGGGCCGGATGGTCCAGCGCGTAGCGCACGTAGGCCAAGGCCTGTTCCACAAGGACTTGACCTGCCGGGGCCGCGTAGTCAGCGGCGCGCAGCACGTCGCGCAGGCCGTTGAAGCCCTGCACCGCCACTGCTGCGAGGAGCGCCTCCTTGTCCGGGTAGTGCCGGTAGGGAGCCATTGCCGACACGCCGGCACGGCGCGCAACGGCGCGCAACGAAACCGCATCCGCGCCATTCTCCGCCAGCAGGTCGAGCGCCGCGCCGACCAGCGCCGTCCGCAACTCCCCATGGTGGTAGCCTCTAGCAGCCAATGTTGACACTGTAAGCGAGATTCCCATGTATGCAGTGTAAGCACTTGGCCGGTGCTGTCCAACCCATGTCGGCCGATCAGGAGAGCACCATGATCAAGTTCACCATCCTGCTGCGGCGCAAGCCGTCGATGACCCACGACGAGTTCGTCGCCTACCACCGCGAGCGGCACGCGCCGCTGTTCTGCGCGCTGCCCGCCGTGCGGCAACACGTCCGGCGCTACGTCCAATGCCATACCGTACCGGCGTCCATCCCCGGCCTGCCGCCGGTCGCGTTCGACGGCATTACCGAACTGTGGTTCGACGATGTGGCCGGGCTGGAGGCGGTGTTCACCTCCGAAAGCTACATGGAGACGATCCGACCGGACGAAGCGCAGTTCCTGGACCTGCACGCCTGCGAGTTCGTGCTGTCCACCGAAAGCGTGCTCATCGGCTGACCCCTACAGCTTTCCGACCAGGATGCACGCCCATGATCTATCCGCGCCGATCCGTTGACCTGTCCGGCTACCCCGACCTTGTCGTGATCTACCTCGGCTATCGCGCCAAGGGCTTGAAGGGCGCGCGCAGCCTGCTGCGCATCGGCCGCGGCCTGCGCTCAATCAAGAAGAACCCACCCGACGGGCTCCTGTCGCACGAGGACCTTTGGTTCGGCATTATGCATCCGGGCTTCCGGCAGTACTGGCGTGACTTCGACAGTCTGGAAGCGTTCACCCGAGCCCCACAGCACAAGGCGTGGTGGCGCGACTTCGCCCGGGACTCGGGCGGGGGCATCTGGCACGAAACCTATCGGCTGCGCGGCGGCATGGAGGCCATCTACTCAAGCGTGCCCAGGATAGGTTTTGCCAGCTTCGCGCCGGAATGCACTCCAACCGGATTGTTCATGAGCGCCAGGCAGCGCGTCGAAGCAGGCGTTCGCTGAATCCATTTGGGACCGGGTGCCCGACGGAAAACATGTGTTTGGCGTTACCTCGCCATCGGGCTGCTCAGGAGCCTACCTGTGGCCTTTAGCGATAAATGGCGGTCGTTCTTCAGCGTTATGTGGCGCCAATGACGAGCGTGCTGCGTGCGGCTTCGACCACATCATTAGTGATGACGGACAGCCCGTTGATCTTCAGGATGCGTCCGATCTGGACGAACAGGCGGTGGAGCAACCGGAAGTTGCCGCCCGTGATGCGGGCGATGGACGCGATAGCTTGGGCATCGGTGAAGTCGGCATCGTCGAGCGCAAGGCCAAGCCGGCGCCAGTGGCGGGACAGCACGAAAGCCAGCTCGTCGCCCTGCAAGGGCCGGTAATGGTGAGCGAAGCCGACGCGGCTGTAGAGTTGGGGATAGCGCGAGAGCGTTTCTCGATGCCGGGCATCCCGACCAGGACCACGCCGATGCCGGTCCGGTCGAACAGATCGCGCAGGTGTTCGAGGCCGGTGTTGGACAGCCGCTCGGCTTCATCGACAATCAAGATTTCGGCCAAATCACACATCTGCCCTGTTTGGACGAGCTTTTCCTTGTGCACATGACTCCCGATGCAAACGCTCACGCGGGTGATCAGCCTTGAGATGTCGCCTTGCAGCTCGCGGAAAGGCCAGCAAACGCTCGGCGTGTAGAAGATGGCCCGGCTTTGCGCGAGCGCTGCATAGACATTGGCATCGGACGGATCGCGCGGTCCCCAGGCGGTGAGCAGGTGTTCGGCGATGTCCCACCGGGCGTAGCGGCGGGCTGAGCAGGTTTTGCCGACGCCGGCCGCGCCAAAGCAAAGGCCGATGTAGCGATGCTTGCGCACGGCATCGACGAACTCGGCGAAGCGCCGGTGTTCCTTGGTGGCGATGAAGGCGCCTGTCCGCTCGCCGACTACGGCTTCTGTCAAGGGTCGTCCTCCCGGTAGATGCGCAGCTTGGGCCTTTTGGCTGTTGGCGATGGCTGCTTCGCGGCCGGGATGGGCCCGGGTGACGGCGCCTGTGCGGGCAGGAAGTCCGCCACCCGCGCGACGCGCTCATTGATGGTTGCACGCAGGGCGCGGCGGTGCGCGCGCCGAGCGGTCTCGATGTCCTTGAGCGTGAACGCCTCCCCGGCGTGCTCCTCGCTCACTGCCCGGCACAGGAACTCGTTGCGGTAGAAGACCCGCACCTCGGACAGGTCGCGCGGATCGTAGCGGATGGTGACAGTCTCGCCGACGTAGGCCGCAAGCGTCGGATCGAGGTAGCGCAGGCCCTGGAAATGAATGCCGTCGCGCCGCACGCAGCGCGGCTTGGCAACCATGACCAGCAGCAGATCGAGGTCTTGCAGGGTTTCGGGGCTGCGCGGCAGGAACCCGCGGCCTCGCCAGGCGTCGAGCGGCCTCTCGCCGGTCTCGCTATGAGGCCGGGCGTGGTAGGTGCCGGCGATGAAGGCGCCGACGGCCCGGTCCAGCTCCGCCAGCGACAGGCGCGGCGGGGTGGACGGCTTGCTGCCGGCGAGATGCCCTGGCAGTTCGGGCAGCAGCTCGGTGTTGAACGTGCCGAACAGGCGCTCGACCTTACCCCGGCCCTGCGGTCGCCCAACGGCGGAGTAGACGATGCGGAAGCGCAGGCTGGCGGCCACCTGGTCGAGGTGTTGGCTGGTGAAGTCGCTCCCGTGATCGACGTAGAGCACGTCCGGGACGCCGCAAACGGGCCAGGCTGGGTCGGCCTTGCGCCAAATCGCGTGGCGCAGGGCGAGGCATGTGTTCAGCACGCAAGGAGCACCGAGGAACACAGTGTATCCGGCAATGGCGCGGGAGTGGTCGTCTACCACCGTGGTCAACCAGGGGCGGGCCGGCTTGCCGCCTTCATCGAGGATAAGGAGGTCGAGCAGGGTATGGTCCGCCTGCCAGAGCGCGTTGGGCGCCGCGGCGCGATGGCGGTGAATCAGCTCGAAGCGGTCCCGGAACGCAGCCGGGCCGTCCTGCGCCAGCGTCGCCATGCCCGGGTCAAGGGCGGCGATGATCGCGTAGACGGTGCCATATGATGGGACGCGCCAGCCTTGAGCCTTGGCGGCAGCGCCGATCCGGCGGTGGATGGCGGCGGCGGACGCCCGGGGCCGTTTCAGTGCCATGCCCTCGACAAGAGCGACGAGGGCTGCAGGTGACCGGTGCGCGCCGGCATCGCGGCGGGTGAAACGCACCAGGCTGGCCAGGCCGCCCTGGCGGTAGCGCGCCAGCCAGCGTTCTGCCGTCCGAACCGGGACGCCGGCTTCGCTGGCCGCGCGGGCCAGCGGAACGCTCTCCTCCAGGTGGGGCCGCAGCACGGCGAAGCGGATCATCGCCTGTCCGCGCCGTTGCTCGTCCAGGGCCGCGAAGGACGCGGCTGCCATTTCCTGCACCATGCCGACCCTCTCCCTCCTGGCCTGACGCGCGCTGATCGAGTGTCCGTAAGGGGAACGCCTAGCGGACGGTCAAGACCTCGCCGGCCGAACCTTGTAGAACCAAGTAGAACGACGTCTCACATAGCTAGTACGATTACCCTATCAGTGAGGGGGCCGTAAGCGTTACACTTTTCACTATGACGAGAACCCTCATCGGCTACGCTCGCTGCTCCACCGACAAGCAGGACCTCGCCGCTCAGAAAGCTGCCCACAAACAACTCGGCGTCGCCGTTGACCGCATCTACACCGACCATGGACTGACCGGCACCAACCGGTCCCGACCCGGCCTCGACCAGGCTCTTGCTGCGGTTCGTACGGGCGACACACTCGTCGTGCCCAAGCTCGATCGCTTGGCGCGCTCGGTCCCGGATGCCCGGTTCATTGCCGACGCGCTGGTCATTCGTGGTGTCAGGCTCGCGCTGGGATCGAGCGTCTATGATCCGGTCGATCCGATGGGAAAGATGTTCTTCAATATCCTGGCCACATTCGCCGAGTTCGAGGCCGACCTAATCCGGTTGCGAACTCGCGAGGGCATGGCCATAGCTCGGTCAAAGGGCAAGCTCCGCGGCAAACAACCCAAGCTGTCCGACAAGCAGCAAAGGGAGCTGCGGCGGATGCACGATACCGGCGACTACTCCATCAGTGACTTGGCCGAACTGTTCTCGATCTCACGACCCACCGTTTACCGCACCCTGAAACGCCAGCCGACCGCCACACAGCGCTGAAGAAAGGCCGCCACTTATCGCTAAAGGCCACACCTACCAAACGCCTGGTTTGGTGTGCGACAAACGGTGTCGGATTGGCGCACTGTGCGGGAACCCTGGGTAGAAGGTTTTCCGCACATGCTGGTCGGGTACATGCGCGTCTCGTCAGAGGGCGACCGCCAGAGCACGGCCTTGCAGCGCGACGCCCTGCTCGCGGCGGGCGTGGATGACCGACATCTCTACGAGGACAAGGCAAGCGGCGCCCGAGCCGACCGGATCGGCTTGGCCTGTGCCCTCGCATTTGCCCGGGCTGGCGATTGCTTGGTTGTCTGGAAGCTGGATCGGCTGGGCCGGTCGCTGCCGCACCTGCTGAGCATCGTCACCGGCCTTCGCGAGCGCGGAGTCGCCTTCCGCAGCCTGACCGAGCAGATGGACACCACGACGCCACACGGCGAACTGCTCTTCTCCATCTTCGGCGCACTCGCTCAGTATGAGCGTGCGCTGACCCAGGAGCGGGTGCGCGCCGGGCTGGCCGCTGCCAAGCGGCGCGGTCGCCTGGGCGGCCGCCCACCAGGGATCAATGCGGAGAAGCTGGACGCGATCATCGCGGCACTCAACGGCGGGGCTACCAAGGCGGCGGTCTGCCGGACGTTCGGTGCCAAGCGCACGACACTGATCGAAACCCTTGCCCGCGCTGGCTGGTCGGGTCCGGGCACGGCGGCGATCGGCAAGGAGCTGGAGTGCCCGTCTCCTTCCTGAACGAGGAACAGGAGCGGCGTTACGGCCGCAATGCCGGCGAACCTGATGCCGAGCAACTGGCGCGATACTTCCATCTTGATGACGCGGACCGCGCCTTCGTGGCCGGGCGTCGCGGCGCCCACATGCGGCTGGGCTTCGCGGTCCAACTCAGCACCGTCCGGTTCCTGGGGACCTTCCTGGAGCAGCCCGATGACGTGCCTGTATCAGCCGTCGCCTTCGTGGCCGTGCAACTTGGCATCCAGGTAAGTGGTCTCCTGGCGGAGTATGCAGCTTCGCGTTGGCGGGGTCGGCACCCGATCGAAATCCGTGACCGTTACGGATACCGTCCATTCTCCGAACCATTCGTGCAATTCCGGCTCAACCGATGGCTTTACGCCCTGTGCTGGACAGGGTCCGACCGCCCCAGCGCCCTGTTCGACCGCGCCACAGCCTGGCTGTTCGCGCAGAAGGTGCTGCTGCCGGGCGTGACCACGCTGGAGCGCAACATCGCCCGCGTGCGCGCCCGCGCCACACAGCGGCTCTGGCGCCAGATGCTGACAGGCATGACGTTCAATCAGCAGGAACGGTTGGAAGCCCTGCTCGTGCCGCCTGAAGGTGCACGGCAGAGTCCTCTCGATCGCCTGCGCGACGGCCCGGTGCTGCAGAGCACGGCTGAGCTGTCGCGCGCCGTGGCGCGCCTCGATGAAGTGCGGGTGCTCGCCGCAGGACTCCCTTACACGGATCAGCTCCCCCGCACGCGGGTGCTGGCGATGGCACGGTTTGCCATGGCGGCGAAAGCATCCGCGGTCGCACGCCTGCCGCAGGACCGCCGTCTGGCCACCTTGATCGCCTTCATCAGGACGTTGGAGGCGACGGCGCAGGACGACGTGCTGGACCTGTTCGACATCGTGGTCACGCGCATCTTTGTTGATGCCCAGAATGTCGGCCGCGAGGCCCGGATGAGGGGTCTGCGTGATCTCGATGCCGCTGCCCTGACGTTGCGACAGGGGTGGTGCCTGTTGCTGGAACACGGTGATGGCGATCCGCGCGAGGCAGTGTTCGCCACCGTGGCGCGCGATGTGATCGAGGCGGCCATGGCCCGGGCGGATGCGCTCGCCCGACCGCCTGACGATCCCTATTTCGATGAGCTGCTGGCCCAGCTGCGGATTCCGGGCTGATCGCGCTCACCATTCCTATTTGATAGCGCCCACCCATCCGATTTGATCCCGCTCACCGTTCCGAGATGATGCCGCCCACCATTCCGGGATCATGCCGCCCAGGGTGAATGGACGGCAGGGCATTCGTTGGCCCGATAAGGCCGCTTCATTTTGGAGGGGCCGATGCCAACGGAGAGGATTGCGATGCGCCGAGTGCGCGAGATGTTACGATTACGGCTGGATGCGGGTTTGGCGACGCGAGAGGTGGCCCGTCGGACCGGTGTGGCACCCTCGACGCTGCGGGAGATGTTCCGTCGGTTTGGGCGGTCCGATCTGTCATGGCCCTTGCCGCTGGACTTGAGCGACACTGACCTTGAGGCGCGGCTTTACGGTCCAGCGGGCACAAAGCAGGGCCACCGGCGAAGGGCTGAGCCTGACTGGGCGGCGGTGAGCCGCGAGTTGAAGCGCAAGCACGTCAGCTTGCAGATCCTTTGGGACGAGTACATCGAGGTCAATCCGGAGGGATATCGTTACAGCCGCTTTTGTGAGCTTTACGCCACCTGGGAGCAGCGCCTTCCCATCACGATGCGGCAAACGCATCTGGGCGGCGACAAACTGTTTGTCGATTACGCGGGTGACACCGTTCCAGTGATCGTCGACCGGCATAGCGGTCATATCCAGGGCGCCCATATCTTCGTGGCGGTGATGGGCGGATCAAGTCTGAGCTTCGCCCATGCGAGCTGGACCGAGACGCTGCCTGACTGGATTGACGCCCATGTCCAAGCCTTCACTTATTTCGGCGGTGCGGCTCGGTTACTCGTTCCCGACAATGCAAAGGTCGCAGTAATCAAGGCTTGCCTTTATGAGCCACAGACGAACCGCACCTATGTCGATATGGCAGCCCACTATGGAACGGCTTTATTGCCAGCGCGCCCTTATCGGCCGCGCGATAAGGCAAAAGTTGAAGCTGCCGTAAGGATCGTCGAGCGTTGGCTACTTGGACGAATGCGCCATCGCCGTTTCTATAGTTTGGCCGAGGTCAACGCCGCTATCGCTGAACTCCTGGTCCATCTCAATGATCATCGCGTGCTGCGTTACATCGACCGCACTCGGCGTCAACTCTTCGACGAGATTGACGCACCTCTGCTGAAGCGTTTGCCACCCGAGCCCTACCTCTTCGCCGAGTGGTGCGTGCGCAAGGTGGGTCTCGATTATCATATTGAATTGGCAGGACATTTTTACTCTGTACCCTACCGTCATGCCCGAGCCACCGTTGAGGCGCGGATGACACGTCGGACCGTGGAAGTATTCCTCGCGGGCGAGAGGATCGCGGTCCACATGCGCGGGTCGGGCAACGGCAAGCACACCACGGTGGAGGAGCACATGCCCTCCAGCCACCGGCGCTACAAGGATTGGACGCTTGACCGAATTCTACGTGAGGCCCTGCAGATCGGTCCATCAACGGGCATGCTCTGTCAGGTTATTCTGGAGCACCGCCCCCACCCTGAACAGGGCTTCCGGTCCTGTTTAGGGATTGTGCGCCTCGCCAAATCTTTCAGCGCAACCCGGGTCGAGGCAGCCTGCGAGCGGGGATTGCACGTCGGCGCCAAGAGCTATGGCTCGATCAAGTCCATTCTCGATAACCGGCTCGACGGCCAACCCGTTCAACGCGCCCGGGCCGTCGGCGAGGATGAAGCCCCCACTATCCTTCACCGCAATATCCGCGGCTCTGACTATTACCATTGAGGAGAACATCTGTGCTCAACCATCCCACTCTGGACCAACTCAACACCCTTGGCCTGCTCGGCATGTCCAAGGCGTTTAGCGCTTTGATCGATAACCCCGAATCCAGCAGTCTGGGCCATGCAGACTGGCTAGCCTTGCTCTTGGATCGAGAGCTCGTTCATCGACAGGACAAACGGCTCGGCGCGCGCTTGCGCTACGCCAAGCTGCGCCATCAAGCCACGCCAGAAGACGTAGATTATCGGGCTGCCCGCGGTCTCGACCGCGGCCTACTCGCAAGCCTTATGAAAGGCGACTGGATCAAGGCCCATGAAAACTTGGCTATCACCGGCAAGACCGGCCTCGGCAAGAGCTGGCTTGCCTGCGCCCTTGGTCACAAGGCCTGTCGGGACAACTACTCCGTCCTCTACGTCCGCGCACCCAAACTTTTCGATGAACTCGCCCTGGCTCATGGCGATGGGAGTGCCGGGCGCCGCCTCAAGAGCCTCGCCACCGTTCAACTTCTCATCCTCGATGATTGGGGCTTAGCCCCCCTTGGGCCTCAGGCGCGTCATGATCTCCTCGAGATCCTCGAAGACCGCTACGGCCGAGCCTCCACCATCGTCACCAGCCAGCTTCCTATAGAGGCCTGGCATGGCGCCATAAACCAGGCCACCTACGCCGACGCCATTCTCGACCGCCTCATCCACAACGCCCACCGGCTGGAGCTCTCAGGAGACTCTATGCGGCGGCCGCCAACAAAGAAGCCTGATGCGGCAGCGTGATGATGACCTCCACTTCGCCCCTTTTGCGAAACCGACGGTCGAACAGAGCTTGACGGGCAGCCCTTCCCACCCTCAATAACGATCACCAACGAAGGCCCTCCAGGTGGGCGGCATCATCTCGGAATGATGGGCGCCATGATCTCGGATTGGGTGGGCGGCATCGTCGGAATCCGCACACAGGCCGCGGCGGCGCGGCGGCGCCATCTCGATGAGTTGGTCGGCCCTGCCCGCGCGACGACCATCAGCTTGCCTCCGCTGCGGCGGACACGTCTTCATTCACCGTGGAAGCCGTGCCGCCGAGGGGCGGGTCGCGTCAGGGAGGTTGTGCCCGCCGCGCATGAAGCGGGCGGCTGCCGCCGTCGGGAGGTTTACACTCGGGTGACGACGTGGGCCGCCCCGCGCCCCGCTGCACCCGTCCGCGGCAGGCGATCATCTCGGCCGACGGCACCCGCCGCTGTGCTGTCTACGAGGATATCGACATCTTCAAGCCACTCTGGAGCAAGAAGCGGAGAGTTGTCCGAATGCCCTCCGAACGAGCCTCAATAAGAAATGCCAGAGGGGTGGCGCCCACGAACGGGCCATCCTTGCTCGGCTTTTAGAGCCAGCGGCTCGGGCTGATATCCAGCGGAATGAGAACGGTGTCGATTTCCTTCAACCCGAGGAAGGCGACGACCTCCCCGCCAACCATTTTGGAACGGGGACGCGTGCCCTTCTTCGTCAGCCCGCCCGGATGCCCGATCAGCCGCAACGCCTCCGCGTCGGCGACTTGCCATCGGTCCATGAGGGACCAGAAGGCCGACGACGTCATCGTGCTTGGTCCGGACCGCGGCGCAATCGCGGCAAGACCCTCCACTTGGTGATGCTCGGCAACCGATGGTTTTCCAAAAGCTGCCTGGCTCGCTTTGCCGGCGACGGCCGGCGCCTTGGCTGGACGCCTCGGCCGTCGGTCCGGCGGAAATTGCCCCGCCGCCTTCGCAGGGCGGTCCCCGGTTGCCTGAGCTCGGGTCGGCGGCCGGGCTGCGGGCTCGCCCGCGGCTTGCTGTTCCGCTTCGGGAGGTGGAGGTTCATCCGGGGCCGGCTCCGGCCTCACCCGGTCGGCAGCGCCGTTCCCGGCGAGGTCAACTTCGAACCGTCTCGCCAAGTCAATGAGCAAAGCCTTTGCCGCGCCGATGCCCTGGCTCAGCGCTTCGCGGTCGGGTCGCGGCGGGGGCTGGCCGTCCTCAAGCGGCATCGGCGCGCCCGCCGAAGGTAGCCGCTCCACCCGCGCCACGATGTCGCGTTTGAGCGGGTTCTCGTCCGGCACGGCTGCAAGGCTGACACCGCCACGCCACCTTTCCAGCCCAGCTCCGTCACCAGCATTGCACGCAGGAGGCGCGTGACGGCCTGCGCGGCAAGAGCGGGTGCGTTCACCGGGTTTCGGCCGGACGACAGCATGGCGGCACCCCTGAGGTCCGCGTCAGCCAGACGCAGCAGGGTGGCCACCGCCATGTTCGGGCCGGTGCTACGTCTGGCGGCGCTTGCTTTGGCGAGCTTCCCTTTGGTCACCTGCGGCGGACGGAAATCTGATCGTGAAGATGGCGGCCTGGCGGCACCGGGCCGCCAACATGTAGGCTGCCATACCGCTTCGGTCCAGCAGGGCCGTCATCTCGGTTCTGTGCAGTTCGCTGGACGTATGGGGCCAAAGCGCCTGACGCAGCCGAAGCCAGCCTTCCTGCTCAATACTGCGGCTATGCAGCATATGGCTCAAACGGGTCTCACGGGCACGCGCGCGGGATACAGCAGGGTCGGGAACCTGCGTGAATTTGGTTGAACGATGCTCCGAGCCAGCGCGCTTCCGTATCTTTTACAGCCCTGCATCCGGCTCGGATTTGAATTTACGGTCCTCGGACGGTACGAGCGGCTGGAAACGCGATGACAGGAAAACCACACTCAATTATTTGAGCCTGTTCACTCGTTCCGCCTGCGTTCCATGACGCCGGCGGAACACTTGGCCCTCTCGGCCCTCATCCATGGTTGTCCTGTCATGCGAGGACTACTCCCGTCGACCGGAGGCAGGTGAATCATTGGGCCGCCCAGCAGCAAGAGCAGCAATCCATGTCGGTCTCACAAAGAGGCGACGACGGCGGTGTGCGTTCGGCCGTCGTCCCGCAACACCACAAACCTGCCAACCCCTGTGCCTATCGCCAAAGCGTCTGCCGCCGGACTGGGTGTGCGTGGAGCCGGGGGACACCGCCTTGCCGATGTCGTCAGCCGGGACGGACATGCGTGGTTATCTAGGGGCGGCACTGCGATGAGCGTGCTGCTGCGTTGTGAACGCACCCGGTCCTTCAGCCCGGGTGCGTTCACCATGTCCAACGGCCATGGGTCGATGCTGCTGTACAGCCTGCTACCAGGCCGGGCGTTAAAGTAGTCGGACTTCAACCCAGCCGTTGGTCCGGAGTTGGACCTCCCACGGATGTCCCGCCTCGCGACACGGCAACAGAGGCGCGATCAGGATCCGCGCGAGATCCATGCCGTTTTAAGCAGGCTGGTCGGCGTTGAGGCAGCCAAACACGCAAGGAGGCTCGTGCCGCCGATGCCCTGATCCGCTCGGCATCTCCCCCGTCTTTCGTCGGAAGCTTTGAGCCGGAGGCAGCGGATCCGAGCCGGAACAGGCGACCGACGCTGCGGGTCCGAACATGTCAGCGTCTAGATTGGCTTTGCCGCGAACACGCCTAAGTGTTCTCCGAGCCCTGTGGACCGGAATGCGATTACCCTTATGCAGCGTCTCCCGCTAAGGGGTCGCGCCGGATCTTCTTGTCAACGCACGAGCGGTGGCCCCGGAGTTGTTGTTATGGCCGGTCTTGATATTGCCGGATTTACCAAGGCGCTGACCCGCTCGGCGGAGTTCATGCCGCTGCAGGTCGAGGCTTTGCGCGAGGCCTTGGATGTCGCCCTCCCCGGCCTCGCTTATCCCGGTCGAAGTTAGCCGGCTGCGCCGTTGCGTGGGGCTGCGGCGGACCTCTCCTAGTTTTCCACGCGGCGCGACATAGCTCCGGCTGCCGCGCTATTAAAGAAAAGGATTCCTTTATGAACACTGCATCGACGCGCGGAACCGGGAATGATCCGCTCGACGGGGTCGACCCAGGTGGCACCCGGCCGACCAAACCCGGCAATCCGGACAAGAGCGGACCCGCCAACCCGGCAGAAGTGAACAAGGGTCAGACGGTGGTGAGCGGCGACCAGAACAACCCCAAGTCCAGGCGTGCGAGATGACGCCTGTACGCCGAACCTGGCGGGCGTCGCTCTCGGCGCATCCGCTACTGGTTGATCTCGCCGTCGGTTTGATCGCCGGACTGTCGGCGACATATGTGACAAACCTCGCGCAGGGGCCGTTGAGGCATGCGACTCCCGCCACCGTCGAGTGGCAGGAAAAGCGGGTGCGGCCCGGTGCGTCTTCTTCGCTGGTCGCAGCGAGGCAGCTTGCCACGTGGATCGGTGTTCCGGCGACGCCGCGTGCGGAGGAGTTGTTCGGCGCGGCAATCCATATTGGGGTTGGCACCTCGTGGGGGCCAATCTACGGCATCCTTCGTCGGTTTCTAGGTCTACGTGCGTCCGTAGCCGCCCTGTCGACAGGGCTCGCGATGTCGCTCATCCTTGACGAGGGCCTTGTGCCCGCCCTCGGACTCAGTGCTCCGAATGGGCGGTATCCAATCTTCACCCGCCTCCGCGGCATCCTGGCCCATCTCGTCTACGGCGCGGTCGCCGGACTGGCAGCGGAAGGCTTGGGACGCCTTGCGGGACGGCCGCCCGGCCCAGCAGACATTGCAACCACCTCCGGCACAAAATCCAGGCTTAACCCATCGGGTTTCGCCGGCGACGCAACCTGACGTCGCCACCCCCGCCTGCGAGTGGAAAGCCGTCTCCGACGGCAAGCGGCCCTACGCCACCACACGGCGGGGATGGATCGCCGCTGACGATGGCGGGCGTCTGGGAGGGTTGGCGGTCGCCGGAGGGCGAGGTGCTGCGCACGTTCGCGATCCCCACCACTGCCGCCAACGCCACCATGCGGCAGCTGCATCGCATGCCGGTCATCTTCGAGCCGGGCGCCTGGGCGACCTGGTCAGGCGAGAACGGCGACGAAGCCGCGGACCTGATGCGTCGGCCGCGGATGACGTGCTGCAACTCTGGGCCGTCAGCCGCGCCGTCAACAGCGTCCGGAACAATGGGGCGGAGCTGCTGGACCGGATAGACGATCCGGCCGCGCCTCCTGCTAGCAACGCGCCATCCGGCGACAACCCGGCGTAGGCTGCCCGGGGGCTTTACTGCCGAAGGCAGTGTTGGGCGCGGTCTTCACGTTCCGGGTGTCGTCGGGCGCACCTACCGCGCCCGTTCAGTCCGATGCTCCTCGGTACAGCAGGTTTGCCAGCCCGTTCAACCGCTTCACCCGAGGCGTTGCGGGCATTGATTTGGCGATGTGGATCGACGTTGCGGTCGGCTGGCTCGACGGCAGGAAGCCTCCGATGTCGGATTGCTGCAAACGCACTGCCGGGAATGCTCTCGCATGTGAATAGGCGTGGAATAGGGGCTCTGACTCGTTTCCGCTGCTGTTCTGTGGCGATTTGGCATGATGTTAATGACAGGGGCATCCATGGCGTTGCGGTTCGGTTTTGCGTCGTTGATCCCGCTCGGGCTGGAGGTGGAGGGTGTCGAAGAGGGCGAGAACACGCTGGTTGTAATGGCCCGCAGCAGCGCCACCACAGCTGCCTGCCCGTTGTGTGGCGTGGTCTCGCACCGTGTTCAAAGTCACTATGTCCGCCAGCCCTCCGATCTGCCGTGCGCAGGCACCTCGTCCGACTGCGGCTCTTGGTAAGACGGTTCCGGTGCGGCGTGCCGGGCTGTCGGCGCGAAGTATTTGCCGAACGGTTCGACACGACGGTGCTGGCCGAGCGAGCCCGGCGTACCGGGCGCCTTGAAGAGATCGTCCACCATCTTGGTCTGGCATTAGGCGGTAGGCCCGGTGCTGGGTTCGCTCAACGTCTCATGCTGCCGGTCAGCAACGACACGCTGCTCCGCGTCGTCCGGCGGCGCGCCTTGCCTCGAACCGAGACGCTGGCCGTGATCGGGATCGCCGATTGGGCCTGGAAGCGCAACCATCGCTACGGCACGATCATCTGCGACCTGGAACGCCGGCGCGTCGTGGCGTTGCTGCCCGATCGGGAACAGGCGACGGCCGAAGCATGGTTGCTTAGGCACCCTGGGATCAGCATCGTGTCCCGTGATCGAGGCGGCGGCTATGGCGAGGCTATCGCCCGCGCGCTGCCGGGTGCCATTCAGGTTGCCGATCGCTGGCACCTGATGGAGAACGCCAAGGCAGCACGTTCGACTCGCCCAAAAACCGCGCGACGAAGAGATTGGCCGGGCGTTCGTAGAGAACGGCGGGAGCGCCCACCTGCTGCAGCCGCCCGTCCGCCATCACGGCGATGCGGTCGGACATGGACAGCGCCTCCTCCTGGTCGTGGGTCACGTGGCAGACCGTTATGCCGAGCGAACTCTGCAGCCTGCGGATTTCTCCTTAAAGCTCCTCGCGCAGCTGCCGGTCGAGGGCACCCAGCGACTCGTCCATCAGCAGCACTTGCGGCCGGAACACCAGCTCCCTGGCCAAGTCGACGCGCTGCTGCTGACCGCCGCTCAGCTTGGACACCCTGTGCTCCGCGAAGCGCTCCAGATGTACCATGGCCAGGGCATCCCTCACCCGTTCGGCGGTTTCGGGAACGCCGCAGCCCCGCATCCGCAGCGGAAAGCCGACGTTCCGCGCGACGTCCATCGTCGGGAACAGCGCGTAGCTCTGGAAGACTACGCCCAGCCCGCGCCGCTCGGGCGGTAGGTCCAGCACGCTGCGTCCCCAATCAACACGTCGCCGCTGTCCGGCCGCGCGAACCCGGCGATCGCCATGAGCGTGGTCGTCTTTCCGGACCCGCTCGACCCGCGCAGACTGAAGAGTTCGCCCGCCGCGATCGACAGGTCCATGCCGATGACGGCGGGGTGGCCGTCGAACGAGATTCGCAGGCCGCGTACCTCGACGGGCTGGCTCATCGGGGCTTGCGGCCTACCAAGTGTCAGGGGAGCCAGGCCGAGTCCGTCAGTTAGTTGCTATATCAGTCTGTGCTGGCGCAAGGGAAACAAATGCCCGCTCGCCCGGAAAAGTCTGCAGGGCTGGGCGGTGAGTGAAGGTCAAACCAATGCATGCCTGGCATGCGCGGCCTCCTCTCATGAGACGCCACGATAACCGGATTGCACGGAAAGTCGATCCCAAGGTTCCTATCGTAAGACTTTTCGAAGCACCCGTGATGCCGCCGCCCCTGTGGCATAACCACTCGGAAGCGCATTCTTCCCGCTTCTGCCCCGACGATGTGTCGGTGGCCGCCCATATCAG
Source organism: Acetobacteraceae bacterium (assembly GCA_965199005.1). Classification (GTDB taxonomy): domain Bacteria; phylum Pseudomonadota; class Alphaproteobacteria; order Acetobacterales; family Acetobacteraceae; genus LMUY01. The sequence continues at coordinate 2,784,344 of CBDAQK010000001.1, read as the reverse complement.
GCAGTTCCCGTTTGGCTAAATAATCCGCAGTCCCGGGAATTATCATAAGATTCAGGCCTGCCAGCCTTGAGGCTTGGCGATGGAAATGTTCTTCGTCCCATCTGCGCCGGCCGCGAGTTGAAGCAACTATACCAGTATCCCGGCGGGATCGGCCGTGGCAACGAAATGTACTGTGCCACGCGGGAAGCGCCACCAGGTCACTTCAACGTCCGCTTTGGCTTCGCAGCCGCCATTCCTACGGACTTCACCCCGTCTCTTCGCGGCCGGACCGTCTCCGAAACCATTCGCTTGCGCTGCACGACGACTACCGCCTCGACGAGATCCGCGGCGTATGCCAGCGCCTCGCCCTCCAACGCTGACAAGGCGGACGCCACCCTACCCCGCTGCACGTCGTCGGCCGAGGGTTCCGCGTTCCGGTCGGCGCAACCTAGCAGTTGGTCCGGCGACATATCCAGGGTGCGGCAAATCTTGACCAAAGTCGCGAGATCCGGTTCGGCAGTGTCTGCGACGTAGTTGTGGTAGCGGGCCTGGCTCATGCCGAGGCGTCGCGCCACTTCGCTGTCGGTCAGGCCGAGAAAGGCAGCCCGCTCCCGCAACGTTTTGCCCAGGCCTCGCATCAGCTAGGTTTTCGCCGCTTGCGACCCTACAGGCTAACAAAGTTCCTAGTTGCAAATAATCAATAGAATATTGTAGACGTCTATTCGGTCTGGTTCCTTTCCGGGATCGTCCAAAATGCGGCCGGACATCCCTCGGTGGCCGATGGCAAGGTTTTGGAGGAACTCGGCACGGTGGTTCGCGTCCTGTCAGAGACAGTGTTTCAATCGCTTCGGATCCGCGCGGCGCTATACGCTGCCGCGCTGGTGTTTTTCTACATCCTGCTCGGGAATGCTGCATTCGGGTTTCAGCATGGCGCTCTTGTCGCGTCGCTGATCTGCCTGCCCTGCCTTGGCGTCCCGGTTTGGCTCAGCGCGACCTCATCGATTTACGGCGCGCTAATCTCGTCGGAAACGGCAAAACCGAGTGGCGGCACTACTTCATGGGAGGACCCGACCCTTTGCATGATGGACTGGGTTGCGCCTTCAGCGATCCGGAAGGCCGCTCCCGCCCAACTCGAGGCCGATTGTCCAACCAAAAATTGTCTCAAGCTCAGTGCCGAGCTAACCGGATCCGCCAGGCTCCAGGAGCAGTAAACACAGATTTCCATCGTGAACCGGGTGACCCGCCATGCTTACCGCCTGCTTCCGGTTTGCCGCAGATGTCGGTGTGCCGGCGGTACCCGACGCGAGAATTGGCTAGGCACAACGCCTTTAGCCTTCCGACGCTGTAGGCCGTGTTGATCTCTTGGAGCCAACCCACCACTGGTCATCGCGCCGCTTCCCGCCCAAAGAGTGGCCTGCGGGAAGGCGGCACCGCGGGTCGGGCGGATAGCCGGAATTCGCCCACACCGCCTCCTTTACCGTCCGCGGGCGCGGGCACAGGGGGGAACACCTCGTTCAGTGCGTCGCCCGTCAGTCCAAGGCGGCACCGTTCGTGGGATCGAGGAAGTCGGCGGAACGGGTCTAGCGAGCGCACCAAACTTGTACCCGGAGCCGAGACGAACCGACCGGCCATCCGGTCCAAGCGGACCTCGTAAAAGCGGCTGACGGCGCGCAACGGGCCGACCGCATCAAACCCGAGATGGGATATGGGGCGTACGAATCGCGCGGCCGGAACCGCTCCGTTCACGCCTCAATGCACCCAGCCGCCACAGAATCCCGGCTAGACGATCCAGTCGACCAGCATGTTCGAGGTCGTAGGGCGCTACCTGTCCGGTATATGGTCGGCCGTGACGATGTGATCGTCGTTCCCGGACGCGTCCAGCGCGTCAAAGATTGCCTGGGCATGGAAGTCCATCCCTTGCATCGTGACGGTCAGGACACGGCTGGTAGATTTTCAACCGTAGGCGTCATGGACACAGCACGTCGCGATGCTCTACCAGCATCCCATGACGCCAGACATACGGTTTACGTTTGTGGAACTATTTGCTGGCGGCGGCATGGCACGGGCAGGTCTTGATGCTCCGTGGCGGTGCATTCTCGCGAATGACGACAGCGAAGCCAAAGCAGACACCTACCGGGCCAACTGGGGTGACGCCGACCTTCTGGTGAGTGACGTGGCCGCGGTCCGTGCGGACCAAATCCAGGGTCGCCCGGATCTCGTGTGGATGTCGTCACCATGCCAGGATGTCTCGAACGCGGGTGCGCGTTCCGGACTCGACGGCGGTCGCAGCGGAGCCCTATGGGCCGCAATCGACCTTGTGCGGCAACTTGCTTTCGTCGGCCGCGCGCCCCGTCTGGTGGCGCTGGAAAACGTTTTGGGCATGGCTTCGTCGAAGGGAGGAGATGATCTGGCGGCCGTGGCTGCAGCGCTCGCTGATTCGGGATACTCATGCGGTGCCATCGCCTTCGACGCCAAAGCGGTCGTCCCCCAGTCCAGACCACGGCTTGTGCTGATCGGGGCCGCAGATGATGTCGCCCGGCCATCCTCGCTGACCGCGGCGGCACCGGCGCGGCCTTGGCACCCGGCCGCAATTCAGGCGGCGGCCGATCGCCTCCCCCCGCGGGCCCGGGAGCGTTGGCTCTGGTGGAATCCACCCGCTCCGCCGCCCAGGCGGTCCGACTTGACAGACCTGCTTGAAGATATGGCAGCCACCGCTTGGCACTCGGCGGCGGAGACAAAGGCGCTGCGGGCTCTCATGACCGATCGGGACTGCGCCGCCCTGGATGCGGCTAGAACCAAAGGGACGGCAGTCGGCACGTTGACGCGCAGGATGCGCCCGGATGACGATGGTGGTCGCGTGCAGAGAGCCGAAATGCGCCTTGACGGCGTCGCCGGTTGCCTGAGGACCCCGGGCGGCGGTTCGTCCCAGCAGGCTCTGGTAGTTGCGGATGCGACGGGAATAAGAACCCGAAAATTGTCGGTTCGGGAGTGCTCGCGGTTGATGGGCCTGCCGGACACCTACAAGCTTCCGCGCAAGCGTGAGGAAGCGCTCCACCTCCTCGGCGACGGTGTTGCCGCTCCCGTGGTCCGTCATCTGGCGAAAACCGTATTCGAGCCGCTTCTGTCCGCCGGGCCTCCAATTCCCGCAAAGGCAGCTGGAAGGGGTATAAAAGGTAAGACCCGGGCGACAACTTTGTATCTGCTGCCACACGAACTGCAGCGTATGCGGCGCCTTGCAATCGACTTGAACGTCCCGTTACACGATTTGATGTTGCGGGGATTGGACCGCGTGCTTGCGGAGAACGGCCAGCGGCCGCTCGAGAGATACCGTGGATCAGATTGAGGTGCCGTCTGGACTTGCTGCAGCTGCTGAGACACGAAGTAGGTTCAACCCTCCCCGCGCTCAGGGAGCACATGATCTGCGCTCAAATCTGGCAGCATAGGATCCCACCGGCAGTAAATGCACTCCCACGTGCAGTGCACGGCGAACAGCACGCCGAGGACTTTGACGCGTCAAGGTCACTGCGGCACTGGCGATGCCGCATCCGTTGAAGACGTGGAGTTTTACGGCACCCTCGGGCGGGGTGCCTTTCCGCCCAGTCTGAATATGGGTATTTATTAAGCTGTCAGATGTATATATCGTGACGTGAGGGATATCCTGGGACTCAATGCATCCCCTACGTTCCAGGCATCTGGGCCTTGTCCGAAGCCGGGCTGCACCCGGCCATGTCCTGGAACAGCGGCGTGTTCCGTGCTGTGCGGGATCGACTTCTCATGGCCGCCATCCGATGGCACCGTGCTTTACTGTAAATTCAGAGCCGACCATGGATTAGGTGACTCCGTCTTCCAGAAGCAGTCCGCTCGCTTGCATGGCTTGGTTATACCCTTGTAGCGAAAACGGCCGCATCTCATCTTGCGGCACCGGCCGTTCGTCCGTGTGCGAGGAGTTGCCGAATGAGCGACGTAAGATGCCACTGGAATAAGTCGGTGACGACTGGTGAAAGGCAACAAGCCGTAATGGAGGTCCTACTGCTCGCGAGATCCATGCGCGACGTGCGATCAGTTCAGTACTGGGTCGAAGACCCCGACGTTGTGGCGGCGTCGGCGGACGCCAACATAGGCCAGAAAGTTGCGGAGTGCCGCCGTTGGCTGGTGGAAGCCAGCGCATTCGAAGCAAACAATAGACGGGAAAGCCTTCTTGACCGCACGCACCCGTTTTGGATCAAGAAGCTGGGACCGGCCCGCCTACGCGCCAGGCAGATTGTTGCAGGACAACGCGCCGCTGCTAGTTAGGCGGTCGCCGTTCGCGCCAGGTGCTTAGATCCTTGGGCTCGAAGGGGGTTCGTCTTCAGGCTTCTCGGGGCCGTCCATGCCGGTTTCGGCGACATCCTTTGCTACGGCAATCGCCTCGCCCAAGCTTTCGTAAAGGCCGACAGAGACCCCGTTTAGCCAAACCTCAAATTCGGGATTAGGACCGTTTCCCTGAAGGCGGTGAACGTTCGCAACACCCGCCGGACCGGTGAAGGTTGCGAGAGGTGGGCCATTGGCTTCTGGTTTGTCGTTCACAGGTCTACCTGTCATGAGGTCTGGACCTTGTCCAGTCGACGGCAAGCGGTTCGGCCGTCACTTCGACGGTCGATTGTGCCAAGCCGCCGGATTCGGCCTTGAAGAAAGCCCTGGACAACACCGCGCGACCGCCCAGCGACAGGTTGACCTCCCGAAACTCAAGGAAGCTCAGTTGGGCAAGGCGTGATCCACGGCATTAAGTTCGCCGAGCATCCATGCCTGGTACGTCTTGCCCGTCGGCTCGGTCTCCGTCGCGCCGACGACCGGGACATGGGCGGCTTTCGCTAGCTTCTCCATCCTAGCGGCAATTGGATCGCTCGCTTGGCTGTTATACACGAGCAGCTTGACCTGATGGGTCTTGAGGTCGTTCTCAAAAGCCGCGACATCGGAGGCGGAGGGCTCCGTGTTGTTCATGACGGCGAGCTGGAACGAGGCGTTGCGGACCGTCATGCCGAGCGCATCGAACATATAGCCGAACACCGGCTCCGTCGCGGTCGCCGGCGTGCCGGAGAGGCGGGTGCGCAGGGCCGCTATCTTGGCCTGCACCGGCTGCAACGACTGCTCGAACTTGGCCAGGTTGCGGCCGAAATCCGCCGCATGCCCCGGATCGGCCGTCCCCAGCTCCTGGAAAAGCGCCTTGGCCAGCGCCAGCATGGTAGCCGGGTCGTACCAGACATGTGGGTTGTCGCCGGACTTCCTGCCAATAAGATCCGCCACGACGATAGACTTTCGATCGGCCGACTTGGCCGCGCCGAGCAGCTTGGACACCCAGGGATCGTAATCGATGCCGTTGTAGATGACCAAGCGGGCGGCCGAGAGGTTGCGGGCGACGGACGCGCTCGCCTCGAACAGGTGCGGGTCTTGATCGGGGTTCGTCAGGATGCTGGTGACAGCGACATATCCGCCGCCGATCTGCTTGGCGATGTCGCCATAGAAGTTCTCCGCCGCCACGACCTGTATCGGCTTGCCCGTCTGGGCGCTGGCGGATGGGGCCGCTACGCCGAGTGCGATTCCGGCGAGCAGCATGATGGCGGCCGTCTTGGACATGGGAACTCCCGCTCCTGCGGTGATGGGAACTGCGAACCGATATGTCGTATCACTCCCGCTTACAAGGGACTTGGTGCGTCCACCATGCTCGACCGCAGGTGCCCCTCGACGGAGCGCGTCCGCGGTTCGCAAGCGGCACCATCCGCTGCAAAAGTGCAACACTGTATCAACAACTCCCTCGCGGTACATGATACAAGGTTACGACTGTTTTGACACTCAGTATCATCACCGTCCTGTGAGCAAGCCTTAGGACTGACGCCATGAGACTCCGAAATGTGCTAATGCTGACGACCTGCCTGGCCGTGGCATCGGTGACGTCCGTTCTCGCCGCCGACCCAAGCTCCACCGCAACCGCCCCCGGCCTGCCACAGCAGCCGGCGCCCCGCGTGCGCCTCGGCACTGGCACCGACGAGGCAATCGGTCCGGAACTGACCCTTCCTGATCTGGATGTCGTAAGCCAACGGCTGGACCAGGCACGCAGCCAGCTTCAGCCGAACCTCGGCGCGACCAGCTACAATTTCAGCCGCGGCTCGATCGAGACACTGCCGCAGGGCGACAACATCCCGCTCAACCAGACGCTGCTCCAGGCACCCGGCGTGGCCCAGGATAGCTTCGGCCAGATCCACGTCCGCGGCGACCACAACGAAGTGCAGTTCCGCCTCGATGGCGTTCAGTTGCCCGAGGGGCTCGCCGTGTTCGGCCAGACGCTGCAAACACGGTTTGCCCACTCCCTGTCGCTGATCACCGGATCGCTTCCGGCACAGTACGGCTTCAACACGGCGGCGGTCGTGGACATCACCACGAAGTCCGGCCGCACGGATCCAGGCGGCGAAATTTCAATCTACGGCGGTGCGCGCGACTATTTCCAACCGAGCATCACCTACGGTGGCAGCAAGGGTGCCATCGACTACTTTTATACGGGTGACTTCCTGCATAGCCGTGTCGGCATTGAAAACCCGACCGGGAGCTTCAACCCAATTCACGACCTGTCGAACCAGAGCCATGGACTGGCGCACGTATCGGGGCTCATCGACGACACCACGCGTGTTAGCCTGCTTGCAGGCTACTCCAACGAATTTTTCCAGGTCCCCAACAATCCCGGGCAATCGCCCCAGCTCGGCCTGACGGCAAATGGCATCGGTGATTTCAACAGCACCAACCTAACCCAGCACCAGCGGGAGATAACCGACTTCGCCATTCTGTCGCTGCAAAAGCAGTTTGGGGCTGTCGACCTGCAAACCTCGGTCTTCACGCGTTACAGCAGCCTTTACTACACGCCCGATCCCCTTGGCGACCTGCTGTTCAACGGGGTGTCGCAGACAGCGGCCCGCTCCGTGATGTCAACCGGGGAGCAGACCGACGCAAGCTGGCGGGTCAATGACCAGCATACGATCCGTGCCGGTTTCCAAATCCTTGGCGAGCGTAACGTCTCGAAGAGCGACTCCCTCGTCGTCTCCGTCCCGGCGGACGGCTCGGCTGCTCCCTCCGACTCGCCGTTCAACATCCATGACGGCAACGGCAAGACAGGCACCCTGTTCGGGACCTACATTCAGGACGAGTACCGCGTCACCCCGAAGCTGACGATCAACTATGGGCTGCGTTTTGACCGGGTGAATGAATACACCGACGAAAACCAAATCAGCCCCCGCATCAACGCCGTCTGGAAGCCGTTCGAGGGGACGACGCTGCACGCAGGGTATTCGCGGTATTTCACGCCACCACCCTTCGAGTTGGTTTCGGGCAACGCCATAGCGCAGTTCGCCAACACGTCGGCCGCGCCACAGGTGACGCAGAACAACACCGTGAAGGCCGAGCGGGACCATTATTTCGATGTGGGGTTCGACCAGGTCATCCTGCCCGGCTGGCGCGCTGGCGTCGACGCCTACTACAAGGCCGCCCGCAACCTGATTGACGAAGGGCAGTTCGGGGCGCCGATCATTCTCTCCGCCTTCAATTACCGGAAAGGACAGGTCAGCGGCATCGAGTTCAGCACTTCCTACGACAAGGGTCCGCTGTCGGTCTACGGGAACGTCGCGTACTCCCGGGCAATCGGCAAAGACATTGTCTCCTCGCAGTTCGACTTCAGCGCATCCGATCTCCAATACATCAGCGGGCGGTGGATCCATCTCGACCACGACCAACGCTGGACCGGCTCCGGTGGCGTCGCCTACACGCTGTTCGAGGGGACGCGGGCGCCGGCCCGGATTTCAGCCGATCTGATCGTCGGCAGCGGCCTGCGGGCTGACTACTCGTCGGCCAGTGGCGACGTGCCGAACGGAAGGGCTCTTTCGGGCTATTACACGGCCAACCTGTCGGCTGTGCAGACCGTCAAGACGGGTTACGCCGGGCAGACCCAGCTACGGTTGGACATCATCAACGTGCTGGACCGCAAGTATGAAATCCGCGATGGCACCGGCGTCGGCGTGGGCGCGCCGCAGTACGGCCTGCGCAGGACAATCCTCGCTGGCATCGTGCAAAAGTTCTAGCGGATGCCCTCAACGACCGGGTTCCCGCGGGCGCTAGCCCTAGCCTTTGTGTTCGCTCCGGCGACGGCGATGGCCCAAACGGCTCCGCTGCCCCGCGACTTGTCGCCCGTTGGGATGGTCATGGACGCCGACCCGGTGGTCAAAGGCGTCCTTTCGATCCTGCTGCTGGCGTCCGTACTGACCTGGACGATCGGATTTGCCAAGGGCCTGCAACTCGTGAGGGCATTGCGGGCGGCAAGGCGAGACGTAGATAATCTTAGAGCCGCAGCCAATCTTCTGGAGGCGTCCCGCGCGGTATCGTCGCGCTCCGAGTGCGGGATCATGACAGCGACGGCCTCGAATGAGTCTGCGGCTTCGGCTGGACTGCCCTTTGCTGCAGGTGTCAAAGAACGGATCGCGTGGCGGCTTGAAAGAGACTTCAGCGCAGCGGGTCGCCGTATGTCGGCTGGCACGGGGTTGCTTGCCACCATCGGTTCCGTCAGCCCGTTCGTGGGGCTTTTCGGAACTGTCTGGGGTATCATGCGCAGCTTCGTTGGCATCTCAAAGGCGCAGACAACCAATCTCGCTGTTGTCGCGCCCGGCATTGCCGAAGCACTCCTCGCCACGGCTGTCGGGCTTGTGGCCGCGATCCCGGCTGTGGTGATCTACAACCTGTTCGCCCGCGGCGTAGCCGGACACAAGGCCGTCCTGGCGGATGCCGTCGCGGAAATCATGCGCCTGCTGTCGCGCGACCTGGATCGGCGCGAGCATGCGGACTTAGGTCAGCGGGAAGGCTTGCATCCGCGATGATGCGGCTCGGCGGCGATGATGACGAGATTGCGGAGTCGCACGAGATCAATGTCACGCCATTCATTGACGTGACGCTCGTGCTGCTGATCATCTTCATGGTGGCCGCGCCCCTGGCAACGGTCGACGTGGCCGTCAATCTGCCATCCGCCACCGCACAGCCGCAGCTGCGGCCTGACTAGCCGATCTACGTCACGATCCAGGCCGACGATACCCTGGCCGTCGGGGAGGCCAGCGTTACTGCCGATGCACTGGGCGCCGCGCTACGGCAAGCCTCAGGCGGGACGGAGGACGCGCAGGTGTTCGTCCGTGCCGACAAGGCCGTGGCCTACGGCGAACTGATGGACGTGCTTAATTTGCTGCGGGATGCGGGGTTCACCAAAGTGGCGCTGGTCGGACTGGACGCCCGCCGCAGTCCGTGAGCACCGTCGATTGATTAACACAATCCGTTGGGCGGCCTGCACGGCCGTCGTGCTCGCCCTTCATGTCGCCGTCATTTTGGCCCTGACGAACCAAGCCAGGGAGCAGGCTCCAACGCCGCCAGCGCCAATCGAACTGGACTTGTTGCCCACCTCAGCGATTGCCAGAAACCAGGCCGCGGCGCCCACGGCCCCAAATCCGCCGCCATCGCCTGCGCCCCAGCCGCCGCCCAGTGCGCCGGCATCTCCGCCAGCACCCGCAGCGGCTACGGCCCCGCCACCTCCGCCCTCTCCGCCGCCATCTCCAGCCCAGGCAGCAGCCCCGGTAGAGCCGCCGCCCGCGTCTGCTGAGGGTTTGCAGAAACCACCGCCGCCTAAATTTCTGGAGCGCCCCCGGGAGGTGCCTCGTGCCCCGCCACGACATGTCCCGGCCCGGGTGGCACCCTCAGCGGCCGCCCCGCCGCCGCGGCGCGCTTCGCCCGAGGCTGCACCGGCGGCGGCAGCCCCGTTGGCCACGGCATCCACGCCGGAACCCTTCCGGCCGCCCGCGCCCGTGTTGCCGCCAACGGCGCAGCTATCGCCAAGCCCGCCCTCAGGTGATCCCAATGCAGTGCCCGCCTGGCAGGGCCGCCTCATGGGCCAATTGCGGCGGACCGAACGCTACCCTGATGCGGCCAGGGCTGCCGGCGATGAGGGCGTCGCCTCGGTCACCTTCACGATGGATCGCGCAGGGCTGGTGCTGACGGCCAGGGTGGCGCGCAGTTCCGGTTCGCCAGCCCTCGATGAGGAGGCGATTGCACTCCTGCGCCGCGCGGAACCCCTCCCGGCACCTCCACCGGAACTGACGGGCCGCACGATCACCTTGACCGTGCCGATCCGTTTTTCGCTTAAGTAAGTATTTTCTGAACGAGGTGGCTCTAGGGAAATCATGGTGTGAACACACCCGGCCCTGAAGGCACGGCATCGCCTCGACCGGAGGAGCCCAAGCTGCGAAGGTCCTCCGCATCACCATGCATTGCTACGGCGAGCTTCTCCGCCCGGCTGTCCGTCAGCGCAATCGAACAGCATGGCGTTTGATCGGCAGGCGACCGAGCCGAGACAGTAACAAGGAGCCGGTACCGTGGTGCTGGACGCCAAGGATCGTCGGAAGCCGCCGGACGCGGCATGGCCGTTCCACCGTGCCGACGATCCGAGCATCTGGCCTGCTTCCGCCGCCGGCGCGGTCTCGACGCCGAGATCGCTCAGAATGCGGACTGCCTTCGACACCAAAGCAGCGTTGTGCGGCGCTAACTCGCCCTTGCGAATCATGATCCTATCCTCCCGTCCGACGCGGACTTGGCCGCCGAGCAGAAACGCCTGCGCCAGCATCGGGACATCATGCGGCCGACGCCGAAGCCCGCCCAGATGGCACCGGAAGGCAGCATGGACCTGGCGTAGGCCATCGTTTGCGGCGTCATCTCGAAGCCGTACCGTATGCCGGTGACGACCTGGAACAATGCGGGTAAGTCGAGCACGCCGTCCTTGATGAGCTGCTTTGCCAGCTGTATGTCGCCGCTTTCAAAGACCTCAAGCTCCGGCTTGCTTCTCGCCTCCCACATTGCCCAGCCCGGGCCTATCGGTGACGGCGCCGCTGCAAATGTCCTCATACAGGTGCTCGCAACCCATGCCATCCAAGGCACCTCGCTGAAGCTCAAGGTTCTGCTCGGCAGTGGACACGCGCATATAGCCGACCAGCACTGCCCAGTTCCCCCTTGATCCACAAACAAGATGAGCAGGGTCTGCAAGGCAGAGATAGATGCACCAGTTATTGCACTGAAAACGGCTGGCAAAGCCTAAGAACCACACGGGTCAGGCGGTTTGCATCAAACGGTGGTTTTCTGCATGCCTACCGCCGCGTTGGGTGGTCTGCAGACTCTCTTTCCGCCTCGGACATTAATAAAGCTGCCGAAGCTTTCAGCCTGTCAGCTCCATGGCCACTTCGCCGATCAAGGACCTGAGCCAGCGGTGTGCAGGATCATGGCGGTAGCGCACGTGCCAGGCCATCTCGACCGGAAACGTGCCAAGATCGGCCGGCGGAGGTAGCACTTTGAGCCGTTGATCATGTGCCAGCCGGCGACAGACCAGGCCGGGCAGCGTCGCGCAGTAATCGGTGACGGCGACCATCTCGGCCACTGCAAAGAAATTGGTAACCGAGATCGCAACGTCGCGCTTGAGCTGTTGCTGCGCCAGCGCCTGGAACAGCCCCGCGCGCATACGGCCCGGCGGCACCACGTTGACATGCCTGAGCCGCTCAAATTGGTCACGATTGATGTTGCTGTTGATCTCGGGATGGCCTGCTCGCACCACGCAGGCGAACCCCTCATCAAAAAGGTGCTGCACGACCAAGCTGTCTGCTGGATCAATGACCCGGCCAAGCACCAGTGCGGTGGCACCGGAGACGACGCCTGTTTCCGCCAGGTCGTTGTTGTACGGGATCAGACGCAGCGTGATGCCGGGCGCGACCACTCGAAGCCTTGCAACAACTGCGGGAACCAGAACAAGTTCGACGTACCCGTTGGGGGCGACAGCTAGCAGTCGCTCGGCCGTAGCAGGGTTGAACTCCTGTTGACCGAGCACCGCGTCGTCGAGCCTCGCCAGGGCCTCGGCGATGACGGGCGCGAGTTCGACAGCAGCCGAAGTCGGCTGGATTCCGTAGCGTTCGCGGATAAAGAGTGGATCCTTGAAGGTGGTCCGCAAACGTGAAAGCGCGTTCGACAGCGCCGGTTGGGTCATGCCCAGGCGTTCCGCGGCGCGTGTGACGCTGCGCTCCTCTATCAAAGCGACAAAAATCGGCAACAGGTTGAGGTCGTAGCGCACGACATATATTGATCCTTATATATCTGGAATACAAACAATCAATTTCAGGAATGCCTTGGTCGAGGTCACATCCAGCTCGTCCGCACACGATACGGACGGTTTAACGGAGGTGCAGATGACCAAAGGAACAGTGCTCGTGGTGGGCTCGAACGCCACACGCATCGAGCTTCAAGGCGGTGGCTCGGCTGCGATCGGCCAATATCTCAACGAGACGGTCGTGCCAGCGATGGCGCTTATCGAGGCTGGGTACTCGGTTGTGCTGGCCACGCCGGACGGGACCAAACCACACATCGATCCGGTGTCGGACGTAGCGAAGCACTTTGGCGGCGACGAGGCCGCCCACGCACGCGCCCGGAGCTTCTACGCCGACGACTCGTCCATGAATCAGGTCCACACGCTGCGCTCGGTGATCGAGAAGGGGCTGGATGGTTACGCCGGCCTCTTCGTGCCCGGCGGGCACGCGCCGGCAGTTGACCTCATGCAGGATGCCGACATGGGCGTGGTCCTGCACCACTTCCACAAAGCCGGGAGGCCGACTGCGTTGCTGTGTCATGCCCCGGTAGCGACCGTAGCGGCGATGCCGAAGGCGCGCGAGTTCCGCGCCGCCCTGATCTCCGGAGATGGGGCTGCGGCGAGCGGGTATGCCCAGGGCTGGATCTATGCCGGCTACCGGATGACCGTATTCTCTGTGAGCGAGGAGCGAGCAGCCGAAGACAGCCTCCTGCATGGCAAGTTGTATTTCACCATGCCCGACGCTCTGTTACTGGCGAGGTCTACAGTAAGCACCGATGCGGAGGACTCCGCGCCCAACGTGGTGGTCGATCGAGAGCTGATTACCGGCCAGAATCCGAACTCGGATCATCTGATCGCGGCCAAGCTGGTCGAGGCACTCGATCGCAGGCGTGCGAACGCGTAAGCACGCACATGGCCGGCGGGGTATCAAACTCGTGCTCCGCCGTCCTCCGCCCCGAAACTAGGTTCGTCGGCCGGGACTACCGCCGTTGGGGGTGGATAGCGGATCCACGCTGCGTCGATAATCCCAGGTCTCCGCCTGGCTCAATCTATCGCCGCCCAAAGCAGCGACAGACCGGAGCAACCCAGAAGTATATCCAGCAAGAGTTGAAACGTGCCCGTACTCATCCCCTGGACAACGAGTTTTCCTGCAAAGGAACCCACCATGAGCGAGGCCCCTATGATGAGGCCCTGGATAATTGCGGGGGGCGGCAGTGCTCCCGATTGCTGGAACGTGACGACTTTACTGACCATCAATGCAAGCGAACTGGCCGCCTCTGTGGACAGGAACGCTCCTTTCAGCAATCCGTAGGACGTAAAAGCGGGAACGCTTGGCAGCCCGGTTGATAACACGATGCCGCTCAGAAATCCGATGATGGCGCCAGCGAGTGCGAGTTGCCAAAGGCTGATGCGAAAGCTGCGGATGTGCAGCCAGCGACGGGCTGGGATCATGGCCAGGAAGAAGACGCCGAGCGCCACATCGACGACCTGCGACCGCAAAAAAAGGAGTGTTCGAGCCCCGAGCGAAGCCGCGGGTATTCCGGTGATCGAGTAGGCGGCGAACGCTTTCCAATCGACCTCCCGCTACCACGCCATGACTTTCGCGATGTTCGACATCAGGGCGGCAATCGCCATGATGGGAACTGCCTGCTTTGGCCCGAACTGATAGACCAGGACGGGAAGCAGCATGATCGACGAGCCGGTCCCGATAATCCCGCTGAGCGCACCCGCGCAAAGTCCGACGATCAAGACAAATGCATAGCTCATGCAAGCGATTTACAGACCCGTTATGCGCCCAACAACGTCCACTATGTGTCGAACTCGGTGGTAGCTACCGATCCGACTACGTCGAAAACAGTGTCTATATGGCCTCGATCATCTGAATCGAACTTTCGGGTCCGCTGCTACCGGACCCCCTTCCACCGCTCCTCTCCGCACCAGGACACCGCCAACGATATCGGTTGGTCTGACGGCAGTTCGGCACAGGTAATCAACTATCGGACGAGAGTTGAGATTGGCCCTATTCGCCCCAACCCGTCACGTCATTCCCGCCGAACACCATGCGACGGATAATCGGCGACGTCAGTCCCGCGCTGAAGCCTGGCGCGGGCGCGCTGACCTCGTCAAGGCGAGTTATCTGCTCATCATTCAGCCTGATCTCGGCAGCAGCGATATTGCTGGCGAGTTGCGCCGGCTTGCTCGCGCCGATGATGGTGGCGCTGACGCCTGGTCGCGCGATAACCCAGGCCAGCGCCACCTGCGCCACCGGACGGTCGAGCTCAGCAGCGACAGACTTCAGCACCTCCAGCACTTCCCAGTTCCTGTCGGCGAACTTACTGTTGCCAAACGGGTTCGGGCCGCTCAGCCGACCGGAACCACTGGTATCCTCACGCCGGTATTTGCCTGTCAGGAAGCCACCCGCCAACGGGCTCCAGGGCATCACGCCCATGCCCGCCTCGCGGGCTGCGGGGATATGCTCCGCCTCGACGTCACGGGCGACCAGGGAGTATTCGACTTGGATGGCGATCGGCCCGGGAACGCGCCGTTCGGCGGCGATCGTAGCGGCTTTCATCGCCACCCAGGCCGGCATGTCGGAAAGCGCGTAGTAGCGGATCTTGCCAGCACGCACGAGGTCGCCCAGCGTCTGCACAATTTCCTCGACCGGCGTCACGCCATCCCAGATATGCATCCAGTACAAGTCAACGTAATCGGTCCCGAGCCGCCTAAGCGAGGCGTCGAGCGCGCGATGGATGTTCTTGGCACCCGCACCGCCCGCATTAGGGTTCCCGCCGCCGGCCTGGGTTGCAGTCAAGGGGCTGGCCGATCCGTTGAACGCGAACTTTGTGGCCAACACCACCGCGTCGCGTGAGCCGCTCTCCCTGGTGAACCGTCCGACCAGCGTCTCGCTGGCGCCTCCCGAGTAGATATCGGCCGTATCGATGAAGTTGCCGCCGGCTGCCCGGTAGGCATCAAAGATGGCGCGCGATGCCGCATCGTCGGCGCCCCACTCACCCGCCCCGAAGGTCATGGTTCCGAGCGCGATGGGGCTGACCACCAAGCCGGAGCGGCCGAGCGTGCGGAATTTCACAAGTGACATTCAATTTCCAGACTTACGTAGCGTATGCTATAGAATGGGCTAATCATTCAATCCGGGCGCGTCAACCTATTTCAAAGCGGTCACTATGAAACTTCTCTCGAATGCGTCGGCTCGCCGGACCGGCCGGCCACTTTCCTTTGACCGAGACACTGCGCTGCGGCAGGCCATGCTCGCCTTCTGGCGCCACGGCTACGAGACCACTTCGGTTGCCGAACTGACCGCCGCGATGGGGATCACCGCCCCCAGCCTGTATGCCGCCTTTGGTGACAAGAAGCGCCTGTTCCTTGAAGCATTGCGGCTATATGCGGGCGATCCCCAGGACATTGCGCGCACGATCGGCGATGCGCCAACGGCCTACCAGGCTGCCCGTGACCTGATGACTGCCGCCGCGACGGCCTATACGGGTGAGGCCACGCCAAAGGGTTGCCTGCTTGCCAGCGCGACCGCAAGCGGGTCGGAAGCTTCTGCCGACGTGCAGGTCGCCGTGGCCAAGGTGCGCCGCTCCATCGAGGACCGGCTGGGAGCGCGGATCGCCCGCGACATCGAGGACGGCGTGTTGCCGCCCAAAACGCAAGCTGCGGCACTGGCAGGGCTGGTGATGGCGGTTACTCAGGGGATGTCGGTGCTGGCGCGGGATGGCGCGGCCCAGGCGTCGCTACTGGCGGTGGTAGAAGCCGCTTTACGCGCTTGGCCGCCCACGGAACTTCCAACTCCTCGCCTGAGGGTTTAATCGCGTCGCCCGACGACCATGTCCTCACACTTGGGCGAGAGAAGACCTGTCACGACCGGCTGCCATGTCAAGGGCGCCAGCAGCTCCTTCTTTGCGCAACACAGCCCGTTGCACCTTGCCCGTGGCTGTCTTGGGCAGTTCCACCATGACCCGAATGTATCTCGGCGCAGCAAATCGTCGCAGTTGCTCGCTGGCAAGCCTGTAAACGGCATCGCAATCGACCAATGCACCCAGGTTCGGCACGACAGCGAGCATGACTTCGTCCTCGGCGCCTGGCACGTCGGACGGGACGGCGAATGCCGCCACTTCGGCGATGTCGGGCAGGCCCTGCACGACGGCCTCGACTCCCATGCCGAAATGTTCTCACTCCGGCGCGGATGCAGTCTCATATGCGGTCCACGAAGGTGATCAGCCCGTCCTCGTCCATAAGCCCCGCATCACCCGTGTGGAACTACAGATCCCGCCACGCCTCGACCGTCTTGTCCGGCTGATTGAGGTAGCCGGCCATGAAGCCCGACGGCGCCTTCGGCCGGACCAGGATCTCCCCCACCTGACCCGTCGTGACCCGCGTGTCCGTCTGCGGATCGGTAATGCACACCTGAAAATGTTCCTCGTGCACCCATCCGCCGGCCCCCGGCACCGACCGCCCCAACCTGCCCCAGGCGACGATGTTGCACTCGGTCATTCCGAACCCGGACATGACAATTTCCCAGCCCAAGCCATACGCGGACGAAATGGCAGCTATTGAGCATGAGCATGCCGACGCGCTCTCCGTGCCGGATGCCGAGGCTTTCGAAATACGCCGAGGCTTGCGCCGCCTGCGACCGGGCTTGGCCGAACGTCATCGTGTCGCCATCGCTGTCCTCAATCCAGGGCAAGTCGGGAATCCGAACTGCCATGTCGGCTAAAACCTTCGGGAACACCACAGCGAGGTATCGTCCATGTGCTGATACATCTTCAGCGTCCGGTTTGTCGCCATCACCCACCTTGGCAACGCGGTTCGTTGCGGCGGACGGGTGACCGCTATCGGAGACATTTAGGGCGAGAGGTGTGCGCGGGTCGATCTTTCCGCCACCAACCAGTTCGACCAAGCCAAGACGCTTGGTAAAGCGATCGTCGCCATCGAAGCCGGGTTGCCACAGTGAGCCGGCTCGATGGAAAGGTCGCGCTGGTCACCGGCGGCGGCCGGGACATCGGGCGGGAGCTTGCCCTCAAGCTCGCCGGAGAAGGCGCACACGTCGTCGTCAACGATCTCGATGCCGACCCGGCGCAGGAGATCGTGGATGCCATATGCGCCGCCGGCGGCGAGGCTATCATCTGGGCGGGCAGCGTGACCGCCCCCGACTTCGCCGACCGTTTCGTGGGTGCCGCAACGGGGAGCTACAAGGGGCTGGACATCTTCGTCAACAACGCCGGATACACCTGGGATAACATCGTTCAAAGCATGACGGATGAGTAGTGGTATGGCTTGCTCGACGTGCACCTGACCCCGCCGTCCGCATCCTGCGCGCGGCACAGCCGGTCATCCGTGCCCTCAGCCGTGCCGACGCTGAAGCCGGCCGGGAGGTGTTCCGCAAGGTGGTGAACATCTCCTCCATCGCCGGGTTGGGCGGCAATGCGGGCCAGGTGAACTATGCGACTGCCAAGGCGGGCATCATCGGCATGACCCGCACGCCCGCAAAGAAATGGGGCCGCTACTAGGTCAACGTGAACTGCTTCGCGTTCGGCCTGATACGCGCCAGGCTGACGGAGGTCCCGGCCGGCGCGGGCGGCGCCATCTCCATCAAAGGCAGTACGATCAAGGCCGGCATCAGCCAGGAGCTGCTCGAGATGTCTGAGCGAATGATCCCGCTCGGCCGGGCCGGCACGCCGCAGGAGGCCGCGGGCGCGGTGTTACTTTTGTGCCTGCCAGTGTCGGATTATGTCAGCGGCCAAGTCCTGGTTTGCGGCGGCGGCCTGGAGATTTGAATCGACATGAGCGCGCTGGCTGGTGGCGAGGGCGTTCCGAGACGGGCTGTTCAGACCGGTTCCCGCGTCCCGCCCCTTTCTGAACACGATCCATCGTTCCACGACCCGGCGCTCGCCGAAATCGTGCGCCCTTTCGGATATCGCCCCAACGCGCTGCTCACGATGGCACGCAGGCCCAGGCTGCTTCCCGCGATCTTCGAGCTGCTCCGCATCGTTTCGTGGAGCGAGGGCATCGTGCCCGTCGAGTTGCGCATGCTGCTGGCCTGCGAGGCAAGCCGCGGCGCCGGCTCCGCATATACCGCGACCCATATGGTGCATGCCGCCCACCATGCGGGTGTGGACTGGGACAAGCTGGCCGCATTGCCGGAATCCAGCACGCACCCGCTGTTTTCGGCCTCTGAACGACGCGCATTGGCGCTGGCCACGTCCGGCTCAACCTTGCCCGTTTCCAAGATGCGACAGACAGACGCCCCGCTCAGCGAGGACGAAATTATCGAGGTCGTATCGTATCCGTCTTAGCCGCCTTCGGTTGGTTCAACCGCTGAAACAGCCTGATGCGCACCGAGATAGAATCGGTGCCAGCGGAAGCGATCGTTCACGTGCCGTGGTTGGCAGCGCCTGCGAAAGCCAATTTGCACATTCCGTGAGGAGTTTGGCGTAACCTATAGCCCTGTTCCGCACCAGGGCCTGTCGGCGGGCTGATTGATATTCCCTGGTCATGGGGAATGTTCAGCATCCGCGCGACCTCATACCTCCTGGATACACATAATCCTCCACGGTAATTTCAGGTGGCGTAGCGATGTCTGTGGAAAATGCCGGATCGGCGTCTCTGGTCGGAGGCGGCCAAGTCAATCGTCTTCGGTTCTGCGATCTTCTGGCTTAAGAAACGCCAGTCATTTACCTTGCACAAGGTGATCTGACCCGATGCGAAGACGCTTCAGAAACAGCATAGCTGACAACTCTGCTGACGGCACCCTCGCGCTTCGCGCCGGCATCGACTAACCCTACGTCAGCAGCATCGAGCGGTGCGGTAATGCGGCGTCAGAGCATGCGGAGGAGCGGCTCGCCTTCAGGTGGGAGCAAGCCTTTCGGGCTTCTGAAACCCTGCCCCGCTGATGCGACCAATCCGGCCGATCCGTGGTCGGGCAGCGGATGCCTGCTCCTGGGCATTGGCGGGCGTCCGTCCCGCTGCGCGTTTCAACATCCGGCCCTCAGTCGGCTGGCGTGACTCCTAGACGCATCTTTCCGACCCTGACCGCCTCGGCAAGATCGGGCGCATCGCTGAAGGCCGCCGCCGCGCGGTCGAGGTTTGCCCCAAAGCCCGCAACCGCGTCGAGCGCCGCTTCGGGTGCCGCGACGCCGAACCTAGGCCAAACCTCCCGGACGAGCCACGCGGCCCGGGCTTCGACCAGAGCCCTGCGCTCCGCCAGCGTCCGGGAGCGTTCGACCCCGCGCTCGCCGGGGGCCCGGTCCAGCAGCGCGTCCAGCCGCAGGACGATCTCCGCCGCCCAGAAGAACAACCGCGGCCCGAGCAGCATCCAGACCGGGTCTGGCAACCCCGTCCTCGACCCGGCCGAAGCCAGCCACCCCCAATCGAGCAGGCTGACGTCAAGGCTCGTCGTGTCCGCGACGCCCTCGTCCGAAGGGTACCTCCGGCCTTCGTGCCGATAAAGTAGATGTCCGAGCTCGTGATTAGCCGCGAACGCGAGGAGCAACTCGTGCAGCCCGGCTGCCAGCCCGTCCGCAGTACCGACCGAGAGATCGACGCGTCTTCCGATGAACGGTTCCACCTCCGACAGAAGGAAATCCTCCGCGGCGTGCTGGTTGGCCATGTCGTCGCTCCTGGCGAGCCCCAGCCTGCGGGCGACGAACGGCAGCGCGAACCCCTCCAAGGCGTCCGCTGGGACCGGCCGGGACAGGGCGGCGAAGCACGCCGGCCCGTCGAGGGTATCCGGTTCGGCCACCGAGCACAGCCGATGGAGCAGCTCGCAGGTCAGGCGCCGGAAACCGAAGGGCATCATCAGGTAGCGGTGGCCGCCGGATTGGCGGCATGTCGGCGACAGGCCGGAAGAGCCGACTTCGCGCGCGCATACGCCGGAGAAATCTAGCGGCACGCGCGGGCCCATGCCTCTCACGACGTCCCAGGTCCCGATGAGGGTGCGCAGCACCGTCAGCTGGTGGCGGAGATTCTGGTCCGCCCCGTCCAGCGCGCCCCCGCCGGGATTGACGTAGGACGCGCGGTCGAACGCCCATCGGTAGTCGTGCTCTTTGAAAAAGTCCGGGTTGGCCGAGCGGAGTTCGCCCAGCAGCTCGAGTTTGGCAGCGAATCCCGGCAGTTCCGGCATCACCGCGGCTTGATTCGCAAAGCCGTGCCGCCGCGCCGAGCGGCCGAAGTCGTCCTTGAAGGCATGGAGCAGCGGATCGCGGAACCAATTCGCCACTATCCCTGCAGCGTCGTCCGTCCCATTGCTCAAGGCCGCAACCTAGCCCGAGCAGATCCTATCGGTGCCGAGCTTGACGATCAGGGCACCGACGGTCGCCTGGGCCGGAAGGCCGAGCGAGGTCAGGTAGGCGTCCGCAGCGAGCATCGCCGCCAGCGCCGGGCCAGAGCGCTCAAAGTCCTTCTTCAGGAGTTCCCTGGTGTCCGAGGCGCAAAGCCTTTCCCGCAGCGTATTCAGGTAGGCGAAGAACACCCGCATTCCCTCCCTCGCCCGATCCCGGGGGATGGCGAAGTCCTCCCCGACCATGTCGGCGAGTTCCGCGAGAAGATCATCCTCGTCAGATACCAGCTTCGCTTCCACCGCTTTACGTATTTCGACGATGTCCGCCATGCGTCCTCTCCCAACCGCCCGCGCCCGGCGGCGTCAGCAGTGCAACATATCCGGCGGAGCCGGACAACCAAAGTGGGATGCCATTCGGCGACCACGGCCGCGCAATCCGCCGCCTACCCGCGCTCGCGTCGGTAGCGGGACAGTTCAAACCTCGACCACCAGCGCCGCATCGAACCCGTCCGCCACGTCGTCGGGGGTGTAGCCGCGCGGGTTCGAGAGCATCCTGGTCCGTCCGATGCGGAAATCCGAGCAGTAGTGAGTGTGGCCGCTGATCCAAAGCTCCGGTTGGAGGCGTTCGACGAGGTCCTCCAGGTCCGAGGCGAACGCGGCCGACACCGCGTCGCGGGGGAACACGGGGTTGAGGCAGCGCGGCGATGGGGGGTGGTGCGTCGCCACGACGGTTGGTCCCGCGAACGGAGTCTCGAAAACGCCGAGCATCCATTCCACCGAGCGGGCGTGCAGCGCCGCGGCATCGGACGGAGTGAAGGGCCGCCCCTCCGGGCAGATCCGGATGAGCCGGAAGTCGTTCACCCGCTGCGCGCAGACCGCCATGTCGTAATCCATCGACCGTCGATCCGCCCCGGACAGGCCGAAATCGGTCCAGAACGTACACCCGAGGAAGCGTACCCCCGCGATCACGGCGACGTCGTTCTCCAGGAACACCGCGCCGCGCTCGGAACCCGCCTTGCGCAGCTTGGCCAGGCCATCCTCGACAGTCTCTTTGTAATAATCGTGGTTGCCCGCCAGCGCGATCACGGGCCTTCCGAACCTCGCCGTAGCATCCCGCCAAGGGTGGAGTTCACCCCCGACCGAGGTGTCCCCCGCCAAAACGGTGACATCGGCATCCACGGACGGCACCTCGAACGGAGCGAATTCGACGTGCAGGTCCGAAACGATATGGATGCGCGCCATTTGATTTAGATCCCCCCTGTGTCCAAAACCCTGGTAGTGGCACCCGCCGGCCCCGGCGCTGTCAGCGACGTCGGATGCTCAGAGGCCATACTCCGGCCTCCGAGTGCCTGTGCAGCGTAGACAATATCCGTCCGCGGCCCCCGGTCCAAGCGGTCTGCACCGCCGCTTCCGCAGGCGGTCTCCGCGCCAAGGACTCGTGCGAAATTGTTTCAAATTAGCTTCCCGGTCGGAGCGTTTCTGTTTCTATCCGGGCGCGGCAGAACTGACGGCCGAAAGACTCCGGATGGTCGTCTTGTCCCGGGCCATTTGATCCGGCAACGGCGGAACGGCGATTGGCCGGGCAACGGGCTCAGAGTGTTGGCGGCAGCCCATGGTGCGGCGAGCCGTTCGGTGAGCGGGCGTGCCGGCGTCCCATGACGCCACCGGAACTGCGGCCGCCTCGCGCGCCAAATCAACCATCCCGCGACGGCCCGATCCGTGCCCAGGCAATAGAGACCGACAGTTCGCCTCCCAGCCGGGCACGGCCATGAAGGCTTCGCAGCCGAACCACCGCCTGGGAGCGTCTACGAGAGTGGCGAAGTTGCCTTGAAGACACTTGTGCCGCGGAAACTTGGCCGGGAGGTTATGGCGGGCCACCAGATGGCGGAAGTCCAGCCGGACAGCAGGGGCACCAATCGTGCCGTTGGCCGATCGCCCGGAACCGATTTACGCCTCCTCAATTTTTTTGAATCGATCTTGGCTAACAATCAAATGTGATTGCATTGACGAGCGGGCCGCTTGGACGTCATTCCGCGAAATCGCATCGAAGATCACGAAGTGTTCGGATTGGCAGCGGTTCAAATGCTGTTCCCTGATTTTCTCAGACTCAATCCGGCTGACGACTGAATTGCTCGGAATTGCGGCTTGGCCAAGTTGATCGAAAAAGACGACGAAAGCGGGGTTGTTTGAGGCTTCTGCGATCGATCGGTGGAAGGCAAGGTCCAGCGTTTCGGTTGGAGTGCCTGCTTCCATTGCCAAACGCATCTGCTCTGCCGCATTCCAAATGCGTTCTTCCTGTGACCAAGACCGCCTTACAGCTGCTAGACCAGCGGCGTGGACCTCCACGGCCATGCGCAATTCGAGCACATCGAGAATAGAAGCCGTCGCGAACGTAACGTCGTTGCCGCCGCTTGCAGGCCGCCCGGATTCACGTTTTGCGGCCACGAATACGCCCACGCCATGTCGGGCTTTGATCAGGCCATCAGCTCGCAAACCGGCCACCGCCTCTCGCACAACGGTGCGGCTGACGCCGAACTCCACCGCCATCTCCTTCTCGGTGGGCAGTCGCTCGCCGGACTGCAATTGCCCGTCAGCAATCCGCACCCGGAGAGCCTCGGCAGTCCGATGTGTCAACGATCCAACCTTTGATGATTGCACCTCACCCTCCTTAGACGGATGGTTGTTGTCGGCGATGGCCCTGCTCCCCGCAAGAGTTCCGGCGGTTGTGCCAGGCCGATCTGCCCGGCCGCCGAGCTTTGAGCCGCATGGTCATTCGTGGCGGCATCCTCTTGCAATTCCGTCCCGAACTGGCGCCGGCAGCGCCTGTCCTGCAGGATCAAAGAAATGGCAGGAGCGGGCGTCCATGGCGAGACGGATCGGCTGCTTCGGCTTAATCATAGTCATCCCGTCAATCTGTACTTTAAGGGGCCATCATGCCCTGTATTCAACGTGCAGCAGCGCGAGACCCCCAAGATGCTCGACCAAGCGCACCTCTCTTCGCAACAGGCCGTCTGCCCTTGATGATTTCGGGGCAGCCAAACGGCTTGCGCAGTCCGCGCGACACCAGCGTTGGCCTAGGCTGGCCGTTCGACGCACCCGAACCGGGCCGGCCGTCAGCATGCGAGAGGCACCCGCTTGCGGACGCGGGGCAGAAAGGCGGGGTGAGAAGGCTTGACGGGCATCGCAATCTAAGGTTCGGGCATCAGCGGCCGACGGCGTAGGATGGCCGGCGCGGGTCTGCGCCAGCGGATAGCACGGACGCCGCCTCGTCCTGGCGAACGGCGCAGACGGCGCCAGCCTGCCAGGTGAAGTCCGGCCAGTCGCGGACCGCATGGCCGCGGCGGCGCAGGCCGTCCGCAGTGGCCCGGGAGATGCGCCCTTCCAGCAGCAGCCCGCCTGGCGTGTAGGCGTGGGGCTCGAATGAGCCCTGCAGGTTGGCCGACGCGATGCGGGGCACCTCGACCGCCTCCTGCAGCGTCATGCCGAAGGCGGTGATGTTCAGCAGCACCTGCAGCATGGCTTGCGGCTGCACGTCGCCGCCCGGACTGCCGAACGGCATCATGCCGCCATCGGGCATTCGCGCCATGGCCGGGCTGGGGGTCAGGCGGGGCCGTTTGCCGGGCGCGATGGCGCAGGGATGCTCCGGGTCGACCCAGCTCTGCGAACCGCGGGAGGAGGGGCATAGCCCGGTGCCGGGCACCACCGGCGCCTCGAACGAGTTGTCGCTCGGCGTGGCGGAGAACGCGTTGCCGTGGCGGTCCACCACCGCGATGTAGGATGTATCCTTCTCACCCAGTGTTTCCCAACCATCGGCTTCGCCGTTGGCTCCCGCCCGGCCTATGCCCGGCGGCGGCGCCTGTCCGAAGGCCCGATGGGGTTCGATCAGGTCACGCCGGGCGCGGGCGTAGTGGCGCGACAGCAGCCGATCCATTGGCACCTGGCCGAACCGCGGATCAGTGTAGAGGGTGTCGCGGTCAGCGAAGGCGAGGTTCAACGCCTCGGCTACCAGATGCAGGTAGGCCTCCGTGTTGTGGCCGAGTGCAGCCAAGTCGTCGTCGGCCAGGATATTAAGCGCCTGCAGCAGCACCGGCCCTT
The DNA here is from genome assembly GCA_965199005.1 of Acetobacteraceae bacterium. GTDB lineage: Bacteria > Pseudomonadota > Alphaproteobacteria > Acetobacterales > Acetobacteraceae > LMUY01. The sequence continues at coordinate 2,759,802 of CBDAQK010000001.1, read as the reverse complement.
GGCACCAGGGCGGGCAAGCGTAGACGTCCAAGCCGCGCGCCTGCGTGGACAGGGCGGGTTCGACGTCGACATGGAACCCCGCCATGTCCGCCTCCGTCAGCAGCCCGCCATTGTCCCGGTGGTAGCCGGTGATGGCCAGCATGACGTCCCCCGTATAGAACGCCGCGCGCGCGGCGCGCAGCCCGGCGGCCCGGCCGTTCGGTGCGGCGGCAATGTCCTCGTCGGCCATGTATTGCAGCGTGCGGGCCAGGTCGGCCTGCACGAAAAGGTGGCCGGGGCGGGGCGGGACCCCGTGGGGCAGGTAGATTGCTGCGTTACCGGGCCATCGGGAATACTTGTCCTGGAACTGGCGAACCTGGTCGGCGAAAAACTGCGTGGCGGGGAAGCCGTCGCGGGCGAGCGCGATGGCAGGGGCTGCGGCCTCGGCAAAGGATATCGTTCCGAACCGTTCCAGACAGGTGATCCATGAATCCGGTGCGGCGGGGACGATGCAGCGCAGCAGCCCTTCGGGCATGCGGCCGCCATGCAGGCGCTGGAAGTAGTCAGGCGTCACCGCTGCCGGCCATGTCCCGAGTCCGCTGACCGTCAGCACGTCACGCGTGCCCGCTCGGTAGACCATCGCCGGGGCGACGCCCGCGAAGTTCACGATGTCGCTCTGCACGACGCTCAGTACGATGCCGCCGGTGACGCCGGCGTCCACCGCATTGCCACCGTTCTCCAGCACGCAGAACGCGGCATGGGCGGCGGTATGGTTGGCGGCCGACACCATATGCCGCGTGCCCATGATGCAGGGCCGCATTGCCTCGATCCCGCCGGCATACAGGCTGTCGGCAAAGTTACGCCACATCTGCGCCTATCTCCGCTCAGTGCACCTTGGCGATAGCATCGGCGTACTTGCTGGAGACCTCCTCGTATGCTGCCTCCGGCGTCCCGTTGCGCAGGATCATGCGTTGCAGCGCCACGCCGACGATCTCGTGGAACGTCGTCAGGATGACGGAATAGGACACCAGCTGGCCCCGATCGTGGATCAGCGCAGCCCAGGCTTTCTGGTTCGCGGCCGCCGGCGTGGACAGGGACGGGTCTTCATAGGCGGATAGCCGGGCCACCACCTCGCCGCCCTGCGCCTGGATGATCTCGCCCGCCGGACTGGTCATGAAGTTCACGAACTTCCACGCCTCGTCCGGATGCTCGGTCTTGGCGTTGATGCTGATGAAGAAGCCGCCCACAGTCTGCTTCTCGGCAGCGCCGAAGCCGGGCGGCGGCGCCCATTGCAGGTCATCGCCCGCCCCCTGCCGGCGGATCGCGCCGAACCGGGCCAGCCCGAACGAGGCCATGGCAACGGTGCCGGCGCGTAGCCCGTCATGCACCTCGTTATAGCCGAACTGCACGCTGGTTTGCGGCGTCGCCTTGCACTTGCCGTACATGTCCTTGAACATCTGCGCCGCGCGGACGAACGTTTCCTTGCTGAAGGCGATGGCATGGCCATCGGGCGCGAAATACTTCCCGTCCGGCGCCAGTACCGTGCTCAGGATGAACTCCCCCAGTGCCTGTGCCCCGCCCGTGCCACCGCTGCTGCCGAGCGGTATCGCGTAGCCGATCACCGGGCCGGCCGCGACCTTGCCGCTGGCGGTGCAGGCTTCATCCCAGGTCGTGGGCGGGGTGACGCCCGCCGCGCTCAGCAGGGACTTGCGGTACATCAGGATCGGGATGCGGAAATCCTGCGGCATGCCCCAGTAATGGCCGTTCAACTTGGTCTGCCCGAACGGGATCAGCCAGTCTGTCAGGTTGACCTTGTCGGCCGCGAGGTAATCGTCCAGCGGCTTCAGGCCCCCTGTCGCCACAGCTTCGGGCAGGCCGAAGGCGGTCAGGCGCGCCACGTCGGGCGAGCCGGAGCCAGTCTTGGCGGCGCGGAGGATGTTGTTGCCCGACGGGTCCAGCACGACCTTGACCTTGATGCCAGGATTCTGCTTTTCGAAAGCCTCGATCATGCGGGCCTGGGCGCCGACCCGGGGATCGCTGTCGTTGTTGGGGTCCAGGAACGTCGCGTAGCCCAACTCGACCGGGTCGGCTGCGCGGCCTGCCTGCGGTAGCGCGGCCAGCAAGGCGGCGGCCATCATCACGCGTGTCATCAACTGCATTGGCTTAGTCTCCCGTTCGGCAGGTTGCTTTCAAACACAAAATGGCGCGCAACTCTCATCCCTTGACCCCGCCGGCGGTCAGACCGGCGATGAACCAGCGCTGCGCGAGCAGGAACATCAGCACCACGGGTGCGGAGGCGACGACGACGAACGCCATCATGTACGACCAGGACACGCCGTTGGAATCCAGCACCTGGTTGACGATAGCGACCTGCAGCGTGCGCTTCGCCGCATCCGGCGCGAACACCGCGACGGTCAAATAGTCGTTCCACACGGTGATCAGCCCCAGGATGGCGATGGCGGCGATTCCCGGGCGGATCAGTGGCAGGACGACGAAGCCGAACACCTCGCCCGGCGACGCGCCGTCCATCTCGGCCGCCTCCTCGATCTCGCGCGAGACGGTGTAGCAGAAGGTCTGGATGAACCAGACGGTCTGCGGAGCGATCCGCGCGGCCTCGATCACGATGAGGGCGACGGCGCTGTTCAGTAGGTTGAGGCGGCTCAACAACCCATAGAGCGGGATCAGCAGCGCCACCGTCGGGATCATCGAGGTCCCGAGGATCACCAGCATAACCGCGTTCTTGCCAGGGAAAACGAAACGGGCGGCGGCATACCCGGCGGGCGCCGCCACCAGGATCGCAAGCAGCACGGACGAGACCGAATACAGGACCGAGTTGTAGAGCTCGCGCGGGAAGTTCTGTTCGGTGATCACCCGCCAGTAGCTCGCGGTGCTGGCCGGATGCGGGATCAGGCTCGGCGGATAGGCGACCGAGCCGATCTCGGTCTTCAGCGATGTCACTACGGCCCAGGCGATCGGCGCCAGGACGAACACGATGGTGAGCACGCAGGCGAGGCCGAGCACCAACCCGGCCCCGGTCCGCGCGGGCAGCGCCGGGCCAGCCGCCAATGCCAGGCGGGGCGGATCAGCCTGCCACATGGGAGCGGCCCGCGATCCATTTTGAGGCAATTCCCAGGCAGATGTTGGTCATCAGCACGACGACGGACAGGACGGCGGAGGAGGAGACGTCGACCGAGTTCATCGTCTGGTTATAGATGGCGAAGCTCCACGTCGTCGTCGCGCCGAGCGGGCCGCCGCCGGTCATCACGACCAGCAAACTCACGAGAGTCAGGTAGACGATGCAAAGCGCAACGCCGGCATTGGCCATGGTCGGCAGAATATGCGGCCAAGTGACCTGGGCGAATTGCTGCAGCCAGCCGCCGCCATCCATCTCGATCGCCTCATACAGCTCCTTGGGCACGCTCTGCAGCGCCGCCGTCAGCAGGACCATGGGATATGGAAACGACCACCAGACCGTTGTCAGGATCACAAGCCATAGCGCCAGATCCGGGTCGCCAAGCATCAAGCCCGGCGGAATGCCAACCGACTCCAGCAGATAGCGCACCAAGCCGTAGGACGGGTTGAGCAGCCATAGCCACAGGCAGCCCACCACCGTCATGGATAGCGTCCACGGCAACAGCAGGACAGTGCGAACCAGCGTTGCCCGGTGGCGAGGCAGGGCTTGCAGCGCCACCGCCGACACGAGCCCCAGGACCAGCGTGAGGGCCAGGGTCCCGGACAGAAAGGTGAGCGAGACGATGGTCATGTCAGCGAAGTCCGAGGACTCGAACAGAGCGGTGAAGTTCGCCATGCCGACGAACCGGACGGCGGTGAAATACCGCGTCTCGCTCACGCTGATCCAGACCAGGTCGCAGACGGGGTAGAGGATCACGAGGACCAGCAAAGTCAGTACTGGCGCGAACCACACCAGCATTCTGGCGGTTTGGCCCGCCCGACCGCGCACCTTGCTGGCTGCGCCGCTCACGGATCGGCGGTTCCGGTGTCAGCCGCGATATAGGCGTGCTCGCGGTCGCTGGCGATCTGCCCGGCGTTGCGGGCGGCCGGAGGTCCGTAGCCGCCGCCACCGGGCAGGGACAGCACGAGGCGCCGGCCCGCGGGCACGAACTGTTTCCCCTTTGCCCGCATCACCGTGCCATCGTCGAGTTGGACGGATCCGGCCTGCCCGTCCTGGCCACCATCCCGCCCATGCGCCACGTTGGCGACGCGGTCGAACATGGCATTGAAGTGGAACTCGTGCCCGGCGTTCGGCGCAATTTCCACAACCTGGCCCAGACCGCCGCGATACGTCCCGGCACCGCCGGACCCTTCCCGCAACTCCTTGCGCCACACCGTGACGGGGCCGACATTCTCAATCGCCTCCACGGACACGCTGTGCACGCCGCTCGGGAAAGCGGTTGCGTTCAATCCGTCGAGCGACGGCCGGGCACCGCCCCCGCCGCTGTTGAACATCAGGATCTCCGTCCGGTGCAGATCGACGCCATCCGCCTGCCGCCCCTCCGACGGGCGCACGCTGACATGGATGTTCCACAGCGCGCCCGCCCCCTCGGCCGGTGCCCGGCCCGGCAGCATCCGGTGCACCGCCCCCAGCACCGCGTCGGGCAGGAAATGCCCGAGTACGTGGCGGACCGCGACGGGTGCGGGATGCAGGGCGTTGAGGATGCAGCCCTCGGGTGCCGCGACCACGAAGGGGCGCAGGGAGGCGGCGTTGTTCGGGATGTCCGGGGCCAAGGCGCATTTCAGTCCGTAGGCCGTATAGGCGGTGGTGTAGATCAGCGGGACGTTGATACCGAGCGGACTCTGCGGCGACGTGCCCGTGTAGTCCGCGACGATGCACTCCGCGGAGACAAGCAGGCTGACGGCGATGTCCACCGGGGCGCCGTAGCCGTCCACGCGCATGGTGTTGCGGTACGTGCCTGGCGGCAGGTTGGCCAGGATGGCCATCGTCGCCTGGTATGACCGGTCGAAGATGAAGCCTGCCAGCTCCTCGATGTCGTCGATGCCGAACTCGTCCATCATCGCCGACAGCCGCCGGTCGCCAATCTCGTTGCAGGCGGCGAGGGAGTGGATGTCGCCCACGACCTGATTCGCCTCGCGGACATTGTGGCGGATGATGTTGACCAGGTCGCGGTTGACGGTGCCGCGGACCGCGAACTTCATGATCGGGATGAACAGGCCTTCCTCGTAGACCTCCGCCGCGTCGGGGCCGAAGCCGCGTCCGCCGATATCGACGACATGGGCCGTGCAGGCGAAGTAGCCGATCAGACGGTTATCCCGGAAGGACGGGCTGACGACGGTGATGTCGTGCAGATGCCCGGTGCCGCGCCAGGGGTCGTTGGTGATGTAGACGTCGCCCTGGTGGATATCGCCGGCACCGATCGCGGCGATGAAGTGCCCTACCGCGGCCGCCATTGCATTGACGTGGCCGGGGGTGCCGGTGACGGCTTGGGCGACCATCTCGCCAGCGCGGTTGAACACGCCTGCGGAGAGGTCCCCGGACTCGCGCACGCTGGTGCTGAACGCGGTGCGGACAAGGGTAACCGCCTGTTCCTCCACGACCGAGATCAGCCGGTTCCACATGATCTGCAGCCGCACGGCGGTCACCGCATCCCGCATCATGCCGGCACCGCGCCGGGCCGGGCGGCCTTCGTGCGAAGCAGCAGACAGCCATCCGGCTGCATGATCGCGTCGAACGCCGACGATACAATGGTGGTGGTCTCCCGTTCGACGATGATGGCCGGGCCGCCAATCCACATGCCGCTGGCAAGTGTGTCGCGCCCGATGACCCCGGCTTGTGACACTGCGCCCACGTTGGTGTCGAACAAGGCCCGGCTGGACGGGGCAAGCGCCTGCTGCATGGCCGGGACCGTTCCGACCTTATCCGGCCGGCGGACCGGGACGCTCGCGCGCAGCGACCAGCTGACGATCTCGGCGTCCAGCCCGGCGATGGCGCGTCCGAAAAGCTGCCTGTAAGCATCCTCGAACCGGGCCATCACGCCGGGTGCATCGGCCCCGGTGTAGCGGCGGATGTCGAAGGCGACGGGAATCTCCCATCCCTGGCCGACATAGCGGACGTAGATGGTGCATTCGGTCTCGATCGCGGCTGCCGGCTCGGCGGCCCGGACGAACCGGATGGCCTCGTCCGTCAGATCCGCCAGCACGGCGTTCACCTTGTCCGGATTGAACTGGCCGAGACGGAGATAGGCGCTGCGAACCGCCTCGAAGGCGACCGGCGCCTGGAGGAAGCCGATCGCCGACCCGACCCCGGCACCAGGCGGGACCAGGCACTGCGCGATCCCCAGCTTCTCGCAAATGCGCGACGCGTGCAGCGGGGCGGCGCCACCGAAGGCCACCATGGTGTAGCCCGCCAGATCTGCGCCGTTCTCAACCCCGTGCATGCGGGCCGCGCCGGACATGGTTTCGTCCACCATCTCGCACAATCCAAACGCCGCTTCCTGCACCCCGATCCCCAGCTTGACGGCCAGGTCGTCGGCGAGCGCACCCTCCGCCGCGGAGCGCGACAGCGCGATGGTCCCACCGGCGAAGCGGTCGGGGTCCAATCGGCCGAGCACCAGGTCGGCATCTGTCACGGTGGGCTTGGCTCCGCCACGGCCGTAGCAGGCGGGCCCCGGTTCCGACCCGGCGCTCTGCGGGCCCACGCGGATCTGGCCCATCCGGTCGACGCTGGCGATGGAGCCGCCTCCGGCGCCGATTTCCACCATCTCGATGACCGGGATCGAGATCGGCATGCCGCTGCCCTTTTTGAACCGATAGGTGCGCGCGACCTCGAACATCTTGGCCGTCTTCGGCACGCCGTCCTCGATCAGGCAGATCTTGGCCGTCGTCCCGCCCATGTCGTAGGACAACACCCGCCCCAGGTCATAGCGCGCGGCGATGCCGGCCGCGAAGATGGCGCCGCCAGCGGGGCCAGACTCGAGCAACCGGACCGGGAATTCAGCCGCGGTCTCGAGCGTGATGAGTCCGCCGCCGGAGTGGATCATGAACACGGGGCAGTCCGTGCCGGCCCCGCGAAGGCGTTCGGCCAGGCGGCCGAGATAAGATGCCATGAGTGGTTTGACGTAGGCGTTGGCGCAGACCGTGTTGAACCGCTGGAACTCCCGCATCTGAGGAGAGACTTCGCTGGACAGCGACACCGGAAGGTCCGCCCGGTGCTCAAGCAGGATGTCGCGGATGCGGCGCTCGTGGCCCGGATTGACGTAGGAGTGCAGGAGGCCGATTGCCACGCTCTCGTAGCCCAGTTGCACGATACGCGCGGCAACCCGACGCACCTCCGCGACGTCAAGGTGGCGCAGCACGTTGCCTTTTGCGTCGATCCGCTCGTGCACGACGTGGCGATCCTTGCGCGGCACGAGCGCTGCCGGCAGGACGATGTCCAGGTCGTAGAGTTCAAAACGGTTTTCGGTCCGCATCTCGACCACGTCGCGGAAGCCGGATGTCGTGATGAACGCTGTGCGCGCGCCGCGTCGTTCGATCAATGCGTTGGTTGCAAGCGTGGTGCCGTGGATTACGGCGCCAATCTCGGTCAGGCGAAGGTTGGCCAGGCGAGCCACCTGCGTGATCCCGTCGATGATGGCAGCCTCCGGCGCCGCGTGTGTGGTCAATAGCTTGGTCGAGAAGAGTTGGCCGTCCCTTACCAAAGCTATGTCGGTAAACGTGCCGCCGATGTCGACGCCAACCCGCGGCCGCTCAGCCTCCATTGACTGAGCTTTGCCCTGACTGTCCCATCCGTCGTCTGCAAATGCTCGGCTTCATCAGGCGTCTGAAGACCTCCAGGCGGCAGCGAGCGTGTGCTCAACCAGATATTGCAGAAACGTGTTAGTTATATGATGACCTGTCAAGCGTTAAGAACCGTCTCGGACCAATACGCCAGCGCGGCGACAGTTGTCGGGTTTCATCGCTGTGGCGGCATGGCATTGATCATACCTCTTGCGCTGGAGGTGGACTGGGAGAATGATTGCACCCGTCGACCAGCGTGAAGGTTCAAGACAGATGGCCGCTATTTCCATATCCCGTGCCGACGTCGTGGTGATCGGCATGGGAGCGATGGGAGCCGCCACGCTCTATCAACTGGCGAAGCGCGGCGTTACAGCGCTCGGGATCGATCGGTTTGATCCGCCGCACGCTGAAGGCTCCAGCCATGGTGGGTCGCGGGTAACCCGTGAAGCTGTTGGCGAAGGCCCGGCTTACGTTCCGCTCGTCCTCCGCACTCACCGGATCCTGGCCGAACTAGAGGAGGAGTGGGGCGAGACGCTTCTGGTCAGGTCGGGCACCTTGATCGTCGGCTCGGCGACCGGCGCGACGCCATTGCATGGCGAGAACGATTTCCTGGCGACCAGCATCCAGATGGCTGGCCAGTTCGGTGTCAGACACGAAATGCTGGACGCGGACGAGCTACGGCACCGCTACCCGCAGTTCCTCACGTTTCGCGATTCCGACCGCGGTTACCTCGAGCCGCAATCAGGGTATATCCGGCCGGAGGCCGCCATTGCGGCGCAACTCCGTTCAGCCCGGGCGCTGGGCACCACGACGCTTACGCACACAACGGTGAATGCCATCCATCAATCGGCCGGGGTGGTCCGGCTCGAGACATCCGCCGGGCCCATCGAGGCCAAAAAGGTAGTCGTCACGGCTGGAGCGTGGACGCGGGATCTGCTCGGCCCGACCCTGGCGCGCATACTGACTGTGACGCGCCAAGTTCTGCACTGGTATGCCGCCCCTGATTACGCCGCATTCGCGCCTGAGCGCTTCCCGACCTTCATCTGGTTCGTGACCGACCGGCTGGAGGATTATTTCACAGGCTTCCCGGTCACCGACCCGTCCGAGGGCATCAAGATGACGGCCAGCCGCGAAGTCCCCGACATTGATCTGCGCACTGTCGAGCGGCGCGTGTCGCCGCAGGAATCGGCGGAGTTCCACCGCCATCATGTCGGCCCCAACATCGCGGGGGTCACCCCCAAGGTCGTGCAGTCGGCGAGTTGCTTCTACACCAACACGCCGGACAAGGGCTTCATCATCGACCGGCATCCGGACATGGATGCCGTCATGGTCGTGTCGGCCTGTTCCGGCCACGGCTTCAAGCATTCGCTGGGTGTGGGCGAGGCCGTTGCGCAAACCCTGGCGGAGGGAGCGAGCACGGTGGATCTGGCACCGTTCAGGCTGAGCCGCTTTTTCACCGCCGCCGCCGCCTGATCGGCTGAAACATGCTCTACCGCAAAGTCTTGCTAACCGGAGCCGCGGGCCTGCTCGGCACTACGCTGCGCAAGGCACTCGCGCCCCAGGTGACCCTGCTCCGCTCGACCGACATCGCGGCATTATCCGATCCGGCGGACAACGAGGAGTTGGTGCAAGCCGATTTGGCGCATCCGACGGCCGCTGCTCCGTTGGTGGCGGGGATGGACGCCGTGGTGCATTTCGGTGGCGTGTCCAAGGACGAGTCGTTCGAGGCCGTCGCAAGGGTGAACATCATCGGTGTTCACGCCCTGTACGAGGCGGCAAGGTTGGCCGGTGTCAAGCGCATGATCTTCGCCAGTTCGGTGCATGCCGTCGGCTATTACCTGCAGACCGAAGTGATTGACACGCAGGCTCCAACCCGGCCGGACTCGTTCTACGGCGTCGGGAAGGTGTTCGGCGAGGCCATTGCCCAGCTCTACTGGGATAAGCATGGGCTGGAGACGGTCTCGATCCGCATCGGGTCGTGCGAGCCCATTCCGTGCAATCGCCGGCACCTGCGGACCTGGCTGTCATTCGGCGACCTGCACCAATTGGTGGAGAAGTCGCTGACGGTGGCGCGTGTCGGCCACACGATCGTGTTTGGCGCGTCCGACAACTCGGAGCGGTTCTGGGACAACCGGTATGCCGGCCCGCTCGGCTACCGGCCATGCGACTCCGCGGACGACTACCGTGCAGCCGTACTGGAAGCAGATCCGAGCCCAGATGGCTCCGAGTCACTATACCGGGCACAAGGCGGGATCTGGGTGCCATGACACGCCACGTCCGCCATCACTGAAAGCGATCAGCATGCCGCAGGATCTCGGGACGTTCGACTTCATCGTTATCGGTGCTGGTTCGGCGGGTTGCGTCCTGGCACGGCGGCTCAGCGATGCTTCAGGGATGACGGTTCTTCTTTTGGAGGCCGGCGGCAGTGGCCGTAATCCCCTGTACAGCATGCCGATGCTGGCCGGGCGGCTCAACCGGCTGAAGATGAACAACTGGTCATATCAGACCGAGCCACAGAAGCACCTTGGCGGGCGCAGCGTATTCCTGCCGCGGGGCCGGATGGTGGGCGGCTCGTTCATGTTCAACGGGGCGGTCTACATCCGTGGCAATCCTTACGACTACGATTCGTGGCGCCAGATGGGGAATACGGGTTGGTCGTATGCGGACGTGCTGCCCTACTTCAAGCGCTCCGAAACCTATGATGAGGGCGCCGACGACTTCCACGGCGCGGACGGGCCTTTGCCCGTCAGTCACTCGGGCGCCATCAATCCGTTGGCGGATGCCTTTATCCGGGCCGGTGTGGAGGCTGGATTCCCCGCCAACAGGGACTTTAACGGGGCCGCGCAGGATGGCTTTGGGCGTCACGATCATAACATATTCCGCGGACGCCGCCGGACGACGGCCGCAGCGTTCCTGACCGACCGGGCATCGCGCACGAACCTGCGCATCGTCTCCGACGCCCACGTCGGCCGTATCGTCATCAAAGACGGTCGCGCGGCCGGAGTCGAACTCATGCGAGGCGGAGAGGCGAGCACCGCCACTGCGCGTCGCGAGATCGTTGTCGCGTCCGGTGCGATCAACACGCCGCAGGTCCTCATGCTGTCCGGCATCGGGCCGTCAGACCACCTGGGCGAACATGGCATACCGATGGTCCAACACCTGCCCGGCGTCGGCGCCAATCTGCAGGACCATCTTGTGGTCACCGTTGGCCACGAATGCCTGCAACCAGTGTCGCTGGTCGACACGTTGCGGATCGAAAAATTCTTCTTCCAGGCGGCCCGCGGCTATCTGTTCGGGAAAGGCCCGGTCGCCATGAGTCCGATTCACGCGGGCGGCTTCATCCGGACCGATCCGAGCCTGCCGGCGCCGGATCTGCAGATCGCTTTCTATCCAATCCTCGGTTCCAGTCCATCGGCTGGCGCGCCCCGCCTGCTCTGGCCCTGGCAGCATAAGCCCCATTCCTTTGCCGGCGTGATCTGGCGCAACCGGCCCGTCAGCCGCGGCACCGTGCGGCTGCGCTCGGCGGACTTCCGCGATCCGCTGCGCATCGACCCGAATTACCTCGCTGACGAGTCAGACATGATCGCGAGCAAACGCGCGGTCGTCGAATTGCGGCGGGTGTTTGCCCAGCGCGCCTTCGACCCTTACCGCGGTGCGGAGTTGCTGCCCGGCGCCGGCGTGCAGACGGACGCGGAAACCGAGGGCTTTGTAAAGGCGAGCGGGCTGAGCGGTTATCACCTCGCAGGTACCGCCAAGATGGGCCATGACAGGTTGGCCGTAGTGGACGACCAATTGCGGGTGCACGGTATTGCCGGGCTGCGCGTCGCGGACGCCAGCATCATCCCGTTGATTATCACCGGCAACACCAATGCCGCGACGATCATGATCGCGGAGAAAGCGAGCGACCTGATACTCGGCCTGTCGCTTCCGCGTTTCGAGCCCGGCCTCGAACAGGCGGCTTGACGCGTCGCGTGAGGCACAGGGTGGCCAATATGCATGACGTGAAGTGCGCCGGAGACTTCCGCAGCGACAACGTGGCTGGGGTCAGCCCCAGCATCATGGCCGCCATCGTTGCCGCAAATGAGGGTACAGCGGCTTCATACGGTGGCGACGAGGTGAGCTTAGCCGTGAACGAGCGCTATTCGGCGCTGTTTGGAACGCCTGTAGACGTGTTCCCGGTCTCGACAGGGACGGCGGCCAACGCGATCTCGCTCGCCTCAAGCGTGCGGCCCTACGGCGGTATTTTCTGCCACGCGGCGGCTCATATCCACACCTCCGAAGGCGGTGCTGTCGGCGCATTCAGCGGGGGTGCCAGCTTGCTTACCTTGCAGGGGCGCGGTGAGCGATTGGATGCGGAGGAGTTGCGGCGCGCAGTTGCCGCCGGTGGTCGGGGCAACACCCAGAAGCCGCAGCCCGATGCGGTTTCCGTGACGCAGGCGACGGAGGCGGGAACCGTCTATCAGTTGGATGAACTTGCCGCTATCGGGCGGTGTGCGCGTGAATCAGGGCTGGTTTACCACATGGATGGAGCACGTTTCTCCAACGCGCTCGCCACGCTCGGCTGTTCGCCTGCGGCGATGACGTCGGAGGTGGGCGTGGACATCCTGTCCTTCGGAGCCACCAAGAACGGCGCGATGAACACCGAGGCGATCGTCGTCCTCAATCCGAAGCTTCGGGAAGCGGTGGCTTACCGGCTCCGCCGAGCGGGGCAAACATGGTCCAAGATGCGTTTTGCAGCGGCTCAGCTGATGGCCTTCGTTGAAGATGAGACGTTCATTCGATCGGCCGAAAGCGCGAACACGGCAGCCCGTCGGCTAAGGGACGGCCTTGAGGCAAGTCCTGGTGTTCGCATTCAGAGCGAGGTCGAAGCGAATATTGTTTTTCTATCGCTACCGCCCGCCGTCATCGACTTACTGGAGGCAGATGGCTTTCATTTTTTTCGACGCGGTGGAGATTTAATCCGCCTTGTTTGCGCCTTCGATATTCAACTCGAGACCGTGGACAGGTTCGTTACGGCGACTCGCGCTTACCTCGAGCAGTTCTCCATTGCTCCGGTTCGTATCTGATGAGCGGTGAAGTAGTTCGCGCACTCTGCTGGCGTAAAGATGGGCAGTGCAGCTGCGACGGCGTTCCAGGATGCCGGGATCGGCCGCGCGGCCCGGCGTCGCAGCCATCCCTTGCGCTTGGCGACGGCCAATTCAATCGGATTCAGGGCCGGGCTGCAGCTACGGCTGAGCAGGCGCGACCGGTTGCGGTCAGCTGACCTCCGCGCCGGTAATCTGTTGGCGAGCACTGTTCCGCTGATCGCGTCGCGCCACCATCGGTCCTCCAGGTTGGAGAGGGTCTTCTGTGTGGTCACACCAAGTGTGATTTCACGCCTCCCCAGCCGGCTTATTATTGCGGTCTCGGGCAGACGGCTGGCGTGCCATGCCGGGTTGTGCTGAAGGCGTTGGCTGCCGAGAATGGCGCATGGAAGCAACCCCTGAAACGGCGCGCCAGGTCCTGCGATCCTGGCTGGCAACCGAGGTTCTAACGCCGCAGGTCACCCGGAACGGCTGGAGCGGTCTTGCCTCGGAGAAGCAGGGACAGCAGCGCAACCGGGATAGCGCCCTCGGCGACGATCCGGGGCTGTGGGCGGAACCCGCCGATGCCGACCCGCCCCCCTGGCCGGTTCGGACAGCGGCTGAGCCGCGAGCTGAGCAGGACGCTGCCGCGGAGATCGCCATCGAGGACAAGCCGCGCCGGCCGAGACCGTGGTATCTGGTGATTTTGGGCGCGCTGCCGGCTAAGGAAGCTTTCGTGCGGCTGGATGCCGCCTTTGCTGACGAGGCAGATGACGACGAGACCGAGCGCCGCACCCAAGGGCATGTGATCGCGGCCTGTGCGGTGCTGGACGAATGGGGTGTTCTGGTTCCTGACACCCTTGCGGTCGCAAGCTTCGCGTGGGGGCTGGGGCATGTGCTGTCGGGTGGCGCCGCATCGGAACTGGCTGACTGGGACACCCACGAGCAGGATTTCAGGGAGCGCTTCGCCAGCATACTCACGCCGATGGACGCCGGCGGCATACCCCGGTCGCTGACATGGCGCGACCTGCGGTCCGTCTCGCGCGAACTGGCCGAGGCGCTCGCCCTGCCGCCGGAGCTTTGGCTGGTGACGCCGTGTGCGATCCGGATGATGCGGGAGAGCCCGCCCCCCCGCGCTGAGATCCTGTCCAGCTTCCTGCTGCCCGATTTGGGGCGAGTCCTTCGGGACGCCGACCGGCTTCCCGCCGCAGCGGCCGCCTATCTCGGCCTGCGACCGCCCGTGAACGCGTGGGATGCGCTGACCGACCGCGCGCAGTTGTCGAGCCTGCTGGAGCCGGCGCTGTTCCCGTTGGGCCGCTGGCCGGGTCCAGGGCTGAACCCGCTGACGCTTCTGCAGCAGGCCGCGGTCAACGCGATCGTTCGTGACCTTGGCTCGGGCGGCATCGCCGCCGTGAACGGTCCGCCCGGAACCGGCAAGACCACTCTGCTGCGCGACATCGTCGCTCATGTCATTGTCACACGGGCGGAACGGCTTGCGGCGCTGGATGACCCAAGCGGCGGAGTTCCCGGGCTCGACCTGATGGACTTCGCCGTCGTCGTTGCCAGCAGCAACAACGCCGCGGTGGAGAACATCAGCTTGGAGCTGCCTGTCCGCGGCAAGGCGCTGGACCGCTCGCTCTGGCAGGATGATGGCTTAGCTTACTTCGCCCACACCGCCGACGCCGTGCTCGGCGTGTCGGCGGCCGCGCCGGACGGGGAACACGCCTGGGGGCTGATGGCGGCCCGGCTTGGCCGGGCCGATAACCGGCGGGCGTTCTTCAGGCAGTTCTGGTGGGATCCTGAATGGGGCCTCAATGACTGGCTGAACTTGGTCGCCTGGCCCGACGCACAGCAGAACCGCGGCAAGAAGCCCGGCAAGCTGGCGCAGCTCGAGCCGCCGCCCCGGCCGCCGGAAGCGCTTGCCAACTGGCGCGCCGCCCGCGATGGCTTTCGGCAAGCCTTGGCAGAGTGCCGCCGCGTCCAGGAGGGCTTGGGAACGCTTGCCGACGCCGGCACCCGGCTGAGACAGGTTGAAGCGCAGCTGCCCGAGGCCGAAGAGCGCCTGCGGGTTGCCGGGCAGGACCTGGCATCGGCTGAACGCGCCCTCGCCGCAGCGCTATCAAGCCACCAGACACACTCCAGGCAACAGGCCAGCGAGGCCACAACACTCGCGGCGCTGTCGTCCGTGGCGCCTCCCCGGCTGTTCAAGCTGCTCCGTACTCAAGCCTGGCAGACGCACGAGACCAGCGTGCGGGCACAGGTGGAGCGGTTGAATGCGGCTCAAGACGTCGTCCGGGCATCCTCCGCACGGCTGGAAGCGGTGACGGCGGAGATGGAGCGATATGCCGCCGAACAACGGGATGCCTCCGCTGTGCTGGAAGCGTTGCGCACCGACGCCGTCCGGCTTGCCGCTTTGCTTGCGCAGGGTCAGGCGGAGACGGATGACGCCGTGCCCGGTCCCGGATTCTGGGCACTCCCCGACGCGGAGCTCCACAGTGCGGCGCCGTGGAACGGCGGTGCGTTCCGGGCCGCACGGGATCAGCTCTTCATTGCCGCCATCCGGCTCAACCGTGCCTTCGTCGTGGCCGCCGCCCGCACGATCAAGCCATCGCTAAACACCATTGCCAGGGCCGCGCAGGGTGGTCCGGATGCGCCCAAGCCGACACTGGCCGACTGGGGTGTGTTCTTCCTCCTGGTGCCCGTCGTCTCGACAACCTTCGCCTCTATCGGACGCATGTTCCCGGGCGTGGGCCCCGGCGAAATCGGCTGGCTGCTGATTGATGAGGCCGGACAGGCACCCCCGCAAGCGGCGGCCGGTGCGCTCTGGCGCGCACGGCGCGCGGTGGTAATCGGCGATCCGTTGCAGATTAGGCCGTTCGTCACCACACCGCCGCGGACCGCTCGCTTGATCTTTGCAAGCCACGGTGCCGACCCCGAACACTGGGCGGCGCCCGCGCAGTCGGCGCAAACCCTGGCTGACAGGGTAAGTGCAATCCAAGGACGCTTCCGCGTCGCCGATGGCGGCACCGGCCGGCCGGAACGGGTCACGGGCATCCCGCTGCTCGTGCACCGGCGCTGCGAACAGCCAATGTTCACGCTGGCAAACCGCATCGCTTATGACGGACGGATGGTGTTCGCCACGCCAGACGGTCCCTCGCCAATACGCGACCTGTTAGGGCGGTCGGCCTGGATCGACGTTGACGCGCCTTCTACGGACAAGTGGGTCGAAACCGAAGGTTTGCTGATCGCTTCCGCCCTGAGCCAGCTCTGCCGGGCGCTGCCGCAGCCTCCAGATGTATACGTCATCTGTCCGTTCAGGATGCCCGCTGCACGCCTCAGGGCGATGCTGATGGGAACGCCGGGCATGCTTGCCGGACGGACCCGGGCCGAACGCCGCGAGTGGATCGACCATCGCGTTGGCACGGTACACACCTTTCAAGGCAAGGAGGCCGAGGCGGTAATCTTAATGCTCGGTGCCGGGCGGGGTGCCAAGGCCAGCTCGCGGACCTGGGCCGGCGCCACGCCAAACCTGCTCAACGTCGCCGCAACCCGAGCCAAGCGGGTGCTATACGTGGTGGGCAACCGCACGGAGTGGCAGTCCGCCGGCGTGTTCGCCGATGCTGCGGAGATACTGGAGTCTCGGTCTCCGCGAGAATGGCTGAGGCTGGACCAGCTGGCACCGGCAAAGTAAATCGCCCTGGTCAACACGGTCGCCCGAACGTCGAACGACCGTGGCCCGCCGGTGGAAGCACTGGCCGGGCTGGTCGAGCGGGTGACGTTAAACAGCGCCGACACCGGGTTCTGCGTGTTGCGGGTGAAGGCGCGCGGGCAGCGCGACCTGATCATGGTCACGGGCACGCCGCTTCCATCGCGTCCGGTGAGCGGGTCCAGATGAGCGGTGCCTGGGTCAACGACCGCACCCATGACCCGCAGTTCAAGGCGCCGTCCTGAAGGCACGTCCGCCTACCACGTTGGAGGGCATCGAGAAGTATCCGTTCCAAGGGCGCTGATGACCGCATCGCGTCACACGACCGCGCGCGACCCCGCTGCCTCATAGCAGGCCCCGCCAATTTCCAGGCTCACGTCGCCGAGATCGCCGGCCCAGGCCTCCAAGCCAATCAATGCCGTGACCTGGTCACCCCTGCGCGGCGACTCGGCAACAATCAAGCGGCGATCCCGCCGATCGTGCCTAGGGCCGCGATCCTCATGCAAGGCGGGCTGTCTCGGACGTCATCATCACGCGCTCAATCCTTCTTCGCGGCAATGTCGACTTTTGTGGCAAAGCCGCGGTAGCGACGCGGTGGTTCGACGTTCACCCGCCGCTGGAGGTGAGACAGAGCCAACGCCTTGTGGACCTACCATCGATCGAACAACCCAGGAGCGTGCCTGCTGCAATAAGGGCAGAGCGGCTGTCTGAGATCGCACGTGGCGAAGTCCTGTCTCCCTGGCGTTGTGGTGCGGGGTCATAGGTGTGCCCTTCAGCGTTTCCGGGCGTTGCGGCAGGCAACGGGATATCGCCTGCTGTGGCAAACGCCTCTATGACTACGCTAATTGGTATATTGGATTAATTATGAAGGTCATCTTCGCCTTATCATCGCTGGCATGTCTCACGGGTTCTGGCGCTTGGGCCGACCCGTTGCTAACCGAGCGGCAAATCCCTTTGGCGTTGGCGCTTGCCGGCGCCAGCGCGGCGATCGAAAGCTGTTCAAGCCAGAGCTACCACATTGCCGTCACCGTGGTGGATCGCAGCGGTAACGAGCGAGTAACATTGCGGGCGGACGGCGCAAACCGGCACCTGGTTGAAGGGGCGATGCGCAAGGCTTACACTGCGGCGATGCTGCGCCTCCCGACGAAGCAGATGGGTGAGATCATCACCCGTAATCCGGGAGCCGGCGGTTTGATGGCGTTCGAGCACATGACCGCCCTGGGCGGTGGGCTGCCGATCAAGGCGGGCGACGACGTACTTGGCGGCATCGGCGTCGCGGGCGTCCCCGTCGGCGGCGCCGGCGGTGCTGGCGACGAGGGATGCGCCCGTGTGGGCCTGGATCGAATATTATCAGGCGTTTCGCAGTAGCCGCATTGCGACGGCGAATTTTCGGCGTGTGAAAATTCGGCGTAGAGCTCGCGAAAGCTTGCAATTACTGGCCAACAATTCGCCATCAGCCGCACAAGCAAAAGCAAGCGGGAGTGAGCTCAATGCTCTCTATCAATAGTTCCCTGCTTCCATCCAAGGTTGCAAGCACCTCGCGGGCCAGAGCCAATTGACGCCGCGAGTTCAGCAGCATTGCCGCCAAACACGCCGCCAGAACCGATGCGGTTGCGGCGAGAACCACCATCAGGTTGTTCAACGAACGGCGCAACATCATGCAGTTTGCCATTGCGCTATGAGCCTTACATCTTCCAACTTGTGCGCGCCCGCGAAACGATTGCGTGTCGGGCAAACACGCCTGATTTCGAGTCCTCATATGGCTCACTGCGTCCTTCTGAACCAACGCGACGCCCGTGTCCCACGATCTACCACCTGCCAGGAAAGACTCACTATCCATTGAAATCGTAAATGCGCCCGAAACCTCTAAAACGATCATTATCATCCGTTGCGGCCGCCTCTTCTCAGTGAACCGGATCAGATTGATCAGTGCCAAGCAGTCCGCGAACGAGTGCAAGCCGCTGGACCCAACCGCGAGACCAACCATCTCACGGGCGGCGCGTCTTGATTGCAGTGCGCTGCCGATCACCTTTCGCAGAGTGAGCGCCTTGCCTATTGCCAACAGGCCGGGTGTCGCAACTCCGAAGACATTAAAACTCGCAACCTTTGGTAAAGCAGCCAAGCGAAGGCTGTAATCTGGGCTATTGCCGCATCGTGGCGATCTCACCGGATGTCACAGACATCTTTTTGTTGGAACGTGGTCGCGGCGTAATGCGCTTCAAAGCCGGCTGTCGACACACTGCGCCTGCCGTTGTGCGATACACTCGGGTCCATCGCGACCCTGTCGCACCGCAACGAGACTTGGATCACTCAAGGCGGACATCGACCCTATAGCGGCACATTTTGGCGGTTGGTCATGCGCGGTGATCAGCCGCACATGAGACTTGGCCAAGGCGTCGAACGCTGCGCGCTCACGTCGTCGGTGGCACCTTGGGGAGATGCGGCTTGAGACTGCGGGCGAGAAGGCTGTCGAGCATCCGGTCCGGAAGGAACCTGGCGAGACGGACGAAGATCGACGCGTCTCGACCGACAGTGTAGCGAGTGTGAGGCCGCTTGCTGGTGATCGCGTCCGCGATGACTCGACCCGCCTTCTCGGCAGCCGCCCCCCTGGGGATAGCCGCTTGGGCTTGCGAGATGATGGAATGCATGAGCGTGGCATAGCGACCACGCTGCTCGGAGGTCATTCCGCCGATGATGCGCTCGCCAGTTACGGCGACACGCCCGAGCATTTCGGTGGTGACAGCGCCCGGTTCGATCACGATGACCTTCACTCCAAGCGGCTCGACCTCTCGGCGCAAGGCGTCGCTGACCGCTTCGAGGGCGAACTTCGAGCCGGCGTAGGGACCGTAGGTCGCCATCGCCACCTTGCCTCCGACGGAGGAAATGTTCACGACTGTGCCGCGGCTCTCGAGGAGCGCGGGCAACATAGCCTGTGTCATCGTGATGTGGCCGAAGAGGTTGACGTCGAATAGCCGACGCCACTCGGAGAGTGGCAGCGTCTCTACGGGCGCATTGACCCCAATGCCTGCGTTGTTGACCAGGGCGCGCAGTGGACGCCGTTTGGGATCATCCGAGATGTGCTTCAAGAGCGCGGCGATATCGACCTCGTTGGTGATATCGAGCATGACCGGCTCGAGGTTCGTGGCACGGAGGGCTTCAGCATCGTTGCTTCTGCGCACGCCTGCGAGGACGTGGAAACCGCGCCTGGCAAGCTCGCGGGCCGTGGCGGCACCGATGCCGGTTGAAGCACCGGACACCACGACGATCTCAGAAGTGGGCTTCATTTCGGTGATGATAACGGCACTCCGCTGCTCCAAAACCAAATTATCCACGAACTCAGATCAGCTTAGCCTACCTGCCAGCAAACCACCGGCTCCCAGCTGGCTATCGTGTCTGTCAATCAAAAGATAGCGGGTGCCGCGATAACCGCCCTCCCTGTAGGGAAGCCGGGATGTTGACGCGATGCAGTCAGCCAATCCAATACAAAGCGGAGTACAAAAGCTGCTATAGATGCGACTCAAAGCGGATGATGGAGCAATTCCAATGACGGCTTACATGATCGTGCAGACCAAAGTCAGCGACACAAGTCAGTTCGGGGAATATCGTGAGGCGGTTATGCCGCTTATTGCCAGTTTTGGCGGGAAACACGTGAGGGGTGGAACGGCTGAACTCCTCGAAGGACAGCAGGATGGACGGGGGATAGCCTTGTTTGAATTCCCCTCCATGGACAGCATTCACGCATTCTGGAACTCCGCGGAATACATACCCGTGAAGGAGATGCGGCGCGGGGCCGCGATCTTGGATATTTGGGCCGTTCCGGGAACCTGATCGGCACCACGCCAGAAGGTGAATGGAATTTCGTTTTTGAAGAAGGTGTGGAAAACCGTAGGACAGCCTCACTCAAGGTTATCCTATGATCAGGGCCAGGTTGAGCCGGTCCGCCATTCCGCCCCCTCCCCATGCTCCGGCAGCACACGCACGGTGCCGAGCAGGCTGTCGCCGAAGCGCGCCGGACTGCGCTGTTGCTGGACTTTGGATGCTAGCGATCGATCCTTCACAACTGATTGGCCGCATTCACCACCTGCTTGATATCCCGACTTTGGTCGCGCAGTATGAGTTCGGCCGCATTGCGCCCTGGAAAGCCGCTGATGCCGCCGCCCGGCGACCTGCAGTCGCCAGTTTGGTATAGGCCCGGGATTGGCAGGCGGTAGGGCGCGAAATTGCCAGGCCGATTGTCGAACCCATGCACGCTGCCCCGCCACATGCTGGCATTCTTGCGCTCGGTGTCGAGTGGGCTGAACAGCATCTTGGCCAGAATCTTGTCCGCCGATATGTTGGCCGTGTGCGCCATGTAACGCGCCATGACGGCAGCGGCGACCTCCTCCTTGATCTCGCCCCAATGCTCCGGGCCTTGCTTCAGCGCGTACGGCATCGTGCCCTCGATCTTGACCAGCTCGCGACCCGGCGGCACCCGGCCGGGGTCGAACACGGAGGGATGGGTGATCTGGAGCGGGTAGTCTTCAATGTGCAATTCGCACCGCGCATCGTCGCCGTTGAGCACGAAGATGCTGGCTGGTTCCTCCATGAGGGAAGCCTCGGTGCTCTGGATGGTGCCGCCGGTGCCCAGCTTATAGCGGACTGGCTCGGCCAAGGCGTAGTGGAACTGGAACATCGCCATCTCGGGCTGCATCAGGTCCACGTTCTCGGCCAGTGTGTCGTCCCAGAGTTCGCGCGGAGTCATGGCCAGCACAGGTTTGACGTGCATGGTGGAGAACACGCCCGAGGCGGTCCGGAATTGCTGCCCATCAGCGCATTCCACGCCCCTGCATCGGCCACCCTCAATGATGATCCCAGTGACCGGCATTTTGGTCAGGACCACCCAATTATTGGCCTCAATCACCCGCCCAAGCGCCACCGTGAGCATGCCCGAGCCACCATTGGCGATCGCCCGGCCTTCCATGTGGCCGAGCATGGAAAAGGCCTGCAGCCCGGTCCGAGTTCGGCACCCATAGGGCCGTTGAACTTACCGCCGGACAGCGCTGCCGCCTGCATGTAGGGGCTCTGCCAAACCTACTTTGCCACGGTACATCCGGTCATGGCGGCAAGCATTTTGGACGTGAGTTCTGAAGGAGTTTTCGCAGCTTGAAGCGCGGCCAGGCGCTTGAACGTCACAGCGTCTTGCTTCGAGACCTGCGCGATCGCCGCCGCGGTGCGGTCAGGATCGTTCTTGAACACGGTCAGTGAGGCACCGTCGAGGAACGGATAGTGCTTGACAACATCGGGATGCATCTGCTCGTAGCCATAGCGATCGAGCTGCAGCTCGTTGCGGGCGAGCACGGGATTCTTGTTGATCAACCCATGAACGCTCGAGCACCAATCCTCTTGGAAACCAGCCAACATGCTGTCGTTAGTGCGGCAGCCGCCGCCAATCTGATCCTGGGCTTCCAGCACCAGGACACGGTAGCCAGCCTTGCTGAGGTAGGCGGCACAGATAAGGCTGTTGTGACCTGCACCAACCACGACGTAGTCATAGCGCTCTGCGACCGATGGACGCGGCGATGCGGGGGCGCCGGCCTCAGCCTGCACACCCTTCGCAAGCACGGACGTGAACACACCCGGCCCTGAAGGACCGGGCTTCTCCCGCAGCGCAGTCCGGCACCCGGAGATCCTCATGTTTGTCACTAGCTAGGCGGCCGCCCGCTGGGGGAGCAACGGCTTGAGCATGGCATAGAGGGCGATCGTGCAGGCGGCGTTCAAATCCGCCTGCCTTACCCGGCCGTCCGTCTTCGCCACGAAGCTGTCCTGCGTCCTGCGTTGCTTCCTGTCCACCACGCCGAACCTCACATCCGTGCTGGACGTGTAAAACGACTGGACGACTGCCTCGGGAATTCCAAACCATCTCAGCTTCGCCGACGCCGCCCGGAGGTACTGCCCCTTGGCGCCGTTGTTGATCATCTTGTTGAAGGTCCGGCCGAAGTAGCCGGGCGCCTCCTTCTCCTTCGCCACGACCGTCAGGTGCTCGCGAACCACCACGGCACGGTGTTTCCTGGCCAGCTGGGCCTTGCGGTTGGCCAGCCAGCCGAACCAACTCCGCTTCAGTCCGTCCACGCTGCGGTAGACGCCGCGGCGCAGCGTCTTGAGACGCCCGATCCGCTTGAGCAGCATGCCCATCTTGCCAAGCAGCTTGTCGACGCGCGCGTCGCCAACATGCAAAGTGAGATCCGGCTTCCCTGTCGCGGGGATCGCCAGAACGCGGCAGACTTCATGCTTGATGCTGTGCAGCCTGTTGTAGGCCAGATCTATTTCGCTGCGTAGCGCGTCGACGTGCTTGGCATGCCGTTCGATGGCGGTGAGAAAATCCCGTCCGCAGTGAAGCACCGCCTCAACAGGGTCAGCTTCATGGGCATGTGTCTCCAGATATGCCCTGCACTGCGCCTTGGTCCACTCCGCGGCCTCGGCGAAGAAAGCGCTGTCCAGCGGCGCGTCCAGTTTCACCACCGCCTGAGCGGATGTGTTGCAGTAGCCGAAGTCGTCACCCAGCACATGCGTCGCACCGGCCAGGGCGTAAGGAGCCGAAGCTTGAGTCACCACGCCGCGGACGGCCACGTCCCGCGGTCCCAGCTCCAGCGCCAGCGAAGTCATCGCGACAGAACCCGATTTTCCTTGCCAAAGATTTCCAACAATTTCCGGGAAGACGGAGGCGCCCAGATGCAGCGGCGCGCCGCGCGCGACCACACCCGCCACCAGCAAAGCAGTGTTGAACCGCTTACCCGCCGCCGCGGGCTCGATTGCCGCGGTCAGGCTGGCGAGCAGCGCATCCTGCGCGCCACGGCCGCCGATGAGGCAACGGAAGTCGAGGTGGAGTTGGACGGTGGCGTCGTCCTCCTTCCACACCGGGCAACCGAAGCGCTCGTCCACGGCACCCAGCAGCGCCAGCAGCGCCTCGCCGTGCAGCTTCGGCAGGCTGGTGAAATGGCCCAGTCGCAGCTTGCGGAACAGCTCCAATACGCCGCGGGAGTTCATGGACTCGGCAAGGCCCGACAGGTCCTTGGCGTCGGCGTCCGACAGCACCCGCGACCATTCCTCGGGAAGGTTGATCAACCGCCTCGTCCCGTCCTTCATCGGGAAATCGCCCGCGGTCCCGATGTGCTTGAATTTGCCGATCAAGGCTCGCACCGCCCGTTTGCGCTGCTCCTTGACCGCCTCCTTGGCGTTGATGCGGCACTTCTCGGCCCAGACGGAGTTGAGCGTGCCGCGTAGCCCCGACTGGGTGCGCAGCATGGCGCTGTCCAGCGCCTTGCCCTGCGGCATTTCATCCAGGACCGAGCCGGGCCAGACGCTTCTGGCAAACAGGTTGGTGCTGTCGATGCAGAGGCTGCGCAGACGAGCGAGGTCGGGGACCATCTTGGACCGGCCGAGGTCGAGCATCCGCAGCTCCAGGCTGTCATCCTTGCTGCGGCCGTATGCCAATGTCCCGACTTCCCGGCACGGGATCCGGACCGGCCTGCCACCGCGGAGCTTGACAGCTCAACGGCGTGCACCTCAGGCGGTCGGTTGGAGCCCGCATCCACAGGACCAACCCGCAATGGTAGCAAGCGCCTCCCGGCCTTTGGCAAGGAGTTTCTCGCCCGCTGCACGGTCACATCTTTCCTTGACGCCTACCCCCTACGGTAAGCTTGCCTCGTGGCCTTCCTCCCGGCCCTGAAGGGCCAGGTTTCCGGCCGATCACTGATGAAGGCGGTTACGAGGGAAGCGGCTTTGACGAAGTGACGGCGAGTGGCGGACACCATCATAGTGTTCCTATGCGGTTCCCATCAGCACGGTCGACGTTTCCGGACGGGGCGGCACCGGGGCACGGCTGCCCTTTCCCTAGAGTTCGCGTGGCAACAGGCGGTCGATGGAATAGCGGCCTCCGCCGTGGAAGAAACAAGCAAGCGCGAGCAGGCCCCATAGCAGGGCGTATTCAAAGCCACGGTTGGTCCAAAAATATCCGTTGGGCCAGAGAATGACGAACACGATGACCGTCATCTCGACGACGATCGACAACGCGGCAAGCCGGGTGAGCAGGCCGACCGCGAGGAAGAGGGCACCGAACAGTTCAACGCAGCCGGTCGCATAGGCCACGGCGAGGGACAGGTCTGGGTCGAGTCCGCCTAGCGCTGCCTTGGCTGTTGCCGCCGCCCCGCCGAAGAAGAATTTCTGGATGCCATGGGGCAGGAGAACCATTCCCGTGCAGAAACGCATGAAGGCGTAGCTGTATGGCGCGAGGGTGCCGTAAAAGCCCCCGAGCTGCGGCAGCAGCAGCCTGTTACCGGTCACCTCGTCACTCATCGCATTCCATCTCGCCCTCAGCGCGCCGTACCGTCATTGCGGCATCTTGCAGTCGCTGTTAGCCGGGAACGCGGTCGCTGCCGAGACGGTGGCCAGCACGTCGAACCAGGCATGCGGCTCCGTCACCTGAGCCGATGGTTTGACCTTGACGATATAGAGGTCGTGCACGACGGCATGGTCGCTGGCGCGGAACTCCCCATCATGGGCGAACATGTCGTTGAACTTATGGCCATCCAACGTACGGATCACGGCATCGGCGTCTGTGGTGCCAGCCTCGCGCACGGCGGTCAGCCACTGCGTCGTGGCCGAGTAGTCGGCAGCCTGCGGTGCGGTCGGGCGCAGCCCGGCATGGCTGGCGGCGAAGCGGTCGGCCCAGCTGCGGGACGCCGCGTCCAGCCCCCAATACCAAGGGACCGCCGCCACCACGCCAGCGTAGCCATCCTTGATCCGGTCCACATCCGACAGGAACAGCACGGTGGTCGTGACCTGCGCGTTCAGCGCGGCCTTCGTTGCGGCGGCCACGGCATTGTCCGCCCGGGCACCGTCGCTGAACATGGCGACGACGTCCGGATGGAGGCCGCTTGTCTCCGCCAGCACAGCCGAATAGTCCGTAGTATCCAGCGGCACGATGAAGGTTTTCAGCACCTCCCCGCCATGCGCCGTGATGATGGGTGTGAAGGTTGCAACGGCGCCGCGCCCGAACCCGGCATCCCCGGCCACCATGACCCAGCGTTTGCCGTTCAGTTGTGCGGCGAGATAGTTGGCGGTTGCCGTCTCGATCGCCGTCCCATCGTAGGAATAGTGGTAGAAATAGCGGCTGCATGCGCCGCGGGTAAGGGCCGGGCTGGCCGAGTTGGTGCTGATCGCGAGCTTGTGCCGCTGCGTTGCGACCTTGCTGACCGCCGCCGCGATGGGGGCGTTCTGCAGGTCCATCAACAGGTCGGCGCCGGCATCATAGGCCTGGGTTGCCAAACCGGGTGCCTCGGCCGCCTTGTTGTGATCGTTCAGCGCGTCGACCACCACGGACCGGCCGAGCACCGAACCGCCGAAATCAGCAACGGCCATGCGGGTCGCGTCCACGCCACCGCGGCCGGCTCTGGCATCATAGAGGTCGTCATTGAAATCGGCGAGCACGGTGATTCGGATCGGTGCCGGGTCTGCTGCCCGCGCGCCGGAGCTGAGACCCGTTGCAACAAGCAGGCAGAGCATCGACCGTGACAGCATGCGGCTTCTCCTTTAGTCAGGTCGTTTTACTAATCTCCTGTGGCGAACACAAGCCGCGATCAGCACGACGCATATCGGAGGTGCCCCTTGCACAGGTGGCCTGCGTCAATCAAAGACGGGGTTGCAGCGGCAGTGCCGCCAATTTTCACAAAGCCGGCGGATTACCGTCGATTGGACAGGAGGCGACTTGCCAGGGTTGAATCCTGAATGGCGGACGCGGAACATCGGGCGATTGTTGCTCTGTGCGGCCGACATGTTCGTGACTGATAAGCTCGCGGACTTCAACGACAACGGCTTTGGTCCCGTCAGCCAAGTGCACGTTTCGCTCATTCAGAACCTGGACCTCAGGGGGACGAGGCTGTCGACCATCGCGGCAAGCGCCCGCGTTACGAAGCAGACCATGCTGGAACTTGTCGACCGTGCCGAAGCGCTCGAGCTCGTCGCGCGCCGGCCGGACAGTGGGGATCGCCGGGCGAAGGCCGTCGTCTTCACCCCGCGGCGCCTTGCGATGATGGACCGGCTGAAGAGGGGCATCGACCGGGCCGATCGAAGGATGGCCAGCATAGTCGGGCCAGCGTTCCTGCGCCGGATGAACCAGAGCGCTGTTGGCCGGTCGCCGCCCAGTTCGCGTATCAAGCGGGCGGGCTAGCGAGAGTGTCGGTCCGGCCAATCCCACTCGACCGCTATGTATCGCAACGCCGCATCGACAGCTCCCGCCACCCTGTAGCCGCTCGACAAGCTGGAAGTTCCATTACAGTTGGCAAAGTTGGCCGCAGTTGCCACCAAGGTGTGGATCACCTTGCTGCGCTATCGACGCTGAAATGCGCTTTCATGCCGAAATTCCGTTGATTGCCCTTGCGCGTCTGACACATGACGGGATCACGCGCGGCCGCTGCATTCTTGATTGAACTCGGTGCGCTGATGATGGTCGCGTCGACAACGATGCCGCGCGCGACCTTGATGCTGCTTCGTTCCAGACTCATTTGCGGCCTCGAACATTGTAGACGGCGAAATCGTCGTCAAGGATATCCGCGACATCAAGGAAGGTGACTGACACCGAGCGGCATATGGTGGGTCAGCGCCCCGTGCACTGACTTCACATCCGCCAGTTGGAGCGCGGACATTGCGCCGTTTCGTTGGCATCGATCCGGCCTTATGTAGCAGCCGCCACCACTGGGTTGTTCAACTGACTTTTGTGGCTGGCTATCATCCTGGTCTTCCCTGTTGAGAGGAGATCTGGATGGTAGAGCTGCAGGTTATCAGTGGACTGCAGGACAAGCGGTCGGAGCTTATCGGGTTGGTGGGCCGTCTTGAACAACAGCTTGCAGAGCACCGTGGCAACCTGACGCACCTGGATGCCACCATGCGTCTGTTCGATCCAGATTTGCTTTTGCAGGATGCGGAGCCAAAGCAACGGGAACGGATTTCATGGTTTCGTCACGGTGAATGTCTTCGGGTTATCTATGATGTGCTGCGCGAGGCTACCCAACCGCTGACATCGCGTGAAATTGCCCAAGGGGACTTGCTCATCGCTCCATCCTCTCAAGACGTGGAGCCTCCGGCAAACCCGGCGCGATTCAGCGGCTCTCTGGGCTGCGCGTCGATCAGCGTCCTTCCGCGTCATGACTGCCTCACCGTAGGTCCTACCCGCCGGAGCGGCCGCGGCCCCGCGTTCCCGAACCGTATAAGGACACCACCATGAGTATTCGTGTCGGCATTGTCGGGATCAGTGGTTTTGACGGCGGCGAGGCGCTTTGAGCGGATGGCGAAACAATGGCCATCGATGAGCATCCGGATGATCAGCTCAGGATCGTCTGAGGGACGACCCCGGTATTGCTGGAGAAGGGTTGCAGGTGCTTGCGAACACCGGACTGGTGACAAGACGCTCGATCGAGCGCAGCAGGTGATCCAGCGGTACTTGGCGGTCCAGGTTGAACCTGTACAACAGGCTCTCCTGCAAGACCGTCAGCTCACCCACAAGCGCGTCGCCTGCATTGAGCTCACCCAGGAGTGAGTCGGCCGCTACGAGGCGGGATCAACTGACTTTTTCTACACCATCGGTGGTAAGCAACTGGCAGTTTAGCCCGTTTCCTCAGCGCCGCATGTAGAGTGCAAGCTTGAGCGCCGGGTCGTCGTTGGCCTGGAAACTTGCATATTCATAGCGTACGAAGCCGAGCGTCGGATGATGTAGGTGCTTGGTGCCGGACATCGGTGCACCGACCCTGTGCTCGGACCACCAAGGGCTGAACTCCAGACACCTCGCGCGTATCCGGTCCACGAGCAAGACGAAGGCCGCGTCACCCGGCCAGAGGTCGTGAGCCGCACGGAACAACGACACCATGCGCCGCGCCTCCTCAGCCCAGGTCTCACTGAACAGCGTCTTGGCGGCCGGGTCGGTAAACATCCAGTGGAGGATGTTGCGGTCCTCGGTTCCGAGCCGGCCGAAGTCGCCAAACAGCGCCGCGGCAGCGTCGTTCCAGGCCAGAACATCCCAACGCTGTCCAGTGAGGTAGGCAGGCTCCGACAGGCCAGCGACCATTCGGCGAAGCACATCCGGTGTGTCCTCGCGCTGGAACGGCTGTCGTCCACCTGCCGCTGCAAGCGAGCGCAGGTGAGCCAGCTCTATCCGATCAAGCCGCAGGGCGCGACCGAGTGCCTCCACCGTCTCGGGCGAGGGGGAGACGGCACGGCCCTGCTCCAACTTGACGTACCACTCCGCGCTGATGCCGGCGCGCTGCGCCACCTCCTCGCGCTTTAGGCCGGGCGTGCGACGCCGCGGCCGGGTTGCATCGCCGACCTTGTCCGGGTTCAGGCGCGTGCGACGTGAACGCAGGAAGTCTCCGAATGGACGGTTGCCCTGCATGCCGTGCTCCGAGGGTGGTATCATGGAAGACCAGTATGCGACCGGTTCTCCTTCTATGCCCGGAAAACGCCATTTCCCAGCTACGTTGTCCAGGGAGTTCGCACATGAAGGCCGCCATTCTACATAAGTTCGGAGTGCCGCTGAGTGCCGAGCAGGTGGACGATCCGGTAATCGGCACGGGAGAGGTGCTGGTGGACGTCGTCGCCGCACCGGTACTATCCTACACGGACGAGGTGTTAAGCGGGGCGCGGCGATACCTGTTGCCAACGCCGGTGGTGCCGGGTGCCGGCGGCATCGGCCGGGTGCGCGCGCTCGGTCCAGACGCCACTCGGCTGCAGCCTGGAGACTGGGTGTTCTGCGATCCCACAGTGCGGTCGCGTGACGGAACCCCCACGCCCGACATCACCCTGCAGGGCGCGAGCGCCCGAGGCGAGGGCGGGCAAAAGCTCCAGCGCTATTTCCGCGACGGCACGTTTGCCGAGCAGGTCCGCGTGCCGACGGAGAACGCCGCACCCATCGGCGCGATCGATTCCGCGGAGGCCGGACAGTGGTGCGCGATCGGCACGTTGCTGATCGCCTACGGCGGCTTGCTGGCGATGGACTTTCGGCCCGGCGAAACGCTGCTGGTGAGTGGAGCCACCGGCAACTTCGGCTCGGCAACCGTGGCATTGGCACTGGCGATGGGCGCACGCTGCGTCGTGGCGCCGGGCCGCAACGCCGCGGTGCTGGACGACCTTCGGGCCCGCTTCGGCCAGCGGGTGGTGCCGGTTCGGCTGAGCGGAGATGGTGCAGCCGACACGGAGACCATGAAGCGGGCGGCACCGGGCCCGATCGACGCGGTGCAGGACTTCCTGCCTCCCTCGGTCGGTGCCGGCGTGGCGCGCGCCGCCATCATGACGCTGCGGCAGGGCGGTAGAGGCGTGCTGATGGGCGGCGTCGGCATGCTGGGCGGCGAGGATCTCGCGCTGCCCTACCCCTGGATCATGCGCAACCTGATCACGGTGCGCGGCCAATGGATGTATGACACCGCCGCCATACCGAGCTTGGTGGGCCTGGTTCGCGGCGGGCTGCTGGACCTCGGCCACTGGGCAGTGACGGCATTTCCGCTGGCCGGGGCCAACGACGCCGTCGCGCACGCGGCGGCCAACGCCGGGCCGTTCAAGCTGACGGTGCTCAAGCCGTAGTAGTTTGAAAGCAGGGGTGGGTTCGAGCCCGACACAGGACATTAAATGTCGGTGCTAGGTCGGACCTGGTCTAGCCGGGTAGCACTCGCAGCTGTCTACACACGTACCGAGCCAACCCTTCAAAACCTCTGTGCAGAGGTACTAGCCGCCCTCCCCTGGCAGGCCCGGTGGCCGGTGGTCGCCGGCACGCAAGGTGCGTTGAAGCCCGTCAGGCACGGCCGAAGGCGCAGGCGGCATCGATAATGCGCTGGACCGAGACGTCCGCGGAAAGTGACCTGAAGCAGCTCCATTTCTTTCCTCGGCCCCTTCGCGGATCGCCGGATTGGGTGCGGTTTCGAGTCCTACCCGAATGCGGCAGTGACCTCGCGGTTCAGGCAATTCGCTCCGTTCGCCCTTGCAGGCAGCGCCATTTTATTCTGGACAGCGATCGCTGTCGCGGCACTCCCTCCCGCTCCGGCCACGATCCTGTCTCTCGACCTGTCCCAACCGTTCGGCACGTGCTCCGCATGGCACTTCACCGCCACCCAAGCCTTGCCTGTCGAAGACCCTTTTCGGATTGAGCGCGACGAGGTGCCCGGTGCCATCACCCTCTGCCTGCGCAAGGCTGCATCAGGAACGTGCGACCCTGATCTGAAAGGCGGCCTGAGCAACACGTCGGATAATGCGTTATTCCGTTGTCGTTCGAACGCCACTCCCTGGACATGGCGTAAATCGTTCGTTCGCATCGTGCCGCCGGCTGGCCCATCCTGCTGGTGGTGACGGCCAGTCTGCACAGCGGTGACGGAGACCAGCTCGTGTTGACTCAGGCTCTGGCTTACCGTTCCGGTCCCGACCGCTTCGTGCGCGTCTACGAGCATGCGACCGGAACGAACAACAATCAGGAGGTGCGCTACATGGAGACCGGGTCTCTGGCAGGAGACATCATCTCGGTCAAGCCGACCGAGACCGCACATCTTGCTTCTGGGTGAGAAGAGAGTGCGCCGGCTTCGCGGCGGATGCCGGATGGGCTTCCAGAAAAACTGGCAAATACGGGTTAGATGTCAGCTAGCCGACGGCGGCGTAGCTGCTATCCGCAATCTCCTGACGTTCTGGAAGTCATCTCGCCACCCAGAGCAGGAACTGAGCACTCCAGCCGGAGAAAACCTTATCCGCCGCCACGGCGCCTCTTCGGCACATCAGCGTCACCCTGCCAGGACATCCTTCACCTGTTTCGCCGGGCTGAAGGTCAGCTTGCGCGAGGCGGCGATCTCTATCGCCTCACCGGTCGACGGATTCCGTCCCTGGCGGGCAGGTGCATCCTTGACCTTGAACTTGCCGAAGCCTGGTAGGTTCACCTCGTCTCCTGCTTTGGCGCCGTCTATGATACCACTAAAGACTGCTTCCACGGCTTTCTTTGCTAGAGCCTTGTCCATGCCAGCGGTGCTGGCAACGTGATCGATTAATTCGGCAATCTTCAAGCGTGCAATCCTTTGGTCGTTCGTCCCCCAATGTAACACTGCGGGGAGTTGCTGCCATGACATCGACTCTGCCGCTGGCCTATTTCGTCGTTATACAACACAAACGGCCCCCGAGAACACTAAGCCGACCGCCGCCATGTCTGTCTTCCGCCACACGAGGGCACCGCCGTCGCCAGGCTGGCAGAACGGCCGGAGAGACCGGCCACCTCGACGCAGACTTGGAACCGGTAGGCAAGGTGGCGGCGCCTGAGGATGGGCCCCAGATTGGCTATGTCCTCCACGCCGAGTGCTGCTTTGGCGACAACAACCTGCATCGCTTCAGGAATTGACTCCACCTGCTCTGGAGTATGGGCGTTGCAGCAATCTGAGATTGCACGATATGCTGAGACTAATCGTGCCCGTGGAGTTTGAAAATGCAACCGTGGTCGCTCTACCCCTCGGAGCCGGAGCGGCCCGCAACTGCTGTTCTCGCAATGGTTGCAAGGGGCGCTCGCCGGATCCTGCCCAGGGTGGGCAGCGACCAAGGCGTTGCTAAAGGCGCAGCAGTTGTCTCATTTGCTGAAAAACTATCGGCCGGTTCAGGCGTGTCCAGTTCAGCTTTGAGATCTGTCCTACAGATCAAGGTCGGATCCGGGAGACCGGCACCTGCGCTCAAGGCTTGTATGCTACTTGGACAAGCTACACTCGACGCCATCAATGTTCTCGATCGCCGAGATCGAATACTTGCGTCTCCAGATTGGAAGCCTGACAATCATCTGTATGGCTTTTTCAAAAAACTCGACGCATCGTGGACCAACATTTGGATCGCCGGAGAAGTCTCCCGACAGCGCATCGACACGGCAAACGCACCATCCATCAGGGATGCGGACATCAGTTTCTTTAGGTCAGCTTTGGAGCGAGATTTCAAGGGAGTGCGACAGGTGAGTACACTGGCTAACGGGGGATGGCTCGGGCGGCCCGTTGATCCTGGTCCCACAGGACCATTCGGTGGTTTATGGCCTGGCTGGCACGTGCCGCACTGGTATGACGGCCCATCCCCAGAAAAAGCAAAGCGATCTCAACCTCGCATGGGCATTCTGGGCGAGGTGGACACCCCGAACGATTACGACGTCCTTTGCATTCAGGTAAAGCCGAACACCGATCTGGAACCATTGCTAAATGCACTTTCTGATTTTGAGGCAAACGCAGCAAACCCCGAGTTTATTTGCCCGGTGGTGGTAGTCCACTGCCCCGGACTTGATGAGAAAAAGGTCGGCGATTTGATAGATCACGGTGCTGTAGTGTTCGATCAACCACGCATAGGCCGAAATATTCCAACAAATTCTCGGCAGTTGGTGGTGGCCTTGCGGGAGGCCCGACTTGACCGGGATGAAATCCCTTGGAGCACAGCCTTCCCCCAGCGAAGCTCGCGGTATCGGCATTGGACCGAGGCTTATGCAAAACCCGATGACAGAGGGCTTTTGGACGGGCAACCGTCTCTCCCAATCGAAAACCGTCGCATTGGTCGTGGGAGTGCCCGGCCCCTAATCATGGGCGCAGCGCTTACCGCATTGGACGGAAGCCCAGTCGACGCCTACCTGGAACTGTTCGAGCGGCTGCAGGAATACTCTGAGCTTCAAATTAGACCAAACAAGACCTGATTATCCAGTGCTCGCCGGCGATCCGTTCCTTGATGCTCATCGTGTCGCAAAACACCTCTACCGTTTGAGCGGCGCAACACCGATAAGCGTGCGGGATCAGATGGTGCGTGGTGTTCTGTTTGCGGAACATCTAAAGCGGTCTAGGGAGATTAACTCAAGTCGACCGCTGATCATTCTTGGAGCAGGTGTCGGCGGAGTTTCCGCCGCGATTGCGGCATCTGACTCTGGCTTGCCCACTTTTTTGTTAGAGCGCAGTCCGCGTGCGTTTGGCTTGCAACGTGCATCGAAGACCCGCATCTTGCATCCGACCCAATACGACTGGCCTCTTGATCATTGGGATTACGGAGATTTCCCGTGGCGTCCACACAGGGAGTTTCCACTCCCGTTCAAGACTGCATCAGCATCGCAGCTAGCTATTGAATGGCTTGGAGCGCTTTCCGCCGCTCGCCGCCGCCTCCTCCTGAGGGTCCATTTCGGAACAACTCTTTCTGCACCACCCATCATATCGAAACGAGGCCGAGGTCACTCAATGACGGTGTCGTTCGGCCGTCACACGGACATGCATGTGGGTGCACTTCTCGACGCAACTGGCGCTTCGGCCGAAGAGCGGCGCTTCGGTACAGATCTGGACGGACCGAATGAGCATGTTCTGTACGAGGGTCAGCCCTTCTGGGGATCCGACCGCTTTGTAGCAATCCGCGCGCGCCCCAAGAGCTCGACCCTCATCAGCGGAGGGGGGGGATGGTGCCCTGCAAGACTACATCCGCATCTTGACAGGATTCCAGACGGCAGCCGAGGTTCTGGCTGAATTACAGCTCCCCCTTGAAATTAGCTCCAGGGTCCAGAGCGCCGAAGATCGCGCGTTCCGAGGGCGTAGTTGGTCGGCGGACCAACCACCGATAAGACGCGCATGGCAAGAAAGTCCTTACCTCGCAGAGTTGCATTTCGCTCACCTATGGGCGGTTCGTGCCGCTTTGGCGAAGCCTCGTGTCGTAGCGGGCCTAGCCCAAATATTCCCGATAAAGCCAAACCCAGTAATATTGGTCCACCGTGGTCAATACCTAAACTGCTACTATGGTCTCAATCGGTTCCTAGCTCTGCTGATAGAGGAGTATTTAGTCAGCACCTTCTCCTTATCAACGCGCTTTCCAGAATGCTCCATTGCCTCGATAGCGCCTGCCTCCTTGACGCCCCATTCCTGTGTGCAAGCACGTTTCGGCCGGATGCGTGCTTCGGGGAGATATCTCAAGGACAACACACTCTTCACGCATCTATGTTTTGGCAAAAGCCACGAAGTCACATTCAAAACCCGGGGCACCTCTGGAACCGGAAATGAAGGAGTTTGATGTCATAGTTATACGGCATGGGCTCAAGCGCGAAGTGGCGCTTACTTATCTCGGAAAAATTGGGCCAATGGCACGCACAAGGCATTTATTGCCTCACCACCTTCCTTAGCTAGCTAGTCCTCCATCGTGTGTCCGACAAGGCCTTGGGCATGGCGCCGCGTCATTATCACGCCTCCTGGCCGACCATGCGGCCGTGGCCGAATCTATGTGAACTTGCGCGCAAGGAGCCCGTCAGCCGAACGACGCGGTTTCCAGCGTCACTGCGGAATAGAACGTCAGCGCGCCGGGCATGTCGGTGAAATCCGTAAGCTCCCTGACCATGGCATAGCCCTGATCGCGCCAGCACAGGCTCACCATCGGAACCTGCTCGACGGCAAGCTTTTCCACCTCGGCGTAGATCGCCTTGCGCCGATCCAGGTCGAACGTGCGCCGGCCCTCCGCGACCAACGCGTCGATCCGCGGCAGCGACAGCCCGAAGGAGCGGGTGTAGTTGTTCGGAAGGTCCGTCTCGATGAAGTTGCTCATCCCGTCGGGGTCGTTGCTCTCGTTGGTGGTGCCGTTCACCGCGATGTCGAACTGGCCGCGGTTGCCGACTGCGACACGGGTGGCCCAGTCCGGCAGGACCAAGCTGGCTTTGATGCCGATTTCGGCGAGGTTGCTCTGGATCACCTCGGCCGTGCTCTGAATCATTCCATAGGTGGAGGTCGCGAGCAGGCTACACGAGAAGCCGGACGCCAGCCCGGCCTCGGCCAGGAGCGCCTTCGCCCTTCCGGGATCGTAGGCCCAGCCATGCGACCGCGCTGCGTCGAAAAACGGCCCGCTGCTGTCGAACGGCAGGCTTTCAAGGGCGCGGCCGCGGCCATAGAACGCCGCCTTCACAATGTCGTCCCGCTGCACCGCGATGGCCGCGGCCTGCCGCACCCGGACATCGCTGAACGGGCCGGACGTCGCGTTAAAATACATGTACATGAACGGCCCCTCCGTGGTCTGCAAGGCAAACGCGGGATCGGCCTTGATGCCGGCCATCGCGGACCAGGGAACATACTCGATCAGGTCGACGTCGCCGGCCCTCAGCGCCGCCACGCGCGCATTCTCGTCGGCGTAGGCGATGAGGCGCACGCTGCGCAGTTTGGGCAGGCCCGAGCGGTAGAACCGGTCGAACGCGGTGAGGTCGATGTAGCGGCCGCGTTCCTGCCCCGCGAGCTCGAACGGTCCGGCGCCGATGCCCTGCCCGCCGCGGTCGACGGAGCCCGCCGCGACGATGGGGGAGAAGTAGCTGGCGAACAGCCCGGGCAGCACCACAGAGGGCTCCGCCGTCGTCAGCCGCACCGTCCGCGCGTCGGGAGTGTCGATGCGGCTGATGCGGCTCATCTCGCCCTTCAGATAGGCCGTGCTTTTGTCGCCCGCGAGCTGCTCAATGCTGTAGCGCACATCATCGGCGGTGACGGGGGCACCGTTATGGAAAACCGCGTCCCGCAGGTGGAACACCCACGAGCCGTCCGGTGCGTGCTCCCACCGTTCGGCCAGTTCACCCCGCATCTGGCCATCCGGTCCGTAGCCGAGCAGACCGCGATGGATCAGCAGCTTGGCGTTCTGCGCGACGGTGCCCGCATTAGCCCAAGGCGCCAGTGTCGCCGGCCAGCCCGAGATGCCCATGGTGAGATGGCCGGGCTCGCGGCTGGCGGCCCTGGCCGCGCGCAGACCGAGAACGGACAGCGAGGCGGCGGCAGCGAGGGTCTGGCGGCGGGTGGCGGGCATGACCTGGTCCTTATGCGGAATCGTGAAGGTGACAGGCGGCCCGCTGTCCCGGGGCTACGGGCTTCAGAACGGGCCGCTCGCTGCGGCAGCGGTCGAAACTGTTCGGGCATCGCGGGTGGAAGGCGCAGCCCAGTGGCGGGCGCAGCGGCGAGGGAAGCTCGCCCGGCAGGGAGGCAAACTGCTTGCGTCCGGGCTCCAGCCGCGGCATCTGAGCCAGCAGCGCCTGGGTGTAGGGATGGGCTGGCCCGCGGAACAGCCGCGCCGCCGGGGCCTCCTCGACGATGCGGCCGAGATACATCACCGCGACACGGTCCGAGAGGTGGCGCACGACCGACAGGTCATGACCGATGAAGAGCAGCGCCAGCCCCCGCTGCGCCCGCAAATCGGCCAGCAGATTGATCACTTGAGCCTGGACCGAGACGTCGAGCGCGCTGACCGCCTCATCGCACACCAGAGCGGACGGGCGCACCGCCAGCGCGCGCGCAATCCCGATGCGCTGGCGCTGGCCGCCGCTGAACTCGTGCGGCAGACGGTCCATCGACGCCGGTTCCAGCCCCACCTCGTCGAGCAACCCGGCAACGTAGCCGCGCTGGCCCGCGCGCGTCGTCATGCCGTGCAGCAGCGGCGCCTCGCCCACCAGATCGAGCACTCGGTGGCGGGGATTGAGCGAGGCCTGCGGGTCCTGAAACACCATCTGCACGCCGAGCGTCCAGGCGCGAGCGTCCGCGCCGCGCAGGGCGGCGACGGGCCGGCCATCCCAACTCACCGCGCCGGAGGACGGCGGCAGGATGCCCGCGAGCATCCGCCCAAGCGTGCTCTTGCCGCACCCGCTTTCGCCGACCAGCCCAACCGCCTCGTTCTTCGCCACCGACACATCCACGTCCTCGACCGCATGGACGGTGGCAACGGGCCGCCGCCGCAGCCGGGCTAGCAAGCCGGGCGGCGGGCCGGGGAAGCGGCGCGACAGGGCGTTCGCTTCCAGCAGGGCGGTCATGCCGCACCCGCCAGCGGGTGGAAGCAACGGACGAAATGCTCCGGCCGCACTTCACACAACAGAGGCACCTGGGCGCAGGCCGCGTCGGCACGGATGCAGCGCGGACGGAAGGTGCAGCCATCCGGCAGGCTGGCTAGGCCAGGCATCATGCCGGGGATCTGCCGCAGCCGCTCGCCCGGCTGGTTGCGCGCGGGGACGGAGGCCATCAGCCCCTCCGCATATGGGTGCAGCGGGGCGGCAATGACGGCGTCGCACGCGCCGCGCTCGACGATGCGGCCCGCGTACATCACGGCGATGGCGTCGGCGAGCCCCGCCACCACCGACAAATCGTGCGTGATCCAAAGCATCGCCATTCCGTCGGCCGCGCAGATGCGCTGCACTTCCGAGAGGATTTGCGCCTGGATCGTCACGTCCAGCGCTGTGGTCGGCTCGTCGGCGATGATGACGTCGGGGTGGTTCAGCAGCGCGGTCGCAATAGCAATACGCTGACGCATGCCGCCGGAGAATTCATGCGGATAGGCGTCAAGGCGCTCCTCCGGATGCGGGATCCCCATACGGCCCAGTGCGTCCCTTGCCATGGATCTGGCCTGCGCCGGACGCACGCGCCGGTGCGCGCTCACCGCCTCTGTCATCTGCGTCCCCACGCGCAGCACGTCGTTCAGGCAGGCCATAGGGTCCTGCATGACGAGTGCGATCCGGTTGCCGCGCAGGTCCCGCATGGCCGCTTCGGGCAGGCCGACCAGGTCCTGCCCGTCCAGCCGGACCCGGCCGCCCGTCACCCGGCCCGGCGGTGGCACCAGGTTCAGGATGGCGTATCCGGTCATGGTCTTGCCAGAGCCGCTTTCGCCCACCAATCCCAGCGTCTGCCCGCGCCGCAAGGTGAACGACACGGCGTCGACTGCAGGCCTGTCGCCGCCGGCGGTCGGAAACCGGACCGTCAGATCCTCGACTTCGAGCGCCGTCATGTCCGGTTGCCGCGCGGGTCCAGGACTTCGCGAAGCCGGTCGCCGACCAGGTTGATGGCGAACACCAGCACAAGCAGGGCCACGCCGGGGAAAATGCTGATCCAATACTCCCCGTTCAGCAGGAACTGGAACCCGTTGGCGATGAGCAGGCCCAACGAAGGCCGCGTGACCGGCAGGCCGACGCCCAGGAACGACAGCGTCGCCTCCAACCCGATGGCGTTCGCCACCTCCACGGCCGCCACGACCGTCAATGGCGGCAGTGCATTGGGCAGCACATGTCCGAACAGGATCCGCTGCGCGGGAATGCCGAGGCACTGCGCCGCCGCGACGTAGTCGCGCTGCCGCTCCACCAGTGCGCTGCCGCGCGCGATCCGTGCAAAATACGCCCATTGCACCAGCGCCAGGGCGAGGATGATTTTATCGACGCCGCGGCCCAGCACCGCCAGGAGCGTCAGCGCCACCATGATGGAGGGGATGCTCAGCTGCAGATCGACCAGCCGCATGATCGCCGCGTTGATCCGGCCGCCCGTCCAGGCCGCCACCAGGCCCAGCGTCGTGCCCGTGACGGCGGCGAAGCCGGTGGCCACGAACCCGACCAGCAGGCTCGTCCGCAACCCGTAGAGGATGGCGGACAGCATGTCCCTGGCCTGATCGTCGGTGCCGAGCAGGTAGAACATTCCGCCCTCCCCGCGCGTGAACGGGGGCAGCTTGCCGTCAAACAAGCTGAGTGCCGAAAGGTCGTAGGGGTCCTGCGGCGCCACGACAGGCGCCAGGACTGCGGCGGCAACAATCAGCACCAGTACGCCGGTCGCGGCCACGGCAAGGGGCGCGCGCCTGTAGGAACGGATGAACCCGAAGGCCGGGCGGAGGGCTGCTCCGCTCACGCTGCGCGCAAGCGGGCACGCGGATCGAGCGCCGCATAGCCCAAATCCACCGCAAGGTTGATCGCCACGAACAGCAGCGCGATGATCATGAGGTAGCCGACGACCACCGGCCGATCGAGCTGGTTGATACTGTCGATGATCAGCTTGCCCGTGCCGGGCCAGGCAAACACGCTTTCCGTCACGACGGAAAAGGCGATGAGGTTGCCGAGCTGCAAGCCGGACACGGTCACGATCGGAATTGCCACCCTCTTGAGCACGTGGACGAACAGGATGCGGCGGGGGGAAAGACCCTTGGCCCGCGCGTAGCGGACGAAGTCCTGGGCCATCGCCTCCCGCACGCCCGATCTGGCGAGCCGCAGGATCAGCGCCATCGGGAACAAGGACAGGTTCAAGGCTGGCAGCAGGATGTGGCGAAGACCGTCACCAGTGAGGATGGAGAGTCCGACGCCCAGCACATGCACCGTGGCACCCCGTCCCGAGGCCGGCAGCCAGCCGAGATCAACGGCGAACAAAACAATTAGAACCAGTCCCACCCAGAAGGTCGGCAGGCTGAAGCCGAAGATCGACCCCGTCATCAGCCATCGGTCCAGCCTGGAGGGCGCCGTTGCACCCGCCAGCACGCCAAGGGGCACGCCCGCCACAACCGCAAGCACCATCGCCGTCACCGCCAGTTCCAGCGTCGCAGGCAGGCGCTCGAGGATCACGTCCATGGCATTCTCGTGGTAGACGAAGGAAATGCCCCAGTTGCCCCGTGCCAGATGAAGCAGGAACAGCAGGTATTGCCGCCACAGCGGCTGGTCGAGGCCCATCGCGGCCCGGAAACGGGCGATGTCCTCGGGCCGCGACTGCGGGTCCAGCAGGATCGCCGTCGGGTCACCGATCGCGTAGAGCCCGACGAAGGCGATCAGCGACAGCGCCAGGATCACGAGCATGCCCTGCCCCACCCGGCGCAGCACCAATCCGCCCATGCTCAGCTCACTGCCGGCCGACAGCCGACAGGATCAGTTCCTCGCTCGCTTGCGGCAGGTAGGTGACCGGCTTGCGGGCCGCGGCGATCACCAGCAGCGTGTCGAGCGGGATGTAGGCTTGCCGCCGGATCAACTCTCCCATGATGGCGGCCATCGCCTTGTTCCGCGCCGCCTCGTCCATGGTCAGCGTGGCCGCGTCGATAGCGCGGTCAAGGTCCGGCATCGACTGGCCCATGTTCCAGGAGCCCACACCCGTGGCCGCGTCCCGTGTCTCCATCACGTCGCGCAGGAACGAGGTGGAGTCGCCGCCATTGCTGCCCCAGGCCAGGAGGTAGAACGAGTATTCCCGCCGTAGCAGCCGCGGAAAGAAGACGCTGGACGGCTGCGCGTCGATCGCCACGGTCACCCCGATGCGCGACAGCAGGACGCCGACGGTCTGGCAGCTTGCGGCGTCGTTCACATAGCGGTCATTCGGGCAGTGCAGTGTGACGTTGAAGCCGTCAGGGTAGCCGGCTTCGGCAAGCAGCTTCTTCGCCGCGTCGGGTTGGTAGGGAGTGGGCGGAAGGCTCGCATCGTAGCCTGCGATGTGGGTGGGAACGCCCTGAGTGGTGGTCTCGGCCAAGCCCTCCATCACCCGTTTGACGATAACGTCCTGCGAGATCGCCAGGGCGAAGGCGCGGCGGACTTTTTCGTCCCGGAACGGGTTGCGCTGCAGCACGGTGCCGGCCTTGTCGGTGGCGAACGGGGTCTGGTCACGCAGCTCGTCAAATCCGAGGAACACCGAGCGGTTGGAGGGAGTCTGGAAGACGCCCAATCCGGCGGTGCCCGACAGCCGCTTGACGTCCAGCGGCGGAATGTAGTCGGCCAGCTGGATGTCAC
Organism: Acetobacteraceae bacterium; assembly: GCA_965199005.1. Classification (GTDB taxonomy): domain Bacteria; phylum Pseudomonadota; class Alphaproteobacteria; order Acetobacterales; family Acetobacteraceae; genus LMUY01. The sequence goes on along the minus strand of CBDAQK010000001.1, from coordinate 2,718,809 downwards.
CGGCCTGCAACGATGCCATCCGCGCCGCGTCGTTCGGGATTTCGCGGAGAGTGACGCGGGCAAAGGCCGGCTTATGCCCCCAGTAGCCGTCGAACCGCTCCAGCTCCCAGCCTTGGCCGCGCTGCCAATGCACGCTGCGGTATGGACCGGAGCCGATCGCGTCCTTGCCGGAATCGAATTCCGCGGTGGTGGCCGTCGCCGGCACGCTCGCGCACACCAAGTGGAAATCAGGCAGCGCGGCGAGCAACGCGGGATACGGCTGCGATGTCACCATCCGGATCGTGAGCGGGTCGATGATCTGCAGCTCGCGCACCTGCCGCAGCTTGCCGGCGGTCAGGTTGTCGCTGTTGGGAACCGTCGGCAGCCGGTCCAGGCTCGACTTGACCGAGGCCGCGTCGAGCGTGGAGCCGTCATGGCACTTGACCCCGGGCCGCAGCTTGAACTCCCACGTCAGATCGTCGACCAGCCGCCAGCTCGTCGCGACCTGCGGAACAAGGCGGGACTGCGCGTCAAGCCCGACGAGGCTATCGTAAATGTTGGTGTAGTAGCCGTGCATCGGCCCCAGCCCGGACAACGCCGGGTCCAGCGTGACGATGGGCGCGCGCACGCCGACGGTGAGATGATCCGCGTCCTGCGCCGCCACCGCGCCGGGCAGCAGCAACACCGCCGCAGCCAGGCCCCAGCGCATCACCGCCACACCTGCCGCGCCACGCGCAGCCAATTCTCGCCGAGGATTTTGCGGATTGCCGCGTCCCCGTAACCGGCCTTCAGCATCATCTCCGTCAACTCCTCGATCTGTTCGGGTTGGGCGAATGCGGACCCTGTCCGGCTGCGGAGTCCGGCAGGCCACATGTGGCCGTTGTCGCGCACCCAGCCCCAGAACCGCCCGGTGTCGCGCACATAGTCCAGCCCTAACCCGACATAATGCGCTCCGACCAACTGCACCATGTGGTCCAGATGACGGAAAAGGGCTGTCGTGGATGCGGTGTCGTCGTCCAGGAACTCGCCCAGGCCATTCAGCCCCACAACCCCACCGGTCATGGCGCACGCCTTGATCTGGTCGTCCCGGATGTTGCGGTAATGGCCATACACCGCGTGGGCGTTGCAGTGGGAAAAGATGAACGGCGCCGTGCAGGCCTCCATCGCGTCCATCGTGGTGCGATAACCGGTGTGCGTTCCGTCCACCAGCATGCCAACGCGGTTCATCTCGGCCATGACCTCCAGGCCCCAGCGGGAGAGGCCGCCATCAGTCCGCTCCGTGCAGCCGTCGCCCACGTGGTTGCGGGCGTTGTAGGCAAGCAGCATGTGCCGCACGCCAAGGTCGTAGAAGGCCTGCACGAGCTCCAGCTTGCCTTCGAGCATGTTGGTTTCCTGGAGGTTGAGCACCAGGCCGAGCTTGCCTGAAGCCTTCGCGGCGACTACGTCATCGGCGGTGGCACACAGGGCGAGCCGCTCGGGCTGCGCCTGGATGGCGGCGCGCACGCGGGCGATCTGACGGATGGTCCCATCCAGCATCGCCTCCGGCCCCATTACGGACAGGCTGATGGCGTCCACCCCCGCCGCCTGAAATTTCGGCAGCGATTCATCGTTGGCGTAGTCCGGTCCCCAGGGCAGGGTGTTGTCCCAGACGAGGGCGGAACGGGTCAGCGCCCGGGCTTGGCTCACGACGTTCATCCACCCCAACTCGCTTCCGCCGCACGAAGGAAGTTTTCGCCTAAGACGCCGCGCACCGTCTCATCGTCCCAGCCGTGGCGGACCATCGTGTCGCACAGCTCCAACGCCTGTTCCGGCCCGGCGAACGCGGTCTCCACCCGCTCCTTGCCGAACGGTAGCGGCGGCCAGCGGAATGCCTCGGCACGGACGGAAGCCCAGAAGCGGGGCGCGTCGGCCAGGAAGTCCAACCCGAAGCCTGCGTGGCGTCCCCCGACCAGTGCCACGAGGTAATCGAGGTGCCGGAACATCGCATCCGTTCTCGCATGGATGTCAGGCAGGAATTCACCCAGGCCATTGATGCCGATGACGCCGCCCGTCGCGGCGGCGGCTCTGACCTGCTCGTCGGTGACGTTGCGGTAGTGCGGATAAACCGCGTGCATGTTGCTGTGCGTGATCATCAGCGGCTTGCCCGCGGCAGCGCATAGCTCGGCCATGTCCAGGCTGGACCGCACGCCCACATGCGTCGCGTCGACGATGATGCCGAGCCGCAGCATCTCCCTCACCACCTGCTGGCCCAGCCGTGTCAGCCCCTCGTCGGTGCGTTCGGCGCAGCCATCGCCAAGCGCGTTCTTGCCGTTGTAGACCGGCAGCATGCAGCGCACGCCGAGCGCGTGGTAAACCTCAACCATCTCGACCATGCCGCCGAGCGGGGTGCCGTCCTGGTGCTGCAGCACGAGCGCCAGCACGCCATCCGCACGGGCCTGCCGGATTCCGGCGGCGGTGGTGCAGACGCGCATCAAGTCAGCGCGCCTGGCGATGTCTGCGCGGACTTTGGCCAGGTAGCTGACCGCCGTGCGTATGTCGGCACCAGGGAGGTTCTGCACGGTCAGCATGATCGCCCCCATGCCGGATCCGCCGAAGCGTGCCATCACCGTGTCGTAGCTTGCCCAAGGTGCACCCCAAGGCAGCGTCATGTCCCAAACCAGGGCGTCCTCAAACAACGCGACTGCACGCGGATCAGCGGCTTGCCGGAGGCCCTCGTACTTGGCAGTCGCGGTAAATCCCCTCAACAACGAAAGCCCCCGTCAATCCCGCAGCACGCACGCTAGGGATCCTCCGAAGGCAAATCCATAAGAAAAAGCGATAAGGCTATAAATTGGGTGCAATCACCTCTCGGATGATTCCGGCGACAGCAAGTACAGACGGATCAGTCCGGCGCCCCTGCCCGGTCGCGAGTTGCACGGAACGCGACACCCCCGGCTCACCGATCGGGATGGCCGCCAGGGTGCCGTCGGCCACCTCCGCCCGAACGGCGTGGGCGGACAGGATGCTGAACCCGGCCCCTGCCGCCACCAGCCCCTTGATGGTGTAGGTCGAGTCAACTTCGAACGCCACGGACAAAGCGAGCCCCGCCTCGGCCGCCCGCCCGTCCAGCAGCACGCGCAAGCCATGTGCCTGGCCGGGCAGTATTAGCGGTAAATGCGGTAGGTCGGCGAACCCCACCGTCCGGCCAAGTCGCCCGGCCATGACTGGCGGCGCTATCAGGAACAACTCCTCCCTACCCAGAATTTCGGTGTGCAGGCTGGGATTTGGCGGCGTCTCGTAGATCACCGAGAGGTCGATGCGGCCACGCTCCGTCCACTCGCGCAGGAAGCCGCTCATACTCTCCACGAGATGAAGGCGGATACGCGGATACCTCTGCTTGGCGCGCGTCATGACCTCCACCGAAAACGCCATGTTGAAGGCCGTCGCCATGCCCAGCGCCACCGACCCCACGGGAGAGGCGGTGTCGATGGCTAACTCGTCATGTGTCAGGTCCACCTGCCGCAGGATTTCAATGGCCCGCTCACCTAACCGCCGCCCTGCCTCGGTAGGCGTGACACCGCGGGCATGGCGGACGAATAGCGCCTGCCCGAACTCCGCTTCCAGCAACGCAAGCTGCTGGGACAGGCCAGGCTGGGCGACGCGCACCTGGCTGGCCGCCTTGGAGATGCTGCCAGCCTGGATCGTTGCAAGAAAGTAGCGCAGTTGGGTCAAGGTCATGGCAAGACATAAGTAGAACCTATGGGCGATTATAATCAAACGATATTTGCTGTCCCGACCTGTTCGGGCGAAGGTCGCCGCCAACGATGGAGGGCTCGCGGTGCGGGAGGGACATTACCACCACGAAGCCGCTGGCCCGATGACCGGGCTGCGCGTGCTGGACCTGTCTCGTCTGGTGGCTGGCAACATGCTCACGCACATTCTGGCGGATTTTGGCGCGGAGGTCGTGAAAATCGAGCGACCCGGCGTCGGTGACGACTTACGCCAGTGGCGCGTCCGCAATCTCAGCCTGTTTTGGAAAGTCTACGCCCGCAACAAGAAGAGCCTGACGCTGGACCTCCGGCATCCGAAAGGACGGGAGGTATTGCTGAATTTGGCGCGGTCGGCTCAGGTGCTGGTGGAGAGCTTCGTCCCTGGCACGCTCGAGCGGTGGGGCTTGGGGCCGGAGGCGTTGTTGGCCGCTAACCCGCGTCTGGTGGTGGTGCGGATCTCCGGGTGGGGACAGACGGGCCCGTTGCGGGACAAGCCGGGTTTCGGCACGCTGGTGGAAGGCATGTCGGGTTTCGCCGCCGCCAACGGCTTCGCGGACCGTCCCCCCGTGCTGCCCCCGCTCGCCTTGGCGGACATGATCGCGGGCTACTCGGGCGCGTCGGCCACGTTGATGGCGCTGCGCCACGCCGAACAGCCCGGCGGCACGGGCCAGGTGATCGATCTGACCCTGTTCGATCCGATCTTCGCGGCGCTCGGCCCCAGCGCGGCCCAGCATGCCGTCACCCGGGACGTACCGCGCCGGTCTGGAAGTCGATCCACACTCAGCTGTCCCCGTAACGTCTACCCCTGCCGCGATGGCCGCTACGTTTCGCTATCCGCGTCGGTGCAAGCCGTGGCGGAGCGGCTGTTCCATGCCATCGGCAGGCCGGACCTGATTGATGATCCCCGCTTCGCGACCAACGAGGCGCGTGTACAGAACGACGATCTGCTGGATCCCATCGTGGCGGCCTTCATCGCCGTAATGACGCAGGATGAGGCGTTGGATCATTTCTCGGCCGCCGACGTCACGGTGGGACCAATCCTGGACGCGGCGGATATCTCGGAACACCCCTACATCATCGATCGCGGAATTCTGCTCCGCTATCCTGATCCAGAAATCGGTGCCCTGCCCATGCACCACGTCTCGCCCAGGCTGTCCGCGACTCCCGGCGCAATCCATGCGCCGGCGCCGGCCCTTGGCGAGCACACGCGGGCCCTGCTCGAGGAAGCGGGCTACGGGCAGAACGACATCGACGCCCTGGCTGGAGAGGGCGTGACGTGAACGTGCCGAGGCCACAGCGGCGGGTGCCGCCCGCGCGTGCGATGGTGGTCGCGGCGCAGCCGGAGGCCGCGGATGCCGGACTGACCACCCTGCGCGCCGGCGGAAACGCAATCGATGCCGCGATCGCAGCGGCGCTGGTGCAGGGCGTGGTGGACCCGCTGATGTCCGGCCTGGGCGGCTTCGGCGTGCTGCACGCCTTGGATCCTAAGACCGGCGCGACACTGCTTTTGGACGGCCAGGGCGGCTGCCCGGCAGCCTGCACCGACACCATGTGGGCTGACCGCATCCTCGGGGAGACATCCGATGGCTTCGGCTTCATCCTGCGCGACTTCGTCAACGAATGCGGGCACGCGGCCGTCACGGTGCCGGGCATACTGGCCGTGTTGTCGCAGGCCCACGCGCGGCTGGGCCGCAGCCCTTGGGCCAGCCTGTTCGGCCCCGCGATTGAACTTGCCGAGTCCGGCTGGCTGGTCCGGCCGCACAACCACACGGTCTTTACGCAGGACGAGCGCAAATACGGCCGGATGAACTACGGCGAGAAGCTGGGCGTCAGCGCGGACGGGCGCCGGATTTACCTGCAACCGGACGGTGGCTACGCCAGGATCGGACAGGTGATCCGCAACCCGGACCTGGCGGAAACACTTCGGCTCGTGGCGCATGAGGGAGCCGCCGCGTTTTACACCGGCGCGCTGGCCAGCCGAATCGCCAAGGACATGGCGGCTCATGCCGGGCTGCTGACCACCGATGACCTAGCCAGCTTCGTGCCCGAAGAACAGGAGCCGATCCGGGTTAACTACCGCGGCTACAAGCTCGCGACCAACAGGCCGCCCGGCGGCGGCATCATGGTGGCCGAGATGCTCAGAATACTGGAACGGTTTGACCTTCCGTCATTGGGCCACAACAGCCCCGAGTACATCCGGGTTGTCGCGGAGGCTATGAAGATCGCCACCCGGGACAAAGACGCCCACATCAGCGATCCGCGCTTCGTAACCCCTCCGCTCGATCGGTTGCTGTCGGATGATTATGCCGAAATGTGCGCCGCCGGAATACGAGGCATGGAGAAGGTATCGGTGCCGCGGCTGCAAGGCCCGGCGGGCGATGCGAAGGAGACCACACATGTCTCGTGTGTGGATGCCGACGGGCTCGTTGTGTCATTGACCCACTCGTTGGGCATCCCTTCGGGCGTGATTGCGCCCGGAACCGGCTTCATCCTGAACGGGTGCATGAGCGTGTTTGATCCGCGGCCCGGCCGGGCAGGCTCAATCGCCCCGGGCAAGCGCCGGTTTGCCTCCATGTGCCCCTCGATCGTCACGCGGGACGGTAAGCCGGTGCTGACGCTGGGTGCCCCGGGTGGAACATGGATCACCCTGGGCGTGCTGCAGGTGCTGCTCAACGTTTTGGACTGGGGCATGGGCATGCAGGAGGCGGTGAGCGCCCCCCGCTTCGTCGCGACCAGCGACGTGATCGACATCAGCAACCGCATCCCGCGCGATGTGGAGCGCGTGGTCGAAACGATGGGATACACCGTCAAGCGTTCTGCACTGTCCTATGCCTTCGCAGGGGTGCATGGCATCGCCCTGTTTGATGGCGCTATGGATGGCGGCGCAGACCCTCAACGAGACGGCATGGTGGCCTCACTCGACTAAGGCCGCCGCCCGCTCCGGGTGTTCCGCAGGGTCGAAGGCGAGTTCGACCTTGGTTCCGGCCGGGTCATGCATGACGAGTTGCAGAATATCGAGCTGTGGCCGCCAGACCTCGTGCCAAGCAATGCCCGCTTCATCCAACCGCGCCTTCGCCGCGGCAAGGCCGCGGGCCTGGAAGGCGAAATGGTCGAACCCGGCTGAGTCGCTCTCCCCGCGAGTGGCGTATGGCGCGGAGCCCTCGACGTTCCCCGCGATGTGCACGATGGCGCGTCCGTCTGAATACAGCCAGGCGCCTGGGAACTTGAGCGCGCGGGGCCCCACATCAAGCCCAAGGACGCCGGCGTAGAAGGTCGTCATCACACCAACTTGCTCCGGCAAAACACGGACTGTGACGTGATCGAGGCCTGTGATGCGCATGTCGATTATCCGTATTCTTGCCTGTAGAACCTGCCACGAGCCGGAGACGGCGTATAGCGTCCTCAACGGCACTCAGCCGAGCGTATGAGCGCTTTGCCTTCTCGACGCTTGCGCCTGATGGCGATGGGAGAGGTGCCTGCTTGAGTATATCGTTCACCCGGACATCCGCGATCGCGAAGCCTGCCAAGAACAGCCCCTGGCACCTGGTGCGCTCAAGCGACGGTAGACCGTCTAACTTGGATGCTGGCGCGATCAAGGCTGAGGAAACTGATATCGTGACGTGTCGAACCATCCTCGGTTGCGAGATCGGCTAGGATCTCGCCGATCACAGAACAGAACTTGTAGCCATGGCCGCTGCACGGAGAGGCTAGTACCACCTGGGCGTATTCCGGATGATGATCCAGGATGAAATGCTCATCCGGCGTGTTGGTGAACATGCAGGCGCGCAACGCCATCGTCGGTCCCGCGCCGCTCGGGAAGTAGCGCTCCGCAAAGCTGCGCAGCAGGCGTTCGTCATCCGCGTCGGGCTCACGGCGCATCGCCTCGGCGTGCATGGTTTCACCGCGATGATGATACCGGCCGAATTTGAAACCCGGCACCTCGTAGACCGGGAAGCCATAATAGCGCCCTTCCTCCACCTGAAGGTTGAAGACGGGAAAGCGGCCGGTCTCGAACAGGTCCGGGTGATGCGGCTGCAACCAGGCCAGCACCTGTCGCTCCGCGACCGCCACGCCGGCGAGCACGGGGGCGAGATCGGCCATCCAGGCCCCGGCCGTGATCACCAGACGGGCGGCTTGGTAGAATCCCCTGTCTGTCCGCACCGTAACACCCTCGCCGCTGGATGAGGCAGTCCAGTCCAACACCCGCTCCCGCGCCTGGATGGTGGCGCCGGCTTGTTGCGCCAGGCGGGTATGCGCCACGATCGCGCGTTCGCTGGCAAGCAGCCCGCCCTGCGGTTGCAGGACGAACCGGCTGGCCGCGGGCATGCAGTAGCCGGGGAAGCGGTCGTTTACCTGCGTCCCGGTCAGCACGTCATGCCGCAGGCCGTGCAGCCGTGCGCTGTGCAGGGCACCTTGGAATAACGGGTCGTCCTCCGGGCCCCCGTCCAGCGACCCCGTCGTCACCAACAGCGAGTCACCGCTGGCCTGCTCGGCGGCGTGCCAGAGCGCGTAGGCGCGGTGCAGCAGCGGCACGTAGGCCGGATCCTCGTAGTAGGGAAGACGAATGATGCGGCTGATGCCATGCGACGATCCCATGCTGTGCGGGATATCGAACCGCTCCAGGCCCAGCACGCGTTGGCCCCTTTGCGCCAACTGCCAGCAGGCGGCGCTGCCCATGCCGCCGATGCCGACAACGATCACGTCATAAATCATTGCGCATCTCCGTCAGATTGCGGCGGCGTCCGAATAAGCCAGGATTTGCTTCCAGAGGACAACCTCGTCGATGGCGATCCATTCCCTCGCGACCCGCCCGTCCACGATCTCGGCGTGGCTCAGCCCCATGACATACACGGGCGCGCCTGAGGGCGGACCGAAATGGCCGAAACCCAAGTGGCTGGCCCGCAACGACCAGCGCAACGCCACCCGCACCGCCTGGCCGGGATCGCGGTTGATGATGGCGCTCTCGACATTGAAGACGGCGTCCGGAAAGGCTGCGAGATAGCCCAAGTAGAAGCGGTCGATGTCCATGTGACCGTGGAAGCTTTCGCCGCCCGGCGCCTCGATGCAGGCACCGTGAAAATAAAGGTCCTTGACGGCAGCGGCCTCCTTGTCGTGCCAGAGCCGGCGATAGCCATCGATATAGAGTTCCACCTCGGCGCCCGCCTGAACCTGCGGCTTGTATACGCCGGGTCTGTCATGTTCTGGCAAATAGAAGCCGGCGGCGCCGGTGCGGCGCATGTCATCAGCCAACATGCTGCGGGCAAGGTCCCTCGGGTGCAGGCCGAGGCAGCCTGCAAAGGCGGATTGGTCACGCACAAGCCACTCCTCCGTCACGACTTGGTTCACCACCCAGCAATCGGCAATGATGCGGGTCTTGAGCAGGCGGTTGGTCGCCGGGCCGTAGCTGCCGTCGCCAGTGTGCCGCATGACTGACATCAGGCGGTGCGACGACAGAAAACTGCCGTCATCATAAGCCGTCCAGATCACGTCCTCGCCCACCAACTGGCGGTCAGGGAATTGGTGCAAGGTCGCCAAGGTTTGCGCGGTGACACCCGTGTTGTCTGCCGTCAGCCCCGTGGCGGCGCGAACCAGACAGTTGGCGCCGTAGTATTTCTGCAGCTTTCCGCCGATGCCGCGGTCTTCCCAGATCTCGCGGGTGATGCCGTAGATGAAGTCGGGGACATCCTTGTAGTCGCCGGTGATGGGTTGCATGGAACGCCTTCTGTGATCAAGGAGGTGGAATGGTGTCACCGCGCGCGGCGGCGATCTGCGCCATGACGGCGATCTCGTCGAACAGACGCCATTCGCGCAGGATCTTGTCGTCGTGGAGTTCCAGGTGCGAGACACCCAGAATATGGACGCGACTGTCGGTGGGCGGGCCGTACGTCGGCACGCCCGAATAGGTGCCGCGCATGACCCAAATCACGGCCGCGCGGGTCCCAAGTTCGGCGGACTCGTTGATGGCGATGTCGCGTATCTCAACCTGGCCGTCGGGAAAGGTCGCGAGCAGATCGATAATTGCCATTTGGTAGGGCATGAGCGTCTGCACCCGGCGCATCCGAAGCCCATGGCACACCACGCGCTCGCTGACATAAAGCTTCGCCAGGTCGAACCGGCGCCGGTTCCAAACGTCCTGGAAGTAGGCGGCTATCATCTCGCAATGGGCGGCGTGGCGTGGCGGACGGGGGCCGGATATTCCCTGCGCAGCCGGGTCGGAAATGCGCTCTGAGAAGGCGCCACCAGCCGGAGCCGCGGTCATAGCATCGCCGGTGACGGGGCTGCGGCCGGCGAGCGCGGCGGCGACGGCGTAGGGATCAAGCCCTAATGCCTCCAGGATTGCATACTCGTCGCGCACCAGCCATTCCTCGACAATAAGGTTGTCCTTAACGAGGCAATGGGCGAACGACCGTGACAGGAACCTGCGGCCCGTCGGCGGTCCATACCCTGAATAACCCGCATGGGTTCCAGCCTTGAGTAGCCGATGGGAGCTAATGAACCCGTTGGGCCCGCGCTGTTCCCAGATAACGTCCTCCCCGAGCCCCGCGCCCGCATCCGGAAAGGCGGAGAACTTCTGGACGGAGTTCGCGATTACAGATTCGAAGTCGTAGGTTTCCCCGTAGGCCGTGTGAACCTTGACATCAGGTCCATAATGCTCGGCGAGCCGTCCAATCGCGAGGTCGACCCAGATCACATCGGTCCAACTGAGGATGTAGTCACGTGGATCGCGATAAGGAGCGTAGGCAGAGGGTTGCAGCGGTTGCATCGAGCAACTCCAGTCTTCACAGTGCATTCGAATGCATGGTAGGCTGCGAAACGGTTTCGCTCAAGTGGCGATAATGGAGATGGTGATGGATGCTCAGACCCGACTGATCCGCCGCAGTGACATGGTGGCCTGCAAGCTCGCCTTCATCGATTGCAAGATGCCAGGCTCGATCGGCAAAGAAAATTACTCGCTGATCGGGGCGGGGGTCACGCAGTCCTCCGACCAGGTGGTTAACATCACCGAGCCGCATGGTTTCAGCCTCGGCGTGGCTGCCATGGCACCGGGCACCACGAACAACCTCCACGTCCACTACACCGCCGAGGTGTTCATGGTGTTCAGCGGGACATGGCTGTTCCGCTGGGGCGCGGACGGCAAGGATGGAGAGATTGTCGGCAAAGCCGGCGACGTCGTGAGCATTCCGACCTTCATCTTTCGCGGCTTTAGCAACATCGGCGGCGAGGCTGGCTGGATTTTTACGGCACTCGGAGGTGACGACACGGGCGGGATCATCTGGCATCCGTCGATCCTGAGCACGGCGAGCCAGCACGGGCTATATCTCACCAAGCAGAATATGCTGGTGGACACCGACACCGGCGCCTCCAAGCCAACGCCGGAGGAGCTTCTCGAACCCTTGGATCCGGCCACTATTCAGAGCCTTCGCCGATTTGACCTGGATGCGATGCGCCGTCGCGTTGTCACCCGCGAGCAACGCGACTATTCCAACCATGCGTTGCTTGATAGCATGCTACCGGGTCACGGCGCGTCATTGGCGCCCGTTATCGGCCATGGTATGAGCCAGGATCTCGAGCATGTTCCTCCCGTCATCAACCCGCATGGCTTCTCCGTCGAGTGGCTTCGCATCGAACCGGGCCAACGCGTTGGGGCGTATAATCTCGCCGAGAAACAGGTTTTGCTCGTATTCTCTGGCGCAATCACTGTCACGCTAGACGATGCCGACGCGGTCCGTGTGGAGACACAGGAGGTGTTCTCGGTGCCGGCCGGGTCCTGGCGCACGATCGCGTCCGTCGGGGAGACTGCGACCGAAATTGCTGTCGTGACGGCGGGTGACCACAAGAAGCATCCGGTTTGGGCGGATGACATCGCGAGCAACGCACACGCGGCCGGGTTCGCTTTGGACCACTCAGGCTATGTCGCGCGCCTGGCCCTGCTCCCCTATGAGGTGCGGACACGGGCGGCCTAGGCGTGCGGCTGTGTTTGCCTGAACCAGGGAGCTTTGCCGCTGGGTGAATGTTCGGTAGACTCCCGGCGAAGGGATGCTGCCAATGGCACTTCGAACCAGCGGCCGTCGTGCCACCTCGTACGATGTCGCACGGAAATCCGGCGTATCGCAGTCGACGGTCTCACGCTGTTTCCAGCCCGACAGCAACATCTCCCCGGCGACTCGGGCTATGGTGATCGGCGTAGCGCAGGAACTCGGCTACATGCCAAATGCTTTGGCACGAAGCCTGATCACCCAGCGCTCCAATCTCGTTGGCGTCGTCGCCACTCACTATACGCTGCGCGGCAATCCGGACGTGGTGTATGCAATCGGGCGGAGCCTGGCCGCGGCTGGCAAGCAATTTCTCCTGGTAACCGCGGATAGCGACGCCGCCACCATTGCCGACTTGCGTGGCGCGCTGGAATACCCGCTGGACGGGCTTATCTCATGCGTCTTGATGGCTGACGCAGCACTGGCCGAAATCCAGGAACGAGGCGTGCCGCTGGTGTTGTATAACCGCAAGTCGCCCCGCATCGCCGTCGATAGTGTGACCACGAACCATTCTGCGGCTGCGGCCTCCGTCGCCACCGCGCTGTATGCCGCTGGCCATCGCAGCTTCCTGTGCATCAGTGGCCCGCTAGACGCGTATGTCAGCCAGCAACGCAGGGAAGGCTTTCTGCAACGATTATCGCAGTTGGGCGTCAAGCATCCGCCGATGATCGACACCGACTACTCGTACGCCGATGGACGGCGCGCCTTCCTTGATTACGTCGCCCGAGCCCCGCGACCCGGGGCCGTGTTTTGCGCCAACGATCAGATCGCCATGGGCGTGATGGATGCGTGCCGGTTCGAGCTGGACCTGACCGTCCCCGACGACATCTCAATCATTGGGTTTGACGACGTCGCGGAAGCAGGACGCCCCAGCTACGAACTCACCACTCTGCATCAGGAGTCGGTGCTGATGGCGCGAACGGCAGTCGACATCCTGCTGCGGCGCATCGCCGACTCGAGCGCCCCGATGATGAACCCGGTGGTGGATGCGGCGCTCGTAAGACGCCGGTCCGCGCGCTTGCTTGACTAAGACGCCTGCCCCGGCCCGTCAGCTGCATTTCATCTTGTAGATGAACTGTTGCACCTCCGGAGTGTCGATGTTCTCCTTGGTTGCGATGACGAAGGGGGTGTGCACTTCCCGCTCGATCGTCTTGCCGTCCAGCGCGTCAACCATCATCTGCAATCCTAATTGGCCAACTTTGTACGGATATTGCACGACATCGGCAGTCACAATGCCACTACGTATGCCCTGAACGATTGGGTCGGACGTATCAAAGCCGACGATCTTGATTTTGCCGATGCCGCCCGCTTCCCGAACGCCTGTGGCTGCACCCTCGGTGTTGTTTGTCGTGATAGTGAATATCCCGTTCAACTCGGGATGGGCCGCGACAGTGGATGTGACAATGGAGGCGGCCTTCGCTGTCTGGTTCTGACTGAACTGAACGCCAAGATATGCGATGCCGGGATGCTTCTTGATCTCGGTCTCGAAGCCTTCCAGGCGCTGCTGCGAAACGACGGCGGCGGGCGAGTTCTCCATTGACATGACCATGCCCTTGTCGCCGATCGCCTCGGCCAAAGCCTTGGCGGCCTGCATTCCGCCCTCGACATTGTCGGACTGGATGTTCGACATCGCGATGCTCATGTCTTTCAAGTCACCGTCGATCGAGATGATCTTGATCCCCTGCGCCTTGGCTTGCAGCAGCGTCGGGTTCAGCGCGACCGGGTCGGTGGAGACAAACATAATGCCTTCCGGCTTGGATGCGATCACCGCGTCCAACACGCGCATCTGCAAGGCGGGCTGATATTGCGGCGGCCCCTGGATGTCGAAGTCGACGCCCAGCTTCTTCGCCACTTCCGTGGCCCCGCAGCCGACGGTGGTGTAGAACGGATTTCCAGTCAGCCCCATGATGTAAGTGATGCGGTGGGGCTCCGCCGAGGCTGCCGTGGCGAGCATGCCCAGCGACAGGGACAAAGCGGTGGTGAACGTATGACGCATGATTTTTCCTGTTTGTTGATTAGGTGCGGTCACGGCCTTGACGCTTCAGTTGGTCCGCATACACGGCGGCGATCACGACAAAGCCGATCACCACCATCTGCCAGAATGGCTGGACGCCCATGATGATGAAGCCATTGGCCAGCACGGCGGGGATGAAGACACCGATGACGGTGCCAATAATGGTTCCGCTCCCACCTGAAAGGCTGGTCCCCCCGAGCACGACCGCGGTGATCGCCTCCAGCGGATCGGTGCCGTGGCCTTCCAGCGTGGTGGTGGAGAACCGGCCCAGCGACAGCATCGCGGCGACCCCAGCTAACATGCCGCTGAGCACGTAAAGCGACAGCAAATGATTGCCGACGTTTATACCCGCCCGGCGCGACGCCTCGGGGTTTGATCCGACGAGGAACGTATGCCGGCCATAGCGCGTCATATGCAGCCAAATCATGCCAACGATCGTGAATCCTGCGCTGATGATCACCAAGTAGGGAATCCCCAGCACGCTGCCTGTGCCAATCCGGATCAAGGTGTCCGGCACAGTACGGATGTCGTTCCCGTCCGTCACCAGATAGGAAATACCAAGCGCCGACCCCATCGTGCCCAATGTCGTGATCAATGCCGAGACCCGTAGGCGCGAGACGCAGAACCCGTTGAACAAGCCCCAGGCCGCGCCCCCTGCAAGCGCCACCAACGTGCCGATGACGATGGTGCCGGCGTTATCATTACCCAGGGCTTCCATCGTTTTGGCGGCGCATACTCCGGCGAAGACCAGGACAGACCCGATCGACAAGTCGAACCCACCGGCGATCATCACGTAGGTCATGCCAATCGACAGCACCAACAGCGTGGACGCATCCAAGAAAATGTTGCGGATGTTGAACACGCTGGCGAACGTCGCCGGCTTCATCACTGTGAAGAATGCGCACATGAGGATGAGGATGATAAGCATGTAGAACGGTGATGAGTTCGCCGCACCGCGGAGCTTCTTGGCAAGGCTTGGCGGAGCGAGCAGGAGGCCGTCCGCCACGAAATCCGGCCCGGACGTGCGTCCGATCACGTCCTGGGTCATGCTGCGGCCTCTTCCTCGACATCCAGTGCGCCCGTCATGGCACCGACCAGATCCTGCACGCTCAGCTTGTCGTTGTGCAGCCGGGTGATGCGCTTGCCCAGGCGCAGGATTTCGATGCTGTCCGCGACCTGTAGAACGTCGCGCATGTTATGGCTGATCAGCACGACGGCAACGCCCGTATCGCGGATCCTCCGGATGAGATCCAGCGTCCGGCCGGTCTGCACGACCCCAAGCGCCGCAGTTGGCTCGTCCATGAAGACCACGCTGCGTGCCCACATGATGGACCGGCAGATCGCCACGCTTTGGCGCTGGCCGCCGGACAGGCTGGCGATCGGCGTGTCCATATCCTTCAACGCGACCTTCAGCCGCCCGAAGGCGACCAAGCTCTCGCGCCGCATTGCTGCATTATCCAGGAAGCCGAGTTTACCTAACCAGCCCGGCATCGGCTTCTCCCGCCCCATGAACATATTTGCCGACGGGCTCAGATCGGGCGCAACGGAGAGGTCCTGATAGACCGTTTCAATTCCGGCGGCATGGGCCTCGGCGGGAGAATTGAAGGCGACACTCTTGCCGCCAACGATGATTTCACCGGAGGTGGCCTTGTTCACGCCTGACAGGATCTTGACCAACGTGCTTTTCCCGGCGCCGTTGTCACCGATCAAAGCAGTGACTTCGCCGGGAAAAGCCGCAAAGTCGGCACCCCGCAATGCCTCGACATGACCGAACCGTTTGACGATTCCGCGCGCTTCAAGGATCGGCTGCGTGCCGGCCGGACTCAGAGAGGCGTCGCTGGCCATTGTCCCACCCTTGCTGCGCATTCGAATGCATGGCAGCTTACGCAGTGCTGCCATTCAGAGGCAAGATGTCTTTTACAGGCTGTTCATTTTTAGGATCTGGGCGATGACCGCTATTTCATCGAACATCCGCCACTCGCGGATGATCTTGCCGCGGCGGAACTCGAAATGAGAAGATCCTAGTATTGCGACAGGGGCATTGTTTACCGGACCATAAGCCGGAACCCCGCAATAGCTGCCGCGCATCAGCCAGATCGCGGCCACGCGCAGGCCAAGATCGGGCGAGGCGTGGGTCGAGAAATCGCGTATTTCCACCGTTGCATCCGGAAACGCGGCCAGCAGGTCGATCAGGTCGTTCTGATAGGGCGCCATCCCCATCGCCCGTCGTAACCGCACCGACTGTATCGCTATGGTGTCGGCACAATATTTCGCGATTTCGTCCATGTAGCGGCCATTCCAGACACGCTCAAACATCTCGGCCACCAACCGGCACTCATCGTCGTGGCGGTGCGGCCGCTCGCCCGACATTCCCATCCGGACAGGATCGGGGAACCGTCCGGCGAAGGCTCCGCTCGCCTGCGTATCCACCGCTTCGCCGAGGACCGGGGAGGATTTCGCCAATTGCGCAGCGATGTCGAACGGGTCCAGTCCAAGATCCTGCAGGACGGCGAACTCATCCCGCATCACCCACTCCTCCACAACCCTCCCGTCCCGCACCAGGCAGTGGGCCGTGCCGCGGTTCACCCATTGCTTTCCGGTCGGTGGACCGTAGGTCCAGTAGCCGTTGTGCACGGCGTTATTCAGCACGCGGTGGCTGCTGATGAAGCCGTTCGGCCCGCGTTGTTCCCAAACCACATCGTCATGTCCGCCGCCCCGGTTGTGGAATGCCGACATACGCTGGATGGAATTGCGCATCACGTGATCGAATCCGTAGGTCTCACCATAGGCGGTGTGGACTTTCACGCCGGGCGCATAATGGTCCCGCAAATGGCCCAGGCCACGCGTGATCCAGATCTTGTCCGTCCAACTTGTGATGTAGTCACGCGGGTCGGCGTAGGGTGCGTAGGTCGAGGGGTCGATGCCGTCTAATTGTTCGTTGGCCATGAGTGCCTGCTTTCGGGTTGCGGTTTCGGCAGCAATCTATACGGGATGGCGCGTGGCGAAAGGGGAGACCAAATGGCGGAAACCGCTGACATCGTCGTAGTCGGGCTGGGTGCCGTCGGGAGCGCCGCTTTGTATCGGCTTGCTCTGTCCGGCATCCGCGCCATCGGGATCGACCGCTTCCATCCTCCGCACGACATGGGTTCCAGTCATGGAGAAAGCCGCATCACGCGGCTGGCCGTGGGCGAGGGCAGCGCTTACGCGCCCTTGGTGCGCCGTTCGCACGACATCTGGCGCGAATTGGAGGCAGCCAGCGGGGAGACGCTCTTCCTGCAGGCCGGCGGCCTCATCATCGGTCCCAGCGAGGGGCGCGCCAGCCATCATGGCAAGGATGACTTCGTGCGCCGGACTATCGCCGTGGCCACCGAATATTCAATCCCGCATGAGGTGCTTGACGCCGATGGACTTGCTGAACGGTATCCACAATTCCGGTTGCGCGGCGACGAGATGGCGTGTTTCGAACCGAGCGCCGGGTTAGTATTCCCCGAACGGTGCATCGCGCTCCAGCTACGACTCGCCGCGACAGCGGGCGCCGTGGTGTATGCCGGTGAGACGGTCACCGACATCGTCGACGCCGATGGCGGAGTCACGATCAAGACGGGCCACCGGGTCATCCACGCCGCGCGGGCCATTCTGACCGCAGGGCCGTGGTTGCCCGAGCTGGCCGGCGGCAGACTGCGCGAGGTGATCTCCGTCTACCGCCAGACCCTGCACTGGTTCCCCGTCCATAATCGGGAGGAGTACTCTCCCGGGCGTTTCCCGGTGTTCATTTGGATGCATGGGGCCGCTGAGACCGATTACTTCTACGGTTTCCCCGCTCTGCCGGGGAGCGGCAGCGTAAAGGTCGCGACCGAGCAATATGCGGGTTCGACCCACCCGGACGACGTCGACAGACATGTTTCCGACACCGAGTCGAAGGCGATGTTCGATCAGCACGTGGCGGGGCGGCTCAGGCGAGTGGGCGGCACTATTCAGCGCTCGGCGGCCTGCCTTTATACCGTGACGCCGGATAGCGGTTTTATTCTCGACACCCTGCCCGATCAAGCCAATGTCCTCGTCGCATCCGCCTGCTCCGGGCACGGCTTCAAACATTCGGCGGCGGTGGGTGAGCTGATGGCGCGCCGTGCCCTTGCGGCAAAAACCGTCGAAACCGCCCCGTTCGCTCTCGCCCGTTACGCCTGAAACGAAGGAACCACCGATGCGTCGGAACACATTGCGAGACCTCCACCGTGACGGCAAGCCGATCGTCAATGCATGGCTGTCAATTCCATCAGCCTATGCTGCGGAGGTGATCGCGCATCAGGATTTCGACGCAGCGACGGTCGATATGCAGCATGGCATGATGGGCTTCGCCGAAGCCGTCGGCATGCTGCAGGCGATCAGCACGACGCGCGCGATCCCCCTGGTGCGTCCGCCCAGCATGGACGCGCCTTCCATCATGCGGTTGCTGGACGCCGGCGCCTACGGGGTCATCTGCCCCATGATTTCGTCCGCCGCGGACGCCACAGCCTTGGTCGCAGCCAGCCGCTATCCACCAACCGGCCGCCGGTCATTCGGACCGTCCCGCGGCCTGCTCTACGGTGGCTCCGACTACTTCGCGCACGCTAACAAGGAGATCTTGGTCCTCGGCATGATCGAAACCCGGCAGGCCCTGGACAATCTCGCGGCAATCCTGGCGACGCCGGGGTTGGATGGCGTCTATATCGGTCCGAACGACCTTGCCATTGAGTTGGGCCAGGGGCCTCTGTGCGAACATGACCATCCAGATGTGACGGCGGCGGTGGAGCAGGTCCGAAGCGCCACAGTGGCGGCCGGGCTGATCGCCGGAATTTTCTGCTCTGACGGAGCCGCCGCCCGCATGCGGCTAGCCCAGGGATTTGACCTTGTCACTCCTGGCAATGACGCCGCGACACTTCGGTTGGCGTTGGCCAGCGCGGTCAAAGCCGCCCGCAGTTAAGACGGACTTGCGGGGGCGACGCGTGCGGTGCATGCAAGTGACACGGAAGCACACTATCAACCGAGAACGCACCCGCCCTGAATGGCCGGGCCTCTCCTGCGGCGCGGACCGGTGCCCGGAGATCCTTGTGTTTGTCACTATCCAGGTGATGCGGCCGCCGCGGGCGCAAGCAACGGCTTCAGCATGGCTTAAACGGGGATCGTGCAGGCGGCGCTCAAATCCGCCTGCCTCACCCTGCCGTCCGCCTTCGCCACAAACCTGTCCTGCGTCTTGCGCTGCTTCTTGTCCACAACGCCGGATCTCACGTCCGTGCTGGACGTGTAGTACGCTTTGACGATCGCCTCGGGGTTTCCAAACCACTTCAGCTTCACGGACGCCGCCCGGAGGTACTGCCCCTGGCGCCTTTGTTGATCATCTTGTTGGAGGTCCGGCCGAAATATCCGGGCGTCTCCTTCGCCTTCGCGACGACCGTCAGGTGCTCACAAACAACTACGGCACGGTGTTTCCTGGCAAGCTGAGCCTTGCGGTTGGCCAGCTTCCCGAACCAGGTTGTCTTCAGCCTGTCGAATCGACCGGGTCGCCCGCGACCATCAGGCCCGGCGGCGGCTCGGCCATCGCCATGCTCTGGAAGCGTCGGTGGAGCGCCGTCAGCTCCTTGTCGTAGAAGTCCGTGCCTTTGGCGCCCGCATATTGCAAGGTGCCACCAGCGTCGCGGTAGCCGACTTGCTGGGCGCCGATCCGATCCGGCCGCCGCCCGGCGCGGTCCAGTCGAGGATGACGAACTTCTCCCGTCCCCAGCATTCCACTTTGATCCAGTCGCCGCTTCTCTGAACTGATCCACGCTGCCGCCAAATCCAATCTGCGACGGTCGCGGCCACGTCCTAGGCGGGCAGTCCAGCCTGATCGCGCTAATCGTTATGACGGCGGTGCAGGGTTTTGGACGTTCTCGTGCATCAGGACCATGTTTGGCTGGGACTTGGGTCGCGGGATCAATGGAGCCGGTCGGATTGGTCACCTGCGAAGATGGCACTTGTCAGCTAGCTTCCCGCCGTGTGCCTCACCGTGGCGGTGTGCCCGCTGTTGCGGGAGCTGGTGAACAGCGCCCGAGCAAGCTCACCGCATTGCCGAAGTGTATCTTCGCCCGGATCTCCGCAGGCAGGCCGAGTTGGTCCAGCGCTTTCATGCCGTCACGGATAAAGGCCGGGCCGCCCTCCGGATCGAACGGACAGTCCGAGGCGAACAGCACGCGGTCCGGCCCGAAGAAATCCAGCCCGCAGCGCAGTGCCCCGGCGCTGCCCCCTACGGCGGTGTCGGCGTAGATGCGCCGAAAGCAATCCACCGGCCGCCCGTTCAACGATTCCAGAACCCCGGCGTACTCGTCGCCTTCGGTGCGTGAGCCGAGCTGGTCCCAGAGCGGACCAATGCGACCCTCCAGATAAGGGATGATCCCGCCCAGATGATGCGTCACGAGCTTCAGGCCAGGATAGCGGTTCATGACGCCCGAGAACACCAGCCGCGCGATGCAGGCCGCAGTATCATAGGGCCAACCCAACACCTGCCAGATTTCGTATTCCGATCTGCTTTCGCCCGGGTAGTCGGCGAACGACGCCGCGCGCGTGGGATGGAGGAAGGCGGCCAAGCCGCGCTGCGCCAGGGTGGCGAACAGCGGGTCGAACTCCGGCCGGTCGAGCGGCTTGCCCAGCACGTTGGTGAACAACTGCACGCCACGCGCGCCGAGTTGGGTCACCGCGTAGTCCAACTCCGTCAAGGCGGCATCGACGTCGTTCAGCGGCAGAGCTGCGACGAAGGCGGGGAACTCGTCCGGGTATTGCTGGCAGATCTTAGCCAGTCCCTCGTTGATGAAGCGGGCTAACGGGGCATGGTCCGTCGGGCCGCCCATCTTCTCCGGGCCCGGCGGGGCGGGGGCGAGCACCTGCTGGTAGCCGGGCCACTGCCCAACCAGGCGCCTGCGTGCGTCCAGGTCGTGCAGCATGCCGATCGAGCCGATGCGCTTCGCCAGGCCACGGTCCTGGGACAGCTCCTGGTATTTCTCCAGTTGGCCCGGCGGCATGAAGTGGGTGTAGAGGTCAATGATACGGTCGGTCACGTCGGAACCCCGGCTGCAGTGAGGATTAAATCGGAAAGCGGCTGGTGCCCCGCGTCAGCGTGGTGAGGCGAATTTCGGTAAAGTCCTCCACCGCATACGGACCAGACCGGCCCCAGCCACTCTCCTTCACGCCGCCATTCGGCATTGAGGGCTCGCTGGCCATGGTCGGGCCATTGACGTGGACCATGCCGCAGTCGAAGCGTTGCGCCAGGTCCAGCCCGCGATCCTGGTTGCCCGTCAAGATGCTTGCGCAAAGGCCATAGGGCGTGTCCGCAGCCTTGGCCAACGCCTCCTCGGGGTCATCCACCGCCTCGATCACCAACACCGGGCCGAACGTCTCCTCGCGCTGGATCGGCGCATCGTGCGGCACATGTGTGAGGATAGTGGGGGCGTACACCCGTGCCTCCGCCGTCCCGCCGGTCACCAGATGGGCACCGCGCCTGATGGCATCCTGCACCCGCTCATCCACCGAGCGCAGGGCGCGGTCGTTGATCAATGGGCCGATGACAGTGCCTGGAACCGTCGGATCGCCCGACTTGAAGGCGCGCACCTTGGCGGCAAGCCGTTCCACGAACTCGTCATGCAGCGGGCGCTCGATCAGCACCTTGCGCGCGTTCATGCAAATCTGGCCCTGGTGGAAGAACGAGCTGAACGCTGTCGTTTCCACCGCCTGCGCGACATCGGCATCGCGCAGGATCAGCATCGGATTGTAGCCGCCCAATTCCAAGACGATCCGCTTCAGCGCCTGGCCTGCCCGCGCCGCCAGCATGCGGCCCACGGTGGAGGAGCCGGTGAAATTGATGCTGCGGACCGCCGGGCTCTCGAAGAACACGTCGGCAATCGCGGCGGCCTGGCCCGGCGCGTGCGTCACCACGTTCAGCGTGCCAGGCGGAAAGCCGGCTTCCTCGATAATCTCGGCCACCAGCAGACCAGCCGAGAGCGGCGCCTCCTCCGATGGCTTCAGCACGACGGTATTGCCGAACACCATGGGCAGCAGCACGGTCCGCCACGCCAGGGTGAAAGCACCGTTCCATGGCGAAAATCCCGCCACCACACCCATCGGCTTGCGCACAGCCAAGGCAAGACGGCCCGGCACATCGCTTGGGATCACGTCGCCTATGGGCTTGAACACCCAGCCTGAGGCATGCCGCAATTGGTCGGCCACGAGCTTGACCTGGTAGTTCGCGAACGCCCCGCCCGTCCCGGCCTCGACCGCCATGATCCTGACTATGTCAGCCCGCCGCCGCTCGACAATATCGGCGGCCTTGAGGAACAGCATCTGCCGCTGGCTCGGCGGCATCGCGGCCCAGCCCGGGAAAGCCGCATGGGCGGCAGCGACGGCAGCCTCCGCCTCGGCACGGCCCCCGGCGGCGACGTCGGCCACCACCGACCCATCAAACGGATCGATGTCGGGAAAGGTCGGGCCGCCGATCGCCGACCACTGGCCGTTGATGAAGTGGGTGGTATGCCCGCCCGCAGGACGAGCCCGCGTCATCTCGTTCATCATTTCCTCCGCCTGCAGCCAGGCTTATCGTCAGGCCGTCTTATCATCTTGCCGGATATCGTCAAGCGGTCTAACCAATTTGGACAGGCGACCAAGAACAAGGGACCCCGTTATGATGGCATTATTCCCCCTGCCCCGGCTGATTTTCGGACGGGGTGCCCTGTCCGGCGTGTCGGTCGAGCTATCGGCCCTCGGCGTGCGCCGCCCGCTGTTGGTGAGCGACCGCGGATTAGAGCGGGCCGGGCTCGTGGCCGCCGCGCTGCGGGCGTTGCCGGATGGCGCCGCCTGTTACTTGGACGTTCCAGAGAATCCGACCGCTGCCGGCGCAGATGGCGCGTTCGCTTCCTATCGGGCCGGTGAGTGTGACGGCGTGGTGGCACTCGGGGGCGGCTCGGTTCTGGATACCGCTAAAATCGTCGCTGGGCTTGCCAGCGGCGGGGCCTCGGCCGCAGCCGACCTGCTGGGTAAGCCTGACCTGATCCGTGCCACCATCCCGCCGCTGATCGCCATTCCAACAACGATCGGCACAGGAAGCGAGAGTTCGCCTGTGGCGGCTTTGCATTTCCTAGCGGGCGGGCCGGCCGTGGGGACGCGCAGCTTCCGGCTGGTGCCACGCACCGCCATCTGCGATCCAGAGCTCGCCCGCACCCTGCCGCCACGCCTCATCGCGGCCACGGGGATCGACGCGCTGTCGCATTGCCTGGAAGGGTATTTTGCGGAGCCAGCTAACCCCATCGTGGATGCACTGGCGCTGGATGGCCTGCTTCGCGTCTATATTGATTTGCCAGGCGCGGTAACGCCGGGCGGCGAGGCGGAACGCGCGTCGCTGATGGCCGCAGCGTTCGAGGGCGGGGTTGCCATCCATAAAGGACTTGGACCGGCGCATGCGATTGCGCTGGCGTGCGGCGATCAGGACCTGCACCATGGCTCGCTCATTGCCGCCGCATTGCCACTCACGACCGAACTCCTCGCCCGCAATGTGTCCGCCAAAGCCGCCCGGATGGCGGAAAGACTCGGCCTTTCGTCCGGGGCAGAGATCGCCGACGCGCTGCGTAGGCTGACAGCGGCGCTCGGACTACCCGCCAGTTACCGGGAAGCGGGCTACCAGCCGGGGCCGCTTGACTCTCTCCTGGATGATGTGGTTGCCAGCCCTTTCAACCGCACAAGCGCCTACGTCCCGACGCGGGACGAGTATCGCGCTATCCTCCAGGCTCTGCTGGCCTGATTTGAACTGGAGACCGCAAGTCCGTGACGCCTTCTGATGAGCGACAGCAACAGGCGTTACATCGCGGCACGAACTCATCCTGGCGCACGGCGAATGTGGGCCGTGTCCTCTTCACGGCAGCCGACCTGTTCGTGCGTGAGAAACTCCAAACAGTTCACCGTGGCGGCTTTGCCAGCGTCACGGAGGTTCAGATGGCGTTGTTCCACCGCCTGGACCTTCAAGGCACCCGCCTGACCGCGCTTGCGTCCAGGGCGAATATGACGAAGCAGGCGATGGCGGAGATCGTCGGTAAAGCCGAAGCCCTGGGCTTCGTAGCGCGCCAGCCTGACCTTCGGGACGGACGTGCCAAGATCGTCGCCTTCACGCCAGCCGGTTTGCAGATGCTCGAAGCACTGCGCTGCGGGGTTGTAGAGGCAGAGCAGCGAATGGCCACGGTGACTGGAGCCCGGTTTCTGACGGAGATCAAAACTCGTCTCAACACTTACAGCACGACGCTGGACCCTGCAGCTTTAATGTTGCCGCCGGTGCGGCGCAAAGCCGCGGATTGGCGGCGTGAGAATGTCGGCCGCGCTTTGTCCGTTGCCAGCAGCCTGTTCGTCCGCGATATGCTCACACTGGCGGACCTCGGCGAGCTTACCAACGGGACGCAGTTGCAACTTCCGCTGCTTCGCAACCTCGATCTGAATGGCACCCGGCTGACGGTAATCGCGGCTCGGGCAATGATGACCAAGCCCGGCATGATGGACCTTGTGGACAAGGCAGAGGCTGCCGGGTTGGTTGACCGCCACCCTGATCCCATCGATGGGCGGGCCAAAATCGTCATGTTCACGCCGGCAGGGCTGTGTCTGCTTGAGCGACTGCGCGCAGGCATTGAGGCTGCGGAGGCGCGGATGAAGGCAATCATAGGCGAAGCCTTCGTGCGGAGCATGAAAAACCGCCTCACCCGGTACGCGGCGGAAGCGCGCACGCTGCGGCCAGCCGACGTGGATCGGCCGGCAGCGGACACATCGGCGAACGGAAAATCGAAACGCAACGTCTTGGCGGCATGACGTTACGCTGACCCAGCGGCGGGCGACCCCGGCACCGGGTGCCCGGGTCAGTCGGAATAGTGGATTTCCCATCACTTTTTCGCCGATTGGACGGGCGGGGGATCGATAAGCACCCCGATCATCACCGCCGGAGCGTCGCCCCTGTTCAGCCACGTGTGCAGCCCACCGTGTGGGATGGGGAGGTCGCCAGCCTTGAGCGTGGCCGACGCCTCTTTATCCACCACAAGGTCAATCTCGCCAGACAGCATGATGATGTCATCCACCGTTTTCACTCGATGTGTGAAGGGTGGGCTGCCGGGGTGCCACTCGATCAGCCGTAGAACCGTCCTGGCCCTTCACGGCCGGGAGGAAGGCCGCGGGGGAGGGGCGGCGGCATAAAGCACTCAGCGAGGAAGAGAGTGGCATTCCAGCACATGCGAATATTGCCAAAAATCGGCAGGCGGTTGCTACAGATGCGGGTTGGGCCTGCGGATACCAATCCGATCGCCTGAGGTGCAGGCCGTGGAGCTTCGAAGCTCGCGGGCGGGGGCGGCCTTCTACCGTGCCCGGCTCGCCGGCTTCGGAACCCTGTCGCACGTCACGATCGAGGTCGAGCCGCAGGGCTGAGCGACAAGGTACCGGCTCGCAGACACTGACGGCAGTCGGTTCAAGCAGATTGCCGGGTGTCAGGACGATGACCCGGATCAGAGAACCGGAGGCAACAGGCGCACCGATCGGGCAAGCGCCAGCTCAACGACCGCTGGTCGGCCGCGCGGACGTGGGGCACGCTGGCGGAAAGAGCGTGGTGTCCCGACATCACCATTGGAAGCAGCCCAGTGATCCAGACCAACCTACCGTCCAGTCGGTTTCTCGGCTTCATCGGGCTGAAAATCACTGTGCCATGGGGCCGGGAGGCGTCCGGCCAGCAGGAAGCCGCCGCGAACGTCGGAGCCATCCATCAGCGTTACGACGCCGTCCTATTCGACATCGTAAGATCGCTCGGCAAAGCCAGAGCGCATCTCGGCGCAGCCCGGCAGACCGCCTCGTTACTCCGCCGGGAAAACCTGCCGCAGGCGCGGGCGACCCTGCGTGCGGTGTTGGCGGCATACGGCCAGGGCCGCAGCGCGGTTCAGGGCGGGGGCTGAAAGGTAAGGTGCTGGACAGCCTCGCGGCCGGGTTGCCTTGCGCGATGTCGCCTTCCGAGGCTGAGGGCATGCCGCTGACATCCGTCCAGCGCGCCGCCGTGGGGCACGACGCCACGGAGATGGGCCGCGATCATCGTCCGACTCCTTGATGACCCGGCGGAGAGCCGCCGGCTCGCCGCAGCGGGCCACCGCATGTTCGCACGACACTATGCGAGATGCCATACAGGGCGGTCTTAAGGCCGCTTTGAAGACGCAAATGGCAAGTGAGCGCGGCTAGCCGAGCGGCGGTGTGGAGGGCGGCGTTGATGACTCCAGACGTGGACGCTGTGATTGCGGCTGGTCGTTCTCGTCACCGGCACGGCGCGGAGCGGGATAGTGTTTATACCCCGTGATCGCCCTTTCGACGCGGTGGATGGGGGAGAAGCACGCATCCGGCGACGGCTTCCGTGGAATCGCGCCGGGCCGGACCTTTGTTGGAAGCATCTTGCGGAGCGCCGCCAATTATCGGTCGGAGCGCCTCCTGGCACGCAGTCCATCGTTTCGAAACTGGTATTTCCCTCCGGTTCGCCCTACCCTCCCGCGCACTGGCGAAAAGAGGGCGATTTGGGAGAAGACAGAGCGCCGAAGATGAGGATCGGTGATGCGATGGCGGACGTAGCCATCATCCAGCGGATTTCGGCCGTTCCCGGTATCCTGCAGATCGTCTGCGACACCACCAAAATGGGGTTCGGTGCCGTGGGTCGGGTTACTGATGTCTCCTGGACAGCCTGCGTCGTTCTGGACCGCATCGGGTTCGGACTTGAGCCGGGCGGCCAAGTCGATATCGAAACCACGTTCTGCAAGAGCGTTCGCGCTGCCAGATTGCCGATGATCATAGATGATGCGGAGTCGGAATTCGAGTATCGTCAGCACCCAACCCCAAGGCTCTACAGCTTCCGAAGTTACATTGCGGTTCCAATCGTTCGCTCGAACGGAGAGGTCTTCGGCACGCTCTTCGCGTTCGATCCGGCACCGAAGAAGATCCGGAATACACAAATTCTTCCCACAATGGAGATGTTTGCCCAATTGATAGCGGGGCAAATCGATGTTGAGGGTCGCCTGGACGCGAGCCGGTCCGCGCTGGTCAACGCCGAAGCCCTGGTTCAGCTCAGGGAACAGTTCGTCAGCATCCTGGGGCATGATTTGCGTAACCCACTGGCGGCCATTTCGAGCGGCCTCCGTATTCTCGAGCGAACCGGGATTGAGCCAAAAGCCGCCACTGTCACGGACCACATGAAGCGAAGCTGCCGCAGAATGGAGAGGCTCATCGACGACACGCTCGATTTCGCCAGGGGCAAGCTGGGCGGCGGGATCCCTGTCGCGTCATGCCTGGCATCCGACCTGACTTTGGAATTGGCGGGTGTAGTGGAGGAGATGAGGGTCTCGCGACCTGACGCGGTCATCAAGGCAGCGTTTGAACTGGAGGCTCCCGTCCATTGTGATACAGACCGTGTCTGCCAACTTCTGTCCAACTTGCTTGCCAATGCCGTTACCCACGGTGACACCAACGCACCCGTCATGATCGATGCCCGCAGCAATGCTGACACGTTCCGCCTGTCGGTCACCAACGCGGGAACGCCAATCCCGTCGGACCGGACGGCGCTGCTGTTTCAGCCATTCACACGGGGTGTCGGCATTGAGGGGGGATTGGGGCTGGGTCTTTACATTGGTTCAGAGATAGCGCGGGCGCACGGCGGCGAGCTTTCCGCTACCTCCACCCCAGAATGCACCACCTTTTTGTTTGAGATGCCGAACCGCCAGGGCAAGTGCGATGCCTGAATGCCCGTTCGATGGTGACGGCTTCATTCCAAGGTCCCGCCTCATGCTTGATGAGCCGCGTCCTCCGACAGTATCCAGCGCCGGATACGGCTGCCAAGCACGTAGCCAAACAGGCCGATAAACATCGATCCGGTGACGTATTGCAGGCTGGACACGTAAAGAACGATCAGGCTCGCGGGCTTCAGTCCGACATCGGGGACGGTCAGGTACACATGTTCAGCAAACTGAAGCCGGATAATTCCAGGAGGTTGTGCGATGGAACGGTAGCGCCGTCTGGGCCGGTGTGCACCAGGCGCCCGGTGGCGGCATAGAAGACAGCAAAGGCCAGCGTGGTGACGACAAAGGCCCGCAGAAATGTTCTCAGAACTGGTGCTGCTGGAGCTGCTGACGGTGACGGGTGGCGCGGTGGCGTTCTGCGTGACCGCCAGGATGGCCCACGCGCTGGGCGCGGACGGAACTCGCTGGTTCAGCTGGTCGAGACCCGGCTCGCTCCACGACTGATAGCACAGGGCATCATCCGTCCATACCAGGCTGCCCACTCTCCCCTTGGGGGCGGCCGGCTACATCCTGTGCCTACCGGGGCCATCTGGGGGAGCCATATCCATTTTTAAGCTGGTTCAGAATGCTGCCAGAACCTAGGCGGAATCAGGGGAGCCGCCTTACCGTTTGTACTCGGCGAGTTCTTCCAAATCGAGGTTCTTCACAGGTGAGTTCCGCTGATTGCTCTGTAAACTTGAACTGCGGCGGTGTCCGACATGAGCACTAATCGGCGGGCGCATCGGGCAACAAGCCTGACTCAAGCCGCGTTTGCCGCCACAGCTTTCCATCCGCGCTTGGGAAGCAATCGGAAATGGTGGTATGCCACACCATGAACACCTCAACTGTAACAATGACCTTAACCGCGACCGAGCGCGACTTCATCCGTCGTGAGCTTGATATGTATTTTTCTACATACCCCACCATTGCCGAAGGCATTCAGATCAAAAATTGGCGCGGTGGGCCGCATGCCGGTGAGCCCAAGATTCCTCCCGCTGCGCGGTCTATGCTCGACCGGGGCCTGCTGCGGCTAGACGCTAAGCTTCGTCCTCCGCGGCTGTTCTTCACGGACCTTGGCCTGGCAGAGTTGACTGCTATGATGTCGGACAAACGCTTCGCGGATCCTTCAAAGTTTGCTCACGTGCGGGAGGAGTTGGGGCTTTCCTGACCCTCAGAAATGTCGGCTCGCCGCATCCTTGCGGCTTGGCCGTGGCAGGGATCAGCCCCACGCAATGTAAAGTGCGCCGCGCAGCGGCCATCCAGCTCACGAGAGCAACCTGGATCCTGAATTGTTGAGTTCAACTACAAACGGACCGACAGATTACAGTTCCGTTGAGCCATC
Organism: Acetobacteraceae bacterium; assembly: GCA_965199005.1. Classification (GTDB taxonomy): domain Bacteria; phylum Pseudomonadota; class Alphaproteobacteria; order Acetobacterales; family Acetobacteraceae; genus LMUY01. The sequence goes on along the minus strand of CBDAQK010000001.1, from coordinate 2,689,869 downwards.
GCTTCGGACGCAACATTCTGCGCTAGGATGGAGCCGAATGCTTTGGCATAACGTTGCTTTGGCATTGTGTCGGGTTCAGCACTGGCAAGAGGTTTGGATTACCATCCCGCAAAGATCCAGGCCAGTTCAAAGCCGCGCGTTTGTGTGTCATGCGCCATCAAAAACCAGACCGTTTGTATTGCAATTCGGCTACCATTTAGGTGCGTTGGTAGACGGATTCAGGCGCCCGTGACGCGCAGCCGTGACAATCAATGGCAGAAGATTCAGTCATGGCCTCAAGATACATTCAGCTTCACTGCTGCGCCGGGGTGATGCCTCCAACGGCGTCGCGCCCCGAGCCGATCCAGCTCCAGCGCGGCTCCTTCCGGCGCAACGCGCCAGAGTTGCAGAAGGTTGAGTATTCAACATGGCGTGGCAAAGAGTGGATGAGAGGCGTCATGCGGTTCCTGCAGCAGCCTGCGATCAACTGTGAAGCATAAGCGCACGCATAGGCGGCCGGTGTCTGCCCCTCTCCTTGCTGGCACGGCAACGGCTCCGGCGACCGTTTCACCTCGGCAATCGCGCTTGACCAAGCTGGGAAGCGCGGTGGCCGTGATTTGGTATCTTGGCGGTTTCCTCCTGCTTTTGTTGAGCGCATTGCTGCAGGTTGGTCCGTTTGCCTGGGCGGCCTCCTGGCAGGTGCGGCACTGGGGCAGTGACAACGTTCTGCTATCCTTCCTGCCCGGATTCGCCGTGTTGGCAGCGCCGGTCGTCCTGCTGCAATTTCTACCCCGGTATCGGCGCTCTCCGTCACCTATGGTTTTGCGTCCTATGAGGACGTGGCGAGGGAAATGCTTCGGAAGTTCAGCAAGATGCCGTGACCGAAATTATCAAAGGACCACCCGTCCTGAGATATTTGTCTGTTCGAAAATCTGCGAGTTGACGCTCGGCATTGTCCTCACGGCACCGAGTATCCATACGGCGTAGGCCGCAGGCGTAATGCATCAGCTAAATAGCTTGGGATCCTCGCGATATATTGCGAGAAGATTTTGGAGCTCTTCGACGCCGTCTCGGGTGAACGCCATGATGCCATCTTCGGCGATGCCGTAGACCCAGATTACACCGTCCTCGGGCTCCATCCCGAGGGAGATTTCGTGGAGGAGGTCTTCCTTGACGCCGAGTTCCTTTGCAACCGCAGCGATTACGGTAACATGGTAAACTTTGTTTCGTTGCATGTTCAGGCTGCGGCGGCGATCAGGTCGTGTTCGCGTGCAGCTTTCCAATTCCATGGCAACAACTCATGGAGGCGATGCGCAGGATAGCCGGCGATCTTGGCGAGGACGTCGGCGAGCCAGGCATGCGGATCGACGTCGTTCATTTTACAGGTGACAATCAGGCTGTACATGGCCGCTGCCCTTTGGCCGCCGCGGTCCGATCCGCAAAAGAGCCATGACTTTCTTCCAAGAGCAATGCCTCTTATCGCGCGTTCTGCGGCATTGTTCGAGAGACAGATCCGTCCATCATCCAGGAAGCGGGTGAACGCAGCCCAACGTTTCAGCATGTAGTTGATCGCTTTGAACAGATCGTGCGTGCGGGAGAAGTTCGAGCGCTTTTCTTGCAAATAGCCGTGTAGCTCCTCAACGAGCGGTTTGCTGAGTTCTTGCCGCGCTGCCCTGCGCTGGTCGGAGCTTTTCCCATTGATGTCTCGCTCGATCTCGAAGATCGCGTCAATGCGGCGCACAACCTCTATGGCGATGGGTGAGATCGCTGCAGGCGTTTTACTGGTGGCCTTGCGCCGGGCTGCCCCCTCGATATCGGCAAACACAAAGAACGGTCTTCTGGCATGAACCCAACATGCAGCCTGCAGAATGGCGCCTGGACTTCGACCTGGCAGATAAAGCTTGTCATAGCCGCTATAGGCGTCGGCCTGGAGGATCCCGCTGTATCGCGCCAGATGTTGACGGGGGTGTTCACCAGCTCGATCGCGGGAATAGTAGAACATTGCTGCGGACGGTGAGGTCCCGCCAAAGGGCTTGTCGTCTCGGACATAGACCCAGCATCGCGCGATATCGGTCTTGCCCAGTGCCATCACTGGGACGGTCGTGTCGTCGCCATGCAGTCGTTCGGCGGCCATGGTATGCGTCTCAACGAGTCGAAGCATTGGATCCAGCACCATGCAGCCGGCGCCCACGGCGTCGGCCATGGTGGAAAGGGGGATCGGCACGTTCTCCAGAGCGAAGCGCTCACAAAGCCGGTTCAAAGGCTGATGGGCGCCGAACTTCTCGTAGAGGATCATGGCCAGCAGACTGGGGCCAGCCCAGCCTCTGGGAATGACGTGGAACGGCGCAGGCGGCTGGCTAATGGCTTCGCAGTCGCGGCAGGTGAACTTCTCCCGCACGGTCTCGATCACCTTCCATTGCCGGGGGATCGACTCCAGGGTTTTAGTGACGTCCTCACCGAGTTTACGAAGGCGAGCGCCGCCACAGCACTCGCACGCCATGGGTGGTTCAATGACCACCCGTTCTCTAGGTAGATGCTCGGGAAAGGTGGTACGGTGTTCGGGGCGTTTACGTTTGAAGGCGGCCACGGTTGTGGTCTTGGCGACGGCAAGCTCAGCGGCGATCTCGTCCTCTGTGGCGCTGGCGTCGAGCTCCTCGAGAGTAAGCTCCATCTGATCTTGAAGCAGGGCGCCGCGCTCCTTGCGGGGGCCATAGATTTGGCGTTCAAGCTTGGCTATGCGCAGTTTCTGATGAGCGATCAAAGCCTTATCGTCCGACGCCATGGCACATGCGACCGCCAGCTCTGCGGCGACGTCTAAATGCTTCTGCTCGGCGTCCGCTGCCTTAGCCTCAGCGATCGTCAACGCCTGTTTGAGGGCGGCAACCTCGTTTAAGCTGTGGTTGAAAGCCGCTTCCATGAGTTGATGGAATCACACTTTTAAACGCTTGGGGTGCCCAAAATACGTCTTCCATGAAGTTTTTTAGCCTGCCGACTTGGGCCGCCAGGTCTGTCGCGGGTGGCGCCAGTCGATTCCCTCCAAGAGGCACGAGACCTGTGAGGCGGTCAGGGAAACGGCCCCGTCCGTCGCAGCCGGCCAGATGAATCGGCCGCGGTCAAGTCGCTTGGCATATAGCGATAACCCGATGCCATCATGCCACAACGCCTTAATGAGAGAGCCGCTACGCCCCCGAAAGACGAAGACGTCGCCTTCATAGGGCTTGCGGCCCAAGCCTTCCTGAACCTGAAGAGCAAGCCCGGCCATCCCCTTCCTCATATCCGTGTGGCCGGTGGCCAACCAGATCCGTACGTTGACGGCGATTGGGATCATCGCAACGCCCTCAAAACGGCTGTCGCCAACGTCGTTGACGCTGCCGATTCAATGCTTACACGGGCGACGCCCGCGAACTCTACGATAATGACGGCGGACGGCACCGCCAACGGTGCCGATATTGAAGGCGGGGCCTGAGGTTCTTCGACGACAATCGCAGCGCTGAAGGCCGCGGCAGGTTTATGGCCATGCAACGCCTGCTTGCGCCACTCATAAAGCAAACTCGTCGCGACATCATGGTCTTGCGCCACTCGGGTCGGCTTGGCGCCTGGCGCGAACGCCTCGGTCAGGATCCGCCGGCGGTCCTCGTCACTCCAGCGCCGCCGACGTTCGGGGCCGCTCATCACTGTAATTTGGGTCATGGTGCAGGTAAGAGTGCTCTTAAGGTTGAACTTAAGAGCGCAGCTTCCAAAACCGTCCCCACTACAACAAGGCGGTCCTCAGCGAAGGGATACGGCACCGAAGGAATTGCGGAGGACGCCACGCTGCCAGTGCCCGATCCCGGGCGAGCCGGACAAAGACTGGTGCGGCCGCCGTGGAAATGCACGATGCCGCTTTGACAGAACTTGCGAAGCGTCTTGGCGTGGCCGCGTCGGAAAGCTTGTTGGCGGATTTTTCCCGATGGGAGCGGACGGCGGAGGAAGTCAGAACCGAGCGGACACGGTGAGACGGAGAGCCGCGATCAGGCCTCGGCGAAGGGCTGGGATGGATTGGGTGCCGCGCGCGGCTGGCCCGTCGCGAGCGACAGGAGCGCGGCCACGACGACGAAGCCGACAGTCCTGCGATGCATATGGCTGCGCATTGTTCGCATCAGTAGTTCGTGTCGGCTTCGCGGCGGGTCAGCCTGCTGATCCCGTCCACCCGCAAGGCCGCGAGGCTCTCGTTGACCGTCTCGACCTCCACGAACTCCTGCTCCCTGATGAACAGGAAGGCGCACTGCGCCTCGCCGGTCCCGGCGCAGGCCGCCGTCTCCGGGTATACCCGGCATATCTCCTCGCGGCCTTCGCAGGGCGGCCCTGTCATCAGATGCGGGCCTCGCGGCTGGTAGGGCACGTAACCCAGGGAGAGTAGCTTCGCGTGAGCTTGGGCATAGTGCATGCCCAAGCTCAGACCCGGGATGGACGCCTCTGTCCTCGCCTGTGCCAGCCCGGTGCCAAGCTCCAGGCACGCCACGAACCGCAGCATCAGCATCCGCCATGTCAGCACACGGTCTTCCAGTCGTTCGAAAATGACCGGCAGTCGAAATCAGTCATAGTAGAACGGGTTCTGCTTCGCCCAGACGCTGTTCGGATATCGTCCGTGCAGCAGCATGAACGCGCGCTTTCCGGAATGGTCGTGGCTCTGCCCGTAATGTCCGATATGGATCAGCCATTGCAGCGCCTCGGGTGCTCGGGGGTCCTGCGGATGCTTAGTGACGTAGTCCAGGATGGACTCCCACACATAGCTAGCGCCCGGCGGGGCCGCCTGCGCCTTGACGGGTTCCTTGACGTCGCTCGGGAAAGCCTCGGCGCGGTCCAGTGGCAGGACTCCGGCATCGCCGTACTTGCCGGGCGGCGGCAGGTAGCGCCGCTCTGCCGCGGCCTTGGCAGCGGTGTCCGCCAGAAACGCCGGCATGCGTGGCACGAAGCCGCCGGCTCCGCACATGCCATCACAGACAGCATCCGGGATGCGGCGGCGCCCGCCGCCTAGATCGGTCCCGGCCGGCACGTCCAGCACCTGGTAGCCCGCATTGTCGTAGCGTGTGGGTCCGGGCGGAATCGCATTCGCATCGGGCTCGCTCAGCACCACCCAGTTCGGCCAGCTTCCCTGGTAGTCCCCGACGTTGCCCTCCGGACGGGTGTAGTCCAGCAGGTCGGCCCGGAGCCCGGGGATCTTCGCGAACACGAGATACTCGGCGAATAGTTTGTCGGGCCCGGACCGGACTTTTGGAATTGCGGCGAAGTCGGCTGCCATGCCCGGCAGGAGGCTTCCCAGCGACCCGGCCAGTACGTCGGCGGTTGCCTCGTCGTGCAGCAGCACGGCACGGGCGAAGCTGGTCAGGGCGATGTCGAGGCGGATGGGCGGCGGCAAGGACGCCATCCCGCTCAGCGCCACCCGGGTCGACATCGCCATGCGGTCAATCAGGTAGCGCGCGTCGTCGCCCATGCCCTTGTCGCCGGCGAACAGGCCCGGTCCGGTGCCGCCGAAGCCCCAGGCATCGCCGAGGCAGCCGTCGGTCTGCTGCGTGCACTGAGTCTGCCGCAGCATGGAAGCGGTGAAGTCTGCAAGGCTCGTGGCGAATTGCAGCCGCTCCGCCAGCAACAGATTGCGCGCGGTCGCCGTCAGATCGGTGCGGGCGAGGGCCGCGTCCAGAACCGGGCGCAACGTCGCCGCATCGGGTGTGCCGTTCAACAGGCGCACCCGATGGTACAGCGCGGTCAGGTAGGGCGGCGTTTGCGGATCCAGCCCCGCCGCATCGGCCAGGACCGTCGTGCCGGGCGCCTCGTCCGGCTGCATCAGCGTGAGCACCGCAAGCAGCCAAGCGGCGTCGTGCGTCGCGCCGTAGCGGTCCTGAGCGTGGGCCAGGGCTGCGACCCGGCGGCCGTCGGCGGCTTTTGCAGCGTCCAGCTTGGTCGGGCTGTCGGGAGGAGATTCGGGCGGGGCCGCAGCGCCGGTTTTGAACGTCGTGATCCAGTCCAGCAGGTCGGGCTGATCGGCTGTCTTGCCGAGCGATTGCAGGTCCTTGAAGTCGGATGCAGCCTGCGGCGACAGGTCGGGCGTTCCCAGCGTAGATGCCAACCGCATGGCAGCCGCCTTCGGGTCGGCATGCAGCTGCGCCATATCCGCCAGCTTGGCCGCAGGCGGCACCGCCCGAGCCGCATCCTGCGCCGCAGCGAAATCGGCGGGTGCATGGGTCGCCAATGCCTGCCGCAATAAGGCGCGCACCCGAAGGTAGGGCGCGAGGCTGTGCCAGGGTGAAGCCGCGTCGTCGGCGATGGCGGCGAAGGCGTCTGCCGCCGCTCCATAGGCGCCGTTGTAGAATGCCAATGCCGCCGCCTGGTATTGGTGGTCGGCCCGGAGCCAGGGGGGTGCCGCGTCGGGTAGGGTGGGCAGGCTTGCGACCGCTGCCGCGCAGGCGGTGAACACGGCATCCTGCGCCTTGAGCCAGGCCTGCACGTCCGGCGAGTCGGCGCCGTAGCTGGCGATACGGACCTGCAGGGTGCGGGTGGCGTTGCCGAACGCGTCCGCCAGGCAGTTCGGGCTGCTGGTGTAATCCGGCCCAGGCCGCTCGGTGGAAAGCGGCGCGTTCAACGCTATGGCGCCAGATACCGCCTTGCGCGCCTCCAGCCACGCCGCCGTCGGGTCGGCGGCACTAGGGTCGCCGCAGCACGGCACCGCCAGGGCCTCGCCGGTCGCCGTGCCGACGGTTTGCCCGTGCAGCCGCCGCCAGCCGATGACCAGCAGGCTGGCCGGTGACGAGCCCATCAGCACGCCGGGCGTGCCGCCGTACAGCATCTGCCGCTGCGCCGGAGCGCCCCCGAACTCGCTCAGTGCCCAATTGGCGGACGAGCCGTCGGTGGAGGCGGCGGCGGGAGCGAAGGCGGTTGCCACTGCAAGAACCGCCAGACCGCCGCGGACGATGGAACGCCTCATCGAAACTCTCCCTCTTCGATCGCCGTCAGCGCGGCCGCATTCCACGGGCGCGGATTGAACACGTAGACGCGGCGGCCCGGCGGTATGGAAACCGGCGTGTCCGTGGCGACGCCCACGGCCGTGCGGCAACGCGGCTCGCCAAAATCACCTCCCGCGGCCAACTTGCCCCGCAGACGGACGCCGCCGGGTCCCATGCGAAACAGCATGGGCACGATTTCGTCCACGGGGGCGGCTGCCAGCCAGCGCTCCGTGTCGCACCAGGACGCCAGCGCGGTCATGGACAGGGTGGTTCCAGCCGGGAGTCCCTCACGCACCCCGCGCAGCACGTCCAGCAGCGCACCGCGCTGGCTGTCCCGCACCTCCATGTCAACCTGCACCGCCGCATACGGGCGCATAAATGCCAGGGTGGCGCCGACGACTTCCGCCCGCAACGCATCCGTCCATAGCTGCGGCTGCGTCTGGTCGATTTCGATGTGGACGACGCCGATTGGCGGAGACGCGCCGACCGCGAGTACCAGGGGGAAGTGCCGTCCGCGAGCCACTGTCATCGTTCCGCCCTGAAGCCGGATGAACCCGACGACCGCTGCCACGCCCAAGGTCGGACGGGCAGTATCCAACACCTCGGCCCGCTCCCACGCCCACAGCACAAAGTCGGAGCGCGGCGCAGCGGCGGTCCCGCCGACCAGCAGGGCACTCGACAGCGCGATGCCACGTAGCACCCGTCCTATCACGATCAAACCGCTTCGGCCGATGCGGCACCGGCCGACCTGGTCGGTCGTATATCTCCTGGCGCGCTCACGCTGCATCGTCCCCTTGGCCGCCAAGCCCGGCTATTGGAGCAAAGTCGTAGATGGAATCCCGTTGTGGGTCGACAGCTCCTCTTGACTGCGGGCGGGTCCGTTGCAGAATTGAGTGAACGAACACGCCAGCGGGAGGAACGTGGCCTCGGCACGACACACTTCCCGGAACAGAATTGGCGGGCGAGCCCACCGTCAACGACACGCCTGACAAGCGGCGGGCGGAATGGTTGCGCTGATCGGCCTCGTCCTGCTCACCGCGGCACCAGCGCCCGGAGGCGCGGCCGGCCCCGCCATTGTCGCGGCAATCCAGGCCGGCGCGCAGGGTATCAGCACCCGGCTGTGATCCTGACCCTGACCGGGACAACGTTCAGGGCGGAACAACCGGGACGGCGGCGGCTCCTTGCATCGGCCACGCTGTTGCTGGCCATCACGGCCGGGGCGATCGGTGCCCGCATTCTGCTGGCATCAAACATCAGGGCGAAAGCCCCGACGCTGGACATCCTGCAAAAACTGTTCGGCCTGCGCGGAGAGGACATCGACGACGCGGTGCTGTACGAGGTCTGGGGGGAACTCTGGCTCGCATGTGCGCTCGTGGCCGGGTTGGTCCTGGGCTGCCACCGGGCGACGCACCGGTGCCCAAGCCACCCGGCCTCTGGCGCGTCTCCGTGGGACATCATGGCCGCGCAGCCGGCTCAGGCCGGCCTTGGGACGCCGCCACGGTCCTCATCTGGTTTGTCGGCTGGGCCGCCCTGACTGGCGCAGGGCTCGACGGCCACCGGACGGCAGCCTTTCTCCAACGGGCGAACCACGTGACCGGGGCCATCGCCGACTAGCAATCCCACCCACGCATCAGGTTCACCACCCTGGCAGGCGACTCTGTCGAGTTCGTCCAGGACGGATCCGTCTCACGGCCGTTCGGCGCTGCCGTGCCGGTAGCGTATCTCACGGAGGATCCCGCCAACTCGGCGCGGGCGGACACATACTGGGCGAACTGGAGTGACGTTCTCGGCCTGCTTTGGATCGGGCTGAGTTTCACGCAGTTCTTCTTCTTCGGCCTGCGCGCGTCGTTGCGTGCCGGACGTTGGTGAACCAAACATGAGTCAGTTGGAATGCAGAGGATGACAGGCGCCGAGTTGACTGTGCGGCGCGCGGCGTCGCGAGCGTGGCGGCTTGGGCTGCGCGCTCTGCTGCTTGGCATCGGCGCCGTCCAGCCGGTCGCCGCAGCGCCGCCCTCAGACCTGACGGAGATTGCGTCCGTTGACCTGTCGCGGCCGTTCGGGACCCACGCGGCCTGGACGTTCACCGCCACGCAGGCTCCCCCCATCCGCGATCCAATCGGGCCGGATGACGGCACCGTGCCCGGCGCCATCACACTCTGCCTGCACAAAGGAGCCGCCGGATCCTGCGATCCGCGACTGCAGGCCAAGCTGTTCGACACCTCGGACGTTGCGGCGTTCTCCGAACGCCACTACCTCGAAACCGCCTGGATTGTCCGCTCACACGGTGCATCGGGTCGGCCGCTCCTGCTCGTCGTGTCGGCAAGCCTGCACAGCGGAGACGGCGACCAGCTCGTGCTCACACAGATGATGGCCTAACAAAATGGTCGGGACCGCTTCGTGACTGCCTACGAGCACTGGACGGGCACGAACAACAACCAGGAAGTGCGCTGCATCCAGGTTGGCCCGCTTGCGGGCTACATCATTTCCGCCGAACCGAGCCAAACCGCCCCATACAACTACTGGCTGAAGGTCAATGCCTTTCGTCAGCGAAACGCTATGGACGGGTGCTTCAATTCCGAGTACCGCCCCCGCAAGCCGGCCAGCCGGGAGGAGATGGCGGTGAACATGATGCGGCAGGCTAGCCAGTGGGTCGAACGTGCGCCAGTTGGCGCCATGCTCATTCGCTCCATCGCGGTCCTGGCCCTGTTCCCTGGCGCGGCCGGAGCAGCGGAGCGCCGATGCGGTTGGCTCGAGAACCCGATCCCGGCGAACTTCTACCTCAGGGACCGGCAGGGCGAGTGGGTCATGGGCGAACAAGGCGGCTATCAAGCAGCCAGAATGGACGAGCTACCTGACCTGACCACCGGCGGCTGGGTCCGCACCAACGGCAACTACGGCCATGGCTGCGCCTGCATCACCGGCACGTTCGACAGCCGCAGCCGCCAAGTCATCCGCGCAGACGAAGCGGAGGCGGTGCCGCTGGCCCGCTGCAAAGCAGACCGGACATTGCCCTCGCCGTGACGCATTCCCCACAACGGTTGCCCGCCGTGCCATGCCCGGCTGGGATGTAAGCCAAGCGATGCCGCCTGCCGACGTTTTTCTCAGGCATCCCGACGGGCCGATGCTGACATATTCAGGGCGTGGTGGACCCGCGAAAGCCGTATCCAGTCCCGGGAAAATCCGGCAGTGGGTTTCGTGTTTGGACGCCCTGTTGCCAGACTGCTGCGGCACGGCGACCGGCCGTCAGGTGGCGATACGGGCAGGAGGGTCCTGAGGTGCGGGCGAGCAGATCGGGGCTAGTAATCGCTGCCACCTACGCCGTGCTGGCCACTGGCTGCGTCATCTGGGGCTACAGCTTGCCGGGGCCAGAGGCGGGCACCGTGCTCATGCAGCTGCCCGTGGTTCCAGCCTTGGTCGTGCTCGACGTGCTCGGGTTGACGGACTGGTTTGCGGACGCGCCCCTAGTGGTGTTCCACGGCCTCTTCGTACCAGTCATCGCCGTTGGATTGTATGCCGTCTGCTGGCTGTTCGGAGCCCTTGGCTTCCGGACCAGCCTGGTGCTCGGCCTTGTCACTCTGGGTGTTCTGTCGTTCTTGCTGCTCTGGCCCATCAGGCGGTGAGCGGCACTGCGGTGTGGCCCACCGGAGGCTACGCCGACGATGCCTGGATTGGCCGCGACGCTGCGAAATAGAATTCATCGCCCCGAAGATTCTGGATACGGTGCGGCGATGAGTCCCTCTTCCGCCAAGCGGCTCCGATATTGTTCCTGCATCCTTCTCGCCGCTATGCCTTACCGCTTCACCGGCACTGTACTATTCAAAAACTACGGCAGGCACGCCGCCGTGCGCTTCGACCTGCGGCGCACGCCGAACGGCTGGCGCATCGACGACCTGCGTGCCGGCAGCAAGCCGTCGCTGCGGACGCAGATGGCTCTTTGTGCGGCAAGCGGGAATTAGACCAGAAGATGAAATGTCGATTGCGTTCGGGCATTCTCCGGCTTCCAGACGGGGCGCCCGTCCCGCCATCGCTACACGCACGGCAGCCAGCTGAGACGATCGGACGGGCGGCTACCCTGGTCGCGCCACGCGCACTATCATGACGACAGTCACGGAGATGTCGGAGTCGCCCGCGGCCGATGCAATCGGCGCCACAGGCGGTGCTGGCCGGGCTGCCGCAGCCTGCTTGGCGCGGTCCAACCCGAACTGGAGGACATCCGCCGCGGCCTCCGTTCCTGGGAGCGGGTCGACTTGCGCCAACTCGATCCCGGCCACCTTCTGCCCTGCCGCATCCGCAACTGCCCGTGCTTCGGCCACTGCCGCACGAGTCGCCTCCTCCACCAGGTCTCGGCGTGCCGCCTCCATTTCGTCCTCGCGCGGGGAGGAGCCGAACTGGCCCAGCGCCGTGGCCCCGTTGTCCAGGCACCCGGCCAGCACGAATGGCAGCTGGTCGGGCGTGGTGCGGAACGATATGTTGACTTTGCCAGTGTAGCCCTTGATCCGGTCGGGCTGACCGCGCTGCTCCTGTATCTCAGGGTCGAAGCTGGTGCCGTCCGTGCGCAGCCGCTCGGCAGATTGGCTGCGCAGGTAGCCGAGCAGCGCCTGCGCCTGGTGGCCGAGCTGGGTCGCCGTGCCGCGCAGGTCGCGCCCGTGCACTTCGATGGACACGGAGGCGTCCGAGACAGTGCTGGGCAGCCGGCGATGGGCGGCGGCGTGGACGGTGATGAGGCCCGGCCGCGGCTGTTCCGGGCCGTTTCGACCTGGCAGCGGTGCGGCTTGGCCCGGGTCCTGTGCCCCGGCGTGCCCCGCCGCAAACACACACGACAGAAGGGCCGCGCCAAGCAGTCCAATGCGCATCGCCAGTCTCCCTCGGGTTTTGCGACCTGTCACCCGAGGAGGGCGGTTCGTCAAGCAGGTCAGGTCTACCCTGCACAATGCCTATCGGACGACTCGTGTACGGGTTTGCCATCCGGCATTGCCGGCGGTCGGGCGCGTAGGACCCAAGCGCCCTCCCCCAACGCCGTCCTTGGCAACAACGGATGCGGACGCCACGAGATCGGGCGCCTTGCGCCGACATCCGGCGACGTCTGACTGCGACCTGACTGGCGATGCAAACGTGCCGCGGTCAGCGTACATCCACCACATGATTGGCCCCGCCGTTCCCGTAGCGTCGTCCGAACGGCAGTCAGGCGGTCTGCGCGCTGTAGTCCATGGCGCGCAGGTCATCAAGGAGGCCCGGCCCCACAGGCGTCCAGCCAAGCCGCTCCCGGGTAAAGGCACTCGATGCGGGCATGTCCATTCCCGCGAACATGCCGAGCCAGCCGAAATGCTCCGCCGCGTCCTCTGTCGACAGCGAGCGGACGGGCACGCCCAGGCCGGTGCCGACCGCTTCCGCGACCGCCCGCATCGGGACGCCTTCCTCAGCCACGGCATGCCAGCGCGCACCCGCCTCATGCCCTTCCAGCGCAAGCCGGTACAGCCGCGCCACGTCGGTCACGTGCGCCGCCGGCCAGCGCCCCGCGCCGTCACCGACATAGGCTGACACGCCCTTGGCCCGTGCGACGTCGATCAAGGGCGTGATCAGGCCCTGCTTGGCCGTGTCGTGCACCTGCGGCAGCCGCATCGCCGCCACCGACACGCCAAGCGCCGCCACACGCTCCCCCGCAAGTTCGGACGCGACGCGCGGGATAGGGAGCTCTCTGTCGAGCACCGCCTCCAGCGCCGGCTTGCCCGGCCCGGCGTTGCCCAACCCGGTGCCGGAAGTAAGGATGAACGGGCGGTCCGATCCGGCCAGCACGCCGCCGATCGCCTCGATCACCCGCGCATCCTTCTCGCAGTTCTCCGCGAAGCGGGCGAAGTCGTGATCGAACGCGGTGTGGATGACCGCGTCGACCGTCTCGGCCCCCCTGGCGAGGCCGTCCGGATCCTCCAGCGTGCCACGGTACGCCTGCGCGCCCAGACGCTCCAGCTGCCGTGCCCCCGCTTCTGACCGGGTCAGCCCGAGCACCTGGTGCCCGGCGCCCAACAGCTCCGGCACTATGCGCGAACCGATGAAGCCGGTCGCGCCTGTAAGGAACACACGCATTGTTCTCTCTCCGCCTCTATGGAGGAGCGGGTATCGGCGTCGCGGCGAGCCTGGTAAAGTAGTGAGCTTATACTGGTATCGGCACCAACAGGATTACCATGCCCCAGAGCTCGCCTGCCGTCCTCGGCACGTATCTCCGCGATCGCCGCGCCCGGCTCGACGCTGCGGCGCTTGGCTTTCCGGGCGCACGCCGACGCACGCCTGGGCTACGGCGCGAGGAAGTGGCGCAGCGCGCCAACATAAGCCCGACCTGGTACACCTGGCTGGAGCAGGGCCGCGGCGGCGCTCCGTCCGCCGACGTGCTGGACCGCCTGGCCAATGGGCTGATGCTGACCGAGCCGGAACGGGAGCACCTGTTCATGCTGGGTTTGGGCCGCCCGCCGGAGCCCCGCTACCGCGTCGTTGATGAAGTGACGCCGCGGCTGCAACGGGTGCTCGACGCGCTTGAGACAAGCCCCGCCATCATCCGCACCGCGACCTGGGATGTCGTGGCCTGGAACCGCGCCGCGGCGGTTCTGCTGACCGACTACGCCAAGCTGCCGCCCGAGGGACGCAACATACTCCGCATGATGTTCGCCGACAGCCAGGTGCGCGCCGCGCAGGACGATTGGCAAGCGGTAGCCCGCTACGTAGTTGGAGCCTTCCGGGCCGACGCGTCGCGCGCGGGCGCCAGCGCGGAGATCGAGGGCATGGTCGCCGAGTTGTCCCGGAGCAGCCCCGAGTTCGACCGGCTGTGGCGCGACAATGATGTGGCTGCGACCAGCGGCGGGCTTAAGCGTCTCCACCACCCCTGTCTTGGCGTGCTGGAGCTTGAGTTCTCCGCCTTCGCCGTGGATGGGCGTCCGGAACTGAGCATGCTGGTGTTCAATCCTGCCAACGCTGAGGCGGGAGAGCGAATACGCGGGTTCCTCCATAAGGGTGTAGCGGAGCCTGCCGCGGGGCTGTCGGGATGACGTCGTCAGACCAGGGTGATAAATTTCAGGTGCACGTTCTGCCACCCCGGCCTTGCTAGACTATCGTTGTGCAGCCTTGGCTCGGGCCGAGTTCGCCCGGCGCCAGCATCCAACCCCGCCCGCCGGGAAATGAGCCTGGCGGCAGCGTGACGCGGCGGCGCGTCCAGCGGGCTGCCCACGGGATCACGGCGTGGATCCGCCTGCTGCCGCAGGCCGCCCTGGTCAGCTCTGGTGTCGCGGCGTTTCGGTTTGTCGAAGTGCTGGTCAGTCCACCGCCGCTTGGAGGAGCGCCACTGCCGGCCGTAGCCTTGCTGGCGGGCAGCGTGTACTGGCTCGCCGGCCTCCTGACCGCCATGCTTGCACTGATCGCTTGGGTTGTCCGCCGTGCTCTCGGCTTTGAAGCCGCGTCGGCACCGCTTGCACCCCCGGCCCATTGGACAGCGGAGGCCCGGCTGCGCGGCCGCGGCTTCAGCATCGTGGCTGGTTGGGTCGGGCTGAGCCTTGTGGCGTCCATCATCATGGCGGATACGCGCACGGGACCAGCCGCACGGTTCGCGACCGGCGTCCTCGGCCTGAACGGCTTGGCTGGAGTGGCGACGTTCCTGCTGGCGCTGCCAGTCATGCTGTTGCCGCTGCTGCTGCTGGCGTTGCTGCCGTGACAAGCGCGGTGGCCTTTGATCGCCGGCATGCAGGCTGCGGTGAAATCGCCTCCTGCTCCCGTCCGGCATAGGAAGCAGCGGTGAGGCGGTGGGCCGAGTGCGCTAGCATTGCTGGCCTTCTCGCGGTGGCCGCGATACCGTTCGCGCTCCTGTTTCCTGATCCGCCTGCCTTCGGGCGGGCGGGTATCGGGATACTGGTTGCCCTCGCGGTGTGGGCAACGGTGGGCGTGGCGATCAGGGCGAGACCGCCAAAGCGGCGCCGGATCCTTGGAACAGCGGTGCTCCTGCTGGGCGTCACCGTCGCTGCAATCGCGTTGAACATCCTGCTCGCCCGAACCGCGACGAAGCTCCCCACCGCCGACATGCTGCCGCGCTTGTTCGGCCTGGAAGGCGAGGAGATCGACGACGCTGTGCTCTACGAGCGGTGGTTGGAGCTTTGGCTGGCATGCGCGCTGGTGGCGCAGATCGTCCGGCTGCGCTGGATGACCCAGCCGCTCGACACCGGCACAAGGCCAGCCTCGCCTTGGGACGTCATGTTTCCGGCGGACCCAGCTCAGCCCCCCTGGAACGGCGCCACCGTGCTGCTTTGGCTGGTGGGCTGCGGCGTGCTCGCCGGTGCGCTGGTTGACGGCCATCGGACGGCAGACTTCCTGCGCCGGGCCGACCACACCATGGGCACGATAGCCGACCCGCAGGATCATCCACGCATCCGGTTCACCACTGCCGGGGGCACCGAGGTCGAGTTCATCCAGAACGGCGACATCTCCCGGGCGCTCGGCGCGACCGTGCCGGTCGCGTATCTTGCGGCAGACCCGGCGGGCACGGCGCGTGCGGACACGTTCTGGGCCAACTGGAGCGACGTGCTGGGCCTGCTCTGGATTGGCAGTGGCTTCACGCTGTTCCCGTTCTACGGCCTGAGGGCCGCGTTTCGTGCGGGGCGATGGTGAGCAGGCCGCGCAATGCAGGCGTGAGCGGGGTGAGGTTAGTCCGTCTCAAGGTGGCGCAGGCCCGATGCCTGGTAGCCGCTGCGTTGCTGCTGGGCGCCCTCGTCGCCCGGCTCGCTGCGGCCGAGCCCGCGTCATCTCCGGGCGAGGTCACCGCGCTCGATTTGTCCGGGCCGTTCAGGACGCGCTCGGCTTGGCAGGTCACCGCCACGCAGGCTGCACCCATTGCCGACCCTTTCGGACCTGAGGCCGGCACAGTTCCTGGCGCCGTCACAATCTGCCTCCGCAAGATCAGCGGACCCTGTGATCCGCAATTGCTGTCGAAGCTGTTCGATACGTCGGACGTTCCCGCATTCTCCGAACGCCACTACGTCGACAAGCTCGCGGTCGTCCGCTCACACGGCACGACCGGACAGCCGCTCCTGCTGCTTGTGACCGCCAGCCTGCACAGTGGAGACGGCGACCAGCTCGTGCTCACCCAGGTGATGGCCTACCGGCGCGGCCCGGATCGCTTCGTCAAGGCCTACGAGCACTGGACCGGCACGAACAACAACCAGGAGGTGCGCTTGGTGGCGGCCGGGCCGCTCGCGGGCGATATCATCGCCGCTGAGCCGACCGAAACCGCTCCGTTCGGCTACTGGATCACCGTCAACGCCTTTACTTCCGCCCAGGGCTACCGGCCGATGCTACGCTTCCGCAGTGCCACG
This sequence comes from Acetobacteraceae bacterium, assembly GCA_965199005.1. Taxonomy (GTDB): domain Bacteria; phylum Pseudomonadota; class Alphaproteobacteria; order Acetobacterales; family Acetobacteraceae; genus LMUY01. The sequence goes on along the minus strand of CBDAQK010000001.1, from coordinate 2,673,566 downwards.
ACCTACGCCGACGGCAATGCCCTCCCGGTAATCGACTCGGACATGGCAAACATCCTCCGCCGCCTTGGCTTGTGGCGGCCCGGCTTGCCGTTGCCGCTGCCCGCGACTCCGTGCGCTAAGCCGCATCTTCGTCAGATGGAGTTGTGGTGCGATTGAGGCCGCATCGTCGGCACATGCGGCTTCGGAAAACACCAGCGAGGCGTGAGGCGGTCGGCCGCTGAGTCGTTCAAGAGTGCGGCAGGTCGAAGCTGCTCCGATGGCCGGACACAACCTGATGCGGCGGGAACAGCCTCCGTGCCGCATCGCAAGCCTCCGGCAGCCCGGTCCGCACATAGACGTAGGTGCCGCCTTCCCCGCGGTCTTTGCTCGTGACGTGGAAGGTGCAGTATTCGTAGCTGCGGCTGGCGAGCAGGGCACCCAGCCCGTACTCCACACCGGCCGCCAGCGTGGCCGCGATCGGAAAAAGCAGTAACAAGCAGCAGGCCACGACGACGACCGAAAAGCGTAGCAGCAGGGCAAGGCCGCCGAGCACGACCAGTAGCAAGGCTATCGCGACCGTGGTGTCGAAGCCGTCCGCGACCTGCACCACGTCGCGGCGGGAGAACACCTCGCTTAGGCTCTTGGCGACGTCGACCGGGATGGATACCAGAACCGTCCATCCTGCGACCAATAGCACCGGCGAGAACAGGATGAGCACGCCGATCCCGATATACCTTCGCCAGCTTCGTCCGTCCCCAGCTCTCATCTCGTACCCCTTAGCGGCCGATGCCGGATCAAGCTCATGCAACGGTTCGGGAGTGTACGGCGGTCGAAGCCGCCAGCGCGCGCAGGATTCGCCGACGCCGATAGCGGTAGCCGAACGAAACGGCGAGTGCGACCAGGGCGAACATGCCGCCGAACAGGAGGCAGAGCATGGCACCTATGGTGTCGGCGCCCGGCACCACACCGTCCAGCTTTCGGCGCACCACGAGAACCGGGTTATCCGTGACCGCGATGCCGTGGCGGCGCATCTCGTCAACCATCCAACCCAGTACCGTACCACGCTCGAGCGCACCCTCGACCGGGCCGGGCGGCAGCACGGCATCCGGCCCATCCTCGCCCGACACCGTTTGATCCTCCTCCAGCATCGCGACCGGGTTGCCGGGCCGCCAGTCGGGCGCGGTCAGCGGCGTGTAGGCGTCGCGATACATGATGCGACGTTCGGAATGGTCATGCAGCCAGGTCAACCCGGACTGCGGCGTGGTGCCGTCGAGCCGGGCAAAAGGCGGCAGCGGTGTGCTAGGAGCCGTGACGGCGGATAGCGTCAGTTCCGGCAGTGGAGCGCCGGCGCCTCGGTCGCCGATGCGGGTGACCAGCCCGTAGCCCAGTCCACCGGCGAGGAGGAACACGCCCGACGCCACCAGCGCGCCACGTGCCAGCAGTAGCAGGATGCGGGCCATCCGCTCCGGCGAGGGCGGCCGCATCGGGCCATTTGGCGAAAGCCCTTCCTGCAAGCCGCGCACGAACGACCCTTCCGGAGCGCGCGGCAGCAGGCGGGGAAGGAACGCGGTTGCGACCAGGACCAGGAAGCCGGGCAAGAATGACACGACGGCATTGTCGTGTCCCCAGTGCCGGGCCTCCCACGCTGCCACCCAAGCCGATGGACCCACTTGGAGCAGGGCTCCCACGAGCAGCAGGAGGAAGCCGCCCAGGTACCAGGTTGCGACCACCGCCTGTCCCCAAGCCATCCGTCGACTACGCGGAGAGGGCGCTGCCTGCGCCGTCGCTGGACTATCCGGTTGCAGGCCAACCGGCCGACCTTCGGGTGGTTGAGACCTGTGCCGGTGCCGCCGCATCAGCGCGCGGCGGCGCAGGACGCCATCGTTGCTCGCAACGACGGAGTTGCGGCCGAATGCAGGTCTTCGACCCGCCAGCCCGCCGCGGTTCGCCGCAAGTCGAAGCTCACGGTGGTGGGGAGACCCGCGTTGCGGAACGACACCGTGCCGCTGGTCCGGTCAGGCGACCCCGGAACGGGTTCCGGCACGCTCACTGCAACGTCGCTGACCGCGTAGTCGTCCTCGGCACCGGTAATCGGTTCCGCCCGCAGGCAAGGGGCGGGGTCGATCCGGCCACCCGCTGCTACGCGGGCAGCCTCGCGCGCCACCGTGTCAGCCAAATCCGGCACCAGAAAGGCGTGCATCCCGGCTTCGCTGGCGAACGGCAGGCTGGCGTCGGCGCCATCGACGTAGATCGCGAACATCCCGCGCAGGAACTCGGCGGGGCTCGCAGTGACCGGTATCGGCGGGCGGCAGCGCTGGAACGTGGCCGATCGCCCGGTCTGGTCTGTCAGGCTAAGCTGGCCTGGTGACAGCACCTCGTATACCCACCGCATGCCTACCGGGTTGCCGTGGGCCGACGCGGTGGTCTGCGTCGCCACACCGGTGGCACGACGCTGCAGAACCCTCTGGGTGTCGGCCTTGCCATCCGTTCCGACCACCATCAGCGTGTTGCCGCTCAGCTGGAAATGCACCGGCCGGTCGCAGGCGCCGTTGCGCGTCCAACCGCCGCCAAGTGCCGCCCCGAGGTCCGGAGCTGCTGGCGGCGCGGTAGCACCTTGCGCGTGCGCCTGTCCGAGCAGCCACCCGGTGGCAAGAAGAACATAGGAACAGGAGTGGAGCCACAAGGTCGGAAGGGTGCGCATCGCCGCATGCTACCCAGGAACGGCGCGGCATCGCACCCCTTTTCCGGCCATCGCGCACGGGCCGACATCGCGTGCGACACAAACCGTCATTCGTGGCGACGCCGGAGCGGGAGCCGCGACGTGGTGGGTGAACTGAGTGTTCGCTGAGAAGTGAACCGTGTCTGACCCACGTCCGCCGTGGAACCGTCGGGATTATCCGCGGGCATTCATACAGGTCACCCGAACGCATTAAGGGTAATCCCGCATTTTCACGAGCCAGTGATTGCTTATGTCTCGGTGCTCACCGAGGAGAAATGGACATGAGCATCCTGCCACTCAGCAAGGAAGCACAACCTGACCAGGCGGAGTTGAACGCCTTCTTTCCATCACCATTCTCGCTCAACCGACTCACCAGCCCGACGAGCGGCTTGTAAGGTGCCGACTATCCACGACCCTACCGTGAAACGCGCCGCGTTCTGGTGATCTGCACCGACGAACGATACCTGGAGACTGCAAACGGCACGTTGTTCTCGACCGGCAACCACCCGGTCGAAACGCTGGTGCCGATGTATCACCTGCACCAGGCAGGGTTCGAGTTCGACATTGCCACCGTCTCCGGCAATGCGGTGAAGTTCGAGTTCTGGGCGATGCCGAAAGAGGACGAGGTGATCACCGGCTTCCACCGCGCCTGCCTCGAACAGTTCCAGGCACCGCTCAAGCTGTCCGACGTGGTTGCCGGCCTTGGCCCGGATAGCGGCTATGCTGCCGTGTTCATCCCCGGTGGACACGGCCCCCTGGCCGGCCTGCCGTTCAGCAAGGACGTCGCAGCGGTGATCCGCTGGGCATTCGGCGCCGACCGGCATCTCATCTCGATCTGCCATGGCCCGGCCGCCTTCCTCGCTTGCGCCGAGGATGAGGGGGCTGGAGGTTTTCCATTCGCCGGTTATTCGATCACGGCCTTCCCCGACGCGGCTGACCGCATGATTCCCGAGATCGGCTACATGCCTGGACAGCTCACCTGGCATTTCGGCGGGAAGCTGCAAGCGTTGGGCGTCACAATCATGAACACGGAGCCGAACGATGCCACGCACAAGGACCGGAGACTGATGACCGGAGCCAGCCCGCTTGCCGCCAACGCGCTCGGCAGGCTGGCTGCCGAGACGCTGCTTGCGGAGGTTGCCCAAGGCTGACGATGGGCATGCCGGGCACGGGCGGATTGGCTGCGACGGTCACCGCGATCGAGCGGAGCGCGGACATGGACGCGCTGCGCCGGTCGGTTCGCGCGTTTGCCGGGCCATTGGGATGTGACCGCTTCATCCTGTATGCCGCGCCGTTGTCCGGAGACGGCATCGTCGAGCAGTGCTTTGGCTGGAAGGCGGATGGTCGAGCGAAGGAAGCGGGTTCGATGCCGAATCCTACCTGGCCCGCTGCCCGGTCAACCGGCATGTGCTGGAGACCGACCACCCGTTCTTCTGGACCAAGACGGGCGAGCCGGGTCATGAGGCATACCGGATCGTCCGGCGGCCGAGTGGGCCGGGCATCCACGGATTGCAGGTTCCGGTGTTCCGTCTGGTCGTCGACCGCCTGCTCTACTCGCGCCCCGGCATGGCCGGTCTGCCCGCCTTCATCCAGGCGGTGCATGACCGTGACGCCACGGCAGCCCAGGCATTGGTCGGCCGTGCCGCCCGGAGCTTCGCGGCCATGTCGCTCGGCCTCACCCCCGCGGTCGAATGCCGCAACCGGGCGCATTGGCGGGCGCCAGACCAAGCGGGCGACGCCTTCCCCCTCGTGAGTGCCTTTGCCGGCGAGGACTGTGCGGACTGGTCGCCGCTCGGGCCACCGGTCCTGATCGGGAGGGACGCGGCGGTCCCGACGCTGATCCTGTCCGGCGAGGCCGACCCGATCACGCCGCCTGTCTTCGCCCAGGAAGCGACCGCCATCCTGGGCGGCCGCAGCCGGGTGGTGGACTTCGCCCATGTCGGCCACGGCGCGGCGGACTCTACGCCGTGCGGCGAGCGCGTGGTGACGGCGTTCATTCAGACGGCCACGACCGGGATCGACGCCGCCTGTGCGGCACTCATCCCTCCCGTGACGTTCCGATGAGGTGGCGACTAAATCGCGGCGCCACTCGCCATCATGCTGCTGGTTCTCCCGGCTGCGGGCGGCGATCCGGCTTCGGCCGCGGACCGCCCCTCCCCGGCAACGGGCCCTTACGAGATGTCATTTGCCGCTGGAAGCCGCGACCCGCGGGGCGCTTCGCCGGCGGCACTGAACTACGGTTGTTGGTCGCGCATGGAGGCCGGCTGTATGCGGGCAATAGGTACTGGGAGGACCAGCCGGGCCCGGAGGGCAAGCAGCCGCCACAGGTGCTCGTGCTCGACGCGCCCGGGGGCGCCTGGCGGGTGGATCATGCCTTCGACGACCGCCTGCCCGGAGGGTGCCTGCGCGATCTTGCGGTCGGCGCCCTGGCGGAGGCGCGGTTCTCGACCGACGGCGCCGGGCGGGCGCTGCCGCGGCCTGTCTCCTTGCTGCTCGCTCCACCTGGGACATCTCCGGCGCCACCCGGGTGTTCACGCGGGATGACGGCGGCGGCACCTGGCAGGCGACGACCCTGGCCACCGACCAGCCGGGCGCCGACTTCCTGCCGCAGCTTCGCAGCTTTGGCACGCACCGGGACCGGGTGACGGGCGCCGACCTGGTGTTTGCCGGGCAGACCCCACGCGGGGTGTTCGCCGGGCACGTCGACGCCAACGCCACAGGCCTGGTGCACTGGAGCGCCGAACCGGAACTGGGAGCTGGCTCGATCGCCACGTTCCCCGGGCTGGAGGGGCGCCTGCGGGTGAGCAGCTTCGCCGAGGCGAACGGACGGCTCTACGCGGCGGTCGGCCAGCAAACCTACCAGCGGGTGGACGGCCCGGTGCCGCACTGGCGCCTGGTCTACACCAATCCCCGCCCGGGCCGTTCGGAGACGGGCCTCCGCGGGTTGACCGCGGTCGCGGCCGACGGTGGCAGACAAATTCTGCTGGCCGCCGTGGAAGGGAGCGCCGCGCGCATCGTTCGGGTCGACCCAGACACGGGCGCGGAAACGACTGACGTCGATCTCCTCACCTTCCTTGGCCGGGCATGGAGCACGCCAGTCGGCTACGTCATCGCCGCCTACAACGACATGACGCCCGTCGCAGTGCCCGGGCGGGGAGAGGCGCTGCTGATCGGCCTGATGGCGTTCGTGCCCCGGACCGCGACAGTCCCCCCAGAACACGCAGTGGTGGACGTCGGCTACGGCCAGGTCGAGGCAGGCGCCTGGTTCGTGGTCCGCTGGCCAGACGCCACCTACGAGCTGCACCGGGTAACGACCGGCTTCGCGCACTCGCGTGTCGCGGTCCGCACGATTGCCGCGTCGCCGTTCCCCGGTGGGGGCGGAACGGTCTACCTGGGCGGCTTCGATGCGAACAAGGCAGCCGCGCATGACACGGCGTGGATCGTGGCGGGCAGGTTGGACACGATGCTGCGCAAGGGCGCCGATTGACGCGGACCCAGGCCCGCATTGCACGGCGTGTGAGCGCCGGCCTGGTCGCTCCGGCCGCGCGGGCCCAAACTGCAGAATGCCAATGCCCCAGCTTCACCAAGATAGAATTTGATAAGGCTTGAGTTGGCCGAGAGCGGACAGGCAGCTATGGAGCGAGAGGTAGGGCAAAGCGGACGTTCACTGCCGCTCGCCTATCAGCGGCTGTCGACCCCAACCCCGACGGCAACGGCCCGACCAGCACGACACGGAAGCAGACACTCGGGGCGACAATAGGATGGCAGCTACGCGCTTGATATGGGACGTTGGCTTGCGCCGACCGGTCCCTGAAATCGGACGCCCGCATTATACCGCCACCTGCACCATAACGTCCCTCATGTTGTACTGTGAAGGTGAACCTTTTCAGGAAGATGGTATCCGGCGCCGTGTCCATCAATGTATCTGACGACGCCTCGGCGGAGGCTGCGCGGTGACCAGCTCGGCCCAAAATCTGTCTCGAGAGGGTCTACCCTGCACCGCTCACGTCCCGGAATGCCAAAATCGACCCCTACGAGACGCGGCCCGGCGTCTCACGGCACCGTCTCAATTGAGTATCCCCACATCTTGCGTGGCCGCACGGCGTTCTCCTGTCCATCGTCCTGCTGCCTGATGCCGCGTTGATAAGCTGTGGTGCGAGCTATCGGAGGGGAAGCACCGACCCGCGGATCAGTCGCGCGCGAAGAAGCGTGGCGAGGCTGAGCGAGGCGATCGCGGCGGCACCGAGGTCGATAGCGAGCCCGAGACCGCGGACGGTTGCGACAGCGCCGAGCAGGAGTGCCACGCCTCCCATGCAGAGATAGGCCAGCAGATAGAGGGCGGAGAGCACCCCGCCGTGATGGTGGGCAGGGGCAACAATGTTGATGACCTCAAGGGCGCTTAAGAACAGCAGGCTGTAGCCGGCCCCGGCGGTCGCGGTCGCCAGGAGAAAGACGAGCAGATCGTGTCGCGCTACCGCGACTATGAGCAAGCCCATGCCGGCCGTCGATGCGACCGCGCCGAACAACATGGCGCGGCGGGCAGGAAGTAAGCGGCCAAGGAGCCCAACGGCTCCGGATGTGACGGCAAATAGCGACAACACCGCGCCATTGACGAACGCGTTCGATGACCCGACCAGGTCATGGGCGACTTGGCCACCCAGCGACAGAATGAGCACGCCGTGCGTGTAGGCCGTCATCATCGCGAGCGCAGCCGTGGCGAATGCCTTGCGCACCCCCCTGGGGAGGCATGGAAGGCTTGGACGCCAAGGCATTCCTGTGCCCTCGTTGCTGCACCTGGGCAGGAACCATGTGGCCGTAAATAGGAGCGCAAGTAGGGCGGTCAGTACCCAGAAACTTAGCCGCATCGGCCAAGGTGCGTATTGGACCAACGCGCCGCCTAGCAGCAACGCCGAGGAAAATCCGACTGCCTGCGCGATCGTGGTGAGCAGGGCCGCTCGCTTTGATGGGCCTTCGCCGACAAACTCCGCAACTGCGGCGGTCGACGGCCCCGCCGTCAGGCCGACGCCGATCCCCATCAAGGCACGTCCCGTGAAGAGCCAGCCGACATCGGGAGCGACGGCAAACAGCAGCGAGCCCGCGAGCGACGCGCCGAGCCCGAGCAGCATCGTGGCGCGCCGGCCGATATGATCGGATAGGTCGCCGAACAGGACCAGCACTGCCACCACGAAGGATGGATAGATCGCGAAGATCCCAGTGGTGACCGTGTGGCTGAGGTGCCATTGCTCGGCATAAAGCGCGTAGACCATCGCGGGTGCAGCGCTCGTCCACAGCGTGTGTGTGACCACCCCCATGGATACGATGAGGCTCGCCCCGCGGCCAAGGACGACAGGTGCGCCAAGTCCGCGCGTTGCGGGACACAGCGCCCCAGTCGTCCCTTTCAACATCCTCATCGTCCGTGGGCGGGCTACAGCTTCGAACCGCCATCGACGCGTATGGTGTCGCCGGTGATCCAGCTCGCGGCGGCGGAGCCCAGAAATGCGATCACGTCGCCGATGTCGTCGGGCTGCGCCACCCGCTTCAGCGCCTGCAGGCTGAGCGTGAAGTCCCGACCAGCCTCTGTCTTGGCGAAGCTTGACATGTCGGTCGCGACCACGCCGGGTGCGACGGCGTTGACAAGGGCGATTTTACCCGAAAGCGTAGTCATGACTGTGGTTCCTTGTGTTTTGCAAAGCGAGAGCGCGAACCGGGTCTCAGCTCGCGGTTTTGCCGCCGTTGACGCGGATGATCTGGCCGGTGATGAAGCCAGCCTTGTCGGATGCAATGAACTGGATGGCGTCCGCGACCTCCTGGGCCGTGCCGCCGCGCTTGAGCGGGATCGCCGCGTAGAATGCCGCCTTCTTTTCCGGCGAGCCGGTCAGGCGATCGAGCATCCCGGTCTCGGTCGGACCCGGCGCCACGGCGTTGACCCGAACCCCGAAAGCGGCCGCCTCGATCGCGGCTGACTTGGTGATGCCTTCCACCGCATGCTTGCTGCCGGCGTAGAGCGCCATGTTCGCAGCACCTCGCTCGCCCATCGTCGAGGAGACGTTGACGATGCTGCTGCCGCCTTGCGCCTGCATGACCCGCAGCTCGTGCTTCATGCCGAGCAGGGTGCCGAGCACGTTGGTTTCGAACATGGCGGCATAGCCATCCGCCGTTACTGCCGTCACCGGGCCGGGTTTGCCTTCGGTGCCCGCGTTGTTGACAGCGATGTCGAGACGCCCGAAACGGGCGACCGCCCCATCCACCAACTTCTGCACGTCGGCCTCAATACGGACGTCGGCGCGGATGAATTCGGCTTCGGCTCCGAGGCCACGCAATTCGTCGACGAGGGCGCGACCGGCATCGTCGTGCCGGCCGGAGACGACGACACGGGCGGCGTCTTTGGCAAACGCCAGGGCAGTGGCACGGCCGATGCCGGTGAGTGCCCCGGTGATCAAAACGACTTTCTGGCTCATCGATCCATACCTCGGGTGTTTGGCTTGCGAGTGGCCTGGTTTCGACCAGACCGCATCTCGCGTGCGTCAACCAATGAAGTAGGGGCTGTATGCAGTCCTGAAAAAGACTTTGTCGGGCTACCCCGATGCCTCAAAGGCATGGAAAACACTGGTTAATGACCTCGCCTTGGGGCGGGCAGGGTCGCTTGAACACGGACGGCGGTCTGTGATCAGGCCGCCGCAGCCGACGATTTGGTTCAGAGAGCGTAGGACGCCGTCTACGGCTGGGCGGTCAGACTACCCATCGTTCCAGCTGGTTCCTGCTTCAAATCAGGTGCTGGATGTCGATGGAGTCGACGCGATCAGGGTAGAAGGCCAGATATTTGTTGATCTCTGCGACCGCCGTGTAGGCGCCCTCATAAGTCCAGCCGGCATTTGGCCGCCGACTCCGCCCACTTCTATGCGGAAATAGGCTGCCTCGCCCTTGTAGGGGCAGTAGCTGGAGGTTCCGTTGCGTTCCAGCAGCGACATATGGACGTCTGCGCGGGCGATGTACTGCACGGCCGGATAGGATGCTTCGCGGAGCGTCAGCGCCGAATGGCTGTCGGCGACGGCCCGGCCGGCGACGGTGACGACCACACGGCCTTTGGTCGGTTCAATGGTGATCGGGTGGTTCGGTCCAGGCGTGAGGATGCGCTTATCGGTCATGATCGTGGTCCTTGGGTAAAGGAGGGCTGACGCGGGAAGGATTGGCCAAACATCGGTAGCCCGCTCTTGGACCCGGCTTGCGTGGCCTCGTCCTTGAGCACGTCCCAATGCTCTGCCAACTGGCCATTCTCGATGCGAACGATCTCTGCCGCGATCCAGGAGGCGGGGCGGCCGTTTTCGGAAAACCGGCCATGGAGAATGACGTAGTCACCTTCCGCCATGACGAGGCCGTGCTCGTAACGCAGCGTTTGAGGCGCATTATGGATGAGGTCGAACAAGCTGCCACGTCCGGGCCCGATTTGCGCGCTGTGCTGGATATAGGTGTCGGACCAGAACGCCTTGGCGGCAGCGTAGTCGCGCTTGTTGAACAGCGTGTCGAATGCCTGGAGGACAAGCACCTTGTTCTGTTCGGGCGTCGTCTTTGTCATGCTGAGGATCCCTCCAGAAAGGATGAGCCGTCTGATTGCGATCCCGAGCGGCGCCGCCGCTAACTCATCGGTGCGCGAAGCTCAACCGATGAGCTGGAACCGGCAATCGATGCCCGATGCCCGATCGGCGAAGGTCGCCTGGTAATCGGGAGAGTTGTACCAGGCGACGGCGGTGTCACGGTCGGGGAAGCGGATGATCGCACCGTTGGTGAAGGCGGGTTCACCGGTCAGGACGTCCCATGTGCCCCCGGCGATGAACTCCCCGCCGAACTGCTTCAGAATCGGGCCGGCGGCAGTCGAGTAGCGATCCTTGGCTTTGGCATCCTTGACGGTCAATTCGACGACGACATAGGCGCTCATGTTCAATCTCCGTTTGAGTAGGGATCGTGCGCCAGCAGCACGGCGCGTGTGATCGGGTTAAGCAGCAAAGCTCGGGCGTGCGGTGACGGCGGCGTACCACCGCTGCGTCGCTACGTTGGTTTCCGGAACCGCCAGGCTCAGCGCTCGGGTCGCGAAATCGATGGCGACAACCGCAGTGATGTCTGCCGCGCTGAACCGCTCACCCGCGACGAACGGCTCACCACCTAGCCGCACTTCAAGGTCGGCGTAGAAATCAGCGATGCGCTGGCGACCACGCTCGACCAGGGCGGGGATCTGCTCATAGGCGTGAGGCCCGGCGATAGCCCGGTCCTTCAGGCCAGCGGCATTGTTGCGAACCGTTTCCATGACCGCGGCAAAGCCTTCCAGCTCCATGCGGCGCTCCCACATCGCCACCAGCGCCTTCTCTTTGGCTGACGATCCCAGCAGCGGCGTGTTGGGGTGTGTTTCCTCCAGGTAGCGCATGATCGCGGGAACCTCGCCGATCGCCGTTCCATCATCGAGGACCAGCGTCGGCACGACCCGGCGCGGGTTGATGCGGGCGTAAGCCTCGGAGAATTGCTCCTTGGCGCTGAGATCGACGGAGACGCGGGCGACGCAGATGCCCTTTTCCGCGAGGAAGATGCGCACGCGCCGCGAGTTGGGCGAGCTCGCAGATTCGTAAAGCTTCAACTGGTCGGGGGACATGGCGATGCCTTTCGTTTCGTTTGGATCAAGTGGAGAGGAGCCGGGCTCTCAACCCGGCTCCTGCGATCAGCCGGCTGACTTGCCGCCATCGACGCTCAGAATGTGGCCGGTGACGAAGCTCGCTTCACTCGACGCGAGATACAGGATCGCCTGCGCGATCTCGTCAGGCTGGCCGATCCGCTTCTGGGCGTTGAGCGTGGCGAGGTACGCCTTTACGTCGTCGCTACCGGTGAAACGGTCGAGCATGCCGGTCTGGATGGGACCTGGCGCGACAGCGTTGACACGAATACCCATGCTGCCGACCTCGAGGGCGACCGACTTGGTCAGTCCTTCCACCGCGTGCTTGCTTGCCGCGTAGATCGATGCACCCGCGCCGCCTTCGTGACCGAACGTCGAGGAGACGTTGACGATGCTGCCGCTGCCCTGGGCCTGCATGATGCGCAGTTCGTGCTTCATGCTCAGGACGGTGCCGAGCACGTTCGTGTCGAAGGTCGCCGCGTAGCTCTCCGGCGTCTGGTCGACGGCGGCGCCAGGCTGGCCCTCGGTACCGGCGGCGTTCACGGCGATATCGATGCGACCGAAGCGGGCCACGGTCGCATCCACCATGGCGCGGACATCGTCCTCGTGACGGACGTCGGCGCGGACGAACACCGCTTCAGCACCGGCTGCGACGAGTTCTGCGACCAAGGCTGCGCCAAGCTCGGGCTTGCGGCCGACAGCGACAATCTTGGCGCCCTTGCGGGCGTAGGCGAGCGCGGTGGCTCGCGCGATCCCGGTGAGGGCACCGGTGATCAGAACAACTGGCGTATTCATCGTGACTTCCCTTCGAACAACGGTGAGAGACATGCCTTCCGTGTCTGGTAACCCTCGCCAGTCTAGCGATGGCTCCGTGGACACCGGTGGCTGGTTTCTGACGACGATGGTTCAAGTAAGGGTTGCGAGGACGCTCGAAAAAGACTTTGTTCGTCATCTCTCATACTGCGTAGGCATGGCATGGACTTGCGACACCTGCGATATTTTCTGGCTGTCGCCGAGGAGGGCAGCTTGACCGTCGCCGCCGAGAAACGCCTGCACACCGCGCAGCCGTCGCTCAGCCGGCAGATGCGTGACCTGGAGATCGAGCTCGGATGCACCCTGATGACCCGGGGAGTGAGAGGTATCGAACTCACCGCTGCCGGGCGAGTGTTCGCAGACCACGCACGCGCCATCCTGCTGCAGGTGGAAGCAGCGACCGAGGCGACCCGGCGCGCGGCGACCCCCGCCAAGGCGAGCTTCGTGATCGGGTTCCTGACCGGCTACGAGTTCGACTGGCTATCGGCGGTCATGCGCATCATGCGTGACGCTCTGCCTACGACCGAGGTCGTGATCCTCAGCCTCTCATCCCCGGACCTTGCCGATGGGCTGGCTCGCGGGAAGATCGACCTCGCCTTTATGCGGCACGAGCAGAATGCGCCGGGCGTGGTGTTCACGCGCCTGATCGACGAGCCCTTGATCGCGTTGCTCCCGAGCGGCCATGCCCTGGCGAGCAAGGATGCCATCACGCCGGAAGATATCGCCGGCATGACGCTGATCGGCGTTCCCCACGACAAGTCCCCTGCGCTACGCGCGGTCACCGATGCTTACGGCGCCAAGCTGGGGATCGACCTCACGCCCGACCACTCCGTCGATAACCTCTCTATGGCCATGGCGCTGGTCGCCTCGGCGGGGGGCATCGCGTTGATGCCGCTCTATGCGCGTAATCTACTGCCGGCCACCGTCATCAGTAAGCCACTGGCCGGAGTGGCCCCAACGATCGATCTGTCGTTGGGTTACAACGAAGCAAACTCGTCGCCGATCCTGAAGACGATCGTTGCCCGGATCGGCGAATTGAAGTTCCGTAGCAACTGACGTAGCTCACGCCCCATAGGGCATGAAGTCGGTATATCGACGCTCATCACCACCCCAGAACACGTCGCGTACGTAAGGCGTGAGCGGCAGATCCTGCCGGAAGCGCTCAGGGAGGTCAGGGTTGGATCTGAAGTGACGGCCGAATGCGACCGCATCGGCATCTCCCCGGCGCAAGATCGCTTCGGCACCCGCGCGATCAAATCCGCCCGCTGCAGTAATCGGACCCGTGAACACCTGCCGTAGGAACGCCGAGGCAATGGGTGCCTGACCCTCGTGGATTGTCTTAACACCACTGACCCGCGGCTCGATGATATGGAGGTAGGCAAGCCCGTACTGGCTGAGACGTTCCGCAAAGCGGCCAAACGTCATCTGCGGATCGCTGTCTTGAGGGCCCGGTGCGGTGACGCTGGCACCCACCCGCTCTGCGTGAAAACCTGGGTCTCGAACGGCACCACGGAGGGCACAATCGGCAAACCACCAGGCATGCGCCGCGCGATGTCAGGAACGGGACAAGCGTGAGTTGACGATTGGGCCGAGCGTCACGCGTCGAGGAACAGCGACGCGTGAGCCACGAACATTTCGGGGTATTGATAGAACGAACCGTGATTGGCATCAGGGTAGATGATGAGCTGCGCGTTCGGCAATTTCTGCTGCAGGACATACGAGTTGACGGTCGGGATGATGACGTCGTTGCTCCCCTGCACAATCAGGGTGGGCAAGCGGAGTTCGCTGAGGTGACTCTGCGCTCTCTCGCCACCGGCGATATAGGCGCCGATCGCCTCACGCTGTCGTCCGGCGGCGGTGTCGCTCACCTCGGCGTCACGGTCCTGGCGTTGGAGGCGGCGCTCAAGGAAGGCCAGCCCGGCAGCCCGGCTACCCTCCGAAGGGGAAAAATGCACGGCCAACCAGAGATGCTCCGGCGGATCATACGTGCCAGCAAAGATATCCGCTGACTTGCTGGTCGACATATCTGCACCGCGCGGCCCGGTCCCCACCAGGACCAGCTTGCGGACCAGGTCGGGAGCTTGAAGAGCGATCTCCTGCGCGACCATCCCGCCAATGGAAAACCCGAGCACGTCGACCTTTGGCAGGCCGAGAGCGTGAATAAATGCGATTGCGTTGGTTCCCATCTCCGGGATGCTGGGAGGCACCTCACCGGAGCTTGCAGCAATGCCGGCATTATCGAACAGGATGACCTCGCGGGTCTGGGCCAATCCATTGGTCACGGCCGGATCCCAATGGTCGAGTGAACCCTTGAAGTGTTGATTGAAGACGAGCGGCAGACCGCCGGCAATTGGCACGCCCCCTGCCTTGCCGAAGCGGCGGTAGGCGAAGCGGATGCCGTTGGCCTCGATGTACTGGGTCGGGGCGGTGTCGTGAGTGTCGGTCATGGGGTGTTCCATCAGCTTGAGTGAGCGAAAGGTGGGCGCGTCAGCCGGTGGTGACGCCACCGTCGGCATTGACGATCTGGCCGGTGACGAATGAGGCAGCGGGCGAGGCAAGGAACAGGATCGCGGCGGCGATCTCGCTGGGCCTGCCGACCCGGCCGAGCGGCACCATCGCGGCGAGCGCGGCCTTGCGGTCCGCCGTTCCGGTAAAACGATCCAGCATGCCGGTTTCGGTGGGACCGGGGGCGACGGCGTTGACGCGCACGTTGTCCGGCGCAGCCTCGAGCGCGGCGGAGGTGGTCAGGCCTTCGACCGCGTGCTTGCTGGCCGCGTAGACCGAGGCGCCTGCGGCCCCTTGATGGCCGTAGGTCGACGACACGTTGACGATGCTGCCGCCACCCTGCGCTCGCATGACCCGGAGCTCGTGCTTGAGGCTTAGCAGCGTGCCGAGCACGTTCGTGTCGAAGGTTTGAGCGTAGCTTTCGGCTGTCTGATCGGCGATCGGCCCGGGCGTGCCCTCCGTGCCGGCAGTGTTGACGGCAGCATCCAGGCGGCCGAAGCGGGCGATGGCCCCATCGACCAGTCGGCGGACGTCCTCCTCCCGGCGGACGTCGGCATGGACGAACTCTGCTTCCGCCCCGCTCGCCCGGAGCTCGGCGATAAGTGCATCCCCGATTTCGGCGTTGCGGCCGGCGATGACGAGATGGTGACCCTCGCGGGCGGCGGCGACGGCGGTGGCACGGCCGATGCCGGTCAGGCCGCCGGTGATCAGGATGACTTGCTTGTTCATGGAAGCCTCGGGTTCAGGTGGGTTAGGCCGTTTCTGGCCTGCACTTACCGTTGCACTGCTCTCCGGCGAGGCCGAGTGAACCTGCGTAAGGCTCCGTGAAGACTGCGTCCGACCGGGATCCCGCCGCGACTTAACGGCGCTTTACGCCGCTTCACTCACGGCTGGCCCATCGGTCGGCCACAAAGGGCGCCAATCCGATGGAGTGCTCTTCACCATGCCCTCGTTCACCAACCGCACGGCCCTCGTCACTGGCGCCCTGACCGGGATCGGACGCGCAACGGCGCTCGCCCTCGCAAGGGAGGGCGCAAGCCTCGTCGTGTCCGGTCGTCACGCTGAGATCGGCACGGCGTTGGCCAGCGAGCTGCGTGGCCTCGGGGCGGAGGCCGAATTCGTGGCGGCCGACGTCCGCCACGAGGACGAAATAGGCGGGCTGGTCGATCGCACGCTCTCACGCTTCGGCCGCCTCGACATCGCGGTCAACAGCGCCGGCTTCGAGGGCACGCCCGGGCCGGTCACGGGGCAGACGATGGCGGGCTACGCCGCCGCCTTCGACACCAACGTGCTCGGCACGCTGCTAAGCCTCAAGCACGAGCTGCGCGTCATGCAGGCGCAAGGCAGCGGCAGCATCGTCAACCTGTCCTCCACCATGGGCTCGCGCGGTGCTGCGAACATGTCGCTCTACGCCGCCAGCAAGCACGCGGTCGAGGGCTTGACCAAATGCGCCGCCATCGAGGCCGCCGCATTCGGCGTGCGGGTCAATGCCGTCGCACCCGGCCCGACAGAGACCGCGATGCTCGACCGGCTGGCCGATACGCCTGCGAAAAAGGCCGCCTTCTACGCCGCCATTCCGCTGAAGCGGGGCGGCACGCCGGAGGAGATCGCGGCCGCCATCCTGTTCGTCGCATCGGAAGCGGCGGCCTACCTCACCGGGCAAGTCATCCAGGTCAACGGTGGCAAGACCGCGTCCTAACCCGAACTCAAGCAGAAGGAGCTGTCATGGATAAGCTGTTCACCCCGGTGCGCGTCGGCGCACTCGACCTCTCCCACCGTGTCGTGTTGGCACCGCTCACACGCATGCGCTCCGACATGCCCGGCAACGTGCCGGGCGCGGCGATGCGGGAGTACTACCGGCAGCGCGCGACGCCGGGCGGCCTGCTGATCGCGGAGGCAACATTTATCTCGCGCCAGGGCAATGGCGGCTACGCCTCCCCCGGGATCGAGGACGAGGCACAGCTGGCCGGCTGGCGCCCGGTGGTCGACGCCGTCCATGCGCAGGGCGCCAAGTTCGTGCTGCAGCTCTGGCATGTCGGGCGGGCTTCGCATACCGAGCTGCAGCCCGGCGGCGCCCAGCCGATGGCCCCTTCTGCCGGGGCGAGTGCCGCCGGCGTGTGGCTGGAAGGCGGCTACGCTGACGCTTCGCCGGCGCGGGCGATCCTGACTGCCGAGATACCCGGCCTCGTGGCCCAATACCGCCGTGCCGCCGAGCGGGCGCAGCAGGCGGGGTTCGATAGCGTGGAAATCCATGCCGCCAATGGCTACCTGATCGACCAGTTCCTCCAGGACGGTTCCAACAGGCGCACCGACGCCTACGGCGGCAGCGTGGAGAACCGGATGCGGTTCCTGCTCGAGGTGACCAGTGCGGTGGCAGAAATCTGGAGCGCCGACCGCATCGGCGTGCGGATCGCGCCGGGTGGCGGCTTCAACGACATGCACGACAGCAACGCCGAGGCGCTGTTCACCGCCGTGGCCCAGGCGCTCGGGCAGCGCGGCATCGGCTACCTCCACATCGTCGAGCCGCGCGTGCGGCTCCCCGGCGGCGGTGAAGGCCAGCCGCCCGTCGCGTCCGGGATGATCAAGCGTGCGTTCGGCGGGACGGTCATCGCGGCCGGCGGGTTCGACGGCCCGGGTGCGGAAGCCATCGTCGCGGCGGGCGATGCCGACCTGGTGGCGTTCGGCCGCCACTTCATCGCCAACCCAGACCTGCCGGAGCGGCTGCGCCGGCGCCAGACGCTCAACGCCTACGACCGCGACACCTTCTACTACGGCGGCATGGCGGGCTACCTGGACGACCCTCGCTACGCCGTGTTGGAGCACGCGGCATGAGCCCGCTCGCGGGCAAGACCGCGCTCGTCACCGGGGCATCCCGCGGCATCGGCCGGGCCACCGCGCTGGCGCTCGGCCGGCAAGGAGCCGAGGTGCTCGTGCATTACGGGACCGGAAAGGCGGAGGCCGAGATGGTCGCGGAGGCGATCCTGGCCGCCGGCGGGCATGCCGACATCCTTGGCGCGGACCTTGCGGCGCCAGACGGACCGCACAGGCTCGCGGCCGAGGTGCGCAAGATCGTCCGCGGCCGGCTCGACATCCTGGTCGCCAATGCGGGGATCGCCAACGCCGCCCCGATCGAGGATCATACGGTGGTAGACTTCGACCGGCTGTTCGCCATCAACGTGCGGGCGCCGTTCTTCCTGGTCCAGCAGCTCCTGCCGATCCTGGGGGAGGACAGCCGGATCGTGCTGCTGTCCTCGCTGGCGGCTCGCACTTCGGTCGGCACGCTGTCCGCCTACGCCGCCACCAAAGGTGCGATCGACACGCTGGTGAAGCACTTCGCCGCCGCGTTGGGCGAGCGCGGCATCCGCGTCAACGCCGTCGCACCCGGCGTGGTCGCCACGGAGATGTCCAGCTTCACCAAAACCGAAGCTGGCCAGGCGATCACCCTCGGCATGCAGGCGATCAAGCGCATCGCGCAACCCGAGGACATCGCAGACGCCGTGGTGTTCCTGGCCTCGGACGCGGCCCGGTGGGTCAGCGGCGACACGTTGCGCGTGGATGGCGGGTCGCGGCTGTAGCGGCACGCCACCGAGAACTGAACCATTCACCTCCCTAATAGCTCTGGAGAATACCCCATGAAACTGACAGGTAACACCATCTTCATCACCGGCGGCACATCGGGCATTGGCCGCGCGCTGGCCGAAGCGTTCTACGAACTCGGCAACAAGGTGATCATTTCAGGTCGTCGGCGCGCGAACCTCGACGAGATCATCGCCGCGCATCCCGGCATGGCAGCGATCGAACTCGACATTACCGATCCGGCCAGCGTCGATACCGCTGCAGCCACCCTCATCGCCGAGCATCCTGATCTCAATGTCCTCATCAACAATGCGGGCATCATGCAGCCAGACCAAGCTGCTGGCCGGATCGATGACAAGCTGATGGTCGACACCATCAGTACGAACCTCTCTGGCCCCATCCGCATGACCAGCGCGCTGGTGGATCGACTCAAAGGCAAGGAAGGCGCCGTCATCGCCTATACGGGTTCCGTGCTCGGCTTCGTGCCCATGGCGCTGACTGCGGTCTATTCGGCAACCAAGGCGGCGCTCCATTCCTATGCTCTATCGCAGCGTTTCCTGCTCAAAGGCGCAGGCGTGCGGGTGATCGAGATTGCTCCGCCTTGGGTGCGTACGGACCTGATGAACAGCCGCGAAGCCGAGCAGGCGATGCCGCTCGACGACTTCATCAAGGAAACTATGGAGTTGCTCGGGACCGATGCCGACGAGATCGTTGTCGTTCGCGCCAAGGCACTTCGGGACAATGCTGGCCCCAATGAGCATGCGCTCGTCGACGGCTTCAACCAACAACTTCTCACTCTGTTTGGCCATTCCTGATTACCCGAGCTGGGCCCGATGGGGCTGGTCTTTGGTATGCGGCGTCACTGACCAAGGACGCTGACGCGGCCAGTCGCATTCTGGCCTCAGACGCAGCCCGGTGGGTCAGCGGCGACACGCTGCGCGTGGATGGCGGAAAGTGGCTGTAGCGGCACGCCAGCAAACGCCAGCGTGCGGATTTGAACCGACGTCATGAAGGAGAGCCCAATGAGCGAGAGAACCATCAAGGTCCCCGGACCAGACCACCCGATCACGATCGAGCCGACGCCCGGCCGCGTCGTGGTCACCGCCGCCGGCCGCGTCGTGGCAGACAGCCGTCGCGCCCTTATCCTGCGGGAGGCCGCCTACCCGCCTGTCCACTACATCCCGCGCGCGGACGTGGACATGACCCTGCTGCAGCCGACCACGCACATCACGTACTGCCCCTACAAGGGTGATTGCAGCTACCTCAGCATCGTCCCGGCCGGGAGTACGGGCGTGAACGCGGCTTGGAGCTACGAGGCGCCCTTCGCCGCCATGGCCGCGATCGCCGGCCACCTCGCCTTCTACCCCGACCGCGTCGACGCCATCACCGTGGAGCCCGCGTGATGGCGGCACGCGGCTCGCCAGCCGCGAACAAGGCCCTGGTCGCGGGCGCGTTCGAAACGCTGTTCAACCAGCGGGACTACGGGGCCGCACTGGCGTTCTGGTCATCCGGCTACGTCCAGCACAGCGCGCATATCGCACCCGGGCGGGAGGGGCTGTTCGATCTCGTCCGCAGCGCACCCGCGACACTGCGCTACGAACCCGGCTTGCTCGTCGCCGAAGGAGACTACGTGTTCGCGCACGGCCGTTTTTCCGGCCGTGGTGCTGCGAGGAACTGGATCGCGGCGGACATCCTGCGTATCGAGGACGGGCTGCTCGCGGAGCACTGGGACGTCCTCCAGGACGAGGTGGGCCGCGCCAGCTCCAGGAGCGGCGCTCCTATGTTCGGTGACCGTTTTCCAGACTGACCGCTGCCACCTTAACGGTACACGGATGTGTTCCACAGCACCGGCACGGGCATTTCGGGCAACCCGCGAACAGCCGTTCGAAAAGCCACCGGCGTGTCGATGCGTCCCAGCGGGATGAACGGGAGCGACCGCGCGGCGGCATCCTGCAACCGACCGGCGATCTGCCCCCGCTCCGCTTCGCCGGGCGCTTGGGCCCACGCCTCGCGCAGCGCCTCGATGGCAGGATCGCAGGGCCAGCCATACCATCCGGGGGGCGGTCCGGATGCCTCTGTCCGGCACGGGCTGGCCAGTGCGAAGTTGGTCAGCGGACCGGCGAACTCCAGGCCGAGTGAAATGGTGTGGAACAGGTTCCAGCCCCCCTTGTCCGGCGGCTGTGTGCTGGCGCGCCGGGCGAACACGGTCGCCAGGTCGGCAGCGACCGTGTCCACGGCCGCGCCGATGCGGCGCAGCCGGCTCACGGTAACGGCGGTGAGGTTGGACAGGATCGGGCTGTCGACCGGGTCCAGGACCACGATGGGGGCGCCGGCATAGCCAGATGCCATCAGAAGGTCCCGCGCCCGTTGCAGGTCCTGCGCTCCCAATGCCTCGCCTCCGTCAGGGACCGCTGCCGCGCAGGACAGGAAGGACCGGCACTCCCCCCAGTTCCCGGGGTCGCCGGCCGCTGCCGCCATGTAGTCCGATTGCGGCGCGAGATGGCCCAGCGCCTGCCGCGCCCGGATGTCGTCGAACGGCGGGTGGAGCTGGTTGGGACGGATGTACGCCGTCCAGCCGAATCGGTCGAACAGCCGCACGGTCACGGCCGGGTCGGCCCGCATGCGGTCGAGGAGGTCGAGCGTCGGTGAGGCGAGCATGTCCACCTCGCCCGCCAGGATCGCCGCCACCTGGGTCGCCACATCGGGGATCACGTGCCACTCCACCACGTCCACCTCCGCACGCTTGCGCCCGGCATAGCCGTCTGGAGCCTCCGGCCGGGGCAGGTAGCCCCGGTTTGCCGCATAGGCCACCCGGGCGCCCGGCACGAAGCGGTCGGGGAGGAAACGGAATGGCCCCGAGCCGATGGCCGTCCGCACGGCGACCGCCGGATCGGTGAGCGCGTCACGCTCGCGCATGATGAAACACGGGCTGGACGAGATCTTCGCCAGGGCATGGATCAGTAGGGGGAACGGCTCGACGAGGCGCAGTCGCACCGTGGCGTCATCCGTGGCGTCCAGGCGTGTTGTGCGTGCGAGCAACAGCTTGCCCATTACGTCGCGTGCACCCCAGCGACGGATGGAGGCGATGCAGTCCGCTGCGGTCACGGGCGCGCCATCGTGGAAGCGCAGGCCGGGCCGCAATCGGAAGGCGTAGCTCAGGCCGTCCAGGCTTACGTCGAAGGCATCGACCATCTGCGGACGCGGCGTGAACGCGCCGTCCATGGCGAACAGCGTGTCGTAGATCATGTAGCCGTGCTGCAGCGTGCTGAACCCGGTATCGACGATCGGGTCCAGGCTCCGCAGGTCGAACGGCGGCACGAAGCGCAGGATGGAGCCCGGCGCCGGCTGCGCGCGGATGGAATGCGACCCCGGGAATACGAGCCCTACGGCCAGAGGCGCTGCCAGTGCTGCCCGCCGTCCGAGCGTCACGCGTCCGCCTTGGTGTCGCTGCTTGACAACACCGTTGCCGACGTCGCCTCGATGCGGCGCTCCCACGCGGCTGCACCCTGCTTGCGGGCCAGGGCGGCCGCGCGGACAAGCAACGCCTGCGCCTCGACGGGGTGATCGCGCGCCGTCAGCATGGCCTTGACCCGAAGCAACTCCGGGACGGACCACATTTCTCCGAACCGCTCGCCGTGGGCGATGGCCTCGTCCACCCGGCCGATGCGGGCCGCCGAACTCTCCTGTGAGCCCCGCGCCTCCGCAACCAAGCCCGAGAGCCAGGCCGCGGGCGCCGTATATCCCGTCGCGTGCAAGGCCGAGAACACGTCCTGGACGTCGCGGGCCGGCAGCGCCTCCCCTCGGGCCGCGTCGATGGCGAGCCGCATCGCGCGGGCGCCGGCCTGCCAGATCGCGAAGCCGTTCTGGTCCGCGACGCTCCGCAGCAGGTCCAGTTCGCGTGCGGCGCCGTCCAGGTCGCCGGTCATGACCAGGATGGGCACGGCCGCTTCGATGACGGCGTAGCAGACCGCCACCGGGTATTTATTCCGGTGCACGCCTAGCATGACTTCGTCCAGCAAAGTGAGGGCTGCCTCGGCATGGCCCATCACCCACAATACGCGGACGAGCGTGACGCGTGCCATCGCTGCATGGTCCAGCCGGAACCCAGGCGTGTAGAAGTGGGGGAAGGGCCTGTAACGCGCCAGCATGCCGTCCAGCCGCGCCCGGGACGCTGCCTGCTCCCCCAACTGGTGAAGCGCCACGCCGATGATGCGCTCGCCGAGGATACTGGTGGTCGCATAGCCGTCATCGATCCTCGTCTCGGCGTAGCGCTGGGCATAGCCGAGCGCTTCCCGTGGCCTGCCGCTGTAGCTGCAGGCCGTCCACAGCCCCCACAGGGCACGCGCTTCACCCGTCGGGAACGCGGCCTTCGTCGCCAAGGTCAACACGTGCTGCCAGGCCGCCATTGTCTGTGCCACCGGGCCCGCGGTGTAGGTCAGCGCTGCGGCCAGGATAGTGTTGAGCCTCACCTCCAGCATCGGGTCCGGTGCCGCGACCGA
Source organism: Acetobacteraceae bacterium (assembly GCA_965199005.1). Classification (GTDB taxonomy): domain Bacteria; phylum Pseudomonadota; class Alphaproteobacteria; order Acetobacterales; family Acetobacteraceae; genus LMUY01. The sequence goes on along the minus strand of CBDAQK010000001.1, from coordinate 2,650,819 downwards.
GGCCAGCGCCGCCAGTGCCGCCCCGACCCAGCGCCGGCACTCCTCGACCAGCGACAGCTCGTACATGATCGGCAGCGCCTCCGCCGCCAGCTCGATGCCGGGCTGCGCCTCGCCCTCCGGCCCGAACGCCCAACCCAGCGCGCTCCGAACATTATCCAGACGGCGCGCGTAGCCGAGCAGCCAGTCCGGGACGGCGCTACCCTTCCATGTCGTACGGGCCGTCGCGAACGCGTCCCGGTAGTGCAGCGCGTGGCGGGACGCCACCGTGCCCGCCTCGCCGCTTTCGCGCAGCCTTTCCAGGGCATAGGCCCGGGTCATGTCCAACAGCCGGTAGCGCGCGACATCGTCTGCGAGGTCCGCCACGACGAGCGACTTGTCCACGAGCAGCCGCAGCGCCTCGGGGATGTCGAACCGGGTGAGGCCGGCACCCACCGCCACGTCCTGCACCGCGCCCAGATCCGCTCCACCCACGAACACCGCCATCCGCCGCAGCAGAACCCGTTCCCGATCGGCGATCGTGGCGAAGCTCCAATCCAGCACCGCGCGAAGCGTCTTGTGCCGGGGCACGGCGGTGCGGCCCGCTCCCAGCAGGCTCAGCCGGTCGTTGAGCATGTCCGTCAGGCTGGGCAAGTCGAACGCGGTGACATGGCCGGCCACCAACTCGATCGCCAGGGCGATGCCGTCCAGCCGGATGCACAGCTCGGACACGAGTGGCGCATTTGCGTCGCTGAGCGTGAACTCCTCAAGGCTCGCCGAAGCCCGTTCCAGGAACAGCTGCACAGCGGGAAACCCCATGGCAGCCGCCGCCGTGATCCCCGCCGACGCCGATGGGGTGGCGAGCGGTGCCAACCGGATCACCCGCTCGCCACGGGCGCGGAGCGGCTCGCGGCTAGTGACCAGGATAGACATGGCTGGCACCGCGGCCAGGATACGCTCTGCGAACAGAGCCGTGCCCTCCACCACACGCTCACAGCAATCCAGCACCAGCAGCATCGGGTTACTTCGGAGGTGGGCGACGACGGCTGCCATCGGATCGTCCGTGACCTGGGGCAGCCCAAGGCCGAACGCCACGGATGCCGCGACCAGGCCGTCCTCGGCCAGCGGCGACAGATCCACCACGCACGAGGAAGGCGGGTCGCCTCCGGCCCGGCGGTCCGTGATCGCGAGTGCCACGGTGGTCTTGCCAATACCGCCAGCGCCGACGATCGTCACGAGCCGGTGCTGCAACAGCTGCCGACTGACCGACACGATGACGTCCTCACGCCCGATCACGTGCACGGGCGCGCGGGCGACGGCGTACGGCGCGCTGGCCGGGGGTGTCGACGGTATCGGTTCAGACACGGTCGTCACCGCAGTGCTCAGGAGGTATCCGCGGCCGACGACGTTGACGATATACGGCTCGCCGGTCAGGCTTGGTCCAAGTGCCTTGCGAAGAGCGGCCACGTGCACCCGCAACGCCGTCTCGTCCACATGCAGGTTGGGCCAGAGACGCGCCATGAGCTGGTCCTTGCCGACCAACTCGCCCGGATGCTCGGCGAGCGCGACTAGCAGTTCGAAAGCCCGGCTGCCAAGTTTGATGCGATCGGCACCTCGGAAAAGGGCGTGCTGAGACGTGCGCAGCCGAAAGGCGCCGAACCGGAGTTCGATCTCGACCGGGCACGCTTCGGCGACACTGGACTTCATTGCGCCCAGCTTAAGCCGAATCACCGGTAAGGCACAGTCCAGCGCCAGATGGCCCGCAGGAGCTCGTGCAAAAACCGCCTTGTCAGACCAGCATTTATCTCAATCGACCGTCGGGGCTCCCGTGCATTGGCGACAGGCCGAGCGGGGTTTGTGCGAGCCGGCACATCCAGAAATCCAACGAGAGGGATGATCCAGGCGGGCGTAGCATGGGCGACCAACTGCCGGTCACTCATCCAGCGGCTGACGATCATCCAGGCGATGATGACCTTGCCGGCGGCCCCCACCACCCACACACCCTGCGCAAAAGGCCGTCGCCATTCGCTCGTGTGCGTGGAGTTGCTGACGGACTCGTGCCGTAGGCCGAGCGGCCCAGACCGATACCCTCGACCCAATCGCCCACCAAACTTGAGAGCACGGTGCGCTACCTCGGCGTGGATGCCGAGGACGCGCTAACTCTGTCCGAGGCTACTGAAGTTAAAGACACATCTTCTGGGCGGGTCGCGCTCGTTAGCGCGAGCCGTCCTCTTGGGTTGCCGGGCTTGGTGCTGTTCCATGCCACTTCCGGTTTGTCCCACAAAGCTCCACTTTGATCACGTCGATCAGTCGAGTGGGGATGGTGGATAGCGGCCAGTCCGCTTCAGAGCGGAAAAGCACAATAGCCGACGCTGCCATGTTGGCGCGAATGGGCCGAAAGCGGACTGTCCGTTGTGGAGCGCGAGCCGCAAGGAGCGGACGTTCCCTGCAATTCATCGCTCGGCAGCTAAGACTCACGTCAGACATTCGCATCAGACTTATACACCCGCGAAGGCGTTGAAAGGGCTCGGTCGAAGATGCGGTGCAAACCCTTTGAAATATGCACGGTCCAAACCTGCCGAAAACAGCCTGGGTCAGATGATCGCCTCAAGCGAGAGGTCCGGGGCCGTTTACCGTCTGGTTCCGTAACTCCGCAGGTCGACCACCGGGAGCAGACCGGTTCCGAGTAGAACGGCCAAACAGGCTCAGGCACGGGCACTCCCTCGACGTCGAGGGTCGCGAGTACTTCGTCAGCGTCTAGTCGCTGCCCGTTGCGCTGCTGTATCCCACCCTCGCGCCGTTGGGGAAAGGACCAAGACCCTGGCAGGTAACCTGCCAGGCGGCGATCGAGAAGGGCGAGTGTTGAACGGCCTCGCTGCGGAACCCTGCTTGGCGCTGGGACCCTCCAGTAATACCAACGGTCCGAAGTGCTGACGCTACCCCTCCCCGTCTTTGCGAGCCGAAAGCGAAGCAAGCCATCGGCGAGAACGGGCTTGCGGGTGGATCGCCACGCCTTTGGCTTGCGATGACGAGTGAAGGCTGCCCGGTCACGCTTCAGGCCTGTCGGTATAAGGTATCTGATGCCACGTGCTCCGCGACTGGGACCCCACGCCGATGAGGGGTCCCGGACGACGCCGATCCACAATGCGGGCGCCTCGGGCGTGGACGTGCGGCACTTGCTGCGGGGGAACCGACGTCTCCGCGACGCGCTAGCCCGCAGCCGGATTTAGCCTTTTTGGTGCTCGCCAAGGAACGTGTTCAATCGGGTACGGTTAGCGATTGGATAAGAGGCTTTCGGGTGCCGGTAGTGCGCCATCTCTGGGGTATCTCGGGTGCATTCAGATCCTCTCGACCGTTTGCTGATCACGCTGGCCGTTCGCCTGCATGCCTTTTCGGTGTGCCAGATTCAACAGGGTTGGCGACTGGCATTCAGCCCGTTCGAGGCAATCACCATCCACTACGTGCTCCGCGGCATGGGCAGCTTGCGAGTGAAGCAAGAGCCCTGGTTACCCTTTGTGCAACACAGCATCATTGTCATCCCCGCGCGCCAGTCGCATACGATTGGAGAGGCCATGGCTTGTGCCGGCGAGGCGCAGGCAGCCGACCAATGCGGACTTCATGGCGACGGCCTGATCGCGTTCCGCGCCGGTGACGCGCCCGACACGGTCATGGTCTGCGGCCAGATCTCGGCGAGCTATGACGGAGCGTTGGGGCTGTTCGAGTTGTTCCAGGCCCCGATGATCGGGGCCTTCTCGGTCGACAGCGCCCTGCACCGCTCGTTCGAGCTGATGCTGGCGGAGGTCACGCAACCTGGCCTCGGCACCCAGGCAATGACGGAGGTGCTGATGAAGCAGTGCCTGATCATCCTGTTGCGCCAGCAGCTGCTTGGCGACACGGCCGGCACGTCGCCCATGCTTATGGCATTGCGAGAGCCGCGGCTGGCGCGTGCGGTGCTGGCGATCCTCGAGCAGCCGGGGGTGCCCTACACGGTCGAGCGCCTTGCATCGCTGGCGGGGATGAGCCGGGCATCCTTCGCGGACCTATTTTCCCGGATCTTCGAACAAGCCCCCATGGATTTCGTCCAGCGGGTCCGGTTGCGGATCGCCGCTCGGCTCCTCGGTGGCACGGACCTGCCGGTCAAGGTCATCGCGGGCAGTGTCGGCTACGCCAGCCGCAGTTCGTTCAGCCGCGCCTTCGAGGGGATCTATGGCGCTGCGCCCGCGGACTTTCGCAAGAGCGGCAACCAGGATGAGGCGGCACCGGACAAGGCGAGACGCCACCCGGTTCCGGCGCTTCTCGGCTTTCCGGTGTCCTGACGTCCAGGCCAGGTGTCCCTGCGTCCGAGGTTAGGCAAGCGGCGCAACTGCGCCGGCGATCTCCTGTTGCGGCTGCGAGTGCCCACCAGGCATGACACGCAGGAGACTGATTTTGATTACTGATCGCCGATCCATCGTAGCGGGGCTGGCCCTGGTTGCCGCCTTCCCGATCGTCCGGGCACAGGCACAGCGACCGACCCCCGAGCTGGGCACCGCGCCGATGAACTTCGCAGAGGTGAAAACCGCCTCGCAATTTTACATCGGAGTGCTTGGCCCGGCGGAACTGTCGTTGTCCACGTCGCAACTCGCCGTCGAGAAGGCTACGCAAAAAGACGCCCGCGAGTTCGCCGGTTTCGAACTGGGCGAGGCCATTACCGTCAACATGGTTTTGAAGGATATCGGAGCCACGGCGCCTGCGATGACCACAAGCGGCATGGCCACCCTCCAAATGGCCAAGTCCTCGACGGGGGCGGCGTTCGATCGCGCCTACATTGGTTTCCAGCTGGAAAATCACGAGTTCCTACGCGACCTCGCGGACGCCTATGTGCATAACTCCGCCGGTGCGACAGACCCGATGGAAAAGCAGGGCCGCCACCTGGCCATGTTGATGCTGGCTGTGTTCAAGGAACACGTCGCGATCTGCAAACGCATCAATGGTGAGCTCAAGGCCTGACCCGGCCTCCGCTTCCTTTCCTCCTGAAATGAGAAATTATATGAATCGAACGATCCAATCGTCAGCCCTGGCTGCGCGTCTGCTCGCCGGGATTGCCTTCGTCGCAGCGCCAGCAGCCTGGGCGCAGCCGGCACCGAAAGACGCCGACGCTCCTGTGCTGGAGCCCGGCTATTCCACGGTGCCAACCGTCGCCGAGACGCCTGATAGCGGCACGATGAAGCGTGCGGACAAGGAGATGCTCGCCGTTTTGAAAAAGCTCGGCGATCTCGGCGTGAAGCCGGTCGAGTCTCGCTCGGTTGCCGAGGCACGTGCGCAGCCAACCCCGGGCGATGCGGTGAAGGCCGTGTTGAAGGACCGCGGCAAGGACCCGGCGGCCCTCATGGCGGCCATGAAGGTGTCCAAGAAGGACATGACCTACCCGACCGCGGGCGGCACGCAGGCGATCCGCGTCTATACGCCGGAAGGTGCTGGCACCGGGCCTCTGCCGGTCATCGTGTACTATCACGGGGGCGGCTGGGTGATCGCCGACATCGATGCCTACGAGGCTTCCGCCATGGCGTTGGCCAAGAAGACGAACGCGATCGTCGCAAGCGTCGAATACCGCCGTGCGCCGGAGAACAAGTTCCCTGCTGCCCACCAGGATTCGTTTGCTGCCTATCAGTGGGTGCTCGCCAACGCCGCGCAGTTTGGCGGCAACCCGGCCCGCATCGCGGTTGCAGGCGAGAGCGCCGGCGGCAACTTGGCGACCAACGTCGCCATCATGGCGCGCGACCAAAAGGTGCAGACACCCGTTTACATGCTGATCGTCTACCTGGTGGCTGGTACGGACATGACGACGCCGTCCTACATTGCCAATCAGAACGCCATGCCGCTGTCTAAAGGTGGAATGGGCTGGTTTGTCAGCAACATACTGGCATCGCCCGACGACGCCCGGAGCCCGTTGCTCAACCTGACCACGATGGCGGATTTGAAGGGCCTACCGCCGGCGACGGTCATCACGGACTCGATCGACCCGCTGATGTCGGAAGGCAAAATGCTGGCCGACAAGCTCACGGCCGCCGGAGTGAGGACGACCTACAAGAACTACGACGGCGTCACGCACGAATTTTTCGGTATGGGTTTGTTGGTTCCCCAAGCAGAAGCAGCTGAAGACCTGGCCGCACAGGACTTGAAGGCTGCATTCGCTCATAGAGGTTAGTCGAGATCCGATCAGACGGAGCAGGGGTGGTCATAGGTTGCCCCTGCGAGCGTGAGCAGCCTTGCGCCGCTATTTGGAAAAGCTCTAAAGAGGCGGCTTTGGATTCTCCCGGCAGACATATCCAAGCGATTCTTGCACTCAGGATATCCATCGGCGAGCCTCAACTTAAGCAGTGCTGAACATCATGGCAGCGTATCCGAACGGTTGGTGGGATCGACATGATAAACACGGAACCGATGTCAGCTTAAACGGAATGCGGCATACATCATGCCGGTGACGGCGTCCTCCTACAGCTCGCCCGGCGTGGCTTGCGCTGCAAGCCGTGTAGACGAGATACTGGACTTAACGGCGGTCCAGCCATGACGGGCGTCAGGAGGACAGACCGGAGATGACGGGCAGCAGGACAGGCGCGATCGCACGCGCGCAGCAGGAATTCGACGACGGCACAAATAAGGAAGGGATCTTCGCTGTCTAACGCTTTGTTCCGCCCCAGTCGAACTGAACGGCTGCCCAGCCTTTGTCCGAACCACCGGGTTGATGCCGACCGGCTTATGGGGGCAGGTTGGCGAGGCCGCTCATGTGACTTCTCATGACGCAGAACATCGAATCGGGCACCGAGGAATGGAGGCGCTCCCTGCAGGCTCCTTTCATCGGAACAGCGGGTTGGAGCATCCCGAAGCAGCATGCCGGGGCATTCGCCGGGGTGGGCAGCCATCTGGAGCGGTTCGCCCGCCACCTCCCTGCCGTGGAGATCAACTCGTCCTTCTACCGTCCGCACCGTCCGGCGACCTACGAGCGTTGGGCCGCCGGGGTGCCGTCGCGATTCCGCTTCTCGGCCAAGGTGCCGTGCGAAATCACGCACATCCGTCGCCTCGTCGACGCGGTGCCGCCGCTGGAGCGCTTCCTCGGCGAGGTGGGAGCGCTTGGAACCACGCTCGGCCCCCTGCTGGTGCAGCTCCCTCCCAGCCTTGATTACGACGGGGCGACGGCCGGACGGTTCTTCGGCAAGTTCCGAGAACGTTTCGACGGCCAGCTCGCCTGCGAGCCGCGCCACCAAACTTGGTTCGGTGACGCCGCCGAGGCCATGCTCATCAGGCACCGGGTCGCGCGGGTCGCTGCCGACCCGGCCGTCGTGCCCCAGGCGGCGCGACCCGGCGGATGGCCGGGCCTCACCTATGTGCGCCTGCACGGCTCGCCGAGGATCTATTACTCCGCCTACTCCCCCCAGGAGATCGAAGCCACGGCGAGGCTCCTGCGTGCTACCCCGGCCGAAATCGGGGACCGCTGGTGCATCTTCGACAACACGGCCCTCGGTGAAGCGACGGGGCAAGCTCTGGAGCTGCTGCGGCGGCTCGAATTCATCTCCTCATGCAGCAGTCCGGCAAACTGCGCAGTCTGACAGCTTCGACATAGGACATGTCTCCTTTGGCGAAGGAACGTGCCCTGGCCTGGACATTTCTGTTAGTCCACGAGTGGCCGGAAGCGGAAGGTCCGCTGCGTGGTCGGCCGAGGCGGAAAGCAGACACGAGCCGGTCGCCTCAACGAGGTGGACCGACCGGCACCGACTGACTGAACAGCGGTGACGCCGCTGCCGAGTTCACGATCACCGCCGCATCCTCCGGCAGCAGGAACCCCGCCGCCTGCGCCGCCCAGGCCGCGACCCGGATTCGGTTCACGTAGTCGGCCCGGTCCTTGTAGCGCTCCGCCACCGAGGGACGCTTGCCCTGGGCCGCGTCGCTGGTCCGCGCGAAGGGCCGGAACGCGCCCACCAGCGAGCAACTGAAGTTCAAGGGCTCGTTCTGCACCCCGTGCACGCCCAGCGGCACCTCCATGTCGGGCAGACGCACGCCGCCGACCGGGTTGCCGTCGGCGTCCCGTTGCGGGACCTGTACTACGGCGTCGGGCAGATACTGGGCGCCTGCAGCACGGTGGCGTCGTTCGGGGCGGGCTGAAGCGGCATCATCCGGGTCGCCGGGGGCGCCGCGTTGACCCCGACCCAGCGATCCAGCCGCAGCAGCGTGGCGCGGGTGACCGGTGCCCAGTCGAGCTGGCCCGGCGGCAGGTTGCAGCCTTCCGCCTTCACGACGGTCGCGTGCGACGCGCCGGCGATGTCGTACATGCGCACGTTTTCGGGCAAAGGCAGGTCGGCCGTGCCATGGGCACCGGTGCGCCCGAGCGACGCCCGGATCGAGAGGTAGTCCACGGTCGAGTTGAGCAGCATCATCCGGGGCGGCACCTCGCCACGCTCCTTGGCCTTTGCCACGATCCCGCCGATTGTCAGCGGCCCGTCATGCACGCCCGGGAACTTGGGTTGGGTGAAGCTGGGAGAGCCGTCGGCACTCGACCCGGGCCCGGTGCCGGACCGCATGATCGGCAGCAGCCCGACACCGGAAACGAAGACGTGCATGCCGTTGAACACACGCCGCCCTTCGAGCGTGTTGAAGCCATGGAGCAGGAAGGTCTTGAGGAACCGGCCATCCTGCGACTTGCCGGTGGCCAGCACGCGGTTGACCACCCCGGCGAGCGGGTTCGGCGTGCCCGCCGCGTCGGCCGCGGTATGCCCCAGGAAGTCGGCGGTGTCGCGCACGATGGCGAAGCCCACGCCCTCGGCATAGCGCGTCTTGCCGTCCGCACCGGTGAACGAGCGTAGGTCCGCCCCCTGGCCCAGTTCCCAATACACCTCGGCCACCGTGAAGCCGCGCTCCTCCAGGAACCCGGTCCCAGGCTCGAGGTTGCCGGACTGCGAGGGTAGGTCGCGCGGGCTGTTGTAAAGCGCGTTCGCATAGGCGTTGCCGCGGTTTGGCACGTCGACCAGCAGCGCCCCGTTGCCAGAGCCCGGGGTGGCGGGCACGAACAGGATGACGCGGGCACGGTACTCGACCATGGCCCGCGCGTTGCGCGCCGCCTTGTCGAGGTCGGGGATGCTGCTGTCGCCGGGCGCCAATTCGCCGGTGACGTGCCCGTCTAGCCGCACGTAGTCGCCGGCCCTGAACGAGCCGTAGGGCTGTTTGGAGGTGATCTCCAGCTTCGTCACCTTGGCTTGCGCGGCCGTCATGGCGATGACGAGCGACGCAGCGACGCCGAGACATGCCCTCATGATCGTCCCCCCGTTTTGCCCGCAGCTTGGAACCATCCTCGTGCGCTTGCCAGGGGGGAAAGGCGCCCGATCTCTCCTGACGTCCGAGGCTTGCGTCCGCGCCTCGCGGCCGTGACGATGCACGCGCGGGGATCGGGGAGCCTGGCCGATGCGCCTTCGGGGACTGATACGACTGCTCGCCTTACTGCCCGTGGCGAACCTGGCCTTGGCCGCCGACCTTGCGCCGGGCTCCACGCTCCGCGCCGTCTACCTGGGCACCAACCCGGCGCAAGCCACGGGCTATCCGGAAGTTTCTGTGGAACCCGTCGGTTGACGAATAGCATGCAGAATGTGGAGTGCGTCGCACTCTGGGCAGACGCTTCGGCCAGCGTAGAGAAGCCAACCCTCGTGCACGGGGTAGCGCTTGAGGCATTCCTCGCACACGAACACATGCTTCTTGCCAAGCGGCTTGGCGGACAAGGCGCGGGCTCGGATCTGTTCGAAGCTGTATCCACGGCCCGCTCTGTTGGCAATCTTGACGATGCCGTTCGCCGCCTCCGTATAGGCGTTGGTGAACCGGGCGTCGAAGTAAGGGAAGATCAATTCCCGCCAGTTGCTGATCGTGCTGTAGACGCGGCCAAACTCCTCGGCGACGCTTTCCAGCATCATGTCCGGTATGTTGTCGAAGATGCATTCTGCGTCGGCCCTGCTGGTGCAGTCCCAGATTTCGTAGAACAGCTCCTTCATGCACCAAGCATCCAGCAGGATTGGATTGTTCCTGAGCCACGCTTGGAGCATTACCAACACGTGCGGTTGGAGTTTGTGCTTGCTGATCTGAAGCAGCTTGCGCTTCCTCAGCACGGCCATCTTGGCCTTTTTCGTGCGCTGGCTGCGGGATACCCTCACTCTCACCTGGTCCAGCGCCTCGTTTATCTTCTTCTGGACATGCCATCGGTCCACGACGATTGTGGCATTCGGCAACAAGTGCTGAACGACGTCGCGATACGGTCCATACATATCCATCGTCACGATTCGGATTCGCTCTCTGCCCGGCAGCCAGGACAGCCAGTGGTTGACCAACCGCTTGTCGTTGGTCTCCAGGATATCCAGGACCCGGCGATACCCTCCATCCACGAAGATGGCTCGCAGCTCGCCGTCCAGCCTCAGTTCGTCGATGCCGAGGATGAGCGGGGCAAAGAGCGTGCGGCTGCCAACCGCTTGTCTCGCCTGCCCAGCCGCCACAGTCCTGACGGTTTTCTCGTCCACGCCAACGTCTCGACCAATCTTGGCCCAGGTCTCCGTCGATGCTCGCTTGTGAATATATTGGACGCAGCGCTTGGTCATCATATAGCCGTCCATCAAGTCCGGCATCGGCTGTATGAAAGTCGAATTGCATTCCCGACACTTCAGGCGAGCCGCCGTTACTTCGATGGTGCAAGGCTTTCCCTGGGCTGGAGCGTCTGTGACTTTGTTCCGAGCCGACCCGTGACGGTAAAACCGAGCGTTCACCGTCCCACACTTCGGACAGGCTTCCGGAAACAGGTCGTAAGACGCGGCAAGGCGGACCGTTTCCTCGGTCTCCTCGTAAGCAGTCACGGTCCAATGCGCCAGCCGCAGCGCGTTGAGCATCCAAGCACTCCACCCCAGGAGGCGGAAGTTGGCACGACCGGAATAAAATGTGGAATCGGGTCACGCGCTAGTTGCCAAAATAGCGTGACCAATCATTTCTGGGATGTCTGGGACTACGGCGTTGCCAAGGGCGTGAATGCTGTCCACCCAATCGGGAAGCCCATCACCCACTCTGGGAATGCGCGGAGCATCCGGCCAGGATGCCCCAACCCTGAAAGAACGACCGGCAAGCTTGCGCTGTGTCGTCCGTGCGGGCTTGGCTCTGCGCCATCCTTCCAATCTCTGGCCATTGGTGTAGGCAACCAGCCAGAGGCGGTCTCGCCGGTGAGGCGCGCCAACGAAGGACGCTGGTATACAGTCCCACTCCGCATCATACCCGAGCGCGGCCAAGGACCTGAGAACACGCTCCAGCCCGTTATCAAGCAGCGCTGCGACGTTCTCCACGATGACGTATTGGGGTCGAAGCTCGCCAATAAGCCGGGCGTATTCAAACCAGAGGCCGGATCTGGCCCCATCCAGTCCGCACCCGCCAGTATTGGCGAGGCTGATGTCCTGGCAGGGAAATCCTCCGCATATGACATCGACGCTGATACCATCGTTACGAAGGCGCTCTTCACTGAGGGTTCGAACGTCGCCATAGCACTGCACCTTGGGCCAATGTTTCGCCAGCACGCGGCGGCAGAACGGTTCGATTTCGCAGAAGGCTACGGTTTCGAAGCCGCCAGTGCGCTCCAGCCCAAGGCTAAAACCGCCAATGCCGCTGAACAGATCAAGCACCCGGAGCTTGCCCATGGCAATGCAGATTCCACACAAATTTCCGGATTTGGGGTATATCACGAATGTGCCGATTCCACACTTATTTCCGGATAGCCAGCCACGCGGAACCCGGCAACGGGCCAGCTGCGCGGCACCTCCTATGAACTCGCCGCGGAACTGGCGCGTCGGCACGGCCTGGCCCTGGAGTTCCGCACCGTGGACGACCCGCCGGCCGTCATTGAGGAGGTCAAAGCCGGCACGGCCGACATCGGCTTCGTCGCCTACGAGGCCACGCGCCTCGGCACGGTCGAGTTCTCGCAGCCCTACATGCTGGTCCAGCAGAGCTTTCTGGTGCTCGACGCGTCCCCCATCCGCGGCATCGCCGACATCGACCAGGCCGGCAGGACGGTCGCCGGCACCAGGAACGACTCCATCACGCTCTGCATGAAGCGTACCCTGCACCGGGCCAGCGTGGTGGAACTGCCCAACGACCCGGCGCAACTCGGTGCCGCACTCACGGGCGGATCCATCGATGCCTTCGGCGCCAACCGCCAGCGCCTAACCACGCTTATGCGGGCGACGCCCGGCACGCGGCTGCTGTCCGACGACCTGTTCAGCGTCCCACAGAACGTCGTCGTGCCCAAAGGCAGGCCGGCGGCCCGGGCGGTCGTTGACGCCGTGATCGACGATCTACGTCAGTCCGGACAGCTCCAGGCAGCAATAAACCGCAGCGGCGCCATCGGAGTGACCGTCGCGCCTAAGGGGGCAGAGGCCGGCTGTCCCAATGGCTGAAGCCATTCCCGGCAAACTGTGGTTTGTCTTGGCCCCGATATGGTGCGGGTCGCGGGTAGCATTAGGAATGGGCCAAAAGCCGACCGGCCACCGTGGAATTGCGAGATAGGGAAAAGCACATCAGATGCCGGTGCCTCCTGGCAGCTCTCTTCTCTATGACGATGTGGGCCCAGGTCGACCGGCCCACACCGTAGGCCTAGCTCACCAGCGGAACGGCACCCAGGAAGTCTCTCTTACCCACGGCAAGACCGTTATGACGCAAGATGTCGTATGCGGTGGTCACGTGAAAGAAGAAATTAGGCAGCATCCAGCCGCTGATGTACTCCGGCGCCATCATCACCATGGCCTTCTTAGCGACGCTGAATTCGATCCGGCGCTCGGCGGCAGCGTCGATGGCACTGCGGTCGAGCGAGCGCAGGAAGGTGATGCACCGGGCCAGGCGTGCCTGGAGTTCGTTGAAGCTTGTCTCGGTGTCCGGAAACGATGGGGTGTCCACCCCAGCCAGCCGCGCACCGCCAGCCTTGGCGCCGTCAGTAGCGATTTGCACCTGCCGAACCAGTGGCAGCATATCCGGATACAGTCGCGACTGCAGCAGCACCGACGGTTCGAGTCCGCGTTCAGCCGCGTCGGAAGCTGCCTTGTGTAGCACCGCGGACAGCGCGTCCAGCATCTGCAAGCAGGGAGCTATCGACGCTTGGTAGAGTGACATGGGCATGACTGCGCTCCGTTCTCGTGGTCAGGCACGGCTTAACCCAGCTTGCACCGCCTGTCTGCCGCGTGTGCGGAAGAGACTGGCATGGAAGATTGTAAGTGCGGAGACGACCTTGCGGCAATTGGCGGCGGGTCCGCTGCGACCTCGACACGGACTCTCGCGAGCTACGGCGCGGAATTGCAGGGCAAAAACCGGAGTGCCCGGCCGTGCCACCATCCTCAGTCTGCGAAGTCGAGCCAGGTGAGGTGCGAAGATGCCGCAGAGTGGAAACAGCAGCGAAATACCGGCGATGCGCGGGCGAGAATGGGGCATGCTGCTCCTGCTCGCCCTGGTCTGGGGCGCTTCGTTCTTCTTCAACGGCGTCGCCGTGCGCGAGCTGCCTTCCTTCGCACTGGTCTGGCTGCGCGTGGCCATGGCCGCACTGGCCCTGCTCGCGTTGCTACGCCTGCTTGGGCAAGCCATGCCCACCCGGGCTCCCGTCTGGGACGCTTTTTTCGGGATGGGGCAACTCAACAACGTGATCCCGTTCGTCCTCATCGTCTGGGGCCAGCATCACATCGCCAGCAGCCTCGCTTCCATCCTGAACGCGACCACGCCGTTGTTCACCGTGCTCGTTGCGCACCTGCTGACGCCGGACGAGAAGTTGACGCCGTTCAAGGCGACCGGGGTCGCCGCTGGCTTTGCGGGCGCCGTGCTCATGGTCGGGCCAGACGCCTTGAGCGGGCTAGGCACCGGCGTACTGGCGCAGCTCGCCTGCCTGGCCGGTGCCCTCACCTACGCCTTTGCCGGCATCTTCGGCCGGCGGTTCAGGCGGATGGGCGTGGCACCGCTTGCGACCGCGGCCGGGCAGGTATGCGCCTCCACAGTTCTGCTGTTCCCGGTCATGCTGCTGGTGGACCGGCCCTGGACGCTTCCGGTTCCGAGCGCGACGACTTAGGGCGCCGTGCTCGGGGTGGGGCTTCTGTCCACCGCGCTGGCCTACTGGCTCTACTTCCGCATCCTGGCTGCGGCCGGGGCGACAAACTTACTGCTGGTGACGTTCCTGATCCCGGTCAGCGCCATCCTGCTCGGTGCTCTGGTGCTGGGTGAAACACTGCTGCCACGCCATTTCGGCGGTATGGTGCTGATCGGCGTTGGGCTCGCTTTTATCGATGGCCGATTGGCACGTCGCCTCCTGCTGCGGCCGGCGACCGACAGCACGGCCTGACCCGGATGGCTACCGCGTGCCTCGATCTCAAGAAGGACCGCTTTCTCCGATGTTGCCCGGCACTACCCTTCTCTAAACCAGGCGATGAGACACGATACGACCAGATCGGGGCGCTGTCGTACGGTCGAGAGGCACGACCGGGCGCAGTGGAATGCCCGACAGCGGCGGCTTGCTGGCTAGGTTCGTCTCGCAGCAGCGGGCCGATCCGCAAGATCCCCGCCTTGATGTCAGCCACGCTGCAGCTCCAACTCCGTCAGCCGCACGAGGCAGCTGGCGCCGATCGGCAAGAGGTCGTCGTTGAAGTCGTAGAAGCCGTTGTGGAGCGGCGTCTTGCCGGTCTCTCCGTCCGCTTGGCCAAGCAGGAGGAATGCGCCCGGCACCTCGCGTAACATATAGGCGAAGTCCTCCCCTGCGGTCAGGGATGCCAAGTTCCGCTTGATCCCGTCCTCGCCCACCACCTCCGCGGCCGCGCGGTCCGCCAGTTCAGCCTGGCTGGGCGTATTGATCGTGGGTGGGTAGGCCGCGTTGTAGTCCAACTCCAGGTGCACCCCGTGCGCCGCGGCCGTGTTCTCGACGATCTGGCGGAACAGCGCCGCCAGGCGGTCGTGCGTTCGAGGAAGCAGAGTCCGGACCGTGCCGCGTATCTCGACTGTCTCTGGGATGACGATGTCAGAAGTGCCAGCATGGAACTGGCCGATGCTCAGCACGGCTGTGTCAAGCGGGTCGGTGTGACGGCTGACCAGGGTTTGCAGCGCCGTGAAGATCGCCACGGCACAGGGTAGCGGGTCGAGGCCGTGATGGGGTTGGGCCGCGTGACTGCTCTTGCCCCGCAGGCGGATGGCGAAGTAGTCCACTGCGGCCAGCACGGTGCCGGGTCGGACCGCCACGGTCCCCAGGGGCAGGTCCGGCAGGTTGTGCAGTCCGTAGACGGCGTCGCACGGAAACTGGCGGAACAGGCCGTCCTTGACCATTTCGAGTGCCCCGGTCAGCCCTTCCTCTGCCGGCTGGAAGATGAAGTGTACCGTGCCTGCGAAGTCTCGCGTGGCGGCCAGGTGCTTGGCGGCGCCCAAAAGCATGGCCGTATGTCCATCGTGGCCGCACGCGTGCATAATTCCAGGGTTGGTGCTGCGATGCTCGAAAGGATTGAGCTCCGGCATTGGCAGCGCGTCCATGTCGGCCCGCAGCCCGATGGCGCGGTTCCCCGGCGTCTTGCCGCGAAGCACCCCCACCACCCCGGTGCGGCCGATCCCACGATGCACCTCGATGCCCCAGGACTCGAGCTTCTCGGCGACGATCCCGGACGTGCGGACCTCCTGAAACCCGGTTTCGGGATGGGCGTGGAAGTCGCGTCGCCACGTTTGTATTTCGGGCCGAAGGGCTACAATTTCCGGGATAGCGGGCATGGGCTCGGCCTCTTGCTGCGAGCAGCGAACATGCAACAGGACCATCGTGGGTGCCACCCCTCCGCCATCCATGTTCTTGCTCCTGGGGCGACTGGGGCAAGAGGAAAAGCCTCATTCTACTGCGACAGCTATGCACCGCCTGAAACGCCAGCTACCGATCCTGGCCGGGAGCAGACCGACCGCTTCGGGGGAAGAGGTTGAGGTAAACGGACGTCGGTCGGTTGAGGCCATCGCGGGAGCTGAAGCTAGGTGAAGCCTGACTCAGGTCGCGGTCTGATCAACGGATCGGCGACTGCTGTGTTCAACGATCCGGTCGGGGCGACGCTTCACGCCATCGGCGGACATGGAAGTAAGCAGCAGCTGGGCGCATGGGCGAACCAGGACTTCAACGCTTCGACGGGAGAGTTCGTGCCGTCCAGGGATCAAGACCACCGCCACAAGCTTGTTTGGTTCAAGGAACACTCCTAACATCGGCGACAAGCCTGGTCTGCTCAGCCTGCTGGACCGGTAACAAGGGAGGACCGTCCGTGACGCAGACCATCACGCTGACTGTCGATGGCACTGTGCACCGGCTGACGGTGGACGACCCGGACATGCCGCTGCTCTACGCGCTGCGCGACGAGCTGGGCCTCGACAATCCCCGCTTCGGCTGCGGCTTGGCGCAGTGCGGCGCCTGCACCGTGCACCTGGACGGCGCGCCGGTGCGGAGCTGCGTAACCCCACTGTCCACCGTCGGGAGCCAACCCGTTACCACCATCGCCGGGCTTGGCACGCCGGACCGCCCGCATGCCTTGCAGGCCGCCTTCGCTACCGAGCAGGCGACGCAATGCGGCTACTGCATCAACGGCTGGATGATGTATGCGGCCGCGCTGGTGCGCGACAAGCCATACGCCACGATGGACGAGATCAAGGACGCGCTGAGCGGCCTCAAGTGCCGCTGCGGCACGCACCTGTCCATCCTGCGCGCGGTCGCCCGCGTCACCGGCGCGGCGTGAGGGGGCGGCCATGAACCAGATCAGCCCCACCCTGTCCCGCCGCTTCCTGCTGCAAGCCGGCAGCGCCCTGCTGGTGGGCATCTCCGCCGTGCCCACCCTGCCGGGCCGCGCCGCAGCCGCAGCAGGGACCGTGCGCCCGCCGCTGACGCCGGATCAGCTCGACAGCTTTATTGCCTTGCAGCCCGACGGGCGGTTCGTTGCCTTCTACGGCAAGATGGACCCGGGTCAGGGCGTAGACGTCGCCATCGCGCAGATCGTCGCTGAGGAGTTGGACATACCCGCCGCCGCCGTGCGCGTGGTGCAGGGCGATACGGCGCAGACCGTGAACCAGGGCGGTGCCTCCGGCAGCACGGGGGTGGAGAAGGCCGGCGTCACGCTGCGCTTCGCCGCCGCCGAGGCCCGCCGGGTGCTGATGGAGCGCGCCGCCCCCAGGCTAGGCGCGGGTCTAGGCGCCGATCCCGCCCAGTTGGTGACGGAGGACGGCGCGGTCTGCCTTCTGTCTGATCGGACACGGCGCGTCGCCTACGCCGAACTGATCGGCGACGGTTACTTCGAGACGGCGCTGCACTGGAACGGCAAAATCGGGAACGACCTGCTGTCGCGCGGCACGGCGCAACCGAAGCCGCCCGCCGATTACAAGCTGGTCGGCCGATCCGTGCCGCGTACGGATATCGGCCGGAACGCAGTCGGGCGGCAGCAGTACGTCACCGACATCCGCCTGCCTGGCATGCTGCACGCTCGCGTGATCCGCCCGCCCGTGGTCGGGGCGGAGCCGGTCGCGATCGACCAGGGGTCGGTGAACGGGATCCCGGGCGTGCGCGTCGTGCACCAGCGCGGCTTGCTGGCCGTGGCGGCGGACAAGGAGTGGAACGCCATCCGGGCAGCGGACGCGCTCAAGGTCATCTGGTCCACGGTCGCCTCTCCGCTGCCCGACCAGGCGCGGCTCTACGACGATCTGCGCATCGCCCCCACCACCGCCCGTAAGGAGGAGCACGTCGTCGGCGACGTGCCGGCGGCGCTGTCTGCCGCCGCGAAGGTGGTCGAGGCGACGTACGAGTGGCCGTTCCAGAGCCATGCCAGCATGGTCGGCGCCTGCGCCGTGGCGGACGTGCGCCCGGACGGCGTCACGCTGTGGACGGGCACCCAGAAGCCGCACTTCGCCCAAGCGGGCGTGGCCAAGCTGCTCGGGCTGCCCGTGGAGGCCGTGCGCGCCATCTGGACGCGCGGTCCCGGCTCCTACGGCCGCAACGACGCCGGCGACGCCAGCATGGATGCGGCGTTCCTGTCCCGCGCCACCGGCCGCCCGGTACGCGTGCAGTACATGCGCGCGACCGGCACCGGGTGGGACCCGAAAGGCCCAGCCTCCGTCCACTTGTGCAAGGCGGCGCTGGACGCCAGCGGCGTGGTAACGGCCTACCACTTCGAGAGCCGCGGCTTCTCCCGCACCGACGTGGACACCAACGAGAGCGACCCGCGCGACACCCTACCGGGACAGTTGCTCGGCCTGGGCCAGCACTACCAGCCGGCCTTCGGCACACCGGCCGAGACCTACACCTTCCCCGCCCAACTGATCGCGTGGGAGACGGTGGCACCACTTGTCGCCAACGCTTCCCCGCTGCGCACGGCACACCTGCGCGACCCGGTGGGGCCTCAGATCAACTTCGCCAGCGAGAGCTTCATTGACGAGCTTGCCGCCGCCGCCGGTGCCGACCCAGTGGAGTTCCGCCTGCGCCACCTGCAGAACCCGCGCGCCATCGCCGTGATCAAGGCGGCGGCGGAGGCGTACGGTTGGCAGCCACGTCCCGCGGCGCAGCAGGTGCAGTCAGGCGACGTGGTGCGCGGGCGCGGCCTGGCGCTGGCGCAGCGCGTGGACACGCTGTGCGCCGCGATGGTGGAGATCGAAGTCGATCGCCGCACCGGCGACGTGCGCCCGCTGCGCTGGGCAGTCGGGCACGACTGCGGGCTGATCGTCAATCCCGGCAACCTGAAGCTCACCATTGAGGGCAACATCGTCCAGGGCACCAGTCGTGCCCTGCTGGAGGAAGTCACCTTCAACCGCGACACCGTGACCAGCGTCGATTGGATGTCCTACCCGATCCTGGACGTGACCCAGGCACCTGCGCGCATCGACATCGCCATGATCAACCGCCCGGAACTGCCCGCGACCGGCGCCGGCGAGGCCTCGACCCGCCCAGTGGCGGCGGCTATCGGCAACGCCATCTTCGACGCCACGGGCACCCGGCTGCGGCGCGCCCCGTTCACGCCGGACCGGGTCAAGACGGCGCTGACATAAGGAGTCCAATTGGCCGGTAACGGGCTGTTGGCTTCGGAGAAGCGCGCGGCGAGAAGCAGACATTGAGCCGCCAGTCGCTGGATGGACCGGTGTCGACACAAATCGGACTCTCGCCGCCCTCCCGGCAACGCTCAGGACTTCCTGCAAACGATGGTGTTTCGGGAAGCGCCGTGTGTAGAAATTGCAGTCCAGACGGTCGTTACCCCTCGGCGGCCAACGTCATCAGCCGTTCACGCAGCCAGCTTTGCGCCGGATTGTTGGTGGTACGGTCATGCCAGACACTCGCGATGGTAAAGCCAGGGATGGTGAGTGGCGGGTCCAGCACCTGCACCCGATCCGACCAGCCATCGGCGATCCGCCGTGGGATGAGAGCGATCATGTCGGAGCGCGACACGACCTCCGGCACGATCAGGAAGCCCGACGTGGACAGGGCTACGGTGCGGCGGCGGCCGACGGCCTCCAGTGCCGCATCGGCAGGCCCTGAGAACCCGCCGCCCTGGGGAGATACGACAACATGCTCCAAAACGCAGAACACGTCCAAGCTGAGACGGCCCTGCACGGCCGGGTGTCCCTGCCGGGCGATCACCGCGTAACCCTCACAATAGAGCTGGCGCAGGCGCATGGCCGCCGGTGCATGGTCCGGAGATGCCAGGGCTAGGTCGACCTCGCCGCGCTCCAACTGCGTGGCGAGCGCCAGCACGTCGAGAGCCCGCCAGGCGGTGCGGACCATGGCGCCTCGGTCCTGAGCGCGACCGAGAAGCGGGTGAGCAGTGCATATTGCACGTAGTCGCTCGCGGCGATCACCAGGGTGGCCTGCATGGTTGCCGGGTCGGACGGCGTTCCATCTGCAACAACCCTGCGCACACCCTCCAGCGCCTCATGCAACGGCTGCTGAAGCTCGACTGCGCGCTGGGTTAGGACCATCCCGCGCTGTGCCGGAATGAGGAGGGGATCACCGAATGCGTCGCGAAGCCGCGCCAACCGGGCCGACAAGGCAGGCTGGCTCAGGTTCAGGCGCCGGGCGGCACGCGTGACGTTCCCTTCCGTCAGGAGGGCTTCGAGCGTAGCGAGCAGGCCCAGATCGAGGTTCCTGGTATCCATGACTTCGATAACAACAGGCAGAAGGTTCGATTTCAACCCCGCAACGTGCCAGGCAATATTCCGAACGGGCTCGAGTTCCTGGAGCCTCTATCAACAACGCGGATAGCAGATTGCCAGGAGCCCTATCCCTCGAACCGCATCGCCCTTCGTCGATCGCCTTCCCGCTGCTCGCGGCCATCCTGTTCCTGTTCTTCGTGTCGGCCAGCGTGCCCTCGCCCTTGTTCGTGGTGTTCCAAGGGCGCTGGGGCTTCTCCCCGGGCATGCTGACGGTCGCGTTCAGCATCTACTCCCTGGTGCTTCTCGTGACCTTGCTCGTGGCCGGCTCGTTGTCGGACCATCTGGGACGCAAGCCGGTGATCGTCGCGGCGCTGGCTATCCAGGTCGCATCCATGGCGCTGTTCCTGACGGCGGACGGCATCGGCGGATTGCTGGCCGCCCGGATCGTCCAGGGCCTGTCCATGGGCGTGGTAAACGGCGCCCTGTCCGCCGCGGTGATTGAGGCGGCACCGCCGCCCGCAAGGCGCTCGGCAGCCTGCTCACCAGCATCTCGCCGCTCGCTGGGCTGGCCACGGGCGCCTTCGTCACCGGGGCCTTGCTCGGGGTGACGGACAAGGCGGAGATCTGGGCGTTCGGGTTGCTCGGGGGGCTGTTCTGCCTGAGTGCGGCGATTACTCTGCTTATCCCCGAGACGGCAAGCCCGGTGCCCGGCCTGCTTCGTTCCATGGTGCCGAGCGTGCATGTCGCCCGTTCGGCGCGCGATGGCTTCACGCGCGGGCTGCCGTTGCTCCTGTCGATCTGGGCTCTGTGCGGCTTCGTCATCGCGCTCGGGCCGTCGCTGCTGCGCACCGTCTTCGGCGTCAGCAGCGGATTGCTGAATGGCGCCACCGTCGCCGTGCTGTGCGGCGCCGGCGCCGTGTCCCCGCTGACGCTGCGCGGGCTGCCGCCTGGGCGCATGGCGGTCGTGGGCATGGCGGCGGTGACGGCCGGGGTCGGCCTCCTGCTCGCGTCGATCGGCACCGGGGCGCTGGCACTGTTCTTCATCGGCAGCGCGGTCGCCGGTGCCGGGCTGGGGACCTCGTTCAGCGGCCTCGTCCAGTCGCTCGTGCCGCTCACCCCAGTGCACGAGCGTGCGGAACTCTTCGCGGCGATCTTTCTCGTCACCTACCTGTTCTTGAGTGTCCCCCCCATCGCGGCTGGCTTCGCCGTTCCGCTCACCGGCTTCGTGGGAACCACCCAGGCCTATCTAGGCGCCGTACTGGTCGTTTCGGCAGCCGCAACCATCCTGCAATGGCTGCCCTCACGCAGCCGAGGAGCACCCGCATGAGGGCAATCCAGGCTCATCCGCAGCAAGGGCTCGACGGCCTGACGTTGGTGGACCTCCCAGACCCCGGCCATCTCGGACCGAACGCGATCCGCGTGCGGGTGCATGCCACCTCCCTGAACTTCCACGACCTGGGCGTGGTGACGGGAAGGCTGCCGGCCGCCGATGGCCGCATTCCTATGGCCGATGGCGCCGGGGTGCCCGAGGCGGTCGGCTCCGAAGTCGCGGCGTTCAAGCCCGGCGACCATGTCGTATCCACCTTCTTCCCGACCTGGCTGGACGGCGAAGCCACCCTCGCCGACTTCGCCACCACGGGATTGTCGGCAGCCGCCGGCATCAGATGGACTTGATCCGCGGCATCGATGCCGTCCACGGCCATCCGGTGATCGACCGCTCCTTCCCGCTCGCCGAACTCGCCGATGCCTTCCGGCTCCAGGAGACTGGCGGCCACTTCGGCAAGATCGTCGTCGAGTTCTGATCAACGCATCCAGCAGGAGCATTGGACCATGAAGGTTCTCCTCGTCTTCGCCCACCCGGAACGCCACTCCCTGAACGGCGCGCTGCGCGACGTCGCCGTGGCCGAGCTGGAAGCACAGGGGCACGAGGTCCGCGTCAGCGACCTTTACGCCGATGGTTGGAAGGCAAGCGTCAATCGCGCGGACTTCCCCGAGATGGCGGAAGACGAGCGGCTACGGGTGGCTGGCGCGTCGGGCCAGGCCTTCGCTGCCGGATCACTGACGGAGGACGTGAGGGCCGAGCAGGAGAAGCTGCTCTGGGCCGACACGCTGATCCTGCAATTTCCCCTGTGGTGGTATTCGATGCCGGCCATCCTCAAGGGCTGGGTGGATCGCGTCTACGCCTTCGGCTTCGCCTATGGGGTTGGCGAGCGGAGCGACACGCATTGGGGCGACCGCTTCGGCGAAGGCACGCTGGCTGGCAAGCGCGCGATGCTGATCGTCACGGTCGGCGGGTGGGCGACGCACTACGCCCCGCGCGGCGTCAACGGCCCGATCGAGGATATCCTGTTCCCGATCAACCACGGCATCCTCTACTACCCCGGCTACACGGTCCTGCCGCCCTTTGTGGCCTACCGCGTGGACCGGATGGACGAGGCCGGGTTCCAGAAGGTGGCGGACCAACTCAGGGAGCGGATGCGCAGCATCGATACCACCGCGCCCATCCCATACAGAATGCAGAACGGCGGCGACTACCAAGTTCCTAGCCTGGAGCTGCGCCCCGAACTCGGCGATCCGGGCGCCTCCGGTTTTGGCCTGCATGTGGATCGAACGCTGATGGGCTGATACGGCTACAGCTTGAGACCCTGACTGCATGGTCGATCAGTGAAGCATCGACGACGCTCCTTCATCTTCCCGCAAACGAACGTAGAGCGGAGAAGCTACTTCCCCCTGCGGGGCAGGGCAGAAGGAGCGGGCGCCACTTTCTCAAAACCTGTTCCCAAATCGCCTTTCCCGAAATGGCCTGATTGAGATAGAGAAACGGGAAAGGGCTCGGGTGCGGCGCGGGCCCAACCCGCACCAGAGCTAGGTTCGCTGTCCACACCATGCAGATTTAGCCCGGCCGTGGGTGGCCGGTAGCGGACGGTCTGCTCTGGGGCAAGCACCGACGTAAGGCGGACACTGCCACCCGCCGTTCATCAACGGAGTTAAACGCAGACGCGGTTACTGATGGGACTTTCTGATTGCCGCGGCTACCCGAACGTCGCGCTGAACGGCGACAGTCCTGGCATGTCCGCCTCCACGGTGAGGATGTGCTCACCATAGTCGTTCCCGTCGACCAGCGTGTAGAGCGTCGGACGCGTAACCTGCCACGGCAGGCGGCGGCTTGCCATCCAGGGTGAGCAGCGGACGCGTCTGATCCGGCGCGCTTGCCACCAGGTGGAACTAGGCCGCGGAGAAGCGCACGCGCACTCGGCCTTGTGCGGATCGGAAGACGAGCGGCTCGCCGTCGCGCTGCCACTCGCCGTCGAGCTGATACTCGCCGAGGACGGGATTGTGCGGCGGCAGGGTGTAGCTCGACTGGCGCACGTGTGCGCCGCAAGAGCGTCATCCGACACCCTTCACCCAGTCCGACGTCCAGCCTGATTGTTCACCCCGGTGCGGTCGAGCCGCATCCTCAGCAGCGCCAAGCTCGTCCGGTATCGGTGCGCGGCCTCGTCGAGACCTGTCCCTTCGTGGATCACGCGTAGCAACGCCGCCCGCGGAAGCAGCAAGGCGGCGGCAAGCCAATCGGCTTCCACCTCCTGCTGCTTGTCGTAGGCGCTCAGCATCAGCGGCCCGTCAGCATGCCGGAAGGCTTGGGGCGGGACATGGTTCAGGGCAGCGTGCGCGCATTCGTGCATCAGGTCGTTGGAGCGGCGGCCATCGGAGTGCGCAGGGTTAACAACGACAATCCGGGCCTCCCCTACGGAGATGGTCACCGCCGACCAGCTGCCTGGATCCGTCAGGGTAAGCTGGCGGACAGCTTGAGCCGAGAGGCGCGGGATGGCGCTTATCGAGACTACTCGCAGGCCGAGATGAACCGCCAAACGTTCGGCGCATAGCGGCTCATGGGGCCGCAATCCTAGCACCGCCCTGTACTGGAGGGACGCGGACTCGCACCAGCTCTTGAATCCACGGCGGAACACGGTCACGAATTAAGTGAATCCTCGTGCTCCGCCCTGACCATTTCGAACACCGCCAGGACAAGGTCGCCGAGGGCTCGGGCAGTCTCGGGGCTGACGGCATCGACCTTCTTGAACTGGACCGTCCCGATCGCCTCCTGGGACGGTCGGTCGAGGAACTCGCCCGGGTCCGCGCCAATCCAGCGGCAGAGCTTCTCGAACGTCTCGATATCGGGCACGTGGCCGTTCTCGATCCGCGACAGTGTCGCCGGGCTGACCTCCGCCTCGCGTGAGGCGGCACGCACGCCGAGCAGCCCCCGTCTCCCGGCTACCCTGCTCGCAAAGAGCGCATGGTCCATCATTCCTCCGATCCGTCTCTTGGACGATGAAGTGTTTGACGCAAGAAACAGAACGGGCTACCTATCGTCTCACGCGTGAAACGCAGAGAATCAGACCCGGGCAACCGGGTCAACCATCTCCTGCAGGTGCGGGCCGGTTTGCTCCAGGAGCGAAGCCGTCGGGTGTAATGCGAAGTGGCAGGAGGCCATTGATATGCCTGATACGAACGTCGGTATCGATTTTGGCGGCGCCCGCGGGATCCACAGGGTCCGGGAGATGCCCGACGCCGGGCTGGCTCGGGTGTGGGACTCGATCCGGTGTGACCCCAAGTTAAAGGAAAGGCTGGTCGCCCATGCCGTCCTGAACTTCACCACCCGGGCGCGGGTGCCGCGTTCGGTCCTCCCCCTTCACGGCCTGATCCTCCTTGTAGGCGAGCCGGGGACCGGGAAGACGTCCCTTGCTCGCGGGCTGGCGAACCAAGCCGCGAAAGCGTTCCCGAAGTCGGCTTTCCGCCTGGTGGAAGTGGACCCGCACCAGCTCAGCAGCTCGGCGATGGGGCGGACGCAGAAGGCGGTTTCCGAACTGTTCGCGCAGGCAATCCCCGAGGTGGCGCTCGGCGGTCCCGCGGTCGTCCTGCTCGACGAGGTCGAGACGCTGGCCGTCGACCGGGGTCGCCTGAGCATGGATGCAAACCCGGTGGACATCCATCGCGCGACGGATGCCGTCCTGGTCCAGCTGGACCTCCTTGCTGAATCGAACCCGAACCTCCTGTTCGTCGCGACCAGCAACTTCCCCCAGGCGCTCGACGGTGCGTTCACGTCGCGTTGCGACCTGGTGGCGCACGTGCCGCTTCCGGACGGGGACGCTTGCCAGGATATCCTCGTCGACTGCCTGACGGGACTAGCCGAGACGTTCCCGAAAGTCGCGCGCCTGCTCGAGGCGGAGGGCTTCGGGGAACTGGGCGCGGCGTGCGCCGGGCTTGACGGCCGGACTGTCCGCAAGAGCGTCGCGAGCGCTCTTGGCAGCGACCTGAAGGTCGCAGCGGACCCGAACCGCCTGACGCTCGACGGCTTGCGAGCGGAGATCCTGTCTGCCAAGGCGGCCCGTTTGGCGGTGGGATCCCGCCCATGAGCACGGTCGTCAGGCGGACCGTCAGGTCCACCCCGTTCAGGGATGCGGACGCGACCTGGACGACCATCGTGAACATGCTGTGCCAGGGCGGAAGGGAGGGCGCACGGGCCGAGCTGCTGGCCATCGCGGGCATCGCTTGCAGCGTCATCGCCGACCAGGCTGCCCGAAACGAGCCGGTCGTCGCCACCTGCGACGGCCCCCGGACAAGGATCTATTGCCTCCACGACGACGCGGCGATCGAGGGCGGCGACGAGAACGAAGCGGCCCTGACATACGACGCCCTCAAGGGCGAATGGCACGTTTCGCTGCCTTGCCCGGCCGAGGACCTCGCGTGGGTAGCGGCCGCGCTCGCCCGCAAGACCGCCAGGGTCACGGCCCGGGCACCCGGCGGGAAGACGGCCGCAGACAGCGTTGCCGTTGCCGCTACCGGTCCGCTGGAACTCGACTTGGGGAGCTTGTCGCGCGCATGACCGTCGTTGCAGTCAATTCCTTCACCACGTCGGTCACCTACGTCGCCGAGAACATCCTCAAGAGCTTGAAGGACATAATCCGGCTGAGCGGGATGGACCCTAGCAAGCTTACCGCCGACTGGGCGACCTACTCGCGCGGGATCAGGACGTGGATCGACAGCGGCCACCTGGAGCGGGTCATCCTGGAGGTGTTCGACCCTTCCACGTCCGGCCTGGTCGGGCGGTGGGACATCGACATCAGCTACAGCTGGAGCGGCGGCGACGGCTCGTTCTGGGTGGACACGGACCAAATCCGCTATGCGATGCGCAACCAGGGCATCCTGCCCTCGGATGCGGACTACGTGGTCATCGTCCAGAGGAAGCCCGGTTGGGCCCACGTGGACGGCTGGGAAGCGGCGACGCTGCGGTCGACGGCGGGCATGGTCCGCCACAGCCTGGGCGGCACCATCGAGCATAGCGGCCTCGGCGCCGGCGCGGCCTACTGGCGGAGGACTTGATGCTTACCACCGAGGAAGCCTTCCGCAAGTTCAAGGGCCGCCTGGAGCTGAACGACCGCGAGCAGGCGGACGCGGGCCGCCGCCATAACGAGGTGCGCGCGTTCATCCGCGGAGAGTTCGACATCGAGGACGATTTCCTGACGGGCTCCTACCGGCGCTGGACCAAGACCAAGCCCCTGAAGGATATCGACATCTTCTTCGTCCTGGGCAGCGATGAGGCCGACTACCGGGAGAAGCACCCTTCCGCGGTAATCGATGCCTTCTACCAGGCGCTGGCCAGGAAGTATGGCGGGGGGGCGCTTAAGAAGCAGGCCAGGTCGGTCAACATCGACTTCGGCATACGCCCCGATGCTGACGACAAGACGGACTTCAAGGTGTTGAGCATCGACGCGGTGCCCGCCTTCGCGAAAGGGGACGACTACGAGATCCCCGACACCGACGCGGGCTCCTGGATCGGGACCAACCCGAAGCTCCACGCCAAAAAGGCGACTGCCGCGCACCAAGCCTACTCCAGCGAGTGGAAGGGCCTAGTGCGCATGGCGAAGTACTGGAATAACAACGCGCGGCACGGCGAGCGGCCGGTGAAGCCGTCTTTTCTCATCGAGGTCATGGCGCTGGAGTGCGTGCACGGCGCGTGGGGCGGGCGCTTCGAATACGAGGTGCAGGCGCTGTTCTCCACGTTGGCCGACCGGGTCGGCGACACCTGGGCGGACCCTGCCGGCCTCGGGCCGCCGGTGAGCGCCGGGATGGACGCCGCCCGGAAGGTTCGCGCCCGCGAGCTGCTGCTGGCCGCATCTCGGGACGCCACCGGCGCGATCGATCTTGCCCGGCGCGGGCGTAACGGCGAAGCGCTCCAGGCATGGCGCAAGCTGTTCGGCCCGCGCTTCCCGCTCTCCTGACGTCCAGGGACCGGAACATCCATGGTCGACGCCGTCGTCCCGCGCTGGCATGGGGACAACTATCAGTCCCGCGTCTTCTGGCAGAACGCGCTGAACCTACGCCGCCCGCACTCCTGCGTCGTCGAGGTCACCTTCGAGGCCGACGGCCCCAAGGCGTTCGACGACGTGGTGGTCCGCTACGACCCCGCCGTGCCCGGCTCGGGCCCGGGCCGAATCACCGCCGACTACCACCAAGTCAAATGGCACACAGATGCCGCCGGCCGGTTCGGGTATGCCGACCTAGTCGACCCGGCTTTCATCGGGGCGGCGACGGTGTCCATCCTCGAACGCCTGCGAGACGCCAGCCGGGCCGCCGAGCCGACGTCGCGCTTCTCGTTCATCACCGTCTACCGCATCAAGGACGGCGACCCGCTCGCAAAGCTGGTCTCGGCGAACGACAGCTCCATCCTGGTCGGACGCCTGTTCGACGGCACAGGCGACCGTAGCCGCATGGGGATGGTTCGGAAGCTATGGCGGGAGCACCTCGGGATCGACGACGCGGCCCTCCGCGAAATTCTTGCCGGTTTCCGGATCTTCGAAGGGCACCGCTCGCTCGACCAGTTGCGCCGCGATATCAGCATCACGGCCGAGGCCGTGGGTTTACTTGCCATCGGCGACGACACTTCCGACTTCAGGTTCGACGAGCTGGCGCGGTCGTTGAAGGCCCGCATGCTGAACCGCTTCGACAGGGCGTCGTTCGAACGCCTGCTAGGGGACGAGGGCCTGCTTGCGACGGCCGCGCCCGCCCGCGAGGACGTCCTGGAGGTGGGGATTCGCTCGTTCCTGGGCCCTGCCGCCGATGCTTGCGACGCGAGCCCCGACGACATCCTCGTCCTCGCCGGGGAGTTCAGGGAGAGGTACCTCCAGGACGGGCGGGACTGGCAGCGCGACATCCGCCCCAGGGTCGAGGCGTTCCTCCGGGAGCGCATGGCGAAGGCCAAGGGCCGCCCGATCCGGCTTTCTCTGGACGCGCATGCTTCAATCGCTTTCCTCGCCGGGGCGGTGATGGACTTCAAGTCGGGCGTCGACGTATGCCTGGTTCAAAAGGGCAGGCCGGTCGCCTCGCGGACCTGGCGCCCAGACGACGGGACCAGCGGCCCGAGGCCTGAAGCGACGCTGGTCGAAACGGGTGCCGGGTCCGACCTCGCCGTCGCGATCTCGGTCACGCATGACGTGAGCCCTCAGGTGTCGCGATACGTCTCGGCTCG
This sequence comes from Acetobacteraceae bacterium, assembly GCA_965199005.1. Taxonomy (GTDB): domain Bacteria; phylum Pseudomonadota; class Alphaproteobacteria; order Acetobacterales; family Acetobacteraceae; genus LMUY01. The sequence goes on along the minus strand of CBDAQK010000001.1, from coordinate 2,622,168 downwards.
CCTTCCCTCCGTAGGGCGCACCATCGCGTTCGCACCGGCCGGCGGGCCTTCGGTGTCGGCCGTCACGGGAGGCGGCCATGCCGCTGCCATCGCGGAGGCGATCGCCCAAGGCATCCGGGCGGCGCGAGGCGGCGACCCGGACCATGTCGTGCACGTCTTCGCAGCCTGCCCGAACTCTCTCCTGTTCTTCCTTGGGCAGCACCATAGGACGGTAGCGCCTGCGATCGTCTACGAGTTCGACTTCGACCGCCGGGGCAACAAGTCGTACCAGCCTTCGTTCGTCGTGGACTGAGGTGCGGCAGGGCGGAATTTGTCCCAACATGGACACGTCCAGGAAGCGAGGCATATAGCGCAGGTAGCGTTGCACACTCCGGACGCCGGCTTTGAAGAAGGTCCGACGACTGTCTGCACCGGTGTGGCCAGCATCGTGTCGACCGGATCGCAACCCGCGACGCCTCCGAGACAACTGGCCAAAGCAGGGCTCCGCCCCGGTTGACCCGTTCGCCATCACCCGTTCAATGCGAAACCGCGAGCCGGTGCCGCAGGCGATTGGCACCTCGCCTTCGGCATGATCGCCGTCCGCGTAAACTGCCACCGCGCCGCGCTCACCGGCTCGCCGCGGCCGACCTCGCCCGGCTGCGGGATTCTAAGGTTGGCACGGCGGCGGCGCCGAGCGCTACTGTCCGGCAGAACCTTGCCCAGGGCGCTCCGTGAAGAACTTGGTCGTCTGCTGCGACGGAACGGGAAACGAGATAAGCGAGAACATCTCGAACGTGCTGAAGCTCTACCGGATGCTCCGGAAGACAGACAAGACGAGTCCAAGGCAGGTCGCATTCTACGACCCAGGGGTCGGGACGCTTGCGCGCCCGGATCCCTGGACAAAACTCCGGCAGGATGCGGCGACCTTGTTCGGGCTGGCGACCGGTTATGGCCTCGACGACAACATCCTCCGGGCGTACGGCTTCCTGGTCCGAAACTACGAGGAAGGAGACGGTATCTTCCTGTTCGGCTTCAGCCGCGGGGCCTACGCGGTCCGCGTGCTCGCGGCCTTCATCCATAAGGTCGGGCTACTTGCCCCCGAGCAGCTCAACCTGGCCGGCGCCGCGCTGGCGGCATACAAGGAGACGGGGTCCGCAGACGCGGCACTGTCGGAGCCGGCGACATCGACCGGCGATGCCGGAGTTGCCAGCACCCCGCCTGCGGAACGTGACGACCCGCCGTCCCAGTTCGCGCGCATCGTTTCAAGCCGGTGGCCGACGGTTGCCTTCCTGGGGGTGTGGGACACGGTCGCGAGCATCGTTGTGCCGCGGCCGGGCAAGCTCCGCCCCTTCAGCCTTCAGCGGCTCCCGTTCACGCACGCCAACCCCAGCGTGAAGGTGTTCCGCCAGGCCATGGCAATCGACGAGCGTCGCAGAATGTTTCGGCTCGAGCCCTGGGACGAGCCCCAGGTGTTCATGCACAACCGTTTCAGCGCGACGAACAACAGCAGGCCGCAGGACTCCCTCCAAGTCTGGTTCGCTGGTGTGCATGCCGACGTAGGCGGGGGCTATCCGGAACGCGAGAGCGGCCTCTCCAAATTCCCGCTGCTATGGATGGTGGGCGAGGCGGCCGCGTGCGGCCTGTCCTTCAACGTCCAGAGCGTCAACCAGCTCGGCTGGGGAGTCCAACGGCACGGGAGCCCGTTCAGCTATGTGGCACCCGACGTGATGCGGGAGCCGCACCGGTCCATGACGCCCGCCTGGCAGGTCCTGGAGTGGCTCCCGAAGAGCGACGCCCACAAGGAGTGGGCCGGGCGTCGCTCGCTTGTCGGCCACTATGTCCCGGACGCGGAGCCCCGTGTGATCGCGGAGGATGCCCGCATACACCAATCGGTCTTCGACAAGATGGACGCCGTACGGACCTACGTCCCGGTGAACCTGCCACACCGCTGGCAAGTTGAGCCGGGGCTCGTTGGGCCGGAGGCGTCGCGCTGACGGCAGGCGCCTCAGGCGCCTGGGCACTCCGGCGTGTGGATCGGCGCCATCGCAGGTCACCTAGCGGCGCGAGGGTCCCTTGGTCGGGAACCCAGATTACTTGGCGTGCCACGAGGAACCCCGGCGCCTATGAAGGGTCCCGGACTACGCTGTTGCGAAGAGCGGCGGTTTTCGGCTTCGAGGACTGCATCATCGTCTCCTGAGCCGCGAAACAGGAAAAGGAAATTGCTCGCTGCGCCTTACAACTGCATTTCAGCCCTGCTGTGAGATGCGGCTGGATCTACGTCCGCTCTCGGGACGCAGGCGCGTACGCCTGAATGTCCGAGATGCGGCGCAAAGCGGCCCCGAGCTTCCAGCAAACAGTACATCGGGCCACATTCGAATAAATGTCCGCTGCGGACCGAGACGGGTTACGCATGCCCAATTTGCGTTGTTGGTAGTCGTCGGACGCCGTGAGCCGCGCTTGCCGCCGCAGCACCTGCGACGGTTTCCTAAAGGCGCGCCGCATGTGGTCGCGTTCGCGGAACCCGTTTGCCTTGCAACCTCGTCGATGGAATGGCGGCTCTGCTCCACCAGGAAGCGTGCCTGCTCAATCGCCGAGACCGAGCCCGACCGACATCCCAGCCGGTGTCCAGACCCGTCCGGCATCGGTGGAAACCCCAGTCGTCTTCCGCCTCTAACTTAGGAAAGCGGCTCTTAAGGTCCCGCGCGTGCATCAGTGAGCCGTGGCACCTTTTCCGTCCAGCAGACCCGCTCGCGCGAGCACGAACGCACCCGTGCAGCCGCGGCGATGCGGCGGTAGCGTTCGGGCGCGTCCCCGCATGAAGGCGAGCACCCGGTGGTTTAGACGGTTCGGGGTAGCCGCCCGCCGACCACCAGCGGGTAGAACTGCATGCCAGTGGGCACTTGCATCTCACCAGCGCTCTGCCTCCTAACCCGGTCAGATTAGCCACCGCGGCGGCACTGCTCCGGTCTCGAGGGTGCAAAAGTGTTGATGATGCGGCCGGCAGGGGACAAAACACGGCATGGCTGCCAGCAAGACGCTTAATGCCGCGAACCTGGAAGCGCTCGGCGCAGCGCAGCTTGCGGAACTCCTGATCGAGATCAGCAGGGGAAACGCTGCCGCCCAGCGACGGCTGCGGCTGGCCTTGGCGGGAAGCTCAGGCGGCGCCGAGGCCGCGCGTGCCATCACCAGGCGGCTGACCAGCATCGCGGGAGCGAAGACATGGCTGGACTGGCAGAAGATCAAGCCGTTCGTGACCGACTTGGAGACCCAGCGCCGCGCAATCCTTGAGGTGGTGGCACCGGCCAGCCCGCGCGAGGCGTTCGAGCTGACCTGGCACCTGGTCGGATGTGCCGAAAGCGTGTTTGCCCGCAGCGACGATGGTAGCGGGCGCCTGTCCACCGTTTTCCATGCGGCGGCCCGCGACCTCGGCCCGTTGGCGCAGCGGGCCGGGGTCCGTCCCGACGAGCTGGCCGGTCGTGCCTTCCGGGCCCTTGCTGCCGATGGGCACGGCACCTGGGACGAACTGGTCCCCATCCTGGCGCCTCAGCTCGGGACGGCGGGGCTGACCACCCTCAAGGAGCTGACCCAGGCGTGGCAGGCCGAGCCGGTGACGAAGCCCGCCAACCACGAGCGGCGGGTGATTGGTTGGGCAAGTTCCGGCCCTATCCACGCCGACGAGGTCCAGGCCCGCCATCGTGGCCGTGCGGCCACCATCATCCTCCAGCAGGTCGCCGACGCGCTCGGCGACGTGGACGGTTTCATCGAGCAGGTCGACGGGCGGGCACGCGGGATGCCGGTGGTTGCCGCGGGCATCGCGCGACGCTTGCTCGATGCCGGACGGCCGCAGGAGGCATCGATGGCGCTGGATGCGGTCGAGGTGGGGCGGCGCGACCAAGCACCTATGGAGTGGGAGGAGGTGCGCGTCGACGTGCTCGTCGCGCTCGGACGACCGGACGAGGCGCAGGCTTTTCAGTGGCAGCGCTTCGTCGCGACGCTCAATGCCACCCACCTCCAAGCCTACCTGCGCAGGCTGCCGGATTTCGACGACTTCGAGGCCGAGCAGCGCGCCATGTCGCACGCGCTTGCCTTCGGGGATGTCCATAGGGCCTTGGCCTTCTTCATCGGTTGGCCCGACCTGCAGCGGGCCAGCGAGCTCGTGCTGATCCGGGCTGGGGAGCTGGACGGCGATTTGTATGAGTTGCTGTCGCCCGCGGCCGACGCACTCGATGCGAAGTATCCGCTTGCAGCAACGCTCCTGCGCCGGGCCATGATCGGCTTCGTGCTGCGTGCGGCCCGGTCTTCCCGATACAAGCATGCGGCGCGGCATTTGGACGATTGCAGGGCCGCCGCGACCCAGGTGATGGATTTCGGAAGCCTGCCGGACCACTCGGCCTTTGAGCGGGAGCTTCGAGCCACGCACGGCCGCAAGGCCGGTTTCTGGCAAGCTGTGATAATGTCCGGATCTTGCTGAGGCGTGGTCCAGCATTGGATGCGGCGTACAGGAGAACGCCGAGCGTTTCCGAGAAATGCGAGCCGCTCGTTACCACGCGTCCGTGCCACGTCTACCGGGGTGTTCGATAGGCTTGAGGCGCCTCAACACTACGGAAAGGTCAGCAGGTCTGAGCCCGACGCGTGACCGGTCGCCGAGCTCGCGGGCAAGTGAGGTGAGCACGCCGCGCTTCACCGTCAGCCCGCCGCCTAGCGCCGCCGATACGTTTCTCACGCCACGTTAGCGCCCATATGCCTTGGACTTTGCATACCAGGAACGAGGACGTCAGCCTTTCGCCTGTGGATGCATCGGATTGCAAACCTCCTAGTCTGGGTCGCAAACCCTCTAAACTGCCCGCTCGAGGTGTTGCCGCTTCCCGCCCTCCCCTCCCCGAGACCGCATCTTATCGGAATGGAACCATGGTGTGACTGAAGAGAAGCCTGGGCGTTGGATCATCGCTAGCGACGGGAGTTTGCACGCAACATTGCGTCAGCTCAACCGCATAGCCCGCGACCAGCGTTGCAGATGGTGCCTAGTCGATACATAACCCGCCATGGCCGAGATCCGCCGCTTCTTCGACTACCGCCATCTGCGCAGCGAAGCTTCCACCCACGTCATCGTCTTCCGGCGCGGGGTCCGCCGCCAATCCGGGCGCGGGCTGTCATTCTGGTTCAGCCCGACCCGAACCAGCATTGTTGAAATCCCGCTCGATGACCGCGACACGGATTTCGTGTTCCAGGTCCGCTCCCGGGACTACCAACTCGTCACCGTCCAGGGCACCACCACCTGGCGCGCAGCCAACCCCGAAGCGCTGGCAGACCGCGTCGACTTCACCATCGATCTGCGCACCGGGCGCCTGCGCACCGACCCGTTGGAGCGCATCGCCAGCCTGCTGACGGGCGTCGCCCAATATCATGCCGCCCGCTACATCGAGGCGCGTGACGTGCAGGGCCTGCTGACCGAGGGGGCGGCGCCGATCCAAGACGCCATCGCCGCCGGGCTGGGCGCTGACCCGCGCCTGCAGGAAATGGGCATCGGCCTGGTCACCGTCCGCCTGGCCGGGGTCAGCCCCAGTGCGGACTTGGCCCGCGCGCTCGAGGCGCCGACGTTCGAGCGCGCGCAAGGATCGGCCGACGAAGCCTCCTTCGCCCGCCGTGCCGCCGCGGTTGAGAAGGAACGCGCGATTGCCGAAAACGAGCTGTCCACCAAAGTCGAGTTGGCCCGGCGCCAGGCCGCCCTGATCGCGCAGGAGGACGAGAACGCGCGCCGGACCGCCGAGGGTAAGGCGGCCGCGGGAATCATCACAGCGGAAGCCGAGGCCCGCCGCATCCGCCTCACCGAGGCAGCCCGCAATGAATCAGAGGGTGAGCGCCTCGCGCTACTGCGCGACGTGAATCCGGCGGTGCTGCAGGTGCTCACGCTGCGCGCGTTCGCCGAGAAGCTGACCCGCATCGACACCTTGAACGTCACACCGGACTTGACGGCATCGCTGACCAGCCTGCTCCGCCCTGCCACCGCGCCTATTCCGTCACCGGGCGGGGGCCGTCCGGCCGCATCGTGACGGCCGCGGCATGAGCAGCGCGCTTGGTCCCCGTCTGGTGCTGGTCACCCGGGAAACCGAATACGACGCGCTCATGGTCCGCCACGCCACCCGGGGGCAGGCGGACGTGTTCCTGCGGCGCCGCGGCCAGAGCGTGGAGGGACTTGATCGGCAGCGCACCCATCTCGGCGCGATATTGGCCGAGATCCGTGCCGGGCTGCCGAAAGGATGGCGGTTGGCCAATGTGCGCCGGGCGGAGCTGGACCGATTTCTGTTCGCACCCGAGGACGTGGTTGTCGCCGTAGGGCAGGACGGGCTGGTCGCCAATCTGGCGAAATACCTCAAGGGCCAGCCTGTTATTGGCGTGAATGGTGATCCAGAGCGCAACCCGGGCATCCTTGTCCCGCACGCACCCGGCGATGTTGCGGCCCTGCTTCCACTGGCGGCCGCGGGGCACGTGGACACCGAAGCCCGGACCATGATCCGCGCGGAACTTGACGACGGCCAGGCTTTGCTGGCGCTGAACGAAGTGTTCGTGGGCCATGCCAGCCATCAGTCCGCGCGCTACACAATCCGCTTCGGCGAGCAGGAGGAACTGCAATCCTCCTCCGGCCTCATCGTCGCGACGGGGACGGGGGCGACTGGCTGGGCGCTGTCGATCAGCCGCGCCACCGGGGCGGCCATCAACGTCGGGCCGGGCGAAAAAGCGGGCCTGTTCCTGGTGCGCGAGCCTTGGCCCAGTCAGGCGACAGGCGCCGAAATCGTGTCCGGCCGCCTGGGGGCCACCGATCAACTGGTGATCGCCTCGCGCATGAACGAGGGCGGGATTGTGTTTGCCGACGGGATCGAACATGACCGTCTGGATTTCGGCTGGGGACGGACCCTCACGGTGCGGGTGGCGGAGGAGCAGCTTCGATTTGTGCCGGGCAAGGCGGCGCGGCAGGTTGCACCGCCTGCGCCGGTCCGCCGAACACCCCGTGCCTCAATGCCTACGCAGCGGGCATCCAAACCAGCCGCGAAGGTGGTTGCGCCCATCGTGAAAGCGACCCAGCCCGTACGGCGACGGAGGCTCCGATTGTGGTATTTCGCGGCCCTGGCGGTGGTCGCCATCGCATCGCGGAGTTGTTCGCAACTGCTGCATGCGCCGGATACCGCTCCATCTATCTCCGGAACTCCCTGAAGCGACGGCAACGGGAACCGCGGTTGGCAGTTATAACGCAAACCATAGCGGACTGAGTGATGCCAGCAGCCCTGATGAAAGTCGTAGTGGCCGTCATCGGCGCAGTCGCAGTGGGCGCAATCGCCTGGGTCACGGGCGACCCGGCGGTCCTGGCACAGCTAACCGGACGGGCCGCCCCAGCCAGCGGCGGCCACACCGCCATCGACAGCGCGGACTTTGCCATGCAGGCGAAGCTCGAAGGCCCGATCACCTGCATCAACCGCACGCTGACCCATTTGGAGACGGCCCGCCGCACGTACGTCGCCGCAATGGCCGCCATCTCCCATGCAGCCCCCGCCCAAGCTCCTTCCATCAACCTTGCCGATCGCCCAATGTTCAAAATCGAACCCTACGAGCGGGATAACGAGTTTGCGCTGGGATGCGCCGATGCTCTCGACAAATCAGCCGCCCTCCCGCCGGCGATCGCCGATTTGGATGGAGCGTCGCGCCAGTTAGCGCCGCTTCTTCGGACGATCGTGCCACTGGGCAACCAGGCGGAGATCTATTACGGCCAGGAGGATTGGAAAGACGACCAATTCCAGAAGGGCCGGCAGATCGATACCAAGTTGGGACCGAAGCTAGCCGCCCTCACGCAGCAGGACGACATCTTGCGGGCGGGCGTGCTGCGCGAGCAAGCGGCGCTGCGCGAGCGCGAGCTGGACACCATCGAGAAGGCGCAGGGCCGCACCTATGAGTGGCACGCGCTCGACCTGATGTACACCGCTCGGCAGATGATGGACCTGCTAGGCGCGGCGGCCCGTGGCCGCACCCTGACCGAGGTGGACGTTGCCGGAGCCATCAGCCCCTTTCAGGCGGAGTTCGATGCTGGAACCGCCTATTCCGCCGCCCACCAGGAAGAGGCCAAACCCGATGTCCGGGGCATGCGGCCGCTATGGTTCGACCTCCAGCCCTCGGCGACGGCGCTGTTGCAGCAGGCGAAGGATCTGCGCCGCCGGCTGCCTACCCTGACTGGACAGGGCGACGCCGCCCGGCAGGAAGGCCAGGCGCTCGACACGATCAACATGACATTCAACGGTTTGGTCGACACGTACAATACGGTTAGCCGGTTTCGCTAAGCGTCTCAGCCCTGACCGGCCGGGGCAGGAACGACGCCTCGATCGCGGCCATGGCCGCAACCAGCCGGTCTATCCTCGCACGGTCGAGCGGCATGCCGGAAACGGCGGGCGGCGGTGCGGAATAATCCACCACGGTCGCGCCGAGGCTCCGGTTTTCTATCACCAGCGTGCAGGCGTAGGGCCCGTTCACATCCAGGCCCGTGCCTGAGGTGTTCACGGCCAGGCGACGCCAGCAGCCACTTGCGAAACGCTGCCTGCGGCTCGTACCGGTCAACACCTGTTCCACCGGGGCCCCTCCCCCTGGTCCGTCACTTCCAGCCCGCTGTTCTGCCCCGATGCGGGCCTCGTTGCGCAACTGGGTGAAGCGGTCGCGTTCGAACACCATCTCGACATCCAGACGCTGGTCATACTCGGTCTTGTCCGTCGCCAGCCGGGCTGACGCTTCGTCGAGGTGGAAGACACATCCGGCGTAGCTGTTGCTGGGTTCCGGTGCCATGCAGAGCCCGTCCTTGGTAGCTGGAACCTGCAGCGTCGGACCGCCTACCGTGGGAAGCAGCCGGACTGGGACGCCCGTTTGCCGCCATTCGGCCAATGGCTTGGTGTAATCCGGCGCGGTATTGTCGCCGCAATTGGCCGGCAGCAACAAGACACAGGCGAGCAAAATGCCTCTCCCGGTCACGGCACCGCCCCGCCCTGACTGCCCGATACAATGGCTGTGCTGATTTTGTCCGCATAATCCTCCAAAGTCATGCCGCGGGGGACCGGACCGCGGATGGAAAGCTGGCGGCGGCGGCGAGATAGCTGCACGTTCGCCCGGCTGCGATCCCGCACGGGCAGCACCGCATCGGGTTTGAAGAAGAAGTCGGTGCAGACGATCGGATTGTCAGACACCCTTGCATACTCGATTGCCGACCAGGGCACGAGCGGGTCGGCCAGGCCCTGGCAGCGCAGCCCGGCCTGGGTGATGACCAGGAATGGGATGCGGCGGCGCGCGAAGCGCGCCAAGATCTGCAGCAGCAGGCCACCGCCGACCAAAAGGAAGATCACGCCGAGCAACAAACCAGCCCAATAGTCGATGCCGTTGAGCAGCAGAGTCGGCAACATGACGGCGCCGGCCACAAAGAACGCGCCGCTCAGCGCGGCCAGCTTGGCGGACGCGCGAACATCATCCAGAACGGCGCAGCCCCCCTCAAAGTCTGACACGGGCGGCATCACGGGTTCAGTGCTTTGCATCGGACAGGCAATCCTGTGGAGGCGGCATCAGAGTCAGGCGGGCCCCGCCGACCAGCAGGTCGTGGGCCAGGTGAGGCACCAGTTCAAGTTCGGCATCCTTGAGGCCATTCTGCACTGTGTCACATTCGATCGGGCCAGTCAGGCTGCCGGCCTTGCGCTCAGTCTCCAGGACGACGGGCGAGCCCGCGTCCTCCGCGTCCGCAATGGCCCGCAGCACAAGCTCCGCGGACTCATCGACGAACATGCCCGCCTCTCCCCACTGCCCTCCGGCCCATGGAGGCTCCCTCATGCTGAATGGCGGCTCGCGAGGACGCCGCCCAACAGCTTCGGGAGAGCGCCAGCCGCGTCCGGACTTTCGGGACTATGCACGAGCATCTCTACCGATTCGGCGGCGCGGCCGACGTTGACCTCTCGAAGTATCTAGGCACCTTGCTGGACGACGAGCAGGCCGCGATGGCGTCCACGCTATCCGGCCGCACTATCGTGCTCCAGGCAGACCCGCTGGTCTGGCCAGCGTCGGATGCTCCCCAGCTGGCTTTGGTCACTCTGGAACTGGTCACCAACGCACTGAAATATGGTGCCGGAGAGGTGCGCGTCGGTCTACGCCGGGAGGGAGACGGGGTCATCCTGACCGTTGAGGATGACGGAATGGATCTTCCGGCGGATTTCGACCCGTCACGGAGCCGCGGCCTCGGCATGCGATTGGTGATCGGCCTGCTACAGGGCCACGGCGGGCAGCTAAGCGTCAGCCGTTCGGGACCGAAGACCTGCTTTATCGCGACGATGGGCTGCCGTCCGCAGGTCACCTGATACGAAGCTGGATTGGCGCGCAGACCTGAAGAATTATGCTGGATTGGCTGCCCCGGCTCGGTGCCGGGTCGGGACCGCACGACAGGCGGCTTGCCGCGCTCCAGGAACAGCCTGTCCAGCCCCGGTTCAGCAGCTCGTGCATGCTGACCCCCATGTCAGCCGCCAGCCCATGCACCCGCGCCGACTGCTCGGCAGGAAGTAAACCGTCGTGCCAACCGTCCGCTGCTTCAGCAGACCAGGGACATCCTGACCGTCGAGGGCCTTCCTCGCGCGCCGCGGGCGGACCCGGAAGGTGGTGTCGGCATGCGGCGCGGCCGCCCCTGTTGTCAGCGGCTGCAGCAGACGGGCCGCCAGCCACCGCACCAAGGGAAACGCCACGCCGTTCCCGGTCAACTTCGCCGTCGCCGCCACGCTGAAGGGTAGCAAATAGTCGGGCGGAAGCCCCATCAGGCGGCCCAGCTCGCCTCTGGTGAGTGGCCGGATGCCCGTCCCGGCACCGTGGACCCGGCAGACCTGCTGGTAGCGCAAATCGGCCTTCCCCATCAGGCATCCGGCAATCCCGTCCGTCCGCAGCGTCAGGGCACGGCCAGGCCCACCGTCCCCCCGCGGCTTGTTGATTACAGTGGCGTGCATCTGGCGGCCTGTGTCCTGTGCGGCTTGGAGACGGGCATGTGCGTTAGCTGCGATACTGGCCAGCAGCCCGGCGACATTGCCGTCGGGGCACCAGTGCTGGCCGGGACCTCCGAACGGCTCCAGTATCCCGTCCAGATTCGGGGAACGCCGCGGCGACTCGGGCATGCGCCACCACACCCTGCGGCGCTTGACCGCCGGCGGCAGGGCCGCTGCGGCCCGCACGATCGACTTGGAGTGCGTGCCGGGTCGGTGGGCCCTGGAAAATAGCCTTTGGCAGAGGAACACCGTCGCGGACGCCGACGATGAACAGGCGCGGGCGCGACTGCGGCAGGAAATCGGCGGCGTCCATCCGGAGCGCCCCCAAGCGGTTGACGGCCGACGCCAGGGCCATGGCCACCGCAGCGAAGTCCCGGCCGCCGTCGACCGAAATGAGCCCCGTGACGTTCTCGAGCACCACGAGCGGCGGTGCGGCGGCACTTGTGCAGACTGCGGAAGGGTCCGAGTCCCGCGCGAATATGGTTCAAAAGATACTCCAAATCAGAGCGCTTCCATGTCACTCGCTTTGAGCATCATTCCAGGATGTGAGGGTAACCGTCCCGGGACGGTATGAGCGACCAAAAAGCCATGCCAGCCGAGCACCTCCAAGCATTAGCCAGCCCACTCGGCTTGCCGGCGTCCCATGACGCCGGCAATAACGCTGACCGTGCCGCCCACCCCTCATCCACGGCCGTCAAGCCACGCGAGGATCACTTCCATCGGTCGGGGGACATGGATCATCTTGCCACCCGGAAGCATGAGCAGCGCCCCATCGTCGGTCTCGCAAAGCGCCGACACAGCGCCGGCCGCAACGGCATGCGTTCTGCCATCGAGGTCGCGCAACACCACAAACCTGCCAATCCGTGTTCCTTCGGCCAAGCAATCTCCGTCGCCGATGTAGCCCGCGCCCGTTCCGTCCGCCACGTCGGACTGGGATGGTTCCACGCTCATGGACCGCGTCCACCGAAGCCGCCTTTATCCAGCGCATGCCTCAGCTCGAAGAGCATTGCTGTGGAAGCTATTCCCGAACAGAAGGCTGCAATAGACAGATCGGTTGTAAAAGCTTGTCCAAATTGGCGCAGCGGCCGGAGCTGGGTGGGCTTAGTCCGAGGGTGGCTAGTGTGGATCGGAAGCCGATGGAGTCTTCGCAGTGACATTGGGGAACCTTTCGACGGTCGAAACAAAGGCGTCGGCGTCGGACGGCGAGAGGCCGCCCCAACGTATCCCGGTGCCTATGAAGTCCGCCAGCCAGCCCACGCCACCACTCCCGCCAGGAAATTCCAGCCTATCTGCGAAGCTAGATCCCATCCGACCAGAACTGCAAACCCAAATTTGCCGGCCTTCGCATGGTCCCGCCCGGGCCCTGGAGGACCGCCGTCCACTGGAACAGCTCGCCGACAGATACGGCCACCCGGCATCGTCTTACGATGCTCACTGACCCGGCTTGCGAGTTCGTTTTAGGCAAATGGATGAAACTGTGTTACGGTACCCGCCGGAGGTGCGATCGCCATGCGTAATGTTGAGCCCGCGCTTTCCCCGAAGGTGGCCGCAGTCTCGGTTGCCGCGTTTTCCCCCAAGTTCTCCCTGTCAGGAATAGCCGACTCATAAGGCCAGCTTTCGCGGGCGTTTCGTTCGGACGCCTGCGCAGCTTGTCCAAGTCGAGCCTATACAAATGGCGCGATCCATGGGGATCGTCGTCATGCCTGCGATCCGGGGGACGCGCATGTTCACGTTCAATGAGTTCTTTGCCGGCGGCGGCTTCGTGCGCCTGGGTTTTGGCGACGCATGGACCTGCTCCTACGCCAACGACATCGATGCGGCGAAAGGCAAGACGTATCGTATGAATTTCGACGGCGGAAAGCTGACGACGAAGGACATCCGCACCGTCACCGCTGCGGAACTGACCCACTCCGATGTCGCCCATGCGTCCTTCCCGTGCCAGGACCACACAACCGCCGGCCCTCAGCCTGGCTTCGGCGAAGGGACCCGGGGTCTGCTTGTGTTCGTTTTTCTCGCTCTGATGCAGGACTGCGCGCGTCTCGGCAAAGCGCCCGACACTATCGTTTTGGAGAACGTCTCCGGGCTTACCGGAAAGGATCTCGAGGCGGTTCTGACGGCGTTGATCTCCATGGGATACAAGGTAGGTCCGCTGAGCGTTGATGCGCGGCTCTTCGTGCCCCAGTCGCGCCCGCGGCTTTTCATTGTTGCTGTGAAGACGGGCGTTCCCGTTCCGAAAGTGCTGCTGTCGCGCCGTCCTGAGAAGCATTGGCACACCCGGGCCATTCAGAAAGCCGTCGCCGGCATGGCTCCCGTAGTACGGCGCAATCTTGTCTGGTGGAAGCTGCCGCTTCCCCCCGTGCGCACCTCCACGTTAGAGGACATCGTGGAGCCATTCGGGTCACCAAATGAAAAATGGCGTGATAAGGCTAATGTCGACATGCTCCTTGCGACCTGCAAACCGGCCGACCGCGAACGCCTGAAGGCGGCGCAACGCTCGGGCCGCGTGATCTATGGAATTGTTGTCAACAAACCAGGCACCAAGGCCACGAACGGTCGGCGCTCGCTGGTTTTCCGCCTCGACGGATTGTCAGGCTGCCTGATGAAGAAAGTGGATTTGCGCTACCAGCAGCTCTGCCGGATTGACGGCGATGATGTCCGCATTCGGCCTATGACGCGGCTCGAACTGGCACGTCTTATGGGTCTTCCCGCCAATTACCGGCTTCCGCAGTCAGTGTCGAAGACGGCGCAGCTGACCGGCGATGGCGTCGTCGTGCCGGTGGTCCGCTGGATCGCGCAACATCTGCTGGAACCGCTTGCGGAGGCAGCCCGGGCCCAGGCTGAACCTGTCGCGCAGCCCCTGATGCGTGCGCCGCCGCAGCGGGTCCGCAAGGACCTGCCGGCTGTCACAGGCGAAGGTACCCGCGGCGTTAAGCAAACGACCTACGGAAACACGGTCTACCTCTTGCCCGAGGAACGCGTCCGACTATCCAACATGGCGCTCGAGTGCGGAGTGCCGATGCAGGAGATTTTTCTGCGCGGACTGGACGCCCTTTACATGCATCGCGGCCAACCTCCCGTGCGACGCCCGCTGCCGCGGCTTCGCGGTCGTGCCGCGGCAGCCGCCGTCGAAGGCGACATAGTGCTGACGGCATTCTGGCTTAGCAGGGCACGCCCAGTGCGAACGACGAGCGGGCGTGGCCGTGATGGCCTTAGATCATCATGGATTTCACCGGCACCTGTTGGACTCCGCGGTAGCCCTGCCGCCAACGCGTTCGCGGCAGGATGCGGCACCGCCCGATGTGGCGATGGCGCGAGGGGGGCATAATTGTCCATCAAGGACGCGGCCGGCCAAGACGCCGGAAAACTATTTGGCTGCGCTTGCCAGCTTGAACACCGCCTGCGTCAGACGACGGCGATCGCAGCGCGTTAGGTCATTCAGCGTATCGGAAAGCGCGATGCCCGCTTGTTCGGCCGCAAGCCGGACAAGCGACCTGACCGATTCCATGATGCGCTCGCGGCGGGCGTCCTCCCCGCCTTCGCCGTCGAGCCCGCCCCAGCCGCTGTCCGGCGGAACTGTTTGCGCAGAAGTTGTGTTCGCCACCCAGGGCACGTCAGACGATCCCGGCTTCCAGCGGCATCAGTTTACATTCGCCCTCGTCCGTGGGATCGCGATGTCCCCAAGAGACTTACGGTAATCGAAAAGAGCGGCGAGGGCCCCCTTCGACACTTCAAAGAGTCTCACGGCATCCTGCATGCTCCAGCCGTCCAACTCGGCCAGCCAGAGACCGATCTCACTGAACTCCAGATCTTCGCCGTTCTCGTGGACGGTGATCAGAAACCTCAGCCAGAGTCTGGCCGCGGGTGCCGACCAACCCAATCCCGGCGTCATGCCTGCGGCCAAGGCGCGGCGGAGATGCCGCGCGGCGGTTTTGGTGAACCAGCTATCCGGGCCCCGCTCGTACGCTCCAACCTTCCATGAGAAGTCCGCCGACAGCCGCATGGCCGGGGCGACGACCGTGTTCACGAAGTCGCCGACAACACCGTTCCAAGGTGCCCTGCCGAGCTTGCAGTGGCCGTCGACAAGCGATGTGAGGCGATAGCCGGTCGAGTCGCGGTCCATGCACAGCGCGATCTTCTCCAAACGGCCCCAAGGCTCGCGCTGGAAAAGTAGAATTTGCGGCACGCCCGGATCGGCCGCCCAAGCCTTCCCGAATGAGGGAGGGCATCGCCAACTCCCGACGGCGGCCCCGATCAGGGCGCCTGCCAGCGCATGCGCGTCTCCAGTAGAGCTGATCGCGAGACTGCGTCTGACGTCGCAGATCATCGGCGGCGGCGGCACTGCGATCTCGGACATCCCCCTTCACCCCCTGGGCCATGCGAAGGCATAGCGGAACATTGAGGGTAGCCGGTGTCCAAGACACGGCAAGCCAAATCGGTGGACTTTCCAATGTCCGAACTCTCCTCCGTTTTTGCTTGCCTTCGGGCGCCACTCACAATCATCCTGGAGCGTTGGTGCCCCTCCCGGCATACAGGAGAGCGTTGTGTTGCATTTCGTTATCGAAACCGCTTACCGCCTGCCGTGGTACCGCCAGCACAGTTACCAGGCTGAATCGCTTGAAGCGGCCTGCGCCCTCGCTATCGCCGACAAAGACTGGGACTGCGGGCAGGGCGACGAGGGGGCCTGCGGCGACACCTACGTCACCGGCGCGTGGATGGAATGCGATCCCATCGATTGGGATAGCTCGCTGCCCGTTCCGCCACAGTTTGACGAACTGCTCCAGCGCAAGGCCGACCAGTTCCACGTGCTGCTCGGGCTGCTCAAGGTCCTGCCCCAGGCACCCTTCGCCCAGGCACCCGATAGCGCGGCGTGGCGCGATAGCGTCGCGACCGCGATCGCCGAGGCCGAGGCGATCCTCACCGACTAGAAATCGTGGGCTCACAGACCGACGCCGGTGTCGAATCGCAGCGCCGTCTCAGGTCAGAGTTGCTGTTCCCTTCTCGCTCCTACCTGGACAGTCTCGGTCGCCTGCCCAATCCTGACTCTCGGCGGTCGCTACGGCGAGCGACTTACCCACATCTTGCGCACCACGCCCGCGGAGGCAACTGAAGCGTTCGGAACGTCTCCGCCCGCACATCCACTCTTTGCGATAAACCCACGGTGTCGGGCCTGAGACGCACGCCTCCGCACGGCCCGGCTTTTGGCGCGAGCGCATGGCTAACCCGGTGCAAACGGCTCCGCCGGGGCATGCCGTTCCTCCCGAAAAGGAACGTCACGCCAAAACGCGTGCTGCCGAAAGCCTACCGCGGCGTTCGCGGCCTCGGTCTGGGCCGCCGCGGCCGCCACCTTGACTGTGGCGACCGACGTGCCCGCAGACGCGCCGTGCACGTCCAGCGCTCCGACGCCGATCCTCTTGCTCTCCCTCAAGCAGCCGAACACATTAGTTGCGCCAACCCCAACAAGGTGCCGGAGCTCTGCTGAAAACTGCCCTCTGCCTGAGTGTCGGGAGCGTTCAGGACGTCTTTCTTACCTTGGGCAATGTCTGCGCCGTCACCTTGAACCCTGTGTCACGCAGGCACCCTCGGGCAGTCGGTACGGCCTTCCGCCGCCTGTTCCAGACAACCCCCGTCGCTATATCGGATTCCTGCACCTTGCCAGCGCCGCCCGTCTTTGAGCGTGACACCGCGGGAGCCGGGGTCTGGCGACGGACCGGCGGCGCGCCGAATTCAGCCAGGTTACGGTCCATGCCGCGCAGGACATATTCATGCAGCGACACACCCGTCTGCGCCGCGAAACGGCCCATGCGGTCCAACTCACCCGGCTCGAAGCTGACCGTGATCACCCCGGCGCGCGCAGGCACGGGCTGTGCCGGCAACACCGGCCCTACGGCTTTGCGCTTGCGGCGCGGGCGGTCAAAGATTTGCGGTTTGCCTTCGGTCATTTTGGTGTCCTTCTTGGTTGATAGGTCTGCGGCTTCCAGCAACGGCTCGAGCAAATGTGTCAGAAGCCATTCAATGACGGGCACGACGACGCCATCGCCGCATGCCTTGGCGGTTCCGGCGACGCTTGCGGGCAATTTGAAGCTGTCGGGCAAACCCATGGAGCGGCCCATTTCGAGGCGTGTCGCCGGGCGAATTCCGACATGCTTGCCCATAATCCGGCAGAACTGCTGATAACGGATGTCCACCTTGCGCATCAGGCAGCCAGCCGTGCCGTCAGTGCGCAGCGCCAGGTAGCGTTCTCCGTTCTTGCCGGGCTTGTTGGCGACGGTGCCGTAAACTTCTTTGCCGCTAGCCTGGGCCCGTTCGAGGCGCACCTTGTCGCGGGCACCCAGCAGGCCGAGCAGATACTCGACATTCCCTGGATCACGCCACGCCAGGTTCGGGCTCCCCAGAGGCTCAACGATATCGCTAAGGTTCATTTTGCGGGCCGGAGGCACCGGCAGACGCCACCAGACCCAATTCTCTTTCTCCAAGGCGCGCAGGCCGCCCACAGCGCGGACGAGCGCCGCGCTGTGCCAGTGCGCGATCGGCCCGCCCGCGATCAACGCCGCCGGAATGGCGACACCTCGGCGCACCGCAACCAAGAAGAAACGCGGCCGGGATTGCGGCAGGAAATCAGCGGCGTCCATCATCACCGCGCCGACGACGTAGCCGGCGGAAACGAGCGCGGTGACGAGCGCCGTAAAAACGGCTCCGGAAGAGATCGTCACAAGGCGCTCGACATTTTCCATCACGACAACCGAGGGCGCGGTGCCCTGCCGCAGCGCCGCGTGCAGAAGCCGGGTCGTCTGGAAAATCAACGCTCCCTGCGGACCTTCCATTCCCTTGCCCAAGCCGGCGGAGGTGAAGTCCGTACAAGGGGAGCTGAGCCACCACATATAGCTCCGGGGCAGTTCACCTTCCGCGATGTCGCGGATATCTTTGACGACGAGCTCGTCGCCGCCAAAGTTATCGCGGTAGACCGCAGCCTTCGCCTCGGAGAAATCCGACGCGTAAACACAGTTCAGGCGGCCGCGGAACGCAACGCGCGGGTGTCCGATGCCCGCGTACAGCTCGATGAAATCGTGCATTGTGGTCTCCAGGAGTGACGGGAGTGCGGTCCCGTCGGCCGGGTGGCTGAAACGTCTGAAGCACGGCGCCCAGATCCAGGGAGCCGCGCCCAAGTCCGTCAGCAGGCCGCCATGCCCGTCTGCCGGAGCGTGCCGGCAGCGTCGCAGTGAGACGCAGCCGGCAGTCCTGCCCGCATTCCCGCCGACGACAGGTCCTTGCAAGGATCTGACGCCCACCGAAAATGATCCTCATTGGCACCTTTGCCGGTGCCCAACCCGGCGTGTGCCGCCCCGACACCTGCGAAAAGCTCCGCGAGATTTTGGCGTGCGCCAAACGGGAAGCTCATTGCGGACCTCCCGGATTGTGGCACCGGACCAAAACCGCGTCGGGGAACCCGGCCGCAATCGCAGCCA
Organism: Acetobacteraceae bacterium; assembly: GCA_965199005.1. GTDB lineage: Bacteria > Pseudomonadota > Alphaproteobacteria > Acetobacterales > Acetobacteraceae > LMUY01. The sequence continues at coordinate 2,603,690 of CBDAQK010000001.1, read as the reverse complement.
CCGTCGCTTCATCGGCACCCCACAGAACGAGCATCGAGTCAAAGGGAGCGGGGGTCCCGCCATCGCCGAAATGAAGGCGCCGGCTGAAAAACAAAACGGGCGCCAGAGCCCGGAAGACGTGCCGGTGGCACCAAACCGTTCCGACCCGGGCCGGGTAGAGGCCAATGACAATCTTGGCCTCACCGCTCTCGACAGAGTGGTGGCAACGGCGCGCCCATTTGCCCGTCACCCCGCGGGCGTAGGGAGGATTGACGAACATGACGCCATCCCATTTTTGGACGAGCCCGTCATCCTTTTCGGTAAAGCGGGTTGCCGCCTCGACATGGCCGCCGCCATCGGCGGGCGCGCAAGGATCAATGTCAAACCGATCGCGGCCGAGAGCCTGCAAGATTGCGTCGACAACCGATTTGGGGGTGTTCCACTTGACCCCCGCGGAGGACAGCGCGGCGCCCCCTGGACCGAAGAAGGGCTTCTCGCGCTTCTTCGGCTTTTTCGGTGCTGGCTTTTTGGTTTTGCGGCTGTGAAGGCCACGTGCGGCCAGTGTTTTGGCGTCCGCACGCTCGCGGATACCCGCAGGACGGCGGCTGGACCCACGACGGTTGCCGGGGACAGTGATGATATCTTCTAAATCGGACATGCACACCTGCACTGAATCAGCGCAGCGCCATGCGTCCGCCCAACTTTGCTGTTTTCCCTAGCCTCGGACTTCTCCTTGGCAGGGCCGTAACCTCTAAAGGGCTACGTTCCGTCTCCGCTAGGGTGACGGCAGCACTTCGGCGCATGACGAGCTCGGAAAGTAGTTGGGCTCACAACGTACTCTTCATAACACAGCACAGCCCAGCCAGTAAGCCCCTGAGTCAACTTTTTCCTAAGCACCGGCATTGGGCGCGCCCTTGGCCGGTCGCGGCATATGCGGGCTCAATCCTGCCGCCGCCCCCGGGCGGGACAGGCGTTCCGGCACGGCTTCGTTGGGTTTTGTCACGGCCGGCGTGCGGACACATGCGGGTGCAACGGCGTCCCTTGCACGAGCTTGGCGCACCCTCTTCGGTGGAGGCACACCACGGGACGCAGGACACCGTTGGAAACCGAACGCTTCGCATTGGAGCTGTGCGCCTTGACAGCGGCCGCCGACGGCAATCCGGCCTGGCCAGTCAATGATGTGCGGATCCTGGCGCAGGTGCGGCAAATTGCGGACGCGCTCGTCCCTTCAGCCCGGGTGTTCATCGCGTCTTTCGCCGGACCGGAGCCTGCAGCTGTCGATATCGGCATCATCGGGACGCGGCGGCCCCTTTCCCTGCCTCCAGACGCATTTCCATTTTCAGGACCACCGCCGGCCGATCCGATTGTGCTCGTCCGGATGGACGGACCGCCGGGACGAGTCCGCGTTGAGGCGTTCGTGGCGGGCGCGCGCAATGGCCACCTCGCCGGATACGCCGCGGTGGTGGAGACGGGCGGAGGCCCCCCATCGCACGCCTACTTCCTCGACGGCACCGATTTCACGCCCGTCCTGGCCAACCCGCGGAGCACTGTGGCCGCCATGGCGGACTGGCCCGGGCGTCTGGCGTTCTTTGCCTCGGCGCACCCTCGCATCCTGGGGATCGTGGCGGCCTGCGAGGAGGACGGAAGCGCGGTGTCCCTCGTGGACGATACTGAACCGGGTGCTATCCTGCACTCCGCCGGCTGGGGCGCGCCTTATATAATCGTGCGCCACGATGACTTCCGCGCGTTCCGCAAGGAACAGACCGCTAAGCCGGCAGTCCTGCTGAACGTTAGGCTCGGCGCCGACGGCTCGTCCAGCATTGCGAATCTCAGGGAAAACGGCTTGATCAATGGCACGACCGCGCGAACGCCGGCGGTCTGCGGAGTTCAGCGTCAGTGGGATGGTCAATTCAAGATCACGGAGCACTACTGGGACGCGGGCGTCCGCCTTGCGGGTCCCCGTGAGCCCGGAGGCACGTCGGGGCCCCCGCTATAGGCGCGCCATTATCCGGCCCAGTATTCAGACGGCACTATCGGCGTCACGAAAAGGCATCGGACCCAAGCAAGCTAAACCGGTGGCGGGCGCATCTTAGTCCGCCTCCTTTTCTTTCGCCGTTCCTCGCCATCATTGAAAAGCTTAGATTCGAGGTCTGTGAGCTCCAGGAGGATCGGTTCCCCGTAAGCCGGGACGAGCAGGGCTCGGTATGCCGGACTTCCGGCCAGAAGCTCGACAAGATCCAGAGGCCCCCGTCGCCTGGCTTGCAGCGCCTTGTCCAGCAGTGCGCGGTGCGCCGCCGCCTTCGCCGGACGCTCCGCCTGACGCTCCGCCTCCTCGTCGGCCAGACGGTCAGCTTCCGCGGACGCCTGGCGAGCCCATTCCATGGCAACCCGGTTAATCCGCACCCGTGGCGCCCTGACGCCGTCGACCGCTGCCGGGGCCCGCGGGCTCGGCCTGACGTAGCCGGCCAGGGCGGCGGCGGCCTCAGCCGCAGAAGGTTTCCGCGGGGATTTAGCGTCAAGACCGGCAGGCTGGCCATCGGGCGTTTGGTCCGCTTTCTCAGCATTACCCTTCGTCTTCCCAAGACCCCTCACGGCAACCGGCGGGCAAAGGCTGGCAAGCGCGACGCAGTCCACATGCGTCGGCCTGAATCCAAACTCCCGCCGCAGTCTCACGGAAAAGGCGCCAGGTCCCTGCCGGATTGCCTGCAGGCGGCTGAGCAAGTCGGGGCGCTCCCTGAACAGGTCCGCTATTGCGGCCGACCGCTCCTTTGCAATCGGCAGGCGGCCCTCGCGCATCTGCACTGTCTTCGACAGCCTCACGTTCGCTACGGGAACAGGAACGGGCCGTTTGAGGGTCGCAACCAAAGCGAGCAGTTCCATATTGCGCGGGTCAGCCTCGGCCGCCGCACCGCTTACATCGCTCCCGGCGTCTTTTCCCATGTCATACTCCATGTGACACCCGGTGTGCGCCAATGGCCGGAGCATCGCGACTCGATTAATGACAGCTGGATGGATTAGGTCACGCAAAGCCCAGTGCGGCAAACTTGAACTGGCTGCAAGCCGGGTTGAAATACCTCGTGGTTTACCGGATACAAACGCCAGGGCGGTGGTTTGCCGTGCCCGAATTTACCGTCGGCCTGATGCGCCCGAATGGTTACAACAAGCCACGGGTTATCCGCACGCGTCCCAAGCACACCTGTCATTGCTCGATCGGGTTGATCAAGGGTTTGCGGAACTCTTCCATCCCCCGTAGCCCGCCAGGACCACAGCCTTGTCGCGATCCGCGGAAGACACGGATTTCCTGCTAGAATGCCCGCACCCTGCAGCCTGGTGGCCGGACATGAGCGATGACGTCCTTTTCTACGGCGATCCGCACGGCGACTTTGCTCCCCTCCTGCGGGCCTGCCATGACGATCCTCCAGCGGGCGTGATCATTCTCGGCGACCTCGACTTGCGCATGCCGCTCCGGAAGCAACTCGCCAGCATTTTCGATGCCGGGATCCGAGTGCGCTGGATTTTCGGCAACCACGATGTGGATTGCGAGGAGTGGCACGATCGCCTCTTCAGCGATTATCCGGAAGGGTGCCTGCACGCCCGCTTCGCCGAAGTGGGCGGCATCACTGTCGCGGGGCTTGGCGGCCTCTTCCGTGACGGCGTCTGGACCCCAGGGTCGGCCGCACGGGCGGCCTACGACACCCGCAGCGCCTGCCTGCGTGCCCTTTCCCCCCGTGACCGATGGCGGGGCGGCCTCCCCCTGAACCTTCGCGCCGCAATTTTCCCGGAGGACGTGGCCGCACTCGCCGAAGGAGGCGCTGACGTGCTGGTCAGCCATGAGGCGCCGGGCTCGCATCCGCTTGGATCGGCCGGCATCGGGCAGGCAGCCGCGGCCTGCGGAGCGCGCGCGATCATACATGGCCATCACCACCAGTCTTACCGGGGATTGCTTCCTGGAGGCGTGGCGGTGACAGGACTTGGGCGGGCTGAAGTGCTTCGCCTGCGACGAATAGACCTCCCGGGCCTGGTGCCGGACGCAGCTCGCCAATCTGATGGCCGCCGCCGTTCACAAGACGGCGCTGACCGCCCGTGACGAGCTGATCGTGCTTGGCCTGTCCGATCCCAACTCCCCGCTGCAGGCCAACACGCTCACCCTCGCCGACGGCCGCCTCCGCACCCCGCGCGGCGAGACGGTCACTATTGCCGAGCTGATGGAGCCACCGGGCGCGACGTCATCGAGGTCACCTGCGACACGCTGCCGGAAGCGGCGCGCTCGGCGGACGAGCGGCTGAACTACTTCATCAGCCTCTCCGGGATGGAGCGGGGCGCCAAGCTGCCGAAGTCGCGGCACAGCTTCTGCGCGCATTTCATCGAGGTTCGCGTGGACGAGGATTTCGGCACGGTGCAGGTCACCCGCGTGGTCAGCGCGCTCGATGCCGGGCGGCTCTACAACCCCAAATTGGCCGAGAGCCAGTTCAAAGGCGGCATCGTGATGGGCATCGGGATGGCGCTGCTCGAGGAAGGGATCACCGATCCGCGCAACGGCCGCATCCTCAGCGCCAATCTGGCCGACTACCGGATCGCCACCAACGCCGACGTGCCGCACATCGAGACGATCTCGGTCGGGCAGCCCGACTACGACGCGACCCCGCTGGGCGGGAAGGCAGTAGGCGAGCTGGCAATCGTGGGCATTGCGCCCGCCATCGCCAACGCGGTGTTCCACGCCACCGGAAAACGCGTCCGCCGCTTGCCAAAATTACGCTGGACTACCTGCTTGGGTGATGGGGCGGCCGACAACCCGGCTGTGTAGCGCCTGGCCGAAGGAGACTGGTATCCGGGCAAACGTGTGCCGCCATCCGCGCCACGCGGCCCGGACGGGGTGCCGACGGTTTAGTCATGGGTGATAACGTGGTTCCATGCAGCCGGACCGCGGCGACCCGCTTAGCGGCTGCATACACACGATGGGCCAAATTCGGCCTTCCCGGCGCAGGTGCCTTCCGCTGGAGGTTTACTGCAGCCGACGAGCCTGCCGCATTGGACGCGAAGTGGGTCGACAAGCGGAGCAGGACGGAGTTGGTCTGGCAACGCACTCCCCTGCAGCCAAGCAGGCAGACCTGAGGGCAGTCTGTCCGTCCCACAACACGATGACCTGATCGATGGCGGCAATGCGCCCGGTATGCAATTATGAGGCGCAAAATCGGGATGGCGGAAGAGGTGATGGACTGGCGGTTGCACTGGTTGGAGGCGGAAGGCGATCTGGGACCATGGCGCGAGCGGATTGCTCTCGACGTGCATACCGCCTGGGAGGCCGTCAGCCGGGTACTGCAGACGTCTCCCGTTGACATCCTGGTGCAGCGCCTGTCAGGCGGCGTCATTCCCGAAATCGGCATGGGAGGCCACGCCTACCGCAAGGGTCTGCTCGCTCTGACTCTGGACCCGGACAACCAGCACTTTGCCACATGCCTCAAGGAGGGTTCCCTGCGCCGGACTTTGGTCCACGAGGTGCATCACTGCATGCGCATGGGCGCAGTCGGATATGGCCGCACCCTGGGTGAGGCGCTGGTCAGCGAAGGACTTGCCGGGCAATTCACGGGGTGGTTGCTCGGCACTCCGCCGGAGCCCTGGGAGTGTGCGGTTGATCAGGACGCCCTTCGCATCCAACAGCCGGACGCCTCCGTGCTGTCAGACCCGGCCTACGACCATAATGCCTGGTTTTTTGGCTCGGGCGGGCAACGGCCGCGCTGGCTCGGCTACACCATGGGCTTCGCCATCGCGGGGAAATGGCTTTTGGAGGCGGGCGCGGTTGCTGGCAGCACATGGGTTAATGTGCCCGCCGAGACGGTGCTGGCCGTCTCCGGCATTCCCGGCACCGGCAAGCCGGTGATCCGTTTCCACGGTGCGCGGGAACGGCCGGTGGAGTCATAGCCGATGACCTGCCCCGGCTTGCCCGGCGGCTTATTTTTAGGGCGATTCCAATCATGTAAATTCGCGGCGAATAGTGACCCCCTGATGGAGTGCGCCCCTGGGAGTGGAGTGCGCCCCTGCGGGTGGACAGATTCAAGCCGCTGTTTTGACCGTCTGCCGGGCGTGTTGATCCTCGAACTGCACGGGGCTGAGGTATCCCAGCGCCGAGTGCAGCCGTCTTGAGTTGTAGACGTCGTCGATGAAGCGCGGAAGGTCGGCAGTGACGTCCTCGAATGTCTCGTAGGCTGCCAGGTAGACGGCCTCCACCTTCAGCGTCTTCATGAAGCTCTCTGCTTTGGCGTTGTCATAGGGGTTGCCACGGCGGCTCATTGAACCGGTCAGGCCATGAGCCGCCAGCAGCGCGCGATACACTTCGGACGCGTATTGCGACCCCCTATCGGAGTGGTGAATGCAGCCGGTTGGCGGAGCCCGGTTCCTGATCGCTGCCTTCAGAGCCGCGACGGCGATGCGGGCATCCATGGACCGGCTAATCGCGTAGCCGACGACCTTGCGCGACCAGGCATCCAGGATGGCAGCCAGGTAGACGAACCCGCCAGGGATGGCGACGTATGTCAGGTCTGCGACCCAGAGCTGGTTCGGGCGATCGGGAACGACACCTTTGGCCAAGTCGGGATAGATCAGCCCGGCATGGTCGCTGTCGGTCGTCACGACGTAGCGCCGCCGCTGTTTTGGCTGCAAATCGTGCTCACGCATGAGGCGGCGCAGCTTCTTGCCGTTCACGACCACGCCCTGGTGGCGCAGTGCTGCTCCCACCCGCCGATAACCGTAGCACTCGAACTCGTCACAGATCGTGCCGATCCGGGCAAGGATGCCGTCGTCGGGTAACGTGGCTGGCTGCGCGTCGTAGAAGGTGGATCGCGTGAGGCCCATCAGCTCGCACCCCCTGCTGACGGAGACGCCATAGGGCCGGTGACGACGGAGGTGGTCGCGCTTTTCGGCCGGGGTGCATGCTTCAAAGCCCCCTTTAGAAGCTCGATCTCCAGCGCCTGACGGCCGACCAGACGCTCGAGGGCTGCGATCTTGGCTTCGTATTCCTGCATCAGATCGGCCGCCTGCACGTCATCATCCAAGGCACCAGCCTCGAACTTGCCGACCCAGATCCGGATCAGCTGCCGCGAGATGTCATGTTGCTTGGAGAGCGCGTGCAATGTCTCGCCCGCGATGAATTCCTCAGCAACCTGCCGTTTGAAAGCGGCGCTGTGAGATCGGTGCTTCGTCATGACTTCCATTCTCCGGAAGCCCAGCAGAGGGGGTCAATTCAAATCGCCCATTCTGTCCACCCGCAGGGGCGCACTCCAAATGGGGGTCAGCTTTGGAAGCGATTTGACAGATTGGGGCTTTAACACCGCAGACAGGCGCGTGGTTACGATCATCAACAGTGATTGCTGAAGCCGACCATACGGAGCGTGGCGGCTGGCATTGAGGCTCTCCGGCGGTAAGCATGATGCCTGAGGATGGGGGGACCCGCATCGCCGACAGCACGTTGCGACGCTGCGTCTACGATCAGCGCCGGTTTGGAGTGGCCTGTGCTCGGGCAAAGACCTGCGTTGGCGTGGTCGCGCCGTGGACCCGTTCCGTATCGGGCATTCCGAAGCCGATCCATCCAGAGTTATAGCTCTCCTCCATTTCCGGGAACGGGTCGATGAAGCCAGGCGGCATGCCACGCTCCGCGAGCGATCGCTTCCCATTGCTCCCGCGCAATCGCCCTTGCCTGCACCGGCCTGCCAGCCACACCGCCCATCGCGCGGGCCAACTCATCCGGCCTGACCATTGAGCCCAGTTTGACGATGGCACGGCCGCTCCAATGCGTGACAAGGCGTCGGGCAATCTCGTGTCCGATATCTTGTGTCGCAGCCATGGGAACGGCGCGGTCGGCCGGCATTAAATAGGTCTTGAACACGCCCGTGGACTTGGCTTGGACAAGATTGGGAACGTGGTTCTCCAGGAAGGAGCCGGGACGCACGAAGCAGAGCGGCGCCAGCACGTCACGCAGCCCGTCCTCCAGCAGATGCGTCGCAGTAATCATGCCGAGCCCGGTTTTGCGCTGCGATCCGACAGAGGAGAGTGCGACCACCCGTTCAGGGGGCGACCGATGCAAAGCCTCGTGAAAACCATCCACCATTGCCCTCGCCTCCGGAAACCCGGATTGCGGTGTGAAGAATGGTGGCAGCATCAGGAATGCGCCCCCCACACCGTGCAATGCGGCTGTGTGCGCCGCCACATCGGTGAAGTCACCTCGGCACAAGTCGACGCCCTTCTCCGTCCACTCTGCTGCCTTATCGGGATCACGAACCAGGGCACGCACTGGGCGCCCGGTTTCCAAGAGGCACTTAGCATCAGGTATCTTCTCAAAATGGCCATTGGCGCGGATAAGGGGTAACACCCGGTCGCAGATCTCAATCGCGCGTTCGTTTTGATCAGCTTCACCTGGCAGACGCACGAGACCAGCGTGCGGGCACAGGTGGAGCGGTTGAATGCGGCTCAAGACGCCGTCCAAGCTTCCTCCGCGCGGCTGGAGGCGGTGACGGCGGAGATGGAGCGTTTTGCCGCCGGACAACGGGATGCTTTGGCTGCGGTTGACGCTTTACGCGCCGACGCAGGTCGCACCCATCTTGCGACATCGAACTTTCGTCCGTATCCGAGGAGTTGCCGAATGAGCGACGTGAGATGCCACTGGAACCAGCCGGTCACAATGGGCGAAAGGTCCCAGGCCGTAATGGAGGCCTTACTACTCGCGAGAGCCATGCGCCACGTGGTCTCGGTTTAATACTGGGTCGACGACTTAGACGTTGCCGCGGCGGCGCGGGCCGACGCCAGCAGAGCCAAGAAGGTTGCGGAGTGCCGCCGTCGGCTGGCAGCCATCGCATTCGAAGCGGACAACGGACGAGCGAGCCTCCTCGACCGAACGCACCCGTTTTGGATCAGGACGTTGGAACCAGCCCGCCTACGTGCCAAGAAGATTGAGGCAGGACAGCGCACCGCCGTCCGATAGATGGCTGTCCTTCGCGCCAGTTGCTTAAGCAGCTTATGTAACGAGGCAATATAGCCCCAAGCAGCATCGCTTTCCCGCCGCCTAGCGACGGAGTTCCGCGAGTGCGTGCATGCTGTCCTTCAGCGCCGGATACAATCCGGTATAGACGGCAAACAATGCGTCGTAAGAGGCTTTGCGTAAGCCAGCTGGCTGGGTCCGCTTCACGAGCGTGATCCAATCCGACCCTTCGCCCGGCTCGCCATCCGCTTCGGTGCCCAGCCCCACGCTCAACGCGGCGAGCCGGGCTGCGCCGATAGCGGCCTCGACATCCTCTTGGATGGTCCAAACCGGATACCCCGTCGCGTCGGCGATAATCTGCATCCACAGGTCGGACCGGGCGGCGCCGCCGACGACCACGAGCCGCGGCTCCAGCAACGCCGCGACCCGGGCACCAGCCTCCATGTTATGGCGCAACGCCAGCGTTACGCCCTCCAGGACCGAGCGGTACAGATGGGCGCGGGTATGGAAAAGGTTCAAGCCAACGAACGCGCCCGACGCCCGGGCGTCCCACACGGGGGAGCGCTCGCCCATGAGGTAGGGCAGGAACACCAGCCCCTCGCAGCCTGGCGCGATCCTCTCCGCCCTCTGTTCCAGCAGCGCGTGCGGGTCGCGGCCGGTGGCGTGACCCTGCTCCATCTCCGCCTGGCAGAACTGCTCGATGAACCAACTCACCGACGCGCCGGCCGTGGCGGCGCCGCCGAACACGTAGAGGTCGCGCCCGACGATGTATGGCATGGAGACCAGGCCGTGCGCCCCTTCGGCCGATGGCGCGATGAACCCCCAGCACATGCTGGTTCCGAGCATCGCCACGTGCTGGCCGGGCAATCTGACCCCGGCGGCGAAGGTCGCCATTGCGGCATCCACGCCACCGGCCACCACTGGCGTTCCGGCCGGCAGGCCCAGCCGGGCCGCCACTTCCGGCAACAGCCCGCCGACCACATCCGCCGGGTCAACCAGCCGCTCAGGCATGGTGCGGCCGGGGATGCCCAGCACCGCCATCATCTCGTGCGACCAGGTGCGCGCACCGATGTCGTAGACACCGCCGATATTACCGGCCGAGGAATGGTCCACGGCGATCACGCCGGTCAGGCGGTGGATGACGAACGCGTTGGGCGGCAGGAACAGCGCGGTCTTCTCCCACACTTCCGGCCGCTCGTCGCGCAGCCACATGATCTTGGTGAATCCATGATAGCTGTCGACGCCATTGCCGGTGACGGCGCCCAGGCGCTGCAGGTCGACATTCGCCTTGACCCAATCCGATTGTGCTTCCGCCCGGCGGTCCATCCAGATCAGGCACGGATGCAGCGGTTGCATCGCGGCGTCCACAGGAATGCCGGAGCCGCCGTAGAGGCTCGATACGCAAATTGCCCGCACCGTCACGTCCGGCATCTTGGCCAATGCGGCCAGGCAGCGCTCCACCGCGTTTAGCCACACGTCCGGCCATTGCTCCGCCCAGTTGGGGCACGGCGTATCGGGGGCGTAGCTGTCCGATGCCTGGGCCAGAATCGCGCCGCCGGGGCCGGCCAGCACCGCTTTCGTGCTCTGCGTCCCGATATCGATGCCGATGACAGCGTCCATGCCGCGCCTCTACAGGTCCAGGCTTTGCGGCAGGATGACCAAGTCGCGGATGGTCACCGTGGGCGGCCGTGTCAGCATGAACAGCACGGCCTCCGCCACCTCGTCGGGCTGCATCAGGCTGCCGCGGGCGAGAGCATCCTCCATCTTCGCGCGCGGCCAATCGTCCAGCAGTGCGGTGACCACCGGGCCGGGCAGCACGGCGCCCACGCGGATGCCATGCTGCATGACCTGGCGGCGGAGCGTGTGCACGAAGGCCTGCACCGCGTGCTTGGAGGCGGTGTAGACCGGCTCCACCACTACGGGAACGACGCCGGCGACCGAACTGGTGACGATGATGTCGCCGCTGCCGCGCTCCACCATGTGCGGCAGCACCGCGTGGATGCTGCGGAACGTCGCGTTGACGTTGAGGTTGAGCATTCGGTCCCACGCATCCGGATCGCCGCCATGCACGTCGCCGCCCACGTAGGACCCAGCATTGGCGTGGAAGATGTCCAGCCGCTCAACCTTCCCGAGAATGGCCGGCACCATGCCTGTCACGCTGCCGGGGTCGAGCAGATCCACGACCAGCGGGACGGCGGCACCCCCGATGCCTGCGCAGGCAGCCCGCAGTTTCGCTTCGTCCCGGTCCACCAGCACGACCCGCACCCCGGCGGCTGCCATGGCCCGCGCGCTGGCGAGCCCAATTCCGGATGCGGCGCCCGTGATGGCCGCAACCCTTCCCGATAGATTCTGCTTCATGGCAAGGGCTGCCTCCGAACGCGCACGGTCTCAGCCGCGGCCATGGGACGCGCGCGAGCGGCGCGCGAGGGAATCAACGATCACCGCCGTCGCCAGCACCGCACCGGTGATCATGTAGCGGAGCGAGGACGACAGATCGAGCAGGGTCAGCCCGCTGGCGATGGACTGGATGACGATGATGCCGAGCAGCGCCGAATACGCGGAGCCGCGGCCGCCGAACAGGGACGTGCCGCCAATGACAGCCGCAGCGATGGCGTTCAGGTTCACGTCGCCCGTGCCGGCCTGCTGGCTGGCCGAGGCCAGCCGGGCCGCCGACATCAACCCGCCGAACGCCGCCAGGGTGGAGCACAGCACGAAGGCGCTGGCGTAGATGAGGCGCACGTTGATGCCCGCCCGGCGCGCCGCCTCCCGGTTACCGCCCACCGCAACAACGGAGCGGCCCCATTTCGTCCGCCGCAGCGCGTAGTCCAGCGCCACCACCAGCGCCGCGAACAGGCCGAACATCCAGGGCACGCCGCGGTCGGTGTTGAGGTAGAACGCCACCGCCTCCAACCCGGCCAGCAGGATGGCGGAGCGGGCCAGCAGCCCAGCCGTCGAACCAGGGGTGAGACCGGCCTGCCGGCGGCGGGACGCCGTGCGTAGCCCGGTCGCCAGCATCGCCAGCGGCCCGAGAACCGCCAGGACGTAGGAGACCAGCGCGGGCATCACCAGAATCTGGCCGAAATTTACCAGCGCAGAACCATAGGGCAGGTTGATCGACCCGGTCGAGCCGAGCAGATAAAGCTGCATGCCCAGCACGGCCAGCAGCCCGGCCAGCGTTGACACAAAGGACGGCATCCCCAGCCGGTTGAACAGCAGCGCGTAGACCGAGCCGATCACCGCCCCGGCCAGCAGCGCGGCCAGCACCGCCGCCACCACCGGCCAATCCGCATTGACCCAGATCACGCCCAGCAGCGCGGACGCGAGCCCGCTCACCGAGCCGACGGACAAGTCGATCTCGCCCACCATCAAGATGCAGACGATGCCCAGCGCGATGACGCCGGTGGTGGACGAATCGAACAGCAGGTTGACCAGGTTGTCCGCCGACAGGAACACCGGATTGATGCTCTGGAACACGGTCCAGATCACCGCCAGCCCGACCACCACCGGGATGGAGCCGAGGTCGCCCGAGCGCACCCGGTCCCGCACGCCGCGCAGCCAGCCGCCCAACCCCACGTCGTGGCGGACCCGGACGTCGCTGCGGTCGAGCGGTGCGACGCTCACGCCACGGCTCCCGCGTCCGCATGCCCCTGGCGCCGCCGGGTGCGGCGGGATACGGCATTGTCCGTCGCGCCGGTGATGGCGCCGACAAGCTCTGCATTGGTCGCGTCCGGCGTGAACACGCCGTTGTTGCGGCCCAAGCGAAGAACGATGATCCGGTCAGCCACGGCACGGACGTCCTCCATGTTGTGGCTGATGACGATCACACCCAGGCCGCGGGCCCTGACCCGCTCGATCAAGTCCAGCACCTCGGCCGTCTGCGCCACACCCAGCGCGGCCGTCGGCTCGTCCAGCATGATGAGCTGCGGCTCCAGCAGCAGGGAGCGGGCGATGGCGACCGTCTGCCGCTGCCCGCCGGAGAGCGACGCCACGGGCTCCCGCACGCTGGGGATCCGCGCTGACAGTTCGTTCAGCAGCGTCCAGGCGCGAACCTCCATTGCGACCTCGTCCAACTGCGCGGGCTTCAGCTCGCGCCCGAGAAAGATGTTGGCAACCACGTCGAGGTTCTCGCATAGGGCAAGGTCCTGAAACACGGTCGCGATGCCCATCGCGAGCGCGTCCCTGGGACCCGAGAACGTCACCGGCTTTCCGCGGAACATCATTGTGCCGGCGGTCGGCTGATGCACGCCGGCCAGCACCTTGACCAGCGTCGACTTGCCGGCCCCGTTGTCGCCCACCAGCGCCACCACCTCGCCGGCATGGACGTCGAGGTCGATGTCCGTCAGGGCCGAAACGGCGCCGAACTGCTTGGAGATCCCGCGCAGGCTGAGAACGACCTCCCGCGCCGCCTCTGCCACGGTGTCTACCGGATGATCCCGAGCTTCGTGCAGCCAGCGGCGTAGCGGCCGGTGCACAGGACAGAGGGCGGCTCGATCGGCTTTCCGTCCATCGTCTTGTCGACGATCTCCGCCTTCAGGTTGCTGGCGGTGACCAGGGCGGGGACGAAGAGGCGCGAGGGCGTGTTGAACAGGGTCGCGTCCGCCTTCGGTGTCTCCCCGCTCAGCAACTGGAAGGCCACGTTCGCCGCCGCCGCGGCCACGATCTCGCTGGGCTTTGAGATCGTATTGTACTGGTCGCCCGCAATGATCAGTTGCAGCCCGGCGATTGTCGCGTCATTGCCTGTCACGGGGGGCACCGGGTCCACGCCGGCCGCCTTGAACGCGGCGATGGCGCCGCCCGCCGTGCCGTCGTTGGCGGCGACCACGCCCATGATCTTTTTGCCGAAGCGGGAGATCTGCCCGCTCGCCCATTGCTGTGCCTTGGGCGGCGCCCATTCCGGCGTGTCGTATTCGGACAGCACCTTGTAGCCGCCGCTTTCCAGCCCCTCGTGGACGCCCTTCTTAATAAGGCCGGCTGCGGCATCAGTGGGCGATCCATTGATCTCCAGCAGCCCGGTATCATCGCCGGTGGCGATGTTGGCCGCCTTCAGGTGGCCGACCAGGGATTGCGCGATCGCCTTGCCCAGCGCCTCGTTGTCGAAGGACACGTAGTAGTCGGCCGGGGTCGACGGAACCGGCCGGTCATAGGCGATGATCTTTATACCGCGGCCCTGCGCCTGCTTCACCAGCGAGGCGGCGGCAGCGGAGTCGACAGGATCGAGCACGATCGCCTTGGCACCTTGTGAGATGACCGAGTTGAATTGCTGCTGCTGGCGCGCGGCGTCCCCGTCGGCATTCTGGTAGAGCACTTTGCACGTTGGGCATAGCCTCTTCATCTCCACCACGAAACCGGGATGATCATGCTCCTCATACCGGGTCGAGCTCTGATCCGGCATCAGGAAGGCGACGGTCGCGTTAGCAACCGTGGCGGCCCGGCCGCTGGGGATCAAAAGGGCTGTGCCGGCAAGCAGGCCGAAGGCGGCGGTGGCAAGCATTACGGTCGGGCGGTTCATGGATGTTCCTTCTCGGTTTGTTGGATGTCAGGTGGCGGCGGCGGCGAACACAGCTCCGATTCGATGAAGAGTCCGGAACCGTGATGGCGGCATGCCCTTCGCTGCAAGGAAACGCCGGTTGAAATTGGACAGGTTGTTGAAGCCGACCGCGTAGCAGATGTCCGTGACCGACAACTCCGCCTGGCACAGATGCTGGCAGGCGAGCTCGACCCGCAGCGAATTAACGTATTGCACGAACACCATCCCAGTGTGCCGGCGGAACGACCGCGAGAACGCGCTGACGCTTTGCCGGCTGAGCGCCGCCATGTCGGCTTCGCGCAAGTCGCTGGTGAAGTTGCAGCCGATGTGCCCAAGCACCGTGTTCATGGTAGCCGACAAATACGCCGACTGGTCGGGCTGGAAGCCGATGCTGGCCAGCATCTCGCGGCGGCTCTCATGGCCGAGTTTGTCCATGATCTCCATGAACAACGCCAGCCGCTGGGCATGCGTGGTCTTCAGCAGGGCCGTCATCAAAGGGGATACCTGCTGGGCCAGGCGCACGGGAAACCGGACACCCCGATGGGCATCCGACAGAAGCGGCTGGAGAAAACCCAGCTCGGGAAACAGCGTCATGCATGAGTTAATGAAGCCGGCAGTGAACTGCAGCACGAGGCAGCGTTCGGGCACGACTTCGCCCTGCGCGACCTCGCTGATCCAATTATGCGGCAAATTAGGACCGACCAACACGAGGTTGTTGGTCTCAAACGAGCCGATATAGTCGCCGACATGCATCCGGCCCGTCGTGGCCGTGACCAGATGCAGCTCATATTCAGGATGGAAGTGCCAGCGCACCGTCCGGAACGGATAGCCGTGCGACCAAATTTTGAAGGACTGATCTTCGCGCACCTGAACAATCTCAAGATGTGGTTCCGATCCCATGGTCCTCCCAAATTCTATGAGCCGGCATTCTTGTCCCGGCCTTCTAACCAATAACCGAGCCTAGGCCGCTGTATTTCCGAGCGCTACCCAGTTTGCAGCGCAGCAATGATACTTTTTTGTTCATGAAGGGTCCGAAGGGAGGCAACCTGGCGGGCTCATCCCAGTGGAACGCATCAAGTGAAAGCGCGAACCGGTGTGGATCTTTTTCTGGGAGTGCTCTCGGCGACGGTTTTGGAGATTGAGCCTGCTGAATGCAACCCGATTACCTAAGTGTCCGTCCAAGATCATCTTGAGTCCTATGAGTCGGTTGTGATTCCCTAGGGGCAGCACCGATTCGCAAGAGGCTGCCAATGTGGACTGTCGAGAACCGCGCCCGTTATGACCGTAGCAAGCTGCGTTATCCCAGCGACCTGACCGATCAGGAATGGTCTTTAGCCAAGCGGGAAATCCCGCGTGCCAAGCGGGGCGGCAACAAGCGGACGGTTGACGTGCGCGAGGTGATGAACGGTCTGATGTATGTGCTGAGCACGGGCTGCCAATGGCGCGCGATCCCGAAAGATCTGCCGCCCCGCAGCACCGTGAACTACTATTTCTGTCGCTGGCAGCAGGACGGAACGCTCGACCGACTGCACCATGCGCTTTACGTGCTGTGTCGGGAGAAAGCCGACCGCGACGCTAGTCCAACAGCGGCCATCATCGACAGCCAGAGCGTCAAGAGCGCAGAAAAAGGGGGCGCCGGATCGATCCGCCGGGCTTTGATGGCGGCAAGAAGATCAAAGGAAAGAAACGGCATGTCCTCGTCGACACGCAGGGCCTGCTGATGGACGCCATTGTGCACGCCGCTGATATCCAGGATCGCGATGGCGGCGTGCTGTTGATGGCGACTTTGTTCGGGCTCTATCCATTCCTGCTGAAGCTCTATGCTGACGGCGGCTATCAGGGTCGGAAATTCAAGCAGGGCTTGGCCCGGGTTTGCCGCGACGTGAACATCGAAATCGTCCGACGGTGCGACACGGGCAAATTCGTCGTACTGCCCAAACGCTGGATCGTGGAGCGTACCATCGCTTGGTTGAACCGTTGCCGACGTCTGAGCAAGGATTGGGAGTGCCTCAATCGAAACGCACTGGCTTTCCTCCGCTGGGCCTCAGTTCGCATGATGCTACGAAGGCTTTGCCAAAACTCAAAATGATCTTGGACCGACTCTAACAGATTGCAGAAATTCGTCTCCCTTGGAGGTGGATAATCTGATTCGGTGTGGTCGACGGCAAGGGTTGACGGTATGCGCGGGACGGATGAGCAGACTGGGGCTTTGTTCAGCTATCTGAGCCCTGAGGCGTTGGTGCCACGGGACCATCCTCTTCGTGCGATCCGTCCTTTGGTGGATGCGGCGATGGACAAGCTCTCGCCTAGGTTTGACACGATGTATTCTGTTGGTGGCCGCGCCTCGATTACGCCGGAGAAGCTGCTGCGGGCGCTGCTGCTGCAAGCGTTCTACGGCATCCGCTCCGAACGTCAATTGATGGAGTAAGTGACCTACAACATGCTGTTCCGCTGGTTCATCGGCCTGTCGATGGATGCCCCGGTCTGGGATGTGACGGTCTTCACCAAGAACCGCGAGCGTTTGCTGGCGGGCGACGTAGCGGTGTCGTTCCTTCTCACGGTAATGGGTGATGCTGCGGTCAAACAGTTGCTCTCGACCGAGCATTTCTCGGTCGATGGCACGCTGATCGATGCCTGGGCGAGCATGAAGAGCTTCCGGCGCAAGGACGGGCAGGACGAGCCGCCGAGCAGCCCCGGCCGCAATGCCGAGCGTGATTTTCGGGGCGAGAAGCGCAGCAATGAGACGCACGCCTCCACAACCGATCCGGATGCCCGGCTGTATCGCAAGGCGAGCGGCCAACCATCACGGCTCTGCTTCATGGCGCATAGCTTGATGGAGAACCGCCACGGCCTGATCGTCGACATCCGCACGACCCATGCGACCGGGCGGGCCGAACGCGAAGCGGCCGAGGCGATGATCCAGACTGCAGCCCGCGGGCGCCGGGTGTCGCTTGGTGCCGACAAAGCCTATGACGCAGCCGAGCACATCGCCCGACTGCGTGCTATCGGCGTGACGCCGCATGTGGCACAAACACCTCCGGCCGCCGTTCGGCCATCGAGGGGCGAACCACACGGCATGCGGGCTATGCGGTCAGCCAGCGCCTGCGAAAACGGATCGAGGAGCCATTCGGCTGGATCAAGTCTGCAGCTGGATTGCGCAAGACCCGCCACCGCAGCCTGGCACGGGTCGGCTGGGTGGTGACGCTGACCGCCGCAGCCTGCAACCTGATCCGCCTGCCCAAGCTTTTGGCAAGTGCGGCATGACCAAGGCCGGTCCGCCCGAAGTCCTTGGCCGTTGGCGGATCACCGAGATCGAGGGATGGGACGCCGGCTACGTCGATATGGTCGCCCCTGGATACATCCAATTCGATCAAAACGGAGGACAGGCCGAGTTCGGCGTCATGCACCTCAGCCTGGATTGCTGGTTTGGCCAAGCCGGTGCGCAGTTCAACTTCCACGGCAGCGACGAAGGCACCGGCGTCAGCGGTGACGGCGATGCCGAAATTGAGGAAGACGGCACACTCCAAGGCGAATTCCGATTCCACAACGGTGACGACATGCCATTCACCGCCCGGCGCTGGTGAATATCCGCAGCCTGCTAAAGTACAAATCGCGGAGCGACGACACTCCGCGGCTGACGGCCAGCCGTCGGATCGGCCACTTCTGAGGGGGAATTGCTTCTTGAGCGGTCGTGAGGACTATCAGGTAGCCTGACCGTGTAAAGCCTACATTAACTTCGTGGTGAGACTTTGAATGCACACAGCGACATCGGATTTCTATCGTGAAGAACATTTCCGTAATCAGTAAGTTTTTGCTTGTGATAGCCATGTTCGGCATCTTTGCAGTGGGCTCTGCTTTTTTTTCAACCAACAAAATGGGCGAGATTGATCGCGGCTACAGCAGCGCCATCTCGAAAGAAAGTACGGTGGCGCTCGCGACCGCCCGCGCCACGAGCAACGTCCGCGCAATGCGGGCGGCGCTCGGCGAATTGGAACTCTCCACTACGGAGGCAGGCAATAAGGCTGCTAAAGCGCAGTTTGAGGAAGCCCGCGATCTGTTCATCAAATACATGGATCTCGCGGGGCAGGTAGAGCCATCCTCGGCCAACGTCACCAACGACATCAAACAGCGCGTCTTGCGGCAGGTCGGGTCCACCTGCGCTGCCTCGATCGAGGCAGGAGCCAAAGCGACCGGTTCAGCCGAAGTGGCCGCAGCGCAAGCGATGTACTTGAAGGATTGTGCCCCGGGGTTCCCGCCCCTATCCGCGGAACTGTCGGCGATAACCACCACCCGGGACGGCGCAGTCAAATTCCAGCGCGACGCTCTTGCGTCCTCGACCCAGCAGACCATCACGCTGACGTATGTGATCATCATCAGCGGGTTGGCGCTGGTCATGGTTGGTGGCTTCTTCGCCATCCGCGCCTGGGTGTCCAAGCCGCTCGTGGGCCTTGCGACACTCATGGGGCGGCTGGCAGCGGGCGAACTCACGTCTGAGGTGACGGGAACTGAGCGCAAGGACGGAAATTGGAACCATGTCCCGCGCCGTGCAAGTGTTCAAGGAGGCCGGAATCGAGAAGAAACGCCTCGAGCTTCAGGCAGACACGGATCGGCGGGCCGCCGATCGGGAACGGGCGTTAGCCGAAAAGGAGCGCCAGGTTGTGGCTGATCAGCAGGCCAACGTCGTCCAAAGCTTGGCGGATGGCCTAGGGCGGTTGGCGGCCGGTGATCTGACCTGCGACATGACCGAGGCCTTCGCACCCGAGTATGAGCGGCTGCGGACTGACTTCAACGCGGCCGTTGCCGAATTGCGGGGCGTCATCGGAACCATCATCGCCAACACCGGCGCCATCCGCTCCGGCACTGGTGAAATCAGCCAGGCCTCTGACGACCTGTCGCGGCGCACCGAACAGCAGGCCGCCAGCCTGGAGGAGACTGCCGCAGCGTTGGATGAGATCACGGCGACCGTGCGCAAGACTGCAGAGGGTGCCACAGCAGCCCAGGCAGTCGTGGCATCTGCTAAGACCGAGGCCGAGCATGGCGAAGTCGTCGTGAAGGACGCGGTGACCGCAATGAGCGAGATTGAGAAGTCGGCGCGGGAAATTGGCCAGATCATTGGCGTGATCGATGAGATCGCATTCCAAACCAACCTTCTCGCGTTAAATGCCGGCGTGGAAGCGGCCCGTGCCGGCGATGCTGGACGCGGCTTCGCCGTGGTCGCAAGCGAGGTGCGCGCTTTGGCACAGCGCAGCGCCGAAGCGGCGAAGGAGATCAAGGGGCTGATCGGCACCAGCAGCGCGCACGTGGGCCGCGGCGTGACGCTTGTGCGGGAGACAGGCGCGGCTCTCGGCCGCATCCTTGGTCAGGTTACCCAAATCAATGGTGCAGTGAGCGAGATCGCAGCAAGTGCGCAGGAACAAGCAAGCGGCCTGGCCCAGGTGAATACCGCCGTCAATCAGATGGACCAGGTGACGCAGCAGAACGCCGCAATGGTCGAGCAGTCGACGGCTGCCAGCCACAGCCTGGCGCAGGACACTGCCGAACTCGAGCGGCTCACCACGCGCTTCAAGACCGGGACGGATCGGCCGCTTCAAACCGTGAACGGCCGGGAGGTCGCTTCAGCCGGGCAACCAAGCCGTGCGTCCGCGCCCGGTAAGCCCCTGCGGGTGGTGGCGGGCAACAGCGTGCGCAAGCCCCTGGCGGACGACGCCACCTGGAAGGAGTTCTGAAAATGAGGGAGCCCGCGTCCACCAAGGCCGCGCCCCGCGAACTGATCTCGTTCTACATCGCCGAGCAGTCTTTCTGCATCGACATCATGGCGGTCCGGGAGATCCGGGGTTGGACGTCCGCCACGCCGTTGCCGCACGCGCCGTCGACGTCGCGCGGGGTGATAAACCTGCGCGGCGCAGTGTTACCGGTGGTGGATTTGGGTAGCCTGCTTGGCCTGTCCGCAACGGCCGCGACGAAGCAGAACGTCATCATCGTGGTGGAGTCCGTCGGCCAGGTGGTCGGCCTGCTCGTGGATGGCGTGAGTGACATCCTGACGCTGACAAACGAGATGCTGCAGCCAGCGCCGCCGATCGCGGCGGGTGCAGGGATCTCCAACATCGCCGGGCTAGTCGAGATTGAGGGGCGCCTTCTGACGCTGCTCCGACTCGATGCCATGGTATCCGACTTGGTCATCGCGGCGGCAGCTTAAATTACCGCCTTCTGTTCGGCGCGAGTTGGGAGAGCTGGATATCCCTTGCCTATCTTCGTCAGAGTTCAAGGGAAGATCTGAATAACGTCCCGAGAACGTTGTTTGGCCTCGTAGCTTGCAACGCAGCAAGTGGAGAAGTTTTGACCAATGGCGAGAACTAAACCAAAGCTGGTGAACGCACGCCCCGAGCCGACAAAGTGCCGTCGAACGATGCGGCGCTGCTATGGGTTGTACCCGCCAGGGTGGTTTGGCGTCAAACGAGGTGTCCCCTGCGGTGCCCAATGCGCCAGTCCCCTGCAGCGGGTCGATAAGTTGCTGGGCAAGATGGAGATGCTGCTCAAGCGGATCCGCCACCTCAAGTCGCTGCGCCGCGGAGTATACCGCAGCGTGGACGGGCTGAAAAAAAGCTGGTTCGGCTGGCTGGCAAACCGCAAGGTGCAGTTGGCCAGGAAATACCGCGCGGTGATGCGCGAGCACATGACGGTCGTGGCGAAGGAGAAGGAGGCACAAGGCTACTTCGGCCGGACCTTCAACAAGATGATCAACAACGGCGCCGGGGGGCAGTACCTCCGCACGGCGTCGTCGAAGCTAAATGGCATGGGATCGCGGCGCGCCCAGATGCCGCCGCATATCGCATCACCGTCGCTGCGGCCGCAACGTGCGGCAGCGGCGTGCCGTGTTCCTTCCGGTGCTTGGCGTCGTAGCCCTGGCGCTCGAGCGCCTCGCACTGCTCGATGTAGCGTAGCAGGGTGATCTCTCCCCGGGCCGAAGACGCATGCTTCCTCCGGAACGACTTCCAGAGCATCAGCGCGTTTACGGACCATGCATCGTAAGCGTGCTCCTGAAGCCGCGCGCGCACTCGGGGCGGCAGCGCGTCGAACGCCGCCCATTCGTCGCCGTCAAAGCGCCGCCAGATTTCCGGCCGGATCGTTATGTCGTTCAGGATGCCGCCCCCCAGGACGGGAACGGGTCGGCCAGCGTTGACCAAGCTGCAGGGCCGCCCTTCATCTCCGCATCCGTCAGCAGGCAGCCCTCGAGCCGCTGCCGCAGTGCAGCCTCTTCCATCCCGGCGCCGATGAACACGATCTCCTGGCGGCGGTCGCCGAACTCCCCATCGGACAGCTTGAGCACGCTCTCCCGCCAGGCCGGGTCGGCAGGCCAACGGTCCTGCGGCACGGACGAGAACCAGAACCCTGCCGCCTCGTGCCGTCCCACCGACCCGGCGAATTGCCACGAGCCTACCCAGGCCATGCGCGTCGCGAGCCAAAAGAACCCCTTCGCGCGGATCACCCCAGGCAGGTCGCTTTCGACCAGAGACTTCCACCGAACCGGGTGCACCGGACGGCGTGCCCGCCACACGAAGTTCGTGATCCCGAACTCCTCGCTTTCCGGAATGTGGCCGCCAGACAGCGCCTGCGCCCAGCCTGCGGACTGCTGCGCGTGGGCCATGTCGAACAGCCCGGTGCTCAGCACTTCGGACAAGGGGACCCGGCCATACGCCGTGGTGCAGATCTGCGCCCGCGGGTTCATGGTGGCCAGTATGGCACCAAGCCTGCCCAGCTCCTCCGGCGTCACCAGGTCCGCCTTGTTGAGCAGGATCACGTCAGCGAACTCCACCTGCTCCACCAGCAGGTCGACCAGCATGCGCTTGTCGCCCTCCCCCGCCGCCTCTTCCCGGGCCACAAGCGTATCGACGCTGCCGTAATCCCTGAGGAAGGCGCGCGCGTCGACGACGGTCACCATGGTGTCGAGCCTGGCGACATCACCGAGGCTGGTGCCGTCCTCGGCGCGGAAGTCGAAGGTGGCCGCCACCGGCATAGGCTCGCTCACCCGGTGCTCTCGATCAGCAGGGCGTCGAACCGCCCTTCGCGGGCGAGCTTCGTCACCTCCACCATGAGATCCTCGCGCAGGGTGCAGCAGATGCACCCGTTGGTCATCTCGACCAGCTTCTCCTCGGTGCGCGACAGCCCTCCGGCGCCTCCCACCAGGGCCGCATCGATGTTCACCTCGCTTGTGTCGTTAACGATGACGGCGACCCGATTGCCTTCGCGGTTCGCGAGCACGTGGTTGAGCAGGGTTGTCTTCCCTGCGCCCAGAAAGCCCGAGAGCACGGTGACGGGCAGGTGGCGGTCCATGTCGTCGAGCGGCATCAGAAAACTCCGGGCTGGTCGATGCAGAGAAGGATCCGGGACCGCTTCCCGGGAGGCAGGTGCGACACGGGCGGCGAGCGATGGAGAACGCGGGGTGCGGCATCCGGAAAGCGCGTTCCCTTGAAGACGCCGACGTGCATCATGGACATCCAATGGGTCCGGCCGTCCGCGTCCAGCCACTCGGTGCCCGGCCCGGCATAGGTGCAGAGCAGGCGCAGCCGCACGGCGTCAACGTGATGGCAACGGCAGGCGTCATCGTCGACATGCTCCAGCCGTAGCCGGACATCGGCCTCGCCGGTCACCTCGGCGAACAAACTGGCCAGCATGCCGATGTCGCTGCCGAGGGGACGCGCCGCGAAGGGTAGCTCGCGCAGCAAGGGCCGGACGGCAGCGGCGGGCGTTCCTTGGGCGACTTGGCTGAAAGCTCGCATCGCCAGCAGGGCGCTCGTTGAACGCTGTAATGATGGCCTGGGCGACCGATGCCACAAGGCCAGGCCAACCGCGGGACCTGCCGCGCGCCGCAGCACTGCCGGAGACAGGCATTGCACGGTCCCTTGTGAAGCAGGCGCGGCCGGAAAACTGGATTGAACGTTCATGCCGGGCCGCCGTGCCATCGGCGCAGAACTTCGGACGTCTCGGCGCGCGCCCGGCAAGGCGGTTCGGCCACGACCGTGCCGAGATAGATCCAGCCCGCCACGAAGTCCTCCGGAGCCAACCGGATCGCCGCCTTCACCGACGGGTCGTGGCAGCTCTCGCCGGTCAGCCAGATGGGGCCGTAACCCAGGCAATGCGCCGCGTTGAGCAGGTTCATCGCGGCCGCCTCGGCCGCAAGCTGGTCGACGACGCGGACGAATGGATGGCCGTCCCGGATCGCCGCCGCGACGGTGACAACCATGGGCACCCGCATCGGCTTGCCCCATTCGCGCGCCAGCTGGTCGCCGGACGCGCCGGGATTTCGCCTGCCGCAAGCAGCTGCGAACACCTCGCCGAGACTGGCGCGCGCTTCTCCTTCGATGCACACGAACCGCCTCGGCCGCAGCTCGCCATTGTCCGGCGCCCGAACGGACGCGGCCACCATCAGCTTGAGATCTGCGCCCGACGGCCCCGGCGCGCCCATTATCTTCGTGGACACCGAGCGGCGGGCATGCAGGCTCCGCAAGGCCGGTGCTTGCCCGCCGCCGGAGAGTGGATGAGCCGAAGAGCCGTCCATGGGCATCTCAAAACCACCAGTTGATATATTGTATCATTCCTGCCACCCTCGGGGTTGTCAACTGTGTCTGCCCGTCCGGAGTCGCCGATGTTCCGCCGCCACCTGCTGTTTGCCGCCGCCTTCTCCGGCCTGGTCGCGCCCGTCCGGGCGGAGGAGCGGGTCCTCCGCGTCGTGTCCCCCTGGGAGGTCACGTCCCTGGAGCCGTCCGACACCGGCTACATCGCCGCCCGGATGGGGATTGCCGAAACCCTGACCCAGGTCGAACCCGACGGCCGCGTCGCGGGCGGCATAGCCGATGGCTGGGCGGTGTCGGCCGACAAGCTCACTTGGCGGTTCCACATCGCGCCGGGGCTGCGCTTCCACGACGGCACTCCGGTCACGGCGGCGGCCGTGAAGGCGAGCTTCGAGCGCGGACTCCCTGGAGCCGAGTCCTTGAAGACGGTCCCGATTGCTTCGGTGGAGGCGGACGGCGACTCGCTCGTAATCGCGACCCGGACGCCCTTCTCGCCCCTGCCGTCGTTCCTGACCGACTGGGGATGCATCATCCTGGCTCCGGCGTCCTACGGCCCGGACGGCAGGACCGTCGCCTGGTTCGGCACGGGGCCTTACCGCGTCATCCGCCAAGAGGGGGACCGCGTCCTGGTATTGGAGGCGGCGCCCTCCGCCCGGCTGAAGCCGTCCATCGCCCGCGTGCGCTACGACGCGGTCGTCCAGGGAGAGACACGGGCAGCCATGGTCGAGAGCGGCGAAGCCGATTTGGCTTTCACCTTGGCCCCGGTGGCGGTCGCGCGGATCAACGCAGGATCCCTCGCCCACGTGGAGAGCCTGACAATCCCGCGCGTGCGCATGCTGGCATTCAACACGGCGCTGCCGATGTTCGCCGACGAACGGGCGCGGCGCGCGATCAGCGTCGCCATCGACCGTGCGGGCATCGCCGCGGCATTGCTGCGCCACCCGTCAAGCGCGGCGACCCAGCTGTTCCCCCCGGTGCTGGCCGGATGGTACGACCCGTCGCTGCCGCCGATCGCCCGAGACCTGCCGAAAGCGAAGGCGTTGCTGGCGGAGGCTGGCTGGATGCCCGGAGAGGGCGGGATCCTCCGGAAAGACGGCAAGCCGTTCCGGTTCACAGCGCTGGTGCCGGGCAACCGTCCCGAACTGGCCCCGATGGCGGCGGCCATCCAGTCGCAGCTGCGGGACGCCGGGATCGACATGCAGGTCAAGGTCGGGCCGACCGCCGCCATTCCGCAAGCGCACCGCGACGGCAGCTTGCAGGTGGCCTTCCTGGCCCGCACCTACGTCAACGTGCCGGACCCAATCGGCACCGCCATCCCCGATTTCACGCTGCCGACTTCGACCTGGGCCAGCGACGGATGGCATGATGACGCCCTGAACAAGGATGTCGCGGAGTACGTCGCCAGCTTCGACCCCGCCCGGCAGGCGGACCTCCGGCGTGATATCGCGGCGATCCTCCAAGCCAAGCTTCCCATCGTCACCGTCAGCTGGTTCGAGCACACTGTGGCCGTCTCCAGCCGGGTCAAGGGCGTCACGGTCGACCCTTTCGAAACCCGCTACTTGATCGAGCGCATGAGCTGGGCGGAGTGATCGCGGTGGCGGGTCGTCTGGCACAGGTCGCCGCCATGATGCTGTTGGTGGTAGTGCTCTGCTTCGCTGCCCAGCACGCCCTACCCGGCGATGCGGCTGTCCAGGTGGCGGTCGCCAGGCAAGGCGAGTCCGCCGGAGATTCAGGGATCGAACGCGCCCGCCAGGACGGCGGGTTCGACAGGCCGGTGGCCGTCCAATTCGGCGCTTGGCTCGCGCGCCTGGGCCGCCTTGACTTGGGGGAGTCTCTGATCAGCCGCCGCCCGGTGGCGGAGGAGCTTGCCACGCGGGCCGCGGTCACGCTCAGGATCGGGTTGCTCGCGGTGCTGGTGGGCCTGCTGCTCGCGCTACCGCTGGGCTTGGCGGCCGGGCTGCGGCCGGGCGGAACCGCAGACGGCGTCGTTGCCCTGTGCGCTGCCCTGTTCGTGGCCATCCCGCCGTTCCTGCTCGGCCTGTTGCTAGTGGCGGTCGCAGTTGTCCATCTCGGTTTGCTGCCTGCCGCCGGAACTGGCGGCTGGCGGCACTTGGTGCTGCCGGTCGTGACACTGGCGCTGGGCTTCGCCGCCCCGATGAGCCTCATCGTCCGCCATGCGGTGGCCGATGCCTGGGCAGCCTTCCCGGTGACCTTCGGACGCCTGAAGGGTCTCTCGGCCGCCCGGTCTGGACTGCGCCACGGCGTGAGGAACGCCGCAATCCCTGTCACGGTCGCCGCCGGGTTGCGCCTGGTGGCCGTGCTGGAAGGCTTCGTCGTCGTCGAGACGCTGTTCAACATCCCGGGCCTGGGCGACCTGCTGGTCAGCGCGCTGGTGGCGCGCGACATCCCCGTGGTCCAAGGGGCGGCATTGCTCTTCGGACTGGTCTACGGAGCCGTCGGTATCCTGCTGGACGTCGCCTGCGTGGCGCTGGACCCCCGGCGGCGGCTAGGCCGCGCGGCGGCATGATCTCCCGGGGCATGGCAGCATCGGCACTGCTTGCGCCAGTGCTGCTGCTCGCGGCCGCAGGACCGCTCCTGGTCCGCGCCGACCCCTTGGGGCAGAAGCTGTCCGCCTCCTTGACCCCGCCCGGGGCGGACTGGCTGCTGGGGACGGACGAGCTGGGTCGCAGTGTCCTCTCCCGCGCGGCGCACGCTGCCGGAACGTCCGCCGGGTTAGCCGTCGGCTGCGTTATACTGGCTTGGGGATTGGGCACGGCAGCCGGATTCTGGGCGGCCTGGCGGGGCGGCATGGCCGAGCAGGCAGTACTCCGCGGTGCCGATACCCTGATGGCTTTCCCTGGCCTGCTGATGACGTTGCTGGTGGCCGGGCTGCTGGGCGGCGGCGTGCCGGAACTGGTGCTCGCAGTGGCGTTGCCGCAACTGCCGCAGGCCGTGCGCGTCTCCCGCGCGCTGGCGGCCGGGCTGGTCGAGATGCCTTACGTAGAGGCCGCCCGGCTTGCAGGAATCGGCCCTGCTTCCATCCTCGCCAGGGACGTCTTGCCACCCTTGCTGCCGCAACTGCTGACCCAGGCGGCAATGTCGGTCGGGCACACGGTGCTGACGATCGCGGCACTGGGCTTCCTTGGTCTGGGCCTGCCGCCCCCGACGCCGGAGTGGGGCACGATGATCGCCGAGGCAGCCCCGTTCCTGGCCGAGGCGCCGTGGATGGCGGCGGTCCCCGCTGGCCTCCTGGTCGCCACTGTGCTCGGCCTCACGCTGTTGGCCGAGCAGGCGGCTGCCGGGTGACGCGCGGCATCGCCCCCGCGCTGTCTGTCGAGGGCCTCTCCGTGCACGGGCCGGCGGGGCCGATCGTGAAGAACGTCTCCTTCCGCCTCCGCCGGGGCGCTGCCACGTGCATCGTCGGCGAGACGGGCGCCGGGAAGAGCCTGGTGGCGGAGGCGCTGCTCGGCCTGCTGGCCCCGGGCCTTCGCGCCGAGGGGAGCGTGGTTCTGCCGGACGGCCGAAGGTTCGACTTGTCCAACCCATCAAGACTGCATGGCCTGTGGGGAGCGGAGCTGTTCCTGCTTCCGCAGGAGCCGCGCGAGGCATTGGACGCCACCGCCTGCCTGCTCGGGCAGGTGGCGGAGGCCGTGCAGGGCCCGGGCCGCCGAAGCATGGCCTTGCGGCTCCTGGCCCGGTTTGGCTTGGGCGAGGCAGTGGCGAGATCGGTTCCCGCGGCGCTCTCCGGCGGCATGGCGCAGCGCGGCATGATGGCCATCGCAGCCGCCGTACCCGCTCCCGTAATGGTCGCGGACGAGCCGACCAAGGGACTCGACCCGGCCCGCGTGAACGGAGTGGTCCGCTCGCTTCTTGGCATGCAGGATAGCGGGCGCTCGCTGCTGGTCGTCACCCACGATCTCGGGCTGCCTGCCGCTCTCGGTGCGGACCTTCTCGTCCTCCACGACGGGGCGGTCGTGGAGCTGGGCCTCGCAGCGGAGGTGCTGTCCTCTCCCGGGCACGCCTGGACCCGCACGCTGGTTGCCGCCACGCCGTCCAGCTGGCCCTCCCGTCGGCGGGTCGTCGGCGCTTCCCCGCCTCTAATCGAAGCCGCCGGTGTATCCTTCGCATGGCCGGGCAAACCCGCCTTGTTTGATGACGTGTCGCTCCGCGTCCGTGCGGGCTCGATCCTTGGCGTAACGGGCGCGAGCGGCGCCGGGAAGTCGACGCTGTGCGACCTGTTGCTCGGCCTGCGCCGCCCGTCGGCCGGGGCGGTAACGTGGGACGCTGGCGACCCGGCGAGGATGCGGAGGAAGCACCTTGCCGCCGAGCGGCGCCGCTTCCAGAAACTCTATCAGGATCCGGGCGCGTCGTTTCCGCCCCACCGTAGGCTGAGGGCGGTGTTCGCCGACCTCGCAGCGGTGACCGACACGCCGTTGCTGCGACTGGAGCCGCTGATGGAACGGCTTGGCCTTCGGCCGGACACACTGGACCGGAAGGTCGGCGATATCAGCGGCGGCGAGGCTCAGCGGCTGGCGCTGGCCCGCACGCTCCTGCTGCGCCCCGCCATCCTGCTTGCGGACGAGCCGACCTCGCGCTTGGACGCGTTAACCCAGGCCGGGATAGCCCGCCTGCTTCGGGAACTGGCTGATCGTGAGGGCCTGGCAGTCGTTTGGATAAGCCACGATGCGGACTTGCTCGGTGCCATGGCCGACGAAGTGGCTGTGCTGTCACATCGTGACGCCGCGTATTGCCCCGCCAAATGCGGCGTCTTGGCCCGGCACGCGCCGACCGAGATCCGTCCCGACGGTCACGCTACCTAACCACCCTGTGCCGCAAACCAGCACGGCTACGGCCGGGGCGCCCTATTCGCGCGCCACCCGGGTAACACGTCGGCCATCCCGCCGCCTGCTCTCCGGTGAAAGAACCAAAGTCGCGAGTGACACCAGACCTCTCGCCTTAGCCCGGGTAAGTGACTAGCAAAGGTAAGGCGCCATGCCCACTTTGCCGCGCGCTGTGCCTGGCTGGCACCGGCGCAGAGAGAGCCCCCCCTCTTCCAGCCTGAGCGCTTCAATCGAGGAGCGCGATCCGAGCGCTCCTAGCCTGTGGTGGCCCGGCCCTCTCGCGGCGAATGGTAGCCACGATAGACTTTTGATGATATGAAGTATCATATCGCCGCGTACCCGCTCAGGTGGCGCCGGTCGCCTGCATTAGGAGCTTCCATGTCCGCACCCGTCTCGGCCGCCGCCGCAACGTCGCAGATCCCCGTCACGGTGCTGACAGGATATCTCGGAGCGGGGAAGACCACCTTGCTCAACCGCCTGCTGACGGAAGAGCATGGCAAGCGCTACGCGGTCATCGTCAATGAGTTTGGCGAGATCGGGATTGACAACGAGCTGGTTGTCGACGCCGACGAGGAAGTCTTCGAGATGAACAACGGGTGCATCTGCTGCACCGTCCGCGGCGACCTGATCCGCATCATCGGCAACTTGCTCAAGCGCAAGGGTCGCTTCGACGCGATCCTGATTGAGACGACAGGCCTGGCTGACCCGGCGCCAGTGGCGCAGACCTTCTTCGTTGACGACGAAGTGAAGGCTGTAGCGAAGCTCGATTCCATCGTTACGGTGGTTGACGCCAAGAACGTACTGGCCCGCCTGGACGACAGCCACGAGGCGGCCGAGCAAATCGCGTTCGCTGACGTGATCCTGCTCAACAAGGGCGACTTAGTTCCGGCCGGCGAGCTTGCGGCGTTAGAGGCGCGCATGCGCGCCATCAATCCGACTGCGGTCATCCACCGCACGGAGCGTTGCGCCATCTCGCCTACGGAGATCCTCGACCGTCGGGCTTTCGACCTCGACAGGATCCTGGCGATCGAGCCCGACTTCCTCGGCGAGGACACGCACGAGCACGACGACGCGATCACGAGCGTCGCTCTCCGGGAGACGCGGCCGGTTGACGTGAACAAGTTCAACCAGTGGATTGGCACCCTGCTGCGGGAACGGGGCACCGAGATTCTGCGCTCGAAAGGCATCCTGGACATCAAGGGCAGTCCGAACCGCTTCGTGTTCCAGGGCGTCCACATGCTCATGGAAGGCGATGACGGCAAGGCATGGGGTGCCGGAGAGGCGCGCGACTCCAAGCTGGTGTTCATTGGCCGCGATCTGGAGGCCATGGACTTGGAAGCGGGCTTCGCGGCCTGCATCGCGTAGGCGGAGCATTCATGTCCCTGACGGAGCCGCAGCTCCGGGTGCCTCTGGGGGTCGAGACCTTGTTCGACGCCGGGATTGTCGCAATTGCGTTCTCGGCCTCCGGCCTTCTCGCGGCGGGACTGGGCGACGGCACCGTCAAGCTCGTCGGAAAGGACGCGGTGGTGCATTCAGTCCAGGCGCATGATGGCGCAGTTCTCTGCCTTTCCCTGGATATTGATGGTGAGAGCTTCGTTAGCGGCGGAGACGACGGGCGGCTTGTGCATTCGTCGGGCGCGGGCGAGGCCACCGAACTCCTGCGCGCGAAGGGTCGGCAACTCGATGTGCTGGCCGTATCCCGCCCGGCCAAGTCGCGCGCCGTCGCAGTCGGCAAAGAGGTCTGGCTACTCGACGCGGGCGGCGCCGTCGCCGCCCGGGCAACCGGGCATCCCAGCACTGTTGCGGGGCTGGCCTTCAACCCCAAAGGTAAGCGGATCGCCGCCGCCCATTATGGTGGCGTCACACTGTGGTGGACGGCGACATTCGGCCACTCGCCGCAACTCCTGAAGTGGCGCGGCTCGCATATCGGCGCCATCTGGAGTCCCGACGGGAAATACTTGATGACGGCTATGCAGGAGTGTGAACTGCATGGTTGGCGCGTGTCCGACGGTGAGGACATGGCGATGCGCGGCTACCCGGGCAAGGTTCGGTCCATGGACTGGCACGCGAAGCCGCCCATGCTGGCGACGGCCGGGTCCGAGTGTGTCATCGCGTGGCCGTTCGCGGGTTCGGGGCCTCAAGGCAAGGACCCGATACAAGTCGCACAAGGGATCGGCCAACTCGTCACCCGGGTCGCCGTGCACCCTGCCCGCCCGCTAGTCGCCACCGGGTTCGACGACGGCTGCATCGCGATTTGTGAGCTGGTCGCAGGCCGCGACAGCCGAGCCGTGCGCCTCCGTGGCGCCAAGGGCAGCCGGATCGCGGCCCTAGCCTGGTCCCCTGACGGGATGCGGCTCGCCGCTGGCACCGGGGATGGAACACTGTCGACCTTCGACCTCTCCGGGCGCGGTGCTTGAGCAGGCTGTGGCCTGGCTTGTGTCCCTCGATGAGTGCCGATATATAATGAGCGACGGAATTCCGTGACGATGGATTTCCAAGCGGCGTCAGCACCAACGTGACGCCGGACCACCCTTCACCCGGGGCGTGCGGATCGACTTCCGCCATGGCGGTCTCGGATAGGGTGAACCGTCGCCTACGCAACCGGTATTGGTATCCACCCCATCGATCCGTATGCGCTCTAGCGCCTCATGGATTAAGAGGGACGACCATCTTGTGCGAGGAATCATGTGCCGGTCACCACAAGTCTGGCACCGGGTGCGAGCATGCCGCATGCGCCTGCAACGGCTGAGCGCTTCGATTGGGCTTCAACCGAGGCACCGCCGCATAATCTCGTCGCAGGCCGGTCGACCAAGACTCGCACGCCTCAGCTTTGGGCGATCTGACCTGAGGTTCCGGTCTTACAGTCAGCGCACACGCCGGTAAGCTCAACGGTCCGCTGATCAACCTCGAAACCCAGGCGGCTGCCCAGGCTGGACGTTGCCGAGGAGACCCGCTTGTCCTCCGCTTCCAGAACGGTGCCGCACTGGCGGCAGATCAGGAACTGCACGGCATGGACATGCTGGGGATGGTCGCAGGCCACGAAGGATCTCGTCGTCTCCAGCCTATGGACCAAGCCATGCTCCATCAGGAAGTCCAAGCACCTGTAGACGCTCGCGGGGGTGATGGAAGCATCCTGGGGCAATAGGATGTCCCGTAGCTCATAGGCCGATTGAGGGCGCTTGGAGACGAGCAGCTTCTCCAGGACGGATCGGCGCTGCGGCGTGAAGCGGCCGCCGCGTTCCCGGCACAATGTCTCCATGTCGGCGAGGCGCTTCTGCTGCTGTGCCTTGGTCGTCACCCTGTCCAACCCATCATGCCATAGTCGAGCGAGCCTGGGCCGAAAATGACGACCCTCCACCCCTGCCGAAAGCAATATAACGTATCAGAGCTTGCCCATGCAGGCGAGTCCCGGCAGAATATGATACGAGATATCAATTTCATTCGATCCGCGCTTCGGCTCGGGTCGCCAGAGCAATGAGGGCCTTGCCGGATGCCGCCAATGTCGGATGCCAGCCGACCCTTCCGGTTTGGCCGTCGACGGGCAGAGACCGGACCTGCTGCGGAAACCGATCGCACGTTCCGGAAAGACACGCTCGGACGGGGCAGCCCGGCATGACGGCTGCACGGGCCGCAGATTGCAGACCTATAGTGCCGATCGTAGCCGCCCCGTCGCCGCGGGTGCTGTGGGCGGCTCTGGGGAACGAGGTCGGGCTGTCGCTCTGGTTGCGCAAGCCCGTTCCCTCCCTGTCCCAGCAAGTCGATGGGTTGATGCGCCAAGCCGAATTCGAGGTGACAGCGTCATGTACGGCCGACGACATATCCGAGGAGGTCCAGGCCCGGTTTGTCCGGCTGGGGCACGATAGGCCCATTCCTCTGGGCACCGACATTTCTATCCTGGCGACGTTGTTCACCCGAGTGACCAGGAGTTCAGGGCTTCGCCTGCGGCTTGGCCTCACCTCCGAGCCGGAGCGCCAGGATCTAGCGGTGGAGCCCGGCAGTCTCGTTCTTTTCTGCACCTACGCCGGGCGCGGGATTGAGTGGCAGGATGTGACGGGCGCGGTACGCCGGATGCCAGCATCGCAGGTCGGCCTCTTCAAAGGGCAAAAGTGGCCGGACGAGGCGATCCGGGTGCCGCATCGGCCTCCGGCAGTGTCGCATCTTTGCCGGGAAGAGCGGACGCGGCTCGTGCTCCGCATCGAGCGGCTCGTCTACGCCTGATCGTGTCCGCATCAGCAAGGCGGTGACTGGCAGGCGGCTGAAGACGGTTCCCTCCCCGAGGCGAACCTCCCTGACTCGCCGTCAGCCAGCGGCGGCGCCCCATGGCTCCCGGAACGATGCCGTTGCATGCTCCGTGGCCGCATCGCTGGAGCAGGCTGCGATGGTCTGCACCAGCCAGGGCGCGCGGCTGACCCCGCTCAGGCGTGAGGTCCTGAGGCTCGTCCTCGAGGCGAAGACGCCACACACGGCTTACCAGTTGCTTGACCGGCTGAAGCGGACCTATGGCGGGGCCGCGCCGCCGACCATTTACCGCGCGCTGGATTTTCTGCTCGCCCGGAACCTGATCCACCAGGTCGTGACGATCGCCGCCTTTGTGCCTTCGACCGATCCGGGTCGGCCGCGCCGGGCGCAGTTCCTGATCTGCCGGACCTGCCGAAGGGTCGAGGCGATTGATGACGAGGCGATTAGGTTGGCCTTGAAGAGGGCCTCCGATCGGGCGGGCTTCCGTATCCATGACGCTGTCGTCGAACTGGAGGGCCGTTGCGCGAGGTGCGCCGAAGCCCCCGCCGCCAGCCGCTCGAGGGTGACGGCCGTTGGTTGAACCGCCTGCGCATCGGCCCGCGGCGCCGCTTGTCGCTGCCTCCCTGTTCGGAGCCGATGGCCCGGCTCGTCGTGGGCGATTGCGGGGTTGCGGAGGGGTCGAGGTTCTCCGCGGGCCACCACAAGGGATCACTGGGTCCCCGTTCAATGGAAGACAGTGTCGGTTGGGCCAGGACCGGGCAGCCCTAGTTGCGCATCAAGACCCGGCGCGGTTCGATCTCCGCGGCCTCGGCGCTTGCCAGATAGGCAGTCAAATGGGCCCGAAGCTCAGCCACGAACGCAGCGCCGGTCACCTTCGCCATCCGCCGTTCAGCCGACACAATCCCCTTGCGCTGCTCCTCCAGCATCCGAAATCCAGCCTGGGTGAAAACGATGATCTTGGCCCGACGATCGCCTGGGTCGGGCTGCCGTGCGACAAAGCCCAGTTCCTCGGCCTTGTCGACCAGCTCCGCCATGGCCTGCTTCGTCATCCGCGCGCGCCGCCATCTCCGTCAAGCGCGTGCCGCCGAAGTCAAGATTGCGAAACAGGGCCTGGTGGACCTCCGCCACAGTGTCGAAGCCTGCCTCGTGCACCACTCGCAGCACATCGCGGACGAAGGCTGCGGACGCCTGGACCAGCACCCGGTTTACGCTGAGCATTCGCCACGGGTCGTTTTTGTCCGACATTCTTAACGGTGCCTCAGGGCTCGAGGCTTCGACGTAGGCACCGAGTTGGTCCTTTATAGCCGACAGGAATACCCGTCCGATGACCTTCGCCATGCGCCGTTCTGCCAACGCCACGCCCTGGTGCACGATTTCAAGCATTCCAAGACCGCTCGGCGTGAAACCGACTATCTTGGCCCGCCGATCGTCCAGATCAATCCGGCGCTCAACGAACCCCATCGCCTCGGCCTTATCCACCAATTCTAGCATGCTTTGCTTGGTCATGCCTGCCCGTGCGGCGATCGTTGTCAGTCGTGTGCCATGAAGGTCCAGGTTCTGGATCAGCGCCATATGCACCTCGGTCACGGCGTCGAACCCGCGGGCGTGGACCGTGCGCAGCTTTTCGCGGACGAACAGCCCGCTTGACGAATACAGCAAGTAACCGATGTTGCGGGTTCGCCATGCGGCGCTTTGGTCAGGCACTGTCACACTCCACCCCGCGCCGCGCCTCGGCACCTCATTCTGGCCCTCCCAGGTCTCCAGAGCTTGGATGAATGACGCGGTGCGGCTTGTCGCATGGAGCATGCATCAAGGAAAAGATCGTATAAGGGGCTCCTGGCCGCAGGCTCGTTGGCAGGTGGTGGCGGCAGGTCGTCTCACGCGTAATAGCCGGGTGTTAACATACAGTTCGCACGGGAGTCGAGAGTATGGGCTACACAACCGCTAGCAGAGTGTTCAATCTTCTCACCCGAGCCTCAAGTGGTGACCTTGGGTGATTGGCTATTAGCTCGCTGACAATCAAGATGTCTGCAACGCAGGAGATTTCGGCAGTCCTCACCATCCCGCCTGCGGCGACGGCCTGCTACGTCTTCGCACACGGTGCGGGTGCCGGGATGACCCACCCGTTCACCCTGCCGGAAAGCCGTCCGTCGAACGAGCCCGGCATCTGTCGGCGATCTCGATACCCATGCTGTTCCTCCAGGGAACCCTTGATGCGTTGGCCGACCTTTCGTTGATGAGGGCTGCCGTCGCCAACCTGGACGAGCTGGCGACGCTGGAGGTCATCGACGGAGCTGACCACTCGTTTCACGTGCTTGCCCGTTCCGGGCGCACCGACTCACAGGCGATGGGCGAGCTGCTGGACGCCTTCTCGGCATGGGCTGGGATGGTAGCCGGAACGTGACTTTGCGTCTTGAGTGGACTTGTTCGCTTGTGATGTCCTCTCAGAGCCAAGGATCGAGGCCCACGACCGTCAAGACATCCGGGTTTGGCTCAAGACGTGCAGATTTGGCCCGGATCGCAAGACCAACCTTGCAGCGGAAACCAGTTCCCGTGGAACCCGGGTGGGATCCGGTGTGGCAGCCGGATGGTCGCCACCGGAGCCGCTTCGAACGCGTGTGCGTCGAGAATGACGAGATCAGTGGTCTCGTCCGCCGTATTGATGACAAAGCCGGGGAGCCAGCCTGGGTCCTCATCCGCGTCGGCGGTCGCCACAATGGCAGAGGTGGATCTGTCTGCAGTTACGGCGGCGGAGATCCAAGGGGGGATGTTGCCGAGACCGATCAGGTAAGAACCGCTGAAGGTGCAAAAGCAGCGATCACAAACAAATCCAACTTTCGCTTCAGCACTCTCAATGCTGCGTTTTTTCGGAGGCGCCCGCTCATGCGCTCATGCGTGCCGGTGTACAGAATACATGCGGCAAATTGGAGTGGGTGCGGGGATTCAAAACATCATCGACCCTTAGCAGCTTCAAGATACTCGGCCAACATCGCACTTGCATTCAACATGTGAGCGCGCATCAATCGCGCAGCCATGTCGCCGTCGCCTTGAAGGACCTGCATCAGGATCGCAGCATGTTCAGCGTGGGATTCATGAAGCCGATGCTTTGCATGGAATTGGGCGCGGCGGAACGGCGCGAGGCGGAGCCTCAGGGCAGCGGCGTGATCCGCCAACGCTGAGTTATGGCTGGCTTCGTAGATCGCCTGATGGAAAAGGCGGTTCTGCTCATCATAAGAAGCGACATCGCCTTCATCCACCAGTCCGATGGCTTCACGGTGCAGCAATTGCAGATGGACCCGTTCTGACGCCTTCATTCGGAAAGTCGCAAAGCGGATGCACATCGCCTCCAACTCGGCCATCAACTCGAACAGCTCGCCTAACCGAGAGGCTGTAAAAGCGACGACTCTGGCACCTCGTCTAGGTTCTATCTGAACTAGCCCTGAGGACGCCAAGCCCCTAAGCGCCTCCCTCACCGGAGTGCGAGAGGCCGAGAAACGGCGGGCAACCTCCTGCTCGTCGATCACGGTGCCTGGGGTTAACCGCCCGGACGTGATCTCGTCGGCCAGCCCGGTGCGGATTACCTCGGCAAGGGTGCCGGTTGTGCCTGTCGTCATGAGACCGAAAGCTACCA
Organism: Acetobacteraceae bacterium; assembly: GCA_965199005.1. GTDB lineage: Bacteria > Pseudomonadota > Alphaproteobacteria > Acetobacterales > Acetobacteraceae > LMUY01. The sequence goes on along the minus strand of CBDAQK010000001.1, from coordinate 2,566,936 downwards.
CGACCCAGTCAGCCTGGAAATTACCTGACAGTCAGAGGCCTCACGGGGATGTGATAAACGGCGCGTCATAATACCGAGAAGCATTCTATCCCCGGCTCCGTATACAAGCCAAGCTGTGCATAGCCAGAATGCATGCAAGCCGACGGGAGTGGTCTTGGACCAGCATACAAGGATAGTTCGGCCCGATCGCCATTGGCGAAATCGATGATGGTGACCGGTCCCTTGTCTTGGATGGAGCGGGTGTGGTCGTCGATCGCTGACCGCGGGAGGTCCTACGCCGATGTGCTTCAGCCTAGTGCCCCCAAAACTGCTTTGGCCCAAGCGAGAGACTACGCACTTGCATTGGTGTCGCAGCGTGGTGAGGCTTCCGGTGCGGCGATCGCGCGCGAACTTGTTGCTGTGGTGTCTCAGTTAACGCCTGACGCGGAGTTGTCGTTCTACAAATTCGTTGTTGAAGAGTTCAATCCCCCACCAGCCCTGCTTCGGGCTGCGGCGGAAGCCTACCTTCAGGACTCCACGCCGAAACTTGCCAGTCAGCTTGCGATCGCTGCCGAGCCTACGCGGCAGGAATTGCTCCGCCGCATGAACATGGCACCCGGCGGCACTGCGGCCCTTGTGGCTATGCGGAAAACCTTGCTCTCCCAGCTTCGTGCCGAACCAGGATTGCAGCCGCTCGACCTAGACCTTCGCCATCTGTTTGCATCCTGGTTCAACCGCGGATTTCTGGAGTTGCGTCGAATCAGCTGGCAGACACCGGCTGCCATTCTGGAAAAGCTTATAGCGTACGAAGCGGTCCACGCCATCGACGGATGGGATGACTTACGACGTCGCCTCGGGCCCGATAGACGATGCTTCGGCTTCTTTCACCCGGCGCTGCCGGATGAGCCTTTGATCTTTGTGGAGGTCGCCCTGACCACCGGGCTGGCATCATCCATCCAGCCGCTGCTGGAGCGTGAAAACGTCCCGGTGGCTCAGCAAAACTCGAAAAACCCAGCCGACACAGCCATTTTTTATTCAATTTCGAACTGCCAGGAGGGTCTACGCGGGGTCTCCTTCGGTAACTTTCTTATCAAGCAGGTGGTCGAGGAATTAAAGGCGGAACTTCCAAACTTGACAGGCTTCGCCACCTTGTCACCGGTGCCGGGCTTCAGCCGCTGGTTGAAAGCACACTTGCAAGAAGCCGAAACTGCGCCCCTCTTCTCCGAAGATGAAACCTTGCTCCTGCAAGCGGCGCTGGATTGCCGGAGTTCCCAGATTTTTTCAGCGTTCTCGGCGACGCTCACGACCGATGCATGGTTGGAGAGCCCGGTTTTGGTGGACGCGTTACGCCGCCCTCTGCTCCGGCTCTGCGCAACCTACTTGGTGACCCTATCTGATAAGAAGGGGCCGAGTGACCCGGTTGCCAGGTTTCATCTCACCAACGGTGCCCGTCTGGAACGCGTGAATTGGCTTGGCAACACCGCATCCCGCGGGATCAGGGAGTCCTACGGTATCATGGTGAACTACCTCTATGAACCTGACCAAATTGAGGCCAGTCACGAGGCACTCATGCGCGGTTTGGTCGTGCGGTCCCCGGAGGTCGAGGAGATCCTGCGAGGACCGTTCTTACCCTCCAAAGCCGCGTCAACGCCGGCGGGTCGGAAGCGCCGAGAAGCGTAAAGAAGCGCTGTCTCCAATCCTGCTCAACGACATCCCGCGAAGGCGGCTGCAGCCCCGCCAAAGATAAAGCAAAAAATAAGGAACGATCCGAATGTCTCGTCTATCTTCAAGCACCGGAGTTGCGCCTGGCCGGCAGGCAGTACGGACGCCACTGAACACCCAGCAGATCGTCGGGTTCTGGGCGGCATGGTTCGGATGGATGCTGGACGGCATGGATTCCGTCATCTACGCGTTAGTGCTGGGTCCGGCGCTCACCGAACTGCTACCGAAATCCGGCATCGAGCCGACGCCCGCAAACGTTGGCTACATTGGGTCGCTGATGTTCGGCTTGTTCTTGATCGGCTGGGGCTTCTCCTTCGTCTGGGGTCCGATAGCCGATCGATTTGGACGGGCTAAGTCGCTGGCGGCCACCATACTGGTATATGCCGTGTTCACCGGCGCAGCGGCCTTTGCACCCAATATCTGGTTGCTCGGTCTGTTCCGCTTCCTCGCGGGCATTGGGGTGGGAGGAGAATGGGCGATGGCCGGCACATACGTTGCGGAGGCCTGGCCGGAGGACCGACGCAAGATGGGCGCCGGGTATCTTCAAACCGGATACTACTTCGGTTTCTTTGTCGCTGCCGTGCTCAACTTCACAGTAGGTGCATCCTACGGTTGGCGTGCAATGTTCCTTTGCGGCCTGTTCCCCGTCGTGGTCTCGATAGCCACCCTGATCAAGGTGAAGGAACCCGAACGTTGGGAGGAGCAGCATCGCAATCAAGATGCTTCACAGGCTGCGCAACGCCCGTTCCGGACGTTGTTCAGCGACCGCAACAGAGGCCAGACCATCGCTATGTCCGCGCTCTTGACCGTGGCGATCATCGGCCTCTGGGCCGGCACCGTATATGAACCCACGGCGATCGTGTTCCTGGCACGCAAGGCAGGCATGTCGTTGCCTGAGGCCGCAAAGATGGCATCATACGGCACCGGGCTGCTCTCTATCGGCACTATGCTCGGCTGTATTGCCGCCCCGTGGCTATCTGAACGGTTTGGCCGCCGCTCCACTCTGGCGGGGTACTTCGCCGGTATGCTGGTTACCATTGCCGCTTCATTTGGCTGGGCGTTCTACCTGCCGGTCGGGACAGCGCTGCCGACGTTCATGGCCATCCTGTTTTTCCTCGGCTTGTTCGGTGGCAACTTCGCGATATTCAGCCTTTGGCTCCCGGAGCTTTTCTCGACTGACATCCGCGGCACGGCATTTGCGTTCTGCACCTCGATCGGCCGTTTTATCGGGGCGGGGGTGAACTTCGGCCTCGCCGCGGTGGTGGCCGGCTTGGGCACGCTCGGAACCCCAATCGCGCTGACCGCCATAGCTTTCGCCGTCGGATTGCTGTTCATCCCGCTGGCCCGGGAGACGAAAGGTCAACGACTTCCTGATTAGCTCCGAAGGGATATCCTGAAACGTCATGCGAAGGTTGGGGTGAATAGCGGAAAGTGAAGAACAGGCAGGTGGCTATCGTCCTGCTGTGACCGATGCGGTAGCCGCCATGCGCCTGCCCCGTCTTGCCGTGCGGCCAGTCGAGAGCCCGCGGGAGGATCACGCGCGCCGTCGCCGGCTTGGAAGTTACTGCGACCTGGACTGATCCGGGCACCGAGCCGGAAACATACAGAGATCCCTCGACGGAGGAGAGAGGCTGGCGGATGCCTACGCTGCCGCCCTGGCGATCCCGGCGATGGCGCAGCCGGCGGCGCCCTGGCCGTGGCGCACTGGCTGTGCTGTCACCTGAACAGCCTTGTGCTGGTGGACGAGCGCTAGGTGGCGTTGTCCCCTCCGCGGGCGCTGAGAGGCACAGCGCCCTCGTCGAGGTCGACCTGGTTCACGGAGTAACCATCGCGCGCGCCTCGATCGCTTCCGTCGCGCGGGCATCCTTTATGCCAAGCGCCATCATCTCGTTCACCTTGCGCTGTACGCCTACAGCAGTGGGCGACGTCGCCTCGCCGATGAGATTGCCCACCAGCACGTCCGGCGGCTCGGAAAGCCGACTGTTCACCGCAAAGACAGCAATGGGAAGCGGATTGACGACGCACGGGTAAGCCGGACGCGGGCCGGGCGCTGATCTTCTCCATCGGCTCCGCGGAGGGACTGGAGACGATTTGCTCTATCTCGTCATTCAAGGGTTTGAGGGTAACGCAAAGGTGCCTGTGATCCGGAAGAGCGCCGTGGACATGTCGCCGAACCTGAACATCTGTCGCAACTGGCGTTCGGCTCCAACTTTGGCATCTCCGGGCTGATCTTCGCCACGCCTTTGACGGCGGCGCTGCTGGCCATGATGGCAAAATGCGAAGACGCCGCTGCCTCGAGATGGGGAGGTCTGACGGAACCGAAGCTTCGGTGCGCCGAGGGCTTGCGCGCGGGTGCCGTCCATGTGGTTCGCTCCCAGGTTAAGTTTGGCGTTGCCGTCGATGAATGGTTACGGTGCCGCACCCATCCAGAGGAGCCAAAATGCGCTTACCGTTTGCGGTTTTTCCGGCCGCCTCGTTGGTTGCGGCGCTCGCCCTGTCCGGGTGCAATTCCGCACCCGCGGCGGTCAACGTCGACGCGAAGACCATCACCTTGGCGGACGCTTTGGGCCAGATCCGGGATGCGCTGGAGCAGTCTCACCTGGCGGCGACGGCATCGGGCCAGTATCTGGGCCTCGACCCCTGCACGGTCACCGTCGCGTTCACAGTCACCTTGACCGTGACGGCAGACAACAAGCTGGGCGTCACCTTAGCTGCTGCTCCCCCGTGATCCCGGTAAGCCTCGGATTGAGCGGCTCCAGCGAGAATACGCTGGTGGCGAACCGGGGCAATGTGATCACTCTCAACCTGGTCAGCCCTGCCTGTAATCCGACCGGCACGCTGGGCACGACGGGCACGGCCGCCAAGGTGGAGGCCCTTGCGAAGGCTAACGCCGCCGTCCGCAAGAGCGGGTTCACCTTCCTAAGCGAGCCTCTGACGCCGGGCCGCGTCAGGGGATTTTTCCCGCCGGGTGGCACGAACGTCGTCCCGCCGATGCAGCCTTCTCCCCAAAAATAGGGTCGAACATTTCAGATGACGATGCGACTTCCTCCGTCCTGTCGGTTGAGCCCAGATCCAGGCGGCACCCCAAGGGGTCGCAGAGTTCCGTATGCCATGCGTTCAACAGCGCCTGGCGGTCGGCTGCCTCACGTCGGCCGCGCATCCAGCCGTCAGCCGCGGCATCAGTGTCCGGGTTGTCCGCTGCGCCAGATCGATGTCTCGTTCGCGGTTCGACCGGGCGTTCCCGGACGACGCCACCTGCGCGCGGCATCTCGCCAAGGCCCGCTGGCCGGACGCCCCCGCATGCCACGGGCGGAAGGGTTGGGCGCCGTCCTGCAGGCGCCATGCTTGAGAGTGCGCGGAGTGGGGCAGGCAGACGTCGGTGACCGCGGGGACGCTTATGCACCGCTCGAAGGTCGGCCTGCGGAACTGGTTCGAGCTGGTCCACATGATGAGCAGCCATCTAAACGGAATTTCCGCCGAGCTGGCCCGGGCGCAGCTTAGCCACGCAAGTGTGGCGCGTCAGCCGGCCGCTCCCTTGCCGAGACTGTCGACCACGCCCATCATGATCACCAAATTGCACTCTGGATCGGCCGCATAGCTGACGAATGCCAGGTTCAAGCCGGCAGCCTATTTGTCTGCGGCGAATTGTCGGTCGCGCAGGACGGACAAACGCCCGGCGTGGAAGCGGCATGCGGCGTCCAAGCTAAGTGGACGATGCGTCAAGATGGTTTTGGATCGCGATGGAGGAGATCCCGAATTTTTGCGCAGCACGTTCAGCGGCTTCAGGGGAGAGGTCGCCGCCGCTCATGAAGCCCCTGAGTTCGGCGATCGGGGCAAGCACTTCAGTTGCGAACGCGCGTTGCGCCGTCTGCACGGCAGTTCGCGCCTCGGATGCCACGAGGAGCTGTTGGTCGTTGCTGAACAAAGCAGCTGCGAGAAGGCGCGCGGCGTCAAACCTGCGGCTGTGGCGCTGGTCGCTGCTGAAAAGCATGGAAATCTTCCCGCTGCCTAGTTCGCGGAGCGCCATGCTGAAGGGGAACTCCCTGTCGGGGTGGGCGAACTCCTCAAGAAGCTGGAGCCGCGTCAACCCTATCAGCCCAGCGACCGTTGGGTCGTCCAAGGGGCCTTCACCCAAACCGTACCCAGTGCGGAACTCGCGGGCGAGCCTTATGCCTGCATCCCAGGGCCCATCGGGAGAGCCGTCCATTGACGGAACTCTCAAGGGTATCGGCGCGACGCGCCCTGAGAAACCCTTGATCTCGGCCCAGCAGGACACAGTTCTTCTTGCCCATGTCAACGCCTTTGGGCCGGCGCAAGCCGCAGCCAGTTCCATTCCTCCGTCGTCAAAGCCGCCAAGCGACCGGCTGCTGAGGGTGTCGACCAGGCCGCCCGGTGAACGCCCCGGGCCGTATCCCAGCACTGCTTCGATCTTACGGTAAGCAGATCGGACCGGGTCGCGCCTTTCGGCGTCCAATTCCTCCCAGCGTGTAGACAGGCTTTTCAAACCGACCGTCGCGCCCGCCCCTCCTGCCTCCGTCAAGACGTTAGTTATGAAGGCCTCCGCCCCTTCTTCAAATTGCTGCCCGGTGGCGCATCTCATGAGCAACACACGCGGACCAAGGCTCCCTATAGGGTGCGTGGCGTCGAGGAGACAAATGTAATCTCCCTGCGAGGCCAAGGCATGAGTGCCCGCCCGGAGTCTCGGAACAGGAACGCTATGCGCCGACAGCCACGCGGCCCCGGGGCGTCCCCAGGAAGGCGGTTCCCAGCGGACCCTCCACCACGATGAGACCAGCCAGTCCGCGATAGAACGGGCCGACGGCCCTTCCAGCCAACGCGGCGGGATATGGGAGTCGGCAGCCACGCGGTTCTCGAACGCGGAAGACAAGAAGGCGGCTACCGCCCCCGTGAACACAGCCCGCTTGCCCTGCGGTCTGGTGCTGCTGATCTTCCGCGCGATTGCGAGGGCATCGGGTGCCCTGGGCTCAGGAGCCGCACCAAATTGCGCCTGCAAAAACTGGCTTTCCGACGCCGTCCAGATGCCGTCCGGCTTCCCCACCGCAGCGCACCAACCAGCCTGCGAGCCGACTTCCAGCAGCAGCCGGGCTACCTCGTCAGCTTCGGCCGCAGCTTTGGTCCGGGCAGCGACTAAGCGCGAGATGCCAGGCACTGAGGCAAGCCGGCCACGCTTGCCACCCGCCTGACCGGACGCTCGTGGACTCAAGACAGATTCGGCAAGCTCCCGCACTTCGCCGGCTAGGGGCTGCTCCAGCCTGGAAACAAGTTTCTCGGCCGCCAAGTGCAAACTTCCGATCACACGGTAAACCTGCAATGAAGCAGCCAGTCTCGCAGCGTTGACTTGATCAGGAGAGCGCCTGATCTCTGAAGCTCCAAAATCCAGGAGCGAGCGCACCTCGTCGAGTAGCGTGGAGCGGCCGCGCGGCCCGGAGGCTGTGACAAGCTCATATAGGACCTGTTCGGCCCCGAGCAGCCCTGCCGGCTCTCCGCCCGGCCCCTTGGAGCGATCTGGAGGCTGAGGTCGCACAGGTAAAGCCTGCCGGGCCTCCGCGGCAGCATCCGCGATCTCCTTGCGACCGAGCTCCGTCAAACTCCTGATGTTTGCAGTGCCTCCGGAAGCCGGCAAGTTATCCGCCCTGAGCACCCTGAAGCAGTGGGCGTAGCGCTGGAAGGTTTTCCGGACAACATCCGGAGACACTCCGGCTTCCCGCACGACGTCGGCCGTTGTGAACTCGTTCTCAAGCCTGAGCGTCGCGCTCAGGACGGCCAGCTGCTGAATTCCCATATTCCATCCGCTCACAGCTGCTCCGCAACACAGAGTAAGCGCGCCAGGCGCGCGGGACAAGTGTCCCACGCGTTCATTAACGCGAGGCTAGTGCATGCATCAGCGGGTAAATGTCACGACTTTGCCGAAAACCAAGAAGCGCCTCGACGATGCATGCGGAGGTTGCCTCCAGCAGTCTAAGCTTTTGACCGGCATCACGGTAGGCGTCGCACGCTTCCGCGATGAGATGACACCCTCTGGCTCGTTCGCGGTAGTTCCAGGGGGCTACGTTCATTTCGCAGGATAGCCTGGCGAAATCCCGTCCGCCAGTCGCTCTGTCAGCCGACGGATCGGTGGCGTAGAGTTCTCGGACGCAGCGGGACGCTATGGCACTCCCGGCGATCCGCACGGCGTCCTGGAAGAACGGCCTCGTGATGTATTGCGTCCGCAGGCCATGGATGAGCTTCGCAGTCTCAATTTCACTCTCTGCCATGTATGGAGCCCGGCCTTCCTCTGGCCGCCAGCCCAGCACCTCAGACACCAAGCTGTCCATCCAGCCCTCGGCGAACGGATCGCACTCGAACGAGGATGCGTCGTGGTCGAAGAGACTTGCCACCTCCTGCGGATTCGAGCGGGCGCGGTCCAGGCCCGCAAACTGAGGCCAGTGACACAGCAACTCGTGCATCAAGATGTAGGGCAGGATCGCCGGGCAACCGTAGGCAACCGCCGCGGAGCTGACCTTGAGCCTCAGCTCGGACGATTTTTTACGGCTGTCGCGGTCATCGAAGCGGAGTTCGGCATTGAAGGCCGTCGGCACCCCCGGGAAAGAGGTGTTGGCGGCCTTGGCATGCACAATGCTAAGTTCGATGGCGGGAAGCGGAAAGGCCTCGTCGGCCAGATGCGCGAGGTAAAATAGACGTGCGCCCTCAACGCAGTTCCGGAACGCTGAGCTGATCCCGCAACCGGCTGGCGCGCGCGCAGAGCCACCCTCATCAGGCATCCGCTTTCCCAGGGCTGCCAAAGCCAGATACCCAGCCTCTACAGCCTGATCGATCTCATCGTCTCGGCTCGCGACGCCTGCTACATCCTGCTCATCGCCACCGGACAACCGATCCAACGACCGCTTCGTAGCGTCTATTACCGACGACAGCGACTCCTGGAGGAACGCCCCCAAGGCCACCCCTGGCGCAGGCACGGAAATCTCGGCCCTCGCCAATCCGCATGCTGTTTCGGTCGCGACCGCTACATAAGGTGCGTCCGGTGTGGCGCCGGACTCTTGCAGACTGCAACTCACGCTATAACATAGATCGAAAGCCTTGCGATGGCGCAAGCTGAGATCGCGGGCCACGGGCAGCCGGTTCAGTCTTCTGGATCGGCCTTTTTGGCAGCTCCGTCCATGACGTCGCGGAGCTTCGGCCAAGCCCACGCCCAGATGTCTTTGCCGACCAGAACGACTAGCGGCGAGTAATTGATCGCGAGCGTAATCAACGCCTGGGCAGCGACAGGCTGGCCGCCAGCTGGAACCACCTTGATATCACTCGCAGTGAAACCGGCCGGGACTACCACTCCTGCCGCGGAAAGTTCTCTCGCATGGGCGCCGTTGGCAACCTCGGTCATCAGGGAGGCAAGCTCGCGCCTGAATTCAGCAAGTTGGGAAGCGTCAACTTCAATCAGGTCAGGCAAATGGACCACTCCAAGGTTGTCGGCAGAGTCTTGTCACCGCAGGATCAGCGCTTTGCCCCCACGCGAGCGCTCAACGTAGCATCGAACACGTCCGGATCGATAGCCAGGCAGATACGACTTACCTGCGCCGCCAACCTCGCATAGAGTGAGTGGCATGCCAGGCACCGGATCGCCCCGCCGGAACGTCTGGAGGGATTTCGATACATCGGTGAGTTTGCGGCCTTTGAATGTGGCAAGCCTTGTGCGTGCCGCGGACTTCCGCACTTTCAGCAAGCTGCATCGTGCAGTTTGCAACCCTGTCCATTAGGTGGACGGTGCAACAGCAACGGCGCAGACAGCGGTCGTGCCAGCCTGGGATGGTCAGCTGCGTTATGCACGCCCGGCCTTGAGGAGGGTTACCGCGGGTGGAGCTCCTGTCTGAAGTGGCCGAGCGGCGCCGGTGACCGCAATCCAAGATATTGCCTGCGCGACCGCGGGAGCTTTTCAACCGGGCAAGGTTCAGCGCCCTGGTGTCTGATGCGGACGGTCACCCTGGCAACCACGCATCCTCCGGAAAAGGACTTACTGAAACCTGTCGTAATGCCACGAACGACGCGCCGTGTGCGGGCCGAACCCGTCGTTCAGCGGTAAGGCGCGGCCTTCACGGTCGGGACGCCACCAAGGACAGCCTCCATTGCGCCCGCGGATAGTTCTAGCAAGGAAGATGCTGGGCTGCCGATGGCACAACGCATGCTTTTATGAATGCCAGTCGGGCCATCGTAATTGCGGGAGACACTGGCGAACGTGATTAGAAGCGCTTCTGCATACCAAGGCTCTGGCACCCGCCTGCCCGACGCCGACGATTAAGACAGCCAAGTTTGGACCATTCCCTCACAGGGCGTTTCGTAGCGGTATTCACCACGTCCATGCGGTCGATGCCATAAAGTCCACTCTCTGTCCTATCATCGGCTTCAACGGCCAGTTGCCCCATCAACTGTGTGGAGGCACGGCATGGGAGAGCGGCAGATCCGGCCGAGTCGGCACGCGACCGATGGGCTCAGGTCCGCTCGGACTCAAACTGGTGTTTTCTCTGACAGCTGCCTTCATACTGCCCGCTCTGAGGTTTATGATGGCTTAAGGCATCGCGCTCACATTGATACGACAAATAAAAGAACCCAGGCTGACCGGGGGAGTTGACAAGTGTCGGTTCCCGATCGACAAAGTCGAGCGTTGGTGTCTTTAAGCAACAGTGTCGGAAATTTATCACAGGGAGGCTGCGCAAATGCAACTGTTATCGTTTGGCGGCCTTGCCGGATTGGGGCACTAGACACCATGGAGTTGCGTCAGGCGTCGTTTAATAACGCATCCCATGCCACGCCGTCGTCCGCTTGGGATAGGTTGATGACCCGGATAGACGGTTGGAAATCATTAAATTACGATTGGGACGGAGATGGAGCCGAGGCGCCATCTCGGATTGCCCTTCAGTCTCTGCGCGGCTTCATCCGAGAAGTGCAGTCGGCTGAGCTTCCCGCACCTGATGCATATTTGAGCGCCGATGGCGAGGTCGGCTTGCGGTGGCTGGTTGCCGACAGGCGGTTTGCGACTGTCGCTTTTTTGGGCGATGGACACGTGATAGCTTACTGCATAGGCGGCTTGCTATATCAGGAACCGTTCGGCACAGATCGGCAGTATGAGCATTCCGAAGCGTCACCTGACATAATTTCAGCGATTAAAGCCGTAGTTTGAGCCGGCGGGACTGGACTACCACCTCTGACAGCTTGGCGTCCTGCGGCCAAGACGTGGCAGCTGTGTACGACACGGAAACGGTGGCGCGCCTGCGTCACAGTGCCGGAGTTGCTAACGGGCTTGACCCGTTCCCCCGCAATGAGTTGTTTTGGTCGGGTAAAGTGCCTCCGTCTAACACTTGCGGCAGCTCTGACGGCGGGTCGGTCATACGATGCACTAACATGGCTGAGGCACAACTTCTCGAACGTGCGGAGCAACAAGCTGAACGAAAAGTTGGCCGCACCTCAGCCGGTGCCAGACTTGCCTCCGTGCAGGAGCTGCGGCAGATAAGTGTTCCGTCTCTGCCTAACTACAAAATTGTGTTTATTTACGATGATCCTGAGCCGGATGATAGTTTTCACGCAGTGATCCGCTGTGCGGGTGTTCCAGACCGAATAACACAGACTGCGATTATAGCGCAAATAAGTGCTTGCTTCAGATATTATGTGCTGCCTGTTCCTTGATTAGTTAAGCGCCATTGGCATCAATCGGGCGAGGCTGTAATGTGGGTTTAACTGATTAAATTTGACAGTGCTGATTACTTCCCCACTTGGTTGAGGTGCCGTCTACGGGTAGAGATTAGGTGCGGCGGGAGGCTTGACAGCGGCGACCACGGTTGGTTCGGCGGGGATCGACCAATCTGAAGGCCGACACCAATCACTGCAGCGAGGATTGCAGTCGGTCTGGGCATGTTGATGGCAGCCCACGTCGTCGCCGACAGCCTCTTGACTACGGCTTGGGCCAAGCCGGGCCGGGCGGGAAGACGGGCCTAACTGTCGCTGCGGCGCTCGCCGCCTGCGGAATTGTGATGCTCCAGCTCGGCGTCGGCGACAGCATGGCCGGACGTTGCAAGGGCTGGAGAAACGGGCTCCAGTGAGTGGCCCAGGCCTATTCCTGTAAGGAGGACTGCCGACCTTACCAGCAGAACCACCATGGTGCTGCTGTATCCGGCGGTGCCGCGGGCGATCTCGGCGAGGCTCCTGGGATTCAGGAGCACAGCCGCCAGCAGGAACACAACGGGCGACAGGGCCATGAGCGGCGTCCAGGACCAGAAGCTGAACGGGACGACATTCTTGCGGACCGCATAGGTTGCGCGCCTCGCAATCGCGGGCCGCATCGCCCGAGTGGGCCGCCACCATGGTAGGCGACCAGTACCGTATGGTCGCAAGTGCCGGCACAGCCGTTTCTGCCACCGTCACCGCGTCCGACCTAGAATGGTCATCAGCCGCGACGTCAATGGCCTGCTTAGCACGCGTGAAGGCGGACCGTGCGGTAGAGCCCCAATCCTGCCATCTCGCTCCGTAGCTGTCGGGCGGCCCACTTCATTACGAATCGCAGGCCACATCTGAAGCCGCTGTCGCACAGGCGACGTCAGAGCTCGGCCACGTTGCGTCAGCCCGCCTTCCATTCGGCCCGGAGCATTGGCGTGTGGGGCTCCAGCGTCTTGATGCGACAACGGAACAGGTCGCCGTCACCGCCGCGCAGTACGCTGCGACCAGCTTGCGGCTGCGGCCGGTGCTACAGGTAATCTCCTTGAACGACCTCCCTGCCGCGGAGAGCGCCTTGCTGGCTTGACTGTTCTCCTGCCGCCGCTGGAAGCGGCCGTAGTGGATGCGCTCGACAGACGTCAGCAACGCCGGGTCGATGACGGTGTCGCCGAGCACCTGCGGATGGCTCGAATCGACCTACGCACGGCGTCGAGAAAGGCGACGCTAGCGTTCCAGCCAAGTCCGCGACACGCGCATGCAGCGATCCTTCGGGGTAGTCGCCGAGCAGCCGATCGTGTCACTCCTCGTGGTCGACATCGCGGTTTCCGGATATCCACCTGACGCGGATGCCTGCGTCAAATATAGGAGCGAGCTGCTGCCTAGGCGGAAAGGCCAGTCCGCAGTCGCCGGGGATTACCACCCCCGCCGGCGGCGTCTGGTAGCAAGCGCGCAGCAGCGGCTGCCAATCGCCGTGCGGGTCGCCGTGAACAGGAGATTGCCTGGCAAATCACGGGGTGCCTCTTTCCATGCCATTTTCGGTTTTCCAGGTCTGCACGCCATAGGAACCCGCTCCCGCGATGCGTTCGCAAAGCAAGCCTATCAAACCTCAACCCGGTTTCGTGAAAGTGAACGAGTTGGACTATGGAGGCCTACATCACTGGCCGAGGGTGGAGATCCAGAAAGAGGCTGTGGCGCGCGATCCCGGTTTCGCAGGAATGGAACTGGATTCCATTCAGTACCGGACATTGCTGGGACGTGCTCGTCATGCGTTCGCCGTCATACCGAGGCTCCATCATGGCTGCCGTGACTTCGCGAGCGATGGATCTCCTCGACCCGGTAGTTACCCGCGAGCCCACCCCGCCGCCTCTTGATTGCTAGTTGCGCAATACAACAACCAACAGAAGCCAAAAATAAATACGGCACAACAAACAGGCCAGATAGTTTCGAATTATCCGAGTATAAAATCATGTATATTTCCTATTATATAAATATCAAAGATTTTTGATTTATCGAAATGACATGGTATAATAGATGCAGCAGACATTTATCTGATGGAACCTGCTGTTTATTCAAAGGGAGTATGCATATGCCCGTTTATGTTCAAACCGCCAAGACCCCAGAGGGTCAGGAGTTCCATAAATCGCTTCCGGAGGAGGGTTCGCCAGGGACGGAAATACCGAGCTACTACGCGTGGGGCTTGGCGAATTGGGGGCACGGGCGGTCGATCGCCGAGGCTCTGCGCTTCGCCGCCGGGCGGGCAAGCCCCTTGAAGCTTGCCCCCGGGCGCAGTGGTCGTCTCGGTGTTCGAAGTCTGGGAAGACACGGTCTTTGTGGACCAGCGGGGGGCGCCCACGCTCTCCTCGCCGGAGGGCTCCACCAATAAAGTCTGGTTGGTGCTCAGCCTGGACTCCCGCGGCAACATCGTCGAGTTGATGAACTAGCCCCGCAAGAACGGCGAGGCGGCACCTCCGGGACGGAACCCCGGAGGCACTGCAGCAACCACGCCTCGCGACTGGGGCCCTCTATTTGAATCGGTCATCCGGCCCCATATCCGATAACTCTCGCGGAGATGCTGATCAGGAAACTTCCGGTCGTTTGTCGCGCGACAATCTGGACCACGTGGTCGCGCTCCCCGGCCTCGGCTAGCGCACTGCCCCGGTGATCCCTGCAGAACCAGACACGGAATCAGCGTGATTGGCAGGCATTCGAGTCAGCGGCGGGCGGCAGTCAGGAGGGTAGAATTCCTGATATAACCCTAACTAAGCGCGTTAGTTACGGTTATATCAGGAATATCGCCCCCACCAGTTTTGGTTTGGCAGGCCGAAAGAGTTGCTGCCTTGTCGCTGGCCAAGGTTACCCGCACAAACGCAAAGTTATCGGCACAAATAAATGTTAGGCCGTTGCTATAGGCTGATATTTTCTTTTGCAGGCAATTGCGTGCTAGTTTGAATTGGCTCTTATCCCGTTGGCTGTTGGCAGACTTGGATGCCGACGGCTGATAGCAACCAGCCACGCTGCTCGGCATCGGTGCCGAACGCTTCGAGCGTGCGGCGCCAGCCGAGGTAGTTTCCAAGATATTTGGTGGCGACGCCGTGGAATGGCCGCAGCCATTCTTTCAACCGTCCATGGTATGCGTTGACGTTGTTGATATGAAGATTGGGAGCGTCGCGCATCGGTCCTCCCGGCGAAGGGAGAATACAGCAGGGAATTTGGCCTTTGCGCGCGAAGCCGACGATCGCCTTGCCGCCGTCGCAACAGAGTTGATTGTCCGAGGTCACGACGCCTTCAAGCGCGCTGGTGACGGCGACGCGATCCAGTTGGGGCAGAACAGCGTCGGTGGTAACGCCGTTTCGATCCCGCGCCACCAGCACCGGTATCTGCTCCTTGGACAAGCCGCGCTTCTTGGCTTTTCCGCCACGCTTGCGCGAGGGACGCGGCATGTCGGACCGTTTTCCCTTGAACGATTCCAAAATGAACGTCTCGTCGGCCTCGACGATCCCGGTGAGTTTGGTCGGCTTGTCCACCGCGGGAGCGGCGAGAAAGCGATGCCGCCAACGGAATGCCGTGCTGAACGCCACGCCGCACCGCTTGGCGGATTGAGCGAGGGTGTCGCCGCTTATCATGGCTTGCGCATGGTCTGCCCAGCGGTCCTTCTTTCGCAGCCCAGCCAGCGACGTGCCTGTCAACGCATTGAAGCTGCGACGGCAATCCACGCACCGATAGCGCGGCAGACCCGCAGAACTTCCCCAACGCTGAAGTCTGTGACTTGCACAATGCGGGCACCCGTCGCGCTCGATACGGGCCTGTGCCGCACTCGCCAACGCATCCGGACCTGCAAGCGAGACGATCAGCGACGCAGTCGTCGCATGATCCGCCGTCTCCATGGCATCCGGCAACGGGGAAACGACTTCGGCAGCACAAAGCCAGAGGTCCACCTCTGCATCCATTTTCGCCTCCGCCAGAGCAAGCACGCGAAACGTGACACTTCGCTGGACAGCGCTCATCGCGCCGATTGCCCTCAACCAAGCCTCAAAAGCAGTATGATCCATCCTCGCCTCTCCGCCGCAGGCAGAGGATATCATTGTTCAACAGACAACGCGATGAGAGCCTTTGAATTTGGTGGATGTGCATGAAAATCGGCTTACCGGCCCAATGACGGCGCGGCTTCCCTCCGCGGCGTGCCAGTCCCCCAGCGCCTTGATCGCCCGCATGTAGGGCCTCGTTGCCGTCACACCCCACCAGGCGAAATCACCGGGCGGAGCGCCTGATGTCGACGCCCCGATCCTTCCGCCATCCGTCCAGTTCGGCCGTCAACCGATAGCCGGGCCGGGAATTGCTGACCGGGACACGGGCGCGTTGGCCGCAGGGGACCGGGAACCGGCGAGACCGGGAGCGGCAGTTCGACTGGCTTCGGTCTCTGACAAAGTTCCCCGTTCACCGTTACGGCTCGGTCTTCGAACTGCAGGGCTTCCGTCTGCACCCGCGACTGCCTGAACCTGGTGCCTCCTGTGAGATGAATAAGCTAGAGGCATGGCTGTCCAATCGTAATGCTAATTAGCATGGCGGGCCGCAATCGGGAAAACCGAACCCATGCAAGGTCTCGGTTCAAGGTTGAAGGCTAGGGCGCGGGAGTTGGGCATGTCGGACAGCGAAGTCGCCCGCCGCGTCGGCATCGCCCAGCCCCGCTACGCGAACTACGTCAACGATGCGAACGAGCCGGACTTGGCGACGCTCGCGCGTATATGCCGCGCCTTGTCGACCTCGCCGGATGCCGTCCTGGGGTTTGCCGCGGAGCCGAAGGGCGAGCTTGGGGAAGTGCTGCTCGCCAGGATTGCCGCGGCCGCGGCCGTCGTGGGCATTTCCCGCCTGAAAGTAGCGGCCGCTCTTATGGACACCCTGGCCTCCATGCCGGAGGACTGACGGCGGATGGGACCGGGGGCGTGGGGCTGGACGAGTCCGGCCAGGCCGCAGATGCCGTGAGCCACTTCGTGCCGTAGGGACACAAAGGTATGCTAGTCGGCGACGCAGGGATAAGCCCGTAGCCGGGACCGCGCCCCAGGTCGCAGGGTGCGTGGACTGTCCCGTTACGCCCGCCGCGGCGGGCGTCCTGCTAGGATCGATGCAAGCCGTCGAGTGAGCGAGATCCCCGACAGGCTAGTGGGCGGCTGCGACGAGGGCGTCGAAGTTTTCGACGCATCCGTCCAGATAGGCGACGGCCCCCGGAACGTCGTTCGCCTGGACCTGCCTCTGCCACATCGACAGGGCGTCCTGCGCCCTCGCGGAGACCATGGCGGGGTCGAGGGTGCGGGCGATCTGGTCGCCAAGCTGGACCGCCGCGGAGGTCTTCGCCCCTTCGCCTGATTTGTGTCCGATCGAGGCCGCATTCACGGCCTTCGCGAACGCGCCGCCCGCCATAACGCCCACATACGCGCGGGTGACGAACTGGATGTACGCCGAACATTGGCTGGCGTCGGCTCGGCGGCTCTCCGTCGATTTCCCGCAGCCGGCCATGCGGGGATCAGGGTGAGACAGATGATCGCCCTGAGACGCCCCGCGGGCGCGGCTGGGCGTCCGAAGGGCATCCGGGTGCCTGCGGTCATTCGATTCGTCCTCCGTTTGGGGGCAAGGCAGACCGAGGCTCACGCATCGGCCGCGAACAGCCGGTCGCATGCCGTCTTCATGGCTTTGCCGTATTGCCTTGTTGCGTTGCCCGACTGCCTCAGTCCGATGAACGTATGCGCTACGCCGACGGCCAGGCCGAGGACCAGTCCGGTCAGGAGCGCGGTGCCCGTCCGCTCCAGGTAGAAGCACGCGCAGCCCAACCCGACGCCGTATAAGCCCATGACGCCGACGGCCAGGTTGCCAAAGCCTTGTCCAAACCCCATCACAAACGATGTCCACGGGTCGTAGCAGCGGCATGGCGGGAACAGGTCGACCTGCGTCCACCGGTTCGTCCCGTGGTTGACGATGGCGGCCCATTGGCTATCCCGCCGATCCATTCCCGTTGAGATGACGGCGTGGACCCGGTGACCCTGCCGGACCGCGAGGTCGGCCGGAACGCGTATCTGGAGCTCGTCGCTTGCCGTGCGGAGCCACACCGCCTTGCGGCCCACCGCCGACGCCCAGATTTTCGGCGGGCTCACCGTCACCTGATCGCCATAAACGCGCACCGAACCGGGCGCCGACGAGACCTGTGTCTCCGTCCAGCGCTCGACGGCCACCACTTCGCCCGCCACGGCGCTAAAGCCGACCTTCCGCCCGGCGACTTCCGTCACAAAAAGAAACCGATCGGCACCTTCCGCGGCTTTGGTAATTTTTCCCGCCAGCTTCGGCATGGGAGGCAACCTCTTAAGTTGGCTACCGACAGCCGGAAGAATTCCAGGCAACCGAGCGAGTACTCAGACACCATATTCAAAGAGCATAACTAATCAATAGCAAATCTTATCATCGCGTGTGGGATCGTGGAGAGAGAACCGTCTTAAAGCGCGGGGATCATCCTTCGCCGGGCCACCGGATGTCAGATTCCCGGTCCAACCGCAAGCGGGCCTCCGCTCCCTGTAGGTACCCACGATGGGTACCGCCTCCGGCAGCGCCATTGCCTTGCCTCCGCGTTTCGCAACCTGACGTTCGGGGTGAAAATTGATAATCTTTGGATTCGCCGGAAACCCACGAATCGTATTCAGCGATGATGCGCAGCCCCCGCGCACCACCGCTCGTCCGGAGCGGTCCAGATGGATTGCCCTGATAGTCAGAGAACAGGATCGCAGATACGAGACACAGAGCCGGCGGGATGGTTGCCGCCCGCATCAAGGGAAACAGCATGGCGTGAGCGGCGACCTTCTCATCTACAGCGATCCCCATGGCGGGTGTGGCCCGCTCCTGCGCGCATGCTCGGAGGACCCGCTGGCGGCGATTGTCATCCTCGGTGACTGCGACCTGGCGCTGCCGCTGCGGGAACAAATCGCACCCGTCTTCGAGGCGGGCATCCGGGTGAGATGATACCCGGCAACTATGACACCGACTCCGTGGAGTGGCATGACTGCCTTTTCGGTGACTACCCCGAGGGGAGCCTCCACGCGCGCGCGGCGGACCTGGGGAACCGCGAGTCGGCGGCATCGGGGGCGTCTTCCAGGATTTGGTCCGGGTGCCCGGGGTTGGTGCGGCGGCCCCGGAGCATGCGACCCGGGAGAGCCTCCTGCGCGCGCTTTCACCCCGGGATACTGGCGAGGCGGCCTTCCTTTATGCCCGCGGTCGGCCATTTTTCCGAAGGACATCGCCGCACTGGGGATGAGTGCATCGATGTGCTCTGCACGCATGAAGAGCCGACAACCCACCCCGTAGGCACCGTCCTTTGCCGCCGATACTGCAATGAGCCGCTTTCCGCGCCGTCTCGCTGAGCTCGCCCTCACTGCGCTCGGGGGCAACTTCGACCACGACACCACGTTCACGCCCCCAGCCTCTGCCCGCCGGATCCGCCTAAACCAGCCTCCGGACAACCTGTTCGATGCCTTTGCCATCGAGCGCTGGCGCCAGCGCACCGTCCTCGGCCGCGATATCGTGGTGGAGGTCGTCTACAAGGGCTTTCTCTTTCCGCTTGGCCACCGTGCCGCCCTCGTGAAGGTAACCGAGCGCCGCTTCGAGCAGATTCACCCCGATGGCGAGCCTGTCGCCGTCCTCATCCAGCATCAGTTCCTCCAGATCGGCCAGCCGGAGAAGACCTTCCCCGCCTATCAGCACCCCAATCGCGGTTGCCGCTGGCCGGCCGAACGCGTCACCTTGCTCACCCGCCGCACGCCGGACCTGGTAGACCCGATCTTGCCGTCTGGCGGACAGCTAATCTTCGGTACCGGCCAAATCTTCTGGCCCCGCACGGCCGCGCGGAACGGTGCCGAAGTGAAGTTCGAGATCCGCGTGGATGGCGAAGCAATGTCCGGCGCCATGCCGCTCATCTTCGTCGACAACACTGCCGTCCACGACAAGACTACCGTCAAGGCACTCGTCGACTGGTACAACGACGCGGCCGTGGGCGGCACCAACTACATCGAACCGGAGATGCGCAAGCTGCCGCGGCACGGCCAGTCCGCGAGGATGGCACCACCCCGAAAGGAAGGCGACACCAGCCTCGTCACCGATTGGTGGGATCTGCGCGCCGAGGGCCGCCTGTCCGGCAACCCGCCCGGTGCCCAGCCGGGCCCCAGCTTCATGATCGACAACCGCAACCACGTCATGGACCCCTTCATGGAGGGCCTCGACCAGCCGGGATTCTATCCCTTCGTCAACGGTGCCCGATGCCGTCTGGCCCAGATCGAACGGTTCACCGGCAAGCAGACCGTCTGGGCTGAGGTCGCCTATGACGGCTTCTACGTCGCCAACGGCTTCGTCGGTCCGAAAGACGAGGATGCTGTCGCCACAGCCAACGAGGTCTTCCTGCGCCTGACCGGCCTGGAGCCTATTAAGATGCGCATGGGCGGCGCCGATCGCGCCGGCGGCATCGCGTCTCCCGATCTCGACGTCATCGGCATCTCCCGTGCCGTCGGCCCGATCGGCCGGGCAACCTTCGCCCCGACGCCTGCGGCGTCGATCGTCCATGACGGCCCCACGACGCTGGCCAGTATCTCCGACTACACCGACCGTCCCAACATAGCCGCCGCGCCTGGCGTCGCAGTTCCAATGCAGCCCACGATCGCCGAGGAGCTGTTCCCCGCGGACGCCAAACTGCTCGGGCTGATCAAGCTGCAGGACGTCGTGAAGGTGACCACCGTCCTCGCAAGCCAGCCCAGGCTGCGCGAGATCGCCGAATACGGTGCGGCGGGGGCGACCGGCAACGCCGTTCGCGCCTACATCACCGCGAACGTTCTGCAGCCGATCGGCAAGATGTTGGGGGAACTCGACGCACTCTGGGCGCGCGTCGCTGGCAAGGCCTACGCCAACGTCAAGCTTGCGGACGCCTACCCCCAGATTGGTACCGCGCTGACGGCCCTCCGGACAAGCGTCCAGGACGCTCTGGACCCCGCCCGGGACGATGTCGCCTTCCTCGCCTCACTCGCGGTCATCTACGAGGCCGGCCGCAGCTTCATCGCCGTGATCGAAAGCGTGTTGCGCGATCCCCTGGCCAGCATCTCCGAAGCCCAGGCCTCCCAGCTGAACGCCCTCGTCGGCGAGATCCGCATCCTCATCGCCGCCGCCGCCGATTTTCCCGCAGAGATGCGGTCCCTCGCCGCCACCTTGCAGGCAAAGATCACTGGCTGGCTCGTCGACGAGACGCTCGATGGTTGGCGCCGGCTTCTGTTCGCCCTACCCCTGCCGGACCCGGCATTGAGCACGGCCATCCGGGAGGCCTTCTACAGGGCCAGCGAGGCAGCCCTTCGCGATGCGCTCGCAGACGCGCTTGCCAGTTCGCCGCCAAACTGGGACCTGGCATCCCTGCCCGGGCAGGTCGCCGCGAAGCTGCGCGCGTCGGCCGACGGGGGCCCGCTGGGCACCGCCCTCTCCCAGGCCGCGGCCGAAGTCGAGGCGATCGCCGCCGACCGGGCCAGCCAGTCGCTCACCCCCTACGCGGTAAGGACCCTCGCTCTCCTGCGGAAGCTTCGCGAGGCGAGCGATAAGATCGCCACCGGGCTCCAAGGCGATGTCGTGGCGGTCGTGACCGCGGTGTTGGAGGCCGCCGGCCATGCGCTGGAGGCGGCGGCCACGATCTTCGCGGACACCGCACGCATCGCCGTCCAGGACGAGCAGATCCTATGCCGCCTGCTGGTCGAGAAGGCCGCCCCGGCCTTCGCCGCCCTGGCGAAGGCCATGATTGCCGCCGACGGCACGACCGCCGACGATTGCGACCTG
Source organism: Acetobacteraceae bacterium (assembly GCA_965199005.1). Classification (GTDB taxonomy): domain Bacteria; phylum Pseudomonadota; class Alphaproteobacteria; order Acetobacterales; family Acetobacteraceae; genus LMUY01. Next base: position 2,545,681 of record CBDAQK010000001.1, on the reverse strand, counting down.
GCGACCACCGCCTTCAAACAAGTGGCCGGTGACCCGGCGTTGACGACACCACCCACGCCGCCCACCCAGCCGGTGGCACCCACGCTGGCGGATACCCTCGCCACGCTGCTCTATGCCACACGCTGCCTCGCCTATGTCGAGGGCCAGGTCGCCGCCGCACCGGTCGCCGCCCTCACCGGCCTCTCCGACCTACGCCGCAAGCTCGCCCATGCAGGGGAGGGGCTCGCCTCCGCCGCCGGACATGTCGTTCGTGCCCTGGGCGGGCTGGTGCCGCCGCCGCTGCCTGCTCCGGCCGTCTGCACCGGGTTGCCGGCCGGTTTCACCCACAGCCTCTCGGCGCTGGTCGCCGCGCAGAAGGAATTCGCGGCGGCGCTGAACGGGCTTGCCACCGTCTTCGCAGCCCCGCCCGCTGGCGTCACGGTGCCCGCGACTCCAACCCAGGTCCTTGCGGCAGTGGTGACCTGGGCGGCCAGCCAGGATGACAGCCGCTGGACCGCCCTTCTGCCAGGCTTGCGCGCCGGTGGCGAAGCCCTGCGCGTGGCCGGGCTGGGCGCCGTCCGTCTCCTGCAGACGGCGAGCCTGCTCGGGACGGTCGGCGATGCCGTGCGCCAGGGCCAGCTCACCCAGGCAGCCGACGGTCTCGACGCCATTGGCACCGCGCTCGGCACGGGGTACGGCCCCGACCGGCTCCACGCTGTCGCCGGTCTCCTCCGCGGTGCCCCGACGGCGCTCCGCACCCTGCAGACCAATGCACTGGCTGCCGCGAATGCCCTGGCCGCGATCCCGCTCGCCGCAATTCCCGACCGCGCCGCCATGCAGGCCTTCCTCGTCAACCTGGGGCCGGAGCTGGTGCTGGCGAGCAACCTGGCCAATGCCGTGCAAACGGAGGTTCGGACTGCCATCGAAGACCAGGCGATTGCCCTCGTCACCTCCCTGCAACTTGCCCAGCAGGAGATCGGCGGGCGGGTGCTCAAGGCGGGAATACCCCTCATCAAGCCGCTCGTCGGCGGGCTGGCGACCGTCTACCGCGTGGTGACCGAAGGCCGTGACAAGCTGAAGACGCTCGTCACCGGCGCGGGGAGCCCACAAGGGTCCGTGATCGAGATCCTGCTGGGTGCGTTGCGTGCCCGCCTGGGTGAGACGCTCCTCGAAGCTCCTCTCGCCGCGGGCGACAAGCCCGATGCTGCCAAGGTCTGCGGCGCCGGATGCGACCGTCTCGCCTATGAGAACGCGCTGGCCATGGCCGCCTCGCAGGCGCTGGTCGACGGCCACGCGGCGGAGGCCGCGCCCCTGCTCGCGACTCTCGTGCGCCTTTGGTCGCCTATCCCCGCGATCGTCATCCTGATCCGCCAGTTCACGGCGATCGACGCCGACTTCGCCCGCACCCTGATCCTCTCCGCGATCGACCTCAAAGCCGTGCGCCGCGAGGTCGAGGCCAGGATCCGCGAACTCATCCCCGCCCGCATCACCCTCCCATACGACCTCGACACCCAGCTCGGCCCGGTTCCGCCCATCTTCGTGCCAAATCCGGGTACGCGGCTGCAACTGCACGCGCAGACCGTCATCCACCTTCTGCCCGACGAGAATGGGATCCGCCCGCCCACCTTCTCCGTCACCGGGCAGATGGGTCCGTTCGCGGTGAGGCTCCTGGGTGATCCTTTCGACGTCGTCACCCTCAACTTCCATGGCCTCACCTTCAGTGCGGGCAGTGGCGCCTCGGCGGATTTCCAGGTCCGCTTCCGCAGCGTCGAGATGGGCAGGCAGGCCAGCTTCCTCCAGCCGCTGCAGGACTTTCTCTCTCCCAAGGCTGGCGGGTTCTACATCACCGCCCTCCAGGACGGCCCTGGCATTGAGGCTGGATACGGCATCAACCTCGGCGTCATCGGCGTGGGGGCGCTCAGCTTCTCCAACGTCATCCTCAACGCCGCCGTCCGCCTCCCCTTCGGCGGCGGCAAGACCAATGAGGCGCGCTTCGTCATCTCCATCGGCAGGCAGGACGCACCGTTCCTGATCTCCTCGACCATCTTCGGCGGTGGCGGCTATCTCGCCCTCATCGCCGACACCCAGAAGTTCGTCGGCTTCGAGGCCTCCTTCGACTATGGCGGCGTCGCTGCCTTCGGCTTCGGACCGCTCCAGGGCATCGGCCGCCTGACCATGGGCATCTACCTGCGTAAGGAAGGCAACGCCACGACACTCGGTGCCACCTTCTTCGTCGGCGGCGCAGCCCACATCGCATGCTTCGGCATGTCTACCTCCCTCTGCGTCCGCCTTCTGCACAGCCCCGGCGGCAGCATGCAGGGCAGTGCCGAATACACCTACTCCTTCTCGCTCGGCATCGACGACATCGACTTCCACGTTTCCGTCCAGCGCAACGAGGGCGCGGGGGTCGGCACCAACGCCCAGGCGGCTGTCCTACCCTCCGTCTTCGAACAGCGCATCCGCTACGCCCAAGTGACAGAGGTGGCGAGCGACGCGCGCCCGTCCGGTCCGCCCGAGTTGAAGGTGGTGGGCACGCCGCAATCCCGTGACTGGCGCAAATACCGCGCCTACTTCGACCCGAGCCTCCAGCCGGCGCGCAAACCGAGGAGGCCCGCATGACCACAGCAGGAATCAGCGTCCGTTTCGTGCCGGCAGGCCTTCGCCGCGGTCCGGACGGCAAATGGCAGCTTCGCGGCACGGTCCTGCTGACGCCTCTGACAGGAGACGGGGCCGGTGCCTGCGGCCAACAGGTCGAGCTCGACCGATGGCCTGCCGAAATCGAGACTCTGGTCAGGGACGGCCGAATCGCCGTCCAGATTTCTCCGGTGGCTCCGGTCGCCGGCACCACCCTGCGGCCGGCGCCAATGCTTGCTCCCGCCAAATGGCTGCCCGCAAAAGGCGCCGGGAGTCGCCCTATCCCCGCCGACATCGAAAAGCTCAGCGCCCGTTTCCAGACGCTGATGGTTTTCGATCGACACGGCTTCGGGCCGCTCGTCAGCGCGCTAAAGCAAACGGCGGTTGGCGCCGCCGTCAGTACGATAGCCAGACCTGGAACGAAGAACCCGGATGTCGTCGCCAACGGCCGCGGTGAAATGGGCCTGCTGCTGGCGCTCGAACGCGGCAGTTCCGTCCTCACCCGCCTGCACAAGGGCTACGAGGGGTTCCGATCGGGCGAGCGCCTCCTGACCAGGGCACCCGGCAAGCAGTCCGGTCCCCGGCGTGAAACCCTCCCTTGGCTCACGCCGGCCAAGGCGCCGGATTTGCCTGCAACGGCTGGGGAGGCTGATCGCTGGAGCGCAAGCGAGCGAGCCCGCCGTAGCAGGCAGGCCAATACGGCACTCGTCGGCGCCCGCGCGGAAGCCGACGGCCAGGCCACCAAGCGAACTGCCTACAAGGCTGCCACCGCGGCAACCCTGGAGGCGAGCCTGGACGACCTCGCCAAGGCGAGGCCAAGTTGTCAATCGCCCGCGGCGTGCGCCAGCGTCACCGGCAAGCCGGACACCGACGCCTTGCAGCAAAGCCTCGACAAGGCGCGCCTCCGGCATGTCGCGTCCACCCAGCCCACGGAGCAGTCCTCCCGGCCAAGCGCGCCAACCCTCGACGATCCTGCCCGCAGCCGTTTCTTCGCCCTGCAAAGCCAACCCGGCCTCGCGAGGCTGTTCGGCCTGGCCGTCGATGTCACGATCGACCTGGACGCGACGCTATACGCCACGCTCCTCGAGGCTCACGCTTTTCCCGAATCGCTCCACGGCAAGTCTGACGACGGCAAGCCGTCGGAGGCGCCGCGCGCCGCCGCACGCTTCGCCTTCGTCACCGCCCGCATCGGGTCCGAGTGCGGCACTCGCGTCATTTGGACATGTGCCAAGCTCCGCATACCCGCCGTGCTCGCCAAGCCGGACGAGGATGCCCATTTCTGGGCATGCACCCGCGAGGAAATCGACGCGCGCGCACTGGGCTGGAGCCAGGCCAAGCTGCTCGGGAGCGGCCTTTGCTCGCAAATTGACGGTCTGCTCGACCTCGGTGCCGACCGCACCGACGGCACTGGCCGCAACCCCCGCTACGATCTCGCCACGCTCGACATCCCGCGCGTGAGCGAATCCGACGTGCATGTCGACGCCCAGGCAACCGAAAGCCCCGACGCCGAGCAGCCGACGCCGGTCGCGACCATCGCCTCGGGCGGCCTGCTGCTCGTCGACCGATGGCGTCAGTATCAGGCCGTCGCCCAAGCCACCGACAGCCTCGCCCGTGCCCCTGCATCCACCGCCGGCACCGTGATCATCGATGCCGAGGATCTCACGACCGGCCTGCGCCTCGACGTCGGGCTCGAAACGAAGGGCGGGACCCGGTGGCGCTCCCTTGTCGAACGCCGCATCACATACACGGATCCTGACGACGCGGAGCTATTTGCGCGGGTCATGCGACGCCTCATGCCCGACAAGGCGGAGCGCCTTGCGCTCGATGATGCCCTGCTGACCCTCCCGAGCCGCCTGCGACGGAACAGCTCGGCTGAGTGGGATGATGCGAACCACCCCGTCGCCACCGCCTTCGTCGAGGAGATTGTCGCACAATGGCACGGCGCGCCCCTCGGGATCGACCTGCACGGTAGCGACCGCCTTCCCGATGCCCCCCTGCAGACGGTCGCAGACGTGCATTCGGCGCTGCCTGTTTCGCTGACCTACTCTTTGCCCGACACCGGAGCCCGGCCGCCCCGCTGCTGCTTCGGGTGGTCATATCGCCTCGGCGTCCGCCCGGTGCTTGCCGGCGGCGTCGTCCGCACCCTCGCCGATGCAGCCCGCCTCTACGACGACGGCGTCGAAGGCCGCCTCTGCCTGCCGTCCACCGCCAGAACGGCTCGCCGCGTCCTGCGCCACGAACGCATCGAGGCCCCGGTCGTCGCCACGCCGCACGCCATCCTGCTCCGCAAGGTCCGCGGTGCCCAGGCGACCGCGACCGAACTGGTCGTGCGGTCCGTTCACGACAACAAAGGTAAGGTCGTACCGCTTGGTCCCACCGCCACTCACCGCGTCCTGGTTCCGGCTCCCACGTCGCTCGAGTTCGCCGACCGCCACGACGTCTTCACGGACGCCATGGTCGAGCAGCATGGCGCCGGGGCAGATGCCGTCATCCGGCCCCGCGGCGGCCTGCGGGACGTCGCCTTCGACCAGCAGGCGTTCGGCACCTTTCCCGTCTGGAGCACCCAACGCTCCTCCGAGGGCGAGGAATACCCGGATCGGGCGGACCTGCCGGAGCCGACTGGCGACGCGATCTTCACGCCTCGCCCCGCCAATGTCCGGCCGGATCTGCGCAAGCACCCCTACTATCCCGACCCGGCCGCCGACTTCATGGTCTTCCGCCTGATGGGCGAGGATGGGGTCCCGCTTCCGGGAAGCCCGCTCGTCGTCCCGACGCGGCGCCCCGGGATCACTTTCCCGGACGTCACCCCGATCGCCATCGAACTGATCGCCAATCCCGTCCGCAAGTCCATCCCGAAGCAGGACCGCCTCGTGCTCGCCGGGCCTGCCGTCTATCTCGATGCTGGGGAGGCCATCCATCTGCGCCCGGCGCCGGGCAGGGTCGCCGCCACGCGGGTAACCGTGACCCTCGAGCCCGGAGAGCGCTTCCAGCTCGATGCCTGGTGCCTCCCGGCCTGGCAGGGTCTCGCGGACCTCTTCGACCTGCCGGAATCGGCCATTCTGGTCGCGCAGGCCGCTAAAGCCCAGGCCGGTGCCTGCCTTGGCGGCGTGGCCTTCGTGAAGAACCTCGCCGAAATCCTCGGGATCGATGAGTCGAAAATCCGCGCCAAGCTGCCGCCCTACCCCTCCACAGGCACGGTGCCGGTCGGCTGCGGCCCTGGTCAGTTACCGCTGCCTGGCCCGGCGGAGATCGACTGTGTGGCACGGTTGATCGCCGAGGCCGCTGCATCCTTCGTCATCCCGGAGCTCGCAGCCCGCACGACACTCTGGGTGACCCACGCGGTCGACAAACCCCTCGTTCCGCCATCCTTCGACACCACGCAGCCGCTCACCCTCGACCGGGTGGCCGACCCGGCGCACGGTGACACCGTGCAGGTGAATGGCGCATTCCGTCTCGATGCCGCAAGCACCCGCTTCGTCGAGGTGCTCGGCAGCGGTGCGAGCCTGATCTCAGGCACCTTCGACAATGACAGCCGTGGCCGTTCCGATACGGATCGTGCCCGCGGCATTTGGCCGGGCGCCGGGTCGGACGCCGGTTGGCGCAAGCCGCTCCTCGTGTTCGGCTTCGACGTGCGTGAGGACGGGACCGTGGACCTGCCGGACGAGCAGGCGCGGCTGCTGCGGGCCGAGATATCTAAACCTCCGACGGGCACGGACCCTGTTGCATCCGACATCTTCACCCTGAACATGCCGCCACTCGGGTCGTCCATCTCCACCCTGGACAAGTTCTCGGACTCGAAGGCCCGGGTCGTCAGGCTCGAACTCCTCGCCGGGTCACGCACCGCGCCGTTCATCCGGACCGCGCAGGGGGCGACCCTGGATACGGGCGACCAGACCGTTCGAAGCCTGAGCAAGCGCACGGTCCTGGTGCCCGCCACCAAGGCTCCGGCGCGCGTTGCACCCATGACGATCCTGCCCAGTTTCACGACCAGCCACTCGACGCTCAACGCCGTCAGGATCACCCGGCTGCGCATCCGCGCCCGGAGGCCCTGGTTCAGCTCCGGTCCTGGTGAACGCCTCGGCATCGTCCTCTGGCCGCCTGCAATGTTCGACGGCGCGGTCGCCCCGTCGAGCGGCAACGACGTCCTGCGCGACTACGACGTGAGCGACGGTGAGCCGGTCACCATGGACCTCCGGGGATACTCCGATCTCGACCTCGGACCCGGCGGCGCCTTCGTATCCCGCTGGGGGGCGGACCCGACCAGGCCAGGCCCGCGTTCGACCGACTGGATCATTCCACCCGCGGCCTTCCTCGACGTGCCGGGGGATGCCATCGGTCAGGATCCTGAGCAAGGCACGCGCAAGCCCTGGCACCCTGACGACAAGGATGCCGACCGACAGGACGTCGTCTACGTGCCCCGTGTTGCCATGCCGCTTCCTGCCGAACCCGATGGACTGGCACCGTCCGACAAGCCGCCACCGGTCATGATGGTCTCCCTGCTCACCTACCAGCCACGTTTCGATGTCGATACCGAACACTGGTATTTCGATGTTGCGATCAACCCGGATGCAGCAGTTGAGCCTTTTATCCGGCTGGGATTGGTCCGCTACCAGGCCAATGCGCCACGACACCTGCGTGTATCCGAGCCAGTCGTGGAGTGGGCGCAACTCATGCCCAAGCGAGAATTGACTGTCACGCCGTCCAAGCCCGTCGTCGAGGGCGGAAAGGCGCGCTACCCACTGACTGCGACGGTGTCCGGACCGGGGCAGTTCGGCACCCCGGGGAACGGCGTCAACGACCCGCAAGGCTCGTATATGTCATTCACACTCTTCCGCCGCGCAAGTGACGGCGTCGAAATCGAAGTCAACGAGCGCTATGGCGGCCTACGGGGTTCGCCGGCAAACCAGTCTACTGGGATTGGCTGGCTCAACCCGAGCAAGACGTGGCAGACGACGTTCAATCTCGACGAGGATCCGCTCGCCCCGGCGGCGACCGGCACCTATTCGGTGCTAGCCGTGGAACGAATTGCAATGGGTCCATCGAGCTACGAGTCGGAACCGTACGATCCGGTGCAGAACGCGTCTGAAGACCTTGCTTGGTCCGGCCCACGCTTCGCGGCTCGCGTGATCGTTAACACCGGCGCGATGTCAAACGATGAAGTGAAAACTCTGCGGATTCTGCACGTCCACAATGACTAGGATCGTTTCACGTCGTCAGCTTGTATTCGGCGTCAACGTCGCATTCGTCTGCTGCTAAAGATCGTTCGCACGCTGCATCTAGCCGCGCAACGGTGAGGTCACGGTCTGCAATCGGAAGGAGAGGTGTCATGAGACTAGCCATAATTGCGATATTCCTGCTCTGCACATCGATCGAGGCGACGCACGCGCAGGGCCAATGCATGGGATCGATGAAGGTGTCGCTAGCCAAGAATGTAACCGTCCTGAACTTTGGCGTTCAGTCCAGCGACAGCATAGCCATGACGATGCCGTGCACCGCGGCCGAATTGATGCGGGAAAGGATGTATGACTCGGGTCAAGCTCTCTCCGTCACGGCCTTCGACGACCTCGCCGGACTTCGGGTCAAGATGGCCGACGTTAACACACGGCTGGAACAGCAGAAGGCTGCCCTGGCCGCAGCAAAGACGAAGGCTATGCGAAGCGCGATCCTCAGCACGCTCGCCGGGCTTGGGGGGACGATCACGATCACCGGTAGCGCCGCCGGCTGCATCGAACTGAGAGTGGTGAGCTGCACCAAGCTGCTGCTGGCAGCTGCCGCCGTCTATCTGGCAGTAGACTCGGCAGCGACATCGGCCGCCGATCTCACGAAGGAAGCCGTCGCCGCTGCGGCGCAGATCGGCACGCTCACCGCAGCACAGACGGAGCTAATGCAGCGCATGTCCGCCGCGCAGGCTACACAATATAAGACCAGATACAACGCGGCATTCATGGAACTCTGCTCGTCAATCCGCCGCCAGTGTCTTCCCTGACAAGGTTCAATGTCCGGGATGGGATGTGGGGGCCCGTCACCTAGGACGTAAACCGACGAGCAGAGCTAGCCGCATTGCGCCAGTCCACTCGCCATTCTCCGTCGGCTGGCGGCCCGCAGGACTTCATGAGTTAGAAAGTCCTCACGCGGCGGACTGCACTTTCGCACGGAAAGACGTTACCACTGAGTGCGCTTGGTGCCTATGACACCGGCAGCGAGATTCTAGGGAGTTGCTATGCGGTGGCGTTCGCGGCCTCGCTCTCGTCCGCCGCGGCAGCTACCTTGACTGTGGCGGCCGACGTTCCCAAAGACGCGTCGACGGCGGCAGCCGCGACTTGTTCAGTGGCGCAACCTTGCTGTTAGATAATTGCCGCATCTTCCATCTAGAAAGGTTCGCCGCAGGCCGGGCCGCTTTTCTGTCCGGTATGCTGGAGCGGCCCGAGCTCTTCCTGCCGCGGCAGTTCCAAGAGGCGCGGGACGCCACCGCCCGTGGCAACATGCGCCGGGCTTTGCAGAGCCTTGGCAGACCATGACGTAAGCGGTGCGGCGATGACCGCTCAGTTTTGAGTTGGCGAGCTAAGCCAGCTACGCGGCGAGTGTTGCGGTGTTCGACCTGAGATTGGCGGCGGACCAGTTCCATGGGAGCAGCATGTGCAGGTCTTGGGTTTTGGTTCGCCCGGAGACCACACGCTCAAGGACATCGGTAAGCCATGCCATTGGATCGACGCCATTTAGCTTGGCTGTTTGGATGAGTGTCATTGCCAGCGCCCAATGTCGCGCTCCGCCATCGGAACCTGCAAACAAGGCATTTTTACGCGTTAGACCATTAGGCCTGATCGCCCGTTCGACGACGTTTGTGTCCATTTCTACCCGGCCGTCGTCAAGGAACACCAGCAGACCGGGCCAATGTCGGAGCGAGTAGCGGATCGCCTCAGCCAGATCAGACGTCCCGGAGACCCTGCCCACCTGATATTGCAGCCAAACGTGGAGCGCCTCCACGATCGGTCGACTTCGTGCCTGGCGCACTCGTTGGCGGTGTTCGGCGGGATGGCGCCGGATTTCAGCTTCAATGGCATAGAGATCGCGGATCTGCGCCAGCACCTCAGCCGCCAGTGGCGATTTGGTGGAGACATAGAAGTCGTAGAAGTAGCGCCGCATATGCGTCCAGCAGAACGCCAGCGTCACGGAGGCGTCGGTGCGCCCTCCTGCCAGCGTTTTTGAACCCGTTATAGCCATCCACCTGCAGCACGCCCCGGAACCCAGCCACATGCGCGGCCGGACGGACATTTTTGCGATCGTCCGAGTAGACGTAAGCCGCTATCGGGTGGCCGGGTCCGCACCATGGGCGGTCATCGACGGCGTAGCACCATAACCGCCCCGTCTTGGTCCGCCCACGGCCAGGATCAGCACAGGCAGGCTGGTATCATCGGCGACCACCTTCGGTGAGGCCAGGACCGTGCCGAGCATCAGGTCGTAGAGCGGTGTCAGCCACCAGCACGCACGACCAACCCAATTCGCCAGAGTTGAGCGGTCCAATTTGATACCCTGCCGTTCCAGCATCTGCACCTGTCGGTAGAGTGGAAGGGAAATCGGCGAATTTGGTGACCACCACGTGCGCGACCAGCGCCTCGGTCGGCATGCCGCCATCGACAGGCCTGTCCGGCGCGGGAGCCACGACGATGGTGTCCTCGCAGGTGCGGCAGACATAGCGCGGCCGCCGGGTCACCCGAACCCGCAGGAGTGATGGCACGATATCGAGCTGCTCGGTGCTCAGTTCCCCGATGGGGTGCAGGGCCCTCCCGCAGCACGGACAGTCCTGATCCTCGACATCAACCATCACCTCGTAGCGTGGCAGATGTGCTGGCAGCGAACCGTGGTTGCGGCCAGGCTGTTCGGACCGAGGTTTACGGGACAAGCCAGACGATGCTGCCGCGGCGTCCTGACCAGCTTGGGTGGCAGCGATGGTCTGCTCCAACTCCTCCAGGGTCAGCTGTAATTGGTCGGGTGTCAGTTGCTCGGACCGACGGCCGAATTGGTGGCGGGTCAGACGTTGGATCAGGAGACGAAGCTTATCGTTCTCAGCGTGCAGTTCACCATGCTGGAGCATCACCGTCCGCAGCATTTGCTGCAGCGTTGCGGCATCGTCCGGCAGGGCGTCGAGGTCGATCTGCACGCCAGCGATGATGAACGATCACACGGCGTCGATGCCAGTCTTCATTGGGAAATTCGCGTCTTCTAGCCTGCCAATTCAGGGCGGCGAACCGGGATCGGTGCCCGCCACTCGCAACCATCCAACAAGGCAGCCAGTTGTGGAGAGGACAGCGTGATCCTGCCGGTCGTGGTCGCAGACGGCCAGACAAACTGCCCTTGCTCCAACCGTTTGTAACTCAGTTCGGAATGCAGGCACTCCGATTGCCCCGCAGCAGCTTGTCGCTGTAACTCACCCATTCCACCCGTATGCCGGGCAGCAGGGCTTCTGCGTCAGTGAGCGAGCCAACCGCGCCGGCAAGCGCCTAAGACGGTGCAAGAACAGCTGGACGAGAACCGCAAGCGCAAGCGCGACGGGCGTCGCCGGCCGGGTTGGTTGCTCCAGGGCCTGGTCGTCTGCCGCCAGTGTGGCTACGCGTTCTATGGTAAAATGGCCCGCGGCACGGTCGGCGGAGCTCAGCCAGCCGACTACGGCTATTATCGCTGCACTGGGACGGACGCCCATAAGTTCGGTGGCCAGGCGCTTTGCCGCAATCGCTCGGTGCGCTCCGACAAGCTGGAAGCAGCTGTCTGGCATCAGATCGAGACCGTGCTGGACGACCCCCAGCGTGTCGCAGGGGAACACGAGCGGCGTATCGCAGCGGCTAGAGACGGAAAGGCAGGCGAAAAACTCGACGCCCTGGACCGGCAGATTGGCCAGCTGCGTCGTGGGATCGACCGGCTCATCGACAGCTACGCCGAGGAGATCATCGAAGCCGACGAATTCAAACCGCGCCTCGCTGGGTTAATGCAGCGGCTAGCCCGGTTGCAAGCAGACCGCGACACCGCCATGGCGGCGGACGAAGCTGAGCGTAGCCTCCACTTGGTGATCGGACGACTGGCCGATTTTGCTGAGCGGGTGCGCGACGGGCTAGATCAGCTGGACTGGCACGGGCACCGCGACATCATCCGCGCCCTCGTGCGACGGATCGAGATCGACCATGACAAGGTCGAGGTGGTGTTCCGCATCCCAGGGGCACCGGCCCCACCGGATGGAGGCGGCATCGATAGCTCTGACCGCAGTCAGAGCGGCCATTCGCCAGCTATTCGGCAACATTGTGGGACGAGTCAGGGTGGCCTCGTTGGGGAAGATGCCGACAGAGTCGCTGCGGCGCCTGATCTCCCCGTTCAGCCGCTCGATCGCGTTGGTGCTGTGTCGCCTGGTCCGGCGCTGGGCAGGGAAGCTCATATAGGCCAGCACGTCCGCCTCGGCATCGTCCATCAATGCCGCCTGTTTGGGGACACGTGGCCTGGTTTGGTCGGCGACGTTGCGCCCTGCTTGCGTGCGGCAGTGGCGTCCTCCTGAGCGAATGCGGTTCCGACCTAGGCGACACCAGGCGGCGCTGGGTCTTGCCTGCATACGCCAGGGCGTTGCGCATGAAGTGGACCCGTTAGCGCTACCAAGTGGCGTTGAGCACCTTGGGGATGGCGGCTTTCAGCCCCTCGTGGGCGTCTGAGCCCCGCGGCGGGGCCGGGGCGCAGGAACTCGACCCAAGACGGCTCGGCCTCACTGTTGCCGACCGTCATGCCAAGCACCTTGTGCCTGCCGTCGGTATTGACGCCGACGGCCACGATGTCCGATGCCCTCGATTTTGGTGAGCAGCTTGCCAACCTGATGGGTGTCGAGCAGGTCCTCTATGTCGCGCTCGACTTCGGCCCGGCGTTTACGCCAGAGGCCGAGGTCCTGAAAAATGTGCGCGGCTTGCAGCTTGTAGGCGGCCTGTGGTGCTGACCCCGTGTCAGGTTTGGTTTGACATATTACAACCATCGTCGAGCAGGCGGGGAACAGGGCCGTCGACGAAATGGCGGCGGCGCAAAGTCTCCCGGTATCAATCCAGAAAACCTGCAAGCGCCATTCGGGGCTTGGGCACCGGGCAAAGGAAAGACAAACTCGTTTTCTCCCGCGGCGGCTCCGTCGGTGCCCACCCCCCCTGTGGAGCCGACGGGGAAGGTCCGATGAGCAACGTAAAAGGGTGCATCAAGAAGAACGGGCGTGACAGCCAATTCCGTGAGTAAACCGAGCCCCTTTGTTCTCGGCACACGCGTCAGAGCCGGGGAAAGCCTTCCGGGCTGTCTTCTGAGGCTAGCCGCCAGGGTCGGAACCTCGGCCGACCGTCTTGCCGGAATGGCGGGACTGCGCCAGCCGGGCTGCGCCATCTCCGGACTGATGCCCACCTTGCTGGCGGCGCTCTCGGGTATGGATGGCCTCTCCCCTGCAGGTGATGGCCTACCGCCCCAGCGAGCGGGTCGGCCATCACCCGTTCTTAGGTCACGCCATTCACCGCGACATACTCAGCCTGTCTGCGAGGCGGGCGTGTCGCGCTTGCCTGCGTGAGGGAGATCAACACCGCGCTGTCTGGGATTTGGCCCTGCTGACCGCCTGCCCCGCGCATTCGGCGCGGCTGGTGTCCCGCTGCCCAGACTGCGGGCGCCAGGGGACCTGGAGTGACCCGGCGATCACCGCATGCCGACGCGGTTCCAATCTCGGGAATTGGCATGTGGCTACGGTGAACCCTGCGGAAGGGGCGGCGAACGACGTACTGGTCGATGTCGTGTCGGGGATGGCAGACAAGTGGCTTCCGGCGGCTCTGGGGCAGTACGACCCTGCGGATCTGGCACGTCTCCTGGTGGGCCTCGTCATGTTTTTGGGTCCAAATCGACGCGGCCTCCGCATCCCTGCGCTCTGCGCGAAAGGCCCCGACGAGGTCGCGGCCGTCCTGACCGCAGGCGCGGAATGCCTGGAGAGTTGGCCGGACCCTCTCGCTCCGTTGTTCGAGCGGCTGCGTAGCGGGGCTCCCGGGCGCGCGGGCAGGTTTGGAGCCTAACGGGAGTTCGGACCGTTTTACGCATGGGTGCGGGACATGGACCACACTCACGCGCGGGAGGCGTTGGGGAAAGCTGTGCGCAAGAGCGTTGGCGGCAATCCCCTGGGGTTGCATCCGGCTACTCCTGGCATGACACGGAGGCCTGAACGAAAATGAATTCCTCCAGGCCGGGACGGCTTAGTGTGGCAAGGGGGGCAACAATGGACACAATAGTGACCGGCGTCCCATGACGCCTGTCCGTGCGAACCTATCTATTGGCTCTGTCCGCCAAGTTTTGACGGAACCAGATGGCGTTGCGCTCGATCTGGCGTTCGGCCTCAAAATCAGCCTCGAGGTCCCCTCCCGGTACCCGGCACCGGAACGCCGCTGAGGCGGCCGGAATACAGGCTTGCGGTGCAACGTTATGTCACCCCGAGCGCATCGGCGCTGTCACGCGCCGCCAAGATGCCGGCGGGCTGCGGCGGGACTTCCGGTTCGGGTCGAAACGTTTGACCAGGGACGCCCAAGGACCGATGCCGATCGTACAGGCGAGAACGCGGCTAATGCTCGCAGCAATCCCCCGGGTCGGATCTGAAAGCCAGTGAACAGCCAAAAGGCGGACCGATAACGTGGCGGCTTCGCGCAGTCGTTGCACAACCAGGCTTATATAGCCTGGGCTCCGCTCGACTTTCGACACCGAGAGCAGCGGAGCCGCCCGGAGGAGCGGCGACATCCAAGTCGGCTGGCAGAACCAGCATCGAGTGATCATCCCCAAAGAGGGTGTTGACGGCCTGGACGGAAGCCGAGTCCTCGAGGGTGGCGCACCAAGTCGCCAAGTCGTCGACCGGATTGCCGCCGCGGATCCAATCGAGTGCCGGGACGGGCGTCATCCCCTAGACCTTTGCAATGAACTTGGACACGTCTCTGAGACGACGGCGGGCCTTTCCGTCGATATATGGCAATGACAATGAATTTCGGGTTCTCCCGCACTTTGCGTGCTGTTTGGCTACGCGGCGTGGAGGACACGAGCACGAAGCAGTGGGAACCCGGCACGGCCATACATGGTGCGCTTCAGCATCTTCAGCCGGTTGATGTGGCCCTCGACGGGGCTCGTCGTCCACGGCAAGTCGAGTGCGGCTTGGACGGCGGCGACGTCGCGACGCAAGCCAGCGGCGAAGTCTTTCAGCGGCGTGGCCACCGCCGCGTCGAGGATCGCCGTCAGACTTTCGGATGTCTTGCGGCGGAGCAGCGCGTTCAGTTGCTTGGCCACGGTGATTGCGGCTGCTACAGGCGGGACCTGAGCCAACAGCGTGGCGATAAGGTTGCGTTCAGCCTTCGGCAGAACATCACCCTCGGTCATCAGCAGTCGGGCAAGTTGGCAGTTGGATGGGAGCTGGCCGGTCACGTCGGTTGATTTCCCATCCGTTCGCGGCTTCGCTTTGCGCTGCCCCTCTGCCCACTTTCGGACGATCCCGGGCCGCCCCGAGAACCCGAGCGCCGTTAGCTCGCGCCACAATAGCGCGGCGTTGCGGCAACCTTCAGCCCAACGCTTGGCGAGGTAGGCCTCATGGTGGGTCAGAATGCTACCCTGCGGCGGCTTGCGCCACAGGGGCGCCTTGCCAGCGCGAAGCCAGCCACGAACCGTTTTGCGCTCTGCCCCGAGCGAGGCGGCAATCGCAGAGATGGAGGCTCCGGCTGCCCGTAGCCGCGCGGCTTCCTGGTAGCGATCGTGGCGTCGGGCATGTGCGTCTTGCCTGCGGCGCTGCGCCGCCGTCACCTTGGGGATGGCGGGTTCTGAGGGCGCCTCGTCGACTGGAGGCACAGGGATCGAATGCTCCATCTGCTTAGCAGCGCGGTTGAGATCGCCGTGGTGTCGATCGACGATGGCTCGGACGGCATCGCCGAGATTTCGCAGCAGGTGCCAGCGGTCGGACACCTGAACCGCCTCCGGCGCACCCTGGCGGATTCCATCGGCGTAGGCACCTGCGCGGTCGCGAGCAACGATCTCGACCCCAGGATGCTGACGAAGCCACGCAGCGAGCGTCTCGGCCTGTCGGTCCGGCAGCAAATCCACGACCTCGTTGCGCTCGAGGTCGACGAGGATGGTGCCATAGCGATGCCCTCTTCTCCAAGCCCAGTCATCCACGCCAAGAACCTTCGGTGTCGCCGGCGGTGTCTCCGCCACCACAGGTTTGGCTGCCATGCGCAGCAGCGTGTCCGGGCTGGTCGGAATGGCAAGCCGTTCTGTCAACCTTGAAGCGGCCTCACCGCCAAGAGCAAATGCAACGTGACGTTGCAGATTACCGAGCCGGGCCGTTCGACGCGCCCACGCTGGTGCAACTGAACCCAGCCGTTCAGCAAAGGTCCATCGAGCACACGCGGAGTTCAAGCATCGGAACCGCCGTGCTGTGACCCGGATCGTGGCCGGACGCCCTTGCCACGGCAGATCGCTTAGTATGCGGTGATAGTGGCTATGCAGACGTCGGGACGGCATGCCGCATCCCGGACAGTCGACCGCGCTCCGCGCCAGGCTGGCTTCGATGGTGACATGGTCAACGGTCGGCACGATGCGGCTGATATCGAGCTTGGCGGGTACGATGGACAGGAGGGAAGACGACACGGGGCAAACCACCATGAACGTGAATCCACCCTCTCTCCGATCCACCCCCAGAGTACAAGGCCAAACAGCACGCAAAGTGCGGGAGAACCCAAAATTCGCTAGCAGAGCCAGGTATACGAAGTAACCGACAAGCGCACGGCCCCTGGCGGACATCGCACCGAACGCGGCACGCAGCGCCTCCGTCATGCCATCCGATTTCGGATCGGCAACGCGGATATCGGCGAAGCGCGCGCAGGACACGTCGCGCATCGGCCATCCATCCATTGATTACAGCGCCACCTTATAGCGCCTCCAAGCGAAGGGTAGAGTTGGCGGTCAACTCAGTCCAGGCTGACTGGGCCGGCTGGCGCGGGCTGATGAGTGCAGAAGCCTCCCTCCCGGCAGCGGTCAACGGAAGGTCCGCTATCGTGGTCCTGAAGCAGGCCGCGTGCAACGCGCGAGGCGGTCAAGGCGTTGACCTGGATTGCCGGTGCACGCGATGCCAAACGGCCGGACATTTCAGATAGGGTTAACCGCCTTCCACCTGACCGCCCACACTAGAACGTTTATGGCTTCACAGGCCGGACAAGAGCGCTTCCCGCGGCACCGGTTCCGCTTCCACGCCAGTCCGATCTCCAGGATGGGTCATACCGCGTGAGTTCACTCCAGCTACCGGGGACCGACAGCGCGGCACGGTCATCTGTGGCACAGCCGTGGTCATCCCCTAGACCCAGCCGGTCCGTGAGGAAGTTTTCAATGGCTGTCGTCAAGATCGACGACCGGCACCATCTCCGCTGGCAGGACCGGCTGTCAAGCCAAGCAATTTGTCGGATAGGAAGTTCCACCTCCATGTATCCAGTGCAGCAGGGCTGCGCACTGGGCGCGCAACCAAAAGGAAGGGCGTCGAAGGCTCTCATTGCAGCGCCGATTAGATCAGGAGGCGTGCACGGGCTGGTCACCGGGAGCCGGCCTAATTCTTCCAGATATTCAAGGTTAGCCTCAAGCCTGATGATCCGATGAGTTCGTGCCTGAATCCGCTCACTCGACCTGCGTTCAGTCGCTTCGAGCGCGTCCAATGCGGTGCCGACCAAATCAGTGAGACTCCAACCGAACTCAACCATTGCCTTGCTAATCCGCTTTGAAAGTGACGGTTCCAGATTGAGTTCGAGTATATCGCAATCCATCGGCTCAGGTGTGCGCATGCCGCCAAGACTTACGGTCCGCGCGGCAGCCAATGCCTCTAAACTCTTGGCGCAATTATACGTAGCTGTGGATCCTGAGCTAACCCTCTGATATCGACCAACGCCGATCCCCACGTTTCATGGGGCGTTTCGCCTTCATCCACAGCTACGTATAATTGCGCCAAACTCTTACTAAGAAGTTCAGTGCCGGAACATTTACGCTGCTCGATCAAAGTATTGATCCGATTGATCACGACCTTGCGCACGATCAGGCTAGAGAAGATGGCGTGTTGCATGGCCGGCCGACGCTTATCTAATTCTGTCATGCCGGCCGCGAGTGCGTCTGCGGTCATTTTGAGCTCCAGTAATGATGACGATGGCCGACTCTGAGTTCAGGCAGGATTCAGAAAGTGCAAAAAACTGCTCGGCGTTCCCGCGTCGACAAACCTATTTGGCGGCCCGCGCTGGCTGCTTGCTTTCAGCATCCTCATCAATCTAAGCCTGCGTTCGAAGATGCGATACGAGCCTGGTTGGCGTTTAGCTTAGGTTCTGCCTGATATTCGGGGCAGGACTTCTGAGGGCTAGCCGCATATGCCCTATCCCGAGTACACCGCCGGCGGTCGTTTACCGGCGGTTCTCTCCGGAAAATAGATTACTCTTCGAACTGATCCCGATGCTCGTCATAAAGGAACCGTAGCCGACTGTCGAATTCAGGACCGCGCTTGTTGAGGGGCTCCGGCAACTCGGGGGTCATCTCGATCCTCTCCCAGGCACCGTGATAGCGGCAGTAACGCATATCGAAATAGTGTTCCTCCTTTGGATTATCCAGGAACGCGAGAGATCCTTCGCACCTAAATCGGCTCGACGAATCAACACGCATCCATGCAATGTCCTGTCGGGAAGAAGGGTGAAGCGGGCCCTTAATCACCTTGCGGTAGACCGCCGGCCGGCCGTATTTCGTAACCATGAGTTCCGCTCTTGGTTCCCATTCCATCATGCTATGCTCTCCTCTCGTGTTTATGGACTTTGACCCCAGTCGTCGCCGGGAGCGGTGCCGTCAACCAAAAGTGAGGTGGCGGCACCTTCGAGCTGACGGCCGCATCACCTATTGCGGAACAAGGCCACCGCTTCGTCAGTGTGCTTTCCGTGGCTGCCTTGCGGCTGTCATGCCATCCATGTCCCTGCGGCGCTTCAGAATAGGCCATACCGTCGCAGCAAATCGCTTCAGGAAGCCGCCGACAGTCGAACGGGCCGTAATCAAGGTCCTGTCCTAAGCGGTGCAGCGCATCCCTCCTCACCTGGAAATAAGATATCTCCTGATGATCTACGAAGATCCTTACGGCGCTGTGGGCCAGATCAAGCGAGCCAGTCTGCGTCGAAGTCCTCCTCATTTCCTCTCTCCACTTCTGTCCACGAATTTATGGTCAGGGGAATTTATCCGCAGCGCAACCGGATAATTTCCAGAGAGGCCGCTAAATTAATGGCACTCTAGGGCTGCACGTTTGGACAGTAATTCTAGCCGCACAATACCGAAATGTTGGAATATCCTAATAACATACGCTATCGAAATAAACCTGGACAAGCAGTTCCAGGCAGCTACCATGGAGAGTTAGCGGCACGTAAGATGCCACCGTTTCGAAGGAGTGTCATCAAGATGTGGACAGTCAGCGCCGGATACCGGAATACCGTGGCGCAGTCAGGCCGTGCCCTTCGTTCTGGCACGCCAACCAAACACTGGTTCCGGTCGGACGGTTGAACAGCGAAGGCTGATTCTCGTGCCGCTGCCGTGAACGCGTTTGCGGCAGCATGCGGCGTTACCCGATCGGGCAACGGAGCGAAAGGACACACGTTGTCCATCTTGGATGCTCCGAACACGATGCGCCGAGACTATTCGGCTGTGCTTGCCAGCTTGAATACCGCCGTCGTCAAACGACGGCGATCGCAGCGAGTAAGGTCGTCGACCGTATCCGCAAGCGCGATGCCCGCTTGTTCGGCCGCAAGCCGGATAAACGACCTGACGCATTGCATGATGCGCTTGCGGCAGGCGTCCTCCCCGCATTCGCCGTCGAGGAGCCCGACCCAGCCGCTGTCGTGCGGAACTGTCTCCGCAGAACCTGTGTTCGCCACCCGGGGCACGTCAGACGATCCCGGCCTCTAGCGGTGGACGTTCGCCTTCGTCCTCGGGGTCGCGATACCCCTCAAGAAACCTGCCGTATTCGGAAAGGGCGGAGAGGGCGCCCTTAGACACTTCGAAGAGCCTCTTGGCGTCCTGCATGCTCCAGCCGTCCCCCTCGGCGAGCCAGAGGCCAAGCTCACTGAACTCGAAATCTTCGCCATTCTCGTGGATGGTGATCAGGAACTTCAGCCAGTTTCTGGCCGCTGGCGCCGACCAAGCCAATCCCGGCCTCATGCCCGCGGCCATAGCGCGGCGGAGATGCCGTACGGCGATTGCGGAGAACCATCTATCCGGGCCCCGCTCGTATGCTTCGATCTTCCATGAGACGTCTTCCGACAGCCGCACGGCCTGGGCGACGACGGTGTTAAGGAAATCGCTTACAACACCGTTCCAGAACGACCTGCCGAGCTTGCAGTAGCCGTCGAGAAGCGATGTGAGACGGTAGCCGGCCGGTTCGCGGTATATGCACAGCGCGATCTCCTCCAAACCGCCCCACGGCTCGCGCAGGAAAAGCAGAATGTGCGGCCCGTCCGGTTCGACCGCCCAAGCCTCCCCGTGCGAGGGACGGCATCGCCAAGTGCCGCCGGCGGCCCCGATCAAGGCGCCCGCCAGCGCGCGTACGCCTCCCGTGGAGTTAACCGTGAGACCGCACCTGATGTCGTAGATCATCGTCGGCGGCGGCGGCGGCTGCACTGCGGTCTCGGACATCTTCTTCACCCCCAGCCTGGGCCATGCGAAGGCATGGCGGAACGTCGAGGGTAGCCGGTGTCCAAGACACGGCAAGCCAAATCGGTGGACTTTTACATATCCGAACTCTCCTCCGTTTTTGCTTGCCCAGGGCACCACTCACAATCACCCTGCTGTGTTGGTTCCCGGCTCTGCATCAAGGAGAGCGTCGTAACATATTTCGTTATAGCAATCACTGACCGCCTGCCATGGTATCGCCAGGGCAGCTACGAGGCTAAAACTCTCAAGGCTGCCTGCGCCCTCGCCGTCGTCGACAAAGACTCGGATGGCACGGAACGCGAAGAGCTGCGGCGAAACCTACGACACCCGCGTTTGGGCAGGATGCGGTTTCAGATGGCGCGTCCTGGCGCTATGGCGTCGCGGCCCCGATCGCCGAGGCCGAGACGAACCTCACCAACTGAGATTCGGGGGCTCGCAGACCGACGCCGATGCCGAAACCGCAGGGCGTCTGTCCTCAGGTTAGTATCGCATTTCGCGCCTCCCCCCTGCCCAGACCGTCCCGGTGACCATCGCCGCGGATAAGTCGCCCGCTACTATGCCCCTTGGCGGTCGTTGCGGCGGCCTGCTTACCCAACGCCTCCATACCGACCGGGTCTAAACAGTCGGGACGTCGCTGCCCGCTCATACGTTCATTGAAGTGACACCGGGGTGCTGGGACCGAAGCGCCCGCCTCCGCACGTTCCGGCTGTGGGCGCGAGCGCGAAGCTGCCCCGATGCAGACGGCTCCGCGGGAGGCCGGCGCGCCGCTTGCCCGGACTGATCACGGCGTCATACCGTTCCGCCTGAAAAGGAACGTCATGCCGAAACGCACCTCAAGTTCGCCCCCGACCGAGCCGCACGCGGCCGATCTCGCCCCGGCAGTCAGCGCCACCGCGCGGCCGAGACCAGGACGGGAGAAGGCGGTCCCCGGCGTTCTTGACCCAGCATTGCGCGGGGCTCTTGAGGCCCGGGAGAATGAACGTGGCGCGATCGTTGGAAGGTCTCCGCCGACCGGGTCCAGGCTGGCGCGACACGACTCATCCGAAACCCGGGCGCGGGCTGTTTTGGCTGTCTTCAGCGCCCGCGAGGACTTGTTCGCCCGCCTTGCGGTGATAAGGGAGGGTAACGGCACACTGGCGCAGCGGATACGGCGGGAGTTCGGGTTCAGGCCAACCGTGCGGGAGTGCGCGATGCTGGCAAACCTGGCGCCGCTGTCGCCAACCTGGGGTCGAAGAGTCCTGCGCGGCGTAACGGCTCCGGCTCGGCCAGCGGTGATCCAGCCGCCAGAGCGGGTTGGCCCCGTTGCGGCCTCGGCTCCCGCTGTCGCCCCACTGATCTCTGCTGGCGCAAAACCAAAGATCGTGCGGCGGTCTATGCTGGCGATGCAGCATGACGAGTTCCTGGCTGATTCGGAGGCCAGTGAAGTGATGCGCCGCCCCGCCTCAATCATGAGGCGGAAAAAGCTCCTGGATGAGATTTTGGCTCGCCGCGCGGAGACCGGGGCGGAGGCGGTCGTCGGCATGCTAATCGGGAGCCCGCAGGCGCGGGAACTCCTGGTTCCCGCGCACGGCCAGCCAAAGGCGCTCGATCTCACGCCGGGAGAGTCGGCGTTTCTCGCCACGGAAGAGGCACGGATAACACGTCGGAGGGATCTTGCGAGACCGACACCGGCCTTCGTCCTGCGCGAGCGCCCGTGGCTATTGAGGAGCGAGCTTAACAAGCTGATCCAGCAGGGACACTTGAAAGTGCTCGGCGAACTCCCGGCGATGCTTGTCAAGGACACGGTGGTATTAGAGCGCAAACCGCTCGAAAAGCTCACCGAGGGAAGGGTAATGCATTGGCGGATTAATGGAAACTGGCCTCGGCACGACCCGTCACCTCGGGAGCTTGAGCAAACGCGGGAGCGTCAGGCACGTGGCAAGGTGACGGCGGGCCCGTCCGGTCCCGCCAAAGGGGTGCCCAAGCGGAAGTAGGATTGATCCAGTCACGCCGCCAAGCCGGCGCGCGCCGGATGAACGCGGCAGGGCCCGGACAGCGCCTCCCCCGCGCCATCCGGCCGCCCTGCGACGGTGCGCGCGATAGTGCAGATCCTGGTGGCCAGGTCGGTGTGCACGATCAGTGGGCGACGCCCGGCGGCGGGCACCCTGGCGCGCAACGCCCGGCCGTCGGCCCTCAGCATGACCGGATAGGCGCGCCGTCGCCTGGCGAGTACAGAGCGGCGTCCGGGACCAAATGGTCATGGCGCACACAGCTAAGCCCTCGGCCTCGGCTGCCGCAGCGAGCTCGGCTGCGATCGGATGTGGTCCGGCGAGTTCCGAGTGGGCACCGGCCGACACGCCGCGTGCGAGCGTACAGGCAGGTGCCTCGACGGCCGGGGACACGTCGCCGCCGTCGCCAAGCCACCACCGGCGGGTTATGCGGCCTTCAGCCGAGGTCACACTCCAAGGGTTGTCGGTCGTGCACCCCTCCGGCGCCCAGTTCACGTAAAGCGACGCCAGTATGAGGCGGAAGTCCGCGCCAGACATGCGAACGATCACCTGGAGTCCGTCGCGGCAGCCTTCGCAAAGCGGCTTGCGTCCTAGCGTGGCTTTCACGACCTTGGTCAAACCCAGATGGCGCGCCGCGTCAACGAACCGGAGAGCACTTCCAGGAGGATAGCCGACGGGGGCACATGTCTCAGCGCGGAATTCCATACGGCTCGCTACAACGCCGCAAGGCCGTCACCGGCCGGGGCGAGCGATCCGCCAGCGGAGATCGATGTCCGCAGTCCCTCCACCAACGCCTGCAACCGTCGCCTCATCGCCGTCCCTCCGTCCCGCGGCCATGTCGGCCGCGATTGATGCATGGGAGCGCGCGATTGCTCTCTCACGACTGCATGCGTTGCGGACGGCTCTGCCTCGTGCTAAATAATATTGGTTCAGGCCTGGGTACTCGCCCCGTGGCCCCGCGTGTCGTCCGACATTTATGCCGCCGCCGCCCAAAGGGGCGCGGCCCCGCACCCGGGGGAGCCTGGTTGCGTGGAAGGCGACCCGGGACGGGATGCGCGGGGACCGGATTGCCGGGGCGTCCATGTCTGAAGACATCGTTCGGTGGGACCGGGGCCGTAGCCCTGATGTCCAGCCGGCTCTCAGCCTACGCACCAAGGCGGCCGTAAAATCCTCAGCCCGCGGCGTGCGAGCCGCCTCCGCCAGCGAAACTACGGCCGTCACCTTCTACGGGCGCGGCGGTGTGGCACGCGCTTCCGCAAGCTACAAGTGGAACACTCCGCCGCACGTCCCGGCCATCATCCTCGGCGTTCTGGGGACCACTGAGTTCGACGTCGATCCCTGCGCTCCAATGAACGGCGGCGGCCACATTCCCGCAAAGACAAAGTTCACGGAGCTCGATGACGGCCTCAAGCAGAAGTGGGGCGGCACCGCGTTCGTGAACCCGCCCTACGGACGCGGCCTGACCGTGAAGTGGGTGGATTACGCCCGTGCTTCCGTAAAGAACGGCATCTGCCAACGGGCCATCCTGTTGGTGCCCGCCCGGACCGGCACGGCGTGTATGTTCGAAAACGCGTTCTTCGGCGATGGCCATGCAATCTTCCTGCGCGGGCGCCTGAAGTTCGGCGGTTGCACCCAAAGCGCCCCGTTCGATTCCGTGCTGCTGCTGTATGGCTTTGATGGTGCCACGGCCGGACGGCTGGCCGATGCCTTCGGGCGGCGGAAGCGGCGGGCGTTTCTCGTTTCCGGGCGCAAGCCGTAGGTGCGCGGTCAGGGCGAATTGCCGGAAGGTGCCGGCTTGCCCTGACCGAGTTCTTCGGGAGCGTCGGCGACCTCAGCAGTTGGGAGATCGTTCGCATTGCCCGGTCAAGGGTGAAGACGTCCCCCGCCTGCTAGCGGCGGACGTACCCGGGGCGGACCTGTGGTGGGCGTCGTCCTCTTGCGTCGACATATTCAACTTCTGCACGAAGACGGGAGCGAAGGTCCGAAGAGCCTGGCAAGTGTCGTTGTGAACCGACTTTGCCGCGCGGTGGCAATGCACGTGCCCTCACCCGCCGTTTACAGCATGGGTCAGGCTAAACCCAACCGGCTGCGTCGAGTCGCTCGGAGCAGCCCGGCAACAATCGGTCCTCAACAGAGCGAACAACGTTCACATGCGACGACCCGAAGTGGGACCAGGCTCGTCCCTGTCGGTCTCAGTCCCCAAGGATTTGGCTATTGCCGACGCGACCAACTTCAGTCGTGCAGACTGCGCTGGATTTGCCAAGCCTTCAATACCAGGGCCGACCAATTCTAAAGCAAGCTTGGCAAGCTGCGTATCACCTACGGCATAGAGCCTTTCGATGGACTGCAAACCCTCCTCTGCAGCCATCGTTTCCCTGGTTTCATTCGACATTGGCCAACTCCTCGCAACACGGAAACAGAATTATCCCGCATCCTGCAAGGGACCAGCTATGCCGGCTAGAGCACCCGCCATTTGCCCGCGCGCTAGTATAAACAGTATTACACTAAATGATTACACCTACCTTGCTCGCTCTAATCGACTTTGATCCAATCGCCTACTTTGGCAATCAGACCTATGCTCGATCTTATTGAATCTTGACTGATAAAATTAGAAACATATTTTGAAAGCGTATTTTGTCTTCCTGGTCCGAATGTAAAGATATCCTTTGTGTCACACGGACAGACAGTTAGACGTGGAAACTCTCGCCGCAGCCGCAGCGGCCCTTTTCATTGGGATTCACGAAGGTGAAGCCCGACGACAAATCCTTCGTCTGATAATCCATCATCGTCCCGATCAGGAACAGGCTGGCCTTGCGATCCACCAGAAGGGTCAGCCCATGATCCGTCACGACCTCGTCGCCAGGGCCGGGTTCGGCAACCCAGTCCATGCGGTACGACATGCCAGAACACCCTTTGGTGCTGACGTCGATCCGCAGCAGCATGCCCTTTTGCGCGCCGGCATACAGCTTCGCGAGCCGCTCGGCCGCTCCATCGGACATGGTCATCAGCGGCGGCAGGGCGCGGCGGGGCTTCGAGGTGGTCTGAGTAGCGCTCATGATGATTCCTAGATCGTAACGCGTCAGAACATGTTCAACGACAAACGAGCTTCATCGGACATCCGGCTCTGGTCCCAGGGCGGCTCCCAGACGGTTTCGACCTGACACTCGGTGACGCCGGGCACGGCCATGATCGCCTCCCGCGTCTGCACGGGCAATTCTTGCGCCGACGGGCAGCCGGGCGCCGTCAAGGTCATCTCCACCTTCACCAGGCCGGTCTCGGCAATCTCGATTGCGTAGATCAGCCCCAGCTCATAGATGTTCACCGGAATTTCCGGATCGTAGACCGTGGCGATCGCATTGATCACGGCATCCTCAGACGGGATCGGTTCGGCCGTGCCATCTGGCGACCAACTCGCATATGTCTCAGCCATGTTCACTCTCTTTCAGGGCGGCCAGCAGCGCATCCCACGGCAGTGTCGCACATTTGTGCCGGGATTTGTGCTCATGCACCCCGGAAAGCGGGCGTAATGCCTCCAATGCCGGGCGGGGCGGCGTGCCCTCCACGATCATAGCGCGGAAATCCCTCGCCAGGTCACGGATGGCCTCTGGTGAAAGCCCCTCGACGGCATCGGCCATGAGATCGGCCGATGCCAACAGGATCTGGCATCCCCGCGCCTCGAACCCAGCTTCGGCCACACGATCCGCGTCTTTGCGGATGCGAACCTCGACCCGGTCGCCGCACATCGGATTGTCGCCTTTGGCTGCGCCATCGAAGGGGTCGAGCCGGCGTTGATGGACCGGGTGGCGCGCGCGCTCCATCACGGCTTGCTGATACAGCGCCCGCAGGTCGTCGAAGCTGGCTGCCTCGCTCACGCAAAGAACTCCCGGACCCGCTCCAGCGTATCCGCCAAGACGTCGATCTCGCCCATGGTCGTGTAGATGCCAAAGCTTGCCCGCGCCGTGCTGTCGACGCCCAGGCGGCGCATCAGCGGCTCGGCGCAATGGTTGCCCGCCCGCACCGCCACGCCGTTGCGATCCAACAGGGTTGCGACATCATGTGCATGGGCGCCTTCCAACGTGAAGGAGATGACGCCGCCGCGATCCTGCGCCTGCCCCAGAACGCGAACCCCCTTCACATCGGCCAGCCGAGCCAAAGCGTGATCAGTCAGCTCTCGTTCGTGCGCCGTGATCGCGTCGTAGCCCACCGCCTCCACCCACTCGATGGCGCGTTTCAGTCCGATGGCCTCGACGATGGGTGGCGTACCCGCCTCGAATTTATGGGGCACCCTCGCCCAGGTGGTATGCTCGAAACTGACGCTGCCGATCATGTCGCCGCCACCGAGGAAGGGGGGCATGGCGTTCAGCAGCTCCATCCGGCCCCACAGCACGCCGATCCCGCTGGGACCGTAGAGCTTGTGCCCGGTGAAAACGTAGAAATCCGCATCCAATGCCTGCACGTCGACCCGGCGATGCACGATCGCCTGGCTCCCATCGAACAGCACCTTCGCCCCGGCCGCATGCGCCGCCGCCGCAATCCGCGCGGCCGGCGTGTAGGTGCCAAGCACGTTGGACATATGCGTCATGGCGACCAGACCCACCTGGCCATCGGACAGCTTGGCCTCGTAATCGTCCCAATCCAGTTCGCCCGCATCGGTGATCTTGGCGACCCGCATTTCGATGCCCGCACGGTCGCGCAGCATCTGCCAGGGCACCAGGTTGGCGTGATGCTCCATCTCGCTGATCAGCACGGCTTGGCCGGGGCGCAGCAGGCTGCCATAGCTATGCGCCAGCAGGTTGATCGCTTCCGTGCTGTTCTTGGCAAACACGATCTCGTCGCGCGAGGGCGCGTTCATCAGCCGGGCGACGGCATCCCGCGTGGATTCATACGCATCGGTGGTGCGCTCGCTCATCCAATGCAGCCCACGATGCACGTTGGCGTATTGCGTGCGCATCGTCTCCGCCATCGCATCGATGACGGCGTTGGGTTTCATGGCCGAGGCAGCGCTATCCAGGAACACCAAGGGCTTGCCGTGCACCGTCTCGCCCAGGATGGGGAATTCGGCGCGGATGCTGTCCACGTCGAAGATTGGCGCGCTGGCCCGCGCGGGACTGATCATGTTCATCGGGAGCTCCCGCCGTTTCGCACTCAAGCCGCCTGACGCTGCCACCAGCTATCGACCGCCTGCTCGAGTAAGAAGCGGGCCGCCTCGTGGGTGATGGCTTGCAATGCATCGTCCAGGAACGCCCGGATCAGCATGGCCCGCGCCTCTTGTTCCGGGATGCCCCGGGCGCGCAGGTAGAAAAGCTGGTCGTCATCCAATTCGCCAATGGTCGCGCCATGGCTGCACTTCACGTCGTCGGCATAGATCTGCAATTCCGGCTTGCAGTCGATCTCCGCCTCCGGGGATAGCAGCAGCGCCTGGCTCATCTGGTAGCCGTCGGTCTTCTGCGCCACGCGCTCCACTTCGATGCGGCCTTGGAACACGCCACGCGCTTTGTCGGTCAGGACGTTCTTCACCGTCTGCCGGCTGGAACAATTTGGCGCGTCGTGCATGACCACGGTCGTGATGTCGCCCAACTGCATCCCGCCCAGCAACTGGGCCGCGTTCAGGTGCACACTGGCGTCTGGCCCGGCCAATCGGGCATGGAACTCCGCCCGGGACAGCCGGGCGCCAAGCGTGAGCGTAAAGGCGTCGTAGAACCCGGCTGCCTGCACCGTGGCGTAGATGGTCGCCAGGTGGAACGCATCGCGCGCCTCGTCCTGCAGCCGCACATGCGTCAACGTTGCATTTTCGGCGACCTCGATCGCGTAGACCGGGTTATGCAGGTAGCGGCCCCGCCCGAGCGACAACTCGACGACGGTCAGGCGCGCCCCCTCTGCCAGGCGGATGGTATGCCGCGGGTGGAACGCGACGGAGCGCCCCTCCGTCTCCGCCGCCAGGCTGACCAACAGGATGGTGCCCGCATCCACGCCCGCCGCAACGGAGAGCACGGCGCCATCCTCGGCCAGCATGGTGTTGAGCGCCACGACCGGGTGCTGTTCCGGGTGCGGGAATGTGCCGAAGCTCGGCGCGTCGGCGAAACGGGCGAAATGCACCGTGTCGGGAAGGTTGGACATATCCTCCCGCAACCGCCCGTCCACGAAGACGATCCGCGGGGCGTCCAAGGCCGGGATGGCCGGCAGCGTGCCGCCCTCCACCGACGTGAGCGCCTCGCGGAACTCGTTGTCGGCGAGCGGGCGCAGGTTAGTGTATTTCCACGCCTCGTCCCGCGTGCCCGGCAGGCCGACGCGGCGGAAAATCTCCGCTGCCGCATCCCGTGCCGCGGCATCGCCGGGCAGGCGGGCGCGGAGGCCCTCGTATCGGGCAAGGAAGCTGTCGCTGCCAGCGCGAACGGTCGTATTCATGCGGCGTCGGCGACCATCGGAGCGTAGCCGTTGGCCTCCAATTCCTTGGCCAATTCCGGACCGCCGGAGCGGATGATCCGCCCAGCCGACAGCACGTGCACCCGGTCCGGCACGATATAGTCCAACAGCCGCTGGTAATGCGTGATCACCACCGCCGAGAAGCCCGGGCCGCGCAAGGCGTTCACGCCGTCCGCCACGATCTTCAACGCGTCGATGTCCAGACCGCTATCGGTTTCGTCCAAGATCGCCAGCTTCGGCTTCAGCACCGCCATTTGCAGCACTTCGTTGCGCTTCTTCTCGCCGCCGCTGAAGCCCACATTCACGTTGCGCTTCAGCATGTCGTCCGGCATGGCCAGGCGCTTCATCGCCTCGCGAGCCAGGCGGAGGAACTTGATCGCATCCAGCTCCGGCTCACCCCGCGCCCGCGCCTGCGCATTGTAGGCGGTGCGGAGGAAGTTGGCATTGCCCACGCCGGGCAACTCGACCGGATACTGGAAGGCCAGGAACAACCCGGCGGCCGCCCGCGTTTCCGGCTCCATCGCCAGCAAATCCTGCCCCTCGAACGTCGCCGACCCGGCGGTCACCTCATATCCATCCCGGCCCGACAACACATAGGACAGCGTCGATTTGCCCGACCCGTTCGGCCCCATGATGGCATGGACCTCCCCCGACGGCACCACTAGGTCGATGCCATTGAGGATCGCCTTGCCATCCTCGAGCGAGGCGGCGAGTTGCTTGATCTCCAGCATCAGCCGACCGATCCCTCCAAGCTGATGGCAAGCAGCTTCTGTGCTTCCACAGCGAACTCCATCGGCAATTCCTTCAACACGTCCTTGCAGAAGCCGTTGACGATCAACCCGACCGCGTCCTCTTGGCTCAACCCCCGCTGGCGGCAGTAGAACAGCTGGTCGTCGTTGATCTTGCTGGTGGTCGCCTCGTGCTCCACCTGCGCCGTCGCGTTGCGGCTCTCGATATAGGGCACGGTATGCGCCCCGCATTGGTCGCCGATCAGCAGGCTGTCGCACTGGGTGAAGTTGCGCGCCCCATGCGCCTTCGGCAGGATGCGCACCAAGCCGCGATAGGTGTTGTCCGACCGCCCGGCGCTGATGCCCTTGCTGACGATGGTCGAGCGGGTGCCCTTGCCGATATGGATCATCTTCGTGCCGGTATCCGCCTGCTGCCGGTTGTTGGTCAGCGCGACGGAATAGAACTCACCCACGCTATCCTCACCCTGCAGGATGCAGGACGGATATTTCCAGGTAATGGCAGAGCCGGTTTCGACCTGCGTCCAGCTCACCTTGCTGCGGGCGCCACGGCAGGCGGCGCGCTTGGTGACGAAGTTGTAGATGCCGCCCTTGCCGTTGGCATCGCCCGGATACCAATTCTGCACCGTGCTGTATTTGATGGAGGCATCGTCCAGCGCCACCAATTCGACGACCGCGGCGTGCAACTGGTTTTCATCACGCTGCGGCGCGGTGCAGCCCTCGAGGTAGGACACGCTGGCCCCTTCCTCGGCGATGATCAGCGTCCGCTCGAACTGCCCGGAATTCTTGGCATTGATCCGGAAATAGGTGGACAGCTCCATCGGGCAGCGCACGCCCTTGGGGATGAACACGAAGGATCCATCGGTGAACACGGCGCTGTTCAGCGCGGCGAAGTAGTTATCCCCCGCCGGCACCACGCTGCCGAGATATTGCCGCACCAGTTCCGGATGGTCGTGCACCGCCTCGGATATCGGGCAGAAGATCACCCCCGCCTCATAGAGGCTCTTGCGGAACGTGGTCGCGACCGAAACGCTGTCGAACACCGCATCCACCGCGATGTTGCGCGACGGCTCCTCCCCCTCCGCCGGAACCACCCCCGCCAGCAGCGCCTGCTCCTTCAAGGGGATGCCCAGCTTGGCGTAGGTCTTCAGCAGCTCCGGATCCACCTCGTCCAACGAGCGCGGCCCGTCCTTCTGCTTCGGCGCGGCGTAGTAATGGATGTCCTGGTAGTCGATCTTCGGGTAGCCGACCTTGGCCCAGTTCGGCTCTTCCATCTTCAACCAGGCCGCATACGACTTCAGCCGCCAGGCGAGCAGCCATTCCGGCTCCGCCTTG
The DNA here is from genome assembly GCA_965199005.1 of Acetobacteraceae bacterium. Lineage (GTDB taxonomy): Bacteria > Pseudomonadota > Alphaproteobacteria > Acetobacterales > Acetobacteraceae > LMUY01. Next base: position 2,514,858 of record CBDAQK010000001.1, on the reverse strand, counting down.
CGAGCGGAGATCATCCGGATGGTGTCGGCGTTCAGCCCTTTCGGCGCGACATCCATTTCGATATCGGTCTCGAATCCCCATTTGTAACCCGACTGGGTAAGGGATTGGACGGTATCGAGGGTTTCGGCGACAGCTGCCATCAGCGAGCGTCCTATTCGGCGGAAAGGGAAAGGGATGGTGCCGCAGCAAACGGCCGCGGATTGGCACGCGCCACGGCCACGGGGCGGGCCATGTCAGCCAAGGTAATCGCCGTCAACGCCTCCCGGACGGCGTCGTTCACGGCATCCCACCGGCCACGCACCGGGCAGGTGCAGGATGCCTCGCACGCCGAACCGGAGCCCTCGACGCAGGCGGTCATCGCGATGGGTCCATCGATCGCCGCAATCACGTCGGCGACGGGGATGCACGCAAGCGGACGCATCAGACGGTACCCGCCACGCGCCCCGCGCTGCGATCCGACGAGCCCGGCCGCGGTCAACGCCTTGAGGACCTTGCCCACCGTAGGCTCCGGCACGCCGGTTGCCTGGGACACGCCGGGCGATGTCTGCACGCCATCCACCGCGGCGAGGCGGATCAATACGACGACTGCATAATCAGTGAGTTTGGACAGCTTAAACATCGCACCCGGCGGCTGAAATCAAAATGGGACCACTCCGGTCCGGTATGCGGGAAATGAGCCGTCGATGGCCTCGCGTCAACCCCGCGCCCCTGCAAAGCCCATAACAATTCCGAGGCAGACCGGGGCCACCAGCACTGCTGAGATGACGGGCATGCCGTACCACCAGGCCTCCGCCCCCGAGGCTGCCGCCAGCAGCGCAGCCGGGCCTGGCCGGTGCCGGGCCAGGCTGGCGGCCATCGTGGCCAGCAGCAGCCCCGCCCCCGCCTCCATGGCGCTGGGCAACGGGTCGGCTTGCAGGCGCTGCACCGTGCCGGCGATGCCGGCGCCGGCAGAGCGGAGCAGGACCGAGGCCACGCTTTCTCCCACCACGAACAGGCTGCCGAAGCCGTACCGCAGCAGGGCCAGCAGCCCGGCTGCCAGCAGCGGCAGCGCCCAGAGCATGGCCGCCATCAGACACAGGCCGGCGGAGCCGATCCGCGCGCCGCCGCTGACCATGGAGGCGGCATTGCGGGGCAGGCTCAGGGCCGGCGCATGTCGGGACCGGGCTCGCCCTCCTCCAAATCGTCATCCTCCAGCCTCTCCATATGAATGCTGTGATCGCCGCCATGCTGCTGAATGTCGCGTTCACGCGGGCCGGCCGTGCGGTCGATCACATGCACCCATTCGATGCCTGAATCGTCCGCCACTTGACTCGCCGCCTTGACCGCATCCTCCAGGCTCATCGGCTTGCCATCAGCCCCGGTGGGGTGCGTCCGCTCCGGCAGGCCATGCGCGTGCGTCAGGGTGACCTCCACCACCGTCTTGTGCGGGTCATCCTCGTCGAAACGGCGCATCACGGTGACGTAATGCCCGCCCTCGGGGAGGGGATCGTGCGGGTTAAGGTGGCGGATCTTGGCCATGCGGTCTCTCCTACTCGGCTTGCAACGGAACAGCCGGTTGGCGGGTTCAATCCACCGTGTGCCTGGGCTATGCAAGCGCCAGTGGAACATGCGCATGAATTGATCCTGGTTGGCGGCCTGCTCGGGCTGCTCAGCATCTTCGCCGGGCTGGTCTCGGCACGGGTCAATGCTCCGTTGCTCTTGGTCTTTTTGGTCGTCGGCATGTTGGCCGGGGAGGATGGGCCGGGCGGGATCCTCTTTTCCGACTTCAGGGCCTCCTACCTGATCGGCAGCATCGCCCTTGCGGCGATCCTGTTCGAGGGTGGGTTCAAAACCTCCCGCAGCATGCTGCGGGAGGGAGCACCCAGCGGCGAGCGGCTGTTTGGGATCGCCTTTGGCACCGTGGTCGCGTCGCTGGTGGTGCAGGGATGGACCATCCGCCAAGCCGCCGCCCTCCTCGGCTTCAGCCGCGCGGAAGGATAGGCCGTGCCTGACGCCGCCGTCTTCGCCGCCCCCCGAAGTGCCGCCGTTCGCGCCCGCCATGCCTCCAGCCTGCTCGTGCTGCGCGGCAACCGGGCGGCCCCGGAGGTTCTGATGGGGATGCGCGGCGCCGGGCACCGATTCATGCCCAACAAACTGGTCTTCCCCGGGGGCGCCGTGGACCGTGCCGACGCAATCGCCACGGTGGCGGCCCCGATGCCGCCGCATGTGCTGGCCATGCTGGAGAAATCTGCCAAGCCAGCGCTGGCCCATGCCTTGGGCATTGCGGCGGCGCGTGAGTTGGAGGAGGAAACCGGGCTCACCCTCGGCACACCGCCCGATCTGTCCGGACTGGACTATCTCGGCCGCGCAATCACCCCGCCGATCCAGCCCATCCGCTTCAACGCCCGGTTTTTCGTAGTGGATGCCGCCGCGGTCAGCGGCACCCTGGCCGGTTCCGGCGAGTTGGAGGACCTGCGATGGTATGGCATCGCCGAGGCATTGTCGCTGGATTTGGCCCGACCCACCCGCGTGGTGCTCGAAATGCTGCAAAACTGGCTCGGCATGAGTGTGGCGGAACGGGCAGCGCGGACTCAGCTCCCTGTGCTGCGGCAGATGAAGATGGCAGTGGAATGAATGATGGTTTCGGGCAGGCCGTCCGCGCCCTGCTCGCGGCCGTCGCCCTCTCGGACGGCTGCCGCACGTGGTGAGTTTGCGACGGATGAGGCGCTGGCTGCCTCGGGAACTAGCCGAACCCCAGGAAGCCCGGCATGTCGGCAATTCGCGGCCCCGCCTGCAGTTTGGCAATGTCCGGCACGGGCCGGGCGGTTCGCGGATCACCCGCGAGCACCGCCTCCAGCGCCGCGGCGGCGGCCAGCAAGGCTGCGTCGCCACCCCGGCGCCCGATCAACTGCAGCCCAAACGGCATCCCCAGCGCATCCAGCCCAACCGGCATGGACAGGCAGGGATGGCCCGCCAAGGTGCCGGCATAGGCCAGCGCCAACCAATGGTAGTAGCTGTCCAGCACCCGGCCATCGATCTCGGCGGGATACAGCTCCGACCATGGCCGCGGGCTGATGGCGATTGCGGGGGCTAGCAGCACGTCATAGTGGGTGAAGAAGTCGTGCCAGCGGCGCTGCATCACCGTCTGCAGGGTCAACGCCCGGGCGACGTCGGCGGCGCTGTAGCGCAGCCCTTCCTCGATGTTTGCCGTCACGTTGGGGCCGAGATCGGAAGGACGCATCCGGAAGTTCTGCAATTGACCGGCCAAGAAGGCGACGGCCCGCAGCACGGCGAAGGCCTCGTCGGCGCCCGTACAGTCGGGCGTGGCGTCCTCGGCCCGGCCGAACAGGTGCCGAAACAACCCGGTCTTCTCGCTGAATGCGGCGACCACGGTCTTTTCCACCGGCGCGAATCCGAAATCGGGCGTGACCGCGACACGCAGCGAGGCCAGGTCTACTGGCGGCACGGGATACAGCGCCGCCGGGTCGACCGAGCGGAAATAGGGGTCGCGCCCATCCTCCGTCACCATAGCCGACAGCATGAGCATGGCGTCGGGCACCGTGCGGGCCATCGGGCCGTTCATGCCCAGGGGCAACCAGGCAATGCCACGCATCTCGCTGGGGACGACACCCGGCGACGGGCGGAAGCCAACGACGCCATTGAATGCCGCCGGGTTGCGCAGGCTGCCACCCGTATCCGACCCGGTGGCAATCGGCACCATCCCGCATGCCAGCGCCACCCCAGACCCCCCGGACGAGCCGGCGGCCGAGCGCGTCGTGTCGAACGGATTGGCCGTGGCACCCCAAACAGCGTTGCGCGTATTCGCCCCCGCGCCAAACTCCGGCGTATTGGTCTTGCCCAGCACGATGGCACCGGCCCGGCGCAAATCGGCCACCATCCGCTCGTCCGCCGGCGCCACGGCGTCGCGAAAGATCGGGCTGCCGCGGGTGAACGGCAGGCCGGCGGCAGCGGCCAAATCCTTCACGCCCAGCGGCAGGCCATGCAGCGGTGGAAGCGCGTCGCCAGCCATCACCGCCTGCTCCGCCGTCGCGGCGGCGGCCCGGGCTGCTGGCAGGTCACGCGCGGGCATCGCATTCACCGCCGGCTCGACCGCCTCGATCCTGGCGATGCAGCTTTCCAGCAACTCTACCGGCGACAGGGCACGCCGTCCGATCAGAGCGCGCGCCTCGGTAGCAGGCAGGTCACAAGGCTCGGCCATCACACTCAACCCATCACATAGGCGCGGACGATCATCCAGGTCACCACTGCCAAGAGGATGGCGAAGATGATCAGGGGGAGGAAGAAGTCCTTGAAAATGAGGCTAATACCCCAGGGCCATGCCGTCCTTGCGTGGGTCCGACCCGCCGACCAGGGTGCCCCGCGCGCGATCGATCCAAATCGCCTGCCCGCCCCCATGCGGACGGTCGATGGCTGCCAGGGTGTGGCCCAACCGAGCCAACTCGTTGGCAGCGGCGTCGGGTATGCCGCGCTCGAGTTCCAGCTTGCCGCCAAAGGGGAAGAGCCGCGGCAAATCGAGCGCCTGCTGGATGTCCAGGCCATATTCCACCAGGTTGCTGAGGAACAGGGTCTGCCCCATCGGCTGGAAATGGCCGCCCATGACGCCGAACGGCATCACCGCCTCGCCATCCTTGGTCAGCATGCCCGGGATGATGGTGTGCATCGGCCGCTGGAACGGGGCGATGCAGTTCGGGTGGCCCCGCTGAACGACGAACCCGGCCCCGCGATTCTGCAGCATGACCCCGGACTGGTCCGCCAATATGCCCGACCCAAACCCCTTGAACAGCGAGTTGATGAACGAACAGGCATTGCAATCCCCGTCCACCACGCAAAGGTAGACGGTGTCGCGATGCGGCGGCAGCACGGCCTCGCCGGCGCGCGGCAGGTTGGGAAGCGCACGCGCCGGGTCGATCAGGTCATGCAGGCTCGCCAGATAGGCCGGGTCCATCAAGTGTTCCATGGGCACGTGGGACTTGGACGGGTCGGCCAGGAAGGCGTCCCGGTCCCGGTAGACGAGGCGCGCGGCCTCCACATGGCGATGCAGCCGCTCGGGGGCGAGCGGGTCGGACGCGGTGTCGAACCCATCCAGAATGCCCAGCAGCATCAACACCATCAGGCCAGAGCCATTGGGCGGGCATTGCCAAACGTCGTAGCCGCGCCAGGCGGTGTGGATCGGTTCGACAAATTCTGCAGCGGTCCGCCCGGCGGCGAAATCCTCCTCGGTCTGCAGGCCGCCGCGGGCCCGCAAGGTTGCCACCATGTCGGCGGCGACCGCGCCCTCGTAGAAGCCGCGCGACCCGTGCTTGGCGATCGTCCGCAACGTCTCGGCGAGGGCGGGCTGCTTGAACAAATCCCCAGCCTTGGGAGCGCTGCCATTGGGCAGGAACGCCTCCGCCCCGGTTTTGCGCAGCTTGTCCGCCAGCAACTTCCAGTCCGAAGCGACCCGGTGATGCACGGGCCAGCCCTCTGCCGCAAAGCGGATCGCGGGCTGCAGCAGCTCGTCCAGCCCCTTGGTGCCATGCGCGGCCAGCAACTTCTCCCACGCGCCGACGGCGCCAGGAATGGTGACGGAGTGGGGGCCGGTTTCGTCGATCGAGGTGATGCCTTGCGACTCAAACCAGTCGATCGTTGCGGCGGCAGGGGCGCGGCCGGACCCGTTCATGGCCACCATCTTCTTGCCCGGCTGCTTCCAAAGGCAGAAATTGTCGCCGCCGATCCCGGTCGATTGCGGCTCGATCACCCCGAGCACGGCGACCGCGGCCACCGCGGCATCCAGCGCGTTGCCCCCCGCTCGCATCACATCCAGCGCCGTCAGGGTGGCCGCGGGCATCGAGGTCGCCGCCATGGCGTGGGTGGCATAAACGGGGGAACGCCCCGGCAAATGAATGTCGCGCATGGAACGAGACGCTCCCACGCCCCATGCCGCTTGGCAACTGCCCCACATCAGGCATGATCAGCCCATGAGCGAGCAAGTGACCATCGACGATTTCGAGCGCCTGGATATCCGGGTCGGCACGATCATTGACGCCCAGCCCCTGCCGGACGCGCGAAAGCCCGCCTACAGGCTGTCCATCGATTTCGGCGGCGACATCGGCGTCAAGGCGTCCTCCGCCCAGATCACGGTGCATTACGCGGCCGACCAGCTGATCGGCCGCCAGGTCTGTGCCGTGGTGAACTTCCCGCCGCGGCGGATCGCCGGGTTCAAATCCGAGGTGCTGACCTTGGGGATACCGGACCAGGATGGTGCCGTGGTGCTGGTGCGGCCCGATTTCAGGGTGCCAAACGGCGGCAGGCTGTTCTGACCATGACAACCTACGCAACCGTCACATGGGACCAACTGCACCGGGATGCCCGCGCCTTGGCGACCACGCTGGAGCCACTCGGGCCGTGGAAGGGCATCGTGGCGATTACGCGCGGCGGCATGATCCCGGCCGCCATCGTTGCACGTGAGCTGGAATGCCGCCTGGTGGAGACGATCTCGGTCGCGAGCTATGACGAGGAGGAGCGCGGCAAACCGATGATCCTGAAGCCCGCCAGTGCGGCTGGAGATGGGACGGGCTTCCTGATCATCGACGATTTGGTCGACCGCGGCGACACCGCGCGGCTGGTCCGCTCGCTGCTGCCGGCCGCGCACTTCGCTTGCCTGTATGCCAAGCCGGCCGGCCGCGACGTGGCGGACACCTTCGTCGCGGAGGTGGCGCAAGATGTCTGGGTGCTGTTCCCATGGGACACGGCCCCGCTTTTCGTGCCACCAATCGTCCGCAAGACCGTTGAGACGAAATAAAACGCGGACGGCTGGCGGTGAGATGCCAATCCGGTCGTTGGACAAAGATTCGACGGTATCAACTGTTCGTTCATGCCTCCATGTCCACCGGCCAACGAATTCTGTGTCTTAGTGGGCGAAAACCTCGTAGCGTGGCGGAAGACACGCAACAGATCTTGGAGTACTGCCATGAGACTCGCTCATAAGTTCGCTGCTGGCGATCGCGTGTCGGTCATGCCGGACCGCACCAACATGAATGCCCGCGCTGGCATCTACACGATCGTCCGCACGATGCCGCTCACGGGTCAGGTCTGCCAATACCGCGTGAAAAACGCGCTCGACAGTCACGAGCGCGTCCTGGATGAGGCGCAACTCACCCAGGTCTAGACTGCGCCACAGTGGGTGTCATCCGGCTGGGGATGATCACGCCCTCTTCCAACACGGTGTTGGAGCCCGCCTGTGCCGCGATGCTGCGTGAAATGCCTGGGATCACCGCGCATTTCGCCAGGCTCCGGGTGACCCGCATCGCGTTGGATGGCGACGCCTCAGCCCAATTCGACGTGGCCCCCATGGTGGACGCCGCATCCTTGCTGGCGGACGCCAAGGTGGCGGCGATTTGTTGGAACGGCACCTCCGCCAGTTGGCTGGGGCTGCAGCAAGACGAAGCGATCTGCGCCGCGATCACCCGGCACACCGGCATTCCCGCGACCTCCGCCTCGCTGGCCACGATCGCGCTGTTCCGCCGCGCCGGTGTTGTGCGATATGGGCTGGTGACGCCCTACACCACCGACGTGCAGGAACGGATCGTCGCCCAATATGCCGGGTTGGGGTTCACCTGCGTGGCAGAGCGGCATGGCGGGATCACCGATAATTTCAGCTTCGCCGAGCTGGCGCCCCAAAGCGTGGCCGGCATGGTTCGCGATGTGGCCGCCGCCGCACCCGATGCCATCAGCATCCTCTGCACCAACCTCGATGGCGCGGCCCTGGCGGCCGAGCTGGAGCGGGAAACGGGCATCCCGGTCTATGACTCCACGGCCGCTGCCGTGTGGGCGTCGCTCCGGCTGGCCGGATGCAATACGGGCGCCGTGCACGGATGGGGATCATTATTCCGGGACAACTAGACCTCACGACCCGGCAGCCGGCACGTCGTAACTCGCCAGCAAGCCGTCGACCACCGCGTGCAGCCCGTCCCAATCGGCGTTGGTGTAGCTATAGTTCCGCACCACGAACGAGGCGCCGGCGTAGAATTTCTCATATTGCTGGTGACGCCCGGCAAATTCGGAGCCGACCAACTCCCAGGCGAGCTTGAACAGCTTCATCCGCGCGACGGCGCCGAGTTGGGGGGTGGCCCAGTAGGTCTCGAACTGGCGCCGCATCGCCGCATCCTGCAGGACGGAAATGTCGGCCGGCATTTGGAACACGCTGCCGCCGCAGAGCTCGCGCAATTGGTCTATGATGGCGGCGTTGTTTTCCGTGCACCAATTCAGCGCCGCGTAAACGAAGCGCCGGTTGGGGCAGAGCGCATCGCTCACCGGGAAGGCCTCGGCGGACTGGATTTGCCCGGCGATCAGGCCCGATAGCGTTGCCTCGAGAGCGGCGAGGCGGCCCAAGGTTTCGCGCACTGCGGGCACCTGATCGGCCCCCGACGCCTGGGTGATCCGGCTCGCCAGGCCCACGATGAGTTGCAGCTTCGACAGGTAGCGGACGTTCGATTGGTGGTTGCCATACACGTGCCCCGCCGTCTGGATGTAGATGTTGCGGGCCAGCACGGCGTCGTTATGGACGAACACCCGGTTCCACGGGACCCGGACCTCGTCACACAGCAACATGCTGTCCGTCTCGTCGAACCGGTAGGCGAGCGGGTTCTCGAACTCGCTCCTCACGTCCCGCTCGAACGGCTTGCGCGACCAGAGTGCTAGGCCCGGCGTATTGCAGGGGATGGCGCAGGTGATGGATTGCGCCAATTGGTCGGGAGCGAGGGGCAGCAAATTGCCGATCCAAATCTCGTTGGCGAAGATTGCGCCCGTGGCCAGCATCTTCATGCCGGAAACCACGACGCCCTCCGCATCCTCCCGCACGACGTGGAGCGTCGGGACGGGAATGTTGTTCTTCTGGTAGAAATCGGGGTTGCGTGCAGCTTGGGGCGGCACGACGGCATAGGCGGCGTAGACGTCGTTGTCGCGCATGTGGTGGTAGTAGGCCATGAGGTTCGCCGCGTAGGGGCCGAACACGCTGGCCCGCAGCGACATGCCAGTGACAAAGCTGGTCACATGATCGGGCGAGCGGCCGAGCAGGCCATAGCTGGCATCGGCGATGCGCTTATGGGCGGCAAACCGCTTCTCCAGGTCGGCACGCGAGCGGGCCTGGAGGAAGTAGGTGCTGTAGCGCTCGCCACTCTCCTCGAAGCTCATGATGTCCTGGTTTTCGGGGGCGGCCTTCATGTCGTAGATGGCGGCGATGGAGCGGGCGGCATTGCGGAACGCCGGGTGCGCGGTAACGTCGTCGATGCGTTCGCTGCCGACATAGACGACGCGCCCATCCCGCAGGCTTTGGAGATGCTCGGCACCCGTCTTCAACATCGTCGGCACTCGATCCAAACCCGATCAGCCAGCCTGGCCGGTTTGGTCAGCTTAGCCGGGGAACTGGAGGGGCGTTAAGTAAATCGTCGGCCGCCGGCGGACCTGGCATTTGTCCCGGCATCATCGCAGGGTCTTCCAGCCGGGGATCGGATCCAGCCCTCGCGGCGCCGCGGCAATCGTTGCAGCGACCAGAGCCACAACCGGGAACAGCGTCAGGTCTCCCATACGGGGCGTTAGCCACGCTCCCGCCAGGGCGCCGGCCCCGAAAGCGGCGCACAGCGCCGTCATCACCAACGCATGCGGCCACTCCTCCTCCGCTCCGGTCAGTGCCATGCTCCAGGCGCTGATGGCGCCGCGCAGGTTCCCCGTGGTCATACCCGTGTTGAACGACCATGCACCAATGTGGGACAGGCTGGTGATCTGTAGCCCTGCAATGAAACCAACGCAGGCGATAACGGCATGATCAGGCAGGCGGCTGGCGGCGAACCCAAGGGCCGTCAGCAGCGCGCACTCCAGTCCAAGGCGGATATCGCGCGAATTCCGCCGCATTCGTTTTAGCAGGCTGCCAATCTGCCGCGAGACGAACAGCCCTGCACCGAAGGCGAGGAGGGATGTGAGGTGCGTTTCCGCTTGTGGTAAATCCCCCTTGGCCAGCGTGATCATCATGAGTGCGACGTTGCCCGTCTGGGCGGTTGCGAACACATGGCCGTGCGCGAGGTAAACCCATGCGTCCAGCGCGCCGCCAGCGATGGTGATCAACACGCTCGCGGCGACGGCCGAGGCACGCTGGCGAGTAGACTGGTCAGGAGGCATGCAACGTCTTCTAGACCATAGGCCGCCGCTTCTTTTCACAAGCAGGTGATGACGGGGCGCGTACGCGGTTAGGTGAACTTGGACCGGCACCTGACGTTGGCGAGCGAAACGACATTGATGAGACATAACCGTGAAATCGGGTATCGGGCGGCGGACAACAGCTACACTTGGAGTCACCACCTTGGTCGCGGCTTTGGCGCGACGCTCGCAAGCCCAGACATCGCCTGCACCCACGCCGGAGGATTTGATCCGCGAGCTTCCAAGCCCTCGGCCGACGCCATCAGCCGGGGCAGACCTGCCCGAACTCCCGCCAGCACAACCCGCGGGCGCGAGCGAGTTCCTATTCCCTGGCTTCCAGTCGCAGATCATCCAAACCAGCGGTGCGGCCATCCACACGCTGAGCAAGGGTAGCGGGCAGCCGCTGCTCCTTATCCATGGTCATCCCGAGACGCACGTCACGTGGCACAAGGTGGCACCTGCCCTGGTGAGCGCCGGATACCGAGTTGTTCTGGCGGACCTGCGCGGCTACGGCGACTCGTCCAAACCCGGCTACAGCCCGCAGAGCCGCAACTACTCGTTCCGTGCCATGGCGCAGGACATGGTCGACGTCATGCGGCAACTCGGCCACCCGTCCTTCATGGTGGCGGGCCACGACCGCGGCGGCCGCGTGGTGCACCGCATGTGCCTGGATCATCCCGATGCGGTGCAGAAGGCTGCCGTGCTCGACATCGCACCGACACTGACGATGTACGACGACACCAACAAAGAGTTTGCGACGCGTTACGTGTGGTGGTTCTTGCAAATTCAGCCTGCGCCAATGCCGGAACATTTGATCAGCCTGGACCCGGGTTTCTACCTCCGCGACCATCTGGCCGTGCAGGGCAAGACGCCAGGTGCGGTCACGCCGGAGGCTATGGCAGAGTACATCCGCACGTATTGCTGCCAGGGAACGATCCGCGCGGTTTGCGAGGATTATCGGTCTGCAGCGGGCCTCGACCTGGACATGGACCGGGCTGACGACCAGGCCGGGCGCAAAATCAAGGCTCCGCTCCTCGCACTTTGGGGCGCGAAAGGGACAGTGGGTCAGTTGTGGGATGTGCTCGCGACCTGGCGAGCAAAGGCCGCCGGGCCCGTCACCGGCGAAGCCTTGCCGTGCGGCCACCTGATCCCGGAGGAACAGCCCGGCCTTGTGATTTCGCATTTCCAGCAGTTCTTCAAGGCTTAAGCACATTCGCCATGGCAAATGGCGGATATTTAAGCGCTGAGCAGGCAACCTCACAGGCAGGTGGTGGGTCAGTCTCAAAATAATGGCAGCCAATAGGAATTTAGTCATCCTCGACTCAAGTCCGTAGTGAGCCATGATGTCTGCTTATGGGACACATGGACACATTCATACATCTGGGAGGCCCAGGATTTGGCATGGCACTCTTTTCACTGGCGTTTGCCATGACCAGACAAGGGGAGTTTACTGCAGCCCGGGTTGCGTTTTGGCTTTCCATTGTCGTGTCCGCCGTCCCGACGTTGCTGTGGCAATTTACCACTTCCGAACCGTTAATATTGCGATGCGTGGCCGGCGCAATCGCTGGGACGGCGGTCTTTGTAGGATATCCGTGGCTTTTTAGGTATATAGAACGATGCGAAAGCTCTTCTCATGGACGGCCTCCAGCCCAGCAGCGGCAATCATAATAGGATTAGTAGTGTTTATTGCGGTGCCAGAATCTGCCCGTTGGATAAACGGCGGTGCGTTCGCACAAGCCGTAGCGCCTGTTGCACCATCAAGCGTCCCATTGGAACCTTGTCCGCGCGGGACAGCCTTTTGCGTCGCACCGCAGGCAGGAGGAAGAGTTGAGGGTGTCTACATTGATAAAGCGCACGTTTGTAGCCCGGCTCGCATTCTAGGTGTCGGGGGAGAGGGCAGCACCAAGAATTTGAACATGACTAATACGAGCGATGAATGCCGACCTGAAGAGTCAGCTAAGCCGCTACAGCCTGGTGCGCCTCCCAATCCTCCAACACCTTAACCATATCGCTCAATTCCCAAAGGCTGCTGGTCACGTTTGCTGCCATGGCGGGCGTGCAGCGGAGTGTCTGATGGATACGGACAAAATTATAATGCATCGTGTGTAGCGCGACCGAGTGCGCGTGGTTCTCAACCTTCTTTGAGAAAGCGTTCGTCAGACGCGTGAACCGGCGCGATCTCATCCGCAGCGTTAGGTTAGCGCGCTCTGCATAGGTGGTACTGACGTGCGCCGGATCGGGATGGCCCTCCACGCGACGTTGCTCCGCGCCCGTGCAAACGCCGGGGCTGTGCTATTTGTCGGCCCAGCGTTTAGCTGCGGCTGCTTTCGAGATTTCTGTTTTGCGTTCTGGGGACAGGTTCTGATTCCGGGCCGCTGATCCCCGTTTGCCCATGACGGCAGCCCCAGCGTCCTTCCCATCATCAACCGCGTCAGGAACGGCCCCTGTCACAATGTCGACCATGAGCTTGCCAAGCTGGATGGGGTCGCGGGGGCGGGGGGTCCGTTTCATTGTCATGGGCAGAGTATGCCACCGGCCGCCGCCGCTTGCATCCGCGAACGGCTAGGACTTTATTCAGGCGGGTTCAAACTGACCCACTACCCACAGGCAGGCTCGGTTGCGGATCGACGGAGTTGGGGACTATCCTCCTGCCAAATATCGGCAGGTGACAGAGACGCTGTTGGAGATGCTACGCCGGAGCGCTCTGGCACGGCTGACTCGATGCTCCACTCCTGACGAACTCATGTCATTCCGGCCGGTTTTGGAGGGTATCCGCCCATGCAATATACAATTGAGATCAATGGCGCAGCACGCCAGGTCGATGTCGAGGGCGAAACTCCTTTGCTGTGGGTGCTTCGCGATACATTGGACCTCAAGGGCACCAAATTCGGCTGCGGCGCCGCCCAATGCGGGGCCTGCACGGTGCACATGAACGGCATTCCCATCCGCTCCTGCCAGACGCCCATCGCCTCTGTCGGCCAAGCCGCGATCACCACCATCGAGGCGATCGGCCAGACCAAGGTTGGGCAGCACGTCCAGGCGGCGTGGATCGACCTCGATGTGCCGCAATGCGGATACTGTCAGGCCGGGCAGATCATGTCGGCCACCGCGTTGCTGACGCGCGTGCAGGCCCCCACCGACCAGGACATCAACGACGCTATGAGCGGGAATGTCTGCCGCTGTGCCACCTACACGCGGATCCGCGCCGCCATCAAACAGGCCGCCCAAGCAGGGAGGGCCTGAGCATGCTAGCGCGCCGGAACTTTCTGAAGGCAAGCCTGGCCGTGGGCGGCGGTTTGCTGCTGACGGCCACCATCCACCGGGTTTCGGATGCGGCAACGCTGGGCAAGCCGGGGCCGGATGCGGTGGCGTTGAGCGCCTATGTCCGCATCGCGCCCGACGGCAAGGTCACGATCACGGCAAAAAACCCCGAGGTCGGCCAGGGCGTGAAAATCATGCTACCGATGCTGATCGCCGAGGAATTGGGGGTCTCCTGGGACGACGTACAGATCCAACAAGCCGATTTGGACCAGCGCTACCCCGCCCAGGTGGCGGGCGGCAGCACCGCGACCCCGGTGAACTGGCTGCCGATGCGCCAAGTGGGTGCCGCTGGCCGGCAGATGCTGATCGCCGCGGCCGCCGCGGAGTGGGGGGTGCCGGCCGCCGAGTGCGACACGTCGCCGGGCCAGGTGCTGCACCCATCGAGCGGGCGTAGCCTGCCATATGGCGCGCTTGCCACCAAGGCAGCGGCTGTCCCCGTGCCCGACCTCAAGACGGTCAAGCTGAAGGACCCCAAGACCTTCAGCATCATCGGCAAGCCGACCCGCAACATCGAAGTGCCGCGGATCGTGACCGGCCAGCCCATGTTCGGCATCGATGTCAGTGTTCCCGGCATGCTCTACGCCGTGTTCCAGAAATGCGATGTGCATGGCGGCAAGCTGGTGAGTTCGAATGCTGCCGCCATCCGCGCGCTACCGGGCGTGCGGGCCGCCTTCGAGGTGAAGGGCGGCACCGACCTGCACGGGCTGCTGGACGGCGTGGCCGTCGTCGCCGAGAGCTGGTGGCAGGCCAACCGGGCACGCCAGCAATTGGAGATCGTCTGGGACGAGGGCAACATCGACGGTCAAAGCAGCGCGGATTTCGCGGCCACGGCGGTCCGGATGTCGAAGGGTACGCCGGAGACCATTCTGCGCCAGGACGGCGATGTCGACGGTGCGTTCGGCAAGGCGGCCCATGTGGTCGAGGCTGCCTATACCTACCCCTTCCTGTCCCATATCGACCTTGAGCCGCAGAACTGCACGGCGTCCGTCGCCGATGGCAAGGTTGAAATCTGGGCTCCGACCCAGAACCCGGCGCCTGGATCCAAGCTGGTCTCGGCGACGTTGGGCATCCCTGAATCCGCGATCACCGTGCACATGGTGCGCGCCGGCGGCGGGTTCGGACGGCGGCTGAGCAACGATTACATGGTGGAAGCCGCCTGGATTTCCAAAGTGGCCGGCGCCCCCGTCAAGCTGTTGTGGACCCGCGAAGACGACATGCGGCACGATTTCTATCGGCCCGCGGGCTTCCACTTCTTCAAGGGCGGCACCGACGCCAACGGCAACCTGATTGCCTTTCTCGACCACTTCGTCACCTTCAGCCAAGACGGCGCCGTCGCCAACTCGGCCGATCTGGGTCCGGCTGAATTTCCGGCCCGCATCGTCGAGAATCTGCAGTTCGGTGCCTCGATGATCCCGCTACGGGCGCCGACCGGCCCAATGCGGGCGCCACGCTCCAACGGGCTGGGGTTTGCGTTCCAGTCCTTCCTGGACGAAATGGCGCATGCGTCGGGTAAGGATCCAGTCGAGTTCGCCCTGAACCTGCTGGGCAAGCCGCGGCTGCTGCCTGACCCGCCGGGGCCGCGCGTGGGGCCGGGATTCGACACCGGGCGCATGGCCGGCGTGGTCAAGCTGGTGGCCGACAAATCCGGCTGGGGCAACGCGAAGCTGCCCAGCGGCAGTGGCATGGGCCTGGCGTATTACTTCAGCCATCTCGGCTACTTCGCGGAGGTCGTCCAGGCCACGGTGAGCGGTACCGGGGTGATCACGGTTGATAAGGTTTGGGTGGCCGGCGACATCGGCAGCCAGATCATCAATCCGCTGAACGCGGAGAACCAGGCCCAGGGCGCGGCCCTGGATGGCATCGGCGCCGCGTTGGGCCAGGGCCTGCAGCTGGAAGGCGGCAAGGTGGTGCAGGGCAATTTCGACACGGTCCTGCCGCTCCGCATGCGCCAGGCGCCCCCCGTGGAGGTGCATTTCCTGGTCAGCGACCACCTGCCCACCGGCCTGGGGGAGCCCGCGCTGCCCCCGGCGCTGCCAGCGCTGGCCAACGCCATCTTCGCAGCGACGGGGAAGCGCATCCGCAGCCTGCCGCTGAAGGATCACGATCTTTCGACCACGGCCTGAGCCCGGTCCAGGCGGGTCGGAGACAGCCCGCCTGACCCCGGCCCGCACCCAGCCAACGCGAAAGAACGCCCAAAAATGACGCGAGTCCTTCAGATTGCCGTGCTGTTTGCCAGCCTGATCCTGGCACACGCCGCCTCCGCCCAAGACGCCACCACCTCACGGGGCGAATATGTGGCGCGTGCCGGGGACTGCGTTGCCTGCCACTCCGTGGCCGGCGGCCGGGCATTTGCTGGCGGGCTGAAAATGGGCACGCCGGTCGGCACCATCGCGACAACCAACATCACCCCGGATATCGAGACCGGAATTGGCACCTATACGTTGCAGGAGTTCGACCGCGCCGTGCGCAGCGGCGTCGCACGTGACGGGCACCGGCTCTACCCGGCGATGCCCTACCCGTCCTATGCCAAGCTGACCGATGAGGATGTGAAGGCGCTCTACGATTACTTCATGCGGGAGGTGCCGCCGGTTCATCAAACCAATCAGCCCAACACCATCCCGGTCTATCTCAGCCCGCGTTGGCCGCTGGCGGTCTGGAATGTGCTGTTCAGCCCCGGCACCGGCTTTACGCCCGACCCGCACAACGACGCGCAATGGAATCGCGGCGCCTATTTGGTGGAAGGCCCGGGCCATTGTGGGGCGTGCCATACGCCCCGCGGGTTGGCGATGCAGGAGAAAGCACTTGATTCACAAAGTTCCAGCTTTCTCTCCGGCGCCAATATCGATGAATGGTACGCGCCGAGCCTGCGCCAGGACATGGCGACCGGGCTAGGGACATGGTCGCAGGCTGACATCGTGCAGTTCCTCAAGACGGGGCGCAACCAACATGGCTCGGCGTTCGGCTCGATGCATGATGTGATCGCCAACAGCACGCCATACCTGAACGACGACGACCTCAACAGCATCGCCGTCTACCTGAAATCGCTGCCCGCGGGCGGGGAGCAGACGGCCTTCACCTACGACCCCAGCACGGCGGCGGCTCTGCTGGCCGGCAAGGCTGACGCGGTGGGGGCCGGGCTGTACACTAGCAATTGCCAATCCTGCCATCGCGAAACGGGCGCGGCGGCCGCGCCGTTCGTACCGCCCTTGGCAGGCAATCCGATCGTGATGGACAAGGATGCCTCCTCCCTGATCAACGTCGTGCTGAATGGCTCTGGCCCGCTGGTGGTGAAGGGCCGGCCAGATGCCTACCGCATGCCACAGTTCCGCGAACAGCTCACCAACCAGCAGATTGCCGACGTCGTGACCTTTATTCGCAATGGCTGGGGCAATCACGCACCGGCGGTGGCGGCAAAGGACGTTGACGACCTTCGCAAGCACACCGATCCTTCCAGCGACCGCGTGGTCCTTCTGAAGATGCGCTGAGCCCGTAGGAGCATGCCCCTTCGTGTTCCACCCGGCGGCAGCATCAAGGAAGCGGGCGAACTTACGTTTATCCGCCCAACCCGACCCGAACTGCGCTGGCCGGCCACTGTTTGACCGCCGTCAACGGGTCCTGATGGGGGTCGCGCGTGGTGGCGGGCGCGTCATTCCGGAGCGATTAAGGCAGCGTCGGCAAATAAGTGCGTCGGCACGCCGACAAAGCTGCCACTAACAAAAAGGCTTAGGGCTTGTTCGACGCCGCCAATTAATGTGATTGATGTCGAACAAGCCCTAAGGCGGCGTCACCAGGTGCCGAAGCATGTTCAGCAGCGCCGCACCGCGCGACACCCTCGGCAGTCCCAGCACGTCCATTATCGAGAGATCGAACTGCTCGTTCCCGTCCGTATAAGCCATGGACCAGTTGCCGAAAAGACGGCTGGGCACCAGGCCGCATTCCAGGAGCCGGAGATGCCGGTGGCGGTTGTCGCAGATGATGTTGCCTATGAGCCCCTTGATGACCGGCGCCGGCCCCTCGAGGATTTGGGCGAAATACCCGTCGCTGAATAACAACGCACCGGTGACGCCATTGTCATTGTTCCAATCTCGGGACCATCTGAGGATTTCGTCAATCGCCGCGGCGTATGGACCTGCCTCATCGGGGAGAGCAACCTCGCTCATATAGATGAGCCTGAATATGTCCGGGGAACCAACGCCAGGGGCTTCCGAAAACGCCGCCTGCTCAATGGCCATTGCAGACGCTCCAACAATTCGGCACCGGCTCACCGGCTGCGTTGGCGCGACGCGCTCTAGCCGCATCGAAGATCGTGTAACCTTGCGGACCGGCCATGAGTACGCTCCATGAGCCTGCACAGGGCTGAACCTGTCAGCGTCTATGCAGATGCTCATGGAAACGGCGCTGTGTAATCCAAGTTCGAGATTATAACAAAAATTATAAACCGCGCCGAACGGACAGCAAATTGACAATGTCGCTGGTGCTGCTGGAGGGGATTGAACTCTCGACCTCTCCCTTACCAAGGGAGTGCTCTACCACTGAGCTACAGCAGCCGCGGACACGAAATCCGAGTGCTTCCTAGGGTTTTGCTGAATTTGGCGCAACCCCTGCCCGGCACATGTCGGCAGAACGCGGCGTGAACCGGCACAGGAATGTGGCACTATCCTGACACAGCCGAATTCCAAAGGTAGCCCAGTTCCCTGATCTCATCAGCCATCGCGCGGGAGACTAGGGCAGCGGGATCGTGCCCGCTTTGGAAGGCGCCCTGATCCAGCAAGCCACGAAGTACCTTTGCAGGGCAGCGGGAGCCGGGTGCGCCGTGATCCCTCCCGTGGCATCCATTGCGAAATCGAACGCGGTGCCAAATTCACACCGACCGTGGCGGTTCACCCGACCACCGGTCTGGATGAGGCTGGACGCGGAAGAGCGCTCCCAGAGGGCCGTTCGGAATGACAGGTCCACTCCAAACCAGCTCGGTTGTGGCAAATCGGGATGTCCGGTGTTGGGGTCGACAGCCAATCTGCGACGCACTCGTCAAAAGGGGCTGCAACTTCCGATGCAAGGCCCCCGCACCAGAAATGGCATCCACGGATAATACTCAGTAAGCCCTAGGCGCACCCCCTATCAACGATCCGCAGCCAAGCCTGCGCTAGGACTTGTCCGATATCGTCTCGGTTTCATGGCGGTCGCTGCTCGGATACCCGGCCGGCGACTCGTCCGTGGCACCGGGTGGGACGCCCTGGCCAGCTTGCGAGCCGCCACCATCCACAGGCCGCTTCTGCTCGGGAAGCGGCGGATGTGGATCAGGACTCTTTGGTGCATTTCCCATCTCGCGTGAACGACCGAGACCCGGCTCGGTTCCCCTCAGCCCAGCGTCGCCGCCACCGCATCGCAAATCCGCTCGACATCCGCCTCGCTCAGATCAGGATGGATCGGCAGCGCCAAGATGCGGGTGGCCAAATCCTCGGACACCGGCAGGGCCGCGCCATCATGCGAGGTGGCGTAGGCGGGCTGGTGGTGCAGCGCACGCGGATAATACACCGCGCTGGGCACCCCGGCAGCGCGCAGGCTCGATTGCAACCGGTCCCGGGTAGCGCCATCAGGCAGCAGCACCGCATACACGGCCCACGCGCTCACCGAGTCCGGCACGCGGGCCGGCACAGTCAGTACATTGCCCAGACGCCGGTCATAAGTGGCCGCCACCCGCGCGCGCAGCGCCAGCTCGGCCTCGAACACGTCCAACTTCGCGAGCAGCACCGCGGCCTGCAGCGTGTCCAACCGGCCGTTCATCCCGGTCCGCAGCACCTCATACCGCGTGGTGCCCTCCCCATGCGTGCGCAGCGAGCGATACAGCGCGGCGCGCTCCGCCGAGTCGGTCAGCAGCGCCCCGCCATCGCCGTATCCCCCCAGCGGCTTGGACGGAAAGAAACTGATGGCGGTGGCATCGGCTTCCCGGCCCAATTTCCGGCCGGCCAGGCTGGCGCCGAAGCTCTGGGCGCAGTCGTCCAGGGTGAACAACCCCTCCGCCTCCGCCACCGCACGCAAGGCGGGCCAGGCGGCGGGTTGGCCGAACAGATCCACGCCGATCACCGCGCGCGGGCGCAATGCCCCGGCACCCCGCACCTCGGCCACGCGGGCCGCCAAATGCCCAGGATCGATCTGGAACGTCGCCGGGTCGACATCGACGAACACCGGCGTGGCGCCCAGCACCAGCGGCACCTCCGCCGTTGCGGTATAGGTGAAGGCCGGCAGGAACACCGCATCGCCGCGGCCAATTCCCTCCGCCATCATGGCGATCTGCAACGCGTCCGTCCCGGAGCTGACACTGACGCAATAGCCGGCCCCGCAATACGCCGCCAGCCGCTCCTCCAGCTCCGCAACCTCCGGGCCCAGGATGAATTGGCAATGGCCCAGCACGGCCTCCAGCCGGCGCCGCAGCTCCGGCTCGATACGGGCCTGCTGCGCCTTGAGGTCGAGGAATGGGATCACGCGGGGCTCCTGACTGGTTCGCTACTGGGCGTGCCAATAACGTGTTCAAATTCCGGCACCATATGCCCCAGCAGGGTGATGGCGCCGCCGATCTGCCCGGCATGGCAGGCCGCCGCGATGTCCGCAATCGCGCGTCGCACGGCGGCGGCGTCGGCCGTGCGGGGAGTCGCCATCAGCAGCCCCGGATGCCCGGTCGGCATGGGTGGCTCCTCGCCGTGGAACAGCTCCTCGAACAGTTTCTCGCCAGGGCGCAGGCCGGTGAACTGGATCGCCACGTCCTGATCCGGACGCAGCCCTGCCAGCCGTATCATCTGCCGCGCGAGATCGACGATCTTCACCGGCTTGCCCATGTCCAGGACGAAGATGCCGCCATCCGGCAAGCCTTCCTCGATCCCGACCACGCTGGCCTGCAGAACCAGGGACACCGCCTCCCGCACGGTCATGAAATAGCGCTGCATTTCGGGGTGGGTGACGGTCAACGGGCCGCCCCGGGCCAGTTGGCGCCGGAACAGCGGCACCACGCTGCCCGTGGAGCCCAGCACGTTGCCGAACCGCACGGTGACGCAGCGCATGCCGCCGGCATCGCGCGCCTGGTCGTCCAGTGCCTGGCAATACATCTCCGCCAGGCGCTTGCTGGCCCCCATCAGGCTGCTCGGGTTCACCGCCTTGTCGGTGGAGATCAGCACGGTGGCGACCGCTCCGCAGGCGGCGGCGGCGTCCACGACGATCCGTGTGCCTCCGGCATTGGTCAGCAACCCCTCGCCAGGGTTGGCCTCCACCATCGGCACGTGCTTCAGCGCCGCGGCGTGAAACACCAATTCCGGCCGGGCCCTGGCGAAGGCGGCGCGCATCCGTGGCTCGTCGCGCACGTCGGCAATCACCGGGTGGCGAACCAGCGCCGGGTGCGACTCGCTCAGCTCCAAATCGATCTGCCACAGCGCGAACTCGCCATTATCCAGCAACGTGAGCGCCGCCGGGTCCAAATCCGCCACCTGGCGCGCCAGTTCTGAACCGATGGTGCCGCCGGCGCCCGTCACCACCACCCGGCGCCCGCGCACCAGACGCGCCATCCCGGCGCGATCCAGGCTGACCTGCTCGCGGTTCAGCAAATCCTCCAGCTTCACCGGCTTCAGCTCGATCCCCCCGGCTTCCCGCAACTCGGTCGGGCGCGGCGCCTGGCGGACGGGGATGCCCTGGCGCTGTGCCTCCTCCAGCAGATAGGCCATGCGGGACCCCGCCAGGCGGGGCTCCGTCACCACCAGGGCATCGGGCAGGCGTCCCCGCTCGCCCAGCCGGTCCAGCACCCGGCGCAGTTCCGACACTCCCCCGAGGATGGGGTATCCCTGCATGCGGCGGCCCGTGTGGTTCTGGCCTAGCGCCAATAGCCCGATCACACGCAGGCTCGGCTGGTTCTCGCCCGCCAGGGCACGCAGGAAGCTATCCGCCCCCTCCCCGGCCCCCACCAGCAACACCGTGTCGAGCAACGCCCCCTCCGCGCTCCGCGGCCGCGCCTTCGCCAACCGGTAGAACACCCGGGGCGCCGCCAGAAACGTCGCCAATGTCAGCGCGTGCACGATCGGGAAGGTCGGTGTCGGCAGCGGATAGCCGGCGATGGTCCAGATCAGGGCGAAAAGGCCGGCGCTCACGACGCTGCCCGCGGCCACGCTCACCAGGTCCTGCATCGCGGAGAAGCGCCAATATTGCTGCGACAGCCGGAACGGCAGCCCGCCGACAAGCAGCGTGATCGCCCCGCCGCCCAGGAACCACAGCGGGTGCAACAGCCCACCCCGCGGGTCGGCCACCCAGCGCGCCATGACGGCGGCCACGGCGGCGAGGGCACCGTCCAACGAGACGTTCATCAGGATGCGTAAGGCGGAGCGTTGCGAGGCCATGCCACCCCCCCTATAGCGCAGCCAATTCACCCTGGTCAGTCCCCCACGTCAGGAGCCTCTGTGACCGCTGCTGCCATAGCCACTCATCTGGCGTTTTGTGCCTGCCTGGCCCTCTTATCGGCGGCGACCGTGCGGCTGATGATCCGGGTCGGCGCGGTCGATACGCCGGGTTCGCGCAGCAGCCACACCAAGCCCACGCCAAAGGGCGGCGGAGTCGGCATCGTGCTCGCCTTCCTGCTGGGCATCGCCGTGCTCTACCGCTACGCCGCATTCAGCCGCATTGCCGACCCGTATTTCCGGGCGGTGATACTGGCGGCGGCCGGCATCGCAATCGTCGCCTACCTGGATGACATTTTGTACTGGCCTGCATGGGTAAAACTCCTCGCCCAACTGGCGGCGGCGCTGCTCGCCGTGGGCGGGGGCCTCAGCCTGCCATTCCTGCGCCTCCCTGGATTGGGCACCGTGGCGCTGGGATGGCTGGGGCCGGTCATCACCGTCGCCTGGATCCTGATGGCGACCAACGCGATGAACTTCATCGACGGCCTGAACGGCCTGGCCTCCGGCGTCACGGCCATCACCTGCATCGTACTGGCGGCGATCGGGGCGTGGCTCGGTGCCTCCTTCCTGTATTTCGCATCGCTGATCCTGCTGGCGGGGTTGCTGGGGTTCCTGCCCTTCAACTTCCCCAACGCCCGCATCTTCATGGGCGATGTCGGCAGCCAGTTCTGCGGCTTCCTTCTCGCCGTCCTCGCCATCGCGGCCGGACGGTTCGAAACGGTGGAGCTGTCGGTCGCCGTGGTGCCGATGCTGCTTGCCGGCGTGTTGTTCGACGTCGCCTTCACCCTCTTGCGCCGCATCCTGGCCGGCGAAAGGCTGGCGCAGGCGCATCGCGGCCATCTGTACCAGCTCGCTCATCGCAGCGGCATGCCAGCGGTGCAGGTCACGCTGGTGCATTGGGGGTTCGCCATCTGGGGCGGCCTGTGTTGCCTCGGCTTCCTTTCGGCGGCGCCCGCGTGGAAGCCGTTTTGGGTGGCGATGGTTCTACCGCCGCAACTCGCCTGGCTGCTCGTCGTCGACCGGCTTGCCGCCCACGCCGGTAGTGAGCGCCCAGCGCTTCACTGGCGCCGCCGGGCCATTTAGCATGGCCCGCAGCAAAGGGAGTGTCCGGATGATCTCGCTTCGCCCCTTACTCGCCATTCTGCTGGCGCTCGCCGGCGCGGCGCGGGCGGACAATGCGCCCAACCCATCGTTCTACCTGGTCAACCACACCGGCCAGGCGATCAAGGAGGTCTATGCCAGCCCCGTCAGCGCCACCGGTTGGGGTCAGGACCGGCTGGGCGACGCCCCGGTCAACCCCGGCGCCAACGCCCCGATTCGCCTGCTGGCAGACGGAAATTGCCTGTTCGACCTCCGCTTCGTCTACGCGGACGGCCATGCGGAGGAGCGGCGTGGCGTCAATACATGCGAAGTGGACGACGTCACCGCGGGCGCTCCGGTCCCAGCCGGCAATCCGGCCCGCGACCCATCCTTCCGCATCGTCAACCGCGGGCGGCGCACCGTCACCGAGGTTCACACGCGGCCATCGGGCAGTTCCACCTGGGGACTGGACCGGCTGGGGAGCACCACGATCGACGTCGAGAGCTACAAAGTCATCCCGCTACCAGCCGGTCAGTGCATCTGGGACGTGCGGATCGTGTTCGAGGAGGGTCCGGATTTGGAGCGCCGGGGGATCAACCTCTGCGATATCACCGACTTTCCGGTGCAGTAGGCACCAGACTGGGCAAATCCACCCATCGCCGTTCCCGGCAGCTCCGATAGGCGCCTTCCGCAAGCTGAACGCCCTTCGCACCCTGTAACAGGGTGTATGGGAACGGCCCGTCCTCCGCCAAATGCCGCAGGAACATCTCCCACCCGGCGCGGTAGCTGTTGATGGGCGCCGGGTCCACGGGAACCGCCTCCCACCCATCCAGGAAGCTGCCCCCCGCCGGCACCGCCGCGGAGATCGGGCCACCCGGCGCGGCAGCGGCATCCTGCCGCCAGCAGCCGAACGGTCCAGCAACCGCAGAGCCGAGCATGCCGTCGATCTGCACCTGGATGGGAAACTCCCGGTGCATCCGGGTGCACCAGCTATTGTTGATGGAGGCGATCGCCCCACCGGCCAACTCGAACTGGGCAAACACCGAATCTTCGACGTCGACCTCGTATCCGGCCCCCGCTTCATCCCGCCGCCGCGCCACATGGGTGCGGGCCAGGGCGCTGACGGCCTGCACCTCCCCAGCCAGGGCGTCGATCATGTAGCGCCAATGCGGAAACATATCGAGGATCAGGCCGCCGCCATCGCGCTTGCGGTAGTTCCAGCTCGGCCGTTGCCCGGGTTGGCTGAACCCGTCGAATATCCACCGGCCCATCTCGACCCGCACCTCCAGCACGCGGCCGAAATAGCCGGACCGCCGCAGGCCGAGCAGGGCGGCGAAGCCAGGCAAGAATAGCTTGTCCTGCACCGTGCCGGACTTCACCCCGGCGGCTTCCGCCAGGCTGTGCAGCAGCAACGCATCGTCGAGCGCGCCTGCGATCGGCTTCTCGCAATAGACATGCTTCCCCGCCGCGATGGCCTGACGCACCAGCCCCACGCGCAAGCCGGACGGGGCTGCATCGAAGAAGACCGTCTCCTCCGGCGATGCGAGCGCTTCGTCCAACGCCGTCGTCACCCGGGGAAAGCCCGTTGCCGCCGCGACCGCCTCCAGCTTGGCCCGGTTGCGTGCCACCAGGACCACATCGGGCACCAACCGGGAGCCATCGGCCAGCGCCAGCCCGCCCTCGTCGCGCATCGCCGCCAGCGCAGGCAAGTGCTGCCGCCCCGCCAACTCACCCGTGGCACCGTTGAACACGATCCCGATGCGCCGCGTCGTCATGCCGGAAGCCCCTGCGTGATCAGGGCGGCAGGTTGAGTTATCAGGACCGGTGGTGCAACCGGCGATCCGCCCACAGCAATCCCCCATTCGCCAGCAACGCCACGACCACGACCAGCAGGGTCACCGTCGTGGTCATCCGCACGTTGTGGGAATTAATGCCGTTGATGATCAGGAAGCCCAGCCCACGCTGTGAGGAGAACATCTCCCCGATCAGCACGCCCAGCAGGCATAGCGAGAAGCCGATGCGCAGGCCGCTGACGATTTCCGGCATGACGGCGGGGGCCAGCACCGTGGTTGCCGCCTGCCAGCGGCTGAGCCGCAGCACGCTACTCGTCCGCAAAAGCACTGGATGTACGTTCTTCACCGCCGACATCGTGAACAGGATGACCGGCACCATGCCGTGGATGACGCCGAATGCGACCTTGGCGGAAATACCGAGGCCAAACAGCAAGAGGATCACGGGGTAGAGCGTGACCTTCGGAATGGTGTACAGCGCGGCAATCAGCGGCTCCATCACGTCGCCGGCAAACCGCCTGGCCCCGAGCACCAACCCCAGCAGCAGGCCCAGCACCGCCGAAATAGCCAAGGAGTAGGCGAAGGCGAGCGCCGTCGCCCCCACATGGCCCCAAAAACTCCGCTCGCCGAGCAAAGTGCCGGCGTAGGCGAAGGTCCGCAGCGGCGAGGTGATCGCAACGTCCCCTGCATACGCAAACAGGGCCTGCCACAGCAGCAGCACGACCAGGAGAACCACCGCGAGGGCAACCCCGCGCGGGAGGCTGGCTGGCCCTCCTACCGTGGCGCTCACCCCCGTGCCCGCCGCCGCAACAGCCGTTGCTCCCAGCTATACAGCAGCCCGTTGCTGACCGTTGCCGTCAGCAGCACGAACAGCAGCAGGCCATACATGGTGCGGTTGTCGAAGCTTTCATAGGCGAAGGCGATCGCGTAACCCAGGCCAGTGCCGGACAGGATGAACTCGCCAGCGATCACCCCGATGAAGGCATAGGCCAGCGCCAGCTTGGTCCCGTTGAACAGATAAGGCGCGGCCGAGGGCAACACGACGCGCAGGGCCGTGGTGATCCGGCCCAGACGGTGCATCCGCGCCACCCGGAGCAGCACAGGCGGGACTCGGTCCAACCCGATGAGGGTGGAGATCATCACCGCCGGCATGGCGAAGATGAACCCGATCATGATGAGTGGCAGCTTGCCGAGCCCAAACAGCGCCACCAGCAGCGGATAGAACACGAAGATCGGAATGGCGTAGTAGGACGCCAACACCGGGTCCAACGCCGCCCGCAGCGCAGGCACGCGGTGCACGGCAACCCCGGCCGCCGTGCCCGTCACCACCGCCATGACGAAGGCGAGGCCGACCGTGCCGAACGTCTGCACCACGTCCGCCGTGACACGGCCGGAGGTGAGCAACTCCACCATGGCAACGACCATCGCCGACGGCGGGATCACCGTCAGATGGTTGATGATCCCAGTCCGGCAGGCGGCCTCGAGCAGCAGCACCGCGCCGGCCACGACGGCGACACGGGCGAGCGCGACACGGCCGCTTCGACTCAAGCCGCGCGACCCATCGACTTCATCGATTCCGTGCGCAACGACGCCCAGAGCCGCCCGGTGACCGCGCCGAACGCCGGGTCCGACACGATGCGGCTGTCGCGGTCGGCGCCCCATCCCGTCTCGACCATGTCGATGAAGCACCCTGGCCGGGCGGACATTACGCCCACCCGGTCCGACAGCAACGTCGCCTCGTCCAAGGCATGGGTGATCAACAGGATGGTGGCCCCCGTCTCGCGCCACAGCCGCAGCAATTCGTCGCCCATCAGCAGCCGCGTCTGCTGGTCGAGCGCACCGAACGGTTCGTCCAGCAGGATCAGCCGCGGCTGCATCACCAGGGTGCGGGCAATGCACACGCGCTGCCGCATGCCGCCGGACAGTTGCGCCGGGTAGGCCCGGGCGAACTCAGCCAGGCCCATGAAGCCGATGGCATAGTCCACCCGGCGCTTCACCTCTGCGGCAGCCACCCCCGCCCGCCGCAGCCCGAAGGCCACGTTGTCCGCCACGGTCAGCCAGGGGAAGCTCGCATCCTCCTGAAACACGACCCCGACCCCGTCCGGCACCTGCCCATTCACGGGCCGGTCCTCGAACCGGATGGTCCCGGCGGAAGGCGGGCTCAACCCGGCCAGCACGTCCAGCAAGGTCGACTTGCCGCAGCCGGACGGCCCGACCACGGAAAAGAACTCACCCCGGGCCAAATCCAGGTCGACCGGCCCCAGCGCGTGCAGCCCACCAGGATACACGCGCGTGACGCCCCGCAACTCCGCATGGTTTGAGGTCACCGTGCTGCCTGCTGGTCCGGCGGCAGGAACGACGGGTCGACGTATTTCGGCCACTCGACCGGGCCGCTGAGCTGGCCGACGATACGAAGCCCCTCCACCATCCGGTCCATGATCGGGTATTCCAGCTTCCCGCTCGACCAGTAGCCGACATCCTGCAGCGTGCGGAAGACCTTCGCATATAGGGCAGGATCGCCGTCATAGGCCTTGGCGGTAATCGCCGCCGACTCGTCCAGATGGTCGGCGATATAGCGCACACCCTCCGCACGGGCCGCCAGGATGTTGCGCAGCACGTCCGGATGGTCGTGCGCATAGTCGGTCGTGGTGACCAGAACCGTCTGCATCATGTGCGGGTCCATGACGTCGCGCACCCAAAACACGGGCTGCACCTTGTCGGTATTCTCGCTCCAAATCGGCTCGCCCGTCATGGCGGTATCCACGGCACCGCTCACCGCGGCCGCCAGATTGGCGCCCACCCCGCCAGCGGGCACGAGCGTGACATCCTTGGCCGACATGCCGGCGTCCCGCAGCGCCATGAGGATGAGCATGTTGGTCACCGACCCGGGCGAGGTGTATGCAACCCGCTTGCCCGCGAGCGACTTCACCCCATGCAGCGGGGAGCCGATCTTCGCGATCCAGCCGATGTCGCCGACGCTGCGCACCCCGGCGCCGATGATCTTCAGCGGCTGCCCGGCATCGATGGCCAGCACCGCTGCGGCCGTGGACACCTCGCCAAACGGTAAATCCCCGGCCAGCGTGTTGCGCACGGAGGTGCCCCCGCCCGTGCTGGTCAGGATGCCTGAGACATCCACGCCATGCGCCTTGAAGAACCCCTTCGCCATGGCAACGGCGTAGGGGGCGCCATAGAACTCGGCCCCCCAATGGGTGACGGTGATGGTGTCTGCCCGGGCCGTCCCGAGCAGCATCGCGATAGCGATCGTCACTACCCCGGTGAATCGGATGATTTGTTTCAGCATGGACCCGTCCCTACTCGTTCTTATTCTCCCGGCAACGCTAGCATGCACTGCGCCGACCGCGCCACACTCTCTGTTTGACCGAGGACCCCCATGATGCGCCCCAACACACCTGCTTTCACAATTTTACCGCGGCGATGGGCATCCCGACATCGGATGGCCCTCGGCGTCTATGGCAAAGCGGCCCATACCCATGACTCAACGGTACTGCAATCTCGTGCAAACTCTGTCCAATTCGCATTGGTCACAAGGGCCGCAGTAAACACTCGTCACTTGGCGCTCTAACCACCATATATTGTCTCTTCGACCACAGTCTCCGTATTATTAATCCATCCGGCGATCCGATAGATTTTTTATTCATTACCTTCTGCCATTGTGATGCTGATCTGTGGCGCCGCCCTTAGTCGAGCGTTTGAACAAGGACTTAGCAAAATGTTGAATTGGTTCCAAAAAAATGCCCCTATTAAGAAGAAGCTCACCATCACCTTCTGCCTCACCACGGCCGTGACGGTGCTGGCACTCGCCGCAGCCTGGTGGGCGCTTTTGCAGGTTGCCCCTTTCGTAGACTCACCGGCCGCCATCCAATCCGTCAGCCACGCCCAGGTGGTCTTGGCGACGCTCTCCGCCGTGCTGACACTCCTGGCCATCATGCTCGGCTATGCCCTGACCAAGATCATCGCCACCCCCTACGTCACCACGGTCGTGCGGATGGAGGGTCTCGCCGCGGGCGACCTGGCCAGCCCGATCCAATTCACCGAGTACTCGGATTGCGTGGGCCGGCTGACCAAGGCGATGTTTAAATTCCGCGATGATGCCGTCGCCAAGATCCAGATGAGTGCCGACTCCCTGGAAGCCCAGCGCCGAGCGGACACGGAACGCCGCGAGGCAGAGGCCGCCGCCATCGCCGAACAGCAGAGCCTGGTCGTCGACTCGATCGGCGCCGGGCTGGAGCGCATGGCGGCAGGCGACCTGACATTCATGCTGAACGACGTCCTGCCCGGCGCCTACGAGGTGCTGCGCAAGAACTTCAACCAGGCCGCATCGCAGTTGCACGATGCACTCTCGCTGATCGCCAACAACACCCGCAGCATGCGGTCGGGTGCGCTGGAAATCTCCAGCGCCGCCGACGACCTGTCCCGCCGGACGGAACAGCAGGCCGCGAGCCTGGAGGAAACCGCAGCAGCCCTGGACGAAATCACGGTCACGGTGCGCAAGACGGCGGAAGGCGCCAAACAGGCCCGCGCCGTCGTCTCCCGCACCCGGGAGAACGCGGAGCATTCCGGCACCATCGTGCGCGAGGCGGTGGCTGCGATGGGCAGTATCGAGCAATCGTCGCGCCAGATCGGCCAGATCATCAGCGTCATCGACGAGATCGCGTTCCAAACCAACCTGCTCGCCCTCAACGCCGGCGTCGAAGCGGCCCGTGCCGGGGATGCCGGCCGCGGTTTCGCGGTGGTGGCCAGCGAGGTGCGTGCCCTGGCGCAGCGCTCGGCCGAGGCCGCCAAGGAGATCAAGGCGCTGATCTCCGCCTCGGGCCAGCATGTCAGCGCCGGGGTGCGGCTGGTGTCGGATACGGGGGCCGCGCTGGGCCAGATGGTAGGCCAGGTGGCGGAAATCGACGCCGTCGTGACGGAAATCGCGGCATCGGCCGGCGAGCAGGCCACCGGATTGGCCGAGGTGAACACGGCGATCAATCAAATGGACCAGGTGACCCAACAGAATGCCGCCATGGTGGAACAGAGTACCGCTGCCAGCCATGCCTTGGCCCAGGAGAGTGAGGAATTGGGCCGCTTAACCAGTCGTTTTCAAATCACCGGCCATAGTGCCGGCGACCAGACATCGGCCAATGTCGAACCCCTGCGGCGGCCGATGCAAGCCGCCAAAAACCGCTCGGCAACGGCGCTGAAGGTGGTTGGGCGGTCCCGCGCTGGGGCGCTCAACCGCAAGCCGGCTCCCGTCACGGATAGCGAGGGCTGGACCGAGTTCTAACACCCTGAGGGTGGCGCGGTGCTCCACCCTCGTTCGTTCCACTTGGCAGGATTTTTTTTGATGAACGATGCCCCTTCCCAGGCTGCAGACCGCGAACTCCTGTCCTTCCGGCTCGGCGCGCAGGAATTCTGCGTCGACATCATGATCGTGCGCGAAATACGCGGCTGGGTGGCGGAGACGCCTTTGCCGCACGCCCCGTCCTATGTCCGCGGCGTCGTCAACCTGCGCGGGGCGGTCCTCTCGATCGTTGACCTGTCGGAGCGGCTCGGCCTTGGAGCAGCCGAGCCGTCCCCGCAGCACGTCATCATCGTGGCGCAAATCGGCACGCAGACGGTGGGGCTGCTCGTCAGCGCCGTGTCCGATATCCTCACCGTGTCCGACCGGATGATCCAGCCCACGCCAGCCATCGCCGCCGGCCGGAGTGGAAACCTCGTGCAGGGTCTGCTGACCGTTGAAAACCGAATGGTGAGCCTGCTGTGCACCGAGCGCCTGGTTCCCACGCTCGACATGCAGGTCGCCGCCTGAGCAGGACCAGCCAGTTCGTCCGCCTGCTGGCCTGGCTGGGCCTGGCGTTGCTGGCCGCCTGCGCCAGCACCGCGCCCCGCGCCCCGGGCCCGGCCGCCGAACTCGTCAAGCGCTATGCGCCGCCCGGGCCGCGGGACGACCCGTGGGGGCCGTTGGTGCGTGCCGCGTCAGCCGAATTCTCCGTGCCGGAGCCTTATATCTATGCGGTGATGTGGGCAGAGAGCCGGGGCTGCCAATGGCTGAACGGGCACCCGATGCGCTCCTTGGCCGGGGAGGTGGGCCTGATGCAAATCCCGCCCTCGATCTACGACCTCATCCGCCGGCGTATCGGCGTGGGCCCCGACCCCTATCTGCCAAGCGACAATATCCGCGCCGGCGCCTACAGCCTGTCGGTCATGGCTGCTCAGTTCGGCCTGAAGGATGGCCTGGCGGCCTATCAATTCGGTCCAACCGAACTTGCCCGCGTGCGCGCCGCCGGGCAATCTCCGCCCGCGGTCACCCAGGACTACGAACGCAGCGTCTGGACCGATTATCTCGACCGGACCGAGCGCCGCAGCCATGGCCGCCGCTGGACCGACCCGGACCACGTGGTTTGCACCTGGGCCGGTCATTAGGTATCAGCTAATCCGTAGGATGGATAAGCGGAGCGTCATCCACCATCGCTGCGCCTCGAGGTGGCGGACGGCGCTTCGCTGATCCACCCGACGGCTTTGGAAACGCCTTAACCTAAGCCGCGCGTCCCGGCTGGAACTGGCCGGAACTGGTGACGCTGGTGCAGCCGCTCCTGCCACCACGCGGCATAGTCCCGAATGGTAGCCATGTCGGTCGCGTCGTGATCCACCAGGCTGCCGAGCTCCAGCAGAACGTCCAAATTCGCGAGGTCCGGTTGCGGCACGGCACCGGCTTCGAACGCCGCCCACATCTGGGCATACAGCGCTTCCAGCCCGCGCATCGTCGCCGGCGTATCGAACAATGTGTTGTTGTCCCGCCCTGCCAGCAGCCGCTCGCGGTAGCCGACCAAGGCCGGCCGGTCGTGTCCGAGCGCCACCGCCCGCTCCACATAGCCGGACGCGGTTTCGCAGACCAGTTCCGGAACGCCAGCCGACCGTACCAGGCTGCCGCAGACGCGGGAGGCGAACGACCGGCCGCTCATCGTCAGCACGGGAACACCCATCCACAGCGCGTCCGATGCGGTCGTGTGCGCACCATACGGGCTGGTGTCCAGAAACAGATCGGCCAGCGGATAGCGCGCCAAATGCTCCGCGTGAGGCCACTTCTCGGCGAAGATCAGCCGCGCCGGGTCAATACCCGCCTGCTGAGCGCGGTCCCGCAGCCGGTCGTGCGTGTCGTCACCCGTGCTCAGGAGCCACAGCACGCTGCCGGGCACGCGCGCGAGGATCGCCATCCAACGGTCGAACACGAACGCTGTCAGCTTGTGCAACCCGTTGAAGCAGCAATAGACCGTCGCATCCTCCGGCAGCCTGGCATCGGCACGGGACACGGCGCCGCCGTACACCACGCGTTTGCGGTCATTCGGCTGATAGCAGGGCAGCCGCAGCACGCGCTCGGAATAATATGTCTCGTATTCCGGCGGGATGATCCAGTCATCCGCGATGATGTAGTGGTGATAGGGGCTCGCCAAGCTGCCGGGGAAGCCGAGCCAGTTCACGATCACCGGGGCCGGCCGCAGCGCCAGCAGCTTGTTGCGGGCCTCCCGCGTGTAGCCGTTCACGTCGACCAGGATTTGGATGCCGTCATCGGCAATCAGCTGCGCCGCAGCCGCATCGTCCATGCCGGTGATGTTGACCCAATGGTCGGCACTGGCAACGAAACGAGCCTGCAGGGCGTCCGTGCTCGCAGGACCGCAATAATAGGCGAATACTTCGACCTGGCTGTGGTCATGCTGCTCGAACACTTCGGCCATCAAATAGCCGACGGCATGCTCGCGCAAGTCGGAGGACAAATACCCGACCCGCAGCCGCCCGGGCCGCCGCGCCGCTGGATGCGCCGTGATCATGGGCGATTTTGGCGCCCCGACGTCGTGCTTGTTGTAATTTCCATTCAGCGCCAGTTGAAACAGCGGGTCATCGGTGAACGCCGCCGCCGACAAGGGGGACATGCCTGCGGCCAGCGTTGGCCGGTCCGCCCGCTCCAGCGGCGGCAGCACCGGCCATTTGCACTGCCGCTGCCGCAGCGCCACGAAATGCTGGGTCGCCTCGCGGTGAACGGGATCGATCTCCAGCAATTGCCGCAGCAAATCCTCCGCCGCTGCATCCTGGTGCGACGTCTCCAACACACGCGCGGCCTGGGTCAGCGCGATCGTCTTGTGGGCGACGTTGGTGCCGTTCACCGGCGCCAAGCGGCCCAGCGCGTCCGACCATTGCAGCACCGCCTTGTCCAGCGCGCCCATCCCCTCGTGCACCCGGCCGAGATTGATGTGGCCCGGCATGAAATCGGGGTTGAGCGCCAGTGCCCGCTGCAGCAGCCCCCGCGCCCCGTCCAGGTCGCCACCGTCCGACAGGGTTACCGCATGGTTGAACATCACGGCGTAGCTCAGCGGATGATCCTCGTTGTGCTGGATCCACGTCGAGTACAGCGCCTGCACCGCGCGCGGCCGCCCCTCATGCTTGAGGGACTGCGCCACCTGGAACAAATCCTGGATGCTCAGCCGCCGGGTCACCGCCTGGTCCAACGCGAGTTCGAGGGTGTCGCTCATCATCCTATCCCTTCGCCACCCAATTACGACTCAGCCATTTCCAATGCGTTAATCTGGTCCTCCGACAGCCCGTCGGCTGCGGTCTCGGTGATGTAGGCGATCTCCGAACCGTCGAAGCCGGCCAGCTGGGTCAGGCTCAGGCTGCCGAGCATGGTGGCGGACAGGCCGCTCATCACGGTCGAGCTCAGTTCGCTGTACTGCACGGGGGTGAGATAATTCAGCGTCGTGGTATTCAGCGCATCCAGCTGCGACGCGGTCATCCCCGCCACCTGCGTGGCGCTCAGGGTGCCGAATTGCGCCGAATTCATCTCGTCGAACTCCGTGGCCGCCATATTCGCCACCTGGGTGCTGGAAAGCGCGGCGATCTGGCTGGTGGACAGGTCCGCAATCTGCGAAGCCGTCAGCGCCCGCAACTGCATCCGCACCAGCCCACCCAGTTGCGTCGCCGTCATCGCCTGCAGCGCGGTTTTGGAGAGTGCCCCGATGTCGCTGACCGGCAATGCCCCGATCTGATCCGGCGTCAACCCGGCAAGCTGCGTCAACGTCATCGCGGTGATCTGGCTTTCCGTCAGGCCGGATAGCCCGGAGGAGGACAGTGCGCTGATGCTGGCCGGGGTCAGCACGGCAAACTGCGTCGGGGCCAGCACGGCGACCTGGGTTGCCGCCAGGCCGCTGAGCTCGGTCTGCGACAAGAGGCTGATTTGGGTCGTCGTCAGGCTCGCCAATTGCGCCGTCGTCAATGCCGCGACGGATGTCGCCGACAGGCTGGCGAATTGGGTGCTGCTGAGCGAGGATATCTGCGCCGGCGTCAACCCCGAGGCCGCCGTTGCGGACAAGGCCCCGATTTCCGGCACACTCAACGCGGCGATTTGCGTCGTCGTCAGCCCGGCAAGTTGGCTCGCGGAAATCCCTGATGCACCCGTCGTCGACAGCGATGCGATCTGTCCGGCACTCAACACGCCCAGTTGCGTCGTGGTCAGCCCAGCCACGGCGGTCGACGTCAGCCCGCTCATCTGGTCGCCCGACAGCAACATCAACTGCGTCGATGCCAGGCTAGCGAACTGGGTGCTGGAGAGCGCGCCGACCTGCGTGGACGTCAGGTTTTCAAATTGCTGCGGCGTCAGCCCGGCGATCGCCGTGGCGTTCAGCCCGCCGATCCCGGTGGTCGACAGGGAAGCGATTTGCACGCCGCTCAGCGCCGCCATCTGGGTATTGGCCAGATCAGCGATCTGCGACGCCGTCAGCCCCGACATGGCAGTCGTGGACAGGACCTGCATATCGGTCTGGTTCAGCACCGCCAATTGCGCCGGGGTGAGCGAGGCCGCCTGCGTGTCGCTCAATCCGTTCAACGCGGTCATGGTGAAAGTGCTCAATTGGGTGGTGGTCAACGAACTGACCTGGCCGGTGGTCAGGGCATTGACCTGCGTGCCCGCCAACCCGCGGAGTTGCGTTGCAGTGAAGGCGGCGAAATCCGTGGTCGTCAACCCAGCGACCGTTCCCGTCGACAGCATCCCGATCTGCGTTGCGGTCAGGCTGCCCAGTTGCGTGCCCGACATCGACCCGATCTGCGTCCCGGTCAGCGCCGCCAGCGCCGCTGCCGACAGCGCCCGGATCGCATTCGTGCCCAAACCCGCGAGTTGCGTATTGGTCAACCCGCCAATCTCGATCCCTGTGAGCCCAGCCGCCTGCGTCACCGTCAGCCCGCCGAGTTGCGCCGGGGTGAGCGCGGAAACCGCGGCGCCGAGCGCACCAATCTGGCCGGGGGTCAACGCAGCCAATTGCTGCCTCGTCAACCCAGCGATCTCCGTTGCCGCCAGGCTGCCGACCGCAACGGTGGAGAGCGCGGCAATCTGCGTGGTGGCCAGTGCCGCGAACTGACCGGTTGCCAGGCTGCCTACCTGGGTGGGGGCAATCCCTGCAACCTCGGTGACCGACAGGGTGCCGATCTGCGTACCGGTCAGCGCGCCGATCGCGGTGGTGCTCAGCGAGCCGATTTGGCTCTGCGTCAACCCCAGCAGCTGCGCGTTGGACAACCCGGCAATGCTGGTGTTCGACAACCCGGCGAGCGCGAAGCTGCTCAGCCCAGCGATCTGAGTCGCCGACAGGCTGGCCACCGCCGTGCCCGGCATGGCACTGACCTGGTCGCTCGACAGCGCCCCAACCTGGTCCCCCGTCAGCGCGGCGAGTTGTGTCAGCGACAAACCGCTGATTTCCGTCGCGGTCAACCCAGCAACGGCGGTGGTGGACAAGGCAGCGATTTGGCTGGGCTGCAACGCGCCCATCTGGTCGCTCGACAGCACCGCGACCTGCGTGTCGGTCAGGCCCGTCACCTGCGCCGGTGTCAGGGCCGCGAACGCGCTCGTCGTCAGCCCGGCAATCTGCGACTGGCTGAGCGCATTCACCTGGGCTGCGGTGAGCGCCCCGATTTGGAGCGTGTTCAGAGCGCCCAATTCGGTGGTGGTCAAATCATCGAGCGAAGAGACCTGCAACGCCGCAATTTGTTGCGTGGTGAGCGCGGCTAGTTGCGGCAGACTCAGCGCGGCGAGTTGAGTGTCGGCCAGGTTGGCGACCGTTGCCGGGTCCAGGCCAGCGATCTGCGTCGTGGTCATCGCCGCGAGCTGGTCCGTTGTGATCGCGGTGATGCCGTAATTGGTCAACCCGCCGATTTGGGTCGTCGTCAGGCTCGCGACCTGCTGCGTCGTCAGCGCACTCACCTGCGTCTGGCCCAACGCTGCCATCTGGGTCTGGGTCAGCCCGGATAGCTGGCCGAGCGACAGGGACGCCACCGCGGTCTCGGTCAGCCCATCCATCGCACTTGCTGGCAGCGCAGCGAACTGGGTGGATTGCAACACGCCGAGCTGGTCAGGCGACAGTGCCGCAAGCTGCGTGTCGGCGAGGTCGCCAAGTTGCGCGATGGCCAAGCCGGCGACGCTCGTCGTCGTCAATGCCCCGATCTGGGTTTGGTTCAGCACGCTCAGTTGCGCTGCCGAAAATGCGGCGATCTGCTGCGCGCTCGCCTCACCCAGTTGCGTCGTGGTCAGGCCGCTCACGCCATCGAACGATAGCGCGGCGATATCGGTCTGCTTCAGCGCCTCGAACTGGGCGTCGCTCAGCGCGGCCACCTGGGCCGCGGCGAGGCCGCCCACGGCCGTGGTGGCCAGCGACTGGAGTTGCGTCGTCGCCAAGGCTGCGAGCTGCGTGGTGTTCAGCACCGCCACGCCGGTGGCAGCCAGGCCGCCCAACTGGTTCGCCGTCAACGCCGCAATCTGCGAGGCCGACAGCGAACTGATCTGTGTGGTCGCAAACGCGCCCAACTCTGTTGGGGTGAACGCCGCGAGCTGTGTGCTGGAGAGCCCAGCCAGTTGGGTTGCCGTCAGTCCGGTCACCGCGCTGCTGGCCAGGGCAGCGATCTGCGCCGCCGATAGGACGCCCAGTTGACCAGCGCTCAGCACGGCCAGGTCGGTCGCCGGCAATCCTGCGATCTGCGTCGTGCTGAAACCACCGAGCTGCGTCGCCGTCAAACCGCCGACTTGGGTCTGGTTCAACACTCCCACCTGCTCAGCCGTCAGGCCGCGCAACTGGTCGGTGGTCAGCCCCGCCATTTGGGTCGTCGTCAGTCCAGAGATGGCGGTGTCGGAGAGGGCACTCACCTGCCGGCTGTTTAACATCCCCATTTGCGCCAGAGACAGCGCAGCCATCTGCGTATCGACCAAACCCGCGATTTCAGTCGTGCTGAGTGCCGCAACCTGGCTGGTGGACAGGGCCGCAAGCTGGGTGGTGTTGAGCGCGCTCAGTCCGGTAGGCGTTAGCCCCAGCAATTGCCCCGTGCTCAGGTCGCCAATTTGAGTCGACGAAAAACCACCGATTTGCGTCGTCGTCAGTGCGGAAAATTCCGTCGCCGTGAGGGTCGCCAGGGCCGCCGGGCTCAGCGCCGCCAATTGCGTAGCAGGCAGGCCGACAATGCCCGTGGAGGACAATGCGCCGAGCTGGGTCGGGCTAAATGCACCGATCTGGTCGGTGGACAGCAGCCCCATCTGCGTTGCCGTCAAGGCCGCGACCTGCGTGGTGGTCAGCGTGGCGATCTCGCTTGTGGTCAGCGCAGCCAATTGCGTATCGACCAGAACCGGGATTTGGGCGGCTGTGAGCGAGGTCACCTGTGTCGTGGCCAACTCCGCGACCTCGGTGGTGGTCATCCCCGAAATCGCCAGGGCGGACAATGCCGAGACCTGCTGGGTCGACAGCGCCGCAACCTGCGCGGCACTCAAGGCGGCGGTCTGCACATCCGTCAGGCCCGTTAGGCTGGTGGTCGTCAAGCCGGCGAGTTGGGTTGTCGAGAGGCTGCCGAGTTGACTCGTCGTCAGTGATCCGACCCCCGTCGACGTCAACCCGCTGAGCTGCGTCACGGTCAGCGACGCCACCTGCCCCGTGGAGAAGGTATTGAGCTGGGTGCTGCTCAGTTCACCCATTTGCGTCGCGGTCAGGGAGGCGAATTGCGAGCTGCTCAAGCCCGCCAATTGCGTCGCCGTCAACCCGGCGACGTTTCCAGCGGACAACGCAGCGATCTGCTGCGTGCCGAGTGCGGCGAACTGCGCGCTGGTAAAATCGCCGACCTGACCGGCGGTCAGCGCGCCGATTTGGCTCGTGGTCAGACCGGCCACCTGCGAAATCGTCAGCGCCGCGATTTGCGTGTCGAAGAACGAACTCAGCTCCGTCCCCGTCAGCGCAGTCACCTGCGTGGTGGCTAGGCCGGCGATTTGCATCGTGGTCAGCCCGGAGATCGCGTCCAGCGACAGCGCCGCGACTTGCACGCTGCCAAGTGCCGATAGTTGGGTGCTGCTCAACGCCGCGGCCTGGCTGCCGGACATCCCGCCGAGGCCGGTCGCGGTGAGGCCGGCAATTTGCGTGGGTGTCAGCATCGACACCTGCGACGTCGTCAGCGCCGCCAGGCTGGTGGCACCCAATCCGCGCAGTTGCGTCGTGGTCAAAAGCGCCAATTGCGCGGTGGACAACGCGTTGAGTTGGGTGGCGGTCAGCCAACCGACTTGCGAACTGCTGATCGCACCGAATTGCCTGCTGGTCAGTTCGCCCAATTGCGTGCCCGACAGGCCTGTGATGTTGGCCGGCGACAAGGCGCCGATCTGTTGCGTTCCCAGCGCGCCGAGTTGCGCCGGGTTCAGATCCGCAACCTGCGTCACGGCCAGACCACCGACCTGCGTCGTGGTCAGCCCTGCGACCTGCGCCGGCCCCATCGCCGCTATTTGCGTATCGGCGAACATGGCCAATTGCGTCGCCTTCATCGCTGCAACCTGGCTGCTGGACAGGCTAGCGACCTGGGTCGTCGTCAGCCCGGTCACCGCAGTGGTGCTCAGCGCCGCCACCTGCTGGGTTCCGAGCGCGGTCAATTGGGACGTGCTCAGCATGGCAGTCTGCGTATCCGACAGACCGGACACGGCGGCATTGGTGAGCGCGACGAACTGTCTGGGCGAAAGGGCGGCAAGCTGCGTGTTGGACAGCGCGGCGACCCCGGCCGATCCCAGCCCTTGGATTTGATAGATCGTCAGCCCAGCAAGTTCGCGTGCGGATAGGCTGCTGACCTGGGTGCTGCTGAGTGCCGCGATCTGCACCGAACTCAGCGCGCCGAGTTGTGTGCTGGTCAACTCAGCCAATTGCGTGCTGGAAAGCCCGGACACATTGGTGCCCGTCAAGGCGGCGATCTGCGTCGTGGCCATGACGCCGAGTTGGGTTGCGCTGAGGTTGCCCACCTGGGTCGCCGGCAGTGCGCCGATCTGCGTCGTGGTCAGCACGGCGATCTGGGCCGGATTCATCGCCCCCAACTGCGTGCCGTTCAGGGCGCTCATCTGTGTTGCCGTCAACGCGCCCACTTGGGCGGTGGTCAGGGCGGCCACCTCCCCCGTGCTGAGACCAGACAGGGCGAGTGCCGAGAACGCCGCCATTTGCTGGGTGGACATGGCCGCAAGCTGTGGCGGGGTGAGCCAGTTCGCCTGGCTATCGGTCAACCCCTGCAAGCTGGTCGTGGTCAGGTTCGCCACCTGCGTGGTGGTGAGAACCGCCAGCTGCGTGGTGGACAGCTCGCCGAGGCCGGCCGCGGTCAGGCCACGCAATTGCGTCGTCGACAGCGCCGCCATTTGGGTCGTCGTCAGGTCGTTCAACTGGTCGCGGGACAGCGCCCCCAGCTCCGTCGCGGTGATCGCGCCGAGTTGCGTGCTGGCGAGGGTGCCGAGCTGCGTGGAGGTCAGCCCCGCGATATTGGTGCGTGCAAACGCCGCCATCTGGCCCGTGCTCAGGGCGCCCAACTGCGCTGGGCTGAAATCGCCGACCTGAGTCGTGGCCAGGCTGGAGATTTGGGTGGTGGTCAACCCGGCCACCTGCACGGTCGTCAACGTCTGAATCTGGGTGTCGGCCAGGGAACGCAGTTGGGTCACCGTCAACGCGCTGATCTGGGTCGTGGCGAGCCGCGCCAGTTCGGTAGCCGGCAGCCCGGACAAAGCGAGCGTGGAAAGCGCCATCATCTGCCGGGTGGACAAGGCCCCGAGCTGCGTGGGCGTCGCCGCGGCAGCCTGCTGATCGGTCAGCCCGCTGATCGCCGAAATGGTGAGCGACGAGATTTGGGTCGAACTCAACGCCGTGAGCTGCGTCGTGCTCAACGCATTGACCGCAGCGGCACCCAACCCCCGCACCTGGTAGGTGGTCAGTGCCGCGAGTTGGCTGGTGGACAAGCTGTTCAACTGCGTGCTGTTCAGCGCACCCACCTGTGCCGACGTCAACGCGCCGAGTTGGGTACCGGTCAACGCGGCCAATTGCGTGATCGACAACCCGGGGACATTCGTGTTGGTCAAGGCGGCGATCTGCGTCGGGGCCAGCACACCAAGCTGGGCGGCACTGAGATTGCCGACCTGCGTCGCCGGCAACGCGCCGATCTGCGTCGTTGTCAGCACGGCGATCTGGGGTGGCGTCAAGGCCTCCAACTGCGTGTCCGCGAGTTGGCGCATTTGCGCCACCGTCAATGCGGCCACCTGGGTGTTGGCCAGGGCGGCCATTTCTGCCGTGCTCAACCCCGACAAGGCGAGCGCCGAGAGCGCTGCCACTTG
Source organism: Acetobacteraceae bacterium (assembly GCA_965199005.1). Lineage (GTDB taxonomy): Bacteria > Pseudomonadota > Alphaproteobacteria > Acetobacterales > Acetobacteraceae > LMUY01. Next base: position 2,474,428 of record CBDAQK010000001.1, on the reverse strand, counting down.
CTTTGTTGACAGGGTCGCAAGCTGTGGCGAGGTGAGCCAATTTGCCTGGCTGTCGGTCAACCCCTGCAAGCTGGTCGTGGTCAGGTTCGCCACCTGGGTGGTGGTGAGAACCGCCAGTTGCGTGGTGGACAACTCGCCGAGGCCGGCCGCGGACAGGCCACGCAATTGCGTGGTCGACAGCGCCGCCATCTGGGTCGTCGTCAGGTCGTTCAACTGGTCGCTGGATAGCGCCCCCAGTTCCGTCGCGGTGATCGCGGCAAGCTGGGTGCCCACCAGGGTCGCGATCTGCGTGGAGCTGAGACCCGCGACATTGGTCGCCGCAAACGCGCCCATCTGCGTGGTATTCAACGCGCCCAACTGCGCCGCGCTGAGGTCGCCCACCTGAGTCGTGGTCAGGGAGTTGACCTGCGTGGTGGTCAACCCAGCGACCTGCGCGGTCGTCAGCGCCTCGACTTGCGTGTCGGACAGCGACCGCAATTGGGTAAACGTCAGCGCGCCGATTTGGCTGGTGGCAAGCCCCGTCAATCCGGTGGTCGTCAGCCCGGACAGCGCAAGCGCGGAGAGCCCGGTCATCTGCCGGGTGGACAAGGCAGCGAGTTGCGTGGCCGTCGCCGCTGCCGCCTGCACATCCGTCATCCCGCTGAGCGCCTGATTGGTCAGCCACGAGATTTGGGTCGGCGTCAGCGCCGTCACCTGGGTGGTGCTCAACGCATTGATCGCGGCCGCTCCGAACCCTTGCACCTGATAGGTGGACAGTGCAGCGAGTTGGCTGGTGGACAAGCTGCCGATTTGCGTAGCGTTGAACCAGGCGAGTTCCGTCGGCGTCAACGCCTGCCATTGCGCCGGCGACAGGGCGCCAAGCTGCGTCGGCGTCAGCCCGGCGACGTTGGTGGTGGCAAACCCCGTCATCTGCACGGCCGACAGCGCGCCCAATTGCGTTGCCGAGAGCAAGCCCACCTGGCTCGTGGTCAAGGCGGACAACACCGTGGTGCTCAGTGCCGCGATGTCCGACGGGGTGAGCGCGGCAAGCTGCGTGTCCACCATGTTCCGCATCTCGGTGAACGTCAGCATCCCGACCTGTTGGCTGCTGAGCGTCGCCAACTCGGTGGTCGACAGCCCGGAGACGCCCAAATTGGACAGCCCTGCCGCCTGCTTCGTCGTCATCGCCGCCAGTTGCGCCGGCGTCAGCGCAGCGACCTGCAGATCGGTCAGGCCGCCCATCGCCGTCGTGCTCACCCAGATGAACTGGGCTGGCGTAAGAGCCGCAAGCTGGGCGGTGCCGAGCGCACCCACCGCCGCCGCCGACAGCCCCAGAACCTGGCTGGTGGCCAGCGACTGGATCTGGTCCGGCCTAAACATCCCGACCTGGGTGCCCTGCATTCCCGCGATCTCGGCCGTGGTGAGCGCGTTCAATTGCGCCTGTGTCAATGACTGGATCTGCGTTCCCTGCAAGCCCACCATGACGGTGGTGCTGAATGCCGCGATCTGCGTCGGCACCATCGTTGCGATCTGGCTCGTCTGCAAAGCCGCCACATTCGTTGGCAGGAAGCCAGCGATCTGCGTGGTGGTCAGCGCAGCAACCTGCGCCGCTGTCAGCGTGCCGATTTGCGTGGTGTTCATCACCCGCAATTGCGTCGTGGTCAGCGCGCTGACATCGGTGGTGCTGAGCCACGGGATTTGCGTCGTCGTCAGCCCCGATATTGCCGTGATGGAGAGTGCATCGACCTGCTGCGTGCTGAATGCGAGCAACTGGCTCGCCGACATGGCCGCTGCCTGGGTATCAACGAAACCAGCCATATCGCCGCTGCCCAGCGCCGATAGTTGCGCCGGGGCAATGGCGGCGATCTCTGCCGAACTCAGCGCTGCGATGGCGGTCGACGTCAGCCCGGCCAATTGAGTCGAGCTCAGCAAGGCGACCGCGGTGGTGGAGAACCCCCCGATCTGAGTGCCGGTCAGCCCATACATTTGCGTCTGCGTCAGCGCGCCCAACTGCGCCGGCGACAGCGCCGCAATTTCCGACGCAACCAGCCCCGACACACCATTGCTGCTGAGTGACGCTACCTGGGTGGTGGAGAGGTTGCTGATCTGGTCCGGCGTAAGGGAACCCGCCCACCCGGCATTGATGCCCGCGAGTTGCGTGCTGGTCAGCTCGGCGATCTCGGCATCCGGCAGATCGGCGACCTGCGTCTGGGACAACATCAGCAGTTCCGGCGTCGTGATCGCCGCGAACTGCGTGGCGCTGAACGACGCCAGTTGCGTGCTCGTCAGCGCGGCGAAGGCCGTCGTGCTGAACGCGGCTGCCTGGCTGCTGGTCAGGGCCGCGAACTGGGTTGGGGTCAGCGCCGACGCTTGGGTATCCGCCAGGCCGCTGATCCCGCTCGGCGTCAAGGCGGCAACCTGGTTGGCAGTCAACGCATTCAGTTGGATCAGCGAGAACAGACTCACCTGCGCGCTGCTCAACCCGGCCATAGCGGGCGGATTGAGGGCCGCCAACTGCGCCGGCTGCATCGCACCCAGCTGCGTCGCCGTCAGCCCGGTCAACTCCGTCGCCGTCAGGGCACCCAGTTGGCTGGTGCTGAGCGCGTTGAACTGCGTTCCCAGCCCGGTGATTTGATTTCGCGTCAGCGACCCGATTTCGCTGGGGGTCAGGGACGCGAGCTGGAGCGGCGAGAGGGAGTTCAGCCCGGTCACCGTCAGCCCGGTGACCGCGCTCGTGCTGAAGGCGGCAATCTGCACGCCGGAGAGCGCCCCTAACTGGGTCGTACTCAGTGCGCTGACGGCGGCCGCGGTCAGGCCCACCATCTGCGTCGCGCTCAGCTGGTTTATCTGGCTCGTGGTGAGGCCCGGCACCTGGGTTCCCACCAAGGCGGCAAGGCCGGTGGAGGTCAGCGCGGCGAACTGGGTGCTGGCGAGCGCGGCGAGCAGGGTGCTGGTCAACCCATTGATGGCAGCCGGGGTCAGCGCGGCGATCTGCGCCGGCGTCAGCACGGCAAGTTGGGTCGTGGTGAACGACCGCAGCTCGGCCGCGGTGAGCCCCGCCATCTGCGCCGGCGTGAACACCGCAATCTCTGCGGCGCCGAATGCCGCGAGCTGGTTGCCGCCCATCGCGGCGATCTGCACGGCGCTGAAATCGATCTGCGCCGTGGTCAAGGCCGCAAGCTGCGCGGCCGTGAGGGCGGCAACCTGGCGCGTCGTCAGTTCGGACAGCTGCACTCCGGAGAGCAGCTCGAACTCCGTAACTGGCAGCTGGCTCAGCGTCGCCGGCGTGATCGCCTGCAGCTGAGTGGCTGTGTATGATGCGATTGAGTTGACCACACGGCTTTGTCAGCAAGCTGGGTGCCAGAAAATTATGGCGGAAACCTGCCGGTTTTACCGTTTACCCGCCATCGGGACCCGGCACGGAATGCCGGAGCCCGGCAAAGTCTGCCGAGACGACCGGCCTTGACACTTCTCTCCCGCAAAACCAGCCTCCCTCCCCAATCGGATCCGAGGGTTTGCATGAACGACTCCCAAGCCGGCTGGGCGCTGGCGACTGTCGAGGTTGCGGGTGCGCCTGTCGCCTGCATCGAGGCCGGCGGCGCGCTCTATGGGTTGGCCCCTACGCTTGCCCGCGCCGGCCTGCCGGGCATCGGCAGCGTCGCGGCGCTGTTCGGCGATTGGGGCAAGGCCGCCGCGGCGCTGGACCGCGCCGTTGGGCTGGTCGACCCGGCCGACCGCGTCATCCCCACGCGGCGGCTGGCGCCGCTGCTGTACCCGGGCAAGATCCTGTGCGCCGGCGCCAACTACTTCGACCACCTGGCCGAAATGGGAATGCCGGGTGCAAAGAAAGCCGACCAGCGTTTGTTCTTCTTCATGAAGCCGCCCCGCAATGCCGTGGTTGGCGAGGGCGACACCGTGCATATGCCGATCGCCACCAAGGCCTTCGACTGGGAGGTCGAGCTGGCGGCGGTCATCGGCACCACCGCGCGCAACGTGACGGTCGAGGAGGCGATGACGCACGTGGCCGGGTGGACGGTCGCGATCGATTTCTCCGCCCGCGACCACAACCGTGCCGCCGAGACGTTCTATAAGCTCGATTGGGTGGCGGGGAAGGCCAACGACACCTGCTGCCCGCTGGGGCCGCGCATCGTGCCCTTCGCGGCCCTCGCCGACCCGCAGGATACCGGGCTGACGTTGGATGTGAATGGGGTGCGCAAGCAGAATGGCCGGTCGGCCGACATGATCTTCTCGGTCGCCGAGCAGATCAGCATCGCCTCCCGCATCATGACGCTGGACCCGGGCGACCTGCTGCTCACGGGCACCCCTGCCGGGGTGGGCGTGCCCAAGGGCACCTTCCTGGCGGTGGGCGACACGGTGGACGCCGCCATCGAAGGTATCGGCACGCTGTCCGTCCGCATCCAGCCCGAACGTTAGGAAATATCCCGTGGCGACCCTGTTCAAGCGGGACATGGCGAAGAACGGGGATCAAGCGTGGATGAAGCCGGTTGCGGCGACCACTTAGGCTTCTCCTCAAGGCGGCCGAGGCGGTCGCCTGTGCGATGTTCGTCTGCGTCTTTGCGGTGTTCCTGCTAAAGATCGTCATGCGCTACGCCTTTGGCAACGCGCTGGCCTGGGCCGACGAAGTGTCTACGGTGTTGTTCGTGTGGATCATCTTCTGGACCAACGCATTCATCGTGCCGGACCGCCACCAGATCGCCTTCGACCTGCTGCACCGCTTCCTGCCGCCGGGCGGCCGCCGCGTGATCGCGGTTGGCCGGCTGGTCATCGTCGGCGGCCTTTTCGCCTGGGCGCTGCCCGGTGTGGTCGACTATCTGCGCTTCTTGTGGCGGGAGCGGACCCCGGTGCTGCAGTGGCGGCTGGACTTCGTCTACGCCTGCTTCGGCATCTTTGTCGCGGCCGTCGTCGTCCGGTCGGTCTGGCAATTGGTCGCCCTGGGCCGCCCCGGCTGGCGCGACCACGTGAAAGAATGATTGGTAAAACCCAGTGTCATTAGGCCTCGCCGTTCTTGCTGCCGTCTTCCTCGGCGCTGCCGTGCTCGGCGCGCCGATCGGGTTGTCCATGCTGGCGGGCGGCTTCGGCTACTTGATCGCGACCCACCAGGATGTGGGCCTGGTGGTCGACCAGACGATGAACGGCCTCTACAATTCCTACCTCCTGATCGCCGTTCCGCTCTTCATCTTCGTCGCTAATTTGATGAATGCTAGCGGCGTCATCGAACGCTTGCTGAGCTTCGGTTTGGCCGTGGTTGGCCGCTATCCCGGCGGCCTCGCCCAATTGAACGTAATCTCCAACCTCATCTTCTCCGGCATGAGCGGCAGCGCGGTCGCGGATGCCGCCGGCCCGGGCCTGATCGTTGCGCGCATGATGACGAAGGGAGGCCGTTACCCGGCGGGGTTCGCCGCCGCGACCTCTGTGTCCTCCTCCACGATCGGGCCGTTGGTGCCGCCCTCCATCCCCATGATCTTCTACTCGCTGATCGCCAACACCTCGGTCGGTGCGATGTTCCTGGCCGGGTTGGTACCGGCGACCGTGATGGCGGCCGCGCTGATGGTGGCCATCGCGATCATCGCCAGACGCCGCAACTTCCCGCGGGAGGTGCCAACACCATCTGCCGAAATCCCCCGCCTGCTATGGCGCGCCCTTCCGCCGCTTGCCTTGCCCGGCCTGTTGCTCGGCATCATCTACTCGGGCATCGCCACGCCGACGGAAGCCGCGGCCATCGCCGCCGCCTATGCGCTGTTCCTCAGCATGGTGGTCTACCGCACCTTGCGGTTGCGCGCGCTAATCCCGGTCATCGGCGACACGGTGCGCACCACGGCGGCAATCGGCCTGATCATGTCTGGCGCGTTCGTCTTCAACTACGCCATCGCCAATGAGGGCGTTCCCAACGCATTGCAGGCCTTGCTGCTGGGCTGGCACCTCTCCGCCACGGGCTTCTTGCTCTGCACCAATTTGATGATGCTCGTCCTGGCCGTGGTCATCGACGAGGTGACCATCCTGTTGGTCGTGGTGCCTTTGCTCGTCCCCATCGCGCAGGGACTCGGGATCGACCCGGTCCATTTCGGCGTCGTCATCGTCGTCAACATGATGGTCGGCCTCGCATTGCCGCCGCACGGCCTGCTGCTGTTCGTGGTGCAGGGGCTGACAGGCACGCCGCTGGGTCAGATTTTCCGTGAAATTCCGGTCTTCATCCTCACCATGCTCGTCGTGCTGCTGATCGTAACCTTCGTCCCCGCCCTCGCGCTGGCGTTGCCCCATGCGGTGGGTTACGTGACGAATTAGAGGCGGCCGCGACGGGACGCATGTCGGTTACGATAGGAGCGATATATCCTTGGGGTCAAAGATCCAGTCTACGATTTGGTCCGGTGTTGGATAGTAATCGAGCATCGGTCCAACTTGGGATTCCGGCGGATATTCGGGCGGATGGTAGATGAGAAGCGAGGCAGCCGGGAGTGGAACGTTGACGTCAAAAATCGCCATGTATGCTTGGCGTTTCGGCTCATCGAAATCAGAGTCGGGGTATGCGCGTCGTAACACCTCCACAAGTTCATCCCGCGTCACGTCATCGACTGGTCTGATCTGAGATATGTATAGGGCGGCACGAACCCACTCGTCTCCGTAATTGGTGAGCACGGCCGTAGCCAAGTGGGGTGTCATGTCTTCTTCCGAAATTGCCTCCAGGCGCGCGACGGCCGCCTTCAACTCGTCTGCAGGAGCATTATTCTCCTCTACGGTGCTCAGATCGTCCATCAGTTGCGTTACGAGGTCTTCGTCTATGTCGCCTGGCATGAGTTCAGCCCGAAGTCTCACCGCAACTCCATCCTTTGCGGCAATAGGTCCAGCCTAGGCGAACTGGCCAGTCTTGCCTTGTTCAGCTGCCTTGACCCTAACTCGTCCAGTGAACTGGAGGCAACAAATGATCGGTTAACATCAACGCCGCTCGGCATAATACCAGCCACCGTTAAAGCCGACCCGTAGGGTGCAATCCGCTTCGGGATTGCACCTGCCCGCCGTGACAGCAAGCCTAGCCCGTATTTGCGCAGCAAATGCGGGATCACATGGCGATGGCGAGTGCGCACCTCACCGCCAAACCCATCATCCCCAGCGGTGCAGCAACGAAGGCGGTAGCGGACCGCGATCGACGGACTTTTGATTGTGTTGTCCCACATGAGCCAAAGGCTCATACGTTGGGGTGGGCCACGATACTTACCGGGTTTCATCCTTCAGGCGGCAACGGGTTGCAGGCGACGGCCGTGGACCTGGCCAGCAATACCATCCGACGCGCCGCGATCCCGGCCCCGGCCATCTCGCCCAGCGCATGCGTCAACAGCGGGTTGGACAACAGGGCGTGGGCCGCCGCGTTGATCGCCGCTTCCGACCCGGCCACCAGCCCCGCGGCCAGCACGCTGCGCCGCAGCAGGCCGAGCGTGCCCAGCAAACCCGGGCGCATGCCATGCATCGCCGCCACCTGCCGCACCAGGCGGATGCCCCGCCACGTCACCAGCACCACGGCCAACGCCGGTGCTGGCGTCGCCGCGATCCCGGCGGCCATCTGGAACGCGGCCGTCCGGCCCAGCGCGTCCGCCCGCGCCCGCAAGGTCTCGCCCGGGCCGGCACGTAGCAACGCGATGATCGCGTCAGGATCGTTGGCCGCGTCGATCGCCGGCACCAAGACGGCCGCATCCGGCAAGCTCGCCGCCCAGGCGCGGGCCGCCGCATGAATCCGCCCCGCCTCCCCGCTGCCCAGCGCCGCACGCAGCCGGTCCACCCGGGTGAGCGCGAACAAGCCCCGCAGCTCCCGCCAGACCGAAGCCACCAGCAGGCCGAACCCGGCCACCGCCACCGCCAGGGTCAGCCACCCCAGCCACGCCGCCCGGTCGAACTGGGTGGCAACGAAGTTCCCGGTCTGCAGCGCGGCCAATCCGGCCACCAGCACCGCCACCCCGGCCAATGCCAGCGTCGCCCCCCCTGCGCGGGGCGCCGGGTCGACGAGCGCCTCCATCACCGGCATCTCCGGCTCCAGCCGGGGCGCGGTCGCGTCCTCGATGATGACGCGGGTGACCGGCGGCCTCACAGCAGATCGTCCAGCAGGAAAGCCACCAGCGCATCGAGTTCGATATGCGGCACACCGGCCTGCCCGGCGCCGGGTAGCCGCGTTGGCTCGAAGTCCGGCAGATCGAAGAACTCCCCGGCCCAGAACGCCTCGTCCGGCGGCGCATCCGGCACCTCGCCGGGGTAGGAGACGCCCACCCCCGCGCCAGCGATCCGGCCCCGCACCGCCGACACGGTGCGCCCATCCAGCCGCATGGTCGCATCTTCCGTGCAGCGGATCGAACTGATCGCGAAATGCCGCGCCTCGACGTCGCCCCCACCCGGCGTCAGCGCTGCGATCAGCGCCCGCAAATTCCCCCGCTGGCGGCTGGCGACGTGATCGGCCTTGGTCGCGGCATAGGCAACCCGCCCGATCACCGGCGGCGGCCGGCGCAGGCTGAGCAGCGCCGTGATCGTCTCCGTCCACGATGAACGCCACCGCAGCGCGCCGGACGCCGCCGCCAAGGCGGCCTGCGCATCAGCGAAGCTCTCCCGCCCCGTGTGCAGCGCGGTCAGCAAATCTGCCAGCACCACCATACGATCCAAATGGCCGAACAGCGGCGACACCAACCCCTCTCGCACCGAATGGCGATAGGCGTCATATCGCTCGGCCAGCAGCGTCGCCAATCCACCCCGGCCACGGAACGGGAAAAACATCATCCACGGCGGCTCGGCCCCAGGCGCCGGCATCAGGAATCGGCCGGGCTGCAGGAACACCAGCCCCTCTTCATCCCGCAGCCGATGCAGCAGGTCGCGGTAGAGCCGATGACCCGCTGCCGCCAGCGCCTCGTCCCGCCCAGCACTCCCCGCCAGCCCGGCGCTGAATTGGAGGAACGGCTTGGCCGCCGCCATCCCGTCGAGACGCCGCAGGATAGCCTCGGACCATTCGGCAAACCCGGCGGTCAGCAACGGCAAGTCGAGCAGCCATTCCCCGGGATAGTCGAGCAACTCCAGCCGCAGCACGCGCGCCGGCAGGCTGGCGGCGAAGCCGGACCGCGGCACGGTCAGCTCCAACGCCAGCAGCGAGACGGCGCCCGTGCGGGCCGGCCAGGCGGGGGGGTCTGCTGCTAGCGCCTGAAGATGCGCCTGCTGATCGAAACGCGGGATCGCCCCTGCCCCGGAAGGAGCCAGCCGGACACCCAAGCGCCGTCCACCCAAACGAGCGGTCAACGCTGGCAACACCGGAACCCCTGCGCCCGCCGCCAGCAAGTTTGCCGCCAGCGAGGTGAGGAATGCCGTCTTGCCCGCCCGCGCCAGGCCAGTGACACCGATCCGTACGGTGCCGCCGACCAGGCCCGTCAGCGACGGGATCAGGTTTCGCGTTGGATCAGCTCGATCTTGTAGCCGTCCGGATCCTCGACGAAGGCGATGATCGTGGTGCCGTGCTGCACGGGCCCCGCCGACCGCGTCACCTTGCCACCGCCGGCCCGCACCGTCTCGCACGCCGCCGCCACGTCCGGAACTCCAACCGCCAAATGGCCGAAGCCGGTCCCGATCTCGTAGGGGGTCTTCTGGTCCCAGTTATAGGTCAGCTCGATTTCTGCCTGGTCCGGGTTGGAGTCGTAGCCCAGGAAGCACAGGGTGTATTTGCCACCCGGCACCTCACGGCGGCGCAATTCCGTCATTCCCATTAGCTTCGTGTAGAACCCGACGGATTTGTCGAGGTCCAGCACGCGGATCATCGTGTGCAAGTAGCGGCTCATGTCGTTTCTCCTGTGTGTGGGTCGAGGCCGAGCAGAAAGAGCCCCGCCGCGTCCGCCCGGGCCACGCAGCCAGCCCGGTCGGTAAACAAGGTGCCCCCCGCCTCGAACGCAATCCCTCGCAGGCCCGCGGCGGCGGCGACGTCGATCGTCCGGGGCCCGATGGTGGGCAAGTCCGCACGCCGATCCTGCCCTGGTTTGACCAGCTTGACCAGAACGCCGCCTGGCCCCGGGCGGCGCAACCCGGCCGCGCGGCTGACCATCGCATCAGTGCCCTCGATCGCCTCCACCGCCAGGACGATGCCCTGCTGCACCACGCAACCCTGGCCGACATCCACCTGGCCCAGCGCCCGCACCACCGCAACGCCGCGTGCGATATCCGCGGTTGCCTCGGCGTCCGGCGCCGCACGGCTCAACAGGCCGCGTGGGCCGACCGCCTCCGTCAGCACCTCATGCGCGCCGAGCACCCGAAACCCCTCATCGCCCAGCACGCGGACGATGGCAGCCAGGAAACCGTCATCGCCCGCAAACGCCGCCCGCCCGATCCGCGCCAGCAAGCGGGCACCCTCCCCATCCGGGCGCAAATGCAGCAGCGAAGGGCGGCGCACCGGGCCAACCAGGACGATGTCGCGGCATTGGTTCGACCGCAGCAGGTCCAGGATATGGCCCGCAGCACCCAGCCGGGCGGGCGCATGCGGAAAGGGCGCCACCACGGCCGGCTCGGCATATCCGTCCAGTGCCACGATGAAAACCGGCCGCCCAGCCGCCTTTGCCGCTTCGGCGACCCGGCCCGGCAAGGGGCCCCCGCCAGCGATGATGCCAAGGGGCACCGTCACGGACGGATCAACCCTCCTCCTCCGCCGACAGCGCCGCACGGATCAGGCCACGTTTGCTGGGAGCGCTTGCGAAGGCGAGAATCTCCATCACCAGCGCTTCGTCGGCATACTGCGTCTTCACAGCTTCCAGCCGCTGGGCAAACACGCCCTCGCCAGCGAACAGGGTGCGGAACGCGGTGCGGATCACATGCAGCCGGGTCTTGTCCACACCACGGCGGCGCAGCCCGATCACGTTCAGGCCGGCCAGCCGGGCGCGGTTGCCGACCACGCTGCCGAACGGCACGACGTCCGCCTCGACGCCGGACACGCCGCCCACCATCGCCGCACGGCCGATCCGCACGAACTGGTGCAGTGCGGCCGCCCCGCCGATCACGGCGCCGGCGCCGATCTCCACATGGCCGCCCATGACCACGTTGTTGGCAATGATCACCCCGTCCCCGAGCGTGCAGTCATGCGCCACGTGGACCACGGCCATCAGCAGGCAATCTGCCCCCACCTTGGTGATGCCCGCCCCGGTCACCGTGCCGCGATGGATCGTGCAATGTTCGCGGATTTGGGTGCGCGGGCCGATTTCGCACCGTGTCGGCTCGCCCTTGTATTTCAGATCCTGCGGCGCCAGCCCGACGGTGCAGAAGGGATACAGCATCGCCCCCGCCCCGATCGCCGTATGGCCATCGACCACGACGTGGCTGACCAGGGCGGCACCTGGCCCGATCTCGACATCCGGGCCAATGGTGCACCAGGGGCCGACCATCGCATCCGGAGCGACTCGCGCCCCTTCCGAAACGATCGCGGTCGGGTGGATCGTCACCGCCGAACGATCCAGCAGTCGATGCGTAACATGGGTTAATCCTCGTAGACGGTCCAACCATGCGACGGCATGGCCATGGCAGCCAAAACACGCATTGTTTCGTCGGCGTTACTCGGCGGGCGGCTGACGATCCATGATCATGGCGGCAAATGTGGCCTCGGCGACGGAGACCCCGTCCACCGTCCCCGTGCCATGGAACTTCCACACGTTAGCGCGGCGCCGCTCCTTGACCACCAGAAGGCGCAACTGGTCGCCCGGCACCACGGGCCGGCGGAACTTGGCACTCTCGATCGTCATGAAATAGACCAGTTTGCCTGCGGAATCGGGCCCCAATGTTTCCACCACCAGCACCGCAGCCGTCTGCGCCATCGCCTCGATAATCAATACGCCGGGCATCACCGGATGGTTGGGAAAATGGCCCTGGAAGAACTGCTCGTTACCCGAGACGTTCTTGATGCCAACGGCGGAGTGGTCGAGCACCACATCCTTCATGCGGTCGATCATCAGCATTGGATAGCGATGCGGAATCAAATGCATGATCCGCTTGATATCAAGCGATTCGTAAACGGTGGGCTGCGGATCGCTATCCACGCTCACCCCTCCCCTGCGGGCGGGCTGCGGCGCGCCGCCAGCTTGCGCAGGGTTGCCACGTTACGAAAGAATTCACGCACCGGCATCGCCGGAGCGCCCAGCACGTCAGTCCCGGCCTCCACATCCCGCATCACGCCGGATTGCGCACCGATCCTGGCCTTTGCCCCAACACGGAGGTGGCCAGAGAGCCCAGCTTGGGCCGCAACCACCACGAAATCCTCTAACACGGTGGAACCCGAAATCCCTGCTTGCGACACGACGATGCAGCATCGCCCAAGCTGAACGTTGTGCCCGATCTGCACCAGGTTGTCGAGGCGCGACCCGGCGCCGACCACCGTGTCCTGCGTTGAGCCACGGTCGACGCAGCTATTGGCGCCGATCTCGACATCATCCTCCAACCGGACCAAGCCGAGCTGCGGCACGGTCACGAATCCGGCTGGTCCGACGGCGAATCCGAACCCCTCCTGGCCGATGCGCGCGCCAGGGTAGACATAGACCCGCGCGCCAAGGATGGCATGGCTGATGGACGCCAGCGCCCCCACCCGGCAATGCGGCCCCATCTGCACACCAGCGCCAATCACGGCGCCAGGACCGATCCGGCAGGACGCGCCAATCTGCGCCGCCGGGCCAATCACCGCCATCGGTCCGACCTCCGCTGACGGATCCACGATGGCGGCGGGGTCGACCGACGCTGCCGGGTGGATGCCTGGCATGGGAGGGAGCAAGGGATAGAAGAGGGCGGCAACCCGGGCCCAAGCAAGGTAGGGTTCTGGCGTAACGATCGCGATCGACCCCGGCGGGACGCGGCCGGCAAAATTGGGCGGCACGATCACCGCCCCGGCCTGCGTCGTCTCCAGCAGCGGCGCGTACAACCGGTTATCCAGGAAGCTCACGTGTTCCGGCCCAGCGAGTTGCAGCGGGGCAACGCCGTGGATCAGCCGGTCGCTCTCGGACGACGCGCCCGCGGCCTCCGCCAGGACGGAAACAGCGTGTGGACCCGTGCGCTGAAAAAACCGCGCGTCCCCCGCGCCAGCCGCGGTCACGCGCTTCTAGCGCTTGGCGGGCGGGGAAGCGGACGATGCCGAGGCTGGCGTTGCCGATGTCCCCGTCTGAGCCTGCGCCAACGGTGACACGCCGTCCGGCGGGATGGTCACCGACGGCATCACCTTATTCATCTGCTGCGTCACTTGGTCGGTGATGTCGAACTCGTTGATGTTCAGCGCGACCTGCGCACGGTGCAGCACCAGGTTCATCCCGCGGCTCTCCGCCACCTGGCGGATGACCCCGATCAGGGTCCGCTCGATCTGGCTCAGCGAGTATTGCGCGGTTTCCTGGATGATGCGGTTCCGGTCGCGGAAGCTCGCCTGCGCGTTGGTGATACGCTCCTGCAGTTCCCGCTCCTTGGTGCGGACCTGGTCTGGCGTCAGCGTCGCCCGCTGGGCCGCGAGCTGCTGCTGCAGGTCACGCCAGGCGGCTTGCTCCTTCTGGGCGTCCTCGTTCAGCTTCGCGCGGCGTTCGCCAATGATCTTCTCCACCTGTTGGGATGCGGTCGCGGCGCGCATGATCTCCGGCACGCCGAGTACCCCGATCACAGCCGCGGGGGGCGTTGCACCCTTCGGCAAGGCAGGAAGGTCGGGCACCGGCACGTTCGGCAACTGCACGGCCGCCTGGTCGCCCGTGTCGCCGAGATTGCCATCGGGCACGGCTGGCATGCCGCCCTGGATTTCCACCGGCGGCGGTGGAGGCAAGTTCTGCTGTACGGGCGCGGGCGGCCGGGGCGCTGGCCGCGCGACGGGCGCCGGCCGTGCGGCCGGTGCAGCTGGGGCGCGCTGCTGCGGCGGGATGAAATAGCCCTGGGCCGATGCCTGCCCTACCCCGGCAAGCAGCGCCGCCCCCGCAAACAGCGCCATGCGGCGGCGGGGCGGACAGGTGGTCAATGTTATTTTCAATTCAGAACCTCGTGCCGAAGCCGAACCGGAAGAACTGGGTCTTGTCATATTTCTCTTTGACTACAGCCTCTGCCAGGTCGATGTTGATCAGTCCAAAAGGCGTTTTCCAGGAAACGCCGACACCCGTTCCCACGCGCGGGGTCAACGAAGTCGTGCCATTGAGTTGTTGCACCACCCCACCCGGGATCGGCAGGCCGTAATAGTCGCGGGCGAACTGCACGCCACTGGAGTTGACCTGACTCAACCCACCAACGTCCACAAAGGCGCGCCCCGTCAGGCCGAGGTCGGCCGAGATCGGCAGTGGGAAGTGCAACTCGGTCGACTGCGTGTAGATGAACCGGCCACCCACGCTGTCTGAGCCGAAAATGATCCCCCCCGCCTGCAGCGGCACCGAGCGCGGCCCTGCGCCGCCCGATTGGAAGCCCCGCAAATTGTCGCCACCCAGGAAGAAGCGGTCGATGAGGTCATCGGTATGGCCGCCGATCGAGTGGAGGTAGCCCGCCCCGGCCGAAACCGAGACTCCCCAGTCGCTATTTCCAGAAAACCGGTCCAGCGGGATGTAATACGTGCCGTCGATCTTGTTGCGGACGTAATGCGCGGTGCCGCCCAACCCGGCCACGTCCAAGCCGTACCGGACCACGAAGCCCGTATGCGGATCGGTGCGGCTGTCGCGATAGTCGAGCGTCAGCGTTTGCCCAATCTGGGACAGCAGCGTGCCGCCGGCCTCGTTCTGCACATACAGGCTCGCATCCGTGTTGACGTCATAGACGCTTCGATCGACTAGCGAGTAGGCGATGGCCTGCGACAAATGGTCGTTGAACTGATAGCCCGTCCGCAGCGAGAAGCCGGTCCGCCGCTCGTCGTAGCTCGAAATGTTCTGGTTGTTGTTTTGGACGTGGAAGATGTCTATGCCGGCGACCAGGTTCTGGTCCAGGAAGTAGGGGTCGGTGGCAGAGAAATTGATCTCTGAGCGCCGCTGCGCCAGCACGCCGGACAAGCTGGCGTCGATACCGGTGCCGACCAGGTTCTTTTCGCGCAAACCCGCGCTCAACAATGCACCTGCATCGGTGGAGAATCCGCCGCCGACGCTCAACTCACCCGTCGCCTTCTCATCGACCGCAGCGGTCACGATCGCCTTGTCATTGGCGCTACCCGGTGAGGACGTGATGTTGACGGTGCTGAAGTAACCGAGGTCGGTCAGCCGGGTCCGCGAACGGCGGATGGCGGCCGCATTGAATGCATCGCCCTCGGCCAGCTGCATTTCGCGGCGAATCACCTTGTCCTTCGTCCGGGTATTCCCCTCGATGTCGATCCGCTCGACGAAGATGCGGGGGCCTTCGGTGACGTCGAAGACCAGATCGACCGTGTGCTTGGCTGTGTCGCGCGCAATACGTGGACGAACCAACACGAAATTGTAGCCACGTGCCTGCGCCGCATCGGAGATCGCGTTGACCGAACGCTCGATGGCCTCGCCGTTATAAACCTCGCCCTTTTCCTGCTCCACATAGGGCAGCAATGCGGTGCCGGGCAGGTTGACCAGCCGCGAATCGACGCTGATCGACCCGACTTTGTATTGGGCTCCCTCATTCAGCGTGAAGGTCACGAAAAACGAGGAGTGGTCCGGCGCTAACTCGGCCGTGGCATCCCGCACGTCGAAATCCGCATAGCCACTTTTCAGGTAGAAACGCCGCAGCAATTCCTTATCGTAGTCGACCCGTGCGGGGTCGTAGGTGTCGCTGTTGGAGAGGAAGCGGTAGAACGCCTCTTGCCGCGAACTGACGACGTCGCGCAGCGTGCTTTCACTGAAGGCATGGTTGCCCACGAAGGCGATGCGGCTGATGACGGTCGACGCGCCCTCGTTGATCTCGAACACGACGTCGACACGGTTCTGATCCAGCCTGACGATTTTCGGCTCGACCGTAGTGCCGAAACGGCCATGCTGGGCATAATAGGTGAGGATCTTCTGCCGGTCGGACTGCGCTAGATCGGGCGTGAACACCGCACGCGGCCGCAGTTCCAGAAGCGGCTGCAGCGATCCGTCGACGACCTTGTGGTTCCCCTCGAAGGCAATGCGGTTGACGATCGGGTTTTCCACCACCTTGACGACCAGGGAGTTGCCATCCCGGGTGATGTTCACATCCTGGAACAACCCCGTTGCATACAGGGTCTTGAGGCTGCGGTCGATGCGGTCGGGGTCGAAGGCATCGCCGGGTTGCACCAGCATGTAGGAGCGAATGGTCCCCGCCTCGATCCGCTGGTTACCCGTCACGCGGATTGCCGCAACGGTGTTGCCGGCAGCAACAGGACGAACGGGGGAACGCGTCACCGCGGGCCGCGTTGCCGCAGCGCGACGCGTCTGCGCCTGGCTGTCAGGGCATAATGATAAAGCGGCGAGACTCGCGGTGGTCAGAAGCAGAAGGCGCATACGGGACAACGGCTTTAATCCCCCGGGACGGGCGCTTGTAGGCAGACATTGCCCGGTCGCCAAGACCATCGCACCACCGACTCGTAATCAGTGGCACCATAGACACGGCTCATGTCTCACGCCATCGGTCTTACGCAAGCGGGATGAAACTTGCGCTGCCGCTCACCCAACGAGCCCGGCCACCCAACGGAATAGGCCAAAACTCGTCAGGTCATTCCAGGTGACGAATATGAACAGGCAGGCGATCAACGCCAGTCCGGCACGGAAACCATACTCCTGAGCCCGCGCCGGCAGCGGCCGCCCCCGGATGGCCTCCACCGCGTAGAACACCAGGTGCCCGCCATCCAGGATCGGGATGGGAAACAGGTTGATCAAGCCAAGGTTCACCGAGAGCAGCGCGATGAACGACACCAGGCTGCCGAAACCGTTCTGTGCCACCTGCCCCGACAATTGAGCGATTTTCAACGGCCCGCCCAACCCGGCGGTACCGCGCACCCCGGTGATGATTTGCCACACGCCTTGCAGCGTCTGCACCGCGACATCCCAGACATGCGCCACGCCGTCGACCACGGCACCAACCGGCCCCACCGGACGCAGCGCGCCACCAATGCCAAGGATGCCCAGCTTGCCGCCACCACCATCATCGACCGAGGCGGGCACCACCGCCAACGTCTCGGATGCCCCGGCCCGCAGGATTTCCACCTGCAACGGCTTACCTGGGCTTACAGATACGATGCGAACAATGTCCTCGAAGTTATTGATTTTACGGCTATTGATTTGGACGATTCGGTCACCAGGCCGCATGCCCGCGCTATCGGCAGCCGACCCGGTCATCACTGATTGAACCACCGGTTCGCCGGGTTCACCCTGCAAGGCGAACATCACGCTGAAGAGGACGGCAGCCAAAAGGAAGTTCGCGATTGGCCCAGCCGCCACGACGATGGCGCGCGAGAGCACCGACTTCTCGTGGAAGGTACGGCCGCTTTGCCACGCGGCCCGCATTTCGGGCGACACATCTTCAGGCCGCTCCTGCCCGTGCAACTTGACGTAGCCGCCTAGCGGCAACCAGCATAGCCGCCACTCGGTCCCGACCTTGTCCGTCCAGCGCGCGAACGGCTTTCCGAAGCCGATGGAGAACGCCTCGACATGCACTCCTCGCCAGCGGGCCGCCAGGTAATGGCCCATCTCATGGATGAAGACCAACACCCCGAGCACCACGAGGAAGGAGACAACTGTCCGAGTCGCGTCCGGTAAGAAACTCATGGATGCACTCCTACGCCGCCGGCCGGGCGCTATTGCTCAAAACAAGTTCGGATGCGATGCGGCGCCCGGTCTGATCCAGCGCCATCACCTCATCCAGCGAACCAGCCGGGGGCGCCCCCATCCGGTCCAGCACGGCCGCGACGATCCCCGCAATGTCGAGGAAACCGATTCGCCGCCGGAGAAATGCCTCGACCGCGACTTCGTTGGCCGCGTTCAGAATGGTGGGGGCACCGCCGCCGGCGCGCAAGGCATCCCTCGCGAGCCGGAGCGCCGGGAAGCGCACAAGGTCCGGCTTGGCAAAATCCAGCGTGCCGATTTCGGCCAGGTCCAGACGGGGCGATTTCGTCGGCAACCGCTCCGGCCACGCCAGGGTATGGGCAATCGGGATGCGCATATCCGGGCTGCCAAGTTGTGCCAGCATGCTGCCATCGGTGTAGCAGACCATTCCGTGCACGACGGATTGCGGATGGATCAGCACGTCCACCCGGGCTTCGGGCAGGTTGAACAGACGGGACGCCTCGATCAGCTCCAACCCTTTGTTGAACATGGTCGCGGAATCGATGCTGATCTTGCTGCCCATCGACCAGACGGGATGGCGCAACGCGGCCTCCGGGGTCGCGGCCTGCATCTCGGCGAGGCTGGCGGTGCGGAACGGACCGCCGGATGCCGTGAGGACGATGCGTTCGACAGACCGGTCGTTCTTCTCGGCCATGGCCTGGAAAATCGCATTGTGCTCCGAATCGACCGGCAGCAGCGTCGCGCCAGCGTCATGCACCGCCTGCAACATGATGTCCCCGGCACAGACCAGGGCCTCCTTGTTGGCGAAGGCAATCGCGCCACCCCGGCGGATCGCGGCCAGGGTGGAAGGCAACCCAGCGGCGCCGGTAATCGCCGCCATGGTCCAATCGACACGGATCGATGCGGCCTCCGTCACCGCGGCGGCGCCGGACGCGATGCGGATCGGATGGCCGGACAGCGCCTCCTTCAGCGCAGCATGTTGCGCCGGGTCACTGATCACAGCCAACTCAGCCCCAAGCGCGATGGCCTGCTGCGCCAGCACGGCGACGTTGCGCCCGCCCGTCAGGCAACGAACCTGGTAGCGGTCGCGGTGGGCCAGCAGCAAGTCGATCGTGCTACATCCGACACTGCCAGTGCTGCCAAGGACGCTCACACTTCTCATGGCATGAACGGTCCCGTGGCCAGGGTCAGCGATAGTCCCAGCACCAGCCAGGCAGCGACGGACGCGGCCATCAACCCGTCCAGCCGGTCGAGCATCCCGCCATGGCCGGGGATCAGCCGGCCGGAATCCTTCACTTTATAATAGCGCTTCAGGGCGCTTTCACCCAGGTCGCCAAGTTGGGACGCAATCCCGAACAAGGCTGCAAGTATGCCGGCCCGTAAACTCAACCCAGCTATGATCATGCCTCCCACTACCGCCGCCATTAATCCACCGGCAGCGCCACTCCAGGTCTTACCTGGGGAGATGGACGGTGCCAAACGCCGGCCCCCGACCAGCCGGCCAACCGCATACGCACCAATATCGCTGCACCAAACCACAAGGAGTATGAAGAAAATTCCCTGCACGCCAAAAATTCGTCGGATAACCCACAAAGACACCATCGCTGCGGCGGCATAGACCACCCCCAGCGCAAACGGCACCAGGCGCAGCCGGCACATGACGCCCCATTCCCAGGCCGACCCGGCAAAGCCGGCCAGCAACACGAGCGCCAATAGCCAGCCCCCAAACCACGCTGCGAGCAGCACCAGAGGCCCGAGAACCGCTGCGGACCAAAATCGGAGCCGCAGATCGGCCCAGCGCGCGGCTGATCTCGGCTCAGCCAGGACGGGCCCCGAAGCGCCGCTCGCGCCGGCTATACTCCGCCAGGGCGGCGACAAACTCGGCCGCACCAAAATCCGGCCAGAGGACGTCGGTGAACACCAACTCGGCGTAGGCTGACTGCCAGAGCAGGAAATTGCTCAACCGATGCTCGCCGCTGGTCCGAACCACCAAATCAGGGTCGGGCATGTCAGCGGTGGACAGCAGACTGGCGAACCCGGCCTCATCCAACGTGGCCGGGTCCAGCGTGCCTGCCTGCGCCGCCTCGGCAGCCCGGCGGGCGGCGGCGACGATCTCCGACCGGGCACCGTAGGACAGCGCCACGTTGAGGTTGAGCCGGCCGTTGTCAGCCGTCTCCCGCTCTGCCCGGTCCAGATCGGCGCAAATATCGGCGTCGAACCGGCCCCGGTCGCCAATGATCCGCAGGCGGACGCCCTGGGCCTTCAACTCGGCCAATTCCTGGCGAATATAATGACGCAGCAGACCCGTCAGGTCCAAGACCTCGGTCCGCGGCCTGCTCCAATTCTCGCTGCTGAAGGCATATAGCGTCAGCCAGGCAACACCCGCCTGGATCGCAGCCTCGATCGTTCGGCGGACCGCCTGCGCGCCGGCCCGGTGCCCGGCGACGCGCGGTAGGCCACGCCCGGCAGCCCACCGTCCATTGCCATCCATGATAATGGCGACATGAGCCGGAAGAGCAACGTCGCTGGCCTCCAGCGCCACGCGGCTTGGCTGCATGTTCACCAGGGGTACCGCCTTACCTTTTCGCTCCCGCCCTAAACCTGCTTGATCTCGCGCTCTTTGTCGACGAGCGCCTCGTCGATCCGCTTGATGTAGGAGTCAGTTAGCTTCTGCACCTCGTCGGACCATGTCTTCGCCTCGTCCTCGCCGATCACGTGCTTCTTTTCAGCGGCCTTGATCTGCTCCATCCCGTCCCGCCGCACGCCACGGACGGCCACCCGGGCGCCTTCGCCATAGCGCCCCGCCGCCTTGGCCAGCTCGACCCGGCGCTCCGCCGTCAATTGCGGGATCGGCACGCGGACCGTCTGCCCGTCCGACGCCGGGTTCAAACCCAGTCCGGAATCGCGGATCGCCCGCTCCACCGCCCCTGTCAGGCTCTTATCCCAAACCTGGACCGTGATCATGCGGGGTTCAGGAACCCCGATCGTGCCCACGGTCGTAATCGGAACTTCCGAGCCATACGCCTCGACCTTCACCGGCTCCAGCAGCGCCGGGCTGGCCCGCCCGGTTCGCAGGCCGGCGAAATCGCGGCGCATCGTCTCGATCGCGCCGTCCATGCGGCGGGTCAGGTCAGTCTTGATCGCGGTCAGGTCGGCGGGCACGGATGCACCTCGTGAAAGTCATCACTCAATCTTAAAGCAGTATCCGATTTGAGGACTGCGTCAAATCGAAGGCTCGTCAATATGTTAGGGCGCGATCGGTGAATCTATCACGCGCTAGGACTTTTCGATGATCCTGGTGAACCGTCCTTCGCCGCGCATCACCTGGGCAAACGCGCCCGCGGCGTGGATGTTGAAGACCACGATCGGCAGCTTATTCTCGCGCGCGACACTGATGGCGGCGGCGTCCATGACGGCCAGATCGTTGGCCAGCACATCATGATAGGTCAGCTCTTCGTAGCGCTTGGCCTCCGGGTTCTTGCGCGGGTCGGCGGAATAGACCCCATCCACCTGCGTCCCCTTCAGCAGCATGTGGCAATTCATCTCGACCGCGCGCAGCGCCGCGGCGGTGTCGGTGGTGAAGAACGGGTTGCCGGTGCCGGCAGCGAAAATCACCACCCGGCCCTTTTCCATATGCCGCATCGCCCGGCGGCGGATATAGGGTTCGCAGACGCTCGCCATGGGGATGGCGGACTGCACCCGCGTGGCGACCCCGATCTTCTCCAGCGCGTTCTGCACGCCGAGCGCGTTCATGACCGTCGCGATCATCCCCATGTAATCCGCCTGGGCACGGTCCATACCGCGGGCAGCCGCCGAAATGCCACGGAAGATGTTGCCGCCACCAATCACGAGGGACACCTGATGGCCCAGCGCCGCCACATCACGCACGTCCGTCGCGATCCGCAGCAACGTTTCGCCGTCCAGCCCGTATTCGAGCGGTCCCATCAGGGCCTCGCCAGACACTTTCAGCAGCACTCGCTTATAGGCCGGCTCGTCGGTCATGGCGCTTCCTGCAATGTCGGGTCGGTCGGGGCGGCGCAACGTAGTGTGGGGGACGCGACCAAACAAGCAGATATCAACCCTGCCATGATCCCGTTCTAGACGTATTTGACCATCCAGACCCCGACGACCACCAGCACCGCAACCGTTGCCAAAATCCATGGCAGGCGGCGGTCGATGAACACGCGGGCGGCCTCGCCGAACAGCCGCAGCAGGACGGCCCACAGGAAAAAGCGGACGCCCCGCGTGACGATGCTGGCCAGAACGAAGGTCCTGAAGTCGAATTTAGCGGCCCCGGAGGCAATTGTGATAATTTTATAGGGGATTGGTAGCAATCCCTTGATCAGGATGATCCACAACCCGACCTGGGCAAACCGCTCCTGAAAGGCCGCGTAGGCCGCCTCATAGTGATAGAGTGCCAGCAGCGGGCGTGCCACCTGCTCGAACAGCGCGTAGCCGATCAGATAGCCGAGCATGCCCCCAACGACGCTGGCCACGGTGGTGATCAGCGCATAGCGAAACGCACGGTCCGGCCGGGCGAGTGCCATGGGGATCAGCAAGGCGTCTGGCGGCACCGGGAAGAAGCTGCTCTCCGCAAACGCGACCGCCGCCAGCCATACCGGTGCAAGCGGGCTGGCAGCGAGCAGCAGCACGCGTGCATAGAAGCGTCGGAGCATGCGGCACCCCATGCCACGCGGACCGGCCGGCATCAACGGCTGGCTCCGGCACCGGGGCGGCGCTACGATGGGCGTTGAGAGATATAGACCGAGGTTTTCCGCATGCGCCGTGCTGCCTTTCTGCTGCCTCTGCTGCTGATGACGAGCCCGGCGTTCGCCCAATCCCCTCGCCGGCCCGCGCCAGCGGCGCACGCGCTCCCCGTCGGCCAAGGTGCGCCACCCCATGCCTGGCTGTTCGGCGTTTGGACCGGCGGCCTGTTCCCGGTGCTGGACGGCATGAATGCCCAAGATTGCAAAGCGCAACCGACGGTCGTTTTCGAGCGCGACACGGTCGGTCACTCGACGTTACTCGGCAGCACGCTCATCCAGCGTGTGATCGAGACGGTGCGCGCCACGCCCACCGGAGCCGAATTCCGCTTCACGCCCGGCGCCAGCGCCGACGGCGGCTTCGGCTGTGAGGACCCGAACACGCTGCACGTCGCACGGGACTCGCTCGATGTCGTGAGCTTCCCGCATTGTTCCGCATTCCCCTACCCGCTCCATCGCTGCGGTGCCTAGACGGGAAGAGTGACCAAGGCGCGCAGACCGCCTGACGGGCGGTTCGACAACACCACATCCCCACCATGCGCGCGCAGGATGTTACGGGCGATCGGAAGCCCCAGGCCGGTGCCCCCGGTCTCCCGGTTGCGGCTCGGCTCCAGCCGGTGAAACGGTTCGAACACGCGGTCTAGTTCCCCGTTGGGGATCCCCGGCCCGTCATCCTCCACCACGGCGGTGATGACGCCGTCGTGTGGCGGCATCAGCCGGACCCGCGCACCGCCGCCATATTTCACCGAGTTGAGCACCAGGTTGGTCAGCGCCCGCTTGATGGCCACGGGTCGGGCGCGGACCACCTGATGATCGGGGCCGGTGAAGCCGATCTGGTCGGCTTCGTCCAAATGCGCATCGGCTGCCTCGTCCAAGATTGTCCGAATCAGCTCCACCAGGTCCAGCGGGACAGGGGGCTCGGCATTGGCATCGTCGCGGCCGAAGGCCAGGGTGGCCGCCACCATTGCCTCCAACTCGTCCAAATCGGCCAGCATCTTCCGCTGCTGCTCTTCGTCGTCCATCCACTCCGCGCGCAACTTCAGCCGCGTGATCGGGGTGCGCAGATCGTGGCCGATGGCGGTCAACAAGAACGTCCGGTCCCGCACGAAGCGGCGGATCCGCTCGGCCATGGTGTTGAAGGCACGCGCCGCCTTGACCGCCTCCGTCGTGCCGCTCTCACGCAGCGGGGCAGCGTTCACGTCCATCCCCAGCCGCTCCGCCGCGGCCGCCAGCTCCCGCATCGGCGCACTGAACTGCCGCACCGCCCATATCACCAGCACCGACGCTGCCAGGGTCATCAGCACGATCGCGACCAGGAAGGTCTCCGACCAGAACGGGAGGAAGCGGTTCAGGGCGACGCGGATGTTCAACCACTCCCCGCTTGGCAACCGCAGGCTGACCAGCAGGCGCCGCTCGGCAAGGGACCCGCGGATCATCAGCTCCCGCCACCGGATGCTCTGCGGAACGAAGGTGAACTGCATGCTGATCCGGATCGCACGTTGCACGGGAAGCGGAAGGGGTGGCATGTCGCTCACCGCCGCGGCCGTGTCCAGCGTCGCCACGAAGTCGGAGGCTTCATCGTCGCGCACCCGTAGCGCGGCCTGCCGCTCGTCCGGTGCGGCCATCACGACGGACCGGTAGAGGTTGCTGATGCGCAGGCCGAGCGCCTGGGTTTGTGCCAGGCGCTGGATGTCCACCCTGTCCCAGGTGTAGATGAACAGGCCCGCCGCCTGCACCACCACCAAGCCGGCGAGCAAGACGAGAGCCGTCCGGTTGGCCAGGCTATGCGGCCACAGCCACCTCATCCAGCCCTTGGTCACGCCCGCTGAACATCCGCCGCCAACACGTAGCCGCCGCCGCGCACGGTCTTGATCAACTGCGCCTGGCGGCCGTCATCCTCCAGCTTGCGCCGCAGCCGGCTGATGGCGACGTCGATCGCCCGGTCGAACGGCCCGGCCTGGCGCCCCCGCAGCAAATCCAACAGCATGTCCCGCGTCAGCACCCGGTTCGCCCGTTCGACCAGGGCGACCAGCAAATCATACTCGCCCCCTGTCAATGGCACCTCCACCCCCTCCGGGTTGAGCAGACGGCGCCGGGCCGGCTCCAGGGTCCAGCCGGCGAAGCGGAGGGAGGCGATATCGTCCGCCCGGCGCCCGCTCCGGTCGGCGGTGCGGCGCAATACAGCGCGCATGCGGGCCAGCAACTCCCGCGGGTTGAACGGTTTGGGCACGTAGTCGTCGGCACCCAGCTCCAGGCCGATGATCCGGTCGGTCTCCTCGCCCATCGCGGTCAGCATCACGATGGGAACATCACCCTGGGTGCGCATCCACCGCGCCAGGTCCAGGCCCCCCTCGCCAGGCAACATGAGGTCGAGAACCACCAGCTGGAAATGGCCAGTCGGCCACGCCCGGCGCGCCTCCCTCCCGTCGCGCACCGCCGTGACCCGGAAACGGTGACGTTCCAAAAAGCGGGCAAGCAGATCGCGGATTTCGCGGTCGTCATCCACCACGAGGATGTGCGGCATCGTTTCCATTGTAACACCATACAGCGAGATGAGCGGCGCGGGAGTGAGCGTTGCAATTGGTTGCATTTTGCCGCGATGGCGCCTTGTTCGGCCTGGCAGTATTCATGGGAGCTACAACACGGACTGGATCACATACGATGCGTAAGCCCCTCCTGATCGCGCTGCTTGCTGCTGGGATCGCCAGTGGCGGCGCCGCTGTCCTCACGACGCAGGCCATTGCCCAGGGCGCACCACCCCCACCTCCCGGCATGGCTGGCGGCCCGATGGGCGGGCCGATGGCGGGCCGGATGCCAGGCGGCCCGATGGGCCCCGGGGGAATGCGCGGCGGCATGCGCGGCCAGGGCATGATGCGTCGCCTGCGCGCCTTCGCGCTGATTTACCCGACCGCCGACCGCAACCTCTCCGGTGCGGATGTGCAAAAGATCGCCGAGGCCTTCCTGCTGATCAACGGCAACCACACCTGGAAGGTGACCGAAGTAACGGAAGGGCCGGATCAGGTGACCTTTGCGCTCGCCTCGGCCAACGGGGATCCGATCGCCCACTTCGCGATGAACCGCCACACCGGCCGGCCAACGCGGGTGAGCTAGCCTCACCGGCAACGGCTTGGGGCGCGGACGTCACGGTCCGCGCCCGTGCTGCCGTTGCCGGACGGGTCTGCTGGGCCGGGATTATGGCGCAATGACGCCTGGTGCTTGCGCGCCGGCTGCCTCCAGATAACCGTGCATTAATCTGCTTAACGCACGATGGGCCCGTGCCTCACCAGTCTGCAACGTTGGCCTACCAACCGACCACATTTCTGGAGCGGGGGGCGTACGTGCCGTTCACGACCCCGGTTCTGAACGGCGCCCGCGTTCGCCCGGCGGAGCGCTTCGGGCTTGAACTGATCGTGCCCAACCCGTCCGGTGGCCGCGGCGACTATATCCTGCCGTGGACGGGATTGCGCAGCCTCTGCCGCCCCACCGTGCACGATGTCCAGCTCACCGAGTGCATCGCCGGGATGCGGAGTGTCACCCCCGCCAACATCCGCGAAGCCGCACGGGAGGTCGCATCCCAGGGCCTGGCTGGCCGCGCCGCCGTTTCGGCCGCCAGCTTGGCCCGTGCGGCCGAAGTGGAGAGCGTCGTCTTCACCAACTACGAACTCCTGCTTCGTCTGGTCCAGCAGGCGGAGCCGCCCGGGACCGCGCCGCTCCCCCCCGATCAGGAGGAGCCGGATGCGCTGGAACTCCGCGCCAAGCGGGTGATCGCAACGATTTCGCCGCGGCTTCGCCAGGATAACGAGGCGATCAAATCCTCCCTCGAGGAGATGGCCGCGCTGTTCAACCCCATTGGGGTCGGCAAGCGGGCAACCCATTCGCGCCTGCCCCATGCGATCGCTGCATTGAAACTGATGCGGCGGGAGTTGATGGAATTCCCACCGGATTTGGACGACCAGCTTCCCGCCCTGATCCAAATGGTCGTCACCACGGCCGACAAGACCCTGACATGCGTCGAAAGCACCTTGGTCCAGGCCAGGCTCTCAGCGGATAACCTGGTCGAGCTCCTCGCAGCCTGGCGGGCTGATCCGTCCGGCATCAGCCGCCAACTGGCCCGCAGCGACTGGCTGATGGATGGCTGGGAGCGCATCGTCCGGCTCTGGGCCTATTCCGACAAAACTCGCGAACGCCGCGAAGCGCTGGACGAGATCATCACCCTGCTGCCGGTCATCCCGCGGGAAGCGGGCGAGTGGGTCGGGTTCCACATCGAAATCGAAGCTCCGAGGCGGACGCACCGGCTGGTCAGCGGACACGAGGACTGGCGAACCGGAAACTGCGTGCATGACACGATCTTCCGCAACGAAGCACTGATTGCAGCATGAGGCGCGAGCAAGCGCATCCGAATCCACAGCTCCGCGAGGTTGTCGCCGGGCTGGCCCAGGCCCGCGACGCGCAGATCACGCGGGTCGTTGCGATGGTCGACGATCTGCCGAACCGCGGAGAGGCCGACGGGCTGATCGCCCCGCTGCGGGCCAGGCTGGCCCACATCCGCCCGGCGCGCCCGTTTGGCTTCGCCCGCCTGCTGTTCAGCCCGCTCGACCCGGTGATCGTACCCGGCATTCGCTGGCGGCGGGGGGAGGTCGGCGTGCCACGCCAAGCCCTGGCACCACTGGCCCTTGCGGTGCAAACCGCGCTGCCCGCGCTGAGCAACGCGGTCGGAACCAGCGCGCACCGGGTCGCACCGGATGACCGTCCTGCGATTGCCGCCCTTGGCGCCGCCCTGTGGCCGGCGGCATCGGAGATTCTCCAGCAGCTCGCCGTCCCACCCAATTGGACCCAGATTTCGGGCCTGGTCGCAGCCGATTTCACCCAGCTTGCCCAAATCCTCGCGAGCCTGCTGCGGGAGGCGCCGGAGGTCGAGCGGCTGGCAGCCTCGCGCACAGCCCCCGACGACAAGGAAATCCGCGCCGTCCTCAGCCGTACGGAACCAGCCGGCAGCCTGGCGCTGGCGACCATGGTCTCGATCCTGCTGTGCCGGATGCCTGTGCCATCACGGGTGTTGTCACTGGCCTCTGATATCGTCGTGTCCAGCGGCGTCCGCAGCCCCGCCGCCGACCGGGCGGTGGACCACACCCTGGCTTGCCTGCAGGCATCGATGGTCGACGCCGATAACGGGGATGCGACCGAGGCCGCCATCGAGGCGGCCCGCGTGGCCTCGTTGCTGACCGGCTTGGAGGAGAGTGCGCAGTCGAACCCGGACCGCCGGCGCCGGCTGGAGCAAATCCGGCGCGAGGCCGACGCGCTTTGCCGCCGGCGGTTCGAGAAGGCGGTGGCAATCACCGTATCGCAGGCCACCGAGTCGTTGGCCATCCAGAATGGCGACGAGGCTTTCGCCCAGTTGGAGGCCTCGGCCCGCGACCTGCGCCGGTTGGAGAGCGCCGGCCGCCGGCTGGGGAGCGGCGAGCATTACGACGCCCTGGTACAAAGCGTGGCCGCCCAGTTCCATGACCAAGGCAGCGGCTTGGAGTTGGTGGACCGGGTGCGCATGGTCGAAATCCTGTCCGGACCGGACGAGGCGCTGGCGTTGCTGCGGGCCCAGCAAGGCTGATCCCGGGCAACCCCGGTCAGTCCAGCCGCTCCACCGCACCGCCGACCGGGACGTCGCCGCCCTCGACCACGCGTGCCGTCACGCCACCGTGGCCACGCACGGCGTTGTAGCCACCGGGCCCCAGCACCTCTTCCATGCGCGAGCAGGGGTGGCACTCGCCGGTAACCTCCAGCACCGCGTCCCCGACGCGCACGTGCCGGTCCCTTAACGCCAGCAAATTGATGCCGGCCACCAGGATGTTGCGCCGCAACTGGTCCGGCGCCACCTGGGCCTTGCCCAGGAACCGCGCGATCGCCAGCAGATCTTCCTCTGCCAGCAGCGTGACCTGCCGGGCGCCCGCGGGCCGCCCGGCCCAGCGGTCGCCCACCACCCCCTGCCCCGGCAGCAGCATCGCCCGCGTCACCGTCACCATGGCCGCCCGCCGGGCGGGACGCAGCCCGATCCAGCGCACCACGCCCGGGCGCATCGGCCCAGCGAGCAGCCGGGCGAGCGGCGAGTCTGGATTCAGCGGGACGGCAGCCGCTCCAGCCCGCACCATTCGGCGATGGTCAGGGCCAGCACCTTCGTCGTCTGCGTGATGCACGCCAGCCCGACGCTCTCATCGATTCCGTGGATGTTTTGCGCGTCCGGCCCATAGCACGTCGCCTGAGTTGCCCCGGCAAGCACGTAATGCCGCGCATCCGTCAGCCCAGCGGACACATAGTGGCGCAAGGGCTCGCCCACCAGCGCCGCGTGCTGGGCGGACACCAATTGGGCAATCGGCTGTTCGGCCGGGAACAGGCAGCCATCGGCCATGAACCCCTTGAACTCCACCGTCAGCCGGGCCCCGCGTAGCCGGTCATCCGTGGCTGTCCGCGTGACCAGCGCCTCGATCTCTGCTTTGACGGCGAAACAGGATTGGCCCGGCATGACGCCGACCCTCACCCCGAGCCGGGCCCGCGTCGCCACGGAGCTATTCCACTCGCCACCCTCGAACGTGCCGATATTCACGTTGATCGGATGGTTGCCGGCGGCAAAGGCGGGGTGGCGCCGCTCCGCCCGGTTGGCCTGCTGCTCGTAGGCTGCGAACGCGTCCGCCACGATGGCAGCGGCCTGGATCGCGCTCACTCCGGCATGCGCCTCCCGCACATGCACCGGACGGCCCGTGACGGTGACCCAGGCCCAGACCACACCAACCTCCGCCACGTATAAGGCGGCAAAGCCGGGGCCAGGCTCGGGGATCAGGCAGGCATCCGGCATCGGCAGAGCGTGCATCACGGCCAGGGCACCATTGCCGGTGCATTCCTCCTCGATCACGGCGGCGAGTTGTACGGGGGCGGCGGGCTGCATCCCGGCCGCCCGGAGCGCGTGCATCGCCATCACGATGCTGGCCAACCCCGCCTTCATATCCCCAGCGCCGCGGCCGTACATGCGGCCATCGCGAATATCTGGCTCGAAAGGCGGCGTCGTCCACAACTCGGCCGCGCCCTCCGGCACCACGTCCACATGGCCCTGCAACATCAGCGACCGCCCGGCCGCGCTGACCGGGCGATGCTCCGCCACCACGTTGTCCCGCCCAGCATAAGAGATCAGCGGCGGCGAAAAACCGGGGAGTCCGGCCAGCGTAGCCACATCCACCTCCACCCGGCGCGTCGCCAGGCCAAGCCCCTCATAGGCCGCCGCCATGGCATCCACCGCGCCCTGCTCCTCCCCCAGCAACGAGCGATGCCGCACCAGCCCCGCCAACAGCGCGACACCATCGCCGGCCTGCGAGTCCGCGGCATCGAGGATGGCGCGGCGTATGGCCGGGTCGAGGCTCGGGTTCGGCATTGGGTCGCTCCTGCAGGCCGGCGGCAGAATGCGCCCCCATCGTATGGTGACAAGAGCCGCCGCCACCCCACCTCCGTAAACCAAGCTGTTTCAACCCTGCCACTTCGTAAGGTAAGGTTCGCCCATGCTCTTCATGCCCGACTACCCCCCACTCGCAGCCTCGACGCGGGGAGCGTCGGCGTGAGATCCGCCAACGCACCTCGCAAGATTGGCATCGTCGGGGCCGGGCCGGGTGGCCTGGCAGCCGCGTTGTTGCTGGCGCAGGCCGGGGCAGACGTCACGGTATTCGAAGCCCACCCCCGGGTGGGCGGCCGTTCCGCCACGATCCAGGCGCCCAGCTCAGCCGGCGCCTTCCAGTTCGACACCGGGCCGACCTTCTTCCTGTATCCCCGCGTTCTCAGAGATATCTTCGCCGCATGCGGGCGGGATTTGGACGACGAGGTGGAGCTCATCCGCCTGGACCCGCAATATCATTTGGTGTTCGAGGCCGGCGGCGAAATCCAAGCCACCAGCGACATGGACCGGCTCGCGCAGGAGGTCGCCCGCTTCGCCCCGGACGACGCCGCCGCCCTGCCGCGCTTTTTCGCCGATAACCGCGCCAAGCTGGCAGCGTTTCGTCCCATTTTGGAGTCACCGTTCCACGGCGCACGCAATTTGCTGCGGCCGAGTGCGCTGAAGGCGTTGCGGCTGATGCGGCCGCACCGCACGATGGACGAGGATCTCGCCAGCTATTTCAAGGATGAACGGGTGCGGTTGGCCTTCTCGTTCCAGGCGAAATACCTGGGCATGTCGCCATTCCGCTGTCCCAGCCTCTTCACCATCCTCTCCTTCATGGAGTACGAGTTCGGCGTCTACCACCCAAGCGGCGGCTGTGGCGCCGTGATGACGGCGATGGAGCGGGTCGCCCGCGACATGGGCGTCACGTTCCACATGGCGGAACCGGTGCAGGAAATCCTGTTCGACGGCCGCCGCGCCACGGGCGTACGGACGACGCAGCGCAGCGCGGTTTTCGACGCGCTGGTGGTGAACGCCGATTTCGCCCAGGCGATGTCCACCCTGGTGCCGGATCACCTCCGCCGGCGCTGGAGCGACCGCAAGCTGGCGAAGAAGAAATTCTCCTGTTCCACCTTCATGCTCTATCTCGGGATACGCGGCGAGTTGCCGGACCTCGCGCATCACACGATCTACCTGTCGAAAGATTACCGCCGGAACGTCCAGGAGATCGAGGACGGCTTGGCACCCCCCGGCGAGCCGTCCTTCTACGTGCAGAATGCCTGCGTCACCGACCCGGGGCTGGCGCCGCCGGGCTACTCCACGCTGTATGTGCTGGTGCCCGTCGGCAACCGCACGGGTGGAGGGATCGACTGGGCGGCAGAACAGGCAGGCTATCGCGCCCTGGCGCTGCGCCAACTCGAACGGATTGGCGTGCATGATATCGAGCGGCGGATCGTGTTCGAGAAAGTCGTCACCCCGGCCGATTGGGAGGTGGATTTGAACGTCTTCCGTGGCGCGACCTTCAACCTGTCGCACACACTGCAGCAAATGTTGCATCGGCGCCCCCGCAACCGGTTCGAGGATTTGGATGGCGTCTACCTCGTCGGCGGCGGCACCCATCCTGGCAGCGGTCTCCCCGTGATCTTCGAGAGTGCGCGGATCACCAGCCGGCTGGTCGCCGATGATTTAGGCTTGCCCCCCCACTGGCAGCCGTCGCTGATGGCGTCGCCCACCTACGAACCAGCCCTCGCGGAGCCGGTATGAGCAAGCTGGACCCGGTCGGGATCATCGGCGGCGGCCTGGGCGGCCTGGCCGCCGCCTGCACGTTGGCGGCACGCGGCCACCGGGTCGTCCTGTTCGAAAAGAACGACTGGGTCGGCGGCAAGGCCGCAGTCTTCGAGGAAGCCGGCTACCGGTTCGACATGGGGCCGACCATCCTGACCGTGCCGGCGGTCCTGCGCCGCATCTTTGCCGAAGCGGGGCGGGATTTGGACCAGGCACTGGATTTGCGCCGCTTGGACCCGCAATGGCGCTGTTTCTTCGACGACGGCTCCGTGCTCGACCTCACCGAGAATACGGACCGGATGGTGGCCAATCTGGACGCCTATAGCCCTGGCAATTCGCAGGGCTACCGCGACTTCTTGCGCATGAGCGAGGGATTGCACGATGTCAGCCAGAAATTCTTCTTCTGGCGATCGGTCGAAGATCTTTGGGACACCATGGACTTCAAGAAGAACATGGACCTCGACACCCTGCGGGACGTGCTGAGCCTGAAGATGGGCAGCACCGTGGCCAAGCAAATCCGCAAGAAGGTGCCTGATGCAAGAGTGGCCCAGATGCTGGACCATTTCGTCCAATATGTCGGCTCCTCGCCCTACAACTCCCCCGCCGTACTCTGCTCCATCGGCCACATGCAGACCGATGGCGGGATTTGGTATCCCATAGGGGGTACCCGCGCCGTCCCGGTGGCGCTGGCGAAGCTGGCGGACGATCTGGGGGTGGAGACGCGGCTCTCCACCGGCATCCGGCGCATCGTGTTCGATCGCGGCCGGGTTAGCGCCGTGGAGACGGAGGCGGGGGACATCGTGCCCCTCTCTGCCCTGGTCTCCAACATGGACAGCGTGCGCACCTACCGCGAACTGGTCGGCGGCAAACCGGCCGCCGCGTTCAACAAGCGGTGGAAGCGCGAGCCAGCCTGCTCCGGAGTCGTGCTGTATCTGGGGCTCGACCGCGCCTACGACCATTTGCTGCACCACGACTTCGTCTTCTCCCGCGACCCGGAGGAGGAGTTCGACTGGATCTACAAAAAGGGCGAACCGGCCCCGGACCCCACCTGCTACATCGCCGCGCCATCGCGCACCGAGCCTGGCGTCGCCCCGCGCGGCGGAGAGGCGCTCTATGTCCTGGTCCACACGCCCTATCTCCGGCCGCATCACGACTGGACGGCGATGCTGCCGGCCTATCGCCGGGTCATTCTGGACAAACTGGCCCGCTCCGCCGGGATGCCGGATTTGGAGAGCCGCATCGTGGTGGAGCGGACGCTGACCCCTGCCGACATCCACGAACGGTATCGCGTGCTGAATGGCGCCATTTACGGCCTGGCGAGCCACGGAAAATATTTGGGTGCCTTCAAGCCAGGCAACCGGTCGCGCGACCTGAACGGCTTGTATCTGGCTGGGGGCGCCGCGCATCCCGGCCCGGGCATGCCCATGGTGCTGATGTCCGGCTGGATCGCCGCCGACAGTCTGGACCGTGATAAAACCTCCAACGCGGCGCCGTTGATCGCGTGAGGGTGTCGGACGCAAAGAGCCGGATCGCCCGCCGCTCGGCCCTCTATTTCCGGGTCTTTGCCCTTTACCTCCGCTGGTATGTCGGCCGCCGTTTCCACGCCATGTGGATCTCCCGCACCGGCATGCCGCACATCCCGGCCGGGCCGCTGATCGTCTATTCCAACCATCCCTCCTGGTGGGACCCGGCGGTTTACATCCTGCTCTGCGACATGCTGTTCCGCGGCCGCGCCGGCTATGGCCCGATGGACCAGGAGGCGCTGGGCCGCTACGGCCTGCTGGAGCGGATGGGCGTGTTCGGCGTGGTGCAGAACGACCCGCGTGGCGGCGTGCAGTTCCTCCGCACCTGCGCCGCCATCCTGGGCCGTCCCGGCGCGATGCTATGGATCACCGCCGAAGGTGCCTTTACCGACCCGCGCGTGCGTCCGCTCACCCTACGCGCCGGGCTGGCCCATCTCGCCCGGCGCATACCCGGCACGACGATCCTGCCGCTCGCGTTGGATTATACGTTCTGGAATGAAAGCCGGCCCGAAATCCTGCTGCGCTTCGGCACGCCGCTGTACAGCAGCCGCGACGGCAGCATCCCGGAATGGACCCAGCGTCTGGAACAGGCGCTGACCGACACCATGGACCATTTGGCCGCCGAGTCGGTCACCCGCAATGCCGCGTTGTTCACGCCGTTGCTGCGCGGGTTCTCCGGCGTCGGCGGCATCTACGATGCCTGGCGCAGACTGCGCGCGATGGCCGCTGGCCGGCGGTTCGACCCAAGCCACGGGGGCGAGACATGATCGCCGGATGGGTCGCCCTGGTGCTGGCCGCCCTGCCATTCGCATTCGCCCTCGGCAATTTTCGCCTGCTCCAAATCCCCGGCGTCGCAACCCGCCCGCAACGGGTTTCGGTGCTGATCCCTGCCCGCAACGAGGAGGCAAATATCGGCGATGCCGTCGCCGCCGTGTTGCAGAGCACGGGCGTGGTGTTCGAAGTGGTGGTCCTGGATGACGGATCCACCGACCGTACGGCGGCGATCCTAAGCCAGATCGGTGACCTCCGTCTCAGGGTGATCAACGGGCCGCCGCTCCCGGCGGGATGGTCGGGCAAGCAACATGCCTGTGCCGTCCTGGCACAGGCTGCGCGCTACGATTTGCTGGTGTTCACCGATGCGGATGTCCGCCTGGCACCCGACGCCCTGGCGCGGATGGCCGGGTTCATGGACCGCAATCCGGTGGGCCTTGCCAGCGGTTTTCCGCACCAAATCACCGAGACATGGCTGGAGCAGTTGCTCCTCCCGCTCATCCATTTCCTTTTGCTCGGCTTCCTCCCCCTCTGGGTGATGCGGCGCTCGCCGGCTCCCGCGCTGGGCGCTGGCTGCGGGCAATTGTTCATCACCCGGCGGGCCGCCTACGAGGCAGCGGGCGGGCATGCTGCGATCCGGGCCTCGCTGCATGATGGCCTGACGCTGCCACGCGCCTTCCGTCGCGCCGGCCAGATGACGGGCCTGTTCGATGCAACCGATCTCGCGTCCTGCCGCATGTATCACTCCGCACGGGAGGTTTGGTCGGGGTTGGGCAAGAACGCGACCGAAGGCATGGCCCAGCCCGTGTCATTGATTATTTGGACAGCCCTGCTGGCCGGCGGCCAAGTGCTGCCCTTCATCCTGATGCTGGCCGCCCCCAGCACGCCCGCCATGGCCGCGCTGGTCTTGACGATAGGGTTCCGTCTGGTGCTGGCGGCACGGTTTCGCCAATCCGAGGCGAGCGCCGTGCTGCATCCTATCGGCATCCTGGGCCTGCTTGCCGTGCAATGGGCCGCTTTGGTGCGGGCAATGCGGCGCCAGCCCGCCAGTTGGCGAGGGCGTACCTACCCGGCGCCATGAGACGAATCCTCGCCGTGTTGATCCTGCTCGCGGCCATCCCGGCCCAGGCGGAGCCGGGAGTCGTCCTTGTGACAATCTCAGGCGTCAGGTCCAACGCCGGCCATGTGCTGGTGGCGATTTGCGACCGCGCGACCTTTCTGGAACCGAGTTGCCGCCATGTCGGCCGCGAAGCGGCGAAACCGGGCGCGGTCACCGTCCGGATCACCGGGGTTCCACCGGGAATTTACGCCGCCCAGGCGTTCCACGACGAAAACGACAACGGCAAGATCGACCGCAATTTCATCGGCCTGCCGCAGGAAGGGCTGGGGTTTTCGAACGACGCCAAAATGCGCTTCGGGCCGCCATCTTTCGATGACGCCGCCTTCAGGGTAGGACCGGATGGCGGTTTGATCAGGTTTTCGCTGCGCTACTTCAACTAGCGCCGTTGATCGGCCTTCCCCGCCGCGAAGTTGCTATTTGCTTGCGTTCACCAGAGTTGCCACGTTGCGCGCCATTGCCGGTGGGTTGGGCAAACGCAAGCCATCCTCTATCGATTGGGCCAGGGCGTCGCCCAAGCAACGATATCCCAGATCATTCATGTGAACACTGTCGTCCGACAAATACTGAGCGTAGTCGTGGCCCTGATGCTTCCACTCATCCATCAAAGCGCCGCGTGAAAACAGCGAAACATTGTATTTGACTGCAAGGTCAGCCATTGCGCGTTCCAGCGTGAGATGCCCTGACGACGCCAAAATCATCGGCGAACGCTGATTATCCATCAACACGACGTCGATCCCGGCCGCCTTCAACCGCTCGATACCAGTGGATACCAACTTGCGGAACACATCGGGGTCTGAATTCGCCATCGCACCGTTGGCGCCTACCTGCCATATGACAAGCTGCGGCTTAAGCGCGATAGCGTCGCTATCCAGCCGGGCAACCTCCTCCAAGGCATCCTCGCCGCCAATGCCGCGGTTGATCACCACGAACTGGCTTTGCGGGAAGGCCGCCGATAGGTCCGCCTGCAACCTGGCTGGATAGGAATTGGCAATCGTCGTGGCGCGCCAGCCCTCCGTGCTCGACGAGCCAAGCGCGACGATCTCGACTTCCTTATTGATCTTCATACGTGCCTTCGTCGCCATCACGGCGACGGGCGGCGGCTTCACCGCCGGACACGTGTCTTCGGCACGTGCCGCAGAAACCATTCCGCAACCAAGTGCGACCGCGACGGCTGAAAACGCAATCTTTCGATACATCATCATGCGAAATTAACTACAACCCCCACGAAAAGGTCCAGAAAAAATCTCAGATAACGGAATTTTCACCTCGCTAAGCGGTGCCCCCAATCGTCAACCCGGACAGCTTGATCGTCGGCTGCCCCACGCCGACCGGGACGCCTTGGCCGTTCTTGCCACATGTCCCAATCCCCGCATCCAGCGCCAGGTCGTTCCCGACCATGGTCACCTTGGTCAGCGCGTCTGGCCCGTTGCCGATCAGCGTGGCGCCCTTGACGGGCGCCGTCACCTTGCCATCCTCGATCAGATAGGCCTCGCTGGCCGAGAAGACGAACTTGCCGGACGTGATGTCGACCGAGCCGCCACCGAAATTGACCGCATACAACCCACGCTTCACCGATTTGATCATCTCTTCCGGCGCGTAGGGGCCGGCCATCATCACCGTATTCGTCATCCGCGGCATCGGCGCATGCGCGTAGGACTGGCGACGCCCGTTGCCGGTTGGGGCAACCCCCATCAGCCGCGCGTTCAGCCGGTCCTGGATGTAGCCTTTCAGCACCCCATCCTCGATCATCACCATGCGGCCTGAGGGCGTACCCTCATCGTCTACCGTCAAGCTGCCGCGGCGGTCGGGAATGGTGCCGTCATCCACCACCGTCACGCCGGGTGCCGCGATCCGCTGCCCCAGCAGGCCGGCGAAGGCGGAGGTCTTTTTGCGGTTGAAGTCACCCTCCAACCCGTGGCCGATCGCCTCGTGCAGGAGGATGCCGGGCCAGCCGGAGCCCAGCACGACCTCCATCTCGCCAGCCGGCGCCGGGCGGCTCTCCAAATTCACCAGGGCCTGGCGCAGGGCCTCGTCCACCCCGGCCCGCCATGTCTCCGCCGTGAGCAGCC
This sequence comes from Acetobacteraceae bacterium, assembly GCA_965199005.1. GTDB lineage: Bacteria > Pseudomonadota > Alphaproteobacteria > Acetobacterales > Acetobacteraceae > LMUY01. Next base: position 2,437,305 of record CBDAQK010000001.1, on the reverse strand, counting down.
GCTGATAGCCGAAGCGGCCGCCCGTCCCATGTCCACCCGATTCGCGCCGCCCGTCCTTCTCCACCACGACGGACACGTTCAGCCGCACCAGCGGGCGTATATCGGCGACCCGGCGGCCATCTGCGCGCATCACCTGCACCGCCTGCCACTCGCCGTACATGCTGGCGGATACCTGCACCACGCGCGGATCCTTGGCACGGGCATAGGCATCGATTTCGGCCAGGATCGCGGTGCGGGCGCCGAATTCCATCTCTCCCAGCGGGTTCACATCGGAATAGAGGCGCGAATTGCTCGATCGCGGCGGCTCGGCCGCCGTCCCCCCGGCCCCGCCACGCACCGCCGACACCGTGGCCGCCGCCCGGCGCAGCGCGGGTTCGGACATTTCGCCCGCATGCGCATAGCCGGTTTCCTCACCAACGATCGCGCGCAGGCCGAACCCGGACCCGCTTTCGAACCCGGCGTGCCGGATGCGGCCGTCATCCAGCGCTATTTGCTCGCTCTCCCGATACTCCAGGAACAACTCGCCATCATCGCAGCCGGACAGCGCCTCCGCCACGATCCGCTCTGCCACCCCGCGATCGAGTGCGGCATCCTCACGTTCGAAAAACAGCCGGTCGGTCTCAGCGAGGGGCGAAAGCGCAGCTGTCATGGTCGGTCCAATGCGGCTGGAGGAAGAGAATTCATATAGGAAGACGCCGGTCCAAATGGAGTGTGACGGTGAGCGACGTCAGCAGCAACACCGCAACGGCCTGATGCGCCACGGCAAGGTCCACCGGCACCACGGCCAGCAAAGTTGCGACGCCCAGCCCATATTGGAGCAGCACGACCCCCCCCATGGCCAAAGCTGCCCGCCGGACCGACCGGGGCAGTACCTGCGTGCGTCCCACAACGACCGTCACCATCACGACCAGCGCGGTGCACGTTGCCAGCAAGCGATGGTCGAACTGCACGGCGGCAACATTCTCGGTCAGATTACGCAGGAATGGGTGCATCGCGGCATAGTCGGCTGGCACGAGCCCGTCCCCCATCCAGGGGAAGCTGTTGTAGATCAGCCCAGCGTGCAGCCCAGCCACAAAGCCGCCTGCCACGATCGTCAGCGGCAACAGCACCGCGCACAGCCCAGCCAGCCGCCGGAACGCCGGACTGGTGGCGATGCGCGGACCGCCAGGCCGCAACACGCCGAGCGCCGTCCATAGAATTGCACCGTAGAGGACCAGCGCCAGCACCAGATGGGCGACCAGCCGGTAGGCTGAGACCGCCGTGCTATCCGCCTCGAAGCCGGAGGCGACCATGAACCATCCCACCGCCCCCTGCAGCCCGCCCAGCACGAAGAACCCGAGCAGCCGCAACCATAGCGCCCGCCGGATCGCCCCCCGCAGGCCAAGCAGGATCAGCGGCACCAAGAACACCGCCCCGATCAACCGGCCCCACAAGCGGTGGGTCCATTCCAGCCAAAAGATGTGTTTGAACCCGGCCAGGCCGAAGCCTTCGTTAACAAGCTGGTATTGCGGAATCTGTTGGTACAAGGCGTACAGCCGCTGCCACTCGGCCTCCGACCAGGGCGGCAGCGCACCCGACAGGGGCGCCCATTCCATGATGGACAGGCCAGACCCGGTCAGCCGCGTCGCCCCACCCAGCACGATCATCACGAGCGTCATGCCGCAAATGACAAACAGCCACGCCGCCACCAGCAGGCGGTCCATGCGGTCCCGCGGCGTTTCCACCCGCCTTCGCCCAGCATCCAGATCAAACGGCATCCCGCACCCCTCCACCTGGCGACTGCCCGGCTTGCCGGCTCGATCACGCGGGTGCTACCTGCCGCCGCCCGATGACCCAGCCCGATGACACCCTGTCCGTAGTCGTCCCCGTTCGCAACGAGGGCCCGAATATCGCGCGGTTGATCGCCGAGATCGAGAGCGCTCTTGTCAGCATCCCACACGAGATTGTCTATGTAGACGACGGCAGCACGGACGAAACCCCCCGAATACTCGCGCAAGCCGCCGCCTCCGCACCGCTGACGGTGCGACGCCACCGCACGAGCTGCGGCCAAAGTGCCGCGATCGTGACCGGCGTGCGCGCGGCGCGCGGCCGATGGATCGCGACGCTGGATGGCGACGGGCAGAACGATCCCGCGGACATCCCCGCTTTGTTTGCGCGCGCCCGGGCCGCCAGCGGTCTCGTGCTGATCGCCGGCCACCGGGTGACACGGCGCGACACGCAGGTGAAACGGCTGGCCTCCCGCCTGGCCAATGGGATCCGGTCGCGGCTGCTGGGGGATGCGACGCCGGACACGGGGTGCGGGCTGAAGCTGTTCCGGCGCGACGCCTTTTTGGATTTGCCGCATTTCGACCACATGCATCGCTACTTGCCCGCCCTGTTCATCCGGGCGGGAGGGCGAGTGGAGTCGGTGCCGGTCAACCACCGTCCGCGGGATCGGGGACTCTCCAATTACGGTACGCTGGACCGGCTCTGGGTCGGCATCTTCGACCTCGCCGGGGTGTATTGGCTGCAACGCCGGGGCAAGCAGCCAGTCGTGGAACCGCCCGAGAGCAAGCCGTGAACGCTTTCATCCGCGGTGGCAGCGTGCTCTGGAAACCGGCCTTGCTGCTGGCCGGGCTGCTCGCCGCCGGGCTGACCCTGCGCAACGGCTGGGGGCGCCACGTGCTGGATGCCCCGGCGCAGGCGGGTCCTGCCGGGTTCGTGCTGCTGGGCGCGTTGGCCTGCGCGGTGGGCGTGCCGCGGCAGATCGTCGCCTATGCGGCCGGACTGGGATTCGGCGCCTGGCTCGGATGCCTCTTGGCCGTCCTGGCCGCGCTTGGCGGGTGCGCCACGGATTTCTTCTGGGCCCGGCTGGTGGCGCGGAACTGGGCCGCACGGCGCATCCACGGGGGCTTGGCCAAGCTGGATCAGCGACTGGCCCGCCATCCCTTCAGCGCCACCCTGACCCTGCGGCTGCTCCCCATCGGCAGCAACATCCTGTTGAACCTGCTGGCGGGGGTGTCGGCCGTCGCCTTCGCGCCATTCTTGCTGGCCTCTGCCATCGGCTACCTGCCACAGACCATTGTGTTTGCCTTACTCGGCGGCGGCGTGCGGGTCGACCAGAACGCGCAGATGATCCTCGCTGGCGTCCTGTTCGTGGGGGCGTCGATGTTGGGCATCTGGCTGATGCGGCGGATCCGCCACCTGCCGGTGTCATCGTAGAGGATTTTGCCCACGTCACCGTGACTCATTTCGCCAGAATGGCTGCACCCCACCCTTCTCGCAAGCGGAACGGAGTTGGCAGTCACTCCGAAGATGACGCCTGCACCCCAAACACAGCTCCATTCGCCCCAGTGGCGAACACCCTCCAGCTCTGCCATACCGTGCTCCCGCGAACCAAACGGGGAGAGCGCCATGTCCATCGAGGCCCATCACCAGGATGCCCTGCTGCAAACGGCACGGTTGGAGCTGGACCGTGCCCATCGCGGGGCGCGTGCCATGGAGGCCGGCGAGATTCGCCGGGGCCTAGAACTGGCACTGGCGGCATTGCGCGAGCTGATGGCGGATCGGCCCCCTGAAATGCCAGAAGACGCGGCCGACAAGGTGCAGGCGGCACTGGCCGATCTGGATGCCGGGTCGCTCGCCGAGATGGACAAGCTGATCGAGGACGTCCGGGCGGCGATCGCCTAGCCTGCCGGACTCCCCGAGCGTCAACCGCCGATCAATTTGGCGGCTTCCACCCGCAAGCCCTGCCTGGACTCATCGCGGCTGTAGAACATGTGGCCGCCGGGGAAGGTCAGCAGCTGCACCCGGTCCCCACCCGAGGCCGGCGGGATTTGGTTCAGCAGCAGCTGCGTCCCGAAATAGGGGCACACCAGATCATACAGCCCATGCGCGATGATCACGTGCAAACCCGGATCAAGCGCCAAATCCTGCCGCAGCGCGCCGAACGATTGAACCGGCCCCCGGCGGCCGTAATCCCATTGCCGCGCCGCCTCGTCGCTGACCAGGCGATACTCTGGCCCATTCGGATGCCAATGCAGCACGTCGTAAACAGCCAGCATAGCGGAGGTCAGCGGCGCCCGCAGCCCATCCAGCATCGGGTCCGCGTTGCGCTCGCCGGAGAATTCGGGAAATGGATCGGGCAACGACACGGTCGTGTCATACAGGCTGTCGATCCGGCCAGTTGCGCGATCATGTTCGTGGACGAACACGCTATTGTTGATCAGCCCCCGCTGCCGGCGCACCAGGCTGGGGTTCAGGCCGGTCAGGGCGCTCACCTTGTCCACCACGCGGCCCAGCGCCGCCGGGTCCGCCACGCCGCGCAAGACATCGGCCAGGAAGGCACCGGAGGCGTAACTCTCTGCATCCGCCAGGTCCGCACGCCCCGCCGGCAGGCCCTGCGCCACCCGGGCAGCCGCATTCATCGATGGCAGGGTGATGGCATAGCCCATGAGGTCCAACGCCCCGCTATGGTTGCCATAATCGAGCACGGGCGACACCATCACCAGGCCTTTCAGGCCCACCCCGTCCTGTTCGGCCAGCACCCGTGCCAGGCGCGGCGCCCGGAACCCGCCATAGCTTTCGCCCAGCAGGAATTTGGGCGAGACGATGCGGCCGGATTTGTCCAGCCAGCGGCGGATCGTCTGCGAGAGTTCACTGATGTCGCCGCCAACCGACCATAGGCGTTTGCGAACATCGTCCCCCGGCACGAGGAAGCGGCTGTAGCCGGTCGCCACCGGGTCGATGAACACCAAATCCGTGAAGTCAAGCCAGGTGTCGGCATTGGGCTGGGGCAGGGAGGCGGCCGAGGGGGCCGGCAGCATCGCGATTCGCCATGGCCCGACCGCTCCCATCTGCAACCAGGCAGACGCCATGCCGGGCCCGCCATTCAGCACGAACGTCACCGGGCGCGTCGCCGGGTCCGCGCCATCCAGCGTATAGGCGGTGGTGGCAATGTCCGCCTCCGGCGTGTTCCCGGCGTCCAACAAGCGAACGAACCCGGCATCCGCGGTGAAATGCAGCGTGCGCCCCGGCAGGTCCAACGCATGCTTCGTAACCGAGTCCTGCACCAGCGGAGGAGGGCGCGGCGCCGCGGCGGGAGCGGCGGCTCCATCGCGTCCCCTATTCCGTTCCTCCGGCGCTTGCGCCCGGGCGGGGGCCGCCATCGAGATGGCGAGCAGGCATGTGGCAAGAAGGACGCAGGCTCGCACCAGGGACACTCCACCTTTTGCCCGCATCCTTCCACCCGGCGCGAGTAAAGGAAAGCGGATGCAATTCGTTGCCCTGCGATACACAGCTTGGGCGCATTGCACCGGCTACCCACAATGTTTTGGAGACCTGCCATGCGCCTCGTCCTGGCAACCTTCTTGGTTGCACTCCCGCTCGCCGCCATCGCGCAGCCTGCCCCTTCGCCTGCCCCTGGGCCCGGGCGGGGTGCGATCACGCGGGATCAATTCATCCAGCGGGCCTCGGATGCCGCCGCCCGCCGCTTCGACGCGATCGACGTCAACCACACCGGATCGATCACCCGCGACCAAATGCGGGCTTGGCGGCAGGCCCATCCAGGCCCGGGCGCGGGTGGCCCGGCACAGGCGCAATAGCACCGCCTGACGCCTTCGACAGTGGCGATCCCGGACCTCCGGATCGCCACTGTCGCGTATGATTCGGGCCTGCTGGCCGGCACTCCTTAGGTCGTTTGAAACAAACCGGTATATCACGGCGCGACGCAACCACAGCGCGCCCTTGAGAGACCGGAATCATACAGTGTCGAACCTAATTCATCTTTTGCAACCACTCCCTGATCTTGAGGTCTTGGCGATTGTCGTGGTCGTCGTCGCCGGCTTGGCCATGTTAGCCCCTGTCATAGGCCGGTTCGTCTTGCGCCTACGGCGTAACGAGGATCGCGACGAGGCCGCCTTCGATGCGTTCAAGGTCGTGTTGGGAATGGCGGCCCTGGTGCTTTCCTTTTCGCTCGCGCAGGCAAATGCCAGCCTCCATAACGTCGAATCCATGGTCGGGCGCGAAGCGTCGGCGTTTTCGGCCGTCGACCGCAGCCTGCTGCGGTATGGCACTGCCGAGGCCGCGTCCATCCGGCCATTACTGGCCCAGTATGGCAGAAGCCGGATCGACGTCGAATACCCGGGCTTGGCGCAGGGTGACCGGAATCAGGCAACCGATTTGCTCTACAACAACCTCTCTCGCACGGCCCGTCTCCTGCAGCCCGCCGACCAGCGCCAGCAAACCTTGTTTTCGGAGCTGCTCAAGAACCTCGACGATCTGTCCGAAACGCGGGAGGTCGTGATCGCCTCCGCCGACACCGCGCTGTCGGGTATCTTCTGGATCATGTCGGGCGGCCTGTTGGTGATCGGGATCGGTCTCGCGTCGCTGACCGATCTGACGTTGCCACGCACGCTGACCGTGGGTGCCACAGCCACCGCCGTCGCGCTGCTCTTCGCCTTCGTCGTCGTGACCGACCGCCCCTTCGTCGGCGACGACGCCGTCAGCCCGGCGCCGATCGGGAAGATCTTGGCGCTGAACGCCCGCCGGGTCTAAGGCAGCGTCGGCAAATAAATGCGTCCGCACGCCGACAAAGCTGCCTCTAACAACAAGGGCTTAGGCCTTGTTCGACGCCGCCGATCAATTCGATTGATGTCGAACAAGCCCTAAGCGGCGAGACCCCTTTCCAAGGCGGCGCAACTGCGACACTGTCGCCGCATCTTTCTTGTAGGAGGCCGCGTGTCCGACATCGTTCCGACCCTGGACCACGTCGTCGTCAACGCGCGGGACCAGTTGGACGCCGCGGCGTCGGCCTATGAGCGGCTCGGTTTCACGCTGACGCCGCGCGGCTTCCACACGCTGGGCTCGGCAAACCACCTGGCGATCTTCGGAACGCACTACCTCGAACTCATCGGCGTGCTGTCTGCGGACAGCCAGCGGCGGGATGTGCTCGGCTTTCCCATCGGGCTGAACGGCCTGGTATTCGGCACGGAGGACTCCACCGCGCTGCACACTCGCTTGACCCTGGCCGGGGTCGATGCGACGCCGCCGAATGAGTTCTCCCGACCCGTGGTGCTGCCCGGCGGCGCGCGCGACGCGGTCTTCCGCACCGTGCATGTGACGCCGGCGCCAATCTGGCCCGGCCGTATCTATTTCTGCCACCATTTCACCCGCAACCTCGTATGGCGCGACGAGTGGCGCCACCACGCGAACGGCACGGTGGGCGTGGTGCGCACACTGATCGCGTCGGACGACCCTACGCGCCTTGGCGGGCTGTTCGGCCGTATCTTCGGCACTGGGGCGCTACGGACGGTGGAGGGCGGCGTGAGCCTCATCGTCGGGCTATCCCGCGTCGACGTGCTGACCCACGCCATGGTGGCGACCCAGCTCGGTAAGGCCGCCAAGAGCGACGAGCGGCCGGAATACATGGCGGCTTTGACTTTGCGCACCCGCTCGCTCACGCAGGCGGCCGCGGCGCTGCAGCAAATCCCCATCCATCAGGAACCGGGCCGGCTCACGGTGCCGGCCGATTTTGCCTTCGGTTGCGCGATCGAGTTCGTAGAATAGCACCGCCTACTCCGGCGTGTCCCGGCCCAGGCTCTCCCACAGGATTTCGCCCACTTCGGCCATGGCCCCATTCACCAGGATGTTGCGCGCCGACAACAACCGGGAATTGTCCACCGGCAGCGGCGTCCGGTCGAAGGTGAACAGGGCGAACGCAACCACATCCTCCGGGCCACGCAGCAGCAACCCGGCATCGTTGCGAATGCCACGAAACGTGCCGGTCTTGTTGCCCACCCCGGCGAGCGGGAGGTAGCGCGGCACGCGGTCGCGCAGTTGTTGCGAACGCAGGATGGTCATCATATCCGCGCTGGCCGCCTCGCTCCCAGCCCGGCGCTGCACGATCAGGGCCATCAACGCCGCCATGTCGGCCGCGGAGGAGGTGGTGTTCTGCGGGGAGGACGCGAAGGCCAGCGAGTCGTAATCCATCACGATCGTGCGCATCGCCTGCTGCATCTGCGGATAGCTCGGCAGCGGGTCCAATCGCAGGCCGTAGCAATGCGCAAAGAGCTGCGGGATGCTGAGCACGACGTGGATGTTCTCCAGCCCCAGCCGGCGCATCGTCGCCGTGACGTTCTCCGCGCCGACCAGGTCGAGCAGGATTTGCGTCGCGCTGTTGTCGCTGATGATGATCATCAGCATCACCAGGTCGCGGATGGTGGGCGTCAACCCGCCCGCCAGCTTCTGCATCACGCCGGAGCCGATGGTGCGCTGGCTCTCCTGCATCGGCAGGCGGTCGGTCATGGCGAAGCGCCCCTCCTCCGCCTGGCGGAACACCTCCACCATGACGGGTACTTTGAACACGCTGGCGGTGGGGAAGAGCGTGCCGGGGTTGATCGCCACGGTAGCGCCGGTTTGGAGATGGGTGGCGGAGAAGCCGATTTGGATGTCGACCGGCGCGAACACCGCCTCGATATGGGATTGTGTGGACAAGCGGGGGCACTCCTTGTTCGGCTGGCCATGTTCCCCTGCTATGCGGCGCGTGTCACCAGGGCGAATAGCCCCGCGCCTTGCCATCCCCGCCGAAATGGAGGCAGTGGGTCAGCACCATTGCACGACACCGGGCGAGGCCTAGAGTTAGGCCATGCATGACACCCTCACTCCAGCATGACCGACACCGCCGACGTGGTCGTGGTGGGCCTCGGCGCGGTTGGCAGCGCCACGCTGCACCGGCTGGCGCTGGCGGGTGTGCGGGCGATCGGGATCGACCGGTTCGATCCCCCGCATGACCGCGGCTCCACCCACGGCGACAGCCGCATCACCCGGCTCGCCATCGCCGAAGGAGCCGCCTACGTGCCGCTGGTCCGCCGGTCGCACGAGATTTGGCGCGAATTGGAGGCGGAGACCGGCGAAGCCCTGCTGCAGCAAATCGGCATGCTGGTCATCGCGGAAGGGGATGGTGCGCCCAGCCACGGCCAGGCCGGATTCCTCGGCAGCACGATCGCCATCGCCCAGGCGCACGCCATTCCGCACGAGGTGCTGTCCAGTGCAGAAATCCGGCGGCGCTATCCGCAATTCCAGGTGAACGACGCCGAACGCGGCTTCTTCGAGCCCAGCGCCGGCGTGCTCTCGCCCGAGCGCTGCGTAGCCCTCCAGCTCCGGCTGGCACGGCAATTGGGCGCGGTGGTGCGGACGGGCGAGACGATGCTTTCCCTCGAACGCTGCGGGGACGGTGTCGCCGTGATCACCGACAAGGACCGGATCGAGGCCGCCCGCGTCGTGTTGACCGCTGGCGCCTGGCTGCCCGGTCTGGCTGGCGGCACGCTGTCGGCGGCAGCGCGCGTGTATCGCCAGACCTTGCTATGGTTTGAAACCGACGAGCCGGCGCTCTATCAGCCCTCGCATTGCCCGGTGTTCATCTGGCAGCACGGCCCGGCGGAGCAGGATTACCTCTATGGCTTTCCGCTATTGCCCGGCACCCCGGGGGTCAAGGCGGCCAGCGAACGTTACGACACCCCTGTCGACCCCGATCAGGTCGATCGGGTGGTCTCGGCAACAGAAGCCCAAGCCATCCATAGCCGCCACATTGCCGGCCGCCTGCGAGGCGTGACGAACCGGTTGGTCAAGGCCGCCACCTGCCTCTACACCGTCACGCCCGACGCCGGGTTCATCGTGGACCGGCTGCGGGAGGACGGGGCTGTCATCGTGGCCTCGGCCTGCTCCGGCCACGGATTCAAACACTCCCCGGCACTGGGCGAGCACTTGGCAGCCATGGCGATGGACTCCGGCGCCAAAGCCGAGCCGAGTTTCGCCATGGCGCGGTTCGGCTGAGCGTGGGCGGGCCCGTGACCGATGTCATCGTGGCCGGGGGTGGCCCGGTCGGGCTGTGCCTGGCGCTGCTGCTGAGCCTGAAAGGGTTCGACGTGACGGTCGTCGAGGCCGAGGCGGAACCCGGCCGTGATCTCCGCGCCTCGACCTTCCACCCGCCGACCCTGGACATGCTGGAGCCATTGGGCGTGACCGCCCTCCTGGTAGCTGGCGGACTGCCCTGTCCGCATTGGCAAATCCGGCTGCACCCATCGGGCGACCGCGCCGTGTTCGACCTCGGCATCCTCGCCGCCGACACGCGCCACCCGTTCCGGCTGCAATGCGAGCAATGGAAGCTGTCGGACGCGCTGCGGGACCGGTTGGCCGGGCGCGTCCAGATCATCGCCGGCACCCGCGTGACCGGTTTCACCCAGGATGACGCAGGTGTCTCGGTCGCGATGGAGGGGCCGGACGGCGCGCAGACCATCCGGGCCAAATTCCTGGCTGGCTGCGATGGCGCGCGCAGCACGATTCGCGCCGGGCTCGGCCTGGCCTTTGAAGGGGAAACCTATCCCGAGACCACACTGCTTGCCACGACGGTCTTTCCGTTCGAGGAGTATTTGGAGGGCCTGTCCAACGTCACCTATTGCTGGCGGGAGGGTGCCGGCAATTTCAGCCTGCTCCGCGTGCCGGGCCGCTGGCGCGTCTCGATCTACCCGCGGGAGGACGCACCGGTCGAGGCGCAGATGACGGCGGAGGCGATGGATGCCAGCCTGCAAGCCATCGTGCCCCGGGCAGAGCCATACGACATCCGCGAAAGCCGGCCCTACCGCGTGCATATGCGGATGGTGGCGCGCTACGCGCACGGCCGCGTGGCGCTGGCCGGGGACGCCGCCCATGTCAACGCCCCGGCGGGAGGCATGGGGCTGAATGGCGGGCTGCACGACGCGTTCGAACTCGCCGAGGCCCTGACCGCCAGCCTGCACGGTGCCGCCCATGAAACGCTGCTTGACCGCTACGACCGCCGCCGCCGTCCGGTGGCACGGGACGAGATCATGGCGCAGGCCGACCGCAACCGCAGCCGGATGCGCGAACGCGACCCAGCGCGCCGCCGCGCCCTGCTCGCCGATCTGCAGGCGATCACCGCGGACCCGGCACGCCTGCGCGCGCATTTGCTGCGCAGTTCCATGATCGACGGACTCAGGCGATCCGCCGCGGTGGTCTAGCACCAGCCGACCAGCTACATCTGCACAAGGGTTGGACGTTAATGCGTAGCCGGTATCGCTCCTGGGCGATGCTGGACCGCCGGTCGAGTGCATACCCGAGTTGACCCCATGGCCGACCACGCTGATCCGGCGGTCCCAGCCAACGTCCCGCATCGCCCAAGCGCGATACGGGCTACCCGGGTTGGCAGGCCGTGCAGCGCAGCGGATAAAGGGCCGCCTTCACCACCGGACGCACCGCCATGAGCCCTGACGACCGTTACGCCCGCTACACCCGCCTGAGCTTCGACCGGCCGCATCCCAAGGTGCTGCGGATTACCATGGGGAACGGCAAGATGAACACGGCCGACCACACCATGCACACCGAACTCGGGCAAATCTGGCGTGATATCGATGCTGACCCAACGGTGAACGTCGCCATCATTACCGGGGCAGGCAAGTCCTTTTCCGCCGGTGGCGATTTCTCGCTGGTCGAAGACATGATCGAGGATTTCGAGACACGCGCCCGCGTTTGGAAGGAGGCCAAGGACCTCGTCTACAACGTCATCAATTGCAGCAAGCCGGTGGTGAGCGCGATGCGCGGCGTGGCGGTGGGGGCGGGACTGGTCTGCGGCCTGCTGGCCGACGTGTCGATCGCCACCAAGGAGTGCCGCATCGTCGACGGCCACACCCGGCTGGGTGTGGCCGCGGGTGACCATGCCGCGATCATCTGGCCCCTGCTGATCGGCATGGCCCGGGCGAAATACTACCTGATGCTGTGCGAACCCATGCTCGGCGCGGAGGCGGAGCGGATTGGCCTGATCAGCCTCTCGGTCGAGGATGCCGATTTGGAGGCAAAGTCCGTCGCGGTCGCCACCCGCCTGGCAGAGGGCGCGCAAAGTGCGATCCGCTGGACCAAATACTCGCTCAACAACTGGCTGCGCCAAGCGGGCCCGGCCTTCGACGCCTCCCTCGCCTTGGAATTCCTGGGCTTTTCCGGCCCCGAGGCCAAGGAGGGCGTTGCCTCCTTCCGGGAGAAGCGCCCGCCGACGTTTCCGCCGGACTCCCCGGTGTAGACCCGGCCGCGTCAGCTCTTCTTGGGGGGCGGCAGGTCGAGTTTCAGCGACAATTCCTTCAACCGCGCCGGCGTCGTCGGCGATGGGGCGCCCATCATCAGATCCTGCCCTTGCTGGTTCAACGGGAAGAGGATCACCTCGCGGATGTTCGGCTCGTCCGCCAGCAGCATGACGATGCGGTCGATGCCGGGTGCCGAACCACCATGCGGCGGCGCGCCGTAGCGGAAGGCCGACAGCATGCCGCCAAACCGCGCCTCCACCTCGGCCGCGTCATACCCGGCGATCTCGAACGCCTTGATCATGATGTCCGGACGGTGGTTGCGGATGGCGCCCGACGACAGTTCCACCCCGTTGCAGACTATGTCGTACTGGAACGCCTTGATCGTCAGCGGGTCCTGCGTCATCAGCGCTTCCAACCCGCCCTGCGGCATCGAGAAAGGGTTGTGGCTGAAATCGATCAGCCCCGTCTCCTCGACGCGCTCATACATGGGGAAGTCGGTGATCCAGGCCAAGCGGAACGCGTTCTTCTCGTACAGGTCCAGTTCGGCCGCAATGCGGTTGCGCACCGCGCCGCTGAACTTGGCCGCCTCATCCTTCACCCCCGCGGCAAAGAACACCGCATCACCGGCCGCCAGCCCGCAAGCCCGCCGGATCGCCTCGACCCGCGCGGGTTCGAGGTTCTTCGCGATCGGCCCCTTGCCGCCCTCCGCCTCGAATTGGATGTAGCCGAGCCCGCCGGCGCCCTGCTCACGCGCCCACTCGTTCAACTTGTCGAAGAAGCCGCGCGGCTTCGGCCCGGCGCCGGGCGCGGGAATCGCCCGCACCACGCCGCCCGAGGCTGCGATCTTCGCGAACAGCCCGAACCCCGACCCGGCGAAATGCTCCGTCACATCGGTGATCTTCAGCGGGTTGCGCAAGTCCGGCTTGTCGGACCCGTATTCCAGCAACGCGGTATCGTAGGGGATGCGGGGGAAGGCCCCCTCCGTCACCACATGACCTGCGCCAAACTCGCGGAACACGCCGCCAATCACCGGCTCCAGCGTCGTGAACACGTCCTCCTGCGTCACGAAGCTCATCTCGAAGTCCAGCTGGTAGAACTCACCCGGCGAGCGGTCCGCCCGCCCCGCTTCGTCACGGAAACAGGGGGCAATTTGGAAATACCGGTCGAACCCGGCCACCATCGCCAACTGCTTGAACTGCTGCGGCGCCTGCGGCAGGGCGTAGAACTGGCCGGGATGGATGCGCGACGGCACCAGGAAGTCCCGCGCGCCCTCCGGCGACGAGGCGGTCAGGATCGGCGTCTGGAACTCGGTAAATCCCGCGGCGATCATTTGCTTGCGCAGGTAGGCGATGACGCCGGCGCGCAGCATCATGTTGCGGTGGATCTTGTCCCGGCGCAGGTCGAGATAGCGGTAGCGCAGCCGCAATTCCTCGGCCGTGGCGGCATCACCCGCGACGGGGAAGGGCAGCACGGCAGCGGCGGATTGCACGACCAGCGTATCGGCCCGGAGCTCGACCTCCCCCGTGGGCAGTTTCGGGTTCACCGTCCCGCCCTCCCGCCGGACGACGGTGCCGGTGATCGTCACCACGCTCTCCACCCGCAGCGCGTCCGCCTCCGCGAAAGCCGGGGCGCCGGCGGGGAACACCACCTGGGTCAGCCCATGGTGGTCACGCAAGTCGATGAACAGCAGTCCGCCATGGTCGCGCTTGCTGTGCACCCACCCGGAAATCCGGGCGACGGTGCCGGCATCGCTGGCGCGCAACTGGTCGCAGGTATGGGTGCGGTAGGCGTGCATGGCGGCCAAATCCGATGGTTGGGTCGAACGCGCGTGTGTTAGCCCTGCGGCGGCGGGTTTGCTAGCCGAGCTTGGTGGGGGCCAGCCCCGCGAGTTCCTCCAGCAGCGTCATGTCCTCCAGCCGCCACGCCTCCGGCATGGGGGCGATCGAGCGTCCCTGCGGCAGAAACCAGCGCAACCTGGGTTCGTGGCTGCGCCACGAGGTGGCTTGTGACAGTTCGCTGACCTTGCGGCCGATCACGAGGGTGCGATGGCGCTGCGCCGGGTCGGATAGGAGGTGAACCCGCGGATTTGCGATGCCCCACATGCTGCGCATCGCCGCCATGAGGGCACGGGCGGTGTAGGTGGGCAGATACGCCACCGTCGGCGGCCCCATCACGGTTTGCGGGATGTCCCCGGCGCCTGCTACCCGGCGCTCCAACGGGTCCCCCAGCCAGGTATCGAAGCGGAGGAGGCTGTCCAGCATGCCAGGGGGAAACAGGAATTGCGCGGCAGAGACGGGATCGCCGGCAGATGCGAACAGGGCGACGCCGGTCCCCCGTTCCAAACAGATCGCCGCCAGGTTGGCGATCGAGGCCGGCTTGAACCGGATGGCGGGCGGCAGGTTCACCCTTACATAGGGGAAGCCGTCTGCGCCGGTGATCACCGCCGGGTCGGCCACGACCAGGGCTGCATTCCACGCCGCGTCGAAAAATGCCCCCCACCAGGGATCGTCGCGGCGTTTGCGGGGCCGCTCCAGCAGGCTGCGCAACACCCGGGTCTTGCCAGCATCGAAGATCCGCGTGCGGTCCACGACAAAGCGTGGGGCAGGCTCCGCCGGCTTCAACGAACCCAGCTTGGCGAGTAAACCTGGCAGCCTCATCCTCGACAATGCCCCTCCAACGGCAGCAGAAGACGCCCGAGCATGGCTGGAGCCGTTGTGACCTATACCGTTCACGAGATTTTCCTGACCCAACAGGGCGAAGGCGTCAATCTGGGCCGGACCTGCGTCTTCGTGCGCTTTGCGGGCTGCAACCTATGGTCCGGCCGCGAGCAGGACCGGGCCGCGGCCGTATGCCGGTTCTGCGACACGGAGTTTGTGGGCGGCACGCGGTATCGGACGGCAGACGCCCTGGCGGATGCGGTTGCGGCCCATTGGCCGGAATCCCGGCCCGGGCGCCGCCTGGTGCTGACGGGGGGAGAGCCGCTGATCCAGGTGGACGCCGCACTGCTGGACGCATTGCGGGCGCGGGCGTTCTGGATTGCCGTGGAGACGAACGGCACGCAGGCCGTGCCCGGCCCGGTCGATTGGCTTTGCGTCAGCCCGAAGGCTGGAGCGCCGTTGGTCCTGCATGCGGCGGACGAGCTGAAGCTGGTCTACCGGCAAGCCGGCGCCGAGCCCGAGCGTTTCACAGCGTTTGCGGCAACGGAACGGTGGCTATCGCCGATGGATGGCCCGGCGTTGGTGGAGCATACGGCGGCCGCCTCGGAATACTGCCGGCGACATCCGCAATGGCGCCTTAACATTCAAGCGCATAAAACGTGGAACATTCCATGAGGATCAGCCGGGCCGCCACCGTCGCGTTGGAGATCGCTCATCTGGGCCTGGACGGCGCGCTGCACGGTCATAGCTTGACGGCGGAGGTCTGGACCGAGTCGGAGGTCGATTTGGACCTATGGCGCGAGACCGTCGCCACGGCGGCATCGGCGATCGAAGGGCGGCTGGAGCGCACCATCCAAGGCCGGACGTTCGAAGACGTGGCGCTCGCGTTTCTGCAGCGCTTGCCAGACGCCTCCCGCGTGCTGGTGCGGCTTCCGACACGCGGGCACGCGGTCGAGATGCAGCGGTTCTGACGCTCCGGCGTTTCATCGGGCACTGCGGCCGGCTTACCCATCCCATTGGCTGAGAGGATAGAGGCTTTGGAGTATTTGATTAGCGCAGTCCTGCTGGTGACGTCGCTCCTCTTTGGCATCTTGGGAATCAAACTCCTGCATGCGAAAGATCAGGCCAATGAAAGAAACATCTCCGCTCACCTCGCGATCCCCTGGCAAGATGTGAAATCCCCAGTTCCACGGGTGAGTTACACCACGAGTGCGCTTTGTCTGATTGTTTCATTCACCTGTATGGTGGCGTTTATTGTCGCCATCATCGTACATGTCTGACAATCATGAACGGCAGGCGTAAACCGTCCCGCCTGGCGCGCCGAAGCCGGGACGGCGACCACCGCTTGCTTCCAGGGCGAGGAAACACTAGGAACGCCCGGCGTGGGGCGCGTAGCTCAGCGGTAGAGCACTGCCTTGACATGGCAGGGGCCACAGGTTCAATCCCTGTCGCGCCCACCACGCCTTTGGCGCCATACAAATCACCTTACGCGGTGTGGAGGACGTGATGGATCTCGTGATGACACGGGCCGACAGGAGCGCTTCTATAGCCTGATGGACCTTGCCTCGCCCATTCCAGACCCTCTGGCCGACTCGGCCGCGCCTTTCATCATCCTGCGTCCCCCGGTGCAGACCGCCCCGCTTGTCGTTGCGTCTCCCCATTCCGGCCGTGCCTATGCGCCGGAGTTCCTGAAGGCAGCACGGCTCGGCCCGCTGGACCTTCGCCGAAGTGAGGATAGCTTCGTCGAGGAGCTTTTCGAATCGGCTGTCAGCCACGGCGCCCCCCTGCTATGCGCCCAATTCCCGCGTGCCTTCTGCGACCCGAACCGGGAAGCCTGGGAGCTTGACCCGGCCATGTTCGCCGATACGCTGCCGGACTGGGTCAATACCACCAGCCCTCGGGTGGGCGCCGGGTTGGGCACCATTGCGCGAGTCGTGACCTCCGGCGAGTCGATTTATCGCAGCAAGCTGCATTTCGCCGACGCGCAGACGCGGGTGCGGGAGTGCTGGCAGCCGTATCACGACGCGCTGGCTGGCCTGATCGCCGATACGCAATTGCAATTCGATTGTTGCCTGTTGATCGACTGTCATTCGATGCCCGCTGGGGCCGGACGGTATGGCGGCCCGGATTTCGTGCTGGGAGACGCCCATAGCACCGCTTGCACCCCCAAGGTCACGGCATTGGTCGAACGGGTGCTGCGGGAGTTCGGCTATGACGTGCGGCGCAACGACCCCTATGCGGGGGGCTACGTGACCCGCCACTACGGCCGCCCTCGCAATGGGGTCCACGCCTTGCAGATCGAAGTTGCGCGGCGACTCTATATGGACGAGTCGAAATTAGAGCGTTCGGACGGCTTCCATCCGTTGCGCGCCCGGCTCGACATCCTGATGCAGCATGTCGCAGCCGCGTGTAGCGCGATCCTGGACCCCATCAAAAAAGAAGGCGGCGCCTTGCGGCACCGCCAAGTTTAGGGAGGAAACGTCCAAGAAGCAGCGAGACCAGAGCCTCACTGCGAGACGGAAGTTAGGGGGCCTTTACGTCCGCTGCAAGCGTTATTTTGCAGTGCAGCATTTTTCACATGCAAAAGATTCGGCAAGGCTCGGGAAACCTTTCTGCTACATCCTCGCCGCATGAAGCGATCCGTTATCTTCGGCTGGGTGGCTCTGGCTGTCTCATGGGTCCTCGTTGCCGTGGCGCAAGCGCGGCCGCAACCTGCTGCCACCATTCCGGCGCCATCAGCTTTGTGCCGTGCTGCAATCCTCCAGGCGGAGCGCGGCACCCGCGTGCCGGACCGGTTGTTGGACGCCATTGCCGTGGTCGAGAGCGGTAAGCGCGACCCTGTGAGCGGGGCCGTCTATCCCTGGCCTTGGACCATCAATGCCGAGGGCGTCGGTCATTGGTACGACAGCAAAGCCGAGGCGATCGCTGCCGTTCAGGCGCTCCAGGCGCGGGGCGTGCGCTCCATCGATGTCGGGTGCATGCAAGTGAACCTTTCGTTCCACCCAGAAGCCTTCGCCAGCCTCGACGTGGCGTTCGACCCGATGGCCAACGCTGCCTATGGCGCGCGCTTCCTGCAGCAACTGTTCAGCCAGACAAACGCCTGGCCGCTTGCCGTTGCTGCCTACCATTCGTTCACCCCGGATCTGGGCGCCGACTATGCCCACAAGGTGCTGGCCGCCTGGGGAGTCCCGGAACTCCCCGTCGGCAGTCAGGCCGTTACGAATGCGACAACGGTGGTAGCATCGGCCGTGCCGCCATCACCGGGACTGGCGCCGGGGGGATTGCTGCGGGGCCGGGTAGCGGTGATGCTCCCCACAGGCAACGAGGCCATCCGCGTGCTGCCAATGGCGCCCGCCACAGCGATGGCCGGAGCGGGTGCGATTGGCGCCCCCACCCAGCCGGGGCTGCCGAAGATGACCGCGCGCGGGCTTGATGCATACCGGGCCATGCCCATCGCCTTTGCCAGCCGGTCTCCGCGGCTTTTTTAGGACCGAATTTGTAACAGGAGTCGCTTTGCGGCGAAGTTTGCGGCTAGGAGGGTAAAAGTTTCGTACTATGACCAATTTTCCATGTTTCAGTTGATGTGATCTCCGCTCGGACCTGATAATTGCTGCACTGCAAAATGACGAAGGCGGGAGAAGTGTATGGGTAGGCTGAGCGTGCTTGTCGGAACAATCTCCTTTGCCATCGCGTGGCCAGCCTTGGCGCAGCAAGGCCCGTCTGGGGTCCCCGTCAGCACCGCAGTCGTCAAACGGCAGGATGTTCCGATTATCACGCGCGGTATCGGCACCGTCCAGGCGCTGCAATCCGTATTGGTCCGCGCCAGGGTCGATGGGACGGTCGAGAAGATTGCCTTCACCGAAGGCCAGGACGTCAAGCCCGGCGACCTCTTGGCGCTGATCGATCCCCGCCCATACCAGGCGGCCTACGACCAAGCCGTCGCGAAAAGAGCTGCCGACATAGCAATGCTCGGCAATGCGAAGCGTGACCTGGCCCGCTATGCGGACCTCGCCAAGAGTGATTTCGCCTCCCGCCAAAGCGTCGATACGCAGCAGGCCTCGGTGTCGCAGAGCACGGCCACGACCCAGGCGGATGACGCCGCGATCGCCGCAGCCAAACTGAACCTGGATTTCACCAGAATCGTCTCGCCCACGGACGGGCGCGTCGGGCTGCGCCTGGTGGACCAAGGCAATCTGGTGCACGCCAACGACGCGACTGGCATCGTGACGGTCAACCAGATCCATCCGATCAGCATGATTTTCACCCTGCCGCAGGACGTGTTTCCCACCGTGCAGGACGCCATGCGGGCATCACACGACCCGCTGAAGGTGATCGCCTTCAGTTCCGACGACAAGGAGCAGCTTAGCGAAGGATCGCTGCTGACGATGGACAACGCCATCGATACCACCACCGGGACAATCAAGCTGAAGGCGCAGTTTCCCAATCGGGACGACCGGCTTTGGCCTGGTCAGTTCGTCAACGCGCATCTCCAACTGGGCATCTCCCACGACGTGGTGACGGTCCCATCGCAAGCAGTGCAACGGGGGGTCAATGGCCTCTACCTCTACGTGGTGAAGTCGGGCAGCATCGCCTCGCTCGTGCCAATCGAGGTTGGGCAGGATGACGGCAAGCTGACGATCATCACCAAGGGGCTGACCGGGACGGAAACTGTCGTTACGGGCGGGCAATCGCGGCTGACTGATGGCACGCGAGTTGCTTACGGCGTGCAACAGTCGGGCACGGGCACGGCTACACCTGCAAAAGTAGGCGGCTAGATCAACCCATGAGCATTTCCACACCCTTTATCCGCCGCCCGATCGCGACCTCGCTCCTGATGGCAGCCGTACTGCTGGTCGGCATCGCGGCCTATCCGCTGCTCCCCGTCGCACCATTGCCGCGTGTGGACTTCCCGACGATCGCCGTCTCCGGCAGCTTCCCAGGCGCCAGCCCGGAGACGATGGCGTCGACCGTAGCCCAGCCGCTGGAGCGGCAATTCTCGCAGATTTCCGGCGTGTCCCAGCTCACTTCGGTGAGCGTGCAGGGCAACACGCAGGTGACGATCCAGTTCGACCTTGACCGCAACATCGATGCCGCCGCTGGCGACATCCAGGCCGCCATCAACGCGGCTGGTGGCCAGTTGCCGAAAAACCTGCCGACGCCGCCAACCTACCGCAAGGTCAACCCGGCGGACAGCCCGATCCTGATCCTGGCCGTGCAGTCCGATACGCTGCCCTTGATCGAAGTCGACGACTGGGCGGATAACATCCTCAGCCAGCAAATCTCCCAGATCACCGGCGTGTCGCAAGTCTCGATCGGTGGCGAGCAGAAGCGGTCGGTGCGTGTTCAGATTGACCCGGCCCGCCTCGCTGCGATGGGCTTGACCCTCGAGGATATCCGCTCGACCCTGACGAACGTGACGGTGGACACCGCCAAGGGCAGCATCGACGGTCCGCGGCAGGCGTTTGCCATCTACGACAACGACCAGCTGACCACCGGCAAAGCTTTTGAGAACGTTATCCTGGCCTACCGCAACGGCGCTCCGGTACGGGTCAAGGATGTCGGCATCGCGGTCGACGGTCCGGAAAATGCGAAGCTGGCTGGCTGGCAGAATGGCCACCGCGGCATCCAGTTGCTGATCTTCAAGCAGCCCGGCGCCAACGTCATCGACACCGTTGCCAAGATTCGCGCCGAACTGCCCCGGCTACAGGCTGCAATCCCCCCATCGGTTCACGTCACGACCGTGATGGACCGGACGTTGACCATCCAGGCCTCAGTGAAGGACGTGCAGTTTACCCTGCTGCTGTCGATCGCCCTCGTGGTGATGGTGATCTTCCTCTTCCTGCGGAATTTCTGGGCAACGGTGATCCCCAGCGTAACCGTGCCACTGGCGTTGGTCGGCACCTTTGCGGTGATGTTCGTGCTGGGCTACAGCTTGGACAACCTCTCGCTGATGGCATTGACCATCGCGGTCGGCTTCGTCGTCGACGACGCTATCGTGATGCTGGAAAACATCTACCGCTACGTCGAAGAGGGCATGAACCCAATGGACGCCGCCCTGCGCGGCGCCGGAGAAATCGGGTTCACCATCGTCTCCATCAGCGTATCCCTGATCGCAGTGTTCATCCCGCTCCTGTTGATGGGCGGTATCGTGGGCCGGCTCTTCCGCGAATTTGCCATGACGGTGGCCATTGCAGTCGTCGTCTCCGGCTTCATTTCGCTGACGTTGACGCCGATGATGTGCTCACGCTTCCTCAAACACCATCACGGTGAGCATGGTTGGCTGTATCGCTTTGTGGAAAGCGGGTTCGACCACCTGATCGGTGGCTACCGGCGAACCCTCGACATCGCTCTGCGCTTCCGCTTCATCACCCTCATGGTGTTCCTCAGCACCCTGACCATCACCGGCTACATGTACGTCAAAATTCCGAAGGGCTTCTTCCCGCCACAAGACACAGGCGTGATCATCGGTATCACGGAAGGCGCCCAGGACATTTCCTTCCAGGAAATGTCACGCCGGCAGATGGCGCTGGGTGACATCATCGGCGCGGACCCCGACGTCGAAGCCTACTCATCCTCCATCGGCGCCGGCCTCGGCGGGCAGACGGGCAATAATGGCCGCCTCTACATCGCCCTCAAGCCGTTTGAAGAGCGGACGGCAACCGCGCAGGAAATCATCGCCAGACTCCGGGAGAAGACGCGGGTGGTCGAGGGCGCGCAGGCGTTCATGCAACCGGCGCAGGATATCAGCGTCGGTGGCCGCCTATCCCGGACTCAGTATCAGTTCACATTGCAGGATGCGGACCTGACGGAGCTCTATCAGTGGGCGCCGAAGGTGCTCGACAAACTGCGGACCCTGCCGACGCTGCGCGACCTCGCGACCGATCAGCAAATGGCCGGGACCACGACGACGCTGACCATCGACCGCGATGCGGCTTCCCGGTTCGGGATCACCCCCCAGCAGATCGACGACACGCTCTACGACGCCTTCGGGCAGCGGCAGATCACCCAATACTTTACCCAGATCAACTCGTATCACCTGATCCTCGAAGTCCCGCCGGACATGCAGGGCGACGTCAACACGCTCAACAAGCTCTATGTGAAGTCCTCTGCCGGGGCGGCCGTGCCACTCAGCACGTTCGTAAAGGTCGATACAAACCCGGTTGTCTCATTGTCACTGTCGCACCAAAGCCAATTCCCAGCGGTAACGCTGTCGTTCAACCTCGCACCCGGTGCAGCCTTGGGTGACGCTGTGAACGAGATTTCGGACGCGATGGCGGTGATGGGAACGCCCAGCACCTTGCGCGGCACCTTCCAGGGCACCGCCCAGGCATTCCAGTCATCGCTCAGCAGTCAGCCTTACCTCATCGCGGCGGCGCTGATCACCGTCTATATCATTCTCGGCATCCTCTACGAGAGCTACATCCTTCCCCTCACTATTCTGTCCACCTTGCCTTCGGCGGGCGTCGGGGCGCTGTTGATGCTGATGATCGCCCATTACGATCTGTCGATCATCGCGCTGATCGGCGTCATCCTCCTGATCGGGATCGTGAAGAAGAACGGCATCATGATGGTGGACTTTGCCATCACGGCGGAGCGGCGGGATGGCGAAACGCCGCTGAATGCGATCAGGCAAGCGTGCCTCCTGCGGTTCCGCCCGATCCTGATGACAACGATGGCGGCGATGCTGGGCGGATTGCCGCTCATGCTCGGCAGCGGTGCTGGGTCGGAGCTTCGTAAGCCGCTCGGCTTCGCGATGGTGGGCGGCTTGCTGCTCAGCCAAGTTCTAACGCTCTACACGACGCCCGTGATCTATCTGTATCTCGACCGGCTGCAGCGCTGGATGGCTCCACGCCGCCGCAGCAAACTGCCGACCCTGGCGGAGAAGATGGGCGCAACTGCCGACTAGTCGAGCGGCTACGCGAGATAGGCCGGCAAGTCGTTATGCCGGGCGGATGAGTGCCGCCCGGCGCCCCCCGCCCGCGTCAACCATCACGGGCCGGCCACGCGTTGATCGCTGCGTTTGCTCCGAACATGCAAAAGGCCCCAGCATGCGCTGGGGCCTTCACATTGCCGGACGGTCGCGCCGTCAGACCAGAGGTTTCAGGCCAGGCTCTGCACCAAGGCGACACCCACGGTCACAACGGCGGACTGAGCGATCAGACAATGAGACACTGGATCACCTCCTTTCAGTAAGTTTCGAAGACCCTCATGATGGGATGGAACGGCGGCAGAGACAAGGGGGTATGCCGAAGGTGGACAGGCACAGGCGCAAGACGCGACAGTAGGCCTGGACCAACCCGGGTGAGATGACATGCAGTTCGATTTCGACGCGCTTGCCGGGCGGGACTGTTACAAGCTGCTGGTTTCGACCG
The DNA here is from genome assembly GCA_965199005.1 of Acetobacteraceae bacterium. Classification (GTDB taxonomy): domain Bacteria; phylum Pseudomonadota; class Alphaproteobacteria; order Acetobacterales; family Acetobacteraceae; genus LMUY01. Next base: position 2,414,211 of record CBDAQK010000001.1, on the reverse strand, counting down.
TGGTCCCGCGGCCGATCGCCTGGGTGGTCACGCAATCGGCCGCCGGGGTGGTCAACGCCGCGCCCTATTCGTTCTTCAACGCCATCAGTGGGGACCCGCCCTTGCTGGCGGTCAGCATCGAGGGGCGTGGGGGCGAGTTGAAGGATACCGCGGCCAATATCCGCCATTCCGGCCAGTTCGTCGTCAACCTGGTCAGCGCTGCGCTATCGCGTGCGATGGTGGTGACTGCGATTGATTTCGACCCTACTGTCAGCGAGGTCGCAGAAGCGAAGCTGGCCACCTTGCCCTCGGTGAAGGTGGCCCCACCCCGCATCGCCGACAGTCCGGTCGCCTTCGAATGTGAAATCTTCCAGACCGTCGAGTTGCCAGGCGGGCGGGACCTCGTCCTGGGCAAAGTCGTCATGATGCACGTGGCTGACGCAGCCGTGATCGATGCGAAGCGCTGCTATATCGACACGCCAAAGCTGGACCTCGTCGGCCGCATGCATGGCGGCGGATGGTATGCCCGCACGAACGACCTTCTTGAGGTTGCCCGGATTCCGGTGGAGGATTGGACGGCCGGCAAGCCGTAGTGCCGTGACGCCCCTTCTCCTCTTACGTCCCTTGGCGGTCCACCGGGTGCGCCTGTTATGGGGTGCGCTCACGCTGTCGGCGATGGGTGATCAACTTTACGCCGTGGCCCTCGTCTGGGTGGCCGTCGGCGTGTTCGGCGCGGCGGCGGGGTACCTGTCCGCCCTGCAGGCTGGCTGCGGCCTCACCGCGGCACTCCTGGCGGGCCGCTGGGCAGACCGGTGGAACCAGCAGCTTGCCATGGCGGGGGCGGACGCGCTGCGGGCAGCGGTCTTGGTGCTTTTGGTTCTGTGGTGGCTGGGCGCTGGCGGTCCCCCGCCCGCGGCCCTGGCACTCGCCATCCTGGTACTGGCTGCTGGCGAGGCGGTATTCCGCCCGGCCCTCTCGGTCACCTTGCCGGGTTTGGTCACGCATCCGCAGTTACTCCCGGCGACGAACGCCTTGCTCGATATGACAGAGCGGACGGCGCGGTTGGTCGGCCCTGGGCTTGTGGGCGTGCTCGCAGGTTTGGTCCCGGTGGTCCACTTCTTCAGCCTTGACGCAGCCAGCTTCATCCTCTCAGCCCTAGCGGTACTCTCACTCGGAATGCTCCCACGGCACGCCGCTGCACCCCAACCGACGCTGCTCTCCAGTATCGCGCGCGGCTTCGTGGTGGTGCGGGGCCACCGGTTGCTTTGGTCCGTGTTGCTGTGCAGCGGGCCCGTGAATGGGCTGTGGGTCGCTGCCGTCTATCTGGCATTGCCGCTGGTGATCGAGCAGGCCAAGATTGGCGGCCCGGGTGGCACCGGCCTTGGCGCGTATGGCCTGGTGATCTCGGCCTATGGCTGCGCCAATTTGGCTGCCACCCTGGTTGTCGGCAGCCGCGAGGTGCCGCGCCACCCAGGCCGCATGATGTTCACTGGTTCAATCATCGTTGGCCTCGGCATTGCATGTTTGGCGCCCGGGGCCGCGTGGGGTCTGGGTGCTCTGATGGCGGCGGCGGCGTTCAGCGCCATAGGCGGCCCGATGAAGGACATCCCGGCCGCTGTATTGCGCCAGACCCAGCTGCCGCCGGGGAACGTGGCCAGCGCCATGCGCGCCTTCATGGTCACGAATTATGCCGCCGTTTTGCTCGCTATGCTGCTGGCTCCGACTGCCGCCCGGGCCATCGGGCCCCGTGGTTTCGTCCTGGTCTGCGGCGCCGGGTTGGCAGCGGCCGCATGCTGGGGTCTGTCCCGCCACTGGTCAGACGGGCGTGATCACCCGCCTCCGGCCCAGCAGACGAGCACGGTCTCCCCATCGTCAGCGCCACGATCCAACAACCAGCGGTAGAGTTGGTACTCGGATAAAGTGATCTCGCGAGACAACAAAGTGTCTGGGCCGCCGGGCGTCACATTGGTATGAAAGCCCACACGGACCTCGCTGGTAAAAGAGACATCGTCACTCGACGCCATTCCGAAGTCGAAGCAATCACCGATATTGATCGGTGCGTTGGCCAGGTCGTAGGCCTTTAGCACTCCAAACCCCTGCATGAAGCACCTTTACGGATACCGGGGAATTCCGGTTGTCACTTGGACGTAGCGTGAGCAGGGCTGGATGCATCGTCGAGACATGAGAGTGCGCTGACGACATTGTTACAATCACACTGTTGCGATTCCGCCACGTTTTGTTTGTGTATTGTAGCGCTGTCACTCTAAACGGTGACGGTCTCCAGCATTTGCAACAACACGTCCAGCCGGTCCGCCTCGTCAGCAGGTTTATCGGTACGGATACGTGCAACCCGCGGAAAGCGCAGCGCCACGCCGGATTTGTGCCGACTCGACCGCTGGGCCGCATCGAACGCAATCTCCAGCACCATTCCGCGCTCGACTTCGCGCACCGGCCCGAAGCGGTTGGTCGTGTGGTTGCGCACCCAGCGGTCGAGCTGGATCAGCTCAGCATCGGTGAAGCCGCTATACGCCTTTCCAACTGGCACCAATTCGCCATCGTCGCGCCAGAGTCCGAACGTGTAGTCCGAGTAGTAGGAGCTGCGTTTGCCGTGGCCGCGCTGGGCATACATCATCACGGCATCGATGGTCAGCGGGTTCCGCTTCCACTTCCACCATTGGCCCTTCGGCCGGCCCGGAACATACAGGCTGTCGCGACGCTTCAGCATCAGCCCTTCGATCGAGGCCGCGCGGGTGCCGGCGCGAAGTGTGGCGAGGTCGTCCGTCGACTCGAACGGGATCATCGCGGACAGGTCCATCCGCCCGGGTTTGGTGCGGGCAAACCACTGTTCCAGCCGCGCCCGGCGCGCATCGAATGGGAGGGTCCGCACATCCTGCGCACCGTCGAACAAGATGTCGTAGAGCCGAACATGGACCGGATAGTCGCGGAGCATCTTGGCGCCGACGATTTTACGGCCGAGGCGCTGTTGCAGATCGGCAAAGGGCGCCACCGCCCCGTCGCGGATCACCAGCAATTCGCCGTCCAACACGGCATGGAAATCCATGGCCTCCAACAGTTCGGGGAAGGTGTTGGATACGTCTTCCGCCCCGCGGGAGAACACGCGTCGGCCGCCCGGCACTGCCACCAATTGGGCACGGATGCCGTCCCATTTCCACTCGGCCCGGAAGGCGGCCGGGTCGAGCGCCGCCAAATCCGGCGGTTCCAGGGGTTGGGCAAGCATGAGGGGGCGGAAGACGGGCGCACCAGCCGGGTCTGGCCGGCCGCCGCGTCCCTCCAGCCACGCGAAGAGGGGGAGGTAGGGTGGCGTCAGGCCGTGCCACACCTCCTCGATCTCGTCTGCAGCGATGCGGCCGCCGGCCAGTTCCGCTAGGGCTACCTTGGCCAGCCGCGCCGACGCGCCAACCCGGAGGCTGCCGGTGATCAGCTTCAGCAGCGCGTAGCGGCCCGACGCGTCGGACGCATCCAGCCAACCCGCAACGATCTCCGGCAGATCGGTTTTCGGCGTCGAGATGAGGGTCTGGATGACCTCGGTCATGCCGGGCGGCGGCTGATTGGTGGGCCGGCCGGGCCACATCAGCGCCACCGTATCGGCCAGGTCACCGACATAATCGTAGGACCAGGCGAACAGCACCGGGTCGGTCCGTGCCTCCGCCAGGTTGCGGATCAGCATCGGCTTGGCCGCCTGGAATGCCAGCTCGCCAGTGAGCGCAGCCAGCGCGAAGCCGCGATCAGGGTCTAACTCCGCGGCGAAATAGCGCCGCAGCAGGGCAATCTTCGCCAGCCGGCCCGGCGTTAGCACCAGCCGCTCCAACAACTCGGCGAAGGCGATCATGCGGCGTCGGGTGAGGCGGAGACCTCCGAGTTGGAGCCCCCCGAGGTGAGGTCCTCCGCCGCTTCCTCTTCGTCGCCATAGCCCAGCAGCCGCAGGGCGCGGCCGCGGACGCCGCGTTTGCCAACTTCGTGAATCAGCGCCTCCTCCCGCCCATGCGTGACCCAAATCTCCGGGGCACCGACCTCATCCACCGTCGCGTTCAGCTCGTCCCAATCCGCATGGTCGCTAATCACCAGCGGCAACTCGACCCCGCGGGAGCGGGCGCGCTGGCGTACCCGCATCCATCCGGAGGCGAGGCAAACGACGGGTTCGGCCAGCCGGCGCGCCCAGCGGTCGGCAATAGCGCCCGGTGGGGCGATCACGATGGCGCCCGCCAACTCGGCCTTACCAGCCACGGTCGCGGGACGCAGATCACCCAGGGCCACCCCCATCCGTTCGTACGCGGTGCAAAGCGGCGCCTGCGCACCGTGGAGGTAGATGGGGCGATCCCAGCCTGCCTCCCGCAACAGGGCGATGACGCGCTGGCATTTTCCAAGGGCGTAAGCGCCGACGACGTGGGTCCGCTCGGGAAACAAGGCCACGCTCTCCAGCAGTTTCCGTATTTCGGTGCCCGGTGGTGGGTGGCGGAAGACCGGCAGGGCAAAAGTCGCCTCCGTGACGAACACGTCGCACGGGATCGGCTCGAAAGGCCTGCAGGTTGGGTCCGCGACCCGTTTGTAATCCCCGGATACCACAACCCGGCTGCCGCGCCACTCCATGGCGACCTGGGCAGCCCCCAGCACGTGACCGGCGGGCTGCAGCCACACCCGAACCTCTCCAATCGTGAGGGGTTCCCCATACGGCTGGGCCTGCTGCACCGTGCCGGCCCGGTCAGCCCCCATCCGCACCTGCATGATCGCCAACGTCTCCGTACTGGCGAGCACATGACCGTGGCCGGGCCGGGCATGGTCGGCATGCGCATGGGTGATGACGGCCCGGTCTACCGCCCGGAGTGGATCAACGAAGAACCCGCCTGGCTCGCAAAACAAACCTTCCGGCGCCACGCGCAGCCAGGTCTCGGGGTGCGGCATGAACGAGACTTAAACCACCAGCAGAGGCATAGTAGGGTATTTAGTCATTTTTGGGAAGATCCTATTGATTTGGTATCGGTTTGGACCTAAACTCGAGCGTCTACCAATTGGGCGTTGTGATGCCAGACGCAATGACGTCGAGAACTGACCCGCGCTTTCACGACGCTTTCAACCGGGCCTCGTTCCTCTTCGACCATGATTTGTACCGTCATCCGCTCTATGACATCGCTGGCCTCACCGCTCTGGCGCGCCGGGTGGGCCCGCACCAAGCCTCCTGGTCCAATCGGCCGGCGGGCCTTGATGATGCATGGGAGCACCTGGAGGCCCGGGAACGCTCTTTGGAAGCTGCCGTTGCCGGAATTGAGACATCCAACACGCTCGTGGTCCTGCGTGGCATTGAAGACGACCCGATGTTCGGCCCCGTCTTCGCGTCGATCGTGGCGGAGATGACCGGCCAAATAGGACCCGAGTTGCAGACCGATCTGGTGAGTGGGCGCGGCGCTCTCTCGATCACATCGCCACGCCGGGTCACTGGCTATCATATCGACGGGCACGCGACGTTTCTGCTGCAACTCCGTGGCAGCCAGACGATAAGCGTCTATGACGGGTCCGACAGGGGGGTGATGCCCGAGGCCGAGCTGGAGAATTTCTATGCCGGCGACCCGTTGGGCGCTCGCTTCAAGGAAGACCATCAGGGCACCCCTCTCGTGACCGAATTCCAGCCCGGCATGGGCATTCACATCCCCGCCGAATGGCCGCATTGGATCCGGAACGGCAATGCCCTGTCGGTGACGATGAGGATCAGTTACGAGTTGCGGTCCGGCATGCACCGCGCTCAGCTCTATAAAGCAAACCACCGCCTTCGCCGGCTCGGGATTTCCCCTTCCCCGCCCGGCGCCCATCATTGGCGCGATGCGGGTAAGGCTGCGCTCATCGCCGGATTGGAACGGATTACCCACCGGACCGGCTGACCGCGCACATGCGGGCCGAACCTGCTCCATGGCGCAAGGCGGCCTTCACCGTTATGTGGCGGGCTGCGGATTGCAAGCCGGACAGAGCGCGGGACATCCTCGCGCGCGTGGGATGGGGATAAGAGAGCGAGATGACGTACCGGCTACCCGAGCTGACCGAGGCCACCATGTCGCCGGAGCAGCGACAGGCTGCCGAGGCGATCAAGTCCGGCCCCCGTGGCGTCGTGCAGGGTCCGCTGCTCGCCTGGCTGCACAGCCCGGCCTTGGCCGACCGCGCGCAGGCCTTGGGTGCATTCTGCCGCTATCACACCAGCCTGCCGCCACGGCTGTCCGAATTGGCGATCATTACCACGGGCGCCTATTGGAAGGCCGGGTTCGAGTGGCACGTGCACGCCCCGATTGCGATCGCGGCTGGGCTGGATGCAGCGGCGGTGGAGGTGCTGCGGCTTGGAGGCACCCCGCAGTTTGCGCAGGCAGACGAGCAAGCGGTGTGGCAATTCGCGCACCATCTGCTGCGGGATCACGCGGTGCCGGACGCGATTTATCACGCTGTCCAGGACCTGCTGGGCGCCGCGGCAACGGTCGAGCTGGTGGGCGTGCTCGGCTATTACGGATTGATTTCGATGACGATCAAAGCCTTCAACGTCCCGGTGCCGCCAGAGGCGCCAGAGCCGTTCTGACGGTCATTGTGCCGGGCGGCTGCCACAATGCGACCGTATGGCCGACGCAATCGAGGGACTAGGTGCCGTCGCACGCTCACCGCGGCGTGATCAAACCGAGGCCCATCGATGCGACGCCCTCCCCTGCCTGCCCCATCGCAACCGTGGCTGTGGCATCTATGCCTGTTCGGCCCGGTGACGCTGTGCACCGCGATCTGTCTTTTTCTCGCCCTGCGCGCCCTGCCGCTGGCGGGCGGTCCGCGGGTGGTCTTCGCAGTCGCCGTCACCATCAACGTCTGGCTGCTCGCGCTGGTATCCTGGAGCAGCCTCTTGGCGGCCGCGAGTGGCTTGCTGAGACGAAAACCGGCGTAAATCCAAAAGTTCAGCTTTGCTTCAGAAGTGTCACTTGTTCGTCAACAATGGAACAGTTCGTTAACCGCTCCACGATACCCTGACGGGGCATTTCCGTGGAGACGCCTGTGGCCGACGCACCTGTCCTCTCTTCCGGCCAGTCCGGCTACCGGCATCAAATTGCCGCAGGCAGCCTGGCAACATTGATTCTGGCAGTCGCCATCGTCACCCTGCCCTATGGCCGGGTCGCGCTGCCTGCCAACCCAAGCTTCCTGCCAGCCTTCGGCGCGATGACGTTCGTGAGCGACCTCCTGACGGGTTGCTTGTTGCTGTCCCAGGCGCGGCTGGCGAACGCGCGCGGGCCGTTGCGGCTCGCGGTCGCCTACCTCTTTTCCGCCATGACGATCATCCCGCATTTCCTGGCGTTCCCCGGCGTGGTTGCAGCCTCCCCGATCATCGGCGGCAGCGCCAGCGCGGTTTGGTTATGGGCAATCTGGCATGGCGGCTTCAGCGCGCTGGTGCTGGCATTCGCACTTGGCCGGCCTCGCCGGCTCCATCGGCGCGACGTCGCCTTCGCATTGACCGTTTTGCCCGTGGCGGTCATAGCGCTCGCTGTCGCCGCGACCGCCGGGCTGCCGTGGCTGCCGGTCATTCTGGTCAATGGCAATTTCGACCGCCTGACCTCGCTGGGCTTCGGTCCACTCGTGCTGGTCGTAACCGTTCTTGCGACGGTGGCCGTCGCCATGAATCGCCGCTTCCGTGATCCGCTCTCGCTCTGGTTGTCGGTGTCGATGTTTGCGGCCTGCCTGGACGTGGCGCTGACCCTGTTCGGGGGCGGCCGCTATACGCTGGGCTGGTACGTCGCCCGCTCACTCAGCCTCGTCACTGGCGTCACGGTGTTGACCGCGTTGCTCTGCGAGCTGGTGGTCCAAGCCGGGCGCGTGGCCGAGATGAACGGGGCGCTGGAGGCAATGCTCCACACCGATGCGTTGACCGGCCTGTTCAACCGCCGCGCATTCGAGACGGCGATGGCAACGGAATGGCGTCGCGGCCGGCGGGAGCAGACCGCGATCTCGCTGGTGATGATCGACATCGACCTGTTCAAGGGTTTCAACGACCGCTACGGGCATCCGGCTGGTGATGTGTGCTTACGCCAGGTTGCCACTGCGTTGGACTCCCAGACCAAGCGCCCAGCTGATCTGGCAGCTCGGCTCGGGGGCGAGGAGTTTGTCATCCTGCTTCCGAACACGGAGGAAGCGGGCGCCGCCCGGGTGGCAGAACGGGTGCGTGCCAGCGTGGCCGCGCTTGGTCTGACCCATGCCGGTAGCCCGCGCGGCTACGTGACCATCAGTGTTGGTGTCGCGACGGCCCGCCCGTTCGATTGGACCGAAGATGCTGCCGGGTTGATGGATGCCGCAGACCGCGCCCTGTATCAGGCGAAGGATGCAGGACGGAACAGAGTCTGCGCGGCCACGCTCGAGCCACACGCGATGGTGGCCGCATAAAGTGAGACGGAGATCAATTTCTAATAACTCGATATTCTATTTGTATCGGCGTGATCAGGATGGACGATTGGGACGCCTCCCTTTAGACATGAGGCAAAGCAATGCCTTGAGGAGTTCGTCCGATGAGCCATCCGACTGCAAAGCCGCTAGCCGGCACGGGCGTCACCTCCACCCACCTGGTCCACGCCAATTTCGCAACGCCCTCCCTCGTGGCGGCATCCATGCGGCGGGGCGAAGGGCGATTGTCAGCGGATGGTGCCCTGATCGCAATGACCGGGGTCCATACTGGCCGCTCCATGCAAGACAAGTTCGTGGTGGACGAGCCCGATACGACTGCCGACATCTGGTGGGGTAAAATCAACCAGAGGCTGTCGCAGGACAAGTTCGAAGGCCTGCGCAGCCATGTTGCGAGCTACCTGGGCGAGCAACAGGAGCTGTTCACCCAGGATTTGTATGCCGGCGCCGACCCGGCGCATCGGGTACGGGTGCGTTTGGTCACCACCTCCGCCTGGCATGCCTTGTTCACCCGTCACATGTTCATCCGTCCGCCCGAGGCCGAGTTGGCGGATTTCGAGCCGGATTACGTCATCCTGCACGCGCCGCTTTATCAGGCCCAGCCGTCGCGCGACGGGGTCCGGAGTTCCACGGCCGTTGCCATGTCGTTCAGCCGCAAGCTGATCGTGATCGCGGGCACCGAGTATGCCGGCGAAATCAAGAAGTCGATCTTCACCGTGATGAACTGGAAGCTTCCAGCCGAGGGCGTGTTGCCCATGCATTGCAGCGCCAACATGAACGACAAGCAAGAGGTCGCCCTGTTCTTCGGCCTGTCCGGTACCGGCAAGACGACCCTGTCATCCGACACCAGGCGCCCGTTGATCGGCGATGACGAGCATGGCTGGGGCGAAAATGGCGTCTTCAACTTCGAAGGCGGCTGCTATGCCAAGGTGATCGACCTCAGCAAAAAGGCCGAGCCCATGATCTGGGACGCGACCCATCGCTTCGGGACGGTGTTGGAGAACGTCACCTCGGACAAGTTCGGCAATCTGGACCTCACGGACAGCCGGGCCACGGAGAACACGCGCGCCTGCTATCCGATCGAGTTCATCTCGAATGCCAGCAAATCCGGCCGTGGTGGCCAGCCGAAGCACGTCGTGATGCTGACCTGCGACGCGTTTGGCGTGCTCCCCCCTATCGCCAAGCTGTCGGCGGGGCAGGCGATGTACCACTTCCTGTCCGGCTACACGGCGGAGGTCGCCGGCACCGTCAAGGGCCTGGGCAGCGAACCGAGAGCAACCTTCTCGACCTGCTTTGGCGCGCCGTTCCTGCCCCGGCGCCCGGAGGTGTATGGCAAGATGTTGGCCGAGCTGATCGCGCGCTATGGCGCGGATTGTTGGCTGGTCAATACCGGCTGGTCGGGCGGCGCCTATGGCGAAGGCCAGCGCATGCCAATCCAGCACACCCGCGCCTTGTTGAGTGCGGTGCTGGACGGTAGCCTCGCGCAGGCCAAATACGTCAAGGACCCGATCTTCGGCCTGATGATGCCGACCGGTGTGGCTGGGATCCCCGACGAGGTTCTGAACCCCCGCCTCGCATGGTCCGACAAAGCCGCCTATGACCGCGCGGCTCACCAGCTGGCGGCGCGGTTCGAGCAGAACTTCGCCACCTTCCAGGACGGCGCCAGCGAGGAGGTCCGCAACAGCGCCATCCGCGCCGCTGCCTGATACGAGGCGGTTGGATCAGGTCGCGGAACGCCCACATAGGCTACCTACCAGCCTATGGAGGGTTCCGCGATGAACATCGACCTATCCGGTCGCACGGCGGTCGTGACCGGCTCGACAGGAGGTATCGGCTTCGCCATTGCCAAGGGCCTGGCGGGTTCCGGCGCGTCGGTCGTGCTGAATGGGCGCACCCAGGCGCGAGTCCAGGATGCGGTCACCAGGCTGACGGCGGAGATACCCGGCGTGCCCGTGAAGGGCATCGCGGCGGACCTCGCGACGGCAGAAGGCGTGGCCTATCTCACCAGCCAGGTGCCTTCGGCAGATATCCTGGTCAACAACATGGGCATCTTCGAGCCGAAGCCGTTCGCCGAGATCTCCGACGCGGATTGGCACCGCTTCTTCGATACCAACGTCATGAGCGGCGTCAGGATGTCGCGAGCCTATCTACCCGGGATGGTCTCGGTCGGATGGGGGCGCGTCGTGTTCATTTCCAGTGAATCTGGCCTGAACATCCCGAAGGAGATGATCCACTACGGCATGACCAAGACCGCGCAACTGGCGATCTCCCGCGGGCTGGCAGAGTCGGTGGCCAAGACCGGTGTGACGGTGAACGCGGTACTGCCGGGCCCGACCGCGTCGGACGGGGTGGTGGCGATGCTCGGGGACGACGGTTCAGACGAGGCGGGCCGGCGCTTCGTGGAGGAATTCCGGCCGACCTCCCTCATCGGCCGGCTCGCCACGGTCGAGGAAGTGGCGAACATGGTGGTCTATGTTTGCTCTCCGCAGGCCTCCGCGACCTCCGGGGCGGCATTGCGGGTTGATGGTGGCGTCGTGCGCGCAATCGGCTGAGCGCGAGGGCGGGCCATCAGCGTGGCCAGGGTGACAGGGCGAAAGCCCCAGACATCGACCCCAGCATCGGCCTGGTGCAGCTCAGGCTTCAGCCGGCCGTGGCTGTGTCCATGCAGGTTCCACGTATGTCGGCTTTGGTCGCGCCAGGTTCGAAACGCGTAGTGGCACAGCACGAGCCGGGTGCCGTCGATGGTGGTTTCCGCGTAACTCTGGACGCTCGCCCATCCGGGCAGGCCCGTCGTGCTGGCCGGGTCGTTATTGCCAACCAACAGATGCTTGCGGCCGGGCAGGGCCGCCAGCAACGCCGCCGCATCTACCCGGCGTCCAACGGCAAAATCGCCCAGATGCCAGACCTCGTCATCCGCCCCCACGTTCTCCCGCCAGGCGGCGACCATCGCGGCATCCATAGCTGCCACCGAGGCAAAAGGCCGCCGGTACAACCCCAGCGCGCCGCCATGGCCGAAATGGGTGTCCGCCGTGAAAAACACGCGCATTGGTGGCTCCTATCGCAGTGCACGCCTGAACGTGCGACTGGGTGGCATGACCGATGATGCCAGACTTTACGCGCCATCCGCCGCGCGCAACCGCGCCCCCATCCTGGACGCCCTGCGCGGGCATTTGCCCCGGTCTGGCTTGGTGCTGGAGGTTGCCAGTGGCAGCGGCGAGCATGTCCTGCATTTCGCCGCTGCCCTGCCGGGCCTGACATGGCAACCCACCGACCCGCAGCCTGACCGGCGAGCCAGCATCGACATATGGGCGGCCGGCCTGGCCAATGTGGCGCCCGCGCTGGCACTGGACGCCACCGCCGCCGCATGGCCGGTCTCGTATGCGGATGCGGTGCTGTGCATCAACATGATCCACATCGCACCCTGGCAAGCGGCAGAGGGACTTGTGTCTGGTGCGGCCCGTATCCTGACCCAAGGCGGCCTCCTGGCGCTATACGGGCCGTTCCGTCGGGCCGGCCTGCCGATGGAGCCGGGCAACGCCGCATTCGATGCCGACCTGCGCAGCCGCGACCCGGCGTGGGGACTACGCGACGTGGAGGCAGTGGCGTCGCTGGCAGCGGCGGCAGGCTTTGGCCCGCCCATCATCGAGGCGATGCCTGCCAACAACCTGCTGTTGCTGTTCCGCCGTCGCCAGGCCTAACGGAGGCGCGTTCGTCATCGCGGGCAGAACCGTAAACTTTGCCCCTTGCCGTAACCGCTTCGCACGCTGTCGAAGCAACTGGATGAAGACGGCGTCGCCGGCGACGGAAAGGCGTTCGCGTTCAGCGTCCAGCGTCCCACGTAGCCGAGGGTGCGACCGTATTGGACCAGGCACCATTGGTCGTCGCACGACCGCACATCCACCACCGTCCCCCGCAACAATTCGGCGATGACCCGATTGTCTTTGCCCGGACCAACACGAAAGAACGTCGGCCAATCCACCGACCCACTCGCCGCCCAGGCGGAAGCCGCCGGAAGAGCCAGGACAACACATAGGATCAAGGCAGCTAACCGCATGGCATCACCCGTCAACTAATATTGACATTGAAGCCGTCAGGCATAATTGACAACCCTTGTGTTGCTCGGGGATGCTGCCGCACCTATCGGAGCGCGCTGATGTCGATGCTGTCTTACGAAATGAAGTATCGGGTCCGCGGTGGCGGGTTGGTCGGCGGTGATACATTCGATTTCTGGATCGGCCCGTTTTACGTCGGTTTCTTCGGCGTCACCGCAGCCGCCTCCGCCCTGCTCGGCACTCTGCTGATCATCTACGGCGCCGCGATCGGCCCGACCTGGGCGCTGTTCCGTATCAGCATCAATCCGCCTCCCATCAGCCGCGGTTTGTCCTTCGCACCCCTGCGGGACGGCGGGTTGTGGCAGCTCATCACGATCTGCGCGCTGGTCGCCTTCGTATCATGGGCGCTCCGCCAGGTGGAGATTTGCCGCAAGCTGGGCATTGGTTGCCATGTCCCGGTCGGCTTCTCCGCCGCGATCTTCGCCTACTTCACCCTGGTCGTCATCCGCCCGGTGATGCTCGGCGCGTGGGGCTATGGCTTTCCCTACGGCATCATGAGCCATCTCGATTGGGTCTCGAACACCGGCTACCAATACCTGCATTTCCATTACAACCCGGCGCACATGATCGCGGTGACGTGCTTCTTCACCACGACATTCTTGTTGGCCCTGCATGGCGGTGAAATCCTGTCCGTCGCGCATCCACAGCCCGGCAAGCCGGTGACCTATGCCGAGCATGAGAGCATCTATTTCCGCGACACCATCGTCTACTCGGCAGGTTCGCTCGGCATTCATCGGCTGGGCTACTTCCTCGGCATCAATGCGGGCGTTTGGAGTGCGGTCTGCATGCTGATCGCCGGACCATTCTGGTCCCGCGGCTGGCCCTATTGGTGGGATTGGTATTTGAACATCCCGATCTGGGGCCCGAGCGGGTTCCGCTGACATGGCGCGCTATCATACGCTGTTCACCTCGATCGAAGTGATCGGGCCGTTCGAACCGGGGTTGGACCTTCCACCCGGCTCCAGTCCTCGCATCCTGTCCCCGCGCACCTCGATTTGGCTCGGCCGTCTCGGGGAAGGCCAGGTCGGGCCAACGCATCTCGGTTTCATCGGCCTGTTGTCCATCGCCTGCGGCTTCGTCGCCATCGAGATCATCGGCCTCAACATGTGGGCGTCCGTGGACTGGAACGTGATCCGGTTCATCAAGATGCTGCCGTTCCTGGCCCTGGAGCCACCATCGGCCAAACAGGGGCTGTCGATCTTCCCGCCTTTGGATGATGGCGGCTGGTGGCTGATGGCCGGGTTCTTCCTCACGGCGGCAATCCTGCTGTGGTGGGTGCGCATGTATCGCCGGGCCGTGGCGCTCGGATTGGGGACGCACATCCCCTGGGCGTTTGCCTCGGCGATCTGGCTGTACCTGGTGCTCGGGTTCATCCGGCCGGTGCTGATGGGCAGTTGGTCCGAGGCGGTGCCGTTCGGGATCATCGCGCACCTCAATTGGACCGCCACCTTCTCCGTCCGCTACGGCAATTTATTCTACAACCCGTTCCACATGCTTTCGATCACCTTCCTTTACGGCTCGACCATGCTGTTCGTGATGCATGCCGGCACCATCCTGGCCACCACGCCCTTCGGCGGCGAGCGAGAGACACGGGAGATCGTCGATCCCGGGAGCGCCATGGAGCGGGGGGCGCTGTTCTGGCGCTGGACGATGGGCTTCAATGCGAATTTCGAGTCGATCCATCGCTGGATTTACTGGTTCGCGGTCCTCACCACGCTGACGGGCGGGATCGGCATCCTGATGACTGGAACGGTTGTCGACAACTGGTACCTCTGGGGCGTCAAGCACGGCATCGCGCCTGAATACCAGCAAGTCCTGCCGAATCCGAGCGCACTACCGCCAGGCGTAGCACCTGAGAAAGCGCTCGTCCCATGAAGTCGATCACGCAGGTCGCAGCCTGTGGCCTGGTGGCGGCCGCTGCATTCGTTCTCTTCGTGCCGAGCTGGACCTCGCCGCCGCAGACCGCGACAGAGATCGGTTTCCCCCAGCAAATCCTGTTCACCGGAAAGGTGGAGCAGGCCGAATTCAACCGCGTGCCGGCACCGCTGCCGCCTGCCGCGGAGGGCGGCCCGGCTGCCACGGCGGTTTATAAGAACGTCCAGGTCCTGACCGATGTGAGTGCCGCGGAATTCATGCGGCTACAGAACGCAATGACTGCGTGGATCGCACCGAAGCAAGGCTGTGCGTTCTGCCACGCCGGGACCGACTACGCGTCCGACGCAGTGCCTGCCAAACTGGCCGCCCGCGTGATGCTGCGCATGACCCGGCACCTCAACAGCGACTGGTCCAGCCACGTCGCCCAGGCGGGTGTCACCTGCTATACGTGTCACCGCGGGCAACCAGTGCCGGCGGAAATCTGGTTCCCGAGTTCACCGCCGCCGCATAACCCGTTCCTGGCGCCGCAAGACAATTGGCGTGAATCGGCCGATACGGTGCGCAAATTCTTCCCCGATGCAAGCTATGCCGAGTACCTGTTGGATGACCAGCCGATCGCGGCGCAATCCAGCACGGTCGAACACAGCAACACGGTCGCCGCTCAGGTCGAAGTCAAGCGGATCTACGAAATGATGATGACGATCTCCGATGGCATCGGCGTCAATTGCGGGTATTGCCACAACAGCCGCAATTTCCAGAGCTGGGCGGAGAGCACGCCATTCCGCTGGGTCGGCTATTACGCCATCCGGATGGTGCGGGACTTGAACCGTAACTTCCTTCTGCCAGCCGCCGCCCTCATCCCGCAAACGCGCACGCTGGAGGGCGAAACCCGCCTGCCCGTGCTGCCAGCGCGGGAGGCAGGGCCGCAGCTCGGCAACGGGCTGGTCCTCTGCGCCACCTGCCACATGGGTTCGACCAAGCCGATGGGCGGAGCCAACATGGTGCACGACTACCCTGGGCTGACGCCCGTCGCGGCTGCGAAAGCGGGAGGTTGATTTGTATCTCGGTCACGTCACGGATCACATCGATCTGCCTCAGGCGGCGGTCACCCTGTTCTTTATCTTCTTCGTGCTGCTGGTCTGGCATTTGCGCCGGGCGGACAAACGGGAAGGCTACCCGATGCAGGCCTCACCCTTCGACCGGACGCCGCTGCTGGGCTTTCCTGCGCCACCCGAGACGCCCGTGGAATACGGGCTGCTGGAGGGTGGCACGACTCTCGCCCCGCACAATTATCCGATGCCGGCGCTGCATGCCCGTCCGCTTTACAAATTCGCCGGCACCCCGCTGGTCCCGGTCGGCAATCCACTGCTGGCGGCCATCGGGCCGGGGGCGTGGGTCAACCGCCGGGACGAGCCGATGCTGACCGAGCGGCACAACCTCATGCTGCAACCCTTGCGCCTGCTCCCCGACTGGTCGCTGGCGCCTGGCGAGGCCGACCCACGTGGCATGATCGTGTTCGATTGGCGCTGGCTCGAGATCGGCGTGGTGCGCGACGTCTGGATCGACCGCTCGATCGAGATCATCCGCATGCTGGAGGTCGAGTTGCGCCCCGGCCTGGGCCGTACGCACGTGTTGGCGCCGATCTACCACACGGACATCCGGGAACGGGCGCGGGAGGTCCGCATCGAGTCGTTGCGCGCGCACCAATTCGCGGATGTCCCGATGCCTGCCGCGCCCGACCGGATCACCGCACGGGAAGATGAGCGGTTGAACGCCTATTACGCGGCTGGCCGCTTCTACCGCGATACGTCGCTGACCGACCCGCCGGAGACAAAGCCATGAGCCGCCCCGGCATCCATCGCGCCTTGCCCGGCGAACGCGTGCTATGGGAAGGCCGCCCGGTGTGGCGCGCGTTGGCCCGGGACGCGTTTCACATCCGCCTCGTCGCCCTGTATCTCGCCCTCATGCTGATCTGGCGCCTTGCCGACCTGCGCATGAGTGGGGCCGGGCCGGCGGAGGCGGCGCGCGCCGTGCTGCCATCCCTGCTGATGGACCTGGCCGTGCTGGCGGCGTTTGCCGGGTTCGCATGGGCCGTGGCGCGCACGACGCGCTACACGGTGACGACGGAGCGCTGCATGATCGAGTTCGGCATCGCGCTGCGGGCCACCGTGTCGCTCCCATGGCGCCGGATCGCCGCCGGGTCGATCACGGTGGCGGGCGATGGCGCTGGCAGCATCCCGCTCACGCTCAAACCCGGGCCTGGCATCAGCGCGCTGAAGTTATGGCCGCATGTCCACGTCAGTGGCTTCCGGGCGGAACCGACCCTGCGCAGCGTGCCGGATGCCGAGCGGGTCGGCGCCCTGGTTGCGCAGGCCGCACGCGCCGCTTCGCCGGTCCGCGTGATGGCCAAAGCCCAACCCGGCGATCCTGGCCTGGTTAGCGCGCCGGCGGCGGGGAACTGAGGTCCAGCAGCCGCTCGAACACGCCCGCATTGGTCGGACCAAACGCTTCCAGCTCAATCAGCCGATGGGTCGCATCGTCATTGATGGTCAGCCGCCCGTCCGACCATTGCGTGAGATGGAACGGTAAGTCGTGCTCGCCGATATCCTCCCGTCGCCGCTCCCGCACCAGCCCAGCCAGGAGCACCCGCAGAAAGCCGTTGGTGGCGGGCGGGACGATGTCGACGATGCTGCGGTCATTTGCGTGGATGACGGCGATGCTGCCATCCACCCTGTCCTGCATGATCAGATCGGCAGTGCGGACCGCGCGTGCGGCTGGCGGTCCGCCGCCATGGGCGATGAAATGCGACGCAGCCCCGATCAAGACGACGGCCACGAACAGCAGCACGATAATAACGGCCGGGAGCGGCCGCCTAGGCTTCGCTGTCAAGGCGGCGATTGCCTCCATCCTCACAGGCCCATCAACCATATACCTCAGGCCTCGCGGTAAATCAGCAGCACCGCCCCGCATATCAGGAAGCACACGGGCCAGACCCAACCCGCGATCCGTGCACCCCGCCCGGTCAGCCGCAACTCCAGCCACCGCGCCCATCCGGCCCCGATCCCTGCCAGGGCCAGCGGCGTATGCGTCAGCTCGATCAGCAACTGGTCCTTCAGGTTGGAAATCGCGTGGGTGTGGGTCAGCAGTAGGGCGCCCCCCGCCGCCGTCAGCAATGGGAACACGAGCGTCGCCTTCGGCGAGGTCAGCCGCCCCGTCCGCACGCTCCACTCGAACACCGCGAACACGATGATCAGCAGCACGAATATCCGGTGCTGCAGCACCTCGACGTCACGCAGCGACGCGAAGACACCGACATAGCCCATCGGCCAAACCTCGGGGTCCGAGCGGATGGCCAGAAAGACCGCCAGGCCCAGCAGAGCCAGCGGCCAATGCTTTGCCCACCGGACGCCGCCCTGTTGTAGCAGGGCCAGCCCGCCAATCAGCAGCACGAAAAGCCCCGCCCAATGGTGGTTGTATTCGCTCCACGCGATATCGGCCGCATTGCGGGGCGGCAGTTCACCCGAGCCGGGGATGGAGGCGGGCGGCGGCGCCTTCGCCTGCTTCGCCGCCTCCGCATCCAGTTGGGCCTGCAGCAGGGGCAATGCCAGCGTATCGTGGTCGGGCGAATTCAGTCGCGGCCAGACGGGCGTGTTGCGCGCCACCACCTCCGCCCAACTCACCCGGTCCTGCGTCAGGTCGATGCCGGGTGGCACGGAGGTCAGCGACGCAGCCGCGAAGAAGATCGAAATACCGATCCCGAGCTCCACTTCGGCAAACCGCTTCATGCGCAACACAGGCGCGCGGGGATCGCTGCGCAGCCGCTCCGTCGTCAGGAAATTGCCCAGTCCCAGCAGCAGCAGGGCGCCAAACATGGCCACTTTGGCGGTGACCATCACGCCGAACGCGGTGCCATACACCGCATCCCACGAGCCGATATAGGCCACGCTCATCGTCAGGCCCGATACGAGGATGCAGAGCACGCCGACCATCGACATGCGGGAAAACCGCGCGCCGACCCGGCGCCAGGCGATCCCGTCATGCACCCGGGCCAGCGCCATGATGAAGCTGGGGATGCCGCCAATCCAGATCGCGGCGCCCAACTGATGCAGGGCCTCCACCGCCATGAGAGGCAGGCTGTTATCCATTCGGGCTGCCGCATGGGTGGATAGCGTGGCCGCCGCCAGTTCCAGCGCGGCCAAGGCCAGCAGCAGCGCCGCTGGGGTGCTGCGCCACACCAGCAGGCACAGCCCCAGCAGCAGCGCCGCCGCGCATTTCACCAGCCCGGCGATGGCGAAATGCGCGCCCAGCACCTGCCACAACGATAGGTCGACCGTGTCCATCAGGACCGCCGCCTGCAGCGCCAGGGTCAGCCCTTCGCCCACCACCAGTGCCAGCGCGGCCCAACCTGCGACCAACGCCGTCCGGCGCGGGATGCCACTACCACCGGGCAGCTCTGCCGCAAACGGCCGCGCGAGGAACAGCAGGAACAGCACCCCGCCCACCGCCATCGACTGGCTGAGGATGACCAGCCCATGCAGGATGATCTCGAGATAGCCGAACAGGTCGACGAGCAACGACATCCGGTTAGGGCGCTGACACGGTGAACGGCACGTCGCCACGGGTGATATGGCCGTCCACTGCCAGCACCTGCCAGCGCACCGTATAGCTGCCGGGGGGCAGGTCATCCTGCGTCGCCATCATATCCGGCGGACCATCCTTGTCGATCGGCAGCCGGGTTTGCGTGTGATCGGGCGCGACCAAAGTCAGCCGCGAGCGCTCCCGGTCGATGCGGGAATTGAACTTCAGCATCATGACAGCGTGCCCGGCTGGGATGCTGGCGTGGATTTCGGGTGTGCTGTCGATCAGGATGGCGTGGGCCGCCGCGGGGCCTGAATGCACCATGGCAAAGACCATCGGCCCCAACAGGCGCAATTTGACCAGTTTCGGCGTCATCTCAGCGGCCATCTAGCGCGGCGGGTTTGGGGTGTCCATGATCCTAAGATGAACCCGAAAGAGATTTCGCCGATTGCTTCGCCACGCCCACCCATTGGCCGCAGAGCCGACTACCGGTCGTTCCGCGCGGTGACCACGCGTTGGATGGACAACGACGTGTTCGGCCACGTGAACAACGTGACGTACTACTCGTTCTTCGACAGCTCGATCACCGCGTGGCTGCTGGAACACCAGTTCATCGGCTTTGCCGACGGGCCCATGTGGATGGTCGCCGAAAACGGTTGCCGCTTCCTCAGCGAGGTCGCATTCCCGCATGAACTGACGGTGGGGCTGCGGCTGGGCCGGTTGGGCAGCACCTCGGTCCGCTGGGAGTTGGCTGTGTTCCGCGGCGATGCGGACGAGGCCTCGGCCGAGGGGTTCTTCGTGCACGTCCACATCGACCGCCAAACCCGCCGGCCAGCCCCCGTGCCAGAAAAAGTCCGGGCTGCCCTTGCCGATCTCGTCGTCGAGCCCCGCTTAACCACAAACTGAGAGCATGAGACATGGATCTGGAATTGCACGGACGCACTGCCCTGGTTTGCGCCGCCAGCAAGGGGCTGGGCCGGGCCTGTGCGTTGGCGCTCGCGAGGGAGGGGGTGGCCGTCACCATCACCGCCCGCGGTGCCGAGGCGCTGGAGCAGAGTGCTGCGGCGATCCGCGCCGAGACGGGGGTCGTCGTTACCACCGTGGCTGGCGACATCACGACGCAGGCCGGCCGCCTCGCCGCCCTGGCCGCTTGCCCTAGCCCCGATATCCTGGTGACCAATGCGGGCGGCCCGCCGCCAGGGGATTTCCGGGACTGGGAGCGGGAGGACTGGATCAAGGCGTTGGACGCCAACATGCTGACGCCGATTTCGCTGATCAAGGCGACGGTTGATGCGATGATCGCCCGGCGCTTCGGCCGCATCGTCAACATCACCTCCGCCAGCGTGAAAGCGCCGATCCCGTTTCTGGGCATGAGCAATGGTGCGCGCGCTGGGCTGACAGGATTCGTCGCCGGGTTGTCGCGGCAGGTGGCACGGCACAACGTCACCATCAACAACCTGCTTCCCGGCCCGTTCATGACCGACCGGCTGGTCAGCAACACCGCACCTGCCGCGGCGAAGGCAGGCAGGCCGGTGGAGGAAGAAATCAGTCTGCGCGCAGCGGGCAGCCCCGCCGGACGTGTGGGTGACCCGGCGGAGTTCGGCGATGCCTGCGCGTTCCTCTGCGCCGCCTCGTCCGGCTACATCGTGGGGCAAAACCTCTTGCTCGACGGCGGGCTGTTCAACTCGATGCTGGGGTGACTGGAAAGGATCCGTCCTTCGCCTCTGGGGGCCGCAACCAAGGCAGGGTGGCCCCGTCAGCTTCCATGCTGGAGCAGAGCTGGCGAGGGGGTGTACCCCCGCCAGCTCACCCCCTGTGCCGTCACGTGAAGAGTTGGACGCCCAACAGTGCCATCACGAGGAAAATCAGGAAGATCACGACAAAGATGAAGAACAGGATTTTGGCAATTCCAGCCGTGGCGGCGGATAGGCCGCTGAAGCCGAAGAAACCCGCGATCAAAGAGATCACGGCGAATATGAGGGCATAGCGAAGCATGTGGGTGACACTCCCGGGCGCGGCGTCCATCGCCGTGTAGGCGGTCAAACGCGATCTACACGGGATCGTTGCAGGCCGGGTCCGATATACGAGGCCCTGGGTGTTGCTGATCCGTAGCCCCGCTCCTAGGCTGCGCCCGTCCGAGGAGGACGTTGATGCGTGCGTGGCGATGGCTGGCTTGCCTGGGTGTGCTTTGCGTCATCGCTGGCCAGCCGGCGCGTGCCCAGAAGTCGGCGAACACGTTGCGGATTTCCTGGCGCGACGCCATTACCAACGTCGACCCATACTACAATCAGCTTCGCACCGGGTTGGTCCTGGCCCATCAGGTCTGGGACACGCTGGTCTACCGTGACCCCGATACCTTCCTGATCAAGCCGTTGCTCGCGGTGTCGTGGAAGCAACCCAACGACACCACGTTCGAGTTCGAACTGCGCCGTGGGGTGACCTTCCACGATGGCAGCCCGTTCACCGCCGATGACGTCGTCTACACCATCAACACGGTGCTGGCAGACCCGCAGGTGGCCGTGCCATCCAACTTCGCCTATCTCGCCGGCGCGGAAAAGATCGACGATTTTCACGTCCGCCTGACGTTGAAACGCGTCTTTCCCGCCGCGCTCGAATATATCGCGATGACCCTGCCGATCTGGCCGAAGGCGTATCGCCAGCGCGTCGGACCGGAGGATTTCAGCAAGGCCCCGGTCGGCACCGGCCCCTACCGGATCACCAAGGTCGATGGTGAATCCGAAATCGACCTCGAACGCAACGAGGCGTATTTCGATGGCCCGAAAGGCCATCCCGCCATCGCCAAAATCGTCATACACGAGGTGGCGGATGCGCAGGCTGAGTTGGCCGATATCAAGGAAGGCCGTGCGGATTGGATTTGGCAGTTCAATCCGGATCAGTTCGAGAGCATCAGCAGCCTGCCGGCGCTGCAGGCCATCCGGGCGGAGAGCATGCGGATCGGCTACCTCAGCCTGGATGCCGCTGGCCGCACCGGTGCCGGCAATCCGCTCACCAAGCTGAAGGTGCGGCAGGCCATCGCCCACGCCATCGACCGTGTGACGATCGCGCGCCAATTGGTGCAAGGCGGGAGCCGGGTGCTGGAAGCCGCCTGTTACCCGACCCAATTCGGCTGCGACCAGGCCGTCGCCACCCGCTACGAGTATGACCCCGCGCTGGCGAAGAAGCTCTTGGCCGAAGCTGGCTACCCAAACGGGTTCGACACGGAGCTCGTCACCTACGTGCTGCCGCAATTTGCCGACGCTATTGAGAGCTATTTGAAGGCAGTCGGCATCAACGTGCGCACCGCGCAAATGCAAGTGGGCCCGGCGGTGCAACGGACCCTCAACGGGGAAACCCCGCTCATGGCTGGCAGTTGGGGCAGCTACTCCATCAACGACGTGTCGGCGATCTTGCCAGTGTTCTTCGATGGCAGCGGCTATGACTATAGCCACGACCCCGAGGTGCAGCGGCTCGTGCAGGCAGGCGGGGCGACGACGGATACGGACGAGCGCCGAACGGACTACACGGCAGCACTGCGGCGGATATCCAGCCAAATGTATTGGTTGCCGCTGCATACCTACGTCACGACCTATGCGTTCAGTCGGCAGCTCAACTTCAAGCCCTTTCCGGACGAACTCCCCCGCTTCTTCCTGGCGAGCTGGCGATAGCGCTGGCCCGTCCGCCAATCCGGCGACCCATCACAGATAGGGTCTCGCGAAGAACGTCACGGTCATCACCGTGCAAAGGCCGATGATGAGCGCGCGCAGCGTGCGCGGGTCCGCCGAGCGTGCGAGCCGGGCGCCCCCGTAGCTACCCAGCACCGCCGTGGCGCCGAGCACCAGCGCCGGCCCCCAGTCCACCCGGCCCGCCACGACGAAGCATAGCACGGCGGTGGCATTGGCAGCGGCGACCAGCACCACCCGCGCGGCATTCATGGCGCGTAATTCGCCGGTGCCGAAGAGGCTCCAGACCGCCATCATGGTAATGCCCACGGCACCACCGAAATAGCCGCCGTACACGCCAAGCACGAATTGAGTGCCAAGCAGGGCCGATGGGCCCAAGGTGACCACGTGCCGTAGCGCTGCCCCGGCCTGGCGGCCGAAGGTGAAGGCCAACGTGCCGAACAGGAGCAACCACGGCAACATGCCGCCGAAGGTGACATCGGGCGTCACCAGCAACAGCAGCGCTCCGGCCAACCCGCCCCCTATGCTGGCGACGGTCATGGGAACCCAGCCCACGCCCTCAAACCGGCGCAAACCAGCCCGCATCGTCCACGCGGCAGCAACACTGCCCGGAAACAGCGCCACCGTGCTGGACGCATTGGCCAACACGGGCGAAATCCCGGCGGCGACCAGGGCTGGCAGCGTCACGAACGACCCGCCACCCGCAACGGCGTTCATCGCCCCCGCCAGCAACCCGGCGCCGGCAGCCAATAGAAGGGCCGTGTCCATCCCGCGAGTCTGCCGGGTTCGAAACGCCTCGCCTAGAGAGCCAGCCGGCCGATTACAGCGAGGACAGGATTGCGACGCCTGCATCGGTCAGGCAGAGACCCCCTCGCCCCTCGCCAGCCACCACCAACCGCCGCTGCTTCAACCGTCCCACCGTGTCCCAAATCTCCTCCTCGTCCCCAAACATTCGCCAACTCACCCAGAGCAAGCTGGGCGCCACGGATTGACCGGCAACGGTGCCAAGCCGCTTGAAGACGTTCAGAAGGCGGGTCTCCGAGCAGGTCAACTCGCCCGTGAGAAGATAAGGCTCGACCGGCGCAACCCTCACCCGCGCGGTCACGAACATCGGAACGGATACGTCCTCCCGCTGAGGGCCAAACCCCCGCAAAGCCCCAGACCGCGTATCGCGAAACGCCTCCCGCACCCGCTCCAGGTCGGCAGCGTGACGCTGGGGTGCAACCTCTTCCAACGTATCGGGTGTTACCGTCATCATCCACCACGCGATGGCTACAAGGCGAACTTCACCACTTCATTTGGATTCGAGTGTTAAAGGCAAGACGATTTCCGGCACTTATTTTGCCATGAAGCGACTTTAACAATATAGATAATTTATTTAATGATTTTAACGATGCCGGCAGATTTTCCGCCGCCCCCTCATTGATCCCGGCCACGGCGGCATCAGATGCGGGCTGCCTCAGCACGGAGCAGGGATATGCCAGCGTCCTTCTACGCCCAGCCGCAGACAACCGCATACGGGGCGACGCCGCACGACGTCGCTGCCCGCCTCGCCCGGATCCGCCGCATCGCGTGGCTGGTGGACGCCGCCTTTCACGTTCCAGGAACCCGCATCCGCTTCGGATTGAACAGCGTGATCGGGTTGGTGCCGGGCGCCGGGGACGCCTTGCTCGGCCTGGTCTCGCTCTACATCGTGCAGCAGGCCCACGCGATGGGGCTGCCACCTGCCAAGCTTGCCCGCATGATCGGCAATATCGTGATCGAGGTCGGCGCCGGTTCCGTGCCCGTCCTGGGGGATTTGTTCGACGTGGCGCTGAAGGCGAACCTACGCAACATCCGCATCGTGGAACAGCATTTCGGCCTCGCGCCCCGCCGATAGCGTTCATGCATCCGCTTGGCCCCGACCGGCTGAAGGCACTGTTGCAAGCAGGCCAGCCGGTCGAGGCCGCCGCAGCTTCGGACATCGATTAGTGCGACCTGGTTTGCGAGGATGCGCGATTTGCCGATTGCGTGTTCGAGGATGCCAGCTTCACCGGCACGGTGTTTGCGGGTGCCGCCTTCACCCGGTGCCGCTTCCCACGCTGCCGGTTCAGCCATGCCGATCTGCAGGACGCCGCCTTCACGGAATGCAACTTCGTTGCACCAGGAAGCGCGGGCAGCAGTTTCGCCTTCAGCGACGTCCGCCGCGCGACCTTCACTCAGTGCGATCTCTCGTTCTGCGAGTTCGACCGCTCCGATCTGTTCTCCATCGAGATGGACCGCTGCAACCTGCTCGGCGCGCGCTTCCAGAAAGCCGAATTCAGCCACGCCTATAGCCGTAAACACGTCACCTCGCGGGCGCTGTTCCGCGGCTGTAACCTGGAATTGGCCGATTTGTCGGGCTCTCGCCTGGCCGAATGCGAGTTCACTGGCAGCCGGATGCGGGAGGCCGATCTCAGCGCGGCCGATCTCAGCGGCGCCATCCTGCGCGACTGTGACCTGTTTCAGGCGGTGCTAACGGGCACGAAGCTCGACAACGCCGATCTGCGCGGCGCCGAGATCAGTGGGCTGGCCCTGCTGACCCTCGCCAGCTTCGCCGGCATGAAGATCAACGACGACCAGCAGCATATAGTGCTCTCCGGGCTCGGGATCGACGTGCATCCCCTCTGAGGGGCTTTATCGTGCCTGCACGATGAGTTCCCGAAATCGCCGCACCACCGCGGGAAGGCCGTCAAGGATTGCCTGGCCGATGATGAAATGGCCAATATTCAGTTCCATCACCTCAGGCAACGCCGCAACCGGCTTAACGTTGGCATAGGTCAGCCCATGGCCGGCATGGCATTCCAGCCCCAGCCCGGCCGTCGCAGCAGCCGCCTCGCGCAGGCGGTCCAACTCGCCCGCGCGGCCCTCGGCATAGGCGCCAGTATGCAGTTCGACGATATCGGCCTGCAGCTCGGCAGCCGCCTGCAATTGCCGGATGTGCGGGTCAATGAACAGGGACACCCGGATGCCGGCCGCCCGCAAACTGGCAACCCGTGGGCGCAGCGCCTCGACCTGCCCCGCCACGTCCAACCCGCCTTCCGTCGTGACCTCCGCCCGGCGTTCCGGGACGATGCACGCGGCATGCGGACGCACGCGCAGCGCAGTCGCCACCATCTCGTCCGTCGCCGCCATTTCCAGGTTCAGCGGCTTGCTGATGGCGGCGCGCAAACGGTCAATATCGGCGTCACGGATATGGCGGCGATCCTCCCGCAGATGCGCCGTGATCCCGTCCGCCCCGGCGGCGATGGCAGCCAGCGCCGCCTCGATTGGGTCAGGATGGGCACCGCCGCGGGCGTTCCGAACCGTCGCCACGTGGTCGATATTGACGCCCAACCGGATCATACCCGCCTCCGCTCCGCCAGTTCAGCCGCCATATGGATCGCCGCGATCAGGCTGCCGGGGTCTGCCACGCCCTGCCCGGCGATTCCGAACGCCGTGCCGTGATCCGGCGAGGTGCGGATGATCGGCAGCCCCAGCGTCACGTTCACCCCACCCGCCATGTCCAGCGTCTTCAGCGGGATCAGGGCCTGGTCGTGATACATGCAAATGGCGGCATCATAGGTCGGGCGGGCCGCGTCGGTGAACATGGTGTCGGGCGGATAGGGGCCGGTCGCATCGATCCCCTCGTCCCGCAACACCGCAATCGCTGGGGCGATCACCTCCAGCTCCTCGGTTCCCATGGCGCCTTGCTCACCGGCATGCGGGTTCAGCCCGGCCACCGCCAGGCGCGGGGCGGCAATGCCGAAGTCGCGCCGCAACGCCGCCGCCGTGGCCCGCGCGACAGACAGGATGGCGTCCTTCGTCACCCCCTCCAATGCCCGGCGCAGCGACACATGGATCGTCACCGGCACCACGCGCAGATGCGCGCACGCCAGCATCATCACCGGGGTGCCACCGGTCAGTTCACCCAGGAACTCGGTATGGCCGGGGTGGGGAAAGCCCGCCTGATACAGCACCGCCTTGCTGATCGGGTTGGTCACCACGGCGCCTGCCTCGCCTGCCTGCACCAGGCGCACCGCCCGTTCGATGCTGCCGATCACGGCGGGGGCGTTGCCCGGATCGGGGCGGCCCGGCCGGGCGATCTCCGGCAAGGTCAGCGCCAAAACCGGCAGGGCCGCGCCAAACACGTCCGCCACCTGGTCCGGCGCCTGGATCACCGCCATCGGCACATCCAGCGCCCCGACCCAAAACGGGTCGGCGATGATCGCGAAGGCTGGGCCGCTGCCCGCCAGCGCGCGCCATG
Organism: Acetobacteraceae bacterium; assembly: GCA_965199005.1. GTDB lineage: Bacteria > Pseudomonadota > Alphaproteobacteria > Acetobacterales > Acetobacteraceae > LMUY01. Next base: position 2,387,302 of record CBDAQK010000001.1, on the reverse strand, counting down.
CCTTGGCGGTGATCTCCCCGCCAATGCCGGCCGGGTCGCCCATGGTGAGCAGGAGGGGTTTTGCAGACATCGGCGTACCCAAACACATAAGACGCGCCATGCAAACCACCAGCGACCGTCCTATATGAACGCCAACAGATAAGGAGCCGGACCGCCATGACCGACCGCCCGCGTTTCTTCGACGACCTCGCCGGCGTGGCTGGCGGGGCGTTCTCCGCCCTCACTGGCCTACGCGACGAGGCCGAGGCCACGATTCGCGCCCGAATCGACGAGGCGATCCGCAAGCTCGACCTGGTCCGGCGTGAAGATTTGGAGGCGGTCGAGCAAATGGCCGCCAACGCCCGCGCCGGGCAGGAGGCGGCGGAGGCTCGGCTGGCATCGCTGGAAGACCGCGTGGCAGTGCTAGAGGCGGCTGCCGTGCCGCCCGAGCAGCCAGACCCGGAATTCCCCGATCCGCAAGGCATCTGAGGCCGTCGCAGCAGCCGGGCTTGCAGCAATGGTTTGTCGCCCGGTAGTCTGATCCTGTATCGAGTCGACGTCGCAAGCCGCTGACTCCGATCGTGTCCGGCCTTCCTTACAGATGGGAGACCCCATGATGCCGACTGTCCAAACCTTGACAACGAGTGACCATGCCGCCAATCCGCTCGACGCTCTCGAGCGCATCGTGGGAGATAATGACTGGGCCTTCGATCGCCGCAGCGAGGGCGAGATGGCAGCCGAGGCGCCCGGCAAATGGTGCGATTACGGACTGTATTTCTCGTGGTCGCGGGAAATCAGCGCCATGCACTTTACCTGCGCCTTCGATCTGAAGGTGCCGGCTAATCGCCGCACGGCGCTGTATGAGTTGCTCGCCTTGGCGAACGAGAAGCTGTGGATCGGCCATTTTGGCATGGATAGCGACGATGGTATGCCGCTGTTCCGCCACTCCGTGCTGCTGCGCGGTGCCCGCGGCGCCTCTGCCGAGAGCTTGGAGGACATGGTCGACATCGCCATCACCGAGTGCGAACGCTTCTACCCGGCGTTCCAATTCGTCCTGTGGGGCGGCAAGACCCCGGCCGACGCGCTGGCCGCCGCCATGCTGGAGTGTGTGGGGGAGGCGTGACCCCCTCCGTCCTGCTGGTGGGCGGGGGCAAGATGGGGGGCGCCATGCTGGCGGGCTGGCGGCGAGCCGGGCTTGGACCGTCCTACCTCGTCGATCCCGCTCCCGCGGCCGCCGCCTTGGAGGGGAAGGGCGTGACGGTCGTCACGACCGCCGCCGCTATCCCGCCTGGCTTTATGCCAGACGCCGTGGTCTTGGCCGTGAAGCCGCAAATGGCGGATGCGGCCGTCCCTAGCGTGGCTGGATTCGCCAACCAGGCAGCGGTCATCTCGATCATGGCGGGCCGCACCGTCGCCAGCATCGCCCGCTTGACCGGTCCTGCTCCAATCATCCGCTGCATGCCGAACACGCCGGCTGCGGTCGGCCAGGGCTTCACCGCCGCCTTCGCCGGTCCCGGCGTTTCCGACGCGCAGCGCGGCCTCTGCGACACATTGTTGCAGTCGATCGGGGAGGTCGCCTGGGTGTCCGACGAGTCGCAGATCGACGCGGTCACGGCCACGTCCGGCAGCGGGCCAGCCTACGTCTTCCTCCTCGCCGAATTACTAGAGGCAGCCGCAATCGAACAGGGATTGCCGGCAGCCTTGGCCCGGCGGCTCGCCCGGCGCACCGTATCCGGCTCGGGCGCCTTGCTGGCCGCGGGCGATGAGGACGCAGCAGCGATGCGGCGCGCCGTCACCAGCCCTGGCGGCACGACGGAGCGGGCCTTGGCCGTCTTGATGGCGCCAGACGCCTGGCCAGCCGCAGTCAGCCGCGCCGTTCAGGCCGCCACGGCGCGGTCGCGGGAGTTGTCGTCGTGATGCGACGCGATGGGTTGGCAACGCGTCCGGAACGCGCCACGTAATTGGGATGGAAGACAGCGAATTCGATGCCGGCCTCATCGCCGCGGCATTTACCCAAGCCGCCGAGAAGGGCTGGCCTGGTCTGAGTATCGTGGAGGCAGCACGCGCTGCCGGATTACCGTTGGACCGGGCGCGGGTGCGGTTCCCCGGGCCAGGCATGGTGCTGATGCGGTTTGGCATTTTGGCGGACACCACGGCGCTTGCCGTGGCGGCGACCGAGTCAAATCCTCGCGACCGCATCTTCGATTTGCTGATGCGCCGCTTCGATGTGCTGCAGCAGCACCGGCCCGGCATGCTGGCCCTGTTGAAAGCCTTGCCGGCCCAGCCTCTGCTGTCGCTCGCGCTTGGCGCGGCCACGTTGCGCAGCATGGGCTGGATGTTGGAGGCCGCTGGGTTTTCCGCAGCCGGCGTTCGCGGCCTATTGCGGGCCAAGACCCTCGTCGGTGTTTGGCTCTATGCCCTCCGAGCCTGGAAGGACGATGAAAGCGCCGACCTGAGCGGCACCATGGCAGCGTTGGACAAGGCGCTGGATCAGGCAGAGCGGGTCTTTGACATGCTGGCACCCAAGGCCGCCGGGGACACCGACGACAGCATGGAAGGGGTGGTCGACCTGCCGCCAGATGCGCCGCTTCCGGTCCCTACGGGAGATTGACCGGGCGCCCGGACGCTATCACGGTGTCGGCGACAGCTCGGTGAGAGCGCTGCCAAGAACAAGAGGGATGCGGCGATGTCTGATGAAGCGGCCAACCAATTTACCAACGCGACCCACGCCGGCGCCAACGCCGCAAAAATGATGGGTGAGAAGATGACGAGCCTCGGAACCAATGCGATGAACGAGTTCCATAAGATGTTTGCGGAGCTTAAAATGCCTCAAATGATGGATATGGAAGCCTTGATGGCCGCGCACCGCCGGAACCTTGAAACGCTGTCCGCCGCCAACCGGGTGGCGCTGGAGGGCGCCCAGGCCGTGGCGCGCCGGAACATGGAAATCATGCAGCAGACCATGTCGGAATTGACCGAAGGGATGCGCCAGTTCTCTACCGCCGAGCCGCCGCAAGCCCGCGCCGTGCGCCAGGCCGACATGCTGAAGGTCACCTATGAGCGTGCGGTGGCCAACATGCAGGAAATTGGCGACCTCATTCAGCGCTCCAACGGTGAGGCGCTGGAGCTTTTGAACAAGCGGTTCACCGAGGCAGTGGATGAGGTGAAGACCCTGGTCGCCAAGGGTCACACCCCAACCTAGCCCGCGGCAGGAAGCCCGATATCGCGACGGCAGAACCCGCCCTCCCAAAGAACGGCGTCGACTGCGGCATACGCGGCGGCCCGGGCGCTCGCCGCGTCCGGGCCAGTGCCGCAGAGCGTCAAAACCCGGCCCCCGGCGGCCACCACCTGCTCCCCTCGCAAGGCGGTCCCGGCATGGAACACCAGCGCGCCGGGCACCGCAGCGGCGGTGTCGAGGCCGGCGATTACCGTGCCGGCTTGTGGGGCGTCGGGGTAGCCCCGTGCTGCCATCACCACCGCGCAGGCCGCATCCGGGTGGAACCGCAGACTGAAATCGCCCAGTTCGCCCTGGGTGGCGGCAAATAGGGCGGGTAGCAAGTCGCTCTGCAGCCGGGCCATCAAGGCCTGACATTCCGGATCGCCGAAGCGGACGTTGAACTCGATCAGCGCCGCCCCCGCCTCCGTCAGCATCAACCCGGCAAACAACACGCCGCGGAACGGCGTGCCCCGGCGCACCATCTCGGCCAAGGCGGGCCGGATGATCCGGTCCATCGCCGGCGCGGGGTCGAAATCAGGGGCGGGGGAGAGCGCGCCCATTCCGCCGGTGTTGGGACCGGTGTCGCCGTCACCCACCCGCTTGTGGTCGCGGGCGGTGCCCAGGAACACTGCATCGGTCCCGTCGCACAGCGCGAAGAGGCTGACCTCCTCGCCCGCCAGGCATTCCTCGATGAGCACGGGGCCATGCGCGATGAAGCGCTCGATGGCCTGGTCCGCCTCGGCCTCGGTTTCGGCGATGACGACGCCTTTGCCGGCGAACAGCCCGTCCGCCTTCACCACCATGGGCGGGCTGCGCCGGCTGGCGAATTCGCGCGCCTCGGCCAGATCGGTAAACCGCTCCCACCGTGCCACGGGGATTCCGGCGGCCTCCGCGATCTCCTTGGTGAAGGCCTTGCTGCCCTCCAACTGCGCTGCCGCCGCGGTCGGGCCGCAGCATTCGACGCCGGCGGCCTCCATCGCATCGGTGAGGCCGGCGACCAGCGGCGCCTCCGGCCCAGGCACGACCAGGTCGATGGCGTTTTCCTGCGCAAAGATCACCAGGGCGGCGATGTCCTCTACCCCGATCGGCACCAGCTCCGCCAAGGCCGCGATGCCTGGGTTACCCGGCGCCACGAACAGCTTCGTCAACAAGGGCGACGCCGCCAGCGCCCAGGCGAGCGCATGCTCCCGTCCCCCCGATCCGATCAGCAGCACGCGCATGGTTAGCCTCCTTGGTCGTGAGCGGTCCCTAGCATAGGTTCGCGGCATGGACACGCAGACACAAACCAACGTTCCCGAGTACAGCGTCAGCGAGATTGCCGGTGCGGTGAAGCGCACGTTGGAGGGCGCGTTCGGCCGGGTGCGCGTGCGTGGCGAGTTGGTGGAGGTGAAGCGCTACAGCTCTGGCCATACCTATCTGTGCCTGAAGGACGAAGGCGGCACGATTCGTGGCATCATCTGGAAGACCGCCGCCCGGTCGGTGGGGTTGAAGCCGGAAGACGGGATCGAGGTGATCGCCACCGGCCGCGTCTCGGCCTGGGGTGACAAGAGCCAGTACCAGTTGATCATCGAGCGCCTGGAATATGCCGGCGCCGGGGCGATGCTGGCCCGGATCGAGGCTTTGCGCGTGAAGCTGGCGGCGGAGGGCTTGTTCGAACGCAAGCGTCCGCTGCCCTATTTGCCAGAGGTGGTCGGGGTCGTGACCTCTGCCCAGGGTGCCGTGCTGCACGACATCCAGACCACGATCGCCCGCCGCTTCGGCCGCCCCATCCTGCTCTGGCCGGTGCCGGTGCAGGGCGAGGGTGCGGCTGAGAAGATCGCCGTCGCCATCGCCGGGTTCTGCGCCCTGCCGCAGGATGGGGTGCCCCGGCCGGACGTGCTGATCGTCGCCCGTGGTGGCGGCAGCCTGGAAGATCTGATGGCGTTCAGCGACGAGGCCGTGGTGCGGGCCGCCGCCGCCTGTACCATCCCGCTGATCTCGGCAGTGGGGCACGAGACGGACCACACGCTGATCGACCTCGCCGCCGACCGCCGCGCACCCACCCCGACCGCCGCGGCAGAGATGGCGGTTCCGGTCCGGCTGGAATTGCTGGCCGATTTGCAGCATCGCGGCGCCCGCATGGTCGCGGCGGTGGCGCGCATGGGTGGGGAGCGGCGGACCACGGTGTCCGCATTGGCAGCCCGGCTGCCGGACGTTGCCTCGCTTGCCGGGGCGGCACGGCAACGATTGGATGATCGTGGCCATCGTCTGAGCCTGGCTTTGCCAACCCTGTTGCGGGACGCAACGCGGGCGACCGCGGAACACGGGACGCGCCTGCGCCTGGCGCTACCCAGCCTGGTTGCCGCCCGGCGCACCGCCCTGGTCGCCGCAGAGCGCCACATGCCAGCGCCGGGTGGCGTCGTCGCTGCGGCGCGGCACCGGCTGGAGGTCGCGGGGGCCGGCTTACCCACAGGCTTACGCCACGCCGTGCAGCGCCACCGCATCGAGGCGGGGCGCACCCTGGTCCGCGTGACCGACGCCCCGCTCCGCAGCCGGCTGCGTGAGGCGACGGCGCGTTTGGAGGGATTGATCGCCCGGCTCGTCGCGGGCGATCCCCGCGCCGTGCTGGCTCGCGGCTATGTGCTGGTGACGGATATGACCGGCCACCCGGTTACCAGCGCCCTCGCCGTGCGTCCGGCTGCACGCCTGAAATTGGAGTTCGGCGACGGAACCATCGACGTCCAACGAACGCCAGAAGCAGCCAGCAAGCGCCAGGGACTTCTGCCGCTGTAGGGTGCGATGCGCTTTGGCATCGTACCACCATTGCCACCAAGGATCGATCGCAACATGGTTACGCCTCTACATCGGTCCGGAGCGTTGCCCCAGATGCCCGATTACCGGCGCCACTCCACCTTCCACCGCGCTCTCGCTCTCGGCCATTATCCGAATTCATGGCGTGCGAACGAGAACGACGACAGGCTCAAGGGGGAGCGAGCTTAGTGGTGCAATGCCAAAGCGCATTGCACCCTACTCCGCCGGCTGCTTCCTCACGCCACTCGCCGCCGGAAACGAACGCCTGCCCCACTTGCGTGCCAGCCCCGACAGATCATCCATCACGGTGTAGAAGCTCGGCACGAACACCAGGCTCAGCAGCGTGCTCACCACCAGGCCGCCGATCACCCCAATGGCCATCGGCGCCCGGAACTCCCCGCCATCGCCAATGCCCAGCGCCGAGGGCACCATTCCCGCCACCATCGCCACCGTCGTCATCACGATCGGCCGCGCGCGCATGCCGCCGGCATCCGTGATCGCCTGCCGCCTTGGCACGCCGCGCGCCCGCGCCTCCACGGCGAAATCCACCAGCATGATCGCGTTCTTCGTCACGATCCCGATCAGCATCAGCACGCCGATCACCACCGGCATGCTCAGCGGCTGCCCCGTCAGCAGCAGCGCCAGGATCACCCCGCCAATCGACAGTGGCAGCGACAGCAGGATCGTCACCGGCTGGAAGACATCGCCGAACAGCAGCACCAGCACCGCCATCACGATCAGCAACCCAGCGCCCATCGCACTCAGGAACCCATCGAACACTTCGGCCATGATCTCGGCATCGCCGCCGCTCTGCACCCGCACGCCGGCCGGCAAATCCTTGCTTTCCGGCAGCGCGTAAACCTTCTCCAGCGCCGCCCCCAACGCCTCCCCCCTGGCCAAATCCGCGCCGATCAGCACGCGGCGCACCCGGTCGTACCGCTCGATAGAGGATGGCCCGGCGCCGAACCCCAAATCCGCCACCGCGCCCAGCGGCACCGCCAGTCCATCCGTGCCCGGCACGGGCAGCACCTCGAGGGCTGCCAGGCTGGTCCGGGCCGCCGGGTCCAATTGCACGCGGATCGGAATCAGCCGATCACCGTCGCGGAATTTGGCCAGGTTGGCGTCGATGTCCCCGATGGTGCCGATCCGCACCGCATCCGCGATCGCCTCGGTGGAGACGCCGAACCGGCTGGCTTCCTCGTTGCGCGGCACCACACGGATTTCCGGCCGGTCCACGCCTGCATTGGCGGCCACGTCGCGGAACCCGGGCAAACGCCGCATCGCCCCCTCCAGCCGCGACACCGCCTGGTTCAGCGCCACCGGGTCATCGCCGAGCACGGTGACCAGCAGCTCCCGCTCGCCCCGCTCGTTCACCAGCCAGCCGTGCAAATCCGGCACGGCCGCCAAATGGGCGGAGAGCGCCTCCTCGATCATCTTCTGGCTGCGGCTGCGATCTCCTTTGGGCACCAGCCCCACCACCATCGAGGCCGTGCGGATCGACTCGCCCGCGCCCGTCGGCGTTGCACCGCCGACCACGAAGACGGTGGTGACGCCGGCCTCGGTCAGGAATTGCTTGGCCACGGCATCGGTCTTCGCCCGCGTCTCCGCCAGCGTCGAACCCGGCGGCAGTTCCAGCGACATCACGATGCGGCTGTCGTCCTGCGGTGGAATGAACCCGGTCGGCAACAGCGTCGTCGACCATAGCGACAGCCCAAACAGCGCCAGCCCTGCCACCAGCGTCACATACGGATGCGCCAGCGTCGCCCCCAACAGCCCACGGTACCGCCGCATCACCCAGCCATCCGGGCGCACCCGCGCCGGCCCGTGCGGACGCAGGAAATAGGCGGCCATCACCGGCGTCAGCAGCCGTGCCACCAGCAGGCTCACCAGCACCGCGGCTGCGACCGTCAAGCCGAACTGCTTGAAATACTGCCCGGCGATGCCGCCCATGAAACTGACCGGCGCGAACACCGCGACGATGGTGAGCGTGATGGCCACCACCGCCAGCCCAATCTCATCCGCAGCCTCTACCGCGGCGTGCCAGGCCGATTTGCCCATCCTGATATGGCGGACGATGTTCTCGATCTCCACGATGGCATCGTCCACCAGGATGCCCGTCACCAGCGTGATCGCCAGCAGGCTGACGAAATTGAGCGAGAAGCCCATAAGCTCCATGAAGAAGAACGCCGGCAGGATCGACAGCGGCAGCGCCACCGCCGCCAGCAGGGTGGCCCGCCAGTCGCGCAGGAAGACGAAGACCACCAGCGTCGCCAGCGCGGCCCCTTCCAGCAAGGAGTGCATGGCCGACAGGTAACTGCCGTAGGTGCCACGCACGGAATCGTCGATCAGCGTCATGGTGACGCCTGGGTTGGCGGCAGACAGGGCGGCCAGCCGGTCATGGACCCGCCCGGCCACCGTCACGTCGCTGGCGCCCTTGGCACGGTAGACCGCGAAGGCGACCACCGGCGTCGCGCCGTTCAGGCGGGCGAATTTGCGCGGCTCCTCGAACCCGTCGCTCACCGTCGCCACGTCGGACAGCCGGGCCTCCCGCCCGCCGGGCAACACGATGCGGCTCTCGGCCAACGCCTCTACGCTGGCGGCATTGGCCAGGGTGCGGATCGCCTGCTCGTGCCCGCCCACCTCGCCCCGGCCGCCAGCCAACTCCACGTTAGTGGCGCGAAGCTGCGCGTTCACCTGCCCTGCGGTCACCCCCAGCGAGGCCAGCCGGTCCGGGTCCAGATTGACCTCGATCTCCCGCGACACGCCGCCAATCCGCTCCACCTTGCCGACACCCGTCACGCCCTGCAGCGCACGCAGCACGGTATCGTCGATGAACCAGGAGAGCTGTTCCACGGTCATGCCGGGTGCGGAGGCCGCGAAGGTCTGGATCGCCTGACCCACCACGTCAATCCGCTGGATGATCGGCTCGTCGATCGTCCGCGGCAGGTCGGCGCGGATTTTCGCCACCGCATCCTTCACGTCGTTCAGCGCCCGGTCGGTCCCCACCTCGAGCCGCAGTTCAACCAGCGTGGTGGAGGCGCCGTCCGTGACGGAGGAGGTGATGTGCTTCACCCCCGCCACGCTGGCGATGGCGTCCTCCACCTTGCGGGTGACCTGGGTCTCCAGCTCCGCCGGGGCGGCGCCGGCCTGCGTCACCAGAACGGAGACGATGGGCACGTCGACATTCGGCGCGCGCGTGATCGGGATGGAGCGGAAAGAGGTCACCCCCAGCACCAGTAGTACGGTGAACAGCACCAGCGCCGGAACCGGATGCCGGATCGACGCGCCGGAAATCTTGAACGCCACCGGGTCAGCCCCCTGCTGGCGCCGGCTGGCCAGTGGCATTGACGGGGGTCACGCGGTCACCATCGCGCACGAACGTGCCGGACACCGCGACGACGCTTTCACCCGGCTGCACGCCCGCCGTCAGCAGCGCCTGCCCGGCGTTGCGCAGCCCGACGGTGACGGTGCGGGTTTGCACCACGCCGTCGTGCACCACCTGCAAATGGGTGCCATCGGGGTCGAACAGCACCGCCGAGAGCGGCACGATCACGCCCGCATCGCGCGCCACCTCCACGCTGGCCCGCGCGAAGGATCCGATAGCCGCCGGCATCCGGTCGCCATCGGGCGCGATCCGGACCCGGCCCAGCCGGGTGGACTGGCTGATTTCGGGCGCTACCAGCCGGACATGGGCGGGCAAAGCCATCCCCGCCACGGTAATCATCGCCATCTGCTGCGGCTGCAGTTGGACGAGCCGTGTTTCCGGCACCCCCGCCTCCAGCTCCACCGCGCCGCCCTCGATCAGACGAAACAGCGGCTCCCCCGTCATGCCCAGCACGGCCCCCAACCGCGCGGTCCGCCGGCTGACCACGCCGGCAACAGGGGCACGGATGGTGGTGCGATCCAGCTTTACCTGCAACTCCTGCCGTTGCGCCCGCATGAGCGCCGCATCCGCCTCCGCTGCATGCAGCGCGTTGATCGAGGAAGTCAGGCGGGCCGTGGCGACCTGCGCCGCTTGCTGCCGGCTTTCGAACGTCTCGCGGGACGTGATGCCAGAGGTGACCAGGTCGCGCGACCGGCCGAACGCGGCATCTGCCTGCACGCGGGATGCCTGGGCCTCCGCAATGGCACTCTGCGCCTGGGCAACGGCGGCATCGGCCCGCGCCTGCTGCGCCGTGTTCTGCGCCAGGCTGGCGTCCAAAGCGTCATGCGAAAGGCTGGCAAGCACCTGGCCAGCAACCACCCGGTCGCCTTCCTCGACGTTGATGGCGGTAATGGCGAGGCCGTCGATCTGCGGGCTGACCAGCACCTCCTCCCTCGGCACGAGCGTCCCGGTCACCAGCACCGTGGCGGTCAGCGTGCCAAAAGCGGCCTGGGCGACGGTGACGGCGGGTGCCGCGGCGTCCGGCGCCGCCGCAGCCAGCAACGGAAGCAGGCCAAGGAGCAGAATGCGGTTGCGCATGATCCCACCTGCCACTGGATCGGCAGGCTTCGCAAGTTATTCGGCCCGGGGGTCGCGAGGCTTGCGCCGGGCAATCAGCAGCACGTTGGAATATGGTGTGCCACGCCAGCACGGTGCGGCGGAGACGGCAAACCCCGCCGCCTCCAAGGCAGACGCCGCGACGGCGGGGGAGATCGGGTCGACCCGCCTGCCGCTATTCCACGTGATCCTGCGTCCCAACCTCTCCAGGTTGACCGTCAGCCTGCCTCGCCAGCCCAGGGCTGGGTCGTGGGTGCGGACCAGGACGAGGCTCTTGGCCGCTTCGGCCGCCGAGCGGAGCAACGCCAAGGCCGCGGGGCGGCCTAGCAAGTAGAGTATGTCGATCAGCAACGCGGTGTCGCAGGGCGGCACGGTTTGATCAGCCGCCAAATCCTGCGTCCGCGCCGTGAAGTTCAACCCCTGCGCGGCGTGCCGGGCGCGTACCAGCGATGGCCCGGCCCAGTCGCAAGCATCGACAGATCTCGCACGGCCACCCTCCAGCAGAGCCACGGCCAATTGCCCCCGGCCGCAGCCCAAATCGGCGACGTGGCCAAACGGCTCCGTCGTAGCCAAGGCAAGCAGGTCGGAATTGACGGGGTCGCGGCGCAGTTTGGACGCGACGTAGTATAACGTGAACTTGTCCACGACACGATACCGGTCGGTGGTTCGGGCGAAGACCTCTTCGTCGGACAGCGCGGCATGGCTGGGGGAGGCGGGAGTCACGCCTGATAGCATAGTCCAAGTCGGCTCGAAGGTGAAATGGCTTTCCCGTCATTGATGCCGAGCCGGTCGACATGCCGGGCCTTGACCCGCATACCGGCATATCCCCCCTACTGGCCAATCTCTGTTCAAGGAGCGATTGCATGGCGTTTGGCAGCAATGAACACCGGTCTGCCGCCTCGCCGGCCGCCATCTTGGCGGCGGTGATGGCGGTGGCCGGCTGTGCGGCGCAGCCGCCCGCACCCCCGCCCGCCGTCGCCACGGTCATCCCAGCCGAACGTCCCGCCCCACCCCGTCCTGCTGCGCCTTTGCCGAAGCCCGTGGACCTGCACTGGGCGTTCACGACCACCGGTTCGACCTGCACCGCGCTGGCCAGCGGACCTGGCGGATCACTGCAACTCCTGGCAGATTCCAGCCGCCAGTTGACCGTCACGGCGCGATTTACTCAGAGCGCACGTGCCATTCCACTAAATGCGAGGCCAGCGAGGCTGATTTTTCGCGGGCCCGCTGGCACTTGGAGCCTGGCTGGTACATGGCAGAACCGGGCATTCAGCAACAAGCAACATCTGGACGAGCATGGTGTGGCCAACATCCTCGGCTTGCTCGGGGGTGGAACCGCGATAGTCTCCGCCGGGCCCCTCAACCTCGGCACCGCGCGCCTGCCTGCCGCCAACACGGAGGGCAGTTCCTGGGTCCAGTGCCCCAAGACCTTGAGTGGAAGCTGAAAATCACTGCGCCGTAGCGTCGCTAGTCACGATTTCTTGTTTTTAGACATTCGTTAACCATTTCTGTCGAACCTCTGGGGTGGAAACCAGAACGGTACTCAAGATGAGCAGCCTGCCGAAAAAAACCGGTTCAATCCGGATATCCTTGGCAAGACATCTCGGCTATCTGATGATTGTCGCTGGCGGACTCGCGGTGTTCGCCACCTACGCGAGATACGAAAGCCATGCCCGCGTTCAGCACGCGCGCGATGCGCTGTCGGCGGAGCTGGGCACGCGGGCCGACAAGATCCAGGAATGGTTACTGCGGGTCGATCGCACCTTGGGCTGGTTTCGCGCTGAGGATCTGTCCGGCTCCGATCGCGTCGCCGCAACGGTCCGCATGCTGCGCACCGAGAAGTTCGTCAGCCCGGCCACCAACCTCCTGCTTTTCTCGACGACGGGCCGGCTTCTCGCCGCGACGTTGCCGTTGCCGGAGGGCGGCGGCAGCCTCGCCGCACAGTCTTGGTTCAAAGCCATAGAGAAAAACCCGGCAGAGCAGACGCTGCAGATCAGCGGGTGCGCGCGTGACCCTTTCGGCACCGCAGAGGGCATTATGCTCTACCGGGCGATCTATGATCACGACATGGTCGCCGGCTACATCGGCAGTTTTTTGGCCCAACAGAGCATTGCGCCGATGTCGCGCGATGACGATCCGGCGAATGGGACAATCTCATTCGCCCTGACACTTCCCTCGCAGGGAAAATTCGGCTGCCCCGCTGCACCGATGGAACTGCGGCCACAGCAGCACGCGAGCATCCTCCACTCTGTGCTGTCGCGGCTGGTCAACCGGTCCCCCCTCCTGGCCTCGGCTAGCGCCATCGAGAGCGACCGCCTGATCCAACCCGGCAACCTGCGCCTCACCGCACGTGCGGATACCCTCGAAAGCATGTCGGACGACGATTGGGTCGCGCTCACCTACCGGGCCAGCTACGTGACTGCCAGCCTGCTGATCATCATGGCTTTGCTGGGCAGCCTGTTGCACCGGTTCGGCCGCTCGCAGCGGCGCCGGGCGTTGGCGCCACCCGCGATCCCGGCTTCCGACGGCGCGGACTGGATGTGGGAGCTGGACAATACCGGCAACCTGGTGGGACTGGCCGGCAATGCGCCCGAGCATCTCCTACCCCCGAACGGCCGCTCATTGGCCGAGGCAGCCGGCCCGGTCGGCAGCAGCGACATGCGGTGGGACCGCCTGAACGCGGCGATCTGTGGCAAGCATGCGTTCGAGGGATTGCTGGTCCCGTTCCAGTTGCCCGGCCGGGAAGGTCTGCTGACGATCTTCGAGCTCTCGGGCCAGCCCGTCTTGGCCTCGGGCGGCTTCTGGGGCACGGCCTCGCTCATCTCCGAGGAAAGCGTCGCCAGAGCGCCACAGCCAGCTATGGCCCGGCAGGAGTTTTCAGCCGCCTAGCAGCATCCTCGAAATTCCCGGTGGCGCGAATCCGGGAGTTCCTCCTATGTGGGATGCTGGTTGCGGGCAACCGCAGCGCTCGTAGCCCCCGCTTGTCCCGTGACTGGCGGGGGCTATGTTTGGAAGGGGGGATAAGACCCATGGATATGCATATCAGTTCGGTCATCGATAACATCGCGACGATTTCGAGCCAGATTTGGGACGCGAAATATCGGTTCAAGACGGCTGATGGCACCCCAACCGACCTCACGATCGAGGATAGCTGGCGCCGGGTCGCGCGGGCCTTGGCCGCTGCAGAGGCGCAGCCCGATCTGTGGGAGCAGCCTTTCTACGAAGCGTTGCAGGATTTCCGCTTCCTCCCAGCCGGCCGCATCCTCTCCGGCGCTGGCACCGACCGGCGGGTCACGCTGTTCAATTGCTTCGTCATGGGCGACATCGAAGACGACCTTGCCAGCATCTTCACCCACCTGCGTGAAGCGGCATTGACGATGCAGCAGGGCGGCGGCATCGGCTACGACTTCTCCTCGCTACGGCCCAAGGGCGCCCCGGTGAAGGGGGTCGGCGCCGACGCATCCGGCCCGCTCTCCTTTATGGATGTTTGGGATGCGATGTGCCGCACCATCATGTCCGCCGGGGCGCGGCGCGGCGCGATGATGGCGACGATGCGCTGCGACCACCCCGACATCGAGGATTTCATTGCCGCCAAGCGGGAGGCGGGCCGGCTTCGCAACTTCAACCTCTCCGTCCTCGCCACCGACCCGTTCATGGCGGCAGTCGAAGCGGATGCCGAATGGCCGCTCGTGTTTGGCGGCCGTGTCTACAAGACCATCCGCGCCAAGGGGCTGTTCGACAGCATGACCCGGGCCACCTACGACTACGCCGAACCTGGCGTGTTGTTCATCGACCGGATCAACGCCCGCAACAACCTCTATTATTGCGAGACGATCCGCTCGACCAACCCCTGCGCCGAGCAGCCTTTGCCGCCTTATGGCGCCTGCCTGCTGGGCTCCATCAACCTGGCGCGGCTGGTGCAGCACCCCTTTACCCCGCAGGCCCGCATGGACCACGCCCAACTCGACGGGCTGGTCGGGGTCGCGATCCGCATGATGGACAACACCATCGACGTGTCCGGCTTTCCCCTGGAGGCGCAGCAGCACGAAGCGAAGGCCAAGCGGCGCATAGGCCTCGGCATGACCGGGTTGGCGGACGCGCTGATGATGTGTGGCGTGCGTTACGGCTCGGTCGAGGCCGCGGCCCTGGCAGAGGATTGGGCGCGCCGCATCAACCGCGCGGCCTATGTGGCCTCGGCCAAGCTGGCAGGCGAAAAGGGCGCATTCCCGCTGTTTGACCGCGAACCCTATTTGGCCGGGCAGACGGTCCAGGAACTGGACGGCGATGTGCGGGCGCTGATCGCCCAGCACGGCATCCGTAACGCCCTCCTCACCTCGGTCGCGCCCACCGGCACCATCTCCCTGGTCGCCGACAACGTCTCCAGCGGGATCGAGCCGGTCTTTGCCCTGGCCTATACCCGCAAAGTGCTGCAGCCCGACGGCACGCGGACGGAGGAGGAGGTGTCGGATTACGCCCTACGCCGATTCCGGGCTCAGTTCGGCGAAGACGCGGCGCTGCCGGATTATTTCGTAACCGCCCAGGACCTGACGCCCGCCGAACACGTCCGCATGCAAGCTGCCGTGCAACGCCACGTTGACAGCGCCATTTCCAAGACCGTCAACGTACCCGAAGACATCAGCTTCGAGGCGTTCCAAGCCGTCTATCTCGATGCCTACCGCAGCGGGTGCAAGGGATGCACCACCTACCGCCCCAATGCGATCACCGGGTCGGTGCTGGAGGTGAAGGCGGCCGAACCGGCCAAGCCCACCGCCGCCACCGTCATCGAACTGGCCCAGCGCGCGGAAAAACTGACCGGCGCCACCTACAAGCTCCGCTGGCCCGATAGCGAGCATGCGATATACGTCACCATCAACGACGTGGAGATCAACGGCCGCCATACGCCCTTCGAGATCTTCGTGAACTCGAAGAATCTGGAACATTACGCCTGGGTGGTGGCGCTCACGCGGATGATCAGCGCGGTGTTCCGCCGTGGCGGCGAGGTGGCGTTCGTCGCCGACGAACTCAAGCAGGTGTTCGACCCACGCGGCGGGCAATGGAGCAACGGGCAATATGTCCCGTCCCTGGTCGCAGCGATCGGCGACATCATCGAACGGCACATGATCCAGAGCGGCTTCAAGGCTGCGCCGGCAGCGCCCACCGTCGCGGTGGATCTGGCGCCAGCGAGGACGGCCATGCTGGTTGGTCCGCTCTGCCCAAAATGCAGCCAACCGGGGCTGCTGAAAGAGGCAGGCTGCCTCACCTGCATGCATTGCGGCTGGTCGAAGTGTAGTTGATTCGTCGCGAGTCATTGCCTGACAGGAGCGCGCAAAAAGCCTAGGCTGGGGGCAATGCTGACGGACCTGCCGAACCTTCTGACAATGTCCCGGATCGTGGCGATCCCGGTCCTGGTCGCCTGCGTGGCGGCCCGAACCCCTGTCGGCGACCTGCTGGCGACGATTCTGTTCGCCGCGGCAGGCCTGACCGACTGGCTGGATGGGCATTTGGCCCGCTCCCGGCGCCAGCAATCCGATCTCGGCCGCATGTTGGACCCGATCGCCGACAAGCTTCTCGTCGGCGCGACGCTGATGCTGCTGGCGGGTCAGGTCCGGTTTCCCGACGGTGCGCTCTACCCGGCGATCGTCATCCTGTTGCGGGAAATCCTGGTCAGCGGGCTGCGGGAATATTTGGCCGGCCTGCGCGTCGGGCTGCCGGTCACCCGCCTGGCCAAATGGAAAACCGGCTTCCAAATGGGCGCACTCGGCACCTTGCTGGCTGGCGATGACGTCGGCGCACTCCTGCATCTCAACTGGTTGCCCGTGGCGGCCATCGGAGAGGGTATGCTCTGGGTCGCTGCCGGCCTGACCCTCGCCACGGGATGGGA
Source organism: Acetobacteraceae bacterium (assembly GCA_965199005.1). Taxonomy (GTDB): domain Bacteria; phylum Pseudomonadota; class Alphaproteobacteria; order Acetobacterales; family Acetobacteraceae; genus LMUY01. The sequence goes on along the minus strand of CBDAQK010000001.1, from coordinate 2,370,955 downwards.
CTACCTTCGCTCCAGCCTGCGCCACGTGCAGGTGCGTCCAGCGCGGGATGTGGCAGGCAGAGAGGTGCCCGAGAGCGGCCCCTGATGGAACCAGCTGGGCGGCAAGACCACGCTGATCAAAGCGGTGATACCCCGCCTGGGCGCCGCGACGTTGACGCGATTGCAACATGGATCGTGTCCTTTGTGCAGAGCGTGATCGCGAAACCTTGAGCCAAACGACTTGAGCAGGCACAGTCCCGCCCGACCCGGCCGTTCGGCCGTCTGAGGAGCCTTCCCTTCATGCGGCGTACTGCCCTGCCAAGCCTTTCCATTCTCTTCGCGGGGCTTCTGTCCGGCTGTACCGGAACAGGGGTGTTTTTTGATCACACCACGCAATGGTTCGGCGGAAACCCGAATACCCCAGCCGGAAGCAGTGAGACGTTCTCCCGGATTCGGGGGCAAAAGATCGACATCCCGCCCCTGCTTCCCGAGCCGGGCAATGTGTGGCCCACCGACACGGGACCCGATCTGACGCTACAGGACATCGAGAAACAGCAAACAGACGCCGTTCGCCGCACCGGCGGGGCGGCGCCCGCAATCGGCCCCAACCCGGCCGTCAACCGAGCCAACGGTGCCGACCGCGGCCTGCCGCCGCCGAGCGTGCCACCTGCCATCCCCAGCAACATCCGGCCGATGACGGTGCCAACGCCAAACGGACCAGCATTGGACTCGACGGGGCAGGGTACCGGCCGGAATTATCGCCAACTCAACACCCCCAATCCCGGCGGGAGTGGAATCCTCGTGCCGAACGGCAACGGAACCAGCACGCTGATCGGGCCGGACGGAAGCGTGCAGACGGTGCCATCCCGCCCCTGATGATCCGCGTTTTGTATTTCGCCTGGCTGCGGGAGCGCATGGGGCAAGGCGAGGAAAGCATGCCGATCCCGCCCGGCGTCGCCACGGTGGGCGAGCTTGCGGCTTGGCTGCGCAGCCGGAATGCGGCCGGGGCGGCCGCCTTCGTGGCGCCGGCGACCGTTCGTGCTGCGGTGAACCAGGTCTTTGCCCCAGCCTCGACGCCTGTCGCCGATGGCGACGAGGTTGCGTTCTTCCCGCCGGTCACCGGCGGATGACGCCTACGGTCCGCGTCCAGACGGCCGAGTTCGACCTGAGCGCCGAGCTTGCCGCCTTGACCTCTGGGCGGACCGAGATCGGCGGCATCGGCAGCTTCATTGGCGTGGTCCGCGACGACCCGGCTCACCCGCTGGAGTCGCTGACGCTCGAGCATTATCCAGGCATGACCGAAGCGGCGATGACCGAAATCGCCCAGCAGGCGTGCCAGCGCTGGTCGCTGCTCGGCTGCTGTGTGCTGCACCGGGTCGGCCGGCTAACGCCGGGCGATGGGATCGTGCTGGTTTTGACCGCGGCAGCGCATCGCCAGGCAGCGCTGGACTCGACGGCGTTCCTCATCGATTGGTTGAAAACCCGCGCGCCGTTCTGGAAGCAAGAACGCTTCACCGACGGCGCCGCCCGCTGGGTGGATGCGCGGCATGCCGATGACGAGGCTGCCTCCCGCTGGTGAAGGCGCTGGCGGTTTTCGGGGGAGCCGTGCTGCTGATCTGGCCGGCGCTGGTCAATGGCTATCCCCTCGTCTTCAGCGACACCGCCGGGCTGGCGGAGATGGGGCTGGAACCGACGATCGGCTGGGACAAGCCCTGGGTTTATGGCCCTCTGATCCTCCTGCTGCATGGGGGCCGGTCGTTGTGGGGGGTCGCAGCCGGACAAGGTTTGGTCGTCAGTTCCATCCTCTGGCTGACCGCCGACGCGCTCCAGGTCGCGCGGGCATGGCGGCATTTGGCGCTCTGTGCCGCCCTGGCGGTGGGCAGCGCGCTGCCATGGTTCACGCCCTTCGTCATGCCGGATATTTTCGCCCCGCTGGTCGTGCTTTGCCTGTTTCTCCTGGGCTGGGGCGGGCTGCACCGGCGCACGCTGCTCGCCATCACGGCGTTGGCGACAATCGCCATTGCCTCCCACTTGGCCCATCTGGTGCTCGCGGCAGGCTGCCTGGCGCCCGTCGCGATCCTGCGGACGCGTCGCCTGTTGGTCTGCATCGCGCCCCTGGTGCTCGCACTCGGCTGGCTGCTCGTCAGCAATTGGGTTGGCAATGGGGTGCCGGGACTCTCCCCCTATGGCTCGGTCTTTGCCCTGGCCCGGCTACAGGCGGATGGGCCGGCCGCGGACTACCTGCGCGAGGTATGCCCAAGGGCTGGGTACCGGTTGTGCCGCTGGTCTGCCGACTTGCCGATGGATAGCGATGCCTTCCTCTGGCGGCCCGATGGCCCGATCTGGGGCGGGAACTCCGGCCCGACGCTGGTGGCGCCCGAAGCATCGCTGGTGGTCGCGGCCACCTTGCGGCATGCACCTCTCCAGGTGCTACAGCATGCGCTGGCCAATACAATGCGCCAATTGGGCCGCGTGGCGCTTGGGGACATTTTGGGGCCGCAGCATCTGGTGGTGACGGTTGGGCTGCTGCTCCGCACCTATTTCCCGCCGGCGGAGTTTCAGCGTTTCCTTGCCAGCCGGCAGGTGGCAGGCACGTTGCCGGCCTTGGCCGCGCCGCTGCTGCCGTTGCACCTGGTGCTGCTCTGCCTCGGCGGCGCGGCGACGCTCGCCCTCGCCCTATGGCGGCGCAACCCGGTGCTCGCCGGGTTAGCCATCATGGTGGTGGCCGGTCTCCTCGCCAACGCCTTCGCCACCGGCGCGCTATCGGGACCGCACGACCGGTACGGTGCCCGAATTGCCTGGCTCGTGCTGCTCGCGCCCGCCTTCGCCCTTATGCAGCGATTTCCAGCACCTCGGCCGGGCTCATCCGAACCAGCGCCTCATACTCGGTGAGGAGGGTGTTGGTGATCCGTGACGGGGTGTAGTGGTGCGACCCGATTTGCCGCACCGGGGTCACCTCTGCCGCGGTGCCAACCAGGAAGGCCTCGGTCGCCCGCGGCAACTCCTCCGGCAGGATCGCCCGCTCCACCACCTTGATCTGGTGTTTGCGCGCGAGCGCCGTCACCGCCCGGCGGGTGATGCTGTCCAGAAACCCGTCAGGTGTCGGCGTATGCACTTCGCCGTCGAACACGAAGCAGATATTGGCGCCAGTGCCCTCTGCCACCTGGCCGCGCCAATCATACATCAGCGCGTCGTCCCACCCTTCATCCTGAGCCTGATGCTTCGCCAGCGTGCCGATCATGTAGAGCCCAGCCGCCTTCGAGGCCGTCGGCGCGGTCTCCGGCGAGGGGCGCTTCCACTTGGCGATGCCCAGCCGAACGCCCTTCATCCGGTCATCGCCAAACAGATTCGGCCATGCCCAGCATGCAATCGCCAAGTGGATTTTCGATTGCGGGGCGGCCACGGACATCCCCTCGCTGCCGCGCCAGGCAATTGGACGCACGTAGGCATCCACCAGCCCATTTGCCGCAACGACCTGCTGGCAGGCGGCGTCGATCTGCTCTGCCGTCCAGGGAATTTCGAAACCCAGGAGACGACCGGACTGGATCAGGCGGTCGGTGTGCGCCCGCAGCATGAAAATGTTGCCCGCATATGCCCGCTCGCCCTCGAAAACGCCGCTGGCATAGTGCAATCCGTGGGATAACACGTGCAGCTTAGCGTCACGCCAGGGGACCATTTCGCCATCCCACCAGATGTGCCCATCGCGATCGTCGAAAGGAATAAGTGCCATTTGCCGCGTCCCGAGTAATAATATTGCTCTAGCACTGCAGACGCTATGCTGAGTGTTTCAACACGTCAAGAAACCTGACCCAACAGGAGCGAAGACCAGCCATGTCCGGAATGAAGGCCGAACGCCCCCACGTGCGCGTCGGCGCGCCCCAAGCAGGAGCCGCGCTGCTTTTTTTACGCGAGGAACAGATGCGACTCGCGCAAGATTTAATGTTTTTCGCCTACCGCGACTTCACCAACGCCGCCGACGTCATCCTGACGGAACTCGGCCTGGGGCGGGCCCATCACCGGGCGCTGCATTTCATCGGCAGGAACCCAGGGATGACGGTTGGCGAGCTGCTTGCCATCCTGCGCATCACCAAGCAGAGTCTGGCCCGGGTGTTGAACGAACTGGTGGAAAAAAACCTCGTGGGGCAGGCACCGGGCCGGCAGGATCGGCGCCAACGGCTGCTGACCCTCACCCCAGAGGGGGTTGCGCTGGAGCGGCGGCTGTTCGAACAGCAGCGCGAGCGCCTGGGTGCGGCCTTCCGGGAGGCAGGCGGCGCGGCGGTCGAAGGGTTCGGCCGCGTGATGCGCGCCGTGATGGACCCTTCCGCCCGCGCCTATATCGACCGGACCTCGTCTGAATGAATGCGCAGTCGCACGTGCTGGTGGTGGATGACGACGACCGGCTGCGGCGGCTGCTGCAGCGCTACCTGTCGGATAACGGCTTCCGCGTCACGGTCGCGGAAACGGCGGCCGATGCGCGGACGAAGATGCGGTCGGTGCAGCCTGATTTGCTGGTGTTGGACGTGAGCATGCCGGGAGAGAGCGGCTTGGACCTCACCGAGTCGATGCGGCGGGAGAAGTCGGACACCCCGATCCTGCTCTTGACCGCCCGCGGGGCGCCGGAAGACCGGATCGCCGGGTTCGAGGCGGGTGCCGACGATTATTTGGGCAAGCCGTTCGAGCCCTACGAACTGGTTCTGCGCATCCGGGCCATGCTGCGCCGGGTGGCGACGGCGGAACCGGCCGGCGTCGTGCAACTCGGCGGCCTCAGCTTTGACATCGAGCGGGGGGAATTGGCCGGCGCCGAAGGCGTGGTGCACCTGACGGGCGGCGAGGTGGCCCTGCTCGGCCTCCTCGCCCGCTCGCCCGGCGAGACGTTGTCGCGCGAGGCCATCGGCCAATCCCTTGGCATGGATGAGGCGGGAGAGCGCGCAATCGACGTGCAGGTGACGCGGTTGCGCCGCAAGATCGAGGCCGACCCACGAGAGCCCCGCTTCCTCCACACCGTCCGCGGCAGGGGTTACGTGCTGAAGCCCGGCACCTGACGATGCGTCTCCGGTTCGGTTTCAAACGGGTGCTGCCCAGGTCCCTGTTGGGGCGGAGTCTGCTGATCATTCTATTGCCGCTCATCATACTACAGGCGGTCGCGTTCACGGTCTTCTATGGCAGCTATTTGGACGTGACCTCGCGCCGCCTGGCCTTTGCCATCGCGGGTGAGGTGGCGCAAACCATCGAGTTGATGCACCGCTTCCCGGGGGAGGAAAACCGGGACTGGATCCTCTACTCCGCACTCATGCGCCTCGAGGTGCCGATGCAGTTCATACCCGGGGCGAGACTGGACGCCCGGCCCTGGGTCAACCAGATCGGCCCCATGGATGACGATCTGGCCGCGGCGTTGAGCAGCAAGGTCGCGCTGCCCTACACCATGGACTGGACGATCGACCCGCGGAACGTCGAAATCCAGGTGCAGCTGCCGAACGGGGTGTTGCAGGTGCAGGCACCGCGCAAGCGGCTCTATACGTCCACTTTATATCTGTTCGTTCTCTGGCTGGCCGGCTCGGCAACGCTGCTGTTCAGCATCGCCGCCCTGTTCATGCGCAATCAGGTCCGTGCCATCAGGCGGCTCGCGGGGGCCGCGGAGGCCTTCGGCATGGGCCGCGACCGCGGCCCGATGAAGCCGGAAGGCGCCTCCGAAGTGCGGCAGGCGGCGGCGGCGTTCAACCGCATGCAGGCGCGCATCAGCCGTTTCCTCACCCAGCGGACCGAGATGCTGGCCGGGGTATCGCACGATCTGCGGACCCCGCTGACCCGGCTGAAACTCGCCTTGGCGATGCTTCCAGTCGAGCAGTGCGCCAAGCAGGACCTCGTCGACATGAACGACGATGTGGAGGAGATGGAGCGCATGATCGCCGGCTACCTGTCCTTCGCCAGGGGAGAAGGGCTGGAGCAGGCCCAACCGGTCGATCTATCGGCCATGCTGCGCGATGTTGCGGCCGGCGCGCGGCGGGCGGGCGCCGATGTGACGCTGGAGACGCCTGGCGGGCTGACGGTGTTGCTGCGCCCCGACGCCTTGCGCCGAGCCATGACGAACCTGGTCGACAACGCCCGCCGCCATGCAAGGCGCATCGCCCTCTCCGCCCAGCCGCAGGACCGCAATGTCGAGGTGCTGATCGACGATGACGGCCCGGGCATCCCACCTGACCGGCGGGAGAGCGTATTCCGCCCGTTCGAAACCGGGGGTGGCGGAACCGGCCTGGGGCTGACCATCGCACGGGACATCGTTCGCGCTCATGGCGGCGACATCCTGCTAGAGGAGAGTGCAATGGGTGGGTTGCGAGCGAGAATCCGGCTACCGCTGTAAGACGCTCGACTATCGCGGCATGGCGGGGTGCTCAAGCCGCACCCCGCCGAAGCCCGCTTACCGGGTTTGCTGGATCGCCGACAGGATCCAACGGCCGCCTGGGCTGCGGACGAAGGTCCAGATTTCGGTCACCAACTGCCGCTCGGTCGGGCTGCCGTCCACCACCCTGCCCTGCCCGTCAGTCGTCACGTCCAGCATCGAAAAGCGCATCGCGACCGTCGCGTATTCGCGCGACCCCTCCGACCAGGCTTGGGACAAGTCACCCTTCTCAAGCTGCACGGCGCTCACGGAATTGCGCAACCCGCGGCTCCGCAGTTCGGCAAGTTGCTCGCCGAAATAGCTGGTCATCTCCGGCGTGGCGACGGTGCTGAGGGCGTTCATGTCCTGCGCGCTCCACGCGGCCTGCATGGCCTTCAGCAACTGCTCGAACGCCTGGTAGTCACCGGGGCTGATCGCCAGTGGCGGCGGTGCGGCGCGGCCACCACCGAACATCACAGGCCGCGCGCCCGGCATCGGACCAGCGCCGCCGGCACCCGCCAGGAGCGGCATGCGGGCGAAGAAGGTGCGAAGCAGCCAGCGGCCGATAAAGAAGATCAGCGCCAATTGGATCAATAGGCCGATGATGCTTCCGCCGCCGTCAATGCCACCGAACATGCCGTGGCCGAACAACATGCCGCCGATCCCGGCGCCGAGCAGGCCCCCCATCAAGCCGGAGGTGAAGGCGCCGCGCCCGCCGCCCATATAACCTGGGTTATAGCTCGGGTTCGGTGAGCCCAAGGACGGCTCCGGCCGGGGAGTGAAACTGCGCTGCATGGGTGCGGCCGCAAACGGCGACGTGCTGGTCGACGGCGGGGCCGAATACGTCATCCCGCCACGGCTGCCCATGGACGCGCCGCCGCCGACCCTGGCCACAGCGAGGCCCGGCGCAAGTGCGATGGCAACGGCAAGGACGGCTGCAAAGGGAAGCCGAAGGCGGGTCATGGGGACAAACTCCGATACGCCACCAATATAGTGCGTCGACCGAATAAAAGGAGTCATCCAGCGTGAGTTCTCCGGTCTGAACAAATTAATCGTTTGGTGGCATAACCCGGCTGAACCTGTCTGGAGCGCTACGATGGACGTGCCACCCGAGCCGACAATCGGCGGCTCCGTAGAAACGCTACACGACGCCATCCTCGCGCGGCTGCTCTACAATATCGGCAAGACACCCAACCGTGCCAGCCAGCGCGACTGGTATACCGCCACAGCATTGACCGTGCGGGATCGGATCGTCGATGTTTGGACCAATTCCGCTCATAATGCCCGTACCCGCGGGTCCAAGCGGGTCGCCTATTTCTCTCTCGAATTCCTGATCGGCCGGCTGCTCTTCGATGCCGCCGGCAATCTGGGCATGATCGGCACGCTTCGCGAGGCGCTGGCGCTCGACGGCGTCGATCTCGACCATTTGCGCACGATCGAACCGGATGCCGCCCTCGGCAATGGCGGGCTCGGGCGGCTGGCCGCGTGCTTCATGGAAAGCATGGCGACCCTGGGCATCCCGGCGTTCGGCTACGGCATCCGCTACGATCATGGCCTGTTCCGCCAAACCATCAACGATGGCTGGCAGCGGGAGATGCCGGAGGATTGGCTCAGCTCCGGCAACCCGTGGGAGTTCCAGCGCCCCGAACTCAGCTACCGAATCGGGTTTGGCGGCAGCGTGACCGGCGCGATGGACGGTGGACGGACGGTCTTCACCTGGCATCCTGGCGAGTCGCTGTTCGCCGTCGCCTTCGACACGCCCATGATCGGGTATGGCGGCCATCACGCCAACACCCTGCGCCTGTGGTCCGCCCGCGCTGCCGATCCGTTGCTGCTGGACGCGTTCAACCGCGGCGACCATGTCGGCGCCCTGACCAACCGGGTGCGCGCGGAGGCGGTTAGCCGCATTCTCTACCCGGGCGACGACAGCCCGGCCGGCCAGGAGTTGCGTCTGCGGCAGGAGTATTTCTTCGCATCCGCCAGCCTGCAGGACATGCTGCGCCGCCACCTGGTTGAACATAGCTCCATCACCAACCTGGCGGATTTCGTCGCCATCCAGTTGAACGACACCCACCCGGCCATCGGCATCGCCGAGCTGATGCGGCTGTTGCTGGACGTTCACGGGCTGGAATGGGAGCAGGCCTGGACCATCACCCAGGGCTGCATCAGCTACACCAACCACACCTTGCTGCCCGAGGCGCTGGAGATGTGGCCCGTGCTGCTGCTGGAGCGGCTGCTGCCCCGCCACATGCAAATCATCTACCTGCTCAACGCCCGGCACCTGGACGCGCAGCGCGCCAAGGGTGCCGATGACCGCCTGCTGGCGCAGTTGAGCCTGGTGGACGAAGGCAGCGGACGCCGGGTGCGCATGGGGCATTTGGCCTTCCTCGGCAGCCACTCCGTCAACGGCGTGTCGGCGCTGCACACAGACCTGATGCGCCGCACCATCTTCCGCGAACTGGATACGGCGGTCGGCGGCCGCATCGTCAACCGCACCAACGGCATCACCTTCCGCCGCTGGCTGCACCAGACCAACACCGGGCTGACCAGGCTGCTGGTCGACACGGTGGGGGAGCGGGTGCTCCGCGATCCGGACGTGTTGCTGGACCTGATTCCATATGCCGACGACGCCGGCTTCCGCGAGGCCTTCCGCGCGCAGCGGACACCCCGCAAACAGGCCGTGATCCGCCTCGCCGCGGCGCAGTTGGGCGTCACGATCGACCCTGGCGCGCTGTTCGACGTGCAGATCAAGCGCATCCACGAATACAAGCGCCAATTGCTGAACATCCTGCACGCCATCAGCCAGTATAATGCAATCCGTGCCCAACCCACGCGCGATTGGCGCCCTCGGGTCAAGTTCTTTGCCGGCAAGGCCGCCCCTTCCTACACCTTCGCCAAGCAAATCATCCGGCTGGCCCATGACGTGGCCCGCGTCGTGAATTCCGACCCGACGGTGCGCGGCCTGATGCAGGTCGTGTTCATGCCGAACTACAATGTGAGCCTGGCCGAGTTACTGATCCCGGCGGCCGATCTATCCGAGCAGATCAGCACCGCGGGCATGGAGGCGAGCGGGACCGGCAACATGAAGCTGGCCCTGAACGGCGCATTGACCATCGGCACGCTGGATGGCGCAAACGTCGAAATCCGCGAACGTGTGGGCGGGGAGAACATGTTCATCTTCGGTATGACGACGGAGGAGGTGGAGGCCCGGCGCCAAGGCGCAGGCCTGGATGCCACCAGCGTGATCGCCTCCTGCCCGGCACTCCGCGACGTGGTGGAGGCCCTGCGCACCGGCACGTTCAGCCCGGAGGAGCCGAGTCGCTATGCGGCACTGGCCGACCGTCTCGCCCATGCGGACCCATTCTTCGTCTGCGCGGATTTCGATGCCTATGACAAGGCGCAGGAAGCCGTGGATGCCAAATGGCGCGACCCCGCCGCCTGGTGGCGGTCCGCCGTGCTGAACACGGCCAATATGGGCTGGTTCAGCTCCGACCGCACAATCGGCGAGTATGCCGCGGGGACCTGGAACGTGACAGGCCGGGGTTAGGGTGAAGAATGCGGCGCTGCCGGTTCGCCCAGCCTCCTTTTGCCGCTTGCCGGCAATCTCCAATCTGGAAATTACTCTATGAGGGCGCTAAATGCGCTCCCATGGTCCTCGCAGCCCCTTTCTCCGGCTTTCTCCCGAAGCAAAGGCCGACTGAGGGACATTCCGGACAAGATCACGGAAGACAACTCAGCTCGAGTGAAGCCCGACTTCAACCCGCAGCAGCGTAGGCCGCCCGCAAATCCAGCGTCCGCGGAAGTTCCGCCGAGACATCACCGGCTGGGGGTTGCATCGGCCCCGGCGTGTGCCCGAAGGGCATGAAGCGGGCGCGGCGGCGCGCCTCGGCCGCGTTGGCATTCACCGGGAATTTGTCGTAAGCGGCGCCGCCGGGATGGGCCACGTGATGCGTCATCCCACCCAGGGACCGCCCGTTCCACCGGTCATACACGTCCAGCACCAGGGGCGTCTGCGCAGGGATCGTCGGGTGCAGCGCGCTATAGGGCTGCCATGCCTTGAACCGCAGCCCGGCAACGAATTCGCCAGCAACCTCCGTCTCCCGTAGCGGCACTGCCACGCCATTGCACACCAGCGCAAAGCGCTCGGGCTCCCACCCGGTGACCCGCGCCTGCAACCGCTCCACGGAGCTGTCGACGAAGCGGACCGTGCCGCCGCCGCCGGGCGTCTCGCCCATGGCGTGCCAGGGCTCCAAAGCATGGCGCAACTCCACCTCCATGCCGTGCACCGTCACCGTGCCGATCACCGGGAAGCGGAAGGCCAGATGCGGCTCGAACCAAGCCGGCGCCAGCTGCGCCGAGACCCCCGCACCATACACCGACAGCTCCTCCAGCGCATCGCGCAAATCCTGCCAGACGTAATGCGGCAGCATGAAATCGTCGTGGATCCGGGTGCCCCAGCGGATCAGCCGCCGCTCATACGGCACCTGCCAGAACGCCGCGACGGCCGTGCGCATCAGCAAGATTTGCGCGGCCGCCATCTCCGCATGGGGCGGCATTTCGAAGGCGCGGAACTCCACCAGGCCGAGCCGGCCGGACGAACTGTCTGGTGAATACATCTTGTCGATGCAGAATTCGGTCCGGTGGGTGTTACCCGTCATATCCACCAGGATATTGCGGAACAGCCGGTCGGTGATCCAGGGCGGCGTCGCCTCGCCCCGCTTCAATTGGGCGAAGGCAATCTCCAGCTCCCGCACCGCATCCTGCCGCGCCTCGTCGATGCGGGGGTGCTGGCTCATCGGGCCGATGAACAGGCCGCTGAACAGGAACGACAGACTCGGGTGATTGTGCCAGAACCCGAGCAGCGAGCGCAGCAAATCGGGGCGGCGCAAGAAGGGGCTGTCCTCCGGCGTGGCCGCGCCCATCACCACATGGTTGCCGCCGCCAGTGCCGACGTGGCGGCCGTCCAGCATGAACTTCTCTGCCCGCAACCCGCACTGGCGGGCTTGTTCGTACAGTTGCTCGGTATGGGTGACGATCTCATCCCATGACGTGGCCGGGTGTACGTTCACCTCGATCACCCCCGGGTCTGGCGTGACGGAGAACGCATTCAGCCGGCGGTCGAACGGGGCTTTGTATCCCTCCAGCACCACGCCCTGGCCCAGCGTGGTAGCTGTCTGCTCGATCCCCGCGACCAGTGACAGCCAGTCCTCCGCGGAGGGCAGTGGCGGAATATAGATGAACAGCAACCCGTCGCGGGCCTGCACGGTCAGCGCGGTGCGGACGCCGCGTGCGCCTTCCAACTGCCCCGGACCCGGCAGCGCCGCATGCGGCGGCAATGGATCCGCCGCGGCCAGCGGGTCGGGCTCCGGTTCTTCCTCCAACTCCTTCGGGTCGATATAGGGCAGCGCCGCCAGAGGCAGCCGCACGCCGATGGAACTGTCGCCCTGCACGAGGAAGATCTTGCCCTCGCGCATCTCCCACTGCTCGCTCTGCCAGCGCCGCGCTGGCCCAGCGCCAAACCGCTTCAGCGGCAGCACGTAGCCGGCGACTGCGTCCAACCCTTGGCTGAACACGCGCAACAGACGGGCCCGCTCCTGCGGGTCGCGGCTCTGGCTGGCTTCGGCAACCACGTTGGCGGGCAGGCGGCCCTCGCGCATCAGGAAATAGGGCTGGTCCTCATAGGCGGCCATCGCGCAATCGGCCGCGACACCCAGGGTCTCCGCGAGCGTGCGGGCGAACGAAGCGGCCGACTTCGCATCAGCCTGGCCGGTTGCGGTATCCGGATCGAGGAGCAGCGCCGGGTTGGCCCAAATGGGCTGGCCGTCCCGCCGCCAAGTCGCGTGCAGCGCCCAACGCGGGGTCTGCTCGCCAGGATAGTGCTTGCCCGCACCGTATTGCAGCGCCGCGCCCGAGGACCACAGGGCCATGAGCCGGCGGATCAACTGCCCCGCCTCCCGCCGCTTGGTGGGGCCGAGCGCGTCGATCGTCCACTCGGCGCCATCCGGGTCGCGCTCCGACACGAAGGTCGGCTCCCCGCCCATGGTCAGCCGGACGTCGCCGGCGGCCAGCGCCGTGTCGACGCGGGCCCCCGCCGCCTTGATCGCGTCCCATTGGGCCGCGGTGTAGGGCTTCGTGACCCGCGGCGTCTCGACCAGCCGGGTCACCCGCATCTCGAACGCAAACTCAGTCTCCGCCGGCTCTGTCAGGCCCGAGATCGGGGCGGCGGAGAGCGGCTCCGGCGTTGCGGCGAGTGGGATATGCCCCTCGCCCGTCAGTAACCCGCTGGTCGCGTCCAGCCCGACCCAGCCTGCGCCGGGCAAATAAACCTCGGCCCAGGCATGCAAATCCGTGAAGTCCTCGCTGGCACCCGCAGGACCGTCGACGGCGGCGATATCGGGCTTCAGCTGGATCAGGTAGCCGGACACGAACCGGGCGGCGTAGCCAAGGTTGCGCAGCGCCTGCACCAGCACCCAGGCACTATCCCGGCACGACCCCTGCGCCATCTCCAGCGTCCGCTGGGGGGACCAGACGCCGGGCTCCAGGCGGACGATATAGCCGATGCGGTCGCGGACGGCCTGGTTGACCCGAACCAGGAAGTCGACCGTGCGCTCCCCGGCCGGCTGGATCGTCGCCAGCAACCCGGCGAGCAGCGGCCCCGGCACTTCGGCTTGCAGAAACGACGCCAGCTCGGTCTTCAGGACCGGGTCGTAGGTGAACGGCACCGTTTCCGCACCCGGCTCCAGGAAGAAGTCGAACGGGTTGATCGTCGCCATGTCGGCGAGCAGGTCGACCGTGACGACGAATTTCGTCACCCGCTCGGGGAAGACGATCCGGGCCAGGAAATTGCCCTGCGGGTCCTGCTGCCAGTTTACGAAATGGCCGGCCGGCTCGATTCCAAGCGAATAGGAGAGGATGGGCGTGCGGGAATGCGGTGCTGGACGCAGCCGGATGGTTTGCGGACCCAACAGGACTGGCCGGTCATACTGATAGCTGGTCCGGTGCGTAAGGGCCACGTGCAACGCCATCGATGCGGAAACTCCATCACATCACTTCGATCCAGGGTATCACCATCCTTGCCAGCGGACCGCGACGCAAGGCGCTTACGCGTTGGTACCGGTGAAGACCTGACGATAGAGCGTGAGGATCTCCACCTTGTCCGGCACGCGCGGGTTGTTCGCCGGGCTGCCGGAGGCGATCGCCTGGTCGGCCATCGTGTCCATGGCTGCCTCCCAATCGCTCCAGGCGATGCCATAGGCCTGGGGAGTCGGCACCTTCAGATCGCGATTGAGCCCGTCCAACCCGCGGCATAGGGCAGTTCCGGCCGCCGCGTCGTCATCACCCGCCGCGGCGAAGCCGGCCGCCCGCGCGGCGGCGGCATAGCGGGACGGCGCGGCGTCGAGACCAAACCGGGTCACGGCCGGCAGCAGCATAGCGTTGGACAAACCATGCGGCACATGGAACCGCGCGCCAATCGGTCGGGACATGCCATGCACGAGCGCCACGGAGCTGTTGCAGAACGCCATCCCGGCCTGGGTCGCCCCCAACATCATGCCCTCCCGCGCCTCCGCATTGCGCGGTTCCGCATAGGCGGTGCGGAGATGGCGGCCGATCAAACCCATCGCCCCCAGCGCCAACGAATCGGAGACGGGGTTGGCCCGCTTGGAAACGTAGGCCTCCAGCGCATGGGTCAGGCTGTCCACCCCGGTATCTGCGGTGGTGCGGGGCGGCACTGTGTAGGTCAGCTCGTAATCGACGATCGCTGCCAGCGGCAGCGCACTCAACCCGGCGATCAGCATCTTTTCGCCACGCTCGGCATCCGTGATGACGGTGAAGCGGGTGCACTCGCTGCCCGTCCCCGCGGTGGTGGGAATGGCGATGACGGGCAGGACGGCCGCATCGTTCTGCACCGGCACCTTGAACTCGCGCATCTTAGCGCCAGGCCGCTGCGCCAGGATCGCCATCGCCTTGGCGGTGTCAATGGGCGAGCCGCCACCAAACGCCAGGAGGCAATCGTGCCCGCCATCCGCCAGCAGCTTGACCCCGGCCTCGATGATGGTGTCTTCGGGTTCGGGGATGGTCTCGCTGAACACGGAGAACGCGATCCCGGCGGCGGTGAGCGGATCGGTGCAGCGGCGGAGCAAGCCCGTTGAGACCATGACCGGATCGGTGACGATCAACGGTTTCTGCAGGCCGAAACTGGCCAATATGGCAGCGATGGTTGCGACGGTACCACCGCCGACGTGGATGGCACGGGGGGCAACGATGCTGAAGGGCTTCACGGCGTTCCTCGGTTTTGACGGCTGCGTGGGCTGATGGCGCTGCCTACCACATCTGCCGCGCAGCGAAAGACACGGTTTACCCGGAAAGAAGGCGGCGGATGTTGCGACTTGTATGGACTATGCGCATCACGTTAATCGGGCGAGGCAGCGGATCGTATACCACGAGATACGAGAGCACCTGCCAGAATTTCAGCGGCTCGTCAGTTAAGTCCACGCGGCTGTGACCCGAGCTGCTCACGTTCAGCCATCTCCGCCCTGATACGAGAAAATACAGCTTCTCCATCGACAAGCCTGCCTGCACGTGCGGAAGCAACTCCCTGAGCAATCTGCTGCCGGATAGTCTGACGATACTCCTCGGTCATGGGTCGTTGACGCTCCTGCTCGACAGTCACCTGACATTGCTGCTCCAGGCCTTGTTCTACCAACTCGCGCACCACGTCCCCAATGGAGCGGTGCTGCGCCTCGGCTACCGCCTTCAGCTTCGTCATCAAGGCATGAGGAAAGGCAAATGGGTTGCTATCCTGGGCCGCTTCCATTTTAGACTTTGCCACTTTCTGACATTTGGCAACAGCAACAGGTGGGGATGTGCCATTACCCCAAAGCCTCGCCTACGCCACCACCGCCCGGCGCTCCGCATACAGCGCCAGCCGCCGTGCCGCATTTGGCGCCATTGGCCGCGCGACGCCCGCCGCGTATTCCGGCAGTTCCTCCGCCCGGTGGCAGGCCGAGAAATGCTCGGGCACGATCGCGCGCAAGGCCGGCGCCTCCGTGCGGCAGCGGTCGATCACGAAGGGGCAGCGCGTGTGGAAATGGCAGCCCGGCGGCGGGTTCAGCGGGCTCGGCACATCCCCGCCCGGCACCTGGCGCGCCAGCTTCTGCGCTGGGTCAGGCCGCGGGATCGCGGAGAGCAGCGCGCGGGTATAAGGATGCAACGGCCGCTCGAACAACGCATCGCGGGACGCTGTCTCGACGATGCGGCCCAGATACATCACGGCGATCCGGGTCGCGACGTGCTTCACCACCGCCAGGTCGTGGGCGATGAACAAATACGACAATCCCAGCCGCTGCTGCAGATCGCCCAGCAAATTCACCACCTGCGCCTGCACCGAAACATCCAAGGCTGAGACCGGCTCGTCGCACACCACCAGCGCCGGCTCCAGCGCGAGCGCCCGGGCGATTCCGATACGCTGGCGCTGCCCGCCGGAAAATTCGTGCGGATAGCGGCGAATGTGCTCCGGAGGCAGCCCGACCAGTTGCAACAGCTCCGTCACCCGGGCCCTGCGCTTGGCCGCATCGCCATAGCCATGGATCAGCAGCGGCTCATCCAACGTATCGCCCACCGTCATGCGGGGGTTGAGCGAGGCGAACGGGTCTTGGAACACGATCTGCATCCGCCGGCGCAGGCGGCGCAGCGTTCCGCCGGGCACCGTCGTAATATCCTGCCCCTCGAAATGCACCGACCCGGACGTGGGCTCGATCAGCCGCAGCACCAGGCGCGCCGTGGTGGATTTGCCGCAGCCGCTTTCCCCAACCAGGGCCAGGGTTTCACCACGCGCCAGAGCGAACGACACCCCGTCCACCGCCTTGACCAACCCGGACCGGGTCCGGAAGTGCTTGACAAGGCCGGTGGCTTCCAACAGCGCGGTCATGCCGCAATCGCCTCCACCGGGGCGCGGATACACGCTGCCTCATGCGCTGGCGCCAATCCGCGCAGCGCTGGCTGCTCTTTCGTGCAGGCATCCGCGCCGAATACGCAGCGCGGGTGGAACCGGCAGCCCGGCGGCAACGCGGCCGCAGACGGGACAGACCCCTCGATGGCCAAAAGCCGGTCCCGCTTCTCCTCCAGGCGCGGCACACTGCCCAGCAATCCCAGCGTGTAAGGATGCTGCGGATCGTCGAACAAGGCCGACGCCGCCGCCCGCTCCACCACGCGGCCGGCGTACATCACGGCAACCTCGTCCGCCATTTCCGCCACCACGCCCAAATCGTGTGTGATCAGGACGATGGCCATCCCGGTCTGCTGCTGCAAATCCCGCAGCAGGTCCAGGATTTGCGCCTGCACGGTCACGTCCAGCGCCGTGGTCGGTTCGTCGGCGATCAGCAAGTCCGGCGCACAGGATAGCGCCATCGCGATCATCACGCGCTGCCGCATCCCGCCGGACATTTGGTGTGGATATTCGTCCAGCCGGCGGTCCGGCGCCGGTATCCGAACCCGGTCCAGCGCCGCCGCCGCCCGGCTGCGGAAATTGCGGCCCTTTTTATCGTGCGCCTTCATCGCCTCCATGATCTGGTCACCGACCGTGTAGGCCGGGTTCAGGCTGGTCATTGGCTCCTGAAAGATCATCGCGATCCGCCGCCCCCGCAGGTCGCGCATGGCAGCGGGGGGCAGGCCCAGCAAATCCTGCCCGTCGAACATCACCCGCCCGGCGGCTATGCGGCCCGGCGGCGGCACCAATTGCATGACGGAGAGCGACAGCATGGACTTGCCACACCCACTCTCCCCCACGATGCCGAGCGTCTTACCCCTGCTCACGGCGATACTCACGCCGTCGACGGCGGCAAAGGGGCGGCGCTCCCCAGGGAATTCGGTGCGAAGGCCTTCGATGTGCAGCAAATCGGTCATGGCAGGAAACGATGCAACCGGCGTTCCAGCCAGGGCCCGGCCACCAGGCCAAACGACGCGGCATAGGCCGGCACCAGGATCAGGCTGTAGCGCGGCGTGGCCACCGAGGTGGCGGCGTGCAGCGCCAGGATGAAAAGCGGCGGCATCACGAAGGCCAACCGCAGCCGGTCGCGCTGCGCCACCGCCTGCCACAGCATGACGGCGAAGAACGGCATCGCAACGAGGCTAAAATACTTGCGCACCCATAGCGACTTCCACGCCATGACGACGGTCACCGCGGCGAACCGGAATGGGTGCGGCCAGACATAGCTGCGCAAGAGGTAACCCACCTGGTCTGCCGGATCGGGCGCGTTCTTCGCCAAGTCCTGCACCATGGTGGTGTTCCCCACCATATAGAACGTGTCCGGACGCTCCTGCCAACCGAGCCGCGCCACCGAGTTGGGGAATACCATGCGCGCCGCCGCCGGGCCGAAGCCTGGCAAGGCGTCGATCCATTGCGCCGTCCACTCCGCCGGAGTCATCGCCTCGTATGCCATGCGTTGCGCCAGGATGAAGCCGGCATAGCCCGATGTCGGCTCGGCCGTGCCAAACAACGCCTCGTTGCGGACCGACCAGGGGGCGATGGTGGCCGCCGCGATCGCGCACGACGCGAGCATCGCCAGGCCGAGCCGCCGTTCCCAATAGGCCATGAGAGCACCGGCCATCCCGATCGCGGCGGCCAAATAGAGATATTCCGGCCGCGCAAGCGTCAGCAGTCCCAGCCCGATGCCCAGGCCGATCACCCGCCCAGCCCGGGGCCGCTGCACGATCTGCACCAACAACAGGCCACAGAGTGCCGAAAGCGGCAGACTCAGCGCCTCGGTCATCGCGGTGCGGGCGTAGACGGCGTATTCGGTCGTCCCCAACCCGGCGGCCAGCAGCGCACACCAGGCGGCCCATCGACCTCCGCCAATGGCGAGGGTCGAGCGCCACACCAGGACCAGCGTTCCCGCCAGCAACAGCACCTGTAGGGGCACCAGCAGCCCCAGCGACCGGCCGCACCCCGCCATCGCTGCCCAATCTGCCGAACGAACGCATGCGGCGGATGCCGCCAGCCGCTTGTCCAGCGCCGCAACCCCCGCGACGAAGCCCGGGTACAAGGGCGCGGTATAGGCGCCTGGCTTACCCGCCTCCCCCCATCGCCCGTTGGTATAGATGCCGGTCTGCAGCAGGTCGCTGGCGATGCCGAGGTAGAGTGGCTGGTCGTAGGCCTGCAGATTCTGCGGTTTGAGCGTCGACAAACCGAACAAGATGCAGACCAGCCCGGCCGCAATCACCAGCAGCCACTCCGGCCACCGCATCCGGGCCGCTTGTAGCGGCGCTGCCCCGGCCGTCAGCGGGCCAACCGGGGCGAAGCCGGTGGTCAGCTACGCCAATCCGTCTTGCCACCCTCGATCTGGCGCAGCGCCGACTCCCACGCCCACTCGCAATGCGCGAGGGTACCCTCGGTATCGAACTGCTTCGCCGTGTGTTCGCACACCTCGACAGGAGGCAGGATCAGTTCGCCGTCGCCAGCGGCAACCTGCGCCTGGCACGCGCGCTCCAGATAATACAGATCGCTCCAGGCCTCCGGGATCGTCCGGCCGCCGACCAGCAGGCCATGGTTACGCAGGATCATCGCCCGGTTCTTGCCCAAATCATGAACCAGCCGGTCCCGCTCATCCAGGTCCAGCGCAATGCCTTCGTAGCCATGGTAGGACATCCGGCCGTAGAATCGCAGCGCGTGCTGGCTCATCGGCAGAAGGCCGCGTTTCTGGGCCGAAATCGCGATGCCAGCCGCCGTGTGCGTGTGCACCACGCACATCAGGTCCTCGCGCGCCATGTGAATGGCCGAATGGATGCAGAACCCGGCGGCATTGACCTTGCGCGGCGACATGCCGGCGTGATGCGGCTCCTCGATGATGTTGCCATCCAAATCGATCTTCACCAAGTCGGACGCCCGCATTTCATCGAACAACACGCCGTACTGGTTGATCAGAAAATGATGGTCAGGCCCGGGAATGCGGGCGGAGAGATGAGTGTAAATCCAGTCCGTCATGCGGTGATGCGCCACCAGGCGATACAGCGCGGCAAGGTCGCACCGGATTTGCCACTCCTCGGAAGACATGGCGCCGAGTGCCTTTGGCGACGTTTGGACGTTCATCACGATGCTCCTGCTGCAATGCGCAATTCTCCGCCGGGCGACCCATTCAGGTCAAGCCGACGTGGAGAAGCAGCGATCACGACGTCAGAGCGCTGAGCATCGCCTCGGCAGCATCGGGCCCAAACAGGATTTCCGCCAAGCGGGCACGGTCTATCGGATCAAGTGAGTCCGCCTTCAACGCAGACAATGTGTTCCAAGCCTCGTTCAGCGTTTCGTCAAGGTGCGTGCCACCTCCTAAAATACGCCCGGCTCCTTCGATCCGATGCAGTGCACGCGCGGTTTCCTCCAGCGCCATCATCTCGTCGTCGCTGAGCGAGCGGCCGCGCGCCATCAAGGGCGCCAGCACGTCTTCGCCAATCCCACGCGCAAACCGGTCCGAACATTGAGCCGCTGCCGCCTGCCGGGCGGCGCGGAGCTGTGCCCGGCTGCTATGGCCGGACGCCTCGACCGCCGCCAGGAATACACTGACCCGGTCCGCCTCGGCAGCCGCATCTTCCGCGTGCGCCCGGCCGATCTTGGCTGCCAATGTCTGGGGCATCGCCTCCAGCGTCCGTAACACGACCGTGTTGCTCAACGCCCCCAACCGATCGGAATGGCGCGAAGCGGCCCGCATCACATGCGGAAGATTCTGGCCAACCGAGAGGAGGAGCGACAGCACGGCATGCATCGCCAAGGGGGCGTGGGTCTGCACGTCATCCAGCAACGCTTCCATCGCGCCAGGCGTGGCGAAGGCGGGGGCGCCCTCGCCACGGATGCGCGCAGCAACCAGCAGGATACCCGCGACTTTCGGCCTGATGTCGAGCCAGGCCGTTTCGGGGAGGCCGGTTGCCACCTCCCAATCCGGGCAGGCGGCCATGGCCGCGAGGATTTTGCCCGCCTGGGGCCATAAGAGGCCGCCAGCCGCCGCTTCCGTGACCGTATCGCCCACGACCTGTCCCTCGATCAGCGCAGTGACCGCCGGGGCGCCCCCCAACGCAGCCTGCACGGCCGACGCGATGGGCAGCAGCGCCGAGCGCGGGATATGGTTTCCGCCCATGCGCCACTGGGATGGTTGGACGATCATTGGGTCGAGCGGCAGAAAGAGCAGCCGGGCGAAGCGCAAAGGCCGCGGGGGCCGCAAATGTCCGAGCCGGCACCGCAGCGGCGCCACGAACTGGTCGGCCGAGCCGCGATCCGCCAACGTGTCCACCGTGCGGACCACCCGCAGGATTTGTTCATCCGTCGCCTGCGCCAGCGAGTAGCGGATTTCGAGCGGAACGACGGGTTTATTCACGGAATCACGACCTTGCTGCTCATTGCCAGCAAGTGCTCGCTACGCGCCGCTTGATGCATGACCAACTCGCCGCTCCGCCAGTCATGGTTCAAATCCACCAGCCGCCGAAACAGGGCGACGGCCTCCGCCTCGATATCCACCCGGCTGACCCACTCGCTTGCCTCTCTCGGCATGATCGGGACGAAATGCGAGATTTCGGCAAGGGCATACCGCTGTGCGGCTTTGGTCTGTGCTGACTCCCAGGCCGCACAGATCGTTTCCCACCCGTCCAATATCCACTCCGGCCGGACCGCCTTCGACGCCGCACGCTCCGGGTCAGTCTGCCAACTGATCAATAACTCCACTGGATGCATGGCGAGCCCGCGCGCATCGGCAAGGGTCGCAGCCGCGCAAGCCAGGGTCAGCTCGGCACAGGAGCGTACGAGATGGGCTGCCTCGGCGGAGGCATCGTCGTATTCGCTGACCCATTGGTCCATGTCGGCTTGCAGAGCCCTGAGGCGGCCCATGACCCGGGGAAGCCGCGCCTTTCGATCGGCGTCGGGTCCAAGTCCCACGTCAAGGTAGACGCCTGCCAGCTCTTCAAGCCCATGGGCGATGTCGTAAGGGTCGAAGCCCAGAGAGGCTGCAACCTTGCCCACCGCCAGCTTCGCCCCACGCTCGATAGAGTCCTGCGACGTGGGTGGCCCGGCATCGACGGCTCCCGGCATGACCTGCTGCACCAATGCGAGCAGAAGATGGAAGTTGGTAAGGAGCAGCGATGCCTTGTCGCGTAGCCCTGCTTCGGTGGCAGCGCTGCGGGCCTCCCGGCCCGCCAGACCTTCCGCCGCCACTTCGCGCGTCACGCGCCGGATCGACGCGGGCGTGACGCCATGCAGGAGCGCGACCGCCTTCTGCAACTGCCGGTCGTACAGGGTAGGCCGGCAAAGATCCTGCAAGGCGGTCCATGGCAGAATATATTGGCCGCGCCCCCCGGAGGGATTGGGCACGATCAATTCCAGGGCCGTCCGTTTACTCGGCCGCACGCGGGTCCCGGCCAATACCGGCGTGGTGAAAGAAACGGCGACGCCCCGCTCCAGAAAGGTCGTCGGAAAATAAGGCAGCGACGAGGCGAAGGAGAACGCCATGGAAAACCTTTTCGAGCGTTAACCAGAATGGCGCCAAGATATGAAGAAGTGTTTACCCGGGCCAAAAACGGCTAGATCGATCCGGTAGCAATCGAGCCCGCGTCATAAATCTAACTGCGCAGCATTCAATATCCCTTTACCGGGTCGTACACGTTCGGAAGCGGCTCGCCGGCCTCAAACCGCCGTATCGCTTCTGCAGCGTATCGAGCCCGCGCGCCCCGTGTCGCCAAACTCGCCACGTGCGGGGTGACGATGATCCGAGGATGCGACCAGGCCGGGTGACCCGGCGGCAACGGCTCGGGCGTGAACACATCGAGCATCGCGCCAGTCAGGTGCCCGCTATCCAGCGCAGCGACCAAATCATCGAGCACCACATGGCCCCCACGGCCTGCATTGACCACCGCGGCGCCTGGCGGCAACAGCGCGATCGTCTCGGCACAGATGGCGCCGCGCGTCTCCGGCGTGTCCGGCAACAGGCAAACCAGGATGTCGGACCGCCGGAGAAATGCATCCCGTTGCGCCGCGCCCGCGAAGCTTTCGACCCCGGGCAGCAGTTTGGGCGTACGGGACCAGCCGGCGACCTGGAACCCGAGGCCCGACAGCATCTCGGCCGCCCGCGCGCCCAAATTGCCCATCCCCATGATGCCGACCCGTACATCCTGGGCGCAGCGCAGCGTTTCGAAATACTCCCAGCGCTCCGCCGCCTGCGTCAGCACGATCCGGCGGAAATCCCGCAGCAGGGCCAGGCAGGCAAGGCAGACATACTCGCCCATCCGTTGCCCCGTCTCCTCCCCACCCATCCGCACCAGCGGCAGATGCGCGGGCCAGTCGGGGTCGCGGGTGATGTGATCCACCCCGGCGGCGTTGGATAACACCAGGCGCAAGTTCGGCATCGCCGCCAGCCGGCCGGGATCGGGCTCCCAGACCAGGACGTAATCGACCTGGTCGGGCGTCACCGCCGGGTCATCCCACCAGCGGATGTCGAGATTGGGCGCAGCCTCGGCGAAATGACGCGTCCATTCCGGCATCGCCGCTTCACCGCCGGATTTGACCAGCAGCAGCGTCAACGCAGTTCACCCCAGCTTGGCAACGGCTATCCCCTTCCGCACAACTGCGGCAGCATCACTGGGATAATCCGGAGTGACAAGCATGACGGTGATGCAGGGCGGCCAGGCGGTATATGGGGCGACGATCGGGATCCTCATGCTGGAGGCGCGGTTCGCCCGGATCCCCGGCGACATGGGCAACGCCGCCACCTGGCCCTTCCCCGTGCAATACCGCGTGGTGCCGGGTGCCAGCCCCGAACGGGTTGTGATGCAGCGTGCGGAAGGCTTGCTGCAGCCGTTCCTGGCGGCGGCGGCGGATTTGGTGGCGCATGGCGCTGCGGCCATCACCACCAATTGCGGCTTCCTGTCGCTGTTTCAGCGTGAATTGGCGGCGCATGTCGGCGTGCCCGTCGCCACCAGCGCGCTGATGCAGGTGCCATGGGTACAGGCGACCTTGCCGCCGGGTCGCCGGGTCGGGGTGGTCACGATCTCGAAAGCCAGCCTGACCGCCGCCCATCTGGAGGCAGTGGGCGCCTCGGCCGCGACGCCGATGGTCGGGTGTGAGGGGGGACGCGAACTCTTCCCCGTGCTGATCGCGGGCAAGCGGGAGGCGTTGGACACCGAACTGGCCGAGCAGGACGTGGTATCGGCTGCGCTGACCCTGGCCCGCTCCCATCCGGATATCGGCGCCATCGTGCTGGAGTGTACCAACATGCCGCCCTATGCGGCCGCGGTGGCCAAGGCGACCCGGCTCCCGGTGTTCGATATCGTCACCCTGGTCCATTGGCTGCACGGCGCGGTGCAGCCGCAGCGTTTCCCGCTGCCGTAGCCCTATGAGGAAGCTGGATTTTCAATCGGTGCGGGCGACATGGAGCCGATCCGGAGAACACTTACGAGGCCGCCCGTGAGGGCGAGGATTGCGGCGATGCCGAGGCCGATCCTCGGCGCGGACTCGGCCGTTGTGAGGGTGAAAAGCACCGTCATGATGACGGCGCCCGCAGTTTGGCCAACCAGGCGTGCCGTCGCCTGCATGCCGCCCGCGGCACCGCTGCGCTCAGGCGGCGCCGACAGCAACATATTGCGGTTGTTCGGCACCTGAAAGAAGCCGAACCCGAGGCCCGCCAGCATCGTGAGCGGCACGAGCGGCAAGGGATGACCGTGGAGCGGCCATAGGGCGGCCAAGGCCAGGCCGGCCGCAAGACACACGCCGCCCGCCGCGCAGAGCAATCCGGTCGAAATCCGGTCAGCCAAGCGCCCGGAGAGCGGACCGGCAAACGCCACCGTCAAGGGCCAGGGCGTCATATAGAGGCCGGTGGTGACGGCGTCTTGTCCCAGCCCATGCTGCAAATAGAACGGCAGCGCCACATAGCTCGCCATTTGGCCGCTGAAGCAGCAGACCGAGGCGACCACCGACACCCGGAACGATGGGCGGCGCAGCAGGTCTAGCGGGATCAGCGGCGCCGGCCGCGGCATCTCCCGCCGGATGAGCGCCGTCAGGCTTGCTGCCGCGACAGCCAGCAATGCGGCGCCCAGTTTCGGCTCGTGAGTAACGATGTCGACGCCCAGGACGAGGCAGGCGAAGGTGGCAACGTTGAGCGCCACGCTCAGGAGGTCGAGTTTGCGCCCCGTGCCGGCGGACCGCGGTAGGGCGCGGGCAGCGACCACCACGACGATGCCCACGGGCAGGTTGACGGCGAACAACCATGGCCAGTTCGAGATCGCCAAGATCACGGCGCCGATCGTCGGGCCGGCCGCGGCTGACAGCGCGACGACCAGGGCGTTCCAACCGAGGACGGCGCCGAGGCGCTGACGCGAATACGTGAAACGCAACAGCGCCGCGCCAAGCGGCATCACGGCGGCGCCGCCGAGTCCCTGCACGAAACGAGCCGCGATCAGCCAGGGCAGGGAAGGCGACAACGCGCAACAGCCGGAGGCGACGGTGAAAAGGATCACCCCAGCCGTGAAGACCCGGTGGTGTCCGAGGCTTTCCCCAAGGGCGGCGCAGGGAAGCAGGGCCATCACCAAGGCCATCTGATACCCCGTTACGACCCAAATGGATGAAGCGGGTGACACATGCAGGGCAGAGGCGATGGTCGGCAGTGCGACATTGGCGATGGCACCGTCGAGCACGACCAGCACCAGCGAGGCGAGCACCGCCACCGTCGCATAGAGTCGCCGTGGTAAGGGCAGCCCTTCCGGCATGGCGTTGGAGCCGGGGAGCGCTTGGCCGTTTGCGGCCATGCCGGACTTGAGTGGCGTTGGCATGGTGAATCCACCTCGATGAGTTGCGGCAGGATACCAGCGGCCTGACATGGCGGAAGGCGCACCGAATGCAGGCAATACCTGCATCAGGCGCTCTATATACAGACGGCGGGATGCCAGCGTGCTAGGCGTTTCAAATGCCAGACACAGACCTTAACCTGTTGACCGCGCTCGATACCCTCCTCGCCGAAGGCAGCGTAGCGGGGGCTGCGCGTGTGCTTGGCCTGAGTGCCTCGGCGATGAGCCGGACATTGGCCCGGCTCCGGACCGTGACAGGAGACCCGTTGCTCGTCCGTGCCGGCCGCCGCCTGGTGGCAACGCCGCACGCCGCAGCCTTGCGTCAACGCCTACCTGGCCTGGCGGAGGAAGTCAGGGCCGTGCTGCAACCGGCGGCCAAGCTGGTCGACCTTGCCACCTTGAAGCGCGTCTTCACCATCCGGGCCAATGAGGGCTTCGTGGAGGCATTCGCAGCCCGGCTGGTCGTCGCCGCGACGAGAGCTGCCCCGAACGTGCAATTGCGCTTTGCCCCTAAGCCGGACAAGGACGTGCGGCTGTTGCGGGACGGGCTGGTCGACCTGGAAATCGGGGTAGTCGGGGAGACCGGGCCGGAGGTGAAAGTTCAAGCCCTGTTCCGGGACCGCTTCGTCGGTGTGGTCCGGCACGGCCACCCCTTGGGCACGGGCAACGTCACCGCCGTCCGATATGTCGCGTTCGGTCATGTGGTCACGTCACGCTGCGGCAGGACGAGCGGACCAGTCGACGACGCGCTTGCGACGCTGGGGCTGCAGCGCCAGGTGGTCGTCGTGGTGCCGAGCTTTCCGGCGGCCTTGGCCATTGCCGCTGATTCGGACCTCGTGGCGCTGGTGCCCCACTCGTTCATTCAAGCCGAGCCGGCGCAGCAGGACAGGGACGGCCGCACACCGGTGACCAGCTTTCCGCTCCCGGTGCCGACCGAGTCGATCACGGTATCGCTGATTTGGCATCCCCGCGCGGATGCCGACCCCGCGCATCGTTGGCTGCGTGATCTGGTTCTGTCGACCTGCGGGCCGAGAGCCCGGCACCATGGGCGTGGCTAAGGGAGGGATGAGCGACTGAGAGCGCCTCACCGCAGCAGCATCGCCCGCAACGCCAGCCGCATCTTGCGCCCATAGGGGGGTGCCAGAAAGTCGAACCCGCGGAACCGTCCCGGTTGATAGACGCCGCGGGCGTGGGAAAACCGGCGGAACCCGTCGCGTCCGTGATAGGCGCCCATGCCCGACGCCCCCACCCCGCCGAAAGGCAGGTCCAACTGCAAGCATTGCATCAGCGCGGCATTCACCGACGCCCCGCCAGACACCGTCTTCGCCAGCGCTGCCGCACGCCTCGCCTTGTCTTTGGTAAAGGGATACACCGCCAACGGGCGCGGCCGGGCGCTGACGAAGCGGAAGGCATCGTTCAATTCGCGGTAGCCGATCACCGGCAGGATGGGACCGAAGATTTCGTCCGTCATCAACCGCCCCTCCAGCGGCGCATTCAGCACGACCGTCGGGCCGATCCGGCGCTCGGCATAGGCATCGCCCAGCCGCAGCAAGGTCGCGCCGCCATCCTCGGCCTCGTGCAGCAGGGCGTGCAGCCGTTGGTGATGGTGGTCCGATATGATGCTGGTGTAGTCGGGGTTGCCGGCGATGGACGGATACATCCGCGCTGCCGCATCCAGCACAGCCTGGCCGAAGCGCGCCGCATGCTCCTCCGGCACCAGCGCATAGTCGGGGGCGATGCAGGTTTGCCCGGCGTTGAAGAACTTACCCAAAGCGATGCTGCGCGCCGCCGCCGCCACATCGTAGTCGCGGCACAGGATGGCAGGCGATTTGCCCCCCAACTCCAGCGTCACCGGGGTCAGCGTCTCCGCCGCCGCCCGTGCCACCGCCCGCCCAACAGACGTCGACCCGGTGAACAGCAGATGGTCCAATGGCTGGGCGCATAGGGCCTGCGCCACATCCGGGCCGCCCGTCACCACGCTGAGTTGCGCCGCGTCGACCGCCTCGTCGACGAGGACGGCGAGCAGGGCGGAAAAGCGTGGCGTCAGTTCCGATGGCTTGACGATCACGCGGTTGCCCGCGGCCAGCGCGTCCACCGCCGGGCCGATACTCAGCAACAAAGGACAGTTCCACGGGGAGATGATCGCCACGCATCCCAGCGGCTGCCATTCGACCCAAGCCCGGGCGGGGCGGAAGCCGATATCCACCTGCCGCTCCTCCGGCCGCATCCAGCGCGCCAGATTGCGCCTGGCATGGCGGATGGCGGCCAGCGAGGGCACCAGTTCGGCCAGCACCGTCTCCTCGCGCGAGCGATGGCCGAAATCGTTGGAGATCGCGTCGGCCAGCGCCTCGCGGTTGAGGCGCAGCAGCGCGTCCAGCGATTTGAGCACTGCCAGCCGTTGCTCGATTGGCGGGGGGCCATCCCGCCG
Source organism: Acetobacteraceae bacterium (assembly GCA_965199005.1). Taxonomy (GTDB): domain Bacteria; phylum Pseudomonadota; class Alphaproteobacteria; order Acetobacterales; family Acetobacteraceae; genus LMUY01. Next base: position 2,343,365 of record CBDAQK010000001.1, on the reverse strand, counting down.
CTCCGCCCGGCGTTGCATCGCCAGCACGCGGACGGCCGTGCCATCAAGGCCGTCGGCGCTGGTCGGCACTGCCATATCCATCCTTTCCCCTCCTGCAGCCACGCCCGGCACCCCCTCCTGCCCGTAAACCAGGATTTGCCGCGGCGTGGTGGTCTGACTAGCCTATCGGTAACAAATGGAGCGCCCAGACGATGATCGACCTGTATAGCTGGAACACGCCGAATGGCCGCAAGATCAGCGTTGCCCTGGAGGAGATGGGCCTGCCCTACACCGTCCACCCCGTCAACATTTCCAAGCGCGAGCAATTCGAGCCGGCGTTCCTCGCGATCAGCCCGAATAACCGCATCCCGGCGATCGTGGACAAGGACGGCCCCGGCGGGGAGCCGCTCAGCGTGTTCGAGAGCGGCGCCATCCTGCTGTATCTGGGCGAGAAGACCGGCCTGTTCCTCCCGCAAAGCCAGCGCGCCCGGGTTGCCGTACTGGAATGGCTGATGTGGCAGATGGGTGGCTTCGGACCCATGCCGGGTCAAGTGCACCATTTCCTCCAGGTGGAGGACCCGGCGGACCAACGCTACGGGCTGGAGCGGTATTCGGCTGAGACCCGCCGGCTCTACGGCGTGCTGGATCGGCGGCTCGAGCAGGTGGAGTTCGTGGCCGGGGCGCTCTCGGTGGCCGATTTCGCGATCCTGGGCTGGGCCTGGCGGCACGAACGCCACAACGTCGATTTCGCGGATTTCCCCCATGTGGGCCGTTGGCACGACACGCTGATGGCACGCCCTGCCGTGCAGCGTGGATTTGAAGTCGCGTTGTCCTAACCGACCCGCCGGCTCGCGCGGATTGCAGCATTATCTGCCGTCTGCGCCGTGCCGCACTGAAACCAATTAGCGTTTACCTTGACTTTATGGCTCAATGTCAGTTTTCATGTCGCCGTTGCGGCGATGTCATCGTGGAATTAGTTTATGGTCCGCGCTCTTATTAATCCCTTTATGAATGCACGATCGACACAGAGGGATTGTAAAATATGTTGCGGTAAAGCAGTGCTTTTTGATGTTGTTGACTTTAATAAGTTTTGTACTTCGGGCCACGACTGCTACAAATTTGGTTTAGCGGGGATTCCGGTTTACTTTCTAAGATGCCTCGATTGTCAGTTTGTATTTACTGATTATTTCGATGATTGGGACAAAGACGCCTTTTCAAAGCATGTCTATAACGACGAGTATATCCGGGTCGATGGCGAATATGCCGATGTCCGGCCGGCGCGAATGGCGGAATCATTGGCCCGGCGCTTCGACATGCAGAGGGATTTGGCGATCCTCGATTACGGCTCCGGCAGCGGTGAAATGGCAAAGCGCCTGGCCGCACTCGGCTTCACCAATATCGAGTGTTTCGACGTCTTTTCTCAACCGAACCGGCCCCAACGAAAATTTGACATCGTCACCGCCATCGAGGTGGTCGAGCACAGCATCGATCCCATTGCTACTTTTAAAGAAATGCAGTCGTTCCTGTCCCCCGACGGAGCGATTATCTTCACCACCGGCATCCTCCCCGCCGACATCGAGACCATCAAAGCCAATTGGTGGTATATCTCGCCCCGCAACGGACATGCCTCCATCTTCAGCTCCGCCGCACTCTGCCGCGTCGCGGAAGGGCTGGGACTCGCCTATTATCCAGGCCCCGGACTCCACGCCTTCAAGCCCCAGCAGATTTCCCCCGCCGTCGCTTATGCGACAAGGGACATGACGCAGCAGATGGTGTTCCTGACGCTTCGCTCACCGCACATGCCGGCCGATTCCGATGCAACCTGGAATGCCGCTGAAGAGAGTGGCTATCGATGGTCGCGCCAGCCGGTGATCACCTGGCCAGTCGCGCTCGAGGCTCCGGCCGCCCGGCTGCACATAGATATCCCCTTTGCGATGGAGGTCACGCAGGGCTTTGCCGCCAACTGCCAAGTGAGGGTTGCTGGGCAAGTATCGGATGTGAAAGTTGAAAATCGCGCCGGCCACCGCGTCATCAGCTCGGTCGTCAGCACCAATGAAGCGATCAACAAAATCGAATTGCTAACACCGCCAACCCTCAGGCCCAGTGATCTACGGGCATCGACTGACCAGAGGGATTTGGGGTTGGCGGTCTTCTGGCGTTAGCTCGACCGTCCATTCGATGGCCCTTTACAACTCCAGCTCAAGACTGGAGTTCGCGAACCAAACGAAATAACCAAGCTCTGTGAAGCGGTTTGAGATGATCCTCTGCGCGTCGTGATTGTCGCCGATTGCGCCTTCGACAATCGTGATTGAATTATCTGTTTGACGAACCGTCTCGACAATATCATCAATTAACAGACTTAAACTACCGTCCTGTTGCATCTTGGCGTAGAGTTGATCGAGATAGTAGCCGTGATAATGCTGCTTCAGCGTTTCAGCCAAACGCGGATCCAGATCCTTCTGTTGCGCCCGGACGCGCACGTGATCATCCACCATGATGCAAGGCAGACCGGATTTACGAAGCATTCTGACGAGCGTTGTCTTACCCGTGTAGGACTTTCCTGTTAACAGGATCACCGTCGGCTTCATGAGACGAATGTGGAAGACTTCTCTCGGGACCGGATCACCCGCCTGACTTATGCTGGGTCCGATCCGTTTCCAAGCATATCCATCGAACATCTCCTTAATTTTGCCAAATGTCGGGAAGTAAACCTTGTCGATCGCCCGCGTCGTTTCGACGAAGTCGCTGTGTTCTTCATGGATTATGCCGCACTCGAGGATAAGAACCCCTGTCGGTGTAAGATGGTCGGTGAGGGACTGGATGAGCGCTGCTTGGTCGCTGGCATAGTGAAGCGCAGACAAGAGAAAAATCATGTCAAATTTCTCGTCAGGAAGGTGATTCCACGACTGATGGAGGAACTCCACCAATCCTTCGCTGTAACGGGATTGCTGGAGCCTTGTTCGGGCCGCTTCGATGAAGCCTGAATTTTGATCCAGTCCCAAGACGCGTACCGCACCTTGTTCTGCCGCTTTAAAGCAAAAATAACCTTCGTTGCAGCCGACATCGAGCACCGATTTTCCGGTAAAATCTGGACATTGCAGGGACTTGAACTTTTTTTCACTCGAGGAGTCGCCTGCCTCCCCAGGGAAGGTCTGGTAAGACCGCCTTTGAGGGGGCAACTCTCCCGATTGACCTGGTGGCGCATGCGGCAGCCGATTTTCTGCTCTTCCATGCCGCTCGTAGTGATTGAGGGCAGAGTCGAACTTCCCGGCGTTGATCGCCGTGGCGACATCTGGATAGCGCTTCACATACCAATCGCTGTCGAATTCCATAGCCATGGTGATATCCTGACTGCCCTATGCCTAGCCCACGATATCAAACCCAATGTAATCTGCGAAGATGCCGAAAGTATTAATCTGGGAATACGTCGATTGTGTTAATATACGGCGCCAAATTTCATATTAATGTAAATAAACCCTCGCCTCCGTCTACGACAAAACGTCATGTGTCAATTACCTGCGCTCCGGGCAGATCAAAGGTACTGCGCTTAGGATCTGTAAAGTCGTATTGTTCCGGACAGACAGTTAAGTCTTTTGATAAATGAGATGCAGCCAGAAACAAATTCGCGGCGGCGCCGTGATCTGCGGCGCTTGGCCGCTCCCGATCGCGGAGCAGACACGGCATGAATTTAGGGCTCTCATTCGAGCACATGTCCCCGCGAGCTTGCCGCAGGCGGGGTAACGTGCGTCGAGGACCGCGACGGCTGTGCTACGCCAGGCTCTCCGCAAGTGCCGCAGCCATCTGCCGGGCAAAGGCCGCCGGGTCACGCGGGGGCTCGCCATCCTGAATGCGCGCCAGGTCCAGCAGCGTGCTGGCGGCATCGCCGATGTTGGCCAGTTCGGCCATCCGGCGGATCAATTTGTGGCGCGCGTTGATCTCCAGCACCGGCAACGTGGCCGGCATGGCCCGGCCAGCCCGCTTCAACAGACGCTGCATCTGCAAGTCCGGGCCGGCCGCCGAGGCGGACAGCACCACGGGACTGTCCACCAGCCGGTCCGTGGTCCGCACATCCGACACGTCGCCCTTCAGCGCCTCCCGCAGCGCCTTCACCAACTCCTCGACGTCAGCCGGCTCCTCGATGGGGGACTCCATTGCCAATTTCGACAGATCGGCCGCCCCTTGGGTGATCGAGCGGATCGGCTTTTCCTCGAAGGTGGCCATCCGCTCCGGCCAGAAGGCGTCCACCTGGTCCGCCAGCAGCAGCACCTCGACCCCGCGGGCGCGGAACCCCTCTAATTGCGGCGATTTCGCCAGCGCATCCGTGTCGTCGCCGACCAGGATATAAATCGCCTCCTGTTCTGGCTTCATGCGGCTGACATAGTCCGGCAAAGACGTCCACCCGTCCTGCCCGGATGATTTGAACCGCAACAGCGGCGCCAGATCAGCCCGGTGCTCCTGGTCTTCCCACAGGCCTTCCTTCAGCACGGGTCCGAAATTCTGCCAGAACCCGGCGTAGCTCTCCTTCGCCTCGTCGCCCTCATCCTTGGCGCGGTTCTTCAGCTCGGTCAGCACACGGTTCGTCACCGCCTTGCGGATGCGCGCCAGGACCGGGGTTGCCTGCAGCATCTCCCGCGAGACGTTCAGCGGCAAATCCTCCGTGTCCACCACGCCCGTCACGAAGCGCAGCCAGGCTGGCAGCAAATTGGCATCGTCGGTGATGAACATGCGGCGGACATGCAGCCGCACCCGGCTCTGCCGGTCACCCTCCACCGCCTCGAACGGCTTGGAGCTGGGGACGTACAGCAGCGCGGTGAACTCCATCGCGCCCTCCGCCCGCCAATGCAGCGTCGCCCATGGCTTGTCGAAGATGTGGCCCAAATGGCGGTAGAATTCGGTGTAGGACTCCTCGGATATCTCGGCCTTGGGCTTGCGCCACAGCGCCGTGCCCTCATTGGCAGCCACATCCTTGCCGTCCCGCGCCACCATGATCGGAATGGTGATGTGGTCCGCCCATTTGCGGATGATCGACTCCAGCCGGTACGGCTCAAGGAACTCGTCCGCGTCGGACTTGATGTGGAGCACGATCGTGGTGCCGGCCTGGTCGCGCTGCGCCGGCTGTATCGTGTAGTCGCCGCGCCCTTCGGACGCCCACAGCCAAGCCTCCTCCGACCCGGCGGCGCGGGAGGTCACTTCTACCCGGTCCGCCACCATGAACGCCGAGTAGAAGCCGACGCCGAACTGGCCGATCAGGCTCGGCCGCTCCTCCGGCTTCGCCTCCGCCAGCGATTGACCGAAGGCGCGGGTGCCCGACCGGGCGATGGTGCCCAAATTGCTGACCAGCGACTCGCGGTCCATCCCGATGCCGGGGTCTGAAATGGTCAGCGTGCGCGGCTCCTTCTCCGGCACGATGCGGACTGCGGCATCGGGCGGCAGCGCCAGGTCCGCCTGGGTGAGCGCGGCAAACCGGCGCCGGTCGATCGCGTCTGCGGCATTCGCCACCAACTCGCGCAAGAAGATCTCCCGATCGGAGTAGAGCGCGTGCACCACCAGGTCGAGCAGCCGCCCAACTTCCGCGCCAAACTCATGCCGTTCGACCGTTTCGCTCATCCACTGCACTCCATAGCCTGTGACGTGGCGGCGATATGCCGGGGCGCGGCCTTGGTTTCAAGGCGGGCCAGCCATGCATCCTGATTGCTGAACAAAAACCACGGAATAATCACGCCGTCTCATCCATTTGCACGACGCGCGGCTGCCGGGTTGCTGGCACAACCTGTCCGTTGGACTGCAGGAGCGTTCAGATTGTCCGATTTCGGCGACGTGACGGCAGGGTTTTCCCACGCCAAGCCGGCAACCAAGCCACATAGTCAGCCGACGCTTTGGCTGGGGCCGCTTCGGCTCAACCTCGGCACCCGCGACGTGACGGTGAACGGTAGCCCGCTAGTCCTGACCGGCAAGGAATATTCGGTGCTGGAACTGCTGATGCTCCGCCGCGGCGGCGTGCTGGAAAAGGCGGCGCTGCTCGAACACCTCTATGGCCGCATACCCAATTCGAAGAGCAAGATGATCGATATCTTCGTCTGCAAGCTGCGCAAGAAACTGGCAAATGCTGGCCTGGACAACGTCATCGGGACGGCGTGGGGCAAGGGCTATGTCCTCTGTGACCCGGGCGCAGACGGGAACGGCACCCTATTCAGCATCGGCGATCGTCCCCGCTAGCCGGGCGATCCCAATCCCGCGGTGTGCGCGGGATGACGCGGGCGCGCTGAGTTGCTACAGGCTGCGGACACGAAAGGGAGTTCGCGCCGTTGCAGCGGACGCAGCAGATCGCGAGCTTCAGCATTGTGCTGGGCGTCGGTGTCCTCGCGCTCAAGACCGGTGCTTGGTGGCTGACGAACAGTGCCGCGCTTTTTTCCGATGCGCTCGAGAGCACGGTGAACGTCGCGGCGTCCCTGATCGCCTTGGCCGCCCTGCGCTTCGCCGAGCGCCCGGCCGATGCCAACCATCCCTACGGCCATCAAAAGGCCGAATTCTTCGCCGCCGTCGTGGAGGGGGTGCTGATCATCGTTGCCAGCCTCGCTATCCTCCAGCACGCCTGGGATAGCTGGCGGGAGCCCTCACCGCTGACGCTATCCTGGCAAGGCCTGGCGCTGAACGCAGCGGCAACCGTGCTCAACGCCATTTGGGGCACCGTCCTGATCCGCGCCGGGCGGCGAGCCCGCTCGGTCACGCTGGAGGGGGACGGCAAGCATCTCTGGGCCGACGTCGCCACCTCGTCCGGCCTGCTTTTGGGCATTGGGCTGGTGGTATGGACGGGTTATCCCAAGCTGGACTCGATCCTGGCCGCCATCATTGCGGTCTATGTCCTATGGGCCGGCACCAGCCTGATCAGCCAGTCCGTCGGCGGCTTGATGGACGCCGCCCCCGCCCAGGAGGTCGTGGACCGCATCCGCCAGATGGTGGGCGAGCACGCCGAGGGTGCCTTGGAGGTGCACGACCTCCGCACCCGGCACGCTGGGCGGTTGACCTATTTGGAATTCCACCTCGTTGTGCCCGGCGACATGCGCGTATCCGCCGCGCATGAAATCTGTGACCGTATCGAGGCTGCGTTGAGGGAAGACATGCACCAACTCGTCATCACCATCCATGTGGAACCCGAGGGTAAGGCCAAGCACCACGGCGTGCTGGTACTATGACGATCCGCATCGACCGGGTCATCACCCGCGGCGGCGATACGGGGGAGACCTCGTTGGGTGATGGCCGCCGGGTGCCGAAGGACGCTCTGCGCGTGGAGGCGTACGGGACGGTCGACGAGGCGAACGCCACGATCGGCCTCCTCCGCCTCCACACGTCAGGGGAGGAGGATGCCATGCTGGCCCGCGTGCAGAACGACCTGTTCGACGTCGGCTCCGATCTCTGCGTCCCTGGCGAAGCGGGCAACCGGCTCCGGCTGACGGACGCTCCCTCCGCCCGGCTGGAGGCGGAGGTCGCGGCGATGAACGCGGGCCTGCCGCCGCTCGACAGCTTCGTGCTGCCTGGGGGCACGGCGGGGGCTGCCCATGCCCATCTCGCCCGCACGATCGTGCGCCGGGCAGAGCGGTTGGCCGTTGCCCTGGCGCGGGAGGAGACGGTGAACCCTGCGGTGATCCGGTTCCTCAACCGCCTCTCCGACCATCTCTTCGTGTTGGGCCGGGTGCTGAATGCGGCGGGCACGGCGGATGTGAAATGGGTGCCTGGCGCGAACCGTTAGAGGGATGCGGCTGGCACGGCGCGCGGCAGGAAGATATGCGCGGCCGTACCCTTCCCCGGCTCGCTGCGCAGGCGAATCGTTCCACCCAGTTGACGCGCCACGCCATAGGCCTGCGACAAGCCTAGCCCGCTGCCTTCGCCCACCCCCTTCGTGGTAAAAAACGGCTCCATGGCGCGGGCCAGGATATCGGGTGGCATGCCAATCCCCGTATCGGCAACCGCCAGCAGTACATAATCGCCCCGCTCCAGCTCCGCGGGCAGCGCCGGGTTGTCAGCGGGGCAATTGCTGGTGGAGAGCTGCACCCGGCCACCCTCCGGCATGGCGTCCCGCGCATTGGTCAGCAGGTTCAGCAGCGCCAGTTCAAGCTGAGCCGGGTCAGCCAGGGCGGGCCAGGTTGCTGGGTCGAACTCGGTGACAAGGGTGATCCGGCTGCCGAGAACGCCGCGGATCAATTCCGTCATCGCGCCGACACAGGCGGGAATATCGGTCGCGGCCGGCGCCATGAACTGCTTGCGGGCATAGGCGAGAAGTTGATGCGTCAGGGTCGCCCCGCGCCGGGCGGCAGCGGTGGCACTCTGCGCCCAGCGCAACTGCCTCGCATCCACCAACCGGCGGGTCAGGAGGTCCAGATTGCCCAACACTGCGGTCAGCACGTTGTTGAACTCGTGCGCGACGCCCCCCGTCAACTGCCCGATCGCCTCCAACCGCATCGCCTGCCGCACGGCACCCTCGACGCGGCGGCTTTCGGTCAGATCGATCTGGGTCAACAGCACCCGGCGGACGCCGGTCTGCTCGTCCGGCAGGGGCCGATAATAGCTGCGGACGACGCGTTCGCCGCCGCCGAGGCGCAGCGTATGCTGGCGCTCGAACGCGCCCTGCGCGAGGCAAATATGGCAATCTTCTGCCAACCCGGCGCCGATTTCACCCATCGCATCCTGGATTGGTTGGCCGATCACCTGATCCGCGCGCAACCCGGTTGTGCAGTAGAAGGCGGCATCGCACTCCTCCGCCCTCACAACGCCGTCGCTGCCGACCCGCAGTACCATGATCTCAAGCGGCGAGTGCTCGAACAGGGTACGGGTGCCCGGCTGGGGCCGCCTTGGCACCTCCTCCACCGTCGCGATGGCGAACACGACCGTGCCGGCGGCATTCCGGACAGGCGCCGCGCTGACCCGAATCCAGCCCAGGGTACCGTCCCCGCGCTCGAACTGCAGGCCCATGCCGTCCACCGCCTCTCCCGCGGCCGCGCGCGCCAAGGGGAACTCCGCGGCCGACACAAGGCGGCCATCGGCGTCAAACCAAGCCGCCCGTGCCTTGCACGAGGACGATTTCGTGCGGGTCACATCCCGACGCAGGATACGCCTGGCGCGGGCGTTGCCGTGCAGTATCCGGCCGGAAGGCGCCTGCGCGATCACGATACCGCTGGGAAGCAGTTCGCTCACCGCCCGTAAATGGGACAGACTCCAGTCCCCAAGCGGTGCCGTGCCGAGGAGGTCATCGTCGGGACGCGATGCGACGGGTGCGTGTGAGGCTAGACCCGGCGCGGCGTCCGAATGGTTGGCGAATGAGATACCTGGTCTCCGGATAAGCACATGATCCGACTGGGGCTTGGCTGCACCGCCATTCGATCCAATCGCCTATAGCCGCAACCTCCTCCGCAGCCCGAATGACAATCGCGTTTTCAGCTCGCGGCCTTTCCGAGGTCGACAACGCGGAGGTAGGGCTTCTTCGTCTCCCATCCCTGCGGGAAACGCTCCTTCGCGTCCACGTCCGACACGCTGGCCATGATGATGGCGGGCTCGCCCGGCTGCCAGTTCACGGGCGTGGCGACCTTATGCTGGTCGCTGAGTTGCAGGCTGTCGATCACGCGCAGGATTTCTGGGAAGTTGCGTCCGGCGGAGGGTGGGTAGGTCAGCGTCAGCCGCACCTTTTTCGCCGGGTCGACCACGAAGACCGACCGCACCGTCAGGGACGCATCCGCTTCCGGATGGATCATGCCATACAGCATACTCACCGTGCGGTCCGCGTCCGAAATCATGGGGAAATTCACGGTCGCGCCCGTGACGTCGGCGATGTCCTGATCCCATTTCGCATGGTTATCCAGGCTGTCCACCGAGAGGCCGATCACCTTTACGCCGCGCTTGTCGAACTCGGGCTTCAGTCGCGCGACCTCGCCCAATTCGGTCGTGCAAACCGGGGTGAAATCCTTCGGGTGGCTGAAAAGCACCCCCCAACTATGACCGAGCCATTCGTGAAACCGAATGCGGCCTTGGGTCGTATCTTGTTCGAAATCCGGCGCGACTTGGCCGAGCTGGATGCTCATGGCTTCATTCCTGCAGAAGGCGGTCGATGTGGTGCGGACAAAATCATGCAAGCCGTCCGCCCGTCAATCGACTCACCCGTGATGGCAAACACCCGACGCAGCCGGCGCCCTCGATGGCCCCACACGCACCCGCATGGTATGGCATCGCCCATGCAAGCAAACCGGCCGGCATGAGTTGCGCAATCGCCATCATGGCGAAGGCACCCCGCGCGGGGCACTCCAAGACGCGGCTTTCCCCTCCTTTGGCGCCGGACGAGGCGCGGCAGATGAGTGCCGCCTTTCTCCGCGACATGACGGAGAATTTACGGCTGGCTGCCCAGCAGGTGGAGATCACGGGCTATGTCGCGTTCGCGCCGGCCGGGCTGGAGCATTTATTCGACGGCGTGCTGGCGCCCGGCACCGGGCTGCTCCTGGCTGATGGCACGGCGGACATGCCGGACACGGTGCAGGGCTTCGGACGCTCCCTGCTGCACGCAACGGGGGCGCTGTTTGCGCGCGGCCACAGCGCCGTCTGCGTGCTGAACTCCGACTCGCCGACACTGCCCACCGCCTGCCTGGTGCAGGCTGCGCGTAACCTGGCCAGCCGGGGCGGCGTCGTGTTGGGGGAGGCGGACGATGGGGGCTACTACTTGCTCGGGACGACGGAAGTACACCAACCCTTGTTTGCTGGCATTGCTTGGAGCACGGACCAGGTCGCCGCCCAGACGCGCGCTGCAGCCGCGTCGCTGGGTCTTCCGGTGCAGGACTTGCCGGTCTGGTATGACGTGGATGACCACGCGGCGCTCCGCCGCATGATCACCGATTTGGACAGCGGCACCGGCTATCGTGCCACCGCGACTGCCGACCTCGTTGTCACGCTTGGCCTGCGGGAACGGCTCGCGGTTTGACGGAGCGGCAGCGCGGCCAGGCGCTCGCGGGTGCGGGGCTGATCCTTCTGCTGTTGGTGTTGGCCGAACTGGCATGCCATCTGCCTGGTTCGGTCGCGACCATTGGCTCGGATACCCGCTTGCAGGTTTTCGTCGCGTTCGAATGCCTGGCGGGCCTGGTCTATTTCGGCGCCGTCTGGCTGGTCCGCTCGGGCCCCGTCCCGCGGCAGACCCTCATCGTGGTCTTGGCGCTCGCGGCCGGGATGCGCGTGGTCCCGTTGGCCTGGCCGCCCTTTTTGTCGTCCGACCTGTTTCGCTACGTCTGGGATGGGCGGGTGCAGGCGCACGGCATCAACCCTTACCTTTATTTGCCGGCGGCCCCCCAGCTGGAGTTCCTGCGGGACGACGAGATCTACGCCAGCACCAACCGCTCGGAGGAAGCGCCCACCATCTACCCCCCCATGGCGCAGGTGATCTTCGCCGCCATTGGTCGAACCTGGTCGTCCCTCACCATGGTGAAGCTCGTGATGACCGGGTTCGAGGCGGTTACGATCGGGAGCCTGACCCTCCTGCTGCGGCGGGCGGGGCTGCCGATGGCAGGAGTGCTGGTTTATGCCTGGAACCCGCTGCCGATCTGGGAGTATGCGGGGAACGGTCATATCGACGCGGCTAGCCTCGCCTTCATCGCCCTGGCCATGCTGGTAGCCAGTTCCCGCCGGTGGAACTGGGCCGGCGCGGTGCTCGGCCTCGCCATATTGTGCAAGCTGCTGCCAGCCGCGCTGTTCCCCGCCTTCTGGCGCCGCTGGGATTGGTGGACCCTCGGCGGCACCGTTGCCGTGATCGTGGCGCTTTATGCCGTTTACATCGTTGGCGCCGGGTGGCACGTGCTGGGGTATCTGCCGGGTTACGCCGCGGAGGAGGGGCTGGAGACGGGCAGCGGCTTCTTCATCCTTCGGCTCCTGAGTACCTGGGGGCCGCTGCCGCCCTGGGCGGGACGGGCTTATCTGGCCGTATCAGCATTGGGTCTGCTCGGCCTCGCCGCTGCCATCATGCTGGGGCGCAGCCTGCCCTCGGAGCCAGGGCCGCGCATCCGCGCCATTGGCCAGGCGGGCGCAATACTGGCGCTCGCCACGACGATCGTATTGTCGCCGCATTACCCGTGGTATTTGGGCTGGCTTTCGCTCTTCGCGTGTTTCGTCCCGTATCGTAGTATAATGTTTTTGTCCGCCAGCGGCGTCATGCTCTACCTCGACCCCTATCACCGCGAGAGCACCTACCCTTGGCTGATTTTCGGACCATGCCTGGCGCTCGGCGTCGTTGACGTCGTGCGGACTTACCGCATCAGACAAGCCGCCTAACAGGAGACACGCCGATGTCGGCCACCACGCTGCAAGACCCGCGCCGCTATTTCGAGGCAATCAAGGCACGGGACCTCACGGCCGCACCGCCGGTTTGCCTGTATTTGGAGACGACGAACCGCTGCAACCTGCTCTGTGAAACCTGCCCGCGCACGTTCGAGACGCTCGAACCGCCACAGGACATGACATGGGACATGTTCACCAAGATCGTCGACCAGTTCGACAGCATCGCCCGCGTGGTGCTGCACGGCGTGGGGGAGCCGATGCTGGTGAAGGACTTGCCGCGGATGATCCGCTATTTGAAGGATCGCGGCATCTACGTCCTGTTCAACACCAATGGCACATTGCTGAACCCGAAGAAGTTCCAGGAACTGATCGATACTGGGCTGGATGAGTTGCGGGTCTCGGTGGATGCCGCCGACCGCGCGACCTACCTGGCCGTGCGTGGCAAGGATTTCTTCGACCGGATCGTCCGCGATGTCGGCAAGTTCACCGCTTTCCAGGCGAAAGTCGGCACTTCCACGCCCAAGGTTTCGATTTGGCTGACGGGCCTGAAGGAGACGGTGCAGCAGCTTCCAGACTTCGTCCGGATGGCAGCCAACATGGGCGTGAAGGAGGTGCACCTCCAGCGCCTGGTGTTCGATGACGCCGGGTTCGGCATGGCACGGCAGGAGAACAGCCTGTTTGAACAAACCCAGGCGGAGGAAGAGCAATCCATCGCGGCGGCCCAGGCGCTTGGGCAGCAATTCGGGGTGATGCTAGATGCCTCTGGCGCGACGGAACCCGGCGTCAGCCTCAAGAACAAGGATGGCGACACGCCGTGGGCAACTTGCCGCCGGCCTTGGTCGCTGATGTATTTCACCGCGCATGGCCGCGCGCTGCCCTGCTGCATCGCGCCGTTTTCCGCCCGCGGCTACAGCAACTACACCCTCGGCGATGCCACGCAGCAGAGCCTGCGGGAGATTTGGAATGGTCCGCTCTACCAGGAGTTCCGCCGCAGCCTGCTCAGCGACACGCCGCCGAAACCCTGCGAGAATTGCGGGCTTCGCTGGTCGCTTTAGGCGGTGGAAGAACGGCCGCGCGCCACGGTCGTCATCCCGACGCTGAACGAGCGGGATGCCATTGCTGCCGTCATCCGCGAAATCCCCAGCAAGATCGCCGCCCAGATCATCGTCGCCGATAGCGGCAGCACGGATGGCACGCAGCAGGCGGCGCGAGACGCTGGCGCCGAGGTGCTCGAGCTCAACCAGCGCGGATATGGCCTGGCCTGCGCCCGCGCCGCCCAGGCCGCCGGCCCGGCGAGCGATATCATCGTCTTCCTTGATGGGGACGGCGCCGACCGGGCCGATTTGATGCATTTGCTGGTCGACCCGATCACCGCCGGGACGCATGATTTCGTGATCGCGTCGCGCACCCGCGGCGAACGCGACCCGGGTTCGATGAGCTGGCATCAGGTTTTCGCCGGGCACGCCGCCGGGCTTGCCATGCGGTCCCTGTATGGCGTCCAGTACACCGACATGTGTGCCTTCCGTGCCATCCGCCGGTCCAGCCTCGAAGCCTTGGCGCTGCGGGAAATGACGTACGGCTGGAATATCGAGATGCAGATGCAGGCAGCCCGCTGCGGCCTGCGCATCTTGGAGGTGGCCGTTCCCTACCGCTGCCGCATGGGAGGGGAGAGCAAGGTTGCGGGCTCGCTGCGCGGCACGATGCGCGCTGGATGGCGGATCGTCACAACCTTTGCACGCGTGGCCGCCTCGCCAAAGCCCGCCGCCGTGTCATGATGCGTTGGCTCGCGGTGGCGGCATGGCTACTGGTTGCTTCGGCCGCGGCCCAGGCCCAGGGCGTCGATCCGCGGGCGGTGATCGGTTTGTGGTGGACGCAGGACCGGGATGGCGTCGTCCAGATCGTCCCATGCAGCACCGGACTGTGCGGCAGCGTGGTCGGCGTGACGGATTTCGCCCCGGACGGATCGGCGAAGAAAGATTTGCATGGTCACTCCCGCTGCCATTTGCAGATCATCCCCAACGGGAAGCTGGAAGAGGACGGAATTTGGGACAGCCACATCATCAACCCCGAGGACGATAAGGTCTACACCATCAGCTTGCGCGTCGATCAGGATGGCCGCCTACGCATGCGTGGCTATATCGGCATCCCGCTGTTCGGACGGACGGTGTTCTGGACGCGGTTCAATGGACATCTGACACCGGATTGCCATTTGCGGGATTGACCCGAGCGGCCTGACTTGGGATGGGAGCACCCCGCCAGGACATAGCCGGCCTCTCGGGGTGCACGAAGTTACCGGAAAAATCGTTGTCCCTGAATAGTCTGCCCAAGCTCAGCGTCTTGATCGGCGCAGATAGTCTGGCCATCCGCCGGTCCGGGGTGGGGCGGATGACGCTTGAAATCGCCCGCGCCGCCCGCGCTTCGGCGGCGATCGAATACGCTGGCCTCTTGCTGGCCCATGGGGTCGAGACGATCGACGTGATCGACCACCTCGACGACGAGCCGATTGCGCACCCGCGGCTGCTGCATCGCGAGCCAGTGCCATGGAAGGTCGCCATCGGCCGCATCCCCGGCGTGCAGTTCTTGCGGCAGATCAAGCATGGCGGCCTGAACCGGGCGGTCCGGAAAATCTCCGCTGCGCATGGCGGACGCCTGGTCTATCACGAGCCGAACATGATCGCGCGCCCGGTCAAGCTGCCGACCGTGGTGACGATCAACGACCTGTCCTGGCACCACGAGCCATCCTGGCACCCTACGGAACGGCTGCAATGGATCGATCGCAACCTGAGCGCCACCTTGCGCCAGGCCCGCCGGTTCGTCGCGATCTCGCACTTCACCAAAGACGCGGTGGTGCAGGCCCTGGGCGTGGCGGCCGACCGGATCGACGTGATCCCGCTCGCACCGGCCGAGGAGTTCCGCCCGCTCTCGGCCGCCGAGGCAGCCCCCACCCTGGCGCGGTTCGGCCTCACCGACCGGAGCTATGTGTTCTCCATCTCGACCCTGGAGCCGCGCAAGAACTTCGATCGGCTTCTGGCGGCGCATCTTCGGCTGCCACAAGCGCTCCGTCATCGCTCACCGCTGGTGATCGCCGGCGGGAAAGGCTGGGGCAAGGTGCTGGCCCGCCCCGAAGCCGAAGCCGCCACCCGCGACGGCACGGTCCGCCTGCTCGGGCACGTTGCCGATGCCGACCTGGCCGCCCTATGCGCGCGGGCCGCGGTATTCGCCTATGTCAGCCTCTACGAAGGGTTCGGCCTGCCCGTGGTGGAGGCTATGGCGGCAGGATGCGCCGTTTTGGCCTCGAGCACGACCGCCGTCGGGGAATTGGCCGCCGGCGCCGCGCGGCTGGTCAACCCGCTGGATGAGGCGGATATTTCCGAAGGCCTGCGCGAGGTGATCGAAGATGGCGCCTATGCCAAACAATTGCGCCAGACCGGCCTAATGCGGTCTGCCGAGTACAACTGGCAACGCACCATCGACACGCTGCTCGTGAGTTGGCGGAAGGCATTGGATTAGATTGGCCGGTGGACTAAAGCCCACCTACTACACTTAGGTCAGAGTGGGCTTCAGCCGACCATCTATAGCCCAATCAGCCCAGAACCAGGCTCCGCCGCCGACAGCGCCCGCCAGACCCGTTCGGACGTCAAGGGCATGTCCAAATGCGTGACGCCGCGTGCCGCGACGGCATCCAGAACCGCCGCCACCACCGCCTGCGGTGCGGCGATCGCACCTGCCTGACCCGCCCCCTTCACTCCCAGCGGGTTCGCACCCGTCGGGACACCATGCAGATGGATCTCCAAATCCGGCAGGTCGGCGGCGTGCGGTACTGCGTAGTCCATGTAGGACCCGCTCAGCAATTGGCCGCTGGCCGGATCGTAGACGGTGCGTTCCATCAAGGCCTGCCCGATGCCCTGCGCCACCCCGCCTTGCACCTGGCCAATCAGCAGCAGCGGGTTGATGGCGGTGCCGAAATCATCGGCGCCCGTGTAGCGGAGCAGCGTCACCACGCCGGTCTCCGGATCGACCTCCACCTCGGCCACGTGGCAGCCATTGGGGAAGGTGATCAGGTCCAGCAGGGTCCAGTGATAACTGTCCAGCGCCTCGCCCGCCGGGTCGGCCGCCGCAGCGCGCGCCACCTCCAGCACGGCCACGCTGCGCTCCCCCGCGGTGAAACGGCCACCGGCGAAGCTCAGTTCTTCGGGGCGGGCCTGCAGTAGCCGGGCCGCGACGGGCCGGGCCTTGTCCATCACCAGCCCGATCGCATCCACCAGTGCCGAGCCGCCCATGTGCAGCGACCTGGCCCCGCCATGGCCATGGCCATCACGCACCAGGCGCGTGTCGGCCTGGATGAAATCGAACGTGTCGACCGGCAGACCCAGCCGATCGGCGGCGATCTGGGGAAAGCTCGTCTCGTGCCCCTGCCCGTTCGATTGTGTGCCCAGATGCAATGACACCCGCCCATCCGGCTGAAAGCGGATTTCCGCCCCCTCATTGGGCGCCCCGCGCGCCGTCTCCAGGAAGCAGGTGATCCCCAGCCCGCGCAGCCGGCCCACTTTGGCGGAAGCCTGGCGCCGGGCGGCGAACCCGGCGGCATCCGCAGCTTCGAGCGCCGGGTCGATATTGGCACCGAACCGGCCGCAATCGATCGTCGTCGACATGGGGGTGCGATGCGGGAAGTCCCGCAGCAGGTTTTGCCGGCGCAGCTTGACCCGGTCGATTCCGGTGATCCGTGACGCCTCGTCCACCAGCCGTTCCAGCAAGTAGTTCGCCTCCGGCTTCCCAGCGCCACGGTAGGCATCCAGCGGCACCGTGTTGGTGAAGGCACCCCGCACGGTCATGAAGATGGCTGGTATATCGTAACCGCCGCCCATGGCGTTTCCCGGCGCGTTGGTGGAACTGCCCGGGCCGCCCGTCGACATGCCAGCTCCTAGGTTGGCGACCGTCTCCACATCCAGCGCCAGAAACCGTCCCGCTGCGTCCAGCCCCAGCCGGGCACGCGTGACATTGTCGCGGCCATGCGCGGTGGACAGGAAATCTTCGCCATGGCCCGACGCCCACCGCACCGGCCGGCCGAGTTGGCGGGCCGCCCACAGCACCATGACGTATTCGGGGTAAACTGGGTTCTTCACCCCGAATCCGCCCCCGACATCGGGGGTTGCGACCTGGATGCGGTCCAGCGGCAGATGGAACACCGACTGCGCCAAATCCTTGCGGATGCCATGCACGCCCTGCCCGCTCAAGGTCAGATCGTAAATCTGCGTGGACGGGTCGTAGTCACCCCAGGCGCTTCGATGCTCCAAGGGCGTGACGATCAGGCGGTTGTTGACGACCTCCACCGTGGCCACATGCGCCGCCACGCCCATGGCAGCCGCCACCGCCGCGCGGTCCCCCTTATGGAACCGGAAGCTGAGAT
This sequence comes from Acetobacteraceae bacterium, assembly GCA_965199005.1. Classification (GTDB taxonomy): domain Bacteria; phylum Pseudomonadota; class Alphaproteobacteria; order Acetobacterales; family Acetobacteraceae; genus LMUY01. The sequence goes on along the minus strand of CBDAQK010000001.1, from coordinate 2,325,679 downwards.
TACCGGGCGCCTCGTCCCATACCACCGGTGCCCCCGGCGCCAGCGCGTCGACAGCCTCCACGACACAGGGCAGCGGATCGTATTCGACACCCACCTGTTCGGCCGCATCCTGTGCCGCAAATGCGGTCTCGGCCACGACGAAGGCCACGGGCTCGCCCACATAGCGCACCCGGCCGCTCGCCAACGCCCCCCGCGGCGGCACGATCATCGGGCCATCCGTCGGCACCTGGGCGGAGCAAGGGATCGGTCCCAGCCCGGCAAGGTTGGCCGCGGTGAAGACGCCGGCCACACCCGGCATGGCCAGCGCCGCCACCGCATCGATCCGGAGCACCCGCGCATGCGCGTGCGTCGAGCGAACCACGTGCAAATGCAGTGCGCCTGGGCTGGCGATATCGGCCATGTAACGCCCGTTGCCGGTCAGGAAACGCCGATCCTCCAGCCGGCGAATCGGCTGGCCGACGAGCGACGTCACGGCGCCGGCATACCGGTGATCGACGCCCCCAAGGCACGGGGGTCCCGCTGCGGCCAGCGCCCGGCCTCCACCTGGGCCAGGAACTCGCCGACGATGCGGTTGAACTCGTCGGGCGCCTCCAAATTGATGGTGTGGCCGCAATTCGGCATCACTGCCAGGGCGGCCGTCGGAATGCTCCGCTTCATCAGCAGGCCAGGTTGCAGGCACGGCCAGTCCTCGTCGCCGGTGAGCACGAGGACCGGCATTGTCATCGCCGCCATCTGGCCAGTCAGCTCATAGAGGGACGGGCGCTCCCGCTGGACCCCCAACTGCGTGTTGGCCGAGCCGAGCGCAGAATGTTCCGCCAGTTGCCGCTTGAACAATTCTACCCCGCGCGGATCCTTCGCCTCGAACTGCACCCGGGTCGGGCCGTAGGCGTAGCGCTCGGCGAAGGCCGGCATGCCATCCCGCAGCAAGGTCGCAGCGATAGTGTCGGCCTCACCCTTGAACTGCTCCCGCGCCCCGGGCTCCGCGCCGTAGCCACACCCGGCGACCACGAGCGAGAGCGCGCGGCCCGGGTGGCGGAAGCCGAAATGCAGCGTCGCGAACCCGCCCATCGACAGCCCGACGATATGCGCCTTCTCGACCCCCATCGCGTCCAGCACCGCCGCGATATCGTCCGCCGCCCGCGCCTGGGAGTAGGAGGACGCGTCCGGTGGAACGTCACTTGGCGGGTAGCCCCGGGCGGCATAGGCCGCAGCCCGGTAGCGCCGGCCGAAATGGCCGAGTTGCAGCTCCCAACTCCTGTGGTCGCCAGCGAACTCATGAACGAATACCAGCGGCGTCCCCGATCCGGTCTCCTCATAATGCAGGCGGACGCCGTCATCGGTGGTGGCGAATGGCATGGGAATGGCTCTCCTGTCGCGGGCTACCGTGCGATGTGCGGGAGGGCCGGGTCAATCCGGCGGCTGGGCTGGACGGCGTTGGCCAATGGTCTGCAACAACGCCACCAGCAACGCATCCCGCTGCGCCGCGAGGGCGGGCACGCTCTGGCCCTTGGTTTCCGCCTCGACTCCGTCAACGATGGCCTGGCACAGCTCCGGCGTCAGCGTCGGCTGCCCCAGGGAGCGCCACCAGACCTCGTTGGCTGGGCCGAGATGCTCCATGAAATGCGCCATGCCACCTTCGCCGCCCGCCAAATGGAACGTCAGATGCGGGCCCATCAGCGCCCAGCGCAGCCCGGGGCCATAGGCAACCGCCGCATCCACGTCGGCCACGCTCGCCACGCCCTCTGCCACGGCATGCACCGCCTCCCGCCACAGCGCCGATTGCAGGCGGTTGGCCAGATGCCCCGGCGCCTCCCGGTTCAGGCGGATCGGGTGTTTGCCGATGTGGCGATAGAACTCCAGGCAGAACGCCACCGTCTCGGGCGCAGTCCGCTCACCGCCCACCACCTCCACCAAGGGGATCAGATGCGGCGGATTGAACGGATGACCGATGGCAAAGCGGCCCGGGCTGGCCAAGTCGCGGGCCAACTCCGTCATCATCAGCCCGGAAGAGGATGACGCGACCGCGATCTCGGGGGGCAGGCACGACTCCAGCCTGGCAAACAGCGCACGCTTGGCGTCCGTGCGTTCCGGCGCACTCTCCTGCACGAACTCCGCCCCCGCGACAGCTGCCTCCGGGCCGGGGTGGAAGCTGAGGGCGTCGAATGTGGCGCACGGGGCGCCCAATTGCTGGATCGCAGGCCATGCATTGGCAACGAACCGGCGGACGAAGGCCTCGCCGTCGGGTGCAGGGTCCCACACCATGACCTGCAGCCCGCGCGACAGAAACCAGGCGGCCCAACTGGCGCCAATGGTGCCCGCGCCGATCACGGCGACCCGGCGGATCGTTGCGGGGTCATTCATTGATCTGCGCCTCCCTCACAATCTGCATAGGATGGAGCCAGAGCCATGTCCTGTCCACAAGGCAGACCCACGGACGTCAAGACGAAATCAAGCTGTTCAGAAACGCACCGCAACATTAACTTCGATTTCACCAAACACTTGTTTGGTAGGCGCCTGAGATAGGATATGATCGTTGCCCTTGGACAGCACCCGCCCAGACAGCCGGCGGCAAGACATCCTGCAGCAGGCGACCCATCTTTTCGGCATCAAGGGCTATGGCAGGACGTCGATCCGCGACATCGCCGCGGCGGTGGGCATGCTGCCGGGGTCTGTGTATTACCACTTCGCCTCAAAGGAAGCGCTGCTCGCCGCCGTGTATGCCGAGGCAATCGACCGCTCCATCGGCCAGGTGGAGGAAGCGGTTGCGATCCATCACGACCCTTGGGACCGGCTGGAGGCCGCGGCAGCCGCGCATCTGCGCCTTCTGCTGACCGATGGGGTTCTGGCCGCCGTGATCGTGGACGGCCCCAAGCGGCCCAGCGCCGCCCGCGACGACCTCGTTCGGCAACGCGACCGTTACGAGGCGGTGTTCCGGCGCGTGATCGACGAGTTGGACCTGCCCCCAGGCGTCCGGCCAGGACCATTCCGCCACGCCCTGCTGGGTGCCCTCAACTGGGCGCTCACCTGGTACCGGCCAGACGGCGACGCGCCCGAAATCGTCGCCCGTGACCTGTTCGCCATTTTCCGCGCCAGCCATCCCAACCCAGCGCATTCTCCCAGGAGCTCCGAAATACAGCCATGATGCTCTATCAACTCTACGACCTTCAGCGGATGGCGCTGCAACCGATGCGGGCGATGGTGTCTGGCGCTCTGTCGCTCATGGAGGACAACCCGCTCCGGGAAACCCCGTTCGGCCGGGTGACGACCGCCGCGCTCGACAGTTTCGAGCACACCACCCGCACCTTCGTGAAGCCCGCCTTCGGCCATACCAGCACGCTCATCGACGGGGAGCCGGTGGAGGTGATGGAAGAGATTGCGTTGCGGCTGCCCTGGTGCGATCTGCTGCACTTCCGCCGCATGGCGCATCGGCCGAACGACCCGACGCTGCTGATCGTGGCGCCGATGTCCGGCCATTTCGCGACGCTGCTGCGAGGCACGGTCGAGGCGTTCCTGCCCGACCACGACGTCTACATCACGGACTGGCAGGATGCGAAGGACATGCCGATCACGTCCGTCAGCTTCGCGCTTGACGATTACATCGACTACATCCAGCAGTTCTGCGAGCATCTGGGGCCGCAGACGCACATGCTGGCGGTATGCCAACCCGCGGTTCCCGTGCTGGCCAGCACGGCGCTGATGAATGCCGACGCGAATGGTTTGGCGCCGCGGTCCATCACCCTCATCGGCGGCCCCATCGACACGCGGGAAGCACCGACCGAAGTCAACAAGTTCGCCAAGAAGCACGATCTCGGGTGGTTCAAATCCAACGTGATCCACCAGGTGCCTTACGGGCATCCAGGATTCATGCGCCCGGTCTATCCGGGGTTCCTGCAACTCGCCGGGTTCATGGCGATGAACATGCAGCGCCACGTGACTGCGCACTGGCAGATGTTCACCCATCTGGTGGATGGCGACGGAGAACCGCTGGCCGCCAAGCGCGCCTTCTACGACGAATACCGTTCGGTGATGGATCTGTCCGCCGAGTTTTACCTCGAAACGATCGATGCGGTGTTCCAGCAGCATCTGCTGCCCCGCGGAAAGCTGGTTTCGCGCGGCCGCCGCGTCGACCCGGCGGCCATCACCCGCACCGCGGTCATGACCGTGGAAGGCGAGCGTGACGACATTTCGGGCATTGGGCAGACCCGCGTCACCCACGCGCTGACGCCGAACCTGTCAGAGGATAAGCATCAGCATCTGGAGCAGGCCGGCGTCGGCCATTACGGGCTGTTCAACGGCGCCCGCTTCCGCAACCAGATCGCGCCGCAAATCAAAGGCTTTATCGCCAAACACACCTAGCAGGATGCTGAAAGACGCGGCCGATCGAAGATCGGGGCGCTGCCCCGAACCCCGCCAGAGGACAGTCGTCCTCTGGACACCTGAAAACAGGGGCGAAAGGGGATGACTATCCCCTTCCGGAGAGCGGGGCGAAGCCCCGCAACTCAACGATCGGACTTTTCAGCAGCCTGCCGCCTTGCGCCGTCTTTCCTGCCGCACCGACAGTGGGCGGGTGGCGCTTGGCCGATGCGCCCTACTTCCTCAGCCCAGCCAGAAGACCCCTACGAAACGCATCCAGGACGCGATAAGATCGCCTCGTGATACCGGGCAGAACCCGGCGCGGGGGAAATGATGCTAGGCTTGATGCAAACGCGTCCGCTGTTGATCTCGTCCATCATCCAGCACGCCGCTGTGAACCACGCCGGAACCGAGATTGTGTCCCGAACAACGGAGGACACGATCCATCGGATCACCTACGGCCAGATCGAACCCCGCATGCGCCGGTTGGCACGGGCCCTGCAGCGTCTAGGTGTCAAAGCGGGGGACCGGGTCGGCACGCTGGCCTGGAACGGGTCGCGCCATCTGGAGCTCTATTATGCCGCCCCAGGCATGGGCGCGATCTACCACACCATCAACCCACGCCTAGGCGCCGACGACATCGCCTACATCGTCGAGGATGCGGGCGATGCGGTGCTGTTCGCCGATACCAGCTTCGTCTCGCTGGTGGAGGCATTGGCACCCCGGATCGCCGCGAGGCACATCGTGATGATGACGGATGCCGAGCACATGCCCAGCGTGACCCTGGCACCCGGGCAGACGCTGCATTGCTACGAGTCGCTGATGGCGGAGGCCGACGAGGATTACGCCTGGCCGCAGCTGGACGAATTGAGCGCAGCCGGGCTGTGCTACACGTCCGGCACCACGGGGCGGCCGAAAGGCGTGCTGTACAGCCACCGCTCCACCGTTCTGCACGCCTATGCCATCAACATGCGGGACGTCTTCGGCCTTTGCGCGGCAGATCGGGTGATGCCGGTCGTCCCCATGTTCCACGTGAATGCCTGGGGGACACCGTTCGCAGCGCCCATGGCCGGCGCCACCCTGATCATGCCCGGCCGCCATCTGGACGGCGCCAGCCTCACCGCGCTGATGAATGCCGAACGCGTCACCTTCTCGGCGGGTGTCCCAACCATTTGGATGGGCCTGTTGCATCATCTGCGCGCCACCGGCGCCCGGCTGGAAACGGTAAAGGCGCTGGTGATCGGTGGCTCCGCCTGTCCGCCAGTCCTGATCGAGGCATTCGCCCGCGAATACGGCGTTCGGGTCGACCATGCGTGGGGCATGTCCGAAATGAGCCCGCTCGGCACCTACAACAAGCCGAAGGCGGATGAGGACCGGCTGGGTGAAGCCGCGATTGCCAAGCGCCGGCTGGGCCAGGGCCGGGGGATTTACGGCGTCGAGATGAAGATCGTGGATGATGCCGGGCAGGCACTGCCATGGGACGGCGTGGCGTTCGGCAATCTGATGGTGCGCGGCCATTGGGTCTGCCAGCGCTACTTCGGACAGAACGCCGCGGGCGGCGCCGATGCGGACGGTTGGTTCGCCACGGGCGACGTCGCGACCATCGATGCGGAAGGTTTCATGGAAATCACCGACCGTTCGAAGGACGTCATCAAGTCTGGCGGTGAGTGGATCAGCTCCATCACCTTGGAAAACATCGCCGTCGCGCATCCGGATGTCGCGGAGGCTGCTATCATCGCCGCAACGCATCCGAAATGGGATGAGCGGCCGTTGCTGTTGGTGGTTCCGAAACAAGGTGGCTCGATCGATCCGCAAGCGCTGCTCGCCAGCTATGCCGGGCTGGTGCCGAAATGGTGGCTGCCGGACGCTGTCCTGGTGGTGCCTGAGCTACCGCACACGGCGACGGGGAAACTCAACAAACTCGCATTGCGGACACAGTACGGCCAACATTTGTTGCAGAATGCTGCCGAGTGATTGAACTTTCCCGCTTCCGAGCAGTTCGGTCATGGACAATCCGTAGGAGCATCCACATGAAGTCCATCGTCGCGTTGGCCATCGCTTTGTCCCTGGGCAGCGCTTTCCTCCCTGTCGCGGCCAATGCCGCCGGGTGTGCTTCGGGCGCCGCCGTGGGTGGCGTTGCGGGCCACATGGCCGGTGGTCATGGCGTGTTGGGTGCGGCGGCGGGCTGCGCCGTTGGCCACCACGAGAATAACAAGGCCAAGAGCGCCGCAGCAGCCAATACGGCTGCACCGGCCACGAAACCCCAGTGATTGGAGAGTAGATCATGAAGACTGTCGCAGCACTCGTCGTCTTGGTAGCGGCGTCCGCCATTGCCCTGCCAGGTGAGGCGGGCGCCGTTGGCTGCCTCTCCGGGGCTGCCGTCGGGGGTGTTGCCGGCCATGTGGCTGGCCACCATGCTCTGCTCGGCGCTGCCGCCGGGTGTGCCGTGGGGCACCACGCCAAAGTTTTACAGCGCCGCCGTGACGCCGCGGCCTATCAGCAGGGCTACCAGCAGCCGCAGAGCTACCAGCAGCCGCAGGGCTACCAGCAGCCGCGTTAAGGGATGTGCCGGATTGGGGGCGGCTCAGGCCGCCTCCAACACCCCGCCACCATCGGCGAGTTGGGCCAGGTGGGTATCGGCATCGCCGAACAGTAGCTCGATCATCGACATCCGCTTGAAGTGGTGTCCGACCATGTACTCCATGGTCACCCCGATCCCGCCATGCAACTGTACAGCCTCTTGCCCCAGCTTGCGGCCGGAGCGCCCGATCTGCACTTTCGCCGCAGCCACCGCCCTGTGCCGTTCGACGGCGTCGTCATCGGCGGACATCATGGTGGCCAGCAGCGCCATCGACCGCGCCTGTTCCAGCAGCACATACATGTCCACCGCCCGGTGCTGTAGCGCCTGAAACTCTCCGATGGCGCGGCCGAACTGCTTGCGCTGCTTCATATAGTCGACGGTCGCATTGTGCATGGCGGTCATTACGCCGACGGCTTCCGCCGCAAGATAGGCTAGCGCCTCGTCCACGACGCGCTCTACCTGCGGCAGGGCTCCCGCCGGATCACCCAGGGGCACGCCCGTGGCACCCGCCAGCGATATTTCCGCCGCGCGCAGACCATCCTGGGTCGGGTAGCCGCGGATCGACACGCCTTCGCTGGGCACGTCCACCAAGAATAATCCGATCCCAGAGCGATCCCGCGTGCTGCCGGAGGTGCGGGCGGTCACCAAGACCTTCTGCGCGCAATCGCCGTGCAGCACGACGCCCTTTTCACCCTCCAACCGCCAGCGCGCGCCATCCTTACGGGCGATGGTGGCCACGTTGTTCAGTTCGTACCGCGACTGCCGCTCGACATGGGCCAACGCCATCAGCAATTCGCCCGCGGCGATACGGGGCAGCAGATCGGCCTGCTGGGCGGCATCCCCGGCCCGGCGGATCAAGCCGCCACTCAGCACCACTGTCGCCAGATAAGGTTCCAGCACCAGGGCGCGGCCAAATGCCTCCGCCACGATCATCGACTCAACGGGGCCGCCACCAAAGCCGCCATGTTCCTCGGCAAACGGTAGCCCCAGCAGACCGAGTTCGGCGAATTGGGCCCACATAGCCCGGCTCCAGCCACCGGGTTCGGCCATGGCGGCGCGGCGCTGGTCGAAGCCGTATTTGTCGGCGATCAGACGGTCGACGCTATCCTTGAGCAAACGCTGGTCATCGTTCAGGTCGAAATCCATAGGTCCCTCGCTGGATGTGTGGCGGGTTTCGTCAGAACCCCAGGATCGCCTTCGCTACGATGTTGCGCTGGATTTCGTTGGATCCCCCGTAAATCGACACCTTGCGCCAGTTGAAGTAGGTCGGCGCTGCCTCTGCTGCATAGTCCGGCCCGATCGACATCGGGTCGTTGTCGCCCTCCGGCCCGCCCTCGGCGCTGTACGGCATCGCATACGGCCCGACCAATTCCATCAGCAACTCCGTGGTGGCCTGCTGAATTTCCGAGCCCTTGATCTTGAGGATCGAACTCGCCGGGTTGGGCTTGCCCTTGGCCCGGTCCCGCTCCGCCGCGACGACGCGAAGCTGCGTCATCTCCAGCGCGCGCAGCTCGATTTCCACGGCCGTCAGCTTCTCGCGAAACTGACGGTCCTCGATCATCGGCCTGTCGCCGATCCGCTCCAGCTTGGCCAACTCGCGCAACCGCCGCAGGCGCGCCTTGGACACGCCCACCCGCGCAATGCCGGTGCGCTCGTTGCCCAGCAGGAATTTGGCGTAGTCCCAGCCTTTATTCTCCTGCCCGACCAGGTTTTCGGAGGGCACGCGGACCTCGTCGAACCACACCTCGTTCACCTCATGCCCACCATCCAGCGTCTGGATCGGCCGCACGGTGATGCCCGGCGTCTTCATGTCGATCAGGATGAAGGAAATGCCTTCCTGCTTCTTCGCCGCGTTCGGGTTGGTGCGGCACAGGCAGAAGATCCAATCGGCGTATTGCGCCAGGGTCGTCCAGGTCTTCTGCCCGTTCACTACCCACTCGTCCCCCTCGCGCCGGGCGGCGGTGCGCAGGCCGGCCAAATCCGACCCGGCGCCGGGTTCGGAGAAGCCCTGGCACCACCAGATGTCCAAATTGGCGGTCGCCGGCAGGAAGCGCTCCTTTTGCGCCTCGCTGCCGAATTGCGCGATCACCGGGCCAACCATCGACGTGTTGAACGCCAACGGCGCGGGCACCGAGTTCGACTGCATCTCGTCCAGCCAGATGTAGGACTGCACCGGCGTCCAGTCCTTGCCACCCCAAGCGACCGGCCAGTGCGGCACGGCCAGGCCCGCCGCGTTCATGGCGCGCTGAGTGGTGACCAGATCGGCTTTCGAGACGTGCTCGCCCTTTCCGGCCCGGGCGCGGATTTCGGCGGGAATCTCGGTCCGGAAGAAGCGGCGCATCTCGTCGCGAAAGGCGCGCTCTTCGGCAGTGAAGCTCAGATCCATGGATGCGTCCTCAAGGCCTAGTGCACGATCTCGAACAATCCGGCCGCCCCTTGGCCGCCGCCAATGCACATGGTGACGATGGCGTGCTTGGCACCCCGGCGGCGGCCCTCGATCAGGGCGTGGCCCGCCATTCGCGCCCCGCTCATGCCATAGGGGTGGCCGATGGCGATCGACCCGCCATCCACGTTCAGCCGCTCATCCGGGATGCCGAGTTTGTCGCGGCAATACAACACCTGGCTGGCGAAGGCCTCGTTCAACTCCCACAGATCGATATCCTCGATCCGCAGCCCCTTGCGCTCCAGCAGCCGCGGCACCGCGTAAACCGGCCCGATCCCCATCTCGTCCGCTTCGCACCCGGCGGTGGCGTAGCCACGGAAGATGCCCAGCGGTGTCAACCCCAGCCGCGCCGCTTCCTCGCCGGACATCATCACGCAAGCGGAGGCGCCGTCGCTCAACTGGCTGGCATTTCCCGCCGTGATGAACTGGTCTTCGCCACGCACCGGTTTCAGCTTCATCAGGCCTTCCAGCGTCGTCTCGGGGCGGTTGCACTCATCGGAGGTCAGCGTCACCTCTTCCTGGCTGACCGCCTTGGTCACCTTGTCCACCACTTCCTTCATCACCGTCATCGGCACGATTTCGGCGGCGAGCCGGCCCGATTGCTGTGCGGCGGCGATACGGCGCTGGCTTTCCAGCGCGTATTCATCCTGGGCTTGGCGGCTGATGCCGTAGCGCCGAGCGACGATATCCGCCGTCTCGATCATCGGCATGTAGACGTCGCTGTAATGCGCCGCCAGCCAGTCGTCCCGGTACCGGAAAGTGTTCATGTGGAACTGGACGAGGCTGATCGATTCCAACCCGCCTGCCACCGCCACGGGCGCGCCATCGTTGATGATGCGGCCCGCCGCCATCGCCATCGCCTGCAATCCGGAGGAGCAGAAGCGGTTGACCGTCATCGCCGACGCCGAGGGCGGGATGCCCCCGCGCAGGGCGGCCTGCCGGGCAATGTTCCCGCCGGTGGCGCCCTCGGGATTGGCACAGCCCATGATCACGTCCTCCACGCTCGCCGGGTCGATGCCGGCGCGCTCGACCGCGGCGCGGATGGCGTGGCCGCCCAGCTCGGCGCCATGGGTTATGTTGAACGCGCCACGCTGCGCCTTGCCGATCGGCGTGCGGGCGGTGGAGACGATCACGGCTTCAGTCATTCGCTCAGGCTTTCACAGGTTCGAGGACACGGTTTCGCTCTTCTTCGGCAAGCTCCTTGCGCGACAGCTTGCCCACCGCGGTACGGGGCAGGGCGTCGCGGAACTCGACGGCGGCGGGCATTTCGTGACGGCCCAGCTTGTCGGCCAGGAACGCCCGCAGCTCGTCCAAACTGAACGGCTCCGCGCCATCGCGCAACTTCACGAACGCCTTGGCCGCCTGGCCACGATAGGAATCGGGAATGCCCACGACGGTGCATTCCTCGACGGCGGCGTGTTCGTAGATCGCGTCTTCGATCAGGCGTGGATACACGTTGAAGCCGCCGGAAATGATCATGTCCTTCTTGCGGTCCACGATGCTGAAGTTACCCAGCGCGTCCATGCGGCCGATATCGCCCGTCAGGAAAAACCCGTCCGCGAAGGCCATCGCATTCTCCTCCGGGCGATTCCAATACCCGGCGGTGACGTTCGGGCCGCGGATGCGGATTTCGCCCGTCTCTCCAGCGGGCAGAACGCGGTGCGGATCCAGCAAATCGACCACGTCCATCTCGATCCCCGGCAGGGGAACGCCGATCAGGCCGGGGGTCATTGCCATGTCGGGCAGGATGGTGGTCCCGGCGGGCGACGTCTCCGTCATGCCCCAGCCGCCGCCAACCCGGCGCCCCGTCAGCGCTTCGAACCGTTGCGCCACCTCCACTGGCAGGGGCGCCCCGCCGCAACTGGCGGTCCGCAGGGACGACAAGTCGCGCTGGTCGATGCCGGGCTGGCCCGACATGGCGATGAACATGGTGGGGACGCCGGGGAAGGTCGTCGCCCGCCCGGTCTCGATGTCGTCCAGCGTCTGCGCCGCGTCGAACCGCTGGCGCAGCATGATCTCCACCCCCGCCACCAGGCAGCGCAACAAGACCGTCGTCAGCATGTAGATGTGGAAGAGCGGGAGCACGCCGATCACCCGGTCGCCCGGCTGCAAGCCTCGTCCCACGCCGTTGAACCAGGCCTGGTAGATGGCGGTGGCGGCCGACAAATTCGCGTGCGTCAGCATGGCCGCGCGCGGCAGGCCGGTGGTGCCGCCGGTATATTGCAGCACCGCGACCGCGCTGGGGTCCAGTTGCGGCCAATCCCGCTGGGCGGCCGCCTCGCTCAACCGGTCGAACAAAACGATCCGCTCATCCGCCGGGACCTCCGCCGTGGCTGGTCCCTTGCCCCAGGCGGCGTCCAGCCCGATCACCAGATGATCCAGCATCCCATCACACAGCAATTGCAGCGCGTGCGGCAACATGGCCGGATAATCGGGCGCCACGACGATGCGTGCGCCGCTATCCAACAGCTTACGCGACAGCGACCGCACCGGGTCGAGCGGGCTGAGATGCACCACCCTGCCCCCGGCCCTCAGCACCCCGAAGAAACTGATCGGGTGATACGGCACGTTCGGCAGATAGAGCGCCACCGAGACACCCGGCCCGACGCCCAGGCGCTGGAACCCGGCGGCCGCCCGGTCCACACGCTCGCCGAACTCGCGGAAACCGATCCGGGTCCCGCGGAACTCGATATAGGGCCGGTCGCCGAAGCGAGCCACGGCCTCCTCCAGCATTTGCGGCAGGGTCCGGATTTCGAGCGCCGTGTCCCACTGCAGTCCGGGCGGGTATGACTGCTCCCAGGCGAAGGGCCGCTGCCCCATCAGGCGGCGGCCTTCACCTGGCTGGCAAAACCGAGCCCCTGCTTGGCCAGGTCCCGCAGCAACTTGGCCGGGCGCAACGACTCGTCGCCGCTGCGGTCCGCGTAGAAGTCCAGCCGGCCGGCGATGTGCTGCAGCCCCACCTTGTCGGCATAGTGCATGGGGCCACCGGTCCAGGACGGCCAGCCATAGCCATTCATCCAGACCACGTCGATGTCGGAGGGGCGGCTGGCAATGCCCTCTTCCAGGATGCGCGCACCCTCGTTGATCATCGGATAGAACATCCGCTCGAAAATCTCCTCATCGCCGATCGTGCGTGGATTGATGCCGATCTCACGCTGCTTCTCGGCGATGATGCGTTCGACCTCCGGGTCCGGCGTCGGCGTGCGGCCTTCGTATTTGTAGTAGCCGGCATTGGTTTTCTGTCCAAACCGCCCGGCCTCGCACAGCGCGTCCGATATCGGGGCCTTGGTGCCGCGGCCCTGGCGGATGCGCCAGCCCACGTCCAAGCCGGCCAAATCGCCCATCGCATACGGCCCCATCGGGAAGCCGAACTTGGTGACCACCGCGTCGACCTGCTGTGGCAACGCGCCCTCCAGCAGCAGCGCCTCTGCCTGGGCCGAGCGCTTGTGCAGCATGCGGTTGCCGACGAAGCCATCGCAAACGCCCACGACTGCCGCCACCTTGCCGATAGTGCGCCCGATCGCCAGCGCCCGGGCCAACGATTCATAGCTGGTGGCCGCGCCACGGACGATCTCCAGCAGCTTCATGACGTTGGCCGGGGAGAAGAAGTGCATGCCCAGCACGTCCTGCGGGCGCCTGGTGAACGAGGCGATCTGGTCCACATCGAGTGTGGAGGTGTTGGACGCCAGCAGCGCGCCGGGCTTGGCGATCGCATCCAGCTTGGTGAAGACCTCCTTTTTCACCTCCATCGTCTCGAACACCGCCTCGATCACCACGTCGGCATCGGCGATGGCGGTCCAGTCGGTCGTGGGGGTGAACAGGGCCATGCGCTTGGCCATGTCGCCCTCCGCCATCGAGCCACGGCTGATTGCGGTGCGGTAGTTCTTCTCCACCACGCCCATGCCGCGATCCAGGGCCTCCTGCTTGGCCTCCACGATGGTCACGGGGATGCCGGCATTGGCGAAGCACATGGCGATGCCGCCGCCCATCGTCCCAGCCCCGATGATGGCCGCCTTCATGACCGGCGCCGCCTTCAACCCGGCGGGCATCCCGGGCACCTTGGTTGCCTCGCGCTCGGCAAAGAAGGCATGCCGCTGCGCCCGGCTCTCGTCACTGGCGACCAACTCCAGAAACAGCTTGCGCTCCAGCGCCAGACCCTCATCCATCGGCAGGGTGACGGCGGCGCGCACCGCCTCGATACAGGCCGCCGGGGCACGCTGGCCACGCGCCCGCTTCAGCAACGGCGCCGCCGCCTCGTCCAGCAAGGCCGGGTTGGCACGGGCCTCCAGCAGCATGTCCTCCCGGTCACGCACCCGCGCCAAGGGCTTGCCGATGCAGGACCGGGCGAAGGCCACTGCCGCCTCCCGCGTCGCGCAGATCGCGTCCACCAGGCCCTTGGTGGCTTCGACCTGCATATGGGTGCCCGCCACGATTGCCTTCATCGCCGCCACCGGGCCGATCAGCCGCGGCAAACGCTGCGTGCCGCCCGCCCCCGGCAGCAGGCCGAGCTTGCTTTCCGGCAGGCCGAGCTTCGAACCCGGCGCCGCCACCCGGTAGTGGCACCCCATCGCCAGTTCCAATCCGCCGCCGAGCGCCACCCCGGCAATGGCAGCCACCACGGGACGGTCGAAGCCCTCGATCACTTTGATCACTTCGGACACGACCGGGCTTCTGGCCGGCTTGCCGAACTCGGTGATGTCGGCCCCGCCGGAGAAGGCGCGCGCCGTGCCCGTCAGCACCACCGCCTTGGTTGCGGCCTGTGCGCGAAGCTGCTCGAGCGCCGCCATCACGCCCTCGCGCAACACATGCCCCAGCGCGTTCACCGGCGGCCTATCCATGGCAATGATCGCCACATCACCGTCGTGCAGCAGGTCCACCACCGCGTTGATGTTACCCATGTCCGTCAAACCTCCAACCATTCGCGGCGCATTTCGGCGTCCGCAGCCAGGGCGGCGGGTGTGCCTTCGAACACCACCCGTCCATGCCCCATCACATACAGCCTACGCGAAATCGCCAACGCAATCGCCAGCTTCTGTTCGACCAGCAGGATGGTCGTCCCGCGCGCCGCCACCGCCTCCAGCAGCTCGCGCACCCGCTCCACCATCATCGGCGCGAGCCCCTCGGTCGGTTCGTCCACCATCACCAGCGCCGGGCTGCCCATCAGCGTGCGGCAGATCGCCAGCATTTGCTGCTCGCCACCCGACAGCGCACCGGCCGGGGCGTGGGCACGCTCCTTCAGGCGCGGGAACAGCGCGTACGCGTCATCCAGCGTGTAGGCGTCCCCAGGGCCTTTCTTCTCCCCTAGGAGGAGGTTCTGCAGCGTCGTCAGGTCCGGGAAAATGGCCCGGTCTTCCGGCACGTAGCCCAGCCCGCGCCGCGCAATGGCGTGCGGTGGCAGGCGGCCGATATCCTCGCCGGCGAACACCACGCGGCCGGTGCGCACCACTCCGCCCATGATCGCCTTCAGCGCCGTCGACCGCCCGGCACCGTTGCGGCCCAGGATGGCGACGATTTCGCCCTTGCCCACGTGCAAATCCACCCCGCGCAGCACCTGGCTCTTGCCATACCAGGCATCCAGGCCCTGGACGTCGAGGATAGGGGCCGGGCTCAGCACAATGTGTCCGCCGCCGTGCCGAGATAGGCGGTGCGGACCGCCGGGTTGCCGCGCACCTCCGCGGGTGGGCCAGACGCGATCACCTGCCCGTCCGCCAGCACGGTGATGCGGTCCGCCAGGTTGAACACGACGCCCAAATCGTGCTCCACCATCACCAACGTCTTGCCTTCCGTCACCCGGCGGATCAGGGCGGTCGCGCGCTCCGTCTCGGCGTTGCTCATCCCGGCGGTCGGCTCGTCCAGCAGCACCGTGCCGGCGCCGCCAGCCACGGCCACCCCGATCTCCAGCGCCCGCTGGTCTGCGTAGGCAAGCGCGCCCGCCAGCACGTTGCGGCGGGAGGTGAGGCCGGTCAGCTCCAGCATCTCCTCCGTCCGGGTGTTCAGGGCCGCAAACCTGGTCACCGTACGCCAAAACGTGTAGCCGGCTCCCATCGGATACATCGCCGCATTGCGCAGATTCTCGAACACGGTCATGCCCGGGAACAGCGACGTCACCTGGAAGGACCGAGATAGGCCGCGGCGGTTGATCAGATGCGATGGCAGCCCGGTGATGTCCTCCCCATTTAATAGGATTTGCCCGGCATCCGGGGTGTAGCGGCCACTGACCAAGTGGAAGAACGTGCTCTTGCCTGCCCCGTTCGGCCCAATCACGGCATGCCGCTCGCCCCGGGCGATGTCCAAGGTCACGCCCTTGATGATGGATGTGGCCCCGAAGCTTTTGCGCAGGTCGCGGATCGACAGCACCGGTGTCATGACGCGGCGACCATTTGCGCCTGCCAGGCGTCCCGCGCACCCGGCCAGCTCCGCCGCAGCAGCAACGCCCCGGCGGCGAACACCACCGCCCCGGCCGCCCATTGCCACAGGGCGTGCGGATCAGCCGCGAGGCCCAGCACCCGGCCGGACTCGGCGCCGTTGCGCACTGCCTCCAAGCGATAGGCGAGTTCGGCCAGGAACACGACGCCGCCGAGCACCAGCACCAGGCCGGGCAGTTGCGCGGCATAGGATGGCACCAACGGTTTCAACCGTCCTGCACGGGCCAGGGGGGCGTGCGCCAGAATGATGCCGGACAGCCCGCCCGGCGCCCAGATCACCGCCGCGACGAACAGCAATCCATCATAAAGCTGCCAAGCATCGGTGATGGTCGACAGCGCGACCTGCAAGAACGTCACCAGGATGGCCCCCAGCACGGGGCCCCAGAACGTCCCCACCCCGCCGATGAAGGTCATCAACAGCACCGCGCCCGATGCCGTCGACGAGACGTTGGACGAGGTCGCGATCTCGTCGTTCAGCGCCTGCAACCCGCCGGCCACCCCGGCAAACAAGCCCGACAGGATGAACACCAGATAGCGCACGCTGCCGGGATTGTAGCCGATGAAGCCCACCCGGTCCGCATTGTCGCGCACCGCATTCGCCAGCCGGCCGAGTGGCGTCTTGGTGTAGCGCCACATCAGGAAGGCGCAGAGGAAGGCCCAGGCGGCGATCAGGAAATAAACGTGGAACTGGCTGCCGAAGTCGAAGCCGAACAGCGCCGGGCCATCGGAGCGGTCGCCATTGATCCCTTCCTCACCGCCGAACACCGAGGGGAACATCAACACGAAGGTCGCAGCCAATTCGGCCAGGCCCAGCGTGATCATGGCAAACGCCGTCTCGCCCCGCTTGCAGGCGACCGACCCGGCCAGCACCGCGACGACCAGCCCGCCCATGGCAGCCCCGAGCGGAAGCAGCGGCGCCGGGATCGGCCAGCCATTCCCGGCCGCGCGCATCAGGTGCATGGCGGCAAAGCCACCGAAGCCCAGGAATACGGCATGCCCGAAATCCAGCATCCCTCCCTGCCCCAGCAGCATGTTGAACGACAGCGCGAAGACGATGGCGATGCCCATCCGGCACAGCAGCGACAGTCCGAACCCGCTGGATAACGAATAAGGCGCCGCGACGGCCAAAATGGCGACCAGCGCCCAGGGAAGGGCAGCCCGCAGCATGGGGCGCCCGGATCGCAGCGGGATGGCGGGTAGCGTGGCGCTCATGCCGACCGCGAGCCGGCAAGCCCTCTTGGCCGGAACGCGAGCATCAGCACCAGGAGGAGATAGGGCACGGTGGGCGCCGCCCGGGCAATGGTCAGGTTCCACAAATCACTCAGCCGTCCTGCCGGGTCGATCGTCAGGCCGAACACCGACAAGGCACGCCACAACGGCAAATCCAGGCTGATCGACGCGGTCTGGATCATCCCGATCAGGATGGAAGCCACGAACGCGCCCCAGATCGATCCCAACCCGCCCATGACAACCACGGCGAATACGATGGCCCCGAGCGAGGCGGCCATGCCCGGCTGGGTGGTGAACGCATTGCCCGCGATCACCCCCGCCAACCCGGCCAACGCGCAGCCCGCGCCGAACACCAGCGTGAATACACGGGGCACATCATGGCCCAGCATGGACACCATGTCGGCATGGGTCAGCGCGGCCCGCACGATCAGACCCAGCCGGGTCCGCGACAGGGCGGCAAACAGCGCCACGAACATCGCCAGGGAGACCGCCATCATGAACACGCGGTACGCCGGATACGCCGTGCCGCCGACATGGAAGAGCGGGAAGTCGAGCGCCGCCGGGACATGGTATTCCACGGGGCTGCGGCCCCAGATCAAGGGCACCACCTCCCCGATCACGAAGGCGAGGCCGAAGGTGAAGAGCAATTCCGCCATGTGGCCGTGGCGGTGGACCGCACGCAGCCCGTACCGCTCCACCACCGCGCCAAGCACGCCCACCAAGATGGGCGCCACCACCAGCCCGGCCCAGAATCCAAGATACAGGCTGACCGTGTAGGCAAAATACGCGCCTAGCATGTAGAAGCTGGCATGGGCCAGGTTGAGCACGCCCATCATGCCGAAGATGAGCGTCAGGCCAGATGACAGCATGAACAGCAGCAGCCCGTAGACCAGCCCGTTGAGCAGAACGAGGGTGAGCGACTCACCCACGGGTCAGGATTTGTCTTTGAACGTGCAGGTGGTCGGCATCCGGGTCGAATCTGCCGTGATGGTGCCAACCGTCTTGAAGCCCAGCCCGGTGGCTTTGAACACGTGCGGCAGGCCCGGCTCCAACTCGGTGATGAAGAGCGGCTGGATCAATTGGTGGTTGTCGGCCCGCATGTCGGAGATGCCCAGCGGGGTCTCCCGCTTCATGCCGCTCATCGCGGCAGCGACTTTCGCCGGGTCGGAGGAGTTGGCTTGCTTCATTGCCGCGGCCAGCGTGTCGATCTCGTTGACGACGTGCCAATAGTAGAATGTGCGGCCGAAGCGCTTCTCGTAGGCGTCGGACATATCGTCGATGCCCGGCACGTTGTCTGCCCAGGTGCTGATCTGCGAATCGCCCTTGGCACCTGGCCCGGCTGCGTTCACCAGCACCTCGTCGCCGAGATAATAGGTGTAGAACTTGCCCTTGTAGCCGCTATCGGCGGCGGCCTTCACCAGCAGCTCCAAATCGGCACCCCAGTTTCCGGTGACGATCGAGTCCGCGCCGGCAGCCTGGAACTTGGCGATATAGGGCGTGAAATCTTTTACCTTGCCCAGCGGCACACGCTCCGCACCGACGACCTGCAGGTCCGGCCGGCGATCCTTCAGCATCGCCTGCGCCGCCTTTTCGACCGAGACACCGAACGAGTAGTCGGGGTTGAAGATGTAGACTTTATGCGCATCCTTCTGCGCTACCAGGTAGTCCGACAGCGCCTTCATCTTCATGTCGCTATCGGCGTCGAAGCGGAAATGCCACCAGGAGCATTTGTCGTTGGTCAGAGCCGGATCGACCGCCGCATAGTTCAGGAAGAGCACCGACTTCGCCGGCTCGCGCTTGTTGTTCTTCTGGATCGCATCGACCAGCGCGAAGGCCACGGCCGACCCATTGCCCTGGGTGATATAGTGGATGCCGTCATCCACCGCCTTGCGCAGCAGCGTCAGCGACTTTTCCGGGCTCACCTCGTTGTCCATCGGCACGAGCTCGAACTTGCGGCCGGGCCCCGCGGCCTGCGCGGCATTGACCCGGTCGATCGCGAAACGGAAATGTTGTTCGCCGAGCTGTCCGGTTTCTGCCAGCGGGCCGCTGAGCGGGTCGATATAGGCGATACGGATCGTTTCGTCCGCCCGGGCGACGGGCACGAGGGCGAGCATACCCAGCACGGCAGCGCTGATACCTAGACGCATTGAACAATCCCCTCGACCGCGAGTCCTTGACCGGACACGTCGTATTCCTGTTTCGTAATCCTGGAGCCTCGCGCGCCCTCGCGTCAATGGCAGTCCTGCAGCAGCGATCGGAAGCCTGCCAATGCCTGTCCCCGCCTTGTTCGACCGGCTCCGCCTCCCCGTCATCGCTTCGCCGATGTTCATCATCTCGAACCCGGATTTGGTGCTGGCCCAATGCCGGGCCGGGATCGTCGGCTCCTTCCCGGCGCTGAACGCCCGGCCTGGCCCGGTCTTGGAGGAGTGGCTGAAGCGCCTTACGGGCGAGTTGGGGGAGGATGACGCGCCGTTCGCGGTCAACCAGATCGTCCACCGCTCGAACGACCGGCTGATGCACGACGTCGAACTATGCGTGAAATACCGCGCCCCGATCGTCATCACCTCCCTTGGCGCGCGGGAGGAGGTCAACCAGGCAGTGCATTCGTATGGCGGCATCGTGCTGCACGACGTCATCAACGACGTCTTCGCCCGCAAGGCGGTCGACAAAGGGGCCGATGGGTTGGTTGCGGTTGCGGCCGGGGCGGGCGGGCATGCCGGGACGATTTCGCCCTTCGCCCTGATCGGTGAAATCCGCGCTTGGTTCGATGGCCCGCTGGCCTTGTCGGGGGCGATCGCCACGGGCAACGCCGTGCTGGCGGCGCAGGCCATGGGGGCGGATTTCGCCTATGTCGGCTCTGCCTTCATCGCGACGGAGGAGGCCAATGCCGCCCCTGGCTATAAACAGATGCTGGTGGACAGTGCGTCCCGCGACATCGTCTACACCAACCTCATCACCGGCGTGCATGGCAATTATCTCCGCGGCAGCCTGTCGAATGCGGGGCTGGACCCGGACAACCTGCCCGTCAGCGACCCGGCAGCCATGAACTTCGGCAGCGGGCGGACCAAGGCTTGGAAGGATATTTGGGGCTCCGGCCAGGGCATCGGCGCGGTGAAGGCCGTGGTACCGGCGGCGGACCTGGTGGCACGGCTCGCACGCGAATACGCCGGCGCCCGGGCCCGGCTGGGTCTGCCCGTCCGGGCCGCCGCATGACGGGGTTCGTGCTGACGCGGGCTCTGCTTGAGGCCGGGGGCGTCGATGCGATGGTCTCCCGCTCCGCCCCCGGCATGCGCCTGCTCACCGAGGAGCAACGCGCGGAGTCCTTGCGGCAGACCCTGGCGCTGCGTCCGCCGGGCGAGCCGGTTTGGCTATTCGGCTACGGTTCGCTGATCTGGAACCCGCAAATCCATTCGGTCGAACGCCGCGTGGCGGTCGTGCATGGCTGGCACCGCGCCTTCTGCCTTTCCACCCGCGCCGGACGGGGCACGCCGGAGAACCCGGGCCTCGTACTGGGGCTCGATGTCGGTGGCAGTTGCGGCGGGGTTGCGTTCCGCATCGCCGACGAGCTGGTCGAGACAGAACTCCCGCTCGTGTGGCGGCGCGAGATGTTGGCCGGGAGCTACGTGCCACGCTGGCTCGAGCTCGAGGACCTGGACGGCGTGCGGTTTGGCACCGCCATCGCGTTCACGGTCAACCCGGCGACGGAACAATACACCGGCAACCTCGCCAAGGAGGCCGTGATCAGCCGCCTCGCCTCCGCTGGCGGCGAGCTGGGAACGTCGGCGGATTATCTATTTCGAACCTGTGCGGGTCTGCGCGCTGAGGGAATTGCCGATCTGGAGCTGGATCGGCTGGCGGCTGTCGTTGCCGCTGCGCAAGAAAGCGCGAGCCGTACGGAAGAGAGCTAAAATCCAACAGTCTCGGTTGCGCACCTTCGCGCCCTATGCGCGTTGATGTCCCATGCGAACGCCAACCACACGCCACACGTTAAGATCATCGAAAAAATGACACAAGAGACGATGAAATCGTTTACGGTGGCGTATCGGCCGCACTGGAGCCCCCAATGGAAGCTGAGCCACCAAGCCCCGACGGCGACAAGAGCGGTTCAGCGGTCGATGAACACGTTGGAAAGCAGCTTCGTGCGCAGCGTCTTGCCAATGGGCTCGAGATCATCACCATCGCGGCGACGCTAGGGGTGGAGGAACGGCGCGTCGCCAACTGGGAGGCTGGTCTCTACCGAATTC
Source organism: Acetobacteraceae bacterium (assembly GCA_965199005.1). Lineage (GTDB taxonomy): Bacteria > Pseudomonadota > Alphaproteobacteria > Acetobacterales > Acetobacteraceae > LMUY01. The sequence continues at coordinate 2,304,403 of CBDAQK010000001.1, read as the reverse complement.
CAAGCCGCTACCTGATCTTGATCAGCAAATTGCTCTCCTGCTCGCTTACCGTGTTCTTCGAGGGTTATCCGAACGACCTTCCGGTCGACGAGGAGATCGATCCATCGGAGGGCAGAGTAAACTGGTTATTCAGCCGCCTTTCGGCAAAGCATTAGGGCAAACGGCTGGGGTGCCGGCTTGGGCATCGAAAATCGCGTAGGCCATGTCCAGGTAGCGGATGGCACTCTCAAGCCGTCCCGCCTTGAAGGCGTTTTCTGCGAGCGAGAGCGCAAGCGGGGCGGTCAGCGATGCACGGCTCGAGGCGGATGGGACCAGGGCGGCGATATATACCATGATTTCGTCCTTGCCCGTGGGAGATAGTCCCGGCGACCCTCCCGTCAGTCCTCCAAACTCTGTCCAGCAATGCCGGACATTTCACCTGTCGCTCCGGCATCACCTAAGCGTTACGATGCATCCATGACCATGGATGCAGTTCCCGGCAAAAAAGCTGTTCCACCTTCAATAACGCCGTCGCTTAGTCGGATCGTGCCTGTTTTGGAGACGTTATGGCCCGCTTGAGCACACCTCGCGGCAGACCGATCCTCCCCAGCCCACATTTAATTTCGTGCTCTCCCGCTCTAGAGGCTTCCCCATGAATGACATATCGTCGCGCCAAGCCGCTTTGATCGCCCGCTACGGGGCCGAAGCACCCAGCCTTCCCGCTGGACCCTGGAATGACGTGATCGCCAGCCTGGTGCAACATCGGTCAGTACGTGACTACCAGCCGGCCGCCTTGCCCGAGGGGACACTGGAAACCTTGGTGGCTGCAGCACAATCAGCGGCAAGTTCGTCCAACATGCAGGCCTGGTCCGTGGTGGCCGTGACCGAGCCGGCAGCCAAGGCCGCTTTGGCCGTCGTGGCAGGCAATCAGAAGCATATCGAACAATGCCCGCTCTTCCTGGTCTGGGTCGCCGACATTTCCCGGCTGCAGCGCGTCGGTGAATCCCTGAACCAGGCGTTCGAGTGCCTGCCTTATTTGGAGACGTTCCTGTTTTCCGCCTTCGACGCCATCCTTGCCGCGCAGAACGCGACCGTTGCGGCCGAGAGCATCGGCCTGTCGACCGTCTATATCGGCGCGCTTCGCAACGATGTGGAGGCGGTCACGAAAATCCTCGGCCTGCCTTCCGGTGCCATGGGCCTCGTCGGCCTCTGCATCGGGTATGCGGACGAAACGAAAACCAGGGCGTTGGTGAAGCCCCGCCTGCCGCAATCCGCCGTCCTCCACCGCGAACGCTACGACGCGACGGCTGAGCCCGAGGCCACTGCCGTCTACGACCGCGCGCTCCACCGGTTTAGCGAGCAGACGGAGCGCACCGCCTATACCTGGACGCAACGGGTCATTGGCCGCGTGGGGCGCCTGGCCAGCCTGGCAGGACGGGACAAGATCAAGGAGGCGATGGGCCGCCTGGGCTTGCCGCTGCGCTAATCAGTCCGCCCCGAGGCCTGTAGGGTCCGAGCCGTCATGCTTCACGGACAGTGTCCGCCCTGGCTACAAACCGCCGTTCACCAGGGTCAGCTGAGGCTTGCGTGCGAGGTCGGCGGCCGCGACGCGTGACACCACGACCTGGTTGCGCCCGTTGCGCTTGGCTTCGTAGAGAGCCATGTCCGCCGTTGCGACCAACTCGTTGGCAACACCCGCGGCACCGCTGGCGAAGGGCCGCAAGGTGGTCACACCGATGCTGGCCGTGACCACGCCGAAGGGCCGGTTGCCGTCGTGCTCGATAGCCGTCGCCTCGATGGCAGCCCGCACCCGCTCCGCCAGCAAGGCTGCCTGCGCGGCATCGGTCTTCGGCAGCAGAATGGCCAGCTCTTCGCCGCCATAGCGCGCGGCGTAGTCGCCGGGCCGGCGGACGAAGCGCTCAAGCGCCTTGGCCGTGGCTTGCAGGCACGCATCGCCCAGTTGATGGCCGTACTGGTCGTTGAACAGTTTGAAACGGTCGAGATCGATCATCATCATCGATAAGGGCGACCCGTCCCGCGCCGCACGCCGCCACTCATGGTCGAGCGCTTCGTCGAGCCGGCGGCGGTTCGCAAGGCCGGTCAGGCTGTCGGTCGTGGCCTGCTCCGCCAGCTCCTTGTTCATGGCCGCCAGTTGATCCTCGGCCGCCTTGCGCTGGGTGACATCCCGCGCCACCGCGATCAGCCGGGTCACCACGCCCTCGGCATCGATGACCGGGACGATCTTCGTCTCCCACGACACGGCAAGACCGGCATCGCGTGTTTCGAAGCCGAAGGTCACGGGGCGCCGCTGGTTCACACATTCCTGCCACCACTGCATGGCATTTATGGCGAGGTGGGACGGCAGACAGGCAAGCGGGGTGAACCCAACGGCCATGGCACGCGGCACCCCGGTCATCCGCTCCCAGACCGGGTTGACGGCATCATAGACGAAGTGCCCCGCCGGGTCGGCCCGCGCCACGAGCATCGAGTCGTCGGAGTGCTGGAACAACGCGTCCAATCGCGCCAGCGCCTCGACATGGCGTTGCTCCGACAATTTGGCGGCGCGTTCGGCCTGGCCACGGCGTATCAGCTCGCGCCGCAAGGAAAAGGCGAGGACCATGCCGACGGAGACCAGCAGCATGAGGATGATGACCAGGATGACCGTCTTCTGCGTCCAATCGGCATAGACGTCCTGCTCCGCCCTGCCGATCGTTATGACCAAGGGGAAATGGCCGACCTGGCGATAGGTGCAGAGCCGTTCGATGCCATCGAGGCCCGACCTGGCTTCGAAGACGCCGGAGGCGCTTTCGCCAAGGCGCTCGAGCATGCTTTTCGGGGCGAAGACATGTCCGATATCCTGCGCCACGAACGGCGTGTGTGCGACCATGACGCCGTCGGTGTTGAACAGCGAGACGATGCCATGCTTGCCAAGTTGCAGCGGTTCGGCCAGCGACTGCAGATAATCCATCCGGAGCACGCCGATCACCACCCCCGCGAAGGAGCCGTCAGGATGGTTGTAGCGCCGCACCAGCGCCAATTTGTCGAACTTGCCGGCCTTGTTCTTGAGGGGCGGGGTGATGAGCAGCCCGAGATCCGAATGCGTTTTCTCGGCCTGGAAATACTCGCGATAGGCGACGTTCACCAGTGGATGGGCGATGCCCGAGGAGTCGTAAAGGAGATCGCCGGCCTCGTTGATGATGTAGGCCCCGAGGAAACCCTCCGCCTCGATGGCACCGTCGAACAGCACCGCCTGGCGGGTTTGCGGCTGCATCTCCCGGATGCCAGGCATTTCCATGCCATGCACCGCCGAGCGCAGGGATAAATCCATGACCTCGATGGCCCGCCGCACGTCGCGCTCCAGACCGATCGAGAGGTTGCTTTGCGCCTGGACTTCCTGCTGTCGTGCCGCGCGGCGCGCATCGAGCAGGGTCCACGTCATGACGCTCAAGGCGGTCGCGATCATGATGAGCCCAACGCAAGCGACGAAAACCGGGCGAAGCCGAATTTTGCGTATCTTTAATGGCACTATCGCTACTCACTAGACCTGTCTCATTCTATGCGGCGCCAGTTAACGATACGTGAGCGTAGCCTTCCTCCAGCGGAGCAAAAGAGCTTGTCCAGACTTGATGCGTTGCGCCGCGGCACGTTGGGCGGTGCAACCAGCCTCAACCTCAGCCAGGCCGATTTGACGGGATTTCCGGACGAGATCTTTGGCTTGGCCGACACGCTGGAAGTGCTCGACCTCAGCCGTAATGCGCTCACCGCCCTCCCGAGCGATCTCAGCCGGTTGCGGCGGCTGCGCATCCTGTTCTGCTCGGGCAACCGGTTCACGAGACTGCCGCCGGCGCTCGGCGACTGCACGGCACTGACCCAGATTGGCTTCCGGGGCACCCAGATGAAAGAAGTCCCTGCGGAAGCCTTGCCGCCCGCGGTGCGCTGGCTGACCCTGACGGACAACCAGATCGAGACTTTGCCCAGCGCGATCGGCGAGCGCCCTGCGCTGCAGAAACTGATGCTCGCCGGCAACCATCTCAGCCAGCTGCCGGAGAGCTTGTCGGGCGCCGGGAATTTAGAGCTGTTGCGGGTGTCGGCCAACCGGCTGCCGTCCCTGCCCGGCTGGCTGGCCGGCCTGCCGCGGCTGGCCTGGCTAGCCTGGGCCGGCAACCCGTTCGATCGCGGCAAGGCGGGGCCGGACGCGGTACGCGTGGCGTGGGACGAACTGCAAGTAGGACCGCCCTTGGGCGAAGGGGCGTCTGGCCTGGTGTACGAGGCGGTGTGGCGCCACGGCCCGGACGGGAGCAGGCAGCGGGTCGCGCTGAAACTGTTCAAGGGTGCCATGACGAGCGACGGGTTGCCCGAACGCGAGATGGCTGCGTGCCTGGCCGCCGGACCGCATCCCAATTTGATGGGTGCGCTCGGCAGGCTGACGGGTCACCCCGCAGCGGCGCAGGGTTTGGTCATGCCGCTGCTGCCGCCGGAATGGGTCAGACTAGCCGGGCCTCCTAGCTTCGAGAGTTGCAGCCGCGACGTCTACGAGCCGGACCTGAAGTTCGACCTTAGGGTGGCCCTACGGCTTGCGCGGGCCACCGGCGCCGCTGCGTCCCATATGCACTTGCATGGTCTCCTGCATGGCGACCTCTACGCGCATAATTTGCTGTGGGACGGCACCGAGGGAGAGGCGGTGCTGAGCGATTTCGGCGCTGCATCGTTCGTGCCATCAGGGGATGGCTTGCAAAAGTTGGACGTCTTGGCCTGGGGGTTGCTGCTGGGCGAGCTGCTGGATCGCTGCGATCAAGCCAGCGCCGCGCTACGCGGCTTGCAGATGCGCTGCGTGCAGCCCAACCCGGCGGCACGGCCGGACCTTCAGGAGGCCCTCCGCGCCATGGGGTAAGGCTATTTGCCCTGCCAGCTAGGCGTGCGCTTGGTGAGAAACGCATCCAGCCCCGCAATCAAATACATGTCGTGCCCTCATCCACGCAATGCGCTGGCATCGACCGGGCCACTGCCCTGGAAGACGGTGCGGCACCAATCCTGGGCCGCCAGCGCCCGATCCGTCGTCCAGCCGCCATGCCGTGCGTTGTCAAGGAATTTCGCGTCGATTTCCGCGTCGGAGAGCGGTTCGCGGGCGCCACCGCGCATGTGCGGCTGCCGCTTCTCGATCACGCGGCCATCGGACAAGGTCGCCCGCAAATGGCCGGTGAAATTGCGCGGGTATTCATTGTCCGGGTCGATGACGTAGTGGATCTTGCTGGTCAGCGCGAGCACGGCAGAGTCGTGGACCCGTGCCTCGGTGAACTGGCCAAACCCGGCCCGACCGTCCATGAAACTGACGGCCATGCAGAACGGCGTGCTGAATTTCGCGGCATAAGGTGTCTTCGGCCGATGCTTGACGGCCAATTCTTCCCACAGACGATGCACCGTGCCCTCGCCCACGTCGCAGGCGATCTCGGTGATCATGTCCGCCGGAATGCCCTCGGCAGCCAAGGCGATGGCGCAGTCGATATAGGGCTGCGTCATGGTGCCGCAGGCGTACGGCTTGAAGGCGATGGTCTCCATCACCCAGGACCGTCCTAAGTCATCGAGAACGGGAGAGAAATCCGGCTTTCGCGATGGGCCAAAGGCTTTGAAGAAACCATGCGTGCCCTCGAACACGGTGCGTGGTCCGTCGAACCCGGCGCGCGCCATCAACGCGGCGCGAATGCCGGATTGCGCGGCCCACCCGGCATGCATGCGCTTGGTGGACGTGCCTTCCGCCAAATATTCGATGATGCCGGAGGCCATGCTGCCGGCGATCCCGAAGGCGGACACGGTCTGTTCAGCAGACAAATCCAGCGCGGAGGCAACCGCACCCGCCGCCGCCATGGCGCCGATGACCGCGGTGGGGTGGAACCCGGCGGCATGGATCGCCTTGGGCACCACCAGGCTGAGGCGGCACATGAGTTCGGACCCGACGACGATACCGCGCAGGAGTGCCGCGCCCGTCAAGCCTTCCCGCTCGCAAATCGCGATCACCGCTGGCACGATCACCGCACCAGAATGCACGGGGCCGCCCTCGAACGTGTCGTCGTAATCCTCGCCATGCGCGGCGGTGCCGTTCACCAAGGCGGCATCGCTCAGGGTCATTGCGGCGGCGTGGCCGAACGCGGTGCATACGCCGGCGCCATCGGCCGTGGCCAAGATCGCCTTGATGTAGCCCTCCTCGCGCCCGGCCACGCACAGGCCGAGCACGTCGACCAGCAAGCGTTCCGCCATCGCCGAGGTCCCCTCGGGGAGCGCGGCGCGGGGCACGGTGGCCATCCAGCCGGCGAGTTGCTCGGCGACGAAGCGGGGCTCTGTCTGCATCGATTGGAATACCTTCAGGTTGTTTTCTTGGTGGCCGGGTCCGGCAGGTTCTCGCCGACCGTGCGACGGTAGCCGCCCTGGACGTGTTCGCCCATCGACCGCGACGCTGCGACTGGGTCCCGCCGGGCCAATGCGTCCAGGATTTCGCGGTGTTCGCGATGCGAGGCGTCGCTGCTGCCCGCCTTCAGGAAGCCACGGCGGCGCAGCAGATGCATCCGGTCGATCACCTGACGATAGAGCTGCAACAGCGTGGTATTGCCCGTCATTTCCACCACGCGGTCGTGGAAGGCGATGTTAAGCGGGAAGTAATGGTTCACGTCACCCTGCCTGATGGCCGACTCCAAAACCTCGAGGGCATGCGTCAGCTCCTGCAGTTGCGCGTCGGTGATCGAAGGGGCGAGCAACCGGCCAGCCGTCTCGTCCAGGCCGCGGCGAACCTCGTATAGCTCGGCGGCTTCGGTGTCCGATATCTCCCGGATGAACACACCACGGTTCTTCTCCAACCGCACGAGCCCGGCTTCCTCGAGCGCGCGGAATGCCTCGCGCACCGGGCTACGGCTGATATGCAGCCGCTCTGCCAGTTCGATCTCATTCAGCTTGGCGCCCGCCTCCAACCGTCCGGTCTTGATCTCGCGCAGGATTTCTTCCTGCACCAATCCGGAGAGGGTTTGGGAGCGAAGAAGATCAATGGGCGTCAGGCGTGGGGTAGCGTCGAACATCATTGGCATCATAGCCACCAGATTTGAAAGAAGTCTATTGCAGATTGTCGACAACATGCATAAGGCGATGAGCTGCTAGAATGGATAGAGCCGACATGCCCGACCACAACCAGCCTGCCGCCGCCATCACCACGGCGGTCACCCGCGCCTTGGCGCGCCACATCGTCGCCGCCCAGGCCGACCAACTCCCCAACGCCGTGCAAGCCGAGGCAGTACGAACATTCCTGAACTGGATGGGCTGCGCCGTCGGTGCGGCCGGGCATGAGGCGGTGGACATCGCCATTGCCGCGCTCACCCCCTTCGCCGGCAAACCGCAGGCGACGATCCTAGGCCGCACGGAGCGGCTGGACATCCTGAACGCGGCGCTGGTCAATGGCATCAGCTCCCACGTATTCGACTTCGACGACACCCATCTGAAGACGGTGATCCATCCGGCCGGGCCGGTCGCCTCCGCCATCCTTGCCTTGGCCGAATATAGGCCGGTGTCGGGGGCCGACTTCATCAACGCCCTGGTGCTCGGCGTCGACGTCGAGTGCCGGATCGGCAATGCAGTCTATCCCGACCATTACGATGTTGGCTGGCACATCACTGGCAGTGCCGGCGTGTTTGGTGCGGCAGCCGCGGCCGGCAAGCTGCTGGGGCTGGATGAGCAGCGCATGGTGTGGGCGCTCGGCCTGGCCGCCACGCAGCCTGTGGGGCTACGGGAGATGTTCGGCACCATGACCAAGAGCTTCCACCCCGGCCGCGCCGCGCAGAACGGGCTGACGGCGGCATTGCTCGCAGCCGGCGGCTACACCAGTTCGGAACAAGGGATCGAGGCAAAGCGCGGCTGGGCCAACGTCACCAGCACGCATCGCGACTACGAGGAGATCACCGGCGAGCTGGGCCAGCGCTACGAGATTCTACTCAACACCTACAAGCCGTTCGCCTGCGGCATCGTGATCCACCCTGCCATCGACGGCTGCATCCAGCTCCGCACCGAGCATGGATTGAAGGCCGCCGACGTCGCCAGCGTGGCGCTGAAGGTGCATCCGTTGGTGCTGGAGTTGACGGGCAAGAAGACGCCGCAAACCGGGTTGGACGGAAAGTTCAGCGTCTATCACTCGGCCGCAATCGCCATTATCCACGGCCGTGCTGGCGAGCACCAATATAGCGACGGCGCCGTCCGCGATCCCGAGACCATCCGGTTGCGCGACAAGGTGGTGGCGGAGGTCGACCCGGCCATGCCCGCGGCCGCCGTCGACATTACCATGACGCTGACGGACGGGCGCGTGCTGCATAAGCACGTCGCCAACGCCATCGGCAGTGTGGAACGCCCCATGAGCGACGCCGATCTGGACGCGAAGTTCACCGATCAGGTGGATGCGGTGCTGCCCTCCGCCCAGGGACGCGCCCTGTTGGCGGCCTGCCGCGGCCTTGCCGGCTGTGCCGACGTGGCAAGCATCGCGCGCGCCGCCGCCATGGCGTAACACGAGGGCAAGCCGCTCCGTCGAAACGAGACCGGCTAGGACGATAAAGGGAGAAAGCGTTGTCCATCACCGCATCCGCGAGTTCGCCAGCCGGCGCGGCCGTGCAAGCCAGTTCCATCCGCGTCTTCGCTGCTACCTGGCTGGGCTGGATGCTCGACGGGTTCGACAACGCCCTTTACATCTTCGTGATCGTGCCGGCTTTGTCCGAATTGCTGCCGGCCAGCGGCATCGCCGCCAGCCCAGCGCGAATCGGACAATTTGGCGGCTTGATGTTCAGCGTGTTCATGTTGGGATGGGCCTGCTCGATGATCTGGGGCTGGTTCGCAGACCGGTACGGCCGGGTCCCGGCCTTGATCACCACGATCCTGCTCTACTCCATCTTCACCGGGTTTTGCGGGCTGGCACCCGGCGTCCTCAGCTTTGGCATCTTCCGGTTCTTGACCGGGTTCGGGATTGGCGGCGAGTGGGCCGCCGGGGCGCCGCTGCTGCAAGAATCCGTGCCGGAAGCGCAGCGCGAACGGCTCTCCGGCTGGCTGCATACCGGCACGCCCGTGGGGTTCCTGCTGGCATCGTCCGCGGCGTTCTTCGTCATGCCCCTGGTGGGCTGGCGTGGGTTGTTCCTGATCGGCGCCGCCCCGGCGTTGCTGACCATCTGGCTGCGATGGGGCGTCAAGGAATCACCGCGCTGGTTGGAGCAGCGCGCCCTGCGCCAGGAACGTCCCAGGCTGGGCGAGTTGTTTCGTGGCCGCCAGGCGTTGAACACCTGGGCCGCCGCCGCCAAGATGACCTGCCTGATCCTGGGCCTATGGTCCTCCACCTTCTGGATCCCGACGCTGGTGATCACGTGGCTGACCGGCGATGGATCGACCATGGCGGCGGCGCAGCGGATTGGCTCTGCCACCGGGTTTCTGAGCAGCGCGGGCTCGTTGGTGGGGTGCTTCGCCATGCCCTGGATCGCGCGTGGGTTGCGCTCACGCCGCGTGGCCGCCTGTGTGTTCTTCCTGGGCAGCTTGGTTTGCAACGTGATCGCCTATTACGGTTTCGCGGTCATGGTGCATAGCTTCTGGCTCTTCATCCTGATGCTGCCGCTGCTCGGTTTCTTCACCAACGGCGTGTTTGCGTTGTTCACGATCTGGTTGCCGGAATTGTTCCCCACCACCCACCGGGCGCTGGGATCGGGGTTCGCCTTCTCATTCGGCCGTATTTTCGGCGCGCTCGGCCCCACGATGATCGGCTTGATCGCGGGGCTGCTGCACTCCTACCCGATCGCGATCAGCCTGGTGTCGATGATCTATCTGGCCGGCGTGCCGTTCATCTTCATGGCCACGGAAACGGCCGGCCGGCCGCTGCGGGCATAGCGGCGATGTTCGCGCGCATGTTCAGGGGCACGACCGGACGGGTCTTCATCCTGATCTGCCTGATGTACTTCATCATGTATGTCGACCGGGTCAATCTCTCGGTCGCGGCACCCCTCATCAAAGCCGATCTGCATTTGAGCAACACACAGCTCGGCTTTGCCCTGTCGGCGTTCGGCTATTGCTACGCGCTCTTCCAGATCATCATCGGCTTCACCGGTGACAAGATCGGGGCCCGGCGCATGTTGGCGATCTGCGGCGTCTTCTGGGCAGCCGGAACGCTGCTGACGGGCCTGGTCGGCGGGCTGGCGACCATGATCGGCGCCCGCATGCTGGTGGGGCTTGGCGAGGCAGGCACGATCCCCAACGCCACCCGGGCCATGTCGCGCTGGGTGCCGCGGGTCCGCCGGGGTTTCGCACAGGGCTTCACCCATTCGGCCGCGAGGCTGGCAGCGGCGATCACGCCGCCGCTCGTGGTGTTGCTGATCCCGGTCGCCGGGTGGCGGGGCGCCTTCGTGATCCTGGGCGTTGTCAGCCTCGTTTGGGTCTTGGCTTGGTATTTCTATTTCCGCGACGAACCCCTGGACCATCCCGGCATCACCCCGGCGGAATTGGCCGAGTTACCCCAGCCCGTGCTGGCGACGGCCGTGGCACCGCCGATCCCTTGGTTGCGCCTGCTACGGCGAATCTTGCCGGTGACGCTGGTGTTCTTCTGCCACGCCTGGACGTTGTGGCTGTACCTCAGCTGGCTGCCGACCTTCTTCGTCGAGGACTACCATCTCGACATCAAAAGCTCCGCCCTCTTCTCGTCTGGCGTGTTCCTCGCCGGCGTGGTGGGGGACACGGCCGGCGGGCTGTTGACCGATGCCTTGCTGCACCGGACCGGGGATATCGAGAAGGCGCGGCGTCACGCCATCATCATTGGCTTCACCGGATCGCTCCTGCTGTTATCGTTCGTGCTGGTGGTGCGGGACCGGACCGCGATCGCGCTGTGCTTGGCGGGGGCCTTGTTCTTCCTGGAAATGGCGGAGGGGCCAATATGGGCGGTTCCGATGGATGTCGCGCCGCAATTCCCCGCCGTCGCCAGCAGCTTCGTCAGCACCGCCGCCGGGTTGGCGGCCGTCGTGTCGCCAGCGGCATTCGGGATCATCGCCGATCTGACGGGGAGCTACCGCGTGCCGTTCATCTTCTCGATCGGGCTGCTGGTCGTGGGTGTAGGGCTGACCTTCTTCATCCGGGCGGACCGGCCCCTCATCGTCGATGACACGCCGGACTCCGCACCCAGTTTCGTTGGAGTGACACGATGACAGCCGAGTTGAATGGGCAAGTGGCCCTGGTGACCGGCGCGGCGCGCAATATCGGGCGGGCCATCGCCGCCGGGCTTGCAGCGCGGGGCGCCAAGGTGATGGTCAATGCGCTCACCTCGGCGGAGGCGGCGGCCGAAACCGTCCAGATGATACGCGATGGCGGCGGCGAGGCGGATTTGCATTTGGCCGACGTCAGCACGCCGGAGGGTGCCGCGCAGCTTGTCACGGCGACGATCGAGCGGTTTGGCCGGCTGGACATCCTGGTCAACAACGCGGCCATCCGCCGCGAAGTGCCGTTTGCCGAACTCGGCTGGGCGCAATGGCGGGAGGTGATGTCCGTCATCCTCGATGGCGCCTATCTTTGCGCCCATGCGGCCCTGCCCTATTTGCAGAGGTCGGGCAGTGCCAGCATCGTCAACATCGGGGGGATGTCGGCGCATAATGGCTCGACGGGGCGTGCCCATGTCATCACGGCAAAGGCGGGTCTGGTGGGGCTTACCCGCGCGCTCGCCTGCGATTTGGGGAGTGACGGGATCACGGTGAACTGCGTCGTGCCGGGGTTGATCGAGACGGTGCGGGGCCGTTCGGCCAGTGGCGCCCCCGCACACCACGGCCAACACAAGACGCTGGTGGGCCGCCGCGGGCAGCCGGAGGAAGTGGCCGACGCCGTGCTGTACCTCTGCAGCCCAGCCGCGCGCTACGTCACCGGGCAGACGCTGCACGTCAATGGCGGCGCTTACATGCCGTGAGACTGGCTATTCTTCGCTGAAGCTCAGGCCCTCGAAGATCTCGTCAACTGGAATATTGATGCCGACTTCCGAAAGGTCGAGCACGTCGCCAGCCCCAAGCGCGATGGTGGTCCACGGTTCATCGTGCTGGCGCGAATGAACGGTCAGCGCCACGCCGGTCTGCTCCACGAGGATGTAGCGCTTGATGGTGGGCACCGCGTGATACTCGCGGAGTTTGAATACCTGGTCGATCCGCCTGGTGCTTTCACTGACGACCTCGAACACGATTACCGGGTTGGGGATGATCCGATCGGCGTTTGCGAAAGAAGAACACGTCACCGTTGCCTCGGGATAACGCAGCCGCGTGCCGATTGTTTGGACCGCTGCCCCATCCGGACTGATAGATCGACACGGACCACCGCGGAGGCGTTGCTTGAGTTGGGCGCGAATATTGTCCGCAATGACGCCATGCGCCATCGTACCGCCGACCATTCCAACGGGCTGAAACCCGTCGAATTCGTAGCGGCCGTCCTGATCCTGCGCCCACTCGAAGAAATCCGCCTGGGTCATGGGCTCGCGAAGTGCGACGTTCATCGTGGGATTCCTACGGCTCCGGGATCCGATGGTGGCATGCGAAAAGCACCCCACCCTACAAACCATGCATGATCATACCACACGCCGTTCCCACAAGCCTGCGATCTCGGCATCGCTATAGCCGAGTTCCCGCAACACCTCCTCGGTATGCTCCGTGGGCCCCGGCGTAGGCGAGCGGATTGCTTTGGACACGCCGGACATGTTGACGGGGGAGGCCATCACCTGGCGCCCATCCGGCAGTGGCGTCGCAACGCCGAGGAACTGCACCTGTGGGTCGGCGAACACCTGGTCGATGCGGTAGATCGGGCCGCAGGGAATGCCCACCCGGTCGAATAGCTCCACCCAATGGGCAGCCGGCTGCTCGATCGTGACCTCGGCGATGGCGGCGTTCAGCGCAACCCGGCCGGCACTGCGGCCTTGTTGGGTCTTCCATTCCGGACGTTCTGCCCACTCGGGGTGGCCCAGCGTAACGCTGAGCCGGGTCCATTGCCGGCCCGACGATGCGGCGACGTTGATGTGGCCGTCACTGGTGGGAAACACGCCGGTGGGGATGCCGGTCGGGTGGTCGTTGCCGGCTTGCTCCGCCACCTCGCCGTCCAGCAGCCAGCGTGCCGCCTGGAAATCCAGCATGAAGATTTGCGCCTCCAGCAGGCTGGTGGTCACCCATCGTCCCACCCCGGTCCGAATGCGCTCGTGCAGCGCCATCATGATGGCCATGGCCAGCAGATTGCCGGCCGACATATCCGCCAGCGCGATCCCGGCGCGCACCGGCCCCTGGCCCGGCAGCCCGGTAAGCGACATCACCCCGCCCATGCCCTGCGCGATCTGGTCGACACCGGCGCGCCTGCCATAGGGACCCGCCTGGCCGAAGCCGCTGATGCTGCCGTAAACCACCCGGGGGTTGGCCGCATGCACATCGTCCCACGCGATCTTCAGCCGGTGCTTCACGTCGGGCCGCATGTTTTCCACCACCACATCAGCCGTGGCGACCAGCCGCATGAAGGCGGCGTGGCCCTCGGGCGACTTCAGGTCCAGCCGCATACAGCGTTTGTTGCGGTGCAGGTTCTGAAAATCCGAGCCTTCTCGCCGGCCGGCAATGTCCTCTCCATCGCCTGGTGGCGGCTCGATCCGGATGACGTCGGCGCCCCAGTCGGATAGATGGCGCACGCAGGTGGGGCCCGCCCGCGCCAGCGTGAGGTCGATCACCCGCAGCCCGGCAAGGGGCAGCATAGGCTCCGACGGGTCTTGCATGGCCGGGCGTCCTCCTGTTTCGTGATGCAGCCTAAATCTGAAAGATCATCCTATGCCAGACGCCACCGCCGCTTCACTCGCCGAGGGCAGGATCCTGCATCATGTCGCGGACGGCGTTGGCACGATCACATTCAACAACCCGGCCAAACGCAATGCCATGTCGCTCGAGATGTGGGAGGGGTTCGGGACTGCCCTGGCCGCGATGCGGGACGACCCGGCGGTACGCGTCGTCATCCTGAGCGGAGCTGGCGGCAAGGCCTTCGTGTCCGGCGCGGATATCAGCCAGTTCGAGACGAACCGCCACAACGCCGCGGCGTCGGAAGAGTATTCCCGCCGCAGTGCAGCCCAGCGGGAGTTGCTGGGGAACTTCCCCAAACCGGTGATCGCCTCCATCCAGGGCTTCTGCATCGGGGGCGGGATGCAGGTGGCGATGCTGGCGGACATGCGCATTGCCACCGCAGGCAGTCAGTTCGGCATTCCGGCCGCCAAGCTGGGCATCGCCTATGGGTATGACGGGCTGCGCCATCTGGTATCGCTGGTTGGGCCCTCCATGGCGCGGATGCTGATGTTCACGGGCAAGCGGATCGATGCGGCCGAGGCGTTGCGCATCGGCCTGGCCGATCAGGTGGTACCAGAGGCGGCCTTGGCAGAGACGACGCTGGAGTTGGCCCGCACCATCGCCGCCAACGCGCCGCTGTCGGTCCGGGCCTCCAAGGTGACCATCGCCAACATCCTCAAGGATCCGGCCGACCGCAACATGACTTTGATCAAGCACCTCAGCAATCTGTGCATGGATAGCGAGGATTTCCGTGAAGGCCGCCAAGCCTTCATGGAGAAGCGCGCCCCCCGCTTCGCCGGACGCTGACCGATACGAAGGCCGGGGTGATGACCGCCCGGCACTCGCCGAAGCCGATGCTGACGGCGCCGGGCCGGTGAGCATGGGCGCGCAGGATGATCTCGTCACCATCCTGGAGGAAGGTGCGGGTCTCGCCTGAGGCCAGGGTCACCGGGTGCTGGCCGCCGCCCGTCACCTCCAACAGGCTGCCAAAGCCGCTGGCATCGGGGGCGGATATCGTGCCCGAGCCGAGCAGGTCACCGGGATGCAGATCGCAGCCGCCGCTGGTGTGGTGCGTCAGCATCTGGGCCACGGTCCAATACATGTGCCTGGTGTGCGAGCGGGCGAGGTGGTGTGGCGGCAATCCCTGCGCCCGTAGCCCCGGCGTCAGCAGCAGGACGTCGAGTTCGATGGCCAGGGCTCCCGCCCGCTGATCGGCCTCGCCCCGTAGATAGGGGAGCGGTTTTGGATCACCCTCCGGACGGGGCTCCTGGGCCGTGTAGAAGGGGGCCATGGCTTCCGGCGTGATCACCCAGGGGGAGATCGTGGTGCCGAAATTCTTGGCCAGGAAGGGGCCGAGCGGCTGGTATTCCCAGGCTTGGATGTCGCGCGCCGACCAATCGTTCAGCAGGCAATAGCCGCCGATATGGGAGGCGGCTTCATCAATGGGGATGGGCTGCCCCAACTCGTTGCCGACGCCGACGAAGATGCCCAATTCCAACTCGTAATCCAGCCGGCGGCAGGGGGCGTAGATCGGGTTGGCGCTATCGGGCGCCTTCAACTGGCCGTTTGGACGGCGCACCGGCGTGCCGGATACCCGCACCGACGAAGCGCGGCCGTGATAGCCGATGGGAACGTGCTTGTAGTTCGGCAGCAGCGGATTATCGGGGCGGAACACCTTGCCGACATTGGTGGCGTGATGGATGCCGACGTAGAAATCGGTGTAATCGCCGATCGCAGCCGGCAAATGCAGTTGGCAAGCCGCGGCATCGTGCAGTGCCGGCTCGACGAGGGCACGGTCGGGGCTGCCTTCAGCCAGCAGCGCCGATAGCTTGGCGCGCAGGCTGTTGCGGGCGGCCGCGCCCAGGCCGAGCAGCGCATTGAGCGTGCTGGACGTCACGGCCTCGCCCACGGGGCCGAGCAAGGTTTCGGGCAGGGAAGCGAGGTCGAGAATGCTGTCCCCAATCCCCACCCCAACCCGCTTTTCGCCCGCGCCGCGGCTAAAGATGCCCAGGGGCAGGTTCTGGATCGGGAACTCGGCGTGGCCGTTCGCTGAATGAACCCAGCTTTGCCGCGCCGGGTCGTGGGTTTCGTCTGTGGTCATTTGGGTGCTCACGGGCGGCTTGGGTCGAAATGCTTCTTCAGGTCGCCCCAGCATGCCATGTAATCCTGCTGCAATTCGGCCAGCGTGCCGGCATAGTGGGTGACGCGCTGGGGGAAGCGGCTCTCGAACATGAACGCCAGGGTGCCTTCCAGCTTGTGCGGCTTCAGCTCGGCCTGGCTGGCGCCCTCGAACGCTGCCAGGTCCGGGCCGTGCGGCAGCATCGAGTTGTGGAGGCTGATCCCGCCGGGCGAGAAACCGCCCCCGGTCTTAGCATCGTAAACGCCATAAATCAGGCCCATGAACTCACTCATCACGTTCATATGGTACCAGGGCGGACGGAAGGTGTTCTCCGCCACCAGCCATCGCTCGGGGAAGATGACGAAGTCGATATTGGCGGTGCCCGGCGTCTCCGAGGGTGACGTCATGACCGTGAAAATCGAGGGATCGGCGTGGTCGAACAGGACCGGGCCGACCGGGGAGAAGCGGCGCAAATCGTATTTGTAAGGCGCGTAGTTGCCGTGCCACGCGACCACGTCGAGCGGACTGTGTGCGAGTTCCGTGGCCCAGAGCGAGCCGCCCCATTTCACGTACATCACGGATGGCGCGTCGCGGTCCTCATAGGCGGCATGCGGGGTTTGGAAATCGCGCGGGTTGGCCAGGCAATTGGCGCCAATTGGCCCGCGTTCCGGCAAAGCGAGCGCTCCGCCGTAATTCTCGCACACATAGCCGCGTGCCATCCCATCCGGCAGGGTGACGGTAAACTTGATGCCCCGGGGCAGGACGATGATCTCGCCGGGAATGGCATCGATGACGCCGAATTCGGTGCGCACGTGCAGTCCGCCCTGCTGCGGCACGATCAGCATCTCGCCATCGGCGTTGTAAAAATACTCGTCCTGCATGGACCGCGTGGCGAGATAGACATGCGTCGCCATCCCCGCATGCGACCCCGCATCGCCCGCCGTGGTGATCGTGCGCATGCCCTGGATGAAGGACAGGCTCTCACCCGGCAGCGGGATGGGGCTCCAGCGCAGCGGGGCGATCGGCATCTCGAACTCGGTGCAGGGTGCGGTGCGCCAGAGGCCGATCTCCGCCCTGGTGAAGCGCCCCCAATGCTGCACGGTCGGGCGGATGCGATACAGCCAGGTCCGCTCGTTGGTGGCGCGCGGCGCGGTGAAGGGCGAACCGCTCAACTGCTCGGCATACAGGCCGTATGGGCAGCGCTGCGGCGAGTTGCGGCCGATTGGCAAGGCGCCAGGCAGCGCCTCCGTTTCGAACCCGTTGCCGAAACCGCTCATGTACTCGCGGGAGAGGGTGGTTTGCATGTGCCTGACAGTGACGTTCATCGGGAACCTCCTACAGCCTTTCCACTCTTGCGGAAGATCATATCATCACATCTGAGATGAATGGAACACCGGCATGGCGAAGGCAGCGAGGCAGACCAAACCAGCACCGTCGCTCACCTTGCGCGAGTTCATGCCTTACCGCCTGTCCATCGTGTCCGAAGTGGTCAGCCGGGTCTTCTCGCATCATTACGGCGCGCGGTTCAACCTCACCATTCCAGAATGGCGCGTCATGGCGGTGCTGGGCGAGAACGGCGCGCAATCGACCCAAGACGTGATCGAGCGGACGCAGATGGACCGGGTGCGGGTGAGCCGCGCGGTGATCCGGTTGGCGGACAAAGAATTGATCGACCGCCAGCCGCACCCGGGCGACCAGCGGGCGCAACGCCTGACGCTCAGCCCCAAGGGCCGCGCGACCTATCAAGAGATCGTGCCGCTGGCCTTTGCCCTGCAGGCCCAGTTGCTAACCCTTCTCACCCCGGACGAGGCTACGATGCTGGATGGCCTGCTGACCAAGCTGGAGGCTGGGGCCAGCCAGTTGGACCGTCGCCGAGACTAGGGGCGAGACTAGGGGCAAACGATGCGTGCGTTGGTGATCCTGCTCCTGCTGATATCACCGGGGTTTGCGAAAGGCCGAACTGAAGTGTGGTTTTCGCCAAATAGCCAGGCGCCAGATTTCACCGACCTCTTCGACCAGCCACAGCTCTGGCCGCGGGCGCGCGGCCTCGTGGATGTGTTCATGTTCGCGCCGGACAACGTCAGCACGTCCCAGCCTGGTCCCGTGAATGGGTACGGTGCGTTGCGCGCAAGGGATGTGTTCCGCAAATTAAACGCCTGGCACATCGCCACCGCGATTGCGGCCCCTTCGGTGAAGGAGTGGGATTGCAGCGCCCGCGGCAACCGGCAGGACCCGCGCGTCAAGGGAAATGCGCTGGCGACCACGCAGCAATTCATTGGCAACGTTCATGACGCTGGAGGCGCCGTCCGGTACATCGCGATGGACGAGCCGTTATCGAGCGGGTTGGGCCTGTGCCATCAATCCATGCAAGAGACCGCGGACGCTGTCGCCGGTTACGTGACGGCCCTGCGGTCGTCGAACCCGGATGTTGCGGTCGGGGACGTCGAGCCCTACCCGTCGAAGACACTGTCCCAACTGGAGGAGTGGGTCGGCGACCTGCAGACAAGCGGCTTCACCCCTGCCTTCTTTCATCTCGACGTCGATAGCCACAATGTGACGATCCAGGGATCGAAGCTCGATTTCGATGGCGATTTGAAGGCGTTGAAGCGGTTTCTGTTCACGCATGGCATTCCGTTCGGCATCATCTTCTGGGGTGGTTACGACCCGGAGGCATCCGACGAATCGTTCTACCGGCACACGGCGGATTGGGCAGCCCGGGTCATCGCGGCGACTGGGCGGCCGGATCACGCGATTTTCGAAAGCTGGGTGACCCGCGCCGCTTCACGCTGCAGCACTGGCGTGGCTTGCAACCGGCCGAATAACTGGTTGTGCGGTCCTTCGGATCCACCTTATTGCGGGATGCGCAGCGTTCCCCTCAACCTGCCGGAGAGTGGGCAGGCGGTGTTCAGCGCGACAAAACTGCTCGATGCCACCATGGCCACCATGCCTGCGCGGCCACCATAGTTACGATTTGACCATCCGTATGAGCCAGACCACCGTCGCCACACCCGAGATGGATGTGATATCAGATCAATGGCAGTGTATCGTGCCAAGCCCCACGCGATCGACGCCATTTGTTAGCCGGCGCAAGGCGGTGATCGGCGTCGTCCGGTGAGGGGTTCGTGGAGGGGCCGGCGGCGCAGGCAACGCGGTGATGAGCCTGCTCGGCAAGCAGGCGGAGTTATCGCGTCGCTAGTTCACGAACGCGGTCGACCGTCTCCTGCAAATCATACGGCTTGGCCAGGAAATGACAGCCTGGCGGCAGGTCGATCGAATCGAGCCGGGCCCGGCCCGAGGCGACGAGCAGGCCGATGTCGGGCCAATTCTGATACAGTTCATGGACCAGGGCGACGCCGTCCATCTTTCCCGGCATATGAATATCGGTGAACACCAGGCTCACCTCGGACGCGTTGGCCTCTACAATGGCGAGCGCCTCGCCGGCATGGGCCGCCTCTCGAACGTCGAACCCGGCATCCGCCAACACGTCCGCCATCAAAGCCCGGATCAGGTACTCGTCTTCTACGAGAACGATGACCAGCGGCCTGGGGACACCTGTATCTTCGGGAACCATGCAAGGGATAAGCCGATTGCTTTCCCAAGGTTCCGAGCTGATCGACAACACGTGACCGGTTTACCTGGCTCCTTCGCGCTGCAGCAACACGCGCTTGCGCCCGACACCCCAGCGATAGCCGGCCAACGTTCCGTCCGAGGCGACGACGCGGTGGCAGGGGATGGCAACGGCCAATTTGTTCGCGGCGCAGGCCCCGGCGACGGCGCGGACGGCGCTGGGATTGCCAAGCCGGGCGGCGACATCGGCATAGCTGAGCGTGGTGCCCGCGGGAATGCTGCGTAGCACCTCCCACACCCGGCGTTGGAACGCCGTGCCCTGGATGTCCAACGGCAAGGCAGGGCTTGTGCCGGGCGCGTCGACCAGAGCCACCGCTTGGGACACCCAATCGCTGCCCTCCGCATCGGCCGGCTGGTGCCGGGCGCGTGGGAAGCGGGCTTGCAGGTCCGACGCAAGGGATGCCGGGTCATCGCCGAGCAGGATGGCGCAGACCCCCCGCCCAGTCCACGCGACCAGCACCGCGCCCAGGGTGCTGTTGCCGGTCGCGTGCTGGATCAGTTCCCCGGGGCCGCCGGCGCGGTAGGCAGAGGGAGCCATGCCCAACAGGCCGTCTGCGGCCTCATAGAACCGCCCCGATGAGTTGAAGCCGGACTCGTAGATCGCCGCCGTCACGCTGCCGCCGGTTTGCAGGCCGGATTGGACGCGCCGGGCGCGGTTTGCATCGGCATAGGCTTTGGGCGTGACGCCCGCGACGCGGCGGAACAGGCGGTGGAAATGAAACGGGCTCAACCCGGCGGCGGCGGCGAGTTGGTCCAGCGCCGGGGGCTCCTCGGCTACCTCGATGGTGCGGCAGGCTTGGGCGATCAGGGCGGCCTCCCGCTCCACCCGCAGGGGCAGGTCTGGCTTGCAGCGCTTGCAGGGGCGGTAGCCGGCGGAAGTGGCGCTGGCGCGGGTGTCGTAGAAGCGGACGTTGTCCGGGCGGGCCGGGCGGGCGGCGCAGGAAGGGTGGCAATACACGCCCGTGGTGGTGACGGCGTAGACGAACCGGCCATCCGCGCGGGGATCGCGGCTGCGAAGGGCGGCCCAGCGGGCGGGTTCGGTGTCGAAGCTGGCGGGGGCGATGGCGTTCACGATGGGCTCCATATCGACTGTGAGCGCACCATGGACAATCGGGGGATGGAGAAAACTCCGCCGCTTGCTCGGCAATCGCAACTGAATAGCTGGTGTTATTGTCATTTAGTGCGTAGGGGTGGCCGCGGTACATACGAAAGCAGACTGACATGGCGACCGGTACGGTAAAATGGTTCAATGCGACCAAGGGTTTTGGCTTTATTCAGCCGCAGGGCGGCGGCAAGGATGTGTTCGTTCACATCACGGCGGTGCAAGCGGCCGGGCTGAACGGCCTCGATGACAATCAGAAGGTGAGCTACGACGTGGTGAGCGAGCGCGGCAAAGAGGCCGCGTCCAATCTGAAGCTCGCCTGAGCGGATAGAACGACCCGGCCTGTTTGTCAGGCCGGGCTGTTTCTGCCGCGACCCACGAGAGACCAATGCAGCGCAGTTACGTCCATGGCTACGACGCGCTGGAAAGCACCCGCTTGCAGGATCAGGCGCAGACGCTGGAAAGCCTGCTCCACGGCGACACTGCCTTTCCTACAGGGAGTACCGTGCTGGAGGCCGGGTGTGGCGTGGGCGCGCAGACCCTCACCCTGGCGCGCAACAGCCCGGGGGCGCGGATTACGTCGCTGGAACTGTCGCCGGACTCGCTGGCGGTGGCGCAGGCCAGGGCACGCGATGCGGGCATCACCAACGTCACGTTTCAGCAGGGAAATATCTTTGCCCTGCCCTTTCCCGCTGCCAGTTTTGACCATGTGTTCGTCTGCTTCGTGCTGGACCATCTGCCCGACCCAGGGGCGGCCCTCGCCGCGTTGAAGCGGGCATTGCGGCCCGGTGGGGGTATCGTGGTGATCGAGGGCGATCATGGGTCCACCTTCTTCCATCCCGATAGCGCGGCGGCGCGGGCGGCGATTGGGTGTCAGGTGGAATTGCAACGCCGTGCCGGAGGAGACGCGCTGATCGGGCGGCGGTTGTATCCGCTGCTGCAGGGGGCCGGGTTAGCAAACGTCTCCGTGTCGCCGCGGATGGTGTATGTCGATGGCAGCAAGCCTGGGCTGGTGGATGGGTTCATCCGCAAGACCTTCACCGCGATGGTGGACGGGGTGCGGGAGCAGGCCATCGCCGCCGGGTTGGTGGAGCCAGCGGATTTCGAAGCGGGAATCCAGGCGCTGCACCGCACGGCCGAGCCGGATGGCGTGTTCTGCTACACTTTCTTCAAAGCCACCGGCATTTCGGCCGCGACCGAAGCATAGGGCGCGGCGGAGCGCATAGGATCGTTCCATGCCCACCACCGCCGCCCTCGCCGAGACTGCCGCCCTGTTCGGGGATCCTGCCCGCGCCAGCATGCTGACCGCCCTGTTGGACGGCCGGGCGCTGACTGCGGGGGAGTTGGCCTGCGCGGCCGGCATTACGCCGCAAACCGCGAGCGGCCATTTGGCCCGGCTGACGCAAGCGGGCCTGCTCGCGCTGGAGCGGCAGGGGCGGCATCGCTACCACCGGCTCGCCTCCCCGGCGGTCGCGCAACTGATGGAGAGCCTGATGGTGGTGGCCGCCGGAAACACCGTTCGCTGCGTCACCACCGGGCCGCGCGACCGGGCGATGAAGCGGGCGCGCACCTGCTACGACCATTTGGCCGGCGAGTTGGCCGTCGCGATGGCGGACCGGATGGTCGAGCGGGAGGAGGTCGAATGGAGCGCCGATGGCGGCGTGCTGACACCCGCCGGCATCGGGTTCCTGCGCGGCTTGGGGGTCGATCTGGACGCCGCGGCGGCGCGGGCGACCAAGCATGGCCCAGTCTTCTGCCGCCCCTGCCTGGACTGGAGCGAGCGGCGGCCGCATATCGCGGGCGCGGTGGGTGCCGCGCTGTGCACCTGTTGTCTGGACCGGGGCTGGGTGCGCCGGATGCCGGGGACACGAGCCGTCCAAATCACCATCGCGGGAATGCCGGCGCTGGAGCGCGCCTTCGATCTGCGTCCGTGTCAGGACACGATCGCGGCCTCGACCACTGGGTGGGGCGGCACGTCGCGCAGGGCCGCACCGATGTCGCCAGTCAGCAACAGGCGGCCGGCCTCCAACACCCTTCCGTAGGCCGCCCGGGCCAGCACGCCGCCGACGCTGACCCGCCGGACGCCCGCTTCGGCCAGGATTGCTTGCGGCACCAGCCCGTCCCGGGGGCCGTTCAGCACGTTCACAGGTTTGGGCGCTACCGCCGCGACGACGGCCCGGATCGCCTCCATGCTCGGGAGGCCGGGCGCGTAGAGACAGTCCGCCCCAGCCTCGGCGAAGGCCACCAGGCGGCGGATCGTATCACCCAAATCCGGGCGGCCATGTAGGAAGTTCTCCGCCCGCGCGGTCAGCACGAAGGGATGCGGGGCGACGCGGGCGGCCAAGGCGGCGGCGCGCACCCTGGCCACCGCGGCGTCGAAACGGTGGATCGGCGATGCCGGGTCCGCCGTGGTGTCCTCGATCGTGCAGCCGCAGAGCCCGGCGCTCGCCGCAAGGCGCACGGTTTGCGCACAATCCTCTGGTGTGGCGCCGTAGCCATCCTCCAAATCCGCCGAGACCGGCAGGTCGGTGGCCGCGATGATGTCGCGCGCATTCGCTAGCGCTTCTGCCCGCGACACGCTGGCCCGGCCATCGCGGCGGCCGAGCATGAAGGCGAGCCCGGCCGAGGTCGTGGCGATCGCCGAGAAGCCTAATCCGGCCAGGATGCGAGCGCTCCCCGCATCCCAGGCATTGGCGATGAGAAAGCAGCCCTGACGATGCAAAGCCACGAAGCGCTCGGCTTTGTCTGATGTGGCCATCTGCGTGGATCCCCCGTTCCAGGGGTAGTTACGCCAGATGCCGCCTCGAAACAAAGCCTCCGCCAAGCCAATCGCGTCCGCGACGTCAGCGGCAGCCGGGTGCGTTCGGTTGCGTGCCACAGCCGCCCGCGGTTGCATTCACCGGCCGGCGCGACATGGGGCGGTTGACAACCGTGCCACTCTCCGTCGCACCATGGGCCGTGCACTCGCAATAGCCGCCAACCGGCATGGCGGTTGCGCACATCATGTGCTCCGCCTGGCATGATGCGGCGTGGGCCGCGCCAGCCGCAAACGGCGCCGCGGCGAGAACCGCGAAAGCCAGGCATCGAATACGCCGCATGTGAAAGTTCCTTCTCATTGCATTGATCGTGGAACGAACGCGCTAAATGGGTAAAAGGTTCGAGAGGTAGGTGTCTAATTTCACCCGGATCGGCATGAAATACGCATTGCCGCCAAAGCCTTGAATCATGCGGATGGCATTGGTGGCAAAGCTGCGGTTCCAGTCCAAGACGGGGGCGAACCCGGCGGGGAAGATCACGCGGTTGGTGGTTTCCCAATAGGCCTTGGAACGCTCCCCGATCACCGGGGCGATGCCCCAGAAGACGCACTGGTCCCTGAGCATCTCCGCGCAGATCTCCAGTAGCCGAAGGTCGAACACAGGCTGGGTAAAGAAACCGTCCGCCCCCGCATCGAGCTTTCGGTGCACCGCCGTGAGTTCATCGCGAAAACCCTGTCGGTAGGGGTCGAACGCCGCGTAGACCCGCAAACCGGGACAGCGGCGTTTGAAGCGGCGAATGATGTCCTCGCTGCTATTCGGGTAGGTCTGGTGACCCATGTCGTGCGGGGGGTCGCCGCGGATCACCAGCACCTCGGCGAGCCCCGCCGCCATGATGGCGTCTGCCATGGGCAGGTCGCCCTCTGGGGGGATATCGATGGCCCGGATATGCGGGATCGAGGCGGCCAGGACGCTGCTCGTGATATGGCATGCCTCCCAACTGCGCATCGGCAAGCGCATGAGATCGGGGATGTTGAAGGCGTTGGCCTGCGGCATCACGGCGCGGACCGTCGCCGCGTCGGCGAGCAGCTCGGTGGCGCCGCGGGGGATGAGTTCGATGGAGATTCGCATGCCCGCACTGTCTCGCGTTCGAGCCGGCGGCTCAATGGTCCAGTTTAACCGCCGGGGATGCGGCGCGGCGGGGCTTGCTGGGCCGCTTCGGCACATAGGCCGCGCTCTCCGGCGTCATCAGGAAAAACTCGGGGTGCCGGGTCATCACCGCCTCCACCGACACGAAGACGCCGCGCAAATGCCGTTGCATGGCCACGGCCGCGGCCGTGGCATCCCGCCGCAGAATTGCATCCACCACCTCGCCATGCTCCTCCAGCACGGCCCGGCGCTTGAGCGGATCGCGAACCGTCATCCGGCGCACCCGGTCATGCTGGCGCTTCGCCGCCTCCACCACCGACCAGGCCCGCTCATGCCCCGCCATCTGCATCAGGCTGGCGTGAAACAATTCGTCCGCCTCGAAGAACGGCCCGGGGTCACCGAGCAGCAGGCGGCGCTGGACGGCCATGGAGGCTTCAAGCGCTTCGGCATCTTGCGGGCGTAAATCCGCCACCAGCTTGGCCAGGGCGGCGCATTCCAGCGACTCACGCACGAATTGACCGTCATAGATGTCCGCCACCCGGATCGGCGAGACAAAGCTGCCGTATTGGGGGTAGATGACGATCAACCCCTCTTCCTCCAGCTTGATGAACGCCTCGCGGACGGGCGTGCGGCTGAGACCCAGGCCGCTGGCGACCTCGTTTTCCGAGAGTGGGTGGCCCGGCAGCAGCGTTCCCGCGACGATCATGCCGCGCAGATGGTTGCGAACCTCCACCGCCACCGTGGTGCGGCGGCGGGCGGCGGCGATGCGCTGCCCGCTGAGCGAGCCGTACGAGTACGGCTCGCTCAGCGGCCGTGCTTCGTGCGCCAAACCTTGAACAGGTCCAGGTTGGTCTCGTCGGTGGGGGGATACAGGCCGCGCGTGGGATGGCCGGCACGCACCCGCTCGGTGACGAAATCCTCGTAGGCGGTCATCTCCGTGGCCTCGCCCGCGAGTTCGTCGGCCAGGTGGGCTGGCAGCACGATCACGCCGTCACCGTCGCCCACGATCACGTCGCCGGGGAAGACCGGGGCGTCGCCGCAGCCGATCGGCACGTTGATGTCGATCGCCTGGTGCAGCGTGAGGTTGGTGGGCGCACTGGGCCGCTGGTGATAGGACGCGATGTCCAGGCTGGCGATCTCCGTCGAGTCGCGGAAGCCCCCATCCGTGACGACGCCCACCACGCCGCGTGCCATGAGCCGCGTCACCAGGATGCCGCCAGCCGAGGCTGCGCGGGCGTCCTTGCGGCTGTCGATCACCATGACGGCGCCGGCCGGGCACTCCTCGACGCCCTTGCGTTGCGGATGCGCCGGGTTGCGGAACACGCTCATGTCGTTGAGGTCTTCGCGCGCCGGGATGTAACGGAGGGTGTAGGCCTCACCCACCATCGACTCGGCCTTCGATGGGGAGAGCGGCAGCACGCCCTGGATCATCTGATTGCGAAAACCCCGCTTGTACAGGGCAGTCGCCAGCGTCGCCGTGCTGACGCGCTTGAGCTTGTCGCGGGTCTCGGCCGAGAGTGCCATGGGCGTGTCCCCTAGTAGATCACGGGTTCGGTCACCGGCGCCCCGAAATCGGTGCGCAGGAAGTCGAAGTCGCAGCCTTCGTCGGCTTGCTGGATGTGCTTGGTGAACATGAAGCCATAGCCGCGCTCGAACCGCACGGGAGGCGGCGTCCAGGCGGCCCGGCGCGCGGCCAGCTCCTCATCCGGCACCTCCATGTGGATGGTACGGGCGTCCACATCCATGGTGACGATGTCGCCTGTGCGCAGCAGGGCGAGCGGGCCGCCGATGTAGGATTCCGGCGCCACGTGCAGGATGCAGGCGCCGTAGCTGGTGCCGCTCATCCGCGCATCCGACATCCGCAGCATGTCGCGGTGGCCCTTTTTCAGCAGTGCCTTCGGCATGGGCAGCATGCCCCATTCCGGCATGCCCGGACCGCCCTGGGGCCCGGCATTGCGCAGCACCATCACGTGGTCCGCCGTAATGTCCCAGCTCTCGTCATCCACGGCCTGCTTCATCGACGGATAGTCGTCGAACACGACGGCGGGACCGGAATGCCTCAGGAAGCGCTGTTCCATCGCCGCCGGTTTGATGACGCAGCCATCCGGCGCCAGATTGCCCGTCAGCACGGCCAGCGAGCCCTCGCCATAGATCGGGTTGGCGGTGCTGCGGATGACGTCCTCGTTGTAGACCTTGGCCCCGCCGATGTTCTCCCCCACCGTGCGTCCGCTGACGGTCATGCAATCGAGGTGCAGATGCTCGCGGATGTTTTGCATCAGCGCGCAAATGCCGCCGGCGTAGAAGAAATCCTCCATCAGGTAGGTATTGCCGGTGGGGCGCACATTGCCGATCACGGGGACGCGGCGGCTGTAGCGCTCGAAATCCGCCAGCCCGATCTCCTGCCCGGCGCGGCGGGCCATGGCGATCAGGTGGATGATGGCGTTGGTGGAGCAGCCCATCGCCATGGCCACGGCGATGGCGTTTTCGAACGCGGCCTTGGTCTGGATTTTCTGTGGCGTCAGGTCTTCCCACACCATGCTGACGATGCGGCGGCCGGATTCGGAGGCAAGCCGGATATGCCCGGCATCCGCGGCCGGGATCGACGACCCGCCGGGCAGCACCATGCCCACCGCCTCGGCGATCGCCGTCATGGTGGAAGCGGTGCCCATGGTCATGCAGGTGCCATAGGACCGGGCGATGCCGCCCTCCACGCCGAGCCAGTCCTGCTCGGTGATCTTGCCCGCCCGTAGCTCGTCCCAGTACTTCCAGCTATCGGAGCCGGAGCCGAGCGTCTTGCCGTGCCAATTGCCGCGCAGCATGGGCCCGGCGGGCATGAAGATTGCGGGGATGTTCATGCTCGTGGCGCCCAGCAGCAGGCCCGGCGTGGTCTTGTCGCAGCCGCCCATCAGCACCGCGCCGTCGACGGGGTGGGAGCGCAGCAGCTCCTCCGTCTCCATCGCCAGCATGTTGCGATACATCATCGTCGTCGGCTTGACGAAGCTCTCGGAGACGGAGAGCGCCGGCAGTTCCACGGGGAAGCCGCCCGCCATCAGGATGCCGCGCTTGACGTCCTCCACCCGGGTTTTGAAATGGCTGTGGCAGGGCTGCAGGTCGGACCAGGTGTTGACGATGGCGATGACCGGTTTTCCGGTCCACTCCTCCGGCGCGTAGCCCATCTGCATGGCGCGGGAGCGATGGCCGAACGACCGGAGGTCCGCCGGGCCAAACCATCGGCGGCTGCGCAGCGTCTCGGCTGTCTTGAGCGGTTCGGCTTGTGCCATGGGTGTCCCCTCCGTTGTGGGTCGTCGTCGCCACGGTGGCCCGGTGGGTGAGCTACAACACTTGTATGGAAGAAGGAAGCTAGGCTCGGGGAAGCTGACGATGCGGTTGCTGGGTGCCGTTGCCATAACTGTCTGCCCGGGAACACTTTGCCGCATCGATGTAGGGCGAATAAGCGAAGCGTCATCCGCCGCCCAGTCTCGCGACGAGGCGGATGACGCTGCGCTTATCCGCCATGCCCCTAATTTTGCAGAATGCAAGTGATTGACAAATAGCATTTTGTTGGTGGGCGGCCGCTCAGAAATTCAGCGTGCCTATCTCGCGTGCGAACCGACTTCTGCGATCTTGCTGGACTCGCTCGTCAGCCCGTCGCATTACGAAGCGGACTGACAAAAACTGTCCGTTTGGGAACTGGGTGTTGGCGATCAAGCGTTTTGAGACCTTGGACGTATTGCGTGGTGTGGCCGCCCTCAGCGTGGTGGTCTATCATCTCGGCGTCAACAAAATGCAGGTCGACTTGTTCCCCCGCGGTTATCTCGCGGTAGATTTCTTCTTTGTATTAAGTGGCTTTGTCGTCGCCCATGCATATGAAGCGCCGCTGAAAAGCCAGCTTTCTTGGCGGCAATTCTTCATCAAGCGACTCATTCGCTTCTATCCGCTTGTAGCGCTGGGCCTGACTATCGGGACGGCACTTTTGCTGATGAAGTGGCTGACCTACCCCGACCGGGTCAACACCTTGCCGAATATCCTCGAGTCAGTGATGTTCAACAGCCTGTTGTTGCCGATGTTTTACGGCAGTAGCGCTCTGGCGAACGAGCTGTTTCCGGCCAATTCGCCGCTATGGACCTTATCGATGGAACTCGCGGCCAACATGGTCTGGGCGTGGATCGGCGTTCGCGCGTCTACCCGGGCGCTCGTGGTCGTCGTCGCTCTCAGT
This sequence comes from Acetobacteraceae bacterium, assembly GCA_965199005.1. Classification (GTDB taxonomy): domain Bacteria; phylum Pseudomonadota; class Alphaproteobacteria; order Acetobacterales; family Acetobacteraceae; genus LMUY01. The sequence goes on along the minus strand of CBDAQK010000001.1, from coordinate 2,275,635 downwards.
TGGCTGGGATGGGTGGCGTGTGGCGCGCTTTATCATTCCGAGAATGTTGGGTTCGACGTCAAAACCTTCTGGGGCGGCGTGGGCCGGGTGAGCTTTGGATTCACCCTTGGCGTCGTCATCTTCCGGCTGCTTCCCGCCAGCCGGATGCCGCGTCTGCCGTTCGGTCCCGTGCTGCTATACGCCGCCATGCTGATGGTCATGGCGTGTTCGACCCCGTGGGACCTGGCAAGCATTCCTTGGGTCGACATCATTTGCACGACGCTCATCCTGCCAGCGATCGTCGTGCTTGGAATAGGCCAGCAAACGACCGGCCGGTGGGCGCTTTGGATCGGGGCCTTGTCCTATCCGATCTACGTTTTGCACATGCCGTTGGAGTTGCTCGCCTCGGGGCTTCATCAGACGGTCCTGCGCACTGTCAACGTCCACCTTCTGGCGGCTGTGACGGTTGTCGCCGTGTTTGCCGCGTCTGCATTTGCCTTGCGATTCTTCGACGGGCCAGCCCGTCGGATACTGACGCAGTGGATGACGGCAGACCGGCTTCCCGCAAGGCTATCGTCCGAGCGGACCTAGACTCAATCCGATGTGCGCCAACCAGAGACCGCGTCAGGGGGTGCCCGCGAGTGCATCGGGCACGGCCTGCCCGTTCGCCTGCATCAAGGCGGCACGGCTTCGTTCCGCGGTTGCCAGGCGGGCCCTTGCGACGACGCCAAGCTGTGTCCCCAACAGGGCATAGAATGTCAGCGAACTGATCGTCGGACCCGAAACCATCGTTGCAAGAAAGTACCCGAGCGTGCCCGCGGATAGGCCCTGGAGCGCCCATTGGTGGTCCGGATTTCTGACGAAGGGCGCCGTCGTGCGGATGGCGCGGCGCATGCTTAAAATCGCCCAGATGATAATGGCCAGGCCGGGCAGCCCCGCGTTTCCGATGATGCCGGGGATGAGGCTGGATGACCGGTTGCTGCCCCAACCCGCGCCCAGCCCATAGGTCGGAACCGCGAGTGCGATACTGTCCCAGTCGGCTTCGCTGCGTTCGTCATAGGATTGGGAGTCTGTTTTGGACAGGGTTTGCTGGACGACGACGCCAGCCGCGTCGACGATGTTGGGGGCCAGGATGGGGAGGGACAGCGTTCCAACAATCGCCACCACCGCCACTGGAACGGCCACGCGGCCGAACCGCCGGACCACGTCGGCCCTTGCCGTGGTCACAACGTAGATCCCCGTGATGGCGGCTCCAAGCGCCAAGATCACGAACCCCGTCGTCGAGGTGGACAACATCACACCCAATATGGCGGAAACCAGGGTGACCTTGACCAGCCTGTTGCTCCGCCCGTGCAGCATGAGCCAGCCCGAGGCGTAGATGATACCGCACAGGAATGCGCCCAGCGCCGACGGTTCGGTCATCGGGCCGTTCGTCCGCGGAATGCCAAAACCGATCATCTGGTTCGAAAGGACTGCCCAGCCGGGGTTTGAATAGAAAAACCCATCGGGGAACGGAATCCCGGACACGCGGCTGGCGAACTGCCAGACACTGACCACCACGACCGTCAGACCGCTTGCGAGATAGGCATAGAGCAGCCGCCGCGCCCGGGTAGGGTAAGAGGCAATGTAGATCGCGAATGAAAACGTCACGCCGACGTTCAGGACCATGTAGAGCGTCTGCGTGATGTTTGCCCCGCTGAACGTCAGCAGAGCCTGTACGTGCTCGTCCGATTTCTGCGGCCAAATCATAAGGGATTCAGAGAACAGGTTGGGCAACAGCAACGCACCGACGATGACGATACCAAGGAAGATCAGGAGCGGATTCATCAATCGGACGACTTCCGCCTGGCCGGCAAATCGTCCCCCCAGGATCCGCAACAGGACCAAGTGCGACATGAACACCAGTGCGGGCAGTATGTTGAGCTGAACGCCGAACGAGCCCAGCACCATGCTGGCGGCCGCCTCGAACCCGCCCGTGAAAACCACCAACACCATCAGCCACTCGGGCCAGAAGGCGCAAAGCAGGGTCAGGGGTATGACGATGGCACCAAACGCAGTGATCACCGGGCCAGTTCCTGACGTGCTCGAGCGTTGCCAAACCTTCCGTGGAAGGAGACGCCAGCATAAGTCCGGGTCACCGCCCTCGCAACCCGGCCGGCATCAGCCGACAGTTTCGCATTCATCTGTATGCAGCCTGCGGGGCGTATGCCCATGCTCGGCAAGATAGCCGGCCGCCCTATTGCAGTACCAATCGGTAAAACGCATCACCAGCGACTCCGCCTCCGGTGAATACGGGCCTGGGACGAACCCGCTCGACCGCACCCCGCGCTGGTTGTTCTCGGCCAATTCGCGATCCTGCAGATTGGTGGTGTCCCATAGCTCCGTCAGGCGGGGGATGGTGTAGTCCACCCCCTCCACCGCATCGGCGCTCACCAGCCATTTCGCGGTGACGACCGTCTCCTCCGGACCGGTGGGCATGGCGCTGAACATGAACACGTAATCGCCCAGCGCGTGGGCGAAGCAGTGCGGCTCCAGCGACCAGCGCAGCGATCCCACGTCGCCATTGCCCACCTGGCCGATCGGGCGGTCCACGCAAGGCAGGCCATCCATGGTCATCGACTGCACGCCGGGATTGAGCGGAAACCGCCCTGCCTCCCACCATGGGCCGCGGATCGGGCCCGTTGCCAGCCCCTGCTCCGCCATGCGGCTGGCAAAGCTGGCGGCAATCTCCCGCTGCTCGGCGTCCGTCAACGAACGGCGGAGCACCGGGAAGCTGATGGACAACTCCGGATGGTTTGCGCTGCAATGGTAGCACTCGCGCGCATTCTCCATGACCAGCTTCCAATTGGCTTTCTCGACGAGCGTCGCCTCGTGCGCGACCTTGCCCCGGCGCAGCTGGTGCGGCGCCAGCATGGGGGCGAACTGGTCGTGGAAGTCGTCGAACGCGGGCGGCGTCTCAGAGAGGCAGACATAGACCGTGCCCTCGATGGTCCGCAGCGCGACCGGTCGCAGGCTATAGCCGGAGGGATCGAAGCCCTCGCCCATACGGACCGCGTGAACCAGCCTGCCCTGTAGATCGTACGACCAGTTATGGTAGGGGCAAACCAGACGGGGACGCCGGGCGGTGCCGTTGGCGCAGATTTGCGCGCCGCGATGCCGGCACGAATTGTGGAACGCGCGCAGGTCCCCTGCCCGGTCCCGCACGATGACGACGGGGGAACGGCCGATTGTCAGCGCCAAAGTGCAGCCGGGCTGCGGCAGTTCCGCCTCGAACCCGGCCATGATCCAGGAGTGGTGATAGATGGCGTCGATGTCGAAGGCGAAGATATCGGGGTCGGTGTAGAAAGCCTGCGGCATCGCATGGCCGGGTCGGCGGCTGTCGAGCAGCGCACGGATGCGGGCGAGGTCGGTCATAGGGGGTTCCCTGAGCAGCAGAGGTGATATCGCAGAAACCGGCTGGCCGGGGCTACAGTCAATCCCGCGACGCGCAGTGGAGACATCATGAACAAAGCCTTGATCGTTGGCGGGGGCATCGCCGGGCTGTCCACGGCCTGGGCGCTCGCCCGGCGCGGCTTTGCCGTCGAGCTGTTCGAGCAAGGCCCGCTGCCCAATCCCCGCGCCTCGTCCTACGACGAGCATCGGATCACCCGCCATGCCTATGGCCTGATGCAGGGGTATGCGCATCTGATGCCGGAAGCCTTCCGCGTTTGGGACAGCCTGTGGGGCGCCATCGGCACCTCGCATTACGAGCCGTGCCCTGCGGTGTACTTCATGCGACGGGATAATGGCTGGTTCGACAGCGTGTCGCGGTCGCTGACGGCGATGGAGGTGGGGTTCCACGAGGTTCCGCTGGATGAGGTGGAACGGCGCTTTCCCATGATCATCCCCGATGGGCTGCTACGCGTCGTCAGCACCGAGGGCGCGGGAATGCTGTTCCCGGTTCGCATCCTGACTGACCTTGTCGTGCTGCTCGGCCGGTTGGGCGTGGTGTTCCATACCAGCACCCTCGTCACCGAGGTCGATCCGGAGCATGGCCGCGTCGTGGCCGGCGGTGCGACCCATGCCGGCGACGTCGTGATCGTGGCGGCGGGGGCCTGGGCGGACCGGTTGGTGCCCGGGCTGCGCGGCGTCGGCGTGCCCTCGCGGCAGGCAGTGCTCTATTTCTCGCCGCCGGCGGACATGGCGGAGGCATGGTCCCAGGCGCCGGTCATGTTGGATTTGCGGGCGGATGGCGGCGGCACCTACACCCTGCCGCCCCGGCGCGGAACGCGGCTGAAGGTGGGCGACCACGTGTTTTCCCGCACCGGGGACCCGGATGGCGATAGGGTGGCCACCGCGCAGGATTTGGCCCGGCTATGGCCGGCCGCACGCGCCACCTACCGCGACCTGGACCGCTATGGCGTGCTGGAACAGAAGGCGTGCTTCTACACGGTCACGCAGACGGAGCAGTTCTTGGTCCACCCAATGGGTGCGGCAGGCTGGTTGGTCAGCGCCTGCTCCGGCCATGGGTTCAAACTAGGCGCGCTCATGGGCGAGTTGGTGGGACGGGCGATCGCGGGCGAGATGGCGGCCAGCGAAGTCACCGAACTTGCCGCCGGACGGGTGCTGACCCCACCCTGGCTCGCCATCCGTGGAGGTAATCACCGGCAAATTCATTGACCCTGAGGAGCGCCCACAGCTATTCAACGTAAGCGAAGCGGGCGGACGGCTCCTATATGAACCATATCCCGAGCCCGCATTCACGCAATATCGAAGCACTTGAGAATCAAATTGGAGAATTGCAGAAGACGAATGGCGCGTATCGTTCATCGACTTCCTGGCGGATAACAGCGCCGCTGCGCGCGATGGCGTCCATTTTCAAATCTGAACCGAACTCGTCGATAGTTGTTCCCGCGACCATCTCTGGTCGTGGCGCGCCGCCTCACCCAGCACTGTTGCCGGACGGCCTTGCCGTTGTGCCCGCCCCACAAGCGGAGCCGGAACCGCCGACGTTCTCAGACGAACAGATGGCCCGGCGGCCATCGCCGCCATCGGTCCGACCGAAGCGGTGGATAGCGGTAATATCCTGCCAGCATTACGGGCGGTCTTTGCGGATGCGGACATCATTCCGACTGGCGGAGCGTTGTACTTCGCCGCCCTGAACGACGCATTCCACAGCTTCAGCAGCGACCAGGATTTGCGCCTCCTGGACGCCTTGCTGTTGCTAGACGAGGCAGTCGCGCAACAGGGCGAAACCCGTATGCAGCGGCATTCGCGACGCGACACTAACCTCCCTAGCTCTGCGTCAGGTGGTTTCCCGCAGATGCGCGCCTAATTCTATGCCGAATTGGCGGTCCCATAGCGTTGACACGTCCACGGGATGAGGCAGCACACCGGCCGTTGCAAATACGTCGGCGACCTGCTGCTGGGAGACGACATCAGCATCGGTCGGGGCCGTCAGCCGGCGCGGCTGGCTGACATTGTCCACCAGGGAGCGGATCACCGCCTCCGGCACGTTGAGCGCCGCCGCCTCGGCCTTGGCGTAGTCGGCGTGATGGTCATCTATCCAGGCATAGGCGCGGCCAATACGGACCAGCAGGTCGATCATGGCCGCCCGCTTGGCCGGGTCCGCCAGAGCGGCAGGGGCGGCGATGTTGAGGTAGTTGCCAGACAGGAAACCCTGTGCCGTGGTCAGCACCCGCGCCCCGGCATCGACCGCCAGCGGCACCGAATAGCTATAGATCGCCCAGGCATCGAGCGCGCCAGCGCGGAATGCAGCAGCCCCGTCCGCCGGCGAGAGGTTCACGGGCGTGATGTCGCGCCAGGTCAGCCCGGCCGACGCCAACATCCGCAGAAGATAGTAATGCGTCGTGGTGGCCCGCACGTAGCCGACCCGTTTGCCACGGAGATCCGCCAGCTTCGTGATGCTGGACCCGGCGGGGACCAGCACCACCTGCTCGTTGACGTCGCCCCTGATCACGCCAACCACCTTCACCTGCGCCCCGGTCAGCACGCCGAAGATCGAGGGAATTTCGCTGCCATAGGCCAGGTCGATCGCCCCGGCACTGACCGCCTCCAGCATCTGATTGCCCGTGGCAAATTCGGACCACTCGACGTGGTAGGGCGTGTCGGCTTGACCGGCCAGGCGCAGCACCAGCGCGTCTCCCGCCTTGAACTGGGACATGCGGATGGTGACCGGCGGGGCCGCCCGCACCAAGGCCGGCATAGCGAGCATGGCGCCGAGCAAGGTACGGCGGGGGAGGCTCATGCATGTGGCTCCAAAACCCTGATAACCGGCTCCACACCCAGCGCCCGCAACAGACGGGCACGCAGCGGGCCGAAGCCAGGCTCCGCCGGGTCACGCGGGCGCGGGAGATCGACCGCCACGTCGGTGGCGATCTGCCCGTTCTCCAGCACCAGGACGCGATCGGCCAAGAGCAAGGCCTCATCCACGTCATGCGTGACGATCAGCGTCGTGGGAGCGTGGACGCGCCATAAATCCAGCACCAGCGCGTGCATGCGCATCCGTGTGAGAGCGTCTAGCGCGGCAAACGGCTCGTCCAGCAGCAACAGGCCGGGCTGCCGCACCAGGGCACGGGCCAGAGCCGCCCGCTGCGCCTCACCACCCGAAAGCGTGACGGGCCAGGCCTCCATACGGTGCTCTAGCCCCACCTCGGCCAGCGCCGCCTCGGCCCGGCGGCGCGCACCATCGCCGGGAAGGCCGAGCGCCACGTTTTCCCAAACCGGCTTCCAGGGCAGCAGGCGCGGCTCCTGGAAAACGACGGCGGAGGTGGTCGGGACCTGGATCTCGGCCTCTGCCGGAGCTGGGTCGAGACCCGCCAGCGTACGCAGCAGCGTCGTCTTGCCCGAGCCGCTGCGGCCCAGCAGCGCCACGAAAGCACCGGGTGCCAAGTCCAGGTCCAGGTCGTCCAGCACGTGGTTGTCGCCGAAACGACGGGTCAATCCCTGGACGCGGACGCCGGCCACGGCGCTCACCGGCGCACCAATGTCGGCCGCCAGGCCAGCAGGCGGCGTTCGGCCAGCCGCACCAGCGCGTCCGCCGCCAAGCCGAGGATCGCATAGAGCACCAGGCCCACTACGATGATGTCCGTACGGAGGAAGTCACGGGCGTCGTTGATGAGGTAGCCGATGCCGGCCGTGGCATTGATCTGCTCCGCCACCACCAGCGACAGCCAGGCAGTGCCAAGCGCATAGCGCAGGCCGACCAGCGCGGAGGGGAGCGCGCCAGGCAGCACGATATGCCGGATGATCCCAACGCGGCTGAGCCCGAAGATGCGCCCCGCCTCCAGCAGCTTCGGGTCGATGCCACGGATGCCGGCGAAGAGGTTCAGGTAGATCGGGAATGTCGCGCCCAACGCCACCAGCGCGATCTTCGGCACCTCGCCGATGCCGAACCAGAGGATGAAGAGCGGCACCAGCGCCAGGAATGGCAGGGTGCGCACCATCTGCATGGGCGCGTCCACCACATCCTCGCCGAGGCGGGACAGGCCCGACACCACCGCCAGGCCGCCACCCAAGGTGACGCCGATGGCCAGTCCGATCGCAACCCGTTGCAATGAGACCGCCATGTTGGTCACCAACTCGCCCGAGGCGAGCAGGCCCCAGGCGGCGGCCAGAATGGTGGTCGGCGCGGCAAGCACGCGCGGCGAGACCAACCCGGACATCGATGCGAGCTGCCACAACGCCACCAGCGCGATGGGGGAGGCGAAGCGGCGGAGGCCACGGAAATGCCAAGTGGGCCGGCTCACCGGCCGGCCGGCAGTCATCGGTGCCGACACGAAGCGGATGGGTGCAGCAGACATCACCGACATGGACTCTCTCTTTCATCCGTGTGCGAAGAAGCGATATCGGCCTTCGCACCTGCAAAAGATAGTGTCGGAAAACGCTTGACCATCAAAGAGTTAGGTCTACCGAAGAACCTCTTCAGAAGAGATGGAGGCTGTCGCGCCAGCGCAGGCTGGGAGAAACCTGTTCTCCTCCACTCCCACTATTTCCCGTAGACGGCGTCCGGCAGCCACATCGCGATGCCGGGCACCAGAGATAGGATCACCACCCCGACCGCCATCAGGATCACGAAGGGCACGGTGCCGCGGATGATGGGGCCAAGCCCGATATCCGGCGCGATGCGGTTGATGACAAAGATATTGAGGCCGACTGGTGGGTGGATGAGTCCCATCTCCATCACGATCGCCATCACCACGCCGAACCACACCAGGTCGAACCCGGCAGCGCGCAGCGGCGGCAGGATGATTGGCGCGGTCATGAGGATGATGGAGACGGGGGGCAGGAAAAACCCGAGCACCACCACCATCAGCAGGATCGCCGCCAGCAGCAGCCAACGGGACAGGTCCAGACCGACGATCCATCCGGCCGTGGCCTGACTGATGTGGAGATAGCTCATGACGTAGCTGTAGAGCAGGCTCATGCCGATGATCATCAGTAGCATCCCGCTTTCGCCCAGGGTGCCATTGAAGATCGGCACGAGATCTCGCAGCCGCCATGCGCCGTAGATCAGGGCGATCAGCAACAAGGCCATCACGGCGCCCAGGCCCGCTGTCTCGGATGGGGTCGCGATGCCGCCATAGAGAGCGATCATCACGCCGCCCAGCAGCAGAAGGAATGGCAGGATGCGGGGCAGCGCTAAAAACCTGTCGCGCATGGAGTAGGTATCGGACCGCAGGATTTCGCTCCGCACCCCGCCTGCGTCGGCCACCCGGACCGCCCGGCCATACTCCAACCGCCAATTCACCACGGCCCAGCTGGCGAATAGCGCGACCAGCAGCACGCCAGGCCCGAGCCCCGCCAGGAATAGGCGCCCCAGCGATTGCTCGGACGCGACGGCATAGAGGATCAGCACGATGGATGGCGGCAGCAGGATGCCCAGAGTGCCCCCCGCTGCCACCAGCCCGGCTGCGAAACCGGGCGAATAGCCGCGCCGGCGCATTTCTGGAATGCCCGACGAGCCGATGGCCGAGCAGGTCGCCGGGCTGGACCCGGCCATCGCGGCGAACAGCCCGCAGGCCAACACCACCGCCACGCCCAGCCCACCCGGCACCCGATGCAACCAGGTGTGCAGGGCGTCGTACAAATCCTTGCCTGCGCGTGATTTACCGATCGCCGCGCCCTTCAGGATGAAGAGCGGGATGGTCAGCAGGGTGATGGACGCCAACTCCTCGTAGACGTTCTGCGCAATGGTATCGAGCGAGGCGAGCGGCATGAAGATCATCATGAAGACGGTTGCCACCCCACCCAGCGCGAAGGCGATGGGGATGCCCGAGAACAACGCGAGCAAGGTGGCGCCGCCATAGAGCAGCCCGATGGTCCCGACACCCATGGGGATCAGGCCAAATGCGCGGGGGTCGGGTCGGCGTGGCGGCTGCCCAAGACTTGCAGCAGCAACTGCAACGCCAGCAAAGCCATGCCGGCCGCCATGCAGCCATAGGGGATCCAGAGCGGCGGTCCCCAGGCGGACGGCGTGGTCTCGCCCTCCTGCCACGCCTCCAGCAGAAGCTGCCAGCTCTTCCAGGCGAAGAAGGCGACGAAAACGAACGAGCATATATCCGCCAGCAACCGGCGGGCGCGGTCGATTGCGGGGGGCAGCACATGGGCCAGCGCGTCGATGCCGACATGGCCGCGCCTGGCTTGGGTCCAGGCGGCGGACCCGAAGGTGGCGCCGATCAGCAGGAAGGTGGATAGCTCATCCTGCCAATCGCTCGGGATGCTCAGGAAATAGCGCCCGATCACCTCCCAGGTCAGCACCCCGCCCGCGCTGGCGATCGCGATGGCCGAGGCCACAGCCAACAGGCCGTTCAACCCGGTGACAATGGCCTGCAACGCCCCAAGCAGGCCACCCCGCGGAACATCCGTGAGAGTTGCAGCGGCTCCGCTCAAGCGACAGCCTCGGCCAACTTCAGCAAACTCGCGCAGGCGGCGTTCCGCGCGGCAAAATCCTTCCAGGCGGCGTCCTGCGCAATCGCCTTCCACTGGGCGATGTCAGGGGCGGTCATGTCGGCGACCTTCACACCGGCCTTGCTGTAGATGTCCACCAGCGCCTGGTCATCCGCCTTGGCCGCTTGCAGCGCGAACGGCTCCTGCTCCAGCCCGGCCTCCGTGATCGCCTTCTGCTGGTCCGGGGTGAGGCTGTCGAAGATTTGCTTGGACATCAGCAGCGGCTCGAACATGAACCAGAACGATCCACCGCGGGCGGAGGTGACGTTCTTGGCGATCTCCTGCAGGCGGAAGCTGATCAGGCTGGTGGAGGAGGTCACCGCGGCATCCAGCGAGCCCGTCTGCATTGCGGCATAGGTTTCGTCCGACGTGACGGAGCTGATGATGCCACCAGACGCCTTCAGCATCAGGTCCATCTCGCGTGAACCACCGCGGATTTTCATACCCTTGGTATCCGCCGGCTTCACCACTTCGGTCGAGCGCGAGGCGACTCCGCCGCCCTGCCAGACCCAGGTGAGGATCTTCACGCCGCGCTTGTCCAGCAGCGAGACCAGTTCCTGGCCGATCGGTGCCGTCTTCCACGCCATACCCTGGTCGTAGCTGGTCACCAGGCAGGGCATGAGCCCTATATTGACCTCCGGAACCTCGCCACCGGCATAGGCGAGCGGGTAGAGGGTAAGATCCAGCGCACCGCGCCGCAACGCGGAGAACTGCGCGACGGTCTTCATCAGGGAGGAGGCAGGGTAGATTTCGAAGGACAGCGATCCACCCGTCTTCTGCTGCACGGCGGCGGCGAACCGTCGCACCATCCGGTCGCGGAAATCGCCCTGGTCGATCGTGCCGCCCGGAAATTGATGGCTGATCTTCAGGACGCGGGCATCCGCGGCCCGCGCCGCATAGCCGCGTAGCAAGGCCGGGGCCGCAAGCAGGCCGAGAGCAGTCCGACGAGTGAAGGTCATTATGTCGCTTCCTGACGCAAGGTGTTCTTATCGCATTGCATCAGGCTATCCGAGGAATCGAGTTGTAACAAGCGGCGCGACGTCAGCCGCAGTCGGTGCGGCCGAGGGCCACGCAATCCTGGTGGTTCACCCACCCCTGAAACAAGGGAAATAGCCGCCACAGGAGCAGCCCGGCCAGGACGACTGCGCCCAGCAGGAGAACGGAGACCAGGCGGGAGGGCGGTGGCTCGGACATGGTGGGCCAGCTACCACGTGGCATACCCGACGCGAACCCGGGTTCTGGCGCGCCAACGAAGCGGTGCGTCATTCCCTATGGCCCAGGCGGATCGGGGCGCCGTTCGAAACAAAGTATACATGAAACTTAGGATGCTCCATGTCTCTCTATAGGCAGCCCAATTCACCTGAGATTTGGTGTTCTCGATAGAAAGAACTCAAGAAGATCATTGCGTGCCTTTTATCATGGATAAGACCATGCTTCATTATATCTGCTTCAAAGCGATATTTCCTGTCCAGTCCCAATAAATCCAGAATAGTATCCTCTATTTGCTTCTGCGGCAGGCCTCCGACCCGGTGTGCCGGATGTTCCATACGTCACCTCGGTGTTTCAGGGAATTCGGTGCATAGGCAGACGTCATGATGACCGCTCAGCCTGACTGTTTCACGCTGTGCCAGCCCACATGAGGATTCAAACGGCTGGTGGCAAAACACATTAACTGAATTATGGTTAACATTGCTATTGCATTGCACAATAACGATCTTTCGGCCTCTCCCTTGCCGGATCGCAGCGCCGGGGCTAGGTGGAGGGCAGCAACGCAGCGGGGCAGGACATGGCGCAGGCAGCTGAGAAGACGAAGCGCGGCAAGCTGGCAAACAGCCCGGAGCTCTCGCAAGAGGGATTGCTCAAGGCCTATGGTGACATGCTGCTGATCCGCCGGTTCGAGGAAAAGGCCGGGCAATTATACGGGATGGGGCTCATCGGCGGGTTTTGCCACCTGTATATCGGGCAAGAAGCGGTGGTCGTCGGCATCCAGGGTGCGCTGAGAGAGGGGGACCAGGTCATCACCTCCTACCGCGACCACGGCCATATGCTGGCGACCGGCATGGAGCCGCGTGGCGTGATGGCGGAGTTGACGGGGCGGTCGGGCGGCTATTCCAAGGGGAAGGGCGGCTCGATGCACATGTTCAGCAAGGAGAAGCACTTCTACGGCGGCCATGGCATCGTCGGTGCCCAGGTCAGCCTGGGCACCGGACTCGCGTTCGCGGATTGGTATCGCAACAGCGACCATGTGGCGGTGACGTATTTCGGCGATGGCGCGGCCAACCAGGGCCAGGTGTTCGAGAGCTTCAACCTTGCGTCGCTGATGAAGCTGCCTTGCATCTATGTGATCGAGAACAACAAATACGGCATGGGCACCAGCGTCGACCGTGCCTCTGCTTCACGCGACCTGTCGAAGAATGGCTCGCCCTGGGGCATGGCCAGCCTGCAGGTCGACGGCATGGATGTCGCCGCCGTCCGTCAAGCCGCCGAGACAGGCGTGGCGCATTGCCGCGCCGGCAATGGGCCGTTCCTGCTGGAGATGAAGACCTATCGCTACCGCGGCCACTCCATGTCCGACCCAGGCAAATACCGCACGCGCGAGGAGATTCAGAAGATGCGCGGCGAGCGCGATTGCATCGAACAGGCGCGCCACATCTTGACCGAAATGGGAGTCGGCGAGGATGCGCTGAAACAGATCGATGCCGACGTGAAGGCCCGGGTGAACGATGCGGCCGAATTCGCCCAGTCGAGCCCCGAGCCGGATGAGAGTGAACTCTGGACCAATATCCTGGTGGAGGGCTGAGGCCGGTGTCGACCCAAGTCCTGATGCCTGCGCTCTCCCCTACGATGACGGAGGGCAAGCTGGCCCGCTGGTTGAAGAAAGTGGGGGAGGATGTGCGGGCCGGCGATGTCATCGCCGAAATCGAGACCGACAAGGCCACCATGGAAGTGGAGGCGGTGGACGAGGGCACCCTGTCCGAAATCCTGGTGGAGGAAGGCACCGAGGGCGTCGCGGTCAACACGCCGATCGCGGTTTTGGGCGACGGCGAGGCTGAAGCCACCCCTGCCCCCGCGCCCTCTCCCGTTGCGGAAGCACCGAAACCGGCGGCGCCACGGCAGGCGCCTGCGCCCGCCGCCGTCTCGGCCATGGCCGCGCCTGCGCCCGAGAAGGATTGGGGCACCACCAGCACCATCACCGTGCGCGAGGCGTTGCGCGACGCGATGGCGCTGGAGATGCGTTGCGACAAGGACGTGTTCCTGCTCGGCGAGGAAGTGGCGCAGTATCAGGGGGCCTACAAGATCAGCCAGGGTCTGCTGGACGAGTTCGGTCCGCGCCGGGTCATTGACACGCCGATCACCGAACACGGCTTCACCGGCATGGCCGTCGGGGCTGCCATGACCGGATTGAAGCCGATCGTCGAGTTCATGACGTTCAACTTCGCCATGCAGGCGATCGACCAGATCATCAACTCTGCCGCCAAGACGCTGTATATGTCCGGCGGCCAAATGGGCTGCCCGATCGTGTTCCGGGGGCCCAATGGCGCCGCCAGCCGCGTCGCCGCCCAGCACAGCCAATGCTATGCGAGCTGGTATGCCCATGTGCCGGGCTTGAAGGTCGTGGCCCCCTGGAGCAGCGCCGACGCCAAGGGGCTGCTGCGGGCTGCCATCCGCGACCCGAACCCGGTGATCGTGCTGGAGAACGAAATCCTATACGGCCAGAGCTTCGATTGCCCGACGGCCGAGGATTTCATCCTCCCCATCGGCAAGGCCAAGATCGAGCGCCCCGGCAAGGACGTCACCATCGTCGCCTTTTCGATCATGGTGGGCGTGGCGCTGAAGGCCGCGGAGGCATTGGCTGAACAGGGCATCGATGCCGAGGTGATCAACCTGCGGTCGCTGCGTCCGCTGGACACCGCCACCATCATCGAGAGCGTGAAGAAGACCAACCGGGTGGTGAGCGTGGAGGAGGGCTGGCCGTTTGCCGGCATCGGCGCGGAAATCGCCATGCAGGTGATCGAACATTGCTTCGACTGGCTGGACGCGCCGCCGATGCGGGTGAGCGGGCTGGACGTGCCGCTGCCCTACGCCGCCAACCTCGAGAAACTGGCGCTGCCGCAACCACAATGGGTGGTTGATGCCGTAAAGAAGATCGTCTGATGGCCACGAACATCCTGATGCCCGCGCTGTCTCCGACCATGACGGAAGGCACGCTGGCGCGATGGCTGAAGAAGGAGGGCGACACCGTCACCGCCGGGGACGTGATCGCCGAGATCGAGACCGACAAGGCGACCATGGAGGTCGAGGCGGTGGATGAGGGCGTGCTGGGCAAGATTCTGGTCGCCGATGGCACGGCCGGGGTGCTGGTGAACGCCCCGATCGCGATCCTGGTCGAGGCCGGCGAGGCCGTCCCATCCGGCGACGCACCAGCCTCGACGGCGGCCCCAGCGCCGGCCGCGGTGGAAAGTGCACCCCCGCCAGCCGCTCCTGCCGTGGTCGCCAATGGCCACGACCCGACGCCCACGGGGAGCGGTGAGCGCGTTTTTGCCTCCCCCCTCGCCCGGCGAATGGCGAAGCAGGCCGGAATTCCCTTGGAAGGGCTCAAGGGCAGCGGTCCGAACGGACGGATCATCAAGGCCGACGTCGAGGCCGCCCAAGCTGCGCCCGCCCCGGCGGCCGCGGCGGCCCCAAAACCCGTCGCAGCCCCGCCGGCCGCGGCGCCAGTTCCGGCGACAGCGCCCGCGCCCACGCCGCGCCCTGTTACGATCACTGCTCCGCACAAGCTGATCCCGCATACCACGATGCGCCGGGTTGTGGCGCGGCGGCTGACCGAGTCCAAACAGCTCGTTCCGCATTTCTACGTCACAGCCGACCTCGAGATCGACGCGCTGATGAAGCTTCGGGCCGATTTGAACGCGAAATCCCCCAAGGATGGGCCGAGCGCGTTCAAGTTGTCGGTGAATGATTTAGTGATCAAGGCGGTCGCCGCTGCACTGCGCCGGGTGCCGGCCGCCAACGCGACCTGGACCGACGACGCCATCGCAATGTACGACGACGTCGACATCAGCGTCGCGGTGGCGATCGAGGGCGGCCTGATCACGCCGATCATCCGCAAGGCGGACCAAAAGGGCGTCGCTACCATCAGCAACGAAATGAAGGATTTGGCCGCCCGCGCCCGCACTGGGAAGCTGAAGCCGGAAGAGTTCCAGGGCGGCGGGTTCTCCATCTCCAACCTCGGCATGTATGGCGTGAAGTCGTTCAGCGCGATTATCAACCCGCCACAGGGCGGCATCTTGGCCGTCGGCGCCGGAGAGCCGCGTCCGGTGGTGAAGGATGGCGCGCTCGCCATCGCCACGGTGATGAGTTGCACCCTCTCGGTGGACCACCGTGTGGTGGATGGCGCGGTCGCCGCGGAATGGATGGCCGCATTCAAGGCCATCGTGCAGGACCCACTCAGCCTGATGCTCTAGTTAGGCGCTTTGGTGGAAACGGTTTTATAGGTGCCCGGGTTCAGGCCGGGCATGAGAGACAAGGGAAATCATGCCTGACCAATTCGACCTGATCGTCATCGGGGGAGGCCCGGGCGGCTACGTCGCGGCCATCCGCGCGGCACAGCTCGGTATGCAGACCGTGGTGGTGGAGCGGGAGCATTTGGGCGGCATTTGCCTCAACTGGGGCTGCATCCCGACCAAGGCGCTGCTGCGCTCCAGCGAGATCAACCACCTGCTGCACCATTTGCCGGAATTCGGGTTCGCCGCCGACAATATCCGCTTCGACCTTCCCGCCGTGGTGAAGCGGTCGCGTGGGGTGGCCAAGCAGCTCGCCTCGGGCGTGGGGCATTTGCTGAAAAAGAACAAGGTGACCGTGGTGATGGGCGCCGCCAAGCTGGCGGGCAAGAACACCGTGGCCGTCGGCGACAAGATGCTGACGGCCCCGCACATCATCCTGGCCACCGGCGCCCGCGCCCGGCAACTGCCGGGGCTGGAGGCGGATGGCAAGCTGATCTGGTCCTACCGCGAGGCGATGGTGCCGCCGGCGATGCCGAAATCCCTGCTGGTGATCGGCTCCGGCGCCATTGGGATCGAGTTCGCCTCCTTCTTCCTCAACATGGGCGCGACCGTGACGGTGGTGGAGGTGCTGGACCGCATCCTGCCCGTGGAGGACCAGGAGATCAGTGCCTTCTGCCGCAAAGCGTTGGAAAAGCAGGGGATGAAGATCATCACCGGCGCCAAGGTGACGGCGGCGAAGAGGGGCGCGGACAGCATCACCGCAACGATCGACGTCGGCGGCAAGACGCAGGAGATCACGGTCGACCGTGTGATTTCCGCCGCGGGGATCGTGGGCAATGTGGAGGATTTAGGCCTAGAGGGCACCAAGGTGGTGGTCGACCGCACCCATGTGGTGATCGACGAATACTGCCGCACCGGTGAACCCGGCGTCTACGCCATCGGCGACGTCGCCGGCGCGCCTTGGCTGGCGCACAAGGCGAGCCACGAGGGCGTGATCTGCGTCGAAAAGATCGCCGGGTTGGACGTGCACCCGATCAACTGGACCAACATCCCTGGCTGCACCTATTGCCGTCCGCAGGTTGCCTCGGTGGGGCTGACGGAAGCGCGTGCGAAGGAGACTGGGCACGAGGTGAAGGTCGGGCGCTTCCCGTTCATCGGCAACGGCAAGGCGATCGCGATGGGCGAGGCCGAGGGCATGGTGAAGGTGGTGTTCGACGCCAAGACCGGCGAGTTGCTGGGCGCGCATATGTGCGGGGCGGAGGTGACCGAGTTGATCCAGGGCTACGCCATCGCACGGACGCTGGAGACGACGGAGACGGATTTGATGCACACCGTGTTCCCGCACCCGACCGTGAGCGAGACGATGCATGAGGCGGTGTTAGATGCATACGGCCGGGCGATCCATTTCTGAGGAAAGGACTACAGCCCAGTCCCGGATATAATGTGGATCCGCCGGCGATCCGAAACCCGCAATGACCCAAGATCCGATCCTCAACCGATTTCAAGGCTGCAATTACCGGGACATACGGCGGTCAGATTGAGCGACTGGTGCTGTTTGGCTCGCGTGCATGGAGAGATTTCACCCCAGGCTCCGACTACGACATTGCGGTTTCATCCATAATCCTGCGTCTCGATGGGACGAGATTGGTCGCTCGGCAATGATCGAAACCGACATCCTGATTGGGCGGTGACTTCCGCCATGCCGTTCGCGCCGGCGCCTATCTCGATCCGCGGCCCTTGATGCGGGAGTCACAACGGGACGGGGCGGATCTCATAGTCGCCTGTTTACGCGACTCTTGAAACGGCTCAGCGTTCCAGCACCCCGTCGAAAGCCTGGATCGGCAGCATCCGCCATCAAATCGGCATTCCCAATGGCATTAAACGCGAGCTGCGATCGTGACCATTCTTCAGCGTGTCACCCCGTCCTCCTAGGCCCGCTCCACGAACCGGTCCAGCACCCGCTTCGCCCCGGCCTTGTCGAACGCCACATCGAGCCGGTCGTCACTGACAGCATTCACCGTTCCATAGCCGAATTTCTGATGGAACACGCGCGTTCCCACGGTCATCCCATCCACCCGAGGGGGCCGGGCCGGCTGCTCCCACACCTCCGTCACCTTGGGCCGCCGCGCCGTGAGAGGAAATTGGCCGGTGAAAACCGTTGGCGCGGTTAGCCGTTGCTCCCGTCCCATCGCGGCCGAGCCCGCCCGCTTCACATGCTCGTCCGGCAATTCATCAATGAACCGCGATGGGATCGCGCTCTGCCAATTGGCGTAAATCCGCCGGTTCGCCGCATGGCTGATGATCGCCCGGCGCCGTGCGCGGGTGATCCCGACATAGGCGAGCCGGCGCTCCTCCTCCAACCCCTTGTTGCCGCTCTCATCCAGCGTGCGCTGGGAGGGAAACACTCCCTCCTCCCAGCCCGGCAGGAAGACGGTGTCGAACTCCAGCCCCTTGGCCCCGTGCAGGGTCATCAGGCTCAGCCGGTCCACCTCGCCCTCCTGCTCGTTCTCCATCACCAGGCTGACATGGTCCAGGAAGCCAGCAAGCGTATCGAAATCGGCCAGCGCGCGCACGAGCTCCTTCAAATTCTCCAGCCGCCCTGGCGCCTCGGCTGATTTGTCGCGCTTCCACATCTCGGTATAGCCACTCTCATCCAGCACCGTCGCCGCCGTCACGACGTGACCGTCCCGGGCCAGGACCTCCCGCCAGCGGTCGAAACTGTGCAGCAACTCGCGTAGCGCCTGAGCCACCCGGCCCTTCAGTGTGCCATCCTGCGTCGCCCGGCCGGTTGCGGCATACAGCGACATCGCCCCGGCGCGCGCCACCCCGTGGATCGCGCGCAGCGCCGCGTCGCCCACGCCCCGCCGCGGCAGGTTCACGATGCGCTCGAAGGCCAGATCGTCAGCCGGCGAATGCATCACCCGCAAATAGGCGATGGCGTCGCGGATTTCCTGGCGCTCGTAGAACCGCAAGCCGCCCACCACGCGGTAGGGCAGGCCCAGCGTGATCATCCGCTCCTCGAATGCCCGGGTCTGGAATGACGCACGAACCAGCACCGCCATTTCCGCCAGGGGATGGCCGTCGCGGCGAAGCGCCTCCGCCTTGTCACCGACCATGCGGGCCTCCTCGTCGGAATCCCACAAGCTGACCACGCTCACCGGTTCACCGGCCGAATCGTTCCGCCCGGAACGCAGCGTTTTGCCCAGCCGCCCCTCATTATGCGCGATCAGGCCGGAAGCGGCGGCGAGAATGGGCGCGGTGGAGCGGTAATTGCTCTCGAGGCGGACGATCTTGGCCCCGGGAAAGTCTTTCTCAAACCGCAGGATGTTCTCCACCTCGGCCCCGCGCCAGGAGTAGATCGACTGATCGTCATCCCCGACGCAGCAGATGTTTTTATGCTCCTGCGCCAGCAGCCGCAGCCAGAGGTACTGGATCAGGTTGGTATCCTGGTACTCGTCGACCAAAATGTAGCGGAACATACGATGATATTGCGCGAGCACTTCTGGATGGCTGCGCAGGATTTCCGTCACGTGCAGCAGCAGGTCGCCAAAATCGGCAGTGTTCAAGGCGGTGAGCCGGGCCTGGTAGGCGCTGTAGAGGGCGCGCGCGTGGCCATTGGCGAAATCGGTATCTTCGGCTGGGGTCACCCGTTCGGGCGTGAGTCCGCGATCCTTCCAGCGTTGGATAATGGCCATCAGCGCGGCAGGAACCCAGCGTTTGGTGTCAACCCGGCCAGCCTCCATCACCTGCTTTAGCAGACGCAGCTGATCGTCGGTGTCCAGGATGGTGAAGTTGGACTGGAGCCCGACCAATTGAGCGTGGCGCCGCAGCATGCGGGCACATAAGGCGTGGAAGGTACCGAGCCACAGCCCCTCCGCGGGATGGCCGAGTATAGCGCCCACCCGCTCCCGCATTTCGCGCGCCGCCTTGTTGGTGAAGGTGACGGCCAGCACCTGGTTGGGGAAGGCACGCCGGGTCAACAGGATGTGGGCGAAGCGCGTGGTCAGCACCCGGGTCTTCCCGGTGCCGGCCCCCGCCAGCACCAGGAGCGGGCCGTCCACGGTTTCGACGGCGGCGCGCTGTTCGGGATTCAGCCGGGTGAGGTAGTCGGTCATAGGATGGAAAATGGTGCGTTTAGGCGACGGAGGGAATGGGCAGCCGATTCATCACGGCTGCCGCGCCTCATCCGGCCGGCGGCGGCACGCGGGGACCTGGTTTATCGCCGGACGCCAGGCTTGGCCCGCGTGGCACTGACTTTGGGGGGCAACGACTTAGCCGGAACAGGTTTGGCCGGAGCGGATTTGGGCGGCTTGGGCGGAGCTGGCTTGACGGCCACTGGCTTCGCGGCCGGCGGCTTTGCCGCGACTGGCTTCAGGACGGACTTTGTCCCGGCGGGCTTGGCCGCCGCTCGTTTTGCCGCCGGTTCGGTGTACGGTACCAATTTGGTCGTGGGCGGCGGGATGGTGGAAGGCCGGCGCGCCGAAGATGAGGCGGGCGGTTTTTTCCGCTGAATGGGCAACCCGGTAATGCTGGAGATGAGGCTCTCGTAGCGATCGATATAGTCCGCCATGTCGAGATGCTTTTCCGCCCAAGCCCGCGCATTGGCCCGCCGCTGCAGCACCTTCGGGCCGCCCTCCAGCGTCTCGACAATGCGGTCGGACAATGCACCCGGATCGAAGAACGGGGTGAGCACGCCGGTCTCGTCCGTCACGAATTCACGCACCGGAGCCGTGTCACTCGCAATCAGGGCGCAGCCGCAGGACAGCGACTCGCGCAGCGACCAGGACAGGACGAAGGGATAGGTGAAGTAAACATGCGCGTCGGACCGCTGCAGCAAGTGGAGATAATCGTCATAGTCCAGCTTGCCGGGGAAGTGCACACGGCTGGTGTCCAATGAACCGCCAAGCTCGGCGAGCATATGTTCGCGCCATGTCAGCTTGGCCAGACGAGACCCGTAGCTGACGCCATCACCCCCCACCATGATCACCCGCGCATCCGGCCTGGCGCGCAGAACGGCGGGCAACGCCCGCATCACCTGGTGGAAACCGCGGTATGGCTCCAGGTCGCGGGCGACGTAGGTGATCAACTTCTCCTTCGCACCGACCGGAATGCCAGCAATGCTGATGGCCCGGTTGCCGGAGACGGGACGACAAAGTTGAGTATTCACCCCTTCGTGCAGCAGGGTGATCTTCGGACGGGCCCAGTCTGGATAGGTATCGAGCTGGAACTGGGTGGGCGTCTGCCCAAACCCTGGATTGGTCAATGCGAGCAGATTGACCGCATTCTTTGCGCGGATATTGGCGTAGCCGCGCAGTTCGACGGGAAACTCCGCATCAAACCCAACATCCTGGCCAGACAGGTGATAGTAGAACTCGTGGTAGCCGAGCAAAGGAACGTCCGGCCACACGTCGCTCAGGTTCAGCAACTCACCCCAGCCATGATGGCCAATGATGATATCCGGCCTGAAGCCAAGTTGTT
Organism: Acetobacteraceae bacterium; assembly: GCA_965199005.1. Lineage (GTDB taxonomy): Bacteria > Pseudomonadota > Alphaproteobacteria > Acetobacterales > Acetobacteraceae > LMUY01. The sequence continues at coordinate 2,254,726 of CBDAQK010000001.1, read as the reverse complement.
TGACCGCGTTGGCAGCGCGCGCCACCTCTGTCGCTCTGGCCATGGCCAAAGCGAAGTCCTTTGCATCGTTATGGACGTAGTTGCCCTCCGGACGCTTCTGCGCCCGGTAGGTGATGCGCCGCACGCCCGGCATCACATTGGCATTCGGCTCGCAGATAAACACCACATCGTGCTCGCCCTGCGCCAGCAGGTGACGAACGATGTGCAGGAATTGCGCCGGATAGTTTTGATGGACGAAAAGGTATTTCATCGTGCCAGTGCGTCAGAGCAATGTTACTTGTTCCGCCCCCGCGCTGGGGGCGGGATGGGCTTGCCCTTGCCGCCGGATTTACCCCGAACCGAGCTTGCCGGCTGCGTGGCGGCGGGGTCGGCTGCCAGATCGTCTTCTGGCATCAACGATACGATCTCGACCAAAAAGGCTTCGAGCGGGGCCAAGCTTTCAGCCTCGCAGGCTTCGCCGGCGCCGACCGGACCGATGACCGTCCCATCGATGAAGGTACCGGTGATCTGTACCTTATGGGTCGTTTCCGCCTTGCCACGCAGACGAACCCGCAACCCGAGAATGGGGAGCGCCATGCCGCGGCTGCCGCAATACTGCGAACCCTCCGCCCATGGCGACAGCCAGCCACGGCCAAGTACCGCCTGGTATTCGATATCTTCCGGCGCAAGATCAGGCCCACGGGGGGACAGGGAAAATCCCTCCACCCATTGCTTGCTGTTGCGCTCCCCAACCCATTCGCCCAGTCGTGCCGCAATATCGCCACGGCGCTGGATATGCGCGGCGACTTCCGGGTTTTCCATCTCGGGCGAGACAGCAGGCCTATCGCCAGATGGGGCGGCTTGCGGCACGCCAGGGTGGCCGGCGGAACCGTTCGGCACGCCTTCCACAAGCTTGGTCACCTGCAACCGAGGAGGCTGATTCACACCCGCCGACTGATAGATTGTCATCAGAACCTGTGCCGGCCCGTGCGTCACGCGAATCATCGCTGCCGAATCCAGTGACCCAAGCCAGCCATCTTCGCGAAACCCCGTGATCATGACGTCACGAGAGATGATACCAGGCGGCAATGACAAGCGGGCAGCAGGCAACCCAGTCTTGGCATCCGGTGGGGCCGAACCCGGCGAGTGATACACGCAGTAGACGCCAGCATCCAGCTGCATCAGGTGCGCAGAGACCTGCAGTTCGGTCACGAGCCCCTCTGGTAGCGGGTTAGCCTCAGACATGCTTACGCCTCTGCACGGTTGTTCGAGTCGACGCTCACTTGGCAGGATTTCGCGCCGATGGCGATGGGTGAGGCTTACTATACACGGCTTGGCTTAGTTTTGACTACGGGCACCGCCGCGAAGCACCCAGTCGTTTATCGCCGACGGTGACAAACCAAGTGGTAATACGTGGCCCCAGCCGGTTCGTTTCACGCGCTCCGCCGGAGCACCAAGATCGAACACGATGGCCCGCAATCCGGCACGCCAGGCTTCCCCTAATGCAAAACACCACGTCTCAGGCCAAATGGACGGAAGGAACGCGATGTCAGCGTTCTGCTGACGGATAAGTTGCTCCGACGTCCCACGCTCAAACCGGCCCGTAATGAAAATGGGGCCTGCCGCCAGCAACCGCTCGTCATCTTGCGTGAAACCCACGACCGTGAACCGAAGCGGAAGCTGCCGCAACGCCGCGTCCCGCACGCAGCCCAGCAGAACCTCGTATCCCTTTTCGACGCCGATGCCGCCGACCACACAGAGGTGGCGGATTTTCCCTGAGGTATGGGGCGGCGGCGGTGTCGCCTCGTCGTCCTCCAACCACTCAATGTCGGGCCGGGCGTGAGGAAAATGCCGCCTGATACGCGTCGCCACGTCCGCGGCAGGCACGACAATCCTGCTGGCACTGGCGAACAGAGCGGCCGATCGAGCGACCAGCCCCGGGGGATCGATCGGCTCGTCCAGGTTGCTGCCGTGATCGGCGACGCAGGCAACGCACGTCGTCACCGGCGGCTCGCCACAGTAACTTTGGGCAGGGACCAGGCTGATGCGGGCACAGAAGCTCGCATAATCGTGAATGAACACCTCCTGGGCCACCCCGAGCCGTTCGGCCAGGGTCAGGAGGTCCGGGTTTTGGCCCAGCATATGATGAAGCTCGATCCGCTCGACCCGGTCCCCGCGAAGCAGCCGCAGCAACGCATTCCAGTCACCCGGCAGCCGGTATCGCAGATTGGGCGTGTCGGGATCGCCCACGAGCGTCGCATCGCCGTCGGGGCGAAGCAGCACCGGACGAATTCCGGCCTGCCGCAGGGCTGCCGCACGCTCCGTCACCACCCGGTCGACACCGCCGCCAGCAGCATGGGTGATCAGCGCCACCGCCGACGGACGCCTTCCGGCGCGCCAGCGCAGCGTGTCGATGCGACGGCGGGCAGGGCTTAGCGGATCGCGCTGGATCCACTCGGCAATCAGCGCATCGTAGCCGGGGTGCAGCCGGTTCAAGATGGTGGCATTGCGTGCGAGCAATTGCTGTCGCGCGGCGCCGAACGATGCGCCGCCGTGGTGGGCGACAAAACAACCGGGAACGGCAACGTGCCGCCACCCACGGTGCCTCGCGCGGAGCGACCAATCGTTCTCCTCGCCGTAGCCTTGGGCGAACAGGTCTTCGCGTAGTAATCCCACGTTGGCCAAGCAATCGTGGCGGATGAACATGCAGAAGCCGACAGCGACCGGAATGTCGACCGTCGCGGCTCCGTTGGCACGCCGCGCCAAGGCCGCGCTGACCGCCGGGTTCGTCATTGGGTTGCCGCCCGACGCATCGGGGTAGCTGAGAATCGTCGCATCGTTGGAGAGCGGACAGGCTGAGCCGATATCCGGCGCGCTATAGGCCGCCTCTGCCAATGCCTCGAGCCAACCAGGCGGCACAATCGTGTCGCTGTTCAGCAGAACCGCATCGCGGCCCGATACTGCCTGCAGGCCAACGTTGGCCGCGCCGGGGAACCCGCGATTGGCCGGCAACCGATGCAAAACGATGCGCTTGCGAGATGCGAGCCGATCCAAGGCGGCCGCGAGCACCGGGTCGGGCCCTGCGTCGTCGACGACATGCACGCGATATCCCCGCCGAAGCGTCGGCAACACCGACTCCAAACAGGCCAGGGTGACCTCGCGGCCGCCATGCACTGGGATCACCACGTCGATAGGGGTGCGGGTGGGAAGCAGTTGCGGAGCGCGGCCGACCACATCCGCCCAGACCGGCATGAATCCCGTGTCGGCCCCGGCCGCGCTCCGCCGCTCCAGGCCGGGGTCCAGCGGGCTGCCCAAGAGAGCCCGGCCATCCTCGGTCGTCACCGCGATCTGACCGGCCGGCAAATCCGGCGCGGCGACGCGGAAGCGGCGCGGACGTGCGAGCGGGCGGACCGAATCCGGCGTCTCCACCAGTTCGTGCGCGACCACCCGCTTGCCAGCGACGAGCAAGACCGGGTCGCGGTCGGGGTTGTGCGGATACCAGGCCCAACCCGATAAATTCCCCTGCTCAGACCCGACGAAGCCCTCGACGGCGTCAATGGCGCTCCGATTAATCGGGCTCCCCAGCAGGGGCACGCCCTTGCGAGACGCCGAGATGACGCGGCCCGGCGGGATACGGCAGCTTTGGCGTAGCCATCGGACGGCAATAGGGTTGCCATCGATGCAGAGATCGGCAGGTGCATCCGCATGCAGCCGCCCATGGCTGTCCAGGGCGCACCAGCCGGGGAGGCCAGCGGCATTCGCGACAGTGCCCGAAAGCAGGCGGGTGGTGGGGTTGGTGGCGTGGCGGGATAGAGCCGCTTGAACCGCCGCAACGGCCGCACCCACATCCCCCATCCGCATGGCGGAGGCGGCGAGCCCTATCCACGCCTCGGGAAGGTCGACCCGGCTGGTGATCAACTCGAACAATGCTCGTGCGGCGGGGGTATCGCCCGCACGCAGGCAGGCCATGGCCAGACTGAGCGTAATGGTGTCGTCGGTTGGGACGATGCGCCGGGCGCGCTCCAACCAGGCGCGGGACTCGGCCGGATTCGTGGCAGCCTCGCCTCTCCTCCACGCGTCCCGAGCCAAGGCGGACCACATTTCGGCAGACGTCATGAGCGCACGGGCATCGTGTTTACTGGACAGGCTCACCATCGGTGAGCGGCTTACCATGTCATCCCGTCGTCCCGTCAGTCGCCAGATGCTCCCAGGACCGCCAAATGGGCTATAGCGTCAGCCCGCGGCAGACGCAGCCGGCGTCGCAGCACGATGTTCCGGCGGCAGGGCGGCCAAATCTCCGGCTGCCTCGGTCACCCCTTGGCCCCGGGCGGTCTCGAGCCAGAACCTAGCTTCCGGGATGTTCTGCTCGCCCGCGAGACTGCGTGCGAGGTAGCGGCCCAGCATCATCTGCCCATAGCCGTGCCCCCGCTCAGCGGCGAGCCGGAACCATTGCTGGGCGATCGGCCGGTTGGTCGGCACCTCGTGCCCACCGCCATACAGCGCGCCGACAGCAAACATCGCGCCGATATGGCCTTCCCTTGCAGCGCCCTCGAACAACAAAAGTGCAGCGGCGTGATCGCGGGAACCGCCACGGCCGTTCACCATCATCTCTGCCAGGGCGACACGTGCATCCAACACCCCGGCCTCCGCGGCGCGGGTAATCCAGGTGCGCCCTTCGACCTCATCCTGGTCGATCCCGCGCCCTTCGGACAGCATGCGGCCATACCAATACTGCGCCGTTACGACTCCCTCGGCGGCTCGGCGCAACCACTGTGCCGCCCGGCGCTCGTCGCGTTCCACCCCCACGCCCTCGGCGAGGCAAACGCCAAAATTGAACGCCGCAACCAGGTCGCCGCTATCGGCAGCAGCTTCGAACCATTCCCGTGTCCGGATCCGGTCCTCCTCTCCGCCAGCGCCCTGTAGCAGCAAATTGGCCAGGTCGGATTGCGAGGCCTTGTTGCCTCCCTCCGCCGACTTCCTGAACCACCGTGCGGCCTCATCCGGGTCCCGGGCGACGCCGGCACCCGTCAGATGCAGAAGACCCAATGCCCGTGCGGCCGTGGCGTGGCCCAAATCGGCTGCCCGGCTAAACCAGATCGAGGCCTCCGCATAATTGGGTGGAAGCTCGCCACCCTTCGCGTAGATATCGCCGACCAAGGCGGCAGCTTCGGAATCGCCCGCCAGCGCAGCACGGCGCAGCCACGACTCCCCCGAGACGCGATCCTGAGGGGTGCCTCGGCCCTCCATCTGCGCCAGGCCATATCGCGCCTGACCTGGGCGGATGCCGGCTTCGGCAGACTTCCGGTAGAGTTGGACGGCCTTCGCCTCGTCGCGCTCGACCCCAATGGCGAAGTCGAACATCACACCGAGCAGATAGATCGCCATCGGCAACCCGGCAGACGCGGCCTTCTCCATTTGCCGGGCGGCTTCTTCCTGATCCTCCCGGGTGGGCTCGTTCCTCACCAGCATCAGTGCCAGGCCAAGCCGGCCTTGGCCGCTATCTCCCTCCGCAGCGCGGCGATACAGGTCGAGGGCCGCGGGTTGATCCCGCAGCTCTTCCGGGCCGGACGACAGGATGGTGGCGAGGATGGCCATGCCGTCCGGCGATCCAGACTCGGCGGCGCGGCGGGCCCACATCGCCGCCGCCTTGAAATCCGGACCCGGCATCGCCTCGACTTGGAAGAGGCCTGAACCGCCCGGCGGGACCCCACGCAGCAAGCCCTGCATCAGGATGGCAGCCAACCGCGCCTGCGCATCGGCATGGCCCTGCGAGGCGGCTTTCTCAAGCCAGTTTGCCGCCTCCGAAACAGAGGGCGGCACACCAGTACCGTCTAGATAGGCCCGGCCAACCCGGTATTGTGCCTCGGCATTGCCGGACTTGGCAGCCCGGCCAAGTGACTGGAAGGCTGCGGCCGGACTGCCTTTGGCGAGTTGGCGATCGGCCCGCCTCAGGGCCGATTGTGCTCCTCCTTCAAAGAAGCGCGAGAAAATCCGGATCACAGCGCCGCCGGCCTCCTCCGATCCCCAATTTTGCCTCGTTGCATCACGGTTCCCGCATCCCTTCCGACGCGACGGGCAACGTCCGGCTAAAGATGTAACTCAGGACGGTCCGCTTGCCGACCATCACGTCGTCGGTCACGGGCATGCCAGGGCTGACATGGAAACCGCGCGGCGTATCATGCAATCCGACGTTGTCGATCGATACCTTCACCCGGTAGAAGCTCTGCCCCATCCGCTGCGCCGTGTCCTGCCCAGCCTGCGGGTTGCCGTGGGACACGTAGTCATTCGCCTGGGGCGTAGAGAAGCTGTCCGGACTGATGACCCGGACGGTTCCGCTGGCTGAACCGTACTGCGTGAAGGGGAAGGTATCGAACTTGATGGTCACCGGGTCGCCAAGGTGAATAAAGCCGGCGTCAGAGCCTGCCACCGTCGCCTCGATCTCCAACGGAGCGTTCAGCGGCACCAACTTCAGGAATTGATCACCCGCCTGTAGCACCGACCCAACCGAAACAGGGGCCACCGAGAGCACCGTCGCGTCCTGTTCAGCTCGCAGCTCGACCAACTTGTTCCGGAGGTTGGCCTTGCTGGCAGTCCCCTGGGCGTCATCGAGCTTACGCATGGCGTCGGTCAAATCCTGCGACACCGTGCCCTTCCAGTTCTGGTCGTAGGCCGCGGCCTCGGCCCGCATCGCCTGCAGGTCGCCCGCTGCCGCCTTTGCGCTCTGTTGCGCTTCCTGCAATCCAGCCTGCATGCTCATGCGCTGATCCGTCGCCTGCAAGCGGTTCAACTGGCTCCCCCAGCCGAGCTTTTCCAACTCAGCCCGCTTGCCTTCGACGGTGGAGGCGACCCCCGTCCGCTGGGAAAACGAGTTGGCGTCACCAATGGCCTTGTTCAGGGCCGCCTGCAGCGCATCGATCTTTTGGCGATAATTCTCCAACTTGTACGAACGCTCGGACTTCCGCTGGGCAAAAATCGCTTCTTGCACCAACGCGGCGGAATCGCTGATCGCAGGGTTGTAGTCCCTTCCAGCGGCCTCTGCCTTCAGACGTTCGACCTCCGCCCGCAGGCTGGCGACTTGTTGGCTGGATGCCGTCTTGTCGGAGCCGGTGAAGGTCGGATCCAGCCTCGCCAGCAAGTCACCGGCATGGACGACCTGACCTTCCTGCACATCGATTTCTTTGACGATGGAAATTTCGAGCGGCTGCACGACGATGGTGTTCGACGTGGGGACGACCTTCCCGGGTGCCGTCACGACCTTGTCGATCGGGACCAACCCCGCGGCCAAGCCACAGGCCACGAAGAGGCTGGCGACCGACCAAATCACGCCACGCGCCGATCCTTGCGGGCGCACCGCGATGAGCGCCGCGGATGGCGAGTAGAACTCCAACAGGGCCGGCATTTGCGCCGACTGGCTGCGGGTCAGCTGGTTTCCGGCGGTCGTAACGCTCATAATTCGGATCCTCTTCTAGTCACCCTGAGCGGACAGCGTGGGCAGCAAAGCTGCCCGCGCACCGGCCGGGTCCATGTGCCGATTCTGCTGCAACCACAGTGCGCGGTAGATGGCGCAGCGTTCCAAAAGTATTGTGTGGGGCGCCACATCGATCACTTTGCCCCGGTCCATGACGAGGATCTGGTCACACTCAACCAGCGACGCGAGCCGGTGGGAGACGATCACCATGGTCCGGCCGCGGCCAATCCGGGTCAGGTTTGCATTCACCAGCGCCTCGCTCTCCGGGTCCAACGCGCTGGTCGCTTCATCGAGGATCAGGATGCGGGGATCGGTAATCAGGGCGCGGGCGATCGCCATGCGTTGCTTCTGGCCGCCGGAGATATTGGACGAGCCCTCCTCGATCCAGGTGTCGTAGCCCTGGGGAAGACGCTCGATGAACTCCTCCGCCCCGGCCAAGCGGGCGGCGCGAACCACGTCCTCGATCGTCAAACCGGCACGGCCCGCGGAAATATTGTCCCGCACCGAGCCGCGAAACAGGAAGTTGTCCTGCAAGACGACGCCGAACGAGCGCCGCAGATGGGCCAGATTGACCTCCCGCAGCTCAGCCCCGTCGATCTTGAGGAAGCCGGTATAGTCACGATTGACGCCCTGGAGCAGCCTCGTCAGGGTTGATTTACCCGAGCCCGAGCGCCCGACGACGCCGAGCATGGTGCCGGCCGGGATCGAGAACGACACATTGTCGAGCGCCGGCGTCTTCCCGGTCGGGTAGGTGAAGGTCAGCCCTTCGAAGGACACCGCCCCTTCGAAACTCGGCCGCAGGCCGGAACCGCTCTGCTGCTCAGGCTTGTTGTTCAGAACGGACCCGACTTCGCCGACGGACGCCCGCACCTCGGTGAAATCCTCCAGCAGGCGAGCCAACCCGACCAGCGGCTGCGTCACCCGCGAGCCCAACATCATGAAGGCGACCAGGGCACCAACGCCGACGCTCGATGTATCCTCGAGGGCGAGATAGGCGCCGACCATCAAGACACCGCGGTTGATGAAGAATTCAATGGGGGTGATCAGTGTTTGCGGCCAGTTGGCAAGCCGGCCAGCCTCCAACCGAAGCTCGCCTGCATTGGCAACGCGGACATCCCATTCGGCCTTGCGCTGAGGTTCCAACGCCAGCGTCTTGAGCGTTCGGATGCCCTGAACGCTTTCTACGAGCACGCTGCCTTTTTTCGACTCGGCATCCACACTCTTGGCGACCAGACGGCCAATTGGCCGAAGAAAGATCATGATGATCACGGCCACCAGGCCCGCCGCCGCCACAACCATCCACGACAGGGTCGCATTGAGCCAGAACAGGAACGGCAACAGGAATACCAGCGTCAACATGTCCAGGAAGGTGCTCATGAGCTTCCCGGTCACGAAATCACGGACCTTGTAGACCTGCATCAAGCGATAGGAGGTTTGACCAGCTTGGGTCCGCTCGAAGAAATCGAGCGGGAGGGACAGCAACCGTGAGAACAGATGCAGTTGCAGCCGCGTGTCGACCCGCGTCGATATGATCTGGATGAGTTCACGCCGTCCGTAACCAAGCAATGTCTCGTATATGGTGATAATCACCAAAATCAGCGACAGAAGTATCAAGGTCGAGTAGCTGTGGTGGCCAACGACCCGGTCCAACACCGACATGACCAGCAAGGGCGGAACGATGGTCAAAGCCGACAGGCACAGGGATGAGATACCTATGTCGCGCATGAGCTTGCGCTGAGCAAAGATCAGACTCATCACCCAGCTCAGGGAGAATGGTTGATCGCTGTCGGATTGACCCCTTGGCCGGCGGACCAGCACCGCCTCCCCGTCCCAGAGTTGGGACAGCCGAAGGCGGTCAACCGCCACGGCGTCCTGCCCGTTGGAGCGAGGATCCCGGATCCATACGATGTCGCGATTGGCGTCAGAGCCGACCAGCACGCCGGCCGTGCCGTCGTTGAACAGCAATACGACGGGCGACACCATGCCGGCCCCAGATGCCTCGGTCAGCCGGAGCAGTTGGGGCCAAGCGAGCCGGCTCGCCTTTGCGACGAGCCCCTGGTCCCGCAGCCACTTGACCAAAGACAGCGGCGAGGGGACCGTGTCTCCGGCGTCCATGTGGAAGTCGCTGCGATCGAGTTCGAACCCGTGATGGCGGGCAACGGCCTGCACGGCAAGCAACCGCATCTCTGCCGCGTTCAGTTCGGCTTGGCTGCCACTGATCGTGTTCGGAGTTATCGCGGGGTCGCGGCGTCCAGGCTCGGCTGTGTCCACGTGTCTCTTTCCTCGTGCATTGCGCAGGCACTATGGGCGCTTCTACGCGTATTCGGGCGCTGGATGGAAGTGCTACATAACTGAGTCGGTGGCGATGTAGCACCAAGAATCGTCAAATCGAGCAAACGCCGTCTTCACAATGCCAACGGACCGTCGCAGGCTGAAGTGCGAAAGTCAGAGAGCTGCCAGTATGGAAATTCGCCTCGCCACTCCGGCCGATTTGCCTGACATCCAGGCGATTTACGCCCATCATGTGTTGCACGGCACCGGAACGTTTGAAGAAATACCTCCATCTCTCGAAGACATCTCGGCCCGTTTCGAGACCGGCACCCGGCGAGGCTGGGCTTGGCTGGTTGCCGCGGACGCCACGGGCGTGCTCGGCTATGCCTACTACGCACAAATCCGTGATCGCACGGCCTACCGGTTCACGGCCGAGGACAGCATCTATGTTCGTGAGGACGTACGGGGACAGGGCGTTGGCAAGGCCCTGGTCTCCCGCCTGTTGCTGGAGGCGGAGAAGGTCGGCTTCCGCCAAATGGTTGCCGTGATCGGCGACAGCGAGAATGTCGGCTCGGTTGGCATGCATGCCTCGTTGGGCTTCCATCATGTCGGAACCTTGCGGGCAGTCGGGTTGAAGTTCGGCCGGTGGCTGGACACGGTCTATATGCAACGCGCCCTCGGGATTGGTGATGAGGCTCTACCACCAGCGGCTTAAGGCTCAGTCAACGCCGTATGACGACGTATTAATGGGCGTCGCCCCAGCTCCGCCCCTTGCCGGTTTCGACCACCAGGGGCACCGACAAGACCGCGGCACGCTGCATCACGTCGCGCACCAGCGCCGCCAGGGCGTCAGCTTCGGCGTCCGGCGCTTCAAACAGTAGCTCGTCGTGCACCTGCAATAACATACGTCCCGTGAGCCCAGCCGCGGCGATGGCCGCCGGCAGCCGCACCATGGCCCGCTTTATGATGTCCGCCGCCCCGCCCTGGAGCGGTGCGTTGCTGGCCTGGCGTTCCGCATAGGCGCGCTTGGCAGGGTTGCGGTCGGCGATCCCCGGCACCCAGCAGCGGCGGCCAAACGGGGTCAGCACGAAGCCACGGATGCGGGCCTCCTCCCGGGTGCTTTCCATGTAGGCGCGGATACCGGGATAGCGCTGGAAGTAGGCGTCGATATAGGCCTTTGCCTCGCCGGGTTCGATCCCTAGCTGCCGCGCCAGGCCGAACGCACTGATTCCATAAATAATTCCGAAGTTGATGGCCTTGGCCCGGCGGCGCACGAGACCGGTCATTTCCGCCATCGGCACCCCGAACACCTCGCTGGCGGTTCGGCTGTGGATGTCCTGACCGGTGGCGAAGGCCTCGCTCAATGCCGGAACGTCGGCCACATGCGCTAGCAGGCGCAGCTCGATCTGCGAGTAATCGGCGCTGACCAACAGATGCCCAGGGGCGGCGACGAAGGCCTGGCGGATCCGGCCGCCCTCTTCCGTCCGGATCGGGATGTTCTGCAGATTGGGATCGTTGGACGACAGCCGCCCGGTGGTCGTTGCCGCCATGGTAAAGGTCGTGTGGACGCGGCCCGTGGCCGGGTCGATTTCGGTGACGAGCGCGTCGGCATAGGTGGATTTCAGTTTTGCCAACTGCCGCCATTCCAGGATGCGGCCCGGCAGTTCCGCCCCGCCTTCCGCCAGACTCTGCAGCACTGCGGCATCCGTACCCCATGTGCCGCTGCTGGTACGGCGGCCGCCAGGCAGCTTCATCTCGTCGAACAGGATTTCGCCCAGCACCTTGGGGCTGCCGAGATTGAACGGGCGGCCGGCGAGCTTGTGGATTTCGGCCTCCCCGATGGCCATCCGCTCGCCGAAATCGGCGGACAGGCGGCGCAGCTCCGCCTCGTCCACTTTCACGCCGGCACGCTCCATGTCCGCCAGCACGGGGATCAGGCGGCGCTCCAACTGCTCGTATAGCGCCGTCTGCCGGACATCGGCGAGGCGGGCACGCAGGGTCTGCCGCAACCGCAGGGCGCAATCCGCCGCCTCGGCCACATGGCTGGCGGCACGCTCGGTGGGAACCTCCGCCAGGGTCAGCCGGCCGCGCCCAGTCCCCGTGACGACGTCCAATCCGGTGACGCCATGCCCCAGATGCAGGCGAGACAACTCCTCCAGCGTGTGCCCATGGGCGCCGGCGTCCTGCGCGTAGGATAGCAGCATGCAATCATCCACGGCGACGGCTGGGCCGAAGCCAGCCCGGGAGAGTGCGTGCAGTCCAGCCTTGGCATCGTGGAAGATCTTCAGCACAGCCGGGTCCACCAGGATTGGGTCCAGCGCGGTCCGCAGGTCGGTCACGGCGGCCTGCTGCACCATCCGGTCCAGATCGCCGGCGTGTCCCACGGGGACGTAACAGGCACGGCCCGGCGCCGTGGCAAGCCCCAGCCCCACCAGGCCAGCCCCGCCCACCACCGGGTAGACCGCCACCATGCCGCCACGCCGGGCATCGTCCAACACGCTCGCCACGGCGGCCATATCGGCGGCCACGCCATAGGGGCCGAAGCCCGCCGCCTCCTCCGGCGGAGGCGGCGGTGCGTCCTCGCCGACCGGGCCGTCCAGGCCCAGCCGAGTGGCCGTCGAGCGGAACCCCATCGAGTGCAGCCAGGCCGACAAGTTCGCCCGCTCCGGCTCCCGTGTGACCAGCGCGTCCAACGGTTCCGGCAGCGGCGCGTCGTCCCGCAGGATCACCAATTGGCGGGAGAGACGGGCCTGCTCGGCGTGGGTGATCAGCAATTCGCGGCGCTTGGACGGTTTCATGGCCGGGGCGGCTGCCAGGACGCCCTCCAAGTCGCCAAATTCCGACAGCAACTGGCAGGCGGTCTTGGGGCCGATCCCGGGCACGCCGGGCACGTTGTCGACGCTGTCACCCATGAGCGCCAGCAGATCGATCATCTTTTCCGGGCCGCAGCCGAATTTTTCACGGACTTCCTCGGGACCAATCGATTTCTGCTTGATCGGGTCCTGCATCAGCACGCCGGGGCGGATCAGCTGCATGAGGTCCTTGTCGGAGGACACGACCGTCACCTGGCCGCCAGCCTCCACAGCGGCCTTGGTGTAGGCGGCGATCAAATCATCCGCCTCCCAGTCCTCCAGCTCGATGGAAGGGACCCCGAACGCCACGGTGGCATCCCGAACCAGGGCGAATTGCGGGATCAGCTCAGCTGGCGGGTCCGGCCGTTGCGCCTTGTAGGCGTCGTAGATCCGGTTACGGAACGTCGTGCGCCCGGCGTCGAAGATGACGGCCAGATGGGTGCCCGCGTGATCTTTCAGCAGCCGCGCCAACATGTTGGTGAAGCCGAACACGGCGTTGACGGGGGTTCCGTCCGGCCGGGTCATCGGCGGCAGGGCGTGAAAGGCGCGGAAGATAAATCCCGACCCGTCCACCAAGACCAGATGCATGGGAGCGGTGGCGCTCAGTGTTCGCCCTCCCCTGCCCCGGCGTTCAGCACGAACACCCGCGAGCAATAGGGGCAGAATGTCTGCTCGCGCACGATGCGCAGCCAAACGCGAGGATGGCCCAATCCGGCGTTCCCGCCGTCGCAGGCAACCACGCGGTCGTCGACGTGGAAGATTTCAAGCTCGCCAGGGGGCATTCCTGGCGGCGTGTCTGGCGTGGACGCGCCGAACGGCATGTGGACCTCGACTGGTGGGGAACGCGGGACAATGATAGCTATGCTGGCCATGAGTTCAACCGCACGCGCCACGCTTGCCTGTTTCCTGCTGCTGACCGGCGGCTGCGCTGCCCGGCTGCCACCCGATGGCACGCCCGGCGCGCCATTGGTGATGCATCCGGTGCCAGACGACGTCTTCACCATGCCGGACGGGACACGCCTGCCCGCCCGTGTCTGGCTGCCGCCAAATCACGCCGCGCCCTCCGCCGTCATTCTCGCCTTGCATGGCTTCAACGACAGCCGGGACCAATGGGCCCTGCCCGGCCCGGTGTTCGCCGCAGCCGGGATTGCCATTTACGCGCCCGACCAGCGTGGCTTTGGCGATACCGCTGCACGCCAGACGTGGCCCGGGGTTCCTGTCCTGGTGGACGATGCGGACGCGATGGCCCGTGATCTGCGCCGCCGCTACCCCACGACCCCTCTTTACGTCATGGGGGAGAGCATGGGCGGCGCGATCGCGCTGGATCTGGCGGCGCGGGCCAATCCGCCGCCGGTCACCGGCACGATCATGTTGAGCCCCGCCGTATGGGGACGGCCGGAACAGGGCTTCGTGCTGAGCAGTGCGCTGTGGGCGGCCGACGGCATCGCGCCCAACTACCGCATTACGTCGGGTGACGTGCCTGTGACGGTGCACGCCAGCGACAACCGGGACGCGCTGATCGCGCTCGTCCGCGATCCGCTGACCATCCGGAGCACGCAGGTTGCGGTGCTCGCCGGGCTGGTGGATTTGATGGACTCCGCGCAGGAGGCTGCGCCGCGGGTCCATGGCCGGAGCTTCATTGCGTATGGCGGCCACGACGAGTTGGTGCCGGCGAGTGCCATGGGGGTCGCCTGGGCCCATCTGCCGGCGGATACGCGGCGTGCGGTGTATCCAAACGGGTATCACCTGCTGATGCGCGACCTGGACCGACAGGCAGTGATTGGCGACGTTATCTCCTGGATCCGCCATCCGGATGCTTCGCTGCCTTCGGGCGCGGACATTGCCGCTGCGGCGTGGGCCACGCGATATCACCCTGGGGGTGGCGTCGAGTTCTAGTGTGCGGTATGTGAGTGCCAAGTTGGACCCGTAGCTCAGCTGGATAGAGCGTCGCCCTCCGAAGGCGAAGGTCGCACGTTCGAATCGTGTCGGGTCCGCCATATGAAACAAGAACTAGACTTCGGAGCGCGCTGGTGGTGGGTAGCGCCGGAAGCATAATGGAAGCATCGCCTAATGATTTGGCCGTGTCTTAAACCCGAGGTGGCGTTCCGAGATGATCTTAAGAAATGTGCACATATCCAGTGCGACCACCGGAATTAAAGTTGTGGGCGGAGGAAGCCTCCAGGCCGAGAACGTTACCTTTGATAATGTTCAAACCCCATTTGACATCAATGGGGTTAAATCAGCGAGCATCAAAGGGTCTGAGGTAATCAACGACCCGAAACTTCGGCGCGGAACCCCAATAACGTCTAACAGCCTAGCGATGAGGCGCCCCAAAGGTGCACCTCTTCCCGTGATGTGCGACAATTGCAAAAGCATACACCCGTCCTTGAACTACGTGTTCAGCGGAACCTTCTTTTTTCTTTGGAACAATAAGGAAGAATGCCAGGTTTGTGGGTCGCCTAACGCCCGGCTCAGTGAAGGTTTATTTAACCTTAGCAAAGAATTAGCCGAGATCCTAACTGGCTCTGACCTTACTTACGCCATGCTCAAGGCGATATCTCAGGTCGCAGAGGAAGCAGCCGCAGGAAATGTCCCGGCAGAAACTGCTATTGAGGCTATCAGAAAAGAAAATTCTCAGATCGGAGGATTATTTGCGAAAGCCTGGAATTTAGGGGTTCCTGCAGTCGCCTTTCTGGCAAATTTGATCGTTATTGCTACCGCTCCATTTACAATTTATCAGACCTACTTAAGTTATCGATCACTTAGTGTCGCTGAGCGGCAGACAGTATCTCCTCCGCCTCCTTCAAACGATCATAAGCTTCTCGAAGAGTGGCTCAACGTTATGGCGGCGAGGCAGCAGTGGCTAAACTCGGACCGCGACAAGACAGAAGCCAGGCATAACAAGCCATTGAGACACCAACCAATCAAGAATGCGTGCCCACTCGAGCTTCTATATAGACCTACCGTAATCCAATAAACGAAGCCGTGTTCCTTAGCCCAACGCGCTGTAATGGCATGGCTTCACGTCATTCGCACATGATCAGGGCGAGGGCGACCTGGCAGTCGACAGTCTGGCTCGAACAGGCAGGCTTACCTGAACACGAAGTTGCTGCTGCCGAGCTGACTTGGTGTAACACCCTGAATAACGACGTTGGCACTCGAGCTTAAAGCAATGAGCGTCCCACCCATGTAGGGAGCCTCATGAGCTTGCATGGCGGCGTAGTTGGCAAACACGGTGCTACTCAGAGCGACACTGTCCAGCGCCGGGTCGAACCCGGTGATGGCGTGCGAACCCGGCAGGGAACTGGTGAAATCGAACTGATCCGCCCCTGGTGTCGCTGTTAGCCCGCCCGTGACCGCCGTTCCGTCGATGAACTGCATCGGGGTGTTGCCGATCACATTCCAGCCCGTCCCCAAAGAGGCCAGCTGCGCGACCCCGGTGATCGTGGCGGAACTATTGGCCGTGAGGCCCACCACGCTGCCGCTGGTATTGGAAACAACCAAATCGGACGAACCGTCGCCATTCAGGTCAACCCCAGACACCGTGCCGTACCACGATGACGAGCCGGGATTATCGATCAACACCGAATTCGTGATGCTCGTCCCGTCGGTTTCCCAAACGACCGTTGCGCCATTGTCATTGTGCAGGACGATATCGGCCTTTCCGTCGCCATTGTAGTCTCCGGTTCCTGCAACCGCCCAGCCAGTACCCGGATTGCCAAGTGCGTTGACCGCCGTGATGGTGGTGCCGTTCATCAGGTAGTCGACCAGGCTGCCATTGGTGTTCTGCAATAGAACGTCGGGATGGCCATCCCCGTTGAAGTCCGCAACCGCCTCGATTGTCCAACCTGCGGGCGCGATCCCGATCGAGGTTGCGGCAGTGACGGCGGTGCCGTTGGTACTCCACACCACCATGTTGCCATTGTCGTTCTGCAACACAATGTCTGCGTTGCCATCTGTGTTGAAATCACCGGCGCCACGGACATGCCATGCACTTCCGGGACTTCCAAGTGCGTTCACGGAGGTAATGGCGCTGCCGCTCATAAGGTAATCGACGACGGCACCGTTGTTGTTTTGTAACAGGATATCCGTTGAGCCATCGCCATTCATGTCTGCGGTGGCCACCACGTGCCATGTCGGGCCGGGGTTGCCAACTGCGACCGCACTCGTAATCGTCAGGTCCGCCTGAGTGTAAATGACGATTGCGCCATCATTATTTTGAAGTAGAAGGTCAGACTTATTATCGCCATTGAAATCGGCAGAAGCCGAGCTAGCTGCGTCAATGCCGGTCTTTGAGAAACTCAGCGATAAGCCTGATGTAATTGGCGCCGCAGAAAGCACCCCGACCGAGCTATTTGCAAAGTTTGGATTATACATCGCGTCAGCAGCGAGATATTGCTCCGCTAAAGTCGATAGGAAGAGCCCATTGTTAGAAACACCAATGACATAATAGGTTTGCGTCGCGGCGTATGCATTCGCCGTTATAGCCAGCGTGACGGTCGCGTTCGTGTCGCTAAACGCCGTGACCGTCAGTGTTTCGTTTGGGGTCGTCCCGGGACCGGAGACTCCCGTTGTCGTCGCGGTCACGGTGGGGAAGCTGTACTGGTAAGGCGCGCTTTGTATTGTCAGGCCGCCGAAATCAGAGGCCGAATAGACCTCTCCCAACAGGCTGTCCAATCGTGTCCGTGCAATGCTCAAGGAGGCCCCCATGCCATCTCGACGGGTTAGGATGCTCTACTTACATGCCAGGAGCCTGTTGAGCAACGAAGGTACATAGATGTCAGTGCTGGTGGAGAACCAGGCTCACGCCGCGGCTTCTTCCAGGTCACGGTGGGCCAGATGGGCAAGCCTTTCCGTCTGCCCGCCACTTCACCGGGGCCATGCCGCTGACACTTCGACGCGGCCAGGCTCTGCCCGCACGATCGCGTAGATGCCGCGGATGATTGCTGGGTGGACGCCAAGGCCAGCGTCCCTGCCACGCTTCTAAAGCTGCCCAGAGCCAAACCGCAGGCTTACCTGAACACGAAATTGCTGCTGTCGAGCTGGCTTGGGGTAACGCCCTGAATAACGACATTGGCGCTCGAACTGAGGGCGATGAGCGTTCCACCCATGTAGGGAGCCTCATGAGCCTGCACGGCAGCGTAGTTGGAAAACGCCGTGCTGCTGAGTGCGATGAGGTCCTGCGCCGGGTCGAAGCCGACAATGGCGTGAACCCCGTTGGTGTAACTGTTCAGTCCAAACACGTCCCGGCCGGGTGTCGCCGTCGTGGTCGCCTGTGTGCCTGCGTAGTCGAGGAACTGCATAGGAACTTCACTCACGGCATGCCATTGTGGAAACGGGGCCACGATTTGCGCGCCCGCGACCAGTCCGCCTGCCCCGTTGGTCGTGAACCCGGCTGTGGTGCCGTTGGCGTTCTGCAGCACCAGATCGTAGTGGCCGTCACCGTTTAGATCGACGCCGGGTAAGACGTTGTTCCAGTCACCGCTCGACGCGTTGAGCAGGGCTGCGCCGGTCACGCTGGCACCGTTCGTCGTCCAAACAATGTTGGTGCCATTGTCGTTGTGCAAAACGATATCAGCGAGGCCGTCGCTGTTGTAATCACCGGTTCCAACCACGGACCATCCGGCCCCAGGGTTGCCGAGATAGGGGGCTGCCACCACGTGGGTGCCGTTCATCAGGTAGGCGGCTACCGAGCCATCAGTGCTTTGCAACACGATATCCGGGCTACCGTCGCCATTTAGATCGGCGATCCCCTCGACAGTATAGCCCGCCGGCAACTGCCCGATCAGCGTGACGCCGGTGACGCTGGTCCCGTTGGTATTCCAAATGACCAGACGGCCATCGTCGTTTTCGAGCAGGACGTCGGCATTGCCGTCACCGTTGAAATCCGCGGTCCCTCGGACGTGCCAATAGGGGGAATCGGGAACCCCCAGCAGGTTCACTGAAGCAACTGCGCTGCCGTTCATCAGGTAATCCACGACGCCGCCGTCTTGGCTCTGCAGCAGAATATCGCTGTATCCGTCCCCATTCAGGTCGCCGGTGCCGACGACATGCCAGGCGGCGCCGGGATTGGCGACGGAAGCGGCTCCGGTGAGCGTCAGATTGGCCTGGGTGTCCACTACGATGGCGCCGTTGTCGTTCTGGTAGACGATGTCGGACATGCCGTCCCGGTTGAAATCGGATTTCGGGCTGGATTGGAATGTGATCGCCTGCAGGCCCGTCGCCGGGTCGGTCATCGTGGTGAAAGCGTTGACCAGCCCGTTATAGGAGACTTGGGTAAAGGCGTAGCTGCCGGTGTCGGTATTGATTGTGACGCTGGACGGCCCGAAAACGATGCCCTCCGTTTTGCTGCCCGGCACCTCGATCACGTCGCCGCGTGCAACGCCGGTCAATGGCATGGTGTTGACCGCACCGGGATGAAACAGCACGATCTCACCGGCTCCGCTATATTGGAATACCGAAGCCGCGGAAGGGACCGCTCCCAGCCAGAGTGCGCCACCGGATTGGACGGCATAGATTTCGCCGGCATCCATGCTTGACCCATCGATGAGCAGCGCTTTTGCACCGACGGCGCCCAATACGGCACCGGTGCCCACCACATTGCTTACGGACACGGTGACACCCGCCCCTCCGGCTGCGAGTTCGGTATTGGGGCCGCCAGCGAACGTCCCCAGCGTGAGCACGCCCGACGTCACATCCACACTGCCGTTGTAGGTCGCCGTGATGCTGGTGAGATTAAGGTTTGGGGTATCGTCGATACTGGCTTGGCCGATGGTGGCGCTGTCGCCGGTCTCCGGCCCGGCCCCCAGACTCCAATTCGCGCCATTGCTCCAAAGACTGCCTGCAGCCGTGCTGGCGACGAAACTGTTCGCAGCGGCCGTGGAAACATTGGTTAGAACGGCCAGCCCGGTATTCGAGTGCGTGTTTACGATGAGGTCGGTCAGACCATCGCCCGTCAAATCGCTCGCGATCAGCGGGGCCGAATTTAAGGCGATCGGGAGGAGTATTCCATTGGCAAACCGGCCGAAGCCATCGCCCAAAAGAACATAGACACCGTCTGAATCGGTATATGCAAGATCAGGAATCCCATCGCCGTTCAGGTCAGCGACGGTTACGCTTGGAATTTGGGAAAATGCTTCTGTCGAGATGAGATACGTGCCCGATGCGGTCAGGTGACCATGCCCATCGCCCAAGAATACTCGTGCGAACTCTTCCCCTGAGGCATTGCTGCTGACCACGACGAGATCCAGATTTCCATCCTGGTTCAGGTCGGCTAGCGCGCCCGTTCCAGCCCCGCTCCCACTGACGGTGATTGGTGGCGCGAAATTGCCATTGCCAGTTCCCAGAATGATGCTGAAGCTGCTGCCGAAGGTAGCGACGATATCGGGAATGCCGTCACCATTCAGGTCGCCGACTAGAACGCTGCTTCCCCCGCCCAATGGTGCACCGGAAGGAATCGCCACGATCGGCCCAAAATGGCCGGTGCCGTCGTTGTAGCGGACCCCGACCGGGCTTGACGAGGAGCCGCTGGTGAAGCCAATCAGGTCCGGAAAGCCGTCGCCGTTAACGTCCGCTACTGTGTCAACCCCATAGATCGACGTCATCGCGGAGCCAGGATAAGTGCTGCTTACAAAACCTGCAGGCGTGTTCAACCAGACGACAAAGTTTTCGTCGGCCACGTAGTTGGGGTCAAGCGGGCTGACAAATGTCCAAAATATGTAATCGGGACGCCCATCATTATTGAGGTCTGCGACAAGCGCCAGATTGTATGGACCCGTTGCAACCGAACTCGGTGCTGCAAATGCGCCGTCGCCAGTGCCGAGTAGCGTAGCAACACCGCCGTAATAACTTCTGAGAACAATGTCGAGTATGCCATCCCCATTGACGTCAACCAAGGCTGCATAGTTAACCAAATTCGAGTCATTGATGTAGCTTGGGCTTTTAAATGCAAGCATTGGTGCAACCTTCGCGCATTAAATCACAAGCAAACCAAGCCGGTGCAGCCTTCATAAGACAGAACAGAAAAAACATCAATTGCACGGGTCGCTTCCCGGGCATATGAGAAAATGCGACCGCTTGGGCATGTATGTAGACGATTGCCGTATGGATGCCTCGGCGTGCATGGTGGCGCGATTGCGTCCTCGCCAAACCTACCTAAAACACCAGGGCAGAGGCTCGATTTTGGCTTAATGTTCATTCTACGTTCTTTCGATAGGCACGTCACGAGGACCATGTCTGGGGTCTTCTTGCCTTGTCGCTACCGCCTCCGCCCTCGGCAAGTCGAGCGCATCAATGGCCTCCATGCCGGAGAAATAGGCCTCGATATGCGCCGTGTTCGCTTCGGCAAACCGCTCGACCGCCGCTAGCCGTTCTCCGTCAGGGTGTGGCTGACTGTAGTGAGAGACCCACCAAACATTAGTTATGATTCTGCCCCAGATGAAAACGACGGCCCGAAAATGTCTCGTGCCGTAGCAACGACCTGCGCCGCTTGGTCCGGTTGGTCGAGCGCCCGGTAGGCGTCGGCTAGGCGAAGCCAGGCGCGCTCAGCAAGCGGGGCATATCGCGCCGCTTTTTGTAGTGCCGCGACCGCTTGCTCGTAATCACCAACCATGAACGCAAACTCGCCGCTCATTGTTAGATACATCGCATTATTTGGCTGCTCTGCTAACGCCCTGTCCATCGCGGCGCGCGCGTCGGGGATTTGCCCAAGGTCGAATGCGCACATCGCGTCGAAATAATGGGTGAAACGGTTTCTATGTTCCATAGGGAGCGCCCCCAAGAGCTGCCGGCATAGACCGGGCTTGTTTTGACTACGCAGAGCCCATGCCAAATTGTAGACGCGATAAGGATTGCCCTCGAGCGCCATCGCGACAGCAGTAAGACTTATCGCCTCGTCGCATTTACCAGCGATGATGCTGCGCACTGCTTCCGTTTGCAGGCGACCTGCTTTGGGGTTGAGCGCATTTTCTCGATGCTCTTGATCGAAGGTTCGGGCGGACCAGTCGGCAAACGCCTCTTCATGATGAAGCAGGCCGCGCTCTGCGACTTCCAAGATCACAAGATCGGGCTGAAATGTGTCAATCGCGCTGTCGAGTAGGGCCGGCGAAGGTGCAAGCAGAACCGTCTCTGCAAACGTGCGTTCGAAAAAGGGAGCGAGCGCAGTCGTAAAGGAATCGCGCACAATCAAGGCCCTCCCTATTCCCTGTTCGCACGTGACGCGTCGCACAACCTGATCCCGCATATCGAACGAGCGCTCGACTTGCTTCACTGGGATGCTGGGTATTTCCACTGACTGGAGGTGACGCTTAGGTTCTGACGGAACATGCACGGCGAGATCTCCGTAGCCGAGCCGGAACTGCAAACTGACGGAGGTCCAGGCGATGACGCGATCTAAATATTGTGGGCCTAGTTCCTTCATGATTTCGCAATAGCAGAGATAGGCTCCCCAAGAACTCCAGTGGGAGTCGGTACGTTCATATAGATCAAGAGGCCCCTTGGCGGCCCGAAAGAGTTCGGAAGGGCAAATCGCAGCAACACCTCTGCCTTGCAGGGCCTTGGCGAGCACTTCCGCTGGAGTTGGTATGGCGACAGTCCAACCTTGCGGAAGATATTCGCGGTATATTCCTGATTTTTCTGGAGGAAAAACAACCACGAACGGCAGCCCTCGGTCAGTGACGCGCTGATGGCGGGCGGCATAGTTGGCAATGTGCCGAGGCAGATGTGTGCGATGCCATTCGGAGGCATCGGCCATCATGTCCCGCAACATATTTGGTCCGGCCTTGTCGAGGAAAAGCCAGCCGTCAGTTCCTTCGTGGACCGTCAGATCGGCACCGATGAGGTTGGTGGCTGTCATGCGAATAGAACCATTTGCGGCAAGTTGGCGGGCCGGCGTGTGCTTCTGCCACTGCAAACACGGTCGCCAAACATGCTCTGATCAACGCATGTCGCATTGCCATCAGCAATTACGTGCCACATCGCTACACCCAATCTTAGAGCGGTTTGGTTATGGTTATCGCCACCGATGTGCAGGGAAAGCCGCCGATAGAGCGTTTGATATGGGCGAAACAATCTTGTACGTGCCACCCCAGTTTTACGGTTTCCCATGGCCAAGGCGGTAAGTCGAACAATCCGTCAAGAACACCGTTTCCGCCATCGAAGTCAAATGGATTGACGACATAGCCCTTGTCTTCAAGTTTCTTTTTAAACTCAAGTAAATGACGGGTTTGATACAGTACGGTTCCGCAATGATCTATCGTCTCGCCGTCTTCAAAGTTATACTCGGTGGTGTGGACCGCAATGCCGCCGGGCTTGAGGGTCTCCAAAGAGTTTTCGATAAACTTCAGGCCAAGATCAAGACTGCCTATATGCTCCAAAGATCCCGCGGACCAGCAAAAGTCGAACCGGTTTTCGAAGTGGCGGGGTATTCGATTCATATTGACGAATTCGTGAGTCACTCTTTCCAATGCGATCGGATCCGGACAGACGTTCCGATTGAGGAGCTTTTCGAGCGAGGCGGCGTGCTGCCCGGTATCGGTCCATCCCTGACCGTCGGCGCTGAATTCCCGCGGGTCTAAATCCGTTGCTTTGACGAATGCGCCATATTTGGCGAATAGGCTGGCCAAGGGCTCTTCGCCACAGCCGAAGCCCACGCCGGTCTTGCCGGGCGCCAGCCCACCATGAGCATACAAATTCTGGGCAATGTAGCAAAACTCCCAGAACTTGCGATGATAGGTAAATCCGTAACACATCTCCTTCAGCCAAAAATAATACCAGCTCGTATCAAAGTCTCTTTGTACGCAGAGTTTTGAGTTCAGCCGCTCACGGGTTGGCGTTCTGGCGATATTCATCTTCGCAAACGCGCCCACCTTTTCAGCTTCGGCGCGTCCAATATAATAAGCAACTTGTTTGACGTTTATGACGGCGAGCTCGTAATCACAGAACCGCTTCCCGAGGTAGTTCGGAGTATGGTTGCCGTGAATGGCCTTTCTTCCAAGCGTGACAATGGCTTCATTTATTCCTTCAAAACTTGCGCGGGCTTCGATCAGTTGTAAGGCCCATGCAAGCTGATCCTCCAAAGCCTGGATCCTGGCCTCGACATCAGGCGTCGTCTCTACACTCATGTGTCCGGCCCTCCTAGATCAATTGTGATGCGAACGTGACTATCGTTGGATGATCTTGTAACAGAACAGGGTAGGTAAACTAGGGTAAGCTTTTAAAGCGCCGCTGATGCACCGGCCTGACGGGCCGCATTTTGCAGCGGGAGTACGACGTCCCACCCAGCTAAGGGCGCTGCGTTGTCCACCCACATCCCGCCGAGTCGTTCTGGCCTTAAACGAAGTTCGTCGTCGTGCAAGCAATCGCCGAGGAGATAGTGGCGTTGGCCGAGAAACACTATGCCGAGGCGGAGTATAGGGTCTTCCGTTCCGCCCACGGTCTAGCAGTGTTACGATTTCGTAACGAAATTGGATGCACGGCCTAGCCATCCACGGGCCATCACCGTAGCGTCTATCGGGATTGTGATGCTGCGGGTTGCGCTGATCTGACCGCTGTTGCCCCGTGCCGTGTGCTGGCCGCGCCGCCTCCAGTGCCTGAACCGTGGGACTGCTGAGCGAGCAAGGCGTCAATCGCCCGGCAAGCCGCCGCGTGCGCGCGTCCGAAGGCCCTCGGCCCCGCTTCCAAATCAGTAGGAGGTTCACTCTCTAGCCCGATCGCCGGATAGATGGTCCAGCGAAACACCGCAGGCTCATCGAATGGCGTCTCACGGGTGATCGAGAAGCGAACGCCGCGATGGTCCAGGTTCTGGTTGCTGTTCGAACTGGGCATGATGGACAAACGCCGGGGATGATGCACAGTTCGGGATTCCGCCCTCCGCACGTGGCGGGTGTCAGTTCATGGGCTTTACCCAGTCACCGTCAGCAGTTCGATGTTGTCAGCCTTCGTTGCATCCGTGCCGGTCGCGGCCGGCCCGATCCACATGGGCAGAGCCTGGTCATAGCCGATTTCGATCGCCGTCACCGCCGCGCCCGGCGACAGTTTCGCAAGGTCCAGCGGCGTATTGCCCGTTGTCCAGCGGCAGGTCCGTCCCTCGGCGTCCAGTTCGATCGCGTGAAAACCGTCGCGTAAGTCGGATGAGTCCAGCGGCACGTCCCGCCGGTCCAGCGCCAGGCGGTGCAGCTTGAGGCCAAGCTGCCGGCGATCACCCGAATGCGGGTCCACATCCCAAGGGCGCCCCGCGCGTGAGCGCAGCCGCACTGTCTCGCAACCGGCCGGGAGGTTGAATCGGCAGCGCCCATCCTGCCAGATTGGCTCAACCCGCTCGCCGTCCACGTCCAACCAAGGCGCCGGGTCGGTGGACTTGGTCCAGCCCAGCGCGCTGGCACGGGCGCTCAGGTGGTCACGCACCTGAGCGCTGACCCCGGAATACGGGAGACACGGTTGGGGCACCTCCCCGTCTAGCACCGGGTTGAGCACGGCGACCGGGCCGTCCTCGAACGCCATCCGGTTCCCGGTATCCTGATAGGTCTCGGCCTGCACACCGTCCGCCAGCACGAGATCGTGCCCATCCAGCTCGACGTGCCAGTATTCAACCTCGTCCGGGCTTTCCTGCACGATGCTTGCGCCGTTGATCAATTCCAAGGCGGTGACCAGCACGTCATCGACCCGTATCCGATGACCAGGGCTGACGACGAGGTCGCAGTGCGGGCAGCCCTCTCCAAGCGCGCCGGCGCGGAAGCGGATCGGGTGCGTGTTCTCGGGGTCGGGATGCCGGCTCAGGTCGACGCGGCGATGGCCGAGCCAGCGGATGGGCTTGAGCGGGGCACCGGTGCCGGCGAAGGTGGCCACCAGGTCGCCGGCCTGCAGCTCCTCCACCGCAACCTCGCCGCGAACCGTGAGGATGCGCGTGCCGGCTGAGTAGCAAGCTACGACTTGACCGGACGTCGTCCAGGCACCGATCGCCTGCCCCGCCGTGGTGTCGACGTCGACAGGGACGCCATCTTGCGTCGAGGACGCCGAACTCTGGATCATGCTCCAGCCATGGGTCGTGGCGTTGCCGTTAGGCCCCATGATGTCGTAACCGGCCCAGCCGGTTGAGCCCGACAGCCAGGTGTACGAAACATTGGGAGTGTAGGTGAAGGTTTCGCCAGTTGAATCGGTGCCGCTGCCGGCGGTGACCGCCCATTCCAAGACTTGACCGGAGCCGTAAACGCCGATTTTGTAGACATTGCCGTCCGCCGCAAATGCTTGGGTGACACCCGCAAGAAAGGCCTGGACGTTCTGTTGATTGTCGGTGAAGTAGCCGGGCGGACCCGTATCGAAATCCAAGGCGATGTAGATGGCCGAACCACCAGGCTGATTGATCGCTGTTGCCGAACTGATGGCGTTGAGGCCGGTTTGGTAGCCCAAGCTTAGTGAAAGCCCCGGGGGGTTCCCACCCGGCCCGCCTTCCACGTCGGTTTGGTTGCCGTTATTCGCAAGCGCCGGGCTGGTCCCCTGCTCGTAAGGCGTCACTGCCAGGTCATTTGGTTCAAAGATCGAAACGATCGGTAGACTATCGCCCGCTGCTACTTGGGCTGGACTGAGCGATCCGTTTTGGGGTCCATCCGCGTCGCTTTCGGTCTGGGCAGCGTTAGCATCGGTATCGGCCTGATCTATGTACAGGGCCTCGAAGCTATCGCCGTTTTGTGTGGCAAAGCTGCTCGCTTCGGTAAGGGCTCCACTCGTATCGTGCGCGTCGATACCGGTCTGTGACGCTCCTGACATCTTAACGTATCCCCTGGAACAAGTGTCTCATAGTAGGTATCGCCCTGACACGGCCGCGTGAAAAAAATCATCTCGTCCATGGAGATGATGCGTTCGGACGAAAGGCGGCGGTCAACCACCCTCTCCGATCGCGAGCGCCCGAAGTTCCGCCCAACCGATTTCGGAGCCCGTGGTGTCCTTGACGATTGTCCTTTCCTCACTGTAGTGGAGCACCTGCACAAGGGCCCACGCCTCCAAAGCTGTATCTCTGGTAGCGGTTTTTGCCGCCTCCGCCACCCGACATGAATGCCTGCCCGTTATAAACAAGAAGCCGCAAACAGTTCGAATCTGCAATCCCACTGAAGAATGCAGTCGGTGTCGCTCCCCGCAACATCATCGAAGCGTTCTAAAAAAATGGCTGATCGCCCGGAACCCTTTTGCAGGCACCTGCTGGGGACAGATTCAGCTCAGCCCTTTACATTGTGCGTCTGGTTGAGTTTTTCGTGACTGGCGTCATGCATGTCGAGCCGGATGCCACCGGACCTGCGCCATCGAAGTGTCAGCGTTTACACGCGCCCCACCGTGTGTCCGTGCTTTGCAGGCATCTTGGCGTCGATTTTTGGCGGGGCGCCCTTCGTCCCGACACCTTCAGGAGGTCATGTGCAGCCGGACGGGTCAAAAGCGCCGCTCTTGGCGGCGGCATCGCAGCCGCGCGCAGGCCTTCTACAGGCCGAGCATGGCGAGAAGCCACCTTTTGAAGCGTCCGGTTGCACGTGGCACTCTTCTCTTCACCAGCAGCAGCGCCGTCCCCGCCGAGTGCCAGAAATTCGCGACCATACTCGTATAAATAACCAGGCTAAGCCCTCACAAAGGCTGTAAAAGTATGTAAATCGGGTGGACCTTACAAATCACGCGCTCTACCAACTGAGCTAACCCGGCCCGAGGCTGGAATAGCACAGCATGGCGGGATGTTCAAAAGGCAGAGCGTCAGGCCGCTTCCCGCACGACGTCGATGAACCGGCCGATCTCGGAGCGGAGCGCTCCGGTCGCGTTCGCAATACCATCCGCTAGCCCCGGCAGGGCCGCAGCAACCCGGCGTGCATCCTGGGTGCGATCCGCTGCCTCCGCGACCTTGGTATGCGCCAAGGCCGCGCCGGTGGAAGCCGTCTTGGCGGCCAAGGCGATCTCTCCGGTGGCGATCCGCTGCAGTTCCACGGCAGCCGCCACATCTCCGGCGGCTCCGGACACCGCGCCCACCTGGGCCGACAGGGTGCCAATGCCATCGGTCGCGCGGGTCGTCGCCAACTGGATAGCATTGATGTGGCCAGCCACCTCTTCCGTGGCGCGCGCCGTCTGGGCCGCGAGGCTCTTCACTTCGGAGGCAACGACAGCAAACCCCTTCCCGGCATCGCCCGCGCGCGCCGCCTCGATCGTGGCGTTCAGCGCCAGCAAGTTGGTGCGGCTCGCAATGCCGGTAATGACATCCACCACGGCGCTGATCCGGCGGGCGACGGCGGTCAGCTCCCCGATATGCGCCAGCGCCGCACTGGCCTCCTTCGCCGCCCCGCCCACGGCAAGCACCGCATCTTCCATCCGTGCCGACACATCCATCACCGTGCCGGAGACCTTTTTCACGGCCACCGCCAACGTCTCCACATTGATCACCGCCTCCGCCACACCCGCCGCAGCGTCCTGCGTCTGCAGCGCGGTCAGGAGGCTCGCACTGTCCAGCGATTCGGCGGTTTGCTTCAGCGTCACCTCGCCATCGTGCACCTGGACCAGTTGGGTGGCGCTCGCATGCTCGAACAGCAAGGCGGCCTCGGCCAGCAGGCGGGCCGCCTTCAACTTCGCGAGTTGA
The DNA here is from genome assembly GCA_965199005.1 of Acetobacteraceae bacterium. Classification (GTDB taxonomy): domain Bacteria; phylum Pseudomonadota; class Alphaproteobacteria; order Acetobacterales; family Acetobacteraceae; genus LMUY01. Next base: position 2,226,558 of record CBDAQK010000001.1, on the reverse strand, counting down.
TCGACTTCGGCCACGGCGTGGAGACGTTGCGCCTCCGAAGCGCGGTCCCGAAGCACGAGCACCGCGCGCGCCATCCTGCCCAGCTCATCCTTACGGCCGACGCAGGGGATGCTTGTCTGCAGGTCACCCTCGGCCATCCGCGTCACGGCCACAGTCAAATGCGACAGGGGCTGCGCCACCCGGCAAAGCACCTGCCATGCTGCGCCAAGGGTCGCAGCCACGGCGGCGGCGGCGGTGGCGAGGGCGAACAGGAGCTGCAACCCCGCCTCACGCCTCGCCGCGGCGAAGCGGACGGAAAGGTCGTCGAAAACGGCGTTCCGCAGCAGCAGGCAATTGGCCAGCATCGGGCTCGTCCAGACGCGGTACTCTGCAGCACTCATCGAAGGGGTGTGGCCAGTGCCGAGCGCCGTGATCAGGTCGCGGTAAACCCGGTCACCTTCCCCCATCACCGTACGAGACATGATCTCGTGCGCCTCCTGCATCGCTGGCGTCGGGTCGGTCAGCTGCATCATAGCCAACTCGATACGCTGCCACAGCAAGGTGATGCGCCCGCTCAACTCGTCCATTTCGCGCACCTGAACCGGCGGATGGTTCGCCTCGATCGAGGGTGAGAGCAGCGCGGACCGCAACCCGTCCGACTCACGAAGCTGCTGGGAGAGATGCGCCAGCTGGACATACTGGCCATAGGATGGGGCCGCCTGCGCAACGTCCACCTCGCCCTTGTCGGCAATCGCGGACAGGACTTTCTGCATATTGTCAGCAGACAGGACGAAGGCACGGTCGGCATGCACAGGCCGCGCCTCCGCCGGGTGCGTCACGGCATCCAGCACGTCGACCTCGCTCTGGTGCAGCTGGTCAATCGCGACTTGCAGGTCGGGCCAGGTCGGGCCGGCATAGGGCTGCACGTCCACCAGTGACTGCTCAACGGAAATCCAGGCTTCCTGCAAGGGCTTGAGTGTCTCACTGGTCGCAGGCTTCGGGTCGCTATAGAGCGTGCTCACCTTGCTGCGTGCGGCAGAAATGTGTTCGCTCAGCAGCATCGCGGCCTTAAGCCCGTTTGCGGCGGCGATAGCGACCCGCACGGCCTTGCGATCCTCGACGGCATCTATCGCGCGCCAACTCGCATTCAGGGTAGCGAGGAGCCCTACGACCCCGATGCAGACCAGCAAAACATTTCGAATGCGCATCTACTGTGCTCGCGAAGCCAGGCTAAAGATACTGAATCAGGGTTTCAGGCTTGTTAACGGTCACGTCATGATCCAGGCAGTTGCCGCTGCCAGCAGACCGCCCACGCACCATAGGCTCGGATGGGTGAGCTGAAGCGGCGGGCGGCGCACCGTGCAGCCATCCTCCCACAAACACGCCTCTGGATAGGAGAAACGGGTCAGCGGATCGACACGCATCGACATCTGGTTCGATATCGTTAGCGGGCGTGGTTTTTGTGACAGCGACATGAGGGCGTCTCCAAGTGACGCCTGCCAATTAACCGAGATTAATTAATGTCCGTCTAATTCTTGACGTTAAGCCGCAACTCTTGGGATTGATCTCGCAACTGCACGGTCTCTCTGGGACGGCCATCGTGCGTGCGATGACAGCTAATTGCGCGTTATATGGCGGCCCATACACGGAGGAGCCCGATATGCAGGTCGACGGCAGCGTCTTTATTGTCACCGGTGGAGCCTCTGGCCTGGGGGCGGCGACCAGCCGGATGCTCGTCGCCGGGGGGGCACGGGTGGTCATTGCGGACGTCAACCGCACGTCCGGCGAAGCGCTTGCTGCGGAGTTGGGAAACGCGGTGCGGTTCGTTGCGACCGACGTAACGCAGGAGGCCGCAGGCCAAGCGGCGGTGGCTACCGCGACGGAGGCGTTTGGCGGCCTGCACGGACTTGCCAATTGCGCAGGAATTGCGCATGGCGAAAAAATCGTGGGCCGCGATGGACCGCATGCCCTGGCGGCCTTCACACGGGTGATCATGGTCAACCTCGTCGGCACGTTCAACATGACCCGGCTGGCCGCCGCCGCCATGGCCGCCAACACGCCGAACGACGATGGGGAACGGGGCGTGATCGTCTGCACCGCCTCCGTCGCGGCGTTCGACGGCCAGATCGGCCAGGCGGCGTACGCGGCGTCCAAGGCAGGCGTCGTGGGCATGACATTGCCAATCGCACGGGACCTCGCCCGCAACGGCATCCGAATCGCCACCATTGCACCCGGCCTGTTCCGCACCCCGATGATGGACGGTCTGCCCGCCGAAGTACAGGCATCACTCGGGGCATCGGTGCCATTTCCCTCCCGCCTGGGCGAACCGGCGGAGTATGCCGGTGTCGTGCGGTTCATCGTCGAAACCCCGATGATGAATGGCGAAGTGATCCGGCTGGACGGCGCGCTCCGCATGGCGCCGCGCTGACTCAGCCCGCGGACGCTTGCGCCAGGGCCTCGATCGCGGTTCGCACCAGCAGCCCATCCGGGCGCCGCAGCTCCTCCACGATCGTGAAGTGGTCGCCGCCCGGGGCAGGGACCAAGGCCCCGGGCAGGTGCGCGGCGGACCGTTTGGCATGCAAGTTCCGGCTGTCCTGCACCAAGGGTGGCAGTTCAGCGGTGCCATAGGTGATCGCCAGCGGCTTTGCCACCGGGGGCAGCCGAAGCGGCGACAGCGTGACGACCTCCTCGTCGGTCAGCTGCATCGCCTTGTTGAGGTAGGTGTCGCGCATGGGCCCCAGCTCGAAGAGGCCCGAAATCGCCATCCCCGCCACCACGAGAGGGTGACCGAGCCCCATCGCAGTCAGATGGCCGCCGGCGGACCAACCGGACAACAGCACCGGCCCGGCCACGCCATGCGCAGCCCCGTTCACGGCCAGCCAATCCAGCGCAGCGTGAATCTCGGCATTGATTTGGGTCATCGTGGCCTCGGGGGCCAGGGTGTAGCCGGGCATCACCACAGACCAGCCCCGCGCGCGCAACCCGGCGCCCAGGACGGTGAACTCCTCCCGCGCATTCCGCTGCCAGTAGCCGCCATGGATGAAGAAGAAGCACGGCGCCGCCGGGTCGGCAGCAGGGAAGATATCCAAGCGTTGGCGCGCCGCCTGCCCATACGGCACGTCCAGCGAGCCCTTCCATTCCGCCCGGCAGGCGGCCGAGTCCGCGACGCGGGCGGCGTTCAACGCCGGGCTGTTCGGGACTGCGGTGCTGTTGTTGTAGGCGTCGTCACGCTCCGCCTGGCTCATCTGGCCCCATTCGATCACGCCTCATCCTCCTGCTGATTGTCCGCACGCGCCACGGCGCCCAAGTGACGCCGCGCCGCGCTGAACTCCTGCGAAGGAACGTCACGTGGGCGGGGTAGGTCAATCCGTTCGCCGGCAGGACGCCGCTGGATCAGGACTCGGCGGGCGCCTTCCCCTGCGGCGCCTCTGCTGGCGCAGGGACATCGGGTGGGGCGGCAGTCCGCTCGTGCTCTTCGCGGCGCTTGGCCTCCTTCTTGGCCAGCTTTGCCCGCTCGCGCTCGGCTTTCTGAAACTGGTAGTTCACCTTGGCCATCTGCGTCTCCTAGAGCCAGGCCGGGAGCGAGCGTGCCCCCACGCCACGACTTGGTTGGTTGACGTGAACCATGGCATGCGCAGGGCTGGCTCGCCAGCGCAGTATAGCCTAGGCAGCCGCACGCACCTCGCTCACGAACGTACCGACGCTGTCGCGCAACAAGCCGGTCGCCTCTCCGACCGCCGCAGAAACCTGTGGCAAGCGCATTGCCGTGGCGCGTGCGGCCTCCGTTTGGATCGCGGCACTTGCCACCTTGGAGGTGGCGGCGTCCGTGCCGCTCGCAGCGGATTGGGCCGCTTTGGCGATTTCTTGCGTGGCGGCACCCTGCTCCGTAAGGGCCGAGGCCACATCGTCAGCGGTGGCGGACACGGCACTCACCTCGACCGATAACCCACTGATCGCCGCCGTTGCCTCGGCGGTGGCCGATAGGATGGCGGTCACGTGGGAGCTGACGTCTTGCGCCGCTTTGGCGGTTTGCGCTGCCAGCTTCTTCACTTCGGAGGCGACCACGGCGAAACCGCGCCCCGCCTCTCCGGCACGAGCGGCCTCGATGGTGGCGTTGAGGGCCAAAAGGTTGGTGCGCCCGGCGATATCGACGATCAGCCGCAAAATATCCTCGATCCGCCGCGCCGTGCCGGCCAGATGCTCCACCGCATCCGCCGCCCGGTCTGCCCCCATGGCCGCCAGCCCGGCAGCCCGCGCGGCAACCGACATCCGCTCGGACACGTGCTGAACGGACACCGCCAATTCCTCCGTTGCCGACGCCACCGCCGCCACGCTGGTAGCGGCGACCGCGACGCCCTCGGCGGCGCCACGCGCTTCCTGGGCGGTCAAGGCAGCAGCGTGGTTGATCGTGTGGGCGGCTTCGGACAACTCGGCCTCGGTCGCGGCAACCCGCGCCAGGGCAGACAGGCTCACATCTTCGAACCGTTTGGCCGCCTCGGTCAGCATGGCCGCCATCGCAATCTTGCGCTCCTGCTCTGCGGCGGCCTGCTGGCGCAGCCGTTCCGCCGCAGTCGCCCGCTGGGTCAGGATAGACACGGCGGCAGCGACCTCGCCCAACTCGTCCAGCCGGTCGGCACCGGGCACCGGCACGGACAGATCGCCATCGGCAATCCGCGACACGGCACCCGCCAGTTGCAGCAGCGGGCGCGACAGGCGGCGGACGATCTGGATCGATGCGAGGATCACGACGAGCAGGGCGGCTGCTGCCAAACAGGCGCCTCGCCACATTTGCATGCGGGCCTCGTGCAGGATCGCGGCACGCAGCCGGCCGGCTTCCTTGAATGCGGAATCGCGCAATAACAAAGCACTGGACATGAAGGGCGGCGTCCTGGCGTGATACTCCGCTGCCGTCATCGGGGCCGGGCGGCCGGCGCGCAGGGCGTCCGTGATGCTGCGGTACATCCGGGCACCTTCCCCCATCGTGCTCCCCTGCGTCGCAATGCAGGCGGCCATGACATCTGGGCTGCCTTTCATCTGGGCAACCGTCATCTTCAGCCGCACCCACAAGACATTCGCCGCACCGGTCAACTCGTCGATCCGCTGCATCTGGCCAATGCCAGACGGCCCTCCATTCAGCATCCCGGATAGGAGAGCAGCCCGCAGGCCGACGACTTCCCGCAGCCCCTGTGACAGGCGGGCAACCCCAACCAAGTTCCCAAGGCTGGGCGAGCGATGGCCGACTTTACGCTCGAGCTCATCGGCCACTTGACTGGTTTCAGCCTGGGCCTGGGAGATCGCGTCGATGAAGGCGTCACTGACGTGTTCGACGCGATCCTGTGGCCGTTGTGCAAAGGCCGCCAGCATCTTCTCCCGCGCCAAATTCAACGCGCGTTTGGTCCCCTGAAACCGGTTGGCGGCATTGGGATAAGCGCGCGCGGCCCGGTCGAACACCGCGTCACTCGCAATGACAGCATTCTTGTAAGGCGCCAATTCAGCAGGGCTGGGGGTGTCCGGCAGGTCGAAGACGGTCGCGGCGGCACTGCGCTCCAGCGCCAGCTTCTCGCTGACCAGCAGGGTGATCTGCAACGCGTCGGTCAAATGCCCTGCCACGGCGAGCGTGGACCGCAACGCCGCCGACTGGACGATCCCAATGGATGCGCTTGACACGGCGAGACCGCCCACGAGCCAGAAGCACATCATGAGCATCGGGCGTATTTTCACTAAGGGTACCGGATCAATTTATGAGCTATTCTGCGCCGAATCTCATTGACGGGGGTTTAATGCGCCGGCAGCGCAGGGATCTGCCATCCATCCGCAAGCGATTGCGCCGAGCGGACGGCATGGGTGGCAATCGATTGGTAGAACGCGTCGTCCTCCCGAAGCCGGGTCAGCGCCGCCGCCGCTGCCGCCTCGTCGGGCTCGGCCCACACCGCATCCTGGTAACGCGAGTAGACGGACTCGTCGCGCACGGGGACGCTGGTGAAGGGAACCAACAGACTGTTGTCAGCGTTCATGAAGTCGAGGTTACCGGACCACGCGGTCCCAACCACGGGGATGCCCAGCGCCATCGCCTCGAGCATGGGGATGCCGAACCCTTCGGCCCGGTGCAGTGACAGCAGCACGTCGGTGGACAGGAACAGTGCCCGCAGCGCTGCATCATCCAGAAACTCATCGAAAATTTCGATATTGCGCCAGGATTGCGCCTCCCCCAGCAGCGCTGCACGGTCGAAATCATTCCCATTCAACTTCACGACCAACTTGGCCCCCTGCGCCTCGCCGAAGGCCCGGCAGAAGGCCCGCACGGCCGCAGCCGGGTTCTTCCTGGCATAGCTGGACCGGCTATCTGCCATGGTCAGCACGGTGAAGGGCTGTTGCGATTGCCGTCTATGACGCTCGGGTCCGGGCCGGATCGCGTGCGGAGCAACCCCGATCGGCAGGCCAAACCGCATTGCGAGGCTTTTGCGGGCGAACTCGCTCGGCGTCCAGATTTCCGACACCAGCCCACCCGGTTGCGGCCATGTCCGTGGCGGGGCGGGAAGCTCCCAGGCCCAATAGGCAATCCGCCACGCGTCCTTGGCTTGCGGCAGAACGCTCGCCACCATGGCAGCCAATTGGGGCCCGCCGCTGTGGAAGACGTATGCCGTGGCGGGGTCGTGAGGAATACGGTAGGCCGGGTTGCGCAAGGCAGGCGTCGCATCGAGCAGAACCGCCGGGACGCCGGCCCGCTTTAGCGCCTCCATTTGCAGCCGTGCCCCGGCGGAGATACCGTTCCGGCGCTGCACTGCGGCAACCACCCCGACGCGGTCGAACCGTCTTTGCCCCGATTGTCCTCGCAGGCAGAGACGGTCGTAACGGGCCAACCCCGCGAGGTAGGCTTCGGCGGCAACCCGGCGAAGGTTCATACGGTGAGGCCATTTCCATCGAAGAATGGCGACGCGGATACCCCACTCGGCGGTGACGTGGCCAGCAGTGCCGCAGCGAACGTCCCGAGCATACGGAGTGTTTCTAAAGGCCGCGCTGCACAACCGGCCATTTTGGTGTAAGAGGACGCCGGCGAAAGTCCTTCACGAGCAGCGGTACGTCGGTAAAAGGGGATCCGGTTGCGCCAGCGGTTTAAGGCTTCGAACTCATGAGCATTTCGACCAATGTGACCGAGCCGCCTCTGTCCCTCGCGGGCGTCCCTGCGCAGGCGGACCCGTCGGCTGTCTCCCTCGCTCGCCTGATCTCGGTCCTCTGGGCCCGCAAGATTTTCATCGTATGCACCACGGCCCTGCTGGTGTGCTTTGCCGCCTGGGCGATCTTGGGACTTCCCGAGAGCTACGTCTCGACCGCCTCCGTTCTCGTCGGCAGCCAAACGAGCGTCAACGACCCGTCGATCTCCGACAACAAGATCGCCTCGACGAGTGACTCCGTCGCCATCCGGACGCAGGTTGACCTGCAAAAAAGCTTCTCGCTTGCGCGGCAGGTGGTCGTCCAACTCGACCTGGTGGACGCGCCCGATTTTGCCCGGGTCATCACGCCCCATCGCGGCCTCGTCAGGCGAACGGTCGACTTCGCCAGACAGCTCCTGGGCCGCCCGGTGCAACCGCCGCTCGACGCCGAGTCGACCATCGACCTGGCGACCGAGCTTCTGCTGAGCCGGATGACGTTCACCAATGACGGCAGGTCGTTCGTCATCAACATTGGGGCGAAGACGGACGACCCGAAGCTCAGTGCCGACATCGCCAACGCGTATGCGACGGCCTACATCGCCTTCACGAAGAAGGTGAAGACAGACGCGATCGCCCATGCGAGCGGTTGGTTCGATGCCCGGCTCAATGCCCTGCGCGAAAAGGTCAACCTGGCGAACGCCGCGGTCCAGACGTTCCGGACCAATTACGGGCTGATCCAAGATCGGGGTGGTTCCGGCAGCAGCACGGCTGGGGGTGGCGGGGTGACCGTCCTCGGCCAGCAGATGTCGCAGATCAACGCGCAGTTGAGCATTGCCTCCAGCGCGTATGCGGAACAGGCGGCAAACCTCGCCCAAATCAAGGCCGCCTTGGCGGCAGGCGCCAGTCTGGACGCGATCCCACAGGTCGTCGCCTCCTCCCTGATCCAGCATTATCGCGAGCAACTGGCTGATGTGAGTGCCAAAATCGCGCATCTGGCGATAAGCCGGTCCGACAACGATCCGGGCATGCGCTCGCTCCATGCCGAGCAGGCCGACATCAACGCACGAATCACCGCCGAGGTGCGCAATATCGCTGCGAGCGTGGCGAACCAAGCCAACGCGGCAAAGGCGCGTGAGGACGCGCTGCAGGCACAACTCGCCGATTTGCAGAGCCGGGTGTCGGGCCAGGGTCAATCAGAGGTCCGGCTGGCTCAGCTACAGAGCGAGGCGGAGGCTGCGCGGTCGATCTACACCAGCTATCTCAATTGGTTCGAGCGGACCTCGAACGAGATCGGTCTGCAAACGCCTGATGCACAGTTGGTCTCGTCGGCGAGCCCGGCGGTCGGCCCCATGCCGCCATCGAAGCGCCAGCTGATCGCCGTCAGTGCGTTGATTTCTGCCGTCGTTGCGATGGGCCTGGCTTTGGTGCGGGAAGGCAGCCTCCGAGGCTTCCAAACTCCAGGCCAGCTCGAATCCCAGACAGGACTGCCCGCGATCGGGATCGTGCCCGAGCGCAAGGCCGTCCGCTTCGGCCGCGGCGGGAATGTGCAGCGCTTTGAAGACGCGATCACCCTGACGCGCAGCATGTTGCAGCATCGGGGTGCGTCGAAGTCGCCGCAGGTCATCCTGCTCACATCAGCGGTGCCGCGGGAGGGGAAGACCTTCATTGCGGTGGCATTGGCCAAGAATGCCGCCGCTGCCGGGTGCAACACCTTGCTGGTCGACTGTGACTTGCGCCGGCCTGCCGTGGCCGCCCAGCTTGGCCTGAATGCGCGCACCGGGCTGGAGAATATCCGTTTGGAAGGCGGCTGCCGGGTGCAAACCTTCACGAACGGCACGCAGCCGTTCGACGTGATCACTGCGGCTCCCGGCACCGCGAACCCCCAGGACCTCCTTGCATCGCCAGAGGTGCAGGCGATGCTGAGCCGGGCGCGTTCGCTCTATGACCTGATCATCCTGGATGCGCCGCCGGTCTTGGGCTTTGCCGATGCCCGCGTGCTATCGACGATTTCGGACAGCACATTGCTCATCGTGCAGTGGGGCCGGACGTCGCAGAAGCTCGTCTCGGCCGCAATTGCAGCCCTTCGGCTGTATGGCGCGCGGATCGAAGGGGCCGTCATCAGCCAGGTCGCGCCCGGCAACCAAACCGCCGATGAAAACACATCGCGCGCAATTAGCCGCCACTATCCAGTCTTGCTGAAGTAACCGGATGACTACTCCGCCAAGCGGCGGCGGGCTAGGGATCGACCGTGACCTCCGGCTTCGCCCGCGCGAAGGGGCGCAGCAACTGCCCCGCGAAATGCGTCGGAAAGTCCGCTTCATCGACACCATACGCATCCGGGCGTTCCCCGGCGGGACAGTGGAACGTGCCGAAGATCAGGTCGAAGACCGGGAATGTCCCGGCGAAGTTGCTGCTGCCGCCACGGTCCGCACTGGTGTGGTGCCAGCGGTGGAAGATGGGGCTCGCCAACACGTAGCGGAAGGGGCCGAAATCCCAATCGAGATTGGCGTGCACCAAGGCAGCCGTCCCGGTGCTGAACGGCATGACCCAGAGCAGGATCTCGGGCGGGATGCCCAAGAGCAGCATCACGACATCCGACAAGATCGTGTGGAAGATTTGGTCGACCGGATGGAACCGGGACGACGAAATCCACTCCAACTGCTCGGATGAGTGATGCACCGCGTGGAACCGCCACAGCCGGGCCGTGTGGAACAGGCGGTGGGTGGTGTACATCACCAGGTCATTGCCCAGCAGATAGAGCGCAATCTGCGGCCAAAACCCCAGTCCAGCCAACGGGCCAAACCCGCCGGCGAAAAAGCGGTCCGGGTCGGTGATGCCGTAGAAGGCGGCGATCCCCAGGGTGAGCATGAGGGTCTGCGCGTAGCCATAGAGCAGGCGGGGTACCAGGACCCAGCACAGATCGGTCGCCAAATCAGGCTTGCGCCACCAAGGCGGCGATTTGTTGCAGGCAGCCACGACCATGGCCAGAAGGGTAAAGACCAGGGCCAGGATCATCGTCACGGCCAAGGTTTGGAGCGTAACGGTGGTGAACCGGCTGAAAATCGCCGCGGCGACGGACATCAGCCGGCAGCGCCTGCCGTGGCGGCACGGATTTGCGCCACGGAGGCCGCCACCTTCAACGCCATCATCGCCTCGCCGCGGGGAATACTGGACCGGCGAGGGTCACCGAACACGCCGAGGGCGGGATATGACGACACGTTGGAAGGCAGGCGGGTGAGGTCGACCCCCTCCGGGTGGACGGCCATCAGCTCGGACGTGTCGGAGAGGGTGGCGTGCTGGCCGATGGCGGCGTCCGTCTCACCTTGACTGCGCAGATAGGCGGTTTCAGCGGCATCGGCGAAATAGGAGTTGATGGCGAGAACCTTTGGCCCCTTGTCGCCCCATTCCGCGGTCAGTTTCGCCGCCACTTCCGCCTGGGGCGCAATCGACAGGCCGTGATCGGCGATGAAACAGATGGTCTCGAATCCCGTCAGCTTCAGGCTACGGGCGATCCCCTCCAAAATGCCGGCGAAAATGGCTGGCGGAACGCCAATCGTCCCGGGAAACAGCAGATTGTTGGTGCGCGGCTCGTAGGTGCCTTCCGGCACGTAGGAGACCGTCGGCACGACCAGAGCGTTGCCCAGCTCGGCGGCGATCCGGCGGGCCGCCCACGTGACGATATAATCGTGCTTGCCGATGATCATGTGTGGGCCGTTTTCCTCCAGCCCGCCGCTCGGCACGATCGCAACCCGGTTGCCGGCTGCTACGGAGTCACGCACCTCCATCCAAGTCATGTCGGTGATTTCCCGGGTGAGCGTGAGGGCCCGGGCCGGTTTGCGCCCCCCGGCGACCACACCGCCAACCGCGCCGACCCCCGCCAATGCAAGGGCACGGCGCGTAATCTGCCAGCCAGCCATCGCCATCTCAGCCCCACTCCACACATCCCGTCACGGCAGGATGCAGGCAGGGGGTTCAGAAACCCTTAACCGAGATCGAGACGAGTCTCAGACCATGCGACCATGGCAATGCTTGAACTTCTTGCCCGACCCGCAAGGACAGGCGGCATTGCGCGGCGTGTTGCGCCACGTCGCTGGGTCATCCGTCACGACGGCCGCCGGGCGCTCCGGCAGGGTCATCACCTCCACCGGATCAGCGGCGACCATACTGAAGGCGGGGCTCTCCAGCGCTGCCTCCGGGTGGTTCTCCCACATCATGGCCGGCAGGATGGGGGGCGGCGGTGGTTCGGCCTGCAATTGCAGGCCGGCGATGCTGGACGTGACCCGCTGCTTCAGATCGTCCAACATCGAGTTGAACAGCACGAATGCCTCGCTCTTATACTCGTTGAGCGGGTCTCGTTGGCCGTAGGACCGCAAATGGATACCCTGGCGCAGTTGGTCCAGGACCAGTAAATGCTCCTTCCACACCGCATCCAAACTTTGCAGCAGGACCGATTTCTCGACGAACCGCATCAAATCGGGGCCAAAGGCGTCGGCCTTTGCCGCGAGCATGGCGTCTGCCGCGGCGGTGATGCGGTCGCGGATGGCTTCTTCGTCGATCCCTTCCTCGGCGGCCCAGGCGGCAACCGGCAGGTCCAGGCCCAGCAAGCGCTTGCAATCCTCGGCCAGCGCGTCGGCCTCCCATTGCTCGCTGAAGGCCTTGGCGGGAATGCGCAGGGTGATGGCGGCGTCGATCACCTCGGCCCGCATATCGTTGATCGTCTCTGACACGTCGGCCGCCAACATGAACTCGCGGCGCTGGCCGTAGACCTCTTTGCGCTGGCTGTTCATGACGTCGTCATATTTCAGCACGTTCTTGCGCGTATCGAAGTTCCGGGCTTCGACCTTCTTCTGTGCCTTCTCCAGGGCCGGTTGATCCAGGGGTGGATAATGGCCTCCCCTTCCTTCAAGCCGAGCTTCTGCAACATGCCGCCCATCCGCTCCGACCCGAAGATCCGCATCAGATCGTCTTCCAGCGACAGGAAGAAGCGGCTGGCACCCGGGTCGCCTTGCCGGCCGGACCGGCCGCGGAGCTGGTTGTCGATCCGCCGGCTCTCATGCCGTTCGGTGCCGATCACCATCAGGCCGCCGGCCGCCTTCACGGCCTCATGCGCCGTCGCTACCTCGGCCTGCAACTGGTTCGCGGCCGCTTGCCAGGCCTCACCCTCCAGCCCCTCCAGCTCCAGCTTCAGCCGCATGTCCAAATTGCCGCCGAGTTTAATGTCGGTGCCGCGCCCGGCCATATTGGTGGCGATGGTGATGGCGCCGGGTGCACCGGCCTGCGACACGATGGTCGCTTCCTGCTCGTGGAAGCGGGCGTTGAGCACCGCGTGCGGCACCTGCTTGCTCGTCAGCAAATGGCTGATGACCTCGCTCTTCTCGATGGACGTGGTGCCGACCAGCACTGGCTGGCCCCGGCTGCGCGCCTCCGCGATCAGATTGGCCACTGCCTCGTACTTCTCGGATGCCGAGCGATATACCTCGTCATCGCCATCGGTTCGGGTGACGGGAACGTTGGTCGGGATTTCCACCACTTCCAGTTTGTAGATTTCTGCGAATTCATCCGCCTCGGTCATGGCGGTGCCCGTCATCCCAGCCAGCTTCGGATACAAGCGAAAATAGTTCTGGAAGGTGATGGAGGCGAGAGTTTGGTTCTCGGCCTGGACGGTGACGCCCTCTTTGGCTTCGAGCGCCTGGTGCAGCCCGTCGGAGTAGCGGCGGCCCTCCATTTTGCGCCCGGTGAACTCGTCGATGATGACGACCTTGTCGGCCTGGACGATGTAGTCCACGTCACGCGTGAACAGGGTGTGCGACCGTACGCTTTGCTGGACGTGGTGCACCACGGTGACGTTGAAGATGTCGTAGAGGTTGCCCTCGGTCAGCACCCCGGCCTCGCGCAGCATGTCCTCGACGCGCTCGGACCCGAGTTCGGTGAGCGTAACCGTCTTGAACTTTTCTTCTTTCTCATAGGTTTCCGGGTCTTTAACAAGCTCCCGCACCACGGCGTTCACCGTGCGGTACAGGTCCGAGCTATCCTCCGCCGGCCCCGAGATGATCAGCGGGGTGCGGGCCTCGTCGATCAGGATGCTGTCGACCTCGTCCACGATCGCATAGGCGAAATCCCGCTGGGACATGTCTTCCAGCCGGTATTTCATGTTGTCGCGGAGGTAGTCGAAGCCGAATTCGTTGTTGGTCCCGTAGGTGATGTCGGCGGCGTAGTTCGCCCGCCGCTGCTCGTCATCCAGGCCATGGACGATGATCCCCGTGCTGAGGCCGAGGAAGCTGTAGAGCCGGCCCATCCACTCGGCGTCTCGCCGGGCGAGATAATCGTTTACGGTGACGACGTGAACACCCTTGGCTGGCAGGGCATTGAGGTAGACCGGGAGGGTCGCAACGAGGGTTTTGCCCTCGCCCGTCTTCATTTCGGCGATTTTGCCGTCGTTGAGCACCATGCCGCCGATCATCTGCACATCGAAATGGCGCATCCCCAGGACACGCTTTGCTCCCTCCCGCACGGTCGCGAAGGCCTCGGGCAGCAGTTCATCCAGAGTGGCACCATTTGCCAGGCGCTGCCGGAACTCGACGGTCTTGGCCTGGAGCTCTGCATCGCTGAGCGCCTCCATGGCTGGCTCAAGGGCGTTGATCTCTGGCACCCGGCGCTGGTAGCCTTTCAGCGAGCGGTCGTTGGCGTTGCCGAAGATAGTACGGGCGAGACTGGCGAACATTCGAATTCCGGTGCTGGACTGCGCGCAGGGGGCGGCGCACTGGAGATAGGAGCCGTGCCGGCCCCGGTCAACGCACGCTTACGGCGCTTACACCCGGCGTTGCACCGACTTAAACCGCGCGTAACTTGGCGCGCGCCCTAGTTTCCGCCATAAGCGACCGATTCTTAGACCGAGGTTGATCCACCATGCGCTTGTCGCTCGCCATCGCGGCTGCCCTTGTCTGCGCACCGATGCTTCCCAATGCCGCCCTGGCGCAGACCCCGCCCGCTGCCCCTGCCCCGGCGGCACCCGCCCCAGTCAGCCCGCCCGTGCCGCGGCCAGACGTCGTGGTAGCCAAGGTGGGCGACCAGGAAATCCACCTCAGCGACCTGTCCGAGGCAGCGCAAACCCTGCCGGACGAGGTTCGCTCCATGCCGCCGCAGGTGCTTTACCCAATGCTGCTGGACCAAATGGTCGACAGGGCAGCGCTGGTGATCCAGGCAAAGAAGGACGGCATGGCGCAGGACCCGGCGGTGCAGCGCGCCATGGCCCGCGCCACGGACCAAGTGTTGCAGAACGCCGAACTCAGCCGCGAGATCGGGCCGAGCGTGACCGATGCGGCACTGAAGGCACGATACGACGCGGACATCGCCAACAAGCCCGGCGAGGAAGAGGTGCATGCGCGCCACATCCTGGTCGATACCGAAGACCAGGCAAAGAAGATCATCGACCAGTTGAACGCTGGCGCCGATTTCGCGGCGTTGGCCAAGACCAATAGCAAGGACGAGGCGACCCAGAACGGTGGCGACCTCGGCTTCTTCAAGAAGGACCAGATGGTCCCGGAGTTCGCCGACGTCGCCTTCACGCTGAAGCCGGGCCAATTCTCCCAAACACCGGTGAAGACCCAGTTCGGCTGGCACGTGATCAAAGTGGACGAGACGCGGGTGGCGCCACCCCCGACCTTCGATCAGGCGAAGGAGGAACTGCGCCAGCAGATTATCCAGGCAGGCGTGCGCAAGGTGCTGGACCAGGCCAGGGTCGGGCTGACCGTGGTCAAGTTCAACATGGATGGCACGCCGATGACCGCCGCCACCCCTGGCCCCAACCCAACCGTGACGCCGACGACGGATATCCCGCCGACGCCGGGTGTGACGCCAGCCGTGCCGAAGTAGCTGCGATGGCCCTGTCACCCTCTCCCCTGGCAGTCGGACTGCCCGATCTGCTGCCATTGCCGGGCGTGCGGCTGGGGGCAGCAGCCGCCGGCATCCGCTACAAGGGCCGGACCGACCTGGTGATGGCCGAATTGGCCGCGGGCACGACGGTCGCGGGGGTGTTCACCAGCAACAAATGCCCGGGTGCCCCCGTCGACTGGTGCCGTGAGGCATTGGCCGGGGGCCGGGCGCGGGGCGTGGTGGTGAATGCGGGCAATGCGAACGTGTTCACCGGCGCCCGCGGACGCGAAACGGTGCGGGCCACGGCCGACGCCGCCGCCGCGCTGCTGGACTGCCCGGCGAGCGAGGTGTTCCTTGCCAGCACCGGCGTGATCGGGGAGGTGCTTGCGCACGAGCGAATCACCACCGCCCTGCCCGCCCTGCATGCCGCGTTGGCGCCCGATGGGTGGGAGGCGGCTGCCCGCGGGATCATGACCACCGACACCTTCCCCAAGGCGTCCACGCGCAGCGCCATGATCGGCGGGACGCAAGTGCGGATCACCGGGATGGCCAAGGGCAGCGGAATGATCGCGCCGGATATGGCCACCATGCTGTGCTTCATCTTCACCGACGCGGCCATCCCGGCGGGCGCGTTGCAGTCGATGCTGTCGTCCGGGACCCAAACGACGTTCAACCGCACCACCGTCGATAGCGACACGTCAACCAGCGACACCGTCCTGTTGTTTGCCACTGGCGCGGCTGGCAACCCCAGCGCGCCGCTGGAGGCGTTTTCCGCCGCCCTAGAGGCCGTCATGCTGGACCTGGCGATCCAGGTCGTGCGCGATGGCGAAGGCGCGCAGAAGCTGATCCGCATCGACGTCACGGGCGCGATGGACGATGGCTCGGCCAAGCGGATTGGGATGGCGGTGGCCAATTCTCCGCTGGTGAAGACCGCGATTGCCGGGGAAGACGCGAACTGGGGCCGTATCGTGATGGCTGTCGGCAAGGCCGGCGAACCGGCGGACCGCGACCGGCTCTCCGTGGGCGTAGGCGGCACCTGGATGGCCCGCGAGGGAACGGTTGTGCCGGGCTACGACGAAGCCCCGGTCGTCGCCCATATGAAGGGCCGGGAGATCACGATTGCGGTCGATATCGGGCTCGGTGCCGGCCACAGCACGGTTTGGACCTGCGACCTGACGCATGGCTATATCGACATCAACGGTTCCTACCGTAGTTAGACGACTGATACCGCCGAAACCATAGGGTGTGATAAGCGCGAGCGTCATCCACCTTGGCACGGCCCGAGTGGACCGCTTTAACAGAATCGCCGCATGGATCGGCGGCGCCGGCCAGGATCTGGCCGAGCGCATCCGTCAACGGGCTATCGTGCGGCGGCCCTGACCGCCTTGTCCGAGCGCGCTTTCCAGAACGCCATGTCGGCCTCCTTGCTGAACATCACGCGCACGCCCTTGCCGCCCTGGCTGACCCGTATTTTGCCGCCATTGCGGGCTTTGTGGTCTGCCAGCCATTCGACGAACTCAGGATCGTCATTCCCGCGTCCCTCGAATTCCAGGACACCGGCGATCTCCTCCACCTTGTGCCGTCTGACCATCGCACCCTGCCTCCATTAAGCGTCCTGCGGCAACGCCGCGTTGGGTGGCAAGAAGGCCAGCTTGCCCCGCAACGCAAGGCCTGAGGAGGGTCGGATGGCAAGGATTTAACAACGGGGATGCGCTCCGGCGGTCAGATGCCGAGGGTGAACCCCAGCAGCGCCGTATCGTCGCTATAGCTGGCGCGCGTCCCAGAGATGGACTGGGCATGCTCGTAGGTGGCCGAGAGTTTCAAATTGCGGTTCAACAACCAGCTCGCAACGGCGCCCGCACTCACGATGGTCTGCTGGCCGCCGCCGTTTTGGAACAGCGCTTGCTCATACCCGACATGGGCGCTGGCCAAAACGTCCCGCCGCACCTCGTGCTCCACTTGCAGCTTGAGGGTGGTGTCGGTGTAGTCGGCGACCGTCGGATCGTTGGAGTCGACGATCCGCCGGTTGGCCGTCGCCTCGACCGTCGTGAGCAAAGACGGGCTCCAGATAACATCCGCCTCCACGATCGGGGCGCTGTGGGATTTGTAGGTGGAGGAGGCATAGTCGCGAACCTGGTAGCCTGCCAGGGCCCGGTATCGCCAGATGCCGTCGGCAACATAGTCGAGGCCGCCTAGGACGGATACGCTGACACTGTCCCGGCGTGGTGACCCGGCGAGGGTATGGCTGAAATCGCTTTCCGACGAGCGGACCACGAAGACCGCATGGCGCAGCGGCGACAGCTCGTACCGCGCCGTCACGCCCTCGGTAAAGGTGGTGTTGTCGAGGAAGGTGTTGCTCTGGAGCACCCCGTTCGTCCGGATGGACGAGAAGGTACTGTCGCTGACCAGCGCGAACGGTTCGAAAGAGAGCCGCGACAAATTCCACAGGTAACTCGCGGTGGCCGTATTCACCTGAAACGGAACCGCCTGCTGGGTGGAGATCGCGTCGATCCCGGTCGGCTCGATGACCTGGTCGGAGTGCGAAGCGGACAGGACCAAATGGTCCAACGTGCCGACATCGTAACGCCCGCCGGCCGAAACCGCATCCTCGGTTCGCGAGAGCTGATGCTGCTGGAGGTAGCGCCGGTCGTCGACGCTCACGCTCGCACCGACGCTGTTGCGGAGCCAGTCGGAGATAACCGAGGCGCTGGCCAGGGTGCTGGCGAAGGCGCTGCCAGCCTGCCCGTTGCCGCCCAAGGGGTTGGAGTCGAAGCCCACCCCCTCGGACCAGGAGGAGTGAACGGTGAATTGCCCTGCCGTGATGCCCAGCGGGTCGAAATCGGGCCGCGGACGGTCGAGGATGGTCACACTGGATGGCGAGGCGACGATCGGCAACCCAGTCGGCAAGAAACCCTCGAGTTCCTGCCCTCCCGTCGCGTTGCTGATGGCGCAGAGGGAGCCGGCGAGGATCAATTGGAGCCACGGCCGGGTGCGAAGCCGCGCCGGGCTGCGGCCAGCCGGCAGCGACGCCCAGGCGGGATTGCCGGTTGGCACGTCCCAAGGTGCGCGGGCCGGATGGCTCATGATGGTGGGGTTGGCGAAGACCCAGACGAGGTCGGTCTTGATGCCGGACACCCAATCGAACTGGACGGCAGCCGACCGGTAACCGGGGGAAGGCGGCTCGGCCGGCGGGCTGAAATGGGGCCGCAAATGGGGCGGAAACCGGCGGAGCGCACGTGGAAGCGCCGGCCGCCATAGAGGCGAGGACGAATACCAGCCGGCGAATTCAGCGCAATGCATCTGGATTAAAAGCGCCGTTCGAACACGGTGACCACATCGCTCGGCTGGATGAGCGCCTGCCGGTCGACCTTACCCTCCACCACATGGCCATCCACGTTGCGAACGATCGAGGCATAGGTCTCGACGGCACGGTACGTGAACCCACCAGCCACGCTGACCGCAGACAACAGCGTCATCCCGGGCTGATAGGCATACTGGCCCGGCTTGTTCACCTCCCCCAGGATGAAAATCGGGCGGTAGGTCGTGACCTCCGCCGACACGCTGGGGTTCTTGAAGATTTTGCCCTGTTCCAAACGGGTCTCGATCGTCTTGGCCACCTCTTCGACCGACAGGCCGGCCACTGGTATCTGCCCCAGCAACGGCACCGCGATCGTTCCGCTATCGCTCACCCGGAACTCCCCGGTCAACTGGTCCTCGCCGAAGGTGATGATGCGGATCCCGTCGCCACTGCCGAGCTTATAGGCCGCCGGTGCCTCGTGCTGGCCGGGTAGCATGGGGAGGTCACGCCCCGGGGCGCAGCCGCCGGCGGCCAGCAACAGCCCCATTGCGCAAATCCGGCCAATCCATGCAAGGGTGCTCAAGGCCGATGGGCGCGGTGGGGGAGCGGCAAGCAACGTCACGATGTGGCCCAGGCTGTGTGACCGGATCATACAAGTTCGCAAAGATTTGATCGACCCCTTTGCGGCCCAGGCGGCGTTATCGCAGCTCGGCCCGCGGTTGCTGCTTCATCCGCATCAACTCGGCTCGCACCTCGGCAACCGGCAAGACGTCGGCGTATTTGACCGACATATCATAGAGGTTGGCAAAGTGCGGGCTTTCGTGCCGGTCGGACACGCATTCTTCCGGAACGATCGTGCGATAGCCGTGGGAGATGCTGTCGACGACGGTGGCCCGCACGCAGCCGGAGGTCGAACCGCCGGTCACGATCAGCGTGTCGACCTTGTGCCAGATCAGCAGCGACGGGAGATTGGTCTCGTGGAAGGCAGACGCCATCCGCTTGTTGATGACGATGTCGCGGCCATGGTCGATTTCGAGCCGGTCGTCGAACTCCGCCCGGCGGGAGCCGACTTTCACGTTCTGCAGCGAATCGGGCGTGTTTGTGCGCGTCCCCCAAATGCCGCAATCCTCGCCGGACGGCAAATAGGCGACGTGGGTCCAGACCACCGGCGCCCCCAAATGGCGGCAGAGCGCACTCAACTCGTTGATATACCGCATCTGGTTTGGGTCGGTCTCGTAGGCGGTGATGAACTCGCCGGGCAGGGTATAGGCCTTCTGCGGATCAACGTTCACCAGCGCCACCTTCTTGCCAAAGCCAAAACGGGCGCGGGGCGGGCGCTGCTTCAGTTCCTCGTAGAGCGCGCGGGCAGACTTGTCGGAGAGTTCCATGGTGGTGCTCCTGCTCAAGCGGCGAGTTGGAGGGTCTTGCGGCTTTCCATCAGCGGCTGGATGTATTGGCCGAACTGCTCCATTCCGATGACGAAATCATCGAAGGTCATCAGGATACCCTTCACACCCGGCACCGCGGCCACCTGGTCCAGCATGCGGGCGACCGTGGCGTAGGAGCCGATCAGCTTCAGCATACCCGTCGGGATCGGCTCGGCCTTTTGCCGCTCCACCATCTGCCCCACCGTCGAATGCACCGAGGCGTTGGTGTCCGCCGTCGCCTGGGTGCGCTGCCAGGCCAGGGCCTCGTGGTCTACGCCGGCCTTGTAGTGGTTCCACTTCGCCATCGCGAGTTCGTCCGTGGCATCGGCGATGATCATCAGCAGCATCAGCGCGCCCACGTCACGCCCGGTCGCCGCAGCCGCCTGTTGCAGCCGCGCGACCACTGGTGGCACACGCTCCGGCTCGTTCAAACCGCCGGCGCCGCAAAAGCAGTAATCGCCATGCTCGGCCACGAAACGCATGCCGCGGTCGCTCTGGGCTGCGCCCACGATCTCGATCCTGGCGGATGGCCGCGGCTCTAGCCGGCAGTCGTCCATCGTGAAGAACTCGCCTTTAAAGTCGCAACGGCCGTTCTGCCAGAGATCCTTCATGATCGTGACGTATTCGGAGCAATATTCGTAGCGCTTGGCGAAGTGTGCCTCGCCGGGCCAGATCCCCATTTGCTTGTATTCGGTCGGCTGCCAGCCAGACACGATGTTCATCCCGAACCGGCCCGGCGCGATGCTGTCGATGGTGACTGCCATGCGGGCCGCAAAGGGCGGCGGGACGGTGAGCACCGCGACGGAGGCAAAGAGCTGGATCCGGCGGGTGACGGCCGCGAGGCCGGCCATCAAGGTAAAGGATTCGAGGTTCTCATCCCAATACCCGCTCGGGCCGCCGAAGCCGCGCATCTTGATCATGGAGAGCGCGAAATCCAGGCCGTAATGCTCGGCCTGCTGCACGACGGTGCGGTTGAGGTCAAAACTTGGCGTCGTCTTCGGCGAGGTCGTCGAGATCAGCCAGCCGCGGCTGCCGATTGGAATGAAGACGCCCATCTTGATCATGCCGCGCAGCCCCATCGAAATATGTTTGTCCGTACAGGTCTAGCCAGGTTGGCGGCCGGTGTCATCCGCTGCGGGCGCCGCCGCCAACTTCGCCCGCGCGCGGGCGATGCGGCGATCCTGCATGGTGATCCAGCCGAACACGGCAGGCATGAACCAAGGCCTCCCATTATAAAACGGCACCGCTGCCGGCGGGCGGAAATCGAAAGCGGAGCGGCCGGACGCCTCGTTCAGCACCTGCAAGGCGGCCTTTTTTCCGGCCCACCGCGCCCAAACCACGCCAGACCCGCAATACCCGGCGGCATAGCGCACCCCCGCCCGGCTGAAGATGCGTGGCACCATGTCGCGGTTCATCGCAACGTGCCCGAACCAGCTATGCGTGATCTCGGTGTCCCGCAATTCCGGAAACACGCCGACCATGGCATCGCGCAGCATCTCGGTTGGCCATTTCGGGTCCCCGGCAACCGTGCCATCCCGCCCGCCGAACAGGATGCGTGTGCCGTCTGGCGAGGGGCGGTAATAGTAATGGCTCTTGCGGGAATCGCTGACCATCATGCGACGCGGCATCAGCGCCCCCATCAAGTTCGGCGAGAGCGGCGCGGTGGCGACGATGCGGCTGCGCACGGGAACCAGCCGCCGCCGCAGCCACTTGTCGGATGCATCGGCATACCCATTTGGCCCGGCGATCACATGGCTTGCGGCGGTGGTGCCACGCGGGGTGCGGATTTCGAACCGGTCCCCTTTGGGCTGGACGGCCTCGACCGCCGTTTCCCCATGCACCTGCACCCCTGCGGCCAGCGCCAGGCGCATCATGCCGGCGTGCAGCTTCGCCGGGTGCAGGCCGCCAATATCCATCCGCACGTTGCCGCCGTAGTAATAATCGGTGCCGAGAATGCTGTGCTGCTCGGCGCGGGGAACGGCAAAGGCCTCGATCCCTAGGCTGGTCGCCAGCCGTTCGGCCTCCCTTGCCCCGCTCTCGTAGTCGCCAGGGGTGGCAGCGCCGCTGAAGCGGCCAACCAGCTTGAAGTCGCAGTCGATGCCTTCCTCGGCGATGAAGCGATACAAATCGGCCCTCGCCTCGACGGCCTCGGCCTGGATCGCATCTGCCCTTTCCCGGCCGAAGCGTCTGGCCATCTCGGCATAGCCCGGGCGCAGATTGCCGCTGGTGATGCCGCCATTGCGGGTGGACGCCCCCTCGCCCGGCCGCTGCTTGTCGAACACCTGCACGGATCGGCCAGCCCGGGCCAAGGTGATGGCAGCCGACAACCCGGTATAGCCGGCGCCGACGATCGCCACGTCGCATGCGGGCTGCACCGCCGTCTGCGGCAGCGCCGGCGGCGTGGCAGCCAGCCACCAATACGGCTCCGTACTGCTCATGGATTGAGGCCACTCCTGTCGGGCACCATAGATGCAGAGTCAGCCAGCTTGGGCCAGAGCCGTGACGGGCGAAACTTCCACCCTAAATAGCGCGTCATGAAATTCAACCTCGCCATGTCCCTCCTCTCCAGCATAGCTCTTGGTGGTTGCACCGTCGTCGGCATCCGGTCGGGCACGGAGGAACCACGCTATACCGTCCTGCAGGCGCAAGGTCCGCTCCAAATACGCGAGTATGGCCCCAGGCTGGCCGCCGAGACCGAAATCGCAGGGAGCGAGTATGCTGCCCGCGGCGACGGCTTCCGTCGGCTTGCGCGTTACATCTTCGGCGCTAATTCGGGCACGGCGACCATCGCCATGACCGCACCAGTGTCGCAGGCCGGGGGCTCCCACACCATCGCAATGACGGCGCCGGTTGGCCAGGACCAGTTGGCGCCCGGCATTTGGCGCATACGGTTCTTCATGCCGGCCCAATATACGCAAGCCACTTTGCCCCGCCCCACCGACCCCTCGGTTAAGATCGTGACCGTCCCGGCCGAAACCTTCGGCGTCTATCGCTATACCGGCTCAACCGACCCGGCGGCGACGGCAGGCGCGGATCGCGAATTGCTGCAACGGCTGGAGGGAAGCGGCTGGGCGCCGACCGGGCAGCCGGTCGCCTGGTTCTACGATCCGCCCTGGACGATCCCTTTCCTTCGTCGCAACGAGGCTGCTGTGACGGTCGTCAAGCCGCCCGGCTAGCACGAGCACACTCCGTCCAACAGGGCGACGCTTACCCTGACGTGCCTGCGTCAAACCGATAGAGCCGGGCAGCATTGTCGTGGAACAGCGCACGCTGCTCGCTGGCGGGGAAGTCCTGGGTAATGTCTTTGAACCACTCGCAAATGTCCTGAAATGATGCAGCACGGCGGCCTACCGGATAGTCGGTGCCGAACATGGCGCGGGCGGGGCCGAACGCATCAAGGCAGGTCATGACGATATCGCGCAGCGCGGGCAGCGACTTGTCCGCCGCATAGGCTGGAAAGTTCGAGAGCTTGAGCGACACGTTCGGGCAGGCTCCCATCGCCAGCAGGCCCTGCTTCCACCGGGCGAGCCCCGCCGCGTCGCGCTCCAATGGGCTGCAGCAATGGTTCACCACCAGGGAGAGCGCCGGCATGTCGCGGGCCAACCTTGCCACTTCCTCGGACTGATAGGGATTCATCAGCAGTTCCAGCAGCAGGCCGCTTCTGGCCAACTGGGATGCGCCGCGCCGCCAGTCCGGATCGTCGAGCAGCCCGGCCTCTGCCCAGCGCTTCGCCGGGTCGGGGTGCCAGCGTATGGTCTCGCGCACGCCCACCACGCTGGAATGGGCAGTGAGCGCATCGAGGGCGATGGCGACGTCCGGTGAGCGGAGCGGTGCCCAGGCAATCTGGCGTGACGCAATGGCACGCGGGCGTGCGAGGGACAGGACCCACTCGACTTCCTCGGTAATGGGCCGGTCACGGTTCCACACCGCCTCGACATAGACCGACCCGGTGATGCGCTGGGCGCCTGCATCGGCCAGGTAATCCTCCACGAGGTAGTCCTTGCGCAGGAAGCTGAGGTCGCCCAGCGACTGCATGGGGCCGTCCATCCTGGTCAGCCAATCGTGCCGGCGGAGCGACAAATCCCATAGATGGTGATGCACGTCGATGATCGGGCCGTCGTAGCGTTGTGTCATGCGCTAATCACCGGCCTGAAAGTCGCCCGGCTGCGGCGGTGCGAGGGGTGTGAACATCGTCCGGTCGGGCTTCAAGTCGAGCAACGGGGTGCCATCCAGGCAGTCCATGCCGCGAACCGACACGACTGGCCCGTCGATCCCGACAAGGTGCACGATGGACGTGCCGAGCGGATTGGGCCGCACGGGGGAGCGGATGGAGAACGTGCCGCGGGTGACGCCGTCACTGGCGGGGCTCTGCAGCACGAGGTCGCGGCGGGAGAGGTGAAGCCAGTAGATCACCTCAATGCGTTCGTATTGCGCCAGGCCCTCCAGCGCCCTCACCCAAGGGTCGAAGACTTCGATCTGGCAAATGGGGCCGTCCGGGCGTCCCCGCCGGGGCGTTTCCATGCGGGAGGTCCAAGGTGTGCGGATGCGGCCGATATAGACCAACCCGGCGTCGGTCGGCGGCGGCGCATCCACCACGACCTCGCCGGGACGGATTTCGCTCTCGCGAACCATTTACGGGGCGGGGAGCACGGCGATTTTGATCACGTCATGCACGCTGCGGCCACCGTGCTTGTCCCCGGGCACGACGACCCGGAGGCCGTCTAGGGGCTTGCCGTCCATGCGGTCGGCCAGGAGCACCTGCTTGCCCTCGAAGGCTGGGGAGATTTCGCCCAAGGCGAGCACCGCGGTGTAACCATCGCTCCCGGCGATTCTCACGATCTGCCGCACATGGCCGTTCGCCTTGGCCGGGTCGATGGCGTGGGCCTGGTCCAGCACGGTCCACAGCAGCGGCCCTTCGAACACTGCCTGGCGCGGGCCATGCTCCGTATCGAAGCCAACCGAGAGTTTGACCGGGGCCATCTGCGCGATAGCCTCGGCGCTCATCGCGGCGGGCGGCGCGGACCCGGCCTGGATCGTCAACCCGGCGTCCGCGGCAAGGCATGGGGCTGAGGTCAGCAGCGCCAGCCCGAGGGCGAGCCTTATGAGCATCGCGGGCGCCTAGACCGCGACCATCACGTCGGACGCCTTGATCACCGCCATCGCGGGGTCGCCAACCTTCAGGCCCAACTCGTCGATGGCGTCGTTGGTGATGGAGGAGTGAATCGTGACGCCATTGCCGATATCGATGTGGACATGGCCGGTGGTCTGACCCCTCACGACGGCGGTAATGGTGCCCTTGATCTGGTTGCGCGCGCTCAGCTTCATCGGACCTGCCCCCGTTCGTGGGACATCGCAATAGCGCGGATCGCGCCGCGCACACAAATCCCGGCCGTCGCTCTAAGCCGCTTTGGGCAGGCGCCGGTCCCCAAGCTGGAATTTGGCGGTCATCCGCTCCAACTCTTTGGAATCACGCGCTAGGTTCTGGCTGGCATTGGTCGATTCATCTACCTTTGCGGCGTTCTGCTGGGTCACCACGTCCATTTGGCTGAGGGCGGCGTTCACCTGTTGCAGCCCAGTCGCCTGCTCGCCAGCGGCCCCGGCAATTTCCTCGATGGCAGCCGTGATGCGGCCGATCTGGGCGACAACCCTGGTCAGAGCCTGGCCGCTGTCGCCAACCAGCGCCACGCCTTGGTCGATCTGCTGGGACGCCGTCGAGATAAGCGCCTTGATCTCCTTTGCCGCCGCGGCGGAGCGCAACGCGAGCGCCCGCACTTCGCTCGCGACCACCGCAAAGCCGCGGCCTGCTTCACCGGCCCGTGCCGCCTCGATGCCCGCGTTGAGGGCCAGCAGGTTGGTTTGAAACGCAATGTCGTTGATCACGCCAACGACCTGGCCGATCTGGGTCGACGACGCCTTGATGCTGCCCATCGCGGCGACCGCCTGATCCGCGACTGGCCCGGAATGCTCTGCGTCATGCCGCGCCTGCGCCGCGACATCGTTGGCCTGGGCCGCCGCTTCGGCGGTTTTGCTGACATGCCTCACGATGTCGTCGAGGGCGGCGACGGTTTCTTCCAGGCTCGCCGCCTGCTGCTCCGTCCGGCGCGAAAGGTCATCGGAGGCGTTGAAGATGGCGTGGGCGTCCAAACGGATACCCGCGGTGCGGTCGGCGATCAGTTCCATCGTCTCCTGGAGCGTCGCCAACGCATTGTTGAAATCCCGCCGCAACGTCTCGTAGTCGTCCGAAAACGGCTGGTCGATGCGAAAGGTCAGGTTGCATTGCGATAGATGGCCCATTCCCTCCGCCAGCAATGTCACGACGTGGGCCTGGTCGCGGGCGACCCGCTCTTCCACGGCGCGCAGACGGGCCTCTTGCTCGCGGCGGCCCAAATCCGCTGCATCCCGATGGAGGAACATGGCATGCATGTTGTGACCGACCCAGATCAGCGTGGCTGCCTCGACGATCAAGATCCCAGCATGCAGCACGACGCGGCCCAGATCCCCGCCACCGGGATAAACCGCTGCCGGCAAGAGGAAGTTCAGCGCCAGATGGTGTAGTGCGACCGTGGCAGCAGCGCAGAGGATCACCACGCCGTCGCAATAGACTGCCAGTAATGCCAGCCCTGCGAAGTAATACATATGGATGTCGGTTTGCCAGGGATGGCCCCGGAAGCCGGCCAAGAGCAGGGAAATCGAGCACATCAGCGCCACGCCGATGGTAACCCGGCATGCCTGGCTGTTGTCTTTGCCGAGGGCCGCCACAGTGGCCGTCGCGGCACAGGCAGCGACGGCGAGGGTGAGCCCACCCCATGGGTGGCCTAGCGCAAGCATTGCGACGGCTTGCAGCGGCACTTGAAGCCACAGCCAGATCAGCAGGCTTTTGCTGCCGAGGCGGCGCTGTTCCCTCAAATCCTGAAACACGACCGCTCCTAACTACCGCCGCATAGACCAAAGCCAGAGCCGGGCAGCACGAACAACGCGCCCGCCTTGGTGGCACGCTCCGGCAAATCCGAACGATCCGAACGCAGGAACACCACGTTGGCGCTCGCCCCTAGCGCCTGGACAAGGCCGGCCGACGCGGCCGCCGTGAGGACGTCCGCGTGACGCCACCAAGGCGGGAAAATGGCAACCACCGCCTGCGGATCGCCGGGCTGGAACTCGACGGAAGCAGCGATGGACAACGTGCCGCACATCAAGATGAGTGCGGGGGAATAACCCTTCAGCAACAGCCATTTGTCCCCTGCTCTCACGCGGGCGACAGTCGCACTGTTTGCTTAATGGGGCGTGAACCTATTCACCTCGATGTCAACGCTGCGCGACATCAACATTCCATCGTATTCCTGACACGAATACTGGCGGGATCGGTGCCCAAACACGCCGCCATCAGGCTGCCCCAGGCCGCCAAATGATGGGCACGGGGCAAGTGGATGGACGCCCAGGCACGCGCGGCGGTGCCCAAGGACCGCCGACGACCGGGATCATCCAGCAGTTCGAGTACGACATCCGCCAACATCCCTGGATCCAGCGGCCGGATGAGCCGGCCTGTCACACCATCGCTGATGAATTCGCGCACCGGCGCCGTATCAGCCGCCACCACGGTGCATCCGCAGGCGAGCGCCTCGCGCAGGGACCAGGAAGCAATGAACGGATAGGACAAATAGGTGTGGATATCGGACCGCTGGAGCACCCGCAAATAGTCGTTGTAGCTGACCTGGCCGGGAAAATGCAGCCGGCTGACATCGACCTTGCCCGCAACCTCCGCCAACAGGCGTCCCCGCCAAGTGCCGGTGAGCGGACGCAGCCCATAGGTGACGCCGTCCCCGCCGAGGCACAGAACCCGGACGTCCGGCCGTGCCATGAGGCGCGGCAGGGATCGGATGAGGGTGTGGAAACCCCGGTAGGGCTCCAGGTCGCGGGCGACGAACGTCACCACCGGCTGCTCCGGGCCGATCCTTACGTCACCCAACTCGAACGGCCGCGACCGTGCTGCGGCATCGGGGGTGCAGAGTGACAAATCCACCCCGTCCGGGACCGGGGTGATTCCCGGCCGGGACCAGGCGGGATAGAGCGAGCGCTGCCATTCGGTCGGGCTTGCGCCCAGGGTCTGCTGCAACAAGGCAAGCGTGCCCACGGCATTCTTGGCCCGCACGCCGGCAAGCTGCGACGGCTGAACCGGAAACTCCGGGTCGCACCCGACATCGGCCCCGCTCACGTGATAGAAATACTCGCGGTAGCCGAGTTGGGGGACATTCGGCCAGACGTCGCAAAGGTTGAGCGTCTCCCCCCACCCCTCGTGGCCGATGATGAGGTCTGGGTGGAAACCAGCGCTCCGCAGGCCGGACGCCACTTCGGCGACCGCGACGGCGCGCCGCATGGCCGCATCGAACTCCACCGCATCCGCATGCGTCCTGGAAGAGGCGGGCGTGACGGAGTAGGTGACCTGGTTCACCCCGGAAAGCTGGAACCCGGCAGGCCGGCTGATGAAGACGATCCGGTGCTGTTGCGTGGCCGCCAGCGCTTGCAGCAGCCAGAGGAACTGGCCCGGGAAGCTGCGGTGGACAAAGAGGAGGTTCACGGCATCGTCAGGCGGCGCAGATCAGCTACCGTCTTCTTTCCCAAGCGCGTCGAGAGCCTGCGCCAGACCATTCGAGGAGAAGGGCAGGGCAACCAGCCGCCCCGACCCATCGGCGAAGGTGACGCGGGTTGCCTCCGTCGCCGTCCGGACCCGGCGCATGGCGTCGTCCGTCACGACGGCTTCTGCCAGGCAGCCGCCAGGGAGGCAGCGGCGCCACGCCATCTCAAGGACCGGACCATCGCCATCCCGTGCCGTGCGAAGCGCTGGGGTAGAGACGAAGGTCACGTTCGGCGGGACCAAGATCGTCAGGTGAATGGGCTGCCCCTTGGCCACCCGCCCAAAGGCAACCTGGGCGATGGGGTGATCCTGATTGGTGACCGTTTGAACCACCTCGCAAATCTGCGCGGCCGGGCTGGTGCGGGTGCAGCGCAGAGTCCAATCTGCGAACGAGGCTGTCGTCTGCTGCGGTTGCGCCGGGCTGGCCGGCGGTGCGGCGGCCGGTGCCTGCGGCCGGCTTGGCTGGGCATAGGCCGGGACATACAGGCCTGATAGTGCCAGAACTGCCGCAAGACGGAACGCTCGGACCTGTCGCATGTGCCTCGGATCGGAAACGCGGCTGGACCAGCCGACAGTGACGGGATCGCCTCAGCTATCGCTGGCCTGCGAGTCGTAAGTCAAGTCGCGTCGTGCGATCCCCCTGCCAACCGGCAGAGGGATCGTTAGCGGCTAGCCTTGATCGGACTGCGCCGCGCCCAGGGCAACGAATGCCTGATGCCCGTCACGCAACACCCGCAGCGCCACGGCGGACCCGGCGGACTTGGTGCCCTCACGAAGGGCCGTCACGGCCTGCTGCGGGCTGGTGACAGCCTGGTTGCCCACCGACTCCAGGACATCCCCGGCCTGCAACCCGGCAGCCTCCGCTGGGCTGTTGTGCTGCACGCTCGCAATCACCACGCCCCGCTGGCCCTCAGGCAGATTCAGGCTCTCGCGAGCCTGCTGATCCAGGGGTGCGAGAGCGAGCCCCAACCTTGCGCCGTGCTCCTGTCCGTCCGAGGCCTGCTCCGTGCCACCCTGGTCCTGCAGCGGGGCAATCGTGACGGACAAGGTCTTGTCATTCCCACCCCGGCGCACGACCAGGTTTTCCTCCGTGCCGGAGTGGATAGCCGCCACAATCCGGGCGAGGTCGCGCGGATCCTTGACCGCCTCCGAGCCGACCTGGGTGATCACGTCGCCGGCTTGGACGCCGGCAGCCGCGGCCGGACTGTCCTTTTCCACTTCGGCAACCAGCGCACCATTCGCCGCCGGCAGATGCAGGGCCGTTGCCATGGTCGGAGACAGCGCCTGCGCGCTGACGCCGAGATAGCCGCGCGACACCTTGCCGTTCGATTCCAACTCGCTGACGACCTGCTTGACGATGCTCGACGGGATGGCGAACCCGATGCCGACGCTGCCACCCGAGGGCGAGTAGATCGCGGTGTTCACGCCGATCACCGTGCCGTCCTGCGCGAATAGCGGGCCGCCGGAGTTGCCCCGGTTGATCGGGGCATCGATCTGCAGGAAGTCGTCATACGGCCCTTCGCCGATCTGACGGCCACGGGCCGACAGGATACCAGCGGTCACCGTACCACCAAGGCCGAACGGGTTGCCGACCGCGACGACCCAGTCACCCACCCGCGCTGCGTTGGAGTCGCCCAGGGCCAGATGCGGCAATGGCGTGCTGGACTTCACCTGCAGCACGGCGAGGTCGGTCTTCGAGTCGACGCCCACCACCTTGGCCGGCAGTTTGCGTCCATCGGCCATGGTGACCATGATGTCGGTCGCATGGTTCACCACGTGATTGTTCGTCACGACGTGCCCTTGAGCGTCGACGATGAAGCCGGAGCCGAGGGCGTGGACCACCTGAGCGGGCTGGCGCTCCTGGTTGCCGAAGAAGCGTTCGAACATGCGGTCCTGCGGGGAGCCGGATGGGAAGGGCGATGATTGGTCGTCACTCGCCTGCTCGCGCAGTGTCGAGCTGATGGTGACCACGGCAGGGGTCACCCGCTGCACGAGGTCGGCAAAGCCGGGCAGGCTCTGGGCAGCCGGGCGGCCGACATCGATGGGGGCGGTGTGCTCGGCTGGGCCCGGCGCGGTGGACTGGGCGACAGCCGGCGCAACCTGCCAGCCGACGACGCCCGTCATGGCGGTCGCGGCCAGCAGGGCGGCGGCGAAAGCGGGGCGACGGAAGCGAGGATTCAGCTTCATGTTGATGCATCCCTGGTGCCAATTGCCGCCTCCGCAGTGGAGCCGGTCGCAACTGGCGTGATGCCCATGTGCATCATCGATGATGGAGAATCGCCCGGCGCGACCATGACGATCGTGTCAGAATCAGGCGTGCGAAAGGTCGATGCGAACCGCCAAACCTTCTCCGCCGGGCCGGGCGGGGCCGAGTTCGACGGAGCCCTGATGCGCCTGGGCGGCAGCCTTCACCAGCGCCAGCCCCAACCCGGTGCCTGCCGTGCCGCGGCTGCGGTCAAGCCGGACGAAGCGGCGCAGCACCGCCTCATGATCCGCCGGCGGCACGCCTGGGCCTTCATCGGCCACCACCAACATCGGGCCAGGACCCAGCGTCACCTTGATTTCGCCAGCACCGTGCACGACCGCATTGTCCAGCAGGTTCGCCAGCATCCGTTGCAGCAGCGCCGGGTCACCCCGCAGATGCAGACCCGGCGTCACGTCGATCACGAAAGACCGGCCTGCCTCCTCGGCCACGGGTGCGTACGCCTCTGCAACGCCTGCCACCAAGGCAGACAGATCGACGTCTTCCCGGTTGCCCGCTCCCGCCTCGGCGCGGGCGATGCGCAGGAGGGCGGCAAAGGTTTCAAGGACGGTGTCCAGTTCCGCGATCGCCGCAGCCAGGACGGAGTCATCGCCCGCTCCCGCGAGCGCGCCCTCCAGCATCTGCCGCAAGCGCTGCAGCGGACCGCGCAGATCATGGGCAATGTCATCCGTTACCTGCCGCTGCGCCGCCATCAACGCCTCGATCCGCTCGAGCATCGCGTTGACGGTGACCACCAGACGGTCGAACTCGTCACCCCGGCCAGATTGCGGCAGCCGGTGCGAAAGGTCCCCTGCAGTGACCAGGCGGGCCACGTCGGACACCGATGCCAGCCGCCGCTCCAGCGCGCGGGCGGCGACGAAACCCAGCAGCAGGGCAAGGCCGCCTGCACCCAGGGCCGCCACCAGCGGAGTCCAGGCGAGGGTACGGGCGGCGTCTTCCACGGCGGACAGGTGGGCCGCGACGATGAGGTTGATGCCGCCGGGCAGCACGGCGCCCACAGCGCGCAAGGGTGGGCCACCCGGTGGCCGCAAGGTGGTAAAGCCGCGCAGCGCCGTTGGGGCACCATCGATGCGCCCGGCCAGCGGATCACCCTCCGCCGTCTGCACCAGCACCAGCAGAAGGGCATCCCGCCGGGCCGAAATGCGCGCCGCTTCCAACAGGGCGCTGGGGCCGATTGCCTGATAGTCGCGGATCAACCCCTCGGCCTCTCCGGCAAGCAAAAGATCAAGCTCCTGCCGCAGGGCCGTTTCCGCCCGAATCCAGCCCCAGCCAGCCCCCAGCAACGAGAGCAGCAGCGCCGACGCGGCGATCCCCAGCGCGGTGCGGAGGGCGAAGCTGCGCAGCAGGCGGCGCAACGCCGTCAGGCCGCCCCGGGCCGTACGTCGAGCATGTAGCCGGCACCGCGCACCGTGCGGATCAGCGGCGGACCGGCTGGCCCCTCCAATTTGCGCCGCAACCGGCTGACATGGACATCGACGACGTTGGTCGTCGGGTCGAACGCGAAATCCCACACCCGTTCCAGCAGCATCGTCCGGGTCAGCACCTGGCCAGGATGCCGCATCATGTACTCGAGCAGCCGCCACTCCGTCGGCAATAGCTCGACCGGCTCACCGTTCCGGGTGACCGTGCGACGCAACAGGTCCATCCGCAGCACGCCGGCCACCAGCTCGGTCTGCGCCGCCTCGGCCGGGGATGCCCGGCGGGCGAGGGCACGCACGCGCGCGTAAAGCTCCGAAAATGCGAACGGCTTTGCGAGGTAGTCGTCGGCGCCGGCGTCCAGCCCCTCAACCCGGCGTTCCACTTCCCCCAGCGCGGTCAACACCAGCGCGGGGGTGGTGACGGAGGAGGCACGGAGCGCGCGGATGATGGCGAGCCCATCCGGGGCCGGCAGCATGCGGTCGGTCACAATCACATCGAAAACCTCGGACATTGCCAGGAACAGCCCGTCCTTTCCCGTCCGGGCGATCTCGGCCGTATGGCCCTCCTGGGTCAGCCCACGCGCGATATAGTCGGCTGTCGCCACGTCATCCTCGATCACCAACACCCGCATCGTCACCTACCTGCCCGCGCCATTGCCTGGCCTCTTTCTGTCACGGCCCCCGCGAGATCCCTAGCTCCCCAACGCCCAAGCCCGCACACTCGGTGCAGACCCGACTCAGGAGAGGCTGCCATGACGCTGCGGATGAAGCCCACGCCGGGACGAACGGCGCTCATCGTCATCGACATGCAGAATGCGTTCTGTGACGATGGAGGGTCCGCCCGCAGGCGGGGCATCGACATCACCATGCTCAGGGGCGCCATTGGCCCCTGCGTGCGCCTGGTCGAGGCAGCCCGGCGGCGCGCCATTCCGGTGATCTTCACCCGGTATGTGTATCGGGCCGATTATTTGGACGGTGGCGTGATGCTTCGCTACATGTCCCCGCGGATTGACGGGATGGACCATCTCGTTGCCGGCACGTGGGATGTGGAGATCGTGGAAGCACTCAGGCCGCTGCCAGGCGACCCCGTCATCGACAAGAACCGCCCGAGTTCGTTCTACGCCACGAATCTGGAACCGATCCTGCACGGCTTGGATACCGACACGCTGTTCGTGTGCGGCGTCACCACGAATTGCTGCGTCGAGACGACGGTGCGAGACGCAGCCCAGCGCGACTACAAGACCTTCGTCGTCAGCGATGCCACCGCCGAGCGCGCCCAGCACCGGCACGACAACGCGATTGAATCGATGGGAGCGTTGTTTGCCGACATCGTCACAACCGATGAAGCGACGGGGTTGTTCGCACAGCTCTAGCAGCGGAAAGGCGAAGCGTCTTCCGCCCATCTTTCTTACAGCACCGAAGAAGGAGCAATGTAGGCTTATTCTATATCCAACCCTCAGCGCTGCCCCATATACAACCGCGCCACCCGCTCATCCGTCAGCAAAGCCGAGGCGCGGTCCTGCAGCCGAGTGCGGCCGAGTTCGAGCACGATGCCTCGGTCCGAGGCCTGCAACGCCTTGCGGACGTTCTGCTCCACCATCAGCACGGCTTTGCCGCCAATGGCGAGTTGGCGTAGCGCGGCGAAGACTTGGTCCACGACGCGCGGCGCGAGGCCGATCGAGGGTTCGTCGAGCATGATCACCGCCGGGTCCATCACCATTGTGCGGGCGATCTCCAGCTGGCGCTGCTGGCCACCGGACAAGTTGGCGGCGTATTGACCGGATAAGTCGGCGAGGATGGGGAATGCGTCGAGTTGAGCGTCGATCCGGGCGCGGCGCAGGGCGGCGTCGCGCAGGAGATAGCCGCCCATCGTCAAGTTCTCGGCGACGGTCAGCCGCGGGAAGATGCTGCGTCCCTGCGGGATGAAGGCCAGGCCACGGGTCAGCAGGGACTGGGTCGAAAGTGCAAAGACGTCATCGCCACTGAGCCGGATGCAGCCTTCGCGCATTCGCAACAAGTGGGCGATGGCCTTCAGCAACGTGCTTTTGCCGGCGCCGTTCTGGCCGATGATGGTCACCACCTCGCCGCGCGCCACGCTGAGGTCGACGCCATCAACGATCATGCGCCCGCCATAGCCGGCACGCAGGCCGCAGATGTCGAGCACCGGGTCAGCCGAGATAGGCATCGATCACCCGCGCATCCGCCTGCACTTCGGCAGGCGATCCATCGGCCAGCACGCTGCCCTGGTGCATCACGACGATCCGCTCGGCCAAGGACATCACGAATTCCATGTTGTGCTCGATGACCAGGAGCAGGCTCACCTCGGATGCGGCGCGGCGGAGCAGGTCGTGCAGGGTGGCGAGCAGGGTAGGGTTGACGCCGGAGGCCGGCTCGTCGAGCAGCAGCACGCGGGGGCGGGCCATCAGGGCGGACAGGATTTCGACGAGGCGGCGCTGGCCGAATGACAGGCCGCCCGCGGCGACGTGCGCAAACCGCTCCAGCCCCGCCGTGGCGAGAAGCGAATGGGCCTGCTCACGCGGGCGGGCCGTGGGGAGGAGGATACCTGCGAGTTCGGCACCGAGCCGTTTGTTCTGCGCGGCGAAAAGCAGGTTATCGAGGCAGGTTTCCTCCGGGAGGAGACGGCATTCCTGGAAGCTGCGGGCAAACCCCAACCGGGCCAGGCGGTGCGGGCGCAACCCGTCGATGCGGCGCCCCTGGAAGCGGATTTCACCGGCATCGGCGTCCTGCCGCCCGCAGATGATGTCGAACAGGGTGGTTTTACCGGCGCCGTTGGGTCCGATCAGTCCGACGATGCCCGGCGCGCCGATGGTGAAACTCGCACCATCCAGGGCGGCAATGCCGCCGAAACGCTTGCGCAGGCTGATGACGTCAAGCAGCGCGGGCATGACGCGCCATCAGCCGTTTCGAGCCATCCTGCAGCAGCCCGAGTACGCCGCGCGGCGCGAACAGAGCGAACAGCACGAGGAGGAGCCCGAATACGAGCAGCCGGGCTTGTGCGACGGCGCGCAAGGCCTCGGGCAAGGCGATGAAGAGGAGGGCGCCCGCCACCGGCCCCAGCAGATGCCCGGCGCCACCGAGGATCACGATCGCGACCAGGTTGATGCTCTCCGCCAAATCAAAACTGGAGGGTGCGGCGACGCGCAGAAAGGTGACCTGCAGCGCACCGCCCGCACCGGCGATGCCAGCCGATAGGGCGAAGATTGCCCGCTTATGGGCAAACACGTTCACGCCTCGGGCGGCGGCCATGACTTCATCTTGCCGGATGGCAGCCAAGGACCGTCCGAAGGGCGAGCGCACCACCAGAAACTGTAGCAACAGCGCCGCCAACGCGACCGACAAGGCGAGCCAGTAGAAGCCAACCGAGGTGCCGAACACGAAACGAATTCCGAAGAGGAGCAGCGGGCGGGGACGGGGAATGCCGGGCAATCCTTCGGCACCGCCGGTCAGCCAGTCCAGATTGTTGAACAAATTGCTGATCATCAGCCCGATGGCGAGCGTCACGATGATGAAATAATGGCTGCGTAGGCGAAGGCATGGCAGGCCCACCAGGAGCCCCGCCAGGCCGGACAGACCGGCCCCCGCGCACAAGGCGGGCGGGAAACTCCAACCGGCCTGTTTCATCAGGAGGGCTGCCGCATAGCCACCAATGCCGGCAAATCCCATATGGCCCAAGGAGAGTAGGCCAGTATAACCGAAGACCAGGTTGAGCCCGATGGCCGGCACCACGCTGCATAACGTCGCCGTCAAAACTTGCATCAAATAGGGCTGGCCCGGCAGCAGAACCGGTAGCAAGGCGGCAACGAGGATCAGCATGAGGGTGAGGATTGTCCTCATGGCTCCCCTCGCACCCGCAGGCCGAACAATCCTTGTGGGCGGATCAGCAAGACCGCGACCAGCAATCCAAACACGATGAAGTCGCGGTATTCGGTGGGCGCGACCAAGGTCGATTCCGCCTCCAGAATGCCGATCAGCAGGCCGCCCAGGACGGCGCCGCCGACACTGCCAGCGCCGCCCAACACGATGGCCGTCAGCCCCTTCAGCAACGGCAGATCGCCCATGCCGGGGAATACCAGGAACAGGGGCCCTAGCAGCGCGCCGCCCAACGCCGCCATGCCGCTGCCCAGCGCAAAGGTGATGGCGAAGACGCGGTCCGGGTTGATGCCGACGACCTTGGCCGCCTGTAAATCCTGCGCGGCAGCACGGATGGCCGTGCCCAGCCGCGACCGGGCGAGGAAGAGTTGCAGGCCCGCCATGCCCAGCGCCGCGATGGCCAGGATCAACACGGCCTGCAAGGGAAAGCCGAGCCCGCCGATCGTGATGGTTTGCCGCAACGAGGCCACCGGGATCGACACTGCCTCCGGCCCGAAGATCAGCAACGCGCCATTTTGCGCGATGAGGATCAGGCCGAGCGAGGCAACGACCTGCATCGGCAAATTCTCGCGGAGGCGGCGAAACACCAGCCGTTCCAACACCCACCCGGTGAAGGCGCCACCCAAAACGGCACAGAGCATTGCCACCAAATAGCTATCGAGCAGATGCGCGAACGCCGCGTAGCACATGTAGCCGCCAGCCATGAACACCGCCCCATGGGCGAAATTCAGCACCCGCATGACGCCAAAGATCAGCACCATCCCAACGGCAAACAGGGCGTACACCGCGCCCATCATGAGTCCGTTCAGCCCCTGTTCGAGGAACGCCAAAACGCGGGCGCGGCGTCAGGTCAGCCGCTGCCGCAGCCGGCGGCCAGGTCGGCGGGCGCCATGATCCGCCTCGTGCCGTCACCGCACCATTGCGTCACATAGCTCGGCGGATGGGCCTGGCCTTTGTCGTCGAACTTGATGTGGCCGATAACGCCATCGGTGTCCGTCGCCGCCAGGGCCTTGCGGATGGCGTCGGTATCCGTCGTCGTGCCAGCCCGGTGCATTGCATCGGCCACCACCATCAGCCCATCGTAACTCTGCGCGGCAAAGCCATGGCTCTCCTCGTGGAAGCGCGCCTTGTAGGCCTCGTTGAAGGCACGGATGCGCCGCAGCGGCGCGTTGGGCGGGAAGGAATTGTACTGCGTCATCCCCGCGAGGTATTTTGCGTTCAACCGCGTGAGGAACCGGTCGGACCCCATGGCTAGCGTGCCGACAAGCTGGATCTCCAGCCCGGCATCGCGGATTTGGCGGATGGCGAGCGCGCCCGGCTCTTCATCCATGAACAGCATCACCGCCTTGGCCCCGCTGCGCCGGATGTTGCTGATATGGGCGGAGAAATCCACCTCACCGACGTTGAAATACCCGATATAGCCAAACTTGATGGCCGGCGGCAGCAAGGCCTGCATGCTGCGAACGCCGCCGCGCCCGGCGTCGTTGTTCCAGGCGATGGCGGCCAGCGGGTTCAGTCCCTGACCGGCGATGTAGCTGCTGATGGCATCGTTCAACTGGGTGTTGTCACCGTTGACGCGGAACACCCAGTCGTTGCCCTGCCCCGTCAGGTTTTCCGCCGTCGGTACAGTGATGACGAAGGGCACGCTGTTATCCTGCGCGACCGGCGCCTCGGCAGAGACCACCGGGCTGCATAATTCACCCAGCACCGCCGCAGCCTTGTCGACGCTGGCCAACCGCTCCATGGCGGAGGCGCCCTCCACCGGGCTACAATGTGTGTCATAGATTTTCAGCACGACCTTGTAGTGCTTGTCGCCCACCGCGATACCGCCATCGGCATTGATCTTGTCGGCCGCGAGATTGAAGCCGTTGAGCTGGAACCTGCCAGCCGCAGCCAATGGGCCGCTGGTCGCGCTCACGATGCCTATCGTCACGCTATCCTGAGCCACCGCGGCGGCAGACCACAGCAGGCTTGCCGTCATCACCGTCCAACCCAGCCTCATATTCCGTTCCCCGGGTTGACGATACACACGATAGCACCAGAGAGTCTGGGCGCCAGATCGTGATCGAGTTGGCGGCGCGGCGCAAGGAGCAGCGATTGGACCATCAGGCGCAAACGGTGGCGGAGGCTTGGCTACGGCTGCTGGCAGAACACGGGGTCGAATATCTGTTTGCCAACGCCGGAACGGACTTCCCCTCGGTGGTTGAGGCGCTGGCGCGGGCCGAGCAACTTGGCCTGCCTGCGCCGCGGCCGGTGGTCGCCCCGCATGAGAACGCGGCGGTTTCGATGGCGCATGGCTTTGCAGCGGTGCGCGGGCGGGCGCAGGCGGTGATGGTGCACGTGAATGTCGGGAGCGCCAATTGCGTCGCCGGGCTGATCAATGCCGAACGCGATTACATCCCGATGCTGGTGGCCGCCGGGCGCACGCCGGTGCTGGAGCAAGGGGCGGCGGGCGCCCGGTCGCTGAACATCCACTGGGCGCAGGAGATGTTCGACCAAGCTGGGATACTGCGGGAAACGGTGCGCTGGGACTACGAGTTGCGCGACCCTCGGCAGATCGGCGTGGTCACTGCGCGGGCCATGGCCCTGGCGCATTCGGCGCCGCGCGGGCCGGTCTATCTGTCGCTACCACGTGAGGTGCTGGCGGCTCCGGCCATTCCGGGGCTCGCCGCGCCCAGGCTTGCCCCGGCTGCGCCTGGCGCGCCCGATCCGGACGCGGTGGTCCGCGCGGCCGCCATGCTGCAGGCGGCACGGCAGCCGCTGATCATCACGGCACGGGCTGGGGCTGACGCGGCCGTCCCTGCCCTGCTCGGCCAGTTCGCAACCCGTTTGGGCGCCGTCGTGGTGGAATACCGGCCTCGCCACATGAATATCTCGACCGATCATCCGTTGCACGGCGGATTTGAGGTCACGCCCTGGTTAAAAGCGGCGGACGTGGTGTTGGTGCTCGACTGCGACGTGCCGTGGATGCCCGCCACTGACCGGCTGCACGATGCGGTGCAGGTGATCCAGGCGGGGGAGGACCCGCTCCAGGCCCGGTATCCGATGCGCGGCTTTGCCTCCGACCTGACGATTCAGGCGGCGCCCCGCTTGCTGCTCTCGGCGCTGTTGGCTGAACTCGGCGACGGGGCGCGCCCGGCTGATGCGGTGGCCCGGCGCTGCGCCGCCCTCTCCGCACGGGCCATGCAGGTGGTGGCCGAACCGCCGGGGCATATGAGTATGGCCTGGGTGAGTGCCTGCCTGGATCGAGCCCGCGCGCCCGGTAGCATCCTCGTCAATGAATACCCGCTGATCCGGCCCGTGATGCGCGTGACCCAGCCGGGTAGCTATTTCGGCAGTTCGCCCGCGGGCGCGCTGGGGTGGGGTTTGCCGGCATCGCTGGGGGTGAAGCTGGCGGCGCCTGGGCAAGAGGTCATCGCGGCGTTGGGCGATGGGAGCTATATCTTTGCCAACCCGGTGGCGTGCCATCAGATTTCCGCTGCCGAACAGATCGCGACGCTGACGGTCGTGTTCAACAATGCCGGCTGGGGCGCAGTGGACCGGGCAACGCGGGCGATGTACCCCGATGGGCATGCCACCCGCACGAACCGGATGCCGCTAACCCGGCTGGACCCGGCGCCGGACCACGCTGCCGTCGCGCGCGCTTGTGGTGTGGCGGGATTTAGCGTGGGTGATCCCGAGGCCGTGCCCCGGGTTCTGGCACAGGCGCTCGCGGTTGTGCGTCAGGAGAAGCGGGCGGCGCTGGTGGATGTGACGGGGTGCGTGTAGTCGCTCCATGGCGACGGCATTTATTTGGTGAAGTAGTGTCCCAGAGCAGCCCCAGTGGCCAAGGCACCACCGATGGCAGCAAACATGCCAGCGATCATGCCACCCAACTGCACCTTGAACCGCTTAAGGTCCAAGTCGATCTCCTGACGGGTCTCGTCGATGTCTAGCCGGATCTTTTCGATGTCCAGCCGGCCTCGGTCTATTTGCATATCCATGAGGGCGATCTCCCACGCCAGTTTGAGTCCTCGTGTGGCTCCAACGGCATAGGTGATCCTAGCTCGGCCGTTTGAAGCCGTCACGGCAGCAGCGAGGGGTGCCGTCGTCAATCAGGGGAGAGTCTTCTCCATGAAGACGCTTAGCGGATCCGGGGTGTAGCGTCCGAACGGGCCGCGCGCCCGGTAACCGAAGCGCCGGTATAGGCCGAGCGCCTCAGTCGATTTCAATCCGGTTTCCAAGCGCATGGTCACGATTCCCCGTTCGCGTGCGGTGCGTTCGAGGGTGGTCAGAATCAATCGGCCAACGCCGTAACCGCGCATTTCGGCGTCTACGAAGATCCGTTTCAATTCGCCATCATTGTGGCCGTCCCTGACGTAGCCGCCGCAGCCCACCGCCGCGCCATCCAACCGAGCGACGAGAAAACAAACCCCTTGGGCAAGCAGCGTATCCACAGCAGACCCATGCCTGCTTTCGATGGGGTAGAGCGAGGCCGAGCGCAGATCTGCGGCGCACAACAACCGCTCCACGTCGGGCTGTTGCGGCGTCTCCTCGGCAATCGTTGCTGACGTCATGCGCCCACTCGGCTGGGCAGGGCTTGGATGACAGCTGACATCATTAATTCGCTTTCGGGAGAATGGCTGGCAATCGCAAAAATGGCGATGACCTACCGCTCCGCTCCTTGACTACTGGTCCCGCGAACGATCGCCTCCGGATGGCGCGACAGGTAGTCGCTCAACAACCGCACATAGCGGGCGGTGTCGTAATAACTGGCGAGCTGCCGCGCAAGGCCGGCTTGCGGGGACGACCCGGTGCCAAAAGAACGGTCGGCCGAGGCGAGCGCCTGGTTTGCCTGGCTCAATTTTTTGCGCAGCCCGTCGACCGTCGCTGGCAAGCTGTTCAGCAGCGGCGCAAGGTTGGCGTCCGTCTCTCTGATCGCAGCCCGTGCATTCTGCAGCATTGCGGTGAGGAGGTGGGCCTGCTTACCGGCATTGAGACCACTCAACGTCGATATCAGGCCGAGCAGCCCATTGTTGAGCGCATTACCCCACGACTGCAGCGGCATGGCCTTTACGCTGGCCAGGAATCCGGAAACCGACGCGAGCATCCCGGCAACGCCATTGTCGTTGACCGCGGGGAGAACGATGACGCCGTTTGCGACCGCCGGT
Source organism: Acetobacteraceae bacterium (assembly GCA_965199005.1). Lineage (GTDB taxonomy): Bacteria > Pseudomonadota > Alphaproteobacteria > Acetobacterales > Acetobacteraceae > LMUY01. Next base: position 2,185,480 of record CBDAQK010000001.1, on the reverse strand, counting down.
GCAGTTGTCGGGCGGGCGTCAAACTCCAGCGAAACAGCCTGCGACCCTGTCACATAACTCGTCGTCACAAGCGCGGCGCGCATGCCGCCAGCCACCAGACGCGGTGCAAGGTCGGCGTCATCCACCGGCGGGCCGTCCCCGATCATTGCCAGGCTGCCGGGTAACACGCTGATGGTGGTGCGGACCACAGCGTCGGCCGACCCGAACTGTCCCTCCAGTTGAACCTTGGTTACGTCCCCAACTTGGCGCCCAAAGAGCAAAACTGGAGAACCCGGCGCAAGGCCGGGCGCAGACGATTTGAAATCCACGCTGTATGTCAGCCGCGCCCGATTGCTTGCACGCTCCGCCGCAGGTTGATCCAAAAACAGGGGGAAGACCGTTTCCGCCGCCGCGGGCGGATAGTCCGGTGAACCCGGCGGCACGTTAAAGGCCAGCCCGCCCGATAACGCCGCCTGAACCGATGGCACCTCGACGCGCAACCCCAGTTGCTCCCAGACGGTTTCAACACCCGATGCCTGCCACCAGACGGACCCGCTCCGCACCCGTTTGTCGAAGGGTGCCCGGACGAACACCTCGCCGATAATCTCAGGCGTGCCCTCTGAAATTGCGTACCCGAGCGCCTCCCCAACCAATACGTCGCGGTAAAAGACGGGCGTGCCGCTCGTTAACGATGCGATCGTGGTACCACGTAGTTTGAACGTGGTTCCGGGTTCGTCGGACCGAAAACCCGGCGGGGCGTCGAGCGCCTTGAACGCACGTTGCGCCGTGCCACCCTCCCCACCCGGGTCCATCTCGATGAAGCTGCCGGAAAGGATGGTAGACAGCCCCGACACGGTGCCGCCCGATATTTGCGGACGCACCACCCAGAACCGCGCCTTGTTGGTCAAATAGGGTTTGGCATCGCGCGTCATCCGGACTGATGCATCGACGTGGCTGAGATCAGCGGCCAAGGTCAAACGCGTGACGGTGCCAAGGTCGACTGATTTGTGCGACACCTTGGTGCCCGCGGATATGCCGTCCGCAGCGGCAAACGTGACCGTGACCTCTGGGCCGCGATCGGCTAGGAACGTCACAGCCAGGTAGCCCGCCAGTGCCAACCCGGCGGCGGGGATGACCCAGATCAGCGGAAAGCGTTTGACCCAAGAAGGCACGCTTATCCGCCGTCCAGATCAGGAGTGTTACCGGGCGCGCTAATCACAGAGGCTTTCTGCCTGACTGGAACGCGACGGCAAACTCAATAATCTATCATCGGGGCACACCAATGTCTCCAACCCGGACAGAGCCTGCTGCCCCGCTGCCCCACCCTGCGTTTTGCAGGATGGGGGTGCCGACAATCAGTGCTTGTTGAGCGTGTCGCGTGCAGCGTCTGCCGCACCCCCAACAGCGTTCTGAACCTTGCCGGCGGCCTTGTCGGCCTTGCCTTCGGCTTCCAGCTTCTTGTCGCCGAACAGCTTTCCGGCGCCTTCTTTCACGGTACCCTTCGCCTGCTCCACGGAGCCTTCGACGCGGTTCTTATCCATGTCTAGTTCCTTCTACGGCACGATGCCGTCGAGGTCAGAACGTCGCGGCTGAGGGCCGGTTGCCAGCCTAGAGCACACAGCACGGTGAGGATCAGGAGCGGCAGCGTGCGATGAGCGCCTGCGCGGCGTCCGGCGCCCTCACTTTGTCGCCGCTGATGAAGAACACGAAACACTCGCGCGGCACCGGCTTGGCCGCCGGCCCGGCTAGCCTCAGATCGTCCACTGGCTTGCCGCCTGCCCACCCCCGAACGCGGGCGGCCCAGGCGTCGAGGGCACGGGCGGCATAACCCTCCGGCTCCGCCACGGCGTTGCCCTGTAGCCGGGCGTAGACGAACGGCGCGGTGACGTCCCCGAGCAGGATGTGCTTATCGGACTCGATGATCGCCGCAGCAACACCGTGTTTGCGCAGCAAGGCAAACCACTCGGGGACGGCAAAACTCTCGTGCCGGGCCTCGACCACGTGGCGCAACGCCAGCCCGCCGTGGGAGGCCGGCAGCAGCTCCAGGAACGTCGCGAAGGCGTCGGGATCGAAGCGCCGGGTTGGGGGGAATTGCCAAAGGATGGGGCCAAGGCAATCGCCCAGTTCCAGCAACCCGGAGTTGAGAAACCGGGCGATGGAAGGTTCCGACTCCGCCAGCGCAGTGCGGTGCGTGGTGACGCGTGGCGCCTTCAAGGCAAAGACGAACCCTTCTGGCACTTCCGCGCGCCACTTGGCGAAGCTGGCCGGGCTTTGCGTGCGGTAGAATGTGCCGTTGATCTCGATCGCGGTGAGCCGGCTGGCCGCATAGGCGAGTTCCTTGGCCTGGGGCAAGCCGGGCGGGTAGAACGGGCCGCGCCACGGTGCGAACGTCCAACCGCCAATGCCGACATGGATTGGCTTCATCACTCGGCCTGGGCGCTCGCTTCGCTCCGGGTTCCGCCCACCCGGGCGGCCAGGGCGGCGGCCATGAAATCGTCCAACGCGCCATCCAGCACCGCTGACGGGTTGGACTTCTCCACGCCGGTCCGCAAATCCTTGACCATTTGATACGGCGCCAGAACGTAGGAACGGATTTGGTGGCCCCAGCCGATTTCTGTCTTCGACGCCTCCGTCAGCGCACTGGCAGCCTCGCGCTTCTGCAATTCCGCCTCGTACATCCGGGCACGCAGCATCTCCAAGGCCGTGGCCCGGTTGCGATGCTGGCTGCGGTCAGTCTGGCAGGCGACGATGATCCCGGTGGGGATATGGGTGATCCGGATGGCGGACTCCGTTTTGTTCACGTGCTGGCCGCCGGCGCCCGACGCACGGAACGTGTCCACCTTGAGATCGGAGGGATCGATCTCAATCTGAATCGTGTCGTCGATCACCGGGTAGACATAGACCGACGCAAAAGACGTTTGCCGCCGGGCATTGCTGTCGAACGGTGAGATGCGGACGAGGCGATGCACGCCCCCCTCGGTCTTCAACCAGCCATAGGCGTTCGGCCCTGTCACCTGGAACGTCGCGGATTTGATGCCCGCCTGTTCGCCCTCGCTCTGCTCCAGCAATTGCATCTTATAGCCACGCGCCTCGGCCCACCGAGTGTACATCCGGGCCAGCATCTCGGCCCAGTCCTGCGCCTCCGTCCCGCCGGCGCCGCTATTGACCTCCAGAAAGGCGTCGCGGCCGTCAGCCTCGCCGGATAACAGGCTCTCGATCTCGCGGCGCTTGGCTTCCTGAGCCGCCTTGCGCAGGGCAGCGATCCCCTCGCTGACCAGGCCGGAATCACCGTCCACTTCGCCGAGGGCGATCAGCTCCAGCGTGTCCGCCACCTCGGTCTCCAGCGCCTGCACGCCCTCGATCTGGTTCGCCAACTGGGTGCGCTCACGCATCAGCGCCTGGGCTGCCGCCGCGTCGTTCCAAAGCTCGGGGTTTTCGGCGCGGTGGTTCAGTTCGGCAAGGCGCTCGCTGGCGACATCCCAGTCAAAGATGCCTCCTCAGCAGTGCGATGGACTGCTTGATCTGTTCGTTTAGCGCTTCGGACTCGGCGGACATGTGAAACCCTAAGGGCAGAGAGCCCCGCGCTCGGAGCGCACGGGACGGGCCTCCTAGTAAAGTCCCCCAACCCCACTGTCCACTCCCGTGCCGGTGCCGCCGCTGCTGGCGGTCACGCCACTGCCGCCGCCGCCGCCGCCACCCTCGCCGCCGCCAATGGTAGGACCGCTTTGCCCCGGCACCTGCCCTGCCTTGAACGCGTCGGTCACGTTGGCGGTCCAGGTCGCAAGCGTCAGCCCATCCGGCACCCGGAACGGTAGATTGGGGCGATCCTTCAGCGCCACGGCCATGAAATCATGCCAGATCGGCCCGGAAATCACGCCGCCCGTCTCTTTCTCACCCAGGCTGGACGGGTTGTCGAAGCCGACCCATACCGCCGTCACCAGGTCCGGCGTGAAGCCGACGAACCAGGCGTCATTCGAGTCCTGGGTCGTGCCCGTTTTGCCGGCGATCCCCAGCCGGCCCAGCCCTTTGCCGGCCTCGTAGCCGGTGCCATGCGCCACGACCCCCTGCATCATGGTCACCACTTGGAACACGCTTAGCGGATCGGCCAGTTGAGTCCGCGTGTCGCTCAGCAACGGTGCGCGATAAGGATCGGTGCAGCCGCTACAGGCAACGCCCGGCGCGCGCCAAATCACGTGGCCATCGCGGTCCTGCACGGAATCCATCAGCGTGGGAACCACCTCACGGCCGCCTTGGTCCAGCGAAGCATAGGCCCCGGCCTGGCGCAGCACGGTCGTGTCCACCGCCCCGAGCGCGTTGGGCAGGTAGTGCGTCATGGAATCGACGACGTGGAAGGCAATCGCATTGGCGGCGACGGCATCCATCCCGACCTTCTGCGCCAGCCGGATCGTGGCCAGGTTCAGCGAGCGCTCCAAAGCCTGGTGAATGGAGATGGGGCCGGCAAAACTCGGTTCGAAATTGCCAGGCCGCCAAACCCCGGCTGCCCCCTGGTCCAGGACGAAAGGTGCATCCAACACCTTTTGGCTCGGCGACAAATCCTGCTGCATCGCCGCCAGATAGACCATCGGCTTGAACGAGCTACCCGGCTGGCGCTCCGCCTGGGTGGCGCGGTTGAATTGGCTGCTGTCGAAATTCCAGCCACCGGACATCGCCAGAACCCGGCCCGTCGCCGGGTCGAGCGAGACGAGTGCGCCCTGGACTTGCGGCACCTGCCGCAGCAAGACCCGGTCTGCCGCCGCCCCCTTGAGGGGGGTTGCCGATGCGGCCTCCGCCATGACGACGTCGCCCACCTGGACCACATCCGCCATCCGGTGCGGCGAGCCACCGATTGAGCCATTCCGGTTGGGCCGCGCCCATCCGGAATCGCTCAGCAACATCGACGAATTATGGGCCGTGCCGGCGCTATCGATCCAGCCCATGCGCGCCTCGGCGCCGCTGACCTCCAATGCCACGGCCAGGTGCCAGTCCGCTAACATGCCGGGCGGGCGGGGCAATGCGGCGAGCGAGCGTTGCCAGCCAGTCCGCAGCGTTGCCGCCGACGGATCCAGCCGGGCCACGGGTCCGCGGAACCCGGCATGCGCCCGGTCATAGCTCATCAGGCCTTTGCGCAACACCTGGTCAGCCAGCGCCTGAAGCGCCGGGTTCAGGCTGGTGCGCACCACCAAACCGCCCTCGGTCGTCGCTTCCGCGCCGAAGCGGTCCACCATCTGGCGGCGGACTTCCTCCCCGAACCATTCGGACCCGGCCACCACGTCGGGCCGGTGGAACTGCCCCGTCACCACCGGGCCAGCCTTGGCAGCGGCGGCCTGCTCGGGGGTGATGGCGCGGTCGTCCGCCATGCGGTCCAACACCCAATCCCGCCGGGCCCGCGCTGCGTCGGGGAAGCGGAACGGATTGTAGTTGTTCGGCGCCTTTGGCAGCGAGGCGAGGAAGGCCGCCTCGGGCAGGGTGATCTGGTCCAGCGATTTGTTGAAATAGGTCTGCGCCGCGGCGGCGACGCCATACGATTGCAGACCGAAATAAATCTCGTTCAGATAGAGTTCGAGGATGCGTTCCTTCGAAAGGGTCTGCTCAACCCGTATCGCCAGCACAGCCTCTTTGATCTTGCGCATCATTGTGCGCTCGTTGGTGCCCAGCAGCATGTTGCGGGCGACCTGTTGGGTGATGGTGGAGGCGCCGATGGGCCGGCGGTTCCTCCCCATCTGCATGAGGTCCGTGAAGGCGGCGCGGGCCACGGCGCCGGGGTCGACGCCTTTATGGGTCCAGAAATTCTGGTCCTCCGCCGACACGAAAGCCTGCTTGACCATATCGGGGATCGCCGTATACGGCACGAAAATCCGCCGTTCCTTCGCCAGTTCCGCGACCAGGGAGTCATCCCCCGCGTAGATGCGGCTCATCACCGGCGGCTGGTATTGCGACAGGCCGTCGACGGTCGGCAGTTCCTCGGTGAGTTTTTGGTAGCCGTGGTACAGGACCGCACCACCCAAGATCGTCACGACGGCGACCAGCGTCGCGGCAACGCCCAGGAGGCGGCCAACCAACCGCAGGGGTGAGCGGCGTGGACGGGCGGAAACGCGCTTGGCAGGCTTTGCACGCTTGGGTTCGGGCACGGGGTCGGGCGGCACCAATCGCTCGCGCGCTCTAAGATGGTTCATCAATCGCCTCTCATCCGCCCACCAGGGATCACTCTAGCCTGCGAGGCGGACGCCCGGCCCCTCAAAAAACGCATCCACGGCCCGCTTCATCGCGGCGGCCACCATCGCGCGATGTTCTGGCCGACGTAACGCGGCCTCATCTTGCGAGTTCGACATGAATCCCATCTCAACCAATACGGAAGGGATGTCGGCTGCCTTTAATACCACAAAACTCGCGTGGCGGGCTGGATTTTGCAACATTGGCAGGTCGCGGTCCAGTGCGCTGACCAGGCCGCGCTGCAGCCGGGCCGATCCGGTGCGCGTTTCCTGCCGCACCAGGCTGTCCAGAATGCGCGCGACCTCCGGCGGCTGGTCGCGAAAATTGCCGCCGGCAAACCGGTCGGCACTATTCTCCCGCTTGGCAAGGGCAGCGGTCTGCGGATCGGACGCCGTGTCGGACAGGGTGTAGACGCTGGCGCCTCGCACGTCGTGTTCGCCAACCGCATCGGCATGCATGGAGACGAACAGGGAGGCGCCCTTTTGCTGGGCCCAGGCCACCCGGTCTTCCAACGGAATAAAGACGTCCCGCCCTCGGGTCATCTCGACGCGGACGCGCCGGTCTGCCAGCAATTGCCGCTTGAGCTCGGTGGCTGCGTCGAAGGCGACGTGCTTCTCGTAGGTGCCGGTGATGCCGATGGCCCCCGGATCCTTTCCGCCATGTCCGGGATCCAGCACGACCAGGGGCACTGGCTGGCTGGGGGCCGGCTTTCGGCTGGTTGCGCCGGGCCGCGCCTGCGCCTGCGCCTGCGCGAGTTCACTCATGAGCGCGAGCGCGCCGCCGCCGAGCAAGGATCGCCGTCTCACTATCGCCTGCGTCATGGTGGCCCGCCTAACAGATTGCCTGAGCTTACATGCATTGTACCTTGATTTTGGCGATAAGATGTTGCCATAGGGCCACGCTGGGGCGAATATATCATCGGGCTTGCAGGCCGCCTCGCTTTCCGTCATGGTCCAGAATGCTGCGGTGAAGTCTCTCCGTGTGGGTCGTTGCCCGTCCAATCGGTTCGGGCACCCGTGCAATAGATGGCTCCGTCGCCCGTACCGCGCGGATCGCGCGCTGGGGCCCGTTTTTCACAGGCCGGCATCCGACCAACCCGGTTTCGCAGCTTTTGCTTGCGTCGCCGACTGACCAGGACCGCCCAAAGCCGAATGAGAGCCGCCGCATCCGTTTGCCGTCCCTCCAGCCAATCCGCCCTTTGCGGCGTGGCCGGGCGACGCGACGGCGCATGTCCTCTCCGGCCCGGGCTGTCCTCCTTCTCTCGCCCATTCAGCCGCCGCCGCTCTGCGCCCGTTGCGCCGGGCTGGCAGGCGCACCGGAGACTCCCACTCAATGACGAAGCGTATGCTCATCGACGCGACCCACGCGGAAGAAACCCGCGTGGTGGTGCTGGACGGTAATCGGCTCGAAGATTTCGACGTCGAGACCGCTGCCAAGAAGCAGCTCAAAGGCAATATTTACCTCGCAAAGGTCGTCCGCGTAGAACCGAGCCTGCAAGCCGCATTCGTCGAGTATGGCGGCGGCCGGCATGGCTTCCTGGCGTTCGGCGAAATCCACCCCGATTACTACCAAATACCTGTCGCCGACCGTCAGCGCCTGCTTGAAATGCAGGAGGCTGAGGCAAGGGCGGAGGAAGAGGCAGAAGATGCTGCCGCGGCTGCCGCGGAGGCCGCCGATATCGCCATCGAGGCTGAATTGGCCGCGGGCGCCGCCGCAGAGGACATCAGTGACAGCGTTCAGGACGCTTGGCGATCCGAGGAGGCGCTGCCGTTCGAGGGGGCGCCGGCAGACGGGGCGCAGACGCACGCGGCCGAAGCCGCGGTGCCAGAGACCGCCCCGGCAGAGGCCAGCGCGGCAGAGGCACCGAGTGCAGCTGAGACACATCCAACAGTGGATCTTCCGGTCACCCAGCTCGGCACCGAAATCTTGCCGGAACCCATCGAGGCGGTGGTCGAGGACCCCATCGCTGCCGAGGCGCCACCAGCCGAGCCTGTCGATCACATCCCGCTGAATGAGCCGGCAGACGGCGTGGAGACCGTGTCCGCGGCACCCCTGTCAGAGCCTGAGATGCCAGAATCGCATATGCCGGAATCACTCGGGGGCGCTCCCTCCGACGATGGCGATGATGGCGAGGATGACAGCGCCGAAGAGGACAATACCGGAGCGAGCCGGCGCGAGAGCCGCCCCCCGCGCTTCATGCGCTCCTACAAAATTCAGGAAGTGATCCGGCGCCGGCAGATTTTGCTGGTCCAGGTCGTCAAGGAGGAACGGGGCACCAAGGGGGCCGCGCTCACAACGTTCATCTCCCTGGCGGGCCGCTTCTCCGTATTGATGCCGAACTCGCCCCGTGGCGGTGGCATCTCCCGTAAGATCACCTCCGCCGCTGATCGCCGCCGCCTGAAGGAGGTCACGTCCGAACTGCAAATCCCACGCGGGATGGGCATGATCATCCGGACCGCCGGCGCGGCCCGGCCAAAGGCGGAAATCAAGCGCGATTGCGAATATCTGCTCGAATTGTGGGATAGCATCCGCGAAACGACGATGGCTTCGATCGCTCCGGCGCTGATCCACGAGGAAGCCAGCCTCATCAAGCGCGCGATCCGCGACAACTACTCCCGCGACGTGGATGAGGTGCTCGTCGATGGCGAGGCCGGCTGGAGGGCGGCGCGCGACTTCATGCGCATGCTCATGCCGGCGCACGCGCGCAAGGTGATCCTCTGGAACGAGGCACAGCCGCTATTTGCCCGGCAAAACGTGGAGGCGCACCTCGACGCCATGTTACAGCCCACGGTGCAGCTTCGCTCCGGCGGCTATCTGGTGATCAACCAGACCGAGGCGCTGGTCGCCATCGACGTCAACTCAGGCCGCTCGACCCGTGAGCGGGGCATCGAGGAGACGGCGCTGAAGACCAATTTGGAAGCCGCGGACGAGGTGGCGCGGCAATTGCGGCTGCGCGACCTGGCCGGGCTCATCGTGATCGACTTCATCGACATGGAAAGCCGGCGCAACAACACCGCCGTCGAGAAGCGCATGAAGGATGCGCTGAAGGACGACCGCGCCCGCATCCAGATGGGGATGATCAGCCATTTTGGCCTCATGGAACTCAGCCGGCAGCGGCTGCGTCCCTCATTGGCCGAGACCAGCTTCACCACCTGCCCGCATTGCGGCGGCACGGGACACGTGCGCACGACCGAGACGGCAGCCCTGGCCGTGTTGCGGGCGGTGGAGGATGAGGGCGCCAAGCGCCGGGCTGCGGCCATCGTGGTGTATGTCGCGGGGGCCGTCGCGCTGTATGTGCTGAACCACAAGCGGCAAAGGCTGGCGGAAATCGAAACCCGCTACGGCATGAGCGTGGCCTTCGCCGCCGATGAAAGCCTGATGCCTCCGCAAACTCGGATCGAGCGGGTGCGCCCGCATACGGGTGAGATCCAGTTTGCACCGTCCTCGATTTCGATCAGTCCGTCCACTCCGGAGGAGGACGACCTGGTCGTCGAGGAGGCCGACACCCAGGACGACGAGCCCGAAGCCGGCGAGGAGAGCGAGACCGAGTTGGCCCCGGCCAATGAGACAGCCGAAGAAAGCGAGGCCAGGCGCCATAGCAAGCGCCGCCGCCGTCGGCGTGGCCGCAGAGAGGACGGGCCTGCCAGCGCCGCCCAAGCCGACGCGGTTGCGGTGGACCCCGCGCAGGCCGAGCAGCCGTCGATGGATCTGCCGGTTGCGGCAGCGCCGGCGCAGGAGATGGCCATCGGCGCTGCGGCCGAGCCAGCACAGGAAGATGCCGCGCCGGGTGGGACGCCAGAGGCTGCCATCGCAGGAGAAAGCGACGAAGAGGGCCGGGCCCGTCGCCGCGGGCGCCGCGGCGGGCGCCGCCGGCGCAAGGACCCGTCGGAGGGCGAGGCTCAAGTTGCGGAGCCCGGCGCCGAGGCCCCCGCATCGTTCGAGCACACGCCCGCCTACACCGGCCCGACCCCTGCGGACCCCTTTGGGCAGGTTTATGACATCTTCGCCATCATGGATGAGGCAGAAGCCCCCGCTGCCAGGCCTGCGCCCAGTGTCATGGAACCGACGGCCACCCAATCTGTCGCAACCGAGGCTTTCGCTTCCGAGCCTGTCGCCGCCGAGCCTGCCACCCCGGAGCCCGTCACCGCCGAGCCATTACGCCCGGAGCCTGCGCCGGCTGAGGCTATGGCTGAAGCGGTTGCGCCGCAGCCCGAGGCTGAGGCAGCCGCGCCTGAACCGCCCACGCCTGAACCGCCGGCGCCTCAACCAATCGTGACCGAAGCCGCGCCCGAGGTGGAGGTGCCCTCAGCAGTGATAGAAGAAGCGGCCGAGGATGGGCTGCAAACGCTGAACGGCCATGCGGAACCAGAACCCACACCGGCCAAGCCCGCCTTGGAGCCCGTGAGTACGCCGATGCCGCCGCCCGTGCTGGTCGGCGAGGCTCCGGCAGCGGATAAAAAGCGCGGCTGGTGGCGCCGCTAAGTTGTAGGGCGGCGCCCCCTCCCACCGGAGAGGGCGCCGGACGTCAACTCAGAGGATGAACCGGCTCAGATCGCCGCGAGCCGCGAGCGGCGCCACGCGTTCCTTCACATAGGCCGCATCCACCGCCACCGACTCACCCCGGCGGTCACTAGCGCTGAAGCTCACCTCCTCCAGCAACTTCTCCAGCACCGTGGCAAGCCGCCTGGCGCCGATATTCTCAATCCGCTCGTTGATATCCGCGGCCAGGTCGGCCAAGGCGTCGATGGCGTCCTCGCCGAAGGTCAGCGACACCCCCTCCGTCTGCAGCAATGCGCCGTACTGCTTCAGCAGGCTGTGCTCCGGCTCCACCAGGATTTGCCGCAAATCCTTGCGCGACAGCGGGGCCAACTCCACCCGGATGGGCAGCCGTCCCTGCAACTCCGGCAGCAGGTCGGAGGGCTTGGCCAGATGGAACGCGCCCGACGCGATGAACAAGATGTGGTCGGTCTTCACCGGCCCATATTTGGTCGACACCGTCGTGCCTTCGATCAGCGGCAGCAAATCCCGCTGCACACCCTCACGGGACACGTCACCGCCACGGAAGCCGCCTTCGCTGCGGGCACACACCTTGTCGATCTCGTCTAGGAAGACGATGCCGTTCTGCTCGGCATGCTCGATCGCGTCTTTGGTGACTTGCTCGGTGTCCAGCAGATGATCGGCCTCGTCGCGCGCCAGTGCGATCCGGGCGGCGGCCACGGTCATGCGCCGGGTCTTGTGCGCGCGGCCCATCATGCCCTTCATCATCTCGCCGAGGTTGATCATCTGGCCCGGCGGCATACCGGGAATATCCATCTGACCGATCGGTGACGCGCCGCTATCGGCCACCTGCACCTCGACCTCCTTCTCCTCCAACTCGCCGTCGCGCAGCATGCGGCGGAACTTCGCACGCGTATCGCCGCTGGCGCCTTCGCCAACCAGGGAGGTGACGAGCTTGTCCTCCGCCTGGAGTTCGGCCTTGGCCTGCACGCCCTTGCGGCTGGCTTCGCGGAGCATGGTCAGGCTCACTTCCACCAGGTCACGCACGATGCTTTCCACATCGCGGCCAACATAGCCAACCTCGGTAAACTTGGTCGCTTCCACTTTCAGGAACGGTGCCTGCGCCAGCTTGGCCAGGCGCCGGGCGATCTCCGTCTTGCCGCAGCCGGTGGGGCCGATCATCAGGATGTTCTTCGGCACCACCTCTTCCCGCATCTCCTCCGGGAGTTGCTGGCGGCGCCAGCGGTTGCGCAGGGCGATGGCCACGGCGCGCTTGGCGTCGTCCTGGCCAACAATGAACCGGTCGAGCTCGGAGACGATCTCGCGGGGGGAAAACGTTGGAACGTCCATGCTATAAGGTCTCGATAATGACGTTGGCGTTGGTGTAGACGCAGATGTCGCCGGCAATGCGCATGGACCGGCGGGCGATCTCCTCCGCCGACAGGCCGTCCACCTCCATCAAGGCGCGGGCGGCAGACAGCGCGTAGTTGCCGCCCGACCCGATCGCGATGATGCCATCATCCGGCTCCAGCACATCGCCATTGCCAGTCAGTGTATAAGAGTGGTCGGCATCGGCCACGGCCATCATGGCCTCCAGCCGGCGCAGGTAGCGGTCGGTCCGCCAATCCTTCGCCAGTTCGACGCAGGCGCGTTCGAGCTGGTTCGGATACCGCTCCAGCTTCGCCTCCAGCCGTTCCAGCAGCGTAAATGCGTCAGCCGTGGCGCCAGCGAACCCGGCGAGCACTTTGTCGCCGGCTCCAATCCGGCGCACCTTGCGGGCATTGCCCTTGATTACGGTTTGTCCGAGCGTGACCTGGCCATCGCCGGCCATCGCCACGTGCCCGTCACGGCGCACGCACAGGATCGTGGTGCCATGCCACCCGACAGGGTCATAGGGGGTATTGTTTTGCATGGGACCCAAATGGCGAGGCCGCGAGCGTTTTCCAAGCGGCCTTGCTCCGCCTGGAGGGCCGGGCAGTTGTTCGGGTATTGCAACTCCGGCGGTTACATCCTCATGTGCGGATCGCTACCGCACCCGCGGGTCCAGAAGGCGATAGGCCAAATCCGCCAGTAAATTCAGGCCGACATAGGTCAGCCCGATCACCAGCGTCGCCCCGAGCACCGCGTTCATGTCGGCGTTGAGTAGCGAGCCGGTCAGATACTGCCCGATGCCCGGCCAGGAAAACACGGTCTCCGTCAGCACCGCGCCCTCCAGCAACCCTGCATAAGTCAGCGCCAGCACGGTGACCAGCCGCACGCCGATGTTGGCGAAGGCGTGCCGCCAGACGATCCGCGCGGCTGAGAGCCCCTTGGCCCGCGCGGTCACGATGTATTCGCTGGCCAGCGCGTCCAGCATGAAGGCGCGAGTCATGCGTGCAATCGTCGCCAGATTGGTCACTGCCAACACCAGCGAGGGCAGCACCAAATGCCCCACCGCATCGCGAAAACTGTCCCAGTCGCCAGCCAAGGCTGCGTCCACCGTCAGCAGCCCGGTGACCGGCGGGACGATGTCCTGGTACAACACGTCCTGCCGGCCGGGGCCGGGCGCCCAGCCGAGCTTGGCGTAGAACACCAGCAAGGCCAGCAGGGCCAGCACGAAGACCGGCACCGACCAGCCGCAGAGCGTGCCCACCCGGATGACCTGATCGGCCCAGCTGCCCCGCCGCACCGCTGCCAGCACGCCCAGCGGGATTCCTAGCGCCGTCGCCAGCACGATCGCCACCGTCGCCAGCTCTATCGTCGCGGGGAAGAAGGTGGCGATGTCGGCAGTGACGGTGTGCGACGTCATCACCGAGCGGCCGAGATCGCCATGCAACAGATTGCCCACGTAGCGCACGAACTGCACCGGCAGGGGCCGGTCCAGCCCCATGGCGTGCCGGGTTGCCACGACCACATCCTGCGGCGCCCGATCCCCTACCATGGCCAGCACTGGGTCGATCGGGACGACGCGGCCGATCAGGAAGGTGATCAGCACCAGGCCAAACAGCGTGATCGGCACGCTGCCCAGGGTGGTGGCGAGAACACCCAGACGTCTCAAGCCTTGGCGAGACCGGTGAAGCGCGTGCCGTCGGACAGCGCCCCCAGCGCGAACCCGCTGACCCCCTTGCGCATGGCGACGATCCCCACCTGCTGCTGAAAAATGATGAAGGGTGCGCGCTGGATGAAGTCCTTCTGCAACTGCTCGTAGTCGGCCACGCGCTTGGCGGCGTCGGTTTCCTTTACAGCGTCCTGTGTCCGGCCCATCAGGTCTTTATCCTGCCATTTGGTCCGCCAGGCGACGGTCCGGTTGGTCGCGTTGTCGCTGTTATCCTCGTTGACGCAGAAGGCTTGCGCGTTGGAATTGGGGTCGAAGTAATCGCTGCCCCAGCGCAGCATCGCCATTTGGTGCTGCCGCGCCCTGAATTTGGTGATCACCTGCCGGAATTCGGCAGCAACGAGGTCGACCTTGATCCCGATCGCGCCCAGATCGGCCTGAACGGCCTGGGCAACGTCGCTATAAGGCGGTGCGGATTGATGGTCGAGCGCGACGGTGAACCCCTTCTCCAGCCCGGCCTGCTTCATGAGAGCCTTGGCTTTGTCCACATCCTTGTGGAAGGGGTTGTCGTTGTAGGCGCCAGGGAAACCCTCCGGCAGGAAGGCCTGGTGGGTCTTGAAGATGTCGGGCGTGATGTTCTTCGCAATCGCGTCGTAGTCGATTGCCCATTTCACCGCCTGCGCCACGTCGGGGTGGGCCAGTTCCGGCATGCCCTGGTTCAACGCGATATAGTTGACGACGCCCAGGCTCTTGCTCGCGAGGGTGAACTCGGGCTTGCCCTTGAGCGCGCGCAATTGCTCCGGGTTGAGGTTGCGGACGATATCGGCATCGCCCTTCTGCAACAGCAACAACTGGGTCGCGGGCTCGGCCACGTGGCGGATGACCATCCGCTTCAGCTTGGTCGCCGCGCCGGGTGCGGCGTCCAACACCACGCTGTCGCTGGCCTTCCAGGACCGCACCACCCAGGCATTGGACCCGGCGGACGCACTCTTCAGCCAGCCATTGCCGAAATCGTCGCCTTGCGCATGGCTCAGCGCCAGTTTCCTTTCCACCACGCCGCCCACGTTGGCGGACAGGCAATAGAACAGGAATGTCGGGGCCTGCACCTCGGCCACCTTGATGGTGACGGTATGGTCGTCCGTCGCCTTGATGCTGTCGAGCGCGTTGTCCTTCGTGAACCCGAATTGCCTCAGGATGAAGCCCGGCGATTTGTTCATGATGACCGCGCGCTGGAGCGACCAGGCGACGTCATCGGCCGTGACCAAGGCGCCGGAGGCGAATTTGTGGTCCTGCTTCAAATGGAAGGTGTAGGTCAGGTTGTCGCTGCCGACCTCCCAATGGTCTGCCAACACACCGTTGATCTTGGTTGGATCGGTTTCGTCCGGCTCGACGAGCTTCTCGTAGCAATTGGAGCAAACCTCGCTGCCGGAAAATTCGAACGCCTCGCCTGGGTCCAGGCTGATCATGTCGTCGATCTGCATGGCCATCACCGCCACGTCGCGCGGCGTCTCCGCGAAGGCCGTGTTCCAGATCAAAGGCGTGGCGGCGGCAGAGCCAAGCAGGGTGCGGCGGGTGAGCATCGATGTTTCCTCTAGGACTGGTTGAATTGGCGCTCGCCTATTCGGCGCGGGCGGCCGCGACCGCCTGCTGCAACTCGGCAAGGTCGACCGCGCCGGGGATCATGCGTTTGCCGATCACCAGGGCCGGCGTGCCCTCGACATGGAGCGCAGCGGCCAAATGCAGGTTGTCGTCCAGCCGGGACTGGACCGTCGCGTCACCCATGTCATGCTCGAACCGGGCGCCGTCTAGCCCTTCGCGTTCGGCCTCCGCCCGCAGGGTGGCAGGGGTCGGGGTGGCGTTGTTGTGCATGATGACGTCCTGGAAGCGGAGATAGCCCCCCTGACGCTGGGCTGCCAGCAAGGCATGCGCCTCCAGCACCGACGCGGGGCCAAGGATCGGGATGTCCTTGAACACCAGCCGAATTTGCGGGTCGGCCTTCAGCAAGGCGGCGATGACCGGCAGCATCTGACGGCAATAGGGGCAGCGCGGATCGTAGAACTCCACCACCGTGACGTCACCGGCCGGGTTGCCCGCGACCTGGTCCGCCGGTGCGTTGAACAAGGCCGCGTGCTGCGCGGCGATGGCGCCGGTATTTTCCGCGTCCTGCCGCGCCGCGTCATCGGCCTGCATGGCGACCAGGGCATCCCGCAGAATCGACGGGTCGTCGTGCAAGGCTTGCCGCATGACCTGCACCATTTCGGCGCGCTGCTCCGGGGTGAATGCCGCGGCGCGGGCGGCAGGCGGGCCAGCGGCCAGGCTGGCCATGATTAAGACACCTGCGCATGCGAACTGCCTGACCATGCCAATTCCCCCGAGCCGAGATTGCCGCTTACCGCGAAGCCGTTTATGGCACGGGTCCCGGCCGAACCGATACTGGCCGACGGAGGTTCTGACAGCCCGATGCCAGCCCTGAGACGGATCCGCACCAGCATATTGCTGGCGCTGTGCGGCACCCTGGCCGCCTGTGACACTCTCTCGAGTGTGCAACAGACCTTCCTGGGCGGAGGGGTAACGGGACCTGGCGCCCCGCAGCCGCGGATCAGCGGGTTCGTCGGCGGCGTCGTGGCGGACGAGCCGACCGCCGCACTGGCTGGCCGCGAGGTCTTGATCCTGGGCGGAACCGCCGCCGACGCAGCAGTCGCCGTGGGCTTCACGCTGGCGGTCACCTATCCGTCGCGGGCCAGCCTCGGGTCCGGTGGCGCCTGCCTGGTTTACAGCCCGGCGCGGACCGGCGCCGGCGAAGGCCTCCCCGAGGCCATCGTCTTCACCCCGGTCGCGCCCACCACCGTCGTGCCGCGCACCGACCGCCCAGCCGCTATCCCGATGCTGGCGCGCGGCCTGTTCGCGCTGCATGCCCGCTATGGCCGCCGCCCGTTCGAGACGCTGGTGGTACCCGCGGAACAGCTTGCACGGTTCGGCACCCCGGCGCCGCGCGCGCTGATACGGGACCTCCAACTCGTGGCCGGCCCGCTGCTCGCAGACCCGAGCGCCCGGGCGGTTTTTGCACCCGGCGGTACCGTCCTCACCGAGGGAACGAACCTGCTGCAGCCAGATCTCGGCGCCACGATGGCCCAATTGCGGGTGGCCGGGGTGGGCGATCTGTATCAGGGCGCGCTCGCCCGCAAGATGGAAAGCGCCTCGGCCACCGCCGGGGGTGGACTGGTCGTGGCGGACATGCGGGCTGCGTTGCCCAAGACGCTGGCGCCCCTGGTGATACCAGCGGGGCGGGACCAGGCAGCTTTCCTGCCCCCGCCCGCGGATGGCGGGCTCGCGGCAGCGGCGGCGTTCCAGTCCTTACAAACCGCTCCTGAAAATGGTACGGCCGCGCGCAGCCGGGGCGAGGCCGTCGCGGCACGCTGGCGCGCTGGCGGGGTCACCACCGCGGCGTTGTTGGGAAGCAAGGATGCCCCGGCGGATGCCGGCCCGTTGCCCGCGCTGCCGGCCTCCACCACCTTCGCCACGCTGGACCGGGATGGTAATGCGGTGGTATGTGCGCTGACGATGAATAATCTGTTCGGCACGGGACGGATTGCCCCAGGGACGGGGATTATGCTGGCCGCCTCCCCTGCCAGCACACCACCACCCCTGCTTGCCGCTGCGATCGCTTGGAACGCCACGCTGCGATCGTTCCACGCCGCCGTTGGTGGCAGCGGGCAGGAAGGCGCACCGCTGGCGGTGGCGGCGGGCCTGGCCAATGCCTTGGTGGGCCAAATCCATAACGAGGTACCCGAACCTGGCCGTGAAAACGTGATCGCGTGCGCCCGGTACTTGCCGGGCTCGGAGTCGAGCTGCGGTTGGGCCACGGATAGCCGCGGCAGCGGCCTGGCAACCGGCGGCGACTGATGCGGGCCTTGCTGTTTATCAGCGCCCTCTTGCTTCCCTTCTGGGCCCAGGCTCGCCCGGCCACCTTGCGCATTGGGCAGCCTCACACGCCGTCGATGGTTTACGGGCCGGCGGATATGCTGTGCGACCTGCATAAATGCCGGCTATTCAATCTGCCCAAGACCGTCGCACCGGATGCGACGACGATCGTGGAGTTCGGTCTGCCGGACATGACGGGCCAGGATGGGGTCGAATTTCGGCGTTGCTTTGCGCTGTGCCGCGCCAGCGTGTTGGGATATGAGTCGAACCCGACCTCGAAACCGGAACAATCCAACCCGACTGTGTTCATAACTCCGATCGAAATCCGGCTCGAGTGATCATAATCCGCACACGCACAAAGGAACGCGTTCATGCGCCGTCTACTTGTTTTGTCGGTATTTCTCGGAGCAGCCGCTCCCCTTCAGCCGGTCACGTTCCATCTCGCCCCGCCGCATGAGGGCTCCACCCAATACGGCCCTGCCGATATGCTCTGCGACCTAGACAAATGCCACATGTTCAAAGTCCCCGGTATGCCATCGAATGGCACGGTGGATTTTCAGATGCCGTTTCTCCAAGGTCAGGAGCGGGTCGATTTGCGGCGGTGTTTTTCGTTGTGCCGTGCCACGGTAACCGGCTATCCGTCTGAGCCGGACCACCGCACGCCCGACCAGCGCAATCCGTCCATCAGCATCGCGGCGGTCGAGCTCTCGATCCAATAGGCACCGGATTTGTTGAAGGTCGGCCGCACGGCGGCAGTGCCGCCGTTCCGGGTGATGGACGTCATCGCGGCCGCCAATGCCCGCCAGGCTGCCTTGCCGCCGGGCGCGCCCGGCATCATCCGCATGGAGGTGGGCCAGCCCGGCACCGGCGCGCCGCGGGGCGCCGTAGAGGCGGCGAAGCGTGCGTTGGAGGGGGGCACCGCACTTGGCTACACGGAGGCGTTCGGCCGCGCGTCGTTGCGTTCCCGTATTGCGGCTCATGGTCAGGACTGGTACGGCCACGCCGCCGACCCCGCGCGGATTGCGGTCACCATGGGCGCCTCGGCGGCGTTTCCGTTGGTCTTCCTGGCCGCTTTCGACCCCGGTGACCGCATTGCGATGGCCGCCCCCTATTACCCGCCCTATCGCAACATCGCCGCTGCCCTTGGGCTGGTGCCGGTCATCATCGAGACGGGGGTAGAAACGCGCTACCAACCGACCATCGCGGTGCTGGAGAAGCTGGATCCGGTCCCTGACGGCTTGATTGTGGCGTCGCCCTGCAACCCGGCGGGTACCATGCTGCACCGCGACGAGTTGGCCGCGGTGGCGCAGTGGTGCCACGCCAACGGGGTGCGGCTGATCAGCGACGAGATTTACCATGGATTGCAGTACGGCCAGGCCGTTGCGACTGCAGCGGCTTTCAGTCCGAGCGCCATCGTGGTGAACAGCTTCTCGAAGTATTTTTCCATGACGGGATGGCGGGTGGGTTGGACCGTGCTGCCGGAGGAATTGGTGCGTCCGGTAGAATGCCTGGCGCAGAACCTGTTCATTTCGGCGCCCCACATCGCCCAGGTGGCGGCCGAGGCGGCGTTCGATTGTCACGACGAATTGGCGGCCAACGTCGCGCGCTATCGCCGGTCTCGCGACCTGCTGCTGCGTGGCTTGCCGGAGGCCGGGTTCGACCGCCTCTCGCCCTCGGAGGGTGCCTTCTACATCTATGCCGATATTGGGAACCGGACCAATGATAGTGCGGCGTTCTGCGCCCGGATGCTGGCCGAGGCAGGAATCGCTGCGGCCTCGGGCGTCGATTTCGACGCCGCCCGAGGTCACCGTACCGTCCGGTTCAGCTATTGCGGGCCGGAAGCCGCAATGGCGGAGGCGATCAGCAGGCTTCGCCGATTTCGATAGCTTCGTTTGGCCAGCTCACGGCGTTTTGCGGCCAGGGGATTGACGAAGAGATTGTAGCTTCTCCCGCACCCCTGCAATCGCCCGGGGTAGTTGAGGCGCACGGGCGGCGCGCAGGAGGGGGTCGCGTTGCGGCACCGTGTCCTCCAGGCTGAGCCAGCGGCGGCGCAAACTCATCCAGCTCCAATATTGCCCTATCGTGGCTACCAGTTCCAAATCGTGCCAGCAGAACTCGACCTGGTTCGTCCCCCGCGGGGCAGCATACGCCAGAAAGCCCTGGGCATAGGCGCCCCCGACCAGCACCCTGTCCCGCTCCCGCAAATCCGGGCCGATCAGCGTCAAGGTGAGTACCTCCTCGAAGATTGTGTGGTCGCCGACGAGCACGAGCGCGTTTCCGTCCGGGAAGCGAAACTGGGCCTCGACCACGGTACCCTGCACTTCGACGACCGGGCGCCCTTTGAAATGCAGCGTGTATGGCGGCTTCTGGGAACCAATATCGATCGTGAATTCGGTGGTCGTCGTGATCGGGGAAGCACGGGCATCGGAGGGCATGCCGTCTTACGCCATCGTTTCAGCGCAAGGGCAAGATTGACGGGGCGGCGTGGCAACGTCACATCCGCACGATGAGCGACCCTTTCGTCCATCCCACCGAACCCACCGCCGCGGAAGCCATCGCCGCTGTTGGAGAGGAGCTCGATACCTTCGACGACTGGATGGACCGCTACCAATACATCATCGAACTTGGTCGCAATCTGCCGCCGTTCCCCGAGGCATGGACCAACGATGCGCACCGGGTGCCCGGCTGCCAAAGCAAGGTGTGGATGGAGGCCGCAAGGGACGGCCCGGTGCTCCGCCTGGCCGGCGCCTCCGATGCGGCCATCGTCTCTGGCCTGGTTGCCTTGCTGCTGCGGGTTTACTCCGGCCGCACACCCGCGGAGATCGTCGCCACGGACCCGGTCTTCCTCCGCGACCTCGGTCTATTGGAGGCCCTGTCCACCAATCGCGGCAATGGCATCGCGGCCATGGCGCGGGCGATCCGGGAGGTGGCGCAAACGCAAATTGAACCAGGACCTAGCTGATCCCGTTCCCCAGGGCGTCGGCCGGGCTGCGGGTCGGCCTGTTCACCGCGGCTTTTTTCGCCGCCAGCGCCGTTGCTACCGCTTTCCTGCCGCTTTGGATGACCGACCGGGGGATCGATCCGGGGCGAGTCGGAACGCTCCTGGGCATCGCCGCCCTGGTGCGGCTGCTGGCCGTGCCGGTCTGGGGCGAAGCGGCCGATTGGCTTGGGCAGCGCCGCCCGATGCTGGTCGTCGGGGCTGCCATCGCGGCTGCCTCCGTCGCGTGCTTCCCCATGGCGCACACGATGGCCCCCTTGCTGTTCATCACGACGGTTCAGGGCATGGCCGCCGCCGTCCTCACGCCGTTGACCGACACGGTGACCATGGCTCTGGCGGCATCCGGGACCCTCTCCTATGGCCGTACCCGGGCTTGGGGCTCCGCCGCCTATATGATCGCAACGGCGATGGCCGGACCGGTGCTCGCATGGGCCGGCTCTTGGGTGCTCCCCGGACTTGTGGCCGGCTTCTACGGCATCGCTGCAGGGCTGGGCACAGCGCTACCGGAGCCGGCGCCGGCTGGCCAACCCTCGCGCCGCGCCAGTGGCTTGCTGCGTTTGCCGGCGCTGCGCGTGACCGTCGCGGCAAGCGCGCTGATCCAGGGGTCGCATGCCGCATACTATGGATTTGCCGCCATCGGCTGGCGCAGGGCGGGGCTGGGCGATAGCGTCATTGGCCTGCTGATCGCGGAGGGCATCGTGATGGAGGTCGTGCTGTTCGTGTGGGGTGGCCGATGGGTCGCGCGACTCGGCCCGGCGCGGCTGACCGCCATGGCGGCGTGCGGATGCCTTCTGCGATGGACGGCACTGGCGTTCACCACGGCCCTCCCGCTTCTGGTTCTGTTCCAGTTGCTCCACGCGGCCACCTTCGCCATGCAGCATTTGTCGGCCATGGTGATGCTGGGCCGCCACATGCCGCCGGGCCGCGCGGCTGGGGCGCAGGCGCTGCATTCGGCGATTGGGGTTTCGGCGCCGACCGGGCTGTTGGTGCTGCTGGTGGGGCTTGGCTACGACCGGTTCGGTGAATTGATGTTCCTGCCTATGGCCGCACTGGGTGGCATGGCCCTCCTGTTGGTCCGCCCGATCGGCCGTCTCGCCATATCAGGCCCTCGCTAAAGGGCCGCGGTACCATCCAATAGCTCGATTTGCCGCGCGATCCGCAGCAACGCATCAGGCGCACGGCCAGCTGGCCGTGGCGATGTCACTGCACGGCCCTGGGCCAGCGCAGTCAAAGCATCGCCAATCCAGCCTCGCCAGGACCGCAACGCGTCGGGGCTGATCCCGTCGGCATGATGCGGATCCAACTGCAAGGCGGACAGGCGGCCAGCCATGCGGCGCAGGGCGGCGTCCACGACCATGGCCGCTTGCAATTCCTCCCGCTGGTTGCGGCGCGGCTCGTTCAAGGCGCGGGACAACGACGTTTCGAGGTTGTTGCTGGCCACCCCCGCGGCGCGGCGCGCCCGGTCGACGGCGGCGTCATCGCCCTCCCCCAGCAATAGGCTCAGCTCCGCCTGGGCGAAGGCCGCATGCGCGTCGATGGCCGTGCGCAGTTCGCGCTTCATCCGGTCTGGCTCCCAGCTCGGCCAAAGCAAGAGGCAACCGAGGACCGCCAGCGCTCCGCCGGCCAAAGTGTAGAGGGCACGAAGGGCGGCGATGTAGAGTTCGCCCGTGCCGGGTTGGCTGAACTCGGTCAGCAACACGACCAGCGGGGTCAATAGGGCGATGAAGGCGCCGTAATTCACCGACCGCACCGTGAAGGCCAGGACCGCCAAGGGAAACAACGCCCCGGCAATGGCCAACGGGCTCGTGCAGACCAGCGCGATGAAGGCCGCCAGCACGCCACCCAGCACCGTGCCGCCGATCCGCTCCAGCGCGCGTTGCCAGGTCAAGGCGTAGAAGGGCTGCATCGTCAAA
This sequence comes from Acetobacteraceae bacterium, assembly GCA_965199005.1. GTDB lineage: Bacteria > Pseudomonadota > Alphaproteobacteria > Acetobacterales > Acetobacteraceae > LMUY01. Next base: position 2,162,928 of record CBDAQK010000001.1, on the reverse strand, counting down.
ATCAGGGTAATGATCAACCAGTGGTGGTACTGTCCGGTGGTTGCCAGCGTGTAGGCCAGCGCCGGCGCAGCGACCACGGCAGCGCGCAGGGCGTGGCGGAAAATCGCGGACTGCCACTGCAGATTAGCCCGTAGGGGGGTCATTACGCGGCTCAGCCAGGGGCCGGGAGGCGGGCCGTCGGGGAGCGAACCGGGTGCCCAACCCGGCGGTGCGGTCAGCGTCACCACCATCCGGAACCGTTCCACGATCGCATCTGCCACGCCCGCCAGCACGGGGGTCGCGGCGGTTGCGGCCAGCATCGCCTCCAAGGTTGGTCCAATACGGGCAAGCCGCTGCATGGCGCTGCGCCGGCCGCGCCGTCCAGGATCGTCCGCGGCGATCGCGCCCGACGCGACGATCAGAGCCGGGCGCAGCAGGCGCAACAACCGTACGGCCGCATGCTGCACCCCAGGGTCGCGGTTGGCCTCCAGCAAATCCGACAGCGCGATCGTGGCGCCGAATATCTGGTCGATCGCTTCGATCCGCAGCAGCGCCTGCACGGCACGCTGGCTGGCCTGGCCACGCACTCGCAACGTGTCGTGCACTGCAGTGCGGGCGCGCTCGATCGTGTCGCGGACGGCCCGGCGATGCCCGCGCGCGTGAGCCTCCCAGGCAGCCGCATCGGCATTGGCTTGCAGCAGCCCCAGCAGATCGGCCACCAGACGGGCGGTCGACCGGTATGCGTCCGACACGGCACGCCGAGCCGGGCGGAACGGGTGGATGCGCCAGATCACCATGGTCAACAGGGTCGACCACAGGCAACCAGCCGCGAAGAGGAGCCCCAGCAATGCACCCTCTGAAAAGGGGCGGGGTTCGTCCAGGGCGAGCACCAGCACGACAACCAGGAGGTTGCCGACCTGCATGGGCGCCTGCCCCCAGATGCGGGCAAAGGAGAGCGCGAAAACGCCCAGGCAGGCGAGCGGCACCGTAACGGCCATGCCAGCGCCGCGCAGGACGCCAAATCCAGCGGTAATGGCGGCACCGATGAGCATGAAGCTGAGCAGGGCCGGCAGCCGGCGGCGGATGGGGCCACCGGAATCGCCAAGGCATGTCAGGAGCGCCCCGAGCGCTGCCTCCAACAAGGGTGGCCAATGCAGCCATTGATCCGCGGCGACGATAAACGCGATCGATAGTGCCGCCCGCACGCCTTCCGCGAGGCTGATCGCGCGAAGGTCGATCGCAATCGGCAGCCGGGCAAGGTTCGCCTCGGGCGTTGTGGCGAGCAGCCGCATCAGCTGGAGGCGCCCCTGCCTCGGCCCGCTCCACAACGGAGCGGCCGAAGCAAGGGTTTGGCGCGCAAACCCGGCGCGCTAGGCCGCCTTGGCCATCTCCCGCAACACGTATTGCAGGATGCCGCCGTGGCGATAGTACTCGACCTCGTCATCCGTATCGATCCGGCACAGGGCCTGCACCACTTCGGTGCTGCCATCAGCGCGGTGAATCGTCACGGGAACCGTCATGCGCGCCGTGATCGTCTCGATCCCCGTCACGTCGACGATCTCGTCGCCGGTCAGCTTCAGGGTCTGCCGGGTCACGCCTTCCGGGAAGGTGAGCGGCAGAACGCCCATTCCCACCAGGTTGGAGCGATGGATACGCTCGAAGCTTTCCACCAACACCGCCTTGATCCCCAGCAGGAACGTCCCCTTCGCCGCCCAGTCGCGGGAGGAGCCCATGCCGTATTCCTTGCCGCCGAAGACGACGAGGGGAACGCCTTCGGCGGCGTATTTCTGCGCCGCGTCGTAGATCGGCATTTCGGCGCCATCCGGGTAGTGCTTGGTCAGGCCGCCTTCGACGCCGCCCAGCATCTCGTTCTTGATCCGGATGTTGGCGAACGTGCCGCGCATCATGACCTCGTGGTTGCCGCGGCGGGCGCCATAGCTGTTGAAGTCGCGTTGGCCGACCTGGCGCTCCAGCAGGTAGTCGCCCGCTGGGGATGCCTTCTTGATGTTGCCCGCCGGGCTGATGTGGTCCGTCGTGATATTGTCGCCGAACAGGCCCAGCACCCGGGCGCTCACGATGTCACCCTTTGGCACCGGCTCCATGGTGATGCCTTCGAAATACGGCGGGTTCTTCACGTAGGTAGAGCCGTCACTCCAGCCATACGTGTCGGTCCCGGCTTCGACCTCGATCTTCTGCCACTCCTCGGTGCCCTTGAAGACCTCGCCGTAGCGCTTGAGGAATTGTGCCCGCGTCAGGTCGCCATGGACGATCGTGGCGATCTCCTCGTTGGTTGGCCAGATGTCCTTCAAATAGACGGGCTTGCCGTTGGAGCCGGTGCCGAGCGGCACCGTCGTGATGTCCTCGTTCATCGTGCCGAGCAGCGAATAGGCGACGACCAGAGGCGGGCTGGCCAGGTAGTTGGCCCGCACCTGCGGATGCACCCGGCCTTCGAAGTTGCGATTGCCCGACAGCACGGAGACCGCGACCAGCTTCTCGTTGTCGATCGCCTCGCCGATCGTTGCGTCCAGCGGGCCGGAGTTGCCGATGCAGGTGGTGCAGCCATAGCCGACCAGGGCGAACCCCATGGCATCCAGATCTTCGTTCAGCCCCGATTTGTCGAGGTATTCGGTGACGACCTGGCTACCGGGTGCCAGCGACGTCTTCACCCATGGCTTCGGGCGCAGGCCCTGGGCGCGCGCCTTGCGCGCAACCAGGCCGGCAGCGACCATGACGTAGGGGTTGGACGTGTTGGTGCAGGAGGTGATCGCAGCGATCACCACGTCGCCATGGCCGATCTGATAGTTCTTGCCATTGACCATCACCTTCTTGGCGATGTCGTTGGCCGGCACGCCGAGGCTCTTGCTCAGCTCAGCCTTGAACGCGCTGCTCGCCTCCCGAAGCAGGAGGCGGTCCTGTGGACGCTTCGGCCCGGAAATGCACGGTTCGACCGTGGACAGGTCCAATTCCATTGTGTCGGTGAAAACCGGGTCGGGCGTGGCCGCATCACGCCACATGCCCTGCGCCTTGGCGTATTGCTCGACCAGTTCGATCCGGGTCTCGTCACGGCCGGTCAGCCGCAGATAGTCGATCGTCGTGCTGTCGGTCGGGAAGAAGCCGCAGGTTGCGCCATATTCCGGGGCCATGTTGGCGATGGTGGCACGCGTGGCAACGGCCATGTCGTCCATGCCCGGACCGTAGAATTCGACGAACTTGCCAACCACGCCCTTCTTACGCAGCATCTGCGTCACCACCAGCACCAGGTCGGTCGCGGTGACGCCCTCTTTCAGCTTGCCGGTCAGCCGGAAGCCGATCACGTCGGGGATCAGCATGGCGATGGGCTGGCCCAGCATGGCCGCCTCTGCCTCGATCCCGCCGACGCCCCAGCCGAGCACCGCGATGCCGTTTACCATGGTGGTGTGGCTGTCGGTGCCGAATAGCGTGTCCGGGTAGGCGTATTCCTCACCCTTGATCTTCGCGGTCCATACGGTCTGCGCCAGATATTCCAGGTTCACCTGGTGGCAAATGCCGGTGCCGGGCGGGACGACGCGGAAATTCTCGAAGGCTTGGCTGCCCCAGCGCAGGAAGCGGTAGCGCTCGCCATTGCGCGCGAACTCCATCTCCACGTTCTGGTGCAGGGAATCCTCTGTCCCGGCGACGTCGACCATCACGGAGTGGTCGATCACCAGGTCGACGGGAATCAGCGGATTCACCTTATCGGGCTGGCCGCCCAGCTTGATGATGCCGTCGCGCATCGCCGCCAGGTCGACCACGGCGGGGACGCCGGTGAAGTCCTGCATCAGGATGCGGCTGGGGCGGAACGGCACTTCCTTGGTGCTGGTGCCAGTCTTGACCCACTCGGCCAGGGCACGGGCGTCGGCGACGGTGGTGGCGGCGCCATCCTCAAACCGCAGGACGTTTTCCAGCAGGACCTTCAGGCTGACCGGGAGGCGGGAGACGTCACCAATGGTCTTCTCGGCCTCTGGAATAGAGAAATAGTGGAATTCCTGACCGCCGACTTTAAGGGTCTGCTTCGTTTTCAGGCTGTCCTGCCCCGTGCTCTTCATCGTTGCCTTGCTCCTTGGGCCGGCGCAGGAATGCGACGCGGTCTAGCTGCTGATATGGTGCGGCGTTTAGACCATAGGCAGGGCCGCGGGTCCACATAGGGAGGCGTCACTGTCGGTCGACACGGCACTCGTCAGCGCAGTGGATGTGGCTGCGTTCCGCGGGGAGCGGTTGGTCCTGTCGGGCGTGTCGCTCGCGGTGTCCCCCGGCGAGGCAGCGCTGCTGCTGGGCCCGAATGGATCGGGGAAATCCACTCTGCTGCGAATGCTGGCGGGATTGAAGCGCCCAGACGCCGGTTCAGTCGTGTGGCCGCAAGTGCCGGTGCCCGTCGCCTATCTGGGACACGCGGACGCGGTCAAGCCGGGGTTGACGACGGCGGAGAATCTGCGGTTTGCGGCCGCGGGCCGGCCGATCGGCCCAGCACTCGACGCGCTGGGGCTGACGGCGCTCGCCGATTTGCCAGCGCGCATGCTCTCGGCTGGGCAACGGCGCCGGCTGGCCTTGGCTCGCCTGCCGCTCAGCCGCGCCATGCTCTGGCTGTTGGATGAACCGACCTTGGGGTTGGACACGGCATCGCTGGGACTGTTGGCGGCCCTGCTTGCGTCCCACCGCGCAGCGGGCGGGGGCGTGGTCGCCGCCACCCACCAGGACCTGACGCTACCCGGCGCCGCTATTCTGCGGCTCGGTTGATGTTCGGGCGCCTGTTGGGCCGGGAGCTGACTTTGTCGCTGCGTCATGGTGGGGACACGCTGGCGGCGGTGCTCTTCTTCGTTCTCGCCGGGGCGTTGTTCCCACTGGCGATCGGCCCGGCGCCCGAGGTGCTGGCGCGGCTGGCACCGGGCGTCGTGTGGGTCTGTGCCTTGCTCGCAGCGCTCTTGCCGCTCGACCGGTTGTTCGGCGGGGATGGTGAGGACGGGTCGCTGGATCAATTGCTCTTGTGTGGCCTGCCACCCTCCGCCGTCGCGCTGGCAAAGGCCCTGGCACATTGGATCGTGACTGGGCTGCCTCTGCTGGTGGCGGCGGGACCCTTGGCGTTGATGTTGCGAATGGACCCGGTGGTCCTGCCAGCGCTGCTGGCTGGCTTGCTGCCGGGCACGGCTGTCTTGTCGTTGCTGGGCACCATGGCGGCGGCCATCGTGCTGGGTGCCCGGCGGGGCGGGGTGCTGCTGCCGCTCTTGCTGCTGCCCCTGGCCACGCCGGTGCTGATTTTCGGTGCGGCGGCAGCCGATGCTGCAGCCGCCGGGCTCACCCCGCGCCCGCACTTGTTGCTGCTTTGTGCCCTGCTGGCAGCTTCGTTGCCCTTATGCCCCTTGGCGGCGGGTGCCGCGCTCAGGGCAGCGGCGGACTAGTCGAGGGTGCTTGCCCGCCTGCCCGCTAGGCCCGGCCGCTCGGCCCGAGCGCGTCCTGCCCGTTGACGCGTACCACGCCCGCCAACAGGCGCAGCGCGTCCGGGCCACCGCGATCGCGCAGGCAACCGGCCTCCATTTCCTCAGCGAGAAGTTCGGCCTGCTCTGCGATGATCTCCGCAGCACGGCGCAAAGCCTCCCGCGACAAGACGAGTTGGAGATCGTCAGACAACACGTTCCAATCGGCAAGCATTGTAGCCCCTTTTTCATCCGCCATTTTTGGCTATGAGACGCCGCATGACATGGGGGCGCGGTCGCCCTACTTCTTAGCGCGGGAAGGTTAATGCGAAGTTGGGGATCGGCGAAAAATCTACCTGCCGGATTTTTCTCTCATCGATGACGTAGCAGGCAGAAGCTTCGGCTTGACCACGCTGGCGAAGCGATCCCGCTCGGCTTCGTTATCCCCGGCGTGCCAACTCGTAGAGCGCCACGGTTGCCGCGGCAGAGATGTTCAGGCTCTCCATACTGCCGGGCATCGCCAACCCGGCGATCTCGTCGCAGGTCTCGCGCACCAGGCGGCGCATGCCCGACCCTTCGGCGCCCAGCACCAACGCCACGCGGCGCTGGCTGAGCGCGGGCCCCGACAGGGGCGCGCCAACAGCGTCCAGGCCGACCGTCCACAGCCCCGCCGCCTTGAGGGCCACAAGCGTACGCGCCAAGTTGACCGCCCGGATCAACGGCACCACCTCCAGCGCGCCAGATGCCGCCTTCGCGAGCGCACCCGTCTCCTCCGGGGCGTTGCGATCCTGGGTGATCACGCACGCTGCGCCGAAAGCGGCGGCCGAGCGCAGTACTGCGCCAATGTTGCGCGGGTCGCTCACCTGGTCCAACACCAGCACCGGGCCGGGTCGCTCGAGGACGTTGGCCAGCAGCGGGGTGCCCAGCGGATCAGCCAGCAGGGCCATCCCTTGATGGACGGCGTCCCGGCCCAGAAGCTGGTCGATCCGCGCGCGCTCCGACCGCTCTGGCGATAACGGCCAGGGCTGCGGGCGCCGCGCGAGCAGGGCGGCCTCGGCCTCCTCTGTGAGGATCAGGCGGCGCAGGCGGCGCGACGGATTGCCCAGCGCGGCATCGACCGCATGTAGGCCATAGAGCCATACCGCACCCCGCGGCGCCTCTGGAAGACGCGGCGAATTTGGGCGATCCTCCCGCGGCCGCTGGTCCTGCCGAGCCGGGTCCGGGGGCCGGATTTCCAGCGGCCGGCGGTCCCTCTGCTCCGGGCGTCCGTTGGCAGCCGCGGCGTCGCTCGGGCGCACCGGTGGGCGAACGGTCCCGGCATAGGGCTGCCGGCTAGGAGCGCCGGGTTGCGGTGGGCGACCCCCGGCGCTTGCGGGTGGGCGTGGCGGGCCGCCGGCGGGGCGCGGGCCGGAACCAGGGGAGCGATTGGGTGGCGGGCGGCCGGAGCCGCCGGGCGGTGCTGCTCCGCCGCGGCCGTTGCCAAAGCCGCCGGTGGGACCACCGGGCTTGCGGGGAGGACTGGACATTGTCGCGGTATAGCCGCCCGGCACGGCGGGAGCTACACGTGGGCGAAATGAAAGCGGGGAGATTTTGCGAATGACCGAAATTCTGGTCACCGACCGGCCCGGATTGCGCGAGATCACCATCGACCGCCCCGCCAAGCGCAACGCTCTGACCCGGGCCATGTATGGCTCACTCGGGAGCGCCCTATCTGGTGCCGCCGCCGCCGGTGCCCGCGCCATCTGGCTGCATGGCAGCACGGAATGCTTCACCGCCGGCAACGATCTTGGTAATTTTGCCCGGGCGGTCCCCGGCGAACGGTCGGCTGCGTGGAATTTCCTCGAAGCACTGATCGCCTGCGACATCCCACTCGTTGCTTCGGTGAACGGCGCTGCCGTTGGCGTGGGCACCACCATGCTCCTGCATTGCGACCTGGTTTACTGCTCGGCCGCCGCGCGGTTCCAACTGCCGTTCGTCAATCTGGGCCTTTGCCCGGAGGCCGCGTCGAGCCTGCTGCTGCCAGCCCGCGCCGGGGTGTTGCGTGCCTCCGAGTTGTTGCTGCTTGGCGAACCGTTCGATGCTGTCATGGCAAAGGAAGCCGGCATCGTGAACGCGGTGCTTCCCAGTGGTGCCGAGGCGGATGGGCTGGCGTTGTCGCGCGCCCAAGCACTGGCGGCGAAGCCACCGGAGGCGCTGCGCACCACCCGCGCCCTGCTCCGCCGCAGCCAGGCGGAGGTGACGGCGGTCATGCGGGCGGAGGGAACGGAGTTCGCCCGCCTGCTGCACGGCCCGGAGGCTCGCGAGGCGCTGCGCGCGGTTGCCGAGCGCCGGGGAGCCGAAATCAGCGGTGCTGGCCCTGGACGTGACATCGTTGACAAACGGCGTGCATCGGGAATAGGTCCGGTCCCGCTGGAGGGGTGCCCGAGTGGCTAAAGGGGGCGGACTGTAAATCCGCTGCTGTAATGGCTACGTTGGTTCGAATCCAACCCCCTCCACCACATTAATCCCGAAGCCGGATCAGCGTCTTAGCTCCCCTCCGTGGCCGAATGTACGCGGGATTGTACACATGCACGGCCGCCACCTGACGCTCCGCGGGACCACCTGGCTGTTCCAGCGCCGGGTCCCGGCGCACCTCGCAAACCGCTTTCCTCCCGGCCCGATCCGGGTGACAATCGGCGCAGTAGGAAAGCGGTTGGCGCAAAGCGCCGCCCGCCACCTGTGTTTAGAGGCGGAGGACGCGATGCGGGACCGGGCGAAGACGGCGGGACAGGCCACCGCCGAAGACAACCGGCGCGCCGTGCAGGGGCGGCTGGACGCATGGACAGAGGCGTTCCTGCCGACACTGGCCGCGCTGGACTTCGACGGCGAGACGGGGCTGCCCGTGCCGGCGATGCGGCAGGCGGTGTCGGCGAGCCTCGACGGTCTGGTGGATCTTTGCGAGCCCGACCGGACGGGTGTCGGCGCCCTGCCCGCCCCCCACCGCGCGGCGCTCGGCCGCTACTACCGGCGCCTGGTCAAGGACGAGGATCTCGCGCGGGAGCATCTGGGCATGCCGCCGCGCGACCAGCCCGCGGCCGATCCGGTCCTGGCCAAGATCCTCGCCTCGATGTCGGCCATGCAGCGTCAGGCGGAGGCGACCGCCGCCGAGATCACCACCATGAAGGAAGCGAACAAGCCGAAGGTCGGCCCGCTGTTCAGCGCCGCCGCCGACGCCTACCACGACGGGATGGTCGCCACCCGGGGGCCGCAGCACGACGAACTGAAATATATCCGCCACCGCAAGGCGGTGTTCATCGCCGTCTGCGGCGACCGCCCGGTGACGGACTACACGGCGGCCGATCTGCAGACCTTCATGAACAAGGCCCGCTTCCTGGCGCCGAACCAGTCCAAGCAGCCCGGCTACGACGTCGCCAAGATGGCCGAATACATCGCCGAGGCGGAGGCGGCGGGACGCCAGGGCCTCTCGGAGAGCACGCTCGTCAACAACTACGTGGCCAAGGTTAAGACCATCATCCGCGCCGGCTGCGACGGAGCCGGGGTGCCCTACACGTTGGGCGGACGACGCGTGACGGTCCCAAAGGGCGTTCCGAAGCCGAAGGCCAAGTTGCTGGTGGACGGCGACGCGGCCAACAGGCTGCTCGGGGCTGCGGTGAAGTCGGGCCTCCTGGTGGAGACTATGCTGCCCCTTGTCGGCTACCTGACCGGCCGCCGGCTCGGACTGCTGGCGTTCCTGCGGGGAGAGGACATCACCCGGCACCACGGCGTATGGGTGGTCACGCCGCGCGACCAGGTGCAGGACAAGGAGGGGCGTTGGCACGTCGTGCCATTCAAGACGGGCGAGAGCCTCAAAAGCTTCGTGCTTCACGAGCTCCTGGTGAAAATCGGGTTTGTGGATTGGGCCCGGCAGCGGACTGGGTTTATCTTCACGGCGCTGCACGGAACCAAGGATCCGGCCGACATGGCGTCCAAGCGGATGTGCCGGCTCTACGACAAGGCGGCGATCGACCGCGATTTCTACAAGATGTTTCACGGCCTGCGCCATGCCAGGATCAACCTGGACCGTGAGCTGGCCATCGACCCGCGCACGACGCGGCTGCAGGTCGGACACGAGTTGCGCGACGTCCACGAAAGCTACGGCGGCAGCCACATGCAAAAGCGCGAACTGCTCCAGGTCGCCTCCGTCCCCTTGCCGGACGATATCGACTTCTCCGTGTTCGACGGGCTGGACTTCGACGGACTTGCCGCGGCCCGGCCGCGTTTCGGCCGCCCCTTCAAGTCGAAGCCGTAGGCTACGGCCTGCACCACCGACCAGGGGTTGCGCCCGCGTAAAGGTGGTTAGCCGCTTGTCCGGTTTCGCAGCGGGAAACCGGACGTACCGTTTGTGGCCAGATGGCCGAAACCGGACTGTCGACTGTGGAGTGGTCAGGAGCGGAAAGCGGACGTTCGCTGCCGCTCGCCTATCGGCGGCTGTCGACCAATGACGGTCATAATCGGCCGGCGCGAGCCTGCCCGAAAGCAGACGCTCAACACGGTGCGAAATTCAAGCAGACCGTGTGGAAACCCACTGTGAGGGATTCCGGCTCGATATGATGATCGTTAGAATCCCTGCATGGCGCACCTCTCGGGTCACGACCGTTCGCAAACCCTGCTGCTTCCCAAAGCGATTGACGACTACGTCGGCACCGACAACCCGGTGCGCTTCATCGATGCCTTCGTCGACGGCTTGGACCTCGCCGCGGCCGGTTTTGCCCGTGTCGATCCGAAGTCTACCGGTCGCCCCGGCTATGCATCACTCAGGGTATCCGAGATCGGGGAAGGTCAAAGAGTTTTTTGACGAACGTGAGGGAAAGATTTTCCAAGGTGGCCGGCGTGGTTGCGAACGAATTGAAAAACTGATTGTGGGTCCCTCTCCGACGCGAGAGTGGTAGACGCTCCTGTCAAAGCGAACGCGGCCTTGAGTGTCACTGTCCTGGATAGGCTTCGCTTATTCCTTGGACTCGATGGGAGCGATCAGCATCACTCACTCATGTAAGACGACTTCAAAGGTCTTGCATGGAGAAACCCCGTTAATCGGGCGAGGATAGATTCTCGTGGATGAGCTCAAACTGATCAGAGGATCAGCACAGCGCCTGAGTGGCTCATGAGAGCGAGATGTGAACTGCCATATCGAACATAAGGTGTCGTACGGGTTCAATGCTGAAAGCGTGGATTATGGAATGGGTCCCTCCGGCTGGGTTTATCGGGGTCTCGTCAGCATGAACCGATCGGGACTGATGTTGGTGGCGATACCTGAGTTTGAGGTTGAAAGTCTCAAATCGTCTGGCGTAGTCGGTCCGACGGCACTGAGACCATTGGACTCAAAGTAGACCCGGAGTTTGACAATGCCTTATGTGGACCCGCTCGATCCGAACAGTGAGAACATGAAGTAAAACCACGACGGTCTATTTGGCGGGTATGAAGCGTGATCGATCGACGCCATCCAGATAGCGGACTGCCTCTATCGTCGCTTTAAGGTTCAGAATCTCCATCTTTCACAGATATGTCTTCAGTATCATCTCGATAACGTATCGGGCGTGCGAGACTGAGATTCGAACAAGGCAGGTAGATAGCGGAAGAAGGCGTGGCGGTCTGCGTTGACGATGGTGCGCCAATGCGGCTCGATATCGGGGGCCAGGATCACTGCGCCGGATCCTTCCTTCGCGTGGGCGACGTCGATGCGGCCGGCGTTGATATCCTCGAGGGCCTTCCGCCTGAGCTCGGCCTGGTCCGCCGCCAGGGCGAACACCGCGGCGGCGTTCGGCTGGCGGCGCAGCCAGATGGCGAGCCCGTCGATGACGTCCGCCGGTTCGGCCGGTTGGATGGTGGTGGCTTTGTTGAAGGGGCCGACGAGCTGGCCCAGCATCAGCGGCTTGCCGCCAGGCCCGGTCACCCAGTCATGCGTGGCCCCGGCATACCTGCGCTTTTCGCCCGGCCGCGCTCGGGGGGTGACGCTGCCGTCGCCCTGCAGCACCGCCTGGCGGAGCGGCCCGAACACCCGGTCCAGCAACGACCACTCGACGGCGCAGCCCAGGCCGATGAAGGCGTAGGGCGCCATGCCGGCGGTGGCGCGGCATTGTTGCGCCACGGCAAGGTAATGCTGTTCCTTGGGTCGCAGCCGGGACCAGTCCGGCCCGAGCTGCGCGGCGATTTCGGCCCGCGCCTCGGCCACGGCGTCCTCGCTGAGCCGCGCCGTCTCGGTCTGCATCGCTGTCTCAATCGCCGCCCGCAGGCGTTCATCCGCCGCAGCCGCCGTCTCGTCCGGCCGCACAGGTTCGAGCGTCTTGGCGACGGCCGTGATGAGGGCCGCGGCGAACCCGGCCCAAGGCTGCTTCGAGAGGCTGAGCACCAGCCCGGCCGCCTCTTCCAACCGCTTCCTGGCCATTCGCCCGGCTGTCTGGTGCGCGGCCGCCGCCTGGGCCGCATCGGCGGCGTCGAAGATCAGCCCGCGCACCGCGAACGCCTGGTCCCACAGCGGCGGCAGCTGGGACGACAGGACCGGCCGCCACTCCGCCAACGGGTTCAGCGCACGGGGCTCCCGCAGCGGCACCAGCATGTCGTCGATGAGGCCCCGGTTGAGCCAGGCAAGGAGGGTGTCGAAGGCGGCGTGCAAGGCGTTCCGCGCGCCCGGGTCGCCGGCGTGGTTCGACCCGGCGATCCGCTCCAGCCGGGCGGCGAACATGGCGCTGGCCATGGCGACCACGGGTGTGGCGTCGTCCCCATCGGCCTTGGGCGCGAGCGCAATCGTCAGGCGCGCGGCGTGGAGGAGATCGGCCTCCGCCGGCCCGGGCGCGCCGTGGAGGGCTCGGTAGCCTGCGCGCGCGACGAAGCCCAGCGGGTCGAGCGGGCGGAACGTGACCTGGCGGTCCAGGATGCGCTCGCCCTCGGCGGCGTTGCTCCGCGCCGCCTCTGCCTCGGCATTGGCGCGGGCGAGGGAGGCGGTGCCGGCGAAGCGGCGGATGCGCAGGTCGAACAGCCAGCGTTCGGCTGCCTTCAGGCGTTCGCGTGTCTCCTCCGATAGGGGGCGCCGGTCCGTTCGGTCGTCGATCAGGGCCCGGGCGATGGTGCCGGCCGCGGCGATGTGCATCTCGCTCGAGTCCGGCGCCGTGCCCGGCCGGGTAGGATCGAGCTCCTCCTCGATGATCTCGGGCAGAAAATGCGGCTGCTGCGCCCGCAGATAGGCGTCCAGCGTGGCGGCGAAGATACGGGCGCGCCGCGGGCGATACCAATCGACCTCGACCCGCGCCGCCTCCCGCGCCAGGCGCAACGCCTCGTCGCCGATCTCGGTCGCCTGGTCGAGCTCGGCGGGCGGCAGGGCGGCAAGCAGGCCGAGGGTCGCATTGAGGAAGAACTCGAGACCGTGGGGGAGGAACCCTGCTGATCTTGCGTTAGCACAGGGCGCTAGGATGCTGAGCGACGTGTCGTAGTCTTTGACGGCGCGCTCTTTGGTCGCGCAGCTGAGGAGAGACACTGCGTTCCCGCGATTGCAATACGCGCCTCCCAGCGTCGCCCTCCAGTCCGGCGGCCACGCCGCGCCCAGAGCGCCTCGCAATGCCTCCCCTAATACGATCGCCGCGTCATGGTCGGCGATCGCCGCGGCCAGATCGAAGCCGGGCGCGGATCGCTTGGCATTGCCGCGGTTCATGTAGGCAGCAGCGAGGTCGTTGCGCCACTTCGTAGGCCAGCCTTCGCCCAAGCCGTCCCGCAGCGCTTCCTTCAGCGTGATCGCTGCGTCGAAGTCGGCGATCGCTGCCGTAGGACCGAAGCTGGGACTTAATGCCTTTGCGATGCCGCGGTTCATGTAGGCGTGGGCGAGGTCGTTGCGCCACGGCACCGGCCAGCTCTCGCCAAGACCGTCTCGCAGCGCCTCCTTGAGCAAGATCGCCGCATCGTAGTCGGCGATTGCCGCCGTCGGGCCGAAGCCGGGCGCGGACTGCTTGGCGACGCCGCGGTTCATGTAGGCAGCAGCGAGGTCGTTGCGCCACGGCGAGGGCCAGCCCTCGCCCAGGCCATCCCGCAGCGCCTCCTTGAGCAAGATCGCCGCGTCGTAATCGGCAATCGCCACCGCCGAACCGAAACCGGGCGCGTCCGCCTTGGCATTGCCGCGGCTCACGTAGGCGCTTGCGAGGTCGTTGCGCCACTCCGGGAGCCAACCCTCGCCTAGATCATCCCGCAGCGCCTCCCTCAACATGATAGACGTGTCGAAGTCGGTGATCGCCGCTGCCGGGCCGAAGCCAGGGGCGGACAGTTTGGCATTACCGCGGTTCATGTAAGCGCTGGCGAGGTCGTTGCGCCACTCCGGGAGCCAACCCTCGCCTAGATCATCCCGCAGCGCCTCCCTCAACATGATAGACGTGTCGAAGTCGGTGATCGCCGCTGCCGGGCCGAAGCCAGGGGCGGACAGTTCGGCATTACCGCGGTTCATGTAAGCGCTGGCGAGGTCGTTGCGCCACTCCGGGAGCCAACCCTCGCCTAGATCATCCCGCAGCGCCTCCTTGAGAACGATAGCCACGTTATAATCGGCGATCGCCACTGCCGGGCCGAAGCCAGGGGCGGACAGCTTGGCATTGCCGCGGTTCATGTAAGTGCCAGCGAGACCGTTGCGCAACGGCGCGGGCCAGTTGTCGCCCAGGCCGTCCCGTAGGGCCTCCATCAGCCTAATCGCCGTGTCGTAGTCCGAGATCGCCGCTGCAGCGCCGAAGCCAGGCGCGGACTGTTTGGCAGTGCCGCGGTTTGCATAAGCGGCGGCAAGATCACTCTTGTGCTCGGGCCGCCTAGCCGACGTCGCGTTCCTTCGTTCGGCGGTCCTTATCGCGGCGTCGAGTACCCGGATGGCTGCGACGTAATCGGCCGCTTCAAAGAGTTGCGTGAACTCACGCATGACTACTGGAAGGTTGCTGAATCCGTCAGCCGTCGGCTCTGGAACCTCCGCAATCAAAGGCGCGTCGGGCTGCACCATGAAGCTCGTGCTGAGGCGGAACTCTCTTGGGCCTGTCACCGCCTGGCTCCCTGCGTCTGCGCTGCGACCATGGCTGGATGGTAGGGAGCGCGGCGCCGTGCCGCCATGTCGATCGTCATCCCCGTGGCGCTTCCTGGGCCTCGACCTCCTTCGGCCGCGAAAGCCTGGACACCAGCAGCCAGGACGCGACGACCCCCGCCACGAAGAGCAGGGCGATCCAGACGAGCAAGGTATTCGCCGTCGGGTCCGTCCCCTTCAGCGTGCCGAGGTGCCAGCGCCGGGCCGACAGCTTTGCCAGCGGGGTGGCCAGTCCGGTCGCCACGTAGAAGGGGAACGCCACCATGGCCACGAGCTGCGTCAGGCGCCGCATCTGCGCATCGCCCAGCGCCTTCAGCGCGTCCGCAATGCCCTTCACCCGCGTCGTGGCGGCGGCGAGCCGATGGTCCAGCGCCCAGGCCTGGTTCAGGAGCTGCCGTATGCAGCGCGCGTCGGCATCGTGCGGCACGGAGGCCGTCAGGCCCTGCAGATTCGCCAGCTCCGCCATGACGGTCGCGGCATCCAGCACCGCGGCCTGGTCCACGCGCAGCGCACGGGACCGCGTCTGCTCGTCCAGCCGGCGGGACAATGGCTCGATCTGCTCCTGCTCGATCCTGGCCAGCTCGTGGTTCAGCCGCGCCGCCAGCGCGAAGCTGGATGCCACGGCGGCATGGACGATCGGCTTGGTGTCGCGCCAATCGTCGAAGACCAGCAGGCCCAGCTGCGTCGCCACGGCGAACCCGCCGCTGAGCTCCGCCTGAGTCCAGCTATGCGGCGACGGCAGGTCGGCAAGGCCCAGCGGCTGCCGCGTGGGCTCGCGGATCAGCCCGGCCAGCGCGCGGTCCACCACCGGGGCGCTGGCCAGCGCACGCAGCGCCGGCGTTGCCTCGCCGTTCGGCCGCGGCCAGCGCGCGAAGAGGAACAGCTTGCCGTGCTGCCGTTCGGCATGCTGGTCCAGTTCCAGCAGCGGGACCGGCCCCCTCGCCGATTCCACGTCGACCACGATGTCGCGAAGCGGCGCGTACGCCGTCCAAACCGCATCCAGCACGTCCTGCCAGACCAGCTTCGTGCTGGAGTTCGGCACGTCGCGCGGCGGGCTGATCCGGTGGTCGCGCACCGAGCGTGGAGCGGCGATCAGCGTCCGCTCGGGGTTGATGTACCAGGGCTGGTTCCACTCGGTCGGCACGTCGGCGCGCGGCTGCCAGTTCGGGCGCTGCATCGCCGCCCGGCGCCACGCCTCGGTCTCCCGCCGCTCCAGCTCGCGCCACAGCTCGTCCAGCACGACGCCGCGGTCCGGATCGACGGTGATGGTGAACTCGTTGCCGCTGCCGATTTCCGCGCCGGGGCGGTAGCTGGCGGCGAGGCAGAAACCCTGCCGCAGGGGCGCGTTGGCCGTGTCCGTGCGATACAGCACCTTGGCGGCCCCGGTGGGCTGGTCCTCGATGAACAGCAGGCTGTCGACCAGGATGCGCCGCCGGTCGCCTTTTTCGAGCGGAAGGGAGAGCTGCACGATTTGCGCGTGCTGCAGCCAGCCCTGGTAGACCTGGTCCTCCTGGCGCAGGGCGACGGTCGCGTCGTGCTGGCTGGCGAGCAGGATCGGCGTGGGCAGGCCCGCCGGGTCGTAGCCCGCCTTCAGGCACTCGGCGGCGAAGCGGACCGTTGCCGTCCAGGCCTGGGCGCGTTGCGCGTCCGTGCTCGTCTCGGCCGTCGGGAAATGCGCGTGCGAGAGGGCGGCGGCGAGCGATGGCCAGGCCCGGTATGGGTCGCCGGTCACCATCCCGTCCGTCTCCCAGCGCTCCACGGCCGCCAGCCAGGGCTGCGCCCGGCCATCGGGCTGCCAGCCGGCCAGGCGCAGCAGCAGCATGACGACGCCCAGGACGGAGTCGGGGCTCGCGTCCTCCACCACCAGCGTGGTCGCGTCCAGCAGGGCTTGCGGGTCGTTCGGGTCGAGCGGGCCGAGCCATGCGGACAGGGCCTCGGCCGGCAGCCCGAGCACCAGGCGGGTGACGCTCGCGACCTGCTGCAGCTTGTTGGAGAGCTCCAGTACGCCATCGAGCGGGTGGTTGGAGATCGATACGCCGACGGTAATCGCCCGGCCCGGATCGGGCATGGTCCGCTTCGCCTTGACGATTTTGCGCACCTCGACCCGAGTGAGGGCGTTAATGATGCGTTCGAAAGTCATCTCGCTGTGTCCCTTTCCAATTCAGTCATTCCAATGGGCGCTGCTTCCCGCAGCCAACGAGTGACGGAGGTTCGCAGAGCTTGCCGCAGGAAACAAAGGTCACGCTGGGCTGCGTTTGCCGCCGCCTGCGCGGCGGACGCAGCCGACTGCCCGCTCCGGAACAGCCGTCGGAGCCAGAACTGGGTCGGGTGGGCCGCTGCTCCTGCCCAATTCTACCAGGCGCGTTGCGCCCGCGCACTGGGCAAAGTGATGCAGCATGCCGTCGGTCCGGAATGCGCCGATCGTCCCGCCTGTGCTGGCCATCGCCGCGTCGACGACCGCTACGCCCCCCGCCACGGTCCGACACCGTCGGACGGTCCGGGACAGCCAGTTACGCCGCGCCCCTGCCGCCGGGGCGTCCAGTTCCGAGGCGGCGGCTTCGCAGGCCCCGGCAAGCTGTTCCGCCATGTCGACCAGCAATGCCGAGCCGCATCTATCAGGTCTGGGTAGAGAGGCTCCCGCTGCCATAAAATAAGCAGGTCGGCCAGGACTGTAACGGGCGTCCATCGGCCCCACGCGGGGCGGCGGCCATCACGCGTCCTCCCAGCCCGGCCGCTCGCTCGGCAGGCGCAAGGGTCGTCCGCAAGGGCACACTCGAGGCAGGGGCCGGTCGTCACGAACTCCGGCCAACTCAGCCGCCGGGCGAGGCCCCCTCGCCCGCGACGCCGCATGCGGCTCGCCAGATGCCCGATCGAGCGCGGCTCGGACGGCAGAGCACCATCCTCCTACCACAACCTCGACACCAGCGCGGCCGCCCGGTTGTGCGCCTCCGCCGCCAGCTCCAATGCCGCGAGCAGGCCATTGTGCCGGCTCGCGGCGACCAGTAGGGCCGCGTTGGTGAGGTCCCGGCCACGCGTGGTCGCCGCGTCGGCGGGACCGCGCAGGATCCGGGCCGACAGGCGCAGCGCGGCCGCGTGCTGGCGGGTATATTGCAACATCAGCAACAGACGCGGCACCACCGCATCGCCGGCCCGGTGCATCACGTCGACCGCCGCCATCAAAGGTTCAGCCATACCCTGAAGAGCCATAGCTGTTCCGGGTTCCAACCTGCTAGGACCAGCTTCTCCGACCCGAACATCCATGGCAGGCGGTTCAGATAGGCCGCGTAGATCCCGTCCAGCACAGCCGGCAACTTGTCGCGGTTCAGCGCCAACAGGCGGCCATCCCCGCGGCTGCCAGTGGCGTCAGACCTACTCATGGTCTTGCCCATCTTGCAGCGCGAGGGTCACGCCCAGAGGCACTGGCGCGCGCAAGCCATCCAGCCTTCTTGTCCATCGCGCCGGTCTCCGCCACCGCGGAGGCATCATGGCAAAGCCCAGGCGTGCGGAACAACCCACTAGAGGAAGGGCATGACAATCGTCGCCGGATCGCTCATGTTCTGACCTCCCATCTACACGCACCGAGACAGGAGCTTTGTCTTTGAATGTCGGGTGGGGGAAAGTGGTGCGGCCTGTTCGGGCTCGCGTCCGGCTTTGAGGGGAAAGCCGCAGCACCGGACCGCCGAGGCACGTCAGACGTTCGTGGCCCGGCGGCGGCCCGAGCCGGGTGAGGGAGATGTGTGATGCCGGAGAGGAAGAATTACGAATTCCGGATCAGTACTAGTTTTACTATGTCGGGGATCGTGGAGACTGATGGCGCGTACCAACGGTTTCTTGAGTATTGCGACCAAGCATCAACAATGGCTCGCGAGGGCAGCAGGGCGCGGGCGTCCGATATCGTCGCAACGTGGACTCAGGCGATCAAGCAGATCGACGATCGGTTGGGTGAACTCAACGCGTTTCAAGCGCTTAATCTGGCGATTGCGTATGTCGAGCGCGGGCGACGTATGCGAGACGCACTCGACTACCTAGTCACAGATGTTGTTGCCGACTTCAGCCAAGCAGTAAAACTTTACGAGCGATTTCTTCCCTCGCTGTCCGAACCGTCACGGTCGCAATGCCGGCAACGCTTGGGAATGGCTTACGCCGAGCGCGGCATTGCGAAAGAGCATGCCCCACTGCATGGGCCCGGAAAAGCTATCCATGACTTCGACCTGGCCATTGAACAGCTAGAAGCAGTCCGGCTCGACATGGGCGCAGGCTGGCCGTTCGATTTCCAAAACTCAACGATCGGAACAATTGTTAACCGCGGCAATGCGAAGCAGGTTGCCCCCGGATATGGCGCGACCGCGGCCATCAAGGACTACGACCAAGCTATCGTTTACGGCGAGGCGCTTATGACGGCCCAGGGCGCGGGCCGGCAATCGGATGCCCGCACCTTCCTCGCGAACGCTTATGCTAATCGGGGAAACGCGAAACAGAACCTGTCCGACCATAAGCCCGGCACGGAATTGCCGGATTTTGACCGTGCCATCGTTCTCCGAGAGGGATTGCCGGACCGGCCGAATTGGTCAGACGATTGGCGACAAAGCCTTGCAGGAGGCTATGTCAATCGTGGGAGTGCTAAGCTAGATGCGCCAAGCCACGGCGCGCTAGCTGCAATCGATGATCTTCTAAATGCTATCCATCAATATGAAGCTCTGCGCAACAAGCTCGACAAAGACTGGCCCCTGCCGTGGCAGGAACATTTAGGAGGCGCTTACCTCAATCTTGGAGTCGCCATGAGTCGCGCGTCGAGTCACGGCCCACGTCCAGCAATTGACATGTTTACCAAGGCGATCACTTTACTTCAAGACGTGCGCAACAAGCTGGGACCGGCTTGCCCGCCCGAGTGGCAGAACCGATTGGCGATTGCCTACTACAACCGCGGAAGCGACCGGTGCAAATTTGGGAGAGAGGAGAAGTTGCTCGCCGAGCAGGATTTTCGAAGTGCCGTAGAACTCGTCCAGCTGCTCGTTTCAGGCAAAGCAGCGTTCATGCCAGCGTTCGGCTTAGGGATTTCCATCGCCTTCAATCTCTCATACCTGCTTCGTCAGCTTGGTCAGCTGCCCGAGGCAACTGACGCCGCTGATTTCGGGCTGACCTCAGCGCGCTTCGCCGAGCAGATCGACGTCCGGCAATACCGGCCATTGCGGGAGAGACTCTTCGAGCACGCGCTCGGTCTGTATCGCGACGCCGGGCAGCCGCATTTCCTGCCGGAGTTGATCGACGACGAGCTCAACCCCTCACGCGCCGGGTCGGCCGCCGGCTCGCGCGCCATGCATCAGGCCGCCGCCGCCGCCCTTGGGGCCGCCCTCGCCGCTGCCGCTTCCCCTGCGCACGCAACTGTCCAAGTGAAGGACCTGCCGCAACGCCTCGGCACCGCGTTCAGAGACCTCGCCGCGATCCAGGCGCGTCGCTTCGCTGGCTCCGCGAGCCTTGCCCGGATGCGCGCGGCAGCCGAGCAAGCGGCCGGTCGCACCGCTTCGGCCGAGGAGATCATGGACCGACAGGTGATGTTCCGGCCGCTTGATACCGAGGGATTCCAGACACGCGCCGACTTCCGATTTGCCCTCGGGCGGCGCGAGGAGGCGGAGGTGGATCTTGTCCACGCTGCCAAACTGGTTGTCGCCGCCCTGCCAGAACCTGGCTGGGCAGGCGCCGAGGCTCTCTCCGGGCTTTGCGATATGATGTTTTCCCACCGTCTGCGTGATCTGATCGCGGACCCCGCCTTCAAAGACCCGTCACGGGGCGTGGCTACACGCCAAGCATTCGACACCATGCACGAATGGCTGTTGCGGGGCCTGCCCCGCCGACTGCTCGGCTATCCCTTCCCACCGGCCTGGGCCACATCGCTCGACCGACCGCTTGAACTGCTCTGGGAGCGCGCCTTCGCACTTCGTGAAGAGATCCTCGCCACCCAGGAGCAGCGCTGGCAGACCGATCTCGCCACCCGGTTGGCCGAACGTTACGCCCAAGCGATGAGCCGCACGCGCGACCTGATGCTCGGCTTCGTTCCGCAGCCCTGGGACGACTTCGTCCGGCACGTGATGGGCGGCGCCGAAGACGTGGTCATCAGTGCAGCTGAAGCATCCGACGTGGAATGGGCGCGGATCATGGACGAGGAGCTGCCGTTCCTGCTGAACGAAGCCACCGACCGGCTCGGCATCGCCAAGATGGAGCCGGAGCTGGCCGAGATCGACACTGTGCTTGGGGCCGATGCCACGGCGCTGACGGAGCGGGAGCGTAAGTATCTCGCCTGCGCCTTCCGCTGCTCTCGCCTGCCTGGAGTGGAGAAGTTCGCGGTGCTAGAGTTGGGTTGCGCCGTCGAGTGGTCGCTGCTCGATCGCGCCGTCCATCCGCTGCGCGCAGCGCTTCGTGACGGCACCCACATTTTAGCGCGGACTGAAGCGCCCGATCGCCTGCATGCTCTCCTAACTGGCCCCGACACGAAGATAGAGCTGTTTCCACTGATCCAGGCATTCACAGGTGCGGTTGCTTTGCTGGACACGGTGGAGCTTCCGACAAACGCGAGCGGGGCCTTTGCCGCTTGGTTACGAAATCAGGGCAACCCCGCCGCGCTGCGCGGAAGCCGTCAGCGCAAGGTGCAACTTCTGGCACTACCGGAGTCGCGCAATCGCGTCGCCCACGCGAAGGATCTGCCGACGCCCGATTTCAAGCAGCACTGGCAGGCGATTGTGACTGACCTGCACGATGCTTTCTTCCGCTACTTCCCTGCTGCGTTCAGGGCACCAAGCCCACCATAGCGATGACCGCATCACGCGGCGCAGCCCGGCGTCGCCCAGCGACTTCAGCCACGCGCTGATAGCCGACCCTGCTGCGCCGTACCGGCGGATCATGTCCCAGGCCGTGGTGTAGCAACGGCGTTGCTGAGCAGGGTTAGTTGCTCGATCAGGCTGCCAAGGGCGGCAGGCTGACGGGGACATCATCGCTGAGTGGCGCGATGGTTTTCAGCGTCATGTAGCGTGCGCGCTGCACGGCCCACTCGTCGTTTTGCTCCAGCAGCAAGGCACCGATTTAGTTGCGTGACAGCAGCTTCGTTTGGAAAGATGCCGACGACGTCGCTTCGACGTTTGATCTCGCCGTTGAGCCGTTCGATCGGGTTGGTGGAGTGTATCTTGGCTCGGTGTTGGGCTGGGAACCCCATGTAGGCCAGCACGTCGGCTTCGGCCTCGTCCATCAGCTTGGCCAATTTGGGCACGCGTGGGCGGGCCTGGTCGGCGACGTCGCGCCACTGCTTGCGAGCGGCGGCAGCGTCGTCCTGGGCGAAGGCGGTGACGGTCCACTCGTCGTTTTGTTCGAGCATGAGCGCTCCGGCGATCGTAGCCCCCGCACCCGATCGCCCCGTCGATGGCGGCATGCCGACGGAGGCGCTGGTGGCGCACGTGGTGGTCAGCAAGTTCGCCGACTCCCTGCCGCTGTATCGCAGGCACAGATGCTGGAGCGGCAAGGCATCAGGCTGGACCGCTCCACGCTGGCGAACTGGGTAGGCCGCGCATGCTGGTGGCTGACACCGCTTTACGAGTTGATGCTCGGCACGGTGCTGGGCTCGCCCAAGGTGTTCGCCGACGACACCACCCTGCCGGTGCTCGATCCGGGCCGCGGGCGGACCAAGACCGGGCGGCTGTGGTGCTACGCCGTGGACGATCGGCCCTGGAAGGGCCCTGGTCATCCAATGGCAGCCTACGTCTACTCGGACGACCGCAAGAACGAGCGTCCGGCTGGGCACCTGGCCGGGTTCCGCGGCGTGTTGCAGGTCGACGGCTACAGCGGGTTCAAGGCGTTGGCCGGGGCGCGCACCGACGGGTCGGTGACGCTGGCGTTCTGCTGGTCGCACATGCGGCGGCACTTCTACGACCAGTATGTCTCCGACAAGTCGCCGCTGGCGGCCGAGGTGCTGGTGCGGGTCCGCGCGCTGTATGCCATCGAGGCCGAGATCCGTGGCCACCCGGCCGAACACCGCCGGGCCGTGCGCCAGGAGCGAAGCCGGCCGATCGTGGAGACGCTGCACGGCTGACGAAACGGAACAGGTCGTCGCGGTTGCGCCGCATGGCGCGGAACAATCGCCGCGCTGCCTTGGTGTCTGGTGCGGGTTCGGCTAGCAGCCGGTCCAATCGCCTGTCCAAATCGGCGTGATACTGCGCCAGCGTGCTGTCCTTGAGCCGCTCGCGCCGTTGGCCGATCGCCACGGCGCGCAGCAGCACCGCCTTGAAGCGGGGCGCAAACGCCGCACAGCCCTCTTCGATGGCGTAGTTGGCATCACGCAGCAGATGGGCCAGGCAAATCTGGCGGACATCGCCATGCCCTGCCTGCCCGCCGTAACGGTCCGCGACCCAGACCTGCGGCCGTGCACCGTCCATGAAGGTGCTGACCACCGAGGCCGCCCGGGTATTGGCGATCACATGGCAGATCGCCGTCGAACTCAGCAGGACCCACTGCCACCAGGTCTTGCCGCTGACCCGCGCGGTGGTCTCGTCCGACGCCACCACCGCGCTGGCGCGCACGGCGGCGGCAATCGGTTCAACAGCGGCGAGCAGCGGTTCGGCAGCGCGGGCCAAGATGTTGGCGATGGCGCCTTCGCTGATGACCAGGCCGAACGCTTCGGCCATCAGCCGGGCGAGGCGCTGGAACCCGATGGCCTGGGTAACGTGCAGGTGGATAATGAGCGCGCAGATTTGCGGGCCGAACGGTGATCCGGGCGCAAAGCCTTCGGGCGCCGGGGCGCTCACGTCGTTTTGGCAACGGGGGCAGACGCCGCGATGGCGGTTGATGCGGGTGACGATGGGCCGGATCGGCGGTAGGTCGATATGGTCGTAGGCATGGATGAGGGGCTGGTCGGTCAGACTGAGCGGGGCATCGCAGTGCGGGCAGGCAGACAGTGCCGCAATGATGGTGCGGTCGGGATGTTCCGCGAGCGCGCGGGTGATGCCGGGTCGGCCATGGCGAGGCTTTTTGGAGCGGTCCGGCACATTGTGCTTCTGACCTTTGGCGGGCGGCAGGCTGGAGTTGTCCGGCGTCTTGGGCGGAGTGTTGAGCCTGGCCTCCAACTCGGCGACGCGAGCGCTCAAGGTTTGGACCTGCGCGGTCAGCTTCTCGATGAGGTCGTGCTGCGCCAGGACCAGGGCAACCAGGTCATCCTTGGAGAGGGCGAGAAGGGCTTCACGATTCACAAATACGGTGAATCGAAACCGCCGTTACCGTGTCAACCAGAGATTTGACTCCCCAATGGGTCCCAGCCCCTATAGTGGGCGATCACTCGGCCCGACGGGGGGGTGAGCAGTTACGAATCCATGTGGCATGTCGACATCGTCTTCGACCCGGGCTGGCTCTCCGATAATGAGGGGAAAGTCGTCTCGCCCAGTTCCATAACCAAGACCCTGGCATTTGACCCTTCTGTTGTTACGGAGTTGGGGCTATACGGGGACGAATTCATAATACGGCATATGCGGGTGGTCCTGGATACAACAGATCCCGAGACCGCGCGCCGGTGTGCCCACACCTACTGCCAACAATGGGTCAGCCGGGTAGCCGTGGCATCCGGCTTCCTCAGCAATTTTGTCACCAAGCCTGTAACCGTGGCCCGCAACGCCGCCGAGACAATGCTGCTCGTGATGCCCGGCGGCTTCGACGCCCCGATCCGGTCCGTGAGGATGGCGGTACAGGAGCCAAAGCCGGTCGACTACAGTCTGGCAGCCCGCATGCTAGCGGCTTGGAAGCCCGACTTTACTCATCAGCTTTTCTATCTGGCGCGGTTTTCCGATCCAGACATGCCTTTGGAGGTCAGATGGCTCAACGGCTACCGATCTATCGAATGGCATTTCTGCCGGGGGAATGGCGACCTCGGACGGAATAAGGCTTACCAGGCATTCGTCGATGAACATGGTGTCCTACTCGACGAGTTGCGGCGTCCGCGGCAGCACAGAACCGCTCTGATCGAGGAGGCTCGCTCGCTGGCAGCGCACGCCGTAGAATACAAGGTGGAGACCCGCGCACGCTTGGTGGGACGACCAACCTCCTGACCAGGTCGTTCAAGCCGCTGGAGGCCCTCGTCTGCGCCTTACTCGACCTGGATGCAGCCGAGGGAATAGCCTTTCGCCTCGGAACGTTGGGCCACAACTCGAGCGAGGTGATCGGTGATGAAGCTCCAACGTCGATCTCGGACGGTCGGGCGGCTAATCCTTGATCTCCCTTGGTGGCGACCTGCGCGCCCGAAATCTGGGGTGTCCCTCGGTCATCTCCCCCTTCACTGGCAGCCAGAAGTTCTCCGCGTAGACGCGGTGAACGTTAGCGGTGTCGTCCGGGTCGTAGGCAACGCCGCTTACTAGGCTCAGCAGCTCCTGTATTAAATCCGAGCTGAAGTTGTAGAATTCCTCGATCTCGTCGTCGATGTTGTCCGCTACGGTTGCCGACGTTGCCTTCACCTGGTGATGTGCAAGGTGCTCGTTCCGCAAGTTAGTAAGCCGCTTCATGGTTCCATGGTGGGACCCGCCGGTCATGTATTTGGCGATCATTAGTTTTACCAGATTGGCCTTCCTGATGATGTCCTTGCACATCTCGTCCTCGATTTCGGACAGGCCGCTGATGCCATTTGGTAGGTAGCGGGACGGCCGGGAGACACCTTTGGCCCGGTCCACACCCAGAGCCCTGACCACATGCTTGTTCCGTAAGGTCGTCCAGACCTTCGACATCCGGATACCATCCGGGTTGGAATCCCAAAGCTTCATCAGAGACAAGACCATCTCCCGGCGCAGGGCCGTCCTGATGATCTTGAAGGTATTCGAGGCCCTGGACGTGCCCATGCGCTCGTGCAGTTCGGCGTCGAACGCCATGGGCTTCCATGCCTCGTGGTAGGCGACCGCCCAGTCGAATTGCTTCTGCGCGGCGCTGACCAGTTCGATGAGATCGACGATAGCGGGGTCGTCCATTTCCATGTTGGTCTTCCACGCTCTATGGGCTGCATGGTGCCAGTTAAGGAAAGAACGCGCCAGGCGGGTTCCTGGATGCCAGAAAGGGCGACCCACCGTCCAGTGGACAGCCCTCCCTACCTATAACCTTGCGATGATCAGGCAGCGATTTGGACATGCTCGCCGCCGGCGAGTTCGCCGGAGATGTGCCGGCCATCTGCCGCACAGACATCGACGGCGATCCGGCCTTCCTTCGGGGTGAACGCGACGTCGGCGCGGCCGCCGTGGATGGCCGCCGAACTCTTCGTGCTGACAAGAGTTGCTGCCCGAGGCATAGGGCCGAACCTTTGGGCCGACGCCTTCCCGAAGACTCGTAATTTACGAAGAAGGGCCGCAGGAAATTGCGAATAGGGCCTTGAGCAAACTCTGTTGCTGCAACTGAATGGAGTCGCGTCCGCTTTCGGACAGCTTTCCGGGAAGCCTGAGCGGCCGAGATTGGCGCATGGCCGACATCATTGCCACTGGGGCAAATCTCCCGCTGAACGCCAGCGGATGCCGCCTCGGCCTCCTCCGGCAGCATACCGTAAAGTTACGGTGTTCCCCCGGTATCTGCGACGCGTATTATGTGTTGCGTTACGCGTTGCCGTGTTGCCCGACCCTGGGTTTTGTGATCCACGAACGCGTTTTATGCGTTGCACGAATTCAGCGGCCACTTGCAATTTGTGTTGCACAACCTGTTTTAAGCGTTTTGCAAACATGGTGTAACGGGAGGACGATACTCGTCTTGCGAAATGCCGCTTTTCAAAACCATGTTGTATGATGTGTTACACGACCCAGCATGCTGAGTGAGAAGACCAGCGACCGTGTCACCGCTGAGGGCGCAACGCTTCACGAGTTCGGTCGCAACGGCATTGACCGCGGTTAAGTGGCGACGGATCAGACTAAGGACCTGAGCTGTAATAACTGCTTCAACATCGCTTCCGGCGTGGCGCGATGGTGTAGTTCCATTCACCATGGAAATTGGACGGCGTGATATTGAGTGCGGCCATGTCGGCATCAGAAACTTTGACACCTTTTTCGTAGTCGTTCTCATCGAGGCGACACTGGACGGTGAGCCCCGTCGTGGTCCTGGTGTTGGCGATCAACTGAATGATCACTTCGTGTGTGATCAGAGGTTTGCCCTCCCAGTTCTGTGTGATGAATGCAAACAGGCGATGCTCGATGCGGTTCCATTTGCTGGTGCCGGGCGGTAGATGTGCCACGGTAATGGACAACCTCGTTTGGTCAGCAAGTTTTTGCAGTTCGCTTTTCCAAAGGCGTACGCGGGCACCGTTGCTACCTCCGCAGTCAGCCGTGATCAGGATCTGACGAGCCCTCTTATAACGTGCCTGTCCAAGTTCGAACCACCAGCGGCGGATACTTTCGACGGCGAATGCTGCCGTGTCACTTGTAACGCCGAGATTGATCCAGCCGGTATTGGCGGCAATGTCATACACGCCATAGGGCGACACCTTGCCAAGTTCTGGAATAGCGAAATCATGCACCCGCACCGGCTCCGGTTGCCCCCGAGGGCGCAATTCACGCCCGTTATTCTTGAAGTCTCCGACAAGCTCCTTCTTTTTCGTGTCGACGGATATGGCAGGCTGTCCCGCTGCCTGGAAAGCGTTGACGAGCATATTGATGTGCTCGGATTGTGCATTGCGGTCCGGGTGGCTCGTGCCCTCGCTGGTTTTGCGATTGGCTTGCAGGCTGAAACCCAGGCGCCGCAGCAAACGTCCAACCAGCTTTTGACTTGCGGTGAAGCCCTGTTCCGATAAGGCCGCGGCGAGGTGTCGCTGACTCTTGCTCACCCATAGGAGGGCCGCCTCCGGATCGCCGCGGATCGCTGACTCCACCAGCTTGGACAAAGCGTCGAGTAGCCCAGGCTCTGTGTCCACCTTCTGCTTGCGTCCACCACCAGGGCGACGGACCCGATCAGAGGGCGGGTTCTCCTCACGCCCGAGTTCAGCCAAGCCACGCCCAATCGTGCTGCGCGCTACGCCAGTGGCAGTGGACACGGCACTCACCCCACCCAGGCCTGCCAAACGAGCCTCGGTTGCAGCAAAAAGCCGACGAGCTCGCTCATTGAGAAAAGGGGCAAGCGCCTCGAAACGGGCTTTGATTGCAAGAGTGTCGATCACATTCTCAGGCTAGTACACCTTGCAACCCGATTCCTAGTCCCCGATTCGTTTATTCCGGCTCGAGCCCTAAGTGCATCGGCGTAAGCACTGTCGAGAGCCTGGCGAACGCGCTGTCTGAGATCGGGGTCGGCCGCCATCAACTCCGGGAGCGTTGCGATGTCTGGACGACCAGACCAGACCAAGCCCGCGTTGGCATCGAAACCAAGAGAGGTGGATGCGTGCACAGCCAGCCAAGTGGCCGACGCCAGGTCGCTCGCGGCGCCGCCTCCCGACCCGGCGGATGGTTCCCCAAAGAGTACCTCCTCGGCAGGCCGGCCCGCCAACAGGAAGGTCAAGCGATCATTAACATCCTTGGCCCGCACCAAGTCGCCTGACCAGCGCGAAGACGTGAGGCCACCTTCGTCACCGTTGCTTCTCAACGTCAGCGCCTGGAGAGCACCTGGGCGCAGCACGCAAGCAGTCACGCCGTGTCCCGCCTCATGAACGGCGGCAACCCGGACAGCCTCCAATGGGCGGGGATCGTCGCCGCCGATTTCAGCCATCAGATCCTCGATCGCTACGGCACGACCTACGGAGCGGGCCCGCCGTCTGGCGCCTCGGACCAACCGTTCGCAATCGGCTCCGCTCGATCCTGCCGCGGCCAGCGCAGCGACTGCCAACGAGACGCCGTCCAGATCGGTGCTCAAGTGCTCGCGCATGATGCGCTCCAGCGCCGCGCAGTTAGGCAGGCTGACCCGAAAATGCCGATCCAACCGTCCGCTCCGGACAAGCGCGGGGTCCAACTTCTCCGGGTGATTGCACGCCCCGACGAGAACAACGCCTTCACGCCCCTCCACGCCGTCGATCTCGGCGAGGAGCGCATTGACCACCTGAATTTCCCAGTCGGCATAGTGATGCGTGATGGTCGAGCGGTTTGGAAAACTGTCGATCTCGTCGATGAACAGGATGGAGGGAGCCTTGGACCGTGCCTCTGCGAAGCTTTTCGCCATGGCTTTGAGCAGATCACCCTGATGCCCGTGACCCGATCCGAGCCAGCTACCATACGAGCCACTCACCAGCGGCAGGCGACAGGTCTCGGCGAGCGCACGGGCAAACAGTGTTTTTCCACACCCGGGTGGGCCGCTTAGGAGGCAGCCTTTGTCAACATCAGCCCAGTCCAACTCGCCGCGCCCGAACGCCCCCAGGTCACGCGCGAGATCTAGACCCCAGGCCACGACTTCATCCATTCCGTGCAGCCGCTCCAGCCTTGGTTCAGCCCGGGGGGTTCCCTGCGGTGGGCGCCGGGGGTTCCCTAGGACGCTCACGGTTCAACAACTCAGCGAGCTTGGCGATATACGCGGCGGGACCTTGGTTGGGCCGCCGCGCCAAGCGCAACAGCCGTGGCGTCAGGGTGGCGGCATAGTCGTCCGACAGGCAAGCCGTCGGCCCACGACCGCACAGCTCGGCTGCGAGGTCACCGACATCGCCTCCCGTCAGGTTCGGCAAGGTCAGCCGGTAATCGGCGGCATAGTCCAAATCCGATGGCAGCCACGCCGCATCAGGTGAAAACCCAGCGCAATGCCGGGCCTGGAATACCGCCTTACCGACCAGCTCATTGGCGTGTCTGGCGATCGCTGGGCGGAGCTCCTCGTCCGACACCCACACAAGCCAAGTCTTCGCGCCTCCGAAATAAGCCTGGTCGCCGTCTTCCCAGCGCTGGCCACCCCGAGCGACATCGCACCACGCCCGGCAAGCGATCTGGTTCCATTCTGCTGTCGGTACGATAATGACCGACACCATACCGTCCGCACCGGCCTGATCCGGTGACGTTCCGGCCGCCGCCATCGCGCGTCCCAGAAGCAATTTGGCCGCGAGCAAGGCGGGGTCTAGCGCGTGCCTACGCGCCGCGACATCGTCCGCTGCGCCGAGATCAACGTCGCCGGCGGCATATGGAGGCGCATTAGGAAAGTCATTGGTTGGGATAATCATAGGTGTAATATAATCCGTGGTTGCAGGCAGCCGGACGAGCACCACCTGCGCACAGGCACTGCCGCTTCCGCCGCTCATGACGGTCGAACCGATTTGATTGGACCAGATGCGTCCGAGCTCCACCCCTTGTTCGCAAGGGAACCGCTCACCGCCATCATCAATGCACCGCCCTGCTGGTGATCCGGGCGGTGCATCAGTTGGGCTGTATCAGTTCAATGTTTTCCCAGCCGACACGTACGGCGGGGGTGCTGCCTTGAAGCCGAACGCCCACGCGACGGCAGCGGTGCCGACGAGTCGATCGTAGCTCTCAAGCAAACGAAGCCTCCTCCTGATGCCGCTCGCCGAGAGATGCTCCACCCTTCTGCTTTCGCGCTGAGGGTCGGACAACACTTTGCCAATCACTTCGCGTTCCCCGCCGATCAGCCGGGAGCCGTTCGGCAGGGTGAGCACGACAAGCTTACGGCGGTCTGTCGGCACACGGGGCTCAGCGAGACCCTGCCGTGGCGTGCGCGGCCCGCGGGGACCGAGAGCCTGGCGTCGATCGATCGACAGGTCCATCCGGACGCCGGCGACACGTTGCCGATGCAGCCGAGAGCGGAGCGTATCGACACAAATGCCGCTCTTGGCCGAGGCCTCCGCCAGCGTGCAGTAAGACTTTCCGTCCATGATGAACGGCACGCGCTGGCGCCGGCCGTCACGGTGCGGCGCCAAACCCAACGCCTGGGCTGGCGGCCACTTCATCGCTAGCCTCGCATAAACCGTCCCGACATCGACCGCTGGACGCCCCTGCGCCTGTAGCCGACCGTTCGACCAGGTGATCGCCTCCCCAATGCTGGCAAAGCGGTGAGTCACGCCCACGAGCCGCACCGTCAAAGACCGCGCGTTTTCAGCGCCGCCGACGCTGCTCCCGCCTGGCATGCCGTTCAGCCCACGGGGATAGCGGCTGCCGAGCCGCTCGACCCACGCCCGCTCCAATGCGGCCGCTTCCGCCTTTGAGTGCGCGGTGGCTACTGCCTCCACCTGGAAAGCTTCGGCGAACGTCTTTCCCTGGACCAGTGTCGTCTGGATCACCTCCATGAGGCCTCCTTTCCGGATGCGGCGGTCTCGCTTCGCCTGCTGGATGTGCGATCGCGTCCGCTGGATCAGAGAGCGCTGGGTCAGGCCTACGTAAATCCGACCGTCGACGAGGTGTGTCAGGGTGTAGATTGTCCAAAGCTTGGCGATGAGGGCTGGGCCGCTAAGGATCGGACCGTCCGCCACCTTGTCCTGCTGAACGTTTTCTGCCCGCAGCAAAGGGTCGTCGGTGTCGAGGCAAAGGGGTACGATGCCGGACGGAATCCGGGTATGCTGGTCTGTAGCCAAAGGCATGGTTCTCTCCTGCCTGCGGTCAGGCCGGGATCGGTGTTTGCAGCACCCATCTCGGCCGCCCAGCGTCGCCGGGTGAGAACATATGTAGACCGGTCGTGGGCGAATGTCAACAACTTATTGTTCTAGATCATTTTTTTCTCCCAGACCCGACTTACGCACGGTGCCAGCCCGCGCAGAACACGTCATCCGCCAGTGACGCAGCGAGCCGCACGGCCGGACTGCCAACCACAGTGCCGTCCGTCTCCCGATCGAACAGCTTTGCGGCCAACTCCGCCTTAGCGTGCAGTCCGGCAGCCGTGCGGGCGGGGTGGCGACATGCCGTGGCAACGTCGTCTTCCCAGCCCGGACGCAACTGGCCAACGGCGGCATAGGCGGCGTCATGCCGGGCCTCGGTAGGCGGCAGGTCGGCGATGGATGCCAGCAGTGCCGCCATGGCCTCTCCTTTCGCGCGAGCCGACGCACACGCCCGCACCAGGACAAGGTCTGACTGCAACGGCTCGCCTTCAACGTGCAGGG
Organism: Acetobacteraceae bacterium; assembly: GCA_965199005.1. Taxonomy (GTDB): domain Bacteria; phylum Pseudomonadota; class Alphaproteobacteria; order Acetobacterales; family Acetobacteraceae; genus LMUY01. The sequence goes on along the minus strand of CBDAQK010000001.1, from coordinate 2,131,457 downwards.
TGGCTTTGCCGTAGGTGATCAGCAAAGAGGGCATGATCCCGGACAGCGTAATACTCGTGGAACCAGCGTCAGCCATAGCGCCCTCCTAGGATCAGGTGGAGACGGGATCTGGGCCTATGCCGCGCCAGCCAATCTCACACGAGAGCCGGACCTAGCCGGTTGACCGAGATGCCGTCAACCCATTGTTTCGGATCGTCTTTTCTGACACCCCGCTGGCATTGCCTCGGGCCCGAACTGTCGGCAGTGCCGTCTCCAGACGACGAAAACCTCAGCAGAAGTGACTGCCAATGTCTCTATCAACTCACATTACATGCCAGCGCAGACTGAACAGCGGCTCCATCGCGGGCACGACGGCAAGATCGGCCTGCAGCTTGGCAAGGACCGCGTCGATCTGCGAACGGGCCGCCTGCTTCTGCCGGTGATTGGCGAGCTTCTTATCGTCCAACTGCCCGGAGAGCCGATTGATCGCACGCCGCTCCTCGATCGTCTGCTGCACCGTCCGGTCGGCGCTGACACGCAGTGCCGCGCGCCGCTGCAGCAGCTCGCGTTGGAGATCCTGGATCTCCCGCTCCGACACCACCTCCAAATCCTCGGCAAAGCGCTCGACCTTCTCGGCCTCAGCCTGCAGCCACCGCGACGTGTCGGCTTCTCCCGTCTTGATGAACTCCCCGATCAGCCGGGCTTCAAGGGTATCGATTTCGGTGGGCGGCAGCAGAGCCTCCGCCTGGGTCGTTCCAGGGACCAGAAACAGCCGCTCCATGACCGCCGGATCGAGTTCGCTCCCATCATCCGCTATGCCCGCCGCAACCAAGTGCTCTGCGGCCTGTCCTGCGGTTCGCAAGACCAGCTTGCTCACGCGCAGCCAGCCCGACTGCCCGACGAGAGCCGCTACGTCATCGAACCGCGGCAAGCCAGACGCCACGCGGCCACTGTAATCGAACAGCACCCTTCCCGGCGGAAGGAGTCGCGCCTTCGCTGCATCCACCAACTGCTGCGCAAGGGTCCCGTCGCCCAAGCGGAAGAACTGCCATCCCTCCTGGTCCGCCAGGGGCCATCCGGTCGTCCAACTCTTTCCCGCGTGAATGAAATATGGGCTGCCGTCGTGGTGCTCGAGAATCTCCAAGCTAGGCAACTCCGCCTGGGCCAACGTGATCAGCCGCTGGTCGAACATGCTCAGGATCGACTTGATCGTGTCGTGCCGGAAGCGGAGCCGGCGGACCACGCCCTCATCCATGTGCTGCAGCAGCCGGTCGCGAGTCCGGTGCATGTCCTGAGCAATCTGCTGCTCCAGGCTCCGCGTCAATGCCGCAAAGGCATCCTCAACCTGCCTGACAGTACGAGCCGACTGCACGATCTCATGCACGCGGCGCTCGAAATCGATGCCGCTTTCAATCGCGCCCAGCACGTCATCGCTGGCGCCAAAGACCCCGTCAAACAGCTGAAACTTCTGGTCCAACAGCTCAAATACGCGCTCCTCGGCTCGATTTCTTGTGTTGAGGAAGTTGACCACCGTCACATCGATCTTCTGGCCATAACGGTGGCAGCGCCCGATGCGCTGCTCCACGCGTTGCGGGTTCCATGGCAAATCATAGTTGATCAGCAGGGAGCAGAACTGCAGATTTATGCCTTCAGCGCCCGACTCAGTGGCGAGCAGGATCGTCATCTCATCGCGGAACGCCTCGACAATGGCGGCTTTCATGTCGGCGCTGCGGGCCCCGGAGATCTGGTCTCCGCCGGTGTGGCGCGCCACCCAAGCCCCATGAATACGACCGCTCTCCCGATCAGAGTTCGAGCCGTTCAGCAGCACGATGTCTCCAGCGAAGCCCCGCTCCGAGAGAAGCTCGGCCAGATAGGTCTGAGTGCGAACCGATTCAGTGAAGATCACGGCCTTGCGCTTGCCACCCTTGCTCTCGATCGTGTCGAGAAGGGATGGAAGATGTTGGACCAGCGTTTCGCTCTTGGCGCTGGCGGTGATGGCCCGGGCGAGACCTCGGTAATCTTCAAGCTCGCGGATCTCGGCCGCGAGAGACTGATCCATTGGACCTGCGGCCTTTGGCTGCCGATCAGCCAAGGCTTCGACGGCCTGGCCGTCTTCCAAACCGGCGAGTTCCTCCGCCGCGTCGCCGACCGTCTCAAGATCACCCAGATCCGCTTGCATCAGGCTCTGCTGCTTCTTCAGCCGGTCGATGATCCGCGTGAGGGTGTCGCTGATTGCGACGCACGATGAGCCCAGGATCTTGCGTAGGCTCATCGTGATCAGGGCGTTCGGCTTCCCTCCGAGATAATGCGTGTCCGGCCGCTGCAGGAAGGCGGACAGACGCTCGTAGAAGGTCAACTCATCCGGATGCGGCTCAAACCGAAATGTCACCGGGGTTCGCTTGGTGTAGCTGATATGCCCGGCCTCCTGCACAGTCTGGCGCAGCGTCCGGCGACAGACCGGTTCCAGCCGCTGCCGCAGGACGGCCAGGCTCTCCGCTGTCGTATGCTGTCCGGCATATTGCAGCCGGAAGCTGGCCTCGTCCGCGAACAAGCCATCGTCAATCATCGAGATCAGGCCATACAGCTCCATAATGGAGTTCTGCAGCGGGGTCGCGGTGAGTAGCAACTTGAAGCAGTCACGCAGCCCCTCCCGCAGCGCGCGGGCTCGAGCCGACGCATTCTTCCGGTAGGTGTTGCGCAGACGATGCGCCTCGTCGAACACGACGAGATCCCACGGTATGGGCCTAAGGTCGCTCATCATCCGGCTGGCGAATTCATAGCTGACCACGATGATCTCGGCGGTGGTGTCGAATGGCTGGCGCCGTCGTCCGCGCGCTGCCCGCCTGTAGGAGGAGGTGTCCATGATCTGCGAGGGGAGCCCGAATTTCTCCCAGAGCTCCGCGCTCCACTGCTTGCGCAGCGACGCTGGGACGATCAGCAGGATGCGGCGCCTACGCTGCGCCCATCTCTGCGCGATCACCAGCGAGGCTTCGATGGTTTTGCCCAGTCCGACTTCATCGGCGAGGAGGACGCCCTTCGACAACGGTGACTGAAGCGCAAAAAGCGCACCGTCCACTTGGTGCGGATTCATGTCTACTCGCGCCGTCGTCAGCGCCTTCGCCATAGCCTCGTCGTTAACTCCCTCGAGCGTAATCCGGTGCGCCAGGAACTGACTGTGGTATTGTGTGAACTCCATCGCGCTTTCCCGATCCTTCCGAGCCACCCCTGCTTCACCTCGCGGAGGGTAGGTGGTGATGGCACCTATATTGGACTCTGGATAACAAGCCTTGGGTAATCCGGAGGCGCAGAAACCTTCCAGGACAGCGAGCCTTCAAGGCTAATCGGCACCGTCGGCTGCTTGCGCCGACTTGATGCGGGACACCTCGGAGACCGGCATTTGCAGCCGTCGCGCTGTCTCCGTGACCCCGACGCCTTTCGCAAGCATCGCTGTGGCCTTCATCTTCCGCTTCGGGTCTTTCGGTGGCCTGCCCAGCGTTCGGCCCGCTGCCCGTGCCGCCTGCACCCCCGCCCGAGCATGGCTCGCGCGGAAGGTTGCCTCCACTTGCCGGACCAGGTCGAGCGAAGCGACGAGCTTCTTGCCAGCCTTCGACGCCGTGTCCAGCTCGTCTTCGAGCAGTACGAGGCGGACATCATGCAAAGTCACCTCATGCATGAAATCCAGGAAGTCGCTGAACGACGCCGACAGGTAGGGAAGACCGATTGCGATAATCGCCGATATTCCGCTACCAGACGCCCGCGACAGCATCCGTGAGCGCTGCACCCGGCCGGGCGCGGTATCGCGATGGACGCGCTCCACGACCCAGCGCCGTGAGGCGGCAATCTCCCGGAGTGCCGTCGCTTGCTCCTGGTACGTGCGATACCCGTCGCCGGGGATATCGCACGTGTAGAGGACCACTTGAGTGGAATTGGATGCCGCTTCGAGCGGTCCACGATCCGAGGTCATTATACGCAATCCATAAAGCATGCTATCCAATAGGCGACCCTCCGCGTCAACAAAATGTCGACGCGGCCTCGTCCTGATCGGCGTTCCGATCCGAACCCGTGACCATCTTCATCTGGATGTACGCAAGCAAGGTCTCCGACGATTTTTCCATCGTTTCCATCTCAGCCTTGGTCCAGCCGCTGAAGCGCTCCAGCCAGGTGCGGAGCGGCTCCGGGATGTAGTGGTCCTTGAGCTCAGGGTTGATGCGCTCCAGGAACCCCATCCACGCCTCGGCCTTCGGGGAGAGCCAGTCGACGCAGGGGCACTTGGATCCGGACAAGCTCTTGCGCAGGAGCGCGCACGCCTCCGGGTCATACCAATCCTCCGGCGCCTGGAAGGCCGGCGCGAACCGGTAGGTCAGGGCCGGCGTCGCCTTCGCAGCGGGCGCCACAACCTCGATCTTGTATATCTCCGCGAGGTGATTCCACTCATCCCGGCCTGACACGTCCTTGCCGCTCTCATCGCAGATGATGTTCGAAAGCTCGTAGTCGTAGCTGGCGGTTTCGGAGCAGAGCTCGACGTGGTAGGACGGATCGGTCCCGCTCGCCAGCCTCTGGAACGTGTAGCTGTAAGGCTCGCTGTCGTCGTCGCTCATGTCCTCGTCGGGGTCACATACGCGCCAGGTCAGCGGGAGGGTCTCAACCATCGCCCTGAGGCGGTCAACATTGGACATCGCTCCCGTGAACAGGAGCGTCCGGTGGAGGTGCAGGCGCTGGTGCATGTCGAGGTCTCCCTACTGTCCGGCCGAAATGGCCATCACTCAGGGTATCCGAGATCAGCCCCTGTCCAAGGACTTTTTCGAGGGTGACGTGATCTTTCGCACGACCGACCGGTCTAGATCGCGAATCCCGACGTCGCCAGTCATCCGTTCCGCTGAAGCGGTCAGCGATGGCAGGTCCCTAGAACCCGCGGCGGGCGAGACGCCGGAGCGACGCGGCGGGTTCGGCGCCGGCGCCGTGTTGGTGGGTACCAAATGGCCCGCCGCAGACCGTACGGCACAGAGGGGGCCGCGGACGGTAACGCTGCGCGGCTTGGGGATGGTGCATTCCGAAGGACGGCGCGGCACCGCGTCCTACAACGCCCTGCTCGCCGCCCACGTTGACGGCGTGGAGATCGAGATTGGCGGGCATCGTATTACTTTGCGCCTTACTCGGGAGGGAATTTTGCTCGAAGCCGGGAGCGCTGCCGTTAGACAACCGGCCCAGCTTGCACTTCTATTCGGGGATGACCTGGGGCAGCCGGATGGCAACGCGTAGTATGCACTTACTTCCAAGCCTAGATTGCCAACCTGTTCCAACGACCAACCAGATCTTCCCAGATCAGCAGCCGCGCGCCAGCTTGCCGATATCGGCGAAATCCTCGTAGCCGTAGTGCAGCATCAAGCTGTCGCGGTGCTGCGTCAGCCCGACATAGGCCGCGTACAGGTCCATGTGCGGCGTTGCAGCACATGGATCCGATCGACGATGGGCCCTGCGCCTTGTGCACCGTCGCTGCGTAGCCGTGGTCGACATGCGCGTAGTCGCTCAGCGACAGCGTTACCACTCGCCCTGCGGCTGCGTGTAACCTCCGCTCGCAAGACATCATCCCGGCAGCGATCATAGCCAGCACGAATGGCACGTTGCCGATTCCCCGTAGATCTTAATCCTGCTAAGATTCGTCCTTTGTGGACATGTCCTGCATCGCTCACTTCCTCGATCTCCGCCATTGGCTGCCCGAGGGTTCACACGGCGCGAGGCCAAAAACGCCCACGCAATGGTGTTGCGGTGATTTCGTCGCTTGTGGGCAGGGCGCGAATTCTCGACGATCCTCCGAGGAAGAGGGTCACAAACTCGGCGACGTTCAGGTGCAAAAGGCGACTCACGTCCTCAATGGCGTAACCTAGGTCGTCAAGGTGCATTTCGACGATTTCGGTGAGCAGGGTGGGGCGCTCGCGTGGCACCTCTATTGGTTCGCTGCGCCGGTAGCCGGCGCGACTGATCTGACGCCATAGGCTCTCGTACTGTTTCTCCGCCAAGACCCCGAGGTCCTTGGAACGGAGCAGGATGGCCTGCATCGAGACGCCCCACGCCTGCTTCAGCATCATCAGCTTGCTTAGGCTTAGGCCGGATAGGTAAGGACCAATGTCGTGCGACGGCATCAGGAACGCGCCGGCAAACCTGTGCGCCTCCCGTTCCATCTGGTCGTCGGACCCTGGGCTATACCAATGGAGCACGAGATGGCCCAATTCGTGAGCCAGAGTGAACCTGTAACGGTCGCCGGGCATGTCGGCCCGCAGGAAGATCATCGGGGGCAAGCCCTCGACGCGCAAGCTCAGCCCATCGAGGAGGTCGGTCCCAAAATTGCAGGCCACAACGAGCACGCCAGCATTCTCGACGGCCCGCGTGACATCCTTCAATGGACCTCTCGGCAGCAACCAGTGCTCGCGCACTACCCGGGCTACCTCGGCGCTATCTCCATCAAAGGCATCGAGATGTAAGCTGGGAAGCGCTTTGGGCGTGTCCAACTCGGCCGATCTAATCAGCGTCTGCAACTGCATTCGCCGGATGTTCAGCTCCGCATGAATTGCATCCAGCCTCTTGGCGCCGAGCTTCGCCCGCTTGCGGTAATGGTATGGCGGCAAGCCGAGCAAGGCACCTTTCTGAAAAAAGAAGGAGGGTCGGTAGTCTAGGGCCGCGGCGTAGCGCTCCACGAGGCGGGCGTCGGGCACGTCCAGGCCGTTCTCAATCTTCGAGATTTGCGCTTGAGAGACGTTGAGCTTGTATGCCAGTTCGGTCTGAGTCAGTCCCCGCGATTGACGCGCGAGAACCAGCATCTCGCGGTTCGGGGATGTCCCGTCACTCATCGCCCTGGCGTGCGGGCAGATCGCCCGCAGGATTCGGATCGGCGATCAAAATCGCCGGCTTCACCCGGCGCGGATGCCCCTCCTCCTCGGCAGGAGCGGGGATGGTCCTCGGCTTCACCCGGCGCATAGGCATTTGCTCGTCCGGCTCGGCTGCGCTGGTCAGGTCAAACGGATCATGCGGAGGCCGCACCATCGGCAGTCCGTCGACAAAGGGAAGGAGCGGGTCGCCCACCATCGAGTAGACGCCATCATCGCGCAACTCTACGCACCAGCCTACAGACCGCATGCCATTGCTGAATGACATGAGCACTCTGAAGGTACCCTGGAAGTCCTCATCCCACCCCACATTGAGTCGGATAAGGTGGAAGCCGGGAAGTGATCGCTGCGACGTAATCTGGCGCTGCCGCCGCGTATCGGCATTTTGGGGCGTGCCCCCGTCGACCAGCTTCTTGAAACGCATATCGTAGCGTTGGTCGATGACGAGCCAGGTCTCCTCGTCCTCCTTAAACGAAACCCGCGGCTCATCGGAGAAGGCAAGCCGGGCCTCGGTCACCATGTAATTGACCATACAGCTTGCTGTGGTCGTGGCGGTGTGCACGAGAAGATTGTCGGACGGATTGCGGTCGCGTCTGCCCTTAGCACTGAAAACTGCCTGGCGCAGTGCGGGCAGCAGCCCCCGCAGATCTTCCAGCACCATGGTTTGGTCCGGGAGTATGTCGAGTGCGCCATCAGGCATTGGAGCGGGTCCTTTCCACGGCACCTTGCCACTATGTCGTCAAATTACAACCAATTTTATTCCGCTTGACGCAAGCGCCTTAGGATCTCGAGCAAACATACGGCTTGTAAGCGGTCGCTTCTCGCTCCCCTGCAGAACGGCTATGCCGAGTGCCCGCCCAGCCCAAGGTCGTTGGCAGCGGCAAGTCGCTGCACTGCTACCTCGACGTGGTGCCGGGTGAACATCCCGGCCTTGCGTTCGGCTGCGCCCTCGGGGCCGGTCCAGGAAGCGATCGCCACGATCATAGCATCGGTCTCAAGGGGAACACGGCTCTCGCCGTGCAGCCAGTCGATCGTTGCGAGCAGTTCTAGCCCGTGCGGAGATTGGAAACCGTCGATGAGGTCGCTTGCCTGGTCGAGCGCTGGCCGATACGGGCTCGCATCCGGAGCGGTGAGGTAGGCGCTGATCCTGTCCTGCCGATCGTGCCGAAAACGGATGGCATCGAACGGCCGCGCGTCGGCCACGCGGCGCTCGCACTCCAGATAACTGCCGTCCAGGCTGTTCAGCAGATGCCGGACCTTCTCAGAATAAGGTCCGTAGCGGTTGGCAGCGAAGTCGTCCGCGACCGGATTGACGAGCCCCGCGCGCTCGATCGCGCGACTCAGGAACCAGGCGAGTTTCTGGGCTTCGAGCATCGAGCAATCGAAGCCGAGGATCTCATAGCGGCGGATCATCTCCGCCATCAGCGCACGCGCGGGCGTCAGCTTCTCGACGCCCTGGCGCTTCACCACATTCTGGTATGTCTGTGTGGGTTCGAACACGATGATGTCTGTCGCGACATCGCGCAGCGCGTCCTCAATCAGCGGCCGAACGTCGGTCCATTGCAGGCCGCCGTTGCCTGCCCCGAGCGGCGGGATTGCGATCGACCGAATACCGCGGGCCTCGACTTCGCGTCGCAAGGCCTTCAGGCCTTCCTTGATCCAGGCGAGCTTGGAGGGGTGACGCCAGTGCTGCTTGGTGGCGAAATTGATGATGTAGCGAGGGCCGAGCATGTCATGGCGCTCGGTGATGAACAGCCCGCCCGGCGCGATATGGCCGGCCTTGCTCGCCGCCTCGTAGGCACGAAAGTTTTCTGGAAAAGCCTCCTTGAACATCAGGGCGATACCCTTGCCGCTGACGCCAACCGTGTTGACGGTGTTGACCAGCGCCTCGGCCTCGGCCTCGAGGAGGTTGCCCTGTGTGAAGCGGATCATCAGAAATACCACCCTGGTCGTGAGAACACTTTTACCGCTGCGCCCGAAGTCTGAACCACCTGCTCGATAGCCGAGCCAACGCGGTCGGACACGCACCCGATCCCAAGCAGCGCTGCGGGTGGTACGTGGCGGTGGGCGAGCGCCTCGGCCTGGTAACGCTCCATCTTGTCGGGATAGGCATCGCTGCGCGCGAAGTCGTGCCGCCGCAAGATGTCCCAGTCGATCAAGGCGGCCAGATCGTCGGCGTCGGCCGTCCACTCTGCCGTCACTGTGTAGGCGTGGCGATCGGTGTAGAGCATCCTCACTCCCTGTGCGGCCATGTGCTGACACGACGAGACGAGAATCGCGATGTCCTCGTTCGGCCGCTTCGTGATCCCGCTATAGCCGGTCTTGATGTTCAGCAGCATCGGCGATTTCGGCGTGAAGTAGAAAGGGATGTAGTCCGACAGCACGCCGCCGGGTGGAAGCGGGACGACACGGCGGGTGCGCTTGTCGATCAAGTCGGGGTTGCCGATCGCGACGAAGTTGGGATCGGCGATTTGGCCGTGCGCCGCGTGGAGGCCGTGGCGGAGCAGCCATGGCAGATTGGCGACATGCGTGATGCGAAAGAGCAGGCCGCGCTTGGCGGTGAGGTCAAGCGGCATAGCGCCGGGCCGGCGAGGCCGGGCTGCCGAACACCTCCGCCGACAGCCCCGCGGCCATGGCGTCCGCCTTGGCGGCGGCGGCGTCGAGGTAACGGGCGAGAGATTCAAGGCGCTCAGCCTGTTCGGCGAAGGCAGTTTGGAGCGGAAGCGGAGGAAGGCGAAGGCGGATTGACTTTACGATGCCCATATTCCAGCCCTCCATAATTTGTCCGTTCGCTTGCCCGCGCGCCTGTGCGCGCACGCGGGCATCAAACAGGAGAGCTCCCCAAACAAATCGCGGGTGGGCTAATGAACGATCAAGCGTGAACGCGCACAAATGCTTAGTATTCATACACTCAGGTAAATCGTTTGGGGCAACTATGACACGACCGGTCGTTCCCATGATTGTGACAACAACGTCCCCTGGGAATACGCGAAACCGCTTAAAGGCCTCGTATCTTGCTGCTGGGAGATGCCGCGGCTTCCCCCACTTGAATTCATTGTCGACAACATTGTCAATGCCGAGAACCGGCACGCCCTCATTGGTGAATTCAGAGTGCTTGAGTTGGCTTCCGAACGGCCCAGTGCGGATGGCGTTGTCACTGCGGGCTAAGATTTCGCCGATTGCGACCTCACGCCAACTGGAGACGAGTTCACCGAAGGTATCGAGGAAGAGGGCGGGAATGATGGCGCGGGCCTTGGTGCGGGCGGCGTCGGCGCGGCGCCTGATCTCCGCCGCCCGGTCCAATAATCCTACAATTCGCCGCTGCTCGTCGAGGGGCGGAAGAAGGAAACACAGTGCCTCAAGAAAACCGTTCGCGAGGCTATGAACTGTAGCGCCTTTTTTTACGCCAATCCTTAGGATTTGCGCCTCTTGACCCCTTAGTACCCAGAACAAAAACGTGGGCAGCAAAGACCCATTCTTCGGCGTGATCGCCTTGATGTCCTGGTTGAACGACACCTCGCGGGCGAGGGTGGCAACCGGAAATGTGTGAGCCAAAATCCCGGACCGAACCACGACGAGCACGGAATTTGGCCCCACGATCCTGGCTGCGCTCTCAGACACCGCGGTGCGCGTGATTTTGTCCTCCGCATCTATGATGTGGTTGGATTTCATGTCTTTGGGTGACACCCAAGGGATATCACCATCCCAAAACGCCGATTTAGCTTTGCTCGGCGTTCCGCCGCTGGACAGTGTGGCAACGTCAGACAGTCTGACTACAGGCCAGTTGGTCAAACCACCGGCTCCCCGAGTTCCGCCGCCAGCGCTTCGATGTCGCCAAGGATCGCCGCCGTTTCGTCGCGAAGCTCGGCGAGCAGTTCGCGGGGATTGCGGTGCTCTGCCGCCTCACGGCTTTCAGGCCGGTAGCGGGAAGCGGAGAGGTTGAATTCCTGCGCCCCGATGGTGCCCGCATCCGCGAACCACCAGTTTTCCGTCCAGGGCAGTTCCACGTCACGGCTCTGCCAGTTGGCCAACTTCTCGGCGCGGCTGTTGAAGGCGGCGGTGAGGTCGGGAAGGTCGTCGGCCTCGATCGGCTGCTCGTGGTTTGCGTCCAGCTTGAAGCCATCATTGCTGGCGTGCAGGAACATCACCTGCTCCGTCCGTCCACCCTTGGTGAACACCAGCACGGAGGTCTTGACGCCAGAATAGGGCTGGAACACGCCGCCAGGCAGCGACAGCACCGCCTGGACCCGATTGTTCTGCATCAGGATGCGGCGCAGTTCCTTGTGCGCGCCGGTCGAACCGAACAGCACACCCTCTGGCACCACCACGCCGCAGCGCCCGCCGGGTGCGAGGTTGTCGACCATGTATTTCACGAACAGCAGCTCGGTTGCCGTTGACGTGCCGATCTTCACGTCATCGACAATCCGATCGCGATCGACCCGGCCGGAAAAGGGCGGGTTGGCCAGCACCACGTGGTGGCCATCGGTGGGCAGACCCTGGGCCGCCCGGGCCTCCCGGTCCAGGCTGGTGGTCAGCACATTGCGCTTGTTGATCCGTACTTTGGCCAACCCGCGCAGCGTCAGGTTCATGGTCGCTAGGTGGACCATCTTGGGGTCCACGTCGTTGCCGTAGAACGTAGCGTTGTTCAGGATAGTCCATTGCGCTGAGGTCAGCCGCTCGCCATGGCCGCGGCGGATGCGCTTGCCGTCCTGCTCCACCTCTTCGACATGAGCGGAGTTGGCCAGCCGGATGTGGTTGAAGGCGGCGACCAGGAAGCCGGCGGTGCCCGCCGCCGGGTCATAGACGGTCTCGCCGATCTGCGGATCGATCATAGCGACGATGGCGCGGATGATGTGGCGTGGCGTGCGGAACTGTCCGAGCTCGCCGGCCTGTTTGATCTGCTTCAGGATGTGCTCGAACAGGTCGCCTTTCGTGTCCGCGTCCGCGTCGTCCAGGCCGAGGCGGTCGATCAGGGTGACCACCTGGGCCAGCACGGTCGGCTCGTCGATGACGAGGCGGGCGCCATCCATGAAGTTGACGGCGGACCGCTCGGCGACTTCCGCGTAGAACGGGAACACCTCATCACGGACGAACGTCACCAGGGAGGCGCCGCTCATGCCGCGCGCCCATACGCTCCAGCGGAGCCGGTCGCGGGGAATGGCCGCCTGGCTTTTCGACGGGGCATTCAGCGGGTTTCGCAGCATCCAGGGCAGCCCGGCGAACAGGCTTTCATGCGCCCGCCTGGCTGCACGGGCGCGGTCAGCGTTCTCCTGGTCGAGCCCTTCGATCAGGTAGAAGAAGAACAGGAATGAGAGCTGCTCGGCGTTGCTGACCGGGTCCGGATAGCCGCCGCCGTATAGGTAATCCCGGACCTGGTCGATGCCGCGGCGCATCTCGGGCGTAAACGGCATCAGCTTGCTCCGGCCGGGTGGGCGGGGGACGCTGCAGGAGCGGCGGGCTGTCCCGGTACAAACACCGCTGCATTCAAGCTGGCCAGGATCGCCTCGAGCCCGGCGGCGCCGTCGAACAGCCGCTCGGCCGCGCGGCGGCCGCCGGCACCACGGAACGGATCATTGGCGAAGTGGTAGGCCTCGAAGCTCACCAAGTCGCTGGGATTCGCGCGTATGACTTCGCCAACCATGCGCAGCATCCGTTCGCGGTCGGGGGTCAGCGCCGTCTGTGCCAACAGCCATGCCTCGAACCGGGCGCCCAGCTCGGCCGCGCGTGGGTCGATTGCTGGCGCGCCGTGCTGCTCGTTGCCGTTCTCGTCCAGCGTGACCCAGCCGCGGGTCGCCGGGTCGATATGATCATTGATGTCCAGGACCAGCAGCCCGCGGCGGCGTGGGTCCCGCTCAGGCTTCTTGGCGGTGATGACAAAGCCGCCATCGGCGGGCACGTCCTCGTCGTCACCATGAAAGTCGGCGACGCCGGTAAAATCGAACATGGTGAACGCGGTCTTCTTGATGGTATCGGCCCGGCGTGTGCCGCGGCCCCGCATCTGTTGATACAGAATGGCCGATTTGGTGAACCGGGCCATGACCAGGTTGACGACCTCGGGGCAGTCAAACCCGGTATCGAGCATGTTGACCGAGACGAGGATGCGCGGAAACGGCTCCTTCTTAAAGCGCTTGATCTTGTCCATGGCGTTCACGGTATCGTCGGCGCCGGCGTCGGAGACGACGAAGTCGGCGTAGCGGATTTCGGCCGAGGGCTTCCGGTCGGCGAAGGCATCGTCAAACATCTGGGCGAGCGTCGCCGCATGGCGTTTGGTGACCGCAAAGACGATCGTCTTGCCATCCTGCGGGAAGCGCCGCACGCCATCCGCCGCCGTATAGCCGTTGGCGACGACATCGCGGAATTCGCGCACCATGGCGCGGTTCCGCTCGGGGATCGTGAAGCGCCGTTCCAAGGCGTTGGGGTCGACGGTAATCGGGTCGCCTTTGGCGAAAAGCGCCTCTAGCTCCTGCGTTGTTGCCGCATCCATTGCCGACCAATCAAGCTCGGTGCGGCTGACCGGGAACCCACCCTCGGCGGCCGTCTTCACGGTCAGCGCGTGATAGATCCGATAGGAAACGAGGAAGCCTTCCTGGATCGCCTGCTTCAGGCCGTACCTGTAAGTTGGTTGATCCAGCTCGAAGAAGCGCAGCGTGTCCCGGACGAATGCGCCGTCCTCGGCATCGTCCAAAGCCGCCAAGACCTCGGGGGAAGCGACGCATGGGGTGGCGGTGAGGCCGATTTGCAGGCCGTCGAAATGCTTCAGCACGCCGGACCACTTGCCATAGATGGACCGGTGGCATTCGTCGGAGATCACCAGGTCGAAATAGCCGGATGAATATGCGGCATAGTCGTTGACCATGCTTTGCAGGGTGGTGATCGTGATCCGCTTCTCGTCCTGGAAGCGCCGTCCGGCCCGCTTCACGTAGGCCGGCAGGTCGGGAAGGTACTCCGCAAAGGCATCTTCGGTCTGCCGGGCCAGCGGAATGCGATCCACCAGGAACAGCACGCGGGTGACGATGCCGGCCTCGAACAGGCGCTTGATGAGGGCGGCGGCGGTCCGGGTCTTGCCGGTTCCGGTCGCCATTTCGACCAGCATCTTCCGTCGTCCGGCCACGATCTCGCGACACAGCGTCTCGATGCAGTCTCGCTGATAAGGCCGGCCGGCAGTCTTGCCGTCTGTCTCGACCGCGATCAGGTCTTTTTGGGTTTGCCGGGATGCCGCGCGCCGCTCCAGGTCCGTTTGCGCAAAGATGGTTTTGACCTGGTGGGGGTGTGCTTCACGCTCATGGTCCCAGAACCAGATCTCCTTGCCGTTGGCGAGGAAAATGAACGGCAGGCCAAGCTGAACCGCGTAGTCGCGGGCCTGCTTTTCGGCCCCAAGTGGGTCAACGGCAACACGCTTGGCTTCCAAGACTGCCAAAGCGCGGCCATGGCGGTCGCCCAACACATAATCTGCCCTGGTGCCCTCGGGCAGCATCACCTCGTACCGCACCGATCGTCCGTCCGTCAGGTGCCATCCGGCATCCTTGAGTTGGGCGTCTATGACCACGCGGGAGAATGCCTCAGAAGTCACTCAATCATCCGATCAGCGCCACGAGCTTGGCCCGCACTTCGGCCAGCTCCGCCTCACTGACCCGTCCCTTACGGGCAGCCTTGCGCGCCCGCCAATCCTGACTTTTCACCTGGTCGGCTAGGACGACGCTCGCCGGCATCCCTGATAGCGCCACCTCGAACGGGTAGCCCTTGATCCGCGTCGTGGTCGGGCAGCAGACAATCATGCCGGCACGGCCGTTGTAGCTGGCCGGGCTGAGCACCACGGCCGGCCGATGCCCAGCTTGCTCGTGCCCGGCCTGCGGGTCGAATTGCAGCCATACGATATCGCCAGCGTCCGGAATGTACCCTGGCGCCACTACCATGCCTCCTGGCCCACAGGCTTGCCCATGTCGATCGGCTCGTGGCGGTTCTCGTCCGTGATGCCGGCCACCAAGGCCTCAATGTCGTAGCGCGCCGGATGGAGCGGCTCGATGACGATCCGCCCGCCCTCCTCACGCACATCGACGGGTTGATCAAGGCGCACCTGCGCCGCTTCCAGCACGGAAGCCGGGATGCGCACGGCGGCACTGTTGCCCCACTTCTTCACCACGCCCTGCAAAGTCGCACCCCGCGCTTTGTGTCTCTACAAGGTAGACACAAAACGCACTCACAAGCAAACACGGACCTCGTAGGCATGCCCGATAACGAAGTCCGGAGCTACGTCAGCTTTCCGGAACGTCGCCCGGACGCCTGACCGTCCGAAATGCGGCGCAATGCAGTCGTAGAACGGAAGATGGTCGCCATGACAAAGGCGACCTGATCATTGAGATGTTGCGATTAGAGCGGGGGTTCGGACACCAATGCTGGAACGCCATTTGGCGGGAACCTTATTGGCGGGATTTGCCGGCTTACCGTCGGGCTAATGACCATCCAGCGGCGGGGAAACGGCGGCATGGCCCGCGAACCGCCGCTTGCACTTTCGGGGATTGTAGCCTACGACGTAGTCTTCTGAGGGTCACGAGGGTACGGACGCGCTTTCGGCCAATGGGTTAGCTGTATGTCAGTGGAGGGTCCAACCCCCTCCATACCCGACTCTTTTAACGTCGAGCGGCTGCCGCCCCCGCCGGGTTGCCAATCCAACGGCCCGTGGTTTCGCGACCATGAGGCACACCGATCGAGATCCGCGTCGCTGAAAAATCCTCGCCGGACGGGAAGTCGTTGTTCACCACGGCCTTCGGGCCGTCTGGCGTACACAGAACTGTCCCAACGTCGTGCGCACCGTTGGTCCAGCCGCGCCGCCTCGCCGATCTGGCGTTGTATACCAGCGACGTGCCGGGGGCAGTTCTCTTCTACTTGAAAGTCCTAGGGCTGCGACTGTCTAACGCATCCGAGGGCAACGTCGCCTTCATGCGCGGCGTCCATGGCAGCGACCATCATCTGGTCGCATTTGGCCGCTCGGCCGGCGCGGGGCTGCATCATTGCAGCTGGAACGTAGGCGCGGTGCAGGATGTGGGGCTCGGCGCGATGCAGGTGGCCAACAGGGGGTTCGAGGCTGGTTGGGGCATGGGCCGTCACGTGTTGAGTGCCAACTACTTCCATTACGTCCGCGACCCCTGGGAAAGCTATTCGGAATATTCCGCCGACATGGACTACATTCCCGTCGAATTGGACTGGGCTGCGGGTGAACATCCTGGCGAGGACTCGTTTTACCTTTGGGATCCGGCGCCCCCGATGGTTTTCTCCGCAACTACGAGGTCGAGGCGTGACCCACGTTGCGTCACGGGCATGATCCCTTATCCGCGGCTACATGAGCGGCTCGTCCTGCAACACCGCCGTTTGTGCCGGTGGTGACATCTGGTGAACGATGCCGGGGGACTATTGGACTCAGGTTCTCACGATCGGGGAAGTCCAGTCGGCCTGGAACTCTGGTTGCCCCGAGCAGCTACCGCAACGGACGCCTGACACTAGCGGGCAAAACCTGTCATCCTCATTCGCCTTCGGCTGCTAAAGCATAAGCTTGGCAGCGCCCCCATACGTGTCGCCAGCGGACATCTGGTTTAATAACAAGAAGGGAAGACGCCCATGGCGACCATCAGCAGACGCGATCTCGGAGTAGCCGCAGTTGGAGCAGCCAGCCTGTTGGCGCAGCGAGCCTTCGGGCAAACGACGGTAGCGCCGGGTAACCCGATCAAGATCGGCTATTCCATGGCGCTCACAGGGGGGCTCGCGGGCAACGGCCGCCCCTCGCTCCTGGCACATCAAATCTGGGCGGCTGGGGTGAACGAATCGGGCGGGCTCCTCGGCCGGCCGGTGCAACTCGTCTATTACGACGACCAGAGCACGCCCTCGCAGATACCGAGCATCTATACGAAGCTGCTGGAAGTCGACAAGGTCGACCTCGTGGTGTCCGGCTACTCGACCGTTGTGATCGCGCCTGCCATGCCCATCGTAATGCAACGCGAGATGGCGTTTGTGACCCTGTTCGGTGCCGGCACGAACGACAGCTTCCGTTACGACCGCTGCGTGAACATGAGCGTCAGCGGAGGTGACGCGCGAACCACCTTCGCCAAAGGCTTCTTCGACATCGCGGCCTCCGCGCAGCCGACGCCCAAGACGGTCGCCATCGCGGGTGTGGATGCCGATTTCCCGCAGCTCGGCATGGACAGCGCCCGGACGCAGGCCAAGCTGCACGGGATGCGGGTGGTGTACGACCGTGCCTACCCGCCGAGCACCGTCGACTTCACGCCGATCATCCGCTCGATCCAGTCCTCGCGGGCCGATGTGGTCTATTTCGGCACTTATCCGCCCGATTGCTCCGGGCTCCTGCGTGCAGCCGCCGAACTGAAGCTGAAGGCGACCGTGCTGGGCGGCGGAATGATCGGTCCCCAGGTGACTGCGCTGAAGCAGCAGCTTGGTCCACTGCTCAACAACCTGGTTTTCTGGGACGTCTACGCGCCGGAACCGACGATGAACTTCCCGGGCGTCACCGCCTTCCTCACGCGCTACCGCGAGGCTGCGTCGCGTGAGAAGGCCGACCCACTTGGACTGTATGCACCGCCGATGGCGTTTGCGCAGATGCAAGTTCTCGAACAGGCGGTACGCAGGGTCGGCAGTCTTGACCAGAAGGCGATCGGCGCGGCGTTCCACTCCGCCGAGTTCGATACCATCGTCGGCAAACTCCGTTTTGACGCGGCTGGCGAATGGGCGGAGCCGCGTAACCTCTACGTTCAGTTCCAGGGCATTGAGGGCAGCGATCTCGAGCAGTTCAAGCGCCCGGGAACCGAGGTCATCCTGTATCCGGAGACCTATCGCTCGGGCACACTGCGCACGCCTTACCCGACAGCCTAAGCCGGCGGTAGACCGTTATGGAATTCGACTTCAGCTTGCTGCTCGATGCCGTCACGTCGGGCTTGCTGCTCGGTTGCCTTTACATGGTGGCGTCCGTGGGGCTCGCGATCTCCTTCGGCATGCTCGACATCGTCAACATCGCGCATCCCGCGATGATGGTGCTGGGGTCGTTCGCCGTGGTGGCGCTGTGCGGTGCCACCGGGCTCGATCCGCTGCTCGCCGCGCTGTTGCTCGCTCCGCTGTTCTGGGCGGCCGGGATGCTGCTCTACTCCGCCTATTGGCGGTTCTTCGAGCGGCGCGGTGATGAGGCAATTCAGGGTCTCGCCTTCTTTTTCGGCATCATGTTCGTCATCGAGGTCGGGCTCGCCATCAGCTTCGGGCCGGACCAGCGCTTCGTCGACGTACCCTATGCGTCGGCGAGCGTAGATGTCGGGCCCTTAAACCTGCCGCTCCGCATGCTGCTGCCGGCGGGCGGTTCGTTGCTGGCGATTGCGGGTCTGCTAGCGTTTCTGAAATACAACTTCATCGGGCGGGCCATAAGCGCCGTGGCGCAGGACGGTGCCGCCTTGCGCTTCCTCGCGATCGACCCCGTGCGCATCAAACGCATCGCGTTCGGCCTGTCCACCGCCTTCGCCTGCCTTGCCGGCGGCGCGCTGGTGGTCATCCAACCGGTCGAGCCGGCCTCCGGGCAGGTGTTCATCGGCCGGGTCTTCGCCATCGTGATCCTGGGCGGCCTGGGTAGCCTAGGGGGATGTGTGCTGGCCGCGCTGGCGTTCGGGGTAATTGAGAACGTGACCGCCACGCTGTTTGGGCCGTCATGGTCGCCCGCCGTCGCCTTCGGGCTGCTGCTGCTCGTGCTCGCGGTCCGTCCGCAGGGCCTGTTCGGAACAACCACGTGACGGGCCGCGGAGCTAGCGTCGGGCCGGTGGCCTTCACGGTCATCTCGCTGCTCGCAGGGTTTGCCGTGCTGCTGGCTCTGCGCGGTGTCGGCAACCAGTATGGTTACTTCCTCGGCTACGTCATTTTGCAATCCGTCGTGTTGGCGACGGCCTGGAACGTGCTTGGGGGCTACGCCGGCTACGTGAATTTCGGAGCCGCGGCTTTCTTTGCCGCGGGTGCCTACACGACGGTGGCACTCCACAAGGCGGCGGACCTCGACCTGCCAGCGTGCATCCTCGCGGGTGCCTGCGTGAGCGGATTGCTGGGCCTGGGCACAGGCTATCTCGCCCTGCGGCTGCGCGGCGTCTACTTCTCGATCGCCACGCTGTCGCTTGCGGTGCTGCTGCAGACGCTGGTGGTCAATTGGCGCTACGTCGGCGGGTCAAGCGGCGCCTACCTGGTGCGACCGCGCGACGTTGCGCCGTTCGCCAGCTACGGCGAGTACCTGATCGGCGTCATGCTCGTGATCGCGATCGCGGCAGTCGGCATCGCGCGGGCGATCGAGAAATCCCGCCTCGGGCTTGGCCTCACCGCGATCCGAGACGACGAGCGTGCGGCGGCGGCCTGCGGGGTGCCTACGCTGCGCCTCAAACTCGTCGCGACCACGATCAGCGGCGCGCTCTTGGGCATGGCCGGGGCACCGTTCCCCTTCTACACCTCGTTCCTCAACCCGGACTCGGCATTCGCGCTCGCCATATCGGTGAACGCCATGGCAATGCCGCTGATCGGCGGCACGCGCAGCTGGATCGGCCCTGTGGTCGGCGCATTGCTGCTCAGCACCATCCAACAGGCCGCCACAGTGACAATCTCGTCCTCTGCCAACCTGCTGATCGTCGGGCTGGTGTTGGTCGGCTTCGTGGCCGCGGCACCGAACGGCATTCTCGGCCTGCTGGCGCGGAGGCGGCGCGCGTCATGACGGGCCTGCTGCTCTCCGTCAGTCAACTCGGCAAACGGTTCGGCGGGTTCGTCGCGCTGGCCGGAATCGATGTCGAAGTCGCGCCGGGCGAACGGCTCGGTCTGATCGGCCCAAATGGCTCGGGCAAAAGCACCTTCGTGAACTGCATCGCGGGCGACTTCGCCCATTACTCGGGCGAGGTGGTGTTCGCCGGGCGAACGTTGCACCGGTTGCCGCCGCACCGTCGGGCGCATGCTGGCCTGTCCCGAACGTTCCAGCTGCCGCGTCCGTTCCGCAGCTTGAATGTGCTGGAGAACGTGATCGTACCCTTGCGGTTCGGCGCTGACGCGCAGGCTCGCGCCGCGGCTGAGGCGCGCGCGCAGGAGTGCCTCCAACTGTTGGGCCTTGCCGATAAAGCTTTCGCCCTGCCTCGCAGCCTCACTCAGGTCGATTTGCGCAAGCTGGAACTCGCGCGCGCCATGGCGTCCCGCCCGCGCCTGTTGCTCGCCGACGAGGTGATGGCCGGGCTGTCGCATTCCGAGGTCGACCAGATCCTGGAACTTCTGCTTCGAGTGAACGCGGAAGGAACCGCGATCATTATGATCGAGCACATCATGCGCGCGGTTACCGTCTTCTCGCAGCGCTTGATGGTGCTGGTCGCCGGCCGCAAGATCGCCGATGGGGAGCCGCGCGAGGTGCTGGCCGACAAGCAGGTGGAGGCGGCCTATCTCGGCACCTGACCCGGGACGGTGCTCCCTGCACTTGACTGACGTGGAGGCCGGCTACGGCGCGGTGCGGGTATTGGACCGGGTGTCGCTGTCGGTGGGTGCCGGCGAAACCGTGGTGCTGCTCGGCACCAACGGCAACGGCAAGACCACCGTCATGCGCTCCATCCTGGGACTTGTGAGACCCGATCGCGGCACGGTGGTCGCGGAGATCGACGGCCGACGGATTGACCTGGTGGGGCGGACGACCGAGGAGATCGTGGACCTCGGAATTGTGCTGGTGCCCGAGGGCCGGCGCCTGTTCCCCCGCCTGTCGGTCGAGGAGAACCTGGTGCTCGGCGCCTATCGGAGTCAGGCGCGGGAGGCGCTGAAGCGGAACCTGACGTTCTGCTACGACACGTTTCCCAAGCTGCGCGAGCGGCGGCGGCAGCTGGTCGGCAACATGAGCGGCGGCGAGCAGCAGATGGTGGCCGTCGCACGCGCGGTGATGTCCGCTCCACGCATCCTGCTGGTGGACGAACCATCAGTCGGACTTGCCCCGATCATGGTGAAGCAGACTATCGCCAGCATCCACGAACTGAAGCTCCGCCTCGGCCTCACGGTGCTGATGGCCGAGCAGAACTTCACGGAGGCCGTGCGGATCGCCGACCGTGGCTACGTGCTGGTGCACGGGCAGGTCGCCTTTGCGGGCGAGAACGCGGCAGCGCTGGCGGACAGCGCGCTGGTCCGCCGCTTCTATCTCGGCGTCTAATACCAACTGCCTTACGGGTTGACCGATGCCCAGTCTTTCCGTGTCACTGAGGCAATGCGGCTGGCGTCCTTGATGAAGGCGTTCATGCTTTGCAGCAGGCATCGACGATTTCTTCGTAGCTGTCCCAGACGCGCCTGTTGAGATAGTTGGCCCGCAGAAACGCCAGACCTTTTTGATGGGGTTAAATTGGAGCGAATAGCTCGGCAATGGTAGCAGGCTGATGTTGTCTGGCACGCGCAGTTGGCCACCTGACTGGTGCCACCCGGCACCATCGCACACCAGCAGCGCATGGGTACCAGGACGGACCATCCTGCTGACTTCGTCCAGGTGTAGGCTCATAGCCTGGCTCCCAACCCATGGCATGACCGAGGCGGCGCCCACGGCACGTTGCGGGCAGACCGAGCCGAACAGCCAGACCGAATCGTTTCTGTCGTCGCGGACCACGCCGGGCGCGAGCCGATCTCGTTCCACACCGCGCCATATGTGCCTTGCCGACCCGGGCTTCGTCCTCGAACCGAATCTCCACGGCTTGCCGGCAGCCTGGGCCGGCAAGGCAGCTACTACGAGCGTGTAGAAGGTTTTTTAAAAACCTCCTGGGCCTGCGTATCGACTTTGGGATTGTACGGACGCGGCTGCAAACGGGTCAAGTGCAAGCGACGCAGCAACTTGCCCACGGTACGCTGATGTATTTCCACATCAAACCGCTTGGCAATCACGTCGCGTAGGTCAGAGCAGCGCCACCTCACTACCCCATGCTCGATCAGGTCCGGACCGGTCAGCATCAGGTCCTATAATTGCGCCATCTGCATCCAACAGCACTCCGCTGCGGCCAGGACTTGTTTTGTTTGCCAATCCAGCGATCCCATCCGGTTGAACCGGTGCACCCAGTCTCGCAAGGTCTGCCGGTCCATCCCGCACGACGCAGCGGCGTCGGCACGCGAGGCACCGTCGAGCACGTGAGCAATCGCCAACATGCGGCAGGCAACGGAGCCCTCGCTACTTCTGGCAGCCATACTGCGCAGTTCAGGTGCTGAATATTCCCGCCGTGTGACGCTAACAGCATGCAGGGTCCTGAGGGGGGAATGGCTCCCCTTTCGGAGATCAGGAAGCCGTAAGCCGCGATGCACAATGTGGCGTGATGATGCAAGCCTCGCCATCCTTGGCCTTCGTAGTGGCCCAGCCCAAGGTCCTGTTTGAGGTCCTGGTAGTCGCGCTCGATCCGCCAGCGCGGCTTGGTGGCGTCTACCAGGGCACGGTGGCTGATGGTCGCGGGCAGCGTGGACGGAAAATACTTGGTCGGCTCGGGTTCGTCTAATGGCCATTGGGTCAGGCACCAGTCCTCAGGACGCGGTGTGCACCGTTCGTAATCGCGATGGGCGGGGCGTACACGCCGGCGGCAAAGCGTGAGGTGCGCTCGGTATTGGTCCCTTCGCGCCAGGTGACCCGCCGCCAGGCTTTCTGGGGCAAGTCCAGCGCCACTGCTTGGCCGAGACCGCCTGATGCTCGGCAGCATGTGACCATGACCCGGCAGCGTTCCACGCATGTGTTCATCCGCCTGAAGGACACGACGAAGCTGCCGAAACGCGTGTCCGGCTGGGGCGTGCTGGTCAGTGCCCGGCGGCGCGTTGTCACCATGTTGGGCGTGCATCCGCGCGGTCTAGCCCCCGACGCGTTTGTCCAACTCATTTATCGCTACTGGACCGCCGCTCGCGCGCAGGCCGCGTTGGAGGGAGAGGCCGAGCCCGGCTACAGCATGATCCTCTCGGAGGAGCAGTTGCAGGGTTTGCTATCGACAGACGATACGAACTACGCCATGCCGCCCTCGGCGGATGGTTGATGTTATGCCGCTCCCCGTTTCCTCCTCCGATCGACCTTTAGCGGAGACAAGCTTGGCCTCGCATTCGCTGGAATCGCTGGTTTTCACCGACGAACGGACAGCATGACCGCAAACAGGGCGGTGTTGGCGGTGCGTGTCACGGCGGCGTTGGTTCAGGCCGGGGCGCTGTATGTCCTGCTTGAGGCTGCCATGCCGCCGATGCATTGGCCGGGCACGCAGCCTGTTTGGTTCCTGCCTTTGGCGTTGGTCGCGGCGGGAACCCCGCTCCTGGTCATACTCGGGGCCGGGCGGCTGCCCGGCCGGGCGCTGGCCGGGTGGGCCGTTGTTGCCGCCGCGTTTCTGGCCGGCTTCGGCTGGTGGGACGTGGCCCGGCGCGCGGCAAGCCCGCTTGATGCGACGGAGGCGCTCCTTCCTTGGCTGCCGCTTGCGCTGGCATTGGTCAGCGGTTTCTTCGTCGCCAACGTGCTGGTGACAGATACCGTGCTGGAGCGGCGATGGATGCCGCCCTACACGAGGCACATCGACACGGCCTGGAAACAGGCTCTGCAGGCCGTCTTTGCCGTCATTTTTGTCGGTTTGTTCTGGAGCGTGCTCGAATTGGGCGCCGGGCTGTTCCAGACGCTGAACATCGACCTGATCGGCAGGGTGGTGCAGCACCCGTGGTTCTTCATCCCGGCCACCACACTGGCCGTGGCCGTTGCCATCCACGCGACGGACGTGCAGCCGGGCCTGATCCGCGGCGCACGCGCGGTGGCGCTGTTGCTGCTGTCATGGCTGCTGCCGTTGCTCGCGGGCATCGTGCTCGCCTTCTTGGCCGCGCTGCCATTCACCTCGTTGCAGCCGTTGTGGCAGACGCATTTCGCGGCGGCGGCGCTGTTATCGGCGGCGGGCTGGCTGGTGGTGCTGATGAACGCCGCCTATGGCGACGGAAATGCCTGGTCCGGGTCGCGGGTGAAGCGGCTGGCGGCCTGGGTCGGTTCGGTGGAGCTCTTGCCCCTCATGGGTCTGGCTGCGGCGGCGCTGGACCTGCGCGTGACGCAGTACGGCTGGTCGGTGGATCGCATCTTTGCCGCGGCCGGTGGAGCGGTGCTTGCCCTCTACGCCGCCGGCTACGTGGCCGCGGCCCTGACGAGGCGTGCACGCATACTGGAACGGACCAACCTCGTCGCGGCGCATCTCAGCCTCGTGGTGGTCCTGCTGCTGTTCTCGCCGGCTGCTGACCCGGCTCGCCTGATGGTCGCCAACCAAGTCGCCCGGCTGCGTGCCGGCGCTGTGGCGCTGACCGCGTTCGACTTCGCAGCCCTGGACAGCGACGGGGCACGGTGGGGCGCGGTCGCGGTCGCACGCCTCCGTGCCGATCCGGATGCCACCATTGCCACTGCCGCGCGGAACCCGGGTAACGGGTCATACAACCACGGCGCCGATGGGGTGACGGTGCTGGAACCGGACCAGCTTGCCGGACGGGTCATTGTGCTACCCGCGGGTCGTACTCTGCCACCTTCTCTCCTGCA
This sequence comes from Acetobacteraceae bacterium, assembly GCA_965199005.1. Classification (GTDB taxonomy): domain Bacteria; phylum Pseudomonadota; class Alphaproteobacteria; order Acetobacterales; family Acetobacteraceae; genus LMUY01. Next base: position 2,107,061 of record CBDAQK010000001.1, on the reverse strand, counting down.
CGCGAATTTTGGTACCGACCCGAATGGCACGCCACTCTGCTTCCGCCCCGGGGTTGCGGTCTGCACCGTGCGTTTCCTGGCGCTCGTGCCGGGTGCGCCGGATCGGATCCTCATGCTCAACGGCTACAGCACCGACGTGTTCGAGCACGACACGCTGGACCACTGGCGCATGGCCGGTAGCCTGACAGGTCCGGTCGAGTGCGACACGGTGCAGAAAGGCCTGCAGGGCTCGGATGTCGAACTCGTGCCGCACCCGGCCCAGGACCTGCTGGTTGGCGGGGCACGCCTGACGCTGGTTCCACTGCCCCAGGATTGCCCGTCCGATGCACAGCACTGACCATAGTGAGCCGCCCGCCGCAGACCCGGCGAACGAATGCGCCGTTCTTGACGACATCCGCGCTTCCGCGAAGCTGGCGGCGCTCGGCGGGGCATTTTTCCTGGCCGGCGCAGTGATGCTGCCAGCGCTGCTGCTCAATGGCATCTTCTACTGGGCCGGCTTGTTGCTTGGCGCGCTCTTCCTGGTGGTCGGCGGTGGCCTGCTGCTGCAAATTCTGCCTCGCTACCTGCGACGGCGCACGCCGTTCCTGGTCATCACCCCGGCGGGGTTTCAATGCCCGGGCTTGGTTGATCCGTTGGTGCCCTGGTCGGCGATCGAGTATGGCAGGGTGTCAAACGACGCAGTCGTCTGCACCGACTTCTTCTTCAAGCCCGGTGCGGCACTACCCGTCCGTGATCGCAGCCGCGCCAACGTCCAACTCTCTCGCCGGCGTCGCCAACTCTCCATCCGCGGTCCGGTGCCCCGCGGCATGAGCCTGGAAGCCTACGCAAGCAGAATTGCCGTGGCGATCGAAGGCGTGCGCCCGGTCGAAACGGATGGCGTGGCACCATGATCGGGCGATCTCTTTTGTTCATTTGCGTCGTGCTGTTGCCGACAGGCTGCGACAACGATCCTCCGCCGGAATATGCGAAGCCGCTGGCCCAGTGGCGCGACACGAAGGTTGCCAAACGCGCGCTTCCGACGGTAGGCGGACCAACGCTCCAGGTGCCCGACAGCCATGACGTGCTGTGCATCGACCCGAACCCGTCCAACACCTACGCCGGGTGCGGCTTCGATTTGGATGAGCGCACGGGCCGGCTCGCCACATTGCAGACTGAGTATAGCCAGCGTCTGGACGTCGAGATGGTGTTCGAGAAGGGCCGTTTCGACTCGATACGCAACGAGGCGCGGATAGGAGCGGACCAGCGGGCGGCAAGCGGTCCGCCTCTCGGGCAGGCGGCGGTGGAACAGGCGCTGACCGGCTCTAGCGCCGGACAGCAATTCGCAGTCGGCTGCTGGCGTCGCAGTGCCGTGAACGCATCTGGCACCGGGCTGGATATGAATGGGCCCTATGCTTGCACTCTGGTGATCGAAAATCGTAGCCTTGGCGCGACAGTGTTGGGCTATCCGGCGCCCCGGCCAGAGAGCCCCGGCACGCCGCTGGATAGGACGCGCTTGAACCGCCTCATTGCCATGATAAGTGCCATCGAGGCATCTTTCATGCCTTCATCAGGCTGAAACCTTGCTCCAGGCACGCACTCACTGACGAGCCCGAGTTGTTGCTGCGTCCGAACCTTGGTCCTGTCACTCGCACCATAGCTCCATTCGGATGAGGTGCGGCTTCAGGCAAAGCGTGGCGGGAAGCGGCAACGGTGATCCTGGCCGCCACAGCCCGAGGCGATGCTCAATGTTCGTAAGGCACGCACTCACTGACGAGCCCGAGTTGTTGCTGCGTCCGAACCTTGGTCCTGTCACTCGCACGACGACGTTCAGGCGGCCGACCTGAGCTCCATTCGGATGAGGTGCGGCTTCAGGCAAAGCGTGGCGGGAAGCGGCAACGGTGATCCTGGCCGCCACAGCCCGAGGCGATGCTCAATGTTCGTAAGCGTCAGTGTGAAATCGCGTTGAAGGACGTCGTTCCAGAACGCCCAAACCAAGTTTGGGTGGCGGACCTGACCTAGTCCCCTGAGGGCCATCCTGGATGCGTTTTTCGCGTCCAAAGCTGACCCCATCTGACGCTGTGTCAGTTTCTTCCAGCCGCTGGCGGCTGGGAGGGATTTTGGGGGATGATTGAGGATGTGGATCTGATCGGTGATATCCGGCGGGCGTATTTCGAGGGGCGCACTCCAGAGGGGCGTTTTTCGCGTCCAGCGGCCGATCAAGGAGATTGTTCGGATGCTGTCGGTCTCGCGGACAACGGTGCGCCGTGTCATTCGCAGTCAGAAGACTGCGTTCAAGTATGAGCGTGGTGTTCAACCTGCGCCCAAGCTCGGCGAGTGGGTCAAGGTGCTGGTCGAGATTCTCGAGGCGGAGGCCAAGCTTCCCCGGCGGGAGCGGCGGTCGACGCAACGTCTGTTCGAGGAGCTGCGCGGTCGCGGCTATGACGGTGCGCACGACAGTGTGCATCGGTTCAGCAAGTCCTGGCGCGAGGAGCGTGCCCGGGTTCCGGTGCACGCATACGTTCCGCTGAGCTTCGATCCCGGAGAGGCCTACCAGTTCGACTGGAGCCACGAGACGATCACGCTGCAAGGATTGCCGCTGGTGATCAAGGCGGCGCACATGAAGCTGTCGCACAGCCGCATGCCGCTCGTGCGCGCCTACTTCCGCGAGACGCAGGAGCTGGTGTTCGACGCGCACGACAATACGCCGCCATAGAATGCGAACGCCTCCAGTGTAATTTGGCGGTGGAACTATACGAGGTGCCGCCTCTGCGGCTCACATGGCGGCTGATGCGACATTTTCTGCCACCCACCCCATGACTGAGGTTTCGCCCAAACGCCAGCGCCGTGGGACGACCGCGGCCCAGGCGCTGCTTGGCTTCCGCTTGCCCCTGTTGGCAAGCATCCGGTCCACCACCTCGGCAAGGCGGTACGAGCGGCTTTTCGGACTCAAGAACCTGGAGGCTCGGACGCTCTACGTGCTGGGGGCCAACGAGGCGCTCTCGCTCAAGCAACTCGTCCGGGTGGCAGGGACTGAAAAGGCCTATGCCAGCCGGACGATGTCGGCGATGGCAACGTCGCGGCCGGCCAGGCCGTCGGGCTGATCGGCCCCAATGGCGCCGGCAAGACGACGCTGTTCGACATGATCTCCGGCTTCACCCGGCCCACTGAAGGCAGCGTCCGCTGGCTTGGCGTCGCTGGGCAGTCCCCGCAGCGGCTTGCCCAGCCTGGACTGGTGCGGACCTTCCAGCATGCACGTCTGTTCCCGGGGCTGACGGTAACGGAGAACCTGCTGACCGCGGCCTATCTGCCTGGCCGTGGCCTGCTTGGCGCCAGTGATGCACCCGGTCGCATGGCCCCGCTCATCGTGCAGGGGCAAGCCATGCGAGGTCGTCTTCGTCGGCCTCCTCGCGCGATAGGGCTCCGGTCAACTCCGTCACGCGCTTGCATCCGCGTGCTTCGCAGAAGCGCCCGAGCCCGGCGATGATCTCCACCATCGCGCCAGGCCTCACAAAGGTGGCAGTGCCGATTTGGACTGCGCCCGCGCCCGCGACCATGTATTCTGCCGCGTCTGATGCCGTAGAGATGCCGCCGCAGCCAACGATGGGAATCCGCACGGCGCGGGCGCACTGGTAAACCTGCCGCAGCACGATCGGCTTCACCGCCGGGCCCGATAGCCCGCCCATGACATTCCCCAGCCGCGGCTTCATCGTTTGCAGGTCAATCGACATCGCCAGGATCGTATTAGCCACCACCAGTGCATCCGCTCCGGCTGCCTCCGCCGCCCGTGCAACCTCGGCAATCTCACCCGTGTTCGGCGTCAGCTTCACCCAGAGCGGCAGGGATGTCGCCCCGCGAAGCGCACGCACCACCGCCTCGGTCGATTCGGGGCGCATGGCGAATGCCTTGCCGTCCGCCTCGATGTTCGGGCACGAGATGTTGGCCTCGATCGCCGCCACGCCGGGCACGTCGACGTCCGCCGCCAGCCGTGCGAAACCCTCTACGGTCGGGGCAGAGATCGACACGACCAGCGGCGGTGCCCAGTCCCGATAGAGCGGTAAGATGTGTTCCAAGAAATAGGGCACGCCTTTGGACGGAATCCCGATGGCGTTCAGCATGCCACCCGGTACCTCGCAGACCCGTGGCAGTGGGTTGCCGACCCGCGTCTCCCGCGTGATGGTCTTGGTCACCAGCGCGCCAAGACGGTTGAGGTCGACCGCCTCCGCCAGGCCTTCGGCAAACGTTCCGGATGCGGGCATGACCGGGTTCTGCAACGTCAGGCCGCCAAGGGTGACGGACATGTCGGTCATGGCAGTGCCTCCGCCATATCGAAAACCGGCCCATCCCAGCAGACCCGCTTGTGGACGATCTCCCCTGCAACGTTGAAGTCGCGCACACAGCAGAAGCACATTCCCAGCCCGCACGCCATTTGCTGCTCCATCGCCACTTGGCCGGGCAGGCCGAACTCCCGCCCCAGCCGCTGCTGCACGCGCAGCAGGCGGGAGGAGCCGCAGGTGAAGAACGCGTCGCAGCGTCCCTCCGCAATCAACCCTCGAAGCAGCCGCTCCACATGCGCCGGCCCGCTGGTGCCGTCCGTATCCGTCACTACGATCACCGCGGCGCCTTGCGTCCGGAATAAGTCGCCGGACACCACCAAATCCGGCCGCCGCGCGGAGAGCAGCGCCGTCACGCGAATGCCTGCCGCGTGGGCTGCCTTTGCGAGGGGGCCGAGCGTGGCCAACCCGGCGCCACGGCCGACCGCCACAATGGATTTCCACGCCGGGTCGAGGATGAAGCCGCGGCCGAGCGGGCCCAGTATCTCCACCCCGTCGCCCTCTGCCAGGGTGGCAAGCCCGCGCGTGCCGGCACCGGTCACTTTGTAGAGGAATTCCACCCGCCCTGCCGCCGGATCCGTGCCATACAGGCTCATGGGCCGCCGCAGGAAGGGGGCCTCACCCGGCGGGGCCGGGCAGAGCAACTGGTAGAACTGGCCCGGCGCCGCTGCTGACGCCACGGGACCGCAGGCGATCGTCATGTGGCGGTATTCGCCGTTGACGAGCGTATTGGACAACACCCGTGCCCGCTCCTCCGCGACGCGTGGGCGAAACGCTGCCAATGCAGCGCTCATTCCAGCGCCGCCCCCATGCGCTCGGGAATGAGCAGCAGCATTGCGAGGATATCCAAGCCGTAGAGCACGGCCAGCAAGGCAATCGCCGTATCGAACCCAAGCGCCGCGGCAACGGCCCCGACCACGACCGGGCCAAACCCACCGATGGCACGGCCGATGTTGAACAGCACGTTCTGGGCCGTGGCGCGGGCCGCCGTCGGATACAACTCGCTGATCAGGGCCCCGTAGCCGCCCAGCATGCCGTTGACGAAAAACCCCATGACGGCGCCTGCGACCAGCAAGGCCGCCGGGTCGGTCAGTTTGGAGTAGACCACCACCATGATGGCGGCCCCGAGCATCCACGTGATGAAAGCGGGTTTGCGCCCGATGCGGTCTGCCACCTCGCCGAAGGCGTAGATGCCGATGCCCATGCCGATGATCGTGACGACCGTCCAGCTTGCCGATTGGGTCAGGCTGAAGCCGAATCGGGTGGATAGGTAGCTCGGCAGCCAGATCATCACGCCGTAATAGCCAAAGTTCTGTACGGAACAGAGGATGACGAGACCCAGGCTGGTCCGCGCCGTTTGCCCGTCGGCGACCAGCAGGCGCAACGGAGAGGCCCTTGAGCCACTGCGCACCCGGGCGACGAACACCTCGGGCTCATGCAGTCCAGACCGGATGAAATACGCCGCGACAGCAGGGAACATGCCGACCGCGAACATCCCACGCCACCCGATGACGGGGAGTAGCACCGGGGTGAGCAAGGCTGCTGCGAGCACGCCCGACTGCCATCCCAAGCCGACGAGGGAGGAGGCCCGTGCGCGCTTGGACACCGGCCACGCTTCGGCAACCAACGCCATGCCGATGCCAAACTCGCCGCCCAGCCCAATGCCCGAGACCGTGCGGTAGAGCAGCAGGTCGTAATAGCCCTGCGCGAGGGCACAAAGCCCAGTGAAGACCGCGAACAGCACGATGGTCCAGGTCAGCACGCGGATGCGGCCCATCCTGTCCGACAACATGCCGAACCCGATCCCGCCAATGACCGCGCCGATCAGAGTCGCCGTGACCAGGGAGGCACCTTCGGCCGGGGTCAACCCCAGATCGGTCGAGATGATCCGCAGCATGAACCCCAGGATGAGGAGGTCGAACCCGTCCATCGCGTAGCCGAGGGCCGACCCCGCCAGGGCCTTCCACGCACTCGCGGTCACCCGGTCACCGTCAAGCGAGCGTGATGCGGGCAGTGCGGCGGTTGCTGAATACTCGGGTAATCCGGTCACCGTCGTTCTCCTTGTTTATGGGTCACGGCGGCGCTGGCAGAATTTCGCCGATGGCGCCGCCAGAAACCCGCGCAACGTGCCGTTCAGGCTTCCTGGATCACGCTAGGGGGCAGAACTCCGCTCGAACAAGCATCGAATTTCGCGCATGGTGATGCCGGATCGGCAGCAGCAGGGGGCGGAGTTCGGATGACGGGGAAGCTGCGCATCCACGCGGCGTCGTTGCGGTATTTTGATACGGTGCGCCGGGCTGGGTCGATCCGCGAGGCAGCCCGGCGGCTCAACGTCGCCTCGTCCGCGGTTAACCGGCAAATCCTGGCCTTGGAGGGGGAGGTCGGCCTGCCGCTGTTCGAGCGGCTCGCCGCCGGGTTGAAGCTGACCGCGGCGGGCGAATTGCTCGCGCACCATGTGATCGGCACATTGCGCGACGCGGAGCGGATGGAGTCCGAGCTGGACGCGATGCGGGGCCTCCGGTCCGGCCATGTCGAGTTACTGACGCTTGAGGGTTTGTGCCATCGCATCGTGCCCGCTTCGGTCGCAGCCTTGGGTTCGCGCTATCCTCGGGTATCCGTCGGGATCGGCATCATCCCCACGGAAGACATTCCGCAGGCGCTGATCGACGGCGATGCCCATCTCGGCCTGGCGTTCGAGGTTCGGCCCAGGCCGGAATTACGCCGGCTCGCCGTGGCGCGTTTCCCGCTCGGCGCGGTGGTGGTGGCGGGGTCGCCCTTGGCCTCGCTGCGATCCATCACCATCAACGACTGCCGGGATCACACCGTCATCCTGCCGAAGCCGAATTTCGCCAACCGTGGCCAACTGAACCCGGTGCTCTACCAGGCGGGCATGACGGCGCGGGTGCTCTACGAGGCCGGATCGATCGAATTGATGCGCCAGCTCGCCCTCCGCGGCCTTGGTGCCGCGCTCATGACGACGGTTGGCGTCGAGGCCGATTTGGAGGCAGGGCATCTCGTCCATGTGCCGCTGCGGCATGGAAGTGGGTTTCTTTACAGCGAATTGGGCTTGTTTGCCCGTGCTGCGACGCCGTTGCCGCTCGCCGCAGAGGCCTTCGTCCAGCAGGCCAAAGCCGTTATCGAGGCGAGTCATGGCCACCCGGCCGCGCCGTGAGGGCAGGACTACATCACCGGGCTCATGTTGCCGTCCACGTTGATCGAGGTCCCCGTCACGTAGCTGCCCTGGTCCGATGCCAGGAAGCAGGCCACGTTGGCGAATTCCTCCGCGGTGCCGACCCGCCCGAGGGGCACATTGGCGCCCATCCCGGCCAGGAAGGCCGCGTAAGGTTCGTTGGCTTGCTGGCCCGCATGGCGCCGAACCCACTGATCGCTGTCGATCAGCCCGACATGCAGCGAGTTCACCAGGATGTTGTGCGGCGCCCCCTCGCCGGCGAGTACCTTGGTCAGCGCCATGCCGGCGGCGCGCGAGACGGAGGTGGGGGCAGAGCCGGGCCTGGGTGCCTTGGCGCCGATGTTCAGCACGTTGATGATCCGTCCCCAGCGCCGTTCGGCCATTTGCGGCCAGACCAACCGGCTCAACCGGATGGCGGCAAACAGCTTCAAATCCAGATCGGCCTGCCAGACCTCGTCGGTGATCGAGGTAAACGCCCCTGTCTGCGACGTGCCGGCATTGTTCACCAGGACGTCGATGCGCTCGAAGACACCCATGACGTCGCCGTACGCGCCCACCACCTCATCGGCCCGGGACACATCGCAGGTCACGATGTGCACCGCGGCCTTGCTGGTCGCCTCGACCGTTTGCCGCGCTTGTTCCAACACGTCAGCCCGGCGCGCGAGCAGCGCAACATTGGCGCCGCTGGCGGCCATGCGGGTCGCGATGGCAAGCCCGATCCCTTTGCTGCCGCCCGTGATCACGGCGGTGCGCCCATTCATCGTCACATCCATCGCGCTCTCCCGTTCACGCCTGCCCGCGGACCCTACCCCCGCCGGGTTGCCGCGGCAAAGGTGAGCGGCCCGGGTTACGACTCGAGATGGCACGCAACCAGATGCCCGGCGCCTCGCGGGCGTAGCAGGGGAGGCTGGCTGCGGCAGATCGGCATGACCAAAGGGCAACGCGTGTGCAAGCGGCAGCCAGCAGGCGGGTTCAGGGGGCTTGGCAGTTCGCCCTGCAGGCGCAGCCCACCCTCCTGCGGTTCCCCTGATTGCTTCAGCACCGGCGCCGCGGCGATCAGGGCGCGGGTGTAGGGATGCAGCGGGGCCTTCCACAGCGTTTCGCGCGAGGCGGCTTCCACGATTTTACCGAGATACATCACCAAAACGCGGTCCGCCAAATGCTGCACGATCGCCAGATCGTGCGAAATGAACAAGTATGACAGCCCGTGTTTCTGCTGAAGATCGGCGAACAAGTTGACGATTTGCGCCTGGACCGACACGTCCAGCGCGGAGACCGGCTCGTCGCAGACGATCAGCGCGGGTTGCAGCGCCAGGGCACGGGCAATGCCGATCCGCTGGCGCTGGCCGCCGGAGAACTCGTGCGGATACCGCTCCGCAGCATCGGCTGGCAGGCCAACCTGGGCCAGCAAATCCCGCACATGCGCCTGTCGCTGCCGGCGTGTGCCGCGGTGGTTGACCCGGAGTGGCTCGCCGATGATACGGCCCGCCGTAAGGCGTGGGTTCAGCGCGCTGGACGGATCCTGAAACACCATCTGGATGCGCGACCTGAACGGCTTGCGCGCGCGGGGTGACAGGGCCGACAGCGTGGTGCCTTCGAATGCCACCGTGCCGCCCGCGACCGGCGACAGGCCGAGGATGGCGTTGCCCAGGGTCGATTTGCCGCAACCCGACTCCCCCACAAGCCCCACCGTCTCGCCCCGCCCGACGCTGCAGGACACGCCATCCACCGCCCGTAGCGGCCCAGAGGCCGTGTGGTACTGCACCAGCAAGTCGGTGACGGCCAGCAGGGCTGGCACGGTCACGCCGCCACCCCGGGGCGGATACAGGCGACCGAGTGGCCGGGCGCGAACGCGGCCAGGGCGGGTGCGGCTGCCTCGCAGGCGGCGATGGCGGCAGGGCAGCGCGGCGCAAAGGGGCAGCCCGGCGGCATGTCGCCCGGCGAAGGAACCAACCCGGGGATTTCCTGCAACCGGCCGTTCCTTGCGGACAATCCAGCCTTCGGCGTCGCACCCAGCAGGCCGCGTGTGTAGGGGTGCAGCGGCCGCGCGAACAAGTCCGCCGTTGGGGCTGCTTCCATCACGCGGCCAGCGTACATCACCGTGACCGTCTGCGCGTAATGCGACACGACAGCCAGATTATGGCTGATCAGCAGGATACCGAGCCCCAACTCCCGGCAGAGCGTGTCCAATAACGCCAGAATGCCGGCTTGAATGGTGACATCCAGGGCGGTGGTCGGCTCATCGGCGATCAGGACTCTTGGGTTGCCCGCCAACGCCATCGCGATCATGACGCGTTGGCGCTGCCCGCCCGAAAGGCGGTGCGCAAACGTGGCAAAGGCGCGTTCCGGATCGGGAATGGCGACCCGGCGCAGCAGTTCCAGCGCGGCCGCCCGCTTGTTGGGGTGCACCGGCATCGCCTCCATGATCTGGCGGCCGACCGTCATCACCGGGTTCAACGAGGCCATCGGGTCCTGGAAGATCATGGCGATCTCCTTCCCCCGGATGGCGCGGAGCCGGGCGGCCGGCATATGGGCGATGTCGCTGCCCCCAAAGAGGACCCGGCCGCCCGCAATGGCGATATTGGGGGGCAGCAGGCGCATGATCGCCATGGCCGTGATCGACTTGCCGCAGCCGGATTCGCCGACCAGCGCCGTGATCTGCCCCGGCAGCAGCGCCAGGCTGACGCCGTTGATGACAGCGTCGCGATGCTGGCCCTGCCGCAACTCGGCAACCAGATTGTCCACCTGCAGCACCGGCTGCACGGCGTTCATCGAGACCGGCTAGCGGGATTGAGGGCGTCGTTGAGACCTTCCCCCACCAAATTCAGCGCCAGAACCGTCAGCAGGATCGCGGCACCTGGGATGGCGGCGATGTACCAGGAGGTCCGGAGCGAATCGCGCCCCATGCCGACCATCGTCCCCCAACTCATCACATTCGGGTCGCCAAGGCCGAGGAAGGACAGGCTGGCCTCCGTCAGGATCGCGCTGGCCACCATGACGGACGACATCACGATCACCGGGCTGAGCGCATTCGGCAGGATCTGACGGAAGATGATCTCGGCATTGCCCATGCCGATGGTGGTGCAGGACCGCACGAAGTCCCGGGAGCGGAGCGAGAGGAACTCCGCCCGCACCAGCCGCGCGACGCCGGGCCAGGAAATGGCCGCGAGGGCGATGACCATCGAGGCGAGGCTTGGTTTCAGGATGGCAATCAGCACGATGGCGAACAGGAAGGGCGGCATGGTCTGGAACATCTCCGCCAACCGCATCAGCACCTCGTCCACCACGCCGCCATAGAAGCCGGCACAGGCGCCTGCCGTGACGCCGATCCCCAACGCGCCCAGCGTGGCCGTCAATGCGATCAGCAGCGACACGCCGGCGCCGTGGAACAGGGCGGATGCCATGTCGCGGCCCAGGACGTCGGTGCCAAGCGGAAAATCCGGGTCCTCGCCCGGCCAGGATAGCGGGGTGCCTGCAAGGCTGAAGGGATCATCCGGATAGACCCAGGGCGCACTGATCGCCATGCCGGCCACCAGCAGCCCGAGCACCAGCCCGAACACCGCCGACCGCTTGCGGATAAAGCGCCGGAACAGGCCGGGGCGCCGGCGCCGATCAGCCAAGTTCGATCCGGGGGTCCAGCCGCGCGTAAAGCAAATCCACCAGCAAATTCACCACGACGACCAGGACGGAGCTGAGGATCAGCAACCCCAGCAGCAAGTTCACGTCCCGTTGCGAAATCGCCTCGAAGGCGAGGCGGCCAAGGCCGGGCCAGCCGAAGATCGTTTCCACCAGCACCGAGCCACCCATGGCAGACGCCATTTGCAGACCCACCATGGTGACCAACGGCAGGAGCGCGTTACGTAGCACGTGGCGCAGCGTGATGACGCCCTCGGGCAGGCCTTTGGCCCGGGCGGTGCGGACGAAGTCGAGCCGCTGGACGTCCAGCATGGAGGCGCGCATCAGCCGCGTGTAGATGGCCATGTAGAACAGCGCCAGCGTCGTGGCGGGCAAGACCAGATGGCGCGCGACATCCAGCATAACGCCGGCCGGCCCCAGATCGCTGCCGCCCACCGTAGCCAGTCCGCCGCTGGGGAGCCAGCGCAGCCGGACAGCGAAGACCACGATCAAGATCAATCCCACGCAGAAGACGGGCGTGGCATAGAACAGGAGCGAGACGATGGAAATCACCTCGTCGGCGATGGTATGCGCCCGGCGGGCAGCGATAGCGCCCAGCAGCACGCCCATGCCCACTGCCAGCACCATGCTGGTCGAGAGCAGGAGAAAGGTGGCCGGCGCCCGCTCCCAAATCAGCGTCAGCACGGGCTCGTTGAACCGCGGCGAAACCCCGAAATCCAACCTGGCCAGGCTGGCGACATAATGGCCGAACTGCATCGGCAGGGATTGGTCCAGCCCCAGCCGGTGACGCAGCGCATCCACATAGGCGGAATCCGCCGCCCCTGCCTGCCCGGCCAACGTATCCGCCAAATCTCCCGGGGCGGCATGCAGCAGCAAAAAGTTGAACACCAGGATCGCGAGCAGAATGACAAGCTGGCGTGGCAGGCGCCGAAGTAGGAAACGCCTCATCCTACGCCGACAGCCACGTCTCGGCAAACGACGCCCGTAGCCCTTCCGGACCCGTGGTATGGGCATGCACCCGGCGGTTGGCGACCGTCACGTTCTGCAGCTCGGCCAACGGCACGATCGGCAGATCGGTCATCGCGATCTGCTGCACCTTGGCGACCTCCGCCACCCGCTTGGCCTGATCCACCTCCACCGCCGCCGCTTCCAAGGCACGGTCCATCTCCGGATTGGTATAACCGGACGCATTGGTGAATGGCGCACCCTTCTGCACGGCATGCGACCAGTAGAAGCGCTGCACGCCGCCCGTAGGGTCCGCCCCCAGCCCGGCGAAGTAGTTGATCAGCTGGAAGTCGTTGTCGGTGTAGACCCGGCGTAGGTAAGACGGCAAGTCCTGACTGCGGATTTCCACGTCGATGCCGACCGCACGCAGCGCTTGCTTCACGTAGTCGGCAGTGAGTTGGTATTCGGCGCTATAGGGCGCCCAGTCATGCACGATCTTGAAACGCATGTTGCCGGCGCCGCGGGCGACTCCAGCCTGGTCCAACAACGCATTGGCCGCCGCCACGTTGAACGGATGCTTCGGCACGTCGTTGGTGTAGAACGGTTTCATGGCGCGGGGCAGCGGCCCGGTGGCAGGCGCCGCGTAGCCCTGCCAAACCGCCCGGCTGACGAAGGCCGGATTGATGGCCATGGCAACCGCCTGGCGCACCCGCAGATCGGCGAAATGCGGATCGCGCAGGTTGAATTCGAGGTAATGCATGAAATTGCCGAACTCGTAGCCCTGGGTGACCAGTTCCAGGCTCGGCACGTCCTGCAACCGCTTCAGATCGGCTAATGGCACCGGCGTCTGCCCCGCCAGCATGACCTCACCGGTTTCCAACGCGGCGGCGCGGTCCGCCGCATCGGGCATCACGCGCACGACGATGCGGTCCAGATACGGCTTTGGCGCATCCCAATACGCCGGGTTGCGCTCCAGCGTGATGCTGTTGCCCCGGCGCCACTCCACGAAACGGAACGGCCCGGTTCCGACCGGCTTGTCGTTGGCCGGGTTGGTGTTCGGATCCTGGCCTTCGTACAGATGCTTCGGCAAGACGCCGCTTTCAAAGCCTGACAGCGCGGTGCGCATCATCGGGCTGGGCGCCGATAGATGGATCACCACGGTCATCGGGTCTGGCGTATCGACGGCCGTGACGTTGGCGTAGGTGATTCGCCCGCGGGAATGCAAGGGCTTCCAGACGTTCAGCAACGACCATGCGACGTCGGCGGATGAGAAGTCTTCCCCGTCGTGCCACTTCACCCCGGGGCGGAGGCGTAGCGTGACCGTCAGCCCATCAGACGCGACCTCGTAGGCTAGCGCCAATTTTGGGATGAGGTTGAAATCGAAATCGTAGCCGAACAGGCCGTCGAAGATTTTCGGGCCGATATATTGGTTGGGCAGAATGGAGGTGAGCGCCGACACCATGCTGGACGGTTCGGGCGTGACCACCATCACGAGCGTGCCGCCGCGCGCTGGTGTGGTTTGGCCGAGGGCAGGCGTGCCAAGCAGGGCCAAGGTGCCAACGCCCAAAGCGCGGCGGGTGATCTTCATGCAGGGTGTATCCCAATGCTGCGGCAAAACGATAGCCACCGTACGATTTGTTGTGCAACCATCAGCGGCACACCGGCTGATAGGACCTCTCATGATCGACCCTCAACGTCCGGTTCCCTACGCCATCCTGGAGGCCCGGCTCGCATCCTTGCGGGGCTGGATGGTAGCGCAAGGGTTGGAGGCACTGGTGGTCTTCGGCCTGGGTAGCGTTCTGGGTACCGCCACGCGCAGCCACGGCAATTTGCGCTATCTGCTCGATTGGGATGCGGATGCGGCCCCCTCGGCACTGGTGCTGACGCCAAACGGGCCATTGGCAATCGTCGTCGGCAACATCTTCTCCAGCCTCTGGGGCCAGGAGCGGGGCTGGATCCCGACCATTCGCATGGCCAAGGGCCCCGGCTTCGCCAAGGCCGTGCTGGATTTGCTCCCCTCCGGTGCTGCGCGCGTGGGGCTTACGGGGCGGGACGAAATCCCGCTGGGGATTTGGGATACGCTGGCCGCGTCTGGCGCCGGCGGCTGGCTGGATTGCAGCGGCGAGTTGGCTCGTCGCCGCGCGATCAAGGACGCGGTGCAAATCGGCTATCACCGTGAGGCAGCGAAGATTTGCGACGCCATCTTCGCTCATCTCGGGCCGACCCTGCATTCCGGCCGGCCGGTTTTCGAAGTCCAGGCGGAGTTGGAGCGCCTGGGGCGGGCGCTGGGCTGCGAGTTGTGCCGCACGTGGCTGACGGTGATGCCGGTCGCCGACCGCTGCCGCTACTGGCGCGACGAAAACCGCAACACCCCGCAACCGGGTGATCAGGTACTGCTCGGCATCATGCTGATCCTGCACGGCCATTGGGGCCATGCGCTCCGCACCGGCACGATGGGGCCGGCTGGTGCCGCGGCGAAGGAGATGTTCGCTGCGGTCCAAGGGCTGCACAGCGCCATGCTCGCGGCGTTGCGGCCCGGCGCGGATTTGCGCGCGGTTGGCAATGCCGGGCTCGTCCCTCCGCAACCGGGCACCTTCCAGTTCCGCTCTGGCCATGCGTTAGGCCACAGCTACGAGGATGTCATCGGCACGGCGGAGTTTCCGCAGCCCTATGATGGGAGCACGACACCCGACACGCCACGCTTGGCCGAACCCGGCATGCTGTTCGAAGTCCATCCCAACTTATTCGTCGAGGGCGTGGGCGGCGCCGCCATCGGGGACATGGTGCTGGTGACACAGACCGGCACGGACGTGCTGACAGCCTTTCCCAGTGGTTTGATTGAGTTTTGATGCCACTTATGAGGAGACGGCCGCGATGACCGCTGTCAAAGACCGGACGAAGGTGAGGGCGGTGATTGCCCGGGCCGAGGAGACGGGAATCGTCGTCGGCGTTTCGGTACTATCTCCTCATGGTGAAAGATTCTCCCATAACGGCAGCCGCCGCTTCGTGGCAGCGAGCACGGTCAAGATTGCGATCATGATCGAGTTGTTCCGCCAGATCGACGCGGACCGCCTATCCCTTGGCGACGTCTATACTCTGCGTGCCGAGGACAAGGCCGAGGGCAGTGGGGTCCTCACCAATCTCCATACCGGCATCGCGCTGACGCTTGGTGACCTGGTGTATCTGATGATGAGCATCAGCGACAACTCGGCGACGAATATCCTCATCGACCGGCTCGGTATGGAGCAGATCAACGCAACCATGCGCTACGCCGGGATGAGCCGGTCGGTGCTCGGCCGGAAAATGCAAGGGCGGCCAGGGCTGGCCGGGGAGCACGAGAATTGGGCGATCCCGGACGATTATGTGGCGGTCATCGCGGCCCTCCTACAGAACCGGGCAGCATCGCCTGCGTCCTGCGCCGGGATGATCAGCCTCCTCGAGAAACAACAAAACGACCGCCGCATCGCCCGCCTGCTTCCGCAGACAGACCGCCCGCGTTGGGGTTCAAAGACCGGGAGCCTGCCCGGCATCGTCAACGACGTAGGGTTCATCATGACGGCCCAAGGCCCGCTGATCCTGGCCGTGTTCTGTGAAGCCGTCCCGGACGGACCAACCGGCGAACAGATTATTGGCGATATCGCCAAGGCCGCGCTCGATGGCTGAGCCTGGCGACGGTAGCATCCTTTATCTTTCTGCGGCCGACGTGCTGGCCTATGCGATCAGCCCGGCGGAGATGAACGCAGCCGTCGAAGCCGCCCTGAAGGCGGCAGCCATGGGCGAAGCACACACGCGCGCGGCCATGTCGACCCCGGCCGGTGATCGCGAGAGCTTTCGTGCCAAGGGTGGCGTGTTGCGGTCCGCCGGTTATGGCGCGGTGAAGTGGTATGGGTATTTTCCGCGCAACCCGGCGGCTGGCCTGCCGGAATACCGCCCCCTCCTTATGCTGAACGAGACGCAGCACGGCTTCCCCGTCGCCATCATGAACGGGGAATGGATCACCGCTGTGCGTACCGCCGCGATCAGCGCCGTTGGGGCGAAGTTCCTCGCAGATCCGGACTCCACGCGTATCGGCTTCGTTGGTTGTGGCGTGCAGGCCCGGGCGAATTTGGACGCGTTGCTGCCGCTCTTCCCGATCCAATCGGCACTCTGCTATGGCCGCCGGGTCGAGACGGCCGAGGCCTTCGCAGCGTTCTGCCGGGGCCACGGGGTCGCCGCCACGGTCACAACCGATCCGCACCGCGCGGTCGCGGAGGCGGATATTGTCGTCACCACCGTGCCGCGCCTGTCGGCGCAGACGCAGTTTCTCGACGCAGGATGGGTGGCCCCGGGTGGTTTCGTCGCGATGGTCGATGCCGGCGTGAGTTGGGCGCCTGATTCGCTCTCCGCGTTCTCAAGCCGGTTTTCGGACGAAATGCAGCAGGCAACGCATCGTGCCGAACAGGGCGACGTAGTGGACGGCTACGCGGCGGCGCTGACGGACGTGGTGGGCGGCGCTCACCCCGGGCGCCGCGCTGCGGATGAGCGGATCGCGCTGTTGTTCACTGGCACGGGGTTGGCGGATGTTGCCGCCGCGGTGCTGATCTACGAGCGGGCGCGTGCACTGGGCTTAGGGCAGACCTTACCCGTCTAACCGTCCATACCCCTGCTTGGCGTTCCACTGCCCGACAAAACCGCCAAGTCCTCGGCATCCAGAACAAGGTCGACTGCCTGCGCGAGTTCCAGCAGTTGCTTGGTATTCGTGGTGCTGGCGATAGGGGCGGCCACGCCGGGTTGCACCAGAAGCCACGCAAGGGCCACCTGTGCCGGCGTCGCCCCATGCCGCGATGCGACCGCGTCCACGGCGTGCAGGACCGACAATCCCCGTTCGTTGAGATACTCCGCGGTCGAGCGGGGACCGCGAACCGAAAGGGCTGCATCGGCCCCGCTTCGGTATTTGCCAGTCAAGAACCCATTCGCCAAGCCTTTATAGGGCGCGGCGGAAAGCCCATTCTCGACGACGACGCTTTGCAGCGGGCCTTCATACTCCGCCCGGTCGTACAGATTATATTTCGGCTGCAGTACCTCGTACCGCGGCAACCCGGCGGCGCGGCTCACGTCCAAGGCCTGCGCCAGGCGGGGCGCTTCGAAGTTCGACGCGCCCAGAATGCGAACCTTTCCGTCCTCCACCAGGCGCGCAAACGCACCCAGCGTCTCCTCCATCGGGGTGCCGGGGTCATCACAATGGGCGTAATAGAGGTCGATCCGGTCGGTCTGCAGCCGCCGCAGCGATGCCTCGACGGAGGCGCTGATGTGGTGTTGCGACAAACCCTCGCTGCCATCCCCCATCTTCATGCCGACCTTGGTGGCGATCACCACCTTGTCGCGCTTGCCCGATCGTTTGAACCACCGCCCGATGATCGTTTCGGACTCACCGCCGGCACCGCCAGGGGCCCATACGGCGTACATGTCGGCCGTGTCGATGAAATCGAACCCGGCGTCGACGAAGGCATCCAGCAAAGCGAAGGAGGCTGCCTCGTCCGCCGTCCAGCCGAATACGTTGCCGCCGAAGCAGAAGGGGGCGACGTCGATAGAGCTGTGCCCGAGCCGGCGCTTTTGCATCCTAATTCCCCTGGAACAAAGTGTGTGGGCGACTATACGAACGCGAATATTGCGGTCAAATCGGCCGCTATCTAGCCGCAGCCGGCCATCCCACGCGCATTGCCTCATGCAATTGTTCCGGCGTCCAATCAGCTAACCCCAACTCTGGGAGCAGGTCGTTTTCGCTTTGAAAGTCCCGGCCGTACAGGGCAGAGAACATGGCGACGCCGGCTTCGTGCAGTGGCATCGGCGTGTTCGCGACACGGCCCAGCAGCACCAGTGGCAGCAGGCCGAACGGCACATCCTCCGTCACGAACCGAGTGTCCAGCGTAGCCGGGCCCTTCAGCTCCTGCCGGCGCCCTGCCACGATGGCCGCCATCTCCGCCAAGGGTGCGCGCGTGACGTGGAAGGAGCCGACGAAATGGTCCTCGATACTGCGCACATTCAGGCCGAACGCGGCAGCGAGGCGCCGGCGCTCCCCGTCCAGTGCCCCGATAAGGCGGCAGACGGCGGGGGTGAGGCCCTCGTAATTGACCCATACCTCGCCCTTCTCCGCCCGGGTGAGATTGCAGAGCATGTTCGCCATATGGGCCGGCGGGTTGAGGTTGCTGAGCATGATCGCGAGCAGGTCCGGGCGCAGATCGAACGCGTCGCCGAACAGCGCCTGGCAACCGCAGAGGGCTGCCGCCGCCCGCCCAGCCGGGAGGGCCGCCACGTCCAGCCGCGCGCGCTTGCCGGAGATGTGGACGCTGCTGTCCGTGCCCTTTCGTCCGGTCAGCGCCGTGGTGGCCCAGGCGGCGATCGTGACCTGAACGCCCCGTGCCGCCATGAGGCGCGACAGATAAAGTGCGGCGAAGGAGAGATGGGCGCTGATGACCACCAGTTGCCCATCCACCAGCACCGGGGCCAGGGCACGCAGCGTTGCGCGCAGCCCGTTCCCCGTCACGGCGACGAGGACGGTCTGCGCCCCCTCCACCGCCCCGGCACAGCTTCCGGCGACCCGGACCGGCTGTGTCGCGGCCACGGCGCCCGTGGCCATCAGATCGCAACCGGGCGCCGCCAGCCCGTTGCCGGTGGGCGACCACAGAATTGGCACATGGCCAGACGACGCCACGTAGGCGGCGTAGCCGCGGCCGATGCCGCCTGTGCCCAGGATCGCGACCTGCATGCTCCTACTCCTTTCCAGCCGATGCGTTGTACTCGGCGAGGACATGCATTCGCATCACCTCACGCAAGCCTTGCAGGTCGCGCGCCCGCAATTTCTCGATCATTTCGAAATGCTGCAGGGCGGAGCGGCGCATGATGGTTCCTGTATTACGCTCGCGTGTGAATACCAGCGGCACCCGGCGGCGTAGTTCGAAGATCGTCGCGGCGAGCTCGCGATTCGAGCAATAGGCCAGCATCCGTTCATGAAATAGCGCGTTTCCCGCCTCCTGTTCGACCACGGTGCCACCCCGCACCGCTGCGTCGAACCGGTCGGCAGCATCCTTCAGCGCGGTCAGGCCGGGCTCGTCGAGCGCGTTCATGACCTCCTCCACTGCTGCAACCTCCAGGATCGCGCGGACGCCGCATATCTCCACCATGCGACGCGGATCCAATTGCTGCACGCGGTAACCGCGTTGCGCGATTTGAACCACCAAACCTTTCTCCACCAGGCGGTCCAGGGCGCCACGCAAGTCGATCCGGTTGCAGCCATAGGCCGCTTCCAGATCCACCTGCTTCAGCCATGCGCCCATCGGCAAGACGCCAATACTGATGTCGTGCTCGATCCGCCGCGTCAGCTCTGCTGCCTTGAGGCGAGGCTGGCATACGTCCTGCGGCGTCTTCGTTATGCCTTGGCCCATTCATCCCCTCCTAGCCGACTTCCTCATTGACACAGTTTATTGCCGGCTCCAATAGTGGCGCCACGATTGGCGCAGGTGGTCTCCATGGTTTTTCGGTCCTTCCGGCTGTTGACCCTCCTCGCCCTAGGAGTTGGCTTCGCCGCCGCCGCGCAGGCGAGGGACCTGACGATCGCCTTGCCCGCCAACATCAACACACTCGACCCCGACATGACGACGACTGTGGCCACCGACCTCAGCGTGCTCGCCCATATCTACACGCCGCTGGTGGATCGCGGGCCGGACATGGCGCTGCGGGCGGGCCTGGCCACGTCATGGGCGGCGACGGATGACCGCACCTGGCGCTTCACGCTGACGCCAGGGGTCAAGTTCGCGGATGGCGAGCCCTTGGATGCCGCGGCGGTGAAGTGGAACATCGACCGTGTGCTGGATCCGGCGACCAAGGCGCGCAACCGGCCGTGGTTTGCCGCGATCCAGGATATCCGGGTGGTGGACGCAACCACGATCGACGTCGTCAGCAAGGCCGCCTACCCCGATCTGCCGGCGCAGATGACGATGTTCTTCCTGCTGCCGCCGAAATGGGCCACCGAGAACAACCCCACCATCGCGGCCCTGGGCAGCGGCCCCTACGCGCTGTCCAGTTTCGTCAATGGCGATCGCGTGGTGCTGAAGGCGCGCCCGGATTACTGGGGCACGAAGCCGCAGTTCGACACGGTGACGTTCCGCGTCATGCCGGAAGATTCATCGCGGATCGCCGCATTGCTGGCGGGTGACGTGGACATGATCACGGTGTTCCCACCCTCCGAAATCGCCCGCATCAACGCGAGCGGCCGGGCCAAGGCGGCCTCCGTGCCGAGTACCCGGGCGATGTTCGTGAAGCTGAACACGGAAAAGCCGCCGTTCAAGGACAATCCTAAGCTCTGGATGGCGCTCAACATGGCCGTCGACAGGCAGGCCATCGTCGACAGCCTGTGGGGTGGCCTGGGCCAATTGGAGAGTTGCCAGGTGCTTTCCCCGGCCTATTTCGGCTTCAACCCCGATCTGAAGCCGATCCCGTTCGACCCGGCGCGGGCCAAGGCGTTGCTGAAGGAAGCTGGCTACGCCAACGGCCTGACCTTCGATATGGAAATTCCGACGGGCCGCTATCTTCAGGCCTCCGACATTGCCCAGGTGATCGCCGGCCAACTTGCCGATATCGGGGTGACGGTCAACCTGAAGGAGATCGAGTTCGGCAGTTGGATGAAGAGCCTGATGGTGTCCCACACCCTGGGAAACTCCGCGTATTTCGGCCTGGCCTGGCCCACCTTGGACGCTGGCGGATTGCTGGCATTCTGGGAAAGTTCGAATGCTGAGGCCTATTACAACAACCCGGATTACGACCGCGTCGCCGCTGCCGCCAATTCGATCAACGATCCGGCGAAGCGGGCGACGCTCTATAAGGAGCTGACGCAGCAATTCTGCGCCGCTCCCCCGGCGATCCTGCTGTTCTTCCAACCACTGACCTATGCGGAACGCTCCACGATCGAGTGGCACGCCAGGGGCGATGATTGGGTCCGGGCGATGGATGTTTCACTCCGCTAACACTGGGATCCCTGAATTTGTCTCAGCCTGACCTTGACCTCGCCACGGCACGCCTGCGCATCGGCGTGGATTCCGGCGGCACCTTCACCGATGTGTGCGTGTTCGATGAGACCAGCGGCCGGATTTTCGTCTGGAAGGTCAGCAGCACGCCCGGGGACCCCTCGCAGGGCATCGCAGCGGGCGTCGCAGAGGCACTGGAGGCGTTGGCGCCCGGCGGCGGCGCAGCGGAGCGCGTGCTGTATTTCGGTCATGGCACCACCGTTGCCACCAACGCCCTGATTACCGGGCGCGGCGCGGATACCGGCGTGCTGACCACCGCCGGGTTTCGCGACGTGCTGGAAATCCGTCGCCAAACCCGGCCAGAACTCTACAATTCGCAGACGGAGAAGCCCCCGCTCCTGGCCACGCGCGACAAGCGGCTGGAAGTGCGGGAGCGTGTGCTGGCCGACGGCACGGTCGAAACGCCGTTGGACGAGGCGGGTCTGCGCGCGGCGGTCATCCGGCTGCGGGAGGCGGGGGTGAAGGCGGTGGCAGTCTGCTTCCTGTTCTCCTTCCTCCGCCCGGAGCACGAGGCGCGGGCGCGGCAGGTATTGCAGCAGGAGATGCCGGATGCGTTCATCAGCATCTCGCACGAGGTGGCACCGGAGTTCCGAGAATATGAGCGCCTGTCCACCACCGTGGTGAACGCCTATCTCGGCCCGATCATGCGCGACTACCTCCAGCAATTGCGGCCACGGCTCGGCGCGCTCGGGGTCGGCGTCACGCCGAACCTGACGCAAAGCAATGGCGGGGTAATCTCATGCGGCACGGCGCAGGAACAGCCGGTGCGCACCGTGCTGTCCGGCCCGGCGGCGGGGGTGATGGGCGCGCTGACCTTCGGGCGCCTGGCCCGCATTGGCGAACTGATCACCTTCGACATGGGGGGCACATCCACCGACGTGTCGCTCATCGATGATTACCGGCCGCAAATGGCCAATCATGTGGAGGTGCACGGCCACCCGCTGAAGGTGCCGATGCTGGACATCCATACCGTGGGCGCCGGGGGCGGGTCGATCGCCTACCTCGATAACGGGCTGCTGAAGGTTGGGCCGCGCAGTGCCGGGGCGGCGCCCGGCCCGGTCTGTTACGGGTTGGGCAATCTGGAGCCGACGGTGACCGATGCCAACGTCGTGCTGGGAGTGCTGAACCAAACGCATTTGCTGAATGGCCGCATGAAGATCGACGCCGCGGCCTCCCGCGCGGCCGTGGCACGCGTCGCGGCCGGGCTGGGGCTGGACATGATGGAGACGGCCCAGGGGATCGTGCGGGTGGTGGTGGCCAATATGGCGAAGGCGATCCGCGTGATCTCGGTCGAACGCGGCTACGATCCACGGGACTACGTCATGATGGCGTTCGGCGGCGCAGGCCCCATTCACGCGGCGCGGCTGGCCCGCGAGCTGGACATCACGCGGGTGCTGGTCCCGAAGACTCCCGGCCTGATGTGCGCGCTCGGCCTGTTGCTGACGGATTTGCGCACCAACATGTCGATGACGCGGATGAGCCCGCTGAGCGCTGACGCCCTCCCCGGCATGTTCGCCGGATTCAGCCAGTTGGAACGGCGTGGCGAGACCTGGTTCGCGCAGGAGGATATCGCTGCCGGGCGACGTATCATGGCCCGTGCGGTCGATATGCGCTACGGCGGCCAAAGCTACGAATTGACCGTTCCCTGCCCACCCGGGGATTTCGGCCCGGATGCGCTGGCCGAGCTTCGCGCCGGGTTCGAGCGGCTGCACCAGCAAATGTATGGCTACGTGGCGGCGGAGGAGCCGATCCAGGTGACGACCCTGCGGCTGGAGGCCACTGGGCTCGTGCCAAAGGCGGAGCTGGAGGCTTATCCGGACGCGACCGGCCCGGTGGAGGCCGCCATTATGGCCAGGCGGCAGGTCTACCTGCCGGAGCTGGGCGGCCTGACGGACTGCCCCGTTTACGACCGCGACCGGCTCGGCCCTAGCCATGTCGTGCACGGCCCGGCGATCCTCGAGCAGATGGATTCCACCACCCTTCTGCTGCCCGGCCAGACCGCGACGGTGGATTGCTACCTCTCCCTGATGATCGAAGGTGCCGCATGAGCCAGCCAGCCCCGGTCGATCCCATCACCGTGGAGGTGGTCGGTAGCGCGCTGTCCACCATCGTCGAGGAGATGGGCAAGGCGATCATCCGCGCGGCCTACTCGACCAATATCAAGGAGCGGCACGATTGTTCGACCGCCTTGTTCGATCCGCAAGGCCGTATCATGGCGCAGGCCGAGCGCATTCCCATTCATCTCGGCTCGCTACTGGGCATCGCCGAGTATGTGTTGGCGCATCACGACATCGCCTCCGTCCGTCCGGGTGACGTGTTCATTGGCAACGATGCCCATACCGGGGGTGGCACGCATCTGAACGACTTCGTGTTGCTGGAGCCGGTGTTTCACGATGAGGCGCTGGTCGCCTGGGTCACCAACCTGGCGCATCACTCGGATTTCGTGGATCGCGGTCACGCGCATATCTTCCAGGAAGGGTTGCGTATCCCACCGGTAAGGCTGTACCGCGAAGGCGCGCTGCAGCAGGATCTGATGGATCTGATCCTGCTGAACTGCCAGGTTCCGCGGGAGCGCATCAACGATTTGCGCGCCCAGATGGCGGCAAACCGGCTGGGTGTTCAGCGGTTCCAGGCGCTGTGCCGCAAATACGGTGCGGGCACGGTGTTGCAGGCCAGCGACCAGGGGCTGGATTATGCTGAACGGAAGACCCGCGCCGGCATCGCGACCATCCCAGACGGGCACTACCACTACACGGCACAGTTCGACACCAATCTGCTCGAGGAGGTGCTGGATCTCCAGGTCGCTATCGAGGTGCGCGGCGACGAGCTATATTTCGACTTCGCCGGCAACCCGCCGCAGGTGCGGGCCGGCATCAACATGGTCTTTACCGCGTTGCAGGCCACCGTTCTGTTCGCGGTGAAGACCCTGGTCGACCCGGACATCCCGCCCAATGCCGGGTTCCACCGCCCGATTCACATCACCGCACCGCTTGGCTCCGTGGTGAACGCCACCTTGCCCGCGGCGGTCTACAGCCGTACCGAAATCGCGCAGCGCCTGGTGGACATGATCTTCGCCGCCCTGGCGCCCGTCATCCCGGACCGCGTCGTGGCCGCATCAACGGGGGGTATCCTGATCACCACGAGCGGCATGCATCCGCGCACGGGCCGCTTCTACGTCTATAATGAGATGTGCGGCGGCGGGATGGGCGCGCGTGCCGGGCGGGATGGGCTGGATGCGGTGCAGGTCAACACCACGAACACGGCCAACCTGCCGGTCGAGGCCTTGGAGTCGGAACACCCGGTGATGGTGGAGTGCTACGAGCTGGTGCAGGATTCGGGCGGTGCTGGAAAGTTCCGCGGCGGCATGACGATGCGCCGCCGGATCCGGGTGCTGGACCATGTGGCCACGGTGAATGTCGGCGGCGCCTACAACATCCTGCCGCCCTGGGGCCTGGATGGTGCTGGCCCGGGCTTGACCTGCCGGGTTGAACTGGGTGAGGGCGTGGCCCCGCCAGTGCGCCGCAACGGGCTCGTCGCAGCGGGGCAAACCATCGCGACCATCGGCGCGGGTGGCGGCGGTTATGGCGACCCTAAGGCGCGGGACCGGGACGCCGTGCGGCAGGATTTGCGGGAGGAGCGTATTTCGCCCCGGGCCGCGGCTGAACTCTACGGCCTGACCCCGTAGCGGCGCATGCGGCAACTGCTTGGACGGCTGGGCGATGGCGTCGTCGCGATCTGGGGGGTGGTGACGGTCGTCTTCGTCGTCTCCCACCTGCTGGGCGACCCGGCGGTGTTGCTGCTGCCGGTGGGTGCCACGCCGGCGCAGTTGCAGGATTTGCGGGTGTCGCTGGGGTTGGACCGGCCCTTGCTGCAGCAATACGGCGAGTTCCTGTGGCACGTGCTGGGCGGCGATTTCGGCCAGTCCTTCCAATTCTTCCGCCCGGCCTTGGCTGTCGTGTTGGAGCGTCTGCCCGCGACCTTGGCGCTTGCCAGCGCGGCCCTGGTGCTTGGCGTGCTCGTCGGCGGGGCCGCCGGCTCCATCGCCGCGCTCTTTCGCGGACGCGTGGCCGAGATCCTGGTGATGATCGTCGCCCTATTGGGCCAGGCAACGCCCGTGTTCTGGCTCGGCATCATGCTGATCCTGCTCTTTGCGGTGAATCTGGGCTGGCTGCCGACCGGCGGCTTCGATGGGCCGGCGAGCCTGGTGCTCCCTGCGCTGACGCTGGCGACCTTCACCACGGCCAGCATCGCCCGCCTGCTCCGGTCTTCCATGCTGGAGGTGTTGCGCGATGACTACGTCCGCACCGCGCGGGCGAAAGGGCTGACCCCCGGCACCGTTTTCACGTGGCACGTCGCCCGCAACGCGCTCATTCCAGTGACCACCATGGTCGGCATCCTGGCCGGCGAATTACTCGGCGGGTCTGTCGTGACCGAAACGGTGTTTTCCTGGCCCGGCGTAGGCCGCGTCATCGTGCAGGCGATCCAGGCGAATGACTTCCCGGTCGTCCAGGCGGGCGTCACCGTGGTGGCGACCATCTATGTGCTGGTGAATATCGGCGTCGACCTGCTGTACAGCGTGCTGGACCCCCGCATCGGCGCGCGCCGATGAGGCGTCCGGCGGCCATCGGCCTGGGTGGGGTGCTGGGGATGGCGCTGGTGCTGCTGATGCTGCTGACGGCCATCGCCGGCCCCTTGCTGCCGCTGCCGGACCCGGTTCGCGGCGATCTGCGCGCCCGCATGTCGCCGCCCACGCTCTCGGTCACGGGTTTGGGCGCCCACCCCTTGGGCACCGACCAGCTTGGCCGCGATATCCTCTCCCGCATCGTCACCGGTAGCCGGGTCACCTTGGGCGTGGCCATGGCCGCGGTGGTGCTGGGGGGCGTGATCGGCGTGCTGCTGGGCCTTGTCGCGGGGTATTTCGGCGGCTGGCCGGACCGGCTGATGATGCGGCTGGTGGATATCCAACTCGCCATCCCGCTGATGTTGCTGGCGCTGATGGTGGTGGCAGCGCTTGGCCCCAGCCTGCGCAACCTGATCGTCGTGCTGGCTCTCACCAGCTGGGTGCGGTACGCCCGCATCGTCCGTGGCAGCGTGCTGGCCATCCGCGAGCGCGAGTTCGTGCAATCGGCGCATGCCATCGGGGCCGGGGCCGGGCGCATCCTACTGCTGCACATCCTTCCCAACGTGCTCACCCCTGCTTTGGTGGTGGCGACGCTGGAATTGTCGCGGGTGATCGTGCTGGAGGCCGGGTTGAGCTTCCTGGGCCTGGGGGTGCAACCGCCCGCCCCGGATTGGGGGCGCATGCTGGCGGAAGGACGTACCTATATCAGCAGCGGTTGGTGGATCATTACCCTGCCCGGCGGCGCACTCATGCTCTGCGTGCTCGGCGTAAACCTTACGGGCGATTGGCTGCGCGACAAGTTCGACCCGCGATTGGCCGGGCGCTGACATGTCATCCGAACTATTGGACATCAGGGGGCTGACGGTGGTCTTCCACCGGGGTGACCGCACCGCCCATGCGGTGAATGACGTCACCTACACCGTGCGTCAGGGCGAGACCCTGGGCATTGTCGGCGAAAGCGGCAGCGGCAAAAGCGTGCACGCGCTGGCGATGCTGGGGCTGGTGCCATCGCCACCGGGCCGGGTGGTTGCAGGGCAGGTGCTGTTTGGTGGCCGCGACCTGCTTCGCCTGGCGCCGGCGGATTTGCGCGACGTGCGCGGAGGCCAGATCGGCTTCGTATTCCAGGACCCTGGTACCGCGCTGAACCCAGTGTTGACCATTGGCCGCCAAATCGCCGAGCCGTTGCGCCGCCATAAGGGCCTGACGCGGCGCCAAGCCATGGCCCGGGCGGAGGAGTTGCTGGCCATGGTCGGCATACCCCGCCCCCGCCAACGCCTGGCGCAGTATGCGCACGAGTTTTCCGGTGGCATGCGGCAGCGGGTGATGATTGCGATCGCGATCTGCTGCGAGCCACGTCTGCTGATTGCCGACGAGGCGACCACGGCGCTGGACGTGACGGTGCAGGCGCAAATCCTGGAACTGGTCGGCGATCTGAAGCAGCGCCTTGGCATGACGGTGATTTGGATCACGCACGACATGGGCGTGGTCGCCGGGCTCGCGGACCGGGTGCAGGTGATGTATGGCGGGCGGATCATGGAAAGAGGGCCGGTACGGTCGGTTTTCCACGATCCCCGCAGCGCCTATACGTGGAGCCTGCTCCGGTCCCTGCCGCATGCGGAGCGGGCGCCGCATGGCCGGCTACAGCAGATTCCCGGCCAGCCGCCCGATCTCTTCAACCAACCGGCCGGCGATCCGTTCGCGCCGCGCAACCCCTTCGCGACGGAACGCTGCTTTCGCGAGGTGCCGCCTTTGGCTCCTGTGCCAGGCGGCGCACCCGACCATCTCGCCGCCACGTGGTATGATCTGCCGGCGAGATTGGCCGCGCATGACTGAGCCGTTGTTGCGCGTGCGCGGCCTGCGCAAGGCGTATGCCAGCCGTACAGGGTGGCTCGGGCAGCGTGGCGTCCCGACGCGCGCGGTCGATGGTATCTCCTTTGACGTCCTACCCGGCGAGACGCTTGGCCTCGTCGGCGAATCCGGCAGTGGCAAGAGCACGGCCGGGCGTCTCGTGATGCGGCTGGAGGAGCCCGACGGCGGCGAAGTGAGCTTTGAAGGCCGCGTGATCACCGGCCTGTCCGCTGCAGAGATGAAGCCGATCCGGCGGCGGATGCAGATCGTGTTCCAGGACCCGTACGCGGCGCTCAGCCCGCGGATGCGCGTTGGGCGCTTTGTGGGGGAGCCGCTGGCCGTGCATAACGCTGCCGGCACGGCGTCTCAGCGGCGCGACCGGGTCGCGGCGCTGTTTCGCCTGGTCGGCCTGCAGCCAGATTTCATGGGGCGGTATCCGCACGAATTCAGCGGCGGCCAGCGCCAGCGCATCGTCATCGCGCGCGCCATCGCGCTGGAGCCGCGGTTCATCGTGGCCGACGAGCCGATCACCGCGCTTGACGTGTCAATTCAGGCGCAGATCGTCAATTTGTTCCAGGATTTGCGCGAGCGGCTGGGGCTCGCCTATCTCTTCATCGCGCACGACCTCAGCATGGTGCGGTATCTATGCCAGCGCGTAGCGGTCATGCTGCGGGGACGCATCGTGGAGATCGGCCCGACGGACGCAATCTTCGAGGACCCGCGCCACCCTTATACCCGGGCGCTGCTCTCCGCCGTGCCGATCCCAGACCCGGATATCGAGCGTGCGCGGCGCCGCCTGGTGTACGATCCGGATCAAGCAAAGGCAGGAGGTCGGCTGGAGGAGGTAACCCCCGGCCACTTTGTATCAGGATTGGGATAATGGCGTAGGGTGGATAAGCGAAGCGTCATCCGCCCGCTGGACATTGCGCACTACGGTGAGCCGCGCAACGTGCGTCCGGCCAGTAGCGGTAGGTTGACACAGGTCCGCAGTTGGCCCCGGCGGAGATAGTTGATCAGGTACTGCATCGACAGCCGCCGTATGTCGAGCAAGCTCGCGGTGCTATAGAATGCCGAATGCGGTGTTAGGACCAGCCTTTCGTCAAGCCACTCCTCCCCGGCAGCCCATGCCGCGACCAATGGGTGCGTCCGGTCCAGCGGCTCGGCCTCGAACACGTCCAGCCCGGCGGCGCCCAAATGGCCGCTGGTGAGCGCCGCATGCACGGCATCCAAATCGACCATGCCACCGCGGGCCGTGTTCACCAGCACCGCACCCTCCGGCATCAGCGCCAGGCTGCGGGCGTTGATGATGTGGCGCGTCTCGTCGTTCAGCAGGCAGTGCAGGCTCACCAGCTCGCTGCGCGCCAAGAGCTCCTCCACCGTCTCGAACCGCGCCCATCCGAAGGAGAGCTGGTGGCCCACCGGCAGGTTCGGGTCGTAGAACCCGACTTCCATGCCGAAGCTGGCGAACCGCAGCGCCGCCGCCGTGCCGATGCGGCCGAGCCCGATGATCCCCACCCGCAGGCCCGTCAGCCGCTTGACCGTCTTCAGCAACCGGGCATCCCAGGATTTGTTGGATCGCCGCAGCCGCCTGTCATAGGCCTGGATGCCACGGAGCAGGGTGAGCGACAGCGCCACGGCGTGATCGGCAACCTCGGTGGTTCCGTAATCGGGCGTGTGGAGCACGGGGATCCCGGCCGCGCCCGCGGCTGCCAGGTCGACATGCCCGTACCCCACCCCGCCCTGCGCGATGGCCCGGCAGCGCGTCAGCTTGGCGATCACCTCGGCCGGGAGAAGATGCGCGCTGCGGCAGTTCAGGACCGCATCGGCACGGGCGTAGTCGGCATCGTCCTGTAGCCGCCCATCGGCCGAGCGGCGAAACATCAGCTCGACGCCGGGGCCGGCCGCCTGCTCCTCCACATCCGGCACAGGGTCGAACAGCGGATCGATCACCAGGATACGCAAATGCTCCATCAGTGACGCCCCTCCATGAGTTTCCACACCTCGATCATCTTCTCTGCGTCGAAACCCGGTTGGCGGGTGTGGGCGATCACCTCCCGCTCGCGCTCCAGCAGCCGCGTGATCGCGTCGGGCAGGGCATCCAGGTATTCAGGCGGGATCACCATGGCGCCGTGCCGGTCTGCGTGCAGCAAGTCGCCGGGACGGACCTCCAGGCCCAGCACGGTGACGGGTGTGTCGACCTCCGTCAGGTTGGTCATCCCGTTGCTCAGGCAGACCGTGCCGGCCAGGATCGGCAGTGCCGCGTCCAACGCATCCATGTCGCGGACGGCGCCGTTGGTCAGCACCCCGGCCATACCCAGGCTGCGATGGATGGCACTGTTCACCTCGCCCCAGAATGACCCCAGCCCGGGGGCCGGGCCCCAATCCTCGATCACCACGATGGCGGGACGCGAGCTTGCGCCGAGGTAGCGGTAATAGGCATTGCGGACCGCCGATTGCTCCTCCGCCGGGCGGTCCGAGGGGGCAGAGGAGAGCAGCTTCGCCGTGACGGCATATCCCACCATGGGTTTGGCCTTCATATGGCTGACGACCATGGTCCCCCGGGTGAACCCGGTCAGCTTGCGCCCGCGCAAGGTGCCGAGCGCGTTCCAAATGGTCGGCGTGTCGTATTGGCGCAGATGGTCAAGCTGCTCAATCGTCGCGCGGGGCATGGGGTTCTTCCTACGAAACCGGCCTGTCAATTGCCACGGGATGACGTGGTGCGGCAATCCCGGTAGAACCGGCCCGGCCACTCGAGGGTAACGCCGTGTATCAGTGGGATTTCTCGTTCCTTTGGGGCTACCGCGTGCTGTTCCTGCGCGGCATCGGCGTCAGCCTCCTGTTCACCGTTGTCGTCGTGGTGTGTGGAATTGCCTTGGGGTTGATGGTCGGGTTGGGCAGGATCGGGCTGCGGTGGCCGGTGCGGTTCTTAGCGCGAGCCTATGTCGAGATATTCCGCTGCACGCCGCTGTTGGTTCAGCTCGTTTGGTTCTTCTATGCGCTGCCCATCCTGCTGAATGTCGAGATTTCGGCGACCACCGCGGCAATCCTGTCCATGAGCCTGTATGGCAGTGCCTTCTATGCCGAAATCTTCCGCGCCGGCATCCAGTCCATCGGCGCGGGCCAGTCGGAGGCGGGGGCCGCGCTGGGCTTGAAACCGCGCCACGTCATGTGGAAAATCGTTCTGCCCCAGGCGATCAGGCGCGTGATCCCCCCGCTGCTCAGCCAGTCCATCTTGCAGTTCAAGAACACCTCATTGCTCTCGACGCTGGCGGTGGCGGACCTGTTGTACCAGGGGCAATATGTCGCACACGAGACGTATCGCCCGCTGGAGGTCTATACCTTCATCGCCGTCACCTATTTCGTCGTGCTGTTTCCGTTAACCATTGGCGTCCAGTTCCTGGAACGGCATCTGGCCAAGCGTAGCTAGGCACCGCTATCATAGCCGCGTCGCTGCTCGAGGGCCCGGGAATGTTGTCACGCCGCACGCTCGCTTTCACTGCCGGGTTGGGCGGGTCCGCCCTGCTGGCCAGCGCCCTGCCGAGTCTGGTCAAGGCCGCCGACGCCGCGCCGGAATCGGCCTTCGCACGCATTCGCCGGACGAAGCAGCTCCGCGTCGGTGCGGTCGCCGCGGGTGCGCCGTATTACCGGAAGGACCAGAATTCCGGGCAGTGGACCGGCTTTTATTACAATATTTCCCTGCAACTGGCCAAGGATCTGGAGGCTGACCTCGTCGTGCACGAGACCGTCTGGGGCAACGGTGTGCTGGATATCCAATCCGGCAAGGTCGACGTCTTCTTTGGGCTGACGGCGACGCCGAAACGAGCCCTGGCGATCGACTTTACCGACCCGGTGTTTACCAGTGTCGTCACCGCAATCATGCACAAGGACATCCCAGTCTCGCGTTGGGAGGACCTCAATCGCCCGGAGGTCAGGATAGCGGTCGATAGCGGCTCTTCCCACGATCAGACCGTAACGGCGGCATGCCCGAAGGCCACGATCCTACGGTTCAACTCGGTGGAGGAGGCGACCACGGCCGTCATGGCAAACCGGGCCGATCTGCAGGCCGTCGCAATCCTGCTGGCGCTGGGGATCGTGAAGAAAGTCCCGGCGATCGGTCATATCGTCGTTCCGACGCCCCGGTACGAAAACGAATCCGCGGGGGGCATCGCGCGGGAGCCGGACAAGACGTTCCGGGATTATCTGGGCTACTGGATCCGGTTCAACAAAGGCAATGGGTTCATCCGCCAGAGTATCCTCGATAGCCTGCCCCTTATCGGCCTGGCGGCCGCCGACTGGCCAAAGGATCTACCGTTATAGCGCAGGCGCCTCCAGGTTTTCGCGCAAGGTGCGGCCTTCGTCGTCCGCGCGAGCCGGTTGGGCAGCCGCGTCACATCCTGATTCTCCTGCTCCAGCAACGTCTCGACGGCGTGCATGGCGCCGCAACGTGACGGGCGTCGCACCGGCGCCATTGCAGATTGTCTGGAACGTGAGCAAGACCACGTGACGCCTGAGCCACCGAGGAATTGAAGCGCGCGGTCACCGCGCGAGTCGTCGGCAGCGAGACGCTCAATGCCGAGCTGACCCAGATTCCTCAAGCGGCAGGCGACCGAGCCCGGCGTGAAAATCAGTAACATTGATGGTTGGCACCCCGCCGACTTCCTGTCGTGGTGTGGCCGGCTGGGGTGGCCGTGATGCAGGCGGCGCGGCAGATCGTGGATCGCATGACGTTGATGGAGGTCGGTGACGAGCTTCTTCCGGCCGAAGTGCCGTGGCGCGTATCCGCCTGGGCCAATGTGAGCACCCAAGGGATGGCACCGGGCGCATGGCCATCCTGGCGCATTTTGGTCCGGCATTTACTGGGTGGATGACGGCGGTGCGTTCGACAATCCTGCGCTGGGCGGAATGCTGGAATTAGCCGACCCACGGGGCATCATGCCAGAGACAAGCGCGCCGTATTTGCATTTCGCGGTGAAGGGTTGCCTGAGCGCCGGGCGGGGCCAGGTAGTGACGCCACAGGTGGGAACGATGATGATGTTTCCGTCCCTGGCTCATTCACTCCGTCACGCAGTTCCGCGGGCAACGTTCGCCGGTTTCCGTGGCGTTCAACTTCTCAGGGTAGCCGTGCTCCAGAAACCGGTCGCGCTCGGTGGGCGCAACCGGTGGTGGGTTTTTGGACGCTTTTCCCGGTCGCCGGACTTAAGCGATGGTATCGAGGACCGCGTTCGGGTCTGTCGTCGGGGTGGAGGAGGTCGACGCGCCGGACGCCTGGGCCGGCGGTGGGCCGCCCTCACCGCGATGGTGATGACGATGCGCCCGGAAATCCCCCTGGGCCGAACCGGCCTGCGACGAAAGGTCGCTGCCACTTGCGCTGGTGGCAGATTGGGCGGAGTTGGCGGCCTGATTTTGCGCCTGTTGAATCAGCGCGGCTGAACTAGAGGACGATACGCTGCTGATGCTCATTTTGACTTCTCCTGCTTCGAAGGAAGCCAGGCGAGAATGCGGAGATAAATTTATCCATTCCCTAATCGAGTGAAACGAAAGGTAACAAGGATGCTTGGATGTAAACGTCGCTTTCGAAACCTGTCCATGAATAAATATGATTCATGTTCTCATCGAATCATTGACGAATGCTTCCCTAAGCCCGGTCATCTTGTTGAGTTCTGGCCCGGCTTGCCTCGCCCGGATTTACCCCAGTCGTACGTATACGTCACCAACTCGTGGATTTGCAGCGGCTCGACACGGATGATTCCGGGCCCTTGCGCAAGCACGTCGTCGTGAAGCTGAGCATTTGCTCGCTGGAGCGAACCAGGCTTCCCCAGAAAACTTGACAGGATTTCGTCCCCCCTCCCAAGCTCGGCTCGCCGCGGCGTGGAGCCAGGGCGCTTCCGGGACAAGGTGAGTACGCTGGATGGCGATCCGCTGGCGAGTTGGGTTGGGACGGACGGGCCGAGGGAGGATTTGATGCTGGGCGGCCATGATCTCTGCGTCGATAGCCGGAGCGATACCGGTGTCTGCGAAGGCCCGGGCAAGCGCGTGTCCAAATCCCGGCGCCTGCCATGACGCCCGATTACGAGGATACGCTGCCGGGTGCCGCGCATTGGTCGATAATCCTGCGGCGCGGCCGGTTGCTGCGGCTGGTGGATCTCGAGGGCGGCGCCAATGTCGGGATGCTGTTCTACAATCCCGTCAATTTGGCCGAGCGGTATAACGCGCCGGATACGCTGAAATGCCAGCACGTGTTTCGGCTCACGCAAGGACATTGCCTGTATTCCGACATGGGGCGGATTTTCTGCTCCATCATCGCCGATAATGTCGGGTGGCACGATACGGTGTGCGGTAATTCCAACCGCGCCATGGTGGCAGCGCGTTGGGGCGAGCTGCGATACCAGGATGTGCGCAACGCGCGCACCCAGAATGGGCATGACAGCTTTCTGGTGGAGGCCGCGAAATACGGCATGGACCGGCGCGACCTGGTGGCCAACGTCAATTGGTTCAGCCGCGTCGACGTCGGGGCGAATGGTGCGCTGGCATTCAACCCGCTCAATTCACCCGCAGGCAGCGCGCTGACATTGCGGTTCGAGATGGACACGTTGATACTGCTGCACACCTGCGCGCATCCGATGGATACCGCCCCGGCGTTTCCCCGCCGTCCCGTGCTGTATCAGCTCATGCGGAGTGAGCCGGTGGCGGATGACGACGAATGCTTGAACGCCCGGCCGGAAAATCGCCGTGGTTTCGAGAATAACCGCCTCTACCACTTGGCAGGCGGACCATGACGCGCATCTGTCCCAGCCTGCTCGACCCGGCACACGCCACGTATCGCCACATCGTCCTATCCGGTGACTATTGGATCCATCCGGTCCGACAGGGCCAGGTCCTGCGCATCGTCGACGTCGGCGGCAACCAGGCGGCGGACACGTTGTTTTTCAGCGCCGCCGATCCGTCCGAGCGCTACAGCGCCACCGACACGATCCGCGAGCAGGGCGCCGTCTATCTCGGCTATGGCAGCCGGCTGCTCTCCAATGCCGGGCGGACAATGTTGGAGATTTGCGCCGATACGGTGGGCCGGCACGATACCTTAGGCGGGGCCTGTGCGGGCGAGTCCAACACCGTGCGCTATGCGCTCGACAAAAACTGCATGCATTCGTGCCGGGATAGTTTCCTGCTTGCGATCGCGGAGAACGCGGGCTTTGGGCTGAACAAGCGCGACATTACCCACAACATCAACTTCTTCATGAACGTGCCGGTTACCCAGGGCGGCGGCCTGACCTTCGAGGACGGGCTGAGTGGCCCAGGGCAGTATGTGGAAATGCGGGCGGAGATGGATGTGTTCGTGCTGGTCTCCGCCTGTCCGCAGCTCAACAACCCCTGCAACGGTTATGACCCGACACCGCTGGAAATGATCATCTGGCCAACGGCCTGACCATGTTTCGCAAAATTCTCGTCGCCAACCGGGGCGTGGCGGCCTGCCGTATCCTGCGCACGCTGCGGCGGATGGAGATCGATTCGGTAGCGGTGTATTCCGAGGCGGACCGCCACGCGCTGCATGCGGCGGCGGCGGATGAGGCGGTCTGCATCGGGCCGGCCCCAGCGGCGCAGAGCTACCTCGATATTACGAGGGTGTTGCGGGCCGCACGCGAGACCGAGGCGGAGGCGGTGCATCCCGGCTACGGGTTCCTCGCAGAGAACGCGGAATTTGCCGAGGCCTGTGCCGCGGCGGGCCTGGTTTTCATTGGCCCGACGCCGGAGCAAATCCGTAGCTTCGGACTGAAACATCGTGCGCGGCAGATCGCAGCCGATGCCGGCGTAAAACTGGCGCCGGGCAGTGGGTTGCTGCCTGATTTGGCGGCGGCGCGGCGGCAGGCGGGTGCGATCGGCTATCCCGTGATGCTAAAGAGCACGGCCGGGGGCGGCGGTATTGGGCTCCTCCTGTGCCGCACCGAGGCAGAGCTGGACCAGGCCTTCGACCGCACGGCGCAACTCGCTACCAGCAATTTCGGTAATGGCGGATTATTCGTCGAACGCGCCATTACCAACGGCCGCCACATCGAGGTGCAAATCTTCGGCGATGGACAGGGGCAAGTGGCCGTGCTGGGCGACCGGGATTGCTCGGCGCAGCGGCGCAACCAGAAGGTCCTCGAGGAGAGCCCGGCGCCGGGTCTGCCAGTCCCGGTGCGCCGCGATTTGCACGATGCCGCACGGCGGCTGGGTGAGGCGGTCGGCTACGCCAGCGCCGGCACGGTCGAATTCATCTATGATGTGGACCGGCAGGAGGCGTGCTTCCTTGAGGTGAACACGCGGCTGCAGGTCGAGCATGGGGTGACCGAAGCGCTGCTGGGCATCGACATGGTGGAGTGGATGGTGCGCCAGGCGGCCGGTGAGGGCATGCCCGCGTTGCCGCCGGGCAACACTGCCCGCCATGCGATCGAGGCCCGGCTCTACGCCGAAGATCCGGCCGATCAATTCCGCCCGGCGACCGGGATGCTGACCAACATCCATTTCCCTGGCAATGCCCGTATCCACAGCGGTGTCGCACAAGGGTCCGACATCACGCCATTCTATGATCCGATGCTGGCGACGATCATCGTCACCGCTAAGGGCCGGCCGGAAGCCCTCGCCGCGCTGGCAGCAGCGCTCGACGCCACGCGTTTGGATGGAGTCGAGACCAATCTCGCCTATCTGCGCCATCTTGTGCAAACCGGTGCACTGGCTGGTCAGATTACCACCGCCACCTTGGCCGCCACACCCTATGCTCCCGTGCGGGTCACGGTGCTGGCGCCTGGCACGCAGACCACCGTCCAGGATTACCCCGGGCGGCGCGGCTACTGGCATGTGGGCGTGCCGCCATCCGGCCCGATGGACGATCTCAGCTTCCGGCTGGCGAACCAAGCGGTCGGCAACCCGGAGGGGGAGGCCGGGCTGGAGATTGTCATCGCCGGCCCCACGCTGCGCTTCGATGGCGACGCGACGATCTGCCTGACCGGTGCGGCCCTGCCTGCGACACTGGATGGCGCGGGCATTCCCTATTGGGAGCCGGTTGCCGTATGCCGCGGCTCGGTTCTCACCATTGGCACGGGAGCCCCCGCCGGGAGCCGCACCTATTTGGCGCTCCGGGGCGGAATCGACGTTCCAGCCTATCTCGGCAGCAAATCCACCTTCACCCTCGGTGGCTTCGGCGGCCATTCCGGCCGGGCGCTCCTGGCTGGCGATATCTTGCGTCCAGGCAACGCCGCATTAGTGCCGCCCCGTCCGGTCTCGCCAGCGAATCGGCCCGATCTTACCGCCGCCTGGGAGATCGGGGTGCTGGACGGGCCGCACGCCGCACCGGATTTCCTCACCGAAGCTGGGATCGAAGCGTTCTACGCCGCTAAGTGGACCGTCCATTACAACTCCAGCCGTACCGGCGTTCGCCTGATCGGCCCGCGCCCGCTATGGGCCCGGCGGGATGGCGGCGAGGCCGGGTTGCATCCGTCCAATATCCACGACACGGCCTATGCCATCGGCGCGGTGGATTTCACTGGCGACATGCCCGTGATCCTCGGGCCGGACGGCCCCAGCCTGGGCGGCTTCGTCTGTCCGGTCACGATCGCTGCCGCCGAGTTGTGGAAAACCGGTCAGTTGCGCGCCGGCGACACGGTTCGCTTCCATCGCTTGCCCGGCACGGCGCCACTCCTGCTCGGGGGCCGGCCTGCTACCGCCGACACCCCGGGCGTGGTGTACCGCCAATCCGGCGATGCCAACGTGCTGGTCGAATATGGCGACCAAGTGCTCGACCTCGAACTGCGCTTTCGCGTCCACATGCTGATGCAGGCGCTGGAACGGCGGAACTTGCCTGGCGTCATCGATCTCACACCCGGCATCCGTTCGCTGCAAATCCACCACGACCCCGCCCTCTTGCCGCGCGCCCGACTCCTCGACGAACTCGCCCAGGCCGAAACCGAACTGCCCTCGAACGACGATATCGCGGTGCCGTCGCGCATCGTGCATCTGCCACTCTCCTGGGACGACCCGGCCACGCGTCTGGCGATCGAGCGCTACATGCGCTCCGTTAGGCCCGATGCACCCTGGTGCCCCAGCAACATCGAATTCATCCGCCGCGTCAACGGGCTCGGCAGCATCGCCGAGGTGAAGCGGATCGTGCTGGAGGCCGACTATCTCGTTCTGGGTCTGGGCGACGTCTATCTGGGCGCGCCCGTCGCCACGCCAGTCGACCCACGCCACCGGCTGGTCACCACCAAATACAACCCCGCCCGCACATGGACGCCGGAGAACGCCGTGGGCATAGGCGGCGCCTATCTCTGCGTCTATGGCATGGAGGGGCCGGGCGGTTACCAACTCGTCGGACGCACCTGCCAGGTCTGGAACAGCCATCGCAGCACGCCGGATTTCACGCCGGACCAGCCCTGGCTGCTGCGCTTCTTCGACCGCATCCGGTTCTACGAGGTGAGTGCCGAGGCGTTGCTGCGCTTCCGCGACGACTTTCCGCACGGCAAGGCCCGGCTCGAGATCACCGAAGATGTCTTCAGCCTGCGCGACTACCGCGCTTTCCTGGCGGCAAATGCCGAGAGCATACAAATTTTCAAGGCCCGTCAGCAGACCGCCTTCGAGGCCGAGCGGGCGCGTTGGCAGGATGCCGGCGAGGCGACAGAGCCGATGGAACCGCCACCGCCCGATGCGACGGACCCATTGCCACCCGGCCACCACCCGGTGACCAGCCCGGTCGCGGGCAGTGTTTGGAAACTGCTCGTGGCGGAAGGCGACGTGGTGGAGGCGGGACAGACGCTGGTGATCCTCGAATCCATGAAGACCGAGATCACCGTGCCGGCATTGCGCGGCGGACGCGCCGTTGCCATCAAGGCTGTCGAAGGAAAGCTGGTCAGCCTGGGTCAGCGATTGATGGACCTGGCCTGAGGCGCGGCGGGAGGCTGGCGCCGCGATACCTGACTCACGACGTTGGCGGCCAAGTTAGCCCTGACTAACTCTCAGGGGCCCATCACGCGCCAAATAACGTCACCCAGGTCGTCTGCCATCAGCAGAGACCGGCCATCCGGGCCGAGCGTGACGCCAACTGGCCGCCCGTAGCACACTTTCTCATCCAGGGCCGGAACCAGGGCGCTGGCGTATCTCTAGCCCGCCGCGGCGGCCATCGATACCAGCACCTCGAAGATTTCGGTTGCCTGTGCGGACTGGGACGGCCAGGGCCGGGTCGCAGCGGCGAGGCCGATGGCCCCGCCAAACATCAAAAGGCGCTTGGTCAACATGACATGCAACTCACTATTCTCACGCCATACGTGGCGTCGCTGCTATTGGTGACGCCAGAGGCGTTATTTTATTCCAACTATAGCGTAGATGACGCGATTGTCATGTTCCAGCGGCAAGATCAGGGCTGCCGGCCGGAGGGCTGTTTTCCTTTACAAGGTCAATCCGATGTTGGTAGACCATCATACCAACTGTGTCGCAGCAAACGATGAGAATGGCCCAGGCAACGACGAAGGCGAGGTCGCCGGCGGGCTCGCTTCTGGTAGCGCGCTCCCCCACCACGTTACGCGCGCAGACACTCAGCACGCTGCGCCGTGCCATCGTCGATGGCCGCTTCCAGCCCGGGGAGCGGCTGGTGGAGCGCGACTTGTGTACGCGCTTGGGCGTCAGCAGGACGCTCGTGCGCGAGGCGTTGCGCAGCCTGGAGACGGAAGGCCTGGTGCTCAACACCAACCAGCGCGGGCCCGCCGTGGTCACGCTGAGCGCTGCCGAACTCGGCCAAGTCTACGAGGCGCGCGAGGCGCTGGAAGGGATGGCCTGCCAAATCTTTGCGGCACGCGCCACGGCGGTGGATTTCGACCGGTTGGACCAGGCCTTGGCCGCGCTGACGCAGGCGATCGCCAACGACAACCGAGCCGGCGCGCTTGCCGCCAAAACGCGGTTTTACGACGCCTTGATGCTTGGTGCCGGTAACCCGGTGTTGCACGACATGGCACGGCAGCTTCGCGCCCGGGCCGCGATCTTACGCGCCACTTCGATGTCCAAGATGGGCCGCACCCAGCAAAGCCTGGTGGAAATGCAAGCCATCACCGGCGCGCTCCATCGGCGTGACGCGGCGGGCGCTCAATCGGCCTGCATCGAGCATCTTCGCCGCGCGCGCGACGCGGCCGTCGCTATGATGCAAGCGGCACCGTGACCGCGGACCAGCACGAGATGAAGGCGGAAGCCTAGGAAGGCGAGGGAAATGCAGCAAGTCCGCCTCGGCCGGTCCAGCCTGCGTGTATCGCGCCTGTCGCTCGGCGCCATGGGGTTTGGTGACACGAGCTGGCGGTCCTGGGTACTGGCGCTGGACGACAGCCGCACCATCTTTCGCCGCGCGATCGGCCACGGCATCAACGTCATCGATACGTGCGATTTCTACTCCGCCGGGTTGAGCGAATCGATCGTCGGGACGCTCGTCGCGGAGACCGGCGCCCGCGCGGATTGGGTGATCGCCACCAAGGCCGGCAATCCGATGGGAAAGGCCGCCAATGCGCGGGGCTACTCGCGCAAGCATCTGTTCGAGGCGGTCGAACACTCTCTACGGCGTCTGAAGACCGACTACATCGACATCTATCAAACCCATATCTGGGACCCCGGGACTGAGCTTGGCGAGATGATGGACGCCTATGACGATCTCGTCCGCTCCGGCAAAGTCCTCTATGTAGGGATCACCGACATGCCGTTCTGGCAGTTCGCCCTCGCACAGGCCCATGCGTCCAAGCAAGGCCGCACCCGCTTCACCTCGGTGCAGAACCACTACAACCTGCTGTGGCGGGAGGACGAACGCGAGTTGCTCCCCTACTGCCGCGCCGAGGGTATCGGGATGCTGCCGTACAGCCCGATGGCGCGTGGCTTCCTCTGCGGCCGGGACCGGCGCCGGGAGGGTAGCCGCACCGAGCGGGCGAAAACCGACGATTTCACCTACAAACTCTACGGCCGCGACGCGGACGAGGCGGTGGTCGACGCCGTCGCCACGGTTGCCGCCGCCCGCGGCGCGACGCCGGCGCAGATCGCGCTTGCCTGGGTCGCCGCGCAACCCGGCATCGCCTCGCCGATCATCGGGGCGACCCGGCCGGAGCATGTCGACCAGGCGGTGGCCGCGCTGGATATGCGCCTCACACAGGAGGAATGCACCGCATTGGAAGCGCCCTATTTGCCACGGCCGCATCGCCGCTGACATGCCCCCAGAGCGACAAGGAGCATCGCCCATGACCGCCACCACGAGGCTGCCCGCGTTCTTGCGCGATGTCGTCGACCGCTTCATGGGGCCGGACGGCCAGGCGCGCATCGCTGCCTGGATGCGGCCCCCGGATGTCTGCATGACTCCCGTGGCGCTCAGCGCCATGAAGTCCACCCGCACCAGCTTCGCCCGCGTTCTGGCGCGGCACATGATCCGCGACCGCTGGCAGATCGTCCCGCGTGAGTTCACCTGCGATGCGGAGGGCGATGGCCGGGCGATCTACGACATTTCCATCGGGAAGCACCGGCTGACCTACATCGCCCGCATGTTCCGCTGGGACGGCGTGGAGAAGGTCGGCCGCCGTTCGGATGGCGCCTATCGCGACATGTGCGGCGCAGTCTTCGTCGGCACCCCGGCCGAGCGGCGCATCGCCGAGGAGTTTGCCGTGCTCGACACGCGCGATGCCGACGCCATGCGCTCGCGTGGCGACGTCGCGGGCTGGACACCGGCGAACCGCAGCGTCCGGTTCTTCGAGCATGTCGTCGACCAGCTCGCGGCCGGCCGGCAGCCCGACCCGGCGGTGATCGGCAGTGGCGCGGGCTATTTGCTGCGCAATGGCGGCTATCTCGGTAGCGGGCGCTTCGGGACGTTGTCGCTCGAAGGGCTGGCAGCCGGGCATCCCCTGAGCCACCCGTTCTTTGGCGATCTGTTCGGCCTGATGCTGGTGCGCCAGGTCTCCATCGACATGGTGGAGGCGATTGCGGCCGCACGGTCCCCCCATGCCGCGCGGTTGACGCCGGAGATCGCGCGGTACATTGGCGTCGGCAACTCGTCGGG
The DNA here is from genome assembly GCA_965199005.1 of Acetobacteraceae bacterium. Lineage (GTDB taxonomy): Bacteria > Pseudomonadota > Alphaproteobacteria > Acetobacterales > Acetobacteraceae > LMUY01. Next base: position 2,065,414 of record CBDAQK010000001.1, on the reverse strand, counting down.
CCAGGGAATGTGCGTGGCGTTGCAGCGCTGGCCCCATTGGGTGGCGACCTGGATGGTCGTGCGGGAGCTGTCTTTGGCCTATGCCAAGGCACAACCCGCCGCGGCGCAAGCCCCCCGCATGCTGGAGTTGCTGGACCGTGCGATCGACTATTACGCGTCGGTCCAGGTGCCCAATGAAGAGCTGATCGTCCCGCACCGCGTCATCGTCGCCAATTTGAGGTCGGCCCGCCAGTGGGTGGCCGACATGCCGCGGCTTGGCCCGCCGATGCTGTGGGGGACGCTGGCGGCGCGCGCGACGGCGGCGTTCGATGCCGAGACGGCTGAGCAATTCAATTCGTTGCTGGTCGAGTGTTATCCGGATTTTGCCGATGCCACGGCCGAGTATCTCCCGGTCGGCGCGGCCAGGGCTCGCGATGTCCAGCCGGAGATGCGGGTCGCGGCGCTTCGCCGGCTCCTCCACGAGGGCTACGGCTGGGCGCTGCGGATGGATTTCAGCCAGTCCCAGGCACGACGGCATTTCTGGTATCACTCGGCGGATAATGGCGAGCAGCGGCGTGGGGATCGCGGCCTGGACCCGCATGAGGAATACGAATCCTTCATCGACCACGTGGGCCTGATGCAGCGCCTTGCCGCCTTGCTGACGGCCTACGACGACGACGCAACTGCGGCGGAGGTTATCGCGGACCAACCGGACATCGCCTTTGCGGTGTCGCGCGTGCAGTACCTGGCCGGCCTGCCCTACGCCGAAATTCGGGGAAACCTGGGCTCGCAGGAATTCCTGCCCTCGTACCTGATCCGTTTCTTCCTGGCCTGCCTCGGCATGGAGTGCGCCAATCCGCTCAGCATCCGCTACGTGCGCGGCGTGTTCTTTCAGGGGATGCGGCTGCCGCAGGAAATCGCCGCCGGCACGCAGGACGATTGGACGCTGCCCGAACAGCCCAGGGTGACCCAGCCAGGCATCGCGGCGTGACGGACATTGCCGTGGCGATGTCGGAGATCGTGCGGGAAGGCACATGGGCGCTGCGTGCGCTGGGCTATCCCTACGGTACGGCGGAGCGGGCGGTGGGCTTGCTGGCCTGGACCGAGGCGGTGCACGGCCATGGCCTGACGATGCTACGGTTGGGCGAGGCTGCGATTGCTGCGGGCGCGGCCCGGCCGCAGCCGCGCTGGAGCCGTGACGCAGATGGACGCCGGCATGCCGAGGCGGGAGGGAAATGCCTCTTCGAATGTGGCCCGCCTGCGCTCGACCTGGCGACCGCCGATGCGCGGCTCGGCGGCGGGCTTGGCCGGGCGGCGCTTCGCGGGGCGGTCGGTACGCGGCTTGCGGCGGCTTTGGCAGCCGTGGCGGCGCGGCGCGGGTTGGCGGCTGTGCTGGTGCATGCACCGTGTGCGGCGGAAATCGCCCCCGTACCGTCCGCCGGGTGGATCTGTGCGCTGCCGGCCTCCGCCGGACCGGAATTCCTGGCCGGCAGCCTCGACGAAGCACTGCCTGCGATGCTGCCCGCGCCGTTGCATGGCGCGGCAGCGGATATTGCTGAGGCGCAATCGGCAGGAGATGCCGGGTTTTTTAGCATTGCCGTGCTGCCCTGTCCGCCAATGGCGCCGCCGCCCGGCACGTTGGATTGGCCGCAGCGCGTGGCCCTGGCCTACCGCGCAGGTATCCAGGCCGACCCAGCTGACTACCAGGCGCTCTATGCGCTGGAGATGCGCACCTGGGCCCCCACCTCGGAGCGTTCGCGCAACCAAGCCGGCTACGGCCGATTCTAGGAGGACTGGGATGACTGCGCCGCAATTCGACTTCCACCCGGACATGGCGGAGCTTCTGGCGGCGAAGGAGGCACTGCCGCAAGGCAATGCCAACGACACGCAGCGGGCCGGGTGGAACAACTATGCGGCCAGCATGCAGCGGCCCTACCCAGCCGGCATGGTGGTCGGCGACATGCCGCTGGCTTGTCCCGGTGCGGGCACGAATGGGCGGATCATGGTGCGGGTCTACCGGCCGGCCGGCTTGCCCTCGCCCGCCCCTTGCGTGCTTTACCTCCACGGCGGCGCCTTCATCAAAGGCAGCCTGGATAGCGGTGACCCCGTCGCCTGGGGCATTGCCGACCAGGTGCATGCCATTGTGCTCGGTGTGGAGTACCGCCTGGCGCCGGACAATCCGTTCCCTGCGGGAGTGGAGGATTGCTATGCGGTCGTGAAGCATCTGTCCGAGTATGGCCCCGCTTTGGGCATCGACCCGGCGCGGCTGGCACTCTGGGGCGATAGCGCCGGCGGGAACATGGCTGCCGCGGTCTGCCTCATGGCGCGGGATCGCGGCGGCCCGGCGATCCAGGCCCAGGTGTTGATCTATCCGTGCCTCACCGACGACATGAGCGCCGACAGCTATACCCGCTATGCCGAGGCGCCTGTGCGCACCGACGGGATCGATCGCGCATGGGACCAGTATCTCGGCGCCGGGCGACCCACGGGAAATGGCTACGCCGCGCCGCTCAAGGCCGAAGATTTGTCCGGTCTGCCGCCAGCCCACATCCACTATGCGGAGTTCGATTGTCTGGCGGATGACAGCCGGCAATACGCGGCACGGTTGGAGCAGGCGGGCAATGACGTCACGTTGCGCTGTGCGGAGCGCATGATTCATGGTTTCGTCCGGGCGCGCTTCTCGGGCCCGGACGCTGCGCGGGAATACGACATTCCCTGCGCGTTCCTGCGCCGTCACTTGCATACCGCCTAAGAACCCAGCTGCTTTACTTTGATCGCGCGTATTGTTGGGGCCGCCTTTCGGGGAGCCCGCCATCTTTAGCAGGAGTATCGGAATGCGCTATTTGAAGCGGCGCCATGTGTTAGGCGGTCTTGGCGCTGCCGCTCTGGGATCCGCCAGCGGCGGTGCCTTTGCCCAGGCGGCCGGCCAGGGGCTGCTGGCGAAGTTGCAGGCCGCGAAGAAGGTCCGCATCGGCATCGCCAACCAGCCGCCCTTCAGCGCGCTCAATCCCGACGGGACAGTAACGGGCGCCGCGCCCACCATCACCAAAAGGATCATGGACCGTCTTGGCATTCCGGAGATCGAGGGGTTCATTGCAACCTACGGCGAGCTCATTCCGGGCATGCTTGCCAATCGCTGGGACTTCGTCTCCGCCTCCCTCACCATCACCAAGCCGCGCTGCGATCAGGTGAGGTTCAGCGATCCGCTGATTTTCGACGGCGACAACATCGTCGCCATCAAGGGCCACCCGGGCCCGATGCCGAAAAGTCTTGCCGAGCTGGTCAAGGGCAATTTCGTCGTCGGTGCGCCCGCCGGCGGGGCGGATGTGAAAGCCCTGCTGGCCGCCGGGGTTTCTCCGTCCAACATCCGCCAATTCACCAATGATCAATCCGAAATCGACGCAATGTTTGCCAAGCGGATCGATTTCGGGATCATGTCACCGGGTCCGGTGCGGCAGCTGATGAAGCAACGCAATATCGAATTGGATATCACCTATCCGGTGGCGGACGACCCGCCGCACGGGTCTGGTTGTGCCTTCCGCCTGCAGGACACCGACCTCTACGAGGCCTATGTGAGGGAACAGCGGGTGATGCGCGAGTCGGGCGAGCTGATTGCCATCCTGAAGCAGTTCGATTTCGACAGCACGCCAGACATGCTCGCCACCAGTATCGAGAAACTATGCGCGGCCGGCTGACCATGCACCGATGAAGCGGGCCGCCCCGTCATGAGCGGATCCCAGTCGCTATGGGACTACCTTCCGTTTCTGCTCATGGGTATCCCGGTGACCATCGAGGTCACGGCTCTTGCCGTGGCGCTCATGCTGCCCGTCGCTGTCATCCTGGCCCTGGGACGGAGCTCGCGGCTGGCGGTGTTGCGCTGGCCGGCCGGGTTCGTGATCGAACTCTTCCGCGGCAGCTCGTCCCTGGTTCAACTGTTTTGGGCGTTCTACGTGTTGCCGTTCTTCGGCATCAACTTGCCGGCGCTACTGGCGGGTGTGCTGGTGCTGGGGTTGAACGAGGGCAGTTACTTCTCCGAGGTCGTTCGCGCCGGCCTCGCCGCGGTTCCAGCCGGCCAGCGCGAGGCCGCGCTGACGCTCGGCTTCTCGCGCCGCTACCAGTTCTTCCGGATCGTGCTGCCGCAAGCCCTGCCGGTTATGATCCCGCCCTTCGGCAACGCGCTGGTGACGACGCTCAAATTCACCTCCCTGGTGTCCCTGGTGACGATCCAGGACCTATCGTTCCGCGCGGACCTCGTCGCCACCTCCCTGGGCCAGACGGCGTCGGTCTTCGGGCTCATCATCGTGATCTATTACCTGCTGGCGCTGCTGCTCGGGTTCGGCGCCAAGGCGCTGGAGCGGCGGGTCAACCACGGCGCCGGGCGCACGGTGCTCGCCAAGGGCGGCGGCCGGGGTTCCTCGGTCCCCGCCTGGGCACTCGGAGACGGGTTGTGAGCTCCTTGGATTGGGATTGGGCCTATGCCTGGTCGATCGTGCCGATTTTGCTCGGCGGCGCTGAGATTACCATCGTTGCGACGTTGATCGGGTCGCTCCTGTCCTTTGCGCTCGGCTTGGTCTGGACGTTGCTGCGGATGAAGCAGCTCCCCATCGTGACGCCGCTGGTCGAGTTTGGCGTATTCTTCGTGCGCGGCACGCCGCTGCTGGTGCAGATTTACTTCCTGTTCTACGTCTTCCCCAAATGGGGGTTGTCCATGCCGGCGCTGACCACGGGCATCGTCGCCCTCGGCATCTACTACAGCGCGCCGACGTCCGAAATCTACCGCGCCGGGATCGAGGAGGTGGCGGCGGGGCAGTGGGAGGCAGCGCTGGTCCTGGGCCTGCCGCTCCGGCGGGTCTGGCTCGGCATCATCCTTCCGCAGGCGGTCAAGGTCGTGTTGCCGGTGATGGGCAACCAGGTGGTCGCGATGTTCAAGGAGACGTCGCTGATGTCGACCATCACGGTGATGGAATTGCTGGCCGAGAGCACGAATATCGGCTCGATCAACTACCGCTACGTCGAACCATTGACGCTCGCGGGCTTCTTCTATTTCGTGATCAGCTATATCGCGGCGCGGGGGCTCCGCCGCCTGGAGACGAGCCATGCCGTCCATAGCTGAGCTGCCGTCCGCCGGCCGGGCGCTGGAGCAACCGGCCGACCCGGCGCCGGCCCTGGTGTCGATGCGCGACGTTTCGAAGAGCTATGGCGACCGCAAGATTCTCGACGGCATCGCGCTCGACGTGGCACTTGGCGAGAAGGTGGCGCTGATCGGGCCGAGCGGCTCGGGGAAGACCACGATCCTACGGCTTGCAATCGGGCTGGTGAAGCCGGATCAAGGGACCATACGGATCGACGGCGACTATCTCTGGCACGAGACCGGCCCGGGCGGCCTGGTGCCCGCGGGCGAGCGGCATGCGCGCAAGGTGCGCCGCTCGCTGGGCATCGTGTTCCAGCACTTCAACCTGTTCCCCCACATGACGGCGCTGCAGAATGTGCGCGAACCGCTGCTCCACGTCCTGCGCCTGTCGCGGGCGGAAAGTGATGCCCGGGCCAGCGATCTGTTGAGCCAGGTCGGGCTGAAGGACCATCTGGACAAGCGTCCGGCGCAACTGTCGGGCGGCCAGCAGCAGCGGGTGGCGATTGCGCGCTCACTGGCGCTGCGGCCCAAGGTCATGTTATTCGACGAGGTGACGTCGGCGCTCGACCCTGAATTGGTTGGCGAAGTGCTGCGCGTGGTGCGCGACCTGGCCCATGCCAGCGACATGTCGATGCTGATCGTGACCCACGAGATCAGCTTCGCCGCTGATATCGCCGACCGTGTCCTCATGTTCGACGCCGGGAAGATCGTCGAGGATGGCCCACCGCGCCAGGTTCTCGAGAACCCCGAAAACCCACGGACCCGCAAGTTCCTGCAGGCCATTCTCGAACGATAACGGGCCATAGGGTCGGGTGCCCCTTGCATCCCACCCTACGAGGTCAAGCTTAGGTTCTCAGATATTTGTTGAACCAATCCAGCGTGCGCTGCCACGCTTCTTTCGCGGCCGCGTCGTCGTAACGCGGTGTTGTATCATTGTGAAAGCCGTGATTGGCCGCTTTGTAGATGTGCGCCTCGTGCGTGACATGCGCGTGCGTGAGTTCAGTATCGAAGGCGGGCCACCCCGCCGTGATCCGGGTGTCGAGCTCTGCATATTGCGCGTTGAGCGGCGCCCTGATTTTGGCCGCATCGGCGGCGCTCGGCTGGGTTCCGTAGAATGGCACCGCCGCGTCGAGGCCGGACCCCATGTTGACGGCGAGCATATTCGCGGCCGTTCCCCCGGCGCAGAAGCCGACGACACCCAGCTTGCCGTTGCTATCCGGCCGCGCCTTCAGCCATTTCGCCGCAGCCAGGAAGTCCTGCCCCATCTTGTCGCGGTCGACCTGGTTGAACAACGCCAGCCCCTTCTCGTCATCGCCCGGATAGCCGCCGACGGAGGTCAGCCCATCCGGCGCAAAGGCAATGAAGTTCGCCAGCGCCAGGCGCCGGGCCACGTCTTCGATATAGGGGTTGAGCCCGCGATTCTCGTGGATCACGAGCACCACCGGGACTTTGTCCGTGGTTGCCGGGCGCGCAAGATATCCCCTGATGCTGCCATTGCCCGCGGGGGAGGGCACGGTGTCGTATTCCGTCTTGATCCGTTTGTCGTCAGGCGGGACCTGCATGGCCAAAGCATAATCCGGCTTGAGCATGTCGAAGAGCATCGCCGCCGACACGCCGCCGACGGCGAATTTTTGGGCGCTGTTCAGGAAATCCCGGCGGTTCATCCGGCCATGGACATAGCCGTCAAAGAGGTTGAGCAGTTCTTGGGGAAAATCAGATGCCTTCTTCCGCTCCATGGGGCGTCTCCTGTTGGTTGAGGCCGTCGCGCGCGAACGGCCCGGCCGCGCCAGACCCTACAACGGAGCCCGTACAGCCGGAATTGATTCAAGGCGTGTCGATGGCGCGGGGCCGCTTTTGATCGTCGATGGCCACGAAGGTGAAAATGGCTTCAGTCACCCGCACGGTCGCCTCCCCGTCACGCGGCCGCCGCCACGCCTGAACCCTCAGGCGCATCGAGGTCCGCCCGACCGAGATGATATCGGCATACAGGCTCACCTCGTCGCCCACCTGCACCGGGCTCAGGAAGGTGATCGCCTCGACCGCCACCGTGGCGCAGCGGCCACGCGCCCGCCGTGTCGCTGCAAGGCCGGCCGCGAGGTCCATCTGCCACATCAGCCAGCCGCCGAAGATGTCGCCCGCCGGATTGGTGTCCGCAGGCATCGCCACGGTCCGGATGGCGGGCGACGAGGATGGCGGTGCGTCAGCGTGCTGGGCGGTCAGAATTCGTTGCTTTCGGCGGAAATCCGGCTGGCCAGCAGGCCCACCGAGAGCGCGTAGAGGTCGGATGCGTTGTAGAGGCGGATGACGGCGAAATTGGCATAGGTCATGTAGGCCTCGCCGGCCGCCCCATCCGGCATGACCACGCCTCCGGACACGTCCGCCCGCGAAAACCCCGCGCCGTCCGAGCGGGTGACGCCGAGCTGCATCCATGCGGCGAGCGGCCGGCGGTCGTCGCGGCCATTGGGGCCTGCATCGAACCCGGCTGGAACGCGGATCCGCTGGCCCCATGGCTCACCGGGCCGCCAGCCGGATTTGGCCAGATAATTTGCGATCGACGCCAGCACGTCACTGCGGTTGCCCCAAATATCGCGCCGCCCCTTTCCGTCGAAATCTACCGCGTAGGTGAGGTAGGAGCTGGGCATGAATTGCGGTTGACCCATCGCGCCGGCATAGCTGCCGGTCATGCGGGGCAGGGTGATGTCGCCGTGATCCAGGATGCGCAGCGCGCTGATCAGCTCTGCCCGGAAGAAACCGTTATGGCGCCCGTCCGCGGCCAAGGTGGCCAGCGCCTCGATCACCGAGAACCCGCCCGTGAAGCCGCCAAAATTAGACTCCAGCCCCCAGATGGCAACGATGATCCCCGGATCGACGCCGTATCGGCGACGGATTTCCTGCAGGCTGGCGCTGTTGGCCTGCATGGCCTGGCGGGCCGCCGCAACACGCTGGTCCGACACACGGCTGCTGCGGTATTGGTCCCAGCTTTGCGTCTTCTCAGGCGCGTAGCTGTCCAGTTCCAGCACCTTCGGGTTCGGCCGCAGCCCGGCGAAGGCGCGGTCAACCGTGCCTGGGGCAATCCCGCTGCTGATCGCATCGGCACGCACGCCGGCCAAGAACGCGGCGAACGGCGTTTCCGCGCGGGTCACGGATGGGGCGAGCAGGACCGGCAGTGCCGATGCGGCGAGGGATCGTCGGGTGATCATGCCCCACTCTGGCATTTGGGCGCCGGCGCCTGCAATCAGCCATCGCGGCCGCCCATCCGGTCTCGACGCCAGGCCAGGCCGCTGATAGCAGGGAGATCGCAGCGTTGAGGGGCCGGTCGATGATCACTGCAGCGATTGGCGCGGTTGCCGAAGCTGTCGCCGGCCCCATCCCGGGCGCGGTGCTCGGCGTAGTGACCAGGGCGGGCGACCGTGCCGTCCACGCGCTGGGCTACGCGCAAATTGAGCCGTCCCGCGTCCCGATGCAGCGCCAAACGTGGTTCGACCTTGCATCCCTCACCAAGGTTCTGTTCACCACGCCGGCCATCCTGTCCCTGGCCGCGCACGGCCGTATCGGGCTGGACGACACGCTGGCTGTGGCGATCCCGGACCTTCGCCAATACAACCTCGACGCGGCGGAGCGCCGTCTCACCTTCCGCCAATGCCTCTCCCACCAGACCCATTTGCCCGCGGTGGAGCCGCTGTACACCTACGGACAGGACCCGGCGACGTTACGCGCCTTCATCCTCCAGCGCGTCTGGCGGCACGGGCCTCCCGTCTATTCCGACATCAACTTCATCCTGCTCGGCATCGCGATCGAGCGGCTGACCGGACGCCCCCTTCTCGAACAGCCGCTCCGCCCTGGCTTCTCGTTCCGGCCCAACCCCGGCGAGACCGCAGCCACCGAACGCTGCACCTGGCGCGGCCGGGTCCTGCGCGGCGAGGTGCATGACGAGAACGCCTTCGCCCTGGGCGGCGCGTCCGGCCATGCCGGATTGTTCGGGACTGTCGACGGCGTGCTCGACGCGGCCCTAGACCTGCTGGAGGGGCGCGCGGCGGGCCTCGACGGCATTCGCACCCGGCAATCCGCCACGCGCACCCTGGGGTGGGAAGCGCGGCATGCGGGCTGGCCGGGCGGGGATGCATGCTCGGACGACACGATCGGCCATACCGGCTTCACCGGGACGGGGCTGTGGATCGACTTCAGCCGCGGCCTCGCCTGGGCGCTTCTCACCAATCGCGTCCACCCCACCCGGCACCGCGACACCGGAATCGCCGGGTTGCGGTGCCGCGTGGGTGACCTGATCATCGGAGCGGCAGGATGAGAATCGGGCCATGGCTGCGGCGCTCCCTGGCAACTCTGATGCTGCTTGGCCTGGCTGGACCGGCCCGGGCGGCCTCGGTCGACGATTTGGTCCGCGCCTATCCGGACTTCCTGAGCGGCTTTGACGGCGCGAACCTGCTTTGGCGCGACGGCACGCGGATGCCCGTCGGTGTTGGGCAGCCCGCCCTTACCGGGGAGGACGCGCGGCAGCGCGGTTCGATCGTCGATCAGCTCGCAACGCCCTATCCCGCCGGCGCCCCATTGCTGCCGCCGCAGGACGATCCCGGCCGCATTCGCAACCAGGCCTTGTTCGACAAGATGTATGGCGACTGCCGGGCCGGGCAGGTCGCGCCGAAGCTGGTCCGCATCGCGTGGTTGGGGCATGCCGTGAGCATCACGTCGGTCAACGGCGTGGACCGGCGGCTGGAAGCGGTCGCACGCGAGCTGGACGCGCTGCCGGCGGAGGACAAGAAATACCTCTACCCCATAGGGGGGACCTATAACTGCCGCCCCGTCGCCGGAACGGACCAGACGAGCATGCATTCGTGGGGTGCGGCCATCGACATCAACACGCGATTCTCAGACTATTGGCGATGGAGCCGGTCCCGTGGGGATGGTGCAGTCTACCGGAACCGCATCCCGGCCGAGATCGTCGCCATCTTTGAGCGTCACGGCTTCATTTGGGGCGGGCGGTGGTCGCATTTCGACACGATGCACTTCGAATACCGGCCCGAGTTGCTCGGCGCGCATCCGGACACCGGCGATTGAGGGTCGCAGACGTAGGGTGCAATCCGCTTGGAGGATGGCAACCTTACCCCGTGACGTCCGGCCGGCTTGGCGGCAGGGTGCAATGCTTGAAGCGGCATTGCACCCTACGAGGTGCGACAAGGAATGGGCGCTACAGGACGAAGAACCCGGTTGTTGCCGCAGCCATCACCAGCGTCGCCAGCCAGCCGCCAACCAGCATCGGCTTGGGTAACGTCAGGCGCCCCATGATCCGGCCGTTCGCGCCGATCAGCATGATCACCGCCATGACCGGCGCGGCCAGCACGCCGTTGATGACGGCACTCCAGTAGAGCGCCTTCACCGGGTCGAGCGGCGTGAAGTTCAGGGCGACACCTGCCATGGTCGAGGCGGCGATCGCGCCATAGAACGATTTGGCCTGAAACCAGCGCTGGTCGAGCCCCTCGCGCCAGCGGAATGTCTCGGACAGGGCGTAGGCGCCGGACCCGGCCAGCACCGGCACCGCGAGCAACCCCGTTCCAATGATGCCCGCGGCAAAAACCGCGAAAGTGAACTCCCCGGCGACCGGGCGCAGCGCCTCGGCCGCTTGTGAGGACGTCTGGATGTCAGTCACGCCACTCGCATTCAGGGTCGCGGCCGTCGCGTAGATGATGCAGATCGCGATCAAATTGGACACGACCATGCCGACGGCCGTGTCGGTCCGGATGCGGTTGAATTGGTCCTTTGCGAGCTTGGGGGTCAAGCAGAGCGGCAACGCCTTGCGCTTCAGCCGATCCTCGACCTCCAGCGACGATTGCCAGAAGAACAAGTAAGGGCTGATCGTCGTACCGAGAACCGCAACCAATGCCATTGCCTGCCCGGAGCCGAATGAAATGCGGGGAATGATCGTCGCTACGATCGCGCGGCTCCAAGTCACATGCGCGGTCAGCACCACAGCCACGTAGGTGAACAAGGACACGGTCAGCCATTTGAGGACCCCGGCATAGACGGCGTAGCTGAGGAAGATTTCCGCCAAGAGGCAGAGTATGCCGAACGCCACGGTGTAGATCCGGGAATTGCCGCCCAGCAGCAACGCCACCGCCGCCCCCATGGCCCCAAGATCGGCACCGAGATTGATCACGTTCGCCACCAGCAGCAATGCGACAACCGAACGGACGAGCCAGGGGCGGTAATGCCGCCGGAGGTTCTCGGCGATCCCGCGGCCGGTCACGGCGCCAATGCGGCCGCTGATCTCCTGAATGACGATCATGAATGGCAGGCTGAACAGCATGGTCCATGCCAGCCCGTAGCCGAACTGGGCGCCAACCTGGCTGTAGGTTGCGATCCCGCTCGGGTCGTCGTCGGCCGCACCCGTGATGAGACCAGGGCCGAGCCGCCGCAGCCTGCCGGGTGGCGATGTCAGGCTCCCGGGCATCAGCTCGGGTTCGCTCATCGCGGCCGGGAAACCAATAGGGCAGGCGATGGATACAGCATTGCTATCCGTGATAGGCGGAACTCCCCTCGTTGTCGCGGGTGAAGTGCCCATCGAACTCCCCGGCATTGGTGCCGTCAGACGGGTTGGCTGGCCGGCCGTCTCCGTCCTCGGGCTTTGATCTCCGCCGCCGGCGGTGGGAGGGGCACGGGCATGTCTGCGGCGATGATGGGCGCGCCCTCCCGCCTCCTGGTCATCCTGTAGTACTCCCACAAGAGATGGGCCGCCGCCCCGCGGACGGGACGCCAGGGTTCGGCGAGCGGTCCCATCTGCTTGGCCGTCGGCCGCAGGTCCAATCCCAACGCCAGGCGCGCGGCCTCCTGCACGGCGAGGTCCCCGGCGGGCCAGGCATCGCCGTGCTCCAGACAGAACAACAAGTAGACGTCCGCCGTCCAAGGCCCCACGCCGCGCAATGACGTCAAAATGCCGGACGCTTCGTCGGCGTCCTTGCCGGCAAGCGAAGCAAGGTCGAGGCGGCGTTCCGCGATCTCGGTGGCGATGGATTGGAGGGCCCTGATCTTCGCTGCCGACAAGCCGAGGCTACCGAGCCGGTCCACCGGGGCGTCCCGCAGCGCCACGGCGTGAAATGGGTCGAAAGCCGCTGCCAAACGCCCCCAAATCGCCGCCGCGCTGGACGTCGACAGTTGTTGCCCGACGATGATTGCCGCCAGCCCGGCGAAGCCTGGCTCGCGCTGCCGCAGCTTCGGCATACCGGCTTGCTTCAGCACGTCATGCAGGCGGGGATCCAACCGGACCAGCTTCTCGATGGCCCCTTCAAGGTCCGCCTGCGTCCTGAGGCGGATGGTCATCGAAGATAGCTTCGGGGCCGTTGCATCACGGGCAGGGCTACGATGCGGTGTCGGCCGAGGCGAATGTCGACGCGAAGTCGCGGACCGTTGCGGTGATCTCGGCCGGTGTCACCGCCTGCTCCGCCCCGGCCAGCGTTTCCCGCGTGCGGACCAGGATGCTCCGACGGAAGCCCGGGGCGGTTTCCAGCACGGCATTGGCCAGGGCGATGCTTGACTCGACCGGCCAGATTGCTTCGTAACTCCGCCGTGCCGGCCCGTGCGCGACGGAATAGCCCGCCTCCGAGGCGGGTGCACGCGCCCGCAGCGACGCGGTCGCATCCGCCGCAACCTCGCGGTCGCGGATCACCACGCCGTAGATCTCCGCCGCATCCTCGACGCTCAGCAGATCATCGAGCACATCCCGCAAAACCAGAGATGGCGCGCGCAGCATGGCCGGGCCGAAGCCGCCGCCCGAAGAGGAGACCATGCGCACGAGGTCGTCGCGCTTCATCGTCAGCACCTTGATCCGCCCGATCGAGACCGGCTTGGTGTCGGGGTTGAGCCACACCGTGGTGTTGTAACCCGGCGACCCGCCGAACACGCCCCAGGGCTGGAAGCGAAACCGGTCGAGGCCCCGCACGGTGATCCGGACTTCTGGGTGACGGCACTCCAATTCGATGCAGACCGCGGCGCCGCCGCGATATTGCCCGTGGCCAAGACGATCCGGCACCAATTCATGCCGGCGCACCACCAAAGGCGTCTCCACCTCGACGTGCTCGATCGGGGTGCTTTTGAGGAAGCCGATCATGGTGTCGTTGGCATCGACGCCATCGACGCGAACGCGGCCGCCCGACCCGCCGGAAAACGGCTCCACCACCGCAACACGGTTGCGCCCGCTCTTGGCGTCGATCCAGGAGGAGCTGATGATACCCGCCTGCCCGGCGCCGCATGCGGCAATGCCGTCGGGAATGGCTTGGTTCAGGCACCCGATCAACGTGTCGTAGGTGCGCATGACCGCCACGAACCGATTGCCCATGGCGGCGGGGAAATCGGCGTTCATCACGGTGCCCGGCGGCGCATAGCCGGTGATCGGGCGCATCATGCCGCCGTTGATCGGCATGTTGGGTTCCATCGTCTGAATGTAATTGGTCAGCCCCAGGCACAGGAATGGATGCGTGCGGCTGCCGGTCGAGAAATTGAAGGCGGCATGCACCTGGGGCGAACTGCCGCTATAATCGACGAAGGCTTCGTCGCCTTTGATCGTCAGCTCGCATTTTATGTGGACCGCTTCTCCGGAATCATCCCCTTCGACATAGTCCACGAAGGAATAGGTGCCGTCGCGCAGCTTCGAGATGACGCTGCGTGCCTTCATCTCGGAATAGGCCATCACGTCTTCGGTGCCGCGGTGGAACGCTTCGACCCCGACCTTCGCGCATAATTCCCCGATGCGGCGGTCCAGCAGCCGCATGGCCGCCATCATCGCCTCCAGATCACCCCAGACCGCATCGCCGATGCGGGAATTGTCCTTGAGGATATTCACCACATCCTCGTTGAGCACGCCGGCGCGCACCAATTTGGTTGGCCGCAGCCGCAACCCTTCCTGGAAGCACTCGAACAAATCGGGCGAGATGCTGCCGGGCACGGCGCCGCCAATGTCCGACGCATGGACGAACGACCAGGCAAAGCAGGTGAGCACGCCATCGACGAAAATCGGGCGCACCAGATGGATGTCCATCATGTGCGTCACCAACCCATACGTGCTGAATGGGTCGTTGGAGATCAGCACGTCGCCCGGCGCCAACTCCGCCGGGTCGAAATGCCGGGTCAACCCGGTGATGGATTGGCCACCGCCCGAGGTCACCCCCGTCATCGTCGGGTAGGCGAAGAAGTCGCCTGCCACACGGGTCAGCGCGACCTGGAAATCCTGCGTCTGCTTGACGAAGGTGGTGTGGGCGGTCCGGTAGGCCACCGTGGCCGCCTCTTCTGCGATGGCGGTGAAGCGGTTCTTCATGATCTCGGTCTGCACGGGATCCATGTCCATCACCCTCTTGAGAGTTCGAGATCGCCGAAGATGCCGACCCGTGCCTCGTAGGCCGGCGGGACCAGGACCGTGGCAAGGTCCTGTTGAATGATACAGGGGCCGGTGATCGACCATCCGGGCGACAGGCCGCCCCAGTCGAACACCGGCACCTCCTCGATCCATCGCCGCCCAAGCCGGAGCCGGCGGTGCTCCGTGGGGACGGCTTCGCTGATACCGGCCGAGGGCAGCGGGTTTGCCGATGGTTTCGCCTGCCGCCCGACGGTGCGGACGCGCAGCGTGTCGACAGCAACCGGTGCCGACGGCGTTGAATGCCCGAACAGGCGCTGGTGCTCCGCATGGAAGGCGGCGACCACGCTGGCCATGTCGCTGCCCTGGTCGAGTTGGGCTTCGAGGTTGACTGGAATGGTGAAGGATTGCGCGGCGTAACGCATATCCGCCGACATGTGGTGGTGGGTTTCCGCCACCTGCCCCTCATGGCTCTGCCGATCGAGCCAGATACGGCCCTCTTCGACCAAGTCATCATAGGATTGCCGCAACCGCGCCGGTGTGAGCGTCACGC
This sequence comes from Acetobacteraceae bacterium, assembly GCA_965199005.1. Lineage (GTDB taxonomy): Bacteria > Pseudomonadota > Alphaproteobacteria > Acetobacterales > Acetobacteraceae > LMUY01. The sequence goes on along the minus strand of CBDAQK010000001.1, from coordinate 2,050,399 downwards.
CGTTCACGCTGCGCACCGCGTCGTGCACCAAATCCGAAACGAGGCCACCGAAGGCACAGAATACCGAAGGCAAACGCGGGACGACGATGCGCCGGATGCCGACCTCGTCTGCGAGGATGGGGCCATGCACGCCGCCGGCACCGCCGAAGATCATCAGCGTCAAATCCGTCGCGTCAACGCCCAGCCGCGCCAGGAAGGGCGTGATCTTCGCCAGCATGTTCGACGTCGCAACGTCGATGGCAGCTTCCGCAATGGCGACCACATCCAGGCCGAGGGATTCGGCCAGCGGTGCGAAAGCTGCCTCGGCCAAGCTGCGGTCGAGCGCGATCTTGCCACCCAAGAGCCCGCGCGGGGACAGGCAATTGACGATGAGATAGGCGTCCGACAGCGTCGGCTCCGTACCGCCATTCCCATAGCATGCGGGGCCTGGACGTGACCCGGCGCTGCGCGGCCCGACCTTGAGGATGCCCCCATCCAACCACACGACCGACCCGCCGCCCGCGCCCATCGCCTCCACCGCGGTCACCGGCATCAGCAGGGGGAAGTCCCCGACCTCCGCCTGCGCCGTGATCATCGGGCGGCCGCCATCGATGAGCGAAACGTCGGTCGACGTGCCGCCCATGTCGAGCGTCAGGATGCGGTCGATACCCAGATACTGTCCCAGCGTTTGCGTCGCCGTCACGCCAGCGGCCGGGCCCGACAACAGGGTGTGGATCGGCAACCGCCTCGCCTCGGCGGCAGACATCACGCCGCCATTGGATTTGGTGATGTACAGCCTCGCCTGCCGGAAGTTCTGCTGCAGGAAGGCATCGATCTCGGAGAGATAGCCGCCCATCAGGCGTTTGACGTAGACGTTCAGCAACGTCAGCATCGCCCGTTCGTATTCCGACTGTTCGGGCCAGACCTCATGCGAGGCCATGATCTCGATATCGGGAAACCGCTCCTTGGCGACCGCAAGCGCGCGACGCTCATTGGCCGGGTTTTTGTGTGAGTGGAGGAAGCAGATCGCGACCGCGGCGGCTCCGCGCTGCACGGCGGTGCTGACCGCGTCCAGCATCCCGGCTTCGTCGAGTTCGGTATCGACCTTGCCATCAGCGAGCGTGCGCTCCTTCACTGCAAACACGCGCTCACGCGGGACGAGCGGCACGGTGCGCCGGTTGAACAAATCCACCGGCTTGTCCAGCCGCAGCCGCGCGATGCCCAATATGTCGCGGAACCCGGCGGTGGTGATCAGGGCGACCGGCGGCTCGGATCGTTCGATGACCGCATTGGTGCTGATGGTGGTGCCGTGTATGACGAGGATCGGTTCGTCCCGCGACACAGCCAAGGACGTGACGATATCGTCGATCCCTTGCGTGACCGCTTTGGCGAAATTGGGACGCGAGGTGGGTGCCTTGTGGCTGCCCACCTCGACATAGCCATCGGCTTCGCGGCGCCAGATGGCAAAGTCGGTAAAAGTCCCGCCGATGTCGACGCCAATCCGGAGCATGCGGGCACCTCGCGCTATCGCTCAGTGAACTGAGAACCGCCCCGCTGGCCGCTGTCAACCAAAACCATTCGGGCGCTGGCCACGGCGCCAGTGCAACCCTGCCTTGACTCATGGGCAGATCGGCCCGCACCATCCTTGGCAACATGGTTGCCGAAGATGGGACATGAGTGCTTTGGACACCGCGCTCGACATTCTGGATTGCTTCCATGGAGAAGCCCCCGAACTGGCTGTGTCCGAATTGGCCCGGCGGCTCGGGATCGCGAAAAGCACCGTGTCGCGCGTCATGAAGACGATGGCGCAGCGGGGCCTGGTCGAGCAGGATCAGGAGACCCGCCGGTACTCCATAGGTCCGTTACCGTTTCGTATTGGCCGTCTCTACAAGGCGGGAACGCAGATCTTCGATACGATCGCCGATGCACTCGGCGGGCTCGTGACGCAAAGCGGTTTCACCGGCTATATCGGCGCGCTCGATGGACTCGATGTCACCATCCTGCGAATGTATCACGGGCATTATCCGGTCCGCATCGTGCTCGACCCGGGCCACCGGGTTCCCGCCTTCTCGACCGCCATGGGCCTCGCACTGCTTGCCAAGCTCGGCGATGACCATTTGGGCACCATCCTCCCGCCCGTTCTCACCCATCCCAGTATGCGGCTGCGGCGGACCCGGGCGCAGCTTTTGACGGAGCTGCGGGTGATTCGTGGTCAGGGCTGGGCTGCCGTGGAGAACGCGACGTTTCCCGGCATCTCCGCCATCGGTGCGGCCGTCAGCGCGTCGCCCGCGCTCGGGTTTGCCCTGTCGTTTCCCGCCGGCGCGGTAACCCCACGGCAGCGCGCCCAACTCACGGCGCGGATCGCCGACGCCGCCCGGCTGATCGAAAGCACGTCTGACCCGGCTCCGCGCACGCGCAGGGACGCTGCAGGAGCGACGCTGAAACAAACGCACGCCGATTTGGAGAAACACGATGGTTGAGGATCCAACGAACCCGCTCGTCATACGACGCCGGGCGCTGATGCAGAGCGTAATGGCGCTGGGACTTGGCACTCTGGCCGGTCAGCAGGCCGCCCATGCTGCGACCAACGAACTTCGCTTCCTGTTCGCCGGCGGCACCTGGAAGGATTGGTTCGACGCAACCTTCGTTACCCCGTTCTCCAAGGAGCATGGGACCACGATCGAGTGGAAGACCGGGCTTGGGTTCGAACCGCTGGTGCTTGCCCAGCGCAACCGGCCGCAATGGGATTTGATCCACGAGAGCCAGACGACCTCGACCCAAATCGGCTCGGTGGGTGCGCTGGTGGAGTGGAAGCAAGAGAACATCCCGAACATGGCGAAAATCCACCCGTCGTTTAAGTACAAATACTTGGTCGGGAAGATTCACACCCCGTACGGGATCGTTTGGAACAGCAAGAAGATCAAGCGCCCCATCACCTCGTGGTGGGACATGTGGGACCCGGAGTTCGCCGGCAAGGTGGCCTTCCCCTCCTGGGTTTGGACGGGTGCCGACGTGTTCCACGCCATCAACGTTCTGCAGGGCGGCACGTCGCAGAACATCGACCCCGGCATCGCCAAAATGTCCGAGCTGTTCAAGAAGAACAAGGCGCAGATCATCAACAACGTTGAGAACACGCAACAGGTGCTCCTCTCCGAAGACGTCTGGATTTGTCCGCTCTTTGGTGCGCGGGCGCAAAAGGCCAAGGAGGCGGGCGCCACCGTCGACTTCGTGTTGCCGAAAGAGGGTGGGCTGAGCTGGATTTGGAACACGGCGATCATCGCCGGACGCCCGGCCGATTCGATCCAACTTGCCGAGCAATTCGTGAACACCACGTTGGACGCGGAGAAGCAGATCGCATTTGCCCGCTTGACCGGCTACCCGCCGACCAATCTCGAGGCGATCAAGAATTTGCCGCCAGACCTCAAGAACCTCGCCGTGTCGGATGAGGATTTGCAGGCGATCGGCGCGTTGCAGCGCAAATTCGATTATCTCGGGCAGTTCGAGTTTCGCGACCGCAACCAGGAGCGTTGGGAGAAGGAGGTCCTGGCTAGCTGAGCGAGCGGCGCGCGGTGGCCGATCCCATCCTGGTCGTAGCCGGCGTCATCAAACGCTATGGCGACACGGTAGCGGTCGGTCCCGTCAGCTTTTCCGTGGCGCGCGGCGAATTCGTCAGCCTGCTGGGGCCGAGCGGGTGCGGCAAGACGACGACCCTGGGGGTCATTGCCGGGTTGCAGCAGCCGAGCGCCGGAACGGTGACGATCTCGGGCCGGGACGTGACCGGTCTGGCGCCGCGCGACCGGGGCTTGGGGGTCGTCTTTCAAAGCTACGCGCTGTTCCCCCACCGCACGGTGGCGGAGAATGTTGGGTTCGGTCTGCGCATGCGCCGGGTTGCGCGCCCGGAAATCCGCGACCGCGTCGCGCGGATGTTGGAGATCGTCGGGCTATCGGCAGTCGGCGCGCGCCGGCCGGACCAGCTCAGCGGCGGCCAGCGCCAGCGCGTGGCCTTGGCGCGGGCGTTGGTCATCGAGCCAGCTATCCTTCTCTTGGACGAACCGCTCTCCAATTTGGACGCCCAATTGCGCAAGCGCATGCGGCAGGAGTTGCGGGATTTGCAGCAGCGGCTCGCCATCACCACCCTCTTCGTCACGCATGACCAGGCGGAAGCGTTCGAGATGTCGGACCGGGTCATCCTGCTCAACCGCGGCCATATCGAACAGGCCGGCGCGCCGGAGGAGTTGTACGACGCGCCGCAAAGCCGCTTCGCGGCCGAGTTCATCGGGGAAGTCAACCTGATCGAGGGCGTGGTGGCCAGCATGTCCGGCAACGCCATGCGCGTGGCCATTTCCGAGGGGCTCGAGCTAGAAGGCGTCGCCACGGTGCCGGGCTTGGCCCCGCGCGATCCCGTCTGGCTGATGATCCGGCCCGAGCGGCTGGATTTGCACAACGAGCCACCCCAGGGCCAGACGGCGATGCCGGCGCGCATCCGGCGCCATATCTTCACGGGTGATTCCGTCTGGGTCCATCTGGAAGCCGAATCTGGCCATACGCTGCTGAGTGCCCAGCCGAGCCGCGCCGCCATGCGAGGGTTGCCGGTGGGTGAGCGGGTCTGGGCGGTTCCCGAGGGCTGCCGCGTGCTACCGAGGGACGCAGCGTGACGCGGGCGGGCGGATGGGTCGGCGCCTTGTTCCTCACGCCCATGGCGGTGCTCTACGCGCTGGTGATGGTCGTTCCGGTGTCGATCTTCCTCGTGACCAGCGTGCTGACCTACGACCCGATGCAGCTCTACGTCGACACGCCAACCCTGGCGAATTTCAGCCGTATTCTGCTGGACCCGTTCTACCGCGCGGTCATTCTGCTCACGATCAAGATCGCCATCCTGACCACGGCGATCAGTTTCGTGCTGGGCTATCCCGTGGCCTATGTCATCGCGCGGGGTAAAAGCGCCTGGCGCGGGGCCCTGATGTTCCTGGTGATCGCGCCGCTCATGACGGGGGAGATCGTGCGGGCCTATGGCTGGATCGTGCTGTTCGGGTCGCAGGGTCTGATCAACCGGGTCCTCCTCTTCACCGGAGTGATCGGCGCTCCCCTGCAAATCCTGAACACGCAGACGGCGGTCGTCATCGCCATGGTCCACATCCTGTTGCCGTTCATGGTGTTCCCCCTGATCTCGGCCTTGTCCAACCAGGACCAGGATTTGGTCCCCGCCGCGGACACGCTGGGCGCCTCACGGTCGCGGGCGTTTTTCGAAGTGACGCTGCCGCTCAGCCGGGCAGGAATCGTCACGGGCTCGATGCTGGTCTTCACCCTGTCCGCGGGCGCCGTGGTGACGCCGACGTTGCTGGGCGGCAAGAACGTCAAGATGTTGGGCCAGATGATCTACGACCTGGTCCTGACAACGCTGAACTGGCCCTTGGCGGCGGCCACGGCCTGCATCCTGGTCGCGCTGCAGCTGGTCATCGTCACCCTCCACCTGCGGCCGAGCCGCCATGTCGTCGGCTGAGTCGCAGGCATTGGCGCTGTCGGCACGCGCCGTCCCAGTGCGGCGCCGGCGCATGAATGCCATGGTGCCGGCGGTGCTGCTGCGCTGCTTCGTCGCCGCCGTCTACGTCTTCCTGATCGCACCCATCGCCATCATCATCAGCACCTCGTTCAGCCCTACCCAATCCGCCGCCTTTCCGCCAGCGGGATTTTCGCTGCGATGGTATGGGGAGTTCCTGCGCTCCGATAATTTCACCGCCGCCTTTCGCTTCAGCCTCATGCTGGGCCTCGGCGTGGCCTTCATCGCCACGGCAATCGGCTTCATCACCGCCTATGCGGCCCGCCGCCTGGTGGGGCGGCACGGCGCGGCCGTGCAATCCTTTGCCATGCTGCCGCTGCTGGTGCCGCATATCCTGATCAGCATATCGCTTCTGCTCGTGTTGAACATCGTGCCGGTTCCGGACGTGGCATCGCTGGTGGCAGGGCATGTGCTGATCTGTTTGCCGTTTACCGTCGCGGGCATTGCGGCAAGTCTGGACGGGATCGATGCGCAGTTGGAAACGGCGGCGATGACCTTGGGTGCCACAAGGTTGCGCGCCTTGTGGGAAGTTGCGATCCCCTTGGTGGCCCCGGGCTTGGTGTCGGCGTTCTTGTTCGCCTTCATCGTGTCGTTTGGCGACGTGTATATCGCGCTGTTCCTGACCGGGCCGGGAACGACGACGCTTCCCATCGAAATCTATTCCTTCATTGCGTGGGACAGCTCCCCGGTGATCGCGGCGATCAGCACCGTGCAGGTGATGCTGATCATCGTGTTGGGTCTGGTCATCGAACGCTTGGTCGGCCTGCGCCGGATCATGCGGGTCTAGCAAAAGGAGCAGGCAGCGTGGCAGACATCCAGGTTGGCAGCGCGCATTCGCCGGGGCCCGGCATCGCGAAGGGTATGTTGGAGGTGGGCTTCCTGCCGGACGGCTTGCCGATCGAAATCCCGGTGGTCATCGTGCAGGGCCATGCGCCGGGCCCCGTGGTCTGGATGCATGCCTGCGTCCACGGTAACGAGTATTGCGGCACCTATTGCATCCACAGCCTGCTCCGCTCGCTGAGCGTGGAGGCGCTCACCGGCACCGTAGTCGCGCTGCCGGTGCTGAACATAACCGGGTTTCAACGCAACCAGCGGATGAGCCCGTTCGATGGCTATAATGGCGGTGACCTCAACCGCTTCTTCCCCGGCGACGAAACCGGCGCGCTGACGGGCCAGATGGCGCGGCATATTTGGGCGCCGTTGCGTAAATATGCCGATTACCACATCGACATGCATACGGCACTGACGCCGGACACGCATTGGGCGTTGTTCTCACCTCCGGATGGTGAGGCCGGCAAGAAAGCGGAGGGTATGGCGCGGGCCTTCGGGTACGCCCATACGCTGCCCTCGCCCTTGTCGATCCTCGGCGGCTCTTCGCTGACCGAGGCGGCGAAGGCCGGCATACCCGGTATGATCGTCGAAGCGGGCGGCGTCGGGGCGAGCTTCCGGCCAGAAACCGTGGACGACGTGACAGGCCGCCTGCGCAACGTCTTGCGCCATCTCGGGATGCTGGAGGGTGCCGTCGACCAATATGACGGGATGGTGTTCTTTTCCAACTTCGCCTGGGTGACCGCCAGGCGCGGCGGCTTGTGGCGCGCCACGGTGACCTGCGGCGACACCGTCTCCAAGGGCCAAATGGTCGGCCGGCTCACCGATCTGTTCGGTGACGTGATCGAGGAGGTGGTCAGCCCCGAAGATGGGGTGGTGCTCGCCGTTGGCGCCGGACCAACCATGCCGACGGGCGAGATCATCGTCCATATCGGCCTCAACCCGCGCCGCGTAGAATAGGAAGGCCAGAGCATGGACGAGATAGCGATCGGCACCGCGGTTTCGACGGCGCCCGGCCTCACGAAGGGCTTCCTCAAAACGGGTGAACTGCCGGATGGGCGTCCGGTCAACACCCCCGTGATCATCCTGCGGGGTTCGGAAGCGGGGCCAACTCTGTGGCTGCATGCCTGCGTGCATGGCAACGAGTATTGCGGCACCTTCATCCTGCACGATTTCATTCACAGCCTGGCGGGAAAGCCCCTGGCTGGCACCATCGTGGCGTTGCCCGCCGTCAACGTCACGGCGTTCGAGAGGAACCAGCGGGTCAGCCCCTACGAAGGCTATCACGGCGGCGATTTGAACCGCTGTTTCCCGGGGCGCGCCGATGGGAGTTTCACCCAGCAGATCGCCCATGCCGTCTACCAACCGTTGCGCAAACATGCCGACTATTTCATCGATTTCCACACCGCCCATTCCCCCGACGTGAGATGGGCGTTGTATCCCGACCTACCCGGCGAGACCGGCCGCATCTCCGAAGGCATCGCGCGCGCCTTTGGGTTGAACAGCACGCTGCCGGCGCCGGCGGATATCTTGATGGGCTCCGCGTTGATGACGGCGGCCAAGGACGGCATTCCCGCCTATTTGGCGGAGGTTGGCGGCAAGGCCCGGATGTTCACCGATGACGCCGTGCAGGACGCGGTTCAGCGGCTACACAACGTCCTGCGCCACCTTGGCATGTTGGAGGGTGCGGTGACCGACTATGGGACACTCACCTATTTCTCCAATTTCGAATGGGTCCACGCCACGCGCGGCGGCTTGTTCCAGCGCGCGGTCCGCTGCGGCGACACGGTCAAGGCGGGGGACGTCATCGGGCATTACTTCAACCTCTACGGGGACCCGGCGGGCGAGGCGCATAGCCCCAAGGACGGAATCGTGCTGGCCATCCATGCCGGCCCCGTCATGGCGACCGGCGAAACCCTCATCCATGTCGGGCTCGACCCACGCCCGGTTTAGAACCGGTCGGGCCGATAGGGCGCCGGGTCCAAGAACGGCGTCTCGCCCGTCATCATCTCCGCCAGCAGCCGCCCCGTGGTCGGTCCCAGGGTCAGGCCCTGGTGGCCGTGCCCGTAGGCACCCCAGAGCCCCTCTTGGCCGGGTATCCTGCCGATAATGGGCAGCATATCCCCCGTATGCGGCCGAACGCCCATCCACGGCTTGGCGTCCACCCGATCCGCCAGCGGGAGCAGGCCGCGCGCGACGGGCTCGGCCCGCTCGAGCTGAACCGGGGTCGGCTCCGCATCGGTGCGGGTAAACTCGGCCCCGGTCGTGAGGCGGATTCCGGCCTGCATCGGCATCAATGCGAAGCCGCTATGGCCGTCGATGAGCGGCCGATTCAACACGGCATTGCCACGCATCCGGTAATGCATGTGATAGCCCCGCTTGCCAAAGGTCGGCGGCGTATAACCAAGCGGCTGGGTGACCTTGCCCGCCGCGGCGCCCAGCGCCACGACAATCTGCGCGGCCTCGACCGGCCCGTCCGCGGACTGCACCCGCCACCCGGCGCCGTTCCGCCGTAGGGTCGTCGCATCGCCGGTGACGATGGTACCCCCTGCGTCGGTGAAGAACCGGGCATAGGCCAGGGTCAGCGCATGCGGGTTGCTCACCGAAAGCGGATCCGTCCAATGGATGGCGCCGGCCCGTTCCACGAGCAGATGCGGCTCCTCCGCGGCCAGGGTCCGGCCATCCAACACCCTGAAGTTGACGTCGTGGTCTCGCTTCGCCCGCTCCGCCTCGCCTAGCGCCGCGTCGAGCGCAGCCTGCTTGTCGAACAGGCGCAGCCAGCCAATCGGGCGCAGCAAGGGCTCGGCATCCGTTCCGCGCGCCAAAGCGAGATGCTCCTCGACGCAGGTGGCGATCAGGCGGGAATACCCCTCGACGACCTTCAGATAGCGGGTCGGCTCGGAGTTCCACCAGTAGCGGAGCAGCGGGGAGGCCAGGCCCGGCAACGCGCCCTTGTGATAGGACACGTCGATCGCCCGGTTCCCCGCGATCCGGACTAGCTCGGACACCGCGCGGGGGAATGTATGCGGATACACCGCCTCCCGCTGGATGAGCCCGCCATTGCCGAACGACGCACCCTCGCCTGGCCCTTGCCGGTCGAGCAAAACGACCTCGCATCCCCGGCGCCGAAGGTGCAACGCCACGCAAACACCGACCATGCCCGCGCCGAGCACCACGATAGGGCCTTGCATCCAACTCCTCCTGAATTTCGGGTAATGTGGCGATTCCGGCCAGGCTCGTCCATTGGCCGATCGTCTTTTCCGGTCTGCCCCGGAGGCTACGTTGTGAAACGCGGAGAAACGTGGTCGAGTGATGCGTCGTACGGAGACGATCATGGCCGATTTGCCGCTGACGCTGACCTGCGCTGATTATCCGCGCGTCATGCCTTTGGTGACCCGGCAGGTGGTGCCCAAGGGGATCGATCTGACGCTGATCACCGGGCGGGCGGGCTCGTGGGCAGACCGGGCGGAGATGCTGCGGCGGGGATTGCAGGACCCGGCGGTCCAGGGCGGCGAGTCGTCCATGATGATTCATCTGTCGCGGATCGACAAGCAGGATCGCAGCCATGTCGGCTTGCCCATCTTCCCGCTGCGCAATTTCACTGCGCGGGACCTGTACGTGCGGCAGGGCGGCGGCATTGCCACGGCGGCCGATCTCGCGGGCAAGCGGATCGGGATGTATGGTTGGGGCAATAGCGGCTCCGTCTGGTATCGGCACTTCCTGCGCTATTTGGGCGTGGATTTGACGACGCTGCACTGGTGCATCGGGCCTGTGGATGCCCCACGGCCCAGCACGGCCGTCGTCGTGCTGCCGCCGGGCGTGACCGAACCGCCTGCGGGCAAATCGCTGGCGCAGATGCTGATTGCGGGCGAGTTGGACGCCGTCTACAGCCCGCCCATCCCGAAGGATTTCCACCCCACCAACGGACCGATCGTGCGCCTATTCCCCGACTATAAACCGATGGAACAGACGTATTTCCGTGAGACAGGCGCGTATCCCCCGCAGCACCTGATCCTGGTGCGCCGGGCGGTGTGGGAACAGAATAAATGGATCGCCCGCAGCCTGACGGACGCCTTCATTGCCTGCGAGGCCATGTTCACCGCGACCATGCGGGGCTTCCCGTATTCGACCCCGTGGCAGGAAGCGGAATTGGCGGAAACCGACGCACTCATGGGATCGGACTTCCATCCCTATGGCTTTGAGAAGAACCGGGCTCAGATGGAAATGTTTTGCGACCAGGCGTTTGCTGTAGGGCTCACGTCGCGCAAGGTCACGCCTGAGGAGTATTTCGAGGAATTTTTGGCGTCGTAGTGGATTATGAATTCTCCCCCGGGTCATCTGTGTGCGGAGGATCATTGTCATTGCGAGGCGGGCTTGCGCCGTGGCAATCCAGGCGGACGCGCACGGAACGGGCGTCGTCACCATGCTTTGCGGTCAACCAGATGAGGACCCGAAAATAACCCCGGCGGATTTGGACAAATTCCGCAGAGATGCCGAGCGGCGCAATATCATACAACAGAAAACGTTGCCGCCGCATATCGCACCTGTCGAGATCAAGCGCGAAATCGCCTGCCACGTCGGGACGGCCGTCACCGGCTGTGACTGATTTGGTGGAGAAACTCGGTATGATGCTCCTCAAGTTGGAATTCCGAGCACAATCCAGACCTTATCCGCGCCGCACATTCCAAAACGTCGCGAAACCACCGAGCACGCCTGTCAAACTCGTTCGATACGCCGTCGGCTGGTAGTACTGCCCGAGTGGGATCATCGGCAGGTCGACGAACGCCTGCCGCTGAATCTCGCGGCAGATTTGCTGCTGGCTGGCGACGTCCGGCGCCTCCAGCCAGGCAGTGCGGAGTTCCTCCAGCCGCGGCCCCTTGGCCCAGCCGAAATACGATTGCTCGCCCGTGCGCAGCAGCCCGTCCACCACCGGGTTGAGCATGTTGGCCCCCGTGCCCGGCATGATCCAGATGCTCCAGCCGCCCGCCGCGACAGGGTCCTTCTTCATCCGCCGTTGCGCCACCAATCCCCAGTCCATCGCCTGGTAATCGACCGTCATCCCGATTTGCTTCAGCATGTCGGCGCAGACATCCGACGCCGCCTTGGCCGGGGGCACGTCGGCCGCCACCAGCAGCACCACCGGCTCGCCACGATAGCCGGCTTCGGCCAAGGCGCGCCGGGATTGCTCGATGGGAACGGGGCGGCGGCGGGCCGCGATCCCTTCATCGTTCGCCATGGGCGTCCCCAGCGTGAAAAAGCCGAGGCCGTCACGCCATAGCGAGCTGTCAGCGCCGGCGATCGCCTGCATGTATAGGTCCTGATCGACCGCGCCCAAGACCGCTTGGCGGATCGCCGGGTTGTCGAACGGCGGGATCGCCTGGTTCATCCGCAAATACGCCGTGATGCCGATGGAATCCGTCACCTCCACCTTCAAATCCCGCGCGCTGCGCAGTTGCGGGACCAGGTCGAGATTGACGTATTCCCACCGATCCGCCTCACCCTGCCGGAGCGCGGCCGAGGCAGTGGCGGGATCGGGGATCACGTTCCACTCGACGCGCTCGAAATGCGCGATCTTCGGCCCCGCCGTCCATTCCGGAACGCCATCCGGGCGCGGCACATAGGCGGGGTTTCGGGCATAGGCCACGAACGCACCTGGCACGCGTTCGCTGGCCAGGTAACGGTAGGGGCCGCTTCCCGTCATCTCCGTCACCTGCTTGAACGGGTCCGTCGCGGCCAGGCGTTCCGGCATCATGGCAGGCATGAAGCTGCCGATGCTGGCCAATGCGTCCGGCAGCAGGGGGAAGGGGCGCTTGAGCCGGAACACGATCCTAGAATCATCCGGTGCTTCGATCGCGTCGGTGGCGGCCATCAGTGCTTGGCCGAACGGGTCCCGCACGCCCCAACGGCGAACGCTCGCCGCGCAATCGCGCGCCAGCACCCGGCTGCCGTCGTGGAACGCCAGGCCCGGCCGCAGGGTGAGCGTCCAGCGCCTTGCGTCATCCTCCACCACATGCCCGGCCACCATTTGCGGCACCGCTCTGTAGCTGGCATCGATGCCGTACAGCGTGTCGAACACCATGTAGCCATGCGTGCGCACGTTGGCAGCAGGGATCCACATCGCGTCGAGCGTGTTCAGTTCCGCAATCGGGATGAATTTCATCACCTGGTTATCTGCTGCGCGGGCCACATGCGGTGTGGCCAGCGGTGCGGCGGCGGCGGCTTGCAGCACGCGGCGGCGCGTGATCATGCGCCGCGCAGCCCCTGCCCACCGTTGACGGCGACGATCTGCGCGGTGACCCAGTTCGCCAAAGGCGAGGCCAGAAACAGCACGACATCCGCCACTTCCCGGGGCGTGCCAAAGCGTCCGGCCGGGCTGGAGGCGAGCGTACTGTTGTAGAGCGCCGGGTCCTCGGTCCGCCGGCGCTCCCACGAGCCACCGGGAAACTCGATCGACCCAGGGGCAACGCAGTTCACCCGGATGCCGGACCGGATCAGGCCGGCCGCCTGGGTGCGGGTATAATGGATGACGGCTGCCTTGGCCGCGCCATAGGCGGGTGTGCGAACCGAGGGGTTGAGGCCAGATCCGGAGGCGATGTTGATGATGGCGGGATAGCGGCCGCTGGTCAGGAACGGCAGCGCTGCCCGGCTTGCGCGCACCACCGCCAGCAAATCGACATTCAAACTGGCATCCCAGCTTTCCTCGCTGTCGTCCCGCCCGAAACCGGTGGCGTTGTTGACCAGGATGTCGATGCCACCCAACGCCGCCCCGGCCTCCGCGATGTAGCGTTCGATCTGCGCCAGCTCCGACAGGTCACAGCTGGCCGCATGGACGGTGTGGCCGAATGCCGCCAGCTCTGCCCGCGTCGCTTCCAGTGCCTCGGCCCCGCGCGCGCAGACCGAGACGGCGGCCCCGGCCTCCGCAAAGGCCAGGGCGATGGAACGGCCGATCCCACGGCTCCCTCCGGCGATCACGGCACGGCGGCCGGAAAATTCAATTTGCATGGCGCTTCCTTGGTGTTGCCGGGCAGGAGCTATAAGGGCGAGCCTACCCTACCAGGGTACCGCTCCCCGGTATAGTTGAACGATCTCCCGTTCTCGCGGCCATCCGCTACCACGGCGGTTTGCCTTGCAGCATCCCAGGATAGGGCTGTCCTAACGTAACTCAGGCACCTTGATCCATACCCAGATGAGATTGGCCGTCAGCAGGGTGGCGGTCACCAGGAACACGTATCGCAGGCCTAGCGTGGCGGCGATTGTTCCGCCCGACAGCGGCCCCAGCGACTGGCCCAGGAACATGGCGGACGCGGTGATGCCGTAAACCATGCCGCGGTCCCCAGGGGGCGCCAGCCGCCCGACAAGGGCATTGGCGGTTGGGAGAATCCCACCGACGAACAGGCCGAGCGCAAACCGCGCCGCGACGAAGCTCCAATAATTCGGCACGAAGGCCTGGGGTAGGCTCGCCAGCGCAGCGCCGCCCAAGGCGATCAACAGCACGCGGCGGTAGCCCAGCACGTCCGACCGCCGCCCCAGGAACGGGGATGCCATCAGATCCGCAATTCCCGTGACGGAAAAGGCCAGGCCGCCCAAGGTTGCCAGAGCCGGAACCGGGCCCAGCAATTGTTTCACGTACAACGTCACCACCGGCTGCACCGCCTGAACGCCGAACTGCGCCAGCAGCAGGACCACGAACAAGGGCAGCAGACCCGGCGCCTTTGCGAGCATGCCGAAACTCTGGATCAGCGTCGCCTTGCTGGCGGCCGCTTTGGGCGTCGTGAATCGTTCCCTGACCAGGACCGATGCGAACACGCCGCACATGACGCATACACCGGCTGTCACCATGAATGGCACCCGGTAGGAGCCGCTGATGTCCGCCAGGAAGCCGCCAAGCAGCGGCCCGATCAGACTGCCCACGAGCTGCCCGGTGCTCAGCCAGCCGAGCGCATACCCCAGCCGCCGCGGCGGCGCCTGACTGGCCACGAGCGAGATGGCCGCTGCGTTGTACCCGGCGAACCCACCCATCAGCGCCCGTAGCCCAAGGAACTGCCAGACGTTCCCTACCAGAGCCATCGAACCCATGAACAAGGCAATGAAAAAGCAGGACCGCAGCACCATCAGCTTACGCCCTCGGCGGTCCGCCACCCGGCCCCAAAGCGGTGAGGCAAAGGCAGCCACCAGCGGCGTCACGGCTGCCAGCACCCCGGCCCAGAAATCGATCTGCGCGGGGTCTCGCACGCCAAGTTCGGGCAGGTACAATGGCATAATCGGGCTGAGAACGCTCACACCCATGTTCATGCCAATCTGTATGCCCAGCATCACGAACAGAGTACGCTGCCAATTCGGCGCGAAATTGGCCTCTGGCGCAGTCTCGGCAGATGCCGGTTTCGACGCGGAAGTTGGTGGGGCGCCAGGCCCGTCAGCGGGAGCGGTCATCACCATGAAGTCCTCCCGGACGCATTGAAAGTAAAGTGCTTGCGGGTCAAGATCGCAGCAGACTCCGCGGCTTGACCCGCTCAAACCAGCAGTTCTATGGTTCCCAGGTGATGCAGCTCGCTTCCGGGTCCGCGGAAAGGGTTTAACCCAACTGCTGCTGCCGATCAGCAACTCAACCTTTGTGCAGCCGGTGCTGCGGACCTTCGGCGCTACGATGCACGGAGGTCCTCATGCCGGCACTGCCTGACCGGGCGAACGTCGCCCATCTCAAAAAACAAGCCAAAGCACTCATCCGCTCGTATCGGGAGGGCGACCCGGACGCGATCGCCCGCTTCCGGCTGGCATTGCCGGCGGCCGCGGGCCGCAGCAACGCGGAAATCGCGTCGTCCGGGTTTCGCCTGCACGACGCGCAGTCTTGCCTGGCCCGCGAGTACGGATTCACGTCCTGGGCGAACTTGACCAGCTATGTCGAGGCGCAGTCGGCTACCGTGCCCGGCGATAGCGCCGTCCGTCTGCGCCGCTGGCTGGAGTTCGTCTATGCCGGGGATGTCACGGGACGGCCGGGCTCAGCGCGGCCCCTGCTCGCGGCGCGGATGCTGCACGACGATCCCGGTCTAGCAAGCCAGTCTCCGTATCTAGCCTGCGCGGCCGGGAATGAAGATGTGGTGCGACAGACGATCGCGACGGACCCGGCCTGGGTCCATCGGGCTGGCGGTCCGCTGAACCTGCCGCCGCTGGTCGCGGTCACGCATTCCGCGCTGCTGCAGCTTGCGGAGTGCCGGGACCGCTTGTACCGCGCCGCGCGGCTCTTGCTGGAGGCCGGGGCGGACCCGAACCAGCGGATCGGGAACCGCTTCCCGCCGGCCTC
Organism: Acetobacteraceae bacterium; assembly: GCA_965199005.1. GTDB lineage: Bacteria > Pseudomonadota > Alphaproteobacteria > Acetobacterales > Acetobacteraceae > LMUY01. Next base: position 2,034,737 of record CBDAQK010000001.1, on the reverse strand, counting down.
GGTCAACCAGCCCGATGACGCGATGCTCCTGTCGGCACTCTATGGGGCGGCCGGCGCCAACCACGACCCGCGGCTGGCGGAGCTGCTGCTCGACGCAGGGGCCGATCCGAATGACGGCGAGTCGCTGTATCATTCGCTGGAAAACCTCGAGTGCACGCGGCTCCTGCTGCAGCGTGGCGCGCGCGTCACTGGTAGCAATGCCCTCTACCGCGCGGTGGACCTACCGGAGCCGGTGGCCCTCGAACTGCTCCTGGCCAGCGGCGGCGACGCCAACGAACCGGCGCGCAATCCACCCTTGACCGATTGGGGCTGCCCTTTGCTCTGGGCCATCCGCCGCCGCCGGTCGCGCCGTCATGTCGAGGCCCTCCTCGCGGCCGGGGCCGACCCGTCGGCGAGAACCCCAAGCGGCATCACCGGCTACCGGCTGGCGATGCAGTTCGGCCTGCCGGACGTCGCGATGCTGCTGCAGCAGGCGGGCGCCGCGGAGGAGCTATCCGAAGCGGAGGCATTCGTCGCCGCTTGCACGCGGTGCGATGCGGACACGGCACGGCGCATCCAGGCGGTACGGCCCGACCTCCCTGCGGCGCTACCGGCGCTTCAATTGCGACTGTTGCCGGATTTGGTCGCGGAGGGCAGTGATGCCGCTGCCATGCTCATGGTCCGGCTCGGGTGGCCAGTCACGGTGCGTGGCGGCGACTGGGATGCATCCGCCCTGAACCATGCGGTGTTCCGAGGGAATGCCGCCATGACCGCGTTCTTGCTGTCGCACGGAGCCAATTGGCGGGAAGAGCAGGGCTATGGCGACAATGCTTGCGGTTCCCTAGCCTGGGCGTCGTGCAACGAACCGGTCGAGGGCGGCGATTGGCTCGGTTGCGCCCGGGAATTGCTGGCGAGCGGGATGCCGGGGGCTGTGCCCGATGCCGCAGGGTCCGATGTGGTAATGGTCGCGGGGCGCCGCTACGTGTTCTCGGACGAAGTGACCGAAACCCTGCTGGAAGCCGGTGGTTCGGTGTAGGCTACCGCTCCGGACGCATGGGGAGTGCCGTGTGGAAGCCAAACCCTTGTACACCATTGGCTACGAGAAGGCCGCCCTTGCCGCCTTTCTCGCCGTGCTTCACGGCGCGGGCGTTCAGCGTGTCATCGATGTCAGGGACTTGCCGCTGTCTCGCCGGGCCGGGTTCAGCAAGACACCGCTCTCCAACGCGCTTGCCGGCATTGGCATTGCCTATACCCATCTGAAGCCGCTTGGAACGCCGCCCGAAGGCCGGGAAGCCAATAGACGCCGTCAGTGGCCGGCCTTCTGGCAGATCGTCGAAGCCCGGCTCCAGACTCCGGAGGCGCAGCATGCCCTCGAGCAAGCGGCGGATTTGGCCGCTAAAGCGCCGAGTGCGCTGCTTTGCTACGAGGCCGATCCGTGCATTTGCCACCGTTTGCGGGTCGGGCAGCTCCTGTGTGAAACGCACGGGTTCACCCTGACCCATTTGCCCGTGCTGCCGATTGGGTTGTAATGCCATCGTTGCGGCAAGATTTTGAGGTGCCGGCGGTGTGATGGGTCAAGTGGCGCTGCATTATCTGGTTTTCGAAACCGCCAACGGTTTCTGCGGGGTTGCCTGGAACGACACGGGCATCAGCCGGTTTCGCTTGCCTGCGCAGTCTGCCAGCGAGACCGATTCCTATTTTCGGCGATGGCTTCCCGGCGCCGAGCCGGGAGCTCCGGCTTCGGAGGTGGCCCAAGTGGTCGCTGCCGCAACCCGCTATTTCGCGGGGGAGGTGGTCGATTTTTCCGGTGTGACGCTCGACCTGGCGGCGCAGAGTCCATTTTGCCAACAGGTCTATGCTGCCTTGCGCCGGGTTGGATGGGGGCAGACCACGACCTATGGCGGCTTGGCCCGCGACCTCGGCGCCGGACGGAAGGCGGCGCGGGATGTCGGCGTCGCCATGGCCAACAACCCGATGCCGCTGATCATCCCGTGCCACCGGGTATTGGCGGCAGGCGGCAAAGTAGGCGGCTTTTCCGCACCCGGCGGTGCGGGTGCCAAGGTGCGGATGCTAGAATTGGAGGGTGTCCGGCTTGGACGTCCCAAGCCAGTGCAGCAATCGCTGGGGCTGTGATCGTGTAGTCCTGCACGGGATAGGCTAAGCCTCAGTCCGCCAGAAGGGTCCGCTCGCGGCTTGATCCACATCGTGGCCAGGCATTCGTGCATCCTCTCAGGCTGGCTGCGACGGTGATCATCGCGACTCACCGCGAATTGATCGCTGGTTGTATGATGTGGGCGGCGCTCTTGGTGCAGAGCCATCCGACTATTTCTTCGACCACTCAGGCCATCGGCTGGAGATGACGACGCGTACGGAGATCCCGGGCGAGGCTTAGAAAAACCGTGCCGAAGCCATCGACATCGTGAAAGCGTGGCAGAAGCGGGCCGTTCAGGAAAATTGGCCGATCCGCCTGAAGACCGCGGCCTGACCGGGTTAGGATTTAGTAGCCGCGGCTTTGGCCGCGGTGCGCCCGTTGAAGTACATCGTCATGATGCAACGCCGCCTACGTCAACACCGTAGGATGGATAAGCGAAGCGCCATCCGTCATGACAGGGCCGCGAAAGGCGGATGGCGATCCGACACTCATCGGGTCAACCTGATTAAGAGGTGGCAGGTAGCAGGCGAATGCGGCATTCCGCGGCCTGTTCCACCGCGGCGCGGCTATAAAGCAGGGGCACGTACTCGTCCCGCGCCCAGAGCGGGAAGAGGTCCCGGTAATGCGGGCTTGCCGGGTCACCGGATTGGCCGGGCGCGTTGATGGTCCAACTCGCATCCCAATTCCCGACATCCAGCACCATGCGCCAGCTCACGCCGGACACCACGCGGAAGTCGCTGCCGCGATAGCCGGCATTGTTGATGGTGAGCCCCCCTCCCGCCTTCGGCGCCGGCCCGACATCCAGCCTTGCCGACAGCTCCGGCGCTGCCAGATGCGAGAGCGGGTGGCGGAACAGCCCGTGGTGGATGCCACCCCAACGCCAGGCCGAAACCGCCTCGCCCATCCGGGCGCATGCTTCATCCCAGGCGGCCGCAAGGGTGGTCAGCAGCAAGGCATCCCGCGCCGCGACCGGGTCTGCGCCAAAGCCGGGATCTTCAGCCGCCTCCAGAATGGCGACCGTCAAGGCGGTGTCGAGAACCCCGAGCTGCTGGGCCAGCCCGTCCGGCCCCAGCGTCCTTGGCAAGGCCGGTACCAAATGGTTGGTGAACCAAATCTCGAACAGCGCAGCCGGGCCGCTTTGGGCCGTCAGGCGGTGATCCCAGCCGGCCAACAGCGCCCGCGCGTCCGCGGCCCCATCACCCTTCGCCTGCGACAGCAATCCGCAAAGGCGGCGGGCCGGGATGCTGAGCACATCGGTCTGTAAAGCCAGCGTATCCTCGACCGACCATCGCGCCTCGCCGGCCAAGGCCTCGGACAAACGGGCGTAGCGCGACCGGTCCGCCCATTCGAAGCCCGTCTTGTGGCGGCGGTGGTCGAAATCGGGTGGCAGGTTCATCTGGTTGGCGGACCCGAGCCAGCCGCACGCCGGGTCCGTGGCGTGTGGGAGGGTCGGGGCCTGGATGGTGCCGGCCCATTCATACCGGCCATCCCCCGGCACCGGCATCAGCCCATCCCAGTTCGGCCGCACCGGCACCTTGGAGGCGACCGACCAGCCAATGTGGCCCTCCACATCCGCAACGACGTGGTTGGTGGATGGCGCCCCCCAGCCCTCCAGCGCCCGGCGATACTCCGGGATGCTGCCCGCGGTGAGATAGGCCAGGCTGCCCATATAGGCCGCTGTCCCAGGCTCCCACCACACGCTGCGCAGCGCATAGGCGCGGCGGTTCACGGGGTCGACATGCAGCACCGGGCCATGGCGGGTGAAACGGAGCTCCACCGGCACGGCCTCGCCACCGCGCACGGGAACCGCTTCGGTCTCAACCCGCATGTGCTCCCATCCGTCGCCGTAGCGGTAGAGATCGGGGTTCTGCGCGTCCAATTCGTAGACGTACAGGTCTTCCTGGTCGGCCGGGTGGATGGTGAGGGAGAAGGCAAGGTGGTCGTTATGCCCGAGGCTGATGCCGGGAATGGCTGGCTCGCCCGCCCCGATCACATCCAGCCCGGGCGCCACCAGATGGGCGATGTACCGCAGCGACGGCTGGTCGTGCACGCGATGCGGGTCGCTGGCCAGGATGGCGCGGCCGGTGGTGGTGCGGGAGGGCGCCAGCGCCCAATTGTTGCTGCCCGTATTGTCCAGCGCCTCGGCAGGGGTGGCGCTGCCGATGGCGTTGGGTTCGCATCCCAGCAAATAGGTCCGCATCACCTCCGGCGGGATGACGTGCGGCTCCAGCCCATCTGGCACCTGCACCGCCCAGTCCGGCTGCAGCAAGCGGTGGAGCCGGTCCGCCTCCAAGCCAAATTCGGCCACGACGTTGCAGCGGATCACTTCGGCATCGAGGTTGCGCACCCGGGCATGCGCCCGGCAGCGCACGACATCCTCCGGGCTCCATCGTGCGGGCTTGGTCTGCAACGCGCGGAACTCGACCGGGAGGCGCTGGGGCTCCTGCTCCACCAGCGCGACGTAGGCGTTGATCCCCGCGACGAAAGCGCTGGTGCGGGATTGCGCTTCCGCCCCATAGCTGGCCCATTCGGCTGCCATGTCGCCGCGATACAGCAGCAGCCGGGCTGCCCGGTCGCGCTCCACATAGGCCGCGCCGAGCTCCCCTGCCAGCAGCCCCAACCCCCGCTTGCGCCAAAGGTCGATCTGCCAGAGCCGGTCGCGCGCGGCATTGAAGCCCTGCACGAAGAAGGCGTCCTGCTGGCTCGCCGCGTAGATGTGCGGAATACCCCAGCTGTCGATGACGATCTCTGCCGCCTCCCCAAGCCCGGGAAGCTGGATGGTCTCGGTCGGGGTGTGCATGGGGCGGGTCCATCCAAGGTGGCGCGGGGTGGTTTTTGCATCGAGTACGGCGACAGTGCCGTGCCAGCGCGGGGAATATCAATGCAGCATCGCGCGCTCCTGCCGATCTGACCACGCGGCGCGGCCCTGATCCCGGCTGCTTCACCGGGTCGACCGCGTCGTGTATCATGCCGGCCAATCAAAAGGATGGGGAACAATGCCAGAGTTATTGGCCAACGACTTCCTGGTATTGCACGAAATCATCCGCGCGGCCCATGCCAAGCTGGACGGCGATCTATGGGATTATGTCGCCGGTAGCACGGGCACCGAGACCACCCAGCGCCGTAACCGGCTCGCACTGGACCGCATCGGCCTGCGCCCCCGCGTGCTCCGCGACGTGTCGCGCATCGATCCATCGGCGGAATTCCTCGGCCATCGCATCCGCCTTCCCGTCCTGCTGGCGCCGGTCGGGGGGCTGGAGTCGCTGGCGGAAGGCGGCGGCGTCGCCGTGGCCCAGGGTGCCGGCTCGGCGGGCCTCCCGTTCTGCCTCAGCTCCGTCACGCAGAGTGGGTTGGAAGCCGTTGCTGCGGCGGCCACCGGGCCAAAGCTCTTCCAGCTCTACGTCCGCGGCGACGATGCCTGGGTCGACGACCATGTCAGGCGAGCGGTCGACTGCGGCTATGACGCGTTTTGCCTGACCGTGGACAGCGCCCTCTACAGCCGGCGCGAGCGCGATATCGCCAGGCGGTTTGCCAAACCGTGGCGTGGCGATACCCCCGGCATGCAATTCCAGGCCGGGTTGAGCTGGGACCAGGTGCACCGGTTCAAAGCGCAACATGCCATCCCGCTCATCCTCAAAGGCATCGCGACCGCCGAAGACGCGGAACTCGCCTGCCAGGCCGGTGTCGACGCGATCTATGTTTCCAACCACGGCGGGCGGCAGCTCGACCATGGCGTTGGCACGATGGACGTGTTGCCGGAGGTGGTCCAGGCGGTGGCCGGGCGAACCCGGGTGATGGTGGATGGCGGGGTCAGCCGCGGCTCCGACGTCGTCAAGGCGATCGCCCTGGGGGCGGACATCGTGGGGATCGGCCGGCTGTACTGCTACGGCCTGGCCGCCGCAGGTGCCGCTGGTGTCGCACGGGTAATCGAATTGCTGGAGCTCGAAATACTGGAATGCCTGGGGCTGCTGGGTGTGACGGGCTTTGATGGCCTGAACGCCTCGTATCTCCGCCCCGCCGAACCTGTGACCCCACCGCATGCCTTCAGCGCCTTCCCCCTGCTCGACCTCCCGAAGCACACTTATTGAAATGCGCATGACGGCCGGTGCGGCAAGCCGTCCGAGCGTCGTGCAGCGCGTCACCAGCACGATCGCGGACATGATCGCGGATGGCCGGCTATCGCCCGGGGACCATGTGAGCGAGCCATCCGTGGCACTGCAGGCCGGTGTCAGCCGCGGCCCGGTGCGGGAGGCGTGCCGGGTGCTGGTCGAGCGCGGCTTGCTCGTCACGCATGCCAACCGTGGTTGTTTCGTGCGCGAATTGTCGATGCGGGAGATCGTTGACCTCTATGAGGTGCGGGCTGCCCTGGCGCGCCTCGCCGGGCGCATCCTGGCGGAACGCATCACGCCAGCCCAGCAGGCGGAGTTGGGCGCGATCGTGGACCGGCACGAGGCAGCGGCGGAAGCATGGAATTTAGCCGCCATGCGGGTGCTGAACGAGCAGTTTCACGACCGGATCGTCGAATTCAGCGGCAACGACCGGCTGCGCGCGATCGAGGCGACGATGGAGCGCGAACTTGCGATCTGCCGGCGGCGCGGGACCGCCGAGATCGGCGACGTGCCCCGCCGCAACGCAGAACACCGGGCGATCATGGCGGCGCTTATGACCCGCGACGTCGAAGCCGCGGGTGCGGCGCTGGAGCGCCACATGCTGAATAGCAAAATCCGGTTCATCGAGCGGTTGTAGCGGCATCATCCTACGATCGACCCGGGACTGTTGACGATTCAGCACGAAGCACCCTAGCCTGAACCATCACCGATCGGGAACGGACATGCGGTTTAGCAAGTTAGGCGCCGCCGAAGGCTGTGTCCTACGGGTTCGTTGGCCTTGATTTTGCTCGCCCGTGGCGCGGGGTCTGATGTTCACGGATGACAGTGCCGATCAAGTGTGAAGTGACCGGGATTGGGAAGTCTTTCGGCGGACGCCCGGTCGTGCAGGATGTTTCGCTCTCGGTCCAGGAGGGGGAGTTCGTCGTCATCCTCGGCCCCAGCGGCTGCGGCAAGACCACCACGTTGCGGATGATCGCGGGATTGGAGCGGCCCGATTGCGGCAGCATCACCATTGGCGGTACCGTGATGTCCGGTCCCGGCCGGTTCGTCCGGCCGGAGCGGCGCGGCATCGGCATGGTGTTCCAGTCCTACGCCATCTGGCCGCATATGAATGTGTTCGAGAATGCCGGCTATCCGTTGCGCGTGCGCCGGGTTGCCGCCGCCGAGCGGCAGCGCAAGGTGGAGGCGGCGCTGGAACTGGTCGGCCTGGGTGGGTTGGGCGGCCAGCGAGCCACCGCCCTGTCCGGCGGACAGATGCAGCGCGTGGCGCTGGCCCGGGCATTGGTGGCGGACCCGGCGTTGCTGTTGTTCGACGAGCCGCTCTCCAACCTGGACCTGAAGCTGCGGGAACGGCTGCGGCTGGAGCTAAAGGCGCTGCAACGGCGTACCGGGCTCACCAGCGTCTACGTCACCCATGACCAGGCCGAAGCGGTGGAGTTGGGCGACCGCATCGTGGTGATGCAGGGCGGCCGCATCGTGCAGACCGGCCGCCCGCAAGAGCTGTATCGGGAGCCGCGGTCGCGTTTCGTCGCGGAGTTCATTGCCACGGCGAACATCCTGTCCGCCACCGTGCTGAGTGCGGCAGGCCCCGGCTTCTCCCGGGTTCGCACGCCATCCGGGTTCGAAATCGATGCGCGGCACGACGCGCCCGCCACCCGTGACAGCGCGGTCGACATCGTGATCCATCCGGAAGATTGCAGCCTTCGCCCGGCAATCGGCAGCCCGGCCGAGGGCGCCATCGCGGTGCAGGTGGCGGAGGCGCGATTCCAGGGCACGGCAACGCGCTACACGGTCTCGCTGCATGGCGCGGCGTTCGACGTGATCGTGTTGGGCACCGACGATCCGTTGCCGCCAGGTGCAGCCGCCCATCTCTTCGTGACACCTGGAAGGGCGCGGATCGTGCCGGCATGACGCATCATCCGCCTGCCGCCATTGCGGGCGTCGCCGCGCTCCTGGCGCTGCTGGCGGCGCTGATCGTGCTTCCCGTCGGCGTGTTGGTCATCGGCTCCTTCCTCTCCGAGGCGCCGCGTGCGCTGCATTTCGATTGGACCGGGCTGACGTTCGGCAATTACCGGGATGTTTTGACTGCCGCCGGGTTCGTGCCGGTGCTGGCGGCAACCTTGGGCGCGGCGCTGGTTGGCACCGCCGGGGCAGTCATCGTCGGCACCAGCCTGGCCTGGCTGGCCGTGCGCACCGACGTGCCGGGCCGGCGCGCGCTGGACATCGTGGCGGTGATGCCGCTCTTCGTGCCGCCGCTGATTGGTGCCTTCGCCTGGGACATTCTCGCCTCGCCCCGCGCGGGGATCCTCAACATCCTGCTGCGGTCCTCCGGCGCTTCGGTCAAGCTCAACATCTACTCCTTCACCGGCATAGGCTTTACCTATGCCATCTATTACGCCCCCTACGTCTACCTGTTCGCCGCCGCTGCCTTGCGCAACATGGATGCGACGTTGGAGGAGGCCGCGGCGATGAGCGGCGCGGGGCGGTTGCGCGTGCTAGGCCAGATCACGCTGCCACTGGTTCTGCCCGCCATACTCGCCTCGGGGCTGTTGGTCTTCGTGCTGCTGATCGAACTGTTCGCGATCCCCGCCGTGCTGGGTGAACCCGGCAACCTGCATTTCATCGCCGTCCGCATCTGGGATCTGGTCGGTTTCACGCCGCCACGGGTGAACGATGCCTCGGCGCTGGGCGTGCTGATGGTGCTGATGACGGTGGCGCTGGTGCTGATCCAACACCGGGTTGCCTCGCGCCGCAGCTACGTGACGGTCGCGGGCAAGGGGCAGCGCGTGCGCCCGGTGGAGCTTGGTGCGGCGCGCTGGCCCTTGGCGATCGGCGGCTTCGTCTATCTGCTTCTGGTGGTGATTTTGCCCTATGTGGCATTACTGTTCATTTCGCTGCGGCGGAATATCTTTTTCAGTAACGTCACCGCCATTCTGGATACGCGGCAGCTTTCTTTCGACCAGTTCCGTGTTGCCTTCAGCGACCCGGTCGTCGTTGGAACGTTGTGGAATTCGCTCGCCGTGTCTGCGGGAACGATGGCAATCGGCTGCGTGTTGTATTTCATCACCGCCTATATCGTGCACCGCACGCGCCTGCCGGGGCGCCGCGCGCTGGATTTGGTGACGGTGTTGCCCGTGGCGATCCCAGGGATCATTATCGGGCTCGGCTATCTCTGGTCGTGGATCAGCCTTCCAATCGGGCTATATGGCACGGTGTGGATCCTGATCCTGGCCTACGTGTCGCAATTCGCACCGCAAGCCACGCGGGCGATTGGCGCCTCGCTGGTGCAAATCCATCCGGAACTGGAGGAAAGTTCGAGGCTTTGCGGCGCCGGCTTCGCGATGACGTTGCGCCGGGTGGTGATCCCGCTGGCGCGGCCCGGCATCATTTCCGCCGCGATCCTGCTGTTCGTGTTGTCGTTTCGCGAGTTGGCCACGGCGCTATTCCTCTACACGTCGAACACGCAGCTTTTCTCGCTCGCCATGTTCGATTTCTGGCAGCGCGGCTCCACGGGGCTGGTCGCTGCGATGGCGCTGGTGCAAAGCGCCATCTTGCTGGTCTTCGTCCTTCTCGGACAAATCCTGCGGCGGGACCACATCACCGCAGGCGGTTAGGAGCATACTATGGACCTCGTGACCCAACCCCCGTCGATCGCCGGCGATCCGGTGGCGCTGCAAGTGATTTGGACCCGCCTGGTCGCCATTGCCGACGAGGCGGCGGCCACGTTGCGGCGCACGTCGTTCTCGCCGATCGTGCGCGAATCCAACGATTTCGCCTGTGTGATCCTGGATGCTGCCGGAAACGCGGTCGCGGAGAATACGATCGGCATCCCTTCCTTCAACATGACGATCGGCCGCACGCTGGCGCATTTCCTGTCCATCCGTCCGGCGGGGCAGTGGGTGGAGGGGGATGTCGGCATTTGCAACGATCCTTGGCTGACCTCCGGGCATTTGCCGGATATTACCATCGTGGCGCCGGTATTCCTCGGTGGACGGCTCGTCGCCTGGACCGGCAGCATCGCGCATATGGCGGATATGGGTGGCGCGCTGTGGTCCGCCGATACGAAGGAAGTGCATGAGGAGGGGCTGCTGCTGCCTCCGCTGCTGTATTACAAGGCGGGTGTGCTCAACGCGGATGTGGAGGCGATCATCCGGGGCAATTCGCGCCTGCCGGACCAGGTGGCGGGCGACATCGCCGCGCAGATCGCCGCCGGGGACGCTGCCGCCCGGGCCTTGCAGGAACTGATTGCGCGGGAGGGCATCGACGATCTGACCGCGATCTCCCGCGAGATTTGTGCCCGCACCGAGCGGCTGATGCGCGCCGCGGTCGCGCGCATCCCCGACGGCATCTATCGCAGCACGGTGGATTTGGACGGCACGGGCGAGGAGCCGGTGCATATCGAGGTGGCGGTGGATAAGCGGGGCGAGGAGCTCTTCATCGACTATGCCGGCACCTCGCCCGAGGTGGGCCGGGCGCTGAACACCGTGATGAATTACACGGAGGCCTATACCTGCTACCCGCTGAAATGCGCGCTGGACCCCAATACGCCGCGCAACGAGGGCACGTATCGCATGATCCACGTGAGCGCGCCCGAGGGGTCGATCCTGAACCCGCGACGGCCGGCGCCGGTCTATGCCCGTCAATTGGTCGGCCATTGCCTGGCGGCCGCTCTCTTTAAGGCGCTCGCCCCCGTGCTGGGGGAGGCGGTGATCGCCGAATCCGGCAGTGCGCCGACCTTGCGGGTGATCATCTCCGGCTACCGCGAGCTGCGGCGGCGCTACACCGCCATCCTGTTCATCAACGGCGGCATGGGCGCCCGCGGTGCGCAGGATGGCTTGTCCGCCACCTGCTTCCCCTCCAACGTCGTGTGCGGGTCGATGGAGATCATCGAGGCGCTGTCCCCCCTGCGGATTTGGCGCAAGGAACTGGCGCAGGATTCCGGCGGCGCCGGGCAATTCCGCGGCGGGCTGGGCCAGGACGTGGAGGTGGAACTCGCCACCGACCAGCCCGGCACCCTGTCGCTGCTGGTGGAGCGGCGCGAGCACCCGGCGCTCGGGGTGAATGGCGGCCTGCACGGTGCGCCGTCCCGCGTGGTGTGGAATGGGCGCGAGACGGGGTTCCCGTTGAAAGGCAAGAGCCCGATTGCCGGGCGGGACCGGCTGGCGGTGCGCTATCCCGGCGGTGGCGGATTCGGCGATCCGCGGCAGCGGGACCGCGCGGCCGTGCAGCACGATCTGGAAGCCGAGATCATATCGCCCGAGGCGGCACGGGCGGTGTATGGGCTATGACCCGCTATCTGGCAGGGGCCGATGTCGGCGGCACCTTCACCGACGTCGCCATCTACGACACCGAAACCCGCACGCTGACGCTGAACAAATTGCTGACGACGCCGGACGACCCGCGCCGTGCCATCGTGAGCGGCCTGGCGGCGCTGGACATGCCAGCCGGGATGGTGGTGCATGGGACGACTCTGGTGACCAATGCGCTGATCGAGCGGCGGGGCGTGGCCGCCGGGTTGCTGACCACGGATGGCTACCGCGACGTGCTGGAGATTGGCACGGAGCTGCGCTACGACACGTTCGACCTGCAACTTGAGCGCCCGGCACCGCTGGTGGCGCGGCGGTTGCGCCGCCCGGTCCGCGAGCGGTTGGGGGCCGATGGCAGCGTCGTGTTGCCCCTGAACGAGGCCGACGTGACCGACGCCGCGGCGATGCTGCACGGCGCCGGGGTACGGTCCGTGGCAATCGCGTTCTTCAACAGCTACCGCAACCCGGCGCATGAGGCCCGGGCCAAGGCGATCGTACAGGCCGCCTTCCCCGACATGGCCGTCTGCACCTCGTCGGACATCGCGCCGGAGGTCCGCGAATACGAACGATTCTCCACCTGCGTCGCCAACGCCTATATCGCGCCGATCGCCACAAGGTATTTGCTGGAGCTGGAGCGCTCGCTCGGCGTGCCGTTGTTCGTCATGCTGTCCGATGGCGGCATCACCACGGCCCGCGCCGCCAGCGAGCAGCCGATTGGGCTGGTAGAATCCGGTCCGGCGGCGGGCGCGATGGGCGCAGCCTTCCTGGCCCGGCAGGCGGGTTGGTCCGACGTCATCGCCTTCGACATGGGCGGCACCACTGCCAAGCTCAGCCTGATCCATCACGGCCAGCCGCACCGCACGCATGAGCTGGAGGCGGCGCGCATCCGCCGCTTCAAGAAGGGCAGCGGCCTGCCACTGCGCATCCCCGTCATCGAACTGATCGAGATCGGGGCGGGCGGCGGCAGCATCGCGGCGACCGACCCGCTGGGTTTGCTGGGCGTGGGTCCCCGCAGCTCCGGCGCGGTGCCTGGCCCGGCATGTTATGGCGCTGGGGGGTCGGATGCGACGGTCACCGACGCCGATCTGGTGTTGGGTTACCTGGCGCCGGATGGGTTCCTCGGCGGGCGCATGCAATTGAGCGCAGGCGCGGCGCAGACGGCGCTGCATGCTTTGGGGGACCGGCTGGGTCTGGATGTGACCCAGACGGCAGTCGGCATTGCCCGCGTGGTCGACAACAACATGGCGACGGCGGCCCGTGTGCATATCGCGGAGGCCGGCACGGGCGCGCAAAACTATCGCATGGTCGCGTTCGGCGGCGCTGGCCCGGTGCATGCCTACGCCCTGGCCCGGCTGTTGAACCTGCCGGAGGTGATCTTTCCGCGCGGCGCCGGCGTCGCCTCCGCCATCGGCATGCTGGTGGCGCCGCGCAGCGTGGAGTTCACGCGCAGCCTGGTCGCCCCGCTGGACGCGTTGGACTGGGGCGTGGTCGATGGGCTGCTGGCAGAGTTGAATGCCCGTGGCCGCAGCATCCTGCGCGAAGGCGACGTGGCCGAAGCGGAGATCACGACCGAAATCACCGCAGATATGCGCTACGCCGGGCAAGGATTCGAGATCGGCGTGGCAATCCCGGCCGAATTGGTCCGGACGCGCGATACCGGGGCGCTCCGGTCGGTCTTCGACGCGACATATCGTGAGCGCTTCAAGCGCAGCCTGGACATGCTGGCGGTGGAGGTCGTGTCCTGGCGGGTGCGCGTGGTGGCGGCCCCATCGGTGACCGAAATCCGCTTCGATGCCAGCCGCACCGCCGGCGGCAATGCCCTGAGTGGCCACCGCGACGCCTATTTCGCCGAGGCAGGCGGCTATGTGTCCACCCCGGTCTACGTGCGGGACCGGCTGGCTGTCGGCACTACCCTGCAAGGCCCGGCGTTGATTACCGAGGCGGAGACCACCTGCGTGGTCGGCCCGGCGGCGAGCGTCCTGGTGGACGATTTCGGCAACCTCATCATGCGCCTGCACGCGCCGGCACAAGGAGCCCCTTCATGAAAACCCGCCTGACGATCGCCGCCCTGCTCGTCGCTGGCCCAGCCCTGGCGGCCACCCCCAGCCCGGTCGTGGAAGGCGAAACCATCGCCACGCCGGAGCTGGTTGCGGCCGCCTGTGCCGAGGGTAAAGTCACCTACTACACCGCCCAACGCGACGCGGATGAGCGGGAGATCGTCAAGAAGTTCGAGCAGGCCTTCCCCTGTATCCAGGTCTCGGTGATTTCCGCCGTGACGGGGCGGTTGTATGAACGGCTGCAGACGGAAAACCAGGCCGGCAAGACGCAAGCCGACCTCACCATCATCACCGACGAGGCGCTGACCCAGCGTATGGTGGACACCAAGATGGTGCGGCCCTGGACGCCCCCGCAGGCCGGGATGTTCGTTGCCAATGCGAAGCAGCAGGGGTGGTGGTACGGCGCCTCGGGCGCGTTGATGTACATCATCTACAACACCCAGTCCGTGACGGTGGCCGAAGCACCCAAATCCTGGGCTGATCTGCTGAATGCGCCGTGGAAGGGCAATCTCAGCATGGCCGCGGTGACGACCGGCGGCACATCCTGGGTGCAGTTCGACTTCATGAAGCAGATGATGCCCGCCACATACCTGCCGGCCTTGGCGGGGCAGGACGCCAAGGTGTTCAGCGCCTACGCCGCCGTTGTGCAGTCGGTGGCGCGGGGAGAGACGAATGTCGGGATCGTCGATTCGCTGGACGACTACCCGCTCCGCATCGGGCAAGGCGCACCGATCCAGCCCGTTTACCCGGCGGAGGGGATCCCGTTCGTCAACTACCCGATGATGCTGCTCGCCGGCGCCCCGCACCCGAATGCCGCCGAACTGTTCGGCAACTGGTATCTCTCCAAGGTGGCGCAGACCGAGCTGGTCCGTCTGCGGGGCGTCTATTCGTTCCGGACGGACGTGGCGCCCGCTTCGGGTAATCCGCCGTTGAGCGGCATGAAACTGTGGAATCCAGGCCACGACACCGTCATTCGGGACCATGACAGCCTGGTGACCGATATAGTCGCCGTCTTCGGGCGGCGCTGACCGCGGTGGTGTTCACCAAAAGCGACCGCGTCACGATCGCCTCTGGCATTCAAGGGATCGAGCGCCTGGAAGCCTACCTGCACGGGCAGGCGTTTTCGCCCCACCGCCACGACGTCTATGCCATTGGTATCACCCTGTCGGGCGTCCAAACCTTCGGCTTCCGCGGCCAGCAATGGCACTGCCTGCCGGGCGAATGCCACATCTTGCACCCTGACGAGTTGCATGATGGCCGGGCGGGAACCGAGGCTGGCTTCGGCTATCGCATGGTCTATGTCGATCCCTTGTTGATTCAGGACGCAGTTCGCGGCCAGCCTTTGCCGTTCGTCGCCCACCCCGTCCTCGATGCGAGGCGCGTGCGAGACCTCTGTGTGCCTGAGATTTGGGACATCTATGCGGATATCGACGATGTTGCGCGCACCGAGCTTGTGGTGGCGGTCGTCAGCCTGCTGGTCGGCGCAAAATCCGGTACCCCGATGCCATTGGGCTTGCTGGCGCTTGATGCCCTCATGCGCGTTCGGGATTTCATCGCTGAACACCCGGCGGAGCGGCATGCCATGGCGGAACTCGAACACCTGTCTGGTCTCGACCGGTGGACGCTTGCCCGGCAATTCCGGGCCGCGTTCGGGACGAGTCCCAGCCGTTTCCGGACCCTGCGGCAACTGGATCATGTTCGCCGGTTGCTGAACCAGGCAACCCCGCTCGCCGACGCTGCAATCCAGGCCGGGTTTGCCGATCAGAGCCATATGTCGCGGCATTTCAAGCGCGCCTATGGCGTGACGCCTGCAAAATGGGCGGCGGTCAGCCTCTAGGCTCCAAATCGGTTCGGGCCTCGATGGCGCGGATGACCGCGACCATGTCGGACCGTCCCAGCCCGAGCGCCTCCGTCTCGCTATAAAGCGTGCGGCAGACGTCGAGCAGGGGCGAGGCCAGGCAGGATTTCCGTGCGGCTTCCGCGACCAGGCGGCTGTTCTTCAAGACATCCGAAATGCCCGCCTGGACGGTGAAGTCGCGGGCGGCAAGCTTGGCGGCTTTGATCCGCGATACGCTGCTTGCCATCGGGCCAGCATCGAGCACGGCAAGGAATTGCTGCATGTCCACGCCGTGCGCGCGGGCGAAATGCGCCGCCTCGGCAAGGCCTGTCACCATGGTGATCAAAAACACGTTGACCGAGAACTTCATGATCAGCGCATTGGGGACCGGCCCACACGCCACGGTTTCATGGCACATGGGCTGGAGCAAGGGGCGAACCTCGTCGATGGCGGCGGGCTCGCCGGCGAGCATGGCAACGAGTTGCCCGGCCTCTGCGGGCTTGCGGGAACCAGACACTGGCGCCTCGACGTAGCAACCGCCTGCCGCCCGAATCTCGGCCTCGAGCCCGCGCGAATAGTCTGCCGAGAAGGTCCCCATTTGAACGATGACGTGCTGGGTGACCTTGGTGACGAAGTCCGGCGTTCCCCGGCCCAGAACGGAGTCGACGGCGGCGTCATTGGCCAGCATGAGGATGACCACCCGTGCCGTTCGAAAAACTTCGGCGGTGCTTGCCGCCACCCTGGCTCCAGCGTCACGCAGCGCCGCGGTTTTGCCGGCGGACCGGTTCCACACCACGAGCGGTGTGCCCGCCTGGGCCAGCCTGAGCGCCATGGGTTCGCCCATCACGCCTAGTCCGATGAAGCCGATTGTCATATCGCACCCTCCATCCAGAACAGCATGTCAGACCTGGTAGTGCAGAGGGGCGGAGGTTGTCTTGAACGGTTGTGCAAGCGGCACTCCGCGAGCCATGCCTCATAGGTATGACGGTGGACCTACAAAGTCTTTCCCCCTATGCCCCGGACGTCTCAAATCAGCTGCCGTTCCAGTCATGCAGGACCGCAACTGGGCGGGCTCCCGGCGTGGCATCGAAGAGGCAGATATGAGCAATCCAGTCGTGATGATCACCGGTGCCCTCACCGGAATCGGCCAAGCCACCGCCATCGCCTTCGCGCGGCAAGGCGCCAACATCGTGGTATCCGGACGGCACGAGGCGGCCGGGCTCGCCTTGGCGGCCGAACTCCGTGAACTCGGCGCGCAGGCCGAGTTCTTCCGCGCCGAAATCCGCCACGAGGAGGACGTTCAAGCCCTGGTTGACCACACGGTCGCCCGGTTCGGCCGCCTCGACATCGCGGTCAACAATGCGGGGACCGAGGGCACGCCGGGCCCGGTGACGGCGCAGACGGCGGCTTCCTATGAAGCTGTGTTCGACACCAACGTGCTTGGCACGCTGCTCAGCCTCAAGCACGAGCTGCGGATCATGCAGGGGCAGGGCAGCGGCAGCATCGTCAACCTTTCTTCCACCATGGGGGAGCGGGGGGCGGCGAACATGTCGCTTTACGCCGCCAGTAAGCATGCCGTGGAGGGCATGACCAAATCCGCTGCCCTCGAAGCGGCAGCGTTCGGCGTGCGCGTCAACGCGGTGGCGCCGGAGCCGACGGACACCGCCATGCTCGACCGGCTGACCGGATCGCCCGAGAAGAAGGCGGCGTTTTATGCGGCCGTGCCGCTCAAGCGCGGCGGCAAGCCTGAGGAGATCGCGTCTGCCATCCTGTTCGTGGCGTCTGAACAGGCGGCCTACCTCACGGGCCAAATCATCCGCGTCAATGGCGGCAAGACGGCTGCCTGACTATATGGCGCTTAACGAGGAAAGGAGCACATTATGCCGGACCATGTCGAAGCAAAACCGAGGACGATCAAGATTCCCGGGCCGGACCATCCGATCACCATCGAGAGCGAGGGCGTTCGGGTAAAGGTGACCGTGGCCGGACACGTGGTCGCGAACACGCAGGCGTCCTTGACGCTGCGGGAAGCGCATTACCCGGCGGTCCACTACATCCCGCGCAAGGACGTCGACATGTCGCTGCTGACCCGCACGGACCATACGACGTACTGCCCCTACAAGGGGGATTGCTCCTACTACAGCATTCCCGCGGGCGGCGAGCGCGCAGTGAACGCCGTGTGGACCTATGAAACCCCCTACGCGGCAGTTGCGGCCATCAAGGACTATGTCGCGTTTTACGCCGACCGGGTTGATGCCATCGAGGAGGGCGCTCCCGCCTAGGCATCGGGCTCTGCCAGAAGGTCGACCGGCGAAAGCCGCAGCCGGTCCACCCGCCCGCCGAACTCCGCCATCGCATCTTCAACAGCCGCTGCGATCGCGCCGATCGGGATCACGCCGCCCTGGTTCAGGCGTGGAAAGGGCTGATGATCTCCACCCTGCGCAGCCTGGCCCATTCGCATACCGAGCTCAGCGAGGGCCGCTGGATTAGCGGCAACTTCGCCCGCCCGGCTTACCTCCTGTCCGGCAAGACCGTCGGCCTGGTCGGCTTCGGCGCCATCGGCCAGACGGTTGCCCGGCTGCTGTCCGGCTTCGGCTGCACCATCCTGTATGCCAAGCCCCGCCGACCCGGCGCTCGAGACCGCCCTGCACGTCCGCCACACGCCATTGCCCGAGTTGCTGGCGCAGTCGGACGTCGTTTCCCTGCACTGCCCGATGACCGCCGAGACTGCCGGGCTGATCGACCGGTCCGCCCTGTCTCGCATGAAGACGTCCGCCGTGCTGATCAACGTGGCGCGCGGTGGAGTGGTCGTCGAACCCGACCTGGTTTGGGCGCTGAGGAGCAAGGTGATCCAGGCCGCCGCGATGGACGTCTTCGAGACGGAGCCGCTGCCGCCTGACAGTCCGCTCCTGAAGCTGGATGGCCTGACGGTCACCCCGCACATCGCGGCGGCGACCGCCGACACCTTCGACAAAACCGTGCAGCAGATGTTCGACAACATCGCCCGCGTCGCCCGCGGCGAGGCGATCCCCGAGAAGGACGTGGTGGTGGCCTAGCAAGCCACCACCAACATCGGCCCCTACCGAAAGAGGTGTCCGGGCCGCCCGCACCTTCCGATCCCAGGCAGCAAAGCCTTCGCATTCCAATACGATTTATCACACAGTGATGCACTTATTCGTGGGTGTTAACCTGATCTGCTTGCTTTAGGTCATATCGAGACGCAGAGGATTGGAAATGATTCCAGGTGGCTCGGCCGATGGGCAAGTTGCGTCGTTGCGGTCGTATTCGACGGCTCTCGTGACCGATGCGGCCCGACGCCTCGGCATCGGCCGGATCTGACCACGAGGCATTCGCTCGTTGTTCGTGCTTCCTGGGCCGATGGTGGGATGGGCCTTCACGCTGAGGTTCGAACCGAGTCCGCCGCCGGGAAGCCCACGATGCCGGGCGCGTTCGACATCATGGAACGGTGCAGGCCGGGCAATATCCTGGTCTACGCCACCGCGGGGTGCGAAGCGTGGTTCGCGGGCGACAACATGGCAAACTATGCAAAGAGAATCGGGCTCGGGGGTTCGTGGTCGACGGCTGCGTGCGCGACGTCGAGGACCTGACGAAGACGGGCTTCGCGATCTTCTGCACCGGCGCCTCCCCAAGCCGTATGCCGAGGAAGTCCGGCTTGCCGGCATCGACTAGCGGTGCACGCTGGGCGGCGCGGCCATCGCCCCGGGGGACGTGATCCCACTGTCGTCTTTACGCTTGTCACGATTTTGATCGGGATCGTGCTCGGATTGACTCGCACGGAGGATACGGCCGTTGCGTCGGCACTGTCGACGTAACCAGGCAGCCTGGACGGTCCCCAGGCATTGTGGGTGGCATAAATCCTGGTCTTCGCCGCCTTTGCTACGGCGGCCTGGATGAAGATTATGATTCCGATCCCACGCCTGGCTGGTTTCTGGCCGTGGATCGGCCATCTGGCAAAACCGATGGTACGCGCGCTCGGGGTGATCGACCTGCTGGGAGGCTTCGGCGTGCTCCTGCCGATGCTCACCGGTATTTTGCCACGAGTGACGGTCGCCGCGGCGTTCGGATGCGTCGTGCTGCAGGTCTGCGCCCTCGTTTTCCACATGTTCCGCCACGAATTTGCGGCGACGCCCGTCAGCGCCGATCTACCAGCGATGGCGGCTTTCATGCTTTGGGGACGCTGGTCTTTCTAGGAGGTGTTCTCGTGGCGTCCGAAAGGCATTCGTTGAGGTGCAGTGCCGGACCACTCTCGCCACCGACGCCGCTGCCTAGTAGTCGAACAAGCTTTGCTCTTGACACTACGCGCTGTTCTCGAAATATAGTAATAGCGCTGTATATCGCCGAACGGATTGTTACAGGTCGAGACTAGGAAGCGCCATAGAGAATGACCAATGCGCATCAGGCATACCGGACCGATACCGTTTGCCGGCCTTGTGAGATCTGGCCTGCGCCGGGCCCCGCCTGCCGGGTTTGTGCGCCATGACGACGGCTGCGTTCTCGGGCGGCCGGAGCGGCCCGGCGGCGGCGGAAGCGTTTGGGCGGTTCCATGCCAGCCTGCTGTTCTGGGCCGCATTGGCCCAGTTCCTCGAAGGATTCGAGATGCAACTCGTCGGCTACACCGCCCCGGTGATGGCCGATGCGCTGCATGTCAGCAAGTTCGCCTTCGGCTGGGTGTTCGCGGCCAATAACGCCGGGTTCCTGCTCGGGGCAATCGGACTGAGCTCGCTGGGCGACCGCGTCGGACGCAAGCGGATGCTGGTCGCCGGCGTGCTGACCTTCGGCGTATTCACGCTCGCCATCGGCTATTCGACGACGTTGTGGCAGGTGCTGCTGTTCCGTGTGCTGTCCGGGATCGGGCTTGGGGGCGCCGTGCCGAACGTCATAGCCCTGGTGGCCGAATACGCGCCCGCCCGCCGCCGCGCCACCGCGCTCAGCGCCCTGTTCGTGGCCTACACTGCTGGCAGCTTCATCAGCGGCTTCCTCGCATCGTGGGTGCTGGGCCATGGCGGCTGGGAGACGCTGTTCCGCCTGGGCGGTTGGGCCGGCCTTGCCTTGGCCGTGCTGCTGGTCTGGCGCCTGCCGGAATCGGTCAGCCACCTGGCCCGGCGGGGGGAGTCGGCGCGCGTGACCGCAATCATGCGGCAGATCAATCCCAGCTTCGTCTGGACCGGCCCCGCCGCCTTCGCCGCACCGCCCGGCGAAGATGCGAGCATCTCCGTCCGCACCCTATTCACCGAGGGGCGTGCCGCACCGACCCTGGCGCTCTGGATGGCGGCGATCTGTTCGATGGTGTCGCTTCACCTGCTCACCTCGTGGCTGCCCACCCTGATCAAGGGCTTCGGCGTTCCGACCACGCTGGCGGTGCTGATCGGATCCATGTTCCACCTGGGCGGCACGGTCGCCAACGTAGTGCTCGGCCGGGCCATCGACCGGCGCGGTCCGCTGGTAGTGGCGATTACCTTGCTGGTGGCTGGTCCGGTGGTCTGGCTGCTGGGCCTGGGGGCGGGCACGCTGGTGCTGCTGGCCGTTCTGGTCGCGGCTTGCGGCTTCTTCGTCGCCGGGGGTCAGAACGGGATCAATGCGCTTTCGGGAGTGATGTATCCGGAGGCGGTGCGCGCCAGCGGGTCCGGCTGGGTATACGCCGTCGGGCGCATCGGCTCGATCATCGGACCCGTGGTGGGGGGCGCGCTGATCTCGGCGCAACTGCCTACTTCGGAGTTGTTCATCATCTTCGGCGCGCCGCTGGTCGCGGCGGGCGGGTGCCTTCTGCTGCTGAATCGGGCGTTGCACCCGGCACAGGCCGTGTCCCGGGAGCTGACGCCATGAGCCGCGTGAACGTGACGATGGCGCTGGGCGACTACGACCACGTCCGCGACCTGGCCGACGGCACGGTCGGGGTCAACGGCGCCGACCTGACGGTGCTGCGCCTCCCGGTCGAGGAAATGTTCCATCGCTTCATGTATTTCCGCGAGTGGGACGTGTCCGAGATGTCGTTTGCCAAATGCGTCTCGATGGCCGGACGCGGCGACACCAGCGTGGTGCCGATCCCGGTCTTCATCTCGCGGGCGTTCCGTGTGTCGTCGCTGTACGTGCGCGCGGACAGCCCGCTCACCCATGCAGGCGAACTCGCCGGGAAGCGGGTCGGCCTGCCGGAGTGGGCGCAGACGGCGGCCGTCTACACGCGCGGCATGCTGCAGCACTATTACGGCGTCGACCTCGGCGGCATCGCCTGGACGCAGGCCGGGGTCAACGATGCCGGCCGCAAGGAGAAGGCGACCTTGTCGCTGCCGCCGCACATCAGGCTGACGCCCGAGCCGAACCGTTCGCTGACGGACCTGCTGTTGGCAGGCGAGTTGGACGCCGTCATGTCCGCCCGGCCGCCGACGCCCTTCGCGGCCGGTGACGGGCGCATCCGCAGGCTGGTGGCCGACACGCGCACGGAGGAGCTGGCCTACTGGCGCGCGACGGGGATCTTCCCGATCATGCACATCGTCGTGCTGCGCCGGGAGAGCTACGAACGCCATCGCTGGCTTGCCGCCAACCTGGTCTCGGCCTTCACGACGGCCAAGGACCGCAGCCTGGCGCGGTTCGCGGACGTGACCGCATCCGCGGCGCCGCTGCCGTTCCTGGCCGACTATGCAAGGCTGTCGCGTTCGCTGATGGGCGACGATTTCTGGCCGTACGGTGTTGCTCCAAACGCCGTCACGCTTGAGGCCTTTTTTACCTACGCATTCGAGCAGGGCGTGTCCGCCACGCGGGTGACGCCGGAGCGCTTCTTCGCGCCGGAAACGATGACCAACGTGCGTGTGTAAGATAGTGCCGACAACGCCCGGTCAATGAGAATGTCGAGTAGATTACCTGCTTAATTTATCGTATTCTGATAATATATCTTGATTATTTCAGCGGAACGCCTTAATCCGCTCCCGTTCAATGGAGGCAGCACATGTCAGCAGCAGTCGGTGCCGGCACTTTTCTCCACCACATGCAGATCGAGAGCCGCGATCCGGCGCGCATGGCGGAGTTCTACGCCGCCGCCATGGACATGACGGCGAGCCCGCTCGGCAGTGGCGCATGGCTCTGCGAGGGCCCGATGCGGCGAGTGATGTTCGCGCCCGGCGAGAATAAGAGGCTGGGCTTTGGCGCGTTCGCCTGCCGCGATGCCGCAGGTCTCGCTGGACTGCGCGCGCAGGCGGAGGCGGGCGGCCTGACAATCCTGCCGTCCCCCAGCCCGCTGTTCGCGCAAGAGGCCTTCGGCGTGCGTGACCCAGATGGGAACCTGATCGTCTTCGGTCTCGGACAGCAGGAGCCGCCACGGCGTGGCCTACGTGGCCCGCTTCAGCACCTGACGCTCGCGACCGCGGATCCGGACGCGATCGAGCGGTTCTACACCGACAAGCTTGGGTTTCTTCCGTCCGACCGGGTGGTGGCGCGGGATGGCACGGTCAACACGATCTTCCTGCGCTCCAACCACGAACACCACACGCTGGCCTGTTTCCGGCACGCCCGGCAGGGAATGGATCACCACAGCTATGAGGCGGGCGATTGGGCCGTTATCAAGGATTGGTGCGACCGCATGGGCGACCAGCATGTCCCCATCATGTGGGGTCCTGGACGGCACGGGCCGGGAAACAACATCTTCATCTTCGTCGAAGACCCGGATGGCAACTGGATCGAGATTTCGGCCGAGCTGGAGGTGGTCTACGACCGCCCGGTCAAGCTCTGGAAGCATGAGCCGCGCACGCTGAACTCGTGGGGCCGTGCCATACTGCGCGTGCCGGCGGACGAGCCCGCCTTATCGGCCGAAATGCACGTACTGTCTGCCTCCTGACGCCGCGGCGGGATAGCATGCGGCCCACCACCACCCACACCCAGGTCGTGGTCGTCGGCAGCGGCCCGATCGGCCTGACGCTGGTCAACCTGTTGGGCATGATGGGCGTGCGCTGCCTGTTGGTCGAGCGCAACGAGACGACGGTGCAGGAGCCGCGGGCCGTTTCCATCGACGACGAATCGCTGCGCACCATGCAGGCGGCCGGGGTGGTGGACACGGTACTCACGGCGGTCGTGCCGGGCTACGGTTCGCACTACTACTCGCCGCGCGGCATCTGCTTCGCCAAAGTGGAACCGACCGGCCGGCCATACGGCTATCCCCGGCGCAACGCGTTCCGCCAGCCGGTGCTGGAACGCCAACTCAGGGAGGCGCTGTCCCGGTTCGACGGGGTGGACACGCTGTATGGCTGGCGGCTGGACCGTTACACGCAGGACGCGGACGGGGTTTCGGTCGACCTGACCGGCCCCGGCGACGAGCCCCGGCGGGTGACCTGCGACTACCTCGTGGGGTGCGACGGCGCTGCCAGCCGGGTGCGGGAGCAGCAGGGCGTCTCGCTGGAGGGCACCACGTTCGACGAGCGCTGGCTGATCGTCGACCTCGAGAACAACGAGAACACGACCAAGCACACGGAGGTGTTCTGCGACCGACGACGCCCGTGCATCACGCTGCCAGGGCCGGACCGCACCCGGCGCTTCGAGTTCAAGCTTCTGCCGGGCGAGATGGACGCGGACCTGTTGGACCCGGCGACGGTAGATCAGTTGCTCCGGACCCATGGCGCCAACCCTGCCGCCACCCTGCGGCGCAAGGTGGTCTACCGCTTCCACGCCCGGGTTGCCCCACGCTGGTCGTTCGGCCGTGTGTTCCTGGCCGGCGACGCCGCACACCTGACGCCGCCTTTCGCCGGGCAGGGCATGAATAGCGGGATCCGGGACGCCCAGAACCTGGCGTGGAAGCTCAAGGCCGTGTTGGACGGCCGCGCCGGGCCTGGCCTGCTGGCCACCTATGAGCAGGAGCGGAAGGACCATATCTGGCAGATGGTCCACCTGGCGTTGCGCATGGGGCGAGTGATGTCCCCGCCGAGCTGGTTGGAGGGCTTGCTGACCCAGGCCGGGTTCCTGGCGCTGAAGGCGTGGCCGCCGGCCCGCGACTACGTGGCGCAGATGAAATACAAGCCGCCGCCGCGGTTCGGCGCGGGGTTCCTGGTGCCTGACGGGAAGGGCCGGGCCTCGCTGATCGGGCGCCTGCTGCCGCAGCCCATGGTCCGCGCGGACGGGCGGGACATCCTGCTGGACGAGGTGATCGGCCTGCGGTTCGCCCTGCTGATGCGTGGGGCGGATGCGCCGGCGGCGCTGGCCCGGCTGCGGGCGCCGGTTTGGGACGAACTGGGCGTCGTGCGCGTGGCCGTGCTGCCCGCGGGGATGGGGTCGGCGGCCCCGGTTCCGGCTGGAATGACCGTCGTCACCGAGGCGAGCGCCGAGCTGGCGGGTGCGGCCCGTCCCTATGACGGCTGTGCACTGCTGCTGCGGCCGGATCATTATGTCGCGGCGGCAGTGCCAGTCGCCGACGCCGGGGGCGCCGAGCGGGCCGTTGCCGCCCTGGTCGCGTCCGGCTATCAGCCGGGTAACACAGCCCGGATCCGCTCCGAACTCGCGCCGGTCTGGGGGTAAGACGCCATGGCCGGCCTCGACCGCTACCTGGACATTGTGAACCTGTTCGACGAGACGAAATCGGACTGGACGATCCCCGAGATCGCCTTCTCGCTCGATGTGCCGACCAGCACCGTATACCGCACTGTCCGCGAGCTTGTGGCGGCCGAGATGCTGGAGCAATCGATGGAAGCGCATTACCGGCTGGGTGCGGCCTTCATCGAGTTCGACCGCCGGGTGCGCCGGACGGACAGCCTCATCCGGCTGAGCAATGGCATCCTGCAGGACGTGGCAGGAGAGGTGCGCATCCCGTGCGCGGTGGTGCTGGCCCGCTTATACGGCGACAAGGTCATGTGCGTGGCTGATACGCGGTCCAAGGGCCACGACATCCCGACGAGCTACGAGCGGGGCCGGCCGCAGCCGCTGACACGCGGGGCGACGTCGAAGATGATCCTGGCCCAGCTCCCCTCCCGCCGGCTCAACCGGCTACTTGCCCCTTCCGAAAGCGCCGGGTCCGCCGGGAGCACGATCCTGGACCTTCGCAAGGAGCTGGCGATGGCACGCCGCTGCGGCTACGTGATCACCCGCGGCGAGGTCGATCCAGGCCTGGCCGGGATCGCCGCGCCCGTCTCGAACCCCGAGCAGGCGATCATCGCCAGTCTCAGCCTGATCGTGCCGGCATCTGGCTTGGCCGACATGGTCGAGCACCGGCTCGTGCTGCTGGCCACGATGGCGGCCAATCTGCTGGCTGAACGGCTCAAGCTTCCGGAGAAGGCGCAGCCGGCGCACGAACCGGCTGCGCCTGGGCAATGACCCCCGCGACGGCTCGCTGGTTCCCCCTTTGCTTGTGGCTGCATTCCAGACTCGGCTACCAATCACCGATGACCTACGAAGCCAACCGAGAGACCGGTGAACCCGAGACGTAGCTCCCAAGTCAACAAACCGTCCACGAGAACGGGGCAACCTCAGTTTCGCCAAACAAAACCGGGCTGTTGGGGTGGTCGAGGGCTAAGTGAAAGACGCTACGCTACCATACTCAGCCCCCAGCTTCGGCCGCTTGGGCCCGTTCCGGCATAGCCGGCCAATTCGACTTTGAGCGCGGTTCCGGCGGCTTCGTCCTCGAACAGCGTCGGGAGCACGGTATCGGCCGCGAGCGTGAACGACAGCCCACCGAGCACGATGGTGCCGCCATCGCCCGTGCTGGTCGTCGCGGCCGTCTCCGTCGTGTCGAGGACCACGTTGGTGACCGCGAACCAGGTGGCGCCGCCAGTCCCCGCAAGCGCAGTGCCGCCCCCGTAAGGCTCGAACTGGACGTAGTAGGTCAGCCCCGTGGCGCCCGGCGTCGTCGGCGGCGGCGTGGATGGTGCATCCGGCGCATTGCCGGGCGTTCCCGCGCCGAGCGTACAGCCGGCATGGCCCTGCTTGAACGATCGGGAACGCACCTGCTGAGCAGCGATGGGAATGTCAGGACCAATGTCTGGATCGATGAAGGCGAGTTGGAGCGGGTTGTTTCGGCGATGCTTGGCGACGGGCTTCGACAGCCGCTCGATTTCCGTGTGTCGGTGGATTGGCGGGCAGGTCTCGCCGTCAGCCTGAGGTGGCAGATCGCCTATTTCGCCTCCGAATTGCGGCGGCCGGACAGCCTGGCGAGCAACGATGTCGCACTGACCTCGCTGACAGACCTCATGTTGCAAACTCTGCTGCTAGCCTTGCCGCACAACTATTCGGAGCGCCTCACCCGCCGGTCCGTCGACGTGTCGCCCGGCGTCCTACGGCGCGCAGAGGACTTCATGCGGGTCAATGCCCGAGAACCATTGCGAATGGAGCAGGTTGCAGCGGCGGCGGGTTGCGGCATCCGGACGTTGAACGCGGGTTACGCCCGGTTACGCGGCACGACGCCCATGACAGACTTGCGCAGGATCCGACTGGCGAACGCCCGTGCCGAGTTGGCACAGGGCGCCGATACACCGATCGGGACGATCGCACAGCGGCACGGCTTCACCAACGCTGGCCGGTTCGCCAGGGCCTATCACCAGCAGTTCGGAGAACTGCCGTCTGACACGATCCGGATCAATCGGTCGTCGAAGCAGCAAAGCGGCGCCTAGGACAAGCCGCGCGGCCGGCAATCATATCCCACGGCCGCATCCCAAGCTTTCGCCGCACGGTCGCGATCCGCCAGTAGGCCGAATGGACTTATGCAGGCGGGCGCACGATGAAGGGCATTGGATTGGCAATCACAGCTGGACGCATGCGACACCGCTCGGAGAACTGAACGATGCAGGCAGCGCCGAACGGGAGATCGGGCGGACGCAGCGTGAGCTGGAATCGGTTGCGCACCCGCATCGCTGGTTCCTCCCGTTTGGCGGGGGCAATCTTGATCAGCGACTGCTCAGTCCGGACGCGCTCGCATATCTGCAAGCGGGGCGTTTCTCCTTCGTGCTGTGGAATGCCGTATCCGGCGACTGGGCAAACCCGGACGGATGGGTGGATGCGGCGCTCGCCCAGTGCGCGTCGCAACCTTGGACCTTGATCGTTCTGCATGACCTGCCAACCGGGGCGATGCGGCTCCTGCCGCGCTTTCTCGACTCTGTCCGCGAGCGAGGTGGCCGGTTTCGGCAGGACTTCCCTCCTGAATGCGAGCCAATCCGGGAGGGCCGCATTGTGAGGCCCGTCGACAAATACGTGGCCCGGGCCGAGTAGGTGCCGCTATCCCCGCACGAGCGGACAGTCTGATTGCGACAGTGGCCGGAAGGCTTCGTTTGCCGGCGTCACTGCGATGACTTTCAGCAAGTCCCATTCGCCCTTGCTCTCTGCTGGCGCCTTGACCTCGTAGAGATAGGCTGGATGCAGCTTGCGGCCATCGGCACGGATCATGCCGGGGCCGAACACGTCGTCATCGGTCGGCATTGCCTTCATGCTGGCGACCGTCGCAGCGCCGCTGAGTTTGGCTTGCGATGCCCCCATCGCAATGACCGTCTTGAGGTAATGCAGGGTTGCTGAGTATGTCCCGGCCTGTCCCATGCCTGGATAAAGCCCGTTCGGCTGCTTCAGCAATCGTCTGGTAAACTCTCGCGTGCGATCGTTTTGATCCCAATAGAAGGCTCCCGGCAGCACCGTACCTGCCGCAACGGATAGGCCAGCCGCATGGATGTCCTGAATGAAAGCGAGCATCGCAACGATCTTCGGCCCATTCCCTCTCAAGCCAAATTCCACAACCTGTTTGAGGCTGTTGATGAGGTCATCCCCTGCATTGCCGAAGGCGATGACGGATGCGCCGCTGGCTTGCGCCCCGAGAAGATACGAGGAGTAATCCGTCGTGCCTGGGAAGGGATAGAACACACTACCCAGCACCTTGCCGCCCCGTGCTTGCACCTCGCTCGTGGCCTCCTGCACGATCGAGTGGCCGAAGGAATAGTCGACCGCGACGAAATACCAGCTGTCCGCACTCCCTTTCGTCAGCGGGGGCACGGTCGCATGCGTCAGCATCCAGGTGTCATACGTCCAATGGATCGTGTTTGGAGAGCATTGCGCGCCTGTGAGTAAGTCGATACCGGCTCCGCTGTTGAGATAAACTTTGTTCTTGTTTCTTGCCACGGTCCCGACCGCGAGTGCGACGGCGCTATTTGGGACATCCACGATCACGTCGACCCCGTCTTGGTCGAACCATTGCTGGGCGATGCCAGCGCCGACATCTGGTTTGTTTTGGTGGTCCCTCACCGTCAGTTCTACCCGTATGCCATGTCCGGCGGCGCCGGATTCCTCGATCGCCATCTGCGCACATGCAGCAGAGCCAAGGCCCGCAGCAGCGCCGAGATTGCCCGACATCTCCGTCAGACAGCCGATCCGGATGGTTTCGGTTTGTGACCAGGCTCGGCGCAAGGGCAGTGCAGCGCCAATGCTGGTGGCTAGAAGGGCTCGCCGGTTGATCATTGTCACGCTCCTCAGCTTTGCACGATGCACCTGCGGCCAGATCGGCGCAGCTCAGTAGCCCTGCAGAAGGAAGTTGCTCGGGATGGCCGGCCCCCAAACGTCCCGGCGCTGGCGCCCCACCCAGGTCTTCGGCACCTGCGGGAGGTCCGTGTGCCACGGCTTGGGATCGAAGTGGCCGAGCGCCTCGTCGGACATCCGATCCAGCTCGGCATAAAGCTCGATCATCAAGCCATCCGTGTTGAGGTGGTAGGTCGCGACGTTATGACCAGGACCGTGGCGGACGGGTCCCCAGATGATCTCGATCCTCTCGCGGCCAAGCACGTCACACGACTCCGTCAGATGCGCGGTGTCCCGCATCTCGAATGCGAAATGGTGCATGCGGTGCCCGTCCGCCTTCAGGAAGTTGAGCGTGTGGTGGTCTGGGCCGCACCGCATGAAGACGAAGAAGCGCTCCACCCAATCCGATACCTTGAAACCGAGCACCCGCTCGTAGAACGCCGACGTGGCCACCGGGTCGTCGACGATGAACGCGACATGGCCGAGCTTGAACGGACCGATGCCGGTCACGGCCTTGGCGCGGACGAATTTGCGCTGCGCGAACAGTTCGAGTTGCGTGCCGTTCGGATCGGAGAACCGGATGACGTCCTCGCCATCCGGGTGCGATGCGCTGCGATACTCGGCTTCGATCCCATCTTGCGACAGCGCTCGGGCGGCTGCCGCGAGATCGGTTCCCGGCGCCACCTGGAAACTCAACCGCACGCATCGCGTCGCCGCACCCCGCTCTAGGACGACGACGACCTCCCCGATCTTCGTGGTGAGGGAGGCGGAGTGGCTATCCCGATGGGCGAGGTCAAGCCCCAAAACCCGTTGATAGTAGTCGAGCTGCCGGTCAATGTCGGGAGTCTCCAGTGTCACATGACCGATGCGGCAGACTTTGATCATGGCGTATCCTCCGCTCTTGAGTTTCGTTGGTGTGAATGCCGTTGCGGGATCTCGCAGTGCGGCACGAGCCGGTGAGCCAAACGATCCGAGAGCCCGCTGAACTCCTCGGGTGCCGCGCGGCCAGCGACGTACCGGTCCGGACGCAGCACTAGGATCGTTCCCCGGTGACGCGCGAGCAGGTCCCGGCCGCGGCCGTCTGCGACGGCCAGAGCAGCGCCGCCATCCTGGTCCCCAGCCAGCCCGGCAGTCAGCGTCACTAGGGCCGGCTGCAGGCTTCGCCACAGCGTATGGTCGGCGGCGGCTGCCAAGACATCGGCTCCGACATCCATGCCGATGAGGGCGAACCAGGGACCGGCCGCCTCGTCCAACGACAACTCGCCCGCACCGGGTCGCCTGAGCGGAAGCCGGGGCAGGATGCGCCCTGTCAAGCCGTCATCGCCAGCTTGATTGGTTGCCAGCAGCCCGGCGGTGAGAAAAGGGCGCGGCAGATGCCGCATCTCGCGAAAATAGCGGCGCACGCTGGGGAGCAGGTTCGCAAGCGCGAAGCCAGCGTCACGCAGACCCGCCAGGCCGCGGGAGCGGATATTGGCCAGACGGCCGACCCGCACCGAGTAGCGCACCGTCGCCCGGATGTGGTCGCGCCTCTCGGCCTCGTAGCTCGCCAGGGCCTCCGGGGACGCTTCGCCGCGCAGCACGGCGGCCACTTTCCAGCAGAGATTGGCCGCATCCCGCGCGCCCGTATTCATCCCCTGCCCACCGAAAGGCGGCATCACATGCGCGGCGTCACCTAGCAGGAAAACCCGGCCGCTTTGCAACTGTCCGGCAATCCGCTCGGAAAAGCCGTAAATGGCCCGTCGCACGATGTTGAGCTTGACGCCCCGATAAGGGGTGTGGCGGTCGACCAACTCACGAATGCCCTCATCGGTGAGAACACGCTCATGCTCGTCATGAGGCGACAGCATGAACTCGAGCCGCCGGCCCCCATAGGGCGCCGGCACGCTATTCACCGGGCGGACGGGATTGCAGAAGAAGCGGGAGTAATCAACCTGGTCCGGAAACTCGGCCAGATCGACCACGAGATGGGGCTCGTCGATCCGGGTGCCAGGGAATGGGATATCGAGCGCGGTCCGCACGAAGCTGCGAGCCCCATCGCAAGCGAGCATGTATCGTGCTGCGATCTCGCAAGGGCCGCCTTCCGTCTCCAGACCCAAACGGAGCTGAGCAGGATCTTGAACGATGCTGGTCACGGCCGTGCCGAAACGCATCCGCACGCTGGGATAGCGGCGGCTGCCCTCGAGCAGGATCGTCTCGAACACCGGCTGCAACACCGCATTGCGGTTGCCGAAGCCGTTCGGCGTGATGAAGCCGGGTACCTTCACCAGCGCAAACCCGAGCGGGGACATGAAGTGGACGCCGAACGGCCTGGAGAGATGGGGTGCGAGCGCGGATACCAAGCCCACGCGGTCAAGCACCCGCATGTACTCGTCATCCACCGCGATCGCCTTCGGCGTGCTGGAAAGCGCCGGGTTCTGCTCGACGAGCAAGCAGTCCACACCATAGGATCCAAGCAAGTTCGCCGTGGTCAGCCCCACGGGCCCGGCGCCGACGATGACGACATCAACCGATCTCGGCACGGCGTCGGCCGGCGCCTCGCCTGGCGTGATCAGCGCCAGCGTCTCCTGCAGGGATAGCGCGCGTGTCCCGAGGCCTTCCACCGGCGCCGTCATTGCAGGCATAGCGCCAGGATTGGGAAGATGATGAGCAGGGCCAGGCGCAGCATATCGGTCACGATGAAGGGGAGCACGCCGCGGAAGATTTGGGAGAAGCTGACCTCTGGAATGACGCTCTTGATGACGAACACGTTCATTCCCACCGGCGGATGGATCAATCCGAGTTCCACGGTCATGACAATGATCACCCCGAACCAGATCGGATCGAAGCCGAGCGCCGTGATGACGGGAAAGATGATGGGAACAGTGAGGATGATCATGGCCATGGCGTCCATGAGGCATCCCAGGACCAAATACACGACCAGGATCAGCACGAGGACTTCGTAACGGCCGATACCGAGGCCGGTGATCAACTCCGTCAATTTCTGCGGTGTGCCGGTGATCGTCAGGAAATACCCGAAGATCAATGCGCCAATCAGCACGGTGAACACCGCCGCCGCCGTCCGCGTCGCTTGGAGAAGCGATTGCAGAATGGCGTCCCGCGGCAGCCGCCGGCGTGCGATGCCGATGAGGAAGGCGCCGCCAGCCCCCATGCCGCCCGCTTCGGTCGGGGTGAACAGCCCGCCATAGAGTCCGCCAATGACGAAGACGAACAGGAGAAGAGAGGCCCACACGCCGCCGAGGGCGCGAACGCGATCAGCCCAGGTGGAACGCGGTCCGCGCGGCAGCATGCTGGGCCGGACGATCCCGATGATCGCCAGGGTGATGACGTACATCAAGACGGCGATGAGACCGGGTATGATGCCGGCCAGGAACAATTTGCCGATGTCTTGCTCGGTGATGATCCCGTAGACGACCAGAACGGTCGATGGGGGGAACATCGCCCCAAGCGTTCCGCCCGCCGCGATCGTCCCAGCCGAGATGCCGGGAGGATAGTTGTAGCGGCGCATCTCGGGGTAGGCGACTGTCGAAAAGGTGGCCGCTGTCGCGATGGAGGAACCCGAAATGGCGGCAAACGCCGCGCAGGCGATGATGGTGGCAAAACCGAGTCCGCCCCGGAGATGCCCGACGAAGGTGTTCGCCGCCTGGAACAGCTCACGGCTCATGCCCGAGTTCGAGACAAAGGCGCCCATCAGGAGGAACATCGGGATGACCCCGAACGTATAATCCGTCACGGTGCGCATGGAGGTCTGGCCAATGAGCTTCAGCGCCGGTTCAAAGCCCGCGATCATCCCGAAGCCCCATACACCCACCAGTCCCATGGCCATGCCGACGGGGACGCGCAGCAGCATCAGCACGAAAAGGGTGACGAACCCGATCACGGCCACGACATCGGGATCGGTCATCATCTCACTCAACCGGCTGGACACGCTTGGCCACATCCACGCGGGACGGCGTGAACACCAGGCGATACGTCCTGACAGCGATGAGCAAGACGGCTGATACGTCTCCGAGCCAGGCGACGGCGAAGAACGGCCAGGTCGGCAGATGCAGGTCGAAGGTGAGGATGTTCTGCGCGTAGGTCGATGTCACCTTGTCGAACAGCATCACCGTCTGGACCGTGACGACCAGCAGCAATACGAGGGTGGCGAATACGTCGATCGCCCGGCGCCACCGGGTGCTTGCCATCTCCCAAACAAGGTCCACGGTGATGTGGGCGCCGCGATAGCTGGTTGCGGCAATACCCCAGAAGATCAGGATCCCGAGCAGCAGGCGTCCGAAATCCGCGCTGTCAGGGATCGCCATCCCGAAATAGCGCAAGATCACGGATACGAAGATGTCGATGGCAACCAGCCCCACGAACGCCGCTGCAACCCACTCGATCGCGTCGATGAACCGGTCCATCCAGTTCGTGCGGCGCGGTGCAGCGGCGGACCCAGGCGTTGGCGGCTCTACCCTCAGCATTTGCATCTTGCCTCAGTAGGCGGCGCCGTTCCGCGCCAGGCTGTCCCGCAACTCGGCCATCGCCTGGTCCGGATCGACGCCCACTTTGCGCACCGACTCCGCCCAGGCGGAGATCAGCGGCGCGGCCGTTCGCCGCCAGGCGGCGAGTTGCTCCGGTGTCAGTTCGACGGTCTCTTGTCCGGGCTGGCCAACGACCTTGTTCCGCCCGGCCACCTCGAAATCGACCCAGCCCGACGCCAGGCTCACGGCTGCGTCGGTTGTACAGTTCTTGTCCAGCGCCTGTTTCTGGACCGGCGACAGGCCGTCGTATTTCCTGGCGTTCATCACCACGACGCCGAACCATGCATTCGTCTTGGCATCGAGGTGGAACTTGGCGACCTTATCGATCCCGAACAGGACCGCGGAGCCCCAAGGCACGAAAGTCCCGTCCACCGTTCCCCGCTCCATCAGCTCCCGCGTCTGTTGCGGTGGTGCCGACACGTTGGTGCCCCCGAGATCGCTGACCATGTTGCCCATGACGGCGTTGGGTGGCCTGATCTTCAGGCCTTTCAGGTCTTCCGGCAGAACGACTTTCCGGCGGGTGTGCAACGTTGCCGGCTCTTGGATGAAGCCGAGGCAGAAATGCACATCCTTCATTTCGGTAGGCGCGTACTTGCGGTACCACGCGTCAACCGCTGCCGTACCCGTCTTCCCGTCATTGTAGAGGAACGGCAGGTCCGCGGCCCCAGCGACGGGGAAGCGGCCGGGCTGATACCCGGGGCCGACCAGGGCGATGTCGGCGATGCCATCGCGGGCCATGTCGTAGTGATCGAAGGTTTTCCCAAGCTGCTCGGCCGGGAAGATGGTAATCTTCAGGCTGCCGCCGCTCGCCTTTTCAACGCTGGCTGCCCACGCCTGGAACGAGGCCTGGAGCGGATGCGAGGGTGGCAGGAAGTACGAGAGTCGCAGCGCCACCGGGCTGTCCGCAGCGGCAACCGGCAGGGCTGCGCCAATCCCAAAGATTGCCGCGGCAAAGAGATGTCTGATTTTCATTGGCGTTTCCTCTCCGGCTCGTTGGCCTGTTCTAAATTAGGCTAGCAGGAAGTCGATGTTCGCCTTGTTGAAGGTCTCGGGGTCTTCGAATTGCGGCCAGTGCCCCACGTCGTCCATCTTCAGATGCACCGCGTTGGGCAAGAGCGTCATCAGGCGCTGCGCCGTATTGCGGAACAGCGGCCGGTCCTTCAACGATTCCACGACCATGACCGGCGCCCGGATGCTCCGACATTCAGCATCGGTAATCAAGTTCTTGTGCAGGTATTTTGGACCAAGCACGGCCAGGACATGGTCGGCTGCCGCCTTTGCTTCGGGATTGGCGTACGTGGCCTGCCGTAACGCGATCAAATCGTCGATGCGCTTTTCCTCCTTGAAGATCAGCGCGTCGAAGATTTTCTTGATGTTCTCCCAACTCGGGTCGTCGTAGGCCTGTCCACGCCGTTTGATGATCCCGCCGATCTCCTCGGCATCGTCGGCCAGGCCGAACGGCGCGTTGAGCGTGACCTTCACCGTCTTGCCGGGATGCGTCGAGGCGAAACGGACCGCGACCCAGGCGCCCAGGGAGATCCCGATCAGCGACGTTTTCTCGACCGCCACCGCGTCGATGAACGCGGCGACCTGCTGCACGTAGTCGGCGATCTCGTAATCCCGCCGCGGCTTGTCGCT
This sequence comes from Acetobacteraceae bacterium, assembly GCA_965199005.1. GTDB lineage: Bacteria > Pseudomonadota > Alphaproteobacteria > Acetobacterales > Acetobacteraceae > LMUY01. The sequence goes on along the minus strand of CBDAQK010000001.1, from coordinate 1,999,660 downwards.
GTAGCCGCTGCCCATGAAGTCGATGGCGAAGCAATTGAAGTGCCGGGCATGCGCACCGAGGGTGGCCATGTACGCCTCCCAGGTGCCGCCGGTGCCGTGCAGCATGATGAGCGCCGGTGCATCCTTCGGACCCGCCTGGACGTAACGCGTCCGCACACCGCCCGCGTCGATCCAATCCTGACGGAAGGCAACGTGCGACAAATGGGTCCAAATGCTTTCGTACGCCACGGCTGGACGCCCTCCCAAGCGGCTGAGAGGACGATGCGCCCCCCGATTGCTATTTCGAATAAACCTAAAGTTTCGAAAATGCAAGCTTTGGTGACTGTGGCATTTCTAAAGCACGGGAACGGCATGTCTTCGAGGATCATCAAACATTCCTTGCGACCCTGCCGATGGCGTCGCACTGTCCGGCGCCAGGGCTTCTGTGGACGGAGCGAGATGTGTCGGTGAAGACGAACGAAGGCCGGGTTGAAGCTGCGAGCTTTGTTGGCGTGAACGTGCTGGCACGTCTCAAGGCCGATATTTTGGAGAACCGTTACGAGCCGAGCATGAAGCTCGGTTTCGCCTCGCTTCAGAAAACCTATCAGGCCAGCATCGGGACACTGCGCGAAGCGTTGTCGCATCTCGTTTCCGACGGCCTTGTTCACACCGATGCCGGAAAAGGCTTCCGAGTCGCTCCCGTGTCTGTGGAAGACCTGCTGGATATCTCTGAGCTTCGTGTCGACTTTGAGCGGCGTGCACTCGACGACGCGATTGCACACGGCGACGAGGACTGGGAGATCCGGATTATTGGAACCTTCCATTCCTTACAGAAAGTGGAGCGTTTGCCGCTGGAAGCTCGATTTGGAGAGGCTTCCGAGTGGACAAGACGCCACCGCGCATTTCACCGTGCCTTGGTCTCGGGCGCACGGTCACGGTGGCTGTTGCAGTTTCACCTAACGTTGTTCGATCAAGCTCACCGTTACCGCATGCTGTCGCAGCGTTACCGGCCACCCAGCACCGTCCGCAACGAAGAACACCACGCCATCATGGAGGCCACGCTCGCCCGTGACACGAAACGCGCATGCGACCTCGCAGAACAGCACATCCGCCATACGGTCGAGGAGGTTCTTTCTTATTCTCCGCAACTCGCGGGGGCCGAAAACAATCCCATAAAGCGTCGGCGAAACCGGGCCAAGGCGGCTGAGTCGTAGCTCGCCCGGATGAGCAAACATCCGAGGGCCGGCTTTACATTCGAAAATCCGAATATTCGTCACTATGGTGGTCGATACGGGCCATCGTGGATCACCAGCGCGGCCGGCATTGGCTAGGCGGGCGAAGCGGCGTTGCCCCGCCGCAAGATCACCGGCGAACCGGTACCAGGCGTGTCCGCCCTCGAACGGCATCCCGTGTCTTGCGAAACATCCGCCAATTAAGGGTAGGCTTATCGGGAAGGAACCATGAGGCTATGAGTGGAGTTCGGCGCTCGCGCGTGCGGCAGACGGTCCCGCGGCTGTCGATGAAGGTTTGGGACGGGCCGACACGGCTCTTCCACTGGGCCATCGTGCTGTTGGTCGCCGTGAGCTACGTCTCGATCAAATACGCGTCGGGCGCGAACGTCGAGTTGTTGACCAAATTGCACAAGCTATCTGGCTACGCAATGCTCACCCTGTTGCTGTTCCGCATCGCCTGGGGCTTTGCCGGCAGCGAGACGGCCCGGTTTGGCCAGTTCCTCCGCAGCCCGTTGAAAGGCCTCCAGCATCTGCGGCATTTCGGCGGGCGCGAGCCGGATTATCAGGTGGGCCACAACGCCGCTGGCGGCTGGATGGTCATAATCCTGCTTGTCGACCTCGGGGTGCAGGCGGTCACCGGCCTGTTCACGTTCGACGACGTTCCCGAAGGGCCGCTCGGGGGGACCGTCAGCGAGAACACCGCCTATTGGCTCACCTGGGTGCACGTGGCCAATTTCAACATCGTCCTGGCGCTGATCGTGCTGCATGTGCTGGCGGTTACGGCTTATGCCATCATCAAGCGGCAAAACCTGGTTTGGCCGATGATTACGGGCCGCAAGCACCTGCCGGGTGCAACGCGCCAGCCGAGGATGGCGTCCGCGTTGCTGGCGCTGCTGCTGGTGCTGTTGTCCGCCTGTCTCGTGTGGGTGGTGGTGACACGCTTTTAGGGTGGCGCTCACAGGTGGCTCCGTCACATAGCGGCCGGCCGGCCAAGTGTTCCGTCGAACAGTCGTGAATACCGGAATGGCGTGGGATCGACGATGGGCGCGTCGCCGGCGACCAAATCCGCTGCCAACCGCCCGGCGCCAGGGCCGACGCCAAAACCGTGCCCGCTGAAGCCAGTCGATAGAAACAGGCCGGGCAGCGAGTCGACGGCAGAAATGACCGGCACGGCATCCGGCGTGTTATCGATCCATCCGCCCCATGCATGCGACATCTGAAGGCCCGCCAAAACAGGGTAGGCACGCACGATTTGCTCCAATGCGCTCTTGACCACGGAGAGATCGGGATCCGGGTCCAAAACGCGGGTACGCTCGAACGGCGACGGGCCATCGGACTTCCAGCCCGTGATCGCCTCAGGCCCCGAAAAGAACGAGCGCCCCAGCCGGATTTTCAACCCGGCATCGCGTCGCTTGACGAACATGGGAAGGAACTTGCGCGCATAGCGCAACCCCTGAGGCGTCAGTTCCACGGTTCCGGTGCCACGCAGCGAAACCGTGTAGCCGCCATCCAGCCGGCGACGCATCACGTAGCTCGGCGTCGACAATCCGCCATCGGTGATGATAGGGGCTTGCTTCGTCGCAAAGGCGGTGGAGCGCGCGCCGGCCTGCGGCAGATCGATGCCGTGATGCCGTAGAAACATGGAAGACCAAGCCCCACCGGCGCAAAGGACGGCTTGCGTGCGTATCGTGCCCTTCTCGGTCACGACGCCCGATATCCTGCCCGCCTGCGTTTCCAAACCCCGCGCAGCGCAGCCCTGGTGCAGCGTCACACCCAATCGCCGCGCAGCTTGCGCCAGAACCGGCGTCGCCTTCGTCGGCTCGCTTCTCCCATCAGTGGGCGAATGGACTCCCCCGATCCATTTCTGCGTGCAACCCGGCGTGAGGTCCTGCGCCTCCTGGGCGGTCAGCATGCGGCTTTGCACCTGGTAAGGCTGAGCCAATTTGGACCATCGTTCCCATTCGGCCAAATCCGATTCCCGGTCGGTGACATAAAGCAGGCCGGTGCGCCTAAAGCCGAGATCGGCGCCGATCTCGCTGTCCAGGCGTCCCCATAGGTCGAGGCTGTATTTCGCGAGTGGCAGTTCGCGCTCGTCCCGGTTTTGCTGGCGGCACCAACCCCAGTTCCGGCTGGATTGCTCGCCGGCGATCCAGCCCTTCTCGATAACCGCAACCGAATGGTTCTTCTTCGCCAAATGATAGGCAGCGGATATGCCGGCTATCCCGCCGCCAATGACGACCACCTCCGCTTCAGGTGGCAGCACCGGATCGCTATGAACTCGTTCCACGTTCGTCGGCATTAGCGGGTCATCCCTGAAGATCCATTTGCATCGTATTGTCCCGTTCAGGGCTGGCTCAGGGCCTATTCGGCGCGTCAGGAGGTGCTAGGAGATGTCCGTCGTTTCGAAGGTCAGCCCGGAATAGAACGTCAGAGCACCCGGAAGATTGCGGAAACCGCTCACCTCCCGGCGCATCGCGTACCCCTGGCTGCGCCAGGTCAGGCCCACGACCGGCGCTTGGTCAATGGCAATGCCCTCCATCTCGCGGTAGATGCCGCGGCGCTTGTCCTGGTCGAACTCCGCACGGCCCGCGGCCAGCAGCTCGGTAATCCGATCGACCTGTAAACCAAACGAACGGACATAGGACGCAGGAAGGCTGCCATCAATCAAGGATGCGAGGCCGTCGGGATCGTTGTTGTCAGCCGCGGTTCCATTCACCGCCAAATCATACTGGCCGCGATTACCGACGTTGATCCGGGTTGCCCAGTCCGGGAGATTCAGCTCCGTCTTGATGCCGACCGCAGCCAGATGTTGCTGCACAATCTCAGCAGTGTCCTTGTGCATGCCGTACTGCGCGGTCGATAAGAACGAACAGGAGAACCCGCCGGCATGCCCAGCATCCGCCAGCAGTTTGCGTGCAAGCGCGGGATCATAGTGCCAGGCGTGCTTGAAGTCGGCATTGTAGAACGGGCTAGCCTCCGCAATCGGCAGTTGCTCCAACCCGGAGCCGCGGCCGAAGAAGGCCCCTTTGACGATTTCGTCGCGATTGACCGCGTGCGCGACGGCCTGCCTCACCTTGGCATCGTTGAAGGGCGGTTTTGAGCCGTTGAACTGCAGATACATGAACGGCCCGTCGACAGCGTCCAGCTTCAGGCCGCTATTGGCGGAGATGGCGGACATGGATTGCCAGGGCACGTATTCTATCAGGTCGACGTCACCCGACTGCAATGCGGCGACGCGCAGGTTTTCATCCTGATACGCAATAACATGAATGCCATGGAGCTTCGGCAGCCCCGGTTTATAGTAATTGGTGAAGGGCACGAGATCGAGCGAGGTCCCACGCTCCTGCGCCTTCACCATGAAGGGCCCTGCGCCAACTGGTTCGGTCGCAGATGAGGTCCGGCAAATGATCGGCAAATGGTAGGACGACATCAATATTGGCAACGTCGCCATCGGTACTTTCGTGACGATTCGAACCGTCTTGTCGTCCGGTGTGTCCACGCGGTCGACCCGCTGCATTTCGCTCCGGAAAAATGCAGTGGAGCGCTCCGCCGCGATCTGTTCGATCGTCCACTTCACGTCCGCAGAGGTGACCTTGCTGCCATTTTGGAACGTCGCGTCGCGCAGGCGGAATACCCAAGTATGGTCACCTTCCGGCCCCCATGACTCTGCAAGCGCGCCCTGAAGCGCTCCGTCGTCGCCGAACGTGGTAAGCCCGCGATGGATCATCAGCTTCACCGTGGCCGACGCGGTGCCTCCGTTCACCCAGGGCTGAATGCTGGGCGGATAGCTCGACAGGCCGAAGCGGAGCACCCCGGGTGAACCTGCCGCGCGTGCGCCGGGGATCCGCAGGAAAGGCAGTGCAGCGCCGCCCGCCAGCATGGCGCGGCGAGAGACGGGTAGCGGACCCTTGGACATGAGTTTGTCATCCTTCTTGGTATTGTCAGGCGATGTAACCATAAGCGGCCGTGGCGCGGGCGACACTGATCACGCCTTCCGCCAAATCCTTCGCTACGATCTCTGCCGGGCGGGCAGTTGCAGGGCCGTAGGCCCCGGCACCGGGGCTGACGATGGCGAACCACTGCCCCGCCTTGAGTGTCGCACCGTTGGTGTTCAAAGTGACCCCGGGCCCGCATTCCACGCTTCCGTGGCTGCCGGCCCCGCCGCCCTTCAGGCCCCACGACCGGGAACGAAGCCGTCCGATGTCGACGCGGATGATGCAATCTTCTTCGGCACGATACACGCGCCGCAGCCCCATGCCGCCGCGATGCTCGCCCGTTCCGCCAGAATCCTGGACGAGTTCGTAGCGCAACAGGGTCAGGGGATATTCGATCTCGAGGGCTTCAACTGGAAGGTTCGAGGTGTTGGTGGTGTGAACGTGCACGCCGTCCAGCCCGTCCTTGGTCGCACGGGCGCCATTGCCGCCACCCATCGTCTCCAAATATACCCAGAGCGCACCGTCCGCCTTGTGCTGGCCGATGAAACTGGCGACGGTGCAGATCGAGTTGGAGCAGGCCGTCACGCGCTCGGGAACCGCCTGGGCGACGGCCCCCAAAATGAGGTCGGCAACCCGCTGGCAAGCCGCAAGCCGTCCGTTCACAGCAGCCGGGTGAACGCAGTTGAGGATGCTTCCTGGCCGCGCGGTAATGGTCAATGGCCGTGCCAATCCCGCATTGGGCAGGATGGTCGGGTCAACAATCGACTTCACGATGTAATAGACCGTGGCCAGCAAAGCCGTATACGTCATGTTGATGCCGGCGCGCCGCTGGTCCGGCGCATCGAAATCCAGCAGCATGCTGTCGCCGGCAATGGTGACCTTCACCTTGAAGGGCAAATCTTCCGCGAGGTCGATGGAGTCAAAGACATCCTCGAAAACCCAGCTGCCATCCGGCAAGGCTGCGATCCCGGCGCGCATCTTGCGTTCGGCATAGTCCAGCAGGGCCGCACCGGCGGCGAGCACCGTGTTTGCGTCGTATTTGGCGCATAGCGCCTGGAAACGCTGCACCCCAACCCGGTTCGCGGCCATTTGCGCCCGCAGATCGGACAGGCGCTCATGTGGCACCTGGCAATTCAGCAGGATGAGATCCTGAAGGTCCTTCTGCAACACTCCCGCACCGTAGAGCAGCACCGGCGGGATGCGCAGGCCCTCCTGGTAGATGTGCGCGTGGCCCCGGTCGGCAAAGTCCGCGTGATGGGCGAGGTTGACTGTCCAGGCGACGAGGCGGTTCTCGAAGAAGATCGGCTCCGCCAGCACGATGTCCGGCAGGTGGGTGCCGCCACCCTCGTAGGCGTCGTTGCCGACGAAGACGTCGCCCGGGCGCATGTCCTCTACCCGGTGTTTCTTCATGATTTGAGAAATAATGCCGATGAAGCTGCCGAGATGGATGGGGATGTGCTCGGCCTGGCAGAGCGTTTCCCCTTCGGCGTTGAACAGCGCGGTCGAACAGTCCCGCCGCTCCTTGATATTCGTGGAGTAGGACGCGCGGATGAGCGCTTCGCCGGTTTCCTCGACGATGGACGAGAGCGCAGCGCCGATCACCTCGATGGTAATCGGGTCGAGCGCCAGCGCGCTGGATACGGCAGCAGCCTGGCTCATGCCGCAAACTCCAGAATCAGGTTGAGGTAAGGGTCGACGCGGGCATTCATACCCGGCGGCACGACGGTGGTCGTGTCCATCTGCTCGACGATGGCGGGGCCGGTGAGCCGATTGCCAGGCTTGAGTTCGTCGCGGCTGTAGAGCGGGGTCGCCACGAAATCCTGCGCCTCGGGGAACCAGACCGGGCGCTCCCCGATTCGCGCCGATGAGGCATCGGGACCAGCGTCTGGATGCCGGGTCAAAACGGCCTTCTGCACGAGGCCCGTCGCTTCAAGACGAAGCGTTACGATCTGCACCTCCTCGCCTTCGGCGACAAACCCGTAGCGCTGCCGGTGTAGATCGGCGAACCCGGCGGCCAGCGCCTCCAGGGTTGCGGCAGTCACCGGACCCTGGGGCAGGCTCACGGCCAGTTCGTAGTTCTGCCCCTTGTAACGCATGTCCGCGGTGCGAGACAGAAGACGGTTTTCCGGGGCGATCGCCTCATGCGCGAACCACTCCTCCGCCCTCGCCGTTAGGACGGAAAATCCCTTCGTCATGTCGGCCAGCGACTCCGGCGCCAGCTTCATCAGCTTGGTCGCCGCGAAGTCGGCCCGCAAATCCGTCAGCAACAGGCCCATGGCACATAATATGCCAGGATTGCGCGGCACCAGGACCCGCTTGATCTCCAATTCCTTCGCCAACCGGGCCGCATGCAGGGGGCCGCCGCCGCCGAACGCCATGAGCGTGAAGTCGCGCGGATCGTGGCCGCGCTGCACGGAAATGACACGGATGGCGCGCGCCATGTTGGCGATGACCACCGAAATGATGCCTTGCGCGGTCTCCATCACACCCAAGCCGAGCGTCTCTGCCAAGTGTTGGATCGCCGCTTTTGAAAGATCCTGCCGGATGGGCATGCGGCCACCCAGCAGATGCGTCGGGTTCAGGGTTTGCAACACGACATTGGCATCGGTGGTGGCGGGCTCGGCACTGCCTTTGTCGTAGCAGACCGGCCCGGGGAAGGCGCCGCAGGAGCGCGGCCCCACCTTGAGAAGGCCGCCGGCATCGACATACGCAATGGACCCCCCACCCGCGCCAACAGTGTGGATGTCCAGCATCGGCGCCTTGATCGGATAGCCATGCACCACCGACTCGCTGATCAATCGGCACTGCCCGCCTTGCAGCAGCGCCACGTCCGTCGAGGTGCCGCCCATGTCGAAGGTGATCAGATCGTCGTAGCCCGCCAGCCGGCCGATGGCCTGGCCGCCGACCACACCGGTGGCAGGGCCAGACAGCACGGTACGAACGGGCAGGCCGGCGGCGGCACCGAAGCTGATGACGCCGCCGTTGGACTGGGTCAAATGCGGTGTTGCCTGCATGCCCAGCGCGGCGAGCCTCGGCGTGAGATTCTCGATATAGCCGCGCATCACCGGGCCGAGATAGGCATTCAGCACGACAGTGGACAGGCGCTCGAACTCCCGGAATTCGGGCGCGATTTCATGCCCCGCGCAGATGAAGATGTTGGGCATCTCCTCGCGCAATATCGCGACGGCGCGCTGTTCGTGTGCCGGCCGGATGAACCCATACAAAAACGATACGGCGACGGCGTTCACCCCGGCCTTGCGAAGCGCCACAGCAGCGGTGCGCATTGCCTGTTCGTCGAGCGCGATTTCGACGCTGCCGTCGTATCGCACGCGCTCCGGAACTTCGTGCCGCAGGTCACGAGACACCAGAACCGGCGGCTTGTCGGCTTGCATGTCATACAAATCCGGCCGTTTTTGGCGACCAATCTCCAAAAGGTCGCGAAACCCATCGGTGGTGATCAAGCCGGTTTTGACGCCCCGATGCTGGATCAAGGCATTCGTCGCAACTGTCGTGCCATGACCGAAATACGAAACCGAAGCACATGGCGCATCGACAGCGTCCGGCTCGACGCGCCGCAACCCTTCCGCGACGCCTTGGGCGATGCCCCGCGAAGGATCGTCCGGAGTGGAGGAAACCTTCCACACCTCGACCCGCCCGTCTTCCTCGTTGAATAAGCAGACATCCGTGAAGGTGCCGCCAGAGTCCACGCCAACCCGCCAACCCGCCAACGTTCAACTCCGCCACAACCCATGACCCCTCTACCGAAAGAGCGGCGGTTGGAGCAATCAGAAAATCACGTGAAATGAACGTCTTGCCTGTTAGGTACCACCCACTGACGTCGCAACGGCGTTTCTTTTCCGAAATCCATAGTTTTCCGGCTGGCTGTCCAGCGGACAGACGCTCAGGACGTATTGGGGCTGTTGCCGCCGCTAAGCGCGGTGCCCATCAGTGTCGCTGAGCTGGGCAACGGCCGTATGGTCCTGCCTGGTCCGAGCAGCGTTGCGGCGGTGGCCCACATCCCGCGGCAGAGGGCCGCGAACGGCGTTGGCGTGCCCGTGTCCCGTCCCACCTCCAACGCGATACTCAGATCCTTGACCATCAGGTCCAACCCAAACCCGGAGTCGAAACGACCCGACAGGACGAACTGCTTGAATTTCTTCTGCGTGCTGTTGTTCATACCGGTGGACGCGTTCAGAACGTCCATCCTACGAGGCCAATTCTGTGGAGATGCCGTCCAATGCGGCATGGTGTGGCCGAGAGGGGATCAGCCAGTGCCGCCGCCTGTCCGTGATCGGTTGTGACATATGGGCCATCTTCTGGGTTCATATATTGCGTCGCAAGGTCGATTTCGGCTGCCATTCTGTCGATTTTGTAACATCCTGGACCTTCGAACGTGCTATCAGGGGCTACACAAAGCGATCACCCGGCGGTGGTAAGGTTTGGCCTGCCGGGAGGCATGTGCTTGTGGTAAAGCTACGTAAGCCGCCGTGGGTCGGAGGGTAATGGATTGATCGCGATCGTCCGTATTGCGCTGCAGAAGCCCTACACGTTCGTCGTGCTCGCCATACTCATCATGATCACCGGCGCGATGTCGGCGATCCGCACGCCCATCGATATTTTTCCGGACATCCGCATCCCCGTGATCGCCGCTGTGTGGACCTATACCGGCTTGCCGCCGGACGGGATGGCCGGGCGGGTCGTCGGGATCTATGAGCGGGGCCTGACCACCACGGTCGGCAATATCCAGCACATCGAAAGCCAGTCCCTCGCTGGGTTTGGAATCATCAAGATATTCTTCCAGCCGAACGTGGACATCAACACGGCGCTGGCCCAAGTAACGGCGATCTCGCAGACGGCGCTGAAGCAGATGCCGGCGGGGATCACGCCGCCGATCATTCTCCAATTCAATGCCTCCAGCGTGCCGATCCTGCAGTTGGCGCTGTCCAGCGACACCGTGTCGCAGAGCAGGCTGAATGACCTGGCGCAGAACTTCATACGCCCCCAGATCACGACCGTGGCAGGCGCCGCGATCCCCGCCCCTTATGGCGGCGCATCCCGTCAATTGCAGATCGATCTGAATCAGGAAGCGCTGCACCAATACGGGCTCTCGGCCGCGGATGTCGTGGCGGCGCTCTCCTCGCAGAACCTGATCACCCCGGCCGGCACCGAGAAGATTGGCAAGCTGGAATACACCGTGGCGCTAAACGATTCCCCGCTGTTGATGGCGGAGTTCGGCAACATGCCGGTGAAGGTCGTGGACGGCACGGTCATCTACATGCGCGACGTCGGCACCGTGCATGATGGCAGCGCGCCGCCGACCAACCGGGTCGAGATCGACGGCAAGCCCGGCGTGTTGATCACGATCCTGAAAGCCGGCTCTGTCTCGACTCTGGACATCATCGACGGGATCAAATCCCTCCTGCCGCAAGCGTCGCAATTGCTGCCGCCGGGCGTCACGCTGCACGCCATCGGTGATCAGTCGATTTTCGTGAAGGACTCCGTCACGGCGGTGATCCGGGAGGCGGTGATCGCCGCCGGGCTTACAGGGGCGATGATCCTGCTGTTCCTGGGCAGCTGGCGTTCGACGTTGATCATCACCGTGTCGATCCCGCTCGCCATCCTGGCCTCGCTGACCGCGTTATCGCTGTTGGGCGAGACGATCAACGTGATGACACTCGGTGGCCTGGCGCTCGCGGTGGGTATCTTGGTCGACGACGCGACGGTCACGATCGAGAACATCAACTATCATCTCGAACACGGTAAGCAGGTCGAGACCGCGATCATGGATGGCGCGGCGCAGATCGTCATCCCCGCCACCGTGTCGCTGGCGTGTATCTGCATCGCCTTCGTGCCGATGTTCGGGCTGGGTGGCGTCGCAGGCTTCCTGTTCCGGCCGTTGGCCGAGGCGGTGGTGTTCGCGATGATCGCGTCCTACGTGTTGTCGCGGACTTTGGTGCCGACCATGGCCAACTTCTTGTTGCACAGGATCACTCACGAGGACCATCACGCAGCCTCCCAACCGACCCGCAACCCGCTGAAGATGTTCCAACGCGGGTTCGAGCGGAACTTCGAGGCGTTTCGCAACGTCTACCGCGGCTTGCTGGAACTCGCACTACTCAACAGGGGCAAAGCGATCGCTGGGTTCCTCCTGATCGCCGTGTTGTCAGCTGGGCTGGTGCCCTATCTCGGGCAGAATTTCTTCCCCGACCTCGATTCGGGGGAGATCAAGTTGCACGTGCGCGCGCAGACCGGCACGCGGCTGGAGGAAGTGGCGAAGCTGGTCGATCGCGTCAGCCAAACTATTCATGATGTGATCCCACCCGACCAACTCGGCAGCATCGTCAACAATATCGGCTTGCCGATCAGCGGCATCAATTTGTCGTATAATAACTCGGGCACCGTCAGTATCGCAGATTCGGACATGCTGATCACGCTCAAGGGCGACCACACGCCAACGCCCGAGGTGGTCAAGAGGCTACGGGAAAAGCTGCCGGCGATGTATCCTGGCACGACCTTCTCATTCCTGCCGGCCGATATCGTGACGCAGATTCTGAACTTCGGCTTGCCTGCGCCAATCGACGTGCAGATCGTCGGCAGCGACATAGACCAAAGCCGTCAATATGCCGACCTCGTACTCGCCCGGTTGCGCCACATCCCAGGCGTGGCGGACGCGCGGATCCAGCAGGCGTTTCAGACGCCGACCCTGAACGTGGCGGTGAATCGTACTTTGGCCGGCTTTGTGGGGCTGAACGAAAGCAATGCGGCCAGCAGTATGCTGGACACGTTGGGAGGCAGCACCCAGACCACCCCGATCTATTGGCTTGATCCGAGGACCAGCGTTTCCTACCCGGTGGCGATCATGACGCCGCAATACGCCATGCATACGCTCGGCGATTTGGGCAACCTGCCTTTGCACGCCGGGGACACCACCCAGCTGCTAGGCGGGCTGGCAAAGATCACGCCAGGCCGGGGGAATGCGGTTCAGACGCATTACAACACCCGGCCGGTGGTCGAAATTTTTGCCACGCCGCAAGGCCGCGACCTCGGTGCGATTGCTGCTGATATCAACCGGGTGCTGAATGACACTGCCAACGACCTTCCGCCCGCCACCGCGGTGCATCTGATCGGACAGGTCAGCACCATGACCAGCGCGTATTCGCAACTCTATGCAGGCCTCGCCTTCGCGGTGGTGCTGATCTACCTGCTGATCGTCGTCACCTTCCAGTCATGGCTCGACCCGTTCGTGATCGTGCTGGCGCTCCCCTTCGCGCTGACCGGCATCATCTGGATGCTGTTCGTCACCAACACGACGCTGTCGGTTCCCGCATTGACCGGCGCCATCATGTGCATGGGCGTTGCGACGGCGAACAGCATCCTGGTCATCAGCTTTGCACGGGAACGGCTGAGTGCCGGGCTGAACGCGTTTCAGGCTGCGATGGAAGCAGGCGCCACCCGCTTCCGGCCAGTGTTGATGACGGCCTTGGCGATGATCATTGGCATGGCTCCGATGGCGCTGGAGCCCGGGCAGAACGCGCCGCTGGGCCGGGCCGTCATTGGTGGCCTGCTTTTTGCGACATGTGCTACACTGTTCTTCGTGCCGACCGTCTTTGCCCTGGTTCACGCCAAGGATCATCTGAAGGCAGCCCGCCGGCATCACCACCATACGCCCGAACTTGCCACCACCGCCTGACCTCGGAGCTCGCATGACGCAAGACGCCACACCCAACCAGCCAGACGACATGGATGTCGCGCACCCGTCGCAATCCCCCGCGCCGCACCACGACGGGGGCGAGCGGAACGCGCCGAGGCGGCCCCGTCCGCTGACGCTTGCTATCGTGGGCCTGGTGATCGTGGCGGCTGCGGTGGCTGCGGTGGTGAACGGGATCACCTCCCGTGCTCACGCCGAGAAGGACCTCACCGCTTGGGCCAATGCGGAGGCCACGCCGACCGTCATGGTGGTGCGCGCTACCGCCAACACCGCGGCGCGGCACATTACCCTGCCGGGCACCATACAAGCGTATCTCTCCGCCCCGCTTTATGCCCGTGTCAGCGGTTATGTGAAGCAGTGGAACGCCGATATCGGCGCAAAGGTGACCAAGGGGCAGGAACTCGTCGAAATCGACACGCCAGATCTGGACCAGCAATACGCTCAGGCCGAGGCCCAACTCAGTGTCGCGATGTCTGCAGACAAACTTGCCACCACGACGGCAACCCGGTGGCACCAATTGCTCAGCTATCAAACCGTGTCGCAGCAGGATGAAAACGAGAAGGCATCGGACGCACTCTCCAAGCATGCGGCGGTGCAGGCGGCGCAAGCCAATGTTGGCCAGTTGCAGGCGATGGAGGGGTTCAAGCACATCACCGCGCCCTTTGACGGGATCGTCACGGCTCGGCACACGGATATCGGAAACCTGGTGAACGCCGGCAACTCGGCAGGGCACGAATTGTATCAGGTATCCGACGTGCACAAGGTACGCGTGTATGTGCAAGTCCCCCAGGCCTACGCCGCCGAACTGCACCCTGGCCTCACCGCGACGCTGTCGCTCCCGCAATTCCCGGACCGCACGTTCGATGCAACGCTCGTCTCCACCGCGAACGCGTTCGCCGAGGCATCACGGACCGTTCTCGTGCAATTGCAGGCCGACAACCCCGACGACAAGCTGTGGCCGGGCACGTTCACGGAGGTTTCGTTCAACCTGCCGGCGGATGCCAACGTGCTGAATGTTCCCGCGACGGCCTTGGTGCTTGGCGCCAGTGGTACTGAAGTAGCGGTGCTTGGCGACGGCGACAAGGTGACGATGCGGCAGGTCAAGCTCGGCCGGAACCTCGGCGATAATGCTGAGATCCTCGCCGGGCTGACACCGGCTGATCGCGTAATCGATAGCCCGCCGGAATGGCTGGGCGACGGCGACGTCGTGCATGTTAGCGCCGCAGTTTCCCCCGCCACGCAGGTTGCGCAGCAAACAGACACGGAACCCGCTAAGTAGCCGCCTAGGCTGGTTTGATACCGACTTAGAGCTCCGTTCGAAAATCGCCGAGGGTGGGTGAGGTCTCGCGATGAAGGGGGAAACCCCTTCTCCGATATGTTTTGGTTTACACGCGAGCCACTTATCGTAAAAAGCCTAGCGACCGCCCGCCTCAGGAGCAATGGCTGCCAACCTTGGCACTTGCAGCAATGACAGACGCATGATGCATCTCGGCATGATTCTGCTGGGTGCAGGCGGCCACGTCGCTGGGTGGCGCATGCCCGGGGCCGAATTCGGCTCGGAGAATCTACCGCTGCTCCAGCGCATCGTCGCCCGTGCCGAGGCCGCCAAATTCGACTTCATCTTCCTGGCCGACGCACTCAATACCGGGCTGGATGCCCATCCCGGCATGATGGTGCGCCTTGAGCCGCTGACATTGCTGGCCGCCCTCGCGATGGGCACCACCCATATCGGACTTGGCGCGACCGTCTCCACCACGTATTCCGAGCCCTACAATGTCGCCCGCGCCCTGGCCTCGGTTGACCATCTGAGTGGCGGCCGGGCGGCCTGGAACGTCGTCACCGGATCGAGCCCCGACGCGGCAGCCAATTTCAGCCGCGACAAGCACCCGTCCCACGCAGAGCGGTACGCGATGGCGGCGGAGTATCTGGAGGTCGTGAAGGGCCTATGGGATAGCTGGGACGACGGCGCAATCCTGGGAGACAAGGCGCGCGGTGTATTCGCCGACCCGGCAAAGATGCACGTGCTGGACCATCGCGGCCAATTCTATCAGGTGAAAGGCCCGCTCAACACGACCCGGCCCCCCCAAGGCCACCCGGTCATCATGCAGGCCGGCGCATCGGATGCCGGGCGCGACTTCGCGGCTGCCACGGCGGAGGTGGTGTTCACCGCGCAGCAGGATTTAGCAGAGGCGCTGGCCTTCGCGACTGATCTGCGGGCCCGCTGCGTCGCCGCCGGGCGTGCGGCCAATGCCATCCGTATTCTGCCCGGCATCAACCCGGTGATCGGCCGCACGGCCGCGGCGGCAAAGGCGAAGATCGCCGAACTTGCGAGCCTCACCGACCCAGTCGCAGCGCTGAAGGTGCTATCGGATCGCCTAGGTCACGATCTGTCGGCCATGGATTTGGACGCCCCAGTGCCCAGGCTGCCGCCGTCCGGCATGATGCAGGGACACGCGATGCAGCTCGCCTCCATCGCCCGGCGTGAAAACATGACTCTGCGTGAGTTGCGGGACTACACGGCCGTCAGCTCCGGCCACCGCGTCCTGCACGGCACGCCGGAGACGATTGCTGACAGCATGGAAGAATGGGTCCGCCACAGTGCCGCCGACGGCTTCATCATCCAAGTGACGCACCATCCCGGGCCACTCGACGAGTTCGTGGAGCAGGTGGTTCCAATCCTCGTGCGCCGCGGCCTGTTTCGGCGTGACTATGCCGGGCGGACCCTGCGCGACCATCTTGGTTTGCCCCGTCCCGCCTCGCGCTGGCAGCAGCCATCCGGAGGGTAGGCCCACCACGGGCAGATCGGTCGGGCAGCCTTGGGATACGTACCGTCGGAGGCTGTATCGTCGCCAGCCTGCCCTTGCCCACCAGTCATTGCCCAGTGTTGCCGAAAAGAGGACGGCGTAGCCGCAAGATTGCGCTATTTCGGGACAGCTTGACATGCAAAGCTTCCCCTGCATCGCGAACAGGTCCCATCATGCCATCGTCCCTTTTGCGCCGTTCCCTCATCATGTCGGCCGCCGCCTCCGCAGCCATGATTGGCATTCCCGACGCAAAATCGGCGGCTCTGCAGCCCCTCGAGATGCAACTCGGCTGGATTGGTGGGGGGAATCAGCTCGGTGAGGTCGCCGGCCTGCAACTCGGCTACTTTGCCGAGGAGGGGTTGGATCTGAAAATCATCCCAGGTGGCCCGAACAATGACGGCATTGCCAGCGTTGCGTCTGGGCGCAGCGCCGTGGGCCAGGTGTCATCCAGCCCGTCACTGATGCTCGCCGTGTCGCAGGATTTGCCAATCCAATGCTTTGCGGTGTCGGCCCAGAAGCATCCCTATGCTTTCTTCTCGCTCGGGAAGAACCCGGTTCATACTGCTGCTGATCTCCGCGGCAAGAAGATCGGGATTCAGGCCACGGGGGTGATCCTGCTGCGCGCGCTGCTGGTGAAGAACGGCATGGCGCTGAGCGACGTCCAGGTGGTCACGATCGGTTCGGACATGATGCCGATCATGACGGGCCAGGTGGATGTCGTGACGGGATGGCTCACCAACACGACCGCCTTGAAAGTGCTCGGTCCTGACCATGTCGCGCTGCGGCTCTGGGATACTGGCGTGCATCTCTACGCCAATCCCTACTATTCAACGCCCGAGACCATTCGGAACAAGGGCGATGTCCTTGCGCGCTACCTCCGGGCCAGCGCGCGGGGCTGGGCATTCGCCTACGCCAACCGAGACCGGGCGATCGAATTGCTGGTGAAGCAATACCCCAATCTCGTCGCTGCGGACGAGCGGGAGGCGGCGGACGTGATGCTCGATTACGCGTTTGACGAGCATACGAAAGCAGGCGGGTACGGGACGATGGACCCGGCGGTTTGGCAGGACCAGTTGGACCTCTACGCCGGCCTCGGGCAGTTCTCAAAGCGGACGCCGAAGGTTGGCGAGGTCATGACGACCGACATCCTCACGGCGACGGCAGACAACCGGCCGCGGATCGGCTGAGTTGAGCGGGCCGATGCCGTCCCAGCCCGCCATCGACCTACGGGGCGTTTCCGTTCGCTTCATGAGCGAGCGGCGGGAGGTGGTGGCGTTGGAGAATGTCAGCTTCAGCTGCGCCGCTGGCTGCTTCGTCACGTTGCTCGGCCCGTCCGGGTGCGGAAAATCCACCCTCCTGCGCGTTGTCGCTGATATCATTGCACCGAATAGCGGGACGGTCCGCGTGCTCGGCGACGAACCGGCGCAGGCCCGTAAACGGCGTGACATCGGCTTCGTCTTCCAGGACGCCACGCTGCTTCCCTGGCGTAACGTACTCGACAATGTCCGCCTTCCTCTCGCCGTAGGCCGCGCCAGGCACGCGCCGCGTGGTGGCCGTAGCCCGGAGGATTTATTGGCTCTGGTGGGTTTGGCCGGGTGGGAGCGGGCATTGCCGCATGAGCTGTCCGGCGGAATGCGCCAACGCGTTTCCATCGCGCGCGCGCTGCTGGGCGGCCCGAAGATCCTGCTGATGGACGAGCCGTTCGGCGCCCTGGATGAAATCACCCGGGACCGCTTGAACGACGAATTGCTGCGCATTTGGCGGCAGACCGGAACGACGATCCTGTTCGTGACTCACAGCATTCACGAGGCTGCCTATTTGGGCCAGCGCGTCTTGATGCTTGCCGCACGCCCAGGCCGGGTGCGGGAGGTGGTTCCGATCGACCTGCCCGAGCCCCGCGCCCTCGCAATCCGTGATACGGCGGCGTTCGGCGCCATTGCCGGCCGGCTGCGCGCCGTGCTGGAGACGTGTTGATGGCGTCCGGCCTGGTCGCGGCCCGCACGCCCGAGCTCGCGGTGCAGAGCGATGCGCACGCCGTGTGGCTCGCCGCTCAGCGCTGGACGCGCTGGAAGCGGCGCCTGTTGCCACTGATCGGCTTTGCCTGCTTGTTGTTCGTCTGGTGGGCGCTGGTCACGGTGTTCAAGGTCAAACCGTTCATCGCCCCGGCGCCGCAAGTCGTGGCGGCGACGCTGATCGAAAAATCCGGCATCCTGCTTGCCAACCTCTACCCCACCGCCATCGAGGCCGTGTCGGGTTTTTTGATCGGCAACCTCGTTGCGGTCGCCATCGCCATGCTCTTCGTCCACAGCAAGACGGTGCAGCTTGCGTTCTTCCCGCTTGTGGTGTTGCTCAACTCGATACCGGTCGTCGCCAAGGCGCCCATCCTCGTGCTGCTGCTTGGCAATGGGATGTCGCCGAAGGTTGCGATCGCGGCGGTGATATGCTTTTTCCCAACCTTGGTGAACATGGTCCGCGGATTGGAGGCGGTCAGCCCTCAAGCGTTGGAGCTGATGCATGTCCTCTCTGCCAGCCAGTGGGAGGTAAACCTTCGCCTGCGCCTGCCGACGTCGATCCCCTATTTGTTTGCCGCGCTGAAGATTGCTGCCAGCACGGCCGTCGTCGGCGCCATCGTCGGCGAATGGATCGGCTCGCAGGAAGGGATTGGCGCGCTGATTATTCAAGCGACCTACAACTTCGACAGTGCGTTGCTATACGCCACTGTCATCTGCGGGTCGGCGTTCTCGGTGCTGTTCTTTCTGGTGATACGTCTGCTGGAGCGGCTTTGCATACGCTGGTCGCCGGCGGCACCGGGCTAAATTCAACCCTCAATGGAAGCGATCCATGCAATCCAGTTCTCACCACGAAGCGGCGCGCGATCTGCGCGTTGCGACGCGCGCGGATGTCGTCGTGGTCGGCGGCGGTCCGGCCGGGTTCAGCGCAGCGGTCGCAGCGGCGCGGCAGGGCGCCTCGGTGTGTCTCGTCGAGCGCTACCCCTACCTCGGCGGCCTCGCATCGGGTGGCATGGTGTTGGTGCTGGACGACATGTGCGCCGGGTCGGAGATCACGGTGCGGGGTCTGTGCGCCGAATTGGTGGAACGGATGAGACAGCGAGGCCTGGCGGTCTACCCGCCGGAGCACGAGCGCGGCCATGACCCGGCGATGTTCCGGAAATGGTCACGCTGGGGCCTGTTCGACTTCAATACCCGCACCAAGCCGCACCCGATCTGCTACGCCGTCGCCTTCGACCCGGATGGTTGGAAGCGCGCGAGCGACGACATGGTGCAGGAGGCGGGGATTGAACTGCGCCTGCACAGCCTGTTCGCCGGCAGCATCGTCCATGGCGGGCGCATCACCGGAATCATCACGGAAAGCAAGGCCGGCCGTGAGGCGGTCATGGGCGACGTCGTCATCGACACCACGGGCGATCTGGACGTCGCCGCCGCTGCGGGCGCAGCTTTTTCCGAAGGCGCCTATATGGTCACCACGGTGTTCCGCTTGGGCGGCGTCGACACCGACGAGGCTGAACGCTTCCAGTTCGAGGAGCCGGAGCGGCATGCGGTGTTGGATCTCGAAGCGCGCCGGGTCATTGGCGGATCGTGGGATTATTGGTGGCTCAAGACCCCTTTGCCGGGAATTGTCTGGTGTAATTGTCCCCACATGACCGGACTTGACGGCATGAAGGTGGAAGACCTCACCCGCGCCGAGTTCGAGGGACGCAAGCGCATCCATGCGATGGTGGACCACGTGCGGGCGAAGCTGCCGGGCTTTGCCAATTGCTACGTGGTGGACGTCGCGCCCCAGACAGGTGTGCGGCAAACCCGCATGCTGGAAGGGGAGTACGTCGTCACCAAGGCGGACATCACCTCCCGCACCCACTTCGCCGATAGCATTGCGCGTGGGCGGGATTACTACACGCCGTATCGCGCACTGCTGCCGCGCAACGTGGACCAATTGCTGGTCGCCGGGCGCCATTATTCGGCGACACCGCAGGCACAGAAGATTTCCCGCGAAATCCCGCCCTGCATGGCGATGGGGGAGGCTGCCGGGATTGCCGCCGCGATGGCATTGTCGTCGGGCAGCGCCGTCCGCAACGTCGATGTCACGGCGTTGCAAGCCAGACTGATTGCGCAGGGAGCGGACCCGGGCGACCAGCCGCCGTCGTATTCTGTGTTGGCGGAGGCTGCGGCGTGAACGCGATGAACCAACCCGGCCTGACCACCACCGGTATGCAGCCTTTGTCCGGCGTGAAGGTGGTCGATTTCACGCAGGTGATGATGGGGCCTTGCGCCACGCAGATGCTGGGCGATTACGGCGCCGATGTCATCAAAATCGAGCGGATCGGCGCGGGCGACCTGTCCCGCTGGTCGATCGGGGATGACCCGGCAGGACCACAAAACCCCGTCTTCTCCAGCCTCAACCGCAATAAACGCAGCATCGCACTCGATCTGAAATCGCCTGACGGCATCGCGGTGGTGCGGCGATTGTTGGAAAGCGCCGACGTCGTCGTCAGTAATTTCCGTGCCGGCGTGATGGAGCGGATGGGGCTGGGCTATGACGACCTCCGAACCCACTATCCGCGTCTGATCTACGCTGCGGGCAGTGGTTACGGGACGCATGGGCCCTATGCCCATAAAGGCGGCCAGGACATCCTTGCCCAGGCGTTGAGCGGTGTCATGGCGCGGAAATGCGACCCATCCGACCCGCTGACGATCTATCCGACCTCGCTGGCCGACTACTCTGCCGGCATGCATCTGGTGCAGGGGATTTTATTGGCCCTCCTGCAGCGGGAGCGCACTGGGCACGGGCAAATGGTCTCGGTGTCGCTCTACGACTCGATGCTGGCGATGCAGATGCAAGAGGCGGCCATGGCAATGATGCGCGGAGTGGATTTTTCCTGGGGCGCGCTGCCTCATAACGGGGCTTTTGCGACAAACGACGGCGCCTTGGTCGTGGTGGGCGCATTCAAGGAAAATCCGCTGCGGGAGATTTCGCTGGCAGTTGGTCTGCCCGATTTGTCGGCCGATCCGCGCTTCTGCAGCTTCGCCCTCAGCATGGCGAACCGAACGGAGTTGCACGATCTGCTCCGGTCCCATTTCGCCACCAACACGACGGCGCACTGGATTGCGGCGCTTGAGGCATGTGACATCCTCTGTGCCCCGGTCCGCAGCTTGCGGGCCGCGCTGGAGGACCCGCAGACGGAGATCAACGGCATGTTGCTGCGCGCGCCGCAGGAGAGCGGTGACCAGTTGGGCGTCATCGGCTCGCCAGTGCATCTCTCCGATGACGGGTTTGCCCTGCGTATGCCGCCCCCGCGCGTCGGTGCCCATGGCGCTGACGTGCTGGCTGAGCATGGCTATAGCGCGGATGACATTGCCCAATTACGCTTGGCCGCCATCGTGGCATGACCGTTCGTCTGGAGATTGGCGGGCAGGTCGCGCGCGTGACGATCGAGCGTCCCGGCGTGATGAATGCACTCGATGCGCAGGCGACCAGGGCGCTGGACGCGATTTGGCGGCAGATCGAAGCGGATCGGACATTGCGCGCCGTCGTCCTCACGGGAAGCGGTGAGCGGGCCTTTTGCGCGGGGGCCGATATGAGCTCAGGGTCGGATAAGACCGGCCTGGACTACTGGGCTGCCTCGCATCCCGCCGGGTTCGGAGCGCTGTCGCTTCGCACGACGCTGGATATCCCGGTCATCGCGCGTGTCAACGGTCATGCCCTTGGTGGCGGATTCGAGATGGTGCTGGGCTGCGACATCGTCATTGCAGCCGACAACGCGACCTTCGGGCTGACGGAGCCACGCGTTGGACGGCTGCCGCTGGACGGCGGCATGGTTCTCCTGCAGCGCCAGATCGGATTACGGGCGGCGATGGGAATGTTGCTGACCGGGCGGCGGGTCGCGGCGGCGGAGGCAATGGCGCTTGGCCTTGTGAACGAAGTCGCGCCACGCGACACACTCGACGATGCGGTCGAGCGTTGGCTCAGCCAAATACTTGCCTGCGCACCACTCTCGCTGCGTGCGATCAAGCAGAGCGTTCGCTGGACCGCGCATCTGACGCCGCAGGAGGCGCAAGCCATGCGGTTGCCAGCGGTCATGGAGTGCCTCGCGTCGCGCGATGGCGACGAGGGCGTGCAAGCGTTCCGCGAAAAGCGCGCACCGGTGTGGTCCGGTCGCTGAGTATGGAGCGGCAAGGCGTTCCCGCCCGTGGCCGCACAAAGGCAAGCCATCCCTACGGACAATGGAGATCGGGCTGTTCATTCCCGCCCACCGCACGCTCTCGCCCGCGGCGATGCAAGTCGTGAAGACCATCACCGCCCTGCCGCAGAGTTCGCGGGAGCCGGCATGACATCGGCGATCCTGATCGACGGCGCATGGGTCTGCGTCGACGGCGCGGCACAGCGTGGAACGGTGCTGGTCGAGGGCAGCCGGATCAAGGCTATCGCCTACGCCGACGAAGAGCGGGCACACCTCAGGACGCAGGCGGCAGAGACCGTGGATGGCACGGGCTGTTGGCTGCTGCCGGGCCTGGTCGACGGACATGCCCATTCCTATAGCGGCCTGCTTCGGGGAACCGAGAACAGCCTGCCCTTGGAACTTTGGGCGCTTTACACGACGGTCTATGGCCGGGCGATCGATGCCGCGGGCCTGCGCCTGGCCATTCTGCTCGGTGCGGCGGAGCGAATCCGGTCCGGAATCACCGGCATGGTCGATCACTCGCCCATGGTACATTTTGGCGCCCAAGCGATCGCTGCCCATGAGGAATCAGGCTTGCGCGTCGCCTTCGCCGCATTCCTGCAGGATGTATCGGATTACGACCTCCTCGGCATCCCATTGCCGCCATCCATCGCGGCGTTGGTCGATGGCCCCCCTCCGCTAGACGAGGAGGCCTATGCACGCAGCTTCGGCGTCATGGTGGGAGCAGCCCGGAGTGGATCGGGCCGGGTGAACGTGCAGTTGGGACCGAATGCGCCGCAGCGCTGTTCACCGCAGGCGTGGCGGCTCTGGCGTACACTACGGGACCGGCATGACGCGGCCGTCCACACACATCTATTGGAAACACGGGCGCAGGCTTCACTCAACCGGCGTTGGCGCGGCGGTCTGGTGGCGGAGATGGAACGGGAAGGCCTTTTGGCAGGCCGCCTGACCTGCGCGCACGGCGTATGGCTCGACGATGCGGAACGAGATGTATTGGCGCGGCACGACGTCACCGTCAGCCACAACCCGGCAAGTAATTTAATGCTCGGCAGCGGCGTCATGGGCGTTTCCAACTGCCGGGCGTGTGGCCTGCGGCTGGCATTGGGCACCGACTCCGCCAACACCGGCGGCCGGCATGACCTCTTTTCCGTCATGCGCCTGGCCATGATGCTGCCACGTGCGCAAGACCCCCACTTTGCCGCCTGGCCGGATGCCGCTTGGGTGCTATCCGCCGCAACCGAGGGCGGCGCGAGAGCCTTGGGGCTGAAAGGGCAGGTTGGCCGGATTGCGCCGGGTCTGCTGGCTGATCTTGTTCTGGTGCGAGCCGATGCCGCGGGCACGATCGGCGCGCCGTCAATCGCCACTCTGGTGCAGCATGCCGGCCCCGAACACGTGCGGTCCACGATGGTCGATGGGCGCTGGGTGATGCGCGATGGTCGGATTATGGCGTTCGACGAAGCGGCCATCCTGTTGGCCGCAACCGCCCACGCAGAGCGGCTGCGGTTGGCGGTTGCGCCGCAAGTGGCGATGCTGAGGCATGCGATGCCGAGCCTTGCGGCGAGTTTCATCACGGCATGCGGATGACGCGAGCGAAGTTTACCGATAGGTCATCCATTGATCCAATTCCATCCAATTGATGGAACCGTCAGCACTCGACGACGACGTAATCCTCCTCGATATCCACTGCCACGGTCTCTACCTGCAGTTCATACTCTCCGGGCGCCTCCACCACCTGCGCGCCGGCGGCAACCTCCACGGGATAGGCCTTTGCCTTCAACCGGTCGGGGTTGCAGCGCGAGCGCCCAGTGCGGATGTCGAACTCCCAACCGTGCCAGGGGCAACGCAGAATTTCGCCGGGCCTGGTATAGCGATACTCGCCCGGCGCCCCGGCCTCGACCAGGCCGCTCGTCGTGCCGTGGCCTAGCGCACCTCCCTGATGCGGACACCGGTTCAGCAGGCCGAACATCTCGCCGCCCAGGTTGAAGATCACGATGGAGCGCGAGCCGATCTCCGCCAGCATGCGGCCGCCAGGTGGAATGTCGGCCACGGGGCAGACCACATGCCGGGTCATCAGGCTTGACGGTACAGCCGCAATGCGTTGTTCAGGAACAAATCTTGCCGCGCGGTATCGTCCAGGCGCACCGGCAGGCTCCAATCCGGGTCGTCGTAGTCCCAGTGCGGATAATCGGTGGCGAAGAGCAGCCGGTCGAGGCCGATCCAAGCGATAACGTCGCTCAAATGGCGCCGCCGCTCCGGCTCCTCCATGGGTTGGGTGGTCACCCACACATGCCCGCGAATCACCTCGGATGGCAGCCGGGTCAGATGCGGCGTCTCCTCACGCAGACGGGCCCAGTGCTTGTCCATTCGCCACGCCAGCGAGGGCAGCCAGGCGAAGCCAGCCTCGATCAGCACGACGCGCAAATTGGGAAAGCGCTCGAACACGCCCTCGATCACCATGCTGGTCAGCAGGGTCTGGCAGCATTGGGCGTGCCCGACCATCTCCTCGATGTAGTAGGAGGGCCAACCGCCGGCCGTCACCGGGTAGCCCCCGTAACCGAAGGCATGCACCCCGACCGGCAACCCGGCGCGCTCAGCAGCGGCGTAGAGCGGCCAATAGCGCCGCTGCCCTAGCGGCTCCGCCGTGCGGCTCAGCAACAGCACCTGGACGAAGTCGGCGTGTCCTGCCCAATAGTCGATTTCCGCTGCCGCCGCGGTTGCATCCTCATATGGCACGACGATCGAGCCTTTAAGGCGCGGCTCCTTGCTACTCCACTCCGCGACCTGCCACTCGTTCAGCGCCCGGCACAGCGCAGCACTGAAATCCAAATTCTGCGCCGCCCCCGCAGCCGGGGCGATCACGTTCATGACGCCCAAAGCAACATTGTTCGGGTCCAGATGCTGGCGCTGCATGAACGCCAGGTTGCTGCCCGGGCGGCCACCCGGCGGCCACGCGTCGATCCGGGCAGCGTCCGGCTGGCCCTTTGGATACGCGGGACCAGCCTGGTAGCCGTGGCGCGGCAGCATGCCGAACTGATCCATATGACGCTGCCAGCGCCGCGACAGGTACGGCTTGATGTCGGTTGCCTTGACCAGGCAAGGGTGGATATCGCAATCGGCAATTGCAGCCTTGGGGGCGACTGCGCCTGGGCGTTCCTTCAAATCCTGGCTCATCAGGCCCCCTCCCTCAGACGTGGATAAGTCGCACGCGGGTTGTCCACCATGATCTTACGCGCCAAGCCGGGTGAAATCCCGTCCGCCAAGGCTGCCATGCCGTCGAAATGCCAATGCGGGTAGTCAGTCGAGAACAGCAGCAGCTCGTCCGACCCCAAATGCTCGATCATCAGTGCCAAATCGGCCGGGCCCGGGGGTGCGTCGATGGGTTGCAGGGTGAACCTCACCTGGTCTCGAACGATGGCGGATGGGGCCCTATCAACCCAAGGGATCTCCATGCGAAGCCCCTTCCAGTATTTGTCGAGGCGCCAGAGGAACGCTGGCAGCCAGGTAAATCCGGACTCGATCATAACCACCGTCAGCGACGGAAACTTGGCGAACACCCCTTCGCAGACCAGGCTGGTCAGCTGGGTTTGCATACCCTGTGCCTGGTCGATGTAATCCTCCATATGATACGACGTCCAGCCGACGGGCGTGATCGGGTGGCGGTACGAGCTGCCAGCATGGATTCCAACGGGAAGGCCATGGCGCTGGGCGGCCTCATAAATGGGCCACAGGCTACGGCGGCCGAGCGGTACGTCGCCCTGCGCGTGCAACAGCACTTGCACGAAACGGGGATCGGCGGCGCAGCGGTCGATTTCAGCCGCGGCCATGACCGGATTCTGCACGGGAACCACGATCGAGGCCCGCAGCCGCGCATCCCGGTCCAGCCACTCCCGCGCCACCCAATCATTCACGGCACGGGCATAGGCGGCGGCCATGTCCTCGCTGAACAGCACGTGGACGCCGTACAGCACGTTGCAAATGGCCAGGCTGCTGCCGAAATCGTCCAGCGCGTGGCGGCAGAGCAGGCCGAAATCGGCACCGGCTTTACCCATCCCCGGGCGCCAGTCTGGGCGAGAGGTCAGCGGGGAGTGCAGCGGATAGGTGGTGGTCTCCAGATCATGCACGCCGCGCTGCACCACCATCTCGCGCCATTGCGGCTCCAGATAGGGCAGCAAGGCCGCCAGCCCGGGAACCGCCGGGTGAATATCGCAATCGATCGCGCCCGCCGTCGCCATCACGCAACCGAGTCCCCCAGCAACAGGTCGATCGCGGCGGTCCAGGAAAAGGTGGCGCCACCAATGCCCTTCCCGGTGAGTGGATCAAAGTATTCCGCGAAGCCTTCCCGGCCGATCAAATCGCGCGTGCCGGCGCGGATGGCGCTGGCCTTTTCCCCTTGCCCTGCCACGGCGAAACCCTCGGCGATCATCCAGTTGACCACGCCCCAAACGGGGCCGCGCCAGTAGCGGAGTGGCTCAAAGTGCGGATGCGCCGGGTCGGTCGACGGCACCAGATACCGCACGGCCGCGGACCAGCGATCGAGCGTATCCGCCAGGCGCGCGGCATGCCCCGTAAGGCCGCCGAAGAGCGGCAGGAAACCGCCGGAAATGCCGACTGGGATGAGCGCGCCGGCAAGGAGGTCGTAGCAGTGGTAGAGCCCGCTGGCCTCCCCCCATAGACGTTCGATCGCCAGCACCGCCCGGTCGAGCCGCGTCGTGATCTCCGCGCGTTCGCCCGGCGTGCCAAAGCGCTGCGCCAAGGCGAGCAGGTCGCGCTCAGCCCGGATCAGGATCGCATTCGTCCCGATATCGGCGACGCGAAAGGGCGAGGCGGCCAACATCCGCCCCGTATCCCACCCCTGGGCGCGGAACAACTCCACCAGATGGATGAAGCGCTGGTAGTCGATGGCGCGAGGCCGAAACGCAGGGTCGACATGCCCGGTGTCGCGGCGGCGTATGGTTGTGGTGGTCTCGGTCGGCACCTTGTCCAGCGCAGCATCCCAGGCGGGGCTGTTATCCATCCCCGTCTCCCACGGGTGCAGCGTGGCCACCAGGCCAGTGGCGCCAGGATCGCGTGCCGTCGCCCACCAGCGATGGTTGTGCAACAGGGCCTGGTAGACGCTGGCCCCCCTTGCCTCCGCAAGCTGCCGATCCACGCCGCCATCGACCAATTGCCGCACCGTGGTGGCCAGGACGGGCGGCTGGGTGATGCCGGAGGTCGGCGGGGTCCGCTGTACACCCCAAACATCCGGGCCGGGGAAGTAGTCGTCGGACGGGGCGTGGAAGACGATCTGGGGCACCAGCCCGTCCTCCCACTGGCCTTCCAGCAGCCGCTCGACTTCCTGCCAGGCGCGGGGTTCGTCGAACACGGCCCAGCCCATCGCGACGAAGGCGGAATCCCAATTCCACTGGAACGGATACAACCGGTCGGTCGGCACCGTGTAGCCGCCACGGTCGTTGCCGCGCAGCACTGCCTCGGCCGCGGCGCGGCGTTCAGCGTCAGTCATGCTCTCGTCTCCAATGCAAGGCCCGTCTTGGCATCCAGCCAGTTCAGGCGCCCTGGGTTGGGGCGCAGATACAAGGTGTGCCCCGGCAGCAGCTCGCCGTCCGCACCCTCGGCGTAGGGGACGACGACGCGCATCGCCCTGCCCTCCATGGCACCCGTCAGCAACACGTGGGATCCGAGGGGCTCGGCTACCTTCATCTCGAACGCGAACCCGTCGGCCGCGGTCGCGGGCAGCAAATCCTCCGCCCGCAGGCCCAACAGGATCTCGCTGCCCGTGGTGGCCGGGGTGGCGAACCGCAGCGCACCCAAAACCACCGATCCATCCGTTACCGGCAGGCGTAGGAAGTTCATCGGCGGGCTGCCGACGAAGCTGCCGACAAAGCGGGTGCGCGGATGGTGGTAAATGGCGGCAGGGGTGCCAACCTGTTCAATCCTGCCGCCCTGCATGACGGCAATCCGATCGGCAAGACCCATCGCCTCCGTCTGGTCATGGGTGACATAGAGCGTGGTGGTGCCGGAGCTAGCCAGCATCGCCTTCAGCTCGGCCCGCATCTCCAGCCGCAACAACGCGTCCAAATTAGAAAGCGGCTCGTCCATCAGCAGCACGGCGGGCTCCACGGCCAGTGCCCGCGCCACGGCCACGCGCTGCCGCTGCCCGCCCGAAAGTTGCCCCGGATACCGGCCCAGCAATTCGCCGACATGCAGCAACGCCGCCGCGCGGTCGACCTGCTGGCCGGTCTTCGCGCTGCCCTCACCCCGCATGCGCAAACCGAAGGCGATGTTTTCGGCGACGGTCAGATGCGGAAACACCGCGTAGTTCTGGAACACCATCGCCAATCCCCGTTGGCGCGGCGGCAGGCCCGAAACGTCGCGATCCCCAATCAGAACCCGGCCGCTACTCTGGCGCTCCAACCCGGCAATGATGCGCAGCAGCGTCGTCTTGCCGCAGCCGGAGGGGCCGAGCAACGCCAGGAACTCGCCATCCTGGATGTCGAGCGATAACTCCTGCAACGCCGTGTGCGTGCCGAAGATTTTCTGGATGCGGTCGATCCGTATGCTTGCCACTCGGGCCGCCTATCGGTTGCCAAGGCCCCACATCGTGAACAACCGACGTCGGACCAGGAAAATGAAGATGATTGCGGGCACGATCAGCATCAGCCCACCAGCGAATTGCACTTGCAAAGGGGATTCCGACAGAACCGACAGCAGATAGGCGGTCAACGTTCGATGCCGGACGGTCAGGACGGACGCTGCGAACACCTCATTCCACGACAAGACGAAGGCGAAGATGGAGGCGGCGGCAACCCCAGGCAGCGCCAGGGGCAGGACGATCCGAACGAAGCTGGTGAAGCGGGAACAGCCGAACACCCAGGACGCTTCCTCCAACTCTACCGGGATGGCCTGGAACAGGCTGGCACAGACCAGCGTGGCGAACGGCATGGCCAGCACCGCATGGATGAGCGCCACACCCAGCGGCGTGTCATAGAGGCCCAACCGGATGAAGGTGACCGCTAGGGGCAGGGCCAGAATGGCGACGGGGAATGCCCGCGTCATCAGGATCAGCACCCGGTAGGCCCCTGCGCCGCGAAAGCGAAACCGCGCCAGAGCGTAGCCGGCCGGCATCCCCAACAGCAGCGACAAGACCATGCATATGGCGGCGGCCTGGATACTGACCCAGGTCGCGGCCCACACCCCGTCAATGGCCAAGAACCCGCGCAGCGTATCCAACGACAATCCCACCGGAAGGAGCGGTTTCGGCCAAAGTTCCGTATAGGGTGCGCCGCCCAAGGCACCCAGCGCCAGCAGGTAGATCGGCACCAGTGTCCAGGCGCAGAGCAAGCCCACCCCGCCCCAGACCACGCAGCGCCGGGTGAGCGAACCCGGCCTCACGCCCGCTGCCCCGCAGGCACCCGCAGTGCCAGGAGGTAGACGATGGTGGCCGCGACCGACACGGTCATCACCAACAACGCGTAGCTGGCGGCGACACCATAATCCTGGCTGCCGTACTGCCAGTTGAACGCCTCACTGACCAGGACAGGGAAGTTCCGGCCGCCCAGCGCCAGAACCATCGCAAACATTTCGAGCGCCAAGACCGTGCGCAAGATCAGCGCTGTCTGCAGGCTCGGCTTCAGCAGCGGCAGGGTGACGCAGCGGAAGCGTTGCCACGGCGTCGCACCGAACACCTCGGCCGCCTCTTCATACTCCTTCGGTAGCATCTGAACGCCCGCGAGAAGGATTACGAACACGATCGCCGTCGCCCGCCACATCTCGGCCACGACGATCGCGGCCAGCAGAATCCACGGCGTTTCATAGGTCAGCCAAGTTTGCGGCCCCTTGATCAACCCGGCGTGGAACAACAGCGTGTTCAGCCAACCCTGATCATTCAGGATCGCCAACCACACCAACCCGGCGGCCAAATCCGATATCCCGAGCGGGATCGACCAAACCCAAAGGATGAGGTCGCGCCCCCGCTGCACGTTGCGCAGCAGCATGGTCATGCCCAGCGCCAAGGCACATTGCAGCGGCACCACGATCACCACGACAGAAAACGTATTGGTGACAGCGTCGGCAAAGTTCAGGTCATCCGTCATGCGCTGAAAATTGCCGAGCGACCATGCATCGCCCTCATGGAAGGCCAACAGCGCCGTCTGCCCCATCGGCACCAAATAGAGGGCGCAGAGAAACACGACAGACGGCGCCACCAGCAAATAGGGCAGCGCCGTGCCGCGACGCATGGCGATCACTGGACCTGGCATGGCCCATCGCTGAGCGGGTCCGGCCCCCAGCATGCGGCCTTGGTCTCGTTCATGATGCGCTTCAACGCATCGGCCTGGCGGTCCAGGGCGGCGCGCGGTGCCTCGTTGCGCAAGACGATGCGCTGGAACGTGTCCATATAGACCTTGTCGAACTCACCGCCCCGCTGGTCCAATCCGACCGGCAACTGGCTGACCAGCGAATCCGGAGCGGCGCTCATCCGTGCGATAGCGTCGGCGGCAAGGCGCAAACCCGCATCGAGATCGGCTGGCAAATCCACCTTGACCACCGGAAAGAAGGCGAGGGACTTGACCGTTTTGAGCTGTATGTCGGGCCGGGTCAGATAGTCGATCAGTTTGGCGCCCTCAGCCGCCGCGGGGGCACCTTTGACGATGGACAGGCCGGCAACGACTGGCATCCAACCACGCCCCTTCGGCCCGGCAGGCGCCGGAAAGGCCACGAAGTCGTTGGGCTTCTTCGTCAGCGCGTCGCTCACCCGGGCCACATGGTCGAACGCGATCCACACCTCGCCGCTCATCAAGGGCTCCTGCATGAAGCCGTAATTCGTCGAGTTAGGATTGACCGATTTCCATAGGTTGCGGAACTGAGTCCACATAGCCTCCGCCTCGGGCGAGCGGAAGGTCGTCACCACGCCGTGGGTGAAAGACGGATAGAGGTATCCCTCAAAGAAACGCGGCATCAACCCGGTGGGACCGGCGGGAAAACCGATCATCCGCTTTCCCGTCTTCTCCTGGATGTTTGCACCCCACGCGGCGAGCTGGTCGTAGGTCAGCGTGTCCAGGCTGGCGCCGGGCGGCAAGTAGGGCAGCGCCAGCTTATTGGCGACCATGATGTAGGTCGCCTGCATCCATGGGATGTAAAGCTGGTGCTGGGTGCCCAGCTTCCCGCCCTCCATCATACCGGGATTGATGTGCCGGTCGGCCACGGTCGTTGCCACATCGTCGAGCGGCTGCATGGACGAAGCAAGCGGCAGCAACTCGCCATGCAACGCGCCGATGACACTGGTGACTTGCTTGCCTGCCTGCTGTTCCGCCTTCACATGGATGCTGAGTTGCGGCGGCTGCTCGGTGACGAAGGTGACGCCTGGAAAGCCGGACAGAATATCGTTCCGCATCGCCTGCGCCGCCTCGATCGGCCGGAGTTGCGTCGAGAGTAATACCGTATCCTCCGCCCATGCCGGCCCGGTGCCGAGCAGCGCGGCGGCGCCCAACAACAGGCCCGTGAGGACGCCCTTATGAGATAACCTTGCCTTGCTCATGATGTGTCTCCTCCTGGTGGCGCCGCCTCTTTGGGCGGTCGCGTCGTGAAGCGGGTGCCGGGCCATCGGAGCCCCGGATGATCATCGTAGCCTGCCGCAACTCTGTCATGCCGGACACCGAGGCACCGCCGAGCAGAGCCAGCATCATCTCCACCATGCGGAATGCGCAGCCCTCGACATCGGGATCGAAGCTGGTCAACGGCGGATCGGTGAAGGTGGCGACGGACGAGTTGTCGTAGCCGATAATCGAGAGGTCGGTGCCGATGTGCAGGCCCGCTTGCGTGGCAGCCCGCAACGCGCCGACCGCCAGCCGATCCGTGGCACAGAGTAGCGCGGTGGGAAGCGTCCCTGTTGCAAGCAAGGCCTGAGTCAGCCGGAAGCCGTTTTCTTCCGTTGGCTCGGCCTCTGGGGAGGGAGTTGTGGACAGCCCGGCCTCGTCCATTGCGCTACGGAAACCGGCCGCGCGGTGGTGGGCAAAACTATAGTCCAGCGAGGCGTTCAACATCGCGATGCGTTTATGGCCGAGGCCGACCAGCCGCTCCGTCGCGGCGCGGAAGGCGGCCCGGCCATCCACATCGACGAAGGCGTGCGGGCGGGCCTCGTTCGTCCGCCCGTGAATCACGAACGGCAGGCCGGTCGTGAGCAAATAAGAAACGCGCGGATCGCTGCGACGGGTTCGCGCCAGGATGATGCCGTCGACGCGGCGGTTTTCGACCAGTTGGCGGTAGAATGCCTGCTCCTCCATCCCCGGCCTGGCCGCCCCGACGATCAGGTCCAACCCGGCGGCGGATAGTTTCGGACCGACCGCCCCCAGAAGACGCAGGAAAAACGGATCCTCCAACTGTCCCGGCCCGGTGGGCAGGACCACGCCAATGGCATCGCTGGTGCCGATTCGTAGGCGCCGTGCCGCGGCATTCGGCCGGTACTCGATGCGCGCAGCCTCGTCGATCACCAACCGCCGGGTCGCGTCCGAAACATCGTCAAACCCGCCCAGAGCGCGCGAGACGGTGGTGACGGACACGTTCAGGGTTTTGGCGATTCGGCGGAGTGACATGACTGCCCGAGACTATCCAAAACGTTTCGGGTGTCAAATCCACACCCTGCGCGATCCAGCGATACGGGCCGGCCTGTTGGAGGCTGGGCATGATCCGCTTGCGGCCGGGGCCGTGGCGATGGAAAATGCCGTGCGGCTCGTCCAACGTGGGCGCACATGCCGCTCCTTTGCTGACAGGATGTGGTCTAACGAACACGCGGATCGACATCCCCGCATCCATGAGGCCTACCCATGCATCTGACCGAGTTCCGCGCCCTGACCTTCGACTGCTATGGCACGCTGATCGATTGGGAGAGCGGCATCTTCACCGCGCTCCAGCCGCTGTTGCGCCGGGCGGACACCCCTCTGTCGCGGGATGCCGCGCTCGAGCTGTTCGCGCGGCACGAATCGGCGCAGGAGGCAGAGACGCCCACCATGCTGTATTCGGACTTGTTGGCTGCCGTGCACCACCGTCTGGCCGGCGCGCTCGGCCTGCCCACCAGCGACGACGACGATCGCCGCTTCGGCGCCTCCGTTCCGGACTGGCCCGCCTTTGCGGACAGCGCCTCCTCGCTGCAATATCTGAAGAAGTATTACCAGCTGGTGATCCTGTCGAACGTCGACCGGAAGAGCTTTGCGGGCAGCAACAAGCGCCTCGGGGTCGAGTTCGACGCGATTTTCACCGCTGAGGATATCGGCTCCTACAAGCCTGACAGCGCAAATTTCGTCTACCTGCTGGAACACCTCAAGCAGCGCGGACTGGAGCGGGCGGACATTCTGCACACGGCGCAAAGCCTGTTCCACGACCATGCCCCGGCCAAGCAGGCGAACCTGGCCACCGCCTGGATCGACCGCCGGCACGAGCAGGAGGGTTGGGGTGCCACCATGCCGCCACCGGAGGGCAGCGCCTTCGACTTCCGATTCACCAGTATGGCGGACATGGTAAGAGCGCATCAGGATGACCTGCGCGCCTGACCATGGTTCGCTGGCCAGACGCTTCCACGGTGTTGGCGAGTCGTGGTATCCGGGCTTCACGCAGGTCACGATGGCTTAGGAGAGATGGTGGTGATGCCCGAGGAACCCAGCGCAGCGGTCAAGGCGCAGGCCATAGCGGCAGGGCTTAGTCTTGCCCTAAGTGAGTTTTCCGGCGATGTCGCCGCGGCGGCGGCCTCCGCCTTGGCAACCACTCGCGCGCTGAAATTACCCGCCGACCCGGTGGCGGAACCGTGGCCGCCCATGCAAACGGGCATGCCGGTATGAGTGAACTGGCATGGATGGGCGCCGCGGCGCTCGCCGCCGCCTACGCCAAACGCGAGCTATCCCCCGTCGAGGTGGTAGGCGGCCTGTTCGACCGGATCGAAAAGCTCGACGGCGACCTGAATGCCTTCATCCTCCCCGACCGAGAGGGTGCCATGGCGGCCGCCCGCGCGGCCGAGGCAGAGATGATGGCGGGGCGCAGCCGCGGCCCGCTACATGGCGTCCCGTTCGGCGTGAAGGACATCATCGACGTCGCGGGACTGCCCACCACCTGTCACTCCAAGATCCTCGTAGGCAACGTCGCCAAGGCCGACTCCGTGGCCGTCGCCAAGTTGCGGGGCGCCGGGGCAATCCCGATGGGCAAGCTGTCCACACATGAGTTCGCGCTTGGCGGCCCGTGCTTCGACCTGCCCTACAAGCCTGCCCGCAATCCCTGGAACCGCGACCACCATCCAGGCGGCTCATCCTCCGGCTCCGGCGCCGGGTTGGCCGCCGGGTTCTTCCCGCTGGCCCTCGGCACCGACACTGGCGGCTCGGTGCGCAACCCGGCCAGCGCTTGCGGCATCGTGGGATTGAAGCCGACTTACGGCCTGGTGTCCCGCCGCGGCGTGTTCCCGCTCTCGTTCACGCTGGACCATGTCGGCCCCATGGCGCGCGATGCGGCCGACGCCGCGCTCCTGTTGGACGTGATCGCCGGGCACGACCCGGCAGACCCCGGAAGTGCCCCCGCGCCGGCCCTGCACGCCGCTACCCGGCTGGCGGATGGCGTCGCGGGCCTGCGCATCGGCTACATCCGGCACTTTCATGAAACCGACACGCAGGCGCACGCTGAGGTGGCAGCCGGGCTGGACGGCGTGGCCGCCGCCTTGACCGAGCTGGGGGCGGCGGTGCGCCCCGTGACCCTTCCGCCATTGGCCGAATTTAACGCCTGCAACCGTACCATCCTGGCTGCCGAATCCTGGTCCATCCACGCCCCGTGGCTGCGCACCCGGCCTGGCGACTACGCCGCCATGACACGCACCCGGCTGCTGACGGGGGCGTTCATCGGCGCTGGCGACTATGTCGGTGCCCAGCGCGCCAGGCTGGCCCAAATCCGCGCAGTGAACGACATCTTCCGCCAGGTGGATGTGCTGCTCTGCGCCAGTTCGCTCGACCCGGCCTGCCGCATCGACGATCCAGCGGAGATCGCGCGCACCTACAGCCGCCAGTGCCGCATGCCATTCAACGTCACCGGCCATCCGGCGCTGGCGATGATGGCGGGCCTGTCGCGCGGCGGCCTGCCGCTGTCGGTGCAGTTCGCCGGCCCCTACCACGCCGACGCCCTGCTACTCCGCGTCGCCGCAGCCTACGAGCGCACGGCGCCCTGGCGTAGCGAGCGTCCAAAGCTGGCGGCCTGACCGCGTCCTCCTCTGGCCCGGCTGGATAGGGGGGCAGCCCTGGTGCACGATGCCCCGCGAAGAAGGGTCAAGGAGCACTTCATGGCAAGAACTTGCAAGAGCGGACGCCACGCGCGGGCGAGGGCGATCTTGTTCGGATTGGTTTGTTTGGCACCAACCAGCAAAGTGCAGGCGGCCGAGCCCGTGGTCGAGGCGGCACGGGCCGCGCTGCCGGCAGCGGTTCAATCCGCTGGGGTGCTGCGCGTCGCCACATCCCTCCAGTGGCCGCCCTACGCATACGTGGCGGAAGGCGGCCAGCCTGACGGGATCGACGTCGAGTTGATGACGCTGCTGGCGGAAAAGCTCGGGCTGCGGCCGGACATCCAGGATGTCAAATTCCCGGCCATCGTACCCGGCGTTTCCAGTGGACGGTTCGACGCCGGGGTGAACCAGATCAACATTACCGCAGAACGGGCAAAGATCGTGGACTTCGTGCCTTACTCGGCGGACGGCATGGGCCTGCTGGTGCGCAAGGGCGTGACAGGGGTCGATGTCAACCATCTCTGCGGCCACACGCTGGTGCTCACCCAGGGAAGCGCCCAGGCGGGTATCGCCGAAGGGCTGTCCACGGAGTGCGTCAAAGCGGGCGACAAGCCGATTGCGAGCCTGTTCTATCCCAACAGTGCCGACACCTATCTTGCCCTCGCCAATGGACGCGGCGACGGCTTCATGATCGGCCACGCCTCCGGCGTCTATATCGCGAAAGGGAACGACAAACTCGAAATGACGCCGGCTCTGCTGTCCGGCCACTCCACCGTCTCCGGCATCGTGGTAGCCAAGGGTGATACCGCGATCGCGACCGCGCTGCGGCTCGCCCTGGAAAGCGCTATTGCGGATGGCAGCTATCAGAAAATCCTCGAAAAATTCGGCGTTCCCGATGGAGCGCTGACCGTGGAGCAAATTCGTCATCCCGCCCCTGTCTGACGTGCCGGCCGCCGCTGTGGAGGGCGGCGAACCTCCCGTCCTGCACTCGGCGCCTAAGCCAGGGCAATGGTTCGGCATCGCCGCCGTCGTTCTGGGCCTCGCCTGGGTCGCATACCAGGTCGTGGTCAACCCGGGGTTCCAATGGGCGATTGTGGGCCACTACATGCTGAACCCTCAGGTGCTGGGCGGGGTTATCAGCACCCTGGAACTGACCGCTGTGGTCATGCTGGTGGGTGCTGCGATCGGGGTGGTGGTGGCGCTCATGCGCTTGTCCGGCGGACGCGTTCTGCCGTTTTGCGCCAATGCCTACATTTGGTTCTTTCGTGGAACCCCTGTTTTGGTGCAACTCGTTTTCTGGTACAACTTGGCGTCGCTGTTCCCAAAGATATCGCTGGGCGTCCCGTTCGGCGGACCCAAATTCTACGAAGTGTCCAGCACGGCCGCGATCTCCTCCTTCACGGCCGCCTTGCTCGGGCTGGGATTGAACGAGGCGGCATACATGGCAGAGATCATCCGGGCCGGCCTCCTTTCGGTCGATCCAGGGCAGACCGAGGCGGCAAAGGCGCTCGGCTACCGGCCTGCCCAACGCTTCCGCGTCATCGTTCTACCGCAAGCCATGAGGGCCATTGTGCCGCCGACCGGCAACCAGGTGATCGGGATGCTGAAATACACCTCGCTTGCCAGCGTCGTGGCGCTCAGTGAATTGATGAATTCGGTCGAGACGATCTACTCCCGCACTTTCGAGACGATCCCGCTGCTGATCGTTGCCGCGCTCTGGTATCTCGGCATCGTCAGCGTGCTCTCTGTCGTGCAGGGATTCATCGAGCGATATTACGGCCGGGGTGGCGACGCTTTCGCCACGGCGCCCTCGTGATGGACATGGAGCCGATTGTCCGCGTGGCCGACGTCTGGAAAAGGCGGGGGAACACCCCAGTCCTGAAAGGTATCCGGCTGGCGGCAGCGCGTGGCCAGGTCGTCTGCCTGCTCGGCCCGTCAGGCGCGGGCAAGAGCACGCTGCTTCGCTGCATCAATGCACTGGAGCCGTGCGACCGCGGCATCATCACTGTTGACGGCGTCCCAATCGGGGCCGCACAGCGCAAAGGCATTTGGTATCGCCTGCCAGAAAGGGCAGTGAGCCGGCAGCGCGCCGACATTGGCATGG
This sequence comes from Acetobacteraceae bacterium, assembly GCA_965199005.1. Lineage (GTDB taxonomy): Bacteria > Pseudomonadota > Alphaproteobacteria > Acetobacterales > Acetobacteraceae > LMUY01. The sequence continues at coordinate 1,962,462 of CBDAQK010000001.1, read as the reverse complement.
TGTTTCAGGGCTTCAACCTGTTTCCGCATATGTCGGTGCTGCGCAACATCACAGATGCTGCCATCCGCGTGCGGCGCGAGCGCCCGGCCGCCGCGCGGGACCGGGCCTTGCAGTTATTGGCGCAGGTCGGATTATCCGAGAAGGCCGGTGCCTATCCGCGGCAGCTCTCCGGCGGGCAGCAGCAGCGCATCGCCATTGCCCGGGCCCTCGCGATGCAACCGAAACTCATGCTGTTCGATGAGCCGACCTCGGCACTTGACCCGCAATTGGTCGGGGAAGTGTTGGACGTGATCCAGACCCTTGCGGCCGGCGGCATGACCATGGTCATCGTCACCCATGAGGTACAATTCGCGCGCGAGATCGCCGACATCGTCGCCGTCATGGTCGATGGCGTGATCGCCGAAATCGGGCCGCCCGGCGAGGTGCTGGCGCAACCGCAGGACCCTCGGGTGCGCTCCTTCCTATCCCGCGTTCTGCGTAAGCCGGAGCTTCGTTGATGCTGGCGGATTGCTTGATGGTGATTGATATACAACCCGCCTTCACGCACCCGGATAGTCCTTGGTTTATGCCAGCCCTACCCGGCATGCTCCCGCGGATCGAGGCGCTGGTCGCGGGGTTTGGTCACCGGGTCGTGTTCACCCGGTTCGTGCCGCCATCACAGGTGTCCGGGAGTTGGCGTGCCTACTATCACGCCTGGCCCTTCGCCCTAGAAACCTCGTCCAGCTGGCTCTGGTCTTTGGAGCAGCCGTGGCAGGATCGCCCGTCATTCGCCAGCCACACCTTCTCCAAATGGGGCGCGACGTTGCGCGATGCCTGTGGCGCAGGTGCAGCCGTGCTCTGCGGTGTGTCCACTGATTGCTGTGTGCTGATGACTGCGCTGTCGGCAGTGGATGATGGTGCCGCGGTCCGCATCGTCACCGACGCCTGCGCCGCGAAGACCCCAGCCCACCATGACTGTGCTCTGCAGATCATGGCCTCCCGCGCACCCCAACTCACGCTGACGACTGTCGCGGCGGAGCTAGCGCGGCAGCTTGGCCGGAAGAAGTCCCAATCCTTTATGAGCTCGGTAAGATAACAGGCCGGCCTTTTCTAAGTCCCTCTCTAATCCCAGAGACTTGATCTGGTCCGCTCACACGACGCACCCCAAGGCGGAACGGTCTACATGTCCTTCGGCATCGGCGCCAAGCAGGCGTGCGGCCTCTTTGGCCACGACATAATCCTCTAACATCCTCAGCGCATCTTTCCCGGCTGAGCTTCCCTCGCTCCCGGCTCAACCGCAGGTGTCCAAGTGCCGCAACTTGCAGCCGACATCGTCTCACTTGGACGCGACCTTACCTAGTAGCTCCGGTCTCTGCGCGAGCGCGGCAGATGCGTCACGCCATGCGGGATCGCCGGGATAGAGCTCGGAGCGAAGGTACGCCCAGCTAAGCCGTTGGACCACACCCAGGCGCTCGGGATCGTCGTCCTGCGACTCTCGAACGTCATACCCGGAGACGCCACCAAGGGAGTGTTTCGCGCCGAACATCGTCAGCAAGCTCTTCGGCCCCGGGCTGAAGCTGTACGCATCGGCACGCCAATCCTGCCGGTCCGCAAAGCGCGGGCTCTGGTCCTGATCACCGGCGATGACGAGTGCAGGCGTGGCCATTTCGGCGAAGCTGTTGTTGCGCAGCGCGGGGTAGTGCTCGGAGGCGAAGGCCGCGAGATCGGCGCCGTTGCCGGGCGGTGCGAGCATCACGACGGCCTTGACCCGGGCATCGCTCAAATCCCAGGTGTTGCCATCGACGGGATCGGTGACATGCATGCCCGCAAGCATGCCGGCCGTGTGACCGCCCATGGAGTGCCCGACGGCGGCAACGCGATGGCGGTCGAGGCGCCCGGCCAGTCCGGGAACGGCCGATTCGATCTCGGCCAGGTGGTCGAGGATGAAATGCATGTCCTGGGCGCGGGAACGCCAGAACAAGGGTCCCTCCGGCCCATTCGGGTCAAGGCCGAGAGCCTTCGAGTCCTGATGCGTCGGCTGGATGACGGCCGACCCGTGCGCGGCGTAGAACTCGACCAGAGGGTTATAGCCCCGTAACGAAGACAAGTAGGTCGACGGGCCGTGACCATGCGATAGGAGGATGATCGGTAGGTCATCGCCGCTGGCCGGCACGGTGACTTTGAGGTGCATTGGTACTTGCCGCCCGGGGACGGTGAAAACTATCGGACTGAAGGACATGAAGGGAGTTGGCGCACTGACTGGAACGTAGTCAGCTTCGTTGATCGGCTTGTTCATACGATTCTCTCCGGTCGAAGCTGTAGCGCCAGCCTGTGGCCAAGACCTTGGTGGTCTGCTACAGGCTAAGCGGAACAATCATCCGGTTTAATACGGATCAGTGTTCCGTTTTGCAAGGGCGAGTGCGTGGGTGATCTGAAAGATGAGTCAAAGAGCCCTTTACCCCCTGATCGACCGCTCAGGGCCGACGCTCGTCGCAGTCTCGACGCGCTGCTCCAGGCGGCGGCGGCGGTATTTTTAGAAGCAGGTGTTGATGCTCCGATCCGAAAAATTGCCGAGCGGGCGGGCGTCGGCGTCGGCACCGTCTACCGGCACTTCCCACAACGCGCCGACCTGATCGCGGCCGTCTTCCGGCGCGAGATCGACGCCTGCGCCGACGCCGCCCCGGCCCTGGCCGCCGCGCACGAGCCCTTCGACGCACTGTCGAAGTGGATGGACGGCTATGTCGATCTCGTGGCCACCAAACGGGGCTTGGCGAAGGCACTGCACTCTGAGGAACCGGCCTACGCCGGTTTTCCCGCCTACCGGGATTTGCGTCTTGGACCAGCGCTTCACACCCTTCTCGAAGCTGCGTCGGCCGCAGGAGAAATCCGCGCCGACGTACAACCCGGCGAGCTACTGGACGCGGTGTCACGGCTATGCATCACCGCGCAGCCCGACAACGTCGCACGCGCGAGGCGAATGACCGCCATCCTCCTCGACGGGCTGCGCTACCAGGCGGGAACAAGCTCCAAACCCTGACGGAGCTGCCCTTTACAGCCGGAGCGTTCTGCTTGCCCGATAGTTCGGGCAACTCCATGGCTGTGATTTGCTGTGACGGTCGTGAACGTCACCTGAGCCTTGGACAAGCGACATAGGTTTGTACCCCGGCTGCAACGCGGTTAAGCTGAGGCAATAAAGGCGACCATAGAGGCGCCACGACCATGACGTGCCGCGACCTTCATTTCGCGCGCACAGGCGTGCCGATCCGCCCGGTGCCGGCGATCTCCACCCGCCGCCCTCCGGCCGACCCTGTGGAGGTGATGCGATAGCTAAAACTATCCCAGCGAAATGTCGCCACCAAGTGCTGAACCGGACGACCCTCCCTGTCGCTGACCAGGCGCTCGATGATGAACACCGGGTCGCCCGGTGATAAACCGATAAGCGGCGCCACGTCAGCGGGGCATGGGCCCGCGTGCATCTCTTGCGTCGCCGCCGCGAGTTGCACGCCTCCCTGCGCCAGCGTTTCCAGCATGGTCCGTTCCGAGAGCGTTTCGCGCCGGAGCCGCGTGCCAACCCACGCGGGCACGTGAGCCGTGGTGTGCAGCATGGGCCGGCCGCCGCTACCGCGCAGGCGATCCACCTGCAGCACCGGCTCATCCTCCGGCGTGCAGAGCCGGGCCTGAAGATCGGGATCAGGGAGCCGCCACTTGAAGACGAGGACGCGGGCTTCCGTGCCGCGTACGAGTTCCAACATCGCGGCCACGTCATCCTCGATCTCGGTGTGCACTGCGGATATGCTCCCGCGTAGTCCTTGTGGAACAAGCCGCGGCGCTGCAACTCGGGCACGACGAGGCGGGTGAAGTCCTCTTAGGGCTTGTTCGACATCAATCGAATCGATTGGCGGCGTCGAACAAGCCCTAAGCCTTTGTTGTTAGCGGCAGCTTTGTCGGCGTGCCGACGCACTTATTTGCCGACGCTGCCTTAGGCACCGGCATGTGGATGGCCGCAAGGACGAAGCCGTTGCAGGCATCGGAGAACCATTTCCTCCATCTGATCGTCTCGGCGGCGGCCTCCGCGCTCTCACCCACGACGACGTAGCAGGCCCCGCGCGGCGACGAATGCCTGTAGTTCGGCATACTGCGTCCGGCCAGTTGCCAGATTAGGATAGATCACGAAGATTACATCGCCCCATGCGCGGCGAAGCCGCGGCCGCGGCCGCTCTGGCCAGCCTGCAATGTGACGCGCTGATCAGGCGAGCCGCTAGCGTGGTGTGCCAAGCGGTCTCCTGCTCGCACCAGGTCGCTGCTGATCTTAGCGTCGGCAGGATTTGCTACTCGGCATGCCAGTATTCCGATTTGAACGTGGCGGGTTGGCCACTGCCGCTGGGCTCGTAGCCTTTCAGCCATTTCGGCACCACCTGTGGCACTGCGCTGTAGAACATGGGCAGCGCTGGCAGGGCGTCGGCGTAGATATGCTGCATGTCGGCCCAGGCTAGCTTGCGCTTTGCAGGATCGAGCTCTGTCTCGACCGTGTTGATGTCGGCATCGAACTGTTTGTTGCTGAAGGCGACGAAATTGGCGCCGCCCCAGTTGTCCGCCTCGGCCGGGATCTGAGAGCTGTCCAGCGTGCGGCGCGGGCTCTCGGTCAACCCATTGGTCCAGGAATAATACACCATGCCCGGAAAAGCGCGGTGCTTCACGGTCTGGCCGAACATGGTGCGGAACGGTTCGTCCTTCAGTGTGATGTCGATGCAGACCTGCTTCCAGCCGCTCTGCATCACCTGCTGTTGCAACTGCACCACGCGGAGGCCGGAGGAGGCGAGGAACTCCAGGGACAGCCGCTCGCCCTTGGCGTTGCGGCAGATGCCGTCAGCACCCGGCGTCCAACCCGCCTCCGTCAGCAGCGCCTTCGCGCCGGCCGGGTCGTAGCCGATATGGGGGATGCTTTTGTCGAACATCGGGTCGATCGGGCTGACGAAGCTGTCCGCAATGGGCTGCATGCCGGCGAACAACTTGTCGCCGATCGTCTTGCGGTCGATCGACATCAGCAGGGCGCGGCGCACCCGGATGTCCGCGAGGATCGGGTTGTCCTTCTGCAGATCGAGATGGCCGTAGGTCGTACTGGGCGTGAACGTGTAGTCGAACCGGTCGGGATACTGCGTGCGCAGCCCGAGCACCTGGTCCAGCGTGAGGTTGTTGGCGAGGTCGATGTCGCCGGACAGCAGATTGGCCTGAAGTGCCGCGGTATCGGCGATCAGGCGCAGCACGACATGCTTGAAGCCGGGCTTCGGACCGGGCCAGTACGGGTTCGGTTCCAGCACCATCTGCGCACCGGACTGGTAGCCCGTCATCATGTACGGCCCGTTCCACAGGCCGGCTGTGGTGGGGGCGCGATTGTACAGCGTGTTCTTCAGGTAGGCGCCGGCATCTGCCCCGCCCTGGCCATAGGCGGGACCCTCGATGTGCTCGGGTATAATGTGGTCCCAAAGGTTGAACGAGACCAGCACGCGGTCGAGATGCAGCACGGCGGTGTGGTCGTCGATCACGTCAACGCTGGTGGCGCGGCGCCAGGGGAAGCCGTTGCTGAAGCCGGCATTCGGATCCCGGCCGACCTTCCAGGTGAAGGCAATGTCTTTGGCGGTGACAGGCACGCCATCGGCCCATTTCAGGTCGGGCTTGAGCTTGATGGTGACGGCCATGCCGTGACCGCCATCCGCGGTATCTTCCAGCTTGACCAGGCCGTTCTCCAGCGTCGGCATGTCGGTGCAGAGCAGGCAGATGGGCTGCCAGTTACGATCGACGGTGGTGATCGTGCGCAGGGTGAAGCCGAGCGTGTAGCTTTTGATCAGCAGCGGATCGATGCTGGGATGCAGGCTTGAGGGAAATTCGCTGATGCCGATGACCAGGTCGTCCTTGGCCGCCGCGGATGCTGCGAAGGCGGAAACGCAGGCAAGCAGGAGGACGAGGCGCTTGATCATCGGGCGTTTCCCATTCTACTTCAAACCGCTTGATCCACGAGCCGCCAGTCAGTGCAGCGGCGCCGGATCGCCGGCCAGTGCGGTGAAGGCCGACAGCTCTGCCACGCTGCGGTGGGGAAAGGCCACGCCTAAATTCCAGGGAAAGATGAAGTGGATCCAGCGGTGGAGGCGGACCACGTAAGTCATCATGGTACCGGTCAAGGCGATATAATCCGCCATCGTGTCCAACTCGTCGAGCGCCGCGACGTATTCGTTGCCGATGCGGTGCAGGTCGTGCAGCGCCATGTCGCCGAGGAACTCGAACACGTTGAACGGCCGGTGCAGGAACAGCCGCGTGGTCTGGCGCATCTGGTCGAGCGTGAGATCCTGATCGTTCGCCATCCGGATCAGGCGGAACAGCACGTTGGCGCCGAAGAGCATGAGGAAGGCTTCAAGATGAACCAGGATGGAGAAGGACTGGCCGCCGCTGCCCGCTCCGGTGTCGATGACACCGAGGCGGATCTTCTGGATCTCTAGCGGCTCGTCGAGCCAGATGCGGTCGATCTCGGCCTCGATCCTACCTTGCAGGTCGTGCCAGCTCGTGGATTGGGACATCGGTTCAGCCCTCCATCACTTGCAGCACGCCGAGTACCGGGCGCCGCACCGGGTCGGTCACGGTCATGCGCCACACGGCCTCACCCAGTTGGCGGAGGGCAGCATGGTCAGGCGCTTCGATGCGGGCAAATTCGTTGACCACGGCGGTTTCGGTGATCGCACCGTAGGTGAGGCAGATGGTTTGGCCCGGCGCGTTGAAATACACCGACCCCAGGCTGCGCTGCACCATCTTCGGCGCCCCGAGATAGACCAGGCGGGTTGGCAGCCAGATGCCGTCGCCAGAGATCACCACATGGCCGAACAAGCTGCGCAACGGCAACGCCTGCAGCACCGCCTCGCACAACCCGGGATTGTTCTCGCTCTGCAACGTCATCGATATCGTCAGCTTGAGCTGCGGCACCTCGAGCATGAGCCGTGGACCGGGGGATGTCGTCATGCGTGGCCTCTCCTGTCGGGTATCATCTGAGCCGCTCGAAGCCGACCAGCCGGTCTATGGCAAGCATCGTGAAGGTGGTGGCGACGATCATACCCGTCGCGTAGACACTGGCCAATGGGTCGTCGCTCTCGGAAATGTAGCTGAACAGGCGCTGCGGGAAGGTGGGCGTGCCGGTGCCGCCGATGAAGTTGATGATCACCGCCTCGTCGAACACCACGACGCAGGCGAAGATGGCGGCGGCCAGGATGCCACGGCCGGCGCGCGGCAGGGTGATGGTGAGGAAGGCCCGGGCGGGACTGGCGCCAAACACCATCGCCGCCTCCTCGATCGAACCGTCCAGCCCCTCCAGCGTGCCGACCAGGGCGCGCACGATGCCGGGAAACACCAGAACGATGTAGACAATCACCACTGCCCACAGGCTGCCGAGCAGGCCCAGGCTTGCCACCACGGGCAAGGCTGCGAAACCGATGACGACACTGGGCACGAAGAGCGGCGAGAGAGCGGCCATACCGAGCCAGCGCCGGCCGCGGAAGCGTCCACGTACGATAGCCAGTGCGGTCAGCAGGCCGGGCACCAGACAGATCGCCGTCACGGCGAAAGCCAGGCCCAGTGTCACCAACAAGGCGCGGAGGAAATCCAGCCGTCCGGCAGCGACGGCATACCAACGCACGCCCCAGGCCTGTGGCGGGAACGCCACGATGGACCCGGCGGTGAACGAGGCGATCACCACGACGAGCAGCGGACCGACCAGAAACAGCATGCCGCACGTGCTGACCACCGCCAGCGGGATGCGCCATGATCCCGTCATGCCAACCGCCAGCGCCGGCCGGAGAACAGGCTGACCAAGGCCAGGCTGAACAATGCGCTCACCGCCAGCAGCAGCACGGACAGGGCCGCGGCCAGCGGCCAGTTGCCGCCGCTCATGCCCAGGCCCACCGAGACGCGTTGGATTTCCAGCCCCGCCATCGCGATGCGGCCGGCCCCGAGCAGCGCCGGCACCACGAACGCTGCCACACTGAGCGCGAACGCGAACAGCCCGCCGCTCACCATCCCCGGCATGGCCAGCGGCAACGTGATGGTGAGCAGCACCCGCGCGGGGCCGGCGCCGCTGCACGCGGCGGCATGCTCGATCTCCGGCGGGATCTTCTCCAGGCCGGCCACGAGGCAGAGGATCATGTAAGGCAGGCTGGCATAGACCAGGCCAATCAGCACGCCCGCCTCGGTGCCGAGCAGCGAACCGGGACGCGTGACCAGGCCCGTGGCGCGCAAGCCGAGATCGACGATGCCAGAGCCCTGCAGAAGGATTTGCCACGCATAGATCTTGACGACGAACGTGACCAGCAACACGGCTGCGACCAAAGCGATGTAAAGCCCCTTCAGACGGCCGGCACCGCGGCAGATATGCAGGGCGATCGGCAGACCGAGCAAGGCCGTCATCGCCGTCGACAGCGCGGCGAGCCGGACGCTGCGCAGCAAGGAGCCTAGATAGACGGGCGAGGCGAAAATCCGGGCGTAGTTGTCCAAGGTGAGGGCCGGCACGTAGAGCGCGTAGACGGAAGGCCGGAACAGGCTCAGCAGCATCAGCCAGCCGAGACAGACCGCGAAGAACAGCAGGATGGGCAGGCTCGCCAGCGCGAAGGTCCATTGACTGCCGAAGGCCGGCCTCATGGCGCGGGATCGCCGATGGCGTGGATCTGTGCGGGCGGGATCGACAGCCAGAGTTCGTCGCCGGCGGCATGCCCGCCGGACCCCAGCACCATGGCGATCAGCGGGTCGGCGAAGTCGGCCGCGTGAAGGTGCACCAGGCTGGAGGCGCCGCGATAGACGCTGCGGATGACCCGGGCCGCGAACCGGTTGGCATCGCCGGGCGCCGGCGACAGGTTCACCGCTTCCGGCCGGATCGCCACCGTCAGCTCGCCGAAATTGCCCGGCGGCGCGGCATCGAGGGCGAGCGGCCGGCCGGAAGGCAAGGCGAAGCCGGGGGCGCCCGCCTTCAGCCGCACGATGTTGACGTCGCCCAGGAACCGCGCCGCGGCTTCGGTGCGCGGGCGCCGGTAGATCGCGGCCGGTGCGCCAATCTCCTGAATGCGGCCGCCCTGCATGAGGCCAATCCGGTCGGAAATCGCCAAAGCCTCGCTCTGGTCATGGGTGACGTAGAGCAAGGTGATGCCGAGCCGGCGCTGCAGATCGCCGATCTCCACGCAGAGCTGTTCGCGCAGTTTCACGTCGAGGTTGCTCAGCGGCTCGTCGAGCAGCATGACTTTCGGCTGCACCGCGATCGCCCGCGCCAGGCCCACCCGCTGCTGCTGCCCGCCGCTGAGCTCGGAGGGATAGCGGTCCTGCAAGCCCGGCAAGCCCACGGTGGCCAGGGCGGCGGTCACCGCAGGGCCGATCTCGCGGGCCGGCCAACGCCGGGTGCGCAGGCCGTAGGCGACGTTGTCGGCGACGCGCATATGCGGGAACAGCGCGTAGTTCTGAAACACCACCCCGATCTGGCGGCGATGCGTCGGCAGGCTGGTGATGTCCTGGCCATCGACCAGAATGCGGCCAGCGCTGGGGGTGAGCAGGCCTGCCACCAGCCGCAGCGTGGTCGTCTTGCCGCAGCCACTGGCGCCGAGCAGGGTGAAGAACTCTCCGGCGGCAATGCAGAGCGATAGGTTGCTCACCGTCGGCGCACCGGGCGCATAGGCGTGGCACAAACCCTGGAGTTCGATCGCCGCCCCGGCACTCAATGTCTCGGGCTCAATTCACGGAATCGTAGAACAGTTCGCCGATCTGCTGGTTGATGGGCGTGATCTTGTCCCACGGTATCTGCAGCAGGGTGTCGATCTGGGCCTGGCCGTACACCATCTTGGACGCCAGCGCGGGGTCCAGAACCACAGTCTCGTTGGAAGGCGCATAGAAGCCATTCATCGCGAAGCCCTTCTGCGCCTCGCGTGCCAGCATGGCGCCGATCAGCCGCTCCGCCCAATAGCCATGCGGCGTGCGGGTGACCATGGCGGTAGTGGCGATCATCACGCCGCCTTCCTTGGGCACGACGAAGCCGAGCGGCGGCCCGCCCTCCTCCATGAAGGCTGCCACCTGGCTATCGGTCCAAACGGCCAGCGAGGCGCCGGAGCGGGTGAAGCCGCCCCGGGTCGTGGCCGTGTTGGTAGTGATCGCCGCCAGGCGCGGCTTGAGGTTAGCTGCGATCAGCGCGCCGACTTGCTTGTAGTCCTCGATACGGGTGGGCCAGCCGCCGTTGAGTTGCCGCGCCAGGATCGCCATCCAGGCCACGGTGTTCTGCGCATCCGGTTGGCGGACGACGATGGTGCCCGGCGCCTTGTCGGAGACGAGGTCGAACCATGAGGTCGGCGGTGTGGCCCATTGGCGCTTGTCATAGGCGAGGCCGAGGGTGGAGAAGTTCACCACGATGCCGTCCGGCGCTTTGGCGATGCCGTAGATCTGGTCGAGTTCGGGGATGTTGGCCATGGTCAGCGGCGCGATCAGCCCTTGCGCCCGGCTGATCATCTGCTCCACCGTTCCGGCGATCAGGACATCGATCTCCGGTGCGGCGCCTTGCGCCTGTAATTTGGCAAGGGGTGGGCTGCCCGGTACCAGATCCACCTTGATGGCGGTCGCCGCCTGGAATGGACCCGCCACGAAACTCCGCATGTTGGTCTCGAATGGTCCGCCGTAGACATTGACGGTGAGGCGTTCGGGCTTGGGCGGCACAGGTTGCGCACGGGCCGGTACTGCGAGGCACGACGCCACTCCCGCGATGGCATGCCGGCGGCTGAGCGGCAGATCTGCTGAGCGAACCCTGTCCACGCTTGTCCCCGGTCTGCGCCTACCGCAGCCAATGTGGCAGTGCGCCGCAGTTCCAGCAAGCCGGACAGGGATTTCCCTGGCCGCGAACCCGGCGCAAACGATGCATGTGCGCGGGGCTATGGAGCCTGGCAGTTCCAGTTCGCGGCACTCAGTCGATCTCCCGTTCCCGTGTAACGCGCTGCGTTTGGAAACTTGCATAGCGGCCTGCTGCGTGTGACGGCGCCGCTGCTGACATTGGAGGCGATCACGGCGTCGGGTGCCGGGCCGCCGTTGACCCACTGGTCCAACGCCGTCGTCAGATCATGCTGCGCGTCGGTTTGGGGCGGTGTGGTTCCCTGGTTGCCGAACACGTTTGGGCCGGGTCCGCCGTTGCAGTGCGACATCCCCGGTGCCAGGAACAGGCGATAGAAGCCGTCCATCTGCTGCTGAGATCCTTGCTGTTTCAGGACCGCTTGATAATAGTTCAGGGCATCACCGACGGGTGCGATCGGGTCGGCCTCTCCCTGGTATTCAATGATCTTTCCGCCATGGGCCTTGAAGGCAGACAAATCCGCATCGTTGTTGTTGACCACGGGCCCGACCAGCGCGTCCGCATAGGTAATGTCCCGATCAAAATCGAAATCCTGCCAATGCCAGGTCGGGTTGCCGAGCACCCAATACCGCCAGAAATCGGTGCGGGCGGGCTCGGCTCCATTGATGTAATTGGCCCAGCCGGCCTCCGAGCTTGGATTGCCGCCAGCGAAGAGTTTCACACCCATCCGCGGATTGGTTGGCCCTGCGTAAATCGCCCTCAACACGGCGACCTGAGGCGCCGTCAAGCATGAACTGGTCTCCGCCTCGGGGCATAGCAGCTTCGCTGGCTCGAACTGGCAAGCGACCGCGTCGTAGAAACCGTCTTTGCTGCCTTTCTGCTGGTCGCAACTGTCGATCGCGGCCTGAGTGATCATCGGAAGCTTGGCGGCCGGAATGATCTCTTTGCCCTCCTCGTGGTTCGCGGCATACATCCACAGGAAGTAAGCGTTGAGTCGGGTTCGGTTGTTGCCGGGTGCGCCAATTACGATGCCGTCGAAATCGTTGGGGTGGCGCTGTATATCTGCCAAGCCCTGCCCGCCGCCGGTCGAGCAGCCAACATAGTAGGTATTCGCCGCCGCACGCCCGGTCGCTGCCGTCACGAGGGGCTTGGCTGCCCCCAATACGGCGTGGACGGAGCGGTTGCCCCAATCGACCATTTTCTCGTGGTGACCGATCACGAAGCTGAGGTCGTTGTCTGGGCCGACATGGCCGCTATCGCCGCCAGCGGCGGCGTAGCCGCGGGTCAGCGCGGCTGCCATGTCTTCGGTGCCGATTTGCCCCGCATAGCCGCCATTGCCAACGATCACAAGCTTGCCGTTCCAGCCGCTCAATGGCACCCACACCTCGAAGGCGATCGTCGAGTCTGCACTCGGCGACGCCACGCCCCGAATGCGGCAGAACGCCGGGAGTTGGTAACTCGCCGCAGATCCGGCCGGCGTGAACTTGCCGGCATCCACCGCAACCGACTGGGACAGTGTCACTCCGTCGATCTTCACCGAGCCGGCGAGCGTGTCGCAGGCGGGGGCAGCCGAGGCAGGCTTCGTACCAAGGGCCAGTGCAATGAAGGCGCCAAGCGCCAATGCGCAGGCTGGCTGCAAGCGAAGGTGACGGCGCCGCTTGTCGCTCATGGTTCTCTCCCTTCGGCATCAGCCGCGGTTGGTGAATATCGTCAAGATTTGGACACGTTCCAGAAGACCGGGGCGGGACCCTTTTGAAACCCCGAAACATTGTGCCGCCAGGCGGATGACTGGAAGTATTGGCCGAGCGGGACGACCCAAGCCTGCTCCAAAGCGCGCTGCTGGAGTTGCGCCGCCAAGCGTTGCTCCTCCTCCTTCCCGCTTGCGAACAGCCAGGAATTATAGAGCGTTTCCTGCGTGTCGTCCGATGGCCATCCCCACCAGGCGCCACTGCCATTGGCGCGGATCGCCCCGGCGGTGAGCGGGTCGATATAGTCGAGCGCCGGCGAGGAGGTGCAGAAGAGCGACCAGCCGCCGTCAGACAGCGGCGCCTTGCTGGCCCGGCGCTGCACAACCGTTCCCCAATCCATCGATTGGTCGTCCACGTTCAACCCGGCGCGTGTCAGGCTGGCGGCGACCACATCGGACATGGCGCTGTAGAAGGATTGATCTGTCGGATGGAGCAGTACGATCCGGCTCCCGTCATAGCCCGCCTTCTCCAGCATCGCGTGGATTTCGGGCACTGGTTTGGGGCCAAGCAGGTCCATCCCGGCACTGCCGCCGCCCCTTGGGCCGGGCATCAGCGCGCCCACCGGGGTGCGATACGCCGTGGCATCCTCGCCCATCACCGCCTGCATCACTTCGTTCTGGTCAATCGCTGCCAGAATGGCGCGCCGCACGCCCACATTGGCCGTCGGCCCCTGCAGGCAGTTAGGCCGGCATTGCGGTGCCAGCCCGATCGGGTCCAACCGGCCGACCACCACCTCCGCGTTGCGGCGGAGCAAGGGCAGGACATCCGGCAGGGGCATCTCGATCCAGTCCACCTCTCCCGCAAGCAGGGCGCTCGAGGCGGTGGCCGCATCGGGTATGATCTGCCACTCCACCCGGTCAACCAGCGCAGGCTTGGCCCCGGCGCAGAAATCAGGTGGCTCCGCCCGGGGCCGGTAAGTCTCGGCCTTGGCAAAAGCGGCATGGCTGCCAGACACATACTCTGTTGGGAGGAAGCGGAACGGGCCTGAGCCGACCACTTCCGTCACCTGGGTGAACGCGTCCGTGCGGGCAAGGCGCTCCGGCATGATATTGGCGGCCGTGAGCTTGCCAATCATGGTCAGGAGGCGGGGGAAAGGCTGCTTGAGGCGGAATACCAGCGTGCGGTCATCCGGCGTTTCCATCGCATCCAGCCGGCCAGACAGCGCCTGTCCCAGCGGATCGCGCTTCATCCAGCGTGCGACGGAGGCGGCGCAGTCGCGCGACAGCACCTTGGTCCCGTCGTGGAACATCAGCCCGTCGCGCAGCCGGATGCTCCAGCGCTTGCCATCGCTCTCCACCACATGGCCCTCGGCCATCTGCGGTTGCGGAGTCAGTGTGGAGTCGATGCCGTAGAGGGTGTCGTAAACCAGCAGCCCGAAATTGCGGGTGACGGCCGCCGTGGTCCAAACCGGGTCCAGACTGGTGAGGTTGGCCTGTGGCACGAAGCGCAGCGTGCGTGTGCCGGATGTCGCCGCCAAGGCTGGAGTGGCCAAGACCGCCCCTGCAGCACCTGCTAAGAACTCCCGGCGTTGCATTGATTCCCCCAGTGCCGTGTTTTGTACGACGGTAGTGGGCTCATTCGAACAAGACAATGCGTTGAATCGCGCCGGGTTTGTCGGAGGCTGGTTTCGTTGAGTGACGCCGCCATGGCGTGGGTCTCGAACTGCTTATAGTAGCACGCTTCTGCTTCGGCGGGAGGAATGTTGCCGATTGGCTCGAGCAGACGCCGGTTGTTGAACCACTCCACCCATTCCAGGGTGGCGAACTCGACGGCCTCCAGCGAGCGCCAGGGTCCGCGTCTGCGGATCACTTCGGTTTTGTAGAGGCCGTTGATGCTCTCGGCCAAGGCATTGTCGTAGCTGTCGCCGACGCTGCCGACGGACGGCCCGATCCCTGCCTCGGCGAATCGGTCGCCGCTCTGATGTTTGGACGCGGTTCTGGCGAGACGCTGGGCGGCGTGATTGAAGCTCAGAGGTTGTAGGCGTTCGGGTTGATCGGATGGGGTGCATGCTGGGGCGACCGCCCCGGCGGTCAAGTGTGGACGGGTTGCAGACTGCGCGCGACGCCGCTGAACAACTCGGCTTCGGGGCAAGCGGCGGCGAAGGCGATGCGGGTTCGTGTCGCGGTCTCGGTGATGCGCCCGGCGATCTTGATCAGCCGCATGCGCAAGGTGGTAAACTCGGCCGTGGCGAGCGGCTGGGGTTTGGGAATGGCATCGCGCACCATCAGCATCAGCCAATAAGCGGCGGTGTGCAGTACCAGGCGGACTTGATTAGCCAGGGCGGAGCGGCAGCTGGTGCGGTCGGAGGCGAGTTGGCTCTTGTGCAGCTTGATCAGGTTCTCTGCCTGGCCGCGCGCGCAGTATAGAGTGTCATAGAGCCATTCGGCGCTGCCAGCGCGTAGGTTGGTCACCACGCAGCGTATGTCGAGCCCCAGCGTGGTGGCCTCGATCCTGGCCGAGACCCGGCGTTCGCAGCCCCAGGACTTGGCACCGTAGTGGATCTCGGCGTAACGGCGCAGCACCGGCACCTGTGCCTCGGCGCGCCGAACCCGGACATCGTCAGCGGCTTCCTCGAGCAATCGGCTCAGCACGGCATGACCCGGCAGGCCGAAGATATAATCGACGGCGTTGGCTTCGCACCACGCCATCACCTCGGGGCGGCCGTAATGGCCATCGCCACGGATGGTCAGCTGAGTGGTGGGCCAGTGGCTGCGGATGCGGCGCACCAAGCGCCGGACATGGCAACGGACTTCATGCCCGGACGGTGTCTTGCCGGGCCGCAGCAGGATGGCGACCGGGCGCGAGGTGGCGATGTCGTAGACGTGGATCGGCATGAAGCAGCGCTCGTCGTGATGCGCGTTGAACAAGGACAACTGCTGATGGCCATGCACGACGTCGACAGTGTCGTCGATGTCCAACGTCACCGCGGCCGGCGGCCGGGCGTAGCTGGCGCAGTAGGCATCGACCATGGCGTAGCTCAGGCGCACGACCTCGCGTCGTGTCGGTGCGTTCTCCCAGCGCGACACGGTTGGCTGCGAGCAGAGGTCGCGCCCGCTATCTGGAAGACGGCCGCAGGCGAGCTTGAAGCCAGGGTCGGTCCGTAGGTGATCGAGATCGTCCGCATCCTCGTAGCCGCACGCGATGGCGAGCATGCGTGCGCGCAGAATGTCCGCCACGCTGTGCGTCACGAACAGCGGGTTGCGCAGGTCGGCGATCAGCCGGGCGAGGCGGTCGGCCATGCCGATACGACGCTCGGCAGCAGCCAACAGCATGACGCCGCCGTCCGAGGTGATCCCGCCGCCATCAAAGGCGGCGGTGACTTTCTTGCGGCCGATGGCTGGAAACAGGAACGGCGCGACCGTATCGTCGGACATGGCGGGTGTGGCTCGGCGTGATCGCGTGACTGGATGGCTTCGACACCCAATCCGTAGACACAATCAGCAGCTTACGCGATATCCGCCACCGAATTCCTGCCATGCTGCTGAATATGGGTTAGATGCCACGCATGTTCTTCCGCTGGGCCTGCTCTTCTTGGCCAGGTTTGCCCTCGGCCGCCTCCCACGGGTCGCGCCTGTCCAACTTCATGCGCACGTAGCCGCGCGTACTGGCGGGGCAGGCTTTCCGGTCTATGATGGGCAGGTGGGCTTAGAGGCCACTTTCTCTGGTGCTGCCAGCCATTGCGGACCTAGAACGCCAGGCGGCCCTCGTCGTCGATTACCGTGAGCCGTGCGGGCGCTGTGTCTCCCCACCGCCAAAGAACCAGGTTAAGATCCCGCTGCGAGGCGCCGGGCGCGAAGCTGCGGACAAGCATGGCGCTGTATCCTGTCGCGAGGAGCGACCGCGCAAAAGCCTGGGTACGAGATTCGCCGTTTGCTCTCATGTCGTCGCGCCAGGTCGAAGCCGAAAGAGCCGCGGCATCCATCCCTTCGCCCCCGAGGGCTGCCTCATCCGTGGTATCGAAGACGTTCTCAATCTCTGCTTCGTAGGCGACCAGCGTCGTGGGCTGCAGGGTACCCGCCTGGTTTGCCTCTCGCACGGCCGTCATGATCGACAGCGAACAGTAAAGTGTCGGCATCCCCTTCGGATTGAAGCGGCCACCATAGCGTCGTGCGCCCTCTCCAGAGAGTGGTTCTCTCGCATAAATCGGATTGAGCGCACGATAGAGCTTGCCGCTGTATGACCCCGCCACGATTAGGCGTGGACACCGGCGTCAACCGCGTCGATATATTCGAGCACCTCGTGGGCCTGCCCATTCAGTACGAGCTGCATCGCCGTCTGACTGGAAAACCCTGGCAACGGTTCCGAGCGATACCAAGCGTAGGCCATCAGCATTGAGCCGAAGCGGGACTCTTTGTTGAGGATTTCAACCATTTCCGACGCCGGAGCGGTCGGGCTCAGGGGCGTGGTCATGCGCTCAGATCGGAGCCGGCGCTGCGTCTTGTCCGACCGGACCCGCTCCCTACGCTGGACGGCATCCCGCCCAAGACCCGCCGAATGAGCCACATCTTCGCTTGTTGTTTTCAGCTGCCTGGCAATCTTTTGAGGGGCAAAGAAACCGTCGTCTGAAAGATGTTGGAGGTTCATGGCTCTAGACCTGACTTTATGATCCCACAGGGATTGACGGTATATAACGTCTTCCAATGTGGCCTACAAGGTCAGCATAGTGTTTGTCTTTTCATACCGTGGTTATCGATGGGCCGGTTTCCGTGATGAGTTTCGGACGCCGCTTGGCGTACGAAAGTCTCCGAAGGACGAATCCCACGGGCCGGCCCGGTGCTTGAGGCAGGTCGTGGCCGCGATCAGTCGCGCGGCCTCGTCGGGGCTCAACACGTTCGGCAGTTTGCGCGGATAACGCAACCGGATCAGCTTGCGAGCGAGATCCGGCCGTCAGCGGTGTCGTTGAAGAAGAAGCGAAGGGCAGCCACGGCGCTGTTCATGGCCGGCGCATTCATGCCGCGTTCGGACTGGTGGATCTGGAAGCGACGGATATCCTCGGCGGTGGCGGTGCTGGGTGAGCGCTCGAGGAAGGCAGCGAAGCCGGCGACGGTGCGGATGTAATCGTGACGGGTCTTGTCGGTAAGCACCGAGCGACGTCACACGCCCGAACGCCCTACTCCCGCGATAGCGGGTTCGTCCTCCGGCCAAGACTGGTCAAGCCTGGAAGGTTTCACCTTAACGGGGCGCGGCTTACGGTCGCGTTCCTCAAACTCCATGTTCTGCAGCATACCGCGACTCCGGCCGCGCAACACCCAAATTCTCCCGCAGCGTCCCGCCCTCGTACGCCATCCGATACAACCCCCGCCGCTGCATCTCCGGCACCACCATTTCCACGAAATCCCGCAACGCCCCCGGGGCATGCTGCGGGAGCAGATTGAACCCATCCGCCGCATCGGCGTGGAACCACTCCTCCATCGCATCCACGATCTGCGCCGGGGTGCCTATCACCTGGCGATGGCCATTGCCTGCCGCAATCGCGGTGTAAAGCTGCCGGATCGACAAATTCTCGCGCTGGGCCAAATCGTACATCAACTGCCCCCGGCTCCGCAGCCGCCATTCCGGCAGCAGCGGCACTGGGCCGTCCAGATCGTACTCCGAATAGTCACCCATCGAACCCGCGAGCTGCGACAGGCCGACGATAGGGTCGATCAGCTCCTGCAGCATCTCGAATTTGTCCCGCGCCTCCTGCTCCGTCTTGCCGACAATTGCCATCAGCCCCGGCATGATCTTCAGCGCATCGGGGGCGCGGCCATACTTCTCCATGCGCCCCTTCACCGACGCGTAGAACGCCTTCGCCTCCCCGATCGTCAGCGACGCGGCGTAGATCACGTCGGCCGTCGCCGCCGCCAGTTCGCGGCCCTGGTCGGAGGCGCCGGCCTGGATGATGACGGGGTGGCCCTGCGGGGTACGGGCGACGTTGAGCGGGCCCTCGACGGAGAAATGCGGGCCGCGATGGGCCAGCACGTGCATCTTCGACCGGTCGTAGTTGATGCCGCTGGCCTGGTCGCGGATGAAGGCGTCGTCGTCCCAGCTATCCCATAAGCCCCGCACGACATCGACGAACTCGATCGCCCGGTCGTATCGCGTGTCGTAATCCGGCGATTGCGGCAGCCCGAAATTCCGCGCCTCGTTATCCGTGCGGGACGTCACCACGTTCCACGCGGCGCGCCCGGCGCTGATATGGTCCAGCGAGGCGAATTTGCGGGCGACGTGATACGGCTCGTTGTAGGTGGTGGACGCGGTCGCCGCGAGGCCGACATGCTGCGTCACCATCGCCAGCGCCGATAGCAAGGTCAGCGGTTCGAACTGCACGTTGTTGGCCATGCGCGACAGCGACCCGGGTGGCTCGTCGAAGGCGCGGATGCCCACCCCGTCGGCCAGGAACACCATGTCGAACAGGCCGCGCTCGGCGATCTGCGCCATCTCCACGTAATGGCGCAACTGCATGTTGCCGCCCGGCGGCGTGTCGGGGTGGCGCCAGGCGGCCGGGTGATAGCCGAGGCCGATCATGGAGACGCCGAGCTTGATTTGCCGCGACTGCCGGGTCATGGTCGGGACGACCTCCGTGGTTGATCGGCATGCCTCTTGCACGGAAATCCCCTACTTGTCAGCAGCGAGGTGCAGCAATGATGCCAAACGGCACAATCCGGCGACGGACCCTGGCGTTGGGCCTGGCCGCGGCCGGCGGAAGCCTGCTCACGCGCCGGGCACAGGCTGCCAACGGCTTCGGCACGGTGACGCTGGCAAACTCGGTGGACCTGCAAACCCTCGATGGGTCGCAGAACGTCACCACCTATCACCGCATCTTCTTCAAGCATGTCTACGACCCACTGATCACCGTCGACCCGTCGTTCAAGCTGCAACCCGCCTTGGCGGAGCGGTGGGAAATGGTGGATCCGCTCACCTGGCGGTTTCATCTGCGCCAGGGGGTGAAGTTCCAGAATGGCGAGCCGTTCAATGCCGAGGCGGTGCGCTTCACCATCGAACAATCGCGCCGCCCCACCGCGCAATCGCGCAGCACGCTGGGCGTCATCGCGGACATGAAAGTCATCGATGACAACACGATCGACCTGATCACGGCGACGCCCGTTGCCACGGCACTCACCCAGCTTGCCGACACGATCTTTCCGGTGGCGCCGCAATACTACACGAAGGTCGGCCCGGAGGAGTTCGCCCGCAGCCCGATCGGCACCGGCCCTTACCAGGTTGAAAGCTGGCACCGGGGGGACCGGATTACCCTGACGGCGTTCAAGGGCTGGTGGAAGGGAACGCCCAAGGCCGATAAGGTGGTGTTCTGGGCCATCCCGGAAGCCTCCACCCGCGTCGCCTCCGTGCTGAGCGGGGATGCCGACGTGGCGGGGCAGGTGCCGCCGATCCAGACGGGCCGCATCAAGAATTCCGGCAGTGCCTCGGTCGTCGTCTCAGAGTCCGGGGTGCAGCCGATCTTCGGCGGCATCATCTACGACCGGGCGCCCTTTACCGACGTACGGGTGCGGCAGGCGATGAACTACGCGGTGAACCGCCAGGCCATCGTCGACCGGCTGTTGCAAGGCTATGGCAAGCCGATGGGCCAGTTCCTCCCGACGGGAACGGTTGGCTACGATACCGCAACGGCTCCCTTCCCGTATGATCCGGGCAAGGCCAAGGCGCTGCTGAAGGAGGCGGGCATCGACGGGCTGAAGATGTCGCTGGAGGCGCCGATCGGCATCGTGCCGCAGGCGGCGGAGGTCTGCCAGGTGATCGCGCAGAATCTCGGCCAGGTCGGGGTGACGGTCCAGGTGAAGTTGGACGAATACCCGGTCTTCTCCGGCCGGCTGTTTGATTTCGACCACCACCAGGCGGAGTTGGGCGACATCTTCCTGATGTACTACAAGGCCGGCCCCACCGCCGAATACGTCGTGGACGAGATGACGGGATCGACCATGGGTTGGGACTGGTCGCATTATAAAAACCCGGCCGTCGATGCGCTCTGGAGCAAATACCAGCGCGAATTCGACGCCGACAAGCGCAAGGCCTATCTCACGCAAATCGAGCAGATCGGCCGCACCGATGCGCCCTGGCTGTATCTCTACGAACCGCAAACCATCTGGGCAGTCGGCAAACGCTTCGTTTGGGCGGCGCGGAACGACGACATGATCCACGTGGAGGATTTCACCCTCCGATCGGCCTGAGGCGCGGGGGTGCTGCGCTTCATCGGCCGGCGGGTCGTCACGGCGTCCATTGCGGTCGTCGGCGTGGTGACGGTCATCTTCGTGCTGGCACGGCTGATCGGCGACCCGGTGGCCCTGATGATGCAACCCGGCATGACCGCGGCGGACGTCACGGCACTCCGGCACGCGCTCAACCTGGATGAACCGTTGGCGATGCAATATGCCGGTTTCGTTAACGGCGCCTTGCATGGGGATTTCGGCATTTCCCCCTGGCAAGGCCAATCCGCCTTTGGCCTCGTGGCGGAGCGGCTGCCGGCCACCTTGCTGTTGACCACGGCGGCGCTCGGCTTCGCCGCGGTGTTCGCGCTGACCCTCGGCACGCTGTCCGTCGCCTATCCCGGGTCCTGGCTGGACCGGCTCTGCGCTTCGGTCTCGCTCGCCGGGCAATCCATGCCGAATTTCTGGCTGGCGCTGATGCTGGTGCTGCTGTTCTCGACCACCCTGCACTGGCTGCCCCCGGCCGGGTATGGCGCGCCGGTGAATTTGGTGATGCCGGCGCTCTCCCTCGGGCTGTTCACAATGGCGCGGCTGATGCGGCTGGTCCAATCGGAACTGACCGCAGCGATGCGCGAGGATTACGTGCGGACGGCCCGGGCCAAGGGGCTGGCCGAATGGCGGGTGCTGCTGCGCCACGCCCTGCGGAACGCGGCGATCCCGTTGGTGACCGTGCTCGCGGTCGATTTCACCGCGATGATGGGTGGGGCGGTGGTGACGGAGTCGGTGTTCGCCTGGCCTGGCGTGGGGCTGCTGATGATCCAGGCAATCGGCCAGCGCGATTTCCCCATCCTGCAGGCCAGCGCCTTCGTCATCGCGCTCATCGTCGTCTGCACCACGCTGTTGGCCGACATCGCCTATGTCGCGCTGAACCCGAAGATGCGTCATGGCTGAGCGCCCCGCGGCCGTGCTCCGCCTGGCAAGCCTGCGCACTGCCCGCCCGGCGGCGCGGCGCTGGCGGATACCGCGCTTCTCCGTCCCGACCATGCTGGCGGCCGCATTCCTGCTGCTCCTCGTCGCCGCGGCGGTGACGGCGCCGTGGATCGCCCCGTTCGACCCGCTGGCCGGGGATGTGCTGGCAAACCTGCTGCCGCCCAGCCTGCACGGCGATGGCGGCCCGGCGCACCTGCTGGGCACCGACATGCTGGGGCGGGACGTGCTGAGCGGCATCATCTATGGCGCCCAGATTTCCCTCCTGGTGGGCATCACCTCCGTCATCGCGCCGGCATATTGGGGGCTGCCCTGGGCATCGCCTGTGGCTACTGCCGGGGTCTGTTCGACGAGGTCGTGATGCGGCTGGTCGACATCCAGTTGGCATTCCCCTTCGTGCTGCTCGCCATCATGATCATGTACGTGCTAGGCCAGGGGCTCACCAACGTCATCGTCGTGCTGGTCGTTGCAACCTGGCCGATCTACGCCCGTGTGGCGCGCGCCGAAGCGATGCGGCTGCGGGAGATGGAGTTCATCCAGGCCACCCGCGCCCTTGGTGCCAGCCATCTCCGCATCGTGTTCCGCCACATCATCCCCAATGCCTTGTCCCCGCTGATCGTGGTGGCAACGACGGCCGTGCCGCAGATGATCATCTTCGAGGCGGCGTTGAGCTTCCTGGGAATCGGCTTGCCGCCGTCCGAAATCTCCTGGGGCTCGCTGCTGGCGGCGGGAAGGGATTATCTCGACCAGGCCTGGTGGATCGCGACGCTGCCGGGTGTCGCCATCATGCTGACCATCCTCAGCATCAACGTGCTCGGCAACCGCCTGCGCCAGCGGCTGGATCCCCGCGGGCGGCTCAACCGGCCGTAAGCACGCTGTCGATGGCGCGCACCAGGTCGCACAGCACCCGTGTGACCGGCGTGGCCACGCCCAGAGCCTGCCCCAGGGCGACGACTGCGCCGTTGATCTGCTCGATTTCCGTCCGGCGGCCGGCCAGCACGTCCTGTAACATCGACGCCTTGTGTGACCGGTGACTGACGAACGCCGCCGCCACCGCACCATGAACCCGGGCGGCATCCACCGCCAAGCCGCGGGCGTTGGCCACGGCTAGCACTTCCTCCAGCACGGCGGCGACCAAGGCCCGCGCCTCCGGACTGTCGGCCATCGGCCCTACCGAAAGCCGTGTGACCGCGGAGACGGAGTTCATGGCGGCGTTGAACGCGACTTTCTCCCAGATCGCGACCTCCACGGCCGGGTCGGCGACGCAGTTCAGCCCGGCCGCGTTCATGGCCGCCACGATGGCGGGCAAGGCAGGGTCTGAACCGCCATCCATCGTCCAAATCCGCACCTCGCCGTGACCATGCGAGGTGACATGCCCGGGGCCGGCCAGGTCGGCGGGCCAACTGGTCATCCCCATCAGGACTCGGACACCGGGGGCCGCGGCGGCGATCAGCTCGGCATTGCCCAGGCCATTCTGCACCGTCAGCACGCGCGTGTCCGGCCCGAGCAAATGCATCACCGAGGCCATCGCCGCGGCGGTATGGGTGCCCTTGGTGAAGACCAGCATCAGGTCGCAAAGGCCCGAGACATCGGCGGCCAGGCTGGGGCGCACGGGGATGCGGGCCGCGCCGTCATCCGTCTCCAGCAGCAGCCCGTCCGCCGCGATGGCTGCCAAATGGGCCTTCGCGACGTCGACCAGCGTGACGTCCTGACCGCTTGCGGCCAAGCGCCCGCCGAACAGCCCACCCATCGCCCCAGCCCCGACAATCGCGATTCTCATGCGCGCTACACCCGTCGCAAACCCCTAGCCGGGCGGCACATAGAGAGGTGCCGCATCACCTTGTCAAAGCGCGGATGCCCCAAGCACACCGACTGAACGACCATAATCGGCAACGCCGGGCCGCCGGATCGTGCATTTTTTGTTGCCCTCCTCCGCCATATCGCAGAGGTTCCACCCGTGCCGCCAGCACAGCCGGGCTGAATGGGCCCGGCAAATCGAGGGGGATCGACCATGCGCCTAATGAGCTTTTCCAGCGGCGGTGCCGCATCGTGGGGTGTCGTGGAGGGCGAGGTCGTCGTGGACTGCGCCAGCCTGGCGCCCAGCCTGCGGGCCGCACTGCCCCAGCTGCCCGGCCTGGTGGCCGGTATCGCCGGGTTGCCGCGCATCCCGCTGTCGGGCGTCACCTACCTGCCGCCGATCCCAGACCCGGACAAGATCATCTGCATCGGCCTGAACTACCTCTCCCATATCCTGGAGGGTGGGCGCGAGCCGCCGAAACAGCCGACCATCTTCACCCGGTGGGCCAACAGCCAGATCGGCCACGGCCAGCCCATCCTGCGGCCGCACGTGTCCAACACGCTGGACTTCGAGGGCGAATTGGCGGTGGTGATCGGCAAGACATGCCGCCACGTCCCGGAAGCCGACACGATGAGCGTGGTTGCCGGCTATAGCTGCTATAATGACGGCTCGGTGCGCGAATGGCAGCGCCACAGCTCCCAATTCGGCCCCGGCAAGAACTTCCCGGCGACGGGCGGCTTCGGCCCCTATCTGGTGACGCCAGACGAGGCCGGCGACGTGACGGCAGCAAGCCTGGTGACGCGGCTGAATGGGGAAGAGGTGCAGCGCGCCACCATCGACGATTTGGTGTTCACCATCCCACAACTGGTCCATTATTGCTCCACCTTCACCCAGTTGGAACCCGGCGACGTCATCATCACGGGCACGACCGGGGGCGTCGGCGCCTACCGCACGCCGCCGCTGTGGATGAAGCCGGGAGATACGGTGGAGGTTGAAATCACCGGCGTTGGGCTGTTGCGCAACCCGGTGGCGCAAGAGGCCTAGGCCGCAATAGAGGGTAGACCGAAATGGAAGACCTGAACGAGATCACCCTGACAGAGGCTGTGCTGGCCCAGATGGCCAACACGCCCGACCCGCGCCTGCGTGAGATCATGGCGGCTGCCGTCAAGCACATGCATGCCTTTGCTCGCGAAGTGTCGCTGAAGCCAGAGGAATGGCTCTACGGCATCAAGTTCATGACTGAGGTCGGCAAGGCCTGCACGCCGTTCCGGCAGGAATTCATCCTGCTCTCCGACACGCTCGGCCTGTCGCGCATGGTCAACATCCTGCATGACGGGCGGGCCGATACGGTGGGGACCGAGACGAGCCTGCTGGGCCCGTTCTACCGGGAGAAGTCGCCGCTGATGGCGCTGGGCGACACCATCTCCAAAGACCCGCAGACCGAGCAAATCTGCATGTTCGGCCGAGTGGTGGATGATGAGGGCGCCCCCGTTGCCGGCGCCTCCGTCGAGGTATGGCAGACCGACCCGGACGGCGCCTATGATTTGCAGGCGATGGACCCGGGTGCCATGGATTGGCGCGGCCAGTTCCGCACCGACGACCAGGGGAATTACTGGTTTCGCGCGACATTGCCGTTTGGCTACATGATCCCGCTGGATGGCCCGGTTGGCGCCATGATCCATGCCCAGAAGCGCCATGGCTGCCGCCCAGCGCACACGCATTTCCTGATCGGAGCGCCGGGATACCGCGAACTGGTGACCTCGCTATACTATGGATGCAATGAATATATCGACTCCGATACGGTCTTTGGCGTCTCGAACTCCCTGATCATCGAGCCGCAGCCGGACGTGCCTGCCTCGCCCATGCCCAACCTGCGGTCGATCCGCTATGACTTCTCCCTGGCGCGTGCCGTCGCTGGGGACGAGAACAGCCGGGTGGGGGCCGATCCAGCCAGCCTGCTCGCTGCCGAGTAATGCGAAACGCCTCTCCCGAACCCGGGAGAGGCGTCATAAGACGAGCCTGGGAACGGGCCGACGGAGGAACGATGCGCAAGATGATAGCCGCCCTATGTCTGTTCGGCATAGGCCACGCCTATGCCCAGCCAGCAGACCCGATTGGTCACCCGGTCCGGATTGGCGTCATCACGGACATGGCGGGCTCACTCTGCGCACAGTCGGGAGCCGGCGCGGTGCTGGCCGTGCAAATGGCGGCGGAGGATTGTCTGGCGGCAGGATGACGACCGCGCCTTTCGCGGTGCTACAAAGGCGCTTCATAATGAAGCGACGATCTGCTGCAAATCCTGTCGGCCATGAGCGACATGTAGGATCAGCACGTCAGCCGCCGCAGTGATCCGAGATACGACGACGTAGTCTTGCACCGCGAAACTACGCAGCCCGGGCCTTAAATCGTCATCCTTTTTCCGGGCTAGATGGGGATGACTGGACAACAGATAAACCTCTCGTTGGCGGCGGCTTGAGGGGGCAACCACATGCGCCATCAGCGAGGCGCTGCGTTCTCCGCAGCCAAGCGGGCGAGACCACGCTGCGTTACATCTTCGGCAAGCTGACGCATCGAGGCCTCGGTGATAACGATCCCTTCGCCCCGCGCAATTGAGGTTTCGGCCTCATCTATCTTTGCCAAAAGCTCTGTTCGCAGGCGGCGCTTGCGCAACCCATACTCAACTAATTCGCGCAGCAAATCGGCCACAGCGCGACGTTCATGCCGAGCCGCAGCTTCCACCTCGGCAGAAGGGCAGGTGGAAGCGTGACGACTGTGCTATCGTTGGCTGTTGTCATCCAATTTCATCAGTGAGCTAGCGCTACGCGTATTCGGACCGCCGCGGCGTGAAGACGTCCAGGTTCATTACCGGTTCGTCGCCGACCACCTCGCCCCAATGCCGGGCGTTTGGCGGCACCACCAGCAGACCGCCCGGGCCGAGCCGCTGCACGCGGTCCTCGACGTAGAAATCGATCTGGCCGCTGAGGATGTACACCATCTGCTCGTGAGGGTGACTATGGGGCCGCGGTTCGTGGCCGGGCATCAGCCGGTTCATCGCCATGGTGCCGCCCGTGCCGGAGAACGCCTTGCGGTCCACGCCCTCGCGCACATTCTCCCACGGCAGCTCGTCCCAGTTCGCGGCGTGTAGGTCCATGGTGGTTCTCTCCTTCAAGGATCGGTTGTGCCGAGCAGCCCCTGCGGACGCGCCAGCAAAAAGAACAGCAAAAGCCCCAGGGCCACGATGTTGCGCGTCCCCGCCCCGAATGCAACCGTCGCCACGGATTGCGCGATGCCCAGCATTAGCCCGCCCAGAAAGGCGCCAAACGGGTTGCCGAAGCCGCCAAGAATGGCCGCGATGAAGCCGCTGATCGCGAAGGGAACGCCGACATTATAGGCGGTGTACTGCGTCGGCGACACCAATATCCCGGCCAACGCGCCGATGGCCGCGCTCAATGCGAACGCATAGGACACCAGCCGGGAGACCGGGATACCCAGCAACGCCGCCGCGTCCCGGTCGATGCTGCACGCCCGCATCGCGCGGCCCGACTCTGTGCGGGCAAAGAACAGCCGCAATCCCCCGACCAACACCAGCGAGGCCACCATGATCCAGACGATCTGGCGGTCCACCACGACCGGGCCGAGCCGGATCGGGTCACCTGGCGTCAGCGCGGGCAAGCTGAAGGGTGAATCGCCGACCGCAAGCAAGGCCAGCCGTTCGACCACGATCTGCACGGCAAGCGTGGCGAGAATCATCACGAACACCGTTGCGCGCCGGCTCCAGAGCGGGCGGACCACAAACCGGTCGATGCACACGCCAAGCACCATGGCGGACGCGATGGCCGACGCGGCGGCTAGCGGAAGCGGCCAATGGGCGCCATGCCATAAGCTGGCGGTCACCACCCCGCCTAGCATGACGAACGCGCCCTGGGCGAAATTCACGATCCCGCTGGCATTGTAGATCACGCAGAAGCCAATCCCGACCAGGCCGTACACACACCCCGTGCCCGCGCCGGTGACCAGGAACTGCAGCAACAGCGCGGGGCTAGGCATCGACACCCCCGAGATAGGCCTCCAACACCGCCGGGTCGGCGGCGACGGCCTCAGGCGCGCCGTCCGCGATGGTGCGGCCGAAATTCAGCACCACCACGTGATCGGCCAGGTTCATCACCAGGCGCATATCGTGCTCGATCAGCAACACCGTCACCCCGTCGGCCTGCAGGGAGCGGATCAGGCTGGCGAGCCGGTCGGTTTCCAGCGGGTTCAGCCCGGCGGCGGGTTCGTCCAGCAGCAGCAGCCGCGGCTTGGCGGCCAAGGCACGGGCAATCTCCAACAGCCGGAGCTGGCCGTATCCCAGGCTGGCAGGCAAGCGGGCGCCGGCCTCTGCCAGGCCGACGCGGTCCAGCAATGCCAACGCTTGGTCATGCACGCGACGCTCCTGCCGGGGCTGGCCGAACAGGGCGGCCAATGCGCCGCCGCGCGTGTGCAGATAGGTGCCGGCGCGAACGTTCTCGGCGATCGTCATGGCCGGGAATGGCCGCACCAGTTGGAACGTGCGAAGCAGCCCCCGTGCAGCGACGCGGTGGGGTGGCAGGCCCGCCAAATCCTGTTTGTCGAAGAGGATGCGCCCTCCGCTGGGCGGGATGAATCCGGAGAGCGCGTTGAACAAGGTGGTCTTCCCCGCACCATTGGGCCCGATCACGGCGGTGATGCCGCCTTGCTCGACGGCGAAGGACACGCCCTCCAGCGCCACCAAACCGCCAAAGCGTTTGGTCAGCCCATG
Source organism: Acetobacteraceae bacterium (assembly GCA_965199005.1). Classification (GTDB taxonomy): domain Bacteria; phylum Pseudomonadota; class Alphaproteobacteria; order Acetobacterales; family Acetobacteraceae; genus LMUY01. Next base: position 1,934,183 of record CBDAQK010000001.1, on the reverse strand, counting down.
GACCACGAGCAGGCTCATGTGGCCTTGGCACCGGCGAGCCCGCCAGGGGCACGAATGAGGATGAGGATCAGCGCGGCGCCGTAGACCAAGTCCTGCCAATCACGGAAACCGCGGATGAGTTCGGGCAACATCCCGATGACGACGGCGCCCACGATGGGGCCGGCGGTGGTGCCGATCCCACCGACATACAACATGGTGAATCCCAGTATGACCATGTGAAGCCCAAACACTTCGGGGCTGATGTAGCCCAAGGCATGCGCCAGCAACGATCCCGCAACGGAGGCATAGATGGCCGAGCCAACGAAGGCGGCAAGCTTTACCCGGGTGACACCGATGCCGAGTGCGGCAGCGGCGTCCTCGTTGCCCGCCAAGGCCCCCATGGCGCGCCCGAAGCGGGACCGGCGGAGGCGCCAACAGGTCCAGCAGGCGGCGAGTGCGCTCAGGGCGAGCACGGTGAAAACCTGCCGGTCGGTCTCCGCCGTCCATGGCCCGATCGAGAGCGGCGGGATGCCGCTGATGCCCATATAGCCGCCGGTCAAGGACTCCCACTGCACGGCGGCTTCGTAGCTGATCAGCCCGACGGCCAGCGTGCCCATGGCCAAATAATGGCCGCGCAGCCGCAGCGTCGCCACCCCCACCAGCACCGCGGCGGCGGCGGCAATGGCGGCGCTGGCCAGCAACGCGGGGATGGGCGGCCAACCGAGTGACGTCGTCAGCACCGCGGACCCGTAGCCCCCGATCGCTGCGAACGCATTCTGGCCGAACGAGACCTGGCCGGCATGGCCCATGAACAAGTTGAGCCCCGCAACGAAAACGGCGTAGCAGGCGGCGAAGCCGAGCGCGGTCAGCAGGTAGTTGCCAGTCACGAAGACGTAGGCGATGCCACAGACAGCCAAAATGGCGAGACCGACACGGAGGGATGGTCTAGGCAAGGTAGAGCCGTCCTAGTTCTTCCTGGCTGAACACCTGGCCCGGTGCGGTTTGCGCCACCACCTGGCCGGTCCGCAGAACGTAGGTGCGCCGGGCAAGACGCAAGGCCAGCGGGGCACGCTGCTCCACCAGCAAGATGCCCAGCCCATCCTGGTTCAGGCCGCGCAGCGCATCCAGGATCGCCGCGGCCAGGCGTGGAGCGAGGCCGAGAGAGGGTTCGTCCAGTAACAGCAGGCGAGGCTGCATCATCAGCGCACGGCCGATCGCCAGCATCTGCTGCTCGCCGCCCGAGAGCGAACCGGCCCGTTGCTGCATGCGTTCGCGCAGCCGGGGGAACAGGTCCAGCACCCGGCGGCGTTGCGCTGCCGGGTCGCCACGCCGGGTCCAGGCACCCAATGACAAATTCTCCGCCACCGTCATCGGGCCGAAAATGCCACGGCCTTCGGGCACGAGAACCATGCCGCTGGCCGCCCGGCGCTGCGTAGGCTGCGCCTGCACCGCGACACCATCGAACAGGATGGTGCCGCTGGTTTGCACCTGGCCCATGATGGCGCGCAGCAGCGTGGACTTGCCAGCGCCATTCGGGCCCAACACGGCCACCATCTCGCCCGCTTCCACCGTCAGGTCGGCACCATGCAGGGCCTCGAGGGAGCCGTAGCGCGCGGACAGGCCCTGCAATGCGAGCAGATCGGTTACGGCACGGGTCCCGCAACGCCCTTGACGATCCGGGCCAACACCAGCGGGTTCTGGCTCAGGCCATAATGCACGTCCGGCGAGAAGCTATAGACGCCCGTGGTGCCCTGGAAGTTCTGCAACTTCTCCAACGCATCACGCAGCTTAGGACCATCCACAGCTCCGGACTCCTTGGCCGCCGCAGCGATCAGCATCACGGCATCCCAGCCGCGCGAGGCCCAGTTCGGGTCGCGGTCGCCGTATTTCGCCCGCCACGGCGTTAGGAATTCCCCGATCGCCGATTTCAGCGGCCCCGGCGGCAAGCCGTCGTACACCTGGCTGGGAGACGCAACGAACATGAATTTGTCGCCCATGACCTCCGAGACCGGGCGGAACAGGACCACGTCGTCCAGGCTGTTCAGGATGGGAAGGTCGAGGCCGAGCGCCTGCAGGTTCTTGGCTGCCGTCAGCGTCGTCCCGCCCAAGCCGATTTTCAGGATGGCGCGGGCGCCCGCCGCATTCAACCGGCCGAGTTGGACTCCCAGATCGTTGTCGTCCTGCCGGTATTGCTCGTTGCCAGCGACCGTCAGCCCATACTGCGCCGCCTCCTTCTCGGCGATGGTGGCCTGCAGGTTCGCATAGGGTGTCGGGTCGTGCAGGATGCCGATGCTGCGGATTTGCGTGCGGTCACGCAGATATTGCAGCCGCGTCTCCACCTCGAATTTCGGCGGCGGCAGGGTGCTGAACGCCCAGCGCACCTGGTCTGCCGGGTTGGGCAGGATGGAGCATAGCAGCATCGGCACTTGCGCACGCACCACGAACGCCGCGGCGGCGAAATTGCCGGCGCTCACGCAGCCGCTGGCAAACACGTCCACTTTGTCGGATTGCAGCATCTTCCGGTATGCGGTGACGGCTGCTTGCGGATCGGACTGGTTGTCTTCGACCACCACCTCGATTTTCCGCCCGAGAATGCCGCCCTTTGCGTTCAACGCCTCCGCCGCCAGCAGCACGCCGTCGCGCCAGGCCGTGTCGGTCGGGGCAGCGTAGCCGCTGAGTCCCACGCTGGCGCCGATCTTGTAACTCTGTTGCGCCCAAACAGGCGTGGCCATCGCCAGCAGGCATGCTGCCAGGAATACCCCAATCCGATTCACTCGTTCCCTCCGTCTTTTTCCCATCAGAGACGATCGGGCCCGGCTAATCAAGGAAGCTCGGGTCGCGCTTTTGCATCAGACGGAACAAGGCGGCGAAGGCGAGCTCGCCATCGTCACCGGTTTCGATCACCCTCGCGTGGGTCTCGGCGATCTCGGCCGGCGCCTCGATCAAGCGGGCGTTCAGCGACATGGCAGCCACTTGCACCCGGCACGCCGTCTCGAGGTTGAACAGCCGTTTGAACGCGCTGGGGATGGTGGGGCCGCAGCTCAACAGGCCGTGGTTGCGCAGCACCATGACGTTCTTGTTACCGAGGTCGCGCACAAGCGACTCGCGGTCCGAGAAATCCGCATGGACGCCAGAGAAGCCGTGATAGGCCACGCGCTCGTGGAAGCCGGCTCCGGCGAAATCGATGTTGCGGATCCGCGCGTCGGTGGCGGCGAATGTCATGCCGGCCAGGGTATGGCTGTGCATGACGCAATGCGCGTCCTCCCGCGCCTCGTGCACCGCGCCGTGGATGATGAAACCGGCAGGGTTCACCGGATGTGCGCTGGGTTCGACGATGCGCCCCTGCAGGTCGATCTTGACCAGGTTGGAGGCAGTCACCTCGTCATAGCGCAGGCCGAACGGGTTGATCAGGAAATGCCGCTCCGGCCCGGGCACACGCATGGTGATGTGGCCGTAGATCAGCATGGTCCAGCCGAAATAATCGAACATCCGGTAGGCGGCGGCGAGCTGCTGGCGGAGCTCCCGCTCGGTGAATTCGGCCCGCTTGGGACGGAACTCTGTCATCGGCCGGACACTGGTATGCGCTGACATGGTCGTTTCCCGACGTTGACGTTTCCCTGCGATGACCATACCGTCATCGCTAACGACATTTCAATAAGGGAAACTCATGGGGGGAGCAACAGAACGAAAGCCGCCAGCAGCGGTGGAGCGGGATAGCGGCGTCCGCTCCGTGCGGCTCACCCTGGACGTGTTGGAAATCCTGGCCCATGCCAAGGGCGAGATGGGCGTGACGGACATCGCAGCCCTGCTCGGCGTCAGCAAACCCTCGGTCTTCCGGCATCTCTCCACCCTGGTGGAGCGTGGCTACCTGGCGCAGAACCTTGCGACGTCGCGCTATCATTGGGGGCCGCGGCTGTTCCTGCTCGGCCGCATCGCGCCGCCGCAGTTTGATCTGGCGGCAGCGGCAGAACCGGCGATGCGGGCGCTGCGGGACCAATTGGACGAAACGATCGTTATCGCTGCCCCATCCGCGACGGATCTGATCGTGCTGGCGACGATCGGGTCCAACAAGCAGATCGAAATCGGTGTGCAACGGGGGAGCAAGCTCGCCCTGCACGCCTCCGCCCAAGGCAAGATCGCGCTGGCCTTTGGCGCGGACAGCCTGCGCGCGCACGCAGCGGCCACACCGCTCGCCCCCTATACGCCGCACACCATCACGCAGCGCAAGCGCCTGGAGGCGGAGGTGGCGGCGGCGCGCGAGCGCGGTTGGGCTATCGCACCGGGTGAGGTGATGCAGGGGATCAATACCTTGGCCGTGCCGGTGTTCGACGGCGGGGGCGGCTTCGTGGCCACGCTGGCCATGGTTGGGCTGCTGCAATTCATCGGCACGGACCCTAAGACCCTGCAGATCGCCCCCATGCAGCAGGCTGCCGCCCGAATCACCCACGCCCTGATGGCCGCCGCCGGGGAGAGCGAACGTGACCGATAACGCCCGGCTGGCCACCCAAATCGGCGCCCTGGCGCTGCGCAACCCGGTGATCTGCGGGTCCGGCGAGGCCGTCGCCACCGCCTCCGGCATCCAGGCCGCCCTGGCAGCGGGGGCCGCCGGGGTGATTGCCAAGTCGGTCAACGAGCAGCCCGCGGCGGCGGCCCAGTTGGACCGGGCCGACTACGTGAAGCTGGATGCCATGGCGCGGCCGGTGGCGTGGGATGCCGCGGGCACCTCGCTGTTCAACCGCTCCGGCCTGGGACAGCACGACCCGGCCACCTGGTTCGCCACCGTGGCCGCGCTGGACCGCGAGGCCGCTGCCGCCGGGCAGTTCGTCGCCGCCAGCATCGTGCTGGGTGGGCATGAGGCGGCGGCGAGCCTTGCGGGGCTCGCGCATAGAGCGGGCGTGCGGGTGTTCGAGCTGAATGTCGGGGCACCGCACGCCTCCGAAGCACGGCCCGGCACCATCATGAACGAGACGGAGCCAGCCGGGCTGGGGCGGCTGGTGGGCCATGTGCGTGCCGCCACCCCGGGCATGCAGCTTTGGGTGAAGCTGACGGGCCTGTCCTCCAACCTGCCAGCGCTCGCCGCCGCGTCGGTCGAGGCGGGGGCGGATGCGGTGGTGATGATGGGCCGGTTCATGGGGCTGGTGCCGGATTTGGACACATTCGAACCGGTGCTAGGAACCTCGGCGGCGTATGGCGGACCCTGGGCGCTGCCCATCGTATGCCGCTTCCTGGCGCTCAGCCGGCGGGCAGTGGGGCCGGCAACGCCGCTGCTGGGCACCAATGGCGTGCGAACCGGTGCCGACGTCGCGCGCATGGCACTGGCCGGCGCCTCCGCCATCGAGGCGACGTCCGTGGTGATGGAACAGGGGTTTGGCGCGCTCACCCGCATCATTGCCGAGTTGGACGCGCTGCTGGAGGCCCGCAGCTTGCGTTTCACCGATCTCGTCGGGCGCACCGCCGACGCGTTGGAGGGGTATGGCGACCAATCGGCACGTCCCGGCCATTGGAAGCACTTCGTACCTTTGGAGACATTCGACGGAGGAACGACACCATGACCGAAGACTCCGCCCTGATGCGCCGGGTGCTGTGGCGCATCATGCCGTTGGTGACGCTCATCTATCTGGTCGCGATCATCGACCGTTCCAACATCGGCTTTGCCAAGCTGCAAATGCTGCAACAGATTGGTTTGACGGAGGCAGCGTACGGCCTCGGCGCCTCGCTGTTCTTCATCGGCTATCTCTTCTTCGAGGTGCCGAGTGCCCTTGCGGTGCACCGGTTCGGCGCACGGATTTGGCTGGCCCGGATCCTGGCGACATGGGGCCTGTGCACCATTCTGCTCGCCTTCACCACCAATGGCACCGTGTTCTACGTTCTGCGCTTCCTGCTCGGCGTGGCAGAGGCCGGGGCCTATCCGGGCCTCATCTTCTACATGACGCTATGGTTCCCCCAATCCTACCGCGTGCGGGTGTTGGGGTACCTGACATTGGGTAGCGCGATCGGGAACATGTTCTCCTCCCTCATGGGTGGCGCGCTGCTGGACCTTGATGGGCTGGCGGGCCTGGCGGGTTGGCAATGGGTGTTCATCGCGACGGGCGTGCCCGCAATCATCATGACCGGGGTGACCCTGTGGGCGCTGCCCCGCAACCCGGCGACAGCGAATTTTCTGTCGGCCCCGGACCGAGCCCGGCTGGAGGCGGCGGTGGCGCAGGACAGGCAGGACGTCGCCGTTCGCGGCAGCCCGTGGCGGATGCTGTGGGACCGCGACGTGCTGCTGTATTCCGGCCTGTATATCCTGATTTTGACGTCGCTGTACGGCGTCATCTACTGGCTGCCCACGGTGGTGCGCGGCTTCGGCGTCACTGGCACGCAAAACGGGCTGCTCAACTCCCTGCCTTGGGCCATCGCGGCGGTGATGCTGCTATGGCTGCCGGGGCGGCTGAAGCGGCATGAGTCCGTGCTGGTGACGACGTCGCTGATATCGCTGGTGGGGGTGATCGCCTTCGCCTCCAGCACGATGCTGCCGGTGACCTGGATGCGGTATGTGGCGCTGGCGGTAGGGACGCCCTGCGTGTCGCTGCTGCTGCCGTGTTTCTGGTCCATGCCATACCGCGTGTTCAGCGGGGCCTACGCCGCAACCGCCATCGCGGCGATCAGCATGGTCGGCAATTTCGGCGGATTCCTGTCGCAGAACCTGATGCCTTGGGTGGCCAGCGAAGCCGGCACGCCCGTCGCCGCCATGATGGTCCCTGCCGTGTGCCTGGCCGCGGCCGGGCTTTCCGCCGTGGCAATGCGGCTGATGCCACGGCCCCATATCGCAGCCCAGCCTGCGCAATGACTCCGAAGGACATTATGACCCCGATCTATTCACTCGCCGTCGACATAGGCGGTACCTTCACCGACATCGTGCTGCGCGCCGATGACGGCAGCCTGACCGTCGACAAGACGCTGACCACGCATCACGATTTGCTGGAGGGGTTTTTCCGCGGAGTGGATTTGGTGCTGGGCCGTGCCGGCATTGGCCCGGAGCGCATCAACGGCGTGGTGGTGCACGCCACCACCGTCGTCACCAACGCGTTGATCGAACGCAAGGGCCCGCCGGCGGCGCTGCTGGTGACCGAAGGATTCCGCGACATCCTCTCGATCCGCAACGAGCATCGCTACGACATGTTCGACCTGCAGATCGAGTTCGCGGAGCCGCTGATTCCCCGCGACCTGACCTTCGGCATCGCCGAACGCACGCTGGCGGATGGCACGCTTCTGAAAGCCGTGGACCCGGCGGCGATCGAAGCCCTGGCCGCGGAATTGCTGAAGCAGGGCGTGGTTTCCGTCGCGGTCTGCCTACTCAACAGTTTCCGCAACCCGGCGAACGAGCAGGCGGTCGCCGCCGCGTTGCAGCGTGCCGCGCCCAGCCTGTACGTGACCCTGTCCAGTTCGGTGGCGCCGCAAATCCGCGAATATCCACGCGCCTCCACCACCGCCGTCAACGCCTTCACCGTGCCGATCACCCAGCCCTATCTGGACGGGTTGGCCCGGCGCCTGGCCGAGATCGGCGTGCCCAACCAACCGCTGATCATGCTCAGCTCCGGCGGCGTCATCGGGGCTGCCGTGGCTGGACGCAACCCCGTCCGCATGATCGAGAGCGGACCGGCGGCGGGCGCGCTGGCGGCCAGTTGGTATGCGGAATGCCTGGGGCTGGACCGGCTGATGTCGTTCGACATGGGCGGCACGACGGCCAAGGCCTGCCTGATCGAGGACCGCAAACCGCTGGTGACCGGCAGCTTCGAAGTCGACCGGATGTACCGGTTCCGCGAGGGCAGCGGCATGCCGCTGACGGTCCCGTCGATCGACATGATCGAGATCGGCGCGGGCGGCGGGTCCATCGCGTCGGTGGACGATCTCGGGCTGCTGAAGGTGGGGCCGCGCAGCGCCGGATCCAATCCCGGGCCGGCCTGCTATGGCCGCGGCGGCGCGAACGCAACCGTGACCGATGCCGATCTGCTGCTGGGCCTGCTCGATGCGGAGAATTTCCTGGGCGGCGACATGCAGCTGGACTTGCCGGCGGCACAGCAGGCCATGGACCGGCTGGCAAGCGGATTGGGCGCGACACGCGTGCAGGCGGCGAGCGGGATTTACCGCATCGTGGCCGAGACGATGGCCTCCGCCGCGCGGGCCCACGCGACCGATCGCGGGGTGGATTTCCGCGGTATTCCGCTGCTGGCATTTGGCGGCGCCGGGCCGGTGCACGCCTGTGCGGTAGGCGAATTGCTGCAAAGCGCCGCCGTCATCTTCCCGCCGCAAGCCAGCGTGCTCTCCGCCTTCGGCACGTTGGTGACCCCGGTGCGGCTGGATTTGGTGCGCAGCGCGCTGGGCCAGCTGGCGCAGGTCGATTGGGCGGATGCCGCCGCCATCCTCGGCGCCATGGAGCAGGAGGGGATTGCGGCCCTGATGGAGGCGGGCTGCGCGCGCGGCGACATCATCCTGCAATTCGGCGCCGACCTGCGCTATGTCGGGCAACAGAACGAGGTGGGGGTGGTCTTCCCCACTGACCCCCGGACCCACCGCGACGCCGGCGCGATCCAGGCGCTGTTCGAAACCGCCTATCTCGCCCAGTACGGCGTGACACCCTCGCACGTTCCGGTGGAGATCGTCAGTTGGCGGCTGACGGCCAAGGGCCGCGACATCAGCATGGCGCCACAGCCCGCGGAGTTGGCGGTTGCTGTGGCGCCGGGGCGGCGGCATGTCGGGTTGTGGGAGCGCGAGGTGCCGATCTACCGGCGCAGTGCCCTGCCAGCGGGGTTCACCCTGGCCGGCCCGGCCATCATCGAGGAGCGGGAGACGACGATCGTCATCCTGCCGAACTGGCACGCGTCGATCGACCCGATCGGCTGCGTCATCGCACGCAAGGAACCCGGCTGATGGACGGCATCGAACTGGAAATCTTCTGGTCCAACCTGATCAGCATCGTCAGCGAACAGGCCAAGGCGTTGCAGCGCATCGCGTTCAGTCCGATCGTGCGCGAGGCGGGAGATTTAGCCGCGGCGCTGTTCGACACCCGCGGGCGGATGGTGGCACAGGCGACCACGGGCACGCCGGGCCACATCAACTCGCTGGGCATCGCGGGTGAGAAATTGACGGCGATCTTCGCAGGCAAGCTGGTGCCGGGGGACGTGGTGATCACCAACGACCCTTGGCTCTCCGCGGGGCATTTCTTCGACATCACCGTGTTCTCGCCGGTGTTCAACGGCAGCACGATCATCGCCTATATCGGCTCCACCATCCATCACACCGATATTGGCGGCTACGGCATCGGCGCCGGGGCGCGGGACGTGCACGAGGAAGGGCTGTGGATCCCTCCGTCCAAACTCTATGAAGCGGGCGTGCCGAACGCGTTGCTGCACGACATCATCCGCCACAATGTGCGCGTGCCGGATTACGTGTTCGGGGATTTGGCGGCGCAGGTCTCCAGCGGCCGCACGGGCGGGGAGCGGTTGCTGGCCTTCTGCCGGCGGCATGGCATGGACGATATCGCCACGCTGGCGGATGAAATCATCGCGCGCTCCGAGCAAGCGACGCGGCGAACCATTGCCGCCCTGCCCGCCGGGACCTGGCATGGGGAAAGCAAGTTCGACGTGCCCGGCGGCGACATCATCACGCTGCATACCGCCGTCACCATCGACCCCGAAGCCGGCGATATTTTGATCGACTTCGCCGGCAGTTCGCCGCCCAGCCCGATCGGCATCAACGTCGTGCGCAACTACACCCACGCCTATGCGACCTTCGCCGTCCGCAGTTGCCTCAGCCCGGACTTGCCGAACAATTACGGCTCGCTGGCCCCCATCCGGATGGCGGCGCCGCAGAGTTGCATCGTCAACGCGCAATACCCCTCCCCGGTGAATGCGCGGCACGTGGTGGGCATGTTCGTGCCGATGCCGATCCTGAAGGCGTTGGCCCAGGTCATTCCGGACAAGGTGCTGGCCGAAGGCGCGGGGGCGGTTTGGACGGTGCAAATCCAGGGCAAACGCGGCGACGGCTCGGCGTTCACCTCCTCGATGTTCAACTACTCGGGCGGTATGGGCGCGCGGGCGACGAAGCCCGGGCCGGGCGCCGTCTGCTACCCGACGGGCGTGGCGGCGGTGCCGGTCGAAATCCTGGAAGCGACCATGCCGATCGTGTTCGACCGCCGCGAATTGCGCATCGGCTCCGGCGGCGCAGGGCGCACCCGGGGCGGCGATGGCCAGGTGATCGGGTTCCACATGCGCACGGATGCGCCGTGGTTGCTCAACGCCGTGCCAAGCCGCCTTGGCGACGGGCCGGAGGGCCTGTTGGGTGGCGCGCCGGGGGCGGGCGGCAACTTCCTCATCAACGGCAAACCCGTGTCCGAAGCGCGCAAGATCGCGATGCAACCCGGCGACGTCGTGTTGCTGGAGACGCCGGGCGGCGGGGGCTACGGGGCCCAATAAGCTCAGTGTGGGTCGAGCAGCTTGACGTCGAGCTTGCCCGCCAGGGTAAATACCTCGAACTTGAAATGCGTCCATGTCTGCGTCGTCAGGTCGATGCCGCCCCTCAGCGGGGTGGCATCGGCCTCGCAGGCATAGGGGAAGGAGAACAACTGCCCGGCCATGAGACGGGCGTTGGATATCACGACGCCGGCCCCATCCTTGTCTTTGGGAATATGCGCAGCCAGCGAATCCGTCACTTCCGGCTGCCTGCAGCGATGCTCCAAATGCACGATGCCGAGCGACGCGGCGCCAATGAGGGCAAGGCTGATACAGCCTACGGGGACGATCCAAGGAGGCATGGGGGCGGTGTCGCACACCGGTATCAGCGGCGTCAACGCCGCCGGTTGCGCGGGTTGAGCGCGTCGTTCAGCCCTTCGCCGAACAGGTTCAATCCCAATGCGGTGATGAGCAAGGCCGCGCCTGGGAGTACGACGATGTACCAGGCCGAACGGAGTTGGTCCTTGCCCGACCCGATCATGCTGCCCCAGGTCAGAACGTTCGGATCGCCTAGGCCGAGGAAGGACAGTGCGGCCTCCATCAGGATGGCGGAGGCGACGAGGATGGTCGCGCTGACGATGATCGTCGGGAAGGCGTTGGGTAGGATTTGGACGACCATGATCCGCCAATCCGGCAAACCCGTGGTGCGGCATGCTTCGACGAATTCAAGCTCCCGCAACACGATGAACTCGGTGCGCACCAGGCGCGCCAAACCCGGCCACGAAACCAGCGCCAGGGCGGCGATGATCGTGCCGATCGAGGGGCGGAAAATGACCACCAGCACGATCACCAGCATGAATTGCGGGATCGTCTGGATCAATTCGCTGACGCGCATCAGGGCATCGTCGATGAGGCCGCGGTAATATCCCGCGACGGCGCCGACCGTGCCACCCACCAGCAGCGCCGCGGCGGTGGAGACGAAGCCAATCAGCAAAGAGGCGCGGGCACCGTAGAACAAGCCCGCCATGATGTCCCGGCCCAGGCTGTCGGTGCCAAGCGGGAAGGATCGGTCGCTACCCGGCCACAACAGCGGCTGTGCCACCATCGACTGCGGATCGTCCGGAAACAGCAGTCCAGCACAGGCGGCCATCAGCACGACCGCGGCCAGGATGAGGCCGCCGGCCCACAGCGACCAGCGTCCGGCCATCAGGCAAGCTGTACGGTCGGGTTGATGACCACGTGCAGCAAATCCACGGCGAGGTTGGCGGCGATGACCAGCCCCGAACTCAACACCAGGATGCTGAGCAGCAGGTTGACGTCACGCTGGAACACGGCGTCGTACATCAGCCGGCCGATGCCGGGCCAGGAGAACACGGTTTCGATCAGCACCGAGCCGCCCAGCAGCGCACCGAGATTGATGCCGACCATGGTGACCAGCGGCAGGAGCGCGTTGCGTAGGACGTGGGCTCTGATAATGCGCCCTTCAGCCGCGCCCTTGGCCCTGGCGAACCGGACGTAATCGGCGCCATAGGCCTCCAGCATGCTGGCGCGCACCAGCCGCGTGTAGATGGCAAGGAAGAAGCTCGCCTGGGTCAAGGCGGGGAGCAGCAAGTGGCGGGCGATGTCGGCGGTGAATGCGGCGGGGCGCTCGCGTGCGGCCGCGTCGTACATCCCGCCAGGGGGGAGCCAACCGAGCTTGACCGCGAACACCACGATCATCATCAGGCCAAACCAAAATAGCGGGGTTGCATAGAAGAACAGCGTTATCAGGGTAATGGTGCGATCGATCCAGCCATGGGCGAACCGCGCGGCCAAGCTGCCCAGCACGATCCCTGCACCCACCGCCAGGGCAAGGCTGCCACCCATCAGCAGCAGGGTCGCCGGCAGGCGCTCAAAGATCAGCGACGCGACGCTTTGCCCATAGCGGAAGGAGAAGCCGAAATCGCCATGCGCGAGCCGCCACAGATACAAGCCGAGTTGCACCGGCAGGGGGCGATCCAGCCCTAACTGGCGGCGCAAATTCGCGACGTAGCCGGGATCGCCCGTCCCCGCCTCGCCCGCGATCGCGTCGGCGGCATCGCCGGGTGCAGCATGCAGCAGGGCGAAGTCGATGACGGCGACGCAGACGATCTGCACGATCGCCAGCCCGAAGCGGCGGAGCAGGAACCGGCCGAGCCCGCCTCTCAAGCCTGCAGCCACGCATTGGCGAGTGGGTCGCGTATGCCCTCGCCGCCCGTCATGAAGTCCTGTAGGCGGGCTGTGGCAATCGTAATGTTGGACGGCAATGCGAGCGGCAACAGCGGCAGGTCGCGCATGGCGATCTGCTGGAACCGGACGAACAGCGCCTGCCGCTTGGCCGCATTCACCTCGATGGCGGCGGCCTCCAAAACCTCGTCCATCTCAGCGTTGCGGTAGTCCCAGGCGTTGACGAAGGGCGCGCCTTTGGCAATGGCCTTCGACCAGTAGAAACGCTGCAGTCCGATGGTCGGGTCGTTGGTGGCCGAGCCGGGGAATAAGGTCAGGTCGAAATCGTAGTCGCCGAACACCCGCTTGATGTAGCCCGGCACGTCGGAGACGCGGATGTCCACGTCGACGCCGGCGACACGGAACGACTGCCGGAGAAACTCGGCCTCGCGCTGATAGACGTCGCTGATCGTCGGCAGGTCGAGCGTGAGCTTGAAGCGCATATTGCCGGCGCCACGGGGGAAGCCGGCGGCGTCCAGCGCGTCATTCGCCTGCTTCAAGTTGAAGGCCGGTTGCGGCAGGTCCTTGGCATGGAATTGCGGCACCACGGATGGCACCGGGCTGTCGAGCTTTTGGGCCAGGCCATACCACACCGTCCGGATCATGACGTCGCGGTTGATCGCCTGGCTGAGCGCCTGCCGGACTTCGACCTTGGCCAGCGATGGGCGCCGCAGGTTGAAGCCGAGGAAGTCGATCGTGTTGTTGAGCTCGTCGCCTTTGTCGGTGACGGTGAAGGCCTTGTTCTGCTTGAAGCGCTCGATATCGCCCAGCGGCACGGGGGTGGTGCTGGCGAGCTGCAACTCGCCGGATTCGAACGCGGCCGAGCGGGCGTTGGAATCGTTGTAGGTCTTGATGATGAGACGGTCGAGATAGGGCTTGCCGCCATCCCAATAGGCATCGTTGCGATCCAGCGCGATATAGTTGCCACGCTTCCACTCGGTGAAGCGGAACGGCCCGGTGCCAATGGGGGCGTTGTTCGCCGGGTTGGTCAGCGGGTCGCCCATGTCATAGAGATGCTTCGGCAGGATCGGCGATTCGGCACTCGATAGCGCGCTCATCAGGGCTGGTGCCGGGCGGCTGAGTTGCAGGACGACGGTGTGGGCGTCCGGCGTGTCCACCGCCTCCAGCGCGGCGAAGGTGGTGCGTCCGCGCGGATGGTATTTCTTGAGCAGGTTGAGGAGGCTGAAGGCCACGTCGGCCGACGTGAAATCCTGCCCATCCTGCCATTTCACGCCTTGCCGCAACGCAAAGGCGATACTGTGGCCGTCCGAGGTGATGGTCCATGAGGTGGCGAGGTGCGGTTGCGGGTTCAGCTCGGCATCGTAGCTCAGCAGGCCCTCGAGGATTTTCGGTGAGACGACGGTGAGCGGGGCGGCGGTGTTGAAGGCGCTGGTCAGGCTACTCGGCTCGGGAATGATCGTCATGACTAACGTGCCGCCACGCCGCGCCTGGGCGCGTGTGGCGCGCGGCAGAAGGGCGGCGCCGGCCAGCCCAGCCATGCCGAGCAGCAATGGCCGCCGGGTGACGCCCTTGGAGCCCGCGGAGCCAACACTCATCCCGTCCACCGTATGCAGTATACAACGCGGAGTTTCCGGTGTTAGACCGATCCCGGTCAAGGGGCATTTTCCCGGGGAGAACCACACTGCGCAGCGGCGCCCAGATCATTGCCGATTTGATCGCCGGATGGTCGCTGGCACCGGTTTTCCATGTCCCAGGAGAGGGGATCCTCGATATCCTCGATGCCCTGGCCACCCGGCATCCTGGCACGCGTTTGGTGACCGCCCGTCACGAATGCGGCATGGGGTTCATGGCCAGCGGTGCGGCCCGGGCCAGCGGGCATCCCGCCATTTGCCTTGCCGCGCGGGCGCCAGGCGCGCTGAACACCTGCCTGGCTCTCCATACCGCGATGGCTGACGCGGTTCCGCTGCTGATGATCATCGGCCAGGCCGCGATGACGCATTTCGAGCGCGAAGCCTTTCTCGATACCGATCTACACCGGGTGTTTGCCCCGCTTGCCAAATGGGTCGTGCTGGCAACGGACCCGGCACGCCTGCCGGAGGTGATGAGCCGCGCTTTGCATGTCGCCACCAGTGGACGGCATGGGCCGGTGGTGATCATCGTCCCGGAAGACGTGTCGCAGGCCAAGTCCGATGCTGGCGACCTGCCGGTGCCCACCCGCGTTCATCCGGCACCAGCCCAGCCGGGGATGCGCGCCTTGCGCGACCATTTGGCCGCGGCGCAGCGCCCATTGGTGATCGTGGGTGGCAGCGATTGGGACCAGCAGTCCTGCGACCGGATGCGCGGCGTGGCGGCGCGGCTGGGCGTGCCGGTTGCGACGGCGTATCGGCGCCGGGATGTGTTCGACAATGACCACTCCCACTTCATTGGAGAGATCGGGATCGGCGCCGCACCTTCCCTGACGCGGCGCATCCAGGAGAGCGACCTCGTCTTGGCAATCGGCGTCCGGCTTGGCGAACTCAATACCATTGGCGGTGGCTTTCACGGCTTCACCCTGCTCGCCGCGCCGCAGCCGCGGCAGGTGCTGGTCCATGTCCATGCCGATGCGGCGGAGCTCAACCAGGTCTACCAGGCCACCCTCGCCATCCAGTCGGCCCCGGCCACGTTCGTCGCAGCGTTGGAGGCGCTGGACGTCGCGTCGCATCCCGGCTGGCCAGCCTGGACGGAGGCGGGGCGGCAGGATTGGTTGGCCCACACCATTACATGGGCCTGTCCAGGGCCGGTCGACCTGCCCGTGCTGTATCGCTGGCTGCGCACCCGCCTGCCCGACGACACGGGGATGGCGGTGGGCGCGGGCGCCTATGCGCTCTGGGCCCAGCGTTACTTCCCGCATCGGCGGCTGCGAACGCTGATGGGACCAAAAAGCGGCGCCATGGGGTATGGCTTGCCAGCCGCCATCGGCGCGGCGATCGCCTGCCCGGAGCGGCGGTTCGTGGCCCTCGCCGGAGATGGCTGCTTCACCATGAACGCGGAGGAGTTGGCGACCGCCGTGCAGGAACGCGCCCGGGTGGTGACGCTGGTGTTCAACAACGCCGCCTATGGTGCCATCCGGATGACGCAGCAGCGCATGTTCGGCCGTGCGGTAGGCACGGCACTCGCCGCGCTGGATTTTGCCGCTTTCGCCCGCTCGTTCGGCGCGCATGGCGAACGGGTGACCACGACGGAAGACTTCGCCCCGGCCTTCGAGCGCGCCTTTGCCGCACCCGGGCCGGCGGTGATCGACGTCGTGGTCCCGCCAGAGGCGACGCGGCCGGGATGATGCAGCAATGCTGATGCCCCAACGCTCCGCCCGGTTGCGCGACCAGGTCTACGCCGCCGTCCGCACCATGTTGCGCGACGGCACCTACCCAGAGAACCGCCTGGCCGAGGAGCAGCTTGCCCTGCAATTGCAGGTGTCGCGCACGCCGGTCCGGGAAGCGCTGTTTCAGCTTTGCCGCGAAGGTGTGCTGGAGGATACGGGGCGGGGCTATCGCCGGCCCGCGCTGACGGCACAGGATGTCCGCGAAATCGTCGAGCTGCGCCGGTTATTGGAGCCGGCGATGGCCCGCACCGTGGCGGCAGAGGCCAGCAGCGCCGTGCGGGCGGAATTCGGCAGCATCATCGGGCAGGAGGAAGCCGAGGCCGAGTCCAGCGACCCGGCGCGCTTCATCCAGGCCAATGCCGCGTTCCGGCAGCTCTTCCTCGCCTCCTGCGGAAATCGCCGGATCGAGCAGATCATGCAAATCTTCGACGACCAGATCGCGCATCTCCGCCAGGTAACGCTGCAGCCGGTCGAGAACCGCCTCGCGACGCTCAAACCGCATCGCCGGTTTCTCGCGGCCCTCGGCACCCGGGATTGCGAGATGGCGGCCGCCGCCATGCTGGAACTGCTGAATGCCGCCGGCCTGTATTATGATACGATCTGGCGGCCGAATGGGGAGCCGGCGCGGTGAACACTCTGCCTCTGGTGATCGGTATGACGGGGGCGTCCGGCACCGTATACGGCGTGCGGCTGCTGCAAATCCTGCGCGAGTTGGCGGTTCCGACCGAGCTGATCATGTCGCGGTCGGCCGAGATTACCCTGGCGCACGAGACCGAGCTGAAGATCGCCGAGGTGAAGGCGCTGGCCAGCCGGGTGCATGCCCCCTCCGACATCGCTGCTGCGGTGGCGTCCGGATCGTTCCGCACGCGCGGCATGATCGTGGCGCCATGCTCGATCCGCAGCATGGCGGAGATCGCCTCCGGGGTAACCTCCAGCCTGCTGACCCGGGCGGCGGACGTGGCGCTGAAGGAGCGGCGGCGGCTGGTGCTGATGGTGCGGGAGACGCCGCTGCATACCGGCCACCTGCGCAGCATGCTGCAACTCTCGGAGATGGGCGCGATCATCGCCCCGCCCGTGCCCGCGTTCTACGCGCGCCCGGCCTCGATTGCGGAGATGGTGGACCAGAGCGTCGGCCGGGTGCTGGACCTGTTCGACATCGATACCGGGCACGTCAAGCGCTGGCGGGACCCGGCGCCGCACTGACCGAGCGCATCGCCGCAACCAGCGCGGCCACGGTATCTGGTGGAAACGCGCTGCCAAGCCGGGCGGCATAGGTTGCCAGGGCAGGACCAGGATCGACGGGTAACCCGGGCGCATGCGGCACCAGCCGCTCGAGCGCCTGGTGCTGCAGGCGTTCGGCCTCCAACTCCTCCGCCTTCACGCGGGACCGCAGCGCCTCCGCATCCACGCCAGAAACGTCGGCAAGCCGGGATTTCAGGGCGCGACGTACCGCCCGCAACGGCAGCACCACCTGCTGACCCCATGGGGCGATGCTTGCGATAGCCGTATCGATCCCTGCCTCATCCAGGCAAACGCCCCCACTCGCGCGCCAGAGGATGTAGAGCACGAGGTCGACATCCGCGCCGCAGGTGTCCTGCAGCACGAGCGTTGCGTCGGGCACCCCCGCTACCTTGTAGAGGCGCAGGGAGAAGGCCCAGAACGCCCCCTCAATGGTCATAGGTTTTCGCCGCCTGGCTGAGCAGGTCCGGCGGCAAGGCCACGCCAACGGCGGCCGCCGCGGCCTTGTTCAGATAGAGCTCGAAGGCATGGTAGGCCACGGGGGTCAGCGTCCCGGGATCGCGCCCGAGCAGGACGGGAATGGCAACCTCATTCGCCCAATCGACCCCCACCTGATATTGATTCTGGGCATAGGACGCGATCGCGCCGCGTTCCACCGCGGTGGTATCGAAGCTGAAGATTGGGATTTTGGCGTCGCGGGCGGCCTTCACCACGGCGTCCCATCCGGAGGCGACTGTGTTGTCCTGCAGCGTCAACCAAGTGTCCGTGCGGCCAACCAGCGAATCGGCCGCATTCTTGATTTCGGCGCTCGACGCCACCTGGACCTCGACCCAGATGAGGCCGCGCTTTTCCGCCTCCGCCTTTGCCATCTGGTTTACCGTGCCGGAGTTGCTTTCAGCCGCATTGTAAAGCGTGCCGATCCGCTTGGCGTCCGGTTTGATCTTCAGCATCACGTCGAACATGCGGGCGACGGGTAGGATGCCATAGGCGCCCGTGACGTTGGTGCCGCTCGGTTTGTCCACCGAGGGGAGAATGCCCGATTCCACCGGGTTCGAGACGCAGCCGAAGACGAGGGGGATCTTCGTGCCGCGGGTGACGCGGATGGAGGCTTGCACGTTGGGGGTGGTGCAGGGCGCCATCAGGTCGACTCTATCGGCGAGGAACTTCTCCGCGATGTTGCGGGCATTCGCCACATCGCCTTGCGCATTCAGATAGTCGAAATCCAGGTTCTTGCCCTGCACGAACCCAGCCTTCTGCAGCGCGTCCAAAAAGCCCTGGCGGGTCGCGTTCAGCGCCGGGTGGTCAACGATCTGGGAAAACCCGACATGGTACACGCGGCCCGGCGTGGGCCCGGTTTGGGCATGCGCCACGCCAAGTGCGGCCCATAGCATGATCCACGCTGCCATCAGACGTGCCATCGATCGTCCTTCCTTTCGTCTCGTCATGATGCGAGGAGCACCCGGTCATCCGCGAGCGCTTCGCCGCTGGCGGCGTGAAACCGCTCCAGCAAACCGCCCACCGTCAACCCGGCCTTCTCTTCGCCAGCAGCGGTGAAGATGATGCGGCCACCATGCATCATCACCAACCGATTTCCCCAAGCAATCGCATCGCCCATGTTATGCGTCACCATGAGGGTTGTCAGGGCCTCACGCGCGACGACGGCGCCGGTGAGGCCCATGACGATCCGGCCAGTGCGCGGGTCCAGGGCCGCGAGGTGCTCGTCCAGCAGCAGCAGGCGGGGGCGTGCCAAGGTGGCCATCAGCAACGCGATGGCCTGGCGCTGGCCGCCGGAGAGCAGGCCCATCCGAGCATCCAGCCGCTGCTCCAGCCCCAAACCAAGCGTGGCGACGCGCTCCCGCAGCTCGGCCGCCAGGGATGGCGTCACCGCACGGCGCAGACCGCGGGATTTGCCACGCAGCCTTGCCATGGCGAGGTTCTCCGCAATCGACATCGAGGCGCAGATGCTGTCCTGCGGGTCCTGGGCGATGCGGCCGATCCAGGCGGCACGCCGATGCACCGCCGCCCGGGTGATGTCACGGCCGTCCAGGGTGATCCGCCCGCGATCGGGTGGGATCAAGCCGCTGATGGCTTTGAGCAGGGTGGATTTGCCGGCCCCGTTCGAGCCGATGATGCTGACGAAATCGCCCTCCGCCAACGCCAGGTCCACGCCGTCCAACGCACGGACGGGATTGGCCGTGTCCGCGTTGAAGGTGCGGCCAACACCCTGCATCACCAGCACCGCGTTAACCCCAGCCCAGCCGGTGCCGCAGCCGGGGAACCGAGAGGCTGGCGAGCAGCAAGAGGGCCGTGATCAGTTTCAGGTCGACCGGGTTCATCCCGAAACGCAACGCCCCCGCCACCAAGAGCTGGAAGACCAGCACGCCGAGGACGGTCGCTGCAATCCATCGCTCGATCGACCGGTCGCCGAGCAAGGCCTCCCCGATCATCACCGCCGCCGCCCCGGTCACCAGAATGCCGACGCCCATGCCGATGTCGGCAAAGCCGTGGTCCTGCGCCACCAGCGCGCCGGACAAAGCGATGGCCCCGTTGGAGAGGGCCAGGCCGATGATCTTCGTCTGGTCGGTATTCACGCCCAACCCACGGATCATCACCTCGTTTTCTCCGGTGGCGCGCACGGCAAGTCCGAGGTCGGTGTGCATGAACCAGGCCAAGCCCAAGGCTGCCGTCGCCAGCAGCAGGGCCGTCACCAGGATCACCACGGCGGAGTCGGAGAGCGGCCAGCCCAGGGCGACGAACACGTCGCTGGTCCGGTCGAAGATCGTCTCCACGTTCAGCAGGGATATGTTCGCCCGGCCCATGACGCGCAGGTTCACGGTGTAGAGCGCCGTCATCACGATGATGCCGGAGACGATGGCGTTGATCCGCAACTTGGTGTGGACCAGGGCCGTGACGACGCCCGCTGCGGCACCAGCGGCGACGGCGGCAATCGTTGCCAGCACCGGGTGTAGCCCGCTGGTCATCAGCGTCGCAGCCACCGCGCCGCCTAGTGGATAGCTGCCTTCGGCGGTCAGGTCGGGAAACCGGAAGAAGCGGAACGTCAGCAGCACGCCCAGGCCGAGGAAGCCGAAGAGCAGCCCCTGTTCGAGCATATTGGTAAGGAGGGAGACTGCCTGCGCCACGCCGTCGGTCGTCCTGGTTGGGGGGTGCCGGACGCTTTACAACCCGGCAACCCTGTGATTGCATACAGTATGCATGCCACGCGGATTGCTGTCGATATCGGTGGCACGTTCACCGACTTCGTCATGGACGGCGATGGCACGCGCCACTGCTTCAAGCTGCTGACGACGCCCGAGGCCCCAGAACGCGCCGTGCTCGACGGGATCGACCGGATCACCGGGGCAATGCAGGTGCCGCCGGCAGCCATCGCGTCGGTGACGCATGGGACCACCCTGGCCACCAACGCCATCATCGAGCGGCGAGGCGCGCGCGTGGGGTTCGTCACGACCGAAGGGTTCCGTGACGTGCTGGAGATGGGGTACGAGTACCGTTACGACCAATACGATCTGCTGATCGACCGCACCCCGCCCCTGGTCGAGCGGAGCCTGCGCTTTACGGTACGCGAGCGTGTCGCCATCGACGGCCAGGTTTTGACGCCGATGCTGGACGCCGACATCGTGGCGGTCGCGGCGGCCCTGCGGTGCGAGGCCGTCGAGGCGGTGGCGATCGGCTTCATGCACGCCTACCGCTATCCCGGCCATGAGGCCCGCGCCAAAGCGATCCTGGCGGAGCATCTGCCAGGCGTGCCGGTTTGCACCAGCGCCGAGGTTTCGCCGGAAATCCGCGAGTACGAACGGTTTTCCACGGTCGTTGCCAACGCCTATATCCAGCCGTTGATGTCCGGCTACCTGGACGCCCTGCAGGACGGACTGCGCGCCCGCGGCATCACGGGCAAACTGCTGCTGATCCAATCGAACGGTGGTCTGTGCGACGGCGCCTCCGCCATGCACTACCCGGTGCGGCTGCTGGAATCCGGCCCGGCGGGCGGAGCGATCTTTGCCGCCGCCATCGCGGCCGAGTTGGGCCTGGAGCAGGCGCTGCTGCTGGACGTCGGCGGCACCACGGCCAAGTTGTGCTTCGTGGACGGAGGGCAGCCGCATAAGGCCGGCGGCATGGAGGTCGGCCGTGTCAACCGGTTCCGCGCCGGCAGCGGGTTGCCTCTGCGCTTTCCCGTGGTGGAGCTGTGCGAGATCGGGGCGGGGGGCGGATCGCTGGCCCACATCGATCCGCTGGGGCGGCTGCAGGTGGGGCCGCGCAGCGCCGGGTCCGTGCCAGGCCCGGCGTGTTATGGCCGGGGCGGAAGCGAGGCAACGGTGACGGATGCCAGTCTGGTGCTGGGCCGTCTCGATCCCGCCCGGTTTGCCGATGGCACGATCCCGCTCGATTGCAAGGCCGCGGTGGCGGCCATCAAGGCGCACATCGCCGCCCCGCTTGGTTTGGAGACGGTGCCGGCGGCGGCCGGTATCCTGGCGATCCTGAATGAGAGCATGGCGAATGCGGCGCGCGAGCACGCGATCGACGCCAATTGCACGCTGGCCGGGCGTACGCTGATCGGCATCGGCGGGGGCGCGGCCCTGCATGCGGCCGATCTGGCGGGAGCACTGGGCATCGGGACCATCGTGATTCCGCGCGATGCCGGCGTGGGTTCCGCTGTCGGCTTCCTCCGCGCCCCCATCGCGTTCGAACGCACCCTGTCATGGCCGGAGCGGCTGGCCGAGATGGACGTCGCTGAAACCCGGCGTGTGGTCGACCGGCTGTGCGAGCACACGGTCGCGGATGTGTTGGCGACGGGTTTCGGCACGCGTGAGGCTGTTGTCACCACGCTCTCGGCGCAGATGCGCTATCGTGGGCAGGGGTCAGACGTCGCCGTCGCAATCGACGTTGGGACGCTTTTGGCGCAGGATGCGGTGGCAACGCTGGCGGCCGAATTCGGGGCGGCCTATTTCAGGCTGTACCATCGCCGGTTGTCCGGTGCGATCGAGATCACGGCCTGGTCGGCCCGTAGCGCCTTGCCTGTGGCGCCGGCGAGCCCGGTGCCTGTGCCGGCAAGCAGTGGCCAGGCGCGCCCGGCCCCGGCCGCGCTGGTGGACCTGCGCAGCGGCATTGCCGCGCCAGCCCCCGTGCTGGTACGCAGCGAGCTGGCGGCGGGGGCAGCCGTGGACGGCCCGGCGTTGATCGTCGACACCGGGACCACGATCATCGTACCCGCCGGCTGGACCGCCCTGCCCTCTGCGGGCGGTCACATCATCCTGCGGGCCGCAGCATGAGCGGGCCTAGCCGGTTGGCGCGGCAGATCATGTGGAACCGCCTGATCGCCGTGGTGGAGGAACAGGCCAAGACGCTGATGAAAACCGCGTTCAGCGCGACCGTGCGGGAGGCGGGCGATTTGTCGGCGGCGGTGTTCGACCAGCGTGGCCGGATGGTGGCGCAGGCCCGCACCGGCACGCCGGGCCACGTCAACTGCACCGCCATCGCCGCCAAACATTTCCTGGCCGCCTTCCCGCCGGACAGCATGGCCGCCCGCGACCACTACATCACCAACGACCCTTGGCTCGTCTCCGGCCATCTGCACGATATCACCGTGTTCTCCCCGGTGTTCCGGAGTGGGCGCGTCATCGGCTACTTCGCCTGCACCTGCCACCAGGTGGATATTGGCGGCCTTGGCATGGGTCCGGATGCCCGCTCGGTGTTCGAGGAGGGCCTGGCCCTGCCGATCATGCCGCTGGCCCGCCGCGGCGTGGTGGACCCGCATCTGATGCGGCTGATCCGCGCCAATGTCCGCACGCCGGATGAGGTGGAGGGCGACATCCTCTCCTACATCACGGCCAACGAATTCAGCGCGGGCCGGCTGAACCAACTGCTCGACGAGTTCGGCATCGCCGATGTGGAGGACCTGGCCGACGACATCATCGCGACGTCGGAAGCCGGAATGCGCGCGGCCATCGCCCGGCTGCCGCATGGGCGTTGGCGCAACCACATGCGGATCGACGGCTATGACCGTCCGGTCGATTTGGTGGCAACGCTCAGCATCGGCGAGGACGGGTTGCTGGTGGATTTGTCCGGTACGTCCGATGCCAGCCCGCATGGCATCAACCTGGTGATGAATTATACCCAGGCCTATGTCAGCTATGGCGTGCGCGCCGCCATCGGGCCGCATATCCCGAACAACGAGGGCTCGCTGGCGCCGGTCCGCGTGACGGCGCCCGCCGGCTGCATCCTGAACGTGCAGCGCCCGGCGCCGGTGGCGGCGCGGCACATTATCGGCCAGTTTCTGCCCGAGCTGGTGCTGGGCTGCTGCGCCGAGTTGCTGCCGGACCTCATTCCGGCCGAGGGTTCGGCCTGCAATTGGGGCATGCAGCTCCGCGGCAGCGGTTCGCGCCCGTTCAACATCCTGTTCTTCAACGCGGGCGGGGCCGGCGCGCGGCCATCGCGGGATGGGCTGTCCGCCACGGCCTTCCCCAGCGGCATCCGCTCCATCTCCGTGGAGATTTGCGAGCAGGTGGCGCCCATCATCATTCACCGCAAGGAATTGCGGCCCGATAGCGGTGGCGAGGGCACATGGCGGGGCGGCCTGGGCCAGCGTGTCGAGGCCGGGGCCCGCGATGGCGGCGCGTTCGAATTGTTCGCCGTGTTCGACCGCGTGCTGCACCCGGCGCGCGGCCGTGCTGGCGGCGGCGATGGCGCTGCCGGCCGGGTGGAACTGGATACCGGCGAAAGCCTGCGGCCAAAGGGGCAGCAAATGATCCCGGCCGGGCGGC
This sequence comes from Acetobacteraceae bacterium, assembly GCA_965199005.1. Taxonomy (GTDB): domain Bacteria; phylum Pseudomonadota; class Alphaproteobacteria; order Acetobacterales; family Acetobacteraceae; genus LMUY01. The sequence continues at coordinate 1,910,193 of CBDAQK010000001.1, read as the reverse complement.
ATGTTCGCCTGGACCTGCCAGGCGGGGGCGGCTTCGGGCCGCCGGCCAAGCGGTCGCCCATGCATATCGCGGAAGATCTGAAGCAGGGCTATGTCACACGCCCACCAGCAGAGGAGGGCTGACGATGCGCGCCTATGTCGAGCGGATGCTGCAACAGGGCCAGATGCGGGTGGTCGAGCGCGAGGTGTCCGGTCAGCACGAATTGGCCGCCGTGGTGCAGGCCTCGCAAAAGGAAAGCGACGCGCCGATCCTGTTCCGCCGGGTTGCCGGGTCGCGGCATGCGGTGGTCAGCAATCTGTTCGGCAGCCGGCCACGGTTGACGGACATGATCGGCGGGGGCACGGGATCGTTTTGCCGGCGCTGGGCCGAGCTGATGCGGCGCCCGCCCATCGCGCCGGTGACGGTGGACGAGCCGCCGGGGCTGGACTTGCTGTCCCTGACCTCGCTGCCACAGATCACCTATTTCGAGCGGGATGGGGGCGCCTATCTGACGGCTGGGGTATTCTTGGCGAACGATCCGGATACGGGCGTGCCGAACCTGTCATTCCATCGCAGCCAAATCATCAGCGATACCGAGATGCGGATCAGGCTCGGCAGTTCGCACCATCTGGCGCAATACCAGTTGAAGGCCGAAGCACGGGGCGAGGCGTTGGAAGCCGCGATCCTGTTGGGGCCGCCGGCGGAGTTCGTGCTCGCCGCCGCGGCGCCGGTGCCGTACGATGAAAGTGAGATGGAGGTCGCGGCCAAGATCATGGGGGCTCCGCTGCGAATGCGCCGCTGCCGCACCGTGGCGCTGGAGGTGCCGGCCGACACCGAGATCGTCATCGAGGGCCGCATCCTGCCCCATATCCGCCGCCCGGAGGGGCCGTTTGGCGAGTTCATGGGCTTCTACGTGGAAGTCGGCGACAACCACGTATTCGAAGTGACCGCCATCGTCGGCCGGCCGGACGCGTTGTTCCACGCGCTGGTGTGCGGCTCGCCAGAGGATTTGCGGCTGCTGGAACTGGCGGTGGCGACCCGGACCTACCAGGCGCTGATGAGTGCCTCACTGCGCGGCATCATCGATGTGGCCTGTGTGCCGACGGTGATGAGCACGGTGGTGCAGATCGAGCAACTCTACGAGGGGCATGCGCGCCAGGTGCTGATGAGTGCCATCGGCGCCAACCATGACTGGAACAAGACGGTCTTCGTTGTCGACGCCGATGTGGACATCAACGATTTTAATGACGTGTGGTGGGCCTATCTCACTCGCGGCCGTGCCGACCACCGGGCGCTGATTATCCCGGAGGTGCCGGGTTTTTACCGGGATGCGCATCGGGACCATTGGGGCCGGCTGGCGATCGACGCGACAGTGCCATTCGGCCGGCGTGGCGAATTCACCCGCAAGCGCATTCCGGGTGCGGATAGCATTCGCACCGCGGATTACTTTGGATAGTCAAGATTGATGCGGCGCAAGCTTACACGCGATAGCAACATATACAGAAATGTTGCCATTTTGCCTTGGCCGCGCTAGTCCAAAACATGGACACTCTCTTCACCTCGATCCAACGCAAAAAGGAGCAGCTCGATCAATTGCGGCCGGTGTCGGGGGCTGCGCTCCGTCAGCTACAAAAATACTATGATGTCGAGTTGACCTATACATCGAACGCCATCGAAGGAAATACTCTTACGCTGCGCGAGACTGCCGAGGTCATTGAGCACGGCATTACCGTTGGCGGGAAAACGCTCAAGGAGCATCTGGAGGCGGTCGATCATTACGATGCGGTGCTCTGGATGCGAGAGCTAGCGGCACACGCTGTGCAGGTTGGCGAAACCACAGTCCGCGAGTTGCATCGTCGGATCGTCGCCCGCAGCGAACCTGATATCGCGGGTGTCTACAGTCCGCACCGGCGGCGCATCGCTGGGTCGCCGGTCATTTTCCCAAATCCATTGAAAGTGCCGGATTTGATGCAGGCGTTCGGCACTTGGCTCGAACAAACTGCCTTGACGCCGGAAGCGGCATTCGAGGCCCATTTCCGGCTGACCGCTATCCATCCTTTCAGTGATGGCAATGGGCGCACGGCACGATTGCTGATGAACTTGCAGTTGATTCGCGGCGGCTATGTGCCGATGACGGTGCGGCCGGAGGATCGCAAGCAATACCTTGATGCGCTTGAACGCGGTTCTCTTGCAGAAGACCTGCGCCCGTTTCAGACCTTTATGCATGAGCGCCTGGACGCGACCTTGGGGGAGTATTTGGGCGCCTTGCAAGAGGCGCTTCCCGCTCCGTAGGTTCGGAACACGCGGTTGGACAACCAGTTTTAACGGATGAGCTGCCAGACATTCTCGATCGGGTTCAGTTCCGGATATTTGGCAGGTAGCGGCTCCTAGCCGGCGATCCGTGCGGCCTATCTACTCCCCGACTTTGCTCATCTTCAGCAGGTCATTTTCCGGCGACGTCGTCTGGCTGATGTGTTGCGGGTCAAATGGGCTGACCCACCGATAGATGTCCCACTCCCCGTCTTTTGCCTTCCCGATGATCTGAACAAACTCGCGCCCGTAGGATTTGGTCAGCATCATACCCGGCTGGATTTGCGTGGGCGCAGAGCCAGTGCGCTTCCCCGCCCAAGTTAAGTGGATGACCCACTCATCTTCGGTTAAAATGACTTTGGGCCCGCTCGTCGCAGCACTGGGCGGCGAATGACGTTTCGCTTCCCACCCGATATCACTGCGGTAAGATAGTGAAAATCGCAATTTGTTTTCGGACAGATAGTCAGGCCTTCGACACGCCCCAGAATTTGGCGAACCCAGGCACGACGCCCGATAGGCTCCGCCTAAACACCATCGGGAGGAAATACGACCCAAGCGGGACGTAAGGCACGTCCTGCCAAACCTGCAATTGAATATCGCGGCAAATCCGCATGCGCGTCGTATCGTCCGTCGCCTCCAGCCACTGGGTCTGCAACTCTTCCAAACCGGCGCTGGTTGGCCAGCCCGGATAGCCCTTCAGCCCAAGGCCGCGCAGATTGCCGTTCACCGAGGGGTCCAGATCGTCATCGCCGCGATTGGGCACGAAGAAACAGCTCCAGCCCCCGTCTGCCAATGGCTTTTGGCTGCCGATGCGTTGCGTTACCGTGCCCCAATCGAGCGCGCGGTAATCCACGTTCATCCCGGCCCGCTTGAATGCCGCCGCGCCAACCTGGCTGCATGCCTCGATGTCCGGAACGTCCGTCCCCACCAGCATCACCACGGGCCCGCCATCGTAGCCAGCCGCCGCGAGGTCACGCTTGACGCGGTCGTAATCGCGCGGCGCGTTCAGCACCTCCATACCGGCATCGTTGGCCCAGGGCGAACCCGGCGGGAACACCCCGATCCCAGCCCTCCAGAGCGAATGGTCGTCACCGGCCACGGCGGACATGATCTCGGTCTGGTCGAGGGCACCCAGGATCGCGCGGCGAACCGCCGGGTTGTTGAAGGGCGGTTGCAAATGGTTGAGGCGGAAGGTCTCCATATTGCCGAACGGGTCGTTTGCTTTGACCAGGATGTCCGGGTTCTTGCGCAGCAGGGGCAGCAGGTCGGGGATGGGACGCTCGATCCAGTCCACCTCGCCGGATTGGATGGCGGCGGCCGCAGTCGCCGGGTCGGGGATGACCTTCCATTCCACGCGGTCTACGTTCACGATCTTCGGTCCGGAGGTGAACCCCGCATCGCCGCCCGGCCGGGGCACGTAGGCGCGGTTCTTCTCGTAGACCACTTGCGACCCGGGCACCCGTTCAGCCGCCACGAAGCGGAACGGACCGCTGCCGACCATCTCCGTGACCTGGGTGTACGGATCGGTCTTGGCCAGCCGCTCGGGCATGATCACGCACATATTGGTCTGCATCTTGGCCAACGCCGCCGGCAGGAGCGGGAACGGACGCTTGAGGCGGAACCGGATCATACGGTCCGACGGTGCGGCGACCTCGTCGGTATAGGACATGAGCGAGCGCCCGAACTGGTCCCGGTTGCCCCAACGCTGGATGCTGGCGACGGCATCGCGGGCCAGCACCTTCGTGCCATCGTGGAACATCAAGCCATCGCGGAGCGTCAGCTCCCAGGTTCTGCCATCGTCGCTGACGGTGTGGCCGTCGACCATCTGTGGCTGCGGCCGCAAATTCATATCGATGCCATACAGCGTGTCGAACACCATGAAGCCGTGGTTGCGCGTGACGTTCACGGTGGACTGGATCGGGTCGAGCAGGGCCAAATCCGCCTGCGGGACGAGCCGGAGCACCTTGGCGGATTGGCCGCGGCTGATGGCAGGTGCCCCCAGCGCCGCCGCAGTGACGGACGCCGCGATGAAGTGCCGACGACGCATGGGCAATCTCCCGATCTCTGCTGTTCCAAGCCTGCCATAGCGGGAGCGGCCTGTCTCCGGCGAGCTCGTCAATCCCGGCGAGCCGTGCCCGGCCGAGATCAGGCAGGCGCCAGGCCATTTGGCCCGACCTCGTCGAGGCGCAGGAAGGTGACACCCCGGCGTTGCAGGGCCGCAAGCCCATCCACCACGCCCTGGCCGCTCGGCCGGTTGGGCTGGTTGATGTGCGCGATGACCACGTCGCCATGGGTCGCGCCGGCCATTCGCTCGGCCACGCGCGCGGCCGGCAGCGACGCCCCCATATCGGCGTTGAGCGAGTATCCGGCGATGTCGAAGCCCATTTGCTGGATCGCGGGTATCGCCGATTGACTGTACCGGGCGGTGGCGCCGCGGAACCATCGCGGCGTAACCCCGGTCGCGGCCCGGACGGATGCGGCACCGTCCCTGACGTCCTGCTGCACCGTGGCGAGGTCGCCGGCAACGGGGATGCCATAGATGCGGCCCTGACCCAAAATCGGCGGGATATGGCGCTCGCCGTGGTTTTCGATGCAGAAGAGGCCGCGATGGGCCAGCAGAAACGCCAGCCCCGCCGTGTTGCGACGTAGCCAGAGCCCCGTGACGAAGACCGTGGCCGGAATACGGAACGCCACCAAAGCGGAAGCGATCCGTTGATCGAAACCGCCGGGGCAGGCGTCGAAGGTCAGGGCCACGGCGACGCAGTCTTTCGGCGGGTCCGCGACATGCATCATAGGCTCAACCACCGCCTCGCTCGCCGCCAAGACGGCCGTGGGCGCGAGTGGGGCAATGATTGCGGTGGCCAGGAAAGCACGGCGCGACAGGCATCGGCGGCACATGGTTCAACCCTCCTACGGCACCATCGCGCGACGCCATGACTCGAATCCTAATCGGTGGTGGAGTGAGTCCCGCGTCCATAGGGGGCCATGATGCAATGCACAACTGGGTTTCCTGCCGAGCTTCGGCTGATTTTCGATACCAAGCCGTCACCGGAGATACGAAGCACGCTGGGCCTGGAGATCAATGCGTTCCACGCCCGGATGGTGCCGCAGGACATAGCGCGCTTTGCCCTTCTGCTACGGGAAGAGGACGGTACACTTGCCGCCGGGTTGAGCGGTAGCCTGTCTTGGCAATGGATGTTCGTGGAGGCGCTTTGGGTCGACGAGGCGTGGCGAGGCCGCGGAGTGGGGCGGGCGTTGCTGATGCGGGCCGAAGCCCATGCCATAGCTGGCGGCTGCCACTCGGCCTGGCTGGACACGTTCCAGGCACGCGGATTCTACGCGGCGCTGGGCTATGAACAATTCGGTGCGTTGCCGAACTACCCGGCTGATCAAAGCCGGTATTTCCTCAGCAAGCGCCTCGTCGCCAGTCCGGTCACCGGCAATCTGGCTTGAGATCGACCTCGCGACGAATCGGTAAAGAATCGAGTCGACTCTTCTTCGTGTTCGCTTTATGTTCTTGGCATGTCCAACGCCATTTACTTCACTCGGCTCGTCTTGCGCGGTTTTGCCCTCGTCACCGTTGGTCTGGCACTCATCCTCGGGTGCACTGCAGCCAAGGCCCAAGGGCAGCAAAGTGCCTACTTCCGGATCAGCGGACCTCATCTGGTCCAGCAACATATCTACTACCGGGAAAATCCCCGTGGACCGGCGTGCAACCGGCCCGTCGCCCGGGGGGCGCCGTGCATCGGGGTCAATGGTTTGATTGTCTGGCGATGATCGGCCCGGTAGATGCCGGGTGCAGGAATCGAACCCGCGGCATCGTGATTACAAATGGTCACAACCAGTAGTCTCATACTCTCTTGTAACTCTGGTGGCAACCTCAAGGTGGAGGGTAGGTCATTAAAGCCGCACTTTGCCTAACGAAAATGCACGCGATGAACGACGTGCGCGCCTACTTCTCCCTGTCCGCACCAGCTATCCCACCGCTTGATGTTTGTAGTCCCAACCAACTAGGCTACTATCGCTTCGGCCTGATGCCTCGCAACTGCCACAACAAGCGGGAGCGGGAGTGGGCGGGCTGGAAGAACCTGCTTCTGCAGGTCGGCGCGCCGCACTACTACGCTCGGGGCTTCTGGATCGACCCGGACCTCGGGCGCATGTTTCAGGAGCTGCACAAGCTCTACGTCCAGTATCACAGGGCGGCCGTCCCCGATCTGTGCCCATACTACTTTGTGTCGCTTGACGGCTCGTCGCTCGGTCAACCCTGGACGGTGAAGGCTTTCCAAAAGGCGTGGCGGACAGCCGTCGAGAGGGTCACCGGGACCAGGCAGGCGATGTCGGCCGGGACAAATCCCCATGCAGGCCGCCATCGCTACAGGCAGCGGGCTGCCGATATGGGACTCGACCCCAGGGTCCGGCAAATCATGATGCACCACCGCTCCCTCTACTCCCAGTTTGTCTACCAGGTCTTGAGCCCCGAGCAGGTGGACCGTGCAATCGGGGAAGCACAGTCACGGGCGCTGGCGGGCGGGCGGGAGCCGACCCGATGCGATGAGGACGGTGAGATGTGCAGCCAGGTCGACGAGACGGTCCTGGAGGCGCTGCTCTCGCGCCCGACATCGGCCACGCCTTCGATCGACCACGGCCATCTCGGCTACCGGGCGCTGTCGGATCCTCTTGCGATCATGGCTTCCTGGAAACTTTATCGCGGCCTGAGCTAGTAAGAATGGACGGGCACCACGCTGGCGAAGGTCCCGCGGCGCGCATCGTCGCCGAAGCCACCTCGTTCGCGATGCTGCGCGCGCCCACTGCGGCGGACGTCGAGCGGTCGATGTCCCGGCTCGAGATGGTCAAGGTCAACGCGGTCTTTCGGTTTGTGAAGAGCACCGCCGTAAGCGAAGCCCTCGACGCATCGCGTGACCAGTCCCCGGCCGAGATGGCCGAGATCCTGCTCCAGACCGGTCGCGCCCGCACCCTCGCCAACGAGATACTCGGGACCGAGCTGGGCGCTGTACTCGGCTTCCAAGCGGCGTGGGTACGAAATTATGTGGGAAAACACGTCCCTGATTGCGTTGCTGGCAAGCCTGAGGGGGTGGCAGCTCGAGTACAACCGGATGGACGGCCCGGTGCACGTCAACGACCTGTCCGACCCGGCGCTGCATGCTCCGAAGGAGATTTCCAAGCTCGTGACGCCGGTTTGGTTCCTGTTCAGGGACCCAGCATCCAAGAGGTCGAGCGAGCGGGAGCCGATCTCACCCGTCCGCATCGAACGCATGTATCTTGAGCTGCTGGCCGAAGTCGAACGTCGGTTCACCGAGGCCGGTGAGGAGCTCGGACTCATAACGGCCTGGAGGGGAGAGGGCGAAGCGCGCAAGCCGGACAAGGCCATCGTGACGCTCCAGTCGCTGGGGTCAGCCACATCACTATCGGTGCCGAGTATGGCCTACCGCTGCACATCCTGACCGAGAGTTGGTCCGGGCGTGGCAGCATCCTGATGAACGTTTACTACCAGAGGTTAGGGTTCGCCACGGTAAGCGAGCTGCTCACGAGGGCGTCCCAGGCGGGCCTGAGCGGAAAGGGCGCGTCCGACCGCAGGCAGCGGAATCCCCCTCCCCGCCCAACCGGCACCCCGCGTTCGACGAGACCCCCCAACCCTTCCGCTGGCCGATGAACGCGCCGACGGCCGCTCGACCCGGTCGGGGGTTGGTCGAGGCAGGCGACCCTCGGGAAAAGGAACTCGCGGCCTTCCTCGACGCCCTGCGCAAGACAGGAGCGGCGACGTCGGCTCAGCGCATTCATGAGGCCTGCCTCTTCCTGCGCGGCAACGGGGCCAGGTCGCTGACTGCGACGGTCGTGGGCGACTATTGCCAGCAGAAGTTCGGTGGTCCGCAGGTGCAGTCCATCCGCAACAAGCCCGACACCCTCCTCCAGCTCGTCAAGCTGCACGGCGAGCTGCACAGGCTGCAGACGGGCGCGCGCAAAAAAAAGGGCCCTGCTCGGGACGGACCGGTCATCGATGATCCGGGTGTCGCGGCCTACGTCATGGTCTTGGAGTCCAGGGTCAAGGAACTCGAGCGCTCCAACGACCGCCTGGCACAAGCTTTCAAGAAGCTCCAGCCGCTGCAGATCGGTTCGGCGCCATCCTCATCGGCGTCTCCGAAGGCACAATCGCATCCCATCCGGCCCGACGCGGTTACGGACGTCGAAAGGGAGGCCATAACTAAGTTTCTGGATGTCGAGCAACTGCGCCGGAACGGCTTCGTTCTCGACGAGCGCGGCCGCATCATGGACGGCCGCCAGGTCATCGTGGAAAGCCCTGTCGTTCGTCTCCTGGCACGCTTGCTGGAGGAGAAAAAGGCCGCCGATCACGGTGCCGGGTGAGAGACTCGAACTCTCGATGTGGTTTCCCTGCCGGATTACAAATCCGGTGCCGTCGCCGCTGGGCCAACCCGGCTACAGTCGTAGATTTGCACGTTGCGGGCCGCGAGACAACACGTTCGGGCGGCCACAGGCTGCCAGCACGAACGACATCGGCGGCAGCCGACTACAGGCTACGGTTTCAGAGCGGTGGCTGCGTTACAACACGAACTCCTGGATCACGGCCACTTAACAGGAATGCGAAGTCGGCGGCGACTTGTCGCGTCTGAGCATCCATCCTTGTCGCGCCGCGTCGTTATCGGGCCGCCGTGGTGGTGGCTGGAACCGACCAGCCCAGCCAGGCGCATCAGTCGCGCGATCCGCTTGCGGCCGTGTCGGACTGCCAAATCCAACGCTCGAACTCCAGGCACCAAGGATTCCTCAACCACGCGTGCACGAAAGTTTGCGCTGTAGGCAGGTCTGCGCTCCGTGACAATCTCAATCCGGGATGCAGAAGCTGCGTCAGAAGCTGCCACTGTGGCAGCCTCTGCAACGAACACTCCGATGGCGTTTTCCATGCCCCAAGCCAAGACGAAAGACACTCGCCGGGCAAGGTGGCCATCAGCAGACGCTTACTGATGACCTGCCGGTATGAAGCGTGATGGCGTGCCGATTTCAGCGTGCCGGGCACCCAAAGAAACGGGATTGCCGAACAGACGGGGCGGCCAAGTCGCCTAGACGGCGTTGCGGGGCATCAGGCGGGCCGCGTCACGCCACGATCAGCGATCTCCGGATATCGGCGAAACGTGTTTGCCCGGAGAATGCAAGGCAGTGGTCGATCTCCTGGCGGAGAATGCCGAGGATGTCGGTCGCGCCCCGCTCGCCCGATGCAGCAGCCCCGTAGAGTGGCACGCGACCCACTAACACCGCTTGGGCGCCAGCTGCCTTGTATTTCACGATGTCGCTGCCCCTGCGGATCCCGCTATCGGCCAGAACGGTCATGCGGCCGCCAACGGCATCGGCAATCGCCGGTAGCACCTGGATCGTCGTCGGCGCCGAGTCGGCGTTGCGGCCGCCATGACATGAGACGACGATCCCGTTGGCACCCAGCGCCAGCGCCCGCTCGGCGTCCGAGGTGGCGAGGATGCCTTTCACGATGAGATTGCCGTCCCAGGTCCGCCGTATGTCGGTAACGTCATCCCAGGTCAGACGGCGCGCGAGCTTGACGTTGTCGCGGACACTGGCCCGGGTGATCCTGGTTCGGAACTCCGGCGGGTAGTGCGCATAGGTGGGCACGCCTGTGGTGAGGACGTAGCGTAGCAGCACCCCAGTCAGCCATCGTGGATGGGTGAGGACGTCTATCGTCCCGGCCAGCGTCGGCACGATGGGGATGCCGAAGCCGTTGCGCGTGTTCCATTCCTTCTTGGGGGAACGCGCGGTGTCCACCGTGAGGAGCAGGTTCTTGATGCCAAGCGCCTTCGCGCGGCGGAGCAAGTCCCTCGAGAGCGCGCGGTCCTCGAACACGTAGAGTTGGAACCAGAGATTAGCGCCGGCGGCCCGGTCGGCGATCTCCTCCATCGACGTCATCGACTGCGTGGCGATGCAGAACGGTATGCCGACGTTCCTGGCCGCACGGGCCACCTGCACCTCGCCATCGTGCCAGACCAGGCCGGCCACCGCCGTTGGCGATACCACCATCGGAGCAGGCAGCGTCTCGCCGAAGATCGTGACGGACATGTCCGGAGCGGACACGTCGTTCAGAACATGCTGATGCAGCTTGACCGCTTCCAGCGAGTCGCGAAGCTTGCGCAGCAGCACTTCGTCCTCCGTCCCACGATCGACATATTCGAACATGCCACGTGGCAGCCGCCTCATCGCCATTTTGCGGTAGTCGAAAATATTCAGTGGTTTCATTCTCGAGGAGCCCTGGTTGATGAGGTCCGATCTTCGCCGGCGCCCGAGCTCTGCGGACGTGGGACTGATCGACGAGGTGACTTCCTATCCAGGCGGCGGCAAGGACAGTTCCCGGGCGAAGCCACGGATGCGCTCCCGTGGGCCGGACGGACCCGCGGCGGCACCGGCTAACCACCGAACCTCTGGGCGGAGAAGGGAGCTGGTTCGAACGGGGGCTTGGTCCCGGTGATCAGGGCAGCCGCCAACCGTCCGGTGGAAGAAGCCTGGATCAGCCCGGTGTGGCCGTCGCCGAAGGCGTGCACGATGTCCGGGGTGAGCGATGCCGGGCCTATACAGGGCAAGCCGTCCGGCGTGGACGGCCGATGGCCCATCCAGCGGTCGATCCCGATACGCCGCTCCGTGCGTGGGCCGAGCGACGGGAAGAGACGGGGCAGCGAGGCCAGCAGGTTTTCCACGCGCCGCCAGTTCGGCGGAGCGTGCACGGCAGCGAGCTCGACCTGACCCGCCACTCGCACGCCTTGCGGCGTGGCGACCACCGCCACCTTTCCATCGCTGGGCATCAGCCCGCAGGGTATGTCGAAACCCGGGTCGGAAACCACGACGTGATAGCCGCGCTCCGACACGAGCGGCACGGGATCGCCGGCAGCGCGGGCGAGTGCGGCGGAGCCGATCCCTGCGGAGATGATCGCCTTGTCGCAGGGCACGTCATCGCCGTCGGTCCGCACGGCGCGGAGCCTGCCGCCGGCGCTTCCGAAGCCCACGGCGCGGGCCGAAACGTGCCCCGCGCCGCGATGAAGCAGGAGGTCGAAGAGGCTGGCGCAGTAGCGCCCAGGGTCGATCACGTGACCTGCGTCGTCCAGCCTCACGCCGAAGGCGTAGCTCGGCCCGAGGTTCGGCTGCAACCGATGCAGCTCGTCCCTCTCGAGTTCTGAGAAGCGCGTGCCGAAGCGCCTCCGCATCGACCACTCCCTCGACTCCACGAGGAAGGCTGCGCGGTCTGGGTACACGAACAAGAGGCCGTTGCGGCGGATGAGGTTGTCGCATCCGGCCTCTGCAGTCAGCGCGGTGTGATCCTCAACCGTGTCCTTGCACAGAAGGAAGCGGGCCGCCGCGCAGGTCTCGATCAGGTTCCAGGTTCGTCCGGCCATCAGGAACCGGTACAGCCAGGGAGAGATCGCAGGCAGGTCGCCCACCAGGTAGCCGCCGCGGTCGAGCAGCAAGCCCGGCAGGCGGCGCCACAGCCCGGGGACCGAGATCGGCATGATCGCCGCCGGATTGAGCCAGGCACCGTTGCCGTAAGACGCCGCCTGGCGTCCACCGGGCTCGCTCCGTTCCACGAGCATCACTTGGTGCCCCGCGCGCTGGACCTCCAACGCGGCGCACAGTCCGACGATACCTGCGCCAAGGACGGCGACCGTCAAGCGGGTGGGATCCGGCATCGATCAGGCTCTTTTGTGGAAGTGGCTGGCCGGCTACGACTTGTGGAAGCTGGCGAGGAAGGACCGGGTCGCGGGCTCGCGGGGCGTGTCAATCACCTCCCGGGCTGGACCGTCCTCGACGACGACCCCACCGCGCATGAACACGACGCGGTCGGCGACGCTGCGCGCGAAGGCGATCTCGTGCGTCACGATGATCATGGTCATGCCTTCCGCCGCCAGACCCTTCATCACGCCGAGCACTTCGGCCACCAGCTCCGGGTCGAGCGCGGAGGTGACCTCGTCGAACAGCATCACGTCTGGCTCCATGGCCAACGCCCGGGCCATGGCCACCCGCTGCTTCTGCCCGCCCGACAGGGTGTTGGGGTAGGCCTCGGCCTTGTCCGACAGGCCGACCTTGGCGAGCAGGCGTCGGGCCAGCGCGGCCGCGTCCGCCTTCGCCGCCCGTTTCACGATGAGCGGTCCCTCCATGACGTTCTGCAGCACGGTGCGGTGCGGGAACAGGTTGAACTGCTGGAACACCATGCCGGTACTGGAGCGGAACCGCGCCCGGTCCCGTTGCGACGGCAGCTTGGCCGCGCCCTCGCCGAAACCGAACATGCTCCGGCCGATGCGCACCCGTCCCGCGTCGGGTACGACCAACAGGTTGAGACAACGGAGCAGGGTTGACTTGCCGGATCCCGACGGTCCGATCAGCGCCACCACCTCGGCGGGCTTGATGCGGAGGTTGATATCCCGCAGGACTTCAAGTGGGCCGAACCGCTTGACCAGGCCCTCGATCTCGATCTCGTACGTCGCGCCGGACAGGGTTGCCATCGCCGCCTCACCGCTCCCGCAACAGCCGCTTCTCGGTATACTTCGCCACGACCGTGGCCGGCAGCAGCACGACGATGTAGACGAGCGCGATGGTCGTGTACACCTCCAGCGCCCGATACGTCTCCGTCGCCGCGTACTGCGCCTGGTAGAGCAGGTCCGGCACCGCCAGCACGGAGACCAGCGACGTGTTCTTGAAGCGGCCGGCATGACCGCCGCGACCATAGGCCGTCCATACCTTGGCGAACACCGGCTCCAGCACCGGGCCGACCTCCTCCCACCGTGTCAGGTCGGTCGCGAAGGTATTTTCCGCACCGACGGACTTGCGCACCCGGTCTGCCTCGACCAGCCGGTCATCCTGGCCGCGGGCCACGCCGTAGTAGTAGTCCGCCGCCTTGCCGAAGTGCTCGGCCAGGAAGGCGAGCGGCTGCGCCCGCAGGTCGAGGCCGGTGTGGATGCCGAGGCGGTTCATCTTGGCCGCGGTAACCGGGCCCACGTCGTGGAACTTGCCCACCGGCAGGTCCTCCACGAAGGCCGGTCCCATCTTCGGCGTGATGACGAACAGCCCGTCCGGCTTGCGGTGGTCGGAGGCGAGCTTGGCCAGGAACCTGTTATAAGACACGCCGGCCGAGGCGGTCAGGCCGGTCTCGGCCCGGATCGCCGCCCGGATCGGCGGCGATCGCGGTGGCCGAGCTGCGATCGAGCAAAGGCGCCGTCACGTCAGGTAGGCCTCGTCCAACGACAGCGGCTGGATCAGGCGCGTGTAGCGGGCGAAAACAGCGTGGATCTGCGCCGAGACGGCCTTGTAGACGTCGAAGCGCGGCGGCACGAACGCCAGGTCCGGGCACTGCCGCTTGGCTGTGATGGACGGCATGGCCGAGCGCACGCCGAACTTGCGCGCCTCGTAGCTCGCCGCCGCCACCACCCCGCGCTCTTGGCTGCCGCCGACCGCCACCGGCCTGCCGCGCAGGCTCGAGTCATCGCGTTGCTCGACGGACGTGTTGAGTTGCATTGAGATCTGACCCGGAGAGGGTCTGAAGATGCCGAGGAGGAACCGATGTCGCCCGACAAGGAGGCGGTCTGATGGTCGGTCTGGCCGCGGATCCGCTCCTGGTGCTGGAGGATGATATAACGACCGACCGCATACCCCGGCCGGAGCCATTCCAGCCGACAACGATGGCTGGATCGAGAAAGCCAGGGTTAGCCTGATTGCCCCACTCGCTCGGGGCGTCGCCAAAGACGTCGAGGCCATCCTATGCGCGACGATCTGGATGAGAATCTCACCTTGATCGCCGCGCAGCACATCCGGGCGGCCATCACCGAACCTTGGTCGAACGGCCAAACCGAAGGCCAGATCACCAAGCTCAAGCTGGTCAAACGGCAGATGTATGGCCGCGCCGAACTTGATCTGCTCGAAGCACGGCTGATTGGCGCAGCATGACATCGAGCATCAGCGAAACTGCGTCAGAGCCAGTATTCCGAGCGAATTCACAGTCTACGAAGCGCGGACGCATCGGGAATAGGCCAATTCAGCAACAAAATCGGGGAACCGTGAGCGTTTCAGGTGGATCGCGGGTCCCACTCGTAAGAAGGGCCCGACATACGGTCGGATACGGCTCCGCTAGTCTGTCACTCAGAGGTTAATGCAAAGTATCTGGTGATGGTGTCATCAATGTACCGGGTGGTATCGACACGGCTCACCGATACAGCCTCGTCCAGGTCTAGGACGATGGCGCCCCCCAAATGCATCTAATGTGGGCCTTGTACAGGTCGTCGCCCAAGAGAACGACCACATCCCAGTCAACTTGAACGTCCGGGCGCATCGGAGCGCGAAATGCTCAACGTCTTCAGGATCGCAGGACTCCTCGCTATGGATCCAGAGTGCGCCGGGCCCTTCAGCATGGGCGATTTCCATGTCGAAGCAGTAGCCGCGGTGCAAGCCGTCATCCATGAAGGCCTCTTCGCTGAGAAAGCCGAGTGCAACGGCTGCATTCTCAGCTGATCCAACATCCAGAAGACACGAGAATTCCGTGCAATAGGTCGGCATTGAAAGCTCCAATTGGTTAATTGACTTGATCTGAGCGGAAGAGCGATCATCGTCCTTAGAGACTGACTCCATCGTGCGTATTCGCGGTCTATCATCATGACACAAGTCGCTTCAAACGCCAGGATTATCTTACTCAGTCTCATATGTTCTGAGATCAGCCCTTGATATGGTGAAGTCATCCGTTCGCTTTGCTGCAACCGGGTTTTCCGCCGTTCCGCTTAGGGTCTTCTCGGAGAGCCGTGGGCGACGAATCGCTCTGGAGACGGTCGACCGGGTCATCGACGAGTTGCTGCAACTCCGGGCCGAAAAGCCGGCTGCGGCTTCTCATAGGTCTCGGACCACTCGGCCCCCGCCGCTGCAGTCCAGTCAGATGGCCCTGCTCTGAGCGGCGGCTGCTCCGGTTATCGCGATCGGCCCCTTGAGGACTCATACCCTCGTCCGCAGGAAGGAGGTCATGTTGACGGTACAGACAGCGCGCCAGCAGTCGTTGAAGGTGAAGGCATAGATAGCTGCCTTTCGCGCCCGTTGATGGCGCTGCCGCGTCTTGCGGCCGCCGAGGCGGCGAGCGAGGACGCGCGGCGGTTAGGCAGCGGAGCAGGGTTGCCGCCAACGCGTAAAGGCATTACGTTCTTTGCGTCTACACACGGAGCCTGTATGCCGCTCAATATCCGCAGCGAGGAGGTCAACCAACTCGCCGAAACCTTGGCAGCCCGCAAACACATCAACAAAACCGACGCCGTGAAGCAGGCGCTCGAGAACGAGCTTCGCCGCCTCGACCAGGCGCTCCCCTTGCGAGAGCGGCTCCGTCCCTTGCAGGATCGGGTCATGGCCCGACCGGCAACCGGCCTGGCGGCGGACAAGGCCTTCTACGACGAGCTGAGCGGGGAGCAGTGATGTTCGTCGACGCGTCCGCCATCGTCGCCATTCTAACGCGCGAGGCCGAAGCCGGCGAGCTGGCCGACGCACTGGACGCCGCTCGTTCACCCATTACCTCGCCGGTCGCCGTGTTCGAGGCGACTCTAGGGATCTGCCGGAAGCGGCACGCCAGCGTGAGGGAGGCCCAGGAGGACGTGACTGAGTTCCTCGGAACTGCCGGCGTCCGTACCGTCTCGATCACCGGCAAGGAAGCGGAAGCCGCCCTGGATGCTTTCTCCCGATATGGCAAGGGCCGGGGCCATCCAGCCCAGCTCAATATGGGCGACTGTTTCGCCTACGCGGTCGCGACAACCAACCGGACGACGCTTCTGTTCAAAGGCGAGGACTTCAACAAAACCGACATCCAGTCGGCGACGGAAGCGCGCGGGCTATAGATTTGCTCTGCACGCGCCGGGTCGGAAGTCATGCGCGACACGTAAAATAGCACGCTGATTTCGCACCGCAGTTTCGGCAAATATCGGCAGAGAAAACAGCCTCCCGGGCACTCAGGCTATCGTGCCATTCCAACCTGGTTTGGGGTACGACTACCACCCGCCGGTTACTGGCGATCGAGTTGTCTCCCTCTGTCAATCGCCGTTTGACGGAGTGGTATTGTTGAGTGAGAGTACTAGGGCCTGGTCGCATTTGAGTTTTGGTTACAGGGTGGCCTTGATCCAGTCCAGGGACGCGGCGATGGCAACGCCTGCGGCGTAGCATATGCGGTCTTGTCGTAGCGTGTTGCGATCGCCCGCCGCTCTTTGAGGCGGCTCCAGCAGCGTTCGATGAGGTTGCGGTGGCGGTAGATGTAGGACGGGCAAGGCTTGGGCTCTTTTGCGCCCTTGCGCGAGGGCACGACGGGGATGGTGCCCATTGCTTGCGCGGCCGTACGGAATTGGAGGGCGTCGCAGGCCATGTCGGCCAAAGCATAGGTCGGCGAGGTGGGTAGGCGCTTGAGCAACAGCAGCGACGGAGCAAGTTCGTGTGCCTGACCGGGCACCAGTATGAAGTCGAGCAGCCGGCCAGCGGCGTCGCAGAGTCCGACGATCTTGGTGCCCAGCCCGCCTCTTGACCGGCCGAGTGCCTGAGTATCAAGCGTGGTGCTGCACATGAGTCGCAGACTCGATGGACTTATTTGCTGGTGCGCTTGCTCCGGCGTGCGCCAGCAGCTTTTTGGTGCGCCCGCGCGATCGTGCCGTCGATGCAGGCAAAGCCGAGTTTGGTGTCTCCCTCAGATGAGAGGTGGGCCAGGATACGGTCCCACACACCGGCCAGTGTCCAACGCCGGAACCGCAGGTAGGCGTGATGCCAGTCTCCAAGCTCGGCCGGGATCGAGCGCCACTTCGCACCGTTGTCGAGCCGCCAGATGATAGCCTCGATGGTCTGGCGATCCTCTTTGCGCGGCCGGGAACCTCGGATTGCCGCCGCCGCAATGGCTACTTCAAACTTGTCCCACTGTGCATCCGTCAAGACTTGCATCAACACGCCCCCGAAAACCCCCGCGAATCGGAGGCATCAGAGAATCTCGCAAATCACAAAATGCGAACAGGCCCTAGCCTCTCATCGGTTCTGTTAGAGCCAGAAAGCGGGATTGTGATCTGCAAACGAAGCGCCAGAGCCTATCCATCGGCTAGTTGCCACACTGACGCATCTGCGCTGCAATCTCTCGCGAAAGAGTCCCATTCCTCTCACCCTGCGACGATTTGGCGAACACCCCAGACACCTCTTGGGCAATAGCAAGCGCGCATGTTTGAGGATTTGCTGGCTCTTGCTCTACAAATCCAAGGGCGCCTAGAGCCATGAGCACCATCAAGACAGCAATTGCCCACTTGAGCATGGGTGACCTGGGATCGTCGCTACGTCGTCGTGAGAACGCTCAGCGATCGTCCATCATCTTAGTGGTGAGGCGACTAACCACTACCCTACCCTACTCAGCCCGTCCGTTTCGTAAGCCTCACCACCGGAGATCGTAGAGGAAGCGACCCACATCGGCAGCGCTTGGTCGAAGGCGATCTCCACCACCTTGATGACTTTGCCGGGTTCCAGCGCGGCGAGAGGAAGCACAGCGCTGCCTGTCGTCCAGCGCCAGGTATGGCCCGTTTCATCCGTCTCAAGGCGATCGAATCCATCGGTAAAATGTGGTGAGTCCAGTGCCACCGCCCGAAGGCTGCGCGGCACTCCGACCGCAAAGTAGTGCAGCTTTAGCCCAAGCCGTCGGCGGTCACCTGAGTGCGGATCGACGTCCCAGGGACGAGTGGACCGCGAGCAGAGCCGGACGCGGTCGCATGCGCCAGGAAGCGTGAACCGGACGCGGTCGCCGCGGCGGACGGGCTCGATCCGTTGACCGTTCGCCTCCAGCCAAGGCATGGGCTCGACGTTGCGCGTCCAGCCCATGGCTTCTGCCCGGGCGACCAAGCGTTCACGGGTTGCCGAGCTGACGCCTGCATAGGGCCTGCACGGCTCGTGCACGTCCCCATCCAGGGCCGGGTGCAGCGCCACCATGGCGGCGTTCTCGAACGCATTGCGGTTGCCGGTATCCACGTAGGTTTCGGCTTGCATCCCTTCGGCCAGCACCAGGTCGTGGGCGTCCAGTTCGATGTGCCAATATTCCAGGGCGTCAGGGCTTTCCTGCACGATGCTGGCGCCGTTGACCAACTCGATCGCGGTTACCAGCGTGCCATCGACGTGCATCCGGTGATTGGGGCTCACCAATAGATCGCGGTGCGGAAGCCCTTCACCCATCGACCCTGCCCGGAAGCGAACCGGATGGGTATTCTCTGGGTCAGGATGGCGGCAAAGGTCAATCCGGCGATGGCCCATCCAGCGGATTGGCTTCAAGACGGGGCCTTGGCCGGCAAAGGTGACGACGAGGTCGCCGGCTTGCAATGCCTCGACCGGCACTTCACCACGGACGGTCAGGATGCGCGTCTCTCGAGCATAGCACGCAATGCTGTCAGTCTGCATCGGCGATGGCCCGGTGGCCGCATTGGTCACCCAGCGATTGGCTTCAAGACGGGGCCTTGGCCGGCAAAGGTGACGACGAGGTCGCCGGCTTGCAATGCCTCGACCGGCACTTCACCACGGACGGTCAGGATGCGCGTCTCTCGAGCATAGCACGCAATGCTGTCAGTAGGGCCCGGCGATGTGATGGTGGTGGCACCGACTGATCGGTAAAGGTCAGCGTTTGAATATCGTTGAGTGTGTCTAGAATGCCGGTGGCCGCATTGGTCACCGTGACCTCCGCCGCATTGATCATCGAGACGACGTAACTCGCAAACGTGCCCGCAAAGTCGACCATGTTGCCAGTCCCGTTGCCGGTAATGGTGTCGGCATCCTGGTTTGTGATGACTTCGGCACCACCGGTGCCACCAACGAAATTGTCAATGGCCGTATTGAATGCGATGCCTAGATTGTTGACCATCCCATCGAAACTGCTGAACGTGCCTGGGTTCAGATTGACCTTCTCAGCAGTGTTATAGCCTGTCAGGTCGAGCGTGTTGCCGGTGCCGATGTCGAACAGCGTCACGACCGGGTTCGTGTTGATGGTGAAGTCGAAGAACGGTGCGATCAGACCGGTGATATTGGTGTCGAAGCCGAAGATCTGGCCGCCGTTGAGCGGCGTATTCGCGGCGGTCGGCGCTCCGTAGAGGCGCTGCGCTGCGAGGATGTCCAGCATCTGCGGGGTCGTCGGCTCGTTGTTGTTCCACGACGTGCCCAGGCCGGAATAGCTGCTGTAGTATTTGGCCGTCGTATCCTGCGGATCGATATACGACATGATCGTGTAGAGCCGCACGTCGTAGGGGCTGAACTGCTGGGTCGCCGAGTTCACGTCGACGTTGTAGGGGCCCCCATGATAGAATCCCATGAGGTGCCCTTCCTCGTGGACCAGGGCGTCGATCGGATAGGTATCGGATGCAAAGCTGAGCGGTCCGAAGCCGGACCCGGGCAAGTTCGTCGTGACGTTGATGCTGGCGCCCGGGCCCTGGCTGGCCAGCGTCGTTCCGCCGATGGGGACATTGCCTTTGGTCGGGGCAGTCTCAAACTCGCTGCCGGTGTTGCCGCGGATGAAGTCGACCGTGGCACCGGCTGCGGTGTTGGTCTGGACCCACTGGATGTTTGACTCGGCCGACCAGAGTGCCAGCCCACCGCCCAGCAGAGCCTCCTCGCTGGGCGTCCAGTTGGAGCCGGGGTCGAAGTAGTAGGTCTGCGTGCCACCGGCGGTGCCAGGCGTTTCGCTCGCACCCCATTTCGAGGCGATGGACGTCGTTTGTTGTAAGTCGCAACGGCGTCGGGGTTGCTAGAATCCGAGCCATCGCCGTTCCATGTCTCGCCACTGATGGCCGCTACTGTACCGGTACTGGTAACACCGCTGAGGTAGGTGACCTCGTCGTTCATGGTTGAGCCAGTGGGGGTAGTGTTCTGAACGGCAGGCGAGGACGCTAACGATACAGTTTGGACATTGCTGTCCGCGAACAAGGGCGTATCGGCGTTAGAAGCGTCCATGTTGGTAGAGGCAGTACTTGAGGCGGTTGTGGACGAACTTTGGCTGTGGGATGGATGTGATGCAAAGTTCTTATATTCGAGGTCGACCCAGCTATTGAAGAAGTTTGCACCAAATCCCGAAGCATCAACTGGAGAAGAGTAAGTATCTCCGTTGCCGTCACCAAAGAGATCGCCTAGGCCGTGATGCTTATCACCATCATGCGCTGCTGACGTAGGCATTGCTTCACTCCCCAAAGATCGCAGCCAATGCGTTTCGATGGCGAGAGCCGCGGATCGGTTTTAGACGTAACTTTGTCTCTTGCGACCCTATAGCTGGCATCGTAAAAAATGGCGTTGATAAATCGCGCCAGGCTTAAAGATTTGGTAACTGATGACTTTTAGTGCGTTACAAGACTGACGAACCGCCCCCACTCGCCAACGGGTTGGATTTCTCGCGGTCGTGCCAGGATTGCTGCGGAAGTTCGGCGTCGCTCCCGCTGCTGTCCTTGCGGAAGCCGGGCTGGATCCGCACGACCTGGATGATCCCGAAGCGACGATCCCATATGCCGTCATGAACCGACCAGCGCGCTTGAAGGCGTCGTGACCTCTGCTGGATCTGTCCTCTACGGCGACACGGTGTCTCCATTTTGGTCTTCTCGTCGGTCAGCAGATTGATGTCAGCACGCTGGGCGTCATCGGTAAGCTCATGAGTTCGGCGCCCACCTTGGGCGTGGCGCTGATGGATTTGGTGACAAACCAGCATAGGCACGCGCGTGGCTCGACCGTTTATCTGTTTCGGCGGAAGGGCCGGGCGTTGTTCGGTTACACCGTTTATCAGCACGGCTTCGGTGCAGTGGGCCAAATCTATGACGGTGCAGCCGCGGCAGCTTTTGGCATCGTCTGCAGCCTCCTGAACTCCGACAACCTCTCTGGCGTGCAGGTTTCGGTGTCACGGACACGCCCGTCCGATGAGGCTCCCTATCTCTTGTTTTTCAAGACCAGGGTGCGTTTTGATGCTAAACATACCGGCGTATCCATTCCAGAATCATGGCTGGAACGCCCGGTGTATGGCGCCAATTCGGATGAACGTAGTTCCCTCGAAAAGCTGGTCGCCGCCTACCAGTTGGCGGGTCCGAACGATGTGGTGACCCAGGTCCGACGCGCCATTAGCATGGGTCTGCTCACGGGCGAGGTTTCGGGCGCCAAAATTGCAGCCGTGCTCGGCTACTCCGAACGAACCCTCCAAAGACGCCTAGCGGAGCACACGGTGAGCTTTCAGGACCTTCTCGACAATGCACGCTACGGACTGGCCAGACACTTCCTCTTGGGAACCAAGCTCACCGTGCGCGACATCGCTTCAATCGTCGGCTTCGCTGAGACCTCGGTTTTTACACGGGCCTTCTCATTGTGGGCGGGCATGCCGCCTTCTGAGTGGAGGGCGCGGGGACAAGCGATGTAACGGTTACAGCACATGAAGAGGGGGCTCTACGATCACACAGATGAATATGCCAACTTGATTAGCGACCTATATCAACTGAATTGTCGCCAACTAACCACCTTACTGAAATTCTTGAATTGCGCACCATACTGAGTGTCCGCTCTTGAGCACGCCCGCGCCGCCCGTCTGTGACGACAATTGGTCGGAAGCAACCACGCCAGGAGGAACTCTCCATTGGCCCCGATCGGAACTTCCGTGCCAGCGCCCGTCTAATGGATCACGAATTCGCCATAGCGAAGCTGATCAGGAGGTTGCCCAGGCTCTCGATTAGCAGCCTAGCCAGACAGCTAGCAGCATTGGGTGAGCTTCCGCGCTACGCCTCGCATCGTCTCCGCTTCGATTTCCAGCGTTACGAGGAAAGCGACTTGGCCGCGCAGAGTCGCCTCAACCTCGCAATCGCAGCGGGCGCGGAATCCAGTGTCGCGGATGACCCCGGGTGGCTGCTCGGCGCAAGGCACAAGGCGCGGGGGATCGCTCACCAGGACGTCTGGCGCGGCCCGGCCTACATGCTCGAAGGCCGGCGAGGCGTGTCGGTCGCGCCGATCAGGGGATGGTGGAGAGACAGGCCCGCCTTGCTGCCCGAGGACCGGACCGTCCGCTTCAGCTTGATCGCGTCGATCCGCACGCCCGAGACGGCGAACGACATCTGGAACGAAGTGGCGGTAGGCATCCCCGCCGCGATCCGCGTCGACGTGCCCAGCGTCGTCAGCGTGTGATCTCGGCCATGGCTGCCATCACGTCACCGTAGGCAATGTAGGCGAAAGCCGTGGCGGAAGCGTCAGCCGTCGAGGCCCTCGCCGCCGCCACCGACTCCCCGAACGTGCGGCCCTCGCAAGCCAGCCCGCTCAAGGCCGAGATCATGAAGTCGGCCGATACCTCGTCCTTCACCCGCCAGAGCGCAGCTATGACCGCTCCGAAGCCTTGCCGGGCCAAGCCGGGTCCCCAACCCTCTACGAACCCCAGCGCGCTCTGCTGGTCGGCAGCCTCGCAGGCGTTCAGCACCACGAGGCTGTTGCATGAATGCCCCAGCTTCACGCCGCCCTGTAGGATGTCGTCGAGCACGACGGGGCCGTCCTCCATCCCAAGCCCGCCGTCCCGCCTGCCCGTGTCCGCTTTCCCGTGGCCCGCGAAATGGACCATCCCGACATCCGACCCGTCTTCCATCAGGGCGATGAACCCTGCCCGGCAAGGCGTGGCCTTGTTGGCGCCGAGCGTCTCCATGAGCCAGGCCTGCTCCCGCCGCGCTGCCGGAAGCGTCGCTCCTCCTAGATAGTCCGGGACATACGATTCGATTCGTCAGGCCGGAAGCGGCGTGACAAGCATGCTCTCGCTGGATAGCGGCCACCGGGCCACGGGATGGTCGATGAAAAGGTGGTCGGCCCCGGGGACGTCTTGCAGCGAAGGGCGCATCATTTCCCAAGGCACGTAAGGGTCGGCGCTGAAAAATTGTATCGGGAAGCTCGGGCCCAACGCGGCTCGCAGCTCGCGATAGCTTACCCGGAACGAACCCGGCGCGCGCTGCCACATCTGCTCCCCGATGGCCCGCATGCGACGCCTGGACTGATCCGGCCCATATCCCGGGCACGCCGCAAGCAGGCCAGCCGCGTACTCTTGGGCCTTCTCGACCAGCACTTCCCCTGTCGTCGCGAGCCCGGGTCCCCTCAATCGCGGGAAGGTCGTCCAGTGCCAGACCAGCCGCCCGCTGCCGACCGAATGGATGTTCACCGTCATGGTGGGGCCGCCCGCCTGCCCAAGGACGATGCCCTTCCGTCCAGCCGCTGCACCGCGGCCGGCGGGCTCCGCCTTTCCGGCTTCGGTCTGCTTTCCGAGCGGGACCGCCTTCTCCGCCATGCCGCACAGCCTCGTCCCGTGCATGAACGACGCGGCAATACGCACGGAGCCGTCCACCGCCGCCTGCGCCGACACGGTCGCGGTGAACCGGGCAGGGGTCGTGGGTCCGTCCCGCCTTACCACAACGACGCCATCGGCCGGCTCTACGCCCTCGAGCTGCCCCGATACGATCTTGACGTCCACGAGCAGGATCTGCCAGCCCGGGTCGGCTTCCAGCCCGATCGGGCTTCCGACTTGCGCGTCAGGAGCTTCGGCTTGAAGGTCGACGGAAATCTCGATCGTCTTCCCGACGAGCACCTCCCCGGCGACGTCCAAGGCAGGGTGCCTGGTTACCGTGGTCCCCGCAGCCGCGCCGGGCGACGTAGGCCGAAGCACCGGGGCAGCAGGGTCGCGGGGCAGGCCGCCCACGGATGTCGCGTCTTTTTTGTCGGCGGCGTCGAAAAGCGCCTCGTCGTCGTCCGATGCAGCAGGAGCGAAGAAGCCGGTGACCTCCAAGTCGTTCTGGATTTTGAAGACGCTGTCGTAGGCGAGGAGCGCGCGGGTCGCAGATGCTTTTGCCTGTTCGCTCGCGACTTGGCCCGAAACTACGACGACGTCCCCGCACAGGGACAAGTGGAAATCCAGCAGCTCGGTCGGCCAAGCGGCATCGAGTTCGGCGCGGACGAGCCTTTCGAGTTCCACCACGCCTGACCAGCTCCGCCCCGCTGGGCTAAAATCGAAGTCGTCCGTCATCCGCGGATCCTGGTGTCAGCCATTGGCTACGAGCACGATGTCGCTGACTGGCGGGGCGTGCGAGCCGGACAGCGTGATGCGCCAAGCGCCCGTCGGGAGCTGCAGCTCTCCCTGAAACGTTGCGCCCCTCGGCCACAGGGCCATCGTTTCGCGAGCGCCTGTCTGGGTCTCGACTGCCACGCCTTGGAGCTGCTGCTCGTAAGCTCCGCTAACCGCCGCGGAGAGCGGGATGGGAGCGTCGGCCGTGTAGGCGTCGTCCAGGTCGAACTCGACCTGCGCCTGGCCGTTGCCGGCGCGGAAGCGATCAAAGTCCACGGTAGCCGCATGCAACAAGCCTCCGGCATATTCGCCCACTTGCTCCTCGTTCTGAAGACCTCCGTGCTTGCCTGCCACGTAGACGGCTCGGCCGGGGTCGACGCCGACCGGGACGGCTGAAACAAGCGGCACCGTGCCGTCGCCCCCCGAATCCTGGCCTGAATGGGACCGCGCCAAGACGAGCTTGCCGTCGACAATCGAAGCCGACTGGAAGGTCGGCTGCCTCGTGGACACCACCGGCGCGACATGCCCGGGGTCGTAGCCTTCAAGCTTGCAGTTCGCGGCCTGGGCCGACGCTATCTCGTCGTGAAACCTGGCGGCATCTTGCACCAGCGTCGGCTCGACGCCGGCGAGATTGGCCTCGGCCACGCGCAGCATCGCGCCGTCGACCTCGACGCACGGATAGGTCGGGAGCAGCTGGTGCACCGAGGCGAACGACCGCATGGGCGCGGTGGCGTCAATCGAAAACGGCCCGATCTTCCGGGCCATGCCGTTGACCAAGAAACCGAGCGCGTTCAACGAGCCCCGAAAAGGCGTCCCAAGAGTGATCAGGCGGCGGGTCCGGCGCCATCCCTCCAGGCACTCAATGTAATAACGGGCGACCAAGCCTCCCATGGAGTGGGCCACGAAAACCACGCGGGCGTCGGCGGGGCCGCCCGCGGCGAGCCAAGCCATCAACTTCTCGTCGACGAACGTCTTCAGCGCGGCGGCCGAGACCCTGTTGTCCCGTCGCCAGTCGTAGGGGAACTCGAGCAGGTTCACCCTAGCGACCAACCCGAGCCGTTTCGTCAATGTCGGTCGGACGCTACGACGACGCGGCCATCAGCGGTGCCAGCCGGCACCGGCCTGGCCTCCAGCGGCTGATGGCCGACGCGGAAGCCGACCGCTTCGACGTGGTGGTGACCGAAGCTGTCGACCGGCTTGGCCGCAAACTGGCGGACGTGGCGGAACTGTCAGACCGGCTGATCTTCGCGCGGGTGCAAATACACGCCGTCAACGTGGGACACCTCACGCCCATGCATATCGGCATCATGGGCACGATGGCGCAGATGATGCTGTCGGACATGCGGGACAAGGTTCGTCGCGGCCAACTCGGACGTGCACGGGCCGGTCGCATGCCAGGCGGCCTGGCCTTCGGCTACGACATCGTCCCACCGCCGCCCGGCGCCAAGGAGTCGGGCGAGCGCCGCATCAACGCCGCCGAGGCCGCCACCCTCCTGCGCATTTTCGAGGCCTATGCCGACGGCGCTTCACCCCGCAAGCTCGCCCGGACGCTCAACGAGGAGGGAGTGCCCGGTCCTGGGGGGCGCCCCTGATCGACACGACGATCCGGGGACAGCTCGACCGCGGCACCGGGCTGCTCAACAACACCGTCTATATCGGCCAGCTCTCCTGGGACCGGTGCAGCTACGTCAAGAACCCGCAGACCGGCCGGCGGGTCGCGCGCGTCAACCCGATCGCGCAGCGCGAGGTCACGGCGGCCCCGGAGCTTCGCATCATCGATCAGGCGCTGTGGGAGCGGGTCAAGGCGCGGCAGGACGTGGTGCGCATCACGATGACACCGGGAGAGTCGGTCGCCGCCGGGCAGACCACGCACCGGCAGAAGTTCTTGCTGAGCGGGCTGATTACCTGCGGGTCGTGCGGCGGCGGCTACACGATCATCGGTGCCGACCGCTACGGCTGTGCTACCCGGCGGGGC
Source organism: Acetobacteraceae bacterium (assembly GCA_965199005.1). Taxonomy (GTDB): domain Bacteria; phylum Pseudomonadota; class Alphaproteobacteria; order Acetobacterales; family Acetobacteraceae; genus LMUY01. The sequence continues at coordinate 1,883,848 of CBDAQK010000001.1, read as the reverse complement.
AAGGGCACCTGCGACAATGGCCATACGATCACCCGGCAGGCGATCGAGGCCCGTGTGCTGGGCGGCCTGAAGCAGCGCATGCTGGCGCCGGAGCTCGTCGAGGAGTTCGTGCGCGCATTTGCCGACGAGTGCGCCCGTGCCGGCCGCGACCGTGCCTACGACGAGGGCAAGCTGCACAAGGAGCGGATGGCCGTCGAGCGCAGCTTGGCCGGCATCCTGAAGGCGATCGAGGCGGGGGCCTGGAATGACACGCTGCGCAGCCGGTTGACGGAACTCGAACGCCGCAAGGCGGAGATCGACCGAGAACTGCCGACCACAGTCGCCCCCGCACCGATCGCCCTCCATCCCAATGCGGCCGGCCTGTATGCCGCCCGGGTGGCCGATCTGGAGTCCGCGCTGAACGATCCAGAATTGCTACTGGAGGCGGCTGCGACGCTGCGCTCGCTGATCCAGCAGGTCGTGCTGACGCCCGACCCGGCCATGCCGCAGGGCCTTGCGGTCGACCTGCACGGGGATCTGGCGCTGATCCTCGCCTTGGCGGCCGAAAGTGGTGGCGCCGGTGGCCGGCGTGGCAGTAGGCGGACCGGCGGTGTTGGGGCTGGGAGTGCCCCAAACGACGAACTCCCCAGACTTGTCGGTCTGGGGAGTCAATTGACGGTGGTTGCGGGGACAGGATTTGAACCTGTGACCTTCAGGTTATGAGCCTGACGAGCTACCGGGCTGCTCCACCCCGCGGTATCAGCGGCTTGTTTTCGGGCGCGCTGTTGGTTTGTATTGGTGTTGGTGTTTGGAAGACCTGGCGGCGACCGACTTTCCCGCACCTTGGGGTGCAGTATCATAGGCGCTGGGGGTTTTCACGGCCGAGTTCGGGATGGGATCGGGTGTAGGCTCCCCGCCATGGCCACCAGGTCGTCCAAGCACCAATCAGACGCCAGTCTTCGGACGACAGACGTCAGAAGTGCTGTGGACGTGGTTCTGGTGGGGTGTGTGTGAATGCGGTTTGGCGTCTGTTGTCTGACGCCTGGCGTTTGCGTATCGGCGATGATTGCTGTGTATGATGGTGTATGGAGCCTATTGGGCGATTAGGACCAGTTAGCTGCATGCCTTACGGCACTTTCACATCTGGCCTATCAACGTGGTGGTCTACCACGGCCCTCGGGGAGACCTGGTTTTGAGGTGGGTTTCCCGCTTAGATGCTTTCAGCGGTTATCCCGTCCGCACATAGCTACCCGGCCGTGCCACTGGCGTGACAACCGGTTCACCAGAGGTGCGTCCATCCCGGTCCTCTCGTACTAGGGACAGATCCTCTCAAGTCTCCAACACCCACGGCAGATAGGGACCGAACTGTCTCACGACGTTCTAAACCCAGCTCACGTACCACTTTAATCGGCGAACAGCCGAACCCTTGGGACCTGCTCCAGCCCCAGGATGTGATGAGCCGACATCGAGGTGCCAAACCTCCCCGTCGATGTGGACTCTTGGGGGAGATCAGCCTGTTATCCCTAGAGTACCTTTTATCCGTTGAGCGATGGCCCTTCCACGCGGGACCACCGGATCACTATGGCCGACTTTCGTCTCTGCTCGAACTGTCGCTCTCGCAGTCAGGCGGGCTTATGCCATTGCACTCAGCAGCCGATGTCCGACCGGCCTGAGCCCACCATCGCGCGCCTCCGTTACACTTTGGGAGGCGACCGCCCCAGTCAAACTGCCTACCATGCAGGGTCCCGGTCCGGGCTGACCGGACGCGGTTAGACATCAGAAGAGATCAGGGCGGTATTTCAAGGGTGGCTCCACACAAGCTAGCGCCCATGCTTCAAAGCCTCCCGCCTATCCTACACAGCTCTCCCCTGAGGCCACTGCAAAGCTGCAGTAAAGGTTCATAGGGTCTTTCCGTCTGACCGCGGGTACCCCGCATCTTCACGGGGAATTCAATTTCGCTGAGCCCATGCCGGAGACAGTGGGGAAGTCGTTACGCCATTCGTGCAGGTCGGAACTTACCCGACAAGGAATTTCGCTACCTTAGGACCGTTATAGTTACGGCCGCCGTTTACCGGGGCTTCAATTCAGTGCTTGCACACCTCCTCTTAACCTTCCGGCACCGGGCAGGCGTCAGACCGTATACGTCGTCTCTCGACTTCGCACAGCCCTGTGTTTTTACTAAACAGTCGCTACCCCCTGCTTTGTGCCACCCACCGATGGTTACCCAACGATGGGTCTCGCTTATCCCGAAGTTACGCGAGCAATTTGCCTAGTTCCTTCGGCATGGTTCTCCCAAGCGCCTTGGTATGCTCTACCAGTCCACCTGTGTCGGTTTCGGGTACGGTCTATACGCTGGAGCTATTTCCCGATGTACTCAAAAAGCCAGGACAATCCAGTAAGCCCTGACAACATTTCGCACATGTCACTTCCAGCAGGCCCAGTAATATTCAACTGGTTCCCATCGACTACGGCTCTCGCCCTCGCCTTAGGGGCCGGCTCACCCTGCGCGGATTAACCTTGCGCAGGAACCCTTGGACTTTCGGCGACAGTGTTTCTCACACTGTTTGTCGCTACTCATGTCAGCATTCGCACTTCGGATACCTCCAGGCGGGGTCACCCCTCACCCTTCACAGGCTTACCGAACGCTCCGCTACCGAATAGTCGTTAGGCGTTAGTCATTAGTCGTTAGAGAGGATAGGTGTTTGTGGAGGCCGCCCAGCATGCGGGCGATCTCGCTGCATTCGCGTTGCCAGGTTTGCGCCTGGGCAGCGTCGATATAGGCGAGGTCCGCAGCATAGCGGCACCACAACTTGGTTTCTTCGAGCGACCCGAGCGCCATGACGACATAGCGTCTGAACTCGGGATCGGAGGCCAATTGGCGGCCGGAACCCTCCGCAAGGAGAGCGCAAACCGACTTCGAACTCCGCCGTAATTGGTCGGCAAGCCCACCATACTGCTCGTTCTTTGGAAAACCCTGACTAGCCCGATGCATTGCAAGCGACAGCTTGTAAGCCCGACGAAACACGTCCAGCTCCCAAACATCCCGCGACATCGAACTGCCTTCCTTATCTAACGACTAAAGACTAACGACTAGCGACTACTCCCACAGCTTCGGTACGTGGCTTGAGCCCCGTTACATCTTCGGCGCAAGGTTTCTATTAGACCAGTGAGCTATTACGCTTTCTTTAAAGGATGGCTGCTTCTAAGCCAACCTCCTGGTTGTTTTGGAATCCTCACATCCTTTCCCACTTAGCCACGATTTGGGGACCTTAGCTGGTGGTCTGGGCTGTTTCCCTCTCGACAATGGACCTTAGCACCCACTGTCTGTCTGCCGCGCTATACTCACGGGTATTCGGAGTTTGGTTAGGTTTGGTAATCCTTTGGGGACCCCTAGCCCATCCAGTGCTCTACCCCCCGTGGTAAACACACGACGATCTACCTCAATAGATTTCGCGGAGAACCAGCTATCTCCGAGTTTGATTGGCCTTTCACCCCTAGCCACAGCTCATCCCCGACTTTTTCAACAGGCGTGGGTCCGGCCCTCCAGTGGGTGTTACCCCACCTTCAGCCTGGCCATGGCTAGATCACTCGGTTTCGGGTCTTCTGCCGGCAACTCAACGCCCTCTTCAGACTCGCTTTCGCTACGCCTACACCTAACGGCTTAAGCTTGCTGCCAACAGAAACTCGCTGACCCATTATACAAAAGGTACGCCGTCACGGAACAATCCGCTCCGACTGCTTGTAGGCATCCGGTTTCAGGTCTCTTTCACTCCCCTCTCGGGGTGCTTTTCACCTTTCCCTCACGGTACTTGTTCACTATCGGTCACCAGGGAGTATTTAGGCTTGGAGGGTGGTCCCCCCACGTTCAG
>CBDAQK010000001.1:0-1875000 GCA_965199005.1 Acetobacteraceae bacterium | reverse complement strand
CCACGTGCTTGCGGTATTCGTCCAGCGTTGTGGCGCCTATGCAGTGCAGCGCCCCCCGTGCGAGTTCCGGCTTCAGCAGGTTGGACGCGTCCATCGCGCCATCCGCCTTGCCCGCACCAACCAGCGTGTGCATCTCATCGATGAACAGCACGACCTCGCCGGCCGCAGTCTCGATCTCCTTCAGCACGGCCTTCAGCCGTTCCTCGAACTCGCCGCGGTACTTCGCGCCCGCGACCAGCGCGCCGAGGTCGAGCGCCATCAGCCGCTTGTTGCGCAGCGCCTCGGGCACGTCGCCATTGACGATGCGAAGGGCCAGGCCCTCCACGATGGCCGTCTTGCCGACGCCAGGTTCGCCAATCAGAACCGGGTTGTTCTTGGTGCGGCGGGCCAGCACCTGGATGGTGCGGCGGATTTCCTCATCGCGGCCAATCACCGGGTCCAGCTTGCCTTCACGGGCAATCGCCGTGACGTCGCGAGCGTATTTCTTCAGCGCTTCGAAGTTGTCCTCGGCTGTCTGGCTCGTCACCTTGCGGCCCTTGCGGATATCCGCAATCGCCTTCTCGAGCGCCTGAGGCGTGGCCCCAGCCTGACGCAATGCGCGCCCCCCAGGGCCGTCCGCCCCGGCCAAAGCCAGCAAGAGCCGGTCTTGTGCGACGAAATCGTCACCCGCTTTGCCGGCATCCCGCTCGGCGGCATCCAAAGCGCGAACGAGTTCCGGCGTGATCTGCGGCTGACCCGCGCCACCACCCTCGACGCGGGGGTTGCGCGCAACTTCGGCGTTGATGGCAACCTGGGCGGCCTTTGGGTCGGCTCCCGCGGCGCGCAGCAACCCTGCCGCAGCCCCCTCCTCATCATCGAGTAAGGCCTTGATCAGGTGCTCAGGCGTGATCCGCTGGTGATACTCGCGCACCGCGATGGTTTGCGCGGCTTGAAGAAAACCACGGGCGCGTTCGGTAAACTTCTCTATATTCATGTGTGTCCCTTTCAATCAGGCGACAGATGGCTTGCGTCCCTACTCAGGCGACGCATAACAGCGCCAGAGGTGGTAAGGTCTTTGGCAGGACTCAAGGGGGGAAGGCCGTGCGGATCGAACATCTGTATCGCTATCCGGTGAAGGGGCTGACCGCGGAAGCGCTTGAGGAGACGACTGTCGAGCCTGGCGAAAACCTGCCATGGGACCGGGCCTTCGCGCTGGCGCAGGGTGATGCGCCCTTCGACCCGGCGGACCCGACCTGGCTGAAAAAGACCCATTTCATGTGCCTCATGGCCAATGCGCGCATCGCCGCCTTCCGGTCGGCGTTCGACCCGGCCAGTGGCGTGTTGAGCCTACGAGCCCCTGATGGGCGCACCCTGGAGGCCGATATCCGCTCGGAGTCTGGGCGGGAGCGGATGGGCGCGTTTTTGACCGAGTTGCTGGGCCCGGAAGCGCGGGGGACGCCGCATTTGTATCACGTGCCGGGTCACAGCTTCCAGGACGGGCGGATCAAAGCGGTCAGTCTGATCAACCTCGACAGCCTCGCCGCATTCGAACGGGATGTGGGAGGCAAGCGCGACCCCATGCGCTTTCGCGCCAACATCTACTTCAGCGGCCCGGCCTGGATCGAGTTTGACTGGATCGGCAAGGAGATCGCAGTCGGCGGTGCCATCATGAAGGTGGTAAAACGGACGGTGCGGTGCCCTGCCACGGAGGTGAACCCGGTCACGGCCGAGCGTGACGCCAACCCGGTAGCGGAACTGCAAGCGCTTTACGGACACCGTGATTTGGGCGTGCATGCGGAGGTCGTGCAGGGGGGACGGATCGCGGTGGGAAATGACATCCGCGCCGAATGATAACGCCGTCAGCCGACCGCGACCTCCACGTTGACGGTCATGCTGCCAAAGGAGCCGGGTGGGCCGAGAAAGCTGCCGGAAATTGGCACCGCCTGCTGTGGCGTGCGCGCGACGCTGACCCGAATTAAATTGCGCCCAGCGACCCAGCCATTGGTGGGATCAAACTCCACCCATCCCGCGCCAGGCAGGTAGATCTCTACCCACGCATGGGTGGCGCCGCCACCGATCACCGGCTCGTCCGAGGCCACGAGCCGTTCGTCGTAGAGGTAGCCACTGACGAACCGGGCCGCGAGACCCAGCGATCGTGCGGCCTCCATCATGAACACGGCGAAATCCCGGCAAGCCCCCATCCGGCTGGCCAACGTCACCAACGGATCGTTCGTGCCCTCTGCCTGCCGCCCCTGGTAGCGGAACTCCGCCTTGATCGCGCGGGTTATCGCCGTCAGCATCTCCATCGTGCCCGTGGGACCATTGGTCGCCAGGAAGCGCCGCGCCCACGCATCCACCATCCGGTCTGGATCGGGAAAATGCCGCTCGATCGAACGGGCGAGGTCGGGCACCTCGGCCGAGGTGTAGCTGAATGGAAACGTCTCCGCCTGCGGGTCGAGCGGGAGGTCGGCGCGGGTGGGATAGTGGTGGAGGTCCAGGGAGGAAATCACACTCAGCCGCTCGACCCGCCGCTCCGGCGCAAAACTCAGATAGCAGACGGAGTTGCCGAAGACGTCGTGGGCCCAGCGCGTCGAACTGGCTGGTGGCGACACCAAAAGCTTGGTTTCCAGAAGGCGAAGGTCGTGACTGTCACGCGGGCGGAGCATAAGCCGGTGCGGCAACAGACCCACCGGCTCGAGGTAGCGATATTCCGTCTCATGGGTGACGCGGACGCGGGGCACTCAGATGACGTGGAAGATCAGGAGCAGGATGATGATTGGGATGGGGATCCCAACCAGCCACAACAACAGACTACGCATCGTCTCAAAAACTCCGCAAACGAACGTCTATTGGACGGCAACGCCCCCGAGTGAACGGGGTTCCAATGTGGTAGGTTCTCGCCGGCACCGAGCCAGGAATCTTGGACCAGAGCGGCGCAGACGGCCCAGACGGCCAACCCCGGCGAGTCTACGATCAAGAAAACTCAACGTCGCGGCGTCGTCGTCGCTCTCGTCGCGCATCCAATAAAGAAGCGTAGCACTATACACCCCGGCCAGGATTGCGCGCTTGGAATACCAGTTCCAGTCCGCGCTGCGATCCCCGGCGGCGTGCCAGACCGCGTCAATCGTGCGGGCGGTGACCCGGGTGGCCGTCGCCGGGTGCGCAATCAGGATGCCAACCCCACGACGAACCGCCTCCTTCGCAGGACGCAGAGACGCCAATCGTGCCGCGATGACCGCACGCACGCGGTCGGGCACCCGCTCACCCGGTGCAGGCGGCATCCTCCGGTCGACCAGGTCAAACCAGCTTTCGACCATGTCGAGCACGCCGCCCGGAAACAGCAGGTCGGAATCTGGCCCCGCAGCCGCCCGCAAGCCGTCGATCGTCCAGCCGGGGAAGGCCTCCATCGCCACCAAGGCGTCGAGCGCGGCGTCCCGCTCGTCTGTTCGCTCGGGGATGGTCATAAGCCAGCCCGGGCCATTTCTTCGTTGAAACCGAACAGGCGGAAATCCGTCATGCGCATGGGATAGAGGATTCCATCCAAATGGTCGTATTCATGCTGGACGACCCCGGCATGGAAGCCGCCAACCTCCCCGCCAACGGGGTTTCCATCGCAATCCACACCGGTGTAGCGCACCCGCGCCCATCTGGGGACGGCAGCACGCAGGCCCGGAATCGACAGGCACCCCTCCCAGCGCAGTACGCGGTCCTCGCCGGCCGGCTCGACCGTGGGGTTGATCACGATGGTATTTCCGATGGGATGGTCATCGGCCACGTCGCTGGCCCGGGCAGGCTGCACGCGAAACACGAACAGCCGCAGCGGCACGTGGACCTGCGGGGCGGCCAGGCCGGCGCCGGGTGCATCCTCCATCGTCTCCATCATATCGGCTACCAGGCGGCGGATTTCAGGCGCCCCCGGGTCGGCAACCGGCTCGGCCTTTTGCAGCAGGACGGGGTGGCCCATACGGGCGATCTTAAGAATTGCCATGAAGCATCCAAATAGGGTTGCGAAAGGCTTTGGCGAGGGGCGCAGGCCGTGCTATAGCGCCGCCTCCGCGGTTTTGAACTCGGGCGGAAGCCCTTTATCACGCCCACAGAGGTAAGTCCCTCCTGGGTGCAGCGACAGGAGAAGGCGTCGAGTGCAGGTTCTGGTTCGTGACAACAATGTCGATCAAGCGCTGAAGGCGCTCAAGAAGAAGATGCAGCGCGAGGGAATCTTCCGCGAAATGAAGCTTCGCCGCCACTTTGAGAAGCCTTCCGAGCGCCGCGCCCGCGAAGCTGCCGAAGCCGTCCGCCGCGCCCGCAAGATGGAGCGCAAGCGTCTGGAGCGCGAAGGCTTCTAAGCCGGACGCCGGGGTACGCTGGGCTGGCCCGCGTGCCCCATTAGGACGTCCGCGCGGTACAGCCGTCTGTTGGTAGCGTCTGCCCGGCATCGACCGTCATGTTGAAGCTGGCAGTCGCGAGCACTTGCGCGCCTTGGCTCACGACGAAGGTCCAGGTCCCCGGCACCAGTGACCAACTCTCCTCCAACGTGTATCCCGTATAGGTCCAGCGATCCGGCGACACGAAGCTGACATTCGTCTCGACGGTACTCGTCCGCCCATCAGGCAATGTCCAAAGCGGATGCTGCAACGTCACCGTGACGGGCTGGACAATGCCAGGCGGGAGATTGGCGGCCCGGAACTCCAAGCCGAACTGCTCACAATACACGCCCTCGATGTCAGAGCCCAAATGGGTGAAGTGCGGCTCCAGCACCGGGGTGCTGCCGACGACATTGCCGGGGCGTGGGGGCTCTGACGGCCCGGCCTCTTGGGCAACGACCTGGCCCAACCTGCCGATCGTCAGCCTCAGCGAATCTGCCTTCGCGGAAACGGCCGGCGAAACAACCAGCCCCATGGCAAGAATGATGCGGATCATTCCCCCTTTTACCCCTGCAGCGCCTGCCGCACCATCGCCACGTCGGACCAGCCACGTGGAGGCGCTGGCCCTTATTGCAAGAAACCCCAGCGCTCGACCGCCGGCTCGGCGCTCGCCCATTTCCATCCGCTTTGCTGTTTGCAGATGTCGACGGAATACCAGGCTGGCGGCTCCTTCGACTCCTCGACGGAGAAGAGCACCTGCTTGCAAGGAGCCAGCGGGTTGTCGATCGCGCGAACGATTTGGAGCTGCCCATGCTCGTTTCCGACGGGCAGGACGTGCTCGACCCGCCATGGCCCCACGCCTCCGACATCCAGCACACCGGCAGTCGTCGCAATGGCGTCCTGCTCACCCTGGTGCCACGTGCGGGATACACGGCGTAACACGTAGTCGGAGACCGCCGCGGTCCCCACCCCGACACCAAAACCGACCGCTGGGTTTGCGGTGGCACCACCCGCCGCGGCACCGGCCACAATCCCGATGATGTTGCCCGCCGAGGCGCAGCCGCCCAGCAGCAGCACCAGCAGCAGGGCCGCGAACCTCACTGCAGCGATCCCCACCGCTCCGTCGCAGGCTCGGCCGAGGCCCATTTCCAAGTGCCGCCATCGCGGCACACCGTGGCGGTGTAGAAGGCGCGCTGTGGCTGCTGATGCTCTTCCGTGTCAACGGAGAAGACGATTTCCTTGCAGTCGATCGACGGGCCGCCGATGGCTCTGACCACGGCGACCTGGCCATGCTCATCCGACTCGATCGGAAGGCTGTGCGAGACACTCCAAGGCCCGGCCGCGCCCGCGCCAATCGTCCCGGCGGCCTCGGCAATGCGATCCTGTTCGTAGCTGTGAACGTGACGCTCCTCGTATTGCAGCCCCGCCGTCGCGACCGCCGCAACACCCAACCCGATACCCGCCGCGACGGTGGCGCTGTGCGTCACTGACGTGGCGATGCCGGTGCCAGCCAGGCCCGCAACCTCCTGCGTGGTTCCCACCAGGACCGAACTGCACCCGCCAAGGCCGAATAACGCCATGCTGAAGAAAATACGGGAGAAACAGGAAACCTGGCGCGTCATTTTTCCTGAGTAGACACGATCGCGCACCTGGTCCACTCCCGCCGGGTGACGTCGTGCTATTCTCCCGGCCGTGTTGCGCATTCTCGACAGCACAAATGGTATTCAACGATCCGTGAGGCGGAACTCGATCCGGCGGTTCTTTGCATTCGCGTCCGAGCTCTCCGCCGGGTCGAGCGGCTGGAATTCCGCAAACCCGGTGGCGGCCAGATGCTGAGGCGGTACGCCCTCCGCAATCAGCAGCTTCACGACGTTGATCGCCCGCTGTGAGGACAGCTCCCAGTTCGAGGAGAATGGACCGCCACGCTGCACCGGCAGCCGGTCGGCATGGCCATCGACCCGCATGATCCAGGGGAGGTCCGGTGGAATTTCGCCTGCCACTTGCTTGATGGTGCCGGCCAGGGTGCGGATTTGGTCTTGTCCTGCCTGCGAGAGATCCGCACTTCCCACCGGGAAAAGCACCTCGGATTGGAAGACGAAGCGGTCCCCGACGATCTGCACGCCCTGCCGGTTGGCCAGCACCTCGCGCAGGCGGCCGAAAAACTCGCTGCGGTAGCGCTGTAGCTCCTCCACCTTGGAGGCCAGCGCGGTGTTCAGACGCGAACCGAGATTGGCGATCTGAACGTCCTTGTCCTTGTCCGCCTTTTCGGACAAATCCAACGCGGCGGAGACTTGAACCACTTGGGCGCGCAATTCTGCCAATTGACGGTTCATCAGCGCCATTTGCGCCCGAGCCGAATCCGACAGCTTCTGCTCGTCGGAAAGCTGGTTGGCCACAGCGGCCCGCGCCTGCTCGTCGGTCACGGACTTGGCGGCGGCGGCCTGCGCCTGGGCCTCCAACTCATCGCGCAGCGCGGTCAACGCGCGGACCTGGTCCGATAGCCGGGCCAGGTCGGCGAGCCGGGCCTCCACCGTCGCCTTGTCGGCGGCAACAGTGCTCTCAAAGTCGGCCTTCGTGGCAGCCAGTTGGCGCTTTGCATCCGCGAGCTGGGCGGCCAGCCCCGCAGCGTCTTGCCCGGCCGCGTCGGTGCGGCTGGCCGCGGTCGCCAGTTGCTGCTGCAACTGGGCGTTCCGCGCCGCGGCAGCCTGCCCTTGGGCCGCCGCATCGGCCAATTGGGCGGCCAAGCGCGTCCGCTCGGCCTGCAAGGCATCGCGTTGCGTCGCGGCGGCATCCAGTTGCTGCCGCAGCGTGCTCACCTGGGTGCTGAGCTGGTCCCGCGCCCCCGCGGCTGCCTTCACGTCGGCGCTGAGGCCGGCGACCGAAGCCTGCAACTCGGCCCCCCGGCCGCGCTCCATCGCGAGCATGTCGCTGAGTTCGGCCATTTGACGGTTCAGGCGGTCAAGTGCGCGGTCCTTGCCGGAGAGGGCGACCGACAGGAAGGCCTGCGCCAACACGAAGACGAGCAGGACGAAAATGATCACCATCAGCAGCGTGGACAATGCGTCCACGTACCCGGGCCACGGATTGAGCGTCTCCTGCCCGCCACCCCGCCGGCGCAGGCTCATAGTGCCATAGCGCCCTTTGGCACCCCACCACCCGAGCGCACAAAGACGGCCCGCATCATTGCGGCTTCCCTGCCATGCCCGCGATGGTGCGGGTCAAGACCCGGATTTCGTTGCGTAAGTCAGTCGTCGTCTGCGTGCGCCCCTGCTCGATCTCCCCCGCCAAGCGGCTCAGATAGGTTTCGATGTTACGCAGATGTCCGCGGGAGGAGTCGTCGTTGCCACGCTCGCCCAAGCGTTGCAGGGCCGGTGCCAAGGTGGATTGGGTTTCGGCGATCCGGAGCATCAGTTGTTGATTGGTGCGCATGGAATCCGCCAACTGGCCGATCCGGTCGGTCAAGGCGGTCACGGCCTGGTTGGCCTGCACCCGGCCCTCCTCCCCGCGTACCAAGATGCGCTGGAGGTTCTCCATATTCTCGGCGGTCTGTTCCAGGAGAGCCTGGACGTAGACGGGAACGGAGGTTTCACCCTCGCCACCGAGAACGCCGGAGGACAGCCGCGTCAGCCCCGCCAACCACTCCTCCAACTCGTTGAAGAATCGGTTCTGGGCCTGCCCGGCCGTCAGGTCCAGGAAGCCCAGCACCAACGCCCCGGCCAATCCCAGCATGGAGGAGGAGAATGCCGTACCCATGCCCTGCAACGGCCTGGCGAGCCCGCTTTTCAACTGTTCGAAGAGGGCGTTGATGTCACCGGAGCCCACGGACATGCCATTGATGACCGCAGCGACCGCGCCGACAGTCAGCAGAAGGCCCCAGAACGTGCCTAGCAGACCAAGGAAGATCAACAATCCCGTCATATAGCGGGATAGTTCGCGGCTCTCGTCCAGACGGCTGGCGAGGCTGTCCAGCAGGGACCGCATCGCCGGGGCCGAGAGCGTGAACCGCTCGGTGCCCTTGGTCGAACGTTGCGCCATCATCGAGGCCATCGGCGCGAGCAAGACCGGCGGTGGCAGGCCAGCCAAGCGCGCGCGCGACTGCTGGAAGGTCTCCACCCAGCGCACCTCCGGCGTCAGCCGGATCACCTGGCGCAGGTTCCAGCCAATACCCAGCAGCAGAACCAGCACGATCAGCGCATTCAACAGCGGGTTGCTTTCGAATGCCCTGGCGAGGGCGCCGGACAAGACGCCCGCCACGATCGCGACGGCGACGAGGAAGACCACCATGCGGAAGAAATAGACGGCTGGCCGGGTCATCTCAGCGTGCGGGGGCCGAGGGGGCCGGCGTTCCCGCGAGCACGACGTCCACCCGGTCCGCTGGACCGTCCGGGACAACCGGGCTCACCGTGGCACCCAGCGCGCGCGGGTAAATCCGGGTCGAGGCAATCCCTTCGCTGATCAGCACCGCCCGAACCGCGAGCGCGCGGGACAAGGAAAGGCGGCGCGGGGTGGAAGGGTCATCCGGCACACCGGCGGCAAACGAATAGAGGTTGATGTCCGCCGCCGGATTATCCTTCACGCTCCGCGCCATGGCGCGGATGGCGGCCTCGGTGGCGGCGTTCAGGTCTGCCTTGCCGGCACCGAAGCTGATCCGGATCCCACCATTGATCTGCGTGACGATACCCTCCGCATCGGGAACGATCGCAACGGGCGGCGGCGGCACCACCGGGTGGGGGGGCGCCGTGACGACGGGGGGCAGCACCGGCACTGGCGGCGGGCCACGCGGCACGGCAGGTGGGGGGCCGGGCCGCAGTCTGGACGCCCGGGGCGTGGACGTGCTGCGGTGGGCAGGTTCCGCTGGGGCTTTCGCCGCGGCTGGCGCGGGACGACGTGTCGAGGCTGGCTTGCGTGCAGGGGCACGCTTGGCCGGCGAGTGCACTGCGGGCGTGCTCGGCTGCAGCCGATCCAACGCACCAGGATTGACGGTCGTCTGTGCGAGGGCCACAGCCGGGAAGAGCAGCGCGGCAAAGAGGAGAGTGCGAATCACGGATAAATGATACCGCGCCGGCTGCCAGACAGCTACAGCCCGTGTCGCGATCATGCTGGGTAAGCTCGGTTCAGGCGGCACGCGAGGCGGCGACGCCCTCGGCGACAACCTCCAGAAGACGTGGATGCAGATGCGGGTTGGCCGCCACGATGTCGACCCCGGCAACGTCCATGACGAGATCGCCCCCCGCCGTGTCGGTCGCGTAGCCGCCAGCCTCGCGCACGATCAAGGCACCGGCAGCGATGTCCCAGGGTTTCGGACCAAGCTCCCAATAGCCATCGTAGCGCCCTGCGGCGACCCAGGCGAGGTCCAATGCGGCGGCGCCAAACCGGCGGATCCCGGCGACGACCGGCATCAGCGTTGCCAGCGTGCGGGCAAACGCCAGCCGGCGTCCTGCAGCAACGGCGGCGAACGGAATTCCCGTGGCGAACAAGGCATCCTTGATCTCCCGGCGGCCAGAGACGCGTAGCCGCCGTTCGTTCAGGAACGCACCAGCCCCCTTCTCGGCCCAAAACATCTCGTCGTTGACAGGGTTGTAGATGCAGCCCGCAACGATTTCGCTGCCCGTCTCGCTGCGCCGCTCCAGCGCCACGCTGATGCACCAATGCGGCACGCCGTGCAGGTAGTTGGTGGTGCCATCCAGCGGGTCGACGATCCAACGCCAGGTCCAATTGGGGCTGCCCACCATGCCGCCTTCTTCCAGCAAGAAGGCGTAGCCCGGGCGGGCGCGCTCTAATTCCGTCCGGATGGTCTGTTCGGCACGGAGATCAGCCTGGCTGACGAAATCACCGGGGCCTTTGACGCTGACCTGTAGCTGCTCCACCTCGGCGAAATCCCGCACCAGGCGGCGGGACGCCTTTTGGACGGCGTTCTGCATCACCGTCATGTGTGGAGAGAGTTGTAGGGCCATGCCGTTAGCCCTTCGCACGCTCCACGTAGCTACCGTCTTCGGTCTTCACCACAATGCGCTCTCCCGTCTCGATGAAGGGGGGCACCAGGGTTTTGACGCCGTTGGACAGTTTCGCCGGTTTGTAGGAGCTGGCGGCGGTCTGTCCCTTCACCACCGGGTCCGCTTCCTCGACGGTGAGGATCACCGTGGCGGGCAAATGGATGCCGACGGGCTCGCCCTCCACCGTATCGACCTCAACCTCCATGTTGTCCTGCAAGAAAGCTACCTGGTCGCCAAGGATTTCGGTCGGAATCATCGCCTGCTCGAACGTCTCCGGGTCCATCAGAACCAGATTGTCGCCGTCCGTGTAGGAATAGGTGTAGTCCCGGGTGTCGGTCATCAGCCGCTCGACCGTGTCAGCGGTTCGCCAGCGCTCGTTGGTCTTGTTCCCGGTCTTCATGTTGCGCATCTCGACCTGGATGAACGCGCCGCCCTTGCCGGGGGTGATGATCTGTTGCTTGAGCACGGTCCAGCGGTTGCCTTCGTGCTCGATCACCTGGCCGGCGCGGATCAGGTTGGCCTGCTGCTTCATGGTCTCTCGGGGCTCTTGAGGGGGTTTGGAACGCGGAGGTCTACCCGGTGATGGCCGGTGCGGCAAGCGCATGGATGCGTCCCGCCGGGTCACGAACCGTTTCGCCGCCGAGATATTCGGGCCCGATGGGCACCTTGCCATGCCCACCGGGGATGTCCAGCACGTAGGTCGGCCACGCCAGGCCCGTCACCCGGCCGCGTAACTCGGTTAACAAGGCGCGCCCCTCCGCGATGGGAACGTGGAAGCGAGCGGTGCCGGGCGCCGGGTCAAGCTGGTGAAGGTAATAGGGCTTGATCCGGGCCGAGAGCATCGCACGGAACAGGCCTTCCAGCGCCGCCGCCGTATCGTTGACGCCGCGCAGCAGCACCGATTGCCCGAGCAGCGGCACACCCCGGCGGCTGACCACGCGCAGGGCTGCGATGGCAGCCGGCGTAAACTCCGTGGCATGGTTGGCGTGCACCACCAGCCACAGCGGCTTCTCCGTCTCCAGCGTCGCCGCCAGCTCCTGCAGCCGCGCCGGGTCGGCCACGGGAACCCGCGTGTGGATGCGCAACGTCTGAATATGCGGGATCGCCTCCAACGCATCCAGGATGGCCCGCAGGCGACGAGGTGACAGCAGCAGCGGATCGCCGCCGGTCAGGATCACTTCGGTGACGGCCGGATGGTCTCGCAACCAATCCAGCGCCGCCGCCAATTCTGCGTCGGACAGCAGCCCGCCATCGGGGCCGACATGCTCGCGGCGGAAACAGAACCGGCAATAGACCGGGCAGACGAGCAACGGCTTCAGCAAGGCGCGGTCGGCATAGCGGTGCACGATGCCGGGGACGGGCGACAAGGCATCGTCCCCGATCGGGTCGGCACGCTCATGCGGCGCAATCCGCAGCTCGTCCCGATGGGGAATAAATTGACGGCCGATCGGGTCGTCCACATGGTCCACCAGGGCCGCGAGGGCTGGCGGGATGGCGACGGCATATCGCTCGCCAACCCGCTCCAGCACGGCGCGATCCTCCGGCTTGGCCAACCCGGCATCGACCAAGGCGGCTGCGGTGCGCAGCGTGTGGGCAGGGAGGAAGCCATCCGGCATGATCGCGGGCGTGTAGTCCTGGAGCGTGCATGCCGCAACCACCCTGGCACCCCGAGCAATTCGCCGCCCGCCTGCCCGCGTTGCGCCGCCGGGCTCGGCTGGTGCAGGCCACGCGCGCCTTCTTCGACGCACGCGGCTATGCGGAGGTGGAAACGCCCTACGCCGTTCCCGTCCCGGGTGAGGAAGTCCATCTGCGTGCCTTCCGCACCGAACGTATCGGGACGGACGGCACGCGCACGCCCCTCTGGCTGCACACCAGCCCGGAATTCGCCATGAAGACGCTGCTGGTTGCCGGCGCGGGTCCGATCTTCCAACTGGCCCGGGTCTGGCGCAACGAGGAGGGCAGCGCCACGCATGCGCCGGAATTCACCATGCTGGAATGGTATCGGCCCGGTGCCACGTTGGCGGCGCTGATGGATGAGACGGAAGCGCTGCTGCGCGCCCTGCTGCCCCCCAGGCTCCGCTGCCGCGGCGTCGAAACGTCCTTGGCGCATTTTGAACGCCTATCCATGGCGGAGGCGTTCCGTCGCTGGGTAGGGGCCGACGTGCTGGCAACGGCCGGCGACGCCGCCCTCCTGGCTGCCCAGTCGGGCGCCACCCTGCGCCAAGGGGAGGGCTGGGAGGATTTGTTTTTCCGGCTGCTGCTGGAGCGCGTCGAACCTCATCTCGGCCGGGATCACCCCACCTTCCTCACCCATTGGCCCGCCGGCCAGGCCGCCTTGGCCCGGCGCGACCCGGCAGACCCAAGAGCCGCCCTGCGGTTCGAGCTGTTCGTCTGCGGGATGGAACTGGCCAATGCGTTCGAGGAACTGACCGACGCCGCCGAACAACGCGCCCGCTTTGCCGCCGACCGCACCCGGCGCGAGGCCCTCTACGGTCCGGGTTGGGACACGGACGAGGCTTTCCTGGCGGCACTCGAATTCGGCATGCCAGCGGGAAGCGGGATCGCACTGGGATTCGACCGGCTGGCCATGATCGCCGCTGGGGTCGATCGGATTGGCCAGGTGCGATGGTGCGGATGAGCCCTGACGGTCAGGCGGCGCGAGGCCGCCTGACCTGAATCGCGTTGGAAGGATGGCGTGGGGCCGGTTCCCCCTCGACGTCGGCGGCAAGCCGGAACCGGCCCGTCAGCCGGGTCAACTCCACCGCCTCGCTTTCCAGCACGTGGCTGGCTGCGGTGCTCTGCTCCACCATCGCGGCGTTCTGCTGGGTCACCTGGTCCATCTGGTTGACCGCGATGTTCACCTGCGCCAGACCCGAAGCCTGTTCGTGCGCGCTGGCGGCGATGTCGCCGACGACGCTGTTGATCTGACCGACCTGCGCGACGATCTCGTGCAGCGAGCGGCCCGTCGACCCCACAAGCTCCGCTCCCCGCGCCACTTGCTGGCTGGAGGTTGAGATCAATGCCTTGATCTCTTTCGCTGCGGCGGCGCTGCGCTGCGCCAACGCCCGCACCTCGGACGCCACCACGGCAAAGCCACGCCCAGAGTCGCCGGCCCGGGCGGCCTCGACGCCGGCATTCAGCGCCAGAAGATTGGTCTGGAACGCAATTTCGTCGATCACCCCGATGATCTGGGCGACCTTCTTGGCCGAATCCTCGATCGCCCCCATGGCCGATACGGCATCCTGCATCACCCGGCCGGATTTCTCGGCACCCACATGTGCGTCCGACACGATCTTGAGCGCATGCTGTGCACCCGATGCCGTCTTGCGGACCGTTGCGGTGATCTCGTCCAGCGCTGCGGCCGTCTGCTCCAGTGAGGCGGCCTGCTGCTCGCTCCGCCGCGACAGATCATCGGCAGCCGCCGTGATCTCACCCGCACCGGCGGTGATGGCGCGGGTGCTGGTCACGATGTGGGCGACTGCGTCGCCAAGCTGCGCCACCGTGGTGTTGAAATCGTGCCGCAGCCGCTCGTATTCGCTGTCGAACGGATCCGGAATCGCGCACGTCAAATCCCCTTCCGCCAACTTCGACAACCCGGCGGCCAGCGCCGCCACGACATGCGCCTGGGACGAGGCGATGGCGGCACGCTCGGCCTCGGTTTGCGCCTGCACCACACGGGCCTGGCCGGCGGCAACCGCAGCCTCCGCCTCCAGGGATTGGGCACGCTGCAGCCCTTCCTGGAACACCTGCACGGTTCCTGCCATCGTGCCGACCTCATCCTTGCGCTGAAGACCGGGGATCCGGACCGTCAGGTCACCGCTGGCGAGGCTCTTCATGGCGGCGGCCAATTGACGCAGACCGCCGGCCAACGAGTGCTGCACCAGCAAGCTCCCAGCCAGGCAGATCAGGAGGATGGGGAGTGCGATCAGACCCTGCACCAGCGCCTGCTGCAGCGAGGCCGCGTTCAGGTCATCGATATAGGCGCCCGACACGATGATCATGTCCCAAGCGGGGACGCCTTTGGCGTAGTTGACCTTCGGAAGTGGCGTGGTGCTCCCTGGCTTCGGGTAATCGAGGTTGTAGAAACCAGCCCCAGCCCGCTTGACCACGGCGATCGAGTCCTGAACGAAGTGCCGCCCGGAATTGTCGACCAAATCAGTTCCGTTCGTGCCGATACTGCTCGGTTTGACCGGGTTGATGATGTAGACCCCGGCAGTGGTATAGGCGGCAAAGTAACCCTCACCATGATAGCGAATGGGCATTGTCAGCCTGACGAATTGAGCTATCGCCTGGTCCCGGGTGAGATGTCCGGCGACAACCTCGGCTTCCAGGGCATCGGCATAGCCGGCGGCAACTTCGACAACGCCCTGCACACCGGCCTTCCGGTCGTTCACCATTTGCTCGTGAGATGAATGGAGCGACACGGCGACGACCAGCAGCAGGCCCAGAACCATCAGGACGACGTTGCTGGCCAGCTTGACGCCGACGCTGCAATTGTTAATCCACCGCATCATACGAACTTTTCCGGAACAATTACTTACCGGAACAATACTCGAAACGGCTTAGCGAAATCCTAACGGAATACTCAGATTTTGAACTTGGCGCCTAAAGACTCGCCCAGTCGCCCCGGCTGCGGGTTAGCCAGTCCCGCACCCTGGCGGGGCTGCCGAAGACGGTCGGCACGAAGAGTCCGGCGCCACCCATCCGCCGGGCCATCGCCATCCCATCCTCGTCGGTCACGTCATCGCCGATGAACACCGGACGGCGGCCGGCAAAGCTCGGCAGCCCCATCACGGCCTCTACGGCACTCCCCTTGTCGACGCCGCGGGGGCGAATTTCCCAGGCCATATTCGCCGCCAGCACCTGGAATTGCTCGGTCAGCGGTTGCATCAAACCCATCAACGCCCTCTGCAACGCGGGACCCGCCGCCGGCGCCAGGCGGAAATGCAACACGAACCCGCTTGCCTTATGCTCCACGAGCACGCCGGGATACGCCGCCGCGAGCGTCTCCGCTGCGGTCACCAGGCCGGGCGGGACACAGGGCAAGTCCGCGCGAAGCAAGGGGGCGCCCAGGGAAGGCCGCAGCGCGCCGCCATGTTCGCCGGAAACGACGGGAATGATGCCGGGCAGCAAAGCATCGACCTGGCTGACTGGCCGGCCGGTGATGATGGCGAGCGCCCCTGCCAACTCATCACACAACCGGGCGAGCGTTTGTGGCAGGCCATCGGGCACCACCACGCCGTCGGGCGTCAGCGCGAAATCCAGCAGCGTGCCATCCAGATCCAGCAGCAGCGCCGTCTGCGCGAACGGCGGCAGGGTGCCTTGCATCAATGGCAACCAACCAAACGCAGGTCGTACACCGGATGCTCCAACATGTTCACTGCGGGCTCGTTGCTGAACATCCATCCATGGAAACCCGGCGCACCGGGCCGGCTATCCTTGATGTCCAGATAGGCGGCCGAATCCTGCGGTTGGTCAGGCGGCCGCACCGAGCAGGCGCGCAACGAGATCGAGAGCGAGGCATTGTCCGCGGCCTGCCCCACTTTCAGGGTCAGGCCGCTGGATTTGGCATTGACCTTGTCCAGCACCAGCAAATCCGCCGTATCCCGCGGCACCCAGCTCCCTGGTGTGGAAGGCGCAGGCGCATCTGGCTGTGCCGGAGTTTGCCCGAACGCCGGAGAAGCAGCCGCCATCAAGACGGTCAGTAGAACGGTCCGCATCAGAGCCGCTTGGGGCTGCGCAAATCCACGACCAAAGCCGCGAGGATGCGGCGCATCGCGGCCTCATCCACCCCCATGAGCAGCGCATCCTCGAACGCATCCTGCATGACCTGGCGCAACTCGGCGTGGTTTTCCTCCAGGGTGCGCAGCTTCTCCCGGCAACTGACCGGCTCGCCATCAGCGCCAGGCCAGGTCAGCACGCCTGTTGTCACGGGGACGGCTTCTTCAGTGCGTCCATTTGCTTCTGCGCGGCATCTGCAAGGTTTCCAACATTGAAGATGAACTTGCCCAGCAAGTCTTCAAGGTTCACCGCGGATTGCGTAATCGTGATGGTGCCGCCATCCGTCAACAATTTCTCGTCTCCGCCGGTGGCGAGGGAGATGAAATTGCCGCCGAGCAGCCCGCCGGTGGCGATACTGGCGCTGCTATCAACGGATAGCTTGATGTCGCGCTGCACGGTGAAGGTGGCGACCGCCTGATAGCTTTTGGGGTCGATCGCCAAATTCGTCACGCTGCCGATTTTCAACCCGGCGACGCGCACGTCGGAGCCGTTGGAGATCCCGCCCACATTATCGAACGCAGCATGCAAGGTGTATCCGCCCAACCCGGCGCGCCCTGTATTGGCAACGGCGTAGCCCAGGAAACCGACGGCGACCAGGATAACCACTGCACCCGCGGCGATTTCCGTAACGGACCGGCGCGCCACGTCAGTTACCCGGCGTCCAGGCTTCGTAATCCCCGCTGGCGGGCGGGCGCTTCCCGCCTAGATAGTCGCTGCCCGGTGGGCGATAGCCGAGCGGAGTGCCAGTCAGGTTAGGCTCATGCGGTTTCTGCCAGGCTCGGCGCACCGTCTCGGGAATGGGGAGGTCGGTCGTGTAATGCAGCCACGCATGCCATTCGGGCGGGATGGTGCTGGCCTCCACCTCCCCGGCATACATCACCCAACGACGGCGGCGGAGATAACTCCGCGGAGCCCGCTTTGCCTCGTAGTAGACGTTACCAACTGCATCCCGCCCGACCAGCCGGCCGGTAAGGGATGTGATAAGGCGCATCATCAGGGTCATGTAGGGGTTATAGCAGCGTCGCAGAGCGGGTCCACTGTGAGGAGCGCCCGGCCGGCGAGTCTGCCGGGTTACCACTCTGACTGGTCGGTTACCCACAACATTCTGTGGCAAGGGCCAGCGCCCACGCAAAATCCGGCTTTTCGGCTCCTTCCCCGCAGTCTACCTTGCGGCTCATGAAAACCGACCGGACTTGGCAAGGCGTGCGGCTGCGGCAGACGGAGGCCGCGTCCGACCCGGATTCGCAGACCCGGCCCGTCCGCTTACCGGCTGCGTGGGACGATGCCGCGGCCGCGGCCGTCTGCGAGTTGGCACCGGGCACCGGCCGGGTGTCCTTGCCGGCCCTTGCGCAAGCCTGGATCCTCCCGATCTCGATCCGGGCCAAGGATGCGGGGATCGTCGGGCTGGCCGACCGGCTGCATGCGCTGCTGTTGCTGCGGCGTGGCGCCCCGACAGACGGGGTATGGCGCGGCTCGCCGGGCGAACGGCCGGGCTTCGTCCTCAACCTTCCCGCCTTTCACGATACGACGGCCGGGTTCGATGTAGAGGCATTCGCCGGGGCTGCCACGACCGCGGCAGAGGCACTGCAATTGCTGGCACCTCATGCCACAGGATACGCGGTGGCGATGACCGATCTGGCTGGGCTCCTGGCCACGCTCGGCCTGGATTACGCCAGCAAGCCGGCACGCGACGTGGCCGCGTGCCTCGCGGGGGTGTTGCGGGGCCGGGTGGACACGGTCCTCGCCGGCCCGCAACTGGATTTGCTGGCCACGCTGCCGAATTGGCCGGGGCCCCCGGCGAGTTGCGTCATCCCCGGGCTTGCCGAAGCCGCCGGTGCGGCCAGGCTTGCGGCCCTGCGCACTGGAAGTGCGCGCCCCGGCACCGCCATCCTGCCGCCCAGCGCCGCAGACGGCCTGTTAGGCGTCGAAACCGGTGGCATCGCCCCCGCTTTCGCGCCCGTGGGTGCCAACGGCCTGCTGCGCGCCACCCGCGCCTGGCTCACTGCACGCGGCATTTCGCAGGATGCGGCATTGGCCGCCGCCTTGGCGGGGGAGCCCGTGATCCCGATTGCAACAACCGCCGACCATGCCGCCATGCACGACGCGGTCGCGCCGCTGCTGCACGCCATGCCGGCCCGCCCGCAGCCGCAGCGGTCCCCGGCCAACGATGCCTGCCGCGAGGAGCTACCGGCCCGCCGCCGCGGCTATACCCAGAAGGCGGCGATCGGCGGCCATCGCGTGTTCCTGCGCACGGGCGATTATGCCGACGGCCGCCTCGGCGAGATCGGATTGGCCTTGCCGCGGGAATCGGCGGCGGTACGCGGCCTGGCCGACGCCTTCGCGACCGCCCTCTCCGTCGGTTTGCAGCATGGCACCCCGCTCGACGCCTATGTGGATGCGCTGTCCCATGCGCGTTTCGCCCCTGCGGGCGCCGTGGAAGGTGACGCGGCCATCGACCGCGCGAGTTCCATCCCGGATTACGTCGTCCGATCGCTGGCGGCGAGCTACCTTGGCCGCGTCGTGCCTGCCGACGATACTGAGCTGCCACCCAAGCCGGAGGATTCACCCTTGCTGCCATTGGATTTGCCGCGGCGCCGCGCCCGCATCGCCTTGCGCTTGGTCGCCGGCTGATGGGCCGCATCGACGCCCGGCTGGCCGAACTCGGCATTACCCTGCCGCAGCCCATGGCCCCGATGGCCAACTATGTCCCCTTCGTCCGCAGCGGGGATCTGGTGGTGGTGTCCGGCCAAGTGCCCGCCCGCGAGGGCAAGATCGCGTTCACCGGCAAGGTTGGCGGCGGCGTCACCGTCGAGGCAGGGCAGGAAGCTGCGCGGCTGTGCCTGATCAACGTCCTGGTGCACCTTCGTGCCGCTTGCGATGGCGACCTGGACCGCGTTGTCCGCGTCGTGCGCCTGGGTGGCTTCGTCGCCAGCCCGGCCGATTTCACCCAGCACGCCGTGGTGATGAACGGGGCCTCCGATCTGGCGGTTGCGCTGTTTGGCGAGGCGGGACGGCATGCACGGTCCACGATCGGTGTCCCTGCCTTGCCGGGTGACGCCGCGGTGGAGGTCGAGGGGATGTTCGCGGTCCGCTAATCCGGACTGGCGGGGTTATGCTGCGCTGCCATATGCTCGCCTATGTCCTGCAGCCCACCTTCGCTGACGCTGTCGTTGTATCCGTCCATCGCGGCGATTCCTCCGGTGGAATGGGATGCCTGTGCGGGGGATGACAACCCGTTTGTCAGCCACGCCTTCCTCTCGGCCGTGGAAGATAGCGGGTCGGCCGGACCGCGCACCGGGTGGCTGCCGCAGCACGCCGTGTTGCGTGACCCGGCGGGGCAGGTGCTGGCGGCCGCGCCGATGTATGCGAAATCCAACAGCTATGGCGAGTATGTGTTCGACCACGGTTGGGCGAATGCCTACGAGCAGGCGGGCGGCAACTACTATCCAAAGCTGCAGGTGGCGGTGCCTTTCTCCCCCGTGCCGGGCCCGCGGCTGCTCTGCCGTCCCGGCAGCGGCGTTCCGCCAGAGGCACTGGCCCAGGCCCTGGTGCAGGCCTGCGGTGAGCTGAAGCTATCCGGCGTTCACGCGACCTTCTGCAGCGAGGCCGAATACGAAGCACTGGGCCGCGCCGGCTGGTTGCAACGGCTTGGCCAGCAATATCATTGGGAGAATGCGGGCTACGCCACATTCGACGACTTCCTGGGCGCCCTCTCGTCGCGGAAGCGCAAGACGCTGCGACGGGAAAGGCGGGATGCGAACAGCGCCGGGTTGGTGTTCCGCACGCTACGCGGGCCGGAGATCGGGCGGCGCGAATGGGATGCGTTCTACCGGTTCTACCAATCGACCGTGGACCGCAAATGGGGCAGCGCTTACCTCACCAAGCGGTTCTTCCCCATGCTGGGGGAGCGACTGGGGGACCGGGTGGTGCTGATGTTGGCCGAGCAAGGTGGCAAGCCTGTTGCCGGTGCGCTGAATTTGATGGGGCGGGACGCGCTTTACGGCCGCAACTGGGGTTGCACGGGAGACTGGCCTTTTCTGCACTTCGAACTCTGCTATTATCGCGCCATCGACTTCGCCATCGAGCACGGTCTGTCGCGCGTCGAGGCAGGAGCGCAGGGACAACACAAGATCCAACGGGGATATCTTCCCAAGCCAACCTATTCCGCACATTGGTTGACCCATGCGGGGCTGCGTGCAGCCGTGGACGATTTCCTCCAGCGGGAGCGCCCGGCGATTTTGGCGGGAATGGAGGAGTTGATTGCGGAGTTTTCACCATACCGCAAGGGCGAAGACTAAGGCAGCGTCGGCAAATAAGTGCGTCGGCACGCCGACAAAGCTGCCGCTAACAACAAAGGCGTAGGGCTTGTAGAGACCTGAACCGCGCGATCACCCTAGGGAAGCGGCGTCGCGTGCTTCGTCCCTGACGGTGAGGCAGTTTCCCACCGGGCAGATCAATAGGGTAGGGCGGATAAGCGCAGCGCCATCCGCCCTCGTCGCGGCACTGGGCGCGGCGGATGACGCTTCGCTTATCCCATCTACATCACCGGTCTATGAGATACAGTCAGGGTCGCCTGCGCAGTACAACGAAATCCTGCAACCCGGCAATCGCGTCGACGATAGCGAGCACGTCGAAAAACTCACCCCAGCGCTGGGTGATATACGCACGCGAGTGCATGGCAGCCCGATAATATTCTTTATCAGTTACCACAGCATCAAGTGCTGCATCGCGACATAGATCGATGAACCCGTTGGTCTGTAAGTCACGGTACAGATGGGGCGGGAATTTATTATAAGCGAACTGCGTCGGCCCTTGGATCGACAGAAACAGTAGCGCACCCGGCCGCGTGATCCGCTGCAACTCCTGCAGCCATAGGAATTGATCCTGCTCCTGCAGATGGGTCAGCACAGATAAACCGAATACCAGGTCAAACTTCCCAGGCGCTAGCTCGGTCGGCGGACGCAATGGCACCGTGTGGAATTCGCCTCCCGTATAGGTCTGCTGGCACCAGGCGATGTTGTCCGCGTCGATATCCACCCCGGTCACCTTACAAGGTGTCTCGCCAATCAAATAACGCGTGAGGCGCCCGGCGCCGCAGCCCCAATCCAGGATGTGCGGGAAATCGGCCCAGCTAAAACCCATCTCCCGCAGATAATGCGCGGCGTTGTTAAAGATGATGGCGCCGCCCATGGCAAATCGTTCGACCGACGTGTCGCCAATGACGCGCTGGATGTTTGCCGTCGCCGGAAACGGAAAAACTTCCTGGTCCGGGTTCATGTAGTGAACCGCCCGGCGCCAATCCGCCGGGTTGTACTTACCCGTCGGCGAGGCATCGAAACGCCAGAACCGCGCCGCCCGCAAACTGTCGAGGTTCTCGCGGATCCTGGCCCGAAACACGAGTCCCATGCCGGGTATGTCTGGAAAGCGAGACTTAAGCTCAGGATCCTCAATGGGATAGTCGACGTCAGCGATTTGTTGACCGTTCACGAAGAACGCCATCTGCTTGGTGATCCCCTCCGGCGCGCCGCAATAGCCGGTCACCGTGATCAGGTTCGGCTCAACCTCGAAACCACCCGGCAGGAAGGGCAGATTGCGCAACGCCGCCTCGCCCATCTCCCGCCGGGTCATGCGGTCGAGTTCCGCCTCGGCACTTGCCTGCGGGACGGCCGAGGCTGGCGCTTGTGCCGGTTCAGAGATCGCCGTGTCCTGCCGCAGGCGCAATGCCACCAACTCATCCGTCATACGGTCCTGATGGGCCTGCAAGGCTCCCACCGCAGCGTTAAGATGGTTGACGGCAGCATATAAGCGGCGCGCTGGCGGGAAGAGGGATGCGATACGGGCAGCAGTGGATTGATGCACGAGAGAGCCTTTTTGCCAGGTAACGGGCTTTGATACTGCGGTGATCGTCGCGAAGTCGCTGCCGATGACCCCTTCGGCCATGGCCGCGTCTTCAGTCGCGAACAGGCGTTGAAGAATGGCACAATCATCCGGTGCGGCCGGATCGAAGTTCTGCGCGATGCCGCCGAGTGCGATATGGGCCAAAGCGCCACCCAGCGGCCGATGCTCGATGATGTCGAAATACGGGCTCAGCGCGCCAATCAAGTCAGCCGATCGCACGGCTTCGCTTGGATCCGCCGCAATCATTTCCTCAATCGTCGGGCGGCGCAGCCGCTCCTTTGGTTCGCCGCTCGGAAGCTCGCGCAGCCGGGGCGGCAGGCTGTCGAGGAATGCATTTGCAAGGTCTAATTGTGCATCGGTCCACTGAAACCGTGTCGGACCCACGTACTCGTGCAAATGAAACACGCCGCCGGGACGGAGCGTGCGCTGCACGACTGCGTAAAGCGCCTCTAGCCGCTCGACATGGTGGACAGACGAGTGAGCGAATACAACGTCCGCCGAACTCGGCGGCAAATCGATATCTTCGAGATCCTTCACGTGATAACGCACCCGGAGCAGACCAGCTTGTTGGGCCTGCCGCTTGGCCTCGGCTATCGCCGATGGGGCGATATCGTAAGCGTCCACCTCGCGTACGAGCCCGCGCGCCGACAAATCACGCTCCAGGCCGCCGAACCCGCAGCCGATCGACACAGACCGCGCTATCGGCAGCCCCAAGCCGCGCTCACGCAGCAGCGACGCGAGCCGGTCATACGCGTCCTCACTCGCATTGCCAGATGCCAAAGCATTGGAGCGGGCCCGGACTGCCGGATGCGCCATCCAATACCAGCCGGCATCTTCGGCCTGGTCTTCGGGCCTGACCGACCATGCTTCGCGGATACGGTTGGCGCCCCCCACGACCCCTCCGAACCACGCGCCCGGTTTAGGCGTGCTCCGGCGCATATAGGCGTTCTGCGGGTCGAAGGGCGGCCTGCCTTCCCGCCAGCCATAAGCCAGGAAATGGGCGAAGCCAGAAGCGTATATGCCTTCGCCCACTGCCGCGGCCACGTCAGGGAACGTCTTGCAATACCACTCCTCGTCGAAGTAATACTCTCCCGACGCATCTTGTTCTTCTTGCTGCTTTGCCGACAGCGGCAGCTGAATGTGGTCCTGACTGAACAGCGGCGGGGTTTCGGTCCCACTTGTCGCTTTTCGTCCTGGCGCCAAGCGTAACACGAGCGCGTCCTGATGCCGGTCCCACCCACGGTCGTGATAGGATTGCAGACGTAAAGGACTGTCGGCGAGCACGTTCTCGTACCAAGCGCGCGCCGTCAGCGAGATGCCGTAATCCGGTCCGCCATCATAGCCCCGGTAGCCGTAACCATCCTTGAGGTATTGCCCGGTCAAGCCGCAGGCAGCCGGTTCACTCAAGCCGTAGGTCGTCGTCCGTAGCCGCGTCGCCACGTATTCGCCGTGACTGGTCACCACCAGGCGTGAGTCCGGTCCCATGTGGCGAACCGCGAAGTCGAGGAACTGCCTTGTCTGATGCTCCGGCAGATGGGTGAGCAGCGACCCTACCCAAATCAGGTCGAAGGGGCCGCTGAGTTGAAGATGACGGAAATTCGGTTCGGAGTAGGCGGGCCGCGCGCCGAATGTCTCCGCCGTGAAGTCGACTCCCAAACGGTCGAGGTCGCAGGCGGTGATCACCGCGCTCGGGTAGCGGGCGCGCAGCACGCGTGTCACCCGGCCAAACCCGCATGGGATATCAAGGATCGTTCGAGGCTCTGGAGCGCCGAGGAACGCCGCCTCGATGACATTGAGCGCCGATAGGCCGACCTGCAGGTAATGGTCGTTCCCGCCGTCGAACATCGTATCGCCGGGTGATATCTCTTTGATAACGCCAGGAAAATGGTAGTCCGAGGGCAGCGTAAGCGCGGGCATTGGATCCAGCGTGGCTTGAGGGCTTGCTCTCTAACATGAGTTCAACGCTTTACAAGCGGCGAACGGCTGAGGCCTAGCGCTCTGGTCAGCGGTGCCCTAAAGCCGGGCTAGGAGATGTGCGGCAAGGTGGTGCGGTGCTGGCCGGCCGTGGCGGAAGCGAATTAGCCGAGCCGAAAGCGGGCGACCAGGACGGGGTCGCTCTGAACTGCGTTGCGTAGCGCCGGCGAGTCTTCCGGCACCACCACCCGGGTGAACCACGGGATGGTTCCGCGCACCCGGTCCAGAAACAGCCGGTCCAGGGCAGCCGCATCGGCCCCGCGCGCAACACAGCAGGCACAACCCGCCGGGTGTGGTTCGCAGCCCTCTGGCAGCAGCACCACATCGGTGCCGGTTGGGTCCACACCAAAGACGATCGGAATCCGGGCATCAACGAAGATGGTCATACTAGTAGACATAAGCATATCTTTATGTCATATCAACCGGCATGGACGCCCTCCTCCTCGCCCTCCGCGCCTGCGCCGAGCCTACGCGGCTGCGGCTGCTCGCCCTGGCGGCGCGGGGCACGTTCTGCGTGATGGATTATACCGAGATTCTGGGTCAGTCCCAGCCGCGGCTGTCCCGCCATCTCCGCCTGCTCGTCGAGGCCGGCGTGATCGACCGGGTGCGCGAGGGTGCGAATGTTTGGTTCACCCTGCCCCCCGGGTCCAGCCTCAGCCGAGACCTGCTTGGCCGCCTTCCCGCCGATGACCCGGTGCTGGAGGCAGACCGCCGCCACGCCGCCCGGGTGTTGGCCGAACGCGCCCGCATCGCCTCCGACAGCTTTCGCAACCAGGGTGCCGATTGGGACGAAGCGCATGCCCTCGCCCTTCCGGTGGACGCCATAGAGCAGGCGGTGCTCGATGCCGTGGGCGAGCGGCCTGGCCGGCTGCTGGACATTGGCACCGGCACGGGCCGGCTGCTGGAGCAACTGGCGCCGAGGGTCGAACATGGGGTCGGGATCGATGCCAGCCGGGCCATGCTGGCCCTGGCGCGGTCCCGCCTGTCCAAATCCGAGCTCGCGCATTGCGCCGTGCGCCAAGCCGACATGTATCGCCTCCCCATGGCCGCCCACGTCTTCGACACGGCCATCCTGCAAATGGTGTTGCACTACGCCGAGGATCCGGCGGCGGCGCTGGCCGAAGCCGCCCGCGTGTTGCGGCCCGGCGGCCAGGTGTTGGTCGTCGACCTCGTCCAGCACGACCGCACCGAGCTCACCGAGCGGCTGGCCCATCGCTGGCCCGGCTTTGATGACCCAACCATGGACACGCTGATGCGGCAGGCCGGTCTGGTGCCAGGCGTCCCAGTCACAGTGCCCGGTGCCCTGCCGGTTCGTCTCTGGCCCGGCAGCCCTGCCGGCACCAGCCAACTGCCCGCGCGTACCCAAAAGGAATTCGCATGAACCGTCCCCATCTGCTCGACGCCTTGCGCGACCGTGTGCTGCTTTGCGACGGGGGCATGGGCAGCCGCGTTCAGGCGCTGACCCTTGATATCGAGAAGGATTACTGGGACCGCGAGAACTGCACCGAAGTGCTCAACCTGTCCCGCCCCGACATGGTGCGCGACATCCACCGCGGCTATTACGCCGCCGGCGCCGATATGGTGGAGACCAACAGCTTCGGCGGCAGCCCGATCACCCTGGCCGAGTTCGACCTGCAGGACCGCACGCACGAGATCAACAAGATCGCCGCCGAACTGGCGCGGGAAGCAGCGGACAGCTTCGGCGATGGGCGCCACCGTTGGGTCATCGGCTCCATCGGACCGGGCACCAAACTGCCATCGCTCGGCAACATCGCATACGACCCGCTTGAGGCCGCGCTCGCCCAACAATCCGCCGGGCTGATCGATGGCGGGGTCGATGCGATCCTGATCGAGACCTGCCAGGACACGCTGCAGATCAAGGCCGCCGTCAACGGCGCCAAGCGCGCCCGCGCCGCAGCGGGCACCGACACGCCGATCTTCGTGCAGGTCACGGTCGAGACCACGGGCACCCTGCTGGTCGGCCCGGACATCGCCGCCGCCGCGACCGTCGTGCACGCGCTGGACGTGCCGCTGATCGGCCTGAACTGCGCCACCGGTCCCCAGGAGATGAGCGAGCACATCCGCTGGCTGGCCACGAACTGGCCCGGCCTGCTCAGCGTGCAGCCGAATGCCGGGTTGCCGGAATTGGTCAACGGCGCCACCCGCTACCCTCTTGGTGCCCCCGAAATGGCAAGCTGGGTCGAGCGTTTCGTTCTGGAGGACGGGCTCAACCTCGTCGGCGGCTGCTGTGGCACGTCCATCGAGCACATCCAGGCGCTGGACCAGATGCTGCGCAAGCTGGGCGGCGACCGCCCGGCGCCGGCTGCCCGCACGCATCACTGGGTTCCCTCCGTCGCCAGCCTGTATGGCCAGACGCCGCTTCGCCAGGAGAACAGCTATTTCTCCATCGGCGAACGCTGCAACGCCAATGGCTCGAAGAAATGGCGCGACCTGCAGGAGAAGGCCGATTGGGACGGCTGCGTCTCCGTCGGCCGCGAGCAGGTGGGCGAGGGTTCCAACAGCCTGGACATCTGCACCGCCTTCGTCGGGCGTGACGAAGTGATGGAGATGAACGAGGTCATCACCCGCTTCACCTCTAGCGTGAACGCGCCGCTGGTGATCGACAGCACCGAAACCAACGTGATCGAGGCGGCGCTGAAGCTGCATGGCGGCAAGCCGATCATCAACTCGATCAACTTCGAGGATGGCGAGAAGGCGGCCGAAGATCGGCTGATCCTGGCCAAGAAGTTCGGCACCGCCGTCATCGCGCTGACGATCGACGAAACCGGCATGGCCAAGCAACCGGCCGAAAAGCTCGCCATCGCCAAGCGGCTGGTGGAGTTCGCCTGCGACAAGCACGGGTTGCCGCAGAGCGACCTGATGATCGACCCGCTCACCTTCACCATCGCCACCGGCAATGAGGATGACCGCAAGCTGGGCCAATGGACACTGGAGGGCATTGCGGCGATCAGTAAGGCCTATCCGGACATCCAGATCATCCTAGGGCTGTCCAACATCTCGTTCGGCCTGAATGCCGCCGCCCGCGCCGTGCTGAACAGTGTTTTCCTGGACCATGCGGTGAAGGCGGGGATGACCGGCGCCATCGTTCACGTGTCCAAGATCCGTCCGTTGCATCTGATCGCGCCGGAGGAGGTACAGGTCTGTGAGGATCTGATCTTCGATCGCCGGCGCGAGGGCTATGACCCGCTGCAGAAGCTGCTGGAACTGTTCGCCGACCGCAAGCTGGCCGATGCCACCAAGAAGGTCCGGTCTGAAACCGTGGAAGGCCGCCTGAAGGACCGCATCGTCGACGGCGACCGCAAGGGCCTGGGTGACGAGCTGGACGAGGCGATGAAGACCCTGCCGCCGCTGACCATCATCAACGAAATCCTGCTCGACGGCATGAAGGTCGTGGGGGAGTTGTTCGGGGCTGGCAAGATGCAGCTCCCCTTCGTGCTGCAATCCGCCGAGACCATGAAGGCCGCCGTGGCACACCTGGAACCGTACATGGAGAAGGTGGAGGGCCAGGAGAAAGGCACCATCGTGCTCGCCACCGTGAAAGGCGACGTGCACGATATCGGCAAGAACCTGGTCGACATCATCCTGACCAATAACGGCTACCGCGTCGTCAACCTCGGCATCAAGGTGCCACTGGCCGACATGGTCGCCGCTGCCAAGCAGCACCAGGCGCACGCCATCGGCATGTCCGGCCTGTTGGTGAAATCCACCGTGGTGATGCGCGAGAATTTGGAGGAAATGACCCGGCAGGGCCTCGAAATCCCCGTCATGCTCGGGGGCGCGGCCCTCACCCGCAACTATGTCGAGGATGACTGCGTGGCGGCCTATGGCAGCGGGCGGGTGGCCTATGCGCGGGATGCCTTTGACGGGCTGCATTTGATGGACCGCGTCACGGGCAACGGGTTCGACGACTATCTGGCTGCCATCCAGGCCAAGCGCGTCGGCAAGACGCGCAACACCAAGCGTGTTTTGGGCCAGGCCGACAAGGCAGCCTTCCGCCCGGTCGATGTGGCGGAGGTCCGCAAGCGCCGGAACCGCCTCACCCAAGGCGTCCCCGTGGTGCAGCCGCCCTTCTGGGGCGCCCGCGTGCTGGAGAGCACGCCGAAAGCAGTGCTACCCTTCCTGAACGAGCGCAGCCTCTATCAATTCCAGTGGGGCTTCCGCAAACAGGGGCGCACGCTGGAGGATTTCCTCGGCTGGGCCAAGCAAGAGCTGCGCCCGATCATGAAGCGGATGTTCGCCCTCTGCGAGAGTGAGGCGATCCTACGCCCCCAGGCCGTCTACGGCTATTGGAAGGCCGCCGGCCAGGGCAACGACTTGATCATCTTCGATGAGGACGGCACCACCGAGCGCGCCCGGTTTTCCCTGCCGCGGCAACCGAAGGACGATGGGGAGTGCATCGCCGACTTCTTCCGCGATGTCGACGATGCCGAGCGGGACGTGATCGGCTTGCAGGTCGTCACGGTCGGCCAGAAGGCGTCCGACACGGCCCGGCTGTGGTTCGAGGATAATCGCTACCAGGATTACCTCTACCTGCACGGCCTGTCGGTCGAGCTGGCCGAGGCGATGGCCGAATATACCCATAAGCGCATCCGGGCCGAATGCGGGTTCGCCGGGGAAGATGATCGCGATATGGAGAAGATGCTCGGCCAATCCTACCGCGGCAGCCGCTATAGCTTCGGCTACCCGGCCTGCCCGAAATTGGAGGACCAGGTGCCGCTGCTGAACCTGCTCGACGCCGGGCGGATCGGTGTGGATATCAGCGACGAATGGCAGTTGCACCCGGAGCAAAGCACCAGCGCGATCGTGGTACTCAATCCCAAGGCAAAGTATTTCTCTGTGTAGGGTGGATAACCGGAGCGTGTCCAGCCTACGCCCGTAGCTTTTGCCTAAGCGTCCCCGGCGCGTACTCCCGCTGCACCAGCCCGCGCCGCTGCAACTCGGGAACCACCAGCCGCCCGAACTCCTCGAACATGCCTGGCGACACGGTCGGCCAGACGACGAAGCCGTCGCAGCCGCCGGAGTCGAACACATCCTGCATCTGGTCGGCGATCGATTGCGCCGTGCCTACCACCACGCTTCGCGGACGCCGGACGATTGCGGCGTAGCTGACACCCTCGTTTGCGGCCGCTTGCTGGATGCGCGTGTCGATGCCGGTGATTCCCTGGCCGCCCTGCACGGCGGCCACTTCGGCCGGGGTGTGGTGCTTGCCCAGATCGGCGCCGACCATGGTGGAGTTGTGCGCCAGCACCAAATCCTGATCCGCCAAGGCATTCAATTGATCCGCCTTTTCCTGGGCGATCGCTTCGGTCTCACCCAGCACGATCGCCATGGAGTTCAGCACGGCACACGCCTCGGGCGCCCTCCCGGCGGCCACCGTGCGCTGCTTGATGTCGGTGGTGAAGGCAATGCTGTCGGCCTTGTTGCCGCCGGTGGCGAAGATCATCTCGGCCCAACGCGCGGCGAAGGCACGGCCGCGCTGGGAGGCGCCGGCCTGCAGCAGCACCGGGCGCACCTGCGGGCTGCGCGGCATCGCCAGCGGGCCCCGCGTGCGGACCCATTTGCCCTGATAATCGGCGTAATGCACCTTGTCCGGGTCGGCGAACACGCCCCGCTCGCGGTCCAGCACCAGCGCGCCCTCGTCCCAGCATTGCCATAGCGCGTCGCAGGCCTCCAGCACCTCGTCGGCATGGTCGTAGCGCGCATCCTTTGGCCGGCAGCCGGTCCAGGCCGAAATTGCGCGCTTCCATATCGGTCGCCGAGGTCACCACATTCCATGCCGCCCGGCCGCCGCTCAGCAGGTCGAACGAGGCGAGCATGCGGGCCAGCAAATAGGGCGGGTGGAATGTCGTCGACAGCGTGGCGCCCAGGCCGAGATGGGTCGTGACGCGGGCCATCAGCGGCAAGACCAGCATCGGGTCGAGGTAGCTGATCTGACCACCCCGCTGGATATAGGTGCGGAAATTGTCGCCATAGACGTCTGGCACGCCAAAGGTATCGGCAAAGAACCCGGCGTCGAACCTGGCCTCCTCCAAGGTACGGGCGAGTTGCTCGTATCGCCGTGGGTCGAAGATGTCGTGCAGAGCGGACGCCGGGTGGCGCCACCCGCCGGCATGGCTGGCGGTGGGCCCGGTCTTCAGATAGGCGACGAGCTTCATGCGGCGTTGGCTTGTCATCAGGGCCTCACGGGTCACAGAAGACGGGTTTGGCATCCGGACGCACCGCGACACCGGCCGCCAATAGGCTGCTTCTCAGCGCCGCGCCATCGAGACGCAAGTAGCGGCTGAGCAATTGCACGTAGAGGCCAACGAAGGCTGCGCCATGACCGTCCGACTCGCCATCCGCCGTGGTGGTCATCACATGCGCCAACTCGTGCAGCAGGCACCAGGACGGGATCGAGGCCGGCATGCGGATGCACAAGCGGTTCGCGTCGGCAATGCGGCAGCGTGCGTGGGTTGGCATCGACTCGACACGGGGGGGATAGAGCAGCCCTAGCTCGGACCAGATCGCGTCGACCATGCCCTGGGCGCGCGCGAAGGGAACCGTGGTCGGGTCGTGCGGCGCCACCACGCGGTCCTCCCAGGCGTAAACCCGGCTGCGCTGCCGGTCCCGGCGCGCCATCACCTCAGCCGCTGGGGGTCGCCCCCCTCAACAGGCCGGCGCAGATTGACGCGCTCCCCGGCAATGTGCCCGGCGCGGAAGGCGGCGTTTTGGCGCAGGGTCAGACCGGGAACGCTGCGCAGCCGCATCTTCTTGCTGCGGAAGGCGTCGTCCACCACCTGGTGGCGCACCAGGATCAGCGCCGTCCCGGCTGGCCGCTGCGCCGCGACAGCGGCCTCGCGTTCGGCGTGCATGGCCTCCAGCCGCTCGGCCACCCGCGCGGCCATGCCGCCCTGAAAGCTGGCGGAGGCGCGGCGCAGGGTGGTCCCAGCGAGCGCCGGGCTGGCAGTGCGGAAGCTCGTCAGCCCGGAGCGGATGGCGCGGTCGATCACGCGGAACAGATAGGAGGCGAGGGCCGTGTCGGTCTCGAAGCCGAAGAAGACGTAATGGGCCTGTTCGTCCGTACGTGCGCGCCAGACCTTGCAATCGCAGAATCGCGCCAAAGCGGGGACGCAGACATCGATCGGCCGCCGCCGCTGGCCACCGATCGGGACTTCGACTTGGACGCACGGCTCCTGCCTGACGTCCACCTCCTCCATGCTCAGCGCATACCGCTCCAGCAGGCGGCCGACCATGGCGGCAGCGGCCATCGCCTCCGCCTCGGTGCAGCCACGATCGACGGTGCGGTCGGCCAGCGCCTTGATCCGAATTTTGACGCGTGCAAGCTCGTCGTTTTGGCTCAACCCGGTATCCTCGTGCTGCAATGGGCTACCATGCCGGGGATGATGTCGCCTCCCCGCCAGCGGCGCCCATGTCAGACCAACTGGCATCATAGGTGCTCCCACCAGGTGAAGCCTAAACCACCGATCGCCTGGCGCAAGGGCGTTGCCTTGACCGTGCCGGCCGGTCAGTCATATGCGATGGGGGCGGGCAGCGTGACCGAGTTTCTGGCGTCGCCGGTTGTCGTGTACTGGAACCTGGACAAGTGGCTGGACCGCACCCAATCGCTTTTATGGAGGGACCAATCCCATGTCACGCGGCGACCTCACAGCATCGACGATTGCCTATCCCTGTGGCGATGAAACCGGTGAAGCCTATCTTGCCCAGCCCAGCGGCGAGGCAAGCCGGCCTGGCATTGTTGTCATCCACCATATGCCCGGCTGGGACGAATGGACAATGGAGGTTTGCCGCAAGCTGGCCCATCAAGGCTTCAACGCGATCGCACCGCATCTCTATTTCCGTCTCGGTGAGGGCAGCCCGGATGACCTTGCGGCCTTGGCGCGGTCAGAAGGGGGCGTGGCCGATGAGCAGGTAATGCACGACGTCGCTGCTTGCATGAAACATCTTCGCGGACTGCCGAATGCAAACGGGAAAATCGGCGTCATCGGTTTTTGCTCCGGCGGGCGGCACACCTATCTGGCGGGATGCCGGCTTTCCGGCATCGACGCCCTGGTGGATTGTTGGGGTGGAAACGTTGTCGTCGACGATCCGAGCAACCTGACGGCAAAGCGGCCTGTCGCACCGGTCGACCTGAGTTCGGCCATCACGGCGCCCCTGCTTGGCATCTTCGGGAACGAAGACACCAGCCCGACGCCGGATCAGGTGGATCGTACCGAGGAGATCCTGAAATCACTCGGCAAAGACGTCGAGTTCCATCGCTATGACGGTGCCGGCCATGGGTTTTTCGCGCATTACCGCCCGGGCTATCGGCCCGTCCAGGCAGCCGATGCTTGGGAGAAGGTGCTGACCTTCTTTCGCAAGCATTTGTCGTAGAGGGCGGAGGGAGATTTTAGCGCCATGTGTTCTTATGACACGACGAAGATCGAGTTGCTCGGCAGTGCCAAGCGGGAAAGCGGGTGGACGGGCATTAGCGGCGCCAACCTTTACTATGCCTGCCCGTACTACTCATCCCTGGATCACGCGATGAGCATCGATTTCACCGTCAAGGATCGTCCGCGCGAGCGAATTGCCGTTGAGCTGAGTGCCGAGTCGGCCGAAGCGCTGGCGCGCGCCATTCTCGACGTGCTCGCAAAGGAAGTGCATGAGCATGGGCACTGATGTGAGTGCTCCGGGGTTCTGCTCCCGCATGAGCGGCGCTTAACGTCGGGCCGTTCGTGTTACGGCGACGCTCTCCGCTGGTACAGGATAGGGCCGTGACAGCCAGCACCCGGCTGGTCGCGCTCGACCATCTGCGTGGGTTCATTGTCGCCCTGGTCGTGTTGCACCACTCCGTATTGGCCTATTGCATCTTCGGGCACATCGATCGCCGCCACTACCTCCTCTCCAGCGCGCCAGTGGTGGATTCGCAGCATTGGGCCGGATTCGACGTCCTCGTGATGCTGAACGACAGCTTCTTCATGCCGCTCATGTTCCTGTTGTCCGGGCTGTTCGTCTGGGGAGGATTGTGCCGCAAGGGGGCGTGGCGCTACCTGCGTGGCCGCCTGTTGCGTCTGGGCGTGCCCTTCGCCGTTGCGGTCTTCACCATCGTGCCGTTGGCCTACTATCCTTCCTGGCTTCAGGCTGGGGGAGCGCCGGGCTTCCTGGTGTTCTGGGCCACCATGGTGACCTCTGGCCCATGGCCAAGCGGGCCACCATGGTTCGTCGGCGTGCTGCTGGCGTTCGACGCGGCAAGCGCATTGGTCTTTGTCTGCTTGGGCCGGCCGCAGCAGGGAGTGGGCTCAAGGATCGCGTTGACGCCTCTGCGCTGCTTCGGTGCGTTCCTGATCTGCCTCGTGCTCGCCTATCTGCCGTTCTTGGCGCTCTTCGGTCCCTCGCGCTGGATCAGCTTCGGCCCGTTGGCCATCCAGGCAAGCCGCATCGGCCTTTATGCCGCCTGTTTCGCCGCAGGCGTCGTGATCGGTCCTGGTGCGTTGGCGAGCGACGTGGCCGGGTTTAGGGATGCGCTTGCCCTGCGTTGGCCGGGCTGGACCGTACTGGCTGCGCTCACGGGCGCAGTCTTGGTTGGAACACAGGTGGCCCGGATACGGCTTGGGGTGGTTTTGCCAGGGTGGATTTGGCTGGGCGTCTACGGCATTACCCTTGCCACTTTCTGCGCTGCCGCTTGCTTCGCGGTACCGGCCGTGTTCATGCGGTTCGGGAACCGTCCCGGGATGCTTTGGGACGGCCTGGCCGCGCATAGCTACGCAATCTATTTGCTGCATTATCCTGTGGTGACCTGGATGCAATACCTGCTGCTTCCTGCGTCTGAGGGGGCCATCGCAAAGGCCGGGACAACGTTCGCGGCTGCACTGGCGCTGAGCTGGATCGCCGCCACAGCGTTGCGCCGCATGCCGGGGCTCACCCGCGTGATCTGACGCTGCGTTGCCACACGCCGGGCGTTTAACTGGTCCACCCTCGTCATGGGTTCGAGCCACTAGCGGGGCGCCCGCCGTAGCAACGCGCCGATGCCGCCGCCGCTACGGGCGGTCCAGCGGCGGCCCATCCATTCGCTCGCCAGGGATAGCGGCCAGCACAGGGCGAAATAGACCGCGCACACGGTGCCGAACACCTGCACCGGTTCGAAGGTCACGGTGTTCACCATCACCGCCGAGCGCGTCACCTCGGTGATGCCAATCAGCGACGCGACGGAAGTACCTTTGACGATTTGTACCATGTAGCCGACGGTCGGGGCCGCCATCGTCCGCAACGCCTGCGGCAGAATCACGAGCCGCAGTGCACCGATGAAGCCGAACCCCAACGCCCGGGCTCCGTCCCATTGCCCGGCGGGAATCGCTTCCAGGCAGCCACGCCAAATCTCCCCGAAGAACGCCGAGCTGTTCAACGTGAAGGTCAACGCCGCTGAAAGCAGCGCATTGGGGGTGAAGCCGAGAAACGAGGCGCCGTAGTAGAACAGCAGCAATTGCACCAGCAGCGGGGTGCCCTGGAACACTGTGATGAAGCCGTCCACCATGCCCCGGGCGAGCCGGGAGGGCGAGACCCGCAAACCCGCCAGCAGCAATCCCACAGCGCCCCCGCCGCCGAAGGCGATCAACGACAGCAGCGCCGTCCAACGGAGCGATAGCAGCATGAATTGCAGTTCTGGCCAGCCGAAAACCCGCAAGCTCATCGCGGGCCTACGCCGTCCAGCGGAACAGGACCCGATCGCCGGCCGCGAAGAGTGTGCGGAACACCAGCACCATTGCCAAGTAGATCGACCCGGCGATGATGAACACCTCGAAGTTGCGGAACGTCTCCATCATGATGTTGTTGGACACGGCGGTCAGCTCCTCCGCCGCAATCGCCGACACCAAAGAGGACCCGAGGATTTGCAGCACGAATTGACTGCCCAACGCCGGGTAGATGGCGCGAATGGCCGGGGCCAGCACGACGTGGCGAATGATGCGGCCCCGCCGCAGCCCCAGTGACAGCGCCGCCTCGACCTGGCCGGCTTCCACGGCCTCGATCCCGGCGCGGATGATGACGGCGGCATAGGCGGCCAGGTTCAGCGACAGCGCCAGCACGGCGGCTTTGTTACTATCCAGGCGCAACCCTAGTTTGGGGAGGACGAAATACACGATGTAGAGCTGCACCAGCAGCGGCGTGTTGCGGACCAGCTCGACATAGACAGACACCAGGGCGCGCACCGGGAATGACCCGAACACGCGCCCCACTGCCAGCGGCAAGGCCAGCAACAGCCCGATGACAGTCGAGGCCGCAGCAAACTCCAGCGTCAGCACCGAACCATCCAGAAACCGCGGCCACTCGGCCAAAATCGGGCCGAAATGCAGCTCCATTGGGCTAGAAGGTCGGCAAATCGATGAGCGGCTGCTTGCGCCACTTCAGGGACAGGTCGTTGAGCGTGCCATCATTCTTGACGAAGTAGATGAACGTGTTCAGCCAGTGCAGCAAATCCGGGTTGCCGCGGCGCATGCCAACGCCGAAATGGAAGGCGTGCAGGGAGAATTTCTGCTCGAACGCCTCGCCGCCGGTGCTTTTCTGCAAATAGATGTCGCCGTAATCGCCGCCTCCCATCGCGTCGACCTGGCCCGACAGCATCGCCTGCGTGGTGGAGGGGTAATCGTCGAACCGCAGGATTTGCAAACCCTTCACCGTCTTCGCGTCGCCTGTCAGCACGATGTCCTCCATCGCGCCCCTGGTCACCGCGACCTTCATGCCGGCCAGGTCACCCGGCCCCTTCACCACCTTCGATTTCGGCGCGATCAACACGGAGGACTGCCCAGCATAGGGGTTGCTGAACGCGACCTGCTGCGCCCGTTCCGGCGTGATGGAGAAGATGGAGATGACCAGGTCCACCCGGTTGGTCAGCAGCGCCGGAATGCGGCCCGGCGAGTTCACTGTGACGAACTCCACCGGCAGCTTCAGCGACTGCCCGATGAGATTGGCGAAGTCGATGTCGAAGCCCTCGGGCGCCATGGACGCGTTGAGTGAGGCGTAGGGCGGTGTGGTGGTGTCAATCGCCACCGCCAGCTTGCCCTTCTTCAGCATGTCGTCGACGGTCTGCGCCTTGGCCTCGCGCGCGCCCATGAAAGCGGCGCCGGCCGCGGCCAGCCCCAGCGCGCCGCGGGCGATATTCCTACGTCCTGTGTCGAACATTCCTGTGTCCTTCCCGTTTACGGCCGCTCTTCGGCAGCCTCGTTGCACGATTACATGTATCCAGCGGTCCAGCCACCATCGATCGTCAAGACATGCCCGTTGACGAAGCTGTTGTCCGGGTCGGCCAGGAACAGCGCGCCGGCCGCGATCTCCTCCACGACGGCGGGGCGGCCGGCTGCGACGTGGGACAGCATGCGTTGCGCCGCCGGGTTCGCCGTTCCGTCCGCGCCGTAGAACAACTGGCGCGTCCCTTCGCTGAGCGTCGAGCCGGGGGCGATGGCGTTGACCAGCACACCGCGTCCGCCCAACTCCAGCGCCATGGATTTGGTCAAATGCACCACGCCGGCCTTCGCCGCGACGAACGGGCTTTGCAGCCGCAGCGGTACCAGGCCGACGATGGAGGCGATGTTGATGATGCGCCCGCCACCCGCCGCCAGCATCGCGCGCGCACCCGCACGGCTGACCAAGAAGAGACCACGCAGATCGATATCGGCGATGCGGTCCCATTCCGCCGTCGGAAACGCGTCCAGCGGCACGCGATGCGCCATGGTGTTGACGCCGGCATTGTTCACCAGGATGTCCAGCCGGCCATAGCGGGCCAGCGTCGCTGCCATGGCGGTGTCGATCTGCGCCTCGTCCCGGATGTCCACGGCCACGCCCAGCGCGTCCGGCAATGTTGCGGCCATTGCCACCGCCCCGGCGATGTCGGCCACCACCACCCGGGCGCCCTGCGCCGCGTAGGCACGGGCGATCGCGCCGCCTATCGCCCCGGCCGCGCCCGTAACGAACGCGACCTTGCCCGCAAGGTCGACTTTCACGGCCTGCGCCTTATATGACGATAGGGATGACCGCCCTCACCACGCCCATCGACCGAGCCGCTGGACCGCTGTACCGGCAGGCTGCCGCAGTTCTGCGCACGGCCATTACCGCCGGGCGGCTGCAACCCGGCATGACCCTGCCACCGGAGGCAGATTTGGCCACGGGCTTCGCCATCAGCCTCATCACGGTGCGCCAGGCGCTGCGTGAGTTGGAGGCGGAGGGGCTGATCCGCAAGCGCTCCGGCCGGCCCGCGACCGTCACCGCTGGGCCACTGCGCTCCGCCCGCGTCATCAACACGCTGGAGGACGTGATCACCTCCGCCAGCGATGCGCGGCTGGAAATCTTCTCCTACGCCGTGCGCCGCAACGCCGATGCGGCGCGCGCTTTGGGGTTGGAGAGTGCCGTGTGCCATCGGTTGCACGGCCGGCTGCTGGTGGCCGATCACCCGATGACGGAGATCACCATCTACTTTCCGCCCACCATTGGCGCCCGGCTGAGCCGCAGCGATTTCGACGACGTGATCGTATTCCGCTCCGTCGAGCGCCGGCTCGGGGTTCGCCTGTCCGGGGCGCTGGTGACGGTCGCGGCGGAACTGGCGGATACTGCGCTCGCCCGCCGGCTCGCGATCGAGGCGGGCGCGCCAATCCTGACCAACCGGATGCTGTACCGCGACACCGCCGGCACGCCGGTCGAACTGACGGTGGCCCGGCACCGTGCGGATTTGTATCAGTTCAGCTACGAATTGCGCGGATAAGCGGGATGTTGCAGCTTCGTAGGGTCGCATGACGCTCACTGCCGCTTCTTCTGCAAGAACGGCAGGTTGACGCAATTGGTAAGGCGCCCGTCTCGGAGGTAGTGCAGCACCACCTCGATCGATTTGCACCGCATGTCGACCATGGAATCCGGACTGTAGAACGCCGCGTGCGGGGTCAGCACCAGGCGGCCCTGCAACCAATCCTCACTGGCCCCAAACGCCGCCACCAAGCGATTGCCCGGCTTAGGTGGCTCCTCAGGCAAGACGTCCAGCCCGGCGGCGGCCAGGTGGCCGGAGCGCAGGGCGTCGTATACCGCGTCCGTATCGACGATCGGCCCGCGCGCGGTGTTGACCAGCACAAGTCCAGGTTTGGCCGACGCCAGCGTGGTGGCATTGATCATGCCGCGCGTCTCCTCGCTCAGCGGGGCATGCAGGCTCAGCACGTCGGATATCGCCAGTAATTCGGCCAGGCTGTGCAGCCGCCGCGCCCCGACCGCGATCTCCAATCCGTTCGGCGCGTACGGGTCGTAGAAGGCCAGTTCCATCCCGAAGGCGCGGGCGCGTAATGCAGCAGCCAAGCCGATCCGCCCGAGCCCCACTATCCCGAATACCGCCCCGCGCAGGCGCCGCATGGCTGGTGCGCCGGGCCAGCCCCAATTGCCCTGCGGGTCGCGCCGCAGCCGGTCGGCATAGGCGGTGGTACCCCGGGTCAGGGTCAGCATCAGCGCAAGCGCGTGGTCCGCAACCTCCGACGTGCCATAATCCGGCACGTTGCACACGGCAACGCCCGCCGCGCCCCAAGCCCGCACATCCACGCTGTCGTAGCCGACGCCCATGCGAACGATCACGCGGCACCGCGGAAACCGCTCCGGCAGCCCGGCGTCCCAAGCGGGGTGCATGGTGACGATGCCTTCCGCCTCGGCACACTCGGCATCGCTGGGCATGTCTGCGGGATTCAACGGGCCAAGGTGCCGGCCGATCCGCATCACATCGCCGAACAGGCGCTGTTCGAACCCGTCATCGGGCGTGGTGGCGTTCAGGAGCAACAAGGGGATCATGGCAGCACCGACCCGATCGTTCCGCCCATCTTCACGGTCGAACCCTCCTGCGTAACGATGTGCCGCAACCGCCCGCTGGCCGGCGCCTCGATCTCCACCACGGCCTTGTCGGTCTCGATCTCCGCGACGAAATCGCCCTTGGCGACGGATGCGCCATCCGGCACGACCCAGCGGACCAATTTGCCGCTATCCACGGTGAGGTCGCCGAACGGCATGGTCACCGGCTCGCCCTCCACCACGATTGCGGGCACCGCCAGTGCCACGGGCCGGGGGGCGGCCGCCGGTGCGGCCGCTGGCGCCAGTGCCGTGCCGCCGGGTCGCCCGCGCCAGCGATTGGGGGCGGGGGCGATGCCCGCCACCACATCGCGCGCCACCGCGACGATCCGGCTGGTATTGACCAGCATCGCACGCTCCAGTGCCGGGCCGAACGGGTGGGTCACCGGCTCGGTATGCAGCCGCGCAACCGGCGCATCCAACTCGTCGAACGCCAGTTCCATGACGGATTGGCCTAATTCCGCACCCAGCCCGAACGCCGACCATCCCTCGTCCACCACCAGCAGCCGGTGGGTGCGGCGCACGCTCTCCACCACGCCGTCCACATCCAGGGGCATGATGGTGCGCAAATCGATCACCTCGGCCTCGACGCCATCCGCCGCCAGTGCCTCCGCCGCCTCCAGCGCGCGATGCACCATCTGCCCGGCGGCGGCGATGGTGATGTCGCGCCCCGCGCGCGCCAGGCGGGCGACGCCGAACGGGACGAAATGGTCGCCATCCGGCACCGGCCCGCGGCTCCCGAACAGCGCTTTCGGCTCCATCATGATCACCGGGTCGCCGGCATGCAGCGCCGTCTTCATCAGCCCCTTCGCATCGGCGGGGTTGGACGGCATGCAAACGATCAGCCCGGGGACATGGCCCCAGATTGGATGATACGTGCCGGAATGATGCGGCCCGGTGCTGCGGACGGTGCCGGATGCGACGCGGATCACCATCGGCACGTTCATCTGCCCGTTGCTCATGTAGCGCAGCTTGCTGGCCTGCAGCACGATCTGCCCGGCTGCCTCGAACAGGAAATCGGCAAACATCAAATCCGCCACGACCCGGACACCCGTGGCGGAGGCACCGATCGCGGCGCCCGTGAAGCCCAACTCACTGATCGGCGTGTCGACCATCCGTGCCGCGCCGAACTCTGCCCATAATCCCTTGGTATGGGCGAAGCTGCCGGCGCGCTCCCCGGTGCCTTCGCCATAATACAGGATGTCCGGGTTGCGGCGCATCTCCTCGGCCAGCCCGTCCCGCACCGCGTCCAACCAGCCGGTGTCGATGAAGTCCGTGGGCTTGCTGGGCTGCGTGGCAATGGCGGGGTTGATCGGGTCGGCATACACGTGGCGCATGACGGTCGCGCCATCCGGCTCGGCCGAGTCGCGCGCGAACTCCAGCGCGGCCGCCACGTCCCGATCCACCGCGGCTTCGATCTCGGCGAGCATCCCGGGGCTAGCGACGGCGAACTCCTCCT
The DNA here is from genome assembly GCA_965199005.1 of Acetobacteraceae bacterium. Taxonomy (GTDB): domain Bacteria; phylum Pseudomonadota; class Alphaproteobacteria; order Acetobacterales; family Acetobacteraceae; genus LMUY01. The sequence continues at coordinate 1,834,699 of CBDAQK010000001.1, read as the reverse complement.
GCAACCGCTCGCGAAACTTCGTCACCGGGCAGCGCGCCGCCCAGGCATCGACCTCTTCCTGGTTGCGATAGGTGCCGGTCACCGGATCACCTTCGTGATGCCCGACCGTGCGGTAGGTCTTGGCCTCGATCAGCGTGGGCCCCTCCCCGCGCCGGGCGCGTCCGGCGGCCTCCTGCATCGCAAGCCAGATGGCGACCACGTCGTTGCCATCCACCGCCACGCCGGGAATTCCGTAGGCGGCGGCCCGGCTCGCGATCTCTGGATTCAGCGTCACCGAGGCAAGCGGCGTCGCGGTGGCATACAGATTGTTCTCGCACACGAACACGACCGGGGCGCGCATCACCCCGGCGAAGTTCAGCGACTCATGGAATGCCCCATGATTGGTCGCGCCATCGCCGAAGAACGCCACGGCCACGCCGCCCGTGCCGCGATGCTTGGCGCTCAACCCGGCGCCGACTGCCTCCGGCATGCCCGCCCCCACCAACCCATTGGTGCCGAACAGGCCAGCCGAGCGGTCGTAGATGTGCATGGTCCCGCCGCGGCCACCGACCGAGCCATCCTTGCGCCCAAACAATTCGGCCATCAGCGCATTGGGGGACACTCCCTTCGCCAAGGCATGGCCGTGGCCGCGATGGGTGGAGGTGATCCAGTCCGTCCGCCGCAGATGCGCGCAGATGCCAACCGCCACCGCCTCCTGCCCGATATACAGGTGCAGGAAGCCCGGCGTCTCGCCGCGCCGGCAGGCGCCCTGCGCGACCTGTTCGAACCGCCGCAGCAGCGTCATCCGCTCGAACAGATGCAGCAACGACTCAGCATCCAGTCCGGGCGGTAGCGCTGGGCTGTTGTCGCGTTGACGCACTGCGTCACGTGGCATCGCGTTTCCCCCCCAAACCATGCCGCTGAACACGGCAGCTATTATATTAGCTTCGACAGTAAGCCGAGCACGTGAGACGATGCAAGCACGAACCAACAAGAAGGAGACAGGGCGGTGCGCGTCGATCTGAAGGGCCGTGAGGCGGTCGTTACGGGCGAGGGAGATTTCCTAGGGGACGCCATCGCCGATTGCTTGCGGGCGAATGGCGCCCAGGTGGCGCGGACAGGGGACGCTGCCGACATTCTCGTGGTTCTGCCGGGCGCGCCGGTTGAATCGATGTGCCAGCAGGCCGCCGTGGCAATGCGCGGCCGCCGGGCTGGGCGGATCGTAGTGGTCGGGTCGGTGGCCGGGGTGGTCCCCATCCGCGGGCGGGGCAGCGATGCCGCCGAGAGCGCCGGGCTGTTCGCCTGGATGCGCGCGTTCTCGCTGGAGCTGGCGGGCGATGGCGTGTTGGTGAACGCCATCGCCACCGACGGGGACGAGCGCCTGGTGTCCCATACCCCCCTCGGCCGCGTGGCCGGCCCAGCGGAGGTCGCGCAGGCGGCGCTATTCTTGGTGGCGCCGGAGAATAGCTACATGGCCGGCCACGTGCTGGTGGTGGATGGCGGCTGGTCCGCCGGGTTCGCGCGCGATTTCTGACTGTATGTCCGGAAACAAACTTTGATTTTCCAGCGTTCTACTGCAGTGACGTAGGGCGGATGACCGAAGCGTCATCCGCCGTCCAGTGCCGCGAATTCATCCTGGACCGGTTCGAACCCGGTTTGCACCGTGCCCGCGATGGAGGTCAGGACTTCGCCAATTCCAACAAATTGTCGTCCGACAAGGCCCGTTTGCCGTCCTCGACCTCGTGGATCATGGCAACGAGCGCGCGGATGGACGGGCAGTCGACCCCGAGCTTGGCGCCAATGGTTGCGATCGGCGCAATCTGCACGTCCACCTCGGTGCGCCGCTTGCGGATAGCGAGGTCGCGCCACACGCCGGAATGCGTCTTCAGGCTGGGCCGGTTGAACGCCACCATCGCTTCGATACAGGCCGACGCCGCCGCCTCACTGGCGCCGGGTGCAAAGCCGGCCGGGTCGTAGCCGTTGAAACCTTTGGGCGTGATGCCCTGCTTGGCCGCAACCGCATTCACCTCCCCAGCCAGCTTGCGCCACAGCGGGAAAAGGTCGGGCCGCGCAAGGCAATCTGCGATCCCCAGCTGCCCGACCGCTTGGGCGAAGAGCAGGGAGCCGTACCCGAGCTTGCCCCACAAATAGGCGTTGATATCGTTGGTAGCGATCGCGTCCGGCTCGAAATCCTTCACCGTGCGCAGCAAGTGCTCCAGCCGAGGGGAGATCGCACCGTCCAACTCCCCGATGACGAAGGCACCGCGATTGGCGAAGAGAATGTCACCCGGCGCATTCCAGTCCGCGCTGTAGTTGATGAACGCACCGATGACGCGTTGCGGTCCCACCACCTCGGCGATGATTTGCTCGCACAGCCCGTTTTGCAGCGAGAGCACGTAACCACCCGCAGCCAGGTGTGACAGCAGCGCCTTTGAGGCGTCTCGGGTGTGCTGCGCCTTCACCGCAAGGTAGATATGGTCCCACTGGCCTGTTAGCTCCCCAGGGGTGAAGGCGGGTGCCGCAAGCTTCAGCGACAGCACCGGTCCGCTGATTTCCAACCCGCGGGCGGGATCCTTGATCGCAGCCACGTGCGCGGCCTCGACGTCGACGAAGGTGACGTCATGGCCAGCATCGGCCAATGCGGCCCCTATGGTGCCGCCGATGGCACCGGCGCCCCAAATCAGGATACGGTCTGGCATTCATGCACTCTCCATAAGACCGCGTTCGCGGCACACAAGGCTCTGCACCCGCTACACCAGGCCGGCCCGCAAGGCAGATACGGCCTCATCCAACGCGTAGGCGATGCGGTTGCGCGCCCTGGTGGCGGCCACCAGGCGGAATGCCGCGTCATCCGACCCAGTCGCCGCCGCCAACTGCCGGATGGAGTCGAGCGCCGGGGCTGGGGATTGGCCGAGCGCCGGGTCGTGGCGGAACCGGTCACCCGCCGTGTAGTCGATCGGCACCAGCGCGCGGCTGACCGCCATCAATGCCCTATTGGCTCGCTCGGGTTCGACGCTGCCGGACACGAGTTGCGCGGCGAGTTCGCCGACCAACTGGGCATGTTCCACCAGCGGCGCGAGATCCAGCGTCCCGCCGATCTTGGCCTGCAGCGCCTGCAACTGCGACGCCAGGAAGCTGGCATGGCCCGCATAGTCCAGCGGCATGACCCGGCCGGTGATCAGCCGCCGGAGCGTGTGCACATAAATGCACGTGTCCCGCACCAGCAGCTCGGGGTCCATCTTGTCGAGCGTATCGCCAGGGGTGTGCCACCACCAGCCGAACCCGGCCCCTTTGCGGTTGCTGGACCCAAACACCGATGCTGCGACGTCGACCGCGGTGCCGGCCGGCTGCTCCCCCATGCCCATGAACATGGACGGCACGCCGATGCCCCAGAACGATTGGTCCCCCGCCCGGGGCATGCGATGCCCATCGAGCTCTTGCCCGCCCTGCGCGCGCACCGCCTCGCGCGCCAGCGCCAGCAGCTCGGAGGCGCACGGCGCGTCCGCCAGCACGGTGTTCCCCTTTGCGCCGGTGGAATCCACGTTGACGTGCGCGGCGCAGCGCTTTGCCAAATCTTGCCAGCGATTGTCGGCATACCAGGCGGACCCGGAATACCGTCCGTGCGAATGGCCAGACCAGAAGCACAGCCGCAGGCCGCGCTGCCAGGACGCCCGCTCCGCCGCACACACCCGTGCGACCTCGAGCATGGTGGCGTTGGCGCCCCCATTATCCATCACGCCGTAATACCAGGTATCCTGGTGCCCAGAAAACAGCACGAACGGTGCATCCCGCCCGGCCCCTGGCGGCAACATCTCCGCCTGCAGGATGGGCGTTTGGCGCCATCCGGTATCCACCTCGGCATGCAAGGTCACCTCGATGGCCTCGCCGCCCGCAAGGCGCTGCTTGAGATGGGCGCCATCCGCCGCGGCGACGCTCACAACGACGGTGGTAGGGAGCTGATCGAGCGTATCCGGCGCCGGGCTGCCCCAAATTGGCGAGATGCACATCTCGTGAACGTGCTCATGCGGGCTGACATGCAACTGGCCCAGGGCGCCCGCCTGGCTGGCGCGCAATGTGGCAGCCGGGTTGGCGATGCCGTCCAGCAAGGCGATCTTGCCGCGCATGTCGATGCCAGCAAAATCCTCGGCACGGCCGGTACGGAGATAGACAAGCGCCCCAGTCACTCCCGCCGGGCCAGTGGGGCGCGAGAAGGAGTGGGTAATGCAGGAAGGTGCGAACGAGCCCGCTGCCACGCGGGCCTTTCCAGGCAGGCTGATATAGGCCGGATGCAGAATCAGCTCGGTGGTGTAGCCGTAGCTGTCGAGGCAGGTTTGGAGATAGCGGATATTCTCCAACTCCTCAGGCGTGCCGGACAGCTTGACCCGGCGGGCAAATTCTTCGAGGTGCCGCATCAAGACGCCGGCATCCACCGGCGGCGCCGCCATGGGTGAGACGAGATCGTTCATGTGTCGGCTCCTAAACGGCATGTCCTTGAACGCGGTTACCTGGAGAGGTGAATAGCAGCGGAACCATCCGCAACCAATCGGCATTGATTTGCGGCACGGGCGCGCTGCGTCAACGCGTTCACCGGCCGGGCGGCCGTTTGGAGATGCAGGATGGGCCTGTTGCACGACCTCGCCGCCCGCAAGCCGATCGGGCAGGACAAGGATGCCGGGCTGCGGCGCACCCTCGGCGCGGCCAACCTCGTCTCGCTGGGGATTGGTGCCATCATCGGCGCAGGCCTGTTCTCGCTCACCGGCATTGCGGCCGCGGATTACGCGGGGCCAGCCGTGGTCCTGAGCTTCCTGCTCGCCGGAGCGGGCTGTGCCTTCACCGGGTTGTGCTACAGCGAGCTGGCGGGGATGATCCCCTCCGCTGGGTCCGCCTATGCCTACGCGTATGCTGCCCTTGGCGAACTGGTGGCTTGGATCATCGGCTGGGATTTGCTGCTCGAATACGCCGTGGGTGCAGGAACCGTCGCGGTGTCGTGGTCGAGCTACGTGCAGTCACTGCTGCATGGCTGGGGGGTGACCCTGCCGCACAGCCTGGGGGCGGCGCCGGATGCGGGGGGCCTGGTCAACCTGCCGGCGGCGGGGATCATCGTGATCGTCTCGATGGTGCTGGTCGCAGGCGTCCGGGAATCGGCCCGGATCAACGCGGTGATCGTCGTGCTGAAGGTCGCGGTGGTGCTGACGGTGATCGGGCTCGGCGCATTCTACATCGACCCGGCCAACTACCACCCATTCATCCCAGACAATACCGGCACATTCGGCGCGTTCGGCTGGTCCGGCATTCTACGCGGCGCCGGCGTGGTGTTCTTCGCGTATCTGGGGTTCGACGCCGTCAGCACCACCGCGGCCGAGGCAAAGGAGCCGCAGCAGACCATGCCGGTCGGCATCCTGGGCTCGCTGGTGATCTGCACGGTGCTCTACGTGGCCTTCGCCGCCGTGCTGACCGGGATGGTGAACTACAAGCACATGCATGGCGATGCCGCCCCCGTCGCTACCGCCATCGAGCGGACGCCGTTCGTTTGGCTGCAGGTGACGGTGAAGCTCGGGGTCATCCTCGGCTTTACCTCCGTCCTCCTGGTGGGCCTGCTGGGGCAAAGCCGCGTGATGTTCGCCATGGCGCAGGATGGCATGATCCCCAGCGTATTCGCCCGGCTGCATGCGACCCGGCGCACGCCCTGGGCCGCGCATGCGGCGATGATGGTGCTGACGGCCGGGTTGGCCGGCTTCGTCCCGGTGGAGGCGCTGAGCCGGATGACCTCGGTCGGCACCCTGCTGGCCTTCGCCATCGTTTGCTGCGGCGTGCTCGTGCTGCGCGTGCGAGAGCCGGACCGGCCGCGTGCCTTCCGCGTGCCAGGCAGCCCGGCGGTGCCAATCCTGGGTGTGGCGACCTGCCTGCTGATGATGGTGTCGCTGCCGGGGGCGACGTGGATTCGGCTGGGCGCGTGGTTCGTCCTAGGGCTGGTGGTCTATGCGGCGTATAGCCATCGTCGTGCGGCTGCGTTCAGGGCGCAGGCGGGCGAAACGCCTGCAGGAGCGCCGACGCACCCACTCCGCTAATCGTGCGGGCGGCGATTGTGGCGGCGAGGGACAGCAGGGCCGAATCGGGCAGGCCAGCCGCCAACCCGGCGGCGAGGGCGCCGACGACCGAATCACCTGCCCCTGTCGTGTCGACGATGGTGGAGGCGCAACTCGGCTGCCGCAATTCTGCCTCGCCGCGACGGCGGAGCGCCAGGCCATCCGCGCCGCGCTTTTGCACTGCGACGCCGATCTGCGTCGCAAGCCGGTCCAGGGCCTCCGTGTCATCAAGGTCTGGCATCATCATCCGCGTCTCCTCCCGGCTGGGTGCGAACAAGGTCACACCGGACGCGCAACGCGCGACGGCTTCTCCCTCTGCTGACAGGAAGGCCGCACTCGTGTCCATTACCAGCGTGTCCCAAGCCCGCCGGGCTGCTATCTGGCTGGCCAATACGGCAGCCGGCATCGCGTTGAACACGTAGACTGCCGCACCCGGCGGCGGCGCAGGCGGGGCGAGCGCGCGCTGCGCGTCCCACCAGACGGGGTCGCGGTGATGCGGCGACGACCGGTCAGCTCCGGAGGGATCGACAAGGCGCGAGCGCGGACAGGGGTGCGAATCGCGCACGACATGGTCCAGCGAGACGCCGAGCGCCCGGAGCGCCTCCAACGGCGCTTCGGGAAAACCAGCGCCGATGCGCGAGACCAGGGCAACCCGCGCGCCAGCCGCCGCCGAAGCAGCCGAGCAATAGAGTGCTGCACCGCCAGCCACATGCTCGAACCGTCCGGCGGGGCAGGTGATCGTGTCCAAGGCGAGGTAGCCGACGACCACCACATCCGCCCGACTCACCGCCCCGTGCCCACCATGGCGTGCCGGGTAAGGCGGCGGCTGGTGCTAAACCGCATCACATCGTCCTTCAGATGCGCACGTGTGTCTGGATCAAGCCCGGCACCGAGGCTGAGGTGCCAGGCGAGCACCTGGACCGCGGTCGCAGCCACCAACGGTGACAACACCTCGGCCACGGCAGGCAGTTCCACGCAGTACCGTGAAGCTGGTACGGGTGTGCTGGCAGCGGCAACGGCCAGGGTGGTGAAGCCCATGTCGCCCAGCACGCGAGCGGCATGGTTGGCCAATGCCGCGGTTACCTCGTTGGTCACGATCGTGACGATCAACTCGCCTGGGCTGGCGGACCAGAATTGAGAATGCGCGAATTCCTCGATGTCCGCCGGCCAAGTCGGCAACTGGGTCAGTTCCACCAATTTCGCGCTGCCATGCGCGGCTGTCGCACGGTTTGGCCCGGCGCTGAGGAAGCGCACACCGCTGAAAGCTGCGGGGATCGGCGTCAGCCCGTTCACCAAAGCCGCCGCCAGGCCCTCCATCGCAGCCGCAGGCGAGGGAGGGGGTGACCGCCCTGCTAAACTCGCTGCAATCTGCATGAGCGCGAACAGCGTCCCGGTATAGGTCGCCGTGCCGCAGAGGAAATGCTTGATCGTCGGAATGGCCAGCGAGAACCGCGGGGCGCCCGTTGCTCCCAATTGGCCGCCATCCGTGTTGGTCAACAGCGCCAGCTTGACCCCGCGCGAGGTCACCGCCTGCGCGGCCTCTACACCCCGGTCCACATTGCCGGACATAGAAACCGCCAGCACACGATCGGCCTGGGTCAGCTCCGGTGCCCGGTAGGCGAGCATGTCGAGCGCGGTGACGGCCACGATGTCACGGCTGGCGACCGCCTCGGCCGCCACCAGGCCATCGCCGCAACCATAGACGAACAACCGCCCGCCTGGATCGGGTGTCAAATGGTGGCGGGTGAAGCCGCCCAGTTCGGGCGCGCGATCCGCCAGCGCGTCCAGCACGGCGGGGGTGCGGGCGATATCCTGCAGCGTCAGCGCGCCGGCGCTCACCGGGCTGTCGCCGCATGGACGGCATCCATCAGATCGCGGGCCTTACCCATGTCCCAGCGGAGGATTTTGTCTGGCGCGGTATCCTTGCGCATCATCGAGTTGCTGACGATGACGCCATCCGCAACCTGCATGGCTGTCGCCGCGTTGGCTGCGTTCACGCCGCCGCCGAGCAGCAAAGGCTTGCGGATGCCTGCCGCACGCGTCGCCTGGATGCGTGCGACCGACTCAGGGAAGCTGGCACCCGTCACCACCAGGCCATCGGCGCCGAGTTGCACCGCCCACCCTGCCGCCTCCTCACCGGCCTCGGCGGACCGGGGAACACTGGTCCGGTCGTGCACGTCCGCCAGGATCGCGATGTCGTCGCGCCGCAAATCGTGGCGGTAGGCGCGGGCGACGGTGCCCAGCCCGTCGCGCGGCCCGGCAGCGCTCATCACCCCACCGACATAGACCTTGATGCGCACGAAGCTCGCCCCCACGGCATGCGCCACCGCCAGCGGCGCCTGCGCGTCGTGGGCGCGGAAAATGATGCCCAGCGCGATGGCGGGGTGACGCTCGCGGAGCAAACGGCCGAGCGCCCCCATGATGGCAACGGAGTCCGGCGCGGCAGCATGGGGCACACGCGTCATGTCCTGGAGCATGATGGCCGGAATTCCTGCCGCCGCGAACACCTCCGCATTGGTCAGAACGTAATCCTCCAGCCAGGCCATACTGGTCTGCCGGGCCACTGCAAGATCCGGCAGGTGCAACGCTGCGACGACGAGGGGCCGCAGCGAAAACAAGGGTGGGCTGAGCGCGGGCATGGCTGGCCTCAAAATGCCCCTGCCAGGATTGACCCGTGGCCGAGCAAGCGAAGGCCGACGCAGACCGGGATGGAGGCGAGTTCACCCAGGATGACCGCATAGTCAAGCCGCGCGAATTGCAGGGGGTGCAGATAGGTCCGTTGCCGGCTGGCCCCATAGCCGCGCGAGTCCATCGAAAACGCCAGGTTCTGCACGGATGAGAGCGCCGTAATCAGCAGCGGGACGATGAGGCTGGCCGAATTGCGCAGCCGGGCCGCAATGCCACCGGAAAACGGGTTCAGTCCGCGGGCCTGTTGTGCCTGCAGGATGGTCTGGGCGATCCCGATCATGGCGGGGATGAAGCCGAACGCGATGGTGATGCCGAACCCCACCTGATATGGCAGGCCGAGTTGGACCAGCCCGGTCACCACGTCCCGCCGCCGGGTCGTCACGAACAGCAGCAGGGAGGCGATGCAGGGCACCACGATGCGTTGCCCCATGGCGAGCGCATAGAGCAGCCCGACATCCGTAATGGTCAAGAAACGCCATTCCACCAACGGGGTCCCCTGGTGGACGAAGAGCGGCCAGAGCACGACCGTCGCCACCATCACCGGCAGCAGCACGGCGGTGAAGCCGAGCAGCTTGCGGATGGCCGGGCCGGATAATGCCGCCACCAAGCACACACAAAGCGTGATCGCCGCCAGGTAGCGCGGATCGTTGAACACCAGCACCAGAACGAACACGCAGACCACGAAGACGAGCTTCGTCCGCGGATCGAGCCGGTGGATCAGCGACGATCCGGGCGAATAGAGGTTATAGCGCATGCGGCACGTGCTCCATCGCCGGCAGCAGGCAGCGGCGAAAATCCGCCACGGTCCGGATGCCCAGGCTGGGGGCATCCTCCGTCAACGCGGCGGCGAGTTGCATGATGGTGGGCGGCCGCAGCGCTGCCCGGGTCATCGTTGGACGGTCGTGGAACACGATGCCCGGGTCGCCATCCGCCAGCACTTCACCATCGGCCATCACCACCACCCGGTGGGCGTGCTCGGCTACCAGGCGGCTGTCATGGGTGACGAAGACGATGGTCAGGCCGGCAGCATTGAGCGCCTCCAGCGTCGCCATCGTGGCCTTGGCGTTGCGCCAATCCAACCCGGTGGTGGGTTCGTCGATGACCAGGATCTCCGGGCGCATCGCCAGCACGGTCGCGAGGGCCAGGCGCTGCCGCTCCCCCTTGCCAAGAAAATGCGGATAGGTCTCGGGCGGGAGGTTCAGCCCGGCACGTTCGAGCGCTTCCTGAGTCCGCTGCACGATCTCAGCTTCGGCCAGCCCGGTGTTGCGAAGGCCAAAGGCAAACTCCTCGGCAATCGTCTGGCTGAAGATTTGGTGATCCGGGTTCTGGAACACGTAACCCACGGAACGGGCCATCGCGGCAGTTCCCACCCGGTCGGGATCGCGCCCGAGGACGCTGAGACTGCCGCTGCTTGGCTTCAACAGACCGTTCAGATGCTTGGACAACGTGGTCTTGCCAGACCCGTTGCGCCCCATGATGGCGACAAACTCCCCGGGCCGGACATCCAGGTTGATGCCCCGCAAGGCCGCCACGCCATTTGCGTAGGTATGGTGCAGGTCGCGGCAGGTGATCACGGGCGGTTTGTCGATCCGGCCGCTGGAAACCGGGCTTGCGACAGGACGGAACCAGCCTCGCAGACGCTGGGCCGCCTCCGCCACCATCGTGGGCGGCGCCCCATCCCTTCCCTCCCATAGCTCGAACAGCTGTGGCTGACGGATGCCGAGGCCGGCGCACAGGCCCGATCCCAGAACCTCGTGCGGTGGGCCGTCCGCCACGACCGCGCCGGCCTCGGACAGCGCCACGATCCGGTGAACGATCCGCACCAGTTCATCGGTTTCGTGGCTGGTGATGATGACGGTCTGTGCGTGCTGAGCGCTCAACGCTTCGATCGTTTCGAGCACCTCCTGCTTACCCTGCGGGTCGAGTTCGGAGGTTGGCTCGTCCAGCACCAGGATCGCCGGCTCCATCGCCAGCGCTATTGCAATGGCGACGCGCTGCTTCTGCCCGCCCGATAGGTGGAAGGGAAATCGATCGCGGAACCCCGTCATCCCGACGGAGGCGAGGCTGGAATCGATCCGGGCATCGATCACGGTGGCGGCGAGTTGGAAGTTCTCCGGTCCGAAGGCGATCTCTTCCTCGACCGATTCGCCGAAGAATTGTGCCTCCGGGTTTTGCAGCACGATGCCGACGTCACGCGCCGTCACGTGGACGGGCTGCTTGACCGTGCTCTTGCCGTCGACCAGCACTTCACCGGTCATCATGCCGCGGACCGCGTGGGGCACCAGGCCGTTGAAGGTCAGACACAGCGTCGTCTTGCCGCTGCCATTCGGCCCCACGATGCCGACGATCTCGCCGGGCCGAACGATCAGGTCAATCGAGTTCAGCGCCGCGTCCGCTCCGTGTTTATAGCGGAACGAAACGCCTGTGAGAGCAAGCGTTGCCATCGCGCCGCGCTAGTCGCGCATCGGTAGGGGTGAGAGAGTGGTGACACCCGGCACGGCCCCAGACTCGGGCGGCGTCAGGCCGATCCGGTCGACGAAGGGATAAAGGATTTTCGTCAGAACGCTGCCAAGCACGGCGTTGGACAGCCCCTCGGCAATGGCGATCGATGGGAAGCCCACGTACCAGGCGACATGCTGTGGCAACGCGCCGATCGCTGCCAGAAAGCCTGCGATGCCGATGCCCTTGAGGAAGACTGCCATGATCAGGATCGCGACGAGGAACCGGCCCGAGACGCTCGGACGGCCAAAGCCCGCGAGCCCTGGGTTTCGCATGAACATGCGGTAGAACAGGTAGCTGGTCAGCCCCGTGGTCACCGTCCCGGCGATACTGCCGAGCGAAAGCTTGCCGGTGAGAATATCGCCGATCGGATTCCCGATCATCCCGGCAGCAACACCAGGCAGCCCGAAGAGCAGCCCGAACACCGATTCCAGTCCGCGGGTTGGATTGATCGAGACGAAGCCGGGGATAATCACGATCAGGCCACCCAGTGTTCCCAGGCCGACGACGAAGACTGCGGCGCCCACCCCGGCCGTTGCAATCGCGGTCGCCGACCAGGTGAAGCCATTGGGCCGGATATAGGGGGCGCTGAGCGCCACGGTGCGGCCCGAAAACTCCAGCGCCAGCCAGAGCGCGCCGAGGACGTTAAGCAGAACGGCGACGATCTGTCCTGCATCCATCAATGAACCCATCGTGCGCGTGCCTCATCCATTGTAACGACCATGGGTTAGACTACGGACCGCCGGCGGTGGATGACAACGGAATTAGTCCACCACCTCGTTGGCTTCGTGTGCCATACGCCGTTCAGAACCCCACGCGGTCGCCGCCTTTCAGACCAAGCATCGCGCGGGCTTCGTCTGGGCTGGCGATATCCAGGCTCAGCTCCTCGAGGATGCGGCGGATTTTGGCGACCTGCTCGGCGTTGGATTGGGCCATCTTGCCGCGGCCAATATAGAGGCTGTCTTCCAACCCGACGCGGACGTTACCGCCGAGGATCGCGGCCATAGTGGTGAAGTTCATCTGGTGCCGCCCGGCACCCAGCACGCTCCAAACATAGCGGTCGCCAAATAGCCGGTCAGCCGTTTCGCGCATGAACAGCAGGTTGCGCGGCTCCGGACCGATGCCGCCCAAAATGCCGAAGATGGTCTGCACGAAGAGCGGCGGCTCCACCACCTTGCGGTCCAGCAAGTAGGCCAAGTTATAGAGGTGGCCGACGTCGTAGCATTCGTACTCGAACTTGGTGCCGTGTTCACCGCCCATGATCCCGACGATCTTCGTCACGTCCCGGAAGGTGTTGCGGAAGATATGGTCGTCCGTGCGGTCCAGATAGGGTTTCTCCCAATCATGCTTCCAGGTCTCAACCCGCCCGCCGGCGCCGCTGATGTTGAAGTTCATGGACCCCATGTTGAGGGAGCACATCTCGGGCTTGGCCAGCATGGGCGCGGCCAGGCGCTCTTCGACCGTCATGCCCAGGCCGCCGCCCGTGGTGATATTCAGCACCGCGTTGGTCGATTGCTTGATGATCGGCAGAAAGCGCATGAACACCGCCGGGTCCGGCGTGGGGGCGCCGGTCTGCGGGTCACGGGCGTGCAGATGGATGATGGCGGCGCCCGCCTCTGCGGCCTCGATGGAAGACTGCGCGATCTGCTCCGGCGTGATGGGCAGCGCGTCCGACATGCTTGGGGTGTGGATGGCACCCGTGATGGCGCAGGAGATGATTACTTTTTGAGCCATTCAGCCTGTTTCCGATACTGGTTGAAGAGAGTCGCGCCCAGGACCGCCGATGCGCTTGGTTGCAGCACCAGCCTGGTCATACCACCATACCCGATAATACCACCATCATCGTCCGCGTGCGGCGCCTCTCATCCAGCGTGACACGTGTGCTATACCCCGAGGTACACCAGCAGCAAAGCGGGGGCGCCTTGAGCAGCTTCGACCAAATCCCTTTCAATCCCGGACGGTCGGTCTCACGGCCGAACGTCTTCGCGGACAATCCTGATCCGCGATGCCCGGTCATGCTCCTGATCGACAAATCGGCGTCGATGACGGGCGAGCCGATCGAACAGCTCAACGCCGGGTTGCAGGCGCTGCGCAAAAACCTCCAACGCGACTCGCTGGCGGCCAAGCGGGCGGAACTGGCGGTGGTGTCGTTCGGACCGGTCACAGCCGACGTCGCCTTCGACACCGTCGAGAATTTCAGCCCGCCTGCCCTACGCGCGGAGGGGGACACCCCGATGGGACGCGCCATTGAGCTGGCACTCCAGATGATCGAGGACAGGAAGCAGACCTATAAAGACAATGGCGTTGCCTACTACCGGCCGATCGCGATGCTGATCACCGACGGCGCACCGACCGACGATTGGCGGCAGGCGGCGGAGAAGATCCGCCGGGCAGAGGAGACGAAGCGCCTTGCCTTCTTCGCCATCGGCGTCGACGGCGCCGATTTCGCGACGCTGCAGCGTATTTCGGTCCGCGCGCCGCTCCATCTGCGCGGCCTCGACTACAACAGCCTCTTCCTGTGGCTGTCCGCCTCGATCTCTGCCGTGTCACGCTCGACGCCAGGCGGCGCGGTGGCCCTTCCACCGGTACCCGCCGGCTGGGCTGAACTCTGAGCGCCTGGCGCTGGGCAGCCGCCCGCGTCGCAGGGGCCGCCCACCGTGCCGCCCGCCGCCCCTGCGAGGATTTCTTCGCCGTCGCGGCGGGGGAGGACGGTGCGCTGACCGCAATCGTCTGCGATGGGGCTGGCAGCGCGCCGCAGGGCGCGGAGGGAGCGCGGCTCGGCTGCGAGGCCTTTCTCCGCTACGTCGCCGCCAACGCGCCCGGTGACGATCCCGCCGCCTGGGGCGCGAACGCCCTCTCCGCCGTGCGCGCCGCCCTTGCGCAGGCTGCGGGGGAGCAGCCGCTCGCCGCCTTCGCCTGCACTCTCCTCGCCGTGCACGCGGCAGCGAGTGGCAGCCGCGTGCTGCAGGTCGGGGACGGTGCCGTGGTCCTGCGGGAGGCGTCCGGGGCCTGGCGTCTCGCTTTGCCGCCGCAACGCGGGGAATTCGCCAACGAGACCGTCTTCGTTACCAGCCCCGAGGCCGGCGCCTCCCTGCGCGTTGTGAACCTGCCCGAGCCGCCCGCCGAGTTTGCCTTGATGAGCGACGGCGTCGAGTTCCTTGCAATCCGTCAGGCGACGCTCGAGCCGCACGGCGCCTTCTTCGATCACGTCTTCGCTGGAATGCGGGAGGATGACGGGGCGGGCGAGCGGCCGGACCAGGCGGCCTGGTTAGCTGCCTTCCTGGGCTCGCCGGACGCGGATGCGAGGACTGATGACGACAGGACGCTCGTGATCGCCGTCCGCTCCGCTTGAGCGGCCTGCGCACCGTAAGCGGCAAGCCGCTCGCCCTCGGGTCGGAACTCGCCCGCGGCGGAGAGGGGGTGGTTTTTCCCATTGCTGGCCATGCGGGGCTGCTCGCCAAGATCTACGACCCATCTCCCGATGCCGCGCGGGTCACCAAGCTGCGCGCCATGGTCGCCGTGCCGCCCGTCGCGCGGCCGCGCAACGCCGGCTGGCCGATCGACCTGATCGAGACGGATCGCCGGGTTGCCGGCTTCACCATGGCCCGGCTGCCGGGGCGCGAATTGCATACGCTCTGGTCGGGGCAGAGCCGGCGGGCATTGTTCCCGGAGGCGAGCTACGCCTTCATCGTCGCCGTGGCGGCCAACCTTGCACGCGCGTTTGCCGCCGGACACGAGGCCGGGCTGGTCATCGGGGACGTGAACGAGCGCTGTGCCCTCGTTGCCGAGGAGGGCACGGTTTCGCTGATCGACGTCGACAGCGTGCAGATCGAGGCGAGCGGCCGGTTGCATAGCTGCGACGTGGGTACGCCGAACTTCCAGCCACCGGAACTGCAGCGCGTGCCGAGCTTCCGTGGGCTACGCCGGACGCGCAACCACGACGCATTCGGGCTGGCCGTGCTGATTTTCCATCTGCTGTTCTTCGCCCGCCACCCCTTTGCCGGGCGGCCCGCAACGGGCGAATCGCCAGAGATTCACGATGCGATCGCGGCCTTCCAATTCGCCTGGGCCGAGGATCGCGGCCTGCTGCGCCCGCCTCGCACCCTGCCGCTCCGCGCCGTCGGCGCAGATTTGGAGGCGTTGTTCCGGCGCGCCTTCAGTCCGGCGGGTGCCAATGAGGGGCGGCCCACCGCTGGGACCTGGGTCCGCGCCCTCGACGCGCTTCGGGGTGGGCTGCGGCAGTGCCGCTCCAACAACGCCCATCAATACGTTCCGGACGCCAGCGACACCTGTCCACTCTGCGACCTCGAAGCTGACATCGGCGGCGACCTGTTCGCCATCTCGGGCCGGCAGGACACGACCCGGCAGAACCCGGTGCGCGAGGCGGAGCGTCTTTGGGCGCAGATCACCGCGGTGAAGCCCCCAGAACCGCCGCCCCGCATTCCTTCGCCGCGCCACTTCTCGTTCAGAGGACGGCCCTACCTCTTGCGGCCATCACCGGCACCGCTGCGGCTGCTGCAGGCGCTTGGGCTGAGGCAGACACCCTTGCAACGGGAACGCGCCGCCCGGCTCGGTGCGCTCGAGCAGGCCCAAGCGACCTACGAGCGCCTTGTGCAGCGCTGGACAGCACGCGACCCAGCAGCCGTCTTCCAGGCCAGATTGACCACGTTCACCCGGGCCAGGCAAACGCTCCTCGAAGCCTTCAGGCAGCGTGACGCGGAGGTACGGGAGGCGGCCAACCGCGCCACGGTCAACCGCTTCCTCGGCAACTACCCGCTCGCCCGTGCGAAAATCCCGGGCGTCGGGCCGAAACGGCTCACCACCTTGGCGGCACACGGCATCACCACCGCCGCGGACGTCACGAAGGATGCGCTGAACCCAATTCCCGGGTTCGGCCCGGCGCTGAAGACCGCCCTGAGGTCCTGGCGCCAGGACCTCGAGCGGCGTTCCCACGCGCCGGCAAGTGCCGTGCCGCCGCCGGCCGAGACGCAGCGCATCGACAGCCGGTTCGCGCCCCCCATCGCCGCCGGGCTCGCAGCCCTGCGAGAGGGGGTGGATGAGTTGCGGCGCATCGTGACCGAGGGCGCGGCCGAAACCGAACACGCCTATGGCGAGCTGACGAAGGCCGCGGCGGCCGTGGCACAAGCCGAGGCGGACTTGGCAGGTGAGGACGAGGAAGACTGAGGCAGATTTGCCCTGACCTGAGCGGACAGCCCGCAGCGACGGGGCGCCAGACCGGCATTTCAGACGTAAATGCGCACCTCACGGGACGGGTTGGATGTCCAGGGCACGATCCTTGCGTATGGACATTGCCATAGTGTCACAAATCCGACCGGAGCTCGTCCCATGGATCGCCGTAGCTTTCTTGCCGCCTCGACAGCAGCCTTGGCAGCCCCGTTCGTCGCCCGCACGCCCGCCAAGGCGCAGACGGCGTCCCGGGCGGAGACGCTGCTGCTGGTGCAGGAATACGGGCCGAACAGCATGGACATGCAGGGCCTCGGCGCCGCACAGCCGGTGAACGGAGTGGCGCTCAACTGCTACGACCGGCTGGTCCGCTTCAAATCCGTCCCGTTGCCGGACAATAAGGGCAAGACGTTCACCCTGCACGAACTGGAGCCCGAGCTGGCGGAGAGCTGGCAAGAGGCCAGCGACGGCATGAGCGTCACCTTCAAGTTGCGCGACGCCAAGTTTCATTCTGGCCGGCCGGTGACGGCAAAGGACGTCAAATGGTCGCTCGACCGTGCGGTCAGCATCGGCGGCTTCGCCACCACGCAGATGGCGGCCGGCAGCATGGAAAAGCCGGAGCAATTCGTCGCCGTCGACGACAAGACCTTCCGGATCGACTTCATCCGCAAGGACAAGCTGCTGATGCCGGATCTCGGCGTCACCATCCCCTACGTCATCGACAGCGAACTCGCGACCAAGAACGGCGCCGGCGACCCCTGGGCGAAGGATTGGCTGAAGAACAACGTCGCGGGCTCTGGCGGCTTCAAGGTGGAAAGCTGGAAGCCCGGCACCGAGACGATCTACGTCCGCAACGAGGATTGGGTCTGTGGCCCGAAGCCTGCGATGCGCCGGATCATCACGCGGGACATCCCGTCTCCATCGACGCGCCGGGCGCTGCTGGAACGCGGCGATGCCGACGTGTCCTGGCTGCTCCCGCCGAAGGACGCGAAGGATATGTTGGACGCCGGCAAGGTGCAGGTGATCGGCGTGCCGGTGCCGAACGGCATCTGGTATGCCGCCATGAACTGCGCCACCGGGCCGTTCACCGACGTCCGGCTGCGCCAGGCCGTGGCATGGGCGCTGCCCTACGACAAGATCATGCAAGTGGCGCTGTATGGCCGCGGCGTGGCGATGTGGGGCGCCAAAGGTCCCGCCACGACGACCGTCTGGCCGCAGCCCTTCCCCTACGACACCAACGTCGCCAAGGCGAAAGCCCTGGTGCAGCAGGTCAGCCCCGGCGGCTTCACCACCTCCGTTCTGTTCGACGCTGGCCAGGCTTCCGTCGCGGAGCCGATCGCCGTGTTGATGAAGGAGGCCTTGGCGCCGATTGGCATCACGCTGGAACTGAACAAGGTTCCAGGTGCCAATTTCCGCGGCGAGTTGGTGAAGAAGACGGCACCGATGGTGGTCAATCGCTTCGCCGGCTGGCTGGACTGGCCCGACTATTTCTTCTTCTGGAATTATCACGGCAGCAATTCCGTGTTCAACGTATCGTCCTACCAGAACCCGGTGCTCGACAAGGCGATCGACGCAGCCCGCTTCACCAGCGACCCGAAGGCCTACGATGCCGACGTGATCGACTTCATCCGCATCGCGCAGGACCAGGTGCCAGCCATGCCGCTGGCACAGCCGCTGCACGATCTGGCCATGCAGAAAACCATTGGCGGCTTTCAATTCTGGCCCTGCCGCGAGCCGGACTTCCGCGCGTTCACCAAGGCCTGAGGCCATGCTGCGCTCGGTGCTGATGCGCCTGGGGACCGCCATCCCCAGCGTCGCGGGGGTGATCGTGGTGACATTCCTGCTGACGCGGGTGTTGCCTGGCGACCCGGCGGTCTATTTCGCTGGGCCTGTCGCGTCGGCGGCGGCGATCGAGCAAATCCGGCATCAATTGGGGCTCGATCTGCCGCTTTGGGCGCAGTTCCTGCGCTACCTCGCCGATCTCGTGCACGGCAACCTCGGGGTCTCCCTCAGCACGGGGCAGCCCGTATTGGCGGAAATCGCCACCAGGCTGCCGGCCTCGGCCGAGTTGACGCTGTCCGGGCTGATCCTGGCCGTGGTGATTGCCGTCCCGCTGGGGGTGGTGGCGGCACTGCGGCAGGATTCGTGGATCGACCATCTGTGCCGGGTGGTGACCACGGCCGGGGTCTCGCTGCCGGTGTTCTTCACCGGGCTGCTGGCGGTTTACGTGTTCTACTACGTGCTCGGCTGGTCCCCCGCCCCGCTTGGCCGGCTCGACAGCTTCGCGACCGAGCCAGCGCACGTCACCGGGTTCTTTCTGATCGACAGCCTGCTCGCCGGCGACGGTGCCACCTTCATGGGGGCGCTCTCGCAAATCATCCTCCCGGCGCTGACATTGGCGGTGTTCGCCCTGGCACCGCTTGCCCGGGTCACCCGTGCCTCGATGCTGTCGGCCCTTGCCTCGGAGTTCGTGCGTACCGCGCGCGCCAGCGGCCTGACCGGGCGCACCGTGGTGATGAGCTACGCCTTCCGCAACGCGATGCTGCCGCTACTGACCACGCTCGGCATGGTGTTCTCCTTCCTGCTCGGCGCGAACGTGCTGGTGGAGAAAGTGTTCGCCTGGCCGGGCATCGGGTCCTACGCAGTGGAAGCGCTGATCGCGTCGGATTTCGCACCGGTCCAGGGGTTCGTGCTGACCATGGCGATCTTGTATATCCTGCTGAACCTCGTGATCGACCTGCTTTACGGCGTCGTCGATCCGCGCATGCGGGCGGCCTGATGAGCACCGTGGTCAACGCCGTAGCACCACGGCCACACCCGGCGCGCGCGCTGCTGCAGCACATGCGCTATGTGCTGGGCGAGAACCCGGTGACGGCCGGCAGCTTCGCCCTGTTCCTGCTCCTGGTGATCTGCGCGCTCTTCGGCCCCTGGCTCGCGCCCTATGACCCTCTCGCCAGCGACACGGTGCGGGCGCTGCAGGCGCCCAGCGGCGCCCATTGGTTTGGGACAGACCAGTTGGGGCGAGACATCCTGTCGCGCGTGATCGTGGCGACGCGGCTGGATATGGGCATCGCCGTCTTCTCCGTGGCGCTCGTTTTCGTGCTGGGTGGGTTGGCGGGGGTGGCAGCCGGGTTCTTCGGCGGCTGGACGGACCGCATCGTCGGACGCCTCGCCGACACGATCATGGCCTTCCCGCTCTTCGTGCTGGCGATGGGCATCGTGGCCGCGCTCGGCAACACGGTCAGCAACATCATCCTGGCCACCGCCATCGTGAACTTCCCGCTGTACGCCCGCGTGGCCCGCAGCGAGGCGGCGGTGCGGCGCAATGCCGGCTACGTCCAGGCCGCGCGGCTGACGGGCAATAGCGAGATGCGGGTGCTATTGACCACCATCCTCCCCAACATCCTGCCCATCATGGCGGTGCAGATGTCGCTCACCATGGGCTACGCCATCCTGAACGCCGCCGGGCTCAGCTTCGTCGGCCTCGGCATCCGGCCGCCAGCACCGGAATGGGGCATCATGGTGGCCGAGGGCGCGGCGACCATCGTGTCCGGCGAGTGGTGGGTGGCGCTCTTCCCCGGGCTGGCGCTGATGCTCGCCGTGTTCTGCTTCAACCTTCTGGGCGACGGCATGCGCGACATCGTCGATCCGCAGCGGCGGACCTGACCCCGTGGACACCCAAATCGACACACCCTTGCTGGATGTTCAGGATCTTTCGGTCGAGTTCGCGACAAGGCGCGGCCTCGTGCGGGCTGTCCAACATGTCGATCTGCGCATCGCGCGCGGCGAGACGGTCGGCGTGGTGGGCGAATCCGGCTCCGGCAAATCGGTGACGTCCTATGCGGTGATGCGGATCCTGGACCGCGCGGGCCGGGTCGCCGAAGGCTCGATCGGGTTCGCGGGCGTCGATTTGCGCGGCCTGAAGGAGGCGGAGATGCAGGACATGCGCGGGAAGGAGATTTCGATGATCTTCCAAAACCCGCGCACGGCGTTGAACCCGATCCGCCCGGTGGGACGACAGATCGCCGATGTGCTGCTGCGCCACGGCCTGGCCACGCGCGCCAATGCGCGGGCGAGGGCGATCGACGCACTGGAGCAAGTCCGCATCGCGCGCCCGGCGGAGCGCTACGACGCCTACCCGTTCGAGCTATCGGGTGGCATGTGTCAGCGCGTGGTGATCGCCATTGCCATCGCCTGCCGCCCCCGCCTCCTGATCGCCGACGAGCCCACGACCGGACTGGATGTGACGACGCAGAAGGCGGTGATGGATCTGGTGGTGGAACTGACGCAGGAGCGCGGCATGTCCACACTGCTGATCACGCACGATTTGGGGCTGGCTGCCGCCTATTGCGACCGGGTGACGGTGATGGAGCGGGGCCGCGTGGTGGAGAACGCCACCGCTGCCGAGGTTTTCCGCGCCCCCTCGCACCCTTATACAAGAAGGCTGATGCGTGCGACGCCCAGGCCCGGCGCCACGTTGCACGCATTGCTTCCGGAGGATGCGCCGGTTCCGCCGGCATCGGCGCCCGATTCGCGCAGTGGCGAGGCACTGCTGGAAGTCGAAAGATTGGTGAAGGAGTATCCGCGCAAAGGGGCCTTCCGGCTATTCCAACGCAAGACGGGCAAGCTGCCGCCGTTTCGCGCCGTGGACGGCATCAGCTTCACGGTATGCCGTGGGGAAAGCGTGGGCCTGGTCGGCGAGTCCGGCTGCGGCAAGTCCACCACGTCGATGATGGTGATGCGCCTGCTGGACCCAACCTCCGGCAGCATCCGCTTCGCCGGCCAGGATATTGCGGCAATGCCGGCGCGTGGCTTTGCCCGCAGCGGGATGCGCCGACGGATCCAAATGGTGTTCCAGGACCCTACCGATAGCCTCAATCCCCGCCTCACCGCCGCCCGGGCCATCGCCGACCCGGTGCTGCGCATGGGGATCGAGCGCGGTGCAGCCTTGCGCACGCGGGTGGAGGCGTTGGCGGAGTTGGTGGGACTGCCGGTGGAATTGTTGGACCGGTTCCCGCATCAATTATCTGGCGGGCAAAAGGCCCGCGTGGGGATCGCCCGGGCGATTGCGCTTGACCCTGAGCTGGTGATTTTGGACGAACCCACGGCCGCGCTGGATGTGTCGGTGCAGGCGGTGGTGCTGAACCTGTTGCAGGCGCTGAAGGAGCGTCTGGGAATGAGCTATTTGTTCGTGAGCCACGACCTGCATGTGGTTCGGTTGCTGTGCGACCGCGTGATTGTGATGTACGCGGGCAAGGTGGTGGAGCAGGGAACTGCGGCGGAGGTGCTGGAGGCGCCGAAGGAGGAGTACACGCGGACATTGCTTGCGGCAATTCCGCATCCGCCGATGTGAGGGCCTACCATCGGCGCCCAGCCTGGGTGCCTCACGCCTTCTTCAGCGCGTCCGGCCGGTGCACGGCCTCCTTGCCGGTCTTGTCACTTCGCACCAGCACCTCCGGGCTCTTGGGCGTGGCCTTTGCAACATGGGATTTTACCTTGGTGGTCGACGTCACGGTCTTCACCACCGTACCCTTCGTCTCGCCCTGCGACGTGTTCCACGTCACTTTGGCACCCTTCTTCGGCGGCGCAGCCATTGGCAGTCCTTTCCCAACATTGGCAGACGCAACATGCAAGCCACCGCAACATGCAAGCCAGGCTTTGGTTTGCCGCCGCTGCCATCAACATCCCGTATCTTGGCTGGTCCGCAGGGTCAGACCTCGGTCCGGCGCAAAAGGTAGTCGAGCCCGCCGACGCGGAACCAACGGTAGCCATAGGGCTCCATCAGGATACAATGCGCCCCGTCCTTATCCGGCAGGCTGTCGTCATCACTTAGCAGATTGACCAGCAAGCCGTCATGAAGGCCATGCACGCCCGGCGCCACCCGCACTTCCTGATGCTCGGCATCGAGGTTGTGGACGAATACCACCGCATTATTGCGCCAACTGTAGCGGATCGCGAACACGCTCGGCCGGCCGCACTCCAGAATGGCGAAGTCCCCCCAACCGATTTCCGGCACCTCCTTGCGCATGCGCAGCATCCGCTCCATCCAGTTGAGCATGGAGGACGGGTCGTGCCTTTGGGCGGCGACGTTCACATGCGCGTAGCCGTATGGTCCATGGCCGATGATGGGCAATGGCGGGTCGTCCCCGTTGGTAAACCCGCCTTGACGCTCGCCCGACCATTGCATGGGCGTACGGGCGCAGTTGCGCTCTGGCAAATCCAGATCGTCCCCCATGCCGATCTCGTCGCCGTACCGGATGACGGGTGTGCCCGGCAATGTGAGCATCAGGCTGTAGGCCAGCTCCAGCCGCCGCCGGTCGCCCTGTAGCATGGGTGCCAACCGCCGCCGGATGCCGCGCCCATAAAGCTGCATCCCGGGCGCCGGGGCGAAGGCGTCGAAGACGCGCTTGCGCTGGTGGGAAGACAGGCGTCCGAGGTCGAGTTCGTCGTGGTTGCGGAGGAACATGGCCCATTGGGCAGTCTGCGGCCGATCCTTGGTCGCCTCCAACGCCGTCGCCAGCGGCTCGGCATCGCCCGTTGCCAAGGCATAGAATAGGGTCTGGTTGACCTGAAAATTGAACATGAGCTGCAGACGCTCGCCGCTGGCGCCGAAATACTCCATGTCGGTGCCTGGCAGGACATTGGCCTCGGCAAGCACGACAGCGTCGCCCTGACGCCATTGCATAAACTCGCGGAAGGCCCGCAGCATGTCGTATTGCTCGGCCGGCTTGGTGACCCCTGCGCCTTTTTCCGCGATCACGAAGGGCACGGCGTCCATACGGAACCCTGAGACGCCCAGCTGCAGCCAAAAGCCCATGATCTTCAAAATCTCTGCCTGAACCAGCGGGTTGGCCGTGTTGAGGTCCGGCTGGAAGTCGTAAAAGCGATGGAAATAATACTGCTTGGCCACGGGATCGCGCGTCCATGTCGTCGTCTGCACGCCAGGAAACACCACGCCGTCCGTGGCATGCGGCGGTTTCTTCGCGGACCAGACATACCAGTCGCGATACTTCGATTTGGGGTCGCGCCGGGCGGCCTGGAACCACGGATGCTGGTCGGAGGTGTGGTTCACCACCAGGTCGATCAGCACCCGGATGCCCCGCTGCTTGCAGCCATGGGTGAACTCCACGAAGTCGCCCAACGTCCCGTATCGTGGGTCGACGCCGTAGTAGTCGGCGATGTCGTAGCCATCGTCGCGCTGTGGTGAGGGCTGGAACGGCATGATCCAGATTGCCGTCACACCCAGACCCTGCAGGTAGTCCAGCCGGCGGACCAGGCCGCGAAAATCCCCCACCCCGTCGCCGTCGGAATCCATGAACGTTGCGACCGACAGGCAGTAGATGATGGCATTCTTGTACCAGAGATCTGAAATCAACGGACGACTCCTGTTCGGCCTGCAAACGTTGCGCGCCCTGCAGCGTTCTGTCGCGGGGGTCAGGGGGGGGCGCGGTATGGAGTGGTGGCAGACGGGCATCGTCTACCAGGTCTACCCGCGCTCGTTCCGCGACGGCGACGGTGACGGCACGGGTGACCTGCCCGGGATCCTGGAACGCCTGGACCATCTCGTTTGGCTGGGGGTGGACGCCCTCTGGATCTCCCCCGTGTACCCCTCGCCCATGACGGATTTCGGCTATGACGTGGCCGATTACTGCGGAATCGACCCGCTCTTCGGAACCTTGGCCGATTTCGACGCGTTGATTGCCCGCGCCCATTCGCTGGGTCTGCGCGTGTTCCTCGACTTCGTGCCGAACCACAGTTCCGACCAGCACCCATGGTTTACCGACAGCCGGACACGCCTCAGCGGCCGTGATGACTGGTATATCTGGCGGGATGCGGCGCCCGGTGGCGAGCTGCCGAACAATTGGCTGTCGAACTTCTCCGGCCCAGCTTGGACATGGGATGCAGCCCGGCGCCAGTATTACTACCATTCCTTCCTGCCGACCCAGCCCGACCTGAACTGGCGCAACCCGGCCGTCGCGGCTGCGATGCATGACGCCATGCGCTTCTGGCTGCGCCGCGGCGTGGACGGCTTCCGGGTCGACGTGATGTGGATGCTGATCAAGGACGACCAGTTCCGTGACGACCCGCCCAACCCGGCGTGGCATCCAGGCCTGTCATCCCACGACCGGCTGCTGCCCCTTTACACCGCGGACCGGCCCGAGGTGCACGATGTGGTGGCGGGCCTACGGGCCGTGACGGACGAATTTAGCCGCCGGGTGCTGATCGGCGAGCTTTATTTGCCGATCGACCGCCTGGTTACCTATTACGGACCCGATGGAAAGGGCGCGCAGCTTCCCTTCAACTTCCAGTTGCTGCTGCTGCAAGACTGGTCGGCGGCGGCCGTCGCGGGGATTATCACCCAATACGAGGCTGCCTTGCCGGCGGGCGCCTGGCCCAACTGGGTCCTGGGCAACCACGACCGTCCGCGCATCGCCAGCCGGGTTGGCCCGGCGCAGGCGAGGGTGGCGGCGATGCTGTTGCTGACGCTGCGCGGCACGCCGACGATCTACATGGGGGAGGAACTAGGAATGGCCGACACGCCCATCCCGCCTGCCGCCGTGCGTGACCCAGCGGAACTGAGGGAGCCCGGCAAGGGCTTGGGCCGCGACCCCGAGCGCACGCCATTCGCCTGGACGGATGGGCCGGGCCGCGGCTTCACGTCGGGGACGCCTTGGCTCCCGTTCGGCGCCGATCCGCCCCTCAGCCACCAGCGCGACGATCCAGGCTCGACGGTACAGCTTTACCGCCGGTTGATCGCACTGCGCCGGGCCAGTCCGGCGCTTTGCGTAGGCGGGATCAGCTGTGTCGAGGCGGACGGCCCGGTGTTGAGCTATGTGCGTTCGCAGGACGGGAACCGATTCCGCGTCGTGTTGAATTTCGGCGGAACATCTGCAGCAGGATCTGGCGATGGAATCGTCGCGGCCAGCACGCATCCCGAGCGGGAAGGGGTACAACGACGGGGTAGTTGGGACCTCCTGCCCAATGAAGGCGTTGTCCTGCAAGTAGTGCCAACCTAAAGCTCGTCGAGCGCTGTCTTGCCAGGTCCGGAACAGATTCCGCCCCGGAGCAGTCAGCTCTGGCGCTCTGCCCGCCAGGTTCGCGGGCTGACACCTATGAGTTTTTTAAAGGCGGTCGCAAAGCTCGTCGACTGCTCGAAACCGCATTGCCACGCAATTTGCATGACCGAAAGCTTTGTCGATCCGAGCAGTCGGCGTGCCTGCTCCATACGAAGCTCAAGGAGGTATTTGTGAGGCGGAACGCCCGTCGTGGCGCGGAAGGCTCGGCCAAAATGGGTGGGGCTGAGGCCGGCGAGGCTCGCCAGCTCGTTCAGGGTCGGGTTGTGCGGCTGCTCCTCACGCAGATACTCCAGCACGCGCCGGATCCGGACCGGAGCGATCCGGAGCGGCTCTTCGGCCGGCGCCTGGCCGAGCGTTGAATGACCTCTCAGCAGCGCCAAGGTAATCGCCCGCCCGAGCGCCTCCATCATCATCGTGTGGCCCGGTTCCACCGGCTTGCGCACCTCAGCTGCGAGCAGATGGGCGACCTGATCCAATGTGGGATCAATATTCGCAAGACACGGCGTCAGCGTAGCCTGCCGAGGATCGATGTCGAAAGCTTCTTCGATCACGCCATTGATGAGGCATGGATCGAGTTGAAAAAGCAGGATTTCCGTCCAAGCCTGAAAGCGCCGCACCACACTCGCACCCGGTGGTGTCACACTGACGTGATGCTTGTCAGCCCATTTGCGCGTCCAGCCGGCCCCAGTTTTCTCTTCGACAGCATACGGTCCGGACAGATGCACGACCAAAAGCGCGTTTGACGACGCGGGCGTTTCGATCACGCTCGGCGGATGTTTATAATGCTCGACAACCAGGCCGTTCTGCCTGCTGGATAGCAGCGGTTTGCTTGGAAGCAGTCCTGAAATCTCTTGGGCGCTGAGAAGCACGCGGGCTCTCCCGAAATTCACTGAACTCGAGGTCGTTGAACCAACGGCGAACGGATCAATGGCTTACAACGACTCCGAGGCGCGGCCGTTCCATCCGATCGACGCATCTGGCACGGTCATCCCTGAAAGCTCACGGTGGGATCGCGAAGGTTTTCCGTGCTGCCCGGTCCTATCTCCTCTTGGCTGTCGCGGCGCCATTCGACGCAAGCGCCAGCACATGGTGACCGCGAACGGTCCCGAGCGGATTGTTCGCGGTCACTGCGAAAGGAGAAACCATGTCTGACAACGAGGATTTCGGCACGTTCGGCCGATACAAGGAGACGCCGGTGGCGGAGATGTCGCCGGAGATGAAGGACGCCTACGATTTTACGGTCAAGCTCAGGGGCCAAGTGCCCGGCCCGCACAAGATTTGGGTCGCGAACCCGCAGCTTTCCAAGACGATCGTGCCCACCGGGGCCTACTTCCAGAAAGAGTCCAGCCTCTCCAAGGCGGAAATCGAGATCGTCACCAACGTCATCAACAGCCGATGGCTGGCCGCCTACGGCAACTACGAGCACGAGAAGATCGGCGAGGAAGCCGGGCACCTGGAGCCTGAGAAGGTCGAGGCCCTGATTGCGAACCTGCCGACCTCCTTCGATGATCCGAGGCAGGAGATCGTCTACAAGCTTGCCACCACGCTCGCGCAGCCCCGCGTGGTGCCCACCGGCCTGTTCAAGAAGGCGCAGGCACTCATCGGCGACAAGGGGATCGTGGACGTCACCGTCCTCATGGGCTGGTTCACGGCTGTTTCACTGACCCTGAACGCGTTCGACGTCCCGTCCAACGCCATCGGCCTGGACCAGTAAGGGGGAGCCCGCCATGTCAAACGCAGAACACGGATTAGGCGGACGCACGCCGCTTCTGGCGCCGGACGACCTCGATGACGAGCAGAAAAAGGCCTACGCCACCATCGACGAAAAGATGGTGCCCTGGGCGGAGAAATCGGGCTTCAAGGCCAAGCTCCCCGACGGCCGGCTCATCGGTCCGTTCAATCCCATCCTCCTGAGCCCCATCATGGGCGACGCCTTCCTCGCGCTGCAGGAAGTCGAAGGCAAAAGCACGACCCTCTCCAACAGGGTTCGCCAAGTGGTGATTCTCACCGTGGGGGCGGTGTGGCAGGCCGAATACGAGCTCTACGCCCACGCGGCCGTCGCAAAAGGTTTGGGCTTCTCAAGCTCGGCCATAGAGGCACTGTCAAAGGGCCAGCCAGATGATGCGCTCAAGCCCGAGGAGCTGACCGCCCAACGCTTCGCCCTGGCGCTGACGGAGAAGCATCGGGTAGACGCCAAGACGTTCAACGACGCGCGGGCGGCCTTCGGAGACCGCGGCATCGTCGAGATCGTCATCCTGGCGGGGTGTTACCACCTCGTCTCATCGCTCCTGAACGCCTTTGAGGTTCCCACCCCCGACTAGACGCGGGCCGGTTCTCCGAGGCGGATCAACATTGACTGGACGTATTGCACGTCCGTGGAGGCACAATGTCGCACAATCAAGCTCCCCAAGCCCAGCTGACCACGGTCGCTGAGTTTCCCAAGACCTATTTCCTGGAAAGCCTTGCGGTCAGGGCCGACGGGTCGTTCCTGGTCACCGCCTTCAACAAGAAGGAACTCTGGTACGTGCCGCAGCCCCGCGCGGAGGGCCCGGTCGAGCCGCTCTGCATCCACACCTCCGACCTACCGACGCT
This sequence comes from Acetobacteraceae bacterium, assembly GCA_965199005.1. Taxonomy (GTDB): domain Bacteria; phylum Pseudomonadota; class Alphaproteobacteria; order Acetobacterales; family Acetobacteraceae; genus LMUY01. The sequence goes on along the minus strand of CBDAQK010000001.1, from coordinate 1,806,594 downwards.
CGGCCTGGTCGAGATCGAGCCCGACATCTTCCTGATGTTGGCAGGCAACATCTACACGACCCACGAATCCTTCATCTATAGGCTGGACCTGCGCGGCTGGAAACCGGGCAGCACGCTGCAACCCGAACTGTTCCTGGAATTCCCCAAGGAGGCCCGGGGCCTGAATGGATGCTGCCTGCTGGCACCCGGCGTGCTACTGGTGGCGGACTGCTTCGCAAGCCTGATCTGGCGGGTCGACTTCGCGCCCGGCGGCAGTGCCCCATCGGCCCGCGTGTGGATGCAGCACGACTCCATGGGCTACTTCCCCGGCAAGATGACGCCGGAGCAGCCTGGCGTGAACGCCGTACGCTACGCCTCGCGCACCGGGTTCCTGTATTACACGTCCACCGCCAAAAAGCTGTTCATGCGGGTCAAGGTCGATCCGGCCACCCTCATGCCCGCCGGCGAGCCAGAATTGGTGGTCGCCGGCCGCATGGGAGACGATTTCTGCATCGATGAGGATGCAAGCGTCATCTATCTCACCACCCACCGCCAGAACACCATCGACGTGGTCTCGATGGACCCGGGCATGAACAGCGGCTTCACTCAGAGTGTGGCAGGCGAGCCCTTCACCGAGGCGCTCATCGGGCCGTCCGCCGGCGTATGGGGGCGCGGACCGGGAGATTACGGGCGCCGTGCCTTCTTCATCATGGATGGCGGCACGGCGTCGCCGGCGCCGGGCGGCCCACGAGCGGCCAAGCTTCTGCAAGTTGATCTGCAGCCCATCACTACATTCCCCGGGTCTCAACCAGCCTGACGCCCGCAAGGTTTCAGGCCAGCCCTCTTGTCAACGATATTCGGACCGTTTAATCCGTAACTCGTTCTAGAGGTAAGATGCCGCGGACAGGGCGACCCAGAGAGTTCGACAGAGATAGTGCGCTTGATGCCGCCATGCAGCTTTTCTGGCGTCAGGGATACGAGCCGACCTCTCTGGAGCAGCTCAAGCAGGTGATGGGCGGCTTATCGGCCGCGAGCTTCTACGGCGCGTTCGGTTCGAAAGAGGGCCTCTACCGCGAGGCGCTGGCCCGCTACCTAGACACCCACGGGCAGGTAGTTGCACCGTTGCACGACGAAACGCTGGCTCCCCGCGACGCGCTGGAACAGACGCTTCGCCGGTCCGCCAGGATGCAGACCGACGCGCAGTTGCCGAAAGGCTGCATGGTCGTCCTGTCCGCCGCCAATGCCTCTCCGGAGAACCGCCATCTGCAGATGCTGGTCGCCGCCGAGCGGCAACGCACTCGCGACGCCATCCGGCATTGCATCGAGCGCGCCATCGCATCAGGCGAGTTGCGCCAGGACGCGGATGCCGTCGGCTTGGCGACGTTGGCCGAAGCGCTGCTGGTTGGCATGTCCGTTCAGGTCCGCGATGGCGTCCCACACGCGGCCATCGCGGCCGCCATGTCGAGCTTGCTTCAACTATGGGACATGAACCGGCCGGATGGCGTCATAGCGGTTGAGCGTTCGCTTTGAACCGGATCTGACTGAGTGCTCATGTTGAGCCAGCGAAGGAATAAAGCAATTACGCTCGCTGCTCACTTGGGTCATGGTGAAGCTTTACCAGATGCGGCTTGAGGCTGCGGGCGAGAAGGCTGTCGAGCATTCGGTCTGAGAGAAACCTGGTGAGGCGGACGATCATGGCTGCGTCGCGACCAACTGTGTAGCGCGTGCGCGGTCGCTTGGTCGTGATCGCGTCGGCAATGACTCGGCCGGCTTCCTCGGCGGGCACTCCCTTCGGGATAGCAGCTTGGGCCTGCGAGATGATTGCCTGCATGAGCGTGGCGTAGCGACCATGCTGCTCGGCGGTCAATCCGCCTTGGATGCGTTCGCCACTGGCCGCGACCCGCCGGAGCATTTCGGTCGTGACGGCGCCCGGTTCGACCACGACGACCTTCACGCCAAGCGGCGCGACCTCTCGGCGCAATGAGTCGCTGACCGCTTCAAGGGCGAATTTCGAGGCGGCGTAGGGGCCGTAGGTTGCCATAGCCACCTTGCCACCGACCGAGGAAATGTTGACGACCGTTCCGCGGCTCTCAATAAGCGCGGGCAACAACGCCTGTGTCATTGCGACGTGGCCGAAGAGGTTGACGTCGAATAACCGGCGCCACTCGGTGAGCGGGAACGCTTCCACGGGGGCATTGATCCCGATGCCGGCATTGTTGACCAAGGCGCGCAATGGACGCTGTTCCGGGTCGTCGGTGATATGCTTCACGAGTGCGGAGATGTCGGCCTCGTTGGTGATGTCGAGCCTGACCGGCTCGATGTTCGTGGCGCCGAGCGCATCGGCGTCTTTGCCTCGGCGCACGCCGGCGAGGACGTGAAAGCCGCGCCTGGCAAGTTCGCGCGCCGTGGCCGCGCCAATGCCGCTCGAGGCACCCGTCACCACGAGGAATTCACGGCGAGGAGGCTGTGTTGCAAATGACATAGCCCACGACATACCAGCGTTGTTGCAAAACCCCCATCGGACATTGGGAGGGGTCGAACCTTGCGCTATCGCGGGTTCTAATTGGCATGACCCGGCGGCAAGCCAGTGAACGTCAACCGATGCCGGGGTGAAGACGCGCGAACGCAGCGAGGTCGGGCATGAACAGGTGTCCCGACGGCAACTTGTCGAACATGCGCGCCCCGAGACGCTCCTCCAGCTGGGATATACGCCGCAACACGGTTGAGTGGGTCACACCCAGATGCTCCGCCCCCGCCCGAACAGAGCCACCACGCGCCACGGCAAGGAAATGGCGAACATCATCCCAGTCTATCATCTGCTTGCGCACTCGGCCGGCCTTAATGTCTATCAAAAAACATTTTTTGAGCTTCAAGGATTTGAGGGGTCATGCAGGGCTCTGCCCTGCACCCGAAAGGGAATAGTCATCCCCTTTACCCCTTGATTTGCAGGTGTCCAGAGGACGACTGTCCTCTGGCGGGTTTCGGGGCAAAGCCCTGAAAGGATCGCCGGCACAGGCGGCGAGCACCCCTGGGCTCGCCTTACGACGCCGACTTCGCCTTTGCCTCGCGCGCGTAAACGGCAAAGACGGCCTTCCCAATCAGCGATGTCTCAGCCGCCGCACACTGCGTGTAGACGCTCGCCCGCGTAGCCTGGATGCCGCTGTCGAGGGGCGAGGCGTTGGCAGCAAACTCAACCAGATGGGCTGCCAGCCGTGTCTGCCCGCCTTCCGCCAAAGCCGCGGCGCGGTGCGCCAGTTTGTCGGCCCCACCCGCGAGGGCCGCTATTTCGGCCGCCAGTTCGGCTGCAGACGCGGGTTTGAGCGCGGCCGGGTTGCCGTCGAACCACCCGGCATACAGATGCCAGATATTGCGGACGACAAATTCCGGATCATCATACCGCGGCAGCAGGTACGGCTTTGCCAGGAGTTCGGCCGGAGCGCGGACGGTATGCAGGATCTCGTCCAGCGAACTCCCGCCATTCATCAGCCCCAGCGTCTGGGCGGTCAGGCTTTCCAGCACGCCGGCACCGTCTCTCAGCACCTGCGCCGCTCTCTGCTCGCCGCGGATGACGGGACCGTGGCCGGGGATCAGCACCTCCGGCTTCAAGGCCTGCATCCGTCGCAGGGCCGCTGCCCAATCCGGCCCAAATCGTTGAACCTTGCGGGGATTGCCCGCATTCGGGAAAACCCAGATGACGAAATCGCCGCTCGCCAGCACACGCTGCTCCGGCAGCCAGACGAAGGTGGCATCGTCGGTTTCGCCCCGGCCGTGGAACAGCTCGATCCGGACGCCGCCCACCTGGATGGCACGCGTATCGTCGTACACCTCGTCGGGCCGGCGATGCCCTTCAGGGAAGGTGTAGCCCGGCTGGTTGAACTGCCGTCCCATCACCAGGCTGTTCAGCCCGTGCGTCGCGTCGTAGCGGTCGAACCGGGTGAGGACGTTACGGTGTGCAATGATGCGAGGCCGTGCGTGTCCCCTTGAATCGGCCTCCTCGTCTAGGAGTCTGGCGCCCCAGATGTGGTCGATATGTCCATGCGTGTAGATGACGGTATGAACCGGGCTATCGTCCCATCGGCGCAGGGCGGCGAGTGTCTTCGTTGCCGTCTCCCGGCTGCCCGTATCCACCAGGACCAGCCCGGCCTCGGTCCGGATCGCCGTCGTGTTACCGAACAGGTAGCCGGTGTGGATCGCAACGATGCTGGCGGTGACGGGCACGGCCGACCCGCCGGACACCGCCGCCGTCCACTCCTCCATGGCTGCTTCGCCCGCCCAAAGCCGCTCGAAAAGCTGTTCCTGTGTCACCCGGTCATTCTCCGTTCTTCGCGGATGGTTCGCAGCAGCGCGCGAGCGGTGCGGATCGTCGCCAGGACCGCCGGCGTCAGCACGCGGCCGGCGGACTTGACGGTACCCCGAGGCGTCGGTTGCGGCAATGGGCATGGCTGTTTACATTGATGGATCGAGCCGCATCCTTCAACCGGGCGGCGGATGGCGCTGGACCATCCCGGCCAAGTCAGGGCTCTGCATCCCCGGCGGTGGTGCCGGCGTTGCCCATGTGCGCGAAGGCGAGAGTTGCACCAGCAAGCGCAGATAGGTCAGAGTGACAGACGCAATGGGAGTGTCCGATGGGCTCGATGAGCAATTCCGAAGAGGGCGGCCGGCTGTTTTTTAGGTCGGAGACCTTTGCGGCCGAAAAGCGCACCCGCCGCCCGCCCACCGGGCAGACGGTGCAGGAGCCTGGCCGGGAAATCCCAGTCCACGCGACCTGCGATGTGCTCGTCGTGGGCGGTGGCCCGGCGGGCACCGCTGCGGCCCTGGCTGCCGCCCGCCAGGGCGCCGACGTCGTTTTGCTCGAGCGGTACAACCATCTGGGTGGTCTCTCCACCGGCGGCCTGGTGATCTGGATCGACCGCATGTCCGACTGGACGGGGCAGCACGTCATCCAGGGCGTCGCGGCCGAGTTGCTGGACCGCCTCCCCAAACATGCGCTGACCGGGCCGGCGCGCAGCGAGTGGGGATCCCGCGACGCCGCCACGGCCGCTTATTGGAGCCTGCGGTCGTCCGCCTTCCACGGCATCGTCACCCACGCGCCAACGCTCGACCCGGAATGGCTGAAATCCGTCTCGCTCGACCTGCTGCTGGCCGCGGGCGTTCATCCCGTCTTCCACGCCTGGGGTGCGGCCCCGTTGCTGGAGGGCAGCCGGGTGGCCGGCTGCGCGTTCGAGAGCAAGCAGGGGCGCCGGGCGGTCTTGGCGAAGGTCACGATCGATGCGACGGGTGACGGCGACCTGTATGCCGCGGCAGGCGCCGGGTACGATTCGGACGTGGATGCCCGCGACATCCATGGCTGCATGAACACGTCCTGGCTGTTCGCCGGCGTGGATATGCCGGCCTACCTGCGCTTCAAGGCAGAGTTGCCAGATCAGTTCAGTGCGTTCCTGGCGCGGGGGCGGGAGACGCTGCAGTTCCTCGGACAGCCTTCGGTGTCCTGGCGCGACGACGTGGCCGTCTTCATGGGGCCGCGCTTGGCTGGCTACTCGGCCGTCGACGTCGAGGATTTGTCGGAAGCGGAAATCCGCAGCCATCAACTGATGGTGGAGCACCTCGATTTCTACCGGGAGCACGCGCCAGGGTTCTCGGATGCCTACATGATCCTCTCAGCCCCCCAACTCGGCGTGCGGCACGCGCGGCGGCTGCACGGGGTAGAGCGGGTGCAGCGCGACCATTGGGACGGCCGGGTGCGGGTGGACGAGATCGGCGTGTCACCCTCGTTGTCGCCGAAATTCGCCAATGTGTCGGTCCCTTACGGCGCCCTCGTGCCTGCAACGCTGGACGGGCTGCTGGCGCCCGGCCGCCACTTGGCCTGCGACGCGAACAGCCACTCCTTCCTCCGGGAAATCCCGCAATGCTGGCTGACCGGCCACGCCGCAGGGGCCGCCGCGGCCCTCGCGGTGGCACGCAACGTTGCCCCCCGCGGCGTGCCGGTACCCGAACTACAGGACGTGCTGCGCAAACAGGGTGCCTACCTCCAGGCTGTCCCGGCGGCAGACCGGAGGGTCGCTTAGGGCTTGTTCGACATCAATCGAATTGATTGGCGGCGTCGAACAAGCCATAAGCCTTTGTTGGCGGCAGCTTTGTCGGCGTGCCGACGCACTTATTTGCCGACGCTGCCTTAGCTCACGCCTTGGCCGCGCGGACGATCGCGGCCCGCGATGGGCTGCACCGACAGGCCATGGATGGCAGGCGCGTGATGTGCCAGACGGCATTGTCACATTAACTGGTGGGGCTGAGGTTTAGCCTGAACGAGGTTTTCGGGAGCGATCATCCGACGCTTTGGGCACAGGTCCTGTGTCCACGTCTTGAAGTCTGTTGCACGCGCGGCACGATAACGGCTGGCTGTCATCAGATGGCGCCTTGGACGGAAGTGCCCAGAGATGAAGGCGTGAGCGGATAGGAAACGCTGTGCCTGGCGCGTCGACTTGAAGCGCTGCATCTGTCGCTCTCGCCTTCGGGTCGGCCGATGTGAGTTCTCCGCTCGGTCTGAAGCCGGCACGCCCGCGCTCCACCGCGTCGCTCACCAGCACGTCGAAGCCACGGGCGAGGAACCAGGCCAACCAGCCCGGGCGCCCGTCTGGCGTCGTCTCCCAACAAGCGCTGGTGTGGCCGCCGCCATGCCACAACAGCACGGGAAAAGGATGACGGGGGGGGCGCTGGCGGAGGCGCTGCACATACATCTGGCCGGTGACGTAGGTGCCGTTCGGGTCGACGGGCCGTGGGACCGCTCCCATCGCCATACGGCGAGCCGCGACCGGCAGGCCGGACAGCACTACGCTGCGGCCGCCCACGAAGAAGCTGTCGATGCCAGCGAGGTCGGGCATGGCGGTATTGGCGCGTCCCGCTGCCGCCGGGTCAAGGTCCCGGTCCAGAGGGTCTCGTTTGCGTCCCTGGGCTTTGCGTCCACCAGCGAACTATGCATCTTGGCGGCAAAAGCGGGCCCAGGGAGAATCGACCATGCCGAACGTCAGCGCCGCCACGGCGGCATCCATCACCGCCCGGCTCGACCGGCTGCCCAGTTCGCGCCATGTCTGGAAACTGGTGATACTGCTCTCTCTCGGCGGTTGTTTCGAATTCTACGACTTGTTCTTCACCGCCTATGTGGCGCCGGGCCTCACGGCGGGCGGGATGTTCTCGGCCACGACGGTCAATTTGTTTGGGTTCTCCGGCTTCGCGAGCTTCGTCGCGGCGCTGTTCGCCGGGTTGTTCGTCGGCACGCTGGTGTTTGGGTTCGTCGCCGACCGCTTCGGCCGCCGCGCGATCTTCACCTTTTCGCTGCTCTGGTACACCGTCGGCACCGTCATGATGGCCTTTCAGAACACGGCCATCAGTATCGACATCTGGCGCTTCCTCGCCGGCATCGGCATCGGCGTCGAGTTGGTGACCATCGACACCTATGTTTCGGAGCTGATGCCGAAGCATTTGCGCGGCCGGGCCTTCGCCATCAACCAGTTCATCTGTTTCTTGGCCGTGCCTGTCGTCGCCTTCCTATCCTATCAGCTCGTGCCGTTGCAGCCGTTGGGGTTGGATGGCTGGCGCTGGGTCGTTCTGATCGGTGCGGTCGGCGCGGTGGTGGTGTGGTGGATCCGCCTTGCGGTGCCGGAATCGCCGCGCTGGCTGATACAGCAGGGGCGCGTTGCGGAGGCCGAGCGCATTACCGAGACGATCGAGGCTGCCGTGATCGCCGAGCTCGGACACGCTTTGCCGCTGCCGGGTCCTCAATCCGCGGAGATCGAGCGGGAGGGCAAATTCAGCGAAATCTGGGCACCGGAATATCGCGGCCGCACGATCCTGATGTCGCTTTACAATCTGTTCCAGTCGGTCGGCTATTACGGCTTTGCAAGCTGGGTTCCGACGCTCCTGATCGCCAAGGGCATCCACGTCACCACCAGCCTGGAATACGCGTTCATCATTGCCATCGCGAACCCGGTCGGGCCCCTGCTGGGCTATTTGGTTGCCGACCGGATCGAGCGGAAATGGCAGATCGTCATTGCGGCCGGCTGCGTTGCCGCGTTCGGCCTGGTGTTCTCCTTGCCCAGCAGCGACATCGTGGTGATCGCGATCGGGGTGGCGTTGACGTTGTCCAACAACTGGCTGTCCTTTGCCTATCACGCCTACCAGGCCGAGATGTTTCCCACCCGTGTACGCGCCCGCGCGGTCGGTTTCGTCTATTGTTGGAGCCGGTTCAGCGTCATCTTCAGCGGCTTCGTGATCGCCTTCTTCCTGCGCAGTTCAGGCGTGCTGGGCGTGTTCGGCTTCATTGCGGTTTGCATGGCCGCCGTGATGGTCATCATCGGCGCATTCGGTCCCAACACCCGGGACCGTGCGCTGGAGGACATCTCGCGGTAGCGTCGGGCGCCTTGACGGCCCGTGCATGGTTAGGGTGGGATTGAGCAAAACCGAAGCGTTCGTTCAAGCCGCTGGCGCGGGGGACGCTGGGATCACGCTACGCTCCCATCAAGCGTCGCCCGATTGGAAAGGGTGCCCCGATGGCAATTAGGAATGTGCCCCGAGCCCGCCGTTTCCGTTGAAACACTAAGCCGCCGATGCCGCTGATCATTCGCGTTTCAAGGTTTGGCCGGTTCCAAACGACGCATGGCATGGTCAAGAAAGGCGGTCGGGGTCAGTTTGGTGACCTGCCGGAAGGCGAAGCAAAACGCCGCCGTGCTGGCGAAACCGGACCGTATCGCCACCTCAGCGATCGTGCTTTCTGCGGAGAGCTGGCCGATCGCGAGGACGATCCGCGCCCTTTGCCGCCAGGCCTTGAAGGTCAGCCCCGTTTCGGCGGGGAACAAGCGGCTGATGGTCCGGACCGACGTGGCGGCGCGGGAAGCGAGCTCGTCGATGTCGAGCCGGTTCTGAGGATCGGCGAGCGCCAAGTCGGCAATGCGCCGTCCGATCGTGCTCTCCGGCAAGGGCAGGAAGGTCGGCGCATCCGGCGTCTCGGTCAGCTCATGGAGAATCAACCTGACGACGAGCTCCGTCTTTCCGGGCGTGGCAGCTGCTTCGAACGCCGCAAAGATCAGCTCCCGCAAAAGCGGAGTCACTCTGAGGGCGAAGGCGCGGGCGAGCGACGCTGACGGTGCCCATTCGCGCGACGCCGAGGCGCGCCAATAGATCATCCAGTTCTCGGTATCCGACAGTACGTCGACCCGGTGTGGGACCCTGGCTGGTACCCAGACTGCAAGCTGCGGTGGGACAAGCCAGCGGCCGGATTTCGTGTAGACCTGCATCGTGCCAGAGGCAGCAAAGATCAACTGCGCTTCGTCGTGAGCATGCAAGGCAATGCCCCCTCCGCGGGTGCTGGAAATCCGCAAGGTCCGGAACGGCGGCGGCAGGACTGTTTGGCGTGTCATCGATAGCATTTGGCGCTACATCGCAAAGCCACAGGGGTATCATCTTTTAGGTCCATTGGTCCAGGAAGGGTTTGCCCGTCGATGTCGTCTCCAACCTCCGCAGCCCCGTTTCGCACCGACCGTGATCTCCACCGCCTCCTGTGGCTCACCGTGGCGCTGTTCCTTTCCTATTTCTGCGTCGCGATGTCCCTGCCGGTGATTTCAGTCTTCGTCACCATGCGGCTGGGCTTCGGGAGCGGCCTTGCGGGCCTTGCCGTAGGTGCGACCTTTGCGTCCACCATCGTCACGCGCGGGATGGCGGGCCGGATGGCCGACCACCGGGGTAGTAAATCCTGCATGGTCAGAGGCCTTTGGGTCTATGCCCTGGCCGGAGTCGTTTGCGCTGCCGCAAGCTGGCAGGGCTTCCCGGTCGCGGTCGCGTATGGCGTCCTCCTCGCCGGCCGGCTGCTGCTGGGTCTGGGCGAGAGCTTGACCGTCGTCGGCCTCATGGCCTGGTGTTTCGGCATCATGGGGCCGCGACGCTCTGGCCTGGTGTTCGCGCTGGTCGGGATGGGCCTGTATGGCGCCTTCGCGGTGGGCAGCCCGGTGGGCCTGATGCTGTTCGACTGGGCGGGCTTCGCGGGCGTCATGGCCGCGAGCGCGCTCGTCCCGCTGGTCGGGTTGGCGATGGCACTCCCCGTCGCTGCCGTGGCCATCTATGCCGGAGAGCGCCTAAGCTTCTGGCGCATCATCGGGCGGATTTGGGGGCCGGGTGCTGCGCTCTGCCTGGCTGGCGTCGGTTCTGCCACGATCGGGGCATTCATGCCGCTTTTGTTCCTCCACCGGGGCTGGGCGCATGCCGAACTCGCCTTGGCCTGCTTCGGCGGTGCGTTCGTGCTGGTGCGCATCCTGTTCGGCCACATGCCAGACCGGATCGGAAGCACTCCGGTGGCGCTCGTCTCAATCGCCATCGAAGCGATCGGACAATATCTGCTGTGGACCGCACCAAGCCCTGCGATGGCCCTCGCGGGCGCGTTCCTGACGGGGCTTGGCTGTTCCCTGATGTTCCCGACAATGGGCATCGAAGTGGTCCGGCGGGTTCCGCCGCACCTGCGCGGCACGGCGGCAGGAGGGCTGGCGGCGTTCCAGGACCTGGCCTTTGGCTTGACCGGCCCGGTGACAGGCCTTCTGGCCGACCGTTTCAGCTACGGCGTCGTGTTCCTCATCGGCGGACTCGCTGCAAGCCTCGGCTTCGTGCTGATTATCGCCATCGCGCGAGGAGATCGGAAGCAGATCGCGCACTCCGATCCTCTTCCCTCCCAATCATGAAAGTGCCAGCTTCGTAAACGAGGGCGGTTCACCGCCATGATCCCGTCACGGCATGTGTCTTGCTGATCTCTCGCGTCGTCGAGGAGTCGTGCGCGCATGGTCAAGACGCCTTTTCACCTCGGCTGGTTCGTGATGAAGGGTTACGGACCGAAAGGGTGGCGCAGCGGGTGGGGCGGCCCGAAGCCGCATAGCTGGGTCAAGCCCGACCTGCTGGTGCATTTGGCCAAAGAGTTGGAACGCGCCGCGTTCGACTATGTGATAATCGAGGATTCCTGCAACGTCCCCTATACGTAAGGCCGCACATTGCGTGATGTCGACCTCGTGGGCACGCCGATGCGGGTCGCCGCCCAGATGTCGGAGATCACGGACGCGGTGGGTGGCGATGGCTTCCTGATCATGGACCCCGATTTCACCCGCCGCTACATCACGGAAATTGCGGATGGTTTGACCCCGGCCTTGCAGAAGCTCCGGGTGGTCCGAAAGACATACGAGCACGCCATGCTGCGCGACAACCTACGCGCATTCCAGCAATGGTCCGCGTTACGCTCCAGTCAAAGTCCGCGTCAGATGCGCCGCGGCCTCGGCCGAGGTCGAGATGTCGAACAGGACGTCAGCCCGTGTGCCCGTGCCGCTATTCAGCAGCCCGGTGTAGAACGACAGGCCCGCCGCATCGGGTGCGCGGCCCAGCCCGGCCTGGTACAGGCCGGTCACGAAATCCGTGTTGGACTGCGCGCCATGCAGGTTCGTGAACTCTGTGGACGCCACGATCTGCTGGAAGAATTGCGGCACGGTGAGCCCACCCCGTAGATTGGCCTCGATATTGACAAGGCTCGGCAGGTCGACCTCCCGGCCCAACCCGGTTTGATACGCCTCGTAAGCCAGCGTCCCGTCGGGGCTGGGCACCCAGACTGCCGGGGTAGCGGACGTCAAAAAGGTCTTTGCCGCCTGGGAGTTGGCGATGCTTGCCACAATATCGCCCCGGCTGGTGCCACTCGCCAGTAGCCCGGTATAGCTCGCCAGGGCCGAGGCGGTCGGCGTCTGGCCCAGGAAACCCTGGTAGAGGCTCGTCACGAACTGTGTGTTCGTCATGGATGCGTGGCCGGACTGATACTCCGCATCCGCCATGACCAGGTTGGCGACGGCACCCTGCGAGTAGCCCGAGTAAAGCTGGTTGTCCCAGAACGACAAGCCAGCCGTATCGGCGCTGCGCCCCAACAGGCCTTGGTAGAGCCGCTGCAAATACGCCTCTTCGGTGTCGGGCTGCAGGCTCAGCGTTCCATCCACCGTGGTCAACGACTCGGTCGTGGGGGTGAAGTCAAGCGCATATCCCGCTGCCTGCAACGTGCCGATCTGCAGCGAGTTATCATCCGAGTGGATGATCCCATCGCTCCCTGGTGCCTCCACATCGAAGATAGCGAGCCCGGACGACACTGCGGATGTTCCCGCGCTCGTCGTCGCGGTCGCCGTCAGAGTGTGGGCCCCCAGCGAAAGGGCGGTGGACACTGTTGCAGCGAACGCACCGGTCGCGCTTGCCGTGGCCGACCCGGCGGCGAGGCCGTCGGCGAAGAGGCTGACGGTGCTTCCTGCCACCGCCGTACCGGCGATGGTGGGCGTTGGTGTGTCGACGATCTCATTCGGCGGGGTCAAGACCGGGGCCGCGGGCAGCCCTGTGACCGCCGCTGCGCCGACCGACAAGGTGAAGTGGCCCGACGTCGCGTTCTTCGCCGGGTCCGTCACCGAGTAACCAAGGGGAGAGGAGGCGTTCGCAACACCCGAACCAGGCAGGAAGGTCAGCGATGTCAGCTGCGCGACGGAGAGCACCTGGTTGAGCGTAATCGGCGTGACGCCGTCGGCCAGGTCGACCGTGCCATCATTCGGCAGCGCCGTTACCACGACGGAGAGCTGGGACGCAGTGTAATCCGGGTCGGTCGGCGACACGATGCCCAGCGCGGTCGCCGCCTGCCCGGGTGCCACCGTCAATGTGCCCGATGTGGTCACCGGGCCGCCGGAAGCCGGCCCAACCGCCAGCGTGAAGCTGCCAGACGCCGAGTTGTTCGCCGGGTCCGTCACCGTATAGCCCACCGCGGAGGAAGCGTTGGCGGCACCCGAACCAGGCACGAAAGTCAGCGATGTCAACTGCGCGACTGACAGCGCCTGGTTGAGCGTGATCGGCGTCACGCCGTCGGCCAGGTCGACCGTGCCATCATTTGGCAGCACCGTCACAGTGACGGAGAGCTGGGACGCAGTGTAATTCGGGTCTGTCGGGGACACGATGCCCAACGCCGTCGCCGCCTGGCCAGGCGCCACCGTCAATGTACCCGATGTGGTCACCGGGTTGCCGGCCGCCGGCCCGACAACCAGTGTCGCCATGCCCGAAGCCGTGTACAGCGACGGGTCCGTCACCGTGTAGCTCAGGGTCGAGCTCTGGCCGAACACCCCGGTCGTCGGGGTAAAGAGCAGGCCGGTGAGTTGGGCGGCCGACAGCGCTTCCCCCGCGGCGACGGCGGTCACGCCATCCGCCAAGGTGACGGTTCCATCGCTCGGCAGAGCGGTGATCGTGGCGGTGAGGGGCGTGGTGAACGAGGGGTCTTCCGTGGTGGTGATACCGATGGCGGTGGCCGCGGCATTCTCCGCCACCGTCACGTCCGGAGACGACACCGTCGGCGCTGCGGTGGCGCTCGCCTGCACGGTCGCGTTGACCGTCAGCGTGACGGGGTTGAGGGTGACGGTGCCGCTGCTGGCGCTGTCGGTGGGCGTCAAAACGATGGTTTCTGTGTAGGTGCCCGCCGTGCTCGTGTTGACCGAGACCGTGTTGTTGCTGCTACCCGCCCCGGCGGTCACGCCGGAGAAAGTGCTCAGCCCGGTGTTGGTGAAGGCGGTGTTACCGGCGACGGTGTAACTGCCGCCCAACACATCCGCCGGGCCAGTCGCTGCGTTATAGGCCGCGAAGGAAACGGCGGCGGGGGTGCTACCCACCGTCACGGTGCCCAGGTTCAGCGTGTCGTAGTTCGGGATGGTTTGGGTGAGCGTGCCGTTGCTGCTGCTCAGTGAGGCAACCGCCGGATTGGTCCCCTGAACAACGATGGGCACGGTTACATTGCCGAGGTTGGTGAGGCCCAAACCATCGATGCCGGTGCCGTCGGATTTCAGGCCGAGCGTAACCGTGCCGACTTGACCGGCGGTTGCGGTGGAGAACTTGACCGCGATCGTGCTGCTTTGCTGGGGGTCGATGTCGCCCGTCGACCCTGTTGCCGTGACCGCGCCGGTGGTGCCGATGACGGTCGCGATGAGGTTTTCGGAATACCCGTCATTCGGGTCGGTATTGGTGACGACGAGGGATTGGGAACCCGGCGCCCCAAGGGCGACGGTGAGGTTATTAGGTGTCTCCTCAGCCGCAGCCAGACGGTAGACGTCACCGAACACGTCGATATAGGGATTTTCAGGAGCGACGGACGCCGTCACGCCGCCGCTGTCCGAGAGCGCGGTCTCCGTCACGCTGCCGGCTAGGGCGCCCGCGATGGCGGTGTTGATCCCTACGGCAAGGCCGGTTGCATTGGTAGCGCCGGGTGCCAGTTGCGTGACGGCTCCGGAGGCGGTGGCCTCCCCGCTTGCCGTGAGTGTTACGTCCAGCGCCGCCGCACCCGCCGCCGCGGTATTGGTGACACTGACCTGCTGGCTATCAGTAGTGCCGACATGCACGTCGGGGAAGATGACGGTGCTGGGCGTATTGAGCGCGATTGCCGCGGGCGGTGTCACGCTGTCGACGATGTCGAGCGTAATGGGCGCAAGCGGGGCCGAGTAGCCGCTCGCGTTCTCGTCCAGCGGATTGAACGTGAGCGTGATGGAGTTGGAGCCAAGCGTCGCGGTGTCCACCGAGGCGTAGAGCCCCTGGTACACCTGACCATCCCCCAGCGGCGTCGGCAATTCATTGCCAGTGATAGTGAAACCGCCGCCCAAAGGTGAGGTGAAGCTGCCGCCCAGCAGATCGGCCACGCCAGTGCTGGTGTTGGTCACCCCGAATTCGGCCTCGAACTCGGCAGAGCCTTGTGCGATGCTGCCAAGATTGAGCGTGTAGGTGTCGGTAGCGGCGTTGAAGCTGAACGTGCCGCCCGTGCCGAGATAGGTCAGCACGGGGACGGGGGCGGCGCCGGGCTCGGGCGTATTGTTGACGATCTGGGTCTGCGCGGTGGGGTCGAAGATGGGAACTGCGCCCCCTGGCGAGGCGATTTGCACCTCCACGGCAGCGTTAGGCAGGGCGCCGAGCGCCCCCTGCGGAACGTCGATGGTGATCTGCCCGGTGGTCTGCCCCGCCGCAATCGTGATGGCGCCGGACGGCAGCGTGCTGCCGAACGCCGCGGCGGAGAGGTCTCCGGCCATGGTACCGAGCGTGTAGTCCACCACCGTGGCCGCGGTCTCGGCCGCAGTCAGATAGACAGTGAAGGTGATGGGGGTGACGCCGGACGCCGCCTCGACAACGCTGGTCTGTGTCGCTTCGACGCCGAGGGATGCGGCGGGGGCGGTGCTGGGCGTGACGACGGCAGCGACGGTGCCCGCGTCCTGCTGCTGAGCATCCGCGTCCGCGGTGATGATGGACGGGTCGCCCGTCGCGATGTAGTCGAGCTCGGCGGTAGCTGCGAGCGTCGGGTCGGTGATCCCAGCGGCGGCCACCAACGCCGCCGCTGCTGCCACCACGCTGGCCGGCAGGTCTGCGAGGGTGATCTGCTGAGTGGGGAAGGGGGGATTTGCAAAGCTCTGGAAGGATTGGCCCGGCAGATAGGTGAACAGCGCATTGGAGGGTGTCACCCGCCAGGCATTGGCGTATTCGCCCAATAGCGTGGCGCTGGATAGCGGTTGCTGCAGTACGGTGCCGTCCGGCAGTTGGAAGTCGTTCGCGGCGCCCTCGTTCTCGCCCTGCAATCCCATGACTGTCCCGCCGGCTTCGTAAGGCAGTGAGTCGTTGACTTGGAAGAAGTCTATCTGGGTGTAGATCGAGAATTGCTCAGTGATGGTGGCGCTCTCGCCGGTATTCCACGCAACCTTGTAGAGCGTAGGAGAAACCTCAGTGATGGTACCACCGGCCAGCGTGAGAACGGGATTCGTCATGCTGAGCGTGGCGGCGGTGCCATCCACCAGCACCGCGGTGGCGCCGTCGAGCGCTGCCGTGCTGAACGTTATATCGTCGGTGCCAAGCGAGAGCGCGACCTGAGTGATGTAAGTAACGGAGGAGGATGTGCTATACGGCTGCAGGCGGAGTTGGATGTCGAACGAATCGCCGGCAACGGTGGATTCGGCGAGGATGAATTGCCCCGCGGCCTGGAAGTCGTATTCCAGGCCGTTATAGGTCAGGATGTGGACGTCGCCATACGCCTCGCTGGTGATATCAGGCGGTGTTTGCAGCGTATCGGTGATGGTGAGCGTAACAGGCGATAGCGGCGCCGAATAGCCGCTGGCGTTGGTGTCGACCGGGTTGAAGGTGATGACTTCGTCCTGCGGACCAAACTTGTCCTGCACCGTGGTGACGGTGAGCCCATCATCGCTCGATAGCGGCGCGATGGCGGCGGCGAGGCTAGCGCCGGAAGTGGTGTTGCCATCGACGCTGACGGTGAACCCCGCGACGGTTGGCCAGGTGAACGAGCCCATGAGCGAGTCGCCGAGGGCGCCAGCGCCGTTGGTGACGGCGAATTGCAGTGCCGACAGGCTCTCGCCCAGTGTGACGTCGCCAAGGTTGAGCGTGTAGTTGTTGCCGGACTGGGTGAAGGTGCCGAGCGCGCCGAGGTACTCCAACTCCGGGAGTGCCGTGCTGGATTGCGTGGTCGATCCGCCTCCCGTGCCGCCACCCATAAGTGTTATTATGGGGGCGGTGGGTTGTGTCGCGCCTACGGCTTCGACCGAATTTGGCGCGAATACCGGCACGCCGCTGGGTGACGTGATTTGTATTGCCACGTCTTCGCTCGGCAGGGTCCCGAGGGCGCCCTGCGGCACGTCGACGGCGATCGTTCCCGTCGTCTGGCCGGCGGCAATGGTGATGGAGCCGGAGGGCAGAGTGCCGCGGAAGGCCGCCGCGTTAAAATCGTTGGCGTTTGGTGAGATGACGGCATAGTTGACCACGGTATCGGTGCTGAGCGCCCCGGTGAGATAGACGTCAAACGTGAGGACAGTCGGTCCGCTCGCCGGTTGCACAACGCTAGAGACTGGCGCGATGATGCCGAGCACAGTGGCCGGCGAGCCGCTCTCGGTCACCGATGCGGCGCTTGCCGTCGTTAGAGCGCCGAAAAAGCTTGCGTCATCGAGAAGCACCGACGGATCGCCGCCGCTGGCAATATAGTCGAACTCTGCTGCAGCTACCGCAGCGGCTGGTATGCCGGCAGCCTGCACCACTTGGGCCGCCAATGCGACGATACCTGCTGGAAGATCACCGAGTGTGATTGCAGCGTCAGGGAAACTTGTATTCGCGAACGTGGCCGTCGATTGCCCAGCGCTGTAGTCTAGGATCGAAGCACCTGCAGAAACCTGCCAGCTGGCAATGTATTGGTCGAGCTCCGTGGTCGTCAGCGGCTGTTGAAGCGCCGTTCCGTTTGGCAGCACGAAGTCATTTTCGATCAACCCAACGATCGGGCTGGAGGCCTTGGTCGTGTCGTCAGTCACACCAAGGTATGTGCCATTATCCACGACCGTCACAATTTCGCCGGTGTTCAGCGCAATGTTGTAGGTCTCTGGCCCAATCTGGCTGATCTCACCTGCGCTCAGGACGGTCGGATGAGTCGGCCCCACGGCAGACGGGTTGCCATCGATCCAAACTGTCACTGCGCGGCCGACGGCGAATGTGACCCTATCGGCACCCACCTCGACTGCAACTTGCGTGATCCGGCTGACCGAGGCGCTACCTGCGACCGGCTCGAGCCGGGCTTGTATTTGGAAACTGTCACCAGCGGCGGTGGCCTGCGCCAGCACATACTCTCCCGCCGTATCAAATGGGATTACCAGTCCATCCGGTGTTACAATGTTTGGAAAGGTGTCGCCCCCGGCGTTGATAACGGCTCTCGCAACGGCTGCAGCAATCAGGCTACCAATTGTGTTCAAGAATAGGCTTCCAATGATGCCACCAATCCCGAGCGCTACAAGCGCTTGTTGGGCGGTTAGTTGGGCAGCCTTCACGCCGACGCTAGTGATTAACCCCGACGAGTCCACGGTGACCGTAAATTGATTTAAGGCCTTTATAATTAGCCCGGCCTGTCTTGCCGTTAGCTGCTTGCTAATAAATCCGACGGCGTAATTGCCTAGCCCCTGGGCTTCATTTGGGTCTGCATAATAGTTGTTCAGAGTGGCAACAGTGCCGCTTACTGTCAGCACATTCGTGTCCTGGCCGGTAACAGTACCACCTATACCACTAGCCTGTAAGGCGCTGTTCCCTCCTCCGACCGTTGTAATGGACAGCTGTTCTCCAGTCGTTTCAGCGTAGGGATCGCTGACGCTGATATTTGATAAAGCCGTGAAAACACCAGAAATTACATTTTCAATGATTGGGGTGTTTAATAGCAAATCTGTGTAAGGAACCGTCTCTGTGGTTATCGCAATAGCTTGGGTCGCTGTTGCATTCGTGGCATCTGCGACCGTCACTTGCACTGTATCACTGCCGTTGGCGCCGCCGCCGTAGGTAACTGCCGCAAGCATTAGGTTGATGTCGGCGAGGTCACCGGTTAGGCTTAGACTATTCGTGCCGCTCCCCGTGAGCGTACCGGCATTTGCAACCACCCCGCTCAGGGTCCCCGTCCCCGCCGTCAGCGTCACCGTCAGCAGCCCGCTGGCACCCGCCTCCTGGTCCGAGATCGATAGCGGCCCCAGCAGTGAGG
Organism: Acetobacteraceae bacterium; assembly: GCA_965199005.1. GTDB lineage: Bacteria > Pseudomonadota > Alphaproteobacteria > Acetobacterales > Acetobacteraceae > LMUY01. The sequence continues at coordinate 1,788,047 of CBDAQK010000001.1, read as the reverse complement.
GAAAACCTAAGAACGCCAACTGCGTCGTAGGTCCGGTGATCACCGGACCGGACGGCACCAACTCCAAATTCGTCCCGCCGTGGAAGTCGTTCGTCAGCAGGACCGCCGTGGTCGCAAGCCCCGTTCCCGCCACCTGGAAACTCATCGTGCTGCCGGCTGCCGTCGTCACCGTCAGCGTCGTACCATTGATCACCGCACTGGTCGCGATCTCCCCGCCCAGATCGATCGTGTCGCCCGCCACCAGGCCGGTGATGGCACCCGTGAACGCGCCGGGCTGATCGAGATGCAGCGTCTCGCCCGCGCCGCCGAACGCGACCGCTTCCGCTGTAGCGCCGCCAAGCTCCAGCGTGGAGGAGCCGGTAATCGCCAACGTGCCGCCGCCAGATACAGCCCCGGTGATGTCCAGCGCGCCGCCGCTCGCGGTAATCGTCCCGCTATTGGCTACCGCCAGCGACACCGTGCCGTTGCCACTCACCGTGCCGCCTGCATCCACGGTCAGCGCCGCGCCATCCGGCGTGAACGCCATGCCGCCCTGCATCGCCAAGGTGCCCGTGCCCGTCACCTCCAGGCCGCCGGCCAAATCGAGGTCGCCGCCGAGGTCGAGCGTGCCGGATTCGGTAGAGGCGCCATTCACGCTGAAATCGGCGCCACCAGCCACCGAGAGCGTACTGGCATCGTTAATCGACCCCACGGACGCCATGGCGCCGCTGTTCAGGGTCACCGTGCCCATATTGGTCAGGACGCCCGACAGGGTCAGGATCGCGTCCGCCGTGCCGTTGCCGGTGGCCGTGAAGTTGCCGCCGCTCTGGTTGGTCAGCCCCGCGGCGCTGAAGGTCGTGGCGGTTCCGCCGCCATTGATGGTAAGGGTGCCGCTATTGGTCAGCCCACCCGTCAGCGCCGCCGTTGCGCCGTCTTGCAACTCGAAAACGCCCGCGTTGCTGGCCAGCCCGGCGAGCGCGGAATTGCTGGTCAACGCGCCTGAATCGGCGATGTAGCCGTTGAACGAGTTGATATCGATCTCGGCGCCCTGGGCAATGCCGGTGATCTGTCCGGACCCGAACGCCACCAGCGACGCGCCGGTCATATTAAGCGTGCCCGTCCAGGTGCCGGGAGCCGCGCCCGCCACAATCAACTGGGCCTGGTTGGTGCTGCCAGTATTGTTGTTGCCGGTCAGCGTGATGGTGCCGCCGCTGTTGTTCAGCGTGGCGGCGCTGACGGTCGCGTCGGCGGTCAGCGAGTTGTTGCCGAAGAACGAGCCACCGACCGACAGATATCCGCTATTGATCAGCGCGCCCGCGATGGTCAGCGAACTGCCGCCCGAAGGCGTGTCGCCGTAATTGGTCTGGGTGTCGAGTTCGACCGACCCGGTGATCGTGAGGTCGCCCGTGACGCTGACCGCCGGGCCGTATTGCAGCTCGAAATCGCCGGCAATTTTGGTTAGCCCGCTGAGAGCCGAATTGCTGTCTTGCGCCCCAGCATCCTCGATGTATCCCGTGCTGCTCCCGAAGTAGATCTGGGCACCTGACGCCACACTGGTGATCGAGCCGCTGCCGTATTCTAGCACGCCCTGGCCGGCGATGGAGAGGGTGCCCGTCCAGTCCGCGGGTGCCGCAGCCGCGATGTCGAGCAACGCCTGTTCGCTGGTGCCGGCGGCCGGCCCCCCGGTGAGGCTGATCGTGCCCGTATTGGTCAAGGCTGCGGCCATCAGCGTAGAGCCGGAACTGAGCTGGGCGCCCCCCAGGAAGCTGGAACCAATGGTAACGTAACCGGTATTGTTGAGCGCCCCGGCAATGGTGAGGAGGCTGCCGCCGGTGGCTGTGTCGGCATAGTTGTTGGCAGTGTCGAGCTCGATCGACCCCGTGTTCGCCAGCCCTGCTGCCAGGCTCACCATGGGGCCGTATTGCAGCTCGAAATCGCCGGCGTTGGTGGTCAGCCCGGTCAGCGCGGAGTCCGTGGTAATAGCACCGGCATCGGCAATATAGCCATCGGCGCTGGCAATCTCGATCTTGGCACCCGACGCGATGGTGTTGATCGAACCCGTGGTGTACTGCAGCAGCGATTGGCCGGAGAGCGTGATGCTGCCCGTCCACGTCGCGGGAGCGGCCGAGCCAACCTTGAGGATCGCCTGCTTGGTATTGCCCAGAGCAGCGTTCCCGGTCAGATAGATCGCGCCTGTGTTGTTCAGCGCGGCCACACTCACGATGGAATCGCTCGTCAGCAGGTCGTCGCCGAAGAAGGCGCCGCCGAGCGACACCGTGCCGCTGGTGGCGAGCGTTCCCGCCACCGTCAGCGAACTGCCGCCGGATGGGTTGTCGCCGTAGTCGGTCTGCGTATCCAGTTCGACCGAGCCGGTGACGGTCAGCGACCCCGCCAGCGCCAACGCCGCGCCATATTGCAGCTCGAAATCGCCTTCAACGGTGGCCAGCCCGGTGAGCGCAGAGCTGGTGGTGGTGGCGCCGGCATCCGCGATGTAGCCGTCGCTGGTCGCTATATAGATCTGCGCGCCCGACGCCACGTCGGTAATCGAGCCACTGGAGTATTCCAGTAGCGCCGCGCCATAGAGGTCGAGCGTCCCCGTCCAGGATGACGGGGCGGTGGTTGCGACATCCAAGACGGCTTGGCCGGGATTGCCGGCGGTGCCGTTGCCATTGAGGCTGATCGTGCCCGTATTGGCGAGCGCCCCCACGCTCACGAGGGCTGTCCCAGTCAGGCCGCCATTGCCCACGCTGATCCGGCCGCTATTGGTCAGCGTCCCAGCGAGCGTGAGCGTGCTGCCTCCGGACGGGCTCAGGCCGTAATTCGTGGCGTTGTCGAGGATGATCGTGCCGGTGTTGGTGAGGCCGCCCGCCAACGCGACCGTGGCACCGTATTCCAGTTCCAGCGTGCCGGCGTTGCTGGTGAGCCCAGAGAGCGCGGAGTTGCTCGTCGTCGCTCCCGCATCAGCCAGATAGGCGAACGCGGCGCCAAGATAGATGTCGCCCCCCTGGGCGATGCTGCCAATGGAGCCGCCACTGAACTGAAGCAGCGACTGCCCCGAAAGCGAGAGGGACCCACTTTCGGTCGCGGGAGCCGCGGCCGCAATGACGAGTTCGCCTTCTCCTGCGGTGCCTCCGGCGCTGTTGCCTTCCAGCACGACCGTGCCGGTATTGGCCAAAGAAGCTGCCGTGACGATGGAAGCCGCGGTGAGTGAAGAGTTCCCGAGGTCGAATTGGCTACTATTCGTCAGCGTGCCGACGATCGCGAGCGTGCTTCCGCTGGCCCCGGCATTGGTGTCGACCCTGGTCGTGGCCGCATTGCTGAAATCGCCGCCCACGGTCACGGCCACAGCGTTTTGTAGCTCGATATCACCATCATTTGTTACTGCGGCGGCGATGCTCGCCATGCCCGGTGTGGCGACGAACAGTTCGGCGCCCGCGTTGCTGATCGTGAGCGAGTTGACGCTGATCGTGGTCGTGATGGAGACGGTGTAGTTATCGGAAATAGTGAAGCCAGTGATGCCCAGCACTGCATCATCATCTGGCCCAGGCGGCGCGCCTGTGCTCCAATTACCTGGATCGGTCCAACTTCCATTGGCGGCTGCGGTCCAGAATACATTGGCCATCGCAAACTTCTCCAATACTAAGGACGCAGTCTGGAAGCATCCGAACCAAGCGTGTCGAGACTAGTCGGCGCACCCGTCCGAAACACTACCGGCGGGCGCTATTTTGTCGATTACACCGGCGACCTCCCGCTCTAATGGGATCGAAATGAAATGCGGGAGAACGTTGCACCCATGGCGTGGACAAATGCTGCGTTTATTGGGGCATTCAGAGCGAAACGCCATAACGGTCCCCATTCCACGGGCGATTTGACATTTACGTGAGGGAAGGAACTTTTCTGCAGGAGCGTGACATCGAAGTCTCGATCTAATGCCGCTTACAGGCGCAGCTGGATTGATAAGGCCCAGATGGGAGTCGCGCTGCCCGTGCCCTGAGGGAGCCGCATCCCGTTATGGCTGGAGAGCTTAGGGCTTGTTCGACATCAATCGAATTGATTGGCGGCGTCGAACAAGCCCTAAGCCTTTGTTGTTGGCGGCAGCTTTGTCGGCGTGCGACGCACTTATTTGCCGACGCTGCCTTAGGCGCAACCTACCACAAGATGGGTAGCGAGCCGGCGAAGCATCCCGTCAAGTTCACACCATCATGGACCTGATTGGCCATTGACGCCTTCGACATGAGTCGCCATTGTAAAGTGAAAGCTTTCATAATGGCCGGTGCGCGGAAAACGATGTGATCACCCAGGAGGCAGACGCCGTTCGAGGGCCGAAGGTCACCATCCTCGATGTTGCCCGCCGGGCCGGGGTTGCGGTCGGCACCGTCTCATACGTCCTGAGCGGAACGCGCAATGTCAGTGACGCCCGCCGGCGACGCGTGCTGGCTGCCATTGGTGAGCTCAACTACCGGCCGAACATCCTGGCCCAGGGTCTTCGCCGCGGGCATTCCCGCCTCGTTGGCGTGTGCCTCCCCGACACCACTAGCGCGTTCTTCGCGCAACTGACGGAGTCGCTGGAGGGTATCGCCGCGGCCCGCGGTTACGAAATGGTGCAGGTGCTCAGCCATCAGGATCCTGAGCTTCAGCAGCGCCGGCTTGCCGCCTTGCTCGCCTACCGCCTCGCTGGGCTGCTGCTTGTGCCCACACCAAACTCCGAGGCGAGTTTCGCCCTCCTGACGCAGACCGGCCTGGCGACGATTATTCTCGACCGCACGACAGGGGATACGCGGTTTGACGAGGTTACGATCGACAATGACCGGGCGATGCAAGGGGCGGTCAACTGCCTGCTGGCCCAGGGGCACCGCCGGCTGCTCTATATCGTCAGCTATCCGGCCCTCATCACGACCCGGCAACGCATTGCCGCATTCCACCGCACCGCCCTCGCCGCCGGGCCGGATGTCGCTCATATTGTGATGGAACGCGGGACCGACGAGGCCGTCTTTGCCCCGCGCCTCACCGCCGCGCTATCAGGCCCCGGCCGGCCTACCGCATTGATCGCCAGCAACACGACCGTGGGGATGTGGGTGATCCGCGCCCTGCAGCCGCTCGGCCTGGAAGCACCACGGGACCTGTCGCTCCTCATCTTCGATCATCCGGATTGGGCCGACATCATGCACCCCCGCCTGGCGGTGATCGAGCATCCCACTGGCGAGATGGCGGCCCTCGCCTGGGACCTCCTCGAACGCCGCATGCAAGACGGCGATGCGGCCCGTCAACAAATCCTGCTGCAGACGGAGTTGGTGCTGCGGCCCTCGATCGGACCACCGCCAGCATCATAGCAAACGCGAAGGAGCGCCAAAGCAAATTGAAAATAACCAAGGTCGAAACGTTCAAGTTCTGGGTAGACTGGTGCAACTGGCTCTTTGTGCGCATCACCACCGATGATGGCCTCGTCGGCTGGGGTGAGGCATCGCTGCACGGCGCCATCGAAAGCGTTGAGACGGCGATCCAGGAATTCGCCCCCCATCTGATAGGACACGACCCGGCTGGGCCGGAGCAGCATTGGCACCGCCTCTACAACGCGTGGCGATGGCGCGGTGGCGCGGTCTTCATGTCGGCGCTCAGCGCGCTGGACGTGGCGTTGTGGGATATCGAGGGCAAACGGCTCGGCGTGCCCATCCACCGGCTGCTGGGCGGCGCGCACCGCATGACATTGCGCGTTTACGCCAGTCATTGGATCCGCGGCGACGACACGCCGGAGCAGGCCTTCGCCGCCGCCAAAGAGGCGATCCGCCGTGGCTTCACCGGGTTCAAATGTAGTCCGTTTACCTTCGATGGCCTCCGCGCGAACGAAGCGGGCGCCCTGCGCCGGGCGGCTGAGATCGTCGCGGCAGCGCGCGAGGGCGCCGGGCCGGACGCCGAAATCTTCATCGAATGCAGCGAATTGCTGTCACCCAGGCTCGCCATCCGCCTCGACGATCTTCTTGCCCCCTACCGGCCGGGCTGGTTCGAGGAGCCGATCCCGTTTGAGAATGCGCGCGCGATGGCCCAATTGCAGCGCGAACTCCGGACGCCCATTGCCACTGGCGAGCGTCTGCTGTCGCGCTTCGAATACCGCGAATTGCTGGAGACGGGTGGCTGCCGGATCATCCAGCCGGATTTGATGCATGCGGGCGGCATTACGGAAATCCGCCGCATCGCTGCCCTCGCGGAAACCTGGTTCATCCCCGTGGCACCGCACAATCCTGGCGGCCCGGTCTGCACCATGGCGGCCATGCAATTGGCGGCCGCGATCCCGAACTTCTTTATCCTCGAGCAGATGGAGCCACAGCGCGAGTTCCGCGACCGTACCAGCCAGCCACCTATCGTGCTGGAGGATGGGCACTTCCTGGTTCCGGAGACGCCCGGCCTGGGCATCGAGCCGGACCTGCAGGTTCTCGCCACGATGCCGTTTCGGCCGCAGCCGCGAACCGATCGCCAGGGATCGCTCTGGCGCTGAACGAATGCACTCAAGGGAGGGAAAGCAACAATGAAAATCCTGCATCATCTCATCGCCGCCACCGCCGTGGCACTGCTGGCATCGCCGCAGGCCAGCCGCGCCGCCGAGCCGATCGTGCTGCAATGGCAGACAGCGAACTTGGTGGAAAAGCAGTTCGAGCCGATCTGGAAACAGATGATCGGCGAGTTCGAGCAGGCCAACCCCGGCGTCCATATCGAGCCGTTGCTGGTTGCGCGCAAGGATCACTGGACTCGCTTCGTCACCGCCGCCCAGGCTCGCCGCGCGCCCTGCATCGTGGAGGTGGATACCGTACCGGCCGCCTATAACGGTTATTTGCGTCCACTGGATGATTTCTGGCAGGCGGCGCCGCCCGACTTCCGTGCCGCATGGAGCGATGACGTACTGAACGGCGCACGCTGGGAGGGCAAGCTCTACGGCGTGCCCGTTTGGGGCGGCGTCTACGGCGAGATCTACAACCGCGCCATGGTCGTCGCCGCCGGGTTGGATCCAGCCAAACCACCGCAGGACTGGAACCAGTATCTGACTTGGATGAAGGCGCTCACCAAACCGGGCCAGCAATGGGGCACGGCGATCACCGCGGGATCGACCGATACGACCACGCGATCCCTGCTGACCTGGATCTGGTCGAATGGCGGCGAGGCGTTCAACGCCAACATGACAGAGGCAACATTCGCCAGCAATCCCAAAAGCTTGGCAGCAATCCACTTCTATATCGACCTGATCCGGCAGGGTCTGGCGGCCCCTGGTGCCATCACCACCAACTATCTCGAACAGACGAATTTGTTTACCCAGGGCAAGATCGCCTCGATGCGCACGGCCTATTGGGCGATCGCGAAGGTGGAGGGCGATAACCCGGCGTTGCATAACCAAATGTTCGTCGCAGCCCCGGCAGCCACCATCCCCAACCCACCCGTGTTGTTTACGCAGGCCACCGCCAGTATTTCCGCGAGTTGTGACCATCCTAAGGAGGCCTGGGCGTTCATCGAATTCGAGAACCAGCCGAAATGGGCGGTGATGCGGGCCAAGGTTGCGGATTGGCTCCCCCTTCGGCACGACTTGGTGAACGACCCGCAGATCCAATCCGACCCCGATATGGTCGCGTTTCTGAAGATGGCGCAATATGCCCGCGCCTATCCCTTGCCCACCCCGATTTGGGCCGACATCGCCGCAAACGACATCGTGGGCGCGGTCCAAAAGGCGATCCTGGCGCCGGACCAGATCGATCAGATCTTCCACGAGCTGGATACCAAACTCACCCGCAAGCTGAAGGAGGGCTGACCCTGCGATGCGGGCGGCAGCAATCTGGCGCGGGCGTGGCCTGCGCCGGGAGCGCTGGCACGGCTATGGCTTCATTGCCCCCGCCTATCTGTTTCTGGCGGCGATCGTCCTCGTGCCATTGGGCGATGCTGCCTGGACCAGCCTCCTGCGCATTCGCGGGCTCAGTAGCCGCTTCGTCGGGTTGGACAATTACGCGAACATCCTAGCCGATGACGCCTTCTGGAACGCGCTTCGGATCACGGCCGTGTTCACCGTGGTCTGCGTTTTCCTCCATTTGCTGCTGGGGTTCGGTCTGGCACTGTTGCTGAACCGGGCCGGGCGGTTGCGCGGGCTGCTTCGGCTGGCTTTGCTGCTGCCCTGGATGATTGCGCCCGCCATCGGCGCGACGATCTGGCTTTGGTTGCTCGACACCCAGTTCGGGGTGGTGAATTACCTGCTCACCAGCCTACGCCTGATGGCGGCGCCACAGGTGTGGCTCGGCGAACCCAATCTGGCGTTGGGGTCCGTCATGGCCGTCGATATTTGGCGCGGTGTGCCGTTCGTCATGCTGCTGCTGATGGCGGGTCTGCTGGGTATTCCGGCGGAGCAGTACGAAGCCGCCTCACTCGATGGCGCCAATGCCCTGCAGCAATTCCGGCACGTCACCCTGCCGAATATGCGCGCGCTGCTGGTCATTGTGTCCACCCTGGATGTGCTCGGCACGGTGCGTCAATTCGACCTCATCGCTGTCATGACCGGCGGCGGCCCAACCAATGCGACCGAGGTGCTGCCCGCCCTGATCTACAATGTCGGCTTCCGCGCCAACCGGCTGGGTGACGCCGCCGCAATCGGCATGATCCTGCTGGCACTCGTGCTGTTGTTCTCCGCCATCTATGTTCGCCTGCTGAAGCCGGACGATCTCGAGGCATGAACACCCGCCGCAACTCGGCCCAACTCGGCCGTGGCCTGCTGATCCTGCTGGCTCTCGCGGTCTCGCTGTTTCCGGTCTACTGGATGGTCCTCACCTCCGTCAAAGCGCCCGGCGACGTTTTCCGCTCCCCGCCGGCCTTGTTGCCGACGCACCCGACACTGGCGGCTTTCGTAACGATCTTCCGCGAGCGGCCGATGCTCCGTTACGTGTTGAACAGTCTCGTCGTGTCCGGAGGGGCCACCATCGTCTCCATGGCGCTTGGCGCGCTTGCTGCCTACGGGTTCACCCGCTTCCACATTCGCGGGGCCATGGTGTTCGTCATCGCCTTGCTGTTCACCCGCATGCTGCCGGAGACGCTGCTGATAGTGCCCTATTTCCAGCTCATGTCCTGGTTGGGGTTGCTCGACACCTATTTTGCACTCATCCTCGCCTATTCCTCGTTTTCGCTGCCCTTTGCCTTGTGGATGCTGATCGGCTTCTTCCGCAGCATTCCCCGCGACATCGACGAGGCCGCGATCGTGGATGGCGCCAACCGGCTGCAAGTCTTCCTTCGCGTGGTGATGCCGTTGGCCGGTCCGGGATTGATGGCCGTGGGGTTCTTTACCTTCATCGCCGCCTGGAACTCCTATCTTTGGGCGCTGGTCTTGACCACACGGCCAGAGATGTTCGTGATCTCCGTCGGGGTCGCCAACATGGTCGGGGAATATCGCGTGCAATGGAACGAATTGATGGCGGCTTCGGTGATCGCCACGATCCCCGTCGTCGTTCTGTTTGCGTGCTTCAGCCGCTACCTCGTCGCGGCCGTCACGGCAGGTGCCGTCAAAGGATAGCGGCCGCGCGGGCGCCTCCAAGATTCCAGCCGCGCATCCCGTTGCCGTAGATCTCGTGCCCGGCCGGGGTCACGGCGACGGTATCCTCTAGCTTGATGAACCCACGCGTGCTGTGACGCAGCGTCGTTTCGATGGACAGGACGACGCCGGGTTCCAGCGGCAATGCGCAATCCGTATCAGGATAGGGCACCGGCCCGGCGGTTGTGAGATGCGGCGCCTCGTGGGAGACCAGACCCATGCCGTGGGCGAGGAAGTGCAACTCGTTCCCGAACCGCGTGGCACGCATCGCAGCTTTGGCCGCGTCATAGATCGCGCCAGCCGGGGTACCAGGCTGCACGGCGCGGAAGGCCGCCTGCTGCACACCCTCGATGACGCCGAGCAACTCGATCAACTCCGCATCAGGCGTGCCCACGATCCCCATGCGGGCGATGTCGCCGATATAGCCGTGGTAGTTGCCCCCGGAATCGAGGTTGACGACGTCGCCCTCCAACAGCACCTGGTCGGAGGGAGCACGGTTCATGCTCGTGCCGGCCGCGATCAGGCAATACTCGAACGTAAGCCCACGAGCGCACTCGGCCGCCCGCAAGACTTCCACGATGTCGTTCTTTGTCCTGCCAGGTTGGCAGGCGGCGAAAGCCTCGCCCATTGCCCCCAGCACCCGCTCGGTGGCTTCGCGCACCATGGCCAGTTCACGTGGCGCTTTGCGCAAGCGAAGCCGCTCCAGCACGTCGAGGGCGTCGACCAGTTCGGCCGCGGGCAACAGCCGGCTCAGCGCGTTGCCCGCATCGAATGGAAGGAAGGCGGCCTCTATTCCGACGCGGCGGTGCGGTAGCCCGGCGGCCAGAATGTCGGCCACCGCAAGCTCGATCGCATCGACCGAACCGCTCGACGCGGTACGCACGCTTGCCATCCAGAACGGCTTCACCTCCCGCTGATTGGTCTCCGTCCGGTGACCGATATAGATGGTACGATCCGGCGCGCCCCGCGGATAGATCAGCACGGGGAGGTAGCGGCTCATTCCCATGGCGTCCATGTAGTCGAAGAACATCGCCTTGTGGCCACCCAACGCGTATTGCACGTTGTGTTTGGAGGTCATGATCAGCAGGTCCAACCCGGCCTCGTCCATCAGCCGGTCAAGCAATTCGGTATCAAACGGCGGCTTGCTGTCCATGATGACTTTCTCCTCGATAGCCCGTGTGAGAACCGTACCATACTCGCCAGGCGAGCACACCAAATTTGTATACACCCGCCAATTTTTGGAATGGCCCGGGGCCGGTAGCCCGCAGCCAAATTCCACTCCGGCAGTCCACATAGTAGGGATCACCTAAGTGCCTGCCCGTGAACAAACGTTATTTGTCAATTACCTTGCCTGCGTAGCCTTGGGATCATGGTACCGCTGATCGGCAGTGGCTCCGGCATCAGCGTCAAGAGCATCGGCGCGGCGCTGGGCAGGCGGATGACGCTGCGCTTATCCGCCTTACCCTTTGATCTGCCCGCAGCGCCACTCGCGCGAGAGCAATTGGCCGATCGCCGCCGCCCCGTCGAAGATGGCCGGGTCGGACGAGAACCCGGCAGCGGCCAACCGGGCGGCACCCACTCCGGCCGAGGCGGCCAATCCACTATGCAGCGACATCGTCATCGTGCCGAAATTGCGCCGCGTGCCCCCCAGCAAGGAGGCGGCGATGCCGAACGCTTGCATGGCTGAGGCGGCGAGTGCCACGGCCAATCCATCGATCAGGCACACCTTCGCATTCGCCCGCTCAGCAGGTCCCACGCGCCGACCACCTGCCCGATGGCATACCCCTCCCCGGCAGGGCGGCCGACGCTGCAGCAACTGCTGGCGGCCATTGCCTTGGCGCTGATCCTGCAATCGCTGGCGCAATTCGCCTTCTCGCCGGCAACGCGTGCGGTGATGCGGGGGACCGAGCGCGAGCTGAAAATTCGGATTTCATCCGCCGCGCCCATTTTGGATTGTGACCCATCGCCGCGTGAAGCGCGGAGGGGGGTGTTCAAACCCGATCGAGCGCGTCAGGGTGCGCCGCAACGAAGCTGGTCGATAGCAGCGCGGGGAGCCAAGAGGCATGAGACTCGTCGAACTGAAGCCCGAAGAGCTGTCGGAGCGGCAGAAGGCCGTCTACGAGGAATCGGCCTCCGGCACACGCGGGCACGTCCCGACGCCGCTCAAGGCGTGGATCCACAGCCCTGAAATGGGCGCACGTGCGCAGAAGCTGGGCGAGTTCGTGCGCTATCACACCTCGCTCGGACCAGCCCTGTCCGAAATGATCATCCTGGTGACGGCGCGGGCCTGGTCGGCGGAGTACGAGTGGTACGCTCATAAGAAGGAGGCGCTGAAGGCAGGGCTCGATCCCGCCATCATCAGCGCCATCGCCGCCCGGCAACCTCCGCCCATGACGGACCCGAAGATGAAGGCCGGCTACGATTACATCCATGCGCTGCAAACCGAGCATTTCGTGTCCGACGCCATTCACGCGGCGGCGGTCGCGGCGCTGGGCCACGAGGGTATTGTCGAGCTGATCGGGGTCAGTGGCTATTATACCATGGTCGCCATGACACTGAATGCCTACCAAATCCCGACGCCCGCCGGCCACAAGCCCGAACTCCTGTCATGACCACGGCGACCCGCATCGTCTCCTGGACGAGGATCGCTTCGCCCTGTTGCAGGAATGGAGCGAGGCGGCCTTCGTGCAAGCCGTGGGGGACTTCGGTACTCCCCCGATCATTCTGGATCTCGGCCCGATCCTGAAGCTGTACCCCTGCGGCCAGCCGACGCTGTATGGTGTCGACTGCGCCCTGGCCCTGATGCGCGACCATGGCGTGATGGCAGACAAGATCGCCGAGATGGAGTTTCGCGTCAGCTACTTGCTGCCCCGCTGTCCTCCTTTGCCGCCGCCGCGGTCATGCGCCCGGACATCTGCCGCCTGATGGCGTGCAGCCACATGGTGGTGCTTCCCGAATACGAGGAGCACGTGCCGGGCGTGCGGGAGCGCGCGTTGGAATTGCCCGTGACCATCTGGGTACGGCTGACGGACGGATGCGAGGCGCAGGCGACGATGGCGCATCACCGGGGTATGCCGCAGGACCCGGCAACCGAGGCGGATTTGATCGACAAATTCACCATGTGCAGTGCCGGCCGCCATCCGCCCGGCTACGGCCGAAGGGTCACGGCCTCTTGCAGCGCCGGAGAGTCACGGCGCGCGAATTACTGCACAGCGTCGCATAGGGAGTGGTGGGCATGCCGGATATCTCCGACCTGATTGGAACTTGGAAACTCATTGAAACCCGCGCCACGGATGGCCAAGGCAATGCGCTGCCGCCGCCCTATGGCGGGCCCGAGTTGAGGATCGGCACCGTCACGTTCGACGCAGGCGGGCGCATGGCCGCGGTGCTGTGCCAGGGCGTCGTCGGGCCGGACGAAAAGCGGGAGTATTACTCCTATTGCGGGCATTTCACCTTCGACGGGAAGACGCTGGTGACCCGCGTGGACGCCACGAGCGATCCGGCCCGCATGGGCTCCGACCAAGTGCGTGACGTCACGATGGAGGGCGGCCGCATGATTTTGCGGCCACCGCCACGGCCCTGGCGCAGCGTGATGCAGCACCGCGAGCTGGTCTGGCAGAAACTTGGCTGAGCACGGCAGCATGACCGTAATTGCCATCGAGGTCGATCCGCCGCTCCGCCTGGCCGCTGTCGTGCTCGACCCGGCACCAAGCCCCGAGCGCCGGGCCGCCTCCGCTGATTTCGTGCACCAAGATTTGCCCGATTTCGACGGCTGAGTGTCGGCGCTGCAGGGCCGGGTGCAGCCGCTTTATCCCGCCCGCATCCTGCCGGTCCGTGACCAGGCGGACTTGCAGGCGGCGCTGGCCGAGGCGGACGTTGCCATCGTTGGGAGATGCGGCATGGATGGCGTGACCAGAATTGCAGGCGTGGCCGTCGCGGTGCCCACGGGCGCCCTCGGCAGCGGGATGCGCGCCGAAGATCTGCGCCGCGGGATCGCCGCCGGCGCGGTGGGAATGCCCTTCGCCGCAATCGGACTGGCGTCGTCAGCGCATTTCCGAAGTTTTTTGACATCCGGGGACGTGACGCGGTGGACTTTCCGACGGGCTGAGCCGAGCGGCCCGAGCTAGCCTGCCGCGAGATTGTCCGGCCTCCTCGCCTGGAGCCGTCGCTGAACCGTGAACCATGATGGGCTAGAACGGCAACTTCATGCCATTCTTCCCGACATTGATCCGGCTGGCGTCAAGCGTTCCGTCGGCTTCCTTCGTTGGGATGACGGTGACGTCGGTACCAGGCACGAGCAGGCTGAGCGAGCCGAGTTCGTAGGCGACGATGGGGATGTCGGATGGCACAGTAATTTTCTTTTCCCCGTCGGAGCCATACTTCACCGTCAGGGTTCGCCCGTCGCTGCCGGCAATTGTGCCCACTGTGCCGTTGGTCATGGAGGTTTGGGGACCGATATCCATCGGGCGGTTGCCTTCCCCGGACCCGCGCATGCTTTCCGCGAAGACATGGACCTCGAGCGCCTTCAAGGTGCCATCCGGCTGGGCGACGGCAGCGGAACCGATGAAGCTGCCGGGCTTCACATCGCTGAGGTCGGTATTGGAAACGACGGTCACCCGCGCATCGTCCGGCACCGCCAACGTGACACTCTGGCCTCCGCGCTGGGTCAAGACAAGGCTCTTGCCACTGAACGACGCAATCGTCCCGCGTATCCGGCTAGGCGCCGGCTGCGCGCTGGCCGCTCCGGCGAGAACCACCGTCAGCCCGATCGCAAGGATTGTCTTCATCTCACCATTCTTTGTAACGTGCGCCGGACAATGACACGTAACACTCTGGTATGAATACCATCGCCCCAGCCCAAACGCAAAACTCCGCGGCCGATGAGCCAGCCCAGCGCGGCAAGCAGATGTATCTGCGCGGCGCCACAGCAGTCTTCGCGTGCAAGGCCGATCCACGATTTTCCTACTGTATGTTCGTGCCGCCGGATGACGACGGCGACATCGCCGGACACGAGTTGATCGTGGCCGTTCACGGCACCGGGCGGACGATGAATGCCTATCGGGACGGCTTCGCGCCGTTCGCGCGCTACAACAAATGCGTGGTGCTCGCGCCGCTCTTCCCGATCGGCCCACTCGGCGACGATTACCGCGACGGCTTCAAATACCTCATCGAGGGCGACATTCGCTACGACCATGTCCTTCTGGCCATGGTCAAGGAGGTGGGGGATCGGCTGGACCGCACGTTCGAACGCTTCATGCTGTTCGGCTTCTCCGGCGGCGGCCATTTCGCCCACCTGTTCTTCTATCTTCACCCAGACCGGTTGCTCGCCGTCTCTATCGGCGCACCTGGTTGACCCAATGCTCCGGGAATGGTGGCGCAGGGCCTTACGGCGCAAACGTTACGCGGCAGTGGATGCCCGCCGGTAGCGCATATTTGGGGTTCGGCAACTCGAGCCGCACGCCAATGGTTCCGCTCGCCGCGTCCAGCACGCGGTCCACCACCGTGACCTTCGCCGTATAGCTGCCACCGACGGGCTGCTCTGGAGCGACCGTCGCCGTGTCGCCGACCTTGATCTTCCCGTAGACGGCAAGCGGCAGATAGGTTTCGATCCTCAACGGATCCATTTCCGCGATCGTCAGGATATGCGCCTGGTCGTTGCGGAACTCGCCCGGCCCGAGCGCACGCTCGGTGACCACGCCGTCCACCGGGCTGAGCACCTCGCGCTGCTTCAGCAACCCCAGCGCACGCCGTGCCTCCAGCCGTGCCTGGGCGACATTCAGCTCCGCCTCGTTGAGCTGCGCTTCGGCAACCTTCTCGTCGGCAGCCGCCTCGTCGGCCGTGGCGAAGCTCACGATGTTGTTGGGCCGCAACTGCGTGTTGCGGTTCACCTTGCGCTGCAGGAATTCGACCCGCGCCTTGCCGGAGGCGATCGCCGTCTCGTTGGCCGCGTGGGTGGCGGCAATCTGCGCATTCGCCTCCTCCACGTCCGACTCCAGCCGCGCCACCACTTGACCCTTATGCACCCGGTCGCCGCGATCCACGCTCACCTCCGACACGACGCCCTGCACCGGCGCCGCCAGTTTGAGCTCCTGTTTCGGCTCGATCAGGCAGTCATACTCCCCTGCCAGAGCCGGCGTTGCGATGAGCAGGAAAGTGAACGGCAGAACGAGGCGCATAGGATTATCCTACTGGACGGAATGAGTGGGGCGTGGCAGTGCTGCCATATGAAGCGACTTGCGGTGGCACCCTACGCCGAACGGCCGGCCACGCTGCCAAAGACGTTCGACCTCTGGGCCACTTCTGCCTGGGGAAGTCTGGAAGCGCGGTGGCCGGCTGGCGGCATCGCGGCTTTCGCACGGCGGGTCAGGTCCGAAGCGTTGCGCTACGAAAGCATGAGTGGGCCGGCCTTGCTTGCCGAGGCGGCGACACTGCGCCCGGCGCTGCTGCAGCACGCCAGCCGGCTGCAGCCCCGCGTCTTCGGCCTGGTGCACGAGGCGGTGCGGCGCCACCTGGAGCTGCGCTACCACGACGTGCAACTCGCCGGGGGGCGGCTGCTCACGCGGCGCACCCTGGTCGAGATGGCGACCGGCGAGGGCAAGACCATCACGGCCGTCCTCGCCGCCGCTGCCGCCGGACTTGCCGGCCAGGCGGTGCATATCGTGACCGTCAACGACTATCTCGCCCGCCGTGACGCCGAACGCCTCCGCCCCGTCTTCGGCGCGCTCGGCCTGTCCGTCGGCCTGGTGCAGGAGGGTGACGAGCCGCAGAAGCGGCGGGAGGCGTACCGCGCAGACGTCACGTATGTCACGAACAAGGAACTCACCTTCGACTACCTGAAGGACCGAATCGCCACCGCCCGCAGCCGCGGCGCGGCGCGGCAGGCCCTGTCCGCAGCGCTCGGCGGAACGGGCGGAGATCTCCTGCTGCGCGGCTTGCAAGTTGCCATCGTCGACGAGGCGGACAGCGTGCTGATCGACGAAGCGCGCACGCCCCTCATCATCTCCGAAGACAAGACCGACCGCATGCTGATGGCCATCCTCGGCCAGGCGCTCGAGGTGGCCGCGAGTATGGAGCGGGGCAAGGACTTCGTGATCGACGAAACCCGCCAAGTACTCCAGCTCCTGCCACCAGGGCAGGACGCGGTGTCGGAACGGCTGACCGAAGGCGAGGGCCTGTTCCGCGCACGCTACGCCCGGGAGCAGGTGATCGTGCAGGCCCTCACCGCCCTGCACATGTTTCAGCGGGACCGGCACTACATCGTCCGCGACGGCACCCTTCAGATCGTGGACGAATACACCGGCCGCGTGATGCCGGACCGCGCCTGGGAGCAAGGGCTGCATCAACTCGTCGAGGCGAAGGAAGGCCTGCCGCCGACCGGTACGCGCACCACGCTCGCCCGCATCACCTATCAGCGCTTCTTCAACCGCTATCTCCGCCTCAGCGGCATGACCGGCACGGCCCGAGAGGTCGCCGGCGAGGTGCGCGCCGTCTATGGCCTGCGGGTGATGCGCCTGCCCACCAACCGGACGCTGCGCCGCCGTTACGACGGTGCCCGCATCCTGCCCGACGCCGCGCGCAAATGGGATGCCGTGACCGAGCGGGCCGCCGCCATGTCGGCTGAAGGCCGCCCCGTACTGATCGGCACGCAGAGCGTTGCGGATTCGGAAACGCTCGCCAGCCTCATGTCGGCGCGCAACCTCTCCTACGTCCTGCTCAATGCCCGGCAGGATGCGCACGAGGCGGCAGTGGTCGCCGCGGCGGGTCAGTTGGGTCGCATCACCGTCGCCACCAACATGGCCGGGCGCGGCACCGACATCGTGCTGCAGCCCGGCGTCCGCGAACGCGGCGGTTTGCACGTGATCCTCACCGAATTCGGCGAAAGCCCCCGTATCGACCGCCAGCTCTACGGCCGTGCCGGCCGCCAGGGTGACCCGGGCTCCTATGAGGACATCGTCGCCCTCGATGATCCCCTGTTCCGCCGCTTCGCCAGCCGGCCCGTGCTGGTGGCATTTCGCGCGCTGTCCGGCTGGCTCGCCCTGCGCCTGCTCCGCAGCTACGCCCAGTTCGCGGCCACGCGCAGCAATGCCCAGCAGCGCCGCCGGCAAATGATCGCCGACGAGAATGCCGAACGCCTCATGGGCTTCGCGGGACAGGAGTGACAGCAAGGCTCAAGTCTCGAAGCGGCTCAGCAGGGCCTGCCGGACGCGGCGATACAGCACGCCACCCACCGGCTCCCACGCATAGTCGAAACGCGCCATCACACGGGCGCCGAACGGCGCGGATCCATCTGCGGAGCTGGGTGGCAACGCGAGATCGAACTGGAAATACCGCTCGAACGCCCGCAGCGCCTTTGTCTCCCGCACATCCACGGCGATGGTGCCGCCATTGCTCGACGCGAGCGCCGGGTTGGGCAAATCCGAGGTCCCGGCTGGCACTGCGCGGAGGACCCGGGTCGGCACCGCCGTTTCGCCGTCCGGCAGCAGCAGGCGGACGTCACGCAGCCGCGCCTGTACCAGCTCGATATCCTCCTGCGGCACCAGCACCCGTGCCACGGCGCCCCCTGGCGGCGTGACCCAGCCGAGGACGTCCCCCTCCTTGACATACCGCCCGGGCGCGTCGCCGATGTTGCGAGCCGGGGTGAAAACCCCGTCCTGTCCAGCCAAAACGGCCATTCGCTTCAGCCGGTCCCGTTCGCGGGCGAGCGCCGCCTGCTCCTGCCCGAGTTCGAAGGAATCCACGCCGGCGGCAATGCGGTCCGTGACCCAGTCGGCCTGCAGTTTCGCCTGCAACTCCTCCACCCGCGCGGCCCGCACGCGCACCCGGGCCTCGAAGAGATCGTGCCCGAGCGTGTACAGGGTGGCCCCGCGCTGCACCTGCTCGCCGGGCGCTACCTCGACCTGCTTGACGAATCCGTCGGTGCCGGCACGCACCATTGCGCTCTCGGGCAGCCATACCACGCCTTGTGCGGTGGTATGCACCGGCACGCGCAGGAACAGCAGGGCCAGCCCCACGGCCGTGACCGCCCCATAGGTCAACCCGACGGAACGCCACCGCCGCCCGGCATAGAAGGGGCTGCTCACGACCCGGGTGAGCCCCTTCAGCAATGGCCACACCACGCCCATGGTGACGGTCAGGATGGCCATTGCCATGCCGACCAGGAAGTAGTGCGACGCCACGAACAGCGCCACGCCCGCCAGCATGGCCATCCGGTAGCACCAGGATGCCGGGATATAGGCCACCATCACGAAGCGTTCCCAAACCGACGCCGGGAACTCCGGCAGGCCCGGCACGCCGAACAGGTAGCGGTTGGCCAGATAGCCGATGTAGCGCATGCCACGGGGCGCGAGGTTGGGAACGCCCAGGACGTCGGACAGGACGTAGTAACCGTCGAAGCGCAGCAGCGGATTGCCGTTGATCAGAAGGGTCGACGCGCCGCCGATCAGCATGACGTCGTATGCGGCCGCACGGGCAACCCCCGGCTCGGCCGCCGCCCAGAACAAGCACGCCGCCGCGGCCAAGCCCAGCTCCACCGCAATCCCCGCCGCCGCCACCGCCGCGCGCTGCCAACGCGAGCGCAGGGCAGCCGAGTTACTCGCATCGACATAGGGCACCGGGAACAGCACGAGCAGCATGACGCCGACCTCGCGCACTTCACAGCCGAACCGCTTGGCAACGATGCCATGGCCAAATTCGTGCAGCGCCTTGATGATGGGGTAGCACAGCACGAAGGCGATCAATCCCTGCGTGAGCAGCACCCGGTCTGCCACGTTCGCCGTCAACTCGCCCCAGTGCTGGGCGGCCGTCACCGCCCCCGCGATCACGAGTATGAGCCACAGCAGTACACCAAACGTGCTGAGCAGCGGGCGGAAGAACGGCAGCGCACGGCGAAGCAGCGCATCCGGGTCAAACAGCGGGATTTGGAGCGAGAGCGGCGAGCGCAGGTTGCGCAGCAGCGTGGAGCGCGCCTGCTGATCCCGCCGCGCGAGCAGTTCGGCCGCATCCGGTGGCAAATTGCCCGCCAGCAAGTCCGCGTGATGCAGCTGCGCCAGCAACCGGAGCACCGTCTCCTGGCCCGGCGCATCTGTATCCAGCTCCCCAACCATCTCCTGCCAAATCTCGTCCACCGTCCGCTTGCCGTCCATGCGCACGGCGAACAGGAAGGCAGCCGGCGTCACGCGGTGCACCCGCCCGGTCAGCCGGTCATGCAGCGCGTACCAGCTCTGCCGCCCATAGCGGTGCCGCTCCGCCTTGACATGCGGCTGGAGGAAGGGCCGCAAGCCGGCGACGCGAAACCAGGTCGAGATGAAGAAGGCCGTCATGGCAGCCAGGACCATGCTTCCATGCGGAGCCAATCCCGCAACCCACGGCTCCAAACCGCGGCGTAGGAGCGCCGTCCGATGCTCACCTTCGCCACACCTTCCATGCCGGGCCGCAGATTGGGCGGCGCGGTATCCAGCGCGCCCTCTACCCGGAAGGTGTTGTGGGCGTCCTCGATCTCCGCCACGGAGGCGACCTGTTTCACGGTGAACTGCACTGCCTGCCCCGTCATCCCGTGCAGCAGGATCCGGCCGCGCTGTCCAGGCTGGACATAACGGATGTCCCGCTCGTCCATCCGCAGGGTCACCCGGTAGGCATCCAGCGGCGCCACCTCGAACAGCAGCTTGCCCGTCTCGACCGGCGCGCCGATCTGCTGCGTCAGGTCCCCCGAGATCACCAGCCCGTCGATGGGCGACGTGATGGCCGCCCGTTGCAACTTGGCGACAGCCAGGTCCGATTGCGCCGCCGTCTCACGCAGTTCCGCCTCGAGCTGACCGGCGGTTGCCGGGTCGTGCTTGGCCAGGGCCTCGCGGATCTTGAGCTGGAGCCGCTGCGCCTCGCTTTCCCACTTCACGCGGTCGAGCTGCAGATCCTTGTCGTCCATCGTCGCCAGCACGTCGCCCTGGCGCACCATGTCGCCGGCGTGCACGGGTGCGGTTGCGATGAACCCCTCGAACGGCGCTGGGACGGCGCGCTGGATTTTGCCCTCCAGCACCGCCTTGGCAGACACCCGGAACTGCGTCGGCACCAGTACCGCCGCCGTGACCGCCGCCGCTCCCACCGCCAAGGCAAATTTGATGGCGAGATGCCGCGGCCCGATCACGCTCCCCACGACATCCCGCAGCGCGTCGGGCAGCCGTCCGGACACCCAGCGCCGGGCCCGGCGTTTGCCATTCAGGATCGGCCCGAGCAACGCCGACGCGGCCTCACCCAGCCGGATCGCGGCGTCGGGCGGCGGCTCCTTGTGCAGCACCGTGATCGCGCCGGCCGGCCCGCGATCGGTCAGCAGGGGGAAGGTCGTGCAGGCACCATCCATCTCCCAGGCCGCGCGCAACGCTTCGTGGGCCACCTGGATACGCACGGCCTGGCTGGCCGGTGCAGGCAGCCGCACCGTCGCGCGTTGATCCATCGCCTCGTCCATCGCAGTCTCGAGTGCCCGCACCATGGCGGAGCGCCGCTTGAACCAGGCGGTGTGCGACAGGGCAATGACCCGGGCGCCACGCCCAGCGTCGAGCCCGATCGCCACCCGCGCAGCCCCCAGGCGCGTGGCCAGTTCATTGGCGACCGCCATCGCCGCCGCGTCGGGCCGCTCATGCTCGTTGGCCACGGCAACCAAATCCAGCGCCGCCGCCGCCGCGGCCACCCGCTCCCGCTCCCTGGCAACCCGCTCGCGGACCGCCTGCGCCTCGAGCCAGCCAACGCCCCAGTGAAGCTGCCGAAGCGCCCGCCGCATCTCCATCTCGCCACGCGCCGCCATGTCGAGCACCACCGCCCCGACCGGCTGCTCCCCGTCGCCAAGAAACGGATAAGCCACGTGGACGCCCAGTGCACTGCCCTCATGCGGCGGCCGCCGCACGACGGGCGCCGCTTCTTTCAGGCATTGCTCGGCCACGGGGCGGAGGAAGGCAAGATCCTGCGAGGCATCCGGCCACACCGCGACCAGGCGGAATGGTCCGCCTTGGGAGAGCAGCAGCATCGCGCCATGCACCTCGGGGATCTGCCGGCATTGCAGCCCAAGCCACGCCCGGCAAAGCGCATCCGCATTGCCGGCCGAGGCGAACGCGGCCCAGAGCCTCGCCTCCGGATCGAGTGCGACGCCAACCGTGCTCAGCAGATCGTCCATATCCCCCTCCCCCGTCCCGATCGCCTATTTGAACTCGCCGTACCGGGTCTCATGCTCGGTGATCAGCCGGTTGATCATGTCCTGCAGGCGCTTGGCCGCGAACGGGCTGAGAATGATCCGGTGTTCGACCATCACCTCGATGTCGCCGCTGTTCATGTCCCAATTCTTGTTGACGCCGAAATTGATCACCACTTCCTCGCGCGTGCTCGTCGCGTTGCACACATTGCAATAGGTGCTCTTCACCGACGACGTATCGAACCGCAGCTTGGGCTGCGCCTTCGGTGCCGGCGCGCCTGTCACGGCCGTTGGCTGATCGCTCATTTCATCTTCCCTTCCGTTACACTCACGCCGCCAAACCACCGAGGAGCTGGGCCTGTGCCAGCCGGACGGGGTTGGCGGTATTCGACCCGGCGCCATCGCCGGGCGGAGTCAGCACGACGTCTATCACACCATCCGTCCCGTCCACGCCGCGGCGTGAGTCCAGAACGCGGCCATCCAGATCAGCCGAGGAGAGATCGATCGCCACCAATGTCCCGGGCTGCACGGTGGTCTTCACCGCGAAGTCGAACAGCGCCAGCACACCCGACGCCGGCGCGCTCCCCTGCTGGCTGACCGTGACCGTGACGCCTCCCGCGGACATCGCCCCCGTCTGCACCGAAAGTCCCGAACCTGCGTCCGCCCGCACGGCCACGAGATCGAGCATCGTCGCATCATAGGCCAGGGTAATCTGCCCCGAGGACAGCGCCACGGCACTCGCCAGCGAGACCGGAACGGTGACGGTGCCGCCAGCCACCGCGGCCACGCTCGACGGCACGGATACGAACGGCGTGTCCGTCGCGGTCACGATCGTGATGCCCGTTGGGATCGCGGGCAGGGCGGCGGCCCCGATCAGCGCCGCATCCGCGGCGTCGAGCGTGCCGTCGCCATTGGTGTCCGCGACGACCACCGGGTCGACGCCCCGCCACGCCGCGAAGCCGCTGGCGGCACCGCCCACCACGGTCAGGATGCGCGT
Source organism: Acetobacteraceae bacterium (assembly GCA_965199005.1). Classification (GTDB taxonomy): domain Bacteria; phylum Pseudomonadota; class Alphaproteobacteria; order Acetobacterales; family Acetobacteraceae; genus LMUY01. The sequence goes on along the minus strand of CBDAQK010000001.1, from coordinate 1,765,349 downwards.
GGCATCGTCTGCGCTATAGCTTCCATCCCCGTTCGCATCGCCGAGATAGCCGACCGCCTGCAGCCCGGCGGCGGCCGGCAAGGCCTGCGCCTCGCCGTTGACGGAGGTGATCGCCAGCCCGAGCGCCTCGACCGAGCCGTAGGTTGCACTTGCCGGCACCGACGCCTGCAGGTTGACCAGAGCCGCCGTTCCCGCCGGCAGCACACTCGGCGCCTGCACAGTGACGGTTGCCTGCATGTGGCCATCGCGCGAGGCGCTGGTGCTGAACTGCAGCACCGTGCCTTGTGGCACACCAGCGGCGGCCGTGGCCCCCGTGATGGCAAGCTGCGCCGGATCGTAATCGACGGTGAAGCTGACGCTCTGTACCGTCCCATCGCTCGTGAACGCGACCGGCAAGGCGCTGATCGCCTGGCCCGGACCGCGCATCAGCGGCGCCACGCTGATCTCGTCCGACCCAGCCGGAACCGTCACGGGGGCAACGAGGTCATTGCCGGCCACGCCGCTGCCGCTGCCGTCCAGCGCCCGGCCGCGTTCATCTTCCAACGTGCCCCGCACGGCGAGGGTGTATTGGCCAACCGCGAGGGCGCCGGCGCTCGCGATGAACTGGAAGCCAGCACCGTCACTGTCGAGCGCCACCGAGCCCGCGACGGCGCTGCCGTCGGGCGCGGTCACAACCACGCTGGGCGGCGAACGATCACTGCCGGTGTATGTCGTGAGGGTCGCCGGGTCGATCACACCGTTGAAGCGGACATGCACCCCGGTATCCTCCGCCGTGACGCTGGTCGCCTCGAAGGTTGCGGCCGTCACATGCTCGGTGAGCAGGGAGGCGGCGAAGCTCGGTCCATCGGCAGCTTGGCCGATCACGCTCACCTGATAGGTTCCGGGCAATGCATAGCTATGGCTGTCGTCCGTGGCACTGCCGTCGAGCGTGTCCACGGCGGTTCCGTCGCCCCAACTCACCATCCAGGACACGATCGGCGCACCGGTCAGCGGGTTCTGGCCCGTCAGGGTGATCGCAGTCGGCAGCCCTTGCACGATGAGCGCGGAGCCCGTTGCCGCCGGACCCGGCGGATCGGCCGGTACGGACGCAAGCGCGGCCGAGTTCTCCACAGCAGCCGGGGTGAAGTCGTCGGTCACCAGATGCGGCTGCGTCCCCGGCAGATCAATCACGTTGACCAGCAATTGGCTGCGCGTGAGCGTGCCGTTCGACAATGCTCCCAGCAGGGTCGTCAGCTCGCCTTGCGTGGGGGCCCGGCCCAACCCGCGTTCATACAGGCCCGTCACGAAGGCGGTATCGGAGAGGGTCGGCGAAGAGTCGCCATCGGACGTCGCATCGCCGATGATCTGGGCGGCGACGACGCTTGGGTCCTCCATCGTCAGATGCGTCTCCCAGCCAGGGAGCGCCGCCAATTCCACCTCGCGCCCGATCTCCGTCTCATACATCTCGTGCACGACCGTCCCGAGTGCGTTGCGCACCCATACGGTCGCGGTCACGGCGGCTAGCGCGGTCTTCGAGATGGTCTCGATATTGACCACGATTTGGGCGTTGCCCGGCGCCTGCGCTGCAGGCGACAATTGCGCGGCGAGTTCGGCAGCGGTCGGTGCCCGGCCGAGGAAGCCTTGATACAGCGCCGTGATCAGTGCGGACTCGCTCAGTCCGCCGAACCGGGCTTGCGCTTCCGGTGACGCCAGCATGTTGGCAGCGACGGTGACCGCGCTCATGCCTGCGTCCATGAGACCGTCCCAAATCTCGATCCCCGCCGCATCCGGCGCACGCCCCAACAGCCCCTGATACATCCGCGCCAGGAAGGCCTGTTGCGTGTCGGGACCGACGCTGAGCGTGCCGTCCACCAGTTCGACCGCTTCCGCGCCCGGGGAGAGTGCCAGCGTATAGCCGGAGACGATCAGCGGCCCCAAATCGTCAGAGCTCAAATCCGCCGTGATCGTCCCCGTCGCATCGGCGGCCGGCAGGATCAGGATCGAGACGGCGAGACTGCTGGCCGACGAGGCAGAGCCAGGCAGCGCCGCGGTCGCCGTCACCGTCAGTTTCAATCCTGTGGCCGGCACGGCCTGTTGCGGCAGTGCGACCGACCAGTGGCCCGAGCTGTCCGCCACCGCAGTGCCGAGGCCACCGGACAGCGTCACCGTGGCGCCCGGCGTCGCGGTGCCGGTGAGCATCAGCGCGTCGATATCCGTGACGAGCCCTGCGACTGGGGTGGAGGAGGAGCCTGATGGCGGCACCACGCCGATCGTCGGTGTCCCCGCCTGCGGCGTGACGCTGGTCGTCACAGAGGCGGTGCTCGTATTGCCCGCCGGGTCGTTCACGGTATAGCCGAATGCACTCGTCCCGGCGGTGCTTCCTGGCGCGAAACGGAGCCCGGCGAGTTGCAGGGCCGTCAACACCTGTCCTGGGGCAACCAGCGGCGTGCCATCCGCCAGCATGACCGTGCCGTTGCTGGGCAGCGCCGCGACGCTGATGGTGAGCGCGCCTGGCGCATAGTTCGGGTCGGTGGGTGCCGGTATGCCGAGGGGCACGGACGCCGCGCCCGCCGGCACGCTGACCGCCAGCCCGTTTGCCACGATTGGATTGCCCGTCGCCTTGCCGATCGCCAGCGTGGCCGTGCCGGTCGCAGCGTTGCCCGCCGGGTCGGTGACCGTGAAGCTCAGCACGGAGGTGACGCTGTACGCGCCAGGCGTTGGCGTGAACAGCAGGCCCGTCAGTTGCACTGTGGTCAGCGTCGCGCCTGCCGAGACGGCTGTACCGTCGGCAAGGGTCAGCGTGCCGTCGATCGGCAGGCTGGCGAACGTGGCAGTCAGTGCGTTTGCCGCATAGGTCGCATCCGTCGGTGCGGCGATGCCGACCGGCGTCGCCGCCGCATTTTCTGCGACGATGAGCGTGGGCGAAAACACGACAGGCGGCGTGCTCGGCAGCAGGACGGCGATGGTGATCGCTCCCTGACCCGTCAGCCCGTTCGCGTCCGTCACCGTGTAGCTGAAGGCGGCTGCTCCGGCATATCCGCTCGGCGCGGTGTAGACGACGGTGCCGTTCTGGATCGTAGCCACGCCATGCGAGGGCTGGCTGACTGCGGTCAGCGTCAAACCCGTCGCGTCCAGCGCCAGCACGTTGATCACCACGGCCCCGCCAGCGACGACGGTGGCCGACGCCGGGTTGGCTACCGGCGCGGTTCCGGTCACCGAGATGGCGACGCTGCCTTGGCCGGTCAGCCCGTTCGCATCCGTGACTGTGTAGGTAAAGCTGTCGGGTCCGACATAGCTGGCTGGCGCGGTGTAGAGGATCGCCCCGTTCTGGATCACCGCTGTACCCTGCAACGGCGTGCCCACCGCCGTCAGCGTCAGACCCGGCGCATCCAGCGCCAGCACGTTTAGCGTGACTGATTGCCCGGTCGTGACAGTCGCGGTCGCCGAGTTGGCCACCGGCCCACTTCCGGTCACCGTGATGGCGACACTGGCCTGCGCCGTTGCCCCGCTTGCTCCGGCGATGGTGTAGGTCAGGCTGTCTGCACCCGCATAGCCGGTGGCGGGCGTGTAGAGGATTTGCCCTTGCTGTACCTCTGCCGTGCCGTGCGACGGCGTGCCCACGGCGGTCAGCGCGATCCCCGTGCCGCTGTCGCCTGCCAGCACGTTGATCAGCACCGAGCCGTTTTCGGCCACGGTCGCAGCCACCGGGTTCGCCACGGGTGGCACGGCTTGCACCGTCACTGCGACGGCGCCCTGGCCCGTCAGTCCGTTCGCGTCCGTCACCGTGTAGGTGAAGCTGTCCGGTCCGACGTAGCTGGCTGGCGCGGTGTAGAGGATCGCCCCGTTCTGGATCACCGCCGTACCCTGCAACGGCGTGCCCACCGCCGTCAGCGTCAGGCCCGGCGCATCCAGCGCCAGCACGTTTACCGTGACTGATTGCCCGGTCGTGACAGTCGCGGTCGCCGAGTTGGCCACCGGCCCAGTCCCGGTCACCGTGATGGCGACACTGGCCTGCGCCGTTGCCCCGCTCGCTCCGGTGATGGTGTAGGTCAGGCTGTCTGCACCCGCATAGCCGGTGGCGGGCGTGTAGAGGATTTGCCCTTGCTGCAGCACGGCCGTGCCATGAGCCGGCGTGCCCACGGCGGTCAGCGCGATCCCCGTGCCGCTGTCGCCCGCCAGCACGTTGATCAGCACCGAGCCGTTTTCGGCCACGGTCGCAGCCACCGGGTTCGCCACGGGTGGCACGGCTTGCACCGTCACTGCGACGGCGCCCTGGCCCGTCAGTCCGTTCGCATCCGTGACCGTGTAGGTGAAGCTGTCCGGTCCGACATAGCTGGCCGGCGCGGTGTAGAGGATCACCCCGTTCTGGATCACCGCCGTGCCCTGCGCCGGCGTGCCCACCGCCGTCAGCGTCAGGCCCGGCGCATCCAGCGCCAGCACGTTTACTGTGACTGATTGCCCGGTCGTGACAGTCGCGGTCGCCGAGTTGGCCACCGGCCCAGTCCCGGTCACCGTGATGGCGACACTGGCCTGCGCCGTTGCCCCGCTCGCTCCGGTGATGGTGTAGGTCAGGCTGTCTGCACCCGCATAGCCGGTGGCGGGCGTGTAGAGGATTTGCCCTTGCTGCAGCACGGCCGTGCCATGAGCCGGCGTGCCCACGGCGGTCAGCGCGATCCCCGTGCCGCTGTCGCCCGCCAGCACGTTGATCAGCACCGAGCCGTTTTCGGCCACGGTCGCAGCCACCGGGTTCGCCACGGGTGGCACGGCTTGCACCGTCACTGCGATGGCGCCCTGGCCCATCAGTCCGTTCGCATCCGTGACCGTGTAGGTGAAGCTGTCCGGTCCGACATAGCTGGCTGGCGCGGTGTAGAGGATCACTCCGTTCTGGATCACCGCCGTGCCCTGCGCCGGCGTGCCCACCGCCGTCAGCGTCAGGCCCGGCGCATCCAGCGCCAGCACGTTTACCGTGACTGATTGCCCGGTCGTGACAGTCGCGGTCGCCGAGTTGGCCACCGGCCCAGTCCCGGTCACCGTGATGGCGACACTGGCCTGCGCCGTTGCCCCGCTCGCTCCGGTGATGGTGTAGGTCAGGCTGTCTGCACCCGCATAGCCGGTGGCGGGCGTGTAGAGGATTTGCCCTTGCTGCAGCACGGCCGTGCCATGAGCCGGCGTGCCCACGGCGGTCAGCGCGATCCCCGTGCCGCTGTCGCCCGCCAGCACGTTGATCAGCACCGAGCCGTTTTCGGCCACGGTCGCAGCCACCGGGTTCGCCACGGGTGGCACGGCTTGCACCGTCACTGCGATGGCGCCCTGGCCCATCAGTCCGTTCGCATCCGTGACCGTGTAGGTGAAGCTGTCCGGTCCGACATAGCTGGCTGGCGCGGTGTAGAGGATCACTCCGTTCTGGATCACCGCCGTGCCCTGCGCCGGCGTGCCCACCGCCGTCAGCGTCAGGCCCGGCGCATCCAGCGCCAGCACGTTTACCGTGACTGATTGCCCGGTCGTGACAGTCGCGGTCGCCGAGTTGGCCACCGGCCCAGTCCCGGTCACCGTGATGGCGACACTGGCCTGCGCCGTTGCCCCGCTCGCTCCGGCGATGGTGTAGGTCAGGCTGTCTGCACCCGCATACCCGGTGGCGGGCGTGTAGAGGATTTGGCCCTGCTGCAGCACGGCCGTGCCATGAGCCGGCGTGCCCACGGCGGTCAGCGCGATCCCCGTGCCGCTGTCGCCCGCCAGCACGTTGATCAGCACCGAGCCGTTTTCGGCCACGGTCGCAGCCACCGGGTTCGCCACGGGTGGCACGGCTTGCACCGTCACTGCGACGGCGCCCTGGCCCGTCAGTCCGTTCGCATCCGTGACCGTGTAGGTGAAGCTGTCCGGTCCGACATAGCTGGCCGGCGGGGTGTAGAGGATCACCCCGTTCTGGATCACCGCCGTGCCCTGCGCCGGCGTGCCCACCGCTGACAGCGTCAGGCCCGGCGCATCCAGCGCCAGCACGTTTACCGTGACTGATTGCCCGGTCGTGACAGTCGCGGTCGCCGAGTTGGCCACCGGCCCAGTCCCGGTCACCGTGATGGCGACACTGGCCTGCGCCGTTGCCCCGCTTGCTCCGGCGATGGTGTAGGTCAGGCTGTCTGCACCCGCATACCCGGTGGCGGGCGTGTAGAGGATTTGGCCCTGCTGTACCTCTGCCGTGCCATGAGCCGGCGTGCCCACGGCGGTCAGCGCGATCCCCGTGCCGCTGTCGCCCGCCAGCACGTTGATCAGCACCGAGCCGTTTTCGGCCACGGTCGCAGCCACCGGGTTCGCCACTGGCGGCACGGCTTGCACCGTCACTGCGACGGCGCCCTGGCCCGTCAGTCCGTTCGCATCCGTGACCGTGTAGGTGAAGCTGTCCGGTCCGACATAGCTGGCCGGCGGGGTGTAGAGGATCACCCCGTTCTGGATCACCGCCGTGCCCTGCGCCGGCGTGCCCACCGCTGACAGCGTCAGGCCCGGCGCATCCAGCGCCAGCACGTTTACCGTGACTGATTGCCCGGTCGTGACAGTCGCGGTCGCCGAGTTGGCCACCGGCCCAGTCCCGGTCACCGTGATGGCGACACTGGCCTGCGCCGTTGCCCCGCTTGCTCCGGCGATGGTGTAGGTCAGGCTGTCTGCACCCGCATACCCGGTGGCGGGCGTGTAGAGGATTTGGCCCTGCTGTACCTCTGCCGTGCCATGAGCCGGCGTGCCCACGGCGGTCAGCGCGATCCCCGTGCCGCTGTCGCCCGCCAGCACGTTGATCAGCACCGAGCCGTTTTCGGCCACGGTCGCAGCCACCGGGTTCGCCACTGGCGGCACGGCTTGCACCGTCACTGCGACGGCGCCCTGGCCCGTCAGTCCGTTCGCATCCGTCACCGTGTAGGTGAAGCTGTCCGGTCCGACGTAGCTGGCTGGCGCGGTGTAGAGGATCACCCCGTTCTGGATCACCGCCGTGCCCTGCGCCGGCGTGCCCACCGCCGTCAGCGTCAGGCCAGGCGCATCCAGCGCCAGCACGTTTACCGTGACTGATTGCCCCGCCATGACAGTGCTCGTCGCCGGATTGGCCGTCGGAGCGACTGCCGTAACGGTGACGGCCACGCTACTACCGGCCGTGGCCCCACCGGCGCCGGTGATGGTGTAGGTCAGGTTATCTGCACCAGCATAGCCGACGGCGGGCGTGTAAAGGATTTGGCTCTGTTGCAGCACTGCCGTGCCGTGCGCCGGCGTGCCGACGGCGGTCAGCTCGATCCCAGTGCCACTATCGCTCGGCAGCACGTTGATCAGCACCGAGCTGTTCTCGGCCACTGTCGCTGCAACGGGGTTCGCCACCGGCGGCACCGCTTGCACCGCAACGGCGACGGCGCCCTGGCCCGTCAGCCCGTTCGCATCCGTCACGGTGTAGGTGAAGCTGTCGGGCCCGACATAGCCGGGGGGCGCCGTGTAGAGGATCAGCCCATTCTGAATGCTGGCCGTGCCTTGCACCGGCGTGCCCACCGCCGTCAGCGTCAGGCCCGGCGCATCCAGTGACAGCACGTCTACGGTGACCGACTGCCCGGTGGTCACGATTGCGGTCGCGGAGTTGGCCACCGGCCCACCCCCCGTCACCGTGATCGCAACCGCGCCGCGGGCGGCTACCCCGCCCAACCCGGTGATGGTGTAGGTGAGACTATCCGCGCCCGCATACCCGGGCGATGGCGTGTAGAGGATTTCCCCTTGCTGCAGCACGGCCGCGCCGTGCGACGGCGTTCCCACGGCGGTCAGCGCGATGCCGGTTCCGCTGTCGCTCGCCAGCACGTCAATCAGCACCGACCCGTTCTCGGCCACCGTCGCAGCGACGGGGTTCGCTACGGGCGGCAGGGCTTGCACCGTCACTGCGATGCTGCCTTGGCCGATCAGTCCGTTCGCATCCGTCACCGTGTAGGTGAAGCTGTCCGGTCCGACGTAGCTGGCCGGCGCGGTGTAGAGGATCACCCCGTTCTGGATCACCGCCGTGCCCTGCGATGGCGTGCCCACCGCCGTCAACGCCAAACCCGGCGCATCCAGCGCTAACACATCCACCGTGACCGACTGCCCCGTGGTAACCGTGGCATTCGCCGGGTTGGCCGTGGGGGCGACGCCCGTGACAGTGATCGCGACGCTGCCGGTGGCTGATCCGTCCGTCCCGGTAATGGTGTAGGTCAGGCTATCTGGACCCGCATAGCCGGTGGCGGGGGTGTAGAGAATTTGCCCCTGCTGCAGCACCGCCGTGCCGTGCGACGGCGTCCCCACGCCCGTGAGGGCGATCCCCGTGCCGGTATCCTGGCTCACGACGCTGATCAGCACCGCGGTGTTCTCGGTCGTCGTGGCGCTTACCGGGTTGGTTCCCGGCGGCACCGCCACCGCCTGCACCTGCACGGAGATGCCGCCTGTGCCGGTCAGCCCGTTCGCATCCGTGACCGTGTAGCTGAAGCTGTCGGGCCCGACATAGCTGGCTGGTGCCGTATAGAGGATCACCCCGTTCTGGATCACCGCGGTGCCCTGTGCAGGCGTGCCCACGGCGGTGAGCGTCAGACCCGGCGCGTCCAGCGAAAGCACGTCGATCGTCACCGTGCCGCCGTTGGTCACCGTCGCCGTCGCCGGGTTCGCGACCGGACCCGTGCCGGTCACCGTGATTGCGACCGTGCCGGTAGCGATGGCGCCGCTCGCGCCCGTAATCGTGTAGGTCAGGCTGTCCGCTCCGGCGTAGCCGGCATACGGCGTATACAGAATCTGCCCGTTCTGGATCACCGCCGTGCCGTTCGCCGGCGCGTTCACGCCGGTCAGCGCGATGTCCGTACCACTGTCCTTCGCGAGGACGGCGATCGAGACCGACCCGTTCTCAGGCACCGTCGCCGTCTGCAGCACGGTCGCCGGCGGAACGATCGACGCGACCACGGTCACCGTGACGCTGCCCTTGCTGCTCAGCCCGGCGGCGTTCGTGACCGTGTAGGTGAAGTTATCCGTTCCGATATAGCCGGACGCCGCCGTGTAGATGATTTTGCCATCTTGTATCAGCGCGGCGCCCTCCGTCGGGCTGCCGACGGCGGATAGCGTCAAACCCGCCGCGTCGAGCGACAGCACGTCGATGGTCACCGACGAGCCGGCGCTCACACTCGCCGTCGCCGGGTTCGCCACTGGCGCCGGAATGTTCGTCACGATGATGGCGATGCTACCCGTCGCGGTGACGCCACCCTGCCCCGTGATCGTGTAGGACAGCGCGTCCGAGCCGAAATATCCAGTGGCCGGCGTGTAGAGCACCTGCCCGTTCTGGATCACCGCGGTCCCGTGGGCGGGTGTGCCGACCGCGGTCAGCGTGATCGCCGTGCCCATATCGCTCGCCAGCACATCGATGGGCGTGGCCGTGTTCTCCGCCACCGTGGCCGCAACCGCATTCGCAATCGGTGCCACGATGACTGGCACCACCGTGATCGCCACGCTGGCCGAAGCCGTCAGCCCATGGGCGTCCATCACCGTATAAGTGAAACTGTCCGGCCCCGTATAACCAGCCGGTGCGGTGTAGATCACCAACCCGTTCTGGATGGTCGCCGTCCCCTGCGCTGGCGCCGTGACCCCCGTCAGGGTCAAACCCGGCGCGTCCTGCGCCAACACGTTCAGCGTGAGTGGCACGCCCGCCTGCGCCGTGGCACTGACCGGGATCGGCACCGGCCCGGCCACGACGCTGCCCACGACGTCGCTGACCGTCACCGCCCCCTTGTGGCTGCCGAAGGTGATCAGCGACATGTCGAGTGTCAGGTTGGTGGCGCGCGCAACTTGGCTGACATCGACGGTGACGACGTGGCTCGTGGCCGATGGGTCGAGCGTGCCGTTCGCCAGCAGCCCCGTCATCGTGACGCCGGGCGCGAGATACACCGTGCCACCCGCCTCGACGTTGACCAGCGCGTCCGACTTGGACTGGCCATCCGAGCCGAGTTCGTCCGCACCCGTCGCCTGGCTGTCGAGCGCCACCTCGAAACTGTCGCCCGGCCGCCCGGGATCCTGGAACAGCGCGATGTTGGCCAAGGTGAAGGACAGCGTCGTCTCCGACGCGCTGAGCTGGAAGACCTGATCGAGGGTGGAGAGCTGCGTCGGGTTTTCCGCCAGCGTCGCCTGCCCGTTGGCGACCGTCACCGTGCCGCCAACGCTCCAGCCGAAGCCGGGCGCTGTCGGATCGCTCACCGCGAAGGTGCCGTTGCTGAGCGGCCCGGCCGGCACTGCCGCCGCTGCAGCCGCAGTCGTCTGCAATTGCGGCGTCGCCGTGCCCGAGGCCGTCGTGCCACCCGTTGCCGCCGCCACTTCCGCCTGCGTCACCACCGGCGCGGCATCCGTTTCGGCGGCCGTGCTCGGGTCCTCGAGGTCTCGATACGACGGCAGGATGCGCGTGCCCTCGGTCAGGCTGACATTCATCAGCGCACCCGGCACCGAGCCGGCGGGGAAGTCCGCGATGCCCAGCGCGTGGCCATACTCATGCTCGAGCACGGTCAGCAGGTCGTAATGCGTCGCCGCATCCGTGCCCGGCAGCGCCGTGAGCGTGCCATTCAGCCCGGCAGTGAACTCGCTATCGTCCTCACCAATGAACCAACCGACGCCTTCTGCCGTGGGATCGATCGTGATCGTGTTGTTGGCGTATTCGCCGATCGTGCCGCTCGGCAGCACGCCCACATTCAGCACGACGTTCGGCAGGATGGACGCCGCATCGGGCACCAGCCCGCTATCGATCCAGTCCTGCCGTGCCTCGGCCGCGATCTGGTCCACCTCCGCCTGCGTGACCACGGACACCGCATCCGGCCCCGTTGTGGACGGGTCCGCCGCTGCGGTTGAGGCGCCCTCCTGCGGCATCTCCGCTGGCGCCATATAGGGATCATCCCCGCCACCTGTCTTGCCGAGCCAGACATCCTCCAGCAGGAAGATCGAGCTGAACGCGTCCAGCGGGTTGAGGCTGGTGTTGAGGGTTCCGCCATCGTCGTCTTCGCCGACCAGGACGGCGTCCGTGGTGGTCACCTCGTGGAACGAGATCAGCACCATGTGCCCCTGCCAACCGCTGGGGATTTGCATCGAGAAAGGAATGTTCTGGAAGAACGCGCCGTCCACCGTAAAGGTCTGCGAAACGACCGTGCTGCCGTTGGTTTGACTGTAGAGCTGGTCGCCCGGTCCGGCGGTGATGCTGCCGTCGTCGTCCAGCGCCATCGTCACCTCGATCTGCAAAGGTGCGAGCGCGAGGGGCACGTAGACGTTGAAGTTCAAAGCCTGCGCCGTCTGCGGGACGTAAAGCCGGTCATGCGTCAGCGTCGACAGGTCCGTGTTGTTGTCGGTCACGCCCAGTGCGTTGGTGATCGCTGTCGTGAAGTCGGTGAACGACGTCGGCTCGCCCGTGAACAGCGCCAGGAAGTCGTTGGCCAGGTTGACCAGCGCCGTCTGCGTGCCGAATAGCAACGCCTCGGACGCATTGGGCAGGTAGTTCGCCGTCAGGTAGTCGCTGACGTATTTGACCAGGAAATCCTTGAACGCCTGCACCGTGGCCGGGTTGAACTGGCCGTTGGTGAGATTGAAGATTTGGTCCAGCGGCATGCCAGCGATCTGAGTATTCTGGATGCCCGCCAGTTGCAGCAGGTCGCTGAGCGATTTCGGATTGGACTGCAACAAGTTGTTGATTGCGCTGACGATCTGGCTGGCTGCGGTCAGTTCCGTCCCCAGCTCGCCGCCAATATTGGCGTCGGCGGGGAGCACCTGGCCGGCCAAAGCCTGAATGTTGGTAAGCACCCCGTTGACGAGGACGGTGCCCGAGCCGAAATCAGTCGCGAAGGTATTCGCGGCGGTCAGGACGTTCGCCGGTATTCCAGGCAACGTGAATATGCCGTTTATCTTCTGGTAGTACACCTCCAGGACGCTGACCAGCTTGTCGACCGCGGTGCCGATGTAGTTCTGAACCAGGTCGAGCAACGCCTGGCTGGCCGGCTGCGTATTGACGACGAACAGGCCGGTGACATCCACCGGGCCTAGCGAGATGCCGGCCACGCTGAAGGACGACAGGTCGATGGTGAAGCCGCTGCCGCCCTGAAACGACCAACCCGGCAGCGAGTAGCTGAACGGGAAGCGGCCGAACGTGCTGTCAGGACTGACGATGTGGTTGATCAGCGACTGGTTGGTTCCCTGCTCGAAATCGCCGTTGAACACGGTCTCGAGCGGCGGGATCGTTGCCCCCTCGAGCATCGCCTGCTGCGTGTCGGTATCGAGCGCTGCCTTCTCCTCCGTCGTCTGCGGGTCGTAGGCTGAGCCTCCGCCGTCCGGCGCGAAGAAAAACCCTGTGCCGACACCCTGCGAAATGATCCCTTTGCCGCCGTTGTTCACCGACGCGTCCTTCACGGCATTGCCGGAGAGCGTGATGCTCGGCGACGCGAAATACCAGCCTGTTGCCGTGTATTCCTGGCCCGGCTCGGACAAGCCGTACACCGTCCCGCGCAGCCCCGTATCGGCGAGCGTGCGGTCGACGAACGCCCCGCCGAACGAGATCGTGTTGGTGTTCACCGTCCCGGCATACCATTCGATGACGCGCTGATCCGGGCCGCCAATGCCGACTTCCGCGCCCAGGAAGATGGCCGCCGCTCCAGCGCCGTCATCCTCGATGAATGCGGAGCGCCCCGTGAGGTTCACGTTGAGGTCGGACGCTGGGATCGCCTGGCCGTTCGTTGTCAGCGTGAAGTTGCTGAGCAAGAGCGTGTTCGCCTTGACGATGTCGCTGATCTTGCTGAATTCAGCCTCGAACGCGCTCTTCAGCGTTCCCACGTCCATCTGCAACTGCGTCAGCAAGGCGTTGAACGCGTTCTGAGTGTCGCTGGTCTCGATCGTCACCAGGCCAGAGAAACGGGCCTCTACCGCCTGCTGGACCGTCGCCTGGAAGCCCTGTAGCGCCGACGTGATGCTGGCATAGACGCTGTCGGAGAAAGTGCCGGCCTGGGTGCCCGCAGCCGTTATGTCGTTCCCCACCATCGTGGAAAACGAGCTGGCGATGCTGCTCTGGATCGAGCCGATCGTATTGTTGAGAATCCCGTTGAACGACGCGACAGTCTCGTTGCTCAGCTGGGTGAGCACCGCCAAGGCGTTGTTGACGTTGATCGTGTCCAGCGCGCCGCTGACACTATCAACGAAGTTGCTGAGAAACAGGTTGAAGGCATTCTGCAGCAGCGCGCCGGTATTGCCGACGAGGGCGTTGATCGTCGACGTCGCGTTTTGAGTGATCATCGCCTGCAGGTTCGAGACAGCTTGCTGCGCGGCCCCGCTGGTACTGTTGATGACGCTTTGCAGCGCGGTGCTGGCAGCGTTGTTGACATCCGTCTCCAGGTTCTGGATCGCCGTCGTGGCGTCCTGGATCAGCATAGGCGGGAGATTCATGATGGCGTTTCTAATGTCGCCCTGCGCACTGGTGATGAGGTTGTTGATCGCCGCCTGCCCATCGCTGATGATCTTGTCTTTGGCTGCCGTGATCGCGTTGGAGGCATTCTGCAGTGCTTCGTTTACGTCATCCTTGTAATCCACGAGCACACTCGCGCCGTTGATCAGCAGCGCCACCGAATTCATGGTGTCCTGCGCGGTTGCGACCTGCTGATAGTAGGTATCGGCGAAGGCTATGCCGTTCCAGTCCTCGATCGTTGGGTCCTGGAAGCTGTTGAACTGAATTGGGTTGATCTGCAGGCCTATCCCGGCCAGGAAGTTCTGCACCCGCTCGACGGTGTTGGCGATGCCGGTGATCACGTTCGACTCTGCGACTGCGGCCAAATTGCCTTCTGCCGCGCTGAGCTCCACCGTGAAATTCAGCACCCTCAGCGCGTTGAGCGCGGTCGAAATCAGTCCCGTGAGCGGAATGGCCAGCGACGGCTGATCGGTCGGCGGGTCGAGCGAGGTCATCGAGATGTTCAGCGTGGGCTCGCCGTCGCTGTTGGTGAAGTACGTCAGCAGCCGCTGTGCGATCTGCGAGTTGACCGACGCACCGCGCCCATCGCCGATCAGATGGATCGGCGACTTGAACAGATTGCCGCCAGTCTGGAGGTTCAAATCGACGAGCGAGGCGAAGAAGGCGTCTGCCGCTGCGCCGCTGAAGCCGGAATCGGTAATGTCGCTCTGGCTCGCCCAATCGGTCACCAGCACGACGCCCTTGCCCGGTGTCAGCGCCGCCGCACCCACCTGGTTGCCACCGGTCAAGCTATGCCACGTTCCGTCCGCCTCATCGTAGTAGAGGACCGCGGCGCCCCCATCAGCCTGCGAGATGAGTTTGGCAAGTGCCACGATCATGGGCGAGTCGGTAGGCTGCGTCAGCGCTGCCTCTGCCGAGTTTGGCGTCGACTCCGAACTCGGGAACAGGCTGGGTATCAGTACGAGGCCATCCGTCAGTACCGTGACGGTCCCGTAGGTGGCGCCGTCCGCGACGGGAACCGGTGCCGACTGGAATACCGAGGTTGCGGATTCGTCATATGGCGTGGTGAGCACCACGCCGAAATAGTAGCTCTGCCCCGCCGTCAGAATGTGCGTGAAGCCTGGGTCAAGCACGATCTTCGTCTCGTGCGCTGCCGCCAAGGCCGGGTCGTACGTGCCATATGAGTCCGGGCCGTTCGGATCGTCGCTGTCGTCAGGCGTGACGAGGCCGTTGGGGCCAAATTCATAGACGTAGCCGAGTTTCAACCCACCAGGCACATAGAGCGTAGACGTGAGGATACGCCCGGGATCGCTATCCGCCGCCACCGCCCCGGCGATCGAAGGATCGGACACGCCAGGCGCCGTCCCCGTGCCAAGAAGGCCGCTCACGCGCTGCTGCGCCGGGTCGTTGGGGAACAAGCCTTCGAGTTGCGGCAGCGTGCTGAGATAGAAGTTCGCCCGCACCTCACTGTCTTCCGCGCCGATCAGGCCAGTGTCCACGCTGTAGAGGAACGAGACGCTTGCGTCGGTGGACGTGGTGTCGACCTGCCCGCTTGGCGAGAGGATCTTGATGGCGGAGATGTCCTGGATCGCCAGGCCGGCCGCCAGGCTGGGCACATCGATCCCAGGCTCGTTGAGGTCGCCATCGCTCGTGACGTTCGGGTCGCCCGCATCGTCGATCGGGAAGCGCTGGTACACCGTGAAGCCGCTGCCCACCGAGGTCAGCGACGTGTTGATGAACTGGGTCGTCAGGTCCTCGACATTGAAGACCAGGATGTTGGCTGCGCCCTGATAGAGCGCGTATAGCTCGGTATTCGACCCGTTGAGCACCAACTGAGTCGCGAACCCATCCGGGATCGGCGTCGTCGCCGCCTCGACCTTGGCGGCCGGGTCGGTGAACGCGTTATGCACCACGCCCACTTTGGAACCGATTTGAACCAGTTCCTCAAGGTCGCTGACATAGGTCGGGTCGTTGTTGTCCGGCGGAATGTAGTAGTTGGGCGGCAGGTCGAAATCCGCCACATAGATCCACTGCAGGTCCGGCGAGATCGCGACGCCGGTTGCGTTGCGGATGTCCAGGTCGAAGAGCTGGTTGTTCGCGCGCATCGCGTAGGTGTAGAACGGCACACCACCCGCCCCGTTGATGTTGAAGCCCATCAAACCGACCGGCTGTGCGTCGAGCACGGTGGAGATGACCTTCGGCGTAGCCTCGAAATTGGTCGGTGTCGCAGTGGGACTGATCGAAATCGTATGCAGGCCACTGTTCAAGTCGCCACGCGAGGTGAACACCATCTTGGTAGGGTCGGACGTCCCGATGATCTGGTAGACGTCGAGGCCGCCGGCGAGCGTGGCGATGACTTGCAGGTATTCGTTAGTGTTCGGGGCGTTCGGTTTCGGCTTGGTGGTTGGGTCGACGTTGATGACGTAGATGACGCTCTGCGTGCTGCCGCCGGCGATCACGGCCGTGTCACCGTCGCCGCCGATCAGCCGGCTGCCCGGCGCGCCCACGAACAAGTACTTGCCGTTCGTATTGAGCGCGATCGTCGTGATGAGCCCCTGCGGATTAGGGAACCCGGAAGACGTGCCATCATATTGTGGCAACGGAATGAAAGTTTGCGGGAAATTCAGCGGTGCGCTGTTGTTGAATGTGCCCGTATAGTCGCCGATGTTGACGTCGATCACAAGGATGCCGCCGGCCACGGCGGCGTAGAGCGTGTTGTCATCCGGGCTGATCGCCAGCGCGGTGACGTTCTCGGAGCCAGCGTTGTCGCCCAACAGGGCGCCGGTATCGATGTGGCCGAAATAGGTGAAATCGAACCCGTCGATGATGTCGATGCCGTTATTGGTCGCGACGTAGACGGCGGAGAGGTTGTTGCTGACCAGTACGGCGTTTGGATTACCCTTCAGCGCCACTGTTTTCAGGATCGCCTGGTCGCTGCCCGTGGCGGTCGTGCCCGAACTCACCGGCCCGATAACGTCCAGTGCTTCGCCCCTGACGTCCGTGGTGAAGCTATAGCCTCCCTTGTTGGCGATTGTTCCCGTCGGGCTGGTAACGGTGTTGCCGTCGTTGTCGACGTCGGAAACGCTGATCTGGGTTGCGCCGATCAGCAGGCCCGACGGCACGGCCAGGGTCCAGGTGTAGCTGTACGGCGTGTTGACCCCGTCGCCAGTGATGTCCGGGGCCCCGAGGCTCGAGGTCGCCACGTTCACCGTCAGGTTGCCGTAGACGAAGTTGACCGTCGCCGTCGCCGGGTCAATGCCCTGCACGGTGAGCGTGATGCTCGGGGCGCCGGTGTGCGGATCGAACTCGCCGTCCAGGGAGGAAATCTGCGGATTGGGCGACGTTTGGTCCACTGGTGGCAGGTTCGGGACGATCGTGGTCTGCAGCGCCGCCGGGTCTGGCGTCACCGTAAGTGACGTTTGAATCTGCTGGTTATGCGCGGTGCTTTGCCAGATGACGATGTTGGTGGCGCTGTAGAGGATCGGCGCCACGATCAGCGCCGCGACTCCGGTCAGCGCGATCAGCCCCGCCGCAGGGGACACCGCGGCGATGGCCAGCGCCGGGATAGTCATGAAAATCGTTCCGGCCAGCGTCGGCAGGTCAACCCGAAGGCCGCCGACCGGCAGTGCAGCCCGCGCCACCAGCACGTCCGCCCGCGGCGTCAGGCCCGGCAGCTGCAACGCCGGGAAGGGCGGCGAGGCCGAGCGCGCCACCCCGTCGGCGCCGACCACGCCGTTATCGATGGCCGCCCACCAGGACTGCAACGCCCCATCTGGGCCGGTCGGCAGTTGCACGAGCTGGAAGAAATAGACTTGGTCGCCCGGATTCGCGAGCCCGTCGACCGGAACCGCCAATTGCAGGGGGCCGCTGATCCCAGCGCTCGAATCGACCTCGAAGGCGCCTGCGAAGGTGAAGGCGCCCGTGTCGCCGCCGACCATCGGCAGCGGCAGATTGTCCTGCGTGATCGTCGTGACCGAGACGGTGGTGCCGTCCGGCGCCTGTCTGGCGCCGAAGCCAACCGCGATCCCGTCCGAATTCTGGATAATGCCGCCGGCCGAGCCGATTACGGCCGTGTTCGCCTGGATCGGCTCCGCCACCGAGACCTGAATGTCCGCCTCGCCGTACGTCCAGATCACGCGGATATCCGTCGTGCCGTCAGCGATGCCCTGGATGTCGCCATTCGCGTCCACCGTTGCCACGGCGGAGTTGAGCGAAATGTATTGCACACCGTCCGATGGGCCCACGAAGACGTCCGGCAGGTTACCCAGCCGGGTCACGATGTCACGGGTCGCACCCTCCGGGATGACCGTGACCGTCGATGGATACGGATTGATGTTCGCTTCGTAGGCAATCTGCTGATTGCCGTCCTCAGGCTGGCCCACGCCTACCGCCGCCGCCGCCGCGAGGCTGCCGCGGGACGCACGGATGATCGTGCTGCCGTAGCCCTCTGCCGTCACCAATCCATCCGGTGTGACCGTCGCCACCTCCGAGTCGTCAACCGTCACGTTGACGTAGCTGAGCGGCACCAGGACGTGGCTCTGGTCGGCGAAATCGGCATAGACGTGGATCAGCGTGCTGTCGCCTGGATCGTCCAGCAGGATGCGTGTTTCGTCGAAGTCGAAATCGAGTAGGGCCGCGCTGCTCACGTCAATGTCGACCGCAATGGGCGCCGACTGGTTGTAGCCGTCATCCGCCACCACGGTGACGACAGCCTCGCCCGTGAAGCCGTCGGTGGGGGTGAACAGCAAATCGGTACCGTCCGGCTGCAGGCTTGCTGTGCCGCCAGAGACGTTCTGGATAATGAACGTTTCCGGGTTGCCGCTCGGATCCACCGCGACCGTGGTGAGGCCGATCAGCATTTCCAGCCCGACATGCGTCATGAAGCTGGGCGCCGGGGTCACCGCCTGCGGCGGCTGTGCCGCCACCAGGCCGAAATTGGCTGCGATCAGTTGCACGTCCGTCGCGTCCACGACACCGTCGCCGTTCACGTCCGCGGCTGGGTTGCCCGCCGTCGCGAGCGCCGCGTCCACGCCATTCACCACGCCGTCGCCATTCGCGTCGCCAGCGAACCCGAGCGAGAGCGTATAGTCGCCGTCTGCACCGCCGATGCGCAGCAGATAGAGCCCGGCACTGCCGACGGAGAACAAGGCGGTCGTGGTGGCGCCGTTCGTTTGCACACTGATCGCGCTCAGCCCGTCGATCGTCGGTACGGCCAACGTTTCTCCATCGGTGGACGTCACCTGCACGCGCATGATGATCGTACCGCTGGCGGTATCGGTCAGCTCGCTCGGCTCAACGCTGAACGTGTACAGCGCCGCCACGCCGCTCAACGTGCCGGTTTGGACCTGACCCGAAAAATCGTAGGCGGTGCCGAGATCGGCCACGATCGGCGTCTCGGCCGCCGTACCCCCGGCGTAGCTGATCGCGCCGCCGCCATTGGTGGTCGAGACGGCTGCGG
Source organism: Acetobacteraceae bacterium (assembly GCA_965199005.1). GTDB lineage: Bacteria > Pseudomonadota > Alphaproteobacteria > Acetobacterales > Acetobacteraceae > LMUY01. Next base: position 1,746,468 of record CBDAQK010000001.1, on the reverse strand, counting down.
ACAGCCGCCCGTCCGCGCCATAGGCGTAACGCTCCGTGACGTCCGAACTGAGCGACCGCGCCGCGTCGAGCTGTCCGGCGGCATTGTAGCTGTAGGCGACGGAGCTTCCGTCTGGCGCCGAGATGCGGCTGATGTCGCCGGCCGGGTTCTGGAAAATCGACAGCGTCGTGCCATCCGGCGCAGTCACGCCGGTGTCGCTCACCACCAGGTTACCCTGCGCCGTGTCGATTTGCGTGATGCCGACCGCCGGGTCGATGATGTATTGCGTGCCGTCCGGCCCGGTCAGCACGTATTGTGCGCCGCCGGCGGCGGATGGGTTGTACGGTAGCCCCGTCGACTGGTCGTAGAACTTGCCGCCCGCCAACGTCAGCGTCACCGGGTTGAGCGGCGCCAGGGTCCAGCCCGCGCCAGGATCGGCCGGCGTCCAGGCCGGCGTGTAGACCGTGACCGGGCCAAGATTGTCAGCCACCGGCGTGAAGGAGAATCCTTGCCGCGTTCCGTCCGGCGCCGTCAGGAACGCAACCGTGTCCACGCCGAACGGCGCGTAGACGCCCTCCGCCTCCAGCCCCGTGGACATCACGTTGGTCTGGAACTGCACGTCGCGGTCGCTCCAGGTCCAGCCTACGCCGAAGGACCCGGCCTGGTCGTCATTGCTGGCATAGAAGCGGGTGAAGCTGAACGGGATGCCATCGAGCGTCGTGGTGAGGTCCGTCACCTGCCGCTGATAGATGTCGCTCAGACTGACCGCATCGACCGCGATCGCCGTCTCGAGCGTGCTGATCCTGCCCGAGATGTTGGTTGCCGTCAGCTCCAGCGTGTAGAACCCGGCGAGCAGCGTGGCAGGGTCGAGTTCCGCCAGCACGCCGCTCACCGAGGCGCCGCCGCTGGCCAGCGTGGTGAATCGCCCGATCGACGCGCCCACGCCGTAGGCAATCTGCAGCGTCCAGCTATCGAGGTTGCTATCTGCCACCGTGCCCAGCAGCGCGGTCGGCTGCGTGATCAGCGCGCCTTCCGTCGAGGGATCGAAGGAGAGGACCGGCGCGTCGGTATCGTTCGGGTCGCGGGTCTTGATCTCGGCCGTCGCCGTGTTGCTGTTCCCGTCAACGTCCGTCGCCACGGCGGAGAGCTCGATCTTGCCCGGCGCGCCCGGCGTCACCGTGGCATCGCCATTTGCGTCCAGCGCCGTCGCCACGCCGTTCACGTACAGCACGATCGAGGCGATCTGCGCCAGGCCGGAGGCGACCGGGTGCACCAGCACCGCCTCGCCCGGCACGCCTGCGAAGGACGGCGTCGTCTCGATCCGCACGCTCGGCAGCACCGGCGTCAACGTCACCTCCAACTCGACCGTTTGCTGCGTGGTCAGCGTGCCGTCCGTCGCGCTGAACACCGGCGTGTAGATCCCGGCCTGACCCGGCCCCGGCGTCCATGTCACGATCCCGGTATTCGGGTCCAGCACGGCGCCCCCGGGCAAATTGGCGGCGCTGTAGGTCAGCGTCGCACCCGGCTCCGGGCTGCTGCCGTTGAGCGAGAAGCTGGCCGACTGGCCGATCACCAGGTTCTGGTCGGACGCAGCCAGGACTGGCGGCTGATCCACCAACGCCACCAGGATGCTGAACGTGTCGGACGCGGTCAGCCCCGCCGTGTCGGTCGCGGTGATGGTGACGTTGTATGTACCCGCCTGCGTGTAGGTCGGCACCCAGTTGAACACGCCCGTGTTCTGATCGAGCGTGGCGCCCGGCGGTAGGTCGGCCGAGGTGAGCACGACGACGCGGCCGTCCGGATCGGCATCCTGAACGGTGAAGTTGAGGTCGATGCCTTCGCGCGCGGTCTGGCTGTTTATCGGCACGATCACGGGCGGCCGCAAGGTCTGCGCCACGACGAAGTTCACCGTTTCGCTGCTGGACATCGCGCCGTCGCTCGCCGTGAGCGTGACGGCGTAGGTGCCAGCCTGCCCGTATGCCGGCGTCCAGCTCAGCAGGCCCGAGCGCAGATCCAGCTTGGCGCCGGTGGGCAGGCCGCTTTGCGTGTAGCTGATGCCGTCGCCCTCGGCGTCCTGCGCCTGGAGTTGCAGCGAGAACGCCGTCCCCTCCGCCAGCGATTGCTGCGGCAGCGGTGCGAGCACGGGGGCGGTGTCGTTGGCGCGAATCCGCAGGTCGAAGCTCGAGGAGCCGCTGACGTCTGCCACCTGGCCGTTATTGCCATTGTCCATCGCGATGACAGTGATCGTCTGGTCGCCGCTGTCGCCCGGCTGCGTCGTGATGGTGAGCAGCGCTTGGCCGTAGACGGAGGTCGGTGCGATGGTCGCGCCGGCATAGAAGCTGACGCTGTAGGTCAGTGGGTTTTGGTTCGCGTCCGCCACCGTGACGGGGATCGTGACCGTGGTACCCGGCGCCGCCACGGTGTCGGGCAGTTCCCCCACCACCGGCGGATCGTCCACCGCCGGCACGCTGATGACGAAGGTCGCGATTGCGGCCAGCGCCGGGCCGCTCGCATCCGCGGTGTCGGACGCGATGAGATCCACCGTCGTGCTGCCGCCATCGCCGATGACGGGTGCCACGGTGATCTGCCCCGTGCCGTCGCCATTATCGATGAAGGTAATGAAGGAGGGCAGCGGATAGCCCTGCGAGTCGTTCACCAACTCCAGGGTGAGAGGCCGGCCTTGCGGGTCGGTCACCGACACCGCCTCGCCACCCACCGTATTCTCCGCCACCGAGATGTTCGATGGCGGCGTGATCACCGGCGGCAAGTTGAGCGGCAGCACGGTAATGGGGATGGTGATCGTGGTGCTCAGCGTCTGCCCGTCGGAGCCGGTCTTGGTGGCAAGGAAAGTCACGTCGGCCGTGCCCGCCTCGTCCCGCGCCGGCGTCCAGGTGAACAGCTCCGTGTCCGGGTCGAACGTGGCACCGGCCGGCAGCGCGCCCACGACGGACAGGGTGACGGTCTGCACCGAATTGTCCGTCGACACCAAGTTGCCGTTGCTGTCGCGCGTCGGCGGCTCGTAATTGGGATTGTTGGGGTCGAGCGCGGAGATCAGCAGGGTGAGCGTCTGCCCGTCATAGGTCTCCAGCCCGTTGTAGTTGCCGAACACCGGTGCGGCGTCGACATGCGTGACGGTGAGGTCCACCGGCTCGGTCGTGGTCGTCGTACCGTCGGTCACCGAAATGTCGAACGTGTAGTTGCCCTGCTGATTGTATCCCGGCGTCCAGCTGAACCGTCCGGTGGACTGGTCCAGCACGGCACCGAGCGGCAGCGCGTCGGCCGTGAAGGTCAGCGCCGCACCCGGTGCCTCCGTCGTCACCGGGTTGAGGACGATCCGCTGCCCCTCGCCGAGCGTGAAGTTGCCGAACGGATTCAGCGTCACCGGCTGCGGGGCATAGGCGATGTTGAACTGGACCGACTGCGTGCTGGACAACGTGCCGTCGGTCACGGTGAACACCGTGGCTGGATAGGTGCCCGCCTGGGTGTAGCCCGGCGTCCAGGTAAAGACGTCCGTCTGTGGGTTGAAGCTGGCACCCGCCGGCAGGTTGTCGGCCGTCACCAGGATTTGGTTGCCGGCCGGATCCACCGCGTCCACGGTGAAGGTCAGCGTGCTTCCCTCGGTTCCGTTCTCCTGGCTGGGCAAATCCACGAAATACGGCAGTTGCGCACCGCCCGCGACATCCAGCACGAAGCGCTGCACCGTGGCGGCGCCGATATCGTTGAACGCCTCCACCGCAACCGGCGTGCTCGCCTCTGCCGTCCCGTCCGGCGTCCAGGTGACCAGCCCGGTGGATGGGTCGATCGTCATGCCTTTTGGCGCCGTCAACAGATAGTAGATGACGGCAGTCCGGTTCGCGTCCGTCGCGGTCGCCTGGTAGGTAAAGGTCTGGCCGACGACGGCGTCTGGCGGCGGCGTGGTGCTGAATTGCGGCGCCGGGTCCGGTATCGTTGCCGCGGAGACGCCGAGCGCAAAGTCGGTGCGCGAACCGTCCGAGCTGACGATGGAGACGCTCTCGCCCGTGATGGACGCGCCCGGCGCCAGCACGCCACTGGCAGGCAGGTCGGCGCTGAGGTCGATCAGGTAGCGCCCGTCATCGGTGCGGCCCTCGGTATCGAGCGGCAGCCCCGTCGAGTCCTCCAGCGGATCGAGCACCAGCACCGCCGGCAGGTGGATCGGCTCGTTGCTGGTGTTGGTGATCTCCAGATCGTAGGAGACCGTGTCGGTGGTGCTGTCGTACTGCGTGTCGCTGACAGAGATGCCCAGCACGTCTGTCAAGTCTGCCAGGCCGGTGAAGCTCGTACTGTAGGCGGCCGGCAGCGAAATGCCGTGCGCGCTCTCGACGCCGGTGCCGACCGTCAGCGTGTAGCTGTCTGCCTGCAAATTGCCGAAGGAGAGCAGCACCGTATCGGTCTGCGAGTCATACACCACGCCCACGGGCGTCTGTGTGCCCGTCACCGCGCCCACCAGCGTGTAGTTTGCCGGGTCGGTCACGCTGTTGGGGTCGGTGGCGCTGTCGGCGAGCATGTCCTCGTCGAAGGTGACGGTGATGTAGGGCAGCGGCAGCGGCTGCACCGCCGCGTTGGGCGGATTGGTGCCGGTCACGGCGGGCGCGTAGGCCGGCGCGATGAGGTCCACGCCGTTCGTCTGGCTGAGCAGAACCTGGCCCTGGGACGTGGTAATGACCACCCCGCCCCGCGTGCCCCCGGTGGCCAGCGTCACCTCCTGCAGCGTGGCCACGTCGACCATGGTGAGCGGGCTGCCGGTGGAACCGCTCGGCCCGTCATCGTGTGACACGAACAGCAACCCGGCGAGCGCGGTGCCTGCCTGACCGAATGCGATGCTGTCGATCTCGCTATTGAAGCTTAGCTTGGTCACGGCGCGATGGTAGGCGTCGAATTCCACCACCTGGCTTTCGTCTGGCCAGGTGACCGCCCAGAGGTTGCCGCTATTGTCGACCGCGAGGCTGTTGACCCGCAGGTTCTGGTCGCGGCTCCACTGCGTGAACGTGCCGGTGGTGGGGTCGAAGGTGGAGATGCCGTTATTGGTGCTGACGTAGATCGTGCCGGAGGTGGGGTCGATCGCGATCGCCTGCGTGATCCCCGTCCCAAAGGATGCGATCACCGCCCCGGTGTTAGGATCCAGCTCCAGCAGCGGGCCGCCCGCGGTGGTGGCCCATAGCCGCCCCTGTGGATCGAACGCCATGTTGACGATCGGCTGGTCCAAGGTGAGGAGCGGGGTGGCGTTCGTCGCGCCGGTCGCCGGCACGAGATAGATCGTGCCCCGGTTGGCACCACCCGAGATCAGGAACGAGCCGTCCGCCCGCTGCACGATCGCCTGCGGCCCGATGCCGGCATTGCTCTGCGAAATCCCGCCAGCGAACTGCTCGGCGGTGAACGGCGCCAGCACGGCGGTGAACTCGCTCGGGCTGCTGACGCTGGCCACGCTTGGCACGTCCTGCCGGGCGGCGATGAACAGCGGGTTGGTGGAGGGCGTCGGCGCCGGCGTGGGTGCCACGCCGAAATTCGGCGGCGTGGTGCTGACCTGCGGCGTGGTGCCCACGCTCGGCGTATTGCCATCGCTCGGCACCGTGCCAGTGACGGCTGCCGGCACCTCCTGGTTGCCAGCATTGTCGGTCGCCAGCCCCAAGAACTGGTAGGTGTGCCCGGCGCTCCCGTTATAGACGTAGCTGCCAGTCGCGGTGGTCAGGTCCGACTGCCAGATCGTGTAGTTGCCGCCATCGATGGAGACGTAGAGCGTCTCGTGGTTGAACCCGGATCCGCCCGAATCATCCATCGCGCTGTAGCTGACCGTGTAATTGCTCGACGTGCCGATCTGCGTGACGGTGAGCGTCGTGGTGGGCGGCACCGTGTCCGCCACCTGCGTCAGCGTCTCCGTCAACTCCGGCGGCTGCGTATCGTAGGTCACGCTGGCGACGGCGGAGACGTTGGTGCCCGTCGCCACCCCGTCCTTCAGCTCCGCCGTCCAGCTCACATATCCGGCGCCGTCACCCTCCGCGTCGTTCGGCATCAGCAGCCCGCGCGAGGGGTCCTGCAGCACCTCGCCGGTCAGCGGATCGATCGCCTGGATGACCCATTTCGCCGAGGGCACGGCCTGCGTCAGGTCGATGCCCGCGGACACGCGCAGGATGAACCCAAGCGACGAGGTGAAATCGAAATCCTCGGTGAACGTGCTCATCCCGGTGGGGATCGAGATCGTGATGTTGCCGATTTTGACGGCGCCGAGCTGGAAGGTTGTCGGATCCAGGCTCGGGTCGAGCTGGGTGACGATCGTGATCTCGTGCACGTAGCTGGTCGCGCTGGACGGGTTGTCGAAGTTCACGGTGTAGGGCAGCGCCGTGTTCGCCGGCAGGAAGCCCATCGTCTGATCCGTCTGCGGCCCCATTATGGAGGCGTAGGCGGCGACCTGCCCGGTATTCTGTGCAAAGTAGCTGCTGAAGTCGAGCGCTGCGAGCGGGTCGGCGCCGACCTCGACCGGCCCGTCGATCTGGTAGTCCGCCGGCAGTGCGGCACCGCGCTCGTCGAACGGCACCCAGGGCACGTAGACGTTGAACGCCTCGAAATTCGTCGGTGCCGTTTCGTTGAGGTTGTATTGGCTGAGCGTCGGCAGCGCCGGCAGCGGGATGTCGTAGGTCGTACCATCCGCATTGGTGCGGACGTCGTAGCCCGTGAGCTGCGCCGTCAGGTCCGTGTTGTTGCCATATAGCGTCTCGAGCGAGTCGAAAAAGCTGAGCAGGTCGCCGGTGGAGCGGATTTGCGACCCGGACGGGCCGTACAGGATTCCCGAGGCCAGCACGGATATCAGGCTTTGGACGTCCTGCTCGGTGGTGATCGGCGCGATGCCGTCCGCCGGCAGCAGGATCCCCGCGTCCTCGAGTGCGGCGAGCATGAGGTTGGTAAAGCGCGTCGGGTCGGCGACCAGCGCCAGGAGGGAGGCCGGCGGCGCGTTGGCGGTTCCCTCGGCGGCAATGATGTTGCTGCGCAGGGTGAGCGCCGTCTGCGTCATATAGCTGACGAACTCGCTCTGCGTCAGGGTCGTCGCAGCCGCGAAGATGGTGAAGCGGAACGGGATGAACGGAATGATGTCGGATGAGGGGATGGCGTCGTTCGCCTCGTACTCGCCCACGAAGTCGATCTGGCTGAGGATGCCGCCGAGCTGCGGGTTGGCGGCGGTCGCCTCGGCCGTGTAGGCGGCATACCAGGCGGCGATTCCGCTTGGTCCGTTGGTCAGGAGGCTGCTGAGGTCGGGTGCGAAGCTGTCGGCCAGCGCGGTAAATTGCGCGAAGGCGCGGTCGCTCAGCGCCTGCAGTCCGGGGTAGGTCTGCACGTTGACGGTGACGCCGGCCGTCCCGCCCGCAGCCTCGTTGAACAGGAAGCCGGAGGTGGTGAGCTGGCCGTTGGTATCCAGGACGGAATTCAGGCTGGCATACGGCACGTTGGCGTTGGCGCTGCTGGCGTTGCCGAGCGGCTCGCCGGCCACGCTGCTCGCGAACGTCAGATAAGGTAGGCCATAGACCTCGTAATTGTCGCCCAGCTCCGGCACGCCAACCTGGAAGAAGGTGTAAGGCGCGTCCAAATTGCCGAGGTTGTCGAGCTGGACCGAGTAATCCTGCGAGTCGCCGGCGAGGATGGTGCGCGAGCCGCCCAGCGCGACCGTCACGTCCGGCTCGATCGTCTGCTCCACCAAATAGCGGTACGGGATCGTCGCGGTCGAGCCGTCCGGGTTGGTGACGACGAGGTCGTACTGGCCATACGGCGCGCCGGTCAGGTTCCAGACGGCGATGATCTCGGTGCTGTTCACCACCTCGACGCTGACCGGCGCGTATTCAGCGATGTCCGGCCGCAGCAACTGCACCGTGGCGCTGGCATTGAACTGCGCGCCGGTGATCGTCGTCGTCACGTACTGGCCGGCACCGCCAACGTCGGACGTTATGTTCGTGATGCTGAGTGGCAATTCCTGAGCCAGGACGGTGATTCCCGTCCCGCTACTCGGGCCGGAATAGCCCTGCACCAGGATGTAGTAGGTGCCTGCCTGCGTGCTCGGGATCGTCGCCGTCAGGTTGGCGGAGAGCGGGCCCGTGTAGGTCGCGTCGAAATCGGCGCTGGTCGGCGCCGCGCCGTATTTGATGTAGAGCGTGTTGACGCTCTGGCTATTGGCGGCGTTGAGCGTGATCTGGAGCGTTTGCCCCGCCAGCACCTGCAACTGGTAAAGCTGTTCCTCCCCCGGCAGCAGCGTCGCTGTCAGCGGGTCGTCGAGCGTCAGCGCCGGCACGGCAACCGAGATCGTTTGTGCCGATGCCGTGGTGTCGTTGGCCGCGTAGGCACCCTCGTTCACCGACTGATACACGTTGGTGCGTACGAGAATGCGGTAGTCGCCCGGAACAACGCCGGGCAGCGTTGCGGTCAGCGACTGCGTGTAGCTTTGTCCTTGGTCCAAGGTGCCTGAAAAGCTTACGTCGCCCAGCAACTGGTCGGCCGCGCTGTAGGTCCCCGTCGCCGACAGGTAGACCGCGTCCGTCCAAGTTCCGCTCGCCGGCACGTTGCTGTGGTCGCTGACCGACCAGGAGACGGTGATCGGCTGCCCCGCCATGGCGCTGGCCGGCGCGGTGACGCTGTCTACCTGCAGGTCGGTCGGGGGCGGGGTGACGATGATCGTGGGCTGGCTGGCCGCCGTGCTGTTGTTGTTCTCGTTGGACTCGAACACCTCCCCGGTGGCGGTGGTGATGGCCGGGTCCGTGGCCACCCACACGTAGTAGCTGTCACCCGGAAGGTTCGTGGGAAGGGTGAACGTCAGCGTGTTGGTGTAACTGCCGTCCGCGCTCAAGCCCCCAGTATAGCGATAGGTGCCGATGTAGCGATCCGCCGTGAAATCCAGATAGCTCGGATCGACCGACAGATACACCACGTCGTTCCAGCTCGATTGCTGCGCCGGCGTGGCGCCCCCCTCGTCGGTGACCGTATAGGTCACGCTGAACGTCGACCCGGCGAGCACCTGCGCCGGCGCCTGCACCGACGTGACCTGCAGGTCCGGCGCATCGTAGCCCGCCACCGTAACCGGGGCCGCCAGCACGTTGTCGCCCTCGCCACGGTACTCCGTGACGGCACCGTCGGCACTCCCCGCGATCCCGCTCAGCAGGGACGAGATGCTGCTCGGGTTTTCGCCACTCGCCCCGTAGCCGCTATCCGCATTGACGATCACATAGTATGGGCCGCTCGCCTCGAACGGCATGGTAAAGGTGATCGTGGCCGTATAGGACTGGCCTGGGTTCAGCACGCCGGTGTGATCGTTCGCCGCGGTACTCGGCATTCCGTTCGGCTGCACCAGCGTGAGCAGATCGTCGCTGGTGTCCAGCGACGCGTCCAGCGACAGGAACGCCTCGTCCGTCCAGTCCGCGACGCGGGTGGCGCGGTTGCCTACGTTGGTAACGGTGTAGGTCACCTGCACCGTATCGCCCGCGGTGACCGAGGCCGGCACGGACAGGTCGGTTATCTTGAGGTCTGGCTCGGCATAGTTGATCGTGAGCGGCGCCGAACCTTCGTCGTTCGCCACGCTCTCATACGCCGCCATCGAATACTCGGTCAGCGCATCGCCGTTGCCCCCGGATGTCGCCGGCGGGATCGGGTTGCCGCGGAAGTCCCGGTTGACGAAGACATAGACATAGAATTGGCCGCTGATCGCCTGCGGGACCGCCGCCGTCAGGCTCTCGGTGTAGCTGGCGCCAGCCGCCAGGCCGGTATTGGCATATTGCACCACACCCAGCAGCGTGGCGCGGCTTGCGATGAAGGTGGCGTCACGCGAGAGGTAGACGAAATCGCTCCAGTACTGCGTGCCGGACCATATCGGCGTGCTGCTCTGGTTCGTCACCGTATAGATTACCGTCGTACGCTCACCGCTATTCACCGAGCCCTGCGTCGACACGTTGGTGACGGCGAGGTCCGGCAGGCTGCTGGTGACGTTGGTGGTCGTGCTGCCCGTGTTGTTGTTGGCGTTGGTGTCCGTCGGCAGTTGCGTCACCACGATGACGTAGAGCCCGGCGGCCCCCGGGTTGAGCGTGATCGTCTGCGTGTTCGTGTAGCTCTGGCCGGATGCCAGGTTGCTCACCGGCGAGTAGCTGCCCAGCGTCCAAACCAGCGCCCCGGGTGAGTTCAGCGTCGGCGCGTTGGACAGGTAGACGGTGTCCAGCCAGGGATCGGTGCCGCCCGGGTCGACCGCCTCGCCGGGGCCGTTATTCGTCACCGTCCAACTATAGGTGAACTGACCCGTCGCGTACGCCACCGGTGTGGCCGTCACGCTCGTCACCGCAACGTCCGGCAGCAGGGCTGGCGCGGTGGGCGTGCCGATGATTTCGGTACCGCCCGTGGTCGAGTTGCCCGCCTTGTAATTGTCGTTCTGAACCTCGTTCGGATCGTCAGGATTGACGTTCTGCACCAGTTCGGACTGCAGCACCGTGCCGTACGGATCCACCCAGGCGGTGAGGTAATACGTGCCGGACGCCAAACCCTCCGGCAGGGTCACCGTAACGGACTGGTCGTAGCCCTGTCCCGGCTGCAGAACTCCGCCCGTATACTGGATCTCCGTCAACAGGATGTCGCCGAGACCGGGGTTCGGACGCTGCTTGTCCACATCCAGCCAAATCTGCTCGGCAAAGTTGCCGACATTGGTCGGGCCGGGCCCTTGGTTCGTGACCGTGAAGTCCACGGTGGCCGTCTGGCCAGGGAAGGTCAGCGACGGTGCCGTCACGTTGCTGACCACGAGGTCGGCCAGCGGCGTTGGCGTCACGTAGATCTGCTGGACCGCCGTGTTGTTGGTGGTGTTTGGATAGGTGTCCACCGTGCTATTCGCGTTGGTCTCCACCACGATGGAGACATTGCCCGCGTAGCGGATCGGGACGGTGAAATTCACCGTCTGCGTCGAATACTGGCCCTGCGGATCGAGTGCGGAGCCGTTTGGCGTCGACGACACCAGGATGCTGTTCTGGTCGATGATGCCGTTCAGCGTCAGGTAGACATCGTCCGTCCATTGCGTGGAGCCGGTCGAGACCGGCCCGACATTGGTCACCACGAACGACACGGAGATGCTCTGCCCGGCATCCACCGTGCTCGGCGCGGTGATGCTGCTGACCACCAAATCCGGCCGGGGCATGACCGTGACCAAAGTCTGGGTCGCCGAGACCGTCCGGTCGTTGCCGGCGTTGCTCCCCTCGTACACCCCGCTATTGGAGTTGGTGACGACGATGAACTCGTAATCCCCGCTAATGTGCAGCGGCAGCGTCACCTGCACCGTGCGCATATAGCTCTGCCCGGCGACCAGCGGCCCGACATAGGTATAGGTGCCGATCGCGGTTCCCGCATTGGGGTCGCCGATCTGGTGCAAATACAGCGTGTCGGTCCAGCTTCCCGCGGCGGTTCCGGTGCCCTGGTTGGCCACCGTCCAGCTTACGTTGACGGCGGTGCCTTCCTCCGCCTGCGACGGTATCGCGATGTTGGTCACGACCAGGTCTGGCGCCGGCGCCAGCGTCACGTTCGTCGGCGCCGATGCCCCCGCGTTGTTGCCCGCGTAGACGAACTCGTAGGGTGAGCCTTCGCCGCCATCGGCATAGGTGCCGGGCTGCGCCGTGTTGAAGTTCGGCGTGCTGCTGCTCGCCGTCTGCACGATGAAGTAGTAGGTGCCCGCGATACCGTTCGGCAGCAGCACATCGGCCGTTCGGGTGTAACTCTCACCGACTTGGAGGAAGCCCAGATGGTCGAAACTGGCCAAGAACTGCTCATTGGCCCCGGTTGGCGACTGGCTGATATAGACGTTGTCCAGCCATTCGGACACGTCTGTCGTGCCGATGCCCTGGTTGGTGACCGTCCAGGTGAGCGCCAGCGGCTGCCCGCTGGTCGCCCCGGGCGCCGCCGTCACGCTGGCGACCACGTCCTCGGCGTACGGATAGGGGATGACGTCGAACGGTGTGGAGAGCTGTGCCGTATCGTTGGCCGTGCTCCCATCCTCGAAGACGGTGCCGCCGGCATTGGTGACGACGAACAGCGTATATTGCCCGTTGAAGCCGGGGGGCAGCGTGATCGTCTGCTGCTGTGTATAGGACGCCCCTACCGCCAGCCTACCCGTATGCGTGAAAGTTCCCAGCACGACGGCACCGCCGCTATTCGGCGAATTGCCCGGCGAGGCGATCACCTCGTCCGTCCACGTACTGGTGATGCCGGGTCCGGTACCCTGGTTGGTGACCGTCCATCCCACCGTGACGGTCGCCGGGTCGGCGATGGTGAGCGCTGGCGCGGTGATCCCACCGACGGCTAGGTCTGCATACGGCGCCAGCGTGATGGCGAGCGGCAGCGCCGCGGTGTTGTCTGTCGGCGTCGCCGCCGTCTCGACCACCGTGCCCCCGGCATTGACCGTGACCAAGACCTGATACGCCCCGCTCAATCCCAGCGGCAGCGCGTAATCCACCCGGCGTGCGACGGAGGCGCCAGCCGCCAGCGGAGCGGTCTGCGCAATCGTGCCGATGACGGTCTTGGTGTTGCCCTGCACCAGCGTCACCGTCTCCGTCCAGTTCGGGTCGGCCGGCCCAGACCCCTGGTTGACGGTGGTCCAGGTAACGGTCAGCGTCTGGCCGGAAACGATGCTGGACGGCGCCTGCACGTTGACCGGCACCAAATCCGGATGCGTGGTGTTGAAGGCGGCGCTGTCAGCCGTGTTGTTGCCGTAGCGTCCTGCCTCATTGACGGTCTGCCCAGCATCGGTATCGGCCGCGATCTCCGCCGGGCCATCCGGCACGGCCGGCAACGTCACGGTCGCCGTCACCGTGTAGCTGGCGCCGGGCTGCAGGTCCGTCTGCCGGGTCACCGCGGTAAGCGAGGCGGAGCTGGCGAAATTGGTGCCGTACAGCAGCACGAGCTGATCCGTCCAGGGGCCGCGCGCCACCGCCTCGCCGACGTTCTGCACCGTGAACGTGACCGTCGTGGGCACGCCTGGCACCGTGTCGTTTGGCACGCTGACGGAGGTGACCGTGAGGTCCGGCGCGGGCGCTGCCATGATCTGGATCGGGTTGAACGCCGCCGCCGTGTCGTTGGACGTGCGGCCGTCCTCGAAGGCGCCGCCATCCGCATCCGTCACCACCAGGACGTAGTAGGCCCCGGACAGGTTGGCCGGGATGACGAAATTGGCCGATGCGGTATACGTCGCGCCCACCCCAAGCTGCCCGCTATGCGGCAGGGCGCCGAGCACGATGCTGCCGTTGGTGACGGAATTCGTCGTGGAGAGATACACGTCGTCCGTCCAGCCATTGGCCGCAAAGGTGGCCGTATCCCCAAGATTGGCCACCCGCCAGGTGACCGTGATGCGGTCACCGTCATTGGCACTGGAGGGCGCACTCACCGCCTGGGTGGTCAGGTCCGAGTAGGGCGAGGTGATCGCCACCGCCGCCGGCCCGGTGATGTATTCCGTCCCACGGCTCGGCTCCGCATTGGCGTTCGCGGGATCGGTGAGCACGGCGATGTAGCCGGTCCCATCATAGCCGGTCGGCGGCGTTACAGAGAGCGCGCCGTTGTAGGACGCCCCAGGCGCCAGCCCACCAGTGTAGGTGAAGCTGCCGAGGACGGTGGCGTTGGCGAAGTCAGCCGTCGGGCTCGTGCTATAGACGACCGTGTCCGTCCAGCTCGCAGCACTCGCCGGTCCGTTGCCATCATTGGTCACCGTGTAGGTTACCGTGATCGGCGACCCACCGCTGGCCGCGGCGGGAACCGACAGGTTAGAGGCGACAAGGTCCGGGTAGTTCCCGGCTGCCGAGGTGACGGTGATGCCTTGGGAGGCGTAGAAGGTGCCGTTGCCGTTGCTATTGGCTTCCGTGATCTGTGTGTGGCCGTTCACGTCGCTATTCGCGGTCACCGTCACCTGCAGAACGCCCGCGCCGGCATTCCCCGGCGGCAGCGTCACCGTGACGCTTTGCGCCAGCGTGCCGCCGGGTGCGAGACCGCCGGAGGGCGGCGCCACCGGGACGGCGACGAGCGCGATTTGCTGATAGTTGCTGTTGACGATGCTCACCAGGTCGGTCCACGCGTTTGGCGTCGCCGTGTTGCCGGTGTTCGTGTCCGTCCACTGCAGCGTGAGCTGCCCGCCCGCCTGGGGCGTGCTGCCCGGCGCGGCCTGCAGCCCGCTGATCGTCACCTCCGGCGTGGACAGGACATCCAGCTCGACCGAGTTGTTCAGGCTGCTCGACCCGCTCGGCGGCGCCTGCACCACCTGGTTCAGCGTATCCGTGGCCACCGTGAAGCTGAACTCGCCGGTGCTGTCCGCACCCGTGGGCCAGGTGATTTGCACGCTGCGCTGTTCACTGGCGCCCGCCGAAAGCACCTGCCCGGCAGCCTGTGTCACCGTGGCCGTAGCGACCTGGTCGCCCGTGGTCTGGTTGCGGACCACGAGCTGCTCGGTCCATGGCCCGGTCGCGTCGGCGTCCCCGGCGTTGGTGGTCGTCCAGGTGACGGTTACCGCCTGCCCCGGCGCGTAGGCACCCGCAGGCACCGGCGTGATGGCACTCGGCACCAGGTCGGGGTAGGCGGCAAGCACGGAGGTGACGGTGACGCTCGCCTGGTCGTTGCTCTCCGCCGTGCCAAACGGATTGTGCTCGGCAATCGTGTTGGTGGCGTTCGTCGTGACCGTGACCTGGAGCTGCCCAACGGCGCTCGGCCCAGTGGGCAAGGTCAACGAGAGCGATTGGAGCAGCGATGCCCCCGTCGCCAGCGCGGAACCGTCCGTGGTCAGAATCTGCTGCGCGATGATCTCGCCCGTGGTGACGTTCTCCACCGTCACGCGGTCCACCCACGCGCCGGAGGTGGCGAGCGTGCCCGTATTCGCGTCCTGCCAGGACACCGAGACCACGCCGCCGGACTGAATTGTGCCCCCCGGGGAGCTGACCGCGAGGTTCTGTACCTGCAGGTCCGGCCCCGGCGTCGTGTCTTCCGTGGTGATGGGGACCGGCGCGCTGGGCGTATCGTCGAACAGGTCGAACGTGTAGGCAATCGGCATCGGCGGGTCGTAGTCGTTGTCCACGTCGCCGATCAGGATCGTGTAGGTGCCTGTCACGGGGAGGGTGAAGGCGCCCGACGCGTTATAGAGATCTCGGCTCGACAACAGGTTGTTGTTCGGGTCGATCAACTCGAACTGGGCGTCACCATTGGCCTCTTGCTGCAGGTCGAAATACACCTGCTCGCCCACTGTGCCGCTGAACTGGTAGAGGTTCGTCGCACCCGTGGGGGCCAACGTGCCACTCACTGACTGACCGAAGGTGAGCACCGGCTGCGCCGGCACATCGATGATGCGCAGCGACGCGGTTCCGGTCGCGTTGTCGTTCGCGAAGATCGTCAGCGTATAGGTTCCGGCGCCCAGCAGCAGAAGCGGACTTCCGCCGGGCGTGACCGAATTGCTGAACTGCCGCGTCACCGTGCCGCCGCCGGGCAGCGTCAGTTGCCAGTAGAACCGCCCGTCATAGCCGAGCGGGTCGATCATCACGTATTGCGGCGTGTTGACCGTAAACGTGTAGAGCTGCCGCGCACCGGGCGTGGGGATGACGGCGTTGACCTGGTCGCCCAGATTAACCGCCTGCGTCGGCGTCGTCACCGCGTCGCCCCGCAGCGTCAGCGCCTGCGCGCCGGAGCCGGAGGCGACATAGCCCTCCACCAGCACGTAATAAGGGCCGGTCAGCGGCAGCAGCGGCGTGCTCACGCCCTGGTTGGCATCGTTCACCTCGGCAACCAGCCGCCCGGCACTGTCCAGCACGCGGAGCGATACGTTGCTGCCGCCCGTCGCAGAGAAATGCAGCACCTGACCCGCCGTGGCGGAGACGACGAAAGCCAACGTGCCGTTCGCCGGGTCGAGCGAGATTGGCGTATCGGCACCGAGCGTCAGCGCCGGAGCCTGGCTCAAATCCTGCAGGTTGAAGCTGTAGCTCCCTGTGCCGTTGCTGTCCCGCGTGACGATCAGCGAATACGCGCCGGGACCGGCGTAGAAGCCGACCGGATCGGTGTTCGAAACGCTGACGCCGTCCGTCTCAGAAAAGCGCGCGCTCGCCACCAGGCCGGTGGGCCCGTATAGGCTCCAGGTAAGCGAGTAGTCGTTGGTCAGCGCGTCTGGATAAAGGATCGTCCCCTGGGTCAGGGTAAAGCTATGGATGTCCTGCTGCCCGGGTTCCGCGACGTCCCCGGTAAAGGCCTGCCCCAAGGTGATGGGTGACGTGGTCGCGTCTGAATCTGTCAGTGCAAAGCTGAGCGCCTGCGTCCCGCCTGCGGCGTAGTATCCCTCCACCTCGATCAGGTAGGTGCCCGTCTGCGCCAGACTGTACGGCCCGAGATTGTTGAAGTAGGTGGGCCCTACGACAACGTTACCGTACGGATCAAGAATGCGGATGACGCCGTTCAGCGCCCCGCTCACTTCGTCGAAATAGACGATCTGGCCCTGGGTGCCGATGAACGAGTAGAGAGAAGTGCTGTCCGCCGGGCTGAGCGTGACGCTAACAGGTGTATCGGTAATCGCCCCGGGCGTGATGGGCGTGGCGCTTGCGGTGTTCAAAAGCTGAAAGGAGAAGCTGCCCGTCGAGCTGTATTGGCCGGATATGCTGACGACGTAGTGCCCGGCTGGCAGAAACAGCTCGTCGCTACCGCCATGGTTGTTCGCGTCCGAATTCGCCAGGAAGTCGCTCGCCACCGTCCCGTCCGGCCCGGTGATGGTGTAGTACAGATTGCCCGGGCTGGTCGTGAGGTCGTCGAAAACCAGCGCGGCCGGGCTGGCGAGGTCGAAGGCATAGCGCTCGACGGCGCCGATTTCGGTCACCGAACCAGAGACTGGCTGGCCGATCGTCATCGGCTGGTCGGGGTCGACACCTTGTGTGGCTGCAATGGCGACGTTGTCGATCGTCTGCGTCGCCGTATAGCCGTGGTTGGCGCCGCCGAACGCGACCCGCAATGGCTCGAGCTGGTAGCCGCCGATGAAGAGGTTGCTGACCACGGTCACGGCCGCGCCGCCCTGCGGCGTCACCACCACGGTGAGCAGGGCGCCCCCATCGGTTTGTGAGACGATGACGGTGGCGTGGACCGTGCTGCCGCTGCCGAGATCGGCAAGGGTGGGGCTGACGAACTCCTGATCGATCAGACCGCCGCTGCCACGGATTGCGATGTGGTTGCTGTCGCCGTCCCCGCCGTAGTCGTTGTTGATGTCGAACGCGATGCCGAGCGAGTTGGCGAGGCCCGCATTGGTGAAGAGGTCCGGACCGACGCCGCTGCTGCCCCAAGTGGCCGTGTCCAGCAGGGCCAGGACCAGGCTGGAATCACGGTTGCCATCCTGCGGCGTGATGGTGAAGTCGAAATCGACCTGGATCTGCTGCACAGGCCCGGCCGGAATGGCAGGAAAGTAGACGGCGTTGTCCTGATTGGAATCCCCGCCCTGCGTGAGTTGGAGCGAGTTGCCGGTCGCGCCAGGCACCAGCAAGGCCGCCGGACCATTGAAGTTGTCCAGCGTGTAGGATAGCAGACCTTGGGTGTCGAAATCCTGTGTAGTCTGCCCGCCCGCGCTTTGCTGCGCCACGCTGGCGATGGTGAAGCCGTATGTAGCGCCTCCCGTCTGACCCGTCGCACCCTCGATCAG
This sequence comes from Acetobacteraceae bacterium, assembly GCA_965199005.1. GTDB lineage: Bacteria > Pseudomonadota > Alphaproteobacteria > Acetobacterales > Acetobacteraceae > LMUY01. The sequence continues at coordinate 1,728,836 of CBDAQK010000001.1, read as the reverse complement.
CAGGGTATACGTGCCAGCCTCAAGCGTGATGGGTCCGCTGTCGGCAAACTGGTTCGGTCCGAAGACAAGGTTGCCGTAGGGGTCCATCAGCCGCCAGACAGTACCGGATGCGCTGCTGGTGCCCGGCTGGAAATCGACCCGCTCGCCAGCGGTCGCGGTGAAGAGGTAGACATTGATGTCCGCGCCGCCATCGCCCAGCGACCCAGAGACGGGCGTGTCCGCGGTCACCGGCGTGCCGGCATTCACGTCCAGCAAGCGGAACGCATAGCTGCCCGTATTGGCGTTGGTGGCCTGCACGCTCAGCGTATAGGTGCCGGCGGGCAGCTCGAAAACGGTGCTGCCGCCGATGTTGCCTGCGTCCGAGTAGGCGAAGTTTCGCTGGTTCACCAACGTTCCGGTGGGACCAGTGAGCGACCAAATGAGGTTGCTGTTGGCGGTCAGGCTGTTGAAGACGACCTGATCCGCTTGCGTCAGTGTGAAGGTGTAGGTGTCCGTCTGCGACGGGACTGTCAGGTCGCCGCTGACATTCGCGCCGAGCATGAGCGGCGTGGTCGTCACGGGCGTGATGATCGGGGTAAAGCTGTACTGGCTCTGCCCGGCCTGGTTCGCCCGGCCCACGACCAGGATCGTCCACGTGCCGGCGATCGGCAGCACCAGCGAGGTGATGGAGAACCCGCGCGCCCCGCCAAGCTGCTGGCCGGTTGGGTCGATCAGCCGCCACTCCACCTCGCCGCTGGTGTTGCCGGGGTCGAAGAAGAAGGTGGACCCGGCGCTCGCCTGGAACTGGTAGACCTGCTGGTAATCCGCGGGCTCGAGCGTGCCAGTCACGGCGTTCCCCAGCGTCAGTGGGATCGCGGCGGCATCGATGTTGACCAGGCGGACGTTGTAAGCGCCGGCACCCGCATTATCCGCCGAGACGGTGAAGGTGTACGTCCCGGCGGGCAACACGACCACCGGATCGTTGCCGTTGTCGTAGCCGTTCGTCTGCGTGAACAGGTTGCTGGCGATTTCGCCGTAGGGGCCCGTTATCGTCCAGCGTAGATTGCCGTTCCCGCTCAGCGCATCGACGTCAAGGCGGGTGGATTGGGTAAGGGTGAAGCTATAGGCGTCGCTCTCACCCGGGCGCTGCAACACGCCCGTGACGCCGTCCGTGTTGAAGCTGACGAGCGTCGCCATCCCGCCGGCGATCGCGATGTTGGCGTCCGTCGTGCCGCTCCCCTCGGTGAACGGCAGGTCCAGCACCAACCCGTCCGCCGACGCGCTCGGCGCTGCCTGGGCGGATGCCAGCATGTCGGCCGCCGAGCGCGCGACGGACCACAGCCGCACCGCACTCACCACGCCAGTGAGCCGCGAGTAGCCCGAGTTGGACTCCCGCGTCCCGCCAATCACCAGCGGGCCGTCCACGGTAATGCCGGCCTGCGCACGGATACTGGTCGAACCGGTTGCAATACCGTTCACGTAGAGCGTCATTGTGCCGGCATTGCGGTCTATCACCACGCCAAGCGTGTAGAACACCCCCGTCTGGATGACGCTGGTGTTGCTGTAGACGATCTCGCCGCCGCTCGAATCCTGGGTGTAGGCGTAGAGGTAGCCGTCGTTGCGGACATAGAGCCCATAGGCAATGGCCGAACCGTCCGACGCCGTCTCGGTCACGATGGGAGTGTAAGAGTTCTGGAACCCGTCGATCCGAACCGTCGCCTCGAGCGTGAGGCTGCCCGTCTGATCGGTGACCGCACCGTTCGGGAAGTCGACCTCATCGGCGCCCGTCAGCGTGATGCCGCCGCCGCCCGGCGCGCCGCCCCAATACGGCCCGGCGCTCGGGTTGGGGGCGCCGACGGTGAGCGAGAGGGCCCTTGTGACAACGGTGTCCAGCGTGAACCCGAAGGTCAGCTCGCCCGTGAGCTCAAAATACCGGCCTTCGACCAGCAGATAGTAAGTCCCACCTGTCGTCAGCACGGGAATGTTGGTCTCGGCGCCCCAATTCGCCGGGCCGTAGATCTGATTGCCATTCTGATCGAGGATGCGGATGTCGAACTGCCCGGGATCGCCCTGCATTTCGCCCGGGTCGAAGATGATCTGCGTGCCGGCTGCTGCCTGGAAGCTGAACAGCGCCGTCGCCGACCCTTCCGGACGGCTGAACGTGACGGGGGTGTTCAGCGAAATCGCGCCGGTTTGCGTAAGGTCGATGAACCGGAACGCATAGGAGCCGACATGCGGGTTGCTGCCCGCGCTGATCGTGATCGTATACGTGCCGGCAGCCATCGCCAGGAACGGATCGCCGTACTGATCGTAGCTGTCCGTAGAGTCGATATTGCGGCTGTAGCTGAACCCGTCCGGCCCGGTAATGCTCAGCGTGAAGGCGCTGTCGTCGGACAGCGTGTCGATCACATAGTCGCCGGCCTGCGCCAGGGTGAAGGTGTAGGTGTCCGTCTCGAACGGCGAACCGATCCGTCCCTCGATGACGTTCGGCAGGCTGCCATAGGCATACTGCACCGTCGCCGTGGCATTGTTCGGGCCAGAATCGGCGAGCGTGGCCGAGCCGCTCGGATCATCCATACGCAAATAGAGCGCCAGCCCAGCCTCTGTGCCGGCCAGTGCCGCCGTCATGCCGGCGGAAATCTGCGTTTGCGTCAGCGGCATGGTCCAGACGCGCAGGTCGTCGAGCAGACCATAATACTGCCCAAACGACGACGGCCGGCTCGGCGGCGGCGCGGCGATCAGCAGCGGCGAGCCGTCATCCGTTGGGGTGAATGTCCCGTAGGTGTTTTGTGCCGCTTGCTGGCCGTTGATGTAGATGGTCATCACCCCGGCGGCCGGGTCGAGCGTGACAGCGACGTTGGTCCACGTATCGTCCGGCACCATGCCGTAATTCGTGTCCACCTCGTCGTTGTCGGTGCCGTCGTTGATGATGAAGCGGATGCGGTTGCCGTTGTCGAGGTAGACCGCGTAGGTCGGCGTGCCGTTGAGCGAACCCTTGGTGACGAGCGGGATGACGCCGTTCTCGGTCTGGTCCGGGTTAACCCAAAACTGTATCGTAAAAGCGCTGCCCAAGGCCGTTGCGGCGCCGTCGGCGACTGAGACCGCGTCCTGCCCGGTGAAAGCAAGGGCGGTGCCGATCTGGCCGGGAACGCTGAACGGGCCCGGCGTGCTGGACAACCCGGTCAGCGTCTGGCTGACCTGCGGAACGGTCGTAACAATCGCCGTGAACGGGTCGGGTGCGGAGCCGTTGCTGACCTGTCCCTCGACGATCAGCAGGTCGTTGCCGGTATAACCAGGGGTGATCAGGTATTGCCCGGCGTGCTGCGGCGTCAGGATCTGACTGCCGAGTGGATTGATCAACCGGAAGGACAGGGCGCTATTCGGGTCCGTCGTCGTTACGTCCAGCGGCACGCCCACCGTGACGGGAATGCTGTAGATCAGCGTCGAGTCGCCGGGATTGACAGCGGCGCTGACCGTGCTGCCGAGGGTAAGCGGGGTTGCCGTCGACGTATCCAGCAGACGGAAGGCATAGTTGCCGCCGTTGTCGGATGTCACCGTCAAGGTATAGGCGCCGTCTGGCGCGGCATTGTAGAGAGAATAGTAGTTGTTGAACCCGTCGGACCCGGCGAAGCTGTTGCTGGTGTAGAACCCGTTCGGCCCGCTCAGTGCCCAATAGGTACTCCCATCATTCGTCAGGCTGTCGAAGATCAGTCCGGTGGAGGTGGCGAGCGTGAATGTATAGCTCGCGAGGGTGTTGCCATCCGCCAAACTACCGCTGACCGTCTGCCCAAGCGCGAGCGGCGTTGGCGCCGGGTCCGCATAGGCCTCCAGCGTGTAGTTGGCCGAGGCGTAGTATACCTGCTCGACCAGGATGGTGTAGGTTCCCGTCAAATCGGCCGTGAAGCCCGTGCCGCGGTAGTCATTGAAGCGGTTGAGCGGCATGCCGTTTGGGTCGAGGACGAAGACGTCCGCGCCGCTCGTCAACAGCCGCAGCGTGGTCCCCGCGGTCACGTCCACCGTATAGGCCGCGGTGGACGTACTCGGCGCCAACGAGCCGCTGACGACGGTATCGAGCGCAAGCGGCGTGGCAGTGGCCAGGTCGAACAGCGTGAAGGCGTAATTGGTCGGGTTGTTTGCGTCGGCGTTGCTGATCTGGACCGTGTAGGTCCCCGCGGCCAGCGAGATGAACGGATGTGACCCTTCGGGCGCCGAGGGGTAGTTGGCGGCGAGGGCGTTGAGATCCTGGGTGGTGATCGTCCCATTCGGCCCCATCAGGGCGAAACTGGCAGTACCGAGCTGGTCGCTGCTGAGCACGAGGGTGGTCGGGTTGGCGAGCGTGAAGCTGTAGGCCGCCACCTGCTGGGGTAGCAGCGAGCCCCCGGTGTCTGCGCCGATGGTGAGATTGGCGGGCGCCGGGTTAACGATCGGCGTCAGCGCCAGGCTGACCCCCGAATTGGCGTTCCCCTCGAGCACCAGCGTGTACTGGCCGGTGGTGGGCACGGTCAGCACCGTGTTGTTGAGGCCGCCCTGCTGCAGCACCGTTCCGTCCGGGCCTGCAAGCACGTAGTCGGTGAACAGGTAACCGAATTCGTTGCCGGTGCTCGCCACCATCGAGATATTCGTGCCGGCCGTGCCATCGAACGCGTAAACGACTGCGGTGTTGGCATCGACCGTGTTCGTCGTCGTGCTGCCATCCGTGGGCAGGACGGCCGCCACATCGTCGAGGGCGAAGGTGAAGCTGGTATTCGCGTCGCCGTTGAAGTTGATCTGATAAGTACCGGCGAGCGGCAGAATGATTGCGGGTATGCTGTCGTCGTAGAAATAGGTCGAGTTGCCTTCCTGACCGCGCGGCCCGACGATGTTATAGGAGACATAGCCGCTCGAGGTCTGGCCGTTGAAATGCAGCACCTGCCCGGCATCGGCGCTGAAGGTGTAGCTCACCGTATCCGAATTTGCGTCGAGGCTGCCTGTGGTGGCGGTGTCGAACGCAAGCGGTGTGCCGGTCAGCGACGTCGGCGGGTTCTGGGCGTCCAGGCTCGTCGCGATGGTGAAGCTCGGCGCCGTGCCGCTATTGTCCTCGATGGCCAGGATATAGGTCCCGTCCGCCTGAAGCGTGACACCCTCTTCCGAATTGGCGCCGTCGGGGCCGAATACCACACGCCCGTATGGGTCAAAGAGCTGCCAGTTGGCAGCCTCTGGATAGTCGGTGACGTCGAATGAGTCCGTGTCACCGGCCAGGCCGGCGAAGCTGTAAAGCACCGTCCCGCCGGGCTCGTCGACACTCACCGGCAGCGTGTCGCCAATGTTGAAGGGCGTTGCCGCGGCCACGTCCAGCAGCCGGAAGCTGTAGGAGCCAGTAACGGTGCCCTGCCCGTTCACCGTCAGCGTATAGCTGCCCGCCTGCACGGTAAGGACGGTATCGTTGCTGCTTTGAAGGCTGGCGGCGTTGGTCACGACACCATTGGGGCCGGTGAGCGACCAGTCCAGCCCAGGGTCGGACGCCGACAGTTCGTTGAAGATCAGTTGCGTCGGATTGTTCAGCGTAAAGGTGTAGGCGTTACTCTGACTCGGCGCGTTGACACTGTCATTTATGGTGTCGCCCACGTTTATCGCGGACTGCGAGACCGTGCTCGGCACCAGTTCAATGGAATAGGTTCCCGCGCTCCCGGTGTAGATACCGCCCTCGAGGGCCAGCGTGTAGGTGCCGGTCACTGGCGCGGTGATGTTGCCCTGGTTCTGGAGCGGCTCTGGCCCGAGGAGCAGCGCGCTCGAAGGCTCGAACAGGCGGGCGGTGATGTCGCCCGAAACATTGGGGGCGTACAGGTAATAGCTTTGGCCGGCGGTCAGGTCGAAGCTCAGCAGCGTGGTGGACGTGCCCGGCAAATTGCCGATTGTGGCGTCCAGCCCGTTACCGCTGCTGTCGGCCAGCGTCAGGCCAGAGGTTTCATCGAAATGCCAGTCCGCCACCAGCCCCGCCGTCGGCCCAAGCTCCTGCCCCATCGTGGACGTGATATCCGCAGCGCTGCGGGCGACGTTCCAGACGCGTAGCTCGTCGATGCTGCCCTGCCACCGGTCCAGTCCCGTGCCATCGGACGCCCCGATCGTCAGCCCGTTGCCATCATAGGTGACCGGCCCGGCGAAGGCCTGATCCGCAACATCTTGCCCATTGACGAACAGATGCATGGCAGTGCCGTCATACGTGGCGGCGACCTGCGTCCAGACGCCCTGGCGCAGCACCGTGGGCGCCTCCAGGATCGTGCCGTCCAGATCGAATTGCAGATTCCCATCATTGCCGACCTGCAGCGCGTAACCGGCGCCCGGCGCGCCCTGCCGGACGATGTCCATGGTGCCAGCCGCGTTGAAATCGGGATTGACCCAGGCTTCGACGGTCAACGTGCCCGGTTGCAGCAGCGCGCTGTTCGGCACCGTCGCATTGACGCTGGCATCGTCTAGGTTGAAGGCGACATTCGCCTGCGCGTTGCTGAGCGGTGCCCCCGGGCTGATGTGCAGCGCCTGCGCCGCAAAACCCGCATCGTCGATGGTACCGTTCACCGTGGTGGAGAGGTCCGTCGGCGTGCCGGTAGACAGATCCAGCAGCCGGAAGCCATACAGCCCCGTGGCATTGTTGTTACCCGCGACGGTCAGCGTGTAATCACCCGGCGCGAGGCTTACCGCCGGATCGCCGCCGATGTTGCTGCCGTCAGCCTGGTTGAATGCCTGCTGGGTGACGAGATTTCCCGCGCTGCCCGTGAGCGTCCAGTTGATGTTCCCCTGTTGCGCCAGGCTGTCGAACAGCACGTTGGTGACCTGCCCGACGCTGAAACTGTAGGTGTCGGTTTGGCCCGGCGTCTGCAGGTTGCCGGTCGTCGTGGCGCCAAGCGTCAGGTTGAATTGGTTGTTGGCGACCGGAAAGACGGTGAAGGTGTAATCGGCCGGGGTCGTCTGAGCCGTGTTCCCCTCGATCAGGACCGTATATGTGCCGGTCCGGCCGAGGGTGACGGTGTTCGGGTCCTGACCTAGGCCGTTGGGACCGAAGGTGAGCGTGTTGTCCGGGTCCACCACCCGCCAGGCGGTGTTTTGCGCCTCCAGCGCATGGCTATCGAAGAAGACCTGCTCACCGGCAGTGCCGCTGAAGGAGTAGAGCGCGGTCGAGTCGCCCGGGTTGAGCGTGCCGGTGACCTGTTGTCCGACCGTGATCGGGGTCGCCGCAGCCAAGTTGAGCAGTTGAAAGTCGTAGGTCCCGGTTGCGGCGTTCTGCCCGGAGACGCTGAGCGTGTAGTCGCCCGGCACCAGGCTGAGCGTGGCGGTGCCACCCTTGTTGCCGCCATCGGACTGGGAGAAAGGCTGCTGATTGACGACGGTTCCCTGCGGCCCCTGCAAGGTCCAGTCGATCTGGGTGCTGGGCGGGGTGAGGCTGTCGAAATAGAGATTCGTCGGGTCGGACAGGTTGAACGTGTACTGGTTGACCTGACCCGGCGCATCCAGGGAGCCATGCACCGGCAGAAGACTGGCGGACATCAGCACGCGGGGTTCGAGCGTCTCGAAATCAAAGCGGCGAGACAGCGCCGTCTCCTGGACGAGTTGGCGCTTCAGACGGCGACGCTTCTGCAGGGGATAGCCGATGTCCATCTTTCCATCAGTCCGCGCGGTTGGTGCGCAAAAATTGCGACATTTACTCTGACACATCCGTGTAAGCTCATGCGTCATGCAAATGGATGAGGCGGAGGAGATTAGCGGTCGAATTTACCCAGGTGTGGCGCGCCCGCGTATCCGGCCTAAAAGCCTTGAAGGGGCAGGAATCGTAATGGGTTGCCGTTCGTCTCTACCGATGCCTGTTATCTCTCGGCAATCCGTTTCGGGGTTTCAGGCTGCTCGGAGCCCGGCGCCTGGGCGTCGCCCGCGATAAATCGGGAACCACCCGGGCCAGCCGCAAAGGCGCCCGGCCGAAACGACCTCACTCAAGCGGCCCGGTCTGGCGCCGATCCTGACCGGTTGGAACGCCAGCAGTCACGGTGGCTGCTGGCAAGCGTGGATTAGGATAGCACTACTTCTATAGCTGCAAAACGAAGAAGACTAGACCACTTGAAGTCCGGGCAAGGAGAACTCGCCCGGACCTTATTGTGCCCGCCCTCAGTGTCTCGCTTCAAGTCCGCGTTCGGAAGTCTGGTCAGCCAGGCCCGGCGCAGTGGCTCGAGCGTCCAGTCGGGCGGCAAGTCCAGCATGCTACCGTCGAGAAGCTCGTCCAGAGGCTTCAGCGCGGTGACGACCAGAACATACAATGGCAGAAGGAACGTGGCCGCGCACGCGGCGAGGCTGGCGGCAACCAGGATATCCCCGCCGCGCCGCCCATTTCTCACGCCCGGCGATGCCGCAGTTGCAGGAGGAGGGTGGGCGCAAGTGCCACCACCAGCGTCAGCATCAGCACCACGGCACAGGCGGCGCCCGCCCCACTGCGGCCGCGGACCCACATCTGGTCATAGATCAGCAGCGTTGGCAGGTCCGTCGCGAAACCAGGCCCCCGCCGGTCAGCGCCACCACCAGGTCAAAGGTCTGCGCGACCACAAAGCACAAAAGCAGCGCGGCGACGGCCGCGTGAGGCCGAACCATCGGAACCAGGACATGCAGGTAGCCGCGCCAAGCCGGGACCGCCTCGACCTGCAGCGTCTTGCGGATGTCAGAAGGCACGCTTCCCAGCCCGGCGAGGAATAATACCATGACAAACCCGGCGGCATGCCAGACTCCGGCCACTGCCACCATCAGCAGCGCGGTCCGTGGCTGAACCAGCGCGTCGGCGCGGAACGACGTCCAGCCCCAGTCCCGCACCGTCCGTTCGAGCCCGAGGCCCGGGTTCAGAATCCATTGCCATACGAGGTCCGTCAGCAGCCAGGAAACCGCGAAAGGGTACAGGAACACCATCTTCAGGACGGGTTTGCTCCGTTCTCCGGCGCTGTCCACCGCAACGGCCAAGACCAGACCGAGGAGCAACGTTGCGCCGACGAAAGCCACGCCAAACTCTGCCAAGTGCAAGAAGGACGCCCCGAACCTCGGGTCTTCGAGCAGTTGGCGGTAATTCGCCAGCCCGACGAAGTCTGCACGGGGCATAAGTCGTGTCGAGGTGAAGGACAGCGCGATCGTCCAAGCGATGCTGCCGCAGAAGAACACGCCCAGAATGATCATAGCCGGGACAAGCGCCAGGACGGGTACGATCCGGCGCACGGCGGCGTTTAGTCCCGTGTCCGCTCGATCGCGATACGCAGGTCACGCGCGGCCGCTTTCGGGTCGGCGTCGTCGGTGTTCCAGAACCGATGTACCACGTCATACATCGCCTGCCGCATGGCAGTCGTCATTCCCATGCTTGCCGTGGGCAACACCCGTCCGCCACCCCGGCTCAGCACAGCCGCCATACGGGCCATGCGGAACTGCGCGGCGAAGTGCATGGCGGAGAGGCCAGCCGCGCCCGCAAGGTCGGCGAGGGTGATTTGCCGGTCAAGATTATCATCGACGAACGCCAGCACACGACGCAGGGTCATGTCCCACTGCGTGGTGTAGCACGCTGGTCCTCGGTTAGGTCCGAGGTTGATCAGGCTGTCAGTGCAGACAGCTTGACGATTGGATCTTCGCTGACGGAGTTGATGCTTTCAAGGCTCATGTAGCGTCGGCTGACGGCCCACTCGTCGTTTTGTTCGAGCATGAGCGCTCCGGCGAGCCGGATGACGGCGCGATCATTGGGGAATATGCCGACGACGTCGGAACGGCGTTTGATTTCGCGGTTGAGCCGTTCCAGCGGGTTGGTGCTGGCGATCTGCGGCCAGTGCTCCTTGGGAAAGCCGGTGTAGGCGAGGACATCGTCGCGCGCCTCGTCCATGAGGGCTGCCAACTTCGGCACACGCTCGCGCAGCGCATCGGCGATGGTCTTCCATTGGGCGCGCATGTCCTGGTGGGTTTCCTGCGCGAAGATGGTCTTGATCATCGCGATGACGCCCGGGCGCTGTTTGGCTGGGACATGAGCCAATGCGTTGCGCATCCAATGCACCCGGCAGCGCTGCATGGTGGCGTGGAAGACCCGGGACGCCGCGGCACGCAGGCCCTTGTGGTCGTCGGAGATAACAAGCTTGACGCCACGCAAGCCGCGGTCGGCGAGCGAACGCAGGAAGCCTTTCCAGAAGGTCTCCGCCTCGGAGGGTCCCGTGGCGACGCCGAGCACCTCGCGCCGCCCATCGGTGTTCACGCCAACAGCGATTATCGTGGCCACGGACAGGATGCGCCCGGCCTCCCGCGCCTTTACGTAGGTCGCATCGATCCAGAGATACGGCCACTCCCCCTCGATCGGCCGGGTCAGGAAGGCATTCACCCGTTCGTCGATCTCCTCGACCAGCCGGCTGACCTGGCTCTTCGAGACGCCGGACGCCCCCATGGCCTTGACCAGGTCGTCCACCGAACGGGTCGAGACGCCGTGGACATAGGCCTCCTGGATCACGGCGGTGAGGGCCTTCTCGGCAGTCCGCCTCGGCTCGAGGAAGGATGGGAAGTAGCTTCCCTTGCGCAGCCTGGGAATGTCGAGCTCGATCCGACCAGCACGCGTGTCCCAGGCGCGCTCGCGGTAGCCGTTGCGCTGAACCAGCCGGCCCGGGTCTCGCTCGTTATGGCCTGCACCCGTGCGGGCCTGCACTTCCGCCTCCATCAGCCGGTCGGCCGCGAAGGACAGCATCTCGCGCACCAGATCACCATCGGCGCCCTTCTCGATCAACTCGATCAGCGCCATTCTGTCGTCGGTCATCGTCATCTCCGTTCTAGGGTCAAGCTCGCAACTCGAACCTAAATCGAAGACCGGCGATGACCACCCCAGCAGGGTGCCACGCCGTGGATAAGTGGGCCGCCTACGCCAGACTCTCGGCGGTCGCTTCGGCAGCCCACTTACCCACAGCTGCTACACCACCAACCGGGACACGACCCGACGCAGCCGCCACGCGGCAAGCGGCCCCACTCTACCCCGTCGCCCCTTGCCGCACACCAAGTCCTGCATCTCCAGTTCTCCCGATGCCAAGGCACGGGCAGCATGACGGCTAATGCGCTGAAGCGTCCGTAAGGCGTTGTGAAGCGGTGTGAACCGTAGCGAAACTGCCGCCGGTAGCGGCCGTCAACGCGAGGCTGATCCCGTGTTAAGCCGGAATGCTACGGGTTTCACGTCTATTTGCATCGCTTGACTGGCATTCGCCCGGACCGGCCGACACGGTTTGCGCGCTGAAATGCAGGAGCATGTCATGCACATACAGGCTGTCGGTGGCACCGCAACGATGCCCAGCCAGGGCTGTCTCTCGTCTGAAATCCTCGAACAGCTCGGGCTGGCACCTGCGCCGCTGCTTCGGAGCATTTCGATTCGGGCACCCATCACGGTCATGCGGCTGCGTAGCGCGACGGTGCCGCGTTCGCCGAGGGTTGACCTGCCGCATGAAAATGGCTGGGAGATTCGCGTGCACCTTCGCGACGTCGCAAACCACAAACTGTGGATCGACGGCCAGCTTGCGCCTGTCACCGCCTGCAAGGCCGGCACAGTCAGTTTCTACGATTTGACGTGCCAGGTCGCGGTGGGCGTGGTGGACCCCATCGATTCCGTCCGCTTCTTCCTGCCGAAGACTGCGCTCACCGAGTTGTCAGAGGAGCTTGGTAGCGGACGAGAACTTGCATTGCGGTTCCAGCACGGCGCTGCTGACGATGACTCGGTGCTCAGCGGGCTGGCGGCGAGCCTCCTGCCAGCGATGGAACAACCCGGGTTTACGACCGCCTGCTCGTGGAGCATGTCGCGCTGGCCGTCCGCGCCCACATTGCTTCTACTTATGGGAGGATGGGGCCGGCGCGACCGCTCAGCACGGGCGGGCTGGCCGGCTGGCAGGAGCGGCGCGCCAAGGAGATGATCGAAGCACGGCTGGATGCCGACGTTTCGCTGGCCAACCTTTCGGTCGCGTGCGGCCTGTCTTCAAGCCACTTCTCCCGGGCCTTCAGGCGGTCCACCGGCCAGCCGCCGCACCGTTGGTTGCTGCATCGACGGATTGCCCGCGCAAAGGAATTGCTGGCTGCCGTCGAACAACCGCTTGCGGAAATTGCTCTGGCATGCGGGTTTGCCGACCAGAGCCATTTCTGCCGGATGTTTTCCCAGGTCGTCGGCACGACGCCGGGCGCATGGCGGCGGTGGCGCCGGACCGGCATGACACCGGCCGCCGGGGAGGTCCGCAACGTCGCTTGACGGCGTCGTGGCTATTTCGTGGGGACCATATTGGCAGGCACCTGGCCGGGCGGGGTCGGCTCCGGCTTTGGTGCAGGCGCACCCGGCGCGCCCTGCAAAATCACGCCGCCGCCCTGATAGGCACCATTCGCGGCCGGCGTGTAGGGACCCTTGTCAATGGGCTTGGGAGGCGTCGTTTGTGCTGAAGCCGCGCCGCTGCTTCCCATCAGGACAAGCGTCATCATAAATAGAGCGCGCTGCATAGTTTGGAATCCCCTCCCAGCCTGAGGCGTTAACGTGCACCAGCCGAGAAGGTTACCATCCCCAAAACAAGCCGGCTTCACTCCGGCTCTCGACGCGTATTGGTGCCGAGCCAACCATGTTCGGAGATGTCGAACACAACCCCGTCCGGGTCTTTGAACTTGATCTCGAAATTGCCCTTGCGTTCGTCGCCGAGGCTGAAAAAGAACGAGCCGCCCAGCGCCTCGATCTGACGGCGCGTCTCGGCCGCGTCATCCACTTGGAAGCCGAAATGGTTCGCGCCGACCTGCCCCGCGGGATCGTCGAACGTGTTGCCGCGCTTGCCGCTGAAGTTGAGCAGAGCAAGGTTCACCGTGCCGTCGCTGAGATAGATGGCAGAACCGATCTCGATCGTCTCGCGTCCGACTTCATGCATCCCGAACACGCTCTCGTAGAACGCGGCGGATTTGTCGAGATCCTTGACGCAAACGGCAATGTGGCGGAGGTGGGCCATGCTGTTGTCCTTTCAAATGGGTTGGGTGCCGGTGGGAATGTGCCGCGCCGTGCGCGTCCGCATTTCGGTCAGCCGGCGCGACCGCCCGGCGGTGCGGAAGAACAGCCGCCGGATCGGCGCAGGCCACGTCGTCGGCCAGCCGAGAAACACCGACACGCGCTGCGTATGCGCGGTCAGCGGACGCTCCGTTTGCTCCCACAGGGCGAACGCCGCCGCCATGTCGGGCACGCGGTCAAGGTGCTCAGCAAGCGATAGCGCGTTCATCATCGAGCAGCCCGCGCCCTGGCCGATGTTCGGGGGCAGCGCGTGCGCGGCGTCGCCGATCACCGCGACCCGGCCAGCCGACCAACGTTTCAGGCTCACATACCCAAAGCGGTCGTAGCGCGCCTCGGATCCCACGCGGGGGAACAAATGGGCCAAGTGCGGAAACGCGTCCGACCACGCCGGCAGGTCGATTGGAACCGCACGCGCGACCTGGTCTGAGTCGAGCATGGTCAAGGCGAGATAGATCTGGCCGTCGCTGCAAGGGGTGTAGAGCACGCGCCGTTTGCCGGACCAGTATTCAATGGTCCGGTTCACGTCGACCGTTTCGATCTCGCCGGGTTCGTAGGGCAACAGCACCCGGATCGCACCGTCCGCCATCGCGCGCCGCCTGCGCACAAGGCCGAGGCCGTCGCGCAGCCGCGAGCCGATCCCGTCGGCCGCCACCACGAGGTCCGCCGTGGCGGTACTGCCGTCGGCGAACCCGACCTCGCCGGAAGCGGTTGCGCGCACGACCTCCGACCCCGTGACGATCTCTGCCCCTGCCCGCCGCGCGGCCGCCGCCAGCGCATCGATCACCCGCTGCCGCACGATGGAGAACACGCGCGCGCTGGTGCCCCAACTATGCACCGAAACCACCTGGTTGGCCTCGTCGCGCACCTCCCGCGTGGTCGCCAGGGGGGCGGTCGCCACCGCGTCGTCGTAGGCGCCGAAGGCCTCGAGCACCCGCAGCCCGTTTTCGTAGATGTAGATGCCGGCCCCGGTCGTGCGCAGCGTGGCCCCGCGCTCATGCACCCGAACGCGCCAGCCGCGTTGCGCGAGTGCCACGGCGGCAGCCAGGCCGGCAAATCCGCCGCCGGCGATTTCGGCCGTCCTGACGCTCACAGGAACCGCCCCAGCCGGCGTTCGGCCACACCCACGCCGGCATATAGCCCGATGCCGATCAGGGTCAGCAGCAGGATCGCCACGAACACCATCGCCGTGTCCGCCTGCCCCTCGCCATAGGTGATGAGAAAGCCCAGGCCCGTGTTGCCGCCCACCAGCTCACCCACGGTGACCCCGATCACCGCCAGCGTCGCCGAAATGCGCAGGCCCGCCAGCAAAGCCGGGATCGAGAGCGGGAACAGCACCTTCCAGAAGGTCTGGCCGCCCGTCATGCTGTAGGCCCGCGCGAGCGTGAGGAAGTCGCGGTCGGCGGTGCGCACCGCCTGCAGCACGTTGACCAGGACGGGGAAGAACACGATCAGCACGGTGCAGAGCAGCTTCGGCCAGGCCGTGTAGCCGAACCACATGATGAAAAGCGGCGCGAACGCGACCTTGGGGGCGATCTGCAGGGCCAGGATATAGGGCGACAGCACGCCCTCCCAAAACCGTGACAGCCCCAGCACATAGCCCACCCCGGCGCCGAACAGGCTGCCCAGCGCGAACCCGGCCGTCGCCGTCCACAAGGTGCTCACGAAATGGAAGGCCAAATTGTCTCGCCGCAGCATGCGCAGCATCTCCCCCAGTGTCTCGCCGAGGGTGGGAATGATGAAGCGCGGGACGCCCAGTGCGGGTGGCCCCCATTGCCAGAGCGCCAGTGCCATCACCGCGATGGCCGCCATGGCGACGGGTCGCGCACCCGGGCGCGCCGTCAACCGGAGGCGGGGCGCTGACGCGCGCGCCGGGAGGGCTGGCAGGATGCTGGATCGGATCACGGCTGATCTCTCAGGGCAGCAAATCGTTGGTGAAGACTGCGGCGGCCGGCTCTGCCTGGGGCAGGATGCCAGCCTTGACGTAGAAATCCTCCATTTCCTGCACCTTGGCCGGGTCGATCGCACCGAACCGCGGCGCGTCGCCGCTGCGGTAGACGATGCGCGCATAGCGCCGCATGATTTCAGCCACCATGGCTTCGTTGCCCGCGTTCTGCGGCACCGCCTGTGTGTACACCCGGGCCATCCCGTCGGGGTCCGCCTCGATATCCTTCACCGCCTCCAGCACGGCGGCGACGAAGCCGCGGATTTGTGCCGGACGCTTCCGGATCGTGTCCTCCGACGCCACGACCACCTGCGCCATGCCGGGGAAGAAGTCGGTGATGGCATAGGTGTCCACCGGCACGCCCGCCGCCTCGATCGCGGCGGTGATCTCCGGCACCGCCGACACCGCGTCCAAATCGCCTGAGATCATCAACTGCACCAGCCCCGCCGGCCCCACGGCCTGGATCGACACGTCGTCGCGGGTCATGCCCACACGCGAAAGCACCCCCTGAAGGTTGTAGAACCCGTTATCCTGAAAGCCGAACACGCCGATCCGCTTGCCCTTGAGGTCGGCCACGCTATGGATGTTGGCGGCGCGGCGCACGACGATCTGGTACAGCGGCCCCGTCCCCAACATGCCCACCGCCTTCACCGGCAGCCCATTGGCGCGCACCAGCAACACGGTGTCGACCGTCGACCCGCCCAAATCGGCATTGCCGAGCGCCACCTGTTTGGCGACGTCCGCACCCCCTTTGCCCACCTGGAACGTCACGTCCAGCCCGGCCTTGGCGAAATAGCCGCGCGCCTTGGCGATCTGGAACGGTGCGAAGGCGGGCAGGAAGTCGGGGGCGGGGAACAGGTAGGTGATCGCGTCCGCCGCGCGGGCCGGTGCCTGCGCCAGCAGCGCCGCGATCACGAGGGCAGTCAATGTCTTCATACGCTATGGTCCCTCAGGCGAGCCGCTGGTCAAGCTTTAGCAGCGTGAAGATGTGACCCACCGTCTCAGCGGCACGCGGGTGCACGCGCCGTGCCAGCACGTCCGCGCGGTCCGGCAGGCCGGGTGCGATGGTCTCGAGGATGCGCCCGGGGCGCTCGCTGAGCACCACGATACGGTCGGCCATCGCGACGGCTTCGGCGAGGTCGTGGGTAATGAGCAGGGTGGTGATCCCGGCCTCGGCAATGGTCTCGGCGAAGCTACGCTGCAGGATCAGCTTGGTCTGCGCGTCGAGCGCCGAGAACGGCTCGTCCAGCAGGATCAGGTCCGGCCCAATCGCCAGCGTTCGGGCCAACGCCGCGCGCTGCCGCATGCCGCCCGAGAGCTGGCGCGGATAATGCCCCGCGAACTCCGCCAGGCGGCACCGCGCGAGCTCCGCCATCGCCCGCGCCCGCCGTTCGGCCGCAGCCACGGGCCGCGCTTCCAGCCCGAACTCCACGTTGGCCAGGATGGTGCGCCACGGCAGCAGCAGGTCTTTCTGCAGCATGAACCCGACGCGCGGGCTCGGCCCCGTGACCGGCTTCCCGCCGAGCGTGACGTCGCCCTCGCTCGGGTGGTCGAGCCCGGCGATCAGGTTCAGCACGGTACTCTTGCCCGAACCCGACGGGCCCACGATAGCGACGAACTCGCCCGGTTCCACTGCGAAGCTGATGTCCTCGATCGCGGTCAGCTCTCCGAACCGCTTCGTGACGCGCGTGAAAGCGAGCGCGGCGTCAGGTTGCATCCAGCACCGCGCGGTGCTCAGGGCCGCCGCACAGGCCGGCCCGGGTGTCGTGTGGAAGGATAGCAGCCATCGTGATGACGCTAGTACCCGAAATTGCTGCTAACGGAAACACGGCTTGGTTCGCGCCTGGGGCCCGCCTCGTGGTCCGGATGGCCCAAGAGCGAGGTTATGGCCGATCTTGGCAGGAGGACGGCCGTCAGTCCCGCAGGCTGATCCCGATGGGCCGCGCGATCCCGTCCGCGCGGGGCGCGAACCCGTCCACTTTGGCGCTCAGGCCCCAAATCCAGGTGAAATGGAACAGCACGATGTAGGGCCGGTCCTTCATCCAGGTCTCCGTCAACTCGCGGTAGACTGGCACGCGTTGATCAGGCTCCAGCGTCTGCGCCCCCTTCGTGAGCAGCGCATCTACCGCCGGGTTGCAATAGCCGGTCCAATTGACGGAACCCTTGCATCCCACCCAGTAGGAGATGTTGCCGTCCGGCTCCGGCCGGCCGCTCCAGATCAGCATTGAGGCCTGGTAGATGCCTTTGCGCGTCAGGTCTCCGGCACCCGCTGAATCGAGTGAGACCAGCTTCACGTCGAATCCGGCCTCGCCGGCCATGGTCTGGATCAACTCGCCGATCTGCGCGTTCACCGGGTCGTTGTTGGTGACGAAGGTGACGGGCACGCGCGTCAGCCCGGCCTCTTTGAGCAGGCGCTTCGCACCCTCGAGGTCGCGCGGGGGCACCGGGCGCGCCGGGTCCCAGTAGCGGCTGCCCGGCGCCTCGGTTTGGTTGCTGGGCACGAACTTGCCGTCGAACACGACCTGGTTGATCGCTTCGCGGTCGATCGACTTCTCGAACGCCTCGCGCACCCGGGCGTCGCGGCCGAACGGGCTGTCCGCGCCGGGTCCGTTGCCGACGTTGAGCGCCATCGGCTGAAACCCGAGCGACGGGCTGGTCAGCACGCGCAGCTTCGAATCCGCCTGCACCTGGGCCATGTCGGACGGCGCCAGCTTGTCGACGATGTCGAGCGCGCCGGCCTGAAGGTTCACGCGCCGCACGGTCGAGTCTGGCACGGTCCGGAACAGGACATGGTCCAGCTTCACGGCACTGGCGTTCCAGTATCCGGGGAAACGGTCCAGCAGGATATGGTCCTGGGCCACCCGCTCCTTGAACGCGAACGGCCCGGCGCAGACCGGGTGGGCTGCGATCTCATCCGGCGTCTTGCCCAGGATGCGTGGCGACAGCGGCGTGCCGGGGCGGTTGGCAAGCAGGGAAAGAAGCGGCGCGTAGGGCGCCTTGAGCCGGACGCGCAGCGTGTGGGTCTCGAGCGCGTCCTCCCCGGCGATGGCCGCCATCTCCGTCTTGCGCAGGCTCTCCGGCGCGGTACGGTAGCGCTCCATGTTGAGGCGCATCGCCTCGGCGGTGAACGGCTCACCATCCTGGAACACCACGTTTTCGCGCAAGTGCAAGGTCAGCGAAAGCTTATCATCCGACCACTCCCAGGAGGTGGCCAGTTCAGGCACAAAGTTCAGGTCTTTGTCGACGTCGAGCAGCGCGTCGCACATGGTGTTGAAGACGATGCGGTTCGTGTAGCTGGTCTCGCGCGCGGGATCGAGCACGTCGGGGTCGAACTCGAGCCCGTAGCGCAGCGTGCCCGCGGCGTGGACGGGTGCCGTTACGAGCAAGAGCGCCAGTGCAGCAAGGGCTAGTTTCATGGCCATCCTCCGGACCGTTCCGGCCTGCGGCAATGCAGGTCACGTGCCAGCGGCGCATAGCCGAACATTGACCTATCATTGTGGGCTTCAGCCCACCTGACGTTTCACAATCAAAGCCGCCTGACTTATAGCGACGCCGTCATGCCACCATCAACCATCAGGATTTGACCCGTCACATAGGACGCCGCGTCCGATGCAAGGAAGTTGGCGGCACCCTGCAGTTCCTCCGGACGGCCCCACCGACCGGCCGGCGTTCGCGCCGCGATCCAGGCGTTGAAGGACGGGTCGTCGCGCAGGACGGCGTTGGCCTCCGATGGGAAGTATCCCGGACCGATCGCATTCACGGTCACGCCGCTTGCCGCGAACTCCACGGCGAGCGCCCGCACCAGGCCGACCAGCGCATGCTTGGCGGTCACGTAGCTGGCAATGGTCGGGCGCGCCACGCGGCCCATGACCGACGACACCATGATCACCCGGCCCCAGCCCACCGGCACCATCTGCCGGATCGCCTCGCGCGAGAGGCGGAAGGCGGCGGTCAGGTCCGCCTCCATCACATGGTCCCACTCCGCATCGGTGGTCTCGAGCGTCGGCTTGCGGACGATGATGCCGGCATTGTTCACCAAAATAGCTAGCGGCCCGTGCTCCGCGGCAAGTGCCGCAAGTGCCGAGACCACTGCCGCACCATCCGTGACGTCGAACGTAACAGTCCCGGCCGCCGGGGTGCCGCGTTCGGCAAACTCCGCTGCCCGGGCTGCCAGAGCCGCCTGATCCCGGCCGTGCAACAGCACGCGCGCGCCACTGGCCGCCAGGCCGGCGGCGAAGGAAGCGCCTAACCCGCGGGAACTGCCGGTGACGAGGGCGAGGCGTCCGTCCAGCGCGCCGGCCAAGTCAATAGAGCTGCGTCTGATAGGCGTTTTCGATCCGCTCCTCGTACGATTTGCGGTCGGCGCCCGCAATCTGCTCGGCGAGGATTTTCCCTAGCGTCGGGAATGACTTGCGTTCCACCTTGGCAGCAGGCTCCCACAGCTTGGAGCGGATCAGCGGCTTGCCGCAGTGGAAGAACACCTCTTCCGCCGACACGACCACACCCACATTGGGCACCTTGCCGTCGGCCGCCAGGGGGGTCAGCAGCGACGGGTCCGTGGTGACGACCGCGGTGCCGTTCACCCGCAGCGTCTCGTTGATGCCGGGCACGAAGAACAGCAATCCCACCCTGGGGTTCGCCACCAGGTTCAGCATCGTGTCCACCCGATTGTTGCCGCGGCGGTCGGGGATCACCAGCGTCTTCTCGTTCAATACCGCGACGAAGCCGGGCGCGTCGCCCCGCGGCGTCGCATCCAGCCGCCCCTCCGCATCCGAGGATGCAACGACCACCAGCGGCGAGAGGGCGATGAAGGCGATGCAATGATGATCCAGGTAGTCCAACTCCTTGGCGAGCGACATGTGGCTCGGTTCGGGGTAGTTGGCCCGCACCTCGTCGGCAGACCGCAGGATGGTCTCGTCCATGGCAACCTCCATCGTTAAGCCGCCGCTTCGTCCAGCGGCCAGAGCGGGCGTGTCACATGCTGGAATTGCAGCCGGCGCATATTGGCACAGGTCGCCCCCGGTGTGTCAGCCACCAACACCCGTGTCGCGAGCGGCCCGAATGACGCGCGGAAATGCGACGGTGACTTCACGAACACCAACGCAGCCTGCCGTGGGTCAAGCCCGACGGATGTGTAGATCCCCGTATCCCATTCCATGCCGGGAAGGGAGCGGATGGCAATCCGAAGTGCGCCCACCGCGACGACCGCAGTCAGCCCCATCCTGGCGACGCTGCCCTGCGCCCCGGCATCGTGCATCGTGAACACCCCGTCTGTCAGGGCGCGCACCACGCCGCTCACCTCGGCGGGGTCGCCGTCGCCGGTCTGGCGATGGCCCAGCAGCAGGGTCACCTGGCCGCCCGGCCCGGCTTGCGCGGCCAACGCCGCCGCCGAAGGGTCGCACAGGGTCAGCAACACCAGCCTCTCCTGCCGGTCCGCCCCAGCCGCCAGCAACGCCCGCAGCACGCCCGCATTGTCGGCCGCCGAGCCGCTGGACGGCGCGTCCCCGGGATCGCCCACCACCGTCAGACCGTCGCTGGCCAGCCCGATGCGGATTGCGTCGTCGAGCGGCGTCAGATCGGGGTCGCAGCCCGACCGCATCGCCCAGGCGTCGTCCGCCAGCGTCTCGGCGGCACGCTGCGCCGCATCCAGATCGCCATCGGCGCACATGAGGGCCGCAAAGCCCAAATCCGGTACGTCGAGCCAAGGCTGCACCGGAAAGAGCGAGGCGTGCAGCACCGCGCCGGATTGCTCCATGCCGCGAGCCTGGGCGGCAAGCGTTGCAACCGGGCCTTCGGTGGTGCGCGCGTTCACCGGGCTGAGCAGCATGGGCCGCTTTGCCAGCGCCATGACCGGTTTGCGCCGGCCGGCAACCGTGTCCAGCAATAGGCGGGCGACGCGCTGCCCTGTCTCGAACATGTCGATGTGCGGATAAGCCTGGTAGCCCACCAGGAATGTCCCGGGCTGCAACATCGCCGGCGTGATGTGGCCGTGTAAATCCAGCGACACGCCCACCGGTGTGCCCGGCGGCAGCACGGCACGGATGCGGGCGATGATCTCCGCCTCGGCGTCCGGCGCATCCTCCAGCACCATCGCGCCGTGCAAAGCCAGGAGCACGCCATCGACCGGCCCGGCCGCCGCAAGCCGGCCGGCCATCTCGCCCACCAATGCGTCGAAGTCCGCCCGTGCCACCCGCCCGCCCGATCCGGCATGGGCCGCCAGCAGCGGCACAGCCTCGGCCCCGGCCTCGGCCAGCACGTCCAAGAACCCGGTGACCTCCACCCGCGCCGCGCCGAAGCCCGTCATCAGCTCTGCACCACGGCGCAAATAGTACGATTCGAAGGTCGCCAGCGTCGTGCGGAACGGCGCGAAGGTGTTGGTCTCCTGCATGAGCGAGCCGACTGCCACGCGCATCGCGCTATACCTCGCGCGCCGCTTCGGCCACCGCGTCCAACGTCGCATCAACCACGGCGTCATCGTGCTCGGTGGACAAGAACCACGCGCCCCGCTCCAGCGCCCGCACCCCGCGCCGCAGCAGCGCCGTGGTGAAGGCGACGTAGCGCGCGCGGTCGAGCCGCCGGAGGTCCGCCCAATTGCGCGCCGGTTCGGTCAGTCCGAACCCGACATGGAAGGCCTGCGGATAGCCCGCCACGATCGCGGTCACGTCCGCCGCCGCCAGACGCTCCCTGATGCCTTCCATCAGCCGGGTGCCGCACCGTTCCATGCCGGCATAGGCGCCCGGTGCGCGCAGC
Organism: Acetobacteraceae bacterium; assembly: GCA_965199005.1. Classification (GTDB taxonomy): domain Bacteria; phylum Pseudomonadota; class Alphaproteobacteria; order Acetobacterales; family Acetobacteraceae; genus LMUY01. The sequence continues at coordinate 1,707,135 of CBDAQK010000001.1, read as the reverse complement.
CGGGTCAGCGTGGCGACGCAGGCGGCCATCCCGACGGACTGGCCATTATACGTGCCGCCATGCACGACGCCCTGGGTGCACAGCTCCATCACCGCCGCCCGCCCAGCGAAGGCTGCCACCGGGAAGCCGTTCGCCATCGCCTTGGCAAAGACGGCGAGATCCGGCGTGACCCCCAGCCGCGCCTGCGCCCCACCGGCACCGAGGCGAAACCCGGTGATCACCTCGTCGAAGATCAGCAACGTGCCGGACGCGGTGCAGGCCTCCCGCGCGGCTTCCAGATAGCCCGGGCCGGGAATGATGGCGCCGGCATTGATCATCACCGGCTCCATGATGACCCCCGCAACGTCGCCGCGCGCCAGCCGCACCCGCAATGCGGCAGCGTCGTTCCACGGCAGCACCTCCAGCCCGGCGCCGGCGGACTCCAATTGCCCCAGGCTGCCGGCCACTGGCCCATTGGCGCCCGCCGCCGGAGCGGTGGACCACAGGATGTTGTCGAACCAGCCGTGATAATGGCCCTCGAACTTGAGGATGACCTGCCGGCCGGTCGCCGCACGCGCCAGCCGCAGCACCGCCTGCACCGCCTCCGAGCCAGAGGTGTTGAAGCGGACCCGCTCGGCGCACGGCACCATGTCGCAGACCAGTTTCGCAGCCTGGAACTCGACCGCGCTTTGTGCGCCGAACAAGATGCCTTGGCCGAGTTGCGCCCGGGCGGCCTCGCACACCTCGGCCGGGCTGTGGCCCAGCACCATCGGCCCCATCCCGAGATAGTAGTCGATCAGGCGGTTGCCGTCGGCGTCGAACACGAATGGCCCCTCCGCCCGCTCCACCACCAGCGGCGTGGGGGCGATCCCGAGCCGGAAATTGCTGGAGACGCCGCCGGGTAGGGTGTGGGCCGCCTCCTCGATGAGGTGGCGGGAGCGCTCGAACGCGAGGGGGACGCGAGATGGCCCGGCATCGCTCCCCGGAGCGGCGATGGATGACGTTTCCATGGTATCGCGGGACCGAGACATGGGCTGAGATGCTGGGCATCCGGCCGCTTCAGTGTCAAGCAAGTTCCCTAGGGTGAAGAGCGCGTTCCATATGGCGAAACAACTTTCCTCGGGCCGCGAGCGGTATACCGTCCTGCCGGTCATGAAGGCGCTCCGCGTGCTCGACCTGGTGGCCGGGGCGGAGGGCGGCACGCGCCTGTCTGCACTGGCGCTGGCGGTCCGGCTGCCGAAGACCACGGTGTTCCGCTATCTGTGCAGTCTGGAGGCCGCGGGCTATCTGGCGTGCGACCCGGTGGCGGAGACGTGGAGCCTGGGCGCCCGCTTCCGCGCGCTGAGCGAGCCACCCGACGCCGTCACCCGGCTGCGGGCGCTGGCCTTGCCCATCATGGTGGAGCTGCGCGACCGCTTCGACGAGACGGTCAATCTCGGCGTGCTGCGCGGCGCCAAGGTCGTCTATGTCGAGATCGTCCAGTCCAACCAGCGTTTGCGCCTGGAGGCCCAGGTTGGAGGCGAGGACCCGGCGCATTCCACCGCCCTGGGCCGCGCCATCCTGGCCTATCTGCCGCCTACGGAACGAGCGCAGGTGCTGACCGAGGAACTGGCCGGGCGCACGAAGCGGACGGTGCGAACCCGCGAGGCGGTCGAGACGGCGCTAGGCCAGACGGCGGTGCTCGGCTACGCGGTGGAGCGCGGCGAGAACGAGGATGGGGCGGTTTGTGTGGGGGCGGCCATTTTGGGGCAGGATGGGCGGCCTGCCGGGGCGCTGTCGCTCTCGGCCCCGGAGAGCCGGATGTCGGACCGGCGCATTGCGGAAGCGGGACTGGCGTTGCGCCGGGCTGTGCGGCAGGCGGGGGATGTATTGCGGTCGGGGCGGGGTTAGAGCGATCCATGGAGGTTTGACGGGCTCAGCCCGGAGGAACAGGCTCAAAAGCAGTTATACCGGGTCGCCCGGCAAACATCCTGAAGCTGATCGAAATCGATGCCCATTGGCATTCGACATCTTCTATAGTCGCCGTGCGCCGATCGGGCCTCCCGAAACGATCTCCCAGTCTCGGGCCGCCGAGACAACCCGAAGGAAACACGATGAAGAATGGCTACATGAAGCTTGGCCTCATGCCGGAGGGTGCAGGCCGGACCGGGTCGGACTGGTTGAACCCCGGAATGCCACCCTATCCCGGCACGAACTTTGAGAAACACAAGGAGCAGGCGTTGATCGCCGAGGAGTTCAAGGCGGACTTCTTCTTCGTCGCCGACACGCTGTGGGCCGACGAGGTCTCGCCGCCACATCGTCTTGACCGGTTCGAGGCGACGACCCTGCTGGCCGCCATCGCGGCCGTTACCACGAACATCGGTCTCGTCGGCACCATGTCGACCACCTTCTGCGAGCCGTTCAACATCGCCCGTCAGATCCTGTCGCTGGATCATATCAGCAACGGCCGGGCCGGCTGGAACCTCGTCACGACCGATCCCAAGGGCTCGTCCGACAATTACGGCCGCTTCCACGGCATCTCCCATCGGGAACGCTATGAGATCGGGGAGGAAGCCTATCGCGTCGTGACCGGGCTGTGGGACAGCTTCGAGGACGATGCATTACCGCAGGACAAGGAAAGGGGAGTCTTCCTGGTCCCGGAAAAGCTCCATGAGCTGAACCACAAGGGGAAGTATTTCGAGTCGAAGGGCCCTCTCAACCTCCATCGGTCGCGGCAGGGGCGGCCGATCGTGTTCACGGCGACGGCGTCCGACGAGGGCCTGGGATTCGCGGCTCGCTTCATCGATTGCGTGTTCACACCAGGGTCCGACGGCATCGGCGTCAACCAGGAGTTCTACCGCAAGCTGAAGGCCAAGGCGGTGGAGTACGGCCGGGATCCGGACTCGATTGCGATACTTCCGGGGTGCACCCCTCTCATCGCCCCGACGAGGGAGGCTGCCCGGGCAATCCAGGCCGCGCGCCGGAAGCAGATCGGGTTACAAGGGGCGATCAAGTATCTCAGTGGCTCGTTCCACGGGTTCGATCTTCGCAGTTATGGCTTGGACGACCCGTTCCCGCTGAGCGCGATCGAGAGCATCGCCGAGGGGTTCAAAGGCAACATGATGCGAATGCTCCGTGTCGCGCGCGACGAGGCGCTCACGGTCAGGCAGTTCGTGATGCGGTTCGGGTTCCCCAAAGATAGCTACGTGGGCACCGCCGAGGACGTCGCCGACGAGATGCAGGAGTGGTTCGAGGGGGAGGCATGCGATGGTTTCATGCTCATAGAGTCCCAGCCGGGTCAGTTGCGCCTGTTTGCGGATTCCGTCGCTCCGATCCTGAGGGAGCGAGGGCTCCTGCGGCGGGAATACGCGGGCACGACCCTCCGGGAAAATTTGGGGTTGGCCAGGCCTGAGAACCAGTTCGTTGCCGGCGGGCAGTCCCGTCGCGAACACGGCGCACATGATCGAACGATGTCTCCGGTGGGGTGATCCTTGCTCTGGTCAGGCGATGAGCTCAACGGGACTGGGATCGTTCAGGTCCGGTCATCTGGCCGGGGGCTCGTCCGCTTCCGGCCATGCTTCGCCAAAAGCGCTAATCATAATCGACCCGCGGGTCGATATAGACGTAGAGCATGTCAACCGCGAGGTTCACCAGCACGTAGATCACCAGCACCACCAAGATGCACCCTTGGATCAACGGATAATCCCGCGCCGCGATCGCCTGCACCAGCAACCGGCCGAGTCCGGGATACGTGAACACCGACTCGGTCACCAGCGCCCCGCCGATGAAGGACGCCACCATCAGCCCAACCACCGTCACGAACGGCAGCAGGGCGTTGCGCATGATATGCCCGCGCATGATGGCGCCCTCCGTCAGACCCTTGGACCTGGCAGTGCGGACATAGTCGGCCCGGCGCTCCTGCAGCAGGGCGCCGCGGAGAAAACGGGCGAATATCCCGGACACGTAAATCCCCAGGCTCAACGCCGGCAGCGCGAGGTTGCTCAGCATACCCAGCGGCGACTGCCAAAACGGCACGTAAGCCGACACGGCGGGCAGCAAATGCAGCCAGACCGCAAAGAGCAGGATCAGCAAAATGCCGAGCCAGAAGGTCGGCACGCCCAGGGCCAGCGCGCTCCAGCCGGTCAGCAGCCGGTCCAGCACGGAACCCGGCGCCATGGCCCCGGCGAACGCGACGGGCACGCCAATCAGCAGCCCAATCACGATCGAGACGACGCCCAACTGCACCGTCGCCGGCAGACGCTGGGCGATCAGACCGGATACTTTCTCCCGGCTTTGCAGGGAGATGCCGAGGTCGCCGGTGAGTGCGCCGCCCAGCCAGCTCGCATATTGCGCGAGCACCGGGCGGTCGAGGCCGAGTTGCCGCGTGACCGCCCGGATTTGCTCCGAGGTCGCGTTTTCCCCCACCAACGCGCCGACCGGGCCGCCGGGCACGGCGTAGATCATCCCCCAGATCCCGACGGAGGCGACCAGCACGACCGGGATAAGCTGCGCCAGCCGGCGCAGGACGAAGGCAATCACGGCTGACCCGCCGCAAGCAGTGGGTCGCCCCGCTGCGCCAGCACGCTGGCCAGCGTGCGGCCCAGCGCGTCGAACGAGAGAATGGTCAGCGTCAGCATCACGCCCGGCAGCACCGCATAGGTAGGCGCGTCATAGAGATACGCCTTGCCGGCGCGCAGCATCTCGCCCCAGCTCGGGGTCGGCAGCGGTATTCCCACGCCCAGGAAGGCAAGCGCTGCCTCCAACAGGATGGCGACGGAGGCCAGCACCACGGCCTGCACCAGGATCGGGCTCCAGATGTTGGGCAGCACGGAATGCACAATGGCATACCCGGACGAGCCGCCGAACGCCTCGACAGCCACCACGAAGTCGCGGCGTCGCAGCGCCAGCGCCTCGGCGCGCACGATGCGGGCAAAGCCGGGGATGCCCGTCAGCCCGACTGCCACCAGGGCCGCCGCCTGGCTGCGCCCCAGCACGGCGATGAGCGCCATCGCCAGCAGGATGTTCGGCAGGGCCAGCAGCACATCCATGGCCCGCATCAGCACCGTATCGCGCCAGCCGCCGAAGAACCCGGCGACCAGGCCGATCGGGATGCCGATGAACCCTGCCAGTGCGGTCGCACCCGCCGCGGTCAGGAGGGAGGTGCGGGCGCCGAACACCACCCGGGCCAGGATGTCACGCCCCAACTCGTCCGTACCGAACCAGTGCGCGGCCGAGGGCGGGTCCAGCGCGCTGGCCATGTCTTGCGCCAGCGGATCGAGAAACAAGCCACCAAACGCCGCCGCCATGGCTAGGGCGAGCAGGAACGCCAGGGCGAGCGCTGCCCCCGCATGTGCCGCCAGCGCCGCCTTCACGCCGCCACCAGCTCCGGCGCGGGCCCGGGGTGGTGGCAGGCCACGCGCGTGGCAGCACCCGCGACCATCACGGCGGCGGGCGAAACCGAGCGGCACATCTCCGTCGCGCGCGCACAGCGCGGATGGAAGCTGCAGCCGGAGGGCGGCGCGGCCGGGTTCGGGACCTCGCCGGCCAGCACGATGCGGCCGCGCCGGCGGGTAACGTCCAGGACAGGCACCGCGGAAAGCAGCGCCTGCGAATAGGGGTGCATGGGCTGGCCGTAGAGCGCCTCCGCCGGCCCTTCCTCCACCACCCGGCCCAGATACATCACCGCAACCCGGTCCGAGATATGGCGGACCACTGATAAATCATGCGCGATGAAGATGTAGGCCAGCCCGAACTCCTGCTGCAGGTCCTGCAACAGGTTCACGATTTGCGCCTGGATGGACACGTCCAACGAGGCGACGGGCTCGTCCAGGATCAAAATGCGCGGCTGCAGGGCCAGAGCGCGGGCGATGCTGATGCGCTGCTTCTGTCCGCCAGAGAATTCCCGCGGGAAGCGGGTCGCAGCCGCCGCGGGCAGGCCCACGCGTTCTAGCAGTTGGGCCACCCACCGCGCGCCGCCAAGCTGCTCGAACACGCCGTGGATGCGCATCGGCTCCGCAATCGCCTCGCCCACGCGGAGCGCCGGGTTCAGCGAGGCGTAGGGGTCCTGGAAGACGTATTGGATGTGCCGGCGCACCGGGCGCAGGGCGCGGCGCGAGAGTTGGGTGATATCGCGCCCTTCGACAACGACGCGCCCGCTGGACGGCCGCACCAGGCCCATGATGGCGCGGCCGCTGGTGGTCTTGCCGCAGCCGGATTCGCCGACCAAACCCAGCGTCTCGCCGGCGTGCAGCACGAGGTTGAGCCCATCCACCGCCCGCACGGCGCCGGTCTGCCGCCTGAGCACCCGGCTCCGCAGCGGGAAGCGCACGCTCAGCCCAGTTACCTTGAGGAGGACGGAGCCGAAGCTGCGCCCGGCGCGGGCCGAGGCCGGACGTGACGGGGCGGACGCCGCAGCCTCCGCCACGAAGTGGCATGCAGCGGCCTGCCCGCCGGCGAGAGCCTGCAATGGCGGGTCCTCTGCAATGCAGCGGGCCCGGCCATGCCCAAGGCCGCAGCGCGGCTGGAAGGCGCAACCGCCCGCCAGCAAACCAGGCGAAGGGGGCTGGCCCTGGATGGGATCGAGCCGTCCGGCCGTTGGTCCCAGCCGCGGCGTGCTGCGGAGCAGGGCCTGGGTGTAGGGGTGGCGCGGGCGGGTGAAGATGTCTGCCTTAGGCCCGGACTCCACGATGCGGCCGGCGTACATCACCAGAACGCGATCCGCCACCTCGGCTACGACGCCCAAATCGTGGGTGATCAGGATCACCGCCGCGCCTAGCTCCCGCCGCCGGCGGGCCAATAACTCCAGCACCTGCGCCTGCACCGTCACGTCGAGCGCAGTCGTGGGTTCGTCGGCGATGATCAGGCGCGGGCGGCCCGCCATCGCCATCGCGATCACCGCACGCTGCCGCATTCCGCCGCTGAACTGGTGCGGGTACTGGCGTGCGCGGCCAGCCGGGTCGGGAATGTCCACCTCCCGCAGCAGCGTAACCGCACGTGCACCGGCCGACCGGGGCTGTAGCCGCCCGTGCACGATGGGCGCTTCCACGATCTGCCGCCCAACGGGCAGCACCGGGTTCAGCGTGGTGGCCGGGTCCTGAAACACGAAGCCGACATCCTCGCCGCGCATCCGGCGCAGTGTTGCAGCATTCGCGCCATCCACCTGGATCCCGTTGAGCCGGACGCTGCCGCCGACGACCGCCCCAGGCGGCAGCAAGCCACACAACGCAAGGGCCGTGACGCTCTTGCCCGACCCGGACTCGCCCACGATGCAGACGAGTTCGTCCCCCGCCACGTCGAAGTCGATGCCGCGGACGGCCGGCACGACCCGGCGATAACCCCGGAAGCCAATCGTCAGGCCGCGGACCGAGAGAACGGGCGCTTCAGCCGCCGTCAATGCGTGAAGCCGACCGTTCGCAGCACCAGCATGTCGTCGATATCGGGCGTGAGGCCGCCGACATTCTTGGCGGCGAGCAGCAGCGCCGGGTCGTACGTATTGGTGGGAATGCAGAACGAGGTTGCGATCAGCACCTGGTTCAGATTGTTGATCGCGCCCTTCAGGTCCGCGTTCGGCCCGGCGGCGGTGCTGACCCGGTCGATGGCGGCCACATACTCGGGGAATGGATTGGGCGAGCCGAGGACGACATTGTTCGTGGTGCGATAGATGCTGTTGGTGGCGAGGCGGGATGGAAATTTCTGCACGTTGCCGACGGCGCTGAACATCGCGTCGAATTTGCCACCCAGCATCGAATCCACGAAATCAGCGCCTTGCCGCATCTGGAGCTTCACGTTGATCCCGGCCTTGGCCAGCGTGCCCTGCAGGATTTGGCTGAGCACGACGATCCCCTCGTCACCCGAATTCACCAGCAGCGTCCAGTCGTTCATCTCCGCTGCGGAGAGCCCGGACTCCTTCAGCAACGCTTGAGCCTTGTCCAGGCTGAAGGCGTAACGCGTGTTGTAGGACGGGTCGTAGGCTGGGCTCGCCGGCGCCCAAGGTAGCGCCTCCACTTGCCCCAGCCCGGCATAGCCCAGCCGCAGCATGGCGGCGCGGTCAACCAGGTAGTTGAAGGCCTGGCGGAACTTGACGTTGCGGAACGGCCCGCGGTTGGGATTGATCCGCAACGCCTGAACGAGCGGCCCCGGCCCCTGCAGCAGGGGATAGCCGTCATTATGCAGCCGTACCCCGTTGCGGGCTGAGCCGCCATAGACCATGTCCACCGCGCCCGATTCCAGCGCGGCGGTGGCGGATTGATCGTCGCTGAACACGGTGATCGTGGCGTCGTGGGACACAGGCTGGCCCGCCCGCCAATAATGCGGGTTCGCGACCAGGTGGATGCGCTGGCCGGGAGCGCGGTCGGCAAGCATGTAGGCGCCACTGCCGGCCGGTTTGGTTTCCACCGTGTCCATGCCCGCCGGGTCGATGACGGAGACGAATTGCAGCAGGTCGGTGATCTGCTGCACGGGCGCCGGGCCATTGAAATTCAGCCGGATCGTGTGGTCGTCCAAGACGGTCCAATCCTTGACGAAGGACATTGTCGCGTAGACGTTCTTGCCGCGCTGCGGGTCTGCCGCCTTCTTCAGCGTCGCGGCCACGGCCTGAGCATCCAGCTTGTCGCCATTGGCGAACAGCACATCGTTGCGCAAGGTCACCGTGACGGAGGCGCCATCCGGCGCGATCGTCCAGGCGGTCGCCAAGCTCGGGACTGCTTTGCCGTCCGGCGTGTATTCCAGCAGGCTGTCATACAGGTTCTTGATGACGGGAAAGTTCACTGCAAGAAACGACTGCGGGTCGAAATTGCTGATGTCACCGATGATCGCGACGCGAAGCGCGCCGGCCTTCAGCTCGTCGGCGCGGCTTGGCTGGGCGCCACCCACGGTGAGAGCGGCTGAGAGCAGCATTGACGCAATCCAGCCGGTTGGGAGCAGTCTGCGCTGTCTCATTCGCATCAACCTTCGTTTCAGAGTGGCCGCTGCCGCCAACTATAGACAGGCGGGGAGGAGCCTAGCCATGCAAAACGTGTTTCGTACCACGGAACATGGCGCTCCGGCGTCCATCGTCTGACCGCCATGCAGCCCTCTCCGTAGGCTCAGCCTGATTGAGGCACCCGCGCGCCAATGGTATCACCCTGCCGCGTTTCCATCCTGGCATAGTCACCCGTAGCCGATCGAGCACCGCCTCCATAGGCACAATCCTCCCGGCCTCGATGCCGGCAAGACCGCGGTCAGGAGCCTCGACCCACTCCGCCGGGGGGATCTTGTCCGGAGTACCTTTCACGCCGGGGGCGCTGACAGCGGGTCCTACCCACCCTTGACGCCGCCAGCCGTCAAGCCAGCGACGATTTCCCGCTGCATCGCCAAGGTCAGCAACAGCACGGGTGCCGTCACGAGCAGGGCGGAGGCCGCGAGCGGTCCCCAACTGATCTGCTCGAAAGTCAGCGTGTTATACACGGCGACAGGCAAGGTGCGGCTGTTGCGGCCGGCGAGAACCACGGCGAAAATGAAATTGTTCCAACTGAAGATGAACGACAGGATCGTCGCAACGGTGATCCCTGGACGGGCCAATGGCAGCGCAACCCGGCGGAAAGCCTGCCAGATGGTGGCGCCGTCCACCAGCGCCGCCTCCTCCAATTCGTTCGGCAGACCCTCGAAGAAGCCGACCATGACGTAGACGACGATCGGCACCGTGATGACTAGGTGGGTAATGACGATCGGCAGCAATGTTCCCGTCAGGTTCAGCCATTGGAACAACAGGAATAATGGAACCAAGTAACTGAGGCCGGGGGTGATGCGGGCAACCAGGATCAGGGCTGCGGAGGCGGATGCTTTGGCCTTGGCGATGCCGTAGCCGGCGGGAATGCCCACCAACAAGGCCAGGCCAGTGGCGCTGAACGAAACGATGACCGAGTTGATCGTGTAGCCGACGAAATCATTCTGCGCGAAAACCTGGCGGAAATTGTCCAGCGTCAGCGACGACGGGATGAATACTGGGGGGTAGGCGACGTTGTCCGCCTCGGTCTTCAGGGCCAGCGAGAGCATCCATAGGAAGAACAGCAATGCGGGGGACACCAGGACCAGGACCGAAAGTGCAAGCCCGATCTTGCCACCCGCCCGCTTCAGCCGGCGGGGCGTCACCGCGCACTGGCCTTCTTGCGGGTGCCCATCAGCAGCAGGGTCACCAGCAGGATCAGGACGAAGAACACCACCACGATCGCCGATGCATATCCGATGTCGTAATAGGAAAAGGCTTCCTGGTAGAGGTACAGGTTCAGCGTCTCGCTGGACGTGCCGGGGCCCCCTCCGGTGATGACGAAAATCGTGTCGAACGCCTTCAGTGCGTCCACGGCGCGCAGCACGAGCGCCACCAGGATGAACGGCCAGACCAAGGGCAAGGTGATCAGGCGGAAGCACTGTAGGCCGCTGGCACCATCCAATGCGGCAGCTTCATAGGGGTCCTGCGGCAGGCTCGCCAGGCCGCCGAGCACGATGAGCATGATCAGCGGCGTCCACTGCCAGGTCTCCACCATGACCAGGGTGGGAATGACGGTGGCGCTGTCGTACACCCAGGTCGATGGCGGCAAGCCGATGGAGGTCAGCAGATAGTTCAGCACGCCGAGCTGGGGATGGAACATCATCGTCCAAACCAGCGCCACCGCCACCGGGGTCGCCATCATCGGGAGGATGAAGATGGTCCGTGCCACGCCCCGCAGGGGAAAATGCTTGTTGAAGCAGATGGCCGCGGCCACGCCGAAGATGGTGGGAAACACCACCGCCAGCGCCGTGAAGTAGAACGTGCGTAGGATTGCCCAAATGAACCGGTCGTCGGAGAACATCCGGCGGTAATTGTCCAGCCCGGCGAAGCTCATCGTCTGGCTGACGTGGTAATCCTGCAGCGACATGAAGACGGTGAACAGCCAGGGAAACACGATGACCGCAGCCACCACGATGCCGGCAGGCAGAATGAACAGCCAATAGCGGCGCGCATAATTCTGCTTCGCCCGCTGCGCCACCAGCGCTGGCAACGCGGCGACGCTGGCGACGGTCGTTGGCCTCATCCCTGCAGCGACTTTTCCAGTACTGGTTTGAAGCTGTCGGTCGCCTTCTTCAGTTCCGTGGCGGTATCCGCACCGCCAATCATGTTGGTCAGAGCCACGCCCATGACGTCCCGGAACTCGTTCACCGGAACGATCTCCGGCAGGCCGGAACGGGCGATCTTGGCGCTTGCCAACAGCGTGGCGAGCCATTCCTGGCCAAATGGGCTGGTCTTCATCAGGCCCGGGTCCTGATAGGTGCTCAAGCGCGGCGAGGCGCCACCGCCAGCCGTTACCATGTTCATCAGCATCTGCTTGCCCGTCGCCCACTGGCAATAAAGATAGGCGGCGTTCTTCACCTTACTCTGCGACGTCACGCCGAGTGCGTCGGTAAAGACCGAACAAAAATGCCCCTTTGGCCCAGCCGGCATGACGGCGAAGCCAACATGGTCGGCGATCTTGGATTTCGTCGGGTCCACGAGCGGCGGCGTGAAGCCGACCCCGTCCATCCACATGGCGACCTTGCCCTGCATGAAGCTGGTCTGGCATTCGTTCCAGTTGAACCCGACGACGCCGGGCGGAGCGCACTCCCGCATGATGGTCTTGTACATCTCCCCCGCGGCGATGGCATCCGGCGTGTCGGTCAGCAGTGTGTGGCCGTCGAGGGTGACCGTCTCCTGGTTCTGGCCGAGCAGGAAGTTCGTCCATACCGGTACGTTGGCGTTGCGCAGGCCGCGGCCCACGAAGCCGTAGGTTTGCGTCGATTTGTCGGTCAGCGCGCGGGCTGCGGTAAGCAGCTCGTCGAACGTCGTGGGAACCTTGATACCCTTCTGGGCGAACAAGGCCTTGTTGTAGTAGATCAGCCAGAAATCGGTCTCGAGCGGGAGGGAGTCCATCCGCCCGTCCGGCTGCGTCGCCGCGGCACGGCTCGGTGCGCTCAGATCGGTGAAATCGTAGTCCGGGGCAGTCAGCGCCGGGTTGGCGACGTAGGGACGCAAGTCTTCCAGCCACTTGCCGTTACCCACGATGCGCTTGGAGACGTGCAGCGAGTAATGGAACACGTCGAAGCTCGGCCGCCCGGTCGAGAGTTCCAGGATGGCCTTGGTGCGTTGCTGCTGCTCCGGCATCTGTTCGGACTCGACCTTGATGCCGGTGAGCGCTTCGAACTCCTTCTGGTATTTCTGCATCGTGTCGGCGCGCGGGTTCTTGGTCATCGTCACGACCACCGTCTGGCCTTTGCATTGCTGCCAGTCGAATTTGGATTGCGCCGAAGCGCGCCCCACCAGCGCCGGGGCGGCAAGCAAGGCGGTGGACGCCTGCAGCAAAGAGCGACGATGTAGCATGGTTTATTCCCCCCGTTCGGCGCGCTGATGCGGCCGGTTTATTGTAATGTACTGTGCCGAAGATGCCTTGTCTGTGCAATCCAGCCGCGCCTATGCGGCCGCGCGCTGCCCCAATGCGCGCAACCCGGCTGCAACGCGCTCGCCATGCGCCGTGCTGCCCTGCAGAAGGGGCGTGCGGACCCGGGCCCAGCCTGCCTCGCCCGTCAGTTGCGCCAGCGCCGCCTTCAGTGTGGGGACGAACTGCCCTTGCATCAGCGCAATGGCGGCCTGCATGGGCTTGGCCGCGCCGGCCTCGGTGAACATGGCCCGAACCAAGTCGGGCACCATGTTGGCCATGCCGCAGATCGTGCCCGCGCCGCCCTCTGCCAGCGCGCGGCCGATATCAGCCTCGTTGCCGATCGTAACGCTGACCGCAGGCGCCGCGGCACGGAAGGCGCGGAAATGCTCGAAATTACCGCTGCTGTCCTTGATACCTGCCAGCATGACGCCGAACCGGGCCCGCAACCCGGCCAGCACAGCCGGCGGAATGGCCACCCCGGAGGTTTGCGGAATGTGGTAGAGCGTGGCGCGCAGGCGCGCATCGCCAACCCCGTCGATGATGGCGGCGAATGCAGCCTCCAGCCCGGCTGGATCGGCGTCGCGGTAGAAGTACGGCGGCAAGATCAGCACGTGCTGCAAGCCGAGGGCGAGCGCGTCGCGGGTGAGCGCGATGCTGTCGGGCACCGCCGGAAAGCCCGTGCCGAGCGCCAGCCGCTCCGGCGCAATGCCGTGCTTCAGCAGGGCAGCGACCGTCTCCAGCCGCTCCTTTGCCGAGAATGAGGTCCCTTCGCCCGTGGTGCCGAAGAGAACCAGCCCATCCACGCCCTGGTCGAACAACCATTCGCCATGCGCCGCCAGCCGGGCGTGGTCCACGTGGTCATCCGCCGCCAGCGGGGTGGCGGCAGCGACCCAGAAGCCACTGATACTATCCTTCACAACCATGCATCCTTCATCAGTCAGGGGGTTTCATCCAAGGCAAGGGCACGCCGTCGTGCCGAGGCTAGATGCAGTTTCAAGGCCTTCAAAGCCGCCTTCGGATCGCGCTTCTGCACGGCATCCAGGAGCGGCTTATGCTCGTCCAATGCAGGCGCCAGCACCTCCGGCGACAACGTTACCCGGTCGTACATCATGATCCGGATGCGGATGGCGTTGACGCGGTGCACGTCATTCAGCAGCGGGTTGCCCAAGCTCTCGACGATCAGGTCGTGGAAGCCCCAGTCGATCGCCTGCGCCTGTGCCACCAGGCTCGGCCCGATCTCGCCCTCCTGCGCCCGCTCGGCCATGTCGGCCAGCGCTGCGACTTCGCGCTCGACCACAGCATCAGCCGCCGTCCGGACGAAATGCACGATGGCCTCGCTCTCGATCATGTCACGTAGCTGGAACGCATAGCGGATCAGCCTCGGGTCGGCGCCGGTGATCTGCAGCCCGCGTTGAGCGAGGGTTTGCACCAGCCCCTCCGCCTCTAGCCGCGGGATCATTTCGCGGATGGCGCCCAGGGGAAAGCCCACGAGCGCCGCCAGGTCGCGCTGCGTCACGAACTGCCCTGGCTTCAAATGCCGGTCGAGCAGGTGGCGGGTGAAGGCGTCGTACGCCTGAGCACGCAACGTCATGCCGCGAGTTACGCACTGACATGTTAGCGTGTCAACGCCCGTTGCACAGTCGCCCGGCCCGGCATAGACTGCCGCAACAGAATATGCCGCGCGGAGGAATACTGGTCGTGACATTGCCCAAGCAGGTCTTGTTGGTGGCCAGCGGTGACCTGCGTCAGAGCGCCAACGCCATGTGCTGGCCGGCGCAGGCGACGATGGAGCGCCAGCTCGAAGAGGCGGTGCGTGCATGTGGCGGGGAGGTCCGCCGCGCCCATCCCTACGACCCGGCGTTGCAGCACGGGTTCATCGCCAGCCAGAAGCAGGGCATGGCGATCTTCGCCGAGCTGGACCCCGACGCACCCATCATCGTGGCAGAGGCGGTGTGGCAGTACACCCACCACGTGCTCGCCGGATTGACGAGCCATCGCGGCCCGATCCTCACCATCGCCAATTGGTCCGGACAATGGCCTGGCCTGGTCGGCATGCTGAACCTCAACGGGTCGCTGACCAAGGCGGGGACCGCCTATAGCACGCTATGGAGCGAGACCTTTACCGACGAGTTCTTCCGCAGCAAGCTTCGCCAATGGCTGACGGAGGGCCGGGTCGATCACGACCTGTCGCATGTCCGCCCGTTCGACCCAGCGGGGGCACCTGCAAAGGCGCGTTCGGTCGCGGGGGACATTGCCGCCGATTTGCGCCGGCGAAAATCCATCATGGGCGTGTTAGACGAAGGCTGTATGGGAATGTTCAACGCCATCATTCCCGACGAATTGCTGATCCCGCTGGGCGTGTTCAAGGAACGGCTATCGCAATCCGGCCTGTATGCCGCCGCCCGCGAGGTGCCGGAGGCCGAGGCACGGGGCGTCTATGATTGGCTGACCGGAAAGGGCATGCGCTTTCATCTCGGGACCGACGCGGCGACGGAGCTGACCGAGGCGCAGGTCTTGGACCAATGCCGTACCTACATCGCCGCAGTCCGCATTGCCGAGGAGTTCGGGTGCGAGACGATCGGCATCCAATACCAGCAGGGGCTGAAGGATCTCCTGCCAGCCTCCGACCTGGCAGAGGGTCTCCTGAACAACGAGGACCGTCCGCCGGTTACCGGCGCGGATGGCGCACCCATCCGTCGTGGCCAGGCCATCCCGCACTTCAACGAGGTGGACGAGTGCGCCGGCCTCGACGCGCTGTTCACCAACCGGGTTCACCGCGCGCTGGGTCAGCCGGTGGAAACCACGCTGCACGACCTGCGGTGGGGCGATGCGGACCGCAGCGGCAGCACGGCGGATTACGTGTGGGTGTTCCAGATTTCGGGCGCGGCCCCGCCTGCGCACCATGTCGGCGGCTGGGCGGGAAGCGATAGTCTGCGTCAGCCACCGATGTATTTCCGCCTGGGTGGGGGCACGCTGCGTGGCGTTGCCAAGCCTGGTGAGCTCGTCTGGTCGCGCATCTTCGTCGAGGGTGGCCGCTTGAAGATGGATATCGGCCGCGGCCACGTGGCCGATTTGCCCCCTGCGGAGACGGAGCGGCGCCGGGCAAGCACCACGCCGCAATGGCCCATCATGCATGGGGTTTTACACGGCGTGTCGCGGGACCAGATGATGGCCCGGCACAAGGCCAACCACATCCAGGTCGTCTACGCCAAGTCAGCTGCGGAGGCGGATTTGGCAATGGCGGCCAAAGCGGCCCTGGCGGCTGAACTGGGGCTGGAGGTCTTCGTCTGCGGCACGGCGGCGTGAGCCCCCCAATGGACGTGTTGATCGGCGTCGACGTTGGCACCGGCAGCGCCCGCGCTGGCGTGTTCAACCCGGCGGGCGCGATGCTGGCGCAGGCCAGCCGGCCGATCCAAACCTGGCGCCCCGCCTCTGGCTTCGCACAGCAATCCAGCGCCGACATCTGGGCGGCCATTTGTGCGGCCGTGCGGGAAGCAATGACCATCGCCGGCCCCCATCGCGTGCGCGGGATTGGGTTCGACGCAACCTGTTCGCTGGTGGTGCTGGACGAGGCGGGACACGGCGTGACCGTCGATCCGGCGGGTGCGCCGGAGCAGGATATCATCGTCTGGATGGACCACCGCGCCGCGGCCGAGGCGGATCGGATCAACGCAACCGGGCACCCCGTGCTGCGCTATGTCGGCGGGCGCATCTCGCTCGAGATGGAAACGCCAAAGCTGCTGTGGCTCAAGGAGCATCTCCCCACCTCCTGGAGCCGCGCCGCCCATTTCTTCGACCTGCCCGACTTCCTGACCTGGCGAGCGACAGGCGCCCTCTCCCGCTCGCTCTGCTCCACCGTGTGCAAATGGACCTATCTGGGCCACGAGAGCCGGTGGGATGACAGCTTCTTCCGCGCCGCCGGGTTGGGCGAACTGGTGGATGAGAATTTCGCTCGAATCGGACAGACCGTGCTGCCGATGGGAACGCCGGTTGGGGCGGGCTTGTCCCAGGCGGCTGCGGCGGAGCTTGGGCTGCCGCAAGGCACGCCCGTCGGCGCTTCCGCGATCGACGCGCATGCGGGCGGGTTGGGTGTCATTGGCGCCGTGCTCGATGCGCCGACCGATTTGCGTTGCCGGCTCGCGCTGGTGGGCGGCACGTCGAGCTGCCATATGGCGGTATCCCCAAGCCCGAACTTCGTGCCGGGCGTATGGGGACCGTATTTCTCTGCCATGGTCCCAGGATTTTGGCTGAACGAGGGCGGCCAGTCGGCCACGGGCGCGCTCGTGGACCATGTGGTGCAGACCCATGCCGCCTACCCCGGCCTGGCGGAACAGGCCCGGCAATCCGGCCGTCACGTCTTCGCGCTGCTGGCAGACCGGCTGGATACACTCGCCGCCGGGTCGCCCCCCGCGCTGCTCACCGCCGATCTGCATGTCATGCCCGATTTCCACGGCAACCGCTCGCCCCGCGCGGATGCGAGCCTGCGGGGGATGCTCAGCGGCCTGCCCCTCTCCGCCACCGCCGACGACTTGGCGCTGCTCTATCTCGCGACGATTCAGGCGGTGGCCTACGGGACGCGGCACATCATTGCGACGATGAACGAGCATGGCGCCGCCATCGACACCATCCTGGCCTGTGGCGGTGGGACGAAGGATAGGGTCTTCCTACGCGAGCATGCCGATGCCACGGGCTGCCGGGTCGTATTGCCCGGGGAACCCGAGGCGGTGCTGTTGGGATCCGCCATGCTGGGCGCGGTTGCCGCGGGCGTGCACGCCGATGTTCAGACGGCGATGGGCGCCATGAGCACGGCCGGACGGGTGATCGAGCCGTCGAGGGGGAGGATAGGGGCGTTCCACGACGCGAAATACGCCGTGTTCCAGCGCATGCACCAGGATCAGTTGGACTACCGCGGCTTGATGGCGGGCGCCTAGAACTGCGTCGGCATGGACGACCCTTATCCCGCCGCCTTCCTCTAGGCTAGACCACCCAGAACAGAAACTAGAAACGGGAGAAATTCCATGATCATTCGTCGCCGCACCGTGCTTGCCGGTCTTGCTGCCACGGGCGCCCTCGCCGGCACGGCCCGGGCCGCCACCACCCTGCGCTGGGGTACGGTGCTGCCCGTCAGCCACCCATCCGTCATCATGATGGACAAGGTCGCCAAGGAGGTCAGCGACGCGACGGGCGGGGCGGTGGCGATCCAGACGTTTCCCAGCGGCCAGCTCGGGTCCTCCCGCGACCTGATCGAGGCAACGTCGTCCGGCGCGATCCAGATGGTGGACGAAGGGGCGGCCCAATTCGGCCAGTTCGTCACGGCGTTCTCGATCCTGGAGGCGCCGTATATCTGGACGGGCCCGGACCACATCCGCCGCGCCCTGGGCTCTGCGGTGGTGGACCCGATGAAGGCTGACCTCGTCGCCAAACGCGACATGCGGGTGATCGGATCGACCTATTACGGCACCCGCCACGTCACATCCGGCAGCCGGACGGTCAAATCCGTGGCGGACATGCAGGGGTTCAAGCTGCGCATCCCGGAGGTGGACACCTACCGCACCATGGCGGAGGCCTGGGGTGCACGGCCGACGCCATTGAACATCGGCGAGTTGTATCTGGCGCTGAGCCAGGGCGCCGTGGACGGCGAGGAGAACCCGCTCCCGACGATCCAAAGCTCGAAGTTTTTCGAGGTGCAGAAACACCTGATCCTGACCGCGCATATCATGACCCCGCGCCTCGTCGTGATCAACGAGACGGCTTGGTCCGGCCTTGACGCCAAACAACAGGCGGCCCTCAGCAGCGGGTTGGCGAAATACGCCAAAGAGCAAGACGACGAGATCGTGCGTCAGGAGGGCGGCCTGGTTGACACCTTCCGCCAGGGCGGCATGACCGTGGAACAGATCGACGTCGACAAATTCCGCAAGCCCGTGCTGGCCAGCCTGCCCGCCAAATACGAGGCGAAATGGGGCAAGGGCCTGTGGGACAAGATCGCATCAGCCTGAATGTCATGATGCGGCTCTTCGACCGCGCGCTCGAGCTGGCAGCCTGTGCCTTGTTGCTCGTGCTGCTGGTCACCGTGCTGTCGGGCGTGGTGAGCCGGGCGTACGGTGAACCGTTGATCTGGACCGACGAGGGCGCCCGGTTCGTGATGGTCTGGCTGGCCTCGTTCGGCTGGATGATCGCCGGGCGGCGCCGCGGGCATGTGAGGATCCGGTATTTCCAGGCGCTCCTGCCCCCTGGCGCGTTTCAGGCGACCGAACGGGTGATCCAGGTGGCGCTGGCCGTGTTCGGCTGCGCCATCGCCTGGTTCGGCGTGTTCCTGGTCAGGCGAAATGTGGGGCTGGAAGCGACCTCCCTGCCAATTTCGATGGCGTGGCTGTACATCCCGCTGGTTCCGGCGGGACTCTTGATGGCCGTGCAGGCGGCGATACAGGCGCTGGAGCCCCGGCAGGTTCCGGCAGGCTCGCCGCTCTCCGAGGCGCTGGTCGAATGACCGAGCTGATGTTCGGCATCGGGGGTGTTTGGCTAGTCAGCATCCTGGCGGGGCTGCCACTCTTCGCGGCCATGGGGTTGGCGGCCTTGGCCTTCGTATCCCTATCGGGTCTGTCACC
Organism: Acetobacteraceae bacterium; assembly: GCA_965199005.1. Taxonomy (GTDB): domain Bacteria; phylum Pseudomonadota; class Alphaproteobacteria; order Acetobacterales; family Acetobacteraceae; genus LMUY01. The sequence goes on along the minus strand of CBDAQK010000001.1, from coordinate 1,688,147 downwards.
CTCGATCGTGCCGCAGAAGATGGCGCAGGCCATGAACTCCTTCCCGATCGTGGCGGCGCCCCTGTTCATCCTGATGGGCAATCTGCTGAGCGCGTCGCGCATCACCGACCGGATCGTGCGGTTTGCAACGGCGATTACCGGGTCGTTGCGCGGCGGCTATGCCCAGGCCAGCATCGTGTCGAGCTTGATCTTCGCCGGAATGGCCGGCTCGGCCGTGGCGGACGCGGCGGGAACCGGCGCGGTGGAAATCCGCGCCATGAAGCGCGCTGGCTACCGTGCGGAGACCGCGGCCGCGATCAACGCGTCTGCCGCCACGATCGGCGCCATCGTTCCACCTAGCCTGCCCATCGTCATCTATGGCGTGACGTCCGACGTCTCGGTCGGGCGGTTGTTCCTGGCCGGGATCATTCCGGGCCTGCTGATGGCGGCATCGCTGATGGTGATGGTGGCCGTCATCGGTAAACGCCAGGGCTTCCCAAGCCAGCGCTTCGCCGGGTTTGGCGAGGTTTGGCATTCCTTCCGGGACGGCTTCTTCGCATTGATGGCACCGGTGATCCTGCTGGGCGGCATGTTCAGCGGCTATTTCACCCCGACCGAAGCCGCCGCAGTGGCCAGCCTGTATGCCCTGCTGCTAGGCCTGGTCGTGTACCGCACGCTGCGCTGGGCCGACATCGTGCGCGTGATGACCGAGACGGTCGAGACGGCGGGAATCGTGACCGTGCTGGTGATGGCCGCGGCGGCCCTTGGCTGGTGCATGTCGATCTCCCGGATTCCGCAGACCGTGGCCCCGGCAATGGTCGCCTCGATCCACAGCCCGCTGCTGTTCCTGCTGGTGTGCAATTTGTTGCTGCTCGTGGTCGGCTGCTTCATGGAGACGCTGGCCGCCCTGCTGATCCTTATTCCGATTTTGGTGCCGGTCGCTCACAGCTTCGGCATCGCGCCGGTGCAATTCGGCATTATCATGATTTTTAACCTTATCCTGGGCACCATCCACCCGCCAGTCGGCGTTGTCCTGTTCATCACCTCGCGCATTGCGGAAATATCATTCGAAGCCATGTCCCGTGCGGTGCTACCTTGGCTGGTGCCGCTGTTGATCGTGCTGGTGGCCATCACGCTTTGGCCGCCATTGACGACCTGGTTACCCGGCTTCGTGATGGATTGAGACATAGTGGAAAACGCTGACGAGACGCTGCCGCTTTCCACAGCGAGCCATGTGGGGGTGGTGGCCGGCGCGGGCGAGCGCGTCACCAGGACGGAAGACTTGCTGCGCCGTCTCAAGGTCGACGGCCTGATCCGGCTGCACGCGGCGGATTTCCGTCTCCTTGCGGGTGCCGGACCGATGTTCACCCATTTCAACCTGGAATCAACCTCGAACACCGCCGGGTGCCGCTATGCCATCCTACCGATCGTCAAGCCTGGCCGGCGATTGCCCAACGGGCGGGAGGTGCTGCCAGTCGTCGACCCGACGTATTTCCGGATGGGCACCTGCGTGGAAACGATCCAACGCGTCGCCCTTACGGCCGTTACGGCCGAGCACTTCGCCGAGTCGCTGCCAACGATCAAGACGTCCGAAAGCCTGCGTTCTGCGTTGCTCAAGCGCTATACCGGCATGTTTCCGAACCTGACCGAAGACGACATCGTCGCCCGGGGATGCGCCCTGACCCGGCTTCGCCTGGATTAGGGTGCATGGTTCCGCGGGTCGCACGTGCCCGCTGAGGCCGGGCAGGCGAGCCTGACGGGGGCTATGCCGCGGACGCCCGGCGAGGTAGCTTCCAGTTCGGGCGCACGAAATGACAGGTATAGCCGTTTGGAATACGCTCCAGGTAGTCCTGGTGCTCCGGTTCAGCCTCCCAGAAATCCTCGGCAGGTGCCAGTTCGGTGACTACCTTGCCGGGCCATAGCCCCGAGGCATCGACATCGGCGATGGTGTCCTCGGCCACTTGCCGCTGCGCCTCACTGGTATAGAAGATCGCCGAACGATAGCTGGCGCCACGGTCGTTGCCCTGCCGGTTGCGCGTGCTCGGGTCATGGATCTGGAAGAAGAATTCCAGGATGTCCCGGTAGCTGATCTTGGCAGGGTCGAAGTTGATCTCGATCGCTTCGGCATGGTTGCCGTGGTTTCGATAGGTCGCGTTCGGCACCTCACCCCCGGTGTAGCCGACCCGGGTCGAGATCACCCCGGGAAACCGGCGCAGCAAATCCTGCATGCCCCAAAAGCAGCCACCCGCGAGAACCGCCCGTTCCGTTGTCATGAATACCCTCCATCGAGCCAGAGTTTGTTACCGAGGATCGCGTGGGGAGTGTAGCGCAGACAATCCCGATCCGCCTAACCGATCCCTCCAGAAGCGATGAGCGCATAAAGCCCTAGGCCGGGCGGCGCATGTCGAAGCGGCTGTCGGGGCGGACCTCCGAATAGGCGGTCGGGCCGCCGGCGCGCAGGATGATGCCGGCGCCGAACGTGTCGAAACCGCCATCCTTCAGCAAATGCTGGGCAATGTGAACCGCGACGACTTCCCCCAGCACGAGCCATGCTTCGACGGCCTCGCCGGTGTGCCGTTTGTGCTGGACGATCTCGGTGACCTTGCATTCAAAGTTGACTGGACTTTCGGCGACATAGGGCACCGAAACCAGGCGCGACGGGGCTTGCGTGAGGCCCGCCAACTCGAATTCGTTGGTGCCGTAGGGCGCGCTGGCGCAGGTGGCGTTCATCTGCTCCGCCAGGGCGCGGGTCGATAGGTTCCAGACGAACTCGCCGGTTTCGCGGGCGTTGCGCAGGCTGTCCTTGGCACTGGTGCTGGAGAAGCCGATGATGGGCGGGATATAGTTGAAGCCGTTGAAGAAGCTGTAGGGCGCCAGGTTGATGGAGTTGTCCGCACCGCGGGTCGATACCCAGCCGATCGGGCGCGGGCCGACGATGGCGTTGAACGGGTCGTGCGCCAGGCCGTGGCCCTTTGCCGGCTCATAGAAATACTTTTCCACGTCGAGGGTCATCTGGTGGTCCTTCCGCCTGGCCGGGCGCGCGCTCGCAGCCCGCCTGGGTGCCGGGTTATACCCGGCGATGTACCACGGGAAGTCCCCATGGCAGGCGCCCTATCGGAAAATAGGGTGTCTAGCGCTGTATCGGCCGCCCGGCATACCCAAATACGCCCTGTGCCTCCGAACGGACCCCTGAGTGATGGCTGATCCCTTGCCAGCCCAGGCACGGGCCTCGCTGGCGCACCCGCTGCGGAGGGCGATCACCTCCAGCGTGGTGGCGCTGTTCAACGACCGTTCCCGCGGGGAGCAGCCGGTCAAACGGCGCCTGGACGGGTTGTTCGGCCCTGGCGCCGTCGCGTGGCGGGTGCATGGCGACGTGACGTCCATGATGGTGGGCGGCGTGGCGAGCCTGTTGCTGCAGATGCTGCACCCGGCGGTCCTGGCAGGCGTATGGGACCACTCCAACTTCCGTGCCGACATGCATGGCCGGTTGCGTCGCACGGCGCGCTTCATCGCGCTCACCACCTATGGCGGGCGGGAGGAAGCCGAGGCGATCATCGCCCGCGTGCGCGGCATCCACGATCAGGTGTCGGGCACGCTGGCCAACGGCAAGCCCTACCAGGCAAACGACCCGGCGCTGCTCGCCTGGGTGCATGTGACCGAAGCCAGCAGTTTTCTGAATGCCTGGATGCGCTATGCCGAGCCTGGCATGTCAGCGGCCGATCAAGACCGGTATTTTGCCGAGATGGCCCAGATCGCGCAGGCCTTGGGGGCAGACCCGGTGCCGCGGACCAGAGCGGCGGCGCTAGGGCTGATCGAGGCGATGCGGCCGGGATTGCTTTGCGATGCGCGAACGCGGGAGGTGGCCAAGCTGGTGCTGACCCAACGGGCGGCGAACCGCATGACCGAGCCGTTTCAAGCGCTGACCATCAGGGCCGCGATCGATTTGTTGCCGGGTTGGGCCCGGCGTATGCACGGCTTGCAGAACCCCATCATCGGCAGGCCACTGGTCCGCGCAGGCACGCTGGGCATTGCACAAACCCTGCGCTGGGCGTTCCAGCGGTAGCGACGCCGACCTTGCTATCCAAGCCGCCCCGTGGCCGCGGCGTTGGCAAATTGGCGCGCGCCCGCGGCCGCCATCCGGGCCAAACGCTCCAGCGCTGCTGGCACGGGGCTGGAGGCCGGGCTCTTTGAGGCGGAAATTTTGCGTGCCATGTCGGGTTTGGCACGATCGGCTGAGGCCGGGAAGGGCGCTCAGTGGGTGGCGACGAGCCGCCGCAACCGGCTGATGGCGCCAGGCAGGCCCCGTATCGTCAGCACCCGGCCGGTCTCGTCGTAGTTTTCGGACAAGACCCGCGCGCTTTCGTACACCTCGCCGATGAGCCCTTGCATCGCATAAGGCAGCACCAGCACGTCCTCGATCATCGCCGCCTCGAAGAACGCCATGATGGTGTCCCGCAGCGAGCTCACATCGCCGGGTGCATGCGCGGAGAGCATGATCGCATCCGGATGCTTCGCTGCCAGAGCGGCACGCCCGGCGTCGTCCACGCGGTCGAGCTTGTTCAGCACCAGGCGCGACGGCACCGCATCCGCCCCGATCTCCCGCAACACGCTGCGGCTGACTTCCAGCTGTGCTTCGTAGGTCGGGTCCGACGCATCGACCACGAACAGCAGCAACGAGGCCTCCAGCGCCTCTGCCAAGGTGGAGCGGAACGAGGCGACCAGATCGTGGGGGAGTTGCTTGATGAAGCCCACCGTGTCGGAGACAAGCACGCGGGGCCGGGTTTCCGGCTGTAGCGTGCGGACGGTGGTGTCGAGCGTCGCGAACAGCTTGTCCTCCACCAGCACTTGGCTGCCGGTGAGGGCTCGCATCAGCGATGACTTGCCGGCATTGGTGTAGCCGACCAAAGCCACCCGAAGCTGGTCGCGCCGGGCGGAACGGCGGTTGTCGCCATCGCGCTGGACTGCCTCCAATTGGTCCTTCAATTCCGCGAGGCGGTCGCGGATCTTGCGGCGATCCAGGTCCAGCGTGCTTTCGCCTGCACCCGGGCCTTGCTGCCGTCCGCTTCCGGCGGACGATTCCCGCATACGGGGCGCAACATATTTGAGCCGCGCCATTTCCACCTGCAGCTTTGCCTCGCGGGTGTTGGCGTGGCGGTGGAATATCTCGACGATGACGCCGGTGCGGTCCAGCACCTGGGCACCGGTTGCGCGTTCCAGGTTGCGGATTTGGCTGGGCGAGAGTTCGTGGTCGACGATGACGAATTCGGGCTTGTTTGCGGCATCGGCATCGGGTCCGGCGGTGGGTGCGGTGTCGCCCGCGCCTTCGAAGCGTTGCCGGGCCTTGGATTTCGGCGGCGGGGCCATCGAGCCGACCTGGCCGGTGCCGCCGGTCAAGGCCGCGAGTTCAGCCAACTTACCGCTGCCCAGCAGAGCACCGGCGCCCGTACCATCACGACGCTGGGATAGCTTGCCGACCACCTCGTAGCCCAGCGTCTTAACGAGACGTCCGAGCTCTTCGAGGCTGGCTTCGTGGGCAGCGTCGTCGATGTCGGGCATTTGGATGCCGACGAGGATCGCTTGTGGGATAGGGGGCTTGGTCTCCATGGCGGTGCAGTAGCATGGATCGGCGGAAAGCCTCAAAACTGCAGATACTCGATCCTGGCGATGATCTTCTTGAGCAATGGCGAGGTGTTCGATTCGTGATAGCCGAGGGAGAGGTCGATCACCGGCGGTGCCCTCCGCAGCGGACGGCTCATCACGGTCGCGGGCAGCAGGTTACGGACATAGAGCGGCATGAGCGCCACGCCACCGGGTTGCCCTTCCGAATGCCGCTGACGACCGATCAAGAGGTCGACAACCTCCCCATGGCGATGTCGCTCGTCGCCTCGACGAAGCGTAACGTCATCCACCATGATTGTGGCCGTGCGATGTATCCACCCTACAAAACTGCTTGCCTGAAGAGAGTAAACCTAGCCCGCTATGGCCGGGCTGCCTTGGTTGGACAGGCTGCGTCGTACGGCGAGCACGGCGAGGGCGGCCAGCATGCAGGCGACCCCAGCGGAGGAGAAAGCGGGCAGGTAGCTCGCGAACGCGTCACGCGATGCACCGGCGCCATAGGCAGCGACGGCGGACCCAAGCTGGTGGGCGGTGAAGATCCAGCCGAAAGTCAACGGCGCACGCTCCCGGCCAAAGGTCTGCCCCGTCAACTTGACCGTAGGGGGAACGGTGGCGATCCAGTCCAGCCCGTAGAACACCGCGAACAGGCTCAGCCCATAGAACGAGAATGTGGAGTACGGCAGAAGGAACAGGCTAAGGCCGCGCAAGCCGTAGTACCAGAAGAGCAGCCAGCGATTGTCGAACCGGTCAGACAACCAGCCTGACCCAATCGTGCCCACGAAATCGCACGCTCCCATCAGCGCCAGCACCCCGGATGCGGCCACCGCATCCATCCCGAAATCGTGACAGAGAGGGATGAAATGGTTTTGGACCAAACCGTTTGTGGACAGGCCGCAGATGAAAAATGTTCCGGCCAAGATCCAGAAGGTCATATTGCGCGATGCCTCGCGGAGTGCTCGAAAGCTGCGGGCCACCGCGTTGCCGTCCGCCCGGCGGGACGGTGCGGGGACCACGGCCGTATCGCCGTAAGACGGCAACCCGGCATCCGCGGGATGGTCGACGACGACCAACAGGATCAGCACGAGGCAGACCAGGCACAAGGTTCCCGCGGGCACCATCGCCACGCGCCATCCTATGGTTTCCGAGAGCCACGCCGCCACGGGGAGGAAGAGGAGTTGCCCGGTGGCGTTGCTGGCGCTCAGCAGACCGACGACGAGGCCGCGCCGCTTGGTGAACCAGCGGGAGGCGATGGTGGCGCCCAGGACGTTGGCGGTGACGCCGGTGGACAGCCCCAATATCACGCCCCAGGTCAGCCAGAGCTGCCATATCGCGGTCATGCGCGTCGCCAAGAATAGGCCGAGCACAATGAGGCCGAGCGCCGTGCTGACGACGACTCTGATGCCATAACGCTGCATGAGGGCGGCCGCGAACGGGGCGACGATCCCGTACAGCATCAGGCGCAAAGCGAGCGCGCCCGATATGGCGCCCAAATCCCATCCGAACTCGTTTTTCAGCGGCAGCAACAGCACGCCAGGCATTCCCATCGCTGCCGAGGTGGCGAGCATGGTGAGGAAGACGACAGCCACGACGGCCCATCCGTAATGAACCCCGCGCCGGGCGAGGAACGGTGCCAAACTGCTAAATAACATCGTTGAAGGCCTTGAATGAGGTGAGCGATTGCGGCGAGCAAGCGGTCATGACTTGACCAGTGACGCTTCACCGTTGCCGAACGACCAATCGTCCCGGCCCGTGCCGATCAGGCTAATGAAGATGTCATCACGCCGCAGGCCCAGCTGGGCGTGGAGTTCGTCGGCGACCCGCTTGTAGAAGCCGCCCTTCTGTTCCACCGTCCGGCCCTCTGCCAGCGCCATCTGCACGAAGACGAGGTCAGTAGAACGCTCGACACCGAAGAAATGGGGATCGAAGACGAAGTTGGCTTCGTCATGCTCGGTGATCACCTGGAAGCGGTCGTTTTCCGGCGCTTTGAGTATTTCAACCATCGCCGTGTAGACGATTTGGCCGATGGTACGGCGATACCCGGCGGGTTTACCTCTGATGAGATCGATGCGGGCGAACGGCATGGTGAACTCCTCCAAATAACGTACGCGCATATGCGGGTATATACACGCATATGCGCGTACGACGACTAGCGGCTATCCAGCGCGGAGAGCTGCTCGGCCAACCTGCTGATGGCGGCATGATCAAGCATGGCGGCAATGCGATCCTGCGTCTCCCTCCAGCGCGGCAGGGCGGCTTCAATGGCCATCTCGCCGGCTTGGGTCAGATGGGCAATACGCTCGCGCTGGTCGGTATCGCCGATTTCGAGCCTCACCAGACCGCGGCGCTCCAGCGGGTCAAGGTTGCGCCCCATCGTCGACCGGTCGAGTGCGACCCTGCTGGCGAGCTTTGTGACGGGCATTGGTCCGTGACGCTTGAGCGTTCGCAAGACCGAGAATTGCGTGATGCGCAGGCCGGCCGGCTCCAGCGCCTTGTCGTAGGCAGCGGTCACCGCGCGGGTTGCCCGACGCAACGTGGTGCAGGCGCAGGGAGGGTCTTCGATCATTGATGCGGGTATATACACGCAGCGAGCGTTTCGCAAGATGGATCGTGCTGATGGCCGACCGAAGGTTGAATCTTGTCCGGCCCGCGCTGCCGTGCGACGGTTCGGGGAAAAGACGCACGTTGGAGAAACGGTCATGAAGCGCCCGCACATCACCTATGTCTTGCCCGTGGCGCTTCTGCTTCTCACGACTGCCGCGAGGGCACAGACGCCGCTCGCCCCTCGGGATGTTCCGGCGAAATCCATTCCCGTACCAACCACGGTCAGCCCGGAATTGCAGGCCGTCATTGCGCAGCCGCCGCGTGCTGGCTGGGACACGCCCCCAACCACGCCCGAAGCCTGGGCGCAGCTCGTCAAGCAGCTTGAGACCGCAGGGGCGGCCGGCGTGCAGCCCATGGCCGACCGCCTTCACGTCAAGATCGAGCCGTCCTCGATGGCGGGCGTGAAGGTCTATATTTTGACGCCCGACGACATTCCGGCGCAGAACACGAACCGGCTTCTGGTCCACGTGCATGGCGGGTGCTACGTGCTGGGGCCACGTTTGGCCGCCCTGCCCGAGGCATTGCAGGTGGCGGGCGCCAGTCACATCAAAACCATCTCCGTCGATTACCGCATGCCGCCCGAGGCCTATTTCCCCGCCGCGCTCGACGACGCCGTGGCGGTCTACCGGGCGGCGACGGCCATGGTGCCGCCGCAAAACCTGGGCGTGTTCGGCAGCTCGGCCGGCGGGGCGCTGACGCTGGAGATGATGCTGCGTGCAAAAGCGGCCGGGCTGCCAATGCCCGGGGCCATCGCGCCCGGCACGCCTATGGCGGACGCGACCAATGCCGGCGACAGTTTTCAGACCAACGCGCTGGTGGACAACGTGCTGGTGTCGCCCACCGGGTTCTGCGACGCGGCAACCAAATTCTACGCCCATGGCCACGATTTGGCTGACCCGATGCTATCGCCCATCAACGGCGACCTACACGGTTTCCCGCCCGCGATCCTGACCACCGGCACCCGCGACCTGCTGCTGAGCAACACGGTGCGGACGAACCAGAAACTTCGCGAGGCGGGTGTTGAGACCCGGTTGCAGGTGTTTGAAGGCGAGGCCCACGCGCAGTTCTACCGCGACGACCGCATCCCGGAGGACCGCTTCGCCATCAGCGAGATCGCCGCATGGTTCGACCGCAATCTTGGTAAATAAGCCGCCCCGCCCTGGTCGCCCTACCCGCGTTCGCTGAACAGCACGCCACACTTCGACTTGTTCTCGGGAGAGGTTTCCACGATCTGAACCAGAACGTTGGCCGGGTCGGACTTCAGATGCCGCACCACGGCCGCCGTGATGTCCTGCACCAGCCCGCGCTTCTGGTCCGCGGTGCGGCCCGCGACGATATGAACGTAAACTTCCGGCATGCGCTATACCTAACAAGATGCATGCTCACCGAGAAATCGGAAGCGCCCGCCCGACATAATAGCGGCTTTCCATGATCGGGCGGCGCGCCCGTTACGCGGTCATCCCGCGTGACTTCCTAATCTGCCTTAGCTTTCACCTATTGCCTCTCATACGCTGGACCGGACCGGCCATCGAGGCCCGGCGCGTCCACTCGGCATACAAGTTGACCAAAGCCCAATTCCACGCTCGGATGTTCCGGTTTCAGGCAAGGGGTTTCAGCGTGACCTTCATTCGAGCTCTGGGCCGGGTTTTCGCGTGCATCGTCTTGATTGGGGGTATCGCAGCCGCCGCCGGCGCCGCGGAACTCCGCGTTGGCATGGCGAACGAGCCGGATTCGATCGACCCGCATTTCCATGATTACGGCGGCAACCTCTCGCTTTCGCTGCAAATCTTCGAGCCATTGGTGCGGATGGACGCGGGCGGTCAGTTGACCCCTGGCTTGGCCACCGACTGGAAGCCGACGGACGACCATACGTGGGTCTTCCATCTTCGCCCCGGCGTCCATTTCCAAAACGGCGACACGCTGACGCCCGAAGACGTTCGTTTCACGGTGGGCCGCGCGGGAAACGTGCCTGGCAGCCCAGCCGGGTTCGCTGCCTTTGTCCGCCCCATCAAGGATGTCGCGGCGGGCGACGGCAATGCCGTGATCATCCATACCGATGGGCCAGCCCCGTTATTGCCCAATTTCCTGTCCACCATCGGGATCATCTCCCACAAGTTTGGCGCCGGAGCGACGACGGCGGATTACAATAGCGGTAAAGCCGCTGTTGGGACCGGGCCTTACAAGTTCGACAGCTGGCGCCGGGGCGACCGCATCACCCTGGTGCGCAATGACGATTATTGGGGGCCGAAGCCGGCCTGGGACCGCGTGACGTTCCGCTTCATCTCCGATGCCGCCGCCCGCGCTGCCGCGATGCTGGCCGGCGACGTGGACATGATCGACAACGTGTCTGTGCAGGATGTGACGCTGCTGAAGCGAAACACCGCGTTGCGCGTCCGCAGTGCGGTTTCCGTGGACACCGTCGCGTTCGAACCCGATGTCGCTGAGCGCAAGCCGCCATTCGTGACCGGGCCGAATGGTGAATCCCTGGACCGCAACCCCCTGGCGGATAAGCGGGTGCGCCAGGCGATCCAGATCGCCCTCAACCGGGAGGGGATCAAGCATCAGATCATGAACGACCAGGCGGAGATCGCCAACCAGATCATGCTTCCCGGCCAATTCGGCTACGATCCCGCGGTCATCACGCCTGCCTACGACCCGGTTCGTGCCAAGGCGCTGCTGGCCGAGGCGGGCTACAAGGATGGGCTGCGGCTCACCTTCGACTGCCAGGGCGACCGCTATGCCAATGGCTCCGCCATCTGCCAGGCGGTGGCGCAGATGCTCACCCGGATCGGGATCCGGACGGAGCCGGTGGTCATGCCGCATTCGATGTTCATCGGCCATGCCAACAAGCATGAATACAGCCTGTTCACGATGTTCGTGCTGGTTGAGGCTGGCGAGCCGAGTGCGACGCTCGCCGCCACCTTCGCCACGCCGAATACGTCGCGAGGCTGGGGCAGCTTCAACCGTGGCCAATACAACGATCCCGAGTTCAACGCATTGCTCGAGGCAGCGCAGACGGAGGTCGACCCGGCCAAACGGGAGGCAATATTGCGGCGCGCGACGGAAGAGCTGACTGACAATGTGGGGTTTTACCCCCTGTTCCATCCGCTCAACATCGAGGCGATGCGGGTGACGCTGGATCACGCGCCCCGCGCCGACGGCTACCTGTTCGCGGCCGACGTCACAGCGGCGGCACCGTGATTTTGGAGAACCGAAGCAGGTGCTGTGCCGTTGAAGCCCGGTGGTATCGCGCAGCCTCTCGACGGAGAGAGGCTGTCCGAGCCTTCGCCGGGGGCCGACCATGAACAAGCTGTCCGTCTACCAATCCAAACGGGACTTCACCCAGACCGCCGAGCCCCAGGGAGACGCGAAGGCTGGCGGGTCTGACCGCCTCCGTTTCGTCATCCAAAAGCACGATGCCACCCGGCTGCACTACGACCTTCGCCTGGAACTCGACGGCGTGTTCAAATCGTGGGCGATCACGCGGGGGCCCTCGCTGGACCCCCACGACAAGCGGTTGGCGGTCGAGGTGGAGGACCATCCGCTCGATTACGGCGATTTCGAGGGCACCATCCCGAAAGGCCAGTATGGCGGCGGAACCGTGCAACTCTGGGACCGGGGGTATTGGGCACCGGAAGGCATGACAGCGGAGCAGGGGCTGGCAAGCGGCGACCTGAAATTCACCCTGGAAGGCCAGCATTTGCACGGCAGCTGGGTTTTGGTGCGCATGAAGGGATGGTCTGGCAAGCGGGTGAACTGGCTGCTGATCAAGCACCGGGACGAGTATGCCCAGGAGGGCGATGGCGAAGCGGTGCTCGCCGACGACCGCTCCGTCGCCTCCGGCCGGACGATGGCGCAGATTGCCGCGGGCACGGGAAGGCCGCCCAAGCCGTTCATGCAGCCTGGCGCGGCAGCCGCCGTGGGGAAGGCTGCGGTGTGGGACTCGTCTGCCGGCCTGGCCCCGGCATTGCGGGCGGAGAAGAAGCGCAGCAGCCAGGCGAAAGCGCCGGCAACGGGTATGCCGGACTTCATCGAGCCGCAGCTCTGCCACTCGGTCGAGCGGCCGCCCGCCGGCGCGGGCTGGCTGCACGAAATCAAATTCGACGGCTACCGCGTCCAAATCCGCGTGCAGGACGGCAAAGCCGTCATCCGCACCCGCAAGGGGCTGGACTGGACCGACCGGTTCGCCGCGATCGCCAAAGTCTGCGGCGCGCTGCCCGAGTGCATCCTGGACGGTGAGATCGTCGCCCTGGATACGGAGGGCTCGCCGGATTTCGCGGCGTTGCAGGCTGCGCTGGCTGAGAAGAAAACCGACGCCCTCGTCTTCTTCGCCTTCGATTTGCTCTTCGCCGATGGCGAGGATTTGCGCACGCTCAAGCTGTCCGTCCGGAAGGCCCGGCTGCAACCGCTGCTCGCCAGCCTGCCGGAACCGTCACGTCCCATGGTGCGCTACGTCGAACATTTCGAGACGGGGGGCGAGGCCGTGCTGCGATCGGCCTGCCGGATGTCGCTGGAGGGCATCGTCTCCAAACTCGCGAACGCACCGTACCGCTCCGGCCGTGGCGAGGATTGGACGAAGGCAAAGTGCCGTGCAGGGCACGAGATGGTCATCGGCGCCTGGACCGACACGGGTGGCGCCTTCCGCTCGCTCATCGTCGGCGTTCACCGCGGTGATCATTTCGTCCATGTGGGACGGGTGGGGACCGGGTTTGGCAAAGGGGTGGCCGAGCGGCTGGTGCCCAAGCTGAAGGCCGTTGCCGCGAGCAAAAGCCCGTTCACCGGACCCGGCGCCCCGCGTCCCGCCGCAAACATCCATTGGGTTCGCCCGGAGCTGGTGGCGGAGGTAGAGTTCGCCGGTTGGACCGGCGCCGGGCAGGTCCGCCAGGCCGCCTTCAAGGGCTTGCGGGAGGACAAGCCCGCGGAGGAGGTGGTGGCCGAGACGCCCGCACCAGTCACGACGCCGATTGCCACCCCGGTTGCGAGCCGGCCCGTGAGCAAGACGGCGTCCGCCACGGTTATGGGGGTGCTGATTTCGCGGCCAGACAAGGTCATGTGGCCCGAGGCGGGGGACGGCAAGCCGGTCACCAAGCTCGACCTGGCGCGCTACTACGAGGCGGTCGGGCCCTGGATGCTACAACATCTGAAGGGGCGCCCATGCTCGATTATCCGGGCTCCGGACGGCTTTGACGGCCCTACTTTCTTTCAGCGCCACGCGATGCCGGGTTCGTCCAATCTGCTCGAGCTGGTGACGGTTTCCGGCGACCGCAAGCCCTACCTGGAGATCGACCGGGTGGAAGGGTTGGCGGCCGTCGCACAAACTGCTGCGTTGGAGCTGCATCCGTGGAACTGCGACCCCTTCCACCCGGACATACCGGGGCGGCTGGTGTTCGATCTGGACCCGGGGCCAGAGGTCGCCTTCAGCGCAGTCATCGATGCGGCGCAGGAGGTGCGTGAGCGGCTGGAACGGTTGGGGCTGATCAGTTTCTGCAAAACCACGGGTGGCAAAGGCCTGCACATCGTCACCCCGCTGGCACGAGCGAAGCAGGGAAATCCGAGTTGGGCAGAGGCGAAAAGCTTTGCGCAGGCGGTTTGCCGCGCCATGGCAGACGCAGCGCCCGGCCGCTACGTCACCGTCATGGCCAAGAAGCTCAGGACCGGCCGCATCTTCCTGGACTACCTCCGCAACGACCGCCTGGCGACTGCGGTGGCCCCGCTATCGCCGCGCGCCCGGCCCGGTGCAACGGTTTCGATGCCCCTCAGCTGGTCCCAGGTAAAAGCCGGGCTCGACCCGCTCCGCTATACCGTTCGCAGCGTGCCGGGGCTGCTGGCCAAGACCAAGGCATGGGCCGAGTATTGCGACTCGGAGCGGCCATTGGCTGATGCGATGGCGCGGCTCGCAGGCTAGTTGCGGCAGCGGATCGTAACGCCCTGCGTTAACCCGCAGCCATGTGTCGTCGTGGCCGCCCGCGGCGTCAGCGAAGCGAAGGGAGCGAGATGGACTTACCATCCACATTCGAGCGCGCGATAGGTTTGATCTACAGGCCACGTTAGATTCAGCACAGCTTTGCCTTTTCCAGAGCGGCAGTTGCAACGGCCCTCGCCTTCGAACCAGATACTGGCCCTGGCCAGGATTTTTGCATGAATCACACTCTTCTCGCCCGCCTACGAGATGCGTCCGACTACACTGGCCATCGCGAAATGGCCACCGACGAGCTTTGGGAAGAGCATGGCTGGGCATTGGGGGGCGCGGACTTGCTGTGGTCATTCTCCTCGTGTTGGCCACTTCGATTCTGATGCAGATGTTTTGATAAGCCGTTTCATAGTGCCGGGAGCGGCGCGGGTCTGAGGTGATTGTGGCCGCGAGAGAGTTTTTACCCTCCTCCGCACCGTTCAGTGCCGAGGAGCGTGAGCGGCTGGACGGCGTGCTCGCCGACGCCAGGCCGATTCAACGGGCCTGGCTTGCTGGATTTCTGGCAGGCATGGACGTGCAGGGGCATGCTGCGGCGCTCGCTCCAGCCGCGACAGGCACGCCGCTGACGATCGTATTCGCAACTGAGTCCGGCAATTCCGAGAGCTTGGCCCACAAGAGCGCCAAGCTCGCTCGCCGCCATGGCTTTAGGCCTCAGGTGCTGGACTTTGCCACGCTGGACCTCTCGACCTTCGCCCCGAAGGCGAATTTGATTGTCGTCGCTGCGACCTGGGGTGAAGGGGAGCCGCCGGCGCGCTCCGTTCGCAATTTCGGGATCCTGATGGGCGACGAAGCGCCCCGGTTTGACGGCATTCATTATGCGGTACTCGGCCTGGGCGACACGTCATATGCCGAATTCTGCGCGGTCGGACGCCAATTTGACGCGAAGTTGAAAGCGTTGGGGGGCATTCGATGGTGCGAGCGGCTCGATTGTGACTTGGATTTTGAGGAACCTGCGGCAGCCTGGATCGAAGCGGCGTTGCAGCGGTTCAAACCCCTCGCAGCCATCGAGGCTGTCCCATCCGTTCAGGACGAGGTCAGCCCCGGGTTGGATGCAACGGCCGAGGTGATCGAGCACATCAACCTGAACTCATCACGATCGGAGAAAGAAACGATCCATCTGGCGCTGAGCTTCGACCATGGATCACCTGCTTACGAGCCGGGCGACTCCTTAGAGATTTTTGCAGAAAATGATCCGATATTGGTGGACGAGGTTCTCGCCGCCACGGGGAAGCAGGGGAATGCCGAACTGCGCCAGGCGTTGGCACTCGATCGCGACATCACCACGCTTTCCACCATGACCGCTGACCGCTTCGCCAAAGCCACCGCCAACCCCGCCATTCAAGGCCTCATCGACGCAGGGGAGATCCGGAGCTGGATAAGAGGGCGTCAGTTCATTGATTTGCTCATCTCCTTTCCAGCTTCACTGACCGCCCAGCAGATCATCGACATCACGCGGAAATTGCCGCCAAGGGCTTACTCCATCGCATCGTCGCGCAAGGAGGTCGGAGCCGAGGCTCACCTGCTGATTGCGGCTGTACGATACGAGAGCCACGGCAGGAAGCGCAGCGGAGTAGCCTCGACCTATGTTGCCGACCGCCTTCGGCTTGGTGCGCGCATGAAGGTGCGGCTGAAGCAGAACAAACGTTTTCGCCTGCCCGCCGATCCGGCGACCGACATCGTGATGATCGGGGCTGGTACTGGCGTGGCGCCATTCCGCGCCTTCGTGCAAGAGCGCCGGGCAATCGGCGCGACCGGGCGATCCTGGCTGTTCTTCGGTGACCGGCATTTTACACACGACTTTCTATATCAGCTTGAGTGGCAGGAGGCGCTGGAGGAAGGTTCGCTGTCACGGATCGATGTTGCCTTTTCTCGTGATCAGCCAGAGAAGATCTACGTACAGGACCGCATCCGAGCCCATCGGCGCGACCTGGTCGAGTGGCTCGATGGGGGGGCAAACATCTACGTGTGCGGCGACGCAAAAGCTATGGCGAAGGACGTCCGCGCCGCAGTCGTGGACGCGTTTGCGGCGGTTAAGGCAATCAGTGCGCAAGATGCCGATCGACTCGTCGCGGCACTAGAGCAGGCCGGCCGCTATCAACAAGACGTCTATTAGCCGAACGCGTGCCGTAGGGTGGGCTTCAGCCCACCGCTTCGAGGCGCCGTGCGAACCCGTGGTGGGCTAAGGCCCACCCTACGATCAACAAGACGTCTATTGGACGTCACCATACGAGGATGACCCGGAATGAGTGACGGCACTAACCCGGCAGACGGGGACGAAGCGGTCCCGCTCGCGCGGAATGAATATATCAAGGAAGCCAGCGGTTACCTCCGTGGAAAATTGGCCGATGGGCTGCTGGCACACGCGACTGGGGCCATCTCCGACGATGATGGGCAGCTGGTCAAGTTCCATGGCATGTATCTGCAAGATGACCGCGACCTCCGTGCGGAGCGCACGGCGAAGAAGTTGGAAAAGGCATATGCCTTCATGATCCGGCTTCGCATTCCCGGCGGCGTGGTCACCCCGGCGCAATGGCTCGTGTTGGACCAAATCGCCACCACCTACGCCAATGGCAGCCTCCGTGCGACGACGCGGCAGACCTTCCAGTTCCATGGCGTCATCAAGTCGAACCTCAAGCGGACCATGCGGCTGATCGACGGCGCGCTGCTCGATACGATTGCGGCCTGCGGCGACGTCAATCGTAACGTATTGGCAAGCTCCAACCCCACGCGGTCCGGTGCCCATCACGCGGCGTACGAACTCGCCCGCGCTATCTCAGACGGGTTGTTGCCTAAGACCGGGGCTTGGCGCGAGATTTGGCTGGACGGCGAGAAAGTGGTTGGCGGTGAGGACGAGCCGATCTACGGCAAGACCTACCTGCCCCGGAAATTCAAGACGGTTGTTGCCGTACCGCCTGATAATGACGTGGACATTTTCGCTCACGACCTTGGCTTCATCGCCATCCTGGGACGGCACGGCGAACTACTCGGCTGGGATGTCACCGTTGGCGGCGGCATGGGCATGACGCATGGCGAGCCCGAGACGTTTCCCCGTACAGCGGACGTTATGCTGTTCTGTGAACCGGATTATGCCGTTCGTGTCGCCGAGGCGGTTATGACTGTGCAACGCGACTGGGGCGACCGAACCAACCGAAAGGCAGCACGGTTGAAATACACCATCGAGCGCCGGGGACTGGCCGCCTTCCGCGCAGAGGTGGAGCGAAGGGTTGGCCGCAGTTTCGAAGAGCCGCGGCCGTTCGAGTTTGACAGCAATGGTGATCGGTATGGCTGGACGGAGGGCGAAGATGGCCGGCACGACCTGACACTCTTCATCCAGAACGGCCGCATCCTCGATGTGCCGGGCGGTGCCCAAATGCTGACTGGGTTGCGCCGCATCGCGGAGATCCACGACGGCGAATTTCGTCTGACCGCCAACCAGAATGTCATGATTGCCAATGTGTCCCGCGCAGGCCGGGCTGAGATCGAAGCGTTGGTGAACTCGCATGGTTTGTTGGCCGGCTCAGGCGCGCTGCGCCGCAACAGCATGGCGTGCGTGGCACTGCCGACCTGCGGCCTGGCTCTGGCGGAAAGCGAACGCTATCTTCCAGACCTTATTACCCAGCTGGAAGCCAGCCTTGCCGAACATGGCTTGGCGGATGATGAGATCACCATCCGAATGACGGGCTGCCCAAACGGCTGCGCCCGGCCGTACCTCGCCGAAATTGCCCTCGTGGGACGGGGTCCCGAGCGTTACAACCTCTATCTCGGTGGCGCGTTCGATGGCTCGCGGCTGAACAAGCTGTACGCCGAAGACGTGCTGGCGTCGGACATCCCGGATAAGCTCGCTCCCCTCTTTGCTGCCTACAGGGAGCAGCGATATCGAGGGGAACGGTTTGGCGACTTCGTCATTCGGGCTGGCCACGTGAGGCAGACGCGCAATGGGCCGGATTTCCACCGGGATGTTGTTTTGGCCTAACGCGCAAGCCGTCCGTGTCGAGGCTGCCGCTCACGCGTCGGATCATGTCAGTCAGCCGCCCCGCGCAACGGCCGCTCTGGCAGGAATAGCACCGTCAGGTCGCGACGGTATTCTGGTCGAGCGCGGCGAGCGCGGCGTTCAGGGTCTCACTGGGCCGCATCGCCGCCGAGGTCTTCGCTGGATCGGGCAAATAGTAGCCCCCGGTGTCCATCGGCTTGCCTTGCGCGGCGATCAGTTCGGCGTTGATCCTGGCCTCGTTGGCCGCGAGGGTCTCCGCCAGCGGCCTGAAGCGGGCTGCCATCGCCGTGCTATTGTCCCTCGCGGCCAGCGCTTGCGCCCAATAGAGTGCGAGATAGAAATGGGTGCCCCGATTGTCGAGTTCGCCGACCTTACGCGCGGGCGAGCGGTTGTATTCAAGGATCTTGCCATTGGCCTCGTCGAGCGTTTCAGCCAGCACCTGCACGTCCGCGTTCTTGTGGGTTTGCGCCAGATGCTCGAGTGAGGCGCCAAGTGCCAGAAACTCGCCAAGCGAGTCCCAGCGCAGATAGCCCTCGTGCTGGAACTGCTCCACGTGCTTGGGCGCCGAACCACCAGCCCCCGTCTCGAACAGCCCGCCCCCTGCCAGCAGCGGCACGATCGACAGCATCTTGGCCGAGGTGCCGAGCTCCATGATCGGGAATAGATCGGTGAGGTAGTCGCGCAGCACGTTGCCAGTGACGGAGATCGTGTCCTTCCCTTCGCGAATACGCGCGAGCGAGAACTTCATCGCCTCGACGGACGGCAGGATGCGGATGTCGAGCCCGGTGGTGTCCTGCTCCTTCAGATATGTCTCGACCTTGGCAATGACCTGGGCGTCGTGCGCACGATTGGCGTCGAGCCAGAACACCGCCGGGGTGTTGCTGAGCCGCGCGCGGCGCACGCCAAGCTTGACCCAATCCTGGATCGGCTCGTCCTTGACCTGGCACATACGGAAAATGTCGCCGGTCTCGACCGGCAGGGACAGCAGCACCGTGCCCTCGTCGGCAACGACGCGGACCGTGCCGTCGGCGGGAATTTCGAACGTTTTGTCGTGCGAGCCGTATTCCTCGGCCTGCTGCGCCATCAGGCCCACATTCGGCACCGAGCCCATCGTCTTTGGGTCGAACGCCCCGTTCGCCTTACAATCCTCGATGACGGCCTGGTATAGCCGCGCATAGCTGCGATCCGGAATCGCGGCGATCACGTCGTGCAGCTTGCCGTCCGGCCCCCACATGCGTCCGGATTCGCGGATCATCGCCGGCATCGACGCATCGATGATCACATCGCTCGGCACGTGCAGGTTCGTGATGCCGCGGTCGGAATTGACCATGGCGAGGGCTGGCTGCTTCGCATAGACGGCGGCAATATCGGCCTTGATGGCTGCCTTTTCGGCTTCCGGCAGGGTCTCGATCCGCGTCAGCATGTCGCCGACGCCGTTATCGGGGTCGACCCCCAGACGCGCCAACGTGGCGCCGTGCTTCTCGAACACATCGGCGAAGTATACGGAGACCGCGTGACCGAAGATGATGGGATCGGAGATCTTCATCATGGTTGTCTTGACGTGCAGCGAGAACAGCACGTCTTCTTTCTTCGCCGCCTCGATCTGCGCGGCGAGGAAGGCGCGCAATGCCCTGCGGTTCATCGCCGACGCGTCGATGATCTCGCCATCCCGAAGCGCCGTCTTCGCTTTCAGCACCGTGACTGCGCCGTCGGCGCCCACCAGTTCGATGCGGGCATTGGTGGGCGACGTGACGGTGGTCGCGACCTCCGACCCGTAAAAATCGTTCCCTGGCATATACGCCACGTGCGTCTTGGAGCCCGCGCTCCAGCCGCCCATCTTGTGCGGGTTGTTGCGGGCATACTGCTTGACGGCGCCAGCAGCGCGGCGATCGGAATTGCCTTCACGCAGCACCGGGTTGACGGCGCTGCCGAGCACCTTGCCGTAACGGGCGCGGATTTCCTTGTCCGCCGGCGTCGCGTCACTGTCCGGATAGTCCGGCACGTCGTAGCCCTTGGCCTGCAGTTCCTTGATCGCGCCCTTGAGCTGTGGGATCGAGGCTGAGATGTTGGGCAGCTTGATGATGTTGGCCTCGGGCTTCATCGTGAGTTCGCCGAGTTCGGCGAGCTCGTCGCTGATCCGTTGCTCCTTGGTCAATTTTTCGGGAAAATTGGCGATGATGCGGCCGGTCAGGGAGATATCCTTCAGTTTCATCGTCACGCCGGCCGCCCCGACGAAGGCTTCGACGATCGGCAGAAGAGAGAAGGTCGCAAGCCCGGGCGCTTCGTCGACCTTCGTCCAGACGATTTCGAGATCTGACATACTTGCACCCCTGCGCGCCGTTTTGGTTTCGGCTAGGTTGAACTATCGACGGTTGTAAGCTGCCTTTTCGCACCGGCGTGTGGGAAGGGCAAATGGCCAGCACGACGAGGTCGCCAGGACGCAAGCCCGCCAGTGCCAAACCGGCCGCGGCCGAGCGCCCCTGATGCGGGGGAAGCTAGCAATCCGACGTGAGGGTTCGATCTCAGGAGGGCCGCGACAGGGGGCGCTTCGGTGCAAAGGGATCGTAAGCATCACTATGCGCATTGTCGTGCGCATAAGCCGCCTCAGGCAAGCGACGCCGCCTTCAACGGGGCAGACAGCAGCTGGTGATGCGCGATTTGCTTCAGGATCGCCACCTCGTCTGTCACGTGCCATTCCTCACGGATCCGGCCATCCACCACGTGTGAGTGTGTGATGATGAGCCCCAGCACGGTCGCGCCGCTCGGGGGGCCATAGCGGCCATGCCCGGTATGCGTTCCCGTCAGCCACCAGCGCGTGGCGACCCGGATCGGCTGCGTCGGCGCTTCGCACGCAATCGAATGCTCGATCGCGATGGCCGCGTCCGGGAAGGCGGCGAGGATGCCGAACAGCGCCTCACAATAGCGCTCGTGTCCATAGACCGTCTGCATCCGTGGCAGATGGACGGCGCAGGCCGGGTGATATGTCACGTGGATCCCACCGATGTCCTTGCCGCCGAAGATCGAGGTCAGCGTGTCGCGAACGAGCGCTGCCGCCGGGTGGGGCTGATGCAGAGGGGGACGCAAGCCCCCATCCCGGCGAAGCATAGCGGCATCGTCCAACTGCCACGGCGCTCTACCGGCGGCGAGATCGGCCCTCGCCAGCGTCTCTGCCATCACCTCCGGCGACAGGCCGATTTGCAGGCACATCCCCGCCTGGTCGCGGACCAGCCACTCCTCCACGATCCGGTTCTCGATGCAGAAGCAATCGGCGATCGACCGGAACTGCATCGCCATGCCAGTCGGCGGCCCAAACGGCCCCGGGCCGAGGTGCCGCGCCGGAGAGATGATGCGGTGGGAGGACAGGAAGCCGTCGCTGTCGTTGCCCGACCAGACGATATCCTCCGGTAAAAGCCGCCGATCCGGGAAGGCGTTCAGCGTTTCCAGCGTGGAGGCGATGGCACCCTTGGCGCCCCGCGCCGGACCCATGCTGGTATGGATCATACAGTCTTCGCTATACCAACGGTCGATCAGCGCGATGCGCCGGCCTTCCCAAATCCGCTCGG
The DNA here is from genome assembly GCA_965199005.1 of Acetobacteraceae bacterium. Lineage (GTDB taxonomy): Bacteria > Pseudomonadota > Alphaproteobacteria > Acetobacterales > Acetobacteraceae > LMUY01. The sequence continues at coordinate 1,666,426 of CBDAQK010000001.1, read as the reverse complement.
TGATCTTGATGATGTAGTCGGGCAGGTCGGTGAAGTCCGGGTCGAAGCCGCGCATCGCCATCAGCGTCGTGCCGCCAGCTCGCGCATCCGGGCGAATACGTCGACGCCGAATTGGAGGAACAGGTCGGGGATGTCGATGAACACCCAGTTCTCCCGCAGCATCGTCCCGTCCCGCCGCCACCAATCCATCACCCGCATGCCGATCCGCCGATTGGTCGCGGGTACGCCCAGATAAGGTCCGGCATGGGTCGCCGTCACGCTCGGCCATCCCGTGGTGGCGAAGAAGCCACCGTCGCCCAGCCGGCATTTATGGTTGCCACCCTTTCGGTCGGGAAAGGCAACCAGGAAGGGTCGCTGGTGATAGTCCTGGAACCCGGCAATGCCACGGTTGGAGCCGATTCCGCCGGGTCCGTACCACATCATCTTCGGATGCCAGAACCGCTCCATCCCCATCGTTTCCAGCGACTGGCCGTCGAACTGGCCCAGCCCCGCGATCATCGCTTCGACCAGGCGTTGCGTCTCCAGCCCCGCCGCAGTGTCCACCTGATCCGGCTGGACACCATCCTGCGTCGCCGGTGCGGGGGAGAAACCGGAGATCCCGGCATCCGGTGGCAACGGGCTGACGCCGGCCTGCCGCATGAGGTCGACGAAATCCCACTGCACATAGGCCTCCGCCACGTGCCCGCCCTCCATGCGGTAGAACTCGCCATAGCGCAGCCGGGCGAGGGCGCCGGTGGCGGGAATGCCCAGATAGTCGCGGGCGAAGGTGCCGACGTAATGGCCGGTTGCGCAGCACCACACATCGCCCTGCCAAAGTCCTGCGAGCAGGATGTCGTCCCGGCGTTCCAGATCAGGGAAGGATTGCACCAGTGGCGTCCAAGCCTGCTGGAGAAACCCGGCCGGGCCCACCAACTCGTTCAGCGGATGAGGACCGTGCCAAACCAGGCCTGACACCAGATGGTCGGCGGCGGCTTGCTCGGCTTCGGCCGGGTCGCAGTCAGGCAGGGTGGTTAGGAAATGACTGAGACGCTGCTTGGCGGCGAGGGCGGGGGTTGCCATGGCCTAATTCTCCCTATGATAGGCAGCGCGCTCCCCGCTGCTGGCGTCGAACAGGTGCAATTGCACCGGGTCGAGCCAAATTCCGACGGGTTCGCCGATCTGGACCCGATAGTCCTTGGCGCCTTTGACTGAGATCATCGTACTGCCCAGCTTCACACTCACCAGCGTGGCATCCCCAAGCAACTCCATCGCATAAACGGGCAGGGTGATCGTTGCATGGTGGGGGTCGACAATCCGCATGTCCTCCGCCCGCGCGCCGAGTACCGCCGCGACCAGAGTGGGGGCACCCGGCAGCGGAACAGCGAGCCCGATGCCATGGAAGACGCCGTCCTCCACGCTGCCCGGCACCAGGTTCATGGCGGGGGAGCCGATGAAGCCGGCAACGAAGAGATTGGCCGGCCGATTATAGATCTCCTCTGGCGTGCCGAGCTGCATGATACGGCCATTCTCCATCACTGCAACGCGATGGGCCAGCGTCATCGCCTCGATTTGGTCGTGGGTCACATAAATCGTGGTCGTCGCCAGGGTGTGTTGCAGATGCTTGATCTCCGCCCGTGTGGACACCCGCAGCTTGGCGTCCAGATTGGACAGCGGCTCGTCCAACAGGAAGCAATTCGGTTCGCGCACGATGGCGCGGGCCAGCGCCACGCGTTGCCGCTGGCCTCCGGACAGCGCCCGTGGCTTGCGATCCAGCAATCCCTCCAGCTCCACCATCTGAGCCGCCTTGCGCACCCGCCGGTCGTGTTCGTGCTGCGGCACGCGGCGAACCCGCAGCGGAAAACAGATATTGTCGTAGACACTCAGATGGGCGTAGAGCCCGTAGGATTGGAAGACCATCGCGATGTCGCGGTCCTTCGGTTCCACCTCATTCACCCGGCGGCCTCCGATGCGGATTTCCCCGGCCGAGACATCCTCCAGCCCGGCGACCATCCGCATCGTCGTGGTCTTGCCACAGCCGGAGGGGCCCAGGAGCACCAAGAACTCCCGGTCGGCGATATCCAGGTCCACGTGATCGACCCCGACGAACCCGCCCCAGCGCTTGACTAGGCCCTGCAACTCAATCCTGGCCATCCGCCTATCCCTTCACTGCGCCCTGGGTGAGGCCGCCGACGATCCGGTTCTGGAACAGCAGGATCAGCACCACGATCGGGAGGGTAATGGAGATCGCGCCGGCAGCGGAAATCGACCAATATTTAATATCCTCGGCACCAAAAGCCGCGATAGCGACCGGCATCGTCTCCGCCCGGGTCGCCGTCAGGATAAGGGGCATCAGGAATTCGTTGTAGGCCAACAAAAACGTAAACAGCGAGGCGGTGATCACCCCGGGCCACATCACGGGCACGATGGCGCGGAGAAACGCCTGGAAGCGGGAGCATCCGTCCACCATCGCTGCCTCTTCCAAATCCTTCGGAATCGTCATGAAGAAGGAGCGCATCATCCAGATGGTGAAGGGCTGGTTGATCGACACGAGCACCAGGATCAGCAAGATATGCGTGTCGTACAACCCGGTGAGACGGGAGAGCTGATAGAACGGCAGCAGGATGGCCATCGGCGGTAGTGCGCGGAACGCCAGGGCCACCATCAGCAGCCAGAATCCCAGTGCGCCGTCGTACCGCGCCAATGCATAGCCGGACAGCGCGCCGATCGCGACGGAGATGACGACCGTCCCAGCCGTGACGATCACCGAGTTGATGAAGAAATGCAGGAAGCCCGCCTCCACCCATAGGGCGTAATAGTGCGCAAACGTCGGATGGAAGAGCCAGACGGGCGGCGTGGCGAAGGCGTCGACCGGCTGCTTGACCGAGGTCAGCGCCGTCCAGAAGAAGGGGAAGGCGGAGTAGGCGGCGAACAGGATCAGCGCCGCGTAGATCAGCCATTGCTCGGTGTGCTTGCGACGCCCTTGCGGGCTCGACAGGACGGAAGCGGCCGTCACCGTGCTTGCCTTTGCTCGCGATACGTCGCCCGCAGCAGCGGCAAGAGCAGGACGAGGATGCCGATTACCGTCAAGATGGAAATCGCGGCCCCGCGCGCCAGGGAGTTTTCCACGATGGCAATCCGGTACGTGTAGTACATCACGCTTTCGGTGCCGTTCACGCCCTTGGTCATCACGGCGATGGAATCGAAAATGCGGTAGGCGTCCATCGTCATCATCAAGCCGAGGAACACGAACAGCGATCGGCAATGCGGGATGACAATGTGGCGGATGCGGTACCATCGCGAGGCACCGTCCATCACCGCGGCCTCCAACTCGTCCTGAGGAACCGCCTGAAGCCCGGCGAATAGCACGATGATGGCGAATGGCGTGCCAGACCAGATGAAGTGCAGAATCACGAGCGCCCGCGCCGTCAACTCGTTGGACAGCCAGTAGATCGTGATTCCAAGCAGCGACAGCCAGTAGCTGACGATGCCGAAATCGCGGAACAGCCAGGAGAAGGCAAGGGTGCCGACGACGGGTGTCACGATGAAGGGCAGCAAGGCGCAGGCGATGAAGACGCCGCGGACTTGCGGCAGAATGCGGTTCAGCCCCAGGGCGACGACAAAACCCAACACAATCTTCACCGGAATGGTAATGGCGCAAACCAACAAGGTGAAGACCAGGGCGGACCAAAATTCGGAGTCTTCCAGGGCATCCTGATAATTCGCCAGCCCGTTGAACAGGAAATCCCCCCGGAAGGTCAGGCGATGCAGGCTGAGCCAGATGGTGAGCAGGAAGGGCACCAGCATCAGCCCAAACATCGCCACGATGCTCGGGCCGGCGAACCCGAAGAAGGTGCCCCGCCGCATCGCCTTACATGAAGCCTTGGGACTTTGCTTCCTTCAGGTAATCCGCGGCCGCCTTGTCCAGCGCGGCCTTTATCGTCACCCGGCCTTGCAGCCCATCCACCAGATTGGTGCCGACGGCAGTGGAGGCGAGGCTGAAATATGGCCGGGGTGGCGTCGTCTGCACACCCGAGTCGATGGTGGCTGAGAGCGGCGGCCAATAGCGGTTTTTTGCCACCAGCGCCGGGTCCGTTACGATTGACTTGCGGGCGTAGAAGGCGAGGTCGCCTCCGCGGGCATAGGCTTCGTTGGAGTTCGCTTCCATCAGCACATGAAAGACAAGGTCACGGTCGACGCCGATCGTCTTCGGCAGGACGAAGCCGTCCCACCAGAGCAGGGTCGCGGGTTTTGCACCAGGTGCCGGGATCGGCGCAGGAGCGAAGGCGAACAGGCCCGGCACCTTGGACACGTCTGGCGCGTCCATGGTTGCGGCACGAGAGGCCCAGAACACGCCCATTGCCGAGCGGCCCTGCTGGAACGCGACCATGGCATCATCGGCGCTGAAGGCGAGCGCGTTCGGCGACATGTAGGGCAGCATGGCCTTCAGGATCTCGCCGGCCTGCACGCCCTTCGCGTCGTTGAAGGTTGGCTTGCCATCGGCGTCGAACCAGGCGCCGCCCAGCCCCTGATAGATATTGGCAAACTCCGTCGCGATGCCGAATCCCTTGCCGGTGGCCATCGCAATTGGGAATTCGATCGAAGGGTCCTTCTCCTTCACGGTCTTGGCAGCCGCGATGAATTCGTCATAGGTTTTCGGCGCTGCAATCCCGAACTTGTCGAAGATGTCCTTGCGATAAAACAACACGTGGACATTGGATTCGAAGGGGATCGCGTAGATCTTCCCCTCGAACGTCACTTGGTCCCACAGGCCTTTCGGGATGTCGCCCAGGTTGTATTGATCCCAGTATTTCTTCACGAGGTCATCGATCGGCTGCAGCCAGCCGCGGTTGACGAACTCGTTGAACGTGCCGTTGGACACTTGGATGACCTGGTAGGGCGACGAACCGCCAGCCCCCAAAATGGTTCGCGCCTGGGTGACGACGTCGGAGCCGCCGACCAGTTTCGCCTGCACGGTCAGGTTGCCCTTGGTGCAGGCCCGCATCTCGTCGGCCAGATGCTGCAGCACGGGGAAGGAGTTCATGAGCACGTCGATCTCGGTCGCGCGCGCCGGGTCCGGGACCGTGCAGGCTCTGGCCGGGGCGGCACTGGCAAGGGCGGCGACACAGGTTGCGGCAGCCAGGGCCAGGCAGCGATCCAGCAATCGGCTCATGACGGGCTCTCCCATTCGAATGTGGCATCCAGTCACGAAATGAATGCGGATGCAACGTTAAAAGCCCAACAGGCTTAGCATTCTTCTTGCGACGAAGCGGCGTGACAGGCAGTATGACCATCTAAAATGCATGCGAATGCAAATTGGCCGGGAGCCGATAATGAATGAGGTCACCCTCGCCCACGATGAAGCCCGGCGCCGCCTGATCAAACGCTCGGAGTACCGTGGGATACCGTCTCAATTTTATCCCAGGTCTGGCGCACGATCCGCAACGTCTCCGAGACCGCCGCTGAGTTGGCGGTGATCACCGCCGGGGATGGGCGCAAGGTGCCGGATTGGGCACCGGAGGTGCTGGCTGCCGTGCGACAGACCGGGCGTGCCGTGGATCGCAGCGGCTTCATCGCGCCCGCGCATCTGTTGCCGGGGAACGCGCTCGGCGCGGGCTGACCATGGTGTTGGCGCAACCGCCCACCAGCCCTGCCACGGCCAGCGATGTGGCGCGGCTGGCAGGCGTCTCGCAGTCGGCGGTGTCGCGCGCGTTCACTCCTGGGGCCAGCGTCTCTGCCCGCATGCGGGCGCGTATCGAGCAGGCTGCCGATGCGGTCGGCTACCGCCCGAACGTCATCGCCCGGGCGCTGATCACGGGAAGGTCCCGCACGATCGGCCTCGTGGCGGCGTATTTGCAGAATTACTTTTACCCGCAGGTGATCGAGCAATTGGCTGGGCGGCTGCGCGCAAACGGGTATCACATCGCCCTGTTCACCACAGATATGAGCAGCCATGCCGACCCGGTGATCGGCGAAATCCTTGGCTACCGCATGGACGGCCTGATTCTCGCCTCGACCACCCTGTCTTCCGCGCTGTCGGATCAGTGTCACGCGCAGGGGATTCCCGTGTTGCTGTTCAACCGGACGACTGAAACGTCGAACATCTCTTCCGTGACCGGGCAGAATTTCGAAGGGGGGCGGCGAATTGGACGCTTCCTCGCGGCCGGTGGCCATCAACGGCCAGCCTATCTCGCCGGCACCGAAGATTCCTCGACCAGCCGGGACCGGGAGGCCGGGTTCCTTGCCGGGTTGGACGACGGTGGCGTAGCGCTGTGGGCGCGCGGGGCGGGCGGCTATCGCTACGACACGGCCGCGATGGCGACCCGTGCCCTCCTGTCAGCTCCGACGCCGCCCGATGCGCTGTTCTGCGCCAACGACTACATGGCCTTCGCGGCACTCGACATAGCCCGCCACGAATTCGGTCTGCGGATAGCGCAGGATATCTCCATCGTCGGATTCGACGATACCGAAGCGGCGCAGTGGCCCAGCTTTTCTCTGACAAGTTTCAGTCAGCCCATCGGTCCTATGGTCGATCGAACGATGCTGTTGCTGATGGATGTGCTGGCCGACCGAACCCGCCCCGCGCGCCACGAGGTGGTGCCGGGCGAACTGGTTGTTCGCGGTTCGGCGCGGATCCCTGCGGGATGCGTTACGGTGTCGGGCCGGATGATCTGGCGGGCGCAGCCGGATGAGGTTTCACATCATTAGGGTGGGACGGGGGCGTGCGGAGGGATCAGCCCCTCGTCGCGCATCTCCGACCATAGCACGTCTGGGATGACGGTGGACATCAAGGCGGCATTTTGTTGCACCTCCTCAACGGAGCGTCCGCCCGGGATAACCGCCGCAACCATGGGGGGCGCCAGGCTGAACTGCAGTGCCGCGGCACGTAGGTCGACACCGTGATTCAGGCACAAAGCTGCCAAACGGTCCCTGCGGGCAATGAGCGCAGGCGGGGCCGGGGTGTAGTCGTAGTTTGCGCCACCTGCCAATAAGCCCGAATTATAGGGGCCGCCTACGATGACCCGCACGCCACGTGCGGCGCACCGGGGAACAGCGTGTCGAGTGCGCTGGAATCGAGCAAGGTATAGCGGCCGGCCAAGAGGAACACGTCCGGATCGGCGCCGTCGAGCGCGTCCAAGCAAGGTTTGACGAGATTGACCCCTAGGCCCCACGCCTGGATAAGCCCTTCCTCCCGCATCCGCGTCAACGCAACGGCGGCACCACCCATCGCCTCACGGAAGCGGTCGCGCCAGGCCGGCCCGTGCGTGTCCTCGGCCACGTCGTGGATGTAGACGATGTCGACCCGGGCCATGTCCAAGCGCCTGAGACTGTCCTCGATGGACTGCCGGGCGCCGTCGGCCGAGTAATCGAAAGTTACCTCGAACGGGAGACCATCCACGAAGCCCGAGCGTTCGCGTGGGCCAACTGTGACAGGTGACAGGAGCCGGCCGACCTTGGTCGATAACGTAAAGCTGTCCCGGGGTCTTGCGCGCAAAGCTGCGCCGACGCGATGTTCGGACAATCCGAAGCCGTAATAGGGCGCTGTATCGAAGTGGCGAACGCCTGAATCCCAGGCGGCATCGAGCGTCGCCTGCGCCTGGTCATCCGGCATCGCCTCGAACAGGTTGCCCACAGGTGCCCCGCCGAACCCGAGCGGCCCCGCGGGGCGGTAAGACCCGGTCACGCGGCAATCTCCCCGGCATAGTGTTAGGTCCACGAAACCAGCGTCGTCCCCCCGATCCTCAACCACTTGCTTCAGGCTGGCCTGTGTGCCGGGCAAGCGTTTCTAAGATCTCGATAGCGCGACGAACCGAAGTTTGAACCGTCTGTAGCATGTAAGGGATCTGCGCCGCGTCCAAGCCATCTGTTATCTCAAGCGCCGCAAGCTGGGCGTTCTCCATGATGGAGGAGAGCGAATTATGAAAGATAAGGTCAGCTTGTGATTCAAGTGGTCCAACCAACACCCGTCCACCCACGATGAGATCCTCTTGGAAGCGCTGGCGCGCCTCTCTGGCGGCCTTTCTTTCGGTCAGGTCGGTAAACATCAGAACGTAGCCCAATGAGCGCCCGGGCCTGCCGAGAACTGGGTCAGCCCGCAACAACAGAGGGATAGTCGTCCCAGAGCTGTCCAGAATCTCGACCTCACCCCGCCATTTCTGCCCCTTCGTCACCAAATCGGCGAGGGAACCGTGGATCACGTCCGATTTGATGAAAAGATGAGGCAAATCCATAATGCGTCTTGGCTCGGGCTGATCTTTGATCAGCTGCCTAAATGCATCGTTCGCTAATATGATCCGGCCATCCTCGTCCCCGATCAGCACGGGTTGCTCGGCAAGCCCTACCTGCCTTCTCACCTGCTGTAGCTGATCTTGGGCGATGATTGTTCGAACCGCACGGAATTGCAGCACCACATCTCTCACGCTATCCATCACTTGAGTGGCGGCGGCAAGGTCTGTTTCGGTCCAGGGGTCGGAGGTTCCTTCCACGAGTTGATGCCATTGCGCGAAGGAGCGCCGGGGCGACAGATCCAGTGGGTTATCGCCAATCACCACGGATTTGTAGGGATCGCCGCCCCACGTGACCGTGCGTACCCGTTCAGGCCGGAACCATATGAGATAATCGCCGGGTGACTCGGAGAGCGAGGCGGCCACCATCCCGCTCGCTACGGAAGTGAGATTTGCGAATTGGGGGATGTCCTGACCGAGTGAGGCGGTCGCAAACATCGAGTTTTGCGCTCGGTCAGTCAGCCATGCTGCGATCGCCCGCAATTCAAGCGTTCCCGGCACCTCGCCAACGGTCCGCACCTCATCCTCAAACAGGAGCGCTGCACCGGTGGCGCAGAGTGGTTCAAGGATCGATTGGGGACTGTCCAACAGAGCTGCCCGCCAGTCACCGTTGCGGGTGATGGCTGCAATCATGGACTGTTCAAGCCGCCGCACCGATATCTCGGCTCGCCCGCGCGCGAAGCTTTCGAGTGCCGCCATGCGCATAGCGACCGTCTCTGCCAACAAGTCGCATGTCGCGCGCGTCTCGAACGGAATCAGCCGGGGACGATAATGGTGACACGACACAAGGCCCCAGAGACGCCCCCCGATGACCAGGGACACAACAAGGGTGGCACGCACTCCCATGTTCTTGAGGTATTGAATATGGATCGGCGAGACGCTGCGCAATGAACACAGGGACATGTCCAGGTCCTCTCCCGAGAGGGGGGAGAGGAGGGGTTCCAGTGGCACCGGTTCGTAACCGACATCGACCAGCACTCGGACGCGGTTGCGAATATAGAGCCGGCGGGCGATCTGCGGGATGTCAGAGGCAGGATAGCGATTGCCGAGATAGGGCTCGAGTGCCGGGTCGCGTTCCTCTGAGACGACCTGTCCGTGCCCCTCGTCGTCGAACTGATAGACCATGACCCGGTCATATCCGGCGACCTCACGGAATATCCGTGCCGCTTCGTCACACAGGCCCTGGCGAGACGTCGCGGTCAGCACGGCTTGCAGCATCACTTGGAGGCTTTGCGACAAGGCTGGCGGTGGCTCGGCTCGCTCAATCTCGATGACGAGTCCCCCACCGGGCGGGCGATGCACGAGGCCGTTGTATCGCTTGGCAGGGCTGCCAATCTGGCAATGTATCACGACCGGCATCTTCTCGAGCGGATCAGGAAGGTGACGCACCACGCGCGTTGCCAGGTCGCCGGGTAAAGCCGACAGACTTATCCCGGTGAGCGAACGGTGAAAGCCGAGGAACTCAGCCGCATTTGCGCTCGCCTGGACGATCTTCTGATCGGTCTCGCGGACCAGCAGCAGAGCGCCCCATGGTTGAATTGAGCGGGCGAGGTGGATTTGTTCTCTCTCGCAACTGGACAAATCGGCCTGCCCAAATTTTGGCAGGATCGTCCCGGCTGCGTATGCTTCGTCAGCCATGGTATGGCTCATCCATCTGGTGTTGTTTCAGCTTCTGTATCAAGCCCATATCGCCTTAGCTTCACGTACAGGCTCTGGCGACTTAGCCCCAACATGTCAGCAGCTAGTGACCGATTTTGATTTGCCAAGTCGAGTGCATCACGAATGTAATAACGTTCTATAATTTCACCTGTGTCTCGAAGTAGCGCTCGCAGTGGGATTCTGCCGATTTGTTGAGCAACATTCCCTAGTACAATACTGAGCTGATCTTTCGGGGAGAGAGGAAAATCGGGCTGATCATCCCCCAAAAATAGTAACACAAATCGGGTTGGTTGTATGTCGGTGTCGCCAACCGCCACCAGTTTCACCTTAGATTCTAAGCCCTGATATCCTATCAGCATGGTATCAAAGCTAGGGGTGGCCCGTTCCCCCAGCACGTAAGCCATGAGTGAAAGCAACGTGGCGCCCGAACCGGGCAGCCATACACCGAGCGACTCGCCAATAACTGTTGCGTTGCCGGTTTGAGTGAGTTCGAGAAAGGCACCGTTGGCCCGGTGAATGACCCCGTCTCCATCGATAATGACGAGGGGCACCGGCAGGCGGTCCACGAGCGTGGCTAGAAGGTCTGGACCGGTCTTCAAAGAGTCACGCCGGGATGTGACGACACGCGTGAGTTGGAGCAGGAAGACTGCCGAGGGTTCCTGACCCGCCAAAGACGCTCGCACGATCCATGACGTCCGATCGGCGATCATGCGCACCATAATTCCCGGAGCACGCCCCTGCTCTCGAACCATCGACAGCATAGTCCTCAACGGCTCCCGATCGCGCGAGCTGAGGGTCTCCAGCAGATCTTGCCCAGCACCAAAGCCGTACAGACGAGCCGCCGCGGGGTTGGCTTGCTGGATTCGCAAATCGTCCGCGCGCAGAATCAACACTGGTTCATGGTTGGTTTCAAACAGAACCCTGTAGAGCGTCTCGACATCCCGAAGCTTCCAAGCTTCCTGTTCCCGGACCAGTCGAGTGGCAACGACGTTTGATTGAACTTCCGCAACCGCCTGCAAGTTCCTGCCAACCGCGATGATCCCGGCTGCTCCGCCGAGATGGACAGTTTTGTATTCGATAGGCAGTTGCCTGCCGCTGGGAAACCGCTGCACGACCCGGCGCGCATCGGAGACACCCTGCTCCCTCGCCTCCCGCATCATGAGGCTGACCTCATCGGCACCGATTGCGCCAATCGTGTCGATCCAGCGGCGGCCGAGCCAGCCATCCCCTCCATCCGCCTCCAGCGAAGCGATCAGCTCGACCTTCCGGATCACGCCGTCGTTATCGAGCGATACCCTGACGTCGGCTGAGCCAGAATCGGTGTCTTTGGTCCACTTCAATGGAAGCACTCCTCGTCACTGAGCCAGTCCCTTCCCGCCCGTTCGTGACAAATTTCCAAAAAACGATATAGCGAGACTGATCGAGTATGAAGATCGATAGCCCGATCTCTTCATTTTCAGCAAGGACCCCACGGGTGAAGGGCACTTGGCTGACGTTGCCCCAAAGCAAGGGCAGACCTTGCCGCCTTCGCCCTCACCACACTATACGAAGCCGTAGGTGGGCTTTAGCCCAGGTTCGCACGGCGCCTCGAAGCGGTGGGCTGCAGCCCACCCTACGAGGGGCATGCGTTCGGCGGCGGGATAGGAGTCGTTCCATGGAAACGCTGTACTAGACCAGACAATGGTAACCCTCCCCGTCTCGGCGCTCGGCTACATACGTGAGAAAACTCACCATTTGCACGAGGAGCTTGAAACTCAACTTGAGATCATCCCCCGTTTGAAGTCACCGACCCAGCGCGACCCCCTCATCTCGGCTTACCGCACCATGCACCGCCGAGCCGTTGCGGCTCTCGCGCCATGGCTGGGACGCATCGAAGGATTGGTCCAGTTCCCTTGGCCCGGCGAAGTCTTCGCGGCAACGCCTGACGCGGAGATCGATGGTTGCGAGGGTTGGCGCCTCACCCACTGGGCTGAAGTCCTTGGGTTTTACTATGTGATGCAGGGAGCGATGTTGGGAGGCAGGGTGATGTTGCGGGAGCTGCAAAGCGAATGCGTGGACACAAGCGAATTCGTTTTCCTCGACCCGCATGGAGAACGCACGGGCCAGGTCTGGCGCGACACCAAAGAGCTACTGGAGCGTGCCCTTGCGGATAACGATGCGGCGTTGGACCTGGCCGTCGACGGTGCCCGCAAGGGCTACGCCTTTGCATTTGATTGCTTGCGAAGCAGGGTTGCGACATGAGGCTGTCCTCCGGCAACGTGAGCTATCTGGGGCGGGACGGTTGGCTCGGCAACTATGGCGTGGGGGCGTTGGCCAGCCGCTGTTCGATTTCGCTGCGCCAGGGGGCGTCGGCTGGGGCTGCGGCCAGGGCTTGACGGTATAAAGCGGCCGAAGCCGGGCTCATCCGTCCCTCGGCGCGGCTGGTCGCGTCGGCGATCATGGCGGCCAGGGTCGGGTCGAATTGCTGCGCCAGCACCTTGCGCCACGCCTCGGCCGCCTCGCCGAAATGGCCCTGGCTGGCCTCCGCATTGCCCAGCATCATCTCGCCCTGCTGCGCCTGCTGGGATTTCGGGTCCAGCGTCGCCAGCACGGCGCGGAGTTGCGCCACGGCCTCCTGCGTCTCGGCCATCCGGTTGTCGGCCGCGGCGATCCGGAGGGCCAGAGGCTGGGCCGGCAGATCAGGGCGGCCGCCCACCAAATACAGCGCCAGCGCGATCATCGGCACCAGCACCAGCCCCAGGATGAGCGGCCCCCGGTCGGGGGCATGGGGCGGCCGGTCAGTGGCCTCCGACGCGGCCAACAGGCGGCGCTGCAATTCCAGCATCGCGGTGGCGTGTTCCGGGGCGGCGATGCGGTGCTCGGCCAAATCCCGGTTCAACTCGACGATCTGGGCCCGGTAGAGCGCCACCGCCGCCTCGGCCCGCCCCTGCACGCGCACCCGGCGGCGCAGCGCCCACCCGGCAGGGGCAAGGGTGAGCAGGGCCAGGATGGCGGCAGCGACGCCAAGCCAGATCACGGCCGGGTAAGCTCCGCCACGCGCGCCTGTTCCGCGTCGGACAGCGGCGTCGCCGGGGTTGGCCGGCTGCGGCGGCCCAGCAGGGCCAGGCCCAGCCCGATCGCCACCGCCAGCAGGGGCGACAGCCATAGCAGCGCGGTGACGGCGTTGAAGGGGGGGCGCAGGCGGACGAAATCGCCATAGCGTGCCACCATCCAGGCGGTGATCTGCGCGTCCGTATCGCCGGCAACCACGCGTTCGCGCACGATCTTGCGCAGGTCGCGCGCCAAATCGGCCCCCGAATCCTCGATGCTCTCGTTCTGGCACACCAGGCAGCGCAGTTGCCGCCCAACCGCCTCGGCACGGGCCTCCTGTGCCGGGTTCTGCAGCATCTCCGCCGGGTCGCTGATGGCGTATGCCGGCCCGGTGAGCAGCAGCAGCAACGCCAGCAGCGTCAGCCCAGCGCGCGCCATGCCGGGCTCAGCCTGTTTTGGATCACGTCAGCGTCGAGCGGGCCGGCCCAATGCCAGCGAACCACGCCCGTGCCGTCCACGAGGAAACTCTCGGGCACGCCGGACAGGCCGAAATCGATCGCGACCAGCCCCGGCGTGTCGCGCGCGATGCGCTGGTAGGGGTCGCCATGGCGCTGGATGAACTGCGCCGCCTTGTCCTGCGGGTCCTTGTAGGCGATGGCCCAGATCGGCAGCCCGGCCTTCGACAGCGCGAGCAGCGCTGGGTGCTCCTCCACGCAGGGCACGCACCACGAGGCGAAGAAGTTCAGCAGCGTGGTTTTGCCGGTGGCCAGGTCGGCGCTGCCAAAGCCCTGTCCGGGCGCCTGGGCGGGCAGGTCGAAGCGGGGGACCGGCTTGCCGGTGACCGGGCTTGGCACGCCGCGCGGGTCGAAGGTGCCGGCCTGCATGCCGCGCAGCATCGACCAGAACGCCACCCCGCCCAGCGCGGCCACACCCAACGGCGTGGCCAGCAGGATTTGCCGCCGGTTCATCAGGCCGGCACCCCGGCCGCGACGGCCTTGCGCGCGGGCGCGCCGACGCGCAGCCGCCGGTCGGACAGGGACAAGGCGCCGCCGATCGCCATCACCAGGCCGCCCAGCCAAATCTCCGGGGCCAACGGGTTGTAATGCAGCCGCATCACGGCCGCGCCGTCCCGCTCCTCGCCCAACACGGCGTAGATGTCGGCGAACCCGGTGGTGTGGATCGCCGCTTCGGTGGTGGTGACCTTCTGGGTGACGAAGGTCCGGCGGGAGGGATGCATCGCCAAATCCGGCTTGCCGGGGCGGATCACCCGGATGTTGGCGATGCGCGAGGCGTAGTTGGAGCCCATGCCGTCGGTCAGCGAGTCGAGCACCCACTCCATACCCGCGGCCTGCACGTGCTCACCCGGGTGCACCAGCACCACTTTCTCGCTCGCCAGCGACATGCCGGCGATGCCTGCCACGGTGACGCCCATGCCGGCATGGGCCAGCGCCGCGCCGAATGCCGCGGCCGGCAGGTTGCGCAGCCGGGCGAGGCTGGCCCGCGCCGGCAGGCGGAACAGCCGGATACGCTCGACGATGTCGGCCGCGGCAGCGGCAATCATCCAGGCCGCGCCGCCGAACGCCAGGGCTGGCAGCACCGGCAGCTTCGTCAGGCACACCAACCCAACCACGGCGGCAAGGCAGGCAGCCCACCAAATCCGCAGCAGCGCCGGGGCGAGGGCGGCACGCTTCCACGGCATCACCGGCCCGATCGCCATCGCCACGAACACCGGCACCGCCAGCGGCAGCACCGTGGCGTTGAAGAACGGGGCGCCGACGCTGAGCTTGGCGTGCAGGATCAGGTCGCTGAACAGCGGATACATCGTGCCGGTGATCACCACCGCGGCGATCGAGCACAGCAGCACGTTGTTGAGCACCAGCGCGCCCTCGCGCGACAACGGCGCGAACACCCCACCCGGCGAGAGCGACGGCGCACGCAGGGCGAACAGCAGCAGGCTGCTGCCGATCACCAGCCCCAGCAGCCCCAGGATGAACACCCCACGCGCCGGGTCGTTGGCGAAGGCGTGCACCGAGTTCAGGATGCCCGAGCGCACCAGGAAGGTCCCGGACAGGCTGAGCGAGAAGGTGGCGATCGCCAGCAGCACGGTCCAAACCTTCAGCGCCTCGCGCTTTTCCACCACGATGGCGGAGTGCAGCAGGGCGGTGCCGGTCAGCCAGGGCAGCAGGGAGGCGTTCTCCACCGGGTCCCAAAACCAGTAGCCGCCCCAGCCCAACTCGTAATACGCCCACCACGACCCCAGCGAGATGCCGCCGGTGAGCAGGCACCAGGAGGCCAGCGTCCAGGGCCGCACCCAACGGCCCCACGAGGCATCCACCCGCCCCTCCAGCAGGGCCGCGATGGCGAAGGCGAAGGGCACGGCGAAGCCGACATAGCCGGCGTAGAGCATCGGCGGGTGGAAGGCCAGGCCGGGATCCTGCAGCAACGGGTTCATGTCGTTGCCGTCGATGGGCGCCGGGTTCAGCCGGATGAACGGGTTGGACGTCAGCAGCGAGAACAGCAGGAACCCGGCGGAGGAGCCCCCGAGCACGCCGATCACCCGTGCCCGCAGCGCGCCCGGCAGGTTGCGGCCAAACCCGGCGACGGCGCCGCCGCACAGCGCCAGGATCAGCGCCCAGAGGATGATCGAGCCTTCGTGGTTGCCCCAGGTGCCGGTGATTTTATACAGCAGCGGCTTGAGGCTGTTGCTGTTCTCCGCCACGTTCAGCACGGAGAAATCGTCCACCACGTGGGACCAGACCAGGCACCCCGCCGACACGCCCAACGCCAGCAACTGCCCGCACGCCAACCCCGGCGCCGCCGAGATCAGCCGGATGTCGCGGCGGTGGGCGCCCCAGATCGGCAGGATGGCCTGGGCAAACGCGAACGCGCAGGCCAAAGCCAGCGCGAAATGGCCGAGTTCGGGGATCATCCGGATGTCCTCGTCGCCATGGTATTCCAGGTCGCCGCGGGCGGTGGCGGGCCCTTCGTCGGGTCCCACATGCCGGCCTTCTTCAAGGCGTCGGCCACATCCTTCGGCATGTAGGTCTCGTCATGTTTGGCCAGCACCTCGCTGGCGAGGAAGGTGCCATCCGGCCGCAGCGTGCCCAGCGTCACCACGCCCTGACCCTCGCGGAACAAATCCGGCAGGATGCCCGTATAGGCCACGTCCACGCTGGCGCGGCCGTCCGTCACCCGGAAATGCGCCACTGGCTCCCCACCCGTGGAGACCCGGCGCACCGACCCCGTCTCCACCAGCCCGCCCAGGCGCAGCGAGCGTCCGGGCACGCCTTTCTCCGCCAAATCCGACGGGGCCACGAAGAACACCAAGTCGCTGCTGAACGCCGAGAGCGACAGCGCCGTGGCCGAGCCGAGCCCCAAGCCGCAGGCCAGCAATATCGCCATGCGGCGGCGCTTGCGGGTCAACGCAAGCCCCGCGGATCGATGGCAGCCAGGCGGCGCCGGGCCAGCGACAGCCGCCGCGCAGCCGCCACCGCGAACCCGGCAGGCACCAGGATCGCGATGGCGTAGGACGCCGCGACGAACCCCAGATGGGTCACGCCACGGCCTCGCTGCGCGCCATCAGCAGCCCGCGAATCCGCCGCTCGATCACCGCAGCCCGCGTCCGCGCCACCACCAGCGCCGCGAAGATCAGCGTGTAGCCCACCGTGCAGACCAGCAACGGCCACAGCATGGCCAGCGCCATCGTCGGCGCGCCCGTCAAGGTGATGGTGGCGGGCTGGTGCAGCGTGTTCCACCAATCAACTGAGAATTTGATGACCGGCAGGTTCACCACGCCCACCAGGCCCAGGATCGCCCCCGCCCGGTAGCCGCGCTGCGGATCGTCGAACGCCCGCACCAGCGCGATATGACCCAGATAGAGGAAGAACAGCACCAACACCGAGGTCAGCCGCGCATCCCACACCCACCAGGCCCCCCACATCGGCTTGCCCCACAGGCTGCCGGTGGCAAGGCAGATCGCGGTGAACCCGGCCCCCACCGGCCCGATCTCCACCGCGGCCAAATCCGCCAACGGATGGCGCCAGATGATGGAAGCGGCGCAACAGAGCGCCAGCCCGAAATACCCCAACGAGGCGAGCCAGGCCGCAGGCACGTGCACATACATGATGCGCACCGCGTCCCCCTGCTGCCAATCCGCCGGGGAGACGAACAAGGCCCAACACAGCCCCACCCCCGTGACCGCCATGCCCCCCCACCCCAGCCACGGCTGCACCGCCGCCGCCAAGCGCAGAAACCGGCCCGGATTGGCAAACCGATGCAACCCCCGGTTCGAACGAAGGGATAAGAGGGATGGCGCGTCCAAAATTCCGCCTTCAGTCACTGTGACAGGAATGCCTGCAACGCTGGGAGCGTCGCGGCGGGTGCCTCCTCTTGAGGCAGATGTCCAACGTTCGGCAGCCTCACGAGCCGTGCGTTCGGGAGTGCCTGCAAATAGTCGGCAGCATTGCTGGGCGGAATCATGGCATCTTGATCCCCCCACATCAGCAAAGTCGGCACCTTGATCCGGCGCAACAGCGGCTCTGGCGCGATCAATACCTGCTGTGCCATCCTTGCCACGATCGCACCACGCACGCCCGGCGCCAGCATCATGTCGTAGTAGCGCGTCGCCAGCTCATCGGTCATCACCGCCGGGTTGCCGTAAGCTGCGACAAGAGTGGCCCGCAGCATGGACTTCGGCAAGACGTAAGGCAGTGCACGAACCATCAGTGGCACCTTTGGTGCAACCCCGTAGGACAGGCCCGGACTGGCGAACCCATCTGGCGCCATCAGAACCAACCGGTCAACACGCTCCGGATGCGACGCCGCGAAGGTCCAGGCGATCCTGCCGCCCATGGAATTCCCCACCAGGCTAGCCCGGGCCACGCCCAAGCGATCCATCAATCCGACAAGAACGGCTACGCTGCGCGTGTCGCTGTAATCGCCCGTCGGATCGGCACCGGTCAGCCCAAACCCCGGTAGATCGAACCGAACCACGCGGTGGTCGCGATCCAGGACACTGGCCCAAGCGTCCCATGTCTGAAGACTAGACCCAAAGCCGTGGAGAAAGATGACCGCTGGCCCATCCCGGGGGCCGGTATCGCGTATGTGCAGCCTAATCCCGAGCACATCGGTAAAATCAGACGGCGCCACCGCATATTTGGTCTCCAATGAGGCGCGGGACTCGTCCGGTGTGTACAGCCACATCCCCGCGCCGAAAACGACGATGGCCAACGCCGCCAGCACCGCCGTCAGCATCCGCCTTCGACCCGGCACCCACCCCTTGCGCAGCAACATTTGGCGGGGTTCAACAGTTGAGCAGCGCGAGACGCTTCGCATTGCAATCAGAACACCAGGTCAGTGGAAAACATCCGCCGGACTATCTGCGCGTAAGCTATCCCCCAACTCCGTGCCCGCGCGCTCAGCATCTGCAAACGAACACTCGATAGTGCGGCGAAGCAGGAAACTCCCATCCCCTCGGGCAACGAGTCCGGTTAGGTGCAGTTGCTGGCCGGGTAAAGGGCGGGCATAACCGCCGATCGGCGTCGCACATGAGCCATCGAGAGCGGCCAGCAGGGAGCGTTCTGCGTTCGATACGGCTTTTGCCACGGGATCCTCGATCGCCGACAGCAACTCGCGCAGCTCAGTGGCACTGGAACGCACGGTGATTCCGACAATCCCCTGGCATGCGGACGGCACCATCACATCCGTGTCCAGTACGACCGACGCCTCATGCTCAAGCCCCAGCCGACGCATGCCGGCGAGCGCCAGCAGGCTGGCCGCATAGTCACCGCGTTTCACCTTGTCCAACCGGCCATGCACATTGCCGCGGATCGTCACCACCCGCAAATCCGGCCGTGCATGCAACAACTGCGCCTGCCGTCGAACTGAACTGGACCCGATGACCGCGCCATAGGGCAAGCTCGCGTAAGGGTCATCCGAGTCCGACGGCTCGCAATCCTGGCCCAAAATGAGGGCATCACGCGCATCCTCGCGTGTCAGCGTGCAGGCGAGCACGATGCCTGGCGGCAGGAACGTCTCCAAATCCTTCAGCGAATGCACGGCGAAGTCGATACGCTCGTCCTCCAGTGCCTCGTGGATTTCCTTCGAGAACAGCCCTTTCCCGCCAATATCCGCCAGGCGCTGGCCGGACGCCTGTGTCGCATCACCCGTCGTGCGGATCGCGTGTTCCTGGAACACGTCCATTCCGCGTAAAACAGGGCAGAATTTCGTCAGCGTGTTCAGGAAGGCCCGGGTTTGCACCAGCGCCAGCGGAGAGGCGCGCGTGCCAACGCGTAGCGGCAGGCCCGGGCGATGGGGCCGGACGTGTGGGTTCAACTGGTCCGGCGCAGCTTTGTGCCGGAGGCAAACGCCCGTCTCCATCGAAGCCATCACTGTGTCCATCGTCACGTCCCCTCAAACCGGTCCATTCGTTATTGTGTGCTTCGTACTTAGGTGCGGCCAAATGGTCCATTCAGCCGGACAATCTCGACGTTCAGCCATCCCGCAAACGCCACCCAAGCCAAATACGGCACAAGTAGCCAACTCGCCCTGCTAGAGACTGGCCGCAGGACCGCGATCAGCAAAAGGATGCTGAGCCAAAAGGGAACGACCTCAATCAGTGCCCAATCGGGCCGCTGGAACATGAAGAACAATTCGCTCCACATCACGTTCAGCAAAGCGTTCGCCGCAAACAAGACGACCATACGCCGCCGCACCACGGACCCAGCCAAACGCCATGCGATAACGCCGCTCAGCGCCGTCAGTGCATAGATGACCGTCCAGGCTGGACCAAATGCCCAGTCGGGCGGCGTCAGCGGCGACTTCCTCAGATTGAAATACCAGCCGGAGATATCCGTCGCCGACGCCCCGAGCAGGGCCACCACGACCGCCGACCCCGCGGCTGCCGCAATCGGTATCCAACGCCGCCTCATGCCCGCGCGAACCCAACCAAATGCGCCATGTCCTTTAGGAAGATCCGAACATGGGCCATGGGGTCGCGCCGGGTCAGCTCCTTGTTCATGTAGCTTTCCCACGTCAGCCGCTGCACGTCTGGGTCGCGGCAAATCTTGACGAAGCTCTCACGACGCTTGTCGCTGCTATACCAGAACCATTGCATGATCCCGAGGATCAGGAACACGCGCCCATGCGCCTTCATGAAACGCTTCCGCGCCAATGCCAGTGACCGCACGTCGCCCGTGACGCAAAGCTGCTCCACCGCATCGGCAGCCAGGCGGCCGCCCAGCATGGCATAGTAGATGCCCTCGCCCGACGCTGGCGCCACCACCCCGGCAGCGTCGCCGGCCAATACCACGTCGCGTCCGTTGTCCCACCGCCGCAGCGGCTTCATGGGGATCGGCGCACCCTCCCGCCGTACCGTCTCCAACTGATCCAAACCCGCAGTCTGACGCAGCGCCGCAATCGCGGGCCGCAGCCCGAAGCCCTTGCGGGCCGATCCAGTGCCGACGCTCATCGTGTCGCCATGCGGGAAAATCCAGGCGTAGAAGTCCGGTGACAGCGTCCCCTGATAATACACGTCGCAGCGCGAGCCATCGAATGCCGCATCGCCCTTCGGCGTACGGACAATCTCGTGATACGCGAATACGTACGGCATGCGGTCTGCACCGCGTATCGAATGCTTGGCGACTTTGGACCGTGCACCATCGGCACCCACTACAACGCGGGTGCGAACCCGCTGCTCCTCAGCCGTGTCCTTAGACCTGTAGTGGACAACCGCCGTGCCATCCGGATCGTGCGACATCCGCTCGTATGTGCCCGTGCGACGCTCGGCTCCCGCTTCTTGGGCGCGCGCACGTAGCCACTCATCGAACTCCGCGCGGTCGACCATACCGACGTAGCCGCCATCGATCGGCATGTCCGCCACCTTTTGGGACGGCGATACAATCCTGGCACCACGCGCCCGCGCGACCAGCAAATGATCGGGGATGCCGAAATCGCGCACCAGCCGGGGCGGGATCGCGCCGCCACAGGGCTTGATCCGCCCCGCCTGGTCCAGCAACAGGACCCGCCGGCCGAGCCGGGCCAAATCCGCCGCCGCGGTCGCCCCGGAGGGACCTCCGCCGATGACGACCGCATCGAACATATCCGTGTCGGGCATGGTCATTGCTCCTAACCAACCTGTGACAGTGCGGGCATCGCCCTGGGCAGGCGACGCCCACTCGTCTGGAACACGCCAAGTGCCAGCCGCGCCGCCAGCACAAATACCAGAGCCTGCAAGCCGAAGACCGTGGCATAGGCGAGCGTGGGACGCGCAATCACCAGGTTGGTTACGTCGATCAACCCCGTCCCAGCCAGGCCACCAGCCGCAAACGCGAAGGCCTGTGCCGCCCCCCAAAGGCCGACCCGGACGCCCTCGCGGGCCTCCCGTCCAGCACTGGCCAGCCCCATCATCGCGCCGATGGCGGACACAGCGAACGCGCCATTGGCCATACCGAGCGCAAAGACATTCGTATGCAACGGCCAGGCCGGCCCCATCAGCGCTGCGCCGGTCAGCCCGGCCAACCCCAGCGCGGAGGCGCAGCACCCGCCGACAGTGCAAACCCGCATAGCCCCGGCGCGAAACTCTCCAGCCATCGCGCAGCACAACGCCACGCCAGCCATTCCACCCAACACGCCGGCGTGGAACAGCCCGGTCAACCCGGCGGTCTCGCCTGGCGTCATGCGGAACACCGCACCGGCGAAGGGCTCCAGAACCATCTCCTGCGCGCTATAGGCCAGCATCGACACGAACACGAAGACAGCAAACCGCCGCGCCTGGGGTTCTGCCCAAACCTGCCGCATGGCCTCCAAAAAGCCGGGCCCCTCCTGCCGGGCAACCGAAACCAGTTGCGCGCTGCCCTCCAGCCGCCAGACCGCCAGCACCGACACCAGCAAGGCCGCACAGGCGACGACCGCAGTAAACCCCACCAAACGGGACGGGCTGAACGGGTCCAACAACGTCCCGGCACAGCCTGCTGTGACGGCAATCCCCGCAATCATCATCAGCCACAGTATCGTCGCTGCTGGCACACGGCGGCGCGAGTCGACGCGAGCGGCCATCAGCACGAGCAGCGACGTTCCAGCGCACCCGACGCCCAGCCCGACCAATATGAAACCAATTACGGCAGCCAGTAGCCCGGGCAGCAAAGAGGCACCCATCATCGACGTCCCGAGGGCGGCGATCAGGCCGCCGGCCGCCAGCGCCACCATGCCCCCGATAATCCACGGCGTGCGCCGTCCCCCCATGTCGGAGCCATAGCCCAGCCGCGGGCGCAGCGCCTGGATCGCGTAATGCAGCGCCACCAGCGCGCCGGGCAGTAAGGCCGGCAACGACCACTCCACCACCATCACGCGGTTCAGCGTGGAGATCGTCAGCACGGTCACAGACCCGAGCGCGGCCTGCACCAGGCCCAGCCGTACGATCCCGCCCCAGCCCAAGGACGGCTTCATGCCGGCACCAACGCACTGAGTGCAAACGCCGCTACCATCATCCCGGCGACGTAGAGCGTCGTCCCAGTGCCATTGTACCAGGGCGCCAGCAAGCGTGGCCGCCGCAGGAAACGCGCCATAAGGCCAGCCTGCACCAGCAAAAGGGCCAACACGGCCCAGGCATGGCCTGGGAAACCCCACATTGCCAGCAAGGCAGCCACCCCAGCCTGCGGTACTGCCATGACCCAGCAGGCCAGCACCGCGGCGTTCGGCACGCCAAGCATCACCGGCAGCGAGTCGATCCCCATTTGCTGGTCGCCTTCGACCGATTTGAAATCGTTCAATGTCATGATGCCGTGGGCGCCGAGGCTGTACAACGCTGCCACCAGAACGATCCGGCTATCTGGCCAATGGCCCGCCATGATGGCCGATCCGGTAAACCAGGGAAGCCCCTCATAGCACGCGGCGCACGCCGTGTTGCCCAGCCAGCCATTCGCCTTCAGCCGGAGCGGCGGCGAGCTGTAGGCCCATGCCAAGGCGATCCCCACCACTGCCGCACCGAAGGCCCAACGGCCCAGCGCCGCGGCCACCAGCAATGACACAACGGTCCACGCGATGGCGATCACCAAGCCCGTGCGGCCCGGCAAGCGGCCGGATGGAATGGGGCGGTTCGGCTCGTTAATGGCATCGACGTGGCGGTCGAACCAATCATTCGCCGCCTGGCTGGTGCCACAGACCAGCGGCCCGGCCAGGGCAATCCCGGCCACCACAAGCGGCCAGCTTCTCCCAATAGGCTGTCCGGCGGACACGACGCCGCAGCCAAAGGCCCACATCGGCGCAAACCAAGTGATCGGCTTCAGCAACTCCAACACGGTAGACCCGTGCAGGGCGCTGGCAGGCCGTACGAGAGGCTGGGTCGCGCTCATGGTCTCTCGTCGGCTATCGTCAGGTCGCCCAGGCCGTATCGGCGGAGCTTGACATACAGGCTCTGCCGGCTGAGCCCGAGCATCTCTGCGGCAGAGGCGCGGTTATCCCCGGTCAGCTCCAGCGCTGCCTCGATCGACAGCCGTTCGATCACCTCGGTCGCCTCGCGCACCAGATCCTTCAGCGCCACACGTCCGATCAGCTCCGTCAACTGCTCGACCGACTTCGGCAGTTCCTTGGTTACGCGGGAGGGAACATGCATGCGCGGCCCTACATTGCGGACCGCATAGCCGAACGACATATGGTTGCCGCCATTGCGGACAGAAACGCCGGAAATCTCGACTTGTACGGTTCCACCATCCTCCGCTCGCAGCACCGTCGAGAAGAACCGGACGGTACCCCGCTGGCGGAGGTTGCTGACGAGCACATCCAAATCCACCCCACTTTGCCCAATCCAGCGGTCCAGCGGCTCTCCCACGGCAGCCTTTTCACTTGGCAGCTGCGCCATTTCCAGGAATGCGGCATTGGCGGTCAGAATATTGCCGGTGTCGTCGGTGACCACGAACCCGTCGGGCGCGCTTTCCACCGCCTTGAGCAACTTGGTCTTGACGTCCGGCAGCGCTGCGACCGAGTCGCTCGGCACCGCGGAGAGGCGCATGAGGAAGAGCGTGAGATTGTCTTGCCGGAACAACGACGCGCGGACCCGAACCTGTTGCCCATCGGTGCCTTCCTGGCCGGGAGCCAAGCGGGCGCTGACTGCCTCCTCCTGGTTGCCGCCGCGGACTGCAGACAGATGAGCTTGGACGTTCGCCAGCCCTTCGCCATCAAAGATGCCCGGCAGAGGCTGGCCGATGATCTCCTCGGCAGTGGCGCCTAGAAGGCTGCATGCCGCCGGGTTGGCCTCCACCACCCGCCCCTTGGCAGGATCGACGATGAGCACCGCCTCGGACGAGAGCTGAAACAGCAACCTGTAGCGGGTCTCGACTTCCCGCATCCGGGAATAATCACGTTCCAGCGATTGCTGCGCGTTCATGAGACGCTGCTGCAATTGGGACATCGCCCGAAGATCGCGGCCGAAGAGAACGATGCGGCCGTCCTGACCAACCTGGACGCCGCAATACAGTACCGGGACCGATCGCCCGTCGGAGGCGAGATGATTGATGTGACGCCAGCGCGATTCCGCGTTGTTGGTGGCTTCCCGCAGCAGCACCGACACCTTCACCCGGCTATCAGGTGCGACGGTACTGACCAGCGACCGCCCCATCCATGATGCGCTGTCGGCAAGGTCCTCGAATAGTTCCTCGCTGCGGAACGCCATGTCACAAATGGTGCCATCTGCTTCCAGGATCAGCGTGACATCGGATGCGGCGGCGATCAGCGTTGCCGCAGATGCCGCATCGAGACTCCCGAGGAATGTGCCGGGTGAAAAGAATGCTTTCACGGCTGATTCAATCTCCAAACTCACGTCGTGTCCTGGTCCCCGTCACTATAATTTTGCGTTATTTGCGCACGGCGAGTAGCCGGCGAAGAAAAGCGGCCCTAACAAAGGGAAGTGATCGTGACCATTGGTCCCTCCTTTAAGGTCATCGCCGAGATCTCGCTAGGGTAACAAGGGCCTTCGCCTGCTGGACGGCCTGCAGCCCATCGACCGCTGTCCCGTCAGCCCCGACCAGAGCGGCCAGGGCCGGGTTGGCCGCAAAGCCTGGCCCACCGACCATCACTGGCACGTCCGGATTGCGAGAGTGTCTGCGCACCAGGCGGATCACCTGGCGCACATCATCCAATTGTTCGTCACAGGCCAGCGAAAAGCCGACCAGATCGAACCAGGCGTTGCTGACGAGGCCGGACAATTCAGCGTCCGACTCGACCGGCCCGCTCCAGGCATTCCATCCAGCCCGGCGGAAGAAGTCGAACACCATCGACAGGCCGAACGTGTGCTGCTCACCCGGCAGCGGAACGAGCAGCGCACGGAGCGCCGTCGCGTCTGTTGCTCCGCCGCACTGAAACGTTGCCCCAAGTTCCCTCAGAGCGTTCTGCAGGAGGAACAAGCCGATCGTGACGTCGGTGAAATCGCAGTCGTCGTCGGTCCACATTTGGCCGAGTTGGCGGGCCGTCGGTGCCAGGAGGTCCAAGTAAAGCGTCTCCGCCGGCACACCAGCGACATGCAAGGCTTCGACAAACGCAATCGCACGCGCTTCCTCGCGGGCCGTCACCAAGGCGGCCAATTGGGCAATTTGCTCACTGCTGACCGGGCTCGGTGCGCTGATTGCCGGGCGCTCCACCGGATGCTCGCCACGCAAACTGTGCAGCAGCCGCGGGATGACATCCTTCTCGACCGTGTGGGTCATGATCTCCAGCACCCGTGCGTGCGGCGCTGGCGGGATCGCCGGCCGTTGACGCAACGGAGCGGTGGGCTGCTCCGTCTGGCTGACTTGATCTGCGGTTGGCTCGATCATGGAACCCATGGATGTTCTTCCTCCCCCGAGCATTGATGACTGACGCCCTCTCTGTCAACCGAGATTTACGTCAGGAACGCTTGACACTTTTGGTGTTGTCGCTTTAGCCTTCGTCTATCGGGAAAATAGCCCGGTCGCGCCTTTTGTCACCCCATCAAATGATGGATTTCGCCGAAGCCCACGATGCAATTTCTAACCCGAAGCAAGAAGTCCCTTAAGTCGAAGACTCAACAAACGAGGGAAGGCAACGCCAAGATGTTTACTGCAGCAATCGGCTTCGTCTTGGACCAGTTCGACTGTTGCCCTTGGGGGGGCATTGTCGGGCATAATGGGAATAAGCATCAGCGGTCGTTCCGTTCAGCTTCTCGACCATCGCTATATTCACCGGAGGAACGTCGCCGGCGGGATGCTTCGCCTTGGACGCTGGTGCAGGGCGTGCTCGCACCTGCACAATTTGCGGTATTCTTGGCGAGCGTGGCGCTGGTCTTGCACTTCCTCGTCACCGGCAACGGCGCAGCGCTCGCCATCGGTTCGGTGGTCGTCAAAACCATCGTCCTCTACGCCATCATGATCGCCGGCTCCATCTGGGAGCGCGACGTATTTGGGCGTTACCTCTTCGCCCCTGCGTTCTTTTGGGAAGACGTGGTCAGCATGCTGGTGCTGGCGCTGCACACTGGCTACCTGGCCGCATATTTGACAGGCGCGCTTGACACCCACCACTTGATGCTTCTCGCGTTGGCCGCCTATGCATCCTACGTCGTCAACGCGGCCCAGTTCGTGCTGAAGCTGCGCATGGCCCGGTTGCAACAGCCCGCCTGGCCCGTAGGTAGCCGCACCCTGGGAGCATCCGCGTGACCGATATGGCCGTCGCCGGATGCGTGGAGGCGCCCGTCCTGCGCCAGCGTGGACAGCGCGAAGTGTTCTGCGGCCTCACTGGGATCATTTGGCTACACCGCAAAATCCAGGATGCCTTCTTTTTGGTGGTCGGCTCCCGCACCTGCGCTCACCTGATCCAATCAGCCGCCGGCGTGATGATCTTCGCCGAACCGCGCTTCGCCACCGCCATCATCGATGAGCGCGATCTGGCTGGAATGGCGGACGCCAACGACGAGTTGGACCGCGTGGTCGACGAGCTGCTCGCCCGGCGCCCGGAAATCCGTCTGCTTTTCCTGGTTGGGTCCTGCCCGTCCGAAGTGATCAAGCTGGACCTGTCGCGTGCGGCGGAGCGCCTGTCTGCCACGCACGCACCGGACGTCCGGGTGCTGAATTATAGCGGCAGCGGGATCGAAACGACCTTCACGCAGGGGGAGGATGCCTGCCTCGCCGCCCTTGTTCCCATCCTACCACGTGAGGCACCGGGCGCAGGCCCGTCGCTTCTCATCGCCGGTACCCTGGCAGAAGTCGTGGAGGACCAGCTTCGCCGCCTGCTGGATGGGATGGGCATCCCGGTCCATTTTCTCCCGCCACGCCAGGCGCTCGACCTGCCGCCGGCCGGCCCGAACACGCGGCTGCTGCTGGCTCAGCCTTTCCTGGCCGACACCGCCCGCGCGCTGGAGGCCCGTGGTGCAACCCGCATCGCTGCCCCGTTTCCTCTGGGCATCGAGGGCACCACGGCCTGGCTGTGGGCAGCCGCACAAACCTGGAACGTGCCGGCGGCCCGTTTCGAGTCGGTGACTGGTCCGGCCCGGCAGCGCGCCGCCCACGCCCTGGACCGCTATCGCCCGCAACTGGCCGGGAAAAGCGTCTTCTTATTTCCGGACAGTCAATTGGAAATCCCGCTCGCCCGCTTCCTCGCACGGGAAATGGGCATGCGGTTGATCGAGGTTGGGACCCCGTTCCTGCACCGCCAGCATATGGCGGCCGAACTTGCACTGCTCCCATCCGGCACAACCCTGAGCGAGGGGCAGGATGTCGACCTTCAATTGGATCGTTGCCGCGCCGCTAAGCCGGACATCGTCGTCTGTGGCCTTGGCTTGGCCAATCCGTTGGAGGCCGAGGGCATCGCCACCAAATGGTCGATCGAACTGCTGTTCACTCCCATCCAGGGCTATGACCAAGCCGCCGACCTGGCCGAACTCTTCGCGCGGCCGTTGGTGCGCCGCACCCGGTTGAGGGTGTAAGCGCCATGCAACTCACGCTCTGGACCTACGAGGGACCGCCGCATGTGGGCGCCATGCGCGTCGCCACCGCGATGCGGGACGTCCATTATGTGCTGCACGCGCCGCAGGGCGACACCTATGCAGACCTGCTGTTCACGATGATCGAACGGCTGCCGAAACGCCCGCCCGTCACCTACACGACCTTCCAGGCGCGTGACCTTGGCAGTGACACTGCCGAACTATTCAAAACCGCCGCGCGCGACGCTTACGAGCGGTTCAAGCCCCAGGCGCTGATGGTCGGCGCCTCCTGCACGGCGGAGTTGATCCAGGATGACCCGGGCGGTCTGGCCCGCGCGTTGAACCTGCCGATCCCGGTCGTGGCGCTCGACCTGCCATCCTATCAGAAGAAAGAGAACTGGGGCGCGGCCGAAACGTTCTACCAAATGGTACGCGCCTTCGCCGGGCCGAACGTGCCGCCGCCGGGTTCGGCCCGGCAGCCGAATGCGCGGCCGTGCTGCAACATCCTCGGCCCCTCCGCGCTCGGTTTTCGGCACCGCGACGACGTGAAGGAAATCACCGCGCTGCTCGGCCGCCTGGGGATCGACGTCTCCGTGGTGGCGCCGCTCGGTGCCAGCCCATCCGATCTCGCCCGGTTGGGCGAGGCTGACTTCAACGTGTTGCTCTATCCCGAAATCGGCGGCCAGGCGGCGTCTTGGCTGGCCCGCAGTTTCGGCCAGAAATCCACCCGCATCGTGCCGATCGGCGTCGGCGCTACTCGCGAGTTCATCGCCGAATGCGCCGCCTTGGCAGGGATCGATCCGGCCGCCGCGTTGGCGGGCGCCCCGTCGAACCTGCCTTGGTACTCGCGCTCCGTCGACTCCAACTATCTCACTGGCAAGCGCGTCTTCGTCTTTGGCGACGCGACGCACGCGATTGCTGCCGCCCGTGTGGCAGCGGAGGAATTCGGTTTCACCGTCGTGGGCCTTGGGACATACAGCCGGGAATTCGCTCGCGAGGTGCGCGAGGCCGCAAAACTGTATGGCGTGGAGGCCGTGATCTCCGACGATTACCTGGCGATCGAGGCTGCCGTGGCCGCAGCGCAGCCGGAACTGGTGTTGGGCACGCAGATGGAGCGTCACATCGCCAAGCGGCTCGGCATCGCCTGCGCCGTCATCTCCGCCCCGGTGCATGTGCAGGACTTCCCCGCCCGCTACTCCCCACAGATGGGGTTCGAGGGCGCAAACGTCTTGTTCGATAGTTGGGTCCATCCGCTGATGATGGGGCTGGAGGAACATCTATTAGGGATGTTCCGTGAGGACTCCGAATTCCACGCCGAGGCCGCACCCAGCCATCTCGGTCACGCGGCGGCACGAGTCGAATCCGCGCCCATCGTGCCCGGCCCGATCCGCTGGGCCAGTGACGCGGAGAAAGAGATCGGCAAGATCCCGTTCTTCGTGCGTGGCAAGGCCAAGCGGAACACAGAACGCTTTGCACAGGAACGCGGCTTAGCGACGATAACGGTGGAGACGCTTTACGATGCCAAAGCCCATTTTGGCCGCTGAGGCACGCCCCATGCGGGTCGTGATCGTCACGATGGACAGCCATCTGTCCAGCGCCGTCACCCGCACCGAAGAGGCCTTGCGGAGCGAGATCCCGGGCCTGGTGCTGACGATCCACGCTGCCGACGAGTGGGGCGGTGATCCGGTGGCGCTTGCTGACTGCCACGCCGACATCGCCCGGGGTGACATCGTCATTGCGACGATGCTGTTTCTAGAGGACCACATCCGCGCCATCGAGCCGGCATTGGCCGCCCGGCGGGACCAGTGCGACGCCATGCTGTGCTGCATGTCCGGCGGCGAGATTACCCGGTTGACCCGGCTTGGCCGGTTCGACATGGCCAAACCGGCCAGCGGCATGATGGCGCTGCTGAAGAAACTGCGCGGCGGTAGGGGCCGCGAGGGTGCGCCGAGCAGCGGCCAGGCGCAGATGCGCATGCTTCGCCGCCTCCCCAAGCTGATGCGCTATATTCCAGGGCCTGCCCAGGACGTCCGCACGTATTTCTTGGGATTGCAATATTGGCTGGCCGGGTCAGACGAAAACCTGGCCAACCTGGTTCGCATGCTGGTGGACCGCTACGCCAGCGCGGACCACAGGCCGGCGACCGCCCTCAGCGTCGGCGCGCCGGTCGTCTATCCTGATCTCGGCCTGTATCACCCGGCCGCGCCGGGCCGCATCATTGAGAGACTGGCCGACCTGCCAGCCGCCGGCACGATCGGGACGGTTGGGATCGTGCTGCTTCGCTCGTATCCGATTTCGGGCAATGCATCGCATTATGACGGCGTCATCGCGGCGCTGGAGGCCAGGGGATTGCGCGTCATCCCCGCCTTTTCCAGCGGGCTCGACGCACGCCCGGCCATTGAGGCGTATTTCATGCGGAACGGCGTCGCCACGGTGGATGCAGTGGTATCGCTCACCGGGTTCTCCC
The DNA here is from genome assembly GCA_965199005.1 of Acetobacteraceae bacterium. Lineage (GTDB taxonomy): Bacteria > Pseudomonadota > Alphaproteobacteria > Acetobacterales > Acetobacteraceae > LMUY01. The sequence goes on along the minus strand of CBDAQK010000001.1, from coordinate 1,636,089 downwards.
TCGTCGGCGGCCCGGCCTACAATGACAGCCGGGCCGCGGAGGAATTGCTGGCCAAGCTGGACGTGCCCTACATCACCGCCCACCCGCTCGAATTCCAGACCATGGAGCAGTGGCAGGTGGACCCGCGCGGCCTGCTGCCGGTCGAGGCCACGATGATGGTGGCACTCCCCGAGCTGGATGGCGGCATGTGCCCAATGACCTTCGGCGGCCGCTCCGGTGAGGCTGATGGCCCCAACCGGCGCGATATGGTGTCGCATCCCGAGCGCGCCGCGGTCTTGGCAGCCAGGGTGGCCGCCCTGGTCGACATGCGGCGCACCGAGCGGCGGGACCGGCGGGTCGCCGTGGTGCTGTTCAACTTCCCACCCAATGCAGGCGCCGCCGGCACCGCGGCCTACCTGGCGGTCTTCGCCTCACTGCACAACACCCTGACCGCCATGCGCGACGCCGGCTACACGGTCGAAGTCCCGGCCACGGTGGATGCCCTGCGTGACCGCCTGCTCGCCGGCAACGCCGAACGCTATGGGACCGACGCCAACGTTGCCGCCCGCGTGTCGGCAGAGCACCACGTGCGCAACCAGCCATGGCTGAGCGAGATCGAGCGCAGCTGGGGCCCTGCGCCGGGCAGGGCGCAGACGGATGGCGCATCGCTGTTCGTTTTAGGCGAGCAGTTCGGCAATGTCTTCGTCGGCCTACAACCCGCATTCGGCTACGAGGGCGATCCGATGCGGTTGCTCTTCGAAACCGGCTTCGCCCCCACTCACGCCTTCACCGCCTTCTATCGCTGGATTCAGCAGGATTTCCGCGCCCACGCCGTGCTGCATTTTGGCACCCATGGGGCGCTGGAGTTCATGCCTGGCAAGCAAGCCGGCCTGTCGGCAGAGTGCTGGCCAGACCGCCTGATCGGAAATTTGCCGAACTTCAACCTCTATGCGTCCAACAACCCGTCGGAGGGCATGATCGCGAAGCGCCGGGCGAATGCGGTGCTGCTCAGCTACCTGACCCCGCCCGTGGCGCATGCCGGCCTGTATCGCGGCCTGCTGGACCTGAAGGGGAGCCTGGACCGGTGGCGCGCAATGGAGCCGGATGCCGACCGCGCCGAATTTGCCGAGTTGGTGCAGGCGCAGGCCGCCGCGGTGGAACTCGCCCGGCCCGACCCGGCCTGGGACGATCCGGAGGCGGAAGTCGATCGCCTGGGCGCCGCCCTGCTGGAGCTGGAATACTCCCTGATTCCGCACGGTCTGCACGTCATCGGCCAACCCCCCAGCAGCAGCGAGCGCGCCGAAATGCTGGATGCGGCGCGGGTCACCGACCCAGCGGAGCGCGCCCGGCTCGACCTTCTGTTGGCCACCGACTCGGAAATCCCCTCCGTCCTTCACGCGCTGGACGGCGGCTATATCCGGCCTGCCCCCGGGGGCGATCTGCTGCGCACGACGGACGTGCTGCCGACGGGCCGCAATCTGCATGGGTTCGACCCGTTCCGCCTGCCCAGCGCCTTCGCCGTGCAGGATGGCGCCAAACAAGCCGATCGCCTCCTGGCCCGCCACGCCGCCGACGGCAATGGCGTTCCTGAGACGGTGGCCATGGTGCTATGGGGCACCGACAACCTGAAAACCGAGGGCGGCCCGATCGCCCAGGCGCTTTGGCTGATGGGCGCCACCCCTCGCTTCGACAGCTATGGCCGACTCTGCGGCGCGGCGCTCATGCCGCTCATCGCGCTCGGCCGTCCCCGCGTGGACGTGGTGGTCACCCTTTCCGGGATCTTCCGCGACCTGCTGCCTTTGCAGACCAAGCTTTTGGCAGAGGCCGCCCTCCTGGCTGCGTCGGCCGATGAGCCCGCGGACAAGAACTTCGTCCGCAAGCACGCCCTGGCCTTCCAGGCCGAGCATGGCGGCTCCATGGAGGCGGCAGCGCTGCGCGTGTTCGGCAATGCGGATGGCGCCTATGGCAGCAACGTCAACTCGCTCGTCGGCTCCGGCATGTGGAATGACGAGGACGAGCTGGCAGAGGCTTACGTGGCCCGCAAAGGCTTCGCCTACGGCGCCTCCGGCCGGCCGGAGCGTCACCCGGCCATCCTCGACCATGTGCTGGCGAGCGTGGACATCACCTATCAGAACCTCGACTCGGTCGAGTTGGGCGTCACCACGGTCGACCATTATTTCGATACGCTGGGCGGCATCACCCGTGCGGTCCGCCGCGCGCGCGGCGGCCAATCCGCCAGCGTCTATATCGGCGACCAGACAAGGGGAGACGGCACCGTCCGCACCCTGTCCGAACAGGTTTCGCTGGAAACCCGCACCCGGGCGCTGAACCCGAAATGGTATGAAGCCCTGCTGAAGCATGGGTATGAGGGCGTGCGCGAGATCGATGCGCATGTCACCAACACCCTCGGGTGGTCGGCGACAACAGGGGAAGTCGCGCCCTGGATCTACCAGCAACTGGCCGAAACCTATGTCCTGGACCCGGCGATGCGCGACCGTCTGGCCGCGCTGAACCCCAAAGCCTCGTCCAAAATCGTCAACCGCCTGATCGAGGCGACCGATCGCAATTACTGGAGCCCGGACTCCGCAACGCTCGACGCACTCCGGCGTGCGGGCGAGGACCTCGAAGACCGGCTCGAAGGCATCCAAGTGGAGATTGCCGCATGACAACAGGAACCCTCCCGTACCCAATCCGGCGCACCGTTCGCGGCGACGGCGAGGGCAGCGTCCAAGTCCAATTGGACCCGGCGCTGAAAATCGGCACCGCCAAAGTCTTCGCCGTGTATGGCAAGGGGGGCATCGGCAAGAGCACGACCTCCTCCAACCTCTCGGTTGCCTTCAGCAAGCTCGGCAAGCGGGTGCTGCAGATTGGCTGCGACCCAAAGCACGACTCCACCTTCACCCTCACCAAGCAATTGCTCCCAACCGTGATCGACGTGCTGGAGACGGTGAATTTCCATTCGGAGGAGCTGCGGGTCGAGGATTTCGTCTACCAGGGCTATAATGGCGTGATGTGCGTGGAGGCAGGCGGACCGCCCGCTGGCACAGGTTGCGGCGGCTACGTGGTGGGCCAGACGGTGAAGCTGCTGAAAGAGCATCACCTCCTGGAAGAAACCGACGTGGTGATCTTCGACGTGCTGGGCGACGTGGTATGCGGCGGCTTCGCAGCCCCGCTGCAACATGCCGACCGGGCACTGATCGTGACAGCGAACGACTTCGACAGCATCTTTGCCATGAACCGCATCGTCGCCGCCATTCAGGCGAAGGCGAAGAACTACAACGTCCGCCTGGGTGGCGTCATCGCCAACCGCAGCGCGGCGACCGACCAGGTAGACCGCTACAACAACGCCACCGGGCTCAGCACCCTGGCGCATTTCCCCGACCTGGACGTGATCCGCCGCTCCCGCCTGAAGAAATCCACCTTGTTCGAGATGGAATCCTCGCCGGAGCTGGAAGCGGTCAAGCTCGAATACCTCCGCCTCGCCGCCTCGCTCTGGGCTGGGACCGAGCCGTTGACCGGGCAGCCGATGCGCGACCGGGATATCTTCGACCTGTTGGGGTATGACTAATGGCCACCTCCACCTATCTTGCCCGCCGCGGCCAGTTGGAGACCTATTTCGACCGGACGGCCGTTGCGGCCTGGGCACGGCTGACCACCGACGCACCGGTCGGTAGCATCCGCGCTACCGTGCGCGCCGGGCGGGACCGGATGCGTGCGACCTTGCTCGGTTGGCTGCCGCAGGACCTCACGGGCCGCCGTATCCTGGATGCCGGGTGCGGCACCGGGGCTCTGGCCATGGAGGCGGCTCGGCGAGGCGCCGAGGTGGTCGCCATCGACCTTTCGGCCACGCTCGTGGGGCTGGCGCGGCAGCGTCTGCCGCAGGATTTGCGGGTCGAGTTCCGGGTCGGCGACATGCTGGACCCGGCGCTGGGCCAGTTCGACCATGTCGTGGGCATGGACTCCTTGATCCACTACGCCGCCCCGGATATGGCGCGCGTGGTCGCCGGACTGGCAGCGCGCAGCACGCGGTCCGTGCTGTTCACCTTCGCGCCCCGCACCCCGATGCTTTGGGCCATGCACAATGCCGGCCGCCTGTTTCCGCGCGGCAACCGCGCCCCCGCGATCGAGCCGGTAACGGACGCCACGATCCGGCGCCTGCTTGCTGCGGATCCTGGGATGCAGGGCTGGCAACCTGGCCGCACCCAGCGCATCACCAGCGGCTTCTACATCTCGTGCGCCCAGGAAATGACCTTCGCCACGGTGCGGTCATGAGCGGCGCGGTCGCGCGTCTGAACCACCGCCTGGCGCGCAATTGGGGCAAGATCGGCCCCGCCTTTCTACCGTTCGCCGATGTCACGTCGGACGCGATGCCGATCCGCCGGTTGCTGCGCCTGTCCTTGTTCCAAGTATCCGTCGGTATGGCGGTCGTGTTGATGATCGGCACGCTCAACCGGGTGATGATCGTGGAATTGGGCGTGCCTGCCTGGCTTGTCGCGGTAATGATTTCCCTCCCATTGGTCTTCGCTCCCTTCCGGGCCGTCGTCGGATTCAAGTCGGACACGCATCGTTCCGTGCTGGGCTGGCGGCGCGTGCCTTACCTTTGGATGGGCACGCTGATCCAATTTGGCGGCTTGGCCATCATGCCGTTTGCCCTGATCGTCCTGTCGGGTGACAGCAACGGTCCCCTCATCATTGGCCAGGCCGCGGCCGGGTTGGCATTCCTCCTTGTTGGAGCTGGGCTTCACACGACCCAAACCGTCGGCCTGGCCTTGGCGACCGATCTGTCACCGCCGGAAACCCACCCGAAGGTCGTGGCCCTGCTGTGCATGATGCTGCTGCTGGGCATGATCACCAGCGCCCTGCTCTTCGGCGCCCTGCTCGCGCATTTCTCGGAGCTACGGCTGATCCAGGTCGTCCAAGGCTCCGCCGTTGCGACCATGGCCCTGAATGGCATCGCCCTCTGGAAGCAGGAAGCGCGTGACCCCAGCCGCACGCGGCCGGACCGCGCGGCGCCAAGCTTCGCCGAGACATGGCGCGACTTCAACCGGGGCGCCCGCGCCAGGCGCCGGCTGGTGGCACTGGGGGTCGGCACAGTCGCCTTCTCCATGCAAGATATTCTGCTGGAGCCGTATGGCGGGCGCGTTCTGGGGCTGCCTGTCGGCGCCACCACCGCGATGACGGCGCTGCTGGCGTTGGGCGGGCTGACTGGGTTCGCCACGGCCGCGTGGCTGTTGGGTCGCGGGTCCGATCCATATCGCCTTGCAGGCGGGGGCACCATGGTCGGCTTGGCCGCCTTCAGTTTCGTGGTTTTCGCTGCCCCACTCCAAAGTGCCACGCTGTTTGCAATGGGAGTAACGCTGATTGGGCTCGGCGCTGGCCTGTTCGCGCACTGCACCCTGACGGCAGCGATGGCAATGGCCCAGCCCGGCCAGGTCGGGCTGACGCTGGGCATCTGGGGTGCGGTACAAGCCTCCGCGGCCGGCACCGCCGTGGCACTTGGCGGGCTCATCCGCGATGGCGTGTCCGCCCTGGCAGAGGGTGGGACGCTGGGCCCAACGCTGGTGGGACCCGCGACCGGCTACGTCACCGTCTACGCGATCGAGATAGCGTTGCTGTTTGCCACGCTGATCGCGATCGGCCCGCTGGCCCGGCCGGCCGGGCAGACTCGCCATTCCCACATTGCACCCTATTTCCCGTTGAACAGCTGAGGTCCCCCGATGCAGACAGGAGCCATCACCGGTTATATCGACGTCGCGCAACTGGCGTTGTACGTCTTCTGGCTCGGCTTTGCCGGCCTGATCTTCTATTTGCGGCGTGAGGATAAGCGGGAGGGCTACCCGCTCGTGTCCGACCGCTCCCGCTCCATCACGGTCCAGGGATTCCCGGGCGTCCCAACACCGAAGACCTTCCTCACGCAACATGGCCCCATTTATGCCCCGCGGCCGGAAGCACCTGATGTCCTGAACGCGCGCCCCGCGGGAAAATGGTTAGGCGCGCCCTTGGACCCGACCGGCGATCCGATGCTTGCCGCGATGGGACCGGGATCCTACGCCCAGCGCCGGGCTGACATCCCGGACTACACCTTCGACGACAACCTGCCGAAGATCGTGCCGCTTCGTTCCGTCCCGGAGTTCTTCCTCGCCTGGGAGGACCCCAACGTCATCGGAATGGCCGTGTTCGGTGATGACGGAGTGCAAGCGGGCACGGTGTCGGATGCCTGGATCGACCGCTCCGAGGTTGTAATCCGCTATCTGGAGGTCGCGTTATTGGCACCCAAGGCTGCAGAACGTGTGCTGGTGCCGATGAACTTCGTGCAAATTAAGGCCCGGCAACGCCGCATCGTCGTGAACTCCATCCTAGCGGCGCATTTCGCCGACGTCCCGCCGCTGAAGTCGTCGGACACCATCACCTTCCTTGAGGAGGAGAAGATCGTCGGCTATTATGGTGGCGGCACGCTCTATGCCCGGCCCCGCCGTATGGAGCCACTGCTATGAGCCGCCCGCCGGCCGGCCTGCCGGAAAATCTGCCTCAGGGCGAACGCCTGCTGTGGCAGGGCGCCCCGGATTGGCGGGCCCTTGCCACCCGCGCCTTCCATCTCCGCGGTTGGGCGACCTACTTCGCCCTGTTACTGGCGTGGTATGTCGTCTCCTCGCTGCGGGCGGGAACGCCGCCGCTAGAGACGGCAGTTGCCACGTCTCGCTTCCTGGGGCTGGCATTGGTGCCGTTATCGTTGATCGTCGTGTATGCCTGGGCGATCAGCCGCGCGACCACCTACACGATCACGGATCGCCGTGTCGTGATCCGGCTGGGGCTCGCCTTGCCGATGACGATCAACCTGCCGTTCAACCGCATCGACAACGCATCCCTCCATGTGGCAGCCGACGGCACCGGAAACATCGCGCTGGAACTGGCACCTGGTAGCAAGCTTGCGTGGTTCGTACTGTGGCCGCACGCGCGTCCCTGGCACATGGCAAAGGCACAGCCTATGCTGCGTGCGCTTCCCCGGGTCCAGGGCGTGGCGCAACTGCTGGCGCGCGCGCTAGCGATATCGGCTTGCGTGCCAGTGACGGCAATTCCGGAATTGCGGGATCAGCAGCACTCGGCCAAACTTGTCAACAACCACCCGCACGCTGCTGCCTCAGCCTGACGGGACCGGATAACGGAGGGGTTACAGAGACATGAATTTGATGATTGATCGCCAATCGGTCCTTCAGCGCCTCCCAGCGATAGCCGTCTCTAGCGTGATCGTGCTCGCATTGGTGGCTGCGATTGCCGGCCGCATTACAAACGCGGCAATGCCCCCTTCAACTGCGAAAGTCGTTGGAGAACGGGACGTGCGGTTCGAGGACCGGGCGGACGGTGCGGTGCTGGTCTTCGATGGCCAGAGCAAAACACCGTTTGACGTGGTCACCGGCCAGAGCGGCTTTCTGCGTGGCACTTTGCGCGGCCTGGCCCGCACCCGCAAAAGCGAGGGCATCGACTCGAGCACGCCTTTCCGCCTCTCAGCGTGGAACGACAACCGGCTGACCCTGGATGACCCTGCCACCGGCCGCCATGTCGAGCTGGAGGCGTTTGGGCCGAGTAACGAAGTGGTCTTCGCCAGGCTGCTGCCTGGCATGGGCGGTGTGTAATGTGGCCATTCATGACCGAAACCATTGCTATCCACTGCGACGTCGACATCGAAAAAACACCCGACAGCCTGCACGCCCATGCCGTGCCGGACGGGATCGACATCCGGCCCGGCGACGTGGTGGTCGTGCATGGCGCCCCCGCCAACATAGCGTTTGGTGAGCGTCTCCTGTGTCAATGCCCGGCCACCGTCACCCGCGCCGGCCCCATTGCTCGGTGGTGGACGGAACTCACCGCAATGTTTGAACTAACGGAACTCTACGAAGTCGGCTTCATGCCGAAGGAGACATTGTGAGCGCAACCATGCGGGCCAAGAGCCCTAACGAGACAACGCGCCAGGCCCAGGAGGACACGGTCCTCAGCCCGCGCTTCTACACCACCGATTTCGCCGCCATGGAACAGATCGACGTCAGCCGGGTCCGCGCTGAATGGGACGGACTGATCGCCGAACTGCGTGCGGATACCAACCGCAACCATTTCGTCCGGAACGCAGAATTCGACCTGGATCTGTCGACCCTGCCGCCGGCTCTTCGTGCGGAGTTCCTGGAGTTTCTGGTGTCCTCGGTGACGGCGGAGTTCTCAGGTTGCGTGCTTTACGCGGAAATCAAGAAACGGATCAAGGCGGGCGACATCCACGACCTGTTCAACTTCATGACTCGCGACGAGGCACGCCATGCTGGTTTCATCAACGACACGCTGAAGGATTTCGGGGTCGGCGTAGACCTCAGCTTCCTGACCAAAGCGAAGAAATACACTTACTTCCGCCCAAAATTCGTCTTCTATGCAACCTATCTCAGCGAGAAGATCGGCTATGCCCGCTACATCACCATCTTTCGCCATCTGGAGCGCCATCCGGAAAACCAATTCCACCCCATCTTCCGCTGGTTTGAGAATTGGTGCGCCGACGAGTTCCGCCACGGCGAGGCTTTCGCACTGCTGATGCGTTCCGACCCGAAGATACTGAGCGGCATCAATCGTCTGTGGATCCGGTTTTTCTTGTTGGCCGTCTTTGCCACCATGTATGTTCGCGACCATGCGCGTCCGGTGTTTCATGCTGCACTGGGAATAGACCCCACTGAGTACGACTTCACCGTTTATCGGATTACCTCCGAGATTGCCCGGCAGGTTTTTCCCATCTCACTGGACCTCGACAATCCGGCCTTCGCTGCTGGGCTGGAGCGTTTGCGGCGTATCACTGTAGCAAAGGGGGCCGCGCGCAGACAGGGCGGCCTCATCGGGCGGATAAAAGGCGTAGCACTGACGGGCGCCGCGGCTTTCGCCTTCCTACGCCTATTCTTGCTGCCGGTGGAGAACAACACAATTCCGCAAACCGTGCGTTTGAGCCCGGTCTGGTAACAGGCATGTCGCCGTTCCTCGCTGCAGCCGGTTACGCGCTGTTTATCTGGTGGTTCAGCACTGGGCTGATCATCCTGCTGGACAACCTGCCGCGCCATACCTTCCGCTGGAGTATGATCGGCGGCACGGCGGTGGGCGCGACTTCGCTCTATCGCCTTTGGACAGGCGGCAGCGATACGTCGATCACCGGAGTGTACGCTGCTTTTACCTACGGCCTTCTCGTCTGGGGATGGCACGAGATGAGCTTCTTCATGGGCTATATCACTGGGCCGCGGCGCATCCCTTGCCCGCCCGAGGCGGTAGGTTGGCGGCGCTTCGGCTTCGGTGTGGCTGCGTGCCTATATCATGAATTGGCCATCCTCATAACCGCAGCGTTGGTGGTTCTCGCAACTTGGAACGCGGCGAACCAGGTCGGGCTATGGACCTTTGTGGCCCTTTGGGGCGCCCGGCAAAGCGCCAAGCTGAATGTGTTCCTGGGTGTGCTGAACCTGAACGAACAATTCGTTCCAACGCATCTCGCCTTCTTGGCAAGCTACATGAAATGCCGCCCGATGAACCTGCTGTTCCCGATCAGCGTCACCGCCGGGACGGTATTAGTGGCCTGGCTCGCGCAACGGGCCGCCGCACCCGGCATTTCCGCGCCCAACAAGGCCGGTTTGACCTTCGTCGCCGTGATGCTGGGGCTGGCCGTGGTTGAGCACTGGTTCCTGGTTTTACCGCTGCCATTCGCACGGCTTTGGAATTGGGCCGTTCGGCTGCGCGGTACGACGACGCGGGCTGGCCTCCCCGCGGATACGCACCGAGCCAGCGTAGACGACACTGAATTGCCAGAGGCAAGGCAGACCACGGGACGACTGCCTGTCGGGAGGGCGCCGGCGGAATTTCCCGCCGGCTTCCGCGTGCAGACCCGGGCGGCCACGCCGTGACGGGTCGAACCAACGCCGGCCGCGGCGGCGACATTGCGGCCTATAAAGGGGGAGAAGCAGCCATGGACTACGATTTTTTCTTCCGGAAACAGCTCGACGGCCTTCGGCGCGAGGGCAATTACCGGGTCTTCGCCGATCTGCAGCGACGAGCCGGCAACTTTCCCCATGCCACCCATGTGCGCGAGCGCGGGCGGGCCGAGGTGACGGTTTGGTGCTCCAACGACTATCTCGGCATGGGTCAGCACCCCACCGTGTTGGCTGCGATGCATGAGGCATTGGACAGCTGCGGTGCCGGTGCAGGCGGTACCCGCAACATCTCTGGCACCAACCACTACCATGTGTTGTTGGAAGAAGAACTTGCCGACCTGCACCACACCGAAGCTGCCTTGCTGTTCAATTCCGGCTACATGTCGAACTGGGCCGCGCTCAGCACGCTGGCCGGCCGGCTGCCGGGCTGCTTCGTTCTCTCGGATGCAAGCAACCACGCCTCCATGATAGAGGGGATCCGGCACAGCCGGGCTGAGAAGATCGTCTTCGCCCATAACGACCCCGCTGATCTCGACCGCAAACTGGCCCGTTTACCAGCCGACGCGCCCAAACTCGTGGCATTCGAATCCGTCTACTCGATGGATGGCGACATTGCACCCATCGGCGAAATCTGCGACGTCGCGGAACGGCATGGTGCCATGACCTATTTGGACGAGGTCCATGCGGTTGGCCTATATGGTCCACGCGGCGGTGGAATCGCCGAACAAGAAGGCCTAACGCACCGCCTGACGGTCATGGAGGGCACGCTTGCCAAGGGCTTTGGCGTTGTCGGCGGCTATATCGCGGCCTCCGCTGCATTGTGCGATTTCGTTCGCAGCTTCGCCTCTGGCTTCATCTTCACCACCGCGCTGCCGCCCGCCATCGCCGCCGGGGCGCTGGCCAGCATCCGGCACCTCAAGACCAGCCGCAACGAACGGTTGGCTCAGCAGGACCGCGTTGCCCAATTACGTGCCGCGTTGGACAAGGCCGGGGTGCCGCACTATCACAACGACAGCCACATCGTCCCCGTCATGGTCGGCAATGCCAAGCTGTGCAAGCAGGTGACGGACCGGTTGCTCGACCAGTTTGGCGTGTACGTTCAGCCCATCAACTACCCGACGGTTCCGCGTGGTACTGAGCGGCTGCGCATCACGCCCTCGCCCTTCCACAGCGACGCCGACATCGCCCATCTCGTTACGGCACTGTCGATCATCTGGTCAGAACTCAGCTTGCAAAGGGCAGCGTAAGGAGCTCGCGAGCCGATAACGTGTTTGTTACTCGCGTAATGATCAGTCGGGGACATGTGAGGCGTTGCGATCGTTCACATCAGGGGGAACAGAGATGAAGAGCATAACGAGTCAGCCGTCGCGCCGCATAGCGATCAAAACCGGGCTTACGCTGGTCACTGGTGCGGTCGTGAGTTTCGTGGCGGCGGCCGCGGCACGCGCGCAAGAGAAGATTGCCCAGACGCAGGTCATGTATCAAATGATGCCGAAGGACGGTGCCAAATGCAGCCTCTGCGTCAACTGGGTTGCACCCAATTCCTGTAAGATCGTCGCCGGTACGATCAACCCGGATGGCTGGTGCGTGGCCTTCGCGCCGAAGGACTCCTAGAGACCGCCGCAGAACGGACACGATACCAGGCGCCGGCTCATACCGGCGCCTTTTCGCGCTCGCTACTTTGTCGCTGCGGGTGCCGCTGGTGGAAGTGGCAAAGGATTTGCCGACAACGACCTTAGGTAGTCGATCACGTCGGCCCGCTCCTTAGGGTCCGGAATACCAGCGAACGACATCTTGGTCCCTGGTGAATAGGCCGCCGGTTTGGTCAGCCACTTGTCCAGCTCCTCGAAGCTCCATGGTCCCTGGTGGGCTTTAAGTCCCGCGGAGTACTCGAACCCCGGCATATGCGCGTGCGGCCCGCCAACGACCCCATAGAGGTTCGGCCCTAACCCGGCTTTGCCGCCCTCGTTGAACGTGTGACAGGCGATGCAACCCAACTTCATTGTGTCCCCCTGGCCTGCCTTCGCATCCGCTGTTGCGAGCCGGTCGGCGATCGGCTCCAATCCCGCGGGCGCGGGGCCAGGGGCGGCCGAGGCCGGTGTTGCCTCTGGAGGCGGCGGCGGTGGCAAAGGCTCCGGGCTGTGCGAGAGGGTGTGCAGGTAATCAATGACATCGGCACGCTTCTTGGGGTCTGCCAGGCCGGCATAGCTCATTTTCGTCCCCGGCACGTAAGCAGCCGGCTTTTTCAGCCATTCGTACAGCTCGTCATAGGTCCAAGGGCCTTCCTTGGCTTTCAACCCGGCGGAGTATTCGAACCCAGCCATATGGCCGTGAGCCGCACCCACGATGCCGTAGAGGTTGGGGCCGATCCCAGCTTTGCCGCCCTCGTTGAACGTGTGGCATGCCACGCAGCCCTGCTGCTTCGTCAGCGCGTCGCCTTGCGCCGGGTCGGCGGAGGCCAGTTCCAGCGCCACGGGAGGATCTGCTGCCGCAACTGGCGCCGCGCCGGTGGCCTCCGGGATGTCGATCTTAATCGCCGGGGTCTCGAGCCGTTTCGGGTGAACCAGCCTGTCCCCGATCACGCCGGCTACCATAAACGCGATACCGGCCGTCAACACGGCGGCCGCGGCCTTGTTGATCTCCATGCTATTCATACGAACGAGGCTCCCGTCGAGGTTATAACTAGGCCGGCATCTATTTATAGAAGTTTGCCGGGACCCCCAAATTGCAATGGTCTTAGAGCCGTCAGCCGCTGCACTTTCCGGCCGCCAATCCGCCTATGCGAAACGCGAAGGGCGCAACCAGTGCGGTTGCGCCCTCTTTTCAGCCCGTTGCTGGCACCCCGTCAGAGCGAATGGGCAGGCTCCGCCGCTGGTGCAGGCGCAGCTGGGGCAGGCGCAGCTGGGGCAGGCGCAGCGGAGGCCGGTGGCGCACTTGGCGCTGCCGGGGCCGCTGGCGGCGGCGGTGCTACCCGAACCGGGGCGACGTAGGGGGGAGTCGGCCCCTGCAGCTCCGGGAAGGTCGTCACCATACTGACACCCAGTAGCGGCTTGAACACGCCCTGGTGGCAGGTGGCGCAACTGATCTTCGCGTTGTCGCCCATTGGCCCCAACCTTGCCGCGGGGAATACATCATGCAGCTTGTCCAAGTATTCGCCGTTCAAGTCCCGCACCATGCGGATGCCATGCCAGGCCACGACCCGCTGAGGCGTACTCTGCGACCAATCACCGAACGATCGGCTGTTGTGGCAGTAGGTGCAGTTCACACCCAATGCTTGCGAGAAGTGGATCATCAACGCATAGGTCCACTCCGTCTGCTTGATCGACTGACGGTCAGACCCTGGCAGCGCCATGACCGACTGCACCCGGATTTCCGTATCCTTGTCCAGGAAAGGCGTAAACGGATCAAACGGCAGCGAGGAATCGTTCACCGACCCGGCAGGATGGTTCTTGCCGGTATTCGCTGATGCGAGTCCGCCGGCGTGCGGCGGGCCTGGGTCGTTGAACCAGATTTGCGACGGAACCGGGTTACCGCGATGGCAGGTGTAGCAAGTAACCCCAGTCTCCGCGACGTGGGTTTTATAGTCCGCATTGATGTGTTGGACCATCTGGATCATGCGGCGAGCGACGACTTTCGTATACAACCCGTCATCCGCCATGTTTGCCGTGTTGTGGCAATACGCACAGCCCTGCTGGGGTGCCACCCAGTTGGTGATGGAAACCATCAAACGGGTGAATTGACCAACGCTGAGGTTCCCCAAAACCTGCACGTTCTTATAGGTCGCACCCGCCTTTGGCCCCGCCGATGGCAGTTGTGGCAACGACACCGGCACCTTGTTGGCCGCCAGGAATGCCGCGACATCGGCTGGGTGATAGTTCTCGACCATTGCGACACCTCGGTAGCCCCGCTGCACCGTATCAACCGGGGGTAACTGGAAGCGGACCAGGATGACGATGGCCAGCAAGACCGCAGCCGGGATGCCCACCAGAGCAAAGCCGTACCGAAAGCCCATGTTCATTTCACCGCTCCCAGTCCCAGGGCGGGATCCACAACCGTGCCCCACATCGGCGGGTATGGCGGTGCAATCCCGTGCTTCACCCCCCACAGATACCAGTTATCCACCACGGTACCGGTCAACAGGATGCCTATCCCGCCGGTCAGCGGGCAAAGCACCGCAAACCACCATGCCCAGCGATGGATGCTCTCCGCCGTGGCGCAGAACCCCATGGTCCAGCGCCAGAACAACGCACCCCGCTCGAACGCAGTGCCACGATCCACGATCTGCTCTAATTCACGCTCACCGCCAAACCGGCTGATCGCCAGCACTGTGGCGGCGTGCATGGCGAACAGCAGCGTCGCGCCATACAGGAAGACGATCGAAAGCATATGGAACGGGTTATAGAATAAATTACCGTAGCGGATCGAAAACGCAGCCGTCCAATCCAAGTGCGGAAAGATGCCAAACGGGACTGCCTCGGCCCAGCTCCCCATCAAGATCGGCCGAATGAAGCCGAGCACGAGGTATAGCCAAATCGCAGCAGCGAAGGCCCAGGCCACGTGCGTGCCCATGCCAAGCGAACGCGCACGGCGATAGATGCGCAGCCACCAAAGCAAAATCGATGTGGTCAGGAAGAACCCGGCCATCAGCCACCACCCGCCATAGGCCAGCGGCGGGAAGTGCAAGCCGTAACCCGGCGCCGGCGGCTCCAGCGCGAGCCATGGCAATTGCCGGACGAACTGGACCGGATCCCAGTTGACGGAGGCCCACATGTTCAGGCCGATGATTTCGAACGCGATGAACCCGCAGATCAGCGACGCCACGCCGAGTGTGCCCAAGTAGATTGGCCCCACCTGCGCATCACCGAAACGGCCGAAGGTGTGGATGAAGAAGGGCACGCCCGATCTCGTCCAATTGCTAGCTGTCAGCGGCACGCCGGCATATGCAGGGCCACGCACCTGCACCCGGGTGAAAAGATTTTGATATTCAGCCATGGCGCTTACTCCCCCTCCTCGCGTAGTCGCGTTATTTCCAGATCGGTAGGTTCAGCCACCATCCCCACCACTCGGGCCAGCCACGTGTCCAGAATGGGCCGCTGATGACGATGCAAATCGCACTCCAGAACCCGGCGGACAAAGCCAGAAACAATCCCAAACGATGAACGCCGAGCGTGCCGATGGACCAGCCAATCGTGTCACGGAAAAACGTGTTCTCGTGTTCGGCCGTCTTGACGAGAGTCCCTTTTGGCGGATTCGCAGCTGACAGAACCAAGCCGCCATGCATCGACAACGCCAGCACCGTCGTGAAGAAGAACGATACGGCCAGCATATGCGCCGGGTTATAGTGGAAATGGAGATACTGATAGCCAGTGTTGGATACCCAATCTAGGTGGCTGATAATCCCATAGGGAAAACCGAAGCCCCACGCCCCCATCAGCAGGGGGCGGATTACCACCAAGGTGATATAGGCAAATACTGCCACGCCGTAAGCGAACGGAACATGGTAGCCCATGCCGAGCTTCCGCGCGATTTCCACCTGGCGAAGCAACCACGACAGGAAGGAGCCGATGGCACAGATCGTTATCACTTGCCAAAGCCCGCCCTCTTTGAGGGGGGCGAAGCCTAAGCCGTATTTAAGGTCTGGCGGCGCGATACTGATCTGCCAGAGATTCCAGGTCGGCCCGATCGCCGCACCGTAGATGATCATCAGCGTTCCGAGCGTCGCGAAGAATATCGTCGTGACACCGAAGAAGCCGACGAAGAACGGACCCACCCAGAAATCGAACAAGTCGCCGCCGACCAATGTACCGCCGCGGACACGGTATTTTGCTTCAAAGCTCAGCATCGACATCGCTCAGCCCTCCGGTCGAGTGTTGCGGCAGCGGACAAGACCGGGCATGACGCCCAGCCTTCCCCGCTGCCAGGGAGAGACAAACTACTTTGGCGCCGACTGCGGTAGCGGAGCCATCTGGGCAGACCCACCGCGTGGTGCCCCATCCAGCCAGTTGAACCGGCTGGTGCTGAGCAGAATGAAGTGGATCAACAGCGCCAGCACGAACAAGAACACGGAGAGTGCAACAAGCACCCGGCGCGGGTCGAACAGCATCCATATACGCCACATGGCTGCGCTCCTTATGCCAGAAGGGTTTTCAGATACGTCACGCCGTCAAGCATGCCGGTGGTGTAGCCGTTTGGCCCGGGCAGCCACGGACGCCACTGCCACACCAATATGTGCGCCACGATGGCCACCACGGTGAACACGATGAAGCTTGTGACGAAGATACCGTGGAATTCACGGGCCTCCGCGTCGGTCAGTCCCGACGTGGATGCAGTTCGAGCGGGATAGTCGGACATTAACAGGTCACTCCTGATAGCAGCAAAAGCCGCGCACATCCCGCGCGGCAGGGAAACACCACGGCCGGTCACGCCGAACGGGCATTGCCTTTACACGGCTCACGCCGCGCGTCCCGCCGTCAGGGCGGCAAGCGAGCGAGCAACGCGGTCCGCGGTTACCCGCCCCTCGCGTGCAAGCCTCGCATCCCGCTCGACCTGGTCGCGCAACCGCTTCGCAGCGGAGATGCGGACCAGGAACGGCTCGGATTCAACATAATCATCCAGGGCCTGGACAGCCTCGGGATCCCACGGATCGACATTCCAACTCTCGGCCTTGGCTGGTGTCGCCTCGGCGCGGTCCATGTCCGTGGCAAGGGGCAGAATGTGGAAGAGCGCGTCGAACAGGGCATTGCAGTATTCCTGCACCAGATACGTTGCCCCAGCATATCCCATGAACGGCGTGCCGGTGCTCCGCCGGATGATGGCCCCAGGGAACGACGCCGGGATATACATGCAACGGCTTCCCAACTCCGCCGCATACAGCCGTTCATTATAAGAACCATACAGAACCAGCGGCGGTGTGGCTCGCAGCGCCGCCCGCACTGCCGCGTTGTCTGGCTTTGTCCCCGCAGTCCGGTGGAACTGGAACATACAGGGCAACCCGAGTTCATCCTGGAAGAAATTCACCAGGCCCCGCGTATAGGTCTCCGTTGCCACGACGGCGAATGACGCCGTCGCGAAGAAATCCTGCGTGACGCTACGCCACAAATCCCAGATCGGCTTGATCGTTGTGTGCTTCTCCCGCTCGATGAACGGCTCGGGGTCCAAGCCGGTCAGCTCGCCCAGCTTGCGCAGGAAGCTCGTCGTCGCGAACAGCCCGATGGGTGCCTGCAAATACGGCCGGTCCAGCTCCTCGCACAGGCCTCGCCCAAACTCGCGGTACATGCAGATGTTCACATCGGCACTCGGCAGCTTCGTCACGTCTTCGATGTGCGAGCCGAGCGGGAAGACCAGGTTGATCTCGCAACCGATGCCTTCGACAATCCGGCGGATTTCGGCAAGGTCCGAAGGCATGTTGAACGTGCCATAGATCGGGCCGATAATGTTGACGCGGGGCTTCTCACCCTCCTTGCGAACCCGTGCCCCGGGTTTCAGCTTCTTCGCGCCGAATTCGCTCCACAACCAGAAGATCGCACGATCCGCAGCCTGCCACTGATCCTCGTCGATGGTGCGGGGAACGAAGCGCAGCAGATTGCTGCCTTCCGGCGTCACGCCGCCGCCGATCATCTCCGCGATGCTACCCGTCACCACCACCGCCGGCATATCCGGATCCTGCATCGCCGCGGCCCGGCGTAGCGCACCCTCCGTGCCATGCATCGACAGCGAGTCTTCGTTCAGCCCCGTCACCACGATCGGGAGTTCGTGCGGTGGCAAGCCATCGGTGTAATGGAGCACCGCGGTGACCGGAAGGTTCTCGCATCCCACCGGCCCATCGATGACGACGCGGAGGCCCCTGATGGCGGTGAACGCGTATACGGCGCCCCAATACCCGCCGGCGCGATCATGGTCCAAGACCAGCATGGCTTAGCTTCCCACCGCTTCGGCCGCCCGGGCCTTGGCCTCGCGTTGCCGCTTGTAGCGCTCGCGCGCGCCCTTCGGCTCTTGCGGCTTCTCGGTCCAGCCATAGCCGGCGGTGTCCTTGGCGCCGACCCCGTCGAAAAACTCTACCATCCTGGCAAAGCGCGGCGCGCTCCGCGTCTGTGCCGCGACGATCGCGGCGAGTGAGGCAGCCCCTGCCGCCCCGAATAACGGCCGGGCGGAGACCATGTTGGTGAAATACAGCGCCGGGATGCCGAGCTCCTTCGCCTTCTGCACCAGCGGCGTGGTACCCGCGGCCAAGTCTGGGCGCACATCCATCATCGCCGCCATGTCCTGCTCCAGGCTGGCGCGGAACTGCACGTGCGTTCCACGCGCGGCCAACCATGCGCGGTCCACCTCAGCCCATTCCGTCCGCGGGCATGCGGTGCCGACATACGGCACCTCCGCCCCGGCCTCGATCAGCAGCCGCGCCACCAACAATTCCGACCCTTCGTAGCCGGACACTGTGATGCGGGCATGGATCGGGTTTGCAGCCAGCGCCGCCTTGATGGCCGGGAGGGCACGCGCCTTGGCCGCATCGATGTCCGCGCGCGGCACATTCGCCGCCTCGCCCACCGAGTCGAGCCAGGCGGCCGTCCCCTCCACGCCCACCGGGCCGGAGCCGACGACCGGGCGCCCCGCCGCGCGAAATTCACGGATCGAGGCGGTGTAGAACGGATGCACCGCCGCCGCCACCTGGCAGTCCAGCGCGGCATACAGGTCACGCCATTCGCGGCAGGGCGTTTGCGGCGCCACGGCCAAACCCATCGGTGCCAGCAGGGCGCCGATGCCAGGTGGATCGGCGGGAAACAACTCGCCGATGAGGCTAACGGTCGGCATGCTCTGCATCTTGCTGGGCCGCGCCACCGGGCCCCGCTCCGCCTCAGTCCGGGCATAGCGCAGCATCGCACCAGCCAAAACATCCTTCGCTTCGGCATGGGTCGGCACACCGAACCCCGGCACGTCGATCCCGATCACCCGCACGCCCTCGATCTGCTTGGGCAGCCGGTCCAGCGGCACGCCGGACGCAGTCGGCACGCAGAGATTGATCACCACCACGGTATCGTAGTCGGCGGGCTTGGCCGTCTGGTACACCGCTTCGCGGATGTCTTCGAACAACTGGCCCTTCACCAAGGTCTCCGAGTTGAACGGCACATAACCGACAGTTCTGCGGGCCCCATAGAAGTGCGAGGTGAAAGTCAGCCCATACACGCAACAAGCCGACCCCGAGAGGATGGTGGCCGTCCGCCGCATCCGCAGCCCGACCCGTAATGCGCCGAAGGCCGGGCACATGGATTGCGGTTGGTCATGCGGGCCGCGCGGATAGTCCGTCATCAGGCGGTCCATCGACTCGCTCTTGCCCGCCGCGCGCGCCGCCTCCATCAGCGTTTCGCGTCCGCCATGGCAGCCGCCATCGGTGGGGAGTATGGAGCCGTCCACCGTCACGCGCCCTCGTAAATCACTTCGAGTGATTTGCGCGGTGCTACCCCGGTAGACGCGCACATATCCTCCATCGTCGCCGGCTGCAGCACGACGCCCCGGCCCACCGCATCGCCCTTGAACAGGTTCAGCAGCGCGTCATGGGTCAGCGGTGTCGGCCGCACGGGCGGGGCATCCGCCACTTGCTGCGCCAACTTCTCGAACATCGAGGCCCACTGGCCGCCGGGCACTCCAACGATCTCATAATTAGCACTCTTGCGGCGGATATCCTCGTTGGCGGGAATGGCCGACAGCACGGGGATGCCCACGGCGTCGGCAAAGGCCTGCGCCTCGCCCGTGCCATCATCCTTGTTAATGACCATGCCCGCTACGCCGACATTGCCCCCCATCTTGCGAAAATAGTCCACCGCTGAGCAGACGTTGTTGGCGACATACAGCGATTGCAGATCGTTGGACCCGACGACGATCACCTTCTGGCACATATCCCGCGCGATCGGCAGGCCGAAGCCGCCGCACACCACGTCGCCCAGGAAATCCAGCAACACGTAGTCGAACCCCCAATCGTGGAAGCCCAGCTTTTCCAGCAATTCGAAGCCGTGAATAATGCCCCGGCCTCCGCAACCACGCCCTACTTCGGGTCCCCCTAACTCCATCGCGAACACTCCATCGCGGATGAAGCAGACATCGCCAATGCTCACCTTCTCGCCGGCCGCCTTCTTCTTGGAAGACGTCTCGATAATCGTTGGGCAGGACCGGCCGCCGAACAGCAAAGAGGTCGTATCGCTCTTTGGGTCACAGCCGATCAACAGCACGCGCTTACCCTGCTGCGCCATCATGTAGCTGAGGTTGGCCAGGGTGAAGCTCTTGCCGATACCCCCCTTGCCATAGATGGCGATCACCTGGGTTTGCTTGGTGACGGGT
Source organism: Acetobacteraceae bacterium (assembly GCA_965199005.1). GTDB lineage: Bacteria > Pseudomonadota > Alphaproteobacteria > Acetobacterales > Acetobacteraceae > LMUY01. The sequence continues at coordinate 1,615,843 of CBDAQK010000001.1, read as the reverse complement.
GCGGTGGACACTGCATCGGGCTCAATCGCAGCTTCGTCGCGCAAAACGTCAGTCATATTCGACGGTGACGGCACCGGATGGCTCACAGTGGCATTCATGCGCAGGCTCTCCAGTCAAGTATCATTTTAAGGCATTCGGGATCATCGAATGCGGTGCGGTACGCATCGGCCGCCTGGTCAGGGAGCCGTCGATGCGTGATAAGACCGTCGAGCGAGAGCTGGCCCGATCCAGCGGCTTTGGTAACAAAGTCGAGGTCCGCCTCGTGCCATTGTGCGGCCACGCGAATGCGCGCTTCCCGCATGAAGGCGGGAGCGAACGCGAATTGCAGGGGCTCGCTATAGAACCCAGCCAACACGACCTCCCCACCAGGTGCGAGGTGGCTGATGAGCGTATCCAGCAGCGCCGGGTCGCCGCTTGCATCGTAAACCGCAGCGTAGTCGCGACGCGTGTCAGCGGCAGGGTCGATGACGCGGTAGCCGGCGGCGTTTCCGGCGCGCGCAGGATTACGTTCCCAAACCGTCGGCGATCCACCGGCTAGCAAGGTCAGCCGGGCCAGCACCCGTCCCAGCACGCCATGCCCCACGATCAAGTCGGGCAGGACCGCACCTGCGACGCTGATCGCGTGCTGCGCGGTGGCAGCCAACGCCAACAGCACGCCACGCTCACCCAATGTCTCGCTGATGCAAACTGCCCGGGCGCCCGGCACAACCAACCGACGGGCCGCCCCGCCGAACAGGCCACGCACCGGCCCGAAACACCGCGCCCCCGGAACGAAAACCAACTCACCCAAATGGCCGCCTGATTCTGAGCCCACGGCAGAGACGCGTCCAACCGACTCGTAGCCCGGCACCAGAGGGTAGCCCATGCCTGGAAACGGCGGCATGCGGCCGGTCCATAACAGCCGCTCGGTCCCGGTGCTAATCCCGCTCCACGCCACATCTACGACGATATCGGCATCCGTCGGTTCGGTCAGATCGATCCGGCTCAGCGCCAAATTCTCTGGCGCGGTGAGCACGACAGCGAGTGTATCCATTATGCCCTCCCTCACGCTGCGGATGACGCCCCGCTTTCTGGTGTCATGTTATGCTTACGGTTTGCCGTGTCAATCATCATTTACAGTCGCAGAAATTACTTGCGTCAACAATGGGGTTCGCGTGGCAAGCATTTTCACATTTGCAAAGCCTGCCTGTTGCAGCAGGGCGATCAGCCCAGAGGCGGTCCGTGGCCGCCCCTGGCCCATCGCGAGCAGGTAGAAGCCAAAATAGGCATGCCCTACGGGCTCGGCACCGCGGGTTTCTGCCATCGGTTCTGCCAACAGCACGACTCCCCCCGGCGGTAACGCCGCCCGCACGGCGCGTAGGATTCGCAGCGCCTCCGGATCGTCATGATCATGGACGACCCGCACGAGGGAGATGACGTCTGCGCCGCCGGGCAACGGCTCCGTCAAGAAACTGCCGCCAACGGCCCGCGCGCGATTCCGCAGCCCGGCGGCTGCAAATCGGCTGCGGGCCAATTCGGCAACTGCAGGCAAGTCGAACAGCGTCAACTGCAAACGAGGGACACGTCCCGCAACGGCGACAAGGAAGCTGCCATCGCCGCCACCCACATCCATCAGATGCCGGTGCCGCCCGAGCTTGTATGCGTCAATAACCTCGTCTGATATCAGTGGCTGCGAGGCAGCCATCAGAGCCGTGTAGGACGCCACTGGTCCCTCCCCTGCGGAGGCATACGACCAATAGCTGGCCAGCGCCGTGCCTCCGCCTTCGCTCCGCAGCAACGCCACGGGGTCCTGCAGATCGGCGTAGAGCATCGGGTGGTGCAGCACCATCTGCCGGATCGCAGCATTTCCGACCATGGCCGCGCCCAAAGGACCGAGCGCGTACCGATCGCCGCGCCGGGTTGTCAGCCGCAACGCCGTAGCCGCAGATAACAACCGTTCGGCCGCCTGCACGCTTAAGCCCAGCCGAACCGCCAGGGATGTGATGCTCGCTGGACGCTCGGCCAGAATGTCGAACAACTCCAACTGCACGCATGCCAGCAAGATTTGCGAATAGACGAACCCAGCGCACAGATCGAACAATGCCCGCGTCCGGCGGCGCGCAATGGGGCGTGTCAGCGGAAACACCGCCGCCCATCGCCGGAACCGCGGGTTCGCGACAGTCCGGTCTCGCCATGCGAACAGCCGTTCGTGCCATGGGAGACCTGCATCGGCCACGGCCGCGATCATGCGGCGTGCCGGACCAATTCCTGTGGCAGCAGCCGCATCGTCTCCGTTCGGATGTGGCTGCGGAGCGGCGATCGGCCCGGGCAAGGTGGGACCGCCGCCACCGCTTCACCCGACAGATCCTCTAGCCGGGCAATCGCCCCATCCAGCCCCAATTGCAGTACCGCATTGGGACGGCCATGAGCGCAATCCTGACCCGCCGGTTTACCCAGCAGTTCCGGTTTGCCCGTGGCGTCCAGTATGTCGTCCGCCACCTGGAACGCCTCACCCAACCGCATGCCGACCTCGCGCCAGCATTCCGCCTCACCGCCTGCCGCAGCTGCGCCAGCCATGGTGGCAGCGGCGAACAGGGCACCCGTCTTCTCGCGCTGATACTGCGCCAGATCGACATCCTGCTCGCATTCCCACGCCTGCCCCGCGACGATCCCGCATGGGATCCCAACTGACATTCCAATCGTACCCAGCAAGGCTGGTAGCCGGGCCGGTGCTGCCATCGAGCCCCGCGCGAGTGTCTGAAACGCCAGTACGATCAGCGCGTCCCCCGCCAACACCGCCAGCGGCTCCCCGAACGCGCGGTGAACGGAAGGGCGGCCCCGGCGCATGTCTGCGTCGTCGAAGCACGGCAGGTCGTCATGAACTAGAGAGGCGCAATGCAGCAATTCGATCGCGGCGCCCGCGGCGTCCGCGATGTCCGGATGATCTTCCCCGCACGCGGCGGCGACCGCCAAGCACAACCTCGGCCGAATCCGCGCCCCACGCGGGAAGACCGCATAGCGCATTGCAGCCACTAATTTTGGAGGGCAGCCTGGATGGTCCCCGCGGGCCAACGTCGCAGCCAGCGTTTGTTCGATGCGAGACATTACGTCCATTGCCATGCCCTCACCTGTCAGGTCTTCTTGTCACTTCCGAATGTCAACCATCATTGACATTCGGGTCAAGCACGAATTGGATGTCGTCATGAAAAGCCGTGTCGTCGTTATCGGTGCGGGTATGGCGGGCCTGACCGCCGCGCTGGACCTCGCGCGCCAGGGTGCCGACGTTACCGTGCTAGAGAGCGCGCCCACCCCCGGCGGCAAAATGCGGAATGTCGCAGTCGGACAGGCCCGGGTGGACGCTGGACCAACCGTGTTCACCATGCGCTGGGTGTTCGACAGCCTATTTGCCGATGCCGGAAGCAGGCTTTCCGACCACCTGACGCTACAACCGGCCGAAATCCTCGCCCGCCATGCCTGGAGCGACTCGGAACAGCTGGATCTCTTCGCCGATCCGGCCCGCACCGAGCATGCCATCGGCACCCTGGCCGGGGCGGCGGAGGCACGCGGCTACCGCGCCTTCAGGGAAGACTCCCGCCGCATCTACGAAACGCTGGAACGAACGTTCATCGCTGCGCCGCGCCCGTCGGCGCCCTCCCTCGTGCGCTCCATCGCCACGCAGGGCCTGGGTGGCCTGTGGAACATCCGTCCCTTCGAGACGATGTGGGCCGCCTTGGGTCGCCACTTCCGCGACCCTCGGCTTCGCCAGCTTTTCGGGCGCTACGCGACCTATTGCGGATCATCACCCTATCTCGCGCCTGCGACGCTGATGCTGGTCGCGCATGTCGAGCAGCAGGGCGTCTGGCTGGTCGAGGGAGGCATGCACCGCGTTTCCCAATCACTGGCAGCCCTAGCCGCCGCCAAAGGGGCCTCGTTTCGCTACGGCTCGAGGGTTGCCGAGATCTGCGTTGCCGCCGGCCGGACCGTCGCGGTGCGGCTGGCTGACGGCGAGCACATCGACGCTGACGCTGTTGTCGTCAACGCCGATGCCTCAGCCCTGTCAGCGGGGCTATTCGGACCCGCGGTGGCGCAGGCCGTGCCGCCGCCCGCGAGCCAACGCTCGCTCTCTGCCATGACCTGGGCGATGGTGGCGGAGGCGGACGGGTTTCCGCTGGTGCGCCATACCGTGTTTTTTTCCCGCGACTACAAGGCGGAATTCGACGCGATCGCCCACGGCGCGCTGCCGTCCGAGCCCACCATCTATCTCTGCGCCCAGGACCGCAACGATGTGGGAACCGTCACGGCGGGCCCTGAACGCCTGCTGTGTCTCATCAACGCACCGGCCACGGGCGACACCCACCCTCTCCCCCAACCGGAGATCACCGCATGCGCGGATCGCGTTTTCACCCAACTGCAACGCTATGGTCTGCATCTGAGCCCGGTGGCGGCGGAGGTGACGAGTCCGGCCGGGTTCAACACCCTTTTCCCGGGGACGGGCGGGGCCTTATATGGCCAGGCGACGCACGGCCCGATGGCGTCCTTCGCCCGCCCGGGCTCCCACACCAAGATCCCGGGGCTCTATTTGGCGGGGGGCAGTGTGCATCCGGGGCCGGGAGTGCCGATGGCGGCGCTGTCGGGCCGCCTGGCAGCAGCCCGGCTGTTGGCGGACTTCGCTTCGACGCCTTCGTCCCGAAGGGCGGCTATGCGTGGTGGTACGTCGACGCGCTGAGCGACGATGGCGCACACGGCATCACGCTCATCGCCTTCATCGGCAGCGTCTTCTCCCCCTTCTACGCCTGGTCCCGGCGCAGTGGAGCCGGAGACCCGCATCATCATTGCGCCCTGAATGTGGCCCTGTATGGCCGCCCCCGCCGATGGGCGATGACGGAACGAGGCCGCAGCGCCTTGCAGCGGGATGCTACGACGCTGGCAATCGGCCCAAGTGCCCTGCATTGGGACGGCACGCACCTCACCATCGACATTGCGGAGATCACGGCTCCGCTACCCTCCCGTCTCCGGGGCACGGTGCGCGTCACCCCCGCCGCCTTGACTGGCCACACCTTCAACCTAGACCAGGAAGGCCACCACATATGGTCCCCGATCGCGCCCATTTCGCATGTGGAGGTGGCGCTCGACAGCCCAGCCTTGCGATGGTCCGGACCGGGTTATTTGGACACCAATAGCGGCACCCGCCCCTTGGAGACCGATTTCGTGCATTGGGATTGGTGTCGCGCGCCCATGCGGGACAGCGCCGCCATCCTCTACAATGCCACCCGCCGCATCGGAGGCGAGCAGTCTCTTGCCCTGCAGATCGGCCGGGATGGGTCGGTAGATGAGATACCCCCGCCGCCGCGGGTCACCCTCCCCGCAACGCGATGGCGGATCGCGCGGCAAACCCGGGCGGAGCCGGGCCAATCCATCGAAGTAAAGCAAACCTTGGAGGACACGCCATTCTACGCCCGCTCCGTTTTAGACACGAAGCTGCTTGGCCACCGCGTTACGGCGATGCATGAAAGCCTATCGTTGGACCGGTTTGCCGCCCCTTGGGTGCAGGCCATGCTCCCCTTCCGCATCCCGCGGCGCTGGTAACGCCTTCGCCAGCTTGTCCCTGCGAATGGCGCGGCGCACCGACACCAATTCCGCGATAAGCAGGCCAAGGAAACCAACCTCCAAGATGATCCATTCCCACCGGCCCATCCTACAGCCCCCCGCGTCCGAGCGTTTGCTGTTGGTGCTGCAGCCGGGCAAAAAGCTCCAACACCCAGACCACCCGGTCCGCTAATCCGGCGGCTGCCGGACGGGATGGCGCCAGCGTCACCGCTTGAACAAGATAGCGGCAGGCCTGCAACGGCGGGAACGACACAGCCTTGCCGGGCAGCAACGCCGTCAGCACCGCCCACCCGAGCAAATTTGCCTTGCGCCCGCCTGGCACGACAGCCCTGCGGGACACTGAATCGAAGCCATTCCGGGCAATCTGGCTCCCAATCTGCGCATACAGCAGCCGTGCCGACCGGATTCCCGGACGGCAATCCCAGGGTAACGCCGAAATACCGGAATCCGCCCGGGCGTACAATAACTCGGCCGCGTGCAGCAGCCGCTCGACGACAGCGCCAATCGCCGGTGTGAAGTGGGGCCGGGCAAGCCAACCCTCTGGGTCTATCCCCGCCTCCCTCAGCCACGAGTGCGGCAGATACAGCCGGCCGGCGCACGCGTCTTCACCCACATCGCGGGCGATGTTGGTCAGTTGCATGGCGGTGCCCAGATCGCAGGCCCTGGCGACCTGCGCCGGGCTGCGCGCGCCCATCAGCACCGCCATCATGGCCCCGACCGTGCCAGCCACCCGGGCCGCATAGTCGTGCAACTCGTCCAGCGTTTCGTATTGGCGGCCGGACGCATCCCAAGCGAACCCATCCAGCAAGGCATCAAGCAGCACACGGGGCATGGCGAAATGCGCCACAATTTCGGCCAGCGCGCGGTCCTCCGGCACGGCCAAGGGGCGGCCAGCATAAACGAGGTCCAGCCGGTCCCGCAGCGTATCCAGCGCCGAACCATCGCCTTTGCAATCAATTAGATCATCTGCCACCCGGCAGAACGCATAAAGCGCCGTCGCAGGCCAACTCACCCGCCCCGGCAATACATGGGACGCCGCGCAAAAAGTGCGGGAACCGCCCCGCAACAAAGTCCGGCAGGCTACAAGATCGGCCTGGAGGCTAGGGGAGAGCTGCATGCGGCACCACCGTGTCGAGGATTTTCGCTGAACAGAGCACGCCGGGCAGCCCTGCACCGGGATGCGTGCCGGCGCCGACGAGGTAGAGCCCCTCCACTTCCTCGCTACGGTTATGCGGGCGGAACCAGGCGCTTTGCGTCAACAAGGGCTCCATTCCAAACGCAGCGCCGCGGAATGACAGCAGCTGATCTTGAAAATCCTGTGGAGTCATCGTTCGGGAGGAAACGACGTTGGCCTCCAGGTCGGGCAGGATCGTCGCATCCAACGCCGCCGCGATTGCCCGGCGATATCGCTCCCCTTCCACCGCCCAATCCGTCCCGCTGGCCAAATGTGGCACCGGGGAGAGCACGTAGAACGCGTCGCACCCGGCGGGCGCCAAGGAGCGGTCGGTTGCCGTAGGGCGGTGCAAATAGAGGCTGAAATCATCGGCCAATTTATGGCGCTGGAAGATGTCGCGCAGCAGGGCGTGATAGCGTGGTCCTAAGAGGATGGTGTGGTGCGCCACGTCGTCATACCGGCGTCTCGTACCGAAATACCAAACAAACAACCCCATGGAATAGCGCGCCCGCTCCACCCGCTTATCCGTCCATCGCCTGCGGTGCTCCGGCGCCAGAAGGTGGCGATAGGTCCAGGCACTATCCGCGTTCGATACGACGATATCAGCCGGAATCCGCGTCCCGTCTGCTAACTCGACCCCTGTTACGGCACCCTGAGCAACCGTGATCTGGCGCACATCCTGTTTGTAACGAAGAATGCCGCCCTGACCACGGATCAGCTTGACCATGCCTTGCACGAGCGCGCCGGTGCCGCCCATCGCGAAATGGACGCCCCAGCGACGCTCCAGGAACGCAATCAGCGCATAGACCGACGTGGCACTGAACGGATTGCCGCCCACCAGCAACGGATGAAAGCTGAGCACCGTGCGCAACCGCGCGTCCCGCACGTGCTTGGCCACCAGGCCGTAGACACTGCGCCAACTGCCCAGCGCAGCCAAATCCGGGATGACCTTTGCCATGCTGGTCCAATGGGTGAAGGGCACGTCACCCAACCGCTCAAACCCAATGCGGTAGATACGCTCGCTGGCGGCCATGAACCGCTCGTAGCCAGCGACATCCGCCGGGCTGAACCTGGCAATTTCGGCGCGCATCCGGTTGGGATCACCGGAATAGTCGAATATGGCCCCATCGGCGAAGCGGATGCGGTAGAACGGATCGATCGGGACCAGCGTTACGTCATCCGCCAAGCGGCGCCCGCATAGCGCCCACAACTCTTCCAGCAGGAAGGGAGCGGTCACGATGGTGGGCCCAGCGTCGAAGGTGAAGCCGTCCTGCCGGAACACCGTGGCCCGTCCGCCCGGTTCAGCCAACCGCTCCAGCACGGTCACGCGATAGCCCCGGGCGCCCAGGCGGATGGAGGCTGCCAGCCCGCCAAAGCCACTGCCGATCACCACGGCATGGGGGCGCCGGTCCGGCTCCATCGCCGCAATCGGCCGGGTGGGCATGAGTGTCAGGATTGACATACGCCAAAACCGTAACACAAAGATGACACTAGGCAAGCCCGTCCGGTGTGTTATCCCGGTCGCATCTCGGCCTGCAAACCTCCGGGCTTGGGCGTGTTCCAGCGCAGGCGCAAATCTGCGATGTGGCCCAGCAGCGCCCCCAACAGCGGCAACGAAATCCAACCCCACCAGGCACCCGCGAGGCCCACGCGCATCGCGAGCAACAGGCACATGCCGGAACAGAGGTTCGGCAACACCACACTGGGCCGAAGGCCGCGTCGCGAAACGTGCCAAACCGCCAGCAACGCCAAGGCCTCCAATGCCATCCCGATGAGGATGAAATCGAGAACGCGGCCAGAGGCGACCCACGCTCCCATCAACCCGGCAACCCCCCCACCGCCCGTGCATGGTCCAGAATGAGGTCGGCCACCGCTTGGGGCTTTTCCTCATGTGCCAAATGCCCCAGCGCGGGAAGCGTCACGACAGCAGAGTCGGCCACAAGGTCCCGAATGCGGGTCGCGTCGGCCGGCGGGATGGTCCGGTCATTGGCACCGGTGATCAGCAGCAGCCTCGGCGCCAACCGGGGCAGGCCGCGCAGCAATGGCTGCAGGTCCCAATGCGCCATCATCCCCAACGCCGCCGCAGCGTGCGTGGGCTGCTGCACGACGCGGGCATAAAGTGCCACCCCGCGAGCATCCAGGGTCGATCCGGTGTCGGCCAGCAACTTCGCCACCACCGCGGTGTCCCGTGCCCGCCAGGCAAAGAGCTCCGGCAACAACGGCAAACCCACCAGAAGCTTAGCCAAAGGAGAAAAGAGCTGACCGGGAATGCCGCCGAGCGGCATCAACGCCGCGTTCAGCCCCACCAGGCAGCGCGGCCGGATTTGGCCGTCCAGCGCCATCCGGGCCAGGATGGCAACCCCTGCCGAGTGACCCACCGCCACCTGCGGCTGCAGATTGAGCGTCCGCAGCAGGGCTTGCAGTGCGAGCGCCATCCCGGGCAAGGACAGCCGGCGCATCGCGGGACATTCGGTAAAGCCGTGCCCCGGCAAGTCCGGCGCAACGACGGTGAAATGCTGCGCCAGCATCGGAGCCAGATCGCGCCAGGAATGGGTGGCGGCGCCGGTCCCATGGATCAGCAACAGCAACGGCCCGCTACCCATCGTCTGTACGTGCCATACCAGTCCGGCGGCTCTCACGAAGTGGCTCGACTCCCGGTTAGGCCAGTCCTTCGGCAGCCGGGTCTGTGGTGTGCTGCGCCGATCGCTCATCGCCCCGCCTGCACGGCACGCGACAGGGCAGCGGCATCGGCATAGGGAAGTGCCACATACCGGGCCCTCATCTCCATCGCTAACCTTTGGGTGGGTGGATGGGGGCGGGGAGAGGTGTCGACCAGGAGAACCGTAAAACCACACCGCCCTAGTTGCCGGGCAGCATCGGTCGCCTCCTGCTCCGCGCGGTTGCGATTGCCAGCGCCATCCCGTGCGACGTTCGCACGTCCATCCGTTAGCAACACGAGGGTCGGTGTGCCACCACGCCGCCGTACCTCTTCCGCCAGGGCCAACCCGGCATCGATTCCGGCGGCCAACGGGGTTCCTCCACCGCCGGGCAAGCCCGATAGGCTCCGCTTCGCCCGCACAAGGGAGCGCGTCGGCGGCAACAGCAATTGAACTCCGCGTCCACGGAACGCCAAGACGGCAACCCGGTCGCGGCGGACATAGCATTCGGCCAGCAACAGCTCGACCGCTCCCTTGGCTTCTGCCAGGCGGTTCAAGGCAGCGGAGCCAGACGCGTCGACGACAAAGATCGTCGTCGTCTCCGATCGTTGCTTCACCCGGGTCACGCGGAAATCGTCCCGCCGTACCTCGATCAGCGTCGTCCCGGTCGAGCGGCGGCGTATGGCCTGCCAAGGTGCAGCGGCGCGCAGGGTCTCCATCAGGTTAAGCCGAAGCCCTTGACGCGGGTCGCCTGCCCGTACGCCGGCCGGGCGCCCTCGCTTTCCGGTGGAATGGAGCGCTCCAACGGTCCCCATGGTGCGCATCCGCACCCGGCCGGCCTCCATGCCGCGCAATTGCTTCAGCAGCCCGTCGGGGATCGCTGCCTGTGCCGCCTGCAGGACTATGTCTGCCATTGGCTGATCGGTTTCTGCGGGATCGCCGGCCTCGCCATCGTCCGAATCCGTCTGATCGGGCTCAGCCGCATCGTCCCCGGCTTGCTCTGGCTCGGATGCTGGCAGCGCTGTTGCGCGCGGCGCAAGGACCAGGCGGCCCGCCAGCGCCGCATCCTCCATCGTCACCGCATCCCGGCCCGCCAGCGCAGCCGCGGCACAGGCGGTACGCAACGCCAGCAGCGGTGCCCGCAACGAGTCGATCCCCAACGCGATGGTGGTCCCACACAGCGCCTCAATGACGTCCGCACCGACGGAAACGCCGGGTAGCCGTTTCCGCGCAGCAGCGGTCGCCGTCCGGCAGTCCTCGTCGTCTAATCCCCCGTCATCCAGCGCCCTCTCGTCCAGTTCCACGTGAAAGGCCAGCCGGTCTAGCAGGGCCGCGGACGGACGTTCGTCTGGCGCGGCACCCTCATCCAAGGCGGCGATGCCAAACGGCATCCCGGCATCCCGTGCGGCCGCGAGGCGCGCGACGGTGGCCGCCGGCACCCGTTCCGCCATGGCCAGCAACAGGACGCCGTCTCCTGCCTCCTCCAGCAATCCGCGGGACATCATCGGTCGCCCGGCGCTCAGGGTCAAAGCGAGGTCAAGCCCACCCAGCAGCCGGTCATCCGGAACGGTCAACGGCACCCTGCGCCAGGGCGCGCCCTTCGGCAAAGCTGCCTGCAAGACAGCGAGCCATCGGTCTCGTACCGGTCCTGGGCGGCTCCTCAACGCCACTCCACACGTACCGCTGGGGTCGACCGCGAAAAGGGCGGCGGCCGTTCGCGCGTCAGACCACTCCATCGCCGCCGAACCGCTCTTGCACCGCCCTCGCAATCCGGGCCGTCGATCCGGCCTCATCCAGCGGGTCGCGACGCAGCCTATGCCGCAGGGCCGACGGCGCCACACGCAACAAATGCGCCTGCGTGACAACAGGATCGCCATCCAACGCTGCCATCGCGCGCGCCGCCCGCAGGAGCGTCAGCTCGGCACGCAGGCCATCGGTGCCTAGACGCAAGCAGAGCCGGGTTGCCGCCTCCAACACTGCGTCCGGTACCTGCACCTTGGCCAACAAATCCCGCGCGGTCAGGATCCGGTCTCGCAGCGCCGACTCCTCCCCTTGCCACTCCCGGGCAAAGCGCTCTGGGTAGCGCTCGAAATCGTCGCGTCGCCGCACGATGGCGATCCGCGTCGCGATATCCTGCGGCGTGCGAACTTCGACCGACAACCCAAATCGGTCGAGCAATTGCGGGCGCAATTCGCCCTCTTCAGGATTACCACTCCCGATCAAAACGAACCGCGCAGGATGGCGCACGCTCAAACCTTCCCGCTCGACCACGTTTTCGCCGGACGACGCCACGTCGATCAGCAAGTCGACGAGGTGATCTTCCAACAAATTTACTTCGTCAATATACAGAAAACCTCGGTGGGCGCGGGCCAGCAATCCGGGTTCGAAGCGCTTCTCCCCACGCGTCAGAGCGCTTTCCAAATCGAGCGCACCCACGATGCGATCCTCCGTGGCACCCAGCGGCATATCCACCACGGGCACGGGCACCGAGGTCACCACGCGCTCGCCGCTGGCTGAACATGATTCACACCAGGTATCGGGTTTGGTTGGATCACAATGGTAGGGGCAGCCAACCACCACGGCCATAGGCGGCAGCAAAGCGGCCAGGGCGCGAACGGTGGTGGACTTTCCGGTGCCGCGATCACCGAAGACCAACACGCCGCCAATGGCCGGGTCGACGGCGGACATAAGCAGGGCATGCTTCATCTCTTCCTGCCCGGCAACCGCTGCGAAGGGATAGGTCCGGCCCACCCGGGTTATGCCTGTTCCGCCTTGAGCGCGTCCAGCGTGCCGGGTTCCAGTTTGGTCGAGATTTCGGCCAGGCGATGCGCGGCTGCGACGATGCGCTCCAAGCCCTTCACCTGCGCGGCGACGCCGACTTCGCGTAGCAGCGCATGGAATTCCTCCTCCAGTGCAGGAATGACGTGGGCACTTCCGAACTGGACCTCACTTAGCCAGTCCGGCGATCCCGTTGTAATATCGAGTTGGTTACCGAAGAAAAAAAGCAGAGTTCCATCGACGTCGCGAACCGGCGAAATGAATAGCAGATTATAGAACAGAGACCCGTCACGGCGGTAATTGACGATCCACTCGATACAGCCCTGCCCCGCATTGAGGCAGGCACGAATCCGAGACGGAGACGTGGGATCGGTCCTCGGTCCCTGAAGGAAGCGGCAATTACGGCCGACAATTTCCTCAGCGGGATAACCGGACAGTTCTACGAACGCCTGGTTGGCCGCGACCATTGGCATGTCTGTCAAATAGGGATCGGACAGCACCATGGGTGCCGTGCTATGCCGCATCGCCAAAGTCAGCGCATCGCGAATGGACGTTGCGGTCATCGTCTAAATCCTCCCGACCGGAAGGACAATCGCATCCCGACCGCCCGTTTAGCGACGATACGTCACCACATACCGCGTGGCTGACGCGCATACCATGGCACCTGATCCCCCGAGGATGCCGCTGCGCCATGATCGTCATTGCTGGCTTTGAACGGCGGGGGGGCTGGATGGTCATGGTCCACATGAAGCGCTGGACTTTCCGCCGGCGGGTCTGCGACGGAGGGTCCTACTTCGCCTACAGGTCCCATCAAGGCCAGTGGCTTGGCCAAACCAGCATCCGCCTTCAGGACGTCCACAACCTGTTTCAGGGCATCGCTTCGTCCCAAGGAATAGGCTTGTCGAACGATCTGCTGCAACGACGCCAAAATTTCATCAAACTCTTGATTTTTCATCTACTCCCCCTTTTGCCGAGTCTTCATCGAAGCAGCACGCTCTGCCTCACCCTACCAGGGATCGCGCAGGGCATGACCTCGTTTCTCCACATCTTCACCAGGCTGTGATGGCCGAACGACGAATTTGCATTATGCCCAAAGTGAGCTACGCAGGTCTGCGGGCCTTCGGCATCTGAAGCGTTTTCGTAAACAATTGGTCCACATCCGTCGAGGTTCTGCTGGCCGAATCCGCGCCGACGATGGCCACCGCGGCTTTTTCTTCTACGAACATACGCCCGCCGACGACGACTACAAGCGCCGGGTTCAGCGATGCCCGGCGCGCGCCGGCGATGGTCTCCGTCAGTTTAGAAAGCCGGTCGTCGCGGCGAAAGGCCGTGCTCAGCGAAAGGTCCAGGACGTCGAACCAGGTGCCCGATAGCAACTCCTGCAAAGCCTTGTCGTCCGTGGGAAACTCGCAATGCGGCGACCAGCCCGCGTTGCGGAGCACATGGGAATCCAGCGCCGCGCCCAACTGGTGCAACTCACCAGGTTCGGGAGCGACAAGGACAACCGGCTGTGGGCGCCAAGGCTCGCCTGAATATCGGCCGCCCGTCGAAAGCAGACGCGCCGCCGTCTGCAGACGAGATAGGGCAAGCGTCACGTCGAATTCGCTACAGAGGTCTTCGCTCCAGAGGTCACCGAGTTTACGGGCCGCGGGCTCGAATAATGTTGCATAGAACGGCAGCCTCAGGCCGTCGATGTCCTGCATCTCCTTGATCAGTTCGAACGCCGCGGTTTGGTCCTGTGCGATCAACAGGTTTGCCAATTCCGAAGCACGGTTACTGACCGGCCAGGTTTCACCCGGTTTCAGTTGGATCCCGTGGCAATCGGCTAAAGCCGGGATCACCGTTGACAGCATCACACTTTTGAGGACCGCCGCCACGCTCGGCTGCATCCCAGGAGGGTTCCCAGGATTGGGCGACTGTGATTCCGCCACGTCGACTGATACCGCCACAAGACGGATGAGCAGGCTCGGCGCTGCGTCCGGCCGCGAACGCAATTCCTCGACGACATCCTGCGGCGGACGAATCACGTCCCCTCGCCACGTCGTTGGAACTTGCGCGGCGAGCTTCATGCTCCAGCCGTCGAACGCGCGTCGGGTTGCCGATTTCGTGTGGATTATTTCTATATCGGTATGGCGATAATCGTTCCGGATCGACGTCATGATCCGATCCACACTATCCGGCGGCCCCTCCAGCCACTGGAAAAAGTGGTCCTGATCGTAAAGCATCAGACCGGTCACTGATTCTCTGCGGTTTCGCGATTGCGCAGCGACCGTCAAATCCCGCAGCGCCGATGGCTGGAGCGCGCGGACTGCCCGGCTGCGGTACACGACGGTTGACAGAAAACCGGCAGGAAATTCGCGAGACCCGACTTTCGACGATATCGATTGAGACATCATCTGCTCCACAACGATGCTCGGCTTTAGGGTTCGAGCGTCACGAGGTAGTTATCTCGCCGCATGTTTAACGGCTCGTCAAGGTATTTCTATGCGCTTGAACAAACAAACTCCCTTCCGCGATGTTGATTCTCGGCAGAGATGTCGTCAAAAACGCCAAACCAGAAGAATATCGGCTCATACCCTCATACACGACCACATTGGAAGCGATGTATAACATCTTCCTGGCTGATATCGGCGATCTGATTTAGAATTATTCTCTATCAATACCTAACGTGGCGTGCCCCCATGCTGACTGGCCTAGCGCCGGATTGGGTTAAGCCATCCGTGCTGACTTTTTCTTTTGCGACGACGACGCTGCGATCAATTCGACGTGCACTCTAGTGAAAAAACTCTAATCGTGTCAATGTGGATTGACAGGAGCTCCAGGCCTCCACCTGGCAGCCTAGTGGCGCAGGTGGAGTCGTCGGCTCCCATCAACATGGCCCGATAGTGGTCCAGGAGGTCGTTCATGGCCCAAGTGTTAGGAGGAATAACGGCTCCCCCGGCGTTTGCGGGGCCTCAGGTTCGTAGGATTTCGGTCAAGGACCTGACAGCTTGCCTATCTCAAGGTTGGGACGATTTCCGGACGACGCCGACGCAGCTCTTCTTCCTCTGCATCGTCTACCCAATTGTTGGACTGGTCGCTGCAAGGGCCGCGTTCGGTGGTTCGGTAGTGCCGCTGTTATTTCCCCTCGTGTCCGGCTTCGCGCTCGTTGGGCCAATCTCAGCGCTTGGACTTTATGAACTCAGCCGACGCCGCGAGCAGGGAGAGGACGTCTCATGGTTGAACAGTTTCGATGTGCTGCGATCCCCGTCCATCGGCTCCATTGCGGTTGTGTCGGTGGTACTCGTCGCCATCTTTGTCGCCTGGTTGGCGGCGGCGACGGCGATCTACCACGGAGTTGTGGGTGATATGGCACCGGCGACCCTTGGGAGCCTGACCCATGACGTGTTCCATACGTCCGAAGGCATCCGGCTCACGATCGTCGGCAACTTGGTCGGCTTCCTATTCGCCGCTGGCGTGCTTTCGATGACAATCGTGTCGCTTCCCATGCTATTGGACCGCAATGTTGGAGCATTGGTCGCAATCCGTACATCGCTTCGCACGGTATGGGTCAACCCGGCGGTGATGGCGATCTGGGGCTTGATCGTGGGCGTTTCATTGGCGGTTGGCGCGGCATTCCTCATGGTCGGACTGGCATTAGTTTTACCGATCCTTGGGCATGCAACGTGGCACCTGTATCGCCGGGTCGTCGTGTGAGCCCGCCCTGGGCTGCTATGCGGAAAGGCGGTTCATTTGCCAGAGCGTGAAGTTTAACACACCTGCGAAAGTGACCCAGGCGAGATAAGGGATCAACAGCAGCGCGGCCGTCGTACTAATGGGTTCAAAGACGGCCACGTTGGCGGCGATCGATAGCCAGAGCAAGATTAGCTCGCCAAACGCCAAGTCCAGCCGGCGCAGGCCGAACGAGCAGGCCGACCAACCGGCGTTCAACAAGAGCTGAATGGCGTAGACGGTCATGGCGCCGGGTGCACCGCTGAAACCCACTTGGCGCCAGACGAACCAGCCCGAAACGGCGATACAGATGTATAGAACAGTCCAAGCCGGCCCGAACAGCCAGTTGGGCGGCCGCCAACTGGGTTTCGCCAGCCCTTCGTACCACGCACCTGGCCGGAACACAGCCCCGGAAAGTGCCACAACGAAGCACGCGCCGACAAAAGGTATCAGGCTGAGGGCCGCTGAAATGTCCATTGCTGGCGAAACTCCCCCTGTTGGGGCTGCGATGTCAACATGGTGGCCGGATGTTGCTAGTTTGGATCATCGTGGCTGCGTCCCTCATTGCGCCATGCCTGCACCTGCTCAACAAGCATCCCAACATGCTCGGGCGGTGTCGTCTTCAGAATGCCGTGGCCTAAATTGAACACAAACGGGCCATCTGTGGCGGCGCGAAGGATGCGCGCAATTTCATCCTCCATCGGTTTGCCTCCGGCGACGAGCAAGAGGGGATCGAGATTGCCTTGAATACAGCGTTTCAATTTGCGTTGCACGTTCTCGACTGCCCAGCCGAGCGGAACGGTCGTGTCAAGACCGATGCAATCTGCCTTTGTCGCTTCGGCGTAGCCACTGTAAAGCAGCCCCGCCGCGCGGGGAAAGGCAATAATCGGGATCGAAGGATGCCGCGCCTTGATCGCCTCAACGATCGCCGAAACCGGCTGAACGCACCAGCGACGGAAGAATGGTTCAGGTAAAATGCCCGCCCAGCTATCAAATAACTGGACGGCCTCAGCCCCAGCGACGATCTGTCGGTCAAGATACTCGATCGCGGCGCGCGTCAGCAGGTCAATGAGGGACTGGAAACTATCGGGATCACTCATCGCCCACTGCTTGACGGTGGCATGCTCGGACGCCGCACCTCCGCGGCCTTCAACCATATAGGTCGCGACCGTCCATGGGGCACCCGAATACCCTATCAGAGCGACCTCGGGCGGGAGCGTTTTCGAGAGCAGCCTCACGGTTTCATAGATTGGTGACAAGGCATCGTGAAAGCCCGACAGGCTGAGGTGGTGGTGGACGTCCTGAATGGAACCAATGGGCGGCGTCAGGACGGGACCGTCACCCTCCCGATATTCGAGCAGCTGACCTAATGCGGCGGCTATCTGTGGAAGATCAGCGAACAGAATTGCGCCATCGAGGTTGAACCGCCTGATTGGTTGCAGCGTGACTTCCGCTGCATGTTGTGGTGAATTACAAAGCCCGAGCATGCCCCCCGCCAGTTCGCGCGTAACACGGTACTCGGGTAAGTACCGTCCGGCCTGCCGCATCAGCCAAACGGGCGGCCGCTCGGTCCTTTCTCCTGCGAGTGCACGCAGCAGCAATTTTTGAGGGGCCATCAGCCTTCGTGCCTCCAAAACCGGTTCTGCCGGAGCGATACCATCAAGCCGCCTGGACACCTATGGCGACCGTTCGGCCAGTTGCTGCTTTCCGGCTCGGCGTGCTTCCCGATGAGCGCCTTGACCCAGGCAATGCCGACACCACAACGCGACGCAGCAGCCGACGCTTTCGGAACGATCGTCACAGTCTTCGGACTATCCAGGGTTGTCTCTGAGGCGACACCACCCAAGGGGGATCCTCATCGACGGCGCAGCGACCTAGCCGCATACTTCAACCTCTTTGGGTCCGATGCGAATGTCGCAAATGTCATGCCGAGTCAGATCCTTTTGTCGAAGCTATGCGCGAGACCGCCATTGGCCCTAACGGCGGTCCAGCCCGCGAACCGTTTCGCCGACCGTAATTTGGAAATAGTAGCAAAGGCTTATGCCGTGCTCAGGTGCGATCCGTCATAGGCTCGGTCAGGCCGGTAGGGCGCGATGTCGAGATTGGGTGACTCCCGCCGCGCCAGTTGCGCGATGACCGAGGCGGTAATGGCACCGAAGGTCAGCCCGAGATGGCCGTGGCCGAAGGCGTAAAGCACGTTGGCAGCGCTGGGCGAGCGGCCGATCACTGGCAGCGAATCCGGCGTCGATGGCCGCGAGCCTACCCAGCGGCTGGCCACGTCCAAGCGTAGATCGCGGATGATCCCGGCAGCCCCCTGAAACAGCCGCATCGCTCGGTCGTGATCGGGTGGCGCATCGATGGCGGTGAGTTCGGACATGGTGGTAAGGCGCAGGCCGTGTGTCATGGTGGTGATCGAGACGAAGCGATCGCCGGAGGCTACCGGGATTTTTGGCAAATACGGCGGGTTCGCGACCATGATGTGATAGCCACGCTCCGGCGTCACCATCACCCGATCGCCCAGCTTGGCCGCCAGGGGGCGCGACCAGGCCCCGGCGGCCAGCACCACCAGGTCGCATTCATGCTTGGCGGCATCGGTCACCACACGCTCGACGCCAGCGGGGCCGCGCTCGAAATCCTGCACGGTCTCCCGCAAGAGCGTGCCGCCAAGCGCTAGGAAAGCGTCAAGGATGGCCGTGGTCACGCTCAACGAGTCAATGACGGTGCGCACCACCGGGTAGAACACCCCGGCGGCGACCTTGCGGGAGATCGCCGGTTCCATTTCGCGCAGTGCACCGCCGGACATCTCCTCGGCGACGATGCCGTGGCGGCGGCGCAATTCGATGCCCGCCCGCGCCCCTTCGAACGCCGCCTGGCTTTCGTACGCGAAGATCAGCCCTCGATGGGTTATGAGGTCGGGCCGGCCAATCTCGTGCAGCAGCGCGTCATAGGCAGTACCGGAATGCGATAACAAATCGGCGCGGGCAGTGGCGATGGCCTCTACCCTGGCTGTATCCAGAGCGGATTTGAAGCGCATCAGCCAGGGAAACGTCGTCGGCAAGGCGCGCAAGCGGATCACCAGAGGATGCAGCGGGTCGGCCAGCATCTTCGGCAGGTCTTTCAACATGCCGGGCATGCCTAGCGGTGGCACCGAGCCCAAACCGATACTGCCGGAATTGCCAAACGAGGCGGCGCGGCCAGGTTCGTCCTTTTCGATCAGAGTCACTCGGAAGCCCCGCCGCGCCAATTGGTAGGCACAGCACACGCCGACAATTCCGCCGCCGAGCACCAGCGCCCGGGTGCCTGTGGCGGTGGCGGGATTGAGGCCGCTCACCAGCCGGCTGCAGAGGCGGTGCGGCGAGGATCGCCGCCGCTGGCGCCACGGCGCGTCGCAACCCAGCGGCTGGCGCTTGACCAGCGGACGGAAGGTTTACGCGGTTCGCGGTTGGGTGGCATGGGTCAGGCCTTTGCGTCGCGGGTGAACAGGATAGCATCGCTGCCCTCGAAATCGAACGTTGCCGACGCGCCTTCCACTATGCCCGTTATGGGCCGCGGCGTCTCGACCAACACTTCCGACCCGTCAGGCCGGGTAACGGTATAGCGCACGAAGCTACCGAGGAACTGCGCCCGGCGGACGTGGCAAGACAGCGCGCCGTCGCCCGGGATCAGCACCGTATGTTCCGGACGCACCATCACCAAGCCACCGTGACCGTCCGGGATCGAGCTCAGCTCATCCGGCGGCAGGGCGCGCACGCGGCTGACCAACCGTTCTACCGCTCCAACTTGCACCACGGCGCCAGTGTGATCATGGCGGCTGATCTGGACCGGCAGGAAATTGGCCTTGCCGACGAAATCAGCAACAAACAGCGTCGCCGGGTTGGCATAAATGTCGGCGGGATTGCCGATCTGCCGCAGCCTTCCGCGGTCGAACACCGCGATCCGGTCGGAGACAGACATCGCCTCCTCCTGGTCGTGGGTGACGTAGATGGTGAGGATGCCGAGTTGCTTCTGCAGCCGCCGGATTTCCTCGCGCATCTCAACGCGGAGCTTGGCATCCAGGTTGGCCAGGGGTTCATCCAGCAGCAGCATACCGGGCTCATAAACCAAGGCGCGGGCAATCGCGACGCGCTGCTGCTGGCCGCCGGAAAGGTCGGCCGGATAACGCGCAGCCAGATGCGTCAGGCCAAGCAGGCTCAGCATGCGCTCCACACGCTGGCGCGTCTCGGCCGCCGGCAGCGCGCGCACGCGAAGGCCGTAGGCGACGTTCTCGAATAAATTCATGTGCGGGAACAGCGCATAGGACTGGAACACCATGCCGATGTTGCGCCCCAGCGCCGAGCCCCGCGCCAAATCCTGCCCGTCAAATAGGATGCGGCCGGAGGTTGGCGTCTCCAGCCCGGCGATCATGCGCAGCGTGGTGGTCTTGCCGCAGCCGGACGGACCTAGCATGGTGAAGAACTCGCTGCCGCGCAGATCGAAGCTGATATCGTCGACTGCGGTGGTTGGCCCGTCCTGCGTCGTGAAGCGCTTGCTGACGCCAATCAGAGCCAGCGCGTGTTCGATGTTGGAATGGCCGTTCAGCATACGCGGCCGGCTGGTGGCACCGTCAACCGCCTTGTTGCTGTTTTTGAAAAATCTGGTTGAACAGCGTCACGTTGGCGTCGTGATCGGCGACCATCTTGTTCGCGTCGATTGCGCTGTTGAAATGGAGTTGGCTGGTTGGCGGCAGTCCGGTCGGCGGATTGGCGTCATTGCGGCCAGAACGGCGCTTACGGGCGGCGACGTTGATATCCTGGCCTTCCCTGGAGTTGACGAATTCCAGGGACAGTTTTGCATTCTCGGGATGGGGCGCATTGCGTATCAAGGCCCAACCACCAATCGTGGCGACGACGCCCTCGCTCGGATAGACCAGCTTCACCGGGTAGCCTGCCGTCATCATGGCGTAGGATTTGGTTTCCTCCACCAGGCCCATTGGCGCTTCACCGCGGCCGACATCCTGGGGTACCAGGTTGGTCTCCGCCGAGAACACCGCATTGCGTACGTAGTCGGCGATGTGGTCCGGCCCTAGAAGCTGGATCAACTGGCCAAAACTGTCGTATCCAGCCGAGGTCAAGGCCGGGTTACCAACCAAAAACTTGCCCTTGTATTTGGCTTGGATGAGATCGCTCCAGCTTTTCGGCGTCTCCTCTGGGGTCATCATGCTGGTATTGACCAGGAACAGTTGGATCGAGAGCGCGTACGCATAGCCGTAGATCTCGTTGCCCTTGCGGATCACCGCCCAGTTGGGGAACTGGCTGGCATCGGCAATGTGGTACGGCTGAAAAGCATCGGTATGGGCCATGATCTGATCTGCGCCGAGATCGGCCACGTCGCATTGCGGGTTGCCTTGCTCCGCCAGCACTCTCGCCATCATCGCGGGGCCCTGGCCGGTAATCGCCCGGACCTTGATGGCGGGAGATTTTTTCTCGAATGCATCGATGGTTGGCTGGATGTGTTCGCCAGGAAAGTCATAGAACACCACCTCGCCCGATTGGGCGGCGGCGGGTGCCGCGCCAAGCGCTGTCAGCAACGACGCCAGGGCCAAGGTGATACAGCCAAGCAAAAGCCGACTCATGGCACGCGGCCCCCATTGTTCCGCCATTGGTGCAATAAAAGACTATGGAGACGGACCCAGTCTGGCAAGCCACGCGGTTGTCGTTCCCGTGAGCCGGCGGGTAGGCTGCCCGCGGCCGGGAGGGACGGATGAGGACGGAAGCGCTGCGGCGGGACTGGCTTGCCTACCTGATCGGTTCGGCCGGCGTGGCCTTCTTGGCACTGTTCCTGATTTATCCGGTAGGTAAGGTGGCGTTGCTGGCCTTCGTGCCGCGCGGTGTGGGTTTGGCGTTTGGCACGCTGGGGCTGCGTGCTCGGCCGCAACTACATGATGCTGACCACGATGATCGTCTATGAGATCCAGGGCACGTTCGACATCAATGCCGCCGCCGCCATCGCCCTTGTGAGCATGGTGCTGACCACACTGGGCCTCCTGATATTATCAGGCCTGGCCAAGCGGCAGCGCTTCATGACAGTCACGAGCAATTCGCGCGCCGCCCCGCGCGGCGGCAGCCTCGGCACCCGTATCGCGGCTGCTTGCTATGTGTGGGGCCTGCTGCTGCTAGCGACGCTGCCGCAGTTGGTGGTGCTGTTCAACTCCGTGGTCACCAGTTGGCCAGGTACGTTGTGGCCGGTGCGCTACGGCCTCGACAATTACCGCTACGTGCTGCGCACCTTGCAGGAGCCGATGTGGAACAGCATGGCGCTCAGTGCGATGGCCACGATCGTGTGCGTCGTGGTGGGCACGCTCAGCGCCTACGCCTCGTTGCGGCGCCGCTTCCGCGGCCGGCTGCTGCTCGATCTGGCGGTGATGCTGCCCTTCGTCATGCCGGGGTTGATCACTGGAATCGCGTTTCTGGTGGCGTTCAATTCAGGCTGGTTGGTGCTGAGCGGGACGGCGGCCATGGTCGTGCTGGCCTACGTGGCGCACCGGCTCGCCTATATCTTCCGCGCGGTTTCGGCGGCAATCAACCAAGTGGACGCGCGCATCGAGGAGGCGTCGGTGGTCTGCGGAGCGCCCTGGGGGATGACCATGCGCCGCGTGGTCATTCCCCTGATCGCCCCCGGCATTCTTGCCGGCGGCATCCTGGTGTTCGCCACTTTGATCATGGATCTCAGCATCACCATCCTGCTTTACCCGGCGCAGTGGAAGACGTTATCGATCGTGATGTTCGAGCAGCTCTCCAACGACCATTTCGGCTATGCCTCGGCCTCCGGCAGTCTCGCAGTCATGGTGACGGTGGCTCTGATCTTCGCTGCTGGACGCCTCACCCCTCGCAGCATGGCGGCACTGTTTCAGAATTGACCTGTGGCACGCCGCCAATACCGGGCGGCGCGGCGATCTTTCCACCACCGTAAAAACCCGCCAAACTCCAGCGGTCCGGAGGATCGATCCCACATGACTGCACTCGCCCGCCTCATCTGCGCCACCGCTTTCGCTCTGGTAGCCGGCCTGGCCGGCGCCCGGTCGGAGACGACGCTCAAGATCGTCCTGGTGAACGATCTCGCCAGCCTTGATCCGGTGCAGTCCACCGCGGCTTTCGTGCGCAACCATGGCTTCCTGGTCTACGACCAGCTCTTCGCGCTCGATAGCAAAGGGGACCCGCAGCCGGAGATGGTGGAGAGCTTCACCAAATCCACCGATGGCCGTGCGTGGCGTTTCACCCTTCGCCCGGGGCAGACCTTCCACGACGGTAGTCCGGTTCGGGCCGCCGATGCTGTTGCTAGCATCAAGCGCTGGGCACAGCGCGATGTGGTCGGGAAGGCGCTGATGGCCGCAACCGCCTCCATCGATGTCGTAGATGAACGGACGTTCACCATCACGCTTGCGCGTCCCTTTGCCCTGGTAACGGAGGCGTTGGCACGGCCAACAGCCAGCGCGCTGTTCGTCATGCCGGAACGTCTCGCGGTCACCTCGCCCGCAACTGCGATCACGGATGCGACCGGCTCCGGTCCGTTCATCTTCGTTGCTGATGAGTGGCAGGTCGGGCACCGCGCTGTGTATCGCCGCAACCCGGCCTATCACCCACGGCCAGAACCGCCGGATGGTCTGGCGGGCGGCAAAGTTGCGATGGTGGACCGCATCGAGTGGCTGACCATGCCCGATGCGGCGACGGCAGCAGCGGCGTTGCAGACGGGGGAAATCGACTTCCTCGAGCAGCCGAGCCCCGATCTGATCCCCTCCTTGGAGCGGGTTCCCGGCATCAAACTCATGCCGATAAATCCGATCGGGTTCGACATCTGGGTGCGCCTGAACCACGCTCAGCCGCCGTTCGACGATCCCCGCGCACGGCAAGCGCTACTGTACCTGATCGACCAGAAGGAGGATTTGGATGCCACCGGCGTACGGCCCAGCGAACAAGTCGCCTATTGCCCGGCCTGGTTCATGTGTGGCTCGCCGCTTGAAAGTGAAGCCGGTGCGCGTGGCTTGCAGCGCGTGGACATCCCTCGGGCCAAGGCTTTGCTGGCAGAGGCTGGATACAAGGGCGAACGCGTCGTGTTCATGGACCCGAGCGACCAGCCGGTGAACCACGCTGCCACGCTGACGATCGCCGCCCACATGAAGGAGGCCGGGATAAATGTGGACGTGCCCTCGATGGATTGGGCGACGTTGACCCAGCGGCGCAACAAGAAGGACCCGGTGGAGCAGGGCGGATGGAACATGTTCATCACCATCGCCAATGTGTTGGACGGCAGCAGCCCGCTGACGAATTTGTATCTGGCAAGCCCGTGCGAAAACGGGATTGCCGGTTGGCCCTGCGACGCCAGACTGGAAGAGCTTCGGCGCGCCTGGTGGGAGGAGGGCGACCCGGCGAAACGACACGATTTGCTGGAACAAGTGCAGGCGCGGGCGTTCGATGTCCTGCCCTATGTGAATGGGGGGCAGTTCCGGACCCTGGCTGCGGTGCGGACCTCTGTGGCAGGCATTCGGCCAACGACGATCCCGGTTTTTTGGGGCGTCCGGAAGCATTAGACGCGATCCCAGAGCGCGACGTTCTGGGGTCGCACTATACCCGCGGCACGGGCCTACGTAATGCTACGGTTGCGCACAGAGGCAAGGCACACTTGTGACATCTGGAACTAACCGTAAAAGGACTTCCGCAAAGCAATCTCATCGATCACCGCCTGGCTACGACGGCTTGCATCCAGGCTGTGTTCGGCCGCCCGCTTATCCAGGAATTGCTGAGCCGATTCCGCGGCCGCCCGTGCAGCGCTCAGTGCCGCCCTCGCCTTTGCGATCTCGCAGCGTATCTGCTCGTTTGATGCCCGTGCGGCTGCCGCATTGGCACGGCCCACTGGAAGCCACGCAGCATACGCTTCGACGACCTCGTCACCCGCGGCTAAATCTGCTGCGGCCTCGCCTT
Source organism: Acetobacteraceae bacterium (assembly GCA_965199005.1). GTDB lineage: Bacteria > Pseudomonadota > Alphaproteobacteria > Acetobacterales > Acetobacteraceae > LMUY01. Next base: position 1,590,983 of record CBDAQK010000001.1, on the reverse strand, counting down.
CTTGTCTGATGAGTGCTTCCAATGCATCAGCTTTCGATTGAGCCACCTCTTCAGCACGTATCAAGGCAGCCAACTCTCGCTTCGCCTCGTCTACCGTCACGCGGCGCATCCGTAGAACTGTGTCGAGCGGATCAGGCATGGGTCGGGGCCTCCATTGCGCGGGACAGAGCAGCAAAGCTGTCTGCCAAAGTGTTACGGTGAGCCTTATCTTGATGAAGTGCTCGTTCGATTCGTGGGGCCAGCATGACGGCCTCGTCGACGGCTACATCTGCCCCTGGCTTATAGGCTCCCAACCGGACGAGGTCTGCCACCTCGGCGTAGGTCGCTAGCAGTGAACGGGCACGACGCACGGCATCTCGTTCCGACGGCTGCAAGCACCCGGGAACGGACCGCGAAAGCGAGCGGAGTACGTCCACTGCCGGGTAGCGCCCTGTCTCCCCGATGCGCCGGTCAAGCACAACGTGCCCATCCAGAATACCGCGCACTGCGTCAGCGATGGGTTCATTGTGGTCATCACCCTCGACTAGAACGGTAAACAAGGCCGTAATTTGACCTGCTCGTCCCTCAAGCTCTGGGCCCGGCCCGGCTCTTTCGAGCAACCGCGGCAATTCAGCAAATACACTGGGAGGATAACCCCGCGTGGCGGGCGGTTCACCGACTGATAGTCCAATCTCTCGTAATGCCAAGCAGAAGCGAGTGACACTATCCATCAGCAGCAGCACCGACTTACCCTGGTCACGAAAATACTCTGCGACCGTCATCGCAGCGTAGGCCGCTTCGCGTCGCAACAAGGGTGGACTATCCGACGTTGCGGTGATGACGACCGAACGTGCTAGACCATCTTCACCGAGGTCATCTTCTAGGAACTCTCTTACCTCGCGGCCACGCTCACCAACTAATGCGAGTACCGCGACATCGCACTTTGTGTGTCTTGCAAGCATCGAGAGGAGAGTGGATTTGCCTACACCCGAACCAGCGAAAAGGCCTAGCCGCTGACCTGCCCTGCAGGTTGTGAAGACGTTCAACGCAGTCACGCCCAGATCCAACCGATCGCCAAGACGCGCGCGCGTCGTTGCATCCGGCGGACCCGCTCGAACCGGCCGCGCAGTTTCGCCCTGAGCTAAGGCTCCGCGACTGTCCAAGGGGTTTCCGAGTGGATCGATCACCCGCCCCAACCAGGCTTCGCAGGGGCTTAACGTGGCGCCGAAATGCTCCAACGACGAACGGATGGAGCGGATGGCCACCCGAGCGACACTGCCGGGGCCAATGCCATCCAAATCAGAAAAAGCCATCGCGCGAGCAGCGTTGCCGCGAAAGCCAAGGATCTCCACTACGGCCTCTCGGCCAGTACGGGATTGGAGAACCACCCGGTCGCCGACACTCAAAAGCACGCCCATGCCAACGATTTCGACGGACAGCCCGGATACGGCTGAGACACGCCCTTGGGCCACTGCGGCGCTCTTTGGTGTCAAAGCGGTGCGTGTAGCCTCGAGGCGCTGTTGGAGTTCAATATGTCGCATTTTACGATGCTGGTCTCAATTACATTGTGTTTCTAGCAGTTAGGTGCATTACAGTAGCGCGAGGTCGTGCTTCCTCAACCTTTTTACACGGTAAAGATGAAAAAATGGTAGCGCGGCACACGCTTGGGTGGTATTCTCGTCTCCAACGAAGGTCGGAGTGCAACCCATGCGTGTTTTACTCGTTGAGGATGACGTTACAGCTGCTCGAGGCATCACCTTAATGCTCAGGTCTGGGGGGCTGATCGTTGACACGACGGACACGGGCGAAGAAGCGCTCGAACTCGTTAAGCATTACGATTACGACATCGTCGTATTGGACCTCATGCTACCGGACATGGAGGGCTATGAGGTCGTTCGCCGTATGCGCAGCGCTCGGATGGAAACGCCCGTCTTGATCCTTTCCGGCTTGTCGCGGCCCGGTGCCAAGGTCAAGGGTTTCGGGATGGGCGCCGACGACTTCATTTCCAAGCCGTTTGACAAGGCGGAACTTGTCGCACGGATGCAAGCGGTGGTCCGCCGGAGCAAAGGTTACAGCCAACCGACACTGCGTGTCGGACCGTTGCAACTGAACCTGGATAGCCGAGAGGTGATGGTCAATAACTCGCCCGTGCATTTGACCGGCAAGGAATACTCCATTCTCGAGTTACTGGTTCTCCGCAAGGGAATGGTCTTAACGAAAGAAGCTTTTCTCAATCATCTCTATGGTGGCATGGATGAACCCGAGATGAAAATCATAGATGTTTTCATCTGTAAGTTGCGAAAGAAACTGGCCCAAGCAGGAGCTGGTAGTTTAATCGGAACGGTTTGGGGCCGTGGATACATGATGCGCGATCCGTCGGGCGACCAGAGCTTTTCTGTGGGTGACGAGGCAGCGTCAAGCCCATCCCACGCACTGAATGTCGCCTGAATATTTGGAGCGACTTGTAGGCTCTGTTATCTCGTTGACACACAAACTGTGAATGGGCGCGGAGCTACGGCTTGAGCGCCTATCCACGATCGAACCGCGCTCTTTAGAGCGTTGCGATAAGCTTGAACACATGTAAATGCCCCTCCGTTATGTGGAACGGTCCCCTAAAGTTCTCCGGAGGACTGCTGAAGCTTTGCAACTACGCTAGCCTGTGTCGTGCTGTTCCCGTCCTCGTGGTATGGCGTGGTGCTTTGTGTGCGCTGCAGTCTGGCCAACGAGTTACGGGGCTCCTTGGACGTCTATCATCACTCAATCCAGCCGTTGTGCTTCGAGGAAGCCCAATGACCCCCATCGTTGCGACCAGCGCGTGCAGTATAGACCCATACACTTTCCCGTTGGTGAACGACGAAATGGCGGCAAAGTTGCATTTTCGTCACAAGATCAGAGGTCAGCTTGCTACATTCTTTTGCAGTTTGCACGCCAGGAATGGAATATTGAGGTGGCGGACATCCTGAGGACATCTTCAATGTCGGTCCCCTCGTAATCCATTGATTGTACTGGTGCCGGCGCGCGGAATCGAACCGCGGACCTACTGATTACGAATCAGTTGCTCTACCCCTGAGCTACGCCGGCCGCCGGGTGGATATACCCACCTCCGTCCACACCTGCAACGCCGCTCGCGATGGACCCTTTGTACCACGCCCTACCGCAACAAACGGACAACTCCGCGCGTACGGCACGCATGGCCCTGGCTCACCGGCGCGACCTCGTTCAGGTTGCGGCGCGATGAATACCATACCAGCCCGGCCAGCACCCCTCTACCGCGAACGGGAATGCCCCGATTGCGGCCTGTTCCAGACCATCCCCCCACTGCCCGCCAACGGCGAAGCGAATTGCCTGCGATGCGACGCAACATTGCGGCGGACGCGGCCCAATTCGTTCAATCGGGCCCTGGCACTCAGCCTCACCGCCCTGGTGCTCTACTTCGTCGCGGTGTCTGCGCCGTTCCTCTCGGTCGACATCATCGGCCAGCGGCGCCAAACCACCATGCTCTCCCTCCCCGCCGCCTTTTGGGACCTTGGCGTCTGGGAACTCGCACTCATGGTCAGCGCAACAGCCATCGTAGCGCCGCTCGTCAAAATTTGCGTCATGCTGGCCGTCTTGCTCGGATTGCGGACAGCCAATCCGCCCAAATCCCTGCCCGCTGTCTTCAAATGGTATCACCGGATCGGGCCGTGGGCCATGATCGAGGTGTTTCTGCTCGGCGTGTTCGTCGCCTTCACCCGTCTCGGGGCCATCGCCACCGTCAATGTCGGCGTGGCGCTCTACGCGGTCGGAGCCTTGATGCTGGCCATGGTGTCGGCCGACTATTTTCTGGACGCGGAGGAGATTTGGGAGACGATGGAGGCGCGCGGCCTGGTGCCACCACCCGCACAAGGACCCGGCCCGCGGATTGGGTGCGACACGTGCGGCCGGGTGAATTTCGGGCAAGCGGGCGACCGCTGCACTTGTTGCAACAGCCGCTTGCGGGTCCGCAGACCCAACAGCCTCGCCAATACCTGGGCGTTGGTCGCCACCGCCATGGTTCTGTATATCCCCGCCAACGCGTTCCCGGTGCTGACGTTGACCCATTTCGGCCAGGGCGCGGGGTCGACGATTCTGGGGGGCGCCCAGGAATTGCTGGATGCGGGAATGTGGCCCCTCGCCCTGCTGGTCTTCGTGGCGAGCATCGCGGTGCCTGTGCTCAAGCTCGTCAGCCTCACCTTCATGTTGATTGAGACTCATCGCCACTCTGGCTGGCGACTGCACGACCGCAGCCGGCTGTACCGCCTGGTCGATTTCATCGGCCGCTGGTCCATGATCGACGTCTTCATGCTCGCCACGCTGACGGGGCTCGTGCGCGCCGGGGCGCTCGCGGAGATCAATCCCGGGTTGGGCGCGATCTGCTTCGGCAGCGTCGTCATCTTGACCATGATTGCCGTCCTGTGCTTCGACCCTCGGATGATGTGGGATGCCGCCGAGGCAAGCGCTTCGCCCGAGGGCAGTCCTGCCGCTCCTCCGCCCCGACAAAACCGCCCGGCCCCCGCGCCGGCCGAGCCGAGAGCCGCATGAGCGACACCAGCCCGCCCAGTCATTCCACCCCGCCCGACCCCGCCCAGACCAACCGAGGCCCCGAATCACCACCGCAGGCGCATGTCCGGCGCAAATCGGCGTTTTCGTTTGTCTGGATCCTGCCGATCGTGGCAGCAGCCGTCGGTGCCTACCTCGCCTTCACCACCTTGTCGCAACGCGGGCCAGAAATCGTGCTGACCTTCCAAAGTGCCGAGGGGCTCACCGCCGGACAGACCAAGGTGCGGCACAAGGCCGTGGATCTGGGCACGGTCACCGCTATCCGCCTGTCGAAAGACTTGGGCCATGTCATCGTGAATGTCCGCATGGCAAGTGAGGCAAGCCCCTATTTGACGGACCATGCCCGGTTCTGGGTCGTCCGGCCGCGGCTTTCCGCCAGCAATATCTCAGGCCTGGAGACGCTCATCTCCGGCGGCTACATCGAGATGGACCCGGGAGCGACCGGCGGAACGAGCAAAACCGAGTTCACCGGGCTCGAGAATCCACCCGGCGTCCGCTCGGATGAGCCCGGCACGACCTTCACGCTGCAAACCGGCCGGATCGGCTCCCTCGGCAGCGGCTCCCCGGTGTTCTACCGCGATATCGTGGTGGGCGAGGTGCTCGGCTACAAGCTGCCGGAGGGCAACGGCCCAATCACAGTGAACGTATTCGTACGCGCGCCCTATGATAAATGGGTGCGGGAGGGCACCCGGTTCTGGAACGCGTCCGGGTTGCGGGTGGAACTGGGCGGGACCGGCGTCCACGTGGAACTGGAGTCGATCCAGGCTGTGTTATCCGGCGGGGTGGCGTTCAACACGCCGCAGGATAGCCGGGAGACCCAGAGCGCCAAGGCCGATTCCGTGTTCCAACTCTACGCTGACGAAGCAGCAGCGGATGCCGCCGGGTTCAAACAGCGGCTGCCGTTCGTGCTCTATTTCCAAACCTCGACCGCCGGGCTGACGGTGGGGTCACCGGTTCAGCTCTACGGCATCCCGATTGGAAACGTCACGGATATCCGTCTGCAATTGGACCCGGTGAACGCCACGGCCCGCGTGCGGGTCGCGATCGAGGTTCAACCCGAGCGGCTGACCCCGGTTGGCGGCTCCCCTGCCGATGACCCGGCCATCGTGGCGCAGCGCCTGGTCGACCACGGCATGCGGGCCGGGTTGGCGACCATCAGCTATCTGACCGGGTCATTGGCGGTGTCGCTGGACTTCCCGCAGAACCCACCGCCCGGGAAGATTGCGAAGGAGGGGGATGCGATCGTCCTGCCCACCCAGGGCGGCGGCCTCGGTGGGATCACCGCAGCCCTCTCCGATGTCGCCAACAAGATCGGGCAAATCCCATTCGCGGCCATCGGTGCCAACGCCAATGGGGTGTTGGCCGCCTTGAATACCGTCGTCGGCGGCTCGGACCTCAAGAATGCCCTGGCCGCCCTTTCCGCAACGCTCATCGACGTGCAGGGCCTCGTCAAGCGCACGGATGCCGGGCTTTCCCCTCTGATGCGCCGCCTGCCAGAAGTCAGCAGCGACCTGTCACAAACGCTCTCACGCGCGAACCACCTCGTCGGCTCCGTCGATGCAGGCTATGGCGCCAACTCGCAATTCTCGCGTGATTTGGACCGGTTGATGTCGCAGTTGAACGATGGGATACGCTCCGTGCGCCTCCTGGCGGACTTCTTGGATCGTCATCCGGAGGCGCTGATACGGGGGCGCGCGAATACAGGAGTCGATCGGTGAGGCGTCGGATGCTGCTATTGGCGCCACTTATCCTTGGCGTGACGCGCTGTGCGTCGCCTGATCCCGCGATCTACACGCTGCGTGCGGTCAACGGGGCGGTCCTGGGGGGCGGCCTGACAGCAGTGAAAATCGCGCGGCCCGGGCTGGCTGGCTATTTGGATCGTCCGGAGATCGTGCGCGACAGCGGCGTCTCCCGCCTCACCTTGAATGGCGGAGAGCGGTGGGGGGAGCCGCTTGGGGACATGGTCGGGCGCGTCCTGGCGCTGGATCTCGCGCAACGCCTGCCTGGCAGCAGCGTGTTCACGGAGGCTGGGACCATCTCGGTTGACCCTTCGGCGACCGTGGAGCTCGATATTCAGCGCTTTGACCTGGATACGTCCGGAGCCGTCATCCTGCTGGTTCAGACCGCGGTGGAGCAGGGACGCAGCCATGACCCCGCCTACACGCGCTCCCTCCGGTTCATGATCCCAACCCCAGATACTCGAACGCCGGAGGTCGTTGCGGCAATGAGCGAAGCTCTCGGGCAACTGGCCGATGCGGTGGCGGGGATGCTCCGGCAGTTGAGTGCGACGCCACTCCCGGGGCCGGAGCCCGTCCCGCGCCCGGCTCGCCGTTCGTAAATCAGCGCCTCAACCGTTGGCCGGATAAGACGCCATCAGCCGCTTCTGGCGGCGCCACGCGCGGTACATGGCACGCAGGCCACTTGTGCGATATCCTTTTGCCCGGTTTGCCTGCCCAATCTCCCAGGCGGCGCGGTAATGCGTGAATTGCGAAACGTAGGCGTCGCGGAGGGTGCAGCGCGCATCCCAGATATGCGTCGCCTCCGACCCAGCGCCATTCACCTCGATGATCGTGAAATCCTGCCCCAACCGCAATGCCGCCTCCGAACCATAGCGCACGTCGATCCGGCCGAAATAAAATCCAGGGATGTCGCGGGCAATCTCGTCCACCTGCCGGCTCAGCGCCGGGGTGATCCTATCGGCGCCGTCCAGGAAGATCGCGCCTTTGCAATGGTTGCCGGTAAAGACCAGGGGCACAACCACTCCCGCGGGCGGGATTTCCGCCAGGCGGCCAGCGAGCCTGGGAAAGTAGAGGTGGGCAATCCGGCCCGCCCGCGGATCGGCATGGATCAAGGCCTTTAGCGTGGACCGGCCATCGCCGACGACCGCCGGCTGCCGCTTCAACGTCACCGAGGTGAGCCGGCCCACCGCCTCGTGTGGGTGGCGGATGTAGAACAGCCCGGCCTCCCCCGGATGCGCCACATAACGCTGCAGCAGCAGCCGGACACCTTGCGGGAACGCACCGGCCGCCACCTCCAACTCTGCAGGGCTAGCGACCAGGCGGACGCCACTTCCATTGCAGCCGACATCCGGCTTCAACACCATCGGCCAGCCGAAGCGGGACGCCTCAGCCTGCTGGACCGCGTCATCCACCCCGGCACGCAGCGTCACATAGGGCGCAATCCACGCCCGCGCCGTCGGCCCCGCCAGGTCGAGAATGGCCGATTTACTCTCGCCGCACAGGCCGCCCGTCTCGATCGATGGGTTTGCGGCGGTCGGCAGGGTCATGTCGCCATAGCGTAGCCCGAGCCAGATCCACTGCAGCACGACGGGCGCGTAAAACAGCCAGTCGGGCCAGAACTCGAACGGGGAGACAATGCGGTCGGGCGCCGGACTCGTGCGGCCAAGCGAAAGGAGTGTGCCTGCCACGATCAGACGTCCGCATTCTGGAGATGAGCCACGATTCTGCCGGCGAGAACGACCGTCAAAGCAAACCCTGCCATGCCAACCCACCGGAACTCACCTAAATGATCGGCCATATATCGCCCGAGACGAAGCGACACAGCGAAGAGCAGCGTCGTCCAGATCGACGTCGCCCCAATCGCGGCGAGGAGGAACCGGCGGAGGTCGACCCGGAAATAACCGCAGGCCGTGTAGGTCGGCAGCCGCACGCCGGGCAGGAAACGGCTGATGAAGACGACCGACAACACGTGGCCCTGCAACCAGCTGCGACTGCGGGCGAAGCGGTCCGGTGGGGCCCAGCGCCGGGCCCAGGGGGTCGCAGTCGCCAGGCGCCCGAGGCCATACAACCCCAAATCGCCCAGCACGATCCCGACATAAAGCGCAACCAGCGCCACGACCCCGGAGACGCGTCCGGACTGGACGTCCATCGCAGCCAGAATGGTGGCGGCATCTTCCAACACGAACGTGCCCAGAATAATCAGGAGTCCCTGAAGGACCGGGCCGTCCTCATTCAAGGTCAGCCATTGGGCGACGGAGTGGGCCACGGAATGGGACAAGGAAAAGGGCAGGATGAGGCTCCTCCGCCAACTTGCCGCTGGCTAACCTGTCCCCAACGCCGGGTCCACCTGCCAGTTCGCACACCCTGGTCCAGGGCAACTGCGTAAGTTTGGATCGGCCGCTCCCAACGGGGATTTCAGGCATCCCGCCGCACAGCCGCAATCGCCTGCCTGGTTCAGTCTGTTCGTCGCCGGACTGATCGACCTGGTTTGGCCGGGTTTACTGCTGTTGGCGTCCGTCAGAATCCCAGCCCTTGCCGGCGGGCTGGTGCTGCTTGGCGTGCTGCCCGCCACCATGTCGGGCGATCTGCTCAGAAGCGCATCAGGCGTGAGCGCGCGGCAATTCTCCGATGACCATCACCAGAGGACCCGCCCGCCCTGGCCGGTGCACGGCGCCGGGTTGCCATGGCGGAGTGTTCGTGGCCGTATCTCGTCAAACGCGCCAGCGTTAACGGGGGACGTCGATGGAGTTTGAGTTCTCGGAGAAAGTACAGGCCCTTCGCGCCCGCGTGCAGGCCTTCATGGACGCCCATGTCTATCCGAACGAAGCCATCTTCGCGGCGCAGTTGGCCGCAGCGTCAGACCGTTGGCAGCCCGTCCCGGTCGTGGAGGAGTTGAAGAAGGTCGCCAAAGCCGAAGGATTGTGGAACCTCTTCCTCGCCCATAGCAAGCGCGGCTTCGGCCTGAGCAATCTGGACTACGCGCCCCTGTCGGAGATCATGGGCCGGGTGCAATGGGCGAGCGAAGTGTTCAACTGCTCCGCCCCAGACACCGGCAACATGGAAACGCTCGAGCTGTACGGGACGGAGGAGCAGAAGAAGCGGTGGCTTACCCCGCTGCTGGACGGTGAAATCCGCTCGGCGTTCTGCATGACCGAGCCCGCCATTGCCTCCTCGGACGCGACCAATATCGAAACGTCGATCGTCCGCGACGGCGACGATTACGTCATCAATGGGCGGAAATGGTGGTCTTCCGGCGCTGGAGACCCGCGCTGCGCCATTTTCATCGTCATGGGGAAATCCGATCCGGCCAACATGGACAAGTATCGCCAGCAATCCATGATCCTGGTGCCGCGAGGCACGCCGGGTGTGACGATCCACCGGATGCTGCCGGTCTTCGGCTTCGATGACGCCCCCCATGGGCATGCGGAGATCACCTTCGAGGACGTGCGGGTACCGGCTTCCAACATCCTTTTGGGCGAGGGCCGAGGGTTCGAAATCGCCCAAGGCCGGCTCGGGCCAGGACGCATCCATCACTGTATGCGGACCATCGGCCTCATGGAGCGCGCATTGGAAATGATGTGCACCCGCGCCCTGGCCCGCCATCCGTTCGGCAAGCCCTTGGCCGAGCAGGGGGTCACGATGGAGCGGATCGCGAACAGCCGCATCATGATCGACCAGGGGCGCCTGCTCGTGTTTCACGCGGCGTGGAAGATGGACACCGTGGGCAACAAGGCAGCCCGGCGCGAGATTGCCGAGATCAAGGTGTCGATCCCCAACATGGCATGCCAGATCATGGATTGGGCGATCCAGATGCATGGCGCGGGCGGTGTGTCGAGCGATTTTGGGTTGTCGAAGATGTATGCGACCGCCCGCACCATGCGCATCGTAGACGGCCCCGACGAAGTGCATCGGCATCAACTGGCCCGGCTCGAACTGCAGAAATACAAGCCAGCCCGACCGAACGTGGCGGCGGAGTAAGGCGGATGGGCAATCTGTTCGATCTCACCGGGAAGGTGGCGCTCATCACCGGGAGTTCCAAAGGGATCGGCCGCGCAATCGCTGAACGAATGGCCGAGCACGGCGCCAAAATCGTCGTGTCCAGCCGCAAGGCCGATGCGTGCGAGGCGGTGGCAGCCAGCATCCGGGCCAAGGGCGGCGAGGCGATCGTGCTGCCGGCGAATATCGGGCGCAAGGAGCAGCTCCAACAACTCGTTGATGACACGGTCGCGCATTGGGGCGGGATCGACATCCTCGTCTGCAATGCGGCCGTGAACCCCTATTTCGGCCCGTCGATCGACTGTCCGGACGACGCGTTCGACCGGATCATGGCGTCGAACATCAAATCCAATTTCTGGCTGTCCAACATGGTGCTGCCACAAATGGCGGCGCGCGGGGGCGGCGCGGTGATCGTGATCTCCTCGATCGCCGGGCTCCGCGGCACGCCGACCATCGGGGCCTACGGCATCTCCAAAGCGGCCGACATGGCGCTGGTGCGCAACATGGCCCTCGAATGGGGGCGGAAGAACATCCGCGCCAATTGCATCGCGCCGGGCCTGGTGAAGACCGATTTCGCCCGGGCGCTGTGGGAGGACCCGGCGGTGCTCGCCAGGCGGGTGAAGGACAGCCCGCTGCCCCGGATCGGCGAACCCGACGAGATCGCCGGCGCCGCGATCTTCCTCGCGAGCCCGGCGGGCAGCTTCACCACGGGCCAGACCTTCGTCATCGACGGCGGTGTCACCATCGGCGGTCCGGCGCTGGAATGATGCCGCCCTTGGCGCCAGGGGCGGCCGTCCTTGTCCGCCCGCTCGACAACCATCGCTTCGACGAGGGCCGGCTCGCCGCGTATTTGGCCGCGGAGTTGCCCGGGTTTGCCGGCCCGCTGACCGTGCGGCAGTTTCAGGGCGGCCAATCCAACCCGACATTCCACCTGCACACGCCGTCCGCCGAATACGTCCTACGCAAGAAGCCGCCGGGCACGCTGCTGCCATCGGCCCATGCGGTGGACCGCGAATATACCGTGCAATCGGCCTTGGCAGGCACGGGGGTCCCGGTAGCGCCGATGCGGCTGTTGTGCCGGGACGATGCTGTGATCGGCACCATGTTCTACGTGATGGACAACGTGCCCGGCCGCGTCTTCCCCGACCGCACCTTGGCGGGTGTGCCGGCGGCAGACCGGGCTGCGATGTATGACGACATGAACCGGGTGATGGCGGCGCTGCATAGCGTCGATTGGCAGGCCGCCGGGCTCGCTGGCTTCGGCCGGCCGGAAGCCTATGTCGCGCGGCAAATCGACCGCTGGACCAAGCAATACGTCGCCTCCCGAATGGGCGACGTGCCAGAGATGGACCGGCTGATGGCGTGGCTGCCTGCCCATACTCCGCCGGCTGACGAGACATCGATCGCGCACGGCGATTTCCGCCTTGGCAACCTGATCTTCCATCCGGCTGAGCCGCGCGTTGTCGCCGTGCTCGATTGGGAGTTGTCCACGCTTGGCCATCCCCTGGCGGACCTCGGCTATTGTTGCATTCCTTGGCGCATGCCGGTCGACGTGGAGGGGTTGATCGGCGCCGATGCGCCCGGCATCCCGTCCGAGGCCGAGTTCGTCGCCGCCTATTGCCGGCGCACGGACCGGCCTGGGATTCCGGACCTCGACTTTTTCGTCACCTTCTCGCTATTCCGCTGGGCCGCGATCGTCGCCGGGGTCTACCGGCGCGCGCTGGACGGCAACGCCGCGGATGCAAGAGCCATCAATATCGGCGCCAAGTTCCGCAAATTGGCCGAGGCCGCCTGGGCACAGGCCGAGCGGACCGGATAGGCTACTACCTACCCGCCACGACGGTTCAGGAATGCAAGCCGTTCGAACAAATGAACGTCCTGCTCGTTCTTCAGCAACGCCCCATGCAGCGGCGGAATGACAACATGTGCGTCGCGGGAACGGAGCGCCTCCGCCGGCATGTCCTCGATCATCAGCAGCTTCAGCCAATCCAGCAACTCACTGGTCGCCGGCTTTTTCTTCAGACCGGGGACATCGCGGATTTGGAAGAAGACGTTCAGCGCCTCGCGTGCCAAATCCTGCCGCAGGCCCGGGTAATGCGCCTCCACGATGCGATCCATCGTCTCGCGGTCGGGAAACCGGATGTAGTGGAAGAAGCATCGGCGCAGGAACGCGTCCGGCAGTTCTTTCTCGTTGTTGGACGTGATGATCACCACCGGGCGATGCCGGGCCGAGATCGTCTGCTGCGTTTCGTAGACATGGAACTGCATGCGGTCGAGTTCGAGCAGCAAATCGTTGGGGAACTCGATGTCGGCCTTGTCGATCTCGTCGATCAGGACGACGGCCTGCTCCGCCGCGTCGAACGCATCCCATAGCTTTCCGCGAACGATGTAGTTGGAGATATCCTGAACGCGCGCATCGCCCAGCTGACTGTCTCGCAGGCGGGACACCGCGTCGTATTCGTACAGACCCTGCTGCGCCTTGGTGGTGGATTTGACGTGCCACTCGATCAGGTTGCGGCCAAATGCCTTCGCCACCTCGTGGGCCAGCACCGTCTTGCCGGTTCCCGGCTCCCCCTTGATCAACAAAGGGCGCTGCAGCGCCACGGCTGCGTTGACGGCAACCTCCAGGTCGCGGGAGGCAATATAATGCTCGGTGCTCTTGAAACGATCCAAATCGCTGCTCCTCGGCGGCCCGTTATGCTGGCGAACACCCGGCCCCTGATCAAGGCCTGTGCAGTGCGTCGCTATTCCACCATTTCGGTGAAGGGCAGGAAGGCGACGGCCAGGATTTCATAGATCGGGCGTTTGAACGAAACCGCCAGCCCTGGCAGCTCCGCCAGATCGGCCCATCGCCAGGCGTCGAACTCCGGGTGGGGATCAAGGTCGAGGCGGATGTCGGCATCCTGCCCGTGATAGCGCAGCGCGAACCAACGCTGCCGCTGCCCACGATACTTGCCCCTCAGCCCGCCATGGGGAACATTCGGTGGCAGCTCGTAGGTCAGCCAATCCGGATGCTCGCCGATGATGGTTGCATTGGCGGTGCCGATCTCCTCACCCAACTCCCTCAGCACGGCGGCCCGTGGGTCCTCGTCCGCATCGATGCCGCCCTGCGGCAACTGCCAGCCGCCCGGCGCGCCCTCTGCATTCGGCTGATCGGCCCGCCGGGCGACGAAGACCTTGCCCTGGTTGTTGAATAGGGCGGCGCCGACATTAGGGCGGTAGGGCAGATCGGTCATTTGGCAGCATTCCGGGGCACGAGGGAACTGACGGGTACCAGAGCTATCCCCCGCGCGTCCAGTTCACGCGCCCAAGCGGCAATCCGCTCCATCGTCACGGGCCGCACGCGGCCTACCAGGCCCAGAACCCGGTCGCTGTCATGGGCGCGCTTCTCAAGCTCCTGCAACCTGGCATCGATCTCCGCCGGGTCTTGGATGTCGTCGATTACCAAGGTCACGGTCGCGATGGGGCCTGCCATGGGCGGTGCGGCATTCGGCCTTGGATCGACATACATCAGGCCACGGTCGATGATTTGGCGCAACACCGGGACGATGGCGCCCGTTGCTGCGGCAAATCGCTCGCCACGCAGCCCGTCCGAGGCCCCGGTCACCCCGACCTCGCCCTGCATCCGGGACAGCACCCATTCCAGGTTGAGGTCGTTGTCGGCGCCATTGACCCCGGTCAGCAGCGCATGCACCCCCGAATTGTTCAACGGATAGCCCTGGCTCTCCATCGGCAGCGTGACGAAATACTCGTGCCCCTTGGCACGCGCAGCCGCTAGCAACGCGTCGGGAGTTTCGCTGTAGGGGGAAATCCCGAGCGAGATCGCTGGCGGGAGCAGTGCGATCGCCGCGCGGCTGTCGCCGTCCGACAGGCCGACACCGGTCACCAGCAACGCCACCCGGGGCCGCTTGTCCGCAGCGTCGAACGGCCGCGCATAGAGCTGCATCGAAGCCCGGCCACCGGGCGCGATCCGCGGCAATTTGGCGCCCGGATAATCCGGGGCGGCCTCCAGAAGAGCGGGGTCCGGACCTGGGATCGCTCCGGCAACGCTGGTGCTTGGGCCGGCGGACGGAGCAGCCACAAGCGATGGCGCTGGGGCGGCGGAAACTGGTGGAGGTTCCACAGGGTGGGCGACCGCGGGCTGTGGCTCGGGCGCCTGCGCAGGCGGGCCCAGATATTGCAGCGCGCCAGCGCCGGCACCGGCAACGACAATGAGCCCAGTCCAGGCCACCGCCAGCGCCCGCCACCCTTTGCTGCCCTGCGCTGCGGCCATTCCTCCGGGCTGCTTTGCTGCGGCCGCCTTACCCCGGGCCATGACCCGGCCCGGGCGTTAGCGGTCGGCGTGCCGCTGCTGTTGCGTGGACATGGCCCGAACCATAACAAGCCCTTGTTGCAGTTGGAAGTCCGTGTCCGGCTTCGCCGGATCGAAGGCAGGCCAACCATCCGGCGGCAGCTTCGGAATGGAGCTGGCGATCGGGGGCAGATCGGTCCTGGGCGTTGCCGGACCGGTTTGCGGTGTGCCACCCTCATTCGTTATCACATGGTTCAAATCCGCCTCGCGCTCCGGCCCGAAATGCGGTGTCTCGGTTCGGCTTTCCGCCACGGGGACGTCCGGCGTAATGCCAAGGCCCTGGATCGACCGGCCAGACGGCGTGTAGTAGCGCGCGGTCGTCAGCCGCATTGCGCCATTACCCGGCAGCGGGATGACGGTCTGCACCGACCCCTTGCCGAACGTGCGCTGGCCAAGGATGACCGCGCGACGGTGATCTTGCAGCGCACCGGCAACGATCTCGCTGGCCGAGGCGCTGCCGCCATTGGTCAGCACCACCATTGGCAAGCCTCCAGTGATGTCGCCAGGCTTCGCGTTCCAGCGCTGGCTGTCGGACGCATGCCGCGCCCGGGTGGACACGATCTCGCCCTGCTCGATGAAGTCGTCCGACACCGACACCGCCTGGTCCAGCAGGCCACCCGGGTTGTTGCGTAGGTCGAGCACGACCCCGTGCAGCTTGTCGCCGAGCTGCTGGCGGAATTTCGCAATCGCGGCGCGCAGGCCGCTATCGGTTTGCTCGTTGAACTGCGTCAGCCGGACATAGCCGATATCGCCCTCCAAATGGCTCTTGACCACCTGGATGTGGATGACTTCGCGATTCAGCGTCAGCTCGATCGGCGCGTCGACATTCTCCCGCTTGATGACGAGGTGGATCGGGCTGTTGGGCGGCCCGCGCATCTTGTCCACCGCATCGTTGAGGGAAAGGCCCTGAACGGTGGTCTTGTCGATGGTCGTAATCAGGTCCCCAGCCTTGATGCCGGCCCGCGAGGCGGGGGTGTCGTCGATCGGCGAGACGACCTTGATGATGCCGTTCTCCTGCGTGACCTCCAGCCCAAGCCCGCCAAACTCGCCATGCGTCTGAACCTGCATATCGCGGAATGCCTTGGCATTCATGTAGGAGCTGTGCGGGTCCAGCCCGGTGAGCATGCCGTTGATAGCGTTTTCGATCAGGTCACGGTCGTTGACCGGCTCGACGTATTCGGCGCGGATGCGGTCGAACACGTCTCCGAAGAGCTGAAGCATCTTGTAGGTGTCGGTCCTGCCCGCGTCCTGCGCCTGGGCCGCGCCGATGGCCCATAGCGGTGTTCCGCCCAGCAGGCCGCTTGCCGGCCCCACGGCCAGGCCCGCAATGAACGCGGCGCCCACGAAAAGCCCGGCACGGAACTTCATCTGTCAATCCCCTCGGCGCCCGCACGACACGATACACTACGACCAACCTGTCACATAGAGATGTAATGCGCCACCGTCACGAGCGGCTGCGCAAATATGGCGCAGGATTAATCGGCTGGCCCCGTTCCCGCAGCTCCAGATACAGCAAGGGGCGGTTTGCCGGGCTGCGCGGGTCCCACGCAGCCATCACGCCGACCGGCTCGCCCGCCTGCACCGGGCGCCCGACCGCGACGTCCAAACGGTCCAGCCCGGCAAGCACGAAATGGTAGCCACCCCCACAATCGACGATGATCAGTTGTCCAAAGGAGCGAAAGGGCGCCGCGAACACGACCCGGCCGTCGCAAGGTGCCGCCACATGGGCCGATGGCGGCACGGCGTAGGAGATCCCCGTGGTGGCCCCCGCGTCGCCGGGCTCGCCAAACGCCTTGACGACGGTGCCAACCACTGGGGCGCCGAGCTGGCCATGGGCATCGCCCAGGCCAGGGCCAGCGGGTTGTGCCAAGGCGGCCTGCCGGCGGCGAGCATCGGCAGCGGCGGCGTCCTGGCGGGCATGCTCGGCGGCCGCCGCGTCCGCACGGGCCCGCGCCTCGTCCTGCCGGCGGGCGAGATCTAGCGAACTCAGCGCCGCCCGCAGCGTGTCCGACTGCGCTGCCTGGGCGGCCGCACGCTGCGCTGCCTGGGCGGCTTCGTCCTCCGCCGCCTTGCCCCGGGCCTGGGCCTCGGTGATCTGCCGGTCCAGTTCCGCCGCCTCAGTGGCTTGGGCGGACTGGGCGGCGGACAAGTGACCCTCCTGCTTCGCCATCGCCTCGGTCAGCCGGGCGACCTCCAATTGTTCCGCCTGCACCGCCTCGGCATCCGCTTCCAGCTGCCGTGCGATGCCTTTCAGCACGAGCAGCCCGGTCAAGGACGATTCGGGACCACCCGGCACCGCTAACAACGTTTCCGCCGGGTAAAGCGACAGCCGCTCGATCAAGGGCAGCAACGGCGCAAGCTCGGCGGACCGGGCCTGCAAACGCGCCTCCGCATCCGCGCGGCGGCGCGCCAGGTCGCTCATCGCCGTGGCGGCGTCGGCGGTGGCCTGCTCCAAGCTCCGCAACGAGGCCGCCGAATGCACTCTGGCCGCCGCCAGGCGTTTGGCCTCGGCTTCGGCCAGTTGCTGCCGCATCGCTGCCGCACGGCTGGCAGCGAGTTCGGCGGCTCGCCGGCGGTCGAGAAGCTGGAGTTGCGCGGGGGAGTTCTCTGAGGCTCCCATGAGAAGGAGCGCCAGCGGCATGCAGAGGGCGGCCATCTTCTGCCGCGTCCGGGGGCGGACTTGCGGGGAGCCTCCATCACCCGGGGCGGCATCCCGTTCATCCAAACGACGCGAGTCTCCACAGTGCTGGTGAAGAATATCTCATAACTCCTTGTCGTAACGAAGCCCGCATGTGCGGATGCGACAACATTGTCCGCCGTGCGGACACTCCGGTCTCCGTGACCGCTCGGGCTGCGATACGCTACACTCGCGCTCCAGGGAGGGGATGGTCATGGATGTCGGCATGCCGGCGCTGCGGTTCGACTACGTCCGGCCGGCCGAATTTGACGGCCCGGCGGCCACCCACCCGGTTGTGGTGGTCGGCGCCGGGCCGGTGGGGCTGTCCGTAGCCATCGACCTCGCGCAGGCCGGGCAGAGCGTCGTGCTGCTGGACGATGACGGCACGCTGGCAACTGGGTCGCGGGCGATCTGCTTTGCCAAACGGACCTTGGAGATTTTCGACCGGCTCGGCTGCGGGGAGAAGATGGCAGCCAAGGGCGTGGAATGGCAGGTTGGCCGCGTGTTCCTGCAAGACAAGGAACTCTACAGCTTCGACCTACAGCCCGAATCCGGGCATCGCCGCCCCGCCTTCGTCAATTTGCAGCAATACTATGTCGAGGCCTTCCTGCTGGAACGCGCCGCCGCCCTGCCGAACCTGCACATCAGGTGGCGCAACCGAGTGGTGGGCGTGGTGCAGGATGAGGCGGGCGTCACGGTCACGGCCGACACGCCGGAGGGCGAGTACGTCCTGCATTGCGCCTGGCTGGTGGCCGCCGACGGCTCCCGCAGCCCGGTCCGCGGCCTCCTGGGCCACGAGACGAGCGGGCAGAGCTTCCGCGACCGCTTCCTGATCGCGGACGTGCGGATGACGGCGCCCTTTCCAGCAGAGCGGTGGTTCTGGTTCGACCCACCCTTCCACCGCGGCCAGTCCGTTTTACTGCACCGCCAGCCGGACGATGTTTGGCGGATTGATTTCCAGCTTGGCTGGGATGCCGACCCGGTCGCGGAGCGGCAGCCAGACCGGGTGATCCCCCGGGTGCGTGCCCTGCTGGGCCCCGGTGTGGCTTTCGAACTGGAATGGGTGAGTGTCTACACCTTCGCCTGTCAGCGCATGGAGCGGTTTCGCGACGGGCGCGTGCTGTTTGCCGGGGATGCCGCCCATGGCGTGTCTCCCTTCGGCGCCAGGGGAGCCAATGGCGGCGTGCAGGATGCGGATAATCTGGCGTGGAAGCTGCGGCTGGTTCTGGAGGGCCATTCGCCGCCAACCCTTCTGGACAGCTATGCGGCCGAACGCGAAGTTGCCGCCGACGAAAACATTCTGGCCTCGACCCGCTCGACCGATTTCATCACACCGAAGAGCCCGGTCAGCCGGATGTTCCGCGACGCGGTGCTGGATTTGGCCCGCGACCACCCGTTCGCCCGGCGCCTGGTGAATAGCGGGCGCTTGTCGGTGCCGACAAGCTACACCCTGTCGCCGTTGAACACCCCCGACGACGAGGGATGGGCCGGGGGCATTGCCCCTGGCGGACCGGCCGCAGACGCCCCATCGCGGGATGGCTGGCTGCTGGCCGGGCTTGCACCGAGCGACTTCACCGTCCTGCATTGGGGAGAGGAACACGGCGATCTGCACATCGAGGGCGAGGCGGCCGCGGCGCGCTACGACGCCCGGCCGGGCACGACCTATCTGGTGCGGCCCGACGGCCATGTTTGCGCCCGCTGGCGCCGCTTCGATCCCGCGGCGGTCGCGATGGCCAAGGCGCGGGCTTCGGGATGCTGATCACATCTCCGAACATGGCCGAGCCGGATGAGTTCTACGAAGCTTTGGTGAACGCCCATCGTGGGTTGACGGAGGCAGAGAGCCACCGGGTCAACGCGAAACTGGTCCTGCTCCTGGCAAACCATGTCGGGAACCTCACAGTGCTGCGTCAGGCCCTGGATGCCGCACTCGCCAAACCCGTATAGCCCCCCGTATTTCGGTGCCCGTATGAGCCTTGGCTCATGCGGGTCAGCACAACCTCGAGATGCGTCGGCCATGGTTCGCCGCCACATTCCTCCCCGGACCGTTCGTCCGAGGCGGGGTCTTGCGCCTGATTACAGCAAATTGGCTGGGGATGATGGGGTTTGGCGAGCCTTGGGTCAGAGGCGCACTCGGGTGATCCGGCATTCGCTGCGCGAATAAGAGCTACGATGCTTCTGCGGCAGTCATCAGTGCATCCGGGGTGCCTTCAACAGCGAACGACGGTCGACCGTGGCGATGCTGACGGGAAGCTGCCGTTCGTCCCGGCGCACCATCAGCGTCACCTTCGACCCCGCCGGGCCGCAAGCCCATACGCCGCGCCAAAGCCCAGCCAAGTCGGTGACCTCCTCATCCTCCACCGACAGCACGTGGTCCCCCGTGCGCAACCCGGCACGGTCGGCGGGGCCACCATCGGCAAGGCCGCCGATCACCACCGTCTCGTCATCCTCCATGGCATAAACGCCCAGCCAGGGCCGCGCCGGGCGGTTCACCTGACCATAGCGGCGCAGGTCATTCAGGATCGGCCGCAGCATGTCGATCGGCACGATCATGTTCATGTCGTGCCGCCGGCCCTTGCCGTCCCCCTGCTGGAGAATCAGCGACCCCACACCCAGCAGATCCCCACGCGAACCGATCAGCGCGCCGCCGCCCCAAAATGGATGCGCCGGCGCGGTAAAGATCGCCTCATCGAGGAGATATTCCCAATACCCGGCGAATTCCTGTCGCCCCACCACCTTCGTCTCGATCGCCCGGCGCCGGCCGCCGCTGGAGGCGAACAGCACGGAATCACCCAGCTTAACCCCGGCGCTCTCGCCAAATTCCAGCTTCGGCAGGTCCAGCTTTCCCAGTGGCTGGACCAGGCCGAACCCGGTCTCGCCGTCGAACGCCAACGCATGCCCTGGGATGGCCCGCCCATCGGCCGAGGTGATCCAGACCGTCTCCGCTTCCGTGATCAGGTACCCCATGGTGAGCAGCAACCCATCATCCCCGATCACCACGCCCGACCCCTCCCGCTCCGTCCCGAGGGCGGAGGCAGTGAAGGCATCGGAGGGCGCGGTGGCGCGAAGCCCAACCACGGCGCTCAACACGCGATCGAGATCGAAACTGTAATCAGCCGGATCCGGCTGCAGCTCGGCAGGGATGTCCCACTCTTTGGCCATGTCAGCTGTAATTAACCATGATGGTCTTTTTGTGCATGAAATGCTCCAGCATCGCTTCTAGGCTCGCTTCTTTGCCTAAACCACTGCTTTTGACGCCGCCATAGGACAGGTTGGCCTGCACGACCAGGTTTTGATTGATCTGCACCAGCCCGGCCTCCAGCCGGTGGGCCAAATCCAACCCGACCTTCAGATTATTGGTCCAAACGGACGCGGCCAGGCCATATTCCGTGCCATTCGCCTTGGCCAAAACCTCCTCCGGCTCGTCGAACGGAAAGATGCAAGTCACCGGGCCGAAGATTTCCTCCTGCACCAGGGGGCTATCATCCGGCAGATTGGTGAAGATATGCGGCTGAATGAAGAGGCCCTTCTTTAAGGCCGGGTCGGCAGGCATGGCGGAGCAGGCGCGGCCCTCGGCACCGGCGGTCGCCTTACCCTGTGCGATGTAGTTTTGTACCTTCGAAAATTGCTCCGTGCTGATGATGGTGCCAATATCGGTTTTTTCGTCCAGCGGGTCGCCCATCACCATCGCATCCACCTTCTCAGCCATCGCGTCGACGAAGCGCTGGAAGATTGGCCGCTCGACATAGATGCGGCTGGCGGCGGTGCAGCTCTGCCCCTGCCGGGTGAAGCGCATCGAGGTCAGTGCCCCGGTTACCGTCTTGTCGAATTCGCAATCGGCAAACACCAGCATAGGCGATTTGCCGCCGAGTTCGAGCGTGACGGGGATCAGCTTCTCCGCCGCCGCCTTGGACACGATGCGGCCGACTTCGACGCTGCCAGTGAAGGTCACCTTGCGCACCTTCGGATGCGCCACCAGCGGGCCGCCGCATTCCGGGCCGAAACCCGACAGCATGTTGTAGCACCCAGGCGGCAGGATGCGGTTCACCAGCTCGCAGACGCGGAGCACCGTCAGCGGCGCTTCCTCGGCGGATTTCACCACCACGGTATTGCCCGCCACCAGCGCCGGGGCGACCTTCAGCGCCATCAGCAGCATGGGGACGTTCCACGGGATGATGGCGCCGACCACGCCCAGTGGCTCCCGCACCGTCACGGACAGCACGTTGGGCGCGAATGGGACGGTCTCGCCCTTCAATTCGCCCCCCAAGCCGCCGAAGAATTCGAAGATGTCGGCGATCGTGTTGGCTTCCACCCGGCTTTCGGTGCGCAGCGCCTTGCCGGTTTCCAGCGCGATCAGCCGGGCCAGCTCCTCGACATGCTCGCGCAGCAGGGCGGCGCATTGGCTCACCAGGGCCCCACGCTTGCGGGACGCCATCTTGGCCCACGCCTTCTGCGCCGCATCGGCGGTCTCGACCGCGTCCGCAACGTCGGCCGCATCACCCTCGGCGGCACGCCCGATCTCCTCACCGGTCGCGGGGTTGACCACGGCAAATGTCTTGCCGGCGCGCGCCGGCACGAAGCGGCCGCCGATCAGGTGCTGCCCGGAGAGCGCCTGGGCCAGGGCGTGCTCGTCGAGGTTTGGTGCGCCCATGGCGGGTTGTGGACGGTCCAGCATCGGTTTGCCTCCCAAGGCAGTCTGCTTGTAAGCCGAACGTCACAATGGCCCCGGCGGGCGGGCCGGGCAAGCGGGAGGACGTCAATGCAGCAGCCACCAACCCCGGGACCTCTAAACGGGGTAACGGTCTTCGATCTCACGCGGGTGCTGGCTGGCCCGACCTGTGTGCAGATGCTGGGCGATCTGGGCGCGGACGTGATCAAGGTGGAAAAGCCCGGCAGCGGCGACGACACCCGCGGCTTCGCCCCGCCCTACATGCCGGGCACGCAGGAGAGTGCCTATTTCGTTGGTGTAAACCGCAACAAACGCTCGGTGACGCTGGATATCGCCAAGCCCGAGGGCCAGGCGCTGGCGCTGCGGCTGATCGAGCAATGCGACATCCTCGTGGAGAATTTCAAGGTGGGTGCCCTGGCCAAGTACGGCCTGGGGTATGAACAGCTTCATGCCAAATTCCCCCGGCTGGTCTATTGCTCGATCACCGGCTTCGGTCAGACCGGCCCCTACGCCCCACGGCCCGGCTACGACGCGCTGGTGCAGGCGATGGGCGGCGTCATGAGCCTGACGGGCGAGCCCGACGGCTACCCGCAAAAGGTGGGCGTGCCTGTGGCAGACCTCTTCGCCGGCCTCTATGGCTGCATCGGCGTGATGGCGGCGCTGCGGCACCGGGACGCCAGCGGGATGGGGCAACAGGTCGACATCGGTATGCTGGACACGCACGTTGCATGGCTGGCCAACCAGGGCATGAACTACCTCGCGACCGGCCAGAACCCGGTGCGGCTCGGTAACCAGCACCCGAACATCGTACCCTATCAGGTGTTCCCCACCCAACACGGGTTCATGGTCCTGTCGATCGGCAACGACCCGACGTTCAAACGCTTCTGCGACGCATTCGAGCTGTCGCATTTGTTGGAAGATCCCCGCTTCGCTACCAACGCTGCCCGGGTTGCCAACCGCGCTTTGGTGACCGACACGCTGACGCCGACGATGCAGCAGCACACGACCAACTGGTGGGTGGAACGGTTAGAGGCACTGAAGATCGGCTGCGGCCCCATCAACACCCTGGCCGAAGTCTTTGCCGACCCGCAGGCGCAGGCACGGGGCGTCGTGGTCCAAATGCCGCACGCCGCCACGCCCGATGGCGTGAAAGTCATCGCAAACCCGGTGCGGTTGAGCGAAACGCCAGTCGCTTATCGGTTACCCCCGCCAGTGCTGGGCGAACACACGCAGTCCGTGCTGATGGAGCGCCTTGGACTATCCGAGGCCGAGTTTACCGCCCTTCGCGACAAGGGCGTCGTGTAACATACATCGGCGCTCAAAATAGACTTTTGCTGTGTTTTTTGGGATTGCGTGCTTCCCAAGCGTCTGCCGCATCATTAATGATTAGTTAAGATCATGAGGGATGCGGCGAATGTCGAGTGAACTGCGTGCCCAAGCTGGAAGCTTGTTCTTCGCCGCAGCGGTGTTGGCGTTGCTGCAGGCGATTCCGGATGCCCGCGCCGCCACTAACGGCAATCCGTGTGGGCAGACGGGTGTCATCCGGGAGCTGATGACAAACTTCAACGCCACTGCCGCTGCGAGGAGCCAGCATCTGGCGATGGTGGACGTCATTCAGATGACGACCGTTGCGCAAGCAGAGGGGCGGTTGGTATGCCACGGCATCGTCTTCGACAGCGAAGGCGCGAAGACGGCGATGACCATCACGATCTTCAGGGACGCCGCGGGACACCCTTCCTGGACGCTACGGCTCGATGACGAAATTCATCCGGCGGGGTTGATGAGCTGATCAGCGCGTCAATTCCCGCGCCATCTCGTCCAGCCCGGCCACGGTCAGCGGATACATCCGCTGCTCCAGCAAGGTCCGCACCATGCCAATCGATTGCGTATAGCCCCAATCCCCCTTTGGGGATGGATTGAGCCAGGCACAGCGCCGCCAATGCGATGTCATTCGGGTAATCCAAGTGCTACCCGGCTCCTCGTTCCAATGCTCGACACTGCCACCTTTCATGGCGATCTCGTACGGGCTCATCGTCGCGTCGCCGACGAAAATGGCGCGGTAATCGGCGCCGTAGGTGCGCAACAACTCGCTGGTCGCAATCGACGTGTCGGCGCGGCGGCGATTATCCGTCCATACCCGTTCGTAGGGGCAATTGTGGAAATAGAAGAACGAGAGATGCTTGAACTCGCTACGGGCGGCGGAAAACAGTTCGGCAGAAATCTTCACGTGGTCATCCATCGACCCGCCGATATCGAGGAATAGCAGCACGCGAACCGTGTTGCGCCGTTCCGCCTGCATCCTTAGGTCCAGCGTGCCGGCGTTGGAGGCGGTGGCGTGGATGGTGCCGGGCAAATCCAGCTCCGTCGGCACGCCCGTGCGGGCAAAGCGGCGCAGGCGGCGCAGTGCCACCTTCATGTTGCGGGTGCCGAGTTCCAGCGTGTCGTCCAGGTCGCGGAACTCGCGCTTGTCCCACACCTTCACCGCCCGGCGATGCCGGCTCTTGTCCTGGCCGATCCGGACGCCTTCGGGATTATACCCATACGCGCCAAACGGCGAGGTGCCGGCAGTGCCAATCCATTTGGATCCCCCCTGATGACGGCCCTTCTGCTCCGCCAGCCGGTCCCGCAACGTCTCCATCAGCTTCTCGAACCCGCCAAGCGCTTCAATCTGCGCCTGCTCCTCCTTCGTCAGCAGTTTCTCGGCGAGGCGCCGGAGCCATTCTTCCGGAATCTCGGCAGCGATGCCCTCCGTGCCCGGTGCTGCCGTGCTCTCCAGACCTTTGAAGCAGGTGGCGAACACCCGGTCGAACCGGTCGAGGTGGCGTTCGTCCTTCACCAGCGCCGCCCGGCTCAGGAAGTAGAAATCGTCCACGCTGTACTCGGCGAGCCCAGCCTGCATGGCCTGCAACAGCGCCAGATACTCCATGATCGACGCGGGTACGCCCGCCTGACGAAGCGAGAGGACGAAGTTCGTGAACATGAGGCGGCAGCTTAGGCAGGTGCGCCAGGCTTGTCACACACCCAGCTCACCCGGCGGAACGCAGCCGCCGAAGCGTGTGTCCTTCCGCCCAGTCCAGTTCCTCCTCCAATTGCTGGAAGGTGTGGTCGCCGATGGCCAGGGTCCGCCGCAACTGCAGCAACCGCTTTCGCTTGGCGGCGATCACCTGAAGGCTCAGCGCATGGCGCTCCGCCTGGAAGCCTGACGCCTCGTATTCGATCAGCAACGCCGCCGCGGGTGACCCGCCGGTCGAGCGTAAGACGCCGAGCGCCGCCTCCGCCGTTTCGTGCCGCGCGGCCAAAACTTCGCGTTGGATTGCCCCATCATCGGCCAGATCCATCCAGCGCAACAGTGGCGCCAAGGTGATGCCCTGGATCACCAAGGTTCCCAGCACCACGGCAAATGCGGCGGCAAACAGCAAATCCCGGTAGGGAAATTCTGCCAGGCTGCCATTGGCCGCAGGCAGCGCCAAGGCCGTGGCGAGCGTCACGATACCCCGCATGCCGCACCAAGCCACCAGCACGGACCCTTTGAACGGAGGTTTAAAGGTGGATTTGCGGCCGAATTTGCGAAGCAGGGCGGTAAACCCGATCACCCAGGCAATTCGCGCCAAGACCACCGTCAGCAATATGGCAGCGGCAAAACCCGCCGTGGCGGCGGCGTGGCCATCCAGCCGTTGTAGCACGCCGCGCAATTGTAAGCCGATCAGGATGAACGCAAGGGCGTTCAGCACAAACACGGCGACCTCCCACACCGCGTAGGAGGCCCGGCGATGCTCGGCCCCCAGCCGGGACGGCGCCAAGCGGGCGAGCGTGACGGCGTAGAACACCGTGGTGATCACCGGGGACACGCCCAAACGCTCCGCCAATAACCAGACCGCGAAGGTGCCGACGAACTGCGTCACCACGGAGACCGCAATGTCATGCGCCGGACGCACCAGCCGGATGTAGAGCCAGGCCAACGCGAAGCCGAGGATGGCACCGCCCAAGCAGGTGAGCACCAGCAGCCAGCCAGCCGACCAAAACGAGATGGCGCCGCCCGCCACAGCCTCCATCGCCACCCGGTAAATCAGCAGGGCGCTGGCATCGTTCAGCATGCTCTCACCCTCCAGGATCACCATGACGCGATAGGGCGGGACCAATTGCCGCAGCACGGCCGTTGCGGCGGAAGCGTCCGGTGGTGCCACGATCGCTCCCAGCACCACGGCGACGGCCCACGGCATGCCGGGCACCAGCAGCCGCGCGACGACCGCCACCGCGAGGACCGTCACCCCGACAGCGACCAAGGCCAGGCTGCTGACCGGCAGCCAATTCGCCCGCAAATCCCGTGGCGACGCGTCGAACGCGGCGTCCATCAGCGTGGGGGCAACGAACAGCGCCAAACAGAGGTCTGGGTCCAGCACCGGGGCGGTGCCAGCGGGCACCAGGGCCAAGGCGGCACCGGCGACAGCCAGCAAGGCCGGATAGGGCGCACCGATCCGCTGCGCCACCACCGTCAGCACTGCCCCGGTCAGCAACAGCACCAAAACGAGCTCGAAGAGTTCCATCCGGCGCTACACCCCGGGACGGCTCTTAGACATCAGCGTACGCTGGAGAACTTGGTCGGCATCAATATTTCGTTGATGATGTTGGCGACGATCGCGCCGTCCTTCTCCGTCTCCGCGCGCTTGGCATTCCACTCGGGATCGGATTGGAACGCAGTCCATTTCTGCTCGCGTTCTGCCAGGCTCTCCCAGGCAAGCATGTAGGTGAGTGTCTGGTTGGAGCTGCCGATCGCGGTCGTCCAGAAGCCGGCCTGGCGGATGCCATGCCGTTCCCATATCCCCAGCGTCACTGTTTCAAACCGCTTCAGCAGCGCAGGCAACCGGCCCGGCACGCAATGGTAGATGCGCATTTCGTAGATCATGGCGGCCTCCGATCGATTAGCGGCACCATGCGCGGCCCCGAGACCGGCTGCAACTGCCCTGGGCACCCGGCGTTCGCCCTCCATGGCAAGCGACACATCCTCACCGCCCCGGCGGCGGCGGCACATCTGGGCCTATGTCCTCGGCACGCTGGTCGTGGCATGCGTGGCAGTGGTCGCCCTGTGGGATTGGGATTGGTTCATCCCGATCCTGGACCGGCAGGCCAGCACTGCCATCGGGCGAAAGACCACGGTGCAGCACCTGCATGTCGCGTTGGGCCGGACCACGACGGTCACCCTGGAGGGCGTTCAGGTCGCGAGCGCGGATGGCTATCCCACGGACAAACCCTTTGCCACCGCCGACAAGCTGACGGCCGCACTCGACGTCATGGCCTATATCCACTCCCGGCAGATCGTCATCCCGCAGATCACCGTGGACAAGCCAGTGATCGACGCCGAACAGGATGCGAAGGGCGAGGCGACCTGGCCGGCACCGGCCAAATCGTCTTCCAGTGCCCCGGCGGACCCCAATGCCGGGCCGAAGATCGGGCAGTTGACGATCAATGAGGGACAGGCGCACGTGGTGCTGGCCAAGCTGAAGGCCGATTTCAACCTCGATATTGCAACCCGCCCGGGGAATGCAGGTGACCCTGGCGGCGCTGACTCCTCCCAAATCGAGGTGAAGGCCAAGGGCACCTACGCCGCCCAGCCCATCAATGGCGAGTTGATCGGTGGCGCACTCCTGTCGCTGCGGGATGCCTCGCGGCCCTATCCGATCGACCTGCACGTGGCCAACGGACCTACCCGCGTCGCCCTGACCGGAACGGTGCAAAACCCGCTGAACTTCGCAGGCGCAAATTTGAAGCTGCAATTCAGCGGTCCGGACATGGCGCTGCTCACCCCGCTGACGGGGGTGCCGATTCCCGAAACGCCGGCTTATTCGATCGCGGGCAAGTTGGACTATGCGGACAAAAAGGTGCGGTTCACCGGGTTTACCGGCCGCATGGGAAATAGCGACCTCAATGGCGACATTCTGGTGGACCCAACGCGCGAGCGCCCGTTCGTAGACGCCAACCTCTCTTCGCGTCAGGTGGAACTCGCCGACCTTGGCGGCTTCATCGGCGAAGCGCCAGGCCGCAAAGGCGAGGCCAATCAGAGTCCGCAGCAGAAAGCCGAATTGGCCCGCAGCGAGGCCAGTGACCGCCTGCTGCCAAACACGCCGATCAACCTGCCGAAGCTGAACATGGCAGATGTCCATCTGAAGTACAAAGGCGCCCACATCGAGGGCCGGTCAGTGCCCCTGGACAACATCGTGGTCGACATGACCATCACCGACGAGCGCGTCCACGTGGACCCGCTCTCGTTCGGCGTCGGCGCTGGCCAAATCGTCTTGACGACCGACCTTGCCCCTGTCGGCAAGGATGTGAAGGCGGATGCCGCGATTTCGTTCAAGCACATCGATCTCGCCCGCCTCCTGTCTGCGACGCATCTGGTCGAAGGCGCCGGGCAAATGAGCGGAAGCGCAAGGCTGGCCTCTACAGGCAATTCGCTGGCGACACTGCTCGGGAATGGCGATGGCGGTCTGAAGCTGGGGATGTCGGGGGGCAATCTCAGCGCGCTCCTCGTTGATGTGGCAGGCTTGGAATTTGGCAATGCCTTGCTCTCCGCCCTGGGCATTCCGCAGCGGGCCAATCTGCAGTGCTTCGCCGCGGATTTCGGGCTCAACCGTGGGGTGATGGATACGAAAACGATGATCCTGGACACCAGCGAGGCGCGCGTACAGGGCGCGGGCGACGTGAACCTCGCCAGCGAAACGATCGACTACAAACTGAAGACGGCATCCAAGCACTTCTCGATCGGCTCGCTGCCAACCCCGATCGACATTACCGGCAAACTGAAATCGCCCAGTATCAAGCCTGAGGTTGGCCCATTGGCCGTCCGTGCCGGCGCAGCGGTGGGATTGGGCGTGTTGTTCCCCCCCGCTGCCCTGCTACCCACCATCCAACTTGGTACGGGCGAAGACGGCGCCTGTAGCGCTGCCGAAGCCCCGATCGCGCGGAGCACGCCGGCATCGATCTCTGCGGCGCCCGCCACGGCTCACCGCCGCGTCGTCACGCGCCGGCCGGCGCGGAGCACGTACGCTCACCGGTGAACTGCTGGTGGCGTGCGCTCAGCCCTGAATGCTCACGCGACCCGCCGCTAGCAGCCCGAGCAGCACGCCAGCTACGTGCATCGACTGGCTCAGCACGCCATCCGCAATGCCCGCCAGGATATCGGCCACTGGGATGCATCGGACGACGAGCCCTTCTTCGCCATCCTCCAGGCGCGGGGCGCCCACCCGGCGGCAACCGGTCGCCAGTACCGTATGGACGCGGTTGGTCTGGTTTGCCGGATTGGCGTAGAGACAGCTGACGGTTTGGAAGCGGTCGGCGGCGAAACCCGTCTCCTCCGCCAATTCACGGCACGCGGCCGCGGCGGCATCGGCGTCGCCGGGGTCAATCGCACCGCCTGGGACCTCGAGGCACGTGGTCGCCCCGCCGTGGCGGTACTGCTCCACGAGCACCATCTCATCCTCTAGCGTCAGCGCGACGACGAACACCCAGTCTGGATAGGAAAGCACGTAGTACGGACTGATCTCCTTGCCGCTCTCGGTCAAACAGCTGTCCGCACGCAGGTCGATCCACCGGTCGGCCAGGATGCGCCGGGATGCTACGGTTTGCCACGGTTTGACCATAGCAAGGTTCTAGCCGGGCGGGACGAGATCGGCTAGGCCGGGCCCATGCCGGATACGATCCCACAAGATCCCCCGTTTTGCGTCGCGCTGGAGGGTGCGTCGAACGTTCGCGACCTGGGCGGCTACCGTACGGCGGATGCCCGGGTCGTGCGCCGCGGCCTGGTTTACCGCTCCGCCGCGCTTGCGAAGCTGACGAACGCAGATTTGGCGGTCGTGGCCCGCCTCGGCCTGCGGACGATTTGCGACTTCCGCGGCGCCGAAGAGAGTTCGCGCGCTCCGACCCTGGTGCGGGGCGTGCCCATCGTTGCGCTTTGCATCGAACCGACCGTCGGGGCCGGGTTACGCGACATCCTGGCTACCAAAGAAGCCACGGGCGAGGCGCTCTACGCCGTGCTGGAACGCGCCTATACCGACTACGCCGTGTCGAACACCGCGCAGTATCGGGCGATGCTGGACCTGGTGCTGGATGGGGGCACCCCGCTGCTCTTCCATTGTTCTGCCGGCAAGGACCGTACCGGCTTCGGCGCCGCGATCTTACTGACGGCCCTCGGCATACCTTGGCAGACGGTGGTTGCGGATTTCGAAGCGACTAACCAGCTCTGGCGACGCGATACCGTGCCTAGCGACAATCTGCCGATGGTGGTTCGAGAGTCACTGCTCCGGGCAGACCCGTCGTTGCTTACCGCCGCGTTCGACGCCGCCCGGGCGAAATACGGCTCCATCGACACCTACCTGGCCGATGCCCTGGGGTTGGGCGCTACACGGCTGGCCCGGTTGAAGAACCTGCTCCTGGAGGATGCGTGATGCCCGACCTGCTCGAGAGCGTCGAGGACGGCGTGGCGATCCTAACCCTCAACCGGCCCGACCGGCTGAACGCGCTGTCCGACGACATGGTGCGCGCATTGTGCGAGGCACTGCCGCGGCTGGGGCAGGACCCGGGGGTTGGCTGCATCGTCCTGACCGGCGCCGGGCGCGGGTTCTGCGCTGGCGGGGATGTCAAGACCATGGCAAGCGCCCGCGACATTTCGATGGAAGACCGGCTGGAGGGCCTGCGCTGGAAGCATGAATCAGTGCGCCTGCTGCGCACGATCAACACCGTCGTGATTGCGGCGGTCAACGGCCCGGCGGCGGGCGCTGGCCTCAGCATCGCGCTGGCATGCGACCTCCGCCTCGCCGCCCGGTCGGCCAAATTCCGGACGGCCTTCGCCGATGTCGGGTTTTCGGGTGACTTTGGCGGCTCTTGGTCGCTGACGCGGCTGGTCGGCACCGCCAAGGCGCGCGAGATGTATTACCTGAACCCGGTGATCGACGCGGAGGAGGCGGCGCGCCTGGGCCTGGTCACCCGCACCGTCGACGACGCCGCGCTCATGATCGAAGCCATGGCGATGGCGCATAGGATCGCCTCCGGCCCGCGCATCGCCTTTGCCTACATGAAGCGCAACCTGCACGCAGCCGAGACCGAGCCCATGCAAACGTCGCTTGATATGGAGGCGATCGGGCAAGCCCGGACCTACACGACGGAGGATCATCGGGAGGCGGCCCGTGCCTTCGTGGAAAAGCGCAAGCCGGTCTTCCGGGGACGGTAAATGTTTGGCGCACCAACTAATCGTTGGGGCATTCGCTTGAGGTAGCGAGGCCCAACGTGTATCACTGAGATGTGAACGGCTTGGCCATATGGAGTACGCCCTCAGAACCATGAACCACGCCCTCCAGCAGCTCTCCACCGCCGAGCACGAACTTGCTCTACGGCTCCACCAGCAGGAGCTGGTGGCCTCGTTCGGCCTGTTCGCCCTTCGCGGGTCCGATCTCGATGGCGTGCTGGATCAGGCCTGTGTTGTGGCTGCTCAAGGGCTTGCAACCTCCTTCGCGAAATTCCTGGAGTACCGGCCCGCGACACAGGAGTTCCTCCTGCGCAACGGTGTTGGTTGGAGGGAGGGCGTGGTTGGCCGGGTGGTCATTGGGCTGGACCTTGCGAGCCCCGCCGGGTTTGCCCTGCACACCAAGATGCCGGTCGTTTCGAACCATCTTGCCGCGGAAATGCGCTTCAGAACCCCAACCGTCCTGGCAGAGCATGGAATCCACCGTGCCATCAACGTCATCGTCGAAATCGAGGGCGAGGAGCCATTCGGCGTATTGGAGGCCGACAGCTCAGACCGGTATCAATTCACCGTGCACGACGTGTCGTTCATGCAGTCGCTGGCGAACATCCTCTCCGCCGCCGTTGCGCGCCAACGGCTCCACGCGGCGCAGCAGGCGCTGCTGCGGGAGAAGGATATCCTCATGCAGGAAATCCATCACCGGGTGAAAAACAACCTTCAGCTCGTACAGACCATGCTGAACCTGCAGGCCCGCGCCATTTCGGATGGCGAAGAGAAATCCCGCCTTAAGGAGGCTGCAGGGCGCATCATGTCCATCGCAGCGGTGCATCGCCGCCTGCACGAGGAGGGCGCCGTCGAACAGGTCGACTTAGTGCCCTATTTGGATGGGCTACTCGCCGACATTGCCACGTCGCTGTCACCGGAGCTGAGCGCAAGGCCCATCACGACGGATATCGAGCCGATGGTGCTGGCGCCGGCGCAGGTCACTCCGGTGGGATTGATCACGGTAGAGCTGGTTACCAATGCGCTGAAATATGGGGCCGGGCCGATCGGGGTGCGGGTACGCCAGGCCGGCAGCGGCGTCGAGATCAGCGTCGAGGATCGCGGCCAGGGCTTCGCGCCAGACTTCAACCTGGGCGCGCGATCCAGCCTCGGCATGCGCCTGATCGCCGCCTTGTCCCGCTCGCGGGACCCCATCACCGTTGGCCGGCAGGGCGATACCACGATCATAACCGTGCGGGTGGCTTTTTCGGCTGAAGCCGGCCGGGCGTCGTAATTTGCAGCCGCAGCAGGCTGGCCGCTGCCCCACAGGCCGACAGCCCGGCGGCGATGAGCAAAGCGAGCGTGACACCCTGTTGGGATGATAGGCTGAAGATCAGCGCGACCATAGCGGCGCCAAAGGTCTGTCCCAGCAACCGCGCCGTCCCCAGCATGCCGCTGGCCCCCCCGGTGCGATGCAGCGGCGCCGAGGACAGCATCGCCCGGTTGTTCGGGGACTGGAAAAAGCCGAAGCCAAGCCCGCAGAGCCCCATGCGCAGTGCGATTGCCGCCGCGCCCGCACCGGCCGGCATGGTCGCCAAGAGCAGCAGACCGGTGGTGAAGATCGTCATCCCGATGCCGCCCAACACCCCGGCCGAGTACCGGTCCGCCAGCCGCCCTGCAATCGGCGCCATGATCGCGGTGGCAAAGGGCCAGGGCGTCATCAGCAGCCCCGTCTGCGTCGCGGTCCATCCGAGCGTGCCTTGCAGAAAGAACGGCAGCGATACGAAAGCCAGCGTTGCCGCGCCAAACGACATGGTGGAGGTGGCGGCGGAAAGCCGGAACAATGGGATTCGCAGCAGGTCGATGGGCAGTAACGGGGCCGAGCGCCCGAGCTGACGCCGCACCAGAAACACACCCGCAGTCACAGAAACCGCCAGTTCCACGAGCGACGCAAACACGGCCTCGCCATGGGCGTAACCGTCGAGGCTCAGGACCAGCAGGCCCAAGGTCACCGCATTGAGGAGCGCACTGCCATAATCGAACCGGCTGCCGCCGCGGGGCGTCACTGGCAGTGCCCGCAGCGCGACGGTGAAGGCAACCATGCCGATCGGGACGTTGATGGCGAACAGCCACTCCCAATTGCCGACCGCCAATATGGCCGACGCCACCGTGGGCCCGAGGGCGGAGCAGGTGCCCGCCATGAGCGCGTTGAGGCCCATCCCGCGCCCCAACATGGCGCGGGGGTAGATATACCGCGTCAGTGCGCTGTTCACGGACATGATCCCGGCAGCACCAAAGCCTTGCAGCACGCGCGCGGCCGTGAGGGCGGGCAACGAATGCGACAATGCGCAGGCGAGCGACGCCAGGGTGAACACGGCCAGACCCATCTGGGAGACCCGGCGGTAGCCATACAGCTCGCCCAACGAGGCGAACGGCAGCAACGAAATGGTGACCGTAAGCTGGTACGCGTTGATGACCCAGATCGACTCCGACGGAGTGGCGTGCATGTCGTGCGCGATCGTCGGTAGGGCGATATTGGCGATCGCCCCGTCGATCACCGCCATGGACACCGCGAGTACGATGGTGAACACGGCCCAATATCGCTGGGGTATCGGAAGGCCATCTTGCAGCTCGGGCGGAGTCATCCTCCCGGTTTACGGATGGACTCGCATGGAAGGAAGTACTGCCCTGAGTTTTTAAGCAAGCGATTCCATCCCGCCATCGATGCTCAAGGCCTGCCCGGTGATGGTGGCGCCGAACGGGCTGGCCAGATAGAGCGCCATGTTGGCGATATCCTGCTGCGTGACGAAGCAGCGCAGACTGACAGGTGCGAGTGCACGCTCGGTCTGCTCGTTGTCCCCCACACCGGCGGCAAGCGCCTTGGCGCGGATCACGCTACGGATCCGCGGCCCCTCCACCAGGCCAGGCAACAGGGCGTTGACCCGGATGCCGTCGCTGCCCAACTCCATCGCCAGGGTCCGGGTGAACCCGACCACGCCCCATTTCGCCGCTGCATAGGGCGCGCGCAACGGGAAGCCGAACTTACCCGCGGCAGAGCTCAGGTTGATGATCGCCCCTCCCCCGGCTGCCCGCAGCGCCGGTACAGCCCGGCGGGCGCAGTGGAATTGGCTGGCGAGGCAGACTTGCAGGGTCGCATCCAACTCGGCCGGGTCGATGTCTTCGACGCGTTTGGTCGGGCCAGCAATCCCGGCATTGTTCACCAACACGTCCAGCCCGCCCAGGGCATCGAGCGCGGCATCCATGAACTGGTTCAGCTCGGCCACGTTGCCGGCGTCCGCCCGCATGTTCGGATGCGGGCAGCTCGCGAGCGCCAAATCGTCGATATCGGACACGAAGGCCCGCGCACCGCATGCGGTGAAGCTGTCGGCCATCACCCGCCCGATCCCACCTGCGCCAGCCGTGATGGCGACGCGCATCCCATCCAATCGAATGGGCAGCGCCATTGCCGCACCTTGGATCATAATTCTGATTTCCCTAGCGCCATTTCTGCTGATTCGTCTAGGAGACCACCGCGGTCAAGCCTCGCGCCAGCACTCGGTGCGTGGCACAAGGGGCCGTCTATTTATGGAACTTCTCTCCCATGGCGGTCAGCGTCGTTACGGGTGCCACAGGTGGGATTGGCCGATGGATCGCACTGGGTCTCGCACGGGCAGGCCACGTCGTGGTGATCGTCGGCCGTGACCGGGGGGCGGGCGACGCGGCCGTGACCTGGATCGCCGAGCGGGTCCCCGAGGCCCGGCTGGAATTACTGGTCGCCGACCTCTCGCTCGTCTCGGCAACGCGTCAGGCAACGATGCTGATCGACGCCCGATTTCCGGAGGTCGACATCCTCGTCAACAATGTCGGCACGTTCTGCACCCACCGGGAAGTGACGGAGGAGGGGCATGAGCGAGTACTGGCGACCAATCATCTCTCCGCCTTCGTGATGACGCGCGGGCTGGTGCCGGGGCTGAGGGCTGCGGCGAAGGCCAATGGGGCGGCGCGAATCGTCAATATCGGCTCATCGACCTCCGACCGCGCCCGGATCGATCCGGACGACCTGGAGAGCAAGCGACGATGGAGCATGGTGCGGGCCTATAGCCAATCCAAACTCGCCCTGATGATGACCAGCTTCGGGTGGGCGGCGCGTCTGCAGGGCACCGGCGTCGTCGCCAACGTGGTGCATCCCGGCACGGTCGCCACCCAACTCGTCCGGGCCAGTGGCGCCGTGGGACTTGCCTGGCGCGCCATGACGCCGTTCCTGCTGACCGAGGAACAGGGTGCCGATTCGCCGCTGCACGTGTGCCTGGCGCCAGAGTTCGCCACGATCACGTCGGCCTATGTGAAGCGCCGGCAGGTGACCCGGCCGAACCGCCGCACCCGCAACCAAGCCCTGGTGGAGCGCGTCTGGAAGGCTACGGAGATGCTGGCCGGCGGATAGTGCGCCACGCAGCGGCGGTGGCAAGCTGGCCACGTCCGGCCAGGGCACTCCAGCGGCGCATGACCCATAGCTGCATGCTATGCCGCCTTGCCTGCCGCCCGAACGGGCCGTGCACCGGGGAGGCGCGATCCGATGGCGCGAACAAAGTCGGCTCTTGCAGCTCCGCAACGTCCGCGTTGCGCGTCAACTGGCCTTCAAAGCCAAGGCGAGACATCAGCCAGGCGACCAAATCCGGGAAAAGGCGGGTGGCCAGCGCGAACGTCGCCGCCGTCCCACTGACCACCACCTCCGGCCGCCCCGTCATGGCCGCCAAATGCACGCCGGCCGCGACCACCTCCGGCTGGTAGACGGGGGGGGCCGGCCGTGCAGGCCATCCCATGTGGGAGATGGCGTGGGAGAAAAAGGGCGTGTTGACCGCAGGCGGGAAGACCGAACTGACCCGGACACGGCTGCGCTCGATGGTCAACTCCGCCCGCAACGCCTGGGCGAATCCCCTGACCGCGGCTTTGGCGCCAGAGTAGGACGTCATGAGCGGAAGCCCATGAAAGGCGACGGCGGAGCAAACGTTCACGATGGTGCCGGCGTCGCCGGGCCGCATCAGCGCCAGAGCGATGCGGCAGCCATTGACGGTACCGCCATACGTCACCGCGGTCACGCGGTCGAACTCGGCCTCGGGCACGGTCGCGAAGCGGCCATAGACGCCATTTCCTGCACAGTTGATCCAAACATCCGGCAGGCCGAGCTGGGCCACGATCTCGTCTGCCGCCTGGCGAAGCCCAGCGCTGTCGGCGACATCCGCTGCAGCCGTTGCAACCCGGCCGCCAGCCGCGCGGACATCCTCAGCGGCCGCTTCAAGCCCGGCTTTTCCCCTGGCGATCAGGCCGACATGCCAGCCCTGACGTGCGAAAAGCCCCGCGGTGCACCGCCCGATTCCAGACGACCCGCCCGTGATGATGACGACAGCCGGGTTACGGATCAGAGCGGACACTCCTGAAGGCGGTTATCATGGTGATAGTGCCTACGCCGGGCAAACGCGCAGGTTTCGCGCGCTATTCCACCACCACGGCGATGGGCCGGGACACACCCGCCTCCAGAGGCAGGCGAACCTGGAATTTATGGTGGCCTGGCGTCATCACCCACAGCAGCGGCACGTCTGGAGCGGCCGTCGCAACCGGTTTGCCATCGACCAGCCAGACGATCTGCGGCACGGGCGGGTCGGCCGTCGCGCGCAGGACCAGCCGGTTGAGCGCGGGCGGCGCCTCGGGGTTGCGCCAGACATGGGTGTCCGGATCAGGCTGCACGATGGACAAATGCGGGGTCACTGCGGCGACAGGGCGGACGGCCCCGGGCCGCACCCATTCGGCCAGGCGCTGGTCGCAGGCCGGCCCTGCCCGGACCCCCGTTCCCGTGCACAGCTCGGCCTGCACCCGGCCAGGCGGCGCGGCGAACTCCCCCGCCACCAGGTCGCTGCGCCCCAGCCCATGCAGACGCAGCATGATGGCCTGCGCCAAATTGGCCGCGGCACGGCCACCGGTGAGGTCGGTCATCGGCCCGGCATCGGCCCGGCCAACCCAAACGCCGACCAGGTAGTCGTGCGACCACTCCATGGTCCAAGCGTCGCGATAGCCCTGCGAAGTGCCGGTTTTGAGGGCAACCGCAAACGGGAATTCCGACGAGCCATAGCGTGGGAACGAGGGAAGGCGCGCGAGCGGGTCGCTGAGGAAGCGGCCAATCAGGCGCGCGGAATCGACCGAGATCAGCCGCCGGGCCTGAGGGGGTTGGGCCATGAACCAGCGCAGCGGCGCATCGGCACCATCCTCCGCCAGGGTGGCGTAGCCACGCATTAGCCGGTCCAGCGAGGTCGGCAGCGCGCCGATTGCCATGGCGAGGCCGTAGCGTTGCGCCGGGCTGTCCAGCTGGTGCAACCCGAGCGCGCGGAGAAAGCCGAATGCATCCGCCAGGCCGATGCGGCGCAGCAGGTTGGTCGCCGGCACGTTCCGTGAATTCGCCAGCGCCTGGCGTGGCAGCAGCGGCCCGAGGAAGTCGTGGTCGGCATTGCTGATGCCTGCCGCGCCCTCCGGCAAATCGTCCAGCACATCCTGTGGGGCGATCAGCCGCCGGTCCAAGCCCAGCGCATAGAGGAACGGTTTCAGCGTACTTCCTGGCGAGCGGAGCGCGGCGGTGTAGTCAATGGCACCGCCGGGTCGGCTGTCGAACCCGGCGGACGCGACATCGGCCAACACCTCCCGGGTGCCGCGGTGCATCACCATCACCGCCACCTGCTGCGCCCCGAAGCGGCGCAAGGCTGCCAGATGGGCGGTCGCGGTCGCGGTGACCCAACGCTGCATGGCGGGATCGAGTGTCGTGCGCACGATGCCACCGCCGGGTGCCAACCGTTGCAGGCGGAGTGCCACCTGGACGTCGGGGGTGCGGCGCGGCGCGGGCACGGGCACCAGAGTCGGCAGCTCTGCCTCCGCCGTGTCCCGCTCGCCGGCCGGCATTCCCATCGCGGCTAAAGCGCGCCTGGCACGGGCGATGGCGCGGCTGCGATGCCGGTGCAGCGCCATGTCGCTCGGCGCTTGCGGGATCGCCGAGAGCAACGCGGCCTGGGCGTTGTCCAGATCGCCAGCCGGCTTGCCGAAATACCATTGCGCAGCGTGGCCGATGCCGTGGCTGTTTTCCCCGTATGGCGCGAGGCGGAGATACTGCGCCAGCACGGCGGCGCGGCCGTACCGGGCCGTCAGCGCAAGCGCGGTGCCCGCCTCCACGGCCTTCGCCCAGAGCGTGCGCGGCCGCGGATGCTGCATGCGGGCGACCTGCATCGCCAGGGTCGATGCGCCAGACCCATGGCCGCCAGCCGCATGCTGCCACACCGCGCGCAATACCGCGGCCGGGTCGATGCCGGGGTGGGACCAGAACCGCCGATCCTCCAGCGCGAGGGTGGCGGCGACGATCCGGGGAGCGGGATCAACCGGCCAATAGCCATAATCCACCTGCCGGCCGCCATCCGGACGCTGCGATTCATGCCCCGCCTGGGTCAGAAAACCACCATCACGGTCCGTGATGAAGGCGGTAGGCGCCGGGGCATGCAAGGTCGCGTCTGCCAGCACCGCGGCAGCCCAGCTGGCCGCCAGCCCTAACCCGCCGGCGACGGCAAGCCGGATGGTGGCGGAGCGCAGCAGCAGCCAGGTGACGGCCATACCTGATATTTATCCTACGGCGCGCTCCGCCAACACGCCGAACTTCTTCTCGAACGCATGCACGGCCGGGAAACCCATCAGCGTGTTCATCTCGGAAAACGGCAGCATCGGCGCCGTGCCCCCGGTGCCGATCCCGGTCTCGTGCAGATGGCCGTAGGCGAGTTGCAGGGCGCGGGCCGCAGTGAGGAAGCCAGTCGCGGGGTAGAGGGCTACCTTGAACCCCATACGCCCGAGCTCTTCGGCTGACAGGTAGGGGGTCCGCCCGCCCTCGACCATATTGGCCAACAGCGCCGCGCCCTTGAACGTCTCTGCCACCCGGCGGAGTTCTTCCGGGCTTTCCGGGCTCTCCACGAACAGGATGTCCGCCCCCGCTTCGAGGAAACGTTCGGCCCGGCGCAGGGCTTCGTCCATGCCATGGGAGTAGCGGGCATCGGTCCGGGCGACGATCAGAAAGTCCCGGCTCGGGCGCGCATCGACGGCGACGCGGATTTTGTCAACGGCTTCATCGGCCGGGATGACGCGCCGGAATTCGGTATGGCCGCATTTCTTGGGAAATTCCTGGTCCTCCAACTGAAT
Organism: Acetobacteraceae bacterium; assembly: GCA_965199005.1. GTDB lineage: Bacteria > Pseudomonadota > Alphaproteobacteria > Acetobacterales > Acetobacteraceae > LMUY01. The sequence goes on along the minus strand of CBDAQK010000001.1, from coordinate 1,551,566 downwards.
GCCCGCCGCGCCGGCCGCCGCATAGCCGCGCACGGTGCGGTCGACGTTGAGCAGGCCGCCATAGCCGGTGTCGCCATCGGCGATGAACGGCACCGACACCGCCCCGGCGATGCAGCGCACCCGGTCCAGCATCTCGCTGAACGTCGCGACTCCCGCATCCGCCACACCCAGTGCCGAGGCCACCACGCCGTATCCCGTCATGTAGAGCGCCGAGAAGCCCATGCTATTGGCCATGCGGGCGGAAATCCCGTCAAAGACCCCTGGCAATGTCACGATCGTCTCGCGTTCCAGGATGTCGCGCAGGCCAGTCTTGTGAGACATTTCGTCCCTCCCCTTATGCTTCGTGCGGGAGTTTAGATCGTGCCGAGTGTTTCTCATACACCGTCAGCGCTGGGGTTTTCGGCAGCGGATGACCGGCCCATTCCGTACATGGAGCGGACCCGCGACTATTATCGCGCCCTTGGGTTCGAGACGCCGTATCGCTGGGCCTCCTTCGCGGAGGTGCCGTTCAGCCCGCTCCGCAAACCGCTCTTCGAGGCCAGGGTGGCGCTGGTGACGACAGCCGCGCCGTTCGACCCGGCGAAGGGCGACCAGGGGCCCGGTGCCGCCTACAACAGCGCCGCGAAGTTCTACACGGTCTATTCGGGCGACACCGGCTCCGAGCACGATCTGCGCATTTCCCACGTGAACTACGACCGCCAGAACACGAGTGCCGCCGACCAGGCGACGTATTTCCCGTTGCGTGAGCTACGGCGAGCGGTGGCGGAAGGGCGGATCGCGGGGATGACCAGCCGGTTCCACGGCGCCCCCACCAACCGCAGCCATCGTGCGACCATCACGGTCGACGCCCCGGAAATCGTGCGCCGCTGCCTGGAGGACGAGGCGGATGCTGCCGTGCTGGTCCCCAACTGCCCAGTTTGCCACCAGGCCGTGAGCCTGGTGGCACGCCAGTTGGAGGCTTCGGGGATCGCCGCGGTGGTGATGGGGTGCGCCAAGGACATCGTCGAATTTTGTGGCGTGCCCCGGTTCTGTTTCAGCGATTTTCCGCTAGGCAATGGCGCCGGCCGCCCAGGCGACGGGGAGTCGCAGGCCTTCACGCTGAATTTGGCTCTCCGCATGCTGGAGGCAGCCCCGGCGCCGCGCACAACCGTGCAATCCCCTCTTCGTTGGGCCGCGGACGCCGGGTGGAAGCGGGATTACCTCGATGTCGCCCGCCTCACTCCGGCAGAGCTGGAGCGGCACAAGGCGGAGTTCATGGTGCAGAAGGCGGTGGCGAAGACCGTCCGGCAGCGCGGCACCTAAAGTGGCTGCACAAGCTCTGCCAGCTACGTCTGCTACGACCGCTTTCGATCATGTCGGACGATCGAGCCGGCTCTCGCGTAGCCCGTATCGCGCTTGGGCGATGCGGGCTACGCTCTCAGCCTAGATACGCTTCGCGCACCGCGTCGCTATCCAGCAATTCCGGGCCCGGGCCGGAGAGCACGATCTCGCCGGAGTGCAGCACATACGCCATCTGAGCGATTTCCAACGCCATGAACGCGTTCTGCTCGACCAGCAGGATCGTCACACCCAATTTGTTGATGGCCAGGATCGTCTCGAACACCTGGTCCACGATCTGCGGCGCCAGGCCCATGCTTGGCTCGTCCATCAGCAGCGTGCGTGGCTTCGACATCAGGGCGCGGCCCATGGCCAGCATTTGCTGCTCGCCCCCCGATAGCGTCCCCGCCAACTGGCTCATCCGCTCCTGCAGACGGGGGAACAGGCCCAGCACGCGGTCCAAATCCGCCGCGAGTTCGCCGCCCGGGCTGCGGCGGCGGTAAGCGCCCATGCGCAGGTTCTCCCGCACGGTCAGGCGGCTGAACACCCGGCGCCCCTCCGGCACCTGCACCAGCCCCAGCGGGACCAGATCATGCGGCGGCACCGCCGTCACATCCCTCCCATCCAGCATCACCCGCCCCTGGGTGAGCGCGCGCAAGCCGCAAATGGCGTTCAGCGTCGTTGTCTTGCCCGCGCCATTGGCCCCCACCACGGCGCAGATCGTCCCGGCGGCCACGGCCAAGGAGACACCCCGCAACGCACGGATGTTGCCGTATGCGACATGCAAATCGTCGGCTGCCAGCGCGCTCACCCCCGCCGCTCCAGCGCATCCATGCCGTGCCGGGCGGCGCGGGCGCCGAGATAGGCGGCGATCACCGTCGGGTCGGCGCGGATTTCAGCCGGCGTGCCCTCGGCGATGCAGGCACCATGGTCCAGTACGGTGATTTGCTCCGATATCCCCATGACGACGCGCATCTGATGCTCGATCAGCAGCACCGTAAGCCCGTGCTCGTCGCGCAGGCGGCGGATGAGTTCCAGCATGGCGTGGCTCTCCACCGGGTTCATGCCGGCGGCCGGCTCGTCCAGCAGCAGCAGCACCGGGTCGATCGACATGGCCCGGGCGATCTCCAGCCGCCGCTGATCGCCATAGGGCAAGTGGCGGGCCAGCCGATCCCCCCGGCCGGAGAGCCCGACCGCCAGCAGCAGCCTCGTGGCGCGGGCAATCGCCTCCCGCACATGGCGGTGGTGCGCCGGGGTGGCGAGCAGCGCGCCCAGCAGCGATTCCGGGCGCCTGGCATCCAGCCCAACCATGATGTTCTCGATCGCGGTCAGGTCGGGGAACAGGCGGATATTCTGGTAGGTCCGTGCGATCCCGTGGGCGGCCACCAAATCCGGCCGCAGCCCGTCGATCCGCACACCCGACAGGAAGATTTCGCCAGCGCTCGGTTGCACGAAGGAGGTGAGGCAATTGAACAGCGTCGTCTTCCCCGCCCCGTTCGGACCGATGATGCTGTGGATGCCCGCCTTCGGGACCGACAGCGTGACCTTGTCGATGGCGAGCAAGCCACCGAACCGTTTGCTGACCCCCACCGCGGACAGCAGCGCCGTCACAGCGCTTCCCGGTGGCGGATCGCCTTGGGGCTGAGCCCGTCGGGCTTGAGCCGGACGATCGCGATCACGACGATGCCGTAGATCAGGTAGCGGTATTCCCCCAAGTCGCGCAGCACTTCGGGCGCCCCGATCAAGGCGGCGGCGCCAATGACGACGCCGGGCAGGCTGCCAATGCCGCCCACCACCAGGATCGCCAACACGTTGACGGACACCAGCAATTGGAAACTCTGCGGAAACACCGAACCGACCATGCCGGCGAAGATGCCGCCCGCCAACCCGGCAAACCCGGCCCCCATCGTGTAGGCCGACAGCTTCACCCCCACCAGGTTGATGCCCAACGCCTGCGCCACGTCCTCGTCCTCCCGCACCGCCAGCCAGCGGCGCCCGAGGCCGGAATGCTGCAAACGCCAAGCGATGAAGCCGGCCCCGGCGGCCATGCAGGCCGTCATGTAGAACAGCCGGGTCGGGGAGCCGAGCACCATGCCGAATAGCGCGGGCTTGGGGATGTTGACGATCCCCTGCGCCCCGCCCAGCCACGGCTTCAGCATGTCCGACAGCACCAGGACGCGGATGATCTCGCCCAGCCCCAGCGTGGCAATGGCCAGATAGTCGCCACGCACCTTCAGCACGGGCAGTCCGAACAGGAAGCCCGCAAGTGCCGCGGCAGCGACGGAAAACGGCAGTGCCGCAAAAAATCCCATATGCCCGCCCGCGCCAGTCGGGTTCGCCGTCAGCAAGGCCACGGCATAGGCGCCAACCGCAAAGAAGGCGACGAAGCCGAGGTCGACCAGCCCGGCCAGCCCGAGTTCGATGTTCAGCCCAAGCCCCATGAGCGTGTAGAGGCAGACCAGCATCATCACCTGGGCAACGAAATCATTGGTCAGCGCCGGCAGGGCCAGCAGCACCACGAGGCACATGAGCTGCACCGCGCGTTTCACGGCCGGCGGAAGCCGGGCGAATTGGCTGGACCCCGGCCTGACCAGCACCACCGCGCCGACCGCCGCGGCAGCAGCCGCTCCCGCGGGCAGCAGCCCATCGTAGGTGAAGGCCCAGTCGTCGACACCACCCAAGCCGCCCAAGATGCCGCGGATCAGTTCCCGCAGCAGCCCGGCGCACACCACGCCCCCTAGCGCACCCAATACGACGCGACGGGCGACTCGGCCGCATAGTACAAGGGTGGCACCCAAGGCAGCAGCACACCCACCACCCGCGGCCAGCACCAGCGCCGCCTCGCCCTCCGGCAAGGAAAAACCGACGCGGTTCAGGGTCACCGGCGTCAGCGATACCAGCATCCACCGCAAATTGGCTGCACGCGCCGCCATCACCAAGGCCCCCAGCAGCGCACCCGCGGCCGCACCCGATAGCGCGGCCATCCCGGTCGTCCCCGGCACCCGGTGCTGCCGCGCCAGCACTGCGCCGCCCCCCAGCGCAATCCCCAGCATCAGCGCATGGCCGATATCCACCACGCCGATCACGAGCGCTCGGTTGCTGAACTGGCCAAACAGCCCCACCAATACGGTGAACGCGCACCAGGCGGCGACCCAGAGCGTTATCGTGGCGGCAGGACGCAGCCCGGCCAACCGGTCAGGCCCGGGCCGTGGACAACCGCTCGCCCAGCAATCCGCGGGGACGGAAGATCAGCACCATCACCAGCATGGTGTAGGCGATCGCGTCGCGTAATTGGTAGGGCGCGGTCACGTGCAGACCCTCCAGGAACAAAGCAGGCCCCAGGCTTTCCACCAGGCCCAGCGCATAGCCACCCAGCATGGCGCCGGGAATGTTGCCGATGCCGCCCAGGACGGCCGCGCCGAACCCCTTGACGCCCAGGAAGAAGCCCATGAAGAAGCTGATCTGCTTGAAGACGAGGCCGTAGAGCAGGCCGGCGATCCCAGCCAGCGCGCCGCCCAGGGCAAAGGTGAACACGATCACCCGGTCGACGTTGATGCCCATGAGGGTGGCGGCATCCTTGTCTTCCGCCACAGCCCGCATCGCCGTGCCCATGCGGGTGCGCATGACGATCAAGGTCAGCACCACCATCGTCAGCAACGCCGCCACCACCACGACCAATTGCACGCGGGGCACGGAAAACCCGGCGAAGGCCACGATCCCGTCGATGCCGGGCATCGTCGGGAAGGCCTTGTTCTGCGCCCCAAACATCCCGCGCGCCGAGTATTCCAGCACAAAGGACAGGCCCAACGTGCTGATGAGCGGCGCAAGCGAACGGCCGCGGCGGAACGGACGGTAGGCGATCCGCTCCCCCAGCACGGCGATGCCCGCGGAGACCAACACGCAGACGATGGTGGCGATGGCGAAGCTGAGCGCCGGGTCGGAACCAAGGATACCGGCGCGGTTGCAGGCGATCAGCGCAAAGCATGAGGCGTAGGAGCCGAACATGAAGACATCGCCATGCGCGAAGTTCACCATGCGCAGGATGCCGTACACCATGGTGTAGCCCAGCGCGATCAGGGCGTAGATCGCCCCAATGGTCAGCCCGAAGGCCACGAAGGAGAACCACTCCTCCCGCCCATAGCGTGGATGCAGCAGCCCGGCGACGAACCCGGTGCTGACCACGGCCACGACGACGACGCGCAGGGCCAGCAGGAACCAGTCGACGGGGGTCGCCCGGCGCAGCCAGTCCTGCAACATGCCCGGGCTATGGATAAACGTGCTTCGGATTTACCCCGATCTTGAAGCTGCTGGGGTCCCCGCTGGTGTATTCGAACACCGCGAAGTGGGACGCACCGCAATCGCCGAACTTGTCGCAGGACAACTTACCGGTGATGCCGTCGAGGTCGGTGGTCGCCATCAGCGCGTCCCGCAGCGCCTTGCGGCCGATATAGGTATCGCCCGCACTATCCGTTTTCGCCACTTTCTCGATGGCCGTCATCATCGCCAACGCGGCGTCGTAGCCATTGCCGTGGAAGCCGGCGATCGGGTCCTCGCCATACTTGGTTTTGTATTTGGCCAGGAAATCCCCATAGCGGGACCCCATCAGCTTCGGGTCGTTGTCGATGCCGGTCAGCCGATAGCCGATCGCACTGTCGCCAGCCGCTTCCAGGAAGGCAGGCGAGAGCACGGCGTCGGTGCCGAGCACGGGGACCTTCGCCATGGTCGGCACCTCCTTCTCCTGGCGCGTGAGGTAGGCAGAGGCGCCGGTGAAGACGGGGGCGAACAGCAAGTCCGGCTGAGCCGTTCCAATCCGCGTCAGGACAGGGCGCAGATCGGTGTCGGAGGGGGAGATCGCCTCGGCCGCGACGATGGTGCCTCCGGCCGCCTTGAACTGGGCGCCGAAGGCCTCGGCCAGTTCTTCGGCATAGAGGCTTCCGTCATGCAGCGTGGCTGCCTTCGTCACGTGCATGAATTGCGCGTATTTCACCGCGGCCCCGGCGGCGTTGAGGTCGTTATAGACGAAGCGGACGATGCCCTGGAGCCCGATCGGACGGTCCGCCGCCGTCAGCGCGGGCGCGGTGGCGCTGGTGACGGCCTGTGGCATGCCGGCGTTCCACAAGATGGGCGATCCCCCGCGCGACTCGGACGAGCAGGCGGTGCCGATCACACCCACGATCTGCTTGTTGGACGCGAGCCGGGTCGCACCGGTTTGGCCGCCCTCCACGCTGCATTGGCCGTCCTCGGGCAGGTATTTGATGGGGTGGCCGGCCAGCATGTTATTGTGGTCGTCGAACGCGATCTCCGCCCCACGGGAGGCATCCAGGCCCAGCGACAAATCGGGGCCCGACAGCACCAGCAAGGCGCCAATGAGGATGGGCTGGCCCTTGGGGATTTTCACCACGCCGACATCGTCGGTCACCGGCCCTACCGTTTCGGCATGCGCCTGCCCGGCGAGCATCGTGGACGCCAGACACGTTAAGGCAAACCCGCGCAGGAGGGCGCCACGCATACGCTTGATCATTCCGGCTCTCCCGATACAACCCAGAGCGGGCTTGCAGCAGGACTGGCTAGCAAGGCCTATGCCATATCGTAGGGTAGGTGCGCTTTGGCACCCCACCGTAGAACGCCAGCTATGTGTTCATCGCGTCGAAGAAATCCTGGTTGGTCTTGCTGTATTTCAGCTTGTCCAGCAGGAAATCCATCGCGTCCGTCGTGCCCATCGGGTTCAGGATCCGGCGCAACACCCACATTTTCGAGAGCATCCCCCGCTCGACCAGCAACTCTTCCTTGCGGGTGCCGCTCTTGGTGATGTCGATCGCCGGGAAGGTCCGCTTGTCCGAGAGTTTGCGGTCCAGGATGATTTCGCTGTTACCGGTTCCCTTGAATTCTTCGAAGATCACCTCGTCCATCCGGCTGCCGGTATCGATCAGCGCGGTCGCGATGATGGTAAGGGAGCCGCCTTCCTCGATATTGCGCGCGGCGCCAAAGAACCGCTTGGGCCGCTGCAGCGCATTGGCGTCCACGCCGCCCGTCAGCACCTTGCCGCTCGATGGCACCACGGTGTTGTAGGCCCGCGCCAGGCGCGTGATGCTGTCGAGCAGGATGACGACGTCGCGCTTATGCTCGACCAGCCGTTTGGCTTTCTCCAGAACCATCTCCGTCACCTGGACATGCCGGGTTGCCGGTTCGTCGAAGGTGGAGGCGACGACTTCACCCTTCACCGAGCGCGACATGTCCGTCACTTCCTCGGGCCGCTCGTCGATCAGCAGGACGATCAGGAACACTTCTGGGTGATTTTCGGCGATGGCTGTCGCCATGTTCTGCAGCATCACCGTCTTGCCGGTGCGGGGCGGGGCGACGATGAGGGCACGCTGGCCCATGCCGATCGGCGAGATCAGGTCGATCACGCGGGGCGTCAAATCCTTGCCTGGCCCCTTGGCGACGGACTGGAAGTTCTCCACCTCCATCTTCAGGCGGCGATCCGGGTAGAGCGGCGTCAGATTGTCGAAGTTGATCCGGTGCTTAACGGCGTCCGGCGGCTCGAAATTAATGGTATTCGGCTTCAGCAGGGCGAAATAGCGCTCTCCATCCTTCGGAGCCCGGATTTGGCCCTCCACGCTATCCCCGGTCCGGAGGGCGAACCGGCGCACCTGGTTGGGGCTGATGTAGATGTCGTCCGGACCCGGCAGATAATTCGCCTGGGCACTCCGGAGATATCCAAATCCGTCGGAAAGTATCTCCAGCGTGCCTTCACCATGAATGGCTTGGTCGTTATCCGCCAAGTTCTTGAGAATAGCGAACATCATGTCCTGCTTGCGCAGGCTGGACGCATTCTCGATCTGCAGCGATTCGGCAAACGACAACAGGTCGGACGGAGATTTTGCCTTGAGTTCGGCAAGATGCATCGGGGAAGCCTCGGGGGACTATTGGGTTCAGCAGAAAAGCGACAGCCGATGTGACGGTCCTGCGGGCGGTATAAACGCGCTCGTGTCGGGGAACCGGGCTGGTTTGACAGAAAGATGCCGGGTCTGGACAGACCTACATCGCCAGGGAGAGGTATGCACGGTTAAACCATGCAGTCAATTCCCGCCCGGTACCCTGAGATGGGGAAATCAGCCAGGTTGTGCAATGGCCATGATCACGATGATGACCATCAGAACCGTCGGCACCTCATTGGCGAAGCGGTAGAAGCGTTGCGGCCGCACGTTGCGGTCCTCCAGGAAGTCCCGCCGCCACTTCGACAGCGCGCCGTGAAAGCCACTCATCAGGATGACGCCAGTGAGCTTGACGTGCCACCAGGTGGCCCCCCAATCCACCGCACCCGGCGTCAGCACCAACAGCAGGCCCATCAGCCAGGTGGCGGCCATGGCCGGGGTGGTGATCTGCTTCAGCAACCGCCGCTCCATCACCTTGAACCGCTCGCTTTCCGCCGAGCCACGTGGGATTTGGCAGTGATAGACGTAAAGGCGGGGAAGATAGAACAGCCCGGCCATCCACGCGATGACGGCGATCACGTGAAAAGACTTCGTCCACAGCAAGTACGGCCCAAGAAATCCGATCGTCACGCGGCGGCAGCCTCGGCCTGTTCCATCAAACGGAGGAAATTGCCACCCCACAACGCCGCGATTTCCGAATCGTCATAGCCGCGACGAGCCAACTCGGCGGTTAAATTGGCGCTTTCCGAGGCATCGCGCCAGTCGCTCAGCATGCCCCCGCCGTCAAAGTCGGAGCTGATGCCGGCATGCTGGATGCCGCAGCGGCGTACCACATAGTCCACATGGTCCACATAGTCGGAGACGAAGACCTGGTCGGCCTTGCCCTGCGGCCGGACGAAGGACGGAACCGCCGTGATCTGCACCAGGCCGCCGGTTTCCTTCAGCGTTTCAAGCTGCTCGTCATCCAGGTTGCGCGGTACCGGGCACAAAGCGTGGACGCAGGAATGGGTGGCGACGACGGGGGTGCGGGACAATTTGGCGGCCTGCATCATGGTCGCCTTGGAGGCATGGCTGACGTCAACCAGCATGCCCAGGCGGTTCAAGGCCGCCACCGCCTCGCGTCCCAGATCGCTGAGTCCGCCGTGCAGCGTTGGACCATCCCCCAAATCCGTCCGGGGATTGCTGCTGTCGGCCAGGACGTTGTGCCCGTTATGGGTGAGCGTGAGGTAGCAGGCGCCGAGGGCGCGGAATTCATCCAAAACGCCGATGTCTTCACCCATGCTCTGGCCGTTTTCGACACAGGGAATCACGATGGCGACGCCGGGCTCGGCCGCAGCCTGGCGCACGGCAGCCACAGTGGTCGCAAGGCGAGCGGTCAGCCCGTTGCGCTCGGCTCCCATGTCGCGAATGGTGGCAAGCATCCCCAAAGCCCGCTGCTTGGCGGCGGCCCAACCCTCGGTCGTGCGTGGACCCTGCGCCACATAGGCCGCGAAGCACCCAGCCCGCAGGCCGCCGCGGGTCATCTTGCCGATGTCGACCCGGCGCTGCGTCGCCGTAAACGGGTCTGGCCCATCTGGCCAGGGGATATCGATATGGCTGTCGAGCGTCAGCAGGCGGGAATGGAGCGCCGGGGCATGGTTGGGATCAGCTTGCATCGGTTCTCAATCGTGTGGACGCTTGATCTTGCGCCGCAATAAGGCGTTCGCCTAGGGCGGCGCAGCCAGCGGATTTGGTCTGGATGGAAGTTTGCCGCTGCGGTAGGTTGAGGGCGGCAACGGTTTGGAGCAATGATTCCGCGTAGCTCAGCAGGATAGAGCACAGGATTCCTCTTGGATACAGAGGGGCGCCGCGCATGGAAACAGCGTGGTGGATTCACTCAAAGTCGGGGAACGCTGCGGCGAACTTTCGCTGCTGCCAATCCCGAGCCAAGCCCGGCAGTCACGCTGGGAAGGTGTAGAGACTGGTAGGGTGACGCCTAAAGGCCCGCAAGGCCCAGGGTGAAGGGACAGTCCAGACCACGAACGTCCTTGGCGTGGACGGCGGCGAAAGCCGAAGTGGTATGAATCCTGGGGTCGTGGGTTCGAATCCCGCCGCGGAAGCCATCTTTAACGCCGGCGGCGGGGACTCAGTGAGTCTTGCCGCGGCCCGTCTTGCCCTGCAACGCGTCGATCCGTTTGGATGCCTCGGCCTTGCTGAGGGAGGGATCGAATTCCTCGCCAGCCTCCTCGCACAAGGTTTGCAGATAGGAGGCCTGGGCTCCCGTCATCGTCTCATCGCCGGTCGTCCAATGATCCGGGTCCTTGACCGTGTTGGAGGGAATGGAGTCGGAGGGGGTCTTCGGGTTCGTGCTCATGCCCCACCCAACGCGTCTGTGCATGCTCTGTTCCCGTCATTCGGCAAAATGACACGCCACATGCGTCTGCCCGAGCAGCCGCCATTCGGGCTCTATTTCCCAACAAACCGCCTGCGCCATCGGGCACCTCGTGTGAAACCGGCAGCCCGGCGGAGGCCGGCTCGGGCTCGGGATTTCGCCGACCAGCGGTATGCGTGGCTTCGCCCGCTGCGTCACCGGGTCCGGTTCGGGCACGGCCGATAACAGCGCGCGGGTGTAGGGGTGGCGGGGCGTGGCATACAGCGCATCGCGGGGTGCCAGTTCCACCAGGCGGCCGAGATACATCACCGCCACCTGGTCGCAAACATGGCGCACAATGGCGAGGTCGTGCGAGACGAACAGGCACGCCATGCCGTGCGCGGTCTGCAAATCGACCAGCAGGTTCAGGATTTGCGCCCGCACCGAGACGTCCAGGGCTGAGACCGGTTCGTCGCACACCAGCAACGCCGGACGCAGGGCGAGGGCGCGGGCGATGACGACGCGCTGGCGCTGGCCGCCGGAGAATTGGTGCGGATACCGGCTGGCCTGGTCCGGCCGCAGCCCCACTTCGGTCAGCAGCGCCCCGACGCGGTCACGCAGCGCGGCGCCGCGGGCAAGCCCGCGCACCAGCAGTGGCTCACCCACCGCTTCGCCCACGGTCATCCTGGGATTGAGCGAAGTCGCCGGGTCCTGGAAGACCATCTGCATCCGGGTTCGCGCCTGATAGAGCTGCGCCCTGGTGGCGCCCGCGATCTCGAAACCATCGACCAAGATGCTACCGCGCGTCGGCGGCTGCAGCCCGACCACCGCCTTTGACACCGACGACTTGCCGCAGCCGGATTCCCCGACCAGACCGAGCGTTTCACCCGCAGCCAGCGTCAGCGACAGGCCATCCACCGCGCGGACGGGCGGCCCGTGCCGGGAGGGGTAATGGACGGCCAGGCCGGCGACGACGAGCGCCTCCGTCACGCGACCTGCTCTGCGTGCGCGCACCCGACCTCCTCGGCGTGCCAACAGGCCGAGAGATGGCCGCCCGCCATGTCACGCAAGGGCGGCACCTGCGCCCGGCAATGATCGTCCACGCGCGGGCACCGGCTGGCGAAGCGGCATCCCGATGGGAATTGGGAGGGCGTCGGCACCTGGCCCTCGATCACCGCCAGCCGCGATTTCGGGACGTCGTTCAACCGCGGCAAGGCTGCCAGCAGCAACGCCGTGTAGGGATGGCGCGGTGTGGCAAAGAGCGCGGCCGTGCGGCCCGTCTCCGCGATGCGCCCGGCGTACATCACCGCAACCCGGTCGGCGATATCGGCCACCACGCCCATGTCGTGGGTTATCAGCACGATGGCGGTGCCCCGCTCCGCCGCCAGCCGCCGCAGCAACTCCAAAATCTGCGCCTGGATCGTCACGTCCAGCGCGGTCGTCGGCTCGTCGGCAAGCAGCACTGCTGGCCGGGAAATCAGGGCGGAGGCGATCATCACCCGTTGACACATGCCGCCCGATAATTCGAACGGATATTGGTCGATCCGCCGCGCCGGGTCGCTGATCCCCACCTCGTCCAACATGCGCAGCACGCTCGCGCGGGCAGCCCCGCCCCGCAGCCCCGTCGCCTCCGCAACCTGATGGCCGACGGTCGAAAGCGGGTCGAGCGCGGCCTGTGGCTCCTGGAAGATCATGGAGAGCCGGCGGCCGCGCAAAGGCCGCATCCGGCGCTCAGACAGCCCGCAGAGGTCCGTCCCGGCGAGATCGATCCGGCCGCGGCGCTGCTGCACACCGCGCGGCAGCAGGCGCATGATCGCCTGCGCGGTGAGCGACTTGCCACAGCCCGACTCGCCCACCAGGGCCAACACCTCGCCCGGCGCCACGGCGAAACTCACCCCGTCGACGATCGTGGCGCCATCGATCGCCAACGTCAGGTCCTCTACGGCCAAGGCCACGTCCATCCGCTAACGCCCCGCGGACCGTGGGTCGAGGCGGTCGCGCAGCCAGTCGCCCAGCACGTTCACGCAAACCACCACGATAAACAGCGCCAGGCCGGGAAACACCGTCATCCACCAGGCGCGTTCCACATATTGCCGGCCCGTGCTCATGATCGAGCCCCAGCTCGGAGCCGGCGGCTGGATGCCAAGGCCCAGGAATGACAACCCGGCCTCGAACAAAATCATCAAGCCGAACTCGCTGGTGGCAACCACCAGCAGCGGACCGGCGACGTTCGGCAGGATATGCCGTGCCAAGATGCGCGTGGACCCGGCACCCGCCATCTCCGCCGCCTGGATGTAGGGCAGCGAGGCCACCTGCAGGGTCGAGGCGTAGGCCACCCTTGTATAGCGCGGCCAGCGCGTCAGCCCGAGCACCAGGATCAGCGTCAGGAAGCTAGGGCCCAGCACCGCGACCGTCAGCACCGCGAGCAGGATGGCGGGCACCGACAGCATGGTATCGACCAGCCGCATGATCACCGTCGCCGTCCAGCCGCGAAACCATCCCGCCAGCAGGCCCAATGCCGTGCCGACCACCAACGAGACGGAGACCGACAGAATCGCGACCATGAACGAGGCGCGCGCGCCATAGAGAATGCGGGACAACAAGTCGCGGCCCAGATCGTCGGTCCCCAGGGGGAACAATCCTTGGGACGGGTTGGAGCTGCCAGGTGGCCGGAGGCGGAGCAGCAGCGATTGGCGCAACGGATCATGCGGCGACAGCCAGGGGGCGAGCGCCGCCGCGGCCACAAACAAAATCAGCAGCAAAAGAATGATCGCCACGCCCGGCGAAACCCGCGACCTCATGCGGCGGCGCGGATACGCGGATCGATGATGGTATAGGTGAGGTCGGCCAGCAGGTTGAGCAGGATATAGGTCGCCGATACGAACAGCACGACCGCCTGCACCACCAGAAAATCACGGGCGGCAATCGACTGCATCGCCAGCTGGCCAATGCCGGGCCAGGCAAAGACGGTCTCTACAATCACGGCGCCGGCCAATAGATTGCCGATTTCCAACGCGGTGACCGTGACGACGGGAATTGCGGCGTTGCGCAACACATGGCGCACCACGACACCGCCCAGCGACAGCCCTCGCGCCCGCGCCGCCACCACATAGTCCCGTCCTAATTCGTCCAGCACCGAAATCCGTGTCATGCGGGCGAAGGTGGACATGGCAAGCGCCCCCAGCGCGATGGACGGCATCAGGAGCGACGCCGGACCATCCGCGCCTGAGGTCGGCAACCACCGCAGGATGACGCCGAACAGCAGGATCATCAGGATGCCCGACCAGAATGTCGGCATGCTCTGCCCCGCCAGCACCAGCGCGGACAGACCCCGCTCGACGATGCCGCCGCGCCACACCGCCATCGCGATGCCGGCGGGGATGCCCACCAGCAACGCCACTGCCAAGGCGCCGCCCGCGAGCGCCAGCGTATAGGGGATGCGCGCGCCCAAGATGAGCGACACCGGCGCCCGCTGCACGAGCGATTCGCCTAAATCGAACCGTGCCAAATCGGACACATAGGCGAGGTATTGCACGGGCAATGGACGGTCGAAGCCAAGCTGGTGCCGGAGCTCCGCGATCTGTTGTGCCGTCGCCCCTTCGGGAACCAACAGCAACGTGGGATCACCCGACAGATGCATGACGAAAAACACCAGCGTCATGACGCCCCAGGTCGCGATCGCGGCCTGCAGCAGACGGATGGCGATGAAGCGGCGCAACCGGGTCAGCGCCGGGTCATGGTTGCCACCGCATATCCATCACGAACATCGCCTCATTGGCCGTGGGCGTCCATCGCAACGCGGGGGCCGCGCCATAGAGTGCCACGTCCTGGAACAGCCCAATTCCCGGCACTTCGTCGTGCAGAATTTGCAGCGCCTGGTGGTAGTCCTTCAGCCGCTCTGCTTCGTCCAACGTGCTGCGGGCGGCGTCGACCAACTTGTCGAACGCCGGGTTGGCGAGTTTGGACCAAATACTGCCGCTGCGGAACAGCGGATAGATCACGCCATCCGCATCCTGGCAGGCGCAGGACCAGCGCCCTTGCGACAAGGTTCCCGCCCGGTCCGCTGGCCCCTGCCGCCGGACCAGGAAGGTCGCCTGGTCCATCACCTGGATGTCCACCTTCAACCCGACATCCTGCAACATCTGCTGCACCGCCTCGTTCAGTCGCCGGTCATACACCGGGGACGTGATGAAGCTGAGCGAGGCACCCTGCGCCCCGGCCTCCTTGATCAAGGCCTTCGCCCGCTCGGGATCGAACGGCCAACCCTGGACATCCCCGGAATAGCCGAAATTAGCCGGCGTCAGCACCTCGTTCACCGGCTTGGCGTAGCCCTGCTGCAGGGCGGTGATGAGTGAATCCCGGTCGATGGCCAGCGCGATGGCCTGGCGGACCCGCACATCCTTCGTGGCACCATTCAACGTATTGACCGAGAGATAGGCCACACGCTCCGTCGGCACGGAGAGCAATTGCACGCTCTTTTCACCCTTGAGCGCCTCGGCATCATCGGGGGACAACCCCCGGATCAAATCCGCCCGGCCGGCCCGCAAATCCGCGACACGGGTGGGCGTGTCTGGCACCGCCCGAAACACCACGCTGGGAAAGGGCGGCGTACCACGCCAATAGTTCGGCACCGCATCCAGCGTAATCTGGACGCCATGCTGCCATTCCCGCAGCCGGTAGGGGCCGCTGCCCATCGGGTGCTGATTGAACGCGACATCCCCGACCTTCTGCACATAGGCCTTGGGAACCACCGACAGCTTCACCAATTGCGCCAATAGGACGGGGTAGGGGCTCTTGGTATGCAGGGTGACCTGGCTGGGTCCGGTGACGTCGGAGGACACGATCTGGTCGAATTGGCTGAGCTGTGAACTCTTGAGCGCCGGGTCGGTGATGCGCGCGATGCTGAACACCACGTCTTCCGGCGTGAGGAGGCTCCCATCCTGGAAGTGGATGTCGGACCGCAGGTCGAACACCACGGTGGTGGGGTTGGTGTAATGCCAGGACGTTGCAACCTGTGGCACGATCTTGCCGGATACGTCCCGGGTGACGAGGTTGTCGAACATGTTGCGGTAGACGCTGTAGCTGTCCGTGTCCCATTGCTGTTGCGGGTCCAGGGTCGCGGCATCCGCCGCCAGGTCGATAACCAAGGTCTGCTTGGATGTCGCGGGCCCCTGGGCGAAAGCCGGTGCATACCCGGCGGCTCCCATGAGCAGCCCCGCCACCGCCGCGACAAATCGTTGCATCCATCCCCCCGCGCCATCGGCCGGACTGTGCCCGCGCCCGTCAACCAGCGCAATCACCGCAGCCTCGCTGGCCGGGGGCGGGCGAAGGTGACATAGTCCGCGGCACCGTTCCCGTGCCCGAGGTCACCGTATGCGTGCGCATTTCGCCGTTGCTGCCGTGGTCGCTCCATTGTTGCTGGCAGCGCCTGCCGCCTGGGCGGACCAGACCAATTTCGTCGTCGACCTGCCGAGCGACCCCGCCTCGCTCGATCCGCAGCTGCAATGGGACCCGGATAGCACGGCGGTGTACCGGAACATCTTCGACAACCTGCTGACCCGCGACAGCGCCGGCAAGATCGTCCCGCAAGTCGCCACCGCGTGGAAATACGAGTCCGACACCTCCATCGTCTTCACGATCCGCGGCGGCATCACCTTCCAGGATGGATCACCGCTGACGCCCGAGGATGTGGTCTACACCATCCAACGCATCACCAACCCGGCGTTCAAGAGCCCGCAGCTCAGCCAGTTCGACCAGATCATCAAGGCCGAGATGGCGGGAGCGCACGAAGTACGCCTGACGACGAAGACCGCCTACCCGGTGTTGTTGGGACAATTGACCAAGCTATCCATCATCCCGAAAGCCGTCGTGGAGCGCGTGGGGGATGCATTCAACCAGCACCCGGTCGGCAGCGGCCCCTATAGCTTCGTCTCGCGCACCCAAGGCGTGAAGGTGGAACTGGCCGCCAACCCGCATTATTGGCGGGGCCAGCCGCCGTTCCCCCATGTCGAGATGCACCCGGTGCCCGACGAGTCGACCCGTATCGCCGACGTCCGCACCGGCCGGGCCGACATCACCCGCATCCTCTCCACCGACAATGCCGACCAGCTGAAAAACGACCCGCAGGTCAAGGTGCTCTGGACGCCCAGCGAGCGCGTCACCATGCTGGAGCTGAACGCCCAGGATGGCCCGACCAAGGATGTGCGGGTGCGCGAAGCCATCGCCCACGCGATCGACCGCGACACGATCGTGGAGGCATTGCTGAAGGGCTATGCGAAACCCGTGAACGAGGCGCTGACGCCAGCCAGCTTCGGATACGATCCGACCATCCCGGCCTATGGCTACGATCCAGCCAAGGCAAAGGCGCTGCTGAAGCAAGCCGGCCTCGCACCGGGCGCGAAAGTCAGCTTCCTCACCTCGCCCGCCTTCGACCAACGCGTCGTGCAGGCCCTGCAGCAGATGCTGAACGATGTCGGCCTCTCGGCGGAGCTGAGCACGGTCGACCTCGCCAACTACCTCCGGCTACGTCAGGGACGGCCCGACGAGGCGGGCGATGTCTCGTATTTCCGTTGGGCCTGCGGCTGCCAGGATGCGGACGGCACGCTGTTTCCGCTGTTCCACAGCTCCAGCCAATGGGCCAAATACCGCAACCCGGTGGTAGACAAGGCTCTGGAGACGGCGCGCAACACGCTGGATGATAACAGCCGGCTCGCCGCCTACCATACCGCCCTGGACGCTCTGCATGCCGACGTCGCGGTGGTGCCGCTGTTCCAGGATGTCACCATGAACGTCGCGCGCAAGCCGGTCCGCTTCCAGCCGACGGCGAGTGAATCGTTCTTCCTGTTCGACATGGGCTGGGACGCGGCCGCCAAGCCATAGAGCGAAACATGACGTGGCGAGTTGCGGATTGCCGCCGTCCGTCCCTCCACCTCGCAAGAACTGTAGGGTGGGATGCGCTTTGGCATCCCACCACACGCCGGTCCGGCAACGCGGCTGTTGTCCCGGGATCGATGCGTCGGGATGCGTGGTGGGATGCCAAACTGCATCCACCCTACGGACTCAGCGACGAGGACGCGTAAAACGCATCCAGCAGAATCGACATGCCGACTCTCGTCAGCGCCGAGGCGTCATCTATCACGTCAACTGTCCAAAGTCCTCTGCCCTGCTAGCATAAGACTACCTGCGACCCGGCGGAAAAGGACTGCGACCATGGACCAAAGCCTCCTCTCAGCGCTCATCGAGGCGCTTGGCCCCCCCTGCGTTCTCACCGGCGATGCGATCCCAGCGCGCAACCAGTCGGATTGGTCCGGCCTGCCGGCGCAGCGTCCGGTGGCCCTGCTTCTGCCCAGCGACACCAGCCAGGTCGCCACCGCCCTGCGCCTCTGCCACGCACACGGGCAATCGATCGTGCCGCAGGGGGGCCTGACGGGTCTCTGCGGCGGGGCACATCCCGGCGCCGGGGATGTCGCGCTGTCCTTGGAGCGGATGACCGGCGTGGAAGAGGTTGACACGCTGGCGGCCACGCTCACCGTCAAGGCGGGAACGCCGCTCGAGCTGATCCATCAGGCGGCGGAGGCAGCCGGATTCGCCTGCGGCATCGACCTCGGCGCCCGGGGCAGTTGCAGCATTGGCGGGAATATTTCGACGAACGCCGGGGGGAACACGGTGCTGCGCTACGGCATGGCGCGGCAGAACGTCCGCGGGCTGGAGGTCGTGCTCGCGGATGGCACCATCCTGACATCGCTGAACAAGCTCATGAAAAACAACACCGGTTATGACTGGACGCAGCTTTTCATTGGGAGCGAGGGCACGCTCGGGGTCGTGACGCGGGTGGTGCTGGGCCTGCATCCGCGCATGGCGGACCGCCGCGCCGCCCTGTGCGCCGTCGACGACTTCACCGCCGCAGTCACCGTCCTGCGCCGGCTGGAGGCCGCTCTTCCGGGACAGCTGCTGGCCTTCGAGGCGATGTGGGCGGATTATTGGCACTACGCCACCGTGCTGGCGGGGGTTAAGGCGCCGATGGCGTTGGGCACCGACCTCGCCCTCCTCATCGAGATTGGCCAGAACGGTGCCGACGATCATTTGGAAGCGGTCTTGGGCGAGCTCTACGAGGACGGGCTGGTGCGCGACGCCGTCGTGGCCAAGTCGGAGGCGGAGCGCCGGGCCTTCTGGGCGGTGCGGGAAGCGCCGTCGGAGTACCCTCGTCTCCTGCCGGGCCACCTCGGGTTCGACGTGTCGATACCGCTCGGGCTCATGCAACAGGCCGTGGTGGAGTTGCGGGCGGAACTGGCGTCGCATTGGCCGGGTGCCACTTCGGTGTTCTACGGCCACGTCGCGGATAGCAATTTGCACCTCGTCGTCGGTCCGTCGCCGCAGGGCCGGTCGCCAAAGGGGGTCGTGGAAGACCCGCTCTACGCCGTGGTGGCCCGGCATGGCGGCTCCGTCTCCGCCGAGCATGGCATCGGGCAAACCAAGCGTGCCTATCTGCCCCTGTCGCGCAAGCCGGAAGAGCTGGCCTTGATGGCGGTCCTGAAAAACGCGGTCGACCCGAAGCGCATTCTCAACCCCGGTAAGGTCCTGACGTAGCGCCAGACGTTTGTTATTGTGCAGTGCAGCATGGCGTGGCATTGTTCGCTCATGTCTGCAACGGCACAGCCCGCAACCGTGATCACTGCAAGCGGCGCAGGGGGCGTTCGGTTCCTTCTCATCCTCAGCGCCTTGATGGCGTTCGCGTCGATTTCGACGGACATCTATCTGCCGGCGCTGCCAGCGCTCAGCATCGCGTTCAAGGCGGATCCCGGCCGGATCCAGATGACGCTCTCCGGATTCCTCATCGGGTTCAGCCTGGGGCAATTGCTATGGGGGCCGATCGGGGACCGCTATGGCCGCAAAATCCCGATCGCGGTGGGCGTGGTGCTGTTCGTCATCGGGTCGGCAGGGTGCGCCTTGTCGGCGACCGCCTGGCAGATGGTCGGGTGGCGGGTCGTCGAGGCCGTTGGCGCCTGTGCCGGGCCTGTGCTGGCGCGGGCCATGGTGCGCGACCTTTATGCGCGCGACCGGTCGGCGCAAATGCTGTCTACCCTCTTGCTGGTCATGGGCATCGCGCCGTTGCTGGGCCCCATCATGGGCGGCCAAATTCTGACGTTCTGGTCGTGGCAGGGGATTTTCTGGGTTCTGACGGGCATGGGCGTCCTGGCCCTGGTTGGCCTGCTCGCGCTTCCCGAAACCCTGCCAAAGCAACGCCGCTCGTCACAGCGCCTGGGGGAAGCGGTGGTCAGCTATGTTTTGCTGATCAACAATCCTCGGCTGCTCGGATACGCGGTTGCTGGCGGGTTTTTCTATGGCGGGATCTACGCGTATTTGGCTGGAACCCCGTTTGCCTACATTGCCTATTACCATGTGCCGCCCCAAGCCTATGGCTTGCTGTTTGGCCTGAATATTTCCGGCATGATGGCCGCCAACCTGATCAATAGCCGCCTGGTCATGCGACTAGGGACGGACCGGCTGCTCCGCATCGGCGGCTTGATTGCGGCCTTCGCCGGGGTGGCCTTGGCGGTCGATTCCCGGTTTAGCCTGGGCGGCTTGGTTGGGTTGGTCGTGCCGCTCTTCTTCTACGTCTCCATGCTCGGCTTCATCGTCGCCAACTCGGTCGCGGGCGCCCTCGCCGCCTTCCCGCACAAGGCGGGGGCTGCCTCCGCGCTCGTGGGGGCGCTGCATTACGGCACCGGCATCTTCACCGCGGCCATGATCGGGTGGTTCGCCGATGGTACGCCTTGGACGATGGGCTGGCTGGTCGGCGTATGCGGCGTTGGCACGCTGTTGAGCACACTCGTGTTGGTGCGCTCCCCCCGGTCAGAGCCATCCTTGGCCGTCCGGGCAGACCCGACCTAGAACCCGGCCGGATCTTGGGCGGGTAGCGCCCTTGCTTTGCTCCACCTGGGTCATCAACGCGGGCTTCCCCGGCAAGCCCTTCGGCACGCCGCAGAATGGCTGGTGGCGACACGGATCTCGGTAGGGCCAGAGACACCGGTCGCACTCGACAAGCGGCTTTTTGGACGCTGAGCCATTGGCCTGAAGGCGGTGGCCTGAAGTTTGCAGATCACACGGCACTGCATGTGCAGGGATCAGCGCCTTGATGACACCGCCGCAGCCGTTTTTGGATATCGACCGGGTTAGCCTGCGCTACGGCGGTGCCGACGGCACATTGGCGCTGTCGGAGTTGAGCCTGGCGGTGCAACAAGGTGAATTCGTGGCCGTGGTTGGGCCGTCCGGGTGTGGCAAATCGACGTTGATGAAGTTGCTCAGTGGCCTGTGGCCGGCCAGCGACGGCACCGTGATCGTTGACGGCAACGAGGTGAATGGCCCGCTCTCGATCGCCGGCATGGCGTTTCAAAACCCGACGCTGCTGCCCTGGCGCAGCATCCTACGCAACGTCCTGCTGCCGCTGGAGGTGGTGAAGCCCCATCGCGGCCGGCTGCGGCGCGACAGGGCTGCCTATGAAGCCAAAGCCCGGGAGCTATTGGCACTGGTCGGGTTGGCAGGGTTCGAGAACCAGGCGCCGTGGCAGCTCTCCGGCGGCATGCAACAGCGCGTCTCCCTGTGCCGCGCCCTGATCCACGACCCCCGCCTGTTGATGCTGGACGAGCCATTCGGCGCGCTGGACATCTTCACCCGCGAGGAATTATGGGCGGTGCTGCAGGATGTCTGGATGGCGCGCCGCCCGACCGTCGTTTTGGTGACGCACGATTTGCGCGAGGCGGTTTACCTCGCCGACCGCGTCTTCGTGATGAGCGCCCGGCCTGGCCGCATGGTCCACGTGCAACCGGTCGAACTGCCGCGGCCACGCAGCCTCGGCACCACCTATCTCCCGGAATTTACCAGCCTGGTGCACGGGTTGCGCGACCAGATTTCCGAAGTCCGCAACGTCATCAGCCCGGCGCCAGCCTATGCCTGAACTCGCCCTGCCCAGCCGCCCGCCACGCTCGACGGCGGCGATCCAGCGGACGGAGGCGGTTCGGCGGGCGGCCATCCGCCGGCGCGTGCTGCAACGGCTGCTGCCCTGGGTGATGATCATCGGGGTGTTCGCCGTGTGGGAGCTGGCCGTCTGGGCGTTTGACATCGAGCAATTCGTGCTGCCTTCGCCCTCGGCGACCTTTGCCTCAATGTGGCAATGGAAAGGCCCGCTGGCTGAAAACGCCTTGCAAACGCTGATGACCAGCATGGCAGGGTTTCTGCTGGCGGTGGTGGGCGGCGTGATCCTGGGCTGCGCCATTGGCGGATCGACGCTGATCTACGCGGCTGTCTACCCCATGCTGATCGGCTTCAACGCGGTGCCGAAGGTGGCCGTGGTGCCGGTGTTGGTGATCTGGTTTGGCATCGGCACCGTGCCGGCGGTCATCACGGCCTTCCTGCTCAGCTTCTTCCCCATCGTCGTGAACGTGGCCACCGGCATCGCGACCGTGGAGCCGGAACTGCGCGACGTGTTGCGCGCGCTGGGCGCCGGGCCGATCGACATCATCGTCAAGATCGGCTTGCCGCGGGCCATGCCGTATTTCTTCGCCAGCCTGAAAATCGCCGTCTCGGTGGCCTTTGTCGGCTCCATCCTGGCAGAAACCATCGCCGCCAATACCGGGATCGGCCATCTGATGGTGGTCGCCTCGTCCCGCTTCGACGTGCCCCTGGTGTTTGCCGCCCTGCTGGTCACCAGCGCCATGGGCGTCGCGATGTACTTGATCGCGGCGTATGTCGAGCGGCGGATGACGGGCTGGACCATGCGCCCGGATGCGGCCTCGCTCGCGGCCAGCACATCGCCGGGCTAGACGAGGCCCATCGCAGCCAGGGCCTGCTGGGCAATCGCCAAATCCTGCTCCCCGGTGCCTGATCCCACGCCGATACCGCCGACGATGTGTCCCTCGGCAACGATCGGCAGACCACCCTGCAGGTTGGTCATGCGACCATGAGTGGCCAGCCCCAGCCTAACCCCAAGCTCGGCGTCCATGCCCCCGGTGGGCCGCCCGGTCGCGGCGGCGGTCATCGCCTTGTGCTGCGCGGACTCGATCGACAGGACGCGCGAGCCATCCATCCGCAGGAAGGCCAGCAGGTTGCAGCCCTCGTCCACCACCGCAATCACCTGCGGCACTCCCATGCCGGTGGCGATCGTGGCCGCATGCTGCACGAGCTCCCAAGCCGCCGCATGGTTCAGCTTCAGGGCCGGGCGCACGGGCTTAGACATGCCGGATGATCCCACCGTCGACGCGGATCATCGCGCCAGTGACATAGCTGGCCCGGGCGCTGGCCAGGAAGGCCACCATGTCGGCGACCTCCTCCGGCCTGCCGTAGCGGCCGACGGGAATGGTCGCCTCGCTCCGCCGCTGCACCTCTTCGGCTGGCAGCCCTTGGCGTTCGGCGGCGGCGAGGTCGGTGAGACGCACGCGCTCGGTGGCGATGCGGCCAGGCACCAAGACGTTGACCGTGATGCCGCTGGCCGCAACCTCGCCGGCAAGCGTTTTCGACCATCCCAGCAAAGCCCCGCGCAGGGCGTTGGAAATCCCGAGAACCGGGACCGGCTGCACGACGCCGGACGACACGATGGTGATGATACGGCCCCAACACGCTGCGCGCATGGCCGGCAGCATCGCATCGGTCAGCGCAATCACCGGCAGCGTCATTTCGGCGAAGCTGGTCTGCCATTCCTCCAGGCTGCGCCCGGCGGCAGTGCCGTAAGGCGGGCCGCCGGTGTTGTTGACCAGGATTTCCGGCGCACCGAATTCCGCCGCCACGCGAGCGGCAAAGGCCGGCAGGCCAGCCGTGTCACCGAGGTCGAGCGAAAATGCCGCCACCCGCGCCCCCGTGAGCGCCAGCGTCCCGCGCGCCTGTTCCAGCCGGGCCGGATCACGCGCGGCGATGGCGACGTCCGCGCCTTCCGCGGCCAGGGCGCTGGCAATCGCCAGACCCATGCCGCGGTTGCCCCCCATCACCAACGCGCGGCGCCCGGCCAGCCCTAGATCCATGCCGCACCCCGAAGGGCTAGGGTCACGTGGGGAGCTTGATCTGGTCGGGGGCCGGCATGAAGCTCGGGTCGAACACCGCCCCTGGCGCCGGTGCCACCGGTAGCTCGAACGCGTTCTTGACGATCGCAATTGAGTTGGCGAGGCGCGCTGCTTCGACAGGACCTAGCCCGTTCGAGCGCGATTCCGGTGAGAAAATCTGGTTCTTGATCACCCAGTTCAGCTTATCCGTCTCAAGCTTGGCGTCGGTCAGGCTATCCTTCTTCGCCAAGGCCGCGATCGCAGCCGCCGGATCCTTGATGGCGTCCATCCAGCCATGTGCGGAAGCGGCAACGAAGCGCTTGACCACGTCGGGGCTGGTATCGAGCATCTTCTTCGACGCAGCGAGGGAGTTGCCGTAGATCGGCATGCCGGCGTCGGCGTAATAGATGAATTTCACGTCGTCCGGCTTGGCGCCAGCCTTGACCAGGTTGAAATAGCTCGTGCTGTCGAAGCCCAGTATCGCCTCCACCTCGCCCCGCAGCAGCAGGGTTTCGCGCAGCCGCAGGTCGACGAACTTCCACTTCACCGAATTCGGGTCCAGCCCGGTGGCCTTGCAATAGGCGGGGAACAACCGGTAGGCGCCGTCGGTCACGGCAGCCCCAATCGTCTTGCCGACCAGATCGGAGGCCTTGGTGATGTTGTATTTTGCGAAGGTAATGACGGAGAGCGGGCTACGGTAATACAACATGAAGACGTCGCGCGGTGCCTTGTCGGGGTTCTTGGCCGCGAAGTCGATCAGCACGTTCAGGTCGGTGAAGGCGAAATCATAGACGCCTGTGCCAATGCGCCCGACCGATTCCACCGCGCCACCTGACGTATCGAACTGACAATGCAACCCGGCGCTACTGTAGTAGCCGCGCTGCTCCGCCAAGAAGAACGCCGCGTTCGAGCCGTCATACGGCGCGTTCAGCGATACCTTCAACTCGGTGAGTGCCCCCTGTGCCGATGCGTCCGGGCCGGCCAGGCCAGAAGCAGCCAGACCGGCACCTGCCGCCAAGATTGATCTGCGTGTCATCTGGAACATCGGGGGGAAGTCCTTTTCGGGGCGGCAGGGGTCTGGCCCGTAAGGAGCAAATGACGTGCCAGGCGTGGCATCGCAGCGGCGTTTGCCGACACCGCAGATTGTGCGCAATCTTTCGCACAAACTGGTGGCAGACCGCTGATGATACGGAGGCAAAACGGCCTGGTTGGGGTGTTCAATCAGACCAACCGCCCGTCTGCCACCACCGCGCAGGACATTCATGCGGCCTTGCTCGGTGCGATCGTGGACCAACGGCTGTTGCCCGGCGCCAAGCTCGGCGAGGAAATGCTGGTCGAGGTGTTCAACCTTGGCCGCCGGCAGGTCTCATCGGCGCTGGATCAACTGACCTGGGAGGGGCTGGTCACCCGCCTGCCCCATCGCGGCGCCTATGTCGCGGCGCCGAGCGGGGAGGAAGCCCGGGAGATTTTCGCGGCGCGGCGCGCGATCGAGACCGGCGTTGTGGAAGCGTTGACCAACGCCCGCCAACCCGCCGACTTCGCTGCCGTCGAGGACACCATGGCACGCGAACATGCCGAGCGTAACCGGGGCAATTTGCGGGCCGCCATCCGCCTGTCGGGCGGGTTCCACGTGCTGCTGGCACGCCTTTCCGGCAACCGCATCCTGGCGAACCAGGTCGAATTACTGGTCGCACGCACATCGCTGGTGGTGGCGCTGTTTGAAAACCCGGGTGGCCTGGCCTGCTGGCATGACGACCATCACAAGCTGGTCACCTTCATCCGCGCCCGTAAGACGCAGCCCGCCATCACGCTGCTACAGCAGCACCTGCAGGATTTGCTGGACGGCATGGACCTGACGCGGCAAGCCCCCACCGGCTTCGATCTACGATCCGCTTTCCAATCCGTTACTTGACCCGGCGGGCGAACCGGATTTGGCTGGTGAGTTATTGGCTTATCAGGGGGTGAATACGATCGTGGGACCCCGATTAACGCAACGTTACGAAAGATCGGCTAGACAACGAGCGCTCCTGACGGTCTCAAGACAACGAACACCAACGATAATTTAGCGACCCATTTTTGTCCGAACCTGGAGTTGGAATTTGCCCTGGTGCACGGGTGTTGACATGACGACGTGCCCAGCACGGAATCGGCGTGCAGCGTGAGGCGGTTTCTGCCCCGGCTTAGCCTTCGTACGCGCTTCGCCTTGGTCCTCGCGCCGCTGGTTTTCATCGTCGCCGGCTTGTTCGGTGGCGTGGTGGGGCAACGCTCGATCGACCAATTGCGCGAGCGTATCGGCCAGTCATTGGCCGTCGATGCGCAACGGATCGCCGACCGTTTGAACCAGGAAATGGCCGACCGCTCGCGCGATCTCGGGCTACTCGGTGCTTTGGACCCGATGCGCAACCTGCACGACATGGCGTCCGTCCAGGCGCTACTGGACAGTCTTCGCCGCAGCGAGCCGGATTTCCTGTGGCTGGCGGTCACCGATGTGGCGGGCAATGCCATTGCTGCCACGGATGGGGCACTGGTGGGGAACGACCTCACGTTGCTGTCCGATCTTCGTGACCAGTTGCGCGGCCGTCCCAACAGCCAGAGCGACCCGCTCCGCATCGTCCGCCCCGGTGATACGCAACAACCTCCGGTCGAGCGCCAGCGGCAGATCAACATCAGCCGGCCCATCCGGGCTGCCGATAGCTCCGCCGTGGGGGTGATCGTGGCGCAACTGAGCTGGGATTGGGTGCGCGACAACATCCGCTCCTTGCTGACGCCCGACGAAGATGGCGGCCACCACCGCCAGGCCGTCGTCGTGTCGAGCTACGACACCGTTCTGGTCGGGCCGCCTGAGATGGTTGGCCGGCGCCTCACACTGCCGGAGATCAGCCGGGCCCGCGTCGGGATTTTCGGCTGGTCGACCACCGCCTGGCCGGACGGCCGCGACTACATCACCGGGGTCAACTTTGCCGCCGGGGACCGGCAATTCTCCGGACCGGGCAGCATGCCCATGCGGTGGACGGTTTTGGTTCGTGAGGACGAGGACACCGCCTTTGCCCCGGCACGGCAACTCCGTTTGGCGATCCTGCTGACGGGAACCCTGCTGTCCCTGGCAATCGCGCTCCTGGGCTGGGTCATCGCCGGGTTGATCACCCGCCCCCTGCGGCAGATTGCCGCGGCGGCGGATTGTTTGCGCCGCGGCGAATCCGTCGAGTTGCCGATCGTGCGGGGCGCGACCGAGGTCGAAATACTCTCCTCCTCCCTACGGGCCATGGTGGCGACGATCAGCTCCAAGCAGGTGAAGCTGGATGAACTGGAAAGTGCCACCCAGCACGACCCCCTGACCGGACTGCTGAACCGGGCCGGGTTGCAATCCTGGTTGGCCCGGGCCTTGGCGCAGGCCCGCACGGAGCCATCGGGGCTGCTGGTGATGGTGGGCGATCTGGATGGCTTCAAGCAGGTCAACGACACACAGGGCCATGCCGCAGGCGACAATTTGCTGCAGGAGGTGGGGCGGCGGCTGCAATCCTCGGTCCGTACCCGAGATGCCGTGGCACGGATCGGCGGAGATGAATTCGTCGTCGTGCTGCACGCCCCGTTGGGTCTCGGCGACCGGTTGGCCCTGGAGACGGGCCATCGCCTATGGTCACGGGTGACGGAGCCCTACGTCATTGGTGGAGAAACCATCGCCATCGGACTGAGCCTGGGCGGCGCCGGGTGGCCGGAGGACGACCGTCAACTGGACCTGGTGCTCAACAAAGCCGACGCGGCGCTGTACGCAGCGAAGCGGGCCGGCAAAGGCCGCATCGTGTTCCATCGCGAGCCAGCGCTGGGATAGCGGCTAAGCCAAACCGGCCGCTATGATTTCCCGCCCACGGCCCCCTTGGTCCATATACTCGGCCAAATGGGGACGGCGCTCCAGCTGCAGCCGATGGAGCGCGTGGGTTGCAGCCACCAACGTCCCGTGGCGCTGCAGCAAGGCGTCGCCAAGTTCCATGATCCGCAGGTTTGGCCAGGCTTTCTCCCGAATCCCGTGCACCTTCGCCAGGACGGTATCCGCACTCTCGGCTGGCAAGGCCTGGGCGATCAACAGGGCCATGGATGCCGTCGACCGCGAAATCCCGGCATGGCAATGGACCAGCAGATGGGCCGAGGGGCTCGGTTCCGCCAACAGGTCGCGGCCAAACGCCA
Source organism: Acetobacteraceae bacterium (assembly GCA_965199005.1). Lineage (GTDB taxonomy): Bacteria > Pseudomonadota > Alphaproteobacteria > Acetobacterales > Acetobacteraceae > LMUY01. The sequence goes on along the minus strand of CBDAQK010000001.1, from coordinate 1,523,754 downwards.
GGATCAGCTCCACATCCTCGGCCGTGGGAAGCCGCTTACCCGGCGTCGCGTCGATGATGTCGTCGAACCGTAGCTCCAGCTTGCGATGTTCACCGAACGATCCGAATGCCTCCGGGACCGGCGTCTCAGGGTCGAGGATGGACAGGACGTGGCTGGCGCCCGTGGTGCAATGGCCCGCCAATTCCTCGATCCCGCAGACGGTGATGGCGAATGGCAGCATGGCGCTGGTCATGGAGCCGACTTTCAGGACGTTGAGAATGGGAAGGATGCGGCGGGATGGCGCTGACGCCAAGGCGATTGGGCCTTGTCCGTTCCCAGACGTTCCCGGATAGTCGCGGCAGCAGAACAAACCAGAATTTTTACCGGGAGTGACGGCATGACATATATGGGGATGCGGCGCCTATGGCCATTTGCGGCGATCCCGGTGGCGTTTGTCGCCGGCCTTCTCGCGACACGCCTGGCCCCCGTGGCACGCGCGCAGACGCCGGCGTTGCAGCCACAAATCGTCGACCTTGCAGCCATCACCGATGCCGACCTCGGCAACATCATCCCCAACCTCGGCACGCTACGCTCCCGGACCCTGGTGGTGCTGCCGCAGGGAACGATGGCGCTGCAGACGGGGAACGTGCCCAAGCACACGCATTCCGACGCCAACGAGTTTCAATATGTAATTTCCGGCAGCGGCACATTCTGGCTGGGCGACCAGCAGAAGGACATCCACGCGGGTGACCTGATCATCATCCCGAAAGGCACCGTCCACGCCGGGTCAGTGGCCACAAGCGGGGAGTTCAAGGTCCTCGCGATCAAACTGCCACCCCAGGCACCGGACGACATGCACATGGTCCCCTGATCTTCAATGCTTCATCGGCCGGTTGACTGGGGCATCACTGGCAGAAATTGCGACGAGTGTGGGGTGGTCGGTTAGCCCCACGGCGATGTCCCGGCTGTTCCTGGTGACTTTGACGGGATCCGCCGAAAGCAGTGGGTCAAACACCCGGATCGTGCTCGCCGCCTGCGCCAATGTCACCGTAACCGGCACTGGCGGCGCATTGACCGGTTGGCTGAGCTGCGCGTTCCAAACCCAGAATGGCACGTCGTTCCAAATGGCGAGAACGAAGCTTCCATCGCCGTTTTGCAACAGCACGGATTGCGCCGTCGCCGGGGCACCTGCCATCGCATAGTCAAGCGAGTGCGGGGCGACGGATTGCGCCCCAGGCTCAGCCAGAATTGCCGTCAGGTTATGGATGGCATTGGCAGCCGGTTTTGGGCTGTGGTCGAACCGGAACAGCCCGTAATGCATCGATGTGACGAGATTGCCGATATCCGGCTTCTCGTCCAGCAACTCGTAGACATAGGTGCGGCTGACGCCCTGGACGAAGGCGGCGAAATAGGTGTCCAAGATGCTTTTGGCTTGGGTGGTTTCGTCGACGCCAAGCATCGCCCCCGCCTCCCACCAAGGCTTTCCACTCGGCCAATCGCGCGGCAGGCTGAAATTGCCGGTTTCGGTGGCGACCCGCTTGTAGGCGCCCTGGGTCGAATACGCTTGGGCAAAACCCTGCGCGATCCATACCGCCGGTTGCATCGCATTGTGCGGATAGGGATGTTGGTTGCCATAATCCGCCCGGGCGGCAAAGCCTGGCTGCTGCGGGGCCCCGGTCAGGTCGTAGACCGCAACGCCGCGCAAGTGCGGGTCGGCATGAACGGATTTGTAAAGGTCGCTTTGGCTTGCCAACGCGGCAGCGACACCGGTCTTATCCCGGTACGATGCAATCGCCCAATTGTTGATCTCGTTCAAACCCTCGACGGCAACGATACTGCGGGGGATGGCCGCTTCCATCGTGTCGAGCATGGAGATGTTCTGCTCGACGAAACTCGCACCGGCCGGCGTGGGAAGGGCGTAGGTCACCACCAAGTCGAACTTGGCCCCAACATGTGCCAAAGTCCTGTAATCCGCGAGGCTCGCGGTATCCGGCCCCAGATGACTCAGCACGTTCTCACGAACATGATGAATCCCAAGGTAGCTCAGATCACGGGCGACGCCATCAATATTGGCGTAAGCCCCATCCTTATACACGATATGGGTGTTGACGCCGAGCGTATCCAGGAAGTCTGCCGCGCTCACGGCCCGCCGTGGCTCCGCCTGGGCAGCGTGCAACCCAAACAGGACCGCTGCCACGGCGATCCGGCAGCGAGTTACCATGCTTGTTTCTTACGGCAGACCAAGAGAACGCCAGCCAGACCGGCGAAATCAATTACCCCATCCTGCAGGTTCAACGGGGGCATCCTCCGAAGGCCGAGCGGCATGAAGACATTGTTGTACCACCACATCGCCCGGTTGCGCCGGTGCTCCAGGAACCACATCCCCAGGTTCAGCAACCAGGACGACCGCGGCAGCATCCCTGCCGGCGCGCTCTGCTCCACCGTGAAGCCGTTGGCGGCCAGTAACTCCAACAGCAGCGCCGGATCGTAGCGCCGCTGATGACCCACCGCTTCATCGAAGGCACTCCACGCCGATTGGTGCAACGGCACCGACAGCAACAGCACCGCACCGGGCGCAGCAACGCGCGACAGCTCCGCGAAGGCCCCGAAATCGTCGGCAACGTGTTCGACGATGTCCATTGCACAGAGCAGATCAAAACTTGCATCCGCCAAAGGCAGCGCTGTGACCAACCCAATGGCCGACCGAGCACCCTCCACCCGCAACGGGACGAGCGCAGGCAGGCTGATGTCAACGAACACGGTCCCTGGGATCGGGAGACGCGGGCGCAGGCCTGCCCCCACCTCGAGGCAACGGGCGCCATTGGCGGATATCGCCTGCACCAGCGGCCAGGTGTTGAAGCGGGCCGGCGCGATCAACCGGGCTTTCGACCAAAGCCCGTCATAGAAATGCCGGTTGGCGGCGAGCAGCGGGTCCGCGACTAGAGCGCTCGCCACTCGTCACCATGGCGGGCGGCCCGGCCCTCCCGCTCCAACTTCATCAAATGGGAGATCACATTGCGCTCAGCGGCCATCTTCAGAATGGGGTCGATCTTGGAATAGAGTTCCTCGACCAGGCCCGCCGTACTCTGCGGGCCCTCCCGCAACACCGCCGCGATAGCCTGCTCCCGCGCCACGCGGTGCCCCAGAAGCGCCTCGACATAGGGTCGGGGGTCCGCCATGGGCGGCCCGTGGCCCGGCAGGTACAGGAGGTCGGACGGGCGGTCGAGAAGCAGCTGCAGGCTGCGGAAATAGGCCGCCATGTCACCACCCGGCGGGCTGACCACGCTGGAGGACCAACTCATCACATGGTCCCCGCTAAACAAAATCCCATCGGGTCGCGCAAAGCATACATGGTCCGCCGCATGACCCGGCGTGAACACGGCCTCCATGCCGGCCACGACGTCCCCGACATGGATGGGCACGTCCGGCGTAAAACTCTCGTCACCACTGCGATGCCAGCCATAGGCGGGTGCATCCGTCGCAGCCTTCAACCCGGGCAGCGCGCCCAGATGGTCGCGGTGGGTATGGCTGAGTAGGATCCGCACGATCGGGCCGGGCGACAGGCGCAGGATGTCCGCGACATGGGCAGGCTGGTCGGGCCCAGGGTCCAAGACCGTCACCCCGTCGGCGTCCTCGATGAGGTAGGTGTTGGTCCCGTGATAGGTCATCCGGCCGGGGTTGTCGCATACAATGCGGCTGATCCCCGGGCGAACTGGAAGACGTGCACCACGCTCTGGCACGGGCTCGGTCATAAAGGCCAAATTCATTCCCCGGTTTCCGCGGTCATGCAGATTGCGCCGCTCGCATCCCGCGTTCGCAAGCGGGTGCCATTCGGACCTGTCCAAGCCTCGACTTGCAACGGGGTGCCGGCAAAGGCCGGGCGCCGCCCACGAAACGAAAACTGGTTGAGTGGGCCAAGCTGAGCAGCCAGCATCGCCAGCCATGTCGCCTGCAGCGGGCCGTGCACGATCAGGCCCGGGTAGCCCTCCTCCTGCCGCACATAATCGGCGTCGTAGTGGATGCGGTGGCCGTTGCCGGTCAGCGCGGAGTAGCGGAAGAGCAGAACGGGGTCGGGATGCACTTCCCGGGCGGCGACAGCGTCCACCGGGGGGGCGGGATCGCCAGGCTTCACCGCCTCCCCCTCCGCGCCACGATAGACGATGTCCTGCTCCTCGGTGATGGCCCTGCCAGCCAGCCCGGCAATCTCATGCCGAACCGTCACGAAAATCAGGCGCCCGGACCCACCGGATTTCTCGGCAATGGACAGGATGGTGCTGGTCCGGATCACCACCTCGCCGATTTGGAGCGGGGCGTGAAACTGCAGACGCCCCCCCGCCCACATGCGGCGTGGCAGATCGTGGACCGGGGGCAAGAAGCCGCCCCGCTTTGGGTGGCCGTCCGGCCCCAGTCCACTCGCCGGCGCCCAGTCGGCGAACAGCATCCAATGCCATAGCGGAGGCAGTACACGGCCCTGCGGCTCGACCTCGAGCGTGGCCGCCATCCCGTGGACGAGGTGAGGCCAAACCGTATCCGTGCGGGTCTCAACCCGCCCAATATAGCCGTCATACGCGCTCATTCTGGCGCCGCCGCCAGCGGGTCGGTGGGCTGGTCGACCGCCGCCGGCCGGGGCCGCGGACGCGGACGCGGCCGTGGCGGCTCGGCGGGGGCCAGCAGCCGCAGTTCCACCGCGTTGCCCATCGCCAGGTAGCCGGCGCGGTTGGGGTGCAGCTTGTCGCCCACCCCGCCCGTGGTGGAAGGCGGCACGAACTCCGGCCGCAACTCCCCGGTTTGCGGGTCCAGCGTCGCGGCATCGAAGTCGATCACGTCGTCGAAGAGCCCTGGCTTGCGGATGAGGTCGTTCAGCGCGTGCCGGCGGTTATCGGTGTCGACGCTGCCATAGCCGGGGCCGGTACTGGACCGGCTGCTCGTCACCGTGGCGCCAAACACTTTCACACCCTTGATCCGGGCCCGGATACGCTCCACCACGCTGCGCATCGCGTTGGCCACATTCGCCGCCGGAGCGTTCGCCGCCCCCAAATCGTTGATGCCTTCAAACCAGATGACCTCCGAAATGCCGGACAAGCCCAGAACATCGCGGTCAAGCCGGGAGGTCGCGGATGGCCCACCGGGAAATGGCTTGGTAGGCCCGTATTCCAACGGACCGGTGACCTGGTTGCCGCCAATTCCAGCGTTGACCACGGCGATATGCTGCCCACTCGCCGCGTGCAAACGGCGGGACAGCACGTCCGTCCACCGGTCATCCCCGTTCAACGTGGAGGCCGTGCCGTCCGTGATGCTATCGCCGAGGCACAGCACCACCTGCACGTCGCCCGGCAAGATCGCATCCGCCGCATCGAGGAAGTACCAGGAGGTGGTACTATTGGGGTAGGCACTGTCGTCCTCCAGCTCACCGGTGGCCCCCGCATCCGGGGCGGTGACATAGGAGGTGGTCATCGCCTTGGCGTGCCAGGTCATCGGACCGCTATCCCCCGGGATGTGGAATGTGATGGCCAGCTTGCGCCCCGCCAGTTCGGGCGCAGCGGGGTCGTGGACGAAGGGTAGGCCGACCGCATCGGACCAGACCAGCGCCCCCGGTGCCACGGTCACGGTTTTCTTGCCGGCAAAGGTCACTGGCCGGTTGGTGCCCGCCACCAGCGCAGCCCCGCTCATCTGCAAGCCGGCGAACACTGCGTCGAACGTGACCGGCTTGGTTCCGAAGGCGTTGGAAAACCGGAACCGCATCTGCCGCGACCACAGATCGGGTTTGACAATCAGCCGGAAGCTCTGCTCGTGCGACCCGAGCTCCGGATGCGGGAAGGCGAAAGCGAGGTCCGGCTGGGCGGATGCATTGCCCGAGGGATACGGCCCCTGGTCGGAGCCAGCCCACACCGTCGCCCAATGCTGCGCCATGGCCGGGCGCGAAATGGTTGCCAGAACGGCGGCTAGCAGCAATCTCGTCGGGAAGCGCATCCGGATCCTCCGCAGGGCTGCGGAGAGTGTCACCAGGGCGGTCATCGCTCAAGGGCCGCTCAGGTCACGCGCGCGCGGGTGCGGGAGCGTGGGTCCTGCCAGGCCCGCGTTTCCATCACGTCTTGAAGGACGTGCACGGCGTCCCATACATCCACGTAGCGCAGGTAAAGCGGGGTGATACCGAGGCGAATGATGTCCGGCGTGCGGAAACCCCCAACGACGCCGCGGGCAATCAAGGCCTGCATGATGGCGTAGGCCTCTGGATGGCGGAACGAGACCTGGCTGCCGCGGATCGCCGGGTTGGTGGGCGTCGCCGGCTCCAGCCCATGACCGGGGCAGAGTTGGCTGACCAAATCCATCAGCAACCCGGCCTGCCGCAGCGACTTCGTCCGTAGATCGGCCATCGGGACCCGCAGGATTATATCGATGCTCACCTCCAGCGCACCCATGGCCAGGATCGAGGGCGTACCAACGGTCGACCGGGCGATCCCAGAGGCCGGGCGGTAATTGCCGTGGAAGGCAAAGGCTCGGCGTGGCCGAACCAGCCCGTGATCGGAAACCGCGCCGCTTCCTGCAACGCCTCGGCACATAGAGGAAAGCTGCCGTCTTCCGTGAAGCAGTGATTATGCAGGTTCAACAGCCCAGGCAACACGAACCGCCCCGGCCGGTCGAAAACTTGGTCGGCACTTGGCCGGGTTGGCGTCAATGCTGCAATACGGTTGCCCTCGATGCGGTTCATGCCCGCATTATACGCCGGAATACCCCGCGCGCGATGGCCACCCCTTCGGCGGCTCCGCAGTAGGGCAATCCTTCATGGCAACAATGACCGTCAGAGATACCCGCAAGATGAATGCAGACGCTGCGTCTCGCTTAACCTCAATCCGCCGCATCGCTGAACTGCAGCGCCGCGAGCCGGGCATACAGCCCTCCTTCCCGCACGAGCGCGTCATGAGTACCAGATGCCACGATGCGGCCACCCTCCATTACCACGATCCGGTCAGCGCGCCGCACCGTTGCCAGCCGGTGCGCAATCACCAGGGTCGTCCGGTCCACAGACAGCCGCGCCAACGCCCTCTGCACCGCCACTTCGCTTTCCGCATCCAGCGCGCTGGTCGCCTCATCCAGCAGCAAAACCGGTGCATCACGCAGAATGGCGCGGGCGATCGCCAGCCGTTGCCGTTGTCCGCCCGATAGCCGAACCCCCTTCTCACCCAGGAAAGTGTCGAAACCGTCGGGCAGCCCATCCAGAAAGTCGCAGGATGCTGCCTTGGCCGCGGCAAGCACCTCCGCGTTCGTGGCCCCGGGCCGGCCGAAACGGATATTCGTCCAGGCATCGGCCCCGAACACCACCGGGTCCTGCGGCACCAGCCCCAGCCTCGCCCGCACCGCCCCGATATCCGCCTCCCGGATGTCGACGCCATCCAGCAGCACACGGCCAGCCACCGGGTCGTAGAACCGTAGCAAGAGCTGGAACACCGTCGTCTTGCCCGCGCCAGACGGGCCGACCAGCGCGACCGTCTCACCCGGTTCGATCTTGAGTGAGAAATCATGCAGCGCCGGAACGCCAGGCCGCGCTGGATAACTGAACTCCACCGCCTGGAACGACAACCGGCCCTGCGGCGCGGGCAGCACGCGCGGGGTGGCGGCAAGGATGACGGTGGGTCGTTCGGCCAGCAATTCGGCAATGCGGTCCGCAGCGCCCGCGGCCCGCTGCAATTCACCCCACAACTCGCTGATCCCAGCGCCAGACGTGGCGACGATGATGGCGTAGAACACGAACGCCGAAAGGGCCCCACCGGTCATTCGCCCATCCAGCACCTCCCGCCCGCCAACCCACAGCGACAGGGTGATCGCGCCGAAGCCGAGCAGGATCACCCCCAGGATCACCAGCGCCCGCGAGCGGATCCGCGCCTGCGCCGCGACCACCGACCGTTCCGTGCCCGTGGCGAACCGTAGGCGCGCGACTGGTTCATAGGTAAAGGCCTGCACCGTGCGCAGGGCAGACAGCATTTCCTCCGCCATCGCGCCCAAATCGGCCACACGCTCCTGCGCAACTCGCGACAGGCCTCGTTCCCGGCGGGAAAACACCACGAGGGGCACAACGACGAACGGCACCACCACCACCACTACCAGCGACAGCTTTGGGCTGGTAGCGACCAGCATCGTGAAGGCCCCGATCAGGAGGACAGCACTGCGCAGCCACTGGCTCAGCGCCGAGCCGGTCAACGCCTGCAAGACAGCCGTATCCGCCGTCAGACGCGACAGGACATCCCCCGTGCGCGCCGTTTCGAACCAGGCCGGGGACAAGGTCAGCACATGGTCGAACACCGCCCGGCGGATATCGGCACCCACCCGCTCCCCCAGCCAGGTGACGAGCCCAAACCGCGCCGCAGTGGCGACGCCCAGGGCTGCAATCACACCTGCCATGGTTGCCGCGGTGGCGTTGAGCTGGGCATGGCTGCCGCTCGTGAAACCGCCATCGATCAGATGCTTCACGCCCTGGCCCAGCACCAGGATCAACCCCGACGACGCGAACAGCGCAATCGTCGCCCCGGCGGCGTACCAGCGATAGCGCCGCACGAATGGAATCAGCAGGCGAAGGGCGCCCCGTGCGGAACCTGGGTTCATCGATCCCACCAAACCAGCGCCGTGCCTAATCCGCCGTCCAGCCGCCATCGATGACGAGCGACGGCCCCGCCATCAGCACGGGCCCGTCACTCCGCCACCCCGCCATAGGGCACATTGCCCCCACCATACCGTCGCACCCGGATATTCGCTTGCTCGCCATGGCCCACAAACCCCTCCAGCGCGCAGAGGCGGGAGGTATAGCGGCCCACCAGGGCGGACGCCTCGTCGGTCAACACCCTCTGATAGGTGCAAGTCTTGAGGAACTTGCCCACCCAGAGCCCACCTGTATACCGCGCCGCCTTTTTCGTCGGCAGCGTGTGGTTAGTGCCAATCGCTTTGTCTCCGTAGGCGACATTGGTGCGCGGCCCGAGAAACAGCGCACCATAATTGCGCATGTTCTGCAGAAAATAATCCGGGTCGCGGGTCATCACCTGCACGTGCTCCGAGGCGATGCGGTCCGCGACCTGCACCATCTCCTCCTCGCTCTCGACGACACAGACGGCCCCATGCATCGTCCAGGCCTGCCGGGCGATCGGCGCCGTCGGCAGGATTTCCAGCAGCCGCTCGACCTCGCGCATCGTGTCGCGGGCCAACTTTTCCGAAGTGGTGAGCAGGATCGCCGGGCTGTCCGGCCCGTGCTCGGCCTGGCCCAGCAGATCGGTGGCGCACAACTCCCCGTCGACCGTCTCGTCCGCGATCACCAGGGTCTCGGTCGGCCCAGCGAATAGGTCGATCCCAACCCGGCCGAAGAGTTGCCGCTTCGCCTCTGCAACATAGGCATTGCCCGGCCCGACCAGCATATCCACCGGGGCGATCTGCGGCGTGCCCAGCGCCATGGCGCCCACCGCCTGAATGCCGCCCAGGCAAAAGATTTCGTCCGCACCGGCCAGGTGCTGGGCCGCCACGATGGCCGCCGCCGGTTTGCCCTGATACGGCGGCGCGCAGGTGATCACCCGCGCTACCCCGGCGACCTTCGCCGTGATGACCGACATATGGGCAGACGCAAGCAGCGGGTATTTGCCTCCCGGCACGTAGCAGCCAGCAGAGCCGACCGGGATATTCTTGTGGCCCAAGATAACGCCCGGCAGCGTTTCGACCTCGATATCGCGCAGGGCATCGCGCTGATGCTGGGCAAACTGGCGAACCTGGGTCTGGGCGAAAGTGATGTCCTCCAAATCCCGCTTGGTCAGCTGGGCCAGGCAGCCCTCGATCTCGGCATGGCTCAACCGGTAATCGTCGCGGTCCCACTTGTCGAACTTGACCGACAATTCCCGCACCGCCGCATCCCCACGCGCGGCGATGTCAGCCAGAATCAGTTCGACTGCTTCCCGCACCTTCTGGTCCGCGGCGGCTGCTTCCGTTTGGCCCTGGCCGCGCTTCAACCAATGTTCCACGGCTCGCATCCTCCACATGACCGCCGCTATGGACCGAACTGTACGGCGGAGGTCAAGCCGGCGAGGCTTCCCTGGTCAGAAGAAGGGCGCGAGCAACCGTGCATCCTCGATATCGATCGTCACCAGGCCACTTCCAGCCCCGCCTTTCGAACACCGGGCCAAAGCCTCCAAATTTTGCAGGGCGACCACTTTAAGGGCGGTCTCTGCGTCCATCGTGCGACCTTTGGCATGGATTGAGATCAATCCCGATGCGCAGGCGTTCATCAGGTGCTGGGCGTCAACTTGAGCGTAAGCCATACCATCATCCTCTCCGCAGCCACGTCTACCGGATGGACGAAATCCTCCCAGCCGCTCGGCCGCTCCAACTCTACAAGGCGCTATGCCGGGTGTCTCTAGCACTTTGCATGGGGTCGTAACGGTCCACTTCGGTAGTCAACGCGCCCGGAATGCCTCTTGGTTTCACACTACAAAACGCCTGCTTCGAGACCATGACCCAGGCCGCCGCGCCGGCATCGCTCACCCGCCGCATGACGCTATTTGCGACGGTTCATGTGCCCTTGGTCCATCCGCTCATGGCGGCAAAGTGCATGACCACGGTCGACCGGGCCAGCCATGGGCGGGCCGCACTGAACATCGTCGCCGGGTTCCTGGATCGCCTCGCCGCCTACGGTGTCCGCCCTGAGGACGTAACGATGGTGATCAAAACCCATTTGCACGTCGACCATGTCGGCTGGAATACCCGCCTCGTGGACGGGCACTGGGTACTGACCTTCCCCAACGCTCGCTACTTGATCGGGCGCGACGAATTGGCCCACTGGACCCGGAGGGCGGGCCATCGGTGACACTGACGGAACACAGAATGTCGCCCGCCGCGTTCATCACGGGAACTGCGGCCGCCGTCAGCCCAATGTCGCGTCGTCGACCGACCATTCCCAGCGCCGCTCGCGAATTTTCGTCAGTTGCTGGCGAAGCTGGTCGGGTTCCAGGATGCTTTCTGGGGTCAGCGGAACGAGGGGGCCGGCCAGCGCACGCTCGATCTCCTCCGGTGGCTGGAAGGACAGCAACAGTTTCGGCGCCCCTCCGCCGCATGGCAATGGCGGTTATGCGCCGCCAGTGGTAAAGCGTCATGCATGCGAATTTACCTGTTTACCCTGGTGGCAGGCATTCTCTTGGCAGGGTGTTCCCTCACCTCGGGCGTCGTGCCCATCGGGCCAAACACCTACGTCTTGTCCGAACTGCGCGCCCCCGTCCGGGGCGGCGGAGCCGCCGCGCAGAGGGCTGTGCTCGCCGAGTCGGACGGGTTTTGCCGCCTGCAAGGCCGCGATATGGTGATGTTGGAGCTGCGGCCGGGCGGTGATCCCCGCGTGGAGGAGTGGCCCACCCAGTTCGACGCGACCTTCCAGTGCCTCACGACGGCTGAGAGACTTTCCCTCGCGCGCCCGGTCGCGACCATCGCGACCGCCCCCGTTTCGCGCTAGCCAGGCCGGAAGGCGCCGACGGTCCTAGGCAAAACGCGGAAGCCCTGGGCGGCCGGTTCGATCCGAAAGCCCGGCTTGACCGCCTTCACTGGCGCAGGCGGCGAAGGCGCACCGGGCACACCTGGTGGCTCGACGCTGGCCGGTATGATGGACGTGGTAACCAATTGCGGAAGGGTCATGTCCACGCGCATGCTCTCGAGGTCGCTCCGGGCCAGCCACCAGATTTGGCTGGGTTGGGCCGATACCATTTTGCCGAGGATCGCGTCAGGCACGCCATAGGCGGAAAGGCGCCGGGCCATTATCACGGTCGCGGCCTGTGCGTCCGGCGTATCATGCCCGCCATAGGATGCACTATGCACGCCCACGAGCGCCGACGTGCCGGCAAACATGTGCGACCCGGCAGCAAACATGATGAAACAGGCCGAAGCGCATTTGGCGCCGTTGCGCACCATGGTCTGCAAATGGGCATCGTGAATGGCCGTTGCCACCCGCAAACCCTCCTCGAGGTCCCCACCCGGGCTATCGAGTGACAGGCCACTCAGCCTCGTATTGGCTGCTACCGAACGGAGTGCGGCCTTCAGCCGGTCCTCATCACCGAGCCGGACGATGCCAGAGGCACTGAGGAACGCACCACCAGTTGACCCCGCCGGATAATAGTCGAAGCGCATGGCTTGGGCGCCACGCGGCGCCATGAGAACAAGCAGAGCGAAGATGCAATAGCGGGTTCGGCGCATGAATCAATATTCTGCACTGCGCCTTAAAATTGGACTAACGCACCATCTGTCTCATTAAGCCTTATTTGGCCGGCGATGTGGGCTGCACCGTTACCCGAAAGCTCACACTCAGACCATTGGGCTCGATGGTCACGCCAAACCGGTCGGGCCCGCTATACCCGGGCTGCGGCGCATAGGAGACCTCCACTTGACGCCCCAGCGTAATGAGAGACGCGGTCGCCCGGCCGTGCGCAGGTTGCGGGATGACGAGGACGGAGGTGAAAACGCGTTGCAGATCCGGATTGAAGAGCGTGAGAGTGCATGCATCTCCGGCGTTCCCGACCGTCACGTCTGCCGGCACGGCTTGAGGCCCATCAATGAAGAACTTTTTCACCTCGCAGGGCCCCCTCACCGTCTGCGGCTGCAGGTTGCCCCGGTCGTCGGTCTGCAGTTTGACGTCGTTCCTGCTCAACCCGGCACACGAAGCGGAAAGGAGGGGCAGCAGGACAATGGCGGTGCGTAGACGAGGCAAACTTTTCCGCACGCAAGACATGACGGGCTTCCTGAGGTGGGTAGACGGGTCGCGAAGATACCATGGCCGCACCTGCTTTGTGGTAGCTTCCTGCCATAAACTCGCGGTTTTGCTCCTCTGCTCCCCGCATCTTTACTATGCACGCTGCGGAACAAGCCCCTCATACCGTAAGGATATGGCCTCATCGCCGCTGCGGCACGAATTGCGGTCCCGGCGACCCAAAACTCCCTTGGCCGGGGAATTCGGGCGATTGATATTGGCGGGGCGACAAGCCCTGTCCAGGCTGCCCTCCGTTCCCCGGTCCCCCCCTTCCCCCGAAATCCCCGAACCCCGGCCGGGAATTCAAGCCGCCGGGAAGTGGTGCCGGCGCAAAACCCCGGCCCAGTGAAGGCGCCGGACCAGTATTGCCGCCAATCTCCAATCCCCGGGCCACCAAACCACCCTGTCCTTCCCGGCCAAACCGGGCGATGCCGCGGCCACGCGACCCAGCGTCATACCCCGCGCCCCGCACAAAATCACGATCCACGAGATACCCGCCAGCGATCACGGACACATAGCCCTCCACCACGAAGTTGGAGACGGCTGGGCCAAAATACGCCACCGGGCTCTCATCGGCGATATCGCGGGCGACGCTATCGGCAACCAGGATGTCGCCCTTCATCCGACCCGTCACCACAACGGGGAAGCCGCTGGGAACCGCAGTGTCCGGCAGGCGCACAGTCTGCGAGCCAATCCGTGACACGCCATAGAGTCGCGTCAACTCACCACGCAGCAAGACGGGCCCGGGTGGGGCAGGGTCGATGCGGGTCGCGAAAATCACCCCGCCGGGTTCACGGAACCCACTGACAGCCACGAATTGACCCGGCGTCGCTGAAGCCGCCGAGCCCCTCGCGTCACCAACGACTATTTTTTGGCCGAGGACCACGAGAACCCCATCGCCTGTCGACTGCACAGGCCCGATCACCACGTGACGCACCACGATCTCCCTGGCCAACAAGGAATCGCCCTGCCCGTCGGCCTGTACCGCGACCACCTGGCCCGCACGTAAATCATCGAGGCTGCCCGGCTGGCCGTCGATCGTGGCGGGCAGGCTGGCAGGCAGTGCAACCTCCTCGCCTGCCACACAGACACTCGCGAACCCGGTGATGACCCCGATGATTCCGGTCCCGCCAATCCCGCGGTCAGCACTCTGCACAGGGGGAGCGCCTGTACCCCCGATGCCGCGGTCGGCGATGGGTCGCGCGCCATCGGGTCCGACGCGGCACACCCCCGGGCTTGCGGCAGGAGTGGCAACTGCCGTCGCGGCTGGAGGCGCAGATGGACCGGGGCCGCTACAGGCCCCAAGGACCAGCATCATCAGCCAGGCGTGGCGGATCATGCCGGCCGCTCGTCCTCGGCTAGGAGGTAGACACCGAAGTTCACTCGGCGAGTGATAGTGCCGGGCGGCGCATCTGTCGCCAAAAGAAGCGCTTGCCGATTAACCTCCAGCAACGCGCGCTGCGCGGCCTCCCGACCCACCCGCTCCAATTCTGCAGCCGCAGCCGGCGTTAGCCCGTCGTAATGCACGCTGCGATCCACGAACGGCGCGGCACCCGGCGCCAGCACGTTGGCGCTGGCGGCTGCGATGTGGTCGTGCAGGTTGCGGGAAAAATAAAATAGTTGCTCCGCCCGCCCGGGCTGCGGCAGGAACGCCGCGGCCGACAAGTGAACGCGGTCCTCGGCGTCCAGCGACACGATCCCCTGGCTCAGCCAATCATCCAGCACAGCGCGGGGCCGCACATCCCGCGTCACGGACGTCACCAACCGCTCGAAGCTCGGCGCCGCCGGGTCGCCCAAATCTGCCGTCCGCTTCAGCGCGAGCGGCACACCCGTCCCGTCCGTGAACCCGGGCGCACCCAGCCAGGTGCCAATCAATTGTCCGTTCCGGGTGACGAGCGGCGGCGGCGGCTCATCCGTCGGCAGCGTCCGCTGGCGGCGGATCTCCTTGCGGTGGACGCCGGTCAGCAGGCTAACGCGGCTGTCACTGCGATGTTCGGGCCCGAGTTCGTCGCCTGCTACCTCCACATAAAGCGCCCGCATCAGATCCGCCGCGGCTGGGAAGGTAACCCCGCACCTGATCAGCAACCGCACCAAGGGCCGTAACAGCCGGCGAAGGGGCGGAAGCATCGTGTCAGGAGTTGGGGGGGCAGTCGGAATCAAGAGTGAAGTGTCTCTACCATCGATGGGCCAGACCTATCACACCAGACGTGGGAAAGAACCCCACAAACCACTTGACGTGGGAATAATTCCCACATTAACGTCACGGGACCAGCCGGAGTTGCAAATGTCCCACACCTCCCTTCGCCGCCTAAGCCCGACGCCCGCGCCAATGACCAAGCTGGAGCGCAGCGCCGAAGCGACGGAGATGCGCCAACTGCGCCATCAGACGAAGAACGCGCTGCAGCGGATCATCGCCCAGATTTCCGCCACCAACCTGCGGGCCACTCCGGCAGGCAACGCGCTTGCCGACGACATCGAACGCCGCATCTGTCTGAGCGCCAGGATTTCGGATGAACTCTTTGGGCTGACCAGCTGCCCGGGGCCGCTGGAGCAGCGCCTTCGCTCGCTCGCAAATGCCACGATAAAGCTCATGGCCGCTTCAGAACAAACCATCGAAGTTGACGTGGCTGTCACGGGGACTTGCCCGGAGCCAACGGCGCAACTGGTCGTCCGCATCGCGTACGAGATGGTGTGCAACGCGGTCAAGCATGGCATGCACATGCGCCTGGTCGGCCGGATCACCGTCCGCGTCCGCAGCAATTGGGATGGTTCGGTCACGCTTTTGGTCAGCGATGATGGCTGGGGACCCAGCGGCGACTGCCAAGGTGAGGGGCTCCCTATTATGCGATCGATGGCGGAGGAGCATGGTGGGACCGTCGCGATCGACCGTGTGGAAGGCTGGACGATCGCACGCCTGCATCTCCGCAACGCACTCTGACCCGGCGCCAAATCGCAGGTGTGACGCTATGATGAACGAATGGACGGCCTGCAGATCACCCCAAGCATCTACGTCGACGAGTCCGAGTTGGAAGAACGCTTCATCGCGGCCTCCGGGCCCGGAGGCCAGAACGTCAACAAGGTTGCCACGGCGGTGCAACTTCGCTTCGATGCGCTCCACTCTCCCGCGTTGAGCCCGGCGATCCGCGCTCGTCTGGCGGTGCTGGCAGGCCGGCGGATGACGGCGGAGGGAGTGCTGATCATCGCCGCCAACCGCCACCGAACCCAGGAACGTAACCGCACCGATGCCCGGGAGCGATTGGCCGAGTTGATCCGGGACGCCGCCATCCCGCCCGTCTACCGGGTGAAGACACGGCCGACCCTCGCCAGCAAGCGCCGGCGGCTGGACGCCAAATCCGCCCGCGGCACTGTCAAACGCGACCGCACCCGGCCGGAGACCGATTAGGATGCGTGCGCTCTAATCGGCAACTTCCAGCGGACGCGATGCTTTGCCAACGACCTGCCTCGCCTCACCCCCGATCGACTCCAACGGCTGCCCCGCGGCCCGCCAAGCCGCCAGGCCGCCCTTCAAAGGCCGCACATTGGCAAATCCGAATTTCCGCATCTGCAGCGTCTTGACGGCCGCGGACGCCTCGTCCGGACACGAGCAGTAAACGATCATGGGGTGCAGCCGGTCGGCCCGCCCCACATCCTCGTCATGGATGCTCCGCGCCCCAGGAATACGCACCGGATCCGCCTTTTGCTGAATCAACGGCCGCACGTCGACGATCACGGGCGCGCTGCCCGATGCCAGCAGGGCCGCCACCTCCTCTACGCTCACCCGAGCCATGCGCAAATGCCGCAGCAACAGCCGCCGGCGAAGCCAGCGCACGCCGACATACAGCGCCGTTGCAACGACCGCCGCACCGACGAGGTCGATACCGAACCGCCCCAGCATTCCCATAGCGCCCATGATCTGTCCTGCGAGCACATACCCGATGCCCAGTCCGCAGATCATCCAGATCGAGGCGCCGGTCTCCGCATACATCAGGAATCGCCGCAGGCTCACGCCGGACGCAGCAGCCACCGGGGCGCTCACGACCGATAGACCGGGCACAAACCGCGCGAAGAGCAGGATCGTCACCCCCCGCCGGGCGAACATCGCCGCCGTGTTGGTCACGCAAGTGTCGCGCGACAGCGACATGCGGCACAGGAGACCCAGCACACTCCCGCCGTACCGGACGCCGGCCGAAAACCACACCAAATCCCCAATCACCGCCCCCGCCAGCCCGGCGGCGAAGTACCCTGCCGCATCAGCAAGCCCACCATGGCTGTGCGCCAGCACGGCCCCCGCGAACACGACGGCCGCCAGGCTTGGCACAGGGATTCCCAGCGACCCAGCGAGCACCGCAGCCCAGACCATCACGAAACCGCTCCCCACGGCAGCGGCTAACCATGACGCACCCATACGCGCCTCCAACAAACGCGGCACTCCAGCACGGCGCCGCACCCCTCGTTGCACGACGGTATCGCCGTTGCATCGAGGCAGATATAGGACGCGAGTGCTCCGGAACATCGCCGGCGCGCGTCGAGTCAGCCTACATACGGGAGGGTTTCGGTATGGACGTCATCGCACCGGGCAACGTGGCAGTCGTGACGGGCGCGGCAAGTGGCATCGGGCGGGCCGCCGCCCAACGCTTCACAGCCGCAGGCATGCGCGTCTGCCTTGTCGATAATACGCCCCGGGTCAGCGACGAAGCCGCCGCCATGGGCGGCGACGCAGCCGGGTTCGTTATTGATGTGAGTGACCACGCCGCAGTCGAACGCCTGGCTCGGGAGATTGGCGAACGGTTCGGCACGGTGTCGCTGCTGATGAACAACGCCGCGATCCATGGTGGCGCCGATGCGCTATCCAGCCCCGAGATTTGGGCGCGGGTGATCGGCGTTAACTTGATGGGCGTCTTGTATGGCGTCCAGGCCTTCGTTCCCGGGATGATCGCGGGCGGCCAGCGCGGCGTGGTGATCAACACCGGCTCCAAACAGGGCATCACCCAGCCACCAGGAAACACCGCCTACAACGTCAGCAAATCGGGCGTCAAAGCCCTGACCGAAGGCCTCGCACACAGCCTGCGCGAACGAATAGGCGACAGGATATCGGCCCATCTGCTGATCCCCGGCTCGACCTTCACCGGGATGACCCGGTCGGCTGAAAAGCCGGAGGGAGCTTGGACACCCGACCAAGTGATCGGCTTCATGATCGAACGCCTCGCCGCTGGCGACTTCTACATTCTGTGCCCCGATAATGAAACTACGCGTGCGATGGACGAAAAGCGCATGGCCTGGGCGATGGGCGATGTCATCGAGAACCGCCCCGCGCTCTCCCGCTGGCATTCAGACTACAGGGAGGCATTCAACACCTTCCTGACAGGCGGCTAGGGCACCAATGGTGAGACGAAATTCTGGCCGCGCGTGTATTTTGCAGCAAAAAGACAATCATTTCGAAAGGGATTCCCCATGAGACAACATTGCGTCATCGCCCTCACTGTCGCCTTGCTGGCGGCAGGTCCCGCCGCGGCGGACCCGCTCATGGACATCAAGGCCGGGGAATGGGTGGGAACCATGTCGATGGGAGATGGGGTGCCTGGCCGGCAAGTCAAATCCTGTGCGCCGGCAGACCGGACGATGACGGATGAGGCGCTCGATAAAATGTTGAACACTTTGCCCGGCGCCAAATGCAATTTCAGCCACAGCAAGTCCGGCAACGTCGTCAACATCCAATCCTCGTGCGACGTCCAAGGCATGCACATGAATACGACCATGGCCATGACAATTATGAACGAAAACGACTATACGATCGCCTCGAAAACAGTGATCCAGCACGGCCCACAAGGGATGCCACCAGAAATGTCGATGAACATGCACTGGACCAGGACCGGGCCGTGCCAACCCGGCGACAGGATGATGCCCGCACAGCCTTGAAAGTCCGGAGCCACGGCCAGCCTGCCTAGAAGCCGCGTCAGACCCCGGCGAGAGGCCGCCGCACCGGGCGCCCGGGCCGGGCCGCCACATCCATCACCCCGTCGGTGATCACCGGCTGTCCGCTGACCAATAAGTGCCGCACCCCTTCCGAGGGGCGGTTCATCGCCGAAAATTCGGACCGGTCGACCAGCGTATCGAAATCGAACACCACCACATCCGCATCCGCTCCCACTTCCAGCCGGCCCTTGGTGCGCATGGCCGGCGTGCTGGCTTCCAAGATTTGCGCCGGGATCAAGGCGCATTTGCGCACGCCTTCCAGGAGCGACACGGCCTGCCGCTCCCGCACCCAATGGCTGATGAAGCGGGTAAACGTGCCGGCCGAGCGGGGGTGCGACGTGGCGTCCTCCGGCAGGGGCCATGCATCGCCCGCGTAGACGGAGCCATCGGAAAGCGTCCACGGCATCGCATCGGACGCGATCGCGCCACCGGGGTAGAGCACGGAGATGTCGAGCAGGTTGCGGTGATGCTCGTTATGCTCGGTGTCCAGGATGTGCCACAGCACGAGGGTCGATGGTTCCTCCGCCTGCGCCGCCAGAAGCTCCTCGCGGCTGTGGAACCGCCGCCCGTCGGTCACTCGCTGCACCGAATCGTAGCCGGTGCCGTTTCTCGCCTCGAAGTCAGGATCGCTGAAGAAGGTCGCGGCCAGCACAGTCGACCCGGTGCCGTACGGAT
Organism: Acetobacteraceae bacterium; assembly: GCA_965199005.1. GTDB lineage: Bacteria > Pseudomonadota > Alphaproteobacteria > Acetobacterales > Acetobacteraceae > LMUY01. The sequence continues at coordinate 1,504,373 of CBDAQK010000001.1, read as the reverse complement.
AGGCCTCGACCGTGATCGGGAGGCCCTGCTCCTGCGCCTTAGCCACCAGCCGGGCGCACCGCTCCACGTCGGTCTTGCTGGAACTGTTGAAGTGGCAGATGTGCATGTGTGCGCCGGTGGCACCGGCATAGCCGATCAGACGGACATAGGCTTCGGCGGCGCTTTCCGGGTCGATGCGGGACATGTAGGCAACGTGGGTGAAGGTCGGCACGCCGTGCGTCGCCGCCAACTGGCACACCGCCGTCAACTCCTGCACGCCGGCGCCGGGCGCGTAGGCGTTCAGGATGCCAATTCCGATCCCGCCCTCGTCCAACCCGTTCGCCAACCGGCCGAGGATGCCGCCCACCTCCGCCTCGGTCGCAACGTTCTCCACCCAGCGGCGGTCCCGCATGGCCCGGCCGAAGGCTTCCAGCGACGATTCCTCGTTGGAGCCGGTCATGGCACCGATGCGTGCGAAGGCCCAGTTGGTTGAGGCCCCATAATTCAGCACCCGCCCCCGCGCCGCCTGGCGCCGGTACCACGAGGCGACCGGCATCACCCCGGCCTCCAGGTCGAGGGACGTCGTCACGCCATCGAAGGCCTGCATCCTGTCAGCCGCGACCGACTGGCCATGGGCGTGGAGGTCGATGAACCCCGGCGCCACCACCAGCCCGGCCGCGTCAATCACCCGCTCGGCGCTGCCCAAGCCCGTGCCCAGGGCGGCGACCCGGCCATCATGGAGGGCCACGTCGCACACGCCATCCAACCCACTGGCCGGATCCACCACCCGCCCACCGACGATGACCACACCACTCATGTACACACCTCGCGAGGACTGACGCCTATGCTGCAGCCTAGTGCGCTTCGCCTCATGCGCAACCCGGCCTAGGGCCGCAGGAGATTTTGGGGCGATCTCATACCGGGCGCCCAGTCAGCTACGGTTCGGTCAACCACGCTCGCAAGGCCTCACAACACCTGGCTATGCTCGCGGTGAGAGAGATTGGCTGGAAGGAAATGGCGCATGAAAATAACCGAGATCGAGACCATCCAGCTGCGCGATTTGCCAAACCTCATCTGGGTGCACGTGCACACCGACGAGGGGCTGATCGGTTTGGGCGAGACGTTTCGTGGTGCGGATGCCGTCGCGAGTTATGTACACACGCAGGTGGCGCCTTATTTGCTCGGGAAGGATCCGCTTCAGATCGAGCGCCATAGCCGCCATCTTCTGAATCCCTATGTCGGCTTCAACAGCAGCTCCGCGGAGATTCGCGCCGCCTCCGCCGTTGACATCGCATTGTGGGATCTTTGGGGCCAGGCGACCCAGCAGCCGATTTACCAGCTCCTCGGTGGGCTGAGCCGGGATAGGGTCCGCGTCTATAATACCTGTGCAGGTTACAATTATAACAACCGCACGGCCCAGCAGCGCGTCGTGCAGACCGGAGCGGCGTATAAAGCGGAAGGTCCATACGACGATCAGGTCGCATTCGCCAACGCGGCGGACGACCTGGCCCATAGCCTGCTGGAAGAGGGGTATTCGGCCATGAAGATTTGGCCGTTCGACCCGTTCGCCGGCCGCTCCGGCGGCCAGTACATTTCTGGGCCCGATTTGCGCGAAGGATTGGAGCCATTTGCCAAAATCCGCCGCGCCGTCGGGGACCGGATCGAGATCATGTGTGAGATGCACTCGCTCTGGAATATGCCACAAGCGTTGCGCATCGCCCGCGGGCTCGAGCAGTTTGACCCGTTCTGGATCGAAGATCCGATGAAGATGACCGATGTTGGCAGCCTCGTCGAGTTTGCCCGCTCCACCCGCGTTCCCGTCTGCGCCAGCGAAACACTGGCTACGCGGTCGTCATTCCGCGACCTCCTCCAGGCACAGGCAACATCGGTCGTCATGCTCGACCTATCCTGGTGCGGCGGCCTTTCGGAGGCCCGCAAGATCGCCAATCTTGCGGAAACCTACCATCGGCCGATCGCGCCGCATGACTGCACGGGTCCAATCGTCCTTACCGCGTCCCTCCATCTTGCCCTTCACGCCTCCAATGCGGTGATGCAGGAGGTCGTACGGGCCTATCTCTCGACTTGGTATCGCGATCTTGTGACGGAGCTACCGGCAATCACGGCTGGGTTCGCCACGCCGATGCATGGCCCCGGGCTTGGCACGAGACTGCAACCCGATTTGGCAAAGCGGGACGGCTACGTTTCCAGGAGTGCAAAGCTCGGCCAATGAGTCGGCTTGCACTGCCGTTCGTTCTGATGTTGTCTGTCAGACATGTCATACAGGTTGATGGGTGCGGTGACCGAGCGCGATGACGGCCTGGCGGGCCAAGTGGTTGCCTATCTCCGGGACTACATCGCCACCAACGCGTTGCGCCCGGGCGATCAATTGCCCGGTGAGGGTGAAGTTTCCCGGGCCGTCGGAGTCAGCCGGCCCGTCGTGAGGGAGGCATCGCGAACCCTCGTTGCCCTTGGCACGATCGACACCGCACCCGGCCGGGCGCCGCGCGTGGGACAAATGCGCCCCACCGTGCTTCGCCACGTCTTTGAGCACGCACTGGCGACTGGGCAGGGGGACGCGCGTCAGGTCCTGGAGGTGCGCCGCGGGCTGGAGATCGCCATGGCGGGCCAAGCCGCGATACAGCGCAAGCCGAGTTGCATAGAGCGGCTGTCCGAGCTTGGTGCCGGTATGGGAGCCTGCCTGAACAACCCCGAGGCGTTCGTCGCACTGGACATCGAGTTCCATCGCGCCTTGGCCATGGCGACCGCCAACCCGTTCTACGTCGTGCTGATCGACGCGTGCCGCAGCGCCTTCGCCGAATCGATGGAGACCGGTTTGCGCCACCGGTTTGGTCAGGCGGAACTGCAGCGCGTGCACCTGCTGCATCTTCAGATTGTCGCGGGCGTGCAGGGCCGCGACGTTACCGCCGCGTCTGATGCGATGACACGGCATTTCGACGATGCGTTGGCAGCCCTCTATCGCGCGGCTTCCATGCCACCCAGCGGACGGCGGCGAACGCGTGAAGCAAAGAAGGTCGGGATCGATGGCTGACGACGCGGCACTGTTCGAGACGGTTCGCACACGGCTCTTCACCGCCGTCATCGGCGACGTGTTGGACGTCGCCGGGTTCCGGCACCAATTTCTGCCGCCGGACATCCGCATGTTGCGACGCGGCCCGATGCTGGTCGGCCGCGCCATGCCGGTGCTGGAGGCGGATTGCTATGGCGAAGATGTTGCGGCCGAGGGCGGTCCGCGGCCCTTCGGCCTCATGTTCCGCGCGCTCGACGATCTGAAGCCTGGGGAGATCTACATCACCACAGGCGCTTCACCCCGCTATGCACTCTGGGGCGGATTGATGAGCACGCGCGCGAAATCGCTGGGGGCCTCCGGCGCCGTGTTGGACGGCTATCATCGCGACACGTTGGAAATCGAAAGCCTGGGTTTCCCGGTCTGCTCCAAAGGCGCCTATGCGCAGGATCAGCGGCTGCGCGGCCGGGTGATCGATTTCCGTTGCCCGGTCGAATTTTCCAATAGGGTGCTGGTGACGCCTGGGGACGTTGTGGTCGGCGATGTCGATGGGCTTGTCGTGATCCCCTCCGCCCATCTCGAAGCCATCGTGGCCGCAGCCCTGACGAAAGTGAATGGCGAGGCCTCTGTACGCGAAATGATCGAACGCGGGGAGCGTACCGAGTCGATCTACGAGCAAACCGGGATCATGTGACGATGCGCGCGGACACCGCTCTGCTGCATCTCGCCCCGACGGATCAGATCGCCGTTGCCCTGCGCGACATTGCAGCCGGGGAGACGCTTGCCTTCGGCAACGGCACGCAGGCAATCGCGGCTGGGAACGTGCCCTTCGGGTTCAAGGTCGCCGTATGCGCCATCGCCCCCGGTGAGAAAGTCTACAAATACCGCGTGCCGATCGGCAGTGCCAGTACAGCCATCGCGGCGGGGGAGATGGTGCACGTCCATAATCTCCGCAGCGACTATATCCCGACGCAACGCCGATGAATCCCTTCACGGGTTATCTACGGCAAGATGGGCGCAAGGGGATCCGTAATGCCGTGATCGTCGCCTATATGGTGGAGTGTGCCCGGCACGTCGCGCAAGAGATCGTGCAGCATTTCCGGGGCGCGGCCGTCCACCTGATCGGCTTCCCCGGCTGCTATCCGAACGACTATGCCGGGCGGATGATGGATCGGCTTTGCACGCACCCGAATGTGGGCGCCGTCCTTCTCGTCTCGCTCGGATGCGAGGGCATGAACCGGGCCCGGTTGCTGCAAACCATCCGTGATTCCGGCCGTCCCGCGGAATTGATCGTCATTCAGGAGAATGGTGGCACCCGGCGCTCCATCACGGCCGGTGCGGCCTGGATTGCACAGGCACAAACCGGGCTCGCCGCCGTTCCTCGCGTCGCCATGACAGAGGCGGACCTCATCGTCGGCACGATCTGCGGCGGGTCCGACGCGACGAGCGGCCTGACGGCTAACCCCGCCATGGGTGTGGCGTTCGATCATCTGGTCGCCGCGGGCGGCCGCGCGATCTTTGAGGAGACGGGCGAACTCATCGGGCTGGAAACCGTCATGGCGGACCGTGCCGCAACGCCGGCGCTGGCCCAGGAAATCCTGGCCTGCATGCGCAAGACCGAGGATTACTATCGCACCTTGGGGCAGAGCAGCTTCGCGCTTGGCAATGCCGATGGTGGGTTGACCACGATCGAGGAAAAGTCACTGGGCGCCTATGCCAAAAGCGGCAGCTCGCAAATCGCCGGCTTGATCAAGCCCGGTGACGAACCGCCAGCCGCCGGCCTGTATCTGCTGGATGTCGTTCCGGATGGCCCCGTGCGCTTCGGTTTTCCCAACATCAACGACAACGCGGAAATTGGTGAACTGATTGCTTGCGGCGCGCATCTGATCCTGTTCTCCACGGGACGCGGGTCGGTGGTCGGGTCGGCCATTTCCCCAGTGGTGAAAGTCTGTGGCAACCCACATACCTATCGCCGCATGGAGGACGACATGGACGTGAATGCCGGCGCCATTCTGGAAGGCGCTGCAACACTGCAGAGCGTAGGCCGCGAGATTGCCGATTTGATCCGCACGGTCGCAGCGGGTGCCACCACCAAGTCGGAGCAGCTGGGCCACCAGGAATTTGTGCTGACCTATAAATCCTTTACCCCGATCGGGCCGGCCTGCCTGCCGAACGCCGCATGAAACTCGCCGCGCTAGAGACGTGGTGGTGCAAACGGGATTTGTCGCTTTTCCCGGAGAGCCGCGCCGGGTCTCACATGAACTGGGATGTCGTCGTTCTGCGACTGCATACCGATTCCGGCGTCGTAGGCCACGCCTCCGCCCTCGCAGCCCGCTCCGGGCGGATCACCGAAGCCTATTTGCACGAAAACATTGCGCCCGTCCTGGTTGGGCGCGACGTCTCGGACCGGGAGCGGATTTGGCATGATTTATGGACGTTGGATCGCCATCTGACGTTCTTCCCGGCCTATCTTCCCGGCCCCGTCGACGTCGCCTTATGGGACATCGCCGCACGCGCCGCCGGGCTGCCACTATATCGCTACCTCGGTGCCTATCGCGACCGGCTGCCTTCCTATGCGAGCGGGCTCTTCCATGACCATACGGACGATTACGTCACGGAGGCGCTGGACTATCGCGCCCGCGGCATTCCCGGTTACAAATCGCATGCGCCCGGCCCGTGGCGGCGCGATATCGAGGTGCACCGCGCGATCCGCGAGGCAGTTGGTCCGGATATGCTGTTATTTGCGGACCCGGTCGGCGAGTACACGCTGGACCAGGCGATCCGCGTTGGCCGCGATCTGGAAGCCCAAAGATACGAGTGGTTCGAAGAGCCGTTCCGTGATTTCGAACTGGCCAAATACCAATCGCTCTGCGCCACGCTGGACATCGCCGTGGCGGCGACCGAAACCACCCGCGGCGGCCATTGGGGCGTTGCCCAGTCGATCATGCAGCGCGCCGCCGACATCGTGCGGGCCGACGTATCGTGGAAGGCCGGAATTACCGGCACGATGAAGATCGCCCATATGGCCGAGGGGTTCGGCCTCAATTGCGAAATCCATACGACCACTATGGCCTATATGGATATCGCCAACCTGCACGCCTCCTGCGCCATTCGGAATTGCGAGTATTTCGAACTGTTCGTTCCCGAGCGGTCCTTTCGCTTCCCGCTCGCCGGAAGCCTCCCGATCGACGCGCAGGGGATCGCCCAGGTCCCGAAGGGGCCAGGGCTAGGCGTGGAGATCGACTGGCCGGAGGTCGACCGGCTGTGTGTCTCGCACCGGACGACACCGCTGTGACGGCTCCGTCGGAATACCAGTCGGCCTTCTCCCTGCGGGGACACCGTGCCCTCGTCACCGGCGGTGGCAGCGGCCTCGGGCTCGGTATCGCTCGCTGCTTCATCGCCGCCGGCGCCGAGGTGATCATCACCGGGCGCAGTAGGGCACGCCTTGACGCGGCTGTTGCGGAATTGGGCAACGGCGCGCAGGCCATGCCGTTCGACGTCTCCGACACGGATGGCGCCGAGGCGTTTGCCCGGGCGGCCGGGCCGGTTTCCATCCTGGTCAACAACGCCGGCAGTACGGTGAAAAAGCCGGTCAGCGAGATGGCAGTGGACGAGTTCCGCTCCGTTCTGGACGTGCACGTGACCGGCGCCTTCGCCCTCACCCGCGCGTTGCTCCCGCAATTACGGCAGAGTGGCCGCGGGTCGGTTTTGTTCACCGCCTCCATGAGCTCCTTTCTCGGCATTCCCTTCGTCGCCGGCTATTCCGCGGCCAAGTCCGCGCATGTCGGGCTGGTGCGGGCGTTGGCGACGGAACTGGCTCCGGAGGGAGTTCGCGTCAACGCCGTGGCGCCAGGGTGGATCGACACGGCGCTCTACCGGCAAGCCACCGGCAACGACCCGGCACGCCGTGAAAAGATCATGGGACGAATTCCCATGAAGCGCGTCGGCACCGAGGCCGATATCGGATGGGCCATGACCTACCTCGCCTCACCGGCAGCACAATACGTCACGGGGCATGTGCTCGTCGTGGATGGCGGGGCGCTGCACGGCTTCTAAGGCAGCATAACGAAAGGGAGGAGCAATCGTGCAGGCTTGTGTGTTGCATGGGGCGCATGATCTGCGCCTGGAACAATTCGACGACCCGGCGCTTGCGCCGCACGACGTTCGCATCCGCGTCCGCAACGGCGGAATCTGCGGCTCGGATTTACATTATTACCATGCCGGACGCATCGGCGACTTCGTCATCCGGGAACCGCTGATACCGGGCCACGAATTCTCCGGCGAGGTTGCCGAAATCGGCTGCAGCGTCACCAAAGTCCATGTCGGCGACCGCGTGGCAGTCCATCCTGGCCGGAATTGCGGACAATGTGCTCGCTGCCGGGAGGGCCGGGCGAACCTCTGCGAGGCCGTGTTCTTCATGGGCAGCGCCAGCAAATTCCCACACATGCAGGGCGGCTTCCGCGAACGCGTCTGCGTGGCGGAAGGTCAATGCTACCCGGTTCAGGCAGATATCGGTTTCGAAGAACTCGCCTTCGCCGAGCCACTTGCCGTCACACTGCATGCCGGCATGCGCGCCGGCAATTTGGTAGGGCAGCGCGTCCTCGTCACCGGGGGCGGCCCGATCGGCCAGTTGCTGCTACTGGTGGCTCGTCACGGCGGCGCTTCCCATGTGGCAGTGACCGACATCATCGAGGCACCGCTCATCATGGCCCGCCAACTTGGTGCGGATGCAGCGCTGGACGTGCGCGACCCGGACGCCCTGCAAGCGGCCGCTGCCAAGATCGGTGGCTACGACGTCGTGTTCGAGGCATCAGGCAACGCAGTCGCGCTCAACGCTGCCATCGATGCCGCGCACCCCGGCGGCACGATCGTCCAGGTCGGCTCCCTCCCCGCGGGACCGTCGCCCGTGACCGCGAACCGGATCATGGCCAAGGAACTCGCCGTCCTCGGCAGCTTCCGGTTCGACCGGATGTTCGCGGCCGCAGTGAACTGCCTGGAAAAGCGGTCAATCGACGTGCGCCCGTTGCTGAGCGGCGTCATGCCGATGGCGGCGGCGGCCGAGGCGTTCGAAACCGCCGCCGACCGCTCGCGCAGCATGAAGGTGCAGATCAGCTTCTGATCAGGGCGCGTGGCTGAATGCCGCCATGCTCGTGGGCAGCGGCGTGGTGCCGGCCCCTGGCAGGCTTGGGCGGATGAAATGGCCGCCCTCCACCCGGATGGGGTCGGCGAAGTGATCCTTGATCCAAGGGATGTATTCCAGGATGCCCGACGCCGGGTGCCAGAAAGAGAGGTGCACATGGACCTGGCTCATCTCCCCCGCATGCGGGGCGATGGGCAGGCGATAGGCATGGGCTAAATCGGCAACCTGGATGTACTCGGTAATGCCACCCAGCCGCGTCACATCCGGCTGCACGTAGTGCACGGCACCAGCGGACAGAAACGCCTTGAACGCATCCAGCGAATAGAGTTGTTCGCCCAGCGCGACCGGAATGGTGGTGGCACGCGCCAGGGCAGCGTGGGACGCGACGTCGTCGTACCACATCGGCTCCTCGAACCAGAACAAGTCCAGCGCCTCCGCCCGCGCGCAAAACCGCATGCATGTCGGCAAATCCCATTTGCCGTTGCCATCCACCGCGATGCGGATATCGGGGCCGACCGCATCGCGCACGGCCTGCAGCCGCTCGATATCCTCGCGCGGGTCATTATGGCCGACCTTCACCTTCAGCCGGCGAAAGCCGCCCTCCCCCACCGCGCCCGAACACAGTGCGACGAGTTGGTTGCGTGGGAAGGACAGCCACCCGACATCCGTGTTGTAAGCCTCCACCTTGGTTTCATCGCCGCCGCCCAGGAATTTCCACAGCGGCATCTCGGCCTGCTTCGCCCGCAAATCCCACAACGCCACGTCGACCGCGGCCAGTGCGAGTTGCGTAATCCCCGCGCGCCCCACCCATTGCAGCGCCGGGTAACGGGCCAGCTTCATCCACAACGCCGTCGTCGCCGTCGCATCCTCGCCCACCAGCAAGGGCGCATAGCAGTCCCGGATGCAGGCGGTAATCAGCCGGTCGGACGCCAAATGCGCATGCGTGCCGGTGAAGCCGTAACCAACCAGCCCGCCTTCCGTTGTGATCTTCGCACCGACCACCCCCCAATGCGTAATGCTGTGGGTGGAATCCGAAATCGAGCTCTGCGTCAGGGGCAAATGAAGGATGAACGGTTCGACGGCGACGATCTTCATGCGGGCGCATCCCCAGGATTTTGGTTGAGCGGCGCGGTGGATCGGTGCGCCGCGGTCAAATCCACGCCGCCATATACGCGGCCGGCGCCTGCAAAAGTAGAAAATTTTCTATCTTGCACCGCCAGAAGGTTTATGAAGAATGCCTCCATGAACACCGTCGTCCGCGCGACCTTGGCCGATCAAGCCTATCGCGAGCTGCGGTCGCGCATCCTCGCCGGACAGCTTGCGAGCGGGCATCGGCTCCGGCCGGAGGAACTGGCCGCGCAACTCGGAATTAGCCCAACCCCGATCAAGGAAGCCCTGCTGCGGCTCGAGGCGGATGGCCTGGCGATGTCGTCGCTCCGGAAGGGGACCATCGTCCGCCAGCTCGCCGAGCGTGATCTGATCGACATTTATGACGCGCGCATCATCCTCGAGCTCGAAGCGATCAACCGGGTCTGCGTGCGGGGCCGGGTCGCGCCCAGCCTTCTCGCATCCCTCGGTGAAAGCGTGGAACAGCATCGGGAGTATGCCCGGCGTGACACGCTGGACGATCTGGGTATGGCGTTGGGCTTCGACCGTGCCTTTCACCAGGCGCTGGTCACGGCCAGTGGCAATGCGCTGATCGCCGACTGGCACTTGCGTATTCTGCGCCAGACCCACACGGTGTTCGTCTTCACCCTGGGCAATTATGCGCAGTCGGTCGATGACCACATCGCCGTTCTCGACGCATTGAAGGCAGGCGATCGCGCGGCGGCGCGCGACCTGCTGCGGCGGCATCTGCTTCGAAGCCAGGAAAATAGCCTCAGGAATGTCAGGACTGCGCTAACCGCTCGCGCCGCATCCTGAACGCAGGGGCTGCGCGAACCGCAACGGGGGAGGAAGAACAATGGTTTCGCTTGACTTCTCCGGCACGCTTGCCCGGTGGCCGGTTTTTGCCGATGCCGCGATTGTCACCATGGCCCTGTCCGCGGCGGCGATGGTGCTGGGCCTGATCATCGGCGTGCTCGGCGCCGCAGCCCGGCTTTCGCGCTTGGCGCTGCTGCGCGCGATCGGGCGGTGCTATGTGGAGCTGTTTCGCAATACGCCGTTTTTGGTGCAGATCTACATCATCTATTTCGGCCTGCCCACCATCGGGCTGCGCTTTACGCCGTTGCCCGCGGGCCTGTTGTCCCTGTCCCTCTATGCCGGCGCCTATTTGACGGAGATTGTGCGCGCTGGAATCCAATCGATCGAGCGGGGCCAGGTCGAGGCTGCCCGTTCGCTTGGCCTATCCAAGTACCGGACTTTCCGTCACGTCGTGCTGAAGCCGTCCTTGGCTGCCGTCTACCCGTCATTGACCAGCCAATTCATTCTGACGATGCTCGCCTCCAGCATCGTCTCGACGATCTCAATCCCGGAGTTGACCGGGGCTGCCAATGACATCCAAGGCCTGACCTTCCGGAGTTTGGAGGCCTATCTCGTCGTCGCCGGCATCTACATCGTCATGACAGCGATCTTCAAAGGTGGCTTTGCGCTGCTTGGCAGATCGATGTTCGTCTTCCATGCCACGGTCCGCTGAACCCGGCGATGTTTCAAACCTTCTCCTTCCGTCACGTCGAATATCTGGCCCAGGCCGGGCTCTGGACGCTCGCCCTTTCCGCTATTGCCCTCATCGGCGGATCGTTGCTCGGGGTCGGCGTGACCTTGGCACGCATATCCCCCATACGCCCGGTCCGGATTTGTGGGCAGATCTATCTCTTCATCATCCAGGGAACACCGCTCCTGGTGCTCTTGTTCATTGCCTATTTCGGCCTCGCCTTCGCCGGGTTGGACGTCCCGCCTCTTGCCGCCGCGGCAGGGGCGTTTTCGCTGTATGCCGCGGCCTTTCTCGGCGATATTTGGCGGGGCGCGATCCAGGCAGTGGGCCGCGGCCAATGGGAGGGGTCAGCCGCACTCGGGCTTGGCTGGTGGCGGACGCTCCGGCAGGTGGTCGCACCGCAGGCGTTGCGAATAGCGGTCCCACCCACGCTGGGATTTATCGTGCAATTGGTGAAAAATACCGCGCTCGCGTCCATCATCGGCTATGTCGAGCTGACACGCGCCGGACAAATCGTTTCGAATTCGACATTCCAGCCGCTCAAGGTCTTTCTGACCGTTGCGGCGATGTATTTCGTCATTTGCTTCACCCTGTCGCTGGTCTCGCGCCAGCTTGAGGCAAGGGTGCCGCAGATAAGTCCAATCCCGGTTCAATAGGAGGAACACATGCCAACAAGAACGATACGAAAGCTACTGCTCGGCTGCGCGTTGCTCGCGGTTATGACCGTCCACGCAACGGCGCAAACGCTGCTGGACGACATCGTCAAGCGCGGCACCATCAACATCGGGGTCAGCCTGGGCACGCCGCCCTACGGTCTGACCAACGACAAGATGGAACCGGATGGCTACGACGTGAGCCTAGCCAAGCTGATCGGGCGCGACCTGGGCGTGAAGGTGAACATCGTCGATACCGTTGCCTCTGCTCGCATCCCAAACCTGCTCAGCCGCAAGCTCGATATCGTCATCTCGTCCTTCTCGATCACGGCGGAGCGCGCGAAGGCGATCGCCTTCACCAACTGCGTCTATGTCGACCAGCAGGTTCTCCTCGCGGGAACCGGAAGTGCCTTCACCTCGATGGCCGATCTGAAGGGACACAGAGTCGGCGTCACCCGAGCAACCACCAATGACATCGCGCTCACCAAATCTGCGGTGGAAGGCACCACAATCCAGCGCTTCGACGACGATGCCTCGACGACGCAAGCTTTGTTGGCGGGACAGGTCGAAGGCATTGTGACGAGCGGTGGGCTGGCAGTCGCAGTCGCGGCGCGCGAACCCAAAGTCGGGACTAAGTTCGTCGTGGCATCCGCTCCGATGGGCATCGGCCTCCGGCTGGGTGAGCCGGACATGCTGCATTGGTTGGACACCGACATCTTCATGCTTTGGACGACGGGAGAGCTGCCGGCGCTGCAGAAGAAGTGGATGGGTGCCGCCAACCCCGATCTGCCACGGTTCTGAACGACTACCCGGAGGTAACCGTCCCAATCACCTGCACCTTGCCGTTGCGGATGCCCAGTAGGTCCAGCGGTGTATGTGGGTGGTTGTGGTCGTCCATCTTGTAGGTGCCCCCGAGCGTGGAGGCCATGGTGGAATTCTTCAGCGCCGCCTGGATATCCGCCGGCTTGTCCGAACCCGCCCGGCGGATCGCGTCCACCACCAGGTACGTCGATTCATAGGCAAAGAACGACCGCTGCGTGGGCGTCAGGCCGTAGAGGGATCGCTCAGATATTTTACATGATGGCTCGCCCTCGGCAATGTTGTCGTCCAACATGAGGGGGAAGTGCTGTGTTCGCGGCCCGATTCCTGTCCACGCTCACCGCCTGCGCTGTCCTGGGCGGGACGGCGCAGGCCGAGCCAGTAAGAATCCTATTCGTCGGCAACAGCTTTACCCATGGTCGCTACCTGCCAGTCCGCACCTACCGTAACGGCTTCGGCCCTGACCCCCGCCACGTACACGACGACAACTGCCTCGGCCCCGAGGCCTGCGACCGCCCCGAAGCGCACCGCCGGCCCCGCCCCACCGGAACGGACGAGTCTGGCCGTCAGTGACGCCACCCTGGCCCGCACCGCCGCCTCCCCCAGCCGCCTGAGCGCGATCACCGCCGACCCTCTCACTGGCAAGCCATTCGACATCGTGGTGTTACAGGAACAGAGCTTCCTGCCGCTGCCAGCCACCAATGCACTGGGCCGGCCAACGCGTGGCGACCCGGCTCAATTCGAACGCGCCGTGGACCAATTGGTGGCGGCGATCGATTCGGTGGCGCGCCCGGTGCAGGCCAAAATCTTCCTCTACGAGACACAGCCGGTCGCGTCCTACACCTACACGGACGGGCCGGACGGCCGGCACCCTTATGCGAGTGCATCGATTGCAGCCATGGCGGCAGACCTGCACAGCGGCTACGCCGCCGTTGCGGCGCAAAATCCAGCAATCACCGGCGTCGCCTATGCCGGGGATGCCTGGGTCACCGCCATCACCCGCAACATCGCCCAGCGCGACCCTTTTGCACCCCAACAGCTCCCCGGCGCCGTTGATCTGTGGGACAGTGACCCGGCGGCGGCCTGTTGCACCACCCCGATCGGCTACCATCCCAGCGCGTATGGGGCCTATCTGAACGCCCTGGTGCTGTTCCGGCGCATCACCGGGCAGGACCCATCCCGCTTCGGCCCAGCGGAGATTGCGGCCAAGCAATTGGGCCTGGACCCTGCCGCGGCCGCCAAACTGCAAAAGGTGGCCGCGGTCGACGGATAACGGCGCCCGTCCTCGCCAAGGGGCGGCCGCTCTGTTTCCAATAAACAAGAATTAAGAGGAACCTGTCCATGGATACCGCCATCAGCCCGCCCGTTCTCACCATGCCTGGCATACGCCGGGCCGTTTTAGCCTCCGTCATTGGCAACGGTTTGGAATGGTTCGACTTCCTCTCCTACGCGTATTTTGCCTCCTCGGTCGGCCGGGCGTTCTTTCCGGCGGCGGATCGCAGTGCCTCGCTGCTGCTGACATTCGGGGTCTTTGCCGTTGGCTTCATCGTCCGCCCGCTGGGCGGCATCCTGCTGGGCCTCTACGCGGACCGCGCCGGCCGGCGTAAGGCACTCTCGCTTCTCATCCTGATGATGGCGTTGGGCACCCTGATCGTGGGGCTGACGCCGTCCTACGCGACCATCGGCCTGGCGGCTCCGGCGCTGGTGATCGCGGCCCGAGTGATCCAGGGCCTCTCCGTCGGCGGCGAATTCGGTAGCGCCGCGGCGATGCTGACGGAGTTCGCACCGCCCCATCGCCGCATGTTCTACGGCAGCTTCCAGATGGCGTCGCAGGGCGTGGCATTGCTGCTGGCCTCCGGCTTCGGCCTGCTCTTGACCACCCTGCTATCGCCAGCCGACCTGGCCGATTGGGGTTGGCGCGTGCCATTCCTGTTCGGCGCGCTGATCGGGCCCGTCGGCTTCTATATCCGCCACAATGTTGGCGAATCGCCGGAGTTCCTCCGGTTGCAAGCCGAGCGTGGGGTAGGCCGTCCGGCTGGCCGGTTGTCGATGGCCGCGATCATCTGCGCCATGGGCGTCATCATCGTCGGCACCGCGCTCAACTATCTCTGGCACAGCTACGCCCCGACCTTCGTCACGCGGCAGCTGCACCTGCCGCTCTCGGCCGCCCTGGGCGCCACCACGGTGGCGGGCGTCGTGGCGATCGTGGCCTATCCCATCTCCGGCTGGATCGCCGACCGCGTGGGGGCGTTCCGGCTGTTCTTCCCCGTGGTCATCCTCTTCGCCCTATCCGCCTGGCCGCTATACTATTTCGTGGCCTCGGCGCCCTCCGTGGAGCGGCTCTTCGGTGCAGAGATCGTCGCCACGCTGTTTCTCAGCCTCATGTCGGGCCCGCACCCCGGCATGCTCTCCGCCCTGTTCCCGACGGCGATACGCAGCACGGGCATCGCCATCTCCTACAACATCGCCGTGACACTCTTTGGCGGCCTGGCGCCAGTCACGGTGACGTGGCTGATCGAGCAGAGTGGCAGCCCGATGATGCCAGCCTACTATCAGATTGCCGCGGCGATCCTGTCCCTCGTCATGGTCGGGGGAACCGCCGTCGCCTGGCGCGGGATCGACCAGCGGCGCTGATGCGCCATTCAGCCTGCTGGCGCGGCCTTCAGAGCCGTCACGAACAGGTCGAGCGAGTCGATCAGGTTCCCCTGGATCCCTCTCGTCGCCCCCGCCTGTGCCACGGCCTGGAACAACTCAGCCGCCGCATTATAGCTGGCGGTGCCGCCCGGAACGGCTTCGAAGTCGCGGCCAATCTCCTGCATCTCGGCCACCCAGCGATAGGCCTTGGTGTAGGATTCCGGCACCAGCTTTGCGAGCAGCCGGGCGAGATCCGGGAAGATGGTCCGGAGTTCGAGCTGCAGCGCCTCGGCAACGTTGGCCTGCTGCGCAGCCAGAATGGCCTCCGCACCCAGCGCCGCGACCCCTTTGCCCAGCGCCGCAAAGCAGCATTTCAGGGCGGACGCACTTCCCACGGGTGCGTCGAGCACCAGGATTTCAAGCCCATGGGCGTTGAGCGCGCCGACCTTCGCTGCCTCCGGGCCGGAGACATAGATGCGCGGGCCCGCCCCGTCGCCCACAGGTGCGACGCCGAAGATACCGGCGTCGACGACGGTGCCGCCGGCCGCAGCGATGCGGTGCTCCACCTTGAGGACGGTGCCTCGGCTGACGGCATTGCAGTCGACATAAACCGGCTTGATTTTGGCGCGGGCAAGGGCGGGAGCAAAGCGCCGGGCCAGGTCGAACGCGGCACCGGGTGGCACGATCGACAGCAGCATGTCCGCCCCCTCGACGAGGGCGTCGTCGCTGCCAGCATCGCGCACCCCGGCTGCTGCGGCGCGGTCAGCACTGGCAGCGCTTCGCCCGTCCAAGACAGTGCGGACGGCTGCGCCATGCGCGGTCAGCCGCCGGGCGACCCAGGATCCCATTTCCCCCATGGCGACGATCGCCACCTCCGGGCTGCGATTCACCATACGGTCTCCAGCAGGGCCGCCGGGGCGGGTGAGTGCGCAGTCGCCGAGTCGAGCCGCGCCCGCAATGCCGGTGGCAGTGGCACGGATTGCCGCCGGTCGGACGCGCTGACGCAGATGGAGGAGTGGCGGCCGATGAAGACCCGGTTAGCCCTATCTTGCGGCGAGGCGGGCGCGCGCACGGCCTGTGCCACCACGTCGAAGGTGCGCATGCGGACCGCCCCCACCCAAACGGTGGTATCAAACACATCGTCCGGCCAGAGCGACCCCTGATAGATCAGCGAGGTGGATTTGGCCGGCAGGTCGACTGCCCATTCGTCGCGCATGCGGGTCCAATCCCGGCCGAACAGCCGGCGCCGGAACAGCTGGACGGCAGAGAGCAGGTAGTCGTTGAAGTTGCCGGCATAGACCACGCCCGCCGGGTCGCACTCGCTCCATCGGGCAGCGCGGCGAACCGTGAACGGGATGGTGCAGATCACCTGTTCGCGCGAGACATCGGCGAAGCCTTCGGCTGGGGTGTCCATCTCAAAGCGCCTCCAACTGGTCGAGGCGATCCCTGATCTCGCGCAGCAGGCCAGCCTGGGCGGTCCCGGCCTTTGCCGGCCCCGGTGCGGCGAGCAGGCCGCCCACGCCGATATCGACCAGGATATCGGCAAGATCGTCCGGTGTCTTGCGCCCGCCAGGTTGGTACCACCACGACGTCCAACTCGCGATGCCGATCACGGCCAGGGCGGCCACCCGGGCGTCGAGCGGCCGGAACTCGCCACGGGCGATCCCGTCTGCGATGACGGCGGTGTAGAGGTCCAGGATATGGCGCCGGCCGCGGTCGAAGGTCCGGCGCAGGTCGGCCGGCATCTCGACGGCCAACTGGTCCAGCACCCGCAGCCTCGGGCCGCCGATCAGGCGCTCGATGATGGTGGCGCGCAACGCATCCCGCAAGCGCTCGACCGCCGGCCGGCTCGCGTCGCCTGCGACCCGTTCCAGCTCGCTAGCCCGGCGTTCCAGATGCTCCTCGACCAGGGCGGCGAGGATTTCCTCCTTGCTGGTGAAGTAGTGGTACAGCGCAGACCGGCTGAGCGACATCGACTGTGCGATGTCCTGGATCCGGGTCTGCGCATATCCCTGTTGTGCAAAAACCTCGGCCGCCTTGGACAGCAACTCCTCCCGCACCAGCAGTTTTCGCGGGTTGGCGGCCGCCATCTTGGAACCCATGCGCGGTAATGCCTCCCTCGAGCCGTCCAGAGCGGAAGGAGGCAAGCAGGGTTCCGGTGCCGAAGGCAAGGCGGCCCGGTGGGAGGCGTGCAGCATCAGGCGGCGACGGTCGCGCGCGCCCGGGTGTATTGCGCATGGAAGCCCGGGCA
Source organism: Acetobacteraceae bacterium (assembly GCA_965199005.1). Lineage (GTDB taxonomy): Bacteria > Pseudomonadota > Alphaproteobacteria > Acetobacterales > Acetobacteraceae > LMUY01. The sequence goes on along the minus strand of CBDAQK010000001.1, from coordinate 1,487,219 downwards.
GTATTCGGCCATGCGCGCGTCGTCGATCCGCCCGGTGCGGGTCAGAAAATCATAAACGAAGTCGAGCGGCTGTTGGTCCATGACGAGGCTGAGCCGTTCGTACCAATTGTAGCTATTCTCCGCCGCCTGCCGGAACCGCTCCCGGATCGGGCGCCGCCGCTGCTCGAAGGACGCAAGGGCGGCCGGGACGCCACCTGCGTCGCGCACCGCCTCGAACAGCGAGGCCGCGTCGTCCATCGCCAGGCGCGTGCCGGACCCGATGGAGAAATGCGCGCTCAGCAGGGCGTCCCCGACCAGGACGGTATTGCCGGAATGCCAGCGTTCATTGGTGACGGCAGGAAATTGGCGCCAGATGGAGCGGTTCTCAATGAGCGGCTCCCCCTGCAACTCCCGCGCAAAGATTGACTCCATCAGCACCCGGCGTTCCGTATCGGTCATCCCGGCCATGCCGGATGCGTGCCAGGTCGCGTCGTCGCATTCGGCGACGAAGGTGCTCATCGTGTCCGTATAGGCATAATAGTGACCGACGAACCGGCCCAGTGGCGTCTGCCGGAAGATGAGCGCGCCCGGCCGCATCGCGCGGGCGACGCCATACCAAGCGAAATGGTTGGTCAGATGGCGGATTGTCGTGCCGAACGCGTCGCCGTGCATCGCCCGGACGGCAGAGTTGATGCCATCCGCCGCCACCACCAGGTCGTAACCCTGGAGCGGTTCGGGCCGGTCGATGCGTTCGCCGGAGTGGATTGCGACACGCACCTCGAGGCAGGCCTCTTGCAGGATACGAAGCAAATTCAACCGCTCGATGGCGCCGCCGACCTGGCTGTACTCCAACAGGGTATCGACGCCGTTCAGGTGGATGATCTGCTTATTGGCGAAGACCATGCCAGCCGACATCCGGTCGTGCAGCTCCGGATCCGCGTGGCGGATGCGGTCGCGCGCTTTACCACCAAGGCCGACGCCGAACCCGAAGGTGGCGTCGGGGGCGTTCTGCTCGAAGACCACTACCTCGTCGCCGGGTCGGGCCCGCTTCAGCAGCCGTGCGAAATAGAGGCCGGCGGGTCCGCCGCCCACGATGGCAACGCGCATGCTCATATCAACTCGCTCTGTTTGGCGTCTTCACGCAGGCGTTGCTCGATCATCTCGCGCAGCTTGGGTTTCGACAGTTTGCCGGACGAGGTGAGCGGGAACTCGTCGACCTCCTCCACCCGCTCGGGCCATTTGAACTTCGCCAGCCCCGCCGTCTCGAGGAAGGCGCCGAGTTGGCGCACAGTGGGGGCGGCCTGGCCCGCCGGGGGGACGATGAAGGCGCAGGCACGCTGTCCGTAGGTCGGGTCTGGCATGGCGACAACGGAAATGGCTGCGATCGCCGGGTGGGCGGCGCAAGCGCGCTCTACCTCCTCACAATTGATCTTCTCACCGCCCCGGTCGACCACGTCTTTCGCGCGCCCTTCAAAGACGAGGTACCGCCGGCCCTCGATGACCCGGATGCGCATGAGGTCACCGGACCGGTAGAAGCCGTCCCGCGTAAAGGCCTCCTTGTTGCGCTCCGGTGCGTCATAGTAGCCGCGGATGGTGCAGGGTCCGCGGACTGCCAGTTCGCCGACTTCGCCGTCCGCGACCTCCTGCTCGGAGGCGGGCTGTAGCAGCTTGACTTCGTCGTATGGCGAGACGGGACGGCCCACGGTGTTGATTCGGGCCTCCACCGGGTCGGTTTCGTTGCAGTAGCACATCAGCCCCTCCGTCATACCGAAGAGCGGCCAAGTCGGGACGTCGCCCAGCAGGGCGCGGAGCTTGGCCGCCCCGCTTCCGGCCGAGAAGCCGTGCAGCCTGGTCTTGTCCAGACGATCCATCCAGCCCGCCTCCCTAAGGCGAAGCACGATGGACGCCGGCAGCAGCATCCAGCTTGGCCGGGCGGAGATCAGGAAGGGCCCCAGCGTTGCCGGGTCCATGCCGGCGCAGATCGCAACCTGCCCGCCGCACAACAGGGCCGGCCACCAGATGACGATCATCGGCGCGTTGTGGATCATCGGGTTGGGCGTGAAGGTGATCAGCGTCTCGTCGAACCCGTGGAATTCGATCAGCGAGCGCAGCGTGTAGACATATTCGTTGTGAAACCGCGGGATGATCTTCGGAACACCCGTCGTCCCGCCGGAAAGCTGGAACATGGCGACCTGGTAGGGGTCGAGCGACACCGCCGAGAGGCGCCGGCGTGCATCCGCCAGCTCTTGCCCGGCGATGAGGCCGTCCAAAGCCGGCATGCCGGGACGGGCCGAGCCTCGCAGGATCACGGTGTGGCGCAATGACGGAACGTCCGCTCTAATCTCCTGCGAAAACCCGGCGAAGTCGAATTTCGCGTCGTCGCCCTGAATAAAATGCGCGGCAGCCGCGGCGTGGTGGCCGATATAGCCGATCTCCAGCCGGCGATGCGCCGCCAGGGTGCAGACCGGGATGAGGCCGGCCTTGAAACAGGCCAGCACGGCGATCACCAGCTCCTTCGAGTTGACCATCTGGAAGACGACCCGGTCGAGCGGCTCCAGCCCCAAAGCCAGGAAGGCCGCCCCGGCTCTATCCGTCAGCTCGTCCAGTTCCTGGAAGGTGCAGGTCCAGTCCCCCTCCCGCAGCGCGATCCGTTTGGGGAAGCGCCGCGCGGTGTCGCGGAAGGCGGAGGCGAGCGTCTCCTCCGTGAGGATGCCGGCGGCCACGTAGCGGTCCAACGCCCCCTCATCCTGGTAGACGACACCCGGCATCCGGTTCAGCGGCCTCGTGTGACGCATCCGCCCCATCCCCCTGCTCTTATTCTGCGCTCTGCATCCCAGATCGCCGGACGCGATGTCAACGAATTTCGTCATGCATGTCGATAAATCGTTTGACATGTCGAACCCGCAAGGCCATTCAGGATCCATAGCGCCGCGCATAGACGACGTTCAGGGAGCGACCCGATGACCATGCCAACCGGACAGATCGACAGGCCGCGCGTCGCCACCACCACTGCGGGGTTGCGTGCGACACAGTGGAAGGATGGCAGCCTGCCGCCCGGCGTATCGCTGACGGTGCACGCGCTGCGCACCGAGGACGGTGCGTCCGCCACGGGCTACCTCTTCCGCCGCGGCGACGAGCGGACGGTGGTGTGCAGCATGCACCCGCGGGAAATCACGGTCGCCAGCTATACCGTGCCCGAGGTGCTGAAGGGCGGCTGTGCCATGTGGATCATGGGCGCCCGCTCGCCAGGCAACGACCTCCGGCTCGAGCACGAGACGGCCTTGCTGGACCTCGCAGCCGGGCAACGCTTCCTGCGCGAGGTGGCCGGGTTCGAGCATTGCGTGTTGCAGGGAACATCCGGCGGCGGCCCGCTCGCCACCTTCTATGCGCAACAGGCGAGCCGCACCCCGGAGGCACGCATCAAGCGTTCACCCGGCGGCAAGCCCGTGCGCCTGGATACGGCAACAATGCCGGTCCCGGACGGTGTGATCCTCATTTCGGCCCATCTCGGGCAGGGACAGATCATGCTCCAGGGGATCGACCCGGCCGTCATCGACGAGACCGATCCCTTGCTCAGCGACGATGCGCTCTCCGCGTTCAACCCCCAGAACGGCTTTCAAGAGGCACCCTACAGCTCGTCCTATTCGCCAGAGTTCTTGGCACGGTATCGCGCCGCGCAGCATGAACGGGTGGCGCGGATCGACGCCTTCGCCAGGGAGCGGCTTGCCCGGAAGGCGGAGGCGCGCAAGCGGCTGAAAGCCAGTTCGGACAGGCAGGACGCGATCCTCGCTGCCTACTCCTCCATCTTCAACGTCTGGCGGACGGATGCCGACCCGCGCTGCTTCGACCTCTCGCTCGACCCGTCGGACCGTGCCTACGGCACGCTATGGGGCGCGAACCAGATCGCGTCCAACTACGGCGCCGTCGGGTTCGGCCGCGTCTGCACGCCGGAAAGCTGGCTGTCGAACTGGTCGGCCCTGTCCTCCAACGCATCGATGCTGCCCTGCGCCGCAGATCTGCGCGTGCCCACGTTGATGATCGAATACACCGGCGACAACAGCGTGTTCCCAGCCGACGCGCAGGCGATTTTTGACGCCATCGGCAGCACCGATAAGGTGCGGCATCGCGTGCACGGCAACCATCACGGCCAACCCATCGACCCCAGCCAGCCGAGCGGACAGGGCATTGCCGGGCAACATATCCGCGACTGGCTCGAGGACCATCATTTCGTCTGACGCGACGACGGGAGAGACCCATGAACGACCAGACCCTGCACCCGGCCGCCAGTTCTGCGACGGCGTATACCCCCAATCGCGATTACCGGACCAGGGACGTCGACGTATCGACCCTACGGCATGCAGCGCTGGATGGGGTCGTGCTCCAATTGGACGGCGTGGACCATTCCGCCCGGCCAACCTGGAAGCTGCGCGAGACCGTGGAGTTCTATCGCGACGTGCTCGGCCTACCGCTGGTGCACACGATCTCGGCCCGCGGCTGGGGCCATCCGGACCACAAGGACTTCCTCCATTTCTTCTTCGACGCCGGCAAGGGCGCCACGATCGCTTTCTTCTATTATCTCGGCACCGACCGGCCGGAACGCTACATGCCGGAGGACAATCCCTTCTACTCCGCCACGCACACCGCCTGGGGCGTGCCGGATGCCGAGGCCTTGCAGAAGTGGAAAACCACCCTGGAGGGGCGCGGGGTGATCGTTTCCCCCTATACGCGCCACGAGATTCTCGAATCGATCTACTTCCGCGACCCGAACGGCTACCCGCTCGAGATCACGCTACGCCTGCGCGACACCGATGTGCTGGACAGCCGGGATGCAGCGCTGACGATCCAGGCGGCCATCGAGGTGGATGAAGAGCACCGGGCGGAGGGCGGCCGCCTGGGCGACATCGACACGGTCTGGCGCCGCAAGGCCAAGCTGGTCGAGGCACTGATGTCCGGGGCCACCTGACATGGTGGTGCTGTACGTGCTCGACGTGCCGGAATTCTTGCCGATCGTCGATAGCGCCCGCCAGCGGCCGGATTGCCGCATCACGCACTCGGACCACGGGTATTGGCGGGTGGAAGCGCCGACCGAGATCGTGCTTAACCGCCGCGAGATGAAGATGAAGCCCGCGGTGTGGTATGGCCTGTTCACCGGCGGAATGAACGGCGAGATTGCCGAATGGGGCCGCGAGGAAGTCAGGGTGATCGGGACCAACAAGCCGCTCTAGGCGCGGCATTTCACGAGAAGAACAGGACCGGGGGGGCCAACATGCAGAGCAAGACAATCGATCTCGACGCGTTGATGCAGGGGCGGCGGCTGCAGCCGATACAGCTTCTCGTTGCGGTGCTATGTGCCCTGGTGGCGCTGCTGGACGGCGTCGATACGCAATCTTTCGCCATCGCCGCCCCATCGATCGCTCATGCTTTCAGTATGGACGTGAAGCAGTTTGGCACGGCATTCGGTATCGCGCATGCCGGAGCTTTCCTGGGCGCCATCGTCTGCGGCCCGGTCTCCGACATGATCGGACGGCGGCGCGTGCTGATCACGGCAACGCTGATTTTCGCCGTGTTCACCGTCCTCACCGCCACGGCCGGCAGCTACGATTTGCTACTGATGATGCGGTTTTGCGCCGGCATCGGGTTGGGCGGCGCGGTCCCATGTTTCCTGGCACTGGCCAGCGAATATGCACCGCCCGGTCGGCGCGGCACGCTGGCGAGCGTACTCTGGGCGGCCTTCCCGCTGGGCGGCATGGTCGGCGGCTTCACCAACTCCTACATCGTCGGCCATTACGGGTGGCCGATGATGTTCTACGTGGGTGGCGTGCTGCCGATTCTCGTTGCAGCGGTGATGCTGGCCGTATTGCCGGAATCGCCGGCCTTCCTCGCATCCCGGGATAGTGGTTCGCCCGTTTTGCGCGGCATTGCGGAGCGGATCGCGGGACGGCCGATCGATCCGCAGACGCGCTTCCTGGTGCAGGACCGGCGGACCAAGCATCTGCCGGTGCGGGAGTTGTTTGCAGAGAGTCGAACGGCGGTGACGCTGCTGCTATGGCCCGGTTTCTTCGCCGCCTTCGCGCTGCTGACGCTCGTGGTGTCGTGGACCCCGGCCGTGCTGCAAGGCGCCGGCATCTCGACCGCGGGATCGGCGTTGGTGCTGGGCTTCTTCAACATCGGCGCCGTGATTGGAATGGGGTCCGCCGGGCGGTTGGTGGATCGGTTCGGCGCCAATCTTGCCCTGCTGCCGGCGCTGGCGATTGCGGCGGTGCTGACTTGGCTGTTCGGTATGGTGTCAACGCTCACCGAGGCCGCCCTTGTCACGGCACTCATTGGGCTGTTCCTGGGATGCGGCGCGTCCGGGCTGATCGCCATTGCGTCAACCTATTACACCGTCGGCGTCCGCTCGACCGGAATCGGCTGGGGTATGGCGATGGGTCGGCTGGGCCAGGTGGCCGCGCCGTTCGGAACGGGAGCGCTGATGATGGCCGCCGGTCTGCCGATCGCCCATGTGATGCAGTTGATGGTCGTACTGCCGATCGTGGCCGGCGCCGCAGTGTTCCTGGTGAGCATGGCGCGGCAGTCAGGCCGGGTGGAGAACCTACCAGTCGCCGGCGCGCCCTCTAGCTTGCACGGCTGATCGGTGAGGCGGGTCCGGCCTCGCGAGGCCCGCGAGAGGCCAATCGACCTGTCCCAGCCTTATGAGGATGGTCGTGCCGCGGCAGCGGCGCAGACCAGCCGACGACGCTGGCTCGACGAAAATCGGGCGGCGATGGATGCGTGGAATGAGCATGTCGCCGAGCATGGCCTACCGCTCGGCGCGTTTCGGCAATTCTGACCCATTCCTGGAGTCGACAGCGACGTCACGGTCAGCGTCCGGCCCGTATGAACTCCGCCGCCCGTTCCGCGATCATCATGACCGCGGGTTGTATGTTGGACGACGGCACCAGTGGCATCGCCGAAGCGTCAGCGACCCGCAGGCCGTCCAGCCCGCGCAGGCGAAGCCACGGATCTAGCACCGCCGCGTCGTCACTCCCCATCCGGCAGGTGCCACAGGGGTGATAGACCGTCGTAGCGGTCGCACGCACGAACGCCAGCAATTCTTCATCGCTTTCCACATCAGGGGGCGGCAACAGCTCTTCCTCGACCAAGCCGGCGAAAGGCGCGGTCCTGCCGATACGCCGCCCGATCCTCGCTCCCGCAACCATCAAATGCTGGTCGGATGGTGCCGAGAGGTAGTTGGCGTGGATTACCGGCCGGTCGAGCGGATCGGCCGATCGCAACGTGAGGCTGCCACGACTGTCCGGGCGGCACTGCCCCCAATTCACCATCACGCCGGGGTGCCGCGGCAAAACGTAGCCAGCATCCGGCACCAGGCTGAAATTGATGAATTGGAATTGCAGCTCGGCTTCTTCCGCCCCCGGCGTGGCGCGCGCGAACAACGTGGCTTCGGTCGCGCCTACGGCCATCGGGCCGTTTCGCCGCACAGCGTACCCAAGTGCCATCGCCGCCATGCGAACTGGGCTCGCGGTGATTTCATTTAATGTGCCAGCGGGGCGGGTGCGATAGGTCAGGCGGGCAATCAAATGGTCCTGCAGGTTTTGCCCCACGCCCGGGCTATGCAGGACGGACGCGATCCCATGGGCGGCCAACGCCACGGCGTCACCAATGCCGGACAGCATCAGCAAGTGCGGCGTCGCGATCGACCCGCTACTCAACACGACTTCGCGGGCCGCCGCGACGAAAGCCGCGGTTTGACCAGGAAGCGTCACCTCCACACCCACGGCCCGGCCACCCTCGGCGACCACACGGCGGGCCCGCGCACCCGTGACGATCCGCAAATTCGGCCGCCCCCGCGCCGGGCCGAGATAGGCGCGCGCCGTGCTGACCCGCCGCCCGGCCTGCACGTTCATCTGGATCGCCGCCGCACCCTCGATCGAACCGTCATTGATATCGCGATGCAGCGGGAATCCCGCCGCCTTGCATGCCGCAAGGAACGCCGCAGCACCTGCCGAGAGTGTCCTCGGCTCGCTCACGGGAATAGGGCCGTCCTTGCCCCTGGTGTCTCCCGCCTGGCCTTCCCACCGCTCTATCTTGCGGAATGTCGGAAGCACGTCATCCCAGCCCCAGCCGCGCGCCCCCGCCTGCGACCAGCGGTCATAGTCGTGCGGCGACCCCCTGAGGAAGACCAAGCCATTCACAGAACCGGAGCCGCCCAGCACCTTGCCCCGTGGCCAGGCGATACTGCGACCCCCGAGTTCACGCTCCGGCTCCGTCGCGTAGCCCCAATCGTAGCGGCGCGACTTGGACAGGCGTGCGTATCCAGCCGGAATGTGGATCCATGGATCCCGGTCGGGCGGCCCCGCTTCCAGCAAGACGACCCGAATGTTCGGATCTTCCGAGAGGCGCGCCGCCACGATGCACCCGGCGGTCCCGCCGCCGACCACGACGTAATCCGCTCGATCCGGCACGGTCACGCCGTTACATCTCCCCTCTCTGTCCCGAGCCGGTTTTGCCAGGCCGCTTCGAAGATCGGCTAGCTCGCCCGGCGCAGGAGGAACAAAGCCTGCTCCCCGAACAAATTGGCTAACTGCGGAAACCGGCGCCACGGCGAGCGCCGGCCCGCCTCGTCAACCGCCAGCCAGCGCTCCACCGCATACCCCTCTTGCACACATAATTCGAAGAAATCCCGGATGCTGCACGGGTGGATATTCGGCGTCTCATGCCACGGGCGGTCCCAGGTTTTCGTCAGGGGCATCCGGCCACCCACCAGCAACTGCCAGCGCACCAGCCAGTGGCCGAAATTCGGGAACGACACCAGGGCGCGGGTGCCAATCCGCAGCATCTGGCGCAGCACTTCGCGTGGCCGTTCCACGGCCTGCAAGGTGCGCGACAACACGACGTAGTCGAAGGCCGCGTCCGGGTAATGCTCCAGATCGCTATCGGCATCCCCCTGCATCACCGGCAGGCCGTGTGCGACAGCATGCGTCACCGCGGCCATATCCAACTCGATCCCCCGCGCATCGCAACCACGGGTGCGAAACAGATGCTCGATCAAGCTGCCATCGCCACTGCCGATATCCAGCACCCGGCTTCCCGGCGTGATCATCTCGCTCATCAGCCGCAAATCCAGCCGCATGTTCTTGGCGACGAATTGAACCGGGGCCTTCATACGCCGCAGACCCTCAGGCCAGCCCGGCGTGTTCGGCGCAGCCGCGCAGGAAACCGCCCAGCGTGCGGTGGAAATCCGGCTCGTCCAGCAGGAACGAATCATGCCCCTTGTCGGTCGCGATCTCCACGAAGCTGACGTTGGCCGCCGCCCGGTTCAGAGCGCGGGCAATCGCGCGGGATTGTGCCGTGGGGAACAGCCAGTCCGACGTGAACGAAACCACGCAAAACCGCGTCCGCGTGCCGCGAAAGGCCGCCGACAAATCCCCGTCATACTCCGCCGCCAGATCGAAGTAATCCATCGCGCGAGTAATGGTGAGGTAGGAGTTGGCGTCGAAGCGGTTCACGAAGGTGCTGCCCTGATGCCGAAGGTAGCTCTCCACCTCGAACAGGTCGCCGAACAGGCTAAGCGCCTCCTTCGCCTTGTCCGGCCCGGCCTGCAGCCGGCGGCCGAACTTGCGGGTCAGGGCCTGCTCCGACAGATACGTGATGTGCGCCGCCATCCGCGCCACCGCCAGGCCGCGCGCCGGCACGCGGCCGGTCTCCCAATAGCGGCCGTCGTGGTAATTCGGGTCGGCGAAGATCGCCTGCCGCCCAACCTCGTGGAACGCGATGTTCTGCGCCGAATGGAACGGGGCTGTCGCGATGGGAACGCAGGCGAACACCATCTCCGGAAAGGTCGCCGCCCATTCGAGCGCCTGCATCCCGCCCATCGACCCGCCGACCACTGCGAAGAGCCTGGTAATCCCCAGATGCTCGACCAGCAGCTTTTGCGCCCGCACCATGTCGCGGATCGTGATCGGCGGGAAATCGGTACCCCAAGGTTCGCCCGTCGCACCGTTGATGGACCGCGGACCGCTGGAGCCGATGCAGGACCCCAACACGTTGGTGCAGATGACGAAGAACTGGTCGGAGTCGATCGGCCGCCCCGGACCGACCACGGGATCCCACCACCCGGGGCGGCCGGTGAGGGGGTTACGCTCCGCAAGGTATTGATCCCCGGTCAACGCATGGCAGACCAGCACCGCGTTGCTATGGGCCGCATTGAGCGAGCCATAGGTGCAATACGCAACGTCGATCTCAGGCAAGGCCTGGCCGCAATCCAAGGGAAATGCGTCGGAGAAGCGCTGCTTCTGATGGTCGATTGCAGGAAAGGGTTGGGGATGATCCACATCAACCTGTATGGCAATCCGCCCGCCGGGGGGCAACAGGGCGGTTAGATGTTTGCCCATAGCAGGGCCGCAGGTTATTCCATTTCGTATGTCAAGCACGTCCCCTCCTGCCGGGCCGTCCGCCGACCTTGCGGCCCTTCGGGGTGAGCTGGATGGGTTGGATGACGCCTTGCATGGCTTGCTGCTGCGCCGTGTCCAGGTGGTGGAGCAGATCGGCCGCCTCGGCATAAAGGGGCGCGTGGCGCTGCGCCCGGGTCGCGAGGCCGCCATACTCCGCCGCTTGGTCGCCAAGCATACCGGCCGCTTTCCCACGGTGAACCTGGTCCGCATATGGCGCGAGATGCTCGGTGGCACGACCGCCATACAAGGCCCCTGTTCACTCGCCATTTGCGATCCGGACCCGGCTGGCGGCTATACCGCTGTCGCAAGGGAGCATTTCGGCGCCCTGATACCTCTGCGGACCTACCGGACGCCGGCCCAGGCCATCGGAGAAATCAGCGCCGGGTCTGCCACCGCGGCCGTCCTGCCGGTTCCCACCGAATGGGAAGCCGCCTCCGCCGCCTGGTGGACCGCGCTGCTGCACAAGGACGACCCACGGATTTACGTCACCGCCTTCCTCCCGTTCTGGGCGCCGCGCCCGGAGGGAGCCCCCAAGGTGCAGGCGCTCGTCGTCTCCGCCGCAGCGCCGGATCCCAGCGGTGCTGACCGCTCGCTCTTGGGGCTGGAGGTTGCGTTGGAACAAAGCCGCGCCCGCCTCTCCCAGGGACTTGGCAACGCTGGGTTTGACGCTGGCACAACGGTGCTGCGCCGGGACCCGGGTGCCGCGTCCGCCCTGGTCCTGGTTGACGTCGCCGGCTTCGTCGCCGAGAGCGATGCCCGCCTCGCCGCACTCACCTTCACGACACGCCCCCCTATCGTGCTCGGCGCCTATGCCGTCCCCATCGAAGGATCTGCCCTGCCATGACCGCCCCGCGCCCCAACCCCGGCATCCTCAAAATCGCCCCGTACGTCGGTGGCGAGGCCCACCTCACCGGGGTCAACCGCATCATCAAGCTGTCCTCCAACGAGGGCGCCTTCGGGCCGCCACCCTCGGCCGTAATGGCAGCCAACCGCGCCGCGGCGGAGATGCACCGCTATCCCGATGGCGATTGCCACGCGCTGCGCCAGGCGATCGGGTCGCGCTTCAACTTGGACCCGCAGCGGATCGTGTGCGGCGCCGGGTCTGACGAGCTGCTGGCGCTGCTGATCCACGCCTATGCCGGGCCCGGCACCGAGATCATCATGAGCCAGTACGGCTTCGTCATGTACGAGATTGGCGGCACCGCCGTGGGCGCCAAGGTGATCAAAGCGCCGGAGCGGAATATGACGACCGACGTCGATGCGATCCTCGCTGCGGTCTCCCCCGCCACCCGGATGGTGCTGATCGCCAACCCGAACAACCCGACGGGCAGCATGCTGCCACAATCGGAGATGGAGCGGCTGGCCAAGGGCCTGCCGTCCGACGTGCTGCTGCTGATCGACGCCGCCTACAGCGAATATGTCGACCGGCCGGATTTCGATGCGGGCACCGCCCTGGTCGATGCCGGCCACAACGTGATCATGACCCGCACCTTCAGCAAGGTTTTCGGCATGGGAGGCATGCGGCTGGGCTGGTGCTACGGCCCGCCAGCCGTCATCGACGTGCTGAACCGCGCCCGCGGCCCGTTCAATGTGTCGCTGGTGGCGCAAGAGGCGGGGGTGGCAGCCCTTGCCGAGCCGCATTGGGTGGAAGCCGGGCGCGCCCACACCGCCACGCAACGCACCCGGCTCACCGCAGCACTGGAGGCGCTGGGCATCCGCGTGTGGCCGAGCGAAGCCAACTTCATCCTCGCCGATTTCGGCACACCGGCCGAAGCCGACGCCGCAGACGCGGCCTTGCGCAAGCGCGGCATCATCGTTCGGGCCATGCGGGCCTACGCCCTGCCCCACTGCCTGCGCATCACCATCGGCACCGCCGAAGAATGCGACCTGGTGGCGGAGGCGTTGGCCCAGCGGAAGGTTCATGCCTGACCCCATTTTCCGCCGCCTCACCGTCATTGGCGCCGGCCTGATCGGCGGGTCGGTACTCCGTGCCTGCCAGGCGCGTCCTGGCCTGGCAGGCGAAACCATCGCGACCGACAGCAGCGCGGCAGTGTTGGACCGCGTCAGGGAACTCGGGATCGCCGATGTCGTGGAGCCCGATCTCGCCCGCGCGGTCAGCGGGTCCGATTGCGTCATGCTCGCGGCGCCCGTGGGCAGCTTTGCCAATTTGGCGGCGGTGATCGCCCCGCATTTGGCGCCGGGCACCGTCGTCACGGACACCGGGTCGACCAAGCAATCCGTGATCCGCGACCTCAAGGATGCTTTGCCGGCGACGGTCCACCTGGTGCCAGCCCATCCCATGGCAGGCACGGAGTTCTCGGGACCGGATGCCGGGTTCGCCACCCTGTTCGACGGACGCTGGTGCCTGCTGACCCCGCCGCCCGGCACCGACGCCCACTCGGTGGAACGGGTGGCGGCGCTGTGGCGCGGCATGGGGGCAGAGATCGAAATCATGGAACCCGGCCATCACGACCGCGTCGTCGCCATCGTCAGTCACCTGCCCCATCTGATCGCCTTCACCATTTGCGGCACCGCGGACGACCTCGCCGATGAGAGCCGTCAGCAGGTCATGCGGTTCGCCGCCGCCGGTTTTCGCGACTTCACCCGTATCGCGGCGTCCGACCCGGTGATGTGGCGGGATGTCTTCCTCAACAACCGGGACGCCTTGCTGGAGATGCTGGCCCGTTTCACGGAAGACGCCCAAGCCATGGCGCGTGCGGTCCGCTGGGGCGATGGCGACTACATCGCCCACAAAATCGAACGCGGCCGCGCAGTACGTCGCAGCCTGATCGAATTGAAGCAGGCTTAGCGCCGTGGGTCGAACCGCTCGCCCAAGGCATCCCCCAGCAGATTGAACCCGAGTGCCGCCAGCAGGATCGCGGCGCCAGAAAATACCGCGACCCAGGGGCTCAACAGGAGAAACGTCCGGCTCTCCGCCAGCATCCGGCCCAACGAGGGCGTCGGCGGCTGGGTGCCGAGTCCGAGGAACGACAGGCTCGCCTCGACCAGCATGGCGGTCGACAGAGCGAGGCTGGTTTGCACCAAAATCGCCGGCAACAAATTGGGCAGCATATGCCGCCACACGATCCGCGCACTGGTGCAGCCGCTGGTGCGGGCCGCCTCGATGAAATCAGCCTGGCGCAGCACCAAGGCCGGAGCACGCAGGGTACGGGCAAAGATCGGCGTGTAAACCACCGCGATGGCAACCGCCGTGCTGCCAGCGCCAGGGCCGAGCACGGTGATGATCCCAATCGCCAGCAAGATGACCGGAAAGGCGAACAGCACGTCCATCAGCCGCATGAGCACCCGGTCTGGCCAGCCGCCCTGCCAAGCCGCCACCAGCCCGATCGCCCCACCCATCGTCAGCGCCGCGGCCACGGAGGCGACCGAGACGGCGAATACGGTCCGATAGCCCCACAGGATGCGCGACAGCGTGTCCCGGCCAAAATTATCCGTGCCGAGCCAATGCGGTACGCCCGGCCCGCGCAGGCGATGCAGGATGTCCTGCGCATTCGGCGCAAACGGCGCAAGAACGGGGGCGCCAGCCGCGGCAAGCAACAGCACCGCCATCAAGCCCCCCGACACCCAGAGCAGCATGTGCCTCACCGCCGCAGCCGCGGGTCCGCCGCCACGCAGAGTAGATCGACCGCCGCATTCACCCCCACGAAAACGATCGTCGCCAGCAGCACGACCGCCTGCACCAGCGGCACATTCCGCTCCGCCACCGCGCCCACGACAAGCCGGCCCAGCCCGGGCAGCGCGAACACCTGTTCCACAACCACCGAGCCGCCAAACAAATAGCCGGCAGTGACGCCCAAATTCGTCAAGAACGGCAGCAACGCGTTGCGCAGCGCGTGGACCCCGACCACCGCACGCGGCGCCAACCCCTTGGCCCGTGCGGTGCGGACATAATCCTGCTTCATCGCATCCAGCATGGCAGCGCGCACCACCCGCGCCAGCAACGCCAACGCGGGCAGCGCCAACGCCAGCACCGGCAGCACCACCCGGCGCAGATTGCCCATGGGGTCACTGGCGAAATCGACCCAGCCCGGGGGCGCCACGCCCGGTGCCAGGACCGACGCGCCATACAGCAGCATCGTGCCCAGCCAGAACGATGGCACGGTAATCCCGGCAATCGACGCCACCCGCACCGCTGCATCCGCCGCACGCGACTGCGTCGTCGCCATCAGGCAGCCCAGCGGGATGGCCAGCGCCCCGGCCAGCAGCACCGCCAGGATCGTCACCTCCGCCGTCACCGCGATCCGGGGCACGATCTCCGCGAGAACGGGCTGCCCCGTGAGCACGCTGCTGCCGAAATCCCCATGCAGCGCTCGCCACAGCCATCGCACGTATTGCGAAACGGCCGAACCGTCCAAGCCCAGCCGCACCCGTGCCGCGGCGAGTTGGGCGTCGCTCACCTCCGCATTGGCCCCCAGCATGACCTGCACCGCATCGCCCGGGATCATCCAGACCGCGGCAAACGTCAGCACCGACACGCCGAACACCGTCAGCAGCAGGCCGCCGAGCCGCCGCAGCCCCGCACCGAGCAAGCGCTACGGCCCGATGGACGCCTCACGCAGTCCGCGAAGGCTGCGGGTGGCGCTGGGCATGAAGCCAGCCACGTTGGACCGGGTGGCGGTAAACAGGGTCCCATACGCCAGATGGACGACCGGGCCCTGGCAGGCGAGGATCTTTTGCGCCTGGTCATACAGGCCCTTCCGCGCCGCAGGATCGGTGCTGACACGGGCGTCGTTCAGGATTTTGTCCAATGCCGCGTCACTATATCTATAGACGTTAGTCGCACCCCCCGTCGTGAAGGTACGGCCGAAATAATCGTCCGGATCGGGGCCGCCGCTATTGAGGCTGGCAAAGGCCTGGAAATTGCCCGCGCGCCAATCCGCGATGAAGCGTCCCTGCTCCTGCACGTTCAACTCGACGGCGAACCCCGCTTCGTTGAGCTGAGCCTGCAGCACCTGCGCCACATCCACCACCTGCTGCAGGCTGCCCAGCACGTTGATGGTGATTTTCACTGGCGGCGTCAGTCCGGCCTGCTTCAGCAACGCCATCGCCCGCGCCGGGTCGGTATGGTAGCAGGGGAACTGGCTGGTCGGCAGCGCCCACGACGTCAGCGCGGGCGAGAGCGGCCCAGCAGGCACGGCCTGGCCATAATACGCGGCCTGCACCAATTGCCCGCGATCGATAGCGGTGTTCACCGCTTCCCTGACCTCCGGCTTGTCGAAGGGTGGCTTGCTCGCATTGAGGCCGAGCACGCTATAGGCGAGGTCCTCCGTATGCAGCACGACGACGCCTGGTGCGTTGGTCAGCGCCGCAGCGGAGGCAGCGTCCAGCGCCGGCAACATCCCATAACTGCCGCCGGACAGCCCCAACTGGCGGGTGGCGGCCTCTGGCACGATGTCGAATTTCAACCCGGCGAGCTTGGGAAGGCCGGACTGCCAATAATGCGCGTTGCGGTCGAGCGCGATGTAGGTATCCGGCACCCACTGCTTGAACACGAACGGCCCGGTGCCCACCGGCTGCCGCGCCAGCGTTGCCACTGCCTCCGGTGGAACGATCGCAACCGCAGCGAGCTGTGCCAGGAACGGCGCCGATGGGTCCGTCAACGTGATGGTCAGCGCGCCATCGCCGTCCGGCGTCACCGCCGCGATGCTGGTGAAGCGTGAGGCATAGGGGGAGCCGGTTTTCGGGTCACGCACCCGCGCAATCGAGGCGGCAACGTCGGCAGCGGTCACGGCGCGGCCATTATGGAACATGGCACCAGGCCGCAGCACGAAATGATAGCTCTTACCATCAGGCGAAATGGTCCAGGATGCCGCCAGCGCCGGCACGACCTGCAACTCGGCGTCGATAGCGGTCAAACCCTCGTAGATCACGCTGGTGAAAAGTTGGGTGGCAAAGCTGGTCGCCACGTGGGGGTCGAGCCCAACCGGGGATTGGTCGGTCGCGATCTCCAGCACTTGAGCGCGGGGCGCAGCGGGAAGCGCGAACAAGGCGGCGGCCAGCGCCAGACCCAGATATCTCATACTTGTTTCTCTCCTGAGCTCCGACGTCTACGCCAGGTCACTCCACTGTTCTAGCTGCCTGCAGGAATGCCGCGATCATGGCGGGGTCCTTGACGCCCGGTGCCCGCTCCACGCCGGAACTGACATCCACAGCCGGCGCGGCGGTCGCCGCAATAGCCGCCGCAACATTGCCAGGCGTGAGGCCACCAGCGAGCACCCAGGGACCAGGCGCGTCCCACCCCGACAGGACGGACCAGTCGAAGCTTGCCGCATTCCCGCCTGGTCGCGAGGCCCCGGCCGGAGGTTTGGCGTCGAGGAGCACTGCATCGGCGCCCTCCAAGGCGACTGGGAGGTCCGCGCCAGTTTGGATGCCGATCGCGCGCCACACCGGGCGCCCGAATGTCCGCCTGATCGCCGCGGCCCGGCTGGGAGACGTCGCGACGAGCTGCAGCACATCGAGGTCAATCGCCTCCAGCGCCGCTTCAATGTGCGCGTCCGCCGGGTTGACGAACAACCCGACATGGGCGACCGGACTGACCGCAAGCAAGCGCGCCCCGGCCGGCGTGACATAGCGGGGCGAGGGCGGGAAAAATACGAACCCGACGTAATCAGCACGCGCAGCAGCCTCATACGCATCCGGCGTGCTGATCCCGCAAATCTTGATCTGGGTCACCAGACCCTCACCCGGCCGACTCGCCTCACCCTCTCTGCGCGAGCGGAGCGGGGCGGGGATCGGCATCTCCGACCCTACCCCTCGAACGTGCGCACCGCCGTGCCAGGTAGCACAAGCGGGGGCCGGCGCAGGGTCTCCAACTCACGCTCCAGAGCCTTCACCCGGCCCTCCGCCCGGCGTGCCCGCCGCCGTTGGCCAAGGGAGCTGATGCCCACCACCAAGGCGCCCAACACGAAGAACACCGCGCCCGCCCCCAATACGGCGAGCGAGAGCGGCACATCCACCGATAGATCGGTGGGCCAGAGGCCCAAGGCGACCGTCCCAGCGTTCGACAGAGCGAAGACGATCAGCAGCAGGATGAACGGCAGCGCGAAAATCAGCCCGAGCATGTTACGCGACCACGCGTTCGCGCGCGGGACGGGCCGGTTTGCCACCGCGATTCACCCGCTCGCGCAGTTCCTTGCCAGCCTTGAAAAAGGGCACCGCCTTCTCGTCCACTGGGACAGCCTCGCCCGTGCGTGGGTTGCGTCCCGTCCGTGCGTCTCGCTTTTTGACCGTGAACGCGCCGAAGCCGCGCAGCTCCACCCGCTCACCACGGGACAGGGCGGCCGTGATCTCGTCGAAGATCGTTCCGACGATAATCTCCACGTCTTTGCCGAGCAGATGGGGATTTGCCGCCGCAAGCTCGGCGATCAGCTCCGATTTGGTCATGACATATCTCGTCTCATAAGGGCGCGACGGTGCCAGACGGTGAGGGGGGCGTCAACAATAAGGCCTTCAAAACGAACCTCTTTCCGCCATGTCCCGCATGATCTGCCAGGCCGCTTCCACATCGGCGGCCTCGGTGGACAAGGCGCCGACCGACACCCGCACGATCCAACGCCCGTCCACGACCGCCGGGGTCAGGTAGGCGGCGCCCGACCGGTTCACCGCATCCGCCCAGCCGCGCGTATGGGCGTCCACCGCCTCCCCCGACAGGCCGGCGGGTTCATGAACCAGGCAAACCGTCTGCAGCACCACGGGTGCGACCACCCGCCAACCCGGGGCGGCCTGAACCGCCTCCGCCAACGCACGGGCATTCGCCATGTCGCGCCGCAACCGCGCCTGCAGCCCGGTCACACCCTGTTCACGGATCGTGAACCAAAGCTTGAGCGCGCGAAACCGCCGGCCAAGCGGGATGCCCCAGTCCCGTAGGTTGCGCACCTGTCCGTCCACCGAGGATTGCAGGAAGGACGGATTGGTCGACATCACCCGCACCAGATGCTCGGCATCGCGCACATAGTACAGCGAGCAATCGAATGGCACGCCGAGCCATTTATGCGCGTTCAGCACCAGGCTGTCCGCCTCCTCGACCCCATCCCAGAGGTGTCGGCATTCCGGCAGAATCATCGCGCTTCCAGCCATCGCCGCGTCCACGTGCAGCCATATCCCGTGGCGCCGGGCCACCTCGGCCAGGCCACGCACGGGATCAATCGCAGTGGTCGCCGTCGTGCCGGTGGTGGCGACGATGGCGCAAGGCCGTATGCCGGCGGCAATGTCCGCCTCCACCATCGCCGCAAAGGCCTCGGGCCGCATGGCGTGCAGCCCGTCACACGGCACCAGCCGCAGATTGTCCCGCCCGAAGCCCGCCAGCAACGCCGCCTTATCGACCGAGGAGTGGCTCTGCGCCGACACATAGATCGCAAACGGCTGCGCCTCTGCCTGGAGGCCACCGCGCGTCAACGCATAGCCAGTGGCCCGCTCCCGCGCCGTGATCAGCGCCAGCAGGGTGGAGGTGGAGGCCGTATCCTGGATCACGCCGCGCCAGCCCTCGGACAGGCCGACCATCTGGCGCACCCAATCCGTCGTCACCTCCTCGATCTCGGTGACGGCAGGGGAGGATTGCCATGACAGGCCAAGCACCCCCAACCCGGTGCTGACGAAATCCCCAAGGATCCCCGCGGGTTCGGCTACCGAAGGAAAGTAGCCAAAAAACCTTGGATGCTGCCACAACGACAGACCGGGCACCACCAACGTGTCGAGGTCGGCCAACACATCGGCGAACTTCTCGGGCTCGGCCGGCGGCGCGGCGGGCATGGCGGCAGCGATTTCGCCCGGTTCCATGAGGGATTGCACGGGACGACCGGCCAGCCCGGCCTGGTGGTCGGCCAGCCAGTCGATGATTTGGTGGCCGTAGCGGCGAAATTCCTCGGGCGTCATCGCAGGGTTAAACCACGCGGCCCGTCACCCGGGAAGGGCAGCCGCAATCCGCAACGCCTCGGCAACGCCGGGTGCGGCTGCCAGGATCGGGTTGCCGGACTCCAACCCGCCGCCTCCCAGGAAATCACTGGTGACCGCCCCCGCCTCGGCCAGAACAGCCAGCGCAGCAGCGACATCCCACACATTGATGTGCCGCTCGACATAGCCATCCATGCGCCCGGCCGCGACCTCCACCAGGCCAAGGGCGCCGGAGCCGCAGGCCCGCATCATCGCGCCCGTGGCAAGAACCCGGTCGCACATCGCGACATAGTCGGCGTTTGCCCGGCGGGGAGACCAGCCGCACTCGACGATGGCTCGCGACAAATCGCTGGTGGTGGCAGCGCGGATCGGCACGTCGTTCAACGTGGCCCCGTGGCCGGCACAGGCGGCATAGGTCTCGCCCAAACAAGGTGCCACCAGCACGCCCAGAAGCGGAGTGCGCCCCTCCAGCAACCCAAGCGAGACGCACCACCGGGTCGCCCCACGCGCATAATTGCTGGTGCCGTCGATGGGGTCGACCACCCAACGCAAGGCACCCTGGCGCGCAGCCCCCGCCTCCTCGCCCTGGAAGCCGTCTTCCGGGAAAGCGTCGGCCATGGCGTCCGACAGAAAACGCTCGACCTTGCCGTCGGCCTCCGTCAACCAATCCTGCGCACCCTTTAGCGTCCCACTACTGGCGCCGGGTGGCGTCTGCATCGACCGCGCAAGCTCCGCCGCCCGGGTTGCCGCGGCGAGTGCAATCTCGAACCGGCGCTGCAATGCACTCATCGAATTCCCGCCCGCATGAAGCTCTGCACGAACTGCCGTTGGAACAGCAGGAACGCAAGCAGCAACGGCGCCGACGTCATCAGCGTGGCCGCGGAAATCACCGACCAGTCCACCCCCTGGTCGGTCGACGCGAACACCGACAACCCTACCGTCAGCGGCCGCGTGTGGACCGAATTGGTGACGATCAGCGGCCACAGGAAATTGTTCCAGTGATAGCTGATCGACACCAGCCCATAGGCGACATAGGTGGGCCGTGCGAGTGGCACATACACGCGCCAGATCAGCGCCAGCAGGCTAGACCCTTCCAGCCGTGCCGCATCGTCCAATTCCTGCGGAACCTGCCGGAAGGTCTGCCGCAACAGGAAAATGCCGAAGGCAGAGCCCAAATATGGCAGGGCGATGCCGGCGATACTATCGACCAGCCCGAGATGCGCCAGGGTCGTGTAATTGGCGACCAGGAGAATGTCCGGCATCACCATCAACTGCAGCAACACGACGGCGAACACCCATTCCCGCCCCGGAAAACGCATGCGCGCGAAGGCATAGGCCGCCGGGGTGCACAGCACGAATTGTGCCAGCAGGACCATGGTGACCAGAATGAAGGTATTCAGCAGATAGCGCGGAAACGGTGCCGCGGCCCAGGCGACCGCGAAATTGTGCCCGCTGAACGGCGCCAGCAGATTGAAATGCGTCGCATACTCGGCAGGGTGGATGGCCGCCCACAACGCGTAGAGCAATGGCAGCACCCACAGGAACCCGAGCAGCCACGACGCCGCGGTGAGCAGGGGTGCATGCTTCACCGGTAGTGCACGCGGCGGCCAAGCACACCGAATTGGAACCCGGCGAGGGCACCGAGGATCACCAGCAACACCACTGTCAGCGTCGCCGCCATCGAGCTGTCCATGAAACGAAACCCGGTTTCGTAAATATAGTACAACAGCAGATTGGTGGCGTTGTCCGGGCCCCCATGCGTCATGACCACGACCTGGTCCACCACCCGGAAGGCGTTGACCACGGCATTGACCAGCACGAACAGCGTCGTCGGCATCAGCAGCGGCAGCGTGACGCGGCGGAAATAGTACCAGTCACCGGCGCCCTCCAACGACCCGGCCTCGCGGAGCACGTGTGGCAAGGTTTGCAGCGCGGCGAGATAGAAGATCATGAAAAATCCCGCCTCTTTCCACACCGCCACCACGATCAGCGACGGAAGGGCGAGTGCCGGGTCACCCAGCCAATTGTGCCGGCCGAAACCGAACACGCCGAGCACCTGGTCGAGCAGGCCGTAATCGGGCGTGTAAAAGAACATCCAGATATTGGCGATCGCGATCATCGGCAGCATCGTGGGCAGGAAGAACGCCATCCGAAGCGCGGCACGGCCCGGGAGCGCCCGGTTCACAGCCAGCGCCATCAGCAGGGCAAGCACGACGGAGGCTGGGATCGTGGCGGCCGCGTAGACGAAATTATTGCGCAATGCCTGGAAGAAGACCGGGTCGTCGAGCAGGGCGGTGTAGTTGTCCAGCCCAAGCCAATGCGCCGGGCGGGCACCCCGTGGCGTAGAATAGAAACTGTCCAGCAGGGTCACCACCGCGGGCCAATGCGTGAACGCCGCCAACAAGGCGAGGGCAGGCGTCAGCAGCAACCAAGCGTGGATCGTCTCCCGCCGCACGCCCGGCTACTCGCGCTTCATTTGAACCCGCGCAACAGCCGGGTTCCGGTGGCCTGCGCCTCAGCCAAGGCCGCCACAGGGTCCTTCCGGCCGGTCAGGGCCGCCTGCAGGGCGTTGTTCAATGGCTCGGTGACGCGCTGATTGTCGTGGGTCGACAACTCCGGGACCGCGTATTGCAACTGGTCGCGCGCGACCGCGGCCTGCGGAAAACCGGCGACATACGCCTTCATCGCCGGCGTCTCCCAGGCATCCGGGCGGGTCGCGACGTACCCGGTGTCGATGCCCCATTGCGCCGCCCGCTCCGCGCTGGTGATCCATTGCAGGAATTTCAGGCTGGCCGTGCGTTGCGCCGGGTTTGCCGCCTTGAACAGGTAGAAGTTGCCGCCGCCCGTCGGGCTCCCGCGGCGCTCATCCGCCGGCAGCATCGCCACACCCAAGGGGAATTTTGCGTTGGCCTTGATGTTCGACAAATTGCCCGTGGTGGTCCAGACGATCGCCGCCTGACCCTCCAGGAAGTCGCGCGGCGTGGTGCCCCACTCCACCAGGCCCGGCGGGGTCGCCCCGCTCTTCTGCAGATCCAGCCAATAGGTCAGCGCCTTGCGGCTTGCCGGCGTGTCGTAGCTCACTTCCGTGCCATTGGCGTTGGCCAGCGAACCGCCAGCCTCGGCAACCAGTGCCTGGAACAGCCAGTAGGTGAAACCCGTGGCCGGAATCTCCACGCCCCAGCGTCCCCCCTTCTTCGACAGCTTCGCCGCCGCTTCGGCATGGGCCGCCCAGGTGGCGGGGGGCTGCGCCGGGTCCAGCCCAACCTCCTTGAAGGCATCTTGGTTGTAGAACATCACGATCGTCGAGCGCTGGAACGGCACGCCCCATTCGTGTCCATCGATTTGCGTGTTGCGCAGGAACGCCGGGTAGAACGAGCCCAGCCACGCCTTCGTGTCGCCCGCCTGGTCGAACGGCAGGATCAGGTCGTCGTCGATCAGCGTGTAGGCGTCGGTCGATAGCAGCACCGCCATGGTTGGCGCCTGCCCAGCCTTGGCGGCCGTCTGCGCCTTGGTCAGCGTATCGGTGTAGCTGCCGGCATAGACCGGGTTCACCTTGATGTCCGGATTCTCGCGCTCGAAATCCTGGGCATAACCATCGATGATTTTGGTGATCGGGCCACCGACCGCGACGGGGAACAAGAAGTCGATCGTGGTGGCCGGCTGTGCCCGCGCCACGAACGGCATGGCGAGCCCACCAGCGACGAGTCCACGGCGGGGAAGGGTCATGCGAAGACATCCTCTGTCTGGAGCCGATGCCCGGCGGCATCGAAGAAATGCAACACATCATGGTCGAAACCAATCTCGATGCTGGCATCGGCCGCCAGCGCAACCTGGCCAGGCACGCGTGCCACCAGCCGGGCGCCGGCGAGGGATAAGGTCAGGTTGGTATCGGCACCGAGATATTCCACATGCTCGACCTGGGCTTGCAGGCCGCCCCGTTCCAGCCGCACCGCCTCTGGCCGGATACCGACCGTGTCCGCACCTGGGGGCACATCCCCGAGCGCGCCCGCCGGCAGCAGGTTCATGGGCGGGGTGCCGATGAACCCGGCGGTAAAGTGGGTAGCCGGCCGGGAATAAAGCTCGGCAGGCGTCGCGTCCTGTTCCACGCGTCCGGCACGCAGCAGCACCACCTGGTCGGCCATCGCCATCGCTTCGGTTTGGTCATGCGTCACATACAGCATCGTCATGCCCAGCCGGCGTTGCAGCTGCAGGATTTCCCGCCGCATATCCGCACGAAGCTGCGCATCCAAATTGGAGAGCGGCTCGTCCATCAGGCAAATTCGTGCCTGTGCCACCACCGCCCGGCCGAGCGCCACGCGCTGCTGCTGCCCCCCCGAGAGCTGGCTGGGCCGGCGGTCGAGCAATTTCTCCAGCCCCAGCATCGCTGCGGCCTCTGCCAGCCGCCGGGTGCGTTCGAGGCGGGGGACGCCGCGAGCCCGCAGCCCGAACACGACATTCTCCGCCACGCTCAGATGCGGGAACAGGGCGTAGGATTGAAACACCATCGCCAACCCCCGCGCGGCAGGGGGCAGGCCGGTCACATCGCGCCCGCCAATCTCCACCCGTCCGGCATCCGGGTGTTCCAGCCCGGCGGCGATGCGAAGGCAGGTGGTTTTGCCGCAACCCGAGGGGCCCAGCAGCACGGCAAACTTCCCGGCCGCCACCGTTACGCTCACGCCATCCAGCGCCCGGCCGCCGGGCCACTGCTTGGCAAGGCCGGTCAGCTTCAGTTCAGCGCCACCAGGTGGATGCGATCGTGTCACGGTCGCCATGCTGTAGGGCAGAGCGCCCGGACGAACAACGACACTATGATGACGCTTGCCGCCCACAAGCGGTCATGGTCTCTGGGGCCATGCCGTTGCATTGTGCGAACGCAATCCCAGACCCCCCGTGAAGATCATTGGCCTGACCGGCGGGATCGGCATGGGGAAATCCACGGCCGCCCGGGCGTTCCGCCGCGCCCACATCCCGATCTTCGACGCCGACGCCGCCGTGCACCGGTTGCAGGCGCCCGGCGGGGCAGCCTTGCCGCAGATAGCGGCCCATTTCCCTGGCACCGTGGTGGATGGCGTGCTGGACCGGTCGCGTCTGCGCGCTGCCGTCGTCGGGAACGACGCCGCCATCCGCCAGTTGGAGGCCATCATCCACCCCCTGGTGCGCCGCATGGAAAGCGCCTTCCTGGCGCAGGCCCGGCGCACCGGATCACCCGCCGCCGTGCTGGACATCCCCCTGCTGTTGGAGACCGGAGGGGAAAAGCGGGTTGACATGGTGGTCGTGGTATCGGCGCCACGCTCCATCCAGATGGCGCGGGTGAAGCGGCGGCGCGGCATGACCGAGTCGCAGATCACCGCTATCATCGCCCGCCAGATGCCCGACTCGCAAAAACGCCGCCGCGCCGACCTGGTCATCCGCACCGGGCTCTCGCGCAACACCGCCCTTCGCCCGATCCGCGCCCTCATCCGCTCGCTCTATCCATGAGCCGGTCGATCCTCTTCGATACGGAAACCACCGGGTTGGACCCGCTGAAGGGCGACCGGCTCATCGAGATTGCCGCGCTGGAGCTGGTGCGCGACCTCCCAACCGGGGTGACCTTCCATCGGCTGGTCGACCCGGAGCGGGACATCGACGCCGATGCGACGCGCGTGCATGGGCTGACCCGGGCCGATTTGCAGGGCAAGCCCCGCTTTGCCGCAATCGTGGACGAATTGCTGGACTTCATCGGCGACGACCCGCTGGTGGCACACAACGCAACCTTCGACTTCAGCTTCCTGAACGCCGAACTGGCGCGGGTGGGCCGCCCCTCCGTCCATCACTCCCGCAAGATCGACACGCTGGAAATCGCCCGCGCGCGCTTCCCCGGCCTGCCCAACAGCCTGGACGCGCTGTGCCGGCGGTTCGGCATCGATTTATCAGAGCGCACGAGCCACAACGCCCTGCTCGACTGCCGGCTCTTGGCCGAGGTATATATCGAATTGACGGGCGGCCGACAGCGCGGCCTGTCCCTGGCCATCGAAGGCGGCCAGACGATGCCCACCGTCGTCTATCAGGCCAATATAGGCCGGACGCCCCGGCTGATGATTCCCAGCGCAGCCGAATTGGCGGCCCACGCGCTGCTGGTGGGCCGGCTCAAAGGGGCGATCTGGACGGGCTGAGCATGCAGGCCCTGCCCTATCCGAAATCCGCGTCTACGCGACGCCGGGAGCAGCCCCGTTTTGCTTGCGGGCCTGCCACAGCGCCACGAAGTCGATCGGCTGCAGCAGCACGGGCGGAAAGCCGCCGTCACGGGTGACATCGGACAGGATGTTCCGCGCAAACGGGAAGAGCAGCCGCGGGCACTCGATCAGCAAAACCGGCTCGACCGAATTATCAGGAATGCCGTTGAGGGTGAAGATCCCCGCATAAGACAGCTCGCAGATGAAAACCGGCCGGCCTGGCTCGCCCTCGGCCTGACCTTCGACCTTGGGACCCTCGGTCGCGTCGGCTTTGACGACGAGTACGACCTCGAACACGTTCTGACCGTCCTGAATGCGCCGCGCCTGCACGTCCAGGTTGATCTGCACATTGGGTTGCGACCGGAGGGTCGAGAAGATTTCCGGCGCGCCGGGAACCTCGAAGGACAGATCCTTCACAAACTGGATATTGACGACGAGCGGCGGCCCGGCCTGCGGAGCGGCGGTTTGCGGTGCAGGGGTAGTCTCAGACATGCGATCTGTCTCCTGAAGAAGTGCTGCGCCGGTAGCACGGGTAGCCTACGCCCGCCAGACGATCTCCGCCGGGGCAGGCGCTGTGGGGTCGCAACGCAGCCATTGGCCGTTGGGGAGGCTGGTGCCAGTCAGCGCCAGGATAAAGCCCCAATGGCTCACCACCAGCGTGTCCTGCCAATCCGGATGGGCGGCCATCTCGGCACGGAACCGGGCTGCGCGCGTGATGACGTGCGCCTCCGGCTCTGCCTCCACGGGCCACCACATGTCCTCGAGGCCGGAGAAGTCGTGCCCCGGCCAGGCCTGCGCCAAATCCGCGATCCTGCTGCCAATGTCGCATTTGAAGGCGTAGCGCTCACGCACCGTGATGTTGACCAGGACGGGCAAGCCAAGGCGGTTCGCCAGCGGGGCCGCCGTTTGCAGCGCCCTCGTGTAGGGGGAGGCGATGATCCGGCGAATGCCCTCGGATGCCAATGCCTCGGCCGCACGCTCCGCCTGCTCGTGGCCGAGCGGCGTCAGGCGTGGATCCTCGATGCCGGGATCGCGCCGCGTCGCGGTGTAATGCAGGTTGAACTCGCTCTGGCCATGGCGCAGCAGGATCATGGGGCTACCCCCTAGCCCGCTACGGAGCGCCCGGCAATCGGGTCCGCCGCCGATCAATGTTGTGGACTGCGCCAGGGGACCCTATCTATCGCCTTGGGGGTAGTTTGGCATGGGTGCAGGCGGTTTTCCGATCGATCTGGTGCTGCTTGGCATGATCGCGGCATTTTTGATCCTGCGTCTGCGGGGAATCCTCGGCCGGCGGGACGGGTTCGAGCCGAACCAGCAGACCGGTCCTGCCCGCCCGGTCACCCGCCCCGCCGGGCCGATCATCGAAGGCAAGGTCGAACCCGCCGCCCCCACCGGCCGCCCTGTGCCGGAGGATGGCTCCCCCCTGGGTCAGACCCTGGCTCGGATGCGCCGGGTAGACGACCAATTCGATCCGCGACGGTTCCTCGATGGGGCGGAGGCTGCCTTTCGCCTCATTGTGACCGAGTTCGCCGCCGGTCACTCGGATGCGCTGCGCCCGTTGCTCACGGAGGAGACATTCGCGACGTTCGATGCCGCGATCCAAGCGCGCCAGGCCGCCGGAGAGACGCAGACCACTGAGATCCGTGCCATCCACCAGGCCACGATCGAAGCGGCGTCGCTGGAGGGCAGCATGGCCGAGATCACCGTCCGGTTCGTGTCCGACCAGATCAGCCAAACCTTCGACCGGGACGGAAAATACGTCGCGGGCGCCGATGCGGTGATGGAGTTGCGTGACGAATGGAGCTTCGTCCGCGATTTGGCCCATGACGGACCGGCTTGGCGCCTGGCCCAGGCCCGCTCCGCCTAAGCCAAGCTGGCCGGCCATCTTGCTGTATTGCGGGGACTGCCTGACGGTGCTTGGGCACATGCCGGAGGCATCCGTCGACGTGGTGGTCACGTCGCCGCCTTATAACCTGGGTATCCCGTACGGCCGCTATCAGGACACCAAGGCGGAGACCGAGTATCTCGACTGGATGGAGAAAGTGTCGCTCGCCCTGCGGCGGGTGATGCGGGAAGACGCGTCGTTCTTCCTCAACATCGCGGGGTCGTCGAAGCAACCCTGGCTCCCCTTTGAACTGATTGTCCGCCTCAGGCGGCACTTCGTTCTTCAGAATCACGTTATTTGGGTTAAATCGATTGCGACGAGCCCCACCGGCGCAGTCGGGCATAACAAGCCGACGGGTGGAACCCGCTTCCTCAACCGCAACCACGAACACGTCTTTCATCTAACGCTCAGTGGCGAGGTGAAGCTGGACCGGTTGGCGATCGGCGTGCCGTTCAGTGATAAATCCAACATCGCCCGGCGCGGCCACGCGCAGGATAGGCGCTGTCGCGGCGACACGTGGTTCATTCCCTACAAGACCGTTCAGGCCAAGGCAGAGAAATTCAACCATCCCGGCACCTATCCGCTCGACCTGCCACGCTGGTGCATTCGCCTGCACGGCAAGCCCGGCGCCGTCGTGCTGGACCCTTTCGCCGGCGCTGGCACCACCCTGCTGGCCGCCCACGCCGAGGGGGCACAGGGAATCGGGATCGAAATCGATCCCGCCTACGTAGAAGCGGCGGAGGCCCGGCTGGCCGCGGCGGCGGCGGTGGCGTAACCTGCCGGCATGCTCCAAACCCGGCCGCGCGTCGCCCTCTTCGTCACCTGCCTGGTGGATTTGCACCGCCCCAGCGTCGGTTTTGCCACCATCCGCCTCCTTGAGGCTGCCGGGTGCCAGGTGGAAATCCCTCGGGCGCAAACCTGTTGTGGCCAGCCCGCCTATAACACCGGCGACCGCGCCACCGCGCGCGACCTCGCCATCGGGATTTTGGAGGCGTTCAGCGGGTATGACTACGTGGTGGTGCCGTCCGGCTCCTGCGGCGGGATGATTGCGCACCACTTCCCCGGCCTGTTCGCCGAAGACCCCAACCTGCTCGCCAAGGCGGAAGCCCTGGCTGGGCGCACGCATGAGCTGATGGCGTTCCTGGTGGACGTGATGGGCAAAGACCGCGTCTCCGCCCATTGCGACGCCGTCGCCACCTACCACGATTCCTGCTCGGGCCTGCGGGAGATGGGGGTCAAGCAGCAGCCCCGCCGCCTCCTCGCCAGTGTCACCGGGTTGGAACTCAAGGAAATGGCGGACCCGGAGGTCTGCTGCGGCTTTGGCGGCACGTTCTGCGTCAAATACCCGGACATTTCGACCCGCATGGTCTCCGACAAAACGCGCGACATCGCCGCAACCGGGGCGGATTTGCTGCTGGCAGGCGACATGGGATGCCTGCTGAACATGGCCGGCCGCCTCTCGCGTGAGGGCAGCACGGTGCAGGTGCGCCACGTGGCCGAGGTTCTGGCCGGAATGACCGACGAGGTGTCGGCCATCGGGATGCCCCGCTTTCGGCGGTAGCGACCCCGAGGATAGAGCCGGCCTTCGAAAGGACCGGCCCCATCCTACCTAGGACGTACGACGAACTTCACGGTCACGGTGACGATGATTCACGGCAGGAGTTTCCGATGTCCTGCCATCACACTCTCCTCTCGGAGCGATTGTCGTTGTGGTTTGGTTAGGAAAACGTCGCGCTAGACGTCCCTGCCGCCGGTCGCCCGGCTTTCGAAGCCTACTGGGGGCACCCGCCCGGCATCCGTAAACGCCTTGCGCAGGGCTTCGACGTTGGGCCCGAAGATCGTCTTGCGGTTTGCCACCACCCAATCCTGGGACGCCGCAACCGTGTCCAGCGATTGCTGAAAGTGCGGCATGACCCAGCGGGCGAAAAGCTCGTAGCTACGCCAGGTCTGCTCCCGGTCGGCCCAGTCATGGGCGCGGAACAAAAACCCACCAAAGCCGCCGCCACTGTGGTCGAGCATGTTTTGGATGCCGCGCGCGACCGTCTCCGGGGACCCGACCAGCGTCGTCCCGGCCTTCACGCCATCGGTCAGCGGGTCGTCCGACCGCCCTGGAGGACGGCCCAGCGCATCTTCGAAATAGGTCACCGTCTCCAGCCGCTCACCCCGGCGCACATCGGCCAAGGCCTGCTCGTCCGTGTCTGCAACGTGGACGTTGGCGATAACCCGCCAATTCGCGCGATTCATGGTTTTGCCGTGCTTGGCCGCCTCCTCCTCCGCCATCCGCCATTGCGCCGCCATCGCCGCCAGCCCGCCATGCATGCCGGCCCCTAGGGAGATGATCCCCACCCCATGACGCCCCGCCGTCAATGGCCCGGCCGGGGTGACGGTGGTGGCAACCGAGATCGGGAAATGCGGGTCGCTATACGGGCGCAAATGCAGCCTCGCCTCCCGCATCTCGAACCAATCGGTCTTGCGGGTCACCGGCTCCTCGCAGCGCAGCAGCGCCATGATCGCCTCCAGCGACTCGTCCATGCGCTGGCGTTGGGTCGCCGGGTCGATGCCCAACATGTAAGCATCCGACACCAGCGCCCCCGGGCCGCATCCCAGCATCGCCCGGCCCCGCGTCATGTGGTCCAACTGCACGAAGCGCTGCGCCACCAGGAACGGGTGGTGGTACGGCAGGCTGGTCACCCCGGAGCCGAGGCGGATGTGCTTCGTCCGCTCGGCCGCGGCAGCAATCACCAATTCCGGCGAGGCGATGATTTCCCAGCCCGCAGAATGATGCTCCCCAATCCACGCCTCGTCATACCCAAGGCGGTCGAGCCACTCGATCATCTCGATATCGCGTGCCATGGCGAGGGTCGGGTTGTCCCCCCGGCGGTGGAAGGGTGCCAGGAAGATGCCGAACTGCATGCCACGCCGCGCCATGGGTAGATCCTCCGAATGAGACAGCATGCTCCACCAATCCTGGCGGTGCGCCAAGCTCGCGTCGGCGCTAAATCCAGCCCTTCACCCGGAACCAGATGAGCGGGATCACGACGCTCAACAGGATCATCGCCCAGCCGTATTGGTAGCCATACACCCAGTCATACTCGGGCATGTTCTTGAAGTTCATGCCATATAGGCCAACGACGAAGGTCGGAGGGATACCAACGACAGAAACGACCGTCAGCACCTTCACGCCGTTATTTTGTTCTATATTGATGAACCCGAGCACCGCATCCAGCAGGAAGCTGACTTTGACGTTCAACTGCTGGTCGTAGTCGTTCAGTGACGCAATGTCCTGCCGCAGCGTGGCAAGACGGGTCTTCAGCTCCGGCCGGGCCATCTCGTCGCAGGCCTGGACAGCGTAGGCCGCAATCCTGCCCATCCCCAAGACGCTGTCGCGCAAATTGCCCAGCGAGTCCCCGCACCGCCCGACCTCGGTCAGGATGTGGCGCAGCCTTTTATCGGCTATGCGGATGTTTCGGTTCTGCGTCCCGTCCTCATCCTGGAAGGTTTGCTTCGACAACAGGTCGAGCTGAGCGCCGACCCGCTCCAAAACATCCGCCACACGGCCGACGATGGTTTCGGCAAGGCCAACAAAGGCCTCGAAGCTCGCCTGTCGCCCGGCATGGGCAAAATGCTCGGCGTAATGGTCGAACGCGGGAAGCACCTCGTAGCGCAAGGTCAGCATATGCTTGGTGGACAGGACGAACCCGACCGGCGTGATATGGGACCGCTCATCTGTCCCCAGATAACTATAGGGCATGCTGAGATAGAGCACACCTGATTCGGTGTAGACCCGGCTGGAACTCTCGATCGCTGCAACATCCTCCCTGGAGGGGATCCGCAGGCCGGTCAGCCGCTCGGCCGCGGCGCGTTCCGTGTCGGTGGGGCTCACAAGATCCATCCACACGGCATCCGCCGTCAGATGGATGCTGGCTTCCAGCGTTTGGCGTGGCGAGGTGCCGGTATTGGCATACAGCATCGTTGGGCGCTCCGAAGACTCGACGGACGCTACGGAAGCAACCGTAGCTGCTGCAACCTCGGTTTGGTCATCATTCGGAGCTGCGCTATGTCCGGCGGTGAACGGAGTGCCCGCCTTGACCCTCACCACAGCAGACCGCCTCAACAGCTTGCGTTCCGGCCCGGACGGGCGGGGCCGCTTCGGTAGCTTCGGCGGCCGCTTCGTTGCGGAAACGCTGATGCCGTTGGTTTTGGCGGTCGAAGCCGCCTACAACGCCGCCAAGCGCGATCCGGGCTTCCAATTGGAGCTGGACCGCTATCTGCGCGACTATGTCGGGCGGCCCAGCCCGCTTTGGTTCGCCGAACGCCTGACCAAGGCGCTGGGCGGCGCGAAAATCTATTTCAAGCGCGACGAGCTCAACCACACCGGGTCGCACAAGATCAACAACTGCATGGGCCAAATCCTGCTGGCCAACCGCATGGGCAAAACCCGGATCATCGCGGAAACCGGCGCCGGGCAGCACGGGGTGGCGACCGCCACGGTGTGCGCCCTGTTTGGTCTGCCCTGCACCATCTACATGGGCATGACCGACGTCGAGCGGCAGAAGCCGAACGTCTTCCGGATGAAGCTGCTGGGGGCCGAGGTGGTGCCCGTCAGTTCCGGCGCCGGCACCCTGAAGGACGCGATGAACGACGCCATGCGCGACTGGGTCGCCAACGTGGCCGACACCTATTACCTGATCGGCACGGTGGCCGGGCCGCATCCCTACCCGGCGATGGTGCGGGATTTCCAATCCGTCATCGGCACCGAGGCACGGGTCCAAATGCTGGCGGCGGAGGGGCGGCTGCCCGATATCCTGGTGGCGGCGATCGGCGGCGGGTCCAACGCAATGGGCCTGTTCCACCCCTTCCTGGACGACCCCAGCGTGCGGCTGATGGGGGTTGAGGCCGCTGGCCGCGGACTGGACACCAACGAGCACGCGGCCAGCCTGTCCCGCGGCCGGCCCGGCGTGCTGCACGGCAACCGCACCTATCTGTTGCAGGACGATGATGGACAAATCACAGAGGCGCATAGCATCAGCGCCGGGCTCGACTATCCCGGCATTGGGCCGGAGCATGCGTGGCTGCACGAAATCGGGCGGGTGGAATACGTCGCCGCCACCGACCAGGAGGCGCTGGACGCCTTCCAACTCTGCTGCCGCACGGAGGGCATCATTCCCGCGCTGGAGCCGGCGCACGCGCTGGCCCAGGTGGCGAAGGTGGCACCGGGCCTGCCAAGGGATTCGATCGTCCTGATGAATTTGTGTGGGCGGGGCGACAAGGACATCTTCGCCGTGGCCGACCATTTGGGCGTGACGCTATGAGTCGCATCGCCGCACGGTTCGCGGCGCTGAAGGCAGAGGGGCGCGGCGCGCTGATCCCGTTCCTGGAGGCCTACGATCCGGACGAGGCGACCAGCACCGCCATCCTGCACGGCATGCCCGGCGCAGGGGCCGATTTGATCGAGATCGGCATGCCCTTCACCGACCCGATGGCGGATGGCCCCACCATCCAGACCGCCGGCCTTCGTGGCCTAAAGGCAGGTGCCACCTTGGCAAAGACGCTGGGGATGGTCGCGGGCTTCCGGATGGCCGATGCGGAAACGCCGGTGATCCTAATGGGCTATCTGAACCCAATCCTGTCCTATGGCGCCGGCCGGTTCTGTGCGGATGCGGCCAAGGCCGGGGTGGACGGCTTGATCGTGGTGGATTTGCCGAGCGAGGAGGCCGATTGGCTCTCGGGTGCCGCGGCAACGAACGGGCTGGACATCATCCGCCTGGTGGCGCCGACCACGGACGACGCGCGTCTGCCGCAGGTTTTGGATGGCAGTTCCGGCTTCGTCTACTACGTGAGCATCACCGGCATCACTGGCACGCGGACCGCGACGTCCGAGCATCTGGCCGAGGCGATTCCCCGGGTTCGCCGCTCGACGGATTTGCCAATCGCGGTCGGGTTCGGCATCCGCACCCGCACTCAGGCAGCGGAGGCGGTGCGGGTGGCAGATGCCGTTGTGGTGGCATCCGCCCTGATCGACAATTTGGCCGCAAGTTTGGACGCTGAAGGGCGGCCGAGCGCGGATAGCGTTCGCCGAGTGTTGGACCAGGTGAAGGAGTTGGCGGCGGGGGTCAGGGGAGCCAGACATTGAAAGGGATGACTGATAGTTGAGCGACGGTAGGCTTGAAATCGTTAATCAGACCTTATACATAAATTGAGACAAGTTTAACGGGAGAGTTATAGTGCAACCATTCCAGGCAGCCTCGGACATCTCAGCCGAGGATCAGGCGAGGTTTGCCAAGGATGAACGACGCCTGATTAGGGTGATCGTATCCCTTGGGTGCTTCGTTATGGGTTTGGTGGCCGTCGTTATTCTCTGATCGGGTCAGGCAATGCGCGACACGGCCTTTACGGAGTGGCCGTTAAGTTCGGAATACGCGCGGAGCTTGCGACTGCGTGGAAACTCATCCTCCAGGCGGTCCGGCGAATTCAGGACTTCAACCATGGCCGCGACAAGCCCCATGGTGAATTCGTCGACCGCCCGCTGCGGGAGTGTCGTTGCAACCGCCTGGACCAGCTCTTTTGCCTCCGCCACGACCGAAACAGGGCTGCGTCTTTCTTGACCTGCTGAAGGAGACGACGGCGACGTCGAGATGTCGATCACGGGAGTACCCCTTGACTCGATGGATAGCGCCACTTTGAGCGCTGACCACTCATACACGTTCCGTGGAGGAAACGTGTTAAACGCTGGCCTAGCCGAGTGCGACGGCCGGCTTTTTCGCGCTCGTCACCGCCCCTGAATCTTAATACCGCTTGAATCCAGGAAAACGAAATACTGCTCTTTTGGAGCCAAGTACAACAAAACGAAACTAACCGTATAAGAACAGGGTTACTAGTGCGACTAAGCCGATGGCTATGCCCGCTATTGTCGGAGCCCAGTCGTTAGACTTCGATTTCGCCCGCTGTAGCCGCAATTCGATTTCTTCGTCCGTTTCGTCCCACGAGTTTTGCGTTCTGAGAGAATGCCCACTCATTTGTTGCTCCTTTCCCAATGACCGAGATATTAAGCCCTATCACGAGATTGTCACCAGAAACCTTGTCGGTTCTCTAACTATTTGTCGCACGATTCTGTGGCGCGTGCTCCAACGACGAAGCTAGGTGTATTCTGCCCAACGGCAGGACGCATCCAACCCTCTGCGCCTTTCGGCGTGCTGGCGCTGGAGCCTGCCGTCGCCGCGAGGATGGCCGCGACCATCGACGCCATCGCGCCCGGCCTCGCGATGTTCAGCGAACGAGTCCCGCCGCTCATGCGCACCCGTAGCGGCTCCCGGTCAGATCGTGGGCAAAGCGCATGACCGATCCGTAAAAACCGGCTTCGGGATTAATTCAGCCGACCGCGCCCCTTTGCCGGCATGGGAGGCTGACGGCGGCGCGGCTGCCCAGAAGGCTGAACCGCCATTGGCACTGGCCGCCCACGCGCTCGGCGATCTGGCTGGCAAGCCCCATGCCGCGGGAGCTGGCGGCGGCATCGTCCAGGACCAGCCCGACCCCGTTATCAGCCACGACGCAGGTGATGTCCATCTCGGTTCGGCTCACCGTCACCGTCACCGTCCCGATCCCGTCCGCCGGAAACGCGTGCTTTGCCGCATTGATAACGAACTCCGTCATGATGAGCACCAGCGTCTTGGTAATGTCATGGCAAGGTGGCTCCCCGTCTGAAAACCCTTGCGACGAGAACATCAGTGCGTGGCCCTGTGGCGCGAGGGTCGTCTGCTCGAGCAAATTGCAAATCCTGCGAAGATCCTCCGTCCAGTCGGCGTTCCTCCCTTGCCAAGGACTGCTCAGGGTGCGCTGCAATGTGCCCAGGGCGACCACCTGCGCGGACGCGGCGGCAAGCGCCGTGCGGGTTGGCGTAGCACCCGCCGCTCGGGCCTGGCGATCCAGGCTGGATGCGAACAACTGCAACAAATTGCCGAAGCGATGCTCCGACTCATCCCGCATGATTTGCTCAATGGGCGTGCTAACCATCGCGACGCTCTGCAGCACAGGGTTGGCTGTCATCATTCGGCTGTCCTCCGAAATCCACCCGCCGGCCGCACCCCACGGCGCGGTGCGGCGTCGGGAGTTCTGCAGTCATCTATCATGGACGGGTGATGGCGATGGTCCCAGCCGGCAGCGGGGCGGGATAGGCCATGTTGCCCACGTCCCGCGGCCCCGGCGGAACAGTTGCCGAGCATCCCGCAAGGTAGACGGCCAGACCTAGCGCGAGGAACGACAACATAGTTCCTGCGTTGAGCATGTCCGACCTCCTTGTTTACTGATGGCATCCACGAAGCCACGACGACACCTCACACAAAAAGCGGCCATTCTCTTGCATATTTCTGCGGAACTTTGAACGAAACGATTGCCGGCGCTGGCGGGCGCTCCCTCTCGACAGCACCCGGCCGCCAAGCCGAGAGGGGTGCCGGAGCAGATTTCAACAATCCCGGGCACCGTCCGCCTCTCTAAGCCGGGCAGTCGCGCCGAACTTGGCGCGTCTTTCAGCCGCATGAGGACGCCGTGATGGCAAAGCTTCTGACTCCATTGAACCTCGGCGCGCTAGCGCTCTCCCACCGCATCATCGTGCTGCGGGGTTCCACCATGCGCCGGCAGGGAGTGGTTGCACCCGGGCTGCAGGCAGCATCGGGTGGACTTCTCATCCAGGAACTGCCGTCCTCCCCCATGCCACCCGGCAGCACCTGCGAGGCGTGGTTGAGCGATGCCAAGACAAGCCGCCGGATGATCGCTCGCTTGCACACACGGCGCGTGCTCTGCGTGGCGCGGGTGGCCTGTCCCGGCGCCGCAAACGCGAGTTGGGCCCGCGATGCCGGCTTCGACGGGCTGGAGCTCGACGCGGCGGAGATGGG
Source organism: Acetobacteraceae bacterium (assembly GCA_965199005.1). Taxonomy (GTDB): domain Bacteria; phylum Pseudomonadota; class Alphaproteobacteria; order Acetobacterales; family Acetobacteraceae; genus LMUY01. The sequence continues at coordinate 1,450,894 of CBDAQK010000001.1, read as the reverse complement.
CCCGGCTCAACTCGATGAGCTGGAGGCGGCAGTACAGGCGGCGCTGGAGAGCTGGGCACCGGACCGGGTCGGGATCCGGCTTTCACCCTTCGCCTGGTTGGCAACCCGGCAGGACGCCAGTACCGCCACAGCGTGGGGCCACCTGCTTTGCGCGCTCGCCGGCATGGAGCTGGCCTACATCCACGTCACGGGGGTTTTTACCAGCGACCGCGGTAATTTCGCCACCTCGCCGCTTGGGCAGCACCTCCGCAGCGCGTTCGGTGGGTTGCTGATTGCCTCCGGCGCCTACACGCCAGAGGCGGCCGTCACGGTGGTGGAGGGGCGGTGGGCGGACGCGGTGGGCTTTGAGTTGATGATCGGACGCGGCGACGATCTCGTTGCGTCTGTCACTGCGTCCGTCCCGGCCAGCTCAGCAGGCCAGGCCGGCGCCGGGGTGGATGGCGGCTGACCCGTGCCGGCCGCGCTGCCACTTCGCCGGGCTTTGGCGTTCGCTCGCCGCAAACACCCGCGTGAAGTGGCTTTGATCGACGAACCCGCACGCCACGGCGATTTCGGCCAACGCCGTGCGGCCCTCCTCCATCAAACTCTTCGCCCGGAGCAGCCGCTGGCGGGTCAGCCATCGATGCGGCGGCAATCCCGTGGTCTGCTTGAATGCCCGGGCGAAATGGCTGGTGGACAGGCGGCATTCGGCCGCAACGCTTGCGATGCTGGGGTCGCCCTCCAGGTTGGCAACCAGGAAATCCTGCGCCCGCCGGGCCTGCCAGGGCGCCAGGCCGGTTGCCGCCTGCTGCCGTTGACCCATGCCGCTGCCATAGGTCCGCAAGACATGGACGTGGAAGACGAGAGCCGCATAGTCGGCGAACATCCCCGGCTGTGCCACCGCTCGGAACAAAGGCTCGGCCAGGCGATGCATCGTATGGTCGAGCCCGGCGGAAGACGGCGCCAACCGGCTGCCCCGGCGGCCCGGCGCACTTGCATCGGCCAAGTCATCCAACGTCGCCTGCGCGATGTGCAGCCGGACCGTGCCGGTGGCGGCGGTCAACGTGATCACCGGGTTGCTGCCGAGGTCGAACGGCGCGCGTTCGCCGGAATAGCCCGGTTGTGTCCCTTGGTGCTTCCACTCCGCCCTAACTTCGGAGGAGACGAGCGGACCCATGCCAGTGGACCCGCCAAATGCCATCCCCCGGCCAGTCTGAGCCAGGAGGACCGGCGGGCGTTCCAACAACGACGTGTTGAAACCCGCTGCGGACGATGCGGCAAGATGCATGACGGGTCCCCTCTCCAACTCCGCAGCACGAGGCCTTGCGGGGCCGAAAGATTTCGGCGGATGGGACGATGCGTCGCGCCGGCGGACTGGGCGAGTTAAGAGGTGTAGTGCTTTGTACCCACGCTGCACGAAGCTTTACACTGCTCGCTGGCGTAACTGTGTTCCCGGCGCAGCATGATGTATGTTGGGCACAATGACGCCGGATCATCCCAACCAAGGCACGGCGGAGGGTGAACTCCGGTTTGGTCCCTTCCGGCTCGTCCCGTCGCAACAGGCACTTTACCAGGGAACCGAGCGTATTCGGCTCGGGAGCCGCGCCTTCGAGTTGCTGGTCGTGCTCAGCCAAAGCCCCGGTGAGCTCGTCACCAAGGAACAGCTCCTCGCCCGCGTCTGGCCGAACCTGCATGTCGACGAAACGGCGTTGCGGGTCCATGTGGCTGCCCTGCGCAAGGCGCTTGGCGTTGGACCCGAGGGTGAGCCATACATCGTCAACGTCGTTGGCCGGGGCTACCGCTTCAGCCTTCCCGTCACCCGCATTCCCGCAGCATTACCCGCAGCGTCCCCGAGCCAGTCCCACGCGCCGCGCCACTTCGCGCGCGTCGTCGGGCGGCAGGACGCCGTCGACTCTATCGCCCGGCAATTGCCGCACCATCGGCTCGTGACGGTCGTTGGCGCGGGCGGCATCGGCAAGACGACGGTGGCCCTTGTCCTGGCGGAGCGGCTGGCCGCGGATTACCCGGACGCAGTGCACTTCGTCGACCTCTCCACGCTCGCCCATGATGGCCTCGTCCCGGCCGCCGTCGCCTTCAGTCTCGGCCTGTCCAACCTCGCGGAGGACCCGACATCGGGCGTGATCGCCACCTTGCGGGACAAGCGGCTGCTACTGGTGCTTGATTGCTGCGAGCGGGTCATCGAGGGCGCGGCCATCCTCGTCGAGGAAATCCTGGCCGGAGCGCCGGGCGTCCATATGCTGGCCACCAGCCGCGAACCCTTGCGCGCGCTCGGCGAACGAGTGATCCGCCTGCCACCACTGGTCACGCCGCAGGTGTCGACAGGCATCACCGCCGAGCAAGCTGCCGCCTTTCCAGCAGTACAGCTGTTCCTGGAACGGGCGACGGCGAGCCTGGACGATTTCGCGCTGACCGATGCAAACGCACCTCTGGTGGCCGCCTTGTGCAGGCGGCTGGATGGCATCGCCCTGGCCCTCGAGCTCGTGGCCGGACACGTGAACGCATTCGACCTGCAAACATTGGTGACGATGCTGGACGACCGGTTGAGCCTGTTGGGGCCGAGCCGGCGCACGGCAGTCCCCCGGCACAAAACGCTGCGGGCGGTGCTGGATTGGAGCTTCGAGACGATTGCCGGCCGCGAGCGGCTGTTGCTGCGCAGGCTGGCCATCTTCACCGGCGGCATGGATTTGCCCTCGGTCCAGGCCGTCGTGGCGGATGGTGCCCTGGCCCCGCACGAAATCGTGGAGGCTCTGTCGATCCTCGTCGACAAATCGCTCGTCGCCGTGGATCTCACCGGAGGTGCCGCACGCTACCGGCTCCTGGATTCGACCCGGGCCTACGCGGCAGAGAAATTGCGCGAGAGTGGCGAAGCAACTGCAATGGCCCGGCGCCATGCCCAGCATTACCTCGCCGCCTTCGCCACGGCCCGGCAGACCTTGACGGCAGCCACCATCAGCGCCTGGCTCGCCGAATATTCACCCAACGTAGGTGACGTCCGCAGCGCACTGGACTGGGCGTTCTCTCCGGAGGGCGAACCGCTCTTGGGTATCCAACTGGCGGCCGAGGCGCTGCCGGTGATGTACGAAATGTCCCTCATCGAGGAGTGCCGGCGCCGGGCGGCCGTGGCGCTAGCCGCCCTGCCACTGCTCGCCGAACCCACGCCCACCCTCGAGATGCGGTTGAGCATCACGCTTGGCGCCGCCCAGATGTACACGCCCGGCCCGGTGCCGCAAACGATCCTGACCTGGGAGCGCGTGCTGGAAATCGCGAGGCAACTCTCGGTCAAGTCCGGCGAAGCGCGCGCGCTCTGGGCGCTATGGACCGCATGCACCTACACGGGCCGGCCCCGCGAGGCACTCGGCTACGCCCAACTTTTCTCCCAAGTCAGGATCGAAGACGCGGAGGCGTTCACCCATTGGCCGGGCGAGCGGATCATCGGGGTGTCCTTGCACCTGATGGGAGACCAGCAGGCCGCCCGAATGCATCTTGAGCGGATGCTCGCCGGCTACGTCCCGCGGGTGCACGAATACTACACGCCAGGGTTCCAACTCGACCAAGGTGCCATGGCCCGCGTCACGCTCGTGCGGGTGTTGTGGGTCATGGGCCAAGTGGACGCGGCCCTTTCGATGCTGGAGCAGGTCCTGGGGGAGGTGCGCCGGGTCAACCACGCGCTTTCCAAGGGCTATGCACTCATCGAGGCCGCCCTGCCGATCCTGATCATGGTTGGGGATTTGGATGGCGCCAAGCGGGAGTTGGACCTGCTGCAAAGCACCGCCGAACAACACGGCTTTGCCATCTGGCAGGCCAGCCTTCGCGGCATGTGGCTGGCCATCCAGGCCGCGCGCGGCGCCGCCATACCGGTCCGCGACATCCGTGGGGCGTTCTCGGCACTGCGCGCGACGGGCTACACGGCCCCACTTGCCTGGCTGACGGGTGTGATCGCTGAGGTGGGCGGCGCCCAAGACGGGGTAGAGGCACGTATCGGCCTGGTGGACGAAGCGGTCGCCACCTGCGAGCGGTTCGGTGAGCTGTGGAATCTCCCGGAACTGCTGCGGGTGCGGGCGATGCTGTCGGTGCTGGGCCGGCCGGAGGGAGTGGAGGAGGCGCGGACAGTCTTGGTCCGCGCGTTCGGCTTGGCCCGTCAGCAAGGCGCCCGCTCCTGGGAACTGCGCATCGCGATGTCGGCGGCGCAATTGTTCGGAGACGTCGAAGGCCGCAACCTCGCCGGGGTTCCCCTCCTGGCTCAAATCTCTGACAGCATCTGCGGCGGCGCCGGGACGGCCGACGTGATGGCCGCCGCTGCCATGCGAACCAGATAGACCGGCCACGTGAAGGCGGCTTACTGCTCCTGCCCGCACAGACGACCTCAGGAGATACCCGCATGGCCCTCGGGCGCCGGACCGCAGTCATGGGCTCGCTGGCTGCCGGGCTGCTGACCCCACTGGGCAAATCCGCCCGTGCGGATAGTTCGGGCGCCTCGGTGCTGCGCTTCGTCCCCCCGTTCGATCTCAGGGGCATGGACCCGATCGTCGATACGGGGCTCGCGACCCTGCAGCATGGCTACATGATCTACGACACCCTGTTCGCGATGGACCATACCTTCGCGCCACGCCCGCAGATGGTCGACACGTACCAGATCAGCCCGGACGGCCTGACCTATGATTTCCGTCTGCGGCCCGGCCTGCGCTTCCATGATGGTGCCGCGGTGGCGGCGGAGGACTGCACCGCCTCCATCCGCCGCTGGGGCGCACGCGACGTGATGGGCAAGCTGATCCTTGCCCGCACGGCTGGCCTGGACGCCATCGACGAGGCCACATTCAGGCTGCACCTCACCGAGCCGTTCCCTCTGCTGATCCAGGCCTTGGCCAAGATTTCGTCGAGCCCCTGCTTCATCATGCGCAAACGCGACGCCGCCACGGACCCGGCCGTTCCCGTGACGAGCGCCATCGGGTCTGGGCCATTCCGGTTCCTTCCCGACGGCTTCGTGCCCGGCGCCCTCGTGGCCTATGGCGCCAATACGGATTACGTGCCCCGCTCGGACGCGGCGGATGGGTATGCCGGGCGCAAATCTGCCGGGGTCAGCCGGGTCGAGTGGCACGTCATCCCCGACCCGGCCACCCAGGTGAGCGCGATCCTGGCCGGCGAGGTGGACGTGATCTCGTCGCCCGTGCTAGACCAACTGGCGCAGCTTCGGGCCAGCCCGGCGCTGACGGTGCGGCTCTTCGACCGCCTCGGCTGGACCGCTTACATCCGGCCCAATCAGCTCTTTCCGCCCTTCAACGACGTACGCGCCCGGCAGGCGCTGGCCCACCTTGCCGGCCAGGCCGATTACATGCAGGCGGCGGCGGGGGCGCCTGAAAACTGGGGAGAGTGCCAGTCCTTCCTGTCCTGCGCGCTGCCACCCGCGCCCGGCGATGGCGAGGCGCTCGGCACGCCGGACTTGCCGCTCGCACGGCAATTGCTGGCGGCGTCGGGCTATGCCGGCGAGCCGATCGTCGTGCTCGATCCGGTCGACAGCCCCGTCCTCTCCAACATCACCGCGGTGACCATCAGCCAATTGCGCAAGATCGGCGCCGTGGTGCAGCCCTATGCCGCCGATATCGCGACCGTGTTCAGCCGGCGGGCCAGCATGCAGCCGCCGGGCCAGGGCGGATGGCATCTGTTCCACACCATCTCGCTCGGGCTTGAGCTCGACAACCCGCTGACGAACTTCGCGCTGCAAAGCCCGTGCAGGGTAGCGGCGTCCGGCCCACCGCCCGGCTGGTATGGCTGGCCCTGTGACCCCAGGGTCGAGGACCTTCGCCGCGACTGGGCTCAGGCGCCGGACGAGGCGGACCGGCAGACGATCCTGCTGCAACTGCAGCAGGAGGCCGCGCGCTCGCTGCCGTTCATTCCGGTCGGACGCCTCTATACGCCAGTTGCCTACCGCAACGCCGTCCGCTTCCTGCCCGAAATGCCCGTGCCGGTCCTTTGGAACGCGACGGTGGCAAACTAGCGCCACACTCCTCCTATGCGACCGCTTGCAGCGCCGTGTATCGCGGGTAATCCAGGTATCCGGCCAAGCCGCCATAGTAGAACGTATTGCGATCATAGGCATTGAGCGGATGGTGCTGGCGCAGCCGCTCGGGCAGGTCGGGATTGGCGATGAAATGGCGGCCAAAGGCCACCAAGTCAGCACCCCCAGCCTCGACGATCGCTTCGGCACCCGGGCCATCGAACCCGCCCGCCGCGATCACCGTGCCGCCAAAGGCTTGCTTCACCATCGCGGCCGCAACCGCCGTCTGGTCGCCAATCTCGGTATTGCCCTTCACCCTCGGCTCGATGACGTGAACATAGGCGATACCGCGCTGCCCCAACGCGCGCGCGACGAAGGTGAACAGCGCCTGCGGGTCGCTGTCGTGCATGTCGTTGAAGCTGTTGCTGGGCCCGATGCGCACCCCCACGCGGTCCACGCCCCAAATGCCCGTCAGGACGTCCACCACCTCCAGCAGCAGCCGCGCCCGGTTCTCGATGCTGCCGCCGTAGGAGTCGGTTCTTTTGTTGGAACCGTCCTGCAGAAACTGGTCGATCAAGTAGCCATTGGCGGCATGGACCTCCACCCCGTCGAAGCCGGCCTGCATCGCACGCTCGCCAGCCCGCCGGTATTGCGCGACGATCTCCGGGATTTCCTCCGTCAGGATCGCGCGAGCCGGTGACGAGTGGCCGTAGCCGCCCTGCAGCAACGCGCCCGCGCCACTGTCACCCGCCGTGGGAGCGACCGGCTGGCCACCATCGGGCTGCAGCTCGCTATGCGAAGCCCGCCCCACATGCCAGAGCTGCAGCAGGAAGCGGGCGGCCTTGGCATGGACGGCGGCGACGACGGGACGCCAGCCCTCGACCTGTGCATCGTCCTCGATGCCGGGGGAGCCATAACCGCCATTCCCCTGGCGCGAGACGAACGTCGCCTCGGCGATGAGCAGGCCCCCGGGGGTGGCGCGCTGACCGTAATAGTCCATCATCGCGGCACCAGGCACATTGCCCGGCATGTCCGCCCGCATCCGTGTCAGCGGAGCGAGCACGACGCGGTGGCTGAGTTCGAGCGCGCCGAGGCGCACGGGTGTGAATAGCTTGCGCATGGGTCGATGTCCTTGCGATGGGGTTGAGCGCCGGGTCAGGACGCGGTCTTGCCGCCATTGACCCGGATGACCTGGCCGGTGAGGTAAGCGGCCGCGTCGGAGGCCACAAACAGGATCGCCTCCGCCATCTCCTCCGGCTTGCCGCCGCGTTTGAGTGGAACGGCGGCGTAGAACGCTGCCCGCTTTTCGGGCGAGCCGGTCAAGCGTTCGAGCATGCCGGTCTCGGTCGGCCCGGGTGCCACGGCGTTGACGCGCACGCCGAACGCCGCCGCCTCAAGCGCCGCACATTTCGTCAAGCCCTCCACCGCATGCTTGCTGGCGGCGTAGAGCGACATGTTCGGCGCCCCGCGCTCACCCATGGTGGACGATAGATTGACGATGCTGCCCGCGCCCTGTGCCTGCATGACCCGCAACTCGTGCTTCAGGCAGAGCAGCGTGCCGAGCACGTTGGTGTCGAACATCGCGGTGTAGCCGTCGCTTGTCTGTTCCACCACCGGGCCAGGCTTGCCCTCGGTGCCGGCACTGTTCACCGCGATGTCGAGACGGCCGTATCGGGCGACCGTTTGATCCACCATGGCGCGCACATCGTCCTCGCGGCGAACATCCGCACGAACGAACATCGCCGCGGCGTCGAGGCGCTGGAGTTCGTGGAGCAGAGCACCCCCTGCATCCTCGCTACGCCCGGCGACGACGATGGCAGCGCCCTGCCTGGCGAGGGCGAGGGCGGTGGCACGCCCGATACCAGCCAGGGCACCGGTAACGAGGGCGGTCTTTCCCGAGAACGCGGTCATGCTCGTGTTTCCTTCCAATCTCGCAGCACTGTCGCCGCTGGATGTGCCCAGCGTGAGTGAAGCCATGTGAAGTGGCGTAAAGTCGCGTGGGGTCCGGCTCCGCCGCGCACTCAGGCCCGGCTCCGTATGGAAAAGGAACTCGCCCCAACGCCTCTTAACGCGGCTTTACGGGCGTTCACTCACGTCCGGCACGCCCGGCGGGGAAAGCTGTCCTCAGGCCAGGCGCAGCGTGCTCACAGGAGGGGCAGCGGCGGTGGCAGATATCAGCAAGCCGTCGCCGCCTGACGCAATCGCAGCCAAACAGCCTTTTCGAAGGAATAAACCATGTCCCGCAGCATCACCTTCTCCAAGCCCGGCAGCCCCGAAAATCTCGACTATGTCGAGACGGAGGTTCCTCATCCTGGCGCCGACGAAGTCCGTCTCAAGGTCAAGGCGATCGGTCTCAACCGCGCCGAATCGATGTGGCGCCTGGACGACTATATCGAACCCGTCGCGAAGTTTCCCGCCACCCTCGGCTATGAAGCCGCCGGCACCATCGACGCGCTGGGCGAGGGCGTGACCGGGTTCGCTGCCGGGGACGCGGTCAACGTCATCCCGTCCTTCTCGATGAACCGGTACGGCACCTATGGCGAGATCGTCATCGTACCGCTTCATGCCGTCGTGAAGCAGCCGGCATCGCTCTCCTTTGCCGAGGCCGCCTCGATCTGGATGATGTTCATGACGGCCTACGGCGCGCTCATCGAGGATGCCAAGGTCACCAAGGGCGATTTCGTGCTGATCCCCGCGGCATCAAGCAGCGTCGGTCTGGCAGCGATCCAGATTGCCGCCTATGCCGGGGCCACGGCGATCGCGCTGACCCGGACTTCGGAGAAGAAGCAGCGCCTCCTCGACGCGGGCGCCGGGCACGTCATCGCCACCGCCGAGACCGATCTCGTGCAGGAGGTCATGCGGATCACTGGTGGCCAAGGCGCGCGCGTTGCCTTTGACCCGGTGGGCGGCGAAACCCTCGCCAAGCTGATTGCGGCGCTCACCTTCCAGGGCATCATCTATCTTTACGGCGCGCTCGCCACGACCCCCACGGTGCTTCCGGTGCTCGCGATGATTGCCAAGATGCCGGTGATCAAGGGCCACAACATTTGGCTCACCAGCGGCGACGAAACGCGCCGCAAGGCCGCGATCGCCTATATCACGAAGGGTCTCGAAGCCGGCGCGCTCAAGCCCGTCATCGACCGGGTTTTCACCTTCGATCAGATGGTCGAGGCGCATCGCTACCTCGAGCAGAACGGCCAGTTCGGCAAGATCGTCGTCACCGTCTGACTGGCGCTGTCAGTTTCCCGGGAGATCTCTATCCAGCGGGACGCTAAAATGGTCGGGGCGCCCAGACTCGAACTGGGGGCCTCCTGTACCCAAAACAGGCGCGCTACCAGGCTGCGCCACGCCCCGACACGGGCGGGACCCTAGAAGCACCCATCCGCCGGATCAAGCACCCGGCAGACATGGCTGCTCCACGGCCGGCATCCCTACGATGCGGTGCCGAAAATCCGCTGCTCCACCTTGTCGCCCACCTTGATGTGCAGCCGCGCCGCCGTGCCTGCCGCCAGCTCTACCGTGCCACGCACGGGGCCCTTTGACTCGATCGTCGCCAGGCTCAACGGGGTCGTGTTCTCGGCGATCCGGCGGATCGTGCCATCGGAGTTGATGAACAGCATGTCCAGCGGCGAGATCGTGTTGTGCATCCACATGGCCATCTCACGCGAATTGCCCCAGTCGAACAGCATGCCGCCATCCGCCGGAACCGAGGGGCGGAACATCAGCCCGGTCTCCTGCTGCTGCGGGGTGATTGCCATCTCGACGTTGAACTCGTGCTTCTGGCCATCTCCGGTCACGATGACCATCTTCTCCTTCGGCAGCTCCGGCTGCGCCGTCGTCGGCTCCCCCTGAGCGCAGGCCATGGCTGGAAGCAGGGCCACCAGGCCCAGCAGCAGCATGCGACGGTTCATGTGGAAACACCCTCCTCCAGCGCGCCGGCCACGAGCTGCCGGATTTCGGGCCGGACCGTGCCCTCACGCGGGCTGTCGCGCAAGGTCGTGAACCAGTGCTCCGGCGGGTTGCGGCCAGCCGCCCGGTTGTAGGTCAGGCTGCGCAGCAGGCTCTCGGCCTCGGGCGTGGTGCGCGCCGGGATCGCAATGTCGTTCAGCGTGGCCCACACCCCGGCCCAGCAACGCCCGACGGTATAGGGGTTGTAGCCGCCACCCCCGGTTACGACCAGGCGCGGCGACAGGCGGCGGACCGCATCGACCACCGCCCAATGCGCGTTGTTGGAAAGCGACAGGCGGGCAAGGGGATCCTCCTCCAACGCATCCGCCCCGCATTGCAGGAAGATCGCCTCCGGCTGGAACGCATGGATCAGAGGCAGGATCGCCTCGGTCAGCACCACCCGCATCTCGCTGTCGTTGAACCCGGCGGGAACCGGAAAATTGCGCGCCGCCCCGCCCGCCCGGTCATCCGCCAACCCGGTATGGGGCCAGCGCCCGGCCTCATGCACGCTCAGCGTCAGCACCCGCCCGTCATCGGCGAATGCATCCTGCACGCCGTCTCCATGATGGGCGTCGATGTCGAGGTACACCACACGCTGCAACCCGGCATCCAGCCAGGTGAGCATCCCCAACACCGGGTCGTTCAGATAGCAGAACCCCGATGCGCGGGCGGGCCGGCCGTGATGGGTGCCGCCGCCGGGGCAATACACCACCCCGCCGGGCAAGGTCAGCCGCGCCGCCAGCATGACGCCGCCCGCCGAGGTCATCGGGCGGCGGAAGATTTCCCGGTACACCGGGTTGCCCTCCGCCCCGATGCGATAGCGCGCCCGGTCGGCCTCGCTGACGGATTGGGTCTCCTCCGCCCGGCGCAGGGCAGCGACGTAATCCGGGTCATGAAACCGCGTAACGGCGGCGACACTGGCCATCGGCGCCGGCACGAACACAGACTCGTCCAGCCACCCCATGGCACGCACCAGATCGGTGACCGTGGAGACGCGTGGGATCGCCAGCGGATGCTTCGGGCCATAGGTCGACCCACGATAGATCTCGCTGCCGATAAACACCGGGCGGTGGCGAGGGTCCGGCAGCACCACGCGTCCCGTCAGCCCGTCAACCGCGTTGCGGCATCCCCTCTGGCGTGACGGTCGCCACCAGGGAGGCGTCCAGCCGCTCGTAGCCATGATAGTCGATCGTCGCGTACAGCTCCTTGCGGGTTTGCATGGCGTCCAGCTTGTTCTGCGTGCCGCCGTCGCGCTTGATCGCGGCGTACAGCTCCTCGGACGCCTTCGCCGCCACCCGCATCGAGCTGACGGGCCAGATGACCATCTTGTAGCCCATCTCCTCGAACTCGGTCGCTGTGAAGAACGGCGTCCTGCCGAACTCGGTCATGTTGGCGAGCAACGGGATGCCGGGCATCCGCCGGGCGAATTCGCGGAACATCTCGGCGTCGTACAGCGCCTCGGGGAAGATGGCGTCGGCACCCGCCTCCAGGAATAGTTTGGCACGGGCAACGGCGCCGTCCATGCCTTCGCTTGCGGCAGAGTCAGTTCGCGCCACGACCACCAGGTGGCGCCGGGCCTTGGCACAGGCAGCGACCTTGGCCGCCATGTCACGCGGGTCCGCCAGCTTCTTGTCGTTGAGGTGGCCGCATTTTTTCGGCAGCAACTGATCCTCGATATGCACGGCCGCGGCGCCGGCATCTTCGAAGCACCGCACCATGTGCATGCAGTTCAACGCCTCGCCATAGCCGGTGTCGCCATCCGCCAGCACGGGCAGCCCGGACGCACGCGCCAATTGGCGAATGAAGAAACAGACCTCGTCGACCGTGATCACGCCCAAATCCGGCAGCCCCATCGACGCGGTCATCGCCGCACCAGACAAATACAGCGCCTCGAACCCGGCACGCTTGGCCTGCAGCGCCGCCATGCCATTGTGGGCACCCGGCATCTGCAGGATGCCCGGCCGGCTCAGCAGTGCACGCAACCGCTCGCCCGCAGGCTGATGCGGAAGATCGGCGGCGACGAGATAGGTCATGGGTGGTCTCCTTTCCCGCGAGTGATACGGCCGGCCCGGATTTGCGGCAATTGGCGTCTCCGCAACCCACTCACAGTTGCGCGCGTCTGCGCCATGGCAGACATTGCGCGCACCGAGTGGAGATGATCGACCGATGGACATGACAGGCGAACGGCGTATTCCCGCCCCGCGACAAAAGGTGTGGGACGCGCTGAACGACCCCGAGGTGTTGAAGGCGGCCATTCCTGGCTGCAAGACACTGGAGAAGACCTCTGACAGCGATATGAAGGCGACGGCAGCGGTGCGGATCGGCCCGATCTCTGCCCAGTTCAGCGGCAAGGTTCAACTGCTCGACCTCAATCCGCCGACCTCCTACCGCATCGCTGGGGAAGGCCAGGGTGGCGTCGCAGGCTTCGCCAATGGCGGGGCCACGGTTCAGCTATCGGATGACGGCGCGTTCACCCTGCTCAAATACGAGGTGAAGGCCCAAGTTGGTGGCAAAATCGCTCAGCTCGGCGCCCGGCTGATCGACGCTACCGCCAAGCAGATGGCCGACCAGTTCTTCGACCGGTTCAGCGCAGAGGTGTCGGGCCCGGCGGAAGTCGCTGTCGACGGTCCCTTGGTCGCGGCGGTCGCAGCAGTGACAGCCACCCCAGGACCGCAGGCCCCCGTGGCGATCAACATGCTCGCGATGATCCCGAAGGACCCATTCGGCTATCCGCTGGTGTTCTGGATCGGCAGCGTCCTCTTCCTGCTGATCTTCATCCTGATCTTCGGAAGCTACGTCTTTTGACATCATTGCCGGCGACGGTCGACGCGACGGCGGCGCTGCTTCAGGACCAGGGCTACGTCGCCGACCGCGCCCTGGCCACGACGGTGCATTTGGCGCTCGCCATGGCACGGCCGCTTTTCCTGGAGGGCGAGCCGGGAACGGGCAAAACCGAGATCGCCCGCGTCCTGGCCGCCGGGCTGGGCCGCCGGCTGGTGCGCCTGCAATGCTACGATGGCATGGACCTCTCGGCTGCAGCCTATGAATGGGACCGCGCCCGGCAGCTGCTGGCCATCCGCCTCGCCGAAGCGCAGGGCACCACGGCGGCCGTCGCCCAGGATATCTACAGCCGCGACTACCTGCAGGCCCGCCCCCTGCTCTCCGCCATCGACCCGGATTTACCCCCCGCCGTCCTGCTGATCGACGAGTTGGACCGTGCGGATGAGCCGTTCGAGGCGTTCCTGCTGGAGCTGCTGGCCGACTTTCAAATCACCGTGCCGGAATACGGGACCATCAAGGCGACGACGCCTCCCGTCGTGGTCCTCACCTCCAACCGCACGCGGGAGGTGCATGACGCGATCCGGCGCCGCTGCCTGTACCAGTGGGTGGATTACCCGGATGCCGAGCGGGAACGCGCCATCCTCCGCGCGAGGGCGCCCGGCATTCCGGAGCTGCTCTCCGCCCAGGTCGTGGCGTTCGTGCAGCAATTGCGTGGGACGGAATTGTTCAAACTGCCGGGTGTGGCCGAAACGATCGATTGGTCGCGCGCGCTGGCACACATGGACCGGGTGGAACTGACGCCCGAAGCGGTGGACGCGACCCTAGGCGTGCTCCTGAAATATCAGGATGATATTGCCAAGGTGCGAGGCGCCACCGCTGCCGCCCTGATCGCCGGGGCAAAGGACGCAGCCTGACATGTATGATGTGATCGTCGTCGGCGCCGGGTCGGCCGGCGCCCCCTTGGCGGCGCGGCTCTCCGAGGATCCGGAGCGCCGCGTTCTCCTGCTGGAGGCGGGCCGTGACTGGCGTAGCCCGGAAGGTCCCCATGCCCTCCGGAGCAAAAACATCATCCCCTTCATGCACGACCCGGCGCTGCAAGCGGAGTGGCAATGGCCGGAACTCATGACCCGGCGCTCCGCGGCGCAGGCACCCCGCTTCTATTGGCGAGGCAAAGCGCTGGGCGGCAGCTCCACCGTCAACGCGCAAATCGCCATTCGCGGCGTGGCCGAGGCCTTCGATGGCTGGGCCGAGCTGGGCTGTGAAGGCTGGGCCGCCGACGACGTGCTGCCGATCTTCAACGCCATCGAGGACGACAGCGAATTCAGCACTGGAGCCGGCCACCCCTTGCCCGTGCATCGCGCCCCACAGGAGGAGTGGGGCGCGGTGGACCGTGGATTACGCGACGCGGCCCTCGCCTCTGGCTATGCCTGGAATCCTAATCTCAACGACCCCCATGCCGAAGGTGTGTCGCCGTACCCCACCAATACGCGCAATGGGCAGCGCGTCACGACCAATGACGCCTATCTGGAGCCCGCACGCGGCCGGCCCAACCTGGAAATCCGGGGCGAGGCGCTAGTCGACCGCGTCCTGTTCGACGGCAAGCGCTGCACCGGCGTCCGCGTGCGCTTTGCCGGCGGCGACTGGGAGGACGTGTCAGCACGCGAGGTCGTGCTCTGTGCCGGCGCAATCCACAGCCCGGCCATCCTCCTGCGCTCCGGCATCGGCCCAGCCGCAGAGTTGGCAGCGCTCGGCATCCCAGTCCTGCATCACTTGGCTTCTGTCGGCCGGCACTTCTCCGACCATCCAATGATGCGGACCACGATCCAACTGCACCCGGAATACCGCGCCATGGGCCGCGACGCCCGCCACACCAATGTCTGCGTGACCTATAGCAGCGGGCTTGGCGGCGCCGGCTTCCGCGACATGATTCTCGTCGGCTACAACCACCGCCTCTTCACCGGCGCCGAGCCAGGTCCGACCGGCGGGGTGGGTGCCTCCATTTTCGAGGCCTTCTCCCGCGGCAGCCTCACCCTGCAATCGGCCGATCCCCATGCCAACCCGGTGGTCGAGGAGAACATGCTGAGCGACGAACGCGATTTGACCCGCATGCGGGACGCTGTATCCCGTCTTGCCGCGCTGGTCGCCCACCCGGCGCTGGCAGGTCTCGGCACGGCGGTGACGGTGGGGGAGACCAAACTCAGCCCCGCCGAGGCGGTTGCCCTGCCGCAGAACGAGTTGGATGCCGTTCTGCTGTCCGAGGTCGCCGATAGCCAGCATGCCGCAGGCACCTGCCACATGACCGCGCATGAAGACCCGCGCGGCGTGGTCGATCCCGAGTTGCGGGTACGCGGCGTCACCGGGCTGCGGGTGGCCGATGCGTCGATCATGCCCACGGATTGCCGGGCCAATCTGCACTTCACCTGCGTCATGATCGGCGAGACCCTGGCCCGGCGGATGCGCGCCTAACCTCGTCGCGCCTGACCGGCCGCCATATCGTCGAGCACCCGCCGCGCGGCATCCCGGGCTGACGCGGCCTGGGTGATCGGCCGGCCAACCACGAGGTAATCCGCCCCCCGCGCGACCGCATCGCCTGGCGTCGTGGTTCGGCGTTGGTCGCCCACATCATCCGTGGGCAAGCGGATGCCCGGCGTCACAACCAACAACTCCTTGCCAGCGATCCGGCGCAATTCGTCCGGGTCGTCGGCAGCCGATGCAATCACGCCGGCGCACCCTGCCTCCGCCGCATGGCGCACCCGCCGCGCCACCAGGTCACGGATGCCGAGACCGTATCCCATCTCCCGCAGGGCGGCCTCGTCCAGGCTGGTCAGCACCGTGACGGCCAACACACCCAGGGACGAGCCCGCCGCGCCTGCGACCGCCGCCCGAAGGATCGCCGGGTCCCCATGCACGGTAAGCAGCCGTGCGCCGCGCCCAGCGACAGAGGCAACGCCATGCTGCACCGTCTCGCTGATGTCGTACATTTTGTAGTCCAGGAACAAGTTCCGGCCATCGCGGACCAATCCGTCGATCAGATCGCTCGCGCCAGGCTGGAACAGCAGCCAGTAGCCGAGCTTGAAGAACGACACGGTCCCGTCGAGCGCGGCGACCAGCCGCCGGGCATCGTCTGGACTCGCCACATCAAGCGCCACGATCAGGCGGTCAGCAACCGCCTGGCTTCTCCCGAGTAGCGAAGCCTGGCTCAATGCCCGGCGTTGGCGCCGGAGAAGTCGGGCGCAGCCAAGCCAGACGCCGCCAGCTGCTCCGACAAGGCCGCCTTCAGCCGGTCCAGCCCGTCCTCGCTCGTCGCCTCGCAACGAGCCACCAGCACGGCCTGGGTATTGGAAGCCCGCAGCAACCACCAGCCATCCGGCGTCGCCACCCGCACGCCATCGATATCGGCGACGGTGGCGCCGGCCTGTTTCAGCCGGCCCGCGACCTCCTCGATCACGCCGAACTTCCGCGTATCCGGGCAATCGAACCGCAGTTCCGGCGTGTTGATCACCTGCGGCATGGCCAAGCGGACTTCGGACAGCTTGCCATTCATGCGGGCGATGATGCCCAGCAGCCGCACCGCAGCATACAAGGCGTCGTCGAACCCATACCAGCGGTCGGCGAAGAAGACGTGCCCGCTCATTTCACCGGCGAGCGGAGACCCCGTCTCCGCCATCTTCGCCTTTATCAGCGAATGGCCCGTCTTCCACATCAACGGCGTGCCGCCCGCCTTGCTGACTTCGTCGAACAGCACCTGGCTCGCCTTCACATCGGCGATGATGGTGCCCTTTGGATAGGCCTTCAGCACGTCCCGCGCCAGCACCACCAGCAACTGGTCCCCGAACAGCATGGCGCCACCGTCATCCACCACCCCGATGCGGTCCGCGTCACCATCGAATGCGATGCCCAGATCAGCGCCCCTCGCTTTGACGGTCGCAATCAGCTCTTCGAGGTTCTTGGGGACAGTCGGGTCCGGATGGTGGGCAGGGAAATTCCCGTCGACCTCGCCATTCAGCACCGTATGCTTGCCGGGCAGGCTGCGCACCAGCCGTTGCAGCACGTTGCCCGCAGCGCCATTGCCGTTGTCCCAGACCACGTTGAGGATGCGGTCGCCACCATCCCAGTCGCTAATGAGGCGGGTGATGTAATCCTGCTCCACATCCACGTCCCGCGTCGAACCCGGCGTTTCCGCCACCACATCCCCGGCCGCGGCCATGGTGCCGATCTGCTGGATTTGCGGGCCGAAGAATGGCTTGCGACCCAGCATCATCTTGAACCCGTTGTAATCAGGCGGGTTGTGGCTGCCGGTAACCATCACGGCGCCAGCGGTCTCCATCGTCGTCGCGGTATAATACAGCATCGGGGTGGGACACAGCCCGACACGAAGCACCTCCATTCCGGACGCCATCAGGCCACGGACCAACTCCGGCTCCAGCGCTGGGGATGACAGGCGGCCGTCATACCCGACGGCGACCGTCTTGCCCCCGCCGCGCGACACGATGCTGCCAAAGGCGCGGCCGATCGCAAACGCATCGGCCGGGTGCAGCGTGCGGCCAACCACCCCGCGAATGTCATACTCACGCAAAGAGGTCGGGTCGAAATCGTGCCGGAAGCTCATCATCACTCGCGATACTTCGTTAGGAATTTGCGAACGGCGTCCTGCAAATCCGGGCGCTGCAGCGCAAAGGCGATCTGGGCCTCAAGGAACCCCACCTTGTCGCCGCAATCGAACCGCTCGCCCTCGTAGCGGAGGCCGTGGAACGGGGTGTTGCCGATCATCTTCGCCATGGCGTCGGTCAGTTGCACTTCGTTTCCGGCCCCCCGTTCCATCTTGGACAGATACTGCAACACCTGGGGCATCAACACGTAGCGACCAATGATGGACAGGTTGGACGGCGCATCCTTCGGGTCCGGCTTCTCCACCAGGCCACGCACCTCCACGAGGCGCCCATCATCGCTGGCCACGTCCAGAATGCCGTAGCGATTGGTCTGCTCCCGTGGCACTTCCGTGACGGCGACGATATTGCCGCCAGTTTCGTTATATGCTTCAGCGAGTTGCTGCAAACAGGGCGTCTTGCTCAACACCAGGTCATCCGGCAGCAGAATCGCGAACGGATCCTCGCCGATGAACGAGCGCGCACACCAGATGGCATGCCCCAACCCCAGCGGAACCTGCTGGCGCACGGACGCGATCGAGCCCGGCGGGAGCGCCTGGTCGTTCAGCATCTTCAGGACGTCGTCCTTGCCCCGCTCCCGCAGGGTGGCTTCCAACTCGAACGCAATGTCGAAATGCTCGACCAGCCCAATTTTGCCGCGCCCCGTGACCATGCAGAACTGCTCGATCCCCGCGGCACGGGCCTCCTCCACCGCATACTGGATCAGTGGTTTATCGACGACCGGCAACATCTCCTTGGCAGTTGCCTTCGTGGCGGGGAGGAAGCGGGTGCCAAGGCCCGCAACGGGAAGGACGGCCTTGCGGAGCGGTTTCATCAGCGTTTCCGATGGTTTGCGGGAGGTTAGCAGGAGACTCTCCTACCGACGATAACTTAAGATCAAGTAAGGTCCAGCGTCTGACTACGCCGAACTCAACGCCTCCGTCGCGGCAATCGCGCTCAGATTGACAATGCCACGGGCCGTGACGCTGGGCACCAGCACATGGATAGGCCGGCTCATCCCAAGCAGGATGGGACCGACCGGCAGCCCATCGCTGCTGGCCTTCAGCAGGTTGAACGCGATATTGGCCGCATCGAGACCTGGCATCACCAGCAGGTTCGCCGTGCCCGACAGCTTGCTGTCCGGAACCGCGCGGTCGCGGATCGCCTCGCTCAGCGCGGCGTCGGCATGCATCTCACCATCGACCTCCAATTCCGGCGCCTGGTCGCGAATCAGGCTCAGCGCGTGCCGCATCTTGCGCGCGGAAGCGGAGTTGCCGCCGCCGAAGGAGGAATGCGACAGCAAGGCTGCCTTGGGTGTGATGCCGAAGCTCTTGACCACTTCGGCCGCCAGCAACGTCATTTCGGCCAACTCGTCGGCGGTCGGCTCGATCGTCACATGCGTGTCGCAGAAGAACAGCGCGCCGTTATTCAGGATGAGCGCCGAGAGTGCATAGATACGCGACACGGTGGACCGCTTCGGGATGATCGGCATCACGTATGTGAGGTGACGCTGCCAGTCGCCCGAGCCACCGATGATGGCGGCATCGGCGATGCCCGCATGCAGCAGCGTGGCGGCGACCACGGTATTGCGGTTGCGCATCCGCCGCGCCGCCGCATCAGGCGGCACGCCCCGCCGGCCAACCAGCAATTGATACTGGGAGATCAGCGGATCGAAGACATCGTGGTCGACGGCCGGGTCCAGCACGCGGACACTGTGATCCAAATCCAGCCGCAAACCCATGTCCGCCACGCGTGAGGCAATCACACTGCGCCGGCCGAGCAGGATCGGTTGCGCGATGCCGTCATCCACGATGGTCTGGACGGCGCGCAGCACCCGCTCGTCCTCACCCTCGGCATAGACGATCCGGCGGGGAGATTTGCGGGCCGCCTCGAACACCGGGCGCATGAGTTGGCCGGAGCGGTATACGAAGACCTCCAGCTCGCGCCGGTAGGCGCCGAAATCCTCGATGGGCCGGGTGGCGACGCCGGTCTTCATGGCGCTCTGCGCGACGGCCGGAGCGATCTGCAGGATCAAACGGGGATCGAACGGCTTGGGAATGATGTAGTCCGGCCCGAACACCGGAGCCGTCCCGCCATAGGCCGCGGCGACGACCTCGCTGGCTTCCACCCGCGCCAGCACGGCAATCGCCTCGACACAGGCGACTTTCATCTCCTCGTTGATCGTCGTGGCACCCACGTCCAGCGCACCACGGAAGATGAAGGGAAAGCAGAGAACGTTGTTGACCTGGTTCGGGTAATCACTGCGCCCCGTCGCCACGATCGCGTCGGGGCGGGCGGCCCGCACCGCCTCCGGCAAAATCTCCGGCTCAGGGTTGGCGAGCGCCAGGATCAACGGTTTGGCCGCCAGCAGGGGCAGCCACTCCGCTTTCAAGACGCGCGGTGCAGACAGGCCCAGGAAGATGTCCGCCCCGGGCAACGCCTCCTCCAGCGTGCGGGCATTTGTTTCGTTGGCGTAATTTGCCATATTGGGCAGCATGTCGTCATCGCGGCCGGCGTAGATCACGCCCTTGATGTCGGTCAGCGTCACGTTGGCCGGGTTCAACCCCATGGCGCAGAGCAAGTCGACGCACGCCAGGGCGGCCGCGCCCGCGCCCGACGTCACGAGCCGTACGTCCTCGATCTTCTTGCCTTGCAGTTCCAGCCCATTGCGCACGGCGGCGGCGACGATGATGGCGGTGCCGTGCTGGTCGTCGTGAAACACCGGGATCGACATACGGGCGCGCAGCCGCCGCTCGATATCGAAGCACTCGGGCGCCTTGATGTCTTCGAGGTTGATGGCGCCGAAAGTCGGCTCGAGCGCGGCCACCACCTCGACGAACAGGTCGGGGTCCATCGCATCGACCTCGATGTCGAAACAGTCGATCCCCGCGAATTTCTTGAAGAGCACGGCCTTGCCCTCCATCACGGGCTTGCCCGCCAGGGCGCCGATATTGCCGAGGCCGAGCACCGCCGTACCGTTCGAAACCACGCCCACAAGATTGCCGCGGGCCGTATAGTCGAACGCAGTCAAAGGGTTGGCCTTGATCTCCTCGCACGCCGCTGCCACGCCGGGAGAATAGGCGAGCGCCAAGTCACGCTGAGTGGCCATGCGCTTGGTCGGCGCGACCTCCAGCTTCCCCGGACGTGGCAACCGGTGATAGTCCAGCGCCGCCTTCCGGAAGTCCTCATCCATTGCCATGTGCCTATTTGTTGGCCGTCAGTTACCGACGGTCTCGATGTCGATGCAACCAGCGAACCAGCGAAGGCACGAGATATGCGGTCGAGAAGACTCGAACTTCCACAGGGTTTCCCCCACAAGCACCTCAAGCTTGCGCGTCTACCATTTCGCCACGACCGCATCGTGGACGGCGGCCTATAGCGGATGAATGAGATGCTTTCAACCAGCGTCGCCTGGCGCGTCTCAGACGACCTCGTCCCGTATGAAGCCGCGCTCTCCACCATGCAGGCTCAGACGGCGGCGATCCGCGCGGGAGAAGCGGCGGAAACCGTGTGGTTGCTGGAACATCCACCGCTGTACACCGCTGGCACGAGTGCCCAGCCCGGCGACCTCCTGAATCCTGCAGACTTCCCCACCCACCATGCCGGCCGAGGCGGACAATGGACCTATCACGGGCCGGGCCAACGCACTGCATACGTGATGCTGGATTTGATGCAACCGCATGGCAGGGTCGCGGCGCGGGATATCAGGGCCTTCGTCTGGGGGCTGGAGGAGTGGGTGATCCGCGGGTTGGATCAGCTCAACGTTCGCGGGGAACGCCGGGTGGGGCGGGTTGGCATCTGGGTCGCCGATCGGGATGGCGGTGAGTCGAAAATCGCGGCGATTGGCGTCCGCGTGACGCGCTGGGTGTCCTGGCATGGTATCGCGCTCAACGTGTCGCCGAACCTCAGCCATTTCGAGGGGATCGTGCCCTGCGGCATCCGCGACCACGGCGTCACCAGCCTCGACGCCCTCGGCCTGACCACGACGATGGAGGACGCCGATCTGGCGTTACAGGCGGCGTGGGGGGGCGTGTTCGGGTGAACGCTCAGGACGATGAAGAAAACCGTTTCACCACGTTGCGGAGCATCCGCGAGCAGCCATTCTCATACCCCGCATGCGACAGGCTGCCGCAGAAAGTGATCGACCCGGTGGCGAACACGGCCCCACCGTTCGCCGTCTCAAAATAAACGATCTCGGCCCGAATCAGATCCCGCGGCGCCTCGCCCGTCACCGTGTTCACGTGGCTGAGCAGCTCCTCCGGTACGGCGACGAAATGCTCCTGATGCGCCTCCGACCGGGCGAGCACCACCGTCTTTGGCGGCGTTCCCAGCCGCAAATCGGCCCGGTCGAGTTCAAACCCGGCGGCCCCCCCGCCCGATAAGCCGTAGTCACCCAGCGTGTCCCCCTCTACCCCATCGAAGATCCAAGCGACTGCCGCGATCGTAGGAGGCAGGCAGCCGGCGATAATAACTGCCCTCGAACAATCCCTGGGACGAAAACCCCACGCCGGCAAGCTTCTGCGGTGCCCGGCCCAGCCGCCGCCACAGCCCCCCGTAACCGCCATCCAACTGATGGTAGGCCTCACCCGGCGCGGCATCCCAGGCGCGGATGCCGCCCTCGGTCCGCCGCACCTCCAGCACGTCGGGAATCGTGTCGGACACGGCGATGCGCCAGTAGAACCCGTTGCCACCGAGGTAGCACAGCCGCCCACCCTCTGCGGTATAGGCACCCAACGCGTCCAGCGTCTTTGGGGTATGATATTCCGGGTGGCTGCCGGTCAGCACCACCTTGTAGCCAGCCAGCAGCGCGGCACCTTCCCGGTGCAAATCGTGATCCGTGATGACGTCGAAGGCATAACCCGACGCCTCCAGCCAATCGGTCAAATGGCTATCCGCCGAGAAATGCCGCAGGCCACTGCCGCGCTGGTCGTTGAAGGTGAGGTATCCCGGCCGCAAGGTGAACACCGGCCGGCGCAGCGAGGACAGGCTGACACCCGTTCCATCCGGATGGCGGTTATAGGTCGACCAACCGAATTCGGGATGGTCTTGCGGGTTGACGGTGCGGGCGCCCCACGCCGCCGCCCGCCCGCGGAACGGCGCATCGAAGTTGAACCGGGCGTGGTTGGCGTAGGCCTGATAGGTGAACGTCGCCGCCAGGTACGCGATGGGTGCCGTCACGGTGCCACGCGGCGCCAGCACGAAAAACGGAACGACATCCTCGTGCCCGCGCACCCGCAGCCGCACGCCATACACGCCGCTCCGTAGCGCCGCCGGTATGGTAACAGTGAAATCGGTCTCCCACTCCGCATCATACAGATCGTCAGCGTGGAAGTGGATCGCGGCATACTCGCGGGGCGCATGCTTCCAGTCCATCTCCCCGCCCGACCAGCGCGATCCGCGAATGCCCCGCAGAGGCAGGTTCACCAGCCGGCCCGGATGGGTGCCGCTGATCTGGTCGGTATCGATCCCGGCCGCGAAATCCCAACTGGCGATGAGCGCGCCATCCGGGCCGAGCAGGGCCGGATTCTCGATTCGGCCATCGAAACGCCCGCCCGCCGGGTCAGCCGCGATCCACAGGCGGCCGCCGGCCGGCAATCCTGCCGCAGCCTTTGCCTCGCCGCTATCTGCCACGCCCCAACTGGTTTGCAGCGCGGTTTGCGTCAGCGTCACACTGCCGCCGGCAAACACCGCCTTCAGCTCGTACCAGCACCGCTCCAACATGGGTGCGTCGACTGCGCAGGCCATAACCCCGGCCACGTCCAACCGGGTGCCCTCTGCCGACACCAGCAAGACGGTGTCGCCCAACGCCAGTACTGGCTGCGGTTGCGTCAAAAGGCCCGGTTGCACCCGGACAACGACCGCGCCGCCCTCCGGCACCGCCAGGCGAGCATCCACCACCCCGTAGGAGCCAGGATGGACCACCTGGGCACGAGAGGGATACGACCCGGCAAAGCCGGCGCCCACCTCCTCCAGCTTCATGCCGGGGCCGTCTGGATTGGGATCGGCGTGAATGATGCGCACGAGGTCGGCGGTATAGGGCTCGCCAAGCTGGCTCGACACCTTGACCGCGATCGCCTCGCCAGGCCGCGCCGACACACGATCGAGATAGGCTGTCAAAGGCACCATCAGATCACGCCCTCCCGCATCGAACCAGAGTTCACGTCGATGATGCGCCGTCCAGTCTCGCCCGCATCCGGAGGCGTGTAGAAGGACTGGATGCGCAGCCCGCTCGGCGCGTTTTGCATCCCCCAAGCTCCGGCGGGATGGCTGGCGCGTCAACCCAGTTCGGGGCAGCATCGCCTCGCCGCAGGGGAGCATCGCCATGGTCGCCACCATCCACAGCCTGACCGATTCCGACGCAGAAGCCGCCAAGTGGCAAATGCGCTGCGACATGGCCGCGGCGTTCCGCGTTCAGGCCCGGCACGGTTGGAACGAGCAAATCGGCAACCATAACAGCCTTATGCTGCCCGGCGGCGAGCCTCGCTTCCTCATCAACCCGCGCGGCTGGCTGTTCCAGGAATTGACCGCCAGCAGCCTGATCGTCTGTGACCTGGACGGCCGGGTGCTGCAGGGCAAGGGGGAACTGCGCAAGGTCGCGTTCCACATCCATGCCCGCATCCACATGGCCAAACCATCCGCCGCCTGCGTGATGCACGTCCACCCGCAATACCTCACCGCGCTTTCCATGCTGGCGCAGCCGGAGTTGATCCTGGCGCACCACAACAATCTCCTGCTGAACGACCGCATTGTGGTGGATGAACTCGGCGTGCAGCCGGTCGGCGACCATGACGAAGGCGACCGGATCGCCGCCCTGATGGGCGACAAATCCATCATGGTCATGGGCGGCCACGGCGTGACGGTCGTTGGCCCGACCGTGGCCGATGCATTCGACGAGCTCTTCATCGCCGAGCGCACCTGCATGTATCAGATGACCGCGATGGCCACCGGCCTTCCCCTCCGCCGCCTGCCGGAAACGGCGCGCCGCCGGTGGTCCGGCCCCTGGGGCGAAAAGATCGACGCCCGGCTGCACTTGGACGCCTGGCGCCGCGTGCTGGACCGGGAGGAAGCCGACTACGCCACCTGACGCCAGACCAGCCCTAAGGCAGCGCCGGCAAATAAGTGCGTCGCACGCCGACAAGCTGCCGCTAACAACAAAGGCTTAGGGCTTGTTCGACGCCGCCAATCAATTCGATTGATGTCGAACAAGCCCTAAGACGCGCGCCTCGGCACGGTGGCGAGAAAACTCCGCAGCTTCTCCCCCCAAAACTTCGCAAACCCGGTGGTGCCATGGCCGCGTGTGTCGGCACTGGCCGGGATCAGGTAAAACTGCCCGTTCTTCACGTCTTGCATCGCACGCGCCATCACCCCGGTTTCCGGCGGGTTGCGTTCATCGTCGGCGGAGTTGATGGCCAGCACCGCCGCTTCGATTTGCTTGAGGCCGGACGACGCATCGAAGTCACGCGACGCATTCCACTGGTAGATGAAGTCGTTTGCGTCCGCCGGCGCTGGAGACGCAAGCTGGCTGTCGACGTATTCATTCGCCAGCTTCGTGGTCGGCGCAATCTTCTGGTAGTTCAGCGTGCCCCCACTCGTCGCCAGCCCGAAGAAGACGTTGGCGACCTGAACAGCGGCGGGCTCGGCCGTGTAATTCCCGTCCGCATAGGCCGGGTCGCGCCGGATCGTCTCGATCAGCATGCGGCGCATCATCCAATTACGGGCAGACATAGCGGTGGGCTGCGACGCCATGGGCACCAACGCGTCCATCATGCCGGGATAGGTGACGCCCCAATCCCAAGCCATCATCCCGCCCATCGAATTGCCGAGCACCAGGCGAAGATGGTGCACGCCCAGTCCCTCCGTCACCAACCGGTATTCGGCGAGCACCATATCGGCATAGTCGTACTCGGGGAATTTCGTCCGCAATCCATCGGACGGCTTCGATGATCCCCCGACGCCGATCGAGTCAGGCAGGATGATGAAGTACTTGGCCGCATCCAGCGGCTGGCCGGGGCCGAAAAGCTGGCCGCCAAAGGCGGGGGCAAGCATCCCGGTCCCCGTGCCGGCGGTGCCATGCATGATCAGCACCGGTTCCCCGGAGGGATCGCCGAGCGTCGTGTAATGCAACCGCAACTCGGGCATGACCTCGCCGGTATGAAAGCGGAAATCATGGGCGACCCAATCAGCCGGCTTGGCTACTGGTGCGTCGGCCGCCTGCGCCGGCAGCCTGGTGAGGCCCGCCAGACCCATCACCGCTGCCCGCAACATGAGGGTCTGGAGTTTCATGGCATGTTTGTCCCGGATTTCGATGCGTTTTGTTGCACCCTAAGCGCGCCGTGTGGCGTTGTCACCCGGGCACTACGGCACCAGAATACGGTCGTCGGCTGTCGCCCGGCCTGTTACGGCCGCCGCCAGGTCGGCCATGATCCGGTCGGCGATCGGCATACGGTAGTGCACGGGGTCCCAGTAGTTGGACCTGTCACGGGTGATCGGGCTCGGGAAGAGGAAATCCACCACCGTCGTGCCGGGCACCATGGCGGCAACGGCCGCCACCCTCGCCTTGCACGCCGCGAAGTTCGCCGCGAAATCGCTGCCCGGCGCCCCCTGCAGGGCCACGTTGCTGGGCGTGAAGAATAGCACCTTGCGCGTTTCACCCGGCAGCGCGTGCAGCGCCTCCGCGAGCATCGGCAAAGCCGGCAGCCGACGCGGCCCCTGGCCAGCCGGCAGATCGGGCGGAACGCCAAAGCGGGCGAAGGCCAGCCCGACGCGCGCCGGGTCGTAGGCGGCTTCGGGCGGAACGAAATTGGTGTAGCCATCCAGCCCGTACCGCGTGTGCTTGAATCCCAGCATGGTCCAAAGCTGGCTTGCCGCCTCCTGCACGGCATACAGCGTCATCACCTCGCGATATCCGCCCCAATGCGACCCCTGATACATCCATTCGGGAAACGCACGGCCACTGGAGCGCTGCGGCTCCTCCGCACACCAGACGCTGTCCAGGCCGATGATCACGGTGCGGGCGCCAGGATGGGTGCGGGTGAACAGGCCCAGCATCTGGCTCTGCTCCCAGGCCGTAGCGGCATTCATGGCGAGGTTGGCGAAATGGCCGCCAAACAGCGTATCCAGCACCGCGGGTCGCAGCAGCCGGGAGGACGATGAGCCGACCACCGCCGAATCGAACCCAGGCGCACTGGCCAGCGCCGGCATGGAATATCGTGCATTGGTGGAGACCGGAACCCGCGGCAGCGGCGGCGAAAGCGGCAGCATCCCCCATGGGTCGATGACCGCCACGAACAGGAACACGACGACAAGCAGGCCCGACGCCGAGCCGGCAAACCACGCCAGGGTCCGGCGCCATGGGTCAGAACTGGAAATAGATGAACTCGTTCGGTATCCGCCCGCCAACCAGCAGCAGCAGGAAAACCAGCGCCGCCCCCGCCGGCACCGCCAGCCAGCGCGCCGGGCGCAGCCGCTCCAACGCGAGGGTCTGGCTCGTCGGCAACATCAGGGCAATGGCAACCGCACCGGCGACCAATGCTGCATTGTCGACATGCAGATGCCCGGCCCCACCGGACCCAGCCATGCCGGCAAACATCCGCGCGGCCGTCGCGAAGTCCGGCGAGCGGAACAGCACCCAGCCGCAGAGCACGAAGAACGTCGTCAGCAGCCAACCGCCGATGCGCGGCATGCGCCAGCCCGCACGGTCCCACGCCCCATTCACCGCCAACGCCACGCCATGCAGCCCACCCCAGGCGACGAAGGTCCAGGCTGCCCCGTGCCACAGCCCACCCAGCAGCATCGTCGCCACGACGTTGACGGCCTGCCGCCCGGCACCGGCCCGGTTGCCACCCAGCGGAATATAGACATAGTCCCGCAGGAAGCGGGACAGCGTGATGTGCCAACGCCGCCAAAATTCCCGGATCGAGGTTGACCGGTACGGCCCCGCGAAGTTTATCGGCAAGCGCAGCCCGAACATCAGCCCCAACCCGATCGCCATGTCGGAATAGCCTGAGAAGTCAAAGTAGATCTGCAGCATGTAGGTGCCGGACGCGGCCCACGCCTCCGCCAGATTCGGATGCGCCCCGGCCGCGACGCGCGTGTAGATCGGGTCGCACACCAGCGCCACCGTGTCGGCGATGGCAGCCTTCTTGGCGAGGCCGATCAGGAACAAGGCCGAACCACGGGTCAGGTTTTCCCACACCGCCGGGCGGCGGGGATCAAGGGCAAATTGGGGAATGATCTCGTTGTGACGCACCAACGGCCCGGCGATCAATTGGGGGAAGAAGGTGACGAAGGCCGCAAATTCCTGCAGGCCATAGACGTGCCGGTCTCCCCGCCGCAAATCCATCAGGTAGCTGATCTTTTGGAAGGTGAAGAAGGAAATCCCAAGCGGCAAGACGATGCCCCAGGCCTGGTGGCTCGCCCCGAGCAGAGCGGCGGCTGACCCCGCGGCGAAGTCGGCATATTTGAAGACGGCCAGCACCGCCAGGTTCATCACCACGCCGCCCACCAGCCACGCATCCTGCCGCCACCGCCCGTAGGCGCGCACGACCAGCCAGTTCGTCAGCGTCAACCCAGCCAGCAGCGGGACGAAACGCACATCCCACCAGCCATAGAACACCAGCGACGCGCCAATCAGCACTGCCTGCCGCAGCCACTGCCGCCCGGCCGCCAGATAATAGAGCGCGAGGACGCAGGGCAGGAAACCGAGGATGAAAACCTGCGAGTTGAACAGCATCAACGCGCCAGCGGGTTGGGGGACGGCATCGGCCGCCTATGCCGCCTGGGGGCGGGCGTGTCCAGGCCGCCCTGCTATGCGGCCTCCGACACCATCAGACGGCGTCTGGCCGGGACCGATAGGGGGATCGCGGCATAAACGTCCTTGACCGCTTCGGTGATCGTCAACCCGGCGAATTGCGGCACCAGCCGCCGACCCGCTCGCTCAAACAACCGGGCACTGCGAAGCACCAGGCGGTGGTTGGAGGGGGGCACATACAATGCGCCGTCGCGCCGCTCCACCCGGAACAGGCTGCCTTTGAGCAACCGGCCAATTTGCCCTGGCGAATACGGCCGGCCCTGGCCAAACGGGGTGCTCTCCACCTGCGCCCAAAGCCCAACCCGGTTCGGCACCACCACCAGCAACCGTCCGTCGTCCTTCAGCACGCGCCAGACCTCACGCAGCATGCGGCGATCATTCTCCGCGTTCTCCAGCCCATGCACGATCAGCACGCGGTCAAGCGACAGGTCGGAGAACGGCAACGAGTCGGACCGGACTGCGCAAGACAGGCTACGGCCACTGCCCGGCCACGCGCTAATCGTTCCGGGGCTGGCCGACAGGCACCGGGCCGATCCCTCGCGCCAAGCCCGCAGATACGGCGCCGCGTGCCCCAACCCCAGCACCGTCAGCCCCGACACATCCGGCCAGAGTTGGGTCAGCCGCTCGCGAACCAGGCGTAGTGCGACCGCACCATGCGCCGTGCCATAGAATTCGGCCGCCGTTTGGAATTCTGCCGCCATTTCCACCCGTGTAGCACGGCTTTAACTTGCCGTCAGTTCAGCCGGGTGCGGAGTTCCTCCATTACGGTGCGCACCCGCACAGCCGCGTCCCCTTCCGGGACCAGTTTCAAAAATCGTTCGAAGCAGCGGAGCGCCGCGCCGACATGGTCGAGCCGTTGATTGATCAGCGCCGCCTCCCGCCACAGCGATGCGTGGTCAGGTGCAATCCGCAGCATGTCGTCAACCGCCGCGACCGCCCCAACCAGATCGCCCGCATCCAGCCGGCGAACCTTCAAATTGTTCTGCAGGCGGAGCAGCACGGCCCGCGCGCCCATCGGCTGTAGCAGCCCGGGGCGCAATTCTGCCTTCGGCCCCTCGACCCGCTTCACCAAGGCGCGCAACGCACGGGCGTCCATCGGCTGCCCGCCATCGAACACATCCAGCACCAATTGGCTGCCCCCGCCGGGCAGCGCGATCATGAAATGGCCCGGAAAATCGACCCCGAACGCCTCCCACCCCGCCGCGCGGGCGCAATGGAGCCACAGAATGCCCAACGCCACCGGCAAACCCCGCCGGTTCTCGATGACGCGGATCAGGTTGGCGCTCGCTGGGTCGTCGTATTCGTCGATCGCCCCGGTGTATCGCCACCGCCCCGTCATCAGCCCAGCCAACGCCCCAGCCCGCACCGAGGGATCGTCCTCCGTCCGGTCAGCCGCGACCATCACGGCGTCGCGGGCGAGGTCGGACAGATGCGCCCGGGCGGCAAGCCAATCCGCCTCGGGTGCATCGATCCGAGCCAGTTGCAGGGCTGCATCCGCCAAATCCAGCTCACTATCCGGGAGCTGTCCGATCGCCTCCAGAGCGATCCGTGCCTGGGCCGGAGCGTCACTCACTCGGCTGGCGTCTCCCCCGCCACCCTTGCCGCAGGCTCGGGAACATAGAGCGTGGCGCCGCTGTTGCGGAATTCGTCGCTCTTCTGTTCCAGCCCGGCCAGCCGCTCGGCATCCGCACGGATGTCCTGGCTGATCTTCATGGAGCAGAATTTCGGGCCGCACATGGAACAGAAATGCGCAACCTTGTGGGCGTCCTTCGGCAACGTCTCGTCGTGGAACGCCCGTGCGGTATCCGGGTCCAGGCCGAGATTGAACTGGTCCTGCCAGCGGAAATCGAACCGGGCGCGGCTGATCGCATCGTCGCGCAATTGTGCCGCCGGGTGCCCCTTTGCCAAATCCGCCGCATGGGCGGCAATCCGGTAGGTGATCACGCCGGTTTTCACGTCGTCGCGATTGGGCAGGCCCAAATGTTCCTTTGGCGTGACGTAGCACAGCACCGAGGTGCCAAACCAACCGATCATCGCGGCGCCGATCGCCGACGTAATGTGGTCGTAGCCCGGCGCAATGTCGGTGGTGAGTGGCCCAAGCGTGTAAAACGGCGCTTCGCCGCACACCGCCAACTGTTTCTCCATGTTGACCTTGATCTTGTGCATCGGCACGTGGCCCGGTCCCTCGATCATCACCTGGCACCCCTTGTCCCAGGCGATCTTGGTCAGTTCGCCAAGCGTCTCCAACTCCGCAAATTGCGCGGCATCGTTCGCGTCCGCGATGCAGCCCGGGCGCAATCCATCCCCGAGCGAAAACGAGACGTCGTATTTGCGCATGATGTCGCAGATGTCACCGAAATGCTCATACAGGAAGCTCTCCCGGTGATGCGCCAGGCACCACCGCGCCATGATCGAACCGCCACGGCTCACGATGCCCGTCACACGCTTGGCGGTCAGCGGCACATAGGCAAGGCGCACCCCAGCATGGATGGTGAAATAATCCACCCCCTGCTCGGCCTGTTCGATCAGGGTGTCGCGGAACACCTCCCAGTCCAGCTTGTCCGCATCGCCGCCGACCTTTTCCAGCGCCTGGTAGATCGGCACGGTACCGATCGGGACGGGGCTGTTGCGCATGATCCAGCCGCGGATGTTGTGAATGTTGCGCCCGGTGGACAGGTCCATGACCGTGTCGGCGCCCCAGCGGATCGCCCAAACCAGCTTCTCGACCTCTTCCGCGGCAGACGACGTGACGGCGGAGTTGCCGATATTGGCATTGATCTTCACCAGGAAGTTGCGCCCGAGGATCGTCGGCTCCAGCTCCGGATGGTTGATGTTCGCGGGAATGATGGCGCGCCCGCGGGCGACTTCCTCGCGAACGAATTCGGGGGTGATGAAGGCGGGAATGGCGGCTCCAAAATCCTCGCCCTCGGCCCGGCGCGCCCCCGCCCCCTCTGCCATGGCCGCGCGGCCCATATTCTCCCGGTGTGCCACGTAGACCATCTCTTCCGTGATGATCCCCGCCCGGGCGAACTCCAGCTGGGTCACGGGCCGGCCCAACTCGCCGGCCAGCAACACGGGGGCAGCCGGGCATTCCGGCACCAGCCGGTCCGTATGGCCGTTATCCTCGGGCTTCAACGCCCGCGCGAGCGGTGTCGTGAAGCCGCGCCGTTGCAGCCACGAGGACCGGATTGGCGGCAGGCCAGCCGCGAGGTCAATCGTGGCGGTGTCATCCGTGTAAGGACCGGAGGTGTCGTAGAGCCGGACAGGCGGCTCGGCCGCGCTACGATCCAGCACCACTTCGCGAAACGGCACTGCGATCCCGCTATGCCCGGCCGGCGCACTATATATCTTGTGCGACCCGGCGATGGCGCCCGTGGTTACGGCACTGGGCTTTTTCTGGAATGTCATTGGCGCCTCCCTACCCAGCGAAACGATAGGTCACGCCCCATGCGTATGGCCCATCCCTACGCCGGCATGATCCGGATCAGGTCTTAGGGTCACCGCACTGCTACGGCAGGAGCCGGTCGCGAAGCGGAATCTCAGCCCCTTCGGGGGCCCCCCTTGGTCATACAAAGCCTCTGCCGCGGGCGCGGCGTTGTCAACTGTTCAGTCGCTCCCAAGGCCGCCCCCGCGCATCACGATTAACCGTGCAGGGCCTTGCGCGGGCTTTCGGCCACGGTGCTCGACGCCGTCGGCTTGCGAGCCGGGGCATGTGCCTCCGCCATGATGGACCGCATGTCCCGCAAGAAAGCCGCACCCTTCAGCGTCCGCTGCACCAGTACGCTGCGGCGATCGGATGGATCGACCTTGCGACGGGCGAGGTCGAGCTCGCCAAGCCGATCCAGCGCCCGGGTGATGGCCGGTTTGGAGACGTTCAGCTCAGATGCGAGACCCCGCACCGTATGGGCCCCATCCTCCAGATAGCAGGTCAGAAACACACCCAACTGCCGGGCGGACAGATCGGGCCCATCGCGCCGCACGAGCGCCACGACCGTGTCGCGAAGGATGCCAACCAATTGGTCGGCGGAAGACTGAGTCGCCATTATAACTTTCGTCCTTTACGTCCCCGCACGCTGCAAGAGCCGCGGCCGGTCTGGGAGACTTTCTAAAAACACCGGCTATTTACACCAACCCGCGGGCGGCGGCTTCCGCCCTGCAAACCACATTGTAGTAACTCAACTCACGGAATAAGTTTAATCCCAATTACGTTACTGGAGAGAGCCGTTACCTGCCGCGACATTAAAGATTGTCAAGAGAGCGCGAAATGAAGCCCGGATTGTCTGTGCTTCGCCGCCCTCCGGATGACCCGGAGTCATCGAATCGTTCCATGCGTAAGTGTCGAAATGCACCCAAGGAGTTGACCGTTTCACAAAACGTTGCAGAAACAGTCCAGCCACTATTGCACCGGCAAACGGCCGCGACGCGATGTTGTTGATGTCGGCCACCCGGCTGGACAGCCACGGATCATATCCCGGCCAAAGGGGCAGCCGCCACACCGGGTCGTAAGCCGCAATCGAGGCAGCCAACACCGTCGCCGCCAGCGCCTCGTCGTTGCAGAACATCGCCGGCAGTTCCGGCCCGAGTGCAACCCGCGCCGCCCCGGTCAACGTCGCGGCATCCATCAGAACCGCCGGGTCTTCGTCCGACGCCTCAGCCAGCAAATCACAGAGCACAAGCCGCCCCTCCGCATCGGTGTTTCCCACCTCGACCGACAAACCCCGGCGCGTGGACAGCACGTCTGACGGGCGCATCGCGCGGCCCGACACACTGTTCTCGACGCAACCCAACCGAACTACCAGCCGCACCGGTAGATCCGCCGCCATGATCATCCGGCCTAGGCCGAGCATGATGGCAGCGCCGGCCATATCTTTCTTCATACGCAACATACCGGCCGGCGGTTTCAAATCGTACCCGCCCGTGTCGAAACAAACGCCCTTTCCACACAGAGCGACCATGGGTGCGTCCGCCCCGGCCTTGCTGCCCTGCCAGCGCAAAATTGCCACGGCCGGCGGCCGGTCGGACCCGGCGCCGACTGCGGCAACCGCCGGGTAGGAGCGGACCAGCGCCTCTCCTGTCACCACCGTGGAAACGGCGCCAAATACGTCACCCACCTGAACCGCAGCCGCCGCCAACTCCGCCGGACCAAGCCGGTCGGGCGGCGTGTTGACCAGATCGCGCACCAGCCACGTGGCCCGCGCCGCCTCAGTCGCTGGGCCGCGCTTGGCGACGAGCTGTGCACAAGGCCGCGCAGGCTTGTACACCGTGTATTGATAGGCTCCGAGGCAGAATCCGAGCGTGGCATCGTCAGGCGGAAAGTCACCGGGTTCGATCCGCCAAATGCCAGGTGGCAAGCCGAAGGCAAGCGCACCAAACACATGCGGGTCGCGGTTGTCACCGAGGCCGAACACGGCGCCGCTGAGTCCTTGCTCGCCCGGGATCAGGCGGATTTCACCAGAAGCGGCCGTGAAGCCACCCGCCTGCAGGAACGCCTTATGTGGGCTGGTTGAGAGGAATCCGTCTAAATCCGCCGGGCGTAGCGCGAACACGGGAAGGGCAACCGACGCGGGCGGAGCAAGGCAGTCAAGGTCGCGATCAAACATCAGCGCGTTCTCGCCCAAGCCGACCTCCCTGACAAGCGGCGGCAGTGTCAAACTGTGTAACAGAGCGAAGGGGATCTACCCGAAAGTTTATCCAAACTATCAACACGAGCAACTCAGGCGACATTTTCGGGATGACTTGCGGCGATGCATCGTAATTTTCACCTCTGACCCCGAAGGCTCCAAGCGCCAGCCTTGCCGAAACCGCATAGGGCCTCCGCAGATCGTTACACAAGCCCGGCAAAACTGAGAATTGCTGCTGAATTTGATACAGCTTGCATTTGTCCCAGCTTCGACCAACCATTTACCCATGTCCGGCTTCCCCCCACGTGTGAAGGCCGTGCTAGGGCCGACCAACACGGGCAAGACTCACCTCGCGATCGAGCGTCTGCTCGCGCACTCGTCCGGCATCATCGGGTTTCCGCTGCGCCTGCTCGCGCGCGAGAACTATGACCGCATGGTAGCCCAAAAGGGCGCCAAACACGTCGCGCTCATCACCGGAGAAGAGAAGATCGTTCCACCGGATGCGCGCTGGTTCGCCTGCACGGTCGAAGCCATGCCGCTCGACCGCGCGGCCGAATTCGTCGCGGTGGACGAGATCCAGCTCTGCGCCGACGCCGACCGCGGCCACATCTTTACCGACCGGCTGCTACATGCGCGCGGCATGGTCGAAACGATGTTCCTCGGTGCCGAGACCATCCGCCCCTTGCTGCAACGGCTGGTGCCGCAAGCGGAAGTCACGACCCGGCCCCGCCTGTCCCAACTCAGCTTCACCGGCCCCGAAAAATTGGTCCGCCTACCACCCCGCAGCGCGGTGGTCGCCTTCTCCGCGGACGAGGTCTACGCCATCGCGGAATTGATTCGCCGGCGGCGGGGGGGATGCGCGGTGGTCATGGGCCGCCTGTCGCCCCGCACGCGCAACGCGCAGGTCGCCCTGTATCAGGAGAAGGAGGTCGACTTCCTGGTCGCAACCGACGCGATCGGGATGGGGCTGAACATGGACGTCGACCACGTCGCCTTCGCGCGCCTCGGCAAGTTCGACGGCCATCGCCCGCGCCGCCTCACCGCCAGCGAGGTCGCGCAAATTGCCGGGCGTGCGGGGCGCGGCATGCGGGACGGCACGTTCGGCACCACCGGCGGCTGCGCGCCG
This sequence comes from Acetobacteraceae bacterium, assembly GCA_965199005.1. Lineage (GTDB taxonomy): Bacteria > Pseudomonadota > Alphaproteobacteria > Acetobacterales > Acetobacteraceae > LMUY01. Next base: position 1,415,970 of record CBDAQK010000001.1, on the reverse strand, counting down.
ATCGACGCGGACCTGGCCGAAGCCGTCCAGGATCACCGCTTCGATCCGCTGGAGCAGATCGCCTGGCGGAACAGCACCCTCGAGTTCGACCACGTTGACCGGCTGCTTGCCAGCCTGCAGGCGCCGCCGCCGCGTCCAGGCCTGGTGCGAGGCCGCGATGCCTCCGACCTCACGACCCTGGCGGCGCTCGCGCGGGAGACCAAGGTGCGGGACCTCGCCATTGGACGCAGGATGGTACGGACGCTGTGGGATGCCTGCCAAATCCCGGACTTTCGCAAACTCGCCGACGACAGCCATGCCCGCTTCTGCGCCCGCGTCTTCGACCACCTCGCGCGGGAGGGCCATTTGCCCGCGGACTGGCTGGACGGTCAGGTTGCGATGCTGGACCGCGCCGACGGAGACATCGACACGCTGATGCAGCGCCTGTCCGGGGTAAGGGTATGGTCTTACATCGCTGCCCGCCCCGGCTGGGTGCGGGATGCGGCCGGCATGCAGGACCGGGCGCGTGCCGTCGAAGACAAGCTGTCAGACGCATTGCACGAGAAGTTGACAGCGCGATTCGTCGACCGCCGTTCCACCCTGTTGATCCGCCGGTTGGAGAATACCGAGGGCGAAGCCCTGCTCTCCGCCGTCACGGCCCGCGGCGAGGTGGTCGTCGAAGGCCACTCGGTCGGCCTGGTGGAGGGCTTTGGCTTCACCCCGGACCCGGCGGCGGTCGGCGAGGAGAAGCGGCTGGTGCTGCGCGCTGCCCGGCGGGCCCTGCGGCAGGAGATGCCCCGCCGGGTGGAGGCGTTGGTGGGGGAGCCCGACTCCGCCATCACCCTTGGGCCGGATGGCCGGATCAGTTGGGGCGGAGGCGCGGTCGCCCGGCTGCGGCCCGGTGCCACCCTGCTGCACCCCCTGGTGGAGGTGGCGGATAGCGAATACCTCGACGGCCCCCAGCGCGAGCGCATCCGGGTGCGGCTGCAGGCTTTCATGGCGGCGGCGGTGGCGGCGGAGTTGGACCCCGTCTTGCGATTGGCCGAGTCGGGCGATCCGGCGTTACGGGGCGCGCTGCACCAGCTGGGGGAGGCGGGCGGCGTGGCTCCCCCCATTCACTTGCCCGCCCCGGACCGGGCGCGGCTGAAGGCAATGGGCGTCCGCGCCGGGCGGTTCGGATTGTATCATCCTGCCGCGTTGAAGCCCCGGGCCATGGTCTTGCGGGCCTTGCTATGGGCCGTCGCCAACCGAACGTCGCCCCCCAAGGTTCCCGCTGCTGGAACCGTATCTCTGTCAGCGCCCTGCGCATGGCCGCCGGGGTTTGCGGCCACCTTGGGGTGGTTCGATGCCGGGCCGGTGCTGCTGCGGCTGGACGTGGCCGAACGCGTCGCGGCCGAGCTTGCCTATGCCACCCGCCGGGGGGCCACCACCCTCCCGCCCCACCTCGCCTCGCGCCTGTCGATCCGGGCCGAGCTGCTGCCCGCCGTGTTGCGCGCCCTCGGGGCCCGGGTCATGCCGGCAACCGTGCTGGAGCCAGAGGCATTCGGGCCGCCCGCGCCGCAGATGCTAGCCGCCGGGGCTGGACGAACCTCCACCCGGGCGCGCCAATCGTTACCGGCTGTCCCCGCCCGGTCCGACGGACCGTTTGCCGCCCTCGCTGCCCTGCGTCGCCATCCTTGAGCGAGGCGGAGGACAAAACCTGGCAGCGGCTGGACAAATGGCTGTGGTGCGCACGGTTCATGAAAATGCGGTCGAACTGCGCCCTCTGGGTGACGGAGGGCAGTGTCCGCATCAACCGCCAGCCCACCGACAAACCGCATGCCCGGCTGCGCTGTGGCGACATCCTTACCCTCCCGCTTGCCCGCGGCGTCCGAATCGTCCGCGTGGTGGCGCTGGCAACCCGCCGCGGCCCTCCGGCGGAGGCGCGGACCTTGTATGAGGAGCTGGCCGAGCCACAGAGTTCCGAAACCCTCCCTTCCGACTTCTTGCGTACTGGCTGAAACGACGGCATACCGCGCAACCGGAAAACCGGTTTGATCGTAGGAGCCAGGGTGATGACCTACGTGGTCACCGAGAATTGCATCCGCTGCAAATATATGGACTGCGTCGAGGTGTGCCCCGTCGACTGCTTTTACGTCGGCGAGAATATGCTGATGATCCATCCGGACGAATGCATCGATTGCGGCGTGTGCGAACCGGAGTGCCCGGCTGAGGCGATTGTGCCGGATAGCGATGACCGCGCATCCGCCTGGGTGGAGCAGAACCGCACATTTGCGATGCAATGGCCCAATATCACCCGGAAGGGCACGCCCCCGGATGACGCGGATGAGTGGAAGGACAAGCCCGGCAAGGCTGCGCTGTTCTCGCCAGAGCCCGGCAAGGGATAGTGCCGGAAGAACGCGGGCGCCGCGGCCGCCCCGGTGTACGTCAGGGCTGACGCTAACCTCTTTTTGTGCTATGGCTCCGGCGTGCGCGCACCGCTCGTGGTGAGCGCCCGATCCATGAACCGCGGCCCCTCGTCACGCCTGTTGGCTTGACCGGGCCGTTCGCACAGAGGGGCTGGCGATGGCAGAGGCGGGGTCCGGCAGCACTGGCAAAGCCCGCAAGGCTGCCAAGGCGGACCCTCCCATCCATTCGCCGTCCAAAGCCTCGAGGAAGAAGACGGAGTTGAACACCATAGATACGATCAACCAGCCCACCCGCGCCAAGACCCCCGGTGAGCACGATTCATCCCCCCTAAGCCCCGTCGCTGACCATCCTGTTGAGCACGACATCGACGAGCAAGCCGCCGCAGACGAACCAGCAGGCCTGGATGACCTCGCTGCCATGGGTGACGTCGCCCCGATCCACGATTTGGGCTCCGATCCAGTCGCGATCGAAGCACTCGTTGGGGACGACGATATCGAAGCAGTCTCCGACGAAGACCTCGACGCCGAAGTCGATGCCGTTCCGCTCGAGGATGACGAGGAAGAGGATGAAGGCTTGCCGCCCGTGTCCAACCGCGTTGCCCCGCGGCTACCCGGCCACATGCCCGGCGTGCCGAACCGGCCGATCATGCACGCCCGTATGCCGGCGAAGGCGGAAATCTTTCACGAGGGTGATCATGTGGTCTACCCGACCCACGGTGTGGGCAAGGTCGAGAGGATCGCCACCGAGGAGATCGCCGGCCATAGGCTGGAACTGATCCACATCACCTTCGAGGAGAACCGCATGACGCTGCGTGTTCCCGTCGCAAAGGCTCGGTCGGCCGGGCTACGCAAACTCGCGACGCGCAAGATGTTCGATGATGCGATGGCGGTGCTTAAGGGCCGGGCGCGGATCAAGCGGACGATGTGGTCGCGCCGGGCGCAGGAATACGAGGCGAAGATCAACAGCGGCGACCCGATTGCCATTGCCGAGGTCGTGCGCGACCTGCACCGCAATGCCGGCCAACCAGACCAGAGCTTCAGCGAGCGCCAGATTTATGAGGCAGCGATGGACCGCCTGGCAGCCGAGTTGGCCGCGCTGGACAAGACCGACAAGCCGACGGCGGTCACCAAGCTCGGGGACTTCTTGAAGACTGTCTAAAGGCACCAGCCCATCGTCCGACCGAGCCGGACGATGGGTTTTTGGTGAGGGGTCAGCCGCGATGCGTCTGTGGAGCAGTCACCTTATGACGGTAGTCGATCCGGTATAGCTGCGTGCCGCCGGGTGTCGCCGGCGTTGGGGCGACATGTTCGCGCTCCGGTGCAATCTGCTCCGGCTCCGCCACCGGGACGGTCGCACGGGGGTTCATCACAGGCAGCGCTCCGCATGCATTCCCCGACTGCTGCACGTGCACGATGGGGGCCGCGCCGCCGGGTTGCCCTTCGTAGCTGATCGTCCGGCTGCACGAGCCCTGTCCGCTACTGAAGCTGGACATCACCAAAGTCGAGCCTGGCCCTGGGTTGATCCCATTCAGGCCCATCCCAGCCGGGATCATGCCTCGAGGACTGGCGAACGCCGCGGTCTGTAGCGTCTGGATGTCGTTCATCATCCGGCGCATCATGGCATCTTGTTCGGCAAAGATGTCGGCCATGGGGAATACCGATGGCATCGGCATTGTCTGAGCCATGGGAACCACAATAGCGACCGGCTGCCCGGCCGAGTTGACCAGGAGCAATTCAGCCGCCTTCGCAATCAATGGGCTAGCTAGAAGCCCCGCGCAAAGTCCAGCTACTGCAAGTTTCTTCATGCGACTCTCCTTCCAAGGCAGTGAATGATGATGGTGCCACTGAGTCTGCACCCCTTCAACCAGCCGATGAACCTTTCGTCATCTGAGGCCGAGTCGATGCATCCTCGCGCCTCTACCTGCGTTGGGAAATTAGATTTTCAATATAGGAGATCGACATGAAGATCGCAGTCGCCTTCGCTGGTGCACTCCTACTCGCCGCTCCCATCGCGGCCCACGCGGCTAACGCGGCGCATCCTTATTCAAACATTGACCGCCGGGTCGATGCCGGGAACAACACCGGCGATTCGCAGGTCGACCAACTGAACCAGCAGCAGTTGGCGACCAACGGCAGCCCGGGCCGTGAAATGCCGCCGGCCGGAAGCTATGCGCAGCCACAAGCCTACTACCCCGGGCAAGGTTATGCCCCTGAGGGGTATTACCCTCCCAGGCCCTACGGTTACGGCTACTAATATAGGGTTTCTATGGAAAGACCCGTATCCCACCGTGAACGCATGCCCCTCGTAAGGCGGGCTTTTAGCCGACCGCTTCGAGGCGCCGTGCAATCCCCTGGTGGTCTAAAGCCACATACCAAACTCGCCTAGGCCGCATCGAGAACCGTCGTCGCAATGGAGTCGGCGACGGTTCTCCGGTGCAGCATCACGTTGAAAGCAGCAAAAACCCGCTTCATCTGGGGCGCTTTGTAGGGAAAGAGGTCAGGCGGGTCCATATCGTGGACGATCGCCTCCGCGTCGGCCTCGAAGATCAGCAGGCGGCCATCCTTGGTCTCGCCGCAATCGATCGTATAGTAGTCCAAGCCAATCCGATCGTTCAGTGTTTCAAACGCTGCGCGGTGACGGTCTGCGAACCCTGTGTCAAAATCTAGCATAGCCTGCGCCTCATCGAGACGCCGGTCTTCGTTACTGGTCATACCCGCATTCAAATAATGGATCATCCAGTTCACTGATACGCCCATGTGGCATAGAAACGGCTGCCGGTCGAAGAACGCGATCCGATACTTCCGGAACATTCCATCGGGGCTGCGATAATCCTCGAATCGGGTCACGTAGTATTCGTTGGTTTGCACGAGGCCCAAATACGCAGCGATGTCTGCCGGACCGTCGGCCTTGGTCAAATTGGCCCCAGCGTGCGAGCCAACTGGGCGAATCAGCACTGGATATGGTGTGTCGATGCCGGCCAGCACGTCCGCGCGGGTCAGCCTGCGACAAAGGGGACTGCAAATCCCCGGTGCATCGGCCAAATTGCGCGCCAGCAAAGCCCGGGCGAGTTGACTCACCTGAGCCGGGTCGTTGATGACGGGGCGCGGCCAAGTTCGGTAGAGGCGCGTACGCCGCTCCAACGCCTCGGGCGCGTTGATGTCACCGCCGCCAATATAGGCCACATCGTGATCCGGAATCGCATCGGGCAACGGCACCCCCGGGAGCAGATAGAGCAAGTCCAACTGCACGTTGAGGGAGCGGGTCAGGAAATCGAGCGGCGTGTTCATCATCAGATCGCCCGGCTCCATCAGCGCCAACAGCCGCAACGGTTTGCTGCCGACCGATTTCGACGCGACGCGATAGAGTTGGCACAAGCCCAGCGCTTCCATCTGCAACGAAGTGGCTTGCAGCGGCTGGAAGGCAAGTTGGTGAATCGTCGCACAATCGAGCGCGTGGGCTGCCGCCTTCTTCAGGGTGGAGGCCGGGCGGTCCACGAATTCGAGCAACTCGTCCAGGCTTGCCCCCCCAAAGGCGCGATGTGTCAACTCACCGGCGCCATAGATCCAGGGGGGCGTGAGATCAGGTGAGAGGCTTGGCACAGGCTCGGTCATGCGATTTTTTTCCGCAGGTCACACGCCCACAGTCCCACCAATTGGTTAATGGAGCTTTAGTTAAGCCTCCGGCGCCGCCCCAAGCTCGAATGACCACGATCGGCGCTTGACCCGCATCGTTACAGCCCGGGAGGATAAGGGATGAAATCTGCCCCCTTTATCCACCACGCCGCGGCCAGCGTGGCGCATGCAGCCGATCTGCTCGCCCGCCACGCGCCTGAGGGGGGCCGCGTGCTGGCAGGGGGGCAGAGCCTGGTGCCGATGATGGCGTTGCGTCTGGCGATGCCCGCCCATTTGGTGGACATCAACCGCATCGCCGGGCTGGACCGGATGGACGAGCGGGATGGCCGCCTGCGCATCCCTGCTCTGGTGCGCCACGCCGCGTTCGAGGTGGCCGCGGAGGGGCCAACCCGGCGATTGCTGCGCCAGATCGTGCGCCACATCGCCCATGCTCCCATCCGCACCCGCGGCACCTTCTGCGGCAGCCTGGCCCATGCCGACCCGGCCAGCGAATGGTGCCTGGTGGCGACGGCACTCGGAGCGGAGATGGAGGTTCGGCACGCTACCGGCACCCGCATGATCCCGGCCGGGCGATTCTTCACTGGCATCATGCAATCAGCCCTCGCGGAGGAGGAACTGCTGCTGGCCGCCCATCTGCCGCTGCTGCCACGCGGCACCCGGGCCGGGTTTGCCGAGGTCAGCCGCCGCCCCGGCGACTACGCGATGGCCATGGCGCTTGTGGTACTGCCGCCGGATGCGCCTCCCACCATCACCATCGGCGCGGCGGAGCCATCCCCACGCCGCGTTGCCGCCGCCGAGGCATTGCTGGAGGCCGGCGACCCTGCTGGCGCGGCGGACGCCGCTGCAGCGTCCATCACCCCCATGGAGGATGCCCAGGCAGACGCCGCGTTCCGGCGGGACCTCGTGCGCATCGTTGTCAGCCGTGCCCTGGCGGCTGCGGCTTGACCTGGGTCGGCACGTCGCATCGCCGTCTGGAGGACCCGGCGTTGCTGCGGGGCGAGGGCCGCTTCACCGCTGATTTGCCTGCCGCCTACCATGCCCGCTTCGTCCGCAGCCCGGTTGCCAGCGGCGTTGTCAACGGCGTGACTGCCCCGCCCGGCACGAAGGTGTTCACGGCGGCAGATTTGGCAGGGGTTCGGCCGATTTGCCCGGTGCTGGACCGCTTCGGCTACGTGCCGGTCGAGCAGCCGGTTCTGGCGACCATCGTCCGCTATGTCGGTGACCCCGTGGCCGTCGCGGTCGCCACAACGGCTGAACTTGCGGAAGATGCCGGTGAAGCGGTGGAGCTGGACATCACCCGCCTCCCGGTCGTGACCACGACCGCAGCGGCGCTGGCGCCCGGCGCACCGCGCGTTCATGCATTGGCCCCGGGAAACCTGGTCGTGCGGGCCGCGACGCGGCCGCCAGGGTTCGACGCCGCCATGGCGGCAACACACAGCCAACTCACCTGCCGCGTGCGCTCCCGCCGGCAGAGCGGCCAGCCGATCGAACCCCGCGCCGCCCACGCCGCGTATGAGCGTGCAACGGGGCGCACGGTGCTGACCTGCACGGCACAGATGCCGCATCTCATGCGCACGGTAATTGCCGATCTGCTCGGCATGGCGGAAGCCGATTTGCGCGTGGTGGCGCCGGATGTCGGCGGCGGCTTCGGCCAGAAGATGTCGCTGGCGCCGGAATATGTCGTGTTGGTCTGGCTCGCCCGGCATCTGCGCAGCTCCGTCACCTGGGTGGAGGATCGCCGGGAAAACCTGATGGCCAGCTTCCACAGCCGCGACATGGAGGTGGGCGTCACCGGCGGGTTCGATGCCGAGGGGCGGCTGATCGCCTTGGAGGGCGACATTCTGGTGAATGTCGGCGCCTACGCGCCTTTCCCCAACACCGCGGCCGTCGAGCCGCTGATGTCATTCGCCGAGTTGCCCGGACCCTATACGGTGCAACATTACGCCTGCATCTCGCGTGGCGTGCTGACGCATACCTGCACCAGCGCCCCCTATCGCGGCGTCGCGCGCCCGGCGATCACCCTGGCGATGGAGCGGCTGATGGACTGCGCTGCGGCCGAATTTGGGTTGCCGCCCGAGGAAATCCGCCGGCGCAACTTGGTCCGGACTTTCCCCTACGTGTCGGCCACAGGATTGACCTACGACGCTGCAACCTACCACGAGACGATGGAGCTCGCGTTGAAGGCGGCGGACATCACCGCCTTCCGCGCCCGGCAGCGCGCAGCACGCCGCGAGGGGCGCTGCCTCGGATTAGGCATATCCACGTTCTGCGAGCGAACCGGATACGGCACGCCTGCCTTCGCTGCGCGCGGAATGCAGATCACGCCGGGCTGGGAAACGGTGGAGGTGAGCATGGATCCATCCGGCTTCGTCGAGGCACGGATCGGTGCCTCGCCGCATGGGCAAGGGCTGCGCACGACGCTGGCCCAGATCATAGCCGACGAATTGGGCGTGCGCCCGGACCAAATCCGCATCGTCAGTGGCGATACCGACCGCACGCCCTACGGTTGGGGCACCTTCGCCAGCCGCTCGCTGGTGATCTCTGGCGGCGCCTGCAAATTGGCCGCCCGCCGGGTCGGCGACAAGATCCTGGCGATCGCCGCGCATCTGATGGAAGCAGCGGTGACCGACCTGGAACTGAGTGGCGGCGTCGCGCGCGTGATTGGCACGGACCGCACTATGCCGATCGCGGAGCTCGCCCGGATCAGCTATCACGCCGCACATCGCCTGCCGGTGGGAGCTGGGCTGAACGAGCAGGCGAGTTACGATCCGGCCGGTACGTTTTCCAACGCATGCCACATCGCGATCGTCGAGGTCGATCCGCAGACCTGCCAGGTCCGGATCGAGCGTTTCATCGTCGCGGAGGATGCCGGGCGGTTGATCAACCCCATGATCGTCGATGGCCAGATCGCGGGTGGCGTTGCGCAGGGGATTGCCAACGCCTTGCTGGAAGAGATCGTCTACGACCCTAGCGGCGACATTACCACGACCACGCTGGCGGATTTCCTGCTGCCAACGGCGATGGACATTCCGGAGATCGAAATCCACCACCTCGAAACCATCACCCCGGAATCGGTCACGGGTGCCAAAGGTCTTGGCGAGGGCGGCACCATCGGCGCCCCAGCCGCAATCCTGAACGCCATCGCCGACGCGCTCGGCATACAAGTGGACGAGATGCCAGCCACCCCGCTCAGGCTGCACACGGCATTGGCGCGATGCAAGACCTGACCCTGCACATCAACGGCGAGATGCATGCGATCCGCACCGATGCCCGGCGAACACTGGCGGACGCGCTGCGGGACGATTGCGGCCTCACCGGCACGCATATAGGCTGCAACAGCGGCGCGTGCGGCGCGTGCACGATTCTGCTGGACGGCGAACCAATACGGTCCTGCCTCATGTTTGCGGTGCAGGCCGAAGGCGCGGTGCTGCGCACGGTGGAAGGCCTGGCGGATGGCAGCCGGCTCCATCCCATGCAGGAGGCATTCGCCCGGCATCACGGACTGCAATGCGGCTATTGCACGCCGGGTTTCCTGATGCTGGCGGTGTGGCTGATGGAACGGGGCCAGCCCCTGGATGACGGGGAGTTGCGCGAAGCGTTGTCCGCCAACCTATGCCGCTGCACCGGCTACGCGGGCATCGTTCGTGCCGTGCGCAGCCTCATCCCCACGCCATAACGCCGCCCATGCGCGAGCGTCAGCGGGACGGCTGCGGCGCGGACGGATGGTGCGTAAAACAGCCCATCTCATAACAACCGAGCAGGGCAGCGGCGCCAACGCCGATCGCCACCTTGCTCCCCGTCGATAGACCGCCCGGGACGGGTGGCGGAGCGGCCGCCTGTTGGGACGGTGCCCCGATGGCCACCGCAATCCGCTGCGCCTGCCCTGGTCCGCCGCCAGCAGGGATATAATCCACCGAAGCCTGACTGCCCGGCGCCAACGACCCGACATAGGCGGCAAAAGTCACGAGCGATGGAAACACCCGTCCATCGATGGCGATTATTTGATCGCCACTCTTTAGCCCGGCCCGCGCCCCCGCAGATCCAGGCCGCGCTTGCTTCACCCGGATGATGTCGAACGTCATCCCGGCATCGGTGATAACCTGCGCCCGCTCCACATCCAGGCCGAGCGCACCGTGATTGCGGGGCAGCGCGGCAGCCTGATCTGGGGTGAGCAGGCTGTAGCCCATCGCATTGTCGGCGGAGGCAGGCATGGCCCAAGCTGCCACCGAGGCGGCAAGGACCAGCACCAGAACCCGGTGTCCCATGATGTCAGACCGACACGCTGCCTTCCTCCGGCAGCGTTCCGTTCGGCGTCATGGCATTCACCGCATTCGGCAGATGTTGGCTGAGTTGGCTCAGGAAGTCGTGCGGTTGCATACCGGCCTGGCTGGCCATGGTCTGCACCTGGCCTTCACCGAACACGCTTTGCAGTTGCTGCGGCGAGACGGACTGGTTAGCGCCATTGCCGATCCAGGACTGCACGACCGAGCCAAGGCCCGCCTGCTCGAACGCCGAAACAAGGCCGCCAAGTCCGCCGCCCATGCCCGGCGCGCCGCCCATTCCGCCTTGGGGATAGCCCATCTGCTGCTGGGGAGCGCCTTGCTGGCTATTACCCGCCAGCATGTTCATCAACGCGCCCTGCATCCCACCGCCACCTCCGGCGCTGTTCATCAGGCCGCCAACGATATTGTCAAAAAGGCCCATGCCGCTCCGCTCCGTTCATGCTTATCCACAACGCTTCAGGCCCACAACGCTTCAGGACCGTATCAGAGTTCCCCGAAACCCCAATCTATTCATTGCCCCACTCTAATCATTACGCAGATGTGCCGCCGGGCGTACCCGCAACGCCGCCGCCGTGCCGGCGTACCCGAAACCGAGCATCAATACGACGCAACTGCCAATGGTGAGCGCCAGGATGCCCGGGAGGAAAGACCACGGCGCGTGCAACAGGAAATGCATCACACCCCAGCTCGCCAATGTTCCCAACACAGCCGCGATGACCCCGGCGGCCGCCCCGATCACCCCAAACTCCACGAGCCACGCCGTGCGGATTTGAGCCCGCGTGGCGCCCAGCGTCTTCAGCACCACCGCCTCCGCCACCCGTCGCCGTTGGCCCGCTGCCACAGCCCCCGCCAACACCAGCGCGCCGGACGCCAGCGTCACCGACCCGGTCGCAACCAGGGCGGTGGCGAGCTGGCCCACGAGGTCCGCCACGGATTGCAGGATGTCGGCCACCCGGATGCCCGTCACGTTGGGGAAAGCGTCCGACACCGCCCGCAATAGGCTCGCGTCTTCGGCGGGCGGCTCCCGCACAGTGGCGATATGCATATGGGGCGCGTGCTCCAGCAGGCCGGGCGAGGCGACCAGGACGAAGTTGATGGCGAGCTGCTGCCATTGGATGTCGCGCAAATTGGCGATCGTCATGTCGATGTCGCGGCCCAGCACGTTGAGCCGGATCGTATCGCCTACCTTCAGCCCCCACCCTGCCGCCAGCCCGGCGTCCAACGACAGCAGCGGGGGGCCGTCGTAATTGTCCGGCCACCATTTGCCGGCCACGACCACCGATCCACGCGGGAGGCCAGCCGAATAAGTCAGGCCCCGGTCGCCCCGCAAACCCCACTGGCTGCCGGGTTCGACATGCACCTGGTCGACCGGGACGCCCTTCAGCGACACGATGCGCGCCCGCATGCTGGGTACCTGATGCAGATCGGACGTGCCGGGATGGTCCCGGACGATCTGCTCGAATTGGGCGAGTTGCTCGTTTTGGATGTCGATGAAGAAGAAGGAGGGTGCTTCCCCTGGCAGGTCGCCCAAAATCTGCGCGCGGATGTTGCCTTCGATCAGCGCTACAACGGCCAGCGTGGTCAAACCCAGGCCCAGCGCCACCAGCAGCAGCGGCGCCGGGCTGGCGGGGCGGTGCAAATTGGCGATGCCCAGCCGCACCGCAACGTTGCGGCGAACGCGCACCCGGCGGGACGCGGCCACCAACACGGCACCGCCGCCACGAAACAACAGAAGGGTGACTGCGGCACTGCCACAGAACCAGACGGCGAACCGCCGGTCGACCGCGGTGCCCACCACGATGGCTACCAACAGAACCGCCAAGATGCCATTGGCAGCCCACACCGAAGGCGGAACGCCGCGTCCGGAGGGTAGCATGGCATCCCGGAACAGCGCCGCGCCCGGGATTTGCGCCGCCCGGGCCAGTGGCCAAAGCGCAAACGCCCCCGCCGTCAGCACCCCATACAACGCAGACAGCGCCAACGGTCCGGGATAGACCCCGATCGTGGCGGGCAATGGCAGCAAATCGCCAAAGAGCAGCAACCCTGCCACCGGGATCGCCGCCCCCGCCGCCACTCCGGCGACGACGCCTGCCAGGCACAGCAGCCCGACCTGCACCAGGAACACCCGCAGGATCAACCCGGCGGGCGCACCCAGGCAACGCAGCGTCGCCACCGTGCGGGCCCGCGCCTCCATCCAGGCGCGCACCCCGGTCGCCACGCCGATCCCCCCCACCAGCAGCGAACACAGCCCGACCAGCGTCAGGAACAAGCTGGTCTGGTCCACCGCGCGGTTGACCCCCGCAGCGGCCGCACTGGTGTCGCGGATGCGCCAGCCAGTGCCGGGAAAGGCGGCGCGTATCGCTGCCGTGAACGCCTTGGGGTCCGTACCCGCGGGCAACAGGAGCCGCCACTCGTAATTGACCAACGACCCCGGCTGCACCAGTCCCGTCGCTGGTATGGCGGTATCACGAAGCATGACGCGCGGCCCAAGGATCGCCGGCCCGGTGGCATGATCCGGCTCATTGGTCAGCGCCGCGCGCAGGGTAAATTGCGCCTGGCCGATGCGGACGAGGTCGCCGACGTGCAGATGCAACCGCTCCAGCAGCAGCGGGTCCGCCGCTACACCCCCGTCCAACGCCGCCGCCAGCGCCATCGGCGGCGCGAGCGTCACGGAGCCCACCAAGGGATACGCCGCATCCACCGCCTTCAGCTCGATCAACTGCCGCTCGCCGGACGGCGCCACCAGGAGGGAGCGCATGGTCACGATCGCCGAAATGCGGGCGCCATGAGCCAGCAGCCACGCCCGCAGCGCGTCGGGCAAAGGCTGTCCGCCGCCATCGACCGAGAGATCACCCCCAAGCAAGGCTTGCCCGTCCGTCGCCAGGCCTTGATCCACCGCAGCCCGCAAACTGCCGACGGCGGCGATCGCAGCCACGCCCAGCGCCAAGCACGCCAGAACCACCCGGATGCCACGCAGCCCGCCGCGAAGGTCCCGCAGCGCCAGCCGCCAGGCGAGCCTCACGCTGCCACCGCCACGCGGCCATCGGCAATCCGGATTTGCCGGCCGCACCGGTCTGCCAGGGCGGCATCATGGGTGATCAACAGCAACGTGGTGCCATGCTCCGCCTGCAGGCCAAACAGCAAATCCATCACGCTACGCCCGGTGGCAGCGTCCAAATTCCCGGTCGGTTCATCGGCAAGCAACAGGCGAGGGGCCGGGGCGAAGGCACGCGCCAGCGCGACACGCTGCTGCTCGCCACCCGAAAGCTGGCCCGGCAAATGGGTGAGCCGGTGCCCCAGCCCGACCGCCCGCAGGCTTGCCGCCGCCGCTGCCTCCGCATCTTGCCGTCCGGCCAGTTCCAGGGGAATGGAAACGTTCTCCAAGGCCGTCATGGTCGGGATCAGGTGGAAGGCCTGGAACACGATCCCAACGGTGTCGCGGCGGAACCGCGCCAGCGCATCCTCGTTCAGCGCCGTCAGATCGTGGCCGGCGACCTGCACCATGCCGCCGGTCGCACGCTCCAGCCCGGCGAGCACCATCAGCAGGCTGGTCTTGCCGGAGCCAGAGGGCCCGACGATGCCGACCGCCTCGCCCGCCATCACCGCGAGGTCAATCCCGGCGAGGATGTTGACCGGCCCGGCCGCCGCGGGCACGGTCAGCCGGAGGTCGTGCACCCGGACGAGGGGTGTGACGGCAGCGGGAGGCAGATTGGTGTCCATGGCAACTCCATATGGCCTCGGGCGCCGCTGGGCGAAGGTGGCGTTGTGCATCGCACTCACGTTATCGCCCGGGATCGCACAGGCACGTCCCATCAAGTTGCTGATTTTTGGCGACTCGCTGGCGGCTGGCTACGGGCTGGCCCCGGCAGATGCGTTTCAGGCGCAGCTGGCAACGGCGCTGAAGGCCGACGGGTTCGACGTACAAATACTCGACGGCGGCGTCTCCGGCGACACCACAGCCGGCGGACGCTCCCGGCTGGAGTGGGCTCTGGCCGACAACCCGGACGCGGTGCTGTTGGAGTTGGGCGGCAATGACGGGCTGCGCGGCACGGAACCGGCGGAAACCGAAGCGAACCTGACCGCCATCCTCGACACCCTGGCCGCAAAGCACATCCCAACCCTGCTCTCCGGCATGGAGGCCCCGCCGAATCTGGGTGACGTGTTCAGCGACCAGTTCCGTGCCGTGTTCGCCAAGCTGGGCAAGCGTCCCGGCTTGCTTTACGACCCGTTCTTTCTCCAAGGCGTGGCGGGCAACCCGGCGCTGAACCAGGCTGACCGCATCCACCCCAATCCGGCGGGCGTTAAGATCGTGGTGGCCCGCATCAAACCCGCCGTGGAAACCCTCTTGCGTGAGGTCACCGCGCCGTCGTGAGGCTGTTTGTCGCCCTCGATCTGCCGCAGGAGGCTCGGGCACGGCTCGCACGGCTGGCTACGGGGTTGCCCGGCGCGCGCTGGCTGCCGCCGGAGAACTACCATCTCACGCTGCGCTTCCTGGGCGAGATGCCGGCGCACCGGGCAGAGGAGCTGGACGGAGCCTTGGCTGCCCTGCGCGGGCGCGGCTTCATCCTACAGATCGGCGGGGTCGGCGTGTTCGAGAAAGCGGGCCGGCCGCACGCGCTCTGGGCCGGGGTCGAACGCAACCCGCAATTGGAGCATTTGCAGGCCAAGATCGAGACCGCCGTGCAAAGGGTCGGGTTCGAGCCGGAGCGGCGGCGGTTCAATCCCCATGTCACCGTTGCAAGGCTGGACAACGCCCCGCCCAACAAGCTGGCGGAATGGGTGCAGGCACACAATCTCCTGCGCGCCGGCCCGGTGTCGGTGGAGCATTTCACCTTGTTTTCGTCCCGCCTCGGCAAGGACGCCGCGGTGTATACCTGTGAGGTCGAATACCCCCTTGCCTGACACGCTGGAGATCGCCGCCGCCGCCGCACGTGCCTGCACCGCCTGCGCCGCCACCCTGCCGTTGGGTCCGCGCCCAATCCTCCGGGTGTCAACCACCGCCCGGCTGCTGATTGCCAGCCAGGCGCCGGGCACCAAGGTCCATATCAGCGGCACCCCCTGGACGGACGAAAGCGGCAAACGGCTGCGCGGCTGGCTCGGACTGACGCCCGAAGCATTCTATGACGCGGCACGAATTGCCATTCTCCCGATGGGGCTGTGCTATCCCGGCCGGCTGCCCAATGGCGGCGACGCGCCACCGCGACCCGAATGCGCCCGGCTCTGGCGTCCGCGTCTGCTCGGGCTGATGCCGCAATTGCAGTTGACGCTGCTCGTAGGCTCGTATGCTCAGGCGGACGCGTTGGGTCGGGGCACGATGACGGAGCGGGTGCGCGGCTGGCGCGAGTACCTGCCGCGCTACTTCCCCTTGCCGCATCCCTCGTGGCGCACAGGGGTATGGGAAAGACGCAACCCGTGGTTCGTGACCGACGTGCTCCCCGCATTGAAGGCGGAAGTGGCCCGCACCCTACTCGCCCAGTAGATGCAGTGCCACCTCGCGCTGATGCGGCGCGGCGCGATGCTCCCAGACGTAGATCCCCTGCCAAATGCCCAGCACCATCCGGCCGGACGCGATGGGGATGGTCAGGTGCGTCTGGGTCACCGCGGCGCGGATATGGGCTGGCATGTCGTCCGGGCCCTCCGCGTTGTGACGGTAGCCAACATCCTCCGGCACCAGCCACCGGAAGAACGCCTCCAAATCCGCCCGCACCGTCGGGTCGGCATTCTCCTGGATCAGCAACGAGGCCGAGGTGTGGCGGATGAAAACCGTCAACAGCCCGGTGGTCATGGCCTGCGCCGCCACCCAGGCCTCCACCGCCGCCGTGACGGGGACCAGCCCCTTGCCCGCCGTCGAGACCGTGAGCCGGTGGGATGCCTGCCGCAAACTAGCGCCGGCCGAACATGGTTTCGATCTCGGCACGGCTCAGCTTCAGCACGGTGGGTCGGCCATGCGAGCAGGTCGACGCGCGCGGCGTTGCCTCCATCTGCCGCAGCAGAGCGTTCATCTCCGCGGCGTTGAGCCGGCGGCCGGCGCGAACGCTGCCATGACAGGCCATCCGAGCAATCGCGGCATCCAACAGCGCGTCGAGCGTGGTGGCCTCGCCGCATTCTGCCAGCTCATCGGCCAGGTCGCGCAGCAAGGGTGCTGGGTCGGGCGCCCCACCCGACGAGAGCACCGCCGGCAGCGAGCGCACAAGGAGGGCACCGGGTCCGAACGCCTCCAATTCCAACCCCAGTGAGAGCAGCGCCCCCGCGTGGCGCAGCAGATGCGCCACCGCGGCAGCAGGCAAATCCACCACGGCTGGGAGCAGCATCGGTTGCGCCCGCACCCCGCCAGCACGGTATTGCGTGGCCAGTGCCTCATGGGTCAGCCGTTCATGGGCGGCGTGCTGGTCGACCAGAACGAGGCTGCCATCGCCAGCCACTGCGATGACGTAGGTATCCAGCACCTGGGCCACCGCCGCCCCAAGCGGATGCGGCGACGGCGCTTCCGGCGCGGGCGTGACGCGGGCCGCCGGCGCAAACGGCAAGGCCGCCTCGGCAAAGCCCGGCTGGACCGGGCCGGCGGCGGCGGGCTCTGGCGTCACCAGCCGCAACGGAGGCGGACGGCTGGGGATTGACGGCCGGAACGATGCAAACCGGGGGGCTGCTCCCGCACCGGCAGCCAGGGTGCGCCGCAACGTCCCGATGACCAGGCCCCGCACGGCATCGGGGTCGCGAAACCTCAGCTCGGTCTTGGCGGGATGGACGTTCACGTCCACTTCCTCGGGCGGCACGGTCAAATACAACGCCAACACGGCATGCCGCCCGGCGGCAACCACGTCCCGATAGGCAACGCGGACCGCCGTTCGCAGCACCGGGTCGGTTACGGGGCGGCCGTTCACCACCAGGGATTGCCCAGCCGTCGTTGCGCGGCTGGCGGCCGGGCCGGCCGCATGACCCTCCAGCCGCAGCCCGTCCCGCACACCGTCGACGAGCAGCAACGCGCCAGCGGCCAATAGCGCGGACGCCCGGGCCGCCCGGTCCTGGGCCGGCAGATCGAAGACAACCCGGCCGTCACTGACCAACCGCATCGCCACACCGGGGGCGGCAAAGGCGAGGCGGCGCACCGCGGCCTCCGCATGGTCCGCCTCGACCCGGGGCGATTTGAGGAAGTTGCGCCGCGCCGGGGTGGCGAAGAAGAGGTCGGACACCATCACCTGGGTCCCCACCGGCCCTGCCGCCGGCTGCACCGCGCTGGTGACGCCGCCCTCGACCCGGATGCGGTGGGCGTGCGGCGCGCCAGGCTCCCGCGACGTGATCTGCAGCCGCGCCGCCGCGCCGATCGACGGCAGCGCCTCACCCCGAAACCCCAGGGTCGAGATGCGGATGAGGTGATCGTCGGCCAATTTGGACGTGCAATGCCGTTGCACCGCCAAGCTTAGCGCTGCGCCTGGCATGCCCGCACCATCGTCGGTGACCTCGATGCGGTCTATACCGCCGCCATCCAAAGCCACCACGATGCGCCGCGCCCCGGCATCGATGGCGTTCTCGACCAGCTCCTTGGCCACGGCAGCCGGCCGCTCGATCACCTCGCCCGCAGCGATCCGATCGACCAAGGCATCCGGCAGGCGGCGAAGGATCGCGCGCGGCTCAGTTGGGTGGGGAAGCGACTCCATGTTCCCCATGATAGCGGATCAGCCCGGCCCGCGCACCAGCCCCGCTCGGCAGGGGTTCAGCTCACGAAACGGCGTTGGCACATCCGGCCGTCCCGCCGCGGGTCCCGAACACCCGGTTTCGCGGATCGATCACCGTATCACCCCAGGCCCCCGTGAAGCTCGCATGGTCGGGGGCGAACACCACGTACTCCTTGCCGACGCCGTAGCGATCGGTCCAGGTGAAGGTTCCGCTGCCCTCGGGCCCGGGCACGAAATCGGTCAGCTCGCCCTCGAACGGGTCGGTATCCTCGATGCGGTAATGCCCCACCAAGTGACCACCCTGCAACGCGAACACCGTGTAGTGGCATTCCATCTTGCCGGCATTGCGCACGATGCCGGCAAACCGCCCCACCATGTCTGCAATCCAAGGCGGGTCGGCGGCAACCGGCTGCGCTCCTGCGGGAAGGGCCAGCACAAGGAAGAGCAGCCACGCCCGCATCCGGAAGGGCTAGAAGAGGTTGTTGATGGAGTCGAGTATGCTGCCCTGGCGCCGCTGCTGGATGATCGGCGTGTCGCCGGTATTCTGCGCCACGCCGAGAGCCGCGTTCTGCCGCAAGCGCTGGCTCTCCGCGGCCGGGTCGACCGGGGTGCCGGCGGGCGGGGTGGGCTTCCAGAACATCAGACGATCGGTGAGCGTGCGTCCAGGCTGGTCGAGCTGTGCATCGGCATCCACCTCGTTGCGAATGTCCCGCGGGGCCGCCGGACCAGCCGCCTGTACCAACGCCTGCTGCCCCGGTGACGTGCCGATCGGTCCACCAGCGAGCGCCGTGGTCGGCGACAGCGTCGCTTCCGCCTGCTGCCGCTCACTCAGCTCCTGCGGGCGCGACGCGCCGGGCCGCGGCGGCCGCAGCGAGAAATCCGGTGGCATGGAAAGGGGTGCCCGCGTCGTGACGGTGAATTCGTCCGGCGCATCACGCGTCAGACCGATGGTGCGTGACAGCTCACCGCTGGCACATCCCGCAAGGGCCAGGCTGGCAACCACGGCGAGCAGAGGGCCGCTCCGTGTCAAGGGGGAAAGCTCAATCATCGGCGGGTCATAACTCCGCTCGCCCCGGCCCTGCAAGCGGCTCGTTGGCCTGGCGTGGTTTTGGCCGCAGCCCGTCCAGCACCAGCGCCGCAACCCCGCATACAATGGCAGAATCCGCGACGTTGAAGACATACCAGCTCCAGCCCCCCACATGGAAGTAGATGAAGTCGACCACCGATCCGAAACGCAGCCGGTCGAGCACGTTGCCCAATGCTCCCCCGGCGATCGCCCCCAGCGAAATGGCCACCAGCCGCGACTCCGCCCGCCAGAGCCAGACCGCCAAGGCGATGACGATGGCGACCGCCACGCCCACCAGCAGCAACGGTCCCCAAGGCCCATCCGCCTTGAACATGCCGAAGGTCACGCCCTGGTTCCATACCATCTGCAAACTCAGCACCGGCAGGAGGTCGACCCGGCCGAGCTGCGGCAACTGCAAGCCGTTGAGGATCCACAGCTTGCTGGCCTGGTCGGCAGCAAACACCAGCAGCAGCGCCAAGCCGCCCAGCAGGGCCAACCGGTTGCGGCTCATGCGGCATCGGTCCGCGGCTGACCGACCAGCCCGCTCTCTACCGCATCGGCACAGCGCAGGCACAAAGCCGGGTGCGCTGGGTGCGTTCCGACCTCCAGCAAGACCTTCCAGCACCGGGCACATTTCTCGCCCGGCGCCTTGCCGACCGCCAGAACCGGCCCAGCCTCGACACGGCTGACAATGGCAAACTCGGTCCACCCCGCCACATCCAGCAGTGACAGGGTTGGCCCGGGAAGCGTCACCACCGCCTGCAGCGAGGCGCCGATCACGCCATCCCGCCTTGCTGCCTCCAGCGCCGCCGTCACCGTGCCGCGCTGTTCGCGCAGGCCAGCCATGCGGGAGGCCAGCGCTGGGTCATTCCACTGGGCGGGAATGTCGGGGATCGGCTGCAGATGCACGCTATCATCGGCGATGCCGAACCGGGCGCCCCAGGCTTCCTCTGCGGTGAACACCAGCACCGGCGCCAGCCAGGCTGTGAGGCAGCGATGCAGCAGGTCCAACACGGTGCGGGCGCTGCGCCGCGTCAGATCATCCGGCCGGTCACAATACAACGCGTCCTTGCGGACGTCGAAATAGAAGGCGGAGAGGTCGGCGGCGCAGAACGCGTGCAGCTCGGGGTAGAACCCGCTCCAATCATGGGTTTCCAGCGCCCTCGTCAGCCGGGTGTTCAATTCCGACAGCCGGTGCAAAACCCATCGCTCCAGCTCCGGCATATCCGCCAGGCCGACTTGCTCGGCAGGGCTCCATCCCGCGAGTGAGCCGAGCAACCAGCGCAGCGTATTCCGCAGCCGCCGGTACAGCTCGGCCTGTTGCTTCAGGATTTCCGGCCCGATGCGCAAATCCTCCGTCGTGTCGGAGGTCATGACCCAGAGGCGCAGGATGTCGGCGCCCAGCTTATCGGTCACTTGCTGCGGCGCGGTCACGTTGCCGAGCGACTTGCTCATCTTGCGCCCGGCCTCGTCGAGCACGAAACCGTGGGTCAGCACCGCCTTGAACGGCGCAGCGCCACGCGTACCGATGGCCTCGAGCAGGGAGGATTGGAACCAGCCGCGATGCTGGTCCGACCCTTCCAGATACAAATCCGCCGGCCATGGCAGCCCGCGATCCTCGAGCGCGAAACCGTGGGTCGAGCCGCTTTCGAACCAAACGTCGACGATGTCCATCACCTGCTCGTACGCCGCCGGGTCCCGCCCCTCGCCAAGGAAGCGGCTGGGCGGCGAGGCATACCAGGCATCGGCGCCCTCTGCCGTGAAGGCGTCGATCACGCGGGCGACGACCGCCGGGTCACGCAGCGGCTCTCCGGTGCTGCGGTCGACGAACACCGGGATCGGCACGCCCCAGGCGCGTTGGCGGCTGATGCACCAATCCGGCCGCCCGGCCACCATCGACCCGATGCGGTTGCGCCCTTGTGGGGGCACGAAGGGTGTCGCATCGATGGCAGCGAGGGCGCGCGCGCGGATTTGCTCCGGACCATCCATGCGGATGAACCATTGTGGCGTGGCGCGATAGATCAGCGGTGCCTTCGAGCGCCACGAATGCGGGTAGGAGTGGGTCAGCTTGCCGCGGCCGATCAGCCCGCCGGCCGCCTCGATCGCCGCACCGACCGGCGTGGCAGCTTTGAACACATGGGTCCCGGCAAACAGCGGCACGCCAGGCGTATAGCGGCCATCTTCGCCCACACTCTCGGGCACCGCGATGCCATGCGCGCGGCAGAGGGTGAAATCGTCCTCGCCATGGGCCGGCGCCATATGCACCAGGCCGGAGCCCTGCTCGGTCGTGACGAAATCGCCGAGCAGGATCGGCGTGTCGTGGTCGTAGCCCTGGCCACGCAATGGGTGGGCGCACACCGTGCCAGCCAAATCCATCCCATGCACGATCTGCAGCACATGGTGGGTGGTGATCCCCAATGCGGTGCAAACCGCGCCGACGAGATCGAACGCCACCAAGATGGTCTCGCCCGGGCGGGCCAGTGACCCCTCGGCCACGCTGTCGACGCGAAGCTGCGCGTAGTCGATCGCCGGGCCAGCCGCGAGCGCACGGTTGCCCGGCATCGTCCAGGGCGTGGTGGTCCAAATGACGGCCGAGGTGCCTGCCAACGGCCCGTCCAAGATCGCGAACCTGACCCAAACCGTGTCGCTGGTGTGGTCGTGGTATTCGACCTCCGCCTCGGCAAGCGCGGTTTTCTCGACGGTGGACCACATCACCGGACGCAGGCCGCGGTAGAGCGACCCGTTCAGCAGGAACTTGCCGATTTCCCCCGCGATCGCAGCCTCCGCCGGGTAGTCCATCGTCGCGTAGCGTCCGGTCCAATCACCGGTGACGCCCAGCCGCTTGAACTCGGCCGTCTGAATATCCAGCCAGCTTTGGGAATAGGCGCGGCACTCGGCCCGGAAGTCCAGCACCGGCACCGCATCCTTGTCGCGGCCCGTGCGGCGGTATTCTTCCTCCACCTTCCATTCGATCGGCAGGCCATGCGTATCCCAGCCCGGGATGAAATCGGCGTCGAACCCGGCCATGCGGTGGGCACGCATGATCACATCCTTCAGGATGCGGTTCAGCGCGTGGCCGATGTGCAGATTGCCATTGGAATAGATGGGTCCGTCATGCAGCACGAAGGTGGGCCGGCCGGCGGCGGCGGCCCGGCTGCGGTCCCACAGACCCATCCGCTCCCACCGCGCCAAAATCTCGGGCTCACGCTTCGGCAGGTCGCCCCGCATGGGGAACGACGTGGTGGGGAGGAAAACGGTGTCGCGGTAGTCGACCATGACGGGGTATCCGACAACAAGCGCTTGGAGGGGGTGACAGAGTTAGCGCGCCAGGCCCCTGCGGCGCCACCCCAGCCCGCGGAGGGCAGGCGTGCTTCTAGTTCGCTGCCACGACGGAGGAACGAGCGGGAACCGGGGCGATGAACCCGAAGGTTGGATACGTCGTCGTGCCGAGCGCGCGCGATGGCTCCCACCAGACCCGCACCGCAGTCCAGTCGTTCCCGGCCGAAACATCCACCACCGGCTCACTATGGGCGATATGGCCATGAACCCAGTTCGCCTGGGTCACCATGATTTCACGGGAAGATTGCAGCCGCGCCACCACGGAGACGTGGCCGGCAGGAAGCCGGGCGCTCCGGCGAAACACCAGGACCGCACCCGCACTCGGCTCGGAACTCCGCTGATATCGCCCAGCGGCGCTGTCCCACCACGACGCAGCATCCCCGTAGAGCTGAATGCCGCTCACTTCGCGGGCGTACGGCGCGCATTCGACGTCGGCACGGCTCGAGACTCCCACCGCGCCGGACGGAGGGCCTCCCCCGGCGCAAGCGGAGAGCAGAGAGAGCACGCCGAGGCAAACCACCCAGCCCCGCAACCCCATCCCTCATCGCTCCCGACCTCGTGATCGGGAGCAGCTTACATTGAGCATCAACGCGGAGGAATAACGAATTGATGTCCGGCTGTTGTCGTCTACTTGGCGGCAGGCGCGGGGGCTGCAGCCGGGGCTGGCGTCGCAGCCGGAGCGGCCTTCTTCGCCGCTGCCTTATGCACCGCCATCGGCTTCTTGCCGCGCATGACGGCGTGGGTGCCCTTCATGGGCGTGGGCTGCGAGAAGTCGACATACGGGACTGGAGCGGAACCCGGTGCGGTATCGAGCGCCTTCGCAGCAGCCATTCCATCCGGGGTCGGTGCGACCGCAGGAGCGGCGGCCGGCGTTGCTGCCATCGCTGCTGGCTTCGGCGCAGCCGGGCGACGTGGACGCGTTACGCTCACCGTCGGGGCGCCGGCGGTCCCTGCAGGAAGCGCCATGTTGCCTGTGTCACGAGCCGGGGCGGTCGGCGTGGTATTGATGTTGCCGGCCGGCTGTGGCGCCGGGTAAGCCATGTTGCCAACGTCGGACGGGCCCCGCCCGGGCGTCACGGGATTCGACTGCGCATGCGCGACGCCCATGGCCAGAAGCGCAAATGCGGGGACCAACCCCTGAATACGGAACGTCATGACAGTCCAATCTCCTCAAGAAGCCCCATTACGGGGTGTCGCCGGCACGCTAACAGCATCGCGCGATGACGTCTTCTGCTAGCAAGAACAAAATCACAGATTTTCATTGCAGGACCAGCGCTGTCACCTCACGCCCACACCCACCAGGCCCAGGCCGCCGCAGTACCCCCCAGCACCGCAACGCTGAGATCTCGCACGGTCAGCATCAGCACCACCGTGGCCTGCCCGCCAACCCACTGCATCGGCCCGCCAGCCACCACAGCGGGCGCCACGTAGCCGACGAAAAGCGCACCGGGAATGTAGCCCAAGGCGATCCGCAACGACGCCGAACCGGCGTGGCACAGCCCGCTCATCAAGCCCATTTCCGCGAAGGAGAGTCCCTGCCCCTGTCCCATCAGCCCGACCACGACCCCGAATGGCGTGAGCCCGGCGAGCAGAGGGAGAACGCGGCGGCACCCAGCCCCATTGCGGCCAGAGTGAACCCCTGCTTCATGGCTGGCGCGCCTCCAGCAACAGCGTCTCGGCTTCTTCCGGCGGAAGGCTGAGGATGCGGCTGGCAACGCCGGCGGAAAACCCAGCGCGGGCCAAACGCGCCAATTCGCGGCGACGCCCGGCCGGGTCCACTTTCCCACCGAACGGCCCCATCCGGCGGCGATGCACGTAGAGGAGGGCTGCCGCGAGGTCGGCAGCCGGGTCATCGGGCAACGTGGCCAGATCAGCGGGAACGCCCTTCAGCCGCAGATGCGCCGTGATGGCGCGGCGGGACCGTCCGGCCCGGTGCAGGGACCGGACGCGCCCGGCGACGAACGCCGCGTCGTCAACGGCCCCCGCCTCCGCCAAGCGCAAAACAACCGCGCGCGCAGCCTGCAAACACCCCAACACCTGATCCGCTGGGGCATTTGCCCGTTGCGCCCAGCGCTGTATCCGCCTGGTCAGCACCGCCAGCAGACCAGCCTGCGTCGTGCTATAGCGGCTAAGATGGGTGAGAGCGGCCTGGCGCAAACTGCTTGCGTCGGGCGGCGGGCCAGGGTCGGTGGCAGGCGGGCGCATGCCGCGAACCTGCCACGGCATGATGGCGACAGGAACCCGCCGGGCGCGTGGCATCTCTGCCATGACTCGGACACAGCCTTCGGGGCGTCTCGCCGATCACCGCTCGCTGTTTGACTTCCGTCGTGAGGCGGCATCATTCTTCGTGCTTCCCCTTGCGACTGGCCACGAAGGGTCGGGGTCGGCGCGTGGGGATCACTGAGGTGTACCCTTCGTCATGATTGCCGCCCTGATGCCCACCTACAACCGCGCTGACCTCGCTTTCGAGCGGGGCGAGGGTGCCTGGCTGTACACGGGCGATGGCCGACGATTCCTGGATTTCGGGGCGGGCATTGCGACCTCCTCGCTCGGCCACAACAATCCCCACCTCGTCGCGGCGATTGCCGAGCAGGCGAGCAAGGTGATGCACGTCTCCAACCTCTACCGGGTGCCCGGTGCCGAGCGGCTCGCCGCCCGGCTAGTTGAGGCGACGTTCGCGGACAGCGTTTTCTTCTGCAACTCGGGCGCCGAGGCGAACGAGGGCATGGTGAAAATGATCCGCCGGGCCATGGCCGATACCGGGCGGAAGGAACGGTTCCGCATCATCTGCTTCGACGGCGCCTTCCACGGCCGGACGTTGGCGATGCTGGCAGCCACGGGAAATGCCAAATATCTGCAAGGTTTTGGCCCCGTCGTCGAAGGCTTCGACCACGTCCCGTTCGAAAACATGAACGCGGTACGCGACGCCATCGGGCCTGAGACCGCGGGCATCCTGGTGGAGCCGGTCCAGGGCGAAGGTGGCGTTCGTCCGGCCTCGCTCCGGTTCCTGCAGGAATTGCGGGCGGCATGCGATGAATACGGCCTATTCTTAGGACTGGACGAGGTGCAGTGCGGCATGGGCCGCACCGGCAAACTGTTCGCGCATGAATGGGCAGGCATCGAGCCGGACGTGATGTCCGCCGCCAAAGGGATCGCCGGCGGCTTCCCCATGGGCGCCGTGTTGGCGAAGGAAGCTCTTGCCAAACACCTGGTCGCAGGCACCCATGGGACGACCTTTGGCGGCAACCCGCTCGCCTGCGCCGCCGCGAATGCGGTGCTGGACGTCATCCTGGCACCCGGATTCCTGGATGACGTGGACCGCAAGGGCCGCCAGCTTTGGCGCGAGCTGGAGAGCGTCGTGCGAGACGAGCCGGAGGTGTTTTCCGGCGTCCGCGGCGCCGGGCTCATCGTGGGGCTCAAGTGCCGGGTGCCGAACACCGAGGTTCAGTCGGCTTTCACGGCCGAGGGGCTGCTGACGGTCGGGGCAGGCGACAACGTGGTTCGCCTCGTGCCGCCATTGGTTGTGACCGACGAGGATATCGCCACTGCCGTTGAGATGGTGCGCCGTGGCGCCCGGCGTTGCCGGCCGTCCCTCACGCAGGCGGCGGCAAAGTGAGCGGAGCGGTTCGGCGGCTACGGCCGGAGGACGGGATCGACGCCGCCATTCAGGGCGTTCGCCATTTCCTGGACATCAAGGATTTCGAACCCGCGGTGCTTCGCCAGATGCTGGACGTCGCCCGCGGCTTCAAGCAGGTGGGGGGGCCATCATCGCGACCCTTGGCCGGGCGAACCCTGGCCATGATCTTCGAGAAGCCGTCGACCCGCACCCGCGTGTCCTTCGAAGTAGCCATGCGGCAATTGGGCGGCGACGTGGTGGTCCTACAGGGCTCCGAAATGCAGCTCGGGCGTGGTGAGACGGTGGCAGACACCGCGCGCGTGTTATCGCGGTATGTCGATGCCATCATGTTGCGGACCGACAATGCGGCAAAATTGGCGGAACTGGCCGAATCCGCAACGGTGCCAGTGATCAACGGGCTGACGAACAAATCGCATCCCTGCCAATTGATGGCCGACATCCTGACCTTCGAGGAGCATCGCGGGCCGATTGCTGGCCAAGTGGTGGCATGGGTCGGTGACGGAAACAACGTCGCCTGCTCCTGGATCGAGGCTGCCGTGCGGTTCGGCTTCACCCTGCGAGTTGCCTGCCCCGCCGAACTCCAGCCACCGGCGGAACTGGTGAGTTGGGCACGCGCCGAGGGAGCCACCATCGTGATTGTCGATGACCCGGCGCTTGCCGTGGCTGGCGCCCGGTGCGTGGTGACCGACACTTGGTTGAGCATGTCGGACGATCCCCACAGCAACCGCCACAACCTGCTGGCGCCCTACCGCGTGGACAGCCGCTTGATGCGGGAGGCGGCACCCGACGCGTTGTTCATGCATTGTCTGCCCGCACACCGTGGCGAGGAAGTCACCGCCGAGGTGATCGATGGACCGCAATCCGTCGTGTTCGATGGTGCGGAGAACCGGTTGCACGCGCAGAAAGGGGTGCTGGCATGGGCGTTGGGGGCAGTGCGATGAACCGTTCGTCCTTGACAGAGGAAACGCCTGCCACACCCAGTTGGGTGGATGCCCGCCTGCACGACATCTTCGCACCGCTAGGCGAGCGCGCCCGAGCCGCAAAAGATGCCTATGCTGATTGCCTGGCGGGCGTGCGCGGCGATTTGGACGTCGATGTTGGGCACGACGCGTGTCGCCGAACTGTGCTGGATGCTATTGGCGAGTTCGTTCATGACCGGGGGACGCTTGATCGGGAACTGCAAGCACTCGAAGCAGAAATCAGCGGCTCGACATGAAAGACGGCTGCACCCAGCCCGGCAGGGTGGTGCAGCCACTTCCTTCCACTGCCGACGGCTAGCCCATAGCAACGACGCCATGGCCGCCTGGACGGGGAGGCTCCCCCGTGGCGACAGCTTTCACATAGCCATAGGCGTGAAGCATCGCTGAGGACGGCGCATCCCAATACTCGGCTTGCTGCACGACGACCTTGAGCAATGCAATCTCTGGATCGTCCTTGCCTTTGGGGAACCACACGCGGGTGGATTCAGTCCAGTGCCCGTCAATTTCCGCGCGGTCCCGCACCAAACTCGCACGGCCGGACACTGACACATAGTCTTGCTTGCCCGGGTGAGCAAATGCGAGGTTGACCCGCTGATCCTCCTGCACTTCGACAACCTTGTGCGAATCAGCACGCGTGAAGAACCATAGGGTGCCGTCGAACTCCTTCTGCGACATGGCCATCGGCCGGCTGCGAAGATGCTCACCATCTTCGGTTACCATCATCGCGACCTCGACAGTCTTGATCAGGTCCCAGAGTTTCGCCGTGTCATTGGTTTCCGTCATCGTCAGCCTCCTCAACTGACGACCAATACGAGGCTTCGCGGCCGAAGGTTCCCGTGGACGTGGCGCAGGAGCGTCCGTTGGCTGCTAATCGGTTTACGGGACAGGTAGTCTAGCGGCGGTTAACACCCTATCTTACCGCCATGAGCGCCCTGCCTGCCTTTCTCGACGGGACCCGTCCCGACGTGCCCGACATTGTTGTGCCCCGTGGCATCACGCCGTTCTATCTCCCTGGCCGCCCAGTGCGAGGGCGTCTGGTCCGGTTGGGGCCGCTTGCCGACGCGTTGCTGACGCGGCACGACAACCATCCCGTCGTGACGAAGTTGGCCGGCGAGGCCTTGGCCCTTGCCGCCGCGCTGGCGGCAGCCTTGAAATTCCAAGGGTCCTTCAGTCTCCAGGCGAAGGGCGACGGCCCGGTCCCCATGCTGTTGGCGGATTGCACCCAGGCGGGAGCGCTTCGCGGTTATGCCCGGGCAGACCAAGATAAGCTCGGCGCCGCATTACAGGACAACGCGGCGGTGACGGCCGCGACGTTGCTCGGGCAAGGGTATCTCGCCTTCACCGTAGACCAGGGTCCCGACCGGGAGCGGCACCAGGGAATCGTCGCCATCGAGGGTGACGATCTAGCCCGAATGGCGCTGCATTATTTCGAGACCAGCGAGCAATTACAGTGCGCGCTGCACCTCGCCTGTGCCCACGCCGATGCTGGCTGGCGGGCATCCGCCTTGATTCTGGAGCGCGTGGCGGCAGAAGGCGGTGTGGACGAGGGCCCTATCGTCGATTCGGACGAGGCCTGGCGCGCTGCGGTCATTTTAGCCGCTACGGTGACCGAAAGTGAATTATTGGACGATGCCCTGCCCCCGGAACAATTGATTTGGCGCCTGTTCAGTGCCGAAGGGGTCGCGGCGGACCGCCCGCGCGCGCTGGCCTATGGCTGCCGGTGCTCCCGATCGCGCTTGGCGGGAATCCTCGAGGGATTCGGTCCGGATGATCTGGACGACATGGTTGTCTCCGGCGACATCGTGATGACGTGCGAGTTCTGTAATTTGGATTTCCGGTTCGGGCGGGACGAGGTGCGCGGTAATACCGTTGCTACTTAGCCCAGCCACATCGCGTGGCAGGGTGCACGAGACCTGCGCCCTCTCGCCATGACTCAGGAGACATCATGATCGCGCGCCGATCCGCATTGTTGCTACCGCTGCTCGCCGTTGCCTGTAGCGGCGATGAGGACGCGCCGCGCAGCTTTTCCTTGCCGAGCTACAGTTACTTGACGCCGATCCGGCTCAACGTCGCGAATTTGGAGGTCGACGACCAAACGCCGCCCGCGGGCGGCAACTCGATCGAAGGGCTTTCCCCGCTGCGCCCGAGCGACGCCCTGAAACAGATGGCAAACGACCGGCTTGTTGCGGCCGGAACCGCCGGGCGCGCCGTGTTCGTGATTGATCAAGCCTCGCTGCAGCGCATGGCCGGCGGGATCGAGGGGACGATGGCGATCCATCTGGACGTATTCGCCGGACCCGGCGGCGAACGGGCGGGCTATGCCGAGGCACGGGTCGCCCGGCGGCGCACCAGCACCGACACGGGCGAGGATTCGCGGGCTGTGTTATATGATTTCACCGTCCAGATGATGAACGACATGAATGTGGAGTTCGAGTTCCAGGTGAAGCGCACGCTACGGGATTGGCTGCAGGAGACGGCAGGCACCGCCCCGCCCCCGGCACCGGTTCAGGCAGAGGATCTATCGGCACCCGCCAAGGCTGCGCCGGCAGCGGCACCGGCTGTTCCACCGGGTCAAGTCCTCCGCCACAGTCCGTAGGACGTTAACTCCCGAGCTTGCCGACCTGATCCAGCACGGAGCCTTCACTCAGGATTTGCGGAAGGATGACGGGAGCGCGTCCGGGCCGATAGAAGACATAAAGCGGAACGCCGTCACGGTCGTGATCGCGGAGGAAGGCTGAAATTGCCGGATCTTGGCGTGTCCAATCCCCCTTGAGGTAGGCAACATGGGCCTGCGCAAACGCCATCCGTACTGCGGCGGGCGACAGCGCGATCTTCTCGTTGACGAGACAAGTCAGGCACCAAGAGGCGGTCATGTTTACGAACACGGGCCGCCCTTGCCCTTGAAGCTCCGCCAGGCGTGCGGGGCTGAACGGCTCGCTTGGCTCTGGCGTCGTGCCGGTGCCCACCCATAGCAGCGTCACGGTCGCAACGCCTGCGGCAAGGGCACCCGCATAGGCTACCGCGCGAGACCGGCCGGAGCTCCCCTGGGCAATACCGAACGCCCAGGCGGCAAAACCGACCCCTACCACGCCCAGGCCAGCCGCCAAAACGCCAGCCGTGCCCGATTGCTGGCTGACCACCCAGACGAGCCAGGCAGCAGCGGCATACATAGGGAAGGCCAGGCCCTGCCGCACCGTTACCATCCACTGGCCGGGGCGCGGAAGCAGGGCAGCCAGACGCGGCAGTACCGCCACGGCGGCATGCGGCAAAGCCAGCCCGACGCCCATCGTCGCGAAGACCAGCAACCCGAAGATTGGCGGAGCAGCAAGGGCACCGGCGATGGCAACCCCCATGAAGGATGCCGTGCAAGGCGTGGCAACGATAACGGCAAGCACCCCTGTGAAGAAACTGCCCCAATAGGCGCCCCTTGCAACCAGCGTCTGCCCGGCGCCGGTCAGGCGTCCACCGACATCGAAGACACCCGACATATTCAAGCCAGTGGCAACGAGCACCCATGCCATTGCCGTGACGAAAATGGGCGATTGAAACTGGAATCCCCAACCCGCAGCAGCGCCTGCGTCGCGGAAGACAAGCAGCGCGGCGCCGAGTGCTGTAAAGGCGGTCACGACGCCCAGCGTATAAAGGCCCGCCTCCCATCGAACCGTCCGGCGATTGGCCGCGGGCAGCCGGGCGAGAACCATTGCCTTCATCGCCAATACTGGAAAGACGCAAGGCATCAGGTTGAGCAGCAACCCACCGCCGAGCGCGGCGAGAAGGAGGAGCGGCAGATACTGTGGCGCGGCCGGGGTACCCGGCTGCCCCGGGACGGCAGAAATCGCGAAGGATTTCGTATTACCGCGTGTGTCCGTGAGGCGTAACACACCGTCCAACGGCTTGTGCGGATCGAATGAGGTGCCGAGGCTCAGATGAAGAAGCAATCCGGTCTCAGTCTGAGTGGGCGCCTGCGAACCATGGCTCTCGGTTTGACCCTCGTCAGATGGAAAGAACTCGGCGGTTGTTATGCCGCCGGGTAAACCCGGACCGCTCAGACTCAGCGTTCCCTCTGGTCCGATCATCGCACGGAACGGCGCTGCCTCAGCCGATTTAAGCGCGGCCTTCGCAAAGATGGGCGCTTCGGGCGAGGGGCTTGGCGTTCCCTGTGGCAGGGAGAGCGTGAAATCCCCCTCCTCCGGCACGCAGACATCACGGCAGACGAGCCACGACGCGTGAGCCTTAAGGACCAAAGGAGCCGCGCCCGGCGTGATACGAACCGGAAGGAGTACGTCACCGCGGTAAGAGAACGTGGTGAGCGGACCTTCCGCAATACGCTCCGGTACCGGCCAATCAATCGGAGACGGCTTGATATCAGATGCCGCGTCAAATGTAAGCTCTGGCGCAACGCCCGCATCGCCAGGGTTGCGCCAATACGTGTGCCATCCCGGCGCCAGCCGTAAATACAGTCCGACCCTGAATTCAGAATTAATCGAAATAGAGTTCGTATCCGTAACAAGAGTCGCAGTATCATGACTTGAGCGAACTGGCGTGCTTTCCAGAGCGTTGCCATTTGATCCAAATCCAAATAGAAGGACCATCAAGCCAGCAAGCATAGATCGGGTCAGACGGTGGTCCACGTCAGACACTCGTCTCCGATATAGGGCGGTTATTGATGATGGACAGAACTTCCCGACGGGTGTCTGGGTTAGTCCGAAACTCGCCCAACATAGCGCTCGTCACCATCCCGACACCGGGTTTGTGAACTCCCCGCGTCGTCATGCATTGGTGGCTGGCCTCGATAACAACTGCGACCCCCTTCGGCTGCAGAACCGCATTGATGGTATTGGCAATTTGCACCGTCAACTTTTCCTGGATCTGAAAACGCTTACTGAAGGCATCGACAACGCGCGCCAGCTTGCTGATCCCAACAACCCGGCAGTTAGGCAAGTATCCAACATGGGCTCGTCCGATAATCGGCACCATGTGGTGTTCGCAGTAACTCTCCAGCCGGATGTCCCGAAGGAGGATGATTTCGTCATAACCTTCGACCTCCTCAAACGTCCGCTCCAGCAAGGCTGTGGGATCTACCTCGTATCCGGAGAAAAGCTCGCGATAGGATCGTACTACCCGTGCCGGGGTGTCGCGCAGCCCCTCCCGAGAAGGGTCATCCCCGGCCCAGCGGAGCAGCGTGCGAACGGCGGCTTCCGCCTCCACTTGTGTGGGCTTTGAAGGTGGTGCGGGCATGTCCACGTCAATCAATCCTACGTTACGAGCATCGATATGTGGGCAGATGGCCTCACGCCAAGGCGCGGCTAGATCGCCTAATGAAGCTGGCCGCCGCCATGGGGCGAATCGAGGCTGAAAGCCGGAATTTCCACGTCGAAGCTCTCGCCGGACGTCGCTGTAATCATATGATACAGCCCTTGCATGAAGCCGGAGGGAGTTTCGAGCGGCGTGCCGGAGGTATATTCAAAACTATCCCCCGCCTCGAGGAGCGGTTGCTCTCCGACAACGCCCGGCCCCTCGACCTTGATCGTTCGGCCGCGCCCATCGGTAATCCGCCATGTCCGGCTCATCAGTTGGACGGTTTCTGGCCCGGCGTTGTGAATACGAACGCGATATGCCCACACAAAGCGGCCCTCGTCCGGTTCGGACTGGTCCTCGAGGTAGAAGGGCTGCACTGTCACCACGATTGCCCGGGTCGTGGCTGTGTAGTCGTCAGCCATTACTCAGCCGCTCGCCGAGGGGCTGAGGCGGCCGGCATTGCGGCCAATCCCTGCGCAATATCCGCGCAGAGATCCGCTGCATCTTCTAAGCCAACCGACAGCCTGATGACTCCATCAGTGATCCCAAGCTTGGCGCGCTCCTGAGCCCCAATGCGCATATGAGTCGTCGTCGCAGGATGGGTTGCCAAGGATTTGGCATCGCCGAGGTTGTTGCTGATCGCGATCAACCGTAGCGCGTTCATAAACGCGAACGCAGCCGCCTTGCCGCCGGAAAGCTCGAATGTGACGACGGTGCCGCCTGCCGACATCTGAGACATCGCCAAAAGGTGCTGCGGATGGTCTTTGCGCGTGGGATAGAACACCCGGCCGATCCGAGGCTGATCGGCAATGAAATCAGCGACGGCCGCAGCCCGGGCGCACCCGGCCTCGACACGGAGCGCCAGTGTTTCCAAACCTTTCAGCAGCAGCCAGGCATTAAATGGGGATAGGCTTGGGCCAGTATTCCGGATGAATGGCTGAAGCGTGCTTTCCACCCATGCCTTGTTGCTAAGCACGGCGCCGCCCAGCACGCGTCCCTGTCCATCAATATGTTTGGTGCAGGAGTATACGACGATGTCGGCCCCTAATTGGAGCGGATGTTGTAGCAAAGGCGTTGCAAACACGTTGTCGACAACGACAAGCGCCCCTGCTTGGTGTGCCATTTCGCACACCGCCGGCAAATCGATCACATCCAACATCGGGTTGGATGGGCTTTCTAGCAATACCATCGTTGCAGGACGACGGAACGCACGCTGCCATTCCTCCAAATTCGTACCATCAACGAATTCGGTCTCGATCCCATAGCGCGGGAGGAGGGTGGAAACGATCCAGTGGCACGAGCCGAACAAGGCGCGGGATGCAACGACGCGGTCTCCCGTCTTGAGATGACTCAGCATTGCGGCATGGATCGCTGCCATGCCTGTGCCGGTCACCCGGCAAGCTTCTGCCCCTTCGATCGTGGCGAGCCGCTCTTCGAGCATCGTGACGGTCGGGTTGCCGAACCGCGAGTATTGATAGTGCGGTTTGCTGCCATCAAACGCGGCTTCCGCTTCCTCAGCACTGGCGTACGTAAACCCGGACGTCAGGAACAATGCCTCGCTCGTTTCTCCGAACGGCGTACGGTTCACTCCAGCGTGGATGAGGCGAGTTGCAATGCGGTGATCAAACGTCATTCTAGCGGCCTTTCGGGCGGTTCAACTGCTACGAGCAGCACTCCAACGAACCAGCCGTGGTTGCCCAACGCCGATGAACATATCGGACGTAAGGCCTCTTTAGCGCGCTTGTTTAACCTCGCCGCAATCCGGCCGGACAAATCACGAGGTTGGGCATCCTAACTATGGCCGGTTGCGCCGTCAACGCGCAGTTTCTATAAGGGCTTGGTGAGACCGCGTGCGGGTGTAGTTCAATGGTAGAACGGCAGCTTCCCAAGCTGCATACGAGGGTTCGATTCCCTTCACCCGCTCCAGCAAGCCAGTGAGTGTTTCACGTGAAACACAGATCGAGACTTACCTGGCACTACTGCAGCGATGGGGCCGCACCTTCAATCTCACCTCCTCGAGGCAGAACTCAGACGCCGGCCTTCGCGACCTGCTCCAAGATAGCGTCTGCGTGGTGCCCCATCTCCCCACCGGGCTTGATCGCCTCATCGATCTCGGGTCGGGTCAAGGCTTCCCAGCGATACCCATTGCGATCGAAACGGATATTGCGATCGAACTCATCGAGTCGGATCGTCGCAAGGCGGCGTTTCTCACGACGGCAATGGCAGCTCTGGGACTGAAGGGTAAGGTTTGGCCAATCCGCATTGAACAGGCGCAGTTACCCCGGGCGCGGTGCGTGACCGCCAAGGCCCTCGCCCCGCTCCCGACCCTCATTGCCTGGGCGCGACCACTTCTTGCCGCAGATGGTTGCTGCCTGTTCCTCAAAGGTCCCCAGGCCGCAAGAGAACTTCCATCCATTCCGCCCGACGAAACCATCCAGATCGACATCCTTCCGACACCAAGGCCTTCCTCTACTATCGTAAAAGTGTGCGATCTCAGCTAAGACGCTGGCGTGACCGACATACCAGCCGATTTCAGGCAACACATCATCGCCGTAGCGAACCAGAAAGGCGGTGTTGGTAAAACCACCACTGCCCTCAACCTCGGGACCGCCTTAGCACTCAGTGGACAACGTGTCCTGATCGTTGATCTCGACCCCCAAGGGAATGCATCCACTGGCTTGGACGTCGCGCGGCGAGACCGCCACCCAGGCTGCTACAACAGCGTCACAGGACGCGTTGCTGCCCGCCACTGCGTGCGTTCGACCCAAATCGACGGCCTTTTCATCATACCGGCCGAACCAGATCTCGCCGGAGCAGAGATAGAGCTCGTCGATCAACCGCGGCGGGAGTTTTGCCTCCATGAAACGCTGGCAACACTGCACGACTTCCCGCTGATCATCATTGATTGCCCACCCAGCCTTGGCTTGCTCACCTTAAACGGGCTTGTAGCGGCCACCTCTATCCTGGTCCCGTTGCAATGCGAGTTCTTCGCCCTGGAGGGCCTCAGTCAACTCACGCAGACGGTGGAACGAGTGCGAGCATCATTCAACCAGAAAGCGGTCATCGATGGCATTGTTCTCACCATGTATGACCGTCGCAACAATCTATCCGAGCTCGTGGCTGCCGATACGCGGAGCTTCTTTGGCAAACGCGTTTACGAAACCGTGATCCCACGCAGTGTGCGGGTGTCTGAAGCACCCAGCCACGGCAAGCCAGTCGTCATCTACGACCCGAAATCGGCCGGCGCCCTCGCCTATGGCCGCTTTGCTGAAGAATTGGCAACTCGCTTCGGCCTCTACACTCCAGTGGCGGTACACGCATGAAAGACGCGAGCCCGCGGCTCGGGCGCGGGCTCGCCGCCCTGCTGGGCGACACCCTCAACAATGCCGCGTCCCCGGCATCTGTTGGAATGATGGCAGTGACGGCGCTCG
Source organism: Acetobacteraceae bacterium (assembly GCA_965199005.1). Taxonomy (GTDB): domain Bacteria; phylum Pseudomonadota; class Alphaproteobacteria; order Acetobacterales; family Acetobacteraceae; genus LMUY01. Next base: position 1,380,243 of record CBDAQK010000001.1, on the reverse strand, counting down.
AGCCCAGCCCGTTCCAGCCGCGCGGCATGGTTCACGAGGAAGACCTTCACGAGCTCGCCGCATCCATCCGGAGCCAAGGCGTACTACAACCTATTTTGGTGCGACCCCACCCAAGCCGCCACGAAACGTACCAGATCATCGCCGGCGAACGCCGCTGGCGAGCAGCCCAGCTCGCGGGCCTCACAACAGTTCCATGCTTTGTTCGCGGCATGCCCGACGCCGACGCGAGTGCAGCCGGGCTCGTCGAGAACCTCCAGCGCCAGGACCTCAACCCCATCGAGGAGGCCGAGGGCTTTCGCCGGCTCATCGACGAATTCGGGCTCACGCAAGAAGAACTCGCAACCGCAATCGGAAAGTCGCGCAGCCACGTCGCAAATCTCCTCCGGCTGCTCAACTTGCCCGCGGAGGTCATCGGTCACGTCAGGGCTGGCACATTGACATCAGGCCATGCCAGAGCTGCGCTCGCCTGTGCCGACCCGGCCGCTGCCGCAGCACAAATGATCGCAAAAGGCCTCAGCGTCCGCCAAGCCGAAGCCCTCGCTGCACCAAGACAGCCACCCACCGATCAAAAGCCCAAACGTGCAGACCCGCTCGCAGAAGGGACAGCAGATCTCCGCGCTGTGGAGGCAGATTTGGCCGAACAATTGGGCTTGCAAGTCGCGATAACCTTCAATGGCCGCGGCGGGTCGGTCACGCTACGATACCAAACCTTGGATCAGCTCGACTATATCATCGGCAAACTCGGCGGAAACAGCCGGTAGAACCGGCTCACTTACACCCTCGGCGGTCTTTGCCCTGACACGATACTCAACAACCGCCCAGCAATGGCAAAGTCGGGTGACGCAGCGCGCTTGCACGCGACATCCGCTTCACGAACGGCGCGCCCCAACGCATCTAGCCGTGGCACGGTCCAGCGCTGCACCTCCTGCATGAACGCCGGCATTTGCCGGGGAAAAACGGGCGGCTGAAGACCGCGACACGCTTCCTCCGCCGTTAACCCGCTATCGAGGCCAAGGCGAACCTTCAACACGCGCTGGATTTGATTGGCAAGCACCGCAAGTACTCCTGGGCCGCTAGCGCCATCTCGCGCCAGTCCCTCCAGGAGCGAATCGCATTGCTCCACTCTTCCAGCCAGCGCCGCCGAAACTGCCGCACCTAGCGTTGCATCCAGGCTGACGGAACAGCAGGCTTGGGCTGCTTCCAGCGTGATCACGCCGTCATCTGCCGCATAAAGCGCGAGCTTCTCCAATTCGCCGCGGCGACGATTGGAATCACCGCCCAACTCAGCCGTTAAATATGCCAGAGCACTGGGCTCCACGCCTAGCCCGGCCTTGTCCAAGGCACGCCTGATATCTCCAGACAGTGCGGCGCCGGTTTCCGCGTAGCATGCAATTGCGGCCCACTGAGGATGCTTTTCAGCCATCATTCGCAGCTTGGATCGGGCGGTCAGCGCGCCCGCCTCGACGAGGACCAGCAGCTCGTCGCGCTGCTCCGCCATCCCATCCAGGACCGCAGCCAACCCATCCGTTGCATCCTGTACGCGGATCACCCGGCGCCCCCCGCCAAGCGAGCGGCTATTCAACTCATCTCGAAGCCGCGCGTGTTCCTCTCGGGTTAAAATGCTCGTACGGAACGGGTCAAAGTGCGGCCCGACGACAGAAGTCGTTGCTTCCATGACATGAGCACGAATTCGTCCGGCATCCTCGCCATACACCAAAATCCCAATGAAGCGCGCTGAATCCCTCAGTACGTCTGCAACTGCATGAGCCGCGACCTTCATCGCCTAGCTTGTCTGGGGGTGGCTTGTGAAATAAGACGCGAGTTGGAGGGTGATCTTTTCGGCACATGCCTCGGCAATGCGTCTCTCGGCAGATTCACTTGCTAAATCCACGGCGAAATACTGCCCGTCCGTAACGTTAACGCCGTCAAGCGACCGCGCAATGCCGTTTGTGACTGGAGTGCTCGCCGGGTCCAACCGCTTCAGCGACCACGTTGCCGTGCCGGCCCGGCGGATACGGGTCACTGTCGAATCTGCCTGAATCCCAATAGAGTCGCCCGAAATGCCAAAACTAACCGACAATTCAAATTGCTTGGCCATAGCCTCCGTAGGGCTTGCCATGCGTTGCTGCAGCGCTTGTCGCAGCATCTGGCCCTGGCGGTCCGGTATCGACGCGACATCGATAAGGCCTAACTCATGCTGAGCCATACTCACGGTCCCAGTCCGAGGGCCATAGACCGGCCGGAACCCACAGCCAGAAACGCCAACGGCAAGTCCGGCCAAGACTCCCCTACGCCCCAATTGGAATTGGGCCAGCGCAGTCATGCTTCGTTCCCCAGCGCAAAATTGACGATCCGCCCGGGAACATAGATACGCTTAACGACGCGCCGGCCAGCTAGCAGGCGGGCGACGTTCTCCTCCGCCGCGGCTTGCTCCAGCACGGTCTGCCCATCGAGGCCAACTGGGACTTGGATCGTCCCACGCAGCTTGCCACCGACCTGAATCGCAATCGTCATCATGGATTCCGTCAGCATCGCTGGGTCGGCAACCGGCCAAGTCAGGTCCGGCAACGTCCCGGCATCAGGATGCAGCCGAACCAATATCTCACTCGACAGATGCGGCATCATGGGCGCAGCCAACCGTAGAAACACGTCCAAGGCCTGCCGCAACTCGGCGGCACCTGCCTCATCCGAACTGGACAAGGCGCGCTGGGCATCAAATATCGCATTCAGCAGCTCGTGCAGGCGTGCTACAGCGACGTTGAAGTTGAACCCATCGAGTGCCGTTGTCACACTCGCGATCGTGCGATGCACGGCGCGGGTCAACGGACCAGCGGTGGGACGCGTCATCTCCGGGCACCGATTCGACGCAATCGCTGCTGCCAGCCGATACAGGCGTTGGGTGAAACGGTGCGCACCGGCGATGCCGGTCTCCGTCCACTCCATATCCCGCTCGGGAGGATTGTCCGATAGCACGAACCACCGCGCCGTATCTGCGCCGTATCGATGGATGATATCCGCGGGGTCAATCGTATTGCGCTTCGACTTGGACATCTTGTCGATTGCCGTAACGACAACCTCTCGTCCGGTCGCACGCTCAACCACCGACCCGTCTGGGTGCCGCTCTATCTCTGCCGGATACAGCCAGCGGCCGTCGGTTGCGCGGTAGCTCTCATGCGTCACCATTCCCTGGGTGAACAGCCCAGCAAATGGCTCGTCGACACCGACCATCTGCCCCGCATGCATTGCCCGGGTAAAGAACCGGGCGTAGAGAAGATGAAGGATGGCGTGGTCGATCCCGCCCACATACTGGTCTACCGGCAGCCAATGCGCCGCGGCCCGCCGCGATACAGGTTCCTCGGCCGTGGGGCTGCAAAACCTCGAGAAATACCAGGAACTATCGACAAAGGTATCGAGCGTATCGGTCTCGCGTTCCGCCCTCCCGCCGCATTTCGGGCAGGCGACAATCCGCCAGCCATCGTGGCGGTCAAGCGGGTTGCCCGGCAGGTCGAAGCTAACGTCGACCGGTAGCACGACCGGCAATTCAGCCTCCGGCACCGCGACAACGCCGCAGGCCGGGCAATGCACCACCGGGATCGGGCAACCCCAATAGCGTTGGCGGCTCACCCCCCAGTCGCGCATGCGCCAATTGGTGACCCCGCTTCCCTGACCTGCGGCGGTCAAGCGCCGGATGACCTCCGTCACGGCACCCTCTGTGGTAAGCCCATCGAGGAAACCGGAATGAATCATCTGCCCGGGCCCGTCATAGGCCTTGGCACCTGTCTGGAATGTCGAGCCGTCTTCACCCGGCGGCAGCACGACGGGGATCACGGCCAACCCATATTTCCGGGCGAAATCCAAATCGCGCTGGTCCCCGCAGGGGCAGCCGAAAATCGCTCCCGTCCCGTACTCCATCAATACGAAGTTGGCGATCCAAACCGGGACAACGCGGTCATCGAACGGATGGCGGACTTTGAACCCGGTGTCATAGCCCCGCTTCTCGGCCCCTTCGATCGCGGCTTCACTTGTGCCGAGTGCGCGGCATTCCGCCACGAACGCTCCGGCCGCCGCGTCTGCCGCCGCCGCCGCCGCCGCAAGGGGATGCTCCGGCGCAACCGCCAAAAACGACATGCCAAACAACGTATCCGGGCGCGTCGTGTACACCTCGACCGTCTCTATGCCATCGACGGCCTGGTCCAGCGCAAACCGGACGCGCGCGCCTTCGCTGCGGCCAATCCACTTGGACTGCATCGCGCGCACCCGGTCGGGCCAGCGGGTTAGGCTAGGCAAGGCATCCAATAACGCCGGGGCATAACGAGTGATCCGGAAAAACCACTGTGCCAGCTGCCGCTTCTCGACCGGCGCCCCAGATCGCCAGCCGCGGCCATCGACGACCTGCTCGTTGGCAAGCACGGTTTCATCGACCGGATCCCAATTGACCCAGCTCAGCCGGCGGTCAACCAACCCATCCCGCATAAACGCGAGAAACAGCTTCTGCTGCTGCCCGTAATAGGCTGGATCGCACGTGGCAAACTCTCGCGACCAGTCGATGGACAATCCCATGCGCCGCAATTCCGCACGCATGGCAGCGATATTGGACCAGGTCCATTCGGCCGGATGCACCTTGCGCTCGCGCGCAGCATTTTCGGCCGGCAAGCCAAACGCATCCCACCCCATCGGGTGCAGGACGTTGAACCCGCAGGCCCGCTTGTATCGCGCCACCACATCGCCCAGCGTGTAGTTTCGCACATGGCCCATGTGGATGTTCCCGCTCGGATAGGGGAACATCTCAAGAACGTAATATTTCGGCTTTCCATCGGACGGTACGTCCTCTACCTGGAACGCCTTGCTCTCATCCCACTGGCGCTGCCAGCGCGCCTCGATAGCGGCGAAATCATATCCCGCCGCATGATCAGCGGAAGGCGCAGATTGGTCTTGCATCTATGGCTCACACCCGTAGGGCATGGCAGCGGGCATCACTGGCTGGCGGTTTGCGCCCTCAGCTCGCGCGCCCGCGCCAGCACCTTGTTCTCGATCTCGCCGGTCGTCGACTGGCTCACTGCCGCGTCAACCCACTGGCCGTTCTGCTGCACCTGGCGAAAAATCGACACCCGGACACCGTCGGCGCGCAATTGTCGCCCGAGGATATAGGCCGTGGCCTTGAACCGCTCGCCAGCGGCCGATGGCGGCTGGTACCAATCCGTGATGATGACACCGCCAAATGGATCCGCCGAGGCAAGCGGCATAAAGGCCAAGGTGTCGAGTGCGCCCCGCCATAGATAGGCATTCACCCCCAGCGCCGCCCCATCCCCGTTGGCACCGTTGCCATTGGCCCCTTTGCCAATGCCGAACACGAGCCCTTGGTCGCCTCCCATCCGGGTGGCGCCACCCCCGCCGGAGGTGCGATAGTCGTTGTATTCGCTATCCGCCACCGGACGAATGTTTTGGGAGGCCGTCCCACCGCAGGCGGACAGCGCCGTCAGGGCAAGCACGGGAAGAATTCGGTAGTTCCGACGAGTAAACATGGACCGCCTGCCAGGGAATGCCGCAGAAATGCGACGGCCCTATCTACCCTGTGTTCATGCCACCGCCAAGGACTTCATCCCGGCCGATCAAGTGAAACGCGCGACAAATCGCTCTATCACCCGCGCCCTGCCGTTCTGTCAGGTTTTTACCAGGCGAAGGCAATGCCAATCGCCAACACCTGAGCGCCCCTGGTGTTGCGAGTCTCTGCGGCCGCCTGCTGCGCCCGGCGACGCGATATCTTCCGCCAACCAGTTGCTCGTCTACGCCCCGCCTTGAATGACACCGGGTAGAACCGGGAGCAGTGCGGGCCCAGAGGCCACCCGGTGCCTGCGCATATGAACCTCCTCATGCTACCGGACGTTCCGGCACCGATTGAGGCCACCCGATATCAGCAGAATGGTGGTGGGTGTTGAGAGGCACGTGCAGCAACACCTAAACCAGAGTGGTACCGCGTGCAACACTGTGCCTGCAAAGCGACAAACCTCTTTTCCGCGCGCAACGACATGGCTGCCAAACTGAACCGAGAACTGGAATTTCCTCGCAATGCCCGATGCCTCTCATCTCCGTGATCGCCTGCAACACGTCCGCGACAGCGTCGCATCCGCGGCTTGCGCAGCGGGGCGGCGTCCCGAGGACGTAACCTTGGTGGCAGTTTCGAAGACCCATCCAGAAGAGGCCATTCGCGAGGCGCTTGCGGCAGGACAGCTCGTCTTCGGGGAAAATCGCGTCCAGGAGGCGAACGGGAAATTCCCAGCCCTGCGTCAAACCAATCCTGAGCTCCGGCTGCATTTGATCGGGCCGCTGCAAACCAACAAGTTGCGCGACGCTTTAGCCCTTGCCGATGTCATCGAGACGCTGGACCGGCCGCGCCTCGTGGATGCGCTGGCAGCCGCACAGGCACGCGGGGAGGCTCTGCCGCAGCTTCTGATCCAGGTGAATGTCGGTGAGGAGCCGCAAAAGGCTGGCGTCCCACCCGCCGACGCCGACCAGTTCATCCGCGACTGCCAGGCCCGCTTTGGCGAGCGCATCACCGGGTTGATGTGCATCCCGCCTGTCGAGGGAGACCCGGCGCGGCATTTCGACTGGTTGGCCGACCGCGCCGCCCGGCATCGCCTGCCCGTCGTGTCCATGGGAATGTCCGCCGATTACCAGATTGCCATACGCCACGGCGCCACCCATGTCCGCGTTGGCACCGCCATCTTCGGCAGCCGGCCGCCTGCGGCTTGAAACATCCTGAAACGTCAGGCTTATCTGCGAGCCAGAGCACGGGCAACGGCACTTCCGTGCCGAACTGGACGCTCCGCAACGTCGTGCGGCCCGAACGGAGGCGGTGAATGACCATAGCTTCAAGTGCCCCTGTGTCCAGTGCCCGGGGGGGTGTCCGGTCTCCGGTTCGGATCAGCGCGTTGGTGGCCGTCCTGGGCGTCGTCTACGGCGACATCGGCACCAGCCCGCTTTACGCCTTCAAGGCCAGCCTCGACCATTTCACCTCCCAAGGGGTGGCGGAATTCGAAATCCTGGGCATCCTGTCCCTCATCTTCTGGTCGCTCATCGTGGTCGTGACGTTGAAATACGTCGTCCTCGTCATGCGGGCCGACAACAAGGGGGAGGGCGGTATCCTCGCCTTGATGGCGCTGGCCCAACGGGCCACCTCGGACGGTCGTGGGCGATACGCCTTGACCATCATCGGCATTATCGGGGCCTGTCTGTTTTTCGGCGACGGTATCATCACGCCGGCTGTCTCCGTGCTCTCCGCCGTGGAGGGGTTGGAGGTCTCTGCCCCCACCTTGCAGCCTTATGTCTTACCCATCTCCTGCGCCGTGATCGTAGGCCTGTTTGCGGTGCAATACCGCGGCACCGGCGGTGTCGGACGTGTTTTCGGCCCGGTGATGGGGGTCTGGTTCGGCGCAATCGGTCTCCTCGGCGCAATCCAGGTGATCGCCGTACCTCATGTGCTCCTCGCATTATCACCCTATTACTTGGTGTCGTTCTGCCTTCGCCACGGCTGGCTCGCCTTCGTCGCACTGGGGTCCGTGGTGTTGGCAGTCACGGGGGCGGAGGCGCTTTATGCCGATATGGGACATTTCGGCGCAGCGCCGATCCGCCGCGCATGGACCGCTTTCGTCCTGCCTTCCCTGGTGCTGAATTATTTCGGCCAAGGCGCATTGATCTTGGAACAGCCAAGCGCGTTGGCAAACCCATTCTTCTTGATGGCTCCAGCCAGTCTTCGGCTACCGCTCGTCGTACTGGCCACGGCCGCGACCGTCATCGCCAGTCAGGCCTTGATATCGGGCGGCTACTCCATCGCCCGGCAATGCATGCAGATGAATTTCCTACCCCGGATGACCGTGACCCACACGAGCAACACCGAGGAGGGTCAGATCTACGTTCCGCAGGTGAACACCGCACTCTTCATTGGCGTGTTGCTCCTGGTGTTGGCGTTCCGCAGCAGCGACGCACTGACGGCAGCGTATGGCATCGCGGTCACCGGCACCTTCATCTGCACCTGCATCCTGGCCGCGTTCGCATTCCGCCGGCGGTTCGGCTGGTCCAAACCGCTCGCGATCCTCGTCTTCGGCGGCTTCTTCCTCGTCGACTGCGTGTTCTTTGCCTCCAACCTGCTGAAGGTGCCGGAAGGCGGCTGGGTGCCGTTGGTGATCGGTCTCCTCCTCATGGCCCTCATGACGTCGTGGAAGCGTGGACGAGACCTGATGCTGGCACGGTGGAAGCAGGACAGCCTTCCATTGGCGTCATTCCTCAAGCGCCTGCCGCAATCGCGTACTCTCCGCGTACCGGGAATGGCTGTGTTCCTGACCGGCACGCCCGACTACGTGCCGGCGGCGCTGTTGCACAACCTCAAGCACAACAAAGTCCTGCACGAGAAAGTTCTCTTCGTCACCGTCACCAACCTGGACGAGCCTGAGATCCCCCCGGAGCGCCGGACGGAGGTGACGGAATTGGCACCGGGCATCCATCGCGTCATTCTGCGCTATGGCTTCATGGAAAGCCCGAACATCCCGCGCGCCTTGGAGGATTTGACCGCCCAAGGCGTCGACTACGACCCCATGCAGGCAAGCTACTTCCTGGGCCGCGAGGTGCTGGTGCGGGCCTTGGTGCCAAAGCTGCCGATCTGGCGGCTTTGGCTCTTTCTTGTCATGGTCCGCAATGCCGTCCCGGCCACCGTGTTCTTTCGCATCCCCAGCGACCGTGTTGTTGAGTTGGGCGTTCGCGTTGCGATCTGATGTCCTCGCCGGCCACCCGGTAATGCGAGCGCGTGCAACGGTCCGCATCGTCGTCGCGTTTTCCGCGATGGACCGCGGCGAGGAGATTTGATGGTTTACGTGACGATGGTGTTGGCACAGGGCCCGGGCTTTCCAGAGGGAAACCTGGACGACCGCATGCATCTCCACATCGGGCTCACAACCCAAGGCCACCTGGATGCCTCCGCCTGGGAAACGGGCACCACGACGTGGGAAACGTCGCGTGAACGCTCGGGCCACCCGACGCGCAAGGGAGAACTGGTCAAGATCGAGGAGGGCTGGGCGCTCCGTGACGTCGGCGGCGAGGACGACCCGCTCTATAGCTTTACCGGCCAAATCATCCGCCCCGGCGAAATCGTCCAGGTGTCTCGGCTGGATGGTGACGAGATGCTGTACCGCGTCGTCGCCGTCGAACCCGACTGACGCGACGCCACCTGCAGGCCTGCATTTCTAACGCTGATCTGCATGCCGGCTACCCACCGCCAAGGCACGATCGTTTCTCAACAGTCGTTACGGGTTATACGAAGTTGTTTCTTCGTGACACGTCCCAAGCGGACTTTTACGCTGTAGAAACGCTGTTGAGGATCAAAATCGATCCAGAGTGAAATATAGATGCAGAGTCTTGTGACGAGGCTCCGGTGAGGGTGAGTGCCGTACGTGGCCGAGGCACTGGTTTTCCGAAGGACAGAGCCTTTGGGCAGTATCAAACCCCTGAAGCACGTCATAACTCTGCTATTTTTCTTCTTCCGGGTTTCGTGAGAGGCGAACGGCCGCAGCTTGGCAGGCATGCAAGAGAACCTGACCTGTTACTCGCACGCAGGTTCGAGTGCCGCGGAAAAAGCCATCCGTCAAGCAATTATGCTCGATTTGATCCGTCTGGGCGATCGGATGAGAGTTCCCGTCGGCGTCGGCCACACGCCGCGTCAACCTACACCTGTGGCGGCGCTCGCCGCAGAATGATGGTTCGCGTGCCATCTTCCAGGGTCATGGTGGAGCCAAGGGGAGTCGAACCCCTGACCTCCTGAATGCCATTCAGGCGCTCTACCAACTGAGCTATGGCCCCACAGCCGCACCGCGGAGGCGGCCTCTTAGCGCTCCCGGCGGGTAACAGCAACCCACCCGTCTTATTTAAGGTCGGGATGGACTGTGAAAGCCGCCTCCGTCTTGGCCCGGATTTCGTCCACGCTCACATCCGGAGCCTTGTCGACCAGCGTCAGGCCAGGCCGGGCGACGTCGAACACCGCCAGGTCGGACACGATCAGGTTCACCACGCCGGCGCCGGTCAAAGGCAGCGTGCATTGCTTGAGGATTTTCGGCGTCCCGTCCTTCGCCGCGTGTTCCATCAGAACGACGATCCGCGGCACGCCCGCCACCAGATCCATAGCGCCGCCCATGCCCTTCACCATCTTGCCGGGAATCATCCAATTCGCCAGGTCCCCGTTTTCCGCCACCTGCAGCGCCCCCAGGATGGAAAGCGCGATGTGCCCACCCCGCACCATCCCGAATGACTGGGCGCTGTCGAAGAATGAGGTGGTGGGCAGCTTGGTCACCGTCTGCTTCCCAGCATTGATCAGATCGGCATCCTCCTCCCCTTCATAGGGAAACGGACCGATGCCCAACATGCCATTCTCGCTTTGAAACTGGATCGAAATGCCGTCCGGGATGTGGTTGGCCACCAGGGTGGGGATGCCGATACCCAGGTTGACGTAGAAGCCATCCTGCAATTCGCGGGCGGCGCGGGCTGCCATTTGGTCGCGGGTCCATGCCATGATGTGTCTTCCTATGCCGCGTGCTTGCGAACGGTGCGCTGCTCGATCCGCTTTTCGACGCCGGGCACCGCAATCATGCGCTGGACGAAAATGCCCGGGGTGATGACGTGGTCAGGGTCCAATTCGCCTGGCCCAACCATCTCCTCCACCTGAGCCACGGTCGTCTTGCCGGCGGTCGCCATGACCGGGTTGAAGTTCCGAGCGGTCATCCGGTAGACCAAATTGCCCTCGGGGTCGGCTTTCCACGCATGGATGATGGAGAGGTCGGCCACCAATCCAGTTTCCATGATATAGTCCCGGCCGTTGAAACGCCGGACATCCTTGCCCTCGGCAATGGCCGTACCCGCACCCGTCGCGGTGTAGAAGGCGGGAACCCCGGCACCGCCCGCGCGGATGCGCTCGGCCAAAGTGCCTTGCGGGTTGAATTCGATCTCCAGTTCGCCCGCCAGATATTGCCGCGCAAAGGTGGCGTTTTCACCGACGTAGGAGCTGATCATCTTGCGGATTTGCCGTGTGACCAGCAGTAGGCCCAACCCGGCGTCGTCGATCCCGGCATTGTTGGAGACGACGGTCAAATCCTTGACGCCAGACTCGCGGATCGCCTCGATCAGCACTCCCGGTATCCCGCACAGGCCAAACCCGCCGGACATGATGGTCATCCCATCGTGCAACAGGCCTGCCAATGCATCCTTCGCCGTATCGTATTTCTTGTTGATCGCCATACGACTCGTCCTCACCAATATCAGCAGGCTGCCACTGCTCGTTCCCGAGGGCAATCTGGCACAGTATTCGTATACTCAGCCCGCCTGGACTACTCCTTCAAAAGGAACCGCGTATGAAAATCCTCGTGTTGGGCGCCGGCGTCGTCGGCACCACGACGGCCTATTACCTGCGCGAGGCCGGGCACGACGTCACTGTGCTGGACCGCCAGCCGGGCGCCGGGTTGGAAACCAGCTTCGCCAATGCGGGCCAGGTGTCGCCGGGGTATTCCGCCCCCTGGGCCGGCCCAGGTGTGCCTCTGAAAGCCATAAAATGGATGATGATGACCCATCGCCCCCTGGTCATCCGCCCGTTGCTGGACCCGTTCATGTGGCGCTGGATGGCGCTGATGCTGCGCAACTGCACCGAGGCCGCCTACCACGTGAACAAGGCCCGGATGGTTCGGCTGGCGGAATACTCCCGCGATTGCCTCTTGGCTCTGCGGGCAGACACCGGGTTGCGCTATGACGACCGCCAGCGGGGCACCCTGCAACTCTTCCGGACGCAGAAGCAGGTTGACCACGTTGCCGAAGACACGGCTGTCCTGGATGAAGGCGGCGTGCCCTATCATGTGTTGGACCACGCCGGCTGCATCGCCGCCGAACCCGCCCTGGCCCATGCCAAAGGCACTTTCCTCGGCGGCCTCCAACTGCCGGGCGACGAAACCGGCGACGCCCATCAATTCACCCAACGCCTTGCAGCCCTAGCAGCCGAGCGCGGGGTGGTCTTCCACTACGGCACCGAGGTCGAGCGGGTGGAGCAGGAAGGCGGACGGGTGACTGCCGTCGCGGCAGGTGGGGTCCGCCATCCGGTCGACCAGTTGGTGGTGGCGTTGGGCAGCTATTCGCGCCGCGTGCTGAACCCGCTCGGGATCGATATCCCCGTCTACCCGGTCAAGGGCTACTCCATCACCATCCCCATCGAGTCCGAGGCTGGGGCGCCGGTCTCCACGGTCATGGATGAAACCTACAAGGTCGCGATCACCCGGCTGGGCGACCGTATCCGCGTCGGCGGCACAGCGGAATTGGCCGGCTTCAGTGCCGTCCTATCCGAGCCGCGACGCGCAACCCTGGCTTATTCGGTCAGTGACCTGTTCCCCAGGGGTGGAGACGTCAGGAAGGCCAGCTTCTGGACCGGCCTGCGTCCGATGACCCCGGATGGCACGCCAATCATCGGGCCAACCAAGCTGAGCAATCTGTGGCTCAACACGGGGCACGGGACCTTGGGTTGGACGATGTCCTGCGGATCGGCCCGCCTGCTCGCCGACCTGATCTCAGGCAAACAGCCCGACATCGAATTCGAGGATCTGTCGATCGGACGGTATGCCTCAGCCTAGGTCATGATCACCCCATGCTGACGGAGAAACCCGAGCAGCGTCAGCATGGGCAACCCGAGCACGGCCGCGTGCTCACCCTCGACCGTGTCGAACAACTGCATCCCACGGCCCTCCAGGCGGTACGCGCCCACACTCGAGAGAACCGCATCGCCCTCAGCGGCGAGATAGGCATCCATGAACGCCTCCGAAAAGGCCCGCATGACCAGACGGGGCCGGGCGATGTGATGCCAGATCGCGCTCCCGCCGCGCCAACAGGTCACAGCCGTCAGCAATTGATGCGGCCGCCCGCGCAGGCGCCATAATTGGGCGCGGGCAGCAGGCAAGTCGGGCGGCTTGTCGAACCATTCGCCTTCGCAGACCAACAGCTGATCCGACCCGATCACCAGCGCGTCCAAATCGCGGACCCGCATCGCTTTGGCATCTGCCAGGGTCAGCGCCGCCTCGGCCGGGTCTGCACCCGCTGCACGCATCCCTGCCTTGATCGCGGCTTCGTCCACTGCCACGGCTTTGACCGTAAAGGCCAACCCGGCGGCCTGCATCAGCGCCCACCTTGTCGCCGAGCCACTGGCCAACACCACCGGCGGCGCGCCGGGCGCCATCACGGCGGGGTCGCACCCTGCTTCTGGCGGTTGTGCCAGGCTTCCATCAGTTGCAGGACCGTCGCCGCCGTCTCCTCGATCGAGCGCCGGGTGACATCGATCACCGGCCACCCCCGGCGGTTGCACATCCGCCGCGCCCAGAGCAGCTCGTCCTTCACCGAGTCCTGGTCGATATAATCTGTGCTATCCTGCCGCATGGCGCCCCCATGGGCGATCATCCGCAGCCGGTGGCGACGAATTTCGATCAGCGCTGGCGGGTCCAACGTCAGCCCGATCACCGGACAGCGTGGCTCCGCCAAGCCAGGTGGGTCGGGCAAGCCCGGCACCAGCGGCACGTTCGCCGCTTTCACCCCGCGGTTGGCCAGGTAGAAGGAGGTCGGCGTCTTCGACGAGCGGGACACCCCAACCAGGATCACGTCGGCCTCGGCAATCCCGGCCTGGGCCTGCCCGTCATCATGCGCCAGCACGAAATGCATCGCATCGATCCGCCGGAAGTAATCCGCGTCCAAGATGTATTGCCGCCCGGGCCGGGAGGCCGCCTTCTCGCCGATCTCCTCCTGAAGCATGCCCAATACCGGGTCCAGCACGTTGACCACGGGCAGGCCCAAACGTTCCGCGACCCTCGCCAACTCTTCCCGCAAACCACCATCCAGCAGGGTGGATAGCACCGGGCCGGGCTCGGCCTCGATCCCCTCCAGCACGCGGTGGAGTTGAAACCGCGTCCGAACCAGGCTCCAGCGATGGTACAGGATGGAGACGTGCTCAAACTGCGAGACCGTCGCCCGCGCGATCGAGTTCAGCGTCTCGCCGGTCGCGTCCGAGACAAGATGCAGGTTGAGCCGTTCGGTCGCCATGGTTGCGAGGATAGCGGGGATAACTGGCCGCGCCAGAGGCGATCGGCGCTTCGAAAAAATCAGCGGGGATAACAGGTACGGCTTCGTCTTGCCTGGAACGACTGAGCGCACCGAACCACGGCTAACTGGAATACAGCCGTCTTAGCCCCTGGACTCAGGGCATTGCGCGGCGACCTGCATGTGGACAGAGTCGCGGCAGCGTCAGGGAACGCTGGGGAACCCCATTATCCACAGGGTCCTTCATCCACCCCATCTATCTAAGAGTCCTTCTATGACTATAGATACAGTGTGGATCCTTCCCTACTCCGTGTCCTGGCCGGCGAAGCGCTATGGCCACCCCCCGTTTGGCTCATGCGCCAGGCTGGCCGCTATTTGCCCGAATACCGTGAGCTTCGTGCCAAGGCCGGCGGGTTCATCGAGCTTTGCCTCACGCCGGATTTGGCCACCGAGGTGACGCTGCAACCGATCCGCCGCTTCGGCTTCGATGCGGCGATCCTGTTCAGTGACATCCTGATGCTGCCCTACGCCCTGGGTCAGGATTTGCGCTATGCCGAGGGTGAAGGACCGCTGCTGAAGCCCATCAGGGACAGTGCGGATTTCGCTCAGCTCGATACGTCGCGTGTGGCCGATGCCACCGGCCCGATCATGAGGGCGGTCAGCCGCATCAGGGCCGCCCTCCCGGCGGAGACGGCCCTGATCGGTTTTGCCGGGAGCCCCTGGACCGTTGCTTGCTACATGGTGCAAGGCCATGGGTCGAAGGAATTCGCGGCCGTGCGTGGCATGGCCTACCGTGACCCGGCGCTGTTCGATGCCCTGCTCACGCTGTTGGTCGAGCAAACCATTGCCTATCTCTCCGCCCAAATCTCAGCCGGTGCCGATACCGTGATGTTGTTCGATTCCTGGGCCGGGGTGCTCCCCGCCGCCCAGTTTCGCCAGTTCGTGATCGAGCCGACCCGGCGCATCGTCGCCGCCTTGCGGCAGGCCCATCGTGGCGTCCCGGTCATTGGCTTTCCGCGGCTCGCCGGGGCGATGCTGGCGGAATATGTCGAACGCACCGGCGTTCAGGCGGTGGGCATCGACACGTCGGCCGATCCCAAATGGGCTGCCTCGGCAGTGCCGGCAGGGGTGGCGGTGCAGGGCAATATGGACCCGTTGGCCCTGGTCGCCGGTGGTAAGCCGCTGATCCAGGCTGCCAGCACTGTGTTGCAGGCCTGGGCCGGCCGTCCGGCCATCTTCAATCTCGGCCACGGCATCGTCCCCGAGACGCCGCCGGAGCACGTGGCACAGTTGATGGAGCTGATTCGCCGTGCTTGACGCAGCGCAGCCCTACACCGCCTCAGCCGAGGTACGAAAGACCCGTCTCGCCGTCGTCCTGTTCAATTTGGGCGGCCCCGACGTGCCGGCTTCGGTGAAGCCCTTCCTGATCAACTTGTTCAGCGACCCGGCGATCCTCCGCGTCCCGTTCTTCGTCCGCCCCTTTCTCGCCCGCATCATTGCCGCGGCCCGCACCAAGCCCGCCACGGCAAACTACCAAATCCTCGGCGGCGGCTCCCCCCTCCTGCGGCTCACCAACGAGCAGGCTGCCGCGCTCCAGCAGGCTCTCCCCGAGTTCGACGCAAAATGCTTCGTGGCGATGCGCTACTGGCACCCATTCAGCGACGCCGTGGCGCGGGAGGTTTGTGACTGGGCGCCCGACCAGGTCGTGTTGCTGCCCCTCTATCCGCAATATTCCACTACCACGACAGGGTCGTCCCTGTCGGCATGGCGGGAGGCGGCGGCCAAGGCCGGCCTGGTGGCCCCGGTGACGACGCTCTGTTGCTACCACGCGGATCCCGGCTACGTCGCGGCGACTGCTGCCGGGGTGCGCAAATCCTATGAGGCCGCGATGGGTGAACTGGCTGGCAAGACCAAGCTGCGCGTGCTGTTTTCCGCCCACGGCCTGCCAGAAACGATCGTCAAGCGGGGCGACCCATACCAGTTCCAAATCGAGCGAACCGTGGATGCAATCGTGCGATCTCTCGAGATAAGGGAGCTGGACTGGACGATATGCTACCAATCCCGCGCCACGCCGCAAAAATGGCTGGAACCGAGTACCGAGCATGCGATCGACGAAGCCGCCAATGACCACGTGGCGGTGCTGGTTGTGCCCGTCGCCTTCGTTTCGGAGCATTCGGAGACGCTGGTTGAGCTGGACGTGGAATACCGTGACCTTGCCGTGGCCAAGGGGGTACCCGGCTATTTCCGCACCCCGGCGCAAAACTCCGATCCCGCGTTCATCGATAGCCTCGCCGAACTGGTTCGCGGTAGCGTGGCCCAGGGGTTCGGCCTGTGCAGCTGGGCTGGTGGACGCACGTGCCCCCGCAATCACCGCGATTGTCCGCATGCCCGGGCAGGGGAGGCCGCCGCGTGACGCCACAGCCGCTCCGGCTCGTCATTTTCGATTGCGACGGTGTGCTGGTTGATAGCGAGGGTCCGTCCAACCGCGTGGTTGCCGAGGAAATCACCGCCTTGGGCTGGCCCATGACGACGCAAGAGAGCTGCGCCCTGTTCATCGGCCGGCGTCTGTCAGACATTCCCGCCGTCGTGGAACCACGGCTCGGCCGCCCCGTACCGCCGGGTTGGGTCGATCGGTTGCGCGAGCGCATGATCGCCGTCCTGACCGCGGAGGTGGAAGCGATGCCCGGAGCCCATGACGCGTTGCGGGCGACGACAGCCCTTGGCCTGCCCTACCGCATCGCGTCAAACTCGTCGCATGAGGAGATGGCGGTGAAGTTCGAGCGGGTGGACATGGCCGGCTTGGTTGCGGGCCGCATGCATAGCGCGCGGGACGTGGCGCACGGTAAACCCGCCCCGGATGTGTTCCTGCACGCCGCGGCGGCAGAGGGGATACCACCCGCTGCCTGTCTGGTGGTGGAGGATAGCGTCCCAGGGGCTCAGGCCGCCCGTGCTGCCGGAATGGCTTGCATCGGGCTTGCCCCCCATGGCGACGACCCGGCGCTGCGGGAGGCTGGTGCCGTGCTGATCCGGTCCTTCGCGGAATTACCAGCTCTCTTGCGCGGCGCGATGGCATGAAGACCGTGCGGCTCCCGGATGGCACTGAAATCCCGCTGGTCGGCCAAGGCACCTGGCGGATGGGTGAGGGAAACGACCCGCCTGCAGTCGAGGCAAGCGCGTTGCGGCTTGGGCTCGACCTTGGGATGACGTTGATCGACACGGCCGAGATGTACGGCGATGGCGGTTCGGAGCAAGTCGTCGGGCAAGCGATCGCCGGCCGGCGGGACGAGGTGTTCCTTGTCAGCAAAGTCTATCCCCACAACGCCAATTTACGCGCCATGGACCGGAGTTGCGAAGCAAGCTTGCGCCGGCTCGGCACTGACCGGCTGGATCTGTACCTGCTTCATTGGCGTGGCGGCACGCCGCTCAGCGAAACCGTGGAAGCGTTCGAGCAACTCCGCACGGCAGGCAAAATCCTGCGCTGGGGCGTCTCCAACCTCGACGTTGCCGATCTGGAGGAACTTGGGCCAGGCGACGCAGCCACCGACCAGGTGCTGTACAATTTGGAGGCCCGCGGAATCGAATTCGATCTGCTCCCATGGTGTGCGGCACGGCATTTGCCCGTCATGGCCTACTCGCCGGTGGGACAGGGCGGGGATTTGCTGGGATCCCCTGCCCTGGTAACGGTCGCCGAACGCCATAATGCCAGCCCGGCGCAGGTGGCCATCGCCTGGACTGTCCGGCACCCTGGTATCATCAGCATCCCCAAGGCGTCCGACGTGGCCCATGTCCGGGCCAACGCCGCTGCATCAATGCTCGACCTATCGCCGGATGATCTAGCGGTCCTTGATGCCGCTTTCCCCCCACCCCGGAGACGCCAGCCGCTCGAGATGCTCTAATGGTCGCGGTGTTTGGCCTGCCCGGCATGGTCGGGGTGATGATCGTTCTGGGCGTGCTGGCGTGTTCGGGGCGCTGGTTGCCACCACGGGGTCTCGCTCCGGCAACGGCCGGGCTTTGTTTGCTGGCAGCATTGCTGTCGCTGGCAATGATCGGGGCGGGCGGACAGTCGCAATTGCTCGCTGGCAGCTTCGTGCTCGACCCCATGAGTGCGTTCTTCTTGTTGCTGGTAGCCCTCGCGGGATTCGCCGCATCGTGCGGCTGGTTGGGTCAGGCGACACCGGCAACCCTTCCCGGTATCACCGCCGCTGCGCTGATGGTGATCCTGGCGGGGGATACACGGTTCGCCCTCCTCGGCGTCGCCGCGTTCACCTTGGCTGGTTCGGGTTGGACGATCCGTCTATCCAACGTGGCTGGCCTCTTCTTGCTCGCTGCTGCGTTTGCCATACTGGCAATGACGCATGGCCAGGCATTTGCCCTCATCCGGACGAGCCCGCCCGATGGGGTGCGCGCAGTCGCGGTGTTGGTCCTGACGCTGCTCGGCCTGGCGCCCTTGGTTGGTTGGGCGCCCTGGCATCGGCCATTGCTGGCACGGCAGGGTTTAGGTCTGCCAATGGTGGCGGTGAGCCCGGCGATCGGTTTGTATTTGGCGATTCGCATCCTGACCGATCTATGCGGCCCTGCCCCCCCGGGTTGGTGGGGTCTGCCATTGTTGCTCGGCGGCGGATTGTCCGCCGGGGTCGGTGTCGTGGCGGCGCTTCGTGCGACGGGATTTGCGGGCATCCTCGCCGGTTTTGGCGTGCAGCACGCTGGCTGGATGCTGGCCGGTCTGGGCCTTGCCGCGGTCGCACGGAGCGCGGATTTGTTGCCCCTGTCGACCCTCGCGCTCGGCGGCACTCTGTTGCACGCGCTGAACTACACGGTGTTTGCGGCGCTGGCCGGCCTTTCGGCGCAAGCGGCTGCCATTGGCGCTGGCAGCCAGACGCTCGACCGTCTTGGGGGGCTGGCAACCCGCATGCCGATGGTGGCGACCGGCATGCTGGTGGCAGGGTTCAGCCTTGCGTTTCTGCCACCGAGCGCCGGGTTCGCCAGTGGCTGGATGCTGCTGCAAGGATTATTCGCAGCGCCCCGAATCGGGGGATTGCCGCTGCAATTGACCCTCATGGCCGCCATTGTCGTCTTGGCGCTGTCCGCCGGTCTCGCATCGGTTGCGATGATCCGGCTGGTCGGCGTGGCATTTCTGGGGCGGCCGCGGTCGCCGCGCGCGGCGGCGTCGGAGGATGCAACGCTGACCCAGCGTAGCGCGATCATTGGGTTGACGGTGCTAAGTGCGATGTCGGGCCTGTTCCCCGGACTGGCGTTGCGGCTGGCGGCACAGGCCCAGCATGTGGTGACCGCTGCTGGTTTGGACGGGCAGGGCGGTTGGGCCGGGGTCAGGACCCAGCTCGATACGCCGGGTTATCTGCCCTGGGGCATTGTACTGGGCCTCGGGGTTTGTATTGGCCTCGTCGCCATCCTGGTGCGGTCGGGCCGGTTGCCGAATGCAGAGGCTGTTCCTGCCTGGGAAAGTGGATTTGCGGCACCCCCGGCCTGGATGCCGTTCGGCAATCCAGCAACCCAGGTGACGCCGGCCGCGCTGGCTGCAACCCTGCCGGATACGAGTGTGACGCTCCCCTCGCTCCCCCGCCTGCGGTTGCGGATGGAGGGAGATTGGCCCTCGGCCGGATGGCGTCATGGATCGGCGGCGGTCCTGATTTTGACGGTGCTGCTGCTATTACTGGTCGCCGCCTTCGGGCACGCATGACCGGCCTCGCGGCATTGCTGATACATGCCGTGCTGATGGGTGGCGCCGCCATGCTGCTCGCCGGATGGCTGGCCTGGGCACGGGCACGCTGGGTGGGCCGCATTGGCTCGTCCATTTGGCAACCCTGGCACGATTGGCGGCGGCTTATGCGCAAGCGGCCCATGGTGGTGGAGGGCACGTCGCCGCTGCTGACATGGGCCCCCGCCCTAAGCCTGGCGGCAACGGTGATGGCGGCACTGCTGGTCCCAAGCCTCACCTTGGGCATGGTCACGGCGCCCTTGTCGGACATGCTGGTCATCCTGGGCCTGCTGAGCCTGGCACGGGTGATCGCGGTCTTGGCTGCAATCGACGCTGGCACCGCCGAGGCCGGCCTGGCCGCGATCCGGCACGTCCGGCTGGGTGCCCTGGCCGAGCCGTCCTTGCTTCTGGTCGTGTTCATGGTGGCGTTGCTGACGGGTACGACCAATTTGGACGCGGCCGTAACGTCCCTGCACGAGGCAGGTGCACCCGGCGTGCCCATGCTGCTGGCCTTGGTGGGCCTCGCCAGTGTGGTGATGGCCGTCGAGATGGCGGGGGACATTGCTCCGACCGAATACGCCGGGTGGCACGCCGCCGCGGTTGAGGCGGCATTGGCGCTCCGGCGGGTGGTGTGGCTGTCGCTTGTCGCGGCGCTGGTGTTGCCTGGGGGCCTGGCGATGGCAGGGGGGCCGCTGGACTGGCTGGTGGGCCTGCTGGTTTGGAGCGTGAAGCTCGCGGTCTTGGCTTTGATCTGTGCGGCTGCAGGCCCTGTCGCCGGGCGCTTTGGCCGGGCCAGTATAAGCCCCTTGCTCGGCGCAGCTGTGCTGTTCGGGTTGTTGGGCGTGCTGTTCCTGTTCGCGGGGCAGGGCCTCGCATGATCGCCGATCTGACTCGGTTGCTGGGCGTGGTGGCGCTCCTCCTCTCCTTCGGGGTGCTGGCGGGCCGCCAGCTGCAACTGATCAGCTACCTCGGGCAATGCGCCGTCATCGCGCTCATGGCGTTATGCCAGGCGGTCCTGCAGGCGGACTGGACGCTTGTGGCTGTCCCCGTGGTTCTGGCGGCGCAAGGGGCGTGGCTCCGGCGCGATCGCCCCGCTTTGGCCAAACCCGCGGCATCTCTCGTGACGATCCTGTGTGGCGGGCTCATACTGGTGGTCCTGGCAATGGCGAGCGCACCATCGGATGCTCTGGCCGTGCCATTCGCCATCCTGCTGCTCGGGCTTTTTGGCGCTGCGGCGTCGCAAGGCGCCTTTGGTGTGCTCTTGCTGCTGAACGGCGTGGTTTTGGCGATGATTGCCGCGCCGGGTTTACCTTTGCGGGCGGTCACGACGCTGGCCTTGTCGCTGTTGGCCGTGGTGGTTGCCAGGGATGGTGCGCCGATGGGCTGGATGCGCCGGTGATCGCGGCCGCGTGCATCCTGCTGCCTTTCGCACTGGCGGGTGCGTTACCCTTCGTGCCCCACGCGCGTTGGCTGTCGCTGGCTTGTGCCGTGCTGGATTTGGCATTGTCCGCCAGCCTTCCCTGGACCGGAGATGGCTTGGGCGGCTGGCTGCTGCCGGATTCTCTGGTGGTGCTTGTCGCTGTTTTAGCCGGGTTTGCCTGGGTGATGGCCAGCGCCGACGCGGCGATACCGCTCTCGGTTGCGGCTGTGGTGGGTTTGATAAACCTTGCGCTTTTCTCGGATGGGGCGGGTTTGACCGTCCTCGCTGCAGGCGGCGCCGGGGTGGCGGCCGTCCTGTCCCTGCGTCTGGCGGCCCCGGGGCCGATGCTGTCGCTGGCCGCAACGGGCACGGGGCTCGCGGTCACCGGTGCCACCATCCTCTATGGTGGGACCGCTCCCGTGCTGGGGCCAGGCTGGGCCGGGCTGAGTTGGAGCGCGTTGCCCGAGACGGGTGGCGGCGCCAACGGGACGGCACTGAGCGTCGGTTTCGTCTTGATGCTGCTCGGGTCGGGGATCGCCTGCACTCTGGTGCCGGTCTGGGCAGCTTTGTCCAGGGCACAGCTACCCCGTCCGCTCGCCATGGTGGCTGGTCCGCTCGGCGGCCTGTGGCTGGTGATCGCCTTGCGGCTGCGCGGCGTTCTGGACGGCAACGGCCACGCCATCGCCCCTGGGATCGTATTGCTGGCGGCCGGGTTGGCAGGTCTGGGCTTGGCGGCGCTCTGTCTTTGGCGGCGGGGGAGCGTTTTACCGGCCGCCCTTGTCGGCGTGTTCGGGACAGCCTTGATTGGCTTCGGCGTGGGGGGTGCCGCGGCGACGGGCGCGGCCTTGCTGCATTTGGCGCTGGGATGTGTCGCGCTGACCGCCGCGGCGATGGGGTCCCGCTTAGGTCTGGCCTCACTTGCCGGACTCCCTCCGTTGGGAGTTTTCGCCAGCGGGTTTGCCCTCTTCACGGATGTCGCGGCGCGAAGTAGCGGGGCTGCCGCGATGCTGGGGTTGGGATTGTTCGGGGTGGCCGTGCTGGCTCTGCGCGACTTGCCCCCGCCAGCGGAACCTCGGCTGGGCTGGGTAGGTGTGGTGCTGGCGCTGGCCGGCGCCTGGGCGATGCCTCCATTCCTGGCTGCCTGGATTCAAGGCATCGCCGCGGTGGCTCAATGAATAGTGGCCCCGGGAGCAGTGGTCTTGGGAGCAGTGGCGATATCATTCGCGCTGCGTCCGTCGTGCCGTGCCAGCCCTGGCCACGCTATGTCCTCACCAGCGACCAGTGGATGGCCTTGTCGCCCGGCGACGTCACCCTGCTCGCCTTCTGGGCGGACACAGCCTCCGTCTACGCGCTGTTTGCCAGCAGTACCGGGCAAATCCTGCTGGCCTCCACGGCGGCACGCGATGGCGGCTACCCGGCACTCTCCCCGCGCTTCCCAGCTGCCATCCTGCCCGAACGGATGGTCCACGATCTATGGGGCCTTGGCGCGCAAGGCGGGGTGGATGGCCGGCCTTGGCTCGACCATGGGCGATGGAGCGTGACCCATCCCATGGCTGCCCGGCATGGCCCAGCTGGCAGCGCCACCGACTATAGTTTCCGCGCGGCCGGGGATTCAATGCAGATCCCCTTAGGACCGGTGCTTGGCCACCCTGCCGAACCAGTCCACATCCGGGTTCATGCCACCGGCGAGGCCGCCGTATCGGTGGAGGCCCGGCTCGGTTATGCCCATAAGGGCAGCCTATTGCTCATGCGTGGCAAGTCACCGCGCGCCGCGGCGCGGTTCGTTGCGCGCTTATCCGCCGACGCGACGGTCGCCCATAGCGTTGCCTTTTCCCGTGCAGCCGAGGCAGCGCTGGAGATCGAGCCGCCGCTGCGCGCCATCATGATCCGTGGCGTGATGGCGGAGGTGGAACGGATCGCCACTCATCTCGGCGATGTGGCCGCTGCCTGCGACGGTCGCCTCGGTGGTCGCCTCGGCTGGCACCGGGAACAGCTGATGCGGGCGGCCCAGGCGGCGTTTGGGCATCGCATGATGATGGACGGCGTCGTGCCGGGGGGCCTTGTCGGGGATGTCGCGGCAGCGGGTGGCGCAGCCTTGCACCAGGCAGCCGATGCATTGGCGGGCGAGTTGGGGAAATTCACCCATGCCTTGAAAGGTCTGGGGGAAGGGATCGGCGTGATCCCCTCCCCCACCCACGCCGCGTTCGGCGGCGTCGGAACCGTGGGCCGGGCCGCTGGCATCGCCGTCGATGCGCGGCACAGCCCGGGCTATCCACCTTATCCTGCCGCCACGCCGCCGGTCCGTTCCGGCGGAGACGTCGCATCGCGGCTGCAATTGCGGCTGCAGGAGATGTCGGTCAGTCTGGACTTGGTTCGCGACTGGCTTGGTTCCCTGCCCCCCGGGCCGGTGAGCGTCACGCTTCCCAGTCTCAGCGGTGAGGGCCTGGCAGTCGCGGAGAGCCCACGCGGCGCGATATGGCATTGGTTGCGGCTGGATTCCGGGCTCATTGCCAGCGCGTTCGCGGCCGACCCAAGCTGGCGGCTATGGCCCTTGCAGGAGGCTGCCTGTGCCGGTGCAGCCCTCGATGACCTGGCGCTGATCGACCGCTCCTTCGCCTGCGCCCGGTCGGGAATGGATCTATGAAGAATTTGGCCGAACCCGTTGCGGACCCGTCGCCCGAAGCGGTGGCCGCGCTCATGGTGCGTCTGGACGCTGCGTCCCAAACCCGGCTTGGCCGCAGCCTGGCGCTGTTTCACGTCCCCACCGGCGGTTGTGGTGGCTGCGAGCGGGAGCTATCGGCGCTGCAGGGCGTCATCTACGGTTTGGAACGGTTCGGATTGCGGTTCGTCTCGTCGCCACGGCAGGCAGACGTGCTGCTGGCGACCGGCCCCCTCACCGCCAATCTACTGGAAGCGCTGGCCCTCGCCTATGCCGCTACGCCGGAACCGAAATTCGTGATCGCGGTCGGGGATTGCGCCGTGGATGGTGGCGTGTTCAAGGGCAGCTACGCCGTCCATGGCGGGATCGGGGTCGCTGTGCCCGTGGATTTGCTGGTCCGCGGATGCCCCCCGGCACCCGTCGACATCCTCGCCGGCCTGCTCACCTTGCTGGCGGCGAATGCGCCGAGCCGGGAACGGCCGCCGCGCCGGCGCTCATAACAGGCACAATTCCCGGAGCCGTTGCGCCAAAGCATGCGGCAGGCCGGCCTCGACCGAGCCAACCGCCAAATCCTCCGGCGCATCCTCGCCCCGTAAGTAGCGCCAGCCCTGGAATGCGCGCACTGGCCGGCCCGTGACGGCAACCAGCACCGGGTCGAGCCCGATCGCGGCACAGGCGCTGCCGTCAGCCCGCGTGGCTGGCTCGATCGTCGTGATGCGCTGGCGCACCAGCATCGTCCCGTCGATCACCCAATAGATCGACCCGGCCCCGGCCAACTCGGCTGCCCGGCGCGGCAGGTGCCGGGTGAGGTGGCGGAGGGGAAGGCCACCGGCCAGGCGCTGGGCCTGGTAGGCCCGGAGTTCCGCCGGGTCACGGATCCCGACGCACAGTTTCATAAGGTGGAGCATGGCGAGCAGACATGGCGGCCCGTTCATGCCCCGGCAAGCGGGCGACAGACGGGCATTGACTCTCGTTGCGTACACGGCGATGTCCCGCCTTCACGCAGGGCTGCCTTGCGGTTTAGGGAGATGTATGATGAAGGCTCTTAGAGCGGTCGGCGCCGCTGCGCTCGCGGCAGGCCTGGTCGTTGGTTCGTTCGGCGCGCGCGCCCAACCCAGCGGATCGGCGACGATCGACGCCATCAAGGCACGCGGTTTGCTGGCATGCGGCGTTTCGCCCGGTGTTGCCGGCTTCTCCCTTGCCGACAGCCAGGGCGTGATTAAAGGCATCGACGCCGATGGCTGCCGCACGGTGGCTGCGGCCATCCTGGGGGATGCGAGCAAGGTGCGCTTCGTCCCGACCACTACGATCACCCGATTCACCGCGCTGCAGTCCGGCGAGATCGACGTGCTGATCCGCGAGACCACCTGGACGCTGGGCCGTGAGGGCAGCCTCGGCCTCGAATTCACCGGGGTGAACTACTATGACGGCACCGGCTTCCTGGTGAAGACCTCCGCCAACGTGAAGTCGGCAAAGGAATTGGATGGCGCCACGATCTGCGTGCAGCCCGGCACCAGTACCGAACTGGCCATTAACGACTACTTCCGCAACAACAACATGAAATTCACTCCGGTCGAGATCCAGGACCTGAACGAGATCCAGAACGCCTTCATCTCCGGCCGCTGCGACTCCTATTCGACCGACAGTTCCGCCCTGGCGGCTTATCGCTTCCAGCAGGGCGCCAAGGCGAGCGACTTCACCCTGTTGCCAGAAATCATCAGCAAGGAGCCGCTGGGCCCGATGGTCCGCAAAGGCGACGACAAATTCTTCGACGTGATCAAGTGGACCCAGTTTGCCACGATGACGGCGGAAGAAGACGGCGTGACGAGCAAGAACGTCGATAGCTTCCTCACCAGCACCAACCCGGAAATCCGCCGCCTGCTCGGCCTCGAGGGCGACATGGGCAAGGCGCTCGGGATCGACAATAAATGGGCCTATAACGTGATCAAGCAGGTCGGCAATTACGGTGAAATTTGGGACCGCAACATCACCGTGATGGGCGTGCCGCGCGGGATTAACAATTTGTGGAACAAGGGCGGCCTGCAATACGCCCCACCGATCCGCTAATTACGCTGTTTTGCCGGGCAATCTGCTCGCTGAGAGCGCCGTCCCTGTCTCGGGGGCGGCGTTTTCGTTTTGAATGGCTTGTGACTGGCGTTGCGGCTTGCAATGCTGCCGAAGTATGACAGCTATGCGCAGCCCGGTTGCTGCCCACGTTCGGGAATGAAGAAACCATGTCCGGTGCCGTTATCGACCCGCGCCTCCACGCAGCCAGGGCTGCCCCGAAGCAGCGCATGCGGCTCTCCTGGTCCGACCCCAAGTTCCGCAATGTCGTCTGGCAGGTGCTGGTGGTCGGCATCCTGGTCGCAATCGTCGCCTATTTGGTGCATAATACGAACAAAAACCTTGCGGCGCGGCATATCGCGACCGGGTTCGCGTTTCTGGCACGCACGGCCGGCATCCCGATCGGCGAGCACTCCATCCCCTATGACCCCTCGGTCAACACCTATGGTGACGCGCTGCTCATCGGCATCATCAATACGCTCAGGGTGGCTGTCGTCGGGATCGTGCTGACGACGATCCTCGGCACCTTGATTGGCATCGCCCGGCTGTCGAAGAACTGGGTGTTGTCGCGGCTGGCCGCAGCGTATGTGGAGATCCTCCGCGACATCCCCGTGCTGTTGCAGTTGCTGTTCTGGTACATGCTGATTCAGACGCTGCCCTCGGTGCGGGATGCGTTCAGCCCGATCCCTGGCGTGTTCTTTTCCAATCGCGGCCTAAAGGTCCCGCTGTTCGATTGGGAGCCGGCGCATAGCTGGGCGCTTGCCGCCTTCTTGCTGGGCCTGATCGGCACCATTGCCTGGTCCAGCGTGGCGTCCAAGAAACAGGCGGAGACCGGGGTGCGGCCGAAAACCTGGCCCGTGGCAGTGGGGCTGCTGCTGGCGTTTCCGCTGCTTGTTTGGGCGGCACTCGGCGCGCCATTCACGCTGGACATTCCGGTGAAAGGTGGTTTCAACTTCCGCGGCGGTGGCACCATCAGCCCGGAATACGCGGCGCTGACCATCGGGCTGACAGTCTATACCGCAGCCTATATCGCTGAAATCGTGCGGTCCGGCATCCAGGCCGTGGCGCAAGGCCAGTGGGAAGCCGCTGGCGCGCTCGGGTTGCGGCCCGGCGCGGTCCTGCGCCACATCGTGTTGCCACAGGCCTTGCGGGTGGTGATCCCGCCGATGACGAGCCAGTTCCTGAACCTGACCAAGAACAGCTCGCTGGCAGTGGCAATCGGCTACCAGGACGTGGTGTCGATCGACCAGACCACGCTGAACCAGACGGGGCAGGCGGTTGAGGGGATCGCGGTGCTGATGGCCGTGTTCCTCGTGATCAGCCTGTCGATCAGCCTCTTCATGAACTGGTACAATGCGCGAATCGCGCTGGTGGGGCGGTGATATGAGCGAACTTGCCACCACCAATATCGATCCGGTCCCCGCCATCGCTGGGAATGCCGCGGTCTTGACGCCGAGCCGGGCCAGACCGTCCGTCGTGTCCAGCGGTCCGGTGGCATGGGCCAGGACCAATCTGTTCGGCTCGTGGCCATCGGGCCTCGCGACGGTGATCTTTGGCGGCCTCATCATCTATTACGGCATTCGTTTCTTCGATTGGGCGGTGGTGCACGCCGTGTGGAGCGTGCCGGAGGGGGCAAGCGGTCCTGATACTTCGGCGTGCCGTGCTGCCCAGGGTGTCGGCGCGTGCTGGGCCGTCATCAACGAGAAATACCGCTTCATCCTCTTCGGCCGCTATCCGTTCGACCTGCAATGGCGCACGGCGCTGGTCGTGGTGCTGTTCATCGGGTTGTACGCCCTCTCGGCCTGGCGGAAATGCTGGCGCAAGGAGCTGCTGGTCGTATGGATCGCCACACTGGTCGTGATCGGCGTGCTGATGTGGGGCGGCATCCTGGGCCTGACCTTCGTGCCGCAAGACCAGTGGGGCGGCCTGCCGCTGACGCTGATCCTGGCGACCTTCGGCCTGGCGTTCGCCTTTCCGCTTTCGGTGCTCGTGGCGCTGGGCCGCCGCTCGACGCAGTTGCCGGCGGTCAAGGCGATCTGCGTGCTGTATGTCGAGCTGATCCGCGGTGTGCCGCTGATTACGCTGCTGTTCATGGCCAGCGTGATGTTCCCGCTCTTCCTTCCCGAGGGCGTGGATATCGACAAGTTGCTGCGCGCCCAGGTCGCCATCATCCTGTTCGCCGGGGCGTATTTGGCCGAGGTGGTACGGGGTGGGTTGCAGGCCTTGCCGAAAGGCCAGTACGAGGCAGCCGACGCGCTGGGCCTGTCCTACTGGAAGAAAACCGGGTTCATCGTCCTGCCGCAGGCGCTTCGCCTGGTGATTCCGCCCTTGGTCAACACCTTCATCGGGTTTTTCAAGGACACCAGCCTCGTGCTGATCATCGGACTGTTCGATCTGCTCTCCGCGGGTAAGATCGCGGTCAGCGAGCCGGCCTGGGCGGCCTATTCAACCGAGGTCTATATCGTGCTGGCCGCGATCTACTTCGTGTTTTGCTACACAATGGCCCGCTATTCGCGTGGGCTGGAGCGCGAGTTCGCCCGCGCCCGTAACAGGTAAGAGGGGGATTCCCGTATGAGTGCCGCGATGTCGATGACGACGCCGACCCCGCTATCCAACAACGCGCCTGCCATCGTGCTGGACAAGGTGAATAAATGGTATGGCGCGATGCACGTGCTGCGGGACGTGACGCTTACGGTGGGGCAGAAGGAAAAGGTGGTGGTTTGCGGCCCCTCGGGCTCCGGCAAATCCACCATGATCCGCTGCATCAACCGGCTGGAGACGCACCAGGAAGGCAAGATCATCGTCGACGGCACCGAGCTGACGGATGATCTGCGCGCGCTGGACACGATCCGCCGCGAAGTGGGCATGGTGTTCCAATCGTTCAATTTGTTTCCTCATTTGACAATCCTCGAGAACTGCACCCTGGCCCCGATCTGGGTGCGCAAGATGCCGAAGGCGGAGGCGGAGGAACTGGCGATGAGCTATCTGCGCCGGGTCAAGATCCCGGAGCAGGCGAAGAAATATCCCGGCCAGCTTTCGGGCGGCCAGCAGCAGCGGGTGGCGATCGCGCGTGCGCTCTGCATGAAGCCGAAGATCATGCTGTTCGACGAGCCGACCTCGGCACTGGACCCCGAGATGATCAAGGAAGTGTTGGACACCATGATCGGCCTTGCCGAGGACGGCATGACGATGGTGTGCGTCACGCACGAGATGGGTTTTGCCAAGAAGGTCGCCGATCGCGTCGTCTTCATGGATCGCGGCGAGGTGGTGGAGTCCGGGCCGCCGCGCGAGCTGTTCGACAATCCACAGACGGACCGGTTGAAGCTGTTCTTGAGCCAAATCCTCAAGGATCACTGAGAGGCTACGCCGGCGCGAAGACCCGGATGCGGTGCCCGTCCGGGTCGGCTCCCGGGCGTCAAATTCCGTCAGGAGCGGGCTCAGAGCGGGTGCCCTGAGCCCGTACTGTCAAGGACTCAGAACACTTGACGCAGGATGACATACAGCGACCCGGCGATCGCCATGGCGGCGGGCAGAGTCAGCACCCAGGCCAGCGCCATGCTCTTCAGCGTGCCCCATTGCAGGCCGGAGCCGTTCGCCGCCATCGTGCCGGCGACGCCGCTGGACAGCACGTGGGTGGTCGACACCGGTAGGCCATAGGCATCCGCCAGTCCGATCGTCGCCATGGCCACGATCTCGGCCGAGGCACCCTGCGCGTAGGTCAGGTGGGTCTTGCCGATCTTCTCGCCCACCGTGACCACGATCCGCTTCCAGCCGACCATCGTGCCCAGACCCAGCGCAATCGCGACGGATATCTTGACCCAGGTCGGGATGAACCGCGTGCCGCTATCCAGGGAAGACTGCAGCGAGCCGAGCTTCTTCTGGTCGTCCGCGCTGAAGCCCGCAGGGTGCGGTCCCATCACCCGCACCGCGTCCGACGCGAGATACATGTCGTTGCGCACGTTCGGGGTGGCCGAGGCCGAGATGGCCTTGATGGCGCCGGAATTCTTGACCTGCTGGCTGATGTCGTTGGTGAGCACGGCAAGGGCGGCGTAAACCTCGGGCTTGTTGACATCCTTGGTCTTTAGCGCGTCGCTCACCGTTCCCCGGGCGGTTTTGGCGTCGGCGGGCGGGGTCGTGCCGCTGGCATGCGCCTGGAGAACAGTCTGCGCGTCCTGCGTGGCCGCCAGGAACATCGGGGTGGTGCTTTCCGGCATTGCCCGGTTCAGCGCATAGGCAGTCGGCGCCGCGCCGATCAGGATGAGCATGATCAGCCCCATGCCCTTCTGCCCGTCATTGCTGCCGTGGAAGAAGGACACGCCCGTGCAGGTCAGCACCAGCAAGCCGCGGATCAGCGTCGGCGGCGGCTTGTTCCCCTCGGGCGCCACGTAGAGCGACTTGCTGCGGACCACGAACTTCATCACCACCAGCAACAGGGCGGAAAGCACGAAGCCGAGCAGCGGGCTGAACAGCAGGGCCTTCAACACGCCCACCGCCTGGCTCCAATCCACGCCCGACGTGGCAGACCCGGGCGGTGCCAGCAGCTGATTGGCCAGGCCCACGCCCATGATGGAACCGATCAGCGCATGGGAGGAGCTGTTCGGGATGCCGAACGCCCAGGTGCCGAGATTCCAAATGATTGCCGCGAGGAGCAGCGCAAAGATCATGGCGTAGCCCGCCCCGCTGCTGGCCTGCAGGATCAACTCGACGGGCAACAGGGTCACCACCGAGTAGGCGACCGCGCCGCTGGACCACAGCACGCCGAGCAGGTTGAACGCGCCGGACCACACGACGGCAACCAGCGGCGGCAGGCTGTGCGTGTAGATCACCGTCGCAACGGCATTTGCCGTGTCGTGGAACCCGTTCACGAATTCAAAGCCAAGGGCGATGACCAATGCCAGGCCGAGAAGCACCAATGTGCCGGTGGCCAGGTTGTGCTCGCCGACCTTGGACATGTCGGACGCAATGCTAAAGGCGGCAAACAGCAGCCCGGCGACGAGGACGCCGATGAAGGCGATGGCGCCGATGGCATGCGGCTTTTGATCCATGCTTGGGCGGGGCGGTGATGCCCCCGCCAAGCCGCTGCCAAGTGCCATGTCCGACATGTCCGCCTCCACGAAGACCGTTTACATGGGCTTTAGCGAACCATCCGGGAACCGGGTGTGGCGTTGCTATGACAATTGGCGTCCACCCTGCACCTCCCAACGCCCCCGCCTCTCGCCTCGTCAGCGGAGACCCTACCGCTTGCCGCTCAACTCGCTGCGGATAGCGGCGGCAAGCGCGGGATGGGCCCGGCGGATTTGGCCGATGCGCCGCGCCGCTGCCACACCGGGTGCCGGGTCGCGCTCCCATGATTCCAGATAGATCAGGTCAACCACGGCGGCCTCCGGCACGCCTTGGGAGAGCAGGCGGCGCAGGACCTGGGTCTGCGCGGTCTTGCCGGCCGGCGTCAGTGTCATCATGGCGTTGGCTCCCCAGCTACGGGCGGGGCAACGCGGGCGGGCCGCGAGGAGATGCGCCACCTGGGGAAAATAAACCTGTTGCCCGTTACGCCGGGCTGGCGAAAAGCCGCCTAAGGGCTTGTTCGACATCAATCGAATTGATTGGCGGCGTCGAACAAGCCCTAAGCCTTTGCTGTTAGCGGCAGCTTTGTCGGCGTGCCGATGCACTTATTTGCCGACGCTGCCTAAGGATATTAGTAGCGGTAGAGGTCGTGCTTGAACGGGCCGGCGACCGGCATGCCAATATACTCGGCCTGCTTCGGCGACAGCTTGGTCAGTTCCGCGCCCACCTTGGCCAGGTGAAGTGCGGCAACCTTTTCGTCCAGGTGCTTCGGCAGGGTGTAGACCTTGCGCTCATACTTGCCAGCCGGGGCGCCCCACAGCTCCAGCTGCGCCAACACCTGGTTGCTGAACGAGGCGCTCATCACGAAGGACGGGTGGCCCGTGGCGTTACCCAGATTCACCAGGCGCCCCTCGCTGAGGACGATCAGGCGCTTGCTGTCGGGGAACACCACCTCGTCGACCTGCGGCTTGACGTTGTCCCAGGTGTAGTTGCGCAGCGCGTCGATCTGGATTTCGCTATCGAAATGCCCGATGTTGCATACGATCGCACGGTGCTTCATCGCCCGCATATGCTCGATCGTGATGACGTCGACGTTGCCGGTGGCGGTGACGAAGATGTCGCCGCGGGGGGCAGCCTTGTCCATCGTGACGACCTCGTAGCCCTCCATCGCCGCCTGCAACGCGCAGATCGGGTCGACTTCGGTCACCAGCACCCGGCAACCGCCCTGGCGCAGGCTGGCGGCTGACCCTTTGCCGACGTCGCCAAACCCGGCGACCACGGCGACCTTGCCGGCGAGCATGACGTCGGTGCCGCGGCGGATCGCGTCCACCAGGCTCTCGCGGCAGCCGTAGAGGTTGTCGAACTTGGACTTGGTGACGCTGTCATTGACGTTGATCGCGGGGACGAGAAGCTTGCCTGCCTTCGCCATCTCCCACAAACGATGCACGCCGGTGGTGGTCTCTTCGGAGATACCCTTCACGTCCTTCAGCATCTCGGGGTATTTGTCGTGCATCAGCACGGTCAGATCGCCGCCGTCATCCAGGATCATGTTCGGCGTCCAGCCGCCCGGCCCGCGCACCGTCTGCTCGATGCACCACCAGAACTCCTCCTCGTTCATACCCTTCCAGGCAAAAACGGGCACGCCAGCAGCTGCAACGCCGGCTGCGGCGTGGTCCTGGGTCGAGAAGATGTTGCAGGAAGACCAGCGGACCGTCGCCCCCAGCGCCGTCAGCGTCTCGATCAGCACCGCAGTCTGAATCGTCATGTGCAGGCATCCGGCGATGCGGGCACCCTTCAGCGGCTGGCTAGCACCGAATTCGGCGCGGATGGCCATCAGGCCGGGCATCTCGTCCTCTGCCATGGAAATCTCCTTGCGGCCCCAGGGGGCGAGGGAGAAATCCTTGACTTTGTAGTCGGTCGGCATGGCGTGGTCCGGCATTAACGGGTTCCTGTCTGAGTTGCGGGCGATATATAAGGATATCTTGATGTTTGCAATTCTAATGTGATGCGACGCCGAAGGTCGGCCGTGCAGCAGGCGTCCCGTATCAGAAGAATAGCAGTCAAGGGTGAAAGCCCGGGGTCGTTGCCCCTCACATTGACGGTCCGTGCCGCGCTGCCATAGCGTCATCCATCAACCGAAAGGATTTCACGCTGCCCGACCAACTGAAAACGAATCGTCGTGGCGGCCATATCGACCGGATTGACGAGAAGATTATCAGCGGCTGGGCAGTCGATCTCGCGCAACCGGGCCGTCCAGCCGCTCTGCTACTGATCATCGACGATCAGATCGTCGGATCATTCGCCTGCAGCGACCCGCGCCCGGATCTCAACGCGGTCAACGTACCCGGCAACCGCCTGGGTTTCCGCTTCGAACTTCCGGCGGCCGCACTTGACGGGCGGCCGCATGAGCTCCGGATCCGGTTCCGGTCAGGCGAGGAACTGACCCACGGCCCGGACGGCAGCGGCAGGGGGGCCGTGCGTGTCCAATATCTCACCACGGCCGTCAAGGGCAACGTGGACGGCATGTTCGGCTCCTCCGTGCGTGGCTGGGCCTTTCGGCTCGACAAGGAAACCGGCGAGAAAACCGGCGGATTGACCCTGGACGTCAAAGCCGCCGGCGTGAGGCTCGGCTCGATCAAGGCCAATCTGATCCGCAACGACGTTGCCGACGTGCATGGCTGCGAACCCCATTGCGGCTTTCTCTACAGTGTACCGCTCCGATATCGCGATGGCCGGCCGTTCGAAATCGAGTTTCACGCGGTGCCGGAGGGCGGGCAAATCGACGGCAGCCCGTTCCGTGGCAGCGTGCTGGTGCGGGACAGCATGGACCAGCTCTACGAGATGTATTCCAAGGTGGAGCTGTTGTGCAGCCAGGCTTATGCCCTGAAGGACCAGCTTCGGAACATGGTGGTGGCGGATGAGTTCACCATGGACTCGTATCACGACTGGGCAACGACCTATTTCGACACGTTGCGGGCCCGGCTGGTCGCTGAACGGCGAGGCGCCGCCTACCAGGAGTTGATGGGCAACGCCGCCGCGAAGATTTCCGTCCTTTGCCCAGTCTACAAGCCGCGGCTGGCGGATTTCACTGCCGCCGTCGAAAGCGTGCGGCGCCAGAGTTGGTCCGGTTGGGAGCTGATCATCGTGGACGATGGCAGCGCGTCCTCCGCCCTGACCGAAGTCATCAATGATTTTTGCAAGACCGATAACCGCATTCGCGCCGTACCGCACAAGAAGAACCAAGGTATCAGTGCTGCCACCAACACCGCCATATCAGCCGCGACCGGCGAGTGGGTGGCACTGTTCGACCATGACGATTTATTGGTTGATGTGGCGCTTGAGATCATGATGTTGGCCGCGCGCAACACGGGCGCCCGGATGCTGTATTCGGACGAGGATAAGATCGACGAGTTTGGCAATTATTCCGAACCGCATTTGAAGACGGACTGGAATTACCGGTTATTGCTGACGAACAACTATATCTGCCATCTGCTCATGGTCGACGCGGCGACGTTGCGGGCGGCGGGCCCACTGCAGAGGCGCTATGACGGGGCACAGGACCACGATTTGATCCTGCGACTGTCCGAGCAACTGAAGCCGGCTGACATCCACCACGTTCCGGAAATCCTCTACCACTGGCGCAAATCCGCCGGGTCGACCGCGTCGGTCCAATCGGCCAAATCCTACGCAGTGGAGGCTGGAAAACAGGCGGTGATCGACCATTTGGCCCGGCGTGGCCTGCCGGCCACCGTCAGTGCGCCATACGACTCAACCCTGTATGAGATCGATTGGAACTTTACGGCGGAGCCGAAGGTCTCGATCCTCATACCATTCAAGGACCAAGTCGAGATCACCCGGCGCTGCGTCGAATGCATTCTCGATCAAACAACCTATAAAAACTACGAGATCGTCTTGATCGACAACTGGTCGACCGCTGCCGATACCAGGGCGTGGCTGACAAGTCTCGCCAATAATCCGCAGATCAAGATCATCAGGATTGAAGAGAACTTCAACTACTCCCGGATCAACAATCGAGCGGCGGAGCAGTTGGACAGCGAGTACCTGCTTTTCATGAACAACGACGTGTTTGTGACTCAGCCCGGCTGGTTGCGAGGCATGGTCAACGAGGCTCTGGCCGACCCCCATGTCGGCATCGTGGGCATCAAGCTGATTTATCCGAACCGGACCGTGCAGCATGCGGGTGTTGTGTTGGGCGTGGGTGGCATCGCCGACCACACCTTCCGGTATTCGGAGATGGATGTTGCCGGTTACGCCTTCCGGGCGGTGTGTGCGCAAGACATGTCTGCAGTGACGGCGGCCTGCATGCTGTGCCGGGCGGATGCGTTTCGCGACGTTGGTCGGTTCGACGAGGCCAATCTGACAGTCGCGTTCAACGACGTCGACCTCTGCCTGCGGATTGGCCGGGCGGGCTATCGCGTGATCATGACCCCGGCGGTCGTGGCGGAGCACCACGAGAGCCTCAGCCGCGGCAGTGACCTGCTGGAACACAATTTGCCGCGCTTCTACGGCGAAAACCAACTGATGATGGACCGATGGGCGGACTTGATCCGCTCGGACCCCTATTACAACCCGCATTTTTCGCATGAGACTGGGATGTTCGAGAAGCTGTCGAGCGCGTCGCTCAAGGTCGACCGGGCGCAGTCGCTGTTGCGCAAGCCGGTGCCGAAGGCGGCGTTGCCCGATGCAGCGCGATCTCCGGAGCCGAAGGTCGAGACACTCAGGCCCAAGAAGCAACCGGCGCCGCGAGCGAGTGGCTCCCGCGTCTCAACAGCTCAGCGGCGTCGATCCTCGTGACACCAGGTTGCGGGCGCGGTCGCTAGGTTGCCAAGGATCGGTGGCTAGACTTCCAGGACATGAGCATTTCGTCGACCTGGCCGAAAAATGCCGCCTCGTCGACCCGGAAGTTTGCGTAGTACGGCCCCGAATCGACCTCCACGAGCAATTCTGCCGCGGGATCGTCCGTAATGCTGCCTGGGTGCGCGAACACCACGGGGGTGGGATTCTCCATCCAGCGCGGGTCGTCGTAAATCCGCAAGTCCCCCCGTGAGGTGAGATTGGCGCGGCTGGTGAGGATCAAGCCGGGCTTGTTCGCAACCCACCGGTATTTGGCCAATCCTGCGCCCCAGAACGCAATGAAGCCATCGGCGTGCTCGAGCCAGGCTAGGCTTGAGGTAATACTCTTGCCGATATTATCGACGATCCGGATCGGATAACCAACCAGGTCGCTCATGAGCGAATGGGCGAGTTCGCGTTCGACGTCGACAGGACGCCGGTGAGCAAGGCCTTCCAGATGGCTCTCGATCATCTGGTCATTCGTCCCGGGTCGTGAATTGTGGCCGTCGATGACCACGACCGTTCCTGGCACAACGTCGGCGATGTGCCTGAATAAGTGGCGGAGGAAGCCCCCGAGGTCTGCGGCAGTCCGATTTTCGACTCGAATGCCAATGACGATGACGAGCGGCGGAGGGTCGGCTGCTAGGGCCCGCTGCACGTCGTCGAAATCGACGTGTTGGCGTGCCAATGCGACGATAGTCTGGCGCAATTGCTGCGACACGTATTGGCGCGTGACCCGTGCCGGGCAAAGGCCGATCGCGTAGCAGGCGGAAATGAGGTGCTGGTGATGGATGATGTCCCGGTTCACGCGCCCGGACAAAGCGGGAAACAGGGTTTCGACCTTGCCGAACAACTCGACCTCTTCGCGCCCGCTGACAATCAGGCATCGCGGCAGGCGATCTGACGGGAGTCGTAATGTCAGCGCCTCGAGCCCGGTCAGTTCGTTCCAAAGCTGATGCCCCATGTGAACACTCGGGAGGCCGCGTGTGATTGCAACAAGTTCAAAGCTATCCCGCTGAAAATACGAGTGGAGTTCAGCCGCGTATCGAGCCACGTGGGAGAACAGAGTTCCAGGAAGGTTTCTAATAAACGGGCCAAACACTGCTAAGACAGGGACAAAGCCAATAATGAGATCCAAGGTGGGGACGTATAAAAACACCGATCTGCTATCATGATCCATCACGAATAGAAAATAAACGGTACTCGTCAGCGGGTCCACGAGACGATACGCGAAATGGAAATCATCAAATATGATGGCGCCGGCCACCGATAAGCTGCCGTCAGCGACGGGATTTGGAAATTGTATGACACCGTTTCTAAAGCCGTCGAGCAATACGTCTTGAAAGGGGGCGTCCAGCAGCGCGGTCACGCGGGCGGACTGTAGCGCGATCAATCCATTCCGGCAGTTGAAGTGGAGCCGTTGCGGCATGTCTTCCAACGGGAGTCGGGTTGCCTTTGGCGCCACCCACTCTTGGCAGAGCGCCGCCAGACTCACTCGCGTTTCTGCGTTGATGTGCAGTAATGCAGCCGTCATCGTGTCGGCCGACGCAGGCTTGGTCTCTGTCGTGAGACAGCGCCACAGTCGGTCGATGGCTGGTGCGGCCAAATGCTTGAGCATGCCCAAGAACAAAGCTGGCAGCTCATCGAGCCGATCGCCGAGCCGGCGTGCATCGGCATCCAGATACCACGTCGCGCGGGCGCCGTTTTCGTGCACGAGCTCGAGTAAATAGATCGGGGCGAAACCCGTGAATAAAAAATCAACCCGCCAAAGCGGCAGCAGCGCCCCGACGAGGTGACCCGCTAGATGCCGAAGCGGTATCGCTGTGTCGCTGCCTAAACCGCGCAGATGAAGCACACCGTCGATGAAAACGACGGTATTTCGGTTGATCATGGGATGGAGCTCGACGGTTGCCGCTTGAGACTGGCCGGGCGTATGCGGGATGTCTTCGTCAGTCGGACCGGCGCCAGCATTGACCAGTAAAAGAGGCAATGAGCCGGGAAGTTCACTCGACTACGCCTCCTGCAGAGTAGCAATTATACAAACGCGTCTAAGTCAAGAATAACCGCCAGCAATCAAACACGCGGGGACATTGAAGGCAAGGCTTTCGCCATCGACCTCGTGCGCCGCGGCGTGGTAATCCTAGCGTCATTATATCGCTTGGCTGGCGTTGTAGTGGCTTTTTGTGACGATGGCCGGCTCGGTGTAGGAGGAGCTGGCAATGACGGCCGTTCCGGGCGGCCAGCGATGGGTGGCCGGGACAAGCGGGATCAATAGGAAGGAAGCGGAATGAGCTTGGCGGTGGCCATCATCGGGGCGGGTTGGTACGGCTGCCATATCGGTGTGTCGCTCAAGGCGCTCGGGTTCGATGTCGCCGTCTTGGAGCAACACCATCGTCCGCTGCACGAGGCGTCCGGCAACAACCAATTCCGGCTCCATCAAGGGTTTCACTATCCTCGTCATCATGGCACGCGCGTGCAGTCGCGCGACGGGTTCATGCGGTTCATGGAGCGGTATCCGCAGATGAGCCGGGACGTTGGCGAGAACATCTATGCCGTTCCGCGAGAAGACAGCTTAATCGACTTCGCAACGTACCGGCTCATCATGACCTCGACGGGTCTGGACTTCCGCGACGTCCGGGAGACATCGGTTGGCCTGCGTGGTGTCGACGGTATCATGCTGACGGGGGAGCGTGTTCTGCTGATCGAGCATGCTCGCCGTTACTTCCTCGACCGTTTGGCAGACAGCCTTCACCTGGATGCGCTGGTTGAGAAAGTCGAAGACCTCGATGATGGCATTTATGTCAACGGCACGCGCTATGACATCCTGGTCGATGCGACGTGGGGACATCGCGCTGGGTTACCCATGAAGTTCTTTTTCGAGCCAACTCTGCTTCTGTATTACGAGACAGACGGCGAATTTCCGGCCGTTACTTTGGTCGATGGTCCCTTGTGTTCGGTTTACCCGACTGAGGACCCTGGGCTCTACACGCTCTCCAGCGTGCCCTATACGCCGCTTGGCCGGTTCGACAGCGCATCGGAGGCGAGGAACCTCCGCGATACCACCTCTCAAGCCACCGTGGCCGCGAAACGCAAATTGATGGAAGACCAGATAACCCAGTATGTGCCGGAGTTCCGTGATCGCTTTCGCTTCGTCGGGCCTCAATTCGCGATCAAGAGCAAGCCTGTCGGCAGTTTCGATGACCGAAGCTGCTACGTCTTCCAGCGCGGGCGGACATTCACCGTGATGTCGGGAAAGATCGACACGATATTCTTCGCCATGGAGCGCATCCTTGCATCGCTCGAGTCAGGATCTGCGATGTCCAAACGAGAGTTGAGCTCTTCGCTCCGGCGTGAAATCGCGACGAGGTAAGCGGCATGGCGAATGCGCTCATTGGCAGCACCGGGTTTGTCGGGCAGACGCTGCTCTCCCAGCAGCCGTTCGACGCAGCCTACCATTCCACCGACATCGAACGGATCGAGGGTTGCCGCTTCGACACCATCATCTGCGCCGGTGTAACCGCGGTGAAGTGGTGGGCGAACCAGAACGCCGAGGAGGATCTGCGCCGGATAAACCTGCTCATCCGCCATCTCGAGCGAGTGGATTGCGGCCAATTCACCTTGATTTCGACCGTGGACGTCTATGCGGCACCGCAAGGGGTGAGTGAATCCGATCCGGTTGGGGGGCCTGGTCTTCATCCCTATGGGGCGAACCGGGCAGTGCTGGAGGCATGGGCTGCACGCCGCTTCAACCGTTGCAATGTCGTCAGGCTGCCGGCTCTCTTCGGTAAAAACCTGAAGAAGAATGCCCTCTACGACCTTCTCAACGACAACCGGCTTGCCCACGTCGACCACAAATCCCTGTTCCAATGGTATCCGCTCACAAGGCTGAGCGATGATATCGATGTGGCGCGGCGGCACGCTTTGCCGGTGATCAACCTAGTGTCCGAGCCGATTTCGATGGAGGTCATCCAGGCGCGGTTCTTCCCCGGCAAGCGATTGGGTGGGATGTCGCAACAGGTTGCATACGACGTTCAAACGGACCATGCCGGCGCTTATGGCGAGGCCGGCCGCTACATGATGCAGGCGGAGGCCGTGTTGGACGCGATGGCTCAATTTGTGGCGGAGAGCGCTCGGCTGTGAAGCTCGGCGTTTCCAATCTGGCCTGGCCGGCGGAAGCAACCGGTGCAGCACTCTCCACGCTGCCGTCGCTTGGCGTGGTGGGCTTGGAAGTTGCGCCAACGCGGATCGCGGATTGGGGCGCACTTACTTCGGCCGCGCTGACCGGCTATCGCAGCCGTGTCGAGGCCGCCGGGCTGCGTGTCTGCTCGCTGCAGGCCATCTTCTTTGGCCGTCCGCAGGCGCAGTTGCTGGGTGACGCCG
Organism: Acetobacteraceae bacterium; assembly: GCA_965199005.1. GTDB lineage: Bacteria > Pseudomonadota > Alphaproteobacteria > Acetobacterales > Acetobacteraceae > LMUY01. The sequence continues at coordinate 1,339,992 of CBDAQK010000001.1, read as the reverse complement.
GCGGATTTGCCGAGATGGCCGACCATCTGAAACGGGTCAGCGAGATCGGGCATGGCCTGGGTGCGGGCGTGGCCGTGTTCGGCGCACCGCGCAACCGCGCCAAGGGGTCGTTGTCAGGCAGAGAGGCGCAATGCCTCGCGGCGGAGCGGCTGCGCATCCTAGGCTCGATCTGCGCTCCAGCCGGCCTCCGTCTCGTGCTTGAACCAATTCCCGAACGATATGGCGCCGATTTTCTGCTCCACGCCGCAGAGGTGCGAGACGTGGTGGCACTGTGCGGACATGAGAGTATCGGCGCGCATCTGGACACGGCCTGCGTCACTCTGGCTGGCGACTCCATCGGGGATGAGATCGGACGGACGCTGCCAAACCTCTGCCATTTCCACGCGGCCGAGCCAGATATTGGGCCGTTCGACAGCCCTATTTGCCACCATGAGGCCGCAGCGGCAGCGCTTCGGTCCGGCGGCTACGATCGCTGGGTCGTTTTGGAAATGCGCGAACAGCCGGGTGGTCTCCTCGCCGTAGAAGAGGCGGCCTGTTTCGTATCCGCGCTCTACTCACAAAATTCCACCCTTCCGCCCCACCGCCGCGCCCAGCCGCAACCGTAGCGCCTGCAGCTTGATGAAGCCCTGTGCGTCCACCTGATCATAGGCACCCTGGTCGTCCTCGAACGTGACGACGCGGGCCGAGTACAGGCTGTGCGGGCTCTCCCGCCCAATCACGCTCACGTTGCCCTTGTACAGCTTCAGCCGCACCCGGCCGGACACGCTCTTCTGGCTCTCGTCGATGGCGGCCTGCAGCATGCGGCGCTCCGGGCTGAACCAGAAGCCGTTATAGATCAACTCGGCATAGCGTGGCATCAGGCTGTCCTTCAGATGCGCCGCCTCCCGGTCGAGCGTGATGCTCTCGATCCCCCGATGCGCCTGCAGCAGGATGGTGCCGCCCGGCGTCTCATACACACCACGCGACTTCATCCCGACGAAGCGGTTCTCCACCAAATCCAGCCGGCCGATGCCGTTGGCCTTGCCCAACTCGTTCAGCCGGGTCAGCAAGGCGGCCGGCGATAGGTTGATCCCGTCGATCGCCACTGCGTCGCCGTGCTCGAAATCCATGCTGATCACGGTGGCCTGGTCGGGCGCGTCCTCCGGCCGGATGGTGCGCTGGTAGACGAATTCGGGGGCTTCCTGCGCCGGGTCCTCCAGCACCTTGCCCTCGCTGCTACTGTGCAGCAGGTTGGCGTCCACCGAGAACGGCGCCTCGCCCAGCTTGTCCCGCGCGATCGGGATTTGGTTCTGCTCGGCAAACTCCAACAGCTTGGTGCGGCTGGTCAGGGTCCACTCGCGCCATGGGGCGATCACGGTCACGTCGGGCTTCAGCGCGTAGTAGGCGATCTCGAAGCGGACCTGGTCGTTGCCCTTGCCGGTGGCGCCGTGGGCCACGGCGTCGGCCCCCACCTCTTCGGCGATCTGAATCTGCCGTTGCGCGATCAGCGGACGCGCGATGGAGGTGCCCAGCAGGTATTGCCCCTCATAGAGCGTGTTGGCGCGGAACATCGGGAAGACGAAGTCGCGCACGAACTCCTCGCGCAGGTCGTCGATGAAGATCTGCTTCACGCCGAACATCTCGGCCTTGCGCCGGGCTGGCTCCAGCTCCTCGCCCTGGCCCAGATCGGCCGTGAAGGTGACGACTTCGCAGCCATAGGTGGTTTGCAGCCAGCGCAGGATGACGCTGGTGTCCAGGCCACCTGAATAGGCGAGCACCACCTTCTTCACATCGCGCTTAGCCATCGCTAGACCTCCGCAGTACCAGGGGCCGCGCATAGCCCCGAAGTGTGAAGGCGGCAAGCGGATGACGCGGTGGATCGTTGCAATGCTGTGCTTCGCGTTGCCGGCTTGGGCGCAACCCCTGCTGGATGTGGGCCAGCTTCCGCCGCCCGCGCAAAGCTTTTATGCGGATTTCCTGCTGAGCAACCTGCCCCGCGCCTTCGCCATGGACGCCGCCGGCCATGCGGGCTGGTACAGCGGCCAGAACGACGACCCGGCGAAGGTGCAGGACGGCGCTCTCAAGCTCTGCGCCGACCATGGAGGGATGGATTGCCGGCTTTATGCCATCGACCTCTCGGTCGTTTGGCCGGGCAAGGTGTGGATGCCGCCCCAGGGTCCCGGTCCGCTGGTGGACACGTGGAATTACGGCTTCTTCCCCGATAAGCGCTTCCTGTGGCACGGCCCGGCCCAGGCCGTGGGCGTGGCGGTTTGGGTGCATGGCGGCGGCGGCACCATGGATCAACGGGGCGCCGAGCCGGCCGCGCTGCTGCGGCCCTTCAACAATGCGGGCTACGACGTGATCCGCTACGACCGTGCACCCGGCGTCGACAACCCCGTTCGGGCGGCCGGCTGGTTGCGGGACGAACTGCCGAAGCTACGCGCCTCCGGCTACCGCCGGGTGGTCGTGGCCGGCGAATCCCGCGGCGCCTGGACAGCGCTGCAGATTCTCGACACGGCGGGCCTGGCGGATGTGGTGATCGCGCTTGTGCCGGCCGCCCAAGGCTCCGGCGACTCTCCCCGCATGAGCGGCGGTGGCGGTGCCATCGTTCCGGCCAATCTCAGCTCGCAAATCGACGATTTGCGGCAAATGATGGCTCAGGCGGAGCCGGCGCATAGCCGGGTGGCCATGGTCCAGTTCGAGCATGATCCGTTCGCATCCGATTTGAATGATCGCGCGGCGTTGGTGTCCGGTTTGCGCACGAAGGAGGATGCGGTGTTGCTGGTCGACCGCCCGGCCGGGTTCACCGGCCACGAGGCCTGGTGGGGCTATGCCTTCGCCAAGAAATATGGCGCCTGCCTGTTCCACTTCGCTACCGACGCGACACCGCCGGCACGCTGCGCGCCCTAGGCTGCCGGCCGGACCCGTTCGCTATCCGTCCGCAATTGCCCGCAGGCGGCCAGGATGTCGCGCCCGCGCGGCGTGCGCACCGGGCTGGAGAACCCGGCCTCCATCACGATCGCTGCGAACCGGTCCAATTTCTCCCGTGTGCTCGGCAGATACGCGCTGCCGGGCCAGGGATTGAACGGGATCAAGTTCACCTTGGCCGGGATACCCGCGATCAGCCGCACCAACTCGCGGGCATCGGCCTCGGCGTCGTTGACCCCCCGCAGCATCACGTATTCGAACGTGATCCGCCGTGAGTTGGACGCCCCCGGATACCGGCGGCACGCCGCCAGCAACTCGGCGATCGGGTATTTGCGATTCAGCGGCACGATCTCGTCCCGCAGCGCATCCGTCACCGCATGGAGCGAGACGGCCAGGTTGACCCCCAACTCCTCGCCGCACCGGTCCATCATCGGCACGACGCCTGACGTCGAAAGGGTGATCCGGCGACGGGACAGGCCGATGCCCTCGCCGTCCATCACGATCTGCATCGCCCGGGCGACATTCTCGTAATTATACAGCGGCTCGCCCATGCCCATCAGCACGATGGTCGACAGCAGCCGTGGCGTCTCGCCGCGTGGCGAAGGCCATTCGCCATAGGCATCCCGGGCGGCCATGAACTGCCCCACGATCTCCGCCGTGCCCAAATTGCGGACCAGCCGCTGCGTGCCGGTATGGCAGAACCGGCAGGAGAGGGTGCAGCCGACCTGGGAGGAAATGCAGACGGCGCCGCGATCCTCTTGCCGGTCGGGGATGTAGACCGTCTCCGCCTCCTGCCCATCGCGGAAGCGGAACAGGAATTTGCGGGTGCCGTCCGTGCTGGTCTGCTCGGTGGTGATGCCGGGCCGTCCGATGACGAAGCGCTCCGCCAGTTTGGCCTGCAACGGCCGCGCGATCGAGGACATCGTGGCAAAGTCGGTGGCGCCCTGGTGATAGATCCAGTGCCACAACTGCTTGGCCCGAAACGGTTTTTCGCCGATCGCAGCCAGTTCTTCGATCAACTCCGCCCGCGACAGGCCCACCAGCTCACGCCGCCCGTCCGGCAGCGCAATCGGCGGGGGCGAGAACAGCGCCGACTTCGCCAGAATACGGTCCCGTTCAGACTCGGTGAGCGTGGCGGACATCATCCTTTGCCGGAGCAGGCTTTGGTCATCGCTGCATAGGCGGGTGAGAACCCATGCAGGCTGAAGGTGTCGGTGATGGGCGTGTTGCGCGGACCGGGTGATTTGGCGATCGCTTGCCGCCCGCGTTCGAAGGCGCCTACCACCGAATGCCCATCCCGCGCGAAGGCGGAGCGCTGGCTGGTGTAGAAGGGGTGGTTGCCCGAAGCCCCCTCGACTTGCATGCTAACCTCCGCATTCGGCGCATAGGCGAACCCGGCGCTGATCGCCACCGCATCCCGCGCGCTGCCTGGGCGGTTGGTGACGGTCAGCACCACATCGCCCCGGCCGGCCTGCGGCGGGGTTGAACTCGCGGCACGCGTGAAGGCGTAGCACACTGTCTGCCCGCCCTCCTGGTGCGTCACGGCGGTCCAATCGTCGAATTTACCGATCGCTTTCGGGGCCACGGGTGCCGGGTGGCTGGCCGGCCGCGGCGGCGCCGAGTGGGTGGGACGCGGCTGTGCCAGCGCGGGCATCGCCACCAGAAGGGTGGATAGGCAGAACGGAAGGGATCGCATGCGCCACAAATACGGCGAGCGCGATTTGGGAACAAGCACGCCGCGGTAGCATTTCTTTGGATGGGTCCGGCCTCGCTACCCTATTCGCGGTCGAGCCAATCGGGCGGCATACGGCGGAATGTGGGGTCGCCGTGGCCGCACGCCGGGGCCAGCTGGGGCGCACCCCCGGCGGCCACCGGCCGGTCGGCAAACCGCCCATGTTGCAGCAGCCGGTCATACAGCACGATGGCCCCTGCCACCGCCAGGTTCAGCGCGAACCGCGTCGGGATCCGTACGACGTGCCGGCAGCGTGCCAACATGGAAGGAGACAGGCCCGACCGCTCCGGTCCCAACACATAAGCGGCGTTCAGCGGGTGGCGGAACGAGGGGAGGTCGGCGGCATCTTCCAGCAATTCGATCCCCACCAGCGCGCAGCCATGCGGCAACGACAATTCCTCTACCGACCCGAACCGCCAAAGCGGCACGTGCGATGGTGCGTCGGACGTGTCGGCACGCCGCGCCGCGTGGCTGTCATACCCGGCGGCCACGCTGAAGCAAAAAGCGGCCCCGAAGGCGTGTGCCGTGCGCAGCAGCGCGCCGACATTGGCGGATTTGCTCGTCCCCTCCGCCCCGATGCCGAAATAGCCACGTGATCTGGCGAGCGTCATGCCACCGGGATAGGTGTACCCCATGACCGACGCAACCGACTCACAGCTCGCAGCGCAATACGAGGCCTATCCCTATCCAGCCCGTGACCCGGCCGACGAGGCGCGCCGGCTGGTGATCGGCTCCCCGAGCCATCTGCGGGAGATCGACCATTGGGTGTTTGGCGCGGCGCGGCCGATCTCGCGGCCGCTCCGTGCGCTGGTCGCCGGCGGGGGAACGGGCGACGGCACGATCATGCTGGCGCAGCAATTGGCGGCGTCTGGCCGGCCCGGACAGGTGACCTATCTGGACCGTTCCGCCGCCGCCGCCGGGATTGCGCGCGCGCGCGCGCGGGCGCGGGGTCTGACTGTGGAGTTCCACGAGGGGTCCTTGCTGGACCTGCCGGGCTCGGGGTTGGGACCGTTCGACTACATCGATTGCTGCGGTGTGCTGCACCATCTGCCCGACCCGGCGGCCGGGTTGCAGGCGTTGCTTTCCGTGCTGGCACCCGGCGGCGGATTGGGTCTCATGGTGTATGCGCCCCATGGACGCACTGGCGTCTACATGTTGCAGGACGCGCTCCGCCTCTTGGCGCCGGAGGCAGAGCCCCCCTCCGCCCGGCTGGATGTCGCGCGCCGCGTGATGCGGACCCTGCCGGACTCCGCCTGGCTTCGGCGCAACACGCTGTTTTCGGACCATTTGAACGGCGGCGATGCCGGGCTCTACGACCTACTGTTGAACCCGCGGGACAGGGCCTACGATGTTCCCGCCCTTCATGCGTTCCTCACCGCAGCCGGCCTGCACATCACCTGCTGGATGGAGCCGTTGCGTTACGACCCCGCGATCTATTTGCCGGATGCCCGGCTTCGCGCGCGGGCCGCAGCGCTGGACCCGGTGTCGCGCGGTGCCTTGGCGGAAGCATTGTGCGGCAATATCAGCACGCATGTGGTCTACGCCGTCCGCGCGTCCGAGGCCCCCGCCGCTCCGGATGCCACCAACCCCCATGCGGTTCCGGTGATGCGGGAGATGCCCGGGGCCGAGCTGGCCAAACACATCCGGCCGGATGGCACCCTGCCCTTCCTGTTCGACGGGCTGCGCGTTCCCATTCCCCTGCCGCCGCTGAGCGCCGCCATCCTTCGCCTGGTCGACGGCACGCGCAGTGTCGGCGCAATCGGGGCCGAGTTGGCCGCCCGGGTGCCGGCGGATGCCTTCGCCCGCGCTTGGCGCGACCTGTATGGCCCCCTCTCCCGCCTGAACCGGCTGCTGCTGGCGCCGCCGCCATGACCACCATCATCATCTTCGGAGCCGCCGTCTTGCCGGGTGGCCGCCCAAGCCCGGCGCTGCTCGGCCGGGTGGAGGCTGCGTTCGCCTGCGGCGGCGCCGACGCGCAGTACCTGCCAACTGGCGCGGTTGGCCGCCACGGCCCGTCCGAAGCCAGCATCATGGCGCAGTTGCTGGCTGGCTACGGGGTGCCCCCGGGTCACATCCACCTCGAGGAAACCGGGACCGATACGCTGTCCTCCGCCATCGCATGTGCCCGGATGGTGTCTTCGCTGCCCGGCCCCGTCCGGATCACGAGCAGTGGCTATCACCTTTTGCGCTGCCGGATGCTCATGCGGATGGCCGGCGTTCCCGTGTCCGCCTGCCCACCGCCTCCTGTAGAACGTAGGGTCTGGTACTGGCGGCTGCGGGAGTGCGTGGCCCTGCCCTACGATGCCGCGCTGATGGCCCTACGGCGGACTTAAACATGACGCCGTGTCCGGAGAACCCCGTCGCATAGATCAGGTTGCGCCGCGCCGTGTCGGGCCCGACCACGCCATTATGGTCCAGCAGGTTCACCTCTTCATGCCAGTTCCGGCAGAAAGAAGGCTGTGCAGGTGCCGATGATCCCGCCGCCCACGGTGATCACGTCGGCAGAGGCGGGCAGGCCGTCGTCTTTTTCCATTCCGACCCGATCTCTCCCTCGCGAGTGCGTGACCCTAGCGGATGATATCGCCTAGGCTGCGCGTATCGCACAGAATACGGAGACACCCATGCCATTCCGTCCCCGGGCGCTACTTGCCGCGGCCCTGCTTGCCCTCCTCGGTCACCCGGCCATGGCCCAGACCAAAATCGTGTTCGGCACCGATTGGCTGGCAGAGGCGGAGCATGGCGGGTTCTACCAGGCGCTCGCGAACGGCACCTACAAGGCGCACGGGCTGGACGTGACGATCAAGATGGGCGGCCCGCAGACCAATCCGCCACAGCAGATCGCCACTGGTCTGGTGGATTTCCAGCTCTCGTCCGGCAGCTTCGGGGCCATGGCCATGGCCCAGCAGACCATTCCGGTCGTCGCGGTGGCAGCCTTCTTCCAGAAGGACCCGCAAGTGTTGATCTCCCACCCCGGCACCGGCGCGGACACGCTGGCGGAGATGAAGGGCCGCCCCATCATGATCTCGGCAGCCACCAGGGCGGGCTCGTGGCTCTTCCTGAAGGCCAAGTATGGTTTTACGGACGACCAAATTCGTCCCTATAACTTCTCCTCGGCGCCGTTCCTGGCGGATAAAACGGCCATCCAGCAGGGCCTCGTCTCCTCCGAGCCGTACGAAATCCAGAAGGCGAGCGGCATCAAGCCGGTCGTCAACCTGCTCGCCGATAATGGATACGACAGCTATTCCGATGTAATCCTCACCCAAACCCGCACCGTCCGGGAGCGGCCGGAGGTCGTGAAGGCCTTCATCGAAGCCTCGATCGAAGGTTGGCGCAGCTACATGGAAAATCCAGCCCCCGGAAACGCGCTCATCCGCAAGGAGAACCCCGATATCTCGCAGGACGTGCTGGATAATTCGCTGGCCGTGATGCGCCAGTATGGCATCGTCGATTCCGGCGACAGCCTCACCCTTGGGCTCGGCGCCATGACCGATGCCAAATGGAAGGGTTTCTTCGACACGATGGCTCGGGCCGGGCTCTACAAACCGGACCTCGACTATCACAAGGCCTACACCTTGCAGTTCGTCGATCAGAAATACGGCCTGGCATCGAAGCCCTGAGTCAGCTTTGGTCCTGACTGAGCCTCTCCTGCGCCTGTGCGGCGTGCGCAAGGCGTTCTCCAGCGGCACCGTGGCACTCGACGGCATGGATTTGGAGATCAGGGGCGGTGAGTTCGTCAGCCTGCTCGGCCCGTCCGGCTGCGGCAAATCCACTGCCCTGCGCCTGATGGCCGGACTTGGCGAACCGAGTTCCGGCACGGTGACCCGTCCCCGTGCCGGGCAGCTGGGATTTGTGTTTCAGGAGCCAACCTTGATGCCGTGGCGAACGGTCTGGGGTAATGTGCGCCTGCCGCTGCAGATGGCGGGGCTGAGCCGGCGGGAGGCGGAGCCACGGATCGCCGATGCGCTCGCCCGCGTCGGGCTGGCTGGGTTCGAGCGGGCCTATCCACGTCAGCTCTCGGGCGGCATGAAGATGCGGGTGTCGATTGCGCGCGCCATCGCAACCCAGCCCGATTTGCTGTTGATGGACGAGCCGTTCGCCGCGTTGGACGAGATCACGCGGGCCCGGTTGAACGACGATCTGCTGCAGCTGTGGGAGGTGCAGAAGCTGACGATCGTCTTCGTTACCCATAGCGTCTACGAATCGGTCTATCTGTCCAGCCGCATCGTGGTGATGGCGCCCCGGCCCGGCCGGGTTGTGGCCGACCTTCCGGTGGAGCCGCCCTCTGCCCGCGACGAAGACTACCGCACGTCCGCGACCTACATCCGCGACTGCCGGACGATATCGGCTGCGCTGAAGACCGCGATGGCAGCGTCATGATTCGCCGGCTCCAAGGGAGGCAAGCGTTTCAGTCCCTGTTGCTCGCGGTCCTGCCGTTCGTCGTCGGGGTTGCGGTGCTCGTCGCCTGGGAGGCGGTGGTGCGGCTGAACGACATCCCGCCCTACATCCTGCCAGGCCCGCTCAGCATCGCGGAAAAGCTGGGGGAGGATTGGGGGACGCTGTCCGGGTCCCTGTGGGTCACGCTCAAGGTCACCGGGTTGGCGCTGGCGGCGGCGATCGTTGGCGGTGGCGGCCTTGCCATCCTGTTCGCGCAATCCCGTTGGGTGGAGGCGAGCTTTTTCCCCTATGCCGTGATCCTGCAGGTGACCCCGATCGTCGCCATCGCACCGCTGATCCTGATCTATGTGCGCGACACCCAACTGGCCCTGCTGATCTGCGCCTGGCTGGTGGCGTTCTTCCCGATCCTCTCCAACACGACGCTCGGGTTGAACTCGGTCGACCACAACATGGTCGACCTGATGCAGCTCTATCAGGCCCGGCGTGGCCAAGTGCTCTGGTACCTCCGCCTCCCCGCCGCCATGCCGTATTTCCTGGGCGGTTTGCGCATCGCCGGGGGCCTGAGCCTGATCGGGGCGGTCGTGGCGGAGTTCACGGCGGGCACTGCCACGGCCGGCACCGGCCTTGCCTACCGAATCCTTGAGAGTGGCTATCGCCTTGATATCCCGCGCATGTACGCGGCCCTGGTCCTGCTGTCGCTGACGGGGATCATGATCTACGCGTTGACGAGCCTGCTGTCCTGGGCCGTGCTGCACCGTTGGCACGAGAGTGCCGTGCGGCGGGAACGTTAGGCGGGTGTCACGCCATAATGCTGGACCGACGCGCTTGCGGCGAATAGGCTGGCTCAGCAATCGCCGTCGGCTCTTCGCCGATGCTTGAACGAGGGATATGCTGCGCGCGCCACTTCGATCCGCCGACCCGTCAGTCAGTTACGACGAATCTCTCGCACGGCTGGCAGAGCGTGCGGCTGCGGCGCATTCCCCTGCCTATGTCGTTGTTGACAGCACCAATACCATTCTCCTGTTTTCCGGCGGCACTTCGAAGTTTTTGGAACCCGCGGGGCTCGCGACCCTGGACCTGATGAAGCTGGTGCATGACGACGTGGCACCGGAACTGCGGGCCTTGCTGCGTTGGAGCCGCGCCACTGGGCGCCCGGGGCGCACGGACGGGCTGGTTTTCGCCACCAGAGGCGGACGACGCGTGATGAGCCTGGTGGTGGAGCCATTGCCTGCCACGGGGGACGAACCGCAGCGCCTGATGGTGCTGTTTCAGGACGGCGGGTCTGATCAGGGCGCGCTGCCCGGTGATCAACGCGGGCGAATCGACCGGCTCGAATCCGAATTGCGGCTCACCAAACTGCAGGTGCAACACGCCGCAGCCAAATTGTCGGCAAGCGACGAAGAACACCAAAGCTCCGCCGAAGAGTTGGAGGCCACGAACGAGGAATTGGAGGCGTCGGCCGAGAGATTTCAAGCTGCAAATGCCGAACTGGCGGCCCGGCTGGCTGAACTGGACCGAATCAGCGCCGACATCCGTCACATGGTGGAAGCCACCCGTACTGCGATCGTATTCCTGGATGGCCTGCTCCGCATCCGCAGTTTTACTCCGGCTGTCCAAGACCTATTCCGGCTAAGCGAGGCTGATCGCGGGCGCAGCATCACCGAGATTGCCGCCCAAATCGCTTATCCGGAGCTGGAAGCGGACGTATGCCAGGTGATCCAATCCCAGCAGCCGGTCGAGCGGGAGGTCGATGGGAAGCCGCAGGGTCGCCGTCATCTGGTCCGGGTTCTGCCCTATCGTTCAGCTGATGCATCGGCCGCGGGGGCCATGGTGGCCTTCATCGACGTGACCCTCGCGCATCAGGCGAACCAGGCGCGGCGCGAGACGGAGGAGCGGCTGCATCGCGTCGCCGCCAGTGTTCCCGCCGTTTTGTTCATTGCGGGCAATACGCGGGAGTGGGATTACGTGAACCCACCCTTCTACGCCTTTACGGGCCTCGTCGACGGCGCGGCACTCCGCGGGGGGTGGCGCGCCTGTGTCCACCCGGGCGACTGGGAGGTCACGCAAGGGATGTGGCTGGCCGCATCCGGGGCTGGCGGGATCATGGAGCATGAAATCCGCATCAGCCGTCATGATGATGTCTGGTGCTGGTTTCTCATCCGTGCCGTTCCGCAATTGGATCAGGATGGCCAGGTGCTTCGCTGGTATGGCTCGTGCACGGATATCGACCGGCGTCACCGGGCCGAGCGGCGGCAGGAATTGGCGCTGGCGGAGCTGCAACTCCGGGTGAAGACGATTCTGTCGACGGTGCGGTCGCTGCTGGTGCGCACGCTTGGTTCCAACACCGATCTGGAGCATTTCGCCCAGCATTTCGCCGGCCGTATTGGTGCCCTGGCGCGCAGCCAGAGTGCCGCGGCGCGCACGCCAGCCGGCTCTGTGCTGTTGGAGGAACTCGTCCTCGAGGAGCTTGCCGCGCATGGCGGGCAAGACGAGCGCCAGACCAGCGTGCAGGGGCCAGCAATCGCCCTCCCTGCGGGGTTGGCGGCGGCAGTCGGCCTGGCACTGCACGAACTGACGACGAACGCTTTGAAATATGGTGCGCTATCGACCCCAACCGGACGCGTCGACGTGCGTTGGAATATAGTTGAAGGTGATGTGGTGACGATCGAGTGGAAGGAAAATGGTGTGCCGTTGACGGATCTTAGCCCGGATCGGCACGGTTTTGGCCGCGAATTGATCGAGCGTGGACTGCCGAGCGAGATCGGCGCCTCGACGAGGCTCGCGTTCCGTCCCGGTGGCGTCTTCTGCCAAATCACGTTCGGACTAGGCGCCGGCCGCATGGCCCATTTCGCGATCCCGGCCGCCGAATGATGTTGCAGCAGACTCGGCCGCCCGACTCGCTCCGTTTCGACAGTCCGCTCGCCATGAAGATGTCGGGACTTGCCCAACTCTCACCCGGCGAGTTCGAAATCTTGCGCGATATCGTCTCGACGGGCCGCGCTCAGCCCAGCCAAACCGAACTCTATGCCGAGAACCGACTGCAAACGCCGCAGATCTTACTGACGGGCTGGGCGTGTTATCAGCGGCTGTTGGGCGATGGACGCCGGCAGATCATCAGCTTTCTTTTGCCCGGCGACATCATCGGCACGGTGCTGCGGCCGATGCTGCCATCGCCATATGCAGCCTTGGCACTGACGCCGGTCGTGGTGGCGGATGCACGTCCATTGGTACCATCCGTGGATGGAAGCGCGTCCTTGCAGCCCGGCCTCCTGAGTGCGATCCAGCACATGGCCTACGCCGACGAAGTCCGCTTCCGGGACCACGTCGTCCGGCTCGGCCGTCAAACCGCCTATGAGCGAGTCGTGCATTTGATGCTGGAGTTCCGCAGCCGGCTGGAGGCGATCGGCCAGGTGTCGGAGCATGGCTTCGCGCTGCCCCTAACGCAGGAAATCCTTGCCGACGCGCTTGGCCTCAGCGTCGTCCACATCAACCGGACGCTGCAGCAGATTCGCCGCGACCGGTTGTTCGACGTGCGGTCCGGCCAGGTGACGCTCCGTCAGATCGAACTGATGAAGGCGATGGCCGATTGGTCACCCCCCATCAGCCAACCGCCGGGGCAGCCGCCGTAGGGTCGGCTTTACCGCTCCGGATCGTCTGAATCCGGCTCGACCTCGATCTCGTCGGGGATGGCATCGGCATCGTCCTCGAGGTCGGATGCATCTTCGATGACGTCCTCCTCCGCATCATCTTCCACCGCCTCGACCTCAACGTCCGCGTCATCGGCAACGGGCGGCTTTTTCGGGCGCTTGTCTTCGACGACGTTGCCACCAGCCCGGCGCGGCTTCGGCACCTCCGCCGGCTGCTCCGTTCCACATTTCGGGCACACGGCCGGCGTCTTTTGCAGGTCGTAGAACCGGGCGCTGCACGCCACGCACACTCGCTTGGTACCGAGTTCGGGCTTCGGCATGAAGCAGCACTCCTTCGCCATCCGGCGCAATCCGCCAGAGGGCGCGCCCCATGCCACCGTCCTGCTTCTCTGTCAAACTGGCTAGCTGTTCAAAACCCACCACCCCTGCTAATCGCGCGGCGCAATGACACTCCTGCACCCCCTGACCGCGCGACGCCCGGCCGCTCCATTGTCCGGCAGCATCACCGTGCCGGGCGATAAGTCGATCAGCCACCGGGCACTGATGTTCGCAGCCTTGGCGGTGGGGGAGACCCGGATCGACGGCCTGCTGGAGGGGGAGGATGTCCTCCGCACCGCTGCGGCGATGCGCGCACTGGGTGCCGAGGTGCAGCGGAACGGATCGGTTTGGCATGTCGCCGGCCGCGGTATCGGTGGCCTGGCAGAGCCGCCAGACGTGCTGGACATGGGCAATTCCGGCACGGCCGCCCGGCTGCTGGCAGGCATGCTGGCCAGCCACGACCTGTTTGCCGTGATGACCGGCGACGCCAGCCTTCGCCATCGCCCGATGCGCCGGGTGACGGAGCCGCTATCGCTGTGCGGCGCCCAGTTCGCCACCCGCGAGGGCGGCCGCCTGCCGATGTCGATCCAGGGTGCGCGGGATGCCATGCCGATCCATTACCGGGTCCCGGTCGCTTCGGCGCAGGTGAAGTCCGCGATCCTCCTCGCCGGCCTGAACGCCCGTGGCCACACGGTGGTGGAGGAGGGCGCAGCCACCCGCGACCACACCGAGTCGATGCTGCGCCATTTCGGCGCCGAGGTTGGGGTGGAGGTTGCTGGTGCAGGCCGCGTGATCACCCTGGCGGGCCAGCCCGAGCTTCGGGCGCGTGATATCGTGGTGCCGGGTGATCCGTCTTCCGCGGCCTTCGCGGTCGTGGCGGCGTTGCTGGTGCCGGGTTCGTCGGTGACGGTGACCGGCGTGGGCCTCAACCCCTTGCGTGCCGGGCTGTTTGCGACCCTGCGCGAGATGGGTGCCGATCTGAGCGTCAGCAATGAACGCGTGGCCGGCGGCGAACCAGTTGGTGACCTGACGTCACGGCACGGCGCGCTTCGCGGCATCGACGTGCCGCCTGGCCGTGCGCCTGCCATGATCGACGAATACCCGGTCCTGGCTGTACTTGCGGCCTTCGCACGGGGGTCCACGCGCATGCGGGGGCTGGCAGAGTTGCGGGTGAAGGAAAGCGACCGGCTGACCGCGACGGCTGCCATGCTGCAGGCCGCCGGGGCCAGCGTTGAGATCGAGGGTGATGACCTGGTGGTCACCGGATCCTCGTCCGTGATGGGTGGTTGCACCGTGGTAACCCATATGGACCATCGGCTGGCGATGAGCGCCCTCGTGATGGGCCTGGCCACCGAGGAGCCCGTTGCCGTCGACGACGCGGCGTTCATCGAGACGAGTTTCCCCGGCTTTGCCGCGCTGATGCGCGGCCTTGGGGCCGATATCCGGTGATCGTCGCCATTGACGGCCCGGCCGCTGCGGGGAAGGGCACCCTGGCCCGGCGGCTGGCCAAGGAACTCGGCCTCCCCTACCTCGATACCGGCCTGCTCTACCGGGCAGTCGGCCGCCGGGTGCTTGACTGCGGTACCGATGCCGCTGACCCGGCGGTGGCGGAGGCCGCGGCGAAGGCGCTGTGCCCCGATGACCTTGAGCGTACCGATCTGCGCGGACCGGCGGCCGATCACGCGGCTAGCCTGGTTGCGTCCTTCCCTGACGTGCGTGCCGCCTTGCTCGCCTTCCAGCGCGGTTTCGCGGCACGGGGTGGCGCGGTGCTGGATGGCCGCGACATCGGCACCGTGATCTTCCCGGATGCTGACGTGAAACTGTTCGTGACGGCGAGCCTGGAGGCCCGGGCGGAACGCCGCTGGCGGGAGCAGCATGCCGCGTCGCTCGACTCCGTGAGGGCTGATTTGTGGGCCCGCGATGCAATGGACGCCGCCCGTGCGGCCGCCCCCCTCCGCCCGGCCGGCGATGCCACGGTTCTCGACACCACTCTCCTGGGGCCAGATGAAGCCTTCGCAGCCGCTTTGAGGATTGTGCAAGAAGTAGGCTCGAGCCGGATACAAGCAGAAAGCTCTCGAACCGCCCCCAAATGAGGTAATGTGCCGCGATGGCACAAGGCGTGGTCACATGAGGACAAATCGGCCTGGCAGGAGCAGGATATAGAATGTGCGGTTCCGGAACTGGCCGCCCGAACTATGGGCCGGGTTCATGTCCTGTTCCGTCGAAGAGAGGCGCGCGGTTGTGCGTTCGTGCTGCTTAAAATCGCCGGTGATACGCCCGGGCAGATAGGCAGCCCCAAGATTACGCGCAGTTCTGCTTGACTCCGCACCCTACTTTCGTGTTCTTGCGCGCACGACCCCGTCAACCCGGCCCGTAACACATGGGCAAGACGTTCCCGAAATTGGAGCGCACACCTCGGCGCCTTCCGCGCCCCGATCAGGAAGCAATCAAACCACATGGCATCTCACGCCGTCGCCTACGACTATTCCAAATCCCACAATCCGGGTGGTGAAGACTTCGCGTCCCTCCTAGACGAGACCCTTGGCCGGGATACCGGCTTTGACGGCTCCGTCGTCACCGGCCGCGTTCTGCGCCTGACCGACGAATTTGCGATCGTCGATGTCGGCCTCAAGAGCGAAGGCCGTGTTGCCCTTAAGGAATTTGGACCGCCGGGCGCTGCTCCCGAGGTCAAGCCCGGCGACCTCATCGAGCTGTTCGTCGAGCGTTATGAGGATCGCGACGGCGCCATCGTGCTGTCTCGCGAGAAGGCCCGGCGCGAAGAGGCCTGGACCAATCTGGAAAAGGCCTTCGAAGCGCAGCTGCGCGTCAACGGCACGATCTATGGCCGGGTCAAGGGCGGTTTCACCGTAGACCTCGGCGGCGCCGTCGCGTTCCTGCCGGGTTCCCAGGTGGACATCCGCCCCGTCCGCGACGTCGGCCCGCTGATGGGCACGCCGCAGCCGTTCCAAATCCTGAAGATGGACCGCGCCCGCGGCAACATCGTCGTCAGCCGCCGTGCCGTCCTGGAGGAGACCCGGGCCGAGCAGCGGTCCGAGCTGATCCAGGGCCTCAAGGAAGGCATGATCCTGGACGGCGTGGTGAAGAACATCACCGATTACGGCGCCTTCGTGGATTTGGGCGGCGTCGACGGCCTGCTGCATGTCACCGACGTGGCCTGGCGCCGCATCAACCACCCGTCCGAGGCGCTGCAGATCGGCCAGCAGGTTCGCGTGCAGGTCATCCGCTTCAATGCGGAGACGCAGCGCATCAGCCTGGGCATGAAGCAGCTTGAGGCCGATCCGTGGGAAGGTGTCGCGGCGAAGTATCCGCCGGGCGCCAAATACACCGGCCGCGTGACCAACATCACCGATTACGGCGCGTTCGTGGAGCTGGAACCCGGGGTCGAAGGCCTGGTCCATGTGTCCGAGATGAGCTGGACGAAGAAGAACGTCCACCCCGGCAAGATCGTCTCCACCTCCCAGGAAGTGGACGTGATGGTGCTGGACGTGGACAGCTCCAAGCGGCGGATTTCGCTGGGCCTCAAGCAGGTGCAGCGCAACCCGTGGGAGGAGTTCATCGACACGCAGCCGGTTGGCAGCATCGTCGAGGGCGAAATCCGTAACATCACGGAATTCGGTCTGTTCATCGGCCTGTCCGCCGATGTGGATGGCATGGTCCACATGTCCGACATCGCTTGGGACGAGCCCGGCGAGTTGGCCATGGCCAAGTTCGAGAAGGGCCAGATCGTCAAGGCCAAGGTGCTCGACGTCGACGTCGAGAAGGAGCGCATCTCGCTCGGCATCAAGCAGCTCGCCGAAGACCCGGCTGCCGACACGCTCAGCCGCGTGCACAAGGGTGAGGTCGTGACCTGCGTCGTGACCGCGGTGCAGGCGAACGGCATCGAGGTCAAGGTGGACGAGGTCCTCACCGGCTTCATCCGCCGGGCCGAGTTGGCGCGCGACAAGGGCGATCAGCGCCCGGACCGCTTCGCCGTGGGCGAGAAGGTCGATGCCAAGATCACCGCGATCGACCGCGCCGCCCGCAAGCTCTCGCTGACGATCAAGGGCCGCGAGATCGAGGAAGACAAGCAAGCCGTGGCCGAGTTCGGCACCTCGGATAGCGGCGCGTCGCTGGGCGACATCTTGGGTGCAGCGATCCGTCGCCGCAATCAACAGAGCGCCGAGTAAGCTTTGTCCGATCGCCTCCCAACTCTGGGCGGTCTCGAAGCAGACCTTCTCTTAGACAGGCGGCGCCTCAAGCGCCGCCTCGTCTTTTGGCGGGTCCTGGCCGTGCTGGCCCTGGTCGCCGCCGTTGGCGTGGGCGTGATGCGATCCGGCACACCAGGTGGCCTGCACGTCACCCGCGTGAACGTCACGGGGGTCATCAGCTCCAACCGCCAGCTCATCGAGGCGGTGAGCGCCCTCGCCAAGGATCGCTCGGTGGCCGCCGTCGTGGTGGCGGTCGATAGCCCGGGTGGCAGCGTGGCCGGCGGCACCAGCCTGCACGACGCACTGGCGGATGTGGCCGCGGCCAAGCCGGTGGTGACCGTGATGGGTGGCACGGCCGCCAGCGCTGGCTACATGGTCAGCCTCCCAGCCGCGCGGATCTTCGCGAGCCGTGCGACGCTGACCGGCTCGATTGGCGTCATCCTGGAAACGGGAAATGCCGGCGGCCTGCTGGACAAATTGGGCCTTTCCGCAGAGGCGATCATTTCTGGCCCGCTGAAGGATCAACCCTCCTTCACCCATGGCCTATCCCCGGCTGGCCGTGACTACCTCCAGGGCCTGGTGGGGGATTTGTTTGGCCAGTTCGTGATGATGGTCGCCACCGCCCGGCACTTGGACGAATCCCGGGTGCGGGCGCTGGCAGATGGCCGCGCCTATAGCGGCCAACAGGCCCTGTCGCTTGGTCTGGTCGATCAACTCGGCGACGAAGCGGATGCGCGGGCGTGGCTGGCGAAAGAGGCCCATGTGCCTGAGGACCTCCCGATCCGGGACCTGAAGATCGGTAGCCTCTACGACCGGACGATTGGGGCGACGCTCGGCCTGATCAGTCTGCGCCTCGGCCTCGATACCGCGGTCGGCCTGCCAATGGCGATCTGGAGCCCGTCTCTCCTCCAGTAGCGGACTCCGCTCAGGAGGGCGGAGTCACCGGTGTTGGGCGGGTTTCAGCGAATCCTTGCATCCGGACGCGGCGCTTGCTTCTGTTGCCACATAAAAATTAGTCACCCAAGGACGCCCGTCATGCCCATCCGCAAGCTGCTCCTGCCTCTCACTGGCACCACTGCCGGCGAAGCTGCTATTGCGACTGCGTTGCTCGTGGCCCGCGAGTTCAACGCCCACATCATGGCGCTGCACGTGCGCGCCGACAGCCGGGACGTGGCGCCGCTCGCCGGGGAAGGCCTGTCGGGCGCCATGATCCAGGAAATGATGCAGGCGACGGAAAAGGAGAGCGGCGAGCGCTCATCCGCCGTGCGCGAGCTGTTCGACCGCGCGCTGGGCGGCGCGGGGATCCATATGGAGCACCCCACCGCCCAGGCAGACCATCCCAGCGCCTCCTTCACCACGACCATTGGGCGGGAGGAGGACGTGGTTGCCCAGCAGGCGCGGCTGGCGGACCTCACCATCGTGCCGCATCCTGAGTCAGGCGACGATGTGTCCTCGTCTGACGCGCTGCATGCCGTCCTGTTCGATAGCGGCCGGCCGGTGCTGATCGCCCCGCACCGCCCACCGCAAACCCTCGGCAGACGCGTGGCGTTGGCCTGGAACGGGACGGGCGAAGGGGCCGCGTCGGTGCAGGCGGCCTTGCCATGGCTGAAGCGTGCGGAAGCCGTGCGGATCCTGTCCTCGGACGACTATCAACGGAACGGCCCTCCAGCCCGCGAGCTTGCCACCTACCTCGTCTTGCACGGGGTGAAGACCGAACTGGCGACCTTCCGTCCGCTGGACCGCGAGGTTGGCGCTGGAATGCTGGCTGCCGCGCGGGAGTTCGGTGCCGACCTCCTCACCATGGGCGCCTATTCGCATTCCCGCCTGCGCCAGCTCATCCTCGGCGGCGTGACCCGGCATGTGCTGGAGAAGGCCGATTTGCCGGTGCTCATGAACCGGTGAGTACGGGTTAGCCGCCTGCGACCGGGAGACCGGAAACCGCGCGGCCGATCGAACTCTGCGGATCTGACGGCGCCGTATGCTCCTGCGCCTCCAGCTGCGTCACACATCGGTCGGTGTCGGCAATCACCTCGTGCCAATCACGCGGCAGGGACCCGAGGCTGCCGAGCACGCATTGGTCGTAATAGGTGAGCTGCCGCCCCGCCCCGCAACCGAAGGACGGACGGTCTGCGGCCGACGCAGTCAGCACGATGCGATTGGCTTGTGCCACGGGCGGCTGAGCGAAGTCACCCGTGTAGCAGGCCGACACGATCGCGACCGTCGGCGCCGCGCCGCAGCCGGCCTTGAGCGCCGTATCCAAATCCTCCGGGGGCAGAAATTCGGTCCGGGGTGCGAGATAAACCCCTTCGCCATGGGCGCCGTGCGAGGTGATGAACACCAGGCAGGCCTGGCCGGGCCCAGGGTGCAAGGTCGCCACTGCATCCAGCACCCTAGCCCGCGTCGCCACCTGCACGTGTGGCTGGGACAGGATGTCCGGCGAGGCACTGAACCGGTGGATGTCCTGCGCGGGTACGCCCGCACGCTCCAGAAGGTCCGCCATCGCGCCGGTCGCGTTGTCGAAGACTGGGAGTGACCCGTCCCCGGCCACCAAAACCGCCGCCCAACGCTGCGTTCCTCCGAAATGGGCCGGTGCCGCCACCTGTGTCCGAGCGGCGCAGCCCGCCAGCAGCAGCAACAGGACAAGTGCCACGCGGATCATTCCGGCAACAGCCGGTGCAGGGTGGTGTGGCGCATGTCAGTATCCTCCAACTCTTTTGTCGTCGGCACGTCGTAATGGGCGAACGCTTGCAGGCCGCCGGGCAAATACGCCCGGCCTGGATCGGCAATCCAAACCTCCGCCCCGGCGGCCATGCGGCGCAGCCACGGCACGATGTGACCAACCATTGACGCTTCGTAACACACGTCGCCGCAGAGGATCAGGTCCCATTGGCAACAAACCCCCACGAAATCCGCAGTGGTTACCCTTATGATGACGTTATTTTGCGCTGCATTCATGCGCGTCGCGGCCGAAGCGACCGGGTCGATCTCAACCGCCTGGACGCTGGCCGCCCCGGCCATGGCGCACGCGATCGCCGCCAAGCCTCCGCCCGCGGCGAAGTCCAGCACGCGGCGGCCGCGCACGCGGGCCGGGTTATCCAACACATGGCGGGCCATCGCTTGGCTGCCGGGCCAGGCAAACGCCCAATACGGCGGTTCGATATTGTGCCGGGCGAGGAACGTCTCGCTCGCCAGCCAAATCGGCGTGATCTCGGTCGCCAGGTGCAGCACGATCTCGGGCACCAGCGGCGCCCGGGCGAGCACGGTATGGGCGGCAATAAAGCCCTCGGTCAAAAACGGCCCAACAGGATTGCCGCGGCGATGGCGAGCCCAGTCTCCCGGTTCAGGCGAAACAAGCGAAGGCAGCCCGCCGGGTCGTGGATGTTCAATTGGATCACCTGCCAAAGCAGGAACCCGGCTGGCAAGGGAAGGGCGATGAAAAACCACACCGACAATCCGGCCAACCAGCCCGACGCTGCCAGCGCCACCAGGGTGGCCAGGTAGCAAGCCAACAGGAACCGGCCGGTGCGCTCCCCCATCAGCCGGGCGGTGGAGCGTACGCCAGCCAAGGCATCGTCCTCCCGGTCCTGATGGGCGTAGATCGTGTCGAACCCCAGATCCCAGAGGATGGCAGTGGCATACAGCGCCGCCCATGGCCAGTCGATCCGCCCGGCGCCAGCCGCATAGCCCATCGGGGCGCCGAAGCCGAAGGTGAAGCCCATGACGAGTTGTGGCCACCAAGTGACCCGTTTGGCCAATGGATACAGCCCCACCAGCACCAAAGACCCCACGCCCAAGGCCCAGCAAAGCGGCGGCAATTGCAGGAGGACCAGCAGGCCAACCACTAGCAGCACCGCCAGAAGCATGGCTGCCTGCCGCATGCGCAACGCACCGGAGGCGAGCGGGCGGCCTGCCGTCCGCGCCACCAGCCGGTCCAGATCGCGGTCCCACATATCGTTCACCACGCACCCGGCGCCACGCATGACCACGCTGCCAACCGCGAACAGCGCGACCAGCCAGGCCGTATGCCCCGCGCTGGCCCCCGATAGCAGCAATCCCCACAACCCCGGGAGGAACAGCAGCCACGCCCCGATCGGCCGGTCCAACCGGAGGAGGAGCGCATAGGGGCGCCATGCGGCAGGGAGCCTGGCCACCCACCCGTGGCTCACGATGTCGGTATGGAAGCCGTTCATGTCTGCTGCATTGCCCGCCGCAGCGGCCGGGTCAACGGGGGCTGTCTTGACGATCCTTGTCCGAATGTATCATCCCTGGTGACAACCAACCCCGAAAGCGTCGTTCCGCATGTCCAATCCGTCCGATGCCGACGAAACGCCCATCGCCTCGATCCAGCAACTCGCCGATCACCTCGCTGAGGGCGGGAAGCCGAAGGAGCAGTGGCTCATCGGGACCGAGCACGAGAAGTTCGGGTTCCGGTATCACGATTTTGCATCGCCAGCCTATGAGCCAGGTGGAATCCGCGCAATTCTGGAAGGCATGTCCTCGCCCGAGTGGGAGCCGATCGTGGATGCGGGCAACACCATCGGGCTGAAGGGTCTGGGCCGCCGCGCTGGCGCGTCGATCTCATTGGAGCCTGGCGGCCAATTCGAGTTGTCCGGGGCCCCGCTTCGTACCCTGCACGCGACCAAGGCTGAGATGGACGAGCATTTCGAAAGCGTCTCCGCCCTGGCCAAGTCCCTCGGGATCGGCTTCGCGCCGCTCGGCTACCACCCGACCTTGACGCGCGAGCAGGCGGAGTGGATGCCCAAGAGCCGGTACGCGATCATGCGGCGCTATATGCAGCGGACCGGCACGATGGGGCTGGACATGATGCTGCGCACCTGTACCGTACAGGTCAACCTGGACTATGCCGACGAGGCCGACATGCGGCGCAAGCTGCGTGTGTCCCTGGCATTGCAGCCGCTGGCAACCGCGCTGTTCGCCAACTCCCCGTTCAAGGAGGGCAAGCCGAACGGGTTGCAATCCAACCGTGCCCATGTCTGGACCGACGTCGACGCGGACCGCACGGGGATGCCGGTGATGATGTTCGCGGACGATTTCGGGTTCGAGCAGTTTACCGGTTGGCTGCTGGACATGCCGATGTATTTCATTCAACGCGATGGCCGATATATCGATCTCGCCGGCTGTTCGTTTCGGGAGTTCATGGCCGGGCGCTTGGATGCCGCGGAGGGCCACGTCGCAACGGTTGGCGACTTCGCCGATCACGTCACGACTGCATTCACCGATGTGCGCCTGAAGCGGTTCCTGGAAATGCGGGGTGCGGATGCCGGGAGCCCGGCGATGATGCTCGCGCTCTCGGCATTTTGGGTCGGGCTGCTCTATGATTCAGATGCCCTGGCCGCTGCCGAAGCCCTGGTTCGTCGCTATAGAATAGAGGAGTTTATCGCGTTGCGGCCGCTTGTGCCTCGAACGGCAATGGAGACCCCTTGGGCGAGCGGCACGTTGCGTGATCTGGCGCGCGAGGTCCTCGATATTGCCAAGCGCGGGCTGCAGTCACGCTTGCCGATAGCTGGGACGGACGAGAGCATCTACCTCGACCCGCTGCAAACGATTGCGCACGGCGGACCTACGGACGCGAGTAGTTGGTTCACAAAGTATAATGGGGTCTGGAACGGAAAAATAACGAAGATTTTCGCCGAAGCGGCGATCTAGCAATGTTATTCGCTTCCCTGCGTTCTTATTAACCTCCTAGGATAATAGAACGCCGAGATTTTAACGGTGGGGCAACAACGATGTTGCGGGCCGGGTGGGCGTCGTAAATGATTGTTCTGGATCGAAGTGAGATCACTATCCTTCCGCCAAGTGAGACCCGACGCTTGAGTGCTTTGCGGCTTCGCCTTATCGGCGAGATGCAGGCGCTTTCGGTCGGCGAGAAGAACGTCCTCCCGCTCGGGAGGAAGACCCGGGCGCTTCTGGCAATCCTGGCCTTGTCAGCCCCCCGCGCCGTGAGCCGTATGCGCTTGGCGGAGTTGCTTTGGTCGCGTCGGCTGGAGGAGCAGGCGCGGGCCTCTTTACGCCAGGAGATCCACCGCTTGCTGGAGGCGCTCCAGCCAGTCGGCGAAGTGCTTCGCGTCAGCCGTGACCACGTGTCCCTCCGGTCCGACCTCGTCTGGATGGATGTCGAGGAGGTGTTGCAGGCAACGGTGACAAACCCTGCGCCGCTCGCCTTGCTGAATGGCGAGTTGCTGGACGAGTTCAACGGCCTCGATCCGGCGCTCGATCAGTGGCTGACCGTCGAGCGGGAGAAATTGCGCGACCACGCCCGCATCATAGCCCAGGCGCTGTTGACGGAACAGGGCGCCCCAGACGCCGTGATCCCGGTCGCCCAGCAGCTTCTCAGTATCGACCGGACGCATGAAGGGGCTTGGCGCGCGTTGATGCGGGCGCATGCGGAGCGCGGTGAACGCGGCCTGGCGATCCAAGCCTATGAACGTTGCCGTGCAGCATTGTCCGAATGCCTGGATGCCGCCCCTTCGCAGGAGACGCAGCGTCTCGTCGCGGAAATCCGGGCGGGCGCCGCTTCGGTGGGCCAAAAACCAAGCGCCGACCTGGTGAAACGGAGCCCTTCGGGACGCATGGGTGTCGCTGTTGGCGTTCTGCCGTTGCAGAATACTGGGGCGGGCGACGACTTGAACGATTTGGGGCATGGGTTTGCCGAGGACCTGTCCGAGGCACTCTCCTGTTTCCAGTTCATCTCGGTCATCTCATCCGCCTCGACCCTCCAGTTCAGCCGGGAGGAGGGCGCATCACGCCGGATGGCTGGGCTGGATTTCCTGCTGGACGGCTCGATGCGGCATGGGGCCACGGCCGCGCGCGTCACGCTTCGCCTGGTGGACCTGCGCGATGACAACCGTATCGTCTGGACCAATCATTTCGATTTGGAGCGGCAGGATCGGTTCGAGCTGCAGGATGAGATCGTCGCCCAGGTCGCCGCGCGGATCCAGTTGACCATTGAGCGGGTGGAAGGCGCACGCGCCGCGCGCGTGCCGCAGGAGGAGAACACGGCCTACGACCTCGTGCTGCGCGCCATCCCTCTCGTAAACCGGTTGATCCGCAACGACCTCGACGAGGCCGAGGCGCTTCTCAGGCGCGCTATCGCGATCCAGCCCGATTATGTTCCCGCCCAGACCCACCTTGCCTACCTCCTCAGTTTTCGCGCGGGCCAAGGATGGTCCGACAATGAGGCCGCAACCATTGCCGAGGCCACCCGTCTGGCAGACCGGTCGATCATGCTCGACCCGCGATTGGCGCGCGCCTTTGCTGTGGCTGGGCATATCCGCGGATGTTTCGGCCGGTACCCCCGCGAGGCGCTGGTGCTCCATGCCCGCGCGCTATCGCTCAACCCGAACATGGCAATGGTTTGGGGCCTCGCTGCCATGACCTACACGTATCTCGGCGAGTTCGATGAAGCGTGCATTCATTTCAAGCGTTACAGGCGTCTTGCCCCCGACGACGCCACTGCCTTCTTCTACAAAGGAGGCATGGTGATGCTGGAGCTGCAGAGACGGGACTATGTAGCCGCGATCCGGTATGGGCGCGAAATGAACGCGATGAACCCCAATTTGATCTCGGGATTGCAGTATTACCTCGCCGCCCTCGGCCATGCGGGATTGAGCGAGGAGACGACCCGGGTGCGCGTGCAATTGCTCAACCTCGCCCCACGGCTCACCTTGCAAATGGCGAGCAATCGCTGCGCGCTGGACCAGCCGGCTGAGCGCAACCACTACATCGAGGGGTTGCGCAAAGCCGGCCTTCGTAGTGCTGCCTGATCAGGGCTTGACGTCGGCCTTGTAGGCTCCGCGCATACCCATCGGTTTCGGCTGCCCGACGGTGCTGTCGCGGTGCGTCTGCTGCTCCAACTCGGCGTTCAACTCGCCGCCCAGCAAGACGATGATGGTGGAAATCCAAATCCACGTCATGAACCCGATTGCGGCCCCCAAAGAGCCGTAGGTCTTGTTGTAGCTGCCAAAATTGGCGACGTAATAGGAGAAGCCGATGGATGCGAGCAACCAGGTGACAGCTGCGAAACCACTCCCCCAGCTTACCCAACGCCACTTGGCGTACGTGCGGCTGGGGCCGTAACGATAGATGACCGCAAGGAATACCGCTAGCAGCACCATCAGCACAGGCCACCTGGCTGCTGCCAGAAGCGCCGTCGTCCAGTCACCGAAACCAAAGAAGTTCAGGACGATCGGCACCACGACGATAGCGCTCATCGCGAGCAAGATGAAAACGATGGCGCCGATCGTGAAGCCGAGCGTTATTGCCGTCCGCGTCACGAACCCCCGTTTTTCCTTCTCGTGATAGACGACGTTCAGGGCGTCGAAGAGCCCCTTCATCCCCTGGTTCGAGCTCCACATCGATGTGAGGAGGCCGATCAAGACGCCGATGCCGAGTGCCTGCCGGCCGTTTGAGGTGAGTGATTTCACCTGCGCCGAGATGATGTCCATCCCGCCGCCAGGTATTATTCCCGACAAGCTTTGTAATTGGTCGTTGACGACGGCCGGGTCGGCAAAGAAGCCGTAGAGCGACACGAGCGTTGCGATGGCGGGAAAGATGGCCAACAAGGTGTAGAAGGTGACACCGGCTGCTTCCGTCATGAGCCGGTCATCATTGAACCCGGCGAACACGCGCTTCAGCACGGTCCACCATCCCATCGCGGGGATTTGCGTTGGGCTGTTCGCATCCTTCCCCGCAGGGTGGGGCGACACCCCGCGCTTGCCATCGTCCTGCACCGGCGCGCGTGGGGAGGACGGCACCGGGCTGTCCTCACGGGCGCCGCCATAGGTTGCGCTCAGCAGTCCCACCGCCGCCAACGTGACGAGCAAGGCTGTGCTTGGGCCAGAATCTTGCGCCATATCGGTGCTCCCGGAAGCTCCACCTCTTATCGCAACGACCTGGCCAGGGTTTCCTACGCCGCGTGCTAACGCGCGTGCGTCGTCGCGTTCGCGGGGCGGCCCGTCAGGTCGGGCGGTAGTTCAACCGCGTCGCCAGCCATTGCCGCAGCTCCAGCTGCGCGGCCGTGTCGGCCAGCAATGCGGTGGTGCTGATCGTCGCAGCCGGCGCGCCCTGCGGCCGGACGCCGAGCGCACTCGCCTGCCCCTGCACGGCGCCGGACCCGATCGCCTGGGTGCAGGCCCGCCGCCACAGCGCCACCATCGCCGCCGGGGTCAGCTGTGGCAGCACCAATGCCACCTCCAACTCCGCCGCCGCCGCGGTAGCGCGCCAGGCCCTGCGAAGGGCGCGACTGCCTGGCCGGTCGATCAGCAATTCGCTGGCGTCCGGGGTTTGCGAAAACGCCGGGTCGCGCTGCCGCCGCCCCGTCTCGTCCATGCTGCCATAGGAGAACATCGGCATGAAGCCCGCCGAGCCCAATCGCTGGGCGAACTCTGCAACCCGGTGGCCGTAGAGGCAGATCGTATCCACCTGGCCGCTGTTGAGCGCATCGATCGCAGCAGCATCCGTGAGCCCGAGTATAGGGTCCCAATGGCTGCCGAGCAGGTCCAGCGCAAGCAGCCCAGGCAATTCCGGGCCTGCCGGACCTGAGGCGGCAACGCGCAGCTTGGTGCCCCCCAACGCCTGCTCAACGGTGCGCCGGCTGATCACCAGGCCCGGGGTAACACCGGTAAGCGCCGGCACCCAATGGGCGACATCGAACCGCGCGCGCGGATCGCCGACCAGCCAAGCCATGGCGGCGCTGCCTGGTAGCAGCAGGGCCGTGTTCCCATCGGGCACGGTTTGCGCCTCGAATTGGTTCGCCCCGGTCACGCCGTCGATGCCCCCTACCAGGTCCTTCCGCAGCGGCGTGCCCGGCGGCAGGGCGCGGCCAAGGGCCGGCGCCAACCACTCCGCCCAGGAATCCACCGCTCCACCACCCGGCCCGGCCACCAGCAATGTCGCGCCATTGGGGAATGGCGGGTCCACCACTGCGGCACCGCCCACCAGGGCCATGGCGGAGCTCATGACGAGGCGACGCGTGATTTTTTGCGTAACCAGGACATCCTCCCTATCGGACTGCCGTCTGCCAATGGCACCCGAGGCGCCGAAGATGTCAAATCCGGTCACGAATCGTAGGCCACCAAGGATTCGAACGGGACGCCCAACCGTTGCCGGCCACCCAAGAAACTCAGCTCGATCAGCGCGGCAGCGCCCGGCACTTGGGCGCCCACCGCCTGCAGCAGGGCGATGCCCGCCGCCATGGTCCCACCCGTCGCCAGTAAATCGTCCACGACGACGACGCGCTGTCCCGGCTTGATCGCAGCCGCCTGGATCTCCAGCCGGTCGGTGCCGTATTCAAGGGCATAATCGTGGCCGATGACCTTGCCAGGCAGCTTGCCCCGCTTGCGCAGCATGACGAAGCCGCAGCCCATGTTGAGGGCCAGCGGCGCGGCCAGCAGAAAGCCGCGGGACTCCACGCCGGCCA
Organism: Acetobacteraceae bacterium; assembly: GCA_965199005.1. Lineage (GTDB taxonomy): Bacteria > Pseudomonadota > Alphaproteobacteria > Acetobacterales > Acetobacteraceae > LMUY01. The sequence continues at coordinate 1,312,347 of CBDAQK010000001.1, read as the reverse complement.
GCAGGTCCGGCTGCCATTGCCGCACGCAGCGGGATAGCCGGCCCATTGCGACCTGCCAGGCATCGGGGTGCCGCAGCAGGGTGGAGACGTCGTAGAACAGGATGCCCGGCTTCGGAAAATCCGGGATGGCGGCGATGTGGTCCTTCAGGTCCATGGGACTGTCCTTGCGGTCGCGGTCGGTCCCTATAGCCGGACCGGCCTGGTTGCGCTAACCGGCGGCATGTCCCGTGTCCTGTCCCGCCCGTTTGCCGCTGCCCTCATGGGCGTGGTGTTCATCATCGTCTATATCTGCGTGGCCATCACCGTGCCGGACCTGCTGCCGCACCACTGGGCGGTGCAGGCCGTGTACTTCCTCGTTGCCGGGGTCGTATGGGTGTTTCCGGTGCGGTGGCTTATGCTTTGGAGCGTGGGGAAACGCTGACCCCTTCACAGAACGGTCATCTCCCTGTCACTGTGGGGCAATGACGGGGCATTACCCCGCATCGCACACGACCGGGCCGAGGAACCTATCCATGAATCGCCGCACCCTTTTGACAGGCGCCGCCGCGTTGGCGATGGCGCCCACCCTGCAAGCCAAGGCGCAGGCCGCCAAGACCCGCGTGGTGTTCTGGCACGCCATGACCGCAGCGCTGGCCGACGAGGTGAACCGCCTCGCCACGGCGTTCAACGCGTCCCAGACCCAGTTCGAGGTCCAGCCCGTCTTCAAAGGGAGCTACCCCGACACCTTGACCGCGGCAATCGCCGCGTTCCGGGCCGGGCAGGCACCCAATCTGGTGCAGGTCTTCGAGGTTGGCACCGGCACGATGCTGGCCGCGGGTGCAGCCGTGAAGCCGGCCTGGCAGCTGATCCAGGAGACCGGCGCCGCCATCAAGGCCGAAAGCTACATCCCCGCCGTCCGCGGCTATTACAGCCTGGCCGACGGGCGGATGGCCTCCGTGCCGTTCAACTCCTCCACCGCGGTGATGTGGCTCAACCAGGACGCCTTCGAGAAAGCCGGGCTGGACCCTGCGCAGGCCCCCGCGACCTACGACGAGGTGGCGCAGGCCGCCGACACCCTCAAGACCAAGGGGGGCACGCCGATCGTCATTTCCTCCGGATGGTTCTCCTGGATCCATATGGAGGAATACGCCGCGATCCATAACATCGCCTACGCGACCGAGGGGGATGGCTTCGGCGGGCTGGGCGCCGTGCTGGAGATCAACAAACCCGCCTTCGTGAAACAGTTGCAGCGCTTCATGGACTGGCAGAAGGATGGCCTGTTCAAATATGGCGGCCGCGACAACGCGGCCGATGGCGTCTTCCTGGCCGGGCAGTCCGCATTCGGCTTCAACAGTTCGGGCATCCGCGGCGATCTGGTGAAGAGCGCCAAGTTCAAATGGGCCGACGCATTCCTGCCCTACGACCCGGCGATCATCAAGGAGCCCATCAATTCCATCATCGGCGGCGCCAGCCTATGGACGATGACGGCGCCAAACCGGCCGGCCGACGAATACAAGGGTACTGCAGCCTTCCTTGCGTTCCTGGCCCAGCCGCAAAATGCGGCCGACTGGCATCAGCACACGGGCTACGTGCCGGTGACGCTGGCGGGGTATGAGCTGTCGAAGCAGCAGGGTTTCTACGACAAGAACCCGGGCACGGAACTGCCGATCAAGCAGCTGACCCGTGGTACCGTGACGGATAACAGCCGCGGCCTGCGCCTGGGCCGCCTGCCAGAAATCCGCAACATCATCTACGAGGAGGTCGAGAAGGCGCTGCAGGGCCAGCAGACAGCTCAGGCGGCGCTGGATAGCGCCACGACCCGTGGCAACCGCGTGCTGCGGGAATTCGAGAAATCCGTCCGGACCTGATGCCGATGCATATGTGCGGCGCCTGAGATGCGCCGCACGATCTTTCCCGGCTGGAAGCTGCCTGTGGCGCTCGTCTTGCCCCAGTTGGCGCTGACGATCGTCTTCTTCCTGCTGCCGGCCGGCGAGGCCATCTGGTCCAGCGTGACGCGGGAGGACCCATTTGGCCTTTCCTCGGTGTTCGTCGGCTTGGAGAATTTTTCCGACCTGTTCAGCGACCCGTTGTACGTCGACACGATCGAGCGCACGATCGGGTTCGTGTTCGCGGTCTGCGCGCTGTCGATGGGCACGGCCCTGTTGCTCGCCGTGTTGGTGGAGGGCGTGGTGCGCGGCCGCGGGTTCTACCGCACGATGCTGATCTGGCCCTATGCGGTGGCGCCGGCAGTGGCTGCGGTGATCTGGCTGTTCCTGATGCACCCACAGATCGGCCTGCTCGGCCGTTGGTTGAACCATTGGCTGGGCTGGGATTATTCGCTGAGCGGACCGCAGGCGATGCTTCTGGTGGTGCTGGCGAGCGCCTGGAAACAGGTGAGCTACAACTTCATCTTCTTCGTCGCCGGCCTGCAATCCGTTCCCCGGACGGTGACGGAGGCCGCGCGGATGGATGGCGCCGGCGGGTTCTACCGGTTTCGCACCATCACCTTGCCCCTGCTGCGTCCGACGATCTTTTTCCTCATCGTGGTCAACGTCGTCTATGCGGCGTTCGATACGTTCGGCGCCATCTGGGCGCTGACGCAGGGCGGCCCCGGAAAATCCACCGAGACGTTGCTGGTGAAGGTCTACCGGGATGGAGTGATCAACCTCGATTTGGGATCGTCGTCGGCGCAGTCCGTCGTGCTGATGCTGGGCGTGATCGTGCTGACCTCGGTCCAATTCCGTGTCATGGGACGCAAGGGACATTGAACCGGGTCATCACGCACGCGGTTCTCATCGCCGGCGTCATTCTGTTTGCGCTGCCGCTTTGGATCATTCTCGCCGGCTCCACCCAATCTCCCGCCGCGATCGCCCGCGGCGACCTCTCGCTTCTCCCGACGCTGGCGGGTTTTCGGGTGTATGCCGCCGTGTTCTCCGGCGGCGGCCCCAACGCGCAGCCGGTCGGGCGCATGCTGATGGTGTCGTTCGGCATGGCGCTGACAATCGCCATCGGCAAGATCGTGGTCTCCGTGCTCTCCGCCTACGCCGTCACCTTCTTCCGCTTCCCGTTCCGCATGGCCGCGTTTTGGGTGATCTTCATTACCCTCATGCTACCGCCCGAGGTGCGCATCATCCCCACCTACGACGTGATCGCTGGGTTTGGCATGATCAACACCTTCGGGGGCCTCACCGTGCCGCTGATGGCTTCGGCCACCGCGACCTTGCTGTTCCGCCAGGTGTTTCTGGTGATCCCCGACGAATTGATGGAGGCAGCGCGCATGGATGGCGCCGGGCCGTGGCGGTTCCTGCGTGACATCCTGCTCCCTGTCAGTGCCGGCAACATCGCAGCGCTCTTCGTCATTCTGTTCGTGTTCGGGTGGAATCAGTATCTGTGGCCCTTGCTGGTCGCAACCGATCCGCGTCTCGACACCATCGTGATCGGGATTGTGAAGATGATCGGCGTCGACACCCAGGTGGAGTGGAACCGCGTCATGGCAGTCGCCGTGCTGGCATTGCTGCCCCCGGTGGCGGTCGTGGTGCTGATGCAGCGCTGGTTTGTGGCGGGCCTGACCGAGGGCGAGAAATAGATGGCGACGCTACAGATCGACGGGCTGCGCAAGGCCTTTGGGCCGACGCAAATCCTCCAAGGCGTCGACTTATCGCTGGCGGATGGGGAGATGCTGGTCATCGTCGGTGCCTCTGGCTGCGGCAAATCCACCCTGCTGCGCCTTGTCGCCGGGCTGGAGACGCCGACGTCCGGCCGCGTCCTGCTGGATGGGCGTGACATCACGCAGTTGGACCCGGCGGCGCGCGACATCGCCATGGTGTTCCAGAATTACGCGCTCTACCCCCATATGACGGTGGCGGAGAACATGGCCTATGGCCTGCGCATCCGAGGCATGGCCAAGGACGCGATCCGCAGCCGCGTGGAACAGACGGCCGCGCTGCTGGGGCTGGGTGCGTTGCTGGCCCGGCGCCCCCGCGAGCTGTCGGGCGGCCAGCGCCAACGCGTCGCCATGGGCCGCGCCATCATTCGGGAGCCGAAGCTGTTCCTGTTCGACGAGCCGCTCTCCAACCTCGATGCGGCCTTGCGGGTGCAGATGCGCGCCGAAATCCGCCGTTTGCAGCGCCGCCTGGGCGTGACCAGCCTGTACGTGACGCATGACCAGGTGGAGGCAATGACCCTCGGCGACCGGTTGCTGGTGCTGCATCAAGGCGTACCCGTGCAGTTCGCCCCGCCGATGGAGGTGTTCGCCCGCCCGGCCACGGCCTATGTCGCCGGGTTCATCGGCGCCCCGGCGATGAATTTCTTGCCTGCGACGCTGGACGGCCACCAGGCCCGCCTCGCCTCCGGCCATGTCGTGACGCTGCCAGCCGCCTATGCGGGCCACACCGCCGTCACGCTCGGCATCCGGCCGGAGAACGTCGCGGTCAGCCCGGAGGGCCTGAGCCTGGCGGTTGAACTGGTCGAGCCCCTCGGCTCGGAAACGCTGGTGCACGGCCGGTTGGGTGACGGTACGGCCCTGCTGGTGAAACAGCCAGGCGCCATGCCGGTTGGCGAAACCCTGACCGTTACGTTGCCACCGCAAGAGCTGCACGTTTTCGACGCCGCCACCGGGCGGCGTCTGGAGGGATGTTAAATTGAGTTGGTCGGAGCGAGAGGATTCGAACCTCCGGCCTCTGGCTCCCGAAGCAAGCGCTCTACCAGGCTGAGCTACGCTCCGACCGAGCGCGCCGTATAGCCGCCGTCTGGCAGGGCCGCAAGCTACAGTCGTGCGGCAGAACTCCGCAATTGCCTGGGCAGCGTCAATAGCCGGCGCAAAACGGCCGGTGTATCCGGCAGCACCTCATACAAAGCCCGGCTGGTCGGGTCTGCAAAGCCGTCCGAGATGTAGGCGTTGAGGGTGGCGATCAGCGGGGCCGCCCAACCATTGATGTTGGCGATCAGGATCGGCCGGTCGTGCAGCCCCAATTGCCGCCAGGTGATGATCTCCGCCGTTTCATCCAGCGTTCCCAACCCGCCCGGGAGCGTGACGAATGCGTCTGCGTGTTCGAACATCAGCGCCTTGCGGCTGTGCATGCTGTCCGTCACCAGCAGGTCGCTCACGCCGGAATGCGCGACCTCGCGGGCACGGAGGAAATCCGGGATGATGCCGGTGACGGCGCCACCCGCGGCCAGTGCGCCATCCGCCACCGCTCCCATCAGCCCGGTTCGGCCACCGCCGTAGATCAGGCGGATGCCGGAGGATGCCAGGCCGCGGCCCAACGCCTCCGCCGAACTGCGCCATGCTGGGTCGTGTCCGACGCGTGACCCGCAGAACACGACGACGGAGCTGATATTGGCTGGCATACGGCGGAGGCTCCTTAGCGAGGTCGGTCTCGTCTGCCGCGAAAGCAGGCTTCTGTCATGCGGTTTTCCTTGGCGCGGCGCCATGTCTGGTGACACGATCACATCGTAAATTGCTTAAGGAACCAAAAGGTATGAAGTCGGTGGTGATAACTGGCCTCGCACTGGTGCTCGGCGTCGTCGGCTTGGCCAGGGCGGCAGATTTGGCCATCAAGCCGGATGATATCATCACAGGGCGGCAAGCCGCGTTCGATCTGCAGCAGGGCGTATTTTCCGCCATGAAAGGCACGATCGATGCCGGCGGCTCGGTGAAGCCACTGGTCGATGGCGCCAAGGGCTTGGTGAGCTGGGGCCATGCAATCCCCGCGATGTTCCCCGTCGGCACCGAAAGCGGCCACAATACCAAGGCCAAGCCGGAAATCTGGTCCGACCAGGCCGATTTCGAGAAGGATGCGGCCAACCTCGTAGCTGCCGCGGACAAACTCGTAACCCTCGCAGAGGCCGACGACAAAGCCGGTTTTGCGGCGCAGTGGAAAGAAACCGGCGGAACCTGCGGCGCCTGCCATCGCGCGTTCCGCGCGAGATAGACGGCTAAACGCGGGTAGCCAGGATCCAAACCAGGCAACCCGCCAGCGCCAGCACCAGGAACGCCAGGAGGGAGGATGCCATCCGCGGTTGGCGGGTGGCCCCTGGGAGGCGCTTGCGCCCGGTGATCATCGGCCGCACCAGATCGTGCCGCTTCACAACCGCATAGGCGATGATCGTGACCACATGGAAACAGATCAGGCCGAGCAAGATGTTGAAATTGACGGCGTGATAGTCGGTGATCCGGTCGCCGAGGTCCTTGCTGATGAAATGGGCGAGGGGGCCCTCCGTCCCACCATCATCGTTGCTGAACAATCCCGTTCCAAGCTGGACCGCGATGTCTCCCAAGAGGACCAGCACCATCCAGCCCCCCGCGGCATTGTGGCCGACCTGGTTGTCATCCTCCCGGCGGGCAAAATGCGCGAGGTGGCGGAATCCCTCGAGCGGGCTACGGAGGAAATGGCTGAACCGCGACGTTTCGCTGCCGATGAAGCCCCAGGCAATGCGAAACAACATCAAGGCGAGCAGGGTATAGCCGGACAGCAGGTGCAGCGCGATGTGGTCGTAATGGATCGACAAATAGCTGAACGCGAGCAGCACCACGACCGCCCAGTGGAACAGCCGGGTTGGAGCGTCCCACACCCGCATTGACAGTCGCAACACCGTTTGCCGGGCTCGTGGCCGCCGCACCCCACTCATCACGCCTCCTCACACTTTCTTCGATCACACGCCCGCGAGCAGTCCTATAGAAGGTGCTGCCCGCCGGTGACACACACTGTTGCAGCGGTGTCTCAGTTATATTACCTTCTGTGACGAAATGGTCCCGACGAGCCCCACGTCACGGCGGCGATTGGCCGTGTTTGTTGTTTGTGCATTCGTCGCCATCGGTGCGGGGGCAGCTGTCGGCCTGTCGACGTCGCGTCATTACCCGATGGCCCAAATTGCGGCGGTGCTCCCGCCAATCCTAGCCCCAGCATCGGTGAAAATGGAAGCGTCGCCCGTACCAGCGACTTTGCCTCTCCCGCCTCAGAAAGCGGATGTGCCCGTGCACCCGGCAACGCAGCCGCTTCGGCAAGCGCAAGCACCCGCATCACTGCCCTTGTCAGCACCCCCGGGTATCGTCATGCCGCCGCTCTCCATCACTCCGGCGCCGGCTAATTCGACGGCATCTCCGAGCTTCGACATCGTGCGCGTGGCGCCGGATGGCAGCACCGTGATCGCCGGGCGCGCCGCCCCGGGAACTGCCGTGACAGTGCAGGAGGCCGGCCGTACGGTAGGGCAGGCCCGGGCGGATTCGCGGGGCGCCTGGGTGATGGTGCCGGCCGAGAAATTGCCACCTGGCGCCGGCGAATTGACACTGTCGTCGCGCGAGCCGGACGGTCATTCCGTCGCCGCTGACGCGCCCGTGTTGGTGATCGTGCCTACCCCGCCCGCGCCCGCTTCTCCGGCGGTTGCGGCACAGTCCGCCCCGCCCCCATTGCCGCAGCTTCCAGCGCTCGCGCTCCTCGCACCACCTGCCGGTCCGTCGCGCTTGTTGCAGGCGCCGGCGACCGCAGCGGCTCCGGCGGCCGCTGGCCGTAAGCTGGGTCTGGATACGGTCGACTACGACGAGCACGGGGCGATCCGGTTCAGCGGCACGGCCCCGCCGGATGCCCCGGTCCGGGCGTACGTGGATAACGGCTCCGTCGGCGATGCCAAGGCGGACACCCAAGGCCACTGGGCCATGTCCCCGCCAGCGGAGGTGCAGCCGGGCCTGCATGAGCTTCGGCTTGACCAACTCACCCCACAGGGGCAGGTCGCCAGCCGGGTAGAATTGCCGTTCAAGCGAGAGACCCTGGCGCAGGCCCAGGTTGCGGATGGTCAGGTCATCGTGCAACCGGGCCAAAACCTTTGGCGGCTGGCCCGGCGTGCCTACGGGGCCGGTATCCGCTACACCATTATTTTCCTGGCGAACCGGGACCAGATTCGGGATGCCCGGCTGATCTATCCCGGCCAGGTCTTTGCGACGCCGGGCGCGGCGACGCCCGTAGAGGCCGTGCTGCACTGATCTTGCCGGGCCCGGGGCCCGGGACCATACACGTTCGCAAATGACCTTAGCCCAGACCCTCCGCACCGTTTTCGCCCCTCCGCACCGCGCCGGATGGCCCTTCATTGCCGGTGGCATCGTCGTGTTCATCGTCGGGTTGTTCTTGACGCGGTGGCTGGCCTGGCCGGCCGCAGTGTTTACCCTGTTCAGCCTGTACTTTTTCCGCGATCCGGAGCGGACGCCGCCCGGCCGCCCCGGCGCGCTGGTTTCCCCTGCCGATGGCCGCGTCGTGTCTGTCATGCTGGCTGTCCCGCCGGCGGAGCTGGGGCTGGGGGCGGAGCCGCGCTGGCGGGTCGCGACCTTCCTTTCCGTGCTCAACGTCCACGTCAACCGGGTGCCCGCGGCCGCTGACGTGACCGCGATAGCGTATCGCCGCGGCGCCTTCGTCAATGCCAGCCTGGACAAGGCCAGCGACCTCAACGAGCGCAACGCCTTGGCCCTGCGCTTGCCGGATGGGCGCGATTTCGCCGTCGTGCAGATTGCCGGGTTGATCGCCCGCCGTATCCTCTGCGACGCCAAGGTGGGTGATACCGTGCGGGCGGGGGCCAGGTTCGGGATCATCCGCTTCGGCAGCCGCACCGATCTCTATCTCCCGCACGGCGTGCGTCCGCTGGTGGTCGTTGGGCAAACGATGGTCGGCGGGGAGACCGTGATGGCCGAATTGCCGTGAGCGGGATTCGCCGGCCATTCCGCCGCGCCGGCCGCGTCCGCCGCCGGCCCCGCTATCACGGTCCATCCTTCAACCGGATGATCCCGAACCTGATGACGATGCTCGGCCTCTGTGCCGGGCTTACATCGATGCGGTTTGCAGTGGATGCGCGCTGGGGCAGTGCCGCCGTCGCCCTGGTCGTCGCCGCCTGTATCGATGGGCTGGATGGCCGGATCGCCCGCCTGTTGAAAGCGACGTCACGCTTCGGCGCCGAGTTCGACAGCCTGGCGGATTTTTTGTGCTTTGGCGTGGCGCCCGCCTTCATCCTTTATCTGTGGTCGCTGCACGCTGCCGGCGGCTACGGCTTCGCCCCGTGCCTGATGTTTGCGGTGTGCATGGCGCTGCGTCTGGCGCGGTTCAACTCGATGCTGGATGTGGCGCCGGCGCCCGCCTACGCGCAGTCCTTCTTCACGGGCGTGCCCGCGCCGGCAGGGGCGGGGCTGGTGCTGTTCCCCCTCTTTGCCGGGCTGGAGGCGAACCAGTGGGGATGGCCCTATCTGTACGCGGTGGTGCACAATCCGGCTTTTTGTGCCGTGGTGCTCGTTGGCTGCGCGACGTTGCTGGTCTCCAACCTCCCGGTCTGGAGCTTCAAGAACTTCAAGATCCCGGCGATCTACGTGCTCCCGATCCTGCTGGGCACGGGGCTCTTCGCCGCCGTCCTCGTCGCGGATCCATGGGCCGCGCTTGCCGCCGGGGGTCTGATTTACCTCGGGATGCTGCCGCTCAGCCGCCGTAGCTATCGCCGGTTGCGGGAGGCTGCGGAGGAAGCCGACCCACCGGAGCAGTCAGGGACGCTCTAGCGGCTGCGAGCGCAGTTCAACCTCACCGGGCACCTGCCACGGTGGTTTGACCTAAGCTGCCGGTGGCGTCGCGGCTGCCAGCACCTCGTCCACGACCTCCGGCTTACTTGCGATCAGCGTCACGTCAGTGGCGCATCGGCCCCGTCGCGTAGAGATCGAGGTCTCTGCCGCCGGGTGCATGCAGGCTTATACGGCACGACGCATATACGTCGATGACACATCATGCTTGTGAACGGGCTGCCTCGCGGTGCTTATCGTGCCGACTGAGACATCATCAGACGGCCGGAAGCGACTCTATCCAACATGCCGTCCTCCAGTTGGAGGATCTTGGACTCAACGACGACTCTGCCTTTCGCTGGCGAGCGGATAAATATAGACGATCGACCCCATGTGCTGTGCCAGCCGATCGTATAAACGCCGTGCGACCACATTGTCCTGTTTGGTCTGCCAGTACATCCGCGTGGCCCCGGCCGCTCGTGCCGCATCGCCGACGGCCTCGATCAATTCGCGGCCGCCGCCAATGCCTCGCACCGCGGCATCTACGAACAAATCCTGCAGGTAGACGACGGGCCGCATGGTCCACCCGCTCTCGTGGAACAGATAATGCGTGATCCCAATCAGGCGGCCGTCGTGGCGCAATGCAAAGCCGAAGAGGCCGGCACCGCTCATCAAGCGCTGCCAAGTGTGGTCGTATTGCTCCGGCGGCAGGACGGTATCGTAGAAATCGAGGTAGGCGGTCCATAGCTCCATCCAGCGCGGCCGGTCCGCCTCGGTCAATCGATCGATCATGTCAGCTCCGCCCCGTCCGCCTTCAGCACCTCGCCAGCGAGGTAGAGGCTGCCACAAATCAGCACGCGGCCTGGCGTATCGTCCAATGACCGTAACGCGTCCACGATGGTGGGCCCGGGCCGCGCAATGCCTCCGGATGCGGCGCGGATCGCCTCCACGGGGAGCGCGGAATGCTGCCCCGGCTCTGCCACTGCCCATAGGCTGGCGGCGTGCGGCAGCAGCGGGCGCAGGAACTCCGCCGTGTCCTTCGCCTGCTTCATACCGACCAGCAGATGGGTCGGTCCCCATTCGGCCAATTGGGTCGCCAATGCCTCGCCGCCCCCCGGGTTATGGCCGCCGTCCAGCCACACCTCGCGGTTCGGCACCAACGCCGCCAGCCGCCCGTGCAAGCGCTGCAGCCGGGCCGGCCAAACCGCGTGGGCCAGCCCGGCAAAGTCGGTGATCCCCAACCCGGCCGCGCGAATGGCCGCCACCGCGATGCCGGCATTGTCGATCTGGTGCTGCCCGAGCAGCCCGGGCATGGGGAGCGTCAACGCCCCCGTCGCGTCGCGGTAGCGCAGCCCGGCGCCGTCGGGCGCGATCCACCAATCGCGCCCGCGGCGCAACACCGGCCCGGCCCGTTCCAGCGCCGCCATCGCCTCGGCCGCTTGGTCCCCGGTCACGGTGGGGATGCCGGGCTTCATGATACCGGCTTTTTCCGCCGCAATCAGTGCCAGCGTGTCACCCAGCATCTCGCGGTGGTCCAGCGAGATGCTGGTGATGGCGCAAGCTGCCGGCGTGATGACGTTGGTTGCGTCGCCGCGTCCCCCAAGGCCCACTTCCAGCACACACAGATCGGCCGGACTCGCCGCGAACAGGACGAAGGCGGCGGCGGTCATGATCTCGAACACCGTGATGTCAGCGCCATCGTTCACGCGCTCGATGGATTCGAACACGTCGGCCAACGCATCGTCCGTCACGAGACGCCCGGCGATGCGAAACCGCTCGTTGAAGTGCACCAAGTGCGGCGAGGTGTAGACGTGGACCCGCAACCCCGCACCCTCCGCAATGGCGCGGACGAAGGCGCAGGTGCTGCCCTTGCCGTTGGTGCCCGCCACATGGATCACGGGCGGGAGCTGCCGCTCCGGATGGCCAAGCTTTGCCAGCAGGCTCAGCAGCCGATGGAGGCTGAGGTCGATCAGGCGCGGGTGCAGGGCATGCAGCCGCGCCACGATCCCATCGATCCGGCTCAATTTGGCGTCACGCGGCGATCTCCACCCGTACCCCGCGCAGCATGCCGACCACGCGGCCCAGAACCTCCCGCATCTCGCTGCGCTTGACCACCATGTCTATGATGCCATGGGCGTGCAGGTATTCGGCCCGTTGGAAGCCCTCGGGCAGCGTCTCCCGCACGGTTTGTTCGATCACCCGCGCGCCGGCGAATCCGATCATGGCGCCGGGTTCCGCGATTTGCAGATCGCCCAGCATGGCGAAAGAGGCCGTGACGCCGCCGGTCGTCGGGTCCGTCAGCACGGTGATGAATGGCAAATGCGCCTCCTTCACCATCCGGGTCGCGATCGTGGTGCGGGGCATCTGCATCAGGCTGACGGCGCCTTCGTGCATGCGGGCGCCGCCCGACGTGGTGAAGATCACCAACGCCGAGTCCTGCAGCACCGCCAGCCGAGCCGCGGCAACGATGCCCTCACCCACCGCCGACCCCATCGAGCCGCCCATGAACTCGAACGCCATCGCGGCGACCACCATGCGCTGGCCGCCAACCGAGCCATGGGCCACGACAATGGCATCCTCCAGCCCGGTCTTCTCCCGCGCTTCCCGCAGCCGGTCGGTATAGCGCTTCTGGTCGCGGAACTTGATCGGGTCGGCGGGGACCTTCGGTAGCTCGATGCGGCTGAACACGCCGTCATCGAAGGTCCAGGTGAGCCGCTCCAGCGCGGTGGGCCGCATGTGATGGCCGCATTGGGGGCAGACCTTCAAATTGGCATCGAGGTCCTTGTGGAAAATCATCTGCTGGCACGCCGGGCACTGGCGCCACAGATTCTCCGGCACATCGCGTATTTCCTGGCCCAGCCACGAGCGGATTCGCGGACGCACGACTTCGGTCAGCCAACTCACCGGCAAAGCTCCTGCAACAGCGTGGCGCATCGCGGCCCCACTTCCGGGACGTCGCCCCGCGGTCCATCATGCTCCGGTTCACCTATCTTCAGAAGAGGCCGCGGTTGCAATGCTCTCAGACCCCGGGACGGCCAAACTCACCTTTCGCGAGCCGGACCTGCAAATCCGCAACGCGTTTGCGACCCCCATTATCCTGGCCCCGATCGAGCAGGCGCAGGCCCTGAATGCGGCGCTGATCCCCCTGATCCTGAAGCGTGAAGCGGCCTTCTCCGGCGTGGTCCGGAGCAACCAGGGCGGATGGCAATCGACGGATGATTTCGCTGCCTGGTCCGGCCCGGCGGGCGCCAGCCTGATCGCGGCGGCGGTGACCTTGGCCAATAGCGTGACGGCGCTGCAGGGCGAAACCGGGGTGACCCGCGTGGCGCTGGATTGGAAGATCAATGCCTGGGCGAATGTGAACCGGGGCGGCCATGGCAACGCCGCGCACCATCACCCTGGCTGCTTCTGGTCCTGCGTCTACTGGCTCCAGACCGGGGAGGCGGGAGAAGGGGGTGAGTTCGAAATCCAGGACCCGCGCGGCATTCTGCCCGGCTTCGTTGCCCCCACCTTGCGCTATGCCTTACCGGGCTATTTGAGCGCCGGCGGGTCGGATTTCATCGCCCCCGTGGCTGGGACGCTGCTGTTGTTCCCGTCCTGGCTGGTCCACGCCGTTCGCCCGTTCCGCGGCAAGGAGCCGCGCATCTCGGTGGCGATCAACCTGGCGTCCTAGTATTTCGACACAGAGTTTCGACGGGTTGGCTGAATGCGTAGTCAGCCCGATCCGGACGCAGATTTTTGGCGAGGTTCTCACCCTGGTTCCATCCGAAGTGTGTAGCCTGTCTCGCGCTTGGGCGATGCGGGACCAGCTAGTCGAGCTCATCCCGAGTTCGGCCGCATCTGCCCCACCACTCTGACCTCGGATGTCTCAGCCCGAGGTCCCGCATCGCCCAAGCGATACGGGCCACGCTGGCTACAAAGGCAGTTCTTCATATCGCCGGATCATCGTGCGGTGCGCGGCGCATGGTGAGGGTCGCCACAGCTAACTATACGTCGTCCGCGGCGGCAATGCTGCGGCCACGGCCGGATCGAGCAACGCTGCCAACTCCTCGACATGCCGATAGTCTGGCATCAGCCGAGCGACAACCTCATCGGCTTCGGTCGCCGGATGGAAATAAATCTCACTCAGCCCCGGCGGCAATACCGGGCCAAGGCGTCGTATCCGATCGGCCGTCATGCGTCCCGTCCACGCAATGCCAAAAGCATGGTCGTTCGTGCGCAACCCGGCCCTTTGTGCCTGCCTGCGCAAGACCGCAGTCCAGCGATGGAGCGATCGGGCGCCAAATCCAACCGCCTCACCCGCCTGCACGAGTGCCGCCGGTGGTTCGGCCGGAACGCGGATGGCGGGCAATCCATGCCGCAATCCCTCTTCGATCAGCATCCGTCCGATCGTCGGATGCAAATGCATGTGCTTGTGGGCATTGGCATGGTCCAGCGTCAGCCCGGTCGCGGCGAAGGCAGCAAATTGCGCCGCGATTTCGGCCCGTAATTGCCTGCGCACCCGAGGGTCGAAATAGTAGCGTAGCCCCAACCCGAACGGGTCGGACGGAAACCGCCCGTCCGCCGACACCAACCGTGGGATGCGGTCGGGCGGCAAAACGGCCGGTCCTTCGATGACCACCAGATGCAAACCAACCCGCAGCCCAGGCAGCCGCTTGGCCCGCTCGACGGCATCCGCAGCCGCGGCGCCGGCCACCATGAGGCTGGTGGTGCTGAGGATACCATCCCGATGCGCCCGTTCGACCGCCTCATTCACGGCAACCGACAGCCCGAAATCATCCGCCGAGATGATGACCCGGCGGTTATCCGCAGCGGTCAGGCGGCGGTCTTCCGATCGCGCATGAACTGGAAGAACTCCACGCCCTCGCGCAACCGCCGCTTCATCATCTGCGGGCTGCGCACCATCTCGCCCACGATCGAGGCGATCTTCGGGGCCCGGAAATAGAAGCGCTTGTAGAATACTTCCACGCTGTCGAAGATTTCACTGTGGGTGAGCACGCCGGGGTAGTTCAGCGGCGCGATCTGAATGCCGGTGTCATCGATCAGCTCGGCATGTTCGGCACTGAGCCAGCCATTTTCCAGCGCCTGCTTGTGCAGGAACGTGCCGGGGTAGGGGGCAGCCAGCGACACTTGCAACGTGTGTGGGTTGATCTCGGTGGCGAATTTGATCGTCTGCTCGATCGTCTCCTTCGTTTCCCCGGGCAGGCCCAGGATGAAGGTGCCGTGGATCTTGATGCCCAATTCATGGCAGTCGCGGGTAAACCGCTTCGCCACGTCGATCAGCATGCCCTTCTTGATGTTGTGCAGGATTTGCTGGTTGCCACTCTCATAGCCGACGAGCAGCAGCCGCAGCCCGTTATCCTTCAACACCTTCAGGGTGTCGCGGGGGACATTCGCCTTTGCGTTGCACGACCAGGTCACGCCCAGCTTACCCAACTCCCGGGCAATCGCCTCAGCGCGCGGCAAGTCATCGGTAAAGGTGTCGTCGTCGAAGAAGAATTCCCGAACCTGCGGGAACATCTTCTGGGCGTTGCGGATTTCCTCGGCGACATGCCCCGGGCTACGCGTCCGGTAGCGATGGCCGCCCACGGTTTGTGGCCACAGGCAGAACGTGCAACGGGATTTGCAGCCGCGCCCGGTATAGATCGAGATATACGGGTGCATCAGGTAGCCGATGAAATAGTCTTCGATCCGCAAATCCCGCTTATAAACGTCCGTGACGAACGGCAGCGAGTCCATGTTCTCGATCATGGCGCGGTCTTTGTTGTGAACCAACTTTCCAGCCGCGTCGCGGTAGGAAATGCCGTCCACATCCTTGAACTCACGGCCCTGCGCGATTTCCTGGATGGTAAAGTCGAACTCGTTCCGCGCAACGAAATCGATGCAGCTGCCGCCGTTCAAGCTCTCGGCCGGCTGCACTGCGACCTTCGCGCCCACGAAGCCAATCTTGAGCGACGGTTTGGCGTCTTTCAGCGCCTGCGCCACCTTTACGTCCGAGGCGAAAGACGGGGTGGAGGTGTGCACCACCACCATCTCGCTCTCCTGGGCGGCGGCCAAGACGGGCTCCATCCCCAGTCCTGCCGGCGGGGCGTCGATCAAACGGCTGCCCTCGACCAGGGCGGCGGGCTGCGCCAGCCAGGTCGGATACCAAAACGACCGTATTTCCCGCTTCGCCTGGTAGCGTGACCCGGCGCCGCCGTCGAAGCCGCCAAACGACGGGGGCTGCAGGAACAACGTCTTCATCATGGGTCTATCCTTTGCCCGCCGCGAGCCGAGGGGGCGAGATGTGCAAAATATGCCCGCGCCAGGCAACCCGGTTCCCGCCATAGCTGGCGAGTATCACAGTTACAGACAAGACATCCCGGAATGGTAGCAGCCAAACGGGAATAGCCGTCGACAACCCAAGCGCCGCATCGATGGCCAGCATTGCCGAGGCCCGCGTCAGCCACGTGGCTCCGAACAGCAGCAACGTCCACGATTCGAACCCGGAGAGCGCCATCGCCAGCCCAGCCCAGAACAGGGGATACTGTAGCGAGGAGAGGCCGAACCCGATCGGCGCCAGGGACTGGATCGTCCGCGCCCAGCGCAGCTCGTGCGCGAACAGGTGGCCGACCCGCATTTCCGGAACGGTGGTTTCCGGCAAGGTCGTCGCCAGTGCCACGGTCTCTCCGCGTGCCGCCACTAGCCGGCCCAAGACGGCGTCGTCCGCCACATGGTGGACAAGGGCGTGCAGGCCGCCCACGGCTTCCAGCGTCTTGCGGCGAAACGCCATGGTGGCGCCCAGACAGTCCTCGCGGCCAAGCGAGCGTGCCAGCAACGCCCCGGGAAGAAAGCTGTGGTTGATCTGCCCGGCACCCAGCCGCGCCGCAATGGTCTCGGACGACCGGAGGCCGGCATAGAGCGTCGTCACCAAACCCACACCGGGGTGGTCGATCTCAGCCGCCAGCTTCGCCAGATAATCCCGCGGCGCATGGATGTCGCTATCCGCCATCACGAGCAAATCGTGCTTTGCGCGGGGATACATGTTGATGACGTTGCTGATCTTGCGGTTGACGCCGTGTTGCGCTGGGTCGATGACGACCTCGATATCGACGTGCGGGAATCTCGCGTGCAACCGGCGGATCACATGGAGCGCCGGGTCCGCGGCGTCCTGGAGGCCGAACACGATTTGGAAGTCCGGATAATCTTGCGCACAGAAGGACGCCAGCGCCGCCTCGAGCAGCGGTTCGTCCCCGTGCAGCGGCTTCAGGATGGTGATCGGCGGCTGCGATGCACCAACGGGGATGCGACGCCGGCTATAGCGCCGAACGGCCCACCAGCCGATCACGGCCTGCAGCAGACCGGCCAAGGCGACGAGAGCGACGAGCCCGGCGAGACCCGATGAGAGCGACAGTGTGAGGGTCACGGAACGAGGGCACCGCCCGAGAGGTCCAGGACTTTTTTGTGGAGGCTGGCCACCAGCGCAGCCGGGCCGCCCGCGAGCAAGCTACGGAAATCCGACCGTTGTACCGCAACCCGGCTGATGGACCCGTCCAGGAGCACGTCTACCGCATGCCAGCCGTCATCACCCTGGCGCATCACGTAGTCGAGGCGCGCCGGATCTCCACGCGTGGGAATGATGTGCGTGGCAACCACTTGTTCGGCCCCGACGCTCCTTGTGTCCGGCTCGATGGTGAACTTCTGGCCGTCGAAGGAGGAAAAATTGCTGACATAGCTCGCCACGGTGAACCGCAGGAATTCTGCCCGCAAATCCTGCTGTTCGGCTTGTGAAAAGCTGCTCCAGCGCGGCCCGACCGAAGTTTCGAGAATGGTGTCCAGGTCGAATGTCTGGTGCACGATGGGCACCATCGTGGCGTAGCGTTGCTCGAACGGCGTGGCCTTTCCGGCCTGCATGATGCCCAATAAACCCTGGTTCAACGCTGCGATCGGCGGGATCGGGCCGATCTGGGCTGCCTGAACGGACAGCGCGACGAGCAGCGACCCCAGTAAGGCAAGGATGCGGATCACCGGCCCGATACCCGCTTCGCCGCCGATCGCCCCACCGCATCCACCACGGTCCTGACGATGTCCTTTGCGGTCAGGCCGGCCTCGGCGAGTTGGGCGGCGGGGGTGTTGTGGTCGATGAAGCGGTCGGGCAGCACCATCGGGCGGATCTTCAACCCACCGTCCAGCAAACCAGCCCACGCCAAATGCTGCAGCACCGCCGAGCCAAACCCACCCACCGAGCCGTCCTCGATCGTCACCAGAACCGCATGCTCCCGCGCCAGACGCTCGATCAGCGCCGTGTCCAGCGGCTTGGCGAACCGCGCATCCACCACCGTCGCCGGCAAGCCACGCGCCGCCAGCTCATCTGCCGCCACCAGCGCATCGGCCAGCCGCGGACCCAGGCTCAGGATCGCCACCTGCGCCCCACGTGCCTCGCGCACCACCCGGCCCTTGCCAATCGGCACCGGCGTGCCCCGCTCCGGCAGCGCCAGGCCGGTGCCTTCGCCGCGGGGGTAGCGCACCGCCGACGGGCCGGCATCATACGCCGCCTGCGTCGCCACCATGTGCACCAGCTCCACCTCGTCGGACGGCGCCATCAGCACCATGCCGGGCAGGCAGCCCAGAAAGGCCAGGTCGAAACTGCCCGCATGCGTCGCACCATCTGCCCCCACCAACCCGGCGCGGTCCAACCCGAACCGCACCGGCAGACCCTGAAGTGCCACATCATGCACCACCTGGTCGTAGGCCCGTTGCAGGAACGTGCTGTAGATGGCGCAAAACGGCACCATTCCCTCGGTCGCCATCCCGGCGGCAAAGGTCACCGCATGCTGCTCGGCGATCCCCACGTCGAAACACCGGGTGGGGAACCGCTTGGCAAACCGGTCCAGCCCGGTGCCCGACGGCATCGCTGCGGTGATCGCTACCACCTTCGGGTTCGCCTGCGCCTCGGCGATCAACGCATCGGCGAACACCTTGGTATAGCTGGGCGGACCCGGCGGCGCCTTCACCTGCTCGCCCGTCACCACGTTGAACCGGCTCACCGCGTGCAGCTTGTCCGTCGCGGCCTCGGCCGGGGCGTAGCCGCGGCCCTTCTGGGTGATGGCATGCACCAGGATCGGCCCGGCCTCCTCCGCATCGCGCACGTTGCGCAGCACGGGCAGCAGGTGGTCCAAATTGTGGCCGTCGATCGGGCCCAGGTAGTAGAACCCCAGCTCCTCGAACAGCGTCCCGCCGGTCAGGATGCCGCGGGCGTATTCCTCGGCCCGTTTGGCGGTCTTGGCCATGCCGGAGGGGAAGCGCTTGGCCATGCGCGAGGCGAGGTCGCGCAGGTTGAGGTAGGAGTTGCTGCTGAGCAGCCGGGTCAGGTAGGCGCTCATCGCCCCCACGGGCGGGGCGATCGACATCTCGTTATCGTTCAGCACCACCACCAGCCGGGCCTTCATGGCGCCGGCATTGTTCATCGCCTCGTAGGCCATGCCGGCGCTCATCGCACCATCGCCAATCACCGCGATGACGGTGCGCGGCGTGCCCTGCAGTTCGGACGCGACGGCCATGCCCAGCCCGGCCGAGATCGACGTGGAGGAATGGGCGGCGCCGAACGGGTCATACTCGCTTTCGGACCGGCGGGTGAAGCCGGACAGGCCGCCGGGTTGGCGCAGGGTGCGGATGCGGTCGCGGCGCCCGGTGATGATCTTGTGCGGGTAGCATTGGTGGCCGACATCCCAGATCAGCCGGTCGGCGGGGGTGTCGAACACGGCATGCAGCGCCACGGTCAGCTCCACCACGCCCAGGCTGGCGCCGAGATGGCCCCCGGTGGTGCTGACCGCATCGATCGTCTCCGCCCGCAACTCGTCGGCCACCTGGCGGAGCTGGTCCGTCGACAGGTTGCGCAAATCCGAGGGGATCCTAACCCGGTCCAGCATCGGCGTGGACGGGCGCGGCGGGAGAAGCGGGGCGTTCATATCAATAACCCCGTGACACGACGTAGGTCGTTAGGTCCCGCAGCAGCGCTGCCCTGCTACCAAATGTGTCAAGGTGGGAGGCGGCAGCCTCACTAAGCGCATTGGCCTTTGCCGTGGCGGCTTGCACGCCCAGCAGCGCCACCAGCGTGGCCTTCCCGGCCGCCGCATCCTTGCCAGCCGTCTTGCCGATCGCCTGCGTGTCGCCGCTTGCATCGAGTACATCGTCGGCAATTTGGAACGCCGCGCCAAGGTCGCGCCCGTAGGCAGCGACCTTGGCCCTCGTTTGGGCATCTGCCTGGCCCAGGATCGCGCCCGCTTCCGCGCTATACTGGATCAACCGGCCTGTTTTGAGCGCCTGCAACCGCATTACCTCCGCGACGTCCAGCGTCCGCCCTTGGGTGGCCATATCGATCATCTGACCTCCAGCCATACCGCGCGCGCCGCCTGCAGCGCCAAGGGCCGCGACCAGCTCGCACCGAGCCAGCGGGTCCGGGTGCGTCGAGGCGTCGGCAAGAAGTTCGAACGCGCGAGCCTGCAGCGCGTCGCCTGCTAAAATGGCCGTCGCCTCATCAAAGGCGCGGTGCGTGCTCGGCTTGCCACGGCGAAGATCGTCATCATCCATCGCCGGCAGGTCATCATGCACCAGCGAATAGGCGTGCAGCATTTCGACCGACGCTGCAACCCGTGCCGCGTGATGCTGCGCCACACCGAAGAGGTTGGCGACCTCGAGAACCAGGAATGCCCGCAGCCGCTTGCCACCGTTGAGGGAGGCATAGCGCATCGCCTCGATCAGGCGGCTCTCTGCACCACTGGGCGTGCCGATCAGTGCGTCGAGCGCGGCATTGGTAACCTCAACGGCATCAGCCATAGCGGCCGAAAGCGCGTCGGGATTGTCACGCAAGAGCGAATCAGCCGACATTCATGACCCTGAACACGAACACGCCCTTCCGGAGCAGCTATCAAGTCGCACCCTCCATCGAGAGGTCGGGGAGGCATAATCCCTCCCAAGAAACACTGCCCCCCCTCCAGATGCAAGATGCGGACGGCTATAGGTGAAATTCTGCGTCATATCAGCAACAGATTTAGAAAACTGTGATGCAGTGATACCACGAACGCTCTTGCAGCAACCGGATGACGATGCAAGGCTTAAGGTGTATCTTCGATCGTAGACGTGTCTGTGAAGCCCTTACACTGCTGCTTGCAAAGCGTCGCGCGCTCTCCAACATGCCTGGTATGCGCTGCAAAAACTCGGCGAATGGGCTTCCGAGGCTTTGCCTTCCGCGTTGAGATCGCCCAGACGTAGGGTTGAGCGATCGTTTGAACGCGTTCGCTGGGTATTGGCCGAGCCGCCATGGCGCCTCGGCAAAGGAGAGTGAGCTAGATGTCAGTTCCGCTGCAGCAGGTCCTTAGGGTGGGCGCTTATGTCGTCAAGCAGCATCTCAGCGGCCGGAAACGCTACCCCTTGGTGCTGATGCTGGAGCCGCTCTTTCGCTGCAACCTAGCGTGCGCCGGCTGTGGCAAGATCGATTATCCTAGCGAAATCTTGAATCAGCGCCTTTCCGTTGCCGAGGCCTTGGAGGCCGTGGACGAGTGCAACGCCCCCGTGGTCGCCATCGCCGGCGGCGAGCCGCTGCTGCACCGCGAAATGCCCGAGATCGTCGCCAAGATCCTGGAGCGTAAGAAATTCGTCTATCTCTGCACGAATGCCCTGCTGCTCGAGAAGAAGATGGATGACTACAAGCCGAACCCTTTCTTTTCCTGGGACGTGCACCTTGATGGCGACAAGGACATGCATGACCGGGCCGTGAGCCAGGACGGCGTCTACGACCGCGCCGTCTCGGCCATCCGCAAGGCAAAGGCGCGGGGGTTCCGCCTTTCGATCAACTGCACGCTGTTTGACGGTGCGCAGGCTGACCGGGTTGCCAAGTTCTTCGACGAGGTGATGGCCATGGGCGTCGACGGCATCATGACGTCGCCGGGCTATGCCTATGAGCGCGCGCCGGATCAGGCGCATTTCCTATCCCGCCAAAAGACCAAACAGCTGTTCCGTGACATCTTGACTCGCGGCAAGGGGAAGGGCTGGAAGTTCACGCAGTCGCCGCTGTTCATGAACTTCCTCGCCGGCAATGAGAGCTACCACTGCACGCCGTGGGGCAAGCCGACCCGCAACGTGTTCGGCTGGCAGCGCCCCTGCTACTTGCTGGGTGAGGGCTATGCCAAAACCTTCGCCGAGCTAATGGAGACGACGGACTGGGATAAATACGGCACCGGCAACTACGAGAAATGCGCAGATTGCATGGTGCATTCGGGCTATGAGGCCACCGCGGTCGTCGACGCGGTGAAGAGCCCGCTGAAGACGCTGACGGTGGCCCTCCGTGGCCCACGGACGACGGGGCCAATGGCACTGGAGATCAAGCTGGACCATCAACGGCCAGCCGAGTACGTGTTCAGCAAGCACGTGCAGGAGAAGATGGCGCAAATCCGCCACAAGCCGAAGGCGGCCGAGGTGGCGGACGCCGGCTAACCCGTGTCAATCGGAGGGGGGAGTTCCGCCCTATATGAGGCGAGGTGTTGTGCGACGATGCAGCTCACTTCCACGGGTTGCCGGCAGCAGATATCGTAGGGGCACGGACATACCCATCTGCCTCCCGCGGCGCTCCTCGACTCACTTGAGCGCAGTCAGGCGGATATTGTCGCCGGCGCACGATTCCCGAGGCCGCTCGATGTCTACAGTTTGACATCGCCCAGGCATGGCAGCGGATCGAAGCCGCTCCAAATATGGGAGCTAACTTCCCTCCCTTGCCCGGCTTGGTTTCCGCTGGATCAAGGCTCGAGCGTATTGGATCAGCTGGGTTGTCACCGCAGGCGGACCCGTCATAACAAACGTCCTGCATGACCGCGCTGACTTGGAAGGCCGGGCCGCGCAAGGACTGGGCGACCTCCAAGATCGATACTGCGGAGCGTAGCGCCTATCCTCATTATTCGCGGATTCCCTTCGGCTAACCCCGCTGCTTCCGCGCCGCGGCCAGCACACACAGCACCTCGAACAGCATGGCGGCGCCATGCATCGCGGTGAGGCCGCCGACGTCGAACGGGGGTGACACCTCGACGACGTCGCCACCCACGATGTTCAGCCCGGTCAAGCCACGCACCATGCGCAGAGCCTCCAACATGGTGATCCCGCCGGGTTCCGGCGTGCCCGTGCCCGGCGCGTAGATCGGGTCGAGGCTGTCGATGTCGAAGGACAGGTAGGTCGGTCCGTCGCCCACAACACGGCGGGCCTCCTCAACGGCCCATCGCCATCCCCGGTCCGCCAGTTCCTCGATCGGCATCACGCGCATACCGCTGGATTCGCTGAAGCCCCACAGCCCGCCTGCCACATTGCTATGGCCCCGGATGCCGATCTGGATGACACGCGCCGGGTCCAGCAACCCTTCTTCCACAGCCCGGCGGAACGGCGTGCCGTGGTGATATCGAGACCCCATGTATTCGTCGCCCGTGTCGGCGTGGGCGTCGATATGCACCATGCCGACTGCGCCGGCAGCGCCAACCGCCCGGAGAATGGGGAGCGTCATGGAATGGTCGCCGCCCGCCGAGAGTGGCACGATCCCAGAAGACACCACCCGGCGGTAAAATGCCTCGATCTCTGCCAAAGCGGGTTCAAGACTATAGGGCTGCTCAATCCAGCAATCGCCGAGGTCGCGAACCCGCAAGCCGTCGAAGGGCTGCACGCCCGTCGCGGTGTTGATTTTTCGCGGCAGGCTGGATTGGCTGCGCAGCTCGCGCGGGCCGTGCCGTGTGCCGGGCCGGTTGGTCACGCCGCCGTCGAACGGCACCCCGATCACTCCGATATCGACCGCCGCTAAATCCTGCTCGTAAGGGACGCGGAAAAAGGTCGGGATCCCGGAGAAACGCGGCTGCGTCTGCGGGTCCGCCATCTCGTGGTAGCGCGTGGTCTGCTTGATCGGCTGCATGGGGTCCTCCTCAGTCGAGAGGGCCGATGGCAGCAACCTGCTCCAATAGCGACCGGCGTGCCTGGGCTGCCTCGCGACCCAATGCGATCAATGCCGGTATCTGCGCCGGATAGCGAGCCAGTGATCGCAGCAAGGCGCCGGTCTGGATACGGCCCTGGCCGTCGAGCGCGGTCAAGGCTGCTGGCGGCAGGTCACGGCCGGCAGGGTCGCACACCGCGCGCAGCACGGCGAAGGGGATACCATGCGCCTTGGCCGCCCTGGCCACTGCACCGCTCTCCAAATCCGCGGCGACCGCCCCGCTCTGCATCCAGGCCGCGCGCTTGGCAGCCCGCGTCGCGATGATCTGCGGCGCTGCCAATACCAGGCCGCCCGGGGTGCCAAGCCGCGCAGCCAATTCGGCGTCCACCTGCCAGCGTTCGCCGGTTTCGCAGACCACGCCGTCCGGTATGATCACGCGCCCGGCCTGCACGTCCGGCGACAAGCCCCCCGCCAGCCCGAA
This sequence comes from Acetobacteraceae bacterium, assembly GCA_965199005.1. Taxonomy (GTDB): domain Bacteria; phylum Pseudomonadota; class Alphaproteobacteria; order Acetobacterales; family Acetobacteraceae; genus LMUY01. Next base: position 1,288,425 of record CBDAQK010000001.1, on the reverse strand, counting down.
GCTCAACAGCGCGCGGACCCCTGTTGCCGCCAAGCGGGCGGCCGCCATTTCCGCGCCGGCTGCATCGCCGCCACCGATCGCAACGACGGCGCCCAGACCGCGCGCAAGACGCGCTTCGGCCCCGAGCCCCACGACGATGCCAATCACCTGCTAGAAGCCGTGCGCGACCCGGTGCGTCCCTCCCTGCAGGAGGTTGCGGTAGCGCGCCAGCGCCAGCAGGGGGAAGAACAGGCGGTAGCCGTGATATCGCAGGTAGAAGACGCGCGGGAAGCCCACCGCCGTGTAGGGGAGCTCTTCCCATTCGCCATCCGCGCGTTGCGTCCGGCGCAGGTAATCGATGCCACTGCCCACGGCGGGATGGTTCACCTCACCCGCCGCCATCAGCCCGATCAGCGCCCAAGCAGTCTGCGACGGGGTGCTTTCGTGATAGCAACCAGGGGGTGCGCCGTCATAGGACGCCTCGTCCTCGCCCCAGCCACCATCGGCCCGCTGCCGTGCCACCAGCCAGGCCACCGCGCGGCGGATGGCCGGATCGTCATGCGGCAGCCCGGCCGCGTTCAGTGCACACAGCGTCGACCAGGTGCCATAGATATAGTTCGTGCCCCAGCGTCCGAACCAACTGCCGTCCTTTTCCTGTTCGTTCCGCAGATAGGTCAGCGCGCGCGCCATGACCGGGTCCTGCAAGGTGTGACCGCATTGCGCCAGGAACGACACGCACCGGGCGGTGACGTCCACCGTCGGCGGATCGAGTAGCGCGCCGTGGTCGGCAAACGGGATGTGGTTCAGGAACTGGTAGTCATTGTCGACGTCAAACGCGCCCCAGCCGCCATTCTTGCTCTGCATGCCAACCACCCATGCGCGCGCCCGCTCAACGCCATCGGCATGGGACGGGTCACCAGCCCGGTGCAACAGCATGGCCACCACGGCGGTGTCGTCGACATCGGGATAATGGGCGTTCTCATATTGGAACGCCCAACCGCCCGGTGGCACATCGGGCCGCAATGCAGCCCAGTCACCCCGCAGCGACGTGACCTGACGCCCGGCAAGCCACTCGCAAGCCGCTTCGAGCTGTGGCGTGCCCACCCCTGCCGCTTCTGCGAGGGCATGGCCAGCCAGGCCAGTGTCCCAGATAGGCGAAAGGCAGGGTTGGCAGTAAACCCGGCCGGGCAGCACGACCAACAGCTTGCGCACCGCGCCCCAGGCGGTGATGGCGTGCGGGTGGTTGCTCGGATATCCCAGCGCGTCGAACATCATCACGCTATTCGCCATGGCCGGGTAGATGGCGCCAAGTCCATCCTCGCCATTCAGGCGCTCGACCGTGAACTTCACAGCCGCCTCGATTGCCAGGCGCCGGCCTCGCCTTGGCGCAAACCGCACCAGCGGGCGCAGGATCGAGTCGAGTATCCTGAACGACGGCCCCCAGGCGGAGCGATAAGGGCCGCGAAACCAGTCGCGAACCTGGTCCGGTGGTGTGCGGAACAGTTCGGCGACGGAGACGCGGCGGGGATTGCGGGCCTTCGGCTGCAAAGCCATCAGCACCAACAAGGGCACCATCACCGTGCGCGACCAATAGGACACCTTTGACAGGTGGAAAAAAAACCACCGCGGCAGATGCATGATCTCAACCGGCATGACCGGCGTCGCCCGCCAGGGCACCTGGCCGAACAATGCCAACTGGATTCTGCAGAACACGTTGGTCCGCTCCGCACCACCCAACCGGAGGATGCACTCCCGGGCGCGGACCATATGCGGGTCGTCCGCCGAATCGCCGATGGCCTTCAGCGCGAAATAGGCCTTCACGCTGACGGATAAATCCGCCGCGCCATCGTGAAAGAGTGGCCAGCCGCCGTCGCGGCCTTGGATGCCCCGCAGGTAGACGCCGATCTCCTCCTCCAACTCTGCATCGATCCGGTCCAGATAATGCTCGAGCAGCACGTATTCGGAGGGGATCGTCGCATCTGCCTCAAGTTCGAACAGCCAATGCCCGTCCGCATACTGCCGGGCTTCTAGCGCGGCACGGGCGGCATCGATGGCGGTCTGAAGGGTGTGGCGTTCGACACGGGTAAGCGTTTCGCTTGGCATCATCCATCCAGGCTCAAGCAACGGAGTTGACAGCCGCCGCAGCAGTTTGACCAGACCTGATCGCGCCCTCGATAGTGGCAGGCAGGCCCGTGTCGGTCCAATCGCCAGCCAGCGCAAGGTTTGCGAGGCCAACCCGCGCCCCTGGCCGCTTCCGGTTCTCGACCGGGGTCGCGGCGAATGTTGCGCGCTTCTCCTTTACGACACGCCAGGCCGGCATTGGGCTCGCAATCCCGAGAGCAGAACACACTTCCGGCCACACTGTTGCCGCTAAGTCACTAGCTGGACGATCGACAAGGCGATTTGCAGCGCTGATGGTCACAGAAACAACACCCGGCTTGACGAAGACCCACTCGGTCGTTCCCCCCAACACTCCCACGAAGCCGGCTGCGCCATGAGAGGCTGCGTGTCGGTAATGCAAGTTTACGATGGCTTCGAACAGTTCGGGTGCTTTCAGGCCAGGCAGCAGTGTCTGCGCAACGGGCGCGGGAACGGCCAAAACAACCTGGTCTCCTTGTCCCAGTTCCACTGGTCCATCGCCGGTGGCGATCGCCGTGACCCGTTCCCCGGCAACCGCCACCGCGGTCACGCGCCGCGCGAGGTGCATCTCCGCCCCGGCGTGACGCAAGGCGGCGAGTGCCGGGTCGATGAAAGTGGCGGACAAGCCATCGCGCGGGAAGGCTGGGATGCAGGCGCCGCCACCCCGCACCAACGTTTCTCGCATGACGGCGGCCATCAGCGCGGCGCTCCCGGAAGCGGGCGCAGTGTTTAAGGCGGCGATGACCAATGGCTCGATCAGTCGATCGTTCAGGGCGCCCGCCGGCATCACCTCGGCCACGGTTGCATCCGGCCCGGCGCGAAGCAGGGCCACCAGCCCGGCATACTCCCGCAACCGGGCACCAGGAACGGCGCGGTTTGGCGCCAAGATCCACCAAGGCAGGACTCCGGCATTCGGCTGCACCGTCCAACGCCGCCCGGTCGCCAGATCGTAGAATGGAAACATCGCGCGGGGCGGCCCGGCCAGCGTTTGCTCCGCCCCCACCCGGCGCAGGAACCCGGTGATCGCGCGATTGCCGGAGAGCCAGAGATGGTTGCCATTGTCGATGCGACAGCCCAGTTCCTTGTCGTTATAGGACCGGCACCGGCCACCAGCCGCCGGACCCGCCTCGTAGAGGCTCACTGCATGCCCAGCATCCACCAGCGCGAGGGCGGCGGAGAGCCCTGCCATGCCGGCCCCGATCACGTGCACCCGGCTCATAGCAAATAGCGGACTGCGATCGCCAGCTTCTGCCACTTTGGAATGCGGACCGGCTGGTCCAGCGCGGCCCAGCCCCGCTTCGCCAACCGGTCGAGCAAGGCCGCGTAGGTCGCGCCCATCAGCCGCGCCGGGCGCATCGCCCGCTGATTGCAGTCCGCCATGGCCGCATGAGCCAGTTGGAACCGTCGCCGCGCCTCGCCCAACACGCGCTCGCACACCAGCGGCAAATGCGGGCTGGCCAGCGCTGGGCCGGGCTCGTGCGAGACCCCCGCCGCGTCCAGCCATTCACGTGGCAAATAGAGCCGGCCGCGACCGGCATCTTCTGCCAGGTCGCGCAGGATGTTGGTCAATTGCAGGGCGCGGCCCAGGGAGAACGCAACGTCATCGGCGCGCGGCGACGCGTCCCCGAAGACCCGGACGGAGAGCCGGCCTACCGCTGCCGCAACGCGGTCGCAATATAAATCCAAAGTCGCAAAATCCGGCGCGGCGATCACCGTGTCCGCATCCATTTGCATGCCGTCGATCACGGCGAGAAAATCCTCCTGGCGAAGTGCAAATTGCCGAACCGCCAGCACCAGCACCCGGGTAACGGCGTCATGGCCTTGTCCGGCATAGACAGTGTCGATTGCGGCCCGCCACGCCTGCAACCCCTCGTGCTTCAACTCGATCGGCGCGTCCTCGTCCGCCACGTCGTCGACCAGCCGGCAGAAGGCGTAAATGGCATACATGGCCAGCCGCCGGTCCGGTGGCAGTATCCGCATGCCGCGGTAGAACGACGTCCCGGCCCGTTGGACGATTGCCTCTATTGCGTCCGAATCCGCCGGGTCGCAGCCAAGTGGGCTCAACGGAGCCAAGGCAATGCCAGCAATACGCTGCCAACGACGTCCCCGCGGCGCAGCTTGACACGCTGGGCCAAAGGGTCTTCCCGGCGCAACCGCCGCGTTAACCGCTCCGCCAACCCGGCGATCACCGCCGTCTCCACCCTCAACCGGCGATCCCGCACCAGGGCCGGTAAACCAGCCCCGACCCGGGTCAGCGCCTGCGTCTGTGCCAGTAACTGGTCGAGGACGTGGCGGAGCCCGGAGGAGGCGCTCGCCGCCTGCAGGGTCGACACGTCCACCCCGGCCTCGGCGAGCATGGCCTGCGGGATATAGCAGCGATCCAGCGAGGCCAAGTCACCCGCGCAATCCTGCAAATGGTTGAGGATCTGCAGGGCCGCGCAAAGGGCGTCGGAAGGGGCATAGGTGCTGTGTGCCTCCCCATGCAGGTCCAGCACGTGCCGGCCGACGGGCATGGCGGAGTAGCGGCAGTAATCCATCAACTCTTGCCAGTCAGCATAGCGTTGCTTCGTGGCGTCCTGCCGGAAGGCGTGTAGCAGGTCCAACGCATGCTGGGGCGTCACCCCGGTTTCCTCCAGGCTGTCGCGCAGGCGGACGGCGCTGGGAGACCCATCTTCCGTGTCCCCGATCAGCACGGTCGCCATCGTATCCAGCCGCAGGAGCTTTTCGCCGGCGGCTAAGCTGGCGCTATCGGCAATATCGTCAGCCTGGCGGGCGAAATCATAGAAGGCGTGGACATGGGGCCGCAGCGCCGGGCGGATCAGCCGTGAGCCGACGGGAAAATTCTCGTCCCCCTTCCCCTTGCCCGAGGGCGCCTCCACCGAACTGCTCATGCGCCAGCCTCGCCGTAGGACCGGCGCTTCCAAACCACGCCTTGGCCCCGGTGGTGACCGATCGCCGACGCGACCGTCGCTGCCATATAGAACAAGGCGATCAAGGGTAAGGCGATCGCCCAGAGTGGTGTTTGGCGGAACCGGCGCAGCGTCGGCACGAAACTGGCGGCCGAGCCGATCCAGGCGGCGAGCCCCGCCCATCGGGCGAACCCTGACCCGAACAGGGCCAGCAGCGGCGGGGCGAGCCACACCAAGGCCAGCCCGGCGATCGTGCCAGCCAGGATCGCCGGGGAGAAGCGCAGCTGCACATAGGCTGTGCGCGCGACCATGCGCCAAACGTCGGCGGCGCCGGGGTAGGGTCGGACGGAGCGCGCCAATTGGCTATGACCCAGCCAAATCCGGCCGCCCCGTTTCACCGCCGTGGCGAGTGCGACATCGTCGATCAGCTTGCCGCGTACTGCCTCGATCCCCCCGATGCGGTCCAACGCAGCGCGGCGCACCAGGATCGTGCCGCCCGCCGCCGCCGCCGTGCCGCTCAGCGGGTCGTTCACGCGGGCAAAGGGATAGAGGAGTTGGAAGAAGAAGACGAAAGCCGGCACGAGCGCCCGTTCGGCGAGGCTAGCGCAGTTCAGCTCCACCATCTCCGACACCAAATCCAGGCCGTCACGCTCCAGCTTGGCGGCAAGCGTTGCGACATGGGCCGGGTCATGGGTGATATCGGCGTCGCACAGCAAGACCAGGGGAGCCGCGCCCCGGCGGACGCCCTGTGCAACAGCCCATAACTTCCCGCTCCACCCCGCAGGGCGTGCAGTACCATCCACCACGAGGAGGCGACCATCCGCCAGGCCGCGGGCCAGGGCGCCCGTACCATCGCTGCTGCAGTCGTCGACGACGAAGAGTCGAAGCGGGCCAGGATAATCCTGCGCCAGAAGCGAGCGCAGGCAAGTTTGGATGCTCGCCGCCTCGTCGCGAGCTGGCACGACGATGTCCACCGCCGGGCTCTGGCTGGGACGCGTGGGTGACAGGCGGGGGCCGGCCGACCAGAACCGGCCGTGGAAGGCAAGCAAATAGACCCAGGCCAGCAATGCCAGCAGGGCGAGCGCCGTCATGCCGGCACCCGGCCATTGGCGCGGAACCAGGCCACGGCATCGGCGACGGCCTCGCGCGCCGGGCGGAATTGATAGCCCAGTTCGGCCTGGGCCTTGGCGGAGGAGAAGAACATCTTCTTTTTCGCCATCGCCAGGATGTCGCGGGTGACGATCGGCTCGATCCCGGTCATCCGCGCGACCGCTTCACTCGCGAGCGCCAGCGGATACAAGGCCGCGTGCGGTAACTTGACCCGGGGTGGCGGACGGCCCGCCACCTCCCCGACCAGGGCGAGCAGGCGCTGCATGGCCATGTCCTCACCCCCGAGGATGTAGCACTCGCCAATCCGGCCACGCTCGAGCGCCAGCACATGCCCCTCCCCCACGTCATCGACATGGACGATGTTCAGGCCGGTATCGACATAGGCTGGCATCCGCCCGGCGGCGGTATCAGCGATCATCTTTCCCGTGGGCGTCGGCTTGATGTCGCGGGGTCCCACGGGCGCCGACGGGTTTACGATCACGACCGGAACGCCATCGCGCGCCAGGGTGAGGACGGCTTGCTCGGCAAGGTATTTGGACTGCTTGTAGGTTCCGATCACCTTCTCGAAGGCGTTCGGCGTCGCCTCGGTCCCCGGCGTGCCGTCGCCGATCAGCCCCAAGGCCGCGACGCTGCTGCAATAGACCATTCGTTCGACGCCCGCGCGATGGGCTGCAACCAACAGCGCCCGCGTGCCATCGACATTGGCGCGGTTCATGACCGCCGGGTCGGGCACCCAGAGCCGGTAGTCGGCCGCCACGTGCACGACGTAGCGGCAGCCCTCCACGGCACGCGCCAGAGATGCCGGATCTCGCAGATCGCCCGTCACCAACTCCGCTGGCAGCCCGGCGATGTTGCCGCGCTCCCCTTTTTCCCGCACCAGCAGCCGGAGGGCGTGGCCGCGGGCAAGCAGCGCACGGGCAACCGCCGAGCCGACAAATCCGGTGGCACCGGTGACGAGAGTGGGACCAGATGCGGGCATGGGGGGAGGGCTAGCGCAGGTCAGCCCGCTGGTCCAGTTTCAGCCCCACCCCCGCCCGATTGTCTCAGTCGTAATAGTGCGGATGCGGGTGCCACCAGTACCCGTACCGCGGCCCTGGCCCGGGTGCGATGATGCAACCCGAAAGAGCTGCCGCAACGGCCAAGGCCCCGGCCGTTTTCACGCATCGAACCATCCATTGCTTCGACATGATGTGTCTCCTTCCGACACCCATAACGGTGGCGTTGGACGAAAAACTGCCGGCTCGTCGTGTGGAAAAGTGTAACCGATGGCAACGGACCCGGTCGCCCTACGCTTTTTGCAGGTTCCAGAAGACCGGCACCGGTGCGCGCAACTGCCCGGTGATGCGCCGATTCCATGCCGTGCTTTGGAAATACTGCCCTAGCGGTGCAAACGCCGCTTCCTCGAACACCGCCGCCTGCATTTGTGTCGCCAGCTTCTTCCGCTCTGCCGGATCACTGCTGTCCAGCCATGCGTCCCGCGCTGCCTCGACCTTCGGTGCCGTTGGCCAGCCATACCAGGCGTCGGCCCCGTTGCCGCGCAGCGCCGGGGCGCCAAGCGGATCGACGTAGTCCAGCGCCGGGAAGGAGGACGAGAACATCGACCAGCCGCCCTTGTCCAACGGCTCCTTGCTGGCACGGCGTTGAACCACGGTGCCGAAATCCATCGCGTCATCCCTGACGGCGACGCCGATCCGCTTGCACGTCGCCAGCGTGACCTGCGCCATCGCATCGTAATAGGGCTGGTCGGTCGGATGCAGCAGCACGACGGGTGCCCCATCATACTTCGCGGCGTCCAGCATCCGCTTGATCTCCGCAACCGGACGCTGCCCGCCCACACGGTCCATCGCCGCGTCGTTTGCCGATTCAGTGCCCGGCAGGAAACAGCCGATGGGCGCGTGATAGGCGCTGCTATCGTCCCCCATGACGGCCTGCATCACCTCGATCGGGTTGATGGCTGCGAGGAGGGCCTGCCGCACACCCTGGTTGGCGGTCGGGCCCTGGATGCTGTTGAAGCGCAACACCGGATACAGCCCGAACGGATCAAGCCGGTCGACGATCAGCGAGCGGTCCGTGCGCAATTGCGGCAACAAATCGGTGAGTGGCTGTTCGACCCAATCGACCTCTCCGGCCTGCAACGCCGCCGCGGCGGTCGCCGCCTCCGGGATGATGCGCCATTCGATCCGGTCCACCAGCGGACGCTTCGCCCCCGCCGTGCCGCTCGGTGGCTCGTCGCGGGACACGTATGCGTCGAATTTGGCGAAGATGGCGCGGCTGCCGGAGATGTATTGGTCTGGCAGGAAGCGGAAGGGGCCACTTCCCACCACCTCCGAAAGGGATTTGAACGCGTCGGTGTTGGCCAGCCGTTCGGGCATGATGACGGGCGGGCTGGGCTGCGACTTCCCCAGCGCCCAGGCGAGCGATGCGAATGGCTTGTTCAGGCGGAACACCAAGGTCGTATCGTCCGGCGTCTCGATGGCGGCCGTCCGGGAGGCGACAGTTTGGCCCAGCGAGTCCCGCTTCATCCATCGTCTGAGCGAGGCGGCGCAGTCCACCGTCCGCACCGGGGAGCCATCGTGGAAGCGGAGCCCGGGACGCAGCGTAATCGTCCAGCGCTTGCCGTCATCGTCGATGCGGTGGCCTTGCGCCATTTGCGGCTGCGGCTGCAGCTTGTCGTCCACGCCATACAGCGTGTCGTAGACCACATAGCCGAAATTGCGGGTGACGGTCGCGGTCGTCCACACTGGGTCCAGGCTGGTCAGATTGGCCTGGGGCACGAAGATGAGGGTGCGCGAGCCGGCTGGCTGCGCGAGCGCTGGCATGGCCAACCCGCTCGCCGTTAATCCCGCAATAAATTGCCGTCTCTGCATCGTATCTCCCCCGTGTATTATTAACGCAGACCATAGAACGTTCGCTTTTCTATGAAAACCCTGTTGGCGTTATTCATAGTTGGGTTAGCGTATCCTCATTAGGCCTTCATGGTGGCGTTCGATGGGGCGGCAGGATCAGGCTCTCGCCAACGCAATGACGGTTCCCGACCTGGCGGAGCAAAACCGCCTTGCCATACTCCAGCGCTCCGGCCTGTTCGAAGGCGCCTGGTTCCTCGCCCGCAACCTCGACCTCACGGATATCGGCCCCGGCGCCCTCGTCCACTGGCATCGGTATGGCTGGCGCGAGGATCGCTGGCCGAACCCTTATTTTGATCCGGTCTACTACCGCGCACGGAATCCAGATAGCGTCGGTGACCCTCTGCTGCATTACATTCAGGTCGGGGAAGCAGCGGGCCGCCGGCCCGTCCCCTATTTCGACCCGCTTTGGTATCGAGCGCAGTACGGCATACGGCCAGGTCAGTCCTGCCTTGCCCACTTCCTGGCGCATCGCCATACCGGGGCCGTCAGTCCGATCGCGGAGTTCGATAGCACCCATTACCTAAAAGAGAACGCCGACGTTGCGTCCGCCGGGATGGACCCGATGGAACACTATCTCGTCCGCGGCTTCAGCGAGGGCCGCGCACCCTGTCCGAACTTCGATCCTCGCCGGTGGGGTGGTGCGGCGTTGGACCCCAACCCGTTGCTCGGTCTGCTGCGTTGGCGGGAACAGTCACGGTTTGAGACTGGCACGCCGAATATCGCCGACGAGGTTCGCCGGAACACCCGGCCCAATGCCGAATTCGAAGAGGTGAGCCCGTTACCGCCTGGGCTGGCGTTGCAGGTGAAACTGCTGGCGTTTTTTCTGCCGCAATTCCACCCCGTCCCCGAAAACGAGGCATGGTGGGGCCGCGGCTTCACCGAATGGACCAATCTAGGGCGCGCGCTGCCGCGTTTCGCCGGCCATTTGCAGCCGCGTATCCCGCGCGACCTCGGCCATTACCGGCTGGACGACACCGACACGCTGCGGCGACAGGTCGCGCTGGCCAAGGGGGCGGGTCTGCATGGGTTCGTCTTCTATTTCTATTGGTTCAACGGCCGCCGCCTGCTGGAGGCGCCGTTGGAGGCATTGCTCGCCGACCGCACCTTGGACATGCCGTTCTGCCTGATGTGGGCCAACGAGAATTGGACCCGCCGCTGGGATGGGTCGGACGACCAGGTCCTGCTCAGCCAAGACTACCGGACCCAGGACGAAGCCGTCCTGGTTGCCGAGTTCGCCCGCCACTTTGCGGATTGCCGGTATATCAGGCTCAACGGCCGTCCCTTGCTGATGGTCTACCGGGCGCGGCTGATCCCCGACGCGGTGGCGACGGTCAACCGGTGGCGCCGCCTGTTTCAGGCAGCCCATGGCGAGGATCCGATGTTCGTGATGGCGCAAAGTTTCGGGGATACCGATCCCCGCAGCTACGGCATGGACGCGGCCGTGGAATTCCCGCCGCACAAGCTGACATCGAAAGTGCCGATGGTGACGGACAGCCTCCGCGTCCTGGACCCGGGGTTCGACGCCGAGGTCTATGACTACGCTGCGATTGCCCGTGCCTCGGTGGCGGAGGCGATCCCGGCCTTTCCGCTGATCAAGACCGCCGTGCCGTCCTGGGACAACGACCCGCGGCGTCAGGGTAAGGGCACCATCCTGCATGGCGCCACCCCGGCGCTCTACCAGGCGTGGCTGGAAGACCTGACCCGGTTCGCCCGCCGTCACCCCGTCGAAGGCGAGGCGATCGTCTGCATCAATGCCTGGAACGAATGGGCCGAGGGTGCAACGCTGGAGCCGGATGTGCATTGGGGCGGTGCGTTCCTGAACGCCACCGCCCGCGCCGTGACCGGGTTGCCTGCCCCCGGCGCGCGGACCCGGCTGCTGCTGATCGGCCATGACGGGCTGGCGCATGGGGCACAAATTCTGCTGCTGCGTCTCGGCCGAACGTTGCGGGCCGTGCACGGTGCTGATGTCGCGTTCGTGCTGCTCACGGGCGGCCCGTTGGAGGCTGAGTATCAGGCTGTCGCACCAACCACCGTCGCGGACGGCCCCGAGCGGCTCCACCATTTGATCCAGGCCGCGCGGGCGACCGGCTGCAGCGCTGCGATCATCAGCAGTGCTGCGAGTGCGAGCGCAGCCCCGCTGCTGCAGCATCACGGCATCCACTCTGTTCTGCTCGTGCACGAATTACCCCGCCTGTTGCGGGAGAAAGGGCTGCTCGAAACGCTCCGGCTGGGCTTGGCCGCTGCGGACGCGGTGGTTTTTCCTGCCGGATTGGTGCGTGACCGGTGCTTCGAGGCACTTGCGATGGCGCCCATACACGCGGTGGTGCTGCCGCAAGGGATCGAGTGCCCCCCAGCGAGCGCCGATGACCGAACCGCAACGCGCGCCGAGCTGCGGGTGCCGCCGGGCGCAATTCTGGCGCTTGGGATGGGCTACGCCGACTTGCGGAAGGGGTTCGACCTGTTCCTGCAGGTGTGGCGCGCGACCCGCAATGAAGCGTCCCAACTCTGTCTGGTTTGGGCCGGCGGGATCGACCCGGCCATCTACGCCTATCTCGGTGCAGAAATCGCCACTGCGGAGGCGAATGGCTCGTTCCGTTTCCTGGGTCCACGTGCGGACCCTGGCGCATTGCTGGCTGCCGCCGACGTGTTCCTGCTCACCTCGCGGGAGGACCCGTTGCCCTCGGTGGCGTTGGAGGCGATGGCGGCTGGCACCCCCGTCGTCGCGTTCGAGGACACGGGCGGCATTCCCGAATTGCTGAACCGCCACGGCGGCGGCTGCAGCGTGCCCCTTGGCGACGTCGTCGCGATGGGTCAGGCCGCTTTGCGGGTCGCGCGTGGCACGACCCCCACCGATCGCCTCGCCTTGGCCGAGTCCAGCCGTGCGGCATTCCGCTTCGAAGCCTATAGCGCCCGGCTGCTTGCGCTGGCACGTCCGCGGCTGCTGCCCGTGTCGGTCGTGGTGCCGAACTGTAATTATGAGCGCTACTTGGAGGCACGGCTCGCCTCGATCTTCGCGCAAACCTACCCGGTGACGGAGGTCATCGTGCTGGACGATGCCTCCACCGACGACAGCGTCGCGGTGGCGCAGCGTACGGCGCACGCATGGGGCAGGCGGATAGAGCTGCATCGGCAGGCGCGCCGGTCTGGTTCGGTGTTTGCCCAATGGCGCCGGGCGGCCGAGATGGCGACATCCGAATGGCTCTGGATTGCCGAGGCCGACGACAGCGCGGAACCCGGTTTGCTCGCGGCCTTGGCCGCCGCATCGGCGCAGGCGCGGGACCCGGCTTTCGTCTTTTGCGACAGCCGTGCCATCGACCAGGGGGGCGCCACGCTGTGGCCGGATTATAAAGGCTATTACGGCCCAACGGTGCTGGCGGCGGATGCCGTGTTCGAAGGTGCGGCGTTCCTGCGCAGCCATTTGGCCGAACGCAACCTCATCCTGAACGTCAGCGCCGTGCTGTGGCGGCGGGAGGAGCTGCTGGCGGCCCTGGTGCGCTGCGAGTCCGAACTCCCGGGGTTTCGCGTGGCTGGGGATTGGCGCATCTACGCAGAGGTGCTGGCCCGGGAGGGCGCCCAAATCGCGTATGTTTCGAAGCCGCTGAACCACCACCGGCGCCACGCCGACAGTGTCACTGCCCGGATTGGCGCCGCGGTGCAGTCCGCCGAGATCGGCCGCGTCCATGGGGTCGTCGCCCGGTTGTTGGGGCAGGATCCCGGATTGCGGCAGCGGCAGCGAAAGTATCGGAAAAGCTTGGTGTCCCGGCCCGTCTAGACAGGCCGGCTGCCCGGATGGACGCTGCGGCGAGAGCAGGTGGCCCGCCATCGCAGGCGCTCAAGCCCTGAGGTTCCGTATCAAAACTTGTTTCAGTCTCCTTGGATGGTTCAATCCTCACTTACCCATCCGGCAGTTGCCGTTGGACGGCTCCCCTGCCAAATTGCGGCCCATTATCAAGGATCCAAACGTGCGAATTCTGCTGACCGGTGGTTGTGGTTTCATTGGGTCGGCCGTGGTTCGACACCTCGTCCGACGGGGGGATGCCAGCGTCGTGAACGTGGATAAAATGTCGTATGCCGCGTCGGAGGACGCGCTGGAGAACGCGCTTGGGCATCCCCGGCATACCCTCATCCGTGCTGACATCACGGATGCTGCGGCCATGCGGCAGGTCTTTGCGACCCACCAGCCCGATGCGGTGATGCATTTGGCGGCGGAAACCCACGTGGACCGCTCGATCGACGGCCCTGGCCCTTTCGTGCAGACCAATGTCGTCGGGACCTTCGTCCTGCTAGAGGCCGCCCGGGAGTATTGGTCCACCCTGGACGCCGCAAAACGCGCCGCGTTCCGGTTTCACCACGTCTCGACCGACGAGGTGTTCGGCGCGCTCGATGCCGGTGACCCGCCGTTTACCGAGACGACACCCTACGATCCGCGCAGCCCCTATTCGGCCAGCAAGGCGGCGTCGGACCATTTGGTGCGCGCCTGGTGGCACACCTATGGCCTGCCGGCCTTCGTGACCAACACCACGAATAATTACGGCCCGTGGCAATTCCCGGAGAAACTGATCCCGCTGGTGACGCTCAATGCGCTGGAGGGCAAGCCACTGCCGGTCTATGGCGATGGCTCGAACCAACGGGACTGGCTGTTCGTGGACGACCATGCGGAGGCGCTGGTGCTGGCGCTGGAACGCGCGCAAGCCGGGGCGACGCTGGCCATCGGCGCCCAGCAGCCCCGCACCAACCTTCAAGTGGTGAAGGGCATTTGTGCCGCGTTGGACCGGCTGCTGCCAGATGCGGCCGGCCCGCGCGAGAGGCTGATCCATTTCGTCACCGACCGTCCCGGCCATGATTTCCGCTACGAGATCGACCCGGCGCGGGCGCAGGCCGCGCTCGACTGGCGCGCCCCGCATGATTTCGACCGCGGGCTGCAACGCACGGTCGAGTGGTATGTGAACAACCGGGCGTGGTGGGAGCGCATTCGCGCCGGGCACTATGCGGGACAGCGGCTGGGCACTGCGGCCCCGCTGCAACCGGCGTCCGCTGCGTGAAGGGTATCCTGCTGGCAGGCGGGTCTGGCACGAGGCTGCACCCGATGACCCTGGCCGCCAGCAAGCAATTGCTGCCGGTCTACGACAAACCGATGGCATACTACCCGCTTTCGGTCCTGATGCTCGCGGGTATCCGCGACATCCTGGTCATCTCCACCCCCGTCGACCTGCCGATGTTCCGCCGCCTGCTGGGCGACGGTTCCACCCTCGGCTGCCGCTTCGCCTTCGCCGAACAACCCTCGCCCGACGGGCTGGCCCAGGCCTTCCTGATCGGAGCAGACTGGCTGCAGGGCGAGGCCTGCGCCCTGGTTCTTGGCGACAACATGATCTTCGGCGATCACCTCAGTAAAACTCTCCAGGCGACGGCGGCGCGGCCCAACGGTGCCACGGTCTTCGCCTACCAGGTCAGCGACCCCGAACGTTATGGCGTGGTCACGTTCAACAAAGCGGGGCAGGCCACCAGCATCGTTGAAAAGCCCACCACACCCCAGTCGAACTGGGCCGTCATCGGCCTGTATTTCTTCGACAAACGCGTCACCGAACTGGCCCGCCGGGTCAAACCATCGGCGCGGGGGGAGTTGGAGATCACCGACCTGAACCGGATGTATTTGGAAGCGGGGGAACTGACCGTGGAGCGGCTCGGCCGCGGCTATGCGTGGCTGGACGCGGGCACGCCGGATAGCCTGCTGCAGGCGTCGACCTTCGTGCAGACGATCCAGTCCCGGCAGGGGATGCTGGTCGGATGCCCGGAAGAGGTGGCCTACCGCATGGGGTATATCGACGCTGCCGCCCTCCGCGAACGGGCCAACGCGCTGCGCAAGACCGAGCTGGGGCGGTTGTTGCTGGAAATTGCCGACGGGGTGCATGCATGAAGTTGGAACGGCTCGCCATTCCGGACGTAATCCTGTTTACCCCGGCGCGTTTCGGCGATTCGCGTGGCTTCTTCTCCGAAACCTGGACCGCGCGGGCGGTGCAGGATGCCGGCATCGACCTCCCCTTCGTGCAGGACAACCACAGCATGTCGCAAGCCCGCGGGGTGCTGCGTGGGTTGCATTGCCAGCTTGCCCCGCATGAGCAGGGCAAGCTGATGCGGGTGGTTCGTGGGTCGATCTGGGATGTTGCGGTGGATGCGCGGCATGGGTCCCCCACCTTCGGCCGCCACGTCGCCGCGGAGTTGAGTGCGGCCAATTGGCAGCAACTCTGGATACCGCCGGGTTTCCTGCACGGGTTCGTCACGCTCGAGCCGGATTGCGAGGTGATCTACAAAACCACGGGGTATTACGACAAAGCCTCCGAACGCGCGGTGATCTGGAATGACCCCGACCTGGCGCTGCCTTGGCCGGTGCCGGAGGCGGACATCCAACTCTCCGACAAGGACAAGGTGGCGCCGCGCTGGGCCGACATGACCAACTGGTTTCACGTATGATTCTGGTGACCGGCGGGGCCGGGCAGGTCGCGACGGAGCTGGCGGCACGTGGCGGCGGCCGGGTGACGCGGGTCGGCCGGCCCGAGTTCGACTTCGACCGGCCAGACAGCGTCGCGGCGGTTTTCGGTCAAGCCCGGCCCAGCCTGGTGGTGAACGCGGCCGCCTGGACCGCCGTCGATGCGGCGGAGCAGGAGGAGGCCGGCGCCCTCCGCGCCAACCGCGATGGCCCGGCGCAGCTGGCGCGGCTTTGCGACAGCGCGGGCATTCCGCTGATCCACCTCTCCACCGACTACGTGTTCGATGGGCTGAAGGGCTCGCCCTATGTCGAGACGGACCCGACCTCGCCGACGGGAGTTTACGGCAGCAGCAAATTGGCGGGCGAGTTGGCCGTGGTCGGCTACGACCGCGGCGTCGTGTTGCGGACCTCCTGGGTGTATGCGGCCAGTGGAAAGAATTTCGTCCGCACTATGCTCGGGGCGGCGCTGCGGACCAACGCGCTGAAAGTGGTGGCCGATCAGCAGGGCTGTCCGACCAATGCCGGCGACCTCGCGGACGCCATCCTGAGCGTTGCCGCGTGTATCGAGGCCGGCTGGCGCGCGGAATACGCGGGTGTGTTCCACAGCGCTGGCAGCGGCAGCACCACCTGGCACGGTCTCGCCATGGCGGCGTTCGAGGACGCCGCGCGGCACGGACGCCCGATGCCGACGGTGAACGCGATCACCACTGCCGATTGGCCAACCCCCGCCAAGCGCCCGCCGGACTCCAGGCTGGATTGCAGCAAATTGGCGCAGATTTTCGACGTGCGCCTGCCTGATTGGCGGCCGAGTCTGACCCGCACCGTGGATGCGATCATTACAGCGTGAAACCGCAGCATTCGAGCGCCTGAACCATATGCGGCGGCGGCGGCGCTTGCGCGTCCAGGATGAGGTCCAGCTTCAGGGTGATCGCGCGGGCGAGTAGCTGCAGCGTTCCGCCGCCGTCGCCATAGATCGGATCCCCAGCCACCGGGCAGCCGAGCAGCGCGCAATGGGCGCGGATTTGGTGGGTGCGCCCGGTTTTGGGTGTTAGTTCCAGCCACGCCATGCCCTTCGCCCGGCCGCGCACCTCCCAGTCCGTGACCGCGGGCTGGCCCGCCGGGTCCGCCGCCATCCACCAGCCGCTCGGCGTCGAACGCTTGGCCAGCGCCGCCTCAATGCGGCCGGACGCCGCGGCCGGACCACCGCGGACGATGGCCCAATAAACCTTGTGCGCCTGCCCGGTGCGGAACGCCTCTTGGGCTGCAAGCAATGGCGTCTTTCGTAGCGCGACGACCAGACAGCCCGTGGTGTCCGCATCCAGGCGATGCGCCAGCCACGGTCCATCGCGCCGGCGGGACAAAGCCGGGAACCAATCCTCCACGCTGGGACCACCGCGCGGACCAGCATGGACGGGAAGGCCCGCCGGCTTGTTCAACACGACGAAACGCTCGTCCTGGAACAGGATGGGCGGCCCGGCGCTAGTCAGCATCTGGCTCGATCATGGCATGCACCCGCGCCACGAGCCGGTCCCGTGCCGCTGGCATGGGCCGGTGCTGGCTGCCGAAGGCATCCCGTGCCAAAAAGCGCCCGGTCAGCGCCAACCCGTCCACCCACCCTGCCGCATCCGCCGCGTCCCCCCGCAGGAAGGCGGGCAGGCGCAGCAAACGCTCCTTCCAGCGGCCAGCCGCAGCCTGGCTGACGGCGCGGCCGGTCCGCGGCGAGACCCAGGCCAAGCCCTCCGTCGCACCGGTGACGGCGCAGCGGTCCAGGTCGAGCCCGTAGCCAAGCTCCGCCAGCAGGGACAGCTCCCACCGCACCAAATCGCTCAACACCGCCGGGCCCTCTGGCAGGCGCGTGATCAGCGCCAACAGGCCGGCGAATACCAGCGGATGCGGTTCGCGCTCGGTCAGCGCCCCCTCCGCCACCGCACAGGCGCTCGACAGCACGGCCAGCGCCAGGGCGTCATCCATCGCCAGCGCCGCCCCGGGGTGAACCAGCTCCGCGGTGAACGACCCGAGTTGGTCGGACAGCCGGGCCACCCAGCGCGTGTCCACCAAATTGCCGGGTTGCCAGAGCGCGGCGCGGGCGCGGGATGCGCCGCCGCGGGCGAGGCCCCGATGCGCGCCGAATTCCTCCGTCAGCACGGTGGCCACCGCATCGCCTTCGCCAAAGGGGCGGGCATCCAGCACGATGGCGGGCGCTTCCCATTCCATGGCGTGGGGTGCGGGCGGCTAGCCCGGGTCCTCCAGGCCAATGGCGCGCAGCCGGGCACCTTCTTCGTCCCAGCCTGCGCGTTCCTTCACGTTCAGAAACAGATGCACCGGCCGCTCCAGCAACCCGGCAAGCTGCTGCCGGGCGCGGGCGCCAATCTCCTTCACGCGGGACCCGCCGCCGCCAATCAGGATCGCCTTGTGCCCGGGCCGCGTCACGTACACGGTCACGTCGATCCGGACCGAGCCATCCGGCCGTTCGGTATAGCTCTCCGTCTCGACGGTGGTGGCGTATGGTACTTCCTCATGGGTCTGGAGGAAGACCTGTTCGCGCACGAGTTCTGCGGCCAATAGCCGGTCCGGCAGGTCGGTCAGGTCGTCGGGGGGATACAAATAGGGCCCGGTCGGCATGGTCGCGGCCAGCCGGTCCATCAGCACTTCGGCCCCATCCCCCGTCGTGGCGCTGACCATGAACGTTTCCTCGAACATGGCGAGGTCGTTCAGGCTCCCAATCAGCGGCAGCAGCGCCGGGGGGGCGACGAGGTCGACCTTGTTCAGCACCAGCCAAATGCGGCCGCCGCGCTGCGCCAGCCGAGTGGCGATGTCGCGCACCGCCGGCCTGGCGCCCGCCTTGGCATCGACGAGCAGCAGGCTCACATCGGCCTCCTCCGCACCGGTCCACGCCGCATTGACCATCGCACGGTCCAGCTTGCGCTTGGGTGTGAAGATGCCCGGCGTGTCCACCAGCAGGATTTGCGTCTCCGCCCGCATCAGGATGCCGAGCACGCGGAAGCGCGTCGTTTGCGCCTTCGGGCTGACGATGGACAGTTTGGCCCCGGTCATCCGGTTCAGCAGGGTGGATTTACCGGCATTCGGCGCGCCCACCAGGGCGGCGAACCCGCAACGGGTGCTCATTGGCAGGCTTGTGTCATACTTGCAGCTGCCGCAGCAAATCCGCAGCGGCCTCGCGCTCGGCCAATTGCTTGGTATTTGCCGTGCCGCGCCCGGTGCACCCCATCGCCGCCACCGTCACGGTAAATTCGAACGCATGCGCCGGCCCGGTGCGTGACAGTTCCACAAACGGTGGCAGCGTCTCGCCTCTGGCTTCGAGCCATTCCTTCAGGTCCGATTTCGGGTGCTTCGGCGGATCTGCCTGGGCATCGACCGCTTGCCCCCAGGCCTGCCGCACCAGCGTCCGGGCTGGTTCCAGCCCGCCATCCAGATAGATGGCACCTAGCACGGCCTCCACCCCGTCCGCCACTACGGCCACGCCGCGCCCCACGCCTGCCCGTGCCTCGTTCGGCGCCACGATCAGCATTTCGGACAGCCCTAACCCGGTGCCGATGGCGGCCAATTGGGGCTCAGCCACTAAATCGGCATGACGCCGGGCCAACAAGCCTTCGGGCTCATGCGGGAAACGTTCTGCCAGCCACTCCGCCATCAGCAGGCCGAGGACGCGGTCACCCACGAATTCCAGCCGCTCGTTGGAGCGGGTTTTGTTGGCGCGGCCAGGGTTGCGGTACACCGCGGACCGATGGGTCAGCGCCTCGCGCAGCAATTCGGGACGGCGGAAGGTATAACCAAACGCGGTGTCGATCACCGAATGCCGGTCAGGATGCGGCTCCAGCGGATTTCGAGAGGCCATTCCCATATCTGCCACCAAGGGGCGGACGCGTCGATGGAGAAGAAGATGAACTCCGCCCGCCCGACCAAATTCTCGATCGGCAGAAAGCCGACGCCCCGCCCGTCCATGAACCGGCTGTCCAGGCTATTGTCGCGGTTGTCGCCCATGGCGAACAGATTGCCCTCGGGCACCACGAATTCCGCGGTGTTGTTCTGGAACCCGTCATCGCCCATCTTCGCGATCAGATGGGTCACGTTGCCGGGCAACGTCTCGGTGTATTCTTTCTCTGCAATCGAGGCGCCATTTTCGTCTGTGGCGAGGATTTCTCCCAACGGGCGGCGGGCAGCGGGATTGCCATTCACATACAGCATGCCGCCGCGAACCTGGATATGGTCCCCGGGCAGGCCGACGATGCGCTTGATATAGTCGGCATAATCGTCGTGCATGTTCTTGAAGACGGCGACGTCGCCACGTTTCGGCATGCTGCCAAAGATGCGTCCGGAAAACAAATCGGGCGAGAACGGCATCGAGAAGCGCGAGTAGCCGTAGCTGAATTTGGAGACGAAGAGGTAATCGCCGACCAAGAGCGTCGGGATCATCGAGCCAGATGGAATATTGAACGGCTCGAACGCCACAGTACGAATGACGACGGCGATCAGCCCGGCGTAGACAATCGTCTTGATGTTATCGAGCCAGCCGCCCGATTTCGCTTTAGCCATGAAAGTGCGGCGGTCCGGTGAAATGCGAACGGATGAAGCCGATGGGGGTGGGGTCTGTCAAGGAAGGTGCCGATATAGAGGCGACCGATTGCACCTTTGTCACGGGACAGGCATGTAGGAGTGGCCCTATCGTCCGAGGATCGTTGCGATGTCAGTGCGCTTGAACTCCCTTCGCGTTGCGCTCGGCGCCATGGCACTGGCCGGGGGCGTGACCGTCGCTGTGGCTGCCCATGCGCAACTCGGGACTGAAAACAATCCTCCACCGCAACACCTGTTCAATTTCAACGGCGCCCCCAAGCCGGCGGATAACGGGCTCGGCACCATGGCGGAGCGGCGCCGCGCGTTGGCCAATGCCAAGCTTCACCGCCGCCGGGTGGTGCACCACACGCCCAACTAGAAAGTAGCCCGTATTCGCGCAGGCTCGCCGGACCCACCATCCCGAGCCATCTGCCCCAACCGGGCGGCAAATCACTTCTCGAACAAAGCGTAACCGGACAATGATCGATGCACCTTTCGATCGTGTTGTCCGTCCCGCATGTGCCAAAGTCTCATGCGGGCTAGGATCCTAGCCTAAAGCCGGGTCAGGACCAGCGGGATTTCGGCGTGGGTGGGGCCGTGCGGGATGGCAGAGGGTGGCTCGCGCGGCCAGAGCCAGCCCTGGCCGAAGAGTGTCCGCATCTGGTCCGGCGGACAGTCGAATGGTGGTCCGCCCGGCTGACCGGTTTGCATCAGCAGGATGAAGAGCCGCCCACCGGGACGCAGCCAGCCGTGCAGGCGCGCGGCGTAGGCCGGCAGGATTGCGGGCGGCAGCGCGCAGAGGCAGGTCTGGTCGTAGATCGCGTCGAACGGTGCATCCGCCGCCCATTCCAGCAAATCGGCCTCATGGACTTCCCCCTTCAACCCGGCAGACCCCAGCCGGACGAGTTGGACTGCGACCGCGGTTGCCGCTGCGTCCACGATCGTGATGTCAAACCCGGCCCGCGCCAGCGCCAGCGGCTCGCCGCTGCGTCCGGCGCCTGGCAACAGAATCCGGCATGGCGACAGCGCCCCGCTGGCGCGCCACGTTGAAAAGGCAGGGTTGAGCGTCGGCCGTTCCCAGGGCGTCCGTTCAGCGCGGAACCGGGCCTCCCAATCCAGCGCGACATGCGCGGGGGCAACGTTGCCGCCGCTCACGGCGGGTCCCCGGATATCATCACTTGGGCGAAGGCATAGGGATGCTCGTCGGTCAGCGTCAGGTGGATCGTGGCCACGCGGCCCGGCGGCGTGATGGCCCGCAGCCGGGCCGCGGCCCCGCCTGTCAGCGCCAAGGTGGGCTGCCCGCTCGGCAGGTTCACCACGCCCATGTCCGAATGGAACACCCCCTGGCGAAACCCGGTGCCGAGTGCCTTGGCACAGGCCTCCTTCGCGGCGAACCGCTTCGCGTAGGTCCCTGCTTGGATGCGCTGATGCCGGCGCGCTGCCCGCGCCCGTTCCGTTTCCGTGAACACGCGCTGCAAGAAACGGTCGCCGAAGCGTTGCATCACCCGCTCGATCCGCCGGATGTCGCAAATGTCAGAGCCGGTGCCGAGGATCATGCGCGCGCCCGCTCCACCTGCGTGATGCCGGCGGCAGCCCGCAACCCGCCGATGACGGTCGAGAGGTGGCGGAGGTCGCGCACCTCCACGTCGATCAGGATCTCGAAGAAATCCTGCTGCCGGTTGGTGATCTTCAGGTTGGTGACGGCACCCTCGTGCTTGGAGATCGCGTTCGTCAGGCTTGCGAGCATGCCGGGTTCGTTGCCCGCAATGACGCTGATACGTCCGGTATGGACGCCGCCCGCAAGCCCCGCCTCTTCCCAGCCGATATCGATGAACCGCTCCGGGGTGGCGGCGAAGCTCTCCAGCGTTTGGCAGCCCTTGGCGTGGACCGTCACCCCCTTCCCGGTCGTCACGATCCCCACGATCGGGTCGCCGGGCAGCGGGTGGCAGCAGCCGGCATAGCTGACCGCCATGTTCGGGAAGAGCCCGGAGATGGCGGAATTGCCGCCTGCCGTCCGGCTTGGGGCACGCGACACCATTTGCGGGATCATCCGCGGGGCGCGTGACGCCTGCCGCAGCTCCGGATAGGCGGCGTGCACCACATCCTTCGGCCCGGTGTTGCCGTTGCCGACCGCCACGTACAGATCGTCCAGCGTGGCGAATTTCAGCTGCTTCAGCGACGCTTCCAGCACCTTTTCCGAGCCGTCGACGCCCTCCTGCCGGAAGGCCTTTGCCAGGCTGGCCCGGCCGGCATCCAAATGCTGCTGGCGCTGCTGCAACGCCATGTGGCGGCGGATCCGCGCCCGCGCCTTGCCGGTGACGGCAAACCGCTCCCATGCCGGGGAGGGCGAGCCGCCGCGTGCGGTCATGATCTCCACCTGGTCGCCGTTCTGCAGTTCGGTGCGCAACGGCAACAGGCGGCCATTGACCTTGGCACCGACGCAGGTATCGCCGACCTGGCTGTGCACGGCATAGGCGAAGTCGATCGGCGTGGCCCCGCGCGGGAGCTGGATCAGCTGCCCCTTGGGCGTGAAGCAGAACACTTTGTCCTGATAGAGTTCGAGTTTGGTGTTTTCGAGGAAATCCTCCCCCGAGGTGGAGTTCTCCAGGATTTCCAATAGGTCCCGAACCCAGGGGAAGTCCTGCCCGTCGGTCGGCCCGGAGGCACCGAGCTTGTAGCCCCAATGCGCGGCCACGCCGTTATCGGCCACGCGCTGCATCTCCGCCGTGCGGATTTGCACCTCGATCTTCTGGTTGCGCGGGTGTGGGAGGGTTACTCCGGTATGCAGGCTTTGATAGCCGTTGGATTTCGGCGTGGAGATGTAGTCCTTGAACCGGCCCGGTATCACCGGGTAGTTGGCATGCACCGCACCCAGCGCGATGTAGCAATCCGCCCGGGTTGGCACGACGACCCTGAACGCCATGATGTCGGAGAGTTGCTCGAACGCGATATTGCGCCGCTGCATCTTCTCCCAGATCGAATACGGACTCTTTTCCCGCCCGCTCACCTCCACCGCTTCCACGCCCGCCTCGTGGCACAAGCGGCTGAGTTCGCCGCGCACCTCCTCGATGATGTCGGCCCCTTGGCCACGGAGGAAGTTCAGCCGGGCCTGGATGGTGTCGAACGCCTCTTTCTCCAATTGGGCGAAGGCGAGGTTCTGCAACTCGGTCTTGACCGCATCCATCCCGATGCGCTCGGCCAGCGGCGCGTAGATCTCCATCGTCTCGCGGGCAATCCGCTGCCGCCGGTCGGCGGAGGCCACGAAATGCAGGGTGCGCATGTTGTGCAGCCGGTCGGCCAGCTTGACCAGCAGCACGCGGATGTCCTGGCTCATCGCCAGTACCAGCTTGCGGAAGTTCTCCGCCTGCTTGTCGCGGCCAGTCTTCAGCTCGAGCTTGGTGAGTTTGGTGACGCCATCGACCAACCCGGCGATGGGCTTGCCGAACCGCGCCGCAATGTCGGCGAGCTTGACCCCGGTGTCTTCGACCGTGTCGTGCAGCAGCGCGGTCACGATGCTGTCGGTGTCCAGCCGGTATCCCGCAAGGATGTCGGCAACGGCAACCGGATGGGTTATGTAGGGGTCGCCGTTGTCGCGCCGCTGGTCACCATGCGCCTGCATGGCCATGACGTAGGCCGCATCGATCAGGCTGGTGTCGGCCTTGGGATCGTAGGAGAGCACCCGCTCCGTCAGTTCGAACTGACGGATGATGCCGGCGCGGTTCGGGGGTGGGCGAGCGGTTTCCAGTCCGTCCGGTGCATGGACGGCGGTGGCGAGCCCAGGGAGTGTTGGGCTAGGCCTCTCCATGCACCCCGGCGGTCTGCGCCATCATGAGCGGCGGCGCCCGCCCAGTTCGGCCTCGATCGCCGCCTCCAAATCCTCCGGCGACATATCCTCGACGGGGAGGTTTTGCGCCTCCTCCTCGGCAGACACGTCCTGCAGGCCGAAGATGTTCTGATCGGTCGGGATGAGGTCGAGCACCTCTTCGTCGGCCGGCTCCGGCTCCGGCGCGCGGGAGAGCGACTTGATGAGGTCCTGCTCCAGCTTGGGCAGGCCGATCGTTTGCTCCGCAATCTCACGCAGCGCGACGACAGGGTTCTTGTCGTCGTCGCGGTCGACCGTCAGCTCCTCGCCACGGCTCAGGTTGCGCGCCCGCTGGGCGGCGAACAGCACCAACTCGAAACGGTTGGGAACACGCTGGACGCAATCCTCGACAGTCACGCGTGCCATCGGGCAGTCTCCACAAATTCAAGAGGTCGGACACACCTAGTTAGGCGTCATGGGCCCGTCTCGCAAGTGCGAAGGCGGCATCGGATGCGCTTGCTGTGGCGGCAAGGCTGCCAACAGCGCCTTTGCACTCTGGTGGAGCACCGGGTGCCACCAGTCTGGTGCCACATCCAGCAGAGGGGCGAGCACGAAGGCACGCTCGTGCATGCGGGGGTGGGGCAACACTGGATCCGGAGCGGCGCGCACCCGATCGGCCATGGCGACGATATCGAGGTCGAGCGTCCGCGGCGCATTGGCGGTACTGCGCACCCGGCCGTGTGCTGCCTCGACCGCTTGCAGCGCCGCCAGCAACACCGCGGGGTCGACGGCGCCTTCCAACCGGGCTACACCGTTGATATAGTGCGGTTGGCCCGAGGGGGGGACCGGTTCCGTCTCGAACCAGCGGGAGAGGGCGACGCGACGCAAGCCCAGCAACCCGTTCAGCGCTTCAGCGGCGCGCTGGCACGTTTGAAGGGGCGCGATACCGTCTGCGGATGGCAGGTTAGCGCCCAGCGCAACCAGGATCATGAGCTTTTGGCCTTTCTGCGACGCGGGACGCCGCCTATGGTTGTCCAGCGGAACCGGGTAACGTCCGCGTCTTCATTTTGCATTCGCCAAGGGAACATTAAGTCGTGCAATTTTTGCCGAATGAGCGAACCGCTCTGTTTATCGATGGTGCCAACCTTTACTCAGCCTCCAGAAATCTTGGTTTCGATGTTGATTACAGGAACATGCTCGAATTCTTCCGATCAAAGACAAATTTGATCCGCGCATACTATTATTCTGCGATCCTCGAAACCGAAGAATATTCACCTCTCAAGCCGCTGACGGATTGGCTGGCCTATAACGGCTATTCTCTGGTCACCAAGCCAGCCCGTGAATTTACCGACGCTGCCGGCCGCCGGCGTGTGAAGGGGAATATGGACGTCGAACTGGCGGTTGACATGCTGGAGCTGGCACCAAAGCTGGATCACGCCGTGCTGTTCAGCGGAGACAGTGACTTCCGCCGGCTGGTGGAGGCGGTGCAGCGGCTCGGCGTTCGCGTGTCAGTCGTGTCCACAGTGCGCAGCAACCCCCCTATGGTTGGGGACGAGTTGCGCCGCCAGGCGGACCATTTTGTGGATTTGGCCGATATCGCGTCCGGCTTCACCCGGCGCCAGACCGAGCCCCGCCCCCGTCCGGCCCGCGCCACGCCCTCCGAACCCTATGTCGAGTCCACCGAGGCTTGACCAGCGCGCCAGCCGCGCCATCGATCGACTGCCCGCTCTGCCCCCGCCTTGTCGAGTACCGCGCGGCGAACCGGGCCGCGCATCCGGACTGGTTCAACGGCCCCGTGCCCAGCTTCGGCCCCCTCGAATCGCGCATGGTCATCGTGGGGATGGCGCCCGGGCTACGGGGGGCCAACCGCACGGGCCGGCCCTTCACGGGCGACCACGCCGGCATCCTGCTCTATCAGACCCTGCTCCAGTTTGGGTTCGCCACGGGAGATTATGCGGCCGACCCCGGGGATGGGTTGGACTTGCAGGATTGCCGCATCGTCAACGCGGTTCGCTGCGTCCCGCCGGCGAACCTGCCGATCCCACCCGAGATCAAGAGCTGCAACCCGTTCCTGGCATCTGAGCTGACCACGATGCCGCGCTTGCGGGTCATCCTGGTGCTCGGGTTGCTAGCTCATGCCGCGGTGCTACGGGCATTGGGGGTCCGGCAGGCCCTGTTCAAGTTTGCACACGGTGCGTTCCATGCCTTGCCGAACGGGACGACGCTGGCCGATAGCTACCACGTTTCGCGCTACAACACGAATACCGGCCGGCTGACCGAGGCGATGTTCCAGGCCGTCGTCGCCGAGGCGCAGCGGCATATCCAGGCCGGCTGACGCATGGAAGAGGATCGTATCTGCGGTGCCAACGCCGTAGCCGCGCTGTTCGCCCGGCGGCCCGAGGCAGTCAAGCGCCTGTTCTACACCGCTGCGATGAAAGAACAGGCCGGCCCGCTCTGTGCCGTCATGGCGCAGCAGCGGCGGCCTTACCGCCTGCTCGAGGACGCGGAGATCGCGAAGGCCGCCGGGTCGATCCACCATGGCGGCATCGTTGCGGTTGCGGAGCCACGCTATGTCGGGATCATCGATTTCGTGCGGCCGCCCCGCATGAAGCTGCTGATCATTCTCGATGGGGTCAGCAACCCGCATAATCTGGGCGCCATCGCCCGGAGCGCCGCGTTCTTCGGCGCCGGTGGCCTGCTGCTGCATGAAGTGCCGGGCCAGGCGATGCCATCGGATGCGGCGTATCGGACGGCCGAGGGTGGCTTGGAGTATCTCGAGCTGCACAAGACCCGGAACCTGCGCAAGGCGCTGGTCGCGTTGGAGCCGCATTACCGCACCGTGGCCGCGACCCTCACACCCGACGCCATGCCGTTGCAAACCCTGCCACGCGACCGCCCTATCGCCCTCGTGCTCGGCAATGAGGAGCGCGGCGTCTCCTTCGATGCCCTGGAGGGCTGCCGTCGGCGCGTCCGGATCCTTGGCCCGGGGAAAATCCAAAGTCTCAACGTGGCCCAGGCGGCGGCTGTGCTGCTGGCGGCTCTGACCGACCCTGCCGCTTAGGCTGGCCGCCGATACGCGTCTGCTATGACGGCGCAGACGGATCCGGCTAGCATGACCGCCGCCATCGGCCGCGCCGTGCCGTCCGTCAAAACGCCCATCAGGGACCCGCTAATGGCTGCGAAGACGAATTGGATCGTTCCCATCAGCGCAGACGCCGTGCCAGCGTGGTTTGCATGCCGCGACAGAGCGCCGACAGCCGTGTTGGGCATGATGAACCCGAGTGTGCTCATGCCCAGGAAGATCGGGATGAAGACGCTGAACACCCCGAAGCCGCCGGCGAAGGCCAAGCCGAACAGCAGCAGCGTCGTCGCCAGGTAGCTCCGCACTGCGATCCGCAGCACGCGTGGTGCGCCGAACCGGCGGATGAAAAACGGATTGATCTGCGCCCCGAAGATGAACCCGGCGGCACAGAGGCCGAATAGGATGCCGTAAACCGGCGGGGCAAGCCCATAGAGCTGGATGTAAACCGGTGGCGATCCGCTCAAATAGGCAAACATGCTGAACATGACGAACGAACCGGTGGCCATGTAGAGGAAGAAGGTGCGCTCGGTCAGCACGTTGGTGTAGCGCGAGAGCTGGCCAGCCAGCCCCAGCCGCACCCTCCGCGCGGGCGCCAGCGTCTCCGGCAGCGCCTGCCACACCATCACGACTGAGATCAGCCCGTGCACGGTCGCGAACCAGAAGATGACCTGCCAGGAGGTGACGCTCAGCAGCAACCCGCCCAGCGTTGGGGCGAGGATGGGTGCCACGCCCATCACCAGCATCAATTGCGACATCAGCCGCGCCGCCGTGTGGCCGTCTGCCAAATCCCGTACGATGGCGCGGGGCAGCACCAAGCTGGCGGAGCCGCCGAATGCCGCGACCGCCCGCAGCAGTGTCAGCGTCCATAGGCTGGGCGCCAAGGCGCATCCGGCCGAGGCCAGGGTGTAGATGGTCAACCCGGCGATCAGCGGCCCACGCCGGCCAAACCGGTCTGCCATGGTGCCCTGGGCGATCTGCCCCACGGCAAGGCCGGCGAACCAGCTTGCCAGGGTGATCTGCGCCGTACCCTCCGGCGCGCCATAGCTCGCCTCGATGGCGGGGAAGGCAGGCAGGTACATGTCAGTCGAAAGTGGGCCGACCGCTGTCAGGAACCCCAGCATTGGGGCCAGCCAGCGGGATGTCGATTGCATGAGCTAGGGTGCTTGCGTGCTGACGGCTTGCGTGGTGCGGATTGGGTCCGGCGCGGGGCCCTTGATCCAGACGGAGGGCGGCTGGGTTTGTGCGTTGCCATAGATCGAGCAAAATGCCACGTCTGCCGCATCGCGCCCGGCGCCGATGCGGACCAGGCCATTCAGGGCAGCCATCCGCGTCGCGTCGAACAAATACCAGGCGCCCCCGCCGGGTCCATGCAGATAGGCCTCGAACACGGCGTGAAAATCCGGTGGCGAGAGCTGCCATGCATAGGCGCTGATGTAGCGGGCCGGAATGCCCACCGCCCGGCACAGGGTGATGGCGAGATGGGCGAAATCCCGGCAGACCCCGGCCCGGTCGCCCAGCGTATCGTAAGCGCTGGTCAGCGCGTCGGACGCGCCGGCCTGATAGTCCACATTGTCGCGGATCCAGTTGCAAATCGCGGTGACGCGCTGGTGACCCGCGGGTGCGTTGCCGAATTGGCGGTTGGCGAACCGGCTCAGCCGGTCGGACTGGCAGTACCGGCTGGCATTCAGGTAGGGCAGCACATCCATGGGCAACGACCCGCCCGCGATCTCCGTCACCCCCGTTGGGTCCAGCATGAGCGGGTCCAAGGCGATGGTGGCCTCATAGTCGATCTGGAATTCTCCGGCCGGAACCAGGTACCGGATGAATCGGTTGCCGCTTTCGGGCGCGTCGAACCGGTCCGGCTCGCCCAGGTCGATGCTCGTGGTCAATGTCTCGGAGATGATACGCTGCCGGGGCAGGCGGGCCGCCTCCAAATTGAAGACGAACGGCGTTAGCGCCTCCACGCTATAGCGCAGCGTGCAGCCAATCGTGAAATCCATCTACTCAATCCTCGTCGTTGGTCCGACGTACCAGGATTTCGCGTTTGCCGACATGGTTGGCGGGCGTGATGATGCCTTCTTTCTCCATCTGCTCGATCAACTTCGCCGCGCGGTTATAGCCGATCGAGAGATGACGCTGAATAAAGGAGGTGCTGGCCTTGCCCTCCCGCGCGACCACGGCGACGGCCTGGTCGAACAGCGACTTTTCTCCGTCGCTGGCCCCGGCGATGCCGCCATGACCGCTACCTTCCTCTTCGTCCGGCGTCTCCGTCACCTCGTCGACATAGGCCGGTTCGCCCTGTTCGCGCAGGAAGCCGACGACGTCTTCCACCTCGCGGTCGGTCACGAAGGGGCCGTGCACGCGCCCGATCCGGCCACCGCCCTGCATGTAGAGCATGTCGCCCTGGCCGAGCAGCTGTTCGGCGCCCTGCTCGCCCAGGATGGTGCGGCTGTCGAACTTGCTGATCACGGTGAAGGAGATGCGGGTCGGGAAGTTGGCCTTGATGGTGCCCGTGATCACGTCCACGGAGGGGCGCTGCGTCGCCATCACCACGTGGATTCCGGCGGCCCGCGCCATTTGCGCCAGGCGCTGGACCGTCTGCTCGATCTCCTTGCCGGCCACCATCATCAGATCGGCCATCTCGTCGATCACCACCACCAGGAAGGGCAGCTTTTCCAGGGCGAGCGGGTGCTCTTCGAAAATGGGCTTGCCCGTCTCCGCGTCGAAGCCGGTTTGCACCCGGCGGGTGACCACCTCGCCGCGGGCACTGGCCTCCTCCACCCGCTCGTTGTAGCCGCCGACGTTGCGTACGCCGAGCTGGCTCATCGCACGGTAGCGCCGTTCCATCTCCCGCACGGTCCATTTCAGCGCCGTCACGGCCTTCGCCGGCTCGGTCACGACCGGAGCCATCAAATGCGGGATGCCGTCATAGACGGACAATTCCAGCATCTTCGGGTCGATCAGGATCAGCCGGCATTGGTCCGGGCTGAGGCGGTAGAGCAGGCTCAGGATCATCGCGTTGATGCCGACCGACTTGCCCGACCCGGTGGTGCCGGCCACCAGCAAATGCGGCATGCGGGCGAGGTCGGCCAGGATGGGCTCGCCGCCGATATCCTTCCCCAAGGCAAGGGCCAGCCGCCCCGGATGTTTTTCCCAGGCATCGGAGCCGAGCAGCTCGGAGAGGAAGACGGTCTCCCGCTTGGCATTCGGAACCTCGATCCCGATGACGTTGCGGCCGGGCACCGTGGCGATCCGCACGGCGGTGACCGACATCGAGCGGGCGACGTCATCCGCCAGCCCGATCACCCGGGCGGAGCGGATGCCGGGTGCGGGCTCCAGCTCGTAGAGGGTGACGACGGGGCCGGGCCGGATGTCCCGGATCGTGCCCTGGACGCCGTACTCATCCAGCACCGATTCCAGCAGCCGGGCATTGGCCTGCAGGGATTCCTCGCTCGGCCCCGAACTCGCCCGTACCGGTGCGGCCTTCAACAAAGAGAGGGGTGGCATGCGCCAGTGTCCGGGCATCGTCTCCGGCAGGGGCAGGCTCGGCTGATGGATGGGCGCCGCCTTCCGGGCGGGCAGGCTGATGCGCGGACGGGCCGCCACTGGCGGTGGCACCGGCGCCGGTTCGTCCTCCTCACCCGCCTCGGGCGTTGAGGATGGCGGGCGGTCGGGCTCGCGCGAGACCATCCGCGGCACCGGCCGGAGCAGGGTCTCGAGTGGCGGGAGGCCCGCCGGCTCAGGGCGACGCCGGCGTAACAGACGGAACGGCGCAAGCAGGCGAGGCAACAACCCGACGGCGCGGCGCCCGACCTGATGGCCATGGGCTAGCGACCCCCCTGCGACCCGGCCTGCCGCGCGCCACTCGCCCGCCGACAAACCGAGCGCGGCCCAGAACAGGACGGCCCCCAGCGCAATCCCAGCCAGCAAGGCAATCCCAGCCCCCAACGGCCCTAATACGCCCTGAGCGTAGGAGGCTACGGTTTGCGCGAGGACCCGGCCGATGGCGCCCCCCGGCCCAGCTTCGGCTGGCCACGCCTGGGGGAGCGGTGCCACGGATGCCAGACCGGCCAGCACCGGCAATGCCGCCATGGTACTCGCCAACCGGGCGGCAAAACTCCCCAGGCCGCGGTGGGAGGCGATGCGCCATGCCCATGCCAGCGCCACCAGGCCGGGCAGAACGGCCGCGATGCCGAAACTCTGGATCAGCAGGTCGGCGGCCATGGCCCCGGCCACGCCCGCCAGGTTGGTCGGTGGGCGCGAGGTCGCGGTGTTGATGGATGGGTCGAGCGGATTGTAGCAGGCCAGCGCCACCAGCAGGGCCACGCCCCCCAGCCCGAGCACGATCCCCCCCAGTTCCGCCAGGCGGCGGCCGACCAGGGCGCGGATGGCGGGGGAGACGAGCAAGCGTGCCGGGGCAGCGGCGGACATGCGGCAGGGGATCCTAGGCTAGTTCAGACGTGGTGGGAGCTATAGCCGGGAAACCGCCCATCCAGAATGCAAAAAGGGGTGCAGCCCTTCGGCCGCACCCCTCGCCGTGGCCGATCTGCCGCGGTTAGCCGATCGACTCGCCGTGGAGCACGATGTCGAGCCCCTCCATCTCTTGGTCCCGGGTGACCCGCAGGCCGATCACCGCGTCGATGATCTTGAGAAGGATGAAGGAGATCACCCCGCTCCACACCAGGGTGACCACCACCGCTTCGGCTTGCTTTATGAGCTGCTCCATGCCGCCGGCCACGCCCGAGCTGGAGTCGGTGGCGGAGAGCGGTGCGAACGCGAAGACCCCTGTCAGCAACGCACCGACAATACCGCCTATCCCGTGCACGCCCCAGGTGTCCAGGCTGTCGTCATAGCCCAGCATGTGCTTAAGCCCCGTGGCCGACCAGAAGCAAACCACGCCGGCCACCACGCCAATCACCAGCGCCGGTCCGGGCAGGACGAAGCCCGATGCAGGTGTGATCGCGACTAGGCCAGCCACCGCGCCGGAGATGATGCCGAGCACCGACGGCTTCCCCTTGGTGACCCATTCGGCGAACATCCATCCCAGGGCTGCGGCCGCCGTGGCGATTTGGGTCGCCGTCATTGCCATGCCGGCCCGGCCATTGGCGCCCACCGCCGACCCGGCGTTGAACCCGAACCAGCCCACCCACAGCAGCGACGCCCCTATCAGCGCGTAGGTGAGGTTGAACGGCGACATGTTGTCATGCCCGTAGCCGACCCGTTTGCCCAAAACCAGCGCACAGACCAGCCCGGCCACGCCAGCGTTGATGTGCACCACCGTGCCGCCGGCAAAGTCGATCGCCCCGATGGTGGTGCCGACGATGCCCGTGGCGCTCCAGACCATATGTGCGATCGGGCAGTAGACGAGCAGGGACCACAACACCATGAAGACACACATCGCGCTGAACTTCATGCGGTCAGCAAACGCCCCGGCGATCAGCGCCGGGGTGATGATCGCGAAGGTCATCTGGTACATCATGTAAACGGTCTCGGGGATCGTCAGCTTCGTCTCGTTGCCGGACCCGGCCCCCAGCGTAAAGGGGACGTCCGAGCCCTTGGTGATGTGGTCGCCGATCCCGTTCAGGAAGAAACGCGACAGGTCGCCGATATAAGGCGCGGTCGATCCGGTGCCGTTGGTGAAGGCCAGGCTGTAACCGGCGACCATCCAGACGATGGTGACAAGGCAGCAAATGGCGAAGGACTGCATCAACGTCGCCAGCACGTTCTTCTTCCGCACCATGCCGGCATAGAACAGGGCCAGGCCAGGGATCGTCATCATCAGCACGAGCGCCGTGCTGGTCAGCATCCAGGCGGTGTCGCCTGTGTCGATGGCAGCGGCGGCCGTAGCCGCGGGTGCTGCCGCCGGGGCTGCGGCGGTCGCAGGGGCCCCGGCGGTTTGGGCGAATGCCGCCCCAGCCAGTAGGAATAGGGACAGCCCCGTCGCAGGGGCCAGAAGACGCTTCATTATCGTAGGATCCTTCACAGTGCTTCGGCGTCGACCTCGCCCGTGCGAATCCGCACGGCGCGTTCGAGGTCCAGAACAAATACCTTGCCGTCGCCGATCTTGCCCGTCTGACCGGACTTCATGATCGCCTCGACCACTTGTTCGGCCAGGTCGTCCGGGACGGCCACCTCGATCTTGACCTTCGGGAGGAAGTTCACGTGGTATTCCGCCCCACGGTAGATCTCGGTCTGCCCCTTCTGACGGCCGAAGCCTTTAACCTCAGTGACGGTCAAACCCTGCACCCCGAGCGGCGTGAGCGCCTCGCGCACGTCGTCCAGCTTGAAGGGTTTGATGATGGCCATGATAAGCTTCATCTTTTACCTCACTTGCCTGTTCGCTGCCGGGCCCTTTGGTGACCGACGTCTCCCAGCCTCCTAAACAAGAAGCGTGCCGGTCGCATAACCGTGAGTGCGTCGATGTTTGTGCAACCCTGGATGGCGTTTAGGCAGCGGATGGCAGTAGTCTGCCCCCACGGCGTGCATCATGCGCTGCCTAAGGAAGAGGCAGGATTGAATGGCCGAATTGCTCGAAGCGGATGTTTGTGTCGTCGGCGCCGGGCCGGTCGGCGCGGCGCTGGCCTGTGTCTTGGCGGCTGGTGGCGTTCGCGTCGCCGTGGTCGACCGTGCTGCGCTGCCGCCGATGGAGCACCCTGCGTTCGACGGTCGCGCCTACGCCATTGCCTCAGGGTCGCGCCGGATGTTGGAGGAGGCTGGCGTTTGGGACCGGCTGCCTTTCGAGCCCTGCCCGATTCTCGACATCCGGGTGTCCGACGGGCGGATCGGGCGTCCGGCCTCGCCGCTCTTCCTGCATTTCGACCATGCCGACGCCGAATCGGGCCCGTTCGGCTGGATGGTGGAGGCGCGCAGCCTGCGCGTCGCCCTGAATGCGCAATTGCACGCCGCCTGCGCCGGCCTGGTGTTCGCCCCGGCCGAAGCCGCGGCCCAGCGGACGCCGGAGGGAGCGGTGGTGCAGGTGGCTGGCGGCCCGGTGATACGCTGCCGTCTGGTGGTAGCCGCCGAGGGTCGCGAGTCGCCGTTGCGGGCGCAGGCCGGGATCAGGGTTTCCCGCCTCGCCTACCGCCAGAGCGGGATCGTGACCGCGGTGGCGCATGACCGGCCGCACCGTGGTGCTGCGCTGGAGCATTTCCTGCCCGGCGGCCCCTTCGCCCAGCTTCCCATGACCGGCACCGAGGATTTCCCCAACCTATCCGCCATCGTCTGGACCGAGCGGGCCGAGTTGGCGCCGCGCATGATGGCGCTCGAAGACGCCGCGTTCGGGCGCGAGATCGCCCGCCGGCTGGGCGACCATTTGGGCGTGGCAAGGCCGGTTGGCCGGCGCTGGCTCTACAAACTTGGCGCGCTCCATGCCCACCGCTACGTCGCCGACCGTCTCGTGCTGGTGGGCGATGCCGCACATGGCATCCATCCGATCGCGGGTCAGGGCCTCAACCTTGGCCTGCGTGACGTGATCGCCCTGAATGCGCTGGTGCGGGAGGCGGTGGCGGCCGGAACGGACCCTGGGGCCCCGGCCCTTCTCGCGCGGTATCAGGCGCTGCGCCGCCCGGCCAATCTGCTGATGCTCGGGGCCACCCATGCGCTGGACCGGCTATTTTCAACCGACAACCCGGTGGTCCGGACGGTGCGGGACGCCGGCATTGCCGGGGTGCACCGGCTTCCGTCGCTCAAACGCGTCTTCATGCGCCAGGCCATGGGCGCCTGACGGGTCACAGCGTGCGGCGGAGAAAGTCCGCGACCAGGGCGTAGGCCCGCGCGCGGTCTTCTGGCCGGATGAAGCCATGGCCGGCATAGGTGAAGGTCTCGAACTCCACCTTGTGCTGCCGTTCCCGCAATGCGGTGGTGATCTGCTCGCTTTCCCGGTAGGGCACCCGCGGATCGCGGGTTCCATGCAGCACGAGCAAAGGCGCCACGATGGCGCCCGCCTGAAAGATCGGCGAGATGCGGGCGAACAAGGCAGCGTCCGCGACGGGGTCGCCGTACTCGCGGCTGCGATGGGCCCGGCGCCACGGTCCGGTTTCCGCCAGAAGCGTCGTAAAGTCGGCAATGCCATAATAGTCGATCGCCGTGCGCCACAGGGTAGGGTACTCGCCAATGGCTGCCAGCACCATGTAGCCGCCATAGGACTGGCCCATGATACCGATCCGCGCCGCGTCGATCCCGGGCTGGGCCGTGAGCCAGGCATGGGAGGCGGCCAGGTCATGCACCGAATCCAGCCGGGCGCCGACGTCGTCGCTGGCCGTGGCGGTGCGGCCGTAGCCGGTGCTGCCCCGCACGTTGGGCATCAGCACGGCATAGCCCTGTGCCAGCAACATCTGCATATCCGCCCGGAAGTTGGCCCGCGTTTGCCCAGCCGGCCCGCCATGGACCCATACGACCACCGGCCATCCCCGTTCCGGCATCGCGCCAGCCGGGCGCGCGAACCAGCCCGGCGTCACGCGCCCGTCGAAGCTGACCCACTCGACCAACTCGAATGGCACCATACCGTCCAGCGTGTCCGGCACGAAAACCGGCTGGGCCTGGTGCTTGGCTGCGTCCACGACGTAAATCCCGGACGGGGTCACCGGGCCGCTGGCAGAGAGCGCAAGCGTGCGGCCGTCCGGCGACCACGCCAGTTCCCCTGCCACGCCGTGTGGCAACCCCGCCACTACGCCCCGTTCCCCAAGCAGTGGCCCCAGCCGGACGATGGCGTAGCCGCGATCGTTTTCCACCGTCGCTAGCAACAACGGTTCCCCCGGCGATAATGACCAAGCCTCCACATCGCGCCCCGGCGCATCGGCGGTGACGGTCAGGGCGCCGGAAGTCTCGTCGACCTGGCACAATGCCAGAAATTCGCCTCCACCATCCGAGAGGCCCATCAGGACCCCTGCCTTGGTCCATCGCATCGATTTGAAGGCGGCTGGCCGCGTGTGCGGAATGGTGCGGACGCTCCCATCGGCCAGGTTGAGCACCAGCAGCGTCTGGTCCCCCTCCGCCTCGTCGGCAACCAGCAGCAGCCGGTCCCCGCTTGGATGCCAGGCGGCGACCGTCAGTTGGTGCGTCCCAGCGTAAAGCCGTTCGGCCGCCCCGCTGACCGGGCGCACCAGAACGTCGAAATGCGCCTCGTCCCGGTCGTTGGCGGCGTAGGCGAACCGGGAGCCATCCGGCGACCAGGCGCCGAAATCATGGATCACGCCGGGTTCCGCCGTCAGCGGGGTGGCGGAACCGTCTTGCCATAGCCAAAGCTGCTGGCGTTCGTCCCCTCCCGCATCGATGCCGAAGATGATGCGTTCATCGGCGGGGGCACGCCGGAAGAACGCGGTTTTCTCGCCTGTCTGCACAAGCTCGCGCGTGTTGCTCCCGTCGGCCGTCATCGCCCAAAGCTGCGGGGTGCCGGCCCCGCGTAGGTGATACAAGGTCCGCCCATCGCTGGAGAAAGCGGGGGCGGCGGCAGCGCCGATGGAGGCGAATTGGGAGGTCATGCACCCATCCTCCTCAACCCGCGTTTCGACGCAAGAGGTTGAAGCTTCCAACCAAGTGATTAGAACAAGATGGCAACCGTGGGTGTCCGATGGAGCTGCTGCAAAAACTGGAAATCCTGGCGGACGCTGCGAAATACGATGCCTCGTGCGCGTCGAGCGGGACGAACAAGCGCAACTCGCTCGGCCAGCAGGGCGGGGTGGGATCGACCGAAGGCATGGGCATTTGCCATGCCTATGCGCCGGATGGCCGGTGCATTTCCCTGCTTAAAATCCTGCTGACCAATTCCTGCGTCTATGATTGCCTCTATTGCATCAATCGACGCTCCTCCAACGTGCGCCGTGCCCGGTTCACGGTGGAGGAAGTGGTTACGTTGACGCTGGGCTTCTACCGCCGGAACTGCATCGAGGGGCTGTTCCTCTCCTCGGGTATTATCAGCAGCCCCGATTACACCATGGAGCAGGTGGTCCGGGTGGCACGCATATTACGCGAGGAGCATGGCTTTCGCGGCTACATCCATCTGAAGACGATTCCCGATGCCGACCCGCTCTTGCTGGCGGAGGCAGGGCGGTATGCGGACCGGCTGTCCATCAATGTGGAATTGCCGAGTGAAGGGAGCTTGGCGGCTCTGGCGCCAGAAAAGAGTCTACCGGGCATCCGCCGGTCGATGGGCCGTATGCGGCTGCGCATCGACGAGGCGAAGGCCGAACGCAAAGCGCCGCGGTTTGCCCCCGCCGGGCAAAGCACGCAGGTGATCGTCGGCGCGGATGCGAGTTCGGACCGCGACATCTTGGCAATGAGCACGAATCTCTACGGCTCCTACGGGCTGCGCCGGGTGTATTACTCCGCCTTCAGCCCGATCCCGGACGCCTCGGCCCGCCTGCCGCCAGATCACGCCCCGTTGGTGCGGGAGCATCGGCTCTACCAGGCGGATTGGCTCATGCGGTTCTACGGATTTTCCGCTCCGGAATTGCAGACGGACAAGGCGGGAAATTTGGATCTCTCGGTCGATCCCAAGCTTGCTTGGGCGCTGGCGCATCGCGACCAGTTCCCGGTGGACGTCAACACGGCGCCGAAGGAGATGCTGCTGCGCATCCCCGGGATTGGCGTGAAGTCGGTAAACGCGATCTTGCGGGCACGACGCCACCGGCGTTTGCGGCTGGACGATCTCGCCCGATTAAGGCTGCCTCTGGCTAAGCTGAGCGCCTTTGTGTCGGCGGCTGGCCATGCGGGTGGCGCCGGGTTGGACGGCGAGAGGCTGCGGCAACGCGTGGTGCCGCGCCCGGCACAGGCCGATCTATTCGGATGACCCAAAGCATCGTCCTGGCGCACGAGGTGGATTGGGACGGGTGGCGCAACGCGGCCCGGCGCCTGGCGCTGGAGGGCGTGCCGCCCGAAGAAACCGTTTGGGCGGTCGGCGCGCCGGCCGATTTATTCGCCAGCGAAGCGGAGGAGGTGCCACAAGCGGCCCCCGCCGGAACCTTCAACGTCCCGCGGGCCCTGGTCGATCTCGCGCAGACAATCATCCAAGCGCGGGAGCCAGCCCGGTTTGCCCTGCTGTACCACCTGATCTGGCGCACCCATTGCGGCGAGCGGCATCTGCTGGAGCAGGTGACCGATCCGGAGGTCCAACGCGCGCACCGCCTGGCGCAGGCAGTCCGGCGCGACACGCACAAAATGCGTGCGTTCGTCCGGTTTCGCGCGGTGGCCGAGGCAGATGCCACCCGGTATGTCGCCTGGTTCGAGCCCGACCATTACATCGTAGAGGCCAATGCGGCCTTCTTCGTGCGGCGGTTTGCGACCATGGTCTGGTCGATCCTGACACCTTACCGCAGTGCGCATTGGAATGGTGAGGAGCTGAGTTTCGCCGCCGGGGCAGCCAAGGTGGACGTCCCCGACGATGACCGGCTGGAGGCCTATTGGCGCGCCTATTTCAGCAGCATCTTCAACCCGGCGCGGCTGAAGATCAAAGCCATGACGTCGGAGATGCCGCGGAAATACTGGCGGAATCTACCAGAGGCGGCCGTGATCCCCGAACTGATCCGCGGTGCGGCATCCCGTGTTACGAGCATGGTGGAGACCCCGACCTTGTCCCCTGCGAAACCTGCCCGGGCGCCAGCCGCGCCCCCGACGTTGGGCCACCTTCCCGACTCGCATCTGCGCCGCGCCGCGCAGGAGGCGGCTGGCTGCCGCGCCTGCCCGCTATGGGAGCCAGCGACGCAGACGGTGTTTGGCGAGGGGCCGGAAGCCGCCCGGCTCATGTTCGTGGGCGAGCAGCCCGGTGATCAGGAAGATTTGGCCGGGCGGCCTTTCGTCGGGCCCGCCGGGCAGTTGTTCAACACGGCGCTCGCGGAGGCGGGGATCGATCGGAGCACCGTTTATGTCACCAACGCGGTGAAGCACTTCAAATTCGAACCGCGGGGCAAGCGGCGTATCCACGCCAAACCCGATAGTGGCGACATCGCAGCGTGTAAATTTTGGCTGGATTTGGAGCGGCAGGAGGTCAAGCCCGCCTTGACCGTGCTGTTGGGCGCGTCGGCGGCGCGGGCGGTGCTCGGCCGCACCGTCACGATTTCGCGCGAGCGCAGCCGGCCCATCGCATTGGAAGGCAATAGTCAGGCTTTTGTGACGGTGCACCCGTCCTATCTGCTCCGCCTGCCGGACGAGGAAAGCAAACGGCGGGAATACAATGCCTTTGTTGCCGATCTGCGGCAGGCGCGGGCCATGGTCGAGGGTTAGTAGGTGATCGTCATAATGGGCCGGCTGTCTGCGACCAGGCCAAAGGCAGGCAGGCCGTTGGAGCCCTTCGCGGGTTCGTAGGTGACTACCCTTGGGATGCTGCGGCACGCCGTATCGTTACAAGCGGGGAGGACGGTAGCCGATACCGCAAATTTCGCCGAGTTGACAGGGGTGGCAGCCAAAGCGGCATTTCCCGGGCTGGCCAACAGGATGGCTCCGGTGGCGATCACGAACAGCGTCCGAGCGATTGGTTGGGACGGCATGGTTTGGTGACCTCTAAATAAGCTTGCTAAACTTTGGCGCGCCAATCGTCCCTTATCCCAAAAATGAGATGACGTAGTATCAATAAAGCATAGCTACTCCCATGCGCGAGTGACATGCATCCAAAATGCGGAAGCGGCCGTTCCAACGGGCCGGTTCGAAAAGCCGGTTAGCGGCGGAAGCCGCCACCCCGGGATTCGCCACCCCGGAAGCCGCCACCATACCCGTATCCCCCGCGAAAGCGGTCATAGCCGAAGCCGCCCCGCCAGCCGCCGTAGAAGCCAAAGCCGAAGGCGTCGCCATAGAGCCATGGATAGGGGTAGCCGGGCCCCACGAAGATCGGATACGGGGCGTAGTAGCCATAGTAGACCGGCCGGACGGGGGCGAGCGGCTGCACGACGTTGTTGTGCGACGTCATACACCGCAGATAAACCATGCCGGGGGTGACGACGATCGTTTGCGGCGAAAGGGCCGGCACCGTGTTACCAAGCGCTGGCGAGGGCGCCGGTGGGGGCGAGGTGGGCACCTCTTGGCCGGCAGCGGGCACGCGGTCGGCTGCGGCGCGGCACTCGTTGTCGTCGCTTTGGAACTGCGCCTGGGTTTTCCCTGGTCCAGGCAAGGCCACCAAAGGCGGCGGCGGCGGCGGCACTGGCGGTGGCAGCACACACCCCGCGAGCGCGCCGAGCATGATCATAGGTCCTATCTGCCCAATGGCTCGCATCCCATCCTCCTGCTGCAAACTCGAGGTAGATGTCTGCCTGTGCCGGGCGCTTGGCAAGTTTGCCGCCCTGGAAAAACCGGTCAAACTCCAGCAAAGTTACAATCCGCAAAACCATCTTCACGCCCCGCTAAGGCCGGACGCGCATGATGCGCTCGAGACCTCGCATTGGGAGATCATATGAGCATCAGCGGCTACTCTTCGTCTTTATCGATTCCGCCATATCCCGGGCCAACTGCGCGGGTGAGTGAAGCCAAGGCACCGGGGCGCGACGCGAGTCGCGTCGACCAGCAGATTTCGACGTCACCATCTACCGGAAATTCGGGGATCCCGAGTACTGGACTACTGAACACCGTCGTCTGACTGGTCGCATCGGGACCGTAATATCGGAGCCTCGATGGTCAAGCCTTTATGCGAGGGCACCAAAAGCGGCGCCCGGCTTCTTTCGCTCGTGAGGGATAGGCCGAACAGCTAGGGCTTCGGCTTCGCGACGCAGCTATAAGTGCGCGACGCTGTCAAGGACGCCGCCCCCGTCACCTTGCTGACCTCCCCCGCCGGGCATCTTCCATCATCGACCAGCACGCTGTGTCCCGGGTCCAACCCGCCGCCGCCAGGGTCGGCGGTTAGAATCGTCGGCCCGCCGCATCCCGGCAGCAATGCAACGAGCGAAACCACCATCCATGGCCGATATATCAAGGCGAAATCTCCGACCAGTCGGGAGCTTGATGGTCTACCCGCGACCGCCAGGCCTGCCAATCCCATGCCGATGCGGTCCCGCATACGATGGCGTCTTTGTTGAAACACCAGAGCTTGGGTCACAATCCTTGGCTATAACGGTTTGGCGGCTCTGACTTTCCCCCCTAATCCAGCTTCGTTCCGCGGCCGATTAGGATAGGATGCTGGCGACACCGCCGGAGAGACATCCGATGACACTGGATTCTGCGTCGTGGCCGCGACTCAAGGCACCCCTGCGGGCAAAGGGGTGCCCCGTTTAGGTGGACACCTCGCTCCCGATACCGGTTGCCGCGAGAAAGGGCGCGGCCAGCACGATCCGGACGGTCCTCATCGCCAATCGTGGGGAGGTGGCCATCCGTATCAGCCGGGCCTGCGCCGCTTTGGGGCTCCGCAGCGTCGCGGTGTTCCCGCAGGACGATGCCGCAAGCCTGCATGTCAAACGTGCCGATATCAGCCACGCGCTGGCCGGCACAGGCAGAGCGGCGTACCTCGATGGCGCGGCGTTGGTGGAGGCGGCCCTGCAGACCGGCTGCGATGCGGTGCATCCCGGCTATGGCTTCCTCAGCGAGGATGCCGCCTTCGCAACTGCCTGCGAAGCCGCGGGCCTGATTTTCATCGGCCCACCGCCTGACATACTGGCGCTGTTTGGTGACAAGATCCGGACCCGGCAACTCGCGGCCGAGTGCAGTGTTCCGGCACCCGCCGCCGCCGGGGAAGCGGAGGCCGGTATTGCAGACCTGTTTCCCCAGGCCCGCCACATCGAAATCCAGATCATCGGCGATGGCCAAGGCGGCATCACCCATACCGGCGAGCGGGACTGCACCGTCCAGCGCTCCCACCAGAAGCTGATCGAGGTGGCGCCCAGCCCGCATCTTCAGCCCATGGTCCGCGCCCGCATGGCGCAGGCCGCGATCGCTATGGGCCGCCGGGTCCGCTTCCGCGGGCTCTGCACGTTCCAGTTTCTGCTGAGCGCCAGCGACGGCGCCCGGTTCGTGTTCATCGGGGCAAGCCCGCGGCTGCAGGCGGAGCATACGGTGACGGAGGAGGTCTATGGCGTGGACCTCGTGGCGGCCCAGCTCCGCATCGCAACCGGGACGACGCTGGGCGAATTGGGGTTGAGCCAATCCGCCATCGCTGCGCCGCGAGGCTGCGCGATCCAACTGCGTGTGAACATGGAATCGATGCAGCCCGATGGCGGGGCATGCCCGACGGGCGGCCGCATTGCCGCCTACGAGCCGCCCAGTGGTCCTGGCCTGCGTGTGGATGGCTTCGGCTATGGCGGCTACGTCACCC
Organism: Acetobacteraceae bacterium; assembly: GCA_965199005.1. GTDB lineage: Bacteria > Pseudomonadota > Alphaproteobacteria > Acetobacterales > Acetobacteraceae > LMUY01. The sequence goes on along the minus strand of CBDAQK010000001.1, from coordinate 1,246,219 downwards.
CGGCCGCGTTCGATCCGCTGCTGGCCAAGGTGACCGTTCGTGCCGGCACGTTCGCCGAGGCCGTCGCGCGCGCGGACCGTGCCCTGGCGGAGTTCCGGCTCGAGGGCGTCGCAACCAATATCGGGTTTCTCCGGGCGATCCTGCGGCACCCGGACTTCGTGGCCAACCGGGTGACGACGCGCTGGCTGGAGCTGAACACGCCAGCGCTGGTCGCGGACATGGAGCCGGAGCCCGTCCCAGAGGCAGATTTCGGCTTTTCGCCCATCGCCACCATCTCGCCCAGCACCGTGGTTTCGGTGCCGATGCGCGGGTCGCTCGCGGCCCTCGATGTGGCCGTGGGTGACGGGGTTCGTCGTGGCCAGCAACTCGGCGTCTTCACAGCCATGAAGACGGAGCACGTCGTCACCTCGCCAATCGCCGGGGTGGTCTTCAGCCTGCCGCCCAACATCGGCGACGTCCTGCTGCCGGGCCAGACGCTTGCACTGATCACCCCAGCCCATCCGGCGGAACGGGCGGAGCCGCCTGACCCGGCGTCCACCCGCGTGATATTCGACAGCTTGCGGGACTTCCTTGCCACGCTTCAGTCGCACGGTCAGTTGCTGACCATCACCGAGCAGGTTGCGCCGGAACCGGATTTGGGCGCGGCCGGCCGGGCGATCAACGAGATCGGCGAAACCGTTCCGGCGTTGCTGTTCACCAACATCCTGGGATTTAGCGGCGCCCAAGTCGCCCTGAACGTGCATGGGTCTTGGCCGAACCATGCCCTCATGCTGGGCATGGACAAAACGGCGACGTGCAAAGCGCAGTTCCTCGAATTCGTCCGCCGCTACCGTAGTTTCCCAGGAGCGGTCGAATGGCGGGACAGCGCGCCCTGGCAGGAATGCGTCATCGATCGGCCTGATGACATCAACTTGCTGGAATTGCTCCCACTGTTCCGGATCAATCGCCACGATGGCGGATGCTTTATCGACAAAGCCGTGGTGGTCAGCCGCGAACCGGACCGTCCGGACGACCGCGATCGCCAGAATGCCGGAATTTACCGGCTCCAGGTCAAAGGTGCCCGGCGGCTGGGCATCCAACCCGCACCCTCCCACGACATCGCGATCCATTTGCAACAGGCGGAGGAGCGGGGCGAAAACCTCAAGATCGCCATTGCCATCGGCAACGACCCGATCATCACCTGCGTGGCAGCGATGCCGATCCTGTATGACCAGTCCGAATACGCGATGGCCGGGGCATTGCGGGGTACGCCGTACCCGGTCGTGTACTCGGCGTACTCCGGTCTCGACATCCCATGGGGGTCGGAAATCGTGCTGGAAGGCCACATTGTCGGCCGGGAGCGCGAGACGGAGGGTCCGTTCGGTGAGTTCACCGGCCACTACTCAGGCGGCCGGCTCATGCCGGTGGTGGAGATCACCAAGGTGTCCCACCGGCGCAACCCCATCCTGGAAAGCCTCTATCTTGGGATGCCCTGGACCGAACTCGACTACCTGATCGCCATCAACACATCCGCGCCGATTTTCGTCCAGCTCAAGGAGCAGTTCCCAGACGTGGAGGCGGTCAACGCCTCCTACACGCACGGGCTGGTTGTGATCGTCTCCACGCGGTGCCGGCGGGGCGGGTTCGCGAAGAATATCGGTTTACGCGTGCTGACGACGCCGCACGGGCTGGGCTACGCGAAGCTGGTGATCGTGGTCGACGAAACGATCGATCCGTTCGACCTCAAGCAGGTGATGTGGGCGCTGTCCACCAAGTTCCACCCGGCGCACGACCTGATCATCATTCCCGACGCCTCGGTCGTGCCGCTCGATCCCGGTGCCTCGCCCCCCGGCATTACCCACAAGATGATCATGGACGCCACGACGCCCATACCCCCCGACATCAGGGGGAATTACGCCACGCCGCTGGACCGCCCGGCCACGACGGATGTCTGGCGCGAGAAGCTGATGGAGATGCTGCGTGGCTGACGCCGAAGCGCTGTGCTGTCCGCGCTGCGATACGCCCAACTCCGCAGTCGTCGCCCGATCGCCGGTGGCAGGCGTATGGGAGATGTACCTGTGCCCAACATGCTTCTATTCATGGCGCAGCACCGAGCCGGAGGAGGCGACGAAGGCCGCGGCCATGTCAGCCAAATTCCGAATCAATCCCACGACGCTGCCGCACGGCCACGTGATGCCAGCCGTCCCGCCGCTGCGCCGCTTGCCGGGATGATCTCACCGAAAGGTCAGCCGCCGCTCCTCGGCGATGGTGAGAGCTGCCTCCAACGCCATCCTCGGCAGACGCGCCAGGCTGAACCGCCGCTTTGCACGGTAACGCCGGCCCCGCGCCTTCTCGCCCCCGAGGCTGCGGACCAACTCGTCGACAGAGGTCAAGCCGTCCACCAGGCCGAGTTCCCGACCCCGCGCGCCGAGGAAGAAGCTGCCGTCGAAGACCATCGGGTCGTCGGAGAGCCGGGCGCCCCGCCGCTCCCGCACCCATGCTTTGAAGCGCTCGTGGATATCCGACATCAGCGCCTGGACGAACGCGACGTCCTCGGGGCGTTCGGGCAGGAAGGGATCCAGCCGGGCTTTGTTCTCGCCTGCCGTATACAGCCGGCGCTCCACCCCATAATGGCCGAGCAAATGGTTGAAGCCAAACCCGCCCCCGACGACGCCGATCGAGCCGACGATGCTCATGGCGCTGGCATGGATCTCGTCCGCTGCACAGGCCAGCCAGTATCCGCCAGAGGCGCCGGCCTCCCCGATCACGGCATGGACCCGGATATTCTTCTGCTCCGCCCGGCGCCTTACGAGCCCGGCGATCAGCTCCGACTGCACCGGTGAGCCGCCGGGGCTGTCGATATCCAGGATCACCAGCCCGTCCTTTTTCGCACTGCCGAAGGCGCGCTCCACGACCGGACCGGTGGACCGGATGTTCAAGGCGCCTTCCCGCCCCGCGATGAGCCCGTGCAGCTCGATGATGGGAATACGGGGGCGTCGCCAGGGGAAGAGGGTCATTTACCCTAACAGGGGACAGACTTGGCGTTTGGCAACCCGGCCTATTGTTCGTGCTGGGCGACGTCGAGCGCCTTGGTCCATGCGCCTGAAGCCACCTGCCCCGCCCACCACTGGTCGACCGCGGTGACGAAGGCGGGATCCTTCGGCAACATGTAGGCCTTCTGCAAGCTGGTAAATGGGGCAGGGACCGCAGCGGCGCATAGCTCCGGATGCAACAGCGCCTGATGGTCAACCTCGATCCCGTCGGTCACCATGACGTCCTCCCGGCCCGCCACGATCTCGTCGAACACGCTGACATTGTCTGGGTGCACGGTCAGCTTGGCATGGGGGAAGTGTTCGCGGGCAAAATCCTCGTTGGAGGCGCCCGGGTTGACCACGACGCGGACGCCGGGCTGGTCGATCGACGCGAGCGAGGTGAACTTGTCCTTGTCGCCGCAGCGCACGATCGGACGCTTGCCATCGGTGAGGGTCGCGGTCGAGAAAGCGGCGATTTTTTCGCGGGCGGGCAGGATCGTCACGCCACCAATGGCGATATCGAACTTGCCGGCAGCGAAGTCGTCATTGAGCTTTGCCCAAACGGTTGGCACGAACTCGACCCGCACGCCAAGTTGGGTAGCGAGTTGACGGGCCATCGTGACATCGGCGCCCCGGTAGGAGCCATCGGCGTCGCGGAAGGCAAAGGGTTTGTAGTCGCCGGTGGTGCCGACGCGGAGCACGCCGGCTGCCTGGACGGCCGCGAGACTAGCCGCGTGCACCGGCAGAATAGTCAAGATTGCGAGCGCGGCGCCGAGGGCGGTCTTCATGGTCGTAAATCCTCCGATTCTTTCAGCAAATAAACGGCTTCCCAGAGCAAAGGATCAATTGTTGCCAGCGGGCAACACTGTTGGAAATTTAGCGCAGTCTCTTGCCAGCCGTTGGGCTCGCAGCGTACTGAAGGGATTGGCGAACCCCCCGCCAATCTGCTCAGGAGTCTTCCCTCAAATGCGCAAAATTGCGATCATGACCACGGCCCTCGTAGGCGTGGCTTTGGCGACCCCCACTTTCGCCCAGCAGAACGCCGCACCGGTGAGCGGCCTGCCGCCTGGTGCGGCAGTCGGCGCCCAAAATGCAGCGCCGCCGCCCTCGACCGGCGTCCTGTCGACGACCCGCGTTGGACCCGCGACACCCACGCCGCGCGTGGCCCGCGTGCGGCCCACTCCGACGCGTCCGGTCCGCCGTTCGATCTTCCGCCGCCGCCGTCCTTCCACGGCAACCCCGGCTTCGGCAGCTCCCACTGGCCCGGCGATCCCATCGACGTCAACGAAATAGCCGCAGGGCCGAGACCGGCCTTGGCAGAACGGCGTCCGGGTGACCGGACGCCGTTTGCATTTAAGGCCTGCTCAATTTCAGAGCGAAAGCCGTTAACAGACAATTAAAGGCACTTGCGCGACCTTCTGCGATGATTTACATATTTTTAGACAAACCGGCCATGTCGGCTGGTTGGCGGCTTTGAACGGAGGCATGAATGTATTTCGCGGACGCCTACCCGGACCTCACCCAGGAGGAACTTCGCAGCTTCAAGACCACCGAGCGTCGGCTGATGCTCCGCCTGGTTGTCATCGGGTGCTTCGGTCTCGCGATCGTCGGTGTCACCCTTTTCTGACGATCTCTTGCATCCGTTGAGAGGTGAAAGTGACCACTGGTTTGCCTCGCCCCAAAGGAGGCGCCATCTGGCCTTTCCACCTCCAACGGCCGTGCCGGTGGTGACCCGGCGAGCGGAAGACCGCGTTTGAGGCCGCATGCCATCACCGGCCGGGGACTCTCACGCTTAATCCTGGTGGCAGTCTACGGCGTGGCAGGGGTGTTTCATCTGGCAACGCCCAGACCCTTCTTGCTGATCACGCCGGCTTGGGTGCCCTTCCCCGCTTGGGTCATATTCGGCACGGGACTGTGCGAACTGGCCGGCGCCATGGGGCTGATGACCCGGCCGTTTCGCCGCGCAGCCGGAATTGGGCTGGCGCTGTATGCGATTTGCGTGTTTCCAGCCAACATCAAACACGCGATATCCGGTCTGCCCGCCGGAGAAGTGCAGCTTGGCTGGTGGTATCATGCGCCACGGCTGGCGCTTCAACCCTTACTAGTGTGGTGGGCGCTGTTTGCCGGTGAGGTGATCCATTGGCCATTTGCCGCCCGAAACCGATCCTGACGCCAGCCACTCCGGCGTCCCTTGCAGAGTCGGTCAAACCCTCTAGAACGTGAATTTCATCGTGTGCGAAGGGGTTTATCGCACCCAACCCTCTCGGGAAATGGAGGGCGAGATGAGCGCAAGTGATGAGGTCTCGAATTGGGCCATCCACATCGATGATTTCGACGAAGGCGTGATCAACGGCTGGGGCTTGGACAGGCTGCGGCCCAATGTCGCCATATCCGTCGAACTCGTCTCATCCGGCGGTGAGCGGCTGGTCGTTTCGGCAAATGCGTTCCGTCAAGACTTGCTCGATGCCGGGTTTGGCAATGGCCGCCACGGGTTCTCAGTCGATGTCAACCATTGGGATTTGGGCGGCAACACCATCTCGGTGACCCCGGTCGGGGGGAGCGACCCAATGCCGGTGGCGTTGATATCCACGGCCTTGGCCGCCTCGTTGACGGGGAAGTCCTGGTCGGACGATTATCTGAAGATGCTGGATGATCTCGCGGCGCCGTTCTTGACCGCCAAAGATGCTTAGCAAGGTCGACCCAGCGCAGGGGGGACTGTTCGCCAGCCGGGCCGATCCCGACAAGTTGCTCAGCGACTACCCCTCCCCCAATGGGGACGGCTTGATCACCGCCTATCTCGCCTACGAGTGCTACCGGCACCGCGTGAACGAGCAATTCGACCTCGATGGCGGCGTCGCGGAACATCTCAAGATCATCAACTGGTATCTATCGGTCTACCTACGCCAGCGGCAGCATCAACTGCCCCTCTCGGCGCGGCAGGCCGCGTTTTTCAACACACCACTGCCGGTCTTGGATTTTGCTTGCGACATCAGCATGATATCGCATTCGTTCATCCGCCGTGAGTTGGGTCAGCAGGTCAACCTCAATGACCGCCGGCAGGCCATGGAGGCCGTCTACTGGTGGTGCATCGACTGCGCGCCGGGTATGCAGTTCGAGAGCGTGCTGGTTCCCGATTACTACGTCGAACTCTTGAACGAGTTGGATGTCAGCCAGCGCTGGCTGCCATTCCATCTCAATTTCTTCTGCTCCCGCTATTATGCGACGCACCCGGCGCTGCATTTCCTGAACATGGACCGCAAAGCCGACCGGCTCGCGTTGTTGACGTATATCGTCTTCAAATGCGGGTCTGCTCCCCATCTTGTCCGTTTCCTGCCCAGGGACGCCATTGCCAGACTATTTTCACCATTACCCGGCGCGGATGATTACATCGTTCTGGATTCGATCATTGCTTTGCTGCCGGTCGCAGCTCAGTCGAACGAGGCCGGTGCACCGGCCGCGTCTGACGGTTTGAGCATCGCCCGCCAAATTCGCCAGTGCCTGGTGGACACCATCGAAGCCGGCGGTTACTCGCTGCGCGCTGGCCGGCGCACCGCCAAACCGGGCACCGGGCATTTCGGCCAATGCTACGCCGCACAGCCACAGCATGATGAGCAGCCTCTGAAGGGCGTGGCACTGATCGGCGCGGTCAGCGTGACGTCCGGCCTGGGACAGGCGGCGCGGATGTCGCTCAGCGTTTTGGAATATCTGACGAATGATGTGTCCGTCCGGAATTTCGACATGGACAACCCGGCTCCTGTTGGCTTTGCCACAGAGAACAGGCGGCGGTTTCCCGGCCATCCGCGCGCCATCAACCTCATTCATTTGAACGCCGAGTCGATTCCGCTGGCCTTTGCCTACCTCCCGCAGTCGGTCTATCGCCATTCCTACAATATTGGCTTCTTCTTCTGGGAGCTGAACCGGGTGCCGCCCTCCCATCATCTGGCGCTGACGATGCTCGACGAGATATGGGTCGCTTCAGAATACGACCGGGAGATCTACAGCCGGTATACCGAAATCCCGGTGTTCAACGTCGGCATGGCGGTCGAAGCGACACCAGCAGGGTTGCTCCACCCAAGAAGCTATTTTGGCCTGCCAGACCACGCCTTCATCTTTGTGACGACCTTCGACTCGTTTTCGTTCATTGAACGCAAAAACCCGCTCGGCGTGATCAAGGCGTTCCGGCAGGCCTTCCCAGCCGACCGGCAAGATGTCGTTTTGGTCTTGAAGACCCAAAACCGTTTCAAGGTGGATGGCGCGCACCACAAAAAGATTTGGGCGCAAATCACGCAGCATGCGAACGCAGACCCGCGGATCATCGTCATCAACGAGACGTTCAATTACCGGGAGTTGCTGGCGTTCAAGCAACTCTGCGATTGCTATGTCTCGCTGCATCGGTCAGAGGGCTGGGGGTTCGGCCTCATCGAGGCGATGCAGTTGGGCGTCCCCGTGATCGCAACAGCGTATTCGGGGAACATGGATTTCTGCAGTGATGCGACGTGCTACCTGGTCGACTATGATTTGATCGTGCCGCAATCCCATGAATATATCTTTGTCGAACGGGATAGCCTGTGGGCTGAACCGCGCACGCAATCGGCCGTGCATCAAATGCAGATGGTTGAGCGGCAGCGTCACCAGGCCAAGCAGCGTGCAGTGGCGGCCAAGGCCTTCGTGCAAACCCGGTTCAGCGTGGAAGCGATAAGCCGCCGCTACGCCGAGCGGCTGGAGGCGATCAGTGCAATTCCCGGAATTTTGCCGCTGAACGACACCCAAGCGAAGCCTGCCCCCACCGCCGCGGCAAACGTGCGCAAGACCTCGCGGAAGGCCCGTGTCATACAGACCTGACATCACGGGGCATCGCCGGCGCTTGCAGCGATGCGGTTTTTTCCGCCTTGAAACAAAGAGAATGAAGCATGGGTTTGCGTGGCTACATCGACGGGATGGATCGTGCCAACGTCCATGGCTGGGCTCAGGACGAGGAGCTACCCGACACTCCCGTGAGCCTGGTCATCCAGGTCGACAACCAGCCCACAACCCGAGTACTCGCGAATACTTACCGGGAAGATTTGGAGCGCAACGGCGTCGGCAGCGGCCGCCATGGGTTTTCGGTTGCGCTGACCGGGATTTCACCGCTAACCCCGCACGTGTTGCGTATCACGCGGGAGTCCGACGGGGCCGATCTGCCGGGGAGTCCAGTCGATGTTCCCCCCGTCCTGAAATTCGACGCCCGGTTCATGGATGACGTCTCGCGGCTGCTGGCGGAGGGTGCCGATGAAGCCGAGTTGATGACGCGGGCCGGTTTCCTCGCGCAGCAGGTGGATCACCTGTTGCAGGTCTGCGCGGATAAGCGGGCGAACCGTCCGCATTACATGGCGCAACGTCAGTTTCGCGTCCGGTGGTCCGGGCGCAATTTGCCGCCGGAGGCAGGCAACGCCCCGCGGGCCTTGGTCATCGACGACCGATACCCGACGCGTACGCGCGACGCCGGGTCTGGCGCAATCATCTCGCACATGACCTCCCTGCAGCGGCTGGGGTTTTCAGTCGTCTTCGCTCCGGTCGACATGGCGGCCAATTCGGAAGCCGAGCCCTTGGAGGCGTTAGGGATTTCCTGCCGCACCAAGCCATGGGCAGTGACGTTGGAGGAGGTTCTGCAACGCGAGGCAAATAGCTTCGGATTGGTATACATTCATCGGATCGGCAACACTCGCTATCTGCCCCTCATCCGCCATTATCAAAGCCGCGCCCGGACGATCTACAGCGTGGCGGATTTGCACTATTTGCGCCTGTCGCGCCAGGCATCGGTCGAACAGCGGCCTGAGTTGGTGGAGGCGAGCAACAACATGCGCATCGCCGAGCTGTCTGCGGCGCGGTTTGCCGACTCGGTCATCACGCATTCCAGTTTCGAAGCCGATCTCATCAAACAGCAACTGCCGGGCGCCAGCGTGCACGTGGTGCCGTGGGCCGTGACGCCGCGGCCCGTCCGGGCCCGGTTCGACCAACGCCGCGGCATCGCCTTCATCGGCAACTATGCGCATTCTCCGAATGTCGACGCGGCGTTGTGGCTGGTGCAAGAGATCATGCCGGCCCTTCATCAACGCGACCCCTCCATCGAGTGCCTGCTGATCGGCAGCAACATGCCGGACGTGCTGAAGCAGATCGTCGGCGCCGGCATCCGGCCGATCGGGCATGTCGAGGATTTGTCGGCCATTTTCGAGCAAGTGCGGCTGACCGTGGCGCCGCTGGCCTATGGCGCGGGTGTCAAAGGCAAGATCCTCGACAGCCTGGCGGCCGGCATTCCCTGCGCGTGCACCCCGGTCGCCGCCGAGGGGCTGGACCTGCCGGATTTATTGCAGCCAACGATCGCCGAGAAAACTGCGGCACTCGTTGGCGTGATGTACCGCCTGCACGAAGATCCGACGTTCAATGCCGCATGCCGCGACGCAGGCTTGGCCTATGTTCAGCAGCGTTTGTCCGATGGACAGATCGACAAATTGATGCGTGACGTGGTGTTCGGCCCAAAGCAAACGTAGTGCGCCTCGCCAGCGATGCTGGGAGGCGTCGTAGGTCCTACCATGACGGATGACGCTTCGCTTATCCATCCCACGGTATTGGTGTAGGAGTTCATGGAAGTGGTGAACCATGGTACGATGCAAGCGGCATCTTATCAGGAGTCGCGGGAGTGACTTAGGAACGCCATAAGCACGCCATTGAACCAATCCGGGTCGGTCACATTGACCGCGTGGCCGCCCCATTCCGCCATATGCAGAACGGCCCCCGGGATGGCGGCAGCCACAAATTCCGATTGGGTCGCCGGCACCAGCACATCGTCCCGCGCCGCAACCACGGCGGCGGGGACGCCGATGCCCGGCAGCGCCGCCGTGGCGTCGAAGCGCAGCAGGGCGCCGACGCGTTTGCGAAGTGTGTCTTCCCCCTGGAAGCCCGCCACGCCATGGGCATCTTCTGCCGCCAGCCGTTCCTCGTGCGCGGCGAGCCAGGTGGCCGGGTAGAGGAAGATCGGTTGCGCGCGCACATAGGCGGCAGGCCCGGCATGGTGCAGCAGCGTTAGCCGTGCCTCGAAACACCGCAGCGTATGGGCGTCCGCACGGGCCCAGCCATTCACCACGGTCAATGAATGCAAGCGCTCCGGCGCCCTCGTGGCGAGATCGAGGCCGATCAGGCCGCCCAGGGCATGCCCCAGGAAATGGCACCTTTCAGTGCGCGACGCGTCCAGGATGGCCAAGACGTCGTCCGCCATGTCTGCGATTTGATAATCGTCCGGAAGGGTTTGCGGATTTCTGCCAGTGCCGGCCTGGTCATAGGTGATGACGCGAAACCGCTCCCGCAGCACGGCAAGCTGCGGGGCCCAGTAGGCCGCGGCGCCGCCCAACCCGGACGACAGCAACACCGTGGGCGCGCCGGGTGAGGGCGGCGGCAGGACGTCGAACTGCATGGGCTGGCTCAGCCCCGCTTCAGATGGGCGACCGTCGCGATCTCCACCAGCGCGTCCGGCTTGACCAAGCCACACAGGATGCAAAACCGCGCCGGCTTATCACCCGGGAAATACTCGGCGTACACCGCATTCACCGCCGCGTAATTCGCCCAATCCGTGATGAAGATGGAGTTGTTGGTCACGTCCGCCATCGTGCCGCCCGCAGCCTCGATCACGGATTTGATCCCTTCCAGCACGTGCCTCGTTTGTGCCGCGGCGTCGCCGGCGTGGACGACGTTGGTGTCCTTGTCCAGCGGCAGCGTGCCGGAGACATAGACGACATTGTCGGCCATCACGCCGGGTGAGTAAGGCGCCAGCGGCTTGCCGGCGCCGGGTGGGATGATCGCGGTCATGGGCATGGGTCAGTGTCCTTCCATCTGCAAATCCGGCGCGGCATTGGCCTGCAGGGCACCGCGGAACTCCTCGACGCTGGAGACCCAGCCAAAGAACGTCTTGATGTTGTACAGCGCCGCCTCCTGCGCGAAGGGCGGCCCGGCGGCGTGCGTCGCGTCATGCAGGACCACGCCGAAATATTCGAGGAAGAACCCGTCCCGCAACGTCGACTCGACGCACACATTGGTGGCGATGCCGGTGAAGATCAGCGTGCGGATGCCCCGGGCGCGCAGCATGCTATCCAGGCCGGTGTTGTAGAAGGCGCTGTAGCGTGGCTTAGCGATCACGATATCCCCGGGTTCGGGTTGCAGCGTGTCGACCAATGCATAATCCCAGCCCCCCTTCGCCAGGAGCTTTCCGTTCAGCTCCGGCCGGCTGCGCATGGTCTTCATCGCGTTGGATTTGTGCCAGTTGGGTGAACCCGGCCCACCCGCTTCCTGATAGTCCGGATCCCATCCGTTCTGAAAGAACACGACGGGAATTCCGGCTGCCCGGGCGATCGTGATCGCCTCGGCCACCTTCTCGATGGCGCTGGCGGCGCCCGAAATGTCGAACCCGGCGAGGTCCAGATAGCCGCCGGGTGAGGCATAGGCATTTTGCATGTCCACCACCACCAGTGCCGACTGGTCCGGGCGGAAAATCAAGGGTTCGGGCTCCGCCGCAATGATGCGGGACGATGGATCCGTGGCGGCGAGGTAACCGGCGGGCTTGCTCATTCTGCGGCCTTCGAAAGGGGGACGATGTGGCGGCGCGAGTGCATCAGCGGCTGGATGCGGGTGCCGAACACCTCGGTTCCAGTGATGAATTCGTCGAAGGTCAGCATCACGCCGCCCAGCCCGGGGATGGCCGCGAACTCGTCCAGCATGGCGGCCACGCGGGCGTAGGACCCGACGATCGTGCCCATGTTGAGGTTCACCGCCCGCTCGGCGTCCGTCAATTGGCGCACGTTGGTGTCGGCATTGGGCCGCGTGTCGGCCGCCGCTTGCGCCATCATCCAGGTCACTGCTTCGACGTCCACGCCGGCGCGGTAATGCTCCCATTTCGCATGCGCCGCCGCATCCGTCTCGTCGGCGATGACCATGATCAGGGCAAAGCAGGGGATCACGCGCCCCACGAGAGCAGCGGCTTCCTGCATGCGGGCGATCGTCGGGGCGCAGGCGGCCGGGGTGTTGAAGCCGAGGCCGAGGCAAAAATTGTAATCGGCCCACCGCGCCGTGAACGCCATGCCGGCCGCGCTCTGCCCGGCGCAAATCAGCTTCATCGGCACGGAGGGGCGCGGGCTCAGCCGGCAATCGTCCATCTGGAAGAACTCGCCGCGGAAGTCGGACACGCCGGTTTCCCAAAGCTCGCGCATGATGCGGACGTATTCGGCGGCATAGTCGTAGCGCCGGCTGAAATAATGGTCGCCGGGCCAAATACCCATCTGCGAATACTCCGGCCGCTGCCAGCCGGTGATCACGTTGAGGCCGAACCGCCCCTGGGAGATGCTGTCGATGGTGACTGCCATGCGCGCCGCGATGGCGGGCGGGACGGCCAGGGTGGGGACGGTGGCGAACAGACGGATGCGGGAGGTGACGGCGGCCAGGCCGGCCATCAGGGTGAGCGAGTCGAGATTATGGTCCCAAAACTCCGTCGGCCCGCCGAACCCGCGCAGCTTGATCATCGAGAGGACGAAATCCAGCCCATGCCGTTCGGCGGTTTGGACCACCTGCTTGTTGAGGTCGAAACTGGGTTTGTACTGCGGCGACGTGCTGGAAATCAGCCAGCCATTATTGCCGATCGGGATGAAAACGCCCACTTCCATGTTACACCTCGCGCGGCCTGAGCCTGACCGCGGTAGCATGGGGCATGCCACCCCGCCAAGGAAAGCCGGTATTCGGTGGTGTCGCAGTTTCAATGTCTGCCACTGGTGGTCAGCGGCCTGTCTGCTTCCAGGGCAGGATGTTCAGATAGCTGACATTCCCGTTTTGGCGTAAACTGTCCAAAAGCTGCCAGTCCCGTGTGTCGACTATACTTTGTCGGCAAACTCGGCAAGCGTGGCAGCGTCTGCATAGGTCGTTGCGCACGCCGTGCAGAATATCGAGCCGTCCTTCTTCTTCTGGGCGTACTCGCACTCGCTGGTGAAGTATTTTGAAACCAAGTTTTTGCAGTTCGGACAGCTTAGAAAGCGCTTTCTCTTCTCGAGCTGAAGATGCTTCCTGAGAACTTCAGGAGCCAGGCTGTCGATCATGGTGTCGATCTCGGTCAAGTAGATGTCGTGCGAAATGTCCCGGCCGTAGAGTTCCAGCGCGTCCTCTACTCTTGCCCAGAGATGACGTTGCCGAAACGCCTGCCATGTTTCGGAAGGAAAAAGGAGGGCATGAGCTTCGAGGATGTCCACTAGAACCTTCGCTGACTCGTTGACTATGCTGCCGTCATCCAAGTGAACGATACGGTTCCGCCTTGTTCGAAGGCTGGTATATACCTCGGCGAACCCCTTGGGGAGCGGGTGCTCCGAAACGATATTGACGACCCGGCATAAGTCGGTGGCGTCGATAGTCCTGAACTCGGCGAAGTCGATCGAGTTATCAGCCTTCAACCTCGGCCAGCTTCTCGCTTCACCGGATATCAGCAGGAACGGGCTAACGCGCGCTATCCTGGCCTTCAGGAACAGCTCCAGGGATTGCTGAAGCAGAGACAAGCCGTTGTTGATCTTATATCGCTGCCCCCGCACAATGTTGGCGATCTCTACTGAAGTAGGGTCACCCCATTGTCTGTTGATTTCCTCAATATGCTCTTTGTGCTGCCTTATCTCGGTCAGACAATCGAGGACCGCCGTGCAAGCCAAGTTCAGCCAGCCGATCGCGGTGTCGTGCAGACCGTCAGCAGTAGGGACGCCAGTAATCATGGCGCATCGTAGGTCTCGTTATGGTCGCTCGCAACGCGCCCTCCACGCGTGCTGTATCGAGCGGCAACCCATCGGACAACGAATGTCCGCTTCTGAGGAAATTGCAGGCGACCCCTAGCGTCCGAGATTAGCGCGTGGCTGTCAGCAGACTCGATCTTTTGATGTCCGCTTCTGGGCATCGCTGATCGGACGATGACTGTCTGGGTTGGGTCGAGAGCAGCCATTCCCGTTTCGTTCAGAGACAGGCGCTTGGCTTTTTCAGCGCGTCGTCGGCTTCCATCCGGGCGGCGACTCTCCTACTTGATGAAGTAGTGCCCCAGCGCCGCGCCAGCAGCCAAGGCGGCGATCACTACCCCAACGAACTGGACTATAAAGGTTGTGTTGGCGTGCTTTATGTCGGCCCGCATCTTTTCGATGTTCGTCTGCATCTACGCAACTCTCAGTTCGTGTTCCAGAAGCTCCTGCTCGGCAGTGAATGGCATGTGGGAGCTTACTCCTTTGCCATAAGCCAGGCGCGCGTCCATCGTCACTCTCTCCATTATTCTCCGGCCGAATGGGGCAGGTTGTCATCGCGGCGGCGCATGGCGCTGCGTTATGCGTCCTACACTCCGAAGGCTTCTCCAAACTGAGGCGCGACCCGCTATTCCGGCACCCCCGTGGTGAACAAAGTGTCGCCGCGCCGGGTCAGAACCGGCAGCCGCCGCGCGACGACGATGCCAGCGCAGGCGAAATGCACGGCAAGCGGGGCCACCGCCGGGTTGTCGGTATCGTGCACCCATCCGGCTGTCATGCCCGGGGTCACGGCGTCGCGAAGGCCTACCGCTGGCTCGAAGAGGCCGTCGCGGGGGCACATCAGGAAATGCTGGCGATCCGGCACGCGGACGAACTGGGTGCGGCGGGCGGCATCGCCGGGTTCGGGCGGCAGCAACCCGGCGTGACGCAGGACCGCCCACACGCCGGCCTCCGCCAGCGCCAGGATGGGTTGCGACAACATCCCGCCGCCGCCCAGCTCGGCTGAGATCATCGGGATGCCGCCTCGTTCGCAGGCGGCCGAAAGCGAGCGTGTCTCCGCCGTGCTGCCGACCATCACCGAGTGCGGGGCGGCGAAGGCATGGGCCAGGGCCCGTTTTGCCGCATCCTGACTGCCACCCGCGTAGACATAGCCACAGGGCACATACTCCGACGCCTTGCCGCCGGAATGCAGGTCCAGCGCCACATCCACCTGGGGCAAGAACACCGCCTCCACGTAATGGGCGATTTGCGCGGTTGGGCCGCCATCGGGGTCGCCGGGAAAGGCGCGGTTCATATTGGCGCCGTCCACGGGAGACACCCGGCGGGCCTCCCGCACCGCTGGCAGGTTCAGCGCTGGCAGCACCAGCAGGCGGCCGGTCAATCGGGACACATCCAGGCTGCGCAGCACCCGGCGCACGGCAATTTGGCCCTCATACTCGTCCCCATGCACCCCGGCGGCCAGTAGCACGGTCTTGCCCGGCGTCCCCACAGCGGCGGCGACCGGCACCGGGATCACCCCATAGGCATGCGCGTCGTCCGAATGTGGCACGGCCAGATGCCCAATCCGCAGCCCCGGCTCATCCAGCGGGATCGAGCAAGCGATGCGCGTCATGCGGCCCAGGCGTTCCAGCGCCGTTCCAAGGCACGGAACCCCAGGGAGCAGGTGAAGCAGATGCCGAAATACACCGCCCCGGTAAACAGCCACACCTCGAAGAACCGCCGTGTGGTGGAGGACACTTCGGACGTCATGAAGGTCAGCTCCTGGATCGAAATCAGCGAGACGAGCGAGCTATCCTTGATCGACACGATGAACTGGCCGCCCAGGGCCGGCAGCACGTTGCGCAGCGCCGGGGGCAACACCACCGTGCGGAACACCGCCCAGCCGCGCATCCCCAGCGCCCGCGCCGCCTCGATCTGGCTGGCAGGCACGGATTGCAGCCCGGCGCGCAGAATTTCCGTGATGTAGGCGCCAGCGAACAGGGCCAGGCAGGCAAGGCCGGAGAGGAAATCGTCCAGCCGCTCGGGGGGTGCCAACACAAGGCCCACCCCATCCTGCATCCAGATCGGGGCGGCGCGCAGGGCGGCGGAGAGGCCCAGCAGCGGCATGATCTGGGAGGAGATGAAGAAGTAGAACACGAAGATGAACACGATGGGCGGGCTGTTGCGCACCAGCTCCACGTAGATCCGCGCCAGCCATCGCAGCACCGGGCGCTTGGCCAGCCGCATCGAGGCGGCCACCGTGCCGATCACTAACCCGGCCGCCAGCGACCACACGGCCAGGCGCAGCGTGGTGAACAACCCGGTCAGCAGTAAATTGGGCTCGGTATGGCCGGTCGCCGGGTCAACGCGCACGAGGAACGTGCCGATGACCGACCAATTCCAGCGATAGCCCAAAACCTCGTTGGCGCGGATGGCCAGGGCAGCCAGCCCGCCCAGCACGAACAGGACCACGGCGGCGTCCAACAGCCGCACCCAGCCGAACCGAACCCGTTGCCGTGGCGGGGGCCGGTGGCTGGATGCGGCTGCGCTCAATCGCCGATCTTCGAGCGCCAATCCTGCGTCTCGAACCAATAATGATGCCGCTCCGCGAAGAACTTGGTGTTCACCTCGATCCAGTTGTTCAGGAAGTTCAGCGTGTCGAAATCCCCCTTGCGGAGGGCCATTCCGGCAGGCAGGCGGTTCAACTCCTGCTCCTGGGACAGGGGCGTGAACAGCTTGCCCGCATTGTCAGCCGCACTGCGGCTCGGCAGCGGTTCGGATGCGCCAAAGGCTTGCGCGTTGCCGTTCAGCACCTCCTGCACCACGGCGGCGTCGTCGTCGAACTGGCGCAGCGTGGCCTTGGGGAAGTATTCCGCCAAATTGGTGCATGCGCTGGAGGCGCGGCGGCAGGTCATGGTCACGCGGGGGGAGTTCAGCGAGTCCGTCTTGAACCCGTCCTTCAGCGATGCGGCCACCGCCAGGCTGGTTCCGGCGTAGTCATAGGGCGCGCTGAAATTGACCGTGAGGTTGCGCTTGGGGGTGATGGTCATCCCCCCGATGATCACGTCGAACTTGCCCGCCAGCAGGGCCGGGATGATGCCGTCCCAGGAGGTGGGCACCAGTTCCAGCTTCACGCCCATATCGGCAGCAAGCTTGGTGGCGACGTCGATTTCGAAGCCGATCAGATTGCCTTGCGAGTCCCGCATCGCCCAGGGGACGAAGGTTGCCATGCCGACCATGATCGACCCGCGTTTCTTGATCGTCTCCAGCGTGCTGTCCGGCATGGTTTGGCTGCGGGCGGGCAGCGCTGGCAGCAAGAGGCAGGATAGCAGGGCGGCATGCAGCCACCGGCGGGTTCGCATTCGTGTCATCTCCTAAGGGTTGGGCGGTACGTCCGTTCCAGCATTTGTGCCGCCAGGGACAGGCTCAGCGTGATCACCAGATAGACGGCGGCAACGGTCAACCAGATTTCGAAACTCATCAGCGTGTCGCTGATCAGGTTGCGGGCCTCGGTCGCCAAATCGGCGATGGCGATCACGCTGACGATGGCGGAGTGCTTGACCAGGTTGATCAGCACGCCCGTCAGCGGCGGCACCATCAGCGGCACCGCCTGCGGGAGCACCACCAGCCGGAGCAGTTGATGGGTGCGCAGCCCCATGGCGCGCCCGGCCTCCCACTGGCCGCGCGGGACTGCCTGGATGCTGCCGCGCATCACTTCTGCCGCCAAGGTTGCTTCAAAAAACGACAGGCTCAGCACGCCCACGGCGAAGCGGCCAATCCCGAGGATTGGGGCCAGCACGAAGTAGAAGAGGTAGATTTGCACGAGGATGGGAGTGTTGCGGACGACCTCCAGATACAGCGTCGCCAGCGCTTGGCCGGCCCAGGATGGCGACATCCGCAGCAGGGCAGTCGCAAGGCCAATCACCAGGGTTAGCCCCGTCGACAACGCGGCAATCTGCAGGGTGATGCCGAGCCCGTTCAGCAGGGGGCCGGGAAACCCCTCACCATCCACGACGCGCCAGAAAAATTCCGGCACGCGATACCATTGCCACTGATAATGCATGGCCTGCGCGCCATGAATCGTGAGGGCCCCCAGGAGTCCCAGGACCACGACCAGGATCAGCAAATCCGGACCGGTGGACCGAACCCAACCGGGCTCGGCCCGAATCATATGCGTGGCCCGGCCGGTCAAGCGGTGGCGATGCCCCATTTCTTGTTGAACGCGTCGAACTCGCCACTTGCCAGGCGCAGGGTCGTCCAGTTGTTCAGGAAGGCCAGCCAGATCGGATCGCCCTGCGGGATCAGGAACGCCATCGGAATGGGGTTGCGCGGCTGGTCGACGAAGAGGGTCGTGAACTGCGGATATTCCTTGGTCAGCGAGGCCGCCTCGATCAGTGAGGACATCGTCACGTCCACCCGGCCACCTAGCAATTCCTGCCAGTCGCGGGCCGGGCTCTCCACCCGGCGCAGCGTCGCCTTCGGCAGCGATTGCTGGACGAATTGCTCCATGGTGGTGCCAAGGTTGGTGCCGATGGTGACGCTGCCTTGGTCCAGATCGGCCCAGCTATGGAACTTCGCCGCATCCTTCTTCTGCGCCAGCGGCACGAACGCGTTGCGGCCCCAGGGCTGCACGAAGGTCGCCACCATGGCGCGCCCGGCCGACATGCTGGTGCCCGTCATGACGATATCGTACTGGTCAGCCGCCAGGCCGTTGACGAGCGTTTTCCAGTCGGTTGCGACGAAGGCGGCCTTCACGCCCATATCCGCGGCAAGCAGGTTCGCGCAATCGATCTGATGCCCCACGTACCCGTCAGTGCCGGGTGTACGGAAGCTCATGGGGTTGAAGTCGCCAGTCGTGCCGACCCGCAGCGTGTTGTTGTCCTGGATGGATTTCAGCCGGGATTTGACCACGATTTGTGCGTTCGCCTTCTGCACGAAGCCAAGTGCCGGCAGGGCAAGGGCGGACGCGGCAAGCAGCCTGCGGTGGATCATGGGTGAACTCCCTTGGCCATGGCCTTTCCAGCTCTCACGAACGGGCGGGCGGCTCAGACCTATTGATGTGCTGCAAGGACTATGCCTGACGTTTCAGGGATGCGAGAGATGTTTCGGCGGGGTCCGAAGGCGGCAGGCAGGGGATGCGTTGGTTTGGGCTGGTCAGTGTGCTGCTGTTGGGCGGCTGTGGCGACCAATGGGGATGGTATGCCGTCAGCCCGGTGGATCCGCGGGGGCAACGCAACCTGGTGTTCCTGCTCGATGGCTTCTGGGCGACCATCCGCATGTCGCTGGGCGCCACCGTGTTGGCCGTCGTGCTGGGGCTGGCCGTCGCGATCTGCGGCCTGGCGCCGATCCGGCCGCTGCGCCTGTTCAACCGCGCCTGGGTGGAATTGCTGCGCGCCACCCCGCCGCTGGTGGTCATCCTTTGGGTGTTCTACGGCTTGCCCATCGCCTTGGGCCTGCATTTCGATATTTTTACGGCCGCCGTGCTCGCCATCGGCGTTTGCGACTCTGCCTTCCAGGCCGAGATATTCCGCGCCGGCATCGTCTCCGTGGAGCAGGGCCAGCACGATGCGGGCAAGGCGCTCGGCCTGACCACGGCGCAACGGTTTCGCCTGGTGATCCTGCCGCAGGCCATCCGCCGCATCCTGCCGCCCTTGGCCAACCAGTTCATCACCGTGGTGAAGCTGTCGTCCCTGGCCTCGGTGATCGGCTTCCCAGACCTGACGCGGAAGGCGAACGAGTTGGTCGTGACCGTGTTCCGGCCGCTCGAAATCTATTCGGTGCTGATCCTGGAGTATCTGGTGCTCGTACTGGCCATCTCCGCCGCCATCCGTTGGTTGGAGCGGCGGCTGGCCTAGCGCGGCGGCAGGCCCAGGAGCCGCGCTGGCACGTGCTTCGTCATCATGTCGATCTCGGCCGCGGTGAAGTGCGTGGACCGCAAATGCTCAATCCATAGCCGCATGGCTTCGATCGGCATCGGGGTCGAGAACTGGCCGCAATCGCTGGTGACGACACAATTGTCCGGACCAACGGCGCGGATGATGTCGGCCACCTCGGCCACTGTGGTATTGCGCGCCGGGTCGACCGGGTCCCAAACGCCGTTCGGCAGGGAGCTGAAGCCGAATTCGAGCACCGCCCCGCAGCGGACTACCATGTCCTTCAGGTCGGCGAGCGGGAACTTCATGACGTGGTAGTTCACCGTATGGATCACCAATTTGGTGATCCCGCGGTCCTTCGCCGCTTCCACCAAAATCTGCGCCTCGGGCAGCGACAAATGGCCGGTCGCCAGCATCAGGTCGGCATGGGCGACCATGTCGAGAATCTCGGCAACCTCCCGCTTCAGGGTCTTGCCATCCTCCAGGATCGTCAGGCCGTGCGCGGGGAACTCCATCCCGATCGTCGCATAGCCCATGCCGTTGCCCATCTTGCGCACATAGGACGCATGGTGTTCCGCCCACATCGAAGGCATCCAGACCGCCTTCACGCCCCCCTTGATGGCAAGCGCCACGGTGGCCGGGTTGAAGCCGCCGACGGAGGGGTTGAGGCAGATCAGGCCGAAAACGCTGATGCCGCCGCCCACGGCCTTTTGCGCGATATAGGCCCTATCAGCAGTTGGCCCGGCATGGCTCTTCAGCATCACGGCCCGCATCCCCGTGGCCTTGGCCAGCGCCACGATGTCGACATCGTCCAGCAGGCGTTGGCAGAAATCGGGGTTGCCATGGATGTGCATGTCGATGGTGCCCTCCAGCCCGGCGTAAATCCCGGTCCGGATGGCGAGCCCTTGAACGGCTAAGTCGTCATGCATCGCTGATGTCAGCCTCTTTGCTGGAAGAATAGGCCGATCAGCTTGGCGGCCAGCGTCAACGCCGGTCCGCTGCCGATCGATATCCGCATCTGGTGGGCGTGCGCGCCGGGGCCGAAGCGGCGGACCAGGACGCCATGTTCGGCCAGATAGGCCGTGCAATCGCGAGCCATCTCGGGGGTAGCAAAGTCGGCCAGAATGAAATTGGACTGGCTGGGTCGCACCCGCAGCCCGGTATTGGCGGATAACTTGGCGGTGAGCCACGGCAGCCAGTGGTCGTTATGCGCCCGTGATGCCGCCTGGTGCGCCGTATCCGCTAGCGCCGCCACACCCGCTGCCAGGGCCGCAACGCTGACGGGGAAGGTCGGGCCCACCTTTGCCACCGCCTCCAGCAGCGCCGGGCTGCCCGTCAGCCACCCGAGCCGGAGTCCAGCCAATCCATAGAGTTTGGAGAAGGTGTGGCTGACCAGCACGTTCTCCGTCTGCCCCGACAGGGACAGCCCGCCATCGCCATAGGAGAGGTCGCGGACATACTCGCCATAGGCGCAATCCAGCACCAGCAGCACGTCGCCGGGCAGGCGGCGATGCAAGGCCTCGATGGCGGAGAGCGGGAGCGTGGCGCCGGACGGGTTGTCCGGGTTGGCGAGCAGCACGACCCGGGTACGCGATGTCACCGCGGCCAGGATCGCGTCTGGGTCCGCCTGGAAATCGTCATCCAGGGCGGGGACTGGCGTGGCCCCGGCGATCAGCGCGTTGCGGGCATAGCGGGCGTAGCCGCGGGCGGAAAACACCACCTCGTCGCCCAGCCCGGCGAAGGCGAGCACGGTATTCAGCACCAGCGTGTCCGACCCTGGACCCAGGCGGATCCGGCCAGCCGGCACGCCATACCGTAGCGACAGCGCGTCCAGCAAATCCGCCCCTTCGCCCTCGGGATACTCACCGGCCCGGCCGAGCGCAGCCGTCACGGCAGCGGTCACGGCTGGGCCAGGCCCGAACGGGTTTTCGTTGGAGCACAGCCGGTGCATGCCGGGCAGCGCCAGCTCGGGGATCGGCGCCATCGGGCCACCGATGCGGGCGAGCGCGGGGCGGACGGCCGGGACAGGCATGGTCAGGCCGCCAGCGTCAGCACGCGGAGGGCATTGCCGGATCCGATCGCCTCCCGCGCCGCCTCGCTGATCCGGGCGGCGTCGAGCGCCTCGGTCGCGGTATGGCTATCGAAAATCGGATAGTCGGTGCCCAGCATGATCCGGTCCAGCCCGAATATGCTCACCGCCAGTTCGATGGCGCGTGGCCCCAGCGAGGCGGTGTCGAAGGTCAAATGCCCAATCAGGCTGGAGGGCGGGGGCGCACCCGGGTCACGCGTGGCGGTGATGTGGTCCATCCGCTCCACCAGCATGGGAAAGGCACCGCCCAAATTAACCACCTGCACCGTCGCATCGGGGTAATGCTCGGCCAGCCCGGCGTAAATCAACGTCACCACGGCATGGCTGAGACCGTTATGGAGATCGACCGTGGAGGCCCGGTGGATGCCCAAATCGTCGTAGCGGCGGGGCGCCAAATCCTCGTCATGCCGTTGTCCCGGATGGATCATCAGATGCGCGCCCAGCCGGCTAGCAGCCTTCAGCACGGGCCGGAGATAGGCCATCGTCGCCAGGCTCAGGAAGTAATTGCTGGGCAGGATGGCGCCGCGCAGGCCCAGCGTGCGGCAGGCGCGTTCGAGTTCGGCGACCGAGTGGCCGATATCGGCCAGCGGCAGCCCGGCCAACGCAGTGAACCGGTCCGGCTGGGCGGCGCACACGGCGGCCAGTTCGTCATTGACGTCCCGCACCAGCGGCAACGCCTCCTCGATGGGCAGCACGTCCGGCCCCAGCGCGCCCGGGAAGGTGATGAGTTGCCGCGCGATGCCCTGGCCATCCATCCAGGCAAGGCGCGCCGCCAAGTCGACGAAGCCCCCCCGTAACTGGAAGCGGCTGGTGGGCGTGACCATGAATCGGTCCGGCCCTTGCCGTTCCACTCTCGGGACGGCATGGCGCTGCGCCAGGATGCCAAACAGCACCTCTCCATAATAATGGGAGTGGGTGTCGATCCGCCCGGCGCTCACGCGTCAGCCCTGCTTGCGATAGGCGAAGGCCGCGTCCAGCCGGCTGCGCAGGTAGTCGCCGCAGGTCACGGGTTCGTACCGTGCCACATCGCCGGGCCGCAGCACGGGCTCGATCAGGGTGTCGCGATTGGGATCGATGAACAGCGCGGTGGACAGCCGCGTCCGCCCCGACCGGTTGACCACCCGGTGCGGTGTGGAGCGGAACCGGTCGTTGCTCCAGCGTGCCAGCAGGTCACCCACGTTCACCACGAAGGTGCCGGGGATGGGATGCGCCATCAGCCAGGCGCCATTGCTGCCCTGAACCTGCAGGCCGCCGGTGTTGTCCTGGTACAGCAGGGTCAGGCAGCCGTAATCGGTATGGGTGGACACGCCAAACTGCTCCGCGCCCATGTCGGGCGGCTGGGGTGGGTAGTAGATCATCGATCCCCGGCTGATCGGGCGGTCGATGGTCCGGATGAAGGTGTCGGCCGGCAGGTCCAACGCCGCGGCGAAGGCCCGGAACAGCGACCAGCCCAGCCGATTGCCGGCCTCGAAGAACCCGGTCAGCACGGGGCGCATCTCCGGCAGGAAATCGGGCCAGCGATTGGGCGGAATGCCGTCCGGCCCGGGCTGGTCCAGGCCCCAGATGAAGCTTTCCTTCAGGTCGGGCCGGGCGCCATCCGCCATCTTGGCCTGGCCCATCTGAATGAAACCACGGTGCCCGGTATTGACGGCGACCGAGCGCTTCCGCTCATCGGGCTCGGCAAAGAATTGGGCGGAGACGCGCAAGACCGCCTCGATCTGCTGCAGCGCAATCCCGTGGTTGCGGATGTAGAAGAAGCCGACGCCCTCGGCCGCCTCCAACATGGCCTTTCCGATCGCCAGCAAGGCGGCGCCACCATCCTCCAGCCCAGACAAATCGATGACTGGAATGGCCGACACGTCGATGCGCTCCGCCTCCGCGTAACTCATAGGTGGCTCCTGCTGCCGGATGCGCCAGAGTTGCACCATTCCACCCGGCGGCAAAGCCGGATGGCAGGGCGTTAGCTGGGACCGCCTACAAAGACCTGGTCGGTCGCCCAGGACACCCAGACATGCCACTTCGCCAACCAATCGGCGCCTAACAGAACACCGGCGCTGCGCAAGGCATGGACGGGAGCGACTATCAAATCCGCTGGGGAGGCCGGCATGTCGCCGATCTGCACGGTGGGAAAATGTTGCGTGCGCGCGGGGACGCTGCCGGTTCCAAACCCCCGCACCGTGTCGCTCCCGCCGCCCGCCAGGCCCAAGGCCAGCATTCCCATCAAGGTGACGGTGGTAGCGGACGCACCGCTATCCAACTCGGCCTGGACTGTCGTGCCGCCGATCCGCATCGGCAGCATCAATATGTTCCGTACCGGCCGCCATGCGGCGATCGCGCTATAATGCCCCGTCCATGGCAGGAACCGCCCCGCGCATCCCGACACCGTGTATAGCGTCAACGTGCCGGCACTGACATCGAGGTCCAGGTCGAACGGCGAGAGGAAATCCTCGCCCAGGAGCCCGGCGACTGGCCGCCCGTCGGCCTGATCAAGGATCGGCCCAACGACCACCGAATTATCCTCAGCCAAGGTGTGGCGGCGGAGCGCAATGCCGCCCAGCGACAAGGAGGACGGGCGGCCGAGCCGTCGCCGGTCACGGCCACCCGTGCCGATGATGTCCGTGCTGACCCATTCGTCCCGCGCCACATGCAAGCGATCCGCCGCCGCCAGGCCGACGACACTGCGTTCGGCCCCGGTGTCGAGCACGAAGTCGGTCATCGTCCCGTTGATCGACACCGGCACCAACAGCAGCTTGCCAGCCCGGGAGACCGGCACCGTGGCGCGTTTTTCGACCCGGCAGGCCGCTAGAACGGGCGTCGCAGCCAGGCAGAGCAAGAGCGTTAGCGCGAACCTCACGGCAGATTTTGCCCTCCGCTGGGCTTCCAATGACCTGGATTGTTTCGCTAGTGGCCCCGCCCGATGAAGTAGCCAAGCGTCCCAAAGACCACACCAGCAATTGCCGTGAACACGCCTGCGGTTGCGATCACCGCCTGTATGAGGACGCGCTGCGGATCGAGGCGCCAATCTTGCTTGACCTTGAGCGTCTGCGCTTTCTTCAGTTCAACGTCTGCTTCCATCTGAGCGAGCTTCCATTCGAGTTCGAGCTGTTCGTGGGGCTCCAAAGTCGGCATGGCCCTATCCTATGCCTTCGCCCGGTAGCCGTCACGGCATCAGTCGTCATCGTTTCTCCGCAGCCAGAATGCCAAGGCCCTATGTCCGAAATGACCCTCTCCCGCGTCGGGGAGAGGGTTTCGCCATCAACAGCCGTTGTTAGCAGGAGTAATACATCTCGAATTCCACTGGATGTGGCGTGTGTTCGAAGCGGTAGACTTCGTTCCACTTCAGCTCGATATAGCTTTCGATCTGATCGGTGGAGAACACGTCGCCCGCCAGCAGGAAATCGTGGTCTGCCGCCAGCGCGCCCAGCGCCTCGCGCAGCGACCCGCAAACCGTCGGGATGCCCTTCAGCTCCTCCGGCGGCAGGTCGTAGAGGTCCTTGTCCATCGGGTCGCCCGGGTGGATCTTGTTGCGGATACCGTCCAGGCCGGCCATCAGCAGGGCCGAATAGGCGAGGTAAGGATTGGCCGACGGGTCCGGGAACCGGACTTCGACCCGCTTGGCCTTCGGGTTGGTCGTGTAGGGGATGCGGCAGGATGCCGACCGGTTACGGGCCGAATAGGCCAGCAGCACGGGCGCCTCGAACCCGGGGATCAGCCGCTTGTAGCTGTTGGTGCTCGGGTTGGTGAACGCATTTAGCGCCTTGGCGTGCTTGATGATGCCGCCGATATAGTAGAGGCACATTTCCGACAAGTCGGCGTAGCCATTGCCGGCAAACAGCGGCTTGCCGTCTTTCCAGATCGACTGGTGCGTGTGCATGCCAGTGCCGTTGTCGCCATAGATCGGCTTCGGCATGAAGGTCGCGGTCTTGCCGTAGCTATGGGCGACGTTGTGGACGCAGTATTTGTAGATCTGCATCTCGTCCGCCATCTTGGTCAGCGACGCAAACCGGGTTCCAAGCTCGTGCTGGGACTGTGCCACCTCGTGGTGATGCTTCTCGATGGTGAGGCCCATCTCGCCCATGGTCGACAGCATCTCTGCCCGCAAATCGCTCTCGCTATCCACGGGCGGGACCGGGAAGTAGCCCCCCTTGACCACCGGGCGGTGGCCCATGTTGCCTTCCGGGTATTCCTTCATGTTGGACCCGGGCCCTTCGATGCTCTCGATATTGTAGGAGCCGAAATTGCCGCCGGTGCCGAACCGGATGCTGTCGAAGATGAAGAACTCAGCCTCGGCGCCGGTGATGATGGTGTCCCCGATCCCGGTGGACTTCAGGTAGGCCTCGGCGAGCTTGGCCGTGGCGCGGGGGTCTCGCGAGTAGTACTGCCCGGTCGACGGCTCGATGATGTCGCAGAACAGGATGAGGGACGGCTTGGCGGCGAAAGGGTCCAGAACGGCGGTCGCGCAGTCCGGCATCAGGATCATGTCGCTCTCGTTGATCGCCTTCCACCCGGCGATGGACGAGCCGTCGAACATGAAGCCATCCGTCAGGCTGCCCTCGTCAACGGTGGAAATATGCTGCGCGGTGTGCTGCCACTTGCCGCGCGGGTCGGTGAAACGCAGATCGACATACTCAACCGAGTGTTCCTGGATCATCGCCAGGACCTTCGACGCCTCGCTCGCTGCGACCGGCGCGACTGGCGCCGATACCTTTTTTGCCATTCCGTCTGCTCTCCTTAAAAGATGGCCAGCCGTTATGGCCGCCTAGATTGCCTCATTCCCGCGCTCGCCGGTGCGAATGCGCACGACTTCCTCGATATTGCTAACGAAGATCTTGCCGTCCCCAATCCTTCCGGTGCGCGCGGCCGCCACGATGGCTTCGACCGCCCGCTCCACGACATCGTCCTCACACACGACTTCGATCTTCACTTTTGGCAGGAAGTCCACGACGTACTCCGCGCCGCGATACAGTTCCGTGTGACCCTTCTGACGTCCGAAACCCTTGGCCTCCACGACGGTGATGCCTTGGAGCCCGACTTCGTGCAGAGCATCCTTCACCTCATCCAGCTTGAATGGCTTGATGATCGCCTCGATCTTCTTCACCTCCGTCTCCCCCACAACTGAGGCCATCGCAGCCCCGTTTCTCACTGGAGATGCGGCGGCACCGGAAGGTTGCATGAGCCGCGCCAGGGGGCAATGTGGCTCGCCATATATGCGCTGGATTCGGAATGGTCGTGGCGGCGATTGAATGACCCATCTCCCGGCTGCATAGTGATTTGATGCCTGCATGGGAGTGCCTGTGAGTGAAGCCTGCCAACGAGCTGCTGTCCGGGATCGGGACCACGATTTTCACCGTCATGTCGGCCCTGGCGGTGCAGCATGGCGCCGTCAACCTTGGGCAGGGCTTCCCCGATAGCGACGGGCCGCCCGACGTCCTGGCCGCCGCCGCTGCCGCGCTGGGCGATGGCCGCAACCAATATCCCCCCCTGACGGGTGTGCCGGAGTTGCGGCAGGCGGTTGCCGCGGCAAATGCTCGTTTCTATGGCTTGGAGGTCGACCCGGCGACCGAGGTGGTCGTCACCTCCGGCGCAACCGAGGCGATCACCGCCAGCCTGATGGCCCTGATCAACCCCGGCGACGAGGTGGTGCTGATCGAGCCCTTGTACGACACGTACCTGCCGATCGTCCGGATGCTGGGGGCCATTCCCCGCCTGGTCCGCCTGCAGCCGCCCCGTTGGGATTTGCCCCGTACCGAGCTAGCGGCGGCGTTCGGGCCAAAGACCAAGGCGATCCTGCTGAACACGCCGATGAATCCCACCTCCAAGGTGTTCACCGGCGCCGAGCTGGCCTTTATCGCCGATCTGCTGGTGAAGCATGACGCCTATGCTATTTGCGATGAGGTCTATGAGCATCTCACCTACGACGGGTGGCGGCATATCCCGCTGATGACCCTGCCTGGCCTGCGGGACCGCTGCATCCGGATCGGGAGTGCCGGCAAGACGTTCAGCCTCACCGGGTGGAAAGTCGGCTACCTCACGGCCCCGGCCCCGCTCGCTTTGCTAGCGGCACGGGCCCACCAGAACCTCACCTTCACGACGCCGCCCAACCTGCAACGGGGCGTCGCAGTGGGCTTGGCGAAGGACGATGCCTACTTTACCGGCCTTTCCAGCGCCCTGGAAGCCAAGCGGGATCGTTTATCCGCCGGGTTGAAGGGGTTGGGGATGACGGTGCTGCCGTGCCAGGGAAGCTATTTCGTCTCGGTCGATTACAGTCCGCTCGGTTTCCACGGCGACGATGTGGCGTTCTGCCGTCACCTCACCGAGCAGGCCAAGGTCACGGCCATCCCCCTCACGGCCTTCTATGACGCGGCTGGCGGGGTGGCGCCCGGGCATTACGCGCGGTTCGCCTTCTGCAAGGCAGACGCGGTTTTGGACGAAGCGGTCGCCCGGCTGCAGCGGCATTTCAGCGGCCGGCACGCTGCACGGTTGACCGCGACCGGTTGACGGTTGACCGCAACGGGTTGACGGAGGTATTTCCGCGGCCCTGGTGGCGGACGTAGCTCAGTTGGTAGAGCGCCGGTTTGTGGTACCGGTTGTCGCGGGTTCGATCCCCGTCGTTCGCCCCAGCATGCAACAGCCGGGCTCCCGCAGCGTCGTGGCATTCGCCGCCACCCTGGCGATGCGGCCGGTCGTCCTTGCCGGCGAGCCCTTTGTCCACGTCAACACCCCGTGGACCTACCGGCAACGGAGGTCCCAATGCAGCGTGGCACGTGACGTGCTTCACTGGCGCGGGGAACCGTTAGGACATCGGTGAATGAAGCGTTTCTGGATTGCATTGGTCATCATGGCAGCAGGGCTGTCCTCCGCACATGCGGCAGATATCCTGATCGGCGCCATCTACCCGCTGAGCGGGAATGCGTCGCAGATCGGGGTGGACGCGCAGGCGGCGGTGGGCGTGATGAGCGACATCATCAACAACGACCACCCGCCGATCCCGATGCTGCTCGGGAAGGGTGGTGGCCTGCCGCATTTGCATGGCGACCACATCAAGGTGATCTTCGCCGACCACCAGAACGATCCGCAGAAGGCCCGTGCCGAGGCGGAGCGGCTGATCACGCAGGAGCATGTCGTTGCCTTGATCGGCAGCTACACCAGCGCGACGGGTGCCACGATCAGCCAGGTCGCCGAGCGGTATGAGATCCCCTATCTGGCGATGGACAACTCGTCCCCGTCGCTGAGCCAGCGCGGGCTGAAGTGGTTCTTCCGCACCTCGCCGCATGACGAGATGTTCACGCAGTCGATGTTCGACTTCTACAAGGCGATCGGCGAGAAGACAGGGCATCCGGTGAAGTCCATCGCGCTCTTCTACGAAGACAGCATTTTCGGCACGGACAGCTCGAACGTGCAGAAGAAACTGGCTGCCGCTGCGGGGATCACGGTCGCGGCCGACATCAAATACCGCGCCAACTCCCCGTCGCTGTCGGCGGAGGCGCAGCGGCTGAAATCGGCCAATGCGGATGTGGTCATGCCGTCCTCCTACACGTCGGATGCCATTCTGCTGATGAAGTCGGATAACGAGATCGGCTACCACCCGCCGATCCTGGCGCAATCGGCCGGGTTTGCCGAGCAATCCTTCCTGACGGCGGCCGGGCCGCTGGCGGAGGGCGTGATGAGCCGCTCCTCCTTCGCATTGGATGCCACGAAGTCGCGCCCGGCGATCACGCCCGTCAACGACATGTTCCACGCCAAGACGGGTAAGGATCTGAACGACAACACGTCGCGTCAGATCGTCGCCGTGCAGACCTTGGCCGACGCGATCGACCGGGCGGGATCGACCAAGCCGGAGGATATCCGGGTCGCCCTGACCAAAACGGATATTCCCGGCAACCAGACGATCATGCCTTGGGCGGGCGTAAAATTCGATAGCACCGGGCAAAACACGGCAGCGACGCCGGTCATCCAGCAGATCACCAACGGCGTCTACCATACGATCTATCCGTTCGACGTTGCGGTTCAGGCGCCGGTTTGGAATGTCGGGAAGTAAGTGACGCTCGACACCGTCCTGCAGGTCGCCCTCAGCGGCCTGCTGATGGGTCTGATCTACGCGCTGGTCGCCGCCGGGTTGAGCCTGATTTTCGGCTTGATGGACATCGTGAACTTTGCGCATGGCGAGCTGCTGATGCTCGCTATGTACGCAACGGTGTTGCTGAACGCCGCCACGGGGCTGGATCCGCTCATCCAGTTGCCGCTGGTGGCGGTGGGGATGTTCGTGCTGGGCGTGTTGGTCTACCGCGGCCTGATCCGGCGGGCGTTGGGCGTGCAGTTCAACCG
This sequence comes from Acetobacteraceae bacterium, assembly GCA_965199005.1. Classification (GTDB taxonomy): domain Bacteria; phylum Pseudomonadota; class Alphaproteobacteria; order Acetobacterales; family Acetobacteraceae; genus LMUY01. Next base: position 1,216,164 of record CBDAQK010000001.1, on the reverse strand, counting down.
CGGGATGGTGCAAATCTTCGTCACCTTCGGGCTCGGGATCTTTATCCGGGGTGCCGCGCAGTTTGCCTGGGGCGGGGATTTCCGCAGCGTCGGCAAGTCCTGGCTCGGCGACCGGACCGTGCATCTGGCTGGGGTTTATGTGCCGCTGCCGCAGCTTGCCTCCAGCCTGGTCTGCCTGGTGGCATTCGCCGCTTTGCTAGGCATCAGCCGCACTGAGTTCGGACGCGCGCTGGAGGCGACGCGGGAGGACCGGGATGCGGTGGCGCTGATCGGGATCGACCGTGACCGCATCTTTGCCCTTGGCTGGGGGCTGGGCGCTGCGGCGGTCGGGATTGCCGGCACGATGTTGGCGACGTTTTATTACGTTTCCCCCACGGTCGGGGCCAATTTCGCCCTCATCGCCTATGTCACCGTCGCCCTTGGCGGGTTTGGCAGCATGACCGGCGCCTTGGTGGCCGGCGTGCTGATTGGCGAGGTGGAGGCGGTGACGGCGCAGGTGCTGGAGCCATCGCTGAAGCAGGTTGGCATGTTCGCGATCTACCTCCTGGTGCTGATGGTGCGGCCGCGTGGGCTGTTCGGTAAGATATGACTGACGTCAACAGCATCGTCCGCCGCCGCCGGACCGAACTGGTCGCCGGCGGCATCGTGCTGGTGATCCTGGCCGTGCTGCCGCTGCCGATCCGGGACGTCTACACGCAGAACCTCATGATCCTGACCATCCTGTACGCTGGGTTGTCACAGGCTTGGAACATCCTTGGCGGCTATTGCGGGCAGATATCGTTGGGCCACGGGCTATATTTCGGCATCGGCGCCTACGTCTCCACGCTGATGTTCGTCAACGCGGGCATCCCGCCCACCCTTGGAATGTTCGCCGCCGGGTTGGTGGGGGGTGCGGTCGCGCTGCTGGTGGGGTGGCCGTGCTTTCGGCTGTCGGGCCATTATTACGCCATCGCGACGGTGGTGGTCGGGGAGATCGGCTACCTGCTGTTCCTCAACTGGGACTTGGTCGGCGCCGCTACCGGCGTCTACGTGCCGTTTCATGGCGAAAACTGGATGGCGCTGCAGTTCCGCACCACCAAGCTGCCGTTCCATTACGTGGTGCTCGCCTTTGCGGCGCTGACGTGGATCGTCGCATGGGTCATCGAGGGCTCGCGTTGGGGCTATTCGTGGCGGGCGGTGCGCGACGACGTCACTGCGGCGCGGTCGCTCGCGGTGCGGGTGTTCCCGTCCAAGATGGCGGCAGCCGGCATCAGCGGGTTCTTCACCGGGATGGGAGGTGCGATCTATGCCCAATATGTCGGCTATATCGACCCCGATAGCGTCCTCACCTCGTCCTTCTCGATCCTGATCGCCCTGCCCGCGGTGCTCGGCGGCGTCGGCACCCTATGGGGCCCGCTGGTTGGCGCGGTGGTGCTGATCCCGACCAGCGAGCTGACGCGGTCCTATATGGGCGGTGCGGGCGGGGTCGACCTGATGATCTATGGCGGCCTCATCGTGGTGATCGCGCTCGCCCGCCCCACCGGGCTGGTCAGCCTGCTCGGTATCCGCAAACAGGCGGGGGGTGCGGATGCCACCCCTTCTTGAGGTCGACAACGTCAGCAAGTCCTTTGGCGGGGTCGCGGCCAATGTCGAGATCAGCTTCGACGTCGCGGCCGGGGAAATCCTGGGATTGATCGGGCCGAACGGGGCGGGCAAGACCAGCCTGTTCAACTCGATCGCCGGGGAAGTGTCGCCGGACCGCGGCGAAATCCGGCTCGAGGGCCGGCGTATTTCCGGTGCCGGCCCGCTCGCCTGTGCCCGCGCCGGCATCTCGCGCACGTTCCAGGTGGTGCGGTCGTTCGACAGCATGACGGTGCGGGAAAACGTGATGGTGGGCGCGTTCAGCCGCACCAACCGCGCCCGCGTGGCGATGGCGGAGGCGGACCGGGTGTTGGCGGTGACCGGCATGACCGCCCGTGCCGACCGGCCGGCCCATGCGCTGAGCCCTCCGGAGAAACGCCGGCTGGAAATCGCCCGCGCGCTGGCGACCCGGCCGCGCATCCTGCTGCTGGACGAGATGCTGACCGGGCTGACCCCGACCGAAGCGCAATCCGGCGTCCAACTGATCCGCGAATTGCGCGACCAGGGCGTGACCGTGATCATGGTCGAGCACGTTATGGAAATCCTCCTGCCGCTGATCGACCGGGCGGTGGTGCTCAACCTTGGCCGGGTGCTGACCCAGGGCCTGCCCAAGGATTTGGTGCGCGACCCGGCGGTCATCCGCGCCTATCTGGGCGACAAATATGCCGGGTGACCCGATCCTGCGGCTGGTGGACGTGTCCGCCGCCTATAAGGGCCTGAAGGCACTGCAGGGCGTCTCGCTGGAGGTCTCCCGGGGCGAGATCGTCGCCGTGGTGGGCGCGAACGGCGCCGGCAAGAGCACCCTGCTGCGCGCCATCTCCGGCCAGGTGTCGACGGGTGGCGAAATCCATTTCGACGGAAACCCCCTGGCCCGCGTGGCCCCGCATCGGATCACCCGCATGGGCGTGGGGCTGGTGCCCGAGGGGAAGCGGCTGTTTCCGCGGCTGAGCGTGGAGGATAATCTACGTCTGGGCGCCTATGCGAGGCGCGGCGAGGCGGACCGGTTCAAACCGCTCGAGACGGTCTTCACGCTGTTTCCCCGCCTGAAGGAGCGGCTGTCCCAGCGGGCAGAAACCTTGTCCGGCGGCGAACAGCAGATGCTGGCGATTGGCCGCGCTTTGATGACGCAGCCCCGCCTGCTGATGCTGGACGAGCCAAGCCAGGGCATCGCGCCCAAGCTGGTCGACGACATCCTGGCGGCCGTCGCGCGCATCCGCGACGATTTGGGCGTCACGGTGCTTTTGGTGGAGCAACGATTGGGCGAGGCCTTGGCGCTGGCGGACCGCGCGTACGTGCTCCAGACTGGACGCGTCGTGATGTCCGGCCCAGCGGCCAAAATCGCGGCGGATAGCGACGTACGCCGGGCTTATTTGGGATTATAGAGGGGACCATCGAATGAATCGCCTAACCCGCCGCGGCTTGGCCGCTGCTACCGGCTTGCTCCCGGCCTTCGCCCTGATCGGGGAGGCGCGCGCCCAGGGCGTCGAGGCAACGATCGATCGCGTGCAGCGCACCAAGACGCTGCGCATTTCCGCCCTTCCAGGGGCTGCGCCCTATTTCGCCAAGGATCTTGCCACCGGCACGTGGAAAGGTGCGTGCATCGAGATGGCTGACGACATCGCCAAGGTGTTCGATGCCAAGGTCGAATATGTGGAGGGGACCTACGGCTCCTCCGTGCTCGACCTGCAGGCCAATAAGGTCGATTTGGCATTTGCCCTGAACCCTACCCCGCAGCGCGCCTTGGCCATTGCGTTTTCGCATAGTTTCATCATCCATCCGTTCGGCTGCATCGCGAAGGCCGGCTTCGCCCCTTCGACCTGGGATGACCTGAACAAGCCCGAAATGCGCGTCGTCTGCGACATTGGGTCGCTGCACGAGGTCGCGGCTCGGCGGTACTGCCCCAAGGCGCAAATCACGGCGCTCAAGACGCCGGACGAGGTGAATTTGTTTCTTCAATCCGGCCGGGCTGATGCTGCCATCATGGCGGCGATGATCGGGCTATCGGCACTCGCCAAGAACCCGCAGATGGGCAGCTACTATTTGTTGAGCGGGCCGGTCGTGGCACTGCCGAGCAATTTCGGCCTGCGGCGGGAGCCCGACACCCGGTTCGCCGAAGTCATCAACGCCTGGATCGACTTCAACCGCGGCACCGGCCAAATCCGCGAATACCTGCTGGATGGCCTGGCGCTGAGCGGCGTGAAGCGGGAAAGCCTGCCCCCCGGCCTGGCGTTCTGACCCGCATGGCCTGATGGGATACCAGTGGAGCTTCGGCTTCCTTCTGCGTTACACCCACCTCTTCGTCGTAGGGGTGGAGGTGACGATTGCCTACACCATCGGCACCGTGTTGCTGGGGCTGTTGCTCGGCCTGCTGATCGGGCTTGGCCGGCTGTCCCGCTCGCGCCTCGTGAACCTTCCACTGGTGGCACTCATCGAGGTGTTCCGGTGCACCCCGCTGCTCGTGCAGATCATCTGGTTCTATTATGCCCTGCCGGTGATCGTGAACATCCAGATCCCCGCCGTGGTCGCCGCGACGCTGGTGCTATCGCTCTATACTGCCGCGTTCTATGCGGAAATCTTCCGCGGCGGGATCGCGTCGATCGAGCGGGGGCAGTGGGACGCCGCCCGTGCGCTCGGCCTGCACCGCTGGTATGTGATGCGCCTGGTCATCTTGCCGCAAGCGGTCCGCCGCATGGTGCCGCCTTTTCTCAACCAGTCGATTATCCAGCTCAAGAATACCTCGCTGGTTTCGACGATCGCGGTTCCGGACTTGCTGTATCAGGGCACGCTGATTACCGGCGACACGTTCCGCCCGCTGGAAGTCTATACGGCCGTGGCGGTTATTTATTTTATGTTACTATTCCCGATGACTCGGCTTGTGGAGTGGTACGAAAAGCGGCTGTCGCGCGGGCGGTGAGGTTTGTGCGCCAAGTAAACGGGCGTTTCAGAGCACCTTAGCAACCCAACCGTTTGGTTAACCGCGCTTTTACTCCACAGCCGCATACTTGCGGTCATGCGTCATTTTCTAAAAATCCTGGCTCTTGCCGCCGCTTGTTTGCCCGGCCTGGCCAGCTCCGTTGCCGCACAAACGATGGATAGTGGCCGCCTTCTCGCGACCGCAGGCGTCAGTCAGCTGGAGGGTGCCGGTGGCGGCGGGCTGGTGCCGTGGGCGCTGATCACCGGCTATGGCACGCAGGATTCGGTGGGCGGCAACATTCACGGCACCTATGTCCGGCTACCGCAATTCACCCTTGGCAGCGGCGGCGCTGCGGTTGGGCTCTTCGACCGCGTCGAACTGTCCTACGCGCATGAGTTGTTCGACACGGGTTCCACCGGCGGCAAACTTGGGATCGGCAACGGTTACGCCTTCAACGAGGACATCCTCGGGCTGAAGGTTCGTCTGCTCGGCAATGCGGTCTACGACCAAGATAGCTGGTTGCCGCAGATCGCGGCCGGGACGGAGTTCAAGACGACGGGCAACCAGGCCGTGTTGCATGCCCTCGGGGCGAAGTCGAACCGCGGCGTGGACATGTATGTGGCCGCGACCAAGCTGTTCCTCGCGCAGAGCCTGCTGGTCGATGCCACCGTCCGCCTGACCAAGGCGAACCAATTCGGACTGCTCGGCTTCGGCGGTGACCGCGACGCTGGCTATAGCTTCGAATTCGAGGGCTCCGCCGCGTATCTCATCACGCGCAAACTGGCCATCGGCGCCGAAGTGCGGACCAAGCCGAACAATTTGCGCTTCGCCAAGGAAGGGCCGGCCGTGGATGCCTTCCTTGCCTATTTCTTCACCAAAAACCTGTCGGCCACCCTTGCTTACGTCGGGCTCGGCTCGATTGCCCGGCAAACGGGTCAAAACGGTGTCTACCTGTCCCTCCAAGCCGGCTTCTAACGCCAGAAAGGCCTTCCCGATGTCTCGTTGGACTGCACTCGTTGCCCTCGCTTCGATCCTCTTGGCGGCAGCGCCGCGGGCGGAGGCAGCACTCTATGACGATATGGGCGGTCAACCTGGCATAGAACGCCTCGTTGACAACGCGACCGCGCGCTTTCTTGCCGATCCCCGAGTCTCCAAGACCTTCGAGGATACCAACATGGACCGCTTCAAGAAGATGCTGGCGGCGCAGCTTTGCCAGCTGACCGGGGGCGGGTGCGCGTATACGGGGCGCGACATGACGGCCGCGCATCGCGGGCTCGAGGTCAACCAGGCCCAGTTCAATGCGCTCGCCGAAGATTTGCAGGATGCCATGGAGGCGGTTGGCGTTGGCTATCATACGCAGAACCGGCTCATGGCGATCTTGGCGCCGATGGAGCGCAACGTGGTGTCGAGGTGAGCCGCCGATCCGATTTGGTATGCCTCGGCCTGGCTGGAGTTGGCCTGGCGGCCGGCGCCCCTTTGTTGCGGGCGGCGGCGGCCAATGTCGTCACAATCATCCAGTCCCATCGCGCCTTCAGCGCTGCCGAACTGCACATAAAGCACGGGGACGCGGTGCGGTTCACCAATGACGACGCCTTCAACCACCAGGTTTTCGTCAAGACCGCCGCCTTCCACTTCGAAAGTGCCGAGCAAGCGCCAGGTGACACGATCAGTATAACGTTCCCGGTGACGGGCACGTTCGATGTTCAATGCGAAATACACCCGCGGATGCATCTTGCCGTGACAGTCGAATAAGTAACGGCACGCCTCGCCGGAGCCCCTCCCCTTCCGGATTAGCGACTTGCGCATACGGTTCAAAATTCTCCTAGGCTGCCTGGCGTTGACCGTGATGACGGTCGGCTTGGGCGTCTATAGCCGGCTGGCAGAGCAAGAACTCGGTGCGCTGAGCGTTCGTCTGTATGACGACGCCTTTCTCGCGATGAGCTATCTGCGCTCGGCGCAGAATGACGTCGCGGTGGCCGCATCGCTGCCAGAGGAGGCGGCGGCAGACCATCTGAAAGATGCGCTCGAGAACATCGTGGTTGCGGAAGGCCGCGCGTTGTCACCGGGCGGGAAGAAAGCTGCGGCCGGGCTGCATCAGTTGCTCATGGACGTTCCTGGCCTGCACGGCCCCGCGCGCACGGAGGCCTTTGCGGCAGCCGAAGACGATTTCGACACCGCCGTCGAAATCTATGCCGGAGACGGCTACCATTTGCGCCGGGTGGTCGGCGACGTGCTGGTTTCGACGGATCACCATACCTGGGAGGCGATTGGCCTGTCCGTGGCGGCGGCCTTCCTGATCACCGTCATGCTGACCCGGTCGATCTTGCCGCAGGTGCGCGCTGCGGTCCGGATTGCGGAGGCGATCGCCGGCGGCAACCTGGCCAACCACATCCGGCCGCGGGGGCGGAGCGAGACGGCGAATTTGCTGCGCTCGCTCGGGATCATGCAGGCCGCCATCGCCGCGAGCCTGGCCGAGAACCGCAAGTTGCTGGACCAGCAGGCCGCAGAACACGCAGCACAGGATCAGCATCAACAGGAGATCGACGCCTTCGTGCAGCGGTTCGGCCGCAGCATTGGCGGGGTGTTCAAAATCGTCTCCGACTCGTCTGTCGGGATGATGCACAAGGCCGACGGTCTGCTGATCGATGCCGATACGCTGTTGCGCAGCGAGCGGGACATGAACCAGGAGATCGAGCAGGTGGTCGCCCGGATTGCGGAGGCCAGCGCCGCGTCCAAGGCCCTGAGCGAAGCCATCGTTGGCATTCGCGAGCAGGCGGCGCAGACCGAGCAGCGTGCCAAGGCGGCCCTGGAGGAGACCCGGGCCGCCAACATCCAGATGCATACCCTTGACCATGTTGCCGACGAAATTGCTGCCGTGACGGTTCTCATCGGCTCTGTGGCAAGTGAGACGAAGATGCTTGCAATCAACGCGACGATCGAGGCGGCGCGGGCTGGCCCGGCGGGTGCCGGGTTTGCGGTCGTGGCCAACGAAATCCGCCTATTGGCACAGCGCAGCGCGCAAGAGGCGAAGAGCGTCGAGCAACGGATTGCCAGCATCGTGGCAATGACCGCGGCCGCCCGGGCCTCTATCACGGCGATCGACGTGTCTGCGCAGCACGTGCACCAGCTGAGCGCCTCGATCGCGGGGGCCGTTGCCTTGCAGGAGGATGCGTCGACCAGCATGTGGTGCAGCATTTGGGAAATCTCCGTCAATGCCGCGACTGTGGAGCGTGCTTTAGCCGCGATTGGAGGGCGGACTCGGGAAGGGGCGGGCAATCTGCGCGCGATCGCCGCCGAAGCCGGCCGCCTGTCGCAACACGGGACCGATTTGCGCGGGGAGGTCTCCGCCTTCCTGCAATTTGTCGGAACCATCAAGGCGGGCGAGTTCCACCGTCTCGAGGCGGTTACCACGCCCGCTCAGCTTGAGATCGAGGGGGTCGTGCGCGTCGGCGAGGCGGTTTTCACGTCCGAGGTTGCCGTGAGCTTCACCCCAGGGTTTGAAGCGAACCTGGGGGCGCCGGGTCTATTGCGGCTGGGCGCCGGCCTGGACAGTGTTTGCGTCCGTGTTACCGACGCCGGCGGCGATGCGCTGCAGCTCCAGCCACCCTTGGGCGATGAGGAGCGAACCCACTTGCGGGAGCTTCTGACCCATATCGGCGACGCAACCGACGAGATGCCGCCGCAATTGGCGGCAGCCTAGGACGCGCCGACGAAGGTGCGTGAAAGCCCCTCGGCGAGGCCAATCGGCACCACACCCAATTGGCGGCGCATCGGGTCGATCCCCCAGCTTTTATCCTCCAGCAGCCGCTGTATTTCGGCCCGGCGGATCGTCGGCACGCCTGGGACGAGGCGGGTGAGCGGCGCTGCCAGGCGGAGCAGCGAGGCGGAAAGCGGCACGATCCGGGGCGGTGGCAGCCCGGCGGCGTGGGCCACCATCCGGATGAAGTCGGCGTAGCGGGCGCGGTCCGCCCCTGCCAAGATGATGGTTTCCGGCCGGTACCAGACCGTGTCGATGGCCGCGCGGATCGAGCGTGTGACGTCGCCCTGATAGATCGGCCGCACCAGAGCCTTCCCGCCGCCGGGCAGCGGCACGAATGGCAGCCGCCTGAGGAGACGGACAAGCCGTTGGACGTTGTCCTCCCCCTCCGCGCCGTAGATCATCGTCGGGTGCAGCATCACCCCAACCCGGGACGATTCGCGGAACGCGGCCTCCCCCGCCAGTACCCCCAGACCATGCGCATCGGGCCATCGGGTGAACTTTCGGGTGCTCCCGAGCAGGACGAAGTGGCGGACGGTGTCGGGTGCGGCATCGAGGATGGCTGCGGTGTGGCGCGCATGGGCACAGGACACCACGACATCGGCACCCTTCAGCGCCTGGCGGAGGGCCCGCGGGCGCCGCAGATCGGCGACCGCAGGCTGGCCGGGCAGGCCCGTGGCCAGGAATTTGGCCGCATTGCGCACGACGGGCACGTAACCGACCTCGTCAGCGGCAAGCGAGCGGCATAGAGCGGTGCCGGATCGCCCGGACGCGCCGATGATGTGTATCGTCATGACGGCGCATCATAGGGGGGAAGGCGGGCGCGAGAACCCTGTGGTATCATGATACCACATAGGCTAGCCCTTGACTCTGCCGGCCTCAACGCCGATACACCGCTCCCTGACGCTGACGGAATTTGCTTATGAAGACGACGGTTTCACTGAAGCCCGCGGACGTCACCAAAAACTGGACGCTGATTGACGCGGACGGTCTGGTACTGGGGCGGCTTGCATCGATCATCGCCCTGCGGCTGCGTGGCAAGCACAAGCCGCAATTTACGCCGCATGTCGATTGCGGTGACAACATCGTGGTGGTCAACGCCGAGAAGATCCGCGTGACCGGCAAGAAGGCCGACCAATCGGTATTCTATTACCACACCGGCTTCCCAGGGGGCATCAAGGGCCGGTCCGTCCGCGCCATCCTGACCGGGCGGCATCCGGAGCGGGTTATCGAAAAGGCAGTGGAGCGGATGATCACCCGCGGCCCGTTGCAGCGGGCGCAGATGAAGCATCTGTATGTCTATGCCGGCCCCGATCATAAACATGAGGGTCAGCAGCCTCAAAAGCTGGACGTGGCTGCACTCAACCGCAAGAACACGAGGGTCTGATGTCCGACACAATGGAGACCCGGACGGGTACGCTCGCCGACCTCAAGGACTTCGCTGTCGCCGGCGTCGTCCCATCGCCTGCCGCGGCGGCTGCGGTGCGCGTCGAGCCGAAGCGGGACGCGCTGGGCCGGTCCTACGCCACGGGCCGCCGCAAGAACGCCATTGCTCGCGTCTGGATCAAGCCCGGCAAGGGCGACATCAACGTCAACGGCAAGACGGTGACGACGTATTTCGCCCGCCCCGTGCTGCGGATGCTGATCACCCAGCCCTTCCTGATCGCCGACCGCTACAACCAGTTCGACGTGTTCTGCACGGTGAATGGCGGCGGGCTGTCGGGTCAGGCGGGTGCGCTGCGCCACGGCATCAGCCGGGCGCTGACGTATTACGAGCCGGAGCTCCGCGGCATCCTGAAGCTGGCTGGCTTCCTGACGCGCGATAGCCGCGTGGTCGAACGGAAGAAATACGGCAAGGCCAAGGCCCGCCGGTCGTACCAGTTCTCCAAGCGGTAGGCGTCGAGATCTCGTCAGGTGGCCGGGTTGCTATGATCCGGCCGCCGTAGATGCGTGGCCCGCCGGACAGCCGCCGGACCGGGTTAATCGGTCGTCAGGCGTTGCTTTATCTCGCGGTTGTCGGTGGCGAGGCGGTCTAACTTTCCGTCCACCCGTGCAAATTGGCGCGGAGGTAATCCAAGACCTCTTGGTTGGCGTCGCTCATTCGGCACCTGGCGGGTTGGCCGCGAACTATGGCGCGGGGGACTGGGGAAGGCAAAGAGGCCCCGCGTTCCGGCTGCCCCCTTCTCTCACGGCAGCCATTCCGTGCCCTCTCTTGCGCGGCATGCCCAATCGCCCCCACCATCCGGCCCGGAGGCGAGCGCATGACCTATTCCGTATTCATCGATGGCGAGGCTGGCACCACGGGCTTGGGCATCCGCGAGCGTCTGCGCGACGTTCCCGGCGTCGCCGTCCGATCCATCGACCCGGCGCACCGTAAGGACCCCTCGGCCCGGCAAGACATGATGGCGCGCGTCGATACCGCGATTCTCTGCCTGCACGACGAGGCCGCGCGGGAATCGGCGGCGCTTGCCGCCTCCCTCGGCGCCGACGCGCCCAAGCTGCTGGACGCCAGCACGGCGCATCGCGTCGACCCCGACTGGGTTTACGGCGTGCCCGAACTCGAGGCTGGCCAGGCCGAGCGTATCGCCCGCGCCCCCCGCGTCGCCAACCCGGGCTGCTACCCCACCGGTGCCATCACGCTGCTGCGCCCGCTGGTTGCGGCGGGCCTCTTGCCGGCCGACCATCCGATCAGCGTGAATGCGGTCAGCGGCTATTCCGGCGGGGGCCGCAGCATGATCGAGGCGCATGAGGCGACGGGTGGCCCCGCGTTCGAACTGTATGCCCTGGGGATGGAGCACAAGCACGTCCCGGAACTGCAGCGCTATGCCATGCTCACCCGGCGCCCGATCTTCGTGCCTTCGGTCGGGCATTTCCGGCAGGGGATGCTGGTCTCCATTCCCTTGCACCTGGATACGCTGCCGGGCCGTCCGTCCGGGCAGGACCTCACGGACGTTTTGACCGCTTATTACGGGCACGCCCCGGCGATCCGGGTCCTTCCGCCCGCACCAGGGGGAAAGCTGGAACCGGAGGCGCTCAACGACACCGACGGGATGGAGTTGCGGGTCTATGCCTATCCGGCCCATAGCCACGCCGTCCTGGTGGCGCGGTTGGACAATCTAGGGAAAGGCGCATCCGGAGCTGCGGTGCAGAATCTGCGCCTCATGCTCGGTCTGGACGCGGCACGGGAGGTCGAACTTGCCGGGTGACGGCCCGCTTTGGGCACTGGACGGGGTCGCGCCGCAGGTCGCACCCGATGCGTGGGTCGCGCCAACCGCAGCAATCATCGGCAATGTCGTGCTCGGTGCCGGGGTGACTGTTTGGTGGCATTGCGTGTTGCGCGGTGACACCAACCACATCCATGTCGGCGACGGGACGAACATCCAGGATGGGTCCATCGTGCACGTCAATCCGGGGAATTATCCCTGTCTCATCGGGCGGCATGTCACGATCGGTCACGCCTGTATCATCCACGCCTGTACGCTCGAGGACCGGGCCTTCGTCGGCATGGGGGCGACCGTGTTGGACGGCGCCACGATCCGGGAGGGCGGCATGCTTGGCGCGGCCGGCCTGCTGACACCGGGCAAGGTGATCGGACCCAATGAGTTATGGACGGGCGCCCCAGCCCGCCTCTTGCGCGTCATGTCGGCGGAGGAGCGGGCGCATTGGGATGACACGGCCGTGCGTTACGTTGAAAATGGCAAGCGCTTCCGCTCTGGGCTCACCCCCGTCCGTTGAGTGCGGCCGGCAAGGAGTTCGAATGCGCGTCCTGACCGTCGTCCCGGTGGTTGCGCTGTTGCTTGCGGGATGCGGGGCGCAGCCGCCGCCGCCCACCACGGCGACCCTGCCGCCCGGCCTGTTCGGCCCGGCCGACCAGGATTTAGCGGCCATCCAATACGCCCAATTCACCTTTGCCGATGCGTCCCGCACCTATGGCAAGCCGGTCGACGGAGCCGAGGCGGTCTTGGCGATGGATTACATTGCCGGCGCGCTGAACACGAACCCGCGTTGGAACACGGTCTCGTCCACCACGCAGGCGGAGCTGTTGCAGGCGCGTGCGGATACACGGGCCGCGGTCGGGATCGCCCCCGATGCCCCATCCCAGCTTGTGGTCGATAGCCTGGTTGCCGCGCGGAACGACCTCGCATCCAACAATGCGGCGGCGGCGGTGGTGGTGCTCACCAACCCGGCATTCCCCGCCGGCGGGGCCCAGACCATCCAGGTGCTCGCAAATTTGCCGTACATCCGGATGGCCGATGTCGCGACCCAGCATCTCGGCGAAGAGCTGAATGGGCCGGATAATTCCGGTGGTTCGACCCAGCCCAATATCGGCAACGGGTTTCTCCCGCCCTAGGACGGGCTGTTCACCGGGTCTATGGCCGCGCCCGTGTACTGGTCCGGCCATTTCGCTTGCACGACGGGGCCGTCGGTTCGGTAGGTGTGGCAGGTATTCAGCAATTGCGGCATGGCGGCGGCCGGGGCAGGCCGGTTGCGCCGCGACAGCACGGGGTAGAGCGTCTGGTAGACCACGGTCGCCATTGGTTGCAGCAGCTCCCGCAGATGGGTGCAGCCATGGGTCCCCCCGACCCTTTCTGCCGCCGCACGAAGAAAGCCGCGGCCAATGCGCAGACCAACCAGATTGGCGAAGTTTGGTGCGATTTCGGGACAAATCCCATACGGACTATAGTCGATGGCCGCCTCGAAGCCGACGATCGTCATCTCTTCGTCGACCGTCATGCGCATCGACATGCCGTGCAATGGCTCACCCGGCTCGATCCAGCGGTCGCCGGTCGAGAAAGCGTGGCTCTTCGTATCGGTCATCCGCGCCTCGACGTCGAACAGGCCGTCGGCGCGGCTATAGCCTTGGAGTTCGATGCGGCGGGTGTGGGCGTTCTCGCGTCCGGCAACAGGCTGGCTCAGGGGCATGCTGCCTCTCCTCTACTGCAGTGCAGCAATATATGGGCTCAGCGTGCAGCGGCATGAAGCTTTTTCAAACGAACCGGGCGAGGCGGACGGCTGTATGTCCGCGGCTGGGGCGCAGGCTGGGCATCACGAGCATGCAATCGTCGTGCGGAGTGCGGATTTCCGTGTTGCCATCCAATGCAATCAATGTGTTACGCTCGGGGATGATCTGCCCGCCGCGAAATTCACGAACGAACGCGAAGGCCGACGTCGCGGCCGTGACGGCGACCGTGACCTCCGCGGCCCGGCCTCGCGAGCGGATTTCCGGGCTTGGCCGTATCCCCGTGCAGTGCAGCAGCCCGTCCAGTGCATGCGTGGCGCAGGTGACGGCCTCGGTTTCCCAGTGCTGTCCCGCTTCGACCAGGACCGCCGCCGCGGGATCGGGGCCGGTGAAGCGGACGTAGTCGATCAACCGTGGGCCGCTGATGTGGCCATGGTCGGTAATGACCATCTCGGGCGTCCCGATCGATTGGCCCAGGGCGCGGCCCTTGGCAGTCGGGCCGCTCAGAATCAGCGGATCGGACGGCCACAGCATGGAATGGATGTCCAGGAGGAGGTCGAACCCGTCGATGAGCGGCCGCATCGCGCGGGCGCGGTCCAACTCGCTCGACCGGCGGGGTCCATCAAGGATCGCCGGGTCCCATAGCCGGTTCAGATCCTCGTCCACGAAGCGCGAGGCTGTCGGCTGCAGGGGGTTGAACCTGGAAAACGCCTCCAGATTGGCAAACCCAACGGTCAGGCGGCCCAGCGCGGGTGAGACGCCTTGGCGCAGCAACCGGTCCAGCACGATGGCGCCAGCCAATTCATTGCCGTGCATCAGCGCCGTCACGGCGACGTGCGGACCCGGGCGGCCGGAGTCGATCGTCGTGAAGCCAGGGATGCCGGTATTGCCCGCGAGCCAGGGCGAAATGTCCGGCGCCCGCACCTGGACCGCGAAATGCGGCAGCATCCCCGCGGCCGCTTCGGTCATGCGGCTTGCTGAGCCGCGAGGCGCGCCAGGAAGGCGTCGCAAGCGTCCAATTGGCTGGCCGCGATCCATTCGTCCGGCGTGTGCGCCTGCGCTATGTCGCCGGGGCCGCACACGATGGATGGGATGCCGGCCTCCTCATACAAACCGGCTTCCGTGCCGTAACTCACATACCCGGCACTGTTGGAGCCGGTAAGCCGCCGCACCATTTCCGCCAGGGCGTGGTCCGGGTCGAGTGACAGGCCAGGGAGCCAGTCGGTCACGGTGATGGTGAAGCCCGTTGCCGGGTCTACCGCGTGCATGGCGGGCTCGATAGCGGTTGCCACGTGGGATTGCAGCCGCGCCACCACGGCATGCGCGTCGTCACCGGGGACCACGCGCGATTCCATCCGAAACCGCGCATTTTCAGGGATGATGTTCAGCACGGTGCCACCCGACAGCAAGCCGACATGCACGGTGGTGTGAGGCGGGTCGAAGCCCGGCATGAACGGCCCTTCGGCCGCGATCCGGCGCTGCTCGGCAGCCACCCACGCCACGGCTTCGGCGGCGGCATACAGCGCGTTCACCCCACGCCCCGGCTGGGAGGAGTGGCCCGGCCGGCCCCGCACCGTCACGTCAAGCGCGATCCGACCCTTGTGGCCGAGCACCGGCTGCATGCTGGTCGGCTCGCCCACGATGCAAAGCGAGGGCGCTTGCCCGCTTTCCGCCAGATCCACGATCAGCCGCCGGGCCCCGGCGCAATCCACTTCCTCGTTATAGGAGATGAACAAATGGATGGGCTGCCGCAACCCGGCGGACTGGAACATCGGCACCGCGGCGAGGCAGCAGGCGACGAAGCCCTTCATGTCAGCCGCTCCCCGGCCCATCAGCTTGCCGCCCTCGGCGCGGAGATGAAACGGGTCCGCGCTCCAGGCCTGGCCGTCCACAGGCACCGTATCGACATGCCCGGATAGCGCTATGCCGCCGGGTCCAGTGGGCCCGATCACCGCGTGCAGATTGGCTCGTTCCCCCGTCGCGTCGTGGCTGAGCCGGTATGGGACTCCGAATTTGCCCAAGTAATCCCTGACCCAACCGATCAATCGGAGGTTGGAGTTGCGTGACGTCGTGTCGAACGAGATCAGCCGGTCGAGGATTTCGGTGCTGTTCATGTGCGGGATTTCGGCCATGTCGGCCATCCTATACCGGTGCGGCCCGGCGGCAACGGGGATCACCGCGCTGGCACTTCCCGTCGCCCGCGCTAGGCCTGCGCCAGCGCCTCTTCGGCTTCCAACCAGGCCTGCTCGGCACTCTCGGTCTCCCGCGCAATGGCGGCGAGCCTGGTATTCGCGGCGGTGACGTCTGCCGCCCGCCCGGGCGCGTAGAGCGCCGGGTCGGCGAGTCTTGCCTCCAGCCGCGCCCGCTCTACGGAGAGCCGGGCGAGCGCCGCTTCCGCGTCCTTGGCCTGCTTGCGCAGCGGCGCCGTTTGGACGCGGGCCTGGGCGCGGTCCCGCCGGTCGTCGCGCCGCGTTGGCGCCTCGGTCCGGGTGGGGCGAGCCTGTTCGGCCAGCAGCCCGCGATAATCATCCAAATCCCCCTCGTAGGGCTTGGCCGTCCCATCCGCGACCAGCCACAACCGGTCCGCGACCAAGGTGACGAGATGCGGATCGTGGGTGATCAGCAGCACCGCCCCGCTGAACTCGGCTAGGGCGCGCACCAGCGCGTCGCGCGCGTCGATATCGAGGTGGTTGGTCGGTTCGTCCAGGATCAGCAATTGCGGCGCATCCCGGGTCGCCAGCGCCAGCAGCAGGCGGGCCCGCTCGCCGCCAGACAGTTGCGCGGTTCGGGTCTCGGCCCTGTCCGCATCAAGGCCGAACCGGGCGAGTTGAGCCCGCACGGCCGGTGGCAGGGCGCGGGGCATCGCACGCGCCATGTGGTCGACCGGCGTCTCGCCGGCAATCAACTCCTCCGCCTGGTGCTGGGCAAAATAGCCGACACGCAGCTTCGGGTGCCGGTGCACCTCACCCGACAGCGGCTCCATTCGCCCGGCGAGCAGCTTGGCGAGCGTGCTCTTGCCATTCCCATTGGCGCCGAGCAGGGCGATGCGGTCTTCCATATCCACCCGCAGGGTCACACCCCGCAGCACCACCCGCCCGTCATACCCCGCATTGACCCGGTCGAGCTGCAGGATGGGTGGGGACAGTTGCGCAGGCTCGGGGAAGGCGAACCGGGTCGCATGGTCCTCCACCACGCTCTCGATCACCGGCAGCCGCTCCAGCGCCTTCAGCCGGGATTGGGCCTGGCGGGCCTTGGTGGCCTTGGCACGGAACCGGTCCACGAAAGACTGCAAATGGGCGCGCTGGGCGGCGATGCGCTCGGCGGCACGGGCCTGCTGCATGGCTTGCTCGGTGCGGATGCGGACGAATTCGGTGTAACCGCCGGGTGTGAGCGACAGGCGGCGCTGGTCCAAATGGGCGATCGCTTCGACGGCGCGGTCGAGCAACTCGCGATCGTGGCTGACGATCAGGCACGCCCCTGGAAAGCGTGCGATCCAGCCCTCCAGCCACATGGTGGCTTCCAGGTCCAAATGGTTGGTCGGCTCGTCCAGCAGCAAGAGGTCGGGTGCCGCGAACAGCGCCGTCGCCAACGCCACTCGCATGCGCCACCCACCGCTGAACTCGGCGACGGCGCGGCCCTGGGCCGCCGTATCGAAGCCGAGCCCGGCGAGGATGGCCGCCGCGCGCGAAGGTGCCGAGTCCGCGCCGATCGTGCGCAACCGCTCGTGCACTTCCGCCAGCCGGGAGGGGTTGGCGGTTTCAGCCTCGGCCAGCAGCGCCAGTCGCTCCGAATCGCCTTCCAACACGGTGTCGAGCAGGGTGGCCGGGCCGGAGGGTGCTTCCTGGCGGACCTGGGCCATGCGCGCGCCGGACGCCAGGTGGATGGTTCCGCCATCCAGCGTCAACTCCCCGGTGATCGCCCGCAGCAGGGTAGACTTGCCGGCACCGTTGCGCCCGACCAGGCCGATTCGGCGGCCCGCATCCACCCGCAGCGTCGCGTGTTCCAGCAAGGGCCGTCCGGCCATGCGCAAGAAGACATCTTCAATCACCAGCAAACTCATGCCGGTGATTTAGTCCGCCAGCCGCCCAGCGACCAGCCCGAGACGGCGTGTTACCGCGGCGGCCCCTTCAGCACGCGCAGCACGGCGTCCACCGTCAGCCCATACACCACATGCCCGACAAAACCGCGGCCATGCGCCTGCCAGGGGTATTTGTTGGGGGATGCCGCAGCCCCGACGCGGGCCGTCGCCCACTCGTCCTCGATGGCCCAGGTCGTCACGCCAAAGGCGAAGCCGCGCCCCGCCGTCAGCCATCCCAGACGATCCCGGAGCGCGCCCAGGATGGCCGCGGGGACGATCCCCATCGCATATTTCACTGCCAGGCCCACCGAGTTGTCTTCCGGATGCGCCAGTTCCGCCCCCATCGCCTTGGTGGCCCGCGCGGCCAGCACATGGGCCGGATCCAGCCCACCGGGCCGCACCGCCTTTGTTGCCTGCCTCGTGGCCATGCTCTCACGCGCCACCAGATATTTGTCCACCTCGTGCAGCGCCCAAACACCAGCGGCGCCGGCGAGCGCGCCGCGGATCAACCCGCCCAGGATTCCGTCGCCTGCTCGATCTCTCATGCGGCCCACTCCCCCTCGTTGCGAGGCCCAACGTGTCCCGCGGCACTGCGGTTCCGGCCTTGCCGACCTTTCAACCGTCCGTTAAAGGCCGGGAATATCCAACCAGGGCATGTCGACATGGCGCTTGAGCGTACGTTCTCCATCATCAAGCCGGATGCGACCCGGCGGAACATCACCGGCAAGGTGCTGGCCACGCTGGAGGCGGCTGGGTTGCGGGTTATCGCGCAGAAGCGCATCCGCCTGACCAAAGCCCAGGCGGAGGAGTTTTACGGCGTTCACAAGGAGCGTCCGTTCTTCGCAGGGCTGGTCGGTTTCATGACATCGGGCCCGGTTGTCGTGCAGGTTTTGGAGGGCGAGGACGCGATCGCCCTGAACCGCAAGACGATGGGCGCTACCGACCCGAAAAAGGCCGAGCCCGGCACCGTCCGCGCGCTCTTTGCCGAAGATATCGAAGCGAATTCGGTGCATGGGTCGGATAGCCCCGAAGCCGCGAAGCAGGAAATTGCCTTCTTCTTCCCTGAGTCCGAGATCGTCGGCTGAACAGCGCGCCGTCCTCGCGCTGCGCCGCCCTGCTGCTGCTGGCGGCGCTGACGGCCTGCGCCGAGCCCGCTGCGCCCGTTGCGAGCCCGGCGGTGGCCGCGCCGGACCGGATAGACGGTCGCTACCGCGGGATCGCCCGCCTGACCCGTGCCACCATCGCCGGGTGTCCCCGCAGCGGGTCCCGCATCGTCGTCGTGGACGGCAACGCTTTGTCGCTCAACTACCGTGGCCCCCGCGCCTTCTACGCCCTGGCCGCCATCGTGGCGCCGGATGGCGCGATCCATGGTAGCGATGGCCGTGGGATGATCGAGGGCCAGATCAGCGGCCGGCATATGGATGTGACGGTCTCCTCGCAGTATTGCGAAGTCCGCTACGCCTTGGAACGGATGTAGCGAAGCGACCTCACTCTCCAACAAACCAGTTTAAGTCCGGCGCCGATCCCGCTATAGCGCAACGCCGCGACACGAATGATCGCGCGATCGTGATACTGCGCTGGGGAATGTCGACCATGGCTCACGCCGCAATGCTGCCGACGCGAAAGATACCGTTTTACCGCTCGCTCTACGCACAGGTGCTCATGGGCATCGTGCTCGCCATCATCATCGGCAATTTCTTCCCTGACTTCGCGATTGCCATGAAGCCGTTTGGTGACGGTTTCATCAAGCTGATCAAGATGATGATCGGGCTGGTGGTCTTCTGCACCGTGGTCTCTGGCATCTCCTCCATGGGGAGCATGAAAAAAGTCGGCCGCGTTGGTGGCAAGGCGCTGCTGTATTTCGAGATCGTGTCGACCCTTGCCCTTTTCATTGGCATGGCGGTCGGCAACATCTTGCAGCCCGGCGCCGGGTTCAACGCCGACCCGGCCAAGCTGGACGGCAAGGCCATCGCCCAATATGCGAGCGCGGCCCAGCATCAGAGCATTGCGGACTTCCTGATCAATATCATCCCCAACACCTTCATCGACGCCTTCGCGCAAGGCGACGTCCTTCCGATCGTGCTGGTCTCGGTCCTGTTTGGCTATGCGCTGTCCGTGCTGGGGGAGCGGGCCCGCCCGATGCGGGAGGCGATCGATAGCGCAACCGGCGTGGTGTTTGCGGTCGTGAACCTGCTGATGCGCCTCGCCCCCGTCGGCGCGTTCGGGGCGATGGCGTTCACGGTTGGCCGGTATGGCATCTGGGCGCTGGGCCCGTTGTTGAAGCTGGTCGGCGTATTCTATTTCACCAGCGCCATTTTCGTCTTCGGCGTTTTGGGCATCATCTCAGCCTTCGCGGGCTTCAACATTTTCAAGTTGCTGAACTACATCAAGGCAGAAATCCTGCTGACGCTCGGCACCTCCTCCTCCGACCCGGCGTTGCCCTCCCTGATGGAGAAGCTGGAGCGGGCGGGCTGCTCGCGGCCTGTGGTCGGTCTGGTAGTGCCCACCGGGTATGTGTTCAACACCGACGGCACCAGCATCTATATGACCCTGGCGGCCCTGTTCGTGGCGCAGGCAACCAACACGTCGCTGAATTTCGAGCAGCAGATCGCCCTGTTTGCCGTCGCGGTGCTGACCTCCAAGGGCGCGAGCGGCGTCACGGGGGCCGGGTTCATCGCGCTGGTGGCGACGCTGGGGGTGGTGCCCTCCATCCCGCTGGCCGGGATGGCGCTGATCCTTGGGATCGACCGGTTCATGAGCGAGGCCCGGGCCCTGGTGAACATGATTGGCAACGCGGTTGCCACCGTCGTCATGGCTGCCATGGAGGGCGAACTGGATCGCGGTAAGCTGCGGATGGCCCTGAATGGCGAGTTGGCCGAGGACCCGTCCGACCTGCCTGCGCAGGCCGTCTCAGCCGGCGAGTAGCCGGGTTACACCAAAGCCGTCGCCCGGACGGGCTGCGCCTCCCGCGTGAAGATCATGCAGATCGCGCCGAAGAGCGGCCCGGCGGACAGCGTCAGGCAGGCGAGGACGAACGAGCCCGTGGCCTGGAACACGAATCCGAGCAGGCTCGGGACGATGACGTTGCCCAGCCCCCAGAAGGCATTGGTGACACCGGCACCGCTGGACGCCAGCCCGGCGCCCGAGGCCTCCGCCACCATGAGGTTCATCAGCGGGCTGTAGGCAAACGCGCCGATCCCCAACAGCGGGCCGGCGATCGCGAACCCCGAGAGTGTGCTGAGCTGCGAGAACACCAGCATCATGACGACGAAGAACGCCAGGCAAGCGATCACCAGTGCCTTGCGCCGGCCACCCAGCAGATCGGAGAGCAGGCCGATCAGCGGTTTTGCGACGATCGCCCCTGCCCCGAACAGAGCCACGACGAAGCCGCTTTGTGCCACGCTCAAGCCATGGCCGCGGACCATCAACGTGCCGGCCCAGAACGCGAAGCCCCAGGTGCCCCATAGGGCGCCGAATCCTGCCAGCCCCAGCAGCCGCAATTCCCGGTTATGCCACAGCGCCGCCAAATCCGGCTTGCCGCGGCCGCCATCACTCTGCCCAGGCGCGTCCCGCACGATGAGGAACGCCACGGCCCCGAGCCCGATCGTCACCAGGCCGAGGACTCGGTAGGCGCTCTCCCAGCCAAACCGGCTGAGCAGCATGGGGACGACGATGTTGGTGACGACGACGGCAAGCGAGGTGGCTGTCATGAACAAGCCCATCGCCCGCCCTCGTTCGAGCTTGCCGAACCAGGTGGCGATCAATTTGACGCCCGCCACATAATCCGCCCCGGCGGTCAGCCCCATCAGCACCTGAAGCAGCAGGCCCATCGTGATCGACGTGACTGAGCCGAAGAAGAAGGTGGACGCGCCCAACGCGACCAGGGAGCCTGCGAGTGTGACGCGCGGCCCGATCCAGTCACCCGCGAAGCCTGCCAGGACATTGGAGAGCGAGTAGCCAATATAGAAGGCGGTCACGAACACCCCGAGCCCGGCCAGCGGCAAGCTCAAGGACTTGCTGACGGCGCCAGCGAGGTTGCTCCAGGCCAGGCGGTCGGCGAAGCTCATGAAGAAGGCCGCCCAGGCAATCAGCAGAAGCACCCAGCGGAACCCGCCTCGCTGCACGGCCTCAATCGGCATATCTCGTTTCCTCCGGGCGTTTGTCGAATCATGCGCCAGGTCGGTCTAGTCGCGCAACGCATCCGACCCAGGATCGAGGTGGTATAGCGCATCCAGGAGTGCGGGCACGAAAGAGCCGGGGCCGCTGCCAGCGTTTGCCGCCACTTCCCCCGCCACCCCGAGAAGGAGCAGCGCGTGCTGGGTCGCAAGCAACGCATCCGGCTCGACCGCCAGGCACGCCGCCGCGAGCGCCCCTGCCACGCAGCCCATGCCGCTGACATGGGCCATCAGCCCATGGCCGCGCCGGATACTGGCGACGCGGTTCCCGTCGGTGATCCAGTCCACCGCCCCGGTGATCGCGACGGCTGCTCCGGTCTTGCGCGCCAAGAGCCGGGCGGGCTCCAGCGCGTCGGCACCGTCATGCGTCGAATCGGTCCCGCGGCCGCCGGGGCCGGCGCCGGCCAGGGCAAGGATTTCCGACGCGTTGCCCTTGATTAGACGCGGGCGGCCCGATGCCAGGTTTAGGGCAAGTTCGGTCCGCTGCGGGATTGCTCCGGCTGCGACGGGGTCGAGCACCCATGGCCGGCCATGGCACTGGGCAAATGAGGCGGCAATCTGCGCCGCTGCCATGCGCGCTGGCGTTTGCATGCCGAGATTGACCAAAACCGCATCGGCTGCCTGTGACACCGCCACCATCTCCGCTTCGGCCTCTGCCATGAGCGGCGTGCCGCCCAGGCATAGCAGGGCGTTGGCGGTCAGGTTCGCGGCCACGGGGTTGGTCAGGCAGTGCACCAGCGGACGACGGGCGCGGAGCTTGGCAAGGGTGGCGCCGGCTGGGTGAGGGGCGGGAAGCATGGCATCGTTCCTATCGCGTCCTGATGCGGGGAGCGAGGCGCGGGATGCGCAATATAGGGACTTGTCTCCCCGCGCCGCCGCAGCGAGGCTGTTGCCAGCATGACGTTTTCGTCCCTTGATTCCCTCCTGCTTGGCCCGCTCTTCGTCACGGACGGGATGCGCGACTGCTTCTCCGACGAGGCGCGGCTCTCGGCCATGCTGGCAAGCGAAGCCGCCTTGGCCCGGGCCGAAGCGTCGTTGGGCCTGGCGCCCGCGGAGCTGGCGGCTGCGTTGGATGCGATTGAGCCGGCTTCGCTCGATGCGGCGGCGCTCGGGCGGCAGACGGTCCTGGCGGGGGTTCCGACCATCCCGTTCGTCAAGGCGGTGCAAGCCAGGCTGCCCGCCGCGTTGGAGCGGGCGTTCCATAAGGGCGCCACTACGCAAGACATTCTGGACACGGCGGTGGTCCTGCAAATCCGCCAGGCTCTGCGGCTTGTCGAGGCGGATATCACCGCCATCCTGGACGCGCTTTGCGGGCTGGCCCAGGCCCATCGCGAGACACCGTGCGTCGGGCGCACCTACGGCCAGCACGCGGCACCGCTGAGTTTCGGCTACAAAGTCGCGGTCTGGCTCGCCGGTGTGACGGAGGCGGCGGCGGCGCTGCCATCCCTGCGGCAGCACCTGTTGGTCGCCTCCCTGTCCGGGCCGGTCGGAACGTTGGCTGGGCTCGGCGCACATGGCCCGGCGGTGCTTGACGCATTCGCGCGGGAGCTCGGGCTTGGCACGAACTCGATCGCCTGGCACGTCCGCCGGGCGCGCATGGCGGAAGCCGGGTTCTGGCTGGCGCAGCTGATCGGCGCCCTCGCCAAGATGGCGACCGATGTGGCGAGTTTGGCATCGACCGAGCTGGCTGAAGTGGCGGAACCCTATACTCCCGGCCGCGGCGGGTCGTCGGCGATGCCGCATAAGCGCAACCCGGTGTCCTGCACGGTGATCCTGGCGGCGCAGGGCGCAGCGCCGGGGCATGTTGCAACGTTGCTGACCGCGATGTCGGGTGCCCATGAGCGCCCGGCCGGCCTATGGCACGCGGAGTGGCATGCCCTGCCAACGCTGTTCGGCCTCGTATCCGGGGCGCTGCGGGAGGCGCGAACGTTGGCGCAGGGCTTGGAGGTCGACACGGACCGTATGCGGGCAAACATCGGCGTCACCCGGGGATTGCTGTTCGCGGATGCGGCGGCGTCTTGCCTGGGCGCTGCGATGGGCCGTGATGCGGCCCATCGAACGGTGGAGCATGCTGCGGCGGAGGTTCGCCGCACGGGGGATACGCTGCAGGTGGTGTTGGCACGTGATCCGGGCGTGGTGAGCGCTGCTGTGGATCTCGCGCCGGCCTTCGACCTCGAACCCGCCGTGGCGGCAGCATCCCGTTGGGTGGACCGGGCCATTGCGGAGGCAAGGCAGGTTCGCAGCACCCTGCCGGCCCGTTGACCTCCGCATCGCCTCCGCCCACCCTCCGTCCCACGGGGGAGCCTTGGAGGAAACACAGATGAAGACGTACGGGGTTCGGCTGCACGGCCATGGCGGCCCAGAGATGCTGCAGTGGGAGGAATACGAATTGCCGGCGCCGGGGCCGGGCCAAGTGCTGCTGCGGCATACCGCGGTCGGCCTGAACTTCATCGACATTTATCAGCGCACGGGCCTGTACCCGCAGACGATGCCGTTCATTCCGGGCTCCGAGGCCGCCGGGGTGGTGGAGGCTTTGGGCGACGGCGTGACGCAACTCGCGGTAGGCGACCGCGTCGCCTATGCCGGCTCCGTCGGCGCCTATGCGGAGCGGCGGGTTATTCCAGCCGACCGCGTGATCAAGCTGCCCGCCAGCATCGCCGACCAGACCGCCGCGGCCATGATGCTGCAGGGGATGACGGTGCAGTACCTCATCCGCCGCACCTACCGCGTACAGCCCGGCGACACGATCCTGATCCACGCTGCGGCTGGGGGGGTGGGGTTGATCCTTTGCCAGTGGGCGAAGGCGCTGGGGGCGACCGTCATCGGCACCGTCTCGTCGCGGGAGAAGGCGGAACTCGCCCGTGCGCATGGCTGCCACCATCCGGTCGTGACGGGCGAGGAGGATTTCGTCGCCCGCGTGAAGGACTTTACCGGGGGTGCCCTGCTTCCCGTCGTCTACGATAGTGTCGGGAAAGACACGTTTTTCAAATCGCTGGAGTGTCTTCGTCCGCTGGGCACGCTGGTGTTGTTTGGCCAAGCGTCTGGCGCGGTCCCGCCGATCGATCCGAATATCCTGGCCCGCGGCTCCTTTTTCCTGACGCGGCCGACATTGGGCTCGTTCGTCGCCAAGCGGGCGGATTTGGAGGCAACGGCGGCGGATTTGCTCTCCGTCGTCGAATCGAGTGCGGTGAAGATCTTGGTGAACCAAACCTATCCCCTTCGCGAGGCTGCCCGTGCGCAGTCCGACCTTGAGGCGCGGCGCACCACCGGCTCGACCGTTCTGACCGTTTGATGCCGGAGCCCAAGGTCAAGGCGAAACTTTGGGTCCAAATGGCCCTGCGCCTGGGCTCCGGCGCGGCCCGGCCAGGTGTCGTGGTCCGCAGCGGTGACCCAGACGCAGGGGGCATTTTGGTCATCTTGCGCGGGCGTGAGGGGCTGGTGGTGTTGTCGCAAATGCGGGACGGAGCGGGGGAGGCAGCTTGGCTCCGCGCGACAGGCGCCAATCCGGTCGATGAAAAAGCCGCCGATGCCTATGTGGCGCGCCAGATTGGGTTCGATCCGGACCTTTGGGTGGTGGAATTCGAGGCACCGGACTATCTGCCGCCGTTTAGTGGCAAGGTTGTTTGAAATAGTTTCGGCATTGCCGATCACTGTTGCTTGATTGCGTCGGTCTCTGTGGCGTGCAGAGCACAGTGTGTAGGAATCACCCACAATGACCTCCCGTTCGGCGATTCTAATGATATTGTATTGTTACAGAGAGCCGGGGAGATGAGACCCGGAGCACCAGGTGTCTGCGTGTGAGCGCGGATTTGTTATGAGGAGAGAAAGAATGAAGCTCCGCAACGCGTTTCTGGCGGCGACCATCCTGGCCGCGCCGGTCGCGCTACACGCCCAGCCGGTTACTGGACTCTATGTTGGCGCTGGCGCTGGCGGGAATATCCTGCAAGACGAGACGGTCAAGCACACCAGCCGTGGCCCGGCGAATTTCGGTCATGGCAGCAACTACAGGTTCGATGCCGGCGAGGTCGGGGTTGCGAGTGTCGGCTACGGTCTCGGCAACGGCCTCCGCTTTGAATTGCAGGGCGCTGCCTATGACAACAAGATCAATCGCCTCAAGAACGGTGGTGCTGGTGGGGGCTTGCAGACCTCTGCGGGTGGCGACGAATACAAGCTGGGCGTGTTCGGCAACGTTTTGTACGACATTCCGCTGAACTCGTTTGGCATTAACTCGCCCGTATTCCCGTATGTCGGCGCGGGTGTGGGTTATGTGCACGACAAGCTGAGCAACCTGCATATCGCGACGGGCGGCACTGGCTCTGTCCTCACGCAATACCTGCGGAGCAATGGTCAGAACGACAACTTTGCGGCCCAGGGCATCGTGGGCGTGTCGTACCCCGTGTATAGCCTGGTTCCCGGCCTATCGTTCACGGCGGAATACCGCTTCATGGGTGAGATCGGCCGCCGGTCTTACAGTGAACAGTATTTTGCGCCGCGCATAGAAGTCGGCACGAAGCAGAAGTTCACGTCGGATGACTTCAACCACAGCTTGCTGCTGGGCGTGCGGTATGCCTTTGGCGTCGCGGCGCCGGCCCCGGTTCCGCCGGCTGCTCCACCCGTCACTCCGCAGGCGGCGGCCCGTACCTACCTGGTGTTCTTCGATTGGGACCGTGCGGACTTGACCGATCGCGCCCGGCAGATCGTGTCTGAGGCTGCCCAAGCCAGCACCCGCGTCCAGTACACGCGGATTGAGGTGCAGGGCAACGCTGACCGCTCCGGCACGCCCGCCTACAACCAGCGCCTGTCGCTCCGCCGCGCTCAGACGGTTGCGGCCGAGTTGGTGCGTGACGGTGTGCCTCGCACCGCCATCGACATCCAAGCGTTCGGGGATACCCGCCCGCTGGTGCCGACCGCGGCTGGTGTGCGTGAACCGCAGAACCGTCGCGTCGCGATCATCCTGCGCTGACCGATCGAGTACCGGCAGACTGCGGATCGCTTGGGGTCTGCAGCCTGTTTTGCAAAGCAGAAGCCGGTCCCGCTATATGGGCCGGCTTCTTCGCGTTTGAGACCCAAATGGCCGCTCATGCCCATGAGCGCACCAGGAGAGCCGTTATGACTTGCCTTCGTGTATCCTTTCTCATGGCGACCATCCTGGCGGCGCCGGCCGCCGTCTTCGCGCAACCGGTCCAGGGGCTCTATATCGGTGCCGGGGCAGGCGGAAACCTCCTGACACAGGAACGGGTGGTCGCTTCACCAGGTCTCGGGCTGGGTTCGAGGCACCTGGACACGAATTTCGGCGAAGCTGGTGTTGGCAGCGTCGGCTGGGGCTTCGGGAACGGGCTTCGATTGGAAGCCGAAGGGGATTTCCGGCATAATTCGGTTCAGCAGATCACCGGTTATACCGCGTCCCCTGCCCGATCGGGCGGTCAGCAGTACAGCTATGGCGGGATGGTGAACGCCCTTTTCGACATGGATATTGGGTATAACTGGCTCTACCCCTATTTTGGGTTGGGCGCCGGGCTTGCCGACACGCACTTGTCGGACGTCCGCTCGGGGCTGCTGACGACCGGCTCGAGATATGATTATCGAGGAAGTTCGGTCAATTTCGCCTATCAGGGGATTTTCGGCCTGTCCTTTCCGCTTGCCCCGGTTCCCGGCCTGTCACTCACCGCGGAATACCGTTTCTACGGGATCCTCAACACACCAGGCTTTCACAGCAGCGGCTTTGTCACCCCGGCAACATACCGGACGGGCAACGTGAACATCGCCAGCGACTACAATCACAGCTTCCTCCTGGGCGTGCGCTATGCCTTCGATACCGCGCCTCCTGCGCCAGTGGCGCCTCCGGTCACGCCACAGCCGGCTGTGACGGCGGCCCGTACCTACCTGGTGTTCTTCGATTGGGATCGCAGTGATCTGACGGACCGAGCCAGGCAAATCGTCCGTGACGCCGCGCAGGCGAGCACCCAGGTGCAAACGACCCGGATCGAGGTTCAGGGCAACGCCGACAAGTCTGGCACTCCGGCGTATAATCAGCGGCTGTCGTTGCGCCGGGCGCAAACCGTTGCAGCCGAGTTGGTTCGTGACGGCGTTGCGTCAACCGCGATCGACATCCAGGCTTTCGGCGACACCAAGCCGCTGGTGCAAACCGCAGCCGGTGTGCGCGAGCCGCAAAACCGGCGGGTCGCCATCATCCTACGCTGACACCCGGTTGGGCGCGGGCCTTGTGCCCGCTTCGGGAGCAGGATGGCCGGGGACGTAGCGCGGAATCCCGTTCGGGAGCGATGATCCGGGCTACGCCGGCTGCAACCCGATGCGGCCCATGCTTTGCATTGCGCAGGCGTGGAGGCTCACCCATCATGGTAGCATGACAAGCCCTTTCGATCCGTTCGCCAGCTACGACTCCAATGGTTACTTCTGTGAGTTGACCACGCGCCCCGGCGATGGCGGGGCGATCGAACGCGTTCGCCAACGGGTGTCGGCCATCGGCCTGGAGGCCCTGCGCGCCCGCGCGGCCGGGGCGGAACACGACCTGATCAACCTGGGAATCACCTTCACCGTGTATTCCGAGGCAGAGGCGATCGACCGGATTCTGCCGTTCGACTGCCTGCCACGGATCATTACCGCCTCGGAGTGGCGTCACATCGAAGCGGGCGTGAAGCAGCGGGTGCGGGCGCTGAACAGCTTCCTGCACGACATTTATCACGAACGCCACATTCTTCGCGAAGGCGTCATTCCAGCCGCGCTCGTGCTGGGCAATTCGAATTACCGGCCGGAGATGGAAGGTTTTCCGATCCGTTTCGGCACCTACGTCCATATCTGCGGCATCGACATCGTGCGCGACAAGCACGGGACATTCTGCGTTTTGGAAGACAATGCGCGGACGCCGTCCGGCGTGTCATACGTCGTCGAAAACCGTCACCTCATGCGGCGCACCTTTCCCGACCTGATGGCGGGCATGCTGCTGCACCCCGTCGACGATTACGGCCGTCGGTTGCGTGCCGCGATGGGAGATATTGCGCCGGAAAGCGTGCTGGACCCGCAAATCGTCTTGCTATCCCCGGGAATCTACAACTCCGCCTATTTCGAGCATGTTTTCCTGGCCCGTGAGATGGGCGTCCCGCTGGTCGAAGGGCCCGACCTGCTCGTGGAGGCGGAGCGCGTGTTCATGCGCACCACCAGCGGATTGCGCCCGGTCCATACGATTTACCGCCGGATTAGCGATGACTTCCTGGACCCGACCGTCTTCCGTTCCGATAGCCTCCTGGGCGTGCGCGGGCTCATCGGGGCCTGGCGGGCCGGCAACGTGACCCTGGCCAATGCGGTGGGCACCGGCGTCGCGGACGACAAGGCGGTCTACGCTTATATGCCCCGCATCATCCGGTTCTATCTGGGAGAAGAGGCGATCCTGCCAAATGTGCAAACAAATATCTGCGGTGAGCCGGCGGGGCTGGCCTATACCCTGGACAATCTCGCCTCCCTGGTGATCAAACCCGTGGGCGAATCAGGGGGATACGGCATCACGATCGGTCCGCGGGCGTCAGCCGCCGAGCTGGAGATGGCCCGGACCGCGCTGATCGGCGACCCATCGAATTGGATCAGCCAACCGCTCATCGACCTTTCCGTGGCGCCGACGCTCACCGCCGATGGATTACGGCCCAGGCATCTGGATCTCCGCCCCTTCGCCATTACGGGGCAGGATACCTGGGTGCTTCCCGGCGGCCTCTCGCGCGTTGCCCTTAAAGAAGGCAGTTTGATCGTGAACTCTTCACAGGGTGGCGGTTCGAAGGATACTTGGGTGCTCGCAGACTGATGAGCGGCATCAGCAACGACACGGTTCTTCTCGCGCGCTATGCCGAGGGGCTGTTCTGGATGGCGCGGTATGTCGAGCGGGTGGAAAACCTCGCGCGCCTCATCGACGTCACGCAGACTTTCGAGAGCCCGGGCCGGGAGGACGAGGCTTGGAGCGCGCTGCTCCGCATCAACGCGGATGAGGGCCGGTTTTTAGCGGCTGGTGGAACGCTGGATCCTGATGGGATCAAACGGTTCTATTTCCTCGACCGCACCAACCATACCTCGATCCCGGCCTCCATGGAGGCGGCGAGAACCAACGCCCGGACCCTGCGGCCGCTCATCAGCACCGAGATGTGGATGCAGATGAACGTGTTCCACCGCGATATCTTGGCGATTTCGCCAGAGGAGCTGAAGGGGGATCACCTCACCCGGCTGTGCGCGCGGCTGAAGGAAGGCGTGCAGGCGCATACGGGCATTACCGAGGGCACGTTCTTCCGCGACCAGGGCTGGAATTTCTACATGCTCGGCCGCCTGATCGAGCGGGCGGACCAGACGACCCGTTTGCTGGACATCAAATACCACCTGCTCAGCCTGCAAGGGACCGAGGAGCGGCGGCTGGCGGAGTTGACCCAATGGGGCGGCGTGCTGCGGGCCGCCGCCGGGTATCACGCCTTTCGCCGCGTGGCACCCGCGGGCTTCGAACCGTCCGACGTTGTGACATTCCTGCTGTCGGACCGCTCTTTCCCCCGCAGCGTCGCGCTCTGCGTCGCCCAGGTGGAGTGGCATCTGATGCAGTTGCGCAGCCGGTATAATTTGCGTGGCACCGTTGCGGCGCTGGAGCGGATCGAGGAAGTGCGGGCGGCATTGGCGTCCAACTCTGCCCGCCAGCTCATTCAGTATGGGTTGCACGATTTTCTCGACCGCATGCAGCGTGATCTCAGCCTGCTTGCCGGAGAGATTGGCTTCGCCTTCTTCCGGGATTGGCGGCCGGAACCATCCGGCCGTGCCTCGCAGTCGCAAACCAGCGCCCCACCAACTGCAGCGTCGCCGAGCGGCTCATTGGCCTAGGCTATGGCTTAGCGGCCCAGCGCCTTTGCCGACGTCACTGCGTCCAGCGCCTCGCTCATCGTTTCGAAGCGGCCGATGTCGCGCCCGTCCCTGGACCGCCAGACACTGATCGCCCGGCCCTGCCGAACCGCGCCCCAGCTCGCCCAGCGGCCAGTGGGTGGGTAGATGCTCGCGAACTCGCCCACCTCGGGCGGGTCGCCTTCCAGGCGCTTATGGATTGCCAGGCGAACCCCACGGGCCTCCAGGCGAGCGAGCGCCATCCGGTCGGCCACGGTGAAGCGGCCCTCTGGTTTGCGAAACGCCAGAATTTCCGCGGTCTTCAACGGTTGATCGGTGCACATGGAAACACTCACCCCGTGACGAGAGGCCGGGCTTAATTTAAATCCACTTATTTCACGTTACTGTGATCAAAGCAACTTTGGTGCGCGTACCGGCGCCTGTAGGTACTCGGCATCCTTGAAAGCTGAGAATGGGATCTTTGAAATACATTAACGCGGGTGTGCTGGAGGTTGCGTATTCCGAGGAGGGGCCACAGGACGGCCCCCCGGTGTTGATGATGCACGGCTTCCCCTACGATATTCATGCCTATGGTGCCGTGTCCGCCACTCTTGCGGCGGAAGGCTACCGGGTTTTGGTGCCCTACCTCCGAGGCTATGGGCCCACCCGGTTCTGTCGGCCGCAGACGCCCCGGTCGGGCGAGCAGGCCGTCCTCGGGATGGACCTTGTGGCGCTCATGGACGCGCTCGCGTTACCCAATGCGCTGTTGGCTGGCTATGATTGGGGTGGCCGTGCCGCCTGCACCGTGGCCGCCCTGTGGCCGGAGCGCGTGTCCGGCCTGGTGAGCTGCACAGGCTACAACATCCAGAATATCGCCGCTGCCGCAAAACCGTCCTCAGCGGAAGATGAATATCGCCTGTGGTATCAATATTACTTCCACTCCGAACGCGGCCGTGCCGGATTAGAGGCAGATCGTCGCGGTATTTGCCGGTTGCTCTGGCAGCTTTGGTCGCCAAGCTGGAAGTTTGACGACGCGATGTTTGACCGGAGTGCGGCGGCCTTCGACAATCCGGATTTCGCTGCGGTCGTCATCCACTCCTACCGGCACCGGTTCGGCCTGGTGACGGGTGACCCGGACGCTGCCGAGGTGGAGCGGGCCCTGGCCGCACAGCCGCCAATCACCGTGCCCACCATCGTATTGCATGGCGAGGATGACGGGGTCTCGACGCCACGCCACTCGGAGGGGGCCGGCGAACACTTTACGGGACGGTACTTCGAACGCCGGGTCATCCCGGGTGCTGGCCACAATCTGCCGCAGGAGGCGCCCGCGGCCGTCGCGGCGGCGGTGCGCGACCTGGCTGTGCAAACTAGCTGACTTCTTCGTACCACGTCCGCCCATCCCGCTCGATCAGCGCAATCGAGGAGGTAGGGCCCCAGCTTCCTGCCGCATACGGGCGGGGTGGTTCACGCGAACCCTCCCAAGCTTCGATAATCGGCTCGACCCAGCTCCAGGCGGCCTCCACTTCGTCACGCCGCATGAACAAAGTGGGATTGCCGCGCACGCTATCCATCAGCAGCCGCTCATAGGCGTCTGGGTAGCGGGTGCCGAACGCCTTCTCGAAGCTGATGTCGAGTTGGGTGGGGCTGAGATGCAGGCCGCCGGGTTCCGGGTTCTTGGTCATCAGCTCCAGCTTCATGCCCTCCTCCGGCTGCAGCCGGATAATCAGCTTGTTCGGCGACAGGGCCGAATCCTCGCGGGAGAATACATTGAACGGTGCGCCGCGGAATTGCACCACGATCTCACTGACTTTTTGCGGCAGCCGCTTGCCGCTGCGGAGGTAGAACGGAACGTTGTTCCAGCGCCAATTCTGAATCTCAGCCTTCAGGGCCACGAATGTTTCCGTCCGGCTCGTGCGCCCTTCGCCCAAATCGGCCAGGTAGCCCGGCACCGCTTTGCCGCCAACCGCGCCCTGGGTATACTGGCCACGGACCGTGACGTGCGCCACCTCGTGCGCCGCAATCGGCTTCAGCGACCGTAGCACCTTCAACTTCTCGTCACGGACGGCGTCGGCATCCAGGCTGGTGGGCGGCTCCATGGCCAAGAGGCACAGCAACTGCATCAGATGGTTCTGCACCATGTCGCGCAGGGCGCCGGAATGGTCGTAATAATCGCCGCGGCCTTCCACCCCCACCGTCTCTCCGACGGTGATCTGCACGTGGTCGATCACGTCGGCATTCCACAACCGTTCGAACACGACGTTGGCGAACCGTAGCGCCATGAGGTTTTGGACGGTTTCCTTCCCGAGATAGTGGTCGATGCGGAAGGTTTGGGCTTCGGTGAACACCCCGCCCACGACGTCGTTGACCTCCCGGGCGGAGGCGAGGTCATGCCCGATCGGCTTTTCGAGCACGACGCGGCTTTTCTCCGTCACCAACCCGGCCGCCTGCAGGTTTTTGCAAATAGGGCCATACAAATCCGGCGAGGTGGCCAGATAAAAGACGCGGATCCGATCCGGCTCCTGGTTCAGAATCTCCGTCAGCGCGGCTAGCCCGTTCGGCTTGGCGGCATCACCCCGGGCGTAGTGCACCAGCTCCCCAAACCGATCGCTCACCGACTTGGTGAGATCGGCCTTGGCGACGTGCTGCCCAACCCCCTCCATCGCGCGGGCGCGGAAGCTCGCATCGTCGTAATCGGAGCGTGCAGCACCAATGATCCGCGCATTGGGGGGGATTTGGCCGTCCTTCAGCCGGTAGTAGAGCGCGGGCAACAGCTTACGGAGCGTCAGGTCCCCGGTCGCGCCGAACACGACGCAGTCAAACGGTTCGACGGGCTTGATCGCCATCGTATGTGCCCTCAACATGATGATGCACCGCAATGTGGGGTAGCGTGCGGTCCGCGTCCATCCACCCAATCACCGGTTTTGGCCAAGGGCAAACCGGTCTATGCTGCACTGCGACACAGCCGGAGTGAGCGGATGATCGAGGCAACCTTGATTGCGGGTGACGGGATCGGGCCGGAGGTCGTCGAGGCGACCGTCAGCGTTCTGGATGCACTGGGAACCCCCTTTGCCTGGGACCGGCAACCCGGCGGGATGGCGGCGGTGGCTTTGGCGGGGGACCCGCTTCCCCCGGCTACGCTGGACAGCATCCGCCGCACCCGGTTGGCGCTGAAAGGTCCGCTGACCACGCCGGTCGGCGGTGGCTTCCGCTCCGTCAATGTGCGGCTGCGGGAGGAGTTCCACCTCTACGCCAACGTTCGCCCGGCGCGTACCCTGGTCCCGGGCGGCCGCTACGACGACATCGACCTCGTCATTATCCGGGAGAACCTAGAAGGCTTCTACGTCGCGTTCGAGCATTACATCCCTGTCGGCGACGACGATCACGGGGTGGCCATTTCGTCCGGTATCAACACGCGCACCGGGATGCAGCGCATCCTGCGCTACGCGTTCGAATACGCCCTCCGGAATGGCCGCAAAAAGGTCACGGCGGTCCACAAGGCCAATGTGCTGAAGGCGCTGACCGGGCTGTTCCTGGAAGAGGCACGCACCATGGCGAAGGAGTATGAGGGCCGCGTGGTGCTGGACGACCGCATCGTGGATGCCTGCGCGATGCAGCTCGTGCTCAATCCCTGGCAATTCGACGTGATCGTGACGACCAATTTGTTCGGCGACATCCTGTCCGATGAGGCGGCCGGGCTGGTCGGTGGCCTTGGCATGGCGCCTGGCGCAAATATCGGCACGTCAGCAGCCATTTTCGAAGCGGTCCATGGTTCAGCGCCGGACATCGCGGGCAAAGGGATCGCGAACCCGACTTCGCTGCTGCTCGCCGCCGGACTGATGCTGGAGCATGTGGGTCTCGGGTCTGAAAAGCAACGGCTGGAGGCTGCCGTGGCTGCGGTGCTGAACAAGGACCAAATACGGACCGGTGATTTGGGCGGAAAGGCGAATACGATGGAGTTTACCCAGGCCGTGATCCGCCGTCTCGGCGCCTAGCCGGCCCATTGGGATCACCCGGGCCGAGTTGGTGGCGCTGGATCAGGCCGATCCGTGGCGATGGGCGTCTGCGTTTGGCCATGAGTCCGCATGCGACAGACACGTGCGGCCCCGAGTTGCTGCGGGCCTGTGCCGCGCGCGCACGCGAGCTGGACGTGCCGATGACCACTCATGTGGCACAAAGCGTCGGGGAGGTGGCGACGATAGCCCGGCGCTATAACGGCCGCACGCCCGCGGCGTATTTGGACTGGCTGGGGTTGCTGGCGGCGCATTGCATCGCCAGTCCGGACGACGATCTGCGGTTGATGGCATGACGAGGTGCCACGGTGCTGAATTGCCCCCGTGTCTTTGCCCGCAACGGCACAACCGCCGCGTTCGCCCGCTTCGCGAGCCATGGTGTCCGTACCGTGGTTGGCACGGATGGGTATAATATGGACTTGCTGAGCGAGTTGAACGCGGCTTCGCTCATTTCCAAGCTGGCGGCCGGGCAGGCGGATGTCGCGAGCGCTCCGGAACTGATCGATGCCGTTACTGCCACGGCGGCGATGGCCATAAACCGGCCCGACCTTGGAACGATCGCACCGGGTGCGACGGCGGATTTGACCGTCGTCGATTTGACCCACCCGCATCTGCAGCCCTTGTTCGACCCGCGGCGCGGGCTGATCGCGCTGGCAAACCGCGCCAATATCGACCAGGTGATCGTCGATGGACATGTCCGCATCTGCGATGGACGCTACGTTGGCGGGGACGAGGCGGACATCGTGAGGGCAGTGGCGGCTGCGATCCATAAGATTTGGTCGCTGCCCGGGGCGCAGGCTGCGTTCCGGAATTAGGGCCGGCTACTGCTGATACCAGTCCTCCGCATGGAGCACGCCATAATCGCCGTGGCCGGTGGGCTGATAGCCTTTTAGCCAGGTGGGGATCACGTGCGCATCGGAGCGGAAGAACAGGGGGAGCGCTGGCACTTGGTCGGCGTAGATGTGCTGCATTTCTGATGAAATGGCCTTGCGCTTCGCCGGGTCCAACTCCGTCTCCAGTAGGCCGATATCGCGATCGAACGTCGCGTTGCTGAAGTCGAAGAAATTGCTGCCAGCCCAGTTGTTGGCCTGGGTGGGAATGCTGCTCGTGGCCAGTGTCTGGCGCGGCGATTGGTCGACCTGCGAAATCCAACTGAACAGCACCAACGCTTTATAGGTACGATGCTTGAGCGATTCACCAAACATGGTGCGGAACGGTTCGTTCTTTATCGTGGTCTCGATGCAGAGCTTCTTCCAGTCGCTTTGAAACACGGTTTGCTGCAACTCGCGCACGCGGTTGCCTGCCGTGACGGTGAATTCAAGTGACAGCCGGTCGCCTTTGGCATTGCGGCAGATACCGTCCGGCCCGGGCGTCCAGCCAGCCTCCGTCAGCAAGGCCTTCGCACGAGCGGGATCGTAGGTCACGACCGGCACGGTCTTGTCGAAATTGGGCTCCAGAGGGTTTACCCAGGTCGATGCGATCGGGAGCATGCCCTCGAAGAGCCGATCTCCCATGGTCTTGCGGTCCATTCCCATCAGCAGGGCCCGGCGGACCCGGACGTCGGCCAAGATGGGATTATCCATGTTGAGTGCGATCAGGTCGTAGGTCAGGCTGGGCTGGAAGATATAGGTGAAGCGATCCGGGTACTGTTTACGCAAGGCCAGTACCGTGTCGATGAACAGCCCGATGCTCTCACCGGGTGCCAGGTCGACGTCGCCGGAGAGGAGATTGGCTTGCAGGGCCGCGGTGTCTTCGATCGTGCGGATGACGATCTGCTTGAAGGCGGGGCGTTTGCCGGCCCAATACGGATTGAGCGAGAGCACGACTTGTGAGCCGGATTTGTAGTCCGTGACCATCCATGGCCCATTCCATAGGCCCGGCGTGGTTGGGGCGCGGCTATAGGTGGTCCCGTTGATATAGGCGCCGGGTGTTCCGGCCTTGGCATAGACCGGGCCTTCAATATGCTCGGGAAGCAGCATCGAAATGCGGTTGAACTCGCTGGTGACGCTGTCGAGATGCAGCACCGCGGTCAATTTGTCGGGCGTGTCCACGCTGGTCACCCGGCCCCATAGCCTTATGTCCGCAAAGCCGGAGGCAGGGTCGCGGCCGACCTTCGCGGTGAAGGCGACGTCATCGGACGTCACCGGGACGCCGTCGCCCCATTTCAGATCGGGCTTCAGTTTGATAGTGACGGCCATGCCCTTGCCGCCATTGGGCAAATCTTCGATTTTCGCCAGGCCGTTCTCGACGCTCGGCAGTTCGGTGCAGAGCAGGCATTCCTGCTTCCAATCCTTGTCGAAGGCGGTGACGGGCCGGGTGGCGAAGTCCTCGATATAGGTTTTGACGACTGTGGGGTCGAGGTAGGGGTTCATGCTGGACGGGAAGTTGGAGACGCCGATCACCAAATTGTCTTTGGCGAAGGCCGGCGCAGCGAGGGCCGCCAGGGTGATGCCAAACGCTGCCAGCCAGGTGCCAATCCGCATCGTCACGCCCCGTCTCCCTTGAAGGGTCCAATCATTCCATGGCACTCCGATCTTTGCTACCCGCCAGCTTGGTTGAGGAGAACGCGCCGTGACCACGGTCATCCATGCCGACCGGCTCATCGATGGAACGGGCGCCGCGCCGGTCGACGATGCCGTCATCGTGGTCGAGGGGGAGGCGATCCTCGGCGTCTTCGCGGGCCGGGTGCCGGATGGGTTGGTTGCGGATGGCGCCGACGTCCTCCACTTCCGCGGCTGTACCATCCTGCCGGGGCTGATCGACGCCCATGTCCATCTGAACCTACCCGGCGATGGCACCATCCTGGAGGTGGCGATGCGCGAGCCGGATGGCGTGCTGGTGGCGACGGCCGCGTTCAATGCTGGCCGCGCCCTGCAGGCCGGGATTACCACGGTGCGCGATTTGGGCGGTGCCCGGGCCACGATATTCGAGGTGAGGCGGGCGTTGGATCTCGGCTATGGGGAGGGTGCGCGCATCGTGGCGTGCGGCCAGCCGATCACCTTTACCGGCGGACACACCTGGTATTTTGGCGGCGAGGCGGATGGTGTGGACGGGGTTCGCCGCAAGGTGCGCGAGATGGCCAAGCTGGGGGCCGATTACATCAAGGTCATGGCGACAGGTGGCGGCACGTTGGGCACCATGTCATGGCTCCCTTCGTTCAGCCAGGCAGAGCTCGCTGCACTGGCGGATGAGGCGCACCGGCTGGGCCGCA
Organism: Acetobacteraceae bacterium; assembly: GCA_965199005.1. Lineage (GTDB taxonomy): Bacteria > Pseudomonadota > Alphaproteobacteria > Acetobacterales > Acetobacteraceae > LMUY01. The sequence continues at coordinate 1,178,583 of CBDAQK010000001.1, read as the reverse complement.
CGATCACCGCCCATTGCCTGTGCGCGCAGGCTACGGATTGGGTGGTGGATGCCGGGTTCGACGGGATCGAGCATGGCAGCTTCCTAGTGAACCGGGAGGGCCAGCAGGAGTACGTGCCAGCCATTGCCGACAAGGTGGCGCGGGCCGGCATTCCGGTGACGAGCACGCTGGCTGTCGGACGGCTGATGCTGAAGGCGTTACAAGCGATTGAGCATCCAACGGCGATGGAGCGAGCGACGTTGGATCGTTGGCTACGGGCGGGCGAGCAAAACCTCGCCAACTTTAGCCGGATGCGGGAGGCGGGTGTCACCTGGCTTGCCGGCACCGACGCCGGCTGGCGCTTCACGACGTTCGATTGTCTGCCATTGGAGCTGGAGCTGATGCGGGAGGGCGGATATTCGGCACTGGAGGCGATCACGTCGGCGACCAGCCTGGCGGCGCGTGTGCTGGGGGTGGAGGAGAGGCTCGGCACGCTCAAGCTGGGCAAGTTGGCGGATATTCTGGTGGTTGCGGGCAATCCCCTGGATGATCTAGCGCGGCTTGGGGATGTCCGGCTGGTGATGCAGGGCGGCACGGTGGTCCGGCAGGTGGGGACGGCGGTTTAGGGCTTGTTCAACATCAATCGAACCGATTGGCGGCGTCGAACAAGCCCTAAGCCTTGTTGATAACTCCCTTTGTCATGCGGATCACATGAGGATGATGTGGTGCGGGCGGCCCATCGCCGCCCTTTCCGGTCCGTTCCTCGCTGGCACCAATTTTGCCTCAGATGAGGCCCGGGGCACGTATGGCTTCATCGGAGGCCAAGGGAGCTAAGAGATGCCGGTAAAACCGTTTCACCTCGCCTGGTTCGTCTCCCGCGGGTATGGCCCCAAAGCATGGCGGCTGCCTTGGGGCGGCCCTAATCCGCAGAACTGGGTGAAGCCCGACATGCTGGTGGACATTACCCGGTCCTTGGAACGGGCGGGCTTCGATTACGTGATGATCGAGGATTCCTCAAACATCCCGTATACCTACCGGGGCTCGCATGAGACCTATCTGCGGTATGCGGTGGACTCGCCGAAACTCGACCCGGCGGTGCTGGCGTCCTTCATGATCCAGGCGACCAAGCATATCGGGGTTGTCACCACCCTTTCGACCACCGAATACCCGCCCTATCTGCTGGCCCGGCTAACCAATACGCTGGACCATGTGAGCGAAGGCCGGGCCGGTTGGAACCTGGTGACTGGCAGCAACGATGGCGGCGCGCAGAATTACGGCCTGGATGGCCAGTATCCGCACGACCAGCGCTATGACATGGCGGACGAATATGTCGATGCGGTGATCAAGCTGTGGGAGTCGTGGGAGCCCGACGCCATGGTGATCGACCAGGAAAATGAAATCTTCGCCGATGCCAGCAAGGTCCATCCGATCCATTACAAGGGCGAGTATGTCCGCATCCGCGGCCCGCTCTCCGCGCCGCGCTCGCCGCAGGGGCGCCCGGTGATCTGCCAGGCGGGTGGCTCCCCACGCGGCCGGGCGTTCGCTGCGCGCTGGGCCGAGACGATCATCGCCTCTGCGGGCAGCATCGAGTCGATGAAGGCGTTGCGGGACGACATCCGCACGCTTGCCGCCGGGTATGGCCGCAATCCGGACAGCATCAAGGTGCTGTTTCTCATCTCACCGATCGTCGACCAGTTCCGCGACTCGGCGGAGGCAAGACGGGCGGCGCAGATTGCCGATTCAGAGAAGCACATGGAGTGGCATCTGGCCTCGTTCTCCCGGCTGACGGGGATCGACTTTTCCAAATACGACATCGACGAGCCGTTGCCGGAGCTGACCTCCAACGGGCACCGGACGCTAGCGAAGAATTTCGTGGGCCGCACGCTGCGCCAGATCGCCAATGGAGGCGGCTCGATCAAAGGGATCGACCTGGTGGGAACCTATCAGGACGTGGCGGCGAAAATGTGCGAGGCGGTTCAGGAAGTCGGCGGCGATGGATTTCTGCTGATGCAGGGAGACCTCACCCGGCGCTACGTGACGGAAATCACCGACGGGCTGGTGCCGGAGCTGCAGCGGCTGGGCGCCGTCCGGCGGCACTATGAACACATACTGTTCCGCGATAACCTTTTGGCATGGTGATGGTGCAATGAACGATATTCTGGGCTGGCGTGCCAAATTCGGGGTGCTCGGGCCGTCCACCAATACGGTGGTGCAGCCGGATTTCGACGATCTTCGCCCGGTTGGCGTCACCAATCATTACAGCCGCATCTTCACGCCGAATGCGAAGGCGGTGAGCAACGAGACGTTCATCGCAGGCTCGCTGGCGATCGCCAAGGGCGTGTTCGATGCCGTCGATAGTGTCATGACCTCCGAGCCAACCTATTTGGTGATGGGCATGTCCGCACCGACCTTCTATGGCGGGATGGATGGTGCCAACAAATTTCAAACAGGGGTGGAGGAGCGGACTGGGCTGCGGCTCAGTTGCGGGTCGCATGCCACGGCGGCGGCTCTGCGCGCCTACGGCGGTGTGCAGCGGATTGCGTTCCTGTCGCCCTATTTTCCCGCCGCCAATGCGGAGGTGACCCGCTACTTTACCGAGGCCGGTTTCACCGTGGTGCGGGACCTTTGCCTGCAATGCCCGAGCTGGACGGCGATCGCCGAAGTGCCGCCGGAGGTGTTGCGCCAGAAGATCAAGGAGTTGGACGGTCCGGACGTGGATGCGATCATCCAGGTTGGCACTAATCTCAGCATGGTGCGCCTGGCGGCGGCGGCGGAGCTTTGGCTGGGAAAGCCGGTCATCGCCATCAACACGGCCACCTACTGGCATGCGCTGCGCACCAATGGGATCGCGGATAAGATCGCCGGGTTCGGCCGGCTGATGGAGCATTTGTAGCGGTTTGCTACGGCATGTAGCCGCCGCCATTCACCCATAGGACCTGCCCCGTCATATAGGCGCTATCCGGCCCCAGCAGGAACATCACCGGGCCCACAACGTCACTGGTCTCGGCAATCCGCTGCAGGGGAAGCGCGCTTGCGTAGGCGCTGGTGTCCAGCCGGGCCGCGCTCTCGGCCGAGCGGCCGGTGCCACCGGTCAGGAATGCAGTGTTGACGGCGCCGGGTGCGACGGCGTTGACGCGCAGGATGGGCGCGCATTCCAGGGCCAGTGTCTTGGTGAGCGTGTTGATGCCGGCCTTCGCCGCGGCGTAGGGAGCGTAGCCGGGGCGGATGAACTGGCCCAATCCCGACGAGAGATGTACCAGAGACGGTGCGTCGCCCCGGCGCAGCAATGGAACGACAGCCTTTGCCCAGCGGACCGCCCCGAGCAAATTGCCGTCTATGATGTCGGCGAACACCGCATCGTCCGTATCCAAGACGGCTGCGATGGGGGCGGTATAGCCGGAGCAGTTCACGCAGCCATCCAGCGCCGGCAAATGGGTGGCCAGTGTGGCTGCCGCCGCCGCGACGGAAGCGGCGTCACGCAGATCGACGGGGATGGCGATGCCGGGCGGCGGATGCCGGTCCAGCGAGGCGGGAAGGTCGACCACCACCACGGCCGCGCCTTCCGAGAGCAGACGGTCCACGATGGCGCGGCCGATGCCGCCCGCACCACCCAGGACGGCGACGCGTTTGCCGCGCATCAGCCCGTCGGGCCGCATGCAGCAGCCGGGAAGCTGCTGAGCAAGGTCCACTCCGTATCCTTGATCGCGATTGCATAGCCCGGAAGCCGGGCATCCTGCCCGTCGAAGCAGATATTGTCGCCCAACACACCGCTATAGGAGATGCCCACCATGGCGGCGCGGATCGCCTCCCGCTCATCGGCAAGCTTGGCCGGGTCGCCAGTGACGCCCGCCTTGGTCATGGCCTTCGCGAGCACGGTGACGATGTCGTAGCACTGCGCATCGGTGTGGAAGGCGCCGAGCTTCTTGATGCCGTGTTCCGCGTTGCGGGCGATGAACGCCTTATCGAAGGCCTCTGCTTTGGGGGAGATTTTGTGCCAAAACCCGGTCATCAGGAACACGCCGTCACCATCCTTGCCCATTAACGGGCCGATATTGGGGTCGGCGTAGAGCTGGGAGCCGATGACCGGACCGGTATAACCTTGGCGCCGCAATTCGTGCACCACCTTCGCGGCGGAATCGGTCAGTGCGGCGAGTGCCACGACGTCCGGCTTGCCTTGCAGCAGGCGGGATACCTGGGGCGACACATCGAAGGTCTTGTATTGAATGGCCACGGTATTGTCGTGCTTGATGCCGTACTTGTCCATGAGGGCCGGATAGATGCGATTGCCCGCATCCGCATCCACCGCTTCGTCCGAAATATAAACGATACCGGCGTTCTTGGCCGGGATGTTGTTTTGCTTCACGGCCTGCAACATGCGGTCGAACTGGATGTTTTCGTCCTGAGCCAGCCGGAACAGGTATTTCTTGCCGTTGCTAAGCCCAGGCACGGAAGCCGCGCCGGGCATCATGACGATATGGCTGCGTTCGGCGTCATTCACCGCCACCTGCGTCTCACCACTGGAGAAGGGCCCGACAATGGCCAGAACCTTGTCGTCCTCGATCAGCTTGCGGGCGGCGACCGTGGCCTGGCGGGGGTCGGACCCGGAATCATACCGCGTAACAACCAGCTTCTTGCCGCCGATGCCGCCGGCAGCGTTGGTCGCCTCGACCGACAAATCGACCGAAGCGATCGACGGCTCTGCCACGCTTTTGAGCGGGCCCGAGGTGGGGACGATATGGCCGAGCCGCATTGTATCATCCGCCGCCCATCCCGTGCGGGCCACGAACGGGGACAGGGCCGAAGCAAGGAGAAGACTACGCCGTGCCAGAGTGTGCATGTGGGTCACCTGATTTGCGTTTGCCGAGATAGGAGGCGGCGAGGTCGGGGTTCGCCGCCAGCGTAGCCGCATCGCCGGACAATGACACGGCGCCCAGTTCGAGGACGTAACCGCGTGCCGCCAGATCCAGCGCCATATGCGTGTTCTGCTCGACCACCAGCAGCGCCAGCCCGTCCTGGTTGAGCCCCCGCAGCAAGGCGAAGAGCTGGCCGACCAGCAGGGGGGACAGGCCCAGCGATGGCTCGTCCAGCATCATCAGCCGGGGCCGGGCCAGCAAGGCGCGTCCCACGGCCAGCATTTGCTGCTCGCCCCCCGATAAAACGAACGCGGCCATGTCGCGGCGGCGGGCAAGATTGGGGAAACGGTCGTAGATAGCGTCGATTTCGGTTGCCACGGCCGGGTCGCGGCGGAAATGCGCGCCGAGCAGCAGATTGTCATGCACACTCATGCTGACGAAGATTTGCCGGCCCTCGGGAACCAGGACGAGCCCGCGGCGCACCCGTTCCGCATTGGTGCAACCCGTGATGTCCTGGCCGTCGAACCGCAGCCGGCCGCCTGCCCGCACGGCGCCCTGAAGCGCGCGGAGAAGGGAAGTTTTCCCGGCCCCGTTGGCCCCGAGCACGGTGACGATTTCACCCGGCGCCACGCCGAGGTCTACGGATTTGACCGCACGGTTGCGGCCGTAGCGGACATCGATGCCGGTTGCCTCAAGCAGCATGGGCAACGGCCGACGGGCCCAGATAGGCTTCCAGCACCGCCGGGTCGTCTTGCATCGCCGCGGTGGCGCCGTCGTAGATCAGCCGGCCGAAATTCAGCACCACGGCGTGGCTGCACAGGTCGCGCACCAGGCTCATGTCGTGCTCGACGACGAGCAGCGTCACGCCCGACGCCGATATGCCGTGCAGGAACTCGACCAGATCACCGGTCTCACTCGGATTCAGCCCGGCGGCTGGCTCGTCGAGCAGCATGAGCGCCGGGCTGGCCATCAAGGCGCGCACGACCTCAATCTTCTTGCGCACACCGTAGGGGAGGCTGGCAACGGATTCACCGCGATGGCGGCCAAGGCCGAACTGCTCCAAGCGCTGCTCCGCCTCCCGTCGCCAGGACGAACGCCAGGGAGGCACGATCGGCGTCAGCAGGGCGCCGAGCGACCGGGCGCGGGCGTGCTGGCCCAGCATGACGTTCTCCACCACGGAGAGATGCGGCATCAGGCGGATGTTCTGGAAGCTGCGGGAAATGCCGAGGCCTATGCGGTGCCGCGACGGCACGCGGGAGATGTCGCTTCCGCCGAAAACGACCCGGCCAGCGGATGGGGCGTAGACGCCGGACACGACGTTGAAGAGTGACGTCTTCCCCGCGCCGTTGGGACCGACCAGGGCTGTGCGCCCCCCGCGGGGCACGGCGAAGGTGACGCCGTGCAACACATCCACCCCGCCGAAGGCAAGATGCAGCCGCTCCACCTCCAGCAGTGCCGTCATGCCGGGCGCGGCGCGATCAGCCGGTCCATCATGCGGCGGGTGACGATTCCCTCCGGCCGGAGCGCCATCATCGCGACGGTGCAGGCTCCGAGCACGACGAAACGCCAGGACGCATCCGGCTCGCCGCCCAGCCCGACATTGCCGAGCAGACCCTGCAGCGCCGCCGCTGCGGCAGGGATGGCGGTGCGGAGAATTTCGGGCAGGAGCGTGAAGAGGATGGTGCCGACCAGCGGCCCCCATACCGTCTGCGTGCCGCCGAGCAGGACGCAGAGCAGGATGTCCACGGAGCGGATCACGTCGAAGGAGGCAGGATCGACAAACCCGAATTGATGCGCATACAGGGCGCCGGACAGGCCAACCAGCGCGCCGCTGAGCGTGAAGGCGCAGACCTGGGTGCCACGCACCGACACACCCATCAGATTGGCCACGGCCTCATCGTCGTGCACGGCCCGCATCGAGAGGCCGAGCCGCGTTCCCATCAGCAACGCCACCAGCAGGACTACCCCCAGCGCAACCACGGCAATCGGCGCGACGCCGACATAGTCCGGGACGGGAATGCCAGATGCACCGCCCAGCCAGGGGGAGGCGAGGATCAGGCCGGAGACGACCTCACTGAACGCCATGGTGGCGAGGACCATATAGGCCCCGCGCGTGCGCAGGATGGGAAAGGCGATGACGCCGCCCAATGCGGCACCCAGCAGCGTACCCGCGACGATGCATAGGACAGGCGGCAGGCCAAGGCGCGCGTTCAGCATCGCTGCGGCGTAGGCGCCGACTGCCTGGAAGCCTGCGCCGCCGAGGCTCAATTGCCCCGCGGCCACGGGAAGATAGACCCCGTAGGCGGTGATGACCGTCAGGCACAGGATAGCGGATTGCGCACTGAGATACCCCATCTCAGAATTTCTGGCGCCCGATGGCGCTGTGCCCGAACAATCCTCGCGGATAGATCAGTAGCACGGCAAGCAACAGCCCCCAAACGACGGCCTGTACGCTGTCGGTGCCGAGGAACTGGATCGACAACGACTCCGCCAGGCCCACAACCAGGCCGCCTGCGACAGCACCCCAAATGGAACCGAGGCCGCCGATCACCATGCCGGCGATCGCCTTCGTGCCGACATCGTCGCCCATGCTGGATGATACCTCGCCGTAATTGACCGCGTAGATCGCCCCGGCCACCCCACAGAGCAGCCCGGTCAGCGCGAAGATCACCGGTACGATCCGTTTGAGGTCGAGGCCGATAACCCCCGCGGCATCGGGGTTCTCTGCGATCGCCCGCAACGCCCGGCCAGTCCGGCTGCGCTGCAAGAGGCGGGTGAGGCCGAAGACCAGAAGCAAGGTGAGTGCCAGGCTGGCGACCTGCGGTACGTTGATCAGGATGCCGGCGATGGAAACGCTCAGGCCGCGGAACGGGGTATCGAAGGCTTGGGTGTCGGTGCCCAGATAGATGCGCACCAGGTTCTCTATGACCAGGAGGAAGCCGAGCGAGCTGACGATGGGGATCGCATGTTCGGTTGCATCGCCATAGCGTGCGTTGAGGTAACGATAGGCAAACCGCTCCACGAGCAACGAGACGGCGATCGCTCCCACTGTGCCGAGCGCCAAGGCTGGGACCCAAGCAAGACCGCCTTGCGTCATGTGCGAGAGAATCGCCCATCCCAGCATGGCGGTCAGCATGAACAGGCCGGGAATGGTGAAGTTGAGAAAGTTCAGCACGCCGATCGTGAGGGTGAAGGCAACCGCCACGGTCGTGTAGACGCCGCCCAGCATCACGCCGTTGACAACCTGCTGCAGCAGGCCGTTCAAACGCGATGCGCCATAACGGGCTTGTGGAAAGATTGTCCGGACACGTAGAAAACCTTGGAGTGCGCGGGCGCGGCCTGTCAAGGATCGCGAGCCGGTCGCGAAGGAGAGCGTTTGATGGATGCATCGGGTGTCGTAATCGTAGGCGCAGGTCCGGTGGGGCTGGTCGCTGCCGTCAGCCTTGCGACCGTGGGAATCCCCGTGACGGTGTTGGAACACTATCCCGATCTGCCGGAGGATTTACGTGCCTCCACACTGCATCCGCCGACCCTGGACATGTTGGACCGATTCGGTCTCGCGGCACGGTGCATTGAAAACGGGCTGATTTGCCCAACATGGCAGTTCCGTGACCGAACCGAAGGTGCGATCGCGACGTTCGATCTCGGCAGGCTTGCCGGTGCCACGGCGCATCCATACCGGGTCCAGTGCGAGCAGTGGAAGCTGACAGGGTATCTGCGCGAATTGCTGCTTGCGGTGCCGGGTGCGGAAATCCGCTACAATGTTCGTGCAACGGGCGTTGCACAGGATGACGACGGCGTGACGGTGACGATGGAGGGGCCGGATGGCCCAGACACGATCCGGGCGCGCTACCTGATCGCCGCCGACGGCGCGCGAAGCGTTTTGCGCAGGGCGCTTGGCGTGGCGTTCGACGGAGTGACCATTCCCGAGGTGTTCCTGTCGCTATCGACCCGGCACGAGTTCGGCATGAAAATCCCCGATCTCGCCAACATCGCCTATATCTCTGACCCGGCGGAATGGCTGGTGCTGCTGCGGACGCCTAGCCTTTGGCGGGTGTTGCTGCCGACCGAGCCCGGACAGAGCGACGAAGAGATCAAGGCGCCCGACGTGGTCGAACGGCGGCTGCAAAAGGTGCAGGCGAAGGATGGTCCGTATGAGATCGTGCACAAAACCGCCTACCGTGTGCATGAGCGCGTGGCCGACCGCTACATTGTCGGCCGCGCCTTCTTGGCGGGGGACGCGGCGCATGTGAACAACCCGCTGGGCGGGATGGGGATGAATGGTGGCATCCACGACGCGGTGAACCTCACGGACCGGTTGGCCGAGGTCTATCGCGGTGCACCGCTGGAAGTGGTGGGCCGCTATGAACGCCAGCGCCGCAAGGTTGCCCTGGAGACGGTGCAGGCCACGACGCTGCGAAACCGGGCCAATTTGAGAGAATCCGACCCGGAGAAGCGTCGCGCCGTGCATGACGACCTGCGCCGCACGGCTGCCGACCCTGAGTTGCATCGCGCCTACGTCATGCGGTCATCGATGATCCAGTCGCTGCGGGACCTGGAGGCGGTGGCTTAGGGCTTGTTCGACATCAATCGAATCGATTGGCGGCGTCGAACAAGCCCTAAGCTTTTGTTGGTAGCGGCAGCTTTGTCGGCGTGCCGACGCACTTATTTGCCGACGCTGCCTTAGGGGAACTCCGGAACGAAGCCGTCCCCACGGGGGATGACGCGCACTCGGCCGCTGCTGCGGAAATGGGCGGGCACCATGACGCCGCCTTGCTCAGCCATGGTTTGCAGCAGCGCCAGCCGCGTTCGCACGGCCTGGGGCCGGTCGCTGTCGAAGATCGCGGACCAACCGGGTTCGATCACCTGAACGGGGCTGTGGATCGCGTCGCCGCAGAACACCGCGCGGTCCTGGCCGCGGTGCAGGAAGAGGCCCATCTGTCCCGGGGTGTGTCCAACCAGACTACGCAGTTCAGCCCCGGCACCCAATTCGAACCCGTCATCCACCAGGTCGAATTGGCCGGCCTCGAGGATGGGCAGGATGCTGTCGACATAGGAGCCGTGATTGACCGAGGGATCCTGCGCGATGACTCCCTGCCAATGGGCCATTTCCCGCCGCCCAGCCAGATACCGTGCGTTTGGGAAGGTCGGCACCCAATGGCCGTCCTGCAAACGGGTGTTCCAGCCGACATGGTCCACGTGCAAATGCGTGCAAAACACGATATCGACCTGCTCTGGCGACACGCCGCACGCCTGCAAGCAGGTCAGGAATTGCGGATCGGCCCGCTGATTCCAGGCAGGCTGGCGCGGCCGGGCCTTGTTGCAGCCGACACAGGTGTCGATCAGGACGTTTCGCCCGTCAATCCGTAGCAGCATCGAGTGCCCGGCGAGCTTGGCCATTCCCCGGGCGGTATCGACGTGCTCCGGCTCCAGCCAGGGGAGATGCGGCGCCAATTGCTCGGGCGTGACGCCGGGCAGGATGGAGGCGAGGGGAATTTCGAAATACGCCAAATCCGTCACGGCCTGCACCAGGACGTCGCCCACGGCAAAACGGATTGCTTGGTTCGTCACGGCGCAACGCCAAGTGGCGGATAAACCACCCCGGTCAGTTGCTCCGACACCGTCCACAGACGCTGCCACACCGCCCGGTCCAGCGCATGTGGCGATGGTTTGGCCAGCGCCGGCATGCCGCGGATTTCCATGAATCCGTCGGGACCCCAATACTGGCCACCCTGCACATCCGGCATCGTCGCGGCATAGAGGCCAGGCAGGGCGCCCCTCGACCCATCCTGTCCGAACACGCTGACAACCACGTTCGCGAGGGTGGCGATGGGCCGGGGCATACCCGTTGCGGCGATGAACCCCGTGGTCGCCACCCCCGGATGCGCTGCGACACTCACGAGCCGGGACGACGCGGCCCGCGCGCGGTGGTCTAGCTCCAGGGCGAACATCAGATTGGCCAGCTTGGACTGGCCATAGGCCTTGCTGCCGGAATAGCCCCGCTGGCTCTGCAGATCGTCGAAGTCGATTCGGCCGCGCCGATGCGCGATGCTGGCGATTGCCACCACCCGAGGCGCTGGCGCGCGCAAGAGAGCCGGCATCAGCAGCCCGGTCAGCGCGAAATGGCCAAGATGGTTGGTGCCGAACATGCGTTCAAACCCGTCCGCCGTGGTGGCGCGGGTCGATTGCAGGCCCAACCCGGCGTTGTTCAGCAGCACGTCGATGTGTGGCACCGCGCTCGCCGTCCGCTCGGCGAAGGCGCGGATGCTGGCCAGGTTCGCCATGTCGACCAGCGAGACGGTGGCGTCCGCCTTGGGCATCCGGGCGCGGATGGCGTCGCCGCGCGCCTGGTCGCGCACCGCCAGGATGATTTGGGCGCCCTTTGCTGCCAAAGCCACCGCCGCCTCCGCCCCGATGCCGCTGCTGGCGCCGGTGATAACGGCAATGCGGCCGGTTTGGTCCGGTATATCCCTGATCGTCCATGTAGGCATGCGTCAGCCCTCCAGGCTATGGCGTCCTGCTGGCTTGCGTAGCACGATCTTGCGGCCGGCGAACGCCTGCACCAAGGCCAGGTTGCGCACCCGGCGCTTGCGGTTCCACGACCAGGCGAAGCGGAGGAATGCCACATCGATCCGCTCTGGACAGCCTGGTGCCGCATCGGGCCGGACGCGCCCGTAGTGCAACAGGGTCCGGCCGATGATGCGCAGCATGCAACGCCAGGTGGGCAGATCGAGGTAGATGATCGTGTCGGCCCGCTCGGCCCGGGGTGCCAACGTGTCGACATAGTTGCCATCGATCACCCAGGCGGGCAGCGTGGCAAGGCGCTCGACCTCCGCCCGGAATGCAACGGGTGGCGTTTCGATCCAACCGGGCTGCCAATACGCCTGGTCGAGGTGGAAAACCGGCAGGCCGTATTGACGTCCGATCTGACGCGCCAAGGTCGATTTACCGCTGCCCGGCGGCCCCATGACAATGACGCGTTGCATGGCCGCATCATGCCGCCCCAGCGATCGGGCGCCAACCCGTGCTTGCCCGTCGCGGACGGTTGCGATGCCAAGTAGCGGCCCCGCTCGACATCAGCGCGGGCTGCCGCGGCGCTTGCCGCAATCGACACGGCCAAAACGGCTAGCCTTCCAACCGACTATCCCAAACCAGAGACCTCTAGACCAGGGAGATTCGCCTACGATGATTCACATCGTCAACGATGGTGCAAGTCCTTCCGGAAGCGGGCACACATAAGGTGTGCGGCTCAGCCGCTCGGTGTGGTCTTGCTTGGCCTGCGCCAACAACGCCGGGTCGCTAAGGATGTCAGCGGCCGTCGCCGCCATGACCTTGGCGACGTGAACCATGCCTTTATGCGCCGCTGGCGTTTTACCTTGCGCAGTCAGCTGCCACGAATGCCCCGGCGTTCCAACTGCATAGGTAGCGCCACGCGCTTGCACGGTCGGCACCGCCCATGACACGTCCCCCACATCGGTCGAACCGACCATTTTCGCGCCGCGTGCCTCCAACGGGATGATCTGGTCGCAGAGCGGGGCAGTCGTGACCGGCACGCCGACCCGGCGAAACGCGGAGACGATGTCGTCCTGCGTGACTGTCGCTTGGATTTGGCTGGCGAAGGCGCGATCGGCGTCGTCGAACTCCGGGGGGCCGAGACGTTCGAAGTTGCGGAACATCGCGCGCTCCAGCGGCGAGTTCGCCAACAAGTTGGACATCGCACTGACCACGGCGGAGGTGACGGTGGTTTCGGTCATCAACGCGGCGCCCTCGGCCACTTTCTTGACCCTTTCGACAAGGCTCCACAGCGCCGGCAGTTCGGCCGCACGGACCAGATAGCGCACCTTCGCCTTGGCTTGGACGACATTCGGGGCGATCCCCCCGCTATCGAGATGCGCATAATGGATCCGCGCGTCGCTCGGCATATGTTCGCGCATGTAGTTTACGCCGACATTCATCAGTTCCACCGCGTCCAGGGCGGAGCGTCCGAGATGCGGGGCTGCGGCAGCGTGGGAGGCGCGGCCGGTAAACGAAAAGTCGACCAGCAGGATGGCTAGCGAATCGGCGACGTTCACGCCGGAGAAAGCGGCCGGGTGCCACGATATAGCGGCATCGACATCGGCGAACACGCCGTCCCGCACCATGAAGGTTTTTGCCGCGCCGCCTTCTTCGGCCGGGCAGCCGTAATATCGTACCCGACCTGGAATACCTTGCGCCGCCAGCCAATCCTTGACCGCCGTGGCTGCCAGCATCGCGCCGGAGCCAAGCAGGTTGTGGCCGCAGGCATGCCCGGGACCATTGCCGGGGAGCGGGCGATGCTCTGCCACGCCGGCCTCCTGGCTGAGCTCCGGCAGGGCGTCGAACTCGCCAAGGATAGCGATCACCGGGCCGCCCTCCCCAGCCTCGCCCATGACAGCGGTGGGTATGCCAGCCAGGCCGGTGGTGACGCGGAAGCCCTCGGCCTGCAGGGCGGCGACGTGTTCGGCGGCGGAACGATGTTCCTGGTAATTCAGCTCGGGCATGCCCCAAATGCGGTCGCTCAGGCCGATGAATGCGTCCTGTTTGGCCTCGACCCGGCTCCAAATGTCGTCACTATTCTGCATTGGTCTCACTCCGCTTGGCGGCAAGCTAAACCGCGCGCGCGTCGCCTGTCACCTGAAGACCGCGCCCAACGTGCAAGGGAGCGCCCACGCCACGGGAACTTTAGATTTTGCCTGGATGAAGCCACCATGCTGTGGTGACGCATGGATCTGAATACGGTCGTCATGGTTGAACGCCCTACTCAGCGCGCCGGATTAGCGTGTTGGGAGAGCGGCGACGCATTCCTCGGCGGCGGGACGTGGCTGTTCTCGGAGCCGCAACCCGCTCTGCGGCGGCTGATCGACCTGGAGTCGCTACGCTGGCCAGCGCTTTGCGCCGCGGAAGGCGGCCTGCACATCGCCGCCACCTGCCGACTGGCCGAGTTGGCGGCGTTTCAGCCACCGGTGCAATGGCGTGCAGCCGGGTTGCTCATCGCGTGCTGCGAGGCGTTGCTGGGTTCGTTCAAGATTTGGGCGATGGCGACGGTGGGGGGCAATCTGTGCCTTGGCCTTCCGGCAGGGCCGATGGCGGCGCTGGCAACGGCGCTGGAGGGGGTTTGCACCATCTGGACACGAGATGGGACGGAGCGCCGGGTCGATGCACTCGACTTCGTGACCGGTCCGCAGCAAACCGCGCTCCGCCCCGGCGAGGTGTTGCGGGAGATCAGCCTGCCGGCAGGGACTTTGTGCCGCCGGGCCGCGTCTCGCCGGATATCGCTGAGTCCCCAAGGGCGGTCTGCGGCTTTACTGATCGGGACGTGCTCGGACGTGGCGTTCAGTCTGACCGTCACGGCTTCTACGTTGCGGCCGGTCAAACTCGATTTCGCCACTTTTCCGGATGCTTCGTCGCTGGCGCAGCGTTTGGCGACAGCGATTCCCCCTAGCTTAATTCTCAACGACGTGCACGGCCGGCCGGACTGGCGACGCCAGATGAATTTCGAACTCGCCGAGGAGATTCGGCTCGAATTGGACCCCGCTTCGTGCTGATCCGGGTGGATGGACTCGTATCGGAGGTCAACCCGAGGCCTGGACAATGCCTGCGGACGCTACTGCGTGGCATGGGTCATTTCGGGGTGAAAAAGGGTTGCGACGCTGGCGATTGCGGCGCCTGCACCGTACATGTCGATGGGCAGCCGGTGCATAGCTGCCTGTTTCCGGCCTTTCGGGTGGAAAATCGGAGCGTCACCACGATCGAAGGGTTGGCAGGTGCGGCAGCGCTGCACCCGATGCAGGAGGCCTTTCTGGCGGCGCAGGCCTTCCAATGCGGGTTCTGCACGCCGGGCATGGTGATGACCGCGGCAGCGCTGAACCAGGCCCAGAGGCGTGATTTGCCCGTGGCGTTGAAGGGCAATTTGTGCCGCTGCACCGGCTATCGTGCCATTGCCGATGCGATTGCTGGCCGGGGTGCGGTCGAAATACCGGCACCCGGCCAGGCCTGCGGCAGCAACGTTGCAGCGCCAGCCAGCGTGGCGATCGTCACCGGGCAAGCGCGGTTCACGCTGGATCAGGCCATGGAGGGCCTGCTCCATATGAAGCTGCTACGATCCCCCCACGCCCATGCCCGCATCGTCGGCATCGACGCACAGGCCGCGCGGGATGTGCCCGGCGTCCACTGCGTGCTCACCTGGGAGGATTCCCCACCGCGATACTTCTCCACCGGCCGGCACGAGATTGCCGCCGACGACCCGGATGACACGCTGGTGTTGGACCAGACGGTACGGTTCGTCGGCCAGCGGGTTGCCGCAGTCGTCGCAGAGACGGAGGCGGCGGCGGAAGAAGCCTGCCGGCGGCTGGTGGTGCACTACGAGGTTCTCCCTGCCATCACGGACCCGCATCAGGCCATGGCGCCGGGCGCGCCGATCTTGCATGACAAGGGACCCGAGGCCCGCATCGCCGACCCCTCACGCAATCTGGTCGCCGAAATCCACGGCGAGATCGGCGACGTTGCCGCCGGTTTCGCCGCCGCGGACGCGGTATACGAGGCGACCTACACCTCCCAGCGGCTCCAGCACGCCCACATGGAGACACACGGCGCTGTCGGTTGGACGGATCCTGACGGACGGTTGCATATCCGAACCAGCAGCCAGGTGCCGTTTTTGGTGCGCAAAGAACTGTGCCGGCTGTTCGATTTGCCGCTGGACCGCGTGCGGGTGAGCTGTGGGCGGGTCGGTGGCGGCTTTGGCGGCAAGCAGGAAATGCTGGTTGAGGATATCGTCGCCTTGGCGGTCCTGCGTACCGGCCGCCCGGTGCAACTGGAATTGACCCGGCGCGAGCAGTTCACCGCGACCACCACGCGTCACGCCATGGATGTCCGGGTGAAAGCCGGCGCCACACGGGATGGATTGCTGACGGCGCTCCAGATCGACGTGCTCAGCGATACCGGGGCCTATGCCAACCACGGGGGCGGCGTGTTGCACCATGGGTGCGACGAGTGCCTCTCGGTCTATCGCTGCGCGAATAAGCGGGTCGACGCCTACGCCGTGTATACCAACAGCGTACCGGCCGGGGCGTTTCGCGGCTATGGGCTGAGCCAGACCGTGTTCGCGGTTGAGTCCGCGATGGACGCACTGGCGGGCGAACTCGGTATCGACCCGTTCGCGTTCCGCCGCGCCAATGTCGTCCGTCCGGGCGACCCAATGGTCTCATCGTCCAGCCACCCGAACGATGTCGAATATGGCAGCTATGGGCTGGATCAATGCCTGGACGCAGTGGAGGCCGCGCTGCGGGCCGCGCCGGACGAGATGATGACGGAGGATTGGTTGCAGGGACGTGGCATGGCGTTGGCGATGATCAACACCATCCCGCCAAGGGGGCATCGCGGGGAGGCGGCACTGCGCTTGCTGGACGATGGGATTTTCGCGCTGACGGTTGGGACGGCGGAGTTCGGCAGCGGCAGCACGACGGTCCATACCCAACTGGCCGCAGACGCGCTCGGCACCGATCCGTCCTCGATCTGCCTCACCGGGACCGATACGGATAGGCTGGATCATGACACGGGGGCCTACGGCAGCACAGGAACGGTCGTCGCCGGCCTGGCCGTGTGGCGTGCGGCACAGGCCTTATCCGAAATAATCCGCCGTTTTGCGACGGCGCAATTCAATGATCCAACGGCAGCGTCAGGCCAAGTGGCTGCACGTGCAGCGTCCATGGGGGTGGTGCTGCAGGCGGAGGGAGTGAGTGATGGGTCGCCACGCTCGGTTGCCTTCAACGTCCATGGATTTCGCGTTGCGGTGCATCGGCGCACTGGCGTCGTGCGCATCCTGCAAAGCGTGCATGCCGCCGATGCCGGCGTGGTCATCAATCCGATGCAATGTCGCGGCCAGGTGGAGGGAGGCGTGGCGCAGGCGCTTGGGGCGGCGCTGTACGAGGATATGCAGGTCGGAGCGGATGGGCGGCTTTCGGCTGAGAGTTTTCGCACGTATCATATTCCCAGTCTCGCCGACGTCCCGCGCACCGAGGTGATTTTTGCCGATACAAATGACCGGCTGGGACCGGCAGGTGCCAAATCGATGAGCGAAAGCCCGTACAATCCGGTCGCGGCCGCCCTGGGCAATGCCATTGCCGATGCCACTGGCGCCCGCCTGCTGGCAACGCCCTTCGCGCCGGACCGCATCTACCGCGCGGTGATGGCGGCTGCGGGTTAGTTAGCCTTCGATATCGCTCCGCAATGTCCGCTCCGGCAGTCCCTGCACCAGCCCGAATGCCGCCGTCATCACCAGCCCGCTGAGTAAGAAACAGCCGGTCAGAGCCGAGCGGTAGGCGGCGCTGACCGCCGCCTGCTGGGCCGGAGTGAAATTGGCCATAACCTGGGTGCCGTGCTGGGTAAGGGCGCTGATATCGACCACCCCTCCGGCCCCGGCGAGGGACGCAGCAAGGCGCATCGACATGATCGTGCCCGACGTCGCTACCCCAAGCGCACCGCCCAGGGAGCGTCCAAACGTCATGGCGCCCGTGGCGGCGCCCAATTCCCGATGCGCGACGGCATTCTGGACGGAGGTTGTGAGGTTTGGCATTCCGATGCCCATGCCCAGGCCAAGCGCGCCCATCGACACCAGGAACACGCCAGCTGGGGCGGCAAAATAGGCGAATACGGCAAGGCTGGCGAGGGCCACCGCCTCCAGCCCGATTCCGCCCAGCAGGAATGGCTTGGTGCGCCCCATTCGGGACACGATGCGGCCACCGACGATGGAACTGAACAGCATGCCTGCGACCTGCGGCAGCATCATCACGCCTGCGACCGCCGGGTCCATGCCCAAGACCAGTTGGAAATAGAGCGGCAGGAACACTGTCGATCCCAGCATCGCGAAGGCCATCATGCTGCCGACCGCGACGCCGCGGGCGAAGATGGCGTTGCGGAACAGAGGCAGCCGGATCAACGGCTCTGGTGCGCGTGCTTCCCACCAGAGGAACACGGCGAATAGCACCGCGGTCAGCGCCGCCAACCCGGCGCTGTCCGCGGACAGCCAGTCTATCTCCGTCCCACCCCAGGCCAGCAAGAGCAGGAGCGTCGCCGTGGCCGCGGCCAATAGTATCGAGCCGGCATAGTCGATGTGGCGCGCGCCTCCGGGCGGCTGCTTGCGCAGGCCCATTCCGATCATGACCAGAGCCAGAATCCCGATCGGCAGGTTGACGTAGAACACCCAGCGCCAGGACAGGGCGGAGGTGATGAAGCCGCCCAGCATCGGGCCGGCGACGCTGGACAGGGCGAAGGTGCCGGTGAACAGCCCTTGGTATCGCGGCCGGTCGCGCGGGGAGACGACGTCGCCGATCGCTGATTGCGCCAGGACCAGCAAGCCGCCCGCCCCCAAGCCCTGCAACGCCCGGAAGGCGATGAGTTGTCCCATGGATTGTGCCACGCCACACAGCAGCGAGCCGGCGAGGAAGATCAGGATCGCGACGAAGAACAGCAGGCGCCGGCCGTAAATGTCGGACAGCTTGCCGTAGAGCGGGGTCGTGGTCGTGGCGGTGAGCATGAAGGCGGTGACCACCCACGACAAATGCGTCATGCCGCCCAGATCGCTAACCATTCGTGGCAGGGCGGTGTTGACGATGTTCTGATCCAGCGCCGCCAGCACCATGGCCAGCAGTGCCCCTGCCATCACCGTGCGCAACCGGGCGGGTGGCGCTGTCACAACGTCGGTTGGCACCGCTGGTGACACGGCAGCATTGGCGATGCGGGAGTCTGCGGCGGTCGTCACGGCGTCTCCAATCTTCTTGGACACCCCGGTTTAGGCCATCGCCGCGCGGGGTGCGACCCAATCGGACGACTACCTGAAGCGCACGTCCTGCAGGCGCAGCAAGCCGTCTGCCAACAGGGTAAAGCCCTCGATCCGCCGTGAGACACCCTGGATGTTGCGCGTCGTCCAAAGGTAGATCAGCGGCAGGTCTTGGTTCACCTGCTGCCAAAGCTGGCCATAGAGCGCCCGGCGCGCCGCCGTATCGCTCACCACCCTTGCCTGGTCCAGGAAGTTGTCGACCGCCGGGTTGGAGTAATGCGCCATGTTCAGCACCCCGCCCGTGTGCAGGAAGCTCCAGGCGTTGCTGTCAGTGTCGAGCAGGCCAGACCAACCGCCAAGCGTCACCTGGAAGTCGCCCCGGTTTACTGCCGCGATCACGGCGCCAAATTCGACTGGGTTGACATGGACGTCGAACCCGGCCTCGCCAGCCATGGATTGGATGACCTCCCCGGCTTGCGTGCCCTGGGGCGTGTTATAGACCAGCAGGTCAACCGGCAGTGGCGTGATGACCCCAGCCTCTTTCAGCAACGTCTTGGCCCGGGCGACGTCCCGCGGCGGGATCGGCAAGGCTGCGTCGTAGAGTGGGGAAATGGCAGAGGTCGCCTGGGCGTCGGGTGTGTAGGAGCCCGCAAACACCACTGTATTCAGGGCATCGCGGTCGAGCGATAACTCGAATGCCAGGCGGACGCGCGGATCCTGCCCCAGCGGATTTTTAGCCCGCGGCCCATTGGCGACGTTCACGGTCAGGGCGCCGTATCCCAGGCCCGGGACTGAGACGACGGCGAGTTTCGGGTTCTTGGACACGGCATCGACATCCAGGGGCGCCACCTCCGCCAGGTCCAGCGCACCGGCTTCGAGATTGGCCTTGCGGATGCTGCTATCGGGGATGACCTGGTAGGTGACCCGGTTGAGGTGGATTCGTCCGCTATCCCAGTAGCCGGGGAACCGCTCCAGGGTCACATGGTCCTGCGCTACCCGGTCGACGAACTTGAATGGGCCGGCGCAGACCGGGTGCAAGCCGAAATCCTTTCCCGCAGCCTCGGCCGCCTTGGGGGCAACCATCATGCCCGACCGGTCCGTCAGCGCCGCGATGAAAGGCGAGAAGGGCTGCTTCATCACCACCCGCACGGTCATTGGGTCTGCCACCTCGGCGTGGTCCATGGCTCCCACCTCGCCATGGCGGAAGCTGCCGGGTGCGTTCAGGTCGCGCATCAGGGTGTAGACCACGGCTGCCGCATCCAGAGGTTCGCCGTCCTGGAAGGTGACGTTGGGCCGCACATGGATCAGCAGCGCCGTCGGGTTCACCCATTCATAGCCGGTGGCGAGTACGGGAACGATGTTCAGCTTGGCGTCGAAGTCGAACAGCTTGTCGCAGATCGCGGTCATGACGACGGTGCCGACATAGGTGCGGGAGAAGGTGGGGTCGAGGATGTCTGGATCGTCGCGCATGCCGATGCGCAGGACGTCGCTGGTCTGCGCCCGGGCTACCCCGCTCAGCAATGCCAGGCCTGCGAGGACGAAAAACCTGATCATACAAACCGCCGTGTTGTGCTGCATTCACGATGCAAACGATGTACCGCCACCTTTCCCGTTGACTTGGCCGCAATGTCCTTCACTAGGGATGGGAGCGGCCCCGCCCGGGGGTGGCTCGTGAGGAGATGACCATGCGGTTTCGTTTTGCCCTCCTGCTGGCAAGTTGTTTTGTTGCCCATGGGGCCATGGCGCAGGAAATCACCATCGGCATCTCCGCCACGCTGACCGGGCCGAACGCGGCCAACGGCGTGCCTTACCGCAATGCCGAGGAAATCTATCCGAAGACCTTGGGCGGGGTTCCCGTCCATTATACCCTTTTGGATGATGGCACCGATACGACGACGGCAGCCAAGAATGCCCGCAGCTTCGTCGACCAGAAGGTGGACGCGATCCTAGGATCGACCTCGACCGGCACTGCCGCCGCGATGATGGACATCGCCGTCGCCGCCAGCACACCGCAAATCGCCTTTAGTCCCGTCGTCATTTCCGATGCGCACCTGCCGTTCGTATTCAGCCTGCCGCAGCCGGTGCCGATCATGGTGTCTGCCATCATCGCCGACGCGAAGAAGCGTGGCATCAAGACCATGGGGTATCTTGGCTTCGTCGATGGTTGGGGTGATCTGAACTGGGACGCGATCCGTGCCGCCGCAGAGCCGGCCGGGATCAAGGTCATCGTTGGCGAGCGGTTCGGCCGTACTGACACCTCGGTGACCGCGCAGGCGCTGAAGATCATCGCGGCGGCACCGGATGCGGTGTATATCGGCGCCGCCGGCACGTCCGGCGCGCTGCCGGAGACGACGTTGCGCGACCAGGGCTTCGACGGACCGATCTATCAAACCCATGGTTCCGCAATGAAGCCGTTCATCGATGCGCTGGGTGCGGCTGGGAATGGCACGATGCTGCCCTCTGGTCCGATCGCGGTCGCGCAAGAATTGCCGGACAGCAACCCGATCAAGGCGGTTTCGCTGGATTTCATCACCAGATACGATGCGAAATGGGGCAAAGGGTCGGCCAGCGCCATTTCGGGCTATGCCTGGGACGGGATGCTGGTGCTGAACACTGCCGTCGCGACCGCAATCAAGACCGCCAAACCCGGCACGCAGGAATTCCGCATCGCCCTGCGGGACGCGATGCAGGACGGGCATGACGTCGTGGGCACTAATGGCGTCTATCACTTCACGGCGCGGGATCATTACGGCGTCGACGACCGCGCCCGCGTGTTGGTGGTGATCAAGGACGGGGCGTTCCACTTGGCCCCGTAACCGTCGTGAACGCCAACATCGCGCTGTTATTGGTCCAGGATGGGCTCACCAGCGGATTTATCTACGCCTTGCTGACGCTGACCATCTTGCTGGTATTTTTGGTCACCCGCATCCTGTGGATCCCAGCCGGCGATTTCCTGGTGATGGGCGCGGTCAGCCTGGCGATGCTGCGTCAGGGCGTGGCGCCGGGCACGATCTGGATCGCACTGGGCCTGGGTGTGCTCGCCGCCGGGGCGGAGTTGCTGCGGGCTGCTCTGGCCCGGCGCTGGCGGGGGTGCGGGCGGGCGGTCCTCGGCTGCCTGCTGCCGCCGGCCGTCATGGTGCCGCTGATCGCCTGGCTGGCGCCACGGCAGCCTTCCGTCGTAATCCAGATTTTGCTCGTTTTGGGGCTGATCGGGCCGATGGGCCACGCCGTCTACCGTCTCGCCTTCCGGCCGCTGGCGGACCGGTCGATGCTGATTTTGCTGTTCATGGCGGTGGCGGTCCATTTCTGCTTCATCGGGTTCGGGCAGATTGCCTTCGGGTCGGAGAGTTTCCGCACGCCCGCCTTCCTGCCGGGCCGGCTGGACGTGCATGTCACCCGGCTGTCGTACCAATTCCTGCTGATCGTGGGAATTTCGGTCGTGCTGATGATGGCGCTGTGGCTGTTCACCCGCTTCAGCCTGCGCGGAAAAGCGTTGCGCGCGACCGCGGTCAACCGGCTCGGCGCCCGGTTGGTCGGGGTGCGGACGGAGGCCGCGGGCGAACTGGCCTTCGTGTTGGCCACGACCATCGGAGCCCTGTCCGGTGTGCTGATCGGGCCGGTGACGGCGCTCTACTACGATTCGGGCTTCACCGTCGGGGTGAAAGGCTTCGTCGGCACGGTGATCGGCGGAATGGTCAGCTTCCCGCTCTCCTTGTTCGGGGCGCTGTTGGTGGGCGTGATTGAGACCTTCGCCTCCTTCTACGCCTCCGCCTACAAGGAGGTCTTGGTTTATGCACTGCTGATTCCCTTTCTGCTCTGGCGCTCCGCAATCTCCCGAGTGCCGGAGGAGAGCGACTCGTGACCAGTTACCGTGTGATGGTGCTGGGGGTTGCGGCGTTCATTGCAGCGCTGACGTTGCTGGCGCCCCCCGGGCTGGCGACCTCGTTCACCTACATAGGGATCGACTGCATGGTCGCGATCGGCCTCGTGCTGCTGACGGGGATCGCCGGGCTGACATCATTCGGCCAGGCAGCGTTTTGCGGGCTGAGCGCCTATGCCTCGGCGAAGCTGACCACCGATTATGGCTGGTCGCCCCTGGAAGGGCTGCCAGTGAGCCTGGCCGTGACGGCGCTTGCCGCTCTCATCCTGGGTGCGGTGACGATCCGGCTGGCTGGGCACTACCTTGTGCTGGGCACCTTGGCCTGGGGCACCGGCATCTTCTATTTGATGGGCAATCTGCCGGGGTTTGGCGGGTTCAACGGCATGATCGGGTTGCCGCCGCTCAGCATTGGGCCCTTGGTGTTCGACACGCCCCGTGCCAGTTGCGGGTTGGTTTGGGTGGTCACCGGGTTTGCTTTCCTGATGGCGTTCAACCTGCTGGACAGCCGCACCGGGCGAGCGATCCGGAGCCTGCCAGCCCGCACCATGGCCGAAAGCCTTGGTGTTTCCACGGCCGGTTTCAAAATCGCGGTCTTCGTCATCGCCGCGCTGCTCGCGGGCGTGGCGGGTTGGTTGCAGGCCTTTCAGGTCCGGGTGGTCAATCCCGGTCCCTTCAACATTTCCGCCTCGCTCGATGATCTGTTCATGGTGGTGATCGGCGGCATCGGCAGTTTGGGCGGCGCGCTGATCGGGCCCGTGATCTTCGAGTTGTTGCAGGGGTGGTTGCGGGAGTTCCTGCCTTGGTTGCTGGGCCGCAGCGGCAGCTTCGAAATGGCAGGGTTCGGCCTGTTGGTGATGGCGCTGCTCCAGACGGCATCGACCGGATTGATGCCGCTGCTGTCCCAGGTGCTGCCGGCGCGGCCCGCCCGGACGGCTCCGGCCCAGGCAGCCGCATTGGCACGCCGGGTGCAGCCGGCCCGGGGCACGGTCTTGTTGCAGGTGGATGGCGCGGTGAAACGGTTTGGCGGCCTGGTGGCGGTCAACCAAGTGAGCCTGGATTTGCGGGCGGGCGAAATCCTGGCGGTGATCGGGCCAAACGGCGCGGGCAAATCCACCCTCTTCAACCTGCTGACCGGCGTGTTGCGGGCGGATGGCGGGCGGATCACCCTGGCTGGGCAGCGGATCGAGCGATGGTCGTCCCGGCAGGTGGCAACGTTAGGAGTGGCCCGCACGTTCCAGCACGTGCTGCTGCGGCCGGCCATGTCGGTGCTGGAGAATGCCGCGTTGGGCGCGCATCGGCGCGGCCACAGGGGCATCCTGGCGGCTATCGCCCGGCTGGACCGCCGCGAGGAAGCCAGCCTTCTACGGGAGGCGCAGATCCAATTGGACCGGGTCGGGATCGGGCATTTGGCCTCGCACCCTGCAGCGAGCCTGGCTCTCGGGCAGCAACGCATCCTGGAAATCGCCCGCGCATTGGCGGCCGACCCGGCGCTTCTGCTATTGGACGAGCCCGCTGCCGGGCTGCGCCATCAGGAGAAGCAGGCTCTGTCCGATCTGCTGTCCCATTTGCGGAGCCAGGGTGTCACGATCCTGCTCGTGGAGCACGATATGGGGTTCGTGATGAACCTGGTGGACCGCATTGTTGTGGTCGATTTCGGGACCAAGATCGCGGAAGGTCCGCCCGAGGCGATCCGGCGCGACCCGGTGGTGTTGGAAGCGTATTTGGGGGCTGTGGCTTAAGACTATCTCGGTCGTGACCCCACACAATTTGTTACAGAACCACATCATCCCGGCATCGACATTGATCGCCTGACTCCATAGGGTCGCGCTCCTTTAACCTGGAGCGGTGGGCATGCGCGTCGCGCTGAGTGTGACGCTGTTACTGGCATTGAGCGGCGCGGCGGCCATCTGGTTTGGCGCGCTGCCCGCTGACATGCGCATCGTGTGGGACACCGTTGCGTCCCTTACAACGCTGCCCCCACCGGCTGCGCGCCCGGCTGCTGCCGCGGTGCCGGTGAGTGTGGCCTCCGCGCGGGCTGGCGATGTGCCGATTTACCTCTCCGGCATCGGCACCGTGCAGGCCTACAATACTGTCGGGATCAAGAGCCGGGTGGATGGGGTGATCACCCAGGTCCTGTTCACTGAGGGGCAGGACGTCAAAGTGGGCGACCCGCTGCTCGTCATCGACCCTCGGCCGTTTCAGGCGCTGCTGGCCCAGGCGCAGGCTATGCGGGTGAAGGACCAGGCGACGCTGGATGGCGCTCTGCTGGATCTTTCGCGCTATGCCAATCTGGCGCTGAAGGATTTTGCCAGCCGCCAGCAATTGGACCAGCAGCGCGCCACGGTCGATGCCACGCGGGGGCAGATCGCCAATGACGAGGCGCAAATCCTGTTCGCCCAGACACAACTCGACTTCACGACCATCCGCTCGCCGATCGCGGGCCGCGTAGGGATCCGGATCGTGGATGGCGGCAATTTCGTGCATGCCAGCGATCTGGGTCCGCTGGTCACGATTACGCAGCTGCAGCCGATCTCCGTCGTCTTCACCTTACCCGCCGCCGCCGTTGCGCTCGCGCATCTGACGCCGGGTGTGGTGAGCGTGCCCGTGGCCGCCTATGCGCCGGATGATACCACGATACTGGACCGGGGCACGGTCGTCTTGGTGGACAATACGGTCGACCAGAGTACGGGCACTATCAAACTCAAGGCGAGCTTTCCTAACCAGGAGATGCGCCTCTGGCCGGGCAATTTCGTCAACGGCAAGTTGGTGGTGGAAACGAAGCACGACGCAGTCACCGTTCCGGCCTCTGCCCTGCGCCATGGGCCGCGCGGCGATTTCGTCTGGATCGTGCGGGCCGATAGCACTGTCATCAGCAAAGGTGTCGTGGCCGGACAGGCCGACGGCGGGCGCGTGCTGATCGAACGCGGGCTGGACCGGGGTGTGCGCGTGGTGACGGAAGGACATTTCCGGCTGGACGAGAATACGAAGGTCGAGGTGGCCGAGGAAGATGGAGGCCGCCGTCCCGCTGCCCGGCCTGCCGCCCGAACGCCCTCGCCGGGCTAGGGACCATGTCGGCACCCTTCATCCTGCGTCCGATCGCCACGACGCTGATGATCGTCGCCATCCTGCTGCTGGGCGCACTTGGCTACCGCCTATTGCCGGTGGCGGCACTGCCCAGCGTCGATTTTCCGACCATCCAGGTGACCACCTCCTATCCCGGCGCCTCGCCGGAGGTGGTTGAGACCTCCATCACCGCACCGCTGGAACATTATTTCGGCCAGATTTCCGGTCTCACCTCGATGGGGTCGATCAGCAGCTATGGGACCAGCCAGGTCACGCTGCAGTTCAACCTTTCGCGCCCGATCGACGCCGCGGCGCAGGATGTGCAGGCGCAGATCAATGGAGCGGAGGGATGGATCCCGATCTCCCTCCTGCCGGGGCCGCCGACCTATCGGGAGATCAATCCCGCCGACACGCCGGTGATCATCCTGGCACTCACCTCCGACACGCTGCCGCTGCAGGAGGTCGACGACTTCGCCGAGACGGTGATCGTGCAGAAACTGTCCCAGGTTGCCGGCGTGGGCGATGTAACAGTGGAGGGCGGACAGACGCGGGCGGTGCGGTTGCAGGCCAATCCGGCGCAGTTGGCCGGGTTGGGGCTATCGCTGGAGGATTTGCGCCGTTCGGTGGCGGCCTCCACCACGGACAATCCGAAGGGCAGCCTAGACGGGCCGCTGCAGGCCTTCCAAATCGGCGCGAACGACCAGCTTTTCGGCGCCGCCGCGTATCGGGACGTCGTCGTCGCTTATCGCAACAGCGCGCCGGTGTTGCTGCGCGATGTGGGGCAGGCCGTGGATGGTGCCGAGGATTCGGAGCTGGCGGGCTGGTTCAACGGCCGCCCCGCCGTCATTCTGGACATCCAGCGTCAGCCCGGCGCCAACACCATCGCCGTGGTGGATGCGGTCAACGCTCTGCTGCCGAAACTCCGCGCCTCGCTGCCGCCGGGCCTGAAGGTCACCGTGGCGACAGACCGCACCGTCACCATCCGCGCCGCCATCGCCGACGTCCAGTTCACCTTGCTGTTGACGATCGCGCTGGTGGTGATGGTGATCTTCCTCTTCCTGCGCAAGCTGTGGGCGACGGTGATCCCGAGCGTGACGTTGCCCGTGTCGCTGATCGCGACGTTCGGTGCGATGGCGTTGTGCGGCTTCAGCCTAGACAATTTATCCCTCATGGCGCTGACAGTCGCCTCGGGCTTTGTCGTCGACGATGCGATCGTGATGATCGAGAACATCGTCCGCTACATCGAGGCAGGCGAGGCGCCGTTGCCGGCGGCGTTGAAGGGGGCGCGGCAGATCGGCTTCACCGTCGTTTCGCTGACGGTCTCGCTGGTAGCGGTGTTCATTCCCCTGCTGTTGATGGGCGGGATTGTCGGGCGGCTATTCCGCGAATTCGCCATCACCCTGTCGCTAGCCGTGATCGTTTCGGGCTTTGTCTCCCTCACGCTGACCCCGATGATGTGCGCCAAGCTGCTGCGCCCACACGATCCGGCGGTGCGTCCGAACCTGCTGTTCCGCATCAGCGAGCGCGGGTTCGACGCGCTGTGCGCCGGCTACACCCGGGGACTGGATTGGGTGCTGCAGCACCGCCGGACGACCATGCTCGGCTTTGTGCTAACTCTGGCGGCCACGGCTTGGTTGGCCGTGGCAGTGCATAAGGGGTTCCTGCCGGTGCAGGACACCGGATTGCTGATTGGCACCACCGACGCGCCGCAAGATATCTCCTTCGCGGCTATGTCGCGGCTGCAGCAAGCAGTGGCGGATACCATTGCCAAGGACCCGAACGTGGTGACGGTGGACAGCTTCGTCGGCGCTGGCACCACCAATCCCACCTTGAATAGCGGCCGCATCTACATTGACATTGGCTCGCCCGACCATCGCCCCAGCGCTCGCGTGGTGATGGAGCGGTTGCGCCAGGCCGTGGCGGACATCCCGGGGATCGAACTGCATCTGCAGCCGGCCCAGGACTTCGCCATCGAGACCCGGGCCTCTCGCACGCAATATCAGTATTTGCTGCAGGATTTGGATGAGGACGAATTACGCCTCTGGAGTGGCAGGCTGGAGGCTGCGCTGCGCATGGAGCCTTCCCTGGCCGATGTGGCCAGCGACCAGCAGGATGACGGGCTGCGCATGACGCTGACCGTGGACCGGCAGGCCGCCGCCCGCATGGGCGTGACCATGGCCGATATCGACCAGACGCTGTACGACGCGTTCGGCCAGCGCCAGGTGGCGACGGTCTATTCGCCACTCACGCAGTATCACGTCATCCTGGAGGTGGACCCGCGCTACCGCAACGATCCGGCGGTGCTGAACAAGATTTACGTCACATCTGGAAGCTCGCAGGCGTCGACGGGCAGCGACGTGTCCAGCGGCATCGGCGCCGGCTATCATCAATCCTCGCCGCCCATTCCGCTGGCAGCCTTCGCGCGGCTGACACGGCGGTTGGCGCCGCTGGCCATCACGCATCAGGGGCTGTTCCCGGCCACGACGATCTCCTTCAACCTGGCGGAGGGTGCCTCGCTCGGGGAAGGCGTGGCCGCGCTGCATCGGGCGGAACAACGGATCGGGCTGCCAGACACGGTGCAGACCAGTCTGGTGGGGGCCGCGGCCGAGTTCGCCTCGTCGCTGGCCAGCGAGGGCGTGCTGGTCGTGGGGGCGATCCTGACGGTCTACATCGTGCTGGGTGTCCTGTACGAGAGCTTCATCCACCCGATTACCATCCTGTCGACCCTGCCATCCGCCGGAGTCGGCGCGTTCGCGGCGCTGATGCTGGCAGGGATGGAGCTGGATCTGATTTCGCTGATCGGCCTGGTGCTGCTGATCGGGATCGTCAAGAAGAACGCCATCATGATGGTGGATTTCGCCCTGGAAGCAGAGCGCGTACAGGGCATGATGCCGCTCGCTGCGATCCGGGAGGCCTGCGTGTTGCGGTTCCGGCCCATCATGATGACGACCATGGCGGCGCTGCTCGGCGCCGTGCCATTGGCACTTGGTACTGGCACCGGGTCCGAATTGCGGCGGCCGCTGGGCGTGGCGATCGTGGGTGGGTTGCTGCTGAGCCAAGTACTGACGCTGTACACCACCCCGGTGATCTATCTGGGGTTCGACGCGCTGCAGCGCCGGCTAACCCGGCGCCGCGTGGCCGCTCCGCATGCTGTCTGAGCCGTTCATCCGCCGCCCGGTGGCGACGCTGCTGGTGGCAATGGGTATCCTGCTGCTGGGCGTGCTCGCCTACGCGCGGCTGCCAATTGCAGCACTGCCGAATGTAGACCGTCCGACCATCAGCGTCTGGGGCTATTTGCCCGGTGCGAGCGCCGATACCGTTGCCTCTTCCCTGTCGCAGCCATTGGAACGGCAATTGGGGACGATTCCCGGCATCGTGCAGATGTTTGCATATAGCGGCAATGGCGGGTGCGAGATCGACATCCAGTTCGATCTCGACAAAGACATCGATGCTGCGGCCACCGCGGTGCAGTCCGCAATCAACGCCGCCGGGCCGAATTTGCCGAAGGATTTGCCGCTGCCGCCGGGCTATTGGAAGGCGAACCCGGCGGGGTCCCCGGTCATCGTGCTGGCCATGTACTCCGACGTGCTGGACCCGAGCGCGGTTTACGAGGCTGCCGATAGCGTGGTGGGGGAGAAGCTGTCGCAGCTCCCCGGCGTGGCCCGGGTGAGCCTGTCGGGCGCCGAGCGGAGCGCCATCCGCATCCGCGCCTCGCCCCGCCAAATGGCTGAGTTGGGTGTGTCGTTGGAGCAGGTCCGGCGCACCGTCCAGAATGCCACCCTGAATGTGCCGAAGGGCATGATCGAGGATGGCGATCAGGCATGGACGCTGGAGGCGAACGACCAGCTGCTGAAGGCGGCCGACTACCGCGACCTGGTGGTGACGTGGAATGGCACGGCGGCGGTGCACTTGCGCGACGTGGCCGATGTGACCGATAGCGTCGTCAACAGCAAGCTGGCGGGGTGGTATGGCCAGCGACGGGGCGTGGTGATCAACGTCTACAAGCAGTTGGACGCCAACGTCGTCGAAACCGTGGATGCGGTGAAAGCGGCATTGCCTGCCCTGGCTCGCTGGCTGCCACCCTCCATCCGCATGGTGCCCGTGTACGACCGCACCACACTGATCCGGGCCTCCATTGCGGACGTGCAATGGACCATTGCCATCGCCGTCGGGCTGGTGGTGCTGGTGGTGCTGATGTTCCTGCGCCGGATCTGGGCGACATTGATCCCCGCAATCGCGATCCCCGTCGCGCTGGCCGCCACGGCGGTGGCGATGCAGCTTTTGGGTTACACCCTGGACAATTTGTCGCTGATGGCGATGGCGGTGGCGATCGGCTTCGTCGTGGATGACGCGGTGATCGTCGTCGAAAACGTAATCCGCCGCATGGATGAGGGCGAAGCTGCGGGTGCGGCCTCCCTGGCCAGCGCGCGGCAGATGGGCTTCACCATCGTCGCAATCTCCGCCGCGCTGGTGGCAGCGCTGACCCCGGTGTTGTTCATGCCGGACGTGGTGGGCCGGTATATGCAGGAGTTCGGGGTCACGTTGGCGGTGACCATCGTTTTCTCCGCCTTCGTCTCTCTGACGCTGACTCCGATGCTGTGTAGCCGGTTGCTGGTGAAGGCCCGAGCTCATGCGCCGCGCCGGTCCTGGGCGATGGCCGTCTACGCCCGTAGTCTGGACTGGTCGCTGCGCCACCCGGTGATGATCATACTGGTGATGGTGATGACCGTCGCTGCCTCCGCCACGCTGTACCGCGTGCTGCCCAAGGGATTCATGCCGACCCAGGACACTGGCATCCTGCGGGTCCGCACCATCACCACAGCCAACGTGTCATTCGCTGCCATGGAGCAGTTGCAGCGCACGGTCGCCAACGCCATTCTTGCCGATCCGGCAGTGAGCGGGCTGACGTCTTATATCGGCGCGGATAACGGCACCACGCTCAGCAGCGGCAACATCATTGCCGCCCTCAAACCGCTGGATCAGAGGCCCGGGATCGACCAGGTGGTGGCGAGGCTCCGAACGGAACTGGCGAAAGTGACGGGCGTGCGCACCTTCTTCATCCCGCTCCAGGACCTCAACCTTGGTGTCGGCAACTCGTCCGCCCGGTATCAATACACACTGAGCGGACAGAGCCCGGAGGAGGTGTTCCGCTGGGAGGAGGCAATGCGCCGCCGGATGAACCGGATGCCGGAGGTGACGGATGTTATCTCCAGCCTGGAAAGCACCGGCCTGGAGGCCGGGTTGACGATCGACCGGAGCCGGGCGGCAACAATGGGCGTCACGCCGCTTGCGGTGGACAGCACCTTGTACGACGCGTTCGGCCAACGGCAAATCACGACGCTCTATCTGCCGTCCAACTACTCCCGGGTGATTCTGGAGGTGGATCCGCAGACTGGCACGGACCCAGGCGTTTTCGCCAATATTTACGTGCCGGGCGTTGCTGGGGCGCAGGTGCCAATGGCCTCGCTGGTGCGGCCATTCCGCGCTCATGCGGCGATGTGGGTGATCCATACGGATCAGTT
Source organism: Acetobacteraceae bacterium (assembly GCA_965199005.1). GTDB lineage: Bacteria > Pseudomonadota > Alphaproteobacteria > Acetobacterales > Acetobacteraceae > LMUY01. The sequence continues at coordinate 1,147,494 of CBDAQK010000001.1, read as the reverse complement.
CCCCTCCGCCACGATCTCGTTCGATACGGCGCCGGGTGCGTCGCTGGGGGATGCGATCGCAGCGATCCACGCGGCAGAGCGGGAGTTGCGCCTGCCGGACGAGATCCAGGCCGGGTTCAAGGGGGAGGCGCTGGAGGCGAGCAAATCCGGCGGCAAGCAGGCGGCCGAGTTCGTTGGCGCGGTGATCGCCGTCTACATCGTACTGGGCATGTTGTACGAGAGCTTCGCGCACCCGCTCACCATTTTGTCGACCCTGCCATCCGCGGTGTTTGGCGCGTTGCTGGCGCTGCGGGTCACCGGATTCCAGTTCACGCTCATTGCCTCGATCGCCTGTGTGCTGCTGGTTGGGATGGTGATGAAGAATGCCATCATGATGGTGGATTTCGCGCTGGAGCTGCAGCGGGGCCGGGGCCTCTCGCCGCGCGATGCGGTGCGGGAGGCGGCCCTGCAGCGTGCCCGGCCGATCATCATGACGACGCTCGTCGCCATACTCAGCGCGCTGCCACTGGCGCTTGGCACCGGCCCGGGGCACGAGCTACGTCAGCCGTTGGGGATCGCCAACGTGGGGGGCTTGGCGGCGTCGCAAATCTTGACGTTGTATACGACGCCGGTGATCTACCTGCTGATCGCCAGGATGAGCGAGAGGTGGGCGCAGCGAAAGGTTTCCGTCAGCCTAACCCCCTCTCCCGCGGGCGGACGAGGGGGGGAGTAGTCTGGCCTTATAGCGCGCCCTGGACCCAGGCCTTGAGCTGGCTCTTCGGCAAGGCGCCAACCTTGGTCTCGGCTGGCTTGCCGTTCTTGAACAGGATCAGCGTCGGAATGCCGCGCACGGCATAGTTGGACGGGGTCATGGGATTGTCGTCGATGTTTACCTTGGCGACGGTGACCTTGCCCTTCATCTCGGCAGCAATCTCCTCCAAGGCTGGCCCGATCATCTTGCAGGGGCCGCACCACTCCGCCCAGAAATCGACCAGGACTGGACCCTCGGCATCCAGCACGTCTGTTTTGAACGTCGCATCACTGACCGCGATCGTGTTCTCGCTCATGCAATTTCTCCTACGCTTGGAGGGAGAAAATGGGCGCGGTGGGGGGCCGGATCAAGCTGGCCCGGCGCATGTGCGTCCAACAAGGTGTCCGGGAGCGCCATAACTGCCGCCGACCGGGTCCAGACCAGGTGGCACCGCACTGGCCGTTCCGGGAAAATTGCTGCTAAAACAGACCGGTAGGCGGCCATCTGCCGAAGGTACAGCGTGGGGGTGTCTTCTACCCGCTCGGGAGCGTCACGATTGGTTTTGTAGTCGGCCAGCAGCACCGAATCGGGCAGGACAGCCATGCGATCCACGATGCCCGACACCACCGCGCCATTGATGAGGCCCGTTAGCGGCTGTTCGGCCCGGCCATGCGGACCGAAGAGCGGCGCCAGGATGGGATGTTCAATGATCCCCATGACCTCCTCCAGGAGGCCGGCCGATCCTGCCGCGGCGTCCAGGTGGCGGGTGATTGCGTCCTTGCGCTCCTCGGGCGGGAGGTTTGGAGCATGTTGCAGCAGATGGTGGATCAGGCTGCCCCGCTCCAACGCGCCGCCATCGCCCGCAATCGGGGAGGCAGCGGGCGGCACCGGGCCCAGCAAACTATCACTGGGCCGGCTGGGTGCCAAAGGGACCGGCCGGGGTGGCTCCGCCGGCGCCATATGCGCCCGCCAGCCCGGCGGACCGCCCACCCATTTCGGAAGGGCAAGCGGCGCGGCATCCTTGGCAGCAATGGCTGTCCGCGGCGGAACTCGTTGCGGCACCTCATGCGCCAGAACTGCACCGTCCCACGGGTCTCCGATCTGCGAGAGCGGGTGTCCGGCCGCCCCTAAGGCCTGCATGCCGCGGCGGACGGACGCGTACCAGCTCGTCTCTGGCACATCTCTTCGGGTCTGCCAGCCGCAAACCAACAACCGGTCTTCGGCCCGGGTCAACGCCACGTAGAGCAGGCGATTATATTCCTCCATCCGTACCTGCTGAGCCGCCGCCCGCAGCCGGCTTACGGCCGCACAGCGCAACTCGGCGCGGGGCGACCAGAGCGGGACATCGCCATCCCAGACCAGCCCACCCCCATCCGGCGGCAAGGACGTCGTGTCCGGCAGGATGACCAGCGGTGCCTGCAACCCCTTGGCGCCGTGCACGGTCATGATGCGCACGGACCGGCCTGCCTCTTCCGCCTGACGTTTCACCTCGGCCCCGGCCTGCCGCAACCAGTGGATGAATCCCTGCAGCGAGGGGGGATGCATCCCTGCGTAGGATATCGCCGCACCGAGCAGTTCATCCAACGGCTCGGCCGCTTCCGGGCCCAGCCGGCGCAGCAGGCGTGCCCGGGCGCCGAGCGGCCCCAACGCCTCAACCAGCAACGCATGCGGCGCCACGTAATCTACCCGCGCGAGCAGAGCCTCGATGAAGGCCGCGGCCCTTGCCCAACTCGGCCGCTCGTCCCGCCGCCGGCGCAAGGCGGACCACAGCGACCCCTCCCGCCCGATCGCCAAAGCCATCAAGTCATCGTCCGTCAGGTCGCCCAGTGGGCTGGTGAGCACGCAGGCGAGCGAGAGGTCGTCCTCTGGCAGGAGCAAAGCGTCGCAGAGTGCCAGGAGATCCTGGACGGCTGGCTGATCGGTCAAATAGAGCCGGTCGAGGCCAGCGACGGTGACGCCCAGCCCCTTCAGCCGCCGAACCAGGGCGCGGGCGAAATCGTCACGGCGACGCACGAGGATGAGAATGTCGCCGGCCTCCACCAGCCGCCCGCGGCTTGGCAGGGGAGTCTTGCCGATTTGTGCGGAGATCCATTGTGCCAGTGCCTCCGCCAGGCGCTGTGGGGCCGTCGTCAGCCCGTGATTGCGCTCGGCAACCGCCCAGGGTTCCGGCGCTTCCTGCGGCGGACTGGGCACTAAAGGCCATAACTCGACGCGGCCGGCGTGTCCTGCCCGGTGTGCTTCGTGCCGAAGAGGCTGGCCTGGGGGCGCCACACCGATGGCCGCAACCGGGTCGGCGAACACCGCGTCTACCAAGGCCAGCACTGCGATGGTGGAACGGAATGATACGTCGAGAACCGTATCGCGGAACGTTCCACCGGACGCTCTGACCGAGTGGCGCATCAGGCCGCGCCAGCGGTCGAACTCCGCCGGGTCCGCGCCCTGGAACGAGTAGATCGACTGTTTACGGTCTCCCACGGCGAAGACGGTGCGCGCACCCTGCGCTGGCGCCTCGGTCGCGAAGAACTCCGCGGTGAGCGCTCCGGCGATTTGCCACTGTTGCGGCGCGGTGTCCTGCACCTCGTCCAGCAGCAAATGGTCTAGGCCACCGTCCAGCTTGAAGAGGACCCAGGCGGTCCCTGGGTTCAGCAGCAGGTTGGAGGTGCGGGTGATCAGGTCGTCATAATCCAGCAGCCCGGCCAATTGCTTGCGCCGCTCGAAGGCGGTCAGCACGGGGGCGGCCAAGGTTAGCAGCGCGTCGGTGACAGCGGCCACCTTCAGGGCGCGGCGGTCATCCTCGACCGCGGCGGTGCGCTCCGTCTCCGCCACAAAAATGGCAGCGAGTGCCGGGTCGGATTTGGCCCATTTGCCCTTGCAAAACGCACCAGGCTTGCGAGGCGATCCGTCCTTGGTGAGCATAAGGGAGAGCCACTCGTCCCAATGCTCGATCCGGAGGTTTGAGGGCAGGTTGAGCCAGTCAGCCATGCGGCTGGCCAAGTCCCGTTCGGAGAGGGTGCCATTCGATTTCAACTGGGCGACGGCGCCGCGCAGCGGACCATCCTGCCATGCCACGGCGGAGCACACCATCGTAGCGTCGTCTCCCGACACGCCGGCCGCGCGTTGGATGCGGGCCAGCCGAATTGGCGAGGCTAGGAGTGGGCGGAGCCGGTCGGCGTGGGGGCGCAAATCGGCGGCCAGCCGGCCAAAGCCGGTGTCGCTGACCAGCCCGGCGATCGTGGCAAGCGCCGCCGGGTCCGCCCGCGCCATCGACTCTTCGCGGGCGCCTTGCAGCTCGGCATGGCCGTCCGCATCCTCCATCAGGCGGAAATGCGGGGCGAGCGCGGCCTCCAGCGGGAAGCGGCGGAGCAGGGATTGGCAGAACGCATGGATCGTGCTGATCCGCATGCCGCCCGGCAGGTCCAGCACGCGGGCGAAGAGCGCCCGGGCAAGCCGCAAGATATCGGGGCCCGGCGTGATGCCGCGGATTTTTAGCTCTTCCATCAGCGCATCCGGCGGCAGCGTCACCCACTCGCCCAGGATGCTCTGCAGCCGCAGGGCCATCTCCGCTGCTGCGGCCTTAGTGAAGGTGAGGCACAGGATGCGCGAGGGGTCCGCCCCGTCCAGCATCAGGCGCAACAACCGGTCGATGAGAAGCTTCGTCTTGCCCGACCCGGCGGAGGCGGCGACGAATGCCGACACGGTTGGATCGGAGGCCTCCCGCTGCAGATTGTTCGCCCGGGCGGAGGCAGTCGGTGGGAAGGCGTTCATTCCTCCTCCAGCGCGGCCCATTCAGCCACCCGAGCCAATTGCGTGTAGTCCGAGAAGCGAGGAGCCTGCCCCGGATGCGGCTGCGAGAGATAGGGGTGATCCGGGTCGTCGAATTTCGCGACCAGGGCGGCCAGCCGGACCCGGGCCATGTCCACTGTCGCCCTGATTAAATCAGCGTCCTGCTTGAACAGGCTGGCGATCTCGCCGGGAATGAAACCACCGGTCAGGTGCCAGTAGGTAAGTTCGCAGGCGGGTCCCGCCAAGTCGGCGCCGAACGCGCCGTCGGCTGCCATTGCGGCCTCCAATAACAATTGCGGCGCCAGGCCGGCCTGCACGTCGCCGGCAGAAGGCGGCGTGCCCGTCTTGTAGTCCAGTATGGCGATGCCGCCGTCGACGCGCCGCTCGATCCGGTCGGCGCGGCCAGTGAGGGTGAAAGCGCGTTCGATCGGCAATAGCCAGGTTGCCTCCTTCTCCGCGACGATATGGGCTACGCCAGCCGCCAACCGCCGGTCGCGCTCCGCCGTGGCCAACCAAGCGGCGATACGGTGGAGGCGGGGGCGCCACCATGCCGCGAGCGCTGGGCGTAGCGCCTGTGCGGCCAGCGCCGTCTCCATGGCGGCGGTCAAGCGCCGATCTGCGTCCGGCGGGAAGCTTGTGCCGTGTTCGCGCAGGAAGGCATGCAGGGCGGCATGCACGACGGTGCCGTAATCCGCTGCGTCCGCGGGTTCCTCCAGCATGGGAAGTGCCTTCAGCCGGAGAACATGGCGGGCATAGATCGCATAGGGGTCGCGTAGCCAGGTCTCGATCTCAGTCACGCTGAGCTTGCGGGGGCGGTGGGCCACCGCTGGGCGCGGCGCTGGCGGCGCCAGACGGGGCGGCGCATCGTCGGGCTGGTCCAGGGCGCGGGCCCATAGGGCTGCCGGGTGCATCGGTAGCACCTGCCCGGCGCCGGCCAGCATCGCGTCCAGCCTTTGCAGCCAGCGAGCGGGTACGGCCGGGGCGCCGTCACGGCGCAGTGGGCATGATACGATCACCTCTGGTGCAGCGCAGGCGGCCATCACCCAGTCATGCGCCATTTGGCCGACCGCCTCCTCCGGCGATGGCAGCTTCGCTGCGGCGCGCATGGGGCGGCTCATCCAGGGACCGGGATCGGCAGCGGCGGGCCACACCCCTTCCGCCAACCCGCCCAATACCAGCAGGTCGGCACGTTGAAGGCGGGCCTCCAGCAGGCCCCATATGAAGACGCGCGGATGTTCAACGCCGTCGCGCCCCCGCAGCGCCCGGCGGCTGCGAATGGCGGCCCCGGCGAGCGTCGCGTCCAGCAGCCCCGGCAGCGTGCCTGGCGCCTGCGGGGGCAACACGGACAGCGCAGGCAATAGCTCTGCCAAGAGGGCGGCAAGCGCCTGGCCCTCTTCGCCGGACCAAAGGCGACGCGCGCCCGGCAGATCTGGCGTATCTGCCAACGCTTCCGCAGCGGAAATCAGAGCTGCCATGGCATCGGCGGGGGCGGCGATGTCGCCTGTGGCGAGAGCCAGCAACGGCGCAAGGCAGGATTGGAGCCGCTCGACGAAGGCACGCACCGGGTCCGATTTGGCGGCGCTACGCAGCCCCGCCAGGCCGGGCGGCGGCGCCGGACCGCGCAGGCCCTCCCGTTCCAGCCGACGGGCCAATCGGCGGCAATCCGCGGGCTGTAGACCGCAAGCCGCGAGTGGATGCTTCAGCAGGGCCAGAAGGGGAACCGGACGCAATGCATTCGCCACCGCCTGAGCTAGCAGGCGCAGAAACACCGACGGCGGGGTCGCGGATAGGGGTTCGCCGGCGCTGTCATCTGCCACGATGCCGAAGCGGACCAACTCCACCGCCACACGGCCGGCCAGTTCCCGGTCCGGGGTAACCAGGGCGGCACGCCGGTTCGGCGTCTCCAACGCGCCTCGCAGGATGAGCGCGATGGCCAAAGCCTCCTCCTGCTGGTCCGCGGGGGCAAGCTTGAAAAGGCCAGCCGGCTCGATGGACGTGGTAGCCCGCCAGGCCTCCAACGCCTCGGCAGGCAGCAAAGCGCGGTGCAACAAGGCGGTGCGGGATGCTGGCACCACCCATGGGGCGGAATGGGGCTGCACGTCGTCGCGCCTTGCGTCGAGCCGGTTCAGCAGCGTGCGGAGCCCGGATTGCGGGTGACTGTCGTCCAGCTTGTCCCAGGACGCATCGGACAGCTCGAGGTCGAGCCCTGGCAGCACCACCTGCCCCTTTGGCAGCCCGGCAACCACTTTCAGCAGCCTCGCGACGGCGGGAATGCCGCCCGTGGACCCGGCCGCAAGTATTCGCGTTGCTGGCGGTGCCGTCCGCCATGCCTCGGTCTGCGCGTCTAGCAATCGCACCTGGCGGGCGGCCGGGTTCATCAGACCCATCTCGGTCAGCCAGTCCGGCCAGGCGCGGGTCACGATGCGGAGGAAGTCGAGCGTGATGCCCCAATGCTGGGCATAATCCTTCGTCACCAAATCGGGTAGGACGGTGGCGAGGTCGACCTCAGCGCGCTCCGCCTCGTCCATCAGCGCGGCCAACTCCGCGGCGAGCGGCCACGCATGGTCGGCCGTGGCGGGCGCGCCAAACCGGCCATCCAACGCCATGACCAGCCGGGAAAGGTGCGCCAGCCGCAGTGGGGCGGACACTGCCGGGGGCAGCGAGAGGGCGCCAGCCAGGGCCAGTGGCGCCTCGTCCAACGCGCCGATGGCGGCGATACGCGGTAGTAACAGCGGACGGCCGGCCGTCTGGGCCAAGAACGCCTCGGCCAGCGCGCGGGCAGCGCGACGGGTGGGGAGCAGGATCAATCCATCCGCCACCGCCAATGGATCGTCGCCGGACTGTCGCAACCAGTCAGCCGCCAAGGCATCCAGAAAGGCCTGGTGCGGGGCGATCGTGGAGAGGTTCACCTGGTCTCGCCGGTCTCGTTCGCGTGCAGAGCGACCTCCGCGTCGGACAAATCCTGCGGGCGGGATAGATGGAACCAGAGTCCATCATGCACCAAGGCTTTGATACGGCCTGACTCGATGGCGCGATCCCACAGCAAATTGACGCTGAATGGGCCGGGAGGCGCGTTGGCGAACAGCGCCGGGGCGACGAGTTGCAACCCGGCATAGAGGTACGGTGCGACCTCCCGCTCCCGTCGCCGGCGCAGACTTCCCCAGGGATCGACGCTGAAATCCCCGCGGCCAACCTCGCCATGCACGTGGAACGTCCGGTGCACCAGCAGCAGCACGTCGATCGCCGCCGGGTCGAAGCCGTCACTCAGCCGCTGCAGCGTGGGGGATGGGCCATCCAGCCAAAAGCTGTCACCGTTGACGATGTAGAAGGGGGCATCCTCCAGCGCTCCGGCGGTCAGGGCGGCAGACACTGCGCCGCCGGTGCCCAACAGCGAGGCCTCTGGCCGGAGCACGATCTGGGGCCCGGTTTGCCGCCTATCAAGGTGGCGCTGCACCAGCTCTGCGTGCCAATGGGTGTTGACCACGACGCGGGTCACGCCCATGGCTCCCAGCCGGTCTAGCGCGTGATCCAACAAGGTGCGGCCCCCCAGTGGCAGCAGTGGTTTGGCGGTGCGCTCCGTCAGAGGGCGCATGCGGGTGCCAAATCCAGCCGCCAGCAGCATGGCTTGATTGATCATGTCAGCCGGGTGGCCCAGCCGGACAGCACGGCCTGGCGAGCGCCCTCGCCGTCTGGCTGCAGCACGATCGAAAGGGCGCCATCGGGGCGTAGAGCGCCCAGCCGGTCGGCCCACTCGACGACAACGATGCCTTGCCGTGCCTCGTCCCAACCCAGCTCCACCACCCCCCCGGGGCCATCCAGCCGCCAGAGGTCGAAATGGCTGATCGGGCCAGCCTGGGTGTCGTATTCCTGCACCAACGTATAGGATGGGCTGGGCACCTCCAGCACCGGGTCGTCGGCGGCGGCGCGAATCAGTGCCCGGGCGAGGGCGGATTTGCCGGCGCCCAGTGGGCCATCAAGCAATACCGCGTCCCCGGGCCGAATCATGGCGGCGATGCGCGCCGCCAACCGCTCCGTGGCGCTGAGATCGGGCAGGTGGAGGCGCAGCGAATTTTCGGTTGCGAGCATGGCGCTATCTAACCGGGCTTGGACCGATCGTCCACGCGGCTGCCATGGGGCGGGTGGGTGTGACAATTCCCGCCGGCTTGCTTAGGCTCCGCGCCATGGGTGAGATCATCGAGACTGACGTTGCAATCGTGGGGGCCGGCCCTGTGGGCCTGTTTGCCGCATTCGAGTGCGGGATGCTCAAATTGCGCTCGACCCTGATTGACGCGCTGACCGAGGTCGGCGGCCAATGCTCTGCGCTCTATCCAGAGAAGCCGATCTACGACATCCCAGCGCATCCTGCCATCGCCGCGGGGCATCTGATCGGGCAATTGGAAGCGCAAATCGAGCCCTTTGCGCCGCCGCGGTTGTTGGGGCGCCGGGTGGAGCGGCTCGAGGGCGGGCGGGGGGCCTTCGTGCTCGGGACTGACCGGGGTGATACGGTGCATGCCCGTGCGGTCCTGCTGGCAGCTGGCGCCGGAGCGTTCGGGCCGAACCGGCCGCCGCTGGACGGGCTGGAGGCGTTCGAACATGGCGGCAGCGTGCAATACTTCGTGCGCCGGCGGGATGATTTTGCCGGCAAACGGGTGGTCATCGCGGGGGGCGGGGACAGCGCGGTGGATTGGGCGCTGTCGCTCAAAGGCGTGGCGTCCAAGGTCTATGTCGTGCATCGCCGTCCCAAATTCCGTGCCGCACCGGAAACCGCGGCGCAATTAGATGCGGCGGGGGCGAAGGGGGAGATCGAGCTCGTCATCCCATACCAATTGGCTGGCTTGCACGGCGAAGCAGGCGCGTTGACGGGGGTAGAGGTGATCCATCTGGACGGCACGACAAAAACCTTGCCGGCAGACCGGTTGCTGCCCTTCTTCGGCCTGTCGATGGATCTGGGTCCGCTCGCGGGCTGGGGCCTGGATTTGGAGCGCCACCACATTCATGTCGACCCGGCGACGTGTCAGACGAATGTGCCCGGTGTCTTTGCGATCGGCGACGTCATCACTTACCCAGGAAAGCTGAAGCTCATCCTCCAGGGCTTTAGCGAAGCGGCAATGGCAGCGCACGCAATCTACCCAATTATCCACCCCGACCAGGCGCTGCACTTCGAATACTCGACCAGCAAGGGCGTGCCTGGCTGAAAATTGGCCAACCCCATCCCATCTCTCGGCCAAACGGCCCACCAGGAGACAGCATGATCCGACTAGACGACGAGCCCGACGCCCCCGACCAACCAGACGTACCGGAGCCGATGGGACCGGATGTGAAGGAGCCGGGTGACAATCGCACGCTGAATTCACCGATTAACGAGTTGGAAAGCCGGCTGTTCAAGCAGCGCAAGGTGCTGGTGTTCGGTGCAATCAACGACAAGGTAGCGCGTGACGTGACGGGGCGCCTCCTGGCACTGGCCAGCGAGGGCAGTGATCCAATCGACGTCTACATCAACTCGCCCGGCGGCCATGTGGAGAGTGGCGACACGATCCACGACATGATCCGGTTCGTGGATGCCGAAGCGCCTGTGCGGGTGATTGGGACGGGGTGGGTGGCAAGTGCAGGGGCGCTGATATTCCTAGCGGGCCAGAAGGAGCGCCGGCTGTGCCTGCCAAACACGCGTTTTCTGCTGCACCAGCCGATGGGCGGGGTGCGCGGCCCGGCGACGGATATCGACATCGAGGCGCGGGAAATCATCAAGATGCGGGAACGCATCAATCGTGTGATCGCGCGCGAGACGGGACAAACCTACGAAAAAGTCGCCGTTGACACTGATCGGAACTATTGGATGAGCGCAGAGGAAGCGATTGCGTACGGATTGGTCGAGCGGATCGTGAATAGCGCGAAGGAGTTTTGAGACGGGCGCCATCCGCTGCTGCCGTGGCGGCGGATGGGAAGCGTCTCGCGAATACGCTGGATCGCCAAGGCGATACTCTGGCCGCCGCCGATGCACATCCTCAAACGCCCAATATCGGGCCGCCTGCGCGGCGCAATTCGTGAGCGCCCTTGATATGAGGATCGTTCCTTTCGCTCCGGCTGGATGACCGAGCGCGACGGCACCCCCATTAGGGTTCAATCGGAGTGGTCGATGCGAAGTTCGCCGGCGGCGGTGCGGCGTTTGCTTTCCAGACCGACGGGTTGGTGAGGGTGCTGGCCAACTGATCGGGCACCGCGGTATCTGTCAAGCGGTGGCCCAAATGTGAGATTGTAATAGATGACAGGCCAGCTCGGTCCTTAACCGAACATTTGGCCTAGGAACGCAGCCAGATCGATACCGCGCCCGCTCTTATTAGGAAACTGTGACTGTAGCCCGAACCGCTTGGCCTGTGCGGCGGCTTCGGCCTGCACCATCGATCAGGTCTCAGCCAGGCTACGCATGCGGCAGCCCGCTTTAGAGGCGAGTCTACAGGTCCTGGCACGTTCAGTCCAACACCCGGCGGCAGGCGGTTTCGATATCCTTGATATGGGGGCATGTTGTCTTGGCGTTGTATTGGCATGATGGTGAGGGACCGGGCGCGACATCGCCGCTTTTGATCGGAGAATATCAGGATGTCTATCAGCGGGGCGCCGGCACCAAATGGCGGTTCTCAGACGGCTGACGTGGCGACGCTGGGGGATCTGGAGCGCAAGATCCTCTGGCTCGCGACGTGGACGATCCATAATGCCAACCACCTGCGCCCCAGCACGGACGGGCTGAAGGTTGGCGGTCACCAGGCGTCCAGCGCCTCGATCGCCACCATCATGACGGCGCTCTACCTGCACATCCTGCGGCCGGAAGACCGGGTGGCGGTCAAGCCGCATGCCAGCCCGGTCTTCCACGCCATTCAATTTCTGCTGGGCAACCAGACGCTGGACAAGCTGCAGCGCTTCCGCGGCTTTGGCGGTGCGCAATCCTATCCGTCGCGCACCAAGGATACCGACGACGTCGACTTCTCCACGGGGTCCGTCGGGCTGGGCGTGGCGCAAACGCTGTTCTCCGCCCTGGTGCAGGACTATCTGCGTGCCCACGGATGGGATGGCGGCCGGCCGGATGGCAAGATGGTCGCCCTGATCGGCGATGCCGAGATGGACGAGGGCAACATCTTCGAGGCGCTGCTCGAGGGCTGGAAGCATGGGCTGCGCAACACCTGGTGGGTGGTGGACTATAACCGCCAGAGCCTGGATGCCGTGGTGCGCGAGGGGCTTTGGGCCAAGTTCGAGGCCATGTTCCGCAATTTCGGCTGGGACGTCGTGGTGCTGCGGCATGGTACGCTGCAGGAGGCCGCCTTCCGCGAGCCCGGCGGCGAGCGGTTGCGTGCCTGGATCGAGGCCTGCCCCAACCCGCTCTATTCCGCCCTGACCTTCAGCGGCGGCGCTGCGTGGCGCCGCCGCCTGCTGGACGATCTAGGCGACCAGGGCGACGTGTCCACGCTGATCGAGCGCCGGACGGACGACGAGCTCGCCGCGCTGATGGGCAATCTTGGCGGCCATGATCTGCCTTCGCTGCTGGCGGCCTTCGAGTCGGCGCGCGGGCACGACCGGCCGGTCTGCTTCATTTGCTATACGATCAAGGGGTCGGGGCTGCCGCTGGCCGGCCATAAGGATAACCACGCCGGGTTGATGAATGCGGCCCAGGTCGAGGCGTTGCGGGCGGCCATGCAGGTGCGTCCCGGCCATGAATGGGACCGCTTCGAGGGCCTGGCCACACCGCCCGCCCGGCTGGAGGCGTTCTTGTCCGCCGTGCCGTTCAACGCGCAGGGCCAGCGCCGCCATCAGGCCCCGGCGATTCCGGTGCCGGACTCGCTGGCAGTGCCCGCCGGCCGGGATATGTCGACCCAGCACGGCTTCGGCCTGCTGATGCACGACCTGGCGAAGGGCGACACGGCGTTGGCGCGGCGCATCGTCACCACCTCGCCCGACGTGACCGTGTCCACCAATCTCGGCGGCTGGGTCAACCGCCGCGGCCTGTTCGCGCGGGAGGCAATGGCGGACGTGTTCCGCACGGAGCGCATCCCGTCCACCTTCCACTGGCGGTTCTCGCCGCAGGGCCAGCACATGGAGCTGGGCATCGCCGAGATGAACCTGTTCACCATGCTGTCCGCCCTGGGCCTGTCGCACACGATCCACGGCGAAAGGCTGCTGCCGGTGGGCACCTTGTACGACCCGTTCATCGAGCGTGGGTTGGATGCGCTGAATTACGCCTGTTACCAGGATGCGCGCTTCATCCTGGTCGCGACGCCGTCCGGCATCAGCCTGGCCGGCGAGGGTGGCGCACACCAGTCGATCATGACGCCGCTGATCGGCATGGCGCAGGACGGGCTCACCAGCTTCGAGCCAGCCTATGTGGACGAGTTGGCGGTGATCCTGCGCTTTGCGTTCGAGCACATGCAGCGCCCCGGCGGCTACGGGCCGGATGCGGGCGGTTCGGTCTACCTGCGGCTGTCGACCAGGTCTGTGGCGCAGCCGCAGCGCGTGTTGAGCGTGGCCGACCGGGACGACATGATCGCGGGCGCCTATTGGATGCGGCGGCCCGGCCCGAACGCCGAGACGGTGATCGCCTACACGGGCGCCGTTGCGCCGGAGGCGGTGCAGGCGCTGGGCATGATCGCGGAGGACCGGCGGGACGTGGGCCTGTTGGCGGTGACATCGGCGGATCGGTTGCACAATGGCTGGACCGCGGCGCAGCAGGCGCGGGAGGATGGTCATGCGGATGTGGCGAGCCATGTCGAGCAACTTCTCGCCGGTCTTCCACGCCATTGTGGCCTGGTCACGGTGCTCGACGGGCATCCGGCCACGCTCGGATGGCTAGGGTCGGTGTATGGTCACCGCACCCGGGCGCTCGGGGTCACCCGGTTTGGCCAGACGGGGACGATCGGCGACCTATACGCTGCCGCCGGAATCGACGCGCGGGCGATCGTCGCGGGAGCCCAGGCGGTGGCGCCGGGTCGCCCGATCCGTCACCTCCGCGCCATCTGACGTCGAGACCGTCTCTGCCACGCCCGCGGTGAAACGCGGTGGCAATTGGTTCGGGCCGCCGGTCACCAATCGGCCGCGGAGCTGGAGGTCATTTTGTCGCTCCTGGCGATGCCGATACCGCAAGCGTTCTGGGCGGAACTGGTGGCCTGACGACGCGCCGATCCCTTGACCTGGGCCTGTTAGACGAGTTCTTGCTAAAAACGACGGGGGTGGCGGGAGTGCTGGAAGGGAACGGGTTGCTGGCACTGTGGAACGGGGTCGACCCTGCCCGTGGCACGGCTGGGCGGTGGCATGGGCGGGGCCGTGCTCGCCACGACCCTGCGCCTGCCCAGAGGGCTCGACCTGGCGGACCCGGTGGGCTTCCTGCAGGGCGCGCTGGCCATCCCGGCGGTGACCGGGGCGCAACTCTGGGCCGTCGCGCTGGCTCGCGCAGACCACCCTGGCAGAGGCCGGCACGGCCTGGACCAGCTACGTCCTCGGCTATGTGGTGAGCGCGGCGGAGTTGGCGGGGGTGGTGACGGTGCCGCAGCAGGCGATGCCGTGACCACGTGCAAGTACCTGGAGCTGATCTCAGAGGAGGTGGACGGTACCATGGTGGATGCACGAGAGGTCCTGGGCGGCCATGGCTGGCCCTGAATTTCCCGACGGCGGGCTGCGCCTGTTCGGGCTGATCGGCGACCCCGTGGCACAGGTGCGGGCCTGCTTCCCCGCGACCGCGCAGATGCGGGCTGCGGGCGCCAATGCCGCGCTGCTGCCGGTTCACGTGCCGGCTGCGCACCTGCCGGAAATCTTCCGCAGCCTGCGCCTGCTGGGGAATTTCGACGGGATGGTGATCACCGTCCCCCATAAGATCCCCATGGCCGGCCTGGTGGACACCATGTCGGACCGGGCGGCCCTGGTCGGCGCGATCAACCTGGCCCGGCGGGAGGCGGATGGGCGCTGGCACGGCGACATCGTCGACGGAGTGGGGTTCCGCCGCGGCCTCGACATCACCGGGTTCGATCCCGCGGGCCGTACCGCCTTCATCGCCGGTGGCGGCGGTGCCGGCTCGGCAGTGGCGGTGGAGTTGGTACGTTCCGGTGCCAAGCTGCGGCTCTACGATGTGGATCCGGACCGCGCCGCATCGCTCGCCCAGCGCTTGCGGCATGCCGGCTACGACGCAGCCGCGGTGGCTGAGCCAAATCCGGCGGGTGCGGATTTGGTGGTCAACGCAACGCCGCTGGGCATGCGCCCGGATGATCCGCTGCCGCTGGACCCGGCGCTGCTGTCGCCGGCCATGGTCGTGGCGGAGGTGGTGATGAAGCCACCCGTCACCGCCTTCCTCCAGGCCGCCCGTGACCGCGGCTGCCGCACTCAAATGGGCGAGGCGGTGATGCTGTATCAGTTGGACGCGATGGTCGCCTTCCTGCTCGGCGCCGCGGGCTGACGCGGTGAGGCATCCCTAAGCCGCCCGGCGCTCCACCTGTGGGATGCCGGGTCGAGGCCGGCCGAAGTGATGCTCTCCAGCGCCAGTGCCCGGCCCAACTCCGACAGGTAATGGCCTGCCGGGCTCGAACTTACCCCTGCTCACAGCAGCTACGGTTGGAGCACTGTCAGCTTGAACGGGCCTGCGTTGGCCGCCGCGTGTGCGACGGCGTCGTTGGCCCCGGTCAGCGGAAATGCCGTCACTGCCCAGTGACCGAGGTCCAGCAGCCCACCGCGAACCAGGCCCACCAGGCCCGGTATGGCGGCGGTGTCATACATCCACTGTCCGCGCACCGTGATCAGGTTGCGCATGACCCAGGGATAGGGCAAGGCCAGGTCCTCGCCGCCGAGCATGCCGACGCCGCCCATCAGCACGGCCCGTCCGCCCTGCCGCACGGTCATGATCGCCGCCCGCGCCACCGCAGCGCTCACGGATGGAGGCAGGAAGTCCTGCACCGCGTCGATCGGTCCCGGTGCCGCCCGCTTCATCGTCTCCGTATCCGCCGCACCGTCGCCGCTCAGCCGAACCGGCACGACCCTCTGGCCGAAGCGGGCTCGAAGGCCGTCCAGCACCGCGGCGTTGCGGCCCGGCGCCACCACGCAGCGTGCACCCATCGCCAGCGCCAACGCGACCGTCGCCGAGCCGAAGTTGCCGGTGGCTCCGCTCACCAGCAGCGTTTCGCCGGGTCGGAAGTCAATCGCCAGCAAGCCGCCATAAGCGATCAGCAACGTGGCAACCGCGCACCACTGTCCAGCCTCCGCCGGGTCGATCGTGCCAATGGGTGCGGCGTTCTCCGTTGGCACGCGAACCTGCTCGGCAAACGTGCCGTCGCGGAAGTAGCGTTGGAGCTTCTGCCCTCCCTCACCCCGGGCGCTCGCGCCCTGCAGGGTGATGTCCGGGTTCGGCGCGCCGTCGCGCGACCGTACGGTGGGATCGCAGAACACCCAATCCCCGGGCTGCAGCCGAGTGGCGTCCGGGCCGACCGCGCGCACCCGGCCGATCGCGCCCGCGCCCGGCACCACCGGCGTGGGCAACAGGTACCGACGCGCGCCGCTTAACACCTCGTCGGTGTAGGACAGCACCGGTGCGGCGACGACGTCGACCAGCACCTCGCCTGTTCCGATCACCGGATCGGTCACCTGCTCGACGCTCAGCGGCACCCCAAAATTGTGTAGAACAGCGGCCTTCATGGGCAAACTCCCTGGACAACGAAGCCCCGAAATGGCGTCCTAAGGACTTGCAAGAAGAACCGGCACGATACTGGTCTTCAGCGATACCACCCTCGGGAGCACGGCATGGCAGGCAACCGTCCATTCGGAGACTTCCTGCGTTCCCGTCGCACGCGCCTGAACCCGGACAAGGTCGGCGATGCGACCCGGCAGCGGCGTCGCACCCCCGGCCTCAAGCGTGAGGAAGTGGCGCAGCGTGCCGGCATCAGCGCCGAGTGGTATGTCAAGTTGGAGCAAGGCCGTGCCGTGTCCCCCTCGGCCGAGACGGTGGAGGCCCTCGGCCGCGCCCTGCGGCTTGATCGGGTAGAGTTGGCCCACCTGCGCTCGCTTGCCGCAGCAGGGGGACGACAGCCGTTCCGGCGCGAGGACACACCGGATGCGCTGCGCCGCATCGTCGCCAGCCTGCCCGAGCCTGCCTACCTCACCGGGCAGCGCTGGGACGTCCTGGCCTGGAACGACGCCGCTGCGGCGCTCTTCGGGGATTTCGGCCGGCTCGCACCCGAGGACCGCAACATCCTGAACTGGATGTTCACCGACCCGGCCGCCAAGACGCTGTTCGGCGAGACCTGGGCGGAGGAGGCGCGGCGCATGGTGTCGCTCTTCCGTGCGGCGCACGACCTCTGGCCCGGTGACACGGCCTTCGCCGCCCTCGTGGAGCAGGTTCGCGCGAGCTGCCCGAACTTCGACTGGTGGTGGTCCGCGCACGGGATTGGTGCGCCGGTATCCGGCACCAAGCACCTGCACCACCCGATGCTCGGCATCGTGCGCTACGAGTATGCAAGTTTCCAGGCCAACGACGACCCGGCGCTCAAGCTAGCCCTCTACACGCGGCGTTGAGGACGCAAGCAGACACAACAGCAGGATCTCATCGAGCGGGTAGCTGATCTTGCCAGGTTGGCGAGGGTCTTGGGAGTCGTTGGAAATGACTCAAGAAGACGATCGTCTTGAAAATGCCGCATCGTCCGTGGCCACGTCGCCTTAGAGGCGTTGCCTTAATCGCAGGTGCTTCGGCCGAGAGGCCTTGCATTGCCTCACAGGTCCTGGCACGAGCGGGCTTCTCTTCAGCCGTTCGAACGCTTGCGACAGGCGGTCCACCTGTGTAGCGCTCTCCTCCATATGTTGTTCAAAGAGTTGCTTCAGGGCAGGGGACTTCACAGCTTTAGCAGACTTCTTCAGAACTCTCACCGATTGCTTTTCGGCATAGTACACGTCCTTCAGAGTCTCATAGAAAGCGTCATTTAGCGTTTTCTCTGTTGGCATGGTGCTTTCCTATTTTCTGCTTTGTAGACGCAGTGCCTCAAACTGGTTCCCAGTCAGATAGGCAGACACAATGAGCGCCTATCAAAGCACGAACACCTGGACGAGGCATTGTGAACTCGTGAGGTAGGAACCCTGCAGCGTATGGCGAGTTCGCCTCCTAGAGTCGAGGGATTACCGTGTCCGGACCGCAAGATCAGGGTGTCGAGCTTCCTTGACGGGTAATTAGCCAGCACGCGGTGGAGACTAGGCAATCTCGCTCCTAATTAGACGGAGTGAGCACCTGAGTTAGAAAACGTCACTGGTGACGTAAGCGGGCAAGCGAGCGTTGTATATGGCCAGACTATTGGGAAGGGGCGCAGTTTGGAGCACGAGACCGCTTGATGGATGGCTTACTCACAAGCTCTGTTGGAAAACAGGACGGCTCCGTGCTGCAGAGCATTTTGATCGATCGGCTTCCTGGCCGGCGCTCGCTCTATTGGCGTGGTTCCGAAGTGGGATGCCGAAGCGTACCAAGCGTGAGCGACCTCGGCAGCGGCGTTTTGCAGATCGTGCCGGGCGGCGCTCTCAGCTTCGACACTTACTTCAACGCATTCTTCGAAGCCCAGTGGTGGCGATACACGACACTGCGCAACGTTGTACTCGAAGTGACGCTGGTCGGAACAGCGCTTCTCCGGATCCACCGTCACGCGCTTGGCGGCAAGGCTGTGCTGGTCGAGCAGATGATTGGTCCCGGTGCAACGCAGGTGCCGGTCCCTCGCGGCGAGCTCAATCTTCGACAGAACGGCATGCTGTCGTTCGAGTTATGCGCAATTGAGGAAGCTGTCACCTTTCTTGGCGCCGCTTGGCTCAGCACGGCGCCGTCTCCGGCTCGATCCAAACTCGCCGTCGTGTTCTGTACGTTCAATCGGGAAGCCGAAATCTCCAAGGTCCTGCGCTCGCTCAGCGACGACCCAGACGTGCTGGATCACATCGCAAAGGTAATCGTCGTCAACCAAGGTCGTCCCGACAGCCGATCCGCGTTCGGCGATGCCGCGGCTTTATTAAGCGAAAAATTGACCGTCATCGACCAGCCGAATTTTGGTGGAGCAGGTGGTTTCTCGCGTGGTCTCCTCGCCGCTCTCGAAGACCCGGGTCTCACCCATGCAGTGCTGTTGGACGATGATATCGAGCTCGAGCCCGCCAGCCTGCAACGGATGGCGACGTTCTTCGCATACTGTGAGCGGGACATCGTTCTTGGCGGCCACATGCTCGATCTGCTGCAGCCGACAAAGCTGTATGAAGCAGGTGCCGTGATCTCGGATCGGCATTGGACTTTCCTTCCCCAGCACTTCATGCGGGACTTGTCCGACGCCGAATTGCTCGAGCCCCTCAGCCATCCCTACGCGATACACTATAATGGATGGTGGTGCTGCGGCTTCCCCCTCGCGATCCTGCGCGACCATGGTATGCCACTGCCCTGTTTCATCCGGGGCGACGACATGGAGTTTGGACTGAGACTCCACGAACGTGACATCCCCACAATCTCCATGCCCGGGATCGCGGTCTGGCATGAACCCTTCTATTTGAAGCTTGGTGGGTGGCAGCTCTACTACGAGACACGCAACACGCTCGTCGCCGCAGCGCTCCACCAGCCATTTGGCACGATGGGCGTCGTGCGCCGAATGGGACGGCAGATCATCACGCATCTGCTAACCTACCGGTACTATAGCACGGCCTTGATCCTCGAGGGCATACGCGACTTCCTTGCCGGTCCGTCCGTCTTCTTTGAACCTCCGCTGCCACGCCATAGCGCGCTTGGTGCGCTGAAGGAGGAGTATCCCGGGCTATCGACCCGGCGGGAGCGGGTCTCTACCGAACTGCGCTTGGCCGCCGTCCCCTCGGGGCGCTTCCGGTGTCTGGCTTTACTGAGCTGGTTGTTGATGCGTAACGCGGTCGCGCGATCGTGCGCGACACCAGCCAGTATCTTGAAAGCTGAGAACGTGCACTGGCTTGCAATTCGCAAATCTGGGCACATTGCGGTTGAGACGTGGTGGGACGCAGAATTACCTACCTTTCGGCGTTGTAGAGCATCTCACAGGAAGCTTCTGTGGCAGGCGGCTGTCCTAGTCGTCCGTCTCTGTCGGGAGGCATCACGGGCTGCGGCGGCATGGCGCGAGGCGGCTCCGCTCATGACGTCGGTGCCATTTTGGTACAAATACCTTGGTGTCGAGGGACCCAATCCCGAGTGCCGCCAGAGTGTAATCGAGAGCGGAGTGCGATTGGCTCCTGCACCTGACGACCGATATGAGGAGCCTGCCGCTCCGGACGACGCTGAGTTCCTAACGACCCCTCTTCGAACCTCTTGAAATCGTTTGAGGGACCGGAGCCTGCCCTATAATTCTGCACGCCGGCGGGGCGCTATCCAAGCAGCTGACGGCAATGTCCTGGCGACAGCGTTGGAGCTTGAGCCACCGGCGTTATGGGGTGGTATCGAGTGCAGCGTCGTGCGGGTTGGCGACGAGTGGCGCGACCAGGTATTCGAGACCGGCCATCATAGCCGAGGCGTCGGCGATATCCACCAGATTGCTGGACTGGGCATACGGACCGTGCGCTATCCCGTCCTATGGGAGCGGATCTCGGGTGGATATCCGGATGGCTGGGAATGGCACGACAAACAACTGGCTGCCCTGGAGCACCAGGGAATGACCGTCGCCGCGGGGGTGATGCATCATGGATCTGGTCCACGTGGCACGGACCTGCTTGACCCGGAACTTCCCGAAAAACTGGCTCAGCATGCGGGGGCGGCCGCAGAACGCTACCCATGGCTCCTACTTTGGACGGCCGTCAACGAGCCGCAGACCACGGCTCGGTTCAGCTGCCTCTATGGCCACTGGTATCCCCACCTCCGCGATACCAGCGCGTTCCTGCGCGCCCTTGCAAATCAGTGCCGCGCGGTCCTGCTTGCCGGGCGAATGATAAAATCGAAATCGGCCAAGGCACGGTTCCTTCAAACCGAGGATGTCGGACGTGTGTTTGCAACGCACCCGCTGCGGGAACAGGCGCATTATGAGAATACGCGGCGTTGGTTGAGCCTCGACCTCTTGTGCGGATTTGTTGACCGGCAGCATCCGTGGCGAAGCGCCTTCGACGGGGCGGGCGTGTCGGCGCGGCACCTGGACGAGCTCGCGACTGGAGAGGCGACACCTGACCTCATCGGAGTCAATCACTACGTCACCAGCGACCGCTTCCTGGATCACCGTTGCATGCTCTATCCGCCTCAGCTCCGCGGCGGAAATGGGATTCTGGCCTACGCGGATACTGAGGCTGTTCGCGCTGATATCGACTTGAGCCTGGTGGGATGGGAACCGCGGCTTCGTGAGGTTTGGCATCGTTACAAGCGCCCCATGATCCTTTCCGAGGTTCATCTGGGGTGCGACAGCCCAGCAGAGTCAGTGCGCTGGTTGATGGAAGCCTGGCGCGCGGCACGGACCCTCCGGTCGGAACACATTCCAGTCCAAGCCGTCACGGCCTGGGCTCTCTTCGGCCTGGTGGATTGGGACACCATGCTACGGGAGCGTCGCGGACGCTTCGAGGCGGGCGCCTTGGACGCTAGGGATGGCCCGCCACGCCCGACGCTGCTTGCTGCTGCGATTGCGTCTCTCGCCCGGCATGGCGAGTTCGCCGATCCATGCTTGTCAGAGCCAGGCTGGTGGCGGCGCAGCGACCGCATCCAAGAGGGTCTGCGGGCGTGATGCTGCCAGAATACACACCGTGTGGGGGCAAAAGCCAGGAGGTGCCGTATGTGCCCCGCGGTGCACCCGGGTTCCTTCTGCGCTACGCGGCACATCACCGCCTCTGGATTTCACTTCTCCTCGCCATCGTCGTGTCAGGCGCAATCGCGGCGGTGGCAGCGCAATATGGCCTGCGGCTTCTTGTTGACGCGATGACTGCACCGGGGCGTGACCTGGCAGCGGTGGCACGGGCTCTCGGGTTGTTCCTCGGCTTGCTAGCGCTGGAGAATGTATGCTGGCGGATCGGCGGTTTCGTCGGCGCGCATTCGGTGATTGCCGTCAGCGAGGATATTCGGGTTGATCTCTTCGCCGTCGTGAGCGCCCGCTCGTGGGACTTCTTCAGCACGCAAGCCAGCGGGGCGCTCGCAGGGCGGATTACGGGTGCAGCCGAAGCCGCGGCTGCTGTGCTGCGCACAATCGTGTGGAACATCTTGCCCCCTGCGACCGACGTTGTAGGCTCCGTGGTCGTTCTATCACTGATCAATTGGCAGCTGGGCGCGGCGCTGATCGCGGCTGCGGCGCCAGCCACGTTTCTGCTTCATTGGCTTGGCCGGCGGGGTTTCCGGCTGCACGAGGCATATTACCGTGAGGCTGCCGAGACGTCCGGCACGTTAGCCGATACTCTGATCAACATGAGCATTGTTCATGCCTTTGGCAGCCGCGCGAGCGAGCAAAGTCGTTTGCGGTGTCGCATTCGCCGTGAAGGTCTCGCCCATTTTGCAAGCTGGGGTTTCCTCGAACGGCTGCGTTGCGCGCACGACCTCGCATTTTGGTTGGTCAATGCAGCGGTTATGAGCGCTTCCGTGATGCTTTGGAGCCGCGATGCAATCAGCACAGGCGGCGTCGTCGTCGCCACGACATTGACGTTGCGCGTGGTGGCCGGGTCACGCGAGCTAGGCCTGTCGCTGCTGGGCCTCTCACAGCAACTCGGTGCGGTGACTGAGGCAGTCGGCGTGTTGGTAGAGCCCGCTGCTGAGTCGCGGGACACCCCCGGCTTAGGGATAGACACCCCCGGCTTAGGGATACAAGTGCGCGAGGGGACGATCGAATTGCGGGCTGTCCGTTTCGCGCCGTCTCCTGGAGAGACTCTGTTCGCCGGGTTTGACCTTCATGTGCCCGCTGGCCAACGTGTTGGCATTGTTGGGCCCTCAGGGGCGGGAAAGTCGACCCTACTTCGGCTCATTTCAGGAATCGTTCCCCCCCAAGCGGGTTTGGTGCTCCTCGACGGCCAGCCTCTCAGCGGCGAAGCTCCCCCGGATATATTCTCAGTCGTCCCACAGGACCCGGCTCTCTTCCAGCGAAGCATCCTGGACAATCTCCGTTACGGCTGTAACGGCGCCAGTTGGCGCGAGGTGCTCGCCGTGGCGGAGGCTGTCGGCTGTCACCGCTTCGTCCGTGGACTGCCTCATGGATACGAGACAATGGTCGGTGAACGCGGGGTGCGGCTCTCGGGTGGACAGCGGCAGCGGATTGCAGTTGCAAGGGCGCTTCTCCACCAGGGCCGAGTGCTCTTGCTCGACGAAGCAACGAGCGCACTGGATAGCGCGGCTGAACGGGAGGTGCAGAGCGCACTGACGAACTTTGCCGGAGATCGCACCATCGTCGCGGTTGCGCACAGGCTTTCTACGGTGATGGACTTCGACAGAGTCGTCGTGCTGGAAGCCGGGCGCATTATCGAAGACGGCTCCCCTGTCGAACTGCGACGTGGCAACGGCTATTTCGCGAAGACATTGCGATTGCAACGCGGTGAACCCGAAGACGCAGTCGCGGTATCGTGTGAGTAGCAGATAGCGTGTATCCGGCGAGGACTCGACCCGGCAGAGAGCTGTCCGGTAACTCCTTCAAGCATGGAGTGCGCGCCGGCATGCGCAACGACAGAAGTTTACGATGGGAGCTGAAAGGTCATCACCTGCCGGAAAGTCGTTCGCTTTGTCCATTACACCTCAAATGATGGTGTTGGCAGCTTCTCCCTCTCATGAGCATGCTGGACCTCTTCTCTCCGGGTTGTTAGGTAAATCTTTCTTCCTTTTAATTACGTGTTGGTGCATAAACCTAAGCGCGCCTGCTGCGCGGATGTTTGATTCTGAGGCGCCGTGTAGGAGCGGAAGGGAACGTTGCGAAACACGGATGTCGTGGGCTCCGGTGCCATTTGCGCAACGTTCTCGATTACGTTAGGCCCTGCCTGCGGCAGCTCGCAGCGTGCGCCTATCTCTCCTGGTTCAGTGACGTGTCAGCTGAGAGCGTGAGCATAACCTTGACACTTGATGATTAGACTTAACCGGAGGTTCGCATTTGCCGCCTGAAACTCATCTGCCTTCCCTGGATGCTTATGCCGCTGCTGCGCGTGAACCAGGCCTGCGCGAAGACCCGGTTCCGTCTGCAGACAAGCCACTCCTCCTTTGCCTGTCGCATCTTCGGTGGGACTTCGTGGTCCAGCGGCCTCAACATCTCATGGCTTTGGCGGCGGAGACTTACACAGTTTTGTTCGTCGAAGAGCCGCTGCCAACGACGGGCCGTGCGACGATGCGCATGCGCCTTTCTCCCGAAAGCGTGTGGGTGGCAACGCCGCTGTTGCCCGAAGGTCTCGATGAGGCCGCGGCAATCGCCATGCAGCGCCAGCTGTTGGACGACCTGCTCGCCAAGCTCGATATGCAACCTTCGGTCGCGTGGTTCTTCACACCGTTTGCCTTCTCCTTTGCGGGCCATCTCCGCTCTGAGGCGGTGGTCTACGACTGCATGGATGAGCTAACCCTATTCCAGGGAGCATCACAGCAATTGGTGTTGTTGGAACGCCAGTTGCTCAAGCATGCCGGTCTCGTCTTTACGGGGGGGCGCAGCCTTTACGAAGCCAAGCGCCATCATCATTCAAATACCCATTGCTTTCCCAGCTGCGTCGATACTGTTCATTTCGGGCAGGCTCGATCCACCTCATTGGCCGAACCCATCGACCAATCGCAAATCCCTCGCCCCCGCGTCGGCTATTTCGGCGTGGTCGACGAGCGTATCGACTATGACCTGCTCGATGCGATTGCCACATCCAGGCCGGAATGGCAGCTCGTCATGGTGGGGCCCACGGCCAAAATAGACCCGGCTGCGCTCCCTCGGCGGCAAAACCTGCACTGGCTCGGTATGCGCTCCTATGTGGAGTTGCCGGCCTATCTTGCCGGCTGGGATGCCGGGATTATGCCGTTCGCCCTCAACGAAGCCACTCGGTTCATCAGTCCCACGAAGACGCCCGAGTTTTTGGCAGCAGGCGTTCCGGTCGTCTCAACCCCCGTGCGCGACGTCGTGGATGATTGGGGCAAAGACAAATTCGTCCAAATCGCATCCAGCCCGGCGGCGTTCTGCGAAGCCATCGAAGGCTTGTTGACTGGACCGCCGCCGGGTTGGAGGGACCGCGTCGACGAGCGTCTGAAGCGGCTGTCTTGGCGATCGACGTGGAGCCGCATGGCATCCCTGATCGAAGCTGCGCGGACGGCAGCGCCGCGCCGGGATCACGATCCGGGCGCGGCGTCCAGCGGAATTTTGGACATAGCGAAGAGCCGATCGGCGAAAGGGAGCGTTGCACGGGACGCAGCTTCTCAGGGGATATCGCAAAGAAAACGGCGAACGGAAGCCGGGCCAGAGGTGTTCGACTGGCTTATCGTCGGCGCGGGGTTTGCCGGCGCGGTACTGGCAGAGCGCTTGGCCAACGCACGTGGCGACCGGGTCCTGGTGATTGACAAACGCGACCACGTCGCTGGCAACGCGTACGATCATTTGGACGCGGCGGGCGTTCTGGTTCACCGCTATGGGCCGCATATCTTCCACACAAATTCGGAAGCCGTGCACACTTACCTCTCCCGGTTCACGGCATGGCGCCCCTACGAGCATCGTGTGCTTGGGCAGGTCGATGGTCAGCTTGTGCCTATTCCGATCAACCTCGATACCGTGAACTGCCTCTATGGCCTCGATCTCACGTCCGATGCGTTGGAGGCGTGGTTCGCCGCCCGCGCGGAGCGGGTTGAGGAGGTGCGGACTTCCGAGGACGTCATCGTGTCCCGTATTGGGCGCGAGCTGTACGAGAAGTTCTTCCAGGCCTATACGCGCAAGCAGTGGGGGCTTGACCCTTCCGCGCTGGACCGGTCCGTGACGGCGCGTGTTCCCGTGCGAACGAACCGGGACGACCGCTACTTCACCGACACGTTCCAAACCATGCCGCGCGACGGCTACACCGTAATGTTCAACCGCATGCTCGATCACCCCGCGATCACGGTCAGGCTCGGGACCAGCTATAAGGATCTAGGCAATTTGGTTGAGTACCGGCGCATGGTTTGGACTGGGCCGGTCGACGAGTTCTTTGGCCACCGCTTCGGCAAGCTGCCTTACCGGTCGCTCCGGTTCCGCCACGCAACGTTGCAGCAGGAACAGTTCCAGCCCGTCGGCACCGTCAACTACCCGCAGGATCAAGACTACACCAGGATCTCCGAATATAAACATCTCACCGGCCAAGTGCATCCCTGCACCAGCGTCACGTACGAGTTTCCCTCGGCCGATGGTGACCCATACTACCCCATCCCGCGGGCAGAAAATCAGGCGCTTTACAAACGCTATGAAGCGCTCGCCGATGCCTGCCCCGATACGTGGTTCGTCGGTCGTCTTGCGACATACCGTTACCTCAATATGGACCAGGTTGTTGGTCAGGCGCTTGCGACGTTCCGGCGGGTCGAGGCGGAGCTTGCTACCGACACGAAGGCTCCGGTCCCCGCTGACAGGCTAGCGCGGGTCCCCGCAGGCCGTGTCTGAGGAACCGCCCACGCCAATGCAACGGTGCCGCTCGGCCGGCGGCACGTGCGTGCAGTCCTGCCGCCTGCCAAACCAGCGAGATAGGTGCCGGGCCACGAAATCGTAGACGGCGTCGCGTGCTTCCCACCCTGTTTATGCCCGGCGCGCGGACCCGTTTGCCCTGGCCCAGCTTGGGGTTTGTCCCTTTTTGTGACAGAGAAGGTATGATCTTTCTACTTGATCGTCATACTTGGCCGATGGAATGTGTATCCCGACGCCGCTGTGCAAGTTCGGGAGACGATGTCGGTGCCAGGGGACATGCCCAACTTCGGCCTCAAGGAGGAGATCGGGGCGTATTGGACGGCGCGTTCGGTGAACTTCGATGCCTCACCTGGCCACGGAATTGCGGCTGGCGCCGAGCGGGCTGCATGGAATGAGTTGCTGGCGGAACGCCTGGGTTCGCTGACGGGCCGCCATGTCCTGGAACTCGCCTGCGGAACGGGGGAGTTTACGTCACTTTTGGTCGGGGCTGGTGCTGACGTCACCGGTCTGGACCTCTCGCCCGGCATGCTCGCGAGGGCCCGCGCGAAAGTGCCCGGCGCGAAACTACACAGCGGCGACGCGGAGGATACGAGGGAGGCTTCAGCCAAATACGACGCGGTGGTGTGCCGTCACCTGGTCTGGACGCTGCCCAATCCCGCCGCGGCCTTTGCCGACTGGTTCCGGGTGCTACGGCCGGGTGGAAGTCTGCTGATCGTGGATGGCGACTGGGTCAACCTGCCAACCATCGGACGATTGAAACAGGCGCTTGGCCGCCGGCTGATGACGCTGTTGGGCCGAGCACCGGAGCACATCGATTGGGAAGCGCACGAGAGCATCATGCGCCAGGTATGGTTCCGCCACGGGCTTCGGCCCGAACCGCTGTCGTCCTTGCTCGAGACCGCCGGGTTTACGTCAATAAAACGGGGTCCGCTCAGCCACATCCGCCGTACCCAGCGTAAGGCAGCGGGTTTCCCGCGGTCCCTGACCGTCGGTGTCTACAACGATTTCTGGATGGGCGCGGTGAAGGCCTGATGACATGAGGGACAGGCCGGCATCGTTGGCATCCACGCGTTGCTCCTTCCTCGCCCTCCTGCTCGGGGCCTGGCTGGTGCCGCACGCCCACGCGCAGGAGCGTACGCTCCACGTCGTGGCACCCTGGGACATCCGAGGCCTGGACCCGGTTCGCAGCGGATACGTGTTCCAGCGCCTGTCGGTCGCAGAGACGCTGGTGGTGCCGGGCCGCGAAGGCCATCTTCAACCCGGCCTGTCCACCTCCTGGACAGTCAGCGAGGACGGGCTGACTTGGCGCTTCCCGATCCGGCCCGGCGCGATGTTCCAGGACGGAACAGCCGTCACCCCAGCCTGGGTGGCAAGTGCTTTGAACCTGGTCCGTCAGACGCCCGCCAGTCCGTTGCGCCTGATCCCCACGGACGGGTTCACGGCTGACGGTGACGCGGTCACGGTCCGGCTATCGCGGCCGTTCACCGTGCTTGCGGCCTATCTGGCGGATTCCTCGGCGATTGTTCTGGCCCCGGCCTCGTATGACGGGAGCGGCCACACCCAACGGATCATAGGCTCCGGCCCATACCGGGTGGCCGGCATCGATGGCTCGCTGGTCGTCGAGAGCGAGGCGGTGAAGCCGGTTTCCAAGGGAGGCCCCGCCATTCAGCACGTCCAATACCGGGCGGTTGCCGATGGGGAGACGCGCGCACGCATGTCGGAGGCCGGTGACGCCGATATCAGCTTCAACCTCCAGCCAGTCGCTGCCGACCGCCTGCGGCGGAGCGCGAATCTCGTCATCCTCAGTTTGCCGATCCCGCGGGCACGCTTCGTCGCGCTGAACACGGCCTTGCCCGGCTTGTCCGATCCTTCCGTGCGCCGCGCGCTCTCGCTTGCGATCGACCGCGACGGCGCTGCGCGCACCATTCTGCGCGACCCCGCCTCGGCCGCGGATCAGCTCCTGCCGCCGGGGTTGGCGGAGTGGCGCAATCCGACAGTCGAGAAGCTGCATTTCGATCCCGGCGAGGCGCGGCGACTGCTCGACGCGGCCGGGTGGAAACCGGGAAACGATGGCATCCGGATGAAGGACGGCAAGCGGCTGTCGTTCGAACTCTTCGCCTACGCTGCACGGCCGGAGCTTCCGCCGCTGGCCGAGGCAATCCAGGCGCAATGGAAGGAGGTCGGCGTCGAGGCCAAGATCCGGCTTGGCGATGCCGAGGAAATCCCGCCCATGCACAATAACGGCACGCTCCAGGCGGCCATGGTCGCGCGCAATTACGGGCTTCTGCCAGACCCCATCGGGGCATTGGCGGACGATTTTGTCGCGTCCAGCACCGTCGGCTACGGTCCTGCCGGATGGCGCTCACCAGCCATCGAAGCGGCGATTTCGGGCTATATGGGGTCGCCGGACGCGGCCAAGCGCACGGCGTTGCGTCAGGAGATCACGGGCATCCTGCAGAACGAGTTGCCGGTCATTCCGTTGAGCTGGTACGATCAAGTGGTCGCCGTGTCCAAGCGGGTCCAGGGCGTCACGATCGACCCGTTCGAGGCGACGTACGGAATCGCGGATATGCGCTGGTCACAATGACGGCGGTGACCCGGCGGCTCGGCCGCTGGCTGTTCCGGTGTGCCGTCACCGTGCTCGTCGTGTCCGTCCTGTCATTCCTGATGGCGGATGCGCTCCCCGGAGACATGGCTTACCGGGTGGCGGCGGCCCGTTACAGCGCCGATCGCGTCGATGCCAACGTCACCGAAAGGGTCCGGCAGGAACTGGGGTTAGACCTACCGGTTGCGATACGCCTGGAGCGGTGGCTGATGCAACTCCTCCGCTTCGACCTCGGGCGTTCCGCCGTCACCGGTGTCCCGGTCGCGGACGAGTTGGGGTCACCTCTCGCGCGCAGCCTGGTGCTCGTCGGCGCCGCATGGCCATTGGTCGTCCTCGTCGGCGTCTCCATGGGGTTGGTGTTGGGGCGCGGCCGCCGTGGCGTGGCGTTTGCGCAGGTGGCGGGCGCGGTGGCGGCGGGCACCCCGTCCTTTGTTGCCGGCCTCGCGCTCGGCCTGGTCTTCGCCATCCGCCTCGGCTGGTTTCCGGTCGCTGGGTACGGCTCGGCCGTGTATGTCGTCCTGCCGGCGGCCACGCTCGTCCTGCTCGGCAGCCCGCGGCTTGCCCTGGTGACCGCCCGCGCCGCCTTCTCCGCGGAACGGCATCCCAGTATTGCATTTGCCCGGATGAAGGGCGTGCCGGCTCACGAGGTCGCCTTGCTGCATATCCTGCCGTTGGCGGCTCCGGCCGTGGTTGCCTATGCCTTCCTCAGCCTTGCTTTCCTGCTGGAGGGCGTCGCCGTCGTCGAGACGGTGTTCGCCTATCCAGGCATTGGCCGACGCCTGGTGGATGCCGTTCAGGCGCGCGATGTGCCCGTCATTCAAGGGGCAGGCATCGCGATTGCGCTGCTTGTCACAACGGCCAACAGCATGGCCGACGCGGCCGCTGTCGCCATTGGTGGTCTCCGGTGACGCCGGGTCGTGCGTTCGGGCTGGTTGCCCTGGGCCTGTTGCTGACCCTCGCAGCGATCGGCCCTCTACTGGTCGATGTGGACCCCACCCACCAGTCGCTGTCACAGGCGCTGACGCCACCCGGCAGACACTTCCTGCTCGGTGCGGACCATCTTGGACGAAGTGAACTCGCGCGTGCGCTGACCGGGGCGAGACTGTCGCTCGGCGTGTCGGGTGGCGCCGTCACGGTCGCGGTGTTCCTCGGCGGCCTGCTGGGGGTTTTCGCTGCCTCACGTCGCGGTATCGCTGCGGCGGCTGTCCGACTGCTTTGCGACACGGCGCTGGCCCTGCCGAATTTCCTGGCCGTGCTACTCGTGGCGAGTCTGTTCGAGCCTGGTCCGCTGGGCTTGGCGGCTGCTATTGGCCTGACCATCTGGGCGGAACCCTGCCGGGTGGCGCTGCTGACAGCTGAACAGGCCGCCGCTGCCCCATGGGTGCAGGCCGCGCGGCTCTCCGGCCTGTCTCGCCTCTCGGTTGCCCTCAGACTGATCGCTCCCTCGCTGATCGGGCCGATGGCGTCGATAGCCGGTCTCATGTTCGGCCAGGCGGTGCTGTCGGTTGCCGCACTCGGATTTCTCGGTCTCGGCCTGCGCCCACCCACACCGGAATGGGGCGCAATGATCGTCGATGCGCTCCCGTATATCGAGGAGGCGCCAATGCTCCTTTTGGTGCCAGCCAGCGCCATCATCCTCACGGTATCGGCCTTGTTTCTCGCGACCGGTCCGGCGGCGGCAGTAAAGACGATCCGATGACAGACTTGCGCGTCGATGGACTCGCCATACGGGACCGGCATGGCAGAGCACTGCTCGCCGCTTGCGATTTCGTCCTTGAAGCGGGGCGGTGCCTGTGCCTGGTCGGGGAGTCCGGCGCCGGGAAAAGTCTGGTCTGCGCGGCCATAGCTGGCACCCTTGCGCCCGAGCTTTCCATGGGCGGACGCATCTGGCTGGGAGGACGCGAGATCACAGCCATGACGGCGTCCGATCGCCGCGGGCTATGGTCGCGGGCCGTCTTCTTGCTCCCGCAGGAGCCCTGGACTGCACTGGCCCCGGCACGGAAAACCCGAAAGCAAGTTGGTGACATGCCACGTCTTCATGGCAACGGACGGGACATATGGCGTGTCACTGCGAAGTTGCTGGAACGTGCCGGTCTCACTCCGTCCCGGGACGGCGCCAAACTGCCATCGCAGCTTTCTGGCGGTATGGCACAACGTGCGGCCCTGGCGACAACGTTCGGCGCCCCGGCGCGGCTGATCCTGGTCGATGAGCCCACCAAAGCATTGGATGCGGACCGCCGCGCACACGCAGAGGCCGGATTGCGGTCGCTGTTGGATGAGGGCCGCTCCATGCTTCTTGTCACCCATGATCTGGAGCTGGCGGGTCGGCTCGCCAACGAAATCGTGGTGATGCGGGAGGGCGAGATCGCCGAACAGGGTGCCGCGTCCGACGTGCTGAGCCATCCGCGCCACGCATTCACACGTGAATTGCTCGTCTCAGAACCGTCCTCATGGACAACGCGAAGACGGACGCCGTCGCCGGTGCTGGTGAAGGCCGCGGGCCTTGCCGTCAGCCCGGCTCGCGGCGGGCCCATCGTTGCCCAAGACTTGGACTTCTCGATTCGCCGCGGCGGTATCACCGGATTGTCCGGCCCGTCTGGCTGCGGCAAGACGACCCTCGGCGACACACTGGTCGGTCTCCATCGCCCGGCGGCGGGAACGCTGTACCGGGAAGGCAGGCAAGTCGTCCAAAAGCTCTATCAAGATCCTGGGGCGGCTTTTGCGCCCTGGCGGTCCATCCGGGCGACCCTGTCGGATGCACTGGCGGCCAGCGGTCAAAACCGCAGCACCCTGGATGATCGATGTTCTGCGGTTTTCGCAAGGCTTGGACTGGCCGCTGCGCTGCTGGACCGCCGCCCTGCTGCGGTCTCCGGGGGAGAACTGCAACGCCTTTCGCTTGCCCGCGCATTGCTCTGTCGTGCTGATTTGATCTTCGCAGACGAGCCGACATCTCGTCTGGATGCCATCTCTCAAAAGGCGTTCATGGACCTCCTGTGCGACGTCGCCGATAACGGGACCGCGATTTTCCTGGCAAGCCATAACCGAATTCTGTTGGCGAAGGTGGCGTATGACACCGTCCTGTTGTCCTAACTGAAGTCCGGCGCGTGGGCTCCGGCATACGTCTTCACACCATTTCCCATTGCTTCACTCACGGTGTTGGGTGTCCGGGGGGATAGTGGCTCCAGGCGGAGCGTGGCGCTCCTACCGCATGGACGGAGCAAAGGCGTGACCAGAGCTATTCCCAATTGGCGATGCCAAACCGCCGCTCCGTTTGAGCCGGCGAATGGATGCCGCCGCTGTCGTGCCGCCTTTGGAACCGCCTCGACCGCCCCATCCCGCACCCCTCCTCGCACACCACACAAGGATCTCCTGCCATGAGCACGATCACCACCAAGGACGGAACGACCATCTTCTACAAGGATTGGGGTACCGGCCAGCCGATCGTTTTCCACCACGGCTGGCCGCTCTCGGCGGATGACTGGGACGGGCAGATGATGTACTTCTTGCAACATGGCTACCGGGTCATCGCCCATGACCGCCGCGGACATGGGCGGTCCAGCCAGACCTCGACGGGCAACGAGATGGATACGTACGCGGCCGACGTCGCGGAGCTCACCGCAGCCCTGGATCTCCGCGGCGCCATTCATGTCGGTCACTCCACCGGCGGTGGTGAGGTCGCGCGTTACGTGGCGCAGCATGGCCATGGCCGGGTGGCCAAGGCAGTGCTCATCAGCGCCGTGCCGCCAATCATGGTGAAAAGCGACAGCAACCCGGGTGGTCTGCCGATCAGCGTCTTCGACGAAATCCGCGCGGGCACAGCCTTCAACCGGGCACAATTCTACAAGGATATCACCCTGCCGTTCTATGGCTACAACCGGCCGGGCGCGAAGATCTCCGAGGGTGTGCGCGAAAATTGGTGGCGGCAGGGAATGATGGGCGGCGTCAAGGCGCAATACGACTGCATCAAAGCCTTCTCGGAAACAGACTTCACGGCCGACCTGAAGAGGATCGAAGTGGCCACGCTCGTCATGCATGGAGAGGATGACCAGATCGTACCGTTTGCGGATGCAGCGCCGCTATCAGCCAAGCTCCTCAAGCATGCCACGCTCAAGGCCTATCCAGGATTGCCGCACGGAATGCCCACCACGAATGCCGAGCAGATCAACGCCGACCTGCTCGCCTTCCTGAAGACCTGACCCGGCCCCGCCGCGGCGTGACTTTCGCTGCGGCGAGCTTCGGCACACCAACTCGACGAACCGCATGATTGCCCTCAAGCAGCTTGATCGTGCATCAGATTTGATGCAGTCCTGTTTGGGCCAGGTCGGCAGAAAGCGGAACGGCATGCACGGCAGTTTGTCTAGCGAGCGTGGGAATCCTCCGAGATGATGGCGAAATCCCATGTTGTGGTCGGGGGCGCGGCATGGATCAGCGTGGCGCCCCTGCTGCATGCCAATCCGCTGGATCCAATCCTACTTAGCCTAACCCTTGCCGGTTCGTTATTACCGGATATCGACCACCCGAAATCCTGGCTCGGCCGCCGCATGAGGCCCCTATCGACGGGTATTTCCAGGCTCCTCGGTCACCGCGGCGTCACTCACTCCGCCCTCGCGGTGGTCGCACTGATGTTGGTGCTGCAGTATGCTGGGTATCGTCGGCTTGCGGTTTGGGGCGTGGTCATCGGCTATCTCTCACACCTCGGTGCCGACCTGCTGACGCCCGCAGGCTTGCGACTCGGATGGCCACTTCGCTGGATTTGGTCTCTGCCCATCTGCCGAACCGGATCACCGATGGAGCCGATCATCGTGCTGGCGCTGGTCGGGCTGGTCGGCTGGCGGTTGCTTGGCCATCACGCGGGATGGGTCGTCCATTTCTGATCGGTGCCGAGTTGACAATGCCGAAGGGCGGCTCAGAGTCGGGTGCATGCTCTGAAAGGGGCCTCATCCATGTCCGATCTTCCGAGCCACGTGCACATCCACGAGGAAGGGCCGCGGGAGGGATTTCAGATCGAGCCCGGCCCGATCACAACGGCCGACAAGATACGCTTGACCGAGGGCTTGGCGGAAACGGGCTTGCGGGACATCCAGGTCTGTTCGTTTGTCAACGCCCGTCTCGTGCCTGGATGGGCCGATGCGGAACAAGTGATCGCAGGCTTTACTGCTAAACCCGGCGTGCAATACACAGCCCTCTGGTTCAACGGCAGGGGCCTGGATCGGGCACTGGCGTTCCGCGGCAAGCTGACCCTGACCGGCTCCATTTCGCTAACCGCATCCGAGGCGTTCACGCAGAAGAACCTGAATCGGACCCATGCAGAAAACCTGGAGGCAATGCGCACCATGACAATGGCGCATGTCGCGGCCGGTGTTCCGGTCAAGCGGATTGGCGTCATGGCTGCGTTTGGCTGCAACTACCAGGGTGACATCACGTCGGCGCAAGTCATCAGCGCGCTCGAAGATGGGTTTGGCATCGCCGCTGAATTTGGGGCCGAGATCACCGACATCTCCTTGGCCGACACCATGGGGTGGGCCGCGCCGCATCGGATCGAGCGCGTCTTGGGTGACGTGCGCAGCCGCTGGCCAGACATTCCACTGCGCCTGCATTTGCACGACACGCGGGGGTTGGCAGTTGCCAATGCGTTGGCCGCGCTGCGCATGGGCGTAGCCCAGTTCGACGCGACTGTGGGCGGTCTTGGGGGCTGTCCCTTCGCCGGCCAAAAGGGCGCGGCGGGGAACATCTGCACCGAAGAGTTGGTGCTGCTCTGCACAGAAATGGGCATCCAGACGGGCATCGATCTCGACGCCCTGATCGACGTCGGGCGCATGGCGGAATCGATCGTCGGGCACACACTACCGAGCGAGTTGCTGCGCGCCGGCAGCTTGGACGCCTTTCGGAGGGCCGCGTGACGCCTGCGCTGCTGCAGCAGGCGGTCAGGGCCTCGACGCTGGAGAACGGATAGGAGCGGCGATACTATGTCAGTGTCCGACGCCCCGTTCAGGTCCCGCAGAACGTCTGATAATACGGATCGACGACCTCGGGCGGGGCCACGAAGCGGTCCCCGTCTGGGCGGTCCTCGTATGGATGTGCCGTCGCCTCCAGCAGTGCCTCGAACGGTCCGAACTCGTCACGTCGGACGGCGGCCGTGATTGCCTCCTCGACGAGGTGGTTGCGTGGGATGACCGCCGGGTTGACGCCTCGCATGGAAGCGGCGGCACCAGGCTGCAAACGCTCCCGCCAACGCACCGCCCATTCGTCATAAACCGCCCCGTCGGCGAACAGCGCCCGTACGGCGGCGTCGCCTTCTGGCCCTTCGGCTGCGTCGCACAAGCGCCGGAAGGTCAGCGTGAAGTCCGCGCCGTTCATCGCCATGCGCAGCAGTAGGTCCCGTGCCAACGCACCGTCCTCTGCCGCCCCGAGCCCTATCTTTTGCCGTAGCCGATCTAGATAGCCAGCCTCGAAACGCGGACCGAACGGGGCCAGCGCATCCTGCGCCACCTCCACTCCGGCCTCCTGCGTTTCGGCCAGCAGGGGCAACAGCGCTTCTGCCAACCGGGTCAGGTTCCAAAACGCAATCGCAGGCTGTTTCGAGTAGGCGTAGCGGGCACCTTCGTCGATAGAACTGAACACGGCGGCCGGGTCATAGACGTCCATAAAGGCGCAGGGACCGTAGTCGATCGTCTCACCTGATACGGCCATATTGTCCGTGTTCATCACCCCGTGGATAAAGCCGACCATCAGCCATTGCGGGATCAGCGCCGCCTGCCGGGCGATGATCCCGTCGAGCAAGGCGCGATACGGGTTTGCCGCCGCAGCCGCCTCGGGGTAGTGCCGCGCGATGACATAGTCGGCGAGGGTGCGGATCCCGTCCACATCGCCGCGCGCGGCGAAATACTGGAACGTGCCCACCCGGATGTGGCTCGCCGCGACACGGGTGAACACGCCGCCGGGCAGTGCCGTTTCGCGATAGACGCGCTCCCCCGTGGTCACCGCCGCCAGGGCGCGCGTGGTGGGGATGCCCAGCGCCGCCATGGCCTCGCTGATGAGGTATTCCCGCAGCACCGGGCCCAATGCCGCACGTCCGTCCCCCCGGCGGGAGAACGGCGTCGGTCCGGCCCCCTTCAGCTGAATGTCCCGCCGGACGCCGTCCTGGCCCACAATCTCGCCCAGCAGAACCGCCCTGCCGTCGCCAAGCTGGGGCGAGAACCCGCCGAACTGATGTCCGGCATAGGCTTGCGCGATCGGCTCCGCCCCCTCTGGGACTCGGTTGCCGCACAGCAACGCCGCGCCTTCGGGTCCGCAGAGCAAGGCGGGATTGATCCCCAAAACCTCTGCCAAGCGCTGGTTTACGCTGATGATGCGGGGCGACGCCACTTTCGTGGGTTGGACCCGGGCAAAGAAGCGTGCTGGCAAGCGCGCGTAGGTGTTGTCGAAGGCGATGGCAGGGGGCATGCGGACGATCCTCGGGCATCCAGATATGGCTGTCGCCGAGGCGTATTCCAAGCTGCGCATGGCGTCCTGGCGGCGTAGGATGCCCTCCAGCCGTTCGACACCCGTGATGGAGCGAGTAACAATGAAGATCGACCTCGATGCAATCGCGTCGTACACCGAAGAGCTGACAGCCATCCGGCGCGACATCCACCGCCATCCCGAACTCGGCCTTGAGGAGGTCCGCACGTCCCGGCTGGTGGCCGACACGTTGCGGTCCTGGGGTATCGACACCGATGTCGGCCTGGCGCGGACGGGCGTGGTCGCAACGGTGACCGGACGCCGCCCGGGCCAACGGGCGATTGCGCTGCGGGCCGATATGGACGCGCTGCCATTGCAGGAGAAGACCGAGCTACCTTACGCCTCGGAAACGCCCGGCTGCATGCACGCCTGCGGCCATGACGGGCATACCGCCATGTTGCTGGGTGCGGCCCGCTATTTGAAAGAGCACCCGGATTTCGCGGGAACGGTGCATTTCATATTTCAGCCCGGCGAGGAAGGGCAGGGCGGCGGCCGGATCATGGTGGAGGAGGGGTTGTTCGACCGCTTCCCCTGTGACGCTGTGTATGGCTTGCACAACAAGCCCGGCTACGAGATCGGAACCTTTGCCACCAGGCCCGGCCCCATGCTGGCTGCCGCCGACCGGTGGGTTGCCACGTTTAGCGGCACCGGCGGCCATGGCGGCTCGGCGCCACATCTCGGCACCGACCCGACCATCCCGCTCGCTCACTTCATCCTCGGCGTGCAGGGGATCATCGGGCGCAACGTCCCCGCGTTGCAGACCGCCGTGCTCTCGATCGGCCATATCCTGGCCGGCCAGACGGGGGCTGGCAACGTCATGCCGTCGCAGGTCGTCGTCGAAGGCACCGCCCGCAGCTATCTGCCCGCGATTCGCGACCTGCTGGAACGCCGCCTGGGTGAGCTGGCACGCTGCTTCGCCGAGGCGCAAGGCTGCGAGGGCACCGTCGTCTACGAGCGCAACTACCCCCCGCTTGTCAACGCCGCGGAACAGGTGGGCGTGGCCGTGAAGGCGGCGCGCGCCATCGTCGGCCACGACGCAGTCGACGACGCGATGACCCCGATCACCGCGGGAGAAGACCTGTCGTTCATGCTCGAAAAGAAACCCGGTATGATGATGATGATCGGTAATGGCACAGGCACGGAGGGACGATTCCACAACGTCCACACGCCGCACTACGATTTCAACGACGCCATCCTGCCGCTTGGGGTGCGTTACTGGGCGAGCCTGGTGGCGGAGGAACTCGGCAGTTGAACCTGCGGGAAACGGGCCCGTCGTTCGTGAGGCAGGGTTGCTCAAAACGCAGGGGACGCGCGGCGGTGCCAGCCGCTAGCATCTTCGCTATGCATTTTCGGTTCACAGGCGCGACGCGAATTATCACCCCGGCTGCCTAGCCGGGCTCGCGCGCGACGCGTCGGGGTTCGGCAGCCGGATCGTTGCCCCTCCCATTCCTGACCGAAAGTGCATCCCATGCAAACGCTGCCGTCTGACCCCGCGTACAGACCCGTCCGATTCGAAATGACGGCCGAAGCCGAGCCCGGCCTGCTCCCCCGTCTGCTGGCCCCTTTCGCGCGCCGCGGCCTGGTCCCGGACCGGGTGCGCAGCCGGCGCGAAGGCGCGAGCCTCGTCGTCGAAGTAGGCATGGATGCGATGCCATCCGACATGCTCCATGTGGTCGAAGGCAATTTGCGCCAGGTTGTGGGCGTGGTGCGCCTGGCCGTCGTGCTCTGCGCCGCGCCCCGGCTGAACGCCGCCTGACGTGGAAAGGCCCTTCCCACGCGGGTTGGCGCCTGTAAGCTCCGTTTCATCGTGAACGGTCAGTGAGATGGTGATGCTAGCCAATACCCGCGTGGCTTGGTTCAACGGTAACATTATGCCCGAGGGGCAGGTGGTGGTTCCCTTCCGCGACAAAAGCTGGAAATCCGGCGACGGGGCATTCGACATGACCCGGACCTTCAACGGCGTGCCATTCCGGCTGGCGGAGCATATCGACCGCTTCTACCGCTCGCTCCGCTACGTGCGGATCGACCCGGGACTATCGCCGAAGGAGATGGTCGCGATCACCGAGGACGTGGTGGCCCGCAACGAGCATCTGCGTGCCAGCCATGGCGATTGGTGGGTGACCCAGCGCATCAGCCGCGGCGTCGATGCGGTGGGCGACGAGGGCTGGGAGCATACCGGGCCAAATTTGGTGATCGACGTGAGCCCGCTACCGCTCGCCGCACGGGCGAAAATGTATCGCGACGGGGCGCAGGTCATGACCACCACGGTCCGGCGCACGGCGCCAAGCATGCTCAGCCCGCGTGCGAAAATGAACAACTATATGAATATGATCGTGGCTGCGCAGCCGATCAAGGCGACCAACCCGGACGCCTGGCCGCTATTGCTGGATGAGAATGGCAATCTGGCCGAAGGGCAGGGCAGCAACATCTTCATCGTCCACGACGGCAAGATGCGTACTCCCCGCGAGCATTACGTGCTGCCCGGTGTCAGCCGCCAGATGACCATCGATCTGGCCGGGACACTGGGGATTCCCTGCGCCGAGGCGGATATCGACCTGTTCGACGCCGCCAATGCGGACGAGATGTTCCTGACCTCGACCAGCCTGTGCATCCTGCCCGTGCATCTTTTCGACGGACAGAAAGTCGGTGGCGCGTCCTGGATGGGGGCTGGCCCGGTGACGCAACGGCTGATCGACGCCTACATCGCCGAGGTCGGGTGTGATTTCGTCCGGCAATATTTGGATCGCATCCCGGCCTGAAGGTTCGGGCCGGGTCGAAGGGATGATTGCGGCTGATGTCAGGTCATTCGCCTTAACCCGTCGTCTCCATCGAGCGTTCGGCGATTTCCGGCACCGCGACATCCCACCAGGCAGCCCTCGCCTCTGTTGAGGCAATCGGGTCCGTGTTGATGACGATCACGGCTGTGCGGGCTGGGTCCCGGGCGCGTTGTAGGGCGGCCGCCAACGCTGGCAGCCACCCAACTGGCCTCCCGGGCGACATCCCCCGCCGTCACGAAGCGAGTCAGCGCAGGTTTGTTAGCGCCCGGCATCGGGCTTACGGCAGCAGCATATGCGGCACATGAACGGCTGGTTTCAGCTCTCTTATGCGCAGCACGTTCGCCTACATTGACGGTCTTCCCCCACCCAGACAAAGTTGCACGCCTGTACAGCCGTTAGATCCGTATGTTGCCGATGTCACCGGCGTCCCGCTAAACCATCCCTCCCGCGTGATGCGGGCGTTGCGGCAGGTGAACAGCGTCATGCAATTCCCGATCACACTTGTCAGCCTCGCCGGAGCGGTCGCCCTGCTGCTTTGGGGCATACGCATGATCCAGACGGGGGTCCAACGGGCATTTGGCGTGCGGCTGCGCGGCTTTCTCGACACCGCGGTCCGCAACCGGGCGAGGGCGTTCTTCGCGGGCCTGGGTGTGACCGCCATCCTTCAAAGCAGCACTGCCACCGGACTCATGTTGACGGGCTTCGCGGCCGGCGGCCTGGTGGATTTGGTTCCGGCCCTTTCCGTCATGCTGGGGGCCAATGTCGGCACCACCCTCATCGTTCAGGTGCTCTCCTTTAACGTGGCCCAAATCTCGCCCGCGCTCATCCTGATTGGCGTGCTGATGTTCCGGCGCGCCACGGAAGGGCCACGGGATTTCGGCCGCGTGCTCATCGGCCTTGGCTTGGTGTTGCTGGCCCTGCATCAGTTCCTCGACCTGCTCACGCCCTACGAAGACGAACCGAGCCTACGGCTTCTCCTCGGCGGGATCGCGACCGAACCCATGCTGGATGTGATCCTCGCCGCCGGGCTCACCTGGGCCGCCCATTCCTCGGTCGCCGTCATCCTGCTGGTCATGTCGTTCGCGGCCAAGGGCACGGTGCCTCCCGATGCAGCCTTTGCCCTGGTGCTGGGGGCCAATCTCGGCACCGCAATGAATCCGGTGCTGGAGGGTGGCGCAGGCGAAGACCCCGCGGCCAAGCGCCTCCCGTTGGGCAACCTCGTCAATCGCCTGGTTGGCGTGGCCGTGGTGCTGCCCATACTGCCCTATCTCGGCCGATTGATGGTCACGGTCGAACCGGACAACGCCCGGGCCGTGGCCGATTTCCACACCTTGTTCAACCTGGCGCTTGCCGCCATCTTCCTCCCACTGCTGCGGCCTTATGCCGCCTTGCTGCAGCGCGCGCTGCCGACGCGGGTCAAATTGGGCGACCCAGCCCGCCCCATTTATCTAGACCACTCGGCCACGGAAACACCGATCGTGGCACTCGGCGGCGCTGCCCGGGAGGCATTGCGGCTGGCCGATGTGCTGGAAGCCATGCTCGCCGGGCTGCGCGAGACGTTTATTCAAGGAAACAGGCGCCAGTTGACCGAGACGAAGCGGATGGACGAGATACTCGACAAATTGACCGGCGCCATCCGATCCTACCTGACGCTGCTCGACCCGGCGGCAATGACGACGGACGA
This sequence comes from Acetobacteraceae bacterium, assembly GCA_965199005.1. Classification (GTDB taxonomy): domain Bacteria; phylum Pseudomonadota; class Alphaproteobacteria; order Acetobacterales; family Acetobacteraceae; genus LMUY01. The sequence goes on along the minus strand of CBDAQK010000001.1, from coordinate 1,106,885 downwards.
CCACCGCCGGGCGCGGGAAATCTTGGCCTTCGCGACGAATATGGAGTTTGCCGGCGGGGTGGTGGAGCGCAACCTGCTGGGGCTGGTGTCCCGGGCGTTCAAGCGTGGCATCGTCCTGCCCAAGGATGACCAGGCCGAACTCGTGCAACTGGTCGACCGATTGGCAGCAAATGTGCGCACTACCGCCTCGCTCTTCGTCACCGAGGACGCCAGGACAGCCCGGCTGCTCGCCGCCGAGAAGGAGGTGTTCCGTGACATCGAGGGACGGGCCACGAAGAACTACCTCGACCGGATGAGACTGGGCCACCCCGAAATGGCCGAGGCCCAGTCGCTTACCCTTGAGCTTCTGCGAGATTTGAAGCGGGTGAACTCCCACCTGGTCGCCGCGGCTGCTTACCCGGTGCTTGAAAATAGGGGGGAGTTGCTGCCGAGCCGCATGCGGCAGGACGGAAACGAAGACACCGGCTCGGCCTAGGTCTGATCGCTCTGATCTTGAAGGGGGTCTTGCAAACGCTGGCCGGCTTCAGCGTCTCGCCAGACGATATTCTATCCGGCTAATCTGAACCCTCTCAGCGAAGGCGGCTAACACCATTGTTCGGCACGGCAGGTCAGGGATGGCTGCAACTCGGTGAGCTGACATTGGCGTTCGTTCTCTCCGCCATTGTGGGGCTGGAACGCGAGGTCCGCCAGAAAAGCGCCGGACTGCGAACCTACACCCTGGTCGGCGTATCGGCGGCGCTCTTCATGCTGATCTCGAAATACGGGTTCATGGATGTACTGGAAAGCGGTCGGGTGGTGGTAGACCCCTCCCGCGTGGCGGCGCAGGTCGTGTCCGGTATCGGGTTCATCGGTGGCGGCGTGATCTTCATGCGCCGCGACATCGTCCGGGGCCTGACGACTGCGGCTTCGGTTTGGCTGACGGCAGCACTTGGCATGGCCTGTGGTGCCGGACTGCCGGTGTTGGCGCTGGCAACTACCCTTGGTCACTTCATTATCATGTTTGTCTTCCCCAAACTGTTGGCTTATCTGCCGCGCGAGCGGCGTACCGCAACGCGGCTGCGCATCACCTACCTGGACCACCAGGGCCTGCTGCGAAGCATCCTAATCGCCTGTACCCAGCTTCGCTTCGCCATCGATCATGTGGAAGTGGAGCGCGATTCAGGCCCGCCGCAAGAAGAGGATCGCGACCAAGCCGACTGGGAGGGGGTGGAGCCCGAAAGACTTGGCCGAGGGGCGGTGGTGCTTGGCATGCAGGTTAAAGGCAAACGGCCAGTGTCCCACCTGATCGCCCGCCTCAGCGCCATCGATGGGGTGCTCCGTGTCGGAAGCGTCGGCGATGGGACGGAGCTTGAATAGGGTTCCTACAGGCGGCGGCAAGAGCGGTCTGGGTGCCCAGATGGTGAGTGGTATCACCCCTCGATGGTGAGCCAAGGCCAGCGAGATCGATAGCTCTCGGCTTTCCGACGGAAGAGGTCCGGGCTCGGGTGATGCGGGTTCATCCTGAGAATCCCTTGTTCCATCTCGCCAAAGCCATTTGGTGCGTAGACATGCCCGCTCCGCGCGTCGATGCCGACGCAGGTGCAGGAAATCAAGTATCGGTCGATCCCATCCTGCGCAGACTTCAGTGGCGGATAATCACCGCCAAACCGCCTTGAGTACCAAAGATGGACGCGCGCTTGGTTTTTCACTTCGATGCTTATTGGAAGATTTGCCGTTGTTTTTGACACCTGGCGGATAACCTCATCCTCCGCTTCCCACGACAGATCGCCGTTGTCGAAATAGAAGACGTCGTAGTCCTTGATACCTTGTGCGGGTGGGTGCCCGGAGCGGCGGTTCCACACGGCTTGAAACAAGCATCCGGCGGTCAAATGGCATTCCGGCAAGTCGATTGATCGGAGTCGACGCAGCAACTCGACGTTGAATTCATTACTCCAGACGGCTTCGAGGAAATCCACTTCGGTCATCCGCGTTCCAGCCCGCAGACCAGAGCGGGTGCCCAGCGAGCAAGCCGCTGCACTAGAGCGTATGCTCGTAACGGCTGTTGACCAGCAGTTCGGCCACCGCCGCGGTGTTCGGCTGCATCATGACGCACACCACCAGCCTTGCCAGATCCTGCGGCTGCGTCATGGCTTCGCGCGGCATGCCGACATCACCGACCATCTCGGTATCGACATAGCCCGGGCAGATCGCGGTGGCGCGAATGCCATGCTCCCAGCCGGCGCGCCGCACCGCATGGGTCAAGGCCATCACGGCGTGCTTGGACATCTGGTAGCCGGCATTCAATCCCATGACCCGCTTGCCCGACAGTGACGCGATATTGGCCACCCGTCCGCGGCCACTCGCCTTGAGCATGGGCAGCACCGCCCGCACCAGGCGGAAGGGAGCATGGACGTTGACCTCCAGCATCGCGTCCAGGTCGACATCGGTTCCTGTCTCTAGGCTGACCTGGCGAGAAATCCCGGCGCTGTTGACCAACGCATCGATCCGGCCGAACCGGGCACTCGTCGCATCCACCCAGCGTGCCTCCGCGCCGCGGTCGGTCGCGTCATACACGACCCCAAGGGCTCCCGCGTCCAACAATTCACGCGGCAGCGCGCTGGGGTTGCGCGCGCCGAGACTGAGTGCGAAGCCGTGACGGGCCAGTTCATGGGCGATGGCACGCCCGATGCCACGCGTCGCGCCCGAGACCATGGCAACCGGTGTTTCACTCATCAGGCTGTTTTCCTCTCGACGATGCATTGCGCCAGCATGGACATCATCGGGCACATTCGAGATCGAAGCGCCACCGAAAAAGGGCGATCGGCATACCCGGCCGAAACATCAACTGTAGGCGAGGGCGCGTTCCATGCCGCGCCGTTTCACCGGGTTTGGTTCGGAATACGGGTCCGGCACGCTGGCGCTGATGGCGACTGCCTGGTCGGGGCTGGTGCCCCAGGTAACCATTGGCTCGACCGTACCGGCCTGCAGTGCCACCTCGCGGTCGAATACGGCGTCGGGATCACTGCGTAGGGCGAGCCAGGAGTTGGCAGCCTGCTCGAACAACGCCCCCTGGGGAGCGCGCGGCCGGCCACGCAGCCAGTCTACCACCACGGCATCGGGCGCGATCACCACGCCGCGGGCACCGCACTCCACCGCCATGTTGCAGATCGTCATTCGGCCCTCCACTGGCAGCGCGGCGATACCAGGCCCGGCGAACTCGACTGCATATCCTGTCGCCCCATCAGCGCCGATGTCGCGGATCAGCTTCATGATCACGTCCTTTGCCGTGATACCCAGGCCCATGACCCCATCCAGCGTCACGCGCAGGGTGCGCAGGGTGGTGTAGCTTACCGTCTGGGTGGCCAGCACATGCTCGATATCGGATATGCCGATGCCGAACCCCAGCGTGCCCAGCGCACCATAGGTCGTGGTGTGGCTATCACCCGCGGCCACGACGGTGCCGGGCAAGATGAAGCCTTGCTCCGGCGCGACAACGTGCTCGATGCCTTGTCCAGGTTGTAGCACGTCCAGCAGCTCGATGCCGAAATCGCGGCAATTGCGGGTGAAGTACTCGACCTGCCGCCCGGCATCGGGGTCGGCCATAGCGTGCACGCGGTGTGGCGCCGTGGGGTTCACGTGGTCGCCCACGGCGAGCGAGGCCGCGGGCCGCCATACGCCGCGCCCGGCGTCGCGTAGCCCGCTGAACACCTGCGGGCTGGTGTATTCGTTGAAGACGGTGCGGTCCACATAGAGCAGCACGCGAGCGCCGGGGCCGGGGCCGGCCAGCGCATCGAGCCTGTGGACGGTATTCCGGTCAACCAGCTTCTGAAAGTCGGGCGCGCCGCTCAGGAGCCGGCGTAAGACGAGGGCAACAAGACGCGATCGCGCGCCGCGAGCACATGATTTTCCATCAGTTTGCGGGTGGCATCGGCATCGTGGGCGGCCAGGCTGCGAATAATGGCGGCGTGCTCGGCGTTCGAGTCACGCATGCGGCCCGGCGTGATCAGCGCGCGGCGGCGAAACAGGTGCAGCTCCCGCACGGCGGCAGCATACTGCCGCGCCAGCCGGGTATTCCCGGCCTGTGTCACGAGTTCTGCGTGAAATTGCAGGTTGAGCGGGTAGTAAGCGTCGAGCAATTCGGCAACCGCGGCACTCTGCATGGAAATTTGAAGTTTTCGCAAACTCTTCAACTGCGCCGGCGTGATGACCGGTGCGAGCAGGAAGCCTGCGAAGCCGAATAGCGCCGCACGTAGAGCGTAGATCTCTCCCGCCTCCTTCACGCCGATCGCCCGCACGAAGGCGCCGCGGTTGACCACCACCGTCACCAGTCCGCTCTGCTCTAGCCCCCGGCAGGCTTCGCGTACCGGGCCACGGCTGATGCCGAGCCGAGCGGCGAGCATCGCCTCGTTGATCCAGTCGCCGGCGTTCAGCTCCCCCGCCTCGATACTGCGTTCAATTTCCTGCCGGACCAGGCTGGTCAACGAGATCTCCCGTTTCAGCCGGAGCGCTTCTGTGAGTTCGCTATCGTTCATAATCGTCGACGATCTACGATTGACTCGCGCGCCGCAAGCGCGAATGTTGGTTGCCAACAAAAGCGATTTGTGAAGAGAGCGGCTCATGTTCTTCGAAGGATTCGAGCGCAAGTGCATCAAGACCAGTGGGGCGGAGCGCATGCTGCCTCGGTCTGGCCTTCTTCATGTCAGAGCTGGGGGACGCCCCACTCTGGATGGTCGCGACCGAGGTGGAGCCGGCGCATGCTGCCACATCCGCCGCCACAACCTTCACAGGAATGGCCATCGCCGGGGCAACGTCGCCGGTGATTGTGGATTGGTTGCTGGACGCGACGGGTGGGGCTTGGGAAGCGGCCTTCGGTCTTTCCATCGCCGTGCTGCTTCTCGCTCCGTTCTTCGCCATGCAAGTGCGCCTGCCGAGCGACACACCGTCGCACCAGCCCATGCCGCTGGTGGCCAACCCGGCACTTTAGGTTGACGGATGATCCCAGCATAGAACGATTTAAAATTGGCATTGGCGCTCCCAATCGTCATCCGCCAGCGTTTAGCCGTTGCCAAGATAGGCCTCGTTGAACTCCGACACGTCGCCGAGTCAGGAAAATGCCAAGTCCAAGGCCTTAGGAAAGAGGCTCGTCGCCAAGCTAAGGGGAAAGTCCGTCATCATGATGCAAGAACCTAAATGAGTGTGCCAAGGAACTTGCGTCACCCGGGCCGTGACTCATCCGCGCTACATCCCAGCCGATGGCTGGCGCGGCGCAACTTATTGGCACTCAGCATCGGAAGCGCCGCTACAGCGACGCTTCCGCACAATCCTGCCGCTGCCAACGAGGGCAAAGGCACGGTGATGGACACGCTGAGCACCTATATGAGCGAGGCTGCCAGCCGAGCCCTTCCCTCGGCCGTTGCCGAGCAGACAAAGATTCATGTCCTCGACACCCTGGCGGCGATGGTTTCGGGGTCAGGACTGCCTGCCGGTCGCCAAGCGATGCAGTTTGCGCGCGCGATGGGCGGTGAGAACACGGCCACCATTGTCGCCGCTAATCTGCTTCGCGGGCCCATCGAAGCCGCTATCGTCAACGGCGCTTTCGCTCAGGCCGATGAGACCGATGACAATTATAGCGCGGGCGGCGCTCACCCCGGGTGCGCCGTGGTTCCCGCGGCCATGGCCATGGGCGAATTTCTCCATATCGACGGCGCTCGTTTCGTGCGGGCTGTGGCACTTGGGTATGATATCGGCATGCGGGCGATGAAAACCATTCTCGCCACCACCGTGTTGCAGGACACCCACAATGTGGTGGGGACCTTCGGCGCGGCCGCCGCGGCTGGCTGCGTTGCCAACCTTGGCAAGCAGCAGATGGCTTGGCTTCTGGATTATGCGGCTCAGCAGGCTGGAGCCGGTTATGCCGTTTGGCAACGCGACATCCAGCACATGGAGAAGGCATTCACGTTCGGCTCGATGGGCGCTCGCAACGGCGTCACCGCGGCGCTGCTTATGCAGGCGGGGTTTACCGGCGTGAGCGACGTGTTTTCCGGTCGCGATAATTTCTTCTCGGCCTATGCGCCGAAAGCCGATCCCCAGGGGCTGGTAGATGGGCTCGGCGAACGATTTGAGGTGAGCGACACGATCATCAAGAAATGGTCGACCGGCGGCCCGGTCCAATCACCGATCGACGCCCTTGTTGATTTGCGACAGCAGCACCCGTTTGGAGCAGACGATGTCCAGCAAGTGGTCGTCCGCCTCTCCACGAGTGCGGCGCCAAAGGTCGACAATGCCAGCAGTCCAGATCTCAACCTGCAATATCTGACCGCGGTCACACTTATCGACGGCACCTTGACGTTCCGCGCCGCCCATGATGTCGCTCGTATGAACGACCCGGCGGTTCTTCGCGTGCGTGCCAAAGTGCAGGTCACCGCCGAGGATGAACTCGAACGATTGTTGCCCAAGCGCGTCGCTGTGGTCGAGGTCACACTCAACAATGGTACCCGGCTGAGCGAGCGCAACGACACAGTGCGCGGCACGCCGGAAAACCCGATGACGCGCGAAGAAGTCACCGCAAAAGCGCGCGACCTGATGTATCCGGTACTTGGCGAAAAGCAAGGCGCGCAGCTGATCGAACAGGTTTACCTGCTGGAGCAGGTCAAAGACATCTGCGAGCTTCGTCCGCTGCTGCAGGTCGCCTGAAATGGCAGCTCAATCGATGCGTGAAGGATCAAGGATGCAGCTCAAGACGGTGCGGCAGACCGGCGCTTCCAAGATTGCGGCACTAGTGGGCGCTTGCGCCTTCACCCTCCTCGGTTTCTCGGCGCAGGCCCAGCAAGCGCAATATCCAAAGCCAACTGATCTTCCCAACCCTTACCACCTCGTGACAGGGTGGCCGACCCTGCCGGCGAACATGAATGGCAGTCACTGGGGCGAAGTCAGCCGGGTGCACGTTGACACCAAGGGCAACGTCTGGGTCTTCCATCGCTGTTTCGCGACCAAGCCGTCCGGAAGTGCGGTCTGCCTCGGGCCCTACGCGAACAATCCGCCGATTCTGGAGTTTGATCCGTCGGGTAAGCTTCTGGCCAGCCTCGGCGCCGGGCTGTTTGTCTATCCGCACGGCTTCACCGTCGATGACGATGGAAATCTTTGGACCACCGATGTCAACGATAAGGATACGGTCCTCGGCATGTCCGCAAAGAACGCCGATGGCGTGGTCATGGGGCAGGAGGCACTCAAACTAAGCCCAACCGGCAAAGTCCTGATGACACTGGGCACGGAGGGAGTCTCTGGCACCGGCCCGAACACATTCGATCGTCCGCCCGGCATTGCCGTCGCGCCGGATGGCGACATCTTTGTCTCGGATGGCCATTCGCCGAACGAGCACAACAACGCCCGCATCCTCAAGTTTGATAAAGATGGCAAATTCATCAAGAGCTGGGGCCACATGGGCTCAGAGGCGGGCAACTTCAACGAACCGCACGATATCTGCATCGGCGGATCGGAGAACCACGTCTTCGTTGCCGACCGCAAAAATAGGCGGATCCAAGTTTTCGATCAGGATGGCAATTTTATCACGGCCTGGACGCAGTTCGGCGAACCAAACTCGATTTTCGTCGGCAAGGACGACACGATTTATGCAGGCGTGACCTTTGATGATCCGAGCGTAACGCAACCGGCTGGCACGCCGCACGGGGTGCCCTCCAAGGGTGAAATCAGGGGCATCATGATCGGCAATGCCAAGGACGGTTCGCTCAAGGCTTTCATTCCTGATCCGGTCGATCTAAACAGCGTTGTCCGCGGTTCTTCGGCATCTGGCATCGGCGCAGACGACAATGGCAACGTCTACGCGGCTGACGTCGGCGCCCACAACCTGCGCAAGTATTCGCTACAGGGCCATCCTTAAGAAAAAGCCAGAAAGGTCGTCAAACATGGGAGCTGCTCATTTCCACGCCGGGCCTGCAGTAAAGCCGCTATGGCGAAGGGCCTGGTTACAGGTCGTTGTTGCCGCAGCGATTGGCGGGGTCATTGGCGCGGTGTGGCCGAACGTCGGTATAGCGCTCAAACCCTGCGCCGACGCGTTCATAGCGTTGATCGAGCTGAGTATCCCACCGCTGATTTTCCTAGTCATCGTCACCGGAATTTCGCAGGTCGGCGACCTTCGCAAGGTCGGGCGGCTCGGGCTTAAAACCCTGATCTATTTTGAAGTAGTTTCGACAATCGGCCTGCTGCTTGGCGCATTGGTTGGCAACGTCGTGGATTTCGGGTCCGCCGTGCAGCGACCCACCGTCGAACAGGCCGCAACAACCCTGGCATATCAGCACAGCACGTCGCAATCCCTGCCCAGCTTCATCATGGGCGTCATCCCGGACAATTTCTTCGGCGCCTTCGTGCACAACAACGTGCTTCAGGTCGTGGTCATTGCCCTTCTGGTTGGCAGCGCCCTTATCAAGCTCGGCGACCGGGGCGCTCCGATCCGCGACGCCCTCAGCCGATGCGGCGACCTGGTGTTCGGCGTCGTCAACATTATTGTCAAGTTTGCTCCGATCGGCGCGTTCGGCGCGCTCGCCTTCACCCTTGGCCGGTTCGGCGTGCACACGCTCTACGCGCTCGGGATGTTCGTCGCGACAGCCTGGTTGACCATGGCATTCATGATACTGGTCGTCTTCGGGCTCATCTGCCGGTTGTTCGGCGTTCGCCTGTTCGACCTCATCCGTCGCCTCAAGGAAGAGTTGCTGATGGTGATCGCGACCTCGTCTTCCGAGGTCGCGATCCCCGGCATGATCAGCAAGCTGGAGGCGTCCGGCGTCTCCGCCACTGCCGTCGGCTTAGTCATCCCTACCGGCTATACGTTCAATCTCGACGGGGTCGCGATTACCCTGCCGATGAGCCTTTTGTTCATCACGCAAGTCTACGGCATCCATCTCGGTTTTGCTCAGCAGGCCAGCATGTTGGTGTTGATGTTGTTCACGTCCAAGGGGGCGGCAGGGGTCACCGGCGGCGCCTTCGCGGCGCTGGCAGCCACCGTCGTAGCGACCGGATTACCGGTGGAGGGGCTGGCGCTGCTGCTCGGCATCGACCGCTTCATGTCGCAAGGCCGGTCGGTCGTGAACGTCATCGGGAATGCCGTGGCCGCGGTCGCAGTCGCAAGATGGGATGGTGAGTTCGATGCGCAACTTTGGCAAGCCACCCGTCCGAGCCTACAAGGTGCGCCATTACTCACTGGCGTTCCAGCCACGCCGCTCGCCACCTACACACCGACCTTGTCGGGGAAGTCTTCTTAGCCGTGCTTCTTCGCCCTGCTGGGCGACCTCCCTCTCGGCCGGCCATGTCGCTTGCGGCCTACCCGGCGCTACAGTTTGAAGGATGATTGCCAATGACGCCTGAAACTCCGCTGCCCCGGATCGCCCTCATGCTCGGCGACTATACCGGCATCGGTCCGGAGATGTGTGCCCGCATCCTCAGCGATGGCCGCATGAATGACGCCGCCCGCATCGTCGTGGTGGGAGACGCCCGAGTCCTGCAACAGGGCATGAAGGATGCCGGCGTCACGCTCGACTGGTATCAGGTGGACCGCAGTAAGCCGATTGATTGGGACAAGCCCGGTGTGCCTGTGATCGACCTGGGCAACATCGATCCAGCCACCCTGCCGCGCGGCGAAGTATCGCCCGAATCAGGACGCCTGACCGGAGAGACGCTGGCGGAGGTTATCCGGATCGCTCAGGCGGGCGTGGTGGACGCCATCAGTTTCGCCCCGCTCAACAAGGCGGCGATGTATCAGGGTGGTTGGAAGTTCCCGGACGAGCACAAGATGTTCGCCCACCTGATCGGCCATAACGGCCACTTCGCTGAGATGAACGTGCTGGACGGCCAGTGGATGTCGCGTGTTACCGGGCATTTATCGCTGCGGGAGGCCATCGATCAGATCACGGGTCCCCGCATCAAGGACGCCATCACCCTTGCCCACACCATGATGCGCCGGGGCGGGATTGAGAACCCGCGGATCGCAGTCGGCGCACTGAACCCGCATAACGGCGAGAACGGCCTGTTCGGCATGGATGAGATCGAGGTAATTCGCCCGGCAGTCGAAGAAATGGCGGCCAAAGGTGTGAATGTCAGCGGACCATTCCCGGCCGATACGGTGTTCCTCAAGGCATTCGCTGGCGACTATGACGGCGTGCTTTCGATGTATCATGACGCCGGGCAAGTTGCGACCAAGCTGCGTGGGTTCAGTCGCGGTGTCACGGTCACGGCAGGCTTGCAGACGGTGTTCACCACGCCGGCGCACGGCACCGCCTTCGACATTGTGGGGAAGGGCGTTGCAACCACAGGCGCGCTGGAGACGGCTATTCGCCTGGCAGCGACCCTGGCCCGCAGGGACAGCGCCGCCAACCAGGCCGCCGCCTGACATGCGAGCATTTTCACAGAAACGGGGCTGGAAGGCCAAAGGGTTCGGCAAGATCACGTGGAGAACAGAGGATGACAGTGGGTTTTGACATCAGGCCGGGCTTCCCCGCTGTGAGGCTGACACGCCGGGCAGCGTTGGCGGGCGCCAGCGCCGCGGGGGCCCGCTTGGCGCTCCGCCCGGCACGGGCTCGTAGCGGCCCCAGCGACACATTGACCTACGCGATGTCCGCCTTTCCGCCCAATCTGAAACCCTTCGAAAATACCGGCACAGCGGCCGTCACGGTGAAGTCCCAGTTTCTTCGCGGCTTGCTCGGCTATGACATCAAGGGAGAGGTCTCCAAGGAAATTGCTGAAAGTTGGACGCGCGACGGTGACCATGCGTTTGTCTTCAAAATCCGGGATGCTGCAGTATTTCAAAATGGGGACCCGGTAACCTCGGCCGACGTTAAATACACCTATGGCGCGATCGCCGATGCAAAATCCACCGCCTATCTTCGTGCCGCCTTCCAGCTGGTCGAAGCGGTGGAAACACCGACGCCGAAAACCTGCCGGGTGGTGCTGCGCGAGCCCAGCGCCAGCTTTCCCTATGTGGTGGCGAGTCCGTACGCGCCGATCATCTGTTCCAAAGCCGCCATGGCCGATCCCACCAATATCGTAGGCGCGGGGCCATACAGTATCGTCAGTATCGAGCGGGGTACGCGCGTAGAATTGAAGCGGTTCACCCAGTATTACAAACCTGGATTTCCCAAGAGCGAGAAGCTCTCGTTGATCGCCTACCCCGATGATAGCGCCCGTGTGGCGGCGTTATTGGCCGGCGATGTGGATATCATCGAGCAGGTGCCGTGGCAGAGTATGACGGATTTGCAAGCCAACCCGTCCTTCGCGCTCAGCTCTACCAAGGCGGGGCCGTTTTTGTACCTGGTGTTCAACGTCAAAACCGGCCGCTTTACCGACCCCTTGCTGCGTCGTGCCGTCGCCTGCGCCATTAATCGCGACGATGTGGTGAAAGGTGCCATGTTCGGGCATGGCGCACCGCTGGCCACGCTGCCGATCCTGGAGGGCGACCCGCTCTATGATCCTGGGGTTGGCGAGTTATGGCCGTATGATCCCGATCTTTCCCGGTCTCTGCTGAAGCAAGCTGGATTGCCCAACGGCTTCTCCACCACCATTCTGAGTGCCGGTTCCTATGGCATGACCAAAGATGCGTGCGTGGTAATGCAGCAGAACCTTGCCAAAGTCGGCATCAACGTGGAGCTGAAGCTCACCGATTTCGCCACCCGCGTCTCCCTGGGTACGAGAGGACAGTTTGAAATCTCCATGAATTCCACTGGCGATGATTTCAACGACCCCGATGCATGGTCCGCTCTCGTAGGCTCGGGGTTGTCGCCCGATTATCACCGCCCCTATGGCTTCGAGAATGACGAGGTGGCGAAGCTGCTTGCCAAAGGCCGCATGGAACTGGACCCGGTCATACGCCGCGGGATCTATTCGCAATTGCAGCGCATCATTGCGGTGGAGACGCCGCTCGTGACAGCGGCCTGGCGGACACAGTCTTTCGGCATGAGCCGCGCCGTAAAGGGCTGCACCATCCTGCCGGGCTGTTTGTCGCTCTATTCCGGGTCGAATCTGGAATATGTAAGCCTGACCTGAATATTGCGCGCCGAACGAGTTGAAGAAGGATTTGCCAAGGCAATGAGCAGCAAACGCCAAATGGCGCTCGGCGTCTTTATCGGTAGCCTGGGCTATCATATGGCGTCGTGGCGCCATCCGGACGCGCCGATTGGCGGCGAGATGCAGCTTCAGCACTACATCAATGCCCTCCACATCGCCGAGCGTGGCAAAATTGATATCTTCTTCCTCCCCGATGGCTCGGGCGTGCGTGGGCGGGACGAACCAAAAGGTGCCTTGTCGCGCTCCTCGCGCAACATTCAGTTCGAGCCCATTACGCTACTTTGCGCGCTCGCCATGGTCTCCGGCCATATCGGCCTCATGGCAACGGCCTCCACGACGTATAACGAGCCGTTCAACATCGCGCGTAAATTCGCGTCGCTGGACCATCTCAGCGGCGGCCGCGCCGGCTGGAATGTGGTGACCTCGCACACGGACATGGAAGCACAGAATTTCAACCTCGACGGTGAGCTCCCGACCGCCACGCGCTATGCTCGCGCAACCGAATTCGTCGATGTCGTCAGGGGATTGTGGGATAGCTGGGATGAAGACGCGTTCATCCGGGACAAGCAATCCGGCATCTTTTACGACCCGGACAAAATGCATATGCTGAACCACAAGGGCGAGCATTTTTCCGTGCGAGGACCGCTGAACATCGCCAGCACGCCACAGGGCTGCCCCATCCTGGCCCAGGCCGGCGCCTCCGTGCCGGGGCAGGAACTCGCCGCAGCCACCGCGGATGTCATTTATGCTGCGGCGCAGACGCTGGAAGAGGCAAAGACCTACTATGCCTCCGTCAAGGGCCGCATGGCGAAGTATGGGCGGCAGACCGATGCGCTGAAGATCATGCCAGGGGTCATGGCCTTTCCAGGCCGCACCATGCAGGAGGCACAGGACAAGTTCGACCTGTTGCAGGAATTGCTGGATCCCGTATTAGGATTGGCAAAGCTTGCCGAATCCATGGGTGACCTTTCCGGCTATCCACTCGATGGGCCGGTGCCAGAGGTGGCCAATCCACGCAACGAAAACCGCGCCAGGTTGATCCTCGCGCAGGCTAGGCGGCAGAATTTAACGATCCGGCAGCTTTGCGTCTCGATCTCGGCCTCATATGGTCATCGGCAGATCATCGGCACCCCAGAACAGATTGTCGACCAGATGGAAGACTGGTTCGTCAACGATGCTGCCGACGGTTTCAACATCCTGCCACCGCATCTGCCGGGCGGCCTTACCGATGTGGTCGAGTTGGTGGTGCCGGAGATGCAGCGGCGCGGCCTGTACAAGACAGACTATGCCGGCACTACATTGCGGGAGAATCTTGGCCTACCGGGGCATGTCAGCCGTTACGCCGCCAAGCGGGCAGCCGTGCTCCAGGCCATTCCCGTGGCCTCATGAGCACAGCCAACAGATGTGAACGAAATATCTGCTACGTGCGCTGCCCGATGCGGGGATCCAGCAGTGCCAAGGCGATGTCCGCCAGCAGATTGACCACCACGTAACCACACCCCAGCACCAATGCGGTCGCCTGCACAAGCGGCACGTCCTGCTGGCCCACCGCGTCGAGCAAGAGGCGGCCGATACCAGGATATTCGAACAGGACTTCCACCGCGACCACGCCGCTGAGTAGGAAGCCCATGTGCAGCGCCAACACGTTCACCATCGGCACCAGCGCGTTCGGCAGCGCGTGCCGGAACAGGATGCGGCGGCGCGACAGGCCGCGCAACTCCGCCATGCGGATGAACTCGCGGTCCAGCACCTCCGCCATGCTGAACCGCATGGTCCGCACGAGGTATGCCGTGCCAACCGGCAGCATCGAGAGCACTGGCAGGCACAGCGCCCGCGCCCAGTCCGCAGCGCCCGACCCGGCAGTCACCAGGCTCAGGGCGGGCAGCACCGGGAACTCGATACACAGCAGCCAGATCAGCACGATCCCCGCGACAAACTCCGGAACACAGATGAGCATGACGGCCGCTCCGGAGATCAGGCGGTCCGCCGCCCTGCCCCGCCGAATCGCGATCCACGCGCCTGCCGCCAAGCTGAGTGGCACCTGCGCCACGGTGATTGCCGCGGCGAGCAGGAGGGAGTTTCGGAAACGCTCCATCACTAACGGCCAAACCGGCTGCTTCGTGAACAAGGACCGCCCGAAATCCAGCCTCACAGCGCGCCCGGCCCAGGCGAGATAGCGCTCCACGGGCGGCCGGTCGAGGCCCAGCTGCGCCATGAGTGCCTCCCTCCCCACCTGCGTGCCCTCAGAGCCAAGCATCTGGTCCACCGCATTGACCGGCAGCAGGCTCGTCGCGGTAAATACGATGACGGTCAGCATAAAGACGACGATGGTGGCAAAGCCCAGCCGGGCGACCATCCATGTGGTGAACCCCCTCATAGGGGCTGGCCTAAGTATTCGCCGCCGAGGGTAAGGTCACCGTCGGTGCCAGTTCGCTTCAAGCCGTCAGGCCCACCTGCCAGTACTGCCGCCAATATCCGATCGGGTGCGGCACGTAGTTCACGACCTTCTTCGAATAGGCCTCGATGACGTTGGAGAAGGTCGGGATAACCAGATTGCCGTCGTCGCGCAGGATGCGTTGCACCTCGCCGAAGAGGGCTTGGCGCTTGGCTGGGTTGGGCTCCGCCTGGGCAGCGCGATAAGCGGCGGCGAACGCGTCGTTCTTCCATTCGTAGCGTGACAGGCCATTCTTGAGCGTGGTCGGCGCATACAGCACGTCGATCAGCAGCGCGTCGGCCCGCATGCCGTAGTTCGAGTTGAAGACCGGCCAGACGCCTCTGTTGTAGGTGGGAATGTAGGTGGCACCGGGTTCGTTCTGCAGGGTTACCCGGATTCCAGCCTCCTTCAGCGTGTCGGCGGCGGCAACGGCCGAATCCAATACCCACCCGGAGGTGTGCAACACCACGTCGATTCCGTTCGGGAACCCGGCCTCCGCGAGCAGAGCCTTCGCCCCTGCCACGTCATGTGCGATCGGCGGCAGTTTCGCCGACAAGGGCGCGTCGGGCGGGATCGGCTGGTCGTTGCCCACCACTGCTTCGCCCAGGAACACCTGGCGCACGATGCGCTCCCGGTCGATCGCCTTCTTGAATGCCAGCCGCACCCGGTTGTCGTCGAAGGGTTTGGCCGTGCCGATGAAGAAGATCGGGTGGATGTTTCCCGAGGGGATGCTGACCACCTGCACGGTCGGCACCACGGCAAGCTGCCGCTTGGCTAGCCCGGTCAGCTCGGTCACCAGGTCGAACTGCCCGCTGCGCAGCCCGGCCACACGCTGCGTCGTGTCGACCACCTTATAGAGCTCGATTCCGTCCAGCAGCGGGAACCCCCTACGCCAGTAATCGGGGTTGCGCACGGTGATCAGGTGGCTCTCAGGCTCGTATTCCTTGAATTTGAAGGGGCCGGTGCCCAGGCCCACTGCCCGGATTTCCTCATCACTCGCGCCTGCCGGCGTGATCACCAGTTGATCCCCGGCGACGAGCGCGTCGAGGTTGAACAGCGGCTCCTTCAGATCGAAAACGACGGCCAAATCATCCAGAGCACGCACCCGGTCCGGATCCAGGTAGGGCGTGAAGCTGGTGAACGCTTGGCTGCCCTTGGACGCATCCAGCACGCGGGCGAAGGTTGCCACCACGTCCTTGGCGGTGAACTTGCGGCCGTCGTGAAACACGACGCCGGGTCGGAGCGTGAAGGTCCAACGGCGCAGATCGGCGGATGGGGTCCAGGACGTGGCAAGCTCCGGCTGCACCGTCTGGTCGGTGGCGACCCAGGCCAGACGGTCCCACAGCAGGAACGAGAAGGTGCGCGCGCTGCTGATCACCAGTGGGTCCAACGGCTCCGACGAGGCAATCGAGGCAGCGATGCGCAGCACGCCGCCGCGCGCTGGCTGTGCCTGGGTCCGCCCCGTCGCGCCCAACGCGGCGGCCGCGACCGCCAGCTCTAACCCCCGGCGGCGCCCAAATCCCTGTTCGGTCATCGCAGTCCCTTCATGCAAACGCGGCGTCGACGAGCTGGCGCGTATAGGAGTCCGACCCGCCGCCCATGACGGACGGAGTGTCGCCCAACTCCACCAAACGCCCCTCGCGCAGCACTGCCACACGATGCGCAATGGCGGCGACCACGCCAAGATCGTGCGAGATGAACAGCAGCGACAGGCCACGCTCGCGTTGAAGCTGCACCAGAAGCTGGATCACGCGCGCCTGTGTTTCGACATCCAATGCCGAGACGACCTCGTCACAGACCAGCAGTTTTGGATTACCGATCAGGGCCCGGGCGATGGCCAAGCGCTGCTTCTCGCCGCCGCTCATGGAGGCAGGGCGGCGCTCGAGGAAGGCATGCGACAGCCCCACCTCGGCGAGGATACGGCGCAGCCGGGCGGGTGATGCGGCCTCTGGCTCAAATAGGCGCATGCGGCGGGACAACACGTCACCAACACGGGCGGCGGGGCTGAAGGCGGTCTCCGGGTTCTGAAACACAATCTGAATGTCGCGCCGCACCGCCAACGGGCGGCCCGCCGCGCGGCCTGCCAGTGGTGTGCCGCAGTAGCGGACCTCGCCCGCCTGTGCCACGTGCAGGCCCACGATGACGCGGGCCAAAGTCGACTTGCCGCTGCCGCTCTCGCCGACCACGGCCAGGCACTCGCCGCGGCGCAGATCGAACGACACATCGTGCAACACCGTTCGGTGGCGGCGGACGACGAAGCCGGGCTCGCGGTGCGCCGCCGTGACGTGCCCGACCGAAAGTATCGGCTCCCCACCCTGGAGCGCCGCGGTCACCGCCTGGACGCCGTCTCGCGACGGAGCCTGCACCTGGTCCGCATGCCAGCAACGGCTGATATGGTCACGCCCCACCTCCAGCATCGGCGGTTCCTCCCGGCATCGCTCCGTCGCCAGCATGCAATGGCCGCGATACCGGCAGCCCGCGAGCATTGCTGGCGCTTGCGCGTCGGGAAGGGCTGCGCCACCCAGCGGCCCCTGCACGAAGCGCGCGACCAAGCGGGCAGTATAGGGATGGCGCGGTCCGTCCATCACGGCACCCAGCGGACCCTGCTCGACCACGCGCCCGGCGTAGAGCACCAGCAGCTCGGTGCACAAACGGCGCAGCACGCGCAGGTCGTGGCTGACGGCGACCAGCGCGAAGCCCCGTTCGCGCCGCAGTCGTTCGATCAGCGTCAGCACGGCGCCCTGGGTCAGCGCATCGAGGTCCGTTGTCGCCTCGTCCAGCACCAGCACGCCGGGTGCGCGCAGGAGGGCGAGCGCGATGGCCACGCGCTGCCGCTGGCCGCCGCTGACCTGGTGGGGGTAGCGGGCCATGATGGCGGCGGGGTCGGCGAACCCCACCTCGGCAAGCGAGGCCAACGCAGCAGCGCGCGGCGGCTCTTCGCGGGCAGCCTCCAGCAATTGGTCGCCGATGCGCATGATCGGGTCCAACACGCCGCTGGGGCTTTGCGGGACCAGGGCCGCAGCACGTCCTCGTATGGCGGCGAAGGCGGCGGGCCGATTGATTGGCAATGCGTCGCCGTCATAGCGCACCGTGCCGCTCAGGGCCTCAAGGCCGCGCCGAACCGAACCAAAAAGCGCGTGCACGATGGAGGTCTTGCCCGACCCGGACTCCCCGGCGATGGCCAGCGAGCCACCCGCCGGCACCTCGAAGCCCACGCCCGCAACCACAAGCCGCGCCGCGTCACCGGTTGCGGCGACACGGATGTCGCTCACCTGCAGCGCCGCGGTCATCGCCAAAGTTCGCCCAGCGCGTGCGTCACCATCGTGACGGCGGAGACCAACAGCACGATGCCGGCGGCAGGGGCAAGGCAGATGGCTGGCGCGATCATAAACGTCGAGCGGCCTTCGTTGATCGCCAGCCCCCAATCCGGCGATGGCGG
Organism: Acetobacteraceae bacterium; assembly: GCA_965199005.1. Taxonomy (GTDB): domain Bacteria; phylum Pseudomonadota; class Alphaproteobacteria; order Acetobacterales; family Acetobacteraceae; genus LMUY01. The sequence continues at coordinate 1,088,964 of CBDAQK010000001.1, read as the reverse complement.
CGATAGGCCGATCCCAAGAAAGTTGAGCCCGGCCAGGATCAGCACCGCGAAACCCGTGCGGAGTGCGAGTTCGAGCGTTAGGCGCGGCAGGATGTTGGGCACGATCTCGTGCAACGCAACCGACAAGAACCGGCCCCCGGCTACCTCCGCGGCCGCCACGAAATCCTGCACGGCGATGGACTGCGTGAGGCCACGCACCACCCGTGCCGTGCCGGGCGCCATAAGCAACCCCACCAATGCCGCCAATACGGCACTATTGCGCGGCAGGGAGGTCGCGAACACCAGCACCAGCAACTTTGGCGGCATCGATAACTGCACGTCGACGCAGCGCATCAGCACCGCGTCCACCCAGCCGCCGAGATACCCCGCCGTGACCCCGATCGCGCATCCTAGGCACACCGCCAGCACCCCGGCGGCCCCGGCCATCAATGCGACGGACCGCCCGCCAGCCAGGAAACGGGAGAAGACGTCGCGCCCGAATTGGTCCGTGCCGAGCAGGTGCCCGGCACCAGGATCGACAAGGATATCCATGGAACCCTCGGCGGGCGGAAAGGGCGCTAGGGCCGGGGCCAGCAGCACGAAGGCTAGCAGCAGGAGACCCATGGCCAGCAGTCCATGCGCCGGCCTCAGCCGACTCAGCATGCGCCGGCGTCCGGTCCGGAGTCTGCCACCCGTCACGAGGTCGCTGGGCATGCAGAACGCTAACCGGCATGCTGCGCCGCCGCAATGGCAATGGGGCCGATTGACCCGTTTGGAACCGTGCCCCTATCGTTCCGCCCTATGATGATCCTTGGTGCAAATGCCCGTGCGGTCGGCTCACACCTGGCTGGTTGGCGACACCCCGACGCCTGGGCTCCCGCAGCCATGAACCTGGGCAACACCGTCTTGCTGGCTGAACTTGCCGAGCGGGGTAAGTTACACTTTTTGTTCCTGGCGGACGGCAACGGGGTACGGCAGATGAACAAGCCCGCGCTGTTCGCAGCCATGCCGCCCACCGACCGCCCGACGGTGTTCGAGCCGGTGACGCTTCTATCGGCAATCAGCATGGTGACCCGGCATATCGGCCTGGTCGCAACCGCAACCACCACCTACGAGGCCGCCTTTTCTCTTGCCCGGAAATTCGCCTCGCTGGACCACCTCAGCGGAGGCCGCGCTGGCTGGAACTTGGTCACCACGTCCAACGCCGATGACGCGCTGAACTTTGGCCACACCGAACACATGGCGCGTGAGGCACGCTACTCCCGGGCGCTGGAGTTCGCCCAGGTGGTGAAGGGGCTTTGGGACAGTTGGGACGACGGCGCCTTCATCGAGGACAAGGCGGCCGGCCAGTTCCTCGATCCGGCCAAGGTCCACGTGCTCGGGCATCAGGGCGAGCATCTCTCCGTGCGTGGGCCGCTCAACATGGCCCGGCCACCGCAAGGGCATCCGGTCGTATTCTCCGCCGGACAATCCGTGCCCGGACAGGAACTGACGGCGGAGATTTCCGATTGCATGTTCGCAACCGGCGGGTCGATGGAGATCGCACAGGCCAATTATGCCGCGATCAAAGGCCGCATGGCCAAGCATGGCCGGCCAAAGTGCGCACTCAAGATCCTGCATGACGTCACGATCTACGCCGCTGAGACGGAGGCAGAGGCTGAGGCGCATTTCCAGGAGCTGCAGGCGTTGATCCCGCCCGCCCTGGGCGTGGACTTCCTATCAAAGCTGCTGGAGATGGACATCTCGGGCTACCCGATCGACGGCCCGGTGCCGACACCGCAGGGGCAGAACGTTGGTGGCACCAGCCTGCGCTTCAGCATCGCAGCCACAGCGGCGCGCGAGAACCTGACGATCCGGCAGACCTACCAGCGCGTGTTGGTCGGCTCCGGCGGATGCAGCTTCAAGGGCAGCGCGGTGCAGGTGGCCGACCAGATGGAGGCCTGGTACCGCGCGGGGGCATGCGATGGCTTCGTCATGAGCGGTCCCGTGACCCCGCGGGGGCTCAAAGCCATCGTTGACTTGGTCGTGCCGGAATTGCAGCGGCGCGGGTTGTTCCAGCTCGACTACGCAGGAAAGACCTTCCGGGAAAACCTCGGGCTGCCACGGCCCGCAAACCGTTTCTTCCCACCCCGGACAAACGGTCACGAGAGGGCCGTTCATTGATCTCGTTTCCGCTCACTGCAACCGGCAGCTTGCAGGATTCGCGGGCATGCATTGATCCGGCATTGGAGGCCGCGCGAGGGCACATGCGTCCGGCTCGCGGAGGAGGCATCACCCTGCGTCGGCCGGCGCCTACCGAAAGCAGGTTTCTAGTGCTACCCTGGCGATATGCCGAACTGGATTTGATGGAGCTGGCCGATGTCTAGTACGCTGCTGCCTCCCGTAACTCGGCTGCTATCTGACGCATTGTTCGGCGAGATTGCACGGGCCAAGGAAAATGGCGGACTGCCCGACTTGGGGGCCGGATTCGAATTCCTGACCTACGCACTCACCCGCTGTAAGATAAGCTCGGCGCAACTGGCGCAGGATTTGTGGGCGCTCTTCGAAACGGGAGAGAAGCGCGATGGCTATTTCGTTGAATTCGGCGCGGCCGATGGCGTCACACTCAGCAACAGCTGGCTATTGGAACGCGAGTTCGGCTGGAACGGCGTGCTGGCCGAGCCCAATCCGGTGTTCCACGAGGCGCTGGCGAAGAACCGGCGCTGCTACGTGTCGACCCGATGTGTGACGGGTGAGGGGGAGCGGGAGGTAACCTTCAATCAAACCGACGAGCCACTCTTCTCGACGATAGACCGCTACAGTACGTGCGACATCCATATTGCCCGGCGGATCACAGGCTCGCGGATCACCGTTCAAGCACAGACGTTGGAAGAGCTGCTGGTAGAGGCTGGCGCACCTCGCTCCATCGATTATATGAGCGTCGACACGGAGGGCAGCGAGTATGAGATCCTGCAAAGCTTTGATTTCGCCAAATACGACATTCACCTCCTGACGGTCGAACATAACCACACCCCTCAGCGTGGTCTTCTGCGGACGCTGCTGGAAGCAAACGGCTTCGAACTGCGCTTCCCCGACCTGACGCGGTTCGACGATTGGTACGTCAACACCCGCATCCCGCCGGCTTCCCCACAGCCGAACTGAGCAGCCAACTATCTCGTCCCGTTCAACCAGCAGCCCGCAAGGCTCTCAGCATGCGCCGATGGTCGCACGCGCGTTGGCTATCGCGCGGGACCGTCAGCGGCGCCTCCTGGGCTGCCTGCCTGATGGCGGGCAAGCAGCTTGTCCAGTATCTCAATCTGCTTCAGGTTAAAGCCGATAAATGCTGCGGAGTACGTCGTTCCACCGGGAGACGACGAATGTCGAACCGCAATAAATCGGGGGTGAGATAGATGATTGAGCTGGACGGGCGCGTCGCGATCATCACAGGGGCTGGCGGCGGCCTTGGTCGGGAGCACGCCCTGCTCTTGGCCAAGCACGGCGCTAAGATCGTGGTCAATGACGTATCAAAGGATCATGCCGATGCTGTTGCCGGCGAGATCACGTCAGCCGGGGGCACCGCGATTGCTGCTGCTTGTTCCGTCACCGACTTCGAAGCGGTGTCGGCGATGGTGGCGCACGCGATCGAACGCTGGTCAAAGGTTGACATCCTCGTCAACAACGCAGGAATTCTGCGCGACAAAACCTTCGCAAAGATGGATCTCGACAATTTTCGGCTCGTGATGGACGTCCACCTCATGGGGTCGGTGCATTGCACCAAAGCGCTGTGGGACCATATGCGGTCTCGCAAATATGGCCGGGTCGTGATGACGACCTCGTCTTCCGGGCTCTACGGCAATTTTGGCCAGTCCAACTATGCTGCGGCGAAGATGGCGTTGGTCGGGCTGATGCAAACCCTCGCGCTCGAGGGCGCGCGCCACAATATCCGCGTAAACTGCATCGCCCCGACCGCCGCAACCCGTATGTTGGATGGATTGCTGCCGCAGGCGGAACTCGCTCTGCTTGATCCAGCGCGTGTGAGCCCGGCAGTAGTGGCGCTGGTTCGTGACGATGCGCCAACCCGCACCATCCTGTGTGCCGGCGCTGGTTCGTTCGAGGCCGCAAGCATCACACTCTCGCCCGGGGTGTTTCTCGGGGGCGGAATGGATATCCCTGAGCGGATCATCGCGAGCTGGGATGAGATTACAAAACAGGACGGCTCGATCGTGCCCGGCGCCGGCGAGGAACAGGGGCGCTTGGAGCTGCGCAAGGCAGGCTACGTGCGCGGTGAACCGGGCACGGCGTGAGGTTTATGTGGCAGCCGGCGACGCGCCGGCCGCGGTCGAGGTCAGCGCGGTTTCGCACGCCTTCCAGTCGCCCTGGCCATTGGCATCATCCCTGGATGAGCTATCCGCTGGCCTCATCCTTCAGCCGAGGCGCCGCGTGTTCGGGTTATGCGGGCGGCGCCCAAGCGACATCGTATGGTTCATGTGGTGTTTGCCTCGGACTAGCGCCAAGGCGGGGCCCTCGGCGTGACTTACGTTACGGAAATGCGAGTGTTACGAATAGCTATGATACCATCAGGGCGACCCATGCTGCTCACCGTGTCCGGGGCGGGCTGCGGCGCGCATCCGGCGGCATGGCGGGTGACGGAGGCGCCACCCGCGCCGTCGCTGTCCTGGTTCCGGAGGCTCACCACGCAGGCGGAGCACGGCGGCCTGGATGCGATCCTGTTCGGCGGCTCACCCTGGGGCACGGCCGTGGCGGCAAGCGGGCTGACCGGGACGTTCGAGCCGGATGCCATGCCTCTGATCGCCACGCTGGCCGCGGATGGTGAGCGGATCGGTTTGGGGGCGTCGGTCCCGATCGACCACGCAGAGCCGTTCAACATCGCCCGCTCCTTTGCCGGTGCAGACCGCTTGACCGCCGGGCGCACGGCCTGGCTGGCCGACATCCAGGAAAAGGCGTACCGGCCCGGCGATTTCGCGCATGCCGCGGCGCGCGACACCGCAACCCGGTATGCGCGTGCATTTGAATGCATCACCGTGGTGCGCAAGCTGTGGGATAGCTGGGAAGATGAGGCGATCCTGCTGGATAAGCCAGCCGGCTTGTTTACGGATTCGAGCCGGGTTCATCGGATCGACCATAAAGGGCCGCATTTTTCGGTCCGCGGTCCGCTGAATGCGCCACGGCCGCTGCAGGGCCACCCCATTATTGTGCAGAGTGATCACAGCGCGGAGGGACTCGCATTGGCCGGTGCCACGGCGGATGTTTTTTTGGCAGCGGTTGCGAGACCGGACATGCTGTCCAGGTTGCGCCGGGCACTCGGTCCGCGACCTCTTCTGCTGCCCACCATCGTGCCGCTGCTCGCGCCCACGCAAACGCAGGCTGATGCGCGCGCCGGGGTGCTCGACAGCATGGTCACCGGGCCGCTCGCCGCGGCGATATTGGCGGATGCGGGCCAGGCCGGCGGGGCGGCGCGACTCGCTTGGTCGATGGGCGGCATCCCTTTCATCGGCACGCCGGCTGCGCTCGCCGAATGGCTGGCGGACCTGTTCGCAGACGAGTTGTGCGATGGCTTCCATGTGGCGCCGGCGGTGCTGCCGATGGATTTGGAGCGCTTTGCGGCCGACGTGGTACCGCATTTGCGAGCCCGCTCGTTGCGGCCCACTGCAGCCGTAGGGTGCACCTTGCGCGAGCATCTGCATCTGCCGCGCCCCCGCAGTCAGTTCGCGGCATGACGGGACGCCAGCTTCATCTCGGCGTGTTTATTTATCCGGGCGGGCACCACATCGCCGCGTGGCGCCACCCGTCGATGCGGGCGGAACGCATCACCGAACTCGGCTATTACCGCGAGTGCGCGCAGATCGCCGAGCGCGGCAAGTTCGACATGTTCTTCGTCGGCGACGCGCTGAACGCGCGGGAGCGGGAGGGGCGCGTGATGGGGCAGGTCGCCATCAACAACCTCGACCCGGTCTCCATTGTTTCAGCGATCGCTGGGGTGACCGAGCGGATCGGTTTGGTCGCCACGTTGTCGACCACCTACCACGAGCCATTTGCGATCGCCGCCAAATTCGCCACGCTCGACCATTTGAGCGGCGGCCGCGCCGGCTGGAACGTGGTGACCACGTCGGACGACAAGTCGGCGCTGAATTTCAGCCGCACGGAGGCGATGGACAAGACGCTGCGCTACGAGCGGGCCGCCGCTTTCGTCGACGTGGTGACCGGGCTGTGGGACAGCTGGGAGGACGGCGCCGTAGTGGCCGATGCCGGCGCCGGGCGCTTCCTGGACCCTGCCCGCATCCATGCTGTCGATCACCGGAGCCCCTTCTTTTCCGTCGCTGGGCCAGCCATGATGCCGCGGCCGCCACAGGGCTGGCCGGTGCTGGTGCAGGCTGGCGGCAGCCCACCCGGGCGTGACTTCGCCGCCCGCATCGGTGAGGCGATTTTCACCGCCCAAGGCGAGTTGGCGGAGGCACAGGCATTTCGGGCCGACATTCACGCCCGCATGGCCGCGAGGGGCCGCTCAGCCGATAGTGTGAAGATCATGCCAGGCCTATCGCCGATGCTGGGCGACACCGAGGCGGCAGCGCAACGCCGGGCCGAAGAGTTCGCCCAACTCGTCGATCCCGCTATCGGCGTCTGGATGCTCACGGAAATGACGAAGTTTCGCCTGTATGACCATCCACTCGACCAGCCTTTGCCGACGGAGGATATCCGTGCCTCCAACCCGGCGCTCAACCGGAACGCGACCACCCTGATAGAGCGGGCGGAGCGGGAGACGATGACACTGCGCGACGCAGCCCGGATCATGGTGCGCTCGCGCGTTCACCAATCCTTTGTCGGCACGCCCGAGCAACTGGCCGACCATATGGCGCATTGGCTGGAGGCAGGCGGCAGCGACGGGTTCAACATCCTGCCGCCGCTTTTTCCAAGCGATTTGGCAGTTTTCGTCGATCATGTCGTACCCGCGCTACAGCGCCGGAACGTGTTCCGGCGGGATTATGCGGGGCCGACCCTGCGCGACCATCTGGGGCTGCAGCGGCCAATGGGACGATCGGCGCCGTCGTGACCGCGCGACCTTCAGGCGCCGCACCCGGCCTGCGCCACCATCAACGCATCCACCACGCGTATCTCGCCGGATCCCTTGCGGACCAGAACGGGATTCAGGTCGCACTCGACGACCTGCCCACAGAGGGCGGCGGCCAGTTCGGATAGGCGGGCGAGGCCATCGGCCAGAGGCGAGAGGCTGGTGGGCGGCAGCAGCGTGCGGTAGCCGGAAAGGCGAGCGCCCAGGCGGGTGCTACCGATCATGGTCAGGGCCTGCTCGTGCGAGAAGGGGCCGAGTTCGACCGTGCGGTCGGCTTCCAGTTCGACGAGTACGCCGCCGGTCCCGATCATGATCAGCGCGCCGAAGGGTGGGGCTGCGACAAAGCCGGCGGCGGCCTCAATGCAATCGCTCAGTTGTTCCTGTAGCTCGAACCCGGCGATGCGGGCGTCCGGACGAGAGCGCAGCACGCGCTGCCGCATCTGTACCATCGCTGCCAGCAGTCCTGGGGTGTCAGCGATGCCGAGCGCAACGCCGCCGATATCCGACCGGTGCGGTATATCGGGCGAGTTGATCTTGACCACCATGGGAAAGCCGATCCGCTCGGATGCGGCCAGCGCCTCAGACTCCGAGGCGACCAGGGCCGACCGCACGATCGGGATGCCGTAGGCGTGCAGGATACGGCTGCAGAGGGCGGAGGGGAGCGGTCCGGTGCAGGCGGCTATCTCGGCCGCGAATCGCCCCGCCCGTGCATCCGCGGCCGGGGCGGCCGCGGGAGGCGGTGGGCTGGGCAGGATGCTGAGGTTGCGCATTGCCGCGGCGCCAGCGCGCAGCCCACGAAGCACCGGGACACCCTGGGCGGCCATCGCTTCGATGATCTGGGGATGGGTGGTCTCGCCAGTGGGCGATACGATGACGAGGGGTTTGTCGGCTGCGGCACCTTGGCGTCCATACAAGAGAATGCGCGGCGTGTAGTTGCCCAACATGGTCGGCGTCAGCGTGGCCTGTGAATCCTGCACCACCATGAGCTGGTCGACGGCTTCGTCCCCGAGGATGGCTGCTATGGCGGCTTCGTCCTGGGCGACCGTGTGGTGCACGCTGGCACCAAGATCGAGCGGGTTGACGCCGGAAACGCCGGGGAGCGCGGTGCGGATAAGCGCTTCGGTGCCGGGGCTCCAGGTGGCTGCGTAGAGGCCAAGCTCGGCGACGATGTCGCAGGCGAGCGCGGTCTCACCGCCGGAAATGCCGATGATGCCGATGCGGTTGCCGGACCGCCCCGCGCGGCAGGTGGCGAAACATTCCATCGAGGCGATGAGTTCGTCGTAATCGCGTGCCGTGGGAATGCCGTTCCGGGCGAAGAAGCGGTCATAGGCGTCGCTGCGGCTGATCAGCGCGCCGGTATGCGCCTGCACGGCCGCCGCGCCCACCTCGGATCGACCCACCTTTAGGACGACCAAGGCCTTCCCCGCTCCTCGCAGTTGGGCAGCCGCGGCGGCGAAGTGCACCGGATTTTGAATCGATTCCAGCACGATGCCCACCACGGACGTCGTGTCGTCGGTGGCAAACCAGCGCATGTAGTCGGGCGCAGTCACCTGGAACTCGCTGCCCATGGTGACAACCTTGGACAGCCCGGCCGTGGTGGAATTCATGAGCGAAATCGCGGCCGAGCCGGATTGGGCGATCAGCGCGACGCGGCCGGGCTGCACCTTGGCGGTGATCGTCGAGGGGTACAGCCGGACGGCGTCGGAGAGGTTGATCAGCCCCATGCAGTTGGGGCCATGGATCGCCATCGGGCTTGCGGCGGCGAAGGCCCGCAACGCGGCTGCCTGCGGGCCGGAAAACCCGTTGGAGAAAACGATGGCCGAGCGCAGCCCAGCAAGCTGCAGCTCTGCCAGCACCGCTACCACGCCTGGCGCCGGGATCGCCACGATAGCGGTGTCGATGCCTGGTGGCAGGCGGTCGATCGCCGGTACGGTCGCGACGCCGTCGATGGCGGGTGCGGTGGGATGGACCGGGATGATCCGACCGCCGTAGCCGGCCTCCTGCAGGTTGCGGATGACGCCGTTGCCCTGCGCGCGACGCGTCGCCGACGCGCCAACGACCGCGACGCTGCGGGGGCGCAGCAGCGCCTCGACGTCACGCATGCGGCTACTGACCGTTCGGCAGCCAGGCTTCCGCCCAGTTGGGGTGCTCGTTGAACGCAATGTCGAACTGCGCGTCCAAATTGGCGAAGCGTGTCGACACGGCATTGTAGGTCGGCGCGTTGGTCAGGGTGATCTCGTTCAGGTCGCGGGCGACGATCTCCTCGTATTGCTTGTACAGCGCCCGCCGCTGGTCTTCGGGTGCGGCGGCGGCTGCGGCGGCGATCCGGTCCAGCTCGGGATTGCAGTAGCCGGTTGGGTTGGTATAGGAAATCGGAGCGGGGTTGCAGACGAAGCTGCGGTCGACGCCTAGGGTCGGATCGGAGCGTCCGGTCAGGGACGTCAGCGATACGTCGAAATCGTATTTGTGATAGACCTTGTCGGCCCAAATTTGTGAGTCTGTCCCGGTCAGCCGCACATCCACGCCCATCTGCAGCCATTGCGCGGCGATGCTCCTGGCGATTGCATCGAATGGCGGCCCGGCCGAGTAGGCCAGCTCCAGCGAGAAGCGCTTGCCATCCTTCAGCGGAAACCCGGCATCGTCCAATTGCTTGCCAGCGGCGGCAGGGTCGTAGGGATACATCGTCGTGTAGTTCACCGAGGGGTCATAGAGGTTGGTGAACTGCTCCGGGATGGCGCTGGTGGCCGGGAAAGCCAGCCCGCGATAGGCGTCAGCATTGATCCGTTGCCGGTCGGTCGCCTGGAACAAGGCGCGGCGCACGCGCACGTCGCTCATCGGCGAACGGCGCAGGTTGAAGTCGAGCGATGCCCGCTCCGGCGCGTTGATGACGATCTTCACCACCTTGAAGCGGCCGTTTCCCGTGGCCTGCTGCGCCTGTTGCACCTGGCTGAAATCGAGGAACTGCATCCAGTCCGCCTCGCCCTGGATCACCGCGTTCAACTGCTGTTGCGCGCTCGGCGCCAAGGCAACGAGCACGCGATCCAGATAGGGCTTGGGCTGGTCCCAGTAGTAGGGATTGCGCACGAAGATCAGTGAGCGTCCAGGCTCCCACGATTCCAGCTTGAACGGTCCAAGCCCGACCGGCTTGCGGTTGGCCGGGTTGGTGGCAAGGTCGGTGCCGGCATAGACATGCTCCGGCATGAGCTGGAAATTTTCCTTGTCGAACAGTTCGAGCGCGGCGGTGACCGGCTGGGAGAGTGTGATTACCACCGTCAAGTCGTCCGGTGTGTCGACCTTGGCGACCACGGGCATGAGCTTGGTGAGAAAGGGATTCAGCTTGCCAAACTGGGTGAGCGTGAAGGCGACGTCTTTTGCGGTGAAGGGCTGGCCGTCGGACCATTTCACGCCCTGGCGCAGGTGGAAGGTGTAGACCAGCCCGTCGGGAGAGATCGTCCAGCTCGTTGCCAGATGCGGCACACGATGGGCGGCAGCGTCGTGGGCGAGCAGCCCGTCCGCCCACACATCGGCCATCCAGAGCGCGGTGGATTGCGACGTCAGCTCGGTATTGAGGATCGCCAGGCCGGTCGCATCCAGGGTCATCACGATATCACCACCGTGCTTGGGCGCTGGATCGGCGGCCACGGCGGATGTGGCGGCACAAAACGACAGCAGGATAGCCCCGGCAAGGCGGCGTATCGGGTCGGATCGCATCAGGAGCTCCTTTGAACAGATTCTTCGGCAGCAGCGCGCGCACGGGCGCGGCGCGGGTCCGGGATCAGCCTGGCCGCCAGCAGCGTCCGCGTATAGGCATGCTGTGGCTGCGTCAGCACGTCGGGACCCAACTCGACGATACGGCCGCGATACATCACCGCGACGCGGTCGGCAATCGCCTCCATCGCACCAAGATCATGGCTGATCAGCACGAAGCCGATGCCGAGCCTGGCCTGCAGGTCCGCCATCAGCTCCAGCACCTGCGCCTGGACGGACACATCCAGGCTGGAGAGCGGTTCGTCGGCGATGATCAGCCGGGGGCGCAGCAGCAACGCCCGGGCGATGGCGATCCGCTGCTGCTGGCCGCCAGACAGTTGATGCGGGTAGCGCGTCAGGAAGTCAGCACCCGGCGATAGCCCGACCGCTTCGAGCTGTGCCTCGATCATGCCGCGGACCGTGGCACGCGTCGCCAGCCGATGCTCCAGCAGCACATAGGCCAGGATTTGCACCACCTGCATGCGCGGGTTAAGCGATGCAGAGGGGTCCTGGAACACCGCCTGCACGTCGCGGCGATAGGTGCGGCGCTGTGCGCGGGACAATGCCGCAATTGGTGTACCGCGATAGGCGACCACGCCGGCGGTGGGCCGGGCGAGCGCGAGCAGCAGCCGCGCCAGGCTGGACTTGCCGGACCCGGATTCGCCGACGATGGCGAGCGTTTCGCCCTCCCGCACGTCCAGGTCGATGCCATCCAGCGCGCGGATGTTCGCGCGTCTCCAGAGGATCGAAGGGGCAGCGAAATCCAGCACGACGCCGCGTGCACTTAGGATGAGCGGGTTCATCCGGCGGGCGCCAGCACCGGGAGATGGCGCTGCCGGCTCAGTGCCACCAGCCTGGCGGTGGTGGGGTGCCGCGGCGCATCGAATAACGTGAACACGTCGGCCTCCTCCACCATCCGTCCCTGCTGCATGACGTAGACGCGGTCGCACAATTCTGCCACCAGGCCAAGATCGTGCGTGACCAGGGCAAGCGCCATGCCGCGGTCGCGATGCAACCGGCGCAGCAGGCGCAACACCTGCAACTGCACCGTGGCATCCAGCGCCGTGGTCGGCTCGTCGGCCACCAGAAGACGCGGGGCGGAAGCCAGCGCCACCGCGATCAACACGCGCTGGCGCATCCCGCCCGAAAGCTCGTGCGGGTAGCGCCGGGCGGTCACCGCCGGGTCGGGCAGCCCGACCTCGTCCAGCAAGGCGTGCACCGCGATGCGCGCGGCACGCCGGGACCCGTCTGGCAGTGCCTCCGCGATCTGGACGCCGACGCGCCGGGTGGGATTCAGATAGCCGAGCGGGTCCTGGAAGACGATGGAGAAGCTGCCCTGCCGTCGCAGCCGGCGCAGCGCCGGGCGCGGCATCGCGGCGATATCGGTGCCGTCGAACGTCACCCGGCCGGACAGTTCCGACATCGCCACATTCGGCAGGAGCTGCACCATGGCGCGGGCCAACGTGCTTTTGCCCGAGCCCGATTCCCCCACGATGCCGACGCATTCCCCGGCAGCGACGGTGAGGTCAACGCCGTCAACCGCCCGCACGACGGTGCGTCCGATCCGCAAATGCACGCGTAGCGAGTCAATCTGCAGCAGCGGGGCAGCGATCATTCGGGCAGCCCGACGAGGCCCTGGCCCGCGCGGGGGTTCACGACCTCGTTCAGGCCGTCTGCCAGCAGGTTCAGCCCGATCACCGCGATGCAGATCGCCAGGCCCGGAAACACGCTCATCCACCATGCGGTCTGCAGATAGGTTTGCGCTGGGAACAGTAGCTGGCCCCAACTCACCATGTTCGCATCCGAAAGACCGAGAAATCCCAGGCCGGATTCGATCAGGATGGCGAGGCTGGCATCCAGTGCCACCTGCACGATGACGGGGGGCAGCGCGTTGGGCAGGATTTCCCGCAGCACAATGTGCCTGGCCGGCATGTCGGCGACGATGGCGGCGGCGACGAATTCGCGCTGGCGGAGATTGACGAACTGGCCGTAGATCAGCCTGGCTTCCAGCGGCCAGATCGCCAGCGCCACGGCGCCGATCAGCAGCCAGAAGCTGGAGCCGAACAGCGCGATGGCGAACAGCACGACGACGATGACGGGCAGAATTTGGAACAGTTCCGCCAGGCGCATCAGCACCGCTTCGGTGGTGCCCCGCCAATACCCGGCCAGCATGCCGACGGTGCCGCCGACCAGCAAGGCCGCAAGGGCCGCCGTGACCCCAATCAGGAGAGAGGCCCTGGTGCTGATCAGGACCAGGGAAAACATGTCGCGGCCGATATTGTCGGTGCCCATCAGGAAGTCACGCGAGGGCGGCAGCAGGCTGACGCCGACTTGCTGGCGTGGTCCATAGGGTGCCAGCACGGGCGCGAACACCGCCAGCAGCACCAGCACCGCCATGATCAGCAATCCGACGCCCCCATAGCGGGTCCCCGCCAGCCGCGCGAGCAATTCCCTCATCGCGTGGCGCGGATCCGCGGGTCCAGAAGGCCGTAGAGGATGTCCACGATGAGGTTCATGACGATAACGGCTACCGATATGAACAGAACAACGCCCACCACCACCTGGTTGTCGCGGTTGCGGATCGCTTCGATCAGCAGCAGGCCAATACCGGGCCAGGAGAATACCGTCTCGATCAGCACCGCCCCACCCATTGCTACACCAAAAGCGTAACCCATGACGGTGAGCACCGGTAGGCTGGAATTGCGCAGCACGTGCCCGCGGATGATTGCGCCGCGTGACAGACCCTTGGCCCGCGCGGTGACGATGTAGCCGGCCCCGAGGGTCTCGATCGTGCTGGCGCGCATCAGCCGCGCCACCCGGGTGGCTTCGTAGACGGCGTAGGTGATGGCCGGCAGTGCGAGGTAGCGCACCCGTTGCAGCACAAAGGCGGCGCCCGACGCGCGTGAAAACACTGGCGCCATGCCCTGAGTGGGGAACCAGCCGAGCCGCATCGCAAACAAGATCACCAGCAACTGGCCGAGCCAGAACCCGGGAACGGCGTAGCCGACTAGAACCGCGGTGGTCCAGAAGCGGTCCACATTGCCGCTGCGTGTGGTCGCCGAGAGCAGGCCAATGCCGATTCCCGCTGGCACGCCGATGGCAAACGCAGCAGCAGCCAGCAGCAAGGTTCGCGGTGCCCGCTGTATGATGAGGTGGGTGACGAAATCCTGCTGCTGGTAGGAATAACCAAGATCGCCGTGCAGCAGGTTGACGAAGAACTGCAGCAGCCGTATCGGCAGCCTGTCGTCCAGGTGATACTGAAGCACGATCGCTGCGCGGAATGCCGGCGGCACGGGGTAGTCGCCGACGATGGCCTGCACCGGGTCTCCCGGAGTGAATTGCAGCAGGACGAAAACCAGAACGACGACACAGGCGACCATCGGGATTGCCTGTAGGATGCGGACGAGGATGTATCGCGCCATGCCCGGATGTCAGGCGCGGCGTAGGAAATTCAGGGCGTTCCGATAAAGCCACTTCTCCATCACGAGGCTTTTCAGGGGAAGGGCCTGATATTCGCCGATCAGGGTTTCGAATGGCACGCCGAAGATGCCGCGCGACAGGCCTACCATGATCTTGTCCTGCAGCAGCGTGTTGCCAAACTGCAAGAACTGCTCCCAGCCCGAGCCCGGCGTGGCGAAGTGCTTCGGCCGGTGCGCTGCGGTGTCGCAATAGAGATTAGGGTGGCGGCGAAGCAGACCGACCATATCACCAATCCAGGGCCAGCCTGCCAGCCCGGCGACGATGCGCAGTTCCGGGAAATCGATAGCCACCGTGTCGAGATGCCGTGGATGGCCGAGATCGTAGGGCCGGTCATTGGCATAGTTCATCGAAGTATAGATGCGCACGGGAACGTCAAGTTCGACACATTTTGCGTAAAGCGGGTAGTAGCGACGGTCGCTGGCCGGGATCATGTTGTAGAGTGAGACGACGCGCAGGCCGCCGATCCCACAATCACGCACCAGCCGCTCCAACTCGCGCACGCCGCGCATGCCGTCCAGCGGGCTGATTGCGGCCAGGCCGACCAGCCGGTCCGGATAGGCCTGGCAGACCCGTTGCAGCGTGTCATTGGAGGCGCCGACGACCCCGATCTCGATGCCGGCGCGGTCCAGGTCGGCGATGAAAGTCGCCATGCGCTCACCCGGGATGCTCTCGGGCTGCGGCGCATGCTGTTTCGAGCGGTTGGAAAAGATCGTTTCATAGTTGGCAAACCCGTAGCCTTCGGGCCGTTCGAGCCGATCCGCAACGGGGTTGCCGGGGCGGCCCTGCGCCGCCTCGCGGTATTCCGGATATTCTTCCCCGGCGGGAAGGTTGCACTCCAAATCGATGACCTTCGGCACTCTCGTACTTCCTCGTTCGCCTCGCAGGGCTGGTGGCCGGGCCGCTACCTCATACGATGCATGAGAAACGCCGGGCAGGGCCAGTAAAAACGGCCCCATTCCGACGCTCCGCCGCCGTGTTCGGTTTCCACTGCGCCTAGTATCGTTTCGATAGCAGGTTACATCGCCGAACCCGGAGCAAGCTGCTCCCGCGCAAAACCAGCCGTTTTCGAATAGTCTTTGACGATCGCCTTGCGCTGCTCGTAAGGGAGGACGGCATCGACATCCGCAAACGGTTCCGGCGACAGGCGCTCGACGGCATCGATCACCGCTTCGGGTCCGCCGGTGCGGTTGACGGCCACCACGCCATTGGCCTTTTCGAGACGTTCCTCTTCATAAAGCTTCAACGCCGCAGTTGGCGTGACACCGGATGCGAGCTGCGTCGACAAAGCCTTGGCGTCGAGGATTGCTTGTGCTGCTCCGTTCGCCCCGAACGGATACATCGGATGGGCAGCATCGCCGAGCAACGTTATACGCCCGAACGACCAGCGCGGCAGCGGCTCGCGGTCGCACATGGGAAAGTCCCAGAATTCGGGAGTTGCGGCGACGAGGGCACGTATATCGGTTTCAGGGACACAGAAATCCCTAAGCTCGTGAACAAATTGCTCGCGGATCCCGGGGCGCGACCAATCCTCGCGATGCGGTGCCGGCGTGCCGGGGGCCGCCATGCGTAAGACGGTTGCCCAATTGGTGAGCCTCGTCTGCGGCGTCTTGCCCGCTTGAATGGGATAGAGGACGAATTTTTTGTCCGAGCCGCCCGATATGATCACGGTGCGGCCGTCAAGAAATACAGGCCAGTCCGTCGCGCCGCGCCAAAGCATGCGCCCGCTCCACTTGGGCTCACCTTCGTGTGGATAGAGCAAATGCCGGACGGCGGAATGAATCCCGTCGGCGCCGATCAGGACATCGCCGTGCGCTTCGACCGTCTCGCGCCCGTCCGCGCGCCGGAAGATCGCAGTGACGCCATCTGCGGCCTCGTGCGCGGTTTCGAAACGGCAGTCGAAGTGGATGCTGGATTCAGGCAAGCGCTGCCGCACGGCATCGTAGAGAACGCGCTGCAGACGACCGCGATGCAACGCAAATTGCGGAACGTCATAGCCGGCATCGAGGCCGCGCTTTTCCTCCCAGACGGTCTGGCCATGCCGTGTGCGCAGAAAAAAATAACTCGTGCGGATCGCCACCTCATCGATCGCCTCGATGATGCCGAGTTCTCTCAGAGCCGCAACGGCATGGGGCAGCAAACTCAGGCCTACACCGCGTTCTTGTAAGTCGGGCGTGCGTTCGTAAATCTGGCTGTCGATACCGTGACGGTGGAGAAAGAGTGCCGTAACGAGACCACCGATTCCGGCCCCGGCGATGATGGCTGTCATGGCCCGACTCCTTTTCTCAACCGTTAATGTGAACCTCATTTCGAGACGAGGCTATGTGTGATGTAGACTTCCGTGATCTCTTGGCGGCGTTTCAGCCAGCAAGCCACTGGCGAGCTTCGTGGGCACCAGACCGTCCCGGAGGCTGATCGTCGTGCTATGGTATTGGCGACATACGGAGACATTCATGCTTTTTGTAAAAGGAACGCTATTCGCCGTCGGCCTTGTTGTACTGCTGATGGGCATCGTCTGGATGGGACAGGGATCGGGGTATTTCCCCTATCCTGCCAGCAGCTTCATGATCGATCAAACCCCATGGATCTACAGAGGCGCCGTAGCCGCTGTCCTTGGTGCCGTGATGGCGCTCGGGTCACGTCGCCTGTAGTCTCGGTCCCGATTCCTTCTCATTGCTGGCGGCGCTTCCGGCCGCGATGATCGTCCGGGTCAATCCGGCCAGCAGCGTCTTGGCCGCCAAACCGATGCTTGGTCTGGTCCAATGGTGCACGATGCGGGCCCCGCGTTGGACGCGAGTCCCCCCGATCAGTTCTGCCATCACACTCATCGCGGATGGTCTATCTTGCGGGAGACACGCCGGCAAATACTAAGTCGGCGATTTTTGTCGATCATACAACGGCAACTCGTGCTCAATAGTTCGGAACCAATTTGGTGGGATGTATGAACAGACTTCGTCACACACACGCCAAGCCGGTATTCGTTCTCGTGCCGGGGGCGGACCTATTCCGGCTACGCGCGATAGCCGGGCGGCGATCTTATGGGGCGCCCAAATCCTTACCCCCGCACCATGGCGGGCCACGGTGAAGACCGATCGAAGCGGCAACATCCAATACGGCGTCCTCCCATACCGCCTCAGCGGGGTTGAGGCGGTCGAGGTGCTGCTGCTCACGTCCCGGAGTATTGGCGGTTGGGTTATTCCCAAAGGCTGGCCAATGACCGGCAAGGAGCCACGGCTCGTTGCCCTCGCGGCCAAAAAGGCGAGTTCTGCGTCGCCGACCTATAATTCAACGACGCGGCGAGTGGTGGATGGCGTGATCCGGCAATCGATGCCCCGGCACGATGGTTTCTGCCGGGCCCGCGCTCCTGGTGGTGCCCGGGTCGACCCGCACGCGAAGGCGATGGCCCGTGACCTGGGCGCCGGTTTCCGGCGCAAGGCTCAGGAATTCGAATATTGAGAGTACCGGTAACGCGCCGATAATCAGAAACACGGGCCGGAATGCCGCGGCTGTGATGTGTCCGGATGCACCGACACTCAGCGCAAGCAAGGTCGCTCCGACCGCCACGCCGAGGCTCATGCAAAGCTGCTGCGCAACGCTCGCGATGCTGGTGCCCTTGCTCATGATCTCGGGCGTGAGATCGGTATAACCGAGCGCGTTGATGCTCGTGACCTGAACGGACCGGACGAAGCCGAAGACGAGGAGATAGGCCCAGATAAACAGATGCGGCGTATCGGCGCGGAACATCGCGAGGCCACAAATCATCAGTCCAAGCAGAACACAATTGCTCGCGAGCAGACGGCGAAATCCAAGCGTCCGCAGAACCTTGCGCACGATCGTCTTGTTCACCATCGCCCCCAGACTGGTCACGAAGGTCAGCAAGCCAGAATGCAGGGGATCGAGGCCGAATCCAACCTGCAGCAGCAGGGGAAGCAGGAATGGCACCGCCCCTACCGCAAATCGGCTCAGCCCCCCCGCAAGCGTCGCCGCGCGGAAACTTGGAACGCGCAGCAAGCGTAGGTCCAGCACGGGATCCGCAACGCGTTTCGCGTGCCAAACATAGAACAGGAGCAGCGTCACCGCACCTGCGAAGAGGCCGGCGTCGGCTGCGGCTGGGATCAAGTGCCGTCCGAGATATTCGGTTGCGACGGCGAACAGGCCAAGCCCGGAGCCGGCGATGATGAACCCGCCAAAGTCGAACCTGGGTGGCGGCGGAACGCTGAAATCCGCGATGAATCGTTGCGTTGCCAATACGCCGAGCAGTCCGATCGGCACGTTGATGTAGAAAATCCACCGCCACGACATATAGGTCGTCAGCAGCCCACCCACGAGCGGTCCCATCGTTGGGCCGATCAGCGCCGGGATGGAAACGTAGTTCATCGCCGTGATGAGTTGGTCTTTTGGAAACGACCGGATCAGGATCAGGCGGCCCACCGGGGTCATCATCGCGCCGCCGAGCCCTTGCAGGATGCGCGTCGCGACGAGCATGGCAAGGCTGGTCGAAAGACCACAGAGGACGGAGCCGGCCGTGAACAGGATGAGCGCCATGCAGAACACACGGCGCGGGCCGAATCGATCGGCGACCCACCCGCTGATCGGGATGAAGACGGCGAGGGTGATCAGATACGATGTTATCGCGACATTCAACTGCAGCGGACCCACGCCAAGGCTGCGCGCCATCTGCGGAATCGACGTCGCGATGATCGTCGAATCAAGCTGCGACATGAACATGCCGCACGCGATGACGAGGGGGACGACAAGCGAGATCTTGCCATTCCGCATACCCGGTGATGCCATCGTTGCTTCGCTCATGTCAGGCGTCCTCGAGTTCTTCGATACTGGCCATGTCGGCGAGGCGTTCCAGCAGCCGGGCGGCGTCACACAACAGAGTCAGTTCGTGCTCCGGCAGGATGCCGGTCATCGCCCGGCTCAGCCACTCCTCCTACCGCTTCGAAAGATGGTCGTTATGTCGAAGACGCCGCTCTCGCGTACGGCAACGACGGAGGGGCCGGCGAGATCGGGTCTCCACACCCGGCCAACGAGGCTGCCCGCCATCCCGTCATCCGGAAGGATGCGCGCGGAAGAGAGTGTCATGGGCATCGGAAGTTCCTATACAGTTGCTTCTTGTTATACGACCTCCCCGTGCACGGTGCAGAGGGCGTCAGGTCAGACTGTTACGCCCACAGCCATCCCGTCGCGCTGCGGATCCGCGCCACCCTCAAGGGCGCCGGACCACAGCGTGATGCCATGCACGCCTGAAAAGGCGTATGAGAGGTGGCTGCGGCGCACCTCATAGCCAAGTTCCGCGAGTTGCCGCTGCGTCCGGCGGGGAATGCGGTTCGAGATGTCAATGGCGTTCGAGGTGGCGACGGCGCGGGGGGCCATGATCGCTTCCTGCATGCCCATGCCCCAGTCGAGGACATTGATCATCACCTGTAGCACGCCCGGCCCAATCCAAGACGCACCGGGCGCCCCGAGCGTCATAACGGGGCGGTCCTCCTCGAAAACGATGGTGGGAGTCATGGTGGAGTGGCGCCGCTTGCCGGGTGCCACGGAATGGACCCGGCCCGGACGGGGATCGAAGGTGCTCATCGCGCCGTTCATCATGAACCCGGTGCCATCAGCGATGAAGCCGGACGGGTTCCCCAGCGTGTGCGTCATCGACACGATCAGGCCGTTGGAGTCGATGCAGGAAACATGCGTGGTGTGCTTGGACTCGGGGTGACTATCCCGGGTGAGGTCCGTCTTCTCGCCGCGACGGATGCGGGCGGCGCACGCTGCAGCATAGTCGTCCGATAGCAGGCGTTCGGTCGGGACGTCGACAAACCTGGGATCGGCGACGTAACGGTCCTTATCACTCCCGGCGATCTTCATCGCCTCCGCGAGGACCCGGATGTATTCGGGCGAGTTGTGCCCCAGGGAGACGAGGTCAAATCGCTCCAGTACCTTCAGGATTTGCGCCACGTACAGGCCGCCGCCTGGGGTTGGTGCGGTCGAAACCCGGCGGCCGCGGTAAAGCACATCCAGCGGCGGCTGTATCTCGGCCTGGCAGGCCGCCAGATCGTCGCGCGAGAGCAGGCCGCCATGTGCCTTGATCTCGGCGATCAGATGCGTGGCGATCGAGCCGGTGTAGAGGGCATCGCCGCCCTCGCTGGCGATCACGCCGAGTGTCTCGGCGAGGCCCGGATTGACGATCCGCGCCCCTTGGCGCTTGGGCTGCCCGTCAATGTCGACGTAGAGCCGCCGCCCGTCTCCGGTGAGCGAAAGCTTCTTGCCGAAGGTCATCCGGCCGTACTTCGTCTCGTCCTGCATGAAGACGGTGTAGACGTGCGGCCTGACGAGCCAGCCCTCGCGCGCCACTTCGATGGCCTGCTGGAACAGGTCGGCCCAGCCGAGCCTGCCGAAGCCCTTATGGGCGGCTTCAAAGAGGCGCAGGATTGGCGGTGTCGAAACGGCCGCCGCACCGGTTTCGTTCAGGTAGTCCTTGACGATGAAGCCGAAGCCATCCGTGGTTTCGCCGAGATAGATGTCGGCCCACATGTCGGGCGTGGCGGAGAGCGGGCAGGCGCCAAGGCCGGTGAAGACGGTCTGCCGTTTCGTCGCCGGGTCGTAGACATGCATGATGCCAAATCCGCCGATCCCGCACATGATCGGATCGACCACGCCTTGGACGAGCGCGCAGGCAAGGGCAGCATCCATGGCGTTGCCACCATTCGCGAGCACTTCGGTACCCGCATTGGCCGCCTCGGGCTGCGGCGCCACGATCATGGCATTGGGGACAGGCAGTCTGCGTGCGGGCTTGGTCACTGGTCTCTCCTATGCCGGTCGAACCACCCGATCGTGGCGCTTAATTCCGCCGCATACAACGAGGGCCGCATCACGCCCGCGCTGTGGCTGACGCCCGGGAAACGCAACAGGTGGGCGTCGACTCCGGCCAGCCGAAGGGCGCCGTACATCTGCAGCGTCTCGCTCATCGGCGTGCGGCTATCGGCCTCCCCGGCCATCAGCAGCGTGGGCGTGCTGGCGTGCTGTGCATGGGCGAGTGGCGAGCGGGCGCGATATTTCTCCGGCGCTTCCCAGGGAAGCGAGCCGCCCATCCAGCGACGGCCGACCGAAGGGCCGATATCGGAGATGAGCACCCAGCTCTGCCAATCCACGACGGGCTTGATCGCCACGGCCGCCCGGAACCGCCGCGTGTGGGTGACGCCCCATAGCGTCAGCACGCCGCCGCCACTGGCGCCGGTGATGAAGAGATTATCCGGATCAATGCCGGGCCGCGCGGCGGCTTCGTCCAGGGCCGCAATCAAATCGTCGAAATCCGGCCCGGGAAAGCGGTCGTGCAGCGCGTTGGCGAAATCCTCGCCATATCCGCTCGAGCCGGCGGGATTGGCGTAGAGCACGGCATACCCGGCGCCGACGAACGCCTGGTGCTTGATGGAAAATCGGTCTCCCCACTGGGCGAATGGGCCACCATGGATGTTCAGCACCAGCGGGTGCGGCCCTGGCCCTGGCGGCCGGAGCAGCCAACACTGCACCTGGCGGCCCTCCCCACCCGCGACCCAGAAGCTCTCGGCGGGAACGAAACCCCCCAATTTTGCCGCTACATCCGCATTGAGTCGGGTGAGCGTGGCAGGAACCTGGCCAGGGGCGATCAGCGCCACCTCGCTTGGCACATCGGCGGCGGTCTGCACATAGACCAGCGTGCCTTCCCCTGCGGCACAGAAGCTGCTGCCGGCATAGGCTGCCTCTATCCCGCCGGCGCTGGCGTCACGCGCCAGCACGCTCAGCGTGCCATCCAGTGCCACGCGGGCGATATGCGAGCAGCCGGGGTCGTCATAGGACACCAGCAGCGCGGCGCCGTCCTCGGTCCAGTCAATCTCGCCAATGCTGCGATTGAAGCCGGGCAGCACCTCGCGTGGCACACCGCCTGCGGTGGGAACGACGTAGAGGCGGCGCAACTGATGGCTAAGCCCTCGCTCGTGCACCGCGGTAAAGGCCAGCAGCGTGCCATCCGGGGAGGGAGCCGGGTGCGCGGTGGGGCCGGCGATGTCGGTCATGCGGCGTACCCTGCCGTCGGCGAGGCGCAGTGCGTGAATGTCCACGTCGTTTGGTGCTTCATCCCAATCGGCGCGCTGGGTGCCGGTCAGCAGCAGTTCCGTCCCGTCCGGCGTGAAGACCAGGCCCGGCGCCACGTGGTGCATCATGCCGCTATGCCACGGACCCTGCGTCAGTTGCCGGGCAGGGGACGCGCCATCCGCGGCGACGACGAAGGTGTGGAACACGGAGTCCGGCAGCTCGCCGGCCGCGTCGTGGCGGTAGATCAGCCGGTCGCTGTGGCGGGGGCGTTCGGCCCAGACGGCCCCCTCGGGCGGGTCGGAAAAGCCAAGCCAGGCTGGCAGGGCGGCATCGATGCGCTGCTGGAAGGCAAGGGTGGTGCCGTCCGGGGACCACGCCAGTTCGCGGAGGGGGGTGGCGGAGTCGTGCAGGGTCTTCCAGCCGGATGTGTCCTCCACCACGACCAGGCTGCGCCCGTTCTGGCGGCGCAGGAGGGCGAGACGGCCATCCCGGGCCAGACGCGCGAGGCTCACGCCCTCCGTATCAGGCATGTCGGCCCAGCTCGTCCGGTCCCGTGATTCGACCAGGGTGGCGATGCGCCGGTCCGTCAGGATGTCCCGCCGGGTGATGGTGGCGACGATGCGGCTGCCATCGGCCGATATGTGCGGGTCGGAAACGCTGCGGAAGGCGAACACATCCTGCGGGGTCATGGGCCGGGGCACAGGGCATCTCCTTTCTAGGGCGGCGAGGTCCAGTCGCCGGGCTACGCGGTTCTCGGGTGGCGCTATGCCATCCGTCAACCGCAACGCCTTGCGCAGGTGCAGCATATCTGGTTGGTGGGGATGCATGTGCCTGGGTTCTTGCCGCACTGGAGGGTGTGGCAGAGCGTGGCTTTGGTCCGGCAGGGCACTCTGGGCCGAGCTGCGAGCGGGAGCATACCAAGGCGTTCCAGCCGGTTTCCGCCTCCTTTGCTCCAATGCGATTGCCCCAGAGCGGGAGATCGGTACGGCGGTCACGCGTCCGTAGGCGGTTTTAGATGGGATCGAGTGGAATGAGCGACGGTTGGAGCGGCCCTGGGAGCGACACAAGACGCCCGTTGGTGATGACGTGCCTGATCCTAGGAACCATTCTGGCCGGGCTGGACGCCGCCATCGCCAACATCGCCCTGCCGACCATCGCGCATGATTTGCATGCGTCCGATGCCGCGACCGTGTGGGTGGTGAATATCTATACCCTGGCAACGGCCGTCTGCTTGCTGCCGGCTTCGGCTCTGGGCGAGTCGATCGGCTTGAAGCGGGTCTACGCCTTCGGCCTTGCCTTGTTCACGATCGCCTCGCTCGCCTGTGCGCTGTCGCCCACGCTGGCGGTGTTGGTTGCCGCCAGGCTGGTTCAGGGGATCGGCGGGGCCTGCATGGCAGCGTTGGGCGGCGCCATGGTGCGGATCATCTATCCCCGCGCGATGCTCGGCCGCGCCTTCGCGACCACCGCGCTCGCCGTGGCGATCTCGGCGGCGCTCGGGCCCAGCATTGGCGCGCTGATCCTCTCGGTGGCGACGTGGCCGTGGCTGTTCCTGGTCAACGTGCCGCTCGGGCTGGCTGCGTTGCCGCTGTTCCTTCGCGTGGCACCGGCCGACCAACCCCGGCCGCGCGGGCTGGACCTCGCGGGCGCGGTGCTGAGCGCGGTGGCACTTGGGCTGGTGGTGACGGGCGTGAACGGGCTGGGCGGCACGGATCGCGGGATCGCGGTGGCGGAGCTGGTGGTGGGGCTGCTATGCGGCGGCCTGCTGGTGTGGCAGCAGGCCAGCAAGCAGGAGCCGCTGCTGCCGCTCGACCTCCTCCGCATCCCGCTCTTCGCCCTGTCGGTAATGACGTCCATGTGCTCCTACGCCGCGCAAATCCTAGCCTACGTGTCGCTGCCGTTTCTGTTCCAGTCGGTGATGCACCGGTCGGCGGTGGCGAGCGGATTGCTCGTGACGCCGTGGCCGTTGCTGGTCGCAGTGGCCGCACCGGTTGCGGGGCGCCTGTCGGCACGCTTCCCGGCCGCGGTGCTGGGCAGCATCGGGCTGCTGATAATGTCGACCGGGCTGGTACTTCTGGCCATGATGCCCGCGGCCCCTGCGGATTGGGATGTCGCGTGGCGCATGGGTATTTGCGGGATCGGGTTCGGGTTCTATCAGACGCCCAACAATTTGACGCTGATGACGGCTGGACCACCGAGCCGCAACGGGGCCGCGAGTGGGATGCTGGCCGTGGCCCGCACGTTGGGCTGGTCGCTCGGCACGGCGGCCGTGGCGCTGATCTTCGGGCTGCGTGGCAGTGCGGGGGCGGTGACGTGCCTGGAGGTTGGGGCAGCGATTGCGCTACTGGGCGCGGTGATCAGCGTGTCGCGCGGCGCGACAGGGGCGGGCGCACCAGTGCGGGCGTAATGCGCCTGGATGCCACGTCCCGTGGAACGTCCGACGCAATCCGATAGAGCCCTCGCGCCGGAGCAATAGAGCAAAGGTGTGGACTTTTGCCGGTCAACTTCTATGATAAGCTGATAAGCTTGGGGCGGAGGGAAAACGATGCAGGCGCGGCCGATCCACTTCGCGATGGTCGCGCCCGCCCAGTTGCTGCTGCTGGTGACGATCGGGCTGCCCAGCATCGCCGTACTGTGGCTCAGCTTCATGCAGACCGGGCTCGGCCATCCCACCATCTGGGTTGGATTGCACAACTACGTCACGGTGCTGAGCGACCCGCAATTCCGCGTGGCGCTGCTGAACAGTTTCATCCTCGTCAACGCCGTCGTTTATATCGAGCTGGCATTGGCGCTGGGGATCGCTTGCTTGTTCGCGGCCGGGGTGCCGCTGCAGAAGGTACTCATTGCGCTGATGCTCGCACCTTATGCCATTAGTGAGGTGGTCGCGGTGACCACCTGGAAATACGCCATGGACCCCACCATCGGGCTGTTTTCACATTGGCTCGATCTGCTCGGGCTACCGCCGCTCGACTGGTCCGGCTCGCCCATAGCGGGTCTCGTGTTGATTGGGGTGATCAGCATTTGGCTGCACCTGCCGTTTAGCTCCATCCTGTTGTATTCGGCACGTTTGGGCCTGGATGCCAGCCTGTACGAGGCAGCCGCGATTGACGGGGCCGGGCCGTTTCGCCAGTTCTGCGCCATCACCCTGCCATTGCTGCTGCCGACGATCCTGGTGGCGATCTTATTCCGGCTGGTGTTCGCACTGCGCATGTTCTCCGAGGTATGGCTGCTGACTGCGGGCGGCCCGGCGCGGCTGACGGAAACGCTGGCCGTCTATCTCTACAAAGAGGCGTTCAGCTACGACGATGTCGGCGCCGGTTCGGCCACTGGGTGGCTGTTGGTGGTCGGTTCGGTGATGCTGGCGTGGTTCTACTTACGCCGCATCCAGTCCCAGATGGCCAATGGCTAGGCGCATGCATGGCGCGGCGGTGCTGCGGGCAGGGGCGGCGCTGGTGGTGCTGGCATGGTCCATGTTGCCGATCCTGTTGGTCGTATCCGCCTCCGTGAAGTCGCCGCGCGACATCTTCGCCGATCCGCCCCGGTTCCTGGTCATGCCGACGCTGCGCAACTACGCAGCATTGTGGGACCGCTGGCCGGATTTCACGCAGAGCCTTTTGAACAGTTTGGTCGTGACGGTGGGCGCCACGCTTCTGTCTGTGCTGGCGAGCCTCCTGGCAGGCTATGTCTATTCGCGGGTGCGCAGCCGGATCTTGGCGGCTTCGGCCATGCTCATGCTGGGCATGCGGCTGCTACCGCCCATCGTGCTGGTGCTACCGCTATTTCCCGTGGTGAACTGGCTGGGTCTGAACGATACGCGGATCCTGCTGATCATTCTATATTCGGCTTTGTTCGTGTCGCTGGGCACGATCATCATGAAGACGTTCATCGACCAAATCCCCCATGAGTTGGAGGAGGCCGCATTGATCGATGGCGCCGGCCCCGGTCAGCTGCTGCTGCGCATCGTCTTTCCATTGGCCGTGCAGGGGCTTCTGGCAGTCGCGATCTTCGTCGTGGTGTTCGCCTGGAACGAGTTTCTGTTCGCCTTCATCTTCACGAGTACGCGCGCAAAGACCGCGCCCATGCTGGTGAGCGAAATGCTCGGCGCGGTGGACGGCGTCGACTGGGGCGTGCTGTTCGCGGCCGCCACGATTCAACTGGTTCCGATCGTGCTGCTGGTGCTGCTGGCGCAGCGCTACGTGGTGGCGGGACTGACATCCGGCGCAGTGAAGGGATGACACCATGAAAATTACCGATGTGATCGCCCATGCCCTGACCATGCCGATCGCACCCGGACAGCATCGGACGCATTGGGGGGATTACCCTTCGGTCTCGATCCTGGTGGTTGAGATCGTGACCGATGACGGTATCGCCGGGTTTGGCGAGGGGCTGGTGCGGCTATGCCCGGAAAGCTACGCGCTGATGGTGACGAAGCTGCTGAAGCCCGTGCTCATCGGGCGCAACCCGTTTCACGTCGAGAGCATCTGGAAGGAGCTGATGGGCCGCTTTTACAGCAAGGTGGGGCACATGGTGCCAGAGGCGGTGGCTGCGATCGACATCGCGCTGTGGGACATCATGGGGCGGGCGACGGGGCAGCCGATCCATCATCTGTTGGGCAGCATGGGACGCGAACGGGTGGAGGCCTATGCGTCCTCGATCAGCTGGGGCGCGGAGGAGACCGCGCTGGAGCAGACGCGAGAGGCGGTGCGCATGGGGTTCCCCATGTTGAAGCTGAAACTGGGTAACCCGGTGTCGCGCGCGCTGAGCTGGGCGGCACAGATTCGGGCGGAAGTCGGTGATACGGTCCAGCTCTGCGCCGATGCCAATGGGGCCTATGACCTGGACGACGCGATAGCGGTGGCGCGCGGGTTGCACGCCCTGGGCTTCTATTGGCTGGAGGAGCCGATCGACCCCAACGATTTCGCGGGCTATGCGAAGCTGAGTGCTGCCTCCCCCATGCGCATCACCGCCGGGGAAAGCGAAGTGCTGGCGGTGCGGGCGCGTGATTTACTGGCCACACGTGCGATCGGCGTATTCCAGCCGGATTGCACGCGCTCCAGCGGTATCACGGAGACGCGCAAGATGATCACCATGGCGCATGGGTTCAGCATCCCCTACGCGCCGCATCTGGGCGCCGGTGGCGCGATCGCGGCGGCAGCAAACCTGCAGCTGGCGGCGGCAGCGCCAAACTTCCTGATCTTCGAGTGCATGATTTTCCCAAGCCCTTTGCGCGACGAACTGGCCACCACGCGCCCGGCCGACCCGAATGATTTGCGCGACGGCAGCATTCCGATCCCGTCCGGGCCCGGACTCGGCATCGAGATCAATCGCGACACGCTGGAGAAATATCGCGTGGCCTGAACCAACCCCGGCAACACTCTTTCCGGACACAGGAGAAACATTCATGTCCAGTCAGCCGTTGAAAAACGACAGCCTGCCGCAGGGGGTCAGCGATGAGGAGTGGCGTGTTCGCTGCGACCTCGCTGCCTGCTATCAACTCGTCGACCTCTACGGTATGTCCGACCTGGCAGGAACCCACATTTCAGCCCGGGTGCCGGGACCAGAGCATCATTTCCTGCTCAATCCGCTTGGGAGATTCTTTGACGAGATCACCGCCTCCAGCCTGATCAAGGTGGACATGGATGGCATGGTGGTGGACGGGATGTCCGAACAACTGAACCCGGCGGGGTTCGTCATCCATAGCGCGATCCACATGTCCATGCCGGAACTGACCTGCGTGTTGCACACGCATACGCGGGCCAACAACGCCATCGCCATGCAGGCGGAGGGGCTGCTGCCGCTGAGTCAGAAGGCGCTGGTGATGTATGATTTCATTCGCTACCACGATTACGAAGGGTCGGCCGAATCACTCGGGGAACGTGAGCGCATCGTGGCCGACATGGGACCCGAGGGGCGGGTCATGATCCTGCGCAACCACGGCGCGTTGACCGCGGGAAGCACGGTGGGCGAGGCCTTTGTTTGGATGCACCGGCTCGAATCCGCATGCCGCTACCAGATTGACGGCCTCGCCGGAAACGTCAAGCTGCACCGGCCTTCGGAGGCGGTCATCAAGCACACGATGTCGCAGGGCCGGCGGACACTCGGCACCGGCGGCTATATGCAGTGCGGCACGACGGAATGGCCGGCTCTGGTGCGTAAGTTGGAGCGCGAACGCGGGACGTCGTACCGCACGTGAGGGGCGTCGGCGGGATTAGGCCGTGAGCAGCGGTTGGACCATGGTGCCGAGGTCGTCCATGGCCTGCTGGGGCGTCTTGCGTGCCAGCAGGGCTGCCTCGACTTGTTCCCGGATCATGTCGGCGGCGCGGTTGGCCTGGTCGAAGGCGGGAAGCGGGACTCGGGCAGATTTCAGGATGATTTTGGCGTCGGCAGCGTAGGGCGTGACAGCAGCGAATTTCGGGTCGTCATAGGTGGAAGCGCGGACCGGACCATTGCCGTTCAGCGCGGCGATAAGCGTTCCCTGCTTTGCCATCAGGACGCGGATCAACTCCCAGGCTTGCTCCTTGTTGCGAGAGTTCTTGGGGATGGCGAGGCTCCAGAACTCCGTTTTTGCGGCAGCGACCGGCATGGTGCTCTGGAGCGACTTGGCGACCGGCAGGAAGGTGCATTTGACGTGTCCGGCAAAATCCGACTTGTCCGGATCGTTGTAGATGCGGTTGCGGTCGATGCCGGCGGTGGTCATGGCGACGCGCCCCGTCTGGATGAGCGGGTTGACGTCTTCCGAGTTCAGGGCGAGGAAATTTCGCGGTAAATTGCCGTCTTTGTAGAACGCGGCCAGCAGAGTAATGGCGCTCACCATGCCGGGTTCGTTGCCAACATAGCGGCGGTCTGGGGTAATGAAGTCGCCATTCCAGGCGCGGGCCACGTCGACCACATTGCCGTAATAGCCGCCAGGGATGGCGAAGCCACTGACGGTTGTGCCGTTGGATCGTTTGTAACTGAGCTTTCGGACCGCTTCGGCGAAGTCCTCGATGGTGCGGGGCGGGGCGGTGATGCCACGTTCCGCCAGCAGCACCTCGTTATAGGCCATGCCGTCGGTGGAATGGCGAAACGGGACGGCGTAGAATTTGTTGTTGAAGCGGCTCGGCTGGATGAGGTTTGGAAAAATGTCGCCGATATCCTCGATGGGCGCGGCCTGGTTGAGCGCGTCCAGCGGTTCGAAATACTGGGCTACTTGCGGGGTCATCCAAGCGTTCAGGACGAAGGCGATGTCGATGGTGGTCTCGGGCAGGGCCAACTCGCGCATCATGCGCTCCTGCAGCGGCCCCTGGTCGAAGGTGAGCCATTCGATCCGGCTGCCCGTGCGCTTCGCCCAATCGGCGGTGACATTGCCTGCAGCCCCGTCGCAGACGATGCGCATGATGCGATGGGCGAGGACATTCACCACGGGAGTGGCGGCGCGGGCGCGGATGATGGGAGGCGCGGCAAGGGCGGTGGCGAGCGTGACGAAAACACGCCGGGTGACAACCATTGCAGTTCTCCCTGTACAACGTCAGCGTTTCGCCTTATTACGTATCAGCGTAGCACTTATGTGATAGGATGCAATCGCACGGTGGACGGTGATGGGCTGGACCGCAAGAAGCTTTCCGAACAGATCAGCACCGAAATCACCCGGCTGATCATCGGCCGGGTGTTTGCGCAGGGTGATGCGCTGCCCTCCGAGGCCGAACTCGGACGGCGGTTCAACGTCAGCAAGACGGTGATCCGGGAGGCGCTGGGCCGGCTCACGGCGCGCGGGTTGGTGCTGACGCAGCAGGGCAAGCCGAGCATCGTCGCCGCGCTCACGTCGGAACCGCTGGCGGGGTTTCTGGAACTGGCCATTGCCTCGCGCGCGGAGGGGCTTCGCGACGCGCTGGCGCTGCGGGCGGTGCTGGAGCCGGATATCGCGGCTTCCGCGGCTCGGCGGATCACCGTAGCAGAGCTGGCGCGTTTCGACGGCATTCTGGCGGAGATGGCGGCCGCGCTGGAGGACGAGGACCGCTATACGAAGAGCGACCTCGCGTTTCACCTGCTGCTGGCCGAATGCGGCGACAATTTGTTGATGCGGTTCCTGATGGAGGCGTTGGCCGGCACAATCAAATGGAACATCGCGACGCTGTATCGCCGGCGCGACCTGCGCGATGCCAGCGGAACCCTGCCGCGGCACCAAGCTATCGTGGCGGCTTTGCGGGCGCACGACCCGGAGGCCGCGCGCGCTGCGGTTCAACAGCATTTTCGGTATTCGACGGCCGTGGCCGAAGCGATGCTGGCGGCCGCTTCGGTGCCCTGGCGAGAGTAAGCGACCAGGCCAGATGCATGCCTCCCGTTTATACGAGCCGCGGAAACAACTCCGCTATGGCGACCTCCGCCGCCTTGAAATGATCCAGCATACCGACCTGTGCCGCCTCCGGATCGGCTGCCACGATCGCATCGGCGATGCGCAGGTGGCGCAGCAGCGTCGCCCGGCGCCCAGCGGCGGTCTGGCCGGGCCGGTTGTTGAAGCGGGCTAGCACCTCCTCTATCACCGGTCGAAGCCCGCGCACCTGCAGCCAGAGCAGACGGTTGTGGGTCATGCGGCCAATCTGGTCGTGAAAATCCAAATCGGCCTCCACCCACAGCGTCACGTCTCCCAGTGCTTCGCGCATCCGGGCCGTGATCGTGTGCAGAACGGCCAAGTCCGGTTCGGTTCGCCGCTGGGCGGCCAGGTTTGCGGCCTGCGGTTCCAGCATGCGCCGCAGTTCGACCGCTTCAGCCAGGCCCTCCGCCGTGCCTGCAGCTGCGAAGCGCCAGAAGCGGCCGAGAGGTTCGGCATCCAGCAGCCGTACCCGTGTGGCGCGGCCCTGGCCATTCTGTACGACTCCCAACACCGCGAGCTGGCGTAGCGACTCACGAATGACTTGTTTGCTGACGCCGAAATCAGCGGCCAGGCGCGCTTCGGATGGCAGCGCGCCGTCCTGCGGCAGCCGTCCGTCCAAAATGGCAGCGCTAAGTTCCCCCGTGACACGGTCCACAAGCCGCACCGCCGTTACCGAACCAAACGGGGAGGCCACAGCATCTGACATCCGGGGACGGTAGGTCCGATTTTCCCATTGTGCAACATAGCGGCTTAGTGGTTAGGTTGCCGCATGGCACATGCATCTGCTGCCGTGCTGGCCTGCGTCATGCTGGCACGGCGCCGGCTGGTCCTCGGACGGGCGGCAAGCTGGTCGAAGGTTGAACGGGGAAACATGATGACCGAAATATCCGAAGCGACGCTTTTGCGCGCCCTCCGCCTCGCCGATCCACGGCTGAGTCGCTTCGATCCTTTGCCGCGCATCATCGCCTTCGACGATTTCGACCGTGGCTTTTGCGGTTGGACGCAACTGGTGGGAAATTACGAGCACAACCTAGATGCCATGCTGCCGGGCTACGCGCAGCACAGCGCCGCCATGCTGTCGACCTGCACGGCGTGGGAGTTCGGCAGCCATGGCGCAGCGGACGGCAGCTACGCGTTGAAGATCGCCACCAAACCCCGATCCGGCGCGCAAAACGTGGCCATCAAGCGGCTGACGTTCCGCAAGCGTGGGCCGATCCGGCTGGAGTTCTATTTCACGTTCAAACCGGAAGCCGGCGAAATGCGGCTATCGGAGACGGATGTGCGGTCGGTTGGCTTCCTGTATGACCTCCAGAGCGGCGACACCGATCAGGACGCGTTCCGCATCATGCCGCATATGCGCTTCCTCAACGCGGTGGACGGCGATCATGTACAGAAATGGCAGTTCAAGCGCCGCACCAAAACGTTTCTGCCGATCGGCAACGAGGGAAAGACCGTCACGCATTACCACTTGAACCCCGACGATTGGGAGGATCTACCCGGCGGCCACCAGAAGCTCTGCTACAACGAAATCCCGACCAAGGTGAACTGGCATTACGTGTGCTTCGACTTCGATCTGGCGACCTACCGCTGTACCGGGTTCCGCTGCAATGACCGGGCGTTCGACGTGTCCGCTTACGCGCCGATCGAGATACCTGGCATGCGCAACCTATGGTGCATGCTGAACTTGGCGTTTTTCGCGGAAGCGGACACGGACAAGCGCGCCTTCCTCTACGTCGACTCCGTTTGCCTTTCAGGGGATTTCTGATGATCCGGGAAAGCCATAACGCTGTCGTCACCCGAAACGAGACCTGGAGCGGCGCCGCAGCGACCGAACCGTACGAGGTCGGCTGGGCGTCGGAGTTGATCATCTTCGTCCGCGCGCTGTCCGCATCCGGCAGGAGCGGCGCGGCCGTGGCACGCGTGCAAATCTCGGCCGACGGGATGCATTGGGCGGACGAGGGCACGCAATTTCCAATGCCGTCCCGTCCGGACGAGGTAACATTCGGCAAAGTGCGCGAGTTCGGCAACTGGATCCGCATCGTAACGGAACTACCGGACGGCGCCGAGATCAAAGTGCTGGTGACACTGAGTCTCAAAGCGTGACCCTGCGTCCCTCATGGGTGCGCAGGTGAAGGAGTTGGCATGAGGGTCTTCGTTCTCACCGGGGCCGGCATATCCGCCGAGAGCGGATTGGGAACGTTCCGTGACAAGGGCGGTATTTGGGAACGTTTCGATCCCATGAAGCTCGCCACGCCCGAAGCCTTCGCCCGTGACCCGGCGACGGTGCAGGCGTTCTATAATGCACGGCGCCGTAACCTGCTCGAAGCACACCCGAACTCAGCGCACCGCGCGCTCGCCCGGTTGGAAACAGGCTTGAACGCCCTCGGTCATCAACTCACGCTCGTCACTCAGAACATCGACGATTTGCACGAGCGGGCCGGTTCGCGTCGATTGATACACATGCACGGCGAGCTTCTGCAGGCCCGTTGCTTGCGATGCGAGTCCGTGATCGTCTGGCAGGATGATCTCGGCGCCGCGGGATCCTGCCCGAATTGCCTCGCGGCAGGCCAGCTACGCCCCAACGTCGTGTGGTTTGGCGAAATGCCGCTGCACATGCAGGAGATCGGAGATGCGCTCGCCTCGGCGGACATGTTCGCGGCGATCGGGACGTCCGGCTCGGTGTATCCGGCGGCCGGGTTCGTGAGCGAGGTGCAAAGTAGGGGCGTGCTGACCTGTGAGATTAACCTCGAGCCGTCCGACAATGCCTACATGTTCCACGAGCAGCTCTATGGCGCCGCCAGTGCTATCGTTCCGGCTTGGGTCGACAAGGTACTGGCCGCGGTGCGGGGCGGAGAATAGTCCCACCGCTCTTCACCACCGGGAGCTTTGCCCTCGGTGGCGACAAGGCGGCGGATCGGCTAAAAACCGCTGCAGAACAACCAGGCTCCGCGACATATGACCACGAAGGCGCACAGCGCCGCCAGCCCGAAGCCGCGCCGTGCCAGTCTCACCAATGATCTCGCCGCCTCCATCATCGGCCATATCCAGGCGGAGGGCCTGCTCAGCGGCCACCACCTGCCACTGCAGGCTCTGGCAGACCGATTCGCAGTCTCGCGTCCACCGGTGGCGCTTGCCCTGCGTGCGTTGGCGGAGCAGGGGGTGGTGCGGCATGAGGCCAATCGCGGCTATTTCGTCGGCGACCGCCCGAGCCCCGGGGCGGCAAAGGCCCAGCCGGTTGTGCACCTCCGCCAGGCGTATTTCCAGATTGCCGAGGACCGGTTGCGGGGCGTGTTGCCGGACCAAGTGTCTCAGACTTTAATCCGGCAGACCTATAACCTGACGAGCAGCGCATTCCAGGAGCTCTTCGGCCGAATCGCGCGCGAGGGTTGGGCAGAACGGCGGCCGGGCTACGGCTGGACCTTCCTGCCGATGCTGACGACGCCGCAGGCCCTGGAGCATACCTATCGCGTGCGGCTGATACTGGAGCCAGCCGGGTTATTGGAGCCAGGCTTTTTCCTGTCCCCTGAAAAGGCCGATCGCTGCCGGCAACGGGAGCAGGCGATGCTGGATGGCGACATTGAAACGCTGTCCGCCGACGAACTCTACGAACGCGGCGTGCAGTTTCACGAAGCCTTGGCGGAGGCCTCGGGCAACCCGTTCCTATTGGACGCGATACGGCGCCTCAACGCCATTCGCCGCCTGCTCGCCTACCGCACCATGCTCAACCGTCAACGCTACTACCCGCAAGTCAGCGAACACCTCGCCATTCTCGACCTCCTAACCCGGCAACGCCGGGAAGAGGCGGCAGAGGCCATGCGGACGCACGTCGCCAACGTCATGGCGAATCTTCGCGCCGTGCTCTAGCCGGTGTGCCGCTAAGTGACAGGGCGGCTATTGCTTTTTTCGCCGTTAAACTGCAATCGTGCGGCCGAAGAAGCGGGACGGGAACGGACATATGACAGACACGGCCCAGACCGGCTCGCAGCTACGTCTGCTCGTCCTCGACGGGGACGGGATCGGCCCGGAGATTTGCGCCGCCACCACGAGTATCGTCGCAGCCACGAGCAGCCTGCTCGGGTTAAACCTGGCCTTCGATCGTGCCGATATCGGCTTCGCTGCGCTCCACGCCAGTGGCACCACCTTCCCCGATGCCACTTGGGTGCAGGCCCAGGCCGCCGATGGCATCATCCTCGGGCCGGTGTCGCACAATGACTATCCGCCACGCGCGCAAGGCGGCCTCAATCCCTCCGGCGAATTGCGCATCCGGTTGGACCTGTTCGCCAATATCCGGCCGGCCCGCACCCGTGAAGGCCTGCCACATGCGAGCAATAAGCCATTCGACCTGGTGATCGTGCGTGAGAACACGGAAGGCTTCTATGCCGACCGTTCGATGTTTCTCGGCCCCGGCGAATACATGCCCACGCCAGATGTGGCGCTCGCCACCCGCAAGATCACGCGCCAGGCCAGCATGCGCATCGCCGAACAGGGATTCCAATTGGCCCAGCAACGTCGCAACAAGGTGACCGCAGTACACAAGGCCAACGTCATGCGTGTGTCGGACGGGCTCTTCCTCGAATGTAGTCGCGCGGTCGCTGCCCGATATCCCGGCGTGGCCTATGAGGAGCAATTGGTCGATGCCATGGCTGCGCTTCTCGTGCGGGATGCTGCCCAATTCGATGTCATCGTCGCGACCAACATGTTCGGCGACATCCTGTCGGACGAGGCATCCGAACTTGCCGGCGGCTTAGGCCTTGGCGCTTCGCTGAATGCCGGCACCGCGCGGGCGGTCGCGCAGGCACAGCACGGTTCGGCACCAACGCTGGCGGGTCGCGATCTGGCGAATCCAGCGGCGTTGATCAGTTCCACCGCAATGCTGTTGGCGTGGCTGGGCGAGCGTCACGCGCGGCCGGCGCTGGTGCAGGCGGCAGGCCGGATCGAAGCGGCCCTCCATGCGAGCATCTCGGATCCGGCCACCCGCACCCGCGATCTCGGCGGTACACTCGGCACGGCAGCGTTCGCCATGGCTGTCGTGGAGCGGTTGCAGGCGTCCTGATGGGCGTCGGCGCCAGGCCGGGAAGATCGCTTATGTCCAGCGCCGGTCTGGCCGAGCTTGAAGCATGCAGCCGTCGCGAAGGAAGCACGTCATGATGAGGCTCGTCGCAGTCTGTTTCCTCGCCCTGGGGGCCTTGGCTATGCCGGCCCATGCACAATCCGCCGCCAGCTACCCCAGCAGGACGATCAAATTCATCGTTGGGTTCCCTCCGGGAGGTGGCGCCGATCAGGTGGCCCGCATCCTCTCGCCGAAGCTTGGCGCCATCCTTGGCCGGGCTGTGGTGGTGGAGAACCATCCGGGTGCCAATGGCCGGATCGGCGCCGATTTCGTCGTGCGCTCGCCGCCGGACGGGCTCACCATCCTGATCACGCCGGAAGGGGCAATCGTTATCGGCCCCCATATCGCGCAATCGATGTCATACGATCCGCAAAAGGATTTGGCACCGGTCTCGCTGCTGACCAAAACCGCTTCCATGTTGGTGGCGAACCCGAAACTGCCGGTGTCCAACCTGGCTGACCTCATCAAATTGGCAAAGGAAAAGCCGGGCACTTTGTACTATGGCTCCTCCGGCATCGGTGGGCCCAACCACCTGGCAGGCGAGGTGTTCAAGCAGATGGCGGGTGTCGACATCGTGCACACGCCATACAAGGGCACCAGTGCCGCCATTCCGCCGGTGATGTCCGGGGAGATCCCCCTGATGTTCGGCTTCGTGCCGGCGCTGGCACCCTTCGTGCAGGCCGGGTCGGTGAAGGCGATCGCGGTGGGGAGCGCCACGCGCTCGCCGTCACTGCCGAACGTGCCGACAATGGCCGAGGCGGGTGTGCCTGGCTACGACATGAGCTCATGGGTGGGGGCTTTTGCCCCGGCGGGCACGCCACCCGCCATCATCACCAAACTCCACGACGCGATCGTTCAGGTGCTGAAGGACCCCGACACGGCCAAGACGCTGGCGCGCGAGGGCCTCGATCCCATGGGCAGCACGCCGAACGAGTTTCGCGCGTTCATCAAGACGGAGGACGCGAAATATACCTCCCTGTTCAAGACGCTGAACATCAAAGAATGACCAACCCCGTTCAAGCGACGCAGATGGTGGCGGAGTTCACCGCGGATCTGCAGTTCGAGGCATTGCCGGAGCCCGTGCGCCGATGCCTGCAGACCCTGCTGATTGACTATTTCCGTGTGGCCTCACTGGGAACCGGAACGGAGTGGCTTGCCAAGCTGCGCGCCGGGCTTGCCGATGCCACCGGCCCCGGCCGCGCCTCCGTGCTGTATTCCGATGACCGCATCGATGTCGTGCGTGCGGCCTATGTGAATGGGGTGATCGCAGGCAGCCTGGAATGGGACGACACCCATGTCGGTGCCATGCTGCATCCGGGGGTGACAGTCTGGCCGGCAGCCCTGGCAGTGGCGCAGATGACCGGTGCCTCCGGCACGGAGATCATCACCGCTGTCGCGGCCGGGTATGAGGTGATGATCCGCATCGGCCTTTCCGTGCAACCGACCCATTTCCGCCGCGGCTTCCAGTCCACCGCGACCTGCGGCGTATTCGGTGCCGCCGCCGCCGCCGGCCGGCTGTTGGGCCTTGACGCCACTGGAATCCGCAATGCGCTCGGGATCGCGGGCAGCTACGCCGGCGGTGTGACGCAGTTCTTCCTGTCCGGTTCTGAGGTGAAGCGCCTGCACGCCGGCAAGGCCTCCGCTGCCGGGGTGGAGGCGGCTCTGTTTGCCCAGTCCGGACTCAGCGGCCCGCCAGACGTCTTGGAAGGCCGGCAGGGGTTTGCTCATGCATTGGCCGACGCGTTCGATGCGGATGCCATGAGCGCCGGGCTGGGCCGCGACTTCCATATCCTGCGCCTGCAGATGAAGCCGCACGCCGTCAGCGCCCGGGTGTTGGCCGCAGCCGAAGCTGCCGAGCTTCTGGTGAGCCAGGGCGTCGCCCTTGGGGATATTGCCAGGGTGGTGATCGGTGTGCCGAAGGTCATCATGGGACGCCTGACCAACAATACGCCGGCCGACCTGCAGCAGGCGCAGATGAGCTCGCCCTTCGCCGTCGCCATGGCATTGGCGTTCACCGCCGAACGGCCGCCGCCCCTGGTCATCAGCGTGGCGGACTGCGACGCGGCGCTGGCGCGGCCAGAGTTGCGTGACCTCGCCAGCCGCATCACCTGCGTCGTCGATCCTGAGATCGAGGCGAGTTCCACCACCGAGAGTGTCTCCGCCCGCGTCACGTTGTACTTGCACGACGGCACACAGCGCGAACAGACCGTGCCATGCCCGCTGGGTGCCCCAGAGCGGCCAATGACGATCGGCGATTTGCGCACCCGGTTCCGGGCGGTCACCGAAGGCCGGATCCAAAGCGATCGATTGGATGCGTGGATCGATACCGTCGAACATCCACACAGAGAGGGGTGGTGCGAAGCGGTCATGGCGTTGCGCTTTGGAACACCCACGCCATGAGCACGATGGCCACACGCGCTTTCGCCGAATTTGCGGCGGCCCTGACCCTGGACACGCTGCCGCCCCGGATGCGGACGCTGCTCCCCACGCTGCTGATCGATTATTTCCGTGCTGGTGCCATCGGCGGCAGCCAGGACTGGGTCGGCAAGGCCTGCCGGGTGCTGGATGGGCTCAGCGGCCCACGACGCTGCGCGATCTTGTTCAGCGAGACCAAGGCCGACCCGGTGCGCGCCGCCTATCAGAACGGCGTCATCGCCGGCAGCCTGGACTGGGATGACAGCCATATCGCGGCGATCATCCACCCCGGCATCGTGATCTGGCCCGCCGCCTTCGCCGCGGCTGAATTGGCTGGCGCGAGCGGAGCGCGCCTGCTGGAGGCGGCTGCCGCTGGCTATGAGGTTGCCATCCGTATCGGTATGAGCCTGCAGCCCGATCACTCGCTGCGCGGCTTCCAGGGCACGCCGACCTGCGGCGTGTTTGGCGCCGCCGTCACCGCGGGTTTGCTGCTGGGGATGAACGCCGATGGGCTGCAGAGCGCGCTTGGCCTGGCTGCGAGCTACGCCAGTGGTCTATCCCAATTCTTCATCTCCGGCTCGGACGTCAAGCGGCTCCACGCCGGCAAGGCCGCCGCCGCGGGTGTGGAGATCGCCCTCCTGGCCCGCGCCGGCATGACAGGCCCGCCAGACGCCATCGAAGGCACCCAGGGGTTCTGCCGCGCGGCCTCCGACACGTTCGATCCGCAGATGCTGACGGACGGGCTGGGCGAGCGCTTCTGGACGGAGGCGATCTCACTCAAAGTGCATGCCGGCACGGTCCGGCTGCAGGCGGCCATCGAGGCCATCGAGCATATTTGCCGCCAAGGCGTCGGCCCCGCCGGCATCGCGCATATCGAGATCGGCGTGCCCCGCATCCTGATCGGCAAGCTGACCTGGAACGCTCCGGTGGACCAGCAGCAGGCCCAGATGAGTGCGCCTTTTGCCGTCGCGATGACCACCTTTCTGACCCATAGCCGCCCGGCGCCGCTGATCCTCGGCATCGAGGATTTCGGCACCATGGTGATCGACCCTGACGTGCGGGACCTCGCTTCGCGCACCGACTGCGTCTTCGACCCGGCGATCGACGCAGCAATGACGAAAGAGGTGGTTCCCGCGCGTGTCACCGTTACGCTGCACGACGGCAGAGTGCTCGAGCACACCGTCACGCAGCCAAAAGGCTGCCCGGATAACCCGATCACCGATGCGGAAGTACGGGACCGCTTCCGGCTGATGGCCGCCCGGGTTGGCAGTGCCGCGGCGATCGAGGCCTGGTTGGCCAAGGCAGAGCGGGTCCAACAGCTGTCTCACGCCGCGGAGCTCATGTCATGACCCAGCACACCGCCCCACGCACTGCAATGCCCGCCGGTGCGATCGATTGCCACATGCATGTGTTCGGAGCGCTGGACCGCTATCCGCCAGCCGCAATCCGCAGCTACACACCGCTGCCGGCGAGCCTCGACGAGTACCTCGCGATGACCGCCGCGACCGGCCTGCAACGCAACGTATTCGTGCAGCCGAGCGTCTACGGCACCGATAATAGCTGCATGTTGGATGCCATGCGCATCCGTGGTCCACTCTGCCGGGGCATTGCGGTGATTGATGATGCCACTGATGACGCTGATCTGGCCGAGATGCACCGCCTTGGCGTGCGCGGCGTGCGTGTCAACGCCGCCACCTTTGGCGTGACCGATCCTGCTGCCGTTGCCGAGCAGCTCAACCACACGATTGCACGCGTGGCGAAGCTCGGCTGGCATTTGCAGGTTTTCGCAAAGCTGGAGGTGCTGCACAATTTGCGCGCCACCCTGGGCGCTTCCCCCGTGCCGATTGTGATCGACCATATGGGCCTGCCACGCGCCGCGCTGGGACTGGATCAGCCTGGGTTTGCCACCGTGCTGGATCTGGTGCGCCATGGTCCCTGCTGGGTGAAAGTCTCCGGCAGCTACCGGGTTTCCGGCTCCAGCGCCGGATTTTCCGATTCCACGCCGTTTGCCAAGGCGCTGATCCAGGCCAATCCCAGCCGGGTCGTTTGGGGTAGCGACTGGCCTCATACCGGCGAGCACAAGCAATCCGGCGAGGCTACCGCCCCCACCATCGCCTACCGTCCCCTGGATGACGGGAAGCTCCTCGACCTGCTAGCGGACGCCGCCGGCGCCGAAACGCTGCGGCGCATCCTGGTGGACAGCCCTGCCCACCTCTACGACTTCTGACCGCCAGGAAGCAACGCCATGCGCTTCAAGGTGATGAGCGAGAAGGAGTGCGCGGCTGGCTTTGTGTTCATGGCCATCGGCATCGGCTGGGGCTGGGCGTCGCTGCACTATCAGCTCGGTACCGCGACCGACATGGGCCCGGGGTATTTTCCACTGGCGGTTTCAGTGGCGCTGGTTTTTCTCGGCATATGTTCGATCATCCGTTCCCTGAAAATTGCCGACCCGGCGCGGATCGGAGCGTGGCCGTTCCGGACGATCCTTTTCATTCTGCTTGGCATTGTCGCCTTTGCTTTGTTGGTCGGCCGTGCCGGTTTGGTCGCTGCAAGCGTTGCGCTGATCGCCCTCAGTTGCCATCAGCGAATCCTCACCCGGCCGCTGGAACTTGCCGCGTTGACGGGCGGCCTCGTCATCCTGGTCGTCGCATTGTTCGTCTACGCGCTTGATCTGCCGTTCGACCCGTTCTGAGCATGATCGACATCGTCCACAATTTGTCGCTTGGATTCAGCGTGGCGCTGACGCCCGCGAACTTCCTGTACTGCTTGATCGGCGCCTTCGTCGGCACGTTGGTGGGCGTGTTACCCGGCGTCGGGCCGGTCACCACCATTTCCATCCTGCTGCCCTTCACCTTCAAGATTTCGCCGATAGCCTCGCTCATCATGCTATCGGGCATCTACTACGGCGCGCATCACGCGGGTTCGACCACGGCCATCATGCTGAACATGCCGGGGGAGCCGACCTCGGTGGTGATTTGCCTCGATGGTCACCCGATGGCACGCAAGGGCAAGGCAGGTGTGGCGCTCTTCGTCTCCGCCATCGGCTCCTTCTTTGCCGGCGGTATCGGCGTTCTGGTGATCGCCACCTTGTCGCCACCACTGGCGAAGGTCGCTTTGCTTATCGGGTCACCGGAATACGCCTCGATGATCGTGATGGCGCTGGTCACCGCATCGGTTCTTGCGTCCAAATCGCCCTTCACGACGATCGCCATGGCGATGCTGGGCGTGCTGATCGGCACCATCGGCACCGACGTGAATAGTGGCATCTGGCGCTTTACCTCTGGCCTGCCGATGCTGGCGGACGGCGTCAGCTTCGTGGCCGTCGCCGCCGGGCTCTTCGCGTTTGCCGAGGTCATCCTGCATGTTGGCTCCCCTGAAGGGCATGCCAATGCGGCCTCGAAGATCGAGAGCTTGATCCCCAGCCGCGCCGAGTTCCGAGCGTCCATCAAACCGATCCTGCGGGGCACGGTGTTGGGCGGAGCACTCGGTATCCTGCCTGGCACCGGTCCGTTGATTTCCTCCTTCGCGTCCTATGCCATGGAAAAACAGCTTGCGCGCGATCCGTCGCGCTTTGGCAAGGGCGCGATAGAGGGTGTCGCCGGACCGGAAGCGGCCAATAATGCTGCTGCCATCACCCATTTCATCCCGATGTTGTCGCTCGGCATACCCGCAGGCGCGGCAATGGCGCTGATGCTCGGCGCCCTGATCATCCAAGGCATTTCCCCGGGCCCCCAGGTCATGACGGAGCATCCCGATCTGTTCTGGGGTGTCGTCGCCAGTATGTGGATCGGCAATTTCATGCTGCTGATCCTCAACCTTCCGCTGGTCGGCGTGTGGGTGAAGCTGCTGATGATTCCATATCGGCTGCTGTATCCGGCGATCCTGCTGTTCTGCTGCGTCGGAGTGTTCAGCGTGAACAGCCAGTTCGTCGACGTGCTGCTCGCAGCAGGCTTCGGCGCGATTGGTGTTGTGTTCAAAAAGCTCGATTGCCCAGCCGGCCCGTTGGTATTGGGTCTGGTGCTCGGGCCCACGCTGGAGGAACAGACCAGACGGTCCCTGCTCCTGTCGAAGGGCGACCCGACGGTTTTTCTCACGCATCCGATCAGCTTGGCGATGCTGCTGATCGCTCTCGCCCTGATTGTCATCTTCGCGCGCCCGAAACGCCCGCTCAAGCAAGCATAGGTCACCACCTGGTCCGCACGCCTCATCGCGGTAAAGTGCGATCTGCTGAAGGACACCACCGTCCTCGAACGACAAAACGAGATCTTGGAGGTTACCCGGTGAAGCGCATCGTTATCGTCGGCGGGGGCATCATGGGCTCCTGTATCGCCTACCATCTCGCGCTTGCCGGGGCGGCACAGGACGTCGTGGTCGTGGAGCCAGATCCGACGTACGAATTCGCAGCAACGCCCCGCGCAGTCGGCGGAGTGAGGTTGCAGCATGCGCTGCGCGAGAATGTGGAGATGTCGCTTTACGGTGATCGTGTCTTTTCGGATTTCGCCAACCAGGTCACCGGCGGCGCCGTGCACTATGACCCGCAATTTTACCGGATGGGCTATCTCTTCCTCGTGCAGGGGCCGGCCCAGGTGGCGAGACTGCAGAAGGATGCCGACATGCTGGACTCTCTGGGCATACGGGTGCACCGGCTCGACCGGACAGCCCTTCGGCAGCTTTATCCCTCATTTCATTTCGACGAGGCGGATGCCGGAACGCTGACCCCAGATGATGGCCAGATCGATCCGAATGCGGCGCTCATGGGGTTCCGCCGGGCGGCAGAAGGGCGTGGCATTCGATACCTTCAGGACAGGGTGGTCGGCCTCGACGTCTCAGGCGGCCTCGTCACCACCGCACGGTTGGAAAGCGGCGGTAGCTTGGCGGTCGATACGCTCGTCAATGTCGCGAATTGCTGGGCCGCAAGCATCTGCAGCATGGTCGGGATGTCGCTGCCCGTGGAACCGCGCCAGCGGCAACAGTTCTTTTTCGACATGCAGGTCCCCCTGGAACCCATTCCCGCCATGCGCCATGCGGCGGGGCATGCCATGCGCCGGCTGCAGAAGGGGTACATCACGGGATACACGCCGGATAACCAGTCCGCCGCCTTCAACTGGGATCTGGACT
Source organism: Acetobacteraceae bacterium (assembly GCA_965199005.1). Taxonomy (GTDB): domain Bacteria; phylum Pseudomonadota; class Alphaproteobacteria; order Acetobacterales; family Acetobacteraceae; genus LMUY01. Next base: position 1,045,632 of record CBDAQK010000001.1, on the reverse strand, counting down.
CTGCAGTATTCGATGACGTCTTGTGGCCGCGTCTGGCAGCACAAAGCAGTGCCTTCGACGCGATTAAGATGAGGGGTGGGTGGGTCGGCCACTACGACATGAATTTGCTCGACGGCAACCCGGTGATTGACCGCTTTCCCGCGGTGCCGAATTTCATCGTCGCGGCCGGGTTTTCGGGCCACGGCTTGCAGCACGCCCCGGCGGTGGGACGAGCAGTAAAGGAAATGATCCTGGACGGCGGCTTTCAATCCATAGATCTGTCTCGTCTCGGATATCGCCGGATCATGGAAAACGCGCCCTTAGAGGATGGCGGCCCTGCGGCGTGATTGCCACCGGCCACGAGCAAATTTGCCTCGGCAGCAGGAAGCAACCCGCCCGATCTGCCCTCTTGCCGACGAACTCACGAGAAGGTCGATGCTCTCCAGCCCGCATCCCTGTCATAAGGGCCGAATTTAAAACCGCCTGCAACAACATGGAAAGGGTGCAACCGCGTTGGACGAGGGTCGTTTGCCTTACCACGACCGTCTTCGGGAGGCCAATACGAACCAGTCCGACAAGCCAGATGTTGTGGAAGCAAAACAGGCAGCCAAAGCCGCCAAGCTGCATTACGTCTCGGACCGAAGCCCAGGGATCACCCGGGTCGAGCAGGCCGAAGGGTTCGCCTATTACCTGCCCGACGGCAGCCCTGTCACAGACGAGGCAGAAATCACCCGGATTCGCAAACTCGCTATTCCGCCCGCCTATCGCAGTGTGTGGATCTGCCGCGATCCGAACGGTCACCTGCAGGCGACCGGGCGGGACGCGCGGGGCCGCAAGCAATACCGCTATCACCCGCGCTGGCGCAGCGTGCGCGACGAGGCAAAATACGGTCGCATGCTGGTCTTTGGCCGCGTGCTGCCGCTGATCCGGGCCCATGTGGACGAAGACCTCTCGTCCCGCGGGTTGACCCGGCGTCGTGTTCTGGCAGCCGTCGTGCGGCTGTTGGAGAAGACCCTGGCCCGCGTTGGCAACGAGGAGTACGCCCGCGACAATAAAAGCTTTGGCCTCACCACATTGCGCAATCGGCACACGAGGGTTGAAGGTAGCCGCATAAAATTCGACTTCCGCGGCAAGCACGGGATCGAGCACCATCTAGATTTGCAAGACCGCCGGCTCGCGGCGATCGTCAAGCGGTGCCGGGACCTTCCAGGCCAACATCTGTTCCAGTTCGTCGACGATGCAGGCAACCGCCACGCCATCGGGTCGGATGACGTGAACGCGTATTTGCGTGAGATTAGCGGCGAAGATCTTACCGCTAAGGACTTCCGCACCTGGGCAGCAACCAACCTCGCCGCAATGGCACTCCGTGAGCTGGAGCGGTATGACACCGAGGCCAAGAACAAGAAAAATGTCGTGCAGGCCGTGGAGGCGGTTGCCGGTCTGTTGGGAAACACGCCATCCGTCTGCCGCAAATGCTACATCCACCCGGCGATCTTCGACGGCTACCTAGATGGCAGCCTGCTGGAAGGATTGAAGCAGCGGGCCGATGCTGTACTGGATGACGAGAAGACTGGGCTCACCGCAGAGGAGGTTGCAGTGACAGCTTTCCTGAGCCGCAGGCTCGGCGAGGCAATCGACGAACCCGCGAAGACGGGTTGAAGCTGGCTCACACGTTGCCCTGCTCGTCGCGCGGCACATCGTCGCCGGGGTGGTAATAGAGTTTGGCGCACGCGTCCCCGAGGACGCTTCCCGTTAATGTCAGATCGTCGCGAAAGGCGTCCCGAATAAAATCCATCGTGTCGAAATGCCGATCCTCGAAATACATCGAATGGACCTGCTCCCGCTCGGCACCGTAGACGATTCGGCCGATCTTCGCCCAGATCGAGGCCATGGTGCACATTCCACACGGCTGCAGCGTTGAATACAGCGTTGCGTGCCGAAGGTCTGGCTTGCCAAGCTGTTTCGCCGCTCGCCGGATGGTGACGATCTCAGCATGCGCGGTGGGATCGGCGCGGATGCCGACCTCGTTGTGGCCCTCGGCCAAAATCTCGCCATCCATGACGATAACACAGGCGATCGGCGACGCACCCGGCCGCTTTGCAGCCTGCCGGGCGATTTCGACCGCGCGGGCCATGAAACCCTCGTCCTCCGTCATTGGCCGAGCCCAACCAAGGCGCGGGCTTCCCCCAGCGTCCGCTTTTGCCGAAGGCTATGGGACAACAGGGCGGCCGTTTGGTCCCGCCCGCAAACTAACGCGGCGGTGACGGTGCCTGCATCCAGATACCACGCGACGAAGTCAAACGCCTCGACATCACCATCATAGGCGATCTCGTTTTCGCCGTTGCCATGGCCGACATATTGTAGCCGCTTACCGTGTTGGGCGGTCCAAAAGAACGGAACGCCCTCGTAACGCGCGCCATTGCCCAACATCGCCTTGGCGGCAACCCGGCCATGCTGCTGTGCTAGGCGCCAATGCTCGATGCGGGGCCATCCGGCAGGGGAGGCAATGTCCCCCGCGGCCCAGAGGCCGTCGGCCACACGCAGACCATCATCAGTCGCCAGTCCGCCATCCTTGGCTTTTTCCAGCTCGGGCACATAGCCCAGCACTGGTTCAACGCCCACTCCCGCGACAACCAGGCTCGCCGGCAACGCCTCGCCTCCCTTCAGCAGGACTGCGTCAGCCGTGATGCGCTCCACTTCTGCGCCAAGCCGAAAGCGCACGCCCTTATCCTCGTGCAGGGTGCGAAGTGCCGCGCCGATGCGTGGGCCAAATTGCTTGGCAAAGGGGAGTTCCTCCTGCCCCACCACGGTGACCTGCATCTTGCGCTCGATAAGGTCCGATGCGACTTCCATGCCGATGAAGCTGGTGCCGATGACGACGGCCGCCGCGCCGGGCTGGACATGGCGCAGAATGGCATCCACACCACCAAGGCTTCGCAGGGTCCGCACATGCGGCAGGTCGCCGCCCGCGACGGAGAGCGGAAGCGGCCGGGTGCCCGTCGCAAGCAGGGCAGCGTCATAGTCCAGCCCGTCTCCCGTAGAGAGGGTGAGGCGCCGACGGCCTGGATCGACCGCGGTGACGCCGGCGATGATCCGTTCGAGCTTCAGCCGCTCCTGCGTGTCGGTATCCAGCAGCGGGAGCGTACCCCGGTCGAAGTCCTCCTGCGCCAGCGCCATCTTGCTGAGCTGCGTGCGGTCGAGCGGCTCGGCCACGTCCGGACCGACCAGGATGATCCGGCCGTTAAAGCCCTCGGCCCGCAGCGTCGTCGCGGCACTTGCAGCGGCCGCCCCGGTTCCCACCAACACGAAGACCCGCGGGTCGGTATGTCGCGCAGGCGGATTGTCGGCGACGGGGTCGGTATCGACCATGACATCTCCATCGACAACTCGGACGGGATGGCGATGGAGCCCCGTCAACGGCACCGGCTCCAGTAGTGCTCCGGTCCCGCTATCGAAGCTGCCGGCGTGCCAGGGGCAGATGATCCGGCCGTCACACAGCACGCCCTTTGCCAGAGGCGCCTTGGCATGCGGACAGGTCCCCTGAAATGCCCTGACCTCATCCCCCTCCCGGACCAGCAACAGCTTGGTTTCGCCGTGCTCGAGCCCCGTTAGCCCCTGCGGGAGTGCGCGAAGCTCCGCCGCCCTAAATTCAGCCATAGCTCTTCCTCACCTTCAGTGAGAAGAGCGCAGGGAAGGCGCTGTCGTTCCCCAGATCGATCCAAGGTATTCAGCGGTCAAGACGGTCGATTCGATAGCCGGGCTGCCGAAGGTGAAGCGCGGGGCTGAGCCCGGTGGCAGTGATGAATCCGTCAGCAGCCTCATCCCCGGTGGCGGGATAGTCCGTCAGCCCGAGGTAATGCACCAGCAGGATGCAGCCGCCGGGTCGCAACGCCTGCATCGCGTGATCGGCGGTCATCCGGATGTCGGCTGCATCCAGATAATACAGCACTTCTGAAAACACGATCAGGTCGAACGTGCCCGGCGGCCACTCGGCGGGCACCATGCGGCGGTTGAAGGTCACTCCCGGGCAGCGGGCCCTGGCCTGCTCCAGTGCCGCCTCCGCGCCGTCCACTGCTAGGAGCGTGTCGCATCGCAGGGCCAATCGTGCTGTCAGGATGCCGATGGAGCAACCAACCTCCAATCCGGCGGCAAACCGGCGCGCAGGGAGTGCGGCTAGCGTGGCGGCATATTTCTCCGCCTCGTAAGGGCTGGTGGCGAACCGCCACGGGTCGGGATCCGTCGCATACAGCCCGTCGAAGTAATCTGCGGGGATCGAGCCCGTGCGGCGGCTCATGTTGTCAGAAACAGTTCGGATGGCATGTCGAACAGGGTCATGAAGTCCGGCGGCATCTGAAATCCGTCCGGATCATCGGCGATGATACCGGCCCATTGCGACCGATGGGCGCGGATCGCCTGCCGCTTGGCGGCTCGCGAGCGGGTAATGTCCAGCCTCACCCCCTCACACCGTGTCACCTCTGTGTCGGGCGGTAGCGTGCGGCCCCAAACAGGATATGCCCAATGCGTCACCGCGGCTTCCCGGGCGCTAGCCGTGGCAATCAGCGCAGCGGCCTCGTGGTCGCAATGTGGGTCATGCCGCCAACTCGCCAGCAGACTGCGGCAGCGGTGCTGACGAATGAGCGCCACCAACCTGGCGACGGCCGCCGTGAAGTCAGGCCCACCAACCGGCGCGGCCGTATCCGGAAGGCGCAAGAAAGTGATCCGGCTCTTGTGCAAGCCAAGGCATGCTGCCGCCTCGATCGTTTCCACCTCACGAAGCGCGCAAAGCCGCTCGGGCGGGTGGGTGCGGGAGTTGGGATGCGACCCGGCGCCGTCTGTCAGCACGGCCAGAACGGGCGGCTGATCGCGGGCGCAGCTCTCCGCGATCAACCCACCGCACCCCAGGCTCTCGTCATCCGGATGCGGTGCCAGGATCAGGGCCGCCCCGCCGGTAATGGTATCGAGGTTGACAAACGGCCAATCCCCGGCGAACAAAGCCTCAGTGGTGGTCAAGCCACCAGCACCCGGGCCGCCGCATCCGTCAGGACCGCATCGCCGGCGGGCTGGCGCAAATAGGTGGCGAGATCACGGCAAAGCCGTTCCACTGGATTTGACACCCTGAATGCCTCGACCCCCAATGACCGATGGGTGAGTTCGATGACGTCCAATGCCGCGCGCTCCACGGCGAGCCGCGCCATTCCAACATACGCGATGGCAGCACCCGTCTCGGGCTCTTCGGCTTCCGCCTGGGCACTTGCCTCTACCATCCACAGCCGAGCCGTCTCGGTGGCGATCATGGCTTGTCCAACGCGCGCTTGTTGAGCCGGTGCATCTGCCCGCCCGCGCGCCACCAATTGTGAGCGCAGTTGTTCCGATAGCGCTTCAATGCCGCCAAGCGTGACGGCAGAGGTGCGCCAGGCGCCGCATGAAAAATCGGGCTCGCGCAAATAGTCGCCAGGTTGTCCAAAGACGATGCCCGGGCTTTGGCGATAGCCGACCTGCCCGGTCGTGGCAGCCCGCATGCCTGACAGGCCTCCCCGGAGTGGGCTAGCGGTGAACCCGGTCTCGTTGATGGCGTAGACGAGGCGGATATCGCCGTGGACGTCGTTGGCCGTGACAACCGCCCGGGTCACGTGACCGCAACCAGAACAGAATTGCTTCCTGCCATCGAGCCGGCCATCCGGCCCAGCCCGCAGGCCGCTACCAGGCGGATCGGTAACCCAGAGCCCGAAGAGGTGGCCCTCTGTCACATCCTGCACCGCCCGTGCCTGAACGGTGTGGTCGCCATACCGGAAGATGAGGCGCATAGCGTTCACATGCGCCTCAAACAAGCGGCCCAGCGAAAGGTTGGCTTGTCCCAGCAGGCGCAGAACTGCCAAGAGGCCAGCCGCGCCAGCGGGCTCGGTGCCAAGCCCCAACCCGCCCAAGGGAGCGGGAATGCAGGCACGCAGGACCCCAGCTATCCGCAACTGGCTCATATCCGCAGCCGGAAATTCCGCTGCCAGATCCAGCGCCGATGCCCGATCCTGCATGCCGCTCAGCAGGGATTCTACTTCCCGCAACAGGGACGCATAAGTGGGGAACTGGCAAACCGGCATACCGTGCACAACCTGCCGGACCGGCAAGAGTTTCCCGGCGATAGGTCGGCTAGCGGGAGGGAGCGATCCCTATACTGGTGAAGACGTCGTGCCGGGTCGCCGGATCGAGGCTGCCGAGGCCGAGCATGACGCAGAGCCAAAATGCACCCACCACTGCGGCGATCGGGATCAGGCCGCGGCCTCCAGCCAGATGCATGAAGGTGAATGCAACCACAATTGCCATCCCAACCCCGACAAATGGCACGAGACCGCGCAAGCTGCCGAACCGCGCCAACATGCATTCTGCCACCAGGAGGACCAGCAGAGCCACCCAAACGAGGATCGCCTGCAAGGTGCTCATGCCACGCTCCGATCGACGAGATAGATGATCGGGAAGAGGCAGAGCCAGACCATATCCACGAAGCTCCAATACAGCCCGACCACTTCGGCAGGGGTGAAGTAGCCTGGCGAATAGCAGTTCTTTCTCGCCGCCCGGGCAATCCATCCCACGAGCCCCACACCGACGATCATGTGCACGCCGTGCAGCCCTGTCGCGACGAAGTAGAACATCCAGAACAGTTGGGCGCCCCCGTTATCCGCTCCCGTGATCGGAAAATGCGGACCCGGAAACAGGCCCTTCTCGAAATCCCCCTTCCACTCCCATCCCTTCAGCAGCAGGAACAACACGCCAAGCGCCAAAACCACGATGCAAGCCCAAAATAGCCGGCGGTTGTCCCCCTGGCGCGCAAAGCCAAGACCCCAGGAAAACACCGCGCTACTCGTGACGAGCAGCACCGTATTGACGATGCCAATGACCAATTCGGTCTGGTTCGAGGCAACGGCGAAGGCGTGCGGAAACTGCATGCGATAGATCAAGTAGACGAGGAAGAGGCCCCCGAAGAACAGCAACTCGGTCGCGAGGAACAGCCACATGCCGTCCAACGCAGTCGCAGACTGGTGCTCCATTCCGGCATACTGGAATTCGATGTGATCGGCCACCGCGGCGTCGGCCGATCCCAGCGCCCAAGTGCCGTAGAAGCCGCCGCTGCCGGGTTCCCCCGGCACCGTGCTCCGCTGCGGATGGGACCGGAGGACGGGGTGTGATGGCTGCTTTGGCGGAACGCCAGCCATCTGCGGCCGCTTGTGCGGCCAGCGCAGCGCCAAAGCCGTGGCGGCTACTCCGGCCAGCAGCATGGCAAACCGCGTCCCTAGGGTTCGCCGCTCAGATATGCTGACGCTCCTCCGGCTTGGGGTAGTTGTAGGGCGGTCCCGTCACCACTGGCGTCACCGCAAAATTCTCGGTGCGCGGGGGAGATTGCGTCTGCCACTCCAGCCCGGTGGCGTCCCATGGGTTGCGTGGCGCCTTTGCCCCCGCGAACAGCGACCAGGTCAGGTAGACCAGCGGCATGAGGTAGGCGACGGCAAGAAAGACGGCGCCGGCGGAGGATAGCACATTCAGGACCTGGAACTCGGGGGCATAGGTCGCGTAGCGCCGCGGCATCCCTTCGTAGCCCAGGATGAATTGCGGGAAAAATGTCAGGTTGAAGCCGAAGAAGATCATGACGGCGGCGACCTGTCCCCAAATCTCTGGATACATCCGGCCCGTGATCTTCGGCCACCAGTAATGCAGTCCACCAAAAAAGGCCGACACCATTGCCCCGACCATGATGTAGTGGAAATGCGCCACAACGAAATATGTGTCGTGCAAATGCACGTCCGCGCCCAGAGAGGCAACGAACAAGCCGGTGAGCCCGCCCATCGTGAATAGCCCGATGAACCCCAGTATGTAGATCATCGGCGCGTTGAAGCGGATGAACCCCTTGTGCAGCGTGCCCAGCCAGTTGAACACCTTGATGGCGGATGGCACGGACACCATGAACGACAAGAGCGAGAACACGACGCTCGAATACAGCGACGTCCCCGCCACGAACATGTGGTGGCCCCAAACGAAGAACGAGATGATCGCGATCGACACCGACGACCACGCGATGAATTTATAGCCGAACACGCTCTTGCGCGAGAAGACGGTGATCACCTCGCTCACCACGCCAAACCCCGGCAGGATCATGATGTAGACGGCAGGGTGGGAGTAGAACCAGAACAAATGTTGGAACAGCACCGGATCGCCACCGAGCGCCGGGTCGAACACGCCGACCTTGAAGATTCTCTCCAGCATGATCAGCAGCATCGCCATGGTCAGCACAGGGGTCGCGAGCACGTAAATCACCGACGTGGCGTAGAGTGACCAAAGGAATAGTGGCAGGCGATACCAGGTCATGCCCGGCGCTCTCAGCCGGTGGATGGTGATAATGAAATTCAACCCGGTTGCGATTGAGGAATATCCGGACAGGATGATTCCCACGCACACCAGAGTCACGTAGCCCTTGGCGTATTCGGTGGAGAGCGGGGTGTAGAACGTCCACGCCGTATCCACCCCGCCGATCGCCAGGCCGGCCAAAGCCAGCAGGCCCCCGGCCATGAACAGATACCAACTGGTGAGGTTGATCCGGGGAAAAGCGAGGTCCCGCGCTCCCAGCATGAGCGGCGTGAGGAAATTGCCGAGGGTCACCGGGATGGCCGGCACCAGGAAGAACCACACCATCACCACGCCGTGCATGGTGAACAGCCGGTTATACATCTCATGCCCGACGATGAGCCCGTCGGGCGACATCAGGTTCAGCCGCATCACGGCGGCTGCGGCACCTCCCAGGAAGAAGAACGCGGTGATGGAGGCAAAATACAGCAGCGCAATGCGTTTATGGTCCGTGGTCAGCAGCCACGACCAAATCGACGCCTCGTCCGTCAGGTAGCTCTCGCCGGTTGGCTCGAGTGCAACGAAATCGGCTGCTGTTGAGCTCATGACCGGTCCTGCGCCGCCAGTGATTTGATGTAGGCGATGATCTTCACCAAATCCTCCTCGCCAATCACGCCCTTGAAGGATGGCATGAGCGGGGCGTAGCTGGCGACGACCTGTTCGGCCGGGTAGAGGATGGAGTCGTGAATGTAGCGATCGTCCGCGACGACGGTGGCGCCATTGGCCAGGGGCACCGGGCTCAAATAAAGACCGTTCAGGGATGGCGCCCGCACCGTCCCGCCACCACCCGACAATCCCGCCTGGTGGCAGCCGCTGCAGCCATTGTGGATGAACAGTGCCTGGCCCTCCGCCACCAGCCCGTTACTGGTGGGGCTCTGCTCCAGCCAGCGCTGGTAATCCGGGCCGGACATAACAGTCACGCCTCCTACCATCGAGGCATGGTCGGTCCCGCAGAATTGGTCACAGAACAGATGATAGGTGCCAGGCTTGTCCGCCCGCAGCCACAAGGCTTCGTAACGGCCGGGCAGCACATCCCGCTTCAGGCGGAACTCGGGCAGGCCGAAATCGTGGATCACGTCCTCGCTTGTCAACAGCAACTGCACGTCACGGTCGGCCGGGATGTGCAGCGCGTCGATCTCGCGCTGGCCGCCAGGATATTCGACCTTCCACATCCATTGCTTGCCGATGACACTGATGGTCAGCGGATTGGCCCTGGGCTGGTAGATGCGGACGAACAAATCGGCGCCCCAGGTGAACAGGCCGAAGAACGCCAATAGCGTGGCCGCGGTCCAGGCGGCTTCGATACGCCACGTCTTCTGCCCCACCTCACCACGGTCAAGCCCGCTATCGTGGCGATAGCGTACGACGTAGACGAACATCAGCCCGAGTACCAGCCCCAACACCAGCAAAGACACGATCACCAGGCTGCCGATCAGCCAGTCGACTTCCCCCGCGATGGCGGATGCACGGGTGAGGAGGGTCATGATGCGGCAGCGGGCTTCTTGCGATGCAATACGAGAAGCAGCCCACCGATGGTTAGTACGGTCAGAGCCCCCGCCAGGCGCAGCACTTTTTCGATTGCCAGCGTGTAACGGCCGGTCGTCGTATCGAAATGAAAACAGAGCAATAGGATCGGGAGCGATGCCTGGGCGATGCCGCCAGTCCCCGCGCGCAGCACGGCAGCCCGCAAATCACCGCCGGAATAGCCGACGCCCTGCAAATAACTGCTCACTACCCCCTCCTTGGTGAGCACCACAATCCCAGTAGGATGGAGGTATTGCTTGAACACCGCATCATAGCGGGAGCGAAAACCAACCGCCTCGCCAATGGCGGCAACGTCGGCCGCCGCTCCGGTCACGTAATGCCAGCCGGCCCCGGTCGCAAACGGCGCCTGCTCCAAATCCGCCGCCTTCGCCGCGGCGGCATCCTCTGGCGTTTCCGCCGGGTCGATCGATAGGGAGACGAGTTGGTAGTCCGCTCCCCCCACCAACCCACTCGTCCTCAAGGCCGCCAACAAATCCGCCCGTACGACGCCGCACAACGAAGGGCAATGGAAATACCCGAGGTCCAGGATCACCGGCTTGCCCGTGAAGGCGGCGGCGAGCGGCAGCGTCTGGCCCGTTTCGTCGTGGAGGATCGCTGACCGGGGTATGGTCGCGCCGCGATGCATCTGCCACGCATAGTCGGTCGCGTCAGGCTGGCCGGCACCGGAAACCAGTATCGCCGCCGCCAACAGGGCCGCGCGCCGCATCATCGCCGGTCGCCTTGGCTTGCCGTCTTGCTACCCGCCGGCCAGCCGGCAATGCCCTCCTTGGCCACGATCCCCATGGCCTGGGCGATCGGAATGTGCACTGTGCCGGCCGAGCGGTCCTGCCACCCGGCGCTGTTCAGCTTCTGCATCTCCGAAGCATAGAAACGCTGCATGTCGACGGCGGGGCTGGGCTGCAGTTGCGGCTCCGGGAAAATCGGGAAGGGACCAGCAAAGCGCGTATCAGGAACCTCGCCGGGGAAGATGTAATAGGCGAGCCCGACCAGAAGCAGCAGCGACGTTGCGATGACGCCGAACAGCACCAGAATGAAGCGCAGACCAACGTCCCGCTCCTCAACCCGGGCTGCGGACAAGGCACGGTCGGCGGCCCGCTCAACCATACGCCACCGTGAGGCTGCGGCGGCCGACCCAGCGGGCAAATGCCACCGCCGCCCCACCCACCCCTATGACGCAGGCGATGTCGATCCATCCAGGCCCTCGGCCCAGCGAGGGCAACACGGTCCACCAGCTTCGCAGCACCTCCATGACGATCAGGAGGACGGCCACTCCCACCAGGACGGGGCGGCGGCGCTGCATCTGCGGTGACAGCAGCAGGACGAACGGAAGAAACACGTGGCCAATGGCGATCACGACGCGCAAAGCGCCCCAGAGGCCGCGCGACCGGTTGAGGTACCAAGGCGCGTCCGCCGCCAGGTTGGACTGCCAGACGATCAGCAACTGCATGAAGTCGAGATAGGCCCACAGCACGACCAGCGCCAACAGCAGCTTGCCGAAATCTGCCTGCACCGCCTCGCCGCTCACCGTCAGCAGCACGGCCACGGACAGCGCAAGCAGCCCCATGCCAGCCGCGTTGATCATCCCATAAATGGAGGAGGTGAAATGCGGGTCCAGCGACATGGTGGTGTCGATGGCCGCGAAACTGGTCGTGACCGCCAGTAGGAACAGCCCCACCGGGGCAATCCGCGCCAAATTCCGCACGCGCAGCACCAGCCATCCCAGCGTAAACCAAGTCACCAGATAGGCTACCCCGCGCCCGGCGAAGAACGGCACGTTCAGGTAGAAAAGATTGCCAAAATGCTGCGCCGCGTCTGGCCGGGCCCAGGGATAGAGCGGCGCCAACCCGGCAGCTAGCGGCAACACGGCCGGCAGCAGCAATGGCAGCGTGCCTACGCCGAGCCGCAGCGATGGCCGCAACGCATCCCCCCAGCGCCCGCCGGTCAGGGCGTGGGTCATCAGCACTGCCATGCTGCCGAGCGGCCAGGCGCCCAGCAAGGTCAGTGCCGCCAGCCACCCGCCGTAGAACCCGGTGGCGTCGAAGGCCCAGCCGATCGCGGCCACCACCAGGCCGGCTGCACCACATCCCACCGCGTACCGGTCGGCCCGGCTCACTGCAGCGCCGTCCGCTGGTCCGGCGTCAAATCGGCCACGGTAGCGGACTGGCTGCGTTGCAGGGCACGGATATAGGCGGCGATGGCCCAGCGGTCGACTGGCTCGATGCGATAGGCGAAGGAGTACATCGCGCCATAGCCGTTCGTCATCACGTCGTAGAAATGCTCGACCGGCGCCTCCCGTAACCGCGCGATGTGGTAGGAGGGCGGCGCCGGAAAGCCGCGCTGTACGATCATCCCGTGGCCGTCGCCAAGTTCGGAATGGCACGGCGTGCAGAAAATCCGGAACCGGTCCTGCCCACGCTGGAGCAGCGCCAATGTCACAGGTGGTGGTACAACCGCCTTGCTGTGGTAATCCACCATATTCGCCGGCCCGTTGCCAGGGCCAACGCTCTCATCGGCATAGGCGCTCTTCTTATCCTGGTGGACCATGTTGTCGCACCCGGCCAACACCAGTACGCCGCAGAGAAGTACGCGCCTCATCCCGGCAGGGTCTCGACGCTGACGGGATGCAATCCCGCCAGCAAGAGATGCGCGCGGTCCAGCATTGCCGGATCGTCCGTCGCCACCTGCAAGAACCAGCGGTCGCGGCTTGCACGTCGGATCGCGTCGGACTCGTCCACGGGATCGTACAAGCGGGGCAACCGGTTGATCGCCATGAACGCGACGAAGCCAGCGGCAATGGCCACGAGCACAGCATTCTCGAACACCGTTGGGATGAACGACGGCCAGGCGAAATCAGGCCGGCCGCCGCCATCGAACGGATAGGCCCAAACCGCCGAATAGCTTTGCAGGGCGAAGCTTGCAGCCGCCCCTACCACCGCGGCCGCCAAGATGATCAGCGGCACCGGCGATGCCGTCGATTCGCCCTCCAGCGGCGCCGGCGTGTAGGTCTCCAAAGGACCGATGCGTGCCTCGCGTAACCGCTGAAGCGCCTTTACCAATCCGTCCTGCTCGGCGAACATGGCCAGGATCACGTTGCCTGCCCTTTCTCGGCCAGCAGCTGGCGCATCTCGTACATCGACACCATCGGCACAAGCCGGACGGCCAGGAGAAATCCCGTCAGGAACAACCCCACCGTGCCGCCGAACACTGCCCAGTCCCAGACCGTCGGCACGTAGGTGCCCCAGGCAGAGGGGAGGTTCGTGCGGCGCAGGCTCATTTGTACGATGTTGAACCGCTCCAACCACATGCCAACGATGGCAGCGACAGCCACGGTGGCAATCGCGGCATGGCTGCTCCGCACCCGGCGGAAGCACAGCACCAGGGGAAACAGGCAGTTGCAGAAGATCATGCCCCAGTAGACCGGCGCATAGGCCCCCGTCAGCCGGCTGATGAATTGGAGCCGCTCGGCGGCGTCGCCGCTATAGAACGGCTCGAACGCGTCCATGATGTAGGCATAGGACATGCACAGGCTGCTGGTGAGCATCAGCTTCGCCAACACGTGGATATGACGCTCGGTCACCAGGGTCGCCAACCCCAGCCTCCCACGCAGGGCCAGCAGGATCAGCGTCACGCTGGACAGCCCCGACCAGAGCGCGCCAAACACGAAGAAGGGCGGGAATTCGGTGGAATGCCAACCCGGCGTTGCAGCACCAGCAAAATCCAACCCGACGACGGAATGCACCGAGACGACTAGCGGCGCCATGATCGCAGCCAGCGTGCCGTAGGTCGCCTTCAGGTGGCGCCATTGCGGCCCGGTGCCGCGGAAGCCCATCGCGAAGACGCCATAGCCGATCTGGCCCAACCGCGTGCGCGCCCGGTCACGCATCGTCGCCAAATCCGGCATGAGGCCGAGATACCAGAACAAAATGGACGCGACGACATACGTCAGCAGCGCCATGAAATCCCAGAGCAGCGGTGATTTCCACTGTGGCCACAGCGTCATCGTGTTCGGATAGGGAAACAACCAATAGAAGAAATACGGCCGCCCTAGGTGCAGGATTGGGTAGATTCCTGCCGAGATCGCGGCAAACAGCGTCATCGTCTCTGCGATGCGGTTGATGGAGGTGCGCCACTCCACTCGCACCAGAAAAAAGAAGGCGGACACGAACGTCCCGCCAGACGCGATGGCGATCCACCACACATAGGCCAGGATCGGGAAGCCCCACATCACCGGCCAGTCATTGCCCCACACCCGGATGCCGCGCAGGAAAGCCCAGCCGACGCCGATGACCCCAAGCCCCAGCAACCCGGCGGACGGCACCAGGGCCATCCACCACCAGCGCCAGCCCGTCGCGCGCAGCGGCACCGCGCTGACCCGGTTGGTCATCGTGGTGATCGTCTCGTCCGGATCGACCACCGGTATCACGGTCGCGCTCATGGCTGGGGGCGCCGCATCAACTGCCCAACGCCGGGTTGCGGTTGATGATCCGCGCCTCATAGGTCACGCGCGGCCGGGTATTCTGGTCCGCCAGCAGCGTATAGTCGAGTGGACTGGCCTTGCGTTGCACGACCGTGCTCGCCGGGTCGTTGATGTTGCCGAAGCTGAAGGCCTGCGTCGGGCAGGCGGCTTGGCAGGCGGTTACCACCTCCTCCGCCACGCCGTCCCGGTCATGCGCGATGCGGGCTTCGGCAATCCGCTGCACGCAGAAGGTGCATTTCTCCATCACGCCGCGGCTGCGAACGGTGACGTCGGGGTTTCGGGCGATGGCAGGCCGGTGTTCCTCCGCCGCCCAGGCGCCATAATTGAACCGCCGCACCTTGTAGGGGCAGTTGTTGGAGCAGAAGCGCGTGCCGATGCAGCGGTTGTAGACCTGGAGGTTCAACCCCTCGCTGTCATGGATCGAGGCTTCGACCGGGCAAACCGGTTCGCACGGGGCCTCCTCGCAATGCATGCACAGCATCGGCTGCAAATAGCTGTCCGGGTTCTCGGCTGGCCCTTCGTAATAGCGGTCGATCCGCAGCCAGTGCATCTCGCGTCCGATCAGCACCTGGTCCTTACCGACGACGGGGACGTTGTTTTCTGCCTGGCAGGCAACGACGCAGGCGTTGCAACCGATGCAGGCGTTCAGATCCACGCTCATGCCCCAAGCCACCGCACTGTCTGGCGCCCGATGGTAGATGGTAGGCGGCGGTGCCTCGCTGTGCAGGAAATGCGGGTCGGCTGTAAATGCAGCCAGGGTGCCGTGGCGGACGACGGAGTCGATGACGGTCTGGTCGACCTCAAGAACATTGTGATGGTCGGTACTGGCGAGGCGGACTCTCTTGCCCGTCTTGCTGAAGGTCGGCACGCCATCCGATCCGGTGAGCGACGTCACGTCGACGCCAACGTCGTTGCCAACGGCGCCTGCCCGTGTGCGCCCCCCGCCCAGCCACGCCACGGCACAATCCGCCGCGAGGCCGGGCAGCACCCACACTGGCATGCGAACGCACCGGCCAGACCGTTCGAGATCCACGACGTCGCCATTTTCGAGCCCGGCGCTCGCGGCGACGGCTGGAGATATCAAAAGCGGATTGTCCCACACCAGCTTGCCCAGCGGGCGCGGCAGCTCCTGCAGCCAGGGATTGTTTGCCCACCGTCCGTCCCAAAGGTTGGGGTCCGGACGGATCAGCAAGGTGAGAGGTTGCGGCGAGGGGAGGGTCAGTGCCACTGGTAAAGCGTTCACGGGCGCGTCGGTGACGGGTTGGCTGGTGGTGCCGGGAACGATGCCAGCCGCGAGCGCGTCCTGCCACGCATCGTCATCCAACCGGTCGCGCCAGGCCGTCCGCACCCGGTCCAAACTATGCGCTGGAGCACTGTCACCATCGAACAGCGCCAGCACCTCGAAGGCGCTGACCCCGCCATAGAGTGGCAAGGCTTGGGGCTGCTGGATCGCCACCGTGCCATCATGCGCCCGCAAATCACCCCAAGCCTCGAAGACATGCGCCTGTGGCACATACCATTGTGTAGCGTGGGCGGTCTCGTCCGGCGCGGGTGCGGCCGCGAGGCTGAACGGTACGTGCGGCAGCGCCGCCCGGAAGCCCGGTGCCGCGTAGGCCGGGTTGCTATCGAGGATCAGCAAGGCCGTCACCTGACCGCCCTGCATGTCCGCGATCAGCTCAGACAGGCCTGCCGCTTCATCCGCCGATCCGCGGTCAAGCGGCTCGATCAGGTCGAAGGTCGTGCCGCGGCCACCCAGCCGTTCATTGATGTGATGCACGAGGGCCTGTCCCTCGGGCGGCAGGTCCGGGCCCGCATGGACAAGGCCGCGGCGGCCAGCAGCCTTCAGATCCGCCGCAACCGCGGTCACCCATGCCGGCCCGTCCGAGGCCGAGCCGCCTCCCAGCACCGCCGCAGCCAAGGCATTCACGGCGATCAGCATTTCCCGAGGTCCGGTGACAAAGCGATGATCCGCCGCGCCGCCGATCAGGCTTGGGATCGGTTCGGCCGCGTAAACACGGCTCATCGCCCCTCGCGCCGGGTTGCGACGGCTCGCGAAGTCGCGGGCGTGGCGCAGGTGACCCGGCGCGGAACTGATCAGGTCGCTGTCCAATGCCAGCAATACATCGGCACTCGCGACATGCGGCAACAGGTCCAGCCGGCGGCCATACGCCAACTCTGTCCCGCGCCGGGCAGCATCGCGGGACACTGGCTCCCATTGATGCCACCGTGCGCCAGAGTACCGCGCCAGCACTGCCTCGATCGAGGCCGTCAGGGTCGGGGATGTGATGCGGCCCGTCAGGATGCGCAGGCCAGCACCACCCCCGGCGGCAAGTTGCGCTCGCACTGGCAGCATGGCGCCCAGCAGCGCCTGCCACGTGCTGACGTCGCCGTTCTGCAGCACGCCCGACGACCGGTCCGGGTCGTAGAAATCCAGCAGCACCGCCTGGCCGTGGATGCTGGTTGCGCCCAGGCTGCCCGGATGCGCCGGGTTACCCTCCACCTTGACGGGGCGGCCCATGTCGTGGGTGACAACGATTCCGCTACCTGCGCCGCCATCCATCAGCGCCGTTGCGAACCGGTTGGGCAGGCCGGGCACGATGTTCGCCGCCGGTTTGACGGCGGGGACGTAATGCCCGTCAGGCGTACTCGGGTCGCAACCCGCCAGACCACCTAGCGCCATGCTGGCCGCCATCAGCCGCATGATGGTGCGACGGGAAGCCGGTTTGCCCAGTGCCCCGGCCAATGCAGGAAATTCGCGCGCCATCAACTCGGCGTCCTCCAGCCGCCCGCGCCATTGCACCGACGGCCGGTCTAGCGGTGGCATATGGAACAATCGGTGAGTGTGCGGTTTCCTAAATGGTAATGCTCCATCATCGCTGCCGGCGACGGCATACCCGCTGGAGGAACCCATTTCGTGTCGTAAATCGCGTTCTCCGGACGCAATTGCGGTCCGGGGTTACGGTGACAGTCGAGGCAGAACTGCATCGTCAGCGTCTTTGCCTTGTAGGTCAGCGCCATATCTGCAACCTCCCCATGGCAGGACGCGCACCCCACACCTTTGGCGATGTGGATGGAATGGTTGAAATAGACGTAGTCCGGCAAGTTGTTCACCCGCCCCCAAACCAGGGGCTTATCCTCGGCTAGGCTTTGCCGCACAGGCGCCAAAAGGTCAGCATTGGTCCAGATCTGCGAGTGGCATGTCATGCACGTCCAGGTTGGCGGCAGCCCGGCCTTGGCGGAGACTTCAACCGAAGAATGGCAGAACCGGCAATCAATCCCAAGCCCGGCGACGTGATGCTGGTGGCTGAATGGAACCGGTTGATCGATGATGAAACCGACCCGGCGCGCCCACTCCGTCCGCGGCGCAAGCCACCACCAGCCGATTGCTGCAGAGAGGGCAAGGGCCATCGCCAGGAGGGTGGCCCGCCCGGTCAGCGTTGCGCGTGGGCGAAAAATTGCAGCCATCGAACCGCGCTATCCCTGCACTTTTGCCTGGCGCCTACCGCGCTGAATGCTGTCAGTACGGGGGTTAGGTCAGAAGAGCAGTGTCGATCACAACCCCGTGCAAACGCCCCGCTGGGCTGCCGGTGTGGCCGATTGGCCCATAGGGTTCCGTATGCTCCTGATCTTCGGCTCCATCAATATCGACATGGTCTTTCCGGTTCCGCATCTGCCGGGCGCTGGCGAAACGCTGTGGAGCGATGCCGCCCGCACGGAACCCGGGGGGAAGGGTGCCAACGCTGCCGTTGCTGCGGCCCGAGACGGCACAGCCGTTACGCTGATCGGCGCTGTAGGTCACGACATACTGGCAGATGCTGCCTTGAGCGGACTGCGGCAGGCAGGGGTAGGATTAACCTATGTTATGAAGGCGCCGGCGGAGACCGGCCGTGCCGCGATTTGCATCGATCCCGATGGCTATACGACGGTCGCGGTGCAGGCCGGGGCCAACCTCCTCGCCCATGCCGGCCAGGTACCCGACGCTCTACTGCAACCCGGTCGCATCCTTCTCGTGCAGATGGAGACGGACCCGGCGGAAACAGCAGCGCTGATCCTGCGGGCAAAGCGCAGAAGGTGCCAAGTAATTTTGCACTTCTCGCCACCACGTCTCCTCGATATCGCCGCCCTGACCAGCGTCGACATCCTGCTTGGTAACAAAGGCGAACTGCACTGGCTTGGCGAGCATCTGGGAACAGCGGGAAACCCGGCTTCGTTGGCGGTGGCGCTCGGCGTGGCAACCATAGAAATGATGGGAGTGCAGGGGGCGGAGGCGATGTCGGATGCAGGATTTCGCCACATGGCCGCCTATCCCGTCCATATGCGCGATACCACTGGGGCGGGCGATTGTTTCGCAGGTGTCTTGGCAGCCGCGCTGTCACGTGGAGAGACTCTCGACGCCGCGATGCGTCGTGCGACCGTGGCGGCGGCCCTGTCGGCCACCGGATTGGGCTCACAGGGGAGCATGCCGCATCGTGCTGCGATCGATGCTGCGCTTCGGCATGCCCCTGACGTGACCGCGCAGGAGGCCATGCTGCCGGACTAGATGGCCTATCCCAATCCGCTTCGTCAGATGTCGAGCCGCTTTGCCAGCCGGTGGAGGCCATAGACCAGACCGAGCCCAATTGTCACCCACATGGCGTTACGATGGCGGCTGGTGAACATTTCCAAACTGCGGGTCGTTGCGAGGGAGTCGAACCGGCCATGCGCAGCGTAGTTGCCGGGAACGGGACGAAACAGGTTGCTGGGGGAGTCCTGATCGAGGGGCTCGCTGCTCAACTGACTCTTGTAGCCGGCGGTTGCCAGATAACGGTCGATGAGCCCGGGTGCGATACGATTGATTAGGATGGCCTTGACCGTCGAAAACCCAATCCAGGCTTGGCGACGCGGATGACAGGCTACGAAGTAGATGGCGCGTGCAGCGACCTCCGGCTGGAAGATCGGCGGAACCGGTTGGGCCTTGCGACCTGTCTTGTTCAACGACCAATTGAATTGCGGCGTGTTGACAGCCGGCAGATCCACCATACTGACCGAGATATCGAGCTTGTCATGGAGGAGTTCGGAGCGGAGCGAGTCCGTGAAGCCGCGTATCGCGAACTTGGCGCCGCAATAGACCGATTGCAGCGGCACCGAACGATAAGCCAGTGCCGAGCCGACATTGACGATCGACCCCCGGTTGCGGGGCGTCATGTGTTTGAGCGCGGACATCATTCCGTGTACCTGTCCCAGGTAGGTAACGGCTGTGCCGCGTGCTACCTCATCGGGTGTCAGCTTGGAGACGGGCGAGAACACGGTCGCCATCGCGACGTTGACCCAAACGTCGATCGGGCCGAGTTCTGCCTCGACACGCGACGCCGCTGCTTCGACAGCGCCCGCATCGGCCACATCGGTAGAGATGGGCAGGGCGCGAACCCCCAACAATCGCGCCTCGGCCGCGGCCGCCTCCAGCCGTTGAACGTCGCGGGATAGGAGCGCGACATCCCAGCCATTGCGGGCGAATTCGGCAACGGTTGCGCGGCCAACGCCCGCGCCGGCCCCAGTTACCACCGCGATCTGTGACACTATCCGATTCCTATGTTGAAGGCCCTCCGAGGCACTCCGCTGTCAATGTCCTGATGCGGCCGGCCGTGCGCAGGCGATTGAGTGGCTCGTGAGATGCAGGTTGACGCCACCTGTCGCTTTCCCGGCCAGGTGAGTGGTATACGCCGGGGTGACCGGCTCGTTCCCTTTGCGCGGATTTGTCGCTCAGCCACATCGAGCCGGCCTGTTTTGCCAAGCCGACGCATCACGTTCCCGCGAGGCTGACGCCGGTTGCCCCTTTTGAGTGCAGCGGCTGCCAATATACCCCTTAAGGGCTTCCGAAGACCTCCACCGGAGTCATTGGGCTGGACGATATCACCCAAGGTGGGTTGCAAGAGATTAATAGCGAGTGCGCAGCGTTGACCATGTTCCAAACCGGTCAAATCATGGGTGGAAGCGTCATTGTAAGAACGTTTCGATTGGGTCGAACGTCATGAAGAAACTGAAGAGAGGGATTGTGAGCGCGGCGATCTGGGTCGTTATGACGCCACTCGCCCATGCCGCCTGGCAATGTCCGGCCAGCCTGAAAAATCCTCTGACACAATTCGACCTTTATCCCGGCAACCCGGCGGAGCTTTCCAATGTCATCCCCGATAGCAATCGGCGACAGCCCGATGGTAGATATTCCAGCCTCTGGAAACTGGATCCGGCGGAGCATCTGATCGCCGTTTGCAGGTATGAGGGAGGTGACGATAAGCAGATCAGGCTGCCACCCGGGTTGAAGGAATGCCGGGCAGCAGGCAAGCCGCCATCCTTCCAGGCAACGTGCAATTAGGCACTCGTACGTATACGCCCGCTCGCCGGTAGCGGTGGATTGCGCGTAGCCGCCAGCTCTAGTTGCGGCGCCAGGGAGCGGCAGCAATCGTCCTGGGATGTACAGAAATTCCTATGAGACTGAGATGGGCGCTTGCGAGCCAGTCAGCGTGGCCTGGGGTAGGCCGAGCTCAAAACCCGGTCGATCGAGGCGGTTACGGCCTGGGCCTCCTCGTCGTCCAAAGAGTGGACGACCTCCCCTAATTTGTCGTTGGGGATGGAGAACATCAGCAACGGGTCTGCCACAACGTCAAACCCTGCGAGGCGGAATCGCGGCGCATATTTGGGGTAAAGCCCAGTCATCGTCGTCATTGGCACGACAAGTCGATGTTTCAGAGCCGCCAACTCATTGGATTGAACGAGAACGAAATACGGGTACACCGGCCGGCGAACCCCAAGATTTCGGCAGACATCGTGCTGTGCCGCCACTCAGAACTGGCCCCACTCATCGGGAGAGCCGCCGTGCTCGAGCACGGCGTTGCTGGCGGTGACCCATTGCGCGATCTGCGCGGCATGGCCGGTCTGCCTGGCTTCCTCGCTCGTGACCCAGGCTTCCAGCAGCGTCTCGACCGTTCGGCTCAAACTGGGGGTGATTGCCTTGGCACGGCTGACCAGACCGGCAGAAAGGTAGATATTTGTTGCGCGTTTTGCAGGTGCTTGATCGGCTGCCATTCGGGCCTCGTGTTATGCGCATAGTATTGCGCATCCCCGCCATAATCAAGGGCTGCTGCTACTCCGTCCGAAGCGTCACATCGATCCGAACCAAGTTGCCGCGATGGGTTCCATCGGCGACCAGCACCACCGTGCCCGCCGGGGCTAACAATGGGGCGATGCCGCAAACGATGCGCAGCCTCGCAGACATCATCCGGAACGCGCGCTATGTCGAGATTGCGGATGCCGGGCCCATTCCCGGCATAGAGCGTCTGGATGACTTCGACGCGGCGCTGGAGGATTTCCTGCGGTGAGCGATGCGGTCACGATCGACGAGGTGCTTTGCCCGTGACGGCTTGCAGCACAAGCCACACTTCGTTTCAACAGCCACGAAGATCGCCCTTATCGACGCCTTCACGGCCGGCTTCCCGCGGATCGAGGCGACGAGTAGACGGCAGCTCGGGCCGAGGCCGAGGATACCCTGGCGGCCTTCCGCGAAAAGCGCACGCCGGTGTTCAAGGGGCGCTGACCGCACTGGCCACGGGCGCCAGACCTGCGTGCCAGCCCATATCCCAGAACGCCGTCTCCAGCCGGACGGCCGTATCGAAGCCGGCTTGCAGGTCGATCAGCCGCGCTTCGGCTCCGCAACGCAATCCGATCCGCTGCAAGGTCGTCTTCGCGCTCTGAGCGGCCTGTTGGTATTCCGCCCCCGCGTACGCGTCAATCCAAGCCCCATAAGGATTGGCCGCGCTGGCCCCGGATTGCAGGGCCAAACCGATCTCTGCATAGCCGAGCACGCAGGGCGCCAATGCCACCTGGAGGTCCAGCAGGTCGCCTGCCATGCCGCGCTCCAAGACGTATCGTGTGTATGCCACCGTCTCGACGGCCTCGGGCTCTGCCGCCATGTGCTGCTCCGTTAGGCCCCACTTTGCAGAATAGGCGACATGCAGCTTCATCTCCGCCAGCAATGCGGACATACCATCCGCGGCGGCATGCAAATCCTCCAGCCGCGTGCTCTTGTAACCAGCCAGCGCGTAGGCGCGGACGAAATGGATCAGGAACAGGTAATCCTGGGTCAGGTAGCGGCGAAAGGCGGCCTGTGGCAGCGTGCCGTCGGCCAGGCCGCGAACGAAGGGGTGGTCGACGTAGCGCGACCAGAGTGATCCAGCTCCCTCCCTTAACCAGCCAAACAAGTCCGTTTCCTCAGCCATCGCGCATCTCTCCTGGTTGGCTGCTTCGGGTCGGTCTTATCTTCGCTTGTTGCAGTCTTCGTGAAGGAGATATGCTCCGTCCGTTGAGCAAAGACGTCATGGTTGTAGGATTGCTGGCGATGGTGCTCGGATTCGTTTGGGGTGCCCCCGCACGGGCGGAGACCGCCACGCGTGGCGCCGCGACGATCGAATATACGCCGACACTGGGACCGGCCCGGCCATAGTGCTGGTGCGATCGCTGGGGCGGTGATACGGATACCCAAGGCCGGCCACGCAATGCTTCCTGAACAGCCGGCTGGCATCAGCACCGCAATCACCGGGTGGATGCAGCAGTTTCGCTGAGGGCGCTTTCAGCCCCGCCCTGCGCCGATCTCCCTCAGAATCTCGTCCGTATGCTCGCCTAGATCGGGCGGCGGGCGTGCGCCCACGTCACGGCTGCCGTCCACCCGCACTGCCCGGTGCGGCGCGCGAACCGGCCCATATTTCGGGTGCTCCACCGTGTAGAATACGTCCAGATGGGCAATTTGCGGGTCATCCGCCAACTCGTCCAACGTGTTCTCCGGCGAGAACGGCACGTCCTCTGCATCGAGCAACGGCAACCAATCCTGCCGGGGACGCGTGGCGAACGCCGCGTTGAGCAGTCCCGCGAGATCCTCATAGGCATGGACCCGGTCCATGCGCTTGGGATAGGCCGCGATCCAATCGGGGCGGCCGAGGACACGGCAGAGCGCGTGCCAGAACTTATCCGGCGACGACAGATGCAAACCGATGCGTTTGCCATCCGCACAGGTCACATTGTACGATTGTGACATGGCGCCGCGCTGGAATACCGGCGGGACCTTGCCAGTCGCCAAATATTGCCCGACCGGTTCTGCCCCCAGCGCGATCGTGGCTTCGATCATCGAAAGGTCGATCCGGCGGCCCAAATTGGTGCGTGCCCGGTCTACCAGGGCGGCCAGGATGCCCATGGCGGCGTAGCACCCGGTCGCCGCGTCAGACACCGCCGGACCTGGGACGCGGGGGTCGTCGCCGGTGCGGAACCGTGACATCCAGCCGGAAACCGCCTGGCCCACATTGTCGAATGCGGCACGCTGGGCGTGCGGACCGTCCTGGCCGAAACCCGTGATCGCGCAGTAGATGAGCCGCGGATTGCGGGCGTGCAGCTCGTCCCAGCCGAGGCCAAACCGCTCGGCGACACCAGGACGGCTGTTCATCACCACCACGTCGGCCCCGTCGAGCAGGCGCAGCAGGGTCTGCAATCCCTCCGGCTGCGCATACTCCAGCACCACCGAGCGCTTGTTGCGGTTATGGGCCTGGAAATGCGGGCTGTAATTGCCGCCAGCAAAGGCGCGGAATGGGTCGCCGCCGGGGCGCTCTACCTTGATGACATCGGCGCCATACTCGCCGAGCAGCATGGACGCGAGGGGCGCGGTGATGAAGCTACCCAGATCGATCACCCGGATGCCGTCCAATAGCTTCATCGCCTTCCCCTTACTCTCTTGACCATGAGAATAACCGCCTGCGCGCTGCCTGTGGTCAAGCTAGAAGCCATGAGCCGCATTCACGGCATTCATACCGGCCCGGTCTGGACGGCGTGCGAGTCTTCGGCGAACAGCTCGGCGACCAGCGAGCGCAACCAGCGGCTCGTCTCGTCCTGGTGGCTGCGCTCATGCCAATACTGATGCACCGTGATGGCCGGGGCGGGGAATAGCAGCCGCGCCGTTTTCACTTGAGCGCGGCCGGCAATGCGCGCCAGCACCCGGCTCGGCACCGTCACCACCAGCGACGTGCCGGGGATGAGCGCCGGTGCTGCAAGGAAATGCGGCACCCGCACGGCAATGCGTCGGGACCGGCCGGGGGGCAGTAGCAGGCGGTCGACCTCCTGGTCGGACAGCCCGGGCGAGATGATGCCGACGTGGCGTGCGGCGAGGTACTGCTCTAATGTCAGCGTGTCTCCAATGACCGGGTGCTCACGGCTGACGACGCAAATATACTCGTCGGCAAACAGCTTCTGCTGGTAAAATCCGGCTTTGAGCTCGCGGATCGCTCCGATTGCCAGATCCGCGCGGCCAGACTGCAGCGCGTCGCTGTACTCGGACCGAGGCAGTTGGGCCGCGATCAGCGTGACGCCGGGCGCGTCGCGGTCGATACGGCGGACCAGGGCTGGCAGCAGGCTAGTTTGCCCGATATCCGTCATCAGCAGCGTGAAGCTGACGCGTGCGGTGAGTGGGTCGAACCGGTTGGTGCGGGCCAGCCCGCTGCGGATGTGCTCGAGGGCGAGCGAAACCGGGCCAGCGAGCTGCTGGGCGTAGGGCGTCGGTTGGATGCCGTGCCGCGCGCGGACGAAGAGGGGGTCGCCCACGAGGCGGCGGAGCCGGTTCAGGGCGTGGCTCACCGTCGGCTGCGCCTGGCCGAGCCGCTTGCCCGCCAGGGTCAGGCTCTGCTCCTCCATCACGGCGTCGAAAACGACGAGGAGGTTCAAGTCGAGGTCGCGGATATTCACGACGGCAATGTTAGTGATGTCGAACGAAGATTGGAAACATGAGCTAGGCTGGGTCTAACGTCCGTCTCGTAGGAACGGGCGGATACAGCCCGGCGCGAACGAGGGAACGGGAACCGGCTTTGGCGCTCATTCAATACATGGCCCGCATCCAATTCGCGTCTGGCGCCCGTAGCGCGTTGGGGCCGGAGCTTGCGATGCTGGGCGTCACCCGTCCGCTGGTGATGACCGATGGCGGGTTGATCAGGGCCGGCGTGCTTGCCATGGCGTTGGACGCGCTGCCCGCTGGGAGGGTCGGCGCAACGTTCGATGCTGTTCCCGCCAACCCCACGGAGGCCTGCGTCGTCGCAGCCCTCGAAATCTATCGCGGCGCAGCCTGTGACGGGATCATCGCGGTGGGCGGCGGCTCCGTCATCGATGCCGCCAAGGCGGTGGCGCTCCTGGCGACGCATCCCGGCGCGCTGGCCGATTACCGCGCGGGCGGTCCCCGCGCCGTCACCCCGGCCATCGCACCCGTGGTCAGTGTCCCCACCACCGCCGGCACCGGCAGCGAGATCGGGCGCGGGGCAGGCATCACCTTGGCCGATGGTGGCGCCAAGGCGGTCTTCATCAGCGTCCACCTGATACCAAAAGTGGCGATTTGCGACCCCGATCTCACGGCCAGCATGCCGTCGTGGCTCGCGGCAGGCACCGGCATCGATGCGCTGAGTCACTGCCTGGAGGCATTCCTCTCGCCCGCGATCAACCCCCCTGCCGACGCCGTGGCACTGGACGCGATCAACCGCCTCGCCCGGTATTTGCCCGATGCCGTGACCCACCGCAGCGCGGATGCGCGTTGGCACATGATGATGGGCGCCTTGGAAGGGGCCATGGCCATGTGGAAGGGCTTGGGCGCCGCCCACGCGCTGTCCATGCCGTTGGATGAAGCCGGCCTGCATCACGGGACCGCGGTCGGGGTGCTGTTGCCGCATGCCGTCCGCTTCGTCGCATCGTCCGTCGCCGCCGAGCGGCTTGCCAGGCTGTCCGCGGCACTGGGCGGGGGCGACCCGGCGGACGCGCTGGCACGGCTGAATCGCGATATCGCCCTCCCGGCTAGCCTGCAGGTGATGGGCGTGGCGGAAGACAAGCTCGCGGACTACGCGGCCGAGGCGGCCGCCACCCCATTCAACCAGACGAGCGCCCGGCCCACGGACGCCGACGGATACCTGGCCATCGCCACGGAGGCATTCTGATGGATACGCCGCCCAACACGATCCCGGTGAGCAATCCCCGCACCGGCGAGGTCGACTTCCACGTCACCCCCGCTTCGGCGGAGGACGTCGCAGCCGAATGCGCGCGGCTGCGTGCCGCCCAACCGGCCTGGGCGGCTGCCCCCATATTGCATCGCGCGGCGGTGCTGTGCCGGTGGGCCGATGCGATCGAGGCTGCCCGCGGCCCCATCGGCGATGCGGAAGCGATCGATACCGGCCGCTCCCGAGTGGCCCACGAGGTGCCGATGATGGTGGCTGCCGGGTTGCGCGGCTGGGCCGGCCGGGCCGAGGCGATCCTGCAGAACGCCCAACTCGAGGGACAATCCACGATCGTTCCGGGCGTGACATTCCGCACGCAACTCGTACCCTACGCGTTGGTCGGCGTGATCAGCCCGTGGAACCACCCGTTCCTCCTGGCCACGATCGACGCGATCCCGGCGCTGCTGGCCGGCTGCGCGGTGCTGGTGAAACCGAGCGAAATCGCCCCGCGCTTCGTGGGCCCGGTGATGGAGAGCCTGCGGGCGGTGCCGGAACTTGCGGCCGTTTTGGCATTCGTGCTGGGCGGGGCAGAGACCGGGCAGGCGATCATCGCCAAGGCCGACGCCCAATGCTTCACCGGCAGCATCCCGACCGGGCGCAAGGTTGCCGAAGCCTGCGCCCGGCGCTTCATTCCCGTCTTCCTCGAACTCGGCGGCAAAGATGCGGTCATCGTCACCGCCGACGCCGACCTCGCCCGTGCCGCCACCGCGATCGTGCGGGGTGCGGTGCACAATACCGGGCAGATTTGCTTCGCGATCGAACGCGTCTACGTGCAGGCCAGCGTGCATGACCGCTTCGTGGACGAGGTGGTGCGGGAGTGCGAAGCGCTGGAGCTGACCTGGCCCGACCCGGCGCGCGGCCATATCGGCCCGTTCATCCTGCCGCGCCAGGCGGGCATCGTGGATACGCAGCTGGATGATGCGGTGGCGAAGGGCGCGGTGATCCGCACCGGCGGCCGCAGCGAGCGGCTCGGCGGCGGCCAGTACATGCGCGCGACCGTGGTGACCGGCGTCGACCACAGCATGGCGCTGATGCGCGAGGAGACGTTCGGCCCCGTCATCCCCATCATGCCCTATGACACCGAGGACGAGGCCGTGGCGCTGGCCAATGACAGCGAGTTCGGTCTCTCGGGCGCGGTGATTGCCGGGTCCGCGGCGGAGGCGACGCGGCTGGGCGAGCGGATGGATGCCGGCGCGATCAGCCTGCAAGACGCAGCGCTCACCATCGCGATCCTGCGGGACGCAGAGAAGACTTCGTTCCGCTTCTCCGGGCTGGGCGGCTCGCGCATGGGGCCGGGTTCGATCCTGCGCTTTCTGCGGCGCAAGGCGCTGGTGTTGCACGAGGGGCCGACTGCCTCGATGCGCGTGTTGGGTGAAGCTGCCTGAGCATGTTCGCACGCCCCGACATCGCGGTCGAAGCCAGGACGGACGGCACATGCGTGTTCCGCTCCCGCACGCCCCTGCCAGCCAGCGCCGCGACGGTGCTGGACTGGTTGGAGCATTGGGCGGCCCACACGCCGGATGGGCCTTTGCTGACGGAGGCTGGACCGGGCGGCCGTGTTGCGGTCAGCTATGCTGAGGTATTGGACCGGGTGCGCGCACTGGGCGAAGGCCTGCTGCAGGCCGGGCTGCCGCCGGGCCGGCCCGTGCTGATCTTGGCACCGAACAGTGCGGACCATCTCTGCCTGGGCTTGGCCTGCATGATGGCGGGGTTGCTGTGGGCTCCGGTGACGCCGCTCTATGGCCGGGAGGCAACGGGCAGCAGGCTTCGCCACGTCGCGGCACTGCTGCAGCCTGCGGCGATCTATGTGCGCGACCGGGCGGATGCCCCGGCACTCGCCGCCCTAGACACGTCCAATGTGATCCTGCTGGAGGGTGCGGACGGCCTTGCCCGGCTGGCGCGGAAGCCGGGCGAGCGGGTCGCAGCGGCGCGGGCGGCATTGGACCCGTATGCGCCTGCCAAGCTGCTCATGACCAGCGGCTCCACCGGTTTCCCGAAGGCGGTGGTCTGCACGCAGGCGGGGCTCGTTGCCAACCAGGCGATGGCCAACGCGGTGTGGCTGTTCCTGCACCGTGCGCCGCCCGTGCTGGTGGACTGGCTGCCCTGGAGCCACGCCTTCGGCAGCAACCACCATCTGTCGACCGTGCTATGCCTGGGCGGCACCTTGCATCTGGACGAGGGCGGCGGCGCGCCAGACCGGCTGGACCAGACGCTGCGCAACCTCGCCGATTTGCGCCCGACATTTTACGGCGCCGTGCCGTCGGTGCTGGCCACGTTGTTGCCGGCCCTGGAACAGGACCGCCAATTCCGCGCTGGCTTCCTCTCACGGCTGGATGCCGTCTTCAGTGCCGGGGCGGCGCTCACCGACGAGACTTGGCACCGCTTCACGCAAGCGACCGACGTGCCGCTGCTGGCCGGCTGGGGCGCCACCGAGACCGGACCGAGTGCGACACTGGTGCACACCGCAGAACGCCGGCCATCCCACATCGGGACACCGCTGCCGGGCGTCGCCATCAAACTGTCACCGCAGGATGGCAAGCTGGAGATGCGGGTACGCGGTCCCAACGTCACACCCGGCTATTGGCGCGCGCCCGGCGCCGCCTTGTTCGACGACGAAGGGTTTTATCGCACGGGTGATGCCGGGGTGATGGCCGACCCGGACCGGCCCGAAGCCGGTCTCCGCTTCGACGGCCGGCTGTCGGAGAACTTCAAGCTCGCCACTGGCACATGGGTGAGCGCCGGGCCGCTTCGCCTCGCATTGCTGCACGCCTCGGCCCCGCTGCTGAGGGAGTTGGTGCTGGTCGACGCGGGGGCCGAGCTTGCCGCGCTGGTCTGGCCGAGCCCCGGAACCGGCATGGCCGAGTTGGCCGCTCGCCTGGCGCAGCACAACGCGGCACAACACGGCGCCAGCACACGCCTCGCCCGCATCATGGCGCTGGACACGCCGCCCGACCCGGCAGCGGGCGAGATCAACGAGAAGGGCACGGTCAACGCCCGCGCGGTGATCGCAAACCGGCCCGCTGCCGCAGCCCGGCTCCGCGAGGGGCAACACCCGGCGGTGCTGCATCTCATCCAACAGAAGGAGGCCGCACTGTGATCGTGGTCGACCACCCCGGCGAATTGCGGCTTTACGTCGGCCAGGAGCTGGGCGTGAGCGAGTGGCGCAGTCTGACCCTGGAGGATTTGCGCGGCTTCGGCGCCATCACCGGCGACGAGCACTGGATCCATACCGACCCGGAGCGGGCGGCGCGGGAGACGTTGTATGGCGGGGTGCTGGCGCACGGGTTTCTCCTGCTCTCGCTGGTGATCGGGCTGGCGGGACAGGTCTATACCGTCAAGGGTGCCAAGAGCTGGCTCAACTATGGGCTGGACAAGGTGCGCTTCACGCATCCCGTCACGCTGGCCGACCGTCTGCGCCTGCGCGTGACCTTGTCGGAGGTGGAACCGCAACCGCGCGGCGGCACGAGGCTGAAACTGGCGCTGGCGCTGGAAATTGACGGCAAGGCGCGCCCGGCCCTGGTCGCCGACTGGATCAGCATCGCCTATACCGGAGACGCCGCATGATCCCCAAAGGGTTCGAGCCGATCGGGCAAGACGACACGTTCATCGGCCATGTCGGCGGCCTTCACTGGCGGCGGCTCGCAGACCGGACGGAAACGTGCATCGTCCTGGCCAAGCGCCACACCAATCCGATGGGCACCGCGCATGGCGGTCTGCTGACGACGATGCTGGACATTACCCTGGGTGCCACGGCGCAGAGCCATCTCGGCCACACCGGGCAGGGCCATCCGGCGACGATCCAGCTCTCCGCCAATTTGATCGCCGCCGCCCGTGAGGGGGAGTTGTTGCAGGGCGAGGCCAAGGTCGACGCGGCGACGCGCACGATGTCCTTCGTCAGCGGCCGGCTGCATGTGGGTGGGCGCACCGTGATCACCGGGTCCGCGGTGTTCCGCAACCCGCCTGCCGCCGACGCAAAGCGCTGAGCGGAAGCCCCCGAATGTTCAACGGGCTGCCCGAAGAGCTGGAGATGGTGCGCCGCCAGGTTCGGCGCTTCGTCGACACCGAGCTGATTCCGTTGGAGAGCCGGGGTGTGCTGGGCGAGGACACCAAGGCCCGGTTGCGTGAGGCGGCGAAGGCGGCAGGGTTGTGGCAGGCCGAAATCCCGGAGGTGCTTGGCGGCGGCGGGTTGGACATGATGGGTCGCGCGGTGTTTTGGGAGGAGATTTCCCGCTCGGCTGCGATCCCGCCGCGTGATTTCTCCGTGTTCGGCCCGATGGTCGGCCCGCTGCTGCTCGGCTTGGAAGGCGGGCAGAGGGAGGAATTCCTGCTGCCGGTGCTGCGCGGTGAGAAAACCGCATGTTTTGCACAGACCGAGCCGGATGCCGGGTCCGACCCAGGCGCCATGCGGACGCGTGCGGTGCGCGACGGCAGCGACTATGTGATATCGGGCGTCAAGCGCTGGATCACCGACGCCAAGACCGCCGACTTCGCCCAGCTCATGGCGATGACCGATCCCTCGGCCGGCGTGCGTGGCATCTCCTGCTTCCTGGTGGACATGCGCAGCCCCGGCGTTCGCGTAACGGCGCAGTACGATACGATGATGGGGGACCGCCCCTGTGAAATCGTATTCGACAGCGTGCGCGTGCCGGCCCGCAACCTGGCGGGCCAGGAGGGCGACGGCTTCAGGCTCGGTCAGCGTTGGATCACCGATGGAAGGATCTTGCGGCACGGCGCCCGGTCCTGCGGGGTGGCAGAGCGCTGCCTGGAGCTGATGTGCGGCTACGCGAAGCAGCGCCGCACCTTCGGCGAACCGCTCGCCAACCGCCAGGGCGTGCAATTCATGATCGCCGACACCTACGCAGAGCTGCAAGGCGTGCGCGCGATGGTCCATAAAGCCGCGCGAAGCGCACAGGGCGGCGGGGATGCACGCCAGGAAAGCTGGGTCGCCAAGACCTACGGCGTGGAAATGGGCTTCCGTGCGGCGGACCGCTGCATGCAGATCCATGGTGCCATGGGCCTGAGCACCGACCTGCCGATCGAGCGCATGTGGCGCGAGCAGCGAAGTTTCATCATTACCGAAGGAGCGGCTGAAGTCATGCGCGCAACCATCGCCCGTACCGTGATCGACGCCTATGCCTGAGCGCCGCACGAAGCCGATCCGCTCGGCCATGGGCTGGAGCCAGCCGGACCGCATCGTGGTGCAGGGCCGCGACCTGTGTCGCGAGTTGCTGGGCCGTATCTCGCTAGCGGATATGGCGTGGCTCGAAATGACCGGCACGATGCCGACGGCAGATCAGTCCCCGGTGTTCGAGGCGCTGCTGCTGGTGCTGGTAGAGCACGGCCCGACGCCGATGGCGTTGGCCACGCGGCTGACCTATTTAGGAGCGCCCGAAGCCCTGCAGGCGGCGGTAGCGGCCGGGATATGCGGCATGGGCACGACCTTCGCCGGCACTGCGGAGGGCGCCGCCCGCCTGTTGCAGGAGGCGCCGGAGGGTGACCCGGCGGTGCTCGCCCAGGCAATCGTAGACGAGCATTTGACGGCCCGCCGCACCATCCCCGGGATTGGCCACCCGCTGCACAAGCCGGTGGACCCGCGCACGCCGGTGCTGTTCGACCTGGCTGCCCGGCACGGGTTGCGCGGGCGGCACGTGGCGCTGATGGAAGCGGTCGCGGCGGAGGCGGAGCGGCGCAGCGGCAAGTCCCTGCCCATCAACGCCACGGGCGCCATCGGTGCGCTCGCGACCGAGTTGGGGTTGGACTGGCGCCTGTGCCGCGGTTTGGCGGTGATCGGCCGCGCGATCGGCCTGGTTGGCCACATTGCCGAGGAATTGCGCAACCCGATCGCGCGCGAGATTTGGCTGCGCGTCGAGCACGAAGTCACCGAGCACGCGATCGAGGACGAGACGTGATATCCGAACTCAACGAGCAGGAGCGGCTGCTGGAGACGACCGCGCACCGCATCGCCGAGGAGCATTTCGCCCCTCGCGCGGCGCAGGCCGATAGGGACTGGCAGCCGCCCGTGGAGAACCTCCGTATCCTGGCGGAGAACGGCTTTGCCGGCGCTTTCGTGCCGGAGGCGTATGGCGGCGCCGGCCTGTCGCTGTTCGAAAGCGTGCTGGTCACCGTGCAGGTCGCGCGGAGTTGCGCAAATACTGCGATGCTGATGAGCATGACCGATGGGGCCACGCCGCGCACGATCCTGCATTCGGGGACGGAGGCGCAGAGGCGCCGCTATTTGCCGAAATTTGCCAAGGGTGAACTGCTGGCAGCCTGGAGTATGAGCGAGGCGGAAGCCGGGTCCGACGTCGCGGCCGTCCGGACCCGGGCCGTGCTGGATGGCGGCCATTGGCGCGTGGACGGTGCCAAGATGTGGTGCAGTTGTGCCCAGTTGGCCGATCTGTTCCTGGTCCTGGTGCGGCTGGATGACGCCCCCGGCATGAAGGGCGTGGGTGCGCTGCTGATCGATCGCGAGACACCCGGCTTCACCATCGGCGACCACCTGGACCTATTCGGCCTGCGCGCGACCGGTATGGCGCCACTGTATTTCGATGGCGCCAAGGTGCCCGCAGAGAACCTTATCATCCCGGCCAACGGCATGCGCCATCT
Organism: Acetobacteraceae bacterium; assembly: GCA_965199005.1. Lineage (GTDB taxonomy): Bacteria > Pseudomonadota > Alphaproteobacteria > Acetobacterales > Acetobacteraceae > LMUY01. The sequence goes on along the minus strand of CBDAQK010000001.1, from coordinate 1,012,599 downwards.
GTTCGCGGTGCTGGACCAGGACCGGATCATCGGCAATCCCTCCGTCTGCCTGGGGGTCGCGGAAGCGGCGCTGCGCGACGCGGCAGCCTATGTGCAAGAGCGCAAGCAGTTCGGCCGGCCACTGGCCGATTTCCAGGGGCTGCAATGGAAGCTGGCGGACATGGCTATCGATATCGAGGCCGGGCGTGCGTTGTTGCACCGCTCGGCACGCCGCCTGGACGCTGGAACGGCCGCAGTGATGGATGCGTCGGTGACCAAGACATTCATCAACGAAATGTCCGTGCGCGTGACCAATACTGCCATCCAATTAGGCGGCGCCTACGGGTTGTCACTGGAGTACCCCTTCGAGCGATACCTGCGTGACGTTCGGGGCTTGTCGATAGGATATGGTACGACGGAGATCCACCGCGGCGCGATCGCACGCGAAATCCTCAACGGCCGATACGGAGTCTAGCGATGCCCGACACGATGGCAGCCATGCTGGCCCGCAATGAAGCTGAGCATGGGGGGCGGCCGGCGATCACCAACGAAGGGCGGCATTACACCCATGCCGAACATGCGGCGCGCGCCTGGGCGCTAGCCGATGCCGTGAAACGTGCCCTGAACATCGCGGGGGGCAGCCGGCTGGCTTTGCTCTCGCAGAACAGCAGCGAGTGCCTGGAGGTCTACGCGGCGGCCGAGTCGGGTGGCCTGATGGCGGTCCCGGTGAACTGGCGGCTGGCAGCCCCTGAGATCGCGCGGGTGCTGGATGACGCGGAGACGAGCGTGATCTTCGTCCAGGACCGGTTCGCCGAGTTGTTCGCAGCCGCCTCAACCTTGATGCGCACCGCGCCGCCCCGTGCGGTCCGCATCGGCGCCGAGTATGAGTCGCTGTTGCGGCAAGGGGATGCGGGACAACCCAGGGCCGTGCCGTCCCCGGACGACATCGTTCACATCATCTACACCAGCGGCACGACTGGTACACCCAAGGGCGTGATGCTGAGCCAAGGTGCCATGGCCCGCTCGGCACAAACGATCGCCACCGCCAGCCGCGCCGGCCCGGCGGACCGGATTGTGACGGTCATGCCGCTGTTCCATTCCGGTGCGAAGATCGAATGGGCCGCGGTGCAGGTGGCCGGCGGTTCCTGCGTTCTGCTCGCCCAGTTCGATGAGGACGCTGTGCTGGGCGCGATCGAGCAAGAACGTGCGACGATGGCGCATTTGGCGCCAGTGATGGTCAAGCGGCTGGTGGAGCACCCGCGCCGCGCCGGCTATGACGTGTCGACGCTACGCCGGGTGCATTACGGCTCGGCACCCGTGCCGGCGGAAGAGATGCGCCGCGCCACCGCCGCATTCGGGTCCGTGCTGGCGCAGCTCTACGGCATGACGGAGAACGTGCTCATCACCATGCTGCAGCCGGAGGAGGCCAAGCCCGATGGCACGGCGGCCGAACAGGCGCGGCTTCATTCGGCGGGGCGGCCCTATCCCGGAGTCGCGTTGCGGATCGCCACCACGGATGGCACGGCACTCCCCGCCGGCGAGGTCGGCGAGGTCATTGTCCGCTCGCCCGGTGCCATGACCGGGTATTGGCGCCTTCCGGAGACGACCCGGGATGTCCTGAAGGATGGTTGGATCGCCACTGGCGACATGGGACGGCTGGATGCGGACGGCTTCCTCTACATCGTCGACCGCAAGAAGGACATGATCGTCTCCGGCGGCGAGAACGTCTATAGCCGCGAGGTGGAAGACGCCCTGCTGGCGCACCCGGCGGTGGGCGAAGCCGCCGTGATCGGCGTTCCGAACCCACGTTGGGGTGAGGCCGTCACCGCCTATGTCGGCCTTCGCGCCGGGGCGAAGGCTAGCGAGGACGAGTTGATCGTGCATTGCCGCACGCTGATTGCCGGCTATAAGCGCCCGCAATCGGTCCACTTCATCGATGCATTGCCCCGCCTGCCGCACGGCAAGGTCGACAAGAAGGCGCTTCGAAGCGCGCACTGGTCCGAACAAGGCACGCAAGTCACATAATAAAAAAGGGAAGATCATCCATGAAACGCCGCACGCTCGTTACCGGAGCACTCGCCGCCAGCTTGCCGTTTGCCACGCGCGCGCAGGCACCGAAGACCATCAAGATCGGCGTGCTGGGCGACCAGTCCGGCCCGTTCTCGTCCAGCGATGGCCCCGGCTGTGCCGCGGCGGCAAAGCTCGCCGTTGCCGACATGGCTGCCCTGCTACCCGATGCGAGAATCGAGCTGCTGGTTGCCGACCACACCAACAAGCCGGATGTCGGCTCCTCCATCGCGCGCGAGTGGTACGACCGCGATGGGGTGGCAGTGATTGCCGACCTCGGCAATACCGGCATTGCACTGGCCGTCGCTGAGGTGGCCCGGCAGCGCAACCGCGCGGCCCTGGTCACGGCCTCCGGCCCGCTCGACCTGACGGGAAGTACCTGCAACGCGCAGACCATCGTCTGGACGTTCGACACGTGGTCGCTGACCAACGCCGTGGCCCAGCCGATCATCAAAACGGGTGCCAAGGACTGGTTCTTCATCGCGGTGGACTACACCTTCGGCAAGAGCCTGACCGACCAGGCGGCCCAGCGGCTCGAGGCGGCTGGGGGCAAGGTGACGGGCGTGATCAAATATCCGCTTGGGACGACGGATTTCTCGTCGCAACTGCTGCAGGCGCAATCGTCGGGCGCCAAAGTGCTTGCATTGGCCAATGGCGGTCAGGAAACCGCCAATTGCGTCAAGCAGGCCAAGGAGTTCGGGCTGGACAAGCAGGGCATGGTCATTGTGCCGCTGATTACGACCATCGCCGACATCGACGCGCTCGGGCTGGATGCGGGCCAGGGTCTGCTGCTCGCCTCTCCGTTTTACTGGGACCGTACCGAGGGCACGCGGGCTTGGGCCAAGCGGTTCACGCCCATCTATGGCGGCGGGCGGGCGCCGACAATGATGCATGCGGGCACCTACTCTGCGCTGATGCACTGGGCCCGCTGTGCCGCGAAGGGTGCGCCAATCATGGACGGTGGCGCGACAGTCAAAGCGATGAAGGCGCTTCCGACCGACGACGCGCTCTTCGGCCCCGGTCAGGTACGGCAAGACGGACGTAAGGTGCATCCTATGTACCTGTTCAAGGTAAAATCCCCGGCGGAGTCGAAAGGCCCATGGGACTACTATAAGCAGATCGACGTTGTCCCGGCGGAGCAGGCGTTCCGCCCGATGGCGGAGGGCTCCTGTCCGCTCGTGACGGGCTAAGCAAGCCGCCGCCGCCTTCGGACTGCTTTGGCATTCCAGCCGGCGATGACAAGCCCTAACCACTCGATCTGCCAGTGGCTCGCCCCCATCGTTGCGCGGCCGTCGGCGCTTGACAGATCCTTCTCCTAGACATATCGTAAGACATGTTCGAAAATACTTCTTCCGATTTTCCTCTCGTGCAACGCCTCTTGCACGTCGTCGGCCGCGGGCATGGCAGTCTCGGACGGGGCGGTTTCGCACGCCACGGAGGCGGACCAGGTTTCATGGGCGGAGGTGGAATGCCTGGCGGGCGCAAGCTTTCCTCGGCCGATCTCCAGCTCATCCTTCTGGCTCTTCTCGAGAAACAGCCAGCCCACGGATACGAACTCATCCGCGCCATCGAGGAGCGTTCGGGCGGCTTCTATATTCCCAGCCCCGGCATGATCTATCCCGCTCTCACCTATTTGGACGAGATTGGCCATGTCGCCGCCGAGCAGGATGGCAACCGAAAACGCTATCACCTCACGGAAGAAGGCCGCAAACACCTGGCTGGGAACCGCGCCGGCGCCGAGGCCATACTCGACGCCTTGGGACGGATCGGCCAACGCATGGATCAGGTGCGGGAAGCCTTTGCGGGCCTGGACGCCTTGGATCCCAAAGCGGCCGACGACCTGCACCGGGCACGGCATGCCTTGAAACATGCGTTGATGCGCACGCGTGATTGCACGCCCGACGAGGCCCGGCGGATCGCCAACATTCTGGAACGCGCAACGGCGGAAATTCTGAGCACTTGGTCATAGCCGTCACGCATCGCGACATCGCGAGCGCGGTTGAAATATCACGTCTGACATAGGGATCTTTGGGACAATGAACGCAATCAATCGCTCGGCCCTGCGCGTGCGCCACGAAACCAAGATGCGGCTGCTACAGGTCGTGCGCGTGGAACAGCTTTCTCCTCGCATGAAGCGCATCGTGCTCGGAGGCGAAGCGCTGGAGGGGTTTGCCTCGCTTGCTCCCGACGACCATGTAAAACTGTTCTTTCCGGCCGCTGGTCAGGACAAGCCAGCGCTTCCAGTCATGCGCCCGAGTGGACCGGCTTTTCCTGACGACACCGTTCGACCCATCGCGCGCGATTATACCCCGCGGAGCTTTGATCCCGAAGCCGCCGAACTCACGATCGACTTCGTGCTGCACGGCGATGGACCCGCTAGCACGTGGGCTGGTCAGGCACGACCCGGCCAGTGGCTTGGGGTCGGGGGGCCGCGCGGGTCGTTCCTGGTCTCTGATGAGTTCGATGCCTACCTCCTCGCGGGCGACGAAACCGCACTTCCTGCCATTGGCCGCTGGCTGGGGGAGATGCGTCCTGGCGCACGCGCGATCGTCCTGATCGAGGTGGCAGACCCCGGGGAAGAGCGTCATCTGCCAACCGCCGCCAACGCCTCCGTCATTTGGCTGCACCGCAACGGCAAGCCTGCAGGCGCTGGAACACTGTTGTTGGACGCCCTCCGGGCGGCGGCGCTGCCAGCAGGCCACGTGCATGCTTGGCTGGCTGGTGAAAATGAAACTGTCCGCGCCATGCGCGCTCATCTGCTGGACGAGCGCGGGTTGCCGCGCAACCAGGTGCGCGCGGCTGGCTACTGGCGGATCGGCCAGGCCGGCGCGCACACGAGGTTGGAGGACTGACGCCCCGAGACGGCCGGCTCTTGGGCCTCCGCCCCAATCAGGGAACTGCTTTGTGCCGCCGCATGAGCGGCCAGGGGCGACCGCTCCCGCTCAGTCGCGGTGAACCAGGGGGCATTCACTCTCAGCCAGTGGACGGACAATTTGATCCCCCGGCACGATTTTTACGATCTTGAACAGGTCGTATTCGGAGTGGCTTTCGGCAGGAGTCTTGACCTGCATCATCATGACGTCGTGGACCAGTTTGCCGTCAGCCCGTATGTGGGCGCCCTGCGCGAAGGCGTCATTCACGGGATTCTCCCGCATCTTCGCCGCCACGGCATCGGCCTCCAGCGTCCCTGCATCGCGAACGGCCTGCAGCCAGTGCAGCACCGCCGAATAGACGGCCACATGGAAGTCGTTCGGGACCCTGCCCATCGTCGCTTCGAACCGCTTTGCAAAAGCGCGTGTGGCGTCGTCGCGATCCCAATAGAACGCCTCGGGAAGGTAGATGCCCTGCGCCGCCTGCAACCCGGCGGCGTGTATGTCCATGATGAAGGCCGCCGCGGCGACGAGCCGCTGCCCGCTCGCCTGTCCGATGCCGAATTCGGCCGCCTGCTTGATGCTGGTCACACCGTCAGTGCCTCCGCTGGCGAGCACGATGGTATTGGCCCTTGAAGCCTGTGCCTGAAGCAGGAAGGATGAAAGATCGGCCGTATTGATGGGGTGGCGTGCCGAGCCCACCACAGTGCCGCCTTCCTCGCGGATGAACCGCGCCAGGTTGTTCTCCAACGTGATCCCAAAGGAGTAGTCCGCGGCGACGTTGAACCAGGTGTCGGGTGACAGTTTGGGCAGCGTGGTCGCGATAACCTTAGCCTGGGAGTAGCTGTCCCATGTCCACTGGAAGGAATACGGCGTGCATAGTTTGCCGGAGAGGTCTTCCACGCCCGCCGCGGTCTGCAGGACGATCTTCTTCTCGTCGCGGGAAATTCCCTGCACGGCGAGGGCCACTGACGAGTTCGGCAGATCGACGATGACCTCGACGCCATCCTGCTCATACCAGCGTCTAGCGATGCCGATTGCGACTTCAGGTTTGTTCTGGTGATCCGCACTCACAATTTCGATCGGGCGGCCGAGCAGCGTGCTCCCGAAATCCTCGACCGCCATGCGAGCGCCCTGAACCGATCCCTTCCCGGTGACATCGGTGAACATGCTGGAGAGATCGCTCAGCACGCCGATCTTGATGGATTGGGCGTGAAGCGGCGCGCCCGTTAACAGCAATGCAGCCAGGCCGACGAGAAAGCGAGGGGTGAGCATCTGATTTTCCTCCAGGATCAATCTTGATTCTCGCTATTGGGCTCGTTGTGCAGATGCAGGGCTGGCAAGTAAAGATGGAACGTTCCCGGGAACGATGCTGATTTGGCATCTTGGCTGCAGCATCGCTTCGGGTGCTCTCCGAGACGATGCCAGGACGGCATCGCAACCGTATTTGCGTCATCTTGTCCGCATCGTCGTGCCGGCTATAGTGATCAAAATGAACGGGCGCTGCCACTGGGCGCGAACGAGCGGGGAAACCGATGCCGGATGTGATCAGGCCAGCCTTTCACCACGTGACGATCAAGACCAGCCACCTGCAGGAGATGGTCGATTGGTATGTGAAAGTCGTGGGAGCGAAAGTGACCTTCCAGGATGCGAACAACGCCTGGACCACGAACGACGAGGCGAACCATCGTGTCGCATTCCTTTCAGTACCGGGGCTCGCCGACGATCCCGAGAAAACCGGCCATAATGGGATGCATCACAGCGCCTTCGAGTATGCCTGCTTCGCTGACCTGATGTCGTCCTACGACCGGCTGAAAGGCGAAGGCATTTCGCCCGCCTTCTGCCTCGACCATGGTTTGACAATATCGCTCTACTACAAGGATCCGGAGGGAAACTTCGTGGAACTGCAGAGCGATAATTTCGGCGATTGGAAGCGGTCGACCGCGTTCATGCAAACATCCCGTGATTTCCAGCGCAATCCCATCGGCACATTCTTCGACCCGGAAAAGGTCTACCAAGCATTCTTGGCGGGGCGCTCCTTCGAAACCTTGCAGCCAGCCATCCGCGCGGGGGAGTTCTCTCCGGCCGCGATTCCAGAAATGGGACTTCCAGTGCCAACCGCCCAAATACCCTGACGGCCGTTCCATCAAGAGTGTAAAGGACCAGACGACTGAAGCGGTCGATGGCCTGGCTCTCCATCACCGCGGGTGAGTCGGTTGCTCCGCCTGGGACCGGCTGGCTGCCCGCTGCCGTACGAGCGAGAGCACCGTTTGGCTGATCGGGGCGGGCACCCCGGTCCACTCGGCCATTTCCAAGACCGCCCCTAGGATCGCCTCGATTTCCAGTGGCCGGCCGAGTTCCAAATCCTGCAGCATCGAGGTCTTGTGCCGGCCGACTTCGGCAGCCCCCTCGATGCGCTTGTCGACGCCGATGGCCAACCGGACGCCGAGCGCCTCCGCAATGGCCTGGCCCTCCAGCATCATGCTGCGGCAGACCGCGCGGGTGCCGGGGTCGCCGGTGATCATATCCAGCGTCGCCATCGTCAGGACGCTGATGGGGTTGAACGCCATGTTGCCCCACAGCTTGACCCATAGCTCGTCGCGGATACGGGGACGGACCGGCGCCTTCAGCCCGGCGCCGATCAGCAGTGACGATAGCCTGTTTGCCCGTTGCGAACGTTCGCCGCTCGGCTCGCCCAGGCTGAAGCGGTCACCGTAGGTGTGATCGATGACGCCGGGCGACGGCACGGTCGCCGCCGGGTAGACGATGCAGCCCAGGCATTGGGCGGGGGGTAAGGCGCGATCCAGCGCTCCTTCGGGATCGACCGATAGGATGCGCCGGCCTTCGAACGCCCCCGGGAGACCATAGGTGTACCACCACGGCACCCCATTGACGGCACAGACGATCGTGGTGTCCGGGCCGACCAGCGGCGCGAGTTGCGGCAGTGCCGGCTCCAGCGAATGCGCCTTCAGCGTGATCACAAGGTAGTCCTGCGGGCCGATCTCGCTCCCATGGGGGACGGCGCGAGGATGGGTAACGGTGCGTTCGCCGCCGGAGTGCAGGACCAAACCATTCTGCTGCACGGCCGCCAGATGCGGGCCCCGGGCCACGAGGGAGACCGGTGTGCCCGCCGCCTCCAGTTTGGCCGCCATATAGCCGCCGATCGCGCCGGCGCCGAACACGCAGATGCTGGGCATGCGGTTACGCGCCCAGGCCGAGCTTGGCGGCCAGTCCGATGCGCTGGACTTTCCCGGTGGCGCCCTTGGGAATGGCGTCCATGATCAGCACCCGGCGTGGCACCTTGAACGCCGCCAGCCGGGTCGCGGCGAAATCGCGAATGTCCGTCTCGGTCAGCGTGTTGCCTGGCCGTGGCACGACGACCGCACCCACTTCCTCGCCCAATTTGCCGTGCGGGATGCCGAAGGTGCAGACCTCGGCCACGGCCGGGTGGTCCAGTAGCACGACGTCCACCTCCAGCGGGCTGATCTTTTCGCCACCGCGGCTGATCTGCTCCTTCAACCGGCCGGTGAGAAACAGGTATCCCTCGGGGTCGAGCCGCCCCTGGTCGCCCGTGCGAAACCAGCCGTCCGTGAAGGCCTTGGCATTTGCACCGGGGTTGTTGTCGTAACCCTGCGTCACGTTCGGGCCGCGGATCACGACCTCGCCCACCGCGCCCTGCGGCAGCAGGATTCCCTCATCGTCCATGATGGCGATTTCCGGCCCAGCGGCGATGCCGACCGCGCCTGGCTTGCGCGAACGGGGCGGCAGCGGGTTGGCCGCCATCTGGTGTGCGGCCTCCGTCATGCCGTAGGCCTCGATGACAGGGGCGCCGAACACATCCTCCAGTTCCAGCATCACCTGCGGCGGCAGGGAGGCGGAGGAAGAGCGGATCAGCCGTAGCCCGGCGGCGCGCGCCCGCTCCCGGTGCGTGCTCATCCGCATCAGGATCGCCTGGTGCATGGTGGGGACTGCGGTGTACCAGCTGGGCTTCACCTCGGCCAACAGTTCGCCGAACTTGAAGGCGTTGAAGCCAGCGGTGCAGCAGACGGCAGCGCCGGCGTAGAGCGAGGCGGTAACGGCGGCGATCAGCCCGTGGATGTGGAATAGCGGCATGACGTTGAGGCAGGTATCGGCCGGGGATAGGGCCAGCGAGTCTGCGATATGGCGGGCGGAGGAAGCGATGTTACCGTTGCTCAACGGCACGATCTTCGGCCGCGCGGTGGTGCCGGAGGTGTGCAGCACCAACGCCGGGTCATCCGGACGGGCGGCTCGCCTAGCGGTTGCTGGCGCGGCCGGCAGCGCCGAGGAGTCGAGTTCGAACCACCCGGCCGCGCCCCCGCCGGCATGCAGCGCCAGCACCGGAATATGCAGCCGACCGGCCGCTTCCCTGGCCGGCCCGCTCTCCGCCGCCGCCAGGACGATGGCAGCGGGCCGTAGATCGGCGAGATAGAACTCGAACTCGTCCCCCGTGTAGGCCGGGTTCAACGGCGCGGCACAGCAGGCGGCGGCGATGGTCAGAAAGGCGGTCGCCATCTCCGGACCGTTCGGCAGGACGATTGCCACCCGGCTGTCCGGCCCAATACCGGCGGCTGACAGGGTGGCGCGCACCGCTTCCGCCAGGCGCCGCAGACCGGGGCCGTCCATCCAAGGCCTGCCCGGCGCCCCAACCGTGCGCGCACCGGTAACGGATGTCGCGATGTCCCAGACGGTGGTGGCGATCATGACGCGGAGTCTCCCCACAGGCCCCGCTTACCGCGGCATGAGCCACAGCTTTACTGCACGAGAGGTATGGCGACCAGGGTGGAATGCCAGGCCGCGGTCTGGGCCAGAGCGACTGCGCATGGTCCGCAACAACCGGTTTTTACCCCGCTGGCATACCAACTTGGTTTCGTCGCAGCCGGACACCGCGCCCTGTTCCTGCGCGCTGATAGAAGTCGAGCATGCTTGTGCATCCCAAAGCGTTAAACCGCCTCCCCACGATCGTCTCCTTTGCCAATCCTTTGCAATACACCGAAGGCTGTGGGTTCGCGGGCACAACCGGGAAGGTGTTCCTTGAAGTGCAAACCATTACTGTCGCGACCAGCCCGAGATGATGCAGAACTGCTTGACCGCGATGGTGGGACTGGCGCCGAACGCAAAGCCTTTTTGGCAGACTGAGGCAAGCCTTACTCGGCGTATCCAGCCCGCCACTCAGCTTAGGAACTGCCCGGTGAATGACGTGCGCATCAATGATCGTGCAGACCTGTCGCTGCATATTCCTCTCGCGAGCACCCGAGCACTCGCATGATTTCCGTTTCGGAGCGTGGACCGGCCTCTCGGTTTAAGACGTGCAGGATGGCCTGGGCGGCATTCACTTCATCCTGTAGTCCGGCGACCGCGACCCTGTGGCGCGTGAGAAGCGGCGCTGTCTCCTCCAGAATGTGCCACGCTTCGCCAAAACACTGCGACTTCACCATGCTGGCGACTTCCGTAACGGGCAGACCCAGAAGTTCGCTGACGTCGGTGAAGCCATGTTCGGGCGACACTGAAGCGCGTCTTAACATCCCCCGGGCAGCAGCGCGCCGGGCGCAAACCATGGCCGGTTCCAAACGGTCGTCGAGATACTCGTCGGGCTTCTTGAGCCGCCGGCTGATTGTTTCAGCCATACCACCCGCAGCACGGCCAAGGGTGCGACCAGAAACGGTGACGTGCACGGCGAGCGAGTGCCGTATTCGCGCGTCCACGCGCCGTAACGCTGCAATCAGCGCGCGATCTTCTCCCGATGCGACGTGAGGAATACCGCCGCTTCGTCGGTATGCCCCTACAGTCACGGCGATGCTGGCACCGGAATGCTGGGTATGACGCGGCTCCGGATCGAAAGGGTCAGGGTCCAGGAGCGCGTGGATGCGATCGCACAGCGCGTCATATTCGCGTTCGCGCGCATCGTCCTCGTGTAGTTCGCACGGTATCTTTCCCCAATCGAGCGGATGCAGTTCAACCCACCCGGCGACAGCGTCCGCTCCGGCTGCAATCGCATCCAAATTCGCCGCAAGCCAGTCCGGTTCGACAAGGCCGTCGGCGTCCGTGGTGAGGAGAATGCCATCGCGTCCAGCGAGTTGAACCGCCACGTCGAAGGCAAGGCGTCGGGCGGTGCCCGCGTTTGCATCTGCCGGCACTAGCTCCCTTTCAATCACATGGAGATTCGTGCCTGGACGCAACGGCACCGCCCTTGCAACGGCGGCCGTTCCATCTTTGCAGTTATTAGCCAGGACCACGATGTCATCGATTTGAGCGCCGACCTGGCCATCGAGTGCTTCCAGGCAAGAACGGATGCAATCAACCTCATCTCGTGCTGGAACGGTGACGATGCAAGGCTGCCGGCACCTGTCATATCGTTCACCAAACAAGTTCTTGTCATCCCTCACTGCCAACACCCTCTACCTCATGTCGCAACAAGGAACGTCAACTACTCACATCCGTTCACTAAAACTTGTCAGTTTTAAATCACTGGTAGTCAGATTATCAAATAGTAAGTCTTGGGTTCTGCAGTCCCAATCTTTGAGGCATGGTATGCCGTTGGGAACTTAGCTTTCGATAAACCGTAGGGGCGTGGTGACAGCAAGCCATCACATGGGAAGATTCACATATGTTCATGCGCATCGATAAGCTACAGGCCGAGTTGCCCGAGCCGAAGAAGCCTGATCCGAACGCCGCCGCAGCCCTTCAGGAGCTTCTCGGCGGCAAATATGGCGAAATGTCGACGCTTGGGAACTACATGTTTCAAAGCTTCAACTTTCGAAACAAGACGAAACTGCGGCCGTTTTACAGCTTGGTGTCTGCCATATTTGCTGAAGAACTTGGCCATGTGGAATTGGTCAGCACGGGCATTGCTATGTTGAACAACGGCCCTGGCGATCCGACCCCAAATGTCGATGTCTCAAAGGCTCCGTTCCACTCAATGCAGGACACGGTCTTGCCGGGCGCATTCCTGTCAAACGGCGGGGGCGCGACGCCTGTCAACAGCAATGGCCTGTCCTGGAACACGGATATGGTCACGACGACAGGCAACGTGATCATCGATCTGCTACACAATTTCCATCTTGAATGCGGCGCCCGCATCCACAAGCTGCGAGTGTACGAGACGATGAAAGAGCCGACTGGGCGCGAGGTGTGTGGCTACCTGCTGGTTCGTGGTTCAGTGCATGCCCATGCGTATGCCCTGGCATTGAAAAAACTGACCGGCGTCGAGATCGAGAAGATGTTGCCAGCACCCAACATCAACCTGGACAAGATTCCCGAGTGCCAGAAGTATTTGGCAGAAGGGAGCCATCGTCGGCTCTATAGATTTAGCCCGAGCGACTATAGCGAAGCCGCAGGAATCTGGGGCAACGGCGAGGTGGCACTCCCGGGTGACCCGCCGGGCGAGTTGGAGGTCGTCGACGGACATCCCGAGGGCGGAAAAATCCCAGAATTGCTCGGCAATTACGGAGCATTCGCCCCGAACTATGCGCCCGAGGAAATGTTTGAAGTTGCCACCAAGCTCTACAAGAAGTCTCGCTGATGTGGGTGGTCGGAGGCGGTCGGCTTTCGGCTTCCTACCCGCCAGTATGTGGAGGACGAGTGTACCTGTGACCGAGACATACGCGAGGAAGGTTGTAGCAATCACTGGTGCCGGGTCCGGCATCGGGCTCGCCGCGGCGCTGCATTACGCGAGCAAAGGCTGGCTGGTCGGGTTGATTGGCCGTGGGGAAGAGGCGCTCACCGACGCGCTCCGGCAGATCGAAGCAACCGGTGGCGTGGCACATATCGCGCTCGCCGACGTGGCCGACGAGAAGGCGCTGGAAGAAGCCGCTGTCACTATAGAGGCCGCGTTGGGGCCCATCGAGGTTTGGATCAACAACGCTGGCATAGGTTTCTACGGCGCTTTCGTCGACGTGCCGGCGGAGGCGTTCCGTAGGGTAATCGACGTCAACCTCCATGGTACGGTGAACGGCACACGCGTTGCGTTGGCCCGGATGCGGCCGCGAAACCGAGGAACGATCATCCAAATCCTGTCCGCAATCTCGTATCGAGGGGTCCCACTCCAGTCGGCCTATTCGACCACGAAGTATGGCTTGCGCGGCTTTACCGAGGCCCTGCGGGCTGAACTCATCCACGAGCGGTCAGCCGTGCATGTGACTATGGTACACCCACCTTCGGTCAACACACCCTTCTACAGCCATGCCGGGTCCGTCTTGAAAGACCGGTCTCCCAGACCACCCCCGCCCGTCTACCAGCCGGAGATCATCGGGGAAGCGATCTATTTGGCCGGCACTGTGAAGCGCCGCGAGTGGCGGGTGACTGGCGAGACAGTCGCCTTCAGCATCGTTAACAAGATCGTGCCTGGGCTTCTGGATGTCGCTTCGGGAGTGGTGGGCATTCGGGTGCAGCAGACGTCCCGGCCGGATGTAGCGGACCGCCGCGATCCGAGCATCTTTACCGCCTCTACGAAAGCGTCCGGCACTCACGGTCCGTTCGATGGCGAGTCTCTCAATAGCAGTGTCCAATGGTGGATCAGCAAAAGTCCTGCACCCATTCGGGTCGGCCTTGGCCTGCTCGCGATAGGGTTGCTGGCTGCAGCCGGGCGAAGGCGCTGATGCAGAACGGATCGGCGACTATGGCAATATCTTCACCGATAATCCGATAGTTTATGTGGAGACGGCACAATGGCAAACCAGTCCACGCACACAACAGGCAACGACCCAATAGAAGGCGTCGACCCCGGCGGAACCCGCCCTACCAAGCCGGGCAATCCAGATAAAAAGGGCAAGCCTAATCCTGTTCAGGTCAGCAAGGAACAGACCGTCGTCAGTGGCGACCAGAACCAGCCAGCAAACGAAAGAGCCCGGTAATGCGCCTGCCCGGAGATCACAATAGGGCTGAGCATCCATGCGTGCGTGGTAGTCCTATTTCGCTTGAATTGCCGCAGGTTCGGGCGGTGCGATCATCCAAGCCACTGGTAAGGCTGTTGCGCACATGATCGCCATTGCCCAGAAGGACGAGGCACCAAATGTGCCGTAGAGTGGACCAGAGACGACCGTGACGAGTGCGGTCGTCGCGCCCATCGCGACGGTCGCATAAAACGCTTGTGCGGTTGCGGCAAGCTTGGCTGGAACGACCCTGCCGATCATGTCCATGCAAGCCAAGTGCAGCATCGCGAATGTCAAACCATGGAGGGGTTCCACAACCGCCATGGCGGGGAACCAGGCTGTCCAGGCTGCCGTTCCCCACCGCACAATGCCGGCGCAGGCGGCCAAAAGCATGGCACGCCGTGGCCCAAGGACGTCCAGCAGCCGGGGACCGAACCCGACGAACACGACGACCTCTGCAGCGACGGACAGTGACCAAAGGATGCTGACCTCGCCGGCCGACATCCCGGCGGAACGCCAGCGGATAACCTCGAAGCCGTCATGAAGGGCGTGACTGCCACCGACCAACGCCGCAACGCCCATGAGCCGCACAAAAGGCGGGATACGCGTCAGTGCCCACGCAGACACCCCGTCTTCCTCAACCCGGCGCGTGGCAGGCGAACCGGCTACCCGGTTTGGCAGCATCCAGGCAACACATGCCGCCAGCGCGAGCAATCCGCCATTCAGCAACACGATGGAACCGAGCCCAGTGTGGCTGACGACCTGACCAGATATCAACGTGCCGAGTATGAACGCAGCTGAGCCGGCACCGCGAACCCAGCCGTAGCGGAAGGTTTTGCCGTCCTCGGATGATCCCAGCGCCAGGGCATCGGCAATCGGCGTCAGCGGCGCCAACGCGGTCGCGTGGGCGAGGCTGACAGCCAACAACAGAAGAAATCCGCGAGCTGGCACATAGCCGAAGGCGACAAGCGCGGATGCCGCAGTAAAGCTTGCCAGGACCACTGGAACGCGGCCGATACGGTCTGCAACCCGTCCGCCGAGTGGCCCCGCCACAAGCCGGATGGCGGCTCCTGCCCCAAGAACAATCCCCAGCTGGTTGGGTCCGAGACCATCCTGCTGCATGAGACCGGGCAAGAACGGTGACGCTACCCCGAAGGCCGCGAAGAGCGCAGAGTAGAAGATCAGGAAGCGCGGCAGGGGCGACATGGTGGCTTCCCGCAATTTCGTCGACACTAAGCGGTCAGCGCACCAAACGTTCCCGTCAGCATCAGGAACTCACATGTCATAAGCGCTTTCGAGAGCCATGCGAAATCGCGCGCCTGCGGTCACGTTCGTCTTGGTGACCCTGGGCTTAGATGCCCTTGGCGTTGGGATCATCGCGCCCATCGTCCCAGGCCTGGTGCAGCAGCTCGGTCACCTTT
Organism: Acetobacteraceae bacterium; assembly: GCA_965199005.1. Taxonomy (GTDB): domain Bacteria; phylum Pseudomonadota; class Alphaproteobacteria; order Acetobacterales; family Acetobacteraceae; genus LMUY01. Next base: position 997,374 of record CBDAQK010000001.1, on the reverse strand, counting down.
CGCCAGATCGTGCCGCACCTTGGGTGGGTGCCCTAATAGCGGTCTACGCCGCCGTCCAGTTTTTTGCCGCGCCCGTTCTCGGCGGCTTGAGCGACCGCTTCGGCCGGCGCCTCGTCATCCTGGGGTCGGTCTTCGGGTTGGGATGCGACTACCTGCTCCTCGCTTTCGCGCCGAACCTCTGGTGGTTGTTCCTGGGGCGGCTCGTCGCGGGGGGGACGTCGGCCAACGTGGCGGCAGCAACCGCCTATATCGCGGACGTCTCTCCGGAGGACGAGCGGCCCCGTCTGTATGGCCTCGTGGGCGCGACATTCGGAACAGGCTTCGTCATCGGTCCCGCCCTCGGTGGTTTGGCAGGTTCGTTTGACCTTCGTTTGCCATTCTTGATTGCCGCCGGGCTCTCTTTCATCAATCTTTGCTTCGGGATTTTCGTCCTTCCCGAAAGCCTGGAGGGCGCAAAGCGAAGAGCATTCGACTGGTCGCGCGTCAATCCCATCCGGCAATTGTTGTCGGCGGCTCGCAACCGCGAGTTGGGTCGTCTGACCCTGGCTTGGTCCTGCACCTGGGTTGGCCTGGGTGCGGTGCAAAGCAGCCTGGTCCTCTTCACGGGCTTCCGCTTCCACTGGGGATCGGGGTTGAACGGCTTGACGCTTGCGGGGCTAGGGCTTTCTCAGGCGTTGGTAGAAGGAGTCTTGCTGCGCCATGTGACGACGTGGCTGGGGGAACGCCGGACGGCTGTGCTAGGTTATTGCGCGAGTGTTGCGGGATACGGAACGCTCGCACTGGCAATCTCGCCCTGGATGGTGATCCCGTCAGTCATTTCAATCGCGGTTGGCGGCTTGGCGACACCGGCGGTTCGATCAATGGTATCTGGCAAGGGAGAGGATGACACCCAGGGAGAGATGCAGGGCCTGCTGACATCCGTGGAAAGCCTGACGGCGGTCGTCGCTCCCCTCCTGGCAGCTGGGCTGTTCTTCGCGTTTACGTCGAAACTACTGCCCGTCAGCTTCCCGGGCGCTCCGTTCATGCTGGCGACCGCCTTTGCGGCCCTTGGTGTGGTTTTGATGCGCAGATTGGAGCCGCCCGGCGAGAACCGGTCATCCTAGCTTGCTGCGCCAGCAAACCCTTGGCATCGGTTCAGGCGACGCTCGCGGAGCGGATAGGGCGCTCCAACTGTCCGGAAGCGGCCAACGCCTTGATCCGATCTACTGTGCGCATCGCGATGGCAGTGATGGTCAAATGCGGGTTGACCCCGCCGACTGTTGGAAACACTGAGCCATCGCAGATCCATAAATTCGGGATGTCCCAACTCCGGCAATCCGAGTTCACCACGCTCCTGTCCCGGGCGAACCCCATTCGCGCAGTCCCACCCAGATGGTTGGTGTCATTCTCTTGGCGGAACACGTCCTTTGCACCAGCCAACTCTAGACTGGTTTGCATTTCGCCGAGCGCGTGCTGAATCAATGCCTTGTCGTTGTCACCCCAGCTATAGGTCACACGGGCAACGCGCAACCCGTATTGATCGACATCATCCGCCAGCGTGACTCGGTTACGCTCATCCGGCAGCATCTCGCCAACCATCTTCAAACCTACGGCATGGTTGTACTTCTCCATCTCGTCGCGCAACGGTTGGCCCCACAGACCGCGGGAGCCCGTCTGGATCGTTGCCCACTCGATGGGCAGGGGTCCCTGGGCCATCCAGCAGTAACCGCCGAAAAAGTCCTTATGATCCTCGTAATTCCAGTGCTCGGTAATTGAGAGGGACGGAGGTCCCTTATTCCAGCGGACCTCTTGATCCATTGTCCCGAACACCGCCTGGTTCGACTGCGTCATCAGGTTCTTGCCAACCAACCCCGAGCTATTGGCCAGGCCATCAGGGTAGCGGTCGGTCGCCGATGCTAGCAACAGACGAGGCGTCTCGATCGCATAGCCGGAGACCACGACGTTGCGGGCACGCTGGAAGCGCCACTTGCCCTCGCGGATGTAATGGATCCCGGTCGCGCAGCCATCCTGGCCCATTTCGATCCGGCTGACCATGGCAAGGTCCCGGATTTCGGCCCCAGCCTTTAGCGCACGTGGAATGAAGGTGACCAATTGGCTCTGCTTCGCATTGGTGGAACAGCCAAAGCGGCAGAAGCCACGATAAACGCAGGGCGGGGATTGCCCCCGCGGCGCGGATACCGTCGCGAGCGGGGTGGCGGCCCAGCGGTATCCCTGTGCTTCCGCCCCGCGTGCGAGGATTTCCGCAGCGCCGTTCAGCTCATGCGGACGATACGGGTAACGGGGCCGCTTTGGTCCCCATGGGTAATTTACCGGTCCCGAAATACTGAGCGCTTTCTCCGCCCGCCCATAATAATCCCACATCTCTCGCCAATCGAGCGGCCAATCCGCACCATATCCCAAGACGCTCCGCGACTTGAACCAGTCCGGCCGAAACCGGAGCGACACCATGGCGAAATGAACAGTACTGCCGCCCACCGCCTTGCCGCTGTTCTTTCCCCCCATCACCATCGGGTTGGCGCCGTCGACGACGCGCTCGTCAGTCCAATAAAGTTTGTTCTGCTCCGTCTCGTCGGACGCGAAATCCTCCAACGGACGGAAGTAGGCCCCGGCGTCAAACCCCACCACAGAGAAACCCGCCTCCGCCAACCCGGCGATAACAGGGCCGCCGCCCGCCCCGGTGCCGACAACGACAAAGTCGACTACATCGTTGTCATTGAATTGCTGCATCGGCACCCAGCCGCCGATCTTGAAGACGTCGGGCGCACGGCCATTGGCGGCACGCGGCGCAGCAAACGGATCAGCCGACACGCTGATTCTCACGCCGAGCACGATCCTCTTCGCCGGGTTTTCCCTCGGCCGCTTCCCAAGGGTCACGCCGGTCGAGCTGCATGCGCACGTAGCCGCGAGGACTTGCCGGGCCACCGAAGCCGATTTCATTCCAGGACACCGGGTGGGCGTAATAGGCATGCGTGATGTCGGCAATCACCCGGTGCTCGAAGAAGGGCTTGCAGGGCATGCCGTCCCAGGCGGCCGATTCGAGATCTCCCGCTTGCATACGGCGGATCAGCGTATCCTGGGCAGCCGGTGCAAGCTGGTGGAAGCGCATCTTATACGTCTCCATTGCCTCGGCATCCAGAGCGGCCAGGCCCCGCCGCCAGGCTTCCCCCTGGAGCGGCAACTCGGCATATCGGTAGCCATCCTGATGGTTTTCTGTGATCTTCTGGTCGACATACGCTGGCAGCGGAATAGGCGCCCGATCCGTGGGCTGTGGCATGATGCGGTTGCACAACGAACTCAGCGTATCCCACTCCGTCGCGGTAAAGAACCGCGGCTCTCGCGGGACGGCCAGTCGATGGTCGATCACTCGGCGCGTCACCTCGTCCCAGGATTGGCTCCATCGCTTCGCCAAGACGTCATAGCCCGGGTATCGGTCAGCCATCGGGATGGTCCTCCATGAGTCCAAGCGCTGCCAGGCCTGCCAAGGCCAACCCGGTAAAACTGGGAGGCGCCGGAATGGGTGGTCCGTTCAGAACGTTCTGGCTCCAATTCCGCCAGCCGCCCATGCTACGTGCCACGCCCCTGATGTGGAACGCGACGCCGGCAAAGCCCATAAGGGCGGTGACGCGCAGCCACGCCCGCGTCCATGTCCGGTCCCGCTTGCCGGGTGCAAGGGCGGCGTTGCCCAGCAAGGCGGCGGTCACGGGGGGAATGGTGACGGGCAGGTACATCGCCGGGTTCTGGTAGGCCCCTCGGAAGTGCAGCAGCCCAGCCTCCCCCATCGTGCCGAGCAAACCAGCGCTGGTCGCCAGCCCAACGACGCGGCCCGCGGAAATCCCGAAGATCGAAGGCGCGAGACCCGGCGTCGTCGCCCGTACCCTCTCGGCCAGGAAGCCCATCCCGCCCGATAGGGTAAGGGCCGCAGGGGCGCCCAACGGAGCCGAGTAAAACAGGTTCTGCCAGGACAATCCGCCTGGGCGCCGGGTGACATTGAACAGGTGAAATGCCGTTCCGACCAGTCCCGTCAACCCGGCGAGAACATACACGGCGTCCCGCACGCCGCGCGCATTGGGCCGCCTGTCGCCAGTGCCGTGGGCGCTGACAGCAAGCGACAGGCTCGCCGTCACCAGCGGCGTGATCATGGCCCGATTGTGGAAGTTGCCGCGATAATGCTCCACTGCGCTGTCGGCCAGCACAGATGCCGCGAGCAATCCGGCCGCGCGGTTCAGCCGCTGCGCCGCCTCAACCGCGTCCGGCTGGTCCAGATCCCGCGGCTTCGCCAAAACGACCGCCTTAGGGGAGGCTGTATTCACCCGCGTGAGAGCAATCGCAGCCAACCCCAGCAGCGCGATGCCGGATGTCGCGACTGCCGTGCGGTTCCGCGGCATGCTCAACTCCATAACTTGGCGGCGAAGCGCTCTGCATTCGCGTGTTTGAATACGAGGCCGAGGCCTGGTTGACTCAAATCCGGTGCAATGCACCCCGCTTGCGGAACAGGAGCGCCGTCGAAAAGCATGTGTTCGATCTGGACGTGATCATGAAACCACTCGACATGGCGGAAGCGTGGAACCGCACAACCGAGATGGCGGTGCAACGCGGGCGCGCAGTGGGCCGATAGGTCAATGTGAAAGGCGTCGCATAAGGCACCCGCCTGGAGAAAACCCGTGACGCCGCCGCACCGCGTCGCATCAGCCTGCTGGACATCCACGGCACCCGCGGCAAGCATGTCTCGGATGTCGTCTGCCGTATAGGCGTACTCGCCCGCCGCGACCTCCATGGGTGTCGGAACGTGGTCACGAACCCGGCGCAGACCCTCGAGGTCGTCGGATGAAACCGGCTCCTCAAACCACTGTACCTCTTGCTCGGTGAAGCGCCGGGCAAGGGAAATCGCCTGCTTGACCGAAAGCGCTCCGTTTGCATCGACAAACAGCGCGGCGGGCCCAATGGCACTCCGCGCCACTGAGACCCGGGCAGGATCGCGCGCCGGGTCAGAGCCGATCTTCATTTTCACGAAGCGACAGCCATCCCGCTCGACCCAGTGTTCCAGTTGCTCGCAGAGCCGTCTGTCGTCGTAAGTGGTAAACCCGCCACTGCCATAGATCTCCACCTCGTCCCGGTACCGGCCGAGCAGGGACGCCAACGGCAGTTCGAGGAGTTTCGCCTTGAGATCCCATAGCGCTACGTCGAGGGCCGAGATGGCAGTGGCACAAATTCCGGTGCGGCCGAGGTTGCGAACGGCTCTCTGCATGCCGGACCATGCGTTCGCCGGGTCCATGGCATCGACACCAATCACCGAGTTTGCGAGCACCTCCTGAATCAGTCGGGCGGCGGACGCGTCGGTATAGCTGTAGCCAAGGCCCTCCTGATCCGCTGCTTTTACCTGAACGAGGATCAGCGTTGTCGAAGTCCAGGAAGCTGTTCCGTCCGCCTCCGGCGCATCCGTTGGGATCGTGTAGGCGCGGGCCGCCACATCGTGGATGGCCATCGCTGCCCGCACATCCTACTCCTTTTTCCCGGGCAGCACGCTCGCCAGAACCTGCTGAGCGCTGTTCTTGAGGACACTCCCCAGTTCCGGCTCAGTGCCTAGCATCGCCATGAAGTTCTTTGCGTCCTTCAGCGTAATGTGGGGCGGCAGAGGCGGCACGTTGGGATCGGCATAGACGTTCATGATCACTGGGCGGTCGGCAGCCAGAGCCTCGTCCCAGGCAGCGCCGAGCAGCTCGGGATCGCGCACCACGATCCCCTTCAGGCCAAGCAATTCGGCATAGGCGTGGTAAGCAAAATCAGGAATGGCTTGGGTGGATTCAGTTTTACCCGCCCCCATTTGCACGCGCTCTTCCCAGGTGACTTGGTTAAGATCCTGGTTATTGAGCACCATCACGATCAAACGTGGGTTCGACCACTCCTTCCAATACTTGGAGATGGTGATCATCACGTTCAGCCCGTTCATCTGCATCGCACCATCGCCGATGAAAGCAATGACAACGCGCTCGGGGAACGCCATTTTCGCCGCCATGGCATAGGGCGTGGCGGCACCCAGCGAGGCTAGGCTGCCGGAAAGGGAGCCCATCATACCACGCCGGATGCGGATGTCGCGGGCATACCAGTTGGCAACAGACCCGCTGTCGCCCGTCATGATGCAGTTTTCAGGCAGGCGCTTCGATAGTTCCCAGAAGACGCGCTGCGGGTTGATTGGATCTGCAGCAATCATCGCCCGCTCTTCCAACGTCTTCCACCACCCCGCCACGTTGGTCTCAATGTCCTGGCGCCAAGCTCCCGCCTCCTTCTGCTCCAGCATCGGCAGCAGCGCACGCAAGGTGGTGGCGCTATCACCGGTCATGCACACTTCCATCGGGTAGCGTAGGCTAAGCCTGGTCGCATCCAAGTCGATTTGAACGCCACGTGCCTTTCCTGGCTTCGGAAGGAACTCACTATAGGGAAACGACGAGCCAATCATCAGCAGGGTGTCGCATTCCTGCATAAGGTCCCAGGATGGTTCGGTCCCCAGCAATCCAAGCGAGCCTGTCACCCAGGGAAGGTCGTCCGGCAGCGCCGCTTTTCCAAGCAGTGCCTTGGCACACCCGGCCTGCAGGCGGCTGGCAACGGCAATGACCTCGTCGGTGGCCGCGAGTGCGCCGGCCCCGACCAGCATGGCAACCTTCTTGCCTGCGTTGAGCACGGCCGCCGCCTGGCGCAACAGGCCTTCCTCCGGCAGCAGCGCCGGCCCTGCATGGCCAAGCCCGGTGTGAGTCGTGCCGTGGACGAACGGTGGATCCTCGTATGGCAGAAGCTGCAGATCGTTGGGCAGGATAATGCATGTCACGCTGCGGCGTGCGGAGGCGATGCGCACGGCACGATCAACCATATGCCGGATTTGCGCCGGGACTGACCCTGTGGCGACATATTCGCTGGCAACATCCTTGAATAGCGTTTGCAGATCCACTTCCTGCTGGTAGTTCGCCCCAATCGCCGTGCGTGCCTGCTGGCCGACAATTGCGACGACGGGAACGTGATCCATCTTCGCGTCATATAGCCCGTTGAGCAGGTGAATGGCACCTGGTCCGGACGTTGCGTAGCACAACCCCACCTCGCCGGTGAACTTGGCATGGGCGGATGCCATGAAAGCCGCCATCTCTTCATGGCGGACTTGGACGTACTCCACCCTATCCTTGGCCTTCTCCAAGGCGACGTCCAGGCCGCCAACACCGTCCCCTGGATAGCCGTATACGCGCTTCAATCCCCACTCTGCCAAACGATGCCACACGAAGTCGCTGACGTTCATGCTCATGCTGGGACCTCCACCATCTATGCTCCACCGGCCGGTGCTGCGTCCGCACCACCGTGTCTACGCTCGGCGTAATCCCGCGTTGCAAAGCAGCCAATATTTGTACGCTGCGTTAGACGCCCGGCTTGTCATTTCCAGCGGTGAGAACAGTAGCGTGATCGACATCGATGTCGTCGTGCGTGCAAATAATATCATAGGTGAATCACCGACCTGGTCACCTGATGACGGAGCCTTGTATTGGATCGATGTAAAAGCACCTGCCCTGTTCCGCATCTATCTCGAAAGTGGGCATCAGGACCGGTGGGACCTCAGCGCCGACATCGGCGGCTTCACCTTGCTGGCGGACGGCTCCGGTGCGTTGGTCGCGCTTCGAACGGGGCTTCACCGTCTCGCGTTCGCTTCCGGTGGGTTGTCGCTGGTGGCAGAGCCTCCCTTTGATCCGCTCATCCACCGCTTCAACGAGGGCGGCTGCGATCCGGACGGAGTTTTCTGGATCGGCGTCATGTTTGATCCACGTGACCCGAACGCGCCACCGCAGCGCGGCACCTTGCATAGCTACTCGCGGGCAAACGGCCTTCAAGGGGAGCCCGATCAAGCTGAACTACACAACGGCATGGCTTGGAGTGTCGATGGTGACCAAATGTTCCTGTCCCACAGTCAGCGCCAAGAGATCTACAGCTTCCCCTACCGTGGCGGCCAACTTGGCCCAAAGCGCCTGTTTGCAACCATTCCTAGCTCAGACGGTGTCCCCGACGGCGCCGCGATCGACACTGACGGCGGCTACTGGTGCGCGCTCCATGGCGGCGGACGCCTACGACGGTTTCACCCCGACGGCAAGTTCGACCGAGATATTCTGCTGCCCGTCAGCCAGCCCACGATGTGCAGTTTCGGCGGGCGCGCCTTGGATGAGCTCTACGTGACGACCGCCACCGACAAGCTCACTGCCGGGCAATTGCGGGAGCAGCCGCTTGCGGGTTCGCTTCTCCGGTTGCGGCCCGGCGAGCGCGGCATCGCCCGGCGCTGCACTCTGGCGTGATCGCCGGCAACTGGAACGGCAGCCCGTCTGCCGCGATCTAATAGTAGCGCGCGATTTCATAGTAGCGAAGGAGCATTCACCATGGCCATCGATCCACGCACCCGCTACCCCCGTCCGCCATTCGCGCCGCAACCGCAGAGTAGTCCGGGATCGTCCGCCCGCATGCAGCCCGAACCTTTTTATGGCGAGGACAGCTATAGGGGTTCGGGTAAGCTCGAGGGACGCGTTGCCCTGATCACCGGCGCCGATTCCGGGATTGGGCGCGCCGTGGCGCTGGCCTTTGCCAAGGAAGGTGCCGACGTGCTGCTCTCCTATTTGAATGAGGAGGACGACGCTGAGGCGGCGGCACGATCCGTGCGGGACGTTGGGCGCCAAGCGGTCAAACTTCCTGGCGACATCGCCGACCCAGCCCATTGCCGGGCGCTGGTGCAGGCAGCGATGGATCGGTTCGGCCGGTTGGATGTTCTTGTCAATAATGGTGCCACGCAAACCACGCGCAATAGTTTAGAAGACATCACGGACGGGGAGTGGGACAACACTTTCCGGACAAACGTCCACTCTCAATTTTACCTGTGCAAGGCAGCGCTGCCGCACCTCAAGCCAGGGGCTTCGATTATCAACACGTCGTCCGTCAACTCGAAGCATCCTATGCCAAGCCTGCTCGCCTATTCCGCGACAAAGGCAGCGATCGCCAATTTTACAATCGGCCTGGCACAGATGCTCGTGGAGAAGGGGATCCGAGTGAACGCAGTGCTTCCTGGCCCCATTTGGACACCGTTCATCCCCACGGGAATGGACACTGAACAGGTAGCTCAATTCGGGAGTCAGTCGCCCATGGGACGACCCGGGCAGCCAGCAGAGTTGGCCGGAGCCTATGTCTATCTCGCCTCGGATGACGCGAGCTACACAACGGGGGCTTTGCTCCCGGTTCACGGCGGAATGGCTATCTACTGAAGAGGGCGAGGCGAATCATGTATCAGGCGATTGGAGGCTTGCTTCATGGCGTGACTCGCACATCACAATACCGACTGCGTCCAAGTAACCCTCGCGACTTGGCGGCAGAAACGTGGCACTTGACCGGTTTAAGCTCATGACAGCTTGCGCCCGATGTCGAAACATCTGGCAGTCTCATCCTGATGGGAAAGCAGCCCCGTTTTTGCGCTCCGTTAAGAGGCTCGTAACCAGTTCCGGGAAGGCTGATAGATCGGGTGATTAGTCGCCGCATGCCATGCCACCGAATAGCGGCACGGCATGCGCGTATTTGGAAGAGACTCCCTACTGGGCAACGTCGAAAGAATATAGCGGGCCTCAGCTTAGGTAGACGCCGAGACGTGGCACAAGAGGCAGCGCTCGGCGAACTTGAACGAGAGAGCCGCGTTTGTCGGGCGAATCCCGGAATGAACGGGTCTGATCAAGATTTCATCGCAGGGCCGCGGCCGTAGATGCAGTCGAGCACCTGTGCCACAGCCACGAACCGATCGGCCTCGGCGTTGAAACCTGCGCCGCGGCTGAGCTTGTCGGCCCAACCGAGGACTGCCCGGCAGCCCCACTGGTCGGGCGGCGCGGAAAGCGCGATACGCTGGTTCGATCCATGGGTGCGCTCGGCCGCGAAGTCGAAGAACGAGCCGTCGACGTTATGCATCACGGCCGTCCCTCGGGTGCCGTAGAAGGACGCGCCGATCACCGCATCCCGCCCCGCCGGCAGATTCCATGAGCAGGCGAGCCGTACGACGATGCCGGACGCCGTTTCGAGCGTCGCCACGCAATAATCCTCAACCTCCCTTGGCGTGGGTGGCAGGCGAATGCCAGCCGCATACAGGGTGGCGCTGACGGAGCGGATGTCGTCGGAACCCAGCGTCCATAGGGCGAGGTCGACGAGATGCACACCGAGGTCCATGACGCAGCCGCCGCCGGAGAGGGCGGGGTCGCGAAACCAAGGCTTGTCCGGGCCATAGGCGTTGTGAAAGACGAGATCGGCCGCGAACACACGCCCAAGGTCACCCGTTTGCACACAGTCCCGAATCCGCCTCATCGCGTCGGTGAAGCGATAGGAGAGGTCTACGTCCAGCAGGCGGCCGTTCTCGCTCGCCGCCGCGACCACTTCGCCTACCTCGGCCGCGGTGCGGCCCAGTGGCTTCTGGCAAAACACCGCGCACCCGGCGCGCAGGGCAGCGATGGCTTGTCCGGCGTGCAAGGCGCTGGGTGTGGCGATGACGACGCCATCGAGGTCCTGCCGCAGCAGCGCGGCCAGATCGGAGGTCCGTCGCGCGGCAGGGGCCAGTGCAATCGCCGCAGCAGCAGCCGAGTCGTCCGGTTCGCAGATCGCGGCCGCGTCGACCAAGCCGCTTTCGACAAGCGCCTGCAAACGATGCCGTCCTATCCAGCCGACACCGAGAAACCCTACCCGAGGGCGACGCATCAATAAGTCACCAGCGCCTTGAGGAACCCGTCTGGCCGGTCGCGTGTCGCGTTGAGCGCTTCATCCAGCCGATCCAGCGGATAGGTATGGGTGTAGAGCGGGTTTGGGTCGAGCCGGCCGGACGCCACTGCCGCGATGGCTTCTCGCAAACCCCTGATGTAAATGGCAGGATCGCGCTCGTGGGCGTTGACCACGTCCAAGCCGCGCCAGTTCCAGAGTTGCATGTTCACCTGCCGCGGGCCATCCTGGTGATAACCCGCCACCACCAGCCTGCCCCGCTCCCGCGTCAGTTCGGCGGCGAGGTCCAGTGGCCACTGCTTCCCCACCGCCTCGATCACGCGGTCGCAGAAATGGCCATCCGTGAGGGCCTTCACGCGCGCGATAATGGCCCAATGGTCCAGCATCTCGATGGTCTCTGCCGCGCCCATGTCACGGGCCACGGCAAGCGAGAATGGCCGGCGAGAGATTGCGATCACCCGCGCGCCTGCATCGGTGGCCAGCCGGGTGAGGATGGCGCCTTGGAACCCTATCCCGACGATTGCAACGATTTGGCCCAGTCGGATGTCCGCGCGCCGGAAAATATTCATCGCGCAGCCCAGCGGTTCGCCCGGGAAAGGCTGGCCTGAGAGAGCCTCGGGCAGCTTCACCGCCGAGGCGGCGTTGGCGAGGTCGTATTCGGCATAGGCGGCGTAGGTGAGCGCAGCCACGCGGTCGCCGATTGCGAGGCCATCCACGCCGTCACCCACCGCATCGACCACGCCCCAGCCCTCATGGCCGAGGTCGCCGGGGCGGGTGGGGAAGTTCATCCAGTCCGGTCCGGACCAGGGGCCAAGATTGGAGGCGCAGACGCCGCAGCCCTCCAGCCGCAGGCGCACTTGATTCGGGCCCGGGTTTGGCCTTGCGACCGTACGCACGGTCACGCGCCCGGCACCTTCGACGATGGCGGCGCGCATCGTTGTGGGCGTGTCGATCATGGAGCGGGCATCCGATCAGCTCTGGACCAGGTGCCGGTAGGCGATACATCCGAAGGTATGGGCATCTGGAGCGGCAATCCCGCGCAAGGCGAGCCAGTTGGCCCAACCGGAGTACTGCTTCGGACTCGGCGAGACCTTGTTTCGTGCGTCCTTTGCCCGGTTCAGTGCCTCGAGTGGCTCGGCGCCGATGTCCACCAGCACGCAAAGCATCAAAATGGCCGAGCGGCCGATGCCGTGCTCGCAATGGATCAGAACCCGCTGGCCTCGGGTAAGCCGTTCGCGCACGAAAGCAACACCCCGGTCGAGATCGCCCGGTGCGGGGGGGTGATGGTCGGTCGTTGGAAGGTGGAGAAAGGCGATACCGGCCTGCGCCAGAGCGTCCGCGTCGTCGCAGGCTTCTTCGCGCAGATCAACCACGCCGCCTATCCCGTGCTCGGCTGCCAGCACGCCCTCCAAGCCGGCTTGGAAGCAGCCGCCGAGGGCGAGCGACGGGGTGACCCAGTGGAACTCAACCAATCAGACGAGCGCGGGCGTGAGGTATGGCGCCGCCGAGGCGCAGACTGGTGCGTAGCGTCGCACCATCGTGGCGCAGAACTCCGCATACTCGTGCGCGAGTTGTGGCGGCGAGGTATGGTGTGGCTCTATGCCACGGTGCTCGGGTGTGAAGCAGAAGGTGACGGTGACGGCAAACTCCTCGAGCGCCTCCATCTGCCGGTCGAACCAGGCAAGGGCGTCTGGACGAAAGCTGTCGGCCCACGAAATCCCGGTTCGCAAATGCCTGACGCCAAGCCGCCGAAGCCAGCCAACCGCGTCCTTCAACCGATGGTCCTGATAGTGGAACCACTGGCACAGTCCCATCTCGCCGGCGAACGGTGCGTAGGCTTCGAGCGCCAATTTCGGCGTGCCATCTTCCCGCAGCAGGCCCATGGCGAAATGACGGTAATAGGAGGATCCTTCAGCCTCTTTGTGCCGGGTGGTGGCTCCCCAGGCCTGCGGCAGGTCGTAGAGGCTGTACCAGTGAATGCGTGGCGCACGGCCGATCAGGAGTTCGGCGGTTCGTTTGACACCCCAGGCCTGCACCTCTTCCGCACCGAATGAGGAAACGCCTACCTCAGTGACCCAAACCGGCTTCTGGGTGACGGCTTGGACCTCGGCAAGCTTGGTTGGCCAGTCATGGATCGACCATAGGTTCCAGTCAAGGGGGAACCCGTGCACCGCCACGACGTCGACGTGGTCCAGCGCGCCCTTGGCCTCCAGCCGTTGCACGAAGGTCGGGTCGATGGGTGACATGCCGCCCAGCACCCGCGTGAGGCGGCTGTTCTCGGCCGCGATCGCCTGGCCGGCCAGCGTCGTCATCGTGGCGAAGGCGTCCCATTCCGGGTCCAGGGTTGGGTCCCAGTGCGATTTGTTGTTCGGTTCGTTCCAAACCTTGACCGCTTCGATCACGCGCCCACAGCTCCATCATACGGCCGCGCCGGATAGACCGGGCCAGCCGGGGTAGGCCGCTCGACCCGGCGGCACATGAACACGTCACGCTCCGGATGGTTCACCACCTCGAAACCCGAGCTGCGGAGCATAGCCGCCGAGCAGGCGGCGTTGGGTGCCCACCAATTCGTCCAGTCGGCGCAGTATTGATGCTCGATAAAGTGGAGTTTCGGATACCCGGGGTCGTCAAAATGCGCCTCGGCACTGAAATCGTAATCTGCGGCAACCGGCGCCACCTCGTCTGTCCCGCGTTGCATCGACTGGAACAGCAGGAGATCCCGGGCGACGTGTTCGTGGATCAGGTCCAGCGCGAGCAGCGGGTGGCGCAGATGATAGAAGACGCCCATAAAAATCACGAGGTCGAACCGTTCTCCGAGTACCGCCACGTCGTAGACGGAGAGCTTGCGGAACTCGACCGCGGTGCCACGCACCTCGGCGGCGAGCCGTGCTTGGTCGATATACCGGTCGTCGAAGTCGATACCCAGAACCCGGGCCGCGCCGCGACGCTTCATTTCCAGGCTGTAAAAGCCTGCGTTGCAGCCGATATCTAGCACGCTCCAGCCGGTCAAATCCTCTGGGATGGCGTGGGCGAACCGCGCGAACTTGCTTCCCGGATAGCCCCACAGGAAATGGTTCGGCGCAGTGTGCACGCCGCCCAAATCCATGTCATGAAACCAAGGCGCCAGCGCCTCGATTCGCTCCCGGATGGTGCTTTGCGGAAGGTTGCTCATAATGCGAGATCCGGCTCCCCTGCGATGAAGCGCCGGGTGCGCTCCCGGGCGTCGTCGTCGGTGAATTGGATGGGCGGCGACTTCATAAAGTAGCTCGAAGGGGCAATGAGGGGACCACCGATGCCGCGGTCCAGAGCAAGCTTGGCGCAGCGCACTGCGTCGATCACCACGCCGGCGCTGTTGGGGCTGTCCCATACTTCGAGCTTCAGCTCCAGGTTCAGGGGCGCTCCGCCAAACCCGGTGCCTTCCAGCCGGATGTGCGCCCATTTGCGGTCCGAGAGCCACGGCACGAAATCGGACGGACCGATGTGGATGTCGTCAGGGTCCAGCTGGACGTCGAGTTGGCTGGAGACTGCCTGAGTCTTGGAGATCTTCTTCGATTCAAGCCGCTCGCGCTCAAGCATGTTCTTGAAATCGGTGTTGCCGCCGAAGTTGAGTTGGTAGGTGCGGTCCAGCCGCACGCCGCGGTCGCGGAACAGATTGGCCAACACCCGATGCACGATCGTAGCGCCGACTTGGCTCTTGATGTCATCGCCCACGATCGGCAGGCTACGGTCGGTAAAGCGCTTCGCCCAATCCTTATGAGAGGCGATGAACACGGGGACGCAGTTGACGAAGGCGCACCCCGCGGCGAGCGCTGCCTCGGCATAGTATTCCGTGGCTTTCTGAGAGCCGACGGGCAGGTAGGATACCAGAATCTCGGTCCCCGTTCGTCGCAACACCTCGGCCACGTCAGCCTCGGGCATTTCGGATTCCTGGACGTCGCCAACCAGATACTTGCCAAGCCCGTCCAGCGTTGCGCCCCGCTCGACCTTCACACCAGTGGGAGGCACCGGCGCGAACTTGAGCGTGTTATTGGGAGGCAGGCTGATGGCGTCGGCGACGTCGCGGCCCACCTTGGCCGCATGGATATCGAAGGCCGACACCACCGTCACGTCACCAATGTGATAGCCGCCGAGTTCGACGTGCATGAGGCCAGGTGGCGGTTCGTTAACCGTAGCCTCTGCGTAGTATCCAAGACCCTGGACGAAGGAGGAGGCGCAGTTACCCAAGCCTACGAGGCCAACCCGTACCTTTCCCTTTGCCATGCGCAATGCCTCACCTCGTAACCTCGTGGGCAGCTATGTAGCTTAAGGGAAAGAACCGCAAGTGTGGGATCAAAGATCATGCCTTCAAAAAGCATCATTTGTTATAGGAAATTTGCAGCATTTGGTGATTATCCCCTAGGCTTTCCGTAGCGGCCATTTCGATAAGCGTGGGATTCGCTTCCATTGGAACTTAGATCATGTAGAACCGTTGGGCCGCAGCCACCTAGAAGGGAGCCGTCATGAGCCAGGCCGAGAGGAGCAAGCCCCCTGCAAAGATGGCGCCCGTCAATGGCACCCGTTTATCGATCCGCGTGCATCGCGCATGAGAGAGCGGGTCCTGGTTGCGGGCGGCGCGGGTTTCATCGGGCGCCACCTGGTGCGGGCCTTGTTGGAGCGCGGCGACAAAGTGCGGGTGTTGGACAGCCTGATCGAGCAGGTTCACCCCGTCCGCGCCCGACCCGAAGAACTCGATGCGGAAGCCGAACTGATCGTGGGCGACATCCGTGACGAGGTCGTCGTGCGGCGTGCCTTGGAAGACGTTGACAGTGTAATCCACCTTGCGGCGGAGGTGGGGGTTGGTCAAAGCATGTATGCCGTGGACCGCTATACCTCGGTTAACGATTATGGCACGGCGGTGTTGTTCCAACAGTTGATCGAACGGCCTGTGCGACGGGTGGTCGTCGCCTCCTCGATGAGCATCTACGGCGAAGGGCTCTACCGTACGGTGGATGGAGAGCTCGTGCAGGATGCGGTGCGGGGCAGCCGCGTCACCGGGGCCGGTGGATGGGACCCTGTCGATGCCATGGGCCGGGCGCTGCTCCCCGAACCAACGCCCGAGACCAAGCAGCCCGCTCTCGCTTCCGTCTATGCGATCGGAAAATACGTCCAGGAGCGGCTGACGCTGACCCTCACAGCGCAATATGGCATGGAAGGCGTGGCGTTGCGCCTCTGGAACGCCTATGGTCCAGGGCAGGCCCTTTCCAACCCCTACACGGGCGTGCTGGCCATCTTCGCCTCGCGAATCGCCAACAGCCAGCGACCGATGGTGTTCGAAGACGGCCGGCAGCAGCGCGATTTCGTGCATGTGGGGGACGTGGCGAAGGCCTTCGTTCTGGCACTGGAGCATCCCCGGGCGGTCGGCGGCGTGTTCAACATCGGCAGCGGCGAGCGGCGGTCGGTCGAGGAGGTGGCGATGCTTCAGGCTGCCTCCATGGGGCGATCGGATTTGACGCCCGAGATTACCCAGAAGAGTCGCGCGGGCGATATCCGCCATAACGTACCAGATCTGACGAAGGCCAAGACGGAGCTCGGATACAGGCCGAGCATGGATTTCGGCGAGGGTCTTGCCGAACTTGCCGAGTGGGTCGCACGGCAGGATGCCGAAGATAGGGTGCCCGAAGCCCGGCGCGAATTGGAGATGCGGGGCTTGGTCGCGTGACGGCGGCTCCCCGGGCGAAGGTCCTTATCACCGGCGGCGCAGGCTTTATCGGTTCCAACCTGGCGGACCGATTGGCCTCGGACGGGCACGATGTCGTGGTGTTCGACGCGCTGGCGCGGGCCGGGGTGGATCGTAATCTGGCGTGGCTGGAGGCGCGCCATCCCCGCCGTATTCGCTGTGTCAAGGCCGATGTGCGCGACCGGGCGGCGGTTGCCACGGCGGCCGCGGCGGCGGACGTGGTCTATCACCTCGCCGCGCAGGTTGCGGTGACCACCAGCATGCACGCCCCTCGCGAGGATTTCGAGGTAAACCTGCTGGGCACGCTCAACGTGTTGGAGGCGGTGCGAGAGGCGGGCCGTCGTGCCCCGGTGGTCTTCGCCTCCACCAACAAGGTCTACGGTGACCTCGGCGACATCGCGCTGGAGCTGAAAGGCGATTCCTACATCCCGGTTGATCGCGCAATCAGGGCGAGTGGTGTAGGCGAGGACCGGCCGCTCGATTTCCACACGCCCTATGGCTGTTCGAAGGGCGGGGCCGACCAGTACGTGCTGGACTACGCACGCAGCTACGGCATTCCGACCTGTGTTCTGCGGATGAGCTGCATTTACGGCCCGCGCCAGATGGGCACCGAGGATCAGGGATGGGTCGCCCATTTCCTGATACGAGCCCTTCACGGAGAGGTCATCTCCATCTACGGCGATGGCCGTCAGGTCCGGGATATTCTTCATGTGAAGGATGCGGTGGCAGCCTATGTGGCGGCCTGGAAGCAGATCGAGACGGTCTCCGGCAAAGCGTTCAATCTGGGGGGAGGACCGGAGAACGCGGTTTCGCTGCGGCAAGTGCTGGCGTGCATCGAGGACCTGGTTGGCCGGTCCATTCGCCTCAGCTATTCGGATTGGCGGCCAGGCGACCAACGCTATTACGTGTCCAACGCCTCCGCCGCACGCCGGGTGCTAGGTCTTGCTGCCGCTACGCCGTGGCGCGACGGGATCGCCGATCTCGCCACCTGGCTGGCGTCCGAGCACAATTTGCTTCCGGCACGTGCCCACGCGGCTGCATTCTGACCTGGTGAGACGCGTCCTCATCACAGCCGATGCCGTGGGCGGAGTCTGGACCTATGCATTGGACCTTGCCCGAGGCCTTCGCGCTCAAGCGGACGACGTTGTACTGGCGCTCCTCGGTCCTTCGCCGTCTGCTGCACAGTGCAACTCAGCATTGGACGCGGGTATTGACCTTATCGATACGGGCCTATCGCTGGACTGGCTTGCCGAGGACAAGATGGAGGTTCACCGCACAGCAAGCCGGCTGGCGGAAACAGCAGTGGCGTGGCGGGCGGATGTTGTCCATCTGAGCAGCCCGGCGCTCGCGGGTGCCGCCTGCTTCCCGATGCCAGTGGTGGGCGTTGCGCATTCCTGCCTTGCCACTTGGTGGATGGTGATGCGCAAAGGATCCCCGCCGCCGGATTTCGCCTGGAGGATCGAGGCCGTCGCCCGGGGTTACGCCGCCTGCGACGCGCTGATTGCGCCAAGCGCGGCTTTTGCGGAGGCCACCTTCCAAATTTATGGGGTGTCGGCGATCCCAGTTCACAACGGCCGCTCCCGGGTTGTGGCCGAGTCACCTGTACGGGACATCTCGATCGCAACGGCAGGACGGCTGTGGGACGAAGGTAAGGGTGCGGCGACATTGGATGCAGCGGCCGCCATGCTAGAGGTGCCCGTTTTGGCGTTGGGCCCGCTCATTGGCCCACAAGGGCAGCAGGTTACTTTTAACAGGCTTCATTCCCTGGGTGCGAAACCAGCAGCGGATGTTGCTGAGACGCTTGCACGGACACGTATTTTCGTGTCCGCCGCGCGCTACGAGCCGTTCGGCCTTGCCGTACTGGAGGCGGCGCAGGCGGGTTGCGCCCTGGTGCTGAGCGATATCGCCACCTTCCGGGAGCTGTGGGACGGCGCCGCGATTTTCGTGGCGCCCGGCGACGCCGCCGGGCTCGCGGAGGCCCTTACCAGGCTACTGCACGGGCGAGGCGAGGTGGAACGGCTCTCCGCCATGGCGCGGCTTCGTGCGGAGCGTTACTGTCTCGCGGACTGCATTGCAGCGACGCGCGCACTCCACGGTGCGTGCCTCCAGCGCGCGGCCGAGCCAGTGGCGTGAAGATTGTCTATTTTACCCACTCCTTGGCGTCCTGTTGGAACCATGGCAACGCGCATTTCGTGCGCGGCGTTCTGCGTGACCTCGTCCGGCGCGGGCACGATGTTCAGGCATTCGAACCGCAGGGTGCCTGGAGCCTCCAAAACCTTCTGGCGGACCATGGCGAGGCAGGCCTCGGCGCCTGGCGTGAGGCGTACCCGGACCTCAGCTCCATCGCCTACGGTGAGAATTTCGACCCGGCGGAGGCTTGCACCGACGCCGACATCGTGATCGTACACGAATGGAACGACGCCGGGCTCGTGGCTGCACTTGGACGACTGCGGGCGGGGGGCGGCCGCTTCACCCTCCTGTTCCATGACACCCACCATCGCGCCGTCAGCGCCCCACATGAGATGCAGGCCTATGATCTCGAAGGCTATGACGGGGTGCTCGCCTTCGGGGCGGCGTTGGCGGAGGTGTATGGACGCTGGGGATGGGGAAACCGCGTCTTCGTCTGGCATGAGGCAGCCGACGTTTCGCTGTTCAAGCCGCCTTCCGAGGATACTCGGCGCGAGGGGCTCGTCTGGATCGGCAATTGGGGCGACGGCGAGCGGACAGCAGAATTGGAGACCTATCTCCTCGCCCCGGCCCAAGCGGCCGGTCTGCCGCTCGAGATCTTCGGCGTGCGCTATTCCGCCGAAGCGCTCGCGCTGCTCGCTCGCTACGGAGCAGCCTATCGCAACTGGGTGGCGAACGCGTGCGCGCCGGCCGTTTTCGCCCGGCGGCTCGCCACAATCCACGTGCCGCG
The DNA here is from genome assembly GCA_965199005.1 of Acetobacteraceae bacterium. Taxonomy (GTDB): domain Bacteria; phylum Pseudomonadota; class Alphaproteobacteria; order Acetobacterales; family Acetobacteraceae; genus LMUY01. The sequence continues at coordinate 977,986 of CBDAQK010000001.1, read as the reverse complement.
GCGTTTCTACGTGCGCGACCTGCCGGGCATCCCGACCATTCGCGTTTTCGAGGCTTTGGCTTGCGGCATTCCGCTGATGAGCGCGCCGTGGGACGATGCCGAAAACCTGTTTCGTCCCGGACGTGACTACTTGGTGGCTCTCGACGGTGCGCAGGCAGAGCGCCACCTGCGCGCGCTCGCTGCCGATCCGGCCCTCCGCGCCGATCTGGCCGCGTCCGGTCTCGAGACCATCCGCGCTCGCCACACCTGCGCGCACCGGGTGGACGAACTCCTGTCCATTGCGCGCCAACTCGCACCCAACCTCGAGGTTGCATGAGGATCGCCTTCTACGGATCCAGCCTGCTCTCGGCCTACTGGAATGGAGCGGCGACATACTATCGCGGCATGCTGCGTGATCTGGCGGCCCGCGGGCACCAGATCACCTTCTACGAGCCCGACGCGTTCGAACGCCAGGCGCACCGGGACATCGCACCGCCAGAGTGGGCAAAAGTCGTCGTGTGGGACAATGACGAGGCTGCGTGCCGCCAGGTCATTGCCGAGGCGGCCGGTGCCGACGTGGTGGTCAAGGCCTCGGGCGTGGGGGTGTTCGACGATAATCTGATCGAGGGCCTTGTCGCCGCCGCCTCGCCGCACGCGATCCGCATCTTCTGGGACGTCGATGCCCCCGCGACGCTGGCCGAAATCCGCCCACTCCCCAACCATCCGCTTCGTCGCGCGCTCCCATTGCTGGACGCGGTGCTCACCTATGGCGGCGGTCCGCCCGTAGTCTCCGCCTACGAGGCGCTGGGGGCAAGGCTGTGCAGGCCCATTTACAACGCGCTCGACCCGACCACGCACCACCCCGTTCCTGCCCATCCGCGCTTTTCCGGTGATCTGGGCTTCCTCGCCAACCGCCTGCCGGACCGGGAGGCACGGGTAGAGTCGTTTTTCTTGTGGCCCGCCTCGCTTCTACCCAGCCGCCGTTTCCTCATCGGTGGCTCTGGCTGGGAGGACAAGGCGATGAGTGCCAACGTGATCCGGCTCGGCCATGTTGGCACCGCGGATCACAATGCCTTCAACACCTCGCCCCTCGCGGTGTTGAACGTGGCACGTGACTCCATGGCTGCCATCGGTTTCTCCCCGGCGACGCGCGTGTTCGAGGCTGCGGGAGCTGGGGCCTGTCTGATCACCGATGCCTGGGAGGGGATCGAGCAGTTTTTGCAACCCGGCATCGAAGTGCTCGTCGCACGCGACGGGCAAGACGTGGCCGACCATCTGGCGGCGCTGACCCCTCAACGCGCCCACGCCATTGGCGAAGCTGCCCGGCAGCGTGTGTTGGCGGAGCACACTTACGCCTTGCGTGGTGCCGAGGTGGACACCCTGTTGAGGACCCTCGCGGCCGCCAAGTGGAATGTGGCATGAGGCTGGTCGTCCTTGGGTTGACGTTGTCCTCCTCATGGGGCAACGGCCACGCCACCACCTATAGGGCGCTCCTAAGGGCCTTCGCGGCGCGTGGGCACGCGGTGCTCTTCCTGGAGCGGGAGGTGCCGTGGTACGCCGGTGACCGCCGCGACCTGCCCGATCCTGGCTGGTGCCGGCTCGCCTTCTACGACAGTCTGGAAGGATTGGAGGACTGGCGCAGTGAGATTGCTGCGGCGGACGCGGTGATCGTCGGCTCCTACACCCCGCAGGGCGTCGAGGTTGCGCAATTCGTCCGGGCTGTCGCGCGCGGCATTGTTGCCTTCTACGACATTGACACGCCCGTGACGCTCGCCAAGCTGGACGCCGGGGACGAGGCTTATCTCGCGCGCAAATCGATCCCCGCCTACGACCTATACCTGTCCTTCACGGGCGGCCCCACACTGAAGCGGCTGGAGCAGGACTATGGGTCTCCTGCCGCGCGGCCGCTGTATTGCACGGTGGATCCCAGTGCCTACCGTCCCCTTGGCTTGCCGGCGCGGTGGGACCTGAGTTATCTGGGCACTTATAGCCCGGACCGACAGCCCTCGCTCGAGCGCCTTCTGCTCGAGCCGGCACGCCGTGCACCGCATTTGCGTTTCGTCGTCGCTGGCCCGCAATACCCTGCCGACATCGCCTGGCCCAGCAACGTGGAGCGCATCGACCACCTGCCGCCCGCGGAGCATGCAAGTTTCTATTCCACCAGTCGTTTCACGCTCAATGTCACCCGCGCTGACATGATCGCCGCCGGGTGGAGCCCCAGTGTGCGGCTGTTCGAGGCGGCCGCATGCGGCACACCCATCATATCTGATGTTTGGGCTGGGCTGGGCACGTTGTTTGAACCCGGCCGTGAGATCGTGCTAGCCCATGGCGTCGACGATGTCCTGAACGCACTGCTCGACCTGCCTGAGGCCGACCGCATGGCGTTGGGAGCGGCCGGGCGTCGCCGCGTGTTGGCCGAGCACGATGCAGAGCGCCGGGCGACTGAACTCGAAGCCTATCTCTCCACCGCAGGCGAGGTAAGCACTGCAGCACTCGGCGCGCACCGGCAGGGTTAAAATACCGAAACTAACGTTACCCCACAGAGTGCCAGGGCTGCGCCTAATAGGCGCGGCCAGGTTGCGTCGCGAACTTCCAGGCCCATCAATCCGTATTTGTCCAACGCGATGGACAGCACCACGGCGACCACCAGCACCGTAACCGTAAAACTGGCCGAGCCAATCTTCTGCGTGCTGACAGCCGCAGCAATGGTGAAAATGAGCTGGCAAAGACCCCCAGCGAATGCCCACCACGGCAGGCTGCCGATTTTGCCGAGACCAGCGAAGGACAATCCCGCCACCGCAGCGATGCCGGTACAGATCAGCAAGCCGCATAGCGCAACCGCGTAAACCATCACCGTGGCGGCCACAGGCTGGCCGATGCCCTTGTTGAGCGCTGCGTTGGCAGCCGATTGCAGCGGGTTGCTGATCCCTGCAAGCAATGCCAGGGCGTAGAAGAGGAGTTGTGTCACCGGACAGGTCTCAGTCTTCCAGAGGAGGGCCACGGAACGCGTCAATGCCGCTGATGGCGTCTAATGTCACCGGCTGCCCGGTTCGGGCCGAATCATAAATCGCCTCCATCACGACATGGTCCTGCACGCCCTCCTCTCCCGGCGTACGCGGGCGACGCCCGGTGAGAATGCATTCGGCGAAATGGTCGATCTCCAGGGTGAACTGATTTTTTACCGCGACCGCCGGGCTATCGATTGATTCCTCGTCCCCAACCCGGCGCGCGATCCTGATCGACTGGCCGCGATAGGCGAAGGCATTGGCGACATCGATCCAGGCCTCCCCCAGGCGAACCCGCATGTCCTTCGATTCGTGCGCCGTGTAGCTGGTGGAGCATTGCGCTATGGTACCCGACGGAAACCGCAGCATGAACGCCACGGTGTCCTCGACTGTCGCGAAACGGGCGTCGCCTTTTGGCGTCCAAATACGGGCGAAGACCTCGACCGGTTCTTCACCGGTATACGCCCGGGCGCCGTTCAGGCAGTATAGGCCGATATCCGGCAATGCACCGCCGCCAGCCATGGCCGCCTTCATCCGCCACTGGTCACCGGGGCCCTGGACCTGCGTGTTGCAAGCCTCGATCAGGCGAACCGTCCCGTATTGGCCCGAGCGTACAAGGCTGATCGCGCGGCGGTTGTAAGGTTCGTACTGGCAGCGGTAAGCCACCATCAGCTTCACCTGGGCTGCTTCACAGGCTGCGACCATCTGCCGTCCCTCGGCCGACGATGTCGCCATGGGCTTTTCGCACAGGACGTGCTTACCAGCCCCAGCCGCGGCGGTCACGTGCTCGAGGTGCATGACATTGGGCGTGACGACGTAGACAGCAGCGATATCTTTGTTCTCGGCAACCCGTTCCCAGTCATCGTAGGAGTAGATGCTCTCTGGCGGTATGCCGTATTGAGCAGCCACGACCCGCGCCTTGTCCCGGGTGCTGGAGATGACTGCGGTGATTCGTGACTTCTTGGCCTCGCCAAATGCCGGCATGATCTGTTCGAGGCTCAGCCGGCCGAGCCCAGCTATCGCGAAGCCCACGCGCTCGTCGGGCGGCATGGGGGCTGCAAGCGGCGGAGAGGGACGGTCGGCCGCGCCCTTCCACTCGGGGAACACGACCCTACCAGCCTCCACGCGTCCGATATCAACCGGACTCGGCTCTGTTTGGCTCATCCTGTGTCCCTCTGAGAGTCACGAACTGAACGAGGCGAGCGGCGGCTGGTTTTCACCAGCGCCTTCATATTCGTTGCATCGCGAGAGGTCACACGGTGACGATCATGAGGGATGACCTGGGGGCCGCGTGGGTGGCAGCCATGAAACGCGGCGACTACCGAGCTGCCTGGGATTTGAGCGATGCTGTGCGGGTTGCCAACGATCCGGCGACGCGTGACAACCCACGGCTTCCCTACCACCTGCGATGGGTGTGGGATGGGTGTCCGCTCGACGGCCGGCATGTTCTGGTTCGGTGCTATCATGGCCTGGGCGACACGCTCCAATTCGCCCGCTACCTCCCCGTTCTTGGTCGTCGAGTTGCCTCGCTCACGGTGGAGGCACAGCCAGAATTACTTCCCCTCCTGGCTTCGATACCTGGCATCGATCGTCTGATCGGGTTTGACCCGGCGAACCCGGCCAAGCCGGCCGAGTGCGATATCGAGATCATGGAACTCGCCGCCGCATTGCGGATGGAGCCCACTTTGCTGCCGCCACCTTACTTGCAGATCACGCCAGATGCAGCCGGGTTCGAGGGCGCGATCGGCCTGTGTTGGAAGGCAGGCGGGTGGGATCCCGACAGGTCGATCCCGGCCACGCTGCTTGCCCCACTGACACGGCACCGCTGCGTAACTCTCTGCCCTGGCCCGAGCGAACTCCCCGTCTTGAACCCGATGGGCTGTCCTGACACGATAGCTGACACCGCGCGTCTGCTCGGTTCGCTTCGAATACTTGTCACTGTCGATACAATGGTCGCCCACCTCGCTGGCGCTCTCGGCGTTCCCACCTGGCTATTACTGAAGCATGACAGCGATTGGCGATGGATGACGGAAAGATCCGACTCGCCTTGGTATTCTTCGATGCGACTGTATCGTCAGCCCATCCCAGGCGATTGGGCCACCGTCATGGCCCGGGTCGCGGCTGATCTGGAGCCGTGATGGCTACCAGATCAGTCGCGGCCCTGGACACAATGAAGCGGGAACCACGACCGACGAAACGGCTTGGCCAGGGGAGGTTTTTCTGTTGTCATGCTCGCCGGAGCTCGGGTGAGTTTCGATGGAGGCGATTGCATGATGCGTTGTGCTACGTTGGTCGTGATCTGTACACTTGCGCTATTCACCGGGCGGCCGGTTGCGGCGGCAGATTTGACGGTGGGCGTGGCCTCGGAAGTGACCACACTCGACCCGCATTTCTTTCATCTGACGCCGAATACCGAAGTTTCGAAGCTGATCTACAGTGCCATCGTAACGATGGACCCAAAAGAAAACATCATTCCAGATCTGGCGACGAGTTGGTCACCGACGGATGCGACGCATTGGACATTCAAGCTCCGCCCCGGCGTGACCTTTCATGATGGCTCGCCGCTGACTGCCGACGACATCGTGTTCACCTATCAGCGCGCACGGAACGTGCCAAATAGCCCGGCGAGCTTCCTGCAATTTCTGCGGCACGTGGTTGGCGTAACCGCGCCCGATCCGCGGACGGTGGTGGTGGAAACTGACGTGCCCGACCCAATTTTGCCGAACGAACTGATGAATGTGTGGATCGTTTCGCGCAAAGTTGGGGCCGCTGCGACGACCCAGGATTATAATGCCGGCCGTGCCGCCATCGGCACCGGGCCTTATAAATTCGTCCGCTGGGTCCCGGGTGACCGGCTGGAACTGGTCCGCAACGACCAGTATTTCGGCACCAAGCCTGATTGGGAGCATGTCACCTACAAGCCGCTGACCAACGATGCGAGCCGCGTCGCTTCGCTGTTGAGCGGCGGCGTAGACGTGATTAGTGCGGTGCCAAGCAACAACATCGCGACACTCGAGCAACGCCCAGATATCACCCTCACCTCTATTCCGAGTGACCGGATCATCTACATCGACCTCGATGTCGGACGTGCCGCTTCGCCGCAGGTGACCGACCCCGACGGCCAGCCGATGAAGACCAATCCGCTGCAGGACGTGCGGGTGCGGCGGGCACTTTCCATGGCGGTGGATCGAAATGCGCTGGTGACGCGCGTGCTGCAGAATCAGGGCGTTGCTGGCGGGCAGTTCACGCCGGATTGGGTGGCGGGCGGCAGCCCGACGCTGAAAGCGCCCGCATTCGATCTCGCTGGAGCCAAGGCGTTGCTGACGGAGGCGGGGTATCCGAACGGGTTCGGCCTGACGCTGGTCGGCCCCAACGACCGCTATCCGAACGATGCCCAAGTGGTGCAGACGATAGCCCAGATGTGGAGCCGTCTCGGCCTCAAGATGAAGGTCGATACCATGCCAAAGAGCGTTTATTTCACCAGGGTCAACAAGCTCGAGTTCAGCGCGCTGCTCCAAGGCAATTCGTCCGACACGGCGGAGCCGATGTCGCAATTGATATACTGCCTCGGGACGTTTGACGCGGCAAAAGGGATCGGCGCCGGTAATGCTGGCCGCTATTCCAGCCCCGCGTTCGACAAGATCGTCAACCAAGCGACGATGACGCTGGATAAGCCTGCACGCGACACGCTGTTGGGGCAGGCGGCCGATGTGGCGCTCGGCCAGGATGTGGCGGCAATCCCGATCTACTTCGTCCGCGCAGCCTGGGGGATGCGAAAGGGCCTGAGCTATGAAGGATATCCGCAAGAGGCGACCGTCGCCTCGCTCATCCATCCCGCCCATCCGTGATTGGTGATCGGAGCCGGCGACAGGCATGGGGGCCGGCGCGTCTTGACCGCTCGCAGACGCCCCGGATCGATACACCGCCGCCATGTCTCGGGAACACACCAACGAGGTGCGCGGAACGCCCGGCTACGTCGTAAACCTCCACCGGGCATATCGGCTCTCGCGTCGCCTATGACGCCGTGGATGCGGGATCAAACCGAGGATAAGCCATGTAACTCACAATTATGTGCAATACACAACTCCGCCGCAACTGAACGGACCTGGCGTGCGTATCGGCTGTTGCGGCGCGTATGACGTGCTGTCTCTTGGATGTTTCCTCCCTGAACTCTGGCGGCATCGAGAGGTGTCGCCCTGTTTCCGAGCGATGAGGCCGGGTTTGGCCCTCTAGACGTAATATGGCCTGTGGGACTTTGGGAGATGGAAGATGGCTCAGCGTCCGATCTGGCGCGGACACCTACGGTTGGCGCTGGTCTCATGCCCAATTGCGCTCTACAGCGCCAATCATGATCGCGGGTCGCTCCATTTCAACCTCATCAATCCGAAGACCGGCAACCGGGTCAAGATGATCACCCAGGATGCCGAGACGGGCGATACCCTGTCGCGCGGCGATCTTGTGAAAGGGTATGAGTATAAGAAGAACAGCTATCTCATCCTTGACGAGGACGATTTCGAGAGCGCCCGCATCGAAAGCTCATCGACGATCAAGATCGAGAAGTTCGTGGACGCGGGCTCGATCGACCCTATTTATTTCGACGCCAGCTACTACCTCGCGCCGGACGGTGATGCCGGACAGGATGTCTACGTCGTGCTGCGCGACGCCATCGCAGGCACCGGCAAAATCGCCCTGTCGCGGGCTGTTGTCGCCCGGCGCGAGCATCCCATCGCCATCATGCCGATGGGCAAGGGCCTCGTGGTCCATACCCTGCACGAGGAACGTGACCTCAACGATTACGGAGACCTCTTCGGCCAACTCCCGTCTGCCAAGCCCGACCCGGACATGATCCAACTCGCGACCCAGCTCATCGACCGGCAGACGGGGACATACGACCCCGCCGATGTCGAGGACCGCTACGAGACCCGGCTGCGTGCGGTGATCGAGGCCAAGCTCAAGGGTGAGGGTATCGAGGCCGAAGATGGCGACGAACCGGACCATAGCAACGTGATTGACCTCATGGCGGCGTTGAAAAAAAGCCTGGGGCAGTCGCCAGATGCCGCACCCGCCCCGAAGCGCGCGGCCAAGGCACGCGCGCCGGCAAAGGAGGCCGCAGCCCCGAAAGCAAAGCCTGCGAAGGTGGCTCCGAAGGCACCGTCAGCCCCGGTCAAGCCCTCCACCCGGAAGCGCGCTTGACTCGTGGTCGACGGGCCAACGCCGGAGCTTCACCTGCCGGCCGTCTTCGAGACAGACCTCGCAGTAGATTGCGTGGGTTTGAGCGTGGTAGCCGGTCTCACCATCGCCTATGCCGCACTCGGGACAGTGGTAATGCCAGAGGGGGATGGTGGTCTGTTTGGTTGTGGTCGACATGGTTGGCCCTTCCACGCGGTAGGCAGCGACTCGAGGTGGAACGACAGTCTATCCCTTGTCTCACTCCCACCGCGAGGAAACGCAGTTCACAATCCGATTCCCACTCCATCGCTGCCGACCTGGACTGGCGGGTCATGCCACGACGCGGCCCCAAACCTCCAAGCCCAACGCCGTTTCCGTGCGCTCGGCGTTAGAGCGGGATGACATTCGTCGTTGGGCTGATCGCTCTCATAGTGTTGCTGGTGACCTTGCAGGATGCGTTCGAGGTCATGCTGCTCCCGCGGATGGTAACCCGGCAGCTGCGCTTTATGCGCGTCTACTTCCAATACACCTGGGCAAGTTGGACCTTCGTGTCGCGACGCCTCTCCCCCGCCTCACGTCGGGAGCATATGCTCGGCCTGTATGGACCGCTCTCTATGCTTTTGCTGTTCGGCATTTGGGCCGGAGCCCTCATCGTATCGTTAGGAGCATTGCAGTGGGTTCTACAGCCGCCTGGAGGGCGCGCCGGGGGTGGATCACCGCTCTCTGAACAGATCTATATGAGCGGGGTCACTTTTTTCACACTTGGATATGGTGATATCGTTCCCCACAGCGCCGCCGGGCGGGGATTGGCGGTTATCGAGGCGGGAGCCGGGATCGGCTTTATCGCCGTAGTCATCGGCTATTTGCCGGTGCTCTATCAGTTCTTCTCCCGGCGAGAGGCGCACGTCATCCAACTGGACGGCCGGGCTGGATCCCCGCCCACGGCAGCCACCCTGTTGTGCCGCCATGCAGAGGGAGGTGGTCTGGACCAATTGAATATCCTGCTGCGGGAATGGGAGATTTGGGGGGCAGAGCTGCTGGAAAGCCATCTCTCCTATCCCATGCTGGCCTATTATCGATCCCAGCATCACAATCAATCCTGGCTGACCGCATTGGCTTGTATCATGGACGCCTCCGCGCTGGTCCTTGTCGGCGTGCCCACACTGCCGCCACTGCAAGCCCGCATGACGTTTACCATGGCGAGGCAAGTGCTGGTGGAGATGGCACAATCGTTCAACATTTCGCCCTCTCGCTATGACGGTGAAGACCGCCTGACCCAGGAAGGCTACACGCAGCTGATGGCGGCATTTGCCGACGCCGACCTCAGTTGGGAAGCCGGATCTGGTGGCGAAGCCACCCTGGCTGCGCTCCGCGCAACCTACGAACCGCTCCTTGATGGATTGGCGAATTATCTCGTGCTCGATATTCCGAGCTGGCTGCCAATTAGCGGCGCTCTCGACCATTGGCACGGCGGCCATCGTGGGCTTATCGCCAGGACTCTCATCGAGGAACTGAGTGACCGCGCTACTCGGATGTCCAACTCCGCGGCGGACGTTGACATCACGAACGATAGACTATGGCGTCGCGTCAGAAGGCGGCTTCAAGAGACGAGGCGTTAATCAGCCGGCCTGCCATGTGGATGTTGGCTCCAGAGCGGGCTTCATGTCTGAGCAAGAGCTTGCGGTCTTGCCGCCACCAACGCACAGAAAGCGGCGAGCACCAGCAACGGCACCACGGATCGCCCTGTGCCATCAGCCAGCAGGTCTCGGAAGGGCGCCCGGCGCAATCTGGATCAGCCTGAAGACCGGCAGATCCCCGAATTTCTTAGCGAGCTTGGTGGTGCCGACGAAATCCGCGCGGAAGCCGGCCTGCAGCAGCAGGGCAAGTTGAGCAGCGAAGGGCTGAGAGACATAGACGACGCCGGGTGGGGTGACCGGCTCAATGCGCGCAGCCCGGCTGACATGCAGGCCAAGGCAGCCCGGGCGGCCGGTGAAAGGGTTCGTGATGTCCAGCACCGAGCCGTAATGTGCACTCACGCGCAAATTGAGGTGCGATGGCAGTCTAAGCGCCGCGCGATCCGCTGGGTCCAGCGCTCGGACCAATGTCATCGCGGCCTGCGCGGCCAAGCCTACATCGTCGTAGACGAGGAACACCGCATCGCCCCAGGTTTCCACCACGCTGGCCGGCGGGAGGCGGGCGATGGCTGCGGCCATAGGGGTCATGATGTGGCTGTGGAATTGCGGCAAATCGTCGTCTTGGATGCGGCTGAAGCCGACGACATCCGCAAAGATCATCGCCCGTAGATGCCGGCTGCGCGTTGGGGGCTTGGCGGCCGCTTTGGTTGGGGTGGCGGCGTGCCTAGCGGTCTCGGGCCGCGTCGTGATGATGCGCTGCTGTAATCCAAGCGCTTTGCCGCGCTCGTAATCGGCAGCGGTCCCGGCCGCCGCGCCGGGCCGTTCGTGCCCGTCCCAAACCATGAGTTGCGTGAACGCGGCGCCTTGGTTAGCCGCCTGCAGGCTGGCGAGGCCCAATGCGTAGCCCGTGCAGGCGCCAAACAGCGCATTATCGCCGAAATAGCCACCATCCACCGCCGTCCGGCAGGTGGCGAGCCGCCGGCGGCACCGGGCGAACCGTCGCACCCACTCCTCTCCAGCGGGGCGGACGGAGACTTCGATGAATTCGTCTTCGGCGAAGGGCAGCACGGCATGCACTTCGATCCGCCGCCGCTGGAGGGCCTCGATGACCAGGATATCTGCCCCGGCGGCGAGCGACCCATAAGCCCAGCCTATCGTCTCGCTATCCAGGAACTGCGCAATGGCGGCCGCAACCTCCGCCTCCTGCGCCGCGGGAAAGGACCCCGGTTGACGTGACGGCGCGATGATATGGCCGGAATAGGCGAGCACGCCGGGCATGCCCAGTTCGCGCCCCGGCGCGAAATCCAGCCCGAGGGCGGCGGTCAGCCGGGTCAATTGCCGGACCGTCGAACTCAAATCGCCTAAATCCCCGTGGAACACCCCCCGCGCTGCGACAGCCGCCTTCCGCGCAGCTTGGGTCTGGCCTAGCACCAGATGCGCCTCCACCGCGCTCAGGAGGCGCCAAGAATTCTCTGCCGGATCTGCCACCTCGGGCAGGCCGCGCAACAGGCGCAGCACCTGCCGCGCATAGCGGCTTGCCGAAGCGCCATCCCCGGCGAGCGCCAACAAATCGGCAGCGTTCACCAGAGGATAGTAGCCACCCATACGCTCGAATACGGCGAGATAGGCTTGGGCTGCTTCGGCGAGCCCCGACGCCCGGTCCGGTCCGAAATCCTCCAGCGCACGGTCCTTGCGAAGCCGCGCCGCCAGCGCCATCAGGTCTTCCAGGGGGAGCGATCCGCCCGCTTCTTCGCTGCGGGCCGCCAAGCCGAACTCCTCGAACAGTCGTCCAGCCTCGCTGAGTGCACCAATCCGCGCCGCCTGGAGCACCGTCTGGTATGCAAGGGCAAGGCTCTCCGGATAGCGGCGGACCGCCTTGAGTGCGGCGTCAAAGCTGGCGAACCCGTCACCCTTGGCGCGAGCCTGGCGAATACGCGCCAGTGCACGGGAAATCTGCTTTGCATGGTCCGCCATAAATCTGCCTAGCCTCGTTTTCGCACGGTGACTTCGTCTCGCACCCATTCTAGCAGCTGGATCATGAACGCCTCCACCGTCCGCACGCCAAGCGCGCGCCGGAATGCCCGGCAAAGCTGCGCACGGAAGCCGTCCGACGTGAGCATCGTGTAGATGACGAAGCCGTCGATCAGTGTCAGCAAATCTTCCTCCATGATGGAGGGCTGGGCCGCAGCAATGGCCGCCGGGTCGATGCCAGCGAAGCTGCGATGCTTCTCGACGTATGTGTCGAGCAAGGGCTGGTTCAGTAGCCGGATGTTCGCCAGCCCGGTGATCACCTGACGTTCCACGCGCTTGCCCCCCAGATCCAGCGCGCGCTCCAGCATCGATAGCGCAAGCGCCCCGTTATTGTGGTAGAACGCTACGCCGTCGACCGCCTGCAGCAGGCCCGTGATCTCCGCCTCGTCATTGGAAGCAATGGCGCGCTGTAGCAACTCGGTTACCACGGTCGCTGGCCGGCCGTGGCGGGCCGCGACGACATCAGGGTTGGCGACATGGCCTGGCATTACGTACAGCCCGGATTCGGTTTGCAACCGCCAGTTCCCGGCCGTGAAGAACTCCAGCGCCAAGGCATTATAGCGGTCGAACCACTGATCCTCCACAGCGGGCAGCGCCATCAGGATGTGGAACAGCGCGTAAAGGATGGAGTGACGGAACCAAGGGCAACCTTGGTGAAACAGCCGCTCCAGCAGATCGATCGTGCCGGGTGGGTCCGTCAGCGCGCCATATTGGATCAGGGCGCGCTCGCACACCAGCATGAGATACAGGTCGAATGTCAGCTCCTTGCGCATCAGCGTCCGCTCGATCGCGTCGGGCGGCGTCTGTGGCTGTTCGAGGCAGGCAAGCGCCTCCGCCCAAGCGGTGCGGAATGCGTCCGGGCGCCTGAAGGTGGCCTCCAGCTCCACGTAGTTCACGGGCTGATAGGCCGGCTGCTTGCGCATCATGTCCGCGAAGGAGTTGGCACGCATCTTGAGCAACAGCTGGATTCGTCCCAGCATGCGAATGGTCCGGGTCAGCGGGCTGCCGAACAGCCCGGACATCTGCGCCTGCCAAATGGCGGCCAACCGATGCAGTTGGTCCGGCTCCTGGCGGCACTCGTTCAGGATCGGCATGGACACCGAGACCAGGATTTCCAACGCATCCGAGTCCACCCGGCCCGGAAAGCGGACCGTGCCGTTGGCGATTTTCTCGATCAGGGCCCACCCCGCCTCGCGATCCCGGTGCCAGTAGCGATAGAGGATCGGCGAGAAGAGGCGGCGGACGCCCGGCGTCTTGTCGTGCGAGGCTTCCAGTAAGCGTTTGGTCAGCCCTTTCGCTTCGGCGGTCCGGATGGCGATGTAGCGGGCATTCAGCAACGAAGCGGCGGTCTCGCTCACGGCTTCAGCCCCAGCAGCGCACCGGTCACTTGATCGACGAAGGGCAAATCCTCCAGCGGGGTCGATTGCAGCGCGGCGGCAACGCCGTCCCGTTGCCAAATGTTCTCGGTCCGCGCCAGGGCCAAGATGGCCGTCTGGTCCTTTGCGGCGACCAGGGCCATCGTCAAGTTCCGGCTGTCCTCCGCATCCAGCCGCGGCTCGGCCAGGCGGGCGAGGCGGTCCTTGAACAGGCCTTGCTCCACCATGCGAAGCACCTCCACGTGCTGCCCCTCCTCCAGCAGATGGCCGACGGCGTGGCGCAAGGCATACGGCTCGTGATGGTCATTCCAGGCCCGGCAATGGGCCAGGAGGCGGACCCGTCCTTGCGCCGGGTCCACGGACAGGTAGCCGGCCTGGCTGGAGAGCAGCCAATCGCTGATGGATTTATGCGCGATGCGATAGACGTCCTCCCCGCCGCCCGGCTCCATGCCCACGAAGCCGGTCAGTGAATCCAGTGTCGGCTGCAACTCCATGTCCCGGTCCAGTCCCGACAGGGTTTGCAATTGGCGCAGGGTCAGCGGTTCACGGGCCGCCAATAGCAATTCAAAGATGATGCGGGCCGGACGGTAAGCTGGCGGGCTCGAAAAGCGTGCCTCGGCCCGTTCATAATAGAAGGCCTCCAACTGTTTCGGCAGCCGGTTCAGGCCGCTCACGGTGATGTCGCCCTTCTCCAGCGCGTCCAACACGCTTGCCGCATATTGGAAGCTGCTGGCGGCGCTATCTTCGATCAGGGCCGCCGCGTCGCTGGCGTCCCGGGTGATGGATTGTAACTTGGCGCCGGCCAGCCGCACCCCGATGTAAGCGCGCAAATCCACCCGTTGTTGCTCGAAATTGCCGCTCAGCGTGATCGTATCCGCGGTTGCGAACAGCCGCTGGATGCGCGGGTGCGGCCGGGTGGTGACCAGTAACTTGAGCCAAGGCGGAAACTTGCCCAGCGCGCGGGCCAGCAATTGGGGCAACGATGTCTGTCCGGCGCTCTGTGCCGCCGGGGCGCCCAACGCCTCGTCCAGCGCATCCACCACGATATAGAAGTTACCGTCCATCCGCTCCTTGTGCAGCGGCGCCAGCACACCCTGAGACAGCATGGTGTGTGGATCGGCCCCTTTCAGCCAGTCCGCAAGCTTGGCGTTCCAAAGCTGATCCGCATAGGAGTCGACACTATTGGCAATCATCGCGGCGATGGAGCGGACGAAGGCGGCCGGTTCCAGAGTAACTGCTTCGTCGTTACAGAAATGATACGCCAGGATCCGGCCACCCGGATTACGCCGCACCAACTCCGCCACGATCGCGGTCTTGCCGCTCCCGGTCGGCGCCTCGATCATGAAGGCGGATTTGCCACTCTCGAGCCACTGCCCGAGCCGCTCGAACAACCAATGGCGGCCGACAAAGCCGTCCCGTGCCGAAAACAATTGGGACACGAAACTCGTGGTTTGGAAGGCAATGTCCGGGTCGAGGTTCTTGTCCCCAGCCAGCACCCGCTTGATGGCAGCCAGAATCTGCTGGAACCCGGCGTCATAGGCGTCCGGCTCTTCCCAGGCGAGCCAGTCGATGCGGTGGTATTTGATGACAATGAACGGCGGCGGCCCCCGCAGCGGCTGGACCCGGATGGGGATGATCGGCCGCGGCAGTTCCTCGGCCAAACGCAACTCATTGTAGCAAATGCTGGAGCGTTCGTCCCTGTCCGAACCGCCGCGCGCGGAATGCGGGCTGATGAGGGCCACGACGATCTCGCAATCCTTCACGGCGTCTTCCAGCGCGAGGGAGAAATGCTTGTCGTCCGCGCGCAATTGCTCGCGGTCGAGCCATACGTTGTAGCCGGCAGCGGCGAGCGACTCCTTGAGCCGGCGAGAGATTTCCGTCGCGTCCTTCCAGCCGTAGCTCTGGAAAATGCGAACGGCCTTGGGCTGGTCCGGCATGCTCTCGGCGACGGTGGTGCTGATGGCAGCCTCCTTCCACGACCCTCTCAACCGGATGGGAGGATAGGCCGCATCTGAATCTTCGCAATGACGCTGAAATGAATGTTTTGGCATCGTCCGGCGTCGTAGGCTCGGCGCATGCCAGGTGCCACGATGGGACGTTTGACCGAGCCACCGCGGACCAGGCCGGTCGCCGTGTCGGCCTTGTGGCTTGCCTGGTACGCGCAATGGCTCACCATCCCGCCGATCATCGTGCCCGACCAGGTATCCGCCCTGCTCGGCAGCGACAAGACCGGGGCGGAGCTTGCCACCGGCATTGTCGTTGCCGTGGGGGCGGTGGTCGCCATGGTCGTGGCGCCGGTCGCCGGCGCAATGTCGGATCGTGCGACCGGTCCGCGCGGGCGCAGGCGGCCCTTCCTGATCGTGGGCGTGGTTGGCAGTTGCCTCGGCCTAGCCCTGCTTGGCTTGGCAAGCCTCGGGGGCAGCCTGGCATGGTACGCGCTGGCCTACATCAACCTGCAGGTGTGGTGGAACTGGGCCGCCGGTCCTGCCGCCGGACTGATCCCTGACGTGATCCCGCCACGAGAACAATCCTCGGCAAGTGGTTGGCTGAACGTGCTCAGCACGGTCGGAGTGATCGGAGGTAACGGGCTGGTGCTCCTCCTCTACGCGCCGAACCGGCCGTGGCCGGCCACGCTCGCCTTCATCGTGCTCAACCTGGGCTGCCTCGCCGTGACCCTGCGTGCGCGGGAGCCGGCGGCGGGCCGCCTAGCGCGTCCGCTGGGGGTGCCGGCTTTCCTGCGCTCGTTTTGGATCAGCCCGCGCTTGCACCCGAACTTCTACCTCGTACTGGCCACCCGCTTCCTGAGCAATATGGGGATGTGGTCCGTTCTGACCTTTCTCCTCTTCTACATGGAGACGGTGCTCGGCCTGGGGGACGCAGATGCCGCCCAATTGCTGCCCAAGCTGCTCTTGGTGGGCGCTCTGCTGTCCATCCCCGCGAGCTTGGTGGGCGTGCGGCTGGCGGACCGGCACGGGCTTGTCCTCACGGTGCAGGTCACCAGTTGGGTGATGGCGGCGGCAACGCTATGCTTCGTGCTGATCGCGCTTCGCCCGGCGGAAACCCTCCTCATTCCAGTCATGCTCGTCTTCACGGTGGCAAATGGCGCCTACGGAGCCGTGGATTGGCTGCTGGCACTGCGCGTGCTGCCGAGCGGACAGGATAGCGGCAAGGATTTCGGCGTCTGGCATATATGCATGGTGCTGCCACAGATGATCGGTCCCCTCTCCACTGGGCTGCTGATCACGCTGCTGAAAACGGCATCATCCCCGAGCGTGGCCTACGAGGTGGCCTTCGCAATCGGCGCAGCCTGGTTCGTGCTGTCAGCGGCGCTGGTCGGCCGGGTTCGGCTCGTGGAGCGCGCGGGCGATCAACGTCGTGAAATCCACCGCGGAGCCTGACCCGGCGCCCATCAGCGCACTGTCGTATTTCGCATCCTGACCCGGCCAGGCGTGTTCCCCGAGTTTCTCGTACAACGTGGTGAGGGTATGCCCGTCCTGGCATTGGAAATGCCTGGTATCCACGCGCGGTCCCGTATCCTGGCTGGCGAGTTGGCAGCGCTTTGCCGTGGCGATCTCGGGCAGGAAGACGGCGGCGCCGGGTTCGCCGGTAGAGAAGTTGGCGATGTCCTGCATGCCATTGCGACCCGGCTGGTAGTCGATGATGTCGGTGCCCGGTAGACCGAGGCTGGGACGGATCGGCCCCGCCACACTGCCCGCAGCCAGGAACAGCCAGCGCACGGCTCCTTGCTGCTGCCAGTCCATTCGCCGTGCCACATCCAGCGCGACCGTGGCGCCCTGCGAGAAGCCCAGGAGGTCAATCTCTGTGGGACTATAGAGTTGCGCCGCCTGCCTGGCCACCTGGACGAGGCCCGCCGCGTCGTCGATGCGTCGTCCGGCCGGGTCGACGTCCAGGGCCGTGATGGTGATGCCGGGTCCCTGCCATTCCGAGATCGTACCCAGCGCCTGCGGCACCACCACCAGGATACCGTCCTGCGTCAGGCGATCCGCATGGATTAAACCCGCAAAGCCCGCTGCATCGCCGCCGAAATTGTGCACCGCCAGCAGCAATTGGTGTGGCTGGCCGGGCTTCCAGCCATCCGGCAGCAGCACCAGCGAACGAATATCGCGTCCACCGCCGCTGACCACGATCTGTTCCTGGCCGCGCGCCAGCAGCGTGTGGCTGATCAGCGTGCCGGGCGGGGCGGTTTGGCCGGCGACGGTGCAGCCAGCCAGCAGCCATACGGAAAGCAGGCTGTGGCGCAGGCCGCGATGCATCTGGCTACGGAACAGCTTCGAAAGCGGGGGTGGAGGGGATATCCTTGGCGGACTTGTTCTGGTTCAGCAGGAGCGAAACCATCGCCATGGTTTCCAGCGTGTGGTCGCAGTTCGTGGTTCCAATGCATTGGCGAGATGGCGGGACCGCCCAGTAGTCCCCATTATAGTCCAACCCGAACGGCGTGTTGAACGAATCGTGCGTCAGGTTGAACATGATGTCGCCGCCACAGCCGGGGTCGGCCGACTCGAAATACAGAGTGACGCACCGGGGCCGGCCCAGGCGAGCACTCTCCTGTGCCTGGAACGTCAGGATGCGGCCGAGATACTGGATGACCTCCAGCGTTGAGCGGATCGTCAGCATATCGAGGGTGTCGACGTCGGAACGGGGAGCCGCCCTCTCGGCAATCCCGGGTGGCGCCGGGTGCGAACCGCAGGCGTCTGCCGGCACCGGGCTCTCCTGCTCGCCATTGCGCAGGGCTGTCAGGACACTGGGTAAGCCACCCGGCGGCGGCTCCTGGCACAACGCCACAAGCTGATGGGGCTCCGCCGCGAAAAGCTGGTATTGGCCGGATGGCAGCTTGCGCAGGCGGTATTTGCTCGGGTCCGTCGCGGTGAGCGAGCGCAAATCGGTGCGCATGTCCGGCGTGAACGGCGGACCGACTGGCTGCGGCGGGCTGATGACATTGGCGGCGTAAACGCGGCGGAGGTGATCGATCACGCGAAGGAAGCCGAGGAACTCCTTTTCCTTGCCGTCCGGGGTGGAGCACGGGTCGTTCTGGCCAATGATCGTGTAGCTTTTTGGAAGGAAGTCGTTTGGTTGGTCCTTTATGGACTCGGAGTAGCAGACCCAACGCACGCTCTGCGGCTCGTTGCGGACGATTTCCTGGTTGCCCGGCGTGCGCACGCCAGACACCAGCAGCAGCAGCACCAGGCGGTCGTCGATCCCTTCGTTGAGGAAGAAACTCACCGTCGCTGGCGTGACCGGAGCCATGACGCCCTTGGTGAAATCCTGGGTGTCCAGGCTGCCCACGTCAAAACTCGGCGAACTGCTGACGCTACTGGTGGCCGTCGCCAGGTTACGGGGCTGCACCGACGCGTGCATCAGCGGCCCAAACGGGAAGGTGACGCCAGCCGTGGCACTGGCACTGATCTGACCCCGCACCAGGGAGAGTTCACTGAAATGCAGCGGCGCGCCATCCTTCGCCCGCAGGACGTTGAGCAGGATGATGCGGTTTGCAGCCAGGTCGTTGACCTTGAAATAGTCGATTACGTCCGAATTCATCAGCGGGCTCAGTGAGCAGCCGCCAACCAGCGACCCGAGTAGAATCCGAATGATCCAGCGCATGACAATCCTTCTCGGCGGCGAACGAGAATCTGACTCGGTACAAGATTAGAATTGAAACGCTCGATACGAAAGGAGATTGATAACCGGGGCGAAGATTTGCTTGAGACTGCGTCGCATACATCACGGGCGGGCGCGGGTGGCGGGTAACGCCCTCTGCACCGCTTTTCGCTGCGTCGGTGATAGAGGGCCGAATTGGGTGATCAACCCTATCTAATGCCACAAATATTCAATAGACGACTTCCAGCCATCATTTGGTCCGTTAGTGACAAGAAGATGACACAACTTTCCAACGCGTGAGGAAAGGTTAGGCTCTCCCTTCTTAAGGGTCACGGCAGGAAGGTTATTATCCTGCCTTATTGACAGAGTTGCATTGACGATGAGAGGTTCATCAAACATTGTGGCGTGCAGCCGTTCATAATAGCAGTGCTCATCATGGGCGTTAATTCTCAGTTCACTCGGCGCACCGTCAATCGAAATCAACAAGTCCCCAGAGAGTGGCCCCATGATATAGCTAATTCCAGCAAGATATACCACGTGCGGCATGACAATGGTGATGGAGGCATCTGCATCCACTTCGATAAAGTCGATATCGGTAGATCGATGGAAATGCCCCGTCTTACTGGGTGATGTCACATCGACAAACGATAATGACGACGAATATCCCGCTATTTCGGCGCAAATAGCTTCAGTGTGACTCGCTGTATCATCTCTGATTGCATCAGTGAGCGGCTCATAAAGCATCGCCGCCAGTTTTTGTGATCCAGCTTCAGTGGTGTGCACCTCATCGACCAGCAAAGACTGAATTTCTCCATCTATTTGGAGCCTGAGAGCCAAATCTATAAATGGAATATCGCATGAAGCACAGATATTTTTACAAACCGCACTGAATTGGTCATCATTGTAGTCGACGTCTCGACGTGGTAGGTTGACTACAATGACTTTAGCACCGCGCTGAAACGCCTTTGCGATCAACTGGACAACAGGCAATGCGAAGCCATCGCGCGCGTCATCAGTTCCTTTTTGATATCTATGATTTACATCGTCGCGAAATGCTGTGGTGGTGATATCAAAAACGACGACGTCGAACTGACCAGGCGGGACCAGTTTTTCAAACAGATGATTGGCATCCGGTGGATGCATACCCCCAAAGCCACGCACCACGCAGTTGACATTAAGATCCTCGTTCGATAACCGGTCCGCGAGGATTCTGGCAAAGCCGCTCTTCTGTTCAGTCACGCTAAAACCGAAAAACAAGATATTCTTAGCGAGCTGTGTCAATTTTGGTTCCCCTGCGCAATAAAGCGCTTGCTCTCTGACCCGACCGAATCTAACAAGGTCGCGCAAATACTGACGACATGCCTCCATAGGCGAAGGGGGGCGACTGCGTAGAGGCAGGTCGCGCCATCCGTAATGGCGCGAAATCCTCGTGTAGGTATCAGCATCATAAACCTGTACAGGCAATGTTGTACGGCCTGTGGGGAAGGCTTTGACCACCCGGTCTGGGTCCAGGTTTCTTGTCCGTTGGAGAACCGCACCTGGCAGACCTCATCCGACATATCATGTAGGTAGCGGTGTAGGTCACGGGATAGTTCTCCGATTGGCCTCGTTCCGGCGCTTCACGACTCGTGCCTATTGTTGCAGCGTCATAGAATTCTGCAACCGGACCGGGCGGCGGATTTGAGATCATGCCATTGACGACCGGCTTAGCTAAGCGGTCTACCGTGCAGCTTCGACAGGCCAATGGCACGGCACAGCATAGGCTAGCAGTTTGGCGTCGAGCAGCAATAAGGTGCGGGCCGCGCCGAGCCGACGCTTGTAATCAATCAACCTCAGGCGCACACCAACTCCCGCTGCGTTCAGTCAATTGCTCCAAAGAAGCTACCAACAGACCTTGTGTTGAACTGCCGGGGCATGGCAAAAAAGCAGCGTAATATGCACGAACTAGATCATATGAGGACACACCTCCGTAACATGCCGTCTACTATGACCATCGCAGCCAGTGTCATACTCTTGGGGCTACACGCAGTGCAAGTCCAGGCTCAAACCAGCGCGCCGGGCGTCATCGAAGTGCTTCCCGGCGCCGGCGAGGCGGGGATCACGGCCGCTCTGGCGAGGATAAAGGAACTGCGGCGTGGCAGTTATCGCCATGGCAGAATCGAACTTCACTTCGCAAGAGGCGTCTATCGGCTGTCTAAGCCGATCACCCTGGATGGCGAGGATAGCGCATCGGACGCAGATGGCGTCACGCTGCGTGGCGATCCCGGCGTCCGCATCACGGGTACTGTTGCCGTCAAGAATTTTGTAGCATCAGGGTCGCCTCAGGTTTATGTGGCTGCCGTGCCCGAGGTTCAGGGCCTGGCAAGTTCCGGGTTCACCCCATTCGGCTACGCCAGCCCACCATCCACCATGCCACCCGAAGCTTTCGCCGATCACCGGCGCCTGAAGCCTTCCCCGTGGGCCGAGGACGATGTGGCGACGGTCTCAAGTGCACAGCCCGCCGGGCAAGGTTGGACATTAAACCTCAAGATGGTTCACCTGCCAGACGCGAAGGTAGGTCAAGATGCGTTTGCCTTGGTCCGATGGAACGGTGATTGGAATTACAGCTACGAGCGTGTCGTGGCGTCCACCAGCGCTCCTCCTTCCATCACGGTCGCAGAGCACGACAATCGCCCCATCAACGGAGAGACAACGGTAGAGGTGTTTGATCCCTCGAAGGCCATAAAGAAGTTGGGGGAATACTTCCTCGATGCAAAAGATGGTCGACTTTATATTCGGTCTTCTAGCATCCCTACGCAGCAAATTGAGGTATCGGTTGCGGAGCATTTGCTCACCGTCCATCGAGGGACAGGGGTGGAGGTCGACGGGATTGAGTGGGACGGATCACGTTCGGACGCCATTGTCATCGATGGCGGCACGCACGTTCGTCTGATAGGCTTGCAGGTGCAGAACGACGCGACCACCGGTATTCTGCTGACGGGCACTGACAACTTGATCGCGGATTGTGTGATCCAGGATGTCGGGGGCACGGGCATCAACTTGGACGGGGGTGACCGCCAAACACTGCGTCCGGGCAACAATTCTGTGTTGAGGACCACCGTCCGGCGTTTCGGTGTCATCATGCCGAGTTACCGTCCTGCCATCGTCGTGCACGGCGTCGGCAACACGATAGCAGATAGCGCTTTTAGCGACGGCCCGCATGCTGGCGTCATCCTATTCGGCAACAACCACGTCATCCGGAATAACTTTTTTGGGTCTCTCGTAAGAACAACCGACGATGCCGGTGCATTATACACTGGGAGAGACTGGACGGAACGCGGCACCGTTATCACTGCAAATACATTTCGGGATATTCATGGCTTGCGGAATCGATCCGCTGCCGTTTACCTCGATGATCAGGAAAGTGGCACTCGCATCGCTGACAACGATTTTATCAATGTTTCAGTAGGCGTCATACTCGGGGGCGGTGACGATAATTTAATATCCTCTAATCACTTCGACGATACTCCTACTTGTCTGGCGATTGACAATAGAGGTATGACTTGGCAGAAAAACGATGTTTTAGCGCCAAATTCAGACTTGCGACGTCACTTAGAAGCGGTTCCCTTTAATAGTTCGGCTTATCTAAAAGCGTATCCTACTCTGGCCAACATTCTTCAGGATAACCGGGAGTACCGAAACGGAACGTGATAACAGCAAATGTGTGCGATAAGGGGTTGATTAACCTACCAGAAGGGTTTGAAACGTTAAATACCGTTAGCGTCGTGCATCCCCGCTCAGAACATATTCTGCACTAGGGCTCGTCTTCAACTGAGGACACACCCCCTTAGTTGGTCTTCTAGCGCCGGCTCGGCTTTATTCGTTCAATCCGCAAGAGGTTCCATGTCCCCGCAGCATTTCCGGCCTCTGTTTCCAAGTGATTATGCGAGCCTTGCTCCCGACATATTGGAGGCCACTGCACATCTACCCGCATCTTATCCGCGCGACTATCAGCGTGTGGACCTCAAGACGCAGCAAGTCATTCAAAATTACGGTTTTTTTGAAGGGCGAGACGTACTTGATCTAGGTTCTAACGTCGGTATGCATAGTTTTCTGCTGGCACGTCACTGCAGGAGCGTTCAGGGCTTGGAGATATCCGGCTATTCTGGACATATCAGCGATTCGACCAAAAGATTCCTTTCGAGCCGAGGGTTTTTCGTCGATAATGTCTCCTTTATAATTGGCGCGGCAAAGGACTTGCCAAGCATAAGTTACGATGCATTGCTAGCGTGCTTGGTGCTCTACCATCTATCCAATGATGAGATTGATGTCTTGCTGAACGAACTCAAGACAAAGGTCTCTCGCATCGTTATCCAGGCGCGGCCAGCCCGTGCGGAACGGGTTCGGGAAGGCACATTGAACGATAATGTCGCCGCTCGCAATGAGCGTTATCACGGATTATATGGTATTGCCGATAACATCCAGTTTTTGTCAGCGGCAGGGTTCAAGAATATTCGAGTTGAATGCAACGCTGAATTATTTGACGGTGAGTGCTTTCCCGTCATACTCGGAGATAAGTGATATTGTTGATTGAAGATATCGACTTCTCGAAGCTGCGGAATGAAAGTAGGGAAGGACGATGGGGACAGGATGTCCCCATGCTCGATCGCCACCTTTATGTCGATATGCAGGATCAATGTTGGATCAAGGTATGGAGTCCGTCCTATATTCGTAATCTGAAGTTGTGCCGAGCTGCTACGTACGAATTTCTGCGGGAAGACGGAACCAACAATTCGCTACATGGAGTCGAACTTGGCTTTTTTACCTCAGGGAACTCGGCAGCATTGCAAGATATCATATACGATAAGGGGGGCATTCTCCGCGGGTATAAAACCCGGCATGGTGTCATGCCTGACGATATTCCGGCCGAGTTCACCAGGGTTAACGCTAGAAAGATGTTTGAACTTGGGTGGGTCATGACCGACTATTGCACGATGAATATTGTTTTCGTTGATGGATTAATTTCTTTTATTGATTACGATACACATTTCACCTCTCTTGCGGATCTTGACGTCTCGTTTGAGACGGAGTTTGGCTGCTTAAGGTCGCATATCGACCCACTCTTTCGCTCCTTAGTGCTCTGTGCGGTATCCAACAAAGACAGGTTAGGCTAGGAGAAGCAGAGTATTTGTGAGACCGTCCCCCACTTGCCAGGTGCCTTTTCCTGAGGCGCGTCTTTGTGACCGAACCTGCCGGCCCTCCTACCGGGCGCAACACACCTGGCGGGCTCCTCGGAAAGGATGAAGGTCGGGAACGCACTACATTTGGCGGCGGCACTTCCAGGAGCCAGGCTGGCTAAGCGAGCAGGCAGCAGTTTCCGACTGCGGTGTCGTCCCCGGTCCAGCTTGCGGCCGCTGCCGAGGCAGCCCGAGTGGAGATTACTCTGCCAGACGGGACCTGCATCCGTGTGGGTGCGGATGTCGGGCTGGCGACCCTGCGGCGGGTGATGACCGCGGTGCGTCGATGATCGTCCCGCCGACCGGGATACGGGTCTGGCTGGCTAACGGTCACACGGCTATGCGCCGCGGGATGAACGGTCTGGTATTGCAGGTGCAAGAGGCGTTGCAGCGTGACCCGCATGCAGGCGATCTCTACGTGTTCCGCGGCCGCGGCGGTGATCTGGTGAAGATCCTCTGGCACGACGGTCTCGGCATGTCACTGTATGCCAGGCGGCTAGAGCGTGGCCGCTTTTTGCCGTCCCGGGTGGCGGGTTTCCCGGCGATCAAGACCCTCGACCAGTTCGACTTCGAGTTCGCGGTGGGCGCGCCGCGGCAGCGTTCGATGGAGGGGACCTCGTGCCAGTGCGCGGCGGCATCAGCATCCCGAACAGCCTGGCCTGGAGCCCGGACTGGCCGCCGCTGGGATCGACGCCGGCACGGTGCACGACGTGATGGCGACGCACATGCACTTCGGCCACGCCGGCGGCATCGACCAGTTCCCAAACGCCACCTTCCATCTCCAGGATGCCGCGGTGGCACCTGTGCAGAGCATCAGGGTGTCCTCCAACCGGGTGAACCCACCCTCGCGGCATTTTCCGGGCTGGACCGATGCGGGGCAATTACATAGAGGTCTGGCGTCTGAACCTCGCAAATCAAGATCGGCAAATGGACGATGACCGAAGACGAACTTCCGATGGACTCCAGAAATGCAACGGCGCCTCGTGCCGTCGCGACTGCTCTGTTTGCCAGTCTGAACGAGCCCGGAGTCGACTACCGTCCACTCATAAGTTATCTCTATTCCGCGGTCCTGCGACGCGAGGCGCGCGAGGACGAGATGGCACATTGGCACGCGGTCATCCAAAATGGAATGAGAAGCTTTCCTGAGGTTTGTGCGGACATTTTTGAATCCGGCGAGGCAAGCGAGCAGGCCCTAAACTATTCGGGCAGAGTTGGTTCTGAGAATGACGTCGTATCAGCTATCGACCGCTTGTACCGGGTCGGCCTTGGTCGTCCCGCGTCAGAAACGGACGTGTCCGCGTGGAAGCGGGCGCTCCAGCAGGGCAATCTATCGCTCTCCGCCGTAGTGTCCGCAATCCTGACCTCTCCCGAAGCCGAGACCTGGCAGGCGTCACGCCGGGTGCAGGACGCTGACTTAGACGCTCCTTCGAGTGAAGAAAATGGCTTCTTGCAACGTCTCATTGAGGAACATGTGGATGCCCTCGCACTGTTCCACGGACGGTTACATGGGTCGCAACCGACAAGCGAGATGGTGGCGGCTTGGCGGGACGATCTGCACTTGCACCCCACCAAAGCGCCCCATTTGATCACGCAAATGCTTGATCGCGCACCGTTGGCGGAATTCGCACGTGATCTGACGCATGATAACGGGTTGTCAGCGATCGGCTCACGGGAGTTATCTGCGGCCAAAATGGTCCGCACCATTGCATCATTGCCGGAGCCACTTGCAAACCCTCGGCTTCGGCGGGCGAGGGCCGATGACAGTAAAACCATAGGTGAGGCTGTCAAACATCTTTATAAACTGGCACTCAACAGAATTGCCCGCCCAGACGAGATCGATCACTGGGTGAGAGTAGTCGAGGAAAACAAGATCACCGTTTCTGAATTGGTTTGTAGTATCGCTACATCAGCAGAAGCCGTCGAGAAAGAACGCATTGCCCCTGACTTATCCGACGGAGTTTTCATCCAGGTGTTGTATGAGTTGATTCTACAACGAGGAGCGAGCGCCGATGAAATTGCGATCTGGCAACACTCATTTACCACTGGTGAAATTGATCGACGCGCAATGCTGCGCAGTTTGTTTCAGGCAAACGCCTCGAGCAGCGCCAAAGGCGAGACCGCCACTCAGAACGACGTGACGCATACCTACCTGTTGGGTACAGAAAGAGTCGTTACCTTGGCCGATTGGGAACAGGCGTCAGTCAATGACGTTGCTGCCAAGACTGCGGAAAGCAAGCAATTCACGAGGTACCACATCGTGTCGTCGCCGCGCGTGCTTGTTAGCGCAATTGCCAGCCTGTACAGAGGCGAGGCCTTTATCGAGCGATTTCTGCAGAACATCACCGCTCAGACTATATTTAGGGAGTATGCTGAACTCATCATCATAGACGCCAACTCGCCGGAGAATGAGTTGCCCACAATCTCTAGATATATGAGGGATTTTCCCAATATTAGATACGTTCGAAGCCCTTATCGTATCGGTATCTACGAGGCATGGAACCTGGGCGTTACGCTTGCGTCAGGACTGTATTTGACCAACACAAACCTGGATGATGCGCGTCGCGGCGACTCATTCGAGTTACAAGCTGGTGTACTGGAGCAATTGCCCTTTGTCGATATTGTCTACCAAGACCTATTCTACTCGTTTAGTTCGGACATGCCGTTCTCGCAAGTCGCCGCCCGTGGTTTCTGCAGCAGCCTTCCAGTTATCACGTCACAGAATCTGATTGTACACAACATGCCGCACAATGCGCCCATGTGGCGCCGCAGGGTTCATGACGATGTGGGTATGTTTGACGTCGGATATAGCTCGGCAGGAGATTTCGACTTTTGGTTGCGATGCAAGCGAAAGAATAAAGTGTTTTTCAAAATTAATGAACCGCATGTTGTATACTATGTAAACCCCGACGGTATCTCCACTCGGCCCAATACGCGAGGTGTTGCAGAGGCTCAGCGCATCACGAGAACCCATGCACGTGCGCTCATTTCCCCACACTTGACCTCAACGACAGATGATTATTGCAGTGAGGTTCGGAAAACTATGCCATCTGCACGCGATGTTCTACCGGGTGAACCCTTGATGAAAGACTGGCGCTACACCACGGCCCAGTTGGCGATGCGCCAGCTGTCCCGGTCCTTCCGAATGCCCGCGAACTGAAGGTACGGTTCTGCAAGTTGTAAGAGGAGCCAGTATTGTCTATCAAGATCGTTATTGATGGCGTTTTCTTTCAACTGGCTAAGTCTGGCATCGCGAGGCTCTGGTATTCAGCAATCGTGGAACTCTGCCGTCGCGACGATGTCGAGATCTTCCTGCTTGATCGCGGGGGGTGTCCAAAGCTACCGAAGGTTAAGCTGCTTCAATTTCCAGATTATGCCTTCAGAAGCACGTCCGCTGATTCGGAGCTATTAGAGTTAATGTGCCAGCACGTGTCCGCTGACATATTTCTCTCGACGTATTACACAACGCCGCTCGAGACGCCTTCAATTGCTGTGATTTATGACATGATTCCTGAGCGCTTTGGCTTCGAGTTGGACAGACGGGCTTGGCAGGAGAAGGCATTGTGTATCTCCCACGCTCAGAGGCATCTCTGTATTTCCTATCAAACTAAAGCTGACCTGCTGGAGTTTTATCCAGAGCTGGACCCTGAAAAGGTTAATGTTGCCTATTGCGGCGTGGATCGCGAGATATTCAAGCCGAGAGCGGTAGTCGAAGTCCAAGAATTAACAACTGAAATTGGAATCAGGCAGCGATACTTTGTATTCGTTGGACTTCGTTCGCAACATCGTAGCTATAAAAACATAGAGGTGTTTTTCAAAGCAATAGCACTCCTTCCCTCGTTTGATTATGACGTGTTGTGTGTTGGCGGAGAGATTGAACTTCAAGACTGGGCGATCGAGGCGATGCCTGAAGGTTGTAGCATCAAGCGAATGGATCTTTCAGACGAGCAACTTGCGACGGCCTATTCAGGTGCAGTAGCGCTGGTCTACCCTTCGCTATATGAGGGGTTCGGGTTGCCAGTCGTGGAGGCAATGGCGTGTGGCTGCCCCGTCATAACGACGAAAAGGGGCTCGCTTGCAGAAATCGCATCTGGGTCAGCTCTCATCGTCGATGGTATTTCAGTCCCCGAGATGGCAGACGCTATCCAAGCCATTCAGAATCCGAATACGGCAAGTCGTCTCCGGCAGTCGGGATTAATGAATGCAGATAAATTCCGCTGGAACGAGTTTTCTGATGCACTGGTTGACCTTCTCAAGTTGACCGTTGATGAATCCCGCACCGGAAGGTTTGCGAGTTTTTACCAGGATTGGAGGAAATTAAGGGTTATCCAAGGTGGCGTTGACCTTCTCAGTTGATATACCAGTGGTAATCAGTAGTGGATGCACCGCACATTCAATCGGTTCTGGAGCGCGATTGCTTCGAGCCGAGGGGCCGCCTCGGCGATGTCTCCGGCCAGTGCAACGTTTCCGTCCGCAACGGGCCACTGAGAATTCTTGGCACAACATCGTCAGGCCGTGTAGGAACGATTGCTGCCATCGGCCGCCGCGGCTTTCCGACTTACTTGAAATGGGCTAAATGACATCATGTGGCATGTCGTGTTCGAGGAACGGAACGGCCAGGTCCAATCTCGCGCTGCCCGTTCCCGCGAGCAGGCCATTCAAATCGCTTGCGAATTACTCCATGCGTCGCACCAAGTCCGTAGAGCCATCGGGCCGCAAGGAATGGTCATGGAGCAAGCCGAACTAATGGCTCACTACGACGACGGGCACTTTCCTGGGCTGCGAACCACACGTTAGACATGCAATTCTGCGCCCCCGGATCTGCTGGATTGGGGTTGCGGTAGATGGTGTTCAGAGGCAACACCGGGACTTGAAACACCGGCTGCGGGGCGCCGCCGCCATTGCGAGGTTAGGGCGTAGGACAGAGCGCCGAGCACAATGCACTGGGGAAAGCGCTAAACCTCAGCCGCCTTTCCACCCGTAGTAAATCACCGGATGACCAGTGCGAGGATGTGCCGCATTGCGAAGATAAATCAGACCTGCCTTTTCGTAAAAGGCACGGGCGCGCGCGTTCGTTGCTGCCGTGTGCAGCGTGAAACCTCCTGGCATCGCTATCATGGCGTGAGCCAGAAGCGATCTGCCGACACCAGCGCCGATCGATTGGGGTCGGACGAACAGTTGATCGAGAACTGCTTCCCGTGGCTTGATCGCAGTAAATCCAATGATATGGTTCGCGCGAACAGCAACGGTCACGACCCAACCCGCAGCCACTTCCACGTCAACCCGTTCCCGTAGCTCCGCCAAACCTGGCATGACTGGGGGGCCGACACCCGGCAGACTCGCGCTATCGTGCCAAACCTGGGTCATGGCGTCGTACTCGGCCTCCAGAAGAGGCCGAAGTTCGTATGTTTGACTTCCGCTCACGCTTTTATCCTTATCCGTGGAACCGCTGCCGCATACCAACTTTCGAGGGGGCGTAACACTGCGCAACATGGTGCCGTCCCGCGCGGAGTTGCGCCGGGCGGTGCCGGCGATGGTGCGCGGCACGTTGGATATGGATTGCTGCAGATTGGGTCCCGTCCGGCCCAATCTGGCTGCGCAAGCTACGGTACGAACGCCGCAATCCGTGATGGACTTGCCTTAACTCGCACCGGCGGCACCCTTTCGCAACCGCTCACGGTGGCGTACTGAAGGGCTTTAGCAGCGGGGATGGTTTGAATGAACCAGGGTGCAACATGGAAGGCTGACCCCTTGACCTGGGGCCAGGGTCCGAGGCTGTTCGAGATGTTTCTGGAGCCAACCTGCCCGTTTTCCGTCAAGGCATGGAACAAGCTGGATGAAACCCTTGATATGGCCGGGGAGGACCGGGTCACCGTCAAAGTTCGTCTGCAGTCACAGCCGTGGCACATGTATTCCGGCGTGATCGTGCGCTGCATCCTGGCGGCGTCCACGCTGCCCACTGGCAAGCAGGCAGCCAGGAGCGTCATGAATGCGGTTGGTGCGCACCGGGAGGAGTTCGAGTTTACGCGGCATTGTGGTGGCCCCAACATGGCCGCCACGCCCAACGACATCATCGCGCGGATCGAGGCCTATAGCGGATTGGAACTGGCCGGTGCGTTCGCCATCCCGAACCTGGATCGGGAGATCAAGTGGCACTGCAAATACGCCCGCCAGAACGGCATCCACGTTTCACCGACCTTCATGGTGGATGGGTTGGTGCAACCGGATATGGGCAGCGGTGATGCCGTCGCCGACTGGGTGTCGCGCCTGCTCACCACATAGCGACGCGGCCGCTTCAGGCAAATCCACAAGCGAGTTTGACGACCGCCGGCATTGGCCGCAGCCTCCCCGCCCATGCGATAGTCAGCTCCAGCAACCAACCGCCGTTCGAAGGGAAGCATACCATGCCTGCACCGTATCGAGCCCGCGTAATCGGGTCGCGGCATATGGCCGCGGCCGGTCACTACATGGCGGCCCAGGCCGCGTTCCAAGTCCTGGAGGCGGGTGGCAACGCGGTCGATGCTGGCGTGGCGGGTGGTATCGCACTCGGCGTCCTCCAATGCGAATATGTCGGCTTTGCGGGGGTCGCGCCGATCATGATCCATCTGGCGGAGACGGGCCAAACGATCACCATCGCCGGGCTCGGCTGGTGGCCGAAGGCGGCCCGCCTGGCGTATTTCCAAGAGCACCATGGTGGAAAAATTCCGCCCGGCGTGCTTCGGACGGTGATCCCGGCCGCGCCAGATGCCTGGATCACCGCGCTCGAGAGGTACGGCACCATGTCCTATGGGCAGGTGGCCTCGGCAGCCCTGCGCTTCGCCAAAGACGGCTTCCCGGCCCCGGCGCTCCTGTGTTCGATCGTCACCTCGATGCAGGACGATTTCCGCCGTTGGGACAGTAATGCGGCGATCTTCCTCCCCAACGGACGGCCGCCGCGCCCGGGCGAGATGTTCGTGCAGTCCGATCTCGCCCGCACGATGCAATACATGATCGACCAAGAAACCGCGGCCAGCGGCAAAGGCCGTGCTGCCGGGCTGGCCGCGGCGCGGGATGCGTTCTACCGGGGCGACATCGCGCGCACGATGGTCCGCTTTCAGCAAGAACAAGGCGGCTGGCTCAGCGAGGAAGATCTGGCCGGCTATTACTCCGAGGTTGCGCCGGCGCTGAAGGTCGGCTTCGGCGATGCCGAAATCTACACGTGCGGCCCATGGTGCCAGGGGCCGTTGCTGGGCCAGGCACTGACGATGCTGGATCGCACCGATTTCAGCGGCTACAGCCATAATGATCCGGCCTACATCCACCTGCTGACAGAGACCCTCAAGCTCGCCTATGCCGACCGGCACCGCTATTACGGCGACCCCCGCTTCGTCGACGTGCCAATCGAGACGCTGCTCAGCGCAGACTACGCCGCGACCCGCCGGCGCGAGATCAACCCGGCGCAGGCCTTTCCGGCGATGCCCCCGCCGGGCAACGCAGCGCCGGGCGAACCCGCACAGGCGCGGGTGCGTCCGTTCGAAATGGCCGACCGTGGCAGCCAAATCGACACGTCGTATATCTGCGTCGTGGATGGCAAGGGAAACGCCTTCTCCGCCACGCCCAGCGACGGAGCTTCCGCCGGGCCGGTGATTCCGGGCCTTGGCTTCGTGCCGTCCACTCGCGGCTCCCAGTCCTGGACCGACCCGACCGTGCCCGCCGTGATGGCACCGGGGAAGCGGCCGCGGCTGACGCCCAGCCCCTCCATGGCCCGCAAGCCCGGCGAATGGCTGATGCCGTTCGGCTCCCCGGGCAACGACGTGCAGCCACAGGCGATGTTGCAGGTCCTGCTCAACATGCTGGTGTGGAACATGGCGCCGCAGGACGCGATCGAGCAGCCCCGTTTCGCAACCTTCAGCTATCCCCGCTCCTCCGCGCCTCATCCCTACGATCCCGGTCTATTGCGGGTCGAAAGCCGGGTGCCCCTCGGCACGCGCGACGCGCTGCGGGGGCTGGGCCATGTGATGAAGGACTGGCCGGAATGGGATTACGCCGCCGGTGCCGTCTGCGCGATCATGGCCAATAGTCAAACCGGCACGATGGAAGGCGGGTCTGACCCACGCCGCCCCACCGCCGTCATTGGCTGGTAAGGGCCTTATCGCTTGCGCAACACGTGCGGCACGCGGTTTCGCGGGCGCCTCTAGGGCGGGATATCTGCGTCAGACGCTGGAAATGATCGCCTTGATACGGCTTGCGAGGGCTTCCATCGTAAAAGGCTTCGTGAGCACGTACATGCCTGGCCATAGGTGCTTGCTGCCAATCACGGTCTTCTCGGCGTAGCCGGTGACGAACAGGATTTGCAGGTCCGGACGGCGCTCACGGGCGGCTTCGGCCAATTGGCGGCCGTTCATGCCGCCGGGCAGCCCAACATCGGTGATGAGTAAGTCAATGCGCGCGTCGGAGCGGAGGATCTGCAGCCCCGCCGGGCCGTCCCCCGCCTCGATCGCCGTATAACCCAGTTCCTGCAGCACTTCGACGACGAGCATCCGCACGGTCGGCTGGTCATCCACGACAAGCACGGCCTGGCCGGATTCCGCGCGCGGCGCCTCGGCCAACTCGGCCAATGGCGCGCCGGCTCCGGCGGTCCCCAAATACCGCGGTAGGTGGATCAGCATGGTCGTGCCGTGTCCAACTGCCGTCTCGATGCTCACCTGGCCACCGGATTGCTTGGCAAAGCCGTAGATCATGGACAAGCCCAGGCCGGTACCCTGCCCAAGCGGCTTGGTGGTGTAGAACGGGTCGAAAGCCCGGGCTGCGACCTCCGGCGACATGCCAGTACCCGTGTCCGTGACGGTGACGGTGACGTATTCGCCCGCCGGTAAATCGTCCTCCCGTGAACCCCCATCGCTCCGCGTGACATTGGCGGTTGCGATCGTCAGGCGGCCGCCCTGGGCCATGGCATCCCGGGCGTTGATGCAGAGGTTCAGCAAGGCGCTTTCGAGTTGGTTCGGATCGCAGAGCGTCAGCCACAATCCGTCGGTCAGCACCGTATCGACCTGGATTTCCGGTCCGACCGTGCGCTGGATCAATTCTTCCATTCCGGTCACGAGCATGTTCACGTCGGTCGCACGCGGGTCGAGCGTCTGGCGCCGGGAGAAGGCTAATAGCCGATGCGTCAGGGCTGCCGCGCGAACAGCCTCGGTTTGGGCGCCGCTGATATAACGGTCGAGACTGTCGAGGCGGCCTTGGGCAACACGGATTTTAAGCAATTCCAGGCTGCCCATGATGCCGGTGAGCAGGTTGTTGAAGTCGTGCGCCAATCCGCCCGTTAGTTGGCCCACTGCTTCCATTTTCTGGCTCTGCCGCAACCGGTCTTCGGTGAGGGCTAAGGCGGCGGCTCTCTCCTTTTCCTCGGTGACGTCGTGGCCTACGAAGAACAGCAAGCCGCCTTCCCGAACCGCCGTCCAGGAGAACCAGCGGTATTCGCCGCTCTTGCTGCGCAAACGGTTTTCGAAACGCTCGGTCGAGCCGCTGGCTGCGAGTTTACTGCATTCGCTGCGCATCGTAACACGGTCGTCCGGATGCTCCATCCATTCGGAGGTGCGGCCGACAATCTCCGCCTCGGCCCAGCCGAGCAGGTCGGTCCAGACCGGGTTGATGCTCAACCAGCGCCCGGCAGTGTCGGCGATCAGGAACGGGTCACGCGAGAGCCGCCAGAGGCGGTCCCGCTCGCGCGTCCGCTCCTCCACGCGGGTTTCCAAATTTTCGTTCAAGGTACGGAGCTGTTCTTCGGTGCGCTTGGCGTCGGTGATGTCGTAGATCACGCCGACGAAGCGCAAACCGGCTGTCTCAGCGTCGCGCAGATGCTCACCCCGGCGCATCAGCCATCGCACTTCGCCATTGTCGGGGCGGACGATGCGGAATTCCACCTGGCGGACCGTGCCGACAACCGGTGGCACCGCATCGTCGATGATCGGCGGGTCCGCCGGGTGGACGACAGAATTGACCGTTCGGACCGGCAAGTCGTCAGCCGGGTGCAGGCCGAGCAATTGGCAAAACTGGGTAGAAACCGAGGCGGTACCGAAACCGTCAATATACTGGAAGGTGCCCACGCCGCCAGCCGATTGCGCGATCCGCAACTGCTCCTCGGTGCGCTTTTGTTCAGTGACGTCAACCAGCGCGCCGATGAAACGGCTGGGCCGCTCTGCCTCGTCGTAATTGCAGCGCCCGCGAGCCTGCACCCACCGCATCGAGCCGTCGGCCAGGAGCAGGCGGTATTCCTTGGTGAAGATTTCGGCCCCCCGCAGCATGCCTCCGACCGCAAGGCGGATGCGGGTTCGATCCTCCGGATGGATGATGGAGAAGAACAGCCGTGGATTGACCCCTCGTGCCGCCGCCGAGGCATCCAGGCCGTACAACGCGGCGAAACGGGCGTCACCGAACAGCTTCCCCTGGGGAATTTGCCACTCCCAAGCCGCGGCGGCGCCGGAGATTTCAAGCGTGAGGCGCAACCGCTCGTTGGCATCGTCCAGCTCCTTTTGCCGGTGCTGCAGCCGTGCTTCGCGCGATTTCGCATCATGAACCGCCGTCAGATCCAAGAGGCTGGCAAAGAAGAACGCCAAGCGTTGATTTTCATCGAAAAGTGGTGTGATCAGTAGCTTCTGGAAGAGCGTACTGCCGTCCTTGCGGTAATTAAGGAGTTCAACCTCGACGGGTTTTTGCTCGGCAAGTGCCAAGCCGATCTGGGCCACGGCCGACCGGTCAGTGTCACACCCCTGCATCAAACGGGGATTGCGCCCGATAACCTCATCCGGAGCATAGCCGGTCAGGGCAGTGAACGCATTGTTGACGAAAACGATCGGGTTGTCCGGGAGACGGGGATTGGTCGCCAGGATGGCAAGGCCCGAGTGGTTGATCGTTGCGAACATCGGGCCGGCCAAACGGCGTAGTTCTTCGATGGCCGGATCAGGCACAGTGACGGCGTCAGACAGTGGCATGGCGGACGCTTCAGTCGCCATCGGACATCCAAAGTCGGCCTACGACATGGCAATCAGTCTGCATATGTAAAATCGTCCGCCAATATGCGAGTGATAAAATCGCCAATCAACAGCTTCAGAGACGCCAAAGAAGGTA
Source organism: Acetobacteraceae bacterium (assembly GCA_965199005.1). Lineage (GTDB taxonomy): Bacteria > Pseudomonadota > Alphaproteobacteria > Acetobacterales > Acetobacteraceae > LMUY01. The sequence continues at coordinate 942,857 of CBDAQK010000001.1, read as the reverse complement.
AGTCCATCAACATCGCGATGTAACCACGCACATCTCTGCTTTGTAGCGCAAAGTTGATATATAGAAACAGCACGAGGCCGCCACCAGCGCCGTAATCATCCACGTCAAACAACTGCTGACTGTCGCCCTCGACGACCGTGGGGAGAGACATGTTCAAAGGCTGCTCGAGCATATTCGCCATGGCCGCCAGGCAACCATTCAGGACGACGTTGCCGATCTCGGCCAACGCCTCGTGTTCCATGTCGATCAGCTCGTTGGCCTGCATCGCTTCCCCGACGACGGCCCGTAACAGCTCGAGGCTGTTGGCGTGCGGGAAGATCAGGAGCGCCCGGCCCGAAAATGCCCCGGCGAAATCCTGTCTTACCGTGATCAGCTTCTCACTCTCCCGCTCGCCGATCAGGGAAGCGGCGGATTGGCGGCTCACCACGTCGACCGCCGGCACTGATAGCACGACCTGCTCGCTCACCATCTTGCGCAGGCCAACGGCCGCACGGCTGACCCCAATATTGACCAGCTCGGTGAGTGCATCGCGCTCCAGTTCAGTGAGGCTGGCCTCTGCTGGCGTCACGGCGTCGCAGCCCGCAAGCGCAACGCAGCACCCGAGATGAAGCCGCGGAGGGCTTCTTCCGTGACGGGCTTGCCGACAAAGGTCGCGCTGACGGCCCGGGCGCGGGCGATCACTTCGTCCTGGACGTTGGCGGTGATAATGGCGATCGGCATGGTGGGGTAGGCGGCACGCATATCGGACGCCAGCAGCAGACCGTCACGGCCAGGCATGTTGAAGTCGAGCAAGGCAAGATCGACCTTGCGCTCCCCCAGCACGACCATGGCGTCGTCGGCATTACCGGCCTCCACGCGCTCCCAATCCGGCTGCAATGCCTTGATCGCCTTGGCCGCCACGATCCGGGCAAGCTTGCTGTCATCGACAATGAGGACAGTGGTCGTCATAACTTTTGCTCCAGTACAGACCTATTCAAGACGTCTCTCGGCGTGTCATCATAGCCGGTTCTGCCACCCAGAGGGCGTTCCGTCATGCTCCGAATTTCTCACCCGTTCGCCCGGCCTGCAAAAGCGGCGTGAGCCATCGGGCTGTGAAAGCATCAGCCACGGTCCCGATAAGCGGTGGGTGCAGAGCGAGCAGGATTTGAGTCACGGCGGTATGGAGTGAATGGGCCTGCGCCAGGCTCACCTGACAGCCCGGATCGGCCTGCAACATGGCCAGCAGAGGTTCGGCATCTTCCACCCGGCAGGCGCCTTCCAGGTGGATCACCCGGCCATCCAATCGCACGCTCATCCGATCAACTCCGGCAGATCGAGCACCATCAGAACCGAACCGTCGCCCAGCAGAGCAGCCCCCAGCACGCCGGACATGCCCGATAAAAGGCCGGTGAGCGGCCGCAGCAGCACGTCCACCCGCTCGGCGAAGCCGTCGATTTCCACCCCGACCGGGCCGCCGGCCGTGGCGACGATCAGGATCTTGGCAGTGGCCCTCCGTGTTCCGGCTGCGCGGCCCAACATCGCCGCAAGCCGGACCAGTGGCACTGTGCGGTCACGCAGCACAAAGGCCTCGCCAAGTCCTACCGTCATGATCTGGTCGGCCGGCACCCCGGCCATCTGCGTCAAGGCGGATACCGGAACACCGAATCGCTCATCCCCGACGTGCACGATGACGACCTTATGGATCGTCACCGTCTGCGGCAGAAGGAGGCGGACCGTGGTGCCGGCACCGGACGCGCTCGTCAACGCGACGCGGCCACCCAACGCGGCAACGGCGCCGCGCACCGCATCCATCCCCACCCCCCGGCCCGAAACTTCGGTGACGGCGGTGGCGGTGGAAAAGCCCGGTGCGAAGATCAGATCGCATACCGCCTCGTCATCGAGCGCGTCGAGCGCCGCCGGGTCGAGCAATCCCCTTGCCTTTGCGGTCGCACGGATTTTGGCAAGGTCGATCCCACGGCCGTCGTCGGACACCGAAATCACGATTTGATGACTCTCCCGCGTTGCCGTCAGCGTGACCTGGGCGAGGGCGGCTTTCCCCGCCGCGATCCGGCCAGCGGCGGGCTCGATACCATGGTCGATGGCGTTGCGCAGGACATGCAACAATGGCTCGAACAGCCCATCCACGATGGCCTTGTCAGCCTCCGCCTCCTCCCCGGCCATGTCAAAACGCACGTCCTTGCCCATCCGGAGTGCCAGTTCGCGGACCAAGCGCGGCAATCGGCGGAATGTTTGCGAGACCGGCACCAGGCGCAAATCCATGACGGCCCGGTGCGTATCGCCGACCAGCCGCTCGATATCGGCCTGGTTGACGCTGAGGGCGCGGCCGAGCCCGAGATCGATCGCCGTCGCCTTGAGCGCCAAATGGGCGAGCGCGTTCTTGGCGACGATCAATTCGCCCACGACATCCACCAAGCCATCGACCTTGCTGGCATCCACCCGCAAACTCCGCGCAGACGGCGCCTGGCTCAAGGGTGGGCGTCCCGCGATTTGATCACCCGCAAGAGAGCTGGCAGGTGTTTGGGTCGTGACGGATGCCGCCACCTCTGCCACGGTGGCCTGGTCGGCGACGAAACGCACGATCCGCCGGAGTTCCTCGGCAGGCGCCGTGCTGAGGAGTTCGATCACCAGGTTGCATGTGAACGGCTCGATCTGCCCGGCGGCCCAAGGATGATGGGGCCCGACATGGAGGGCGAGCAGGCCGGGGACCGACCGTACCAGGGCCAACGGATCGTCCCCGGAGAGGAAACAATCGGCGCTGGGTACGTAACGCATTGCGGTCAGACGCTGCCCACCAGCCTGCGCAACGACGCCGGGCGCGCGAGCCAACAGAGCTGCCAGCCAATCGGGCTCTGGGACTTGCGCGATGCTCCCCAGTCGCCCGGCGCCCAGATGGGCCCACAACGCCTGCTGCAGGTCGTGACCGCGCTGATCAGCCGTAGCTGGAAGTTGGCCGGCCTGGGCGACGTCCTCGATCCATGCCTCGCTGGTGCCGATGCAATCCAGGAGCGCCCCGATCATGCTGCCATTCATGCTGATCCGGCCATCACGCACCGCACTCAGCAAATCCTCCGCCGCGTGGAGTGCCTGGCCCATAGGCACCAGGTCAAACAAGCCAACGGAGCCCTTCAGCGTGTGGAAGGCCCGAAACGCGCTATCAAGCCGGGCCGTGTCGCCGTGGTTGCGGTCAAGTGCCAGCAAATCTTCAGAGGCCTGCTGAACCAGCTCACGCCCCTCGATCAGAAATTGGTCGAGCAGTTCGTCCATCACATCACGGGGCGCCGATGGGCAACGGCATCCTCAAACCGGCATGTCTGGAACCGGCTGGAAATACGGGTCATGGATTCGGCGTGGCCGAGGCAGATGAAACCGCCCGGCCGCAACGCCGCCAACAGATTCTGTGATGCGGTGAGCCGGGACGCGTCGTCGAAATAAATCAACACATTACGGCAGAAGATGACGTCAAAGAGCCCCCGCGCCGCCATCGATGCCGCATCCACCAGATTGGCTTGCGTAAGCGTCACAGACTCTCGCAGGTCATGGATGATCCGGCGCTGCCCACGCCGCTCCGGTTCGAAATACCGGTCGATCACATCCGGCGGCAGGCGGGATAGCGCCCGCTCCCCATAAACCCCAGCCATGGCGGCAGCCAAGGCATGGGTGTCGATATCGGAGCCTTCGATTTCAACGTTATAGGCGTCCACAAGTGGCCAATTCTCCAGCAACCAAATCGCGATGGAATATGGCTCCTCCCCCGTGGAACAAGGGATCGACCAGATGCGCAGAAGATCGCCCGGCCCCCGCCCTTTGATCAATTCGGGCAATAGTGAGCGGCTGAGGCAGCGGAAATGCTCGTCTTCCCGGTAGAAATAGGTTTCGTTGACGGTAAAGCTATTGATGAACTGTTCTGCCTCGACGTCGCTGCTCCGCAACAGCCTGAGGTAACTGCCAACCGTCGCAAGGCCCGAGTGTTCCATTCGCAGCGCCAGGCGCCGCTCGATGAAATAGCGCTTTGACTCGCCGTAGATCATGCCGGTCCGGCGATACAGGAAATCCGATAGAACCCGCAGGTCCTCCCCGCTCAGCGGCGGCCCCGTCTCGGTCCCGCTCACGGCAGCCAACGCAGCAACTGGGCGGCGATTTCATGGAGCGGTAGCACCGCCTGCGCCCCGCCGGCTTTGACCAACTCACCGGGCATACCCCAGACCACGGCGGTCTCTTCCGCCTCGGCGATCGTGCGGCCGCCATCGGTCGAAAGCCGCGTCATGGCGGCAGCGCCGTCGTCGCCCATTCCGGTCATCAGCACCCCGATCAGCCGGCTGGCGCCGAGCTGCTGAATGGCGCTGGTGACAAGGCGGTCCACGCTCGGGTGCCAGCGGTGTTCGGGCGAGGCGGGAGCCGCAAGCGCCACAGGGCCAGTGGAGCGCATGCCGACGAGGAGATCGGCGTCGCCGCGGCCGATATAGACATGGCCCGGGAGGATGGGGGTGGGTCGTGTCACCTCCTGAACGGTCAGTGCGCATAGCCGGTCGAGCCTGCGGGCCAGTGCAGCGGTAAACGAGGCGGGCATGTGTTGAGCGACCAGGATCGGCCACGGGAAATCGGGGGGCAGGGGCGCGAGCAAGGCATCCAAGGCAGGCGGACCGCCGGTGGAGGAGCCGACCAGCACCACACCGTCCGCCGGACCCGCCGATGGATTCAGGACCGGCCGTGACGCAGCCCGCGGAGCAGCCGCCTCGCCCGTCACCAGGTTGGTGCGCAGCCGCACGCGTTCGGCCAGCCGGCGCGTGCTTCGCAGCCGGGCCTTCGAGGCCGCACGGACGGTGTCAACGAGGGTGGGTGCCAAATCATCGATCGCCAGGCTTATCGCCCCGGCGGGTTTTGCCACGAAGTCGACGGCACCCAAGGCCATGGCCTCAAACGTCGCCTCTGCCCCCGCCTCCGTCAGCGAGGAAACCATCACCACGGGGCACGGCCGCTCCACCATGATGCGGTCCAGGCAGGTGAGGCCATCCATTTTCGGCATCTGGATATCGAGTGTGACCACGTCCGGTTTGAACGCGTGCAGCTGCGCCAGCGCCTCCAACCCATCACGAGCGAAAGCGAGCTGGAAATCCGGCTGTGCCCCGAACACCGTGCCGAGCAGCCGGCGCATCAGCGCAGAATCGTCGACGACGAGCACCTTGATCAAGACGCGGCGACAAGCCTGGCTGTGTCCGCCATAGCCAGCAGGACATCACGTTCAGCCTGGTTCAGCAGGGTCCCAGGGTGCAGCAACAGGATCATGTGGCCATCGTGCTCGATCGGGGCGACGCGGTCGATCAGTGAGGTGCCTCCTTGGTTCAAGGCGGGAACGGCATGGCGGTCCCTCGCGGAGAGGCTGACCAATTCCGATACGGCATCAACGGCCAGACCCGCCTCCAATCCATCAACCGCCACCACCACTACGCGGCTGCGCTCAGAAGGTGCCCGCCCGGTAACACCGAAACGCTCGCGCTGGTTGATGATGGGCACGAGCTTGCCGCGAAGGTTCATCACACCTTCGATAAAGGCCGGGGCGTAAGGCACAGGGGACAAGTGCGCCGGCCGGCGAACGACCGTGTGGACCGCTGATATTGGCAGGCCATACCGTTCGTCACCGAGATGGAAGACGACGAATCGGTCGGTTGCAACGTCCCGTGCCTGACGCTGCGCAGCCGGGTCGGCACCCTGCTGACCACCATCCATTAACCGCGCGGTTGTCGCTGTGTCCAACAAGCGGGCTGGCGATAGAATACAAATCAACCGCTGCCCTCTCTCCAGGCAGCATATGGCGGCGATCTGCGTCTCGGCCGCGCCGCGGGTCAGCACGGCGGGGATCGCATCGATCGCCTCCGCCGGGACGCGCATCACCGACGACACGGAGTCGACTACCAACCCCAAGATCACCGGGCCGACGCGTACTACGACAGCGCGGCCCTTGCGCCGGTCGAAGCCGTCGCGGCCCAGGCCCAGCAACGTTCGTAGCGAGACCAACGGCAACAGGCCGCCGCGGAACGCCATCACGCCCATCATCGCCGCGCCAGTGTGCGGGATGTCCGTTGGCGCCGCGGCCAGCAGCGCCACCTCGACGACAGACTCCAACGGCAGGCCGAATTCCTGACCATCGACGAAAAAGCCAATCAGGGCCAGCAAGTCGCGTTCGGACGCGGTCGTGGCATTCGCCCCGGTGCCAACCTGGCGCGACCCGCCGCTCCGCTGCGCCAACCCGCTGAACTCGCGCGCCAAGAGTGGCTGAAGATCCACCTTCGGCTCGCCAGCGTCGCGGGCCAAGGCGGACACGGCGTCAACCAACATGCCAACCGGCGTGCCGCACTCGATGATGACGACGCGTGACGACGGCGATAGCGCCGGCTGCGGCAGGCCCAACAGCATCGCTAACGAGACGACCGGTAGAACAGTACCGCGCAGGTTGGTCAGGCCGAGCAGGCTGGCCGGACCATTGGGCACCCGCGTCAGGTGCCGGGGCCGCATGACCTCGACGATTTCGGCCGCAGGAAACACCAAGCGCTCACCGGCAACCGCAACGGTGAGCACGTCTCCCGCCTCGGCCAGCAGCCCCTTGCCCATAGGCTCAGCTTTCTGAGATTTGGAGCTCGTCGGCCAAGCTGGCGATCTCTTCGATGGCCGCCGCCAAATCCTCAGCGCCTCGCGCCTGCTGCCGTGCAGCCGTGGCAGCCTGCGTACTCGCCCCGCTCGTCTCCTCCGCGGCGGCGGCTATTTGTTCGGTTCCCACCAACACCTGACGCACGGAGGTCAGGACCGACTCGAACCCGGCCAGCACCTCGTTCCACCCGGCGCGCAATGTGGTCAACTCGTCTTCAACCAGGGCTAGGCGTTCCGCGACGGCGCGGCTTTTCCCGACTTCAATGTGGGCGGCGGCGGCAATCTGCTCCAGATCATGCCGGGTTACGTCGATCTGGTCGCGTATTCCGCGTACCAAATCCTTCACCCGGTCGGCATTGTCGGCCGCATCACGTGCCAAGGTCCGGATATCGGTCGACACCACGGCGAAGCCGCGCCCGAACTCCCCCGCGCGAGCCGCTTCCACCGACCCACTTACCGCCAGCATATTGGTTTGCATCGCCACCAGCACGATCCGGTCGACGATCTTTTCGATACGGCGGCTAGAGGTTTCCAGCGACCCGACCAGACCGCCGATCGCTTCGACCTCCCGCAAAGTGGCTTGGACGCTGCCGCTGAGTTCGGTTGCAGCAAGGCGAGCCTCGTTCAACAAGGGCGCAATGACCTGCATCCGCTCGACACCCCGCACCGCGGCGCTGCGGGATTCGGCAGCGGCGCGCTCGATCTGCCCTGTAGCAGCGGTCAGTTGCTGGGTGGCGGCCGCTTGGCCATGGGCACCGCGGCTGATCTCATCGATGGCGACCATGATCTGGCTGGCGGCGCCCGACAATTGCTGCACCGTGGCCGACAACTCCTCAGCGGCGGAGGCTACCTGCTCGGCGCTGGCCGAGACGCCGGTATTGCTCTGCAAATCGTCCGCCATTTGGGCCAGCGCCTGCGCGGTTTGCTGACTCTGGTCCAAGGATTCACTTTGCTGCTGGACCGCGCGTTGGGCCTGCGCCGCTGCCGCCGCCTGCTCCTCGGCCGCACGAGCCACCTGGTCGGCGCCACGCAGCGCTTCCTTGGCGCCCGTCTCGGCCTCAACCGCCGCCAGGACGATGGCTTGGGCACCGTCCGACATGACGGTCATGTCCGCCCGGACCGCGTCGAGTTTAGCGATCACGGCGCGGCCGTTTTCCGCCTCCGCCTGGGCCCGTTCGGCCGATGCCTTGATCCGCGCGGCAGTGTCTCGCACGGCGTCGCGCACCGCATCGGCCAGCGTCTGCACCTCGTGGGCGCATTTTTCCGATATTTCAGCGAAGGCGCGCACCTCGTCGGCCACGACTGCAAAGCCGCGTCCGTGCTCTCCAGCGCGGCCGGCCTCGATGGCAGCGTTCAGCGCCAGCAGGTTGGTTTGGTCCGCAATATCGGCAACGGCGCGAGTGATATCGCCGATATTGGCCGCCTGCCCTTCCAAAGTGGCGACGATGCCAACCGAGCGAAGCTGGCGGGCAGCGTTGTCGTTCACCCAACCGACGGAGGCATCAGTCTGATTGCCGACCTCAACCAACGAAGCTTGAAGAGTCTCCGTTTTGCGACGAGACTGGTCAGCTCGGTCCCGCGACTGGGTGAAAACCGCGCCGAGGTGAGCGATCGAAGTCTGCGATTGGTGGGAGGCGCCGGCTGCCTGCTCCGCCGCGGCCGAAATCTGTTCCAGCGCGCGGCGCAACTCCTCGGCGGCGGCGGACGCCTGAGCCACGCCGGCAGCAAGTTGCTCTGTGGCGGCTCCGATGCGCTCAGCGGCTTTTTCCCGCCGGGCCAATGACCGCTCCAGCGCACGGCGCTGAGAGGTGGATTTACGCGCCGGGGCAGGGGGTACCGGGTCGGCTGGGCGGACGCCACGACTGGCGTGTCGGCCCTGAAGGTCTGACGTCTTAACCAATGACATAGGGGTTCCGACCAGGGCATTGTCGTATCGGGCCATCATGTCACCATTCGGCCTCGCTGGCCATCCGGGTGCGCCAGCAATCCATTCCGGCCCAAGAGTGGCTGCCGGCCAGCCTTCCGAGCCTAGGCCTTGAGTGTCACCCAGGCCGGCGCATGGTCGCTCGCGTTGGGACGGCCGCGCACTGCCCTGTCAACACCAGCGTCCCGCAACCGCGGGGTTAGGCTTGGACTTAACAAAAGATGGTCTAGCCGCCAGCCCGCGTTTCGAGCCCAGCCGTCTCGAAGATAGGCCCAGAAGGTGTATGGTGCGTCCGCAGGATGCCGCACGCGCACGGAATCCGTCCAGCCTTGGGCGAGAAGCCGCTGGAAGGCTGCGCGAGGGGCCGGCTGCACCAGGGCATTCCTGGCTTGCGAGGTGGAGCGATACATATCGGCCGGAGTGGGCACGATGTTGAAATCCCCAGCCAATACAGCAGGGACATTCGCTGCCAGCAAATCCGCCGCATGGCCGATCAGCCGGTCCAGCCAGCTGAGCTTGTAGGTGAATTTGGGGCCTGGCTGTGGATTGCCATTTGGCGCATAGAGGCAGCCAATGAGGATGCCGCGGACGGCGGCCTCGATATACCGCGCCTGCGTATCCGCCGCATCGCCGGGCAATGTGCGGCGTGTGAGGACCGGTTCCGCACCGCGGGCTAAAATGGCGACCCCATTCCAGCTCTTCTGGCCGTGCCAGACCGCGCCATACCCGGCCGTCTCCAGCGCCGCCCGCGGAAACGCTACCGTCTTCAGCTCCTGCAGGCAGACCACGTCGGGTTTCGTGTCCGCCAACCATGCCAAGAGGTTCGGCAGGCGCTTGTTGATATCGTTGATATTGAAGGTGGCGATTTTCACGTGTTGTTAACGCAGAAGGCTTCAAAGGGCTCTGCCAGCGCCGCTTGAATACGCGAGTTGCGGCGCGTGAGCACGGGAATTGCCCGGTCAGGGTGATGGCCCAGCGACCCATACCTTCGCTGTCATGTGCAACTTGCTCGGGCGTTAGGGATTCGTGCCCCGCGCGACCGAACGATGCACAGCAGTCTGAGTTGCCGGGTGAGTGAACTGCACAGCCGCTTCTCGGTTCTGACCGTTGCCGAGGCAAGCTGGAGGGTACCAAGGTCACATGACGCAAGATTCAAGCAATCTACCCGACCGTGGCCCAAAAGCGGGGCCCAAGCCCCGTATCCCCTATTGGCACCTCTGGAGAGACGAACATGGCGTAAGTCACCAGACGGAATGCATGCTCACGAAGTTCGAGCTCAAGGGTGTTGGCGACGCCGCCCCACAGTGGAACAACAAGCACGAGACCATTCCATCGACCGTCGTCGTGACCGTGCAACCAGTGGGTTGGGTGGGGACCTGGCACGAGAACCCGGCGCCGCAATGGATCGTCGTTCTCTCGGGCCGCTGGTGGATCGAGAGTATGGATGGCACCCGAATCGAACAGGGTCCTGGCGAGTTCTCCCTCGGGGAGGACCAGGGTTGCGTGACGTCCATAGATGGGCGCGCAGGACATCGCTCTGGCACCATTGGCGATCAGCCAGCGGTCTTGATGACGGTGCAACTCCATCAGGACCCGCGCACCGCACCATGCCACATCGCATGACGCGCCAGCTTTACGGCATCACCGGCTTCGCTCTCGTGACGTCGGATATGGACCGTCTCGTCGCGTTCTACCGCGATGTTCTGCGTCTATTGCCGATCGGCGACCAGGAAGGCATCGAGGAATCGGAAATGGCGCAACTCGGTCTTTCGGGCACGGGGCGCCGCCAGCACTTCATGGCGGGTGAACAGCGTCTGGCGATCGACCAATTTACCCCGGCAGGGCGCCCTTACCCGGCAGATGGAAATGCCGCCTCGCTATGGTTCCAGCACTTTGCCTTGCTTGTGGATGATATCGAGGCGGCGTATTCGCAACTTCGCGATGCGGCTCCAATCTCCGTCGGCGGCCCACAGTCTCTCCCTGCGTCGTCCGGTGGCGTGCGGGCATTCAAGTTTCGCGACCCCGACGGGCATCCGCTGGAGTTCCTGCAGAAGCCAGGCCAGTCCAGCACTCACAATGCCCTTGTATTCGGCATCGATCATTCAGCGATCAGCGTGGTGGATATTGATGCCAGCACGAAATTCTTTGGTGACCTCGGGCTACGGCCTGGACCGCGCACGCTGAACCACGGGGGGGAGCAAGAGCGGCTTGACGCCCTTCCCGCCGTCGAGGTCGATGTGGCACCAATGATCCCGCTTGCCGCTGCCCCGCACCTGGAGCTGCTGGGATACCGGAAACCCCGTGGATTGTGTGGCCCCGGCCGCCGGGCCAACGACGTGGCCGCCACGCGAATCGTTTGGCACGGTACTGACGCCGGGCTGTTGCGCGATCCTGACGGCCATTCCCATCAGGTTGCACCGCCTTGAGCGGAGCGTCCGCCTTGCAGACCGGCCGGCTGTTGCGACGGCCTGCACCGCCCACACGGGTGACAGAGTTCCTCGGTGTGCAAGTCGACGATCCGCGCCTGGCCGCCATCCTCTCGGACGACACCCCATTGCTGTTGCTCTACGAGGGTGCCCTGCATGCCGAAGGGCCCGTCTGGGTCGCAGCCGAACACTGTTTGTACTGGTCCGACGTATCGAACCGGCGGCTGCTGGCGTGGCGGCAAGATGGCGCGGTGACCGTCGTCCACGATGCCACTCACTTCATGAATGGGAATGCGTTGGCCGCCGATGGTGCGTTGATCCATTGCGAACATGGTCGCCGGTGCATCAGCCGGACCAATGCGACCGGCGAAATCGTGCCGGTCGTGACCCAATTCGAGGGGAAGCGGCTTAATTCACCTAATGACGTGACCGTGGCGGCGGATGGCGCAATCTGGTTTACCGACCCGACGTTTGGCCTCCTGATGCCGAGCCAGGGCAGCCTCGCCGACCCCGAGCTGGACCACCGCAGCCTCTACCGATTCGAGCCGGGAACGCGCCTGCTGCAACGGATGGCCGATTTCGAGCAGCCGAACGGCCTGGCGTTTTCACCGGACGGCAAAACGCTCTACGTTTCCGACACGGCGCGCGCACTGGCCGACATACCCGGCGGCCACGCCGGCCGGACGCATGAGATTCAGGCCTTCGACGTGGCTGCAGATGGTAGCCTTTCCAACCGGCGGTTCTTCGCCCACACTAGCCATGGCTGCCCGGATGGCATGGCCGTCGACCGCCGGGGCTGGGTGTGGACGACGGCAGCGGATGGGATCCATATCATCGCAGCGGATCGAACGCCTCTCGGCTATCTCCCGACCCCCTCAGTGGCCACGAACTGCACCTTTGGCAGCAACCGCCTGTTCATTACCGCAACTGACCTGCTACTCGCGGTCGACCTGAAAACCGACGCTTAGGGCAGTGGCGCCGCCAGCTGGATATACGGATGAGACGATGCGAAGGGGTGCGCCACGAAACCCTGAAAATCACCAGCGCGGAGGCCGAATGCCAGCAACAGGAAGCCACCCGCGAGAGAGAAGTTTTTCAAAAAATCCCAGAACAGATTGCGGGCCTTGCTGTCACCGCTATGCCAGAAATCGCCCGGTTGCCACCAGCGCTTCCACAGTAATGCGGTCACGCCGCAATACCCTGCCATGATGAAGGCCGCCAGCCGATCAGCGACGCCCGTTAGGATACCAATCGGCATGACGGTTTCCGTCGCCAGGCCTAGCAGGATCAACAACGTGGCCTGCCCGGTGCCAGGGACCAGTTCCTTCGCCTGGCCAACGGCACCCTTGAAGTTGATGATCTTGTCCAGAGCACTGAACGGAAAGAACAGTATCACCAGCAGATAGCGCACGCCCAGCACGAAGAGGATGCTCATGCGCCGATCCGCTGGCGAATGTGTTCGGCCACTCGAAGCGCGTTGGCAATGATCGTCAGCGTCGGGTTCACGGCCCCGATGGACGGAAAGAAGCTGGCGTCCGTGACGTATAGATTGTCCAACTCATGTGCCTTGCAGTTGGTGTCCAATACCGAGCTGGATGGGTCGGTGCCAAACCGGCAGGTGCCAGCCTGATGCGCCGTCCCGCCGACCGGAATATCCTTGCCGAAATACAACCGCCGCTCCAGCAAGACGGACCGTGCGCCGCATAGGCTCAGATAATGCTCCAGTTTCTTCTTCAGACGGTGATGTGCCTCCATGTTGGTCTCGGTCAGGTCGAGGATGACCCTGTCGCCATCATAAAAGATCCGGTTTTCAGGCCGTGGTAAATCTTCCGACGACAGCCAGAAATCCATAGAATGCCGGGCCATCTCGGAGAACGGCATGTCGGGCAGCCAGTCCAGCCAGGCTGGAAGCGCCTCTCCCTTAATCTGCTCGGCATCCGAACTGGCACACATCTGGATCAGGCCTAGCGGGTAGTTCCAGTCGTCTGCGCCAAAGTAGAAATCGCCGAGCGCCATGGTCTTCTGGAATACCGTATCGTTCGGCTCACGCATCAGCGCCATCAGCACCGATTGATTATGCCGCATGTAGTTGCGGCCAACCTGGCCGGACTGGTTGGCCAGACCGTTCGGGTGGGTGGCGCTGTTGGATCGCAGGAGCAGCAGGGCAGAGGACAGCTCGCCGCAAGCGACCACAACGATATCGGCGGTATATCGCTCCTTCTGTCCCATCCGCAGCACCTGTGCGCCGGTCACTGCGCGTCCGCTCGGGTCAGTTTCCAGCCGCTGGACACAGGCGTTGGTCAACAGCGTGAGGTTTGGATAGGCGGCCAACGCCGGGTCGACGCACATCACTTGCGCATCTGCCTTGCCGTTCAACAGGCAGGGGAACCCGTCGAACGCGTTGCAGCGAATGCAGGTGCTGGTAGGGGTGACGCGCCCGTTCCTCTCGTCGAGCAAGATACCCAGCGGCAGATGGAAAGGATGCAGGCCTAATTGCGCCAATTTGTCGGACAACGCCTGCACATGCGGCTCGTGGGAAACCGGCGGATAGGGGTAGGCGGTGCTGGAGGCCGGCTCATCCGGATCCTCCCCTCGCTGGCCGTGCACGTGGAACAGGGCCTCCGCTTCAGCGTAGTATGGCTCGAATTCCTGGTATGGGACGGGCCATGCGGGAGAAATGCCGTCCTTATGGACAATCTCGCCGAAATCGCGCTCGCGCAGGCGAAACAGGGCGGCACCGTAAACCTTGGAATTGCCACCCACGTAATAATGCAAGCCCGGATGGAACTCGTCGCCCTTGGAGTTGAACCACGTCTCCGGCGCCTGGTATGTGCCGTCGATGAAGACGGTCCTGCTATCCCAGTTGGCCCGGCTGCGTGGCAAATAGTCGCCCCGTTCCAGCAGGAGGATACGCTTGCCCGTGGCGGCGAGGCGATAGGCCAAGGATGCCCCCCCGGGACCGCTGCCGATCACCATGACGTCATAATGGTCCATCCGACGCAGCTCCCCGGTCCAATCGTGCAGGTTCAAGGCGCGCGCGCCGCGTAAGTTGCGCGCTGGGATGCGGTGAGATCGCTGGATTCAATTGTCGGGTATTTCTACCTTCTCAGGTGCTTGGAAGCATCTTGCATCCAAGCAGCAGGGTGGGGATGATGGGAGAAACCTGCGATATGCGACACGCGGCGCGTGACAAGAATGGGACCGTTCGCCTTAGATGAAATTCTTTTACACGCGAGAATTACCGCTCCGCAGCTTTCTAAGATTGGCAGGTAAGTACCGTGAAAGATTGGCTCGTGCGTAATGCCGATGTCCACCGGACGACTTGCGTTTCAGACACCGTTTTGAGACGTCCCTGCGCCGCATTGAAAGAGCGCGCAAGGCATGTTGAGAAAGCATCGGGTGTGGGCGGAGTGGAGTTGTCTCTGGAAGAATAGCCGTACGTCGACCGGCTTGACGCGAAACTCGTCGGCGATGCTGCGTACGTCTTAGCCGTCCCGGATGAGCCTGGGCTCTAGGTCGTCGAGCTGGCGTTGGGCCGCATCAGCGCCTTGCGCAGGCGCGGGGCCAAAGTCCAGCTTAGGCTCAGTGCTCGATCCGCTCCTAGCCGTTCCTCGAAAGCCGTTCTGTCCGTTTCCCGTTCGGGAATTATCTTTGCCCGGGTACGTCAGGGATGGAGGCGATCTGCCTCGGCCGACCGAGAGTGGTGGTTTTCCACAAACCGTGAGTTTGAGCGCGATTCCGTCGCGCCGTGAAGATCATCACTCTGCACGGCTTTGCAGTCACCGGGCCCCAGCGGCTTACAAGGATCTTGGTCACGCCTGTCGGAAAGCGTAAGTGGGCCGTCTGCTACCTTTGCGCTCTTGAGATCGCGCAGCTGCTGACCTTGATAATCACGTCCCTCGTGTCCTCGATGGACGGATCCGGAACAGTGTCGCACCGAATATCGCCCTTACCATGCCAACAGAGTGCCCGCATTACTCGTCCTTTCCTCACCTATTGTCAGTAACAACAATGTTACCAACAGCTGAATTGATCCCGTCGGCGGTGTTATGTCGATCAATGCTCCGACGAATGTCGAGCAACGCCTCACCTAGGACTACTGACGTCCAAAGAAGTTTTTGCGGAGTTGGTCCTGCAAGGAGGGTGTCGCGGACATAGCGTCCTGAAAGGAGCCTTTGTCCAGCGTGTAGGTCACGCCATCGCCGCGACCAACGATTGTGGCGTTGCGCACATCACCAGTGATCAGCGCTCGCTCGCCGAAGTAGCGGCCGCTTTGCAGCGTCGCGACGACTTGGCTGCCGCTCGAACTCGCAACATGCACGTCTACCTCCCCCGCACGCAGCAGGAAGAACAGATCACCGATGTCGCCCTGGCGGATCAGGATATCATCCGCCGCAAAGGTCCTTCGCTGCATCTTCTGGGCCACCTGGCTGAGCTCGGTCGCGTCGAGGTCAGCAAAGAACTCTATCTTCGACAGCATCTCGCAGATCAGGATTTGCTCGCCAACCATGACGTCGGACACGATGCGGCCGTCAACCAGCGACACGATGCGGTCGGCTCGGTCAAGGATGCGGTTATCGTGCGTTACCATGATACAAGCCGACGCATGGTTGGCGACATGCTCCTGCAACAGGCCGACGACTTCGTGACTGGATTTGATATCGAGGGCGGCGGTGGGCTCGTCGGCCAGGATGAGCCGTGGAGCGTTGACTAGGGCGCGTGCGACCGCGACCCGCTGGCGTTGTCCTCCCGACAGAGAGCTTGGCTTGTAGTGCAGCCGGTGGCCGAGCCCCAACCGATCCAGTAGATATGCGGCGCGGCCCCGGGGGTCTGCCAGGCCGCGGTGCAGCTGGCCTGCCATCACCACGTTCTCGATCGCGGTCAGGGAGTCGAGTAGGTTGTGCAGCTGGAAGATAAAGCCGATGTTGCGGCGCAGTTCGATCAGTCCACCCTCGTCCAGACCCGTCACCTCGCGACCCAGCACCAGCAGCTGGCCGGACTGGCCGCTCCGCAACGCCCCTAGAAGCGTCAGCAGGGTCGTCTTTCCGGAGCCAGACGGCCCCGTCATGATGACGAGCTGCCCTGGGGGAACCACGAGCGTGATGTCGGTAAGAACCCGGCTTTGTGTGTCTCCTGACCCGAAAACGTGGGAGAGATTGAGGGCGGTGACGATGCTGTCAGCAGCAGCTCCGGGGGCGCCATCATGCCATACACTCCGGACGCCCACGGTCAGAACAGGTCCACCGGGTCGGCGCGCTTCAGCTTCTTGCTGCTGAACAACGCGGCCGTCAGTCCCATCACGACAACAACCGATAGCACTGTGACAAGGTAGGTCACCTTGAGATCGAGCGGAAGTCGGGTCGTGGACGCTGCCAGTCGGTAGATGAGCAGCGTGATCAGGACGGAGGGGATGTACGTGAGCACGGCGATCGCGATCGCGATGAAGGCAACGAGCGCAATGAAGAAAGTCTGATTGTAGCCGATGGCGCGCAGGGCGGCATACTCGCGAATATTGTCGTTGATGATGCCGTGCAGCACCTGCGAGATGAAGACAATGCCAACGAAGATGCCGACGGCCAAGCCGACGTTGAAGATGAAGCCGATCGGAGTGCGGTAGGCGTAGAACCCAATTTCGTTATCGATGAACTCGGGAAGCAGAAACACACGCGCGGCGGTACCCAGCCGCCGCTCGATCGCCTGCTTGACCATTGCTGGGTCAGAACCGTCTGACACGCGGACGATCCCTAATGAGACGCGGTCGAGCGGGACGTGCAGGTAACGGTAGTAGTTCAGGTCGGACGTGATGATGTTGCCGTCGGCGCTGATCGTGGGCCCGATCTCGAAGGTGCCGACCATGGTGAACACGAACTGCGTTGTCGCCGCGGGCGTGGGAAGCACAAGGTTGATAGCGCCCGATTGGACGACCTGATTGGCGATGCGCCCGAGCTCGTAACGCGAGCGGCGGTCGATGATAGCCACCCTGGGAAGCCGGATTTCGGGGATCGCCGCGTTGACCTCGGGTAGGGTGAAAACGGGCAGATCGGGTACGAAGGCGTATAGCCATGTGGCGAGTAGGCTGCCATCGGCCGGGTCGGCGACCTGGATGGTGCTGGCATACAGCGGAGCGGCGGAGCGGACGCCATCGACCGCCTGCGCCTCGTAAAGCAAGCGACGAGGCATCCATGGCGGGTTGAAGGACATCGTCCTGAAGTCAGACGCGGCGATGACGATCTGCCCGTCAAAGGCGCGTGCGACGGCGACGCCGCTATCGTAAAGGGCGCCCTTGAACCCGAGTTGAGTGAACATCAGGACAACGGCAACCATGACTCCCAGCAGCGCGCCCATCAGCCTGGCACCGCGATGCATGAGCTGCTTGTAGGCCAGGCGTGCGGCGGCGGCGAGGGTGAACGCGAAATCTGCGGGAATGTTCAATGGGCGTCCAGGCCGGCAAACCGCACGGTGACCTCGGCGCCGATGACCTCGGGCAAGCGTTGCTGCGGCGAGAGGTCGACCTCGATGATCCTAGCGTCGCGGCCGATCAGGATATCGGAGGAGGCGCGGCTCTCCCGGTGGACCTCATGGGCGATGCGCGAGACGGTAGCCGGGATTGGTTGCGGCAGGAGAGGCGCGGCGATGCTGGCGGGCTCTCCTGCTTGTACCTTCCCGATCTCGGTTTCATCCACGTCAGCGACGACGATCAGGTGATCGAGGTCGCCGAGCCGGAGGATGCCATTGCGGGAGATCATTTCGCCGGCGTGGGTCTCGATGGAGAGGACGGTGCCCGGCGTGCTGGCGCGGATCTCCAGGCGCTGCGTGGCGACGAGGGCGCGCGCGACATTGGCTTCGGCGAGGGCCAGTTGCCCGGCCGCCAGCGCATCGTCGACCGGACGAACTTCGGACAGCGCCTTCAATGTGTTCTGCGCCTGCGCGACGTCCTGGGTGGCCTGGTCGAGCGCAGCCTTGCCGGTGTCCAACGCCTGAACCGAGGCCGCGCTGCGCTGAACGAGGATCCTCTCGCGCTCGTAGTCCTTCTGGGCCCGCTGCAGTTGGGCCTGGCGAGCCGCCACCACGTTGGCCTGTGCCGCGATTTCTGCAGGCTTGCCGATGCCCGCCTGCAGTTGGGCGCGTTGCAGACGGGCGATACGCAAGTTTACCTTGCTGACTTCGAGATCCGCGACACTGAGATCGTAGCCGCTGAGGATTGCCACCACCTGGCCCGGCACCACCTTACTGCCCTGGTCGACAAGAAGCTTTCCGACGATGGCGACCGTGCTGAGGTTGTCCGGTAGCCCGCTGACGACGGTTATTCCACCCTGCGGTTCAATTCGGCCGCGCGCGACTACGATGCCGGACGATCCCAACGTCATCGCCTGCGCGGGGAGAGGCGTGCCACTCCGCAGCCCAAGCTTGTCCAGCATGGATGGAGCCAGCACTCCAATCACGACTACGACAAGAAGGGCAGCCAAGCAGATGGTGACCGTCCTCATCGTGGGGCGGGTGTGACTGTAGCTGGATTTCGGCGTATAGCAGGCAAGGGGCTTCTGGCGATCATGGCGGTCTTTCAACCTGGTTTGGCTGCGTCCATACTATTCCAAAACTGGCGCTGCCCCGAATCGGCGCCTTTGCAAGCCGTTCTAGGCAGCTTATGAAGCTACTCACGTGGGACGAGGGCGGGTTTGAGGGAGGTTGGACGCGGCACTGGTACTGTGATGCATGCCGAGGTGTGGCCGGATGGCCCTCGGGGGCACACGATTGATGCTTGAACCGTTCGACGAGCCAGAGCGCAAGCTTGCAGCCATCATGGCCGCCGACGTGGTCGGGTTTTCCCGCATGATGGGCGAAGATGAACGCGGAACGCTGGCCGGGCTGGCGCGCGTCCGACAACTGGTATTCGACCCGATGGTCGCAAGTCATCGCGGCCGTATCTTTAAAGTTATGGGCGATGGCCTGCTCACGGAGTTCCCGAGTTCGATGCTGGCGCTTCGGGCCGCGATTGCCATTCAGACCCGACTGGCCGACCACGATGCGGCGGCTTCCCCAGGCCCGACGATCCTGTTGCGGATCGGCATCCATCAAGGCGACGTCCTTGTTCACGGCGAGGATCTCCTGGGCGACGGCGTGAACATAGCCGCCCGACTGGAGCCGTTGGCGCCCCATGGCGGCATCTGTATCTCCGCCCGGGTCAGGGAGGACGCAATCGGCAAGGCGACGCTGTCGTTCGAGGATGGCGGCGAACGCATGCTGAAGAATATCGCGCGGCCCATGCGAGTGTTTTTTCTTCGGCCCGACACTACACCCAAGACGGAGATCGGGCGCAGCGTTCAGGCTGACGACCCGGGCGAGAGGACGATGGTCGTGCCGGTCTCGTCCAGGCGGCATAGCCTCATCATCGTCGACTCGGCATCTTCGAGCCTCACGCCGGGCCATACGGTCCTGATCGGCGAAGCCTTGACGCTCGGGCGGCTGCCTCCCAGTGACCTGATGCTGCCGAGCGGGGAGGTGTCTCGCATGCATTGCCGGGTGGACGTGGCGCATGGGAAAGCCGTGATCACCGACCTTCGCTCCACCAATGGCACCTTCGTCAACGACCGCCGGATAGAGAAGCCGACGGCACTGGCGCCAGGTGCGATGGTCAAGGTGGGGCCTTACCAAATCCGCTACGGCCTGGATCTTGGCACAGCCGACGATGACCTCACGCACATCATACGGGCATGATCGATTTCGTCCGGACGGAGCAGCGGTTCAGCCAGCAACGAAGCGTTCCTGCGAACGTCGCGGCGGCATACCGCGCCGCCTTGCGGGCATGCAGGACAGACCTTCCGGCCGGCGCCGATAAGCGGCTTATGTACGCCGGTCGAATGGTCATCCGCGCGCTGGATCAGGCCGCTGTCGCAGGGGAATTACCGTATCACAATCGCCACCACGCTGCGGAAGCGACGCTCGCGATGGGATGGCTCTGCGAGGTGGCACGGCGCCGCGGCAAGATTACCGCTTTGGAAGCAACCGTTGGCGTAACGGCAATGCTGGGGCACGATCTAGGCCATGACGGCACGGCAGCGCAGGACGGTCGGCTGGAGCGGTTGGCAGCAGAGGCGGTGGACCGCATTGCCGGGCTTGCGCGGGTCCAGCCGCGGCAGCGCCAGCAACTGGCGGAGATCATCCGCGCTACGTTGCCAAGCCAGGTTCAGCATAATGCTGCTCGCGCGCTCGGCCCGCGTCTGTCTGGACGCTTCGGGCGTGGTGTGGCCATGCTGCGGCTGCTTGCCAACGAGGCTGATATCTTCGCTAGCTTGATGCCAAGGCTTGGCTGGACGTTGGGCCGCGCTTTGTCCGACGAAGGGGTAAGAACCGGCGTAGGAGACGCCAGGGCAAAAGCCCGGCATGTTGGGCGATTGGCCTTCCTCCGAGGAATGCCACGCTTCAGCCCTGCAGGACGCCTGCTCGGGTTGGCGGCGGCTCGAGATCGCGAGGTCGTAGGCTATACCCGTATTGGCCTGCATTTGGGATTTGGTCCCGATCCCGCCGCTGCGGCGGCCCATCTGGATCGACGTGCCCTGCAGCCGTCGGGTAGATCACTGCACCTGAGCTAGCGTCGCGACGGCCTGGCTGTCAGCCACGACCCGAGCATACCACGAGATCGACTAGAGGTTGGGTAGGCGGTTTTTTGAGGCAAGGACGTCGCTTCCGGCATGCCGGATTGGATCGGGCTTCTTGCTCGGCAATCCATGTGGCAGCATCACCTTGTCCGTGAGTCACCGGCGGATTGAAAGGGCGAATGTTGTATGACCGGGATGGCAGACCAGATGATGCCTGCCGCCGCGCTGAAGGCGATTCTGAAGTCAGCGCAGACACCGGATCAACAGGTCACCGTTGCCGTGGTCAAGAAATCAAGCTTAGCCGCCCGAGAACGGTGATGCTTCGCGCCACGCCGGGTTTGCGGTGAGATTAGCCCGGCTTTCTCCAGGGTGAAGAGCATCTGGTAGACCGTAGGCGGGGTGACGCGGAAGAAGCTCTGGATATCGGCCTGCGCCGGCGGGCGGCGGTTGAGCAGCGTGTAGGCGTCAATGAACGCCAGGTACTGCCCCTGTTTCGGGGTGAACTTTGAAGGCGATTCGCCGACGCGATTCATCATCGTCCTCCACAGCAGGGGATCGACGATGAACATACGCTACCGGGTGGGCCTCGATGAGGCCGAACGGGCCCAACTGACGGCCATGCTGAGCGGCGGCAAGCATGCGTCACGAAAGATCAAGCGGGCGCAGATCCTGCTGGCTGCCGACGCCGGGGTTGGAGACGAGGAGATCGCACGGACCCTCTCGGTCGGCGCCTCGACGGTGTATCGGACGAAGCGGCGCTTCGTGGAAGGCAATCTCGAGGCCGCCCTCAGTGAGGAGCCACGTCCGGGTGCCGCGCGCAAGCTGTCAGGCAAGGAGACGGCGCTGTTGGTTGCGACCGCCTGCTCCAGCCCGCCACCGGGGCGCAAGCGCTGGACGCTCGATCTGCTGGCGGGCGAGATGGTGCGTCTGACCGAGCACGAGGCAGTGTCGCGCGAGACGGTGCGGCGGCGTCTGGCCGAGGACGACCTCAAGCCGTGGCGACGCGACATGTGGTGCATCCCGCAGATCGACGGCGAGTATGTCGCGCGCATGGAAGATGTGCTCGACCTGTATGCCGAGCCGGCCGGTCCCAAGCGCCCGGTGGTGTGTTTCGACGAGAGCCCGACGCAGTTGATCGGCCAGACGCGCGCGCCGATCCCTGCCGAGCCGGGTCAGCCGGAGCGCTATGATTGCGAATATCGCTGCAACGGCACGGCTAACCTGTTCGTGTTCCTCGACGCGCATCGGTCGTGGCGTCATGTGAAGGTTACGGCGCAGCGCACTGCGAAGGACTTTGCCTTGTGCATGCGCGATCTGGTGGACACGCACTACCCAAAGGCGGAGTTGATCCGTGTGGTGTTGGACAATCTCTCAACCCACACGGCCGGGGCGCTGTATGAAACATTCCCCGCGCCCGAGGCGCACCGCATCCTGCGGCGACTCGAATTCCATCACACACCCAAGCACGCCAGTTGGCTGAACATGGTGGACATCGAGATCGGTGTGATGCGCGGCCAGTGTCTCGACCGCCGCATCGGCGAACGTGAGCGTCTCAACCGCGAGATCGCCGCCTGGCAAAAGCAGCGTAACGCCGCAGGCGCGCGCATCAACTGGAGGTTTACCACCAAGAAGGCTCGCGACAAGCTCGCTTGCGCCTATCCCCACATCGCCAAGGAGTCATAATCACTGTGTTGAGGTACTAGTGTAGGCCGAGCCAGCCGGCGGCAATCGCGTTTGCCGATCGGCGCTCGAGTGAATTCTAAATCTTAACTTACATCTCTCCCACCGCTATGGAACCCTTGCTGTGTGGCAAGATCGGTATGGCATCGTGAGCCTAGAAGACGTTGAGTTCAGGCGTTCGGCGTAGTGCGGAGCTCCCTTCGTCGCACCGACGTCTGGTCGTGCCGCCATCGTTTCAACAGCCTGACGCTCCGCTTCCAATTATTTCCATGTACCAACGCCTCACGTTAACGGCCGTGACCCTGCCGTCTGGACGCGCAAGCATGGCGCGCGATACACTAGGGTCGTCTACATAGTGTGGGCGAGCCAGTTAGCGACATGGCGGCGGGGCAAGCGGAGAGCGCTCCCACGGCCGTGCAGGAGGGCCTGATCATGGCGATGCTCGACGGCCGCACGGCGTTCCTGACCGGCGCCGCGCAGGGACTAGGCGAGGCGATCGCACAGGCGCTGCACGCCGAAGGCGCCCGTGTGGTGCTGACGGACATCGATCCCCGGGTTCTCGAAACTGCGTCGCGCATCGGGGTATCAGCCAGCGCCGCGCTGCTGGACGTGCGCGATGCCACGGCGTTCGAAGCCGTTTTTGCTGCCGCCGGGTCACGCCATGGCGGCATTGACATCATGGTCAACAATGCAGCGCGCACCCTCAGCACCTCCATCTGGACGATCGCGCCGGAAGAGTGGGATGACGTGATGGCCGTCAACCTGCGCGGGCAGTTCCTGGGATGCCAGATCGCCGGCCGTCACATGAAGGTCCGGGGCACCGGGCGTATCATCAACCTGTCCTCGCTGGCCGGTCAGCAGGGCGGTGCCGTCGCAGGCGCGCACTACGCCGCGTCAAAGGCAGGCATCTTAGTGCTGACCAAGATGTTCGCGCAGGAACTGGCGCCATTCGGCGTCACGGTTAACGCGCTCGCCCCGGCGGCCGTGCGCGGCCCGGCGGTCGATGCGGCACCGGCCGACAAGGTAGCGGCCGTTAAGCGGCAGATCCCAGTCGGACGCCTTGGCGAGCCGGAAGAGATCGGCGCGGCGGCGGTCTATCTCGCCTCGCCCGCAACCGGTTACATGACGGGCGCCACCCTTGACCTGAATGGCGGCCGGTTCATGCGCTAGACCTCTGCTTGAACCTGCGATCGCACCGGGTCATGCCACTTGGTCCCATTGCACGCTAAGGGCTTGTTCGACATCAATCGAATTGATTGGCGGCGTCGAACAAGCCCTTAGCCTTTGTTGTTAGCGGCAGCTTTGTCGGCCTGCCGACGCACTTGTTTGCCGACGCTGCCTAAGGAGTTTCGCATGGCCCGCGAGTTCGTCACGCCCACCATACCCTCGCCGTTGCGCGTGGTCTTCCTCGGCGCCTCCACCAACGGCTGGTTCAATGCTGGTGCCGAGGAGCGTCGCGAGCAGGTGCTGCCGGCGATGCAGGCCCTGTTCGACGAGTGGTTGGACATGGGCGCAAAGGCGCTGGCCACCGTGGATGACGACCTGTTTATGGTCGGTCGCCCGGGATCGCCCGATTTCACCTGGTATCTGATCTACGACGTGCCGACGGTCGAGGTGCTTGCCGCCATGATTCACCGGGTCCGGGCAGATCGCGAGGGGGTCAGGCTCGACAAATACATGCGGCTTGAAGCGCGGATCGGAAGGCCGTTCTTTTTGGTCGAAGGCAAGCACTGACACGGATCAGGCGAGTAGGCCCATCTGGCGGCGGACGGCACGGTTGAGAGACGCCGCCGGGCTGGCCAGCCCGTCCAGGACGACGGTGATGTGGTTGGCGCCCGGCATCACGATGTGGTCCACGATGGCCCCGCCAGAGCGGGCATGACCGGCGTAGACGGCGCTCTGGCGTAGGAACTCACCGGTCTCGTTGCCGCCCACGGCGACGATCAGCGGGGTGGTCACACGCGAGGTCCGGCGTAGCGGGCTGAACCGGTCGACCTCCTCCGGCGTCAATTGGAGCAGATCGTTCCGAAACGAGGCGGCAACAGGGGCGAGGTCGAACAGTCCGCTGATCGCCGTGCCACCTTTGATGATCGCTCCGGTTTCCGCGTTGTCCATCAGTTCGGCCACGAGGTGGCCACCCGCCGAGTTGCCGGCGACGTGGATGCGGCCGGGGTCCAAGCCGTGCCTGCCGGCTTCGGCGTGCAGGAAGGCAACGGACCGGCGGCAGGACGCCACGATATCAGCCATGCGCACATCGGGAATGAGGGGATAGTCGATCACGGCAAGCGCCGCCCCGAACGGGACGAAGCCCGGTGCGAGAAACGCGAACTGGGTCGCCTGCATCGTACTCCAGAAGCCGCCATGCACGAACACCAGCACTGGCGCCGCCTCGTTTGCACTGGTTGCGGGATAAAGATCGAACGTCTCGGCCGCTGCAGACCCGTAGGGAATGCGACGGACACATCTGAACGCCGCTGCCGCCGCCGAAGACGCGGCGGTGCGCCGGGCCATCACCGCGTCGAGGTCGGCGATCGAGTCAAGTGTGAACGGCATGAGGCCCGTCTATCCTCCATCGATCGATTTGAACAACATCTCCACGTCCTCGATTGAAAGCTGCCGGTCCACGGCCAGCGCATCGCCCCTCACGGTCCAGATCAGCGCCGGCCCGCTCACGTCGCCGTTGGCGTCGAAGCTGAGCGGCCCGGCGGCGCCCACGTAGCGGATCGGCTTGCCGGCCTTGATCAGGGCCATCCCTTCCCGGAATGCGTCCATCCCGGTGCCGACCACGGTCCCGTCCGGAGACTGGAATTTCCGCATCGAGTCGCGGATCGCCGTGCCCGAAAGGTCCGGCGCCAACGCAATGGCGAAGCCGATGGCCATCACGGCGTCATACTGGTTGTAGATGCCGGGTCCGTCGGGGCTGGTGTTGTAGGCCGTCTGGAACGCGGCCTTGAACGCATCGACGGTGGGGCCCGCGACCGAGGCGTTGTCCATCCCGAACGCGCCTTGCAGGAATTTGGGCCCGACCAGGCGCACGTAGTCGGGGCTGCGGAGCGCGTTGTTGAGGATTAGGTTCTGCGTGCCGCCCAGCGAGATCCACTCCCGTGTCATAGTGGCGCCGTCCTGCGGGAAGGCCACCAGGAACAGCGCGTCGGGCTTGTCCGCCATGGCCGCGTTTATTTCCGGCCGGTACGAAGGCTGGTTCTCGTTGTAGGCAACGCTGCGGACGACCGTGCTGCCCAGCTTCTGCATCGCCTTGGAGAAATCCTTCACCATCCCGGTGCCGAAATCGGTGTTGACGTAGATGATAGCGATCCGCTTGTAGCCGCGCTCGGCAGCGATCTTTGCCGTCGCATAGGCCTGGGTCTTCACCGTTGGCAGGGTGCGGAAGAAGTAGCCGCCGGTCTTGCCCTCCTGTGCCATCGTGGTGAACGTCGCCGCGGTCGAGCAGCAACTCACCATCGGCATCCTTGAGGGCACCGCGACCGCGGTCAGGATCGGCAGGCTCACGCCGCTCGAGACCGATCCGGTGAGGGCCACCACGTGCTCCACCTCCGTCAGGTATTTGGCCGCGTCGACGCCCACGGTAGGCTGGCCCTGGTCGTCGCGTAGGACGAGCTGCACCTGGCAGCCCTTGATCCCGCCACCCCCGTTGATCGTGTCGGCGGCAAGCTGCGCACTTTCGGCGATATGCTTGCCGATCGGACCCATCGACCCGGTGAGCGGCAGGATGGCGCCGATCTTGATCGGGCAGGACACTTGCGCACTTGCGGGCATCGACAGACAGGCGGTGGCACACAGGGCCGCAAGCAGCATCCAGGTCGTTCGCATCATCGCCTCATTCTGTCCAGGTGATTGGCTATCCCACATGACGCGAGACCACAGGCTCCTCGCCTATTAGACCACGCGGTTTGAACATCAGCGTCAAGACCAGGACGAGGCCGATGAGGATCGCCTGGAACGCGCCGCCCTGAGTCTGATAGGCGGTTGGTACCAGGCGCGAGATCAGCGTGCCGCTGCCGCTCCACAGTGCCCAGACCGCCAGTGCGCCCAGCAGCGCCCCGCGGTTGTTGCCGCTGCCACCGATGATCAGCATCGTCCAGATCTGGAAGGTGACGATCGGGATGAAATCGAACGGGCCGACGAACCCGATGAAGCCAACATAGAGCGCGCCAGCCAGGCCGATGACCGTGCAGCCCAACACGAAGGCCTCCAGCCGGAACCGGGCTGCATTCTTGCCGAGTGCGATGGCCGCTGTCTCATCGTCGCGGATCGCCTTGAGCACCCGGCCCCAGGGGGAGCGGATGATCCGCTCGAGCGCGACATAAACCAAGCCGGCCACTGCGGCCGAAAGCCCCAGGTAGAACAGGTTGTACGCGAATGGGTCGGGAAACCAGATCGCGAACGGACGCGGGATCGACGAGAGCCCGAGGCTGCCGCCGGTCAGGCCCTCCCAGTTGAGCGCGACGAGTTGGAGCACGGTCGCAGTCCCGAAGGTGGCGACCGCGAGATAGTCGCCGCGCAACCGGATCGTCACGAGGCCGACCAGCAGCGCCACCATTGCCGAGCACGCCATGGCGCCGGCGATGCCCGCGATCCACGGCAGGCCGAGATTGCCCAGCAGTTCCGGCCGGGGGCCCGCCGTCAGGATCGCGAGCGCGTAGCCGCCGACGCCATAGAAGCCGACGACCCCGGCGTTGAACAGCCCAGTCGACCCCCATTGCAGGTTCAGGCCCAGCGTCGCGATGCCGAGGATGAGCACGATGATGGCAAAGAACACCAAATAGGAGACGATCCCGAGCAGCGTCCTAGCTCCCGTGCCGCCCAAACAGGCCCTGTGGCCGCGCCCAAAGCACCAGGATCAGCAACAAAAACGGCACCGCGGCGAGATAGCTGGACGGGATCACCAGCACCGAGAGGTTCTCAGCCAGCCCCACCGCCAGGCCGCCCGCGACCGCGCCGAACAGGCTGCCGGCCCCCCCGAGAATGGACGCGGTCAGGATCGGCAAGAGCAGGTTGAACCCCATTTCCGGCCTCAGCTGCACCGTAAGCCCGGTGAACACACCCGCCGCCGCAGCCAGCGCGCCGCCCGCGATCCACGTCCAGCGGACCACGCCCTCGGTGCCGATCCCGCAAACCCGGGCCAGCGCCGGGCTTTCCGCCATCGCCCGCATCGCCATCCCAAGGCGGCTGTAGCGTAGGAACAGGTGAAGCGCCGCCACCAGGACCAACGCCACAGCCAGCACGAAAACCTGGTCTGGCAGCATGCGTATGCCGGGCAGCACCTCGACCGCGATCTGCAGTTCCTCGCTGTAGTAGTGCGCGTCCGGCCCCCACAGCAGCACGACCAGGTTGCGCAGGATCAGGGCGGCTCCGAAGCTGGCGAAAACCATGGTGAGGTCGTGGGCGCCACGCCGGCGCAGGTGGGCGAACATCAGACGGTCCACGGCTACCGCGAGCAAGGCAGTGCCGGCGGCGGCGACCAGCACCCCGGCGAGGAGCTGCCAGCCGAACGAGAACGGCCCAATCGGCTCGCCCGCGGTGGCGAAGCCGGTGAAGGTGAACGCGATATAGGCGCCCCAGGTCAGGAGCTCGGCATGCGCGAAGTTGGCGAAGCGTAACAGGCGCAGCGCGAGCGATACGCCGAGCGCGCCCAACGCCAGGATCGCGCCGGTCAGCACACCGTCGGCAATGGCCTGCCCGATCATGCCGTGCGCCTTCGGCCACCCAGGAACGCCTCGCCTATCGCCTGGTCGTCCAGCAGGTCCGCCGCTCGACCCGTGCTGTGCACGCGGCCTTCGGTCAACACGTAGGCCCGGTCGGCCATTCGCAGGGCCGCCTTGGCGTTCTGTTCCACCATCAGGATTGCGACGCCCCTCGCCGCCAGGCGGCGCAGGTCGGCGAACACCTCGTTCACTACGCGCGGGGCCAGCCCGGCCGTCGGTTCGTCCAGCATCAGCAGCGCCGGCCCGGTCATCAGCGCCCGGGCGATCGCGAGCACCTGCCGCTGTCCCCCTGACAGCACCCGGCCGGGCGCGGCACGCCGCTCCGCCAGCAGCGGGAACTGCCCGTAGAGTTCGGCCCTACGGGTGCGCAGCCTGGCGCCGGACAACGTGTGGCCGCCCAGCGCTAGGTTCTCGTGAATGGTGAGCGTGGTGAACACGTTGCCGGTCTGCGGCACGAAGCCGATCCCGGCACGCACCACCTCGTGGGCTGCAAGGCCGGTCACGTCGCGGCCCCCCAACTGCACCATCCCGCCTTCCCGGTGTACCAACCCAGCAAGCGCCTTCAGGAAAGTCGACTTGCCCGCCCCGTTCGGCCCAATGACGACGACGACCTCGCCCGCCGCGACGTCCAGCGACACGTCATGCACGATAGGCATGCCGGGCACGTAGCCTGCGGCGATCTCGCGCGCCTGGAGCAACGGGCCGGTCAAGCAGCGACATCGCCGAGATAGGCGTCGAGCACCGCTGGGTTGCCCCGCACCCCGTCCGGTGCGCCTTCGAAGATCACCCGGCCCTGGGCCAGCACGACGATCGGCTGGCAGATCTGCATGACCATGTCCATGTTGTGCTCGATAATCAGGAAGCCGATGCCGCGCGCGTGCAGGATGGTGATCTTGTCGATGATCGTCTCCAGCAGCGCCGGGTTGACGCCGGCCGCCGGCTCGTCGAGCAGGATCAGCTTAGGTTCGATCATCAGCACCCGCGCCAGTTCCAGCAACTTCTGCTGGCCGCCCGACAGCACGCCCGCGGGCTCGCTGGCCTTGGCATCGAGCCCGGTGAAGCCCAGCACGTCCATCGCCTTGTCGCGCGCCGCGCGTTCAGCGCGCCCCACCTGCCCGGGGCGCACCCAGTTGGTCCAGAACCGCTCCCCCGTCTGGCCGAGCGGCGCCAGCATCAGGTTCTCCAGTACGGTCAGCCGCGGGAACGGGCGCGGGATTTGGAAGGTCCGGGCGAGGCCGGACTGGAAGATGCGGTCCGGTGTCAGCCCGTCGATACGGCGTCCGTCGAAGCCGATCGTGCCAGCCTGGGGCCTGACGCCGCCGGCGATCAGGCCGAACAGCGTCGTCTTGCCGGCGCCGTTGGGGCCAATCAACCCGGTGATCGTGCCGCGCTTAACCCCGAATGTGACGCCGTCCACTGCCCGGAGCGCCCCGAAATGGCGTGTCAGCCCACTTACCTGCAGGATCATATCCGTCATTGATGCATCACAGCATGCCGCAACCTACCAGTCGATGGTGGTCCCGATGCCGAGCCGGATCGCCTCGTGCATCGCCAGTTCGGCTGCGGCGAGGTCTTCGACTGCGAGACCCAGCGATTTGAACAGCGTGACCTCGCCCTCGGCGGCACGGCCGGGGTGGCGGCCCAGCAGCACGTCGCCGAGTTCGGTCACGGCATGGTCGGCCGCCAGCACGCCGTCGCGGACCGCTAAGGCGAATTCGCCGCATTCGACCACTGCCTGCGCCCGCGAGTCGACGAACCGCGTGGCGTGCGCGATCAGGTTGCCGGCGATCTCCCGCGCGTCCAGGGAACTGCTGCCGACCGCGTTGACGTGGCAGCCGGGCGGCACGTCGGCCGCTGTCAGGATCGGCGTCCGCGCACTCGTCAGGGTGCAGATCACGTCAGCGTCGCGTGTCGCCTCCGTGACCGTCGCACAGACCGACGCGCCGGCCAGGTTCGCCGCCGCCGCCGCGTGCCGGGTTGAGCGGCCCCAGATTCGCAGGCTCGCCCCCGGCCACACGCAGCGCATCGCCGCGGCGTGCGTGACGGCCTGCGCTCCCGTCCCCAGCAGCGCCACCACCGTGCCGCCGCGCCTCGCGAGCGCCCTTGTGGCTACGGCAGAGACGGCGGCGGTCCGAATCGCGGTGACCGCTGTCGCATCCACAACCGCCAGCACGCGGCCGTCCACCCCGTCGTGCAGCACGACCACGCCCTGGTGGGTGTCGAGCCCGCGCCCCGGGTTGCCGGGTGCAACGACGATGTCCTTGATCCCGAACATTGGAGTGATGTCGCGATAGGCGGGCATCAGCCCCATCCGCGCCGATGCGCTCAGCGGGCAGAACTGCTGACGCGGCGGCTGATGCCAACTCCCCTCCGCCAACCCCGACAGCGCCGCCGCCATCGCCTTGATGCAGGCCTGCGGTTGCAGCGCTGTCTCGACATCCTGGCGCGACAGAAAGAGCATGGGCGGAGACCTTCCTTGCAACGGAGCAGCATTTGTCCCTGGCCCACATGGTCACGCAACGCGCCGGCGTGGCTGCTGATCTCCGAACATGCCAACGATGCGGTCGAAGCACATCGTTTCGCGATTTGTCTCGTTGAAAGCTGTCCACGGCAGATGCGGCAGCGCCACCTTGCCGGTGCGGGCGAAACCCGTCCAGCTTGCTATCATGGTGTCCGACAGGTCCCGGAACTGCCCGGCATCGATGCCGGCCAACATGGGTGCGTCCCAGGCCGCGAGGGTGCCGAATACGAAGGGCAGCTCGATGCAATGGCACGCCTGCCAGGGCGAGTTCGGCGCCGCCCAGTCGAACCGATACAGGAACACGGACCGGCCAGCCCGCGCGATCCGCTCGGCCAGTCCGAGCAGCGGCAGCCGGAAGCGGTGGTCCGTGACCAGGTCGCCGAGCAGGTCGCGCGCATCTCCGCCGGGGCGGCGGCGTCGATAGGCCTCGATCGCGCCGGCGGAGCCGGCGAGGGTCGCGAAGCGTTCGGCCACGGCGGCCGGATTGGGTGAGGCCATCGCCGGGTCGGCGACGAAGAAGGCGTGCATTTCCTCGCGTGTGGCGCCCATGATGAAATCGATACCGCGCTCTGCGGCGGCTTGGGCGATCCGGCCGGAGAAGGAATCGACGTCGCCGAAATCGTCGAACACGGGCGGGAAGGCGGGTTCGGCCTCGGCGAAGCGGGCATTCTCGCGGGCGATCTGCATCTGCAACTGGACCATTTCCTCCGCCGGCGCCGCGCGCAGCCGTTCGGCGGCGTCGCTGGCGTCCGGGTCGATTTCCAGCAATCGCATGAGCCGGCATGCCCGCGCGGTCGCCTCGCTTGCGGCCAGGCCGCGGCGCGGCGTCCCGCTCTGGACGGCGGCGCGATGGAACAGCCCGCGCGTCTCGTCCATGACGATGAGGCGCAGAATGGCTCCGGCCCCGGCGGACTGGCCCATGAGCGTGACCCGGTCCGGATCACCGCCGAACGCCGCAATCTCGGCTTGCACGAAGTTCAACGCCGCGACGATGTCGCGAAGGCCCATCATGCCGTCGGCGAGGCCGGGATAGTGCAGAAAGCCAAGCGGGCCGAGCCGGTAGTTGACGCCTACCACCACCACGTCGCCGGCGCGAGCCATCGGGCCGCCATCGTACCAGTCGAGCGAGCCGGCCCCGCTGAGCCAAGCCCCGCCGTGCAGCCAGACCAACACCGGGCGGCGTGCGGCATCGGCGGCGGGGGTGGCGATGGTGAGCGTCAGGCAGTCCTCGGACTGCTCCCGAGGCGCGAAGTCGCCCATGGCCAGGCGCAGGCGGGAAAGGGGTTGCGGCGCGATGGGGCCGTGGGCGCGCGCGTCGCGCACGCCGCTCCAGGATTCAGGCGGGACTGGCGGGGCGAAGCGGCGTGGGCCGGTGGGCGGGGCCGCATAGGGGACGGCGCGGAACCGGATCACGCCGTCTCCCTGCAAGCCGTGCAGGTCGCCGAGCGAGGTTCGAGCGATGTCAGGCATGTTGCGTCTCCGTTGCGGCGCGCCGGCGGCTGAGCGCGAAGATCCAGAATGCGGTGGCGGCGGCCAGCAGGGCCGGCACGGCCGCCAGTGCCACGATGTCGCGCGCCGGCCATTGCAGGCCGAGGAATGCACCGGCGATGCCCGGCCCAAGGATTGACCCGATCCGTCCCATCGCCGACGACCATCCGACGCCGGTGGTGCGGACGCTCGCCGGATACAGCATTGCGCCGATGGCGGCTTGGCCCACTCCGCCGATGCCGAGGCCTGCACCGGTCATGAACAACAGGGCCGGCAACGCCGCGTTCGGCAGGCCGCCGAACGCGATCAGCAGCACGAAGCAGGCGCCCACCGTGAACGCCCCGGCGAGGTAGCGGGCGCTGCCGACACGCTGGACGAACAGCATCATCAGCACCACGCCGGCGATGCCGCCAGCGCCGATATAGGTGTTGCCGAGGGCGGCGCCGGCGCGGTCGAAACCGAAGCTCGTCAACAGCAACGGCAACCAGTAGGTGAAAGAGTAGCTCTGCATGAACGACAGGAAGGCCATGGCCCAGAGCAGCGCCGTGGGAAGCGCCAGTCCCGGCGCGAACAGCCCGGCGGGAGAGCTGCCCTTTTGCCGGCGGACGGGAGCGTCCGGCAGGAACGCGGCCAGCAGGGGCAGGGACACCAGCGGCAACGCGGCGCCCAGCACGAACGGCCCCTGCCAGCCCCAGCGCCGCAGGATCGGTACGGCGACGATGCCGCCCAAGGTGCCCCCGAAGACGATGCCAAGTGTCACCAGGGCAGCCGTCAGCTCCCGCTGCCGCTCTGGCGCGTGGCTCGAGGCCAAGGCGATGGCGGTCGGGATCGCGCCGCCGAGGCCGAGCGCGGTGACGAAGCGTAGCGCTGTCAGGCTGGCGATGCCGGTTGCGGCGACGCTGGCCAGGGACATCAACCCAAAGAAGACGACGCTGGCAAGCACCACGCGCCGATGGCCGAAGCGGGCAGCAAGCGCGCCGCAGCTAAGATAACCAATGACGGCACCCAGGCTGGTGGCGACGAAGGCGGGCGTGAACGCGGCCGATGGCAGCGACCAGTCGTGCGCGAGGCTTGGCGCCACGAAGGAGATCACGGTGGTGTCGTAGCCGTCGAGCAGGATGGTGAGGAAGCACAGCACGGTCACGGCAATGCCGAGGCGCCGGGTTCGGACCGGGTTCGGGTCGGCGGGGTTTTCGTCAGGTGCGAACGCCATGGTCAAACGCCAAGCCTTTCCAAGTCATGTTCTGCATGCAACGCCTGTGCCGGACCGCTCCATTTGGACCAAGCCCTTGCTAAGAACCACGCAGTGTCAGTTAGGCGGGTGGCGTAGGCGAGCGCCTGTTCCACCAGCAGGATCGACAACCCAGCCCGCCTGAGTAGCCGCGACTTTACAGCAACTCGCGCGTGACGAGCGGCGCCAATCCTCGGGTGGGCATTGTCACGTCAACTGGCGTTTCGAGATGGCTAGCTAGGGCCAGGATGGTGGAATGAAGAAGCCGCATGACCCGCACCATCGTCACCGTTTTCCAGCAGACCTCATCAGCCACGCGGTGTGGCTCTATCATGATGTTCAGCCTGAGCTTTCGCGACGTCGAACTGTTGTTGGCCGAGCGCGGCGTCGTCCTCTCTTATGAGAGCATCCGTCGATGGTGTCTGAAGTTCGGCACTGCTTTCGCGGACAATCTTCGTCGCCGGCGGCCTCGGCCTGGTGACAAGTGGCATCTCGATGAGGTCTTCATCCGCATCCAAGGTGAGTTGCGCTAACTCTGGCGTGCCGTTGATCAAGACGGCGTCGTGCTGGACATCCCGGTACAGACTCGCCGCGCGGCAGCGTGGCAAAGCGTGAACTGCTCCCGGACGTCCAGCATCGAGAGAGCCGCTACCTGAACAACCGAGCGGAGAACTCACATCGGCCGACCCGAAGGCGAGAGCGACAGATGCAGCGCTTCAAATCGACGCGCCAGGCACAGCGTTTCCTATCCGCTCACGCCTTCATCTCTGGGCACTTCCGTCCAAGGCGCCATCTGATCACAGCCAGCCGTTATCGTGCCGCACGTGCAACAGACTTCGAGACGTCGACACAGGAGACCTGTGCCCAAAGCGTCGGATGATCGCTCCCGTAAACCTCGTTGACGACCCTTCTCGCCCTGGACAGGGAGCATTCCGAGACGGGGAAACCGTAGCGGACGGATGCCTGGCGCTCTGTGCCTCACCCCAGCATTGCGAGTCCCTCGCCCTCGCCTCTCACCGAGGGTCCGGCCCACATGGGCAGGGCTTGATCGTAGGCGATCTCCACGATGGTGACGGTCCGGCGGGGCGCCAGCTTGGCCAGGTCGAGACGCGCCTCGCCATCCGTCCAGCGCCAGGTCCAGCCGGTCTCGTCGCGTTCAACCCGGTGCAGGCCATCACGCAGATGCGGAGAGTCCAGCGCCACTGTGCGCACGCCGCGTTTGTTGCCCAGTGCGAGATGGTGCAGCTTCAGCCCTAGGCGCCGCCGGTCGCCGGAGTGCGGATCGACATCCCAGGGACGGCCGGACCGCGAGCAGAGCCGGACGTTTGCGCAGACGCCGGGCAGCACGAACCGCAGGCGGTCGCCCCGGCGGACGGATTCGATGCGCTGGCCATCCGCCTCCAGCCACGGCATCGGTTCCACGTCGCGTGTCCAGCCCATCGCCTCCGCGCGGGCGATCAGGCGTTCGCGGGCCGCGGCGCTCACCCCGGCATAGGGGAAGCAGGGATCGGGCACGTCGCCGTCCAGCACCGGGTCGAGTGCCACGACGGCATTGTTGTCGAACGCATCGCGGTTGCCGACGTCCTGGAAGGTTTCCGCCGGGACGCCGTTGGCGAGCACCAAGTCATGCCCGTCCAGTTCGATGTGCCAGTATTCGACCTGGTCCGGGCGCTCCTGCACGATGCTGGCGCCGTTCACCCACTCGACCGCGGTCACCAGCGTGCCGTCGACATGCATGCGGTGGTTGGGGCTGACCAGCAGGTCGCGATGCGGGCGGCCCTCGCCGAACGCGCCGGCGCGGAAGCGGACCGGGTCGACATTCTCGCGCCGGGTCACCGGACGTAGGTCGAGCCTACGATGGCCCAGCCAGCGCACGGGCTTGAGCGTGTTGCCACGGCCAGCGAAGGTCACGACGATGTCGCCGATCTGCAAATCCTCCACGGGGACCTCGCCTCGATCGGTGAGGATGCGGGTGCCGGCGCAAAAGCAGGCGACGGAAGTTTCCGATATGTCGGTGCCGAAGTCATTGGGATCGGTTGCGAGCTTGAAGCTATCCGAAGAAAAATCCTGCGCCGGGTCAAGCTGAAGCGTCTGGGTCTGGCCGTCGCTGTTGGTGAGGACGAACTGGTTTCCAGGCACCAGGGCCGCGGTGTTGGCCAAATCATATCGTGACCCGGCCAAATCGATGACATCACCCGTGGTAAAGCCGTCGATCGGGTTTACGGGGAGGGTCGAGCCGTCGATCACGAGGGTGGTGCCCGACTCCCCGAAGGTGATGGCGCCCGAGCCCACGGCGGCGCCGTTCGCGACCTCGAGCGTCCCGCCATCTATCATCGTGCCGCCGGAATAGGTGCTGGTGCCGGTCAGGACCAGGGTGCCGGCACCCTCCTTCACGACCTGCCCCGTCCCTGTGATGGACCCGGCGAAGGCAAGCGTGCCGGGTTGATCGAAGGCCAGCGTGCCCGAAACGTCCATCGGCCCGGTCAGGCCGCCCACATTCCCGGCCAGGACGAGCGTGTTGTTCGCGGCGACCGTGGTGGTGCCAGACCATCCAGCCGTGCCGGCCTCCGTCAGGGTGTAGCCGTCACCATTGTCCACCGTGACCGAACCGGCGCCCGTGATGGTGCCCTGCTCGGTCGCCGCGCTGCCATGCGGGCCGGGCAAGATGCCCAGCGTCTCCAGCGGCGTGCCGTTGCCGTCGGCCAGCGTCAGCACCGAGCCCGGGGACTGGATGGTGAGCAGCCCGCTGACAGGATCCACGGCGGCGCTGACATTGCCGATGCCAGCCGCGTCGACGGCGCTGGCCAGGTTCTCCAGTTCCCCGTTGCCGCCGACGGTGACGGGGGTGCCATCCACGTCCACCACATCCGTGGGCTGCAGCGGACCGGGCGGCAGCGCGAGCACGATGTCGTACGGGTCGGGGGTGGAGACGTCCAGCTTGCCGGTCAGGTCGACGAAGCTGGGGTTTTCCTGGTTGCCGTAGTTGTCGTAATCGCCGGAAATCCTGACGGTGTTGGACGCGGGATCGTAGCTGGCGCTCTCCTCGCCCTGCGCATACGGGTTCGCGTTGATGGCATCGGCCAGGTCGGCGAGCGAGCCGGTGCCCCCGACCGAGAAGGTTGGGTATCCGGGATACAGCTGTTCCTGGTCGCCCGGCAGCAAGCTCGCAGTGGGCAGCGGCGAGGTGACGGTGCCACTCACCGCAGAGTTGTCGAATACCAGCGTGCCTTCGTCGTCCACCGGCCCGGTCTGCTCCGTGGCATCGCCGGTGAGCGAGAAGGTGGCGCCGGGCAGGATGGTGATGGTACTGTCGTAGCTGGCGCCCGGAGCGAACACGACTGTGCCTGCACCGCCAATGGACAGCGCGCTGGCGCCCGCCTGGTCCGCAACGGAACCGTTCAGCGTGTCGGTCTGGCCGGCAGCGGGGGCGAGGGTCAGGGTGGCGGCGGTGTCCAGGAAGGCCGTGCTGCCGAGCGCCTGTCCCGCGGTGGCGCCTTCGCTGTTGCCGTATGCGGTGCCGGCGGGGCCGCCCTGCACCGAGCCCGCCGTGAGATCGCCGTCCAGGATGGTGAGCGCGCCGCCCGGGCCGACGAATACGCTGCCGCCGGCGCCCAGGCCGCCGCCGCCAGGGCCGGTGCCGCCGACTCCGCCACCGAAGCCGCCGGGCGCGGCATCGCTCTCGTTGCCGCCGCCACCGCCGCCGCCGAACTGGCTGCTGCCCGCTGGATCGCCGCCGCCGCCGCCGCCGTAGCCGCCCGCAACGCCCGGCGCGCCGCCAGTGCCGATGCCAACGATTCCGCCGCCGCCGGTGCCCCCTTCGAAGCCGCTGGCGCCCGGCGAGCCGTCGAGCCCGCCGCCACCACCCGATCCGTTGTCGATGCCGTCGAACCCGACCTGGCCGGACCCTCCGGCGCCCCCCACGGCGCTCGTGGCCACAAAGCTCACGTCATCCAACGTCGCCGAGGCGGAGCCGCCCCCGGCGGCGCCGGCCACGAATAGCCCGCCGCCAAGCCCCGCGCCACCGCCGCCGCCGCTCGCCGAAGCTTCGCCGTCCGAGGTGTCCCCACCGCCGCCAGCCCCGCCCTGCGCGACGGTGTTGGCGATCGTGAGGTCCTGCAGCGTCAGCCCGCCACTGGCGAGGAAGAAGCCCCGCTGGCTGCCCTGGCCGTCCAGGGTCGCGCCGTTGCCCTCGATCGTGAGTGTCGAACCGGGCAGCAAGTCGATCGGCTGGATCGCCTGGTCGAGCAGGATGGCCGCGGCGGAGGGATCGATCGTGAGCGTGTAGGTCGTGTCTGGGGCGGCCAGCGCGCCCCCGGCACTGAAGGATGCGAGCGCCGCGTTGAGATCGGCTTCTGTCTCGATCGTGTTCGGATCCGTGTAGTTGCCTTGTGCAACATCGGCGGTAACCGTGACGGTGACCGTATTAACCGCGCCGCTATAGTCTTGGACATCGCTGCCGATGCCATCCAGCGTGATGGTCTCACTCTGCATGCCGCCGAGCAGGGGTGCCACCGTGACGGTGGACGGCGCCGCCGCCTCGCCAGCCGCGACTCCGGAGAAGGCGCCGAGCCCGGTGTTGGTGAAATTGGTCAGCTGCGTCGAGCCGCTCTCCTGGAAGCTTCCTGAAAGCGCGTCCGCCAGACCAGTGGCGCCGTTCTGCACGTCAAACCCGACCGTCGTGGTGGCGCTGATCGTGCCCAGGTCCAGCGTGTAGGCGTTCGGCCCCGTTTGCGTCAGCGAGGCAGGTCCGGTCACGCCGCCGATGAGGGGGTCGGCGTAGTTGTAGACGGCACCGGTCAAGGTCACCGATGCGTCGGGCAGGGCCAGGTCGGGGAGCGCGCTGTCGCTACTGAGCAGTGCCAAATCCGCCGTGCCGCTCGCAACGCCCGCAACCGAGGTGTCGAGGCCGAACGTCAGGGTGCCCGCCGACCCGGCCGCGATGCCGGACAGGGTTCCGCTCGCCGAGAACGGACCGGTGATGTCGGCAACGGCGGCGCCAAGCGTGTCAGTCAGGCCGCCGGCCGCCGTATTCCCGATCGCCAGCGCCTGGTCGGCCACGTCGCCGACATGCACGGCCCCGAAATCGACCGTGGTGGGCAGGCTGGCCACTGCAGGTGCGTAGACGTCCGCGCTGAAGGCCGGATCTGCTGTCGGCAGCGCCGTGTCGGCCAAGCCACTTGTGCCCGCGCCCGTGGAAGTCAGCGCGATTGGCAGCGTGGCGGTGAACGAGCCCGCGGTTTGCGTGCCGAGTGTGATGTCGAGCGTGGTACTGGCGCCCGAGGCCAGCGTGCCGGAAGCGCCGCCGGTCAGCGTGACCGGCCCGGTCGGCGAACCTGCGGCATAGAGCAGGCTTTCCTGGTAGGGGTCGGCCGCCGCTCCGTCATCGAGCGTGACCGTGGAGCTGAGGGCCGGGTTTCCGACGCGTGCGGCACCAAGCGGCGTCACCGCGACGGCCGGCGTTGCCAGGGCGTAGGAGGTGCCTACCACCTGGAGCGACTGCCCGGAAATTGGCGTCACGGCGCCCGCCGCTTCCTGGCTGCCGAGCGCGAGCGGTACGGTGACGGCGACCGGGCCGTCGACCTGGCTTGCGACGCCGACCGTCAGGCTGCCGGTGGACCCTGCGGAGACCGCCAGGGAGCCGCTGCCTGTGACCCCGGTCGGAAACGCGCCGAAGCCGCCGGTCAGCGTGTCGCCGCCCTGCAACAGGGGATTGCCGACGGACACGGACGCGAGGGCGAGTTGACCGACATGGGCCGCAGGCAAGGTGACCTGCGCCGGCAGGACCGGATCGGTGACGATCTGCTCGGGAGGGCTCGCTGCGACGGTGACGTCGGTCCCGCCGAGGCCGTCGCTGGAGGTGACGAGCGCATAGTCGCTCAACTCGGCGCCGCCGAGGTTGACCGTGACCGCGGCAAGCCCGGTCCCGACCGTGAGCGTGTTGCCCAGCAGGCTGACCGGCGCGTCGGCCTGTGTGCGTACGTCGATCGTCGTGCCGGGTTCGAAGCCGTCGACGGTGTTGGCAAGCGTGCCGGGCTGCTCGATGACGAGTGCCGCCCCCGGCAGCAGGTCGATCGCGCCCGTGCCGGCGGCGCCCGCCACCGCGAGGTCGAGCGTGCCGGTGACGGTCACTGGACCGGAGATGGTGTTGGCAGCGTCCAGCTTGAGTGTTCCGGCGCCCGTTTCATCGACGCCGACCGCGCCATCGCTTCCGAGATCGCCGGCAATCTCGACGACGGCTCCTGCATCTGGCGCGAAGGTGAGGGTTGCGCCTTGCTCTGCGAATACGGAGGAGCCCATGGCCTTGCCGGCGCCGGGCGCTGTCTCGGCACTGGAATAGGGCGAGCCGTTCACGTCGCCTTCCTGGCCGCCCTGGACGGTGCCTGCGCCCAGATCTCCTGCCTCGACGATGACCGTCGCGCCCGTCATCGCGAACACGTCGGCGCCGGCGCCGAGGCCACCCCCACCTGTCCCGTCGTAGGAGGTTCCTCCGCCGAACCCGCCCGCCGCGGAGTTTCCGCCGCCGCCACCGAAGCCGCCCGTGCCGCCGAGCGTGCTGAACTCGCTGCCGGCGCCGCCGCCGCCGCCGAATCCGCCCGCGCCCCCCGCCGCGCTATCGGTTTCGGCACCGCCGCCGCCTCCGCCGAAGCCGCCGGACCCCCCGTAGGGCATACCGATGCTATTTACGGTCGGTGTCTGGCCGCCGACGCCCCCGCCGGAGCCGCCACGCGGTCCGTCGAGGAGATCCGAGTAGCCCTGGGAGTCCAGCCCGTCGCCGCCGGCCTCGCCGCCGCCGCCGCCAGGAACCACGCTCGACCCGGCGGCGCCGTACCCTGCGCCGCCATCCGCTCCCGTGCCGATCCCGCCACCGCCGCCGGGTATGATGGGAGCGCTGGACTGGCCGTAGCTGCCACCATACCCGAGCCCGCCGCCGCCGCCGTCAAGGCCGCCGCCGCCGCCGAACGCCTGACCGGAGTAGATGTCGGAGCCGGTGTCGCCGCCGCCGTCGCCGCCAAGTGCCACGTCGTTGCTGAACGTGACATCGTCGAGCACGAGAGTGCCGCCGGCCGTGTTGCCCTGCGGGACCGGCCCTGCCACGAAAACGCCCGCGCCCAATCCGGCGCCGCCCCCGCCATTGCCCTCCCCGCCCGTGCCGCCTTGCGCCAGCATGTCGGCGACCGTCAGGTCCTGGAGCGTCAGCGCACCCTGGAGGACGAAGAAACCCTGCTGGCTGCCGCCGCCGTCGATCGTGTCGCCGTTGCCGTCGATCGTCAGCGACGACCCGGTGTCGAGGTCGATCGCTCCAAGCGCGGTGGTCAAGCTGATGGTCTGGCCGGTCGCAGGCTCAAGTGTCACGGAATAGGCCGTGTTAGTACTCGCGAGTCCGCCGCCGGCATCGATGCGGGAGATGACCGTGTTCAGGTCGGCCTCGTCGGTGACCACGAAGTCGGTCGTGGGGACGTCGCCTGTGATCGTCAGGGTGATCGCCGGCAGCGCGCCGACATAGCCGCTTGCATTGCTGCCGGTCGGGTCCAACACGACCGTCTGCGTGAAGGCGCCACCCTGGTTGGGCGACACACCAATCTCGGCGGTATCAGCCTGCCCGGCCGCGATGCCAGAGAACTCGCCGAGGCCGGACAAATCCAGATCGGCACCGCCGCCGCCGGAGAACAGTCCGTTCAGCACATCCGCCGGGCCGGAGGCGGTATTCAGCACCCCGAGCTGCACCTGCTCGGGCGACAGGACTTCGCCCAGCGCGAGCGTGTAGCTCGTCCCCGAACCCGTCAGCGTGCCCGCCCCGCCCAGGAGTTCGAGTGCGGCCGACGCGTAGTTGTCCACCGTGCCGGTCATTGAGATCGTCTGGCTCGGCAGGGGGAGGTCGGGCTGGTCGAGGTCGTGGCTCGCCAGTTGCACGGATGCCGACCCGCTGAAGACGCCCGCGGTCGCTGTGTCGAGCCCGACGTTGACGGACGCGGTTTGGCCAGCACTTAACGCGGTCGGCAGGCTCCCCGTGATCATGAAAGCCTCGTTCGACGGTGTGCCGAGCACCGGGAGCAATTGGTCGGGTAGCACCGCAACCGCCGTGTTGGCGATCGACACGGTCTGCAAGACCGTGTCGCCGACGTGGACGATGCCGAAAGCGGCACTCGGAGACACGACGCCCACGGCCGGGGCGAACACGAGCGCCTCCAACTCCGTCGACAGCGGGGCCAGCTTCGTGGTGCCCAGGCCACTGGTGCCGGCCCCCGTCGACGCCACGGTGACGGCGAGCTGGTCGGCGACGATGCCGGAGGAGTCCGGGTGCAAGGTAATGCCCACCAAACCCTGAGCCCCGGATGCGACGGTACCGGCCGCGTCGCTCAGGGTCACGGCAGGATCCGTCGCATCCGCGACAGTGTAGGACAATCCTTCTTGATAAGGATCGGCCTGACTTCCATCGCCGATGGGGAGCGTCCCACTCAGCGGCGTGCCGATCCGGGTCACGCCGAGGTTCACGGATGACGGAGCCGACGGCGTGGCGTAGGCGTAGGCTGTGGCCGTCAGTTGCACGGTAACGGGCGGAATAGGAGCAGCCTGTTGCGTCGCATTCTGGCTGGTCAGCGCGAGCGTGGCCGCGCCGGAATAAGCTCCCTCCATGAGGGGATGCAGGCTCGCCGTGAGCGCGCCGGACTGGGTTGGCCCGACGACCACCGAGCCGGACCCGAGGAAGCCGCCGGTCACGAAGCCTAGGCCGGCACCCACGCTGTCCTGGCCGGCGGTGTCCTGGTTCGTGATCGTGACCGCCGTAGAGACGGTGCCGCCGACGTGGACCGCGCCCAAAGCGACCGTTCCCGGGACGGACACGGAGGCAAGCGTGCGGCTGGCCGCCGTCACCAGCGTCCCGCCAGCGCCGTCGCTGGCCAAGGCCAGGTTGCCGGTCGAAATGGCCGGGTTGGACAGCGTCAGGCTGACGCTCTGGCTGGCGTTGCTGACGATGAGCACATCGCCCGTGATGCTGGCGGTGGCGCCGGCTTCCGCCACGCCACGCAGGTCGATGGTCGAGCCATAGCCAAACCCGGCCACCGCGCCGTCGATCGACGCGCCCACCTCCAGCCGCAGTGTGGCACCGGGCTGCAGCGCGATCGTCGCCGTTCCGGTCGCACCAGCGGCGGCGACGTCAAGCAGACCCGTGACCGACACCGTGCCGCGGAGATCGCCCGCTTGCTCGAGCGCCACGGATCCCGTGATATCAACCGTGCCGGAGGCGCTGCCGGTTCCGTCGCCCGCAGGGTCGTCGAGCGCTGCATCCACCACCATGGTGTTTCCGGCGGTAGGGTCGAGGTCCAGCGTGCCGGCAATCTCGACGCTGCCCCCGGCGAACCCGGCCGTGGTGAGCGTTGCCGTGGCGCCGGCGGCGATACCGAGGTCGACCGTGCCGGGCAGTCCAGCCCCGAAAGACACGTTCGTCAGCGTGACCAGCGATCCGGCGTTCACCGATACGGCTGGCGCGACGCCCGGGACGTCCGTGAGAGCGATGTCCCGCACCGTGACGCTGCTGCCATCGACAACGAGTCCGGACGCAAGCCCGCCCTCGTCCAGCGTCGCGCCATTGCCCTCCAGCAGCAAGGAAGCCCCGGCAGCCAATTGCACGGCCGGCAGCGGCGCGGACAGCGTGATGGCGCCGGTGCCGGGCACGATCGTCACGCTGTCGGCCGCATCCGGCGCCGAGTCCGCACCACCCACCGACGTCTCGGTGAATGCCGCCG
Organism: Acetobacteraceae bacterium; assembly: GCA_965199005.1. Classification (GTDB taxonomy): domain Bacteria; phylum Pseudomonadota; class Alphaproteobacteria; order Acetobacterales; family Acetobacteraceae; genus LMUY01. The sequence continues at coordinate 899,880 of CBDAQK010000001.1, read as the reverse complement.
CGAGCGAGGCGGCGTTGCCGGCGGTGAACGCCGTCGGCGCGACGCGGACTAGAGTGCCGCCATTGCCGTCCGCCTGCAGCGAGACCGGACCGCTGACGCCGAGCAGCGCCATGCTATCCACGACGACGAACGGCGCGCCTTCCGCGAGGGTGCCGCCCGTTGCAAGGGACGCGGGCGCCGAGGCGACGTACATGTCGCTGCCCGAGGCCGAAAGCTGGGCGGCGGTGACGGTCACAGCCGATGGGGCGACGCCCTTGAGATCGATCACGCCCTGCCCCGGCTGCAAGCCGAGGACGAGGGCGTCCAGCGCGCCAGCATCCTCCCGCACCGTGCCATTCCCGCCGAAGCTGATGACCGCGGGCCGTCCCGTCACCGGCTGCGACACGGCGAAGTCCAGCGTTCCGGCCCGAATAAGGTAATCCGCGCCCTGCGCGCTCACGCCCGCGGCGGTGGCGCCCGTGACTTCCAGGGTGCCGGGTCCGTCGAGTTCGAGCGGAGTGGGGCCAGCTTCGGAAATCGCACCTGCGACGGTCGACACCTGCCCGGCGGACGGGGCGAAGACGACGGACTGCGCCACACCGGTCGCGATGCCGAGCACGCTGCTCCCGGCACCCGACAGGGTCACGTCTTCCAGAGATACCGAGGTGGAGGGTCCTGTCGCCGATACTGCGGCGCCGGCCTGGCTCGCCGTACCGGCGTTGACGATGGAGAGGTCCTCGACCGTGAACGCGCCGGAGTCGAGGCTGAGTGCGTCGTGGCCGCCGGCATCGATCGTGTGGCCCTCGCCGTCGATGGTCAGCCTGTCGCCGGCCGAGAGGACGGCCTGCGGCAGGTTGGCCGTGAGCGCCTGCGCCCCAGTTAGGTCGCCCAGCAGGGTGACCGTGTAGGACACGCCCTGCAGGCCATAGCTGTCGATCTCGGAGATGGCTGCCGACAAGCCGGCGGCCGTGCTGATGCCGAAGCTGCTTTGGTCCAGAGACACCGCGTCGTTCCGGCCGAGCACGACGAAGTCGGTCAGGTCCTGCGCGGGGTCGAGCTGCAGCGTCACCGGCGCCAAGCGGCTCGCCGTCACCACGACCGTGTCGCCGCTGCCGAGCGCTGCGGTGACGGGCACTTGCGGAGCGCTGGCGTAGGGGATGATCTGATCGCCCGGTGCGAAGCCGTAAATCGTCTGGCTGGGCAGCCGGTTGGCCGAGTAGGCAGCCAGGGTTTCACCCGTCCCCGGCAGGAAGGTGATGCCGTCGCTGCCGGTGAGGTAAGGGCCGCCGTAGAAATAGAGCTCGCCGCCCGGCCCGATGCTGACGGGGCCGGACAGGGTGCCGCCGAGACCCTGGTAGCCCAAATCGAGCGAGCCGCCGGCGACACTGACCGGGCCCGTGAGATCGAAGTCCTGCACGATATTGCTGCTGCCGGTCGCGTTCACGGCTCCGGCGCCCGACACCTGCATGATCGTGGTGTCGCCACCCAGGGTCAGGCTGGCGCCGGCCTCGATGTCGAGCGCTCCCGAGCCCTGCTCGTCGACGTAGTCCAGGTTTTCCAGCGTGACCGCACCCGTCTGCACCGTGACCGGTGGGCCCTGGTACAGGTCATAGACCGTGGTGCCCTCGCCGTTGATGAGGAGCGTCGACCCGGCCATCAGGGCCACGGTTGGTATCGTGCCGGCGAAAGTGACCGGCTGGGTGAGGTCGATCTCGTAGCCGGTATTCGCCCGGGCAGCGGCGCCACCCTGGCTGATCGCGGCGATCGCCGCGGCCAGTTCGGTCGAGTTGGCGACGCTGTAGGTCGTCGGCTGTTCCTGGATGTCCAGGCCGCCGGCGCCGTCCGCCGCCGTGGAGAAGATGCCGGACGAGAGCGGACTGGCCGGATCGAGGCTGACCGAATACGCGCCGCTGGCCGTCGAGACGTGCAGGACGTCATTCGCGTCGAGCGTGACCGCCGACGTGGCGGCGCCCACGCCCTGCAGGTCGATGGTGTCGCCGACGGCGAAGCCGGACAACAGCGGCGCGACGGCGCCGAGCGCCACCGACACGGTGGAGCCGGTCCCGGGCGCAAGGGTGACCTCCGCGCCGACCTGGCCGGACGCCGCAATATCCAGCGTGCCACCGGCCAGGTCTATGCCGCCGCCGAAATTGGCAGGCGCCGCCACGGTCAGGACGGCGCCTTGCGAGACGGTCGTGGCACCCGCAATGCTGACCGCCCCGGACAGCGTGGCGCGGCCGCTCACGCCGAGCGTTGCAATGCTGTCCGTGCCGGTCAGAACGCCATTGCCGCTGATCACGACGGTGGCGAGCGAGATCGTGCCCGACAGGGTCTGCACGAAGCTGCCCGCCACGGTCAGCCCGCCCATGCCGGTGATGGCGCCCGCGAAGGTCTGCGTGGGTGCGGCGAGGATCAGCGCCGAATCGTCGGTGATGCTGCCGATGGCCGCGTAGTTGCCATCCAGGCCGAGCGTGCCAGACTGCACTTGCAGGGACGTCACGGCGACGGGGCCGTCGAGGGTCACGTCGCCCGCGCCGCGGGCGATGATGTTGCCGCTGCCGGTGATGGCGCCGCTCAGGCTGGCCGCGCCGGATTCGTCCAGTTCGAGCGTCCCGGCGACTTTGAGCGAACCGTTGCCAATGTTGCCGCCATTGCCGCCATAGCGAAGGGTCGCGCCGGACGCGACCGCGGTGGTACCGCTGAAGCTGTTCTGGCCGTCGAGCTCGACGATCCCGAGACCACCGATGGCGAGGCTCAGCGAGCCGCTGCCGCCGTTGCCGCCCGGGTCGGCGATGGCATCGGCGATCGTGATCGTCTGCCCTGCCGCCGGGTCCAGGTTGACCGTGCTCGTGCCTTGCGCGAACAGGCCGGCGCCAAGCGCCGAGGCGCCATCGGCAACGCCGAAGATGTTCATGCTGCCGGAGCCAGCCGCGACAGTCCCGCCGGTCTCGCCGTCCGCGCCGTCCAGCGTCAGCGCGCCGCCCTGTGCAACGAACAAACCGCCGCCGGCGCCAAGCCCGGCGCCACCCTGGAACTCGTTGAGGTCTGGCGAGCCTCCGCCGCCAAAGCCGGGCCGGTTGGAGATGCTTCCGCCCCCGAACCCTGGGCCGGCGCCACGTGTCCCGCCGTCGCCGAACGACCCGGCGCCGCCGGAGTTGGCATCACCCAGGCCCGCGCCGTTGCCGTCGGGCACGGTCGTCGATGCGCTGCCGAGGGGGACCGCGTTGCCGCCGCGCGCGCCATCGGCGGAGAACGTCACGCCGGAGAGCGTGACCGTCGCCGTGCTCCCGACGAAGAGGCCGCCGCCCAATCCGGCGCCGGCCGCTTCCTCCGCGTAAGACTGGTAATCGGTCCAGGCATTTCCGCCGAGCGCGATCGCGTTGCGGATCGACAGGTCCTGCACGGACACCGTGCCGCTCGCGGCGTACAGTCCCTGCCACTGGCCCGCCCCGTCGATGACGCTGTTCTCGCCGTCGATGAACAGTGCCGCGCCGGGCTGCAGGCTGATTGCGGGGAGGGCGTGGCTGAGGGTGATTGTGCTGCCCGGGGCGAACCGGATTTCGCTGTTCGCGTCCGCCGCATCGGCCGACAGCAGCGCGGCGTCGAGCTGCGCCTCGGTGGCGACGACGGTCACCGGACGCTGCGGCAGCGGAACTGTGATCAGCGTGCCGCCCTGGCCATCTGGTGCCAGGTCGAACGCCGACCCAGGGCTCAGTCCGGCGAAGGACAGCGTGCCGGTGTTGCCCGGCAGCGCGAGCGTGGATGCGAGCGAAAGCGCCACGGTGCTGGCCGAATTGCTTGGGACACCCTGCACGTCGATCTTATCGCCGGGTGCGAACCCGGTCAGCGTGTCGACCGTCCCCGTTGCGGGCGCCTCGCGCAGCACCGCGCCCGTGCCGGCGAAGGTGACCGTGGGCGGATCGGCGTTCACCGCGGCAGACAGCATAAGCGTGCCGGACGCCCCGATCGTGACGCCGGACGTAGCCGCGCCCGTCCCGTCCAAGTCCAGCGTTGCACCTGGCCCCGCAACGGTAACCGCGCCGAGGCCGAGCGATGCGCCGGCGGCGACCTCAAGCACGTCGCCGGTCACGGTCGTGCCGCCGGAATACAGGTTGCTCGCCGTCACCACCGCGGAGCCGGACGACACGACGAGGCTGCCGTTGCCGGAGACAACGGCACCGACCGTGACACTCCCGGCGGATGCAGCCCGAAGCGCCAGTTCGGCACCCGTTTGAAGCGTGACCGACCCGTTGAGGGTGCCGCTCGTAAGCGTCAGCGTGCCATCCACGGTGGTCTGCCCGGCAATCGTCCCGGCGACGGTCACGGCGCTGTCAATCGTGGTCGCGCCGCCGATGCTGCCGCTGACCTCGAGGCTGCGATCGGAGCCGAGGGTGAATCGCGTCTCCTGCGCAACCACCCCGTCGAACACGCCCAGCGTCGCGCCATTCGGCCCCGCCAGGGTGAAGTCGGCGTCCGCCCCGGCCAGGACGTCCACGCTCGCTCCGGCGCCGGCCAGCGTGATCGCCCCGGCACCGGCGGAGGCGCCGGGTTGCAGTTGCAGCGTGGCGCCCGCCTCGACCCGCGTGCCGCCGGTGTGTTGCGCGCTGTCGGCGGTGAGCACGACCGTCCCGTCGCTGAGGTCGAGCAGCCCGTCGCCCGCGATCGTCGCGCCGATGCTAGCCGTCACGGCGGCCGCATCGGCGAGCAAGGTGGCGTTCTGCAACGTGACGGCGCCGCTTATGTCCGGGCCCTTCACGTCGAGCGTGCCGCCATCCACGACCAGGCCGGACGGGCCCGCCGCGTCCAGCGTGCTGCCGGAGCCCAACAGGTCGAAGCGGCCGCTCGCCGCAAGGTCGATCTGCGCTGGGCCCTCCAGCGTGATCACCTGTCCCGCCGCAAGGGTCGCGACGACGACGACATCGGGGTCGCCGATGATCGGTACCGAGGTCGCGGCGTCGAACCCGGCCTCGTTGGCGACGGCGAATTGGTTTTGGACCACCGTCATCAGGATCCCGCCATCCGGGGCGGTGGACAGGGTGAACAGCGTATCGGGGGCGACGCTCAGCGTCGCGGCGGGCGCCGTCGCACCCTGGACGACCACCGTCCCGGTCGCGTCCGATACCACGTTCTGCTGCGTGCCGAGGGTGAGGGCGGACAGGGTGATGGTGTCACCTGGTTCGAGGCCTGCGACCGGGTTGGCGATGCCGCCCGGTGCATCGATCACCAGCGCGGGAGCCGCCGTGCCGGGCTGCGCATCGAAGGTGACCGGGCCGCTGCCGGCGCTGTTTGCGGCGGCGCCCAGTTCGAGCGTGCCCGACTGCAGCAGGATGCCGTCGGTGAAGCCACTCGAGCCATCGAGGACGACGGTGCCCGGCCCCGCCACGGTGATGGGCGTGGCGGAGGGGGGCGCGGCATCGACCGCCGCGACCGTGCTCGCGGTTCCGTTGAGCGCGATGAACTGGTCGTCTTGGCCGGCCACCAGGTCGGTGGTCTGGACCAGCGTCACGCCCGAGAAATCGATGCTGGCAAAGAAATAGTCGTTGTAGCCGACCGTTCCCGTTATCGTCGGCGGTGATGACTGCCCACCCCCATTCAAAACCTGGAGCTGGTGGTACTGGTCGACCTCCGACACGTTGGAGTAATCGAGCAGCGTCCCGTTCGCGTTGAAAACGAGGCAGACACCTTGCAAGCCATTCTCGTCCTGCAACAGGACTTGCGACACAGCGCCGGCCGACGCCTGAGACGAGATCCCGGTCACCTCCCAGACATCGAGGCCCGTGACCTGCTCGCCTCTCGCTGAATTGGCGTAGCTCGTGAAGGTCTGGTAGCCGAGGTTGGTCAACGTCAGCGTCGCGTCCACCGCCCCGGCGACCGCGCCCGTGGCATCATACACGGTCATCGGGATGGTGACTTGCGCAGTGGCGTCGGCCATCGCCAGCACACCCGTAACGGAGGCGACCGCGTCGTGCGGCACGTCCATATTGCCGGCGGACAGCAACGATGGCGGGCTGTTCTCGGTCAGGCCTAGGTCGAGCGTCAGTGTCTGCCCGTTCTCCAACGCGAGCGTGGGTTGCGTATCGGCGGGTTCGAGGACGCCGCTGCCGTCGAAGCTGAGCGTCTGGACGAGCAGCGGGCCGCCACTATACGGGAAGCCGCCGCCCGGTGCAGCCGTGCTCGCGTCATAGACCGAAAGCTCCCAGATACCGCTGGCGAGTTTGCTGAAATAGGCATTGAGCGTTTCGGATGTGCCGGGCGCCGTGAACGAGACCTCGTTCGTGTAGGCCGAGCCCGCGAGATTGGCGCCGGCGGTGCTGCCGGTGATGACGGGTGCATAGGTGTCGAGCTCCCCGTTGAGGGCGACCTCGAGCGGCGTCCCCTCCGTCAGCCCGGCGAGGTTGACGAAGTGCTGCGCTCCGTCGGCGGTCTGGAAGCCGAGGATGGTGGCGCCGGTGTCGACGCCGTTGACGAAGGAGATGCTCCCCGTGGCGAGGGGGCCGGACGTGTAGGGGAAGCCGCTGGTCGCGGCACCGGCATCGGCAGAGTCGTAGAGGCTGACCTGCCACGTATTGGCGGCCGTGTGGTCCAGATAGGCCGTGACCTCTTCCGAGCCGCTCAGCAGCACCTCGACCGGCGCGCCGTCCGGCGCCGCATTCGCGGCATTGGCGCTTGCCCTTGCGTTCGCTTGCATGATCGGGCTCGTGGGCGAGAGCACGCCTTCGAGCGCCACGCCCTCGCCGTCGATGATGGCCGACTCGACGGTGAGCGTGTCGCCGGCCTGCTGTGTGGCGAAGGTGACGGGATCAGGCGCCAGCACAAGCGCTGACGCGCCCAGCAGCGCCCCGCCGGCCCCTGCCACGAAGGTGTAGGGACTGTCATCGAGCAGGGCCGGCAGACTGATGGCGCCCCCCTCGGCGTCCGTCGGATCCTCGGTGGAGAGCGGATCGACGGTGAAGGTGACCGCGGACGGATCTCCGGCCTGGGCGCGGCTCTGCTGGGCGGATTGTGTCAGGAAACCCGCGGCGATGTCGCCGACATCGGCGGCATTGAGGATGGTGTAACGGTTGCTGGATGGATCGACCGTCGGCCCGAGCGTCGTCCCGCCATGCCCGTCGCTCTGGAACGACAGGACCACGGGGGCGCCATTGACGGTCGCCGCGAGGTCATCGCGGTTGCGCACGACATCCGGCATGTCGATGCTGCTGGGCAGGTTCACCAGCGCACCGCTGAACAGCCCGTTGGGATCGATCGAGAGATTGAACGATTGCCCGGCACGGAGCGCCGAGAAATCGATGTTGGCCTCGACCACGGCGCCGGTGTCGATCTTGAGCGTGCCGCCGTTATAGGCATCCAGCGTGGTTGCGGTGCCGATCAACGATCCCGGCGTGACCTCGAGCGTGCCGCTGCCGCTCGGCGCGATCGCCGTGGCGCCGGTGTAGGTGCTCAGGCCTTCGTAATCGACCGTGCCGGCGCCGTTGATGCTGACGCTCACCTGGTCGGCGCCATACCCGGCTTCGGTGCCGTTCTGATCGGTCAGGTCGGACAAGCTGGTCGTCTGGCCGGCGCCGGGCGCGAAGGCGACCGTCTCGGCACCCTGTGCGAAGATGTCGGCGCCGACAGCGTCGCCAGGGTTGACGCCGTTGCCGCCCTCGACCTCGTCGCCGCTGAACGTCACGCCGCTGCCGAGCGTCAGCTGGCCGCCCTGTTGCAGGAACACCGCGCCGCCCGCGCCTAGGCCGCCGCCCCCGAACCCGGGGACGGGGTCGGTCGTGCCGTTCGCCGCCTCGATGTAGCCGTACGTGCCGTCGCCGGCGCCGAAGCCGCCGGCACCGGCCGGTGCATTCTCGCCGCCGCCGCCGCCGCCGCCGCCGAAACCGCCCGCACCGCCGACGAAGTCATCGAACACCGTGGCCGGACCGCCGCCACCGCCGCCGCCGCCGAAGCCGCCGGCGCCGCCCACGCCGCCACCCCCGCCGCCACCGCCGCCGAAGCCGCCCGTGCCCCCGGCCCCCGGCTGCCCCACCACCGCGTTGGTGGAGTTGATCACATTGACGTAGTAGAACTGTCCGGGGAGCGGTGTTGCCGGCGCAGACGGCGGCAACCCCAAGGTGCTCTTGAGATTCTGTACTTGCTCGGCTTCGTACGAGCTGAGGTATTCTTGGTTGAGAGACTTCGCCTCGTCCTTCAGTACCGCCTTGGCCCCGGCCTTCAGGGCGGCTTTGAGGATTTGGCTGGCTGTCAGCACCTCGTGGGCGGCCTTGACCGCATTTGCGGCCGTCCTGACCGCGGCCACGCCGCTGGCAAGCGTGATGGCGTCGTCCAGCGGCGAGCCGTCCCCCTCCGCCACGTCGACCACGTCGATGCCGAGCTGGATCGCTGCGACGGCCAACTCGGCTTCCGGCCCGAACGCGGGCAGCACCACCTGCGCGACTTGCCACACGTCATCGACGATTTCTTCGAACAGTGCCGTCTTGTCGATCACCTGCGTCTGCCCGCTGTCGAAGACAGTGGAGGCGCCGCCCCCAATGCCGCCGCCGCCGCCGCCGCTGACGGGTTCGACGCCTGCACCGCCGCCGCCGCCGCCACCGCCACCGGGATTCGGTGTGTCGACATAGGACCCGTAGGTTTTATAGAGCCCGTAGACGTAGGTATCCTCGTAGTCGAACTGCTCTCCGGAGCCGGCCCCACCCCCGGCTTGGCCGGTTGCGTCGCCATTGCCACCGCCGCCAGCGCCAGCGCCCGCCGCAATCCCAAGGCCGCCGCCCCCGCCGGCGCCTTCGGCCCCGACAACCGAGACGTTGCCGCCGAGTCCACCCGCGCCCCCCAGGCCGCCGCCACCGCCGGGCGAGGTGGAATTCGGGTTCTCGCCGCCGCCATCGCCGCCGATTGCGCTGTCGTCTTGGAAGGCGACACCCTGCAAGGTGACATTCGCCTGGGCGCCGACGAACACACCTCCGCCCAGCCCGGCGCCGCCGCCGCCGCCGGAGGTGCCGTCACCACCGTTGCCGCCGATGGCTGCGGCGTTGGCGATGGTGAGGTTTTGGATCGTGACGTTGCCCGACTGCACGAACAGCCCGCGATAGGTGCTTGCGCCATCGAGCGTGCCGCCCCCGCCATCGACGGTGACCGTGGAACTGCCCGCATCGAGGATCGGCAGGTCGCCGGAGAGCCGGATGTCGGCCCCGTGCGTGATCTGGACCAAGTATGTATTGGTCGCACCGCCCTGCGCCGCCGTATCGATCGCCGCGATTGCGGCAGCAAGATCTGCCTGGTCCGAAACTTGGAACGTTATTTGGGTCATAACGACAATATCCACCTTATCGCCGTGGCGCTGCGGCTCAGCTTAGGCGAGCGGACGGACGACCGCTAGCGCGTTGATCAAGAATCGGTGATGCGGAAGAATTGATTGCTGCGATACGGCGCCTATGGGGCTTTCCCGAGATCAGCAACAGCATGTCGGTTGCCCGACAGCGCGCAGGAAAGGGTGGGACTGAGATTGACCCGATTTCGTGGAAACCCTGAAGCTTTCGCCAGAGGTATTACTGATGCCCAAGACGCGTCTGCCGTATTCGCCTGAGTTTCGCCGCCAGATGGTCGACCTGCTTCGTTCGGAACGATCTCGCGAGGATCTCGCTCGGGAGTTTGAGCCCACTGCGTAATCGATCGGTGCCCGTGCTGCTGCGGCCGACAAGCAAGAGGGCCGACGGGAGGTGGTGGTCGCTGGGTTGGCGGCCTCTGAACGGGACGAACTTACGGGTCTGCGGCGTGAGAACAAGCAGATCCGGCTGGAGCGCGATATCCTGTCAAACGCGCGGCCTGGTTTGCACGGGAGACCGGGGCGGTGCCGTCGGGCTTTTCGAGTTCATGAGCGTGAACCAGGCCTGCGTTCTGATCGACGGGCCAGGCACAGCGTTTCCTATCCGCTCACGCCTTCATCTCTGGGCACTTCCCTCCAAGGCGCCATCTGATCACAGACAGCCGTTATCGTGCTGCGCTTGCAACAGCCTTCAAGACGTGGACACAGGAGACCTGTGCCCAAAGCGTCGGATGATCGCTCCCGTAAACCTCGTTCAGGCTATACCTGAGCCCCACCAGTTAACGTGACAATGCCCGTCTGAGAGCACTTAGGACTTGACCCGCTCGGTCCATCCGCCACCGAGAGCCTTATACAGGGTCACCAGGTTCTGCTGCTCCGCCAACCGAAGGCTCACCAGGTTGAGCTGGGCTCCGAACAGGGAGTTCTGCGCCACGAGGACGTTGAGGTAGGTATCCACCCCGGAATTCGAGCGCATTTGGGAGATGTTGAAGTATCGGGTGTCAGCATCCACCAGCTTGCTCTCTGCATCGACCTGCCGCGTGTAGGTCACGCGGGCAGCCAATGCGTCAGACACGTCGTGAAACGCTGATTGGATCGCCTTCTCATAGTTCGCGATCTCGATCCGTTTCTGCAGCTTGGCGTAGTCCAGATTGGCGAAGTTCGATCCGGCATCGAAGATCGGCACACTGATCTGTGGCTGAAACAGCCAGGACGCCGTCCCCGCGCCAAACAGTTTCGCCAGCCCCCCGCCAGCCGTGCCGCCGCTGCCGGTCAGCGTGACGGAGGGGAAGAAGGCCGCCCGCGCCGCGCCGATATTGGCGTTCGCCGCCAGCAATGTGTGCTCGGCCGCCCGGATGTCCGGCCGCCGCGCCAGCAATTCGGACGGCAGGCCTGCGGGCAACACTGGGAACACCGATTTATCGCCAAGCCCGGTTTGAACCATCATCCGCGCCTGCAACTCGGCTGGCAGCGGGGCACCCAAGAGCAGCACGACCTCGTCCAAATCCTGCGCAGCCTGGCGCGTGTATTGCTCCAAACTCGCCTGGGCGGTCCGCAAGGTGGATTCCGCCTGCGCCACGTCCAACGCCGTGCCGTTGCCTCGCAACAGGATGAGCCTCTGCAAATCGTAGGACCGTTGCTGCGCCTGCGCCGTGTCCTGCGAGACGCGAATGGCATCGCGATCCGCCAACCACGCCAGATAATACGACGCGACCTGCGCCACCAGGCTGATCTGCGTACTCAACTGCGTGTCGGCAGAGCTGAGATACTGCTCCTGCGCCTGCCGGCTGAGGCTGCGTATCCGGCCGAACAGGTCCAGCTCGTAGGACACGGCACTCAGTCCCAGGCTGTAGACGTTGAGATGCAGCGACTCGGGCGACCCGGTTTCTGCCGGCGGCGCACGCTCGAATTCGCCGGAGCCAACGGCATCGATGGTTGGGAACAGGGCTGCATGCTGGATCCGGTACTGCGCCTCGGCCGCCGCCACGTTGAGCGCGGCAACACGCAGATCGCGGTTGTTCTGCAAGGACAGGGCGATCAAATCCTGCATGACCGGGTCGATAAAGAAATCACGCCAGCCGATATTGGCGGCAGCCACGCCCGGGGCGTTGTTCGGAACCGACCCGGCGCCGGTGAAGGCCTGGCCCGTGGGATAGGTTTGCGCCACCGGCAAATCTGGCCGCAGATAATCCGGAATGAGCGTGCAGCCCGGCAACCAGGCCAGCAAAGCGAACGCCAAGTGACTCTGCCGCATGACTACGCCTTCGCCTCGACAAGGGCCTGGTCGGGCGCGACGTGCTTCGGCCGCGGCTTCACCCGGAACAGTTTCAGCACGGCCACGAAAAACACCGGCACGAAGAACACCGCCAGCAACGTCGCCGTCAGCATGCCGCCTACGACGGCGGTGCCGATCGCGATCCGGCTGGCAGCCCCCGCCCCGGATGCGATGGCCAGCGGGAACACGCCGCAGACGAAGGCGAGCGAGGTCATCAAGATTGGCCGCAAGCGCTCCCGCGCTGCGTCGATGGCTGCATCGCGCAGGCTGGCGCCCTCGTCGAAGAACTCTTTGGCAAACTCCACGATCAAGATCGCGTTCTTCACCGCCAGGCCGACCGTGGTCAACAGCCCCACCTGGAAATACACGTCGTTGTCGAGGCCGCGCGCCCATGTCGCCAGAACCGCGCCAAGAACCCCCAGGGGCGCAACCAGCACCACCGCGAACGGGATCGGCCAACTCTCGTAGAGGGCGGCAAGGCAGAACAGGATGACGATGGCGGAGATCGAGTAAAGCGCCGTCGTCTGCGACCCGGCCTGCTGCTGTTCGTAGCTCAGCCCGGTCCATTCATAGCCCACGCCTTGCGGCAGCTTGCCGGCCATCTCCGCCATCGCGGCCATCGCCGTGCCGGTGCTGCCGCCGGGCGCTGGACTGCCCTGGATTTCGAACGACGTCTCCCCGTTATAGCCCTCGACCTTCTGCGGCCCGACGAGCCACTTGCCGGAGGCGATCGTGGAAAACGATACGAGCGCGCCACCAGTATTGCGGAGGTACCATTTGCCCAGATCATCCGGCAGCATCCGGGCGGATGCCTCGCCCTGCACATACACCTGCTTCACCCGACCCTCCCGCATGAACTGGTTCACGTAGGTGGAGCCTAGGGCACCTTCGATTAGCGTGTTGATGTCGGCGTTGCTGACGCCGAGCGCGTTGGCCTTGTTGCGGTCGACGATCAGCTGATATTGCGGCGCATCTTCCAGCCCGTTCGGCCGCACCGCCGCGACGCGACGATCCTGCGCCGCCATGCCCAGAAGCTGATTTCGGGCGGCCAGCAGTTTGTCATGGCCCAAATTGGCGCGGTCCACCAGTTCCATATCGAAACCGGAGGCGTTGCCCAGCTCCATCACGGCCGGCGGCTGGAACGCAAAGATCATCGCGTCCTTCGACCCGGCGAAATGTGCCATCAGTCGCCCCGCGATCGCAGCGCCCGATTGGGACGACAGTGGCCGCTGCGACCAATCCTTCAGGCTGATAGCCAGGAAGCCGGCATTCTGCCCCTGCCCGCCGAAGTTGAAGCCGACGACGGAGAAGGCGGACACGACATTGGCCTTTTCCTCCTTCAGCAGGTAGTCAACCACGCGCCGGTTCACCTCGGCCGTCTGCTCTGCCGTGCTGCCGGCGGGCAACGCGATCTGACCGAACAGCAGCGCCTGGTCTTCATCCGGCAAGAAGCCCGAGGGTATTCGGGTGAACATGTATCCCATGGCGCCGACGATCAGCACGAACACCACCATCGACCAGACGGACCCGCCGATCATCCGCCCAACGCCGCCGATATACCCACGGTTCAACCCATCGAACCCGCGATTGAACCAAAGGAACGGTCCGCGTTTCGCCGTATGGCTCGGCTTCAGCAGCGTCGCGCATAGCGCCGGGGTCAGGATTAGCGCCACCAGCACCGACAGGACCATGGCGGAGACGATGGTGATGGAGAACTGGCGGTAGATCACACCCGTCGACCCGCTCAGGAAGGCCATTGGCAGGAACACCGCTGACAACACCAATGCGATGCCCACCAGTGCTCCGGAAATCTGCTCCATCGACTTGCGTGTGGCGTCGCGCGGGGAGAGGTGTTCCTCCGCCATCACGCGCTCGACGTTTTCCACCACCACGATCGCGTCGTCCACCAGAAGGCCGACGGCGAGCACCATGGCGAGCATGGTTAATGTGTTGATGGTGTAACCCAGCGTCGCGAGCACGCCGAAGGTTCCTAGCAACACGATTGGCACCGCAATCGTCGGGATCAGCGTCGCACGGAAATTCTGCAGGAAGATATACATCACGACGAAGACGAGCACGATCGCCTCGACGAGCGTCTTGACCACCTCCTGGATCGACAGGGTGATGAACGGTTCGGTATCCAGCGGGTACACGATCTGCAGCCCGGTCGGGAAGAACGCCTGCAGCGTCTTGAGCTCGGCCCGCACCGCCGTTTCGGTCGAAAGCTGGTTGGCGCCCGGCGCCAGCTTGAGCGCGATGCCGGCCGCCGGCTCGTTGTTGTACTCGGAACTCGTGGCGTAGGTCTGCGCGCCGAGTTCGATCTCGGCCACATCTTTCAGCAAGACCTGCGACCCGGCTGTGTTGACCTTCAGTAGGAGGTTCTCGAACTCCTCCTTCGTCTCATATCGGGTGGGGCCGATGATCGTTGCGTCCAGCCTCTGGCCTTTGGCGCTCGGCAAGCCGCCCACCTCGCCAGACGACACCTGGATGTTCTGTACCGCGATCGCGGAGGTCACGTCCCCCACCGTCATCGCATATTTGTAGAGCTTGCCCGGATCCAGCCAGATGCGCATCGCATACTCGGAGCCGAAAAGCGTGAAGTCACCGACGCCGGTGATGCGGGTAAGCGGATCCTGGATGTTCGATGCGATATAATCGGCAATGTCCTGGGCGTTCATGCTGCCGTCGGACGAGATGAAGCCCACCACCATCATGAAGTTCTTCGTCGCCTTGGTGACGCGGATGCCTTGCTGCGTGACCTCCGACGGCAGCGTCGCTTCCGCCAGGGATAGCTTGTTCTGCACCTGCACCTGGGCGATGTTCACGTCCGTGCCTTGCTTGAACGTGAGGTCGATCTCCATGGCGCCGCTGGCCTCGCCGGTGGAAGAGATATACTCCAAACCATCCAGCCCCGACATTTGCTGCTCGATCGGGCGCACCACGGTATCGGCCACCGTCTGTGCCGAGGCACCGGGATAGCTCACCGTGACGGCGATCTGTGGCGGCGCGATGGTTGGGTATTGGGCGATCGGCAGCTGGAAGATTTCCACCCCGCCAACCAGCATGAGGATCAGCCCGATGACCCAGGCGAAGACCGGGCGATCAATGAAAAACGCTGACATGGGATCGCCTTTACTTTGCCGGCTCGGCCGGCTTGTCGACGTCCATTTCCGTGGCGTGAACGGCGGCACCGGGCCGCGCCTTCTGCAAGCCGTCAACGATCACACGATCGCCCGCGGCCAGCCCGCTCGTCACCACCCATTTGTCGCCGATCGCCCGGCTAGTCTGGATGATCCGCAGTGCGACCTTGCTGTCCTTGCCCACCACCAGCACCGTCGCGTCGCCATGGGAGTTACGGGATACCCCCTGCTGCGGCACCAACACGGCGTTGTCGTCCGTACCCTCTTGCAACTCCGCATGGACGTACAGCCCGGGCAGCAGCAAACGGTCGGGATTGGGAAAGATAGCCCGCACAACCACCGTGCCGGTGGTCTGATCGACGTTCACCTCGGAGAATTGCAGCGTGCCGGGCCGCGCGTATTTGGTGCCGTCATCCAGCACCAGAGTCACTTGCGCCTGGTTGGGGCCGGAGGTCTGCAGCTTGCCCGCTGCCATCTCCTGTCGCTGGCGCAGTAGCGCGGTCGTCGGCTGCGTCACGTCGACATAGATCGGGTCCAACTGGGTCACGGTCGCCAGCGCCGTCGTCTGATCAGCGGTGACCAGGGCACCCGGCGTCACGGTCGATCGTCCGATGCGTCCGCTGATCGGCGCCTGAACCTTCGTGTAGGCCAGATTGATACGGGCCTGCTCGATGGCGGCCTTTGCGGTTCCAATATCCGCCACCGCCTCGGCGGCGGCTGCCACCGCATCGTCCGCGTCCTGCCGGCTGACAGCCTGGGCAGCGGCCAAGGGGCGATACCGAGCCGCCTTCGCCCGTGCCGTTACAAGGGCGGCCTGGTTGTGCGCCAACGTGGCGACGGCACTGTCGTAGGTCGCCTGATAGGTTGCCGGGTCGATTTGGTAGAGCGGGTCCCCGGCCTTGACCTCGGCGCCCTCGGTGAAGATGCGCTTGTTGATCAGCCCGCTGACCTGAGGACGAACGTCCGCCGAGAGAAAGGCCGCTGTGCGGCCGGGCAGTTCCGTTGTCAGACTGACCGCCTGCGGCTTCACCGTCATCACGCCGACCTCGGCGGGCGCCGGTGCCGGGGCGGCAGCTGGTTTGTCGTCGCAGCCGGCGAGGATAAGGCCGGACACGAGAAAAAACGGCGACACGAAACGCAATGGGTTCGCCATGCGGATGGTCCGATCGGGTATGAGGGGGGCGCTTGTTGAGCGAGTTGGCCGATTAGGCCTGACGATATCCGTTATCTGTCAGAACGCAATTAAAATAAGTGTTAGGTCACGGCGCGTTTGAGCAGGTCGAGTTGCGCCTTCACCCGGCGCTCGTGCTCCGGCCGATCAAAGTTTCGCATTATCAAGGGATCCACGGCACTGACGAGGCAATCGAACATCGCTAACGCAACGGCCTTCGCCTCACTCGATCCTGCGCATCCTCGTTCCAAATGGAACGCGCCAGACTGACATCCTTTTAAAAGAATGTCGGCCGTCATATCAAGAACGAATCGGTAGTAGTTGGCAACGAACTGCCACCCGTTCTTCTTCGCCAAAGCCTGCAGTTGGAGAATGTCTTTCTCGTTTTCAAGATGATCACGCAAGTTCCGGAGCGTCTCGAGATAAAGTACTTCGATCTTCGTCCAATGATCGGCCGTGCGGTCGGTCTTACGAACGACGCGATGTTTCAATGTCGTGATTTCGAGCGTGCCAACCGCTTCCAGGATCGCCTCGCGCGACGGATAGAAGTTGTAGATGTTGGTCGACGACATCCCCAGCTCGCGCGCGATGTCCGCCACGCTGGTCTTGATGGGTCCGAACCGCGCAAAGAGCTGCTGCGCTGCTAACAGGATCGCCTGCCGTGTTTCGTCCTTCGTCAACGCAATATGTCCGAACCCTGACGACGGCTGTAAACCGTCAGAGACCACGTGTCAATCGCTTGTCCTGCGGATGAGTAGCGTCTGCGCCATGGTGCATGTGGAGACGCTTCCGCCGTAGAGTTGACAAGTCCGCAACGCCAGTCTGTCCGCCTGGCCCATCATAGGTTGCGTCGCTGGCCTCGACCGGGTGCACCACCTCTGGCATCCAGCTCGGGATAGCGGGGCAGCCTCCAAATCAGTCGTGAATTCTCGGCTGTCCCGCGTCTGATTGAAACAAGGTCAAGCCAAAAGCGGCCCGGCTTCCAGGAACGACGCCTTCACGACTGAACGGCTGCCAATTCACATGAGGGAATTCGCGAGACCAAAGATACTTTCTTTATGACCATCGTCAGGTCACGATCGCTACTCACGCGTTCGACTTTCGAATCAAACTGAAGATCGTGATAGCCATTCGCGAACGGGTGCCAGATTTCGATAACCTCGACGTGTTCGAGGCGGCCCGTCTCGCGACGGAACACACACAATATTGCTCCCCCCGTTGAGATGGTGATCTCACATGTCGCCGAAGCAACCTGAACCTCTACAAGCATTCCTTGGTGAGCATCTGGCCCATCCACCAGAACCCTTATCGTGCTCGTAGCGCCGATCGCCCACCTGAACGGAGACTCAAGGCCGTATTCAACGTTTGCCCCTTCCCAGAAGCTGAAGCCCGCTATGGCACTCCATATGGCCGCACGTTCCCCTTTGGAAATACTTCCTGTGGCAGGAGCCTTAATCGATCCTACGAGCCGTATCTTGGATAACGGGGCACTTGAGTGAACCGAAATCAGATTGTGCCCACACGTTACGTTACACACGACATAAGCGATGGTCGTTGCGCCGGCAATGATCGGATGCGTCCAGCCTGACGGAAGACCGCCAGTGATCATGCACAACTGCTCGCCTGCCTCCGCATTCGTCACAGGCAATGCGAAGACAACGAGTTGGTCGCGTTTGGACGTGAAGCGAAACTCGCAAATCTTGCTTTGGAATGTGGAGCTCTGGCTCACGAATTGTGCCTCAAATGACGGCATCAAAGATATCAGCAAAGCGCCCGAATGAGCCGGTGTCGCAATACCTGGATGCAACATCGGGTCATCGAAAAAGAGAACCTGCCGGCCGGCGGGACGGAGCACGACCGTATTGCCGACCGAGCTAAATCTGAATGGGAGATTTGATCGGGTGGGTCGGATGTCAACCTGGAGCAGGGCATGTGCAATATCCGAGGCAAAGCTGTGCACATTGAAGATTGGATGCGTCGTAAAGTCGGCTGATGCTGAGGGTTCCTCCAACAACGACACGATAAATGCATCTCTCTCCGGCGGAGTGAGGCCTTTTTCCTCCAACCGGGACAGGTCTATTCCGCGTGCAGCAGCCGCTACAACGACATTACGGGCCTGCAATCCACGCTGCGAAGGTCCGCTGCGATAGACCACAGGGAGCCCACGGGAAATTGCGTCGAGCACTGACAGGCCGCCAGAATGGGGATAGGAGTCAAAATATAGATCGCAACGATCAAGAAGAGAGAAAATGGCCGACTGGTCGCTCCAAGGTCCGACCACTTTAATTTCGCCGTCGTATTCACAGCGCTTCGCGATAACGCGCAGATTGAGTTCGAAGGCTTTGCTTGGGGAAAGGCCCCATGACGGGTTGTAGGGATAAAAATATATCTCCCGGATTCCAACCAACGCACAAATGCTGAAGATCTCTTCAATAGACCGGGGTGTCAGCTTCAGAAGGCTAGAGCCACAGGCAGCGACCAAAGGACGACGTTGCGCAGCTCTATCATCGATCTGTCGATGCTCCGCCGGCTGCAGGCACAGCACACTTCCCTCGAGCCACAACAGTCGTTCGATGTAGTGACCCGCCGCGTTTGGCCCCTCGCTGTCGGACCCGACAAGATAGTAGTCGATGTTTTGAAATCCAACGGTGATCACCGAAAGATAGGTCGCAACTTGAATGTGAGCGAGCCTGAAACAACAGGCGGCAATATACTCGGACCATCCCCATGTCACGTTATTCATGGACAACAAACATTCCAAACCCAGCGCCCGGACGACCTTTACTCTGGTTTCGAAAGGGATCTGCCTCAGGTCAAGAACATCGAAAGTGTCGCAAATCGCCGCGTCGCTCTCGCCGCTACCCTGGCTATGCGGCCAGATGATAATCTTAACGCTAAACCCGGCATGGTGCAGAGCGGCCGCGTACATGACGGCTGCGTTGCACTCCGCAGACCGTGCGAGAGTCGCCATCAACAGCCCGACAGCGCCGGTTTGCATAGCAACTGGTGCAAGGTCGACGTTGTCGTAACGCATCCGCGCAACACGGTCATAGGACAGAGCGCGTAAGCTCTGGAGGGGTCGGTAGTTCAGCTCGGATGAATAGCCGCGCGGCGCACATAAGCCGAGCGCCCGCAACATGCCGTCTTGTTGCTGCTTGCTTTTAACACTCCCGAGTTCCTCGACGAGTAGCTCGGCAAGCACCGTGCGTTGTCTAAGATCGAGATCTATATCTTTTTGCTGCTCGAGTAAATTGTCATGAGCTTCGTACTTCGCGAGTATGATATCGCGAAAGCGCCTATCCCGCAGAAGGGTACCAACGGCCCCAAGCCGATGCAACGGCGCTAAAACGAGGGATGCAAGCTCTTCCTCGAAAGCGGTCGCGCCTGTGATCTCATCGAAACTCCGGTCCCGCCATGCGAGTTGGATGACGTAGCGGACGATTGTGCGCGTGTTGAGAAACTTGACGGCCGTGAGTGCGTCCACCATTGCACTTCTCTCGCGGAAGCTACCGTGGAGTGCTTTGACCAAATGAACATGCAACTCTTCGGTCGTCGTTGTGTGCCACGCCGGATCAAGCGCATAAGGCGCCTCGATATCAATGTTTGATTCGATGAGCGAGCAACGACCGAACCATTCGATGAGAAGTAGCAGGTTCTGCGCAGGTTTGTGCTTGATGAGGTCGAGAAGAAACGTGAGGTTGGCGCAAACCCCGTAGCTGACGAGAGACCCTGAAAGGTCTGGCGAAGTGCGTTCCGCTATCAACTCGAGAGCGAGAGCCAGCGACTTCTGGACGTCGGCTCTCTTAGATGCGACCTTCAGGCGATCGCTCAAACCGAGTTCGCGTAAGCTATTGAGAATCTCCACGCCACGATGCTGCACGATTTCAGACAAGCTGGTAACAAATTGTCCCGCCAAGCTCGCGAAGGCATCGTCTTCGGCATCCATCGCTGTGAGATGCATCGCGAGACTGAATGTGCTGCACTCGATCACTGGACAACTCCTCTGGCGAACGCAGCATTCTCGCATGTCACGAGGAGGTCTCGCAGCCGTGCAATGAACGAATGGCGCGCCGCCGCGACGTCTATCCGCGCGCGGAGTTCTTCCGGGCTTTGCGAATCGAAGATCGACAAAGCGTCCTGTAGCGCAGTTTCGACATGCGTGGGCGCCAAAGATTCGGCAACGACAAACTTGTCCTCAGGGAAAAGCGTGCGGAAAAAGTCAAGATCCAGTGTCTGCTTCGGTATGATCGGTATTTGGCCCATGACCAATGCGTCGAAGAAGCGGATCGGGATGTCTCGATCAACGTTGGCGGCCAGAGACACTTTGTACCGGCACCAGAGCTTCAATTTATCGTCGGTTGATAAAGAAAAGTAGCCCCCTGGGGTGTTGTGGTCGATCAGACTGAGTTCTCCGAACATGCCGCTTTGGATGAGTTTCTTGATTGCTATCGAGCGCGACGGAACGTCGGCGTAGTCGACAAAACTTCCTTGGAGCGCGTCGGAACGATCATTTGCCGCGCGAATGGTTCGACCTTCCGAAAGTACCAGCCCTGGCCAGTGCGTGAAACAAAGGGGCACTGACGGCAGAAGCCACATGGCCTCGTTTGCTAAATAGTGCTTTGCGAAATCATGACCCGCAATCCCCAAATCGTACTTCTGCGCAAACCTCATATTGAGGTCATAGGCGTGATGATTGTCCCAGAACCACCCAAGAACTAACGGTCGCGATCCTCGTGCTGTGATCTCTTCAATGAAAGTCTGTTCAGATACGGTGAGCGTATTAACATGGATGATAAGGTCGCAATTGGGGGCTATTTTTGCCGCAGTGGCGTCAGAAAAGCTGACCTTAAATCGGTCGTCCGCAAATGCAATTTCCAGGTCATGCTGGGTGCTTTCAGGAAAAAAGATGCCCATTTTGCCCGTCACAACATGCACGTTGATCCTCTCGCCCGCGAACAGCGCTCGGGTTTTATGGCGAGTAACCTCAGAAGAATGGCTTGCGCGAGATTGACTTACGAGTACGCCGGCCGCGTGGCGAACATTGCCCTGCTCGATCACCGTCCGGTCGAGATTGAATGTCTTCTGGTCTTCGTGCCGTCGAAACAACGCGACAGGCCAAAAGACTTTCCGAAACTCCGGCTCCAGCGCGGCGAAGCGAAGCCAAAGGTCGTAGTCCATCGTATAATTCAAATTCTTATCAATACGCCCGCCAGCTCGTTTGTAGGCATCTGCAGTAAAATAGACTTCTGGTTGGTAAAAAAAATGGCCCATGAACCATTTATTCTTTAGATCTGCCAAATTTTCTGCGCGCAGGCGGCCAGACGGCGTACCTGGCAGGTTAGCCTGAATAAATTCAGATCCTTTATATTCAAAACAGGCGCCTGCAACGATATCGGCCCCCGTCATCATTACTTTCGCAATATTAAATAGCGCAAAAGGTGCAAGCATATCGTCTGAATTAAGCCAGCTCAAGATCGTCCCGCTTGCCTTTTCAAAACCGCGCATGATCGCGTCGCTCTGGCCGCCATCCTTGGATGATCTAAGATGCGCAATCTCCCTACGATATTTGTCCAAGACTTGGGATGTCTCGTCAGTAGAGCCTCCGTCCTCCACGATTATTTCGATGTTAGGGTAGCCCTGGTTGATGATCGAGAGCAGAGTATCTTCGATGAAGTGTCCTTGCTGGAAAGACGGCACCACAATCGAGATGCGCGGCCACGTGCTCGCCTGGTCACGAAAGTGCTGGATGCTCTCGTTCTGTGGCCGCTGGCTTGGCCATCCAGCCAAAGTCGGAAACATCGAAATGGCGTGGCGGTTAACGTATCCCAGACGCCGAAAACCCATGTCGCACCACTCGGGGGCGTCGATGTTCAAGCACGCCCAAGCAGCGAAGACCGCCGAAGAAGGGTCGATGATGCGGAGGCACTCTGCGAGGAGGACGGTTTCCACTTTAAGACGCGCGGAAGCACACAGTAAGATGAGGTTCTGAATATCTGATGGGGAGAGTGACCTAAAGCCCTTCCACTCGGTCTTCCGAATGTGAAACCGGCTGTTGACCTCTTCGATGACGGCTTTGAAAATCAAGTCGGAGACCAACTCGTCGACGCCGATCTCTCGAAAAACACTGAAGTATAGTTTAATAGCTTTTGCCGGATCTACCCTTCGGGCAAGACAGCTCAATTGCCAGGCGCCGATATCGGGGAAAAAAGACGCAACAGTCGTGGCTTTCATTTCGATGTCTTGAATTTCTGAGGCATCGAATCGTCGGTGCAGGTTCATAAAACCATCGATCCGTTCGATGATTTTCTGAAGTATACCGATGAGTAACCTGCCGCTATGAGCACAAGCTCGAGACGCCCCCTGCCACACCGAAGCGGAATCGAGCTTGACCAGTGATATCGGTGGCATTCTGCGCGACCGCGATGGCTCGGAAGCGATCACCGCTAAGAAAGCGGTCGCAGCGGCATTACGATCGTAGCGCCAAATTGAAACTATCAAATCATCAAGCAAATCGTCTTCAACATAAATCGCACTCCAATCTACAGTGGACGAAAACGCCCAGTAATGTCTGTCAGAACATCTAATAAGATATGATAAAAGCGCCCCATTTAAGGCATGCTCACTGCCAAACACGGCTTGAAAAACCGTAGCCGGCTCCGCTGCGGCACCTGCCGAGATCATTTCGACAGCGTAGATCGCAGAATATTCAAGAAGAGCGGGGTATTGCGTCTCATTGAGAAGCATTTCCCGGGCAAGGGAGAGACGATCCTTGTCAATGAGTCCCTTTGCGTTTGCTACATAATTTGGCGCGTAAATACTGTCGGCACTGCTTGATGTTTGTGGAGCGATCGCAGCGATTGAAGTCATCTTCTTCATCCAAACCCTTTGACCAATGATGCTGCTATGTTTTCGAGCTGTCATGGAGAATGAGACCAAGACTCAAGATATCCTGAGCAGCGCAGAGATGACGGTTCGGCTCGTCCATTTGTATGTCTCAGCTCATTAATATGTATTTTCCCTCATGTCATAGTAGCAGGAGTGCGTCCAGCGCTTTCGAAGCACAACTCGAAAGCTTGGTCCACGAGGCTCGATGAGGCCCTCGCCTCGTCTCTGACCCACAAAAGATCTGCTGTTCAGGAGATTGCTACAGCCTCAATTCTCAGGCTGCCGGTCGGAGGTGGTGGCCGACCCTTCTCGCCCGGTCCGGCGTTATCAGATCATCTACGATCCCAGGCATTCGCCCGGCTGAACTGATGCACAATCCAGCGGCCGTGGACCTCGACATACTTTTGTCCGCTACGGGAGAGGAGAGCCTGAGCAAGCTTCTTCTCCCAGCAGCAGTTTCCGCCGGGTAGACCGTCCGTGATGCCGACGAAATCCTGATACCCTTGATTCAAGTCGAAACGATATGCAGCGGCAGCCGGCTCTTGTCGCGGATATCGCTTCCAGGTGATTTACCCTATGGGCAGGGAATAGCTCCATTGCTACAAGAGATGGCGTCTAGCGACGGCAAGATATTTCACATTGGCCGAGAACCAGATGACTCCACCCGATGGCGCGCTTGAGGATGCCAGCTTCGAAATCATGGAGGGTGCGTCCTTCATTGAAGGGCCTTATCCTGACCTTGGTCTTCAATCGACGTTCCGATGGGTCATCAACCCTAAATGCCGGATACGGCTGTTCAGTAAGCGAGCCGGTCCGCGCACCCTCGAGTTGCGGCTGCGAAACATCAATATGAACCAGCGCTTGACCATTTACCTTGGCGACACGCGCGTGCTTCACGACCTCAGCGCGACTTCGATCGCCACGTTGATCCGTCTGCGATTCGACGCCGAGTTTGACGTAGGGTTTCATACGCTCGAGATCATTGCATCGGTCGCTGGCACCGCCGATGCGAGTGGTCGACAACTGGCTTACATGTTAGAGGGTATCAGCTTGACCGATAGCGAAACGACTGATGCTTTGTTATCCCAAAACATGATCCGCTGGGAAAAATCCGAAGGTTTTGGGGAAGTCGAGGATCCATCGCCTGAAGATGGATGGTATGACCGGTCCCGATGGATGGTTTCGACAACACCGAAGATCGTGCTGGAGCGCAAAGCAGCCGGCCGGGCGAAGCTTACATTCTCTTACCGCGTGCCGATCCGAACGCAGCGCGCTTTGCTACGCGTCAACGACGCCGAGCCGTTCTCGATCGATTTTCACCAGGAGGACTTTTCCCAACAGGGGCTCGCGACTTGCTTTGTCTTCCTCCTGGCTGGTGAGAATACCTTGGCCTTCGAGTTTGCGTATGCCGTGCACCCTGATTCCGGCTCGCGCCTCCTTGTCCTGCTCCTGATGGGCTTGGATGTAGAAGACCTTGCAGAGGGTCAACAAGAGATCGCCCCCAAGGCCACTCAGCCGGAGACGCCGGCAGACGAACCGGAGGACGGCGCCTTGCAATATTTGGAGGGCTTCAGCTCTAAGGACGCCAAGGTGCTGCAAACGGGTCAAGCATTTCGCTGGGCGGTTGGGCCTGAAAGTAACTTCCAAATATATTGCCGGGATGCCAGTATCCGCGACGTTACGATGACGCTGCACAATTACTTCCCGCATCAGAACGTTACGATCTTGTTCGAAGGCCACCCGTTGGTCACAACCAAACTCAAACTCGACCCCGATGTCCCTTCGCGGGTGAGTTTCATGGCAGAGTTTCAGCAGGGATGGAACAACCTCACACTTCGACCGTCCCGCTGGATGCTTGCCGACGACGGTAAGCGGCCTTTGTCGGTCCTCGTCGACGACATTGCGGTTGGTCTGCGCTGACATGGACATGTCTGACGCGCAACAGAACGTCTTCAGTAGCTTTCCCGATTAGGACGCCGCCTTACTCAGCGCACGGCACGGGTGCAGCGGCAGACCTATGCGGCCTCCACTCCGTCACCGGCACCGCAAGGTCTTTCAGCCATGAGGATCAGCGCACGGGATCCACCCCACGTAGGTTAACCAGATGGTGATCCGATCCGCACCAAGCTTGCATGCAGGTCATACCAGGCGCCCTCCTCGGACCCGGTTGCCCAGTGTTGCTGTAGGCGCTTGAGCATGGCCGCGGGATCGAGCCAGTCAGGACCCAAATCCGCGCCAAAGGGCCCGCTGGCGCCGTACTCGAACTTATAATCAATGGTCCGGCCTTCGGACGAGGGGGACGGCAAAGCAACATTGCCAACGTCACTTTGATTGACGAACTTGAACACTTGATAGCCGGCGCGAACTATCATGTCGAAAACGTCTGGGGCCGCGTTCTCGAACGAAACATACGTGGGAAGATTATCCAGCCCAGGAAGTTGACTGATCACATGCCGGTCAGAGCCTTCGATATCGACCTTCAAATAATATGGAACACCATATACGGCAAATAAGTCCTGTACGAGGACGGCATTTATCTCCACCTCTTCGACGGGATGCTCTCGTGCTGCAATTGCTTTCACAAATGAGCTCCAATGGTCGAGCACTGTATTGATATAGAACGGAAAACATCCCCTTCTATCACTAACCCCCAGGTTCAAGATGATCAACCGGCCGTCATCAATGGCCTGGGCGAACTTTCGAGCACCCTGGCGGGCCAAAACTGGGCTCGCTTCGACAGCAATGACGCGAAAACCTTTCTTCAGGTAAAAGTCAGTGTCTTGGCCGATGTGCATGCCGAGGTCATAAATCAGGTCGTGCTGCACCGGAGCCGTGGCTTTCGAGGCCTCTGGCGCCACGTCGATCTTCGTCACGAGACGCCGCTGAGCCTCATAGGTCGCGGTATCCGACCAACGAACCTCTGGTTCAGACAGCTTGAGGTCGCCTTCTAGTCTAATGGCGTTCGTAAAGGCGCGGGTAAACGGGAAGTCGATGGCCTCCGCCTCTCCAACTCCCACCCGGACGTGCGTTTCCGCAAATTCCATCCGGAGATCGACGATGTCTCTGTCGCGCTCCTTAAGAAGGCCTGTCTTCTTCCCCTGCCACTTCCCGTCGATCCTGCTGTTCAGAGCAAACTGGTTGCTGTCGGGGTTTACACCGACAAAAAGCAGAATGTCGTCGTCGCTACTCTTGATGAGCACAAACGCGCCCTCCGATAAGAGGACTTTTGCCGAAATTGAATCCCCTGCCGCGAGTCCTTGCAAAAGGATGATCCGTTTTTTGAACTCATGCGCCACGGCTAGCCTCCGCCCATCAGATAGTACATCTCAAGGAAAATGCGCCATAGCGCTAGATACTTGAGACGCGTCGTAAGAAGATACTGGCTCAAACCAGTGAAGGGTAGTTTGGCCTTGCCTCAGATCCAGTAAAGTTTTGGCCAGGTCCGGCTCAAGGAAACTGCTCTTCGGAATGACTATAAACCTCGCTATTGATCGACGGAGCCGTAGCACAATGCACCGTCCCGGTTCGCCAATTTTTAACGGCTGCTGGCCCGATGAGGTTAACAGCGCTTTCATAAAAAGCCACCGCCTGACCCGCCGGCCGGGTAACGCGCCGGTCGCACGGATGGTTGTTTGGCGTCTATCCGAGCAGGTGTGCGAATGGTTCTGACGGTCTGTCACCCCAGTGAATTACGTGCTTTCTAGGGATTGAAAAGACCAAGGTCCCGTCCGGCTGCTGGCTTGCTGGCATAGCATCTAGATCAAACGACTCCCCATTATCCAACAGCCTTACCAACGAAGCAGCTGACTTTACTCAACTTTTTCGGAGAACCGCGCCCCTTTACTCGATACCACAACGTTATATTCTGGAAGGCTGTGGAAGTCCAGCGTCCCGAACGACGCTGGAGGGGGCGCAGAACCGGCCGAGGCGTCCACAATGCCGGATGAGCCTCGGCCAGGCCGCATAGGGGTCGACGGTCCTGAACACCCCGAAGTTTTCACCAGGGCTGCCCATTATGAAATATTCATGGCGGCCTTTGCTGAGGGCGGAGAAAGCTTTGTCTAAAGAACCGGACATACGATCCGGAGTGCGGCTGGCACGGACACGCTCGCCGGCGCGGCCATGGTGGCCTGGGACTGCGTACATCTGGATTTGGATCACAGTCGGAACAGGGCCGCCCACCGCCGTGGTACGCAACTTACGCGTAAGTCTCCAACAAGCCAGTGGCCTCGTCACGAACGTTTCTTACTTGGATTGCCCGCATCAAAGCCAGTTAAGCGCCCAGTGTACTGGTGTGCAACCCTCTCGTTACGCCGGCGAAGATGCCCGGCACCCCATGGCGTTCCAACGTCCGCGAACCGCGTCGGGCCCAAACGGACTCACGCGGCTTCTCTTGCAACGCCGGGTGTCCGTGCAGTTGATGGCGACCCAAGCCGGACTGCTTCCTCGGCCGCATGCTGCGCGCCCTCCAAGTCACCAATGACCATCAGGAGGCCGGAAACCTCTTTCCACGACTGCGGGTCAGCCGGATCGATGGCAATCGCACGATCGAACCACTTGCGCGCCGCATCGGGATGCTTCCGGCGCCCCTCTATCGACCCACAGTGCAGATACAATGTCGCATTAGGCACGGTGGACAACTCGGCTGCCTTCTCTGCCTCAGTGCATGCGCGGTCCAGATCGCCCTCGGCCAGCAATTGCCGGGACAACTCGAAACGGCACCACGCGTCGGACGGATCGGCAGTCACTGCTTGCTCAATCAGGTCACGGGCCACAGCCGTATTGCCCCTTCGTGAGGCAATCTCACTGCGACGTTGCAAGAAGGGGGCAGGATTGCCTGTATGTATTTGGTGGGCTTCGGTAGCGACCACGTCAGCCCCGGCCAGATCACCGACGGCAAGGAGTTGCGCCGCAAGATCCAGCCGTGACCACGGGTCCTTCGGATCAAGCGCCATCGCTTGCTTGAGCCAGCTTCTCGCGCCCT
This sequence comes from Acetobacteraceae bacterium, assembly GCA_965199005.1. Lineage (GTDB taxonomy): Bacteria > Pseudomonadota > Alphaproteobacteria > Acetobacterales > Acetobacteraceae > LMUY01. The sequence goes on along the minus strand of CBDAQK010000001.1, from coordinate 872,133 downwards.
CGTGGTTCTTACGCCGCGCATCGATTTCCGCGCGCCGGCGCAGGAAATGCGGTGACGGGATCGGACTGCATTCGATCGCACCAATAATGGCCTGTTCGGCGCCGTCCAAGTCGCCGATTGTTAACAAAACACTCGATACTTGAAACATGACCCAAGGATCTGTCGGATCGGCTTCGGAGGCGCTTCTCGCCGCCGCCAGCGCCGCAGCGCGGTTGCCGCGGCGCAATTCTATCTCACTGCGCCGCCGCAGCAGCTGGCTCGGGTTGCTTGGATTGTAACTGAGCGCCTCGTCAATGATCTGAGAAGCACCCTCGACATCGCCGTCCAACAACCGCGACCCGGACAGGTCCAGCAGGTTCCAAGGATCGGTCGGGTCTGCCGCCATGGCGTCTGCAAGATAGCGCTTCGAGAGGGCTCGGTCCCCAGCACGCGTTGCCACTTCGGCCCGCCGGCGCAGCAACGTGGCGGACGGGGCTCTGCTCCGGGCGAGCGCCGCGTCGGCGACAGACGCGGCGGCGCTCAGCTCGCCTGTTGAAAGCTTCAACCCCGAAAGCTCGAACAGCGCCCATGGGCTCGTGAGGTCGGCCTCGGCTGCTTGCTCCAACAGCGCTTGAGCCATTTCGGGGTTGCCCAAACGTTGCTCCACCTGCGCCAGGCGCCGGAGGAACGTTTCGCGGGTGGCGTGGGGGGCCCGGTTGAGCGCCGCATCCGCAGATTTTTTCGCGCCCACCAAATCACCTTGGGCAAGCTGAAGACCAGCGATCTCGTAGTGGCACCACGGATCCTCCGGGTCGACTGCAATACCCTTCTCCAGCCAGGTACGAGCCGCCAACGGGTTGCGCTGCTGCTGCAAGACAAGCGCGACCTGCCGGTAAAACGGGCCTATATGGGCAATATCCGCTGCCATGGCGCGCTGCAATTGGGCCTCGGCATCCGCAAGATCCGCAGCCGCCTGTCCAACACTCGGATCGATGACGACCCCAGACCCGCGCCCAAAGTCGCCCTCCAAACCGAGTTGGGTTGCCATGCGACGCATAGCAGCGGGCAGCACCGTATCCAGATCGTCAACCATGATGCTCATCGAGCCCGGCGCCTGCACGGCCCGAACCTCTTCGTCCGGCCAGCCAATGCTGCTCTTCGCGAGCGTGTGGATAAGCGCGCGGCTCAGACGGCGGATCAAAGCCCATTCTGCAACCTGCTGGGCGACTTGGTCCAGCGCCGCCGGGTCGGAAAAAAACTCCGCAAAATGGCTGCGGAGTTGAGCCGTCAGCCTCGCGAATGTGGCGTAACGGGTGTTGACGAACACCTGGCGCGAAGCCGGGTAGAACCGTGCAGCTCGTCCACCGAGCGCCTTCTCGACAATCTGGTCCTCGTCGGAGATTTTGATGATCTCGGGTGGTGTAGGCAGAACAGGCTTGGGTGGCTTCGGCGGTGGGGGCGGCGTGCCGTCCGCCTGACCCTTCGGAGGAGTTGGCTTGCTACCGTCGTCTGGTGCGACCTTCGCAGGGGGGGGCGGTGGGTCTTTTATTCCCAGTTCCAGCAGAAGCTGCTGCAAATCCGCTTTGATGTCTTTTATATCATCATCCGACTGCGGCAGCGACGCCTCGATAATTTGGCGCAACCAAAACGGGATGTTGTCCCGCACCATACTCCCGAAATCGGCAAATTTCACCTGGTGCTGGTCGCCATCGCGCGATCGTAAGAACTGCCGGTATTGCTCTGGCCGAACTGGGAAACCATGCCCGAGCTCGACGAGGATCGTGCAGTGTCGTGCGGCGAAGGTCAGGCCGTAACTTGGCGCCTCTAGCCGCCAGCGGTTGCCCTCGACCAGATCATAGAGTTCGTCCTCGAATGCGATCGCGCCCAACCCTATTGTGGGCACGCGATGCTGCGGCCCCGTGGAGTCTGGAGCGCGATAGCAGTAATGGATTGTGACATTGCCCGGCAGCGCGACCTTTTCGACCCGGTCGAAAAAGGCAGCGTCGAAAGCTGATTGAAATTCGCCCTTTTCTGCACCGCCGGCAACGGCTGCCAGTTGCAGCGACACTCCCGAAGAGATGCGGAGGAAACGCCGCCCCACCGTCTGTTCGACCCATTCCTTGTCAACCGCAGGTGCCCCTGCATAAGGATCGCGCGCAGTGTCCTGATTTGCGCTGTTCCCGAGGAGCACGACTTCCGTCCAGTCGTGACTCAGGTCATAGATAGCCTCGGACCGGCACACCTCCGTCACGTCGATCACTTCGGCTACCGTGCCGTCGGCGGGAGAAGCCTGGAGGACGCGGCCATAGACACCGTCCCGCTGCCCAAGCAAAAGCTGCGACACCACGCCCCGGCAGCAGGATCGATACCGAAGCCCATGCCGATTGGATGTCAGTGACGCGGCCTTCGCACCCATGCCGAAATTCCCGTCCAGCGAGACGTTCTTGTGCAGGGACGAGGACAGATCAGAAATTTGTAGCAGTTCCTGCGCAAGGAGGCCCGGGCCGGTGTTCCAGATGCAAAGCTTGTTCGTGCCTTCCACCTCACAAACCGTCACCCGCACTTGCTTTGGGGCATCCGACGCGAACGCGGCCGCTTCGAGAGCGTTCATCACCAGTTCGCGCAACATCATGGTGGGAGGGCAACGCTCGATTGTAGCTGCAACGAGAAATGCCTCGTTGGAAATACGCAACGGGGCAACCCCAGTTGTGAAACTCATACATGTTCCTCAGCGTGGATTCGAGGGCTGCATAGCAGCCGGTCCAGACTTTGTATAGCAGCGCGATAATTAGGAGGATCGGTGCAGTTCTTTTTGGTCAATGGTGTGGGTGCGGCCGAGTAACTCCGGTAAGCCTGATCCCTTCTTTAGTAGAGCCGCATGCCAACCCTAGATAGCCAGAGACGTGACCAGCGACCGACAAATGGAACCGGGAACGCCTGCATCGTCTTACTACCCGTAGTGGGGCATAATGCGGAAGTGGTCTTCAAGACTCTATCCCAGACTACAAATATTGAGCTGAATAGCATCTAGTAGTAGTTCCGGTCATGTCGACAGTAGGCTGAAGTTTCCGTTCTACGGCAACTATCCCTCCTATGTCGTCTTCGACGGCTGGCCCGCTTTCAGGAGCAACAAGCCCGACGAGAGGTGGTTTTACTGTGAGAGGGACGTGATTTTTACTACCCCGGCGAAACACACAATCTCCATGACTGGAAGACGCCTGACAAACGCTCGCTCCCTCCGGCGGTGCGGCTTGCGAGCAATCTCGCGAGCACCAGTGTCTCCCAGGCGTTTCCGTGCATAGTCACTCGCCCGGCGCGCAGCACTTCTTTGTTCCCGGCAAGCAGTCATACGGCTTGCCGGGTGCTCGCGCGGAACGGCGGCTTCTGATGTAAGATGTCTCGTCAAATCAGCGTGAAGCGACCAGCGAGATGCGGCTATTACTTCGATGGGATTGCCGCAAACACCGTCATCTGGCGATGGCGCTCGCGAAAGCGAGCCTTGTCGGCATCGCTGATATCCGCATGGCAATAGACACAGGATACCCCTGCTTCGTGAAGCCGATGGGTCACATCCTCGGCCGACAACGGATAGCCGCAACTGAAACACATTGTATAGTTGCCGGTCGTCAGCCCATGCCCAACAGCCATGCGCTTGTCGAATACATAGCAGTCGCCTTGCCAGCGGCTTTTGGCTACTGGGATATCTTCAAGATATTTGAGAATACCGCCGTGCAGATGATAAACCTCGTCAAAGCCTTTGACGCGCATAAAGGCCGACGCTTTCTCACACCGGATGCCGCCAGTGCAATACATCGCAATTCTCTTATGTTTGTCCGGGTCAAGTTTGGATCGCACATAGGCGGCGAATTCGGCAAAATGTTCAATCTGCGGATCGCGGGCATTGGCGAATTTGCCGATTGAGGTCTCGTAAAGATTGCGGGTGTCAAGGACGGTGACGTCCGGCTCGTCGAGTAATCGGTTCCAGTCTTCCGGTGCGACGTAAGTGCCTGCCAGCCGGGCCGGATCTGCTTCCGGCTGGTTGAAGGTTATGATCTCACGCTTGAGGCGGATTTTCAGACGGCTGAACGGCTTCTCAAGCGCTGAGGAAAATTTGACGTCCTGACGGGCCAGCCCGGTATGATCAGACAGGATCGACAGCATAATGTCGATGGCAGCGGCGCTTCCCGCCATGGTGCCATTGATACCCTCTGGGGCAACCAACAGACTACCACAAAGACCCAGCGGCTCGAGCGCCTGGCTGAACATCGCGCGGCAAGCCGGGGCATCGGCCAACGGCGTGAATCGGTAAAAGGCGGCAACAACGTAAAGCATAAAGGTGCTATAAGACGAAACAGCGTACCGGAACAGGCGTGCTAAACGGGCAGGCAACGTTTTGGAATGTGAGGCGAAGTTGAACCCACACCCGCGCTCAGTGTTCGCGGTCTGGCGACGGAGGTGAGCGGACGATGACGGCTGACGAACTAGGCGCCGCGCTAGCGGCACCGGGACGGGCAAGCATCCCTCATACCGACCCGTTCAGCCCTGACCGGCCGCTCATGCTGGAGTGCTACCGCGCGCCGGGCCATCGCCCGGAGGGGCCGGTGGTGCTGGTACAGCATGGCATGGGTCGCAATGGCGACGAGTATTGCGAGGCCTGGATCCCCGCCGCGGACAAGCACGGGCTGTTGGTCGTCGCGGTCACCTTCCCCAAGGAGAACTGGCCCGATGCGTTGCACTACAACAACGGCAATGTACTGGCCGAGGACGGCACGGTGCGGCCGAGGGAGGCCTGGTCGCAGGCGATCCCCGCACGGGTGTTCGCTCTGTTGCAGCAGGCCGGCATCACGTCTCGCAGCCAGGCGTTCCTGTGGGGCCACTCGGCCGGCGGGCAGTTCGTGCACCGCCTGATGGGCACGCAGCCCCATGCGCCGTTCGAGGCGGCGGGGGCGGCCAATGCCGGGTGGTATACCCTGCCGACGCTGCAGCATGCTTATCCCGAGGGGCTCGGCGGCATCGGCCTCACCCGGGATGACGTCGTGGCACTGCTGGAATACCCCATGGTGATCTTCGCCGGCGACCAGGACCTGCGGGCGGAGAACCTGCCCGTCCATCCCGCCGCCGCGGCACAAGGGCCGACGCGGTTCGCCAGGGCGCATTACTATCTGGCACAGGGCCAGGCGGAGGCCGCGCGGCTGGGCGTGGCATGCGGCTGGCGAATTGTGGTGGTGCCTGGGATCGGGCATGAAGGCATGCGTATGTCCGGCGTGGCGGCAGCCTATTGGTTCGACGGCGAAATGCCGGTCGCACCAGCGGAGGAACGGACGATAGGGGTGGAATTGTAGATCAGACCGCCCACCCGGCCTGGGGGACTCCGCCGGGCGGCGGCTACGCACCGCCGCAGGTGTGCTCCGAATCGGGCAGCCACCAGGATGCGTGCGTCCGCAGGTTTGTGGCAGCGTAGGTTCTGCCGCGGGCGTCACCCGGCGGACAATGGTGCGGGATCGAGGTGAGGCAGGCGACCACTTCGTCGCCGGGGTGCGACCCCAGCAAGGCTGCCTCCCGGTCGTAGGAGACTTGATACAATTTATTGGCAAGAAGAATCGCGGTTCCGCTATCGAAGTCGCTGCTGACCGGGCTGTGACCGGGATCCAACCGTGGCATCACCTGCGCCACGGTTGTGCGCACGCACTGGCCGACCGATTTCGGGATCGCATTGGACCGGGGTGCCTCCGACCCGGCGATGGCCGTGGCACCCGCCCAATCCGGTAGGGCAGTCTTGGACCCACTGTCCTTATAGGTTTCGATGGCAGCGACATAATTGGCCATGATGCAGGCCGTGTTCGCGCCGCACGCTTTCCGGTCCGCCAGAAAGTCGCGCGCGATCGGCGTGACCTCCGACGCCCCCGCACTCTGCCGCGCCTGGCTAAAGGCTTCCCCAGCGACCGAGTCCAGTTCGGACAGAAGCGGGTTGGAACAGACAGCATGCTCATCCACTGTGGCGGCACGGCTGCAATCGAAGCTGGCAGCCCGGGCACCAGCCGGCAAGATGGCGAATAGGATCAGAATTAGGAGACGCCTCATCATGCAAACTCCCTTCACTGCGGCTTATCCAAGGCGGCGATCTGCCCATCGAAGAACGCGACCAGAGGAGGCAGGCTCTTGTCCTCGGGGGAGCCCTGCCTCAGCCGCTCCATGATGTCCCGTGCTTGATGCAGTCTTGCGAGCGCCTCGTCTCGCGCGCCCTGCCGCGACAAGACCGAGGCCATGCGCCCGACGGTCGCTGCCAGATCGCGCTGCAACCCGGCATTCTCCGGGTCGGCGCGCGACAGCCGGTCGATAATGGCGAATGCCGCCTGATACCGCGCCCCCGCCGCCGCCATGTCTCCCTGTTCATACCCAAGATCGCCCACCTTGTTGGCGGCAACCGAGAGATCGCGCTGCCTGCCGGGGTTGTCCGGCATGGCCGCCGCGATGCGCGCATAGGCCTCATAGGAGAGCGTCATACTCGTCAACGCGGCAGACAGGTCTTTCAGCGCATACTGCGTGTCGGCGAGCTGGCCGTAAACCTGTGCCAGATCCTGTTGCGCCGCGATGTTGCCGGTTTCGGCCTCGGCCAGCCGCGTTCTGATCGTCGCCTCGTCCTGATAGCTCGCCAGGGCTCCCGCCTGATTGCCTTGCCCTGCCTGTATTTGGCCGACCTGCTCATCGGACGAGGCAAGGTCGCGCTGGAGAGAGCGGTCCTTTGGGTCCGCCTCGGTCAATCGTTTGCGGATGGCCAGCACCGCCTGGTTGCTGGCTAGCGCTGCCCCATAATCCTGCGCCACCCGCTGCAACGCGCCCACCATGCTGCCGGTGTTGGCGAGCTGACGCTGCCATCCCGCATTGTCCGGGCCGCTGGCGGCGAGATGCGACCTGGCGTCGCGGGACGCCACAAAATATTTGAGCGCGCCCTGGTAGTCGTGCTGAGCAATAAGTACACTTGCGACCCGCTCGTTGGAATAGGCGAGGTCCTGCTGCCACAGGGGGTTGGACGAATCCAAAGCGACGAGACGCTCTGCGATCGCGAGGGCGGCCTGATAGCTGGAAGACGCGTCGGATAGGTCGTTGCCGGCCTTGTGCAGATCGCCGGCCCGATTATCCAAGACAGAAAGATAGCGTTGCAAGGCTGTATTGCCCGGATCGGCCTCAACCAGGCGGCCTGCGATCTGGATCGCGCTGCTCAAATTCGTGAGTGCGGAAGCCAACTGGCCGTCCTCCTGCTGTACCGCGGCGATCTCCCCATAGGACGCCGACAGATCTCGCTGCCACTGCGCATTCGCCGGGTCGGCCGCCGTCAGGGCTTTCCGGATTGCCAACCCGGCCTCATAGCGGGCAAGCGCCGCCGTGCGGTCTTTCTGCGCGACGAGCGCATCGCCGATCTTCTCGTCGGCGACGGCAAGGTCGCGCGGCCATCTGGCATCCTTCGGTTCGGCGGTGGCAAGCTGGTTACGGATGTCCCACGTCGCCTGGTAACTCGAAGCAGCAGCTGATGCATCGCCCTGCACCATCTGCACGTCACCAATCTTCTCCTGGCAAATCGACAGATCGTGCTGCCAGACGACATTGCCTGCATCCAGCGCCGTCAGTTTCTCCTGTGTCGCGAGCGCCGCCTGATACTGTCTCATGGCACCGGCCGCATCGCCCTGCACAAGCGTCACGTCGCCCAGCTTGATATCGGTGAGGCCGCGGTCGTGCAGCCAACCAGGATTGGATGGATTGCCGGCGAGCAGCCGGTCCATGATCGCCAGGCTTGCGCGATAGCTCGCTGTTGCGTCCGCCAAGCGGCCCTGCGCCTGCTGTGTATCGCCAATGCGGTTGTATAGCACTGCGAGGTCGCGTTGGGAGTCCGCACTCTCCGGGTGCGCCGCGACCCAGGTCTTGGCAATTCCTAACGAGAGTTGAAAGCTATCTGCGGCATCTTGAAGATGGTTATGGGCGACCTGCGTGTCGCCGATCTTCTCGTGGACGACCCAGAGGTCGTGCTGGGTTTCCGCATTCGTCGGGTCCGAACTGGCCAGCCGCTCCAAGATCGTCAGTGCGGCCTGGTAGCTCGTTGCGGCGGCGGCTTGGTCACCCATGGCCTGCTGGACGTCGCCGATCGACCAATCGTTGATTTCCATGTTGTGCAGCCATTCGGTATTGCCAGGGTCCGCCTTGACCAGCGCCTCACGAATAGCCAGCGATGCCCGGTAGCGTGCCAGTGCGCCCGGGAGATTGCCTTGATCCAATTGGACCGAGCCGATATCGGACTGCACGATTGCGAGGGTGTCGCGAAAGAAGGTGTTGCTTGCATCCGAAGCGGCGAGGCGGCTGGCAATCTCAAACGCCGCCTGATAGCTCGCCATCGCTACCGTCAGATCGCCCTGCCGCAGCTGCACGTCGCCGATCCGTTCGGTGGAGACCAGGATATCTTGCTGAAGCTCGGCATCGGCAGAGCCAGTTCCGGCGATCCGGGTTCTCGAGGCAAGGGCCGTCTTGAAACTTGCAAGCGCTGCAGAAAGGTCGCCTTTCGCGAGTTGGATGTCCCCGACATCATCGTAGAGCACGGCAAGCATCCGGGCTGGCGGCGCGGCGGCCGGGGCGGAGGCGGCAAGCGCTTCAGCCATCGTTATAGAAGCCTGAAAGCTTGCGAAGGCCGCGTCCAAATTGCCCTGCCGCTGCTGCGCCAGGCCGACATTGCGCACGGCGACCATGAGGTTTCCCTTCATCGTTGCATCGGCCGGGTTGGCGGCTGCCAGGCGCGCATAAGTCGACCGCCCCGTTTCATAGCTGGCCAGAGCCGCCGCAACATCGCCGCGTGCCATCTGCACGTTGCCCGTCTCGTCATGGCACGTCGCCAGCAACGCCTGGGTCGCCATAGTGCCCGGGTGTTCGCTGTCCATTGCGCCCAACACCCCGCACGCCTGTTCCACCGCCGCCAAAGCTGCTGCCGTATCCCCAAGGGTTGACAAGGCGTTCGACGTCTTGATCAACGCCCCCGCCTGGCTGGCACGAAGCGCTGGATTGGCTTCGCCGGAGGCCAACAGCTGGTCCTGGAGTTGGCGGGCGCGATCCAGAATATCCTTCACCATCGCAGCCGGCACGCCCACGGTATTCTGGAATTTCTCCGCCAGCCCAAAGACGAGGTTGTTGGCGGTTTGCGTGGCGAGGGTGAGGCTCCTCTGTGCCCGGTCGCGCTGTTGGTGGGCTTGATACCACTGCCACCCGGCGACGACGGCAAGGACGAGGGCGGCGGCCAACCCAGCCAGCGTACGGCGGGCGGTGCGGCGGCGTGCGGCGGCCAATGCCTCGGCATCGCGGATGCGGCGCTCCTGCGCCTGCCTCTCCTGGTCGCGCCGGGCTGCATCCGCCGCTGCCGCCGCCGCAATGAACCCGCCCATCGCCTCCGGCAGATCGGCACCGAACCGCGCCACCAGCCCCTGCGCGCCGTCGAGCAGCGCGGGGGACAGCTCCAGATGCGTGGGCTTGACGGCCTCGGGCGCTTCCAGCCACGCCCGCACCAACGGCGCCAGCGTGTGCCGCACCCGGATCAGCGACGCTGTCTCCGCCACGATCGTCACTGCCTGCGGCCAAATCCGCAGCAGCGCTTCGTGCACCGGCCGCACCAGCGGACGCGCCCCGTCGCCCTCCGCCGTCAGCAACCGCTTGGCCACGAACGCCTCGACCAGCGCCGCACGCGCCGGGTTGGTTTCGAACCTGCGGCGGTCCAGCGTCGCCACGACCGGCGCGAGCGCTCCCGTGCGCGGATCGGTCGATACATCGGACACCAGGCCCGCCACCAGTGCCGGTAGCTCTGCCCGTGCCGCAGGCTCCAGCCTGTCCAGTGCCTCGTTCGCCGTCTGCGTCACCGCCTCATCCATGCCGCTATAGTCGGCAAATCGCAGCAGACCGTCGCCGCGGCCCGCCTCCGCCGCATACAGCCGCGCCAGGCTCACTTGCAGCAGCGGCAGCGCATCGCCACCCCGTGCGTCCGCCGCCAGGAGCGCCGCCAGCGAGTGGCCCTCCCGCTGCTCGAAGGCCAGCGGCGGCTGGCACAGGGCAACCGGATGGATGACGATCTCCTCCAGTTCGGCCGCGGATGGCACAACGAGGTCCAGCGTCGCGCCCGCTTCACGCAGCGCCACCAGGGCCTCGCTGCCCTGGAACGCCGCGTAGGCGTCGCTGCGCAGCACCATCACCACCGTCGCCAGGCGCTGATGCACCAGCGCAGCCAGCAGCCCGGCCAGACGGGCCGACGCGTCCGGGGCGGCCTCGGTGAACAGCCGCTCCGCCTGGTCGATCCCGAGTGCCAGCCGGACCGGCTGCGGCGCCTCGAACCCGGCTTCGCTTTGCCGCCGGGCTGCGACCCGCTCCAATGCGTCGCGCAGCGGCGCCAGCGCGACGTCCGGATCGCCGGCCATCTGCTTGGCCAGTATCTCCCGCGTGCGGAACGTGCCGGCCCGCAACTCCAGCCCCAGCGCCGCATCGGCAAACAACGCATCGGCTAGCGCGGCAAACGGGTCGGCACCTGGCGTTAGCAGCGCCACCCGCCAGGCATCCACCTCCGGGATCGTACCCGGCAGCACCAGGCGGGGCAGCAACCCGGCCCGCAGCAGCGACGATTTGCCAGACCCGCTCGCCCCAATCACCAGCAGGAATGGCGAGCGCCCGGCCTGCTCTGCCGCCTGCAAGCGGCTCATCGCCTGCGCGGTCGCCATCTCGCGGCCAAAGAACACGCGGCTCCGGTCCGCATCGAACGCCGCCAAGCCTGGGAAGGGCGAGCCGTGCACGACCCGGTCCCATAAGGGGCCTTGCGCCAGATAGCCGCGCCGCGCCAGCCACTGGCGCAGGCACGCCTCGACCTTCTGCGCAAAGTCGTCCGTTGAGGCATAGGTCTGAAACGCCGCCAGGAACTCGCCGGATTGGGTGTGGAACCAGGTGTCGAAGAAATGCTTCAGCCGCTCCCACTGCGCCTCGATCTCAGCGCGGTCCGGCGCGTCGAGCCCCACGGACGGGGCATCGGGGTAGCGGAACACATAGACGTCCGGCACGCGCTTGCCCGCGCGGCGCACCTCCATGGCGCTGAGAATCTCGTAGGCCGTGCCACTGGGATAGGGCTCCCCCGACGGCAGTGAGGGAAAGCTCGCAGGCAGTGGCGTACCCAAGCGGCCGCGGAACACCGCCACCACGACATCGCACTCGGCCGCCTCCGGGATCTGGCGCTGAAACGTGTCGTGCGCGGAATAGTAGCTCAGCTCCCACCGCACCGTCTCGATCCGGACGCGTCCCGAAAACTCGGCATTCAGGCGCTCGACGACCAAATCAACCCGGCGCCGCTCTCCCGCGACATCAGCAGGCGACGACACGAAAAGCCGAAGCAATGCCTCCATCAAAGTCACTCCCCGGGCGTAGCAGGCAGGGCCAAAGCCGAGCGTCGCTTATGCTACAATCTCACGGATGCGCACACTTACATGTTGTTCCCGGTTTGGGAACATGCTACACTAGGGGGGTGCAGATTATCGCTCGTCGAACGCTGCGGCTTTTCTGGGATGACCATCCCCAGGCAGAGACGCCGCTTCGGACTTGGTATGCGTTGGTGTTGCAAGCAAAGTGGGCGGGCACAGCCGATGTGAAGGCTACGTTTGGCACGGCGGATTTCGCGGCGGATAATCGAATCATCTTCGACATCGGTGGTAACAAATTCCGTCTCATCGTGCATGTTTTCTACAGCTACAGCCGCGTCCTGGTGAAATTCATCGGCACCCACGCCGAATACGACCGTATTAACCAGGAGAAGATATGATGGACATTCGCTCGATCGAGACCGAGGCGGACTATGAATGGGCACTTACTGAGATCGAGCAGTATTTTGACCGTGAACCTGCCGTGGGAACTCCCAAAGCGGCGAGGTTCTCTGTGCTTTCTGCCCTGATCGGCGCCTATGAAGACAAGCGCTGGCCCATCGAGGCGCCCACTGCGGTCGAGGGCATCCGGGCAGCCATGGACATGATGGGGCGAACCCAGGCAGACCTTGCAGTCTTGCTCGGCAGCCGGTCTCGCGCGTCCGAACTGCTCAACGAGGTAAGGCCGCTCACGATGGAGCAGGCGAGAATATTGGCCTCCGCGTGGAAGATCCCCGCGGAAATATTGCTGAAGCCCTCCCGCCAGATCGCGTAAAGGGCCGTTCAGACGGTCGGAGAGGCGCGGCTTACCAGGGCGTCCGTCAATGCCGTGATCCAGGCTGCGTCGGTCCCCCGCCTGGCCCGTACCTCCTGGATCAGGCGTAAGTTGCGCGCGGTGGTTTCAGCCTCCCACGGCTCGCGCATCAGGGCCAAGGCACGCCCAAGGTGCTTACGCGCATCCCGCTTGTCGGTTGCGAGCACGGAAAGTTCCAGTAGCGTGGCGTGGTCCCAGTAATCGCCGCCACGCGCCGCGCGGCGCTCCGCAGCGTAGCGCACGACGGGCAGCAAGGCGGCCTGCCTTGGGTCGGGCTCGTCGGACATTTCCATCAGCGTCACCGCATTGACGCCGGGATAGGCATCGCGCCAATCGGCCTCGAACCCGGCGAGATAGGCCTCGACCGCCTGCTCGAGGAGCCCATCTGCCTCAAACGAACGTGAATTCTGCAAGGCCCGTTCCCAGCGATCCTTATAGACCCGGCCCAATAGTGCGTTTGTTTCGCTGCTCGGACCAAATTGCTTGATCAAATCGAGCAGGATCCGCTCTGCCTCCTGCCCGCGGTCCAGCCGGTTCAGCGCAAAGGCGAGCTGCTCGCGGACCAGCCGGGTCCGTTGCAGCGGTGTCGACATGCGGTCATAAAGTGCCACCATCTCCGCATGCGCCTTGACTGCGCGTAGGGACAGGAACAGGTCGATCACCACGCCGACTTCCAGGTTCGACAGACGGCGCATCGCCGGGCTGTCGGCGATGGTACGCACCGCATCGATCCCCGCGCTGCGCGCCAGTGCCAGTTCGTCCTTCAGGCGCTGGGTATAGGTGGCCTGGGCGCGAAAACTATCGGTCTTGGCGTGGTCGACGTCATGCTGTTTGAGGTCGGTAAAGATTTCGAACACCGGGCTGTCCACCTGGCCGGCTCCATGGGCGGCGCCCAGCTTGGCAGCAAGCGCCTCGATTTCTGCTTGGGCGGCGGCGACCTTGCCCAATCCATCGACGGTGTAAGGCAGCCCACGCAGGGCTGCCACGTCGAAAGGCAGCGTGGTCGAGGCCTCGAAGATCAGCACGGTGCTGTGCGGCCGCAATGCGTGGCGCACGCCGAGTTCATAATAGACGTTCGGATTGGCACCCGTGACATCGGCAATCGCGAACTCGCAGAGCATTAGCCGTTCGAACATCGGCTTGTGGATGGTGCCACCGAATTGCTCCTCGTCCGCGCGGATGATGTCCAAGTCAGCCGCGGCGACCGCCGGCGCGATCAGCCGCTGGTAGACGTCGTCGAAATCCAGGTCACGCCCGAGTGAGTCCTTCTTCTTGCCGAACGGCATCAACACGAAGCACAGTTTCCGCATCCCCAAGCCCTTTCGTCGGCCAAGATAAACTCAGGCGGCGCCCCTCAGCGCATCCCGTAGGCGCATCCAAATATCCGCCATCAGCGCACCTGGAATGGCGATGCTGTCGCGTGCGACGCGGTGCACCAAGGGACGATCCCCGGTCGACAGCAGAGCCTCGCGCGCAATCAGGTGCTGCGTGAACTTGGCGTCGCAGGCACGCCGCATCAGCGCGTGATGCCCGGGGCTGCCGAACGCCATCGTATCGCGGCCGTAGACGAAGCTCGGCTGATCCGGCGCTTTCCTGGCGGCGTTCCTCGCCTCTTTGCCGGACAACGCGGCGACGCGGCTGCGTTCGCCCTGGTCGGGGAATTTCAATCCCTGCCAAAACCCCTCGATGCTGGCGTAGTGGCGCCCATCCATCATGAAGGGCGTCTCCGCAAGGTTGCTGATCGGCTGCCATTGCGGCGCCACCAGGTCGAATACGACGTTGATCGGCTCCCGACAAGCGTCCTCCTGCAAGCCGATGTCATGCAACGAAGCGCCCTTTGCCGAGGCGTCCCGCAGTACGAAGACATGGCCTTTCAAGGGCGCGCTCCAGCCAGCGAACTCCGCCTGCTCCTCTTGCGTCTCGGGCATCACGGCGATGATTCCGTCCTTCAGGATTACCCGCATTGCGCCAGCCCGACCCTCTCCCTGCGCGCATCCCGCGCGTTCACTCTTAGGTTCACCCAAACCGCCGGCGTCACGGGTTGCCCGCGACAAAATGCTCCGCGCGCACCTGGCTCCGCGCGACCGCCTGGCCCACCGCCGTAAGCTCCGGCATGCTTCGCACGCTATCCAAGCGCTGCACGTCGCGGGGCTTCACGCCAGGCAGGCCCAGACCGGCCAGGCCGCTTCCCGTGAGGTCTGCATTGTAGCGCACATAGGTCAGTAGCTTGGGGAGCCCGCTGCCGTCCACGAGGTCCCCCACTTCGCCATCGATCGGCGGCCCGGCCAGGGTATTGGCAAACATCCGGCACATCATGTCCTGCTGGTTGGAGGCGCCGAACATCACCGCACGCGGCACAGCGCCTGCCGCGCGCAACAGGCTCATGCCCTTTGGCATCACCGCCGCCCGGTCATCCGGTGCGCTGCCAGTGCCGACGGACACCAGCAGCAGCTTGTCCGCCCCAGTCGGCCAACCCACGCGGTAGGGTGCGCTCGTCGCCATCAGGAACTGCAGGAAGGCCGGATTGTTGTAGGGCGTGATACCCCCATCCTCGAATTCGAACCGCGTGGCGCCGACGTTCACAATCTCGGGCGGGAAGAATGTGGGCGCTGCAGTGCTGGCGCGGATGATCTGCCACAGCGGCAGGCGCAGATTGCAATCCGGCAGCGCCGGATCGTTGTAGCGGGCACGCGGGTTGTTGCTGAGCGGCCAGGGGCTGTCCGTCGTCGCGTTGCGGAGCACCACCAGCAGCAAGGTGCGCAGGTCCGGGCTACCCAGCGTGCGCTCGGCGCCGAATGCATTGCGCAGCGCCACCGCCAGCGGCTCGCTCTCGAATTTGTAGCGGATGCGGTTGACCAGGCGCGCCGGGCCGAACATGGCCGCGCCTTGCTCGTGGTAAAAGCGCCGAATCTCGGACACGCGCATGCCCAGCGCCAACCCGGCCGCAATGATGGCGCCGGTGCTGGTCCCGGCAATGTAGTCGAACCAATCCGCCAAGACCCAATCCTCGCCACCGCCCATCTGCGCGCGCAGAAGAGCCTCGATGGCGTCCAGCACTTCGATGGCGACCAGGCCGCGTATGCCGCCGCCATCCAGGGAGAGGAGCCGTTTCGGCCCTGGCTGGTCGATGCGCCGCAGCAACGTGCTCACGCTAATACGCGACCAAAATGCGCGCCTTGATCAGCAATTGCCAATCGGCGCTCTCCGCCAACATTGCATCCGTGATCCGGCGCCCGATCCGCAGCACCGCTGCCCGCTTCGGCTCCGCCCGCTCGAGCGCCGCCAGTTGGCGTGCCAATTCCTCCGCCAGGGCGCTGTAGCGCGCGGCGAGCCGGCCATACTCGCCGAACCCCAGCAGCCCAAGGAATACTGGCGCAAGCGAAGGCAGCACCAGCCCCAACTCGTTAACCAGCAGGGTGTAGCGATCCGTTCCGTGCGCCAGGAGAACCACCAGCCGGACGGCGCCCAGTATGATGCCACATAGCGAGAGGCTGACGCCAATCCGCTTCAGCCGGCGGGCCATGGCGGAAAAGCGTGCCGCGCGGCCGGTCAAGAATGCCAGTTGCCCCGCCACCTCGCTGCGGAGAACCGATGCCGCCGCCGTACTCTCCCCAGTGCTGATGAAGCCGGGCCGCAGCCCGATTTGCCGAACCACCGCTCTGCCGTACCACTCTGGCCAATTCACCGCCCGCGCCTGATGCGCTGCTTCCCCAGGCACTTTCGCCATTGCCCGCAGCGGCGCGAGGGCCGCCGAGTTGCGAAGATATTCGGCCAAAGCCCGATAGGCGACGAAGAGCCGTTGGGACCGCTCCCATCCGCCGCTGACCGTGAGCATCACCATGGTGCCGAGCGCCGCCAGCTGAACCATGTAGCCGCCCGTGCGGACCCATACCGGACCGAACTGGCCGAAGAAGGCACCTGCGGTCGCGGGCAGGATCAGCCCGTAGCGCAGCAGCCCGGCGAGGCGGAACCGCGCGGCATAGGCATTCGCCAGCCGGTCTGCCTGCCCGAAATAGACCTGCAGCGCAGGGTCGGCCGGCGGCGGCGTGTCTGCAGGGGTGTATAGCGGCCTCGGCACGCGCATACCCAGCAGGACAGCCCGCTCGTACCACTGCACCGCGGCCGCGGCCCAGCGGCCGCGGTTGCCGGACCGTTCGTAGTAGAGTCTCAGGGAGGCGTCCGCATCGGCAGGCGGCAGAAGAAATTGCGCGAGCAGGGACGCCGCATCCTGGCAGGCGCCGGTCCAACTGAGGGTCGCGGGCCCCGTGGTCGGCAGGATAGCGAGCGGCCTACCCGCATTCATCGCTCGCTGCACCAAATCCCCGGTCCCACCCGCGCCGCGCGGCGGCAGACCGTCCCAGATCACCAGCACCAAATCCGATTGCTCGACGACTTGCTCGGCCACCTCGGCGTAAGGTTCGCCGCCGCGTAGGCGAGATCCATCGAGTTCGACGATCTGCTCGGCGCGGCCGATGAGCGCGCGGTGCCGCTCTAGCGCCGGGGCGGTGAAATCGCGTTCGAACTCCTGCCGTGGGAACGGGAGCACGCTCGTAAGGCTCCAGCCCTCGGCAATCGCGGCTTCGGCGAGCATGCTGGCCGCCCCTTCCGCGACGCTGCAGATGCAGCGCAGCAGTGGGGGGTCCGGGCTGTAGAGCGGTGGGGTGGCCGCCTTGTCTGCCTCATGCAGTTGCCACGCCGCATTCCGGAGTGAGCGGAACAGCGTGGCGGCCGCGTCGCGCAGCGCCGTCTCATCGGCCTGCGGAACCTCGCGATGGCCGGCGGCGCCCACATGCACCGCCATGCGGGGACGAGGAGGCGGGGCATGGGAATCGTCTCGGCCCACGGAACTGCCTCCCTGACGAAAAATCCCACTCTGCCATTGCCGATCTAGGACAGCAACGCTTTCGGCCTCGGCCGCGGACCGTTACGCCCGCACGAACTCGAACAGGGCCGGCGCTGGCTCCACGCCCAGCCCGGCCCCGGTCGGCACGGTGTAGAACCCGTCGGCGCACGCCATGTCTCCCGTGGTCAAGACCAGGTTCCGGTCGAAGATCGAGTGCTGGTATTCGTGGAATGGCACGCCTTGCACGGCTGCACTGGCCTGCAGGCTGGCGGCCATGAAGATACCGCAGCTGACGGACGCATGCGGCATCACCGGCACGTGGAACGTGCGCGCCATGTCGCAGATTTGGGCGAACTCCGTCACGCCAGTATGCCCGATCTCGGGCTGGATGACGCCCATGGCCCGCCGCTCGAAGCGGGGCCGGTATTCAAAGACTGTACGCAATTCCTCGCCCAGCGCGACCGGTGCCAGCCCGGCGGCCGTCACGGCGCATTGGCCGTCCAAATCCTCCGGCTGGCACGGTGCTTCCGCGAAGCTCAAATCGTAGGGCACCAGCCGCCGGATCAGCCGGATGGCATCGGCGGCGGAATGCTTCCAGTGGAGGTCGACCATCAGCTGCACGGCCGGGCCGACCGCCTCCCGCAGCGCAGCCATCTCCTGCACAACACCCTCGTCGGAAACGACGGCGGCGAACTTGATGGCGCGGAACCCCCGCCCCACCCACTCCACGGCCAGGTCGCAACGCTCCTGCAACGTCGCGCATGGCAGCCCGGACACGTAGGCCGGCAGCCTCGTGTGGCGACGGCCACCCAGCAGTTCCGAGAGCGGACGTCCGAGAAGCTTGCCGCAGAGGTCCCAAACAGCGATATCCACCCCGGCCAGCGCATCGAGGTAGTAGCCGCCCCAGAAGCCGCGCACGCGCATCAGGTCGTAAAGGTCCTCGTGCAACACGCGCGGCGCCCCGGGGTCACGGCCCTGCATCACAGGCGCGAGCAAGTCGTCCACGATTTGCAGCACGGCGCCGGGCGCCGCGACGCCATAGGTCTCGCCCCAGCCGATCGTGCCGCTCTCGCCAGTGATCTTGATCAGCACCGACATATCGGTACTTGGATAGATACTGCGGTTGCCGTTGCGGATGAGGTAGCCACGGCTGTTGACGAACTCGCCGGGCCGGAGTGGGCCGAGATAGGGGACGTCCCGCGGGATGGAGACGACCATCGCCTCCACCGACCGGATCGCGTCCAGGGGGGTCATGCTGCCTCCGTGATGTGGTGGACCATGTCGGCCAGGTGCGCCTCGACCAAGGCGCGGGCCCCGGCAGCATGGCGGTTGCGCAACGCCTGGTAGATCGCCCAGTTGGCCGCCGTCTGCGCCCGCCGTTGCTCGGCCCGGGCGTTGAGCGATAGCAGTGTGCCCCAGCCCGCCTTGGCCCGCGCCGCCACCAGCATTTCATAACACGCCAAGAGCAGCGGGTTGCGTGTGGCCCGGACGACCGAGAGGTAGAATTCGTAGCCCGCCACTTTGTAGGCGACGTGGTCGGCGGCGGCTTCCATCGCCTGGAGGGCCGTGCGCATGCGGGCGAAATCGTCCTCGGTGGCCCGGGCGGCGACCAGGGCGCAGAGCCCCGGCTCGATCACCAGCCGCGCCTCGATCACGTCTTGCGGGCTGACGGCGGGCGCCGGGTCCTCCCGGACCGCCTGTGGGGCGGGGCTGCACCAGATGACGTAGCTGCCACTGCCGCGCCGCCGCTCCAGCAGGCGCTCTGCGACCAGTTGTGCCAGGGCTTCACGCACGGTCTTGCGGTTTGCAGCGAACTCGGCGGCGATGTCGCGCTCCGCCGGCAGGCGTGCGCCCGTGCGCAGCAAGCCCGTCAGGATGGCAGCACGGAAGTGCGCGGCAATCGCGGCGCCAGCGGCCTGTGCACGCTTGCGTACCGTGATCCTCCCGCTGGGGCGGGCCGCGTCCCGATCGGTCGCGAATGGTTGCATCTGATCCAATTCTATACCGCCCTTGATCACCCGTGACTTTGATTCTCATGCCGCTTGACAACCACAATCCTCTCGCGCCCAGTATTGGTCAAGATAACCGACCACTGGTTCACAATTGGTCTTGGAGGATCGCGGCATGACCCCTCGCTTCCATGGCGTGTTCGTCATCATACCGACGCCGTTCAACGACGATCTGTCGCTGGACCGGGCCGGATTGCGCGAGATCGTCCGTTTCTGCCTCGGCTGCGGCGTGCACGGCGTCGTCTCCCCCGCCAATGCCAGCGAACAGGCATGGCTGTCGGACGAGGAACGGGCGGAGGTGATGCGGACCGTCATCGAGGAAGCACGCGGCAAGGCGGTCACGGTGGCGGGCGTCACCTCCGCAACCCGGCTGATCTCCGCCAGGCTGGCGCAGGAGGCGGAGGCGGCCGGCGCCGACATGCTGATCGCAATGCCGCCCAACATGTCCCGCGCAACGGAAGGCGAGATCACCGACTATTACCGCGCGATCGACCAGGCCGGGCGCCTGCCCGTCATCATTCAGAACTGGGTCGGCCCAGGTGGCACACCCATGCCCGCCCGCCAGGTCGCCGAGCTGCTGCGCGCCCTGCCGGACGTGCGCTACGTCAAGGAGGAGACGGAGTTCGCCAGCGCCACCATGACCGCCATCGCCGACGCAGCCGGCCCGGCGCTGGAGGGCATGATGGGCGGCAAGGCGGGCCGCCACCTGCTGGACGAGCACCGCCGCGGCGCCTGCGGCACGATGCCGGCGTGTGAAGTGGCGGATGCCCACGTGGCGCTCTGGGCCGCGCTGGACGGCGGCGACCGCGCCCGGGCGCGCGAGATCTACCGGCTGCTGCTGCCGCTGCTGATGTTCGAGACCGGATATGGCACCGCCGTCTACAAGGAGGTGCTCAAGCGCCGCGGCGTGATCCGCAGCGCCGCCATCCGGCAGCCCGGCGGCAAGGTGCTCGACCACTACGCCATGGCCGACCTGGACGAAATCCTGGCCGATCTCGCACCGTTGCTGACCGGCGGGAAAGCCAAGGCATAACCGGCGGAGGGAGAGGAAACGACAATGAACGCCATCACCCGCCGCGCCACCCTCGCCGGCGCCGCTGCGCTTGCATGCAGCACCGCGCGCGCCGCACCCGCGCGAATGCTCGAGTTCACCTCCTGGCAGAGCGAGGAGCCAGGCTTCAGCACCTGGTGGAAGGAGGTGATCGCCGCCTTCAACGCGAGTGGACCGGCCGCCGGGGTCGCGATGACGGCCATCCCCTTCGGGAGCTATGTGGACCAGTTGACGATCCGCTTCGCGTCCAATCGTCCGCCGCCCTTGCTGCATTTGCCGACCGACAGCTTCGGCGCCTTCGCCAGCCAGGACTGGCTGGCGCCGCTCGACGCCCGCATCAAGGGCACTGCTATCGCAACGGACTGGCCGGCCCTGCAAGGCGACCTGGTGTGGGACGGCAAGACCCAGGGCGTGCTGCTGATGGGCTACGGCTTCATGCTCTGCTACAACGCGGCCCTGCTCGACGCGGCAGGGATGGCAGTGCCAAGCAGCTGGGAGGGCTTCGCCGCTAGCCTCCCGAAGCTGACACAGCGCGACCGCGGCCAATTCGCCCTCGCCGCCGTCACGGCGGAATACCCGACGATCGTGCAGGACTTCATACGCAATATCGTCTGGTCCGGTGGTACGTTGCTGAAGGACAAGAACTACGCGCTGACCGATCCAGCCGTCACCGCCGCCGTGGAACGCTACCGGCAGATCGTCGGCGGCAACGCGCCGATCGGCCAGAACTCGACCGTGGCCCGGCAGCTCTTCGTCGATGGCAAGACAGCCTTCCTCATCGACGGACCCTGGGTTGGATCGCTGTTCGACAAGGCACCCGCCTCGGTCCGCCCTGCGCTGAAGATGATTGGGGCACCCTTCGCCCCCAGGCTGGGTGGCGCCTCCAACTCGATCCATATCGCCGCCGGGCTGGATTCCGCGACGGCAGATGCGGCATGGGCGTTCGTGAGCTTCCTGACACAGCCGCGCTGGCAGCAGCGCTACACGGAACTCTCCTCCGCTCCCGCGCCGCTCAAAGGGGCGCTGACGGCGCAACTGGCAGCGGAACGGCCGGACCTGGCAGCCATCAATGCTGCAGCGGACGGCGCACGCTCCACCACGCCGCCCAACCAGGCGCTACGGAGCGGCTACAACGAGTTCATCCACATCATGCAGGGGGCTGCGATGCGGGTGATCTCCAGCCCGGCGCCGGTCGCGACGATCCTGGCCGACACGCAGGCGCAGCTCGAACGGGCCGTCCCGCTGAGCTGATGGCGCACCAGCAAGGACGGGCCGGGCCAGCCTATCTGCTCCTGGCCCCGGCCCTGGTCGTCGTAGCCGGATTGGTGGTGTACCCGCTCCTGCGGATCGCCGATATCAGCCTGCGGGTCGGCCGCACGATGAACTTCGCGCGGATCGGCCTGCTCCCGCATGGCTTCGGCAACTACGCGCGCGCGCTGTCCGACCCGGCGCTGCAGCGTGCGGCCTTGGTCACCGCGATCTATGTCGGCGCCTCGGTCGCGGCGGCCTTCGCCATTGGGCTGGCAACCGCGCTGGCGCTGAACGTCGCCTTTCCCGCCCAACGCTGGTTCCGCACCGTGCTGCTGCTGCCCTGGGCAGTACCGGGCGTGGTCGCCAGCATCGTGTTCCGCTGGATGCTCGATGGCTCGTTTGGCGTGGTGAACGCCATCCTGCGGGATGTGCGCATTTCGGATGCCGATATTCCCTGGTTCGCCGACGGGCGCACCGCGCTGGCCGCCATCATCCTGCCGACCGTGTGGAAGGCCTACCCGCTGATCACACTGACCCTGCTTGCCGCGCTGCAGACGGTGCCGGGCGAGCTCTACGAGGCTGCTAGCGTAGACGGCGCCTCCACCCTCGCCCGGTTCCGCCACGTCACCTGGCCCGGCATTCGTGCCGCGTCCGTGTTGGCGGTGCTGCTCAGCGCGCTATGGGTGCTGCGCGACATCGACATCGTGTTCGCCGCAACCGGCGGCGGCCCGGCGAACGCAACCACGACGCTAGCGCTTTACGTCTATCAGGAGGCATTCCAGTACCTCCGCGTCGGCACGGCCGCGGCGGTCGGCACGATGATGGTGGTGGTGGCGCTACTCGCCTCCGGCCTCTCGCTGAGCGTGGGCACGAAGTGAGGGCGTCCCGCGGCCAGCGCGCCGCTGCGCTTGCCTTCGCGGTCATCCTCGCCGTGGTGATGCTGTTTCCGGTCTACTGGATGGTGATGACGGCGCTGATGCCGGTGGCGGACATACTCTCCCGCAACCCGCCCCTGCTACCCCATCCAGCCCGCATGAGCTTGGACGCCTTCGCGGCGGTGCTTCGCCGGCGGCCCTTCCTGCTTTGGACGGCGAACAGCCTCCTCGTCGGGCTGGTCTCCTCCGGCGCGAGCCTGGCGGCGGCCACGCTGGCAGGCTACGCGCTCTCCCGCTTCCCGCTGCGAAGCGTGCGGTTGGCAGGGGCGGCGCTGCTGCTGGGCAAGCTGGCGCCGCCGGCGCTCGTCATCATCCCGCTATTCATCGCCTTCAGCGTCACCGGGCTGATCGATAGCTATACGGGCCTGATCTTGGCGCACGTGTCGACCGGCGTGCCCCTGGCGACATGGCTGATGAAAGGCTTCTTCGACCGCGTCCCGCATGAGGTGGAGCAAGCCGCGATGATAGACGGCTGCACCCGGCTGGGCGCGCTGTGGCGGGTGATCCTGCCTTTGGTGAAGCCAGGCCTCGCCTCGTCCTTCGCCTATTTGCTGTTGGTAAGCTGGTCCGAGTTCGTTTTTGGCCGCACATTGATGACCAGTCCAGACCACCGGGTGCTGACGGTCGGATTGCAGAGCTTTTCGGGAGAGTATCAGGTCGATTGGGCCGGGTTGATGGCAGCCGGTACGCTGACACTGATCCCCATTGCCTTGCTATTCGTGGTGCTGGAACCCTTCCTCGTCAGCGGCGCGGGCAAAGGAGCCCTCGCCAACTAAGGCAGCGTCGGCAAATAAGTGCGTCGGCACGCCGACAAAGCTGCCGCTAACAACAAAGGCTTAGGGCTTGTTCGACGTCGCCAATCAATTCGATGGATGTCGAACAAGCCCTAAGTCCGCGCGCATCAATCCGGCCAATGCGGATTACGAAGGGTTAGCGACTACCCCCAGGCGTGATCTTCCTAATTGCAACCGGATGAAACATCGCAGGCTCCACGCGCCATTGTCTCTCGACAGCGACCGTGTGGCTTGTGTCGCCAGGCCTAAATGGAAAACCAGTCACCTCAACCTTCGTGATAACTGCTTCCCGGAAGTCATTGAGGCCGCCTAATATAATCTCATCTGCAACTTCCACTGCGGCAAGCATCTCGTCCCAGTTCCGAGCAACCAAGACGTGAGTTCTGGACATTCTTTGTCCCCTTGCGGCTAAAAACTGTATATAGAAATATTGGACGCAGCGCGCCACTCCTCGCCGGGACATTCACGATCTTCTGATCAGAACATGCGGCACATCCACAGCCACGTCGCCGGGGCCCCGTTGCGGTGTTAGAGGGCCATTTGATAGATGCCCTACGAGCTTGCAAAAAGGACCGATGATAAGGGTACGGTTTGGCGCGCGTGGTAAAAATAGTCCATGGACTGCACGCAAGCGGCCAGTGTGCGGCAAACGCATCGACGTTCTCAGCATGAACGCCGGACGTCACACCTCGCCGCCCGATCCACCCTCCGCCGTCCCTCTAGCCCCCGCGGTAAGGCCGCCAGCAGCGATTGCGTATAAGGGTGTTGCGGCGACGTCAGCACCTGCCGTGGCAATCCTTCCTCGACCACGCGGCCCCCGCTCATGACGGCTAGCGCAGAGCAAACCCGGGCCACCACGGCCAGGTCGTGACTGATGAGGACAATCGTCAAATCCAAGCTCGGCATTGAGCTCCTGGAGCAGGTTGATGATCTGCCCCTGCAACGACACATCCAGCGCGGAGACGGGTTCGTCCGCCACCAGCAGGTCAGGTGCCATCGCCATCGCCCGTGCGATGCCCACGCGTTGCCGCTGTCCGCCGGACAACTCGTGCGGGAACCGGCCCGCCAGCGTCGCATCCAGCCCCACCCGATCGAGCAACCGTGGCAACTCGGCAGCTGCGGACCCGCGTGCGGCGAGCGCCCCGGTCACCATCCGTCCCACCCGCTTGCGTGGGTTCAGGGACGACCCGGTGTCCTGAAACACCATTTGGACGCCTTGCCGGAATGCCTTCACGGCCGCCCCGTCCATGCCGGCCACCTCTTGCCCGCGAAAGCGTAGCTGGCCCGATGTTGGCTCGATCAGCCGGACCATGATCTGCGCCAGGGTCGATTTACCGCCACCGCTTTGGCCTACGAGTCCGAACACGCACCCCTTCGGGATGGCCAGCGACACCCCGTCTACCGCGACCACGTGAGGCCTTGGTGCACCCCGCAGCCGCTGAAGCATCGTTTGCCGCAGCCGATACGCCTTGCGGATATCCCTCAGCTCCAGCAGCGCCTCGCTCGCCCCGCCACGGCGCCTGCGGCTCGATGCCCATCCGTTCGGCCTTGGCAGCGATGCTGTCGGACAGCGGTGGTTCGTAGTCCGGCGGGTCCGCCAGCACGAACATGCGGTCGAATTTCTCCAGCCGGCGCTGCATCGCCGGGTCGGGCGTCCGCTCCGACAGGATCGCCGCGCGTATTTCGGGACGCCGTAGCTGGGCAAGCCGCTCGGGGAAGGGCAGGTGGGCAATCGCCTTGTAGCTTGGGCGGCTGGTGAACGGGTTTTGCGAAATCTCGAACCCGAGATTAAGCCCGATCGGCCGGCCCATCACCTGCGCCCATATGGGCACGCCGTCCGAGTTGGCCTGCGCGATCAAGTCCAGCAGCAGCTTCCAATGTCCCGTCTTGCCCTCCCGCTGCGCGAGCGTCAGGCTCATGGGCCGCCGTCCCCGCTCCGCGACCCGGCGCAGCAGATGGAACTCGTCAACCGGGTCATCGAAATCGGTGATGAGCTGGAACCATCCGGCGCCCAGTTCGCCCATCGCCTCGGCAATCACCGCCAACTCCTCCTCGGCCGCGCCGAAGGTCGGGGTGTGGCGGCCGTCGAGCGTCTGGTGGATGATCGCGCGCGAGGTGGAGAAGCCGAGCGCGCCGGCCCGGATGCCTTCCACGGTCAGCCGGGCCATTTCCTGCATATCCTCGGGCGTTGCCGGCTCGCGGTTGGCACCACGTTCGCCCATCACGTAGACGCGCACGGCGGCATGCGGCACTTGCGCCACCACGTCGAGGTCGAATTGCCGCTCGCCGAGGCGGTCCAAATATTGCGGAAACGTCTCCCAGGTCCATTCCAGGCCGGTGGTGATGACGACTTCGGGGATGTCCTCCACCCCCTCCATCAATGCCACCATGGTATCGCGCTGCTCCGGCTTGCAGGGGGCAAACCCCACGCCACAATTGCCGATCATGACGGTGATGACGCCATGCCAGGACGAGGGGTCGAGCCGGTTGCTCCACATCGCCTGGCCGTCATAATGGGTGTGGATGTCGACGAAGCCCGGCGTGACCAGCTTGCCGGTGGCGTCGATCTCCCGGTCGCCACGCCGGCTGACGGTGCCGATTAGCGCAATCTTGCCGTCGCGCACAAGAATGTCCGCCACGAAGGGCGCGCCGCCATTGCCGTCGATGATGGTGCCGCCGCGGATGACCAGGCTGGTGAGGGAGCTACCCAACCCGGCTTTTCGCCGCCTCCTGAAGGTAGGCGATGAGCGGCTCCAGCATGCGATGCGCCGGACCTGGGCCTCGCCGCATGACGAAGCACCAGGACGCGCGCCGGGACAGGTTTGGGAAGAGCCGAACCAGCCGGCCGCTGGCCAGTTCGGGATCGATCAGCGGTGTGCGTCCAAGCGCGAGGCCGGCCCCGCCGACCGCCGCACCGACGACTTGGCTGAAGCTGCTATAGTGCACCATCCTGGACTCGAAATCATTTGGCAGGCCGAACTCGCCAGCCCAGCTTCGCCAATCGATCTCCGGACTACCCTCATGGGCCTCTTGCAGCAGGCGGCACTTGCAAACGGCCTTGGACGCGAATGGATGAAGGTCAGGGCTGCAAACGGGAAACACGTCCTCCCGCACCAGCACGACATCGTTGGGTCGCAAATCCGCCAGCTTTACGTTGACAATAGCCAGGTCGATCGCGTGGAACCCGGACCCGGGTTCGTCCTGGACCATGGCGTTGATGGGGGTGTGGGGATGCTGGCTGGAGAACTCGGCCAGGCGCCGGGCCAGCCACATCGCGGAGAAGGAGGGATTGGCCGAGACCGTCAGCCGTGCCGGCGTGCCCCGTATCGCAGCGCACGCGTCCTGCAAAGATGCCAGCGCCGGCCCTGCCGCAGCGAGCAAGCGTTGCCCGGCGGCGGTGACCCCGACTCCGCCTGAACCGATACTGCGATCCAGCAAGCGTGCCCCTAGCATGGCTTCCAAGCCACGGATCTGATGACTAACGGCGCTGGTGGAGACGTTCAAATCCGCTGCCGCCCGGGCGAAGCCGCCAAGCCGTGCTGCAGCCTCGAACGCGCGAAGAGCAGGTAGGGGTGGGATATCACGCATGAGGGTATCCTAGATTGCTCAACACCCATGAGAAACCATCTTTTGCGGTGGGGCTGCGGTTCGGCCAGATTCCCGCCAGATCAGGGAGTAGGGCATGTATTTCGACCGGCGGCTCTGGGGGTTGATGGCGGGTTTGCGGCGCCGGGTGTTCGGCGCCGCGGCACTGGGCTTGGTGGCGATGGCGTTCGGCATCCTGCGCTTCGTATTCCTGGCGCGGGTGCTGGCGCTGGCCCTCAGAGGTGCGCCAGCCGGCCAGATTGCCCTTGCGGCTGTCGCGACGGGTGCCTGCATGCTGGTGCGGGCGGGGCTGGACCACCACCGGGTCGTTCTGGCCCAGGCGACGGCGGGGGCGGTTCAGTCGGCCCTCCGCGCCCGGCTGTTCGACCGCATCGCCGAGCTTGGGCCCGCCTGGTTCGGCGCCGAGCGCACCGGCGGCGTCATGCTGGCCGTGATCGACGGCGTGGAGCAGTTGCAAACGTTTTTCGGCGCCTACCTCCCGCAAGTGATGATTTCCGCCTGCGCCCCGGTGGTGATCTTCGCTGTGCTGGCATGGTGGGACGTGCCCACTGCCGCCGTCCTGCTGATAGCGGCGTTGGCGACGCTGGCGCTGCCGGCCGTGGTGCATAACGCCGACAAGCGCGCCGCCCGCGCCCGCTCCGCCGCGTTCAAGGCGTTTGGCGAGGAGTTCCTGGACGCGCTGCAGGGCCTGCCGACCCTGAAGGCGTTCGGCCGGAGTGCCGCCTTCGCCGAACGCCTGGCCGAGCGGGCGCGGCGCCTGTCCGGCAGCACATTCTGGGTGCTGGCATTAGGGTTGCTGACCCGGTTCTTTACCGACCTTGGTACGGCGCTGGGCGCCGCTGTGGCCATCGCGGTCGGGGCTTGGCGGGTCCGGCACGGCATGATGACCATGGAAGGCCTGCTCATCATCCTGATGGCCGGCACTGAAATCTTCCGGCCATTGCGCGATTTGCGCGGTGTGTTGCACCAGGGCATGGTCGGGCAATCCGCTGCCCAACGCATCAACGCTTTGCTTGACGCACGCAGCGACGCGCCGGCGGGCGGCCAGGCCCACATCGTGGATTTGCGAACGGACGTTGCGTTCGAGGACGTGGCGTTCGGCTATCCCGGCCGCCGCGGCGAGGCGCATGCCGGGTTGAGCTTCTCCGTCGCCGCCGGCGAGACGGTTGGCGTGGTCGGCCCCAGCGGGGCGGGCAAGTCCACCATCCTCCGCCTGCTGCTGCGGCAGCACGACGTCACGGCCGGCACCGTGCGCATCGGCGGCCACGACATCCGAACGCTCGACCCGGCGCAGGTGCGTAGCCTGATCGCCATCGTGGCGCAGGATACCACCCTGTTCGACGGAACCGTCGCGGACAACCTCCGCCTGGGCCGTCCGGACGCCAGCGACGCGGAGATGGAGGCAGCCGCCCGGGCCGCCAACGCGCATGGTTTCGTCATGGCCCTGCCAGGCGGCTACGCCGGCCGCCTTGGCGAGCGCGGTGCCACGCTGTCCGGCGGGCAGCGCCAGCGCATCGCCATTGCCCGGGCCCTGTTGCGCGACGCGCCCATCCTGGTGCTGGACGAGGCGCTGTCGGCGGTGGACGCGGAGAACGAGGCCGTGATCCAGCAAGCGCTCGACCGGTTGATGGTGGGGCGCACGACCCTCATCCTGGCGCACCGCCTGTCGAGCGTGATCGGGGCCGACCGCATCCTGGTGCTGGATGGCGGGCGCGTGGTGGAAAGTGGCAGCCATGCCGAGTTGATCTCCCGTCCAGGTGCCTACCGCCGGCTCATGGGGCCACAACTGGGCACTGGCGGTGAGCGCCCGGTGGCCACCGCCATCGCGGAGGCGACTGCCGCTCCCGATAATCTGGCCAAGCGGGCGCTGAACGAGGATGCGGCGCAAATCGGTTGGGGCGCAACATTGCGCAGCCTGCTCGGCGTGATCCGGCCGTGGCGCGGTAAGCTGACCTTGACCGTCCTATGCGGCGTCGGCCGGGTGGCCGCGTTCATCGGCGTCAGCGTGCTGGGCGCACTCGCCGTGCGGGCCGTCGCCTCCGGCCGCCCGACTTTTTGGTTGCTCGTGGCCTTGCTGGTGGCAGCGCCCGCCGCGGCGACACTGCACTGGCTGGAATCATGGCTGGCGCACGACATGGCCTATCGCCTGCTGGCCGAGATGCGGATCGCGCTGTTCGCCAAGCTCGAGCGGCTGGCGCCCGCCTATTTGCTGCGCCGCCGCTCCGGTGACCTGGTGGCGCTCGCGACGCAGGACGTGGACACGGTGGAATATTTTTACGCCCATACCATCGCCCCTGCGGTCGTGGCGGTGGTGATTCCCGCGTCGGTCCTGGCCTTGCTTGCGACGATCGCCTGGCCGCTCGCCCTGGTTTTGCTGCCGTTCCTGGGATGGGCCGGGCTCGCCCCGGTATTCGCGCGCAGCAAGATCGACCGCCTGGCCGGGCGGGCACGGGGCACGCTGGGCCTGTTGGGCGCGCATTTGACCGAAACGATCCAGGGCCTCGCCGAACTCGCTGCGTTTGGCGCCACCGACCGCCGCCGGGATGTGTTCCTGGCCGACACCGCTGCCTACCAGCGGGACCGGTCGGCGCTGTTGGACGACCTGTCGCGCCAGACGGCGCTCTTTGAGGTCGCGACCGGGTTCGGCGGCTTGGCCGTGGCGCTGACCGGGGCCGTGCTCGCCCATAACGGCTGGTTCGCACCGCAATGGTTGCCGTTGCTGGTGTTGGTTTCGGTGGCGGGTTTCATGCCGGTCTCGGAGATCGGGCAGGCCGGGCGCCAGCTCGCCGACACCATCGCCTCCACGCGACGGCTGCATGTGGTCGAGTCAGAGCCGGAGCCGATCACCGACGGCGACCAGCCGGTTCCGGATGCTCCACTGGTCCGCTTCGACGCCGTGCGCTTTGCGTATCCCGGTCGCCAGGCTGCGGCGTTGGATGGCGTCAGTTTTGCCGTCCGGCCCGGCAGCACGGTGGCCCTGGTCGGGTCGTCGGGCGCCGGCAAATCCACCGTCGCGAACTTGCTGTTGCGGTTCTGGGACCCGGATAGCGGCGCCGTGACCCTGGGCGGAGTGGATTTGCGCCGGCTGCGGCAGGACGAGTTGCGCCGCCGCATCGCGCTGGTGGCGCAGGACACCTACCTGTTCAACGACACGCTGGAGGCGAACATCTGCCTCGGCGGCAGCGCCGTGTCCCAGGCGGACGTGCAGCGCGCGGTGGAGCTGGCGGCTTTGGGTCCATTCGTGGCCGGGCTGCCAGACGGGCTGGGGACCCGCGTCGGCGAGCGCGGCGTGCAGCTCTCGGGCGGCCAGCGGCAGCGTGTGGCGATCGCACGGGCGTTCCTGAAGGATGCGCCGATCCTGATCCTGGACGAGGCGACGTCGCACCTCGACACCGTCAGCGAGCAACAAATCCGCGCGGCGCTCGACACGCTGATGGCGGACCGGACATCCATCATCATCGCGCACCGGCTCTCCACCATCCAGAACGCCGACATGATCTTGGTCATGGAGGCGGGTCGCGTCGTCGAGGCCGGCAGCCATGCCGACCTCCTTGCCCGGCGCGGCGCCTACGCCCGGTTCGTTGCGCACCAGGGCGCCGGGCTCGCTGCCTAGTTGTTGCTGCTATGGAGGTTGTCCCTCCGGGGCTGGGCTGAGAAGCTGTGGTTGCGATGCCAACAACTCACAGCCCGGAGCCCCGGATGGACATCCATAAGAGTGCGCGAACCCTGCCACATAGTCGAATGCTGATTGTCGAGCGCCTGGCAGCAGGCTGGTCGGTGGCCACGGTCGTAGCGGCGGAAGGTGAAACCGGGGTGGGGTGGTATGCGCCTTGGCCATCCGCACGCTCTGGTCGCCGTCGCATCATCCGTCACGAACTAAACCAAGTCGGTGAACTGCCACCGACATCGGTTGCGATCCGCACAGAGAGGGTCATTCAGGGGCGACGACGCGGGCAATGAGGGGCATGCCGCAAGTGATGGCCTTTTTCCGACGCTCGCGCCATGCACGCTACATGCTGGAAAAGCGTCGTACCGCTGTGCCGAGCCGCACAGGGTCGGGGAATACGTCGCCCGTCCCGCATCGATGTCAGAGGAACTGCCAATGGAACCGGTGATCGAGATTTGCGTGGAGAACCTCGATGGGGTGTCGGCCGCAGAGCAGGGCGGTGCGGATCGGGCGGAACTGTGTGCAGGACTGGTCGAAGGCGGCCTCACACCCAGCCTCGGCACGGTGAAGGAGGCGCTGGTCCGCGCGCGCATCCCGTGCTTCGTCATCATCAGGCCTCGTGGCGGGGATTTTCTTTATTCCGAGGCGGAGTTTGCCACCATGCTCGCCGATGTCGCGGCGCTCCGCGATCTGGGTGCGGCGGGCGTGGTCGTCGGCTGCCTCACCGCGGCGGGCGAGATCGACGTGGTGCGCATGCGCGCGCTGGTGGCGTACGCACGGCCCATGCAGGTGACCTGCCATCGCGCCTTCGACATGACCGCCGACCCGCATGCCGCGCTGGAGGCGCTGGTCGAATGCGGGGTGGACCGGGTGTTGACGAGCGGCCAGGTTGCCGACGCGGTGGATGCGCTCCCGCTCCTGCGGGCGCTGGTGGAGCGTGCGGAGGACCGGATCGTCGTAATGGCGTGTGGCCGCCTCACCGTCGAGACCATTGGCGCCGTGCGTCGCGCCACCGGCGTGAAGGAGATGCATTTCTCTGCGCCGATGCAGATACCCAGCGCCATGATTTATCGTAACGAAACTGTCGCGATGGGCGGGCTGGGTTTGGAGCGCGAGTTCGCCCACACCGTCACCGACCCGGCGCGCGTGCGGGCCACCATTGCCGCAGCCCGCGCGGGCTGAGCCGGCTACGGTGACCGTGGGCGCCGAATCGCCACAGTCCATTCTCCGCGCAACCGCCGCTACCTAATTTTCGTCATGCGACATCATACCAGCCGGCTCGCCGCCGGCCTTGCAGGGGCCGACGACATGACTCAAAGGCCTACCATGCCTGCATTGTTCCCAGATTTCACCGAGCGACCCGCTGTCAACCGGTCAAGCTGTGGTATTCGACTTACCCATGACTGACGAAGTTCTGCCGCTTGCCGGTAGCGGCACCTCCGCGATTCTCCGGCGCACTATTTTCGCGCGGGAGCCTGATCTTCAACTCAGCCTCGCGCTCATTCTCCAGGTGATTTTCTTGTTTATTGCGGTGCCGGCGTTCGGCTCCGGCAAGGCTGATCTGGAACTCGTCACGACGCTCCAGCTTTTTCAAGCTCTCCTGTCTATCGCTTTGCTCGTGAAGGCCCCGCTCCCGCGAATTGCCTTTGCGGTCAGCTTCGGTTTCACCATGCTTGCCAGGGTTCTGCCGGGACAACTGCCGCATGGCACCGCGCTCGGCATGACGTTCTTGTACAATCTGATCCTCATCTTTGCCGTTTCGCGGGCTGTATTTGGGCCCGGGGCGGTCAATCATCACCGGATTGCGGGCGCGGTCTTCATCTATCTGAATGTTGCGTTGCTGTGCGCCGTGGCATTCTCATTGCTGATCCTGGTCGAATCAGACAGCCTGCATGGGCTCAGTGCTGACCGTCCCTATGACGGCGCTGCCCTGCTGCACTTCAGCTTCACGACGTTGACCGCGATCGGGAATAGCCCCGTCACGGCGCAATCTCCGTTCGCCCATAGCTTGGCCGACCTCGAGACGATTATCGGCCAGCTCTTCCCGGCGATCCTCCTCTCTCGCCTCGTGGGCCTGCATCTATCGAGAGCGGCTTAAGGGCGAGCATGAAGCCAGGCCATGCGAAGTCCCACCAAGCCTGGAAGCGAAAGCTGGCGGCGTCGATGGGCGCCGGGTGAAGGACACGGGGTTCGGTCATGTTTGCCTCGCGATAGTGGCTCCCAACCCGCCGCCAAAATTGGCGCTCGACAATCTACAACGCTTTTGATCAAATGATCCTTCAGTTAACAACACCGCTTGGGGGATACGGATGATTCGACCCGCGACGCGGATCACGCAATCGTCGAAGAAGTCGTTCGGGATGTATGAGGTGGCGGCATCGCGCTCCAGCGAAGCCGATCTGATCCATATGGAACTCGGCAGCCCCTATGCCGATACGCCCCCCCACATCAAGCAGGCCGCCATCGAGTCGCTGATGCGCGGCGACGTGCATTACAGCGATATGCGCGGCCTTCCCGCCCTACGGGAGGCGTTGGCGGCAAAACTGCGCCGGCAGAACCGGCTGGCCGTGACGCCGGAGGAGGTGCTGGTGACGAACGGCCTGACGCACGCGTCCTTCGCCGTGTTCATGGCCCTCCTCGATCCGGGGGATGAGGTCATCCTCCTCGAACCCTATTATCCCCAGCACATCGGCAAGGTCGAACTTGCGGGGGCCAAGCCGGTCATGGTCCCGCTGAATGCAGCAAACAATTTCGCCATTGATGCGCAACGCATCGCCGCCTGCATCACCCCGCGCAGCCGCATGATCGTGCTCGTCAACCCGGTCAATCCGACCGGGCGCGTCTACACCCTGCCGGAGTTGCAGGCCGTCGCGGATTTGGCGATCCGGCACGACCTGGTCGTCGCCTGCGACGAGGTGTACGAGGACATCGTATTCGACGGCAACCAGCATATCAGCATTGCGTCGCTGCCGGGCATGAAGGAGCGGACGATCACCATGTTCGCCTTCACCAAATCCTATGCGATGGATGGCTGGCGATTGGGCTATCTGACCGCCGACGCCGCGATCATGCCGGCGCTGATGAAGATCACGGCCAACGATGCCACCCATGTCAACACCTTCATCCAGGCTGGTGCATTGGCCGCCGTCACCGGCCCACGGGACGCCTTGGACGCGCTGGTGGCGGAAGATCGGCGCAAGCGTGACCACGTCGTGCAGCGCCTCAACCAGATGCCCGGCGTGCGATGCCCCTATCCCGAAGGCACCATCTACGCCTTCCCCGACATCCGGCAAACCGGCTACGCCGCCCAGGCCCTGGCAGAGTTGATCCTGGACCGCGCCGCGGTGGTGGTGGAGGCGGGTAGCTTCTATGGCCCTTCCGGTGAGGGGCACCTCCGCATCTGCTTCGGCTCCCAGTCCATGACCCGGATCGAGGAGGGCATGGACCGGTTGCAGCGCTTTTTCGGTGCTTTATAACGGCGTCAGTGCACGCTCACATCTTGCAAGATCAGCGTGGCGTCCGCCCGCAAGGTGGAGGTGACATTCGCCTTGCTGCCCCAACTCAACAAGGGCTGGTAGAGCGGGATCGAGTAGACGCTCTGCTTGGCGATGGCGAAGGCCTGGTTGGTGAGGGTTTGGCGCTTGCCCGGGTCGAAGGTGACGCGTAGCTCCCGCGCCAGTCTATCCAGATCGTCGTTATGCCACAGCGCCCAGTTGAAGAAGCCATCGCCCGCTTTGGTGTCGCGCGTCATCATGTCCGACACGATCACCTCCTGGGTGCTCCACGTGCTGGAGACACCAATCAGGTGAAAACTGGAACTGGGGCCGTTGACCAGCATCCTGGCGAAATCCGGCCAGACCATCGTGTTGACCTTTACCTCGATCCCAACCCGGCCCAGCATGCTGGCCACGGCCCGGCAGACATCTTCAGTGGAGGGATAACGTTCGGTCGGGCAGTTGAGCTGTGTCACGAATCCGTCCGGATATCCTGCCTCGGCCAGCAAGGCCTTGGCGTGCGCTGGGTCGGTGGGCCAGTGCGTGTCAAGCGCGGCATTGTAACCCTCCGTTCCCGGAAGGCCGGGAATGCCGACCACGCGGGCATCGCCGCGCAGCACGCGGTCGACGATCAGTTTGACATCGACGGCCTGCGCAATGGCCGTGCGAACGCGCGGGTCCTTGAACGGATTGGTCTTCAGCGGCTGGCCGGTTTTGTCCCAGCTATTCAGTGCGGCGTCGCGGGTGCCGTCCATCTCCAACTGCATCCACAGCATTTGCGGCACCTGGTGCACCACGAAGCCCGGGGTATTCTTCACCCGCTCGACATCCTGCAACGGCAGGTCGGTCACCAAATCGACCTGGCCCGATAGCAGCGCCGCCACGCGCGTGGCGGGCGTGCCAATGGGCAGATAAGTCGCGTCGGTGACGTTGCCCGGGGCGAGGCCCCAATAATGATCGAACCGGTGCAGTACGGTGCGCACGCCGGGTTCCTGCGAGACCAGTTCCATCGGGCCGGTGCCGTTGGCATGCCGGACGGAGAACGCCTCCGAACCTTGGGCCCCGAGATTGGGAATGGCCTGCAGATCGTGGGCCAGCATCCATGGCTTCGACAGGATGAACATGCGTGCCATCTTCTGCGGCAGGACTGGGTCGGGCTCCTTCGAGACGATATCGACGGTCAGCGGGTCGATGATCTTCGCATCGGTGATCCCACCAAACAGGGATGAGTAGTAGCCACTCCCCTTCTCCCGCATGACGGAGAACGCAACGTCGTCCGCCGTCAGCTTCGATCCATCGTGAAACTGCACGCCGTCGCGCAAGTGGAACCGCCAGGTATGGTCGTCCTGCACGTTCCAGCTTGTCGCCAGGCCAGGGCCGATGTCCATCGTCGGCTCCAGGGCAACCAGACTGTCGTAGACCTGGCGGAAGACCGCGGTGGTGGCGAAGTCGTTGGTGCCATCCGGATCGAAGGTGAGCGGGGGCGCCGCCCCGGCAAAGGTCAGGCTCGCCGCGGACACGGGCAGGGCCGCCGAAACTCCGGCGAGTAAGCAAGCCGCCAGGACATGCCTGCGAACTGTCGACGCGATCATGATATGCCTCTTTCGTGTCCGTCCAGCATGGGGTCAGTAGTGTTTCGGGTCGGTCAGAGGGGTTGGTCCGGCGACCTTCCCGACGACATCATCCGGCCGGACCAGCAGCGTATGGCGGCGGGAGAACAGCACGCCGGAGGTCCCGCTGCGAATTTGGCTCACGCCATGCACCGGATCCGGGTCGGCCGGGTCAATCAGGTCTGCAATGACCTGGCCGGTTTCGATCCGGTCACCAAGTTCGGCGTGATAGACCACGATTCCGGCATGGGGGGCGCGGATGAACTCCACACCCTCGAACTGCGTCGGCGCTGCCATCGCTGGCATCGGCGGAACGTCACCGGCAATGGCGCCGCACCGGGTCAGCACCTGCACCAACCCGGCGGCGTCGCGCTCCACCTGATCCGGCTCGACCGAGGCGACGCCCCGCAATTCTAGCGTCGCGCTCAAACAACCCTGCGGAATGGTGACGCGGCCGGCGAAATGCTTGCGCAGCACATCCCAGGGGCGGCTGCATGCCGTGTCGAAAAGCGGCGGGTAGTCGGCGTAGAAGACCAATTCCGGCGATAGGTCGCCCACCAGGTCTTGCGCGTGCGGAAGCACCCAGGGGGAGAGCACGGCGGCGAACAACGCGTCCTCCTCGGTATGCAGGTCGTAGACGCGGTCGGCGTCGATCGCGAGGCCGAGCAGGGCGAGGCGCAGGCTTTCCAACTCGCTCCGCGGCGTGCGCTGGGCGAGGGCGGCGAGGAAGGCGGCGCGGATGGTGGCGATCTTGTCGTTATCGGAGCCGTGCAACCGGCCGTCCAGCGCCGAGGCGACCTGCGGCCCTAAATCGGGAAAGCCACGATTGAAATTGCTGCCAGTGTCCAGCCCGTAGCGGCCGATATGAATGCCCAGTACTGTGTCGCCGAGACCGATGGGGTTGGCGAAGGGAACGACGACGATTTCGCCCCGCACACGCCCAGCCGCGTCAGCTGCGATCAGGTGGCGCAAGAGGCGGTGGAGGATGACGATCCCCGGTACTTCATTGGCATGCAGCGCGGCCTGCAGATAGATTTTCGGCCGCGCCCCGGGCGTTCCGAAACGATGGACGACCAGGCTGCGCGCCGTGCCCGGACTGACGGACAGGAGAGGCAAGTGCTGGATGGAATGAGGCATCGATCGCTCGCCCACTCTTGATGGTTTGATCAAATCAGATACGTTGAGCGTCGCCGGGTCAAGGCCCGTCGCCATCAGTTGGAGACCGCCATGCCTGCCCCTGTCAGCGCTCGTCTTCCTTGGGGCAGCCAATGCTGCAGGTAACCGAGGCCGCCTCCGGCCTGGATGTCCATTACACGCTGCTGGAAGACAAGGCCCCGGCGGCGGCGGACTTCCTGCGCCGGCTGATGGCGCAGCCCGTGGAGATCGCCGGCATCCACGCCATGTGGACCGGGCCGGAAATCTCCTGCCCTGTGCCATTCGCGATGGTGCCCCAAGATGCGCAGGGCGCGCTGCCGGTCGAGAACGGCACGATCCACCCGCAGCCCGGCGAGTTAGTGCTGTCCTACGTGCCGCCGCGCATGTGGGGTGGTGGACCCGACCCCGTGTTTGATATCGGCCTGTTCTATGGACCGGGCGCCAGGCTGCTCTTCCCGATCGGCTGGCTGCCGGGGAGCGTCGTGGGAAAAATTGCGCCGGCGGAACTCGAGGGATTTGCCCGTGCCTGCGGCGCAATCCGCCGCGCCGGAGCCTGCACGTTACGGTTCATGCTGACTTGACGTCGCTTTGGGCAAAGACGGCCCAGGAACACGGCAGCTACGCGGCGCTGACATCCGAGTCCGCTGTCGACGTGGCAGTGATCGGCGGCGGCATCCTGGGCCTGTCGGCCGCCCTGGCCCTGGCCCGGGCAGGCCGCCGCGTCGCCGTCCTGGAAGCAGCCGAGATCGGCCATGGTGCGTCCGGCCGCAATGGCGGCCTGGTGGTGCCCAGCCTGCCCCGGGTTGGCCCCGACGACGTGCTGCGGGTCATGGGGGCGGACCGGGGCGGCCGCTTCATCCGCACCGTGCTCGGTGCGCCGGCCGAGGTCGCGGGGCTGGTCCAGCGATACGGCATCGAGTGCGGGTTTGTGCAATCGGGCTGGCTGAACCCGGCGCATGGACCGGCGATGGTGGCTGGGCTGGAACGGCGGCTTGCCACATGGAAGCGCTTCGGCAGCCCCGCCACGCTGTTATCGGCCAAGGAGACCCGCGCACGCATCGGCTCGGATGCCTTCCACGGCGCCATCGCTGACCCGACCGGCGGACATCTCAACCCGCTTTCCTATACACGAGGCTTGGCCCGCGGCGCCGCCTCAGCCGGCGCCCGCATCCACGAGAACAGCCCGGTCCGCCGGATCACCCAGCGGGGCGAAAAATGGCTGCTGGAGACAAGGTCCGGCACCATCACCGCCACGCGGGTCGTGCAGGCCACCAACGCACAGCGTCCGGGCACGCTTGGCAGCGAAGAGGCGGCGCGGAGCACGGTCCCGCTCACGGTCTATCAATTGGCGACCCCGGTGCTCCCGCCAGCCGTTCGCGCGAGCATTCTCCCCGGCGGTGAATCGATGTCGGACACGCGGAACAATTTATTCGCATGTTGCATGGACGATACCGGGCGGATCGTGACCGGCGGGATGGCACCGCTCACGCAGCTCGGTGCCGCGCGCTGGCTGCCCGGCCTGCTCGCCAAGCGGCTGCAACGCATCTTTCCCCAGCTTGGCCCCGTGTCCTTCGAGGCCGTGTGGTCCGGCCGCGCCTCTCTCACGCCGGATTTCCTGCCGCGCCTGTTCCAAATAGCGCCGGGTTGGTTCGTGCCCTTCACCTGCAATGGCCGCGGCGTGGCGCTATCGACGGCGATGGGCCGGCGGATAGGGGAATGGCTCGCCACGGACAATGCGGAGGATATGCCGCTGGTGCCGGTCGCCCCGGCACCGATCCGGATGCACGCCGTCGCCGCCCGGATCCCGCAATTTCTGTTGCCCCTCGGTATGGTGGCGGACGCACGGAACGAAAAAGCTAGCGCAGCCGCGGATTGAGCGCATCGCGTAACCAGTCGCCGACGGCGTTGATCGCCATCACCAGCGCCACCAGGGTCAGGCTCGGAAAGATCACCACCCACCATTCGCCCGAAAACAGGTTGCCATAGCCCATGCGGATCAGTGTTCCGAGCGAGGGCTGCGTCGGCGGCAGGCCGAAGCCGAGGAAGGACAGGGTCGCCTCCCCCATGATGGCAAAGGCGATGTCCAGCGTCGCCAGCACGAACACGGCGTTCAGCACGTTGGGCAGGATCGACTGCAGCATGATCCGCCCAGCACCATGGCCGATCAAACGGGCGGCAGCGACGTAATCCTTGCCTCGCTCCGCCATGGCCGCGCCGCGCACCAACCGGGCAAAATGCGGCCAATGCGCAATGCCGAGCGAGGCGACCACCAGGATGAGGGCCGAGGCATCCCGTGCCTGCTCCGCGAGCAGCATCCGGCTGATGCCGCCGATCAGCAGCGCCAGCAAGATCGCGGGGAAGGTGAACTGCACGTCGGCCACGCGCATCACAAGTGCGTCTTTCCACCCCCCTGCATAGCCGGCCAACAGGCCGAGACCGGTTCCGACCAAGACCGAGACGGCCACTGCCAGCACGCCGACGATCAGCGAGGTCCGAAGTCCGTAGAGGATGAGGGAGACCAGATCGGCGCCCTGGCTATCCGTGCCCAGCAGGAAACGCGGATCGCCGCCGGGCAACCAGAAGGGCGGCAGGCGGGAGTCGAGGAGGTCGAGGCTGGCCAAATCATATGGATTGCTGCGCGCAATCAGCGGCGCGAAGACGGTGCCGAACAGCAGCGCGAGCAGCACTGCCGACCCGGCCATCGCTGCAGGCGATCGGGTGAACCGCACGCTCAATGGCGCCCGATCCGCATGCGCGGGTCGACGGCAGCGTAGAGCAGATCGACGATGAGGTTGACCGCGACAAAAAACAGCGCCGCCAGCAGCAGGAAGGCGGAGATCATTGGCACGTCGGCGCTGCCCAGCGCCTGGATTAGCAGCAGGCCGAGGCCTGGCCATTGAAACACCGATTCGACGACCACGCCAAATGCGACCAGGAAGCCGAACTGGATGCCGCTGACGGTGATGATCGGCACCATCGTGTTGCGCAAGGCGTGGCTAAAATAGATCAGCCGCGACGGCACGCCCCGCGCGCGGGCAAACCGGATGTAGTCGGCGCGCAACACCTCCACCATTTCCGCGCGCACCAACCGCGCCACCAGTGCGATCTGCCCGGCGGCCAGCGAGAGCGCGGGCAAAACCAATGACAACCATCCGCTGCGGGTCAGAAACCCGGTGCTCCACCAGCCGAGCTGGACCACCTGTCCGCGCCCAAACGAGGGAAGCCACCCCAAGACGACGGAAAACACGGTGATCGACAGGATGGCGAAGACGAAGGTTGGCAAGGCAACCCCCACCACTGAAAGCGACATCAGCACGGATGCCACGCGCGACCGCGGCGCGGCGGCGGCGAACAGGCCGAGGGGGACGCCGCACCCAACGGAGATCACCAGGGCCACGACCGACAGTTCCACGGTCGCGGGCAGCCGCTCCCGCACCAGAACGGCGACCGGACGCTGCGCCGTGTACGACGTGCCAAACTCGCCATGCAGGGCACCGGCAACGAAATGCAGGTAGCGGACGGGCGCTGCGTCGTTCAGGTGCAGCCGCTCCCGCAACGCCTGCTGGTCCGCCGGGGTGGAGTTCAACCCGAGGATACTGGCCACGGGGTCGCCGATCATGTTCGAAAGGCTGAATGCGATGACGCTGACCACGAACAGCACCAGCACGGCGTGGCTCATACGGCGTATCAGAAAGCCAATCACGGCAGCATCGCGGGGCGGGTCGGTGTCACGGCGGGACGATCCCATAAGGCTGATCTTTTGATCAAGGTATTTACGTCCTGACCCCCAATGCGGCAGTATCCCCCGTAGGCACCCGCCAGGAGGATCAAGGCAATGGCACGCACCCTGTTCACCAATGGATTGGTCTTCGACGGCGTTTCCGACACGGCGCGGGCCGGGTTGGAGGTCTTGGTCGAGGGCAACCGCATCACCGCCATATCAGAGACCCCGCTGGACGATGCTGGCGCCGTGCGGGTGGATTTGGCGGGGGACACGCTGCTGCCTGGATTGATCGACGCGCATGTGCACGTCTTCGCCGTCAACCTGGTGGCTGCGCGCAACGAGGCGATGCCGCTGACCCTGATGACCGCACGTGCCGTGCCCCGCATTCGCGCGATGCTGGTCCGCGGCTTCACCACGGTGCGGGATGTCGGGGGCGGCGATGTCGGCATCCGGGACGCCGTGGCGGAGGGGTGGATCACCGGCCCGCGCCTGTTCGTCGGCGGCCCAGCTCTGTCGCAGACTGGTGGCCATGGCGACCATCGGCGCCGCACCGATAGCGAGTATGATTTCGACCGGAATGCCAACGCCCACGTCTTCTTCTCCCGCCTGG
Organism: Acetobacteraceae bacterium; assembly: GCA_965199005.1. Taxonomy (GTDB): domain Bacteria; phylum Pseudomonadota; class Alphaproteobacteria; order Acetobacterales; family Acetobacteraceae; genus LMUY01. The sequence continues at coordinate 831,171 of CBDAQK010000001.1, read as the reverse complement.
TCGACGGGCCGGGCGAAATGCGGCGCGCCGCGCGCGATGAACTGCGCAAGGGCGCGGATCATATCAAGGTGATGGCCTCGGGCGGCGTTGGTTCCCCCTCGGACGCGATCGAAAACGTGCAATTCGACGCGGAAGAGCTGCAGATCGCGGTACGCGAAGCGCGCGCCCGTGGCAAATATGTCTGCGCCCACACCTATACCAGCGAGGCAATCCGGCATTCCGTGGAGAACGGCGTCCGTTCAATCGAGCACGCCAACTTCATCGACGACGCGACCGCAAAGCTGGTCCGCGAGCAAGACGCCTACGTCGTGCCGACCCTGGTCTGCTTTGACGAAACGGAGAAGCAGGGCGAGCGGCTGGGCCTTTCCCCCTATGTCATGCAGAAGCTGCGCTTGGTGAATGATGCCGGCGTTGGCATGCTGGATGTCTGTGAGCGTGCGGGGGTGCGGATGGGCTTCGGCACCGATCTGATGGGCGAGATGGAGTATGCCCAGTCCCGCGAATTCGCCATTCGCGGGCAGGTGCAGGACGGCGCGGCGGTGCTGCGGTCGGCAACGTCGATGAATGCCGAAATCCTGCAAATGCAGGGGCAATTGGGCGTCATCCGGCCCGGCGCCTTGGCGGATTTGATCGCCGTGCGGGGCAACCCGGTTGCCTACGTCTCCCTATTGGCGGACCCGGCGCGCAACCTGTCCATGATCATGCAGGACGGCCGGTTTCACCGGCAGGAGCTGGCCGTGCGGACGGTCGAGGCCCGTACTATGGCGTGAACCGTGCCCCCGTGCTGGAGGCACGCAACCTCGTCGTCGACCGCAGCGGACCGGACGGCTCCATCCGCCTGCTCGACGGCGTCAGCCTGCAACTTCATGCCGGCCGTATCCTGGGCGTGGTTGGGGAATCGGGCGCTGGCAAGTCGCTGACCGGGGCGGCGTTGATCGGGCTGCTGGACCCGCCGTTGCGGCTGCGTGCGGGGGAGCTGCTGTTCCGCGGTGGGGCGCCGATCCGCCGCGGCCGCGACATCGGCATGGTGTTTCAGGACCCGCTGACGGCGCTGAACCCACTTTTCACCATCGGCCACCAATTGAGCGAAACGATCCGCGTCCACCATCCGCTCAGTGCTGCGGCCGCGAGGGACCGGGCGCTGGTGCTATTGGCCGAGGTGGGGCTCAGCGCACCGCGCGACCGGCTGCGGCAATTCCCGCATGAACTGTCGGGTGGGATGCGGCAACGCGTGGTGATCGCCCTGGCTTTGGCGCCTGACCCGGCCGTGTTGGTTGCCGATGAGCCGACCACGGCCCTGGACGTGTCCGTGCAGGCGCAGATCGTTGCCCTAATCCGCCGGCTCTGCGACGAGCGGGGCATGGCGGTGATGCTGATCACCCACGATATCGGCGTCATCGCCGAAGCTGCGGACGATGTTGCGGTGATGTACGCGGGCCGTGTGGTCGAGGCCGGGCTGGCGAGCGCGGTGCTGACCTCGCCCGCCCACCCCTATACGCGCGGCCTGCTCGCCGCGATGCTAGAACTAGGGGCACGGCGAGACCGGCTCCCGCAGATCGAGGGGGTGGCGCCGCGGCCCGGCAATTGGCCCTTAGGCTGCGCGTTCCATCCCCGTTGCCCCGACCGGACCAGCCAGTGCGACAGGGAAACCCCGCCTCTGCTGTGCAAGGGTAGGGTCCAACTTGCCTGCTGGAACCACGATGGTGGGTGAGCCATTGGTGCAGGTGGAGGGACTGCGCCGCTATTTTGGCGGGGCGCCGGGTGTGCTCTCGCGCCTGACCGGAGGCGGCCACCCTCCGTTGCGGGCTGCAGATGGCATCAGCTTCAGCATCGAGCCTGGCCACACGCTCAGCCTGGTCGGCGAGTCCGGCTGCGGCAAATCGACGGTTGCGCGCTGTGTCGCCGGGCTGCAGCCACTGACTGCGGGGAGCGTGCGGGTGGCGGGGCACGAGATCGGCCGGGTTGCATCCGGGGCAGCCGGGCGCGCGGCACGGCGGCAGACACAGATGATCTTCCAGGACCCGTTCGCCAGCCTGAACCCGCGCTGGCGCGTCGGCCGCACCCTGGCCGATCCGCTGCAGGCGTTCGACCCGGCGTTGCGGCGGGCGGACGTCGCCCGCCGGGTGGCCGAGTTGCTGGTGCAGGTTGGGCTGGCGCCACAGGATGCGCGGAAATTTCCCCATGAATTCTCAGGCGGCCAGCGGCAGCGTATCGCGATCGCCCGTGCCCTGGCCGCGTCGCCCCCGTTCATTATTGCGGACGAACCTACCTCCGCCCTGGATTTGTCCGTGCAGGCGCAAATCCTGAACCTGATGCGGACCATCCAGCAGGCGCGTGGGGTGACGTACCTCTTCATCAGCCATAATTTGGCAGTGGTGCAACACATGTCCGACGATGTGGCGGTAATGTATCTGGGCCGGATTGTCGAACGGCGGAGTGCCGCCGCCTTGTTCGATACGCCGGCCCATCCCTACACGTCGCTGCTGATCGATGCCGTGCCCAGCACCCGCCACATTGGCCGCCGGCGCTCGCCCGATGCCGGCGAGGTCGCCGACCCCATGCGCCCGCCCAATGGTTGTGCCTTTCACCCGCGGTGCCGGTTCGCCAATGGGCGCTGCCGGACCCAGCGGCCAGAGCTATCGCCAGTATCGGGCGGGCTCGTCGCCTGTCACGCGGTCGAGGAAGGCCGCCTTGTTCCGGGAGCCGCCTGAGTGACCCTTCGCTTCGAACTGCTTGATCGGATCCCCTTGGCAGGCGGGCATTCCTTTGGGCCGAGCGGCTCTTTCGAGCGCATTCTCGGGCGCGTTCACCTGGATATCGATCCAGCGGCGGCGGAGAACCAGTTGGTCTTCGACATCGGGAATGCCGAGCGGACCCAGGCTGGCGCCGTGCGGGTTTCGACCGATCTCTGGCTCGTCCGCCCGACCCGGCCGGACGGGGCAGCGCGCCGGCTCGTGTTCGACCTGCTGAACCGGGGCAACAAACGCTCGATACAATTCTTCAACGACGCCACCGCCTCGAACGATCCGCTGACGCTGGGGGAATTGGGCCACGGATTCCTACAGCGCCGCGGCTTCAGCGTCGCCGCCTGCGCATGGCAAGGTGACGTACTGCCTGGCGATGGCCGCATGGTCATCGACCTGCCACTGATCCGGGCCGGCGGCCAGACCGTCACTGCGCCGGTCCGCGCCGAGTTCATTCTCGACAAACCGGGGACGACCAGCCTGCCGCTGAGCGGGAAGCACGGCACCCATAGCTATGCCGCGATGTCCCTGGACACCACGCGGGCGCAGTTGGTCCGGCGGCGCTACCCCGGCAGCGCTGCCATCCCGATACCGTCGCATCGCTGGCGGTTTGCCATGGTGCAGGGCAACGCGACGCTGCCGGGGCGCGGAGGCGACGTGACCGGCGCGGAACAGGGTATCGTTGCCTCCGCAAGGCATATCTACTTGCCCGAAGGGTTCGAGCCAGGCTGGATTTACGAACTGACCTATACGGCGCAGGACCCGCTGGCGCTGGATTTGGGCTTCCTCGCCGTCCGTGAGGTGGCCACGTTCCTGCGCAGCGACGCGGCAGACAACCCGCTGCGGGGCCAAATCGATCACGCCTATTGCTGGGGCCGCTCGCAATCCGGCCGCGCGATCCGCGACTTCCTCCATCGCGGCTTCAATGCTGCCGCCGGGGGAGGGCGGGTATTCGACGGGATGCTGCCGCATATCTCCGGCGGTGGGAAAACGGCGATGAACCGGTTCGCCAACCTGGTGGTGGCGGCGTCGCGCCAATATGAGGATCAGCTCAACCCGTCGGACCGCTTTCCCTTCTCGTACGCCAGCAGTTGCGATCATCTGACTGGAGCGACCGACGCCATTCTCACCCGGCCTGGCACGGACCCGCTGGTGATCCATACGCAGACGGCAAGCGAGTACTGGCACCGTCGTGGGTCACTGGTGCATACCGACACGCGGGGGAACGATCTGGCGCAGCCCGGCTCCGTGCGGATTTACGCCTGGACCAGCAGCCAGCATTGGTCAGACCCGTTGCCGAAGGGGCCGGCTCCCGGGCCACATCTGAACGCCCAGAACGTGGTCGCGACATCCGCCTTCTTCCGGGCAACGCTCGTGTTGCTGGATGATTGGGTCAGCCGAGGCATCGAACCGCCGCCGAGCCGTGTGCCCCGGCGTGACGACGCAACGCTGGTCACCGCCGCCGCGTGGCGCGAGGGGTTTCCTCCCATACCAGGCGTGGCCCTGCCGCAAGGGCCGAACGGGCTATGCCTGGCGGATTACGGCCCCGCATTTGCCACTGGCGGGGCGATTGCCGAACCGCCGGTGGTGCACCGGGACCGGTCCTATGCGGTCCTGGTCCCCGCGGTGGACGAGACCGGGAATGACCGCTCCGGGTTGTTGGCGCCGATGGTGCAGGCGCCGCTGGCCAGCTACACCGGCTGGAACATCCGCGCCCGTGGCCACGGCCACGGCATGTTGCATGATTTCAGCGGCAGCACCATTCCGTTGCCGGAAACGGCGGAAGAACGCGTGCTGACCGGCGACCCCCGCCTGTCGATTGAGGAGCGCTACACCGATCAGGCGGGATACAGCGCTGCCATTCGTCGCGCAGCCGAGGGCCTGGCGGCTGACCGGTTCTTGCTGGACGAGGATATCGAGCGGGCTGTTGCGGCTTCCGCTCACTGGTACGCACCGCGGCACGATGTGAGCCTACTGGGCTAGGCAGCCGCCACCGGCAACAAGGGCCGCAGCATCGCGTGGGTCGCGCGGATATCGGATTCGACGCATTCGCGCACCACCGCAGCGTCCCGTTCACGCGCTGCCTCGACCAGGCGGCTGTGGAACTCGGCGCCATTGCGGAACCCGTCGGTGCCGATGGTCGTGCCCAGATGGTGCGACAACATCCGCATGTAGGGACCGAAGCGAAGCCATAATTCCTCGATCAATTGCGGCAGGACCTCCGACCCGGAGGCGCGGTAGAGATGGAAGTGGAAGGCCTGGTTGCGCGCGAGCGATTCATAGACACCTTCCCCGCTACCGGCATTTTTATGGTTCTTGCGCAAGGCCTCCAAAGTCCTCAAATCCGCTGCGTCCATTCGGGAGGCCGCAAGTTCGGCGGCCAGCCCCTCGAGCGCGATGCGGGCCTGCACCAGGTCATCCAACCGGCTCTGCCGGACATGGGGCACTGAGACCGAGCCGTTGGCACCCTGTTCTAAGGCGTTTTCGGCAACGAGTTTGCGCAACGCTTCCCGCACCGGCATGTGGCTTACGTCAAACGCATTCGCCAGCAGGGAAATCGTGAGGCGCTGCCCCGGATCGTAACGGCCCGCCATCAACGCGTGGCGGAGTTGCTGATAGACCCCGTCCTGTACAGTGTGGCGGCTGGAGATTGGCAACAGAATATGACGTTCCAACCCCAAAGTCCCTCGATCAGCAGCGCGAGCGACCGTATCGTTTGATCAAAGTCATGTCGAGGCGCTGGGTCGCGGGTGATGGCATTTGGCAGGGGGGTGCCGATGCCGCGGCGCACCAGCGGTTCAGCAGAAACTAGCGCGGCCGTTTGAGGCGCGGCAATCACAAGGGGTGTGGCTGACACTTGTGCGGGAGTTGGTTGCGGGCGATGAGACTTGGCCACCGCCCGCAATTCGACTCAGGCGGCTTTAGCGGTCATCTCAGCGCCCTGTTTTTCTGCGATCTGCGTCAAGAGAGCGTCCGTTTTCTTTTCCTCCTCAAGCGTCTCCGACAGGAGTGGCTCTATCTCGGTCAAGCCGAGTTTCTTGGCCCAAGTCTTCAACAGGCCATAGCGGGCGATTTCGTAATGCTCGATCGCTTGCGCACACCCGATCAGAACATCGTCCGCAACTTCGGTATCTCCAAAATCACCGAGGTCTTCCTCCATCTCGGATGTAAGCCCCTGCATCGCTTCGCAGGTTTTCGCCCTCGCCGGCTTTCCGAGAAGCTCGAACACCTGGGTGAGGCGCTCGACCTGATGGGCGCTTTCCTCGGCATGGGTGGTAAACGCGGCCTTCAGTTCGGAACCTTTGGCGGCCTTGGCAGACTTCTTCAGTGCCTTCACAGACTGCTTCTCGGCATAATAAACGTCCTTCAACGTCTCGTAGAAGGCGTCCCGGAGGGTCTTTTCAGCCATGAGCGATACTCCTGTCTTTGTTGGTATGGTTGGTAGCCGTATAGCAAAACGACCGTACTCAACCCGGGTTGTATTTGCCGCCCGTTACAGTTTCGTGCGGGGTGACAATGTTCCCGCTCCACTGGCCACATAGGGGTGGTTGGCCGGCTCACGGGCGGTTTCTGCTTCCTTAGCCTCGGGCTCGTGCTTCCGCTGAAAACACGGGGCCGCGCATAAAACCGCAAGAAGTCGAGTGAGCAGGTCGCAGAGGTTCATTGACCGTTCAACTATAATGCGACCGACTGCACCAATGCGCTGTCCTGGACGTTGGCTTCTGTACGACCAATCAGGAGCCAAAATGAGCATTTTCACAAGCATCATGGACAAAATCTTCCATGCCGCTGGGCCTGCCAATCAAACCACCCTGGAGAATTCGGCTGCACCGGGCGCCGAGCCGCCACCAGCTTCCCCTTCTGCTACGGCTGCTTCCCCCATTTCCGCCGTCCCGCCGGTATCCGCTCCGGTGGACGTTGAAGCGGTGCTCAGCCAAATGGCGACGCAGAAGGGTGGAGGCGGTAATTGGCAAACCTCGATCGTTGATCTGCTGAAGCTGCTTGACCTCGATTCAAGCTTGGAGGCGCGCAAGCAACTGGCGGGCGAGTTGAACGTCCATGTCGGCGCCGATGGAACTGCGGAGGAAAACGTGGCCCTTCAGAAGGCAGTCATGCAAAAGCTGGCCGAAAACGGCGGTAAGGTGCCGGCTAGTTTGAAGGGGTAAGGACTCGCGTCGCGCTCGGCTGGGTTTGCCCCGGCCGGCGCATCGCTTGGTGGCGGCGTGGCAGGATCTGGGTCAAGCCTTCGCTCTGCTGGGATGGATGGGCGAGAGCGGCGACGCGTCGAAACAGGCAAGTAATGCGCCTGGACCTGGATATACGGCAATGCAGCCAGCCTCGCGCAATTCTGCCTCAACAAAGCCGCCGCAGAGCATTCCTATGGTGCGTATGCCGAGCTTGCCCGCGGCGATGGCGTCGTAAGGGGTGTCGCCAATCGCAATCGCGTCCGCCCCGGGGAGGCCCAATTTCTTCAAGGCAACCTGGAAGATATCGGGAGCGGGCTTGGACTGCTCGGCATCTTGCGATGACGTCACCTCATCAACCAAGTCTTTGATAGCGGCGATATCGAGATAGATGTCCAGCTCGGCCTGCTTGGCCGACGATGCGACCGCGATCTTCAACCCGGCGTCACGCACCCGTCGGAGCAGGTCAGGCACAGCCGAAAATGGCCGCACCATGGGCAGATACTTCGCTTTGAAGTGCTCACCGCGCCATGTCTCCATGTCCTTTCCGTGGTCCTCCTGCTCGGCCGGCGTCAGGAAAACGGGAATGAGCTGGTCGCCGCCCTTCCCGATCTGGCTGCGGGCCTCTTCGAAGGTCACCTCGTGACCGAACTGCACGAGGGCGTCCCGCCACGCCCAGGCATGGAGGTCGACCGAGTCCACCAGGGTTCCGTCAACGTCAAAGATCGCGGCGTTGGGCATGTGATCATCATCCAAGGATCCATCCGCAACGCGGCACAAGACGAATCGTCGCGCCTTGGTGCTGACGACGCATAAGACTGAAGGTAGGCCAGCAACTCCCTTCCTTGATGCGTGTTGCCCCGCTATGCAGGGCGCGGATCGGGTAAATGAAGAACTCGAAGTTGGGTACGACGACCGCTTTGAACGGCGCTGGCGGGTCGCCGAACAGATCGGGCGCTGCGTCATGGTGCTGTTCGTCGTAGCCGGGCTGGCAGGGTTTCTGGGCCGAGGTCCCTATAGTCACCAGACTGCCGCCTCGATCGGCACTGGAATGGCAGTCGATTTCGAACCCGTCACCCGTTCTCAGGCTCCCACTCAGGTGACGTTCCATCTTGATAACCTCACATCTGCGCCGACCATCGACGTGCTGGTGGGGACCAACATTGTCGAACCTATGGGGCTGCAACGGGTGGAACCTCAACCTTTGCAGACACGGCTGGTGAAAGACGGGATGGTGATGACCGTTGCCATCCCGCCCGGCACACGGGATGCCAAATTGCGCCTGATGTTGCAGCCCGTGTCGCTGGGGCCCAATGAGCTGATTACCAAGCTCAATGACGACGCACCGCAACGCTGGACTCAGTTCGTCTTGCCATGAGCGTCATCATTCGGGCGGCGATCGCCTATCTCGTGCTTCTTTTCGCGTTGCGGCTGATCGGCCGGCGAATGGCGAGTATGATGGCGCCGTTCGATATCGTGGTGCTGTTTCTCTTTGGCGGAGCGCTGATGGCCGCGGTTCTCGGTGACGATCATTCCATGGTGGCAGCCGTAAGTGCCGTCTTCTCCATCGGGCTCACGCATGTGGCCGTCTCGGCCTTGAAGCGCCGCTGGCCCTTCTTCGGCCGAATTGTGGATGGCACGCCCGTGATCGTTTTCGAAAAAGGCGAGTGGCACCAGGAGCGGATGCGCGCGCTGCGCATGTTGGAAAGCGACATCATGGCGGCTGTCCGGCAGAAAGGCCTCATGCGCCTCGAACAAGTTCGCTATGCCGTGGTCGAAAGGGACGGCAAGATTTCGATTATTCCGGACGGTGAGAGTTGAAACGACCTGTGGGGACGACATGGCGGGCGGTCTGTAAACAGGCGTGAGACTAGCCGTCCTGTAATGTTTGCTTGGAAACCCGGCGTCTTGGGCCAAACGAGCAGCTTGTGTTCATGGTCGGAATCGCCTCTTTTTGCAACAGCGCGCACGGGAGTTGCCAGGATCACATTTGCAGCGGCGCTGATTGCCCCAATACGCGTAAAGCGGCACACGCCGCACCGTATCCATTGTCGATATTCACCGTAACGATGCCAGGCGCACAACTGGACAGTATCGCGTTCAACGCGGCATGGCCGCCAGCTGCCACGCCGTATCCGACCGAGGTCGGCACCGCGATCACGACACCCCCAACCAGTCCGCCGATGACGCTTGGAAGCGCCGCATCCATGCCCGCAGCGACGATGACCACGCGCATCGCCCGCAAATGCTCGACCCGGCGCAGCAGCCGCCATAGGCCGGCCACACCGACGTCGGCTATCAATTCGGCCTGACGTCCCTGGAACGCCAAGGTGCGCACCGCCTCCCGCGCGACCGGCACGTCGGATGTGCCCGCCGTGACAACGGCAATCTCCGCCACGCCGGTGCTGGGCCGCGGTGCCCCAGAGAACGCAGTCTGTGACACCGGGTCGTAATCCAGTGCCGCCTGATGGGCCGGCGGCAAAGCTGCAAACCGCACAGGATCCAGCCGGGTCAGCAGCATCGCAGACTGCAGGCTGTCCAATATGGCCGCGATCTGCGCGGGCGACTTACCGGCGCAGAACATTGCCTCGCCAAACCCGAGACGCGCACTCCGCGCCTCGTCCAGGACGAATTCGGTCTCGGTCACGCTGAACGCCGCAGGAACGCACTGCCGGTCCGGTAAGGTGCGAAATCGACCCGCTTCTGCAACCCGGCACGTGTTGCCAGTGCCTGCAATTCCGCGCGCAGCGCAGATTGCGCCGGCTGGCTCCGAGCCAACGCCCCGTCATCCAACTCGATGACCACGGCATGGGCCCGCACCCGGCAGCGCACGGTGCGTGGCGACAACCGCGCGACGACCAATTTCTCGGCTTCGTGCACCATCGCCAAAATCTCACCCTCGATGCGAATTCCCGTCTCGACCCGGCTCGACAGGCACGGGGCCGACGGTAGTTCCGACAAAGCCCCAAGCCCCAACGCCAGGGCGAGCGCCCGTACGGTGCGCTTGTCGATCTCTGCCTCAACGAACGGATGGCGCACGGCGTGATCGCGCGCCGCCTGCAGGCCAGGCCGGAAGTCGCCGAGATCGTCCAGATTGGTGCCGGACACAATCTGGTGCACGGTGCGGCGCGCCACCGCCCCGTAGAGATTGGTCTTGCAGAAGAAACAGCGATTGACCGGGTTGGCGCGGTATGCCGGATCGGCGAACTCGCCGGCATCGAATACGTCCAATTGCCAACCCTCCGCCATCGCCAGCGCGCGAGTCCGCTCCGTCGCCTCTGCCGGGACCGCCGGGGAGACGGCATGGTGCATCGTCACCGCGCCGGGCAGCCATCGATGGGATGCCGTTGCCAAGGTGAGGCTATCGATGCCGCCGCTCACGGCCACCGCGATGCGCTCGCTCGCCGTAAGCACGGCACGAAGCCGGTCAGAGGGGGTCATTGCCTGGCGCTTTCTTGTGCTTGGTCGCATCCGTCTCGGCCTGCCGCCGGATCAACTGTCGGGCAGCATGGCTGGCGACGTCGCGCAGATGATCCGACTCAGCCTTCCCGGTCAGGACGCCATCCGGCCGTTCCACCAGCTTGGTGGTCACGGCGTGGCCCTCGACCTCCGTGGTGGCAAACCGGCGGGTCAACGTTCTGCCCTGCACCAGATGGGTTCGCAGACCGATCGTCGTGGTCTCCTGAAAACACAGGCGTACGACATCGTCCAGCAGGTCGGGCTGGGCAAGGACCTGCACATGCACCGCAAGCCGGGCTTTTTTGCCGATGGCAGGCATCTGAATTACATCGTGCACCCCTGGCGCCGCCCGAACACGCTCCAGTCCCAGCGCCAGATCCTCCCCCGATTGGTCGTCCACTTCGAAACTGATGACTGCCAATTCCCGGTGCCCGGCCCCTGCCGCGGCGCCCTCCATTTCGAACACCAAGGCGCGGAGGCAGTTGCTGATACCCGGCAGCCGCCGAGTGCCGAAGCCATAGCCTGTGCGGCGCAATACGCCCTGCGCCGCCCCTTTCATTTGGCAGTGCAAGTAACGAAGGATGGCCGCGCCAGTCGGCGTCACCCGCTCGCCGGCAATCCCGTCATCGTGCAGGATGAAACCTTCCAGGAGAAGCGCTGTCGCAGGGGCCGGAACCGGCATGATGCCATGCGCCGTGTGCACGGTGCCACCGCCGACCGGAAGTTCGGCGATCGTCCAGCGCGCTGGCCCTAATGCGGCTATGATCGCCGCCGCGGCAACGATATCCGCGATGGAGTCCACCGCGCCCACCTCGTGGAACGCAACTTCCTCCGGCGGCACACCATGCACCCGCCCCTCAGCCTCGGCCAAGATGGCGAAGATGCCGATAGCATGATCCTTTACGCCGGCGCTCAGCCCCGATCCCATCAGCGATTCGCGGATGGCGCGCCAATGCCGGTGGTCGTGATGGCGGGGGTGTCCGTCATGCGAGTGGTGGTGATGTCCACGCCCCTCCGCCACATCGCCTGGCCCTTGTTCCACCATGAAGCGCGATCCCGTCAGGACCCCGTCATCATACGCGATGACCCGGCACGCCACCTGTGCGGCCGTCCGCGCAGCCTCGGTCACCGCCTCTCGATGCTCCGGGAAAGCGTCGAGCAAGCAGGCCACGAACATGTCGCCCGCTGCGCCGCCCAAGGGATGGAGATGGATGTGCCGCATGACGACCCGTTCGCAGATTTGGCGTCTTAACGCCAGGGCATGACGATGGATGTGCGGCCTACTCCATCGCCGGCGCCAGTTTCTGAACCGACTCCACATCCTCGCCGAGCCAAGTCGAATTCTTGGCCGTCCCGTCAAAGGTGGAGCTCGTCTTGAACAGCTCGTATTTGCCTTCCAGCGCGTAGGGACGGCTCCGCGACAGCAACTCGGCTACCACCGCCTTATCCATTGGCTTGAACGTCCGCGTTGCCTCGAACGCTTGGTCAAGGTCCCTCTGGTTCTGGATGCCGGTGATCACGACCGAAGTCGGGAGGTTGAGCGAGTAGTGGAGATACTCCAGCGGCTGAATCGGCGCCTGACTTTTCAGCAGTACACTGTCTGCGAACGTCTTCATCCCCAGAACTGCAATGCCCTGCTCTACCAGAAAGGGCAGGACCAGATGGGCAAAGCTGCGGAAATGCGCGTCCATGACGTTCAACGGCATCTGCACAGCGTCGAATGGGAAGCCGCGTTCGGCCGCCACCGCCAGCATCTGCAGGTGGATCCGCGGATCCTTATGCCCGGTGAAACCGATATAGCGCAGTTTGCCGGCCTGCTTCGCCGCGACAAATGCCTCCATCGCGCCCCCGTCCGCAAACACCCGGTCCGGATCGTCGTAACGCAGAATCTCGTGGTGCTGTATCAGGTCGATTCGGTCGGTCCGCAGCCGCTTCAGCGATGTGTCGATTTGGTCTGCAGCCTCCTTTTTGGTTCGGCCGTCCATCTTCGTCATCAAGAACACGCGATCGCGATATCCGCCTTGGGCCAGCGCGACCCCCATCCGGAGCTCCGACCGGCCTTTGTTATAGTCCCAACAATTATCCATGAAATTGATGCCACGATCGACGCCCTCATGGATGAGCCGCACGGCCTCGGTGTCGCTCACTGCCTCCTTACCGAGGTGGAACCCACCCATGCCGATGGCGGAGATCATTTCCTCCGTCCGGCCAAACCGGCGGAACAACATATCGCCCCGCCGCTCCCCGGGGTCCGTCACAAAGGGCAGGTTGGCCGGGTCGTCGATCCGGCTACTGGGCAGAGCCGTGCGAACGATGCTGCCCTCAGCTGGGGCGACTTCTTCGTGCTCCATAGATTGACTTCCTCTTCCCTGTAATGGGGCTTCCGATGACAGCGCCGCTTCGCTGGTCAGAACGCGGGGCGAGCCACCCGGCTGCCGGTGGATGCCAAACGTCTTATACGAACCGCCGTTTGAGCCGACTCGTAGGGTGCAATACGCTTTGGGATTGCACCTGCCCGTCGTGACAAGCCTGCTCGCTGGTGGCGTGATGCAATCCCAAAACGGATTCCATCCTACAATGTCTCGCGCCGGGGGTTGCGAGGGGGGCTACCACCCCATTGCGTAGGTGGTGCGGCGGGGATCCGCCCCGCCCACGCGCGGCCCGTAGGGACCGTCCACCCGGATCGCGCCCACCGCCCCGGCGGCCGCGATGAAGTCCGGCCACCGCGTCACCTTGTGCCCCAAGGTCTCGAGCGCCTCCAGCGTGGCGGCTGGGATGCGGCTCTCGGCACAGAGCCTGCCGGGTTCATAGGCATGGGGATGGGAGGAGGCCGGGAAGTTGTAGGTTGCCACCCGCGGCTGTTCGATCGCCGCCTGCGGGTCCAGGCCGAAGTCGATCGAGTTGACCAGGAACTGCACCATCGCCTGCGGCTGCACGTCCAGGCCAGGCGTGCCGAACACCATGGCGAGCTTGCCGTCCTTGAGCGCCAGGCCCGGGCTGGGCGTCAGCCGCGGCCGCTTGCCCGGCGCCAGGGAGGATGGATGGGCCGGGTCCAGCCAGCTTTGGTAGCCCCGCGGCGATAGTACCACTCCCACGCCGGGCACGACGGGCGTGAGCCGGACCCCGTCGCTGGGTGTTGCAGAAAAGCCGTTGCCCTCCGCATCCACCACGCAGAGATGGCTGGTGTCGGTGCCCGGCTCTCCCGCCAGTGCCATCTCCTTTGGCCGCTGCGGCCGGCCGGCCATGGTGGAGAAGGCCCAGGGATCGCCGGCCTCGGGCATGTCTGCCCAGGCCCGGCTGCGATCGATCCGCGAGGCCCAGATGCGGCCATATTCCTTGTGCAGCAATCCATCCATCGGCACGTTGATGAAATCCGGGTCGCCATAGAAGGCGTGGCGGTCCGCGAAGGCGGCCTTCAGGGACTCGATGATCAGGTGCAGGGCCTCTGGCGAGTTGTGACCCAACGCCGCCAGGTCGAAGTTCTCCAGGATGTTGAGTGTCTGCGGCACGACCGGGCCCTGGCACCAGGGGCCGCAGGCGTGCACTTCATAGCCCCGATAGGTAGTGGCGGCCGTCGGCTCCACCTTCACACTGAACCCGGCCAAATCGTCATAGTCCAGGAAGCCGCCCTGGTCCTGGGAGAAGCGGGCCATCCGCTCCGCCAACTCGCCTTTGTAGAACACGTCCCGCGCCGCCATGATCGCGGCGCTGCGCCCCTGAGCAGCGGCACGGGTCTCTGCGTCGCACAGCATCCGGAACGTCGTGGCCAACTCCGGCTGCCGCAGGATGTCGCCGGGTTGGAGCGGCGAGCCGTCCGGGCGCAGGTAGGCCGCCGAGGAGGGCCACTGCCGGATGTTGGCATGCACGCTGTCCAGCATGTAGGCGCACAGCCGGCTGATCGGGAACCCATCCGTCGCCAGTTCCAGCGCTGGCGCCATCACCTGGGACAGGGTCATCGTCCCATACCGCGCAAGCGCCGTGAGCCAGGCGTCGCATGCCGAGGGCGTGATGGCGTTCTGCACGCCGAGCGGGATCTTCCCAAGCGTGTCCCGGAAGTGTTCCAGGGTGGCCGTGCGGGGCCAGCGGCCCAGGCCGGAGATGGAGACCACCTCCCGCGTTTTGGCCAGATACAGGATGATCGGCGCCACGCCCCCCAGATTGGTCAGGTCCGGCTGCGTCACGTTCACGCAAAGTCCCGCCGCGACCCCGGCGTCGATGGCGTTGCCACCGGCTTGCAGGATTCGCATCCCGGCATGGCTGGCCAGGTAGTGCCCGGCCGCGACCACGTATTTCGACCCAGCGATCATGGGCCGGTACGTCGGCGTCGCGAAATCGGTCATGGAACCCCCCTCGGCAATCCGTCTGCGGAATTGGCTGACGAGTCGGGTTCGGTGTCAATCGCACGGGTTTGACGGCGTCTGGCCAGGCCCCAATGGTGTGGGAGCGGCTGTATCTCAGGTGGCTTTAGCTGCGGAACGGACGGTCAGTCCAAATGCGGCATCAGCCGAACGGCGTTGCCCCGCTCGATGGCGGCCGTGTCGGCCAAGGGAAGGTTCATCTTCTGCAGGTTGACGACGTGTTCGACGCAGCTGCGGTAGGGATAGTCCGTGCCGAAGAGGATTTGTGAGGTCGGCACCACCTCCATAAGCGTGCCGAGCGCTTCCCGGTTGGTCGACTGGGCGGTGTCATACAGGAAATGCTCGAGCGCAGGATGCACGCCGTTCGGCAGGTCCTTGGGGTATTTTCCACTGGTCGCCTGGAATTCGAAGCGTTCGATCAGGAACGGCATCATGCCGCCGGCATGACTGAAGATGACCTTGATTTCGGGATAGGCCGTGTCGAAACCGCCGAACACCATCGTCGCGATCGCCCGGGTGGTCGACGCGCCATACTCGACCACGGTGTCGGCGATGCCGGGTGTCAGGTTGGTGCAGCAAGCGGCCGTGTTGGGATGGGTGTAGGCGACCGCCTTGCGGCGGTTCAGCTCCTCATAAACAGGGGCAAACTTCGGATTTCCCAGCCAGATGTTGTCGGGATAGTTGGTGAACAGCCCAATTCCATCCACTTTGAGCGTGTCCATCGCGTATTCGATCTCACGCAAGCTTCCGTCGACATCCGGCAGCGGGAGCATCGCAAAGAAGCCAAATCGGCCCGGATAGTCTCGCACCAGGCCGGCGCCATACTCGTTGCATATCCGGGCAAGCAGCCGGGCTTCCTGTGCGTCGCCGAACCACACGCCGGGTGCCGCGACGGAAAGCATCGACCGCTGGATAGCGGCCTGGTTCATCTGGTCGAGCGAATGCTCGACGCGCCACCCGCTCATGACGGGCAGCATGTTGTAGGATTTGCTGGCCCGCGCCATCCATTCCGGCGGATACAAATGGTGGTGCACGTCGATCCGGAACGGCCGCTCCTGTGCTGCCGCGTTGACCGAGGCGGCAAGTGCGGCGGCCCCACCCATGAAACCGCGCCGCGACAGACAATTGCAGCCCCACGCTCTCAGCATCGGTTCGTTCCTATGCCCTCGTCAGATGGTTTCGCCGAACGACTCGCTGGCGATCACGGTGGCCTGAGCCGTCCCCAGGAAGTGCGGCAGGGTGTTGACGCTATAGGCGATCGCCAGCGCCACGACGCACGCCGCCAGATACTGATACATCGGCGCCGCCAGGCCGTAATCGTGTGCCAGCCAGGCCAGGAACAGCGGCGTCAGGCCGGTGAAGACGGCCGTTCCGACGCTGTAGGGCAGCGCAAATCCGCTTTGCCGGATCGCTGTTGGAAAGAGCGACGAGATGAGACCCGGCACCATGGCGTGCACGCACCCGGCACCCAGCCCAACTACGATAAAGGCATAGAGCAGCCTTTCGTCGGCCGGACCCAGCGTGGGGAGAAAATGGAAGAACCACACGCATATCGCCGCATTCAATACAGCGCTTGCAGCGATGGTGCGGGACCAACCAAAACGATCCCGCAACAGCCCCCAGAGCGGCATGCCAAGCACGAAGGCGGTCACGCCGGCGATGTTGGACGTAAAGACGATGCCCGGCGCGAAATGCAGCTGCGTTACCAGGAAGGTTGGCAAATACTGAAAATACACGCCGCTCGTCGTGGAGAACACAAACACCAGCGCCAAGGCTAGTACACACTGTAAGCGATATTGCGTCAGCACGACGACCAACGGCGTCTGCTTAGAGAGCCTACGCTCCTGCTTGATACTCTCGAACATCGGGCTTTCTGCCAGGTGCCGGCGTAAATACGCCGCCATGAGACCAAACAGGCCGCCAAGCACGAACGGCATCCGCCAGGACAGCGACGCGAGCGCCGGGTCCAGACCCGCCACCAGGCTGGCCAAAGCTGCTGCTGCCGCGCCCAGCAGCAGTCCGCAATTCACAACACCTTGAAACGTGCCGCTCGATAGGCCCAGCCACCGGCTCGGTGCATGCTCGCTGACGAACACCGACGCACCCGGTAGCTCCCCACCGACAGCGCAGCCTTGCAAAATCCGCAGCAGCAGGAGGATCGCAGGCGCTAGCCAACCGACCAGCGCGTAGGTTGGCAGCAGGCCCATCAGGAAGGTCGGCACCGACATGAGCAGCACGGTTAGCACGAACAGCTTCTTGCGGCCGATCTTGTCGGCGTAGTGTGCGATGATGATCCCGGCGATCGGGCGCACCAGATAGCCGATCGCGTAGATACCGAATACCTGAAGCTGCTTTAGCCAAACAGAAGCACCAGCCGGGAAGAACGCGACGCTGATGGCCGCGGCGACGAAGACGTAGACCTGGAAATCGAAATACTCGAGCACGGCACCCAACGAAGCCAATCCGAGATTTCGAGTCCGTTCCCCACTCGTTGCCATTGCTTCCCCCTGTTCACGCCGCAAATAGCTTCGGCGCCGTTCATTCGTTCGGCGTGGCGGCGAGCCAGGCCCGGCCACGCTCATAAAGACGGTCCAACGCGGGGCCAGTGCGGCCGGGAAGGCTGGGATTGACCTGGAGGCCCGCGAGCTCCTGCATGTAGGCAAGGTGACGGTAGCCCTCCGGGAACCGGGCCAGCCGGTCCGCATCGAGCAAGATGGGGGGGCTGGGCGTCACGGGGATGATGCGGTCCGTCTCGTAGATGCACTGGCGCTGCGTGAACCGCCACTCGCCAGATCGCGCGTCCAGAAAGTCGTAGAAGCGGCCGGTACACACCACGTCGACCCATTGGTCATCCAGCTTCAGCCGCTGGCTGATGGTCATCTTCGTCTCGGCCAGTGCTCGCGTGCCGGCAATATCCACAACCGTGCCGCCCAGGCGGTGGTTGACGTTGACCCCGGCCAGCCACCCGGCCCGGCTGCGCGCAATGAACTCGGTCGCCGGGCCGTCGAACCAGGTCGCGATCATCCGCCCGTCCGGATGCCACACCGTCTGGAATCGATCCCAATGCGCGCCATCCCGCCAGACGACCCATTTTTCGATGAGCCAGCGGATCTCCAGCTCGTCGCGCCAGCTATCGAGCGCGGCGTGCATGAGCTAGGTGCCTGTTTCGTAGTTGTGCACGAAATCGGCCGGCGGCGTGGGTCCCCAGACGTAAAACGCATCATCGCCGGGGTGGTCCCCCGCGTCCCAGTCCATATCGACGGGGATGTAGTCGATATCGGACGAATACTCGCTATAGCTGCCCCAGGGATCGCGTACGTAGTGGAAGTAGTTGGAGCCAAGCACGTGCCGCCCCATGCCCCACCCGGCGGTAAAGCCACGGTCAGCCATTTGCATCGCGCCCAGCCCCACCTCGTGGATCGAGCCGACATCCCAGCTCAAATGGTGCAGCCCCGGGCCATCCGACTTCGCGAGCGCGATCATGTGGTGGTCGCTGCCATGGATACCGTGCATGAATGCCACGCCTTCGCCGGAGCGGTCGGACAACCGCAGCCCAAGCACCCGCTGATAGAATTGGATGGAGCGGCCGACGTCGCGGCTGAACAGCAGGATGTGAGCAAGGCGGCGCGGCCGCACCACGGGCGCCTTGGACCGGGCGTGGGAGCCTTGCACGCCCGGCGGAGAGGACGGGTTGTTCTGCACCGCCTTCTCGTTGGGGGACGACTTCTCCGCCACCCGCATCTCGATCAGCGTGCCATCCGGGTCGCGGAACCAAACGCCGTTTGAATCGAATCCCGCGGGCGAGTCGAGTTGGGGCACACCGTTCTGCTTCAGCCGCGCTGTCAGTCCTTGCAGATCCTCCGGGTAGGCGCCGAACGAGACATAGGTCAGTTTCTTCGCGTGGCCCTCGCTGATCCGCCCCCAGCGATGGTCGTGGCCTGCGGTGTAAATCCCCAGCCCGTTGCCTTCTTCACGAAGGTCCAGGCCGAAATCGGTGTAGAATTTCTGCGCCTGCTTGAGGTCTGGCACGACGAAGTTGAAGTGGTCGACGGAGTGGACGCCAAGCTCGCCGGGCCGGCGAGGCCGCGGCGCCATCCTTTGGATCTGGGTCATCGATGTAACCTCTCGTTTGGTTCAGTGCTTCGTAGCTAAGTCATAGTAGCTGAGATCGTAATACCGTGCTGGATCGGCCAGGGCCTTATGCGGTAGGGCGTATTCCTGCCGGATGTCGATGACGGATTTCACCCCCGCGACGTCGATCGCAGCATGGCGGTCGAAGCCCGTCTCCGGATCCAGGAACACGTCATAGGATTTCCCGGCGATCTCGGCGGTGGCACCAGGCAAATGCGTCTCAAAGATAGTCAGCGCCTCCGCCTTGTTCGCCGGGTCGTAAAGCCAGGTGACTGCCGCGATATAGGCGCGGATGTAGCCAACCAAGTCGTCACGATGGTTGGGCGCCCAGTCCTTGCGTACCGCCGCAACGACGCCCTGATAGTGGCCGAGGACGGAAATGGCTGTGCCGAGGTCGTTGAAACCCTTTGCTGCCGCCAAAAAGGTGAAAGGTGGGACGGACAGGGTGCCGGCCTGCGACCCGGCCATCAAACCGTCGAAGCGCTGCTGAAACCCGCCCGCCTTGACCAGCGTGTAGTCGCCGCTTGCCAATCCGCGGACCTTCAGCATCTCCTCCAGCACAAAGGCGTATCCTGTCGTGAATGCATCCACCGACAGCGTGGCGCCGCGCAGCGCCGGGAAAGTCTTAACGCTGGGTGATGTAACAAGGGACAAGAAGCCGTTGTCGCTGCCCATCACGGCAACGATGTTTGGAGTAGCCGCGGTCGTGGCCTCGCCTTCGCCTTCCATATAGGCGATCAGGTTGTCGATCGCGGTCATGGCGATGTCGAACTTGCCGTCGATCAGGCCTTCCATCTGCGCCAGCGAGCCCGGCGTTGGGATCAGGTGGACATCCAGGCCGTTGGCCGCAAAGAAGCCCTTGTCCTGCGCGACCCAGATCGGCCACACCGTTCCCGAATTGAACACGTCGACATCAAGACGGTGTAGCGTCTGCGATCGGGCCGAGACGGTGCCAAGCAAGCAAAGAGCGAGAAAGCAGCATGATTTTGCGAGTTTCAGCATTTTATATCCTCCCTTGGTCTCATGCGTAGAGTGCCAGTCGAGTGCGTCATCCGCTATGGGGTTGACCCGAGGAGATTGGCCGCGCTACCAGCTTCGGCTCGGGCAAAGCGGATCGGGCCATCCTGCGCCGCTACGGCGAGGCCATTGCCCGAGGCAGCCTGAATCGTCGCAAGACGCATGCTTGTTCCTCCCTCGTTGCACGCAACATGCAACCGACGGCATCGAGCAGGCAAGCAAAAATATATTTCGCGACACCTAAAATGTATTTGATGCGCTGGGCTACCGCGGTTAAGTCGGCCAAGGAGGTTTGGAATGGCTGCCGACGCTGTACTTCGATCACGCAGTATGACGCAGGACGTGTACGAGCGGCTTCGTGCAGACATTCTTGCCTGTCGCATGATCCCGGGGTCCAAGCTGCGCATAAGCGAGCTTTGCCTGTCCTTGGGCGGCGTGAGCCTTGGCGCAGTGCGCGAAGCGTTGTCGCGGCTGGCTGCAGACGGCCTCGTCATGTCGGAACCACAGCGCGGCTTCACTGTCGCGCCTGTCTCGGCCCGTGATCTTGAGCATCTCACTGCGGCTCGCATCAAGGTGGAGGAATGGTGCCTGCGTGCGTCCATCGTCCGCGGCGGCGTGCGATGGGAGGCGGCGATCGCCGCCGCGTTCCGCAAGCTTGCCCAAACGCCCTATCATGCCGCAGGTGACCCGGCGCTGCTCTCCGACGCCTGGGTGACCGCCCATGGCGCCTTCCACGCCTCCCTTGTGGCAGCCGCCGACAATAGCTGGCTGCTTCGCATCCGGGAGCACTTATACCAGCAAAGCGAGCGCTACCGGCGCTTATCCGTTCCCGCCGAGCCACAACCGCGGGATGTCGAGAGCGAGCACGCGGCCATCATGAAGGCCGCGCTTGCACGGGACGCAGACGTGGCCGCGGCCGCCTTGGCCGAGCACCTGCGGCTAACGACCAGCATCCTGTTGACCGCTGAATTTCTCCAGGGTTCGGACGACCAAGATTAAACTCGCTCAGCCGTTTACTGTGACGCGGAGCCGCTCACCCGGCAGCATCGCGCCCAGCGGGGGAAGGACGCTGGCCAGAGCCGTCATGGACCAGGCAGCAGACCATGTGGGGCGCCGCAATGCGGGCACAGCCGGGCCCGCGGCATGTAGCGGCTCGCGGGCACGACATGCTGGCCCAGGATTGCATAGCGCGGCTCGATCACCTCCGGCAGGATGGCGGTGTCTCCATCGGAATCGACCACCGGCAACAACTGCGCCACGCGATCGAAGATGGTGAAATTGGCCTCTGCGCCGGGCAATAGCAGGCCCCCGGTAGGCTGCCGCAGGATGGCGGCGGGGGCGGTCGTCACCGCCGTTACCACCCGGGCAAACGGCATGCCGGCAGCCAGCAGCTTCGACATGGTGGTCGCCAAGTCCCAGACCGATTTGTCCATCGAGCGCAGGTGCAGATCGGTCGAGATCGTGTGGGGCATCACCCCGCGCTTGATCGCCGCCGTCGCCACCTTCATCGAGTAGGACGCACCGCCATGGCCCACGTCCAGATGGATGCCGCGCGCCGCGCAGCCTTCCACCAGCGTGAACAATTCCTCGTCCTCGATGATGGAGCTGCCGGCCTTGCCATTGAAGCAGTGGGTGACGATGTCGCCGGTGTCCAGAACCTCCAGCACCTCGTCGTAGAGCGGCGGCGGTTCGCCGACATGCACCATCAGCGGTAGCTTGAGGATACGCCCGACTTTCTTCGCCAGCTTCACCGGCGTGATTCCCCACGACCCCAGGATTACATGGCTGGCCCGAACCTTGATACCGACGATCCGGTCGCGGTTTGCCTCCACCGTCGCGATGATCCGGTCGATGTCGATGGACCGGTAGTCGGCCAGCTCGCTGATCCGGTTGCACGCGACCAGGCCGATGGTCCCGACGTTCAGGAAGGCGAAGATACGCTCCCGCGCAGGCTCGATGATGAACTCGCGGAAACCGTGGAAATTCGCCTCGCCGGCCGACCCGGCATCCACGATCGTGGTTACGCCCCGTGCCAGGCCGCAGAGCGCCGGGCGCAGGGAAATATCTGTGCCACCATGCCACACATGCGCGTGCAAATCCGTCCATCCCGGGGAGATGAACGCACCGCCGCCTTCTATCACCGTGGCGCCCGCGGGCTGCTCCAACCCCGGCCCAACTGCGGCCAGGCCACCATCCCGGAGCAGGAGGTCGACGGGTGCGGCCCCTGGATGGTCAGGAAAACCAATCGGGACGACGTTGCGGACCAGCCACGTGTTCATAGGTTTTCCCTCAGGCGTGGATCGAGCGCGTCGCGCAGCCCGTCGCCGACCATTTGCAGCGACACCACCGTCACCACGATCGCAAGACCCGGAAACAGCGTCATCCAGTCCGCCTGCCCGATATAGTCCCGCCCAGCCGCAATCATCGTGCCCCAGGTCGGCACGTCCGGGCTGACGCCGAGGCCCAGGAACGACAGCCCAGCCTCCGCCAGCATGGCATAGGCGAAGATGAACGTCGCCTGAACCAGAATGGGCGAAAGCAGGTTACGCAGGACGTGCCGCGTCATGATGCGCAGCGTGGATACACCCAGGGCCCGGGCAGCCTCCACGTAGGGAAGCTCCCGGATGACGAGCGTGGAGGCGCGCACGATGCGTGCCAGGCGCGGCGTATAAACGATGCTCAGCGCGACGATCACGGTGACGACGGAGGGTCCCAGCGCCGCCACCAGGGCGATGGCCAGCAGGATGTCCGGAAACGCCATCGCGGCGTCGATCAGCCGGGCCAGCGGCATGTCCAGCGCGCGGAAGAACCCGGCGAGCAGTCCAATCGCGACGCCGAACACCCCGGAGACCACGACCACGCCCGCACCGACCAACAGGGATTGCCGTCCTGCGTATACTTCGCGGGAGAAGCCGTCCCGCCCGAACTCGTCCGTGCCGAACCAATGGAGCGCGCTGGGCGGCTGCAGCCGGTTGACCACGGACAGCCGGTTGGGCGGAAACGGCGCGACCCAGGGCGCCGCGAGCGCGAGCAGGACGACCGCCGCCAGCACCACAAGCCCGATCGCCACTGCCGGGCGTCGCAGCAACATACGTGACATCAATAGCGCACGCGGGGATCGACGAGCAGGTACAGCAGGTCGACCACGAAGTTGAACAGCACGTAGATCGCCGCGATCACCAGCAGCGCACCCTGGATCACCGGGTAGTCCCGCCGTAGCACGGAGGACACGACGAGGTTCCCCAGGCCCGGCAGCCCGAACACCGTTTCGGTCACGATTGCGCCGCTGACCAGCACGGCGGCCGTCAAGCCCAGCACCGTCAGGATCGGGATCAACGCATTACGAAAGGCGTGCCGCATGACCACACGGAACTCGCCCAGGCCCTTGGACCGGGCCGTGCGGACGTAGTCGTCGTCCAGCACATCCAGCATGCTGGCGCGGGTGAAGCGCAGGACGAGCGAGGAGGAAACGATACCCAGTGCCACGGCCGGCAGCACCAAATGGTCCATGCGCGACAGGAACGGGTCGCCGGGGCCGCCATAACCGCTGGCGGGAAACCAGCCCAGGCGGACCGCGGCAGTCTGGATCAGCAGCAGGCCGAGCCAGAAGCCCGGCACGCTCGCCGCCAGCATGGCGAGCGACACCGCCACCTGATCGAACACTGACCCACGGCGATACGCGGCATAAATCCCGACCGGCAGGGCAATGGCGACGGCGATCGCCAGGGACATCAGCGTCAGGAAGAAGGTGGGCTCGGCACGTTCCGCGAGTGCCTGCGTGACCGGCCGGTTGAGGAAGATCGATTGCCCGAGATCGCCATGCGCGACCGCGTTCAGAAAGGTCAGGTATTGGCCCAGCAAGGGCTGGTCCAGGCCGAGCTTGGCATGGAGGGCGGCGATGTCCGATGCGGTGGCACTCGGCCCCAGCATCACGGCCGCTGGGTCGCCCGGGGCGATGCGGGTGATGACGAAGGCGATCGTCACCACCAGAAACAGCACCACAGCCATGCCGGCGCAACGCTGCAGGATGTAGCGGGGCATGGATGTCAGGCCAGGCTGGCATTCCAGAAACACGGCCACGGGGCGGGCGATACGCCGCGTAGCCGCGGCGACTGCGCGGCCAGCGCGTTGTAGTCGCCCACCTTGATGAAGGGCGCCTCATCCAGGATGACGGACTGTACGTCCGCCCAAAGGGCGACGCGTTGCTTCGGGTCCTGCTCCGCATTGAACGCGGCCAGGACGCGGGCGCGCGCCGGGCTGTTCCATCCCCCGGGTCCACTGCTGTCGAGCTGGCCGATCAGCGCCGGCTCCGGCAAAAACGGGCTGTCGCTGACATACATGTCCCATACTGCGGGATTGGTGCGGCGCTGCGTCAGCGTCGCCCAATCGACCACCTGCATGTCTACCTTGATTCCGGCCGCCTTGAGGTACTCGGCGGCCACCTGGGCGATCTTGTAGTGAAACTCGTATTGCCGGCTGGTGAGGATACGGAATGGCGTACCGTCATACTTGGCGGCCTTCAGCAGCGCCCCGGCTTTGTCCGGGTCGGCCAGATTATAGGCGCCACCTACGCCCGCTTGCGTGTTCCACACATAGCCAGCCGGATAGAGCGCACCTTCCGCGGTGTAGAAATCCGTGCTGCCAAACGCCGCGGCCAGCATGTCCTCCATACTCAGCGCAACGCGCACGGCCTGGCGGAACGGCTGGCTGGCCGACAGGCCCTGGCGCGTGTTGAAGTTCAGCGAGGGCCAACCGAATGGCTTCAGCAGCACGGGGACGACGCCAGGCTTGCCCGTTAGCCTCGCCAGCGCCTCGACCGGCAGGTTGCCCGTGAAATCGTACTGGCCCGCCAAGGCGGCCTCGACGCGGGTGCTGGAATCCGGCACCGGAACGAAGCGGATTTCGTCCAGCAACGCCCTCCGGGCACCGCCATAGCCATCGGGCTCGCCTGAGCGCGAGACGTAGCCATCGAAGCGGACGAGCTGGATGTACTGGTCGGGACGGCGCTCCTTGAATTGATAGGGACCGGTGCCCACGACCTCCTTCATCGGATTCTCCTGCTTGCCTGCAGGCAAAACGACCGCGGCGGAGTTGTTGAACGCCAGCAAGGAGAGCAGGGGGGCGTACGGCGCCTTGAGCGTCAGCCGTACCGTCAGTGGCCCCGTCGCCTCCACCGCAGCGATATTGGCGGCCGCGCTGCGCCCGCGGCTCGCCACGTCCATCCAGCGCTTTAGCGAGGCCACTACGTCCCGCGACGTCATGGCGCTGCCGTCGTGGAAATGAACGCCGTCTCGCAAGGCGATGTCGTAGACCGTGCCGTTCTGAGTGGGCGTGGGCACTGAGTCGGCCAGCAGGGGAATCACCTGCCAGTACGCGTCGAAGGTGAACAATGTTTCGAAGACGTGCTGCGTGATGATGCCCACCAAATCTGCCGTGGAGATCATCGGATCGAGCGTCGGCGGCTACCCGACGGTCGCCACGTTGATGACCCCTCCGCGGGACTGGGCCTCGGCTGCCAAGGCGGTGATCGCGGGGCCAGCGGCACAGATCGATGCCACCAACAATCTACGCGAGAGCATCGGTGGATTCCTTTTTGACGGAATAACCCTCTTTATTAAAGAACCGAGCACGGCAATTGCGGAGGTGTCAAGAATGCGCCCATCGCGACGCTGTGTGGCGCGGGATCTAGCGCTACCGGGTTGAATTGGCCGAGCCCCGGCCCAGGGTTGATCCAAACGTCCCAACCCCCTGTGCCGCAGGGGCCTTGCGCATGCGCCTGGCTCAGCGGCGGCCGTGCCGCCAGCCAACCCGAGAAGACACCGCCGCTTCATGATCGGATCCTTTTCTTGCAATGTTACGCCCGCGCGCCTAGCCCCAGCGGGGCGTCGGATTTATGGGATCAGGTACATCGCACCTCCAAATGCAGGCCAAGCGAGCTTTTGCGTGGCCTTGGAGGGGACCGCCGGTCGAGGACAGCATATGGCAGACACCACAGACCTCAACACCCTTTTCGAGGTTCAACCCGGGTGGGGGCAGCTCCCTCCCGATGTGACGCTCGGCGATGTCGCGGGAGTCGCGGTTGACAGCCAGGACCGGGTGTACTTGTTCAATCGGGGTGACCACCCCATCGTTGTCCTCGACCAAACGGGGGCCTTCCTGACATCCTGGGGGCACGGCGTCTTCACGAATGCCCATGGTGCCCATATCGGCTTGGACGGGTTCATCTACCTGACCGATAATGGCGATCACACGGTCCGCAAGTTCAGTCTGGATGGTAAGTTGCAGCGTCAGATTGGGGAGCCGGCGAAGCCTTCGATTTTCATGAGCAACGAGCCGTTCTGCCGCTGCACCCACACAGCTTTGTCGCCATCAGGCGACATCTACGTTTCGGACGGCTACGGCAACGCCTGCGTGCACAAATTTGCACCCGATGGGAAGCATCTCTTTAACTGGGGAAAGCCCGGCACTGGTCCGGGTGA
The DNA here is from genome assembly GCA_965199005.1 of Acetobacteraceae bacterium. Lineage (GTDB taxonomy): Bacteria > Pseudomonadota > Alphaproteobacteria > Acetobacterales > Acetobacteraceae > LMUY01. The sequence continues at coordinate 804,799 of CBDAQK010000001.1, read as the reverse complement.
GTTCAATCTTCCCCACAATATTTGTTGCGACGCCGATGGCTGGGTCTACGTGGCAGACCGCGAGAACCACCGTGTGCAGGTGTTCGACGGCAACGGGAAATACGAGACGCAGATCAACAACATGCACCGCCCAAGTGGAATGGCGCTGACACCCGGCCCCTGCCCCCATTGCATCGTCGGTGAACTCGGCCCCTATCAACCCGTCAACCGAACGACACCCAACCTTGGCCCCCGAATCAGCGTCTTCGACCGCAGCAGCAGGCTCGTGGCACGGATAGACCAGGGTAAGGGGCCGGGTTTGGCACCGGGCCAATTCGTTTCCCCACACAGCATCGCACTTGATTCTCGTGGCGACATGTATGTTGGCGAGGTCGCGTTCACGGATTGGCTGTCCATCTTCCCCGGTACGCAAAGGTCGGAACAATTAGGCCGTTTCCAGAAGTTCACGAAGGTTCGGTGCTGACGCCGGGTCAGCACCGTGACCGCCTTCAACGGCGGCACGCTTGGTGGCTCAGGCCGCCGTGCACATATCCTCGAGGTTGATGCCCCCCTGTTTGTACTAGCCCGCCTTCTAGCATTATCGGCTGACAAATACCGTGATTGCCCGGCATGTCGTCGTAAAGTGGATCGCTGACCAGGTCGAGACAGAATCCAATCGATCCTAGTTGGGCGGATAAGCGGAGCGTCATCCGCCAGCTTCGGTGCGGAAAGAAAGACAGCGGAAGGCGCTTCGCTTTTCCACCCTACACCGGTCGTATATTGGGCATACCCTAACCATCCCCAATTTGCTATCGAGTGGCTGCACCGGGTGGAGGGGCCGTTTGAAACTGACTACGAAAGCCGCCTTTACCGACGATGACGACCGGATGGAGGGAACGGACGAACACCGCAACCAAACCCGGCTTTGGCTGCGCCTTCTCGCATGTACTACACTGATCGGCGCAGAACTCCGGCGCCGGTTCCGAGATGAATTTGACATAACGCTGGCGCGCTTCGAAATCCTCGCGCAACTCGACCGGCAGCCGGGGGGCGTCATCCTTGGAAGCCTCTCGAAGAGGCTCATGGTATCCCAGGCAAATCTTACACCGATCATTGCGCGCCTCATCAAGGACGACTTGATAACCAGGCGAACGTCGATCCTTGATAAGCGGGTTCAGATCATCTGCTTGACGGTCAACGGGCGATGCAAGTTCCGGCGAATGGCGCAAAAGCACGCAGAGTGGCTGAGGACCTTGCTGAGAAACTATCCGGATAGCGATGTAAGGCAACTGACTGTCATGCTTGGACAGCTGAAGCGTGTCGTCACGAGCGAGATGGGTGAGAAGGCGGTGTCTGATACGGAACGGACCGAGGATCGGCCATCAGACCGTGTCGACTGAACGGCGTGTGCATCATGCATGGGGTAATGGCTGGAAGGCTGACCGCACTGTCTTGATAGCGCCATCGAGCGTCGTTCCATCCTCATCGGCCAGCGCTGCTTCCCGCAGGCGGCGCAACCATGACGCACTGTCCGGCTTGCCCACGAGAGACGGTGCCTCGGCGAGGACGCGGTCGAACTTCGAGGTTCCGCGGGCATGGGTGTCCGAATAGCCCTTGACGAGCCGCCGGGACGCGAGCACCTCGACGCCCAAATCATAGTCGGCCTCGGCAATACGGCGGGCCAGCGACAACCACGCCTCGACATGAGCCATCTCCCGCTCATGGCGGAGAAGTTTGCGACGCATCGGCTTCAGGGCAGAGACTAAATAGAGCGAGGAGAACCAGAGCACAGTCCCGGTTCGCACCCGGCGGCCTCGGTTGACGATGCGGTCGAGGCGGCGGAACAGTGCTGGATGGCGTTCCAGCCACTTCCCCAGCCGGGCAGGCAGCGTTCCCACCACTTCTTCCATGCGCGGATGCATGAACTCGGTCATGTAGAGCACCTGATCCGCACGCTTGCCAACTTCCCGGTCGATACGGGCGAAACGCGCGGCCCGGGTCTTGAGGTCTGCGACCCGAATGACGTCGTCGTATGAAAGCGCGACCGCGATGTACTTGGCACCCGTCGTCGTCAAGACATAGCCCTTGTCCCGGCCACCATACGTCTCGTCCAATTGCAGAAGCGCACCGATCCGGTCCAGGTACTCGTCCGCGTAGGCGACATCCTGGTAGTCCGTCAGGCGCTTGAGCCCGGCGAACAAGATCGGATGGAGGGCCAGGGGGAACTCAGTCCTTAGCCGGTTGAGCAGATTGTCGAGCGCGGGCGTTCCCGTATGGTGTGGAACTCCGGCAGGCTCCAGGGCGGCCTGGGGACTTTCCGGCGCGACGGGGTTACGGGTTCTGTCGAGTGCGGCTCCGAAGGCACGCAAGCTCGGTTCGACACCCTTTCCACCAGCCTTGATCGCCGCCTCGAAGTGTTCGCGTCCGAAGGGCAGAACATCAGCACCCGCTAATGCGCCAAACATCGCGGCAGAAATCACGCTGCCATGTTGCTCCGCGAGGCCCTGCATGTCGAAGAGGACGCTGCGCTTCGCCGCGATGCCTGATGCATCCGTGACGGGGACGGAGCTGGCGATGCCGTCGCCTGGGCGTTCTTTCTCGCTGACCGCCAACGTGCGGTGCGTCGACGCGATGAGCGTCGTCCGGTCAGGCGTGACGAAGCCGCGGAGCATGGAGCGGCCCGCCTCCATGAACTCCGCCGCCAGCACGATGTCGACATCGCCCGGGGTCGGCATGAGGGATAGGACTGGCACCTGACCGGCCCGGGCAGGCAGCATCTCGACATAGTAGATCGTGGCACCCGTTCGCTGTGCGACGCCGGGGACCGAGGTCGATTGCGCGGTCCACCCGGCGTGCTCAGCCGTGGCAACGATCCAGTCGGTCAGCACGCCACCGCCCTGCCCGCCCATGGCGAGAACTGCGACGGAGATCGGCTTCTCGAAGGCGGCGGCAACCACTGGCTCTAGAACGGCCGTGCCGCTCATGCGAAAGCCACCCGGCGGGCTTCGCGCCGGCGCTGCAGGGCGCCGATCACCGCCGCGCGGGCGCGCGCCAGCCAGCGGTCCAGGCGGGTCGGGTTGTAAATGACGTCCGCGCGGTAGAAGGAGGGGCATAGAACCGCGGCCTCCGCGACCTCGCCGCAATTCCCGCAGCCCACGCAGCTATTGTCGATCGCCGCGACCGGGTCGTCCCGCAATGGATCCAGTGTATGCTTGACGGACAGAGAGGGGCAGCCGGATAGGCGCATGCAGGCGTGGTCCCCGGTGCAAACGTCTTCGTCCACGCCGAAACGCTGTTTGACCATCCGTTCCCCGTCCCTGACCTTCTTGTTGAAGATCGGCCGCTCACGCCGCTGCTTGTTCAGCATGCATTCCGAGGATGCAACGATAATCTTGGGGCCCTTCTCGCCAGAGGTGAGCGCCTCCTTGAGGGTATCGCGCAGCTTGGCCACGTCGTAGGTGCGGTCGATCTGGCGCACCCATTTTGCGCCGATGCCGCGGACCGCCTTGACGATGGAGTTGTTGGTCGACCGTCGTGGGTTGATCGCGCGCGAGGATAGGATGTCCTGCCCGCCGGTGGCCGACGAATAGAAATTGTCGACGACCATGATGACCTGGTCCTGCTTGTTGAAGACGGCATTGCCGATGCCGGAGGACAGACCGTTATGCCAGAAGCCCCCATCCCCCATGACGGAGATCGGGCGCTTGCCGGCTTCGACGTTGAAGGCGGAGGCAGACGCGGGCCCCAGCCCATACCCCATTGTGGTGCCGCCCAAATTGAACGGGGGCAGGATTGAGAACAGGTGACACCCGATGTCGGACGAAATCTGGTGTGGGCCGAGTTCCTTTTCCACCAACTTCATAGCGGCGAAGATCGGCCGCTCGGGGCAGCCGGTGCAAAACCCCGCCGGGCGCGGCGGCACGACGGCGCCGAGCGCCTTCACCTGGGTCGTTGCCAGGGTGTCATCGGCATTCGGAAGCGGGGGGCGGTTGCCCAGCAGCATGGGGCTATGGCGCTCGAGGAACGCGACAATCCCCTTCCCGACGACGCTCGCCGTGTAGTCGCCGCCCAGCGGCAGCATGTCCTTGCCGTGCAGGTGGATGTTGATGTCGCGCCGGCGCAGCACGGTGCCGAGCGCTTGTTCGATATATTCCGGATGCCCCTCCTCGATCATCAGGACGGCCCGTTTGCCGACACAAAACGCTGCCACCTCGTCGTCGATCAGCGGGTAGGTGACGTTCAGCACGTAGAGCGGAACCTTCGACTCGCCATAGGCGTCGGCCAACCCGAGATACTGCAAGCCCCGGATGACCGAGTTGTACATTCCGCCCTGCAGGATGATCCCGACCTCGCCGTTCTCCGGCCCGAAATGCTCGTTCAGCTTGCGTTCCGCGATGAAGCGCACGGCGGCGGGCCACCGCTGCTCCAACTTCTGCCGGTCCTGCAGCATGGAGGCGGGTGGCAAGACGATCCGGTCTACATCGCGCCGCGGGTTCTCCAGCGCCTCCTTCAGCGTGAAGGCTGGTGGGCGGTTGTCCTTGGCGGTGAACTGGCCATGGACGTGGCAGGTGCGGATGCGCACTTGCAGCATGACGGGGGTGTTCGAGGCCTCGGACAACTCGAAGCCGTTCTCGACGGCTTCCACGATGGAGGGCAGGTTGGGCCGAGGATCCAGCAGCCACATTTGCGACTTCATGGCAAAAGCGTGGCTGCGCTCCTGCGGGATCGAGGAGCCCTCGCCGTAATCCTCGCCGAGGATGATGAGCGCCCCGCCATTGACGCCGCCGGAAGCCAGGTTCGTGAGCGCATCGGACGCGACGTTGGTGCCGGCGGTGGACTTCCACGTCACCGCGCCTCGCAACGGGTACATGACGGATGCCGAGAGGGACGCCGCGGCCGCGGCCTCCGAAGCCGAGGATTCGAAATGCACGCCGAGTTCGTCCAAGACGTCCTTGGAATCAGCCAAGACGTCCATGAGATGTGAGATCGGCGAGCCCTGGTATCCGCCAACATAGGCGACGCCCGACTGCAGCAGGGCCTTGGTTATGGCCAGGATGCCCTCGCCGCGAAAGACTTCCCCCTCCCCGAGCCTCAGGTCTTGCACTTCACGGGCGAAAGAACGTTCTGCCATTGGCGGGCCCCTCATCTGCGGTAAAACCAGTGCGCGACGGGCAGCGCGGCCGCGATCACCACGCGCATCCGAAAACGGCGACGTAATCTACCGCAACTGCCAGTTTAGTAAAGGACTTAACTAATGAGCGTCAAGTGACACCTCTCGCAACAAACCGAGTGGAAGCCGGGCGTATAGCACTCATTCTCTAGGACACGCGACCGTTCCCTCCGCACGCGGCTGGCAGAACCATGCCGGTCCGCCGGGAATACCAGCCGCTGCTGACGAAGCAACTGGCGCAAGCGCAGCCCAACACCGCCGCGATTAAAGCGGAGCGGCTCACCCGGCCGAGCCCGGGCGACATCACCGTTGCGTGCGCAGCGCTGCTTGACCTACGTTAGATTGGCCGCGAAGTGTGCCCGATGAGACGCGTCATTGAGATGGCTGAGGCAAGCTTAGCGGCGGGTAATCGGCGATGGCCCGGGTTGCTTTTGCGGCCGAGCCGCGGGCTCAACCGTCTCTCTTGTCGCCTGTATGCCGGCGCGGCAATGACGCCACCCGCCGGGCGATGATACGGTGCCGGGCGTCCGGGCCTAGCCGCCCGTGTTCGACGTTGCTCCAGCGATCGACCGTACGAAACACGGGGCCAAACTCTGTCTCGGAGGCGCGCAGCCAGTTTTCCAGCGCCCGGGCGGGACAAGTATCCGCCGCCACGCTGCGGGTGAGCGTGACCGTCCGGCTGGGGTTCTGTTCGTCGATACGGGCGCGCACATGGAGTGCGATTCCACTCGCTGTGCAACGGACATGCTCCGCATCGAGAGCCAACAAGAAAAGTCGTGGCACCGCCTCTGCAACCGGCTCGCCCGCATCCAGCGGCTGCTGCCGGGCTTGTGGCCGCGTGGCCCGCGTCAAGGCCGCAACCATAAGCAGCAGCTCGCGGTCTCGCAGACTCGGCAAGTCGCTGGGGCATTGGCTTGCCATCCGCCGCAAACCGGCCTGGGTGAGGGGCGGCCCTGACCGAGTTGGGGCTTTGGGCCGAGCAATCGCACGCAATGCCTTTTGGGCCTCGGGATCGAGCTGCGGGACTGGCAAGTTTGCCTGCCGGTGCATGGCGGCGCGGCGGCGGCCGAGTGCCCCGCGGCTGAGGTCTGGTGCGATGGCGAGCAAGTAGGCGGCAACCGTCGCAGAGCTGGCCGGGAGCGACGCATAGCCGACACCGCGGCACCGTGCCACGAAGCGCGCCCAATCCCCCGCGTAGAGGGCCCGCGTGGCCGGGGTTGGATGGGCCATGCGGGCCCCCACGGTGCGCCCGGCTGGGAAGGATGGTGCTGGGACTGACGCTGGCACGGCAATGCCTGCATGGCTGTCCATGCCACCAGACGCCGCCTCCTCATCAAACCTCTGTTCCATAGGTCGGGTTCTGCCGACGGCGGGACAATCAGGCAAGTCAGCTATCCCATCCTATTCAGCGGATCCAAGATCGGTCGCCGCTCTGATGTTTGGACGCGGTTCTGGCGAGACGCTGGGCGGCGTGATTGAAGCTCAGAGGTTGTAGGCGTTCGGGTTGATCGGATGGGGTGCATGCTGGGGCGACAGCCCCGGCGGTCAAGTGTGGACGGGTTGCAGACTGCGCGCGACGCCGCTGAACAACTCGGCTTCGGGGCAAGCGGCGGCGAAGGCGATGCGGGTTCGTGTCGCGGTCTCGGTGATGCGCCCGGCGATCTTGATCAGCCGCATGCGCAAGGTGGTAAACTCGGCCGTGGCGAGCGGCTGGGGTTTGGGAATGGCATCGCGCACCATCAGCATCAGCCAATAAGCGGCGGTGTGCAGTACCAGGCGGACTTGATTAGCCAGGGCGGAGCGGCAGCTGGTGCGGTCGGAGGCGAGTTGGCTCTTGTGCAGCTTGATCAGGTTCTATGTTGGAGGCACCTATACTGGTCCCGCCTCGGCACAGGTCATGCGCGACCAGATGTACGTGGAGGTCCTAACACCTGAGTCTGTCACGCACCCGTATCCATTGGTGTTGATCCATGGTCTTGCCCAGACCTCAATGAACTGGTTGACCACACCAGATGGCAGGGAAGGATGGGCCGCGTGGTTTGTGGACCATGGCTGGAAGGTCGTGATGGTGGATCAGCCGACCCGCGGACGCTCGGCGTGGCAGCCCGGTCTTGACCAGAACCTGAAATCCATCCCTGCACCATTCATCGAACATTATTTTGCCGCACCCGAACAGTGGAACGACTGGCCTCAGGCCAAGCTCCATACGCAATGGCCGGGCGGTCCAAATAAGGGCCATGTCGGCGATCCCGTCTTCGATCAGTTCTACGCCAGCCAGATGGCTTCCATCGACAACGTGGAAAGCGAGAAGCTGATGCAACTCGCAGGCACGGCCTTACTTGACCGGATCGGCCCGGCGATCCTGGTCGTGCATTCACAAGCCGGCCTGTTCGGTTGGCTGCTCGCCGACGCACGGCCTGCACTGGTGAAGGGCATCGTCGCGATCGAGCCTGCGTGCCCACCCTTCAAAGACAACCTGACGGGAAGCGAACGGCCGTGAGGTTTAACCGATCTCCCCCTGGTTTACGAGCCGCCGCTTGCGGCAGGCGAACGCCTCGAATTTGAGCAGGAGAGTACGCCCGATGCGCCTGACCTGATCGCATGTTGGCGCTCGAAGGGCACACCGCGCACCCTACCTCACTTGGCTGCCGTTCCGGTCCTGCTCGTGACGTCGGAGGCTTCCTACCATGCCCCCTACGATCACTGCACGGTTGATTATCTAACGAGCGCCGGTGTCCCCGTGGAGTTCGCCCGGCTGGGTGAGCATGGCATACACGGAAACGCTCACATGATGATGATAGAGAAGAATAACCTCGATATTGCAGACTTTCTCCACTCTCGGCTCGTCAAGACGTTCCCTGAGCCGACAGCCAAGTAAGTGCCGGCTGTTGTAGCAGCATCAGGTCTCATATGTCAGTTTTCCCGGTCGGCTGGGCTAGTCTGGACGCCCCAGGGGACCATGATCTCCGCCAAAGGTACATGCTGCTGGCAGGCGTGCATGTCTGTCTCACCCACACTTCCCTGCGGCCGCGGACGGGGCATGGTTATTTTGATGGCGTTGATGCGGTCGAAGAACCCGAAGACGCTGATGCGCTCTTCCGGCACGCTGTAAAGGTCGGAGATCAGCGCCTTGGTGACAGCACCGCTGTCCCGCACCTGCCGGTAATCATCGGCGGACGAGAAGATGACATCGAAGGTGATTTCAAACGGACCGGCGTTCTTGCTGCGCACTACTTTTGCGATTTGCCGAAGGGGACGTTGAGTTTGCACTCTCTATATCTCCAGATACTTGATGGGGAATGGCTCAGTCGGTGAGTCGACCTCCATCAGATGGTAGACGTTGAATTTGCAAACTTCACCGAGCGGGATTTCTAGCGGGGTGAACGGTGAGCCCATGTTGCCAGCGGTCGCAATCCGCCCGGTGTAGGGCGTGTGTAGCAGTTCCGTCCGGGCACGGTTGCAGATCGCTGTGGCCAGTTCCTGGGTTGTGGCCGCCACTTCCGTGATGACGCACATTTCCATTGGCACGTTGTTGCGGACCGGCTCCAGTTCGCCCATCACGCCGTTCTTCCCATAGATGTGGAAGATGACCTCGTACTCGCCAGCGGGAACCTCGGGGAAGTAGACGGTGCGGATGCGGGTCTCGATCTGCTTCGTCACTTCATCGATGACGGCGATGTAGGCCGGATCGCGCGCTCCCTGGATCGAGATGGACCGGTAGCCAACGCGCTTGGCACCTTCCAGCTTCACCGTGTAGCGCTCTTCCGGCGTGAAGCGGCTACCCGAGACACGGACCCGGCGTTCGTCCATCTGTTCGTAATCGCATTCCGAAAGATCCAGCATGCCGCCGGGCCCGTGCAGAAAATACGGATGCGACTTCTCGTATAATGTGTGAGCGGCTACGGAATACGTCGTGCAGCGCTCGGCCGGATTGAGCGGCTCAAGCTCGAAGTGATCGCGGCGCAGCGTACCCATGATGTTGCGGCCGGCCGGCTCGGCGCACAGGGCGCCGCATTCCATGATCTTGCCCATGTGCCAGGCGAGCGCCGGGTCCATGCCGCGCCGCAATCCGAAGGCGGCCGTTGGTGCCGGGTCATAAGCGCGGCCGGCAATGATCAGGTCCAGGTCGCCGAACTCGCCCCAAGCTTGCAGAAACGGCTCGGCGCCCATCTGACCTACAATCTCCGTCGCCGCATCCACTTCAGCCTGCGTCAACTCTGGCACTGGCCCAAGCGGACGAATGCGGGATGCCTGTAATCGACGAGAAATAAGCCCCTTGTCGATCGTGCCGTAGATGGCGGCCGTGCGAAACCGGTAGCCGTTACGCCGGCTGATATCCCGTGCCATTTCGATAAAGGCATCGACATGGGCATCGGTCCCGTCGCCTCCTGCAGAGGAGATGATGACAGGGATTTTCCGCTCTGACCCAGCCTCCAGCACCATGCTGAGGTCTTTCGTGTAGGCGTCCCGCGAACAGGTCATTGAACCTAGGCCGAGTTTCTGCGGGCCGCTGTCGGTTGAACCGGAGTCCACGATGATGGCATCCGGCTCCAGATCAAGCCCCTTGCGGAACCATTCGAGGGGAAAGCCGTAGCCGAACATCCCTGTCGGGGTCAGTACTTTTACTTCATCTTGCATGCCGAATATTCCTTGCGACTGCTATCTTGCGGTCAGTTTGCGATGGCTTCGAGCGACCGCCCCCGCGTTCGCGGCCCGAAAACGCCAATGGACAAAATCACGACCGCCATGGAAATCGACATCAGGCCAAAGACGCCGAGCGAACCGAAGCTCGTCAGGCAAAAGGCGATCAGGAAACTGGTGGCCGCAGTGGAAAGCCGGCTGAGCGAATAGACGAAGCCGACGGCACGGGCGCGTATTTCCGTCGGGAACAGTTCCGCTTGGTAGGGATGGTACGCGAGCGACAACAAGGTCGAGAACCCGGTAATCGCGATACCGAGTACCACTAGCAACGCCGGTTGCGTCGTGATGGCGAATAATGGCCCTGCCACTAACACACCCAAGGAGGCTGCGACGATCAACCACTTGCGCTCGAACCGCTCGGCAACAGTGGCACCCCAGAGCAGCGGAGTAAGCGGGTATGCCCAAGCAATACAGAACGAGTAGAACAGGCTATTGGCTATGGTGTGTCCCTGTGCCATCAGCAGGGCCGGAAGCCAGTTAGCAAAGCCAAAGAAGCCTATAGTCTGAAAGATGTTGAACACGCTCAGCATGATGGTCCGCCGGCGATAAGGTGGTCTCCAAATCTCGCCCACGCGCGCTTGGCGCGGCACCTCGGCCAGGACGGGCTTCGGAGGCGCCAGGACCTGGCCACTGCGCGCTACCACTTCGGCCTCAATCGCGGCGACGATGCGTGTCGCTTCCTCCCCTCTCCCCTGCAAGGCCAGCCAACGAGGCGACTCAGGCAGGTTGCGACGCAGAAACCACGCCAGCATAGCGCCAACGGCGCCCGTCATGACCACCCAACGCCAGCCGGCGATGCCGAACGGATCAATTGGGATCAGCAACCACGCGAGAAACGCGATCGCGGGCACGCCGAGATACTGAATCATGTGGTTGAGGGCGAATGCGCGCCCCCGCATGGGTGCCGGCATGATCTCCACCAGATAGGCGTCAATGGTGACCAACTCGACGCCTAGCCCCACCCCGGCCAGGAACCGGCCGAGAAAGATGCCGGGGGCATTGACCTGAAGAGCCATAAAAGCGGTCGCTGCGCTGTAGGCGAGCAAGGCGTATAGGAAGGCGGTACGACGCCCCAGACGATCGGCAAGGGTAGTAAAGCAGGTCGCGCCCACGAACAGCCCAATGAACGTCATCGAGCCGAACATCGCTTGGTCGGACAGCCCGAGGAACCCACTGCCAGTTCGGCTGAAGATGCCGGCACGGACGAGGCCCGGCGGAATGTAGGCGGTCTGGTAAAGATCATAAACCTCAAAGATCGCCGCCAGGGAAACGAGCACCGCGAGGCGCCAAACCGTCCAGCAAGCAGGCAGTCGATCAAGCCGACTAATGATCGCGGCAGCCTCCTGCTGCGGTGTGGCGGCGACAACCTGATACGGATGACCCTCGGCGATCTCCTTAATCTCGACCGTCATCATCCCTCCGCTATTTTCATACGAAGTGACATATCGTCTGACGATCTGCAAGGGTTGTTTCTCCACATGCACCAGCGGGCTAAAGCTGCATCATGTCCAACCAATCGATAGAACCTGGCGACCTCGTGCCAGATACCGTGGCTCGAATTGAACTGGCGATCGTGACAGGCGAACTCCGTCCGGGCCAACGGCTGGCTGAACCGGCACTGTCTACCCGATTCGGGATCAGCCGCAGCGCGTTACGAGAGGCAATCCGGTCCCTTGAGGGACGCAGGCTGCTAACCCGGCGCCCCAATGCCGGTGTCCGGGTTATTGATCTGCAGGCTGCGGACATCGCTCAATTGTTGATCATGCGCGAGGCGCTGGAAGGGATCGCGGCGCGTTACGCCGCCGAGAACATGACACTGCCGGAAGCGCGGGCCTTGCGGCAGACTGCCGTGTCGCTACGCGAGGACCTCGCAGATGGAAGCGTGGAGAGCCTTTACCGCGGCGGGGCAGAGTACAATTTCCATCGGCAAATCATACGTGGCAGTCGTAATCCGTTCATCGAGGAGACAGTTTGCCGCGACATGTACCCCCTGCTGCGCATCATTCGTTTCCGCACTGCTTCCATGCCGGTCCGGCGCCCCCGGATCAGCGACGAGCATATGGAAATTGTCGATGCCATTGAGCATCGCCGACCCGACGACGCCGAACGGCTCATGCGAGAGCACATCGTCAATGGCAGGGACAGCTTGCTAGACGTTTTCCAAAAGGGGAGAGCTTCACGCCAGTCAGATAGCTTGGCCCGGGTTACCGTTAGAGCTACGCCAGATCCTGGATGACGTGGCAATCAGGCCTGCTCTGTGCTGGCATTCCTTCTGGAACCGCTGTTCGGCTGTGACGGACGGCGCGTGACAGCATCTGCCTGTCCCCGGCCCGCAGCATGGCGCGCACGCCCTCCTCCCCGCACCGCCGCTCGACGGCGGCACCAAAGGCCCGCAGCTCGCGCGCAACACGCCTATCCGCCTGCACGGCCCGCCAAGCCCCGGCCCGCGCCTTCTCGTCCGGTGCCGCGGCCACGGTGCCGATCGCTGCCTCGGCCGCGGCGGATAGGCGCGAAATGCCGTGCGCATCCTCCTTGCCCGCGTAACTCCCCGAGTTGCAGCGGGTCGGCCGCAGTGCTGAGACCGGAACCGGTCCGGCACGGTCTTCAGCATCGTCCGGCCACGATTGGCGCAACCGGCAGGTGGACCGGGTGCTGCGACACTCGCACCTGACCAGAAGCGACCAGTCCGGAGTCATGACATAGAACGGACAGGATGCACGGTTCGCGATACGAACCAAGAACAGCACGGTTTGTCCCGATTGGGCAGCTGACTGCCACAGTGGCGACCCAAGTACAAACAGGAAGTTACAAGCTGCCATACAGGAGGGTCCAATTGGGACAGGCCGGTATTTTCGATAATCGGCAAGGGTAAGGAAGGAGTGGACAGTCAGCCGGCCATGGCAGGCTTCAGCTCCTCTTCCGCCCATTGGCGGAAGCTGGTCGGCCCGATGATCGCGCTGGTGCGTGGGGCTGCATTGTCCATTCCCGCGTCTTTGGCGCGCAGCATATCGATGTAGGCTTGCACAAACACCGCGTTCTGGCCGCGCTCCCGCAACTGCGCCGCCCAGTTCTCGAACGACACCTGCTGGTAGCGCACGCTCCAGCCGACGACGTCTGAGACGATGGCGGCGAGGTCGCTGTATGACAGCTCCTCCGGTCCGAGCATCGGCACGTCCTCTTGCCCATCCCAGCTTGCGTCCTCCAGCAGCCGCGCCGCGGCCGCGCCCGTGTCGTGCGTGGCAGTGTGGGGCTGCTTGATGTGCGGACTGAGCGCGCCGTACATCACCCCGTTCCGGATCGTCGCAACCTGGTAAAGTGCGTTGTCCATGAACCCGGGCAGGGCCAGGCCGCGGACCGCTGCGCCCGTCTCGTGCAGCAGGTCGACCATGCGGATCGATGTGGTCGCCATGCCGGCCCTGTCCTGCCAAGCCGTGCCACGGCCCAGCGTGGTCACCGCGACGACACGGGGGACCCGGTGGCGTCGAATCGCGACGGCGGCGGGACGGGTGAAGTCGACCGTCTGCGCGGCGGGCGTGGCGGTCCGGACCGGCGGGCACAGCCAGAACACGGCGTCCGCTCCCCGGAATGCCCGATCCACCACGGCGTCGTCGCCATGCGACCCTTCGACCACCTCCACCCGCTCGCGCACGTCCGCGGGCAGCTTGGAAGGATCACGGACGATTAGGCGCAGCGCCTCCCCGGCATCGAGCAGGCGGCGGACGACGTGACGACCTATGTTGCCGGTCGGGGTGGTGACGACGATCATGGACGGGCTCCGTTGGTGGTTGCAAAGGTGGCACGTGCTGCGTGCACGCCCTATCCTCGATCGTCGCGTTTTCCTTCGCCATCGTCCGGAACCCTCATGGACCCACTGTCTGACATCCTCGCCATCCTCAAGCCCGAGAGCCATCTCACCGCCAGAATTGATGTCGGAGGCGGGTCGGCCATCCGGTTCGGCAACCAGCCCGGCACGATCAAGTGCCACGCAGTGACGGCTGGCACCTGCTGGCTGTTGGTGGACGGCACCGAAGCGCCCGTGCGGCTTACGGCAGGGGATTGCATCATAGTGCCGAGCGGCCATGCCTTCACGCTCGCCACCAACCCGGAGCTGGCTCCAATCAGCGCGCGGGACTTGCTCGCCCATACCCGGCCCGGTGAGGTGATCCTGCACAATGGCGGCGGAGACTTCGCGTTCGCGGGCACCCGCTTCGAGGTGGACGTTCGCCAGGCAGGGGCGTTGCTGGGAACGCTGCCGCCCCTGATCCATCTTCACGAGCCCGGGGACCGGGATGCCATGCGATGGTACCTGGCACAGTTGATGACGGAACTGCGCGCGGGCCGACCAGGCACCACGCTTGCCGCCCGGCACCTGGCGCACCTGATGCTGCTTCAGGCATTTCGGCTCCATCTGTCGCGGCAGGCCAGCGGCCGGGTGGGCCTGCTCTACGCGCTCGCGGACCCGCACCTCAGCAAGGCGATCGCGGCGTTGCACGCAGACCCGGCGCGTCGCTGGACGCTTGCCGAACTGGCGAGAGAGGCTGGACTGTCTAGGTCGATCTTCGCGCAGCGCTTCCAGAAGCAGGTGGGCGAGCCCCCGATCGGCTATCTCGCTACCTGGCGTATGACGCTGGCGAGGGACAGGCTGGCGCACGGCCGGGAACCGCTTGCCAGGATCGCCAACACGCTTGGCTACGAGTCCGAGAACGCTTTCAGCACGGCGTTTCGTCGCGTCGTCGGGTGCTCGCCCCGCCGATATGCCCGAGCAGAGTCAAATGACGCCAGCATCGTCTGATCACCCGAGGCAAAGGGACGAGAGCGTCCCTGCATCTGCACTGTGTTCTCGGTTCGTGCCGTCCGCTTCCGGGCGAGAGATATACCGAAGCGGACGTTCCTTCGTATCACCTATTGGTGGTTCCATGGTTCTGGAAGGCGGGCTTCCGACGTGCGATGGAGAAATATCAATCGGCGGGAAGCATCCTTGAACCAGAACGACATGATCGCCGCTCGCCCTCGCACCCCGATCCGAGTCTGTCTCCTTGGCGCCACAGGCACCATCGGCCGCGCGACGCTTGCCACGCTGATGCGGCGCGGGCACGACGTCGTATGCTTTGCCCGCAGCCGCCTGGGCGGCGCGCTGGCCGTCGATGGCCTCGAGACCCGTCTTGTTGATGTGCGAAATCCGGTCAGCATCGCACGCGACGGGTTTCGCGGCGAACGGTTCGACGCCGTGGTGTCCTGCATGGCCTCGCGCACCGGCGCGCCCCGGGACGCGTGGGCTATCGATCATCAGGCCCACGTCAATGTGCTCGCGGCGGCGAGCCGCCTAGGCGTGCGCCACTTCGTCCTTCTCTCAGCGATCTGCGTGCAGAAACCCTTGCTCGGGTTTCAGCATGCCAAGCTGGCGTTCGAGGCGGCACTGATCGAATCCAATCTGATGTTCTCGATCGTTCGGCCGACCGCCTTCTTCAAGTCGCTGTCCGGGCAGGTCGAGCGGGTAAAAAATGGTAAGTCCTTTCTAGTCTTCGGGGACGGTGCGCTGACGGCCTGCAAGCCGATCAGCGATGACGATCTGGCCGATTACCTCGCCGACTGCCTGGAGGACGACCGCCGCTGGAACCGTGTGCTGCCGATCGGCGGCCCCGGCGAGGCGATCACGCCGCGCCAGCAGGGCGAGGCCCTATTTGCCTTGCTGGGCCGCAAGCCCCGCTTCCGCCCTGTGCCGTTGGCGCTACTCGACAGCGTCATCGGCACGCTGAGCGCCGCCGCCCGCCTCGCGCCGCCTCTCTCGGAGAAGGCCGAACTCGCACGCATCGGCCGCTACTACGCCACGGAATCGATGCTGGTGCTGAACCCCGAGACGGGACGCTACGACGCTGCCGCCACGCCCTCGACCGGGACCGAGACCCTGTTCGAATTCTACAAGAAGCTCGTGGATGGCGACGCAGCGCCGGAGCGGGGGGACCATGCCGTGTTCTGACCAGGGCGGTGCGGCGCCACGCGCCACTCTGTTATCGAGAACTACCGCCATAATTGATCGTGACTGGCGCTTCCTCTTGCTGAAGACGTCCGAACCCGGGCGAGCCGCGAACGCCCGGCGGCGAGAGGGATTCGCTCACCACAGAGGCGGCGCTCGCAGGAAGACCGTAACTGTCGAGAAGGGCCGGGAGCGGACTGTCCGTTGTGGAGCACGGCACCCGGAGAAGCGGACCTCCGCTGCCGCTTGTCCTTCGGCAACTTTCGACCCGCAACAGACCTGGCTGCGGACACCCGGGCCGGATACATATGCCCGGCTGACCGGGACGGTTTCATCCAGGTGGGGAGCCGTATGCAGGTGATCGAGTTCACGCCGACACAGGCTGATACTGCTGCGGCGCACAGGCGGCACAGCTTGGACAGGTTCCTGTCTCGGCCGAGTTTTGTCACGCTGCTCATCGTAGTCGCTATCATGGGCGGCTTGGCGCTCGCGGTGCTCCCATCCGGGTACAAGGGCTTGAGCGTTCTGGTTGTTCTCGCCGCTGCCTTGGGTGGCGTGGCTTTCCCACTCGCGACCATACGAGTGCGCGTTCCCGCTTTGGCGAAACGGCTTCACCGGCAACGGGCCAAGTCGCAGTCTCCGATCATCATGAGCTGGTCCGATGATGGATTGACCGCCAGGACGCCGACCGCGAACAGCGTGACGCCATGGGCCCACTACTTCCGATGGCGGGAGGACGGCCAGGTCATCCTGCTTTACCTCACCGAGGTGCTCTTCCAGTTCATCCCCAAGCGGGTCCTGTCGTCAGAGCAGCTTGCATCCCTACGTGCCCTGGCGGTGTCAGCCGGTGTTCCCGGCGCGCGACGGTGATTCTGAGAAACGGGGCATTTCGCAGTTGTCCATGCGAGCCTCCTTCACGGGTTCACAGTTGGATCTTGGCCGAAAGCGGACTGGCTGCTTTCGACTGGACAATGTGAAGACCTGCCATCCGCGGGGGGCGCCGCCGCCGAGTGGGTCAAGCCGCCTAACGCTTCCTCAACTGAAATGGGTTTTGAAGCGTATCGGGCCCTGCTCAATCTGCTCGCTTACGGTCATATCTTCTGAAAACTGAACGTTCGGGGAAAGGGCCGCCCTGAGTCTGCGCCCATGGAGCGGCGTTGACCACACTTCTCGGAAATCGAGCTTCTTCGGTCGTATCTTTTGGAACCTGCAACCCTTTGAAATTGCTTGCCGAGGAATCCAGACCGAAAGTCTTGAGATATGCACCAAAGAGTTGCCGTCACTGGGTCTGCCGTGACTTCGACCCGAACTTTAGCCGCACCCTTCACAACCAGAGTAATAGAGTTTTTCTTTTTCGGTGCGATGTCGGAAAGTATTTTCCAAACGGGAGAACGGCTATGGCTCAAACACTGATTGGCGTGCAGGCAAATGCCCAAGTTACCCAGACTAGCATAATTCTCGCGTCGGGCGAAAAGGCCGGCCTGATAATAAGCGGGACGTGGGCAATCTGGGGAGCTAACGATCCCAGAATTAGCTACGCTGCGGGAGGTTATGCGATAGCTGCGGGCAACTGGCCAGCACCCGGTCAAGTAGAGGGATGCCTTCTAATAAATGTGGGCGGAAGGGTCACCGCCGTTACTGAGGCTCAAAGAACTTCTCAGGATGGCGTTTATAGTCTTGTCATAGAAGGGCCCGGTAATATTGAATTTGGACCTAACGATAATAATTGCTCCGACAATCGTGGGCAAATGTCTGTAAGCATTACATGGCCCATAGGAAACGCTCCATCTATTATGCTTGAGTATCCGAAAAAGCCATAGCAGTAGATGCAGACTGCGATCATCAAGGCAGCGAGTGATGACCTAGATTATCACTCGCTGTTGGGTGCGGTCGTTCGCTCAAGCCCGTAAGCAACGGGCTGAGCTGCACGTCATAAGAGTCTCGTCCCTAATAGCGTAAGACGATGTCGGTCAATACGGGTTCATTACGATCATACCTTCTGGAAATTCCGAAACTCTTGATATTCGGTCGTGTCAGCCGCGGCGAACGTCTGCTACCGGTCAGTTCGTAGGTTGCATTGAATAACCGAGATTGGCGCGAAGCAGACATGACGACTAACTAGGCCTTATCCAGCGCCAAATTCCGCCACCGCAACTAGCGTGCTCATTCCGCTCAGCATTTCGGCGTCGAACGCCATGCGTGATTTCCAGTCATCCTGTGGCTGACAACAATGCGCTGGCCTCACGCGGGGTCGAGGACCAGCTTGCGTCCACAGCAAGACTGGAAGGCGTAAGACAATGACATTGAGCAACAAGCGCGTCGTGGTATTGGGCGGGACCTCCGGCATCGGGCTGGCCGTGGCCGAGGCGGCGGCGCGGGAGGGGGCGCTCCCCATTGTGGCGTCCAGCAACCCCGCGCGGGTGGCAGCGGCCCTGGCCCAGCTTCCCGCCGGTGCCCAGGGACACACGCTGGACCTCCAGGACGAAGCGGCCGTGCGTCGGTTCTTCGAACGGGTCGGCGAGTTCGACCATCTGGTCTTCACCGCCGGAGACCCCCTGCAACTCGGCACGCTGGCAGAACTGCAACTGGACACCGCCCGGCAGTTTTTCCAAACCCGCTACTGGGGCGCCCTGACGGCGGCAAAATACGGCACACCCCTGATCCGACCCGGCGATTCCATCGTCTTTACCTCGGGCATTGCCGGGGCGCGGCCGCGGGCGGGTTGGGCGTTGGGGGCCAGCATCTGCGCCGCCATGGAGGGGCTGACCCGCGCGCTCGCGGTCGAACTGGCGCCGCTGCGGGTCAACATCGTCGCCCCTGGCTTCGTCCGTACGCCGCTTTGGAGCGGTATGGACGCGGCAGAGCGCGAGGCGATGTATCAAGCCGCCGGCGAAAAACTGCCCGTCGGCCGCGTTGGTGAAGCCGAAGACCTTGCCGAAGCCTATCTGTTCCTGATGCGGCAGGGCTTTGCCACCGGGCAGGTCTTCACCGTGGACGGCGGCGGCGTGCTCGTCTGATCACGCCAGCCCGGCGGGATTGCCGACGAGGCGCCACGTGTCGCCAATCAGCATGGTGTCGCGCAGGTGCGCGGTATAGAGCGGCCAATCCAGCGTGGGCCGCGCGGGGGACCCGGTGTGGACGAAGTTCACCCAGCTCTGCCGCAGGGCGGTCCCCAGGGCGGCCATGCTGGCGGGGTCGCCGCCCGCCAGCATTGGCGCCTCCATCCAACTGTCGAACTGGCCGAACAGGAACGGTAGCTCCATACAATGGCATGACTTGAACTTGTTTCCCGGCGCGGCCCAGGTGAACAGATAGGCGTGAACCTTCACCCCATGCCGGGTGGCGGCGTCGGCCAGCAGCATGGACGGCCACACGAAGGTGTTGTTGGAGGCGAGATCGGCCATCAGATCCATGACACTGCCACCCGGCCGGCGCGCCTGATACCAGTCGATTAATTCCTCGCCGCCGCGGGTGTTGCGGAACAACCCGTCGACGGCCGCCGGATCGGGGGCTTGCATGGCGGGATCGGCGGCGAAGAAGGCGTGGCACTCGTCCTGGGTGACACCGATCATCAGGTCGAGCCCGACCGCGGCAGTGGCAATCGCGTCCAGCAGGCCAGCCTCCGTCATTGGCGTATCCAGGCTGGGCATGAAGGGCGGGTTGGTGTTGCCGAAGCGCGCGCGTTTGCCGGCCAGCGTCGATTGTGCCGTCACGAACGCCTCGGTCGGCAGGGCCAGAAGCTGCTCATGCGCGTCCGCCGCTTCCGGGTCGACGCCAATCTCGCGCAGGAACTCGGCCCCAATCGCGTCTGCCCCGGCCGCGTCCAGGGGGGTGCGCCCGAACGACCCGCTCTGCAGGATGGCGCGGTGAAACAGCGGACGCGCCGCCGGGTTGAGGATGAGCCGGCCAATGCAGGATGCACCCGCCGACTGCCCCGCCACCGTCACTTGCGCCGGGTCCCCGCCAAAGCCTGCGATGTGCGCATGCACCCAGGCCAGTGCCGCCGCCTGGTCCAGCGTGCCGAGATTGCCCGGGCTCATCACGGGATGCCGCCCGTAGCCCAGCGCGCCCAGCCGGTAGTTCACCCCCACGACGACCATGCCGCCCTCGCGCGCGAGCACCCCGCCATCATACCAGTCGAGCGACCCGGCGCCGGACGTCCACGCGCCGCCATGCAGCCAGACCAACACCGGACGCGCGCCATCCAGACCAGGCGTCCAGACGGTGAGATTGAGGCAGTCCTCGCTCATCACCCGCGGCGAAGGGTCGCCCATGGCCACCCGCAGCCGCGACGGGGCTTGCGGGGCGATGGGACCGTGTTGGGTGCCGTCCAGCACCGACTCCCACGGCTCGGCCGCTTCTGGCAACCCGAAGCGCTTTGCGCTGGCATAGGGGATCCCCCGGAACGTCAGGAGGCCGTCACTGACCAAACCCTTGATCCGGCCCAGCGCCGTGGTGGCAAGAGCAGTATCGACCATTCGGAAACTCCTCAGCTTTTGGCCTGGTTGCGGGAGAAGCGCCGCGCCAGGGGACGTAACAACGCGGCATCCAAGGCGGCTGACAGCACCAGGATCACCAGGCAGCAGGCAAACACCGTGGCGGCGTCGGAATTGGATTGCGCCCGCATCAGCACCGTGCCCAACCCGCTCGTCGCCCCAAACAGTTCCGGCACCAGCGCAATCTTCCAGGCGATTCCATAGGCCACCCGCAGCCCGGCGAGCAGGAAAGGCGCTGCCAACGGCAAGGTCAACCGCAGGAAGCGGTGTATGCGCGCCCGAGTAAGGCTGCGGCCCCGCCGATCAGCCACCGCGACGAGGACTTGCCGCATCCTGACGTATCGACGATGCAGGCCAGCCCTCGTGGCGCGATGGCGAGGCTGACATTGTCATAGATGCGTTGCCCGCCGAGGGTCAGGCCAACATTGGAAAACCTGATCGGATCGGTCACCGCACGATCTAATCAGCCAATGGCCGGGAGGCAATCCTCTGCCTGCCGCCGCGCTTCCTTCTGCGGCCCCTTTGCCGGTATCATCGCGGTATGAGCGGCGAGCTTTACGATACTGACATTCTGACCTGGTCCGAGCACCAGGTGGACCTGCTGCGCCGTGTCGCAGCAGGGGAGCATGTGAACGAAGCACCTGACTGGGCCAATATTTTGGAAGAGGTGGCCGACGTGGGACGCAACAGTCTGCGCGCCTGCCGGTCGCTCCTGCTCCAGGCATTGCTCCATGACCTCAAGGCCGGAGCGTGGCCGCTATCCCGTGACGTGGAGCATTGGCGTTTAGAAGCCCGTGTGGCGCGGATCAACGCGGCGGATGCCTTCACGCCGTCCATGCGGCAGCACATCGACGTGCCCGTCATTTACGCCAAGGCGGTGTCCATCCTGCCTCCGACCATGGACGGCCAGCCGGGATTGCCGGTCGACAGCAAATGCCCGGTCACGCTCGACGAGTTGCTGTCCTGATAACGGGCTACACCCCGACCGCCGCCTTCACCCGCTCCGCGGAGAGGGGCAATTGCCGGATGCGCACCTTGGCCGCGTTGAAGACGGCATTGGCGATCGCCGCACCCGTCGGACCCTGCGAAGCCTCGCCGGTGCCGAGGAAGGGCAGACCAGGGCGGTCGATGATGTGCACCTCGACGCTGTCGGGCGCTGCGGGGAAGCGGAGGATGGGGTAGCCGCTCCAGTCCCGGCTGGTGATGCCAGCGGTATCGAACGTCACCGTCTCGTAAATCGTCCAGCTACTGGATTGCACGAAACCGCCCGCGATTTGGTTGCGGATGCCGTCATGGCTCACCACCTGGCCGCTATCGACCGCGCAATGCCCCCGCACCACCTGCAGGCGGCCGGTTTCATGGTCGAGCTTCACCTCCAGGGCCACGGCGCAATAGGCGCCCAGGTTCTTGTATCGCGCGAAGGCGAAGCCCCGCCCATGGCCAGGCGGCAGCGTCGCCGCCTTCTCCCAGCCGAACTCCCGTGCCGCGAGGCTGATCACGTCTCGCCCGCGGCTGTCGCTGAGATGGGCGAGCCGGAAGGCCACGGGGTCTTGCCCCGCCGCCGCAGCCAGCTCGTCCATGAAGCTTTCGATGCTGAACACGTTGGCGTAGGCGCCCAGGCCGCGCATGGCGGAGACGCGGAGCGGCATGGCGGGAATGAAATGCGAGACAACCCGGGCCTGCGGTAAGTCGTACAGCGGGATGCTGTTGCGGTCGCCACCGCCCTCCGGCTGCGGAATCGGCATGGGCGGGGACGGCGTCAGGGGCTTTGCGAGGAACCAGCTCGGCATCAGCCGGCCGCCATTGCCCGGGCGCATGTTGTGCGTGTTGCTCCACACCCCGTATTGCCAGTCGACGATCTTGCCGCTGGCGTCCAGCGAGGCCTCTACCTCGGTGATGATCGCCGGGGTGAACGGCTCCCACGTATGCTCCTGCTCCCGCATCCACTGCACGCGAACCGGGCGACCGGGCACGGCGCGGGCGAGCAACACGGCATCGGCGGCGGCATCGTCCGCGCCGTTATGGCCGTAGCAGCCGGACCCTTCGGTATGGATGCAGCGCACCTTGTCCTCCGGCATCGCCAGCAACTCGGCCAGCGCGGACCGGTCGGGGAAGACGCCCTGGGTGTGGGTCCAGACCGTCATCACCCCGTCCTGCAGCCACGCCACGGCACAGGACGGGCCGATGGAGCCATGGCTGCCATAGGGCCGCAGATAGCGTGCCTTCAGGGTGCGGACGGGCGCCGCACCAGCCGCATGCCGGTCCAGGATGACCGTGTCCTGCGCCGGCAGCGCCTGCACGGTGTCGAAGATGGTGGCCGGATCGGGCAAGGTCTGGCCGCCCGTCCAGCGCGCGGCATCCGCCATGGCCCGCATGGCGACGATCGACTGCCACTCGCCCGTGGCGATGACGCCCAAATAGCTGCCGTCGCGCAGGATTTTTACCACGCCGGGCAGGGCCGCGACCGGCGCTTCATCCACGCTGGCCAGCACCGCGCCATAGCGAGGCGGCCGGACCACGCGGGCATGCAGCATGCCGGGAAGCCGCAAATCCTGCACATAGGCTGCGCCGCCGGTAACCTTGGCCGGGATGTCCACCCGGGGGAACGGTTTGCCCATCACGGCTGTAGGTCGCCGGGTCCTTCAGCGGGGCGCTGGGTTGTGCCAGCCGGTCGGCAGACAGGCCGGCCACCAACTCTCCGTATCCCAGGCTGCGCCCGTCCGGCGCGGTCACCCGGCCGTCCGCAGGCACGAGTTGGCCGGCTGGCAGGCCGAAGCGGGATGCCGCCTCCGCGACCAGGATGCCCCGCACCTCGGCGGCTGCATTCATGATTGCCGTGCCGCTATCCTGCATCGAGTGGCTGCCGGCGGTGTAACCCTCATTGGCGGTGCGGGCGGTGTCCGCCGTCACCAAGATCACCTGCTCCGGGCGCAAATAGAGTTGCTCGGCAGCGACCTGGATCAGCGCGGTGCGGATACCCTGGCCCAGCTCCGCCTTGCCGGTGAACACGGTGACGGTGCCTTCGGGCGAGACCTGAACCCAGCCCGCCAGGCGCGGCGTTTCGTTGAGGCTACCCGGCAGTTTGACGGCGGGCTTGGCAGGCGCCTCCTGTGCATCCGCGGCGAAGGCCACCGCCAGTGCGCCGCTGCCCGCCAGCAGCGCACGCCGGGACAGAAGGAGCGGGCTATACGCGTTCATCCCGCGATCTCCTTCGCTGGGCTGGAGAGGGACGCCGCCCGCATCGTGGCCGCTGCCCGCCGCACCGCGGCGAGAATTCGCATATGGGTTCCACAGCGGCAGAGATTGGGTTGCATCTGCGTCCGGATTTCGGCCTCGGTGGGCGACGGGTTGCGCTCCAGCAGCGCCTGTGCCCGCATGATCATGCCGGCGATACAGTAACCGCACTGGGCGGCCTGTTCGTCGATGAAGGCCTGCTGCAGCGGACTTGGGTGGCTGATGGTGCCGAGCCCCTCGACCGTTTTGATCTCACGCCCCTCGAGCACCGCTGACGGCGTCAGGCATGAGAACACGGCCTTGCCATCCACCATCACGGTGCAGGCGCCGCATTGTCCCAGCCCGCACCCATATTTCGCGCCATCCATCCCCAGCGTGTCGCGCAAGACATAAAGCAGGGGAGTGGCAGGATCGACGTCGACCTCGTGCCGGGTGTTGTTCACGGTGAGTGTGATCATGACCGAGGATCCTGCCGAATATCATGCACGGTTTTCTCGACATCCGCCCATGCGGGGCGGTCGGCGAAGCGGGCGCGGAGATAGGTGAGCACCGCCGCGGCCTGCGCGTCGGTGAGCGATGCGGCGAAGGGGGGCATCCACGGGCCGCGCTCGCCAGGTCCGGGTTGCAAACCGTTCAGCACGATCTGGGCGGCATTGCGGGGCGTGGCTGATGTCACGGAGCTGCCGAGTGCCAGCGACGGGCGTCCGTTCAGCATCATCGGTGCCCCGGCGCCATGACAGCCCGCGCAGGCGCCCGCGAAGATCACGGCGCCCGGGCTGTTGGCGAGTGCCACCGGGGCGATCTGCGCCGCCGCCGCCCGTGCTACGACGCGTTGTTCGCGCGCCGGGTCGGGGGCGCCGGTCATGCTGGCGATGTAGACGGCCATTGCGCGGACATCGGCCTCCGGCACACCTGACAGATCGTGCGAGACCGCTCCCATCGGCCCGGCGGCGGCGGCGTGTTGGTCATCGATCCCGTGCCGCAGGAAGCGGGTGAGCGCATCGGCACTCCAGGCGATTGCGGCGGGGGAGGAGTCGGCCGTCAGCCCCGGTCCCTCCCACCCCTCGGCCAGTCCGCCGGTGAACGCGTTGCCGGTCTCCTCCGCGCCCAGTGCGTTATGGGGGGAGTGACAGGCCTGGCAGTGCCCGAGCCCCTCGACCAGATAGGCGCCGCGGTTCCATTCCGGGCTTTTGGCCGGGTCTGGCGTGATGGGGTGGTGGTCGAGGAAGAGCAGGTTCCACCCGGCAAGGATTGGGCGGATATTCAGCGGGAAAGGCAGCTGCGTGGCTGGCGTCTCGGCGTGCACTGGCTGGCGCGTCATGACGAACGCATACAGCGCGCCGACGTCGTCGTCCGTGACGTGGGTGTAGTGGTTGTAGGGAAACGCCGGATAGAGCAGCCGGCCCGAACGATCGATCCCCTCGTGCAACGCCCGCCGGAAGGCCGCCTCCGGCCAAGTGCCGATCCCCGTCTCGGGGTCCGGCGTGATGTTGCTGACGTAGACGGCACCAAAGGGTGTTTCGAGCGGATTGCCGCCGCTATAGGCCTGCCCGTCCTTGCCCATGTGGCAGATCGCGCAATCCCCGATCGCCGCCAATTGTGCGCCCTTGGCAACCAAGGCCGGGTCGAACCCGGTGGGAGGTGGAACCTTGTCCAGGGATGGATGCCACGCGAGCGCCCCCGCCACGCCCACTGCGGCAAGGCCGAGCAGGCAGAGCCCGATCATCGCTGTGCGAAGCTTCATCGGGAGCGCGCTTGTCGGGACCGTGGGAGGTTTCCTTCTCGGGTGCCGGCTACGGCAGGATCGCCACCGCACGCGTCCAGCCGGCCGAGCCACGATGCACTTTTACAGGGAAACATGCAATTTCGAACCCTTCATCCGGCAGGCTTTCCAGATTATGGAGTTTTTCCAGGTGTGAGTAGCCGATTTCCCGCCCCGCGCGATGGCCTTCCCAGATCAACCCGGCGTTTCCCGTCTGCGCCACCTTGCGTTTTGTGTGGCTGAACGGCGCGTCCCAGCTCCAGCCATCGGTGCCGACCAGGCGCACCCCGCGTTCGAGCATCCAGAGCGTGGCCGCCTTGCCCATGCCGCAGCCGGCATCAACGAAATCGTCCTCGCCATAGCGCGACCCGGCACGGGTGTTGACAACCACGATTTCGAGCGGCTGCAGCGTATGGCCGATGCGGCGCAGCTCCGCCTCCACATCAGCGGGCTGGACGACGTAGCCATCCTCGAAATGGCGGAAATCCAGCTTCACCGCGGGTTGGAAGCACCATTCCAACGGCACCTCGTCGATCCGCATCGAGGGTTCGCCCCCCGGCACCAGGGCATGGTTCATGGTCGAGAAATAATGGTAGGGCGCATCGAGATGCGTGCCGTTATGGGTCGAGATGGCGACCTTTTCGATTGCGGCATATTCCCCATTGGGCAGCGCAGTCACCGGCACGCCGAAGAACGCGGCCAGAGCGGGTGCCGTGGCGTGATGATCCATATACTCGATCTGCGGCAGCATATGCGGCGGATCGCTGACGATGCCGGCCATGAGGGGAACGGAGATATCGATGATGCGGCGCGCCACTTGGATGCTTCCTTAGATCGGCCGCCCTACGGCCTGTTTTCTGTTCCGGACGCAACCTGAGACGATCGCGACAACCCGGCAAGGGCTTCCTTCGCGGACACAGACCGGGCGGTCACATCCTCGTGGCTTGACGTGGCGCCGCCTGCTTGCTGGCTTTGCCAGGTCAGGAGAGACCCCATGCCTTTCGATGGAACGGAATTCCGTGGCCCAATTCGACCAGACCGTTCCCCGCCGCAGGACCGGTTCCTGACCGCGGCCCTGCTGGCCGTGGCGCTGATCCTGGTGCTGATGCCCATCTCCATTGCTGCGCTTGCTGATCTGATCGTGTATTTGCGCAGGCTTTAGCGCAGCGGCGGCATCGGCTGCGGTTGACAGGGGGCGGCAGGACCGACAGAGAACGGGCTCGTCTTTGCCGGTGTGCCGTCGCGTTCGCCCCCCTCGAAATCCCATGACCTGCATCCGGAGTTGACCTGATGGCGTTGCGGCGCCGCCTCGACGCGCTGGCCACACCCCGGCTGTTGCTGGATCAGCCGCGCCTGCTCCGCAACCTCCAGCGCATGCGCGAGCATTGCGATTGCTTGGGCGTGCCGTTGCGGCCGCACCTCAAGACGGCGAAATCCGTGCACGTCGCGCGCCTGGCCAATGGCGGCAAGCCAGGCCCCATCACCGTCTCCACCCTGGCGGAGGCAGAGCATTTTGCGGCAGCCGGGTGGCATGACATCCTCTACGCGACGGCGATCGCCCCCGCGAAAATCGCCCGCGCCGCGCGAATCCAGCGCGATACCGGGACGCGGCTGATCCTGGTCCTGGATAGCCCGGAAGCAGCGTCACAAATTGCCGAACAGGCCACCGCGTGCCGCGCGTCGTTCGATTGCCTGATCGAAGTGGATTGCGGCGAGCACCGTGCCGGAACCGCCCCCGCCTCGGCGGCCTTGGCGGCGGCGGCGACCGCCGTCGGTGCGGCACCGTCGCTGCAAGTGGCCGGGATCATGACGCATGCCGGACACTCGTATGCGCAGTCCGATCCAAGGGCGCTGCGGGCGCTGGCTGAAACCGAACGCGCAGCAGCGGTCAACTCGGCGGACATGCTGCGGGCGCTCGGCTATCCTTGTCCCATCATCAGCGTCGGGTCGACACCGACCCTGCTCTTTGCCGAACACCTCCAAGATGTGACCGAGGTCCGTGCCGGCATCTACATGGTTTGGGATTTGGCCCAGCTCTCCCGCGGGCTTTGCACGATCGACGACATCGCTGTCTCAGTGCTGGCGACCGTGATCAGCCATCAGCCGCATGGCCCCAGTATCGTGGTGGATGCCGGCGCCATCGCCCTGTCGAAGGACACCAGTGCCAATGCTTTATTGCCCGGCGCCGGTTTTGGGTGGGTCTGCGATCCCTTGACCATGGCGCGTCTGGGGACGCTGTGCGTGACCAGCGTGCATCAGGAGCACGGCACGATCGCCATTGCCGATCCGGGGTGGTTCGAACGCCTGCCGGTGGGGAGCACGGTGCGGATCCTGCCGAACCATGCCTGCCTCACCAGCGCCGCGCACGGGGCCTTCGACGTCGTGGACGGGGACCAGGTGGTCGCCCGCTGGGTTCGCGCGGCGGGGTGGTAGGGAGCCATCAGGCCAGCAGCACCCGCGTTACATCGTCCCCGGTTTCGGTGTCCTTCACCATGAAGTCCACCCCGTTGGCAGCCCAATCCCGCAGCTGATCAGAGGACACGTAGCGCCGGTTCGTCGCGTCATAGAGGCGCTGGCGGGCATAGCGTTTCACAAGGATCGGTGTTGCAGCCGGACTTGGTGACACGGCTCTCTCCATGGTCGCGCATCCTCACGCGTAGGCCGCCACCTTGGCGCTTGGCAGGAAATCCGTCCAGGGGAACCACGGAGCCCGCCTGCTCGCCAGGCTGCCGTGGATCGGCTAGGGTCGCTCCGCGGCCGGCCGACCGCGGGAGGAATAAGCGAGATGGTGAGGATCGACGGACGGCCGCGCAACTGGCTCTTGGCGCTCGGGCTCTATGCTGTGACGGCCACTGCGCCGGTGTCTGCGGAAACCATCATCGACGATTGGTCGAAGGTCGTCGTGCCGGCGCCACCTGTGCTCCAAGCGGTGACGGTGGACGACAAAACCACGGCATTGCTCGTGCTGGACTTCAACGGCGCGCAAAACCCGGCCATGGGACCGTGCAACAGCGTCATCAAGCCGCGTTGCCTCGCCTCGCTGCCAAAGATGCAGGCGTTGCTCGCGGCGGCGCGGGCGAAGGGCGTCTTCGTGGTCTATAGCGTCGGGGGCGCCGGCACTGCCGCCGATATCGCGGCCGCCATTGCGCCGCATCCCGGTGATCCCGTCGTGAAATCTGGCCCGGATAAGTATGTCGGCACGGACCTCGCGAAAATTCTGGCCGATCAGGGCATCAAGACGATCATCGCGACCGGCACCGCCGCCGAGGGTGCCGTTCTCGACACCGCGACGCACGCGGCCCTGGGAGGTCTGAACGTCATCGTTCCGGTGGATGGCATGTCCTCCACCGAGCCCTATGCGGAACAATATGTCGCCTGGCATCTGACCCATGCCCCCGGCGTGATGCAAAAGACGGTCCTGACCCGGATCGACATGATCACTTTTTGAGCCCAGCGACGACGACCGACGGAGAAGGCATGTCCATGCAAAATAGCGAACAAATCTGGCAAATCGTTGATGACAAGCGCGAGGATTACATTGCCTTGTCGGACCGCGTCTGGGGCATGCCGGAACTCGCCTATGGCGAACACCGCAGCGTCGCCGAACATCTGGGCATGCTGGAAAAAGAGGGCTTTCGCATCACCCGCGACGTGGCCGGCATTCCCACCGCCGTCATGGCCGAAGCCGGGGAGGATGGCCCGGTCATCGCCATATTGGGCGAGTACGACGCGCTGCCGGGGCTGAGCCAGCAAGCTGGCATTGCCGAACCGATGCCGGTCGATGGCGATGGCGGCGTGGGACATGGTTGCGGCCATAATCTGTTGGGCTCGGCTGCGATGCTTGCAGCCTCCTCCGTGAAGGATTGGCTGGCGGCGAACGGGGTGAAGGGACGAGTCCGCTATTACGGATGCCCGGCCGAGGAAGGCGGCGCCGCCAAGGGGTTCATGGTGCGGGCCGGCGCCTTCAAGGACGTGGACATCGCCATCTCCTGGCATCCCTCCAGCATCTCAGGGGTCAATAAACCCGTCAGCCTTGCCAACACCCGGATCGACTTCACGTTTACCGGCCGCGCCAGCCATGCCGCCGCCTCGCCCCATCTCGGCCGCAGCGCGCTCGATGCGGTGGAACTGATGAATGTCGGCGTCAACTACATGCGCGAACATATGCCCAGCAGCGCCCGGGTGCATTACGCCTATCTGGACGCGGGCGGCATCGCCCCCAACGTGGTGCAGGCGAGGGCGAAGGTGCGCTATCTGATCCGCGCCGACGATCTGGCCGACCTCACGCCCCTGGTCCGCCGGGTTCGCAAGATCGCGGATGGGGCCGCCCTGATGACCGAGACCGAAGTGACGACCCAGGTGGTCAGCGCCGTGAGCAATTTGATGGGCAACACTCCGTTGGAACAGTTGATGGACGACAATTTCCAGCGTCTTGGCCCGCCTGTGTTCGACGATGCGGACCGTGAGTTTGCCGAGGAAATCCGCGCCACCCTCAGCCCGGCCGATATCGCCTCTGCCTTCGACCGGTTTGGCGTGCCACCGCGGCTGGACCTGCCGCTATGCGACTTCATCGCGCCACTGGCTGCAAAGGGCAAAGGCGGCAATGGCAGCACGGATGTGGGGGATGTCAGTTGGGTGGTGCCGACCGTGCAGGCGCGTGGTGCCACCTGTGCCGTGGGGACGCCGTTTCACGCCTGGCAGTTGACCGCACAGGGCAAGAGCCCCGCCGCGCATAAGGGGCTGGTCCACGTCGCCAAGGTCATGGCCGGGACCGCCATCGACGCCATCCGCAATCCGGATGTGGTCCAACGTGCGAAGGCGGACCTGACGGAGCGCACGCGCCTCAGCCCCTATGTCTGCCCGCTGCCGGACGACGTGCATCCGCCGATCCAGGCGATGAGCAAGGGGGTCTGATCAGTCTGCGTGACGAGGATGCGGCCCGGCAGCGGGCATTACTCCGCCAACGGCAGGGCAGCGGCCCAGAGTGTCCGATCCGCGATCATCGCCTCGATCTCCGCCTCCGACAGCTTGGCCTCGCGGGCGATCTCGACGCTGTGCTCGCCGGCGCGTGGCGGCTGATGGCGCAGGGTCAGCCGCCCGCCATTCATCGACATCGGCAGACCGGGAAGCCCCGCCGTCTCCTGATGCGACACGCCGCCGGGCGCGTTCTCGGCACTGGCGAGTTCCGTCGTCAGCAAGCCGCCCGAGGTGAGGAGATGCGGGTCCTCGAATAAATCCGCCGGCCGGGCGATCGGGGCAAATGACAACCCCAGCGCCTCGCAGCGTGCCATCAGCTCCGCCTTGGGCAAGGTTTTGAATACGGCTGCGACCCGTGGCAAATAGCGCGACCGGTCGGACACGCGTTGCGTCTGCGTGGCAAGCGCAGGGTCGGCGAGCAACGCGCCGAGACCGAACGCCTCGCAAAACCCGCGCCACTGGGTTTCCGTCACCACGCCGACGAAGACTTGCTCGCCTGGATCGGCGCTGTCGAACACGTCGTAGACCGACCAGGGCTTGACCATCGCCGGGTCGCCGAAGGAGGGCGGGTTCACCCCGGTGATGGCGGCGGCGGCCATATGCTGCGCCATCATCACCATGTTCGTCTCGAACAGGCCGGATTGCACCAGGCCGCCATGGCCGGTCACGTCCCGCTCCCGCAGCGCAGCCATGATGGCGATGACGCCGAACAGGCCGCCCATGATGTCGTTGACGGAGGCGCCGGCGCGCATCGGCTTGCCTGGCGGGCCCGTCATGTAGGCCAGCCCGCCCATCATCTGCACCACCTCGTCCAGTGCCGCGCGGTGCTCATACGGGCCGGGGAGGAAGCCCTTGCACGAGCAGTAGATCAGCTTCGGGTTGATGGCCGCCAGGGCCGCGTAGCCCAGCCCAAGCTTGTCCATCGCACCCGGGCGGAAATTCTCCACCACGACATCGGCGCCCAAGACGAGCTTGCGGACGAGGGCGAGGCTGGCCGGCTTTTTCAGGTCGACGCAGATGCTGCGTTTGTTACGGTTGAAGGTGGGGAAGAAGCCGATCGCCGCGCCCATCAGGCGGCGCGTATTGTCGCCGTCCGGGCCGGGTTCCACCTTGATGACGTCGGCACCCAAATCCCCCAGCACCATCGCGCAGCTTGGCCCCATGATCATATGGGTGAATTCCAGCACGCGGATGCCGTGCAACGGGCCGGGCTTGCCGGAGGGTTGGGTCATGCTGGGCCTTGGTCATGTGGCAGCGCGCGCCTGGTGAAGGAGACGGGGAATGCCAGCCGCGGCCAAGCGCCGCGCCCCTTGGAGGCGAGGGCCACGACATACTGCCGCAGGTGGCTGGCCCGCACGGTGGCGATGTTGGACGCATTCCTCATGGCAGCATGATGCGCCGCCGGATCGCCGCTTAGAAGACCTGTTTTGCTGGTTGCATTGAGGTGCAGGAAGGAAAGACGGCGGAAGACTACACCGCTAACCGGCGAGGGACGGCTTGAGCAAAATCCGCCCGACCGGGGCGGCGCCCTCAACCATACGGTGAGCATCGGCGGCACGTTCCAGAGGCATTTCCATCGAAATGATGGGACGCACCAGCCGCGCCGCACGAGTTCCAGGCAATCCAGCAATTGCCGGTGATTCGTGCTCTGCGCGCTGAGGATCGAGATGCCGCGTAGAAACAGTTGCGCCGGGTCGGATAATTTGGGAACGATCCTCGCCCTCGTCCGCGAGGGCGTAGGCTGCACCGTCATCTCCTATGGCGCCGTCCACAGTATATTGGAGACGGGGTCGATCCGCATCGCGGCCATCGAGAGCCCCGGCATTCCGACCGACCTTTCGCTCGTCACGAACGTCAAGCGGCCGGTCACCGCGGCCGTCCGCACCTTCAAGAGTTTCGTTCGTGCCGAGGTTGAACGGGTCGTTACGAAGGGTGAGCTGCCGCCGCAACATTTCCGGCTGGCGCCACCCCGTTCGCGTTAGCGGGCGCGCTACATCTGCCGCGTCAACAGGCCGCGCCCCACTACATTGGCTTGAATTTCGGCCGCCCCTTCGAAGATGTTCAGGATGCGTGCGTCGCACAAAATCCGGCTGATCTCGTATTCCAGCGCGTACCCGTTGCCGCCATGGATTTGCACTCCGCTATCGGCATTGCTCCATGCCACGCGGGCGGCCAGCAGCTTGGCCATCCCGGCCTCTATGTCGCAGCGATCCCCCGCATCCTTGGTGCGTGCGGAGAAATAGGTGAGTTCGCGGGCGATCACCGTTTCCACCGCCATCATGGCGATCTTGTCGGACACACGGGGAAACTCGATCAGCCGCTTGGCGAATTGCCGCCGTTCAGTCGCGTAGCGCAGCGCCAAATCCAGCGCCTTGCGCGCCACGCCCACGGCGCGGGCCGCCGTCTGGATGCGGGCGCCCTCGAACGTCGCCATCAACTGGCGGAAGCCGGCACCCTCCACGCCGCCGAGCAATCCGCTCGCTTCGACCCGGAATTCGTCGAACGACAAGACGTATTCCTTCATGCCGCGATAGCCCAGCACGGCGATTTCGCTGCCTTCCAGCCCGGCATCCGGAAAATCCGCGCCGGGTCGGCCGCGCGTCTTCGCGGCCAGGAACATCGACAGGCCGGCATAGCCAGGCTTGTCGGGATCGCTCCGCGCCAACACGGTCATCAGGTCGCTGCGGGATGCGTGGGTGATCCAGGTTTTCGACCCGGTGATCTGCCAATCCCCGCCCGGGCCACGCCGCGCCCGGGTCTTGACCGCCGCGAGGTCCGACCCGGTGTCCGGCTCGGTGAACACCGCAGTCGGCAGAACGTCTCCGGATGCGACTTTCGGCAACCAGCGCGCCTTCTGCTCGGGCGTGCCATTGGCCCCGATGAGTTCGCCTGCAATCTCCGACCGGGTGCCCAGCGACCCGGCGGCGATCCAGGCGCGGCTGAGTTCCTCCGACACCACGCACATGGCGAGCTTGCCTAGGCCAAGGCCGCCATACGCCGGGTCGATGCAGATGCCAAACACCCCCAGTTCGGCCATTTGCGCGACGATCTCACCAGGGATCAGTTCGTCCGCCAGGTGCCAGGCATGGGCATGGGGTGCCACGCGCTCATCGGCGAATTGGCGGAACTGGTCGCGGATCAGGTCCATCGTTTCATCGCCGAGCGACTCGTCGGCATGCCAGCCCTCGGCCAGCATCCGCCCGAGTTCGGCACGGGCCGTGGTGGTGTTGCCGTGATGCAGGAACCATTGCACCGCCGGGTTGGCGCCCAATTCGGCTGCCGTCTCCGGCAATTTCAGGTCGGCCGGCCGAACCATCTCATTCTGGCCCATCGGCAAGCCCCCCAGGAGTTGGGCCAGATACTCGCCAAAGCCGATCTGCAGGATCAGCGCCTCCCCGGCGCCGAACCGCCCGGAAGCGGCTAGGCGCGATCCCCAGGCGGCAAGCTGGGCCAATCCTTCGACAGACGTGGCGACCCAGGCGAAACCATGCACCTGGCGCTGTTCCATCTCCACGCGGACGGGGTCGATGCGGCCATTCTGCGCCACCGCCTCGAAGCACGCGGCTTGCGCCTGGCGGACATACTGCCTGGCCGCCTCGACCGCCTCACCTGCCCGGGTGATAACGTCGCTGGTCATGTCCGCGTCCTCGCAGAGGCGGCGATCCCGGTGTCGTGCAGCCGGGCAATTTCGCCGCTAGGCAGGCCCAGTATCTCGGCCAACACGCGTTCGGTATCGCGTCCAAGTTCGGCGCACGCGTCAGGCTGGCGCCGCGCATCCGCCGGTAACGTCGCTGCCGCACCCGGCGTCAGGTAAGTGCGGCCACCGGGATGGCGGGTCTCAAATAGGACGGGGTTGGCGGCGGAGAAATACGGGTCACTCGCCAGCGCCTCCTTCAGCGTTTGATAGGGGCCCCAGCAGACCCCTTGCGCCTCGAAAGCGGGGGTCAGCTCGGTGGCCGATTTGGTGGCAAAGGCGGCCTCGAAGAGCGGCGTCAGGCGGTGTCGATGGTCAAACCGGACTCCCTCGTCCCGGGCGAAGAACACACCCAATTCCGCCTCCAAGGCCGCGACGGCATCAGCCAGCCCGAGGGTCTTCACCAATCCCGTCCATTGGCGCGGGCTGATGGCGACGATCATCAGCCGCTTTCCGTCCGCAGTGGCAAAGTCGCGCCCAAACGCGCCAAATAACTCGTTGCCCATGCGTGGCCGGTCCTGGCCGGACAATTGCACCTCGGCGATTTGCCCAAGATGGCCAAGGCTGGCGATCGCGATATCGGACAGCGGCAGCCGGATTTCGCGCCCCCGTCCCGTGTCGCGGCGCGCCCGTTCGGCCGAGACCATACAGAAGGCAGCGTAGGCGCCGGTCAGCAAATCCCATGCCGGCAAGACGTGGTTGACCGGCCCTTCATGCGCCACCGGCCCCGTCATCAGCGGCACGCCGATGGCCGAGTTGACGGTGTAGTCCACCGCCGTCCGCCCGTCCGGCCACCCCATGACGCGAACGCAAATCAGGTCTGGCCGGCGGTGAATCAGGCGGTCATAGGCGAGGAAGCCGCTCACCGGGTAGTTGGTGACGAACAACCCGGCGCCCTTGCCCGGTGCGGTGATGATCTGCATAGCCAGTTCCCGCCCCTCGGGCCGAGAGAGGTCGAGCGCCACGGATTTCTTGGCCTTGTTCAGGCCTTCCCAATACAGGCTCGCGCCGTCTGCCGCCGCGAGCGGCCAGCGGTGAAAATCCGGGCCGCCGCCGGCTTGGTCGATGCGGATCACTTCGGCGCCCATTTGCGCCAGATGCAGCGCGCAGGACGGCCCGGCGATAAAGGAAGCCGCCTCCACCACGCGCATCCCTGCCAACAAATCATACATCCGGCGAACTCCTGCGGCACCTGGGACGGTGCCGCGTTCAGGCTTTCAATTAGCTGAGCGCACGCAGCGGCGCCCATTGCCGAAGTGTGCTGGTGAGTATGCCACATTGGCATAGCGAATGATTGGCGCGGGGCAAACCCGGTTTGTTAGAGTGCCCGAAAATCGAGGAAGCACCCGCATGCCGTATGTCTCGCACTACCGCAGCATCTTGGGCGAGGGGCCGGTTTGGGATCGTGCGACGCAGCAATTTTGCCGATTGCGCTGGCCGGCCCGGGCGACCGGATGGCTGCACGGTGGATGCCGAGGGCGGGTTGTGGGTCGCAGAGATACAGGCGGCCCAGATCATACGGTTTGCCCCAGATGGACGCGTGACCGCCACCATCAAAACGCCCATGACGAAGCCGACCAGCGTGATGTTCGGCGGTCCTGATTTGCGAACCTTGTTCGTGACCAGCATGAAATACGGACTCGAGGACGACGATCTCGTCCGCCAGCCCTTGGCAGGCGCTACCTTCGCCGTGGATGCCGGGGTTGCTGGCCTGCCGGAGCCACGCTTCGCCGGATAGGCGGCATGCCGCTGCGGCATGCACAGTATCTCCGCTTAGGCAATTGCCCGAGGATGCACGGCGCAGTTAGGATGAGACGAAGCAGCAGGATGCAACCTGCCATAAGGTGGAATGCCATGAGCTATTTGCCAGACGCGATGCCGGCACCGGTTCCCGCCCTTGATGAAGCTCCGTTCTGGGAGGCGTGCCAAAAGCGGGAGCTGCGCATCCAACGCTGCAGCCAATGCCATACATTCCGCCATCCCCCTGGGCCCGTGTGTGCGGCCTGCCGAGCGACGGCAAACGAGTTTGTCCAGGTCAGCGGCGACGGCGCGGTGTTCAGCTACACGATCGCCGCCCATCCGACGCATCCCGCGTTACGCGGACACCTTGCCTACAACATTGCCGTGGTGCACCTCGATGATGCTGGCGACGTCCGCTTGATCACGAATTTGGTCGAGGTCGCGAACGAGGACATCACGATCGGCATGCGGGTCGCGCTGCGCTGGGACCCGGTCGCGGATGGACAATACCTGCCGCGGTTCGCACCAATGCGGGGCCAAGATGTCCACGCGTAACGGCCAGGGCGTCGCGGGCAAGACCTGCATCGCCGGCGTTGGCGAGACGGCCTATGGCCGGCGCGGCGCGTTGCAGGATAGGACAGAACTAAGCCTCTGCCTGGAGGCGATCACGCGCGCTGCCGAGGATGCCGGGATCCCGCTCGATGAAGTGGATGGGTTCACCTCGTTTGGCTTTGAGCGGCACGAGCCGGTGCTGGTGCAGGCGGCGCTCGGCATCCCCGAATTGCGGCATTCCAGCATTATTTGGGGCCGCGGGGGCGGCGGGTGTGCGGCGGCCGTCATGAACGCGGCCATGGCCGTGGCGACCGGGCTGTGCCGAAACGCGGTCGTCTACCGGTCGATCTGCCAGGGCCAATACGAACGGTATGGGCAGGCCCGCGCCAGGCCGGTCTACGGCTCCTTCTGCAACCCGTTCGGCCTGATGTCCCCGGCGCAAATGACCGCGCTCACCACGCGGCGCCACATGTATCTGTATGGCACCAATCGTGACCACCTGGCCGAAATCGCGCTGACCTTCCGGCAGCACGCCCAGCGAAACCCGCGCCATCATGTTTGGCAAGCCGCTCGACCGCGAGACGTATTTTGCCGCAAGAATGATCGCCGACCCGTTCCATTTGTACGATTGCTGCCTGGAGACCGATGGCGCCTGTGCCGTTCTCATCACTTCGGCCGAGCGGGCGAAAGATTTGCCGTCCCCTCAGGTGCGTGTGCTGGCCTGCGCCCAGGCGAGCGGGCCTGGTGGAGCCTCGGGCCGATGGGCACCCACAACATGCCGATCGAAGACTATGCGACCGTCAATTCGAAGGCGGCCGGGCGGCTGGTGTTCGAGCAGGCGGGCCTGACGCCGGCCGATATCGACGTGGCGCAGATTTATGACGCCTTCACCGGGCTGATCCCCATGGCGCTCGAGGATTACGGGTTCTGTGGCGTGGGGGAGGCGGTGGCGTTCATCGCGGCGGGTCATCTCGCGTGGCCGAATGGTGGCTTGCCCACCAACACGGCCGGCGGCTTGCTGTCGGAGGCCTATCTCCATGGCTTGAACCTGATCATCGAAGGCTTGCGGCAAATGCGTGGCACCTCCTCGGCGCAGGTCGATGCTGCCCAGACCTGTCTTGTCACCAGCGGCGGGGGCGGTGGCCACAAGAGTGCGATCATCTTGGGCCGATAAGCGACGCGCGAATTTTAACTGCGAACGCGTCGCAATACCATTGATCTTAAGAACCATTCTCATGTAGACCGAGCCCGACGTGTAGGATTCGGGATCAGCATGGTGGTTTCCTTTCGATCATGGCGGCGGTGCGACATGGGCCACCGTCTTTACATGGCTGCGACGGCCACAGGATTTTCGATCATGCTGGCGCCGGGAACGGCCATGGCATCGCCGCCGCCGCTCGCCATCCCGGTCACCTCCGATGTGGATAGTGACGGAACCAGGGTTTCCACGGGCTTTCTGGGCGACCTCGAACGGACCAATTACCTGCTTGGCGACATGCTCGGGCTGCGCAGCGCCCTCAGCCGCTATGGCATCACCGTCGCAATCCAGGAGACCAGCGAGGTCCTCGGGAACGTCACGGGCGGATCCTCCAAGGGGGCGGATTACGATGGGCTGACCCAGGCCGTGCTGCAGATGGATACCCAACGCGCCTTCGGCTGGCACGGCGGCCTCTTCAACATCAGCGCGCTGCAAATCCATGGCCGCAACCTGAGTGCCGACAATCTGCAGTCGCTGCAGACCGCCAGCGGCATCGAGGCGGACCGGGCGACCCGGCTGTGGGAACTCTGGTATCAGCAGAAATTCCTGGCCGAAGACCGGCTCGACGTCAAAATCGGCCTGCAAAGCCTCGACCAGGAATTCATCGTCAACCCGAACGGGGCCTATTTCGTCAACACCATGTTCGGCTGGCCGGTGGTGCCGTCCTACGACCTGCCCGGCGGCGGCCCTGCCTACCCGCTTTCGGCGCCGGGTATCCGGGTCCGCTACCGGCCGATCAACGAATTGGCGATCTTGTTGGGCGTCTACGCCGGCAGCCCGGCCTCCAGCAACAATGGCGACGCGCAGCAGGTCAATGCCTCCGGCACGCAGTTTGCCGTCAACCGCGGTCCCCTCGTGTTTGCGGAACTGCAATATAGCTACCCCTCGCTGGGTGGGATGGAGGAACCGGGCGCGAGCGCGCCGTTGGGGCATACCTATAAGTTGGGTGCCTGGTTCGACTCAGAAAACTTCGACGATGAGCGATACGACAACACGGGCCTGTCTTTGGCCGACCCAAACAGTAATGGGATACCCCGCCAACATTACGGCAATTACTCGATCTATGCCGTGGCGGACCAAATGGTTTGGCGTGACAGCGAGAACCCGAACAAATCCGTCAGCGTGTTCGGGCGCGCGATGGGCACGCCACAAGGTGACCGCAACTTGGTGGATTACAGCTTCAATGGCGGCGTCGTATATCACGACCCGTTCCCCAGCCGGCCCGACGACACGATCGGCCTGGGAATGGGCTATGCCCATGTAAGCCATCGCGCGGCGGCCTATGACCGCGATGCGTCCGCCTTTAACCTGACCGTCTCGCCGTCCAACTATATGCCGATCCGTAGCAGCGAGACCTTCATCGAGGCGACGTACCAGTACCAGGTGCACCCCTGGTGGCAAATCCAGCCCGATGTGCAATACGTGTTCAAACCGGCGGGCAGCGTCGAAAGTCAAGTCGACCCCACTCAACGTGTGCGGAACGAACTGATCCTCGGGCTTCGCACCAATATTCTGTTCTGATGACCGAGGGTTTCATGCTGAACGGTTCTGCCTCGAATTTCTCTTGGTATGCTGTGATCCGCCGGGCCGTTTTGGCCGCCGTCTTGAGTGGGGCGGGGTTGGCGACGGCGGCCAACGCCCAATCGCGGGGCTTCCTGGAGACCATTCATCGCCATGTGACGCTATCGTCCACGGTGACCGAGAATGGTGACCTCAACCCCTACGCGGTCGTGG
This sequence comes from Acetobacteraceae bacterium, assembly GCA_965199005.1. Classification (GTDB taxonomy): domain Bacteria; phylum Pseudomonadota; class Alphaproteobacteria; order Acetobacterales; family Acetobacteraceae; genus LMUY01. The sequence goes on along the minus strand of CBDAQK010000001.1, from coordinate 765,528 downwards.
TCGCGCCGGTCTCCGCGGGCAAGGTGATGAAGGACGACGTCCTGGTGGACAACTTCAACAACCTCTCCAACCTGCAGGGCACCGGCACCACGATCGTCGGATTCCGGCCAAGCACGGAGCAGAGCTACTTGTTCGCCCGTCTGCCGCAAAACCTGTCGCAGTGTCCCGGCGGGGTCGGGCTGACCACGGCGATGACCATGCTGAAGACCGGCTGGGTGATCGTTGGCAGCACGCCCAGCAAGGATGGTACTACGGCGACCAAGGGCGATGGCTGCGTTTTGGTGCTGGACCCCAACGGCAAGCTGGTTTCCGTCTGGTCTGGCCCGACGATCAACGATCCCTGGGGCAACATGGCGGTCATCGATAATGGGGCGACCGCAACCCTGTTCATCAGCATGGCCGGGTTCGACCTCAAGGCGCCCACCGTGACCGACAGCGCCACCGGGCTGCCGGTCGTCGTCCGCAAATCGACGGTCCTCCGGCTGCAACTGACCATGGCGAATGGCACCCCCCCCGTGCTGACCGATCAGACGGTGGTGGCGGACGGGTTCGCGGCCCGGCCTGACCTGGACAACTTCTTGCTCGGCCCGACCGGCCTGGCCCTGTCCGCCGACCATACGCTGTATGTGACCGACGGCTTGGACAACATGATCGCCGGCATCCCGAACGCCCTGGACCGGACCGACAGCGCTGGCACCGGCCGGGTCGTCACCAAAGGGGGCCTGCTCTCCTGGCCCTTGGCGATGGCCTGGTCGCCCGAGGGTCACCTGCTGGTTTGCAACGGCAAGGATGGGCGGTTGGTGGAGGTTGATCCCGTCGCCGGCAAGCAGATATACGCCCAGTGGATCAACACCGACCAGGCGCAGTCACCACCCGGCAACGGCGATCTGTTTGGGATCGCGATGACTCCGGACAACACGGGATTTTACTACGTGATGGATGACGTCAACACGTTGATGCGCGGTAGCCGATGAGCGGAACCGGCGAGCCGTCTGGCACGACCAGGCGGGGGCTCTTCGGGGCTGCCGCCGGGCTGGCAGGACTCGCCGGCGCTCGATCCGCCTTGGCGGGGGATAGTCTTCCCGATCATCCTCCGCTGATCAAAACCTCGGTGCTGCTGTCCGACCGGGTGCTGCCCTTCTACGGGCCGCACCAGAACGGCATCGTCACGCCCATCCAGGCCCACACCTATTTCGCGGCCATGGATATCGTAACCACCAGGGTCGCCGACATCGCGGCGCTGATGCAGCGCTGGACGGAGGCTGCTGCCAAAATGACGCAGGGGGCGCAGATCGGCCCCGCGGATGACGTGGAGGACCAGCCGGCGCATGATTCGGGCGAGGTGCGCGACCTGCCGCCGAGTCGCCTGACGCTGACCTTCGGGTTCGGGCCGGGTTTGTTCAGCAAGGACGGCACCGACCGCTTCGGGCTGGCGCAGCATCGCCCCGACGCCTTCGTGGACCTGCCCCGCTTCGTCGGCGACCAATTGGTGCCGGAACGGACCGGCGGAGATTTGTCCATCCAGGCCTGTGGCGACGACCCCCAGGCGACCATGCATGCAGTGCGCCAACTCATGCGCCTGGCCTATGGCGCTGCAACCCCCCGGTGGGTGCAGACGGGTTTCACGCCGGGCTACGATGCGAAGGTCACGCCCCGCAACCTCATGGGGTTCAAAGACGGCACCGCGAACGTGGCCGTCACCGACCCCGCGGCGGTGGACCGGCTGGTATGGGTCGGCGACGACGGGGGCGCCTGGATGCGGGGAGGGAGCTACGTCGTTGTCCGCCCGATCCGCATTGCGCTCGAGCATTGGGACCGGATGAAGCTCGCTTTCCAGGAACAGACGGTTGGCCGCCACAAGGCCTCGGGCGCCCCGATCGGCGCGACGGACGAGTTCGCCCCGACCGACCTCGATGCGACGGATGCCGATGGCAACCCGGTCATTGCGGAAAATGCGCATATCCGGCTTGCCTCGCCAGCGACGAATGGCGGTGCGCAAATCCTTCGGCGTGGCTATTCGTACGATAACGGCGTCAGCATGGTGGCCGAGCGCTGGCCGCCCTGGCGGCACGCGATGGAGTTGGACGCGGGGCTGCTGTTCGTCTGCTATCAACGTGACCCACGCACCGGATTCATTAAGATTTTCGACAGGATGTCGAAATTCGACATGATGAACCAATTCGTCACTGCGGTTGGCGGCGGCATGTTCGCATGCCCCGGCGGCGTCCAACCAGGCCGCTACCTGGCGCAGGATTTGTTCGAGTCCGTCTAACACTCCGGCTCTTCGTAGCCCACCCTCGCGCGCGTTTCGTCACGCGGGCGCCGCAAACCCCTCTGGCTAATGGTTCAAGCCTAAACTATTACGGATCGGGGCCCACACTGTCGCTGGGCTGCGGCTTCTCTGGGGGATAGCATGACCGAACTCTCGCGCCGTGGTCTTTTGGCCGTCCTGGCCGCCTCCGGATTGCCCGGGCTCGCATCGGCTCAGGCGGTTGCCGGGGCGGACGGCGCCACCATTGGCTGGCCCAGCGACGTCCCGAGTTGGGACCCCAATGTCCGCTTCGTGCCCGACGCCCAGCCCCTGTTCAAAATGGTGTTCGACCAGCCGCTGGACCAGGATGCCTCCCTCAAGCTCATCCCGAACCTGATCAAATCCTGGACGCTGGCGCCCGATGCGCTGAGCCTCGCGGTCGAACTCCGGGACGACGTGAAGTTCCATAACGGCGACCCCATGACGTCGGCGGATTTCGCCTGGACCTTCGACGGCCGAATCAAGGCTGGCCAAAAGGTGGATATCGCGCAGTCCTGGCGCAACGTCACCACCATCGAAACCCCGTCGGCCACGAGCGCCGTGATGCGGTTCAAGTCGCCGAGCCCGACCGCCCCGGTCTGGCTGGCCTTCCTCGGCAGCTTCCTGGTGCCGAAGGAGTACATGAACAAAGTCGGGATGGACGCCTTCGGGCAGAAGCCGATCGGCACTGGCCCCTACAAGCTGGCCGAATACCAGATGAACGCCCGCATCGTGCTGGAGCGCAACGATGGCTATTGGGGTCCGAAGCCGGCGATGCGCCGCATCACGATCGAGATCATCAAGGACCCGTCCGCCCGGGTCGCCGCCGTGCAATCCGGCGAGGTGGACCTGACGATCGGCATCCCCGTCCGGGAGGTGACCCGGCTGAGCCACACGCCGAACCTGGTTGGCGAGTTGAACCCCATCACCCGCGTCATCCTGCTGCAAGTACGCAACGACCAAGGCTTTTCCGATCAAAACGTCCGCCTTGCGGCCCACCACGCCATCGACAAGAAGGCGCTGAGCCAAGCGTTCTACGGTGGCGCGGCCGTCCCGCTCTCGGTGCCGGCGACGCCCGGCTCGCCGGGTTTCCTGGAGGATTTCAGCTTCGCCTACGATCCGAAGTTGTCGATGGAGTTGCTGGCGAAGGCGGGCTACAGTCTGGACAAGCCGATGAAGATCGGCATGGCCAGCACCAACGGCCAATTCCCGTCGGACTTCGACATTGCGCGGGCCATCGTGTCCATGTGGAAGAAGGTCGGCATCGAGGCCGATCTCCAGGTCATCGAATATGCGAAGTATTTCGAGCTCAACCGCGCCCAGAAGCTGCCGGAGGCGACGCTCTACAGCTTCGACAACGCCACCGCCGACCCGGAGATTTATGCGGGCTACCTGCTCAACCCAAAACTGCCCTTCTCGCCCTGGAAGGACCCGGTCTTTGGCGAGAAGGTGCTCGCCCTGTTCAACATCGCCGACGAGAAGCAGCGCATTGCGGGCTGGCGCGCGCTCAACAAGGAGGCGGTGGAGATCGGCGCGACCATGCCGCTGCTGCAAAGCGTGCAGACACTCGTACGCAGCAAAACCCTCTCCTATACGAAGTACGGCAATGGGTGGGTACTGGGCCAATCCTTCAAGCGGGTATGAGGCAATTTGGCGGCACCTCCGCCTAAGCCCGGCGGATGATCATCCTGCTGTCCATCTTGGGCCGCCGGCTGGCCACGGCCTTGCCGTTGCTGGTCGTCGTGTCTGCTCTGCTCTTCGTGGCGCTTCGCGTCCTGCCGGTCGACCCGGCGGCGATGTCCATGCCGCCCACGGCCACACGGGCCGAGATCGAGCAGGCCCGCGCCAGCATGGGCCTCGACCTGCCGTTGCCCGAGCAGTACGCCATCTGGCTCAACCAGGTGGCGCATGGGGACCTCGGCCAATCCACCCACCTGCGCCGTCCCGTGGGCGAATTGCTGGCCGACACGTTGCCAGCCACCATCGAGTTGGCAGTGGCGTCCATGGTCGTGGCTGGCACGCTTGGCATGGCGGGCGGCCTGACGCTCTTCGCTCTGCGCGGCCGCCTGCTGGAGCCTGTGGCGGAGAGCGCCACCACGCTGATGATGTCGCTGCCGGAGTTCCTCTGGGCGCTGCTCTTCATCTTCGTGTTTGGCGTGGCACTGCAGGTCTTGCCCTTCACCGGCCGCCTGGATCCCGGGATTGCCCGCCCTGACATAACGGGGTTCCTGCTGCTGGACTGCTTGATAAAGGGCGATTTCGCCGCGTTTCGCAGCGCACTGATCCACCTCATCCTGCCTGCCTTCGCCCTTGGCGTTGCCGCTGCCCCGCCGATCATCCGGGTGCTCCGGGCCTCCCTGATTGAAATTTACTACGAGGACTATATCCGCCAGGCGCGGCTGCGCGGCCTGTCGGAAACCCGCATCCTGCTGCGCCACGCCCTGCAAAACGCCATGCTGCCCACCCTGACGCTGATGGGGGTGCAGTTCGGCTTTCTCTTCGGTGGCTCCCTGCTCATCGAGGTGATCTATGCCTATCCCGGCATGGGCAATCTGATGGTGGATGCGGTGCGCAATGCCGACCTGCCGATCATCCAGGCGGTAGGCCTCACCTATTGCATCACCGTGCTCGTCATCAACGCGCTGGTGGACGGGCTTTACCAGGTGCTGAACCCGACGTTGAGGCGCGCGTGATCCCACGCCCCTTGCGTGACCCGCGAGCCATGATCGGGCTGGTCTTGGTGACGATCGTTGCCATCGCCGCGGTCTTCGCGCCGCTGCTGTCGCCGCATGACCCGAACGAGCAGGATTTGCTCAACACGTTGTTGCCTGCATCCTGGCAGGAGGGCGGTAATGCCGGCTTCCTGCTCGGCACCGACGCGCTGGGCCGCGACGTGTTGTCGCGCCTGTTCTACGGGGCCCGCGTGGCATTGAGCGTGGCCGCCACGGCCTCGGTCGGGGCCTTGATCCTGGGCAGCGTGCTTGCCTATGCGGCCGGGTATCTGGGCGGCTGGGTCGATTGGCTGATTGGCCGCATCGTCGACGTGTGGATGTCCTTCCCCCCCGTCATCCTGTCGCTGATCCTGATGACGGGGCTGGGCACCGGACTGCGGAACGTGATCCTGGCGATCATCCTGGTGGATTGGACACGGTTCTGCCGGGTGTTGCGCAGCGAAGTCATCGTCGTGGCGCACCGCGACCACGTCGCCGCCGCGCGGCTGACCGGGTTCTCCCATTGGCAGACCGTGCGGCGTGAGATCGTTCCCGCCACCATTCCGCTGCTGATCACCTTGCTGAGCCTGGAGGCTGGCATTGCCGTCGTGGTGGAGGCGATCCTCGCCTTTGTCGGCCTGGGTGTGCGATCCGACCAGATCGCCTGGGGCCAAATGATCGCCGATAGCCGCGATGCGATCTACCAGGCGCCGTGGAATTTGTTGGCGCCCACCCTCGCCATCTTCCTCACCGTCGCCGGGTTCAACCTGCTGGGGGACGGCCTGCGCCGCACCCTCGATGTGCGCCTGAGCGAGGATCGCGGAAGTTGAGCGGCGCGGAGCCGCCTATCGTCCTTGCGGCGCACGGGCTGACGCTTACCCTGACCCGGAAGCATAGCACGCAGACGGTGTTGCGCCGGATCGATTTCACGGTGCGGCAAGGCCGCGTGCTGGGGTTGGTCGGCGAGTCCGGTGCAGGTAAATCGATGATTGGCCGCACGATCGCCCAGTTGCTGCCCCCAGGTTTTGCGGTCACGGGCGGCCGGCTGGCGTTCATGGGCGAGGATTTGGTCACCATGCCGGCCCAGCGGCGCCGCGGCCTCCTGGGGCGTGACATCGCCTTCATCCCGCAGGAGCCGATGTCGGCGTTGAACCCGGTGATGACCGTCGGCGCGCAATTTGCCGAACATTTTGCCCATTTGGGCGTCCCGTCCGGACAACGGCGCGACCGAACCGTGGCTGCGTTGGCGGACGTGCAATTGCCCAGGCCCGCCACCCTGCTGTCCCGCTACCCGCATCAGATTTCCGGCGGCCAATGCCAGCGTGTGCTGATCGCCATGGCATTTGCCTCGCGGCCCAAGCTGGTGCTCGCGGACGAGCCCACCACCGCGTTGGATGTGTCGGTCCAGGCGCGCATCATCGAGTTAATGCGGGATTTGCAGCGCCGCGATGGCACGGCCGTGCTGTTCATCACGCATGATTTGCGCTTGGCGGCAGAGGTCTGTGACGACATTGCCGTGCTCTATGCGGGCGGCATCGCCGAGCGAGGTCCGGTGGCGGATGTGTTTGCCCAGGAGGGCCATCCCTACACGCGTTGCCTGCATCTCGCGAACCCGCCGATGAAGACGGCGCGGCGGCCACTGTTTGCCCTGCCGGATCAGATGCCGGGCCTTGCCCTGCTCAACGCGATGCAGGGCTGCCGTTTTGCGCCCCGCTGCCCGGTTGCCTCTGCCGACTGCCATCTGACCGAGCCATTGTTGCGCCCACTGGTCTCCACGGCGCCGGGTGTGGCAGACCGGCACGAGATCGCCTGTCACCATCCCCACCGCACGGCTGAGATCGCCACCCAGGCGGGGCCTGAAGCGCCCCCTCCGCGCGCCGGGGCCCCCGTGCTGCAAGTGAGTGGGCTGACCAAGGTTTTCACCTCTGGCCCGATCTGGCGCCGGCACCACACACGGGCCGTATCGGCGGCGCAGTTCGACGTAGCGGAGGGTGAATTCGTCGCAGTGGTGGGGGAGAGCGGCAGCGGCAAGTCCACGATCGGCCGCCTGGTCACGGGGCTGGAACACCCGACCGCCGGGCGGATCATCCTCGCCGGACGGGATGTGACCGATGGACGGGAGGCAGCGCGGCTTCACCGTGTCGCCAATGTGCAGATGATTTTTCAGAACCCGCAATCCGCGCTCAACCCGCGTCAGCGCGTCGCCAGCATCGTCACTCAGGCCATGGAAGCGGCGGGGCTCCCATCTGCCGCCCGGCAGGTGCGTGCGGCTGAACTGCTCGCGGAGATGGGCATGTCGCCAGAACTCGGCACCCGCGTCCCCACACAGCTCAGCGGCGGGCAACGTCAGCGCGTCAACATCGCCCGGGCGCTGTGTACCGTTCCAAAACTATTGGTTGCTGATGAGATCGTCTCGGGGTTGGACGTGTCGGTGCAGGCACAACTGCTGACCCTGCTTGCCAGGCTACGGCGTGAACTCGACTTCGCGCTACTCTTCATCACGCATGACCTGAGCGTCGTCCGACACCTTTGCGACCGGGTGCTTGTGATGCATCAAGGTGAGATCGTCGAATCAGGTGCTGTCGAGCTGATTTTCTCGGCGCCCACCCACTCCTATACTCAAAGCCTGCTAGGAGCAGTTCCGCCGGATTTGCCAGCGTAGGAAGCGCCTACCGTCGGCTGCGCGGCCCTCTGGTCAAGGAGGGCCGCGCGTTCGCCTATTGGACGGTCTTGGTGGTCACTGCGCCCGAGGAAGGAGTAGGAGCGGCCGCTCCACCGGCTGGGCCAGCGGACCCGGTCGCGTTGATGCCGCTATCCGACTTCACCGCGCTCGAGAAATTGCTGTTGTTACCGGGCGCGACGGCACTTCCCGAGGCAGGCCCCGAACCGGCGGCGCACGCTGCGACTCCGCAGGTCAGGGCGGCGAAAAGCACGATCTTTGTAACCGACATGATACAAACCTATGATTATCTCGACCGATAACACGGGCTGTGATGGCAAGTTTCATGGCACTTGCGTTATGTTCACCCACTATGGCTGGCGCGAACCGCGTTGCGATAGTTCCGTTCGGACCACATCAATTTCGCGACGGAGGATTTGTAAAACCAGCGCCCATCCAGGGCCTGGGTGCATGCGGGAGCGTTGGCCAACGAAGATTTCAAGATCTTCCAGATGCCGTACGCCCGCGATCAAATCGCTATGCCGTTGGTCGGACAGCATCGATCCAGCCGGTTCGTCTCGCATCGGCGTATCCGGATCGTTCATCGATGCCTAACCGTTGGCCGAGCCACCCATCCCGCTCAGACACCGTGCTATGCCGGGGCCGGTGCTTTGCCGTCAACCATTCTCTGGCGACAGTCAATCCGACAATTTGGCACTCACCGTGTTCAGTGGCGTCTTCAAATCGTTACCAATGGCAGCAACGCTGGTGACGATGACGATCGCGATGAAGGCGGCGATCAAGGCATATTCTATCGCCGTGACCCCTCGTCGTCCGAGCCTATGAAGGGGAGATGCTCGCAAAAAATCTCTCATCTTAATCGCCTTTAAGGATAATCGAACACATCACGTTCAGCTTTCCCATCTGTTAATTTACTAATCACGAACTCGCGTGCAGCGTTTCGGCCTTAATCGCCATCGAGAAATAGGCCTACATCATTGCCAAAACCTTGCGCCAAAGCGCGCTAATGTCTTGACCGGCCCCAGATGGTATCTGGCTCCGCCAGCAACGGCCACAGGCCGAGGCGATCCAGCATGGCAGACGATTCCGCCTCCGCCGCCGCCAGCACCTCGGCCACATCCACGTGCGGAACCTGGCGGCCCTGCATCAGCACCCGGCCGTCCACCACGGCGGTATCGACATCCTGGCCATTGGCGAAGCAGACCACCCGCCAGACTGGCATGTTGGCGGGGGCTAAATGCGGCTTGCGCAGATCGACCGTGATGAGATCGGCCTGCTTGCCAGCCTCCAGGCTGCCGATCTTGTCCGCCATGCCCAGTGCTAAGGCGGCATCGATGGTCACCATTTCCAGCAGCTTGCCCGGCGGCATCAGCCGTTCATCCCGGTGCTGCCGCTGATGCAGGCGCATGCACTGGAACATGTGCCGGAACATGTCGGCGCTGCGGTCCGGCGCCGTCCCGTCGCTGCCGAGTGCCACCACGATGCCGCGGTCCAGCAAGGCCGGCACGGGGCAATACCCACGCACCGACGCGATGGCCGAGGGGTTGTGCACGATCCGCGTTCCCGTGTCGGCGACGGCGTCGATATCGGCTGCGGTCAGGTCGGTGGAGTGGGACATGAGCGCATCTGGGCCAAGCAGCCCGAACATGCGGTCCGCCATCTCGAGGCTGCCATCGCGATGCCCGTCCTGATGGAACAGCGTGCCGTGGCGCCGCCCCAGCTCCCGGATGGCGCGGCCCTGCCGCTCGATCAACGCCACGGCTACGGGGTCGTGGGTGGCTTCCCGGTAAACCGGCATCAGGGTCGAGACCGAGATACGGCCGGACTCGGCCCCATGCCACCGCTCGATCAAGGCGGAAATCGTTTCGAGTTGCTGTTCGAAGCTCACCGAATGGTCGGTACGCGCGCCGTTGCTCCACTCTCCATAGGGGCGTGGATGCGGCGGCCGGGTGGGGCCGACGGCCATGATGGTGCGGATCCCGATCTCGGCGGCGCCCTCGCAATGGGCGTCCCCGTGGGCAGGGCTGTCCGTCCGCATGACGCTGTCGCCGCCACCCAGCAACGACAGGCCGGTGGTGGTTCCGAACATCAGCCGTTCCAGCGCCGCCAGCCGTGCCTCGGCCCGCCAGAACGCGGGTGGGGATGCCAGGGTATAGATCTGGCGGCAGGCTTCCCCCCAGGCCGCGCTGCTACCGCCGGCCAATGTCTTGACCAGGCCATGCCCGGCATGGGCGTGGCAGTCGATCAGCCCCGGCAAGACGGCGTGACCGCGGGCGTCGATGACCTTTGTCGCCTCCTGCGGCAGCTCGGACGCTGGCCCAACTGCGGCAATCCGGCCGCCTTGGATCGCCACGGCCCCGTCGGGGATAACCCGGCGCGCGCCATCCATGGTGATGACGGTGCCCCCGGTGATCAGTAGATCGATCACGGCACCGTCACCAAATAGAGCCGGAACGAGTTGTCTGGTGCCTGGTGCATGTCGATCCCCTTGCGGGCTGCCCAGGTCAACGGCTGCTGGTGCAGCGGAATGTTGCCGATGTCTTCCTTTTCCAACAGGAAGGCCTGGCGCATTTCCGCGAGCCGGGCCGTCGCGTCATCCTCCGCTCCCGCCTTGTCGATCAACCGATCCACCTCTGGATTTTTGTAACGCCCGTAGTTCAGCCCGCCGGCCGTGCCGGTGTTGGAGTGGATGACCTCCGCCAAGGTGGAATAGACGTCGGCCAGGGGGAGCGCCGCGTGCCCCAGCATGAAGGCGCTCACGTTGAACGAGGCGGTGCGGCGCGACCACAACGCCGTCGTCTCGCTTTGCACCGTCACCCGGATGCCAGCCTTCGCCCACATGGAGGCGACGGCCTGGCAGATTCGCTCGTCGTTGACATAGCGGTCGTTGGGGCACGCCAGGCCCAGGCCGAACCCGTCGGGGTAGCCGGCCTCGGCCAGCAGCCGCTTGGCCGCCGCCAAATCGTAGGGCAGCCGCGAATTCAAATCCTGCGGGGCGCCGGTCAAATGGGGGGACGCCATGAAGCCGGCGGGCCAGGACTGGTCGCGCATGATGGCGTGATGGATCGCATCCTCGTCGATCACGCGGTACAGCGCCTCGCGCACCCGGTGATCCTTCAGCGGATTCTTGCCCTTGACGTCGCTAAACAGCAATTCGTCACGGAAAGTGTCGAGCCCGATATAGATCGTCCGCAATTCCGGCCCTTGCACCACCTGTAGCGCCGGGTCACGGGCCACCCGGTCGACGTCCTGCAGTGGCAGGTCCACCGTCGCGTCCGTGGTGCCCGCCAGCAGAGCGGCGGTGCGCGTCGCTGCGTTGCGGATCGGCAGGAACGTGACCTGATCCAAATCATGCGTGCGCTTGTCCCACCAGCCATCGAAGGCTGCCAACACGGTGGGGCCATCCGGCTCGCGCGACACCAGCTTGAACGGCCCGGTGCCATTGGCGTGCCGCGTGGCGTAATTCTCGGTCTGCGAGGTGAGGTCGCTGGCGGCAGCAGCGCCGTTTTCCTCCGACCATTTGCGGTCCATGATGTCCATGCCGAGCAGCGCGTTCAGCATGACGGGGAAGGGTCGGGCGGTTTCGATTTCGATCGTCGCCGGGTCGGGCGCCCGCACCGCGGACACTGCGGAGAGTGGCCCCAGATTGGCGCCCGGCGTGTTGAGCCGCTTCCACGTGAAGAGCACGTCGTCGGCGGTAAAGGCATCGCCGTTGTGGAAATGGACGCCCTGCCGGAGATGGAAGCGCCACAGCGTCGGGCTGGGCCGCTCCCAACTGGTGGCGAGGGCCGGTTCGATCGCCAATTTGTCGTCCATCCGGACCAACGGCTCATAGATGTTGTTCAGGAAGGCGTTGGTGAAGCTGACGCGCGACGTGTGCGGGTCCAGCGTCAGGATATCGGAGCTGAACGACCAGGTCAGCGTTTTGGCGGCAACGCCCTGGACGAAGCCTGCCACGATGACGGCGGCAACGAGAAACTGTGTGAGCCGCATGCGATACTCCCGAACGGTGACGCAGCCTAAGGAGTGGGCGCAGGCCCCGCCACCCGGAATCGTTATGGCCGGTTACGGTTGGGCTTGCCCCCTTCGCAAGGGAAAGGAGTGCAGCCACGCCGCGGACTCACCCAAATTTCGCGCGGAGTTCGTCGATCTGGCCAGGTGTGAGGTGGCGAACCTTATGACCCTGCAGCATGAGGAACAGCCGGGCTGTTTCCTCCAACTCCTCCATGGCCCCCGAGGCGGCGGACAGGGAGGTCCCTGCCACCACCGGCCCGTGATTGGCCAGCAACACTGCGTGGTGCTTGCCGGCCAGCGGGCGAACGGCCTCGGCAAGGCGGACATCGCCCGGCGGGAAGTAAGGCACCAGCGGGAGCCGCCCGATCCGCATGACGTAATAGGCCGTCATGGGCGGCAGCACGTCATGCGGATCCACGTCGGCCATGCAGGACACCGCGACGGAGTGCGTGGAATGCAGATGCACCACCGCTTTCGCATCCGGGCGTCCCTCGTACATCACCCGGTGCAGAAAACCCTCCTTGGTGGGCGCATCGCCCGAGACCAAATCCCCATTCACCTCCAGCAGCGACAGGCGCGCCGGGTCCAACTCACCCAGGGATGCATTGGTCGGGGTCATCAACCAGCGGCCATCATCCAGCCGGACGCTGATATTGCCCGAACTGCCGAAGGTCAGCCCGCGGGCAAAGATGCTCGCTCCAAGCCGGCAAATCGCCTCACGGGACTTGCTGACACTCATGGCAGGCTCCGGAACGCCTTCAGGAAGAAGTCGGGTGACCCAAAATTGCCGGATTTCAACGCGACGGCGAATTGGCGGTCGCCGAGCGCCCAGGTCCAGGGCACGCCAGGGTCGATCTCGGGCCCGATTTGGAGCGCGGGAATGCCCAATCCCTGGATGACGGCGCCGCTCGTTTCCCCACCCGCCACAACCAGCCGGCCAACGCCCCGCTCCAGCAACCCGGCGGTGATCCGTGCCAGGGCGCCCTCGATCATCGCACCTGCCGCCTCGCGTCCCACCTGGGCCTGCACCTGGCGGACCGTCTCGGGCGGCGCACTGGCGTAGACCAGCACCGGTTCCTCTCCCAAATGCGGGCCGGCCCAAGCGAGGGCCTCGGCGACGACGTCGTCACCCGCCGCCAAGCGCAGCGGGTCGATGGCAAAGGCCGGGTGGGTTCGCGAAAACTCGGCAACCTGCCCTAGCGTCGCGCGTGAGCAGGAGCCAGAGACGACGGCCGCCAAGCCTTTGGCCGCCGGGAGCGGGGCGGGGACATCCGAGGCTGCGAGCAACCCGCTGCGCACGAAGTTGCCCGGCAGCCCCAGGGCGATGCCGGACCCCCCCGTCACCAGCGCGAGCCCCGCCGCGGCGGCGCCGATCGCAACCAGGTCGGCGTTTGCGGTCGCATCGACCACCGCGTAGGTGACGCCATCGCGACGCAGCGCGGCGAACGATGCCGCGATGGCGTCCGCGCCTTGCGACACGATGCGGGAGGCGACGAGCCCGACCTTGGCCGCGGTTTGCCGCGCCAAAACCCGCACCAAGTCAGAGTCCGTCATGGGCGTCAGCGGATGGTTCTGCATCCCGCTTTCCGACAGCAGGCGATCGCCGACGAACAAATGTCCTTGGTAGATGGTCCGCCCGTTTTCGGGGAAGGCGGGGCAGACCAGGGTGAAATCTGCCCCCAATGCAGCCAGCAGGGCGTCCGCGACCGGGCCGATATTCCCCGCATCCGTCGAATCGAAGGTCGAGCAGTATTTGAACAGGATTTGCCGAGCCCCAGCCGCCTGCAACCACGCCAGCGCCGCGAGCGATTGCTGGACCGCCTCGGCTGCTGGGATGCTGCGCGTTTTCAACGCCACCACCACGGCATCCGACGCGGGCAAAGCGAGGCCGACGCTGGGCACGCCGACCGCCTGGACCGTACGCATGCCAGATTTCGCCAGCATGCCCGCCACGTCTGTGGCACCCGTCAGGTCATCCGCGATCACCCCCAGGACAATTGGCACGGGCGCCACCTAGCCGATCGCGGCGACAGCGGCCGCGACAGGTTCGGCGAACGCCTTGCAGCCCCTGGTGCCACCCGGACCGCGCGTGCGCGAGACCGGGTCCTCCAGAACTGTGTCCACCGCCTTCTCCATCGCCATCGCAGCCATCGCCACGGATAGGATCATTGAGGCCGGTTTGGCAATGTCCCAGCCGGCCTCCCCAGGTTGAACGTCAGGTTGAGCCGAGCGGCAAGCGGCCTTAAACAGAACACGTCGATCTCAAGGCGCTCAAGGCGCTCAGGTGAGAGGAATGGTTGTCGCAAGCGAGGTTCCGGCTGGCCCACCCCCGGCGCACACCCTGCCGGCGCGCCTGGCGTCGCAGATCATCGACCGTGCCCGGCAGTTGAGTTTGCCCGCCGGCACCCATTTGGCCGAGCAAGACCTGGCCAACACATTCCGCGTCTCCCGCACCCCCGTCCGGATGGCGTTGCGGGCCTTGCAGGACATGGACGTTGTAGAGAGCCGTCCCAACCGGGGCTTCTTCTTGAAGCGCGCGGCCGACGAACTGGCGGAGGGGGCGAAGGCGGCGTCGAGGCCGCACCGGATGGTGCCGATGAAGACCCGCTCTACTTCCAGATTGCCGAGGACCGCCTCACCGGCGCGTTGGCGGAGCGCTGTACGGAAGCCGAACTCGCACGCCGCTATGGTGCCACGCGGGCGCGCGTACTTCGGCTGCTCGTCATGATGGTTCAGGAAGGTTGGATTACCCGTCTGCCCGGGCATGGTTGAGAATTCCAGCCCGTGCTCACGTCGCCGCAGGCATACGACCTGGGCTATCGCTACCGAATGCTCATCGAGCCTGCCGCCCTGCTGGAGGCGGGCTATCATCTCCCCCAGGACGTGCTCGCGGATGCGAGGGCCAAGCAGCAGGCCATGCTGGCTGGTGGCATCCGCCGCTGGTCTCGGGCGGAAATCTTTGCCGCAAACTGTGCAGTGCATGAGGTGATCGTCTCGGGGGCCAGCAACCCATTCCTTCTGGAGGGCCTGCGCCGGGTCAACCGGCTTCACCGCCTGTTCGAATACCGGACGCAGCAGTACCGGGACCGCCTGGTGGGGAATGCGAGGACCACCTGACCCTGCTCGGGCTCATTGAACGGGGGGGATTATGGGCAGGCGGCGGACTTCCTCCGCGACCATCTCGACCGCGCACGCGCCGCGAAAGCCAGCATCGTTGGGGAGCCTGCAAAACTGCAGGAGAATCGCTCACCTGCCGGGTGAAATGACCCGGAGGCGGCGCTATCACGTCAGCGGGCAGACCATCACGGCGATGGCGCCGCACCGCTGGGTTCACTTGATGGCTTAGGCGCTGAAGCGGCCTCTGGCGTTGCTGCCGGCGGAACCGAAGGCGGGGGCGGGGCAGAGCAGCGGAAAGAGCCCGTCATCAACTCCCGCCCGATCGACGCACAATAGGCCTTCGCCATTTGAACCCGGTGCGCAGCCACGGCAGCGTCGCTGGTATCGTCGACTGCGTAGCCGGGCTGTTGGTTTCCCCCCACACATCCGGTCAGGAGGATGGCCATGACCGTCAGGGAGCAACTCCTGTTCACCAAGTCGTTGACTCCAATCCTTACCATGCAGGCCTCGCTGCGCGGCTCCATAATCATGCGCCGACGAAGCCTCGCATGCGGGACGGTGGCACGGGCGCAGGCCCGCGGGCAATCCGGGTCGCCTGAATCGGCATGTACGAGCGGCGCGGCGGGTCAATTGCCTGGCGACATCGTTGCCCATCATAGAAGGGCTGAAAACGAAGAACCCTCCGAACGCATGACGACTTGATGCCGCGCGTGCCCGGCGGCAGTAACGGCTCTTCCCGCCCACCACCCGCCGTGGCACCGTCCGGCATGCGTGATGTCACTGCCCTGTTCTTGTCACCACGAGCCTGGCTAGACCTACCATCGGTTTCCTCGGAGCGTGCGTGATGAATCGTGAAAAACTCATCATGGTTTGCACGTGCGACATGGCCGGCCGAGTGCGGGGGAAGGGTTTCCCAGCCAGCGACCTGGCATCGCGAATGACAAAGGGTGTCGGCTGGGTTGCGACCAACAGCATGATCTCCGCCTTTTCCGCGATCTATGGCACACCCTTTGGCACGAGCGGCGACCTGCTCCTGGTGCCGGACGCAGCGGTGGAAGTGAATGTCGATTTCGGCGATGGCTCGCCTGGGGAGCATTTCTTCCTTGGCGATATCCGCGAGCTCGACGGCGCGCCTTGGGAATGCTGCCCGCGCGACTTCACCCGCCGCGCGCTCGCAGCGTTGCATGACCTGACCGGCCTACAGCTGCTCTCTGCCTTCGAACATGAGTTTACCTATACTGGCGTTGACGACATGCCGGGGAATCCGTTTTCACTGGATGCCTTTCGCCGGCAAGGGATATTCGGCGAGTCCTTCATCGCCGCCTTGCGCTCGGCCGGCTGTGTGCCGGATTCCTTCCTGCCGGAATTCGGGGCGCGGCAATTTGAGTTCACGTGCGGCCCGGTGCTGGGCCTGGCGGCAGCGGATCAGGCTGTCGTGGCGCGGGAGATGGCACGGGCAACCGCGCACCGGCTTGGGCACCGCGCCAGCTTCGCCCCCATTTTGGACCCGGCGGGGACTGGAAACGGAGTGCATATTCATCTCAGTTTTCGAGATTTGTTGAAAAACGCGGTGCTACACGACCCAGATGGGCATTTCGGACTTTCGGTGGTTGGGCGGCACTTCGTGGCTGGTATCCTGCACCATATGCCCGCGCTCTGCGCCATAACGGCGCCGTCCGTCGTGTCATACATCAGGTTGCGACCAAACCGGTGGGCGCCCACGCGTGCCAATCTGATAAGTCAAGATCGTTCCGCCTCGCTGCGCATCTGCCCCGTGCTTCCTGGCCCCGAGGTCGCGCGTCAGTTCAATGTGGAATACCGCGTCGCCGATGCCGCGGCGAGCCCCTATTTGGCACTTGGCGCGATCGTGTGGGCCGGTGTCGATGGCATAGGGCGCCAGTTGGAACTGCCGCCCGATGATCCCTTACTGCCGGCGACCCTCGGCGCAGCGCTCGATGCGCTGGACGCGACGCCCCAGGCGGTCGATTGGTTTGGCGCCACGCATCTCGCGGCCTATTTGATGCACAAGCGTGGCGAGTTCGCCGCGATGGGCGGGCTCAGCGAGCCGGAACAATGCGCGCGATATGCCCTGGCCTATTGAGGAACCATGACCCACCCCAGCACGCGCGACATCCCTGTCGAGGCCGCCCATACCTCTTTGCTGTTCGTCGACGTGCAGCATTATTGCGCGGTGCGAAACGGCGGCGAGTTCGCCCAGGTTGCGCCGGATGTGTTCGAGGAAAAGTTTGGTTATTTCTTCACGGAGATGGAAAACCGCGTTGTCTCGAACATGCGGCGCCTGCAACTGGGCTGCCGGGCGGCTGGCATAGAGGTGATGTACACCGTCATCCGCAATCTCACCCGCGACGGACGCGACCGCAGCCTCGACTACAAGATCACGGGATTCAACGTCCCGCCAGACAGTTGGGACGGCCAGGTGATCGACGCCATTCGACCCGGACCAGACGAGATCGTCATCCCGAAGACGTCGTCGAACGTGTTCTGTTCGACCAACATAGACTATGTGCTACGCAATCTTGGCACGAAGTATCTAGTGATTTCTGGTATCGTCACCGACCAATGCATCGACGCCGCGGTGCGCAGTGCGTGTGACATGGGTTACCTGGTGACGTTGGTCACCGATGCCTGCGCGACCTACACACAGGAGCGGCACGAATTCACCCTGCGAGCGATCAAGGGGTATTGCCGCCAGCGGACGACCGACGAGTTTTTGGCGGAAATCCAGGTCCCATCCGGATCTTTCGCGTAAGTCCGCTTCGAACTGCTGTGTAGGCCGCCGACGCGAATCACCCTCGCGGTGATTCGCACCTCAGGCGAGATCGACAATGAGAATGACGATGCAGACCACGAGGCTTCCCACGAGGCACCAGAAGACCGAGCGGGTCCGGGGCGGTCTCCATCGGGCGAAAACCCTGCGGGACGGCCAAGGCGGATCGTATTTGTCGAGTATCAAAGGGCCGTTACCTGCATCACGAACAGCAGACCGCGGATCGTTGAGCATTCTGCGCCTCCTCTGCGAAACCGAGCCGACATCCCGCGCTAATGTGACGCGCGTTGGTCCTCGCCAGCTCGGTCAGATGGTGACCACGCCCGCCTAGCGTCCACTCCACCGGCTCGGCGCAGGCGGCCAGGATGACCTCGCTGAGCAGGGGCGAGACCGCGATTACCCCCGTGCGGTTCGCTCGCGTTGCTGCATCCTCACGTAGGAAGAGTGCGCGCATGGCAACGGGGCCATCATCCGGACGGTGTGCAGCGTGTTGGCTGGAACCACCAGCGCCAGGGCAGGCGGCACGGTATAGGCCGTGGTAGGCGTATCGATCCGCATCACGCCGGTCACGGCATAGAGCAGCTGCGTGCGCGGGTGGCTGTGCTGCACCGTTTGCAGCCCGGCGGGGTAGTCGGCGGCGAAGCCCACCAGCGGGCGCCGTGCCGTCTCCACGAGATGAATAGGGCGCTGTCCGATAGGCGACAGAAAATGGCGGTTTGCCGTCATCCGGACAGGGTAGACAAGCTCCCATCTGTAGGGAACAGCATTATGAAGCTCGTCGCGTTTATCAACACGGCCCACCTGCTGTGCCATTACTGCCTACTCATTCTGCCGACGGCGGTGCTGGCGATGGCGGCGCGGGATGGTGCGTTCGGTGTCGACTACGGCCCGATCCTGGAACTGGCGACGGCGATGTTCGTGCTCTACGGCCTGCTGTCGCTGCCACAGGGATGGCTGGCAGCGCGGTTTGGGCGGCGTACCATGATCGCGGCCTACTTCTTCGGCACCGGTGGAGTGCGCCCCTGGCGGTGGACAGATTCAGGGCTCTGTTTTGACCGTCTGCCGGGCGTGTTGATCCTCGAACTGCACGGGACTGAGATAACCCAGCGCCGAGTGCAGCCGTCTTGAGTTGTAGACGTCGTCGATGAAACGCGGAAGGTCGGCGGTGACATCCTCGAACGTCTCGTAAGCAGCCAGGTAGACGGCCTCGACCTTCAGCGTTTTCATGAAGCTTTCCGCCTTGGCGTTGTCGTACGGATTGCCGCGGCGGCTCATCGAGCCTGTCAGACCATGGGCTGCCAGCAACGCGCGATACACCTCCGACGCGTATTGCGATCCACGATCGAAGTGGTGAATGCAGCCCTTCGGCGGAACACGGTTTCTGATGGCGGCCTTCAACGCCGCGACGGCGATCCGGGCGTCCATGGAGCGGCTGATCGCGTAGCCGACGACCTTGCGCGACCAGGCATCCAGGATGGCGGCCAGGTAGACGAAGCCGCCCGGGATGGCGACGTAGGTCAGGTCCGCCACCCAAACTTGGTTTGGGCGTTCTGGAACGACGTCCTTAGCCAGATCGGCATAGATTGGGCCGGTATGGTCGCTGTCCGTGGTGACTATGTAGCGCCGTCGCTGCTTTGGTTGCAGATCATGCTCCCGCATCAGTCGGCGCAGCTTCTTGCCGTTCACCACCACGCCCTGGTGGCGCAGCGCGGCGCCGACCCGGCGGTAGCCGTAGCACTCGAACTCGTCGCAGATCGCCCCGATCCGGGTCAGCACGACATCGGCGTCCAGGGAAGTGGGCGCGGTGTCGTAGAAGGTCGATCGCGAGAGCCCCATCAGCTCGCATCCCCGACTGACCGAGATGCCGCGGGGCCGGTGACGACGGAGGTGCTCGCGCCTCTCGGCCGGGGAGCATGTTTCAAAGCCCCCTTTAGCAGCTCGATTTCCAACGCCTGTCGGCCCACCATCCGCTCCAGCGCCGCGATCTTGGCCTCGTATTCCTGCATCAGGTCGGCCGCCTGAACGTCGTCGTCGAGGGCTCCAGCCTCAAACTTACCGACCCATATCCGGATCAGTTGTCGGGAGAGATCATGCCGCTGCGACAGGCCGTGCAGCGTCTCTCCGGCCAGGAACTCCTCGGCGACCTGCCGCTTGAACGCGGCGCTGTGGGAACGATGCTTCGTCATGGCTTTCATTCTCCGAAAGCCCAGCAAAGGGGTCAATCCAAATCGGCCAATCTGTCTACCGCCAGGGGCGCACTCCAATCCTGCAAACCAAAAGCTGGCTGCCGGATCGCCGCGTGGTTGTCGTCGCCGACAGCGGTTTCTCGGCCTTGGAACTCATCGCCGCGGTGCGCTGGCACGTTTGCCTGATCACCAGAGTGCGGCTGGATGCCAGTTTGTTCGAGCCGGCAGCCAAACGCCGAAAGGGTCAAACGGGACGCCGTGCCCTGAAAGGCAAACGCCGGCCCAAACTCAACGCCGTCCTCGCCGACCCGAAGACGGTATGGACATCCGTCACGTTGACGGAATGGTACGGCGGTTTGACGCGCAACCTGGAGTATGTCTCGGCAACCGCCGTCTGGTATCACAGCGGGATGCCCCCGGCTGCCATCCGCTGGCTGCTCGTACGGGACCCGTCTGGCCAACGCGACGCGCAGGCATTTCTCTGCACCGACCTCGACCTCGAACCCACCGCGATCCTCCAGCGCTTCGTCTGCCGCTGGCGGATCGAGACAACGTTTCAAGAAGTACGTGAGCATCTGGGTGTCGAGACGCAGCGGCAGTGGTCGAATTTGGCCATCCTGCGCACGACACCAGCGCTGCTTGGACTTTATTCGCTGGTGACCGTCTGGGCGCATGGATTGATGCCATCATCGAGGGCACGGCGAGGCCTATCGACGGGCTCGTGCTGCTGTCCGAAGTGCTAAATTACGACTTTGCCAAAAAGGGTATGGACGAGCCTTTCACGGATGACGAACTCGCCGAGCTCTCCTGGCAAGGATACCGTGACCGCGTGGTTGCTCAGAGCGGCAAGCGCAATCCGACCGTCGCCGATTTCGTGAACGTCTCGGGACGCGGCACGATCCGGGAGCTCCCCACCTTTGCCGGATCGCCGCAAATGGTAGCCGATCAGATCGAGGAATGGTTCTCCGATGCCTGTGATGGCTTCGTTCTGGCGGCTACCCACATGCCGGGTGCCTACGAGGACTTCACCCGCCTTGAAGTGCCCGAGTTGCAGCGCCGCGGCCTGTTCCACAAGGACTATGCGGGCGCAACCCTGCGCGAGAACCTTGGTCTGCCGCGGCCGTCCTCGCAGGACGCGCGGCGGGCCGCTGCAGCCACTGCGCCGCGAAGGGCAGGCCACCTAAATCTTACTCTGTCATAAAATGAGACGCCGTGCTTGATATTGGCAGCATGGCAGCGCAGGATTGTACGAGCAATTGCTTTGCGATAGTAATACGGACGGAAGGGATTGAGTTTGGGACGTGGCGCTCAGGTCGGATTGGGGGATCCGCGGGGTCGATAACTGTCGGATAAGGGAGGTTCTTCGATGAGAAGGGCGCCACATTGTCCTGAGGGGGGAATCGATCCCCTTTCGGAGATCAGGAATCCGTAAGCAGCGATGCACAGCGTGGCGTGATGATGAAAGCCAAGCCAGCCTCGTCCTTCGTAGTGTTCAAGCCCAAGTTCCTGCTTATTGCCGGAATGGGCCCGCTCTCAATGATCTGCGCGAGAGCGGCGCGATGGGTGTCGTTCAGTCGCGAGGGTTGGCCCGGTGCTTTGCGATCTATCAGACCATCAGGACCGTGCGCGTTGAACTTGACGACCCAGTCGCGGACGATTTGGAGCGTTACGCCACCAATAAGGGCCGCCTCGGTGCGGCTGCCACCGGAACAGATTACGGCAATCGCCAGCAAGCGCCCCGACTGTGGGCCGTCCTTGCTCCGGCGAGCTGCCGCCCGCACCTCAGATGCATCGAAATCCGCCCGGAGCGGGATTGGCATGACGAACCTCCTGTGGTCGCCATCTTGAATCGGACTCCCGCCGCGTCGGGCAAGAGCGCAGCAGAGTCATGGTCTCAGAGGATAGGTATAGGCCACGCTCGTAGAAAGGGCGGTCCGCGACGCCGCAGCGCGACGCGGTTCACCTTCTCAAGGTATGCGCATCGGGCCTGCGGCGAGCGCCGCCAGCCATGGCACGTGAACGATCGCCTCCGCCGGCACGAGTTCTATCTCGGTGCGCATCAAGCTGTTCCAGCGGTTGAACCAACCAAAGGCCGCTAGAACGGATACGATCTCGATGACTTCGTCCTCGCTGAGCGGGACGTCTGTCTGTCGCATCTCGGAAACGGGCAGGGTTGAGCCGGCCGTGGCCAGCGCCATTGCGCGTCGTTCACAGTCCGAAAACAGCGGGTGTGTGCCGTATTCCGGCAATGCGGCCAGCTTGTCCCAATCCACCCCGGCATGGTGGGCGGCGTGCACCATGTGGGTCGCCGTGTATGCGCAACCGGCGCCGCGGCTCGCCTCGCAGGCCAGGAGCATACGCAACTCGACGGGCACGATGCCCTCGCTCCACAGCACGATGCGGAGCAGCTCGAAGATCGGGGGGAGCAGCCCGGGCCTGCGCGCCATCGTGAGCAGCGCGTTTGGCCGATACCCAAAGGTGCGCACGATCTCGGCGAGCGCCGGGTCGTGGAACGGTGGATCGTGTTCGGAAAGGGGCGGAACGCGAGGACCGACCTCAACAGCCGGTTTCGGAGCGCCATCGCCACCAGCCAGCGCGCTCATGTCATTTCAAATCTCCAGGCCGCCGCCGCAAACCAGGACTTGGCCGCTGACATAATCCGACTCTGGCAGGCACAATAGGAACACCGCGCCCGCCGCCTCCTGAGGCGTGCCGGTCCGGCCGAGCGGGATCATTCGTTCCGACATCTCGAGCAGCTCCTGGCTGATGCCGACCTTGATCGTACGGCCTCCGATGGAGATGGCGCCGCCCGCTCCGGCCGGGACCTCCGTCAGCCTGGTGCGTATGAGGCCGAACGCGACGCAGTTCACGTTGACCTTATAGCGGCCCCATTCCTTTGCGAGCGTGCGGGTCATGCCGATGACGCCCGCCTTGGCGGTCGCATAGTTCACCTGGCCCGCATTGCCGCCCAACCCGGCGATGGAGGAGATGTTCACCACCTTGCGGAACACCTCCCGGCCGGCTTCAGCGTCGGCACGGCTGAGGGCACGGATGACCGGCTGTGCCGCGCGCAGGATGCGGAACGGCGCGGTCAGGTGCACGTCGAGCAAGCCATGCCACTGCTCGTCCGTCATGCGTTGAACGACGGCATCCCAGGTGTAGCCGGCGTTGTTGACGATGATGTCCAGCCCCTTGTAGGTCTCCGTTGCGGCGCCCACGAAACGCTCGGCGAAATCGGGGGCAGTCACGCTGCCCGCGCAGGTGATAGCCTGGCCGCCCGCGGCGCGTATGGCGTCCACGACCTCCTGCGCCGGGTTGGCATCGAGATCGTTTACGACGACGCTTGCGCCTTCTCGGGCAAGCTTGAGCGCGATCTCCCGCCCGATGCCCCGGCCGCCGCCCGTGACCAGCGCGACCTTGCCGTCGAGCCGGCTCACTGGGGCAACCAGGGTTCGATGGCGACGACCGCTTCGCCCAGCGTCTTGGTCTGGCCGAATTGGTTGGTGGCGGAAAGATCGACCCGCGCGCACCGCTCGCCACCGATGTCTTCGATGGCGGTCACGCGCCCGCCGCAACGAACCTCGTTGCCGAGGTGGGTGATGGCGACGAACCGGACGCTGAAGCGGCGGAGCCGCGATTGCGGCATCCAGCGCGTCAACAGGCGGGCCAGATAGGCCATGGACAACATGCCATGGGCGAACACATCCGGCATCCCGGCCCGGCGGGCGGCGTCGATGTCGATATGGACGGGGTTGTGGTCACCCGACGCGCCGGCAAACAGGGCCAGCGCCGTGCGGTCGACCGGGGGCAGATCCAACGGGGGAAGGCGCGTGCCGACCGAAGCAGTGGGACTGGCGAGGATGGCACCGTCAGCCATTGCGGTAGACCACGACGTGCCGCAGCTCGGCGACTGTCGCACCCGCGTGGTCGCTGACCTCCGTGTCGCGGACCACGAACTCCAGGGCGCCGCCCTTCTTATCGTAGATGTCGACGATATGGGGACGGAACGTCAGCACGTCGCCTGCAAACACCTGCCGCCGATAGGTGAAAGATTGTTCTCCATGCAGTACCCGGCCGATCTGGAGTCCCATCGCGCGCAGCCATCCCAGGTTATCGGGAACCTCGTTTTCCAGCGCGAACAGAAAGGTGGGGGGCGCCGGCAGGCCGCTAAAGCCGGCTGCGAGCGCGGCCGCGTGGTCGAGGTACTCCGGCCTGTCCTCGCCCGTTGCCTTAGCGAACAGACGCAAGCGGCCGGCCTCCACCGCAACCGTGTGCGACGGCAGCAATCGCCCGATATGGCTGCGGTCGATCATGCGGCCTCATACAGGGTGACGACGCATGCGCCACCGAGGCCAAGGTTATGCTGCAGGGCAAGGCGCGCGCCCTCGACCTGCGTCGCTTCGGCGGCGCCGCGGAGCTGCCGCGTTAGCTCGAAGCACTGGGCGAGGCCGGTGGCGCCGAGCGGATGGCCCTTGGAGAGCAGGCCGCCTGACGGGTTGGTCACGACCCGGCCGCCATAGGTGTTCGCGCCATCGGCGATGAAGCGCGCGGCAGCGCCATCCGGACAGAGCCCGAGCGCCTCGTAGGTGATCAGCTCGTTCTGGGCGAAGCAGTCGTGTAGCTCGACGACGTCAAGGTCGTCCGGGCCGATCCCGGCCGCCTCGTACACCTGATGCGCGGCCGCCCGCGACATGTCCGCACCAACCACCTGCATCATGTCGCCGGCCGCGAAGGTGCTGTCCGTGTCCGTGGTCATCGCCTGGGCGGCAATGCGCACGCCGGTGGGCAACCCATGCCGGCGGGCGAACGCCTCGGACACCAGCACCGCGGCTGCGGCACCGCAGGTAGGCGGGCAGGCCATCAGCCGGGTCATCACGCCGGGCCAGACCGGCTTGTCGGCCAGCACCTCGTCAGCCGTCACCTCCTGGCGGAACACGGCGCGCGGGTTGTTGCGCGCGTGCCGGCTGGCCTTGGCGCGTATCTCGGCGAAGGCGCGCAGGGGCGTGCCATACTTGTTCATGTGGCTGAGCCCGGCACCGCCGAACTGCCGCAACGCGAGCGGAACGCCGGGTGCGTCGACGAGCGCATCCGCGGCGGCATCGAACTGGGCAAATACGCTTGGCCGGTCATCGAACACGACGCCGAGCGCACCCGGCCGCATCTGCTCGAATCCTACCGCGAGCACGCAATCGGCCGCACCGGACGTCACAGCCTGGCGTGCCAGGAACAGGGCGGTCGAGCCTGAGGAGCAGTTGTTGTTGACGTTGATGACCGGAATGCCGGTCATGCCGACATGATACAGCGCGCGTTGGCCGCTGGTGCTGTCCCCGTAGACGTAGCCGGCATACGCCTGCTGTATGGCTGGGTAGTCCAGCCCGGCATCGGCCAGCGCAAGGCGCGTCGCCTGCGCCCCCATGACATCATAGGAGTCGCCCGCGCCGGGCTTGGCGAACGGGATCATACCCACGCCGGCTACGAGAACCTTATTCGCCATGACTGCCCCCCGGGGATGCTTGCCGCAATCCTACCTGGCGGTAGTATGTCGCTCGTGTCACGGTTGTCAACGACGGACCAGTCGTAGGCGGAACCGCCCTTCGGCTTCGCGAACACCCCCGGCCATGGCAACCTGCGCGTCGGCAGCGCCCATGCCGGAGCGCCTTCACCCAGGACCAAGAGGTTTGACAGCATCAATGCCCCAACCGTTGACGCGCGAAGAGGCTCCCATGGACCGGGCCGGCGGATATGAAGAGAAGCGCATGGACATCCTGCGCCGGGCGGCCCTCGCGTTTGCGGAGGACGGCTATCATCAGACGACCATGATAAACCTCGCGGTTCGGCTCGGCGTGTCCAAGCCGGTGCTCTACTATTATGCCAAGAACAAAGACGATCTGCTGCTGCAGTGCTGTCTCCTGGCGCGGGACGAACTGGAAACGGCCATGAAACAGGCCAACAAGGCCAGCCTAAGCGGCATGGGAAAGCTTCGCCGCTTCTTCACGACGTATGCCAACATCATGGCCGGGGATTTCGGCCGCTGCTACGTGCTGGTGGACACCCGTACGCTCGATGCCTCGACGCGGGCGAAGGAGTCCGCCGGGCGGCGCGGCCTGGAGCGCGCCGTGCGGCGCATGATCAAGGAAGGCCAAGAGGACGGCTCCCTCCGCGCGTGCGACCCGGTCCTGACGGCCCGCGCCTTGTTCGGGGCCTTCAACGGCATCCCCAGATGGTTCAGCCCGGCTGGCAGCCTGACGCCAGGCGACATCGCCGACGCCTACATCGACCTGTTCATGGTCGGCATGTCCCGAGCCCCTTCGGCAAGCTGAACACTGCGTCCAAACATAGGCCTGCGATCCAACCAGATTGACTTATCGCCGAGCTTCTCGGTAGTTTCTACCCACGGGTAGGATCAAGTCCGATATGGAACAACTGGCGTGTCCCTGGATTGACGGGGAAATGGCCGTCATGCAACAGCATGTCAGGCGCTTCGTCGACCGTGAGCTCGTGCCCAAGGCCGAGCAATGGTATCGCGACGGCAAGGTCGACCGAAATAGCTGGCGAGCCGCCGGGGAAGCCGGCCTCCTCTGCCCGAGCATTCCGGAAGAGTACGGCGGCTCGGGCACGACGTTGGCATACGAGGCTATGATCCAGCAGGAGCTAGCCCGGGCCGGGCTGGCCGGCAGCTTCGGCATCTGTCAAAGCCTCCAATCCGGCATCATCGGCCACTATATCCTCGACTACGGCACCGAGGAGCAGAAAGGCCGCTGGCTGCCGGCTCTCGCGCGTGCGGACCTGATCGCCGCGATTGCGATGACGGAGCCCGGGACCGGGTCGGATTTGCAGGGCATACGGACCCGAGCCGAGCCGGTGCAGGGCGGCTACCTCCTGAACGGGCAGAAGACGTTCATCAGCAACGGCCAGAATGCCAATCTCGTGATGGTCGTAGCCCGTGCCGGCGAGGGTGAGGGAGCGCGTGCGCTCTCGCTGTTTGCGGTCGAAACGGACGGAGCGAGCGGCTTTAGCCGGGGCAAGACGCTGGCGAAACTCGGGCTACACGGACAGGACACGTCGGAGCTGTTCTTCAGCGACGTGTTCGTGCCCGCCGAAAACCTGCTGGGCGGGGCAACCGGCCAGGGTTTCCAGCAGCTGATGAACAATCTCGCCTGGGAGCGCATGATCGTCGCGCTGAACGCCCTGGTCGAGATGGAGCGTGCGGTCGAGATCACTGTCGAGTATGCAAAGCAGCGCAAGGCGTTTGGCAAGACGCTGCTCGATTTCCAGAATACGCAGTTCGTCCTGGCGGACGCCAAGACGCGCGCCTCCGTCGCCCGGGCGTTCGTGGACACGCTGCTGGCGCGCCTGTTCGCGGGCGAGAAGGATGCCGCCGCCGCCGCAATGGCCAAGCTGTGGGTGACGGACACTGCGTTCGAGGTGATCGATGCCTGCCAGCAGATATTCGGCGGTTATGGCTACATGGCCGAGTACCCGATCGCGCGCATGGCCGCCGATGCGCGGGTGGCGCGGATATACGGTGGAACCAACGAGATCATGAAGCTGGTGATCGCGCGATCCCTGTAGCACCGCCGCGCCGCCTGGCGCGACGGCCGACAACGACCAAGAACGTGACCTGGGAGGAAGACGATGGCCAGAGCCGCAACGACGAGCGACCCCGCCCTGCGTGGACGCGGGCGCCAGAAGCAGTTCAGACGCTGGCTGATGCTGTCTGCGCTGCTAGGCCTGGCGCTGGCGGGACCGGGCGCCGTTGCCCAGAACGGTTCGCCGCTGAAAATTGGAATCCTGAACGACCGTTCCGGCCCCTACTCGGACGCGAGCGGCCAAGGCTCGGTCGTCATGGCGCAGCTCGCCATCGAGGACTTCCACCGCGACAGTCCCGGCATGCCCGTCGAAGTCGTGGCCGCCGACCACCAGAACAAGTCGGACGTCGGCAGCGCCATCGCCCGGCAATGGGTTGACCTCGACCACGTCAGCGCCATCTTTGACGTGCCGAACGCTGGCGTGGCGCTCGCGGTCCAGGAGGTTGTGCGCACCCGGGGTGGATTGCTGTTCACGTCCGGCGGCGGCGCGCCCGTGTTCTCCGGCAAGTCTTGCTCCCCTTATGGCTTCCAGTGGACGTTTGACACCACCAGCCTAGCCAACGTCGCCGGCCGGGCTTTGGCGGCAAACGGGAACAAGACCTGGTTCCTCATGCAGCTCGATTCGGCGTTCGGCGAAGCCATGTCGGCCGACCTCCAGCGTGTCGTGTCAGCCTCCGGAGGGACCGTCGTCGGATCGGTCAAGACGGCGCTGAACACGTCGGATTTCTCGTCCGCCCTGCTGCAGGGGCAAGCATCCAAGGCGCAGCTCGTGGCCCTGCTGAACGCGGGTACGGACACGATCAACTCGGTCAAGCA
Organism: Acetobacteraceae bacterium; assembly: GCA_965199005.1. GTDB lineage: Bacteria > Pseudomonadota > Alphaproteobacteria > Acetobacterales > Acetobacteraceae > LMUY01. The sequence goes on along the minus strand of CBDAQK010000001.1, from coordinate 737,337 downwards.
GGCCAACGAGTTCGGCTTGCCGCAAGGCGGGCAGCGGCTCTACGCCGTCATCATGAATGAGGCGGAAGTGAGGAGTCTCGGGCAGGCCACCGCCCAGGGGCTGACCACGACCAGCCCGTTCTACTGGGCGCAAAGCCCGCAGGCCGAGGCGGTATCCCGCCGGTATATGCAGCAAATGGGCCGGCCGCCGACCTGGGATCAGATTGGCGTCTACTCCTCCGTGCTCGCCTACCTGCGTGCCGTAAAGGCGGCGGGGAGCGCGGACCGCGATGCAGTGACGGCCAAGGTCCACGCCACGCCCGTGAACGATGCCTACGTGACGGATGGAACGGTTCGGGCGACCGGACGCATGCTCCATGAGATGCTGCTGACGGAGGTGAAGTCGCCCGGCGAGATGACGCAGGGGAACGGGGGCGAGTGGGATGTGTTCAAGATCGTCTCCCGCGTGCCGGGTGCGGACGCGGCGGGTCCGGTCGATCCGGCCTGCAGCCTGGTCCATTGAACCCGGCGTTGGTGGGGCCGCGACGCCGGGCGGCTCGCCGCCGCAATCGCCAGTTGCCCCGGCTAGGTTGCCAGCAGCCCCCCATCCACCACGAAGGTCGTAGCCGTGCAGAACTGCGCCTCGTCGCTGGCCAGGAACACCATCATGTCGGCGACCTCCGACGCTTTGCCGTAGCGCTTGAGAGGGATGCGCGACGTGACGGCCGTGCGTGCGGCGTCCCGATTGGCCGGGTTGCGTCCGGTTTCGATGGACACCATCATCCGCGTCTCGATCGGGCCCGGATGGACGGTGTTTACGCGGATGCGGTGGGCTGCTCCTTCGAGCGCGGCGGATCGCATGAGGCCGACCACGGCATGCTTGCTGGTGCTGTAGGGGGCCATGTGCGGCGCGCCCTTCAGTCCGGCCGTTGAGGACGTGATGACGATGCTGCCGCCATGGCCGTGCATCGCTGGCATCAACGCGGTCAGCCCCAGCCAGACGCCGCGGACGTTCACCGCCATGAGCCGGTCGAACATGGCGAGCGGAGAGGCTCCGATCGGAGCCACGGTGCCCTCTATGCCAGCATTCAGGACGGCAGTGTCGATCCGGCCGAAACGCCTGAGCGCTTCGGCGGTGTAAATCTGCGCGGAGTCGTCGTGGGACACGTCAAGAACGCTGTAGGCGGCTGCATCCGGACCGAGCCGCGCCACGATCGCCTGCAACGCCGCTTCGTGGACGTCGACGAGAAGCACGCGGGCGCCGCCTGCCACGAACGCCTCCGCCGTGGCCAGGCCGATGCCGTTGGCCGCGCCCGTGATGATGCCGACCTTGCCGTCAAGCTTCATTCTCGTGTTCTCCAGGAAGAAAGGTGTGACGAGGCCGGGTGATATGTCGGAGCAATCCTACCCCAAGGTAACCAAAAGATGGTATCTGAACTGACGAGACGGATGTGACTCTTTGCCAAACTTTGCCAGATAGCACAGCGGCATTCCGCGATGCCATTGCCATAATACTACCAGATGGTAGACTCAGCGACAATACGCTGTCTTTATCGGAACAGCACTGAGGAAACGCGATGCGGCAAACCCTGCCCAGCCTTGAGCATATTCTCCTTACCCGCGCCGGCCGCCTACTTACGGTGATGCTGAACCGGCCCGATAGGCTCAACGCGTTTAACGCAAAGCTCCACACCGAATTAGTGCAGGCGATCGCTTTCGCGGCCGATGATCCGGACAGCGATGTGGTTGTGTTGGCCGCCTCGGGCCGGGCATTCAGTGCAGGCGGGGATATCGAGTGGCAACAGGCTGCTTGCGACGACCCGTCCCTGTTTGAGCGTACGGTGCGGGAGGCCCGGCAGATCGTGTTCGGACTGATCGACTGCGAGAAGCCCGTGATCGCGAAAATTCAGGGTCCCGCAGTCGGCTTCGGTGCAACCCTGGCCTTGTTCTGCGACATCAGTTTCATCGCCAAATCCGCCTACGTCTCCGACCCGCATGTATGCGTCGGGATGGTGGCCGGAGACGGCGGCGCGGTCATTTGGCCGCAACTGATCGGCTTCGCCCGTGCCAAAGAGTACCTCTTCACCGGCGACCGTATTCCGGCCCTTGAGGCCCAGCGGATCGGCCTGGTGAACCATGCGGTCGAGGACAGCGATCTGGATGCGTCCGTTCAGGCCTTCGCGGACCGCCTGCTTGCGGGGGCGCAGCTCGCGATCCGCTACTCCAAGGTGACCGTCAATGTCGCATTGCGAGGGCTGGTCAGCGCGGCGATGGATGTCGGGCTGGGATACGAAAGTCTGAGCAATGTCACGGCCGACCATCGGGAAGCGTTGGCAGCCTTCCGGGACAAGCGGCCAGCGAAGTTCGGCCGAAGCTAAGTGGTGCCGACATCACGGAGCAAGAGCAACACGATGTATCAGCACATGGACGATACCTCGCTGTGGGTTTTCCCGCAGGTTCTAGCCGACATGGCGGCCCGGATTCCCGACCTACCGTGGATCGAGGACAGCAATGGCGACACGATGACGTTCGGCCAAGCCCGGTCGCAGGCGGCGCAAGCCTCGGCGTATTTCGAAAGCCTCGGCATCCGACGCGGAGAGCGCGTCGGCATGCTCATGCTCAATAGCTGCGATTTCGTCCGCGTATGGCTTGGGCTGGGAAATCTCGGCGCCATCGCCGTGATGTTCAACACGCAGTTGCGCGGGCGTTTCCTGCAGCACCAAGTCGTGGATTCCGGCGTCTCGTGTATCGTCGTGGATGCGGTTCTCGTTCCGCAGCTTGCGGAGCTAGCGGACGAACTCCGCGCGATCTCCCGCCTTATTATCGTGGGATCCGACACGGCAGCGTCACCGTGGCCGACCGATTTATGGTGCAGGTATGCCTCATCAGCCGAATGGCAAGGTCCCACGCCGAACGCGTCCGACACGGCGTGCGTCATGTATACGTCCGGGACGACGGGGCCCTCGAAGGGCGTGCTGCTGCCGCACGCCCACTGCACCCTGTTTGCGGTCGGAACTATTCAAAGCATGCAACTGACGGCGGCCGACCGCTACTACATCAACCTGCCATTGTTCCACGCGAATGGTTTGTTGATGCAGCTCGGGGCCACGTTGCTGATGGGCATGTCCGCCTTCCTGCGCGACCGGTTCACGGCGAGCAACTGGCTCGGCGACGTCCGGGCTCATGGGTCCACGGTGACGAACTTCCTGGGTGCGACCGTCAACTTCGTTCTCGCCCAGCCGGCATCGCCGCATGACCGGGACCACCATCTCCGCGCCGCGTTCATCGCGCCCAGCCTGCCGCAGCACGAAGAGCAACTGCATAAGCGGTTCGGGATTGCGGATGTCATGTCCGGGTTCGGAATGACCGAATGCAACATCGTCGCCTGGGGCAGGCTGGGGCGGTCGGTGCCGGGCGCCGGCGGCTGGGTGCACGAGGAACACTTTCAGGTGTGCATTGCCGATCCGCAAACGGACGCGCCGGTCGCGCCGGGTCAGGTGGGGGAGATCCTGGTCCGGCCGAAGGTGCCGTCTGGCTTCATGGCTGGCTACCTCAATCAGCCCGACAAGACGGTCGAGGCGTGGCGAAATCTATGGTTCCACACAGGCGATGCAGGGTTTATGGACGAAGACGGGCTGATCACCTTCGTGGACCGGATCAAGGACTGCATCCGGCGACGGGGCGAGAACATTTCGGCATGGGAGATTGAGGCCGTCGTTCAGGGCTTGCCCGACATCGCCGAAGTGGCGGCATTCGCCGTTCCGTCCGACATGGCAGGCGCCGAGGACGAAATCATGCTCGCTGTCGTGCCCAACCGCGGTGCAACGGTCGATTGCGATGCCGTTTACAGGCTTGCAAGCGAGCAACTACCAAGATTCGCTGCGCCGAGATACATTCGGGTTATGGCGGAACTGCCCAGGACAGCCACGGGCAAAGTGCAACGGGCCGTGTTGCGCAAAGAAGGAGTTGCTGGCGCCCTTGACATGGCAGCCGGTCGTGACGAGCCCGCGCTCGTCTAAGTGTGAGAACCATGTAGCTGTACGAGGGTGATCCCGAGTACATTCCGCGCGCGATCGGCGATGCGCCGAGAGTGCCGATGGACCACAACTCATTCTGGGGACCAACCTGGTTGCCGCCTCGGCCGATGCGCCGAGCTTTGCCGAAACCATCCTGGGCATGCAGGGACCCTCGTCACCCTGGCCTACAACTGCAAGGGTATAGTCACGCTGGGAACAGCGTGATCACCCCCAATCAACCAAGTCTCAGCCTCAGGATCGCCACACTGCGATAGATGATGCCAAGATCCTCAAAGATCTTTCCGATACGCACTTTGCGAAGACAAAGAAGATCACGCTCATGCAGGACAACCTCAGCACTCACAAACCATCGTCACTTTACGAAGCATTCCTGCCGCCGAGGCGCGTCGGTTGGTGGAACGGTTCGAATGACGTTACACGCCAAAACACGGCAGCTGGCTGGACATGGCCGAAGCCGAGCTGAGCGTCTTGTCGGGTCAATGTCTTGATCGGCGCATCCCGGAGAAGTTGACTCTGCAAGAGGAGGTCGCCGCCTGGGAGGCTAGCCGCAACAAAAAACAAGTCAAACCGATTGGCAATTCACCAACGCCAATGCTCGTGTCAAGCTGAAGCGGCTATATCCCGCAGTATGAATGACTCAGGGTACTAGTACCTCAACACAGTGATTATGACTCCTTGGCGATGTGGGGATAGGCGCAAGCGAGCTTGTCGCGAGCCTTCTTGGTGGTAAACCTCCAGTTGATGCGCGCGCCTGCGGCGTTACGCTGCTTTTGCCAGGCGGCGATCTCGCGGTTGAGACGCTCACGTTCGCCGATGCGGCGGTCGAGACACTGGCCGCGCATCACACCGATCTCGATTTCCACCATGTTCAGCCAACTGGCGTGCTTGGGTGTGTGATGGACTTCGAGTCGCCGCAGGACGCGGTGCGCCTCGGGCGCGGGGAATGTTTCATACAGCGCCCCGGCCGTGTGGGTTGAGAGATTGTCCAACACCACACGGATCAACTCCGCCTTTGGGTAGTGCGTGTCCACCAGATCGCGCATGCACAAGGCAAAGTCCTTCGCAGTGCGCTGCGCCGTAACCTTCACATGACGCCACGACCGATGCGCGTCGAGGAACACGAACAGGTTAGCCGTGCCGTTGCGGCGACATTCGCAATCATAGCGCTCCGGCTGACCCGGCTTGGCAGGGATCGGCGCGCGCGTCTCGCCGATCAACTGCGTCGGGCTCTCGTCGAAACACACCACCGGGCGCTTGGGATCGGCCGGCTCGGCATACAGGTCGAGCACATCTTCCATGCGCGCGACATACTCGCCGTCGATCTGCGGGATGCACCACATGTCGCGTCGCCACGGCTTGAGGTCGTCCTCGGCCAGACGCCGCCGCACCGTCTCGCGCGACACTGCCTCGTGCTCGGTCAGACGCACCATCTCGCCCGCCAGCAGATCGAGCGTCCAGCGCTTGCGCCCCGGTGGCTCCACTCACCCGATCATGCCGAGCCACACCCGCCATGTCCGAGACTACGACTGAGACGTTCGGTTTTCCAGCCGTTGGACGCAAGAAACTCACTGCGGCTTTCGATGGCGGTCGCCTGACGTCGGATGGCGGCGTTATGCTGCTCGCCGCTGTCGAGCGCTCCATGGGCATCGCGGAGCGCTTCGCCGAACTGATCGCCGACCCGCGAAATCCAGCTTTCATTACTCACAGTGTGGCGGACATCCTGCGCGCGCGCATGCTTGCCATTGCCTGCGGATACGAAGATGCCGACGATCTGGATCATCTGCGCAGCGATCCGGGTTTCAAGCTGGCCTGTGGACGTCTTCCTGATAGCGACGCCAATTTGTGCTCTCAGCCCACGGTCTCGCGCTGGGAGAACGCCCCCACCCTGCGGGAGGTGATCAGCCTGACCTACGCCATGGTCGACCTCTGTTGCGCAAGCTATGCCCGGCTACCGCGCGCGGTGACCCTCGATATCGACGATACGGTCGATATCGTTCATGGCAACCAGCAACTCTCACTCTTCAATGCGCATTACGATGAGCGGTGCTTTCTGCCGATCCATGTCTATGACACGGCGACGTCGCGCCCTGTGGCCGTGCTGCTGCGGCCCGGCAAAACACCGTCTGGCGCAGAAATCCGCAACTATCTGCGCCGACTTGTGCGCCGTATTCGCAGCCACTGGCCCACGACACGGCTGACCATTCGGTGCGATGGTCATTATGGACGACCGGAAGTGATGGCATGGTGCGAAGCCAATGGCGTGGATTACATCCTCGGCCTCCCGGGCAATGCCGTGCTGGACCGTCTGTGGGAGCCGGCGGCCGACGATATCCGGGTGCGCCGCGCCGAGGAACAACTGCCCGTTGGCTCCGCGGAGCACGGGTAGGACAGAGGCATGCGCCAACTTCTAGGGATCGCGGGACTTCGCGATCTGCAGGAAGTCGATGAGGGCGCGGAGCGCCGGGGGCGTCTGCCGGCGGCCGGCATAGTAGAGGAAGAAGCCGGGAAAGGTCGGGCTGCAGTCTTCCAGGACCCGCGCGAGTCGACCCGTAGCGACGTCTGGAGCCACGCGGTCCTCCAGCAGGCAGGCCAGGCCCACGCCGTCTAGCGCGGCCGCCAGGATCAGGTCGGTGTCGTTCAGCGTCAGCGGCCCCTCCACCTGGACTTCGAACGTCTTCCCCTCGCGCTCGAACGGCCAGCGATAGAGGGCGCCGCTGCCGCTCCAGCGATAGTTGATGCAGGCGTGGTCCCGCAGGTCCTCGGGCGTGAGCGGGGCGGGACGGGCGGCGAGGTAGCCGGGCGAGCCTACGACGGCGGTGCGCAAGTCCGGCGTGATCCGCACGGCCACCATGTCGCGCTGCAGCCGCTCTCCCGGCCGGACGCCCGCGTCGAAGCCGCCAGCGACGATGTCGGTCAGGCCGTCGTCCACCGTCACCTCCAGCCGCACCTCGGGATAGGCGCGCGCGAAACGGCCGAAGGCGGGGGCCAGGACGCTGTACGCCGCGAGCTTGGGCAGGTTGATCCGCACCGTCCCGGAGGGCCGGTCGTGATAGGCGCGAACCGCCTCCACCGCGCCGGCGATGTCGGCGAAGGCGGGCTGGAGACGATCGAATAGGGCCTGGCCGGCGTCGGTCAGCGCGACGCTGCGGGTGGTGCGGTTCAGGAGCCTGGCGCCCAGCCGCGCTTCCAGCTCGCGGATGGCGTGGCTCAGGGCGGAGGGCGACAGGCCGAGGCGCACCGAAGCGCGGCGGAAGCTGAGCGCCTCGGCCACCGCCACGAAGCTGGTCAGATCGCCATACTCGGCGCCTCGCACGATTGTTGTCTCCTGCTCAACAAGCCATGCAGATCATAGTGGATTATCGACTCGATTTCCGACTCCTACTTGCGGCCCTGACATCAGATGGAGCTGCCCATGACCCCCCTCCCCAATATTTCGCCCGCCGTCGGACTGCGGCGCCTGCAGGGCAAGGTGGCGCTCGTCACCGGCGCCGGCAGCGGCATCGGCCGCGCCGCCGCACTGAAGTTCGCCAAGGAAGGCGCCGCCGTCGTGCTGGCCGGCCGGCGGCAAGCGGAGCTCGAAGCGGTCGCCTCCGAGATCGTCACCGCCGGGGGCCGCGCCGCCGCCCTCCCCACCGACGTGTCGGACGAAGCCGCCGTGAACCGTTTGGTGGTTGGCGCGGTGGATCGGTTCGGGCGGCTCGACGCGGCCTTCAACAACGCCGGCGTGACGGCCTACAGCCCGATCGACCAGCTCACGGCGGAGGACTTCGACCGGGTGATGGCCACCAACGTGCGGGGCGTTTGGCTGCTGATCAAGGCCGAGGTCGAGACCATGCGACGGCAGGGCCAGGGCGGGGTGATCGTCAACACCTCCTCCATCGCCGCCACCGGCGGCTCGGTGGGGCTGTCGGTATATGCAGCCAGCAAGGGGGCGCTCGACGCTATGATCCGGGCCGTGGCGCTGGAGGTCGGCGGCGATGGCGTGCGGATCAACAACGTCAGCCCGGGCGTGATCCGCACGCCCATGACCGCGATCCTGCCTGAACAGGCCATGGCCCCGATCGCCGCCCACGCCGCCCTGAAGCGCGTCGGCGAGCCCGACGACGTGGCGGACGTGGCGGTGTGGCTTTGCACGCAAGAGGCACGCTTCGTCACGGGGCAAAGTCTCCTGGTTGACGGCGGCTTCAATATCGCTGGCGCACGCTGAGGCGGCCTTCGGCTCGGCGCAGACCTCAGGGGAGGATGCGGGAGCGATAGAGCCGCGGCGTCGTCGCGGTTCGCCGACGTTGGACGGCCGCGCCCACTCCATTGTTTGGACGGCAAGGGTTCGGTGCCGGGCGGCCATTGGGTGGTGGTGGACTGGATGCCAACGGCGTAGGGCAGCCCGACCTCGGTAATGCCATCACGGAAGTCCGTATCGTTACCATAACCCGCGTCGGCCAATACGATCGCGGCATCGATCCCGGCGGCGACGGCGGTACGCAGTTGATCCAGAGCGATCTGCGGCTTGGTCTGGAAGACGATATCGTCAGGAATGCCTGCCTGCGCTCGTCGGGCCGGGGCATCACACCATTCATGTGGTAGATAGAGGCGATAGGCGATCGGTAGGCAGGCATGCTCGTTGGCCGCCGACAGGCTCACCGCGACCTGGCAGTTGTCCTGTTTGCCGAGTTGCCCACAATACTGCCGCGCCACACCGACGGAGTGCTTGCCTTTCTTCGGAATGCTGGTGTCGTCGATGATCAGCGCACGGATCGGGCCGCGCTGCGCGATGATGGGCATGACATGGGCGCGCACTGCGGCGAGCAGGGTCTCAGGGCGGTGATCGACTCGCCAGGCGTTTCGAAGGGCGACGCTGCTCCACCGGGCGCTTGCAGGAAGTGGTCGGCCAGCGCCAACTCCGTCCCCAAACCCTGCGCGCTCCGTAGAACGGCGGCAGCCTCCGTGTCGTGGACGATGCCCCGCAGCAACAGCAAGGCCTCCAGCGTGCGGCTCTCCTGTGCGAGGGAGAGCACGTCCAACAGGGCACGTTCATCAGGCTCGACGTGAGGGTGGCAGACGCAGTGAATGGCGATCCGCCGCTTGGCACCTTGGCTGAGGGCAACCATGAAGCCATCCAGGGAAGACGCCGCATCCGCGGCACCCACGCGTTCCAGCGCGTCGTGGATGCGGGCTGGCGCGCCGATGTCGTGGTACAGGCCGATCACCCAGATCCGCATGCTCCAAAGCATCAAGTTCTGTTCGAACGGGAGGGGGACACCCTGGTGGGAAACTCTTTGCATCGGAGGCACTCCGGTTATCGCTTAGATGATAATAAGAGTCGTTCGCAATTGCGATGCTGGCGAGGGCGGATCATGCATTGCTCCACCCAGCAGACGTCGACGGGGTGGTTCCGGCATGTTAATGAGAGGTTTCGCGCGATCGCCATCAGGCCGCTGCAGCAGGATACGGCGGTGATCACCTCATCCACGATGCCGTCGGCCCAGCCGTTCTTCCCGCAGGCCGTCCTCGTCATGGCGCTATCATGATCCCACGTCGGCGGCTGCTTGGCGGCACCCTCGGCGTGGCAGCGGCCGCTTCTGGCATCGTTCCGGGCTTTGCCCAGTCGCGACGCAGCCCGGCGGCGCCGGAGTTCGTCGGGCTCGACGGATGGCTGAACACCCCGGCGCCCCTGACGGTCGTGCACCTCAAGGGCAAGGTGGTGTTGATCGATTTCTGGACCTATTCGTGCATCAACTGCCGCCGGACCGTTCCCTACCTAAACCGGTGGCAGGCGGAGTATGGGCCGGCGGGGCTGCAGGTCATCGGCATCCACACGCCGGAATTTGGCTTTGAGCACATGCGCCCCAATGTCGCGGCCGGCGTGCAGGAACTCGGCATCGGTTTCCCGGTGGGGCAGGATAACGGGTTTCAGACGTGGCGCGCCTGGAGCAATCAGGCCTGGCCCTCCTTCTACCTGCTGGACCGCGACGGCCGGATCGTTCTCGTGCGGGAGGGAGAGGATTACGCCCACGAATTGGAAGGCGCCATCCGCGGCCTGCTCGGGGTGACCGGGTCCGGCGCTTTCGGCAACCCCGGCGATGATCCCGATCTCTCCCACATCCAGAGCCCAGAAATGTACTTTGGATCGGTGCACCCGACACCGCAGGCCCGCAGCCAATCGCCCCAGCTGGGCACAGCATCCTATACCTTCGCCAGAGAGCCGGGGCCCAAGCTGGACGAGTACGAATTGGATGGGACTTGGACGCGCGACGGCGAGCCGCTGGTGCTTCGCTCGCCGCGCGGCGCGCTGCGGGTGCGTTTCTCGGCGGCCAAGCTGCATCTCGTAGCGTCTGCCCCCGTGGCCGCGAGCCTGCAGGTCAGCATCGATGGCGGCGCGCCACAGGCAGTCGTTGTCCAGGAGCCGACGCTGTACACCTTGTTCGACGGCGACGTGTATGGCGAGCACCTGCTTGAATTCGAGACTGCGTCCCCGGGTTTGTCACTGTTCAGCGCCACCTTCGGCTAGCGCCGTTCATGCCACTGGCACGCCCCTTGCTGGCAAGCGCCGGACGGGCGGCCTGTGGAGTTGAGTGATGGATATCGGCGTCTTCATTCCGATCAACAATAATGGTTGGATTATTTCGGAGAGTTCGCCGCAATACATGCCGAGCTTCGAGTTGAACAAACAAATCGTCCAGAAGGCAGAAGCCTTCGGGATGGACTTCGCCCTGTCCATGATCAAGCTGCACGGCTTCGGTGGCAAGACCGGGTTCTGGGACCACGGGCTCGAAAGCTTCACCTTGATGGCCAGCTTGGCGTCGGTCACCTCGCGCATACGGCTTTATGCATCCACGGCGGTGCTGACGCTTCCACCGGCGATTGTGGCTAGAATGACGAGCACGATTGCCGATGTCTCAAGGGGGCGCTTCGGCGTGAATATCGTCTCCGGCTGGCACAAGATCGAATACAGCCAGATGGGGCTTTGGCCCGGCGACGAACATTTCGCAAGACGCTACGATTATAGCACCGAATACGTGCAGATCATGCGTGACCTGTGGGAGACCGGGCATTCGGACCGCAAGGGCGAATTCTTCACCATGGATGATTGCCGGTTGAGCCCCCAGCCGGCGGCGCCGATCAAGCTCGTATCCGCCGGGCAGAGCGACCGGGGGATGGAGTTTGCCGCGCAATATTGCGATTTCAACTTTGCCCTCGGCGAAGGTGTCAACGAGCCGACCCGGGCTGCAGGCGTCCCGGCGCGTATGTTGGAGCATGGCAGACGGACCGGCCGCGATGTCGGCAGTTACATGCTCTACATGGTGATCGCGGATGAGACGGACCAGGCGGCGATGGCGAAGTGGGATTTGTACAATGCGGGCGCGGATAAGGCCGCATTGGCCCATCTGCTGAGCAAGGCGGCCGAGGACACTGCCCCGTCGGACACGTCGATGGCCAGCGCAATCCAACGCTCTCCCTCCCCCATCAACTTCAACATGGGGACGTTGGTCGGATCATATGCCAGCGTGGCTGCCATGCTGGACGAGGTTGCGACGATGCCTGGCGTAAAGGGCATCATGCTCACCTTCGACGACTTCCTGATCGGCATGGACGCATTTGGCGGGCGCATTCAGCCGCTGATGCGCTGTCGTGCGGACCGGGCCTTCAATGCATAGCAGCAATTTGTCGCGGACCGGGGGCTGACGATCCAGAGCCAGTGTCCCGTGCCGCGTGATTGAGGCGTCCACCGCTTGATGATCGATGCGCATCAGCATTTCTGGGCCGTCGCGCGCGGCGATTACGGATGGCTGACGCCCAACTCGGGTGTGCTCTACCGCGATTACAGGCCGGACGATTTGGCGCCCCATCTGGCACGGCACGGCATCGCTGCAACGATCCTTGTGCAGGCGGCCGAGACGGTTGCGGAGACCCGTTTCCTGCTCGACATCGCCCAGCGGACGCCGTTTGTCGCGGGTGTGGTCGGTTGGGTTGACTTCACTGCGCCGGACGCGCCTGCGCGTATCGCCGAGTTGGCGCAAGACCGCCTGCTCGTCGGGCTGCGTCCGATGGTGCAGGACATCGCGGATGACGATTGGCTGTTGCGCGCCGACCTACGCCCGGCGATGGATACCATGGTGGCGTGCGGCCTCTGCTTCGATGCCTTGGTGCTGCCGCGCCATCTGCCACAATTCCCGGTGTTCATCGACCGGTATCCAGACCTCGCAATTGTGCTGGATCATGCTGCCAAACCCTTCATTCGCAAGGGACTGCTCGACCCCTGGCGGGCGGATATCGCCGCCATCGCCGCAAGGCCGCGCATCACCTGCAAGCTGTCCGGCCTGGTGACGGAGGCCGCCCAGGATTGGACGGTGGATGCGTTGCGGCCCTTTGTTGCCCACCTCCTGACATGCTTTGGGCCTGGCCGCCTGATGTGGGGGAGCGACTGGCCTGTCGTGCAGACGGCCGGCGGCTATCAAGCCTGGCGGACGGCCGCGGAGCAGTTGCTTGCTGGGCTCGACGAGTCCAGCCGGGCGGCCGTGTTCGGTGGCAATGCGGCCGCGTTCTACCTGCAACGGCGCGGAGTTCTGCCGGACTGAGGGAATGATCGTAAACTCTCCGGCGCCGCGGTCCCGCACGGGGGCCTCCCTCAAATCTTATGCGACTCGAGCGACGCCGGGTGGAACAGCTCCTCCGGCCGCAGCAACCGGGACGACAGCCCCTCCGCGTGATGGCGCTCCAGAAAGCGTGCCAGCACCAACCGGTTCGGTTCTAACCCATAGGACCAGAAATCCTCGCCCATCAAGGTCCGGGCCGCGCGCAACTGTTCCTCGACGAACGGCAGGGTCACCTTGGTCGCAGACGTGTCGCCGAGCTTGGCCAGGGCGACGGATTTGGACTTCTCGAACGCCTTCATGACCGCGGCTGGCAGCCAGGGATGCGCCTCCGCCAAAGTCCGGCGGATGCCGAGCGTGTGCATGATCGGAAACATCTTGGTGCGCCGATACCAGTCGGCGCCAGCTTGCTGTGGGTCAGGGAACAAATACCCCACATCGGGGTGGCCCCGGTCGAAGCAGGACGGGGCGCGGGGGCCAATCACAGCATCCAACTGGCCGCTCGCCAGCAGGCCAGAAATGGTCTCCTCCGGCCTGGCGCTTTCAACCCTCACATCGCCCGGCAAGTTCAGGCTGATCTTCTCGACCCGGCCTTTTTGCTCGTAGCCGCCGCGCACCCATGTCACGTCGGACGGGCGGATGCCGTAATCCTCCTCAAGGAACATCCGGACCCAGACATTGGCCGTGAGCTGGTACTCCGGCAACCCGATCCGCTTGCCCTTCAAATCCGCCGGCGCGTGAATACGGTCCGTGCGCACATAGACCGAGGTGTGGCGGAACGCCCGGGATGGGAAGACCGGGATGGCGATATAGGGGCTGGTGCCATCAGCCGTCTTGACGCAGTAGCTGCTCATGGACAGTTCGCAGATATCGAAATCGGCATGTCGGAAGGCGCGGAAGAAGATTTCCTCCGGGTCCAGCAGCATATACTGCGCATCGACCGCGTCGATCTGCACGGCACCGTCGACCAGCGGCCGCATGCGGTCATAGTCGCCGATCGCGACGGAGAGTTGCAGCTTTGCCATCTCGTTTTCTTCCTTGTTTAGGCTAAGGTGCTGGCAGCGATACATGCGCGGAGCCGGGCGGCAAGATCGATCGCCGCACTGGCAGGACGCGCGCCCGCCCCGCCATCACCCAAATAACGCTCCGCAGCTCCAGACGCATCGAGGAATTCGCGGGCCGGGCCGGACAATGTCACACGCCCATTTCAATCACGGATCCGCGATCGGCGATCGAGTGGACCGGTCGCGCATTCTGTTCGGCCAATCGGATGGTCAATCCCTTGCTCCAGCAAAAGCACCTGGCCGGCAAAATTGGTATTCCAAACCAGGATGGAAGAGGACGAAACCGGGTACGAAATGGCCCCCGCCGCCGAGTACCGGCGGCAGACAGGCCTCTGCGCGCCCGGCAACCCTTGCTACAAGCAGGCGGGGCCAAGCAGGGGACGAGCGCGCGTGAACAATCGCCGGAGGCGAGTCGGAGTGATCGGGGCGGGGCGGATTGGCCGGGAGGTCATCGCCTACTTGATCTCCGCGCCCGGCTGGATGTTGGCCGGTGTCCTTTGCCGGCACGCGACCGAGACGCAAGCCGGGCCTGCGTGGACGGATGTCTATACGTTCCTTGCACAGGATTTCGACCTCGTTCTCGATCTCGCGTCACCCGCCTTCCTGGCGCAGCACGGCGCCGGGGTGCTTGCCATGGCGGAAACCTGGACAGTGAACGCGGCCGCATTGGCCGACCCGGCGGTGCACGATAGCCTGGACCGCGCGGCCCGGGAGAGCCGGCATAGGTTGCGCCTTCTCTGGGGCGCGATCTCGGGATTGGATGGAATCGCCACCGCGTCCCGTGATCCCGATATGCAGCTTCACCTCACTCTCTGCCGCCCCGGCATCGGCAGCGAGCCTGGTCCTGTCTTCGCCGGCTCGGTTCGGGAGGGCGCGTGCCGCTTCCCGGCCGAGAGCAATGTCGCGGTCGCGGCCGCCATCAACGGCCCGGGACTCGATCGCAGCAGGTTGGAGATCATCTCGGCCGCGCCGCTGGGACCCCACACTCTGACGGCCGTGGCCCAGAGCCGCTACGGCCGGTTTACCACGGAGCTCGCGTTGCTGCCCCACGAAGCGATGCAACGTCACCCGGTGGCCGCGTCGGTCATTGCAGCGCTCGAGCGGGAGATGCGCCCGATATGGGCAGGATGACCGCGAACCGCGCCGTCAACTCGAAGTTCCGTGGAAGTTCTCGGAAGCGTATTTCTGGTGTACCGACAGTCGTACGCTCTGTATTTGAAGAATGCTCAAAAACGTCGAATCGATAACTATGCTTTCATCATCACCAAGTTATCCTCGAAGCGGGAGCGACATTAAGATCGGTCCGAGTGACCGGGCTGGTTGCCCGGTCGCTCCACCTGCCGCATGGAACTGACATGTCTAAAGGTATTCGGGCGGAATGCGCCAAACGCTTGCCCTCGCGTCGCAAGCCTGAACTGGGCACGAGGTTGGCTTGACCATCTCTGGGATACCCCGGTAATTTATCCGCAGCATTTGTTGGCCGCGGATCAGGCTGTCGATCTTTTTGAAGGGGAAATCTGCGCCGGCCAGTGCCACGCTGGCAGCGGCGGTGATGGCCTGCGCGGCCGTCAGGTCGCCCTCTCGCGTTACCGTATCGCGCGCCGCGTTCGGTGGCAGCGCACCAGGCTTGGCGGGGTGGTCGCCCACCGGACCCAACCTGGGCCAGCAGCTCGTCATGTGCGCCGGCGGCAGCCTGTGACGCCTAGAGCCACTTCGACAGGTAGAAGCGTGGCAGCTCGTCGGGAAAGGGCTTGAAGTCGAGGCCCTTGGCATAGGCGTAGTAGGTTACCGAAGTGCAAAGGGGCAGCCAGTAGGCCTGCTCGGTGGCGCGGCGGATCGCCGCGGTGTAGTGCGCTTCCCGCTTCGCCGGTTCGGTCTCCGAGCCGCCCAACTGGACTTCTTTCTGCAGTTCGGGATCACCAGCATAATCATTCGATCCGGTGCCGAAGTAATAGGGCAGGATCGCCGAGGCGTCGTTAATCGAGTTGCTGCCCCAGCTGCCAAGGTTGGTTGGCGTCTGGCCACCCATGACCTTTTCGATTTCGGCACCGACCTGGAGCTGCTGGATATTCAGAGTGATGCCCACTGCCCGTAGGTAACCCTGCACCGCGGCGGGATAGGACGGCAGGACGTAGGTGTAGATCGTCGTCGAAAACCCGTCAGGGAAGCCGGCCTCCTTCAGCAGCGCCTTGGCCTTGGCGGGATCGTAGTCATACTCCACGGCGGCAGCCTGGTTGCAGCCGAACTGGGTTGGGAAGCAGGGGGCGTTCACCGGGTGGCTGTCGCCCTGCATCAGGTTATGGGCGATCGCATTGCGGTCGATCGCGTGGAAGATGGCTTGGCGCACCTTGAGGTTGGTGAGCGGGTTACCCTTGCCGGTGCGGCCGGCAGCGTCGAGCTGCAGGTAGAAGAGCCGCATGGACCCGGCACGCACCGCGGCCTTGCCTGGCAGCATCTTGAGGCTTTCGAACTGGTCGGGGTTGTAGTTCCAGATCCAGTCGGTCTGCCCGGCGATGAGGGCCGACAATTCGCTCGCCGCGTCCAGCACCTCGATGATCTTGAGGTTTTTGATCGCGGGCCGCGGCTTGGGCGCGCCGGCATAATACCCATCAAACCGTTCGAACGCGATCAGGGAGCTGCCGTTCACGCCGGTGATGCGATACGGGCCGGTGCCCACCGGGGCCTTGGAGAAGCCCTCTGGCCCCATTTTCTCGCGGTACATCTTGGGATGAATCGGCGTGAGCATCGCCAGATACTCGAGTGCCGCGGGGAACGGTGCCTTCAGCGTCAGCCGCACCTGGTGGTCGTTGATCTTCTCCGCACCCGACCAAAACGAAAAATTGCTTGGGACGGCGACTTTCGGGTCGTTCAGGACGCTCTGGATGGTGTAGACGACGTCGTCGGCGCCGAATGCGTCGCCGTTGTGGAATTTCACGCCGTCGCGCAGGGTGAATTCGAGTGTGGTCGGGTCCACCTGCGTCCACCCGGTGGCAAGGGCAGGCACGTTCTTGAACGTCTCCGGGTCGCGGTACACCAGCATGTCCCAGGCCTCATGGGAGACAATCAACCCGGTCCGTAGCGAGTTGTGGTAAGGGTCGACGTCCGGCACCGCATCGCGCCACGTCACGCGCAGCGTGTCCTGTGCCTTCTGTGCGTTGACGGCGCCGGGTAATAAAGCTGCCGCGGCGGAGGTAGCGAGGAACGAGCGTCGATTCATGGCATCGGATCCTGTATTGCTGGTGGGTTGCAGAGGGTCAGGCCTGTTCTGCTAGAAGGTGATGACGATGGATGGTCCTTCATGGCGGGTTGGGAACGTCTGGACGACATAGGGGCCTGAGACCCGTTCGGAAGCAACCTGCACCTCATCTTGTAGCCGCCGGATCGGCGCGCGCTGGGGAGATTTTGGGGTCTGGCGTGGCCGGTCCAGCGGTTCGTCACGAAATTAGGGTCGTCCTACGCCAGGTTAAGCTCTCCGCGACGGCAGCGTCAAAATGAATCCAGTCGCCCGTCATGAGCTTGCATCTTCACGCGAGTGATGCTCTAACGCACGCGCCGTCCTCGCGGAAGGCCGTAAGCGTTCACGTCAGTCAACGCGACCACTCTGCCGTAATGCGAATCGCATTGCGCAGGCAGTCGCGAGGGACTTCAAGTGACGCTGATACCGCGAGTTTTATCGTCTGACATAGCCCTTATCCGCAATTTGCCGCGAGCGGCACGGGTCGCCACCGGCTTGTTTTTTCTAGCCGGATTGGCCGACGGGGTGCTGATGCCGTTCTTTGCGCTGTGGGCGCATCGGGAGGGCGGCATTGCCACGGGCACTATCGGGCTGCTCCTCGGCTGCTATGCCGGGGGCGAGTTGCTGGCCACCCCGCTGGTTGGAGGCATCGCAGACCGGCTGGGCCGTCGCCGGGTGCTGCTGGCTTCCACGATGGGGATTGGGGTTGGCTTCCTTTTGCTCCATTGGTCGCACGGCGTGGTCGCGGCGGCGGCCTGCCTGCTACTGATTGGCGCCTTCGAAAGCGTGCTCCATCCCACCGCGGCGACCGTCATCGCCGACGTCGTGCCTGCCGGGCAGATCAGGCAGCATTACGCGCTGACGCGAATGGCATCGAATGCGGGTAGCGTGGTCGGGCCGGCGCTCGGCGCCTTCGTCGCCCTGCAGTCGTTGAGCCTGGTCTTCGTCGTCTCTGGCGCGGCGATGCTGCTGGGGGCGCTTCTCGTCCTGACGTTGCTGCCCGAAACGGCCGGCAGCGAAGCGGACGAGGATGACGACGATGCCTCCGCCCTCGCGGCCTTGCATGACCGCCGCCTCGCTGCCCTGTTGATGCCGGTGGCCGCACTCGGTATCGCGTCGAGCTGGATCGAGGCCATCCTGCCGCTCTATGCCGCCGATGCAGGCACTCTCGCGCCAACTGGTGTCGGCCTGCTCTTCTCTTGGGCGGGCTTGCTCGGCGTGATGTTCCAGTTGCCGGTCGTCCGGGCTACCGCGCGGGTGACGGGTGCCGTCATCGTCGCCGCGAGCGGGTCGACGCTGGTGCTGGCGTTCGGCGCGCTCCTTGTTTCGCCAGCGCTGCCAAGCCTGCTGGGCGCTGTCACGCTCGTCGCTTTCGCCGAGATGCTCTCCGGCCCGTTGACGCAGGGCATCGTCACCGAACTTGCGCCCAAACAGGCGCGCGCGACCTACATGGCTGCCTTTAGCAGCGTGCAGGACGTGAGGGACGCGGCTGGCCCGGCCATTGGGACGGCACTGTATGCGGCAAGCGCCACATTGCCCTGGCTTGCCGGCGTGCCGGTAACGCTGGCTGCCTCACTGGCGTTGGCCCTGGCGGCGCGCCGTCATGAGGCGCGCCTTGAGTAGGCGCTTCGCTGCCGTGGCCCACTTCAGCGCCAGTTGAGGCCTGGCGCGACGTGGGTCAGAATCGCCTCGATCGCATGGGCGCAGTAGGCGACACCCAGCTGATTCGGGACCGTCAGCAGCACTGTGTCGGCCTCGGTAATGGCTTCGTCCCTGCCGAGCTGCTCGATCAGGACGGGTGGCTCAGCGGCGTAGCTCCGGCCGAAGATAGCGCGCGCCTTCCCGTGAAGAAAGCCAATTTGGTCGTCTTCGCCGCCGCCGCGTCCGAAGTAGGCGCGGTCACGCTCATCCACGAGGGCGACGATGCTGCGGCTGACCGATATACGCGGTGCGCGGGTATGACCGGCCTCTTTCCAAGCGGCACGGAAGGCCCGGATTTGGGCGGCCTGCTGAATGTGGAAAGGTTCTCCGGTCTCGTCGTTCTTCAAGGTGGAGCTTTGCAGGTTCAACCCCAGCTTGCCGGCCCAGACCGCCGTCGCGTTGGAGCCAGCGCCCCACCAAACCCGGTCGCGAAGACCCTCAGAGTAAGGTTCTGGGCGCAGCAGGCCCGACGGATTGGGAAACATCGGACGGGGGTTTGGCTTCGCGAAACCCTCTCCGCGCAGCACGTCGAGGAAGACCTCCGCGTGGCGCCGGCCCATATCGGCGTCGCTCTCGCCCTCGGCCGGGCTGTAGCCAAAATGGCGCCAGCCGTCGATGACCTGCTCGGGTGAGCCTCGGCTGATCCCCAGTTGAAGGCGCCCACCAGCGATGAGGTCGGCCGCGCCCGCATCCTCGGCCATGTAAAGCGGGTTCTCGTAGCGCATGTCGATGATCCCCGTACCAATTTCGATACGGGTGGTTTTCGCACCCACCGCCGCCAGCAGCGGGAAGGGCGATGCGAGTTGGCGGGCAAAGTGATGGACGCGGAAATAAGCACCATCCGCGCCCAACGCCTCAGCCGCAACGGCCAAGTCGATGGATTGCAGGAGCGCGTCGGCTGCCGACCGCGTTTGTGACTGCGGGGAAGGCGTCCAATGCCCAAAGGATAGAAAGCCGACTTTTTTCATGCGGATGCATCCTACTGATGGTCGTGACCAAAGTCAGCAGGGAAGATCATGACCCTGCCCGGCACTTGGGTTTGCCAGCCGGACGGTTGCGGCTATGCTCGAACAGGTGCATCGTTTTGCGACGGTGGTGGGGGTACGTGGATGTTCACCGTCAGCGATAGCGAGGCCGCTGCAATCCGCGCCGCTTTTGACGAGGGTGGCGAATTTTCAGCCGCCGTCGAACTCCGGCGCTTGTTTCCCGGCATTACGGACTCGGCAAAGGCCCGGCAGTGGGCGAGGGTGATTGCGGGTTGGAAGCCGGCGCCACCAGTACCTGCCACGGTTGTCAAGTTCACCCGGCGCAACCGGAACCCGGCCGCGAGTTAGACGACAGCACGGATGCCAACCGATTAGGACGGCCCTGACACGAGTTTGCCGAAAAGAGTGGCGGCATCTCTCGATGCCGCCAAGTTTAGGGAGGAAACGTCCAAGATGCAGCGCGCGAGCGCACTGCCAGACCAGTAAGCCACTCCGTCAACGACGCGGCAAGGTGTTTTGTGCGGCGCACAAAAATGTGTGTGGAGGTGATGCAATCGAGCCTCCCCCCCCAATGCACGCCGGGTCGAGCGTGACGGGCTTCTCGCATACGATGTGGGATACCGGCCTCCAACGCAACCGGTGGGTGGTATAGTGGAGCGCGTGCTTCCAGAGAGGCCGAAGATGTCGCCAGCCTGGAACCCCAATCCGAGCGCGCCCACCGCAGCGACGATGCCGAGAGGGTCTCACGGATGCCAGCGGCAGCTTGGGGCTCAATAAGAAGATACTTCGTTAGGTTGGTCCTCATGATGTTCGCCGTGCCTGCAATATAAACCGGCGTTAACGTTAGCCCAACGATGGTGGGCTGAAGCCTGACGGCGTCAGAAGGCTTCAGGCCGTAGGGTGGGCTTCAGCCGGCGCAGAGTCCCTGCGACCCAGCGTCATCGGCAGTCCACCATCCGGCCGCAATGTGATCCGCAAGCGGGGTGACGGTTCGAACCCCGGCGGCAGGGACAGCCGCACTGATTGCAGGACCGTTGCCAGGATCGCCGCCGCCTCCAGCATGGCGAAGGACGCCCCGATGCAAATGCGCGGCCCGGCGCCGAAGGGCAGATAGGCGTAGCGGTGCCGAGCCTTCACGGCGTCCGGCCGGAACCGCTCCGGATCGAACGCGTCCGGGTTGTCCCATAGCGACAGGTGCCGGTGCACCGCGTAGATCGGCACGTAGGTCGGCGTGCCCGCCGGCACCACCAGCGCGCCCATGGATATGTTGGTCGCCGCCATGCGGGTGACCAGGGCCGCCGGGGGATACAGCCGCATCGCCTCCTGGATCACCTGCCGGGTGTAGCCGAGTTTCGGCACGTGCTCCGGGCGCAGTGCGCTGCCCCCCGTCGCCTGCGCGATCTCCGCCACCACGCGGGCCTCTATGTCAGGGTGTCGCGCGAGCAAATAGAAGGTCCAGCTCAGCGTCAGCGCCGTGGTCTCGTGCCCGGCGACGATGAAGGTCAACAGATTATCTGCCAACTCGCGGTCGTTCATCGCCTTCCCCGTTTCCGGGTCCTGCGCCTGCAGCAACAATGCCAGCAGATCGTCCTGCGCCGCATCCTCCTTAGGCGCTTCCAGCATGGCCTGCCGCCGATCTTGCACGATGCCGATCAGTGCCGCCCGCACATAATCCCGCGCGATCCGGCCCTGGCGTTTCTTCGGGTGCGGTACCCACCGGGGGATCCCGAACAGGCTGGTCATCACGGCCCAGGGCGTCGAGTCGAGATATTGGGCAATCCCGCGCTCGATGCTGCCCTGATCCAGCCCAGGCGCGCCTGACAACATGGTTTCGACGATGACATCGTAGGTCGTGCGCATCATCTCGTGCAGCATTTCGACCCGTGCCGTTGCCGGGTCCTCCAGCGCCCAACGCTGCACGGTGGCCTGCGCGGCGTGGATCATGGCTGGCACGAACCCCAGCAGCCGATCATGCCGGAAGATCGGCGAGGCGGCCCGGCGCTGCCACCGCCAATGCGCGCCCTCCGCCGTCAACAGGCCTTGCCCGAGTGCCGGCACCAGCGCCCGGCGCATGGCATCGGCCTTCACGAACGAGCCCTCCTGATCGACAAGAACCTGCCGGATCAGCTCTGGATCGCAGATATACAGCAAGTCCCGCTTCATGAACCGCCGCCGGGCGACAGGCTGCGAGAACACGCTCGATGGCATCGCCTCCAACGGGTTACGCAATACCGCGCGGAGCAGGCGGACTTGGCTGACGGGTTCTTGCAGGGAGCGGATTTTCACCGGCAAGATTGCCGCGGCGGCGGACATGGCGATCCTCTATCCCTCCCCCATTTCCGCAGGAATTTGGAAGGGAGAAGGGGTTTGCGCAGGCAGGAGTGCCGCGGCCGCCTGCACCAGAAAACTCAGGCAAAGCAGCACGAGGCCAAAGCGCTGCCGCCTAACGCGCCGCCGGTTTTTCGCTCCGGCCAGGCGACTATATTCCGCGATCTGCGGACTGCCAGAACCCGCGCCCTCCAGAGGGCGAAGCGCATCGGTGCTGAAGAACAAGACCACTGTCCCAGCCATGCCTAATCCGGCAGAGAGGAGCACGGCCACCGGGAGGTCGTTCAAGGCGCTTTCGGCCGCATCCCGGGCTCACCGCCGACCCGCCCGATGAACGCCACCCGGGCGGCTTCGGGGACAGCGAAGGCCAGGGCGTTGGGATCGTGCATGGTGGACCGTGGCACGAATGGTCCGTTCACTTCAACTGGACGGCCCCAGGACGTTGGGGCTGGCTCCCCGCTGCGGGTTTGTCACTAAAACCACCAACCAGATTGCTGCTGGTGTATGCGCTGTTGGTCTTGCAGCCCGTGCTCGCCGTTGCGGCCAGCATGCTGCACTGCAGCAATGCCACCCTGTTCGGCATCCCCCTGCCATCCATTCTGCCGGCGAACCCGGTCTGGGCGCTGAGGGTCAACCAACTGCATGGCACCAACGCTTGCTGTTGCTGGGATTGAGCGCGGCCGGAGTTGGAAGTGCGCTGCGGAGTCTGCAACACTATCGGTCGACGACCGCCGGCTCCCAGTCACGCGTCGGGGCGACATTTATTCACAGTTCGAGAGATGAATGCGAAAGATCCTCCTGATCGGTATTGGCGCCGGAAACCCTGATTACGTCACCATTCAGGCAATCAAGGCGATGAACCGGACCGACGTGTTTTTCATTCCCGACAAAGGCGTCGAGAAGGCTGGCTTGCGGCAGCTGCGAAAAGACATTTGTGACCGCTTCATCACGCAAGCCCGGTATCGGACGGTTGACGTCAAGATCCCACGGCGCACTGACTCCGGTTCAGGCTATCTCGCCAGCGTCGATGAATGGCATGCCCAAATCGGCGCGGCCTATGAGCAGCTCTTCAGCGAGCAGCTTGCGGACGGAGAATGCGGTGCCTTCCTCGTCTGGGGTGATCCGACGCTCTACGACAGTACCCTGCGGATCATCGAGAAAATCCGTGCCAAGGGATTTATGCTCGACTATGAGGTCATCCCCGGCATCAGTGCGATTCAGGCATTGGCGGCGCAGCATCGCATCGGGCTCAATCGCATTGGAGCGCCGATCCTTGTCACCACGGGCCGAAGGATTGCGGAAGGATTCCCCACCGACGTCGACGACGTCGTCGTCATGCTTGACGGGGACCAAGCCTTTAAACGCATGGTATCTCCCGATCTCGATATCTATTGGGGCGCCTATCTGGGGACCGGGGACGAGATTCTCGTGTCGGGAAAGCTTGCCGACGTGATGGATGAGATCGGGATGCTTCGAAGCAAGGCGCGGGAGGAGAAGGGCTGGATCATGGACACCTACCTGCTTCGCCGGTCCGCAGGATCGTGACGTCCCCACGCGGACCCACCCCAGCCCGTCACGCAGTGAACAGGTCGCCGCGCAGCACCCCTTGGGCATCGTAGGTGACGAGCCGCCGATGCAGCATCAGCTTCACCGCGCCGCCAGCCGACCCGGTGTGCGTGAAGGTGGACAGAGCCAGACGGATCGTGCCACGTACCGGCCGAGCGCGTTGCCGCACCGTGCTGGGTCGATGTCAGATCTCCTGATTGGGGTGGCGATTTGCCTCGGCGCGACACTATTGCTTTCGGATTTCATCGGCATCGCCTGCCTCGGCCTCGAACTCCACGCGCCGGTATATCTCCGATAACGGGATGTCGATGCCGATTTCGGGCATGCGGAGCACGGCGTCCTCGCCGACAAGCAGGTCGGCCACCCAGTCGTCACCCTTGCGGGAAAAAACCGCGGCGGCCGCCTTGGTCTGCTGCAGGACGACATAGCGCTGCACCGACGGGGTTGCCCTGTATTCGGCATTCTTGGTCACGAAATCGGTCGTGACGCTGCTCTCGCTGACGACTTCGAAGATCACCACGGGATCGTTCACGACCTTGCTGCGTGGCGGAACCGGCGTGCAAACAACGAAGGCCTCCGGATATCGGATACGCTCAGCGACCCTGATTTTCAGTTCGCTGCCATAGGGCTGACACGGGCTATCCCGCAGACGGTTGCCGAGCGCCACGATCAAGTTGCGTTGGATTGCCGAATGCGCTGCGGTCCCCCCGGTCATCGCGAGAGGCTGAAAGCCGTCGAACTCGTATCGCAACTCCTGCTGCTCCTCCCACAGGAGGAATTGGTCGACGGTCATCGGTTTGCGAAGGGCGACGTTCATGGCGGCCAGTCTAGCATTGTTTTGCAGTGCTTCCGCTTCTTTTTGACCAGGACCACGGCCGGCACGCTAGGGAGCCTGCGTCACAAAGGCCGCCAGCGTCCGCTGGTCCACGCGCGGCGGGACGTTCACGCCCTGGCGCATCGCCCAGATGTTGACGGCCTGGTAAAGGTGGATCACGGCCACGTCCTCCGCTTCCATGCGGACGGCCTGCAGCAGCAATGTCTCGCGTTTATCCGCGTCGATGGTGCCGAGGGCCTGATCAAGCAGGGCGTCAAGCTGCGGGTTGGAGTAGCCGGCGTTGTTGTAGCTGCCGCGCTGCAGCTTCGGATCCCGCGTGCCGACCACGTTGAACAGGGTATTGCCAGCTTCCCCGGTGTTGTTGCCCCAGGCCCATAAACTGATGGCGAATTGCCGTCTGACGCCGCGGGAGGCATAGGCGGTCCACGGCATGGCGTCGACCTGGGCGGTGATGCCGATGCGGCTCCACATCTGGGCCACGGTTTGCAGGGTTTGCGAGTCGTTGAAGAAGCGGTCGTTCGGGCCGTGCATGGTCAGATGGAAGCCGTCCTTGTAGCCGGCTTCGGCCATCAGCTTGCGGGCGGCGTCCAAATCATAGGCCGGGTGCGCCAGAGCGGGGTCGTAGCCGAAGCTGCCGGCAGGGAGGAATTGGCCGTTGGCGCGGGCGCCGCCTTGCATGGTGCGCTCCGCCAGGGCGTCGCGGTTGATCGCCAGGGACATGGCTTGGCGCACCCGGCGGTCTGCCAGGGGGTTGGCGGGCAGGGGGGTGCCTGCGGCGTCGGTGAGCCAGGGCGCGCCGGTTTTCGAAAGCGTGTCCAACGCCAAATAGAGGGCACGCAAGCCGTCTACGGAGACGACGCGGACATGCTGGTCCGCGTGCAGCCGGGGCAGGTCGGTGGGCGAGACCGAGTCGATGATATCGACATCTCCGGCAAAAAGGGCGGCGAGGCGGGCGGCGGGGTTGGCGATGGCGCGGTAGATCACCCGGTCCCACGCGGTTTTGGGGCCCCACCAGGATGGGTTGCGCTTCAGCTCCACGCGGTCGCCGGGCACGAAGGCGACGAATTGGTAGGGGCCAGTACCAACAGCGGCCTTGCCGGAATTGAAATCCTCCGTCGTGGCACCGGTCGCCTGGTGGCGGGCAATGATGGCGATCATGGCGAGATTGCCCGGCAGATCGGGCTGCGGGTCACGCGTGTCGATGCGGAGGGTGAACGGATCGATCACCTCGACATGCGAGACCGCGCGGAGATAGCCCGCCAGACTGTCGAGGGTGGCGGGCATTTGCACCACGCGCTGGTAGGAGAAGGCGACGTCGTCGGCGGTGAAGGGCACGCCATCCTGCCAAGTGACGCCGTGGCGCAGGTCGAACTCCCAGGACGTATCCGACAGCGGATGCCACGATATGGCCAGGCCGGGTTGCAGCTTGCCGTCGGTGCCGCGCTCGACCAGCTGGTCGTAGAGATGCATCGCAATGGCGCTGTTCGGCGCGGCGTTGGAAAAATGCGGATCGAGCGAGGTGACCGGCGCACTCATGCCCATTACCAAGGTCTGCGCCGGCGCCGGGCGGAGCAGCCCCAACAGCAGCCCAGCCGCCAGCGCCAGGGCACGCCAATGGCTGGAATAGAGATACGACGTTACCATTTCAATCGCCCTCCCCGCCCGCCCGGCGGCGCCAAAACCTAACATCCGCCCGGCCGGGCGATCCAGGTGGGGGTCCATGCGTCCCTTCCAGGCGCAGGTGGAACGGCGCCGCAGTTGTGCTCGTGATAAGCGGAACCAAGGAGGCCGAGGCGTATAGGTCTTGCCTAATTTATGGATTTCCGATACAGCGCCTCGTGGGCTGGTCAGGGTTGCTCGAGGTCGGTCAGCTCCAGGCGTTCGACCCCCACATCATGCATGCTCCGCCAGGCACGATCCAGTGACCCGACCGTGTCGATCGCCCGGCAGCAATCCTCGATGACGAAGGTGTCGAACCCGGCGGCTTTGGCGTCCAGCGCACTCCAGGCCACGCAGAAATCGGTCGCGAGACCCACCACGAAAAGCCGCTTCAACTGTCGTTCACGCAAATATCCAACCAATCCGGTCGGCGTCTGCCGATCCGCCTCGTAGAACGCGGAATAGCTGTCCACCGCCGGACGGTAGCCCTTGCGGATGATCAGTTCAGCTTGCGGCAAATCCAACCCAGGCGCAAGGGCGGAACCCGGCGTGGCCTGCACGCAATGAATGGGCCATAGCACCTGGCGTCCATAGGCCAAATCGATCGTTTCGAACGCAGTCCGCCCCAAATGGCTGGCGGCGAAGGAGGTATGGCCGGCCGGGTGCCAATCCTGCGTCAGGATGACGTGCGCAAACATGCGGCCGAGCCCGTTGATGGGGGCGATGACCGCGTCGCCGCCGGGCACGCCCAACGCGCCGCCAGGCAGAAAATCTTGCTGCACGTCGATCACCAGCAACACGTCGTCCTGCTGCAGCCGCATCCGCTTTGCTCCACAATCACGGTGAACAGGGAGCTGCGGCTCCCCACGTCACGGCACGCTGGCACGGGATCCGCGGCCAGACCAGGTCACTTGTATTGCCAACGCGTCATGCTAGGCGAGAGTAGAGCCAGCCGGAGGAAAAGCCATGTACGACCGCTTTGCCATACTGCCGATGATCGACCAGTGGCTGGCCGAAGATGTCGGGTGTTTCGATCTCACCGCGCAGTTGATGATCGACCCGGCTGCGACGGCCACATTCTACATGAACGCGCGCGAGCCGATGACCGTCTCCGGGATCGAGGTCGCGGCGGCCGTGTTCCAGCGCTACGAACCGCGCTGCAGCGCGGAAATACGCGTCAAAGACGGCGAGGCCGTGACGGAAGGCACCTTG
Source organism: Acetobacteraceae bacterium (assembly GCA_965199005.1). Classification (GTDB taxonomy): domain Bacteria; phylum Pseudomonadota; class Alphaproteobacteria; order Acetobacterales; family Acetobacteraceae; genus LMUY01. The sequence continues at coordinate 710,144 of CBDAQK010000001.1, read as the reverse complement.
CTGATGGTGATCAGCGGCCCGGCACAGGCCTTGCTGACCGCCGAGCGCACCGCCCTGAACATCGTCCAGCGAATGTCCGGCATTGCCACCGAGACCGCCAAATACGTCGCTGCGATCCAGCACACCAAGGCCCGCCTGCTCGACACCCGCAAGACCACGCCCGGCCTGCGCATGTTGGAAAAGCACGCGGCCAGCTGCGGAGGTGCCTTGAACCATCGTCTCGGCCTCGATAGCGGGGTGATGCTGAAGGACAACCACATCGCGGTCTGCGGCAGCATCCGCGATGCCGTCCAGCGCGCCCGCCGGGGTGTACCGGTCTTGACCAAGATCGAGGTGGAGTGCGACCGCCTGGAACAGGTGCAAGAGGCGTTGGAGGCTGGTGCCGACCTGATTATGCTCGACAACATGCCGATTCCAGCGATGCGGGAGGCGGTAGCGATGGTTGCGGGCCGGGCGCAGATCGAGGCCTCTGGCGGCATCCGGCTGAATACCATCGCGGCAATCGCCGAGACGGGCGTGGATTTCGTCTCGACCAGCCGCCCGCTGCAATCCGCCCCGGCGATGGATATCGGCCTCGACGAGACCGCCTGACGAGACGCATCATCCACTGCCAGGGGAAATCCGCCTGGCAGAACCGAGCAGCGACGTTGGAGAACTGAAAGCGTGTCACCTGTGAAAGCCAGCCCGGCCCGGCTCATCTTCGCCACCCTCCTCGCGCTCGGCCTGTCCGCCACGGCCCGGGCGGACGAGGTCACCGTCACGCAATGGGGGGCCAGCTTGTACGGCGCGCCCTTCGCGGTCGCCATCGAGCAGGGGGATTTCAAAAAAGCTGGCATCGACATCACCGGCATCCTCGGTTCCAACGGCGGCGGCACCAGCGTCCGCAATATCTTGGCCAGCGACACCCCCTATGGCGAAGTGGCGACCGCCGCAGCCCTTGCCGCCGCCCGGGAGGATTTGGACGTGGTGATCGTGAACGGCGCCACCCGCACGGTGGCGGAATCCAGCCTGGTCACCATGCCGGATTCCGATATCAAGAGCCTGCAGGATCTGATCGGGAAGAAGGTCGCCATCACCTCCCCGAAATCGACCTCCGAAATGGTGTTCCTCATGGAGCTGAAGGCGCAGGGGATCGATGCTTCGAAGATCCAGCGGGTGGTCTCCGGCGGCTACACGCAGGGGCTGACCCTGCTGGAGCAGGGCGGGGTCGCCGCCGCCGTACTGATCGAGCCGCTGTCGATCATCCGCAAGGATCGCTACCGCACCGTGATCCGGGCGAAGGGAGTGCTGCCGGCGATGACCACCTCGGTCGGCATCACCACCCGAGCCTTCGCCAAGGCGCATCCGGACAAGCTGCGCGCCATCATCGCAGGCCGGCGCATGGGGGTGCAGGCGATCTATGCCGACCCGGCCGCCGCGTCCAAGCTGGTGGCCAAGGAGTTCAACATGGACCCGGCGCTGGCGCAGCAGGCGATGCAGAACATGATCGAGCCGCATATGTGGAGCGAGGGCGGCATCAACCTGACGGAACTGAACCGGATCGCCGAGGGATTGGTTTTGGTGGGGGAGATCACCAAGGTGCCGGATTGGTCCACCCTGGTCGACCGCTCGTTCCTGCCGGCGGAGTTGCAAACGGAGCAGTGATCGCATCCGAGGCAGGCTGCACCGACAGCCGTGAAATACCGCAGCCTGGCCAGCATCGGGCTCGTCGCCCTGCTGGCGGCGCTCCTGCAACTCGCCTGCCGGGCCGGCTTGGTGAAGCGCAGCGTCATCATCGCCCCCACCGAGATGGCAGGCAGCCTTTGGGAAATCCTACGGTCGGGGGCATTCAACCATGCCATCCTGCTGACCTTGGGCAATGTCGCGATGGCAGCCATGGTCGCCATCGCCGGCGGCTTCGGCATCGGCGTCGCCCTCCGCGCCATCCCGTTCCTGCGCCGCGGGATCGAGCCCTATCTGGCAAGCTATTATGCCGTCCCGACCTTCATCTTCTACCCCGTGTTCATCGTCCTCCTGGGCGTCGGGAGCGCGCCGATCATCGCGATCGCCGTGCTGCTGGCCATCGTCGCCATGATCACCGCGACGCTGACCGGGCTCGACCGTATCCCACCCGTGCTCGACAGGACGGCGCGGGTCCTGCGCCTGTCCCTGATGCAGCGGACGCTCCTGGTGCAATTTCCTGCCGCCGCCCCGGCCCTCTTCACGGGGGCCCGGCTCTGCGTCGCCTATGCCTTCATCGGGGTGATCGCATCCGAGTTCATCCTGTCAGGCGATGGCATGGGTTACGCGATCGCCTACGCGTATAACAATTTCGACAACCGGACGATGTATGGGCTGATGTTGCTGATCATTCTGGTGGTCAGCGCGGTGAACATCTCGCTCGATTGGGTGGACCGCCGCCTGCAATCTCGTCTGCGCCGGTGAATTCGGCCATCCGCGACCTATTTCCCCCGCTCGTCATGGCCGTGGCCTTCGTGGCGGTTTGGCAAGGCGTGCACGCGATGGCCGGGTCCGACACGGTCAGTGCACCCGGGGAGACACTGGCATTCCTGGCGAGCATCATGAGGACGGCCCGGTTCTGGCTCGACGTGCGCGAGACGGGGGTGGCGTTTTTCTGGGCTGTCCTGCTGTCGATGGTATTCGGGGTGGTGCTGGGCGTGACACTTGGGCTGAGCCGCCCGGCCGGCGAGGTGGTGGAGCCCGTGTTGGTCACCTTCTATGCGCTGCCCAAGGTGACGCTCTATCCGCTGGTGCTGCTGGTGTTCGGGCTGGGGCTGTCCGCCAAGGTCGCGTTCGGCGTGATGCACGGGCTGGTCCCGGTCACCCTGATGACCCGCAATGCGATCAGCCAGTTGCCGCCGGTCTACGGGCGCACGGCTCGGGTCTTGCGCCTCAGCCGGGTGGATGCTGTGCGCCGGATCATGCTGCCGGCCATCATTCCGGACGTCATCGCCGGCATGCGCATCGGATTCTCGCTCAGCCTGCTGGGCGTGCTGATTGGGGAGATGTTCGCCTCCAAACGCGGTCTCGGCTTCGCAGCGATGAATGCGATGGGGCTGGGGGATATCAAGACCATTCTGGCGATCGGGGTATTCTTGGCGGTATTCGCCATCGCGGCGAATACCGGGCTGCTCTTGTTTGAACGGGCGATCCGCCACCGCTCCAGCGCTCGTTAGTTAATACGGACCTGCTTGCGCTCCGGGCGCGTCGTCAAAGCTCGGCGGAGAGAACCCGTGTGCCGCGGCCGCCACTGTGGCCGCCTTCTGCAGGGATGCCTTGAACACATCGAAGCCTTGGTCGAGAGCTTCAAGCCGCTCGGCGACGGTTTGGAGGAACACCTCGTGGTCGGAATAGGGTTCATAGAGGCGTGCGAGATCGATCCGACTTTGCCGGGCACTTTCTAGGCCATGCCTCGCGAAGGAGAGATCGCCACAGAGCCCGGCGGCGCATGCCAGGTCGAAGGCGTCGGTCGAATGGACGTCGTCGATATCGGGCACTTCATAGCGTTGCAGGAACTGGCTGGGTGAACACCCTTGTATAGCGTCGTCCAATGACCCAGAGGCGTGGATGGCGGCCAAGGCGTCAGCCACGATCGTATCGTCGTCGCCCTCGAACCACGAGCCAGTTAGGGTATTCGGGTTCTTCAACTCTTTGCAGTAACCAAGGTGGATGAATTTATGCGTCCTAAATAAGGCAAACGTGAATTCGTGAAGTCTTCTGGTTGCCTTGTAAGCGGTTCCTTCCAGAAGAAAGCCGCGGATTATGTACTCGTGCTTCGTAGCATATACAATACCTTTGTTGACGTTAAAATTCCCTGGAAGACTGGTGCTTATATTTTTCGCTATGTTCTTCCTGGACATTCTTCATCTCGCTACGTAGCCGAGGCCAGTACTAATCACGCGTACGGGCACCATGCCATACTCCCTGCCAACGGCAACTTGAATTTCGGTAACTCGGGCGCGTGACATAGATTGGTTAAGACCTGTTTTCCAATCCCAGACGGCAACGATCCTGCCGGCTGGATTTCTTAACAAGATGTCGACTCTCACGGTTCCAATTTCGCCATAGTCAGCAGCCCTGCCATCGATAAACGACTGTTCGACTGTCACTCCCGGAATGCCCGAGGCTTTGACCTCATCCGCAAGCATCTTGTGCATCCGCGAACCATAGGTAAGTGGGTTGAGTTCAGCTGGAAGTATCAGAGGCGCCTTCTTCTTGACTATCTCGATAAGAGCACGGAGACGTGCATCCACGACACGAAGGGCAGCAGTTTCAAGCGGACCTTGTATCTAGGCTGGTCGGGTAGGTGGAAGCTTAGTTAGGATCGCGCCATGCAGACGATCGAAATCAAAACCTGGACCCATCTGCAGGAGGAGCTGTTCCAGAATTCCTGGAACCCGGTGTTGCGGCGCCACCGGTCGACCTGCCTGTTTCGTGGCATTGGCTGGCAGCATTTCGACCTGCGCACCTCGCTGGCGCGGCTGGGCGGCGATTACGCGGCGCTGGAATACCATCTGCTGCGCAGCTTCCGGAAATACGCGCATCGGGAGGTCGTGCCATTCGACGACGACTGGAACTGGATTGCGCTGGGGCAGCATCACGGGCTACCGACGCGCCTGCTGGACTGGACCTATTCCCCGCTGGTCGCGATGCATTTCGCGACCGCCGAACTCGCCTCGTATGGCAGCGACGGGGCCATCTTGGTCCTGGACTATTATGCCGCGGCGAAACTGCTGCCGCAGCGGCTATCGACCATCTTGGAACAGACGGGCACCCACGTCTTCACCACCGAATTACTGCGACAATACGCAACCACCCTTGCGGCGTTCGACGCCGGCAATGCCGTGCATGAGGAGGAGTTCGCGCTGTTCTTCGAACCCCCGTCGTTGAACGAGCGCATCACGAACCAATTCGCCGTCTTCTCCATGGCGTCCAATGCGCGGCTAGACCTGGATAAATGGCTCGCCGGGCACCCAGGGGTCGGGCGCAAGCTGATCATCCCAGCAGATTTGAAATGGGAAATCCGCGACAAGCTGGACCAGGCCAATATCACCGAACGGGTGTTGTTCCCCGGCCTGGACGGATTGAGCCGCTGGCTGTCCCGTCACTACATGCAGCCTGAAGGCGTCCATTTGCGCGTGCGCGACGATACATGGAGCGCTCAGCAGGAAATCCCACCCACATCCGGCTAGTATCTCACGACCCTTGGGGACCCATCACCTAGGTGCCTCCCGGCCGAGATAGGCCTGGCGGACACGGGGGTCGGCCAGGATTGTGGCGGCCGGCGCCTCCATCACCTTGCGGCCGAGTTCCATGACGATGGCGCAGTCGGAAATCTCCAGCGCCGCCTCGGCATTCTGCTCCACCACCAGCACCGTGACACCGGTGTCGCGGATGCCTTCCAGGAGGTCGAACACCTGCCACAGGTTGATCGGCGAGAGGCCGAGCGACGGCTCGTCCAGCAGCAGCAATCGCGGCCCGGTGATCAGTACCATGGCGGTCTCGAGGATTTGCTGTTCCCCGCCGCTGAGGTTGCCGGCCATCACGCGGCGCTTGGCCGCCAGCATGGGAAAGCTGTCCAGCGCCTTGGCGATCGCGGCGGCTATGTCCGCGCGCCGCAGCCCGTACGCGCCGAGTTCGAGATTGTCCTGCACCGACATCAGCGGAAAATTACAGCGCCCCTGCGGCACCAGGCCAATGCCTTGAGCCAGGCGCTGGCGCGGTGTCCAGCCCTGCACCTCGATGCCGTCGAACAGGATGCGGCCCGCGAAATGCGTGTTGATGCCGAAGATTGCGCGCAGCAGCGTCGACTTCCCAGCGCCGTTGGCCCCGATGATGGTGGTGATGCTGCCGGCATCGACCTCGGCGGAAAAATCCGTCACGATCGGGGTTTCGCCATAGCCGGCCGAGAGCGCGTCGAGCTGCAGGAGGCTCATGCGCGCCGCTTCCGCCCGGTGCCGAGATAGGCCGCGAGGACCGCCGGGTCGCTGCGGATCAGCGATGGCGGCCCTTCCGCAAGCTTGCGCCCAGCCGCCAGCACGATGACGCGGTCGCAGAGCCCCACGATGAAGTCGACGTTGTGCTCGACCACCACCAGCGTCACGCCCTCGCCGCGCATCCGGCGCAGGATTTCGGCGATGCGCAGGATCATCGTCGGGTTTACGCCGGCGACCGGCTCGTCGAGCATGACGAGCTTGGGCCGCGCCATCACGGCGGCGGCAAGCTGTAGCAGCTTGCGCTGGCCATAGGACAGGCGCTCCGCCGGCGCGTCGGCAAAGTCGAGCAGCCCAACGATGCCGAGCAGCTCGCGGGCCCGCGCATCCGCCGCCGCCTCGGCCGCCCGCCAGCGCCGGGTGCGCAGCAGCGCGTCGGCCCAGCCGGTGCCGTCGGAGGCCTGGGCGGCGATGCGCAAATTGTCGAGCAGGGAGAGCGCATCGTAGACGCGCACCGCCTGGAAGGTTCGCGTCAGCCCGGTCTGCGCCATCGCCTGCGGGGTCTTGCCGTGCAGCGTCTGCCCGTTGAGCGTCCAGCGCCCGGCATTGGCGGGCTGGAAGCCGGTGAGGCAGTCGATGGTGGTGCTCTTTCCCGAGCCGTTCGGGCCGATCAGCCCGGTGATCGAACCTTTCGGCACGTCGAACGACAAATCGTCCACCGCCGCCAGCCCGCGGTAGTGCCGCGACAGGCCGTGCACTTCCAGCAGCGCCGTCATGTCCACCGCCGCCAAAGCCCGCCGAGCCCCTGCGGAAACAGCAGCATCGCTGCAACCAGCACCACGCCGTAGAGCACCATGCGCAAATCCGCGCTGAAGCGCAGCAGGTCGGGCACGACGGAAAAGACGACGCAGGAGACGAGCACGCCCCAGAAGCTGCCGGGGCCGCCAACGATCACCATGATCAGCATGGTCTCGGTGTAGTAGAAATCGAACACCGAGGGGTCGACGATGGTCAGGCTGAACACGTAAATCCCGCCGGCCATGCCCGAGAGCAAGGCCGAGACGGCGAGGGCCAGCAGCTTGTGGCGCAACGGGTCGATGCCTTGGGACTGCGCCATCGGCTCATTCAGCCGGAGCGCCATCAGCGTGCGGCCAATGCGCGAACGCACCAGGCGATGCACCGCCGCCAGGGCCAGCAGCGCGAACGGCACCAGCACCGCATAGAAGGCCCGCGGCCCGTTGATGGCGATCGGCGCCAGTCCGGGAAGCTGCAGCACCGGGGCAGGCAACCCGGGGATTCCCATCGACCCGCGGGTCAGCTCCACCCAGTCGCGCGCTGCCAGCATGCAGAGCAGGGAGAAACTCAGCGTGACGATGGCGAAGGCATCCCGCGACAACCGCAGCGAGCTGTAGCCGATGACCAGGGCGGTTGCAGTGGCCAGCACCCCGCCGGCGAGGCTGCCCTCCCACACCGACCAGCCGAGCCGCGTCACCAGCAGCGCGCTGGCATAGCCGCCGATGCCGAAGAACGCGACCTGCGCGAAGGACATCAGCCCGGTATAGCCGTAGACGAGGTTGAGGCCGGTGCTCAGCACCGCGAACACTGCAATCGAGATGCCGAGCGTCATCACGTAGTCCGACGCGAATGGCGTCAGCGGCAGCAGCAGGATGGCCAACACGGCAACGCCAAGCCCCGCACGCCTCAAACCCGTACACCCTGGCCAAATAGCCCGCGTGGCCGCACCAGCAACACCAGGATCATCAGGCTGAACGACAGCGCGTCGACCATCACGAGGGGAAAGAATCCGCTGGCAAAGCTCTCGAGCACGCCGAGCAGGATGGCGGCCAAGGCAGCGCCGCCAAGATTACCGAGGCCGCCGATGATGATCACGGCAAAGGCCTTGAACATATAGGCGAAACCAACGGTCGGTTGCACCGAGTAGATCGGCGCCAGGGCCGCCCCCGCCAGCCCGGCCAGCCCAATACCGGCGATCACCGCCAGCCGCGCCGTCGCCTCCGGATCGATGCCGACCATGATGGCGGCCTCGCGATTTTGCGCGATGCCGCGCATCGCCTTGCCGGTCCGCGTGTGGTTCAGCACCAGATGGAGCATGACGAACGCCGCCGCCGCCAGGCCGAGGGCGAATAGCTTCAGCAGGCCGATGCGCACGCCGAACGCCGAGACGTTGGTGTAGGTGTAGGGGCTCGGCACGAAGCGTGGCGTCGACGACCACAGGAAGATGGCGCCGTTCTGCAGCACCATGGAGACGCCGAGCGTCAGCAGGATGCTGCGCTCGAACGATTTTCCGCGCAGGCGGCGCAGCAGCCCCTCGTAGAACAAATAGCCGAGGGCGGCGACTGCCAGCGTGACCGCCAAGACCGTGAGCAAATAGGGCGGCGCAAACCCGGGAATGCCGGTCACCAAGAAATAGCTCAGCATCGCGCCCAGCATGTAGAACTCGCCGTGCGCGAAGTTGACGATCTCGATGACGCCGAAGATCAGCGACAGGCCAATCGCGATCAGCGCGTAGATCATGCCGGTGGCCAGGCCGTTGACCAGCAGTTGCAGAAAATAGGCCAGCCCCAAAGCATGCGTTCCCGGTTGCCGCGCCACCATGGCATGCTCGCGCTGCAACGCAACAGGGCCCCTGGACGAGGCGGCGGCGGGCGCTATCGTGGGCGGCATGATCACCCTGGATGACTGCCGCGCCGCCGACGTTGCGGACCCGCTGGCGCTGCTCGGCGCACGCTTCGCCCCGGGCGAGGCCGGGGCGATCTATCTCGATGCCAATTCGGTCGGGGCCATGCCGCGCGACGTGCCGAGCCGGGTCGCCCGGGTGTTGCAGCAGGGCTGGGCGGAACAGCGGCGGCGCAGTTGGAGCACGGCCGACTGGCTGGACCAGCCGCGCACCCTCGGCGCCGGCCTGTCCGCCATCCTCGGCGCCGATCCCGAGGATTTGGTGGTCTGCGACACCACCACGGTGAACCTGTTCAAACTGCTGACATACGCGCTGCGGCTGCAAGCCGCCCGCCGCGTGGTGGTCGCCGAGCGCCACGTGTTCCCGACGGACCTTTACGTCGCAGAAGGGCTGGCGCGGCATGCCGGCGCGTCGCTACGTCTGATCGACGACCCGGGCGAGTTGCCGGCGGCGACCGGTGACGACGTGGCCGTGGTCTATCTGAGCCATGTCGACTATCGCAGCAGCCGCCGTTGGGACATGGGTGCGGTCAACCGGGCCGCCCATGCTGCCGGGGCGCTGACGCTGTGGGATTTGTCGCACAGTGCCGGCGCCAACGTCATCGACCTGCGCGGCACCGATGCCGACTTCGCCGTCGGCTGTGGCTATAAATACCTCTCTGGCGGCCCGGGCGCCCCGGCGCTGCTCTACGTGCATCCGCGCCATCATGACGCTGCCTGGCCGACGATTTGCGGCTGGATGGGCCATGCTCATCCATTCGCCTTCGAAGCCGAATTCGTCCCCGCCGCCGGACCGCAGCGGCATCTGGTGGCCTCGCCCGCGGTGCTCGCCAACACCGCCTTCGCCGCCGCCGTCGATATTTGGCGCGAGGTCTCGCCGGCGGCGCTGGACCGCAAGCACCGCAGCTTGTCCGCCGCTGCCGCCGGCCTGCTGATGCAGCAATGCGGCGGCCTCGGTGTCACCGTCACCTCGCCGGGCACCTACGAAGAGCAGGGCGGGCATGTCGGGTTTTCCTATCCCGCCGCCGCCCAGCTGAGCCAGGCGCTGGTTGCCGCCGGGGTGATCTGCTCCTATCGCAAGCCCGACACCATCCGCTTCGGCCTCGGTCCGCTCGCCCTGCGCCACGAGGACCTTTGGCACGCGGTGGCCCGGCTGCGGGAAATCCTGCAGAGCGCGCGATGGCAGGAGCCGCGCTTCGCCACCGCGGCGATCTGAGCGATGGCCAGTATCGCCGTCGACATCGGCGGCACCTTCACCGACGTCGTGCTGGAGACCGCTGGCGGCCGCATGTCGGAAAAGCTGCTGACGACGCCGGCCGCGCCCGAGCAAGGGGTGCTGGACGGCGTGGCCCGCGTGCTCGCCCGCGCCGCCCTGCCGGCGTCATCAGTGGAGAAGTTCATCCACGGCACGACACTGGCCACCAACGCGCTGATCGAGCGAAAGGGGGCGAAGACCGCCTTCCTGACCACTGGGGGATTCCGCGACATCCTCGAAATGGGTTACGAGAAACGCTTCGCCCAATACGACGTGAACATGGATCGCCCGGCGCCGCTGGTTCCGCGCCCGCTGCGCTTCGCCGTGCCCGAGCGCATTGCCGCCGACGGCACGGTCGTCACCCCGCTCGATGCCGCTGCCGTGCGCGCGGCCGGGGCCGCAATCGTCGCCGCCGAAGCCGGCGCGGTCGCCATCGGCTTTCTCTCCGCCTACGCCCACCCCGCGCATGAGCGGCAGGCGCGCGACATGCTCGCCGGCCTGCTGCCACGGGGCGTCACCATCTGCTTATCGAGCGAGGTGTGCCCGGAGATGCGGGAATACGAGCGCTTCTCCACCACCTGCGCCAATGCGTATGTCCGCCCGTTGATGGCCGGCTACCTCTACCGGCTCGATGCCGCCCTGCGCGGCCTTGGCCTTGGCTGCCCGATGATGCTGATGATGTCTGGCGGCGGCCTGACGACGCTGGCCAACGCCACGCGCTTCCCCGTCCGCCTGGTGGAATCCGGCCCCGCCGGGGGTGCCATCCTGGCCAGCCATGTCGCCGCCGAGTGCGGGCTGGACCATGTGCTGGCCTTCGACATGGGCGGCACCACCGCGAAAATCTGCCTCATCGACGACGGCGCCCCCGAGCGCGCGCGCCGCTTCGAGGTGGCGCGCATGTATCGTGACCAAAAGGGCAGCGGCCTGCCGGTTCGCATCCCGGTCATCGAGCTGGTGGAGATCGGCGCCGGCGGGGGGTCGATCGCCCGCGTCGACGCCATGAGCCGCATCGCCGTCGGTCCCGACAGCGCCGGCGCCGAGCCCGGACCGGTCTGCTATGGCCAGGGGGGCACCGAACCGACGGTGACTGACGCCAATGTGGTGCTCGGGCGCATCGACCCGGCGCGCTTCGCCGGCGGGCGGATCGCCCTGGATGGTGCAGCGGCGGCGGCGGCCCTGGCCCGGCAGATCGGCGCGAAGCTGGACCAGGCCGGCATCTGGCCTGCCGTCGGCGTTTCCGAGATCGTCGAGGAGAACATGGCCAATGCCGCCCGCGTCCATGCCATCGAGCGCGGGCGGGTCGCGGCGCGCTACACCATCATCGCCTTTGGCGGCGGCGCCCCGCTGCATGCCGGACGGCTGGCTGAAAAGCTCGGCGCCGACCGCATCGTCGTTCCCGCCGGGGCAGGTGTCGGCTCGGCAATCGGCTTCCTGCGCGCGCCGGTCGCCTACGAGGTGGTGCGCAGCCACCGCGTGCTGCTCGGCACGCTCGACCTGGCGGCGATCAACACCCTGTTGGCGGCGATGCATGCCGAAGCCCACGATGTCGCCGTTGCCGCCGCTGCGGGGATGGCGCTGACCGACGCACTGGTGGTCGATGTGCGCTATGTCGGACAGGGCCACGAGCTGCAGGTCTCACTCCCCGGGCATTCTCTGACGGTCGCCGATCTACGCGCCATCCGCACCGATTTCGAGCGGCAGTACCGCGCCATGTATGGCTTGATCCTTGAGGACGCCGCCGTCGAGTGCGTCACCTGGTCGGTCACCGTAGCGACCCCGGCGGGGGCGGTCGCAGCGGCTGGGGTACTGCCGGTCCGCCATGTCACTGCCACCGCAACGCAGCCGGTCTACGACCCCGCAGCGGCCAAAATCATCGATTTCGCAGCGTTCTGGCGGCCCGACCTCGAACCCGGCGATCAGGTCACCGGCCCCGCGGTGATTGCCGAGGAGCAGACCACCACCATCGTCCCGGCCCGATTTACCGCTTCGGTCAACGGCTTCGGCCATCTGGTGCTGGAGCGCATGCCATGACATCAGCACTCCAGGCCATCCGGCTGCAGGTCATGTGGAACCGCCTGATCGCCGTTGTCGAGGAGCAAGCGCAGGCCCTGCTGCGCACCGCCTTCGGTTCGGTGGTGCGCGAGTCGGGCGACCTTTCCGCGGGCGTCTACAATGTCGGCGGCGAGATGATCGCCCAGGCCGTCACCGGCACGCCCGGGCATGTCAACACCATGGCGATGGCGGTGCGCCATTTTCTCGAACGCTATCCGCTCGCCACCATGCAGCCCGGCGACGTCTACGTCACCAACGACCCGTGGATGGGCACCGGCCATCTGTTCGACTTCGTTGTCGTCACCCCGGTGTTCCGCGGCACCACCGCAGTCGCCCTGTTCGCCTCGACCTGCCACACTGTCGACGTCGGCGGCATCGGCTTCTCCGCGGACGCCCGCTCGGTTTTCGAGGAGGGCGTACTGATCCCGCATTTGAAGCTGCGCGATCGCCACCGCCTCAACGACGACCTGCTCGCCATTGCCATGGCCAACTCGCGCAACCCGGTCGAATTGCGGGGCGACGTGCTGGCCCTGGTCAGCAGCAACGACGTCGGCGCCGCCCGGCTACTCGAGATGATGGCCGAGTTCGAACTGACCGACATAGCGGGGCTGGCGGCGCATATCCTCGAAAGCTCCGAGCGGGCTACGCTGGCCGCCATTGCCACCCTGCCGCGCGGCCGGTTTGCCTACCGCATGGATCTCGACGGCTACGACACGCCGCTCGCACTGCATGCCAGCCTCGCCGTTGGCGACAACGGTATCGACGTCGATTACGACGGCTCCTCGGCCGCCTCGACGCGCGGCATCAACTCGCCGGTTTGCTACACCGAAGCCTATTCGGTGTTTGGCCTGAAATGCATCATCGCGCCGGATGTGCCGAACAACGCCGGGTCGCTGCGCCCCTTTCGCGTCACCGCGCCGCCCGGCAGCATCGTCAACCCGTTGCGTCCGGCCCCGGTCACCGCGCGGCACGTGGTCGGACAGATGCTCGCCGACATGATGTTCGGCTGCCTGGCCGGTGCGCTCGATGGCAAAGTGCCGGCCGAGGGTGCCGGCAGCCTCTGGGTGCTGGCGATGGCCGGCCAGCGCGCCGACGGCCGCCCTTTCAACGTCATGGGTCTCGGCATCGGCGCCATGGGCGCCCGCCCTGCCAAGGACGGCCTGTCCACCACCGCCTTCCCCAGCGGCGTCGGCACCACCCCGGTCGAGGTCATCGAAGGCGACTGCCCGCTCGTCTACCTGCGGAAGGAGTTTTCCCCTGATTCAGGTGGCGCCGGGACTTATCGCGGCGGCCTTGGCCAGGCCATCCACGTCCGCAATACCGAGGACCGCCCCTTCACCATCTCTGCCGCGACCTTCGAACGCCGCATCTTCGCCGCTGCCGGGCGCGCGGGGGGCGCGCCGGGTGGGCTTGGCCGGCTGATGCTGGAGAACGGCCCGGTGTTCGAGGGCAAGAGCGTGTTCACCGTGCCGCCTGGGGCCACGCTGGTGATTGAACTCCCAGGCGGCGGCGGCTTCGGCGACCCGGCGCAGCGCGACCCCGCGAAACAAGCCGCCGACATCGCCGAGGGCGTCGTCAGCTCGCTTGAACGCCTGACATAAATGGATTCTCAAGGCACCGCCTTGAGCTGGTCCAGGGCGGCGCCCTGGCCTTCCTTCAACGGAGAAGACCCATGCGCTTTCTGATCCTGATCGGCTTGTTGAGTTTCGGCCAGGCCCACGCCGCCGACCTTCTCGTCGGCGTTTCGGAACCGATGTCGGGCGGCTTGGCCCAGTTTGGCCAGGATGCCCGCAGAGGCACCGAACTGGCCTTCACCGAGGCCAACGCCGCCGGCGGGTTGTTTGGGCGCAAGCTGGTGGCCGACGTGCAAGACAATCGCTGCAACCCCACCGAGGCGGTGCGCAGCGTGACGCAGATGCTGTCGGATAAGGGCCATATCGCAGTGCTCGACGGCCTCTGTAGCTCTGCCGTGCTCGCCATCATGCCGCTGGTCGAGCGTGCCGAGGTGCCGTTCCTGGTCGCCAACGGCTCCGCCACCTCGATCGCCGAGCGCTCCGGTGCTGGCGGCAACAAATGGACGTTCAAGATCAATCCCTCCGACGCCGGGCTTGCCAAGGCCCTGGTCGGCTATCTCGCCAAAGCCGGCAAGGCCGATGGCATCGCGTTGCTCGGCGAGGACAGCGACTACGGCCGCAGCGGCGCCGCCGGCCTGCAGGCAGCGCTCACGCCACTCGGTAAGAAGCTGGTCAGCGAGGACTACTTCCAGCAGGGCACGGCCGAATTCACCTCGCTGCTCACCAAGTTGGCCGCCCAAAAGCCAGCCACCGTCGCGGTCTATGCGCTCGGTGCCGATTTCCAGAACCTGATCCGCCAAATGGTCAGCAACGACTTCCGCATTCCTCTCACCGGCCGCATCCTGTTCGACGAGGTGCCTGCCGCGCTCATGGCGAGCGGCATGCTCGACGGCACCACTGCCGTGCAGCCCTATGCGCTTGCCGTGGACACCCCAGCCAACAAGAATTTCGTCGCCGCCTATACCAAGCAGTTCGGTGGGCCGCCGACGCAGATCAGCTTCGAATCCTACGAGACCGCGAACGTGCTGATCGACGCCATCCGCCGCTCCGGCACCGGGGAACCCGCCGCCATCCGCGACGCCTTGGTGACCACGAAGCTGCCATCGATCCTCGGCACCACCATCAGCTTCGACGACCACAACCTCGCGCACAACAACGCCGTGGTCATGACCATCAAGGACGGCAAGGTTGTCCTGCTGGACTTCAGCGGAACATAGCAGCCGCCGGTTGAGGCCGTCGCCGCAGTCGTGCCATGGCGAATGACGCTTCGCTTGTCCATCCTAGAGGGTTGGCATGGGAGTCGTTGATGGGAACGATGCACTACATATCGATGACGAGGTCCGATACAGGCACTCCCTGGCAGGTCAGGCACACGCCGTCCGGCACATGCACGGCCGCCGCCGAATGCCGCACCTCACCCCGCAGGATCGACGCCGCGCAGCTTTCGCACGACCCGACGCGGCATCCGCTCGGCCATGCGAGCCCGGCGCGCTCGGCGAGGTCGAGCAGCGTGCCGCAGCCGGGCTGCCAGGTCAGGGTCACCCGCGAGCGGTTTAGCACGACGGCAAACGGGCCGGCTGCGGCTGGATTGGGCACAGGGGGCGAGCGGAACGCCTCCCGGAAAATCTCGAACGGTGGTACTCCGCGCCGGATCAGCCCCGCCGTCAGCTCCGCCATCATCGCCAGCGGGCCGCACAAATAGAACCGGGCTCGCCGTTGAATGAGGCTGGCATCGGCACTGTCCGCCGTGAGCCGGCCAGCCCCCCGGGTTCCGCTATATTGGGTGACGATCCGGACCGAGCCAATGCGTGACGCGAGGCAGGCCAGGCGCTGCGCGAACACATGATCACGTCCGTCGCGATACCCCACGTAGAGGGTGACCTCCGGCGGGTTCGGCACATGCACCAAGCTTTCGAGATAGGCGAGGGCGGGCGTGACACCGATTCCCCCGGTCATCAAGACAACGGGGAAGTCCGCCGCGGTTGGCAGGATGAAGGTGCCCGCCGGGGCACATGCCTCGATCTCCCTCCCGGGCGCCAGAACCTCCCGGCAGACGCTGGAGAACACCCCCTCCGGCAGGGTGCGAACCGCGATCCGGAACGCTCCCAGTCCGGCCGGTCCGCATAGCGTGTACGCCCGCGTCACGAGGCCGATCCCGGGAATCTCGGTGCGGATGCAAAGGTGTTGGCCAGGCTGGTAGTGTGGCAACGCCCCATGATCGGTTGCCACGAAATCGACCACGCTCACGCCACGCCTGATGTCGTGGGCGGACACCACCAGGTGCCGCCAACCCTCCCAACCCGGCGCGCCGTCCCGGCGGAGCGCACAGGCGAATTGCTTCAACGGAGTCGAGCCGCTAACCGGATCGACCTCGTCTGAGTCGATCAGCCGATTGAAGCTGCTGCCTGCCGTGCCCGTTGGATCGTAGCCTTGTAGCCCGAGATCGGGGGCAGCCTGCCACCAGCCGAATTCAGCCGACACAATGTCGTCGGCCAGCGCGTCGTCGACCTGTGCCCGAAAGCGGGCCTGCCCAGCCCGGGTCTGGATCCAGACCCAGTCACCCGCGACGATGCCATGCGTGATGGCGGCCGCCCGGCTGATCGCCGCCGATGGCTCCCTGGCACGCTGGCGGAGCGAGGTGATGGAGCGGTGCTGGCTGTGGCAATACATTGCCGCCTTGGCCGAAAGCAGCAGAAGCGGGAAGCGTACGTCCGCCGGGGTGGTCATGGCCACAGGCAGCGGGTCGTAGCCCGCACGCCGCAGCCGTTCCGAGTAGAGTTCGACCCGCCCGGACTCGGTCGCAAAACCGCGGGTTTTGCCGTCCTGGTCCATCGCGTAGCTGCGCGTCGGGTGGTCCAGGGCTCGCCTCATCCCGGCCGGCGCCCCACGCAGCGCCTCCAGCGTAATGCCAAGCGGATGCAACATGTGGCGCCATCCTGCCTCGACGCCGCCCTGCAGCAGCTTATCGGGCAGATCCAAGCGCCGGGCGAGGGCGCAGACGATCTCCGCGTCCGACCTGACGTCGCCCGCCGGGGGAACCATGGCCGGACGGAGCTGGATGTGCTCGCGGGCTGCTTCGGTCACGTCGAACCCGATCTTCAGCGCGTCCCGTTCGAACGGGCTGGAGACGGGGAGCAGGATATCGGCCAGCCGGGCGGTTGGCGTTTCGAACAGGTCGCAGTGGACGCTGAACTGCAACGCGGCGAAGGCCTGGCGGGCCATTTCTGGATCGGGACGGGAAACCAGCAAATTCGCCCCGAAGGTCATGAGCGCGCGGATGCGGTAAGGCTGGTGGTCCAGCATTGCGCGATAGAGCTCCCGCGACGTCACCATGCCGGCGGCCGCGGGGCCCAGCGGGCGGTCGGCCATACCGAGCGCTTTGCGCCGCTGCGCCTCCGGGAGCAGGGCCGGGTCGCTGATCCGTCCGGCGGCGTGCCGGCTGCCCACCACATTGCCGCCCGCCCGGTCGAAGCAGCCCGTCAGGGCGTAGAGTGTCGCGATCGCCCGGTCGGTCTGGGTTGCGTTGCGGCCCTGCCCGATACCGGTCCAGCCGTAATACGACACCGCGCGGGACGTTCCGATTGCGGTGGCGAGCGCGTGGATCGCCTCGGCGGGAATGCCGGTCAGTACCGCCGTGCGGTCGACGGGGTACGCTGCCGCGCGTTCCGCAAACAGGTCGAACGCCGGGCGGCATGGTTGGCCCGCCACGGTGATTTTGCCAGTGAGCGCAAGCAGATGTACCGCGTTGGCGTCCGCCGACAGGCTCGGATCGTACGGGCGCAGGCCGGTTTCGGTATCGAAAACCAGGAAACGCCCGTTCGAATCACGAATGAAGCGGCCATCCGGCCCCACCAGCATTGGGCCATTCGTCCAGCTGCGCACGAAGCCCCAATCGACCTGTCCGCTCGCAATCAGCAAATGGGACAGGCATAGCGCCAGCGCCGCGTCCGTGCCGGGGCGAATGCGCAGCCAATAGTCCGCATCCGCCGCGTGCCCTGTCCGGCGTGGGTCGATGGCGGCAAGGCGGGCGCCACGGCGACGGGCCTCCGCCAGTTCGCCGGCCGCCGAGAGCCAAACGCTCGCCGGGTTATGGCCCCATAGGATGACGAGGTCGGTCCGGGCGAAATCGGGCAGGGGCATGGCACAGCCGAAGGTGAAGGCGTGCGCGACATCCTTGTGCCAGTTGCAAATCTCGGTGCCATTGCACACGTTCGGGCTGCCGAACACGGCACTGAAGCGTTCCACCCACTCGACCGAGTCGACCATCGGGGTGGCACTGGGCGAGGTGAGGGCGAAGCCCACCGCCTCCGGCCCATACGTCTCCCGGATGGCGCCGAGCCGGCTGGCGATCGTGTCCAGCGCCTCGTCCCACGAGATGGGTTCCCACCCCGGGTCATCCGCGTCCTTCGGCGCCGTCCGCCGTAGCGGCGTGGTGAGGCGCCTTGAGGAATGCACGATCTCCGGCGCCGCACGGCCCTTGGGGCAAATCGCCCCGCCGGTCGGATGGCCGGGCAGGGGGGCGATCGCAACCAGCCTGCCATCCACCACCGTGTTGAGCGTGCCGCAGCGCGAGCGGCAGAACGTGCAATAGCCGGGGATTGCCGCCTCAGCCATTGGCGGGTGGGAGTGCCACCTTCGTCGTGTCCCCATGCCGGTAGGTCCGCGAGCCGATGCGGGTGATGCGGAAATACGCGCCGCAATTCGGGTCGGTGCAGCCGATATTCGCGTCGGTCGACATCCAATCCGCCCGTTGGGTCGGGCGCTGCTTGGCCGCCAGGAATGGCAGCACCGCCAGCAGCGCGTAATAGCCGAAGCTCGGACTATCCGCCGGGAATTCGACCGTCCCGCCGCGCAGCACCAAGCTGTCACCAACCTTGTGGCGGCACACGATGGGCCGGGAGAGATCGCCGTGAAGCACCTCGACCTTCAGATCGTACAGTTCGAACTCGTCATCTTCCATGTGCAGCCTTCCTTTCGCGGTCAGCGCGCGCCGACGCCCTTGGTGTTCTGGTTGGTCCACATGATCCCGGCGTGGATGCCACCCGGCACCCGCTCCAACCCGTAGCAATCGCCATCCGGTCCCGCGGCCTCGCCGACCACCTGCGCAATGGCGGCGCGGTCCTGGTCGTCGAGGTGCAGACGGTCGATCCTCAGCAGATCGTCCAGATGGGCTGCCGTACGCGCCCCGATGATCGCCGTCGAAACGCCTGGCCGGTCCAGAATGGCGCGGGTCGCCACTCCGGTGATACTGGCGCCGTGCTTGTCGGCAATACTCTGCAAAACCTGCAGCAGCGCCTGGAACAAATCCCAAGGACCGAACTCGTCGAGGATGAGTTTATACTTGACGAGGGAGCGGTTCTCCATCGGGTTTGCCGGTTCCGCCACGCCCAGCCAGCGTTTGGACAGAAAGCCGCCAGCCACCGTGCCGTAGCATTGCAGCGCGATTGCATGCAGCCGCGCGAACGCGACCATGCCGCTTTCGGGGCGCCGGTCGATCACGGAATACTGGAGCTGGTTGCTCGACACCTGGGTTCCACTCTCGACGATCTCCCGCAGTCGCTTCACGTCGAAATTGGTAGTACCGACCAGATTGATCTTGCCATCGCGCGCCATTTCGGCGAGCCAACCCATTGCCTCGACATAGCCGGGATGATCGTAGTCCCACCAGTGGAACTGCACCAAGTCGAGCCGGTCGACCCCCAGCCGTCCCAGCGCGCGGTCGATCAGGAAGGCGATGTCGCTGCGCTTCAAGACGGGCAGCAAATCGCGGTCTGGCACGACTTTCGTCTGCACCGTCAATTGGCGCGCCAGGCTGGGATAGCGGCGGCGGAAATTCCCGATCAGCTCCTCGACGCCGACATAATGGTCCGCGCAGTCGAAATTCGTGATCCCGGCCTCGACGAAGCGCCGCATGCCGTCGATCGCCTCCTCCGGATCGTACGCGGCGCCGTGGCGTGCGGCGAGTTGCCAATTGCCCTTGGTGAGGCGGGACACGCTATAGCCGGGTGCGAGATCGATACGTTCCATGCTGGCCCCCTCAGAACCCAATTTTCTTGAAGTACGCGGCCATGTCGTCGAGCGAGATCACCTTCTCGGTCGCCAACTGTCCGTTCTCGATCTTCCAGATCAGCGCTGGCCCCGACACGTCGCCATTCTTGTCGAATTGGAACGGCCCGGTGGCGCCGATGTAGTGGATTGGCTTCCCCGCCTTCAGCAGGTCCAGCGCTTTCTTGATGCCGTCCACGCCGGGATAGACCGGCTCGCCCGCCGGGTCGGTCACGGCGCGCAAATGGTCGCGAACCGCCGTTCCATCGATCGCCGGCGAGGCCTGCATGGCCAGCGCCGTGACCACCACCGCATCATACATCGTCTGCAACCCGGCGCCGACCGGCGGCTTGCCGAACTTGGCCTGGTAGGAGGTGTTGAACGCGACGACGGACGGCCCATCCACCTGCGCGTTGTCGATGCCCACCGACTTCGCCAGATAGCGCGCGCCGATCGCCTTGATGAAATCCTCCGACCGCAACGTGTTGTGCAGCACCAAATTCTGCGTGCCGCCGAGCGAGATCCATTCGCGGGTGATGGTCGCCCCATCTTGCGCCAAGGCCAGAAGCACCAGCGCGTCCGGCTTCAGCGCCAGCGCCTGGTTGACCTCGGTCCGGTACGACGGCTGGTTTTCGTTGTAGGCGAACGAGCCGGCGATGGTGCCGCCCATCGCTTCGAACGATTTCTTGAAATCCTGCAGCAGGGTCAGACCGAAATCGTTGTTGACGTAGATGACGGCAACCCGCTTGTAACCCTTGTCCACCGCCGCCACCGCATGCGCCACGCCCATCACGCGGGAGGTGGGAATGGTGCGGAAGAAGTAGCCGTCGGTCTTGCCCTCCTCCGCCATGCGGGTCAGCGTCGGCGTCACGGCGCAACAGGACACCATCGCCACCTTCGCCTGCGTCGTGACGGAGGAGACGATGGGCAGCGCGATGCCGCTGCCGACGACGCCGACGATGGCGGGCACCTTCCGCACGTCCACCAAATAGCGCGCCGCGTCGAGCCCGACGGCAGGCTGCCCCGTATCGTCGCGCAGCGATAATTCCAGCGGGCAGCCCTTGATTCCGCCCGCCGCGTTGATCTGGTCGACGGCGAATTGCGCCACGTCGGCAATCGGCTTGCCGGTGGGTCCTTGCGGACCGGTCAGCGGGATGATGGCACCCAGCCTGACAGGGCAGCCACTGCCCTGCGCCCGTGCCGGCGAGCCGAGTGCAAGCGCCGCGAACAGCACCCCGCAGAGGATGGTAAATCGTGCCGTCATGTCCTGACTCCCTGCATGTCGATCAAATCCTATGGGTTCGCTCGCCGATGATGCCCTGGGGGCGCAGGATCAGCATCGCGACCAACAGCACGCCGATCATGATGGCCTGGATCGCCCCGCCCTGCGCCTGGAACCGCGTGGGCACGAAGGACACGACGGCGATGCCGCTGAAGCTCCACAATCCCCACACCACGAAAGCGCCGATAATGGCGCCGAGTGTCCGGCCGGCGCCGCCCACGATCAGCATGGCCCAGATTTGGAAGGTCATAATGGGCAGGAAGTCGAAGGGGCTGATATAGCCGACGAAGCCGGCATACAGCGCCCCGGACAAGCCCATCAGCGAGGATCCGATGACGAAGGCGGTCAGCCGCAATTGCGCCACGGGCTTGCCGAGCGAGGCGGCGGCGATTTCGTCATCGCGGATCGCGCGGAGCACTCGGCCCCAGGGCGAGCGGACCAAAGTCTCCATCGCCAGGTAGCAGCATCCCGCCAGCACCACGACAAGCCCCAGATAGGCCAGCCCAAAGCCCAATGGCGGCAGGAATGCGAACGGGCGCGGCACACCGGCCAGGCCCCGCCCGCCCCCCGTCAGCCCATCGATGTTCATCATCAGCAATTGCAGTGCCGCCGCGATGCCGAACGTCGCCAGCGCGAGATAGTCGGTCCGCAGCCGGATCGTCGTGGCGCCGATCAGCAACGCGACGAGTGCGGTAACCCCCATGCTGCATGGGAAGGCCAGGACATACGGAAGTTCCACCCCGCCAGCATGCTCCGGCGTGGCCGCAACGGTGACCAGCGCCTGCGTATAGGCGCCCACGCCGATGAAACCCACGATCCCGGCGTTGAACTGCCCCGCCAGGCCCCATTGCAGATTCAGCCCCATGGCCGCGACCGCAAAAATGCCGGCCAGCGTCGTGAAGAATGTTGCGTAAGAGAGCAGCCCGGTCATTGCGCACGCCCGAACAGCCCCTGCGGGCGCACCAAGAAACAGCCGAGCATGATGACGAACGGAACGATGGGACCGTAATTGGTCGGGATGACCAGGGCGGACGTCGTTTGCGCTACCCCGATGAGCAAGCCGCCCAACACAGCCCCGCCGATCGACCCGATGCCGCCAAGCACGGCGGCAGTGAACAAGGGCAGCAACAGGCTGGCGCCCATTTCGGGCCGCAGCTGCACGGTCAAGCCGAACAACGTGCCGGCGAGGGCCGAGAGCAGTCCCGTGGCGATCCATGTGGTGCGGATCGCCGCTTCGGGGCGGATGGCGCAGGTTTCGGCCAGGCTGGGATTTTCGGCCACCGCCCGCATCGCGAGCCCGGCCGCCGTGCGGTTGAGAAACCACCACAGCACCGCGAGCGCGGCCAGCGCCGCCCCGAGCACCAATAGCTGGTCCGGCATGACCCTAATATCCCCGGGGAGCAGGATCGCGATCTGCAACTCGCCGCTGTAATATTCCGGCTGCGGCCCGAATGCGAGCAGCACCGCGTTGCGGATCACCAGCGACAGGCCGAAGGAGGCGAAGATCAAAACCAATGGCCCGGCGCCGCGCCGCCGCAACGGGCCGAACGCCGCAACATCCGCCAACAGCGCCGCGCCGGCCGTCACCACACCGGAAACGCACAGGGCAAGCAGCATATAGATCCCGACCGAAAACGGATCGACCGGCACGCCCGTCCCGCCCAGCGCGAGCACGACAGCCAGGGTTGCGTAGCCGCCGACGGTCAGCAGTTCGGCATAGGCGAAGTTGGCAAACCGCAGGATTGACAGGCCCAGCGTGATGCCGATCGCGCCCAACGACAGGATGGACCCGGTCAGCACGCCGTCCACGAGCATCTGCGCGATCACGCTGCCCGCCGGTGGTTGCCAAGGAAGATGTCGCCGAGCGCCGGGTTGTCCCGGATGTCGCCTGCGGGGCCTTCCAGCACGACATGACCCGCCGCCAGCACGACGCCACGATGCGCGATGCCCAGGCCAGCCTTGACGTTCTGTTCGACCAGCAGGACAGCGACTCCATCCTCCGCAATGCGTTTGACGTGGCCGAACACTTCGGCTGCCATCTTGGGCGACAAGCCGGCGGAGGGTTCGTCGAGCAGGAGCAGGGCCGGCCGCCGGGTCAGCATGCGGGCGATCGCCAGCATCTGCCGCTGCCCGCCGGACAAATCGGCACCATAGGCCCCGAGCCGGGATGCGAGCTCCGGAAAGCGCGCGAGCGCCGCCTTGATGCGCTCCGCCGCGCCGGGCAGCCCATGCGTCCCAGCGCGCAAATTATCCGCGACGGTGAGCGTAGTGAACACGTTGGCCAGTTGCGGCACGTGGCCGATGCCGGCTGCGGCAATCCGATGGGTCGGCCACCCGCCAATCTCCCGCCCATCCAACTGGACGCTCCCGCCGAACACGCCCGCAAGGCCAACGACCGCCTTCAGCAACGTGGACTTGCCCGCGCCATTCGGGCCGAGCAGACACACCACCTCCCCGGCAGAGACCGAAAGCGCCAAATCCTGCACAACTGGAAGCTCGCGGCGATACCCGGCGAAAAGGCCGCGCACCGTCAGCAACGCGGCCGTCACTGGATATCGCCCAGATAGGCATCGATGACCCTGACATCACGCCGCACCGTCTCGGCAGTGCCCTGTGCCAAGACGCGCCCCTGGGCCATGACCACGACGGGTTCGCAGATACGGGTCACCAAATCGATATTGTGCTCGATCACCACGAAGCCGAGGCCCTGGCGATGCAGGGCCAGGATGCGGTCGATCAATACGTCGAGCAGCGCCGGGTTCACCCCGGCCCCAGGCTCGTCGAGCAGCACCATTCGGGGATCGGCCATCATCACCCGCGCCAGCTCCAGCAGCTTCTGCTGGCCGCCGGACAGCACGGAGGCTTTCTCGTGCGCCAGCGGGGCCAGTGTGACGAACTCCAGAATATCGCGCGCCCTGGTCCGGTTGACCCGCTCGCGCGCGCGCACGCGCTTGGGGAACACCCAGTTGCCATAGAAATGCTCACCCGGATGGCCGGCGGGAACGAGCAAGAGATTCTCCAGCACTGTCAGAGTGCCGAACGGGCGCGGAATTTGGAATGTTCGGGCGAGACCCCGGCCGAAGATGCGGTGCGGCGCCAGCCCATCGATCCGCTGGCCATGCAGCCGGATAGACCCGGAATCCGGCTGCACCGCCCCCGCCAACAGGTTGAACAGCGTGCTCTTGCCCGCGCCATTGGGCCCGATCAGCCCGGTGATCGCGGCACCCCCGAAGCTGAGGCTGACGCCGTCGACCGCCTTTCGTTTGCCGAACGACCGGGTGAGTGCCTGGACCTCGATCACGCCGGTCTCCACTTGACAGCAGCAGCCTGCAAGGCTGATTGGGTGAAAGTCAACCGATATCGGTTGTAAAACCCGAGAGTGAGCTGCCGCATGGTCCGCCGCCGCCAGACTCCCTTCGTCTTTCCCAAGCTGGAGGTCCCGCGCCGGTCCGAGATCGTCGCGCGGCGGTTGGCCGAGGCCATCCACGTCGGCGACGTCGCCGTTGGTGAGAAGCTGCCATCCGAGGCCATGCTGTCGGAACAGCTGGGCGTGTCCCGGTCCGTGTTGCGCGACGCGTTGAAGCTCTTGGCCGCCCTGACCCTGATCCGGATTGAACCCGGCGCGGCGGGGGGCGCGTTCGTGGCGGCGTCGCCGACCGAATGGGTGCCATCCGCCCTCCGGCTGGCGGATTTCGAGCGGATGGATATGGCGGAGGTTCTCCTTGCACGCCGGGTTATCGAGCCGCCGATCGTCGAGCTGGCCGCCATCGAGGCGCGCGAGAGCGATTTGGCGGCGATGGCGGCCACGCTGTCCTTCCCCCGCGCGCTCGGCCCGATCCCGAAGCGCGACGCGAGCGAGGAACAGGTGGAATGCCTGCTCCTGACTGCCGCGCGGTTCAACGTGGCGCTCGGCCGGGCGACGCATAACCGGGTGATGATGCAGATCATGGACATCTTGATCCGCGCCATGGAGCCGGTGCGCCTGATTGCCGTCCGCCAGGCACCGCGGGAGGCTCTGACGACGCTGGAGGCCACATTCCAGGCGGTTGCCCAGCGCGACGCCGTACTCATCCGCAAATCGATCGAGACGCGCTTCCGTCATCTCGAATCGGCGTGGGAGCGTGCGTCCCAACGGCGGCTCCCAACCCACTATTCCGGGCAAGGCGACAGAGTCCCAGGCGCGGCTGACTAGCCGCCGGGGCACAGCGGCTGGCGTTGCGCAGGAACTATACGCCGCACCCCGGCATGCTTATACCCGAGCCCTTCTAGCGGCTGTGCCAGGGGCGGCCTGGCAGCGGGCGCTGATCACCGCATAGGAAAGGAAACGCCTTCATGGATTGGCCCCAAAGCGGTGGTGAGTTTGCCCTCGGCGACCTGCAGGTTCAGTCCGGTGAGGTCATGCGGGACGCGCGCCTCGCGTGGAAGACCCATGGCACGCTGTCCGCCCGTAAGGACAATGTCGTCGTGTATCCATGCAGCTATGGCGCGCAGCATCCCGAGCTTGAATGGCTGATCGGGCCGGACAACATCCTCGACCCAGCGCGGTGGTTCATCGTTATCCCCGATATGTTCAGCAATGGCCTGTCATCCAGCGCGGCCACCAGGGCCGACTATCCCTCCGTCGTCACTAGCTGGGACAACATCCAGGCCCAAAACCGGCTGCTGAGCGAACAATTCGGGATCGAGCAGATCCACGCCGTGTACGGTTTTTCCATGGGGGCGCAGCAGGCCTACCATTGGGCGGCTGTATTCCCCGACCGTGTTGCCCGGGCCGCCATCGTCTGCGGCAGCGCACGAACCTCGGTGCACAACAAGGTCTTCCTGTCGAGCCTCCTGCGCACGCTGGAGGCCGCACCGGAACATCTGGGCGGTGGCCGCTTTTCTGCCGAACCGCGCCTGGCGTTGCGTGCCTTTGCCCATATCTACGCTGGCTGGGCGCTCAGCCAGGATTTCTATCGGGAGAACCTGCACATATCGGCGCTCCACGCGCCCGATTTGGAAACGTTCCTGCGGACCGATTGGGAGGACCGCTACGCCAGTAAGCGAGCTGCGAATTGCTATGCCCAGTTGGTCACGTGGTACCATGGCGATATCAGCGCCAACCCGCTCTATAACGGCGGCCTGGCGCAGGCCCTGCGGGCGATCAAGGCCAGTGTCCTTCTTCTGCCTAGCGAGACCGACCTGTATTTCCGCGTCGCGGACAACGCGGCCGAGCTCCCGTATCTGAGCCATGGCACATTGAACCCGATCCCGAGCGTTTGGGGCCATCGGGCGGGCAATCCCGCCACCATACCGGCCGACGCCGCCTTCCTGAAGGCCGCCATCCGCGAATGGCTGGAGTGAGGCTCACGCCGCCCGGCGCGCTTGTCTGCGGCCTCAGTCAGTCGGTGCAGCAGGGCGATGCTGCCGGAGAAAGCGTCGGATAAGGTCGAGTGCCTTGGCGATCTGATCCTCGGACTCCTTCCAAGGATACGGGCCTAGTTCGGCCCTGGGTGCCAAATGCGCGGACTCCACGGCCACGGCATACGGGTGTGCCGGGACGTCGTCCGGCAGGATCAAGAGCGGCGTTTGGCAAGCCCGCACGAAATCACGGGTCACGGTGAAGACGAAGTCCGCGTTGGTGCGGTACATCTTCGTCAAAAAAGCGTCGACCATCGTCATCGTCACGTCGGGCCGCCGGGCACACAGGGAAGGCCCCCATCCGGCCATGTTGTTGTCGTAAAACAGCGTCGGCAATTCCGGGCGGTAGCCGCTCGGCTGAGCCAGCACCGCTGCCACAACCCGGTCAGGCGCCCGCTGCAGGAGGTTCCAACTCAACGGGCCGCCGATGCAGAAACTCATGACGAGGAATTTGTCGATACCAAGGTGATCCATGAGGCCGAGTTGATCGTCTGTGTAAGCATCCCACGGCCGGTCACCCTCCAGCGGTCCGGAGGACTGGCCGCCATCCGCGTTGCGCAGATCCATCGTGATGCAGCGGTACCCGTCCTGGAGCTCTGCAAAGGCGTTGAACGGGTGAAACCCTGTTAAATAGGAGATATTCGAGTTGAGACCTCCGCCCGGGATGAGCAGCAGCGGAAAGCCGGTCCCCGCCTCTTCGTAGTAGATGCGGACAGCGCCTTTTTCATAGAACGGCATGGCAGTTTCTCCTGACCCGTATTGGGTTGGGCACGCCAAATCCAACCCAGGGGCCGCATTCCGTCAAGCGCACGGAAGCGGCTCTCCCGGCCGGAGCATCAGGAGAGCTCTCGCAACCGCGTCAGGCGGCTAGAATTCCTCCCACTCCTTGGTAGCGACCGCCGCCGCGGACCCTGCTCTAGATCCTCCACTCACTCGAGAGACGACCTTCAGAGGCGCCGCTTTGGCAATGCCGCGAGTCGGCTTTCTGACGCGGGCCGGCTCACCGCGATTGTCTGGAGCAGCATACGACGTTGGCGCCGCCCCGGTTTGGAAGAAGGCCGTCAGCCGGTTCAGTTCGCTTGTCTCCTGCGCCAAGCTATGGCTCGCCGCGGTGCTTTGCTCGACCATGGCTGCGTTCTGCTGGGTCACTTGGTCCATCTGGTTGACGGCGGTATTGACCTCATGCAGCCCGGTCGCCTGCTCCTGGGCGCTGGCCGCGATGTCGGTGACGACAATGCTGATCTGACCGACCTCGTCGATGATTTGCTTGAGCGAACGGCCGGTCTCACCCACCAGTTCCACCCCGCGGCTCACCTGCTGGCTGGAGGTGGAAATCAGCGCTTTGATTTCCTTGGCAGCCTCGGCGCTGCGTTGCGCCAGGGCGCGTACCTCGCTGGCGACGACGGCGAAACCACGGCCAGAATCGCCGGCACGGGCGGCTTCCACACCGGCGTTCAAGGCCAGCAGGTTGGTCTGAAAGGCAATCTCGTCGATGACGCCAATGATATGCGTGATTTCCTTCGCCGACCCTTCGATGGTCTGCATGGCGGCCACGGCATCCTGCACCACCTTGCTCGACTTTTCGGCCCCGGCCTGAGACGCACCGACCAGCTTCTTGGCATTCGTCGCCGACTCCGCCGTCTTCCTGACAGTCGCCGTAATCTCGTCAAGGGCTGCGGCTGTTTCCTCAAGGCTGGCGGCCTGCTGCTCGGTCCGGCGGGACAAATCATCGGCCGCCGCAGTGATCTCTCCCGTCCCGGTCCGGATCGCATCCGTAATGCCGACGATCGTGCCGACGGTCTTGCCGAGTTGTTCGACCGTCCGGTTGAAGTCGCTCCGCAGGCGCTCGTATTCCGGTG
Source organism: Acetobacteraceae bacterium (assembly GCA_965199005.1). Lineage (GTDB taxonomy): Bacteria > Pseudomonadota > Alphaproteobacteria > Acetobacterales > Acetobacteraceae > LMUY01. Next base: position 682,047 of record CBDAQK010000001.1, on the reverse strand, counting down.
CAAACGCCGTCTCGAGCCGCACGGTGAGGTCTCCGGACGACATACGGTCCAACCCAGTGGCCAGCGCTTCCACGACCGCCACTTGCTGGTCCATGGATACTGCGACGGTGGCTTCGTGCTGGCGCCGGGTTTCGTCCGCAACCTGGCGTGCTGCGTCCGCCGCGGCCGCCATCTTTTCGCGCTCGCGAGCGGCATCCTTGAAGACCTGCACCGCCGCCGCCATTCTGCGGGTTTCAGTCACCGCACCACCGTTGGGAAGCGGTGTGTTCATATCCCCGGCGGCCAACGTGGTCATAGCGCCGGCGATGGCACCAATCGGCCGCGTGATCGACCTGACGATGAATGTTGCGGCGACCACCAGGGCGACGAGGATTGTCAACGCTACACTGCCGAGGATGATGGCGTTATGCCAGAACTCGGTCTTCAAATCATCCACATAGGTCCCTGTGCTGATCGCAAGGTTCCACGGGGCGTAGTAGCGATAGACGGCAATCTTCGGAGACGCGACGTCCGAACCCAGGCGGGGAAATTGATATGCCACCGTCGCGAAACCGTCGCGGACAGCCCTGGGAACGACGTCTGCCACGAATTTGAAGCCAGTCGGGTCTGCCAAGGACATGCTGTCCGTGCCGACCTGCTTCGGATTGGGATGGGCAACCACCTTGCCGGACGTGATGTCGGTGATGGAGAAGTAATCGTCGTGGTTGTAGGTCATGGCCACGATTTGGGCGAAGGACCGGATCTTCGCCTCGCCTTCCGTCATGATCCCAGTTGCCACAAGCGCCCGATTGGTATCGAAAAGCTTGCTGGCGGTTTGGGTCATCGCCTCCAATTGGCCAATTCGCGACGCGCGGGCGGCCTCCCACTGCAACCATAGTGCTGAAAATCCGAGGGCCAAAAGCCCGAGGCCAAATATGGCGGTCAGCAGATAAAGGCGGACAGGAAGGCCTTTGAACGTCGAGCGGAGGATCATGGGACCTCATAAGAATGCGGTGTTGCGAGAAGCCAGGGACGTTTCCGGCTCAGCCGGTCGTTGTGCGAACCAGACGGCACGGTGACCCTTTGGCCTCTCAGCGTTTGTCTCTGAATCTTCTTAAGGTGTGTTTAACGGCCGTTGGCCGGTCGCCTGGCCCTACGCGGCCGTCGCCTGGCCCCCCGAGGTAACCCTTGCCCGCCAGCCCGGTGTAGAGGCGCTGAAGCCGGGCTGCATAGGCGCTGGGACTGAAGAGCGACGAACGTCGCAACCCGCGGTCCCGCAGTTCGGCGCGCAGGGCTGGATCGGCGTCCAGGGCGCGTATCGCAGCGGTGAGCGCCGCGCCATCGCTCGGGTCGACGAGCAGGGCGGCCCCGCCTGCGACCTCCGCCGTGGCGCCCATGCCGCTCGTCAGCACGGGCGTGCCGAACGCCATGCCTTCCGCGACCAGGAGGCCGAAGCCTTCCGCCAGTGACGGAGCCGCGACAAAACGGGCGCCGCAGAGCAAGGCCAGCATCGCCGGGCGGTCCACCCATGGCAGCCGGCGCAGGCCCGGCGTGTCGGCGATCCCTTCCAGTTCCTCGCCGGCATGCCACCCGTCGGGCCCCGCAACGACGAGCGGCTTGCTGATCCCGCTTGCCCGGTAAGCCTGGATCAGTCGCCGCAGATTCTTACGCGGCTCGACCGTGCCGGCGTGCAGTACGTAGCCGTCCGGCTGTAGCCTGAACCTGGCCAACGCATCCGCGGTGACGGCGGCGGACGGGGCGGAGTCCATGACGGCCTGATAGGTGTTGGTCACCCGATCCGCCGGCCAGGACAATTCCTGGATGATCTCCTGCCGGGACGCTTCCGACACGGTGACCAGATGGGCAGCCCGGCGCCGAAGCTGCCCGAACAGCCGCCGCATGCGTGGCCCGGCGATGCCAGTCAGCGCCGGGTGGATCAGCGGTATCAGATCGTGGACGGTGTAGACGTTCGGGACGTTGCGGAAATAGAGTGGCATTGGATACGTCCAATGCATCACCGTCGGCGGAGCGGAAGAATCCTGTAACGCCAGGAAGCTCCGCCGGACGTCGAAATGCACCTGGGCCAGACGGAAGGCATCGCCGACCCGGCGTGTTGACGGCGGCCCAAGACGCGCACTGCGTGCCGTGACAAGGGTTGCTGCCTGCACCCAGCGTCTTGCCCGGCAGCGGCTCGCTTGTTCTTCGCTCAAAAGTTGCAGGTCGAAACCCGCCTGCGGCACCACCGCTGCCAGGGCGGCGGCGTAGGTGGACACGCCGGTGCCCCCCCGTTGCCCGGCGAAGCGCCCGTCCAAACAAACTTGCATGGCACCAGGTTAGTGGCCGCCGAGCATCGGGTCCATCCAGGGTGGCTGGCCTTCAACCGTGCCGGGGAGTAGCCAGGCTGCCCGGGACGTTGGAAGGCGGTGGTCTGTTGCGAGTTGGTGTCGACGGCTTCAATCTAGCCATGCCGCGGGGAACGGGGGTGGCAACCTACGCCCGCGCGCTGACGCAGGCGTTACGCGGCCTAGGCCATGAGGTGGACGTCATCTACGGCGCGCCCGTGGGGGCCAGCACCGCCAGCCTCTTGCGCGAGGTGCAGTTCTTCGATGCGCTGGACCGGGAGGGCGGCCGCCGCACCCCAAAATTCGGGACGCCACGCTGGGTCGCCGAGGCGGGTTTGCTGTTTCGCACCCCCACCGCGTTCGATGTGCCTGTCACGGGCCGGGTGGAAGCACGCAGCTTTGCCGCCCGTATGCCCAGCTTCGACCGCATCCTCAACATCGATGATTTGTTTGGCGTCGCTGAGCGTTATTTTCGCCGCTGGAACCGCTTTCTGACAATACGGGTGCCCGGCCCGGCGCCACAGATCATGCATTGGACCTACCCGCTGCCTCTCCGGTTGGAAGGGGCGCGTAACATTTACACCTTGCATGACCTCGTGCCGCTTCGGCTGCCCTACACGACGCTGGACAACAAGCGGATGTACTTGCGGCTGTTGCGCGGTTGCTTACGCTGGGGCGACCACATCAGTACCGTCTCGGAGTCGTCGCGTCGCGATATCCTGCACGTATTGGAGGCCCCGGTCGACCGGGTTACAAATACGTACGAAACCAGCCGGCTTGCTGCCGCGCCGGCCGAAACCGATGATCCACAGGGCCTCGCCGCCTGGCTGGACGGGCTGTTCGGGCTTCAGTCAGGTGGATATTTCCTGTTCTACGGCGCGTTGGAGCCGAAGAAAAACATCGGGCGTCTCATCGAGGCGTATCTCTCGTCGGGCATTGCGATGCCGCTGGTCATCGTCGGGGGCAGGGCCTGGAAGTCCGAAGGGGAGTTGCGGCTCATCCAGGCCGGACCGGGCAACTCGTCTCAGCGGCGAGGGGCCGGTAGGATCCAGCAGCTGGACTACGTGCCATCGAATTGGCTCGCCGGCCTCATCCGTGGGGCGCGCGCCGTGGTGTTTCCGTCACTATACGAAGGGTTTGGCTTGCCTCTGCTCGAGGCGATGCAGTCCGGAACCCCTGTGCTCACGTCAACCGAGAGCAGCCTGCCAGAGATCGCTGGCGATGCGGCGCTCCTGGTCGACCCGTACAGCACAGAAGCAATTGGCACTGCACTACGCCGTCTGGCCAGCGACGACGCTCTGTGTCACCGCTTGGCTGCGGCAGGCTTGGTTCAGGCAAACTTTTTTGACACGGTCCGGTTCGAAGACCGGCTTCGCAACATGTATCAATCAGTCATGGCAACGCCGTCGCCCTAACGAAGCGCTGACAACTCTACAATGTCACGTAGCGATCGATCGCATCGGGGACGGATTCGCACATGACAAGTTTCCCGTCATGGATCAGGCCTGCACTGTCGCAGACCTCGCGAATGAAATTCATGTCATGAGATACGAGAATCAGCGCCCTGTCAGATCGCTTACTAAATAACTCCTGTTTGCAGCGATCCTGGAATCGAACGTCACCCACCATAATAATCTCGTCGATCAGATAGCAGTCGAATTCGATAGCAATCGATAATGCGAATGCGAGTCTGGCGCGCATCCCGGACGAATAGGTCTTAACAGGCTCGGAAAGCTGGCGGCCGAGTTCCGCGAAATCGTCGACGAACAGCCGGGTGGCTGTGTAATCCAAATCGTAAATGCGACTTATGAAGCGAAGATTGTCCAGACCACTGAGGCTGCCCTGAAATGCACCGCCGAACGCGAGCGGCCAAGATACCGACATGGTCTTTTCAATTCGGCCTGACGTCGGGGTCTCGACACCCCCAATGATTTTGATCAACGTCGACTTGCCGGCTCCGTTTCGACCGAGAATGCCCAGTTTTTGTCCCGGCGCTACAACCAGGTTAACTTTGTTAAGAACTCTTCGGACGCCCTTATGGGCATGGTAAACTTTCGTTATATCAATGCAATTGATCATTGGATCGTTAATCGGGAGCGAATCCGCAATGTCAGGGATAAACCAAACAGCAGTAGAAGGATTGTGAAACGCGTGTCGAAAAGCATGTTGTAATGGGCGTGGACGCCGGGACCGAAGACTCCTGCCCGGATCATCTCAAGGTTTTGGACGCTGGGCGACCACAGCACCACTCTCTGGAAACTGGGTGGCAACCAATCAACCATACTAAACGCGCCTGACAAGGGGATAGACAAATACATCACAACCGAGATGAACTTCTCTACCAGATCAGAGTACTCACTCAATGCCGCGATAGTTAGAGCGCAAGCATAACAGAAAACGGCGTGGTAAGCCAATCCGATATAAAGCAAGCCATAGCCCAGGGGCGGTTCCATCGCCCCCACCGCGATGGCGCCGAGCACGACCAACAGGCCAGCTAATAAGCTACCCATCACTTCCAGTATCACGCGCGAGGTGATGATATCGAGGGGACTAACTTGTCGGTGGAACAGTAAACTCCCGTTCGACTCGAAAGCCTTAACTGCTCGCCCGACACAATGACGCCACATTGTGAGCGGAACGTAACCAGTTACCACAAATGCCGCGACCGGGATGCCATGTTCATGTGACGGCCGTATCGCGGACCATGTAATCGTCACACCCGCACAAAACAGGATGGGCTCACCAATAACCCACAAGAAGCCGATGTTCTCACGACCATAGCGGGTATTCATTTCCCGGATCATGAGCGCCCAAATGACGCGAGCCTGAAGTGCGAAAAGGTTTGGGCGACGTAAACTCTTAGCCATCGTCAGATCATCCGGTGCTCTCGCGCGCCAGCGATCAGCAGGGTTCCAGCGACATAGAGCGTTAAAAATGTCGCGAACGCGATCGCAGTCGACGAAAGTCCTTTCGGATACGCTGGATAATCCGGCGTGTTGGGACGAACGATCGTCTCTAAGTAGAGTTGCTGCCGCTCCGCCTGCAGGCGGGCCTCTTCCAGTGACGTGGTGGCAGAGGCGAGTTGCTTGTCGGCAAACTGCCGCTGCAACTCCAGCATGTCGAACGCGGCAATTTTAGGCACCAACGAACTATCGGTTCCCGTTATCTTGGATCGCGCATCCTGGATTTGCCCCTGCAATGCATCCGCCCGGCGGCGAAGGTCAGGAATCAACGGGCTTCGTGGTGTAGAAGTCGTAAGCTGAGAGATCTGCAAATCCGTACGGGACAGCAGGGTCTGCAAGTCGTTGATCGCCGCCAGCATCGGAACGGATTGCTTCGTCGGATCAAGCAAAGCTTCTTTGTTGCGGAAGTCGGAAATCTGGGACGCGACGCTGCTCACACGCGCCTCCGCTATAACGACCTCCTTGCGCGCGTCGCGCATTGCGTTTTCCCGCTGCCGGTCGTTCATCCGGTTGATCAGGTTCTCACCAGCGTTCAGCAGGGCGCCTGCAACCGACGCGGAGTCCGTTGCCCGGTAGGTCCTCACCGACAGGGTCGAAACACCTGTCGTGGAGTCCATCGCCACATCGACGTGCTTCAGGTAATATTTGAAGAAATGCTCGAATGTCGCCATCTGGGGAAAGAGTGGGAAGCGGGAGAGTGCGTCGGCTTCTGGCCGGTTGAACACAACTTTCAGGTCTTGCGTGTTAATCATCTCAGACAAGGCATCGCGCGACAGGATGTAGTCGTTGACTGCGTAGGTATCCTCCTGCGCATGACTAAGGCCGGTCGTCTCCAGCAGCGTCGAGAGCGTGCCCTGGGGTTGGGCCGACGGCCCGCGCACGACGAATTCCGCATCAGACTCATACTGGTCTGCCGCATAGCCGAAATAGTAGGTTCCAACAGCCGCTGTCGGGGCGACCACGAAGATGATGAAGCACACCAGCCGGACGTGCCGCCGCAACCAAGACGGCCGGCGTGGCCGCGGTGCCGAGACACGATAGCGGGCAGCCGGTGAGGTAACATCGGGTACCGAGATATCAATGCCATCCATAGTGTATGTGATGCCTCAGACAGTATGAGAACGCAAGAAGAACTACATTTCGACCTTGAACTAAGGTGGAATCCTCACGGTCGTATCACTGCGTGACCTCCCTGGCCGTCGCCGCTGGAGTGACCAGGGTATAGATCAGCTGAAGGAATTTGTAGATCTGAACGGTCGGCGCGTTGGCGATGTAGATCACATCTTTGTCCCGCATCGTGAACTGCTGCATCGCGAAATAGGTCTGCGGGTCCCGCATATTCACTTGGTAGAGTATAGGCAGCCCGCTTGGGACCGCTCCGGGGTTGGCTGGCGCGAGGGAGGTCGGCCGTGTGCCTGGATCGGCCCCGATCAGGTTGGCGTCGACGCGGTCCTCAAACCGGAACAGGAACACCGCCTCTGGGTTCGCGCGGTTATCGTCCAGCCCGCCCGCGCGGGCGACCGCCTCGGCCAACGACACGGTAGCCGAATCAAACGGGATCTGCGCAACCCGCCCGGTGGCGCCGAAGGTGATGTAGGATCGCGGCAGGTAATCGGCCTGGATGCGGTCGAGCGGTTCGACTTCGAGGTTCTCGGCTGACACGGTTTGGATGCGCGTGAGCGACGTCGTCGCCTCCTGTCCACGCCGGGTCACCCTGACCACGGTATCCTGCGGGCTATGCGTCGGCCCACCGGCGAGCGCGATCATGTCCAGCACCGTCTCATGCGCCAGCGACAATGGGTAGCGGCCGGAACTCTTAACGTCGCCAGATACATAGACAACGTTGCTGCTGTTCGTCGCCAGCGTGACGATCACCTGTGCTTGGGAGGCCTGCTGGGCCAGCCGGCCCTCGATCATGCGCTGCACTTCGGTTGTGGTGTGCCCCGCGACCCGGATTTCGCCCGCATAGGGCACCATGATCATGCCATTGCGATCCACTTGCAGCCGCGGCAGCGCCTCGGCGGTGGAGCCCGTGGGAGGTGCCGCGGCGGCATCGGCTGCGGGGGTCGCCTGGTGCGTGTTGAACAGGCCTTGGCCAGCCTCGTAGATGCTGACCGCCAGAACGTCGCCCGGTCCGATAAGGTCCACCGGCCGGTGGGAGCGTAGTTGGTCGATCACGCTCATCGAGGAAACCGGGCGTGTCGCGAGCGCCGCCACGACAGTTGGCGTCAGCGGCACGAGCTTCACGCCGAGTGGATTCTCTTTTTCCGTGAACTGGCTGACCACCTCCTTGTTGCTCGGGCCGGAGGTGGGCAGGTTGCTGCAGGCTGCCAGCGCCAAGGTGGTGAGGCAGATCGCGGCAACGATGCATAAGCATTTGGCGGGTCGTATCACAATGGTTCCATGCAAAAAAAGACCGGGACGGCTCCCGCTCCGTATGGCGTAGTCAGTTCGCACCTGCGGTGTCCAGGGCCAACTGCCGGGGCGCCCGGCAAGGTACCCGCGTGCGAACCACCTCTTCCGTGAAGGCGAGTGAGGTTGTGATATGGTCCTCCCAGGACGGGGGCCGCCAATGGTGCAACCGCGCCATCTGCGCCGCCCGGCGGGGGGAAGCGGGCGTTGTGTAATCCTGCACCGCCCGCAACAACGCCATTCCATCCATCGGGTCGAAATACTCCGGTACGTCCTGCCCAACCTCCCGGAAGGCGGGAAGGTCGCTGCACAGCACGGGCACGCCATGCGCCAGCGCTTCGGCCACCGGCAGGCCATAGCCTTCCGCGAAGGATGGCAGGATCAACGCCCGCGCGCCCCGCATCAGGTCGAGCGCCTGGCGGTCCGACACATCGCCCCGCTCAACCACCAGGCCGCGCAAGGCGTCGCATCGCTCGACCAGGTCGATGACTTGCTCGATCTCCCATCCGCGCCGCCCAATCAGGATCAACCGCGGCGCTCGCGGCCCCATCTCGGCAGCCAGCCGGCGCCACACATGCAGGGCCAGCAGATGGTTCTTACGCGGCTCGATGGTGCCGAGGAATACGAAGTATGGCCGGTCATCTCCAGTCGGGGGTGGCGCCAACGTCGGCGGCTCGGGCAGGTCGGTCCCGAGGGGCGCCACCAGAACCGGCACGTTCCGCCCGGCGCGGTCCAGCCAGGGCTGCAGCGAGCGTCGTGTGGCGTGACTATTGACCACCACGCCACCTGCCAACTGGGCTACGGTCTCAATCCGCTGCTGGTGCCGGGCTGGCTCGGCAGGGCGGGTGTATTCCTTGAACTCGAGCGGGATTAGGTCATGCACCAGGCATATGAGGGCCAGCTTGCCCCGCCGTGTGGCGGCGTTTATCACCGCGGGCCGGTCGAGATGGTGGTGGGACATCAGCAGATAGGCGGCCTGCGACCAGTCCCGTCGGAGGCGCGTGGCGGAGAGCAGGTCACCGCCGAGCAGAATGGACCGGTATAGGCTTCGCGCTGCACGGGCTGTTGCCTCGCCCTCCGCGCCATGCCGCCAACGGGCTGCTACCAGTGCCAGGAAGCTCTCGGCAGCCTTGCGCGGCAGGATGCCGAAACGCCCCAGCGGATGCATGGCGGCGAAGTCGAGACGATCGCCCACCCGCGCCAGCAACGCCTCGGCATAGGCCATCTCCACCCGGTCGATCCCGGTGGGAACGGCATGGATGGCGCGCGACAAGGTGCGCGACAGATCGAGGACGAGGCGGATCATGCGGACTGCGCGGTGGCGTGGGTGTCGGCGCGCAGTCCGATCGCGGCAACCAGTTCGGCCCCAAGCCGATGCGCCTCCAGATCGAGACTGCGTTCCGGGCCGGGTGCGCTGCCCCAGATCGCATAATTCGTGCGGCGATCAGCCAGCCCGGCTGCAGCGAACACGCCGGGCAGGCTGGGTTGGTGGTCGCCATACACCGCGAGCCAGCCTGACTGCACCGCGACCATCTGCTGCAAAATGCCCAGCATGCGGTCCGTTCCCTGCAGGTGCCATAGCCAACGCCCGAGCTGGCCAGAATCGGCTGTGCCCTGCAAGGCATCCGGGATCGGCAGCCGCGGGCCGCCTCCCGTGTTGGACCATGGGCCATGCGCTTCCATGGTTGCAGCAAATATCATTGTGCGGGGGCCATGTCGCCGCAGAACGTCGGCGACCACGGGAGCGATAGCCTCGTCCCCAACATAGGCTCCCCGTTTGGCAGCCCCGGCGAACGCTGCCGGGCCGATGAGCTCGTCGAACCCAAGTCGTGGCAACACGCGGCTGCGGCCGTAGAATCCCAGGTCGAAAGGATGCACGAACACCGTACGATACCCGGCCGCCCGTGCCATGCTCGGTAGGGAGGGCAGGACCAAATCCGCACTGACGAACGACTCATAAGGGTTATAGAGGTCTAGACCAAGCACCTGCTCCGCTATCCCGGACAAGACCGCAAACTCGCTTCGCACGGTGTTGGCGCCCCAGGCGGGCACGTCCAGACAGCCACGCTGCACGGACCGGACGGCGAAGGCAGGCAGCAGCCCGGCCAGTGCCGGGTGCAGCCGGCCCGGGTCCATGAACGATTCGGCCTGAACCAGCACGACGGGGCCGCCGCTATCCGGAAACACCATCGCGGGGACTGCCGCGGCGCGGGCTCGGTTTCCCGGACGTTCCGAATGGGCCACGGTGGCGTGCACGATCAGTGTCGCCAACGGGCCAAACCGGGCCGCGTCCTGGGCGGGATCACGGGTGGGCGCCAGCCGCGCCGTGTAGACGGCAGCCACCCGATCCACCAAGCCAGGCCAGATGGAGGTGATGTGCAGGCTGCCCCAAATGGCCAAGCCGGCAATCACCGCCTCGGCCAGTGCAGCCGCAACCGAGCGGTCCCACAAAGGCGGCTCCAGCCAGGCCAGGGTGGCAATCGCGGCAGCGATGGCGACGCCTGCTCCTCCGAGCACGAACCCCGACCCGGCAAACGGCAAATACAGCCGTGGATGCCGCACGACCTCCAGCAGTTCGGCCCGATCCGCGAACACGACTGGCTCCAGCAGCACCGCGCGCTTGACCCGGTCGGCCAGCGACAGTCCCCCGGCAAGCGCGGCGACGGCCAACCCTGCCAGCAGCGGCCGTGCCAGGGCGCCCAATCCGGCTGCGAATCCAACCAGCACGGGGGCCATGTCCAGCCCTGCAGCGATGGGCTGCCGGCCGGGCCACGCGCCTGCGCAAGCCCCCTGCCGCAGCACGAAGCGCCAGACGGCCAGGCAAATGAGCAAGCCCAAGGCAAGCCGGACGGGTGGGAGCATTACTGTCCAGGCTCGATGTGGAACGGCACATGGCGCAGGATCAAATCCCCTGCCCAGGCCGGCATGAGGTCGGTTAGCGTCAGCCCGAGTGCGAGTAGGCGGGGGAACACGATGCGGGACTGGCGGCGGTCTAACCCGCGCCGCACGATCGCAACCGTCCGGTCCAGCGACAGCAGGAAGGGTTTGTCGCCTTTGAACCGGTCGGTCATCGGGGTATCGAAGAAGCCCGGCACCACGACGGTGACGGCGATCCCGCGGCGGCCGAGAAAGGCCCGCAAACCTTCCCCGTAGGCCCGCACCCCTGCCTTGCTGGCGCTATAGCCCGGGCTGTAGGGCAACCCGCGCAGCCCCGCGACGGACGACACGACTGCGACATGCCCCGCTCTGCGCGCCAGCATGCGCGGCAGCAGCGGCTCCAGCGTGTTGATTGTTCCCAGGAGGTTACTGCGGACTTGCAAGCTTGCCAGCGCAACGCCCTCCGGCGTGCCATCAGGGTGCGGACCAGCCGACACGCCAGCGCAAGTCACCACGAGGTCGAGCGGGGTGGTCCCGTCCGCCCCAAGCACCCAGCCGCCCAATGCCTCGGCATCCGACACGTCCAGGCATTGCGTGTGAACGGTTGCACCGGCAGCCCGGCAGCGTCCGGCCGTCGCCTCGAGCCGGGCGGCGTTACGCCCGGTCAGCCATAGCACCACCCCAGGGCCGGCGTAGGATGCAGCCAGTCCTGCCCCGAGCCCGCTCGAGGCTCCGGTCAGCAGCACGACAGTGGGCTTGGGCGTCATCCCGTCCGGGCAACCAGGAAACCAGGCTCTTCTTGATTGGCTATCGTCATGGCCGTTGCCGTCCGATACACCGGACCGCCAGCCATCAACCGGGGGATGGCCGCTCGGACCAGCATATCCAAACCTTCGTCGCTGAAGAACCCGCCCTGGATCAGGCAGCGGTCGATCAGCACGCGGCGCAACGCATCGAACACCGCCGGTTCATGCACATCCGGCGCCGTCCAGAAACTGTCGAGGCCGCCCTGATGCGTCACTCTTGGAATGTCATAGACGGCACGGCCCAGCGTGGCCACGGGCACGCCATGCGCCAGGGCCAGCGTTCCCGTGGTGCTGTTCACCGTCACAACGCCCTGGGCGTCCCGAACCAGTAGCGCGATGTCGGCGTCCTCCAGGTAGAGCATCCGGTCGGACAACCCGGTGCGTTTGGCCGTCTCCAACGCCACGCGCTTCCAGTTCCGCAATCCATTGTCCAGTGGATGGGACTTCACCACAAGCAGGGCGTTAGGGTCCGCATGCGCGGCAAACGACTCGAAAACGTGGTCGATCGCGTCCGCAATGCCCTTGAAGGGGGAATGCACTCGAATTTGATAGTCGCAGTCGAGCTGGAGCGGGAACACGAAATAGGGACGCTGATGTGCCTCCAACTCGGCTTTTACCAACGCCGACCGCCGGCGGGCAGCCGAACCCCGCACGAGCCGCGACAACCAGCCCATATATTCGACGAGAGGATGCCAGGGCCGATGAGTACGGTAGCCGGGAAACAGGGGAGCCATCGCCATGCCGGCGAAATTGTACAGGATGTCCTCGAACGCCCGGCGCTTGAAGCTGAATGGCACTGGCGGGGCGGCAGGCGGCAAAGGGGGCAGGCTGCTGGCGGCGTCGAGGTAGTATTCGGGGTTGCGCGGCAGGCTGGACAGACCGTTGACGCCCCCCGCCTCCAGCGTCACCCAGTCGGGCCGGATGTAGCCCTCCTCGAAGACATGGACCGCGAGCCCAAGCCGGTTCGCCAAGAAGATCGCTTCCTTGTGGAGCGGCCGGCAATCGCCGAAAAGCACGATGTCGGTGATGCCTCGCTTAAGCAGGTGCCGCTGCAGGAAGGCGGGCCAGCGGCGCAATCCGCCGCGATAGGCGATGGCGTCCCGGCCGCGCCAGAACGCTCGGTCGCCACCATTGAAGATGATGCGGTGAACCCCCTGCCCAGCCGCGTCCAACGCGTCGCCGAGACGGGCGAAGAAGGGGCCGGCCAATCCCTGTAACAACAGGAACTCCCGGCGGCGCGTGGCCTCGTGCAGCGGGATCACGCCCTCCATCATGCTCTTCTGCCAGGAACGGCCTGGCGCCACAATCGCGCGAGCCTGCCCTGCCATCGCCGCAGCGTGACGAGCGGCCCGGTGCGCCAGAGTTCTGGGGCAGCCAACCGGTCGATCAGGACTTCCGCCGGGCACGGCAGCAGCGTCACCGGGTCCAGGTAGCGCGGATAAAGCAATAGCACCCCCGCGGCCAGTTGCTCTAGCTGGAGTTGGCGGGTGCGTCGGGGAATGGGCGACATATCCTCCGTCAGACCCCATCCGGCGTAGAATGGCCGGCCCCACACGACCACCTGGCGTCCGCGCAGCAGGGCTTCGAAGCCCGCCAGCGACGTCATGGTGTGGACCGCATCCACGGCACCAATCAGCGCGCCCATGGGAACGCCTCGCGATACGATGTCGGCGAACTGCAACGCCTCCGCGTCGGGGATGGCGCCGAGCCGATGGCCTGCGTCGACGTCCGGGTGGGGCCTGTAAATAATGAACGCCCCGGGGTTGCCGGCGCGCACCTGGCGCAGCAGGTCGGCGTTGCCGCTGGCGGCTCCACCACCCAGTTTGACGGATAAATCGTCGGCAACTTGGCCGGGCACCAAGATCAACCGCCGACCGGCGGGCAGGGCAGGGAGGACGGCTTTGCCGGTGTTATATTTGGTGAGTCCGGACTGGGTGATGCGGGCCATGATGCGGCTGGCCCGGTCGACCAGGTCTGGCGGGAAGGGCGCCGTGGCCAGGATGGTCTCCAGGTCGCTTGGCTGGGCCGGATCGTAGTACAGCCCAGACCGGTCGAGCACGACGGAACAAGGCGGCAAGAAGTCGCTGCCCAGACCGACCGAGCGGAGGAAGCCATCTTCGACGCGCACCAACGGCACGCCCGCAGCAGCAGCCTGGATTGCGATCGATGCCGGCAGGCGGGAGGCCCAGCCAGCGACGGCGCCCCCTTCCAGCCGCGCGGCTGCGACCGCCGGGGTGGCCGCTGCGAAGAAGCGCGGGGCGCGTACTCCGGTATGCAGGAACTGCCCCATGCGGCGGCGTTTCCAGAATTGCATGCCGACGCAAGCGGCGATGGTGCGGTTGGCGTTGCAGACGCGGCGCCATTCCACCGCCAAATCCAGCGCCCGGCCCAGGCTGCAAGCCGCACCCGTGAACGGGTCGCAGTAGCGCACGCCGTCGATCAGTGCGGCTCCTGCCAGTTGGCCGATCCCGCGGGAGGGCAGCCTCGCCACGCCAGCATGGTCGGTTGTGAGGCCCCGGCTGGAGAACCAAGTGGGCCGGTGGCAGTGCACCGCTATGCCAGCCAACAGCGCCAGCACGGCAATATCAGCGTCATCAGCCACGTGCACTTCTGCCGTGGCGTCGAGCAGCGGCCATGGGTCCAGCGGGCCGCACGCCACCCGGCAGCCAGCCTGTGAGGCAAACCGCGTCAGGGCGGGCGTCACTTGATCGTTGACGAACAATAACGTTCGGGCTGCTCCGACCCGGGCGAACGCCTCCAGCGCCATGTCCCGGCAGATCGCTTCGTCTGTCGTTGCAACGACGAGCGCCAATCCACCAGCCGACTCGGCGAGCAACACATCTGCCGGCGCGTCGGCCCAATACGCTCCGCCGACGCGTTCATGGACGAGCCGGCCGGCGGCCTCAAACGGCGACGAGCCAGTGTCAGCAGCCAGTGCTCGCCCCATGGAACCGGCCGCAATCGTGCCATCGGGCTGGTGCTCGGCCAGGATCTGATTGCCAAGCCAAGGGAACTTTGCCCGAAACCGAGGCGTTTCTACAAGCGCTTGGCCGAGCCGCAAAACGCTGATGCCGCGACGCTGGGCCAGTCTGTCGCACGCAACTCCATTCCTGTCGCTGGAGATGGCGGCATGCCAATTCCAGGCTTGCGGCCACGGAAGGACGCCCGATGAACCTGCGCAATTCCAGTTTGGCCACGGTAGTCCATCAAAGGGCATAGGAGTACGGTCCAACCATTAGATCAGAATCACCCCGGATGGATCTTGTGTGGCTCGATGCTATGCTGCAATGCAATGGGCGATACGTCAACTGCCAATATTTGTGACAGAGCTGTGGCATCGGTGCCGCTAGCTGCATAGCAGATGTTGCCCCAGACCGACGAAGCTTTGCACTATAGAGATGGCTAGTTGTATATGGAGTATAGACTTGGACGGATCCGGACCTGGCGCTGCAAAACTCGAGTCCGTCGATCTGGAACCGATCGCCGTCATAGGCGCCGCCTGCCGCCTCCCCGGAGCCACAGACATGGCTGGGTTCGAGCGGCTGCTGTTCGGTGGCATCGACGCCGTCACGGAAATACCGGATACGCGCTGGGCCAAGTACCGTTACTTTCATCCTGACCGGGACCAACCAGGAAAAACATACACCTTTGCCGCTGGCGTGCTCGGCGACGTCGATACCTTCGATGCCGCGTTCTTCGGCATTTCTCCACGCGAAGCCGCGCAGATGGACCCTCAGCAGCGCTTGATGCTGGAATTGGCGCACGAGGCCATGGAGGATGCAGGGCTCGACGGGGCGACTGTCGCCGGCACCGTAACCGGCGTTTATGTGGGCGGGTCGTCCTGGGACTATCTAACGCTGCATACGGGCGATCCCGCGATCATGGACGCCTATTCCATGACGGGCGCAACGCTCTGCTCGTTGTCGAACCGTGTCTCGTTCGCGTTCGACCTGCGTGGCCCCAGCCTGACCATCGACACGGCGTGCTCCTCCTCGCTGGTCGCGCTGCACCACGCGTGCGAGGCAATCCGGTCCGGCCAGGTCCCGCTTGCGATGGTCGGTGGTGTCAGCCTGCTGCTGGCGCCGCATAGTTTCGTGGGATTCAGCGCGGCCTCCATGCTCTCGCCGCGCGGGCGGTGCCATGCGTTCGACGCGCGGGCAGACGGTTATGTCCGCGCTGAGGGAGGGGCCATGATCGTGCTGCGCCCCTTGGGTGAGGCTCTGGCCCGCGGTGACGCCATCCGGGCGGTGATCCGCGGCACCGGCGTCAACTCGGACGGGCGCACCACGGGGTTTTCGTTGCCCAACAAAGTTGCCCAGGCCGATCTGCTGCGTGCAGTCTACGGCCGCTTCCATCTTGACCCGCGGGATCTTTGCTACGTGGAGGCCCACGGGACCGGAACCCCGGCCGGCGACCCGATCGAGGCTGGCGCACTCGGCGAGGTGCTCGGGCGAGACCGAGCGGATCCGCTGCCGATCGGGTCGGTCAAGACCAATGTTGGCCATTTAGAAGCTGCCAGCGGGATGGCTGGGCTGCTGAAGGCCATGGTGGTGCTGAACCGCGGCGTGGTGCCGGCGTCGCTCCATTGCGAGACGCCCAACCCGGCAATCCCGTTTGCCAAACTGAACCTACAGCTGACCCCCGACGAACTGCCCATCGAGACCACCGGGCGCCTGGTTGGTGTGAACTCCTTCGGCTTCGGGGGCGCCAACGCGCACGCGGTGCTAGAAGCGTTCGATCAGCCCGAGGCAAGCCAATCCGGCAGTGAGACGCTGGAGGCACCGCTCCTGTTGTCCGCCCGCTCCGAACCCGCGTTGCGAAACCTGGCAGCGACTTGGCGCGACAATTTAGCCGCAGACCAGGTCGACACGGCCCTCCTGCGCGCGGCGGCGCTGGCGCGCGAGATGCACCGCCACAGGCTGGTGGTGAACTCTGCCAGCGCAGCGGGGATGGCGGCCGGTTTGACCGATTGGCTGGACGATCGCGCCAATTACGCCGTCGCCGCGGGCGAGGCCGTTGCAGGCAAGGTTGCTTTCGTGTTCTCGGGCAATGGCAGCCAGTGGTCCGGCATGGGCGAGGCCGCCGCCAGGTACAATGCCCCCTTCCGCCACGCCCTGGCGGAAGTGGATGCCGCGTTGCTGCCGCTGCTGGACTGGTCGGTGGCAGAACGCCTGGTCGAGCCCGGCGGCTGGGAGGTCAAGGACACGTCCGTCGCGCAGCCGCTGCTGTTCGCGGTGCAGGTCGCCACGGTCCAAGCCCTGCGGCATGCCGGCATCCACGCCGACCTGTTCCTCGGTCACAGCGTGGGAGAGGTCGCGGCGGCCTGGGCTGCCGGGGCCCTGCGCCTTGAACAGGCCTGCCAGGTGATCGCCGCCCGCAGCCGGCTACAGGCGCTGACCGCAGGGTCGGGGCGTATGGGTGTCCTCGCCCTGCCGGCTGCGCAGGTGGACAAGGCACTGGCCGGCACCAAGCTGGAGGTCGCGGCCTGGAACACCGCTGCCATCGTCACCGTCGCCGGCCCCTCCGAAGATATCGACCGGCTGGCGGCGCGGGCCGAGCAGGAACACTGGGCGTTCACTCCAATCGACCTGGACTACGCCTTCCACACGGCCTCGATGGATCCGCTGAAGGCCCCGTTGCTGGTAAACCTCGTCAAGTTGCGGCCGCCGCCATGCCCGGCTTCGTTCCTGTCCACCGTTTCCGGGGGCAAAATGCCCGGCCGCACGCGGCTGGACGCGGATTATTGGTGGCGCAACGTCCGCGAACCCGTGCGGTTCGCGGACGCTGCGGCCGAGGCAGTTGCGCGGGGCGCACGTATTCTGATCGAGGTGGGGCCGCAACCCGTCCTGCAATCCTACCTCACGGACGCCCTGGTGAGTGCGGACGCGACGGGCCGGGCGCTTCCCACTTTCGCCCGGCGCACACCGAAGCACCGCGACCCGGTCGCGATGATCGCGGCCCGCTGCCATGCCGCCGGGTGCGATATGCGGGGCGCGGCGGTATTCGCCGGCCCGCGGGACCATCGCGGCCTGCCGCCCTATCCGTGGCAGCGCCAGCCCTATCCGCTTGGCATGACATCCGAATCCCTCGACGTTGCCACGATACCGTCCGAGCACCCGTTGTTGGGCGCGCGCCAGAATCGCGCCGAGGCGCTGGAATGGTCCAACCAACTCGGCCCCGCCCTGCAACCCTGGCTTGCCGGCCATGTGGTTGGCGGCGCGATCGTGGCGCCTGCTGCCCTGCTGATCGAGTTGGCATTGGCCGCCGCCAAATCCCGCTATCCCTCGGCGGCGGCGCTTCAAATTCTCGACTTTGAAATCGCCCGTCCCCTCACCTTCGAGCCTGGTATCTTGCGGGACGTCCGGCTGCGGGTGAACGAGGGCACGGCGCAGTTCCAGATCGCGTCGCGCACCCGCTTGTCCGGCGATCCATGGACGGTGCATGCCGCCGGACAACTGGCGCGCGCTGACACGGAGCTGGTCGCGCGGCCAATTCCGCCGCCCGTACTGGGCGGCCAAGCGACGGACAGCGCCACGCTTTATGCTCGCGCGGCCGAGTTGGGGCTCAATTACAAGGCGGCCTTTCAGGTCGTGACGGGGGTGGTGGCGCAAGGGCTGGACCGCGCGGATGTAACCCTCGCCCCGCCGGCGGGCAGCCCAGTGCTGCCCGCCGGGCTACTACTGCCGCCCACGCTGCTGGACGGGGCGTTCCAGGGCTTGGTGGCGCTGGCCTCGGGGCTGCTGACGGGTAGCGACGGGGTGGTTCCCTGGCGTTTCGGCCGGGCCCGCCTGCTGCGCCCGGCAGGCGCGCAGCCGCACTCTGCCCGGTTGACGGTGACCCGTGTCGGGCCCCGTTCGGTGCGGGCCGATATTCATCTGTTGGATGCCTCGGGCGCCGCCGTCGCCGAGTTGACCGATTGCTGGTTCGTCCGGGTGCAGATCGGTGCCGGGGCGGCCAGGCCGGAGAGCTGGATTTATCACGTGGCCGCTATTGCCAGCGCGGGCCGCAACGGGGGCTTGGCAGCCGGGGAATTGCTCGGCCTGGCGGGCGAGGCGGCCCACGAGACAGAGCCGGACGACGCTGCTTTGCTGGCAGACGGGTTCGCCGGCTATGCCGTGGCCGAAGCCTTCCGTGCTGCCCTGCCGGAGCCTGACGCCTCATTCACGATCGCGGAGCTGATATCGGCCGGCCAGGTCTCCTCCATTCGGCGGGAGCGCTGTGCCGAGTTGCTTGGCTGGCTGCAATCCGACGGCCTCGCCACGGCAGAAGATGGCCGGTGGCGGTTGACGGGCCTGGACGACGTGCCGACTGACGAGATTCTCCGGACGCTGGTGTTCGAGACGCAAGGTACGGTTGCCGATGCGGCCTTGCTATCCGCAGCCACGCAGACGCTGGCGACGTGCTTGGGTGACGGACATGGTGCAGGCCCCCTGCCCGAGGCCGCGTTGGCGGACCACCTGCTGCACGCGTCCCCTGCAGGCCACGCCATCAGCCGGGCTTTGGCGAAGTGCCTGGTGCGGGTCGCCCAGGCATGGCCGGAGGGGCAGCCGCTGCGTGTGCTGCATGTTGGCGCGCGCCGGGGCGTCGTCTCGCGGCAGCTTCTGCGGGCGTTGGGTCCAGCGGGGCGTGCGGTGCAGTTCCATGCCTTGACTGCCGCGGCCGATCAGTCGGCGCTGGCGGATGCACTGAGAGGCTTCCCTGGCGCAGTGGCTGAAACCTGGACGCTCGATGCCCCGGTGCCCGATGCCAGGCCATTCGACGTCGTGATCGGGTCCGGCGCACTCACGCTCGGATCAGCCGAGATCGCCGGCTTATTGGGGCATGCCGCGGGCGGCCTGCTGATACTGGCCGAGCCAGGGCCGAGCCGCGTCTGGTCATTGGTTTGGCCGGATGCCGCACGCGGGTTGCGCGATGGAGCGGCATGGGTGGAGGCCCTTTCGCAGGCAGGCGTGGTGGCGGCCAGGTGGCTGCCGGTCGCTGGCGGCTGGGGCGCGGGTGTGCTGGCGGGCCGCGTCGTGCCCGCCCAACCGGTGGTTCAGCGCAGCGAAGGATTGTCCGTCACTCTCATCGCTGCCTCGGACTCATTGTTGGCTGATGCCATCGCATCTGCGTTGGACACCCCGGTCGAACTCCTCCGGCCGGACGAAGCGGATGCCGCGTTGGCAACTTGGCGTGCCCAATCCTCCGGCACGCCGAACCGGATTGTCCTGGTGCCGGAGCCTGGTGACCCGGTGGCACCTTGGCTCGACCGGCTGGCCCGGTTGGCCGAGGCCGCGCCGGGTCCGGCGCGATTGACGGTCGTGGCCCGGGAGGGCCCGTTGGCGGCGGCGCTTGGCGGATTGCGCCGTGTGATCGCCAACGAGTTGCCCGATAGTGTCTGTCGCCACGTCGTGCTGGCAGCGGAGCTGAGCGTGGCTGAGGCCGCTGCTCATGCGGCGTTCGAAATCCTGCAACCTGACGGTGAACCCGAAATCGCCTGGTCGGCACGTGGGCGCACGGCGCCCAGGCTGCGGACCGGCCTGCCGGCTTCCCCCAAGTGCGAGGCCGGCACGCCGTTGCGTCTGGCCGTTGGCCGGCCGGGCTTGCTCGACACGGTCGGCTGGGATGAAGCCGAGGCCCTCCCGCCCCCCGGCCAGGGCGAGCTTGCCATTCATGTGCGCGCTTCCGGGTTGAACTTCCGCGATGTCATGTGGGCCATGGGCATGCTGCCGGACGAAGCCCTGCTCGATGGCTTCGCCGGCCCGACGCTGGGGCTGGAATGCGCCGGCGAGGTGACGGCGGTCGGGCCAGGCGTGACGGGCTTTGTGCCGGGTGACCGGGTGATGGCGTTCGCACCCGCCTCGCTCGCCAGCCATGCCGTCACCGCGGCGCATGCTGTGGTGCGCATCCCGGATCAGCTGGGCTTCGCGGCAGCGGCGACCATTCCCGTCGCCTTCCTGACCGTCGCGTACTCGCTGGGCTACCTGGCCCGGCTTGAAGCCGGCGAGCGGGTGCTGGTGCACGGCGGCGCGGGCGGCGTGGGGTTGGCCGCCATCCAATACGCCAAGCAGCGCGGCGCCGTGGTGTTCGCTACAGCTGGAACGCCCGCCAAACGTGCCATGCTTCGCCGTTTGGGCGTGGATGCGGTGTTCGACAGCCGCACCCTGGGCTTTGCCGATGACATCATGCGTCTGACCGGCGGCGAGGGCGTGGACGTGGTGCTGAACTCGCTCAGCGGCGACGCCATGGAGGCGAGCCTGAAGCTGCTGCGGCCGTATGGCCGGTTCCTCGAACTGGGAAAGCGGGATTTCTACGGCAACACCCGGGTCGGGCTGCGTCCGTTCCGTCACAACGTCGCGTATTTCGGCGTCGACGTGGATCAGTTGCCGTTGCGCCAGCCCAAGCTCGCCGCTGCCTTACTGGCCGAGATCGCCGGGATGTTGACGGAGGGGCTTCTTCGCCCGCTCCCGTTCCGCTCGTTTGACGCCTCGGATGCCCCGGAGGCATTCCGCTTGATGCAGGCGTCCGGACATATCGGCAAGATCGTGCTTGAGTTCGGCCAGCCAATCGAGGCCAGGCGGCCCCTGCCGGCCACCGTGCCGGCCGTCAGGGGCGATCGCCAGTATGTCGTAACTGGCGGTTTGGCCGGGTTTGGGCTGCAGGCGGCGAAGTGGCTGGCCGGACAGGGGGCACGGCACCTTGCCCTGCTGAGCCGGCGCGGAGACTCGGCGCCAGGGGCGGCAGCCGCGCTCGACCAGCTTCGCGCCTTGGGGGCCGAGGCTTCGGCCTATGCGTGCGACGTTGCGGACGAGGCGGCGTTGGCCAGTGTGCTAGAGATTGTCCGCCAGGCTGGGCCGCCGCTCGGCGGAGTGATCCACGCCGCGGTGGTAATGGATGACGGGCTGTTGCCTGGGATCGATCAAGGCCGCTTCGCCCGGGCGCTGCGCCCCAAATTGGATGGCACGGCGGCGCTGGACCGGCTTACCCGGCGCGACCCGATCGGCTTGTTCATCGTGTTCTCGTCGGTCACTACGGTCCTGGGCAACCCGGGCCAGGCGAACTACGTGGCGTCCAATGCCGCGGCGGAGGCCGTGGTCGAGGCCCGCTGCCGCGAGGGTTTGCCGGGCTTGGCCGTGCAATGGGGCCCGATCGGCGATGCTGGCTATCTCACGCGGGAAGCGGCCGTTGCCGACCTCCTGTCCAAGCGGCTGGGTGAGCGCCTGATGACCGCTGCGGAAGCGCTGTCCAGTCTTCCCGCCCTCATCGGGAGTGGCTTGCCCGTGATCGGACTGGCACGCATGCGCTGGGGCCAGTTGGGAGCCGGGCTGCCCTTGCTGCAAACGCCGATGTTCGACGCCGTCAGGGGCAATCCGGCCGAGAGCGCCGGGGCGACCGACCTGGCCGCCATGCTGGCAAGTTGCACGCCAGAGGAAGCGCAGGCGCGGCTCTCAGATATGCTTGCCGACGAAGTCGCCCGCATCATGCGCATGCCCTCCGGCAGCATCCCGCGCCATCGCCCACTGGCGGAGCTTGGCATGGACAGCCTGATGGCAGTCGAACTCCGCATGGCGGTCGAACAGCGGTTCGGCTTGACCCTGCCGGTGATGGCGTTGTCGGATGGCGTCACATTAACGGCCCTCGCCGGCCGCATGGCACGCGCCAGCAGCGGAGCGGGGCCTGGACGGGAGGACGAGTTGCAGGTCATGGCCGAGCGGATCAGCCGGTACGAACAGGTCGAGGCTGGTGAGGCCGAGCCAGTGGCCGAGCCTGCGGTGCAGTCGTGAGCGGTCTGTTCGGACTGTCCGGCGACGCGAAGTCCAAGCTCGTTGCCCGGTTGGCATCGCGCACGGCGTCGGCCAACTTGCCCGTCTCCGGCCAGGATGTGCCGCACCAGCCAGCACCGGCGCTTGGGAATGCGGAGGTCAAGGCCGATCTCGATTTGATGCGGCGGGCTGGCGACGCGCTTGGCGTCGAGAACCCGTATTTCCAGGCCCATAGCGCGATCGCCGGTGCACGCAGCACGATCGGCAACCGCGATTACGACAATTTCGTCTCTTATAACTATCTCGGGCTCAATGGGGATCGCCGGGTCAGCGATGCGGCCAAGGCGGCGATCGACCGCTATGGCACCTCGGTCTCCGCGAGTCGCCTGGTGTCTGGCGAGCGGCCCATCCATCGTGAATTGGAGGAGGCGCTGGCCGACGTTCATGGCGCCGAGGCGGCGCTTGCCTTCGTCAGCGGCCACGCCACCAACGTGACGGTGATCGGCAACCTCATCGGGCCTGAAGACGCCGTAGTGCACGACTCGCTCAGCCATAACAGCATCTTGCAAGGGGCCCAGCTTTCGGGCGCCCAGCGTATGCCGTTCCCGCACAACGATTTGGCGGAATTCGACCGCATACTGACCCGGCTTCGCCCGACGGTGAAGCGCGTGCTGGTGGTGATCGAGGGCCATTATAGCATGGACGGAGATGTGCCGGACTTGCCGGCAATTATCGAGATTGTCCGCCGCCACCGTGCCAGCCTGATGGTGGACGAAGCCCATTCGCTGGGGGTGCTCGGCGCCCGGGGCCTGGGCATTGCGGAGCGGTGCGGCATCGACCCGGCCGCGGTGGACCTGTGGATGGGCACGCTCAGCAAGACGCTGTCGTCATCGGGGGGCTACGTCGCCGGGTCCCGTGGGCTGATCGACTACCTGCGCTGTTCCGCGCCCGGCTTCGTCTACTCGGTTGGCCTGGCACCTCCGGTGGCTGCCGCGGCGCTCGCTGCTTTGCAAATCATGCGCGCGGAGCCGGACCGGGTGGCCAAGCTCGCCGCCAATGCGGCGTTCTTTCTCGCCGAAGCCAAGGCCGCCGGATTGGACACGGGGCCGTCGATTGGTGCCGGCATCGTGCCGGTGATGACGGGCGGCTCGATCCGGGCGGTGTTGACCGCGGACAAGTTGCGGCAGATGGGCGTCACGGTGCAGCCGATCATGCGGCCGGCGGTGCCGGAGCGATCGGCTCGCCTGCGTTTCTTCATTTCCGCGCTGCACGACCGTGCACAAATCTCGCGCGTCGTTACGCAAACGGCCGAGGCTTTGGCAGGGGCCGGATCCAACCGTGTCGGCTCCGTGGAACTCGCCCTTCGCCTTGCGGCTGGCTAGGGAGCCGAATCTTTGATGAGTCCGGCTTTCTGTGGGGTGGGATGCTCCATCCTACTGCGGCGAAGCCGTCATGGCCCGGCGGCAGACGAAAGCCCGGTGCCGCATCGGCCACAGGCGCGCCGGGGGGAACAGCCAGGTGACCGCGATCTCATCCCGCTGCAGCCAACCGCAGCGGGACAGCAATGCGCGCCACTCGGCGGCGGAGCGATAGTGGCCATTTTGAGTGCCGCTTCCCGCATCATGCAGCACGTCCTCGACCAGGACGAGCGTGCCGCCGGGACGAACGACCCTGGCAAGCTCCGCCACCGCTTGCTCCTGCGCGGCCGGCGTCAAGCGCTGCAGCGCGAAGCTGGCCCAGGCTGCGTCGAAACGGGCCTGGGCGAACGGCAGCATGGCCGCATTTGCCCGCGCGGCGCAGAAATCCCGTGTGACCATGCGCCTGGTCAGCCGTCGCGGCGGCGTCTGCACCGGGTCTACCATTACGCATTGCCGCGAGGGCATGCGGCGAAGCACGGCCTCGCCCAGGTGGCCGGTGCCTGCGCCCAGCTCCAGCATCAGACCCGTCAGCGGCAGATGCCGGAACAACCCAGCGCGATAGAACACCGTCCTGGCGCGCTGCCGCAGCAGAATGTCTGCACAGGTGGAATTCACAACCCAATCCATCAATCGCGTCAGTTCGGCCACACCTCCCGTTCTTGCCCGAGTCCCACTATTCCGCAAATCGAGTGACGCAACCCATGCCCGACATGCCGACAAGTTATCCCGCGGCGCTCGACCATTCCACCTTGCGCGCCATGCGGTCCTTCATCGTCAACCGCCTAGCGAAGACCGTGGATTTGGGCAACGAGAGCTTCATCGCCCTCTCGGAGACGGCAGAACGGTTCAACGAGACACGCTGGTTCTGGACCGACGATAACGCCAAGGCGGCCGAGTTGCTGGCCGAGCCGGGGTTTTACGACTCCGACCCAACCCATGCCGATGCAGCGATCGACTTCGTGCTGCGCATGTCCCAGGGCGCCGTCATCCAGCGTCGTTGCGGGCCGCCGGAGATGCGTGTGCTCTCCACTGATCCGAAGGCGTTCCGGGTGGAGACGGCGTTCTTCATTCTCGAAGGCGACCTGTCGCTCGGCGTGGTGCGGCAGTCGCTGCGGTTCAACGACGGCCGCACCGTTATTGCCGCGCAGCACACTGGAAACATGCTGAGTTTTCGATACGGCGGCCGCGCGCGATTGGTAGATGCCGAAAACAGCATCGACGATTTCGGGGTGGATTTCACAGCGGACAGCTTTAGCGTCTGGCATAGCAGCCGTATCGGTCTGCCAAAGCGCCCATGGCATCGCACGCCCCCGGCACCACTTGGGCGGCTACGCTATACCTATGGGGTGGCTGCCGACCTGCCGACGGTCAGCCTTCGGGCTGAACTGACGCTCGATCCCGGGGTCACGCTCGACAAGGTCGTGCTGTCCACGGCGCTCGACCAGTTGAGCCGCATTCAAGGCATCGAGTACCGTGGCGTCGCCATCCGCGCCGGCGGAGTGGACCGTACCGCTCCGCGTGTGGCCGACGGCTCTGCCCAGCTGCATTCGGGGCCGGCGGAGTATCTCGGCGTCAGTCAGCAGGGCGCATCGCCAGGCTTTTCGTATGGCATCCATATCCTGCTCGAAGACGGCGCCAAACTCGCGGAGGTGGCTGCGCGCGGGCAGAAATCCGGTCTACTGCACTGGCTGGTATTGAAATACCCGGTGGGTCCGATTCCCGAAGGCGGACACGCCGTCATATCTGAGACGCGCATGCTGACCGGCGGCGGCTATTATGACGCGCTCAGCCATTACGAGGCGGTTCTGCGCGGCGGATTGGGCGGCGGCAGCGCCGACCCGAGCATGACCTACGATATCGGCGCGGAATTGAACGCCGTGGCGACCAATATCCTCTTTGCGCGCCGGGGATGCTATGCCCGCCCGCCCGCGCCCGAACGGCTCGCGAGCATGCAAGCTTGGTATGACCGCCACCTCGAGCGCTATTTCGCGTTTGCCCGGCCTGGCGATGCCGACGACCTGTCGCGCCTGTTCACGCGCGGCATCGCCTATGTTGCCCTGTCGCTGGACTGCATGCTTCGCGCCACCGGCGATGCCCGGTATCGGGCGCAGTTGGACCTCGCCGTCTCGCTGATCCTGCGCATGGGGCGGCGGCTGCCATGCGGCCGTGACGAGTGGGATATAACGTTCGGCGACGTTTGGGCATCGCACGTTCCATTTCTGGACAACCACGCCTCCTGCGTGCTGGCGCTGGCCCGTGCCGCCTGGCACGGCGACCCAGACGGCACCCTTTCCCGGGCGGTGAACGAGGGCATCCTGGGCATCAAACTGCATACCGCGGTAGTGGATCTCGGCAACGGCCACACCATCGCGGCCGACAGCCTGGCCACCTTGAACACCGGCCCCCACCCCCATGCAGATACCGGGTTCTGGAATTTCAAATTGGGCGTGGTGCTGCGCTCGCTGCGTGCGGCCGAGCGCGCGGCGGCTGCCGGCAAGCTGCAGATGGACGCGTTGGCCCGCAAACGGCTGACACTACGGCGCGACCTGTGCGTGGAACTGCTGGAGATGTCGATGCGCTGGCATACGGCACTGGATGGCGAGCCGATGATGGAGGTGCTGACCTCGCGCATCGCCGGGGAAACCAATTCGGAGACCCAGCCTTGGGTGGCGCTGGGCCTGGTTCCGACGGTCGATGAGCAGGTCGTGTCGCTGGCGGTGCCAGACAGCGCCCCCGCTTAGATGGACATCGCGGCGCGGGTGCGGCTTGCGTATCGCGCCGTGTTGCGGCGAGACGCCGATGAAGGTGGCCTGGCGGCTTACGTGCATGCCCTGCAGAACGGCCGCGACATGGCGTGGCTGGTGGAGGCGCTGAGCGGATCGGACGAATTTACCCGGCTGGAGGAACCGAGGGCGGTTTCCGTCTTGCCCCCAGACCCAGGTTTCCCCCTCGATAGCGCGCCGCCGATGGATGTGCGAACGGCGTGCGACCCGGCGGAACTTCAGGCGCTATGGGACGATTTGGCACGTGTTTGGTCCGGGCTCGGGCTGGCAGATCCGTATTGGTCCGTCTTGACGGAGGAGCGCTATCGCCAGGGACACTTCGATGCAATTTCGCGCGCGGCGTTCCGCGAATCGGGCGAGGGGGAGGTACGGCGGCTGAATGCGTGGCTGCGCCGGGCGGATTGGGCGTTCCCTCCGGATGCTATCTGCGTGGAGTATGGCTGCGGCGTCGGCCGCATCACGCGCCCTCTGGCGCTGCAATATGGCCGGGTGATCGGCTTTGACGTCTCTGCCCCGCATCTGGCCGAAGCCCGCGCCCACATGGAAGCGGAAGGGGTAGGCAACGTGGAGTTCGTACTCGTGCGCGGCCCGGCCGATCTTGGCCGGTTGGCTGAGATTGACCTGTTCTACTCGGTGATATCGCTGCAGCACTCTCCGCCGCCCATTATTCAGGATGTGCTGGCCCATGCCTTCGCCGCCCTGCGGCCTGGCGGCTGCGCGTTCTTCCAGGTCCCAACCTACGCGAGCGGCTACAGCTACGATCCGGCGGCTCGCGAGGGATCCAGTGAAATGGAGATGCATGTGCTGCCCCAGCGCCAAATTCTGGAGATGGCGTACCAGGCCGGCCTGATGGTTGCGGAAACCCAACCGGATTGGTGCGTGGGCCGCCCCGGCGAATGGATCAGCACGACCTTCCTGCTGCTACGGCCCGGTTAGATGCGGGCATGCAGCCGTGCGGGACAGGCCATTGGCCAGCCGCCATCGTGGCGCGCACTTTCGCCGTGATGGGGATCATCGCGGCCGCCCTATGACTTCTGCAACGGCAGTGGTGAAGTTTGGTCAAAGCGTCTTCACCGGCAATGTCCCAAAACAATGTCTGTAAGCCGCTCGGCTGCTCATCGGGAGGAGATCTGCTCTATAGAGAGTTCGTTGAACGCGAACTGGCTTTCGGCATCGACAAGCAAGCGGCATTCGAAGCGCTTACAATCCATATCGAGCGAGACGTGGCACGTGAATCGTCCGTCCTGCAGCTCGTCCAATCCGATCTGACCGACTAGGAACTTTGTTTCACCCGCGTCTGCAGTGACGTCGAACAGCACCGTTCCCCAATATTGAATATCAGTAAAGGAAAGATCGATCTTATATCGCCCAGCTGACATTGCGATATACGGGCCATAGATGAGCTGTCCCGGCCGGCGTGTCGTAACCATTCGCGACCCGTTTATTTCGCCTACAATGCTGAGGAGGTGCGGCGAATCTCCGGCAAACCGCCGGATCATCGACACCGCGCGCGATTTATCGGCACTGATCGGCTTGTCGACGGCGATTTGCTGTAGGGAGAGTTCGTTGAACGCGAATTGGCTTTCGGCATCGACGAGCAAGCGGCATTCGACGCGTTCATAATCCGTGTCGAGCGAGACGTTGCACGTAAATCGTCCGTCCTGCAGCTCGTCCAATCCGATCTTACCGACTAGGAACTTGGTTTCACCCGCGTCTGCGCTGATGTCGAACAGCACCCTTCCCCAATATTGAATGTCGGTAAAGCAGAAATCGATCTTATAGCGCCCAGCTGACATTGCGGCATAAGGGCCGTAGATGAGCTGTCCTGCCCGGCGTGTCGTAACGATTCGGGACCCATTCCTTTCGCCCACAATGCTGAGGAGGTCCGGCGAATCTCCGGCAAACCGCCGGGTCGTCGACATCGCGCGCGATACATCGGCACTGATCGGCTTCTCGACAGTGATTTGCTGTAGGGAGAGTTCGTTGAACGCGAATTGACTTTCGGCATCGACGAGCAATCGGCATTCGACGCGTTCATAATTCGTGTCGAGCGAGACGTTGCACGTAAATCGGCCGTCCTGCAGCTCGTCCAGACCGATCTTACCGACTAGAAACTTGGTTTCACCCGCGTCTGCGCTGATGTCGAACAGCACCCTTCCCCAATATTGGATGTCGGTAAAGCAGAAATCGATCTTATAGCGCCCAGCTGACATTGCGGCATAAGGGCCGTAGATGAGCTGTCCTGCCCGGTGTGTCGTAACGATTCGGGACCCATTTCTTTCGCCCACAATGCTGAGGAGGTGCGGTGAGTCTCCGGCGAACCGCCGAGTAACGGACTCAAATGAGTGATCGAGGCCCGCAACTTGTTCAATAACCATCGCAGAAAACGAAAAACGACTCATGGAGTCAACAAAGATTCTGCACTCAAAACTGGCACAATCAGTGTCGAGGTTTATGTCAGTTACGATGCGGCCATCCTGAATATCAGACAACGCAACATGGCGCATCAGAAGGCTTGTCTTCCCATCGTCATCTGTGAGTTCAATGCGAACTCCCCACCATATGCTGACATCGGACAACGTAACACCAATGCGATAGGGACCGGCAGGGAGCCGCAAACCGGGCCCGCAAACCAAATATCCCTCTTTGTGCGTCGTAGCGATCTTGTCGCCGACGTGACTTCCTACTTCGCTGAAGAGGAGAGGTGAATGACCGCCCAATACCCGCAACCCGGAGAACGGTAAAATGTCTTCAAGAAGTAATCCGGCTTGACCTCCACGCGTCTTCGCGTGTTTGACATAGATTGAATCATCATCGTGCCACGAGCAGGCGAAATGATGGCACAAGCAAGTATTGTCAGATAGTCCGCTGATTTCGAATGGCTTATCCGCGCGTCCGCTTGGAGATATGGGTGAAAACCAATCTTGAGAATAGATCTTCACATGTTCTACAACGATTGGTGCGTTCAGATGAGGGGATGTTCCCATGCCTGCGACATTGTAATGTTTGTTGGCGAAGTACAGTGCAACGAGTTGCGGTGCCCAGAAGTAGAGGCCTTTTTTTCGCCAGGCAGCGAACTTTCCAAAATTATCGTAGACTTCGCACATGAAGGTAGCGAGTTCGCTATGTGGCTTCGATGCCATTGAGTGGGCAGTATACCAGCCGCCACTTTTCTCATCGATGCCGATGAAGGCATCATATAAATCCGTGTCGTCAAGTTCTTCGACTATCCTGTTAAAAAGGCGTCCGTTTGTTACTTCAACATCTGCGTCAAAATAGACGCCGCCGTATTCGCGCAACACATACCAACGAAAGTAATCTGTTAAAAACGCATGGTCTTTTTCCGCATAAAGCCGCCGGACATAATCGTTGATTTCCATTGGAAGATTTGTTGCATTCCAATGGATTATCTTGAACTCAGGAAGTTGCTCCTCCCAGCTCTGGCGGTAACGCACGAATGGATCAGGTTTTCCGTCGAACCCAAAATAGATTCTATGTAAGGTTTTAAGAGATGGAGTCTGAACGGGCTTGGGTGTTGGAAGCTTAAGGTCTAGGTCGACACGCAATATACTAAGAGTTGCAACGCCACTTGACGATACAACGAATTCCGCGCTCTCGACGCCACCTTCCCCAACGGTGAAAGGGAGAGCGTGTGAGGCATCAATGCCCGCGGTGACGTGAACCACGCGGTGTGCTAGTCGAACCGCCCCCACTTCCGCGGTGACCGTAAGCGTAATCTCACCTCCGATAGATCCAATGTCGAAATGGAACGTTGCAACATAGTGGCCGGGCCCGAGTGAAATATACGGCCCGTAGCAGAGAACACCATCGATTCCGGTTGTTGCAATGCCGTTCTCTGTTCTTTGACCAGATGTCGTCTCTAACCAAGCTGCATCGTACGACCTCGGAAACGCCAATGCTTTTGTGAGCGTTTCACGATATTCGTTAAAGGTCAGCGGGCGTGTTCGCGCCATCTGGTGGCGCGAATTCTTGGACATATTGATGTTAAAATTAGCGAAAAGGTGATACACGCATGTTTGGTCGGCGTTATAGTCGATTGTGTCGCCAAGAAGGGTAAATTTTGGCGAAAAGTATGCTTGCGGGTAGACCTTACTTTTCGCGCGAATAACGGGTTTTTCTAGATTTTTAAAAAATCCATCATCTGCCTTGTTGCGGCCTTTCTCAAGAAAATAGAGCGCCATCAACTGGGGGCCAATAAGACCTCGCTTCTCGCGCCAATGCCAAAGCGGTCCGGAGAGGCTTTCTTCATACATCCTTTTCATAAAGCGAACGAGTTCAGCGCCGGGCTTCGCTGCCATTGTTTGCGCTGTGGGATGTCCGTTGGTCTTCTCCTCTACCCCGAACATGATTTCATATTCGTCCTGACTGTAGACTTCATCGACAATGCGTCGAAGGATTCGACCGTTCAGAATTTCACAATCGGCGTCGAGATAGAGGCCGCCAAATTGCTCTAGCACTTGCCAGCGAAAATACTCACTCAGGAAAACCGGCGAAGCTTCAGCGAATGCGCGGCGAGTCCACTCATTGGCGTCCACGTCAAGATTGCTGGAGTTCCAAATCTTGATCTCATAATCTGGCATTTCCCGCCGCCATGAATCCAGATAATGCTCAAATGGATCATGAAATGGGCGAAATTCTGGAAAATAAATTCGATGGATAATCTTTGGATTCACAAAGCTCACATACAGCTCCGAAATGCTTACCCGAAAAGGACCGTTGTCGCGTTAATATCATGAAAGCCCCAGGGCGGCAATATTGCTTTACTGCGCGGTGTATTCGGCATCCGGGGAATAGTCTGAAGCGTAATTCGACATGGGGCTGAAGCATGAATAGCATAATCGTAGATGGGTGCGTCGTAGAGAAATTGGCGTTCCAGCGGAGAGTGATTGATACTGAGCATGAAGCCGGATCGACTTCTCTGAAATAATCAGCCCCTTACGGTTCGAAACATGACGTCTGCGAGGCTTGCAATACGACTGCTCGCTCTAGTTGCACCATACCGTTCGGGCGCGCATTTGGTTCGGATGTGGGCGGCAGTCAAAGAAGGTTCTTTGCTTAGATGACCGCTTGAACAGTTTGGACTGAGTTGATATTTGAGGCGGGCTGCAATGGCACTGTCAGTAACCGTGCCGAAGTTAGAGTCCGTTGGGATAGGGTCACCGCATAGTTATTGATGCGAGGAGCCGGCCGATGGAGGCGAACATCATGGTTGCGGCGGGCAGCAGGACGAAACCTTGGGCAGAGTCGGGCCGTTTGACAACCTCAACAATTCGATGACCCGTCGCTTGGAGTGCCTCAATGAAGCGTTGCTTGTAACCTGCGTCGACCACGACGGTCTTGATCCAGGGGCAGAGTTTCACAAGCCGTCTCACCAGCGGTATGCCGCCGACCTGATCTTGGACATTGGCGCTCGTAATTTCACTGTGAGGACGGTAGCTCATCTTAAAACAGCATTAAAAATACTGACAAGGGCTTTCCCAACGGACTCTTATTGGTCCGCCACCACGCGGCCGCGTATGATCGCAGGCACATAACAGCTGGGTATGGCCGCCGGTGTTATAAGGAAGGGCAATGCGGAACAGCACGCCCATGAGTGGATCATGCCCGTCATAATCAGGCTGTTCCGACTTTCTGCGTTCTATAGCTGCAATACCTCATGGGAGAGCCATGGCAGGGGCCGCGGGTTTACAGCCTAATGAGGTGTTTCAGTGATGCTTCGACGAGTTGTGCCGGAGCAAGGAAAAAGTAGTTTTCATGGAAAGCGCAAGTTAGCAGAAATGGTCTTAGCCGGTCCAACGTGAAATGTTCCAGCGTCCCATCCTCACGAACCGCGTAGAGTTCTTTCCCGCCTCCGACAGCCGGGATAAGTTGGTCAAGCGGCGCTGCTTTTTCCCAGCGATCGAGGCTGAGTTCCAGCATTACTGCACAATTTGGCGACCGGTGTAGCACGTCAGTAGCGCCGTCAAGGATTTTCTTTTCATATCCTTCGGCGTCAAGTTTAATGAGATCAACAACGACATCGCCACCTAGTACATCGTCCAACCGCTCAACCTGGACTTCAACGGAGTAATCAGCATCTTGCTCGCCAAGAAGATTTGCCGATGCCATGTTGCTGTTTGAACGTGTCAACATGACACGCGTCCTTATGTCGCCCAAAGCATGCTTGTGTAGTACAGCACGATCAGCAAGGCCATTGATCTTGATGTTTTCCTCGCATACCGCGTTAACTTCTGGGTTCGGCTCAAAGGAATGTAGACGTCCGCCTGTTCCGAGCTTACCGCCAAGTCTAACGGTATAATAGCCGAAGTGAGCTCCAATGTCGAGAACGGTCATCGTCGGCTTGATGAAATTTAGCATTACCCGTTCGACGTTACGCTCCCAATGGCCACCCATAATAATCCAAGGGGCAACGTTTCGATCGCTTGTATTGATGAAAAAATTCTGTCCGTTGTCGAGCTTAGTCAAACCCCATTTGTCGTCCAGTGGAAAGTAGGGCCGGGCGCTGCGTTCACCGTAGAGGTCATAATGGATGCTTGCAATATGGAGTGTTTTATCGATATATTCCTGCATCGTTGCCAGCCGCTTCTCAATATTTACGACGGCCTCAAAGAGAGGTTTTATGATGTGATTTAAGGTCTTCTCAAAATCTACCGGAATCGCTGGTGGCGAGGAAGTCAGCGTGGCATCGGGGAGGCCCTCATTCGCGCCGATTTTCTCTGACGATGGCGTGTCGCGCATAAACTCGGAAGGCATTCTGACCTTGTTCCTTAGATTGAGCAACTGAATAGCATTCGGCCAGGCGTAACTTTCCGCTGCCAACTATCCATCCGCATTTTATCGGTGAGTCGAGAGAAGTTCCGTTACAAACGAACTAAGCGCCTCATCCCACTTCGGCATGCGGTTGAGGCCGAGAAGGTCAAGCTTGTAATTTATGGCCGTTTCGTTTGGCGAGACTGGAGCTAAGCGAGCAAATCGTCGCGGGAGGAGGCGGGTCGGAAGCTGTGCCGCGGATATAATCGCCCGTACATAGTCGAACCGTGACGTATGACCCGACGCCACGACGTTAAATGTGCCCACAAGATCAGCCTCAATCATAACAAGGATTTGTTTTACAACATCGTCGACTCGCGTGGGCACACCCCATTGGTACGGGTCTGACACGATTTCGTCCTTTCCGCGGGCCTCCACCATCCGTGCCCATACGAAATTCTTCTTCTGTCCAAGCCCGCTCCCATACAGCCAGCCAAGCCGGACGATCAGTGCCTTTGCTCCCGTTTCACGGATTGCAACTTCCCCGGCTGCTTTAGACCGGTGATGTATCGTGGTCGGCCGCAAATCGTCGAACTCGTTGTAAGGCTCTGTCTTGTAAGAGCCGTAGCATCCCGTCGACGAAAAATGCACCAGGCAAACGTTACGGTCTTTGCACAGGCGCGCTATCAGGCCTGGAAGCATGGCGTTGGCGCTATAGGCCTTGTCGACGTCGCGCTCTGCACCTTCCACGTCAGTATCAGCCGCACAATTGATCACGACGTCCGGGCGGATTTCGTCAAGCCGGAGCTGTAGCGCATTGGGCTGCAAAATATTGACATTGGCGCGCCCGATGCAAAACTCTTCGGGAATTCCAAGATGATGAGCAAAGCCCGAACCGAGAAGACCCTTGGCCCCGATCAGCGCCACCCGGCGGTCATGCGTGCTCACGTTGATGCTCCCGGCCACTGAAAAGCGTCGAGCGGAAGCACGTCCGCCTCAGTCGGATCGTGCGGCATACTTGCCACATTCATAAGCGTATTAATGCCGGAACTGATGCCCTGGAAACCGATCCAAAACCCAGGAGGAACGGTGACGCGGCTGTAACGCGCCGCCTGGTCTGGCGAGACTATTTCGTCGAGTAAGCAAGGCGTTCCAAGCTCGGCATATCCGACGATTCTCACGGCACCTTGCACACAGATGAGGTTTAGTGTCATCCGCCTATGACGTTTCCAACCCTTGATGCTGTCCTTGAGAACGATGGATAAGTATACCTCACCGAAGCCGGCAAATCCCGGATCGCTATCCTTCAGTCCGTGTAGAACGTCACCCTTGGGTGTCGATATCCGGCGAAGCGGCGTGACCGCAATCGTGTTCATGCGATTGCTTCCTCCGTCCAAACGCGCTTACGCTCGATTGCCAGAGCTTCGTATTCCTTGATCTGTCCGAGGGTGCATTCTAGCGCTGGTTGCTCCTCGCGGATCACACGCTTATACCAGAGTCCGGTCATTTTCACGCATTCGGCGTAGGTGAGTGTAGCCTCCCACTTCAGTTCGAGCAGGGCCTTATCGCAGTTCAATCGTAGAAGCCCAGCTTCATGAAACGGGACATTGTCAATGATTTCAAAGGCATCTTCTGGGCGTTCCAAGCCCCAAGCGGATCCGACATCAGCCAACATCTCCACGACAGTACGGTTCTGTTCACTTCGAGGACCAAAATTATACGATTCTCCGTCGTAATTCCCGCCGCGCTGAAGAGACGCACCCACACTGAGATAACCACTCAGCGGTTCCAAAACATGCTGCCACGGTCGTGTCGAAGACGGGCTGCGGATGGGGACGCGCTTTCCCTTACCCCACGCACGGACACAATCTGCGACTATCCGATCTGCCGCCCAATCTCCTCCTCCAATCACGTTGCCTGCCCGTACAGTCACAAGCTTCAGCGGTGATCCTTTGGCTTTGAAGAATGACTGCCAGTATGAGCGGAACAAGATTTCCGCAGCCGCCTTTGACCCGCTATAGACGTCTTTACCGCCAAGTGCGTCAGCCTCACGATATCCCCATACCCACTCGACATTGTCGTAGCACTTGTCGCTGGTAATGATCACTGCGACGCATGGCCAATCGACGGACCGCAGTGCCTCCAATACGTTGACTGTACCGAGAACATTACTCGTAATTGTCTCGATCGGATTGCTGTAAGATTTCGAGACGATAGGTTGCGCGGCCATGTGGAACACAAAGTCTGGCCGGAAGGATTGTATTGCCGCATTGAGCGCTGAGAGATCACGGATGTCGCCGGTGCGGTGCTCCATCCGGTTGGAAAGCGCCGCCTTTTCAAACAACGAAGGCTGCGTCGGAATGTCTTTAGAAAAACCGCAGACCTCGGCCCCCAAATCCAGCAACCAGCACGACAACCAACTCCCCTTGAAGCCGGTGTGGCCCGTAATCAGAACCCGGCGCCGCCGATACACGCCTGCAAAAAGTTCGGTCACAATCAGTCTTTCCAAATGCGCCAGGGCGCCTCGTTGTCGGACCACAGTTGCTCGAGGTGCGTCTTATCGCGAAGGGTGTCCATTGGCTGCCAGAAGCCGTGATGGCGGAACAAGCCTAGCTGCCCCTCCGCCGCTAGCCGCTCCATAGGTTCGCGCTCCCAGATCGTGTCGTTGTTAGCTATGTGTTCCGCGACCTTGGGCGAAAGAACGAAAAAACCACCGTTGATCCAACCGCCTTCGCCGACCGGCTTTTCTTGAAATCCCGTTACGAGATCGCCCTCCGTGCGTAAAACACCAAAACGGCCGGGAGGCTGGGTAGCGGTGACAGTCGCAAGGCGGCCCGAGCGAATATGAAAATCAACCAGCGAAGTAAGATCAATATCCCCTACACCATCGCCATAGGTCATGCAGAACAAATCATCACTTCCAATGTAAGGGATCGCACGCTTCAGCCGACCACCAGTCATCGATGTGGCACCGGTATCGATGAGAGTCACTCGCCACGGCTCGGAGTTCACGTGGTGCGCTTGCATAGTGTTGTTGCGTAAATCTAACGTTACGTCTGACGTATGCAGGAAATAGTTAGAAAAATACTCTTTTATGATATAGCCCTTGTAGCCGAGGCAAATAATGAAATCGTTGATACCATGGGTGCTGTAGATCTTCATGATGTGCCAGAGTATCGGGAGCCCACCGATTTCAACCATAGGTTTGGGGCGGGCGGATGTCTCTTCTGCAAGACGACTTCCGAGGCCGCCAGCTAAGATCACGGCCTTCAAAGGTCTTGTTAACGGCATATCGAAGTTCTACCTTGCATTGCACTCGAACCCCCGCGTTGATCGCTCACGAACTTAAGCAGCCCACCATAGGAGCTAAAAGCTTGCTTGAGAATGGTCATCTGGTGAAGGGACAGCGTTGCCGGAAAAGAGGGTAGCCACGCTCGGCGGCGGTGGTCCTCAGCACTGCCGGCATTGCACGCGATGTCATTCCCTGGGTTAGCACCCCGATTTGGAGCGTGCAATTGGCCTGTTTGCGGCGGGGCGGTCGTTCAGGTTCTTCTAGCTTACGGCAACTGAACTCCGCTTCGCACCGGGCCGATGGAGAAGAACGCCTCAACGGCTCGATCCGAAAAGTGGCGGTTGGCGGTCAACATCTTGACTTCAAGAGCCATTCGCCAATGGAATGGGCGATGCTACTCAAGAGTAAGGTGCGAGGTATGTTTGGGACGCTTTCCGATACCGGCTTCCTGATGGCTGAAGCCGTGCGGGCAGAACGAGTTACACACTTTAAGGCCCCTTCCGACCCATCTCAATAGCAAGTCGACGGCCACATCGTGATGTTGTCGTTAACGGCATCCTACTGGGCTCGTCCCATCAAACGCAAATCCTCAAGACAGGGGCCTCAAAGGTGCGCTGATGCAATGTGACGTAATGCGTACGCTTTCCGACCCTAGCATTTTGGAACCCCTGGTGCAGCCTCTTCCGGTCTTTAAAATCAACGATGGCCTCGAACTCGGCAGTGAGTGATGATACCGTCGCAGTGTGTGTCAAAAGTATAAGGTTGTCATATGACATTGCTGAAGAGCTTGATTACACATGCTCGAGCCACTCCCGACCGACCATTCCTGATTTTTTGGGAAGCCGGCGCGTTCAAAATCATAAGTTATGGGGATTTTCTTGCGCTCTGCTCTTCTCTTGCGGCCCATCTTGACAGCGCGACGGAGGGGAAGCATGGTGTCGCGTTTATAATTTTGAAACATACCCCCTTACTTCATGCTGTGTTTATTGCATGCATGATGCGTGGACTAATACCATCATATCTGCCTTTCCCCACCCCCAAGCAGGACAGGTCAGCCTATTTCAAAAGCCATAAAGCCCTTGTGGATCGGACGGATCCCGTAACCATTATCACGTATACTGAAATGGTGGAAAGCCTCAGCAGCATCGTTCCGGCGGGAACGACAATCACGAACCTCGATAACTACGTTCATCAGGCCAGTTTCGACCTGTCGCATGTCACATTCGCGGAAAATGATGTCGCTTTGTTACAGCACTCTTCAGGAACAACTGGACTCAAGAAAGGTGTGGCATTAACTTATAGGCAAATTGCCCGCCAGAGTGAAGCCTATGCCAACTGCATTCGGCTAACAAGTCACTCCACTGTGGCAAGCTGGTTGCCCCTTTATCACGACATGGGTCTTTTGACGTCTTTCCTAATACCACTCACGATTGGGGCATCGGTCGTGTCGCTCGACGCCTTTGAGTGGGTCAAAGATCCAACCCTTCTGCTGAGGGTTATCGAAACGTTCAGATGTACCCACACATGGCTTCCAAATTTCGCTTTCAAGCACATCGAGAACGCCGCAGGCCCTGCCGATAAGTTTGATCTCACGAGTATGGTTGCATTTATAAGCTGTTCTGAACCGTCGAAGCCCGCGACGGTAAGGTCCTTTGCGGAACGCTTCGCTGAGTGCCAAGCTGGCTTTGAAAAGCTTCAGACTTGCTATGCAATGGCTGAGTCTGTGTTTGCTGTGACCCAACATCCTCTGGATGTAGCGAACAGGATAGTGGCTTTCGATAAGGCCTCGATTGCAGCGGGGCTACCGAAGGCGGTCGCGCCGTCTTCCAATACAGAAACGACGGAACTGGTATCAAATGGCTTTCCGATCCAAGGCGTTAGTTTGGCGATTTTACGGCCTGGTGGGATGATAGATACGGACAGCCATACAACCGGCATTGGCGAAATTCTCGTCCGCGGTAGCTTCGTATTTGAGTCTTATTTCAATAATACCATCGACACGGTCAACGCATTTATCGAAGGCTGGTATAGGACAGGCGATATAGGCTTTTTGTTTGACAGAGAGCTCTATATCTGCGGCCGTCAGAAGGACATTGTTATTGTACACGGGCGGAATTACTATTCTCATGATATAGAAGAGATCGTGTCGGAAATCCCCGACATTATTCCCGGGCGAGTCGTTGCGATCGGCATACAAGACGAAGAAACGGCTTCAGAAGAAGTTATCATCCTCGCAGAAACAAAGCTTGCGGCAACTGGCGAGCGCGAGTGGAATGCCTTGAAGCGTGAGGTGAAGCGAGCAGTGTTCGACCGTATGGAACTCGTTCCCAGGCAGGTGACCTTTGTTGCACCTGGCTGGCTCATAAAAACCACAAGCGGCAAGATCAGCCGTGTCGACAATCTTCTTAAGTTGAAAGCGAGCAAAGACATGAGACCTTCTGAATGACAAAAGATCAAGTGTTCAGCATAGTTCGTGGGGTAGTGTCTGACACCTTTAGCTGCAACCCCGATACCATAACGTCTAATACGGTCGCGGAGGACGTGGATGGGTGGGACTCTCTCCGTCACACCATTTTAATGGTCCGCCTACAAAGGGCTATCGGCATCGACTTCCCGGAGACCGTCGCGGCAGAAGCCAAGTCCGTCGGCGATCTAGCTGACCGGATCTTTAAACTTTTACCTCCGGACCGGAGCTAAATCAAAGTGGCCGGTTCATTATGATTGCTGGAACCAATATAACTGTCGTTGAGGGAAAAGACGATTGGCTTTTCCTGGGTAGATCAGGCAGCTCCGCCCTAATTGAGAACGCACAAGACTTGACGTATTGGCGAGCCAACTTGTTGCCAAAGCACGTTGCCACTTATGTGGGCCGGCATCGGCGTGTTGTCGAAAGAAACATCCCCTTCATCGTCGTTTTTGCACCTGAAGCGTCGGGCATCTATTCGGAGTGTCTTCCCGAAAATATATCGATTGAAGTACCAACTGCATGCGAAATACTTGCCTCTGAACTGAGGCACCAGGGGGTGCAAGTTGTTTGTCCTTCGCAACGGTTTCGGCTGTCGAAAACGCCTGTCGACTTATACGAACGCCACGATTCGCATTGGTCATCTTGGGGGGCATATCTTTGCTACAGGATGATTATGGACGCACTCGGAGCGCCATTCGCGCCCGCTACTGTCGCATGGGACGCCATCAAATTCCATTACCGGCAAGGCTACGGTGACCTGGGCGTTCATGCCGTGCCAGAAAGAAAGGGTAGCCAACAATCAATCGAGATACCAACCTATTCAGTTGATCCGGGGATAAACGTTTTTGACGTCCGGGAACGGAACATACGCCATGCTAAATGCCCCAGGGGATTCGGGAGAGCGCTCGTATTTCGAGATTCTTTTGCGAACGCGCTAAGTCCGTTCCTAGAACGGACGTTTGCAGAGACGATTTTGGTCGGGCCTGCGCCCGTGATGCTCGACGGCCTGATCGATGAGTTTTGCCCAGACGTCGTCATTCTCCAAGTTGCCGAACGAGCGCTTTTTAGCGAAGAAGATCCATTAAGCGACTGGTCAGCCCGCACGTTTGAACAAGAATTCCTCGAAGTGGCCAGCAACCCGGCCTCAGGGCGGCTCCAACTTGCGGCTTCCAACGCCATTATTTCGGGCAAACCGCAGGAGGCCATTACTCTCGCGGCCGTAGCTATGGTGAAAGAAGGGAGTACGCATAGAGCCCATAATCTGGCTTGGGCGTTACACTCCGCCCACGACTACAAGACATGCTACGATCTTATTAGTGACATCCCAGCCTCCAAACGAAATAGGTTCCTGTACTATTTACAGGCTGATTCGGCCTATTCTCTCGGCAGATTACAGGATGCACATTCAGCAATTGATGCCGCGCTAGCCTTTCAACCTCGGAACGCCATGTATCTATTCCTTAAAGGAGAATTTCTTTTCCAGATGGGAGATGTGGCGGCTGCGGCCGATACATTGTCAGCGGCGGTAAATTATGCGCCGCTGTATAAAAGGGCGTGGTATCGGTATCTGGAGGCGCTTGCGGTATCCGGCCGAGAAGAAGAAGTCGCTCGCACCCGAAGCCGCACAAGGCACATCTTTGGAGAAGCTTTTTAGTCTTGGAAGAGCGTGAAATAACCACCAAAACGTTCCGGTTTTCCGAAAAGTGCCGCTCTGCAACTAATCCTCTCTATTCGGCCGGTGTAGAGGGCGATCGACGCGACTTGGGCAGCGCTCGATCTGCCCAGGGCGACGAGTAGGGCGGTTGATAGCGGCGGCCAATTACGGCCGTCCTGGCTTTGCTATCCCCCTTTTACCGGTTTCTCACGCTGCATGACGCGTCGATCAGCCAAGTATCGCGGAGAAGCTGCAATCTGCCGCGTTATTTCGGCGTCGTTTGAGACTCGCTCTTACCTGAACGCGAAATTGCTGCTGTCGAGTTGGCTTGGTGTGACACCCTGAATGACCACGTTGGCAGTTGAACTCAGGGCGATGAGTGTTCCACCTATGTAGGGAGCCTCATGAGCTTGCATGGCGGCGTAGTTGGCAAACAATGCGCTACTCAGCGCAACACTGTCCTGCGCCGGGTCGAACCCGGTGATGGCGTGCGAACCCGGCATGGAACTTGTGAAGTCGAACTGATCCGCCCCCGGTGTCGCCGTCACACCAGAAACTGCCTGGGTTCCATCGATGAACTGCATCGGGGTGTTGCCGATCGCATGCCACCCCACACCTGGCACCGCGAGTTGCGCGGCACCCGCCACGACCCCGGACCCGTTGGTCGTGTAGCCGACCAAGGTGCTGTCCTTGTTCTGCACGATCAGATCGGGCGTGCCGTCCCCATTCAGATCGACCCCGGCGACCGTGCCCGTCCAAGCCGGACTGGTGGTGTCGAGGGCGAGTGAGTTGGTGATCGCCGTGCCGTTGGTTTCCCACAACACGTTCGAGCCATTGTCATTGTGCAGGACGATGTCGGCTCTGCCGTCCCCGTTGTAATCCCCGGTCCCCACAACCGCCCAACCAGCGCCTGGATTCCCAAGCGCGTTGGCGGCGGTAATCGTGGTACCGTTCATCAGGTAGTCGACCAGGCTGCCATTGGTGTTCTGCACCAGAACATCAGGGTGGCCATCCCCATTGAAGTCGCCAACGCCTTCGACGGTCCAACCCGCCGGCGTGGACCCAATCGCGGTGGCCCCGATCACGGCCGTGCCATTGGTATTCCAGACAACCATGCTGCCATTGTCATTCTGCAGCAGAATGTCGGCTTGACCGTTACTACTGAAGTCGCCGCTCCCGCGCACGTGCCACGATGTGCCAGGACTGCCGAGCGCATTCACTGCAGCCACGGATGTGCCGTTCATCAGGTAATCGACGACG
Source organism: Acetobacteraceae bacterium (assembly GCA_965199005.1). Lineage (GTDB taxonomy): Bacteria > Pseudomonadota > Alphaproteobacteria > Acetobacterales > Acetobacteraceae > LMUY01. Next base: position 640,281 of record CBDAQK010000001.1, on the reverse strand, counting down.
GCACCACTGTTATTCTGCAACAGGATATCGGCTTGACCGTCGCCGTTAAAATCAGCACTGCCAACGACGTGCCAGGTTGGCCCTGGATCCCCCACAGCAACTGCACCCGTCACAGCCAGGTTCGCCTGGGTGGCGATCACGACAGAACCGTTGTCATTCTGCAGCAGCAGGTCGGACTTGCCGTCGCCGTTGAAGTCGTCCGCGGCCTTGGAAATCCCGATATCGAAGCCTGTTCCTGCCGCGTCCGGCGTTAAGCTGAAATGCGTCGTCGTATAGGCACCCGTGAGATAAATGGTGCCGAGGCTGGTCTGCCCGTCGAAGATATCCAGATCGCCTGTGTTGGCACCCGTCGAGACATAAGAGATCGACGTCACTGTTGCCCCTGCCAGGTCAATCGTGTCGCCCGCTGCGAACCCGGCAAGCTCCGGCTGGAGCGCTTCGCCCTGATTGGCCGCTGACCCCGGGTGAAGCACGAGCGTACCGTCTGCACCGGCGAAGCTGATGCTGCCGGTGGCCGCCTGCGCGTCGAGTGTGGACCCGGTCCCAATCTGAGCCGTGCCGACGCCGTTGAGCAGCCCTTCCACATAGAGCGTGCCGCCCTGTGCCGATAGGGTGCCGAAATCATAGACATTCGTGCCGATGGTGCCGGCGCCGCCCAGCGTATGGCCGGCATCGACTGTGACCGCTCCGTCTGAAGCACCGCCGGCCGTGCCGACTTCGATTGCCGAGTTGGCATCGGCATAAACATAGCTGTTCGTATAGAAACCGACTGTTTTGCCAAGGGTGAGGCCAGCAACAAGTACCGTGCCACCGCCGGTCGCCGTCAGTGTTTGATAGTCCGACGCGTTCGTCGCCGCTGCTCCGCCAAGCGTCAGGGCGCCGGTAACACTGATAGCACCACCAGCGATCGCGGCGAGGGTGCCGTCCACGATCGTAGCTGAACCTGCTTGTAGCTGTGCGGCATCTGTCGTGGTCGTGTCTGCGGCCGCTGTGCCCACCGTGAGAACGTTGGTGACAAAGGTGCCGCTGAATGTGACCTGCTCCGTCGTGGTCAGGGTGGCAGCGTTGCCGTTGCCGCTAATCGTGTCGGCCGAACTCGACCCGCCGGCGATCGCCACGAAATCGTTGAGCCCGGGCGCAATCGCCGCCGGGTTGGTGCCGGTGGTGACATCAGCCCAGTTTGACGCGACGCCCCAGGCGCCGCTGCCGGCAGCGATCCAGCTATATGCATCCGGGTTGGTGGTGCCCGCGGCCGCGGGCTCGGCTGCGCTGAAGCCAGCCTGTAGCACCTGGAGAGCGGCGGTATTGCCCTGCGGCGTCCAAGAGGGGTCTGTTCCGGCACCGACGGTTGCGGGGTTGGGTTCCCAATTCCAAAGGTAGACACCCTGCAGGGAGGTGTTGCCATCCGCGCTCCATGCCTGGAGGAACGCCTTGTAAAGTTCCGCCTGCAGGGCTGGGTCATACGAGCCGCTGCTGGTGAAAAAGGGCTGCGACGCGGCGTCGGGTGCGCTGTTATAGCCAAGCTCGGTAAACAGCAGCGGCTTGCCGGTTGCCGTTGCGATGCTTTCGTAATACTGGATCAGCGATTCGCCGTTCGTCTGGTCTGCCGTCCCGTCCGTGGGCGTGCCCTGGCCGTCATCGGTGAACGGCTGCTCCCACGCATTGACCAGTTGCTGGAGCGTCGGGTCAGTGCCGTTCAGTGAAGCGTCGTCTGCGTTGCTCAGCGCCGAGTATTCATCGATGCCGACGTAGTCTACCTTGTTCCAGAAGCTGACTTGTGTGGCGATGTTCCCGGTTCCGGCCGCCGGCGGGTTGACGATGTTGGGGTCGGAGTAATTCCCATATTGCCAAGTGCTGTCGTCATCGTTGCCGATTGCCGAATACGTGAGCTTGCCGCTGTAGACTGCGCGTACGTCGCTGATGATCTGGTCCCACTCCGCCTGATAGGCCGGCCCGGTGAGCTGGTCGATTTCGGTGCCAAGGTCAAAGACTTGCGCGCCGACCTTCTGCGCGACCGCGGCAAGTGGCAGTAGGACGGTCTGCTCATAACTCTTTAGAAAGGTAATGCCGTTCGCGACCGTCCCAGGGTTGTAATAGGCCCGCCAATCGCCGTCAGCGTAGGTGTTGCCGTTTCCTGTAAGCGTAGCGGCCGAGGCGTCCGGTAGGAAGTCTACCAGCGGCCGGATGGTTACCGTAAGGCCGGCGGCTTCCGCAGCCTGCGCTTGCGCCGTGATGTCCGCGATCGACTCAGTGCTTCCCGTCGACCCGCCGCTGCTGTAATCGGCATAAACGCTGTTGGTGGCAGCGTCGATTCCATAATCAGCCGTGAGTGCGACGGAGTTGGAGGCGGTCTGAGACACCATGGCCGAAAGTGACGAGACATCGTAGGATCCATCGACGTCGGCGACGTAATTGAACCCGGCGTAGGTCAGCTTAAGAGTCATCCAACCCTCCGCAGTAAGCGTAACTGGAAGAGATCACACTTGCGGCCTTGCGTCCAATTCCGAATGCCTCGTCTTGTAACGATCAGCGCTAATATCCTTGAGGCCAATGCTGTTTCTGGTCATGCCTCAGATTAGGACTTCTGACGAATCAGATGCCCAACAAATTGCTCGACCTGAGGCTTTGGTGCAACAAGAAAATAGTTTTCGTGATATGGTCGAGTTAACAGGAAGGGCCGCAGGTTCTCGGCAACAAAATGCTCCAAAGAGCCATCATCGTGGACAGCATAAACTTCTTTGCCACCACCACATGACGGCACAAGCTCCGCCAACTCACAACTTTTCTCCCAGCGCTCAAGCCCGAGTTCGATCATTATGGCACATTCTTGCTTTCGGGCTAATGTCGCGCGACCCCCATCGAGGATACGCTTTTCATACCCCTCCGCGTCCAGCTTGATCAGGTCAATTAACAAAGCAGGGGGTACGACATCGTCCAACCGATGAACTTCTACTGTAACACTATAGTCAGCAGCTTGCTCTCCCAGGAGATTGGCAGATGCCATATTGCTGTGTGACCGGGTTAACGTTGCATAGGCTGGCGCATCCCCAAGGGCAATTTTGTTGAGATGGACAAAGCTGCTAAGTCCATTTATTTTGATATTCTCAGCGCAAACTGCATTCACCTCCGGGTTTGGCTCAAAACTCATCATAACACCGGTAGGACCAATTCTTGTTCCAAGTTTTACTGTATAGTATCCAAAATGAGCACCTATATCAAGTACGGTCATGCCGGGCCTACAATAATCCATTAGCACTCTCTCAACGTTAGTTTCCCATTTACCAGCCAAAATAATCCATGGAGTAATATTCCTATCTTCCGTATTGACAAAGAATGGCTGTCCTGAATCCAAACTCGTCAGCCCCCAGCCATTGTTCAAACTGTAATAAGGTCGATTGACTCGTTTATCTATCTGATCAAGGCGCTCGCTTATCTTGCTAATTTCTTCCAGTAAGTCTATCATATCTTTGCCTATTCCTAGTTTATCGCGATGTGCCGACTCGACATGGCCGAGAATAACCCTAACCTGACGAGATAGATTTGGCCAAGATCATGATGTAATCGATAGCCCGGCATGGCTCTACCTGGCGAAGTAAGCTCCAGCCACGGTCTGCTACGAATTGACAACCGCGCCGCCTAAAACGCTTGCGGCCAAGTCTCTCCGAAACGAGACAGTTGAAACTAGGCAATATGTATGCCTAATCAACCGCCGAGGACAGGCTCAGTTGCAGCACGCCACCGGGGCCCGCAAAGCACGGCGACGGCATTGTCGTTCTGGTTTCTAGCGTAGGGCACACGATAAAGGAATCCGCTCATATGCGCGTAGTTTAGCATTTGGTCAAAGGCGTAAATGTTTCCTGAAGACATCACGATATCTTCGATAATGTAAAGTCCATTGTCCTTCAGTTTGTGTTTAGACTCATACAGGAAAGTCCTATTTGCCTCTAGTTCATGCAAGCCGTCATCAACCATCAGATCGAATTCTAGAGGTAAATGAGCCCACAAGCTCGCAATACTCGCCGGGTCGGTCTGATCGACATAAAGGGTCTGAATACCGGGCTCTTGGAATAAGATCCTCCGGTCAATATCTGCACCGCAAATCGCAGCGTTTGGAAAGTAGTCGCGCCATCCCCTCAAAGATGCTCCTGGAACGCCATCAAGACCCATATTTGCTGGAATATCGGGATAATTTGTTCCAACACCTAGCTCAAATACATTTTTAGGGTCAGGTAAAAATTGTAGCGCAAGTTTGTGGTAGAGATAGGTGTAGTTGTGCCAGCCTAGTCCTTTGTCGCTCTTTCTTGACTTCATGATTTTACAGAGTGGACTAACTGTCACGCCATTGATTTCGGCATCGACCGGTTTGAGAAATGGCGCAAAGATTTCCTCGCCATGACCGTAGAACAGGAGAAGCTGTGCTACGGTCCCCATGGACTATGAACTCTGGTGGGTTGACCGATATGAGCGCTTGATCATCCAGGCGCCTACGTCATCGCCGCGGCCAATCGCGCGCAATCGCCAGGCGAGATCGTGCTGCGACAAATAGTCGTGAACCGCACGTGCGCAACCATCCCATGCATAGTAATCGTCCAGGACGATCCTGCCTTCGTTCACCACGAACGGGGCCAGTTCTGTGAGGACCTGAAATACTGGAGCATACCAATCGCAATCAATCCGCAGTGCAGCAATCCTCACCTTCTCGAGCTGAGCCTTATTTGCCGCCAATGTTGCATCGAACCATCCAGGAACGATGACTGCTTCATCCTCTGAAAAGCCAAAGGCTTCGGATATTGCCCTTACTCGCTCAACCGGGGCCGTGCAGTTATCATAGTAAGAGGAGCTTGCCGTATCCTGTTGCCAAGCAGCCGCAGCTGGCCCATCTCGCTCCTCAGCCAACGGAAGTCCCTGGAAGCTGTCGAACATCCAGACGGGCTTGATGATACGACCAAACGTGTATCGCTGAGCAAGTAGCATAGCGAAACTCGCCCCGCCCATCCAGGTTCCGCATTCAACGAGCACCCCCACTCGGTCACAGTTTACAGCGTCGAGGGCAACCTCGATTGTCAGCCTCAAGCTGTCGGGATGCACCATGGTGTATGGATGGACCTCATCCACGATGCGGGCGACGATTTGGTCATGCTCCATCCGCTTGATCTTAGCTCCTGGAGGTCAACTTGCAACCGCCGGCCGCTCGATGTTTGCTACCGATAGTCCACGAAGTGCTCGAGGGTTGATGGGGGCAACAAACACAACCCTGAAGGAGCCTACTCACGCCACACCAAATCGCGCCTCCGCTCGCAGAGACCTTCTTGCCGGGTTCAGGGCGGTGTCAGCGGCGTGCGTTGACCCACCCAGCGCCAGTCACGGCGGACCTTGCGGGCGTCTTTCATCCGGTCCGTCACGCTCCAGTACAGCCGCAACGCATATTCCTTGATGACCGGCAGGGCGGTAATATCGCCACCGGCCCAGGGCAGGAATGGGTTGCTACGGCTATAAGCCCAGATCGACACACGGGCGCTCTGGAGATCGGTTGTACTGCGGCGGTGGATGCCTGAGGTATCCGCCACCACCAACGTGTTGGCGGCCACCGGCATCCGTCGCGGCGGACCGTAGCCAAGTTGCTGGATCTCCCGTTCCGAAATGCGGAACGATCCTTCGGCGGTCAGCCGGTCGTTGGCGTTGTGGGCGTTGATCGACACCCGCCGCTCCCACGCCAAGCGACGCTTATTGGCGCGGTGGGAGCCTGGGACATAGGCGAAGGGGGCGGCATCATCCTCCACATCCTGCAGGAAGAACCAGGATTTTACCGTGGGGTGGAAGGTGTCGGAGTGGAAAAACGACTGGACGTCGGGCTCCGCCTCGGGCGCGTGCTGGCTGAACACGGTCTGAACGTAGAGGTGCGGGCGGCGGCGAAACGAGCCGATATAGGCGTGGAGCCCCTGGTAGGGCGCGCCTTCCAGTACGGAGCGGACCACCGGCACCCGGCGCAACGTGGGGCCATCCAGCGGGATCAGGCGGGTCAGCGTGTCGCCGATCAGCGCCTCGCGTGCGTCCGCCTGCAAGCCCATCACTTCGTCGCGGAACGCTTGGAAGGTGGCCGGGTCCAGGAAGTCCGGTTTGACGACGAAGCCATCCCGCTCGAAGGCGGCCCGGTCCTCTGCGGATAGCAACCCTTCCAGGCCACGCCGGCGCCGGGCGCCGAGTTTGGCCGCAAGATGCCGCCGCGCAAGATGCAGCCCGCGCCGGTTCAGCGCGGCGCTGCCGATGACCGGATTGTTGTGGTGCGACTTCGCTGCCGTGAATACCGAAAGGCAGTCGAGGGGGAAGCGAAGCACCCGCCCCCAGGCAATGGGGCGCCGGCTCGGCGGAACGGGTGCTGCAGAGGCATCAGCCATAAATCATGCCCACCGTTGTTTGGGTCGGGTCAAATACCAGGCCCCTCATGGCTGCTGCAACCACGCAGGCATCATGCCTCGTCAAAAGCAGATGTATCCGGGCGTGCCTGCCACGTATTCCGCCTGCCGCTTACCTGCTCGATCCAATCACCGATTTGCCAGAAAGCGGCAGGACGGCGCTGCCCGAGGGCAGGGACGGACCAGATGTCGAGCCCGGCCCAAGGCAGGAATGGGTTGCGCCGGCCATAGGCCCAAATCTCCACCCTTCGGGTCGGCCCGGCGCTGCGACCGCGGGCGTGGAAGCCGTGGGTGTCGGCCACCACCAAAGTGTTCGCGCGCACGGGGAACGCCCGGGCCTGCGGCAGGCCAAGCCCCGCAAGCTCGTCAGGCCGCGTGCGGAACGAGCCGCGCCGGGTCAGCCGCTCACTCTCGTGTGCCATCTTCAGGCTCATCGCATGCTCCCAGGCCCGGCGCTGCGGGGTCAGCCGGTGGGACCCGGGGACGTAGGTGAACGGACCCTCATCGGCGGCGACGTCTGTCAAGAACAACCAGGCCTTTACCGTCGGGTGGAAGGTGTCGGAATGTAGGACGCATTGCGGATCGTCGGGGCCATCCTTGGCGTGGGTCAGGATGGTCTGGATGTAGTTGATGGGCTCGGCGTGGAAGCTGCCGGCATAGCGGATCGGCCCCCGCCATTGCGGCAGCGCCAGGAGCTGCTTGACGGCGGGCATGTGCGCCAGGCTCGCCGGGTCGAGTGCGATGCGGCGCGTGACCGCGTTGCCCTGCACGGTCTCCCGCGCGGTGCCGCGATACTGCTGAACCTGATCGAGCAAGGCCGCAAAATGTTCATCCGCCAGGAAGTTCGGCTTCAGCAGGAAGCCATCGCGGTCGAAATCGGCTTGGTCGGCCGGGCTCATCAAATGCGCCAGACGGCGGCGGCGGGCGGCGGCCATGCGGTGGGCCAGCGCCATACGCCCGACATGCAGCCCGCGCTGGTTCAGGCTGGCGCTTCCGATCAAGGGGTTGTCTATAAAGGACTTGGCGCCGCTGAGCAGTTGTGCCGCCCAGAGGGGGTACATCGCTGCGCGGCCAGCCTGCAACAAGACGGTCCGCGGCCGCATGTTCATCGATACCATCCAACCCCATTCGCAGAGCGAGCCAGCCCACCCCCATACATAGCATCCGCGGCAGGCTTGGCAAAGCGCGGTGGCGGTGGCGGTCGTCGCAAGCACGCTGGCTTCAGTTGCGGAAGTATGGTGGTCTATGCTGGGTTGTCCGGCCACGGCCCGGTTCCCCCGGCGGGGCGACCGGAGTTTACAGCAATCCATGGCCGATATCGTCCTGATCAACCCGCGGTTCAGCCCATCCTACTGGGGTATGAACTACGCCTTGCCCTTTCTGGGGGCGAAATCCGTGCTTCCCGTCATCAACCTACCCTTGCTGGCAGCGCTGACGCCACCTGGGCATTCGATCACGATCATCGACGAGAATGTCGAGGAGATCGACTACGAGCGGTGTTGCCGGGCCGACATCGTCGGGCTGACCGGGATGAACGTCCAGCGGGCGCGCATGCACGCGATATTGGCCGAACTGAAGGCCAGGGGCGTCTTCACCGTGATCGGCGGTGCTTGGGTCACCGTCTTCCCCGAGGATTTCGGCGACACCCCAGATGCGGTCTTTATCGGCGAGGCAGAGGAAACCTGGCCGCAATTCCTGCTGGAGTGGCAGGAAGGCCGCCACGCCAGGCGCTACGAACAGGCCGGGAAGACGGATATGGCCACGGTGCCGCCGCCGCGGCTCGACCTGCTGCCGATGAGCAAATACATCTACGGCAGCGTCCAGATATCGCGCGGTTGCCCGTTTACCTGCGAGTTCTGCGACATCATCGTCGTCTTCGGGCGCCGCCCCCGGGTTAAAACGGCGGCCCAGGTGATTGCCGAACTGGAGGGCTGCCTGGCCGCGGGCAAAGATAATTTGTTCATCGTCGACGACAATTTGATCGGCAACAAGAAGGCCATCAAGGCGATCCTGCGCGAGATCATCACCTGGCAAGAAGCGCGCGGGTTTCCGCTGAAATTCGCCACCGAGGCTTCGATCGACCTGGCGGAGGACGACGAGCTGTTGCAGCTCATGGTCGATGCGAACATCGTCGAGGTGTTCGTCGGCATCGAGTCGCCGGATGAGAATGCCCTGCGGGAAACCAAGAAAATCCAGAACCTGACCGACCGGCATGGAACGCTGCTGGACAAGGTGCACCACATCCAGCGGACCGGGATCGAGGTCTGGTGCGGCATGATCGTCGGTTTCGATACCGACGATACCGGCGTCTTCAACCTGCAACGCCGCTTCCTGGAGGCTGCGCGCATCCCGCTCGCCATGGTGAACGTGCTGGTCGCCATTCCGCGCACGCCGCTGTTCAGCCGGTTGCAGGCGGAGGGCCGGCTCGACAATAGCGGGGACATGGCCCATTTCGGCACCATCAGCACCAACGTCATACCCCGGCGGATCAGCCGCCGCGCGCTATGCGACGGGTATCTTGATCTGATGCGCGGCCTTTACGCGCCGGACGCGTATTTCGGCCGGTTGGATGCCTTGTACTTGGACAGCCCGCCCTTGGCGCCATCTGCGCGCACACGCTACCTGCGGCGCCACCCGTGGCAGCGGTTGAAAGCGTGGGCTTGGTCGGGGCTGGAGGTGCTGTTCCTATCCATCCAGCTCATGCGCGGCATCCCGGACAAGGCGCTCCGCCGGGACTACCGCCGCAGGCTATGGACGGTGATCCGGCGGCGGCCATCACTGGCGCTGCTCCGGGTCTACGCCATCAAGTGCGCGCTTCACTTCCATTTCGACCAGCTCATAACGCAGATGTTCGCGGAACGTGCGACGCTACCGGAGGAGGAGATGAACGCCGAAGCGGCCCCGGTTGCAGCCGAGTAGGACGGCGCAGACACGGCCAGTTAGTCACGGAATCATGGCGTTAAAGCATCGTGAACAGTACATTTGCGGCGTGGTCTCCTGTCTCTCTGGCGGAGGTGATGTCTCGGCCGATGTGACAGTCATCGTGCACCAGCCGGCAGCGACAAGTCCTGGCGGCCATTGCCGCCAGCCAGTCATCGGCGCTGATGCCGCATACCGCCGGCAGCCCGGTGATATTAAGTTCGGCAATGATTTCGGGAGACATCGTCCGCCACAAAACGCTGCGGTGAAGCTGTGTCATAGCGAAGCCTTTTAAGCTCTCTGCATGGCACAAAGCAAGTTACAACTCACAATCTCGCCCAGATCAACAACCTTTTAACCCGGCTATGCGCTCAGTGGCCGTGATTCTGAATAAGATCCCTTAGGACATGCAGTGATCGTGGCTACGATCTGCCGATGATTGCGATCACACGTAAGGGTGATTGCTAGTGCTACACGTAGTCGCCTGAGATTGACGGCTATGCTAGATACGTGACCCAGTCACATTCGCCCCTCACTACTCCCGCCGACGGAACCTCACATCATGACGTTAATGGACGCAATCAGCCTGCGAATACCTCCCATACGCCGCTTGGTCCAGGGGTTCGAGCGGATGCAGGAGGAGCGGAATCACTGGTTTGCCGTGTGCCAGGAATTGACGCCCGAGCGTGATCGACTGCAGCGACAGGTCGTTGAACTAGAACGTGAGAGCGCAGGGCGGGCGCAGGCGGCGGATGATGCGCTTGCGGCGCTGGAACGAGAGCGTGCGGAGCGGGCGCAGGCAGCGGTTGATGCGCTTGCCACATCCGAAGATGCAGTCCTGGATAATCTTCTGAACAACATCATGACGCCGCGCGCGCTCGGTCCGAGGCTCACCGGGCTGCGGTTACTGCTGTTGGGCACCTGCCAATTGGGGCCACTCGTTGACGCCGCCAACATCCTCGACCACTCGGCAGACCATATGCTGCTCGGTTCTGAGCAGCACGACACGGTGCCAGTGCTCGACGTCTCGCAATACGACGCCGCTGTCGTCGCACTAACGCTACGGCACCTCTATATTGAGGCGACCGGAGCGGCTTATGACGTGCTTCACGCCCGCGGCCTCGAGGCGGCTGATGCGGCTGCTGCACTCGATCGCTGCATTGAAATTACTCGGGACAGAGTCGAGTTACTTCACGCCTCGCTAAAGGGCATTCCGCTGTTTTTCACCGCGTTCTATGAACCCAGCTTCGACTATCTCGGCAATCTCTGCGCGACGAATGACCCTTCGGACATGCGGATTTTCGTTCGGCGCCTCAACGAAGCGCTCGCGGGCATGCTGCAGGATCTTTCAAATTGTTATTTTATCGATACGAATTTGATGCTTGGCCAGATCGGGCGGATGCACGCCCAAGATGATGCCGTGAACCATGGCACCCACGCCTCGTTCATGGTGGAACTCGATATGCTGCTCGACGAAGGCCGCGTCGAGCCGCCACGGCCGGTGCTCTCGGTATTCGATGGCAAGCGGCAGGTTCGTGTGGCGGCACTCGTCATGATCGACATGGTTGCGGACAACCTCAAGATCCTGCGTCGGGTTGACACGGTGAAGCTGATCATCGTCGATCTGGACGACACGTTGTGGCGTGGTGTTGCGGCTGAGGCGGACGCCCAGACTTGGCGCCGCACCGAGGGGTGGCCGCTCGCCTTTGTCGAGGCACTGCTGTATTTCAAGCGGCGGGGCGGCCTGCTGGCGATCTGCAGCAAGAATGACCACGTAGCGACCGTCGGCCGGCTGCGTGACATCTGGCGTGATCGGATCACCCTTGAGGATTTCGCGGCCGTTCGGATCAATTGGCAACCAAAATCGGAAAACGTTGCTGAGATCCTCAACGAGACGAACCTGCTTCCCGAAAACGCGCTGTTTATCGACGACAACCCGCGCGAGATCGACGAGGTGCGCTCCCATTTCCCAACGCTGCGCTGCCTGTCCGGCAGTCCTTACGACTGGCGGCGTATCATTCTGCGCGCGCCGGAGACACAAGTTCCGTTCATTTCGGCCGAGTCGCGCCAGCGCACCGAACTGGTGCGCGCCAGAGTGGAGCGTGAGCGGCAGGCGCGGACAATGAGCCGCATGGACTGGCTCGCCTCGCTCGAACTCGAGCAGACCTTCCTGTTAGTGCAAAGTGTCGATGCACCGCTGTTCCCCCGCACGATGGAATTAGTCAACAAGACCAACCAGTTCAACACTACCGGGCGGCGCTGGTCGCTGGCCGAGTTCGCTGCGTTTTTCGCCCATGGCGGGGTATGCGTACTCTCCGCGTTGCGTGACCGTACCGCGGATAATGGTATAACCGGCATTGCCGTCGTGCGTCCGGGCGAAATCGTGCAGGTGGTTCTGTCATGCCGCGTCTTCGGTTTGGGTTCGGAATTGGGGCTCGGGCACGTGGCGACATTGGTTGCGCTGCGTGCCGCCGCAAAAGTGGTAGCCGAAATTGTCGACACGGGACGTAACTTTACCTCCCATGGCTACTACCGCGATATGGGCTTTGAGCTGGAAAATGGCCGCTTCGTCAACAGGCAGGCGGGCACGGCTCCCGCCTGGATTAGGTGCCGGTTCGACGGAGACTGGGTTGATTATCAAGTTATCGCTAAAGCCGGGGTAAGTGGCAAACAGGCTGAACTTGCTGCAGCCGTTTAAGGGTTGTCTCTACCCGCGCTTCTTATGACTTTTGGATTGAAACTCCTGGATGTTCGCTCGAATTTAGCTATCCCCTGATAAAGCCTAACGCTGCTTTGGCGCTTGCTCGTTTCATTGAGGATTGTCATGCTGAAGTACCTGACATTGCGGGACTTACGCTTTTAGCAACGTCTGGGAGCGCGCTTGCGCAATTCCCAACTGCAATTTCATACTTAACGAGCTACGGGGCGAAATGTGACGGATCCACGGACGACACCATCGCTATCCAAAATTGGCTTGCTACAGCCTCGGGCGGTTCAACGCAGTTGGTTGCCCCACCCGGGACATGCGTGTTCAGCGATATCAGATCTACAGAGGCGTAATCGACGGGCAAGATGGAAATGGGAATCTTTGGAACGGCGTGTGGTTCGACGGAACTGATTTCGTAACTTGGGACATTGCAGGTGTATAAAAATGGCACTTCCGGCAGCGATTGGGGTCTAAACGGAAGCGGAACTCTGATGCTTCGTAGCCCCTATCCTGCTTTATATGATAACGCAAGCGGGAATGCCCACGGTATTGTGCCATCTACATTACTTGCTCAGTCCGGCGTCGGCTCGTCGCCCACTGGATCTGCAAATAGCTTCATAACAACTCTTGTTACTTTCACGACACCATTCCAAAATACAGTTGTTCTATCTACTTGCTCTGCAACCTTTAGGATTTCCGAACTATGCCGTTTCACAGTCAATAGGTATACAAGCCGTAACAAATATTGGCGCGAATGTGGTGATAGTGTCATCAGGACCAGTGACTACGAGCATACCCTTTGCCTGGCAGTGTAGCGGCTATTGAGTTGCTGCACGCGATCCCCAGAACCGTGTGACATCCAATTTGTATTTGGTTGCCTCACTTGAAGGGTCAGCCAAAGCAACTGCGATAAGATACCTTAGTTATGCTCTCGCAGATGTTAATCGATCTCAAGCCTGGTGTACGGTGGTGGTAACAGGACGCCTGTTCAACGCCGGGTGTAACGATGTAAGCTTCCACAAGCCGCATGACCTTGGAAAAGGGCTGACGCCATCCGGAGTTTCGATAAAGCGGGCTAAAATGCATTTTGCTAGGAGTGGATCCGGCTTTTAACCGTCAAATGACCGCCCTGACAGCGGATAGCCGTATGTGAAGACGAACGTTGGCGAAGCCATGCGGCGCTCGCTTCATAGTACACTTTCGGCAAAGGCGGCTGGTGGATCTCGTCGACCCGGCTGCCCCACTGTTGCCCTATTCATCGTGTCCGGAGGCGCGGGCAGTCCTGAGGGTCGACGTCCACAAAGCCTCAGTCTATAAGCCGTCCAACAACGGCTATAGAACGCTGCTCCACCGTATGCGAGTAACACTTGTTCGTCGAACCCAATTCACGCGGAGTATTCCGTGCCGTCGACTAGGTCCCAAATCGACTTCTTGCTCTCCCTCCAGCAGACATGGCTACAGGCAACTTCGGATGAGACGCGCGGGCTGCTGCGTTTCCTGATCGGGACCGACGTTTTAAGCCGTGTGCTGGATGGCAAGCGCGTGGTGGACCTTCGCGCGGCAGGCGCGGATGGCGGATCGTCGCCACTGCTGCCGAATGCCCTGCCGATCGAATTCGCGCTTGCTTCTGCAGAGTCGCTGACGATGGTCATGGAGAATATCAGCCACGAGCAGGACGGGATCGTGCTGCGCGATGCGCTTGAGTATGTCGACGATTACCGCGGCGTGCTGGCTGCCTGCTTCGCCCGGCTCGCCATGGGTGGGATGCTGGTCGTGGTCGTCCCGCACCAATTCCTGTTCGAGCGCAAGATCCAGGCGCCGTCACGGTTCGTCACAGGCCATCGCCGCTTTTACACGGCTGCGAATCTTATCGCCGAGATCGAAGAGGCCATTGATCCAAGCGAATTCCGGCTGCGTTTCCTCGGCGACCACGACCGCGACTATGGGTGCGATCCGGAGCTGACGCAGCGGCCGCAGGGGGCATACCAGGTCGTGGCGTGTCTCGAGCGATGCGAAAAGCCGGTCTGGCGCGACCAACTCACGCTCGAAGAGATGCCGGTCGTCGAGCGGGTAGAATCGACCCGCATCCTGCCCCCCGACGCCTTTGCCCCTGCCTATCGCCTCATCGCTCCGGATCCATCTGGGATCGAGAGGATCGTCGTGCTAAAGCTGGATCATCGCGGCGACTACATCATGGCGGACCTTGCGTTCAGGATCCTGCGCGAGGCATTCCCAGCCGCCCACATCACCCTGGTTTGCGGTTCGTGGAATGCGGGGTCTGGAAAATCTTGCGGGCTGTTTGATGAGGTCATTCCGTTCGACTATTTTGCGGAGGATGTCTCCTCTACGATCGTGCATCCGCCGCACGAGCAATTGGCGTCGGAGTTGATGACCAGGCTGGCAGGGCAGCAATTCGACCTTGGCGTGGACCTACGCTTTTTTGACGAAACGCGGGACCTGCTGCACCGGATCAGCGCCCGCCACAAGGCGGGTTTCGAGTCCTACAACGATTTTCCCTGGCTGGACATTCCACTCACCCTGCCGGCACCGACCCGCGACGGCAGAGCCGAGACGCGGCTTATCCCCGCCGCGCGGTTCCATCACGCCTTGGGCGGTGGATTAGCGAGCGAACTCTGCTTCTCGGCGGGGTTTCAAGCGGAACACCGCGTGGATCTGGTATGGGGCCCCTACGAGGATATGCCGGTCGGTACTATTGACCTCGAAATCTTGGTCGAGCCGCTGAATGACGAGGTGGTTCTCGGCTTCGACATGGTGCACAATGCAGGACGCGACTTAATCACTGCGGGAGTCCTTCGCGCCCGCCTTGGAACATATCCAACCCTCAGTATCAACCTGCCCCACAGAATCAGAGAGTTCGAGTTGCGCCTACACAACCCCGACAGCACACCAGTCCGGCCGTTCCGCTTCATGGGAATGCGTTGGACCCGGCCTGGCGCGCTGGTCGGCGTGCACCAACGTGAAGGTATGGCCTTGCTGGCCCATTTGGTGGCGATCCGGCTGAAGAATCCCGTCTCTGAAGACGTATTCACGTGAATGAGGACCAAAGGCGGACGGTGGTGGTTTCGCCCTTCGCCAATGAACGGATCCGCGAATGGCCCGTGTGGCATTATCGCCGGTTCATGGAACTCGCCATCGCAGAGCGTGGCTCGCGAATACTCATCACGGGAACCCGCGCGCAGCGGCATCGCGCCAACGACCTGGTACGGGGCTTCCGGGCAGGCGATGCCGTGAACACCTGTGGAACGTTGACCTGGCCACAACTCGTATCGGCAATCCGTAACGCTGACTACGTGGTCTCGAACAACTCGGGTGTTGCGCATCTTGCCGCCAGCATGGAAGTGTGGACCCTCTGCCTCTTCGCCGGCTCGCATTCGTATAAAGAATGGATGCCCGTTGGGCCACGCGTCGTGGTGCTCACGCGCAAGATCGCCTGCTCCCCATGCGAACTTGGGACCGAGCCCTGTCCCAATGGCCTGGCGTGTCTCACCGAATTGCTTCCTGATGTTGCATTTCAGCGCTTTCAAGCTGTTCTGGACACGCAGCATTGAGGGTTGACCGGCGGCAAGGTAGACCATGGCTGTGTTAACACGGCTGTCTCTTCATGACTCGGCGTCCGACTTGGCTGAGAGACCTGGATCGAGGATGTTCATGCCTAGCAACGACGTGCGCCGCCTCTACTTCTTCATTCACCTGACCGGCCGTGACAGCGGCAATACCGGAATACAGCGCGTCGTGCGGAGCCTTGGGCGTGTCCTAGCGGAGGACCCGGCTGTTGAGCTCGTGCCGGTCCGCTGGTCCGAACCACTGAGCGCAATCGTGCATGCCGAGCAGCCCTGGCGCGACGTTATCGGCTATCACAATGGGCCGATTTTCGCGCCGAGCCGTGACGAGGGAAAGCCCATCCACCTCGACACTTTCCGCGATACGGCGGAGGACTGGCTGCTGATTCCAGAAGTGCCCCATCTTGGATCGCACTCCCCAGAACACCCCTCTGTGTCGCTGCTACCATTGCTGGGCTATGCCCGCACGTACCGTTTCCGCGTTGGCGTCATCTTTCACGACTTGTTGCCGCTCACCTTCCCCGCCCCTGGCAAGATTGACGAGCTTGAGCAATTGAAGTTCACGGTCTACGGGCAGGCGCTCCTGCAAGCAGACGTGGTGCTCGGCGTCTCTCGGTCGGTCACTGAAACGCTTTGGGATTGGTGGGGCCGCACTGGGGTGCGCCCGCAAGCTCTGCCTACCCTCCAATCCGTTCCACTCCCCGAAGAAATGGCCTTCATGCCGCGCCGGCCCCCGGACGCTCCGCTCGATTCGCTGCCACGGGGCCCGATTGACTTCGTGACCTGGGGGACGATCAGCGCGCACAAGAACCAGATCGCGATGATCGAGGCGTTCAACCGGCTCTGCGAGCGCCGTCCCGGCTTGAACCTGCGGCTTCACATGGTGGGCCATATCGAGCCACGCGTGGAACGCCAGCTTGGCGAGGCGAAGGCGCGCAGCAATGGACGCGTGCTGACCTACGGCTATCTGCCCGACGAAAAGCTGACGGCTCTGGTTGCTGGATGCCGGGCTGTGGCGTTCCTTTCTTTGGCGGAGGGGTTCGGGCTACCTATTGTGGAAAGTCTGTGGGCCGGCAAACCATGTCTATGCTCAAACGTGGGGTCAATGGCCGAAATTGCTGCCAATGGCGGCTGCCTCGCGGTCTCCCCGACGGAAATCGACGCGATCTCGGCGGGATTCGAACTGTTCGCAACCGACATCGGTTTCTACAATACAAAACTTGCTGAAATCCGGGTTAGAAAATTCCGCACTTGGCGCAATTACGCGAGCGACGTGCTGAACAGCCTTCAGATGGGCAAGACCATCGACGAGAAAGCAAGCGAGACCCCAGAGCTTGTCAAGTTGCCGAGCTTGATCGAAAGTACGAGGCCAGAACAAACATCCCCTCTAGAGCTTCTACGAACTAAGCTGTTGTCATGGAAAGCCAAGAACAACCGTGAATACGTTGAAGTCGACGTGTCTCTTCATCGGATGCGGTATCATCGGAAGTCGGCGCAACTCGGGGCGGAGCAACTTTTCGACGGATCAGCGCTAAGATATGACAAAGCGCTTCATCATGAGCTCACCGACAGCGATCTTTTCTTCGGGCCCTACATGCCACTGCCGCGCGGAAACCATATCGTGAAATTATACGGTAGCGTGGCGGGCACGCTCAATGTGCGACTGACGAGATCGCCGGGCATCGTCATAAAGAGGGTCAAATTGAAGAGCCTCAACACGACGATACCATTCCATTTGGCTGAGGATGCGGTGGATTTCGAGGTGGTGATGTCGAAATCGGAGTCTCTCTCCAAGCTGGAAATCTCTCGCATTTCGATCATGACGGAGTGAGTTGGTGCTTGGCTAGGGATGTTTGTCCCGGAACGGCAAAACACCCCGCTCCCCGCCGCCGGCAGGTCAGCCGATACCAGCCATGGCCATGGACGCCATGGCCGCGATACGCTCCACGATCTCGTCCACTTGGGCCGCGGTGACGTTATAGGGCGGTGCCACAATCACGTGGTCGCCTGCCACGCCATCGACCGTTCCGGAGGATGGATAGACCGCGATCCCGTTCGCCAGGCCCGCAGCCTTCAGCCGGGCGCCCGCGCCCTGCTCCGGCCGGAACGGGCGCCGCGTGTCGCGGTCCGCCACGAACTCGGCGGCATGGAACAACCCGCGGCCTCTGATATCGCCGACATGGGGGTGTTGGCCCAGCGCAGCCTGCAACCCGGCCTGCAACCGCTCACCCATGGCCCGTACGTTCGCGAGGAGCCCTTCCTCCCGGATGATCCGCTGAACCTCCAGCGCCGCCGCGCAGGCAATCGGGTGGGCCTGGTAGGTATGGCCGTGCACGAATGCACCCGACCCGGCAGACAGCGCAGCCACCACCTTGCGGCCAACCAGCAACGCGCCAACCGGGGCATAGCCGCCGCCTAGGCCTTTCGCCACGGCTTGCAGGTCAGGTGTGACACCTTCCTGCTCCCACGCATGGGTTGTGCCGGTGCGGCCCATCCCACACATCACCTCGTCCAGGATGAGCAGCGCGCCATGGCGGTCGCAGACCTCCCGCACGGCCGGGAAGTATCCTGGGACCGCCGTGACGCAGCCAGCCGTGGCCCCGACCACGGTCTCCGCCACGAACGCGATCACGCGACCCGGCCCCACACGCTGGAACTCGGCCTCCAGTTCTGCTGCCAGCCGCTCGGCATAGGCAGCGTCGCTCTCGCCTTCCCCCTGATAGTGGTATGGGAAGCACGGGGAGACATGGCTGAACCCGGTTGGCAAGATCGCCTCATAGGGTGCCCGCCTCGCTCTATGGCCGCTCACCGCCATCGTGCCGAAATTATTGCCGTGGTAGCTCTGGCGGCGGGAGATGAAGTGCACGCGGTCCGGGTCGCCGCGTTCGACGTGATATTGCCGCGCCATCTTCAACGCGGATTCCATCGCCTCCGAGCCGGACGAGGTGAAGAAGGCGTGAGTGAGCCCTCCGGGCTCGTGGCCCAGAATTTCCTCCGCCAGTTGCTCCGCCGGGTCGGAGGTGACGAACATCGTGTGCACGTAGTCGAGCTTCTTCGCCTGCGCGGTGATGGCGGCGATCACGCGGGGGTTGCCGTGCCCCAGGCAGGCGACGGCGGCACCCCCCGCCGCGTCGATCACCCGGCGGCCATCCGCCAAGGTGAGCATCAAACCCTCGCCGCTGGCGGCAAGTTCAGGATCGATGCGGAGGCTGCGGTGCAGGACGTGGGTCATGGAAGCTTGCTTTCAGGGGACCGGGCAGCCGGCCTGTTTGCTTGTCTCCTGTTGTGCTTGCGAGGCCGGCATATGTCGAGGGCGCGCTACACCACCCCACGCGCGGGGATGGCGGCTGCCCGTTCCGCCGCGAGGTCGCCGAGGTAGAGCGGCAGGAAACGCAGGCAGCCCGCGAGCACCAGCGCCACGCCACCGCCGATCAACTCTTGCACCATCGGCGCGGCCAATCCACCATTGCGGACCAGCGTGGCGATCACCAGCGGCGTCAGCCCGGAGAAGATGGCCGTGCCCAGGCTATAGGGGAACGCAAATCCGCTCTGCCGCACCGGAGTCGGGAACAGGGCGCAGATCAACCCGGAGATGAGCGAGTGGATGACGCTGCCCAGCGCCCCCATCACAATCATCCCCAGCACGAGTTCGCCCGTATGCGCCGCGAGCGACGGGAGGGTGTTGAAGAACCACACCGCCGACGCGGCATTCAGCAGCCCACCCACGATGAGAAGCCGCTGCCAACCGAGCACCTCCCGCAGCAGACCCCAACTCGGCATCCCAATCACGAACGCCGCAGTGCCGCAGACGTTGGCCAGGAAGACCGTGTTGGCGGGGATGTGCTGGATGCCGAGCAGGTAAGTCGGGAGCCACTGGAAGTAGATCGCCGGCGTCGTCGAGAAGACGAAGGTCAGGGCGAAGGCGAACACGCACTGCCACCGGTAATACCTCAGCACCGTACCGAGCGGCATGCGCGCTGAGATCCGCTTCTCGGCCCGTATCTGCTCGAACATCGGCGATTCGGCGAGGTGGCGCCGCAGATAGGCGGCCAGCAATCCGCATAGGCCGCCCATGATGAACGGCAGCCGCCAGGCCAGCGACGCCCAAGCTGGGTCAAGCCCGGCAACGGCCTTCGCCAGGAACGCCGCCGCCGCGCCCGCCAGCAATCCGAAATTGACCATGCCGATGAAAATGCCGCTGGATACGCCGAGCCGCCGTGGTGTGGCGTGCTCGCAGATGAACACGGCGGCGCCCGGCAACTCGCCACCCACCGCGCAACCTTGCAGGATGCGCAGCACCAGCAGCGCCACCGGCGCCATCCAGCCCGCGACGGCGTAGGTCGGCAGCAGCCCCATCAAGAAGGTCGGCACCGACATCAGCAGGACGGTGAACACGAACAGCTTCTTGCGCCCGATCCGGTCGGCGAAGTGGGCGATGATCAGGCCCGCAATAGGGCGCACCAAGTAGCCGATGGCGAAGATCCCGAACGTCTGAACTTGCGTCTTCCAAACGGAATCACCGGGGGGAAAGATCTGGCTGCCGAGCGAGGCGGCGACGAAGACGTAAACCTGAAAGTCGAAATACTCGAGCAGGCCGCCTAATGAGGCCAGCCCTACGTTTTGGAGTTCCCTAACGCCGTTCCGCGCCATCGTCCCATCCCTTCCTCAAGGCGCGTACATGGCGCCCCCGATACGTCTCAGCCCTCGCCGCTGCTCCAACGGTTTTCGTTGGCCTGTAGGCCTGGCAGGTCCGTCACCTCGTTGTAGTGGCT
Source organism: Acetobacteraceae bacterium (assembly GCA_965199005.1). Lineage (GTDB taxonomy): Bacteria > Pseudomonadota > Alphaproteobacteria > Acetobacterales > Acetobacteraceae > LMUY01. The sequence goes on along the minus strand of CBDAQK010000001.1, from coordinate 619,889 downwards.
CATCGGCATCAACTCCGCCGCCACCGCATTCAGCGAGCGGTCGCGATACAGCGTCTGCAACACCCGCTCCATCGCGGCGGCAGCGGCGAGCAGGGCCGCGATCGGGAAGATGATCGCCGACGCACCCGCCGCCTGTGCCGCGTCCACGGTGAGCTTGGCCGGCCCCCCAGCCTGCGATAAATTGGCCAGTTGCAGCCCGGGCAACGCCTGGCAGACGCGGGCCAGCACCTCGGCGGTGTCGGCGCCCTGCACGAACAGCATGTCCACCCCGGTTTCCCGGTAGCGCCCCGCCCGCTCGATGGCCGCGTCGATCCCCTCGACCCCCAACGCGTCCGTTCGGGCACAGAGCAAGAAGGCCGGGTCGCGCCTGGCATCCAGTGCCGCCCGCAGCTTGGCGACCTGGTCCGCCACCGGGATCACTGCCTTGCCCGCCAAATAACCGCATCGCTTAGGTGTAACCTGATCCTCCAGAAACAGCCCGGCCGCGCCCGCACGCTCGAACGCGCGTACCGTCTGGGCGACGTTGTGGACGCCGCCAAACCCGGTATCGGCGTCCACCAGCACGGGGACGCCCGCCGCGGCCGCAATGCGCCCGTAGTGGTCCGCATAGTCCCGCATGCCGAGCTGCCCCATGTCGGGCGCCGCCAGCAGCGTGCCAGTGGCCGCGTTTCCCCCGCCGACGATGGCGGGAAAGCCGGTGCGCGCCGCCAGGCGGGCAGACAGCGCATCGTGCACGCCGGGCAGCACCAGGATGTCGGGCCCGGCGAGCAGGGCGCGTAGCGTGGTGCCAGGGTGGAGTGTCATGACGGCATCCTTAGCGTCTGCCGCCAGGGCCGCCGGGTGCGCTCGGCCGCCTCCCACGCGACGATGTCATCGTCCTGTTTCAATGTCATTCCAATCTCGTCCAGGCCTTCCAGCAGGGCCATCCTGTCTGCGGATGGGAAGTCGAACCCCATGTCGAATCCCGGCGCCATCACGCGCTGCGACACGAGGTCGACGTGGAGGTGCACCGGCCCCGGCGCCTCCCGCAGCAGCGCCCGCAACGGCTCCAGCATGTCCGGCGCCGCCGCGATCGGCAGGATGGCGTTGCGCACGCAATTATCCCGGAACACCTCCCCGAAGCTGCCCGCGATGAGAACGCGGATGCCGAATTCGTCCAGCGCCCAGCAGGCATGCTCCCGCGTGCTGCCGCAGCCGAAATTGGCACCCGATACCAGGATGGCCGTGTGCTCCCAGCCCGGGCGGCTCAGCACGAAGTGCGGGTCGCGCCGCCAAATGGCGAACAGCCCGGCGCGGTAATCCGGCTCGACCCCGCGCAGGACGAACGAGGGAAGTATTTGGTCGGTATCGATGTTGTCGCGGTCGAGCAAGGCGGCCGGGGCGTCCACGGACGTGAACTGGCGCATCAGCTTGCTGCCCGCCGGTCAACGATGCACCCGGCCACCGCCGCTGCCGCCGCGGTCTCCGGGCTTCCCAAATGGGTCATCACGCCCGCCCCCTGCCGGCCAGCGAAGTTGCGGTTCGTGGTCGAGACGACGCGTTGGCCGGGCGACCCCTCCTCGCCATTGGCACCGGCGCACATCGAGCAGCCGGATTCCCCCCACTCGAACCCGGCATCGAGGAAAATCCGGTCCAGCCCAAGCAGTTCCGCTTCGCGCCGGACGGTCGTGCTGCCTGGCACCACCGTCGCGCGCACGCCTGGGGCCACATGCTGCCCCGCCGCCACCCGGGCTGCCGCGCGCAGATCGGACAGCCGCGCGTTGGTGCAGGACCCGATGAACACCCGGTCCACGGGAATGCCAGCGATCGGCATGCCGGGCTGCAGTTTCATGTACTCCAACGCCCGCTGCATAGTGTCTTGCTCGGCGGCGGGCGCGAGCGCCGGGTCCGGCACCCGGCCGGAGAGGCCCAGCACATGGCCCGGGTCGGTGCCCCAAGTGATCTGCGGCTCCAGCGCCGTGCAGTCGATATGGAGGTCGCGGTCGAACACGGCGCCGTCGTCCGAACCAAGCGCCTCCCAATCCGCCACTGCCTCGTCCCATTCGGTGCCGTCGGGCGCGCAGGCGCGGCCCTTCAGCCACGCCGCCACGCTTGCATCCGGCGCCACCAGCCCGGTGCGTCCACCGAGTTCCGTCACCATGTTGCACAACGTCATCCGCCCCTCGACGGACAGCGCCCGCGCCACCGGCCCGGCGAACTCCACCGCGTGGCCGCGCGCCATGTCAGACCCCCAATGGCCGATGACGAACAGGATGACGTCCTTGGCCGTCACGTCCGGCGCCAGCACGCCGCCGAGCGTGATGCGCATCTGCTTCGGTTTGTTCCAGGCCAGGGTCTGGGTGGCCAAGACGTGCACCAGCTCCGTCGTGCCGGTCGCCATCCCCAGCGCCCCGATGCCGCCGACGGTGCAGGCGTGGCTGTCCGGGCAGGACACCGTGCTGCCCGGCAGCGCGATCGCCAGCTCGGGCGAGACCACGTGCACAATGCCCTGCATCGGGCTGTCCGTGCCCAGCAAGCGGATGCCGAGATCGGCCGCGCCAGCCCGCGTCCGGGCCAGGAAGGGCGCGCTGGCACCGATCGTGGTGTCGGTGCGCCCGGCGCTGGTGGCCACCATGTGGTCGGTGACGGCGACGGTCAGGTCGGGCCGGCGCACCGTCCGCCCGGCTTTGCGCAGCTTGGCGAAGGCGTGCGGTGCGTGCAGGTCGTGGATCACATGGCGGTCGACATAGATCAGCGTCCGCCCATCGGCCCGCCGGCCAACGACATGCGCATCCCAAATCTTGTCGAAAAGCGTCCCCATCCCTGCGTCTTCCGTTGTCGGCCGTTTGCGTTACGTGAAACTCCCGCACAGGCCTCGCCGGTTGTCAACAATCAACAATCCCGTTGCGACCCGTGTCGCTGCATGACATCCTCGTGGCGGGGGCAGGGAGCGGCCAAGCCTTGGGTGTCGAACGCATCGATGTGCAAACCTTGGCGGACCAGGCCTGCGACGTGATCGAACGCGCCATCCTGAATGGCGACCTGCCGCCCGGCACCCCGCTCGGCGAGGCTGAGCTTGCCAGCCGGATTGGCATCAGCCGCGGCCCGTTGCGCGAGGCGATCAACCGGCTGGAGGGCCGCCGGCTGCTGCAGCGCGTGCCGCATATGGGCGTGCGCGTTGTCTGCCTGTCCGACGCCGAGGTCGCCGAGATTTACGCGATGCGCGAGGTGCTGGAAGGCTTGGCGGCGCGGTTGGCCGCGGAGCACATGACGCCGGAGGAAATGGATGCGCTGGAGGCCTGCGCCGGTTTCCTACACCGCAAGCCCGCGCAGACTGGCCCGATCGCCACCCGGCGCGGGAGGATTTTCACGTCCGCCTTGCGGAAGGTAGCCGCAACAAACGGCTGATCGATTATTTGTGCACCGACATGTACTCGCTTCTGCAGCTCTACCGTATCAGGAGTGGCAGCACGCCTTTGCGCGCCGGGTCCGCGGAGGAACATCGCGAAATCGTTGCTGCCCTACGCCTGCGCGACGGCGCCGCGGCGGAGCATCTCATGCGTGCCCACGTCGTACGGTCGCGCGATAGTTTGGGACTCCGCGCGTCCGACGTCGCAGAGACCAAGACCTCAAGCAGGAACTTGGGCTTGGACGCTACGAAGGACGAGGCTGGCGTGGCTTTCATCATCACGCCACGCTGTGCATCGCTGCCTACGGATTCCTGATCTCCGAAAGGGGATCGATTCCCCCCTCAGGACAATGTGGCGCCCTGCTCATCGAAGAACCTCCCTTATCCGACGGTTACCGACCCCGCGGATCCCCCAATCCGACCTGAGCGCCACGTCCCAAACTCAATCACTTCCGTCCGTATGACCATCGCAAAGGCCATTGCTCGTACAATCCTACGCTGCCCATGCTGCCAGCACCAAGCACGGCGTCTCATTTTATGACACAGTAAGATTACCTAGGCAGCGGCATCGCCGCGAGGCGCCTTCTCCTTCGGCATGCTTATAAAAAGATGTGTGGCTCGACCGACGTTCGTCCCACCTGAAGCCGGCTTAGCAAATATCGTTGCAAATCTTGCATAGGACGACGCACATCGTATCTATGCCTCGCTATCCTGCCGGTTGCCGACAGCTTCTGCCGTGCTTGGCGTGCAGCCAGCGGGTGGGGATACCGGCTCGCCCACATTGACAGCTTCCAACAGCAAAACGAGTTCGCGGGGATCGTTGGATGGCGGGGCGGACTCGGCAAATTCAAACGCCAGCACATTCGGGCCCGTGCGGAACACCATGGGCACCTCGGCCTTCCGACCATCGGTGAACGAAACGGCAGGGAAATCGACACGCACCGTTTGGGTGTCGTTGAGCGTCAGCCACGCCCATTGCGCGTTGGTCGGGGCGCGGTATCTGATAAACAGTTGGGCCGGGCCTGCTGACACGCGATCGATGATCAGCCGTGGCTGGCGGTCGATGACCCAGCGGAACACCGTCAAAAGCCCGAACTGGGGAAACGGACCCTCCTCCCCGCCAAACCCATCCGACAAGTCCCACCGAACGGCATCACGCTCCGGCAGCGGGTCCAACTCGTCCAGGCTGCGGAAGACCAGGTCCTCGAACAGGAACGCGAGCTTCCGGCCGCCATCGTCGGGTTCACTGCAGTGGGTCGCCTCGATGTGGACCGGGCAGTGGCCGACGTTGAAGGTCGCTTCGAAGCGAAGCGAGACCGGGCTGGTCATCGCCGCGTCCCCCAAAGTCCGCGTCAGCACGGGCTTATTCCTGAGGTAGATCGTGAGAGTCTGCCCGGGATGGATGTTCCGGATGCGTAGGTCGACGACGCGCCGTTCCGCGAGGGCGCTGAACAATTGTAGCCGGCAGCGTGTTCCCAGGGCCCAGTGGAACCGGTTGGGCAAGTCGTACTCGGGATACGGACCCTCAAGATAGGAGAACCCGTCCATGAACTCCAAGGCGCCGTCATGCGGCGCGCCCTCCAACGCGAGCGAGGACGGTATCGCCTCGATCTCCTCGATGAGAAGGGCGAGTTGGCGTGGCCCCCGGTCCTCCTTCACCATGGCGGCGAAAGCGATATCCAGCCGGTTCGGACCGGCGATCAGCGAAAGATTCGTCTCGATATCCTGGACGAATTCGAACCGATGTAGCGGAATGGGTACTTCGTGCCGGGCGCCGCCATTGGCACGGATCCATACCGTCTGTTCGGGGAGGTGACAGCGGACGCGCATGTGGACGAGGTATTCACCGGCGGTGGCCACGCGCAGCGCTAGGCTGCAGGCCGGTCCGCATGCCCACCAGAAGCGAAGCGGCAGGCCACCGCTGGTGTCCAGGCTAGTCTCGGTAGAAACGTTTTGCAGCGGCAGCCAGTCGGACGGATCGAGATCGCGGACCTCACCAGCCCCTGGTCCGGTAAGATAGCGCATTGGCACCCGTGGCGGCGCCCCCGTGGCAAGCACCACGTTGGGTGCCAGGTTCAAGGCAAGGACCTGCTCCGCCACGAGGGCGGCTAGCAGCCGGGCAGCGCTAGCCTCTAGACTGAAGCGGTTTCGGACGAACAGCACTGCCTGTGCTGCCAGCTGCCGCCGCAGGCCGACATCGGTCCGCAGCCGTTGGATGCCGCTGGCCAGTGCCTCAACGGTTGGCTCTTCGATGAGGAGTCCACTTATCCCATGTGCAACGGCGTCCATGACGCCCCCAACCTTAAAAGCCACGGCCGGCACACCGCACGCTGCGGCCTCAATGAAGCTCTGGCCAAAGGCCTCCTGCAGGCTGGGGCCAACGAAGATGTCGGCGGCCCGATAGTGCAGCGCCACCAGCTCCTCACGCGAGAGATAGCCGGTGAAACGGACCTCGCAAGGCAGGTCCGGCAGCCAAGTGCCAAAGCCCATGACCAGCAGTAGCAAGCGATGCGGGTCGGGCAGGCTACGCAGCGCCTCGATCAGCAGCCGGGTGCCTTTCCGCTCGTCCGTGATGTCGGTCGCAGACGCCACGATGATGAAGCGGTCGCCGGGAAGGCCGAGCAGTACCCGGGCTTGCCAGCGCTCCCCATTCGTGAAGGTGGAGGTGTCGATCCCGAATGGCACGGCGCGGATTGGCGGACGTTCTGCCGCCGGGAGGCTTTCGAGCAGGTGGTCCCGCATGAAGTGACTGTTCGTGAACACCGCGAAGCGGCTCGTCGCGGTCGCCCGGGCTAGCTCCGCACGCTTAGCAATGAAGGCGGGTGCCACCTCATCGGGTGCCAGGGCGGGGAAAAGATGCGCAGTCGGGCACTCGTCGTTGCACTGGGAGAGGTAGCGTAGACAGCTACCCGGGTAGCCACACCGGCCGCTGACCAGCCACTGGTCGTGGGCATAGAACACCGTCGGCACGTTGCGGCTCAGTAACGCACCGATCAGGTTAAAGTCGGCACGGATAGCGTGCAGGTTGCCGAGGAAAATGAGGTCGGGCTTCTCGGCCAAGATGGCATCGGCAACGGCCTCAGGGCTCAGTCGCGGGTCTGCCGCTCCTACGTCAAAGTCGGCGTATGCGAGGGCAAGGACGTCCTGGCCGGCCAGCGCCAGTGCCTCCGCCATCCGGCGATGGGCGAGCCCGGCACCATATTTAAAACCGTAATCGTTGAAAAAGACGATACGAATGCGCTGCCGTGGCGATTTGGCGGCCGGCAGGGCGCCGGCCCCCATGCCCGCCCGTAAAGCTTCGGCATGGGCAATCAGCTCGGGCATATAGGCCTCAGGCGAGCTGGTCTTCTGCTTGGCGTGCATGCGGTAATGCGCCACCGTGTGGCCGATGACGCTCACCCGGGCGCCCTCCAGGGCCATCCTGACCCATAGGTCGTAATCCATCGAGTAGTAGAGCGACTCGTCCACATGACCGCCCGCCTTCAGCCACATCGCCCGTGTGAAGAACACCTCCGGTTGGTGGAAGAATTGACCCAGCAGCCAACAGTTGCGCAGGTCAAGCAAGCGGTTCAGCGGCAACACACTGCCATCCGTCAGGCACGGTAGGTGACGGTGGGTCGTTTGATTGGTGGCATCGAACACGTCGCAGACCCCGGCGACCAGATCGGCTCCCGACGTACGAAACGCGAATGCCACCGAATGAATCGCCCCCTTGGCAAGCAGATCATCGCTGTTGAGCCACGTCATTATTTCGCCAGTAGCGGCCGCGAAGCCCTTGTTGATGGCATTGCTTTGGCCACTGTCTGGTTCGGAAATCACGTGGGTAATATAGCGCGAATAGCGGCGCAGGATTTCAGGCGTGTCGTCGGTCGACCCCCCGTCAACCACGATCAGCTCGAGATTGGGGTAGCCTTGGCGGAGGACAGACTCCAGCGTGTCGGTGATGAAAGCACTCTGATTACGCGTCGGCACCACGATCGACACGCGCGGCCAGTCGACGCAGGTTGTCAGCGGGCCCGCCAAGGCGGCGATCGGCGGTAGCCACTCCGCCACTGGCGTAATCTCGCGCGGGTTGCGCCGTTGCAGCGGCTCGATATGCCAAGTGTTGACTAGCAGAAGGCGGCCTACATCCGGTGGCTGCTTCACCTCGATGCCGAGCACCTGCAAGCCCGATCCGAAAGTGCCTTGCGCCCGGATTTCGATCTCTCGGTCATTGCCATGCGGGGTTATCCTGACTTGCGCGATGACCGTACCGTTGGCTGTTAAAGCGACACTTTGCCGGTTCGACCAACTACGGCAACGGAGGACCATTTCGTATGTCCCGGCACGCGGTAGAAATACCTCGCCGGTGGCGTTCGGATCCCGCATCCAGCGGATCCCCGAGGGCATGCTCCATTCTGGGTAGGGCCCTTCGGGAGAATGGAATCCTGAAATGGGAACGATGGTCAACGAGCGGCGCTGGCCACCCGTGCTCAGCAGCGCAGGTGCGCCCAAGATGAGCCCGAAATTGTCTATTTTCTCCCAGGCTTTCCTGTTTAGGTCAAAGCGAACCACAATGGCCGAGTAGGGACTGTTCCGGAACTTGACCGGATCGGCCTGCAACTGCTCAAACTCTTTGAAGACCGCGTCGTATTTGGAACGTAGGGGAGCAGCCTCTGGCGCGGACTGTCCGGTGCCCATAGCGAGCAATCGATCCACTTCGCCGTAGTAGACGTCCATCGCGGAAGACAACTGGCCGGGCCGCCGGCGGTGAAATCCCAACACGGAATCGATGGTTACAAACGGGGCGTGGACGGCCATACGCCGCCACAAATCCCAGTCGCCGGCGAGGCGGAAGCGGGTGTCGACGGCGCTCCCCACTTTGCGCCATAGGTCCGAACACCAGAACGTGCCCTCCTGCATGACGAACGGCAGTGCGCGGCCGTCATACAACCCGGCCGCCATGCACGGTTGCGAATAGGTGCGTGGCAGATTGACGCCTATGATGCTGCCGCTGGCATCCAGCATCGAGACGCGGCCGCTGAGAAAGCGAATTTCGGGGAACGTCCGGCGGATGTTGAGGATTGTGGAGAAGGCGCCCGGGGCGATTCGATCGTCGGCGTTCACCCACCCCATGACGGTATCGGGCCCAGGCATGAGAGCGCGGTCGAATGCCTGGTTAATCGCATCGTACATACCGCTGTCAGGCTTGGACGCGTAGGTGAAGCGGATGGCGCGGCATAGGACTGGCCATCGTCCGCTATGCAGCAATTCAGCCCAACGCCCTATTCGTTGCATCGTGTCATCGGTCGAACGGCCGTCTTGGATATGATAGTCGATTTCGAAGTCGCCAGCCTGCGTCAGAACCGAAGCAATGGTTTCATCGATGTAATCCGCGCCGTTGAACACGGGAGTAACAATACAAAAATGCGCCACGGTGCCAATCTGATTGGTTCCACTGTCCCGCCCGGCTAGAGTCTCGGTCAAGCTTGTACTTCCATGATGGCTGCGATGACCACACTGACGCGTTTAGACTGCAAAATATAGAGGGCAGTATAGGTCGTAGAACGACATACGGCTCGCGGATGTTTCGTCACCATGTGCCCGCCACGTCGCATCCCCGCCGTGACGTTGCCGCGCTGTTCGCGATGCCTCCGCCTGCGCGCGCAGGGAGTTGCCGTCATCAGGGGGACTGGCGCGCGCCCCGCATCTCACGGCCGTGCTGATGCAGTGTAACTGCCATGGCTTGGCCATCCGCACCGATTTCGAATGTCAGCTGGGCATCGACGACCGTGTAGTGGAACGTTGTATCGCTATCCGCGAACACGGGATACTCGGCTTGGTTTGTTGCCTGCACCATAAGCTGCGGGCCTTGTGGCCGAACAGTCAGCACGAATCCAGGCAGCACGTCGTATCGTCCGGCAAGGGCCTTCAGCTTGGCCGGGTCGACCACGAAACGCTTGCGCGGGACCGGGTTTGGGAAGCCCGAATTGATCAGAGTGCGCCCGAGCGCCGGGACCATGACGCTGTTCTGCGTGTTCGACAACACGACGCTGCCGATCCCAGTCCGCGTCGAGTAGCCGATGAACGATGAATAGCCGCCGGTATCGCCGTCCTTCCAGACCAGTTCGTCGCTATGAGCCGTTTGAACGAACCATCCGGCTGCGGCGGCTTCGTCAGACGGATCCGCCTGCCTGCGCACATCCAACATCGTCGCGAGCCAGGGCTGGATCGGCGACGCCTCGCGGCCCAGGCAGCACTCCACCAGGCGCCGCATGTCGTTCACCGTGGAGCGAATGGCACCAGCCCCCGGGAAGCTTCCGAATTCCCAGTTCGGCACCGAATTCAAAGCGGCATCATGTCCAACGGTCAACCGCGTCCGCATATCCGGTGTCAGCGTGACCCGAGTGTCGTCCAAGCCAAGTGGCTTGCAAATCCGCGCCTCGACCAACTCCTCATAAGATCGCCCGCCGCGCAAGGACAGCACGTGACCGAGCAGTCCAAAGCCGAGATTGGAATACTCGAAATGCGATCCGGGGTAGCGCAATGGCGTCGTCGTCGACAGCGCATCATAAGTTTTGGCAACGGTATAATCGGCGTAAGGGTTCGCTTGGTCCCTGGGCCGGAAATTGTTTGGCAACCGAGGGAGTCCCGACGTGTGCGTTGCCAGGTCAAGCAGGGTGATCGGCTTGCCGTCATACTCACGCGGCCGAGCCTCTGGCGGCAGGTACTTTGCCACAGGATCGCTAACGGCAATTTCGCCCGCGCTCACCATGTTGGCCATCAGCAGCGCGGTAAACACCTTGGTGATGGAACCGACCTCGAACACCGAATCAGCGTCAAGCGGACGCCCGTTGCCGGATTGGCCAGCAGCGACGGTGCGGGTGTCATAGCGGTCGCTCATACACGCAACCACGCCAAATAGTTCCTGCGCGTCCACCTGCTGGGTCAGACAGGCCGCCATTGTCTCGGCGGATGCGCCTGTCTCTGCCGGCAATTTCGGACCTACCCCGGGGAGTTGGGCCGATGCGGCACGATGCGTTGCAACCGCCAGCGTAGCCTGCAGCAGCATTCGACGTGACGCGCACTTCATCGCAACAACGCTTTTACTATGGTCACCGATGTCGGTTTCCTCCCAAAAACCTAAGCGTGAAGGGACGAAGTTGCAATTGATTCGTCCCGACGTGGGACCGTGCGCCCGGCGGCGGCGTAAACGCCGGGCTTGGCATGGCGGCGGGATGGCCGCATGCTGCCGGGCACCACTTCGTTGCGGGGATCCTCGATGCTGCCGACCCGGCCGACCATTAGAGGGCGGCGCCATGTCGCCGCATCCTGCCACTATCTCGCGACGCAGGCCGCCTTCGCGATCCTCGAGGCGGGTGGGAACGCGATCGATGCGGGCGTCGCTGCCGGGATTACCCTGGGCGTCGTCGAACCGGAATACGTCAATTTCGGCGGCGTCGCACCGATCATCCTCTATCTTGCCGAGGAGGACCGGGTGGTCACAATCAGCGGCCTTGGCACCTGGCCGGCATCGATCCCGGAAAACTTTTTCAACGAGCACCATGCCGGACGCATCCCCCGAGGCATCCTGCGCACGGTCGTCCCCGCCGCACCCGATGCCTGGATCACCGCGCTCGCCAACTGGGGCACGATGAGCTTCGCCGACGTCACCAGCACGGCACGCGACCTGGCCGGAAACGGCTTCGCCACCGACGCCATCATGGCCAAGCTGCTCGCGGACCACGCCCCGCATATCGAGCCGGACCCAGCCAGCCGCGCGGTCTATCTGCCGAACGGCCGCTCCCCGCGCGAGGGCGAGCTGTTCGTGCAGCGCGACCTGGCGGCGACCCTGCAATACATGGTGGACGAGGAGGCAGCGCATGGCGGACGGGGCCGCCTGGCCGGCCTGGATGCAGCACGCGACGCCTTCTACCGCGGCGACATCGCGCACCGCATCGTGCGCTTTCAGGAGGAAAGCGGCGGCTTCCTGTCAATGGCCGATCTGGGGGGCTACCGCTCGGGCATCGAACCGCCGGCCAAAGCCGATTACGCCGGCGTCGACGTGTATGCATGCGGGCCGTGGTCGCAAGGTCCCTCGCTGCTGCAATGCCTCCGCATCCTCGGGCACGACGATTTGCCAGCCCTCGGGCACAACTCGGCAGCCTATGTCCACCTGCTGACGGAAACTCTGAAGCTCGCCTTTGCCGACCGGGAACGCTATATCGGCGATCCGCGCTTCGTGGATGTGCCGATCGACTCGTTGCTGTCTGCGGAGTATGGGGCGAAGCGGCGAACGATGATTCGGCCGCAGGAAGCATGGCCCGGCATGCCGCCGCCGGGCGAGCCCTCCGAACTGGGGTTGCGCCGGTTCAACAGCGCCGCCGCCATCCCCGAACCCCGCGCGGCGTGGCGCGAGCCGGATCCGGACACGTCCTATGTCTGCGTGGTCGACCGCAAAGGCAATGCCTTCTCCGCCACGCCGAGCGATGGCACCACCTTTTTGACGCCCATGGTGCCGGGCCTCGGCATCATCGCCTCCGCCCGGGGCAGCCAGAGTTGGGCCGACCAGTCGCACCCGTCCAGCGTCCAGCCGGGCAAGCGCCCGCGGCTCACCCCGAACCCGGCGCTGGCGATCCGCAAGGGCGAGTACGTCCTGCCGTTCGGCACCCCCGGCGGCGACATCCAGACGCAGGCCATGTTGCAGGTGTTCCTCAACATCGTCGCGTTTGGCATGGACATCCAAACGGCGATCGATGCGCCGCGCTTTGCCAGCTTCAGCTTCCCCAACTCGTTCGAGCCGCATGATTATCATGCCGGGTTACTGCGGCTGGAGTCGCGCATCGCTGCGCCGGTGGGTGAGGCGCTGAGCGGGATGGGACACCGGGTCGAATGGTGGCCCGCCTTCACCCACGCAGCCGCCGTGGTCTGCGCCATCAAGGCCGACACGAAGAGCGGGATCAAGAGCGGCGGCGCCGACCCGCGGCGGACGAGCTACGCGATCGGCTGGTAGGCGCTATCGCAAAAGTTGCAGCCCTTGCAGCCGGACCAGCCCGTCCGGTATTGGAACGAACCCGGTGATCGACGCCGAGAACCCCGCGACGTTGCGCAGCGTCCAGAGATAGGTAATTGCGAGGTCCTGCGCCTCCTGCGCCCACATCGCGCGGTATAGATCACGTCTTGCGTCCACGCCTTGCGTGCGGCGTGCCTCGTCAAGCAGCCGGTCCACGATGGCGCTGCTATAATGGCCGTCATTCTGTGGCTCCCCAGTGTGGAGCATGGTATAGAGATTGCCGTCCGGGTCTGGACGTCCGGACCAGAATTGCAGCGAGGCGGTGAACTGGCCCTGCTTCATGGCCTGGATTTGCGCACCCGCCTCGACCTTGACGAGCGTCACGGCGAAGCCTGCCTCGGCCGCCATCGACTGGATCACCTCGCCGACCTGCACCAAGTCCGGGGCGTTTGGCACCATCAGCGCCAGGGGAAAGGGATCTGGCGCGCCCGCCTGCCGCAGCAGCGCGCGTGCACGGGCCGGGTCGCGCGGCGGCGGCTGCACGGATGACACGTAATATGGCGAGGTTGCGGCGACCGCCTGCGCGGTCGGCGAGAACATCCCCTCATAAACGACTTGCAACAGGGCGGTCCGGTCGATTGCCAGTTCGAATGCCTGGCGAATTCGGGCGTCGTGGCCATAGGGGTTGTCGGCACCGGGTCCGTTGCCGAGATTGTTGGTGAGACCGTAATATCCAAGCCCGTCCGACAGCACGACCTTGAAATGCGGATCGGCCTGAAGCGTTTTGACGTCGGTCGGGGCGACCTGCTCGGCTATGTCGATCGCTCCGGCGCGTAAGTTGGCGAGGCGCACGCTCGGGTCCGTCATCGTGAGGAAGCTGACGCTGTCGAAGTGGATCGCCTGCGCATTCCAATATTTCTCAAATCGGGTGAGCACGATGCGGTCTTGCGCGACCCGGCTGTCGAAGCGGAACGGCCCGGCGCAGACCGGGTGCAGGCCGAAGTCGCGTCCCGCCGCCTCCGCCGCGAGCGGTGCTACGATCATGCCGCCCCGGTCGGTCAACTGCGCCAGGAAGGGCGTGGAAGGATGCTTCAGGACGATGCGCAGGGTCAACGGATCGACGATTTCGGCACGCTGCATTTCAGTCAACTCGGCGAGACGTGCGCTGCCGGGCATGGTCACGTGCCGCATGAGGCTATAGCGGACCGCCTCAGCATCCAGCGCCTCGCCATCCTGGAAGCGGACGCCGGGGCGGATGTGGATGATCAGGGTCGTAGGATCCGCCCATTCGTAGCCGGTAGCGAGTTGCGGGACGATGGCGAGGTGCTCGTCGATGTCGAACAGCTTGTCGCAGAGTGCGGCGAAGACCAGCCTGCCGGTGAAGGTACGCGACAGGGTCGGGTCGAGCACGTCGGGGTCGTTGCGCAAGGCAATACGGAGCGACTGTGCAGATGCCGCGCCTGCTGTGATCCACAGGCCGGCCAGGGCGGCGAGGAGGCAATGGCGCGCGGACAAATGCATGGTTCGACGATCCGCCTTAAGACCGGGCGAGGCAAGACCCGTTGCCCATTTTGATGGTGCGCTTCTACGAACTTGGGAAAATGGGCTACTATGATGTCTCACGCTTATTTCGCGTGGTTTGCCGAAAATGGGCTCAATTTGGTATCGCAGTCGAGTCAGCAATCGGGTCGTTTCGGTCACATCGTTGCCGGAACGGAAGTCGTTGAGGAAAAGCTCTCTCGATACCTAATTTCACTAAGCTCGATAAGCTTCTTAGGTTCTCCATTGTGAGAGCATTCTCGCTATTCGGCGACTCTGCGAGCTAAACCAGCGTAGCGTGTATCGCTCTTGAGCGATTCGGGGCTTTGGCTGAGACCGCCGGATCAGCTTGCTTGGCCATGGGGTCAATCCCGGGCATGCACTCGACCGGCGGTCCCGCATCGCCCAAGAGCGATACGGGCTACACATTTAAAGTCGGCTTTCTGGGCGGCCGGGCACGGCCCTTCAGGCTCGGCAATGTCTCTCATGTGAGCCTGGCAACGCCTTCAGCCATCTCCGCATTCCTTCGGTGGCTGCTGCCAGTATTGTATTAAGGCGTGCAAGAGGGATCGGCTTCGGCGGGAGCGGGCGCGATCGGACGAGGAATTGCAGCGGATTGAGTTGGCGCTTGCGAGCAACAAGCCGAATGCCCAGGCGTTGTAGGCCACGATAAGGCTTGAGTTTGGCTCCCATAGCTCTTCGACCGGCTAACGAATTGAAAAAGCACAGGTATGCCATAGAACGTGGGCGGGGACCGGAGATCATGCTTTCTCGTTCTGCGACTCCGCTCGGCGGGGTATGGTCGTGATATTCGCCCTACCCGGATAAGACATGTCACAACAGCTCGAAGCAGAAATCAAACGCCTCGAAACCGCGCTCGCCAACGCGGAGCGGCAGGCATTGGCCATTGTATCCGCCCTGCGTCAACTTCGGCGACAGGCGGCATCTGGTATGCTTTCCGGGATGCAGCGCCGGCTCGAGCAGTTGCCCGCCTATTCGGAGCCGTTAGCCGCCGCGCTGACGGAGGCGAGTCGCTCCTTTGACTACGACGCGGAGCAAGCCTTCGGCGACGGTTCCTATCTGAAGGAGTTGCTGGAGGTGGCAAAGGCTAAGTCATTGGTATTAATAGAGCGGGAGGGGCGGATCACGGCCTTTCCGTTGCTGCTGAAGCTAGAGCCGTCGGTGCCGGCCATCCGGCTTGGCCGCAAGTTGGAGCGCCAGTTGCGACCCGAAACCCTCATCGGGTTGCTCAAGAAGGCCCAGGACAGTGCCGCTTTCAACGCGACCGCCTTCCTGAACACACTGTTCCGAGCGGCGACCCATCTTGCCCCGAGTGACGGCCGTGGCGACGAGCCAAAACCCGGCGCCGTCGTCCCGTTGGTGGATATTTACGACCTGCTGACCCTGCGGCCCGGCGCCGCGGCAGACTATCCACGCGAGGCCTTCGCGGTGGATGTCCTACGGCTGGATCGCACGCCCGACACACGCACTCGCGGCGGCCACCGGTTCAGCCTGCCCGCCTCCACTGGCAGCAAGGGCAGGTCCCGCTTGACCGTCTACGACGAGACGGGGGCAGAGCACGTCTATGTCGGCATTGCATTCCGCGGCAACGGGTGACGCGCCCATGGCGGTGACCCCGGATGCCTGGCTCGACGTGATAGGGCGCGAATACCTGACCAGCTTCGTGCCCGAGGGCGGTGGCGCTGTCCGCTTTGCCGTGGGAGACGCCGGCATGCTTACGCGGGTCAGCGATGGTTTACGCGACCAAGCCACTGCGGCTGGCTTACATGTGGTGGCGCTCGATGTCGCCGCCACGCGGCTGCATATGCTGCAGACCGTCGTGTTCGCGCTTGCTGCCGCGTTGCCATGGGACCGCCTGCTGCAGGCGCGGCTTGAGGCAATGATTGCCGGCGCGGGCTATGCCTGGCCTAAGCCCGGGCATCCCGTGCGGTTACCGGCGTTGGCCGAGGCAAACGGGGTGGCGACGCACTTGGTCCGCCGCCAGTTGATGCAGGCTCTCAGCCGGGAGGTATGGGACGAGCCACGGCTGACCCTGGATTTCCGCTACGCAATGATTGCGCTGCTGGAGGCGCGGCTGTCGGACGAGGATGCGGTTCTCTCCGAGGCCGTGATAAACTGGCTGAAGGGAACCCTGCGCACGCTGGGTCATGTAAGGCAGGCGCAAATTGGCCGCCGCATCGGTCGGCAGAACGCCCGTGCTGTCCTGGCGTCGCTATGCCACTGGGTACGGCTGTGCGGCGATGCCGGCGTGCTCCTGCTGATTGACATCCGCCAGTTGCATCGCGAGCGCAGGGCAGTCACGGAGGGCATTGTCTATACGCCGGCAGCCGTGATGGATTGTTACGAAGTACTGCGCCAGTTGATCGACGACGTCGAGCACTTTCCGGGGCTGTTCGTGGCCGCTCTCGCGGACGATGCCTTCCTCAGTGATGACCCAAAACGTTCGCTGAGCCAATACACTGCCTTGCAGATGCGGATCTGGGACGATGTGCGCCCGCAGCAAGGGGACAACCCGCTGGCGCCTCTCGTGCGAATTTCGGCGTGACTGCTGCCGAGCGTCTGGCGCTGCGGACAGCGATCGAGGCGCTCCGTGCCGGCGTTCCCAATCGTGCCGCAGTATCACTGTTGGGCAGTGTGGAGGACGCGCTCGAGGAGCGGTTCGAGGCTGGGCTGGAGCTGGTTGCCAACGGCAAGCCCGCGCTGGGAATGCTGTTCGCAGGGGGATTTGGCGCGGGTAAGTCGCATCTGCTGGGGTTCCTGCGTGAGATCGCGTTGCGGCAAAACTTTATCACCAGCCGCGTCACGATCAGCAAGGAGACGCCGCTCTCCGCTCCGTTGGTGATGTTCTCCGCCGCCCTGCGTGATACGGTCGTGCCCGGTCACACCGATGACGCACTCGCCGTGGCCGTGGCGGAGTTGCAGCGTCGTCCTGCCGCACTCGAGGCATTGGAGGCTGTCGTTAGCGCTCCAGATGCCAAGTTTGCACCCGTGTTCGCGGCCATCCTGCATCTGCTGCGCCGGCAAGCGCCGGCGGAGTTGGTGCGCCGGGTAGAAGCATTTTTGGCCGGGGGCAAGCTACCCGGCACAGCTTTGCGTCAGGCGCTGACCCAGGCTGGTGCCCGCGGCGTGTTCGACCTGGCGCACATGACGGAGACCACGCTCGCGTTGCAACGCGAGCGCTTTATTCCGCTGCTGTTCCGTGCAGTTGGTTTCGCCGGGTGGTGTGTGCTGATCGACGAGGTGGAGCTGATCGGCCGCTACTCGCCGCTGCAGCGGGCACGCGCCTATGCCGAACTCGCACGTTGGCTCGCCATCGGCGCGATCCGGCCCTTCCCCGGCTTGTATGCAGCGGCCGGCATCACCGACGACTTTGCCTCCGAAGTGATCAACAGCCGGCAGGATGACGAGAAGCTGCCCGAGCGCCTCCGCCTGAAAGGTATGCCGGAGCTTGCCGATGCGGCGCTGGCTGCGATGCGCGCGATCAAGGCCGCGCCTGTGCTGAGCCCACCAGCGGAGGCGGACCTGCAACGCTATGTGGAGATCCTGCGTCGCAGCTATGGGGCTGCTTACGATTGGAGGGCGCCGACCTTACCGGTTGGAGAACGACGGACCAACCGAACGATGCGCCATCACATCCGCGGCTGGATTACGCAATGGGATTTGTTGCGGTTACAGGGCCGCACCACGGGAACGGAGGTGGCACCACTCGGCTCCAACTACGCGGAAACGGCCGACCTGGATGAGAGAGCGTCGCCGCCCGAGAACGAATCCTGATATGAGTCCGGTCAGGCCGCAGGACCATTACGGACTGTCGTGGCGATCGCCGCTGCACGAGTTCCAACTCAGTGGGATCGAACGCCTGCTCGGCTCCGACGCGACGCTGTTGGCGGACGAAATGGGGCTGGGTAAGACCATCCAGGCGATCGCTGCGCTTCGTATCCTCGTGCGGCAGGGCAAGGTCGCATCTGCGCTGATCGTGGCGCCGGTCGGAGTGCTGTTGCAGTGGCGCCAGCAGCTTCGCGCCTGAGCACCGGAACTTTCCCTCGCAACGGCCGCCGGGCTGCGCGAGCACCGGCTCGGGCGCTGGCAAGCGCGCGCGCAGGTATATCTGGTCGGCTACGAGGTACTGTGTCGTGATCGCACGCTCCCGGGTCCGTTTGGGCCGGCCCGACGAGTCTGGGATCTCATTATCGCGGACGAAGCGCAGCGCATCAAGAACGAAGACACGGAGGTCTCCTCTGTGCTGAAGGCTGGACTTGCCGACGCTGCTGCGGGCGGTGAATGACTGATCCTAATCGTGGTTCTAGGTAAGTACAGCACACCCGCGCGCGTCCCTGACGGCCGCAAAGCACGTTTAGCGGACGTACCTACGAGATGGGCGACTGAGCGTCACTGCTCTTCGGTGCCGTTACGCCGTGTTAGTCGCATCACCTTATTTAGTGGTTGGCCCACCGGGTTCATCGCCTCGGGCACGAGCTTGCGCGGTTACTCGACAGCTTGGCCGACCAAAATGGCAACACGAAGCGCCGATTGCTGCTCTGCATCCAGGAGCAGCACGCTGCCGCGCCTCTGCCGCGGCGGTCGCTCTATAGGTTCGAGTGACCGCGGTGCACGCCCGAGGGCCCGGTTGATTTACTGTATTAAAGCATTACTCATAGGCAAGGGGGAGACAATGACGGATGCACGTATAGACCTGTTGTTTGGCAAGGGTCATCTGCCAGTTAAGCTGCCAGCAGGCGCTC
The DNA here is from genome assembly GCA_965199005.1 of Acetobacteraceae bacterium. Taxonomy (GTDB): domain Bacteria; phylum Pseudomonadota; class Alphaproteobacteria; order Acetobacterales; family Acetobacteraceae; genus LMUY01. The sequence goes on along the minus strand of CBDAQK010000001.1, from coordinate 601,207 downwards.
GGGCGACAGTAATACGCAAAACGGCCCTACCCAAGCTACAGGATCCACCCGGCGCCATTGCACGGGCCTTTGCGTCCCCAATCGCCTCACCTTCCCTTCAGGCGCTCGCCCGCGGTAAAACGAGCGCCTGCATCCTTATTTGTGACATCACGCGCCCCGTTCCAAACCACCTTTTCCTCCGTCCTATGATCGAGACAATGGTCGCGGCGGGTGTTCCGCTCGACGCGATCACGGTGCTGGTCGCCACAGGTCTGCACCGTCCGAACGAGGGCGAGGAGCTCGCCGAGCTGGTCGGCGACCCGTGGGTGATGGCGAAGGTCCGCGTCGAGAATCATTTCGCCCGGGATGACGCGGCGCATGTCGATCTCGGTGTGACCAGCACGCGCCACACGCCAATCCGCATCGACCGTCGCTTTGCAGAAGCCGACTTGCGGATAGCGACCGGCCTGGTCGAGCCGCATTTCATGGCCGGCTGGTCCGGCGGCCGAAAAGTGGTGGCACCCGGCGTCGCGCATCACGAGACGATCCGTACCTTTCACTCCGCACGCTTCATGGAAGACCCGTTGGCAGTGCAGTGCAACCTGGCTGGTAATCCGCTGCACGAGGAGCAGTTGGAGATCGTGCAGCGGCTCGGCGACCTTTATGCGCTCAATACAATTATCGACGAGGATCGGGATCTCGTTCACGTTACATTTGGTGAGATCATCGCGAGCCATCTCGCCGCGGTCGATTTCGTCACCGCTTCGGCCAAGATCGGCGTCAAACGGCGGTACAAGACAATCGTCACATCCTCCGCTGGCTATCCATTGGACAAAACCTACTACCAGACCATCAAGGGCATGGTCACGCCGCTCGATATATTGGAGCCAGGTGGAACGCTCATCATCGCCTCCGCCTGCTCCGAAGGATTCGGCTCGCCCGAGTTCCGGGTGGCGCAGGAGCGGCTCGTTTCGATGGGGTCCGGGCGATTCCTCGCGACCCTGACGGCGAAAACCTTGGTCGAGGTCGATGAGTGGCAAACCGAGATGCAACTCAAGGCAATGCGCCTCGGAAAAATCTGCCTCTACACCACGGGCCTCGACACTGAGGAGCAGCGGATCACGGGTGTGACGGTGGCGACAGATATCGACGCCGTCCTCCGCGAGGCCGTCGAACGCCACAACGACCTCGACGTCGCCTTCATCCCTGAGGGTCCTTATGTCGTGCCGGTCTATGACGGGACATGAGCAGTAGCGGCCCGTCGAAAATGGCGGGATCTGCGGCTCTGCTCGTGCCCCATCCTTTTGGCGCGGGACAGGTGCGTTGCGCGAATAGGGCGACACGAAGGTGCCGTTCGGGCTCGCCGCAATCGGCTACTGGAGTATCGGCTTTCCCGGTGCCTGGTGGTTGACGATGCGCGCCGGCCTTGGTGTCGCTGGTCTTGCTGACCCGGCGCTTCCTCCAGCACACCCAGCCGACAGCCACGTGCCACAGGGCGCATTGGCGCAGACGCGCCTGAGTTGACACACTCGGCGATTGCGGGCGGATTAGGTGCGCTCACTCCAGAGATCAGGGCACCATCGTGATACTGCGATTTGCTGCATCGGCGATCAGAAGAGGCAGATGCAACAAATAGCGATCCATTACCGTCGCGCCACAATACACGACGTCGCCCGTACGAGTGGCGTCTCGGTCGCGACGGTCTCGTACGCCCTGAACCACCCGGAACGGATTAGCGAAACGCAGCGTTTGCGCGTGCTCGAGACGGTAGCTGCGCTTGGCTACAAGCCGAACCGGCTAGCGCAGGGCCTGCGCCGCGGCCAGTCGCGGCTTATTGGCATCAGTGTACCGCATCTCGCGAGCGCCTATTTCGCTGAGTTGGTGAATTGCATCGAGGGCGTGGCGGGACGCGACGGATATCAGGTGCTTCAGGTGCTGCATCATAATCGCCCGGCGGTCGAACGGCTGCGGATGGCGGCGATTCTGGATCATCAGGTCGCCGGGCTGATCATGGTGCCCAGCGGCCGGCCGGCCACATCGCTTGATCTGGTCGCTGCTGCCCGTGTGCCGACTATCGTGCTCGACCGGCCGTTAACAGATACACGCTTCGATCAGGTGACGTTCGACAATCGCGCGGCGATGACCGACGTCGCGCGCCACTTGCTCGACCTGGGTCATCGTCACATCGTGTTTGCCGTCACCCACCCCAATCTGGTCACCACACGGGAACGGATCGAAACGCTGGAGCAGATTGCGGATGGCCATGCCCGGATAACGCTGCTGAGACAGCATAAATCCGAGGTGGAATTCGATGCTCGGCTCGCAGATGCGTTGGCAGGCCCGGACGGGGCAACTGCGATCATCGCGAGCAACACTCAAGTCGGGCTTGGGACGTTGCGTGGGCTTCAGGCGAGGGGTGTGGTGATCCCGGCCGACGTGTCTCTGTTGGTGTTCGACCATCCGGACTGGGCCGATATCGTGAACCCGCGGCTATCCGTGGTGGAAACCCCGGCCGCTGCGATGGCCGAGGCGGCTTGGGCTATGCTGGTGGGGCGCATGGCGGGCAGTGCCGGCCCAAAAGAGACGACACAATTGCGCGCAAGCGTGCGCTTTGCCCTCTCAACGGCGGCCGCACGTAGAACTTGACAGCCCCTGAAGTCAAAGGTTTCTCATGAGACGCATCCTGATCACTGGCGCTACCGGCAATATCGGCGTGAAACTTCGCCGGCACTTTGCACAAAATCCAACTATCGACCAGCGCCTGCTTTGCCTCAACAAGACGGGTGACGCAGATGTAACCACCGCCGACCTGGAACACTGGCAAGATGACTGGGTGACGCAGTTCCAGGGCGTGGACAGCATTATCCACTTGGCTGGCGATCCATCGCCGAGCGCGTCCTGGGAGTCGGTGCAGCGCCTGAACGTCAACCTCCTGCTCAATGTGATGGAGGCGGCCAGCTTGCATCGCGTGCGGCGCCTGGTGTTCGCCAGCTCGAACTGGGTGATGGCCGGCTATCGCCATGGCAGTGAGCGACTGACGACCAAGCTGGCACCTTGGCCGATCAACGCCTATGGCCATTCCAAGCTGTTCGGCGAAATGGCCGGCCAGGCCTGGGCTTTGCGCACCGGCTTTTCCTTCATCGCGTTCCGCATTGGGTGGAACCAACGCACGCATGACAATCGGCCCGGCCCACACATGGCGCGCGGTGCCTGGGGGCAGGGCATGTGGCTCAGCGACCGCGATCTGTGCCACGCCATGGATTGCGCAATCGAGGCGGAAGACGTGCCCTACGCGGTGTTGAACTTGACCTCAGACAATCCAGGCATGCGGTGGGACATCGAGGAGACCCGGCGTGTGATCGGCTATCGTCCGGAGGACGGGCACGCCGTCAAAATCAGCGACGAAAGGCGCATCATGGACGCATTGGCCCGGCAGGCCCACCTGGGTGCCACGGTCGTTGAACAGGCCGTCAACGCGCTCGAATGAAGACGATATGCCTCTTGCGATCGTTGGAGCGGGCCTTTAAACGTTTATCCTTGCGGGCAAGGCGTCGTGATTGAGCGGCGTCGTATGCCATGGGACGGACGAGCCTGGGAAGATCGACTGGCGTGAGGGGAGCGCTGGCATAATGACCGACGTAGTCCGTCGCGCTGGCACAAACCGAGCGAGATCGCCCGTCCAGCCTGGCACTCGTTGATGGCAAGCGTGTTGCTGCGCGATGTCCGAAAATCCTACGCCAGCACAGACGTACTGCATGGCATTAATCTCGATGTCCCGGATGGCACCTTCGTCGCGTTCGTAGGTCCCTCCGGTTGTGGCAAATCCACGCTGCTCAGGCTGATCTGCGGGCTCGATGAGGTGACCTCGGGCACGATCGCGATCGATGGCGAAATCGTCAACGACGTGCCGCCTGCCAAGCGGGGCATTGCGATGGTGTTCCAGAGCTATGCACTCTACCCGCACATGACGGTGGCGCAGAACATGGGATATTCGCTGCGCCTGGCGGGCACCGACCGGCGCGAAGTTGAACGCCGGGTGGGTGAAGCCGCCAGCGTGCTGCGGTTGGAGGCGCTGCTTGCCCGCAAGCCACGCCACCTCTCCGGCGGCCAGCGCCAGCGCGTGGCGATTGGCCGGGCCATCGTGCGTCAGCCGCGCATCTTCCTGTTCGACGAGCCATTGTCCAACCTTGATGCGGTGCTGCGTGTGGACATGCGTGCCGAGATAGCGGCGCTGAAGGCCCGGCTCGGCACCACGATGATCTATGTCACGCACGACCAAATCGAAGCCATGACACTGGCCGACCAAATTGTCGTGCTCAACGCCGGGCGCATCGAACAAGTCGGAGCGCCACTCGAACTCTATGCCGCGCCCGCCAATCGTTTCGTCGCGGGCTTCATCGGTTCGCCGAGGATGAACATGCTACCCGGCCATGTCTCAGCATGCGGCCGGGCGGTGCTCTCTGCTGGAACCGAGTTGCCGCTCGAGGCAATAGCGGCAACCGGCGCGTCCATCACCGTCGGGGTTCGCGCCGAGCATTTAAGACTATTTGAGTTGGGGTCTCCGCGCACACTGGACGGCCGGGCTCTACTCGTCGAGCGGCTCGGTTCGGATAGTTTCGTCCATGTCGCAGTCGCGGGCCTTGCAGACCGGGTGATCGTCCGGCTACCTGGCGACGGAGCGGTGGCCCCGGGAACCGATGTTCGTATTGGGTTTGATCCGGCCACCCTGCATTTATTTGATGCGACGGGGAGGCGGATCGTGTCCAAGATCGTGCCGGGCAGCGCCGCATGATGTGACGTCATAACGATAACGAAGGGGAGACAACCAAGATGACGCCAATGACTCGTCGTGGCTTTGCCAGCCTTGCGGCTGCCGGCGCAGCAAGTCTTGGCAGCCGGGGCAGTTTTGCCGATACCCCCGGCGTCGGCTTCATGAGCTTCACCTACGCCGAAGACCCCAACCGCCCCCTGGTTCAAAAGCTGATGGACGACTTCAAGGCGCAGTCCGGGATACCCATCCAGGTCATCAGCACCGCCTGGGGCGAGACGCAGAAGAACCTGATCCTTCGCTTGCGCTCGCACACCCAGCCGGCGACGGTACAGGTGCAAGAGCGCTGGGTGCCGTCACTCGCCGCGTTGCCCGAAATCGTCGACCTTGACGAGGTTATGGGGCGCCAAAATCTGGAAGCCGCCATCGATCCCAAGGTGCTCACGATGGGCAAGTTTGGCGGACGCACCGTGGGGCTGCCGATGATCACCGGCTCCATCTGCATGGTGGCCAACACCGAGGTTCTGGCCAAGGCCGGGGTAGGGGCGATTCCCACCACGCTGGCCGAGTTCCGCACGGCGTTGGTGGCGATCCGCGACAAGGTTCCAAACTCGGTGCCGTTTGCCTCGGCGACGAAAAACCCCAACTCGATCCCACTCGACTTCATGATCATGGTGTGGGCGCATGGCGGGCGGATCATCGACACCGCGGGCCACGTGGTCATCAACAGCGATGCCGGCAAAGCGGCCTTGGGATTTTTGACCGACCTGATGAAAAACCGCCTGATCGCGCCGGACTTGGATCGTCCCGATCTACGCCGGCTGTTCGCCCAAGGTGCCTCGGGCTTCTTTATCGACTCGCCGCAGGCCCGTGCCTTCGTTCGCAGCTTTTCCGGCCGTGGCGAGGCTGCGGACGCCTTCACCCAACCGATCCCGACGCCGGTCCTGAAAGCCGGCGACACGCCACATTCGGTTCAATGGGGTCATCTCGTGATGGCGTTCAAGGGCCCAGCGACAGCATCGCCGGACGCGCCGGGTATAAAGTGGTTGAATTATCTTATCTCTGACGCCGTCCAAGGCTCGTATCCGCCCAGCCTATCGACCTTGCCGGTGACGAAGTCGGCACAATTTCTGCCCGCAGTGCAAAACGATCCTTTCTTCAAGGCCTGGATCACGGCCTCCGGCGTACCATTGGTCAACGAGATCGGCATTTGGCCAAACGCGCCCGAGCTTTCCGTTATCCTGTCCGAAGAAGTGCAGGGCGCCATCCTTGGCCAGAAATCTCCGGATGCGGCAATTGTGGCCATGCAATCGCGCATGGAGGCTTCGATGGCAAAACGCGGGTGAACGACGCGAGGGGCGGGGCAGGGATTTTGGATGGGCTGAGCCTTTCCCCCCATGCCCAGCGCGGCGGTTTGAAGGCGCTGGAGCGGCGTGTTGGCTGGTTGTTGCTGCTGCCGGCGCTCACTGCGTTCTGCCTCATCATCCTGCTGCCGTTCTTGCGTGCCCTCAGCCTCGCGTTCACACATTACGACCTACAGACTCCAGAGCCCGTGTTCATAGGGTTGGCCAATTTCCGGGCGATCCTTGGGTCTGCGGACATTCTCGGCTCGTTTGTCACCACCGCGATCTACGTAACATTGAGCACCGCCGGTACCGTCGTGCTCGGCCTGGCATGGGCTTTGATCCTGAACCAAAGCTTTCGTGGCCGCACCTTGCTGCGCGCGGCATCGTTGATCCCTTGGGTGCTACCAAGCACGGTGACCGCCTTCATCTGGGGCTGGATCTTCAACAGCCGCTTTGGCGTGCTGAACGCTTTTCTTCTCTCCGTCGGCACAATCTCGTACCCGAACGCCTGGCTGTCCAGTTCGGCAGGGGCGATGATCGCGATCGTCATCACGAAGATCTGGTTCTCGATCCCACTGTTCATGTCATTTTTTCTGGCAGGCCTGCAAAGTCTGGACCGCGAGCAGATCGACGCCGCCCGGGTCGACGGCGCGGGCAATGGCGCAATGCTGCGCGACCACATCCTGCCGCATTTGCGCCCGGTGCTGATGGTGGTCGTGGTGCTCGGAATCATAGGCAACCTCCAGCATTTCGACACGATCTACGCGCTGACCGGCGGCGGCCCGGTGCGGGCCACTGCGGTACTATCGATCGAGGTCTACCGGCTTGCGTTCGAGCAATGGGATGTCGGCATGGCCTCAGCCGTGGGCTTGCTGTGGGTGGCGACAATCTTGCCAGCCGCCTATTTCTACCTCCGCCAACTCCTGAAAGGTGTCTGAGCCATGCTCGACCTTTCCAACCTCAGATCGCGGATGTGGTTCGGGGTGATCCTGACGTTGATGATGATGTTCCTGTTTTTCCCGATCTACTGGCTTGTGATTTCCGCGTTCAAGCCGAATGCTGAGCTGTATCAGGTGATACCCACTTTGTGGCCGCACGCCCCGTCGCTTACGCACTTCCGCACGGCATTCGGCGAGGGGCAGCTTTTCGTTCAACTCCGCAACTCGCTGCTGGTCTCTGGCGCGGCCGCGACATTGAACATCGTGCTGGCTGTCTATGCCGGCTATTCCTTCGCCAAGTTCCGCTACGCCGGGCGCCGTGCGGTCATGGTCGCGTTGCTGTCCGCGCAGATGTTCCCATTCGGGCTGCTGCTGATAAGCCTGTATCCAAGCTTGACCGATCTCGGTCTGATTGACACGCGCACCGGTCTCATCCTGTCCTACATCGTCTTTGCGCTGCCTGTGTCGACATACATGCTCTACAGCTATTTCTCGCAGGTGCCGTCCGAGATGATCGAGGCGGCGCGGGCCGACGCTGCCAGCGAGTGGCGAATCCTCCACACGATTGTCTTGCCGGTTTCCGTCCCGGCGTTGGTGACGGTGTTCCTCTATGGCTTCATGTGGTCATGGAACGACCTGCTCTATGCCCTCACCCTCATCTCCTCTGAGGACAAGCGGACGATCGGCCCCGGCATGTTGCTGACTTACCTCAACGAGGTGAACTCTGACTGGGGTGGCGCCATGGCAGCATCAATCGTTGCGTCGGCGCCGATCGTGATCGCATTCGCCTTTCTGCAGCGCTGGTTCATCCAAGGAGTCACCGCCGGGTCCGTCAAATGACGGCGGTGCTGCGCTCGCTGGTCGGCTTCTGCGTCATGTGGGCGCCTGGCGTGACCTCGCACCCATTTTGAGCAGGGCGCCAAGCAAGTCGAGGTTCGTCCCCCAATTGCCAATCTGGGGTTTGGCGCTGGCCGTCACGCTCGGCATGCAAACGATTGCCTCTTTCCTGGACCAGAGTCTGGCGATCGTCGCGCCCTCGCTGATGGCCGGCGCCGGCCTCGCACCGGAGCGCGTGGGTAATTTGTCCTCGCTCCAATTCGCTGGGGTGGTGCTCTTCCTGTTGTTCGGGGGGCCGCTGCTCGCGCGGCTCGGGCCCGTGCGGATGTTGCAGGCCGGCGCGCTCATGGCGGTGGCGGGGCTGCTGGTCGCCGCAACCGGGTGGTGGCCCGTGCTGGTGGCCGCGGCGCTGGTGATGGGGATTGGCTACGGCCCGTCTCCGCCCGCGGGCAGCCGAATCCTGGCCGCTACGGCACCGCCGGAGCATCGCACGCTGATTTTCTCCATCAAGCAGGCGGGGGCGCCAGCAGGAGGCGCCTTTGCCGGACTGATCTTGGCGCCCGCCGCCGCCGCATGGGGCTGGCCCACAGCCTTGATGGTGGCTGTTGCGATTGGGTTGGCCGCCGTGCTGCTCATCGCGCCGGCGCGTGAGCGGTTGGATACCGAGAAGGAGCCGGATCGCGACATCAGCCTGCGCACCCTATTCAGTCCGCGAAAGGTCGTGGCACCTTTCCTGCTGCTTAGGGCAAACCCCGTTCTCCTCTCGGTCACGGCACTGGCCTTGTCTTTTGCGATGGTCCAGGGCTCGCTGTTTTCATTCTCCGTGACCTACCTGGTCACCGGGCGGCACATGCCACTGGCGACGGCCGGGCTGGTGTATTCCTGCATGCAGTTCGCCGGGGTGTTCGCCCGCATCTTTCTCGGCTGGCTCGCTGATCGCACCGGGCGCCCCGCCCATAACTTGACCGCGCAAGCCTTCGTCGCCGCAGCGCTGGTACTCGCCTATGGCGCCTTGCCTGACATGCCGTCCGTATGGGTCGCTGCCGCACTATCGGGCGCCACCGGCTTCTTCGCGGCGAGCTGGAATGGTATCTATATGGCGGAAGTCGCGCGCCTCTCGCCGCCCGAGCGGATCGTCGAGGCGACGGCGAGCAGCGTCACGGTCACCTTCCTCGGCTATGTGTCCGGGCCTTCGATCTTTTCCGCCCTCGTGACCTGGTCGGGCGAATACCGTATGCCGTTCTTGTTCATCTCGGGCCAACTCGCGCTGATGGCGATTGTGCAAGTGTTTGTACTCGTCCGCCGCAAAGCCAGCCGCCGTCCAGGCTGACGGGGGGTCCCCGGCCCTTTCCCCCGGAGGCCCAATCCATCATCATGGATCAAACGCTGAACTTCTTCGAGGAAAAATCCAGTGGCTGACAGCTCCAACGATTCGCGCACGGCTCGGATTTCCGGCGAGGAAGCGCTCGCCATGCACGCTTTGGCGCCGGCCGGAAAATTGGCCACCCGCCTCACCAAGCCGCTGACCACGGCGCGTGACCTGTCGCTGGCCTATTCGCCTGGCGTGGCCGAGCCCTGCCTCCATATCGCCCGCGACCCCAGCCTTGCCTATGAATACACCAGTAAGGGCAACATGGTCGCCGTGGTATCGAACGGCACCGCCGTGCTTGGTCTTGGCAATCTGGGCGCACTGGCCAGTAAGCCGGTGATGGAGGGCAAGATAGCCCTGTTCAAACGCTTCGCCGATATTGACGGGATCGATCTGTGTGTCGACACCGGCGACGTCGACCAGTTCATCAACTGCGTGCGTTATCTCGGTCCGACCTTCGGCGGCATCAACCTCGAGGACATCAAGGCGCCCGAATGCTTCATCATCGAGCAGCGGCTGCGCGAGTTGATGGACATCCCGGTCTTCCATGACGACCAGCACGGCACCGCCATCGTCGCCGCCGCCGGGCTTATCAATGCCTGCTATCTGACCGGGCGGGAACTGAAGGACACCAAGCTGGTGGTCAACGGCGCCGGCTCGGCCGCGATCGCCTGCGTCGAACTCCTAAAAGCGATGGGCATGCGGCCGGAGCACGTCATCCTCTGCGATACCAAGGGGGTGGTCTACCAGGGTCGCACCGAAGGTATGAACCAGTGGAAATCCGGCCACGCCGCCGCCACCAATGCCCGCACGTTGGCGCAGGCGATGGAGGGGACGGACGTGTTCTTCGGCCTGTCCGTCAAGGGCGCGTTGACCCAGGGCATGGTTCGCTCGATGGCGGATAAGCCAATCATCTTCGCCATGGCCAATCCGGATCCGGAGATCACGCCAGAGGAGGCGCGGGAGGTCAGCCCGGACGCTATCATCGCCACCGGGCGCAGCGACTATCCGAATCAGGTCAACAACGTGCTTGGTTTCCCATACATCTTTCGCGGCGCGATGGACGTGCGCGCCAGCACGATCAACGAGGCGATGAAGATCGCCGCCGCCGAGGCCTTGGCCCTGCTGGCGCGCGAGGACGTGCCAGATGAGGTCAATGCAGCCGGTGGTGGAAAGCGGCTGCAGTTCGGTCCAGAGTATATCATCCCAAACGCCTTCGACCCGCGCCTGATCAGTCGGCTGCCCCCCGCCGTCGCGCGCGCAGCAATCGATAGTGGCGTGGCCCGCAAGCCGCTGCACGATCTGCGCAAATATGCCCGTGAACTCTCCGGGCGGCTGGATCCGACCGCCAATGCGCTGGATGCGATCAGCGAAAGCGTGCGCGCCGAGCCCAAGCGCGTGGTGTTCGCCGAGGGCGAGGAGGAGAAGATCGTCCGCGCCGCCGTCGGTTTTCGCAATGCCGGTTACGGCACCCCCGTGCTGATTGGGCGCGAGGACCGCGTGCGCGCTACCATGAGCAGCCTCGGCCTGGGCCATGCCGAGGGCATCGAAATCCACAACGCAAGGCTGTCCCACAAAAACCGGCTCTATGCAGATTTCCTGTACGGCCGGCTGCAGCGCCGAGGTCTCATTCTTCGCGACTGTCAGCGCATGGTCAACCAGGACCGCAACGTGTTCGCGGCTTGCATGGTGGCGACCGGTGATGCGGATGCGATGGTGACGGGGTTGACCCGCTCGACCTCGGTCTGCCTGACTGATATCGCCCATGCGATCGACACAGCGCCCACCGGCGTCAGCTTCGGCCTGACGCTCATGCTGGGTGAACGCGGCAACACCATTTTCATGGCCGACACGCTGATGCATTTCCGGCCGAGCCCGGAGCAGCTTGCCGATATCGTCGTCGGTGCGGCGGCGGCGGCGCGGCGTCTGGGCCACGAGCCGCGCGTGGCACTGCTGTCACACGCTACTTTCGGAGACCCGGAGCACGCTGGCAGCGGTGCGATGCGGCAAGCCGTAGCGATCCTTGATTCTCGCAAGGTTGACTTCGAATATGACGGCGAGATGAGCCCAGACGTGGCGCTCGATCCCGCCTATCGCAAGCTTTACCCATTCTGCCGCCTGACCGCCTCGGCCAATGTGCTTGTGATGCCAGGACTGCACTCCTCGCATATCACCTCCCGCCTGGCGCCGCGGCTCGGCGGGGGCGGTACGATCGGGCCGCTGATCATCGGTATGACGCATGCGGTGCAGTTGGTGCCGATGGATGCTTCGGTCAGTCAGATCGTTGATATTGCCACCATCGCGGCGCACCAGGCCGTGGCAGGATAGGAAGACCAGGTCCGAACCGGGGAATGCGGCGCCGCTTCGACTAGGCAGCGCGGTAGCCAAAGCCTTCGAACAGCCCGAGACTCCCACAGGCCCAGCGATTGCAGCGCCTGCTTGGCATACCGCCCCGCGAGGTCGTGGTCCGGGTCACACATGGCAAGGCGGCCGCCGGCAAGCCGCTCGAAAAGTGGAAACTGCGATGTCAGGTCGCCGGCTGCGGCTGCTCCGGCCGGGCCGGCAAGCACGAGGTCGTTGGCAAGCAGATCGATCCTGGTCTCCGCCTGGATCAGGCCCTGCCGCGTCGCGTCGTTCATCCAGTCGGGATCCGCAGTCAGTAGGATGTCAGCCGGCGCGCCACCCGCGAGTTGACGGACCAGCACCGGCGTCGGTCCATAAACGCCGATCGCGGAACCCCCGCCGCCCGATATGCGCCGAGCACGCCATCCAACGCCGCGTGGGAGGTCATGGCGGCGTAGACCTGGACCGGTGTGGTCTGTGCGCGCGCACCGGTGCCGAGGAGCAGCAGGCTGCCAGCCGCAAACAGTCGCCGCCTCAGCATCATGCACGTTCCTCAACTGGCCAGACTTGAACTGCCGCAGGGTCAATGGAGATCTGGCATGCGCCCGGGACGGGGTCATACCCAGCCTCGGCGGTGGCGGTGAGGATTGCGTCGCCCAGCCTAACCGACACAAAGCGCTGGCCGGCACGGATCGGCCTGGACGACAGCAGAGTGGCTGGCAGACCGCCCGCAACCCCGATCCGCACTGCCTCCGGCCGGACCGCCCAGCCTACCAGCCCCTTCGGCAAGGGCGGCCCGGCAACGGCGAGGCGAACGCCGCCCACCTGTATGAGGTCTGGCCCGGCGACCCGTCCGGCCGCGGCGCCGTTGGCGCCGAGCAACCGGGCTGCCGCCTCGCTGGCCGGGCGCAGGAACACCTCCTCGATGGGACCGGACTGCAACACGTGGCCATCCTCCAGCAGCAGCACCTCATCCGCCAGCAGCATGGCCTCTGCCGGGTCATGGGTGACGAGGATAGTGGTCGCCTCGATCTGCCCCTGCAAGATCAGAAGCTCTTCGCGCAGCCGTGCTCGCAACGGCGCATCGAGGGCTGAGAACGGCTCGTCCAGCAGGAGCAGCGACGTCCGGCAGGCGAGGGCCCGGGCCAGCGCCACGCGCTGTTGTTGGCCAAGCGACAGCTCCGGCGGGCGGCGGTGCTCCAGCCCAGCCAGTCCGAGCCGCCGGGTCCAGTCCACGGCGCGTGCGGGATCGGCCGTGACGCCGAACCGCACTTGGCGCGCGACGGGGAGATGCGGCAGCAATCCATAGTTTTGTGGCACGTAGCCGATGGCGCGCAGGTGCGGGGGCAGGGCGGTCAAGTCACGGCCATTCAGCGTCAGCGCCATGCGTTCTGCCCCGTCCAACCCGGCGATCAGCCGCAAAGTTGCCGATTTCCCGGAACCGGACGCCCCCAGGATGCAGAGCCGCTTTGCCTGCGTCCGCCACGCCACCTCCAAGGTGAACCCATCCTGCCGCCGCAGGAAGGCGAATTGAAGCGGCTGGCCTGGCGCGCAATGCAGCACCGGCCCCAGGGCCGGGGCGACGGGGAAGGAGGTGGCGGTCCTCAGAGGCCCGGCCGGCCGTCTGCGGCCGGTTTGCACGCTGAGCGCCATCACGCCCACGGCGATGAGGATGGTCGGCAGCATGATGGGCAGCATCGCGGGCAGCCCTTCACTGCCGAATGCGATGTAGGTGTAGACGGGCAAGGAATACGGGTGATAGGCGACCATCACCGTGGCGCCGAACTCGCCGAACGCGCGCAGCCAGGTGAGCAGGAGCCCGGCCCAAATCCCTGGAAACGCCAAGGTCAGGCTCACCCGGCGGAAAACGGCGCCGGGTCCGTGCCCCAAGGTGGCCGCTACATCCTCCAGCACCGGGTCCACGCCCGCGAAGGCAGAGCGCGCGGCGACGATCAGGAACGGAGCGGCAACGAACGCCTCGGCCAGCACGATGCCCAGGAAGGAGTCGGTCAGCGCCCCGTTGGTCAGGCGGCCCAGAGGGCTGGCGTAGCCGAGGAGGAACAGCAAAAGCACGCCGCTCGCCAAAGGCGGCAATGCCAGCGGCAACTGGACGACGAAGCCCAGCAGCGCCATGGCCCGCCCGGGATTGCGGGCCAGCAAGTAGCCAAGCGGTATGCCCCCCAGCACGACCATGCCCGTGGCGAGGGTCGCGCTGGCAACCGAGACGAGCCCGGCCCGCGCCAGGCCAGGCACGTCCACGCCAGCCCAGTCCGCGAGCTCAGCCTGCCCGAGCCCGGCCACGAACGGCGCCACCAGCAAGGCAGCCAACAACCCGGCCAGCAGCGCCAGCACGCGCGGGCGCCGCTTCGCGAAGGCTGCGGTCCTCCGGCGGGGGAACAGGCTACTTGACGTGGATCGACGCTGGGACCTTGGTGACGTCCCCGATGAGGGACGGCGTCAGAACGTCCAGCCCATGCTCCTTCATGACGGCCTGGCCCGGGCTGGTCAGCAGGAAATCGACGAACTTGGCCGCCGCAACCGGGTCAGCCGCGTCCCGCACCACCGTCACTGTGTAGACCGCGCTCAGAGCCACCTCGGACGGCAACGGAATTGCAGGCATCTTCAGGTCGCTCGTCTCGGTCGAGTAGAAGAAACCCACATCGACCTGTCCGGATTGCAGCCGCCCCACCAGGTTTTCCTCGGGCCTGACCTGGTCCGGGTTATCGGGCGTGCCCAGCACGGCCTGTGCCAAGCCCGGCTGGTGATAAACCTGCTCCGCCTTGGCGAGCAGTTGCACGGTCAGCGCGCCTTTCGGATCCAGCTTGGGGTCAGTCCGGCCGATTTGGATGCCGGGCTCGCGCAGAACGTCATACCACGGTTTGGTCTTCAAATCGGCGGCGAACCGGCTGGTGGGGCTGTAGCCGATTACCAGGGGGGATTGGGCAAAGGTGATATACCACGAAACCCAATCGCCGTTCGCATTGCCCATCAGGGTGGTGTTCACGGCCGGGGCGGCGCTGATGAACACGTCGGCGTGCCGCAGCTTGCCCTTGATCTGGTTCGAAAGGGCGCCGGAGCCACCGCCGAAGCCGCGGAACGTGTCGCCAGTCGCGGTATCGAAGGCGGGGCCCACGCCATGTTCCATCAAGTTCACGAGCGAGCCGGCATAGAGGACGTTCACGTCTGCGGCACGGCTGATTGCTGGCGCTGCCAGCAAAGCCGCAGTGCAGAATAGCGGGAGAAGTTTGCGCATGGAGCCGCCCTTTTGATGGTGAAGCGTCGTCGTGTCCCGCTGGCTATAGCGCAGGATGCTACCATCGACCATGCGGGGCGGGCGTTTCCAGCCGGATTGATGGTTTGTCCTCTTCTCATCACGATCACCGAATCGGCGATGGCGGGCGCAGCGCTGCGAGCTTATCGTAGAGCCGGCGGCGCGCGGCGGCCGGGTCGGTAATCAACTCGCTCAGCGGCCGGCCCTCGCTGGCGACGATCCCGGGCACGGCAGCCTCGAAGATTTCGGCGCGGATGTCCTGACGGATGGATTTCGGGAGCGCATAGACGATGGCGTTCAACGCCGTCATGGCAGCATCGTCAAACACGGCTTCCCAGGCTGTGCGTTCGGGGCCGAAATCGAACATCGCGCCCTTGGCGGTGCTGCTGCGCCGGAGCGCCTCGGTGCCCGCATGATCCACCCCGCTTTGGTCGATCACCACGCCATAGTCGCGCTGCGCCCCGGCGAGGCTCACGAAGCCCCGCTCCACATCGGCGAGCACGCTGGCGGGGGCGCGCCGCATTGGGTCGCCGAAGCCACCGCCACCCGGCAGCCTGATGGTCACGAGGTCGTCCTTCTTCACGCGCAGCTCATGGATCTTGCCCATACGCAATTCGTCCGGCCTGCCACGATTGACGGTCACTTCCAGCCGTGCCCCGGGTTTGCCGCCATGCACGCCCCAGGGCGCGAAACGCATGCGGTCCAACCCACGCGCCAGGACAATACCGCCGTCGCACAGCACGCGCACGGTCATCGCCTGGCCGACGCCACCGCGCCATTGGCCCGGGCCTCCAGAATCGGGCCGGATGTCGTATTCCTCAACCAACACGCTGCTCTGGCTCTCGACCAGTTCCAGCGGGTGGTTGCGCATGTTGTTCAGGCTATTGTCGCGGGCATCGATACCATCGCGGCCTTCGAAGGCGCCCATGCCGGAACGCAATGGCTCGATGACCTCGACCAGGCGGGAGAACCCGTCGGCCCCGATTTCGGCGAGAGCCAGGGTCACCGACGTGCCCCCGGATGCCGCCGAGACCAGGCCGGCCTCGGCCTTCAGTATCGCCCCGGTGACACAGTCGAACAGCCGGCGCGGCGCGACCGCCCGCACCCCCACCGCCTCGGGATATTCCGCATGCATGATGGAACCGCGCGGAATCACCACGGAGATACCACGATACATGCCGGCATTGTGCGGCATCAGTGCGTCGTAGCTGGTCAGCAGGGTGGTCAGCCGGAAGGTCAGCCAATACATCCGCCGCCCCATGGAGGGTACGTTGTAGGCGGAACGCACTTGCGGATCGGTGCCCGCCAGATCCATCTCCACTTCGCCGTCGCGCACCGTGAGTTTCAGCCGCACCCGCACCGGGATGCCGGTGACCATGTCGTCGTCGAGATAGTCGCAGAATTCATAGCTGCCGTCGGGGATCCTTCGCAGCACATCGCGTGACTTGCGCTCGGCATAATCCTGCAGCGCCGTTTGGCCTGCCAGCACCGTCACCACGCCCAGCACGGCGACCAGGGCGCCAAGCCGCCGGCTGCCGGCCTCCAGCGCGCCGAGCATGGCCTTCAGGTCGCCGATGGTCAGTTCGCCCATGCGGCTGTTCACGCGTAGCAACCCGATCAGGTCCTGGTTCAGCACGCCGGCCCGCACCAGCTTCATGGGCGGGATGCGAAATCCCTCGGCGAAGATGTTGGTCAATGCCGGCGAAATGCTGCTCGGCACGGCGCCGCCGATATCCGCGCAATGCACGAACGACCAGCCGAAGGCGATGATCCGCCCGTCATGGTAATAGGGCCGCAGCAAATGCAAATCCGGCAGATGGGTGGAGAGTCCGCCTGAAGTATAAGGGTCGTTGGTGATGATCACGTCGCCGGGCGCGAGATCGGGCACCGCGTCGATCGCGGTCTTGAACTCGGTATCGATCAGGAAGCTGAACGTCGCCGATGGCGGATACGCGAAGACATTCCCCTCCGCGTCCAGCAGGGCGGTCGCGAAGTCCGCGGCCTCCTTGACGTAGCTGGATCGCGCCGCCCGCTGGATGGCAAAATACATCTCTTCGGTGATCGCCGACAGCTTGCGGCTGAGGATTTCCAGCGTGACCGGATCGATCGCCACGGCTATGCGCCGTCTTGCTCGCGCAGGCGCCGTTCGCCCAATAGACTGCGCACGCAGATGCCGTCAGTGCACCCTGCCACCGTCAGCGCCTCGGCGATACTACGGCTCAGCTTCATTGGTCCTCGATCCTCTGCTCTGCGGCGTATCCTCCATCGCGGATCGCTTCGGCGCAATGTAAGGATGGAGACCGGTCCCGAAAGTTGAGGACCCATGACTTTGGGGGTATTGCCCAGGATGGTGCAGGCCTATGATCCTCCCGTCTTGAACATTGGGTCGGCGTTCCAGTCGCGACTATAGAGACGTGCCAAAGCGGCGGAGAGTCCGGAGGTATTATGGTTCAACGCTCCTCGTTCAGACTTGCCGCTTTCGTCGGGCTGAGCCTGGCCGCTGGCTCGGCTGGCGCAATGGCACAGGAGCCCTGGAAGGTGCTTCCGCCGATGCCGGAATTGCCGCCGGCCTTCGTGTCGGGACCGGTGCATGTCAACGACATCGACATGTGGCGGGCCGAGTTCGGATCGCCAGACGGGCGGCCGGTCATCATGGTTCACGGAGGACTGTCGAACTCGAACTATTTCGGCAAGGTCATACCTTATCTGGTTCAAGCCGGCTTCCACGTCATCACCGCGGATAGCCGCGGCCACGGCCGGAGCACCCGCTCGGCGCGGCCCTACAGCTACGAACTGATGGCGTCTGACGTGGTGAAGATGCTCGACGCCCTGCATATTCCGAAGGCGGATTTGGTCGGCTGGAGCGATGGCGGCATCATCGGCATCGTCATGGCGATCCATAACCCGGAACACCTCAACCGCGTCTTTGCATTCGGCGCCAATACGGATCCTGACGGGCTGATACCTGATTTCGACAAACAAGGGGTGTTCAAGGAGTTTGAGGAACGGGCCGCCATCGAATACCATGCCTTGTCGCCCACACCAGGCCAATACGGCGAGTTCCTCAAGCAGATCAGCCGGATGTGGGCTACGCAACCGCATCTGACGGAGCAACAGCTCAAGAGCATCACCACGCATATCACGATCGCGGATGGCCGCTACGATGAGGGGATCAAGCAAAGCCACGATCGCTACATGGCGGCAGAGATTCCGGGCGCGCATCTCGTTATCCTGCCGGGCGTCTCACATTTCGCAATGCTGCAAAACCCGCCCTTGTTTGCCCGCGCCGTTTTGGATGCTCTCGACGCGCCTTGGGACGACTAACGCCGGGAGCCATTGGTCGAAGCCCAGCGGTCAGGCTTTGTGTAAATTCCAGAAACGGTAAATCCTGGCACGATGTCTGTGATGCGCTTGCTCGTGGCGGACCACCCGCATGTTCGGCTTCCCCAATCAGAGGCCCTGACAGACTTTGAAGGTTTGACTAGCGCATCAACCTCCAATCCCAGATGTAATGTTGGTCTAATTCGGAGGAAATCGTTGCTTGGCGGGTCCGTCAGTCGCGCCGTATAGTTAGCTTGGCAGCAAGATCCAGAGGGCCATCCCTATAACGAACGCAGGAGCCAGCCATGACCATCCTAAACCGGATGACCCCGTTTCCCCGTCTAACGTGGCTGCGTACCGCCTTGACCGCGCTTTGCCTCACCTTGGGTCTCAGCCCGCGTATCTCGGCGGCGCAATCCGGCGATCTGGTATTCTATGCGTTTGCCGGTGACAACATCGCCCCTATCGTCAAGGCCTTCAACAAGCATTATCCGAACATCCACGTCCATCCGGTGACGCTGCAAGGCCCGGCCATGATCGCGCGGCTGCGCGCGGAGAAAAACAGCCCGCGATGCGATGTGCTCAACTCGCCCGCCGATCTGATGCTCACCAACAAAGAGCTGCTAGAGCCGTACGCCTCCAAAGAAGCGAGCCATTTCCCGAGCTGGGCTACGATCAGCGACGGCAAGGACGTCTACGCGCACGGGTTCTCCATTGCCCAGCAGGTCTTCCTCGTCAACACCACGCAGATGTCGGTGGCGGATGCGCCGCACAGCTGGAAGGATCTGCTGCAGCCGCAATACAAAGCCAAATTCCTCCTCGGCAACCCCGGCAGCACTGCCGCCGGGTACGATTCCTACGCGCAGATGCTGCAGATCGTCGGGCCGGCCGAAATCGAGAAATTCATCGATAACGCCGTGTTCTCCCCGGAAACCAACCTCGTGCCGCAGGAAGTCGGGCGTGGCGAGGTGGCCATGGGGTTGGTCGAAGAGACCAAATCGTTGGAAATGAAGAACCAGGGGTATCCCGTGGAAATGATCTATCCGCGCGAAGGGCTGGTGCCGACCATCGATGGCTGGGCGCTGGTGCGCAACGCGCCGCATCCGGAAAATGCCAAGCTGCTCATCGACTTCATGGATTCCCAGGAGGGTCAGAACATCGACGTCGCCGCCCGCAACCGCCGCGTTGGCCGCGACGATGCCAATTCCCCGGCGGGCCTCGCACCAATGTCCCAGCTCAAGGTCAACAGTGCGGTGGATGTGACGGCTATGACCACCAACCGCAAGGCGAATGTCGATCTGTTCAACACGTATTTCGTCAAGAAAACTTAAGGCCAATAAACCGCATGTCCGCCTCCGCCACCAAGGCAGGCGTGCTGGCCAACTCCACTCGCATGGACTGGGCGCCCGTGCTCATCGCCGGTCTGGGTGCCGCCTTCTTCTGCGTCTTCCTGCTCTACCCGATTGGCAAAACGGCGCTACTGGGCTTCGTCGCCCCAGGCGGCGTCCTTTCATTAGGCACGCTGACGCTGCAGAATTTTACCGCGATGGTTGCAGCGCCGCTGTACCGCGCGGCGTTCCTGCACACCATTTTCGTTGCCCTCACCGCCACCGTGCTCGCCGTGCTGGTGTCACTGCCCGCGGCCTATATCCTTGCGCGGCGGGTGCTGCCGGGGCGCAACCTCCTACTGACGCTGGCAGTGGTGCCGCTGATCTCGCCGCCCTTCATCGGCGCGTTCTCCTGGGTGGTGCTGCTCGGCAACCAGGGCATCATCACGCGGGTGGTCTTCATGCTGACCGGCCTGCGCCTGCCCAGCATATACGGTCCCGGCGGTATGATCCTGGCGCTGGTGCTCTCCTTCTTTCCCTATGTGCTGCTCTTCGTGCATGCGGCTCTCACCACCGCCAATCCCTCGCTCGAGGAAAGCGCGCGCATCATGGGTGCGTCGCGCCTGCGCATCCTGCTGACCGTGACCTTCCCGCTCATCATGCCGGCCGCCGCCGCCGGGGCGTTGCTGGTGTTTGCTCAATCCATCGGCAATTTTGGCGTGCCTAGCATGCTCGGCCGTGAATACACGATGATGACGACGCTGATCGTCTATCGGATCGAAGGCGACTTCAACATCAACGGGGCTGCCGCGATCGCGCTGGTGAACGTGGCGATGACCAGCATCGCGCTCTTGGCCCTGGCCCGATATGCCAGGCGCAACCGCTTCGTTACCGTCACCAGCATCTCGCGCGGCGCCAAACGCACCGGGGGCCCCGGCGCCATCCTCGGTGCCATCTACGTCTGGCTGTTGCTTGGCCTTGCCTTGCTGCCGGAACTGACCGTGCTGTTCGACTCCTTCGCCGTGCGCTGGCCCGGCACCTTGCTGCCGCTACAATATGGCCTCGACAACTACCGCTACGTGCTGAGCGAACTGATCGAACCAATGATGCACAGCATCGTGCTCAGTGCCGCGGCCACCGGGCTCAGCGTCGTCATTGGCGCGCTCGCCGCCTATGCCGCGACACGTAGGACGGCGAAGCTCGGCCGGCTCATCGACCTGATGGTCATGCTGCCCTTCGTCATGCCTGGCCTGCT
Source organism: Acetobacteraceae bacterium (assembly GCA_965199005.1). GTDB lineage: Bacteria > Pseudomonadota > Alphaproteobacteria > Acetobacterales > Acetobacteraceae > LMUY01. The sequence continues at coordinate 580,452 of CBDAQK010000001.1, read as the reverse complement.
CACTGGCGTCGCCTTCCTCGTCTCGTTCAATTCGGGTTGGATCGTCCTCAGCGGAAGTGCCGCCATCATGATCCTCGCCTATGTCGTGCACCGCCTCGCCTATATATTCCGCTCGGTCTGCGCGGCCATAGGCCAGGTGGATAGCCGGATCGACGAAGCCTCCACCGTTTGCGGCGCGCGCTGGCTTTATACCGTGCGCCGCGTCACCATCCCGCTGGTCGCTCCAGGCATCGTTGCCGGCGGCGTGTTGGTGTTCTCAACCCTCATCATGGATCTCAGCATCACCGTGCTGCTCTACACACCGGAGTGGAAAACCCTGGCCATCGTGATGTTCGAGCAGCTTTCGAACAACAAGATAGGCTATGCGTCGGCCAGCGGCGCGCTGGCCATTCTTGTCACAACGGCCCTGGTCTTCCTGGCGAGCCGTCTCGCCGGCCGGAGCATGGCGGAGATGTTCCGGTGACGCTGCCCGGGCATGGTGCGATCGTCATAGGCGCGGGTGTCGCCGGGCTTTCCACCGCGCTGTATCTACAGCGCGCCGGCATAAAGGTTGCGGTGATCGATGCGCTCCCACCCGCAGGCGGCGCTTCCTTCGGCAATGCCGGCCTGCTGAGCCCTGACACGGCCGCCCCCATCGCGCTGCCCGGCATGCTCAGCAAGGTTCCGGGCTGGCTGATGGACCAGGCGGGGCCGCTGGTCGTGCGCCCTGGCTATTTCCCGAAAGCCCTACCCTGGCTGATGCAATGGATCGCCGCCGGGAGGTTGGACCGGGTGCTGCAGATCTCCGACGCCATGCGTGCCCTGCATCGGGAGACGCTGACCTGCTGGCGGGACTTGCTCGGCCCCGAACTGTATCGGGACCTCATCCGCCCATCCGGGCAGGTGCAGCTTTGGGAAGGCGAGACGGAAACCGCCTCCGCGGCCGTGGAGCGGCAGGTACGCGAGCGCCATGGCCTGCCGTCGCAACTGTTGAACGCCGATGATCTGCGCCAGATGTTCCCAGGCATCGCCCGCACCATCACGCGGGGCATGCTGATACCTGGTAACGCCCATACGCGCAGCCCGGCACGCATGGTGCAGAGTCTCGGCGACCTGTTCCAGGCTGCAGGCGGTGAGATCATCGCCGAACGGGTCATGAAGCTGATCCCGCAGGAGGGCGGCGGCTTCATGGTGATGACCAATATCGCCAACCGCCGCGCACCCCAGGTGGCCTTGGCCGCCGGTGCCTGGTCGCAGCGTCTGCTGGACCCTCTGGGCATTCACGTGAAGCTGGAAACCGAGCGTGGCTACCACGCCATGCTGTCCTCGCCCGGCGTCGATCCCGCCTTCCCGATCAGCTACAAGACTCGCGGCTTCGGCATCACGCCGATGGAAGACGGGTTGCGCATTGCCGGAACGGTGGAGATCGCCGGGCTGGACCCCGCCCCGGACGAACATCGCGCCAAGCTGCTGGTGCAGCACGCCAAGCGGCTGTTCCCCGCTCTGCAAACCAGGGATGTGCGCTATTGGATGGGATTCCGTCCTTCCACGCCGGACAGCCTGCCCTTCCTTGGCCCCGCGCCCGGCTATCCCGGACTGTTCCTGGCGTTTGGCCACGGCCATTTCGGCATGACAGGCGGCCCACCCAGCGGTAAGCTCGTCGCGGCCCTGATGACCGGTGCCCCGCCGGGCATCGATGTGACCCCCTACCGACCCAACCGCTTCTAGCTTTCATCCTTCGCCGGAACAGAGGACAAGGCCATGGCGTTCGCTCTGCCGATGACGAAATCCAACCGCCCGCTCTTGATGGGCAACAGCCACGTGGTGGCGGCGGGACATTATCTTTCGGCCTTGGCGGGGCTGGAGATGCTGGAAGCGGGCGGCAACGCCATCGATGCCGGCGTCGCCGCAGGCATCGCGACCGGGGTGCTGGAAGGCACCCATGTCAGCTTCGCCGGCGTGGCGCCCATCATCATCCGCATGGCCACCGGCGTGGTGGAGACAATCAGCGGGCTGGGCTGCTGGCCGACCGCTGCCACCCCGGAGTATTTCGCAACGCATTTCGGCGGCAAGATTCCCGCCGGCGTGGCTCGCACGGTCATTCCCGCGGCCCCCGATGCCTGGATCACAGCGCTGGAACGCCATGGCACGATGAGCTTCGCGGACGTGGCGGCACCGTCGATTCGCCTTTGTAACGAGGGCTTCCCGGCCCACGCCTTTATGGCCAATTTCATCGCCAAGCGTCGCCCCATGATCGAACGCTATCCCAGCACCGCCGAAATCTATCTACCGGGTGGCCATCCTCCCGCCATGGGCCAGGTATTCGTACAAAAAGATCTCGGTGCGACGCTGCAGTATATTGCAGATGAGGAACGCGCGCAGACCCGGCACGGCCGCTTGGCCGGGCTGGCGGCCGCCCGCGCCTCGTTCTATCGCGGCGACATCGCCCAGAAAATCGTTGCCTTCCATCGTGCAGAGGGCGGCTTGATCACCGCAAAAGATCTAGCCGATTTCCGCGTCGGCATTGAAAAGCCGGTCGAAGGCCGCTTCGGCGATCTCGTGGTCTGGACCTGCGGGCCATGGTGCCAGGGGCCGATGCTGCTGCAAACCCTCAACCTGCTTGACCCCGCCGCCCTGCGCACCGCGGGCCACAACTCCCCGGCGGCGATCCACGCCATGACCGAGGCAATCAAGCTCGCCGCCTCCGACCGCGAGGCCTATTACGGCGACCCGCGCTTTATGGACGTGCCGATCGACGACCTGGTGAGCGCCGGCTATGCCGCCGAGCGCCGTCAGATGATCGATCCCGACCGCGCCGCCCCCGGTATGCCAATTCCCGGGTCCGTCGCTGGCGAGCCGTGGCGCGGTGATCTGCTACGCAACTCGCTGGATCACGTGCCAGCCCCGATCGAGGAGGATGAAAGCGCGGCCGACACCTCCTATTGCTGCGCCGTGGACCGCTGGGGCAACGTTTTCTCAGCCACGCCCAGCGATGGCAATACGGCCTGCCCGGTCATTCCGGGCACCGGATTCGTCGCGTCTGGCCGTGGCTCACAATCGCGGGCCGACCCGGAACACCCGTCCTGCCTGGCGCCGGGCAAGCGTCCACGCCTGACGCCCAACCCGGCCATTGCCATGAAAGCCGGCGAATACGTGCTGCCATTCGGCACGCCGGGCGGCGACGTACAGGTGCAGGCGATGGTGCAGTGTCTCGCGAACTTGGCGGTCTATGGCATGGATCCGCAATCAGCCGTCGAAGCACCGCGCTTTGCCAGCTACAGTTTTCCGTCGTCCTTCGCACCGTATGATTATCGTCCCGGCGTGCTGGCTGTGGAAAACCGCATCTCCACGGAAACCACGGACGCGCTGGCGGCGAAAGGCCACATCATCGAATGGTGGCCGGCGCTAGCTGGAGAAGCCGGGTCGGTGTGCATGATCCATCACGACCTGGATAGCGGCGTCAAATCCGGCGCCGCCGACCCGCGGCGGACTGCCTACGCAATGGGACGATAAAGCCGCACGAGCGCTCTGCGGGATAAGCCGGCAGAACGTTCGTGAGGCCGAGCCTAAAGCTTGACCGCCACCGTTTCAGCTTTCCGCAACGATTGGATTGCGGATGCCGTTGTGGGTTTGCGTCAATTCGGCCAGCAAGCGCACAATGGACGTGCGATCTGCCGGTGACAACGGTTCAAGCAGTCGCGCCTGGACCCGGAGGACAGCCGGTTGCACCCGGTCCAGCAATGCCCTCCCGATGGGCGTGAGCCGAAGAATTTTGATCCGGCGATCGTATGGGCTGGGCTCGCGCGCAACCCATTCCTTGGCTTCGAGACGGTCCAGCACACCACCGATCGTCGAACGATCGAAAGCAATGAGTTCGGAAAGCCGCGTCGCATCCAAATTCGAATGCCCCCCAATCATGACAAGAGCCGCGTATTGCACGGAGGTGAGGTCGAAGGCAGCGCATTCGGCGCTAAACAAGGCCGTCGAGATCTGGTGCAGCCGCCGGATGAGGTGGCCCGGCATGTCGTAGAGATCGGTGGGCTGCAAGGTTGATAGCTCCCAGACTGCAATCGACGACACCAATGCGTGCCGCGAAGAAACATTGACAGCATACTGAATGTAACTATGCTGTCAAACAAACTTAGGGGGAGTCGCCACGATGCAGTTTCACCTTAATGGGTTCAGGCCCGGTGACCCGGATGTCGCCGACCCGTCTGGCCAACCCGATGCCTCGGCGGCGGCGAATCCGTTGCCCGCCGAGGTAGACGTGCTCATCATCGGCTCCGGACCGGCCGGGCTCACACTCGCCGCCCAACTCGCCGCTTTTCCCGAGATCACGACCTGCGTCATCGAACAGAAGCCGGGACGCCTCATCCTTGGGCAGGCCGATGGGATCGCATGCCGAACGATCGAAATGTTCGAGGCCTTCGGCTTCAGCGGGCGCGTGTTGCGGGAGGCCTACTGGGTCAACGAGACATCGTTCTGGCGGCCCGCAGACTCTCAAAGGGACGTGATCGTTCGCGGCCGCGTCATCCAGGATACCGAGGATGGACTGTCGGAGTTCCCGCACGTCATTCTGAACCAGGCGCGCATCCACGATTTCTTCCTCGAGGTGATGCGTAACGCGCCATCCCGCCTAGAGCCCAAGTATGGCTACGGCTTTGTCGATCTGACCCTCGGGACCTCAGGGGCCACGCCACTGGATGATCACCCGGTCACGGTCAAGATCGCGCGGGTTGGCGGCACACGGGACGCGGAAATACAGACCATACGCGCCCGCTACGTCGTCGGCTGCGATGGAGCACGCAGCGGCGTACGGAAATCCCTTGGCCGAACCCTCCGCGGCGATTCAGCGAACCAGGCCTGGGGCGTCATGGACATTCTCGCCATCACGGACTTCCCGGACATCCGGCTTAAAGCTGCGATTCATTCGGCGGAGCAAGGCAGCGTCCTAATCATCCCCCGCGAGGGCGGCTACTTGGTCCGCATGTACATCGAACTCAACAAGCTTAGCCCGGATGAGCGCGTTGCGGACCGCGCCATTACCGTCGACCATCTCATCGCGGCGGCAAACCGCATCCTACGTCCCTACACGCTTGACGTGAAGGAAGTTGCCTGGTGGTCGGTCTATGAAATCGGCCAGCGGCTTTGTGACAAATTCGACGACGTCCCGGAGGAGGAGGCCGGCGAACGCTTTCCAAGGGTCTTCATTGCTGGCGATGCGTGCCATACCCATTCCCCGAAGGCCGGGCAGGGCATGAACGTCTCGATGCAGGATGCCTTCAATCTTGGCTGGAAGCTTGCATCGGTTATCAAGGGGCATAGTTCACCGCGCATCCTGCATACCTATTCGGCCGAGCGCCGCGCCATCGCGAAGGAGCTCATCGATTTCGACCGGATTTTCGCGGAGATGTTCAGCGCAGCGCCGAAGGTGTCGAGCGAGGCGGATGGCGCGGGCGTCGATCCGACGGCGTTCCAAACCTACTTCCAGCAGCAAGGCCGCTTCACGGCGGGCACAGCCACGCACTACACGCCCTCGCTTATCTCGGCCGAGCCGAAGCATCAGAGTCTCGCCGATGGGCTGGTGGTGGGCATGCGGTTTCATTCCGCGCCCGTGATCCGTCTCGCCGATGCCAAACCGGTTCATCTCGGTCACACCTTGAAGGCGGATGGACGGTGGCGCTTCTTCCTGTTCAGCGATGCAACTGATCCGCACGACCAATCGTGCCGCCTGCGCGCGCTATGCACATTCCTGGCGGACTCGCCGGCATCCCCCGTGCGGCGGTATACGCCTGCTGGGGCGGATATCGATTCGGTCTTCGACGTTCGGGCCGTGTTCCAGCAGGGTCATCGCGAGCTTGAGGTCGACGGCATGCCACCCCTGTTGCTGCCTCGGAAGGGACGCTACGGGCTTGTGGATTACGAGAAGATGTTCTGCCCCGATATGCGGGCGGGCGACATCTTCGATCAGCGCGGGATTTCCCGGACCGGTTGTATCGTGATCGTCCGGCCGGACCAATATATCGCTGGGCTCTTGCCCCTCGATGCCCACGCGGAGACCGCCGAATTCTTCGATGCATTCATGACCTGAGGAAGCCAGTCAGAACCGCTAGGACGCGGCGATGCCGCGTGCCGCCGCGTCGTAGCGCCGTTCCCGATCGAGCTGTTGGGGAAGGCCCACGAGCGCGTAGTAGTCCTCGAGCGGGATCATGGAGTCGCCGGCGGCGTGCAGGCCGTTATCCCGTTTCAACGCCGTCATCAGGCTGCGGACCGACTGTGCCGCGGCGAAAAGCGCGGCGGAGGGGAAGCTGACGCCGGCAACCCCAGCCGCCGCCAGTTCGCCCAGGTCGCGATGTTTGCGGCCAGCCGCCTGGGAAATCGTCGCGATATGGGGGCTGGGAACTTCGCGGATGACCCGCTTGATATCGTCGATTTGGTCGACGGTCTGTGGCTTGGCATAATCAGCACCCGCCACCAGGAACAGCTGGCAACGATGGATGGCGTCATCCAGCCCTGTGATGGTGACGCAATCGGTGCGGGCTGCGATGACCATCGTTTGGTCGCGCCGGGCATCCAGGGCCGCCTTCAGTTTTGCAATGTACTGTTCCACCGGAACCACCGCCTTGCCCGGCAGGTACGCACAACGATTAGGGAAAACCTGATCGCTGAATACGATGGCAGCCACGCCAGCCGCCTCGAATGCCCGGATCATCTGACGCACATTATTCACCCCGCCGAAGCCAGTGTCCGCGTCGACATACACGGGGATGCTCACCGCATCGCAGATCCGGGCGTAGTGGTCGGCATAGTCGCGCATGTTGGACTGGCCCGTGTCGGGCTCGCCCAACAGGCTCCCGATCGCTGCATAGCCGCCGGCCATCATACACTCGAACCCGGCGGCCTCGATGATCTTCGCCGACAGCGCGTCGTAGGCACCGGGGATCGGCACCAGACCCGGACGGGCGATCAGCTCGCGGAAGCGCCGGCGGCGGTCGTCCATCTCAAATCTCCTTTTGCGCCGCAGGGCGGCGGTCGGTCGCGGCCTGCAGCCACGGCGTCGCCTGCCGGGTCCGGCTCTCCCAGTCGTGGATGGCCCCGATGTGCTGCAATGTCATGCCAATATTGTCGAGGCCCTCCAGCAGGGCGGTCCGTTCCGCCGGTTCGATCTCGAAGGCGAAGTCTGGACCGCCCGCGCGGCTGACAATTTGAGCACGCAAATCCGCCGTGAAGGGCACGGCCCCATCCGCCGCAAGCACCATCGCTTCGAAGGCAGCCTGGCCGGCCGCAGGAAGAACGACCGGAAGCACGCCGTTCTGCAGGCAGTTCTCGCGGTAGATGTCCGCAAAGCTGCGCGCGACGATGCACCGTATGCCGACACTGACCATAGACCAAACCGCCGATTCCCGCGAACTGCCGGCCCCGAAATTGGCCCCGGCGACCAGGATGGCCGGGGAGCGGAACTGCGGCTGGTTCAACACGAAATCCGGGACAGGGCTGCCATCGGCGTGCCATCGCCAGCGGCCGAACAGCATCTTGGCATAGTCCGGGTGCAGGCTGCGGCCAAAGACCGCGGGGGCGATCTGGTCGGTATTGACGTCGTCTACCAGCAGCGGCACCGCCGTCCCCGTAATGTCGACGAAGGGCTGCATCATGCCACATCACCGCTAATGCCGACGATGCGCCCGGCGATCGCCGCAGCCGCCGCCAGCGCCGGGCCAGTCAGGTGGGTCCTGACATCCCGGCCCTGCCGCCCCTCGAAATTGCGGTTTGTGGTCGAGACGCAGCGCTCCCCCGGGTTCGCCCGGTCGCCGTTGCTGCCTGCACACATGGAGCAGCCGGACTCGCCCCAAGCAAAGCCCGCGTCGAGGAAAACCTGGTGCAGCCCAGCCGCCTCCGCCTGCCGCTTTACGATGGAGGAGCCGGGCACCACGAGGGCCGTCACCCCCGGAGCGACCCGCCTGCCCCGAACAATCGCCGCCGCTACTTCCAGGTCAGGCAGGCGGGCATTGGTGCACGAGCCGATGAAGACGCGATCGACCGGCACCCCTTCGATCAGCGTCCCGGGCGCAAGGCCGATATAGTCGATCGCCCGCTGCATCGCCGCCCGCTTGTCCGCCGCGGCGGACGCCGGGTCGGGAATACGGCCGCTGACGCCAATGACCTGGCTCGGATCGGTGCCCCAGGTGATCTGCGGCCAAAGCTCCGTGCAATCCATCACGAGCTCGCGGTCGAACACCGCGCCTTCGTCCGTGACCAGGTCACGCCACGCAGCGACGGCGTCATCCCAGTCTTGCCCGGCCGGCGCGAAGGGGCGGCCGGCGACCCAGGCAATCGCTTTTTCATCGGGCGCCACGAAGCCGGTGCGCCCACCCATCTCGATGGTGAGGTTGCACAGGGTAAAGCGGTCCTCCACCGACATAGCCTGTACCACTGGCCCCGCATACTCGATGGCATGGCCGCGGCCTCCGGCGACACCCACCTCCGCGATGATCCGCAGGGCGACGTCCTTGGCGCCGACATGGCGGCCCAGCCGGCCGTCCAACCAGATACGCATTGTGCGGGGGCGCTTCAGCGCCATCACCTGCGTCGCTAAAATGTGTTCCAGCTCCGTCGTGCCGCAGCCGAACGCCATGGCACCCAGCCCTCCGACGGTCGCGGCATGGCTGTCGGGCGAGGCGTGGGTGGCGCCCGGTAGGACGATCCCGAGCTCCGGCCCGATGACGTGGGAAATACCTTGCTCGGGATCGTCGACGTCGAAGATGCGAATCCCGTTGCGGAGGCTGCCTTCGCGCATCGCCCGCAGAAAGGCCGTCCCCTCCGGATTTGTCTCGTCGGTGCGGCCGGGCCGGGTCGAGATCGTATGGTCCTGCGCGGAGAAGGTCAGGTCAGTCCGGCGCACCCGCCGGCCGGTCTCGAGCAGGCGACGAAACGCGTGGGGGGCGTGCAGCTCGTGCAGCACGTGCCGGTCCATGTAGATCAGGTCCCGCCCGTCGCCGCGGGCGCCGACGCGATGGGCGCTCCAAATCTTGTCGAACAAGGTTCGCGGCCTAGGCTGGTCAAGCGACATGCCCACAGGAATTTCCTTCTCCTACCCGCGTACGGGCGTGTTTTGACGGCCGGACAGGCGTTCAACCACGAGGCCAAGCAGCCAGTTGCCAGTGAGCGCGAAGACCAGCAGGAGGAGCGCAATGGCCATGATCGTATCGCTATCGGCGAGGTTGATGGCACGGATCAGCATGTAACCTAAACCACCCTTGCTGCCGAACATCTCCCCGATCAGCGTGCCGAGCAGGGTGAGCGAGAAGCCGATCTGCATGCCGCTGACCAGTTGCGGCAGAATGGCGGGGAGCAGTACGTGCAGCACCGTGTCGTGCCGGGTGAGCTGCATGCTGCGGGCGGTGCGGATGAAAACCGGCTTCAGATTGCGGATCGCCCCCATGCCGATCAGCGCCACCGGCACGATCCCGTGAATGACGCCGAATGTCACCTTGGCGGACATGCCCAGTCCGCAGACGAGCAGGACGATGGGATAGAGCGTGATTTTCGGGATGGCGTAGAAGGACACCAGCAGCGGTTCGGCGACATCCCCGGCCAGTCGCCGGGTTCCGAACCAGACCGCACAGGCCAATCCGGCGCACCACGTAATCAGCAAGGCAAGTGCGAAGCCGCTCGCCGTCGAAACCAGGTCCGGCCGGTAGCGCGCGACGGTCAGGAGTCGCCACAGCCGCTGCACGGTGTCGAGCGGCGGGGAGACCGTGCTGGCATTGAGCCAGAGGCTTGCCGCCTGCCACAGGACCACCGCCAGGACCGCGGCGATCACGCCGTTGACCGGGAAGGCGGCCGACAACCGCGGTCGCCCCAGAAGGGGGAGCGTGGCTTCAGCCACCTTGAGCGCTCTTGACCGGCATGGTGCCACCGAGACGCTTGACCAAGGCGGACAGCGCCGCGTTCAGTCCAACGGCTGCGCTGATCACGATGAGGATGAGCCCATACATCTCCGCGGTGGCGAAGTTGTCGTAAGCGAAGGAGATTTCGTGCCCCAGCCCGGCGCTCGAGAGGATGAACTCGCCCGCGATGGTCGCAATCAGCGTGTAGGCGAGCACCAGGCGCAGCCCGACGACGAGGTGTGGCAGGGCAGCCGGCAACAGGATGAAGGCGACCCGGCGCAGCGGACCGAGTTGGAGCAACCGCGCTGTCTTGAAAAGCGGCTGCGGGATGCGGTTCAGGGCATTGCAGGTGCTGAGAACCATCGCCGCCAGCGAGAAGACGAAGGAAATCGCGACGATGGATTGCTGACCGATGCCGAAGATTACGATCATCACCGGGTAGAAGACGAAGATCGGTACCGCGTACCATGCACTAAGGATCGGGTCGGCAATGGCGCGCAGCCTTTTGCTTGCGAACAGTCCGATCCCAACGGCGATACCCACCGCCACCGAGAGAACCACGGCAATAACCACCTCCTCCAAGGTCAGCAGGATCGACGCACGCAACGCCGGGTCGAAGAGGGCAGTGAATGCAGCGGTAACCATGACGGTCGGTGGTACCATGGTGATTTGGGTGATGAGCCCCATCCGGCAGACAGCTTCCAGGACCACCACAAGGGCCAGGATCAGGCCCGCCCGAATGATTGTTGCGAGCGGCAGAGGTCGCTTCACCCGCAGAGTCTCACCGGGCGCGTTTCAAGTCGTCGGGAAGGGCGGATTCGTCGACGATCTTGGACCAATCGGCCTTGACATCCGGGTAGGCGCCCATTGTGTGCAACCCGGCGACCGCATTGTCCATGCCGGCATAGTTGAAGCTGCCCTCGCTCCAATATCCCGCTGCCTCTAGCCGCGCCATCGCCGACTTGATCGGTGCGAGCGGCATGTCGTAAGCGTCCGCAACGATTTTCGCGGCCTCGTCGGGATGCTGCTTGATAAAGATCACACCCGCCCGCCGCGCCTGGATGATGGCCTTTACCTGGTCCGGATGCTCTTTCAGGAATTTGGTCCCGACCACGCCGACATGCTGCACGGCTGGCGGCAACACGTCCGCGATATTGAAAAGCAACCGATACTTGCCAGCGTTGCGAGAATAGATCGGCTCCAACTCGAGCGCGGTGTCGACGGCGCCGTGGTCCAGCGCGGTCAAGCCGCCCCCGGTCGTGCCTAAAGCCAACCGGTCGACCTTGGACGGGTCGATGCCCACTGCCTGCAAGGCCTGAGCGGAGAACAACTCGGAGGTCGAGCGGGCACGCGTATAGGCCAATTTATGGCCAGGCAGGTCGTGGATTGTCTTCAGCGGTGAGTTTGGCAGCACCACCCAAGCGAAGTCGGCTGCGTTGTTGACAGCACCGTCGACGATCTTCAGGTCGATCCCGTCATGGATCGCGGTGATCGCCGCGGCAAACGCCGTCTCCGTATAGGGAAGGCTCCCCGCCAGCATGTTGCGGATTGTCGTGCCGCCGCCATCGGAGCCGGAAATGCCGGTGATCGGGGCGCCGTATTGCTTGAAATAACCCTGGTCGAGCGCGACGGCCCACGGGGCACCGTACATCTCCTCGGCATAGTGAGACACTACAACGTCGTCGGCCTGGGCTCGGCCGCCGGCAAGGGCCGCAAGCAGAATGAGGTTAACGGCGGTCCATTTCGGCCAGTGAAGCCCCGCAAGTCCATTCCTTGCCATGACGCGCCCTCCCGTTTCTTTTGGTTAGAAGTCCGTCCCATATGCTGCCGCAGCCAGGCCGGCTGAGGATGAACTCGGGAGCAGAATGCGAACTGCTTGAGCTGCTCGAAAGGCAGGTTACTTGAGAAGCTCGTATAGTAAGCGCCGATCCACCGAGATAGGAACCGTCTTCCGGAGGTCCGGCACAATGGCTAGCCCAAATCCTGTCGGAGATGACTTTTATGACGCTGCGCCGATCTTGGCTTCCCATCTACAAATTCGCTTAATGCCGGCGGTGTGTCAACGCTGGCTGCTATCTGCACACCGGCACGAGGAATGTCCTCCCTGCCGAAATTACCCGCGTGGGAAGACGAGACGGTCCGGAAATCGCGGGTGACTGGCCGCTCGTAAGGTACGGCCGACCAGCGCAGCCCCATCCAACATCGCTACGGCCGTACCATCATGGACCATGCGTCGCTGGGCCGCTTTCTGCTGATTGGTGACCCTCTTTCCCAATCGCCCGCCCTGCCGCACAGTGCGACGGTGCCCGCCAAGGGGATTGCAATGCTACCCGACACGACCGGCCATACGGAGCGCCGCCACGTCGCTTCGTCCTGTCACGACCAGGCCACCGTCGCCGCGTTCGCGATTCTGGAGGCCAGCGGCAGTGCCATCGACGCCGGGCGGCTACTGGGAATACGCGGTGTTGGTGACTGATATGGCGATGATCCGTGCAACGTCGCTCGGGCTGCTGGCGGCGATCGTTCTGGCACTTCCCCTGCGCGCCCAGGCTCTCACCGTCGCCGTTTACCCGGGTATCGGCGAGGAGCTTTGGGCCTCGCTGGTGAAGGCTTTCACGGCGGATACCGGGCAGGCTGCCCGCATCTTTGCTCCGCCACTGCCCGCAGCAAGCGTGGCGCAGGCAGCGGGGCACCCGGCGTTCGACGTGGCACTCATCGCCGCCTACGCACTCCCGGGCCTGGCAAGCCGGAATTTGCTGCAACCGGTGACGCCCGACACGGTCCCCGCACTTCGGTCTGTGCCCGAGGCTTACTGGCCGCGCGCGCCGGACGGGACGCTGACCGGCGTACCCGTCTACTTCTCGCTCTACGGGATCGCCTACAACACCGATCTCGCCAGCGCGAAGGACTTCACCTCCTGGAACAATCTGCTGGACGCGAAATGGCGCGGCCAGGTGCCGCTCAACCGCCCGACCATGCTGGCGGCCTATGATCTGACGCTCTTCGCCAAGCTTGGGGGCGGCGATGCATCCCATGTGGAGCCAGGCTACGAGTTCATTCGTAAGCTCGCTGCCAACGCGCACAGCGTCTACAGCTCAATGGCCACCTTCGAGTCCGAACTGGTGCGCGGAGAGGTCTAGCGGCCCCCTTCTACAGCGCTGAGATCGCTCTGCAGCGCCGTAGCGGTGCGCCGTCCCTGGGGTTCACCGTGCCCAAGGAGGGAGGCCTCATGCTGACCTATCTCCTCGCGGTTCCAACCGGCGCTGAACATACCGCAGCGGCGCTCCAGTTCGTGGATTGGGCGCTCAAGCCGAAAGCCCAGCTGATGCTGGCGACCGGAGCGGGCGTGTGGCCGATGAACAAGGATGTCGTATTGCCCCCCGCCTTGGCCACGGAGTTAGGCGGCAACGTCGCCGAGACGATGGCGCATAACTATGACCCAGACTGGTACGTGGTGGGCTCCGCGCTGGAAGAGCGGACGCGGCGGATCGAGGAGGTCATTCGTTCCGCGCATTAGTCAAGCCGCGCCGTTACGGGCTCGCTGATGCCAATCAGCGCATCGGGTCTCCCAACCTCCCGCTTGGGGCGAAGCGTGCTCCTGCTTCCGGCGGCGGTACTCGTCGGCATCTTCATCCTAGCTATTGCCAGTATCGTCCTGGGCTCGGTCCGCAACGACGCGGGACATATGACGCTCGCCGTGTATCGAGAGCTTCTCGCCAATGAGGTGCTACGCCTCATCGTCTGGCGGACGGTGCAAATCGCGGGTCTGACCACGTTGATCTGCGCCCTGCTTGCCTATCCGCTCGCAACATTCATCGCCCGGTCGCGCCGCCGCAACCTGTGGCTGGTGCTCGTCGTCTCACCCTGGCTTACCAGCGTGATCGTGCGAACATTCGGCTGGATTGTCATCCTCGGCAATCGCGGTGTCTTGAACATGACATTGCGAAATCTAGGCCTGATCGACAGCCCTCTGCGAATCTTGTTCACACCTGCCGGTACCATACTCGGCCTGGTGCACGTCATGATGCCGTTCATGGTCATCTCGATTTTGGCGGTGGTCGTGCAACTCGACCGGAGCTTGCCGGAAGCGGGGATGAGCCTGGGCGCGTCACCGTTCGAGACATTCCTCCGCGTCACCCTTCCGCTCAGTCTGCCGGGACTGCTCTCCGGTTGCGCCCTGGTCTATCTCCTATCTTGCGGTGCCATCGTGACCCCCATCCTCTTGGGCGGCCTTCGCGACACCATGCTCGGCACGCAAATCTTTCAGGAGATTTTCGCCCTCTACAACTTCCACCGGGCGGCCGCCCTGGCACTGGTGCTGCTCGCGACGTCCCTCGTTGTGGTGGTTCCTATCCAGTGGGTCGAGATGCGTCTGCGGCGCCGGGCCGGGGCGTGATGCGGGTCCTGTGGATCGCCATCAATTGCCTGTTGCTCATCTTTTTGCCTTTGCCACTTTTGATCGTTGCTGCGGTGTCGATTTCGCCAGCCCGCTTCATCAGTTTTCCACCAACCGGATTTTCTTTGGTCTGGTATCAACAGTTCTTCGCCTCATCCGAGTGGATGCGGGCCTTCGGCATCAGTATTGGTATCGCTGTGACTGCTGCTGTTATCACGACCGCCGCAGCCATCATGGCGGCCTTGGGTCTCGAACGCATCGGTCCGCGAACCCGGGCCGTCGTGGAAATGTTGGTCCTGGCGCCACTGATCTTCCCGCATGCGGCCATCGGTGTGGCACTCTTCAGCTTCCTCGCCAGCACTTCGTATTTACGCGGCACGTATTGGGGCATCGGTTTGGCCCATCTCATCCTCTGCGTCCCGTTTGCTTACCGCCCAATCGCAGCGTCCTTCCATCGGCTCGACCGCTCGCTCGCGGAGGCTGCGATGAATCTTGGCGCCAGGCCCGGCACCATCCTGCGCCGGATCGTATTGCCGATGCTGTCGCCGGGAATTGTCAGCGCCTTGTTGTTCACCTTCATCGTCTCGTTCGACGAGATCACCGTGACGCTGTTCCTCACCGCGCCTGACATCACGACCTTGCCGCTTGCCATCTACTCCAAGCTCGAGCAGAGCGCCGATCCGGTCGTCGCGGCCGTCTCCACTCTGCTGGTCCTGCTGACGCTGGGCCTGGTGATCCTGCTACAGCGTACCGTCGGCCTCGAACTCTTCGTCGATCTGGAGGCGGACGACGCCAAGCAACCGGGCTAATTCTATTATCCAGAAGACGCAGGGCGGGCTTCAGCCCGCCATCGATCCCATTACCTCCCCGGACATCAGCTCAGCCTGTTACAATAACCACGCAACCGATCCATTGCCTCTCGCAGGATCTCCGGCGCGGACGAGAAGCACAGCCGGAAGTACGGCGACATGCCGAACGGGCTGCCCGGCATGACGACCACCCCAGCATGCTCGATAGCGCCGAGCACGAAATCGTCATCGGTCTGGATCAGTTTGCCGTCCGGTAGCCGGCGGCCGATGACACCGGAACAATCCCCCCAAACGAAAAAGGCGCCGTCCGGGACCTGGGTGGACAGCCCCGGCATCTGGTTGATCGCCGCCACCACCAAGTCGCGCCTCTCGCGGTATTCGCGTTCGTGCAACCGCAGATAGGCGCGATCGCCGTTGAGCGCCTCGGTAGCCGCCACCTGCGAAATACCACTCGGCGAGCCCGCCATATGGCCGGACACCTTGGCCATGGCCCGAATGGCCTCACGCGGGCCGCCGGCGAAACCAACCCGCCAGCCGGCCATCGCATAGCCTTTGGAAAAGCCGTTGGTGGTGATGGTGCGCGCTGCGATCTCCGCGTCCAGCGTCGCCAGCGAGACCGGGCGGGCCTCGGTGAAGCAGATATCCTCATAGATCTCGTCGGTCACCACCCAGATTTGGGTATGCCGTTTCAGCACCCCGATCAACCCACGCAGGTCGGCCTCTCTGTAGACGGCGCCGCTGGGATTGTTCGGCGAGTTCAGGAATAGCAGCCGGGTGCGGGGCGTGATGGCGGCCTCCAGATTCTCAGGCCGCAGCCTGAAGCCGTTCGACGCCGGGCAGTTCAGCAGCACCGGCACACAACCAGCCAGTTGAACGATGTTGGGATAGGATACCCAGTACGGCACCGGCACGATGATCTCGGCGCCAGGGTCGGCCAGCGCCATCGCAGCCGCGGTCAACAGCGGCTTGGTGCCCCCCTGCACTAAAATCTGCTCCGCAGGATAGTCCAGACCGTTATCCTGCTTGAACTTGCGCGACAGCGCCTGGCGCAGTTCGAGCATGCCGCCCCCCGGTGGATAGCGGGTGACGTTGCCGTCGATGGCGGCGATGCCAGCCTGCTTGATGTTCGCAGGCGTGTCGTAATCGGGCTCGCCGCCGACCAGGCCGATCACGTCGCGCCCTTCGGCCCGCATCCGCTGCGCCATCAGAGTCATGCTCATCGTCGCTGAGGCGGAGAGTCCGCCGACCCGTTGTGCCAGGCTTGCCATGGATTGTGCCTTTCGAGATGTCGCGTTTTCAGTCAGGGCAGGCGGCGTTCCAGCCATCCCGCATAGCTGCCTGCGCCAGTACAGGCCAATAGATAGACGAGACCGGCCACGAGATAGCCCTCCACGCCGGAGACCAGCCAGGCCGGATCGCGGGCAGCGAGCTGGACGGTGCCAAGGAGGTCGAACAATCCGAGCACCATGACCAGCGACGTCTCCTTGATGAACGATATCACGGTATTGGCGATCGGCGGGATCGCGAGCCGCAATGCCTGCGGCAGCACCACCTTCGTGGTGGCCTGCCAATACGAGAGGCCGAGCGCCCGCGCTGCCTGTTCCTGTGTGGTGGGCAAGGCTTGCAGCCCGCCGCGCAGGGCTTCTGCGAAGTAGGCGCCGGCTGCCAGCCCGTAGGCAAGCAATGCCCGCGACAGCTTCTCCGGCGTCAATGCCGCCGGCAGGAAGAGCGGCACCATGACGTTGACCATGAACAGGATGGAGATTAGCGGCACGCCGCGCACCAGCTCGATGAACACCACGCAGACCAATTTGACGAAAGGCAGCGTCGAGCGCCTGCCGAGCGCCAACAGCACCCCCGCCGGGAAGCCGCCGAGAACGGCCGCCAAGGTCACCAGCAGCGAAATCGGCAGTCCACCCCAGCGATCGGTGGTGACCACCGTCAGGCCGAGGCCGCCGGCCATCAGCAGCCCCGACACCGCCAGCGCCGCCGGCCACAGGAGCAGCAGACGGGCATGCCAGCAGCGGGGCATCAGGCTGACGGCGATGGTGGCTGTCACCAGGAGCACGGCCAATGCCGGGCGCCACCGCTCGGCCTGCGGGTAGAAGCCGAACAGGAAGAACTGGAACTGCGCGGCGACGAAGGCCCAACAGGCGCCGGATGCCGCGGCGCACGCACTGCTCGTTCCCGTGAACACGGCATCGGTCACCGCCCAGCGCACGATCGGGGGCACCAGCAGCAGCAATGCCAGCACGCAGGCGATGGTGCCTGCAGCGGCCCACCCTGTCGCGAAGGGGCGCCTCATCAACCGCCAGAACCACGGCCGCGCCACCGGCAGGCCGATCGCGGACGCGGCCCGCCCGCTCATGCAACCCCGCGGCGGACCAGGCGCCGGTTGAAGGCGTTCATCGCAGTCGAGGCCAGCAGACTTGGCACCAGATAGGCCGCCATCAGGAGCGCTACCCCTTCGACGGCATGGCCCGTCTGTCCGATTGCCGCGCTGATCGCCCAGAACAGCTCGGGGTAGCCGACGAGGATGCCGATGCTGGAACCTTTGATGATGCCGACATACTCCAGCGTCAGCGGCGGGATGATCACCAGGAGCGCCTGCGGCAGCACGACGTGACGTAACGCCTTCCCGTACGACAATCCCACCGCCCGCGCCGCCTCCCATTGCCCCGGCGACACCGCCAGAATGCCGCCGCGCACGATCTCGGCGGTATAGGCGGCATAGTACAGCACCAGCCCGGTCAGCACCGCGGCAAATTCCGGCGAGAGCTGTATGCCGCCCTCGAAGTTGAAACCGTGCCGGACCGGAAATTCGACACCGAAATCGCCATAGGACAGAGCAAGGCCCGCGGCCCCGGCCAACACCAATGCCGTGCCAGCAACCCCGCTCACTCGCCGGCGGCGATGCAGCGGCGATAGAACGACCAGCAGCGCGCCCAGGGTCAGCGCCACGGCGGTGACGACTCCGGTGGAGGTGTGCAAGACCGGCGACGGCAGCCGCAGCCCGCGCTGCGACAGAAACACCGAATCGCCCAGCGACATCGCCCGGCGGATCGGCGGCAGGCTCTGCAGCACCACGTACCAAAGCATCATCTGCAAAAGCAGCGGCGTGTTGCGGAACACCAGCACGTAACATGAGGCGAGCCGTCGCGGCAATGGGCTGCCCGCCAGCCGCATCACCCCCACCGCCGTCCCGATCACCGTGGCGAACACGCAGCTCAATGCTGAGACCAGCAGCGTATTGAGGCCGCCGACCATGATGGCGCGCAGATAGCTGTCGGATGGATCATAGCCGATCAGCGTCTCGCCAATCTGAAAACCGGCATGCTGCCTGAGAAAGCCGAAGCCAGCGGACATGTTGAGGCGGCTGAGATTGGTCGAAACGGTGTGGGCGATCAGGCCTATTAGGCCGACGAGCAGCAGACCGAACGCGACCTGCAGGAGCACGGAGCGAGCCCTTCGGTCATACCACAGCCAACCCATCGGCATACCCACACGCCCGCTCAGATCATGAGCGGTGCATAAATCAGACCGCCATCGGTCCATAGCCGGTTCAGCGCCCGCGGCAGCTTCAGGGGCGAGTCCTTACCAAGGTTGCGCTCGAAGATTTCGCCGTAATTGCCAACCTGGCGGATGATCTGGAACGCCCAGTCGTCGGCCAGCCCAGTGCCAGCCGACAGCCCCGGCTGCTTGCCGAGCAAGCGTTGCACCTCGGGCGAATTGCTGTCGAGGCTGGCCTCGGCATTGGCCTGGGTTATGCCGTGCTCCTCGGCCAAAACCACGGCATAGACAGTCCACTTGATAATCGAAAGCCACTGGTCGTCGCCCTGACGCACCAACGGCGCCAATGGCGACTTTGCCATGATCTCAGGCAGGATGACCCAGTCCTGTGGCTTGGGCGCCAGCGACCGCTTGGAGGCGAGGTCGGACTGGTCGCCGCTATAGGCATCGCAGCGCCCGGAAAAGAAGGCGCGCCGCGCGGCCTCGGAGCTGTCGATCACGACCGGCTTGAACTTCATGCCGTTGGCGCGGAAGTAGTCGGCGATGTTCAGTTCGGATTGTCCGCCCGGCGCCAGGCAGAACGAGGCGCCGTCCATCTCCTTGATCGACTTGATACCCGAGTTGGCCGCGACGATGGCGCCTTGTCCGTCGTAGAGTGTGACCGGACCTGAGGTCAGGCCGAGGTTGGTGTCGCGCGAGAAGGTGACGGAGTTCTGGCTAAACAGCACGTCGACCTCGCCCGATTGCAGCATCGGAAACCGGCTCTGCGCGGTAATCGCTAGGAACGTTACCTTCTGCGCATCGCCAAACACCGCCGCAGCCACCGCGCGGCAGTAATCCGCATCGAAACCATGGATCAAACCGGCCGCGTCAGGGGCGGCAAACCCGACGGCGCCCATGTTGACGCCGCATTTCAGCGTGCCGCGGGCCCGGACCGCGTCCAGCGTCTGCCCTGCTTGTGCCGATGACCAGGTGCTCAGCCCGGCCAGGAGCATGATCATAAACAACTTTCGCATGCTGCAATCCTTCCGTCTCCCGCCGGCATTTCGACCGGGCGGCTTCGGAGCCGCCGGGCCGGCGCTTAGCACGCAATTGTTAGGCCAGCCACTATGAGCGCGACATCGAAGCGGCGATCGCGGCGATCGAGCGGAACAGCACGAACGGATCTTCGGCGGCCCGAACCGCCGCGTCGCGCACCAAATCGGTGCGCGAGCGGCCGCGAAGTCCAGCGGCGCGGTCGATCATCGCGATGTCAGCCTCGGGCAGGCGCATCGAAATTGGCGTGTCCTTGCGTTCGGCGTTGGTGTCTGGTCAGTGTGCAAAGTGCTGCTCGATGACGATTGTGATCCAATACAGCGCCAAGCCGACCGTCATCCCGACAAAGGCCACCGCCCAAAGCTGCGCCGTGTTCTGCATCGCCGCAGAATCCAGGATCAGAAAGCCGAGGCCTGGCGTACCCGCAAGCCATTCCGCCAGCATCGCCCCCAGCAGCGCACTGCCAGTGGCCACTCGCATCCCAGTGAAGATGTGCGGCAGCGCATAGCGAAAGCGGGCCTTCGCCAATTCCTGCCACCAGCGGGCACCCGCCACATGCATCATCTCCAACGCGGCTGAGGGGGTCGACCTGAAGCCGCGCACCCCGTTCACCAGAATCGGGAAGAACGATACGATACAGGTGACGGCCACGCTGGTCCCCAAATTGCGCCCCACCGCCATCACCAGCAGCGGTGCGACCGCCACCACCGGCACCGTGCGGATGACGACGAGGAACGGCATCACCGCGGCTGACATCCGCTGCGACAGCGCGAAAACCGCGGCCAGCGTCAGGCCGGTCGTGGTGCTGACGGCAAGGCCCAGCATGGCCCCAAGCAAGGTGTATCCCAGGTGAACGACGATGCTGCGCCAGCCGGACAGCGCCGCCGCCGCGGTCGCAGCCGGGCTCGGCATGATCCAGGGCGGAATACGCAGCAGCCAAACGGCAAGATGCCAGGCCGCGATCAGGCAGGCGACCATGAGCACGGCGACGCCGCCGCGTTTCATCCCCACCGGCTCAACACCACACGCTCAAACCCGGCCATGGCGGTGTACAGCGCCAGGGACAGGGCGCAGGTACCCAGGATCGCCAGCCAAAGCTGCGGCACGTCGAAGGCGAACATCGCATACGTCATCATGATGCCCAGCCCGCGCTCGGCCCCAGCCCATTCCGCCACCAGCGCCCCCAGCAACGCCGCAGGCGCCGCGATCTTGAACGCGGAAAGGATGAAGGGCAGCGCAGACGGCAACAGAAGCAATCGAAGCCGGGTCGTGCGGGACGCCGCCAGCACGTGAAACAACTCGTCCGCTGTCCGGTCGGCGCTCTCGGCGCCTCGCAAGACCCCCAACAGCAGCGGCAGAAAGCAGGCGAGCGCCGCGATCATCACCCGTGCCGAGCCGCCAACCCCCAGTAGGACGGTGAGCACGGGCGTCATCGCGATCAGCGGCACGCTGTCCAGCGCGATACCCGCCGCCGACAGGGCAGGGCCAAGCTGCCGAACGATGCTGGACAGCACCCCCAGCATCAATGCCACCACCAGCGCTAGCAGGAACCCGGTGGACGCCGTTGCCAGGGTTGGCCCGGCATGCAGCAAGAACGCACCGCCAGACCGCGGCACCGTCGCAAGAATGGCCAGCGGCGCCGGCACCACCACGGGAAGCCAGCCGAGCCAGCCCAGCATCTGCCAGCCGAGCACCAGCAGCACCGCACAGGCCGCAGCGATCAAGACGCCAGCGAGACGGCGGCCGACTCCTCCCCGAACAAGTCTTGCCGCAATTGGTTGACGATCCGGAATGCCACCTGACTGCCCAGCGATGCCATGGTACGGGGGTAGGGCAACGGCACATCCAACGCTGCGACAATCCGGCCCGGCCGGGCGCTCATCACGAAGACGCGGGAGGCCATCAGCACGGCTTCCTGGATGCCATGCGTCACCAGCAGGGCGGTCGTGCCGCTCTCCTGCCAAATCCGCAGCATTTCGAGGTTCATGCGCTGCCGGGTGATCTCGTCGAGCGCGCCAAACGGCTCGTCCAGCAGCAACAGCTTGGGCCGCAGCAGCAGGGCGCGGGCGATGGCGACGCGCTGCTGCATGCCGCCCGAGAGCTGCGCCGGCCGGGCATGCTCAAACCCCGCCAGCCCAACCAGTTGGACCAGTTCGGACGGCGTCGGCCCCGGCGCCCGGCGCAACCCGGCGATCTCCAGTGGCAGGGCCACATTGTCCAGCACGCTCCGCCAGGGCAGCAAAGTCGGCTGCTGGAACACGAACCCGATCGCATGGTCCAGTCGCGCCCGGCGAGGCGGCAGCCCGCCGACGCGGATCGTCCCGCTGCTGGGTGCCATGATATCGGCGATCAGCCGCAACAAGGTCGACTTGCCGCAGCCGGATGGCCCGATCAGGGCGCCGAACTCCCCAGGTGCCAGCCGTAAGCCGATACCGTTCAGCGCCTCAACGGTCTCGCGACCCAGCTTGAAGCGCATCGAGACCGCATCGATCTCAAGCGCTGCGCGACCCTGGCTGTCGCGTGCGTCGCCCGGCGTCACACCGGGCCGGCGGCTGCCCGCAGGACATCCTGCGTCATCACGTCCTGCGCCTGCAGCTTGCTGTCGGCAGGGATCGCGCCACTGTCGCGTGCAAACGCAATGCTGTCCTCGAATACGCCGGGTTCCAGCCACAGCAGCCCCTTCGCCGCCGTGTCGGTGCCCATGATGTAGTCGCGCGTCTCCTGCGCCTCTGCGGTTTGCGCGCCGAGGTCCAACCCGGGCGGTCCGTATTTCTCAACCGTCAGCTTGGCGGTCTCGGCCGGATGGCCGACCATCCATTGCCAGCCTTTGCGGTCGGCCCCCAGCCATTTCGCCAGCGAATCGCCCTGCTTGTCGATCGTCTCGTCCGTCGCGAACAGCACGTTGGCGTAACCCGGCACGCCCAACTCGTTCAGCGTGACGACATGGATGTCGACGCCGCGGCTGCGCAGCATCGTGCCCTGGTTGGTGGACCATCCGTAATACCCGTCCACCTGCTTGGCCGCGAGCATGCCCGGGTCGGTGCCGACGGGAACCAGGGTCACGCGATCCGGATCGATCTTGTTCCGCTTGAACAGCACGGCCAGCGTCGGGCGGATGCTGTTCGGCACGCCGATGGTTTTGCCCACCATGTCGCCGAGGGTCTTGATAGGCGCTGCGGCCAGGCTGAGGATGGAACCCGGGTCCCGCTGCATCACCGCGGCGAAGGCCCGGATCGGCATGCCCTGGCCGCGGCCGATGACGATCCCGGTGGCGTTCAGGTCGCTCGTGGTGGCCCGCCCGGTGGCCACGACGGTGCGCGGCTCCACGCCCGGGCCGCCGGCGTTGAACGTCGCATCGACGCCAGCCGCCGTAAAATACCCCTGTTCAAGCGCCGCAAAATGGCCGCCGAACTGGACGCTCTTGATCCAACCGAGCTGGTGCGTCAGGTGAGGCATTGCCTGTGCACGCGCCGCGCCCGCTGCGACGGCCCCCGTCGCGACCGCGTATTGAAGCATCGACCGTCGTGGTATCGTTAGCATTGCCATAGGTCCTAGGGTTGCGGACGCAGATGTCAGTCGCCGATCTTGATGAAGCGTAGATCAAGCCGATTGTCTGGCCGAGTCACGAGATTTATGTCGGCGCGGGACGCCCAGGTCAGGCTGAGCTGATACAGCGGCACGTAGACGGCCGCGTCCGTCGCGATCTGGTTCACCTCGGCGACCATGCTGCGCCGTTTCGCCGGGTCCATCTCGGCGGCGATACCATCGATCAGCCCGTCGACCTTCGGGTCGGAAAACCCGACGGCATTCCAGGCGCCATTCGCCGGTGAGGGGGTTTGCAACGTGTTCCAGAAGACATGGTGGGCATCGAAGGTCGGGGCATACCAGGCCATCATGTACAGGCTGGTGTCGCGGCCAGTGATGCGCGGGAAGAAGCGGACCCGGCTGTCGATCCGTGGCGTCACGCGGATGCCGATCCGCGCCAGCATCGGGACCAGTGCCGTGCAGACCGCCTCGTCGCTGGGATACTGGTCGTTGGTGCAGTCCAACGTCACGCCGAAACCGTCCGCATAGCCGGCTGCCTGCATCAGGGCGCGGGCCTTCTCCGGGTCGGGCGTCGCTGGCTTTTCCATACCCTTGGCAAAGCCTTCCTCCCCCTCCGGAATGAGCGAGCCGGTGAGACTGACGGAATTGCGCAGCACCACGCTCCGCACCGCAGCGGTGTCGATGGACAGGGTTACCGCCTGGCGCACACGGAGATCGGCGAACGGATTCTTCCCCTTCACGTCGGAATAGAGCAATTCCGGCCGCCCCTCATCCATCCCGAGATACATCACCGCCAGCCGCGACCCGCGCCAGACCTTGAACTCGGCGCGTTGGGAGAGTTGGCTGGCCGCCTGGTCCGGCACCGGGATGATCACGTCCACCGAGTTCGACAACAGCGCCGCCACACGCGTCGCGTCGTTGGTGATCGGCATCAGCGTCGCGCGGGTCACATTCCCTTGCGGGTGATCCCACCAGGCCGGGTTGGCGACCAGCGTGACGCCTTGGCCGGCGCCGTAGCTTTCCAGCGCGTACGGCCCGGTCCCATTGGCATGGCGCGTCGCCCAATTTTCGGTGCCAGCGTTTCGCGTCGGGTTGTAAGGCACCTCGGAATGGTTCGCCTCCGACCATTTGCGGGACATGATGAAGAAATTGCAGAGTTCGGCGAGTAGGATTGGGTCGGGCGCCGAGGTGAAGACGTCCACCGTATCCGGCGCCACCACCTCCACCCTGTCGATCGTGCGCACGGCGGCACGCGCCTCGCTGGTCGCGGTGTTCGCGCGGGTGAAGGAGAACGCAACGTCATCGGCCGTGAACGGCGTGCCGTCCTGGAACACCGCCTGGCGCAGTTTGAACCGCCAGTGCTTCGGGTCAACAACGGTCCACGATTCTGCCAAAGACGGCTCGATCGCCATGGTGGCGTTGCGCCTGACCAGCCCTTCATAGACGTTGAGGATGGTGCCCAGCGTGTTGGTTTCGGTCGAGCCATGCGGGTCCATCGTCGCGGTATCCACAGCGTTGCCAACGCGCAATTCCTTGGCACCCAGCCCAACTGGCAAGACCAGCAGGATCGCCGCAAGCAGGGTCATATACCTCATACGATCGTTCCTGCGTCCACGGTGATCTCCTGCCCGGTGATGTTCGCTGCCGCGGGGCTCAGCAAGAAGAGGACCACATCCGCGATCTCCTCCGGCCGGTTCAGCCGCCCCATCGCGCCGCCCATCCGTGCGGTGTAGCGATCCAGCACCGCATCGAAGCTGATCCCCTCGGCATCGGCCTCCTGCTGCCACAACCCATCCATGCGCGGGTTCCGGATCGGTCCTGGCATGACCATGTTCACCGTCACACCCTGCGGCCCAACCTCGATCGCCGCCGAGCGGTGCAGACCACGCAGCCCCCATTTGCTGGCCACATAGGCGGCGCGGCCCGGCCTGCCCCGCAGGCCATGTGTGCCGCCAATCGTGACCACCCGGCCGGATCGCTGCGCCGACATGACCGGCAGGATTGCGGATAGCGTCAGGAAGGGTGCGCGCAGGTTGACGGCGATGGTGTCGTCGAACGCCGCGACCGCGATCGCGCCCACCGTGTCGCCGAGCGGCCCCGTGACCCCCGCCGCGTTCACCAGCGCGTCGGCATGGCCATTCGTCCAGGCCAACCCGGCGGCCAACGCCGCAGCGGTGGCTGCGGCATCGCGCAGATCGGCCTCGGCCACGTAAAACGGCGTCCCGGCGGCATCGCCCGTCCGGCACAGGGCCGCAACGTCGCGGCCCACCAGCACCAGTTGGTAGCCGGCGGCCCCCAGGCGCAAGGCGATGGCTTGCCCGGTGCCGGACGACGCGCCGGTCACGAAGGCGGACGGACGGCGCACCGGATCGATGGGAAGACTCAAGCAGCCTTCTCGAACCAGCTTGCCTTGAACTGCGTCTGGCTCTCGAAGATTGAGCCGGGTGCGCGCGTGGGGAATGGCTGCTTGATCGGGTTCGGTTCGGCCCGGATTGCGCTGGTGCCCTTCCCCGCAACGATACGCGCCATGTAGTCGTCCCAGTCCGGCGCGTAGAAGAGCGGCCACGCATCCGCCGCGGCATATTCCAGGAACACCATGCGCCGCTGCCCGCCGCTCCGGTTGGCGGACGAACCGTGTATGGCCAGCGGATGATGCATCGTGATCGACCCGGCTGGCCCGGTCAGCTCTACGGCCTGTCCGACCGGCGCTCCCGTCGCCGCGACGTCGATGGCGCCGGTGAAGTAGCCATCTTCCCCGTGGTGATCATAGAGCGGGCCCTTATGGCTCCCCGGCACTACCTGCATCGGGCCGTTCTCGGCCGTGCAATCATCCAGCATCACCGCGACGATGCAGAAATCCATGTTGGTGTGGGGCGCGAATGCCCAATCCTGATGCCACTCGATCGCCGCGCCGCCCGCGCCACGCTTGGTGTTCACCTTGCTATGGCTCAGCCGCACGTTCGGCCCGACGATTTGCGTCACCACCTGCATCAGCGCCGGGCTGGACGCCAACTCCCAGAAGGCCCGGTGGGCCTGGTGCGGCTTCTTGATCCGGCGCACCCGGGGCTGCTCCCGCGTATGGCCACGATCGAGTTCCAGGATGTCGGTTTCGAGGTCGGTATG
The DNA here is from genome assembly GCA_965199005.1 of Acetobacteraceae bacterium. Classification (GTDB taxonomy): domain Bacteria; phylum Pseudomonadota; class Alphaproteobacteria; order Acetobacterales; family Acetobacteraceae; genus LMUY01. Next base: position 554,167 of record CBDAQK010000001.1, on the reverse strand, counting down.
ACGGGCGCCCTCCAGCAGCTCATCGGTGACCGCCACCAACTGCGTTAGAGCCGCGCCGTCGAGCAGTCCGGGGACGATGGCAAACCCGTTCGCGTGATAGTCGTCCAGCTTTGCGGCCAGATCAGCTGGCAATTCGGACATGACGAAGCTCCCCGAAGCTCATCTCTGCCAAATACGGCTGCCGCCACGCATAGCGGTAGAACAGAAACCGTTGAACCGTGCACCGTTCAGCGCACTAAGCGGGCGCCTTGCGGCTGCGCGGGGCGCTCTGCCCACGAAACGCGCTGGCCAGCAACTCGACGAAGGTGCTGGCCTGCACCGTGAGCGTCCGCCCCCGCCGGGCCGCGATCACCAAGGGGCCCGGCGCGGCCCGCTCCTGCAGCGGAACCGCGACCAGCCCAACGCCCCCTGGCACGCCGACGCCAATCTGGAAGCACAAGCCCTGTCCCGCCCGGCACCAACTGGCCAGCAATTCGAAGGAGTCGGACACGAGCGCCGGGCTGCCGCGGAACCCGGCGCGACGCAGCATGCCATCCATCAACTGCCGGCCAATCCGTGATGAATCAGCGAGGGCGAGCGGATACTCGATGCACTCATGCAGCCGCAGGGCCGGGCGCGAGGCGAGCGGATGGTTCGTCGCCATGACGACGCAGAGGGCCTGGTCCACGCTGGCCAGCGTGGTCATGCTGGCATGGGCCGGCGGGTTGAAGGCGATGCCGAGTTCGACCTCGTCCCTGTCCAATGCTTCGAGGATCGCGTCGTTGCCCATCACCGCAACCTCGAACGCCACGCCTGGATAGCGCGTCTGGTAAGCCGCGATGGCCTGTGGCAACACCGTGCTGGCCACGGATTGGATCGCCGCCACGCTGATGTGGCCACGGCGCAGCCCGCGCAAATCCTCCACCTCGGACCGCACGCGTGCGAGCTCGCTGAGCGTATGCCGCGCGAACACGACATAGGATTCGCCAGCGGCCGAAAGCCGCACGCCGTTCTGCCGCCGTTCGAACAGCGGTAGACCCAGTTCCCGTTCCAGGGCCAGGATGGCGCGGTTGACTGCGGTCGAGGAGATGTGCAGCCGCTCTGCCGCCTTGCGGATGCTGCCGGTGCGGGCCACCAGGTCCACATAGGTCAGCACCCGCATCGGGTTCACGGCGCGTCCGCCCGGCCGTGGCCGCCGCCACCGGGCAGTTCCAGCACCAGACGGTCGCCGGCTGGGATGCGCTGCAACCCCTTTCCCGCCAAAGTGGGGCCGGACGCCAGGCGAACGATACCGGGGGCGCCATCGCCCCCGCCGGCCCGGCCACGTGCCGGATGGTGAACACGCTCGAACATCGCCAGCACTTCGAAGCTCGACCCATCACGGGTGCCGACTTCAATGGACTGGCCTAGCCCACCGCGATGGCGACCCACGCCGCCGCTGCCCGGCCGGTATTCCTTGCGCCAGATTACCACGGGGGCACCGGCCTCGGTGATCTCGACCGGTGTCGCCCGCACGCCAGCGGGAAAGGCGGTCGCGTCGAGTCCATCCAGGGCTGGTCTTGCCCCCGCGCCGCCGCTGTTGAAGAACACGGTTTCCCATCCCACGCCACGGAGCTGAACGGTCCACACACAGGACGATCCTTCTGCCGGCACCGTGCCCGGCAGTGCCTGGTCGAGGCAGCCCAGCACCAAATCCGGCAACATCTGCCCCACCACGTGCCGCGCCGCCACGGGCGCCGGGCGCTGCGCGTTCAGGATGCAGCCTGCCGGCGCTTCCACGGTGAACGGCTCCAGCGCACCGGCATTGTTCGGCACGTCCGCGGCAATGGCGCATTTCAACCCGTACACGGCGTAGGCGCGTGCGTACGGCAGTGGCACGTTGATGCCACGTTCGACCAGCGCGTCGGTCCCGGCGAAGTCGACATGCACCCGCGTGCCATCCAGGCGCAGCGTTGCCCGCAAGGTGATGGGGGCGCCGAGACCGTCGAGCACCAGCGCGTTGTGCCACACGCCCCGCGGCAGGGCGGCGATGCGGTCAAGCGTCGCATTCCGGCTGCGGGTGATCAACTGGTCCGCCACACCATCGATCGTCGCCAGGCCGAACTCTGCCAGCATCGCGGCCAGCCGCCGCGCCGCCGTCGAATTGCTGGCCATGTAGGAGCGGACGTCACCTTCCAATTGGACCGGCGTGCGCACGTTCAGCCGCAGGAAGGCCAGCAACGTCTCGTCGACCGCGCCTGCATGTGCCAGGCGCAAGAACGGGATTTGCAGCCCTTCTTCGAACACGCTGCGGCCATCCGGCCCCTGCCCCAAACCTCCGACATCCACCTGGTGGCAGCAGCAGGCGAGCAGGGCGGCCAGCCTGCCGTCATGGAAGACCGGCGTCACGACGGTGATGTCGTGCAGGTGGCCGGAGGTCAGCCAAGGATCGTTGGTGATGAAGTGGTCACCCGGCGCCATGCCAGCAGGCGGGAACCGTGCGAGGAAATGCCGCACCGCCTCGGCCATGGTGTTCACGTGGCCAGGCGTTCCGGTGACCGCCTGCGCCGCCATCCGCCCCGACGTGTCGAACACGCCTGCCGACAAATCGCCCGCCTCGCGCACCGTGCTGCTGAAGGCAGTGCGCATGAGGGTTTGCGCCTGCTCCTCCACCACGGCGATCAGGCGGTCCCAGACGACCTGCAACCACACCTCGTCGATCTGCGCCGTGGTCATAGGCGGTCGCGCTCGAGCATCAGGCCACCATCGGGCTCCATCGTTGCGGTCCACCCGGCTGGGAGCACGGTGGTGGTTTCGGCCTCGGTCACCAGCGCCGGCCCGGCCGTGCGGCCGCCGACGCATAGGCTGTCACGCGCCACCACCGCGAAGGGGCGGAGCCGGGCCGTGGCGGGGTCGAATACGGTCCGTGTCCCAATTTCAGCGGCCCTTGCCGGGTGGTGCGGCGGCTGACATGACGCCGTTTCGGCCACCGCTTCCACCCGCACCGACCAGGTCAACACCTCGATATCCATGTCGGGGATGATCTGGCCGTATTGCTCGGTATAGGCGCCCTCGAACGCAATGCGGATCGCGGCGGTGTCGTCCGGCCGCAAGCCACGGACCGGCAGCGGCACGGCAATCTCGTGGGCTTGCCCGACATAGCGGGCAAAACATTGCCGCGTCTCGCAACAGCCGGCGGAAGGGGCACCAAGCGCCACCGCCGCGTGGATGCCGGCCGCCATCGCCTCCAACATGGCATTGACCAGCCCTGCCTGGAACCGCGCCAGGCGCTGAGGCAAGCTCCGCGACATTGAGAATGCGATCGGCGCCCGCAGGAACCCGATCGCTGAGCCGACACCGGCGTGGCGGGGCACCAGCACCGCATCGACTCCCAGCTTTTCTGCCAGCCGCGCCGCGTGCAGCGGTGCCGCGCCGCCAAATGCGATCATTGCCCGGCCTTCGGTCGTGGTGCCCTGTTCCGCCGCGTGCTGGCGCGCTGCCGCTGCCATCGCCTCGTCGACGATTTCGCCCACGCCATAGGCTGCCGCCACCGGGTCCGCCCCGATCACCGCCATGGCCCTAGCCGCACACGCCTGGTCCAACCGAACGCTGCCGCCGGCCAATCCCGCCGGGCTCAGCCGGCCGAGCAGCAAATCCGCGTCGCTCACCGTGGGCTGGGTGCCGCCGCGTCCATAGCAGGCCGGGCCTGGGTCGCTGCCGGCGCTGGCGGGCCCGACCCGGATGCGGCCCAGTGCGTCGCGCCGGGCGATGCTGCCGCCCCCGGCCCCGATCTCCACCATCTCCACCACGGGGATGCGCAACGGCAGGCCGCTGCCCTTGCGGTCGCGATGGCTGCGGGCAACCTCGAACACCCGGGATAGGACCGGCGCGCCGTCATCCACCAGGCAGAGCTTGGCCGTCGTGCCTCCCATGTCGAACGACAGCACTTTTTGCAGCCCCCGGCTTCGCGCCAGCCCGGCGGCGAAAATGGCACCCCCCGCCGGCCCGCTTTCCACCAGCCGAACCGGGAAGCGGATGGCGAGGTCGACCGTCGTGAGGTCGCCCGAGGACAGCATCAGGAACAAGGGGCAGCGGTATCCCTGCTCCGTCAGTGCGTCCCGTAAGCGGCTGAGATAGCGCGCCATGACCGGCTGCACATAGGCGTTGGCCGCGGTCGTGCTGAACCGCTCCCACTCGCGCATTTCCGGGCTGACGTCGCTGGACAGCGAGATCAGCAGCTCCGGCACCGCATCTGCCAGAATGGCGGCAGCTGCCTGTTCATGCGCCGGGTTGGCGTAGCTGTGCAGAAAACACACAGCCACGCTGCGAATTCCGTCCGCCACCATCGCCCGTGCTGCCGCCCGCACGGCATCCCGGTCCAGCTCCACCAGCACCGAGCCATCTGCGGCCAAGCGTTCCGGTACGGTGAAACGCCACGCCCGCGGCACCAGCGGTGCCGGCTTCTGGATGGAGAGGTCGTATTGGTCGAACCGGCTTTCCGTGCCCAGCTCCAGCGTGTCCCGGAACCCCTCGGTGGTCAGCAGCGCGGTCGGCGCGCCCCGGCGTTCGATCAGCGCGTTGGTGGCCAGCGTGGTCCCGTGCACGAACAAGCCGACATCGGAGCGATGCAGCCCCGCCTGCGCCAGCACCACCTCCGCCCCTTCCAGCACCGCCTGCTCGGGCGCATGGTGCGTCGTGAGGCGTTTAAGTGTGTACAGCCGGCCGCCCACCTCCAGTGCCAAGTCGGTGAAGGTGCCGCCGATATCTGCCGCCAGGCGAGCCGCGCTCACGCAATGGCCTCGATCTTGCCTGGACCGGGCGATTTCACGGAGGCAACCGAATGCGACAGGATACCACGTTGGTGCATGCCGGGCGGCATCCCGAGCGGAATTTCGGCATCGTCAACCCACCAGTCTACCATTGCTCGACGGTTTTGTTCCCGACCGTCGCGGACCTGATTGACACCCGCAAAGACCGGGCCAGCGGCGCCTATGAAGGATTCACCTATGGCCGCGAGGGCACGCCCACGACGCGCGCGCTCGAGGAGGCGGTGTGTGCGCTGGAGGGCGGCTACCGCGCCGTGACGACGAGCTGCGGATTGGGGGCGATTTCGGCAAGCCTGATGGCCTTCCTGGCCGCCGGTGACCATCTGCTGATCGTCGATAGCCTTTATGGTCCAGCCCGGGCCTTCTGCGAGGAAACGCTGCGCAAATTCGGCGTGGACGTGGAATATTTCGATCCGCTGGTCGGCGCCGGCATCGCCGCCCTGCTCCGCCCCAACACGCGCGTGGTCTACCTGGAATCGCCCTGCTCGCTGACGTTCGAGGTGATGGACGTTCCCGCCATCACCGCGGCCTGCCGCGCGCATGGCAACGTCACGACGCTGCTGGACAACACCTGGGCCTCGCCGATCGGCTTCAAGCCGCTGGCGTACGGTGTGGATGTGAGCCTGCACGCCGCGACGAAATACATCAGCGGCCATAGCGACCTGATGCTGGGCCTGGCCGTGTGCAACGAGGCGGCGTTCCTGCCCGTGAAACGCACGGCGAGCGGCGCGGGCTACTGCGGTGGCCCGGACGACATCTACATGGCGCTGCGTGGCCTGCGCACGCTCGGCCTGCGCATGAAGCACCACCAGGAGGCGACAATCCACATCGCGCGCTGGCTGCAATCCCGGCCGGAGGTGCACCGGGTGATGTATCCCGCTTTGCCCGACGACCCTGGCCACGCGATCTGGCAGCGGGATTTCCACGCCGCCAGCGGCTTGTTCGGCGTGACGTTCAACGCCTTCCCCGACAGCGCCGTGGCGGCGATGCTGGACCATATGGAGCTGTTCAGGCTCGGCTATTCCTGGGGCGGCTTCGAGAGCCTGGTGGTCCCTACCTGGCCAGCGACGCTGCGTAGCCTCAAGCCTTGGGTGGCGCCCGGCCCCAGCATGCGCGTCCATATCGGGCTGGAGGATGTGGACGATTTGATCCACGATTTGGAAACCGGGTTGGCCCGGATGCGCGAAGCGGCCTAGCGTCACGCTGGCAGCTCTTCGGCTTGTAGGACGTTGAAGCAGGCGCTGGCGAAATGGGTGACAGGTGGCACTGGGCTCATAGCGGATCGTGCGTGAGTGCCAGGTCATGGTTGACCAAATCGGTGATCAGCATCGCCCCCGGCCAATGCGTAGCGCAGACCGGGGGCTTGGCCTGCCGCAGCGCGGTACTCGGCGTCACGCCGCAGGCCCAGAACACCGGGATTTCGCCAGGGTCTAGCGGCAGGTTCGTGCCGCCATACGGGCGGTCCAGGTCGACGCCGATGGCCGCCGGGTCCGCCAGATGGATCGGGGCGCCATGGGCGTGCGGGTAGCGCGCGGTGACCAGCGTGGCCCGGATAGCATCGGCCGGGCGAAGCGGGCGCATCGATACGATGACCGGCCCGCTGAACGGCCCATATGGCACGGTTGGGATGTTGGTCTCGTAGATCGGCGGGTTCACGCCCAGCGCCAAATGCCGCAGCGGAATGCCAGCAGCAGCCAGCGCGTCGTCGAAGGAATAGCTGCACCCCAGCGCGATGGCGACCCAATCCGGCTGCCAAACCGCAAGCAGGTCGGTTGGCTCCCCCACGATCTCCCCCGCCTGCCATAGTTGGTAGCGGGGTAGGTCGGTGCGGATATCCAGGTCGATGCCCAAACCCGGGATGTCGGGGTTGCCGGGTGTGGAGACGCCGAGGATCGGGCAAGGCGCCGGGTTGGCGCGGCACCAAGCCAGAAACGGCGCCGACCATTTCTCTGGCAGGACCACCAAATTCGCCTGCACCCGGCCGGGCGCGTAGCCCACGGTGCTGGAGGGCGCATCACCCGCACGGAACCTAAGCCGGGCGCGAACCGGGTCGAGCTCAGGGCTCATCGCGCTCGCCTGTGGGCGCCGGGGCATGCCAGTTCTCTGGCGCAGTGATCGCGGCGGTGGTCCGGTCGACGTTGCGGGGCGCTGGCGGCGGCATGCTGGGCCGCACCGGGCGGCCCCATCCAGCCTCGCCGACCACGACGCCGTCCCGCATCACCACCCGGCCCCGAACCAGAGTCATGACCGCGCCGCCCCGGGTTGGGCGGCCCTCGAACGGGGTGATCCGGCTGCGTGAATGCAGGCGCTCGCCGGAGATGCGGCCAGCCTTGGCCAGATCCACCACTGCGATATCCGCGTCCGCACCCGGCGCCAGCAGCCCTTTGCGGGGATACAGCCCGAACGCCCGGGCCGGTGCGGCAGAGGTCGCACGGACGTAGCGTTCGAGCGGCAGCCGCCCGGCCGCAACCTGCGTCAGCATTAGCGGCATGGCGGTCTCGACGCCGGGGAAACCGCAGCCGCAATCCCAAATCCGCGGACCCCGCTTTTCCTCGGGCAAATGTGGCGCATGGTCTGTCGCCAGCATGTCGATCGTGCCATCCAGCAGCGCCTGCAACAGTGGGGCAGCGTGGCCCGGCTCGCGGATGGGCGGGTTGACCCGCAACACGCTCGCGTCGGGGCCGGCCATGTCGGCCGTGGTCAGCAGCAAATATTGCGGGCAGGTCTCGACCGTGATGTCGACGCCGCGGGCCTTGGCGGCGCGGATATGCGGCAGGCTGTAGCGCGTGCTCTCATGTGCGATGTGGACCCGGGCGCCGGTCCATTCGGCAAACACGATCGTGCGGCTGAGCGCCTCGATAGCGCAGATGTCGGGCCGGGCGGCAAGGTGGGCGAACACGTCGTTGCGGCCCGCCGCCATCATCGCCTGCTCGCGGCGAAACAGGATGGGGGAATTCTCGGCATGCACCGTGCAGCGCAGGCCGAGCCGGGCCAGGATTTCGAATCCTTCCAGAATGGCCCCATCATTCGGGCAAGGCAGGTTGCCCGTCGTGTTGCCGATGAACAGCTTGAACCCGACCACGCCGTTGCCGGCGAGTGCCTCCAGCACATCCAGGTTGCGCTCGTCCAGCAGGCCGTAAATCCCGTAATCCACCACCGCCTTTTCAGCGGCAAGCGCCTGCTTCAGCGCCAGAGCCTCGCGCGTGCCGGTTGGCGGCTCGGTATTGGGCATGTCGAAGATGGTCGTCACCCCGCCCGCCGCCGCGGCACGCGTGGCGGTGCCCCAATCCTCTTTATGCGTCAGCCCCGGCTCCCGCACATGGACGTGCACGTCGATCAGGCCGGGCAACAGATGCAGCCCCGTGGCGTCGATGCGTTCCCGCGCCGGCGGCATCGCCGCGTCCTCGCCCACGGCCAGGATGCGGCCGTCCTTGATCGCGATGCTGTGGGCCGCCGCGCCCCACTCATTGGCCACCAGGCCGCCATGGATGACGAGATCGGCCAGCATCAGATCACCCACCCGCCATCGATGGCCAAATCCTGGCCGGTGATCTGGCGGGACCGGTCGCTCGCCAGGAACAGCACGGCATCCGCCACGTCCTCCGCGGTGCTGATCCGGCGCAGGGCATATTCCGCCTCGATCCGTTCGCGCGCGGCGTCGGGCGTGATGCCCATGCGCTCGGCCATATCCTCCCGGACACGGGCGAAGCGATCCCCCTCCACCATGCCGGGGCAGACGCAGTTGATGTTGATGTTGTGCGGCCCGGCCTCCAGCGCCGCGGATTTCGTCAGGCCGCGCAGGCCCCATTTGCTGGCGCTATAGGCCGCCCGCCCCGCTCGCCCACGCAGGCCGAACGTGCCGCCGACATTGACGATCTTGCCATAGCGCTGCGCCAGCATGGTCGGCAGCACCGCCCGCATCGTGAGGAAACAGCCATTCAGATTCAGGCGGATGATGTGGTCGAATTCCTCCGGCGCGTTCTCCCAGAAGGGCCGGCCGAGGACACCGCTGCCGCCTGCGATGTTGACCAGCAGGTCGATGCGGCCATCGAACGCGGCCAGCGCCGTGGCAAGCGCGCCATCCACTTCCGCCGGGTCGGTGACGTCGCAGCGCGCCACTGTTGCCATACGGCCAAGCGCACGCACTTCCTCGGCCACGGGTTCGATGGCGTCCGTATCGCGCCCCACCAAGACCAAATCCGCGCCGGCCTCGGCCAGCGCGAGGGTGACAACCCGGCCCATGCCCTTGGCTGGCCCGGTGACGATGCCTTTGCGCCCGGTGAGGTCCATCAGATCCAGTCTCCTATCGCCACCATGCGCGGCGGATGTGGCTGGCCGCGCAGACCACGGCAGAACTGCGCGACATGCGGCTCCAACCGTTCTGCCAGAAGGCGGGTGGGCGCGTTGGCTTCCCGCAGCCGCGCTGCTGCGGCCCGCGCGCGGGCTGCCAGGCCGGGCCAGTCGACCCCGAGTATCTTACGGTCCTGCAGCACAAATCTGCCACCGACCATCACGTCCCGCACGGCAGCGCCGTCCTCGGCATGGACGAGCTGGTTGAGCGGATCGTTCAGTGGCACCAGGGTCGGGCAGTCGAGGTCGAGGAAAACGAGGTCCGCCTTGTAACCGGGCGCGATCCGGCCGATCGCGTTGGCCCACCCGAGCACGGCGGCGCTCCCCTCGGTCGCCGCGTGCAGCGCCTCGGCGGCGGACACCCAATCCGTCGTGTCACGGCCTAGCACGCGGCTGACCGTGGCGGCCAAGCGGGTCGCCTCGAACATGTTCTGGTGGTCGCTGGAAGCGGTTCCGTCCGTGCCGATGCCGACCGGCACACCGCGGGCCAGCATTTGCCGGATATCGGCAATGCCGGAGCCGAGCCGGAGGTTGGAACCCGGATTATGCGCGATGGCCCCGCCCGCGCTGCCGATCTGGTCCAAATCCGCCTCATCCAGCCAGACGCCATGCGCCGCGCTGAAGCGCGGCCCCAGCAGGCCGAGGCGTGCCAGATGCGGCACAAGCCCTTCGCCCCATTGCCGGAGCGCCGCCGTGCGTTGGTGTCGGCTTTCCGCCAGGTGGGTCTGCAACGGCAGCCCGAACTCGGCCGACATGGCGTTGCAGCCGCACATGAAGTGATCGGTGCAATGCAGCGGGATCGTTGGCGCCACACCCAGCCGCACTTGGTCGGTTGGGAACGGCCAGTTGAGCGCGGCCATGCGGATGGCGGCCAGGATGTCCTCCGCCCCCGCCGCTTGCATGGCGGTCACCAGCTCCCGCAGCTCGTCCGGCAGGCAGTCCGCCAGGCCGGGGATCGCCTGCCAGAAGGTCCGGTCCCCCACCATGGGCGCCACCACCGCCCGCATGCCCACGTCGCGATAGGCCTGGCCCACGGCCCGCAGACCTTCCGGCGAGGGAAACGGTATCTGGAACGTCAAATCGTAGCAGGCGGTACAGCCTTTGCGCAGCATCTCCACCGCGCCAATCATGGCGGAAAGGTAACGGTCATCCTCCGACCGCGCGCCACCCAGCCATGGCCCGGCATTCAATAGCATTTCCAGCGACCACCGGTCCCCACTACCCTTGGCGAGGCCGCCATGGGAATGGGTGTGGGCGTTGATCAGCCCCGGGATCACCAGGCATCCCGTGCCGTCAAACTTGCGCGCGTCCACCACCTCGGCCGGCGGCAGCAAAGCGGCGATCACATCGCCCTCGATCAGGAGGGAGACTGCGGACGCCCGGCCGCGCTCCAGAACCAACGCGCCTTCGATGACTGCACGATCCATGCCCGACCCCTAGCACGGCCGGGTGCCGGCGGCATCAGTCAGGAAGGTCCAATCTTTCGAGATCGGCGATCAAGCCCGGTCCAGCCGGCTCCCAACCCAGCTTACGCCGCGTCTGCTCGCTGGAAGCGGGCATGTCGAGCCCCGCAAACATGGCGAGCCATCCGAAAAATTCTTGAGCCTCGTCCGGGGAAATGGATTTGACCGGCAGTTTCAAACGCCGCCCGATGGCTTCGGCAATATCGCGCATCGGCACACCGTCTTCCGCGACGGCATGATACTTGGCGTTCGGCTCAGCCCGTTCGATCGCCAGCCTATAGAGGCGGGCGACGTCGAGATAATACGCCGCTGGCCAGCGATTAAGTCCGTCTCCGATATACGCGCACACGCCCTTTTCGCGATAAATCCCGATTGCCGGCGTGATGAGGCCTTGCTTGGCCGTGTCGTGAACCTGCGGAAGCCGGACTACCGATACATTGACCCCCTCCGCAGCGACCGAGGCAGCCGCCTCTTCCGAGGCAGCACGCGGAATCACATCGGAGCCGATGGCCGGACTATCCTCGCTGGCCGGCTGACCCGGCGCCGTTTTCGCCATCCCGGTCCCGGAGGTCACGATCAGTGGCCGGCCGGAGCCGGCGAGAACCGCGCCGAGCGCCTTGATCACGCGGCGATCGTCCTCACAATTCGCCGCAAAATTCGAGAAGTCGTGGTTGAAGGCCAAATGGAGGACGCCGTCCGATCGAGCAGCCCCCTCCTGGAGGCTGTCGAAATCCTCCAATGATCCGCGATGGATCTCGGCGCCAGCGTCAGTCAAAGCCACCGCTTTCTCCGGTGAGCGACAGAGGCCGAGCACATGGTGGCCGGCCGTAATCAGCTCCTTGACAACGGCCGAGCCAATGAACCCGGTGGCACCAGTGACAAACACGCGCATGAGACAATCTCCATGGTTCGCTGGAGACAAAGATCGGTGCGCCGCCTATGCTGTTAAAGGTGAAAGATTATCATAGTAATAGGGCTAACAGGATGGGCGAGCATCTTGTCACCGAGGGCCAACCCGGGCCTATTTGCAGGAGCGCCGCTGCACGCTTGGCCCAAGTGGGTGGTTGCCTAAGCCGGAGCTGCCTACGGCTCGCCGGCGACGGCGCCGTGTTTTATAGGCGGACGCTCGTTTCGGATCTTGGCGAGTTGCAGCGCGACCGGTATCATCTTCCAGATGGCCGGCATACGAAGTGCCCGGCGGAAAGCCTACGCGCCAATGCGCTTCGGCTGGAACAGGGTCCCGCCGAAGCATGTCCGAACATTTCGTGGCCAAAATCTCCGACCTTAGCGACGGCGAACGCCGCATCGTCCAGTGCGGAAACGCCGAAATCGGGGTGTTTCATCAAGACGGAGCGTATTACGCCTACAGCAACATTTGCCTGCACCAAGGCGGCCCGGCCTGCGAGGGCCTTGTCATCGCGAAAGTCGAGGAGCGCATCATGCCGGATGGCACGTCGCGTGGGCTGATCTTCTCCGACACGCATCGGCATTTCGTCTGTCCCTGGCACGGCTACGAATACGATATCCAGACCGGCGCGTGCGCCGCCGACCCCCGCCTCGCGCTGAAGAAATACGAAGTGGTGCAGCGCGACGATGCACTCTACGTCGTTACCTGAGGTGGCGGACGCCGCCGCGTGTTCGGCCGCCGCCGACGCTCTTTCAGCCGACCTCGCCCAGGCGCTGGAACAAGGTGATTTGGACGTGCTCGCACCGCAATCCCTGCAGCGGCTCATGGCGGCGCTGTGCCGTACCTTCGTCGCCCGGGTGGAGCAGGGGGAAGACCTGTTGCCGGTCGTCGCCCGCTCGGGCGTGTCCGACACCGAGGCCATGACCATGGCCAGCCATTTCCTGAAGGCCAACAATCTGCAGGTTTTCGAACTTGGCCTGTGGATGAGCTGGTCCGGCCGCTAACGCCAAATCTCGACCAGAAAGCTGGAGAGCACATGATGGACCTCATTTCCGACAGAGGCCGCCGCGTTTCGGTCGAGGAGTTGAACACCGGGCGCCTGCTTGCCCATGCGCACCAGCAGGCGGCCGACCGAAACTACGACGAGATGCTCATCATTGATGTCGATGCGCATCACTACGAGAACGAGAACATGGCGGCAATCTTGCCGTATATGGAGAATGACGTGCTGCGTCAGCTCTCCACCTCGTTCGGATCCCGCGGCCGCGGCTCACTCATTCCCGCCAACATCGGCTTTCAGGACATGGGGGGCCGCGTCTCCCGCTACGTGCTGCGCTCCACCGAGAAGACCGACAAATCTTCGCCGCGCGACGTACAACTCGGGCATCGCTGGATGGACGCGATGGGGGTCGATTATTCCTGCCTGTTTCCCACGGGTCTGCTGAATATCGGCCTGCATCCGCAAAAGGAGATGGAGGCCGATCTTTGCTGGGCGTATAATCGCTGGTTGACGGAAGAGGTGCTACCGGAATCAGGTGGACGTCTTTTCTCGATGCTGTCGCTGCCGTTCGGCGACCCCGATGAGGCGCTGCGCCATGTCGAGACCTTCGGCAGCCGCGAAGGCGTCAAGGGCTTCATGGTCACCACCATCCGCACGCTGCCGGTGCATGACAATGCCTACATGAAAGTGTACCGGGCGATGGAAGAGCGCGGCATGGCGCTATCCTTTCATTCGGGCCACAATTGGGGCGAGCCGGTCTTCAAGGGCTGCAACCGCTTCCTGTCGGTACATGCGCTGGGCTTCGCCTTCTACAACATGCTCCATTGCACGAACTGGGTCATCAACGGGCTTGGCGAACGTTTCCCCAAGCTGCCGGTCATCTGGGTCGAATCCGGCCTTGCCTGGGTGCCATTCCTGATGCAGCGTCTGGACCACGAGTATATGCTACGCAGCTCGGAAGCGCCGACGCTGAAAAAGAAACCGAGCGACTACATGCGCGACATGTTCTACTCGTCCCAGCCGATGGAGCGGGAAGACCTTGGTGGACTGGAGACCACCTTCCGTATGATCAACGCCGAAACCCAGCTGCTGTATTCGTCGGACTACCCACACTGGGATTTCGACCTGCCGAGCACGATCTACGACCTGCCGTTCCTGACCGATCATGCCCGGCACAATATCCTCGGTGGGAATGCCGCACGGCTGTTCAAGCTGCCGCCCCGTAACGACAAGCAGCGCGACAACCTGGCCCTGTATGGGAATCTCTGCGTCTAGGCCTTGTTCTCGTAGAGCGTCCAGGCCAGCAGCACGCCGCGCAGCCACATCATCGCCCGGTCGAGCAGCAGGCCACAGATCGCGATGGTGAGCATTCCAGCATACACGTTGGCGTAGCGGTACCGCGTGCTCCAGATCGTGATGTAGTAGCCAAGCCCCTTGGTATCGCCGATCATCTCGGTCACGATCACAACCGTCAGCGCCACAGGCAATGCGATCCGCATTCCTGCAAATATCGCCGGCACCGCCGCCGGCACCACAACGCGCAGCAACACCGTCATGCGGCCGGCGCCGAAATTCTCCGCCGACCAGATGAACTGCGTACGAATGCCGGAGATACCGGCATAGGTCGTGAGCACGATGGGATAGATGCATTCCAGGAAGGTGAACGCTACCTTCGATCCGTTCCCGATGCCGAAGACGAACGCGAACAGGGGAAACAGCGCAATTTTCGGAACCGGGTAGCCGAACAGGAACATCGGCTCCACCAGCCGGGCGACCAGCGCCGAGCGGGCCATAATAGCGGCCATCACCACCCCGGCAACCACCGCCATCGAGAACCCCACCAGAGCCCGGGCGATGGTAATACCCGCATGATAGAGCAGCACCCCACTGACGAGATCGCCGACGAAGGCGCTCCAGACGACGGTCACGTCGGGCAGCAACCGCGAGCGTACCAAACCCTGCGACACGGCAAAGTGCCACGCCAGCAAGAAAATCGGCAGCGAGTACCACCGCGCCGCGAAGGCTTTCACGGTGTTCACCCGCGGGCGGCCTCTTCGGTGCCGATCAGCATCCCGCGCAACACTCTCCCGCGCACGAACATGAAAACGCGGTCACTGAGGAAGCCGATCACCGCGAAGCAAGCAATCCCCGCCAGCATCATGTCGAACTGCACGCTGTCCTCGCCCTGGGATATGAAATAGCCGAGGCCGGAAGTGCCCCCGATCAACTCGGCCGCGAACAGCAACACGAAGGAATGGCCGAGGCCTATGCGCAGCCCGCTGAACAGCTGCGGCGCGGCCGCGGGAATTACCACGCGCAGGAACATGTCGACAGGCCCGGCGCCCATGTTGCGGGCCGACCACAGATAGGTGGGGTTGACCGAGCGGACGCCGAGTTGGGCCGAGATGAAGACGGGAAAGAACACGGACATGGCGACAATGGCAATCTGCGACGCGTTGCCCAGGCCGAGCATCAGCAAGAACACCGGCAGAAATGCGATCTTTGGAACCGGATAGACGAACGCGATGAGTGGCTCGAAGAAATTGGCCACGGGACGGTACAATCCAGCCAGCAACCCTGCTGGCACGCTCAGCGCCGCGCCAAGCAGAAAGCCGGCATAGGCACGGTACAGGCTGATCAGCACATCCAAGCCCAATTCGGCAGCAGAGTCGTGGATCGCCTGCAAGACGGCGGACGGGGTAGACAGATAGACCGGTAACACGCCCGCCCGGCCCGTCGCTTCCCACAATGCCAGAATGAATACGGGGATCAGCAACGGCTGCACCCGGCGCCAAATCATGCGGCTTCGTTCGCCTGGGTCTTCAACACTTCCTCTCGCAGCAAATCCCATATCTGGTTGCGAAGCTCGCCAAATATCGCTGACTTGCGAAACTCGGGTGGCCGATCGATCCCGGCTGGCACCGCGATATCGGATTTTATCCGGCCAGGGCGCGCCGAGAACAGCACGACTCGGGTGCCGAGAAAGATCGCCTCCTCGATGTCATGCGTCACCAGTACTGCAGTCTTCTGGTTCACCCGCCAAATGCCTTGCAATTCCTCCTGCAGCAACTCGCGGGTTTGTGGGTCGAGCGCGCCAAACGGCTCGTCAAGCAGTAGGATTTCCGGGTCTAGCGCGATCAGCCGCGCCAACGCGACGCGCTGGCGCATACCACCACTGAGCTGCGCGGGGTAGGCCTCGCCAAAGCGGCTCAAATGCACCATATCGAGAATGGCTTGCGCGCGCTTCGCCTGTTCTGATTTGCTGAGGCCCTTGACGCCGAGCGGCCAGCAGATGTTCTGCCGCGCTGTCAGCCAGGGGAACAGCGAGAAATCCTGGAACATCATGCCACGCCCTGGCCCGGGCGCGGTGATCGCCTGGCCCCGCAGGGTCATCTGGCCGGATGTTGCGGGTACGAACCCGCCCAGCATGTGCAGCAGCGTCGTCTTGCCGCAGCCGGACGGGCCAAGAATGCTGACGAACTCGCCCTCGGCGATGTCCAGCGTCACCCCGGCCACCGCCAGCACATCGTTGCCGTCCTGGGTGAAGCTCTTCCGCAAGTCACGCATCTGCAGCAGGACGCGGCCCGGGCGCGCCGTTCCACTCATTTCGGCAGATAGCTCAAATCGACCATCTTGTTGATGTCCGCACGCGACTTCTGAAACCCGGCGGAGACCTGCAAATCCTGCATCTTCTCCAGAGATTCGATGCTCAACCGGTCGTTCCGGTCGCGATAATAGTCGTTCATAGAGACATAAATCTCCGGTGGCACACGCACCATCTTGCCGTCGATCAGCGCTTTACGTGCTTCTGCGGGGTGGTCGAGATAATAGCGCGTGGTCACGCCAAGGTCATCCAGGAAGTCCTTGACCACGGCAGTGTTCTTTTTGAGGAACTCGTCCTTGGCAATCACCAGGATCAGCTCCTCGTCGTATGGCGCGGCGTCCTTCGACGTGAATACCTTACGCAGCCCGCCCTTCGCCTCGGTGGCCGCGGCGTAAGGCTGCGGGAACATGCCGACATCGATCAGCCCGGAGCGCACAGCATCGTCCATGACCGCAAAGGACAGCGGCACGAGCGTGACGTCGCTCTCCGAGAGGCCGTTATTCTGGAGCACGGTGTGGATCCAGAGATGCCCGGACCCGCTGAAGCCGTTGATACCGAGCTTCTTGCCCTTCAAATCCTTCGGCGAATGGATCGGTGAAGCGTCCTTCACCATGAACTGGGTGACGAACCCCCGCTTGCTCTCCTGCGCTAGCGACGCGATCGCCTTGAAGTCGATGCCCTCGGCGGCGGCGAACAACGCCCCGTTGCCGCTGGCCATGGCGATGTCCAGCGCGCCGGCCTCGAAGGCTTGGATCCGCTTATCCGCCCCGGAGAACCGCGAGAATTCGATGGTGTAGTCCTTGCCCTGATGCGGCGCCAGGTCGGGCCGGGCGATCAGCAGCCACATCGGCTCCTCCACGGCGACGCCGATGCCGACGCGGATCTTTAGCGGATCGGCCTGCGCCGCCCCCCCAAACGCACCACTAAAACTGCCTAGCGCGATGAAACCGACAAGGGCGGTCCTGATCATCTTCCGAGACAGTTGCATGCGTGTGATAGTCCCATCGACGATCGGTTGCAGAGGGTTTGCGGCCCTCTGTTTCACAGGCGAACTTTGGTTTTGCGACTTGACGCGAAACTATCACCGAAGCCATGGTGGTTGTCATCAGCTTTGTGGCTGGTCTTTGTGCGATTGCGAAGGGGCCGGACCAACCAGTGGGATGAAACGATGTATTGCGGCAAGCCATTGCGGCGGCGGGAGGACGTCAAGTTCGTCACCGGGTCCGGCAATTTCGTCGACGATATGTTGCTCCCCGATACCGCCATCCTGGCTTTCGTCCGCAGCCCCCATGCCCATGCCCGGATCGTTTCGATCGATACCCAGGCAGCGGCCGCTATGGATGGCGTCCTGCGGGTTCTGACGGCGGCCGACTGGCAGGCCGCCGGCCACGGAAAACTCGTTTGCGTGCATCCCATGCCGTCGAGCGACGGCACGCCCATGAATGAGGTCCTGCGCCCCGCCTTCGCCGCCGGCAAGGTTTGTCACGTCGGAGACATCGTCGCCGCCGTGATTGCCACCAGCCGCTATATCGCCATGGATGCCGCCGAGGCGGTTATGGTGGACTATGAACCGCTACCTGCGGTGACCAGCACGGCCACCGCGCTGTCGCCGGACGCGCCGGTGATCCACGAGCAACTTGGCACCAACCTCATCAACACCATCGCCCGCGGAAACGCCGCAGAAACGGCAGCCGCCTTCGCCCGGGCGGCCCACGTCACCAGCATAGAGCTTGTCAACACCCGCCTCGCCGCGATGCCGCTGGAGCCGCGCGCGTATATGGCGAACCACGACCGCAGCACGGGCGAGACCACCTTGTGGGCGACGTGCCAGATGCCGCACATGTTGCGCCAATGGGTGTGCCGCTACGCGCTGCATATTCCGGAACACAAATTGCGGGTCATCGCGCCGGATGTCGGCGGAGGCTTCGGCACCAAGGGGAATTTCGCGCCGGAGATTGCGACCATTGTCTGGATGGCCCGCGAACTCAGCCGCCCAGTCAAATGGACCGCGACACGATCCGAATCACTTATGTCGGACTCGCAGGCGCGCGACCACGTCACCACCGCGCGCATGGCGTTCGATGCCGACGGTCTCATCCTCGCGCTCGAGGTGGAGACGATCGCGGCGCTGGGCGCCTATATCAGCAATTTCGCACCGAGCATTCCAGGTAATTCCTATCCGCAAACCCTGACCGGGCTGTACCGCACGCCCTGCCTGGCGTTCAAACTGCGCTGCGTCTACACTAATACCGTGCCGATCGACGCCTATCGAGGGTCCGGCCGGCCGGAAGCGACATTGGTCAATGAGCGGCTGCTGGAAAACGGCGCCCGCGAGATGGGCCTCGACGTGGTGGAGATGCGCCGCCGCAACCTCATCCAAAAGGACCAGTTCCCGTTTCCCACCCCGCTCGGCCGCTTCTATGACTGCGGCGACCCGCCTTTGATGCTCGACAAGCTGGTTGCCATGTCGGATTACGGCGCGCTGCGGGCCGAGCAGACGAGTCTGCGCGCGCAGGGCGTCTTGATGGGGATTGGCATCGCCGCCTTCCTCGACAAGTCCGGCACCGGGCCGAGCCGCGCGCTCGCGCAGAAGGGCGGTCTGCACGGCGGATTCGAATCGGCCACCTTGCGCGTGCACACCGATGGCAAGGTCTCACTCTTCTCCGGCAGCCACTCGCACGGCCAGGGGCACGACATCACCTTCGCTGCCATTGTCGCCGACCATCTTGGTGTTCCCATCGAGGACGTCGAAGTGGTGGAGGGCGATACCGGCCGCGTGCAATTTGGCAACGGCACCTGGGGATCCCGCTCCCTCTCGGTTGGCGGGGCCGCCATCGTGGTCGCCTGCGGCCGGGTGATGGCCAAGGCGAAAAAGCTCGCCGCTTACATCCTCGAGTCCGACGAGGCGGGCCTGTCGTATCAGGATGGAATGTTCGTGGTGCGCGGCACCAACCGAATGATGTCGCTCGCCGAGGTCGCCGACCAAGCCTATCTGGGCGCACGGTTCCCAAAAGAAGACGGGTTTGAACTCGGCCTGGAAGCGACCGTGTTCCACGACCCGCCCGACGGCAACGACCCGATGGCCATGCACCTGGCCGTGGTGGTGGTCGACCCCCGCACCGGCGTGGTGAAGCTTCGGGATTATTTCACGGTCGACGATTGCGGCAACATCATCAATCCGATGATCGTCGAGGGCCAAATCCAAGGCGGGCTCGCGCAGGGCATTGGTCAAGCAATGATGGAGCACGTCATCTATGACGGGCAGTCGGGGCAGTTGCTGACCGGAACATTCATGGACTACGCCATGCCACGCGCCAGCGACATGCCGCCGCTGCAACTGGACTACGTGACAACGCCCGCCCCCAGCAATGCGCTGGGCGTCAAAGGCGGCAGTGAGACCGGCACGATCGGACCGCCCGCTGCGATTGGCAACGCCATCGTCGATGCCGCCTGGCATCTCGGCCTGCGCACGCTGAAATTGCCGATGACCCCCGACAACGTCTGGCAGGCCCTGACATCGGCCAAGGACTCCCTCGCGCATGCGCAGCAAAATCAACTTGACAGTGAATGGCCGGGCGGTCTCGGCCGAATGCGAGCCCCGCTGGCCGCTCGTCGAGTTCCTGCGTGACCATCTGCGGCTGACGGGCACCCATGTCGGCTGCGACACCAGCCAATGCGGCGCCTGCACGGTGCTGGTCGATGACGTCGCCCTCAAATCCTGCACGCTTCTCGCAGTGCAGGCAGATGGCTGTGCGGTGACCACGATCGAGGGCCTCGCCAAAGGCGGTAAGCTGCATCCGCTACAGGTGGCCTTTCAGGAGAACCATGCCCTGCAATGTGGCTTCTGCACGCCCGGCATGATTATGAGCGCGCTCGACATGATCCGCCGGGAGCCAGTGCTGACCGAGGCCGTTGTGCGCCACAATCTCGGCGGCAACATCTGCCGCTGTACCGGCTACTACAACATCGTCAAGGCGATCCTGGCTGGCGCCGTTGCCATGGGCGCTGAGGTGCCGTCGCGTGTATAAGTTCGCCTACAGCCGGCCCGGCTCGGTGGAAGAGGCGGCCGGGCTGCTCAGCGCCGACGGCGAAGCAAGGCTGCTGTCTGGCGGCATGAGCTTGGTGCCCGTGTTGCGCCACAGGCTGGCGGCACCGGCGCGCCTGATCGATCTCAACCGGATCCCAGACTTGCGCAAGATCGAGGCAGAGCCCGGCCTGGTGCGTATTGGCGCCGCTGCCACGCATTATGCGGTCTCGGTCTCGCCATTGGTCCGCGCCCACATTCCTGCGCTTGCCGGTTTGGCAGGCGGCATCGGCGACCCGCTCGTGCGCAATCGCGGCACGATTGGCGGCTCGCTCGCGAACAACGATCCGGCTGCCTGCTACCCCAGTGCGCTGCTCGGCCTGGGTGGCACGGTCTACACCAACCGCCGCGCCATTCCGCCCGATACGTTTATCCTGGGCACCTTCCAGACTGCGCTGGAGCCCGGCGAACTCATCGTGCAGGTGGAATTTCCCGTGCCGGACGTGGCGGCTCACGTCAAGTTCGAGAATTTCGCATCCCGCTTCAGTATCGTCGGCGTTTTCGTCTCGCGAACCGGCAGCCGCGTGCGCGTCGGCGTGACGGGTGCCGCCGCCTGCGCTTTCCGCGCCATACCGTTGGAAGCGGAGCTCGAACGCGATTTCACCCCGGAGGCTGTCGAAGGCATCCTCATTCCCGAAGACACACTGAACCCCGATATTCATGCCAGCGCGTCATTCCGGTCGCAATTGATTACGGAACTCACCGCCCGCGCCGTGGCGCAGTGCCTTCAAACGAAAAGCTTCACGCCGGGTTGAACCCGTGCCGCCAGTTTGCGGCAGAAATAGTTGAACGAATGCTCGATGTGCACCGGGGTCATGATCTGCGCGTGACGGCGCTTGCGCACCTCGGGGGTCAGCGGTATCGCGTGCTGTCCCGTCGAACGGCCGAGAATATGCGCCCGGCAGGCTGCTTCGAGAAAGACGCCGACACAAACGGCATGCTCGATCGTTGTGCCACAAAAGGTCACGCCATGGTTGGCCATGAGCACCACGTCGGCGGCGCCAAGGCTGTGCGCCAGAGCCATCCCCTCCGCTTTGGTCGTGATCAATGCCACCTCGTCGGCGTGCGTGGGAATGTCGCTAAAATAGTCCGCCTCGAGCGTAAACGGCTCGATGGCCTCCGCAATGCCGGACATCACGGTGGCATGGGGCGGGTGTGAGTGGACGACGGCATTGACATCAGGACGCAGGCGCAAGATCTCCGAATGGATCGGCCATTCCGAATGCCGCCCGCCATCACCTTCCAGCTTCACGCCATCGAAATCGACCAGCACGAAATCCCTGGGATCCATGATCTCGCCAAGCCCGACGCGGTTGCGCTTCATCCAGAAGCCACGCCCCTCCGGATCGCGCCATGAGGCATGGCCCAGCGTCATGTCACCATGCGCCTCCATCTCCAGAATGCGGCAGGCCTGCACCAGCGTGCCGAGATCATCTTGCAGGGACATGGGCCTATCCTTCCGAACAGGGAAATGCGAGGGGCTACATGGGCGCGGAGGCGCGCTCCGTCTTGGGTAGGTAGCCGAGCGAGGCTGAAATCAGCCGTGCTGTGTTGACAACATGCGGGGCTATCGTTTCGCGGGCATGGACCAGCGTCAGCAGGCTTTCCGGCGCCGAGACGTTGATGGCAGCGACAATCCGGCCATCCTGGTCGCGCAGCGGGGCGGCGACGCTGATCAGCCCGGGCCCGTAGCGCGATGACATCGCCACCACCCCGGCCTTTCGGTCGGCGGCGATCATGTCCAGGAATGCGTCCACGGTCATCGTCTCACCCGGGGGCGGGGCCTGGGTTGCGGCATCGCGGAACATCGCCCGCAGCGTTGCCTCGTCCATCTCGGACAGCAGGATACGTCCCGTTGTGGTGGTCAGCGCTGGTAGGCGCGATCCCACGCTGACGTTGCTGATCAGCGCCCGGCGCGACGGGACCCGCACCAAATAGAGCACCTCGGCCCCGTCGAGCACCGCAAGATAGGCGGAGGCGCCCACCAGGTCGCGCAACTCCTCCAGGTGTGGCCGCGCGACATCGACGAAGTCGTGGCCGGCGACGAAGTTGTAACCCAGGCTCAGGATCTTTGGTCCGAGCCGGTATCGCCGCTCCCCCGGCCGCCGCACGAACCCGTTCTTCTCCAACGTGAACACCAACCTGAAAACGCTTGAGCGGGAAATGCCCATGCGCTTCGCAATATCGGTCAGTGATAGCTGCGGCTGCTCTGGCGTGAAGAGCGCCAGAATCGCGAGCCCCCGCTCCAACCCTGGCATCAGGTATTTGGTCTCGTTGTCGGACACGTTACCGCCATATTTCCTGCGAGAAACGGGGATCACCGTGTGGCAACCAGCCGTTTGCACGCCATTACTGTATGCAAACCCCCGTTTGGCATGTCAAACGGAGCAACTGGCTAGAATCTGTAGCTGAAGACGTCGGCTCCGCTGGTACGCTCGATGCGGCGGCCAAACAGATATTTCAGTTCTGGCCCGTCGAATGGCGGCTGCTGGAGTTTCTGGTCGGCCGGCGAGAATGCCTCGACCTCCAGCACCACGAAGGTGTGCCCCGGCGCATTGGCCAGGACTGCGGCATCGAAGCCATCGGTCAGGGCGGCAATGCTGTCGAACTGGAAGATTCGCTGCAACCCCATGGCGGCGGCAATGGCGCCATAATCGTTGAACTCCGCATTCGGCAGCCCACCATTCGACGTCGCGCCATAGGCACGGTTCGAAACCAGGAAATGCGTCAGGTTCGGCAGATCCATGTCCCGCTCCACCATCAGCATACCCGGATTCATGCAAAACGCGCCGTCGCCCATGAAGGCCCAAAAATTCAGCGTCGGTTGCGCCAGCGCCAGGCCCGAGGCGAACATGGTGGACATGCTCATTGACGCATCGAGATAGAAGCTCGTCTCGCTGTCATGCGTCGCCTCCCACCAGGCCTGCCCGGAATTTCCTGCGGAGGTGACGGCGAACTGGCCGGTACGGTGGGCGGCCAGAAACCGGAAACACTCCATGTAGGTCATCATCGCAGCAGCCCCCTGGTCATGGCGACGACAGCCGGGCGCGACACCGTCCGGGAGTGATGATAGGCCCGCGATATGGCCCCGATCTCCTCGGTGCGGTCGATCACGGTATAGGGCAGATCGATCGCCTCCAGGACTGGCTTGAGATACAGCCCGTTGGACGCATGATGTTTGTGGTGATCACCCATCGCGCCGCGCAGTGTGATCAGCAGCAGCAGCGGGATTTCGTAGGAATAGTTGATCTTGGTGATGGCGTAGATGCAGGTCATGAACCCTGACGCGCCCATCAGCGCCGCCGACCCCATGCCGCCCATATAGGCCCCGGAGCACAGCCCGATCGCCGACTCCTCACGGTTCACCATTACATGGTTAAACCGCTCATCCGCGTCGAGCGACACGATCAATTCGTGGATCCAGTTATCGGGCAGGCTCGCCACCAACTTGACGCCGCAAGACGCGAGTTCGTCGGCGATGCGCCGCGCCACGTCCTTCCCCTTATCGACCACGCGGACCTCACTTGATTTGCCGGCGAACCGCTGTTTCGGCGGACGTCGAACTATCCGCCGGTCAATGGAGCTTGTCCATCATCGGCGCCGGGTTGGACGCGGCATTTTCTGCCGAAAATGGCCGAGCGTTCCGGTAGTAAAACCCTGTCTCGCGACTCGACGTCATGTTATCCGGGCAGACAGGCTCCGCCGTGAGATATAGGGTGAATCGCTAGAGGAGTACTAGCATGTCGCTGACGGAAACCGAAACGGGATACGATGGCCCACTGTTGCAGGGCGCATTGCGCGTCGTCGAACGGAGTCGCGAGGGCCTGATAACCCCGGATGAGTATCAGGACGAGATCGGCGAGTTGTTCGACCGGTTTCCACCCGTGCAGGTCCTGTCCGAATGGACGGAGCGGTCGTTGGCGGAAGGCCGTGACATCATGCTCTACTGGCGCACCGAGCCGAACGGCATCCGTTTCCAAATCCTGCACATGCGGCCGCGTGAAGTGCATCCACCGCATGGCCATGCCAACCTTATTTCAAATCAACTCGTGCTGCATGGCAGCGTGCATCTGCGCGAATACGACCGCGTCGCCAGGATCGACTCTGAAACGGTCCTGCTGAAGCTGCGCAGCGATGGCTGGGTTGGCGTTGGTGAGCGCATCCAGACCACGGCGGTCGACCGCGAGGTGCATTGGTTCGGTGCTGGCGATACGCCTGCGGTGCAACTGAATTTCTCGGTGGGTGGCCTGCAGCATTGGACCTTCGACGGGCGCAGCCGCGGACGGGTCTATTTCGATCCGACCGGCCCGGTGCAAGGGGACGGCCTCATCATCGCCAAGCAGATCACCGCCCAAGAGGCCGAAGCCCGCTTCCAGGGCCACGCCTTGGCTGAATTCCCACCAAGGCGTCTTGGCGAACGTGCAGCATAGCAGTGGCGCTTCTGTCACCCGGTGGCCACCGAGCCGGAGCGCCGCTAGGCGAGTTCTTCCAAGAACGCCCTCAGCGCCGGCGCCCATTTGGCGGCATCCATGCCCGACGCCAAATGCCCATGCTCGCTGTCAATCTCGACGTATTTTGCCGTCACGCCGGCTTCCCTTAGCGCAGCCATCACGGCAGGCGCCGAGGACGGCGGGAAGAGAGCATCGGTGCGCGACAGCACGAGCAATACGCGCGCCTTGATGCGGTGGAGCATCGGGGCCGGCTTGAAGCGGGCCATGGCGTCACCCAGGGCCAACATGGAATTGGCGTCGAACGCCTCCGCCCAGGCGCGCGATAGCCGGCGGATTTCCGCGTCGCGCTCGACCGCATCGGGGAAACGGCTCATTAGCTGCGCTTCGATGCCGTAACCCCGCAGCGTCCGCTCCCGCAGCGCCGCCATCGGGCCGGCGAAGCTTTCGTCGTAGCGGCCGCCATTCCACCCGGGCTGAGCCGACAAGTCCCGGCGCAGCTTGCCTGGATCGGCGGCGGAGGGTGATCCCAAGCCGGAAACCGCCACCACCAGGCCGCGCATGAAGTCCGGAAACGTGATGCCCCAGGCGAAGGCCTGGAAGCCGCCATAGGACGGCCCGATCACGGCCACCAACCCGCGCACACCCAACCGGTCCAGCAACATCCGCTGCGCCGTCACGATGTCGCCAAGGGTGATCGGCGGGAAATCGGGGCCATAGGCCAGCCCGGTGGCGGGGTCGAGGCTGCGTGGGGCCGTCGATCCGTAGCTGGACCCCAGCATATTGCCGCTGACCACGAAGTATCTGTCGGTATCAATGGGCCGTCCTGGGCCGACCAGTTCGCTCCAAGACCCTTCGGCGGCAGCCGCGCCGGGTTCGGCGAAGCTATGGCTCGAGGTGTAGCCGTGGGTCAGCAGAATGGCGTTGCGGCCATCCTCGGCGAGCCGGCCGTAGGTGACGTAGGCCAACTCCGCATCCCGCAAAACGCCGCCGAGTTCCAGCGCGAGGTCGCCGATGCTGCCAATCTGAGTTTTCGTCATCGTTTCAGGCCTTTCGAATGTTTCAGAATAGCGGGATGCCGATCGTGATCAGGCCGGACAAGACGCTGCGATACGCGCTTGGCTGCCGGATCCACGCCATGAATTCGGCTACCGCGGGCGATGGCCATGGTGACGAGCAGCCGCAGCGCGGACAAGCTCAGCGCCTTGCCGCCTGCACAGTCGTGCTTGCCCGCAGCAACCATAACCGTTCTATAGTGGGTCCACGCCGAGATCGGGCCAACAGCAAAAGGAGCCGTCCATGGGGCAGACCGTGAGACTGGACGTTGATGGAATTGTGCACCAGGTGACTGTCGACGATCCGGACATGCCATTGCTCTACGCCTTGCGTGATGAGCTGGGGCTCAATAATCCGCGCTTCGGCTGCGGACTGGCGCAATGTGGCGCCTGCACCGTGCATGTGGATGGCGCGCCCACGCGCAGCTGTCTCACACCGTTGAGCAGCGTGGGGGGCAGCCGCGTTGTCACCATTGCCGGGCTTGGCACGCCGGACCGGCCCCACAAGCTGCAAACCGCGTTCGCCGAGGTCCAGGCGACGCAGTGCGGCTACTGTATGAATGGTTGGATGATGACCGCCGCCGCCCTGGTGCGGGATAAACCACACGCTTCGCTCGACGACATCAAAGACGCATTGTCCGGCCTGAAGTGCCGCTGCGGAACGCATATGTCGATCATACGCGCCGTCGCCCGCGTCACCGGCGCGGCTTAGGGAGGGGCGCGGCCATGACCCAAATCAGCCCAGAACTGCCCCGCCGCTTCCTCCTGCAAGCCGGGAGCGCCGTGTTGGTCGCTCTCTCGGCAGCACCCATGCTTGCCAAATCCGCGGCCGCTGCCAGTGCCGAGCGCCCGCCGCTAACCCCCGAACAACTCGACAGCTTCATCGCGTTGCAGCCCGACGGACACTTCGTGGCCTTCTATGGCAAGATGGATCCCGGCCAGGGTGTGGACGTCGCGATTGGGCAGATCGTGGCAGAGGAGTTGGATGTCCCCCTATCTTCGGTGCGCGTGGTCCAAGGGGACACGGCGCAGACGGTGAATCAGGGCGGCGCCTCGGGCAGCACGGGCATCGAGAAAGCGGGGGTGACGCTACGGTTCGCCGCTGCCGAGGCCCGTCGTGTGCTGGTCGAACGCGCGGCAGCAAAATTCGCCGTTGCGCCAGGGCAGCTCGTGACCCAAGCGGGTTTCGTCAGTGTCGCGGCGGACCCGGCACAGCGCGTCGCCTACCAGGCATTGATCGGCGATGGGTATTTTGAGACAGAACTGCGCTGGAACGGCAAGATCGGCAACGATTTGCTCTCCCGCGGTGTGGCGCAGCCGAAATCGCCTGCGGATTACAAACTGGTCGGTCAGTCGGTCCCACGCCGCGATATTGGCGATAATGCTTTTGGGCGGCAGACATATGTGACCGATATTCGCCTGCCCGGCATGCTCCATGCCCGGATGATCAGGCCGCCCGTCGTCGGATCTGAGCCGGTGTCGATTGACCAGGCGTCAGTCAGCGCTATTCCAGGTGCACGGGTCATCCACGAGCGCGGCTTGCTTGCCGTCGTCGCGGACAAGGAGTGGAACGCGATCCGAGCGGCAGATGCGCTCAAAGTCACATGGTCGGCGGCGGTCAATCCGCTTCCAGAGCAGTCGCAGCTGTATGACTATCTGCGAACCTCCCCGCCGGTCGCCCGCAAGCAGGAGGTCGTCGCTGGGGATGTGCAAGCGGTGATGGCGGCGGCGGCGAAAACCATCGAAGCGGCCTATGAGTGGCCGTTCCAGAGCCATGCCAGCATGGCCGGGGCCTGTGCCGTGGCCGATGTTCATTCCGACGGCGCCACCGTGTGGACTGGAACGCAGAAGCCGCATTTTGCGCAGGAGGGCGTCGCCAAGCTGCTTGGGCTGCCCGTGGGGGCAGTTCGCGCCATTTGGACCCGCGGGCCTGGCTCCTATGGACGCAACGATGCGGGTGACGCCTCGATGGATGCAGCCTATCTCTCCCGCGCCACCGGGCGGCCTGTGCGGGTGCAATACATGCGTGCCACGGGGACCGGGTGGGATCCGAAAGGCCCTGCCTCCGTGCATCTTTGCAAGGCCGCAGTGGATACGACCGGGGCGGTCACGGCATACCACTTCGAAAGCCGCGGATTCTCCCGCACCGATGTCGACACCAACGAAAGCGACCCGCGCGACACGCTGCCGGGCCAGCTGCTGGGGCTGGGGCAGCACCATCAGCCTGCCTTTGGCGTCCCGGCAGAGACTTACACCTTTTCTGCGAAGTTGCTCGCCTGGGAGACGGTGGCGCCGCTGGTGAAGAACGCCTCGCCGCTCCGAACGGCCCATCTGCGGGACCCGGTCGGACCGCAGATCAATTTCGCCAGCGAGAGTTTCATCGACGAACTCGCCGCGGCCGCGGGCATCGATCCCGTGGCATTCCGTCTACGGTATTTACAGAACGCGCGAGCGATCGCCGTGATCAAGGCGGCGGCGGATGCTTTCGGCTGGGTGCCCCGCACGACTGCTCAGCCGCCACAATCCGGTGACGTCGTCCGCGGCCGCGGCATGGCATTGGCACAGCGGGTGGACACGTTTTGCGCGGCAATGGTCGAGCTCGAGGTCAACCGCCGCACGGGGGACGTCCATCCGATCCGCTGGGCCGTTGGGCATGATTGCGGCCTGATCATCAACCCGGCGAACCTCAAGCTCACAATCGAGGGCAATATCGTGCAGGGCACGAGCCGGGCCCTGCTTGAGGAAGTCACCTTTGACCGGGAGGCAGTGACTAGCGTCGATTGGGTGTCGTACCCGATCTTGGACATCACGCAGGTTCCCCAGCGCATCGACATTGTAACGATCAACCGTCCCGAGCTGCCCGCCACGGGTGCGGGGGAGGCATCCACCCGCCCGGTCGCGGCGGCCATCGGGAATGCCATCTTCGATGCGACCGGGACCAGGTTGCGCCGGGCTCCGTTCACGCCTGATCGCGTGAAGGCCGCCCTGGCCTGATCCTGGGGAGCCACAGAACCACACCGCCTTTGGTCACGAGCTGGCAAAGGGCGATTAATGTCTCGGACACCAATGGTTGGTATCATGCGTCGCCGGTGCGTGCCTCAATTTTGATCTCGCGCCAAATTTAGTAGCTATGGCTTGATTTCTGATCAAGCATAGGTTCATGGGTGTGTCGAGATGAAGCAGGAGCAACTAACCGAGGCCTGGAACCTGTTGGAATCCAGGGCCGTCGTTTGGGGGTGGGACAGCCGGAGTTACGGCACGATGCAGGCGCTGATCAAAGACGGGCGCTTTGTCTGGTCACGGAAGGCCTCCGTTGGACGGACGCCGGGTGCGTGGCAAAAGCTGCCGATGACACCTGACGATCTGGACCGCGCCATGCAGGTGCTGCAGCCCACATAGCCGGGCAGCGTTTTGCCGTTGCCTGATCCGCGTCGCAGCGCCGCCCGGCAACCTCCTGAGGGCGAGATGGCTGACCAAATTCGGGCACGGCCTATTCGATGATTTCAATCCAGTTGGGCCCGTTGCCGACTGGAATTTCGCTGATCTTCTCCAGCAGCCCCGTGCCAGGATCCATGGCATGAACCGACATCCGGTGTGAGGCAATGCCCACTGACAGGAGGAAGGCCCCGGAGGGATCGATCGCAAATGACCGCGGCTCGGTCTCCGTGCCGAAGTAGCCGATGAGAGACAGCAATCCGGAAGCGGGATCGACGGCAAATCCCGTCAGAATGCTGGTTTTGCGCTCACTGGCGAACAGAAACCGTCCGTTTGGCGTCACGTGCAGGTCGGCCGTATGGGGCTCGCCTGAAAAGGTGGGCGGCAACATACTCATGCTCTGCAATTCAGACAGCGTTCCAGACGAACCGTCGATGGCATAAACGTTCACCGTAGCAGCTTCTTCAGTCAACACGTAGAGAATCGGCAGACTGGGATGGAAATTAAGGTGTCGTGGCCGTGAATGCGCAGCTGTCGTAATACGCGCGGGCGAATTGGGTGCTAGACTTCCGGCTGCCGGGTCAAACCGGAACATCATCACCGAAGCGGCGCCCGCACAAGGTGCATACGCCCAGCGGTCGGAGGGATCAGTCAAAACCGAATGTACATTCGCCTCCGTTTTCGTAACGGTCATGGGAGGCGATATGACGCGTCCCTGGGCATCGATCGAGGAAACCGCGATCGATGAATCAAGGTAGGACGCAGAGAGGAGGACGGAGCCGGACCGGTTGGTCGCTAGATAGACCGGATGATGTGGCAGCGACGCCCGCCCCAGCTCAGTCAAGCGCCCGGAGTGGCGATCGATCGCGAACGACGTGATCGGATAAGGCTCCCCGCGCAAGCAAGCGTAGAGAAACCGGTGATCTGCACTGATGGCCATCGGCAGACTACTTGCCGAGGGGTTCTCTGCGCCGACGAGGCCGACGATCTCGATCGGCTCAACCTTGCCAGTGCTCGCGTCGAATGCGAGAACATGAATATCTCGGCTAATCGCGTTCGATACATAGACAAACATCATCGCTCTCCGTGAGTTTCGGACGGTGCGGGAGTCATTTCGGTAAGTTACGGTCTAAGCCTCGGTTGGTCGTATCGTCGCCACCGCTGGATCCAGCGCCTCCAAAGATTGCAGGTTGGTTTCTATTCCACCCAGCCCGATATAGAGGGCCTGGAGAAGCAGGGCCGCGCTGATGACGCCGAGTACGCCACCGACACCGAAAAGGTTGAACATGTAAACGATCAGAAACGGTGTGAGCACTGAAACCCCCCGCCCAAACGTACTCGAAAAAGCGGTGCCGCGCATGCGAAGATTTGTCGGGAATAGTTCGGGTATATAGCCCGCCAGGCCAAAGGCAACCATGAGGTAGACGTTGCTCACCAGCAAAAATCCGACCAGTGTGAGCATGTCGATCGACTTGACGAACGGATAGCAGCTCCCGATGACAATCCCGAACAGCGAGCAAGCAACCAAGCCGCGACGGCGCCCAACCTTATCCGACAGCAACATCCCAATCAGCGACCCGACGGGTGCCCCAGCCGACGTGATCATGGCAAACTGAAGCGATTTCACCACGCTGAAGCCCTGCGCCACCATGAACGTCGGGATCCAGCCAAGAAACCCGAACACGGACATGACCTGCGCGAGCACGATGACGAGTGACGCCAGGGTACGGGGACGAAGTTCTTTGCGAAACAAGTCGCGGAACGAGCCCGGAGCAGTCGAGCTGCCCATGACCGCCACCGGCTCGAGAATGGCAGCGCCTGCCGCAGCCTCGAATGTCTGGACGACGTGCTCCGCCTCCGCAAGCCGTCCTTTTGACTCGAGCCACCGCGGCGATTCCGGCATACCCCAGCGTACGACCCATACGATCAGCGCCAGGACACCGACGATGATAAACATCCAGCGCCAGCCGATCGTTGGAATGACCCAATAGCCGAGCGCCGTTGAGACAAGCAGGGGGCCATTCCCAATCAACGCTCCGAAGGCCAGCCACTTCCCTCTTTGTCCCGCTGGCATGAATTCGGAGATCACAGCATAGCCGATAGCGGCTTCTGCCCCCAGTCCGATCCCCATGACAAACCGGATGGCGATCAGCCAGTTCATGGAGGGCGCGGCCGCAGCGACGAGCGAGGCGACGCCAAAGATCGCCAGATTGATCTGGAAGGCTGCACGTCTGCCGAAGCGATCACCCAGAAGTCCTGCCGACATAGCCCCTATGACCGCGCCGGCAAATGTGGCCGACAGAAAATTCGCGTTACTATCGAGGTTCGACCAACCCGTCTGCACAAGCACGGCAAGGATACTGCCGGCCATATACAGTTCCATGGCATCCAAAAACAGGCCGGCTCCGAGGATCGCAAAAAGCTTGCCATGCGCTTTGTTGAAGGCAAGGCGATCAAGGCGGGCGCCGGCGTTCACGGGTGGATGCTGCGTCCGTTGCATAGTTTCCAAGACAGACTCCCTTGATAGTTCCTGGTCCGAACCGCTGCATAGAGACCGCTTTGGAGGCGCTCCTAACCGGCCCTGGCGCTGACAAGCGCAGAGCAATAAACGTGCCTTACGCCGCTCGTCGCGAGTTCGGTTGGCCGAGTCCCGAACTCCGGCCCGCTCAGGCGATTTGGGGAGGTCTCACCTCGGCGGAGACACGCCGCGTCACGCCGACCCGGCGAACCACGGTGTAGAAACTAGGTGTGAACAGAAGGCCGAAGCAGGTCACGCCCAGCATGCCGAACAGCACGGCCGTCCCTAGCGATTGCCGCATCTCGGCACCTGCGCCTGTTGCAATGGCAAGCGGCAGGACGCCGAAAACGAACGCCAGCGACGTCATCAGGATAGGGCGTAGCCGGGTGCGGGCAGCATAAACCGCGGCGTCCCGTGCTTCCGCACCCTCGTTCTCCGCCTGCCGCGCGAACTCGACAATCAGGATGGCGTTCTTCGCGGCAAGGCCGACCAGCACGACGAACCCGATCTGCGCCAGAATGTCGACGGGAATGCCGCGGAACAGCAGACCACTCACGGCTGCCAGGAGGCACATCGGGACAATCAGGATGACCGCAAGCGGCAAACGCAAGCTCTCATACTGCCCGGCGAGAACGAGGAAGACGAAGAGGGCTGCCGCAGCGAAGACCAACAAGGCCGGCGTACCGCGCTGCTGTTCCTGATAGGCTAGTTCCGTCCATTCATATCCGACCCCCCGGGGAAGGACGGTCCTGGCGATTTGCTCCATGTGTTGGAGCGCCGTCCCCGAGGCAACGCCGGGTGCCGCCCCGCCAAGCACTTCGGCCGCCGGATAGAGGTTGTAATGGGGCACACGGTAAGGTGCCGTCACTTCCCTTAGCCGCGCGACCGAACCGATCGGGACCATCTGCCCGGCCGAATTGCGCGTCCGCAGCCGGGCGATGTCGTTCAGCGTCCGGCGGAACGGGCCGTCCGCCTGGGCGATAACCTGGTATGTCCGTCCGAGATAGTTGAAGTCGTTGATATAGGACGAGCCAAGATAGACCTGCATCGCGTCGAAGACGTCGTGCGGCGTTACCCCAAGCTTCTCCGCCCGCTCACGGTCTATGTCGGCATAGACCGACGGGGTGTGGGTGTTGAATAGGGTGAAGACGCCTGCCAGGGTGGGGTCGGCATTGGCCGCGGCGACAAGGGCCTGCGCCGCCTTCTCGAGCGCCTCGGGACCGACGTCGCCGCGGTCCTGCACCATCATCTTGAAACCGCCAGCATTGCCGATGCCTTGCACCGGTGGCGGCGCGATCGACAGGATGAAGGCACCTTGGATGTTTGCCAGGCGGGTCCGTAGGCTCGCCAATATCTTAGGTGCGGAGAGTCCTTGCGCGACGCGTTGGTCGAAAGGGGCGAGCTTGGAGAATACGGTCGCGGCGTTGGAGGCCTGCGTGAATGTCGTGGCGTCCAGGGCAACGAACGGCACGGCGTGGGCCACGCCCGGCGTCTGCTGCACGATATCAGCCACTTGCCGCACGATCGCCTCCGTCCGGTCGAGCGTCGCACCCGGCGGTAATTGAACGACGGTGATGAGGTAACTCTGATCCTGCTCCGGGATGAAACCCGTGGGGGCACGCGAGAACTGAAACCCGGTGAGGCCGATCAACACCGCATAAAGCAGGAGCATCAGGCCGAGCCGCCGCACCAGCGTCGCCGTCAGGCCCGCGTAGCGGCGCGACAACCCGTCGAAGAGAG
This sequence comes from Acetobacteraceae bacterium, assembly GCA_965199005.1. GTDB lineage: Bacteria > Pseudomonadota > Alphaproteobacteria > Acetobacterales > Acetobacteraceae > LMUY01. Next base: position 520,779 of record CBDAQK010000001.1, on the reverse strand, counting down.
CGTTGAACCCCCCAAAGAATGCGCTCACCGCCCGTAATGGCGACCAGGCGCGCCGGCGTCTCGTGATTTCGGAATGGGGTTTGAACAGGAGAGCGCACAGGGCCGGGCTAAGGGTCAACGATACGAAGCAGGAAATAACCGTCGACGCCGCGATGGTGACCGCGAATTGGCGGAAGAACTCGCCCGAAATCCCGGACAGGAACGCCGATGGGAGGAATACGGCACAGAGCGTCAGCGCAATGGCGACGATGGCACCGCCGACCTCGTCCATTGTCTTGTGCGCTGCCTCCTTCGGCGGAAGCCCGGCCTGGATGTTGCGCTCCACATTCTCAACCACCACGATGGCATCGTCGACGACGATGCCGACGGCCAGGACGATGCCGAAGAGCGACAAATTGTTGAGCGAGAACCCCAACCCCGCCAGCACGGCCATCGTCCCGATCAACGATACGGGAATGGCGATGACCGGGATCAGGGAGGCCTGCCAGGATTGCAGGAAGATGATGACGACCGCGACGACGAGCAGGATGGCGATCCCGATCGTCTTCACCACCTCGTTCGCCGACTGCTGGATGAACTCCGTCGGATCGTAGATCACCTGATAGGCCACGTCCGGCGGAAAGTCTTGCGAGAGCGTCTTCGTCTCGGCGAGCACCTCTTTCTCGACTGAGAGTGAGTTGGCACCCGGCAGGGCATAGATGAAAATCGGGGTGGCGCGGCTGGCGTCGAGATAGGCCGCCGTGCCGTAATCCGACGCGCCGATCTCCGTCCGCGCGATGTCGCGAACCCGGGTAATATGGCCCTGCCCATCATTCTTGATGATGATGGTGCCAAACTGATCGGGGCTCGAAAGGCGGCCGAGTGTTTGGATGTTGAGTTGGAAGGCGCCTGGCGTGGGAACGGGCGGCTGGTTCAGGATACCAGCCGATACCTGCACGTTTTGGGCGCGCAACGCCGCCACGATGTCGTCGGCGGTCAGTCCATAGGCGGCCGCTTTGTCGGGGTCGATCCAAATCCGCATCGCGTAGTCGCGCGGGCTGGCGATCTGGACGTCGCCCACTCCGGGAAGCCGGGCCAGCACATCGCGCATATGCAGGGTTGCGTAGTTCGACAGGTAGCTTTGGTCCCGTGTCCCTTTTGGGGATATCAGGTGAACAATCAGCAAGATATTCGGCGTTGCCTTCCGCACGTCCACGCCTTCTCGCTGAACGTCGTCTGGCAACCGCGGCAATGCATCGGTGACGCGGTTCTGCGTCAACACCTGGGCGGTATTGAGGTCGGTGCCGATGCGGAAGGTGACCGTCACCGTCAGCTTGCCGTCGCCAGTCGACTGACTGGTCATGTACAGCATGTTCTCGACACCGTTGATCTGCTGTTCCAACGGCGTTGCCACCGTCTTGGCCACGACGTCTGCCGACGCGCCGGGATAGGTCGTCGTGACCTGTATGGTCGGCGGCACGATGTCGGGATATTGTGCGACCGGGAGCGACACCAGCGCACCAAGCCCGATCAGAACGATGAAAACGCTGACGACCCCCGCAAGGATAGGGCGGTCGATGAAGGTGTGGGTGAAGCGCACGGCCGTCAGCCCTGGCCGGCTGGGCGCTGCCACTGGGGCGTCACCTGCCGCCCCGGCACCGCCCGCGCCAGGCCGTCGACGACCACGCGGTCGGTCGGCAACAAGCCCCCGGTAATCACCCGCATCCCGTCCAGCAGGTCACCCACCGTGACGACCTTCGCAGTCACGGTGTCGTCCGGCCCGACCGTCATCACGACGTGATTGGATTGATCCAAGGAGAGCGCGGTCTCCGGGACGACGAGCGAGGACCGCGGCCGTCCCGTCACGAGGGAAAGGCGCGCGAAGGCGCCGGGTAACAGGAATGCATCGGCGTTGGGCGCGGTCGCCCGGGCGCGGATCGTCCCCGACGCACGATCAATCGTATTATCGATGAAGTCGAGCTTAGCCTGCCGCGTTTCGTGGTCCTCGTCACCAAGCCGAAAGTCGACCTGTGCGGACGAGGTGCCCTCGGGATGCGCCCGCGCATAGGCGAGGTAATCGTTCTCACTCATGTCGAAATTGAGGTAGATCGGATCGATCGAGACAATGGTCGTCAGCAGCGTTGTCGGGCTGGACCCGGCGCGGCTGCCACTCACCAAGCTGCCGATCGAAACCCGGTGGGAGCTGACGCGGCCCCTGAACGGGGCCTTGACCTGGCAGTAATCGAGGTCGAGTTGCGCGTCTCGCACGGCCGCGTTCGCCGTATCGAGCGCAGCGCTCGCAGTGTTTTGGTCGGCGATACGTTGGTCGACATCTTCAGCGGTCCCGAAATTTGTCTGCTTCAGCTGCTGCGCGCGCCAAAGCTCTGCCCTAGCCAAGACCAGGCGCGCCTGGGCGGTATTCACTGCGGCAACCGCGGTCGCCAGCCGTATTTCGTATGGTCTTGGGTCAATGATGAAGAGCAGATCGCCTTTGTTGACGATCTGACCATCCTGAAAATGTATGTCCGTCAGAATTCCACCGACTTGCGCCCGGATATCGACGGCATTGACGGCGGAGAACTGTCCTAGGAAGCCCGTGCGGCTGGCGAGGATTTCCGCCAGGGGATAGCTTACGGTCACGGCTGGTTTGGCAGGTGCTGCAACGGCCGCGGGTTTTCTTGGTTGGTGCTGCCAGAAAAACACCCCGGCGGCACCTAACAAAACCACCGCCGCCAGAAGCCAAGCCAACGTCCGGCCATCATGGCGGGGAGAAACATCGGGCGGTCCGGCAGGTATCCTGCCGGCGTCCAATTTGAGTTGGGGGACCATGCTCATTGCCTCACCTGCCTTCGGGCTCTCGCCCACCGTCCGGGATCAGAGGAATGGCTTTATACCGGTCGCCCCAGGCTGATATTGGATAATCCTGCCTACGTTATTATCAGCCCACCCGGGCGCAGGGTGGATCACGATCTGGCTTATCGCGGGTGGAGGTCGATGCCGCGGCCGAACATGCTCCGCATGATGCCAATGACGGCGAGCGACACGAGGACCAGGCTCAGAGACAGAACCGCGACCCCGGGAAAATCTGCCTCCTGCCAGCGTTCGACCAAGCTGACGGCAACCGTCTCGGTCCCTGGCACGAACAGGAAGATCGAGGCGGACAATTCGCGCAGCATCGAGACGAACATCAGCAGCCATCCGGCCAGCACGCCTGCCCGGACGAGCGGGAATGTTATGCCGCGGAACCGCGTGAACTGCGCTGCGCCGCAGACCGCCGCCGCCCGCTCGAACTCGACGCTAACCTGGCTCAACGCGTTGCCGATCGTCCGCGCCCCGTAGGGAATGAAATGCGTCACATAGGCGATGAGCAGGATCCACAGCGTCCCATACAGCTGAAAAGGCGGATGAACGTAGGACCACAGCATTGCCACCGCGATCACCGGCCCTGGCATGGTCAATGGGATCGAGGTGAGAAGCTCGAGGAGCCGCCCGACGCCCCTTGCGCCCTTCGCCGCGGTATGACTGGTGGCGAGGGCCAGGATGGTGGCCAGAGTGGCGCCCCCGACCGCCAGGACGGTGCTGTTGATGAAGCTAGGCGTCGCGTTGAGGTCGGGAGAAAACGTTTCCACGACATGTGCGATGGTGAAGTTGGCAGGGATGGGTGCGATGCCCCAGCGCCGGATGAACGCGGCATACAGCAGGACGGCGTACGGCAGCACGACGGCGAGCGAGATGTACAGCAAGGCATAGCCGAGCGCCGCATACCGCCATTTGCCGAGCTGGATAAGCCGAGGCAGTTTACCCTTGCCGGAGACTGTGGTGAAGCGCTTCCCTCCGCCGAGGAGCCGCATCTGGATCGCCAAGCCGGCGCCGGTGGCCGCCATGATGAGGCTGGCCAGCAACGCGGCGACTTCGTAGCGCGGCGGCATGTAGCTGATGGCCTGGTAGAAAATGTAGGTCGTGATGGTGTAGATATGCGCCGGCGTCCCCAGAATGCCAGGGATAGCGAACTCCTCCAACGCCCGGGTGAATACGAGAATTGCCGCAGCGGCGATGCCGGGCATGCACATTGGCAGAACGATATGGCGGAGGGTGCGAACCATTCCGCCGCCGGCAATGGTGGAGGCGTCCTCCAGGCTGGAGTCCATGTTGTCCATGACCGCCTTCACGGTCAGGAACACGTAGGGGCTGAGATAGAGCCCCATGACGAAAATCAATCCGGGCATGGAGTAGATGTCCAGCACCGGCCGTGCCGCACCGAGTTCCCGGGCTAGTACGTTCAGCAGCCCGGTCCGCGGCGCGGCCAACAGCGACCATGCGACGGCGCCGATCAGCGGTGGCGTGATGAACGGCAGCAAGGCGGCGACTTCGATAACGCCTCGCAGCGGCGTGTCGGTGCGCGACGTGATCCACACCAGAGGGAGTGCGATCACGAAAGCAAGCGGCACTGTGCCCAGGATCACGATCAGCGTGTTGCTGAAGGCCCGCGCCAGCCCGGGCATATTGTAGAACTGGATCAATGCGTGCGTCAGGCCGGCGTCACCATAGGCGAAGGCGCCATAGAACAGCCAAAATACCGGATACAGGACCAGGAAGGCGGTGGTGAGAAGGGCGGCCGCGACCATTACGGCGGCGGGATCGCGTGCCCTGTCCGCAAGCCGGGCCAGCCACCGGGCCGGGTGCCGTGCCTTCTGCCCGCCGCGCAGGGCAAGGGCCGAACGGCTCACCCGGCGAATCCGCGCCGGGCGATGAAGAAGCACTCCTCGGGCGCGATTGCGAGCGAGACCGCGTCGCCAGACGAAAAACTGCTTCCAGCCGGTTGCTGCGCCGTCAGCCGCAAACCGCCGGGGAGCACCAGCCCATAGCGGCAAATATCACCGAGATACGTCACCGACGCTACCGTGGCGCCGATACCGTCCGGCTCATGACCGGCTGGGATGAGCCCAAGCGCCTCCGGCCGGATGGAGAGCCAACCGGGTCCGATGCTGCCCGGCGAGGCGCGGCAGCGGAGCGCGGACTCCACCCCCTCCGCCCGCACCTGCGCGTAAGGCTCACCAGACTGCAGGTGCTGGGCAGCAAGCAGGTTGGTCTTGCCGATGAAGTTGGCCACGCGGATGTCGGCTGGTTCCCGGTAGAGCTGCCGGGGCGTTCCGCGCTGTAGGACCTCTCCCTCGCCCATGACAATGATCGTGTCGGACAGGCTCATCGCTTCCGACTGGTCATGCGTAACGTAGACCGCGGTGACGCCGATCTCCCGGTGCAGCATCTTCAACTCGTCACGCATTTCGTCGCGTAACTGAGCGTCCAGGTTCGACAGCGGCTCGTCGAACAGCAGAATCTGCGGCTCGTAGGCGATAGCCCGGGCAAGCGCCACCCGCTGCTGCTGCCCGCCGGAGAGTTCATGCGGGTAGCGCTCGATGAACGCGTCGAGCCTGACGCGGGCCAACGACTGGCGCACCCGATCGTCGCGTTCGGGCCGCGCAATGCCGCGCATCTTCAAGCCATACCCCACATTCTCGGCAATACTGAGATGCGGCCAAAGCGCATAGCTCTGGAATACCATCCCCAGTCCGCGCTTGTGCGACGGCACGGCGATGCCGCAGGCTGGGTCGGCGATGACCCGGTCGTCAAAGCGGATCGATCCGGAGTCGGGAGACGTGAACCCGGCAATCATGTTCAGCATCGTCGTCTTGCCGCAACCGGACGGACCCAGTACCGAGGTCATCTCGCCGTCCTCGAACGTTACGGAAATGTCGCGTACCGCCGCCACCGGTCCGAACTGCTTGTGTAAGTGGCTGATTTTAATGGCTGCCATCGGTGACGCTCTCGTTCTTTTTTGCCGCATAGCCTCACGCGCCAGTGTTCATCCGGGTTGCGCCATGCTCCGCACCATCTTCAGCCGCAGCTCCAGCGTCCTTCGGCGGTTCGCCCGTGCGATGCGCTCCGCGGCATCGGGGTCCCGGTCCTCGATGGCGCGCAGCAAGGCGCGGCAGAAAACCACCGTCTCCTCGTCCCGGCCGGGAACGTTCATTGTGGTCAGGCGGTGGTTGCGGACCCGCTCGCGCAGGGTTTTGAGCAGGCCTGCCAGCACATCGTTTCGGGCTGCCTTCAGGACTTCGAGTTGGAACTCGCCGGTGAAAGTCCGAACCTGCTCGATATCGGATCGCTTCAATGCGCCCTCGGCATCCTCGAGGGCGGCGCGTAGGTGAACTAGGTCGATCGGTCCGGCGTTCTCGGCTGCAAGCCGAGCCCCCATGCCCTCCAGCGCCTCACGCGTATAGTAGATTTCCAGAAGCTGCTTTTCAGTGATGACCTTCACGCTCAGGGCATTGCCCGCACCAATCGCGATCAGGTCCTCGGCCTGCAGCTTGCGGAGCGCCTCCCGGACGGGCGTTTTGCTGACGCCCAGCTGCCGAGCCAGGTCATCGGCACGGAGTCGCGCGCCGGGAAGCAAGGTGTTCGCCAGAATGGCCTCGCGCAGCACGGCATAGGCCGTCTCGGCGGCGGTCCCGGTATTGGCAAATCGTTGAGCAAGGTGAGCAAGGCTGTCCATTACACATCCGCCAGGTGTCCGGTGGGGGAACACCAGCACCATCGCACCCGCCCTCACAGGCTTTGACGCCTATGCGGTGACATTGCGACCGGTCCCGGCTGAGCCGCCCATACCACACATCGGTTTACGTGACAGCCGCATGCCAGGCTACCTCCCCAACCCGACCAGCGGCTGCGCGCTGCCCTTCGGCGGCGGGATCAGCCATTCGGCCGGAAAAGCATGGGCGCGGTCCGCTGCGGCCCAGCATGGCCGCGTAGGTCCGCGCCCAGCCATTTCACGCCATCTCCGCGCGGGTCACGCCCGCTCGATCACCTTGCTCACGCTCAGGCTCTGCGCACCGGCCGTGGGGCACCACATCGACTTGCCCCCAGCCCCGCCGGCGACGATGACGATCAGGTCCTTCGGCTCGTTGATGATCGGGACCATTGCGTTCGGGTCGGACTTGTCGACCCAAACCGGAAAGAAGGGGCCCTTGGACTTGCCGCGGTTCTTGGCGATGCCCCATGGACGCCGCGCCATCTCGAACAGGGCCATCTGGATGTCCTTCTTGCGCCAGCCGCCGGCCTGGATGTGCTGCGCATGCTCGGGACCGAGCACGAGCACGGGATGGCCCTGCGAATAGAGGTTGTTACCGCCATAGGTCGCCATGGTGTCGGCGAAGGTCCGCATGATCTCGATCGGCGTGGTCTGCACGTTCTCCGTCATGCTGTGCGGTGCCTCCGCGTTGATGACGGTCACGACGCTTTCTTCCGCCTCGAAGCCCCGTTCGACGTGCAGCGGCTCCCAGGGGTTGGCCGCCTGATGCTCGGCGATGCAGAACGTGTATTTGCCGGGATGGCCGTGCTGGCAGAAATCGGTGGCCGCTGGCACCGCGCCACCGACATTGACCAGGGTCAGGCGCAATGCGCGGCCAATCGTCGCGTTCGACCGCCAGCCCGGGCCGAACACGCCGTTGCCGTAGTTCAGCCCGATCTCCTTGATGATGGGCCCATTGACGATCAGCAGCGGCGCCCCGGCATGCGTTGTGGTCTGCCGGTGGGCGAGCCCGTACTTCGTCTCCAGCACGGCCTCCACCGCCGCGACGACGACGGGGAGATAGGCGGGAATGCAACCGGCCATGACCGCGTTGGTCGCAATCGTCCGCAGCGTGGCCAGCCCCATGGCGGGCGGTATGAGGCCGATCACGGCGTCTGGCGCCCGCCAGTGCATGCCGGCGAGCATGTGCTGTACCCGCTCAGGCGTCGGGGGGATGATCGGCAGGCCGTCGGTCCAGCCCTGTTCGTAGAAGTAGTCGTTCACCGCCTCGATGGAGTTCGGCAATTCGGTGGTGTTCAGAGCCGGAATCTGCACGTGGTCGAGCATGGTTCTATTCCTCGCTGATGACCTTGATGGCGGGGTGTTCGCTAGGCGCGGGCCACGGCGTGTTCGGGAAGCGGGAACTTCTTATGGGCATACTCGCTGCCCACTTGGCCCGCGTCGGTCGTCAGCAGCCGGACGCATTCGGCAGCGGCGTCGATGCCTTTCTGCGAGATTTGGCCTTCGTCGGCATCCCCGATCGGGTGCGGCAGCATGACGATCGGCAGCGCCTGGTGGCCGACGCCGCGTCCAACGATTTGTCCCAGCGGGCAGAAGGAGCGGCTGATGAGAGCAACGGTCGGAATGCCGGCCTTCTCCAGGTTCACCGCATCAATCACGCTCCACGGTGAGGAGGAGCCGCAATGGCCGACGCCGGAAATCGCCACGTCGGACTCGGCTGCCATTTCGGCGATGAAGGGCGCCCCCTTGGCTGGAAAGCCCTTCCGCCAGAACTTGATGTTGGTGACCCCGTGGTCGCGCCGCAACGTGTCCGCCAGCGCCTCCAGCACCACGTCGGAAAACTCCTTGCCTTTGTCCAGCAGGGCGACCCGCAAACCCTTCAAGGACGCCGGGCGCGCAGCCGTCGGAATGGAGCCCGTCTCGGGTGCCCCAGTCGGGTTCAGAACCGTGATCGTCTCGCTCATGTCGAAGCCTCCCTGTTATCTGACATGAAGGTATAACTTGGTATACTCTGCGTCAACTGCTGATTACTGGCCGTTAGTTGGACTGAAAAGCCTGGGAATAGAGGTCGAGCAAGGCGCCCTTCTCAGCGCCCGCCCTGCGCCAGTCGAACGCAGCCGTCTTGATCGACTCCAGCGGCGGCTTGCCCGGCGGGGGCGGGACGTCGCGTCGCGCAGACCAGGAGAGGGTCGTATCGACGATGAGCTGCTGGCCCTCCAGCGACAGCAGGTAGGCCGCGAGCGCTCGCGCATTGTCGCCGTTTGGGCTTCCCTTCACGATGGCGAGCGGCGCAGGTAGCAGAATGGTGCCGTCCTCCGGCCAGACGACATCGACCGGCTTGCCTTGCCGCTTGAACTCGAAGGCGTCGTATTCGGACACCGGCGCAACGTCCCGTTCGCCACTGGCGACCGCTTCGCGGGTCGCTGAACCATCCCCCGCCACCATGACGTCATTGGCGGCGAACGCTTTCACGTAGCCGGCACCGTAGAGCTTCCACATGGCGAACAGGTGGGAAAAGGCCGATCCCGCCCGGTTGGGGTCCGATGCCGTTGATCAATCCTACCCCCACGCCAACTAGGCTCGCGGGCAGGATTTCGGACGGGAGCGCCCAAAACACGGCAAAGCGCCCATAAAGCAGTCCGTTGATGAAGGTGAAACAGACCGATCGATCCACGCGACCGCGCTCGTCTCAAGCCCGGAGGCAACGAGCAGGAAGGCCGCGGCCGCGGCGCACAGCCCAAAGATATGCCACTTCCGATCGCCAAACCGGTCAGAGCTGAAGGAGCACAGCACCATCGTTACGGCGCCCGCCACGTAGGTTAGCGAGCTCAGCACGCCTACCCGCTCGATCGGCAGCCCGGTTTCCTGCAGTACGCTGGGGAGCCACAGGACGACGCCGAGATTGCCGGTCAGGAAGAAAAAATTGCTGAGGGCGAGCAGCACCACCACCGGTTGCCACATCACGCGCGTCCAATGACCCGGCATCGCTGGGACGGCAAGCACCTCTTCGCGAAGCCGGGCCTCAAGGCTCGCTTTCACGCCGCGGGCGAGCCAGGCGGCCTCGCGTGGATGGTCGGCGATGGCGAATTGCCAGACGCCAGCCCAGAGCAAGGCCGGGACCGCCTCGATCACGAACATCCATTCCCAGCTGTAGCTCTTGAGGATGTAGCCGGAGACGACGTTCGAGATCACTGAGGAGAGCGGGACGCTGACCAGGATCACCATGAGCGCGCGCGCACGCTCGCTTCGGGAGAACCAGTTCCGGACGAGAACGATCAACGTGATCGTCTCGCCGCCTTCGACTAAGCCCATCAGCATGCGATTGACGATCAACTCGGTCCCGGTCGTGACGAAGGCCGTTGACAGCGAGACGGCCCCCCAAAGCAAGGCAGAGATGAGGATGACCTTCTTGGCACTCCAGGTCTCTGCCAGACGCCCGGCTGGTACCTGCATGATGAGGTAGGTGAAATACAGCGACCCAGACGCGAAGCCGATGCTGGCGGCACTAAGCCCCAGCGTCGTTCGCATCGTGGGGATCGCCATGGCGATATTGTTGCGGTCGATGAAGGCGATGATGTGCATGGCGAAGGCGACGCCTAGGATTCGCACCCAGCGGTTCCCCAGAATAACCTGCTCAACCAGGCTCCACATGGCCCGCTTCTCCCGATTGCCCGGCTTTCTGCTACGGCAGCCGCCGGATCTTTGTGTAAGCTTATCCTAACTCTGCCGGTCTGCTCGGTCAGCCGCTTCAGCCACGACTCGCCGCTCGGTCGAGAGCAGCGATGCCAGCGTGGCGATGTTCGGCAGGTCCTCCAGATGCATCAGCGTCTCGATCAGCCGATCAACAATGGCGGGTTCGAACACCAGCTTGGCGCAGTCACTGAACTTGACGACCAGTTCGTGCTCCGACATCGGCACCTCGGGATTACCCTTCGAGATCTCGACCAGTTTTTCGACCACGCGGCCATCGGTAAAGCGTGCCGTCAGCTTAACGGGGCGGCTGCCGATCTTCCAAGCCCGCTCGATCTCGTCATCCACGGTCATGGTGACGCGGGAGACGAGTTTGCCGATCTCGGCTTCCCGCACGGCTTCGTCGCTGAAGGTGCCGAGTCCAAGCTGGCCATCGGTAATCGCGCGTGCAACGGCATAATGCGCGGAGAACTTGCCCTCCAGCCCGGTCACAGGCCGGTCGTAGGACAGCTTGTCATAGGTGTATCTCGTCACGCCGAGGTCGATCCCGACGATGTTGTCCGGGCGGGCGCCATCCTCGTCTCGCAACCGAAGCGCGGCATCGATGCTGGTATGGCCGGAGACGCAGCACGGATAGGGCTTGATAACCACCCCGCGCACGTCAAGTTCGTACATGATGCCGAGTTCTTCGAGCGGCGCCATGTTGACCGGCAGGCCGCGGGAATAGACGGCATGGAAGCTCTTCGGCCCGTCAAACGGGTGTGGCACCGATGTGAAGCCACGGCGCGCCAGCATAACCGCCTCAACGGCATTTCGCGCGGCAAGGCCTGCATGCAGCGGCTTCGTCATCGTGCCGAAATTGCTGGTGTTGCCGCTGGTCATCGAATAGGCGATTCCCAATGCGTGCCCGACCGCCGTGGCATCCAATCCCAGTAGCTTGCAGCAGGCCGCCGTCGCACCGAAGGTTCCAATCGTGACGGTTGCGTGCCACCCTCCTTCGAGCGAGTGCAGCGGCTGGGTGGTCCGGCCGATCTTCGCCATCACCTCAAATCCGACGACATAGGCGTGCAGCACCTCGGCTCCGGACTTGCCGAACTGCTCGCCAAGGGCAAGGAGGCTGGCGCATAGCGAGACGCTTGGATGGCCGATGAGTCCCCAGGTGACGTCGTCGTAATCGAGCGCGTGGGCGGCGGTGCCATTCACGAGGGCGGCGTTGGTGGCGGAGGTGCGCAGGTTATGGCCCCAAAGAACGGCCTGGTGCGCCCCGGCATTGTCGCGGGCGTAATCCGCGGTGATCTGTCCGGCCGGCTCCAGGCTGCCGGCGATGGCCACGCCGACGCAATCCATGAAGGCTTCACGCGCGACCCGCAGGACCTTTGCGGGCAGATCGGCAGGTTCAGTACGCAAAATAAAAGCGATGACGCGCTGGGAATTCGGCGCGGCGTGATCCCGATCGGTTGTCATCCTTCGCTTCCCCTTTGCAGTAGCTTTCCGCTCTTGGTATACGAACTTATACCTAGGTATCTGCAAGTCAATAGCGGTAGGCCGGAGTCAGGAGAGCGCCGTCACGGTGTGAACTTCCGAGATGGCTGGCCGGGTGGTGGCGATCATCGGGCACGTCCCATTTGCCGGCATGTATGGCCCAGCGAAGGTCTTGGCTCCCGCCCCCTGTGGCGCCACCAGCCTCATCGGGCCTGTTGTCCGGTCCGGCAGCACCGGTCCTACTGCTCGCCCTACGAGGCTTCCAGGGCACCGCGATCGCCGGCGAGTCGCGCCGAGCAGGGCATCCGTTGCGTGACGGCGTATCGATTCTGTTAGGCAGAGGGTGGTTCTTGCATATCACCCAGAACTGCCTCCTTGGCGCGCGGAGTGCCGCCAGGCCATCCTGAGGGCCGTCGAACATGCTACCGTCCAAGTAAAAAGTTCAGGCGAGATTTTGCAGCCGACACCCTATGCATGCATTCAGCACGCCAATTGCAAATCGGTCGGGAAGGTTAGCGGCGGGCGAGGACTTTGCTGACGCTGACGGGGGGTGCTACGGTACAAAATGATCCCCGCTCGTCAGATTCCACCTTGGCGGCCGGGTAGACCGCGAGTGCCAGTTTCAGGTTCGATAAGAAGGTCAGCTTGAACTGCCTCTGAAGGGCGAACCCGTTACCGAATTGAGCCTTCAGTCCAGCCCATGTGATAGGCGTGCTCCGCCGGATATTCAACGCCATGGGCTATGACGACCTCGAAAGCGAGGTGCGCTCGAGGATCGTCTACTACCACCAGGTCGGCTACTATGCGCTGCAAGTGAATGAACCGATGCAGCTACGCCTGCACCTGTTCCCTCTCTACTACCGCGTACTCGCAGGAGTGCCGGTCCCGCGGACCGCATCGGGAGCGACGGACGGGTTCCCGATCGACCCGCTATAAGCCTGTCAGGAGTGGGAACACGCTATCCAACATGCGGCATAGGCTCGCGTCAGCCGGCTCATCCATGGACCGAATGGTTGGTAACCAGGTGGTGCTGGCATACATCGCAGATACAGGCAAAATGGATGAGGTCTGTCACGAGTTCCTCCCTGTTGATCCAGCAGCACGGACCGTTTGGGCAAGGCACGCCGGTTCGGCAATGGTTGTGGGATTGAGTGCTGAGCCGTTGCTGGCTTGAGCGAGCCCGGATAATTCATCAAGAGCGCTTATACCGCCTGGCTTTCCCTGTCTGCCATGCTCGTTCGACCCAATGCGGCCCCAAGCGCCTGCACAACCCGGTGCTGACTAAATGCCGTCGCCACCAATGCCGCGGCATCTCGGCCAGCCTGCTGATTGAACGCCAGGTCGGCATGCAGGCGCAGGATGCAGGCCGCCAACGCCGCCCCATCGGCAACCAACTGCGGTAGGAGACCGTTCAGCGGCAACCCCTCAGCCGCAACAGGGGTCATCGCGCACGGCAACCCTGCGGCAAAGCTGTCAAGCACCTTGCCCTTGATGCCCGCGCCAAACCGTAGCGGCGCCACGCTCAGCCGGGCTGTCCTAAACACCGCATCAAGATCCTCCACCGCACCCACCACGGCAACACGTGGATCAATGCGAGTGAGCTGAGCAGCCTCCCAGCCATGTCCAACGACCTGGCAAGTGATCGATGGATCTTGTGCCCACACCGACGGCAACACGTCGCGCAGCAGGTAATGTACCGCATCCCGGTTCGGCGCATGACCGAAGCTGCCCACGAAGACCATTCCATGCCGATTGGCAAAGGCCTGGCAGGGTGCGCGCGGGTCGACGGCAAACGGCACCACATGGACCTTGTGCCGTCCGGCTGACTTTCCCAGGAGCGCCGCTTCGACGGGCGAGTGGGTCAGCACCACATCGGCCCGCCTGGCTGCCATGATTTCGATTGCTGCCACGTTGCGACTATGGGCCAGCAATTCCGGCCGCCGCTCTAGTTGGGCCTGACGGGCCAGGCGCACATGGTGCAGATCGGCGACGCTGTAGATCACCCGCGACCGCGGGCAGTGCTGGCGCACCAAGGGCAGGTAACGATCGGCTGTTGTCGGGCGGTGCAGATAGACGACGTCGAACGTGCCGGCATGCAGACGAAGCACGTCCTCGACCGAGGCGTAATGCGGCGCCGAGCAGACCCTCACACCCCAAGACTCCAGCGCCGCTGCGGCGGACTCGTTCCGCATCTCGTTGGCTGCCACGAAGCTGACGCAGTAGCCCAGTGTTTGCAGCGCACGGACGTGTGACAGAATGGCGACCGAGCCTGCATCGTGCCTCGCGCAGGGTAGATTTTCGTCAACCACCAAGGCCTGCGAAGCCACGCTGTCCCTGTCCTCATTCGCCCCTGGCACATCCTGGCCCCACCGGCGGCGGAACTGGCGCAGCGCGTCTCGTTCATTGCGTCCACTCCGACGCGCAGCCCGGCGCGCCAAAAGCTGTTCGGTTTGCTCCGTCAGCAGCTGGAGCGCGCGATCTTCCGCCGCCTCGTTGTCGAGTTGGCTGAGCATGGTTGCCAAATGCGTCGCAGTAGAGTCGTCCAGCGCGACAGCCGCCTGCACGTGCACCGGTGAGCCTGACAGCTCCATGCCGTCTGCCTCGCGCAAAACGCGGATTTCTTGCGCCGCAAGCATGGGCAAGCTTTGTGCGAACACCAGCTCGAAGGCATGTCGCCCACTGCCGAGACCTGCTTGCTCAAGGTCAGTCCGGTAGCGGTTGGCCAGGACGCGCGCCGCCATTTGGCCGTTGACCGTGACCACAAGGCCAACCGGGCGCTTCGGGTCGCCGGCATCCAAAGCCCACCCTTTAATGGACAGGCGGTCCGCTTGATCGATGTTTCCCTGTAGCTGGCCGAGCCCGATTATTGGCCGATCCACCGGGTTTTGCGTCGAGGTCCGCGATGGTTCGATGATGGTGGCGTGACGGCTCGGCATCACCCAGCCATCTTCACTGCGCACCTCTATCGCGTGCGCGATATGAGACGCCAAACCGCCCGGAATGAGAAACTCGAAGCCGTGCCGGCCATCGCCGATGCCAGCTTTCAACAGGTCCAGCCGGTAGCGGTCTGCCACGACCCGGCCGATCTCTGTCCCATTGGCGAGCACTACCAGTTTGACTGCCGTTCCCGGGCAAGCTGGATCTTGCGCCCAGCCGGCAATGCAGGCCGGGCTTACATTGTCCAGATGGCCCTGGAGTGACACGGGCGTAGCCCTACCGTCCGCCCGCAGCAAGCGGGCGCGCTCGATCAATCGCCGCTGTAGCCTATCCAGTTCGTGCCCTGCTTCAACCCGGGGAGCACAGAACCGCGCCGGTCTATCAGCCGCGTCGGGATAAAGCACCCGAAACTCGGCCGCATTGTGGAACATGCCCCGGCTGTCATCGTCGATGAAGGTTTCGGCCAACGCACCCTCCGCCCAGATGACATCATGGCTGTCGAGTTCGAGGTGGATGTAGTGCACGTCCTCCAGTGGTTCGGTCTGGGTAATCGAGGCTCCGTTGACTAACAGACCTGCCGGTATCAGTGCCCCATCGAGGAACATGGCATGTTCGGGCGATACAAACAGGGCACGCCGCGGCACGCCGTCGGCGAGAGCACCGGGATGCAAGCACACCGGCCAGACCTTTTGATTGGTGGCCGCAAGCCAGCCGACATAGGAGCGCCGTCCGATCCATTTGATGGGCCTGCGTTCGCCACCCGAGGTCAAGACGAGATCCCCGATTTCAAGCTGTTCGACCGCGACCTCGCCATGATCGGTCATGATGTTGGTGCCGGGGCAATAGCAGGCGACGGTAACCAGTTCGCCATCCCCTTCCGCGTTCGGCGCAACCGTGAAATCCAGCCCGAAGGTGGCGTCGGCCAGGTTGAACGATGTGCTCTCGGTCCCGTCGCTGAGGGTCAGGGTATGGCCGTCGGTGCTAAAGCTGCCGGTGGTATCGGACTGGAAGCCGGCTAGGTCGAATTGGTCACCATTGGTAAGTGACTCAATGCTGGTGTCTGCATTCAGCGACACCCCGGCAGCGAGGCGCAGCGTGGCATCTGACCCGCCGAAGGTAATGAGGCCCTCTAAGCTCTGATTAATAGGGGAGCTTATGCTCGGCCCGTCGCCTTCTTGCACACGGGCGCCGCTCAGCGCTAGGGTCGTGCCGGCTTGGATGAGGGCGCCGGCAGTCAGGGTGCCCCTACTGCCGGACTTCAGGACGACCTCGCCCCCACCCGCCGCATCAAGCGTGGCGGTGCCGCTAAACGAGCCAGCGAGGGTGACGGTATGGCCCTCGGTGTCGATCACGTCCATCCCGTGCGGGGTCGTGTTGGTGGCGCCGGTCAACGGGTCCGTATCCGCCTGGAGCACGAGATTGTTGCTATACAACGAGATGTCGCCAAGCGCTTGCAGGGTGCCACTCGCCAGCACCAGGCCGTTCTGTGGCAGGCCGGCAGGCTCAAAGGCCAAGGTCGCATCCTCAACCTGGATGGTGCCACCGAATTTGTAAGAATACTGGACGAGTTTGTATGTGTTCGTCGCGAGCGGCGCGAGCAACACCGTCCCGCCGCCGGTCACCAGCAGCGTGTTGTTGAGGGCATGATAGTTGCCGATGAGATCGTTTACGACCAGCGTTTGACCAGAGGCCGGGTCAAGGGTCAGCCCGGCATTGTCCAAAAAGATGCCGCTGCCAGCGGAGTTGCCGGGTTGGCCAGCAAAGCCGTTGCTTCCGGCCGCCCCCCCGGCGCTGCCTACGGCCGTGCCACCGGACAAGGTTCCAGCGCCGATCGACAGCGATCCGCCCGCCTGTACGAAGACGTCGCCGCCCGCACCCAGGCCGCCACCTCCGCCGCCCAAGCCGCCACCGCCTTGACCGCCGCCATAGCCGCCCGCGGCGCCGCCACCGCCCAGGAAGAAGCCGTTCGCGCCGCCGCCGCCGCCAAAGCCGCCTTCACCGGGGTCACCGTAGCGGGCGCCATTATTCCCGCCGCCGCTTCCGCCGCCGGCCCCGCCGCCGCCGCCAAACCCGCCAGTGCCGCCAACGCCGCCGGCGCCCCCGCCTGCGCCCCCGCCGCCAAACTCCTGCGCGGTGCCACCGTTGCTACCAGCCGCGCCACCGCCGGCGCCATTCACCTCGCCCAGCAGGATGCCGACGCCGGCTGGGATTGTGCCGGATGCCGAGGCCGAGCCGCCCGTGGCGGAGGCGCCAGCGCCACCACCACCGGCGGTGCCATACACCCCTCCGGAGGCCTGCGCGCCGTATCCGCCAGCCCCGCCTAGGCCGCCGCCGCCGCCCGCGCCGGCGCCATACAAGCGCCCGTTATTGGGGACCAGCGTACCTCCTGAGACATAGGACCCGCCTGCACCGCCAACTGCACTATCGTTCAAGAAAGTGACGCCGTTGAGCGCCACACCTGCGCCCGACGCCACGAACAGGCCGCCACCCAATCCCGCGCCGCCGCCCCCGCCGCCACCCTGGCCGGAGCCGCCAGCGCCCCCTTTCGCCACCAGGTTCTGCAGCGTCAGGTCATTGATGATGACGTCCCCGCTATAGGCAAGGATGCCGCTATAAGCCCCTTTCCCGTCGATCGTGCCACCGAGGCCATTGATGGTGAGGGTGCTGCCAGTACCGAGTTCGATCCCCTCCAAATCGGCACTCAGTGCGAGCGTGCCGCCAGCGGCCAGGGCGCCGCCGAACGTGATGGCGTAGTCGGTGTTGGCTGCGCCGTCCGGGCCGAGGGCGCCTGGCCCGTCTGCGATCGCTCCCAGCACGTTGTCCAGCGCCGTCATGTCGCCGGGTGCGCCGACCTCTTTGGTGACGGTGAACTCGGTCTGCGTGGCAACCGGCAGGACCGTGAGTTCGGTTCCGCCTACGCCATCTCTGCCGAGAACGATCTGGCCCGCACTGAGCGTACCGCTGCCGGCCAGCGTCACCGCCACGGTGCCGGCGTTGCTGGATGCGAAGGAGAACACATCGCCAGTGAGCGTGCCGCTGGTCGCCGACGAGACGATGCCGGCCAGGTCCACCGTGTCGCCAACGGCAAAATTGCTGATGGTGGAGAACGGGCCCATGCCGTCCAGCCGGATGTCGCCGCTATCACCCGGCGTGAAGCTGTAGGTCTGCCCGGCGTTGGGCGTCTCGATCTCCAGCTCGCCTATGGTGACGCTGCCCCCACCCGATTGATCGCTGCCCGCGATGCTCAGTTCGCCGCCAGCGACCTTAAACGTGCCCGGCCCGACGATGTCGCCGGTGAGGGTGAGGTGGGCCGATTGGAGGGCGAATGTACCCGTATTGACGATGTCGAATGTTCGCGCGGAGTCGAAGCCGAACGAGGTGGACAACACGCCGCCATTCGACAGCGTCACGCCGCCAGATCCGAGCGCCGAATCACCGTTCACCGTCAGCGTGCCGCCATCGATGGTCGTGCCGCCGGAAAAGCTATTCGAACCCGATAGCGCTGACGTGCCGCTGATCAAGACCGATCCGGCCCCGGTGATCGACCCGGTGATGACGGCCGAACCATTCAATCCGAGCACGCCGGTGCCAGTGTCGATGGTACCGCTGGCAGTGAGGCTGCCTATGGTTTCGGTAGAGCTCCCGAGGCTCAGCGTGCTGCCGCTGCCGACCGCGACGATGGCGCTAGCAGGCAGCAGGTTGGCGCCCTGGAGGAACAAGTCTGCGCCGTTCTGCACCGATACGGTGCCGCTGCCGGACACCGTACCACCGAGCGTGCTCACCCCCTGCGCATCCAGTAGCAATGTGCCGCCATCGAGCGCCAGCAGGCCATAGGATGACAGGCTGCCGGTGGTCAGTTGGTGACCACCAAGATCCAGTGCGGCCCCCGCAGCAAGCTGGACACCGGGTTCGGACTGGTTGGCACCCAGCGTGATGCCGCCGTTGTCGATCGCCAGGCTGACACCCGTGATCCCGCCCAGGGTCGCGATACCGCTGCCGAGTTTCTCGAGTGTGCCGCCACCGGTGATGGTACCTGTGAAGCTGGAGGTGCCACCAGCTTGGCCGAAGGCGAGGACGGTGGCAGCGATTGCGACCGTTCCATCACCGGTGATGTTGCCGATCGTATCGGGATCACCGGCATCGAGCTTTAACGTCGCCCCGGCCGCGATGTCTGCATCGCCGCCAATGGCAATGATGTCACCGCCCCCGAGCTCAACGGTGCCATGGGCCACGGCGAGCTGAGTGATGCTGGAGACGGCCGATGGTGCAAAAACCAGCGTTCCCAGGCCCAGATTGGTCAGCGTGCCCGGGCCTTCGATCGTGTTCGTCAGACCGAGTGTGGTGCCGGCGCTAAGATAGACCGAGGCCTGGCCGCCGCTCAGCAATACCGTGCCGGTTCCACCGAGGGTGCCGAGATCGGCCGCCAAACCGTTGAGATCGAGGGTCCCCCCCGCGCTGATCGTGACCGAGGTGCCGTTCAGAAGCGAGGCAGTGTTCCCCAGACGCAGCGTTCCAGCCTCGATGGACACGCCCCCGCCGAAATTGCTGGTGCTGCCGCCGAGCGTGACGGTCCCGCTATCTTGCTTGATGAGCTGCCCGGTGCCTGCAATGGCACCATCGAACTCGGAATTCGTGTTGGCGAGACCGACCGTCACGGATTGCCCGCCGATCAGCAGCGTGCCGGTGCCGGAAATCGAGCGGAAGGTGTCGCTGCTGCTCAACGACAGGGTGGCACCGGACGCGATGGTGGCGCCGGTCTCCCCGCCCAATGCGTAGAAGGACCCTGTTACGGGCGAGCCGAGCGTGAGTGTGCCGCTGTTGACCGCGATTAGGCCGATTTGGTCTGGACCACCGATCAGCGTTTGGCTCCCCGTGCCTGCCGCCGTCAGTGTCCCAAGGTTCGTGATCGTCCCCGCGAAGCTGCCATTGGTCTGCAGCACCGTCAGCGAGCTGTCGCTTCCTTCGCCATTGGCCCCGTAGACCGAGCCACTGCCGAACAGATTGCCGATCGCTTCGGTCCCGAGCGGCACCGCGAAGGCGGCGCCCGATCCGACCGTCATATTCACCCCGTTCGGCACGGTGCCGCCGACCGTGCCGGACGCAATGTCGATTGCCCCGGCGAAACTCGCGGCCTCGAACGCGAGGGTTCCGCTTCCGGCAACGGCAACATTCGCTGCTCCGGAGATCGTGCCGGAGAAATTCGTGTTGCCGGCATGGTCGAGAACCACCTGGTCCGACATAGAGGCTGAGACGATCATCCCTTGGAAGGCGGATGCGTCGGTCAACACGAGCGTGTCGTTGCCGCCCTGCAGCACGATCGTCTGCTGGGAGGCGACTGCGCCGTCCAGCTCCACCGTGCCGCCGGCAACGACGATCGTGCCACCGGTGCCGAGCAATGGTCCGTCCACCTTCAGACTGCCATTGTCGACCAGGATGGTGCCGTTGAGCGTCAGGGCGTTGGTCGCGATCTCGAGGCTGCTGTCGGATACCGTCAGAGTGCCGACCTGTTCGAGCGTGACCGCCCCGCCGATCGTGCCGTTCTCGGTAATGAGATTGGCGCCCGACATGATGCGATAGCCGCCGCCATCGAACGTGATGGTACCGAAATAGCGGTACTGCGCACCCAAGCCAGTCAGCGCGCGGGTGCTCGCCCATTCCAGCGTGTTGAGCCCAGTGCCGGAGCCCACCACGGCGCCGCTGAAGGTGCCGTTTTGTTCGACAACAACCCGGTCGTTGCCGCCGGAGAATTTGACTGCCGGGTAACCGCTGGATGCGGCGATCAGGCCGCTATTGATCACTGTGCCGGTGGCGGTACCTCCCGCATCGGGGTTCAGCTCCAGGTAGACGCCGTAGGTGCTGCTGATCGACCCGGCGTTGGTGATCGTGGCCGGCGCTGAATCGCTGCGGACGTAGACACCGGCCACCCCGCCCGAGATCACGCCAGCCGACGCGTTCGTGAAACTGCCGCCATAGCTGAGCACGACATCGGCGACCGTGCTGACCGTGCCGGTGATCCTGCCTTGGTTGACCGCCTCCGCCGTCGGGTCCACGAGGGAGACGCGGCCAAGAACCACCCCCAGCGCGCTGTTGGTGAAGCTGCCCCCAGCCGAAACACCGAGCGAGCCCAAGATCGTGCCGCTATTGGTCAGAGTTCCGGTATCGGCCAGCGCGCCAAGCGCCGTCACCGTCGCGTAACTGCCGATCGTGTTCGTTCCAGCCAGAACCCAACCGGCCCCGGTTTCCACCCGTACTCCGGTAAAGCCCGTGATGGATGTGCCTAAACCCGTGAGCGTGCCCAGCACCACCGTGCCTGGCGTCACCGTGCCGGATACCGTGGTCGCTTCTGTCACTTCGGCGCCCAGATCGAGGGTGCTTCCGCTCGTCGTGCCGTTCGTCACCACCAGGGCGGCTGTGATGGAGCCGTCGACAACGCCCTCGGGAAGCAGCGCCAAGTAGCTCCCGGGTGTGCTGAGCGACACATCCCCGGTGATGGTGCCACGATCGACGATGGCAATCGCCGTGCCGGAGGCGATTACATCGCCCTGCAGCAGGCTGCCAGCTTCGTTGAGGAAATATCCGGTCGCCCCGATGGTAAGGTTGCCCTGGATGGTTCCGGCGTTCAGCAGGACCCCGAAATTTTCGAGCGTGCCCGTGGTTGCGGCCAAAGTGCCCAAATTGCCGAGTGTGCCGACATTGAGCAGCTTACCATTAACGGTGTTGTCGCCCGTAACCAGGACGCCGTAATTGGTCACGGTTGTTCCAGCGGCGAAGCTATTCCCCGCGGCCACCCAACTGGCGCCCGTCGCCTCGGTGATCTGGTTGAACCCGGTGATATACACGCCCACGCCCGACAGGGTGCCGGCGCTCCCGGCGCTCGGCCCTGCTGCGAGTTGCAGCAGGCTGGACGTGCCGTTGCCAGCGAGGTCACCGATCACGATGGCGGACTGGCCCAGCACGACCTCGCCGCCATATCTGGAGATATCGACCGCGACCGGACTGCCGGGGCCGAACGTGCCGTAGAGGCTGCCGATAGGGGCCCTCTGATATTGGAAGGACGGCGCAAACAAATTGCCGTACTGCAGGATGATTGATGGGCCGCCACCGGAAGCCTGAGTCAGTGTGGAGTCGACCCGCGCGTGTAATTCATTGACGAATTCGCTGTTGCGGCCGAGTGTCACGGTGCTGGTGACAACGTTCTGATTGACGAACGCCGCGACGGCATTGGTCCCGGCAGGGACACCCAGTGTCAGCGAACCCTCGAGGTAGGAACTATTGAACAGATCGCCGCTGTCGGTAATCGCGATCGGCGCTGGCGTGAAAAGGCCGCCGGTGATGTCCCAGGCCGCACCGACATCCACGCCCACTGTCTGGAACGCCCCAAGATCACGGCCGGCCAGGGTGCCGATGGTAGCGACCGTGCCGGATGTATCGCTGCCCGAGAGGTCCAGCCTATTGCCCGCATTTCCCCGGGGCGCAGAGAACGAATAGCCAAAGCTTGCAGAGCTTAGCAGCGTGACCGCTGTCGCGGTGCCGATCGTTATGCCCCCGGTGACCTCACCGCCATCGAGCAACTGGCTGTTAGAGCCGAGATCGATTAGCCCATCGATCGTTCCGAGATTCTGCACGGTGGCCCCGTAGAGCCCGATCACGTTGCCAACACTGGCACTTTCTGCTGCCGTCCCGCCATTCTGCAACGTAGCGCCGGCGCCCAGGACCGCAGACGCCAGCGTCCCGGCATTGAGCAATTCGCCGCCAGCACCGACCGACACGCCGGCTTGGATCGTGCCTGTGAGCACGGTTGCCCCATCCACAAGGACGCCGTTGTCAAGGGTTTGCCCTGCGCCGACGACCAGCGACGACGCGGCGCTGATGGTGCCGAAATTACTGACGTATCCGCTGTCGGTGAACTGGCCGCCGAAGGTGAGGGAGCCGTAATTGGTCAGGCTGCCATTGTTGACGATCGTCTGGCCCGCGCCCTGCACGTTCACGCCCGTCGTGACGAGCGTCGTGCCTGCATCGACGACGAGGTGGGGGAAGCCGGCAAAGCCCCAACTGGGCTGTCCGGGTACGCTGACGATGTTGCCGAACCCGCCCAGGCTGCCGCTGAGCCCCGTCAGCGTCACGTCGCCACCGGTTGCCAATTCCAGCTTGTTGAGGGATCCCGTGCCGACCACGAGGCCGCCGAAATCACCGCCGGGCTCGACCGTGATATAGGTGTTGGTGCTGCCCAGCGAGGCGGCGACGGGCGCCAGGGTGCCGACGGCGGTGCCCTCGATCAGCCCGGCATTCGCCAAGGTAACGAACCCGTCCTGGGTGCGCGTCGCGACCGTACCGTTGAGCGTCACAGTCTGCGTCGGGGTGACATCCAATCCAACGACACCTTCGATCGTGCCGTCGTTGACGAGTTTGACGACCGGAACCGGGAATGCCCCTTGGTAGCTGCCGCTCAGCGCCAGGCCGGCGCTGCCACCCGAAATCACCCCACCGCTCGCATTGGTCAGCGCTCCGGTGCCCAAAGAGAGGCCCACTCCGCTCGTCCCGCTCGCGAGGAACTGGCCGGTGTTGGTGACCACGCCGTATCCGTTGATGTCTGCGCCAAACCCATTCGGTCCGGCGCTGGAGATCGTGCCGGCATTGGTCAGCGTGATGTTCGACAGCAGGGAGGTCCCACCCTTGGACACCAACCCAGCCTCGGCACCCGCGATCACGCCTGTGCCGGTGTTGCTGACCGTGCCGTCCAGCAGGCTCAACCCGACGCCCTCGACACCCAGGATCGTGCCGATATTGGTCACTGAAGCCATGCTGATCGAGATGGCGGAACCAGCGCTGCCATCGGCGCGGATCGTGCCGCTATTGCTGATGGTGGAGCTGTCGCCAATGCCGACGATGCCGTAGGCGCTCCCATCGATCAATCCGCCAGCGGCGTTGGTGATGGCGCCGTAGGCCTGGTCGAGATCGATGCCGGCGGCGTTCGTCCCCAGGCCGAGGACCGATCCCTGGTTCGCGACGGTGACTGTGCCTGACGCGAGATTGATGCCGATCGAGCCCTCGATCGTGCCGATGTTGGAGATCGTCTGCTGCGATACGAATAGGTTCACGCCAGCGCCGATCGTGCCGGCGATCAGGCCATTATTGGCCACGGTGGCACTGGCAACCCCCGAGAAGAGGCCGTTGCCACCCACCAGGACGCCCGTCGCGCCCTGGATGGTCTCACCGCGCCGGTCGTCGCCAAAGGAGTCGGTAAAGGCGTTTTCGATGTAAACGGCGCTGGCGTCTCCACCATGGCCGTACTGGCCATACGCCACGACCGCCGCGCCACCTGCCGAGATCGTGCCGGCGTCAACCAGGAACCCGCGGGTGAACACGTTCTGCACTTTGCCGCTGCCGCTGAGGAACACACCGGTGCCGTTGGTGCCCAGGGCCGAAATGTTGCCGCCATTCTGCAACTGCGCACCGCCCGACAAATCCACTGCGGTGGCATTCGGGCCGGAGACAGTGATTCGCCCGAAATACGCGTTCTCGATATTGGTGCCGGGTCCGGACGTCAGAATACCGTTGGTTACGCCGGTGATCAGGCCATTATTGTAGACCGCTGCCGTTGCAGATGCGCTGCCGATCAGTAGCGCCGCATCGCCCGACGCCGTTCCCGTGGCACTGATGGTAGCGCCGATGGAGTTAGACAGATACAGGGCAGAGGGTGCGTTACTGCTGGTGCTGTCCGGCTGGACGTTGATGCCGAACTGGCCGGTGATGATGCCTTCGTTGGTGATCGTGGCCGCGTTATGCGTAGTGCCAGTGCCGCCAAGCACCGCCAGCCCGCCGGCAAGGCTACCGCGGTTGTAGAAGCTGCCGCCGGCGCCTAGCGACAGCCCGAGCGTTCCCCCCGTCACCGCAGCCCCGATGGCGAGTGACACCCGCGCCGGCGCGTTTTCGGTGAAGATACCGACAGCCTGCCCGGTAACATAGCTGCCCTGTGCGAGGCTGACGGTGCCCGCAGCGCCTAATTCTATGCCGATCCCGCCATAGCCGGAGGCGGTCACGCTATGCACGGCCACCGTGCCGCCCTGTTGCAGGTCCACACCGAACCCGGCGGTTCCGGTGGCGACGATCGTACCCAGATCGGCGACTTTGGCGGCGGTGCCGGTTGCCAATACGCCGGCTTCGTAGCCCTGGATGAGGCTGGCCGCGTTCCCGCCGGGCTGCAGCACCGCGCCCTGCCCCAGCAGCACGCCGACCGAGGATCGGCCCGTGGCCAAGATGCTGCCGCCGTTGGTGACCGTTCCTGCGGCGAGCAGCGCGGCGGCCGCCTGGTTCGCGGCCGTCGCCGCGATTACCCCGTTGTTGGTGAGCGTGCCGCCCGCCGCCAGGTCGACGCCGAACCCAGTGTTGGACGTGATGAGCCCCGCATTGGCGACCGTGCCGGGTGCGCCGGTCCCTATGATTCCGGCGGCCGTGCCACTGATGGTGCCGCCGCTGGCATTGGTCACGGACCCAGCGCCCAAATACACGCCGTAGCCGCTGGTGCCGGTGATGATGCCGGTATTGGTGATGGTGGAAGACGCTGAAAGCGGCGCGTTGCGCGAGAAGCTGGTGCCGCCATAGACGCCCAAATTGGCGGAAGCGGCGAAGCGCACGCCTGTCCCGCCGCTGATCGAGCCCGCATTCGTGACGGTGACGGCGTTATCCACCGTCACCGGCGCCGAGCCGGACGCCGTGCCCACCGAAGTCAGCCCGCCATAGGCAAGCACCCCCTCGGCGGCGCCGGTGAGCAAACCACCTTGCGCCACGGTCAAAAAGCCGCCAGCCGTGAGTTCCACGCCGACACCGTTGGCCCCGGCAGCGGTGATGATGCCGGAATCGCTCACCGCACCACCGTCGGTCAGCAGGACGCCGAGCGAGTTGGACCCTGTCGCTTGGATCAGGCCGGTGTCGCTGACTGCGCCGCCGGTGCGGAGGATAACCACCTCCTGCCCGCTGGTTGACTGGGCTTCCAGCGTGCCGGCATTGATCACCGTGCCGGGCGCCCCTGACCCAAACGATTCGGGGCGGATTTCCACCGCCGTAATCCGGCCGTCGATCAGCCCCCCCGCGACGTTCTGGACGGCGCCGCCACCCGTGAGGAGGACCGCGTCGGACGTGAGGTCCGTCAGGCCTACGAGGTCGGCGTAGACTTGGATGGTGCCGGCATTGATCACTCGGCCGTCCTCGGCGTAGACCGCCCCATCGATCACGCCCGCCCGGTAGCCAAAGGGGAGGGTCCCGGAGTTGTAGACGTTGTCTACGAAGGTGGCGCCAGAGATGGCGATTTGGCTGGCGGCCGTACCGCCCTGCGACTTGACGACCGCACCGAGCAGCCGGCCGGCATTGGTCACGGTCGAGTCACCGCCCGTCGACACCACGCCGTAGATGTTCGCCCCGAGGTGGTTTGTGACGCTGGCATAGTTGCCGGCAGCGATGGCCAATTCCGACAGGCTTTCGATAAGCCCGGAATTGTTGACCGTCGTCCGCAACGACCCTTGGATCGCCTCATAGCCGGCAAGCCTGCCGCCGGTCGTGTTGGTGACGACGCCGCCACCCGCCAGGACAATGCCCACGCCATGGATTGTCCCAGAGTCGACGCCCACGATGATGCTCGAATTGGTGATCGTGCTGTACTGCGCGGCGTACACCCCGCCGCTGAGGCCGCCGATGGTGCCGTCCGGATTGTTGAGGGAGACGCCGCCATACAGCACCGCCAAGCCAAAGCGCCCGCTAAAGGCGGTGGCATGGTTGACGACCGAATACCCGTACCCACGATACTGGGTGGAACTGATCTGCTCGTCGATGTATAGTCCGCCACCGAAATAACCGTTGGTGATGATCGTGCTGGCCAGCGGCGGGTTCTGCGCCGAAATCACCACTGTGCTGGTGGTCGAGGTCGAGACGGTGACAGAGTTTTCCTGGGGCATTAGTTTGACTCCAGCGCCACCCCCACTGGCGGACTGGTTGTCTCCAGGACGCGCGGGTGCATAAAACGTGAACAATCTCGTTCTACGGCGCCGGACTCGCGCACGGTGCTTAAGACTGCTGAAGTGTTCTAAAGAGTTGTGAATCCAGCCGATTTACGTTTTACAGGGTGCATGGACCTGTTACGCAGCCTTCATATCACCGGCTGAGCCGAGCCATTCCGTTCATCACGGGCCGGCCAGTGAGCGTGAAGGGATGGTCAAGAGTGCCCCTCGTAAGTCAAATTGTGTCGCCGACGAACTCAGGAACGAATGGGACAAACACCCCCGGAAGCGTCGACGACGGCGTCTCGGCGCTCCTCAATCTTCCGGGTCTGTCGACAAGCACCGGCGTTCCGACGTCCACAGCGCCCGTTCAATACAATGCCACTCAGTTGGCTGCGGCCAATATTGGGACCGGCACTGCCACCACCCTTGCAAGCCCTGGCGGCACAGCCCTCATCGCGTCGACGGGCGTGCTTGGCGGTGCCTCGGCCGTATCGACAAATAGCGCCGTCCAGGCCTCCGCAGGGCTAAACGCGAACGCGGCCCTCAGCCTCGTCACCGCACCCGGCGTTGCCGTCTCACTCCAGGCCAATGCCGGAGCTCAGGCAAGCGGTACGGCGAAAATCGGCCAGGACGGCGTGCACCTGACCGGAGCCGTGGGCGCCTCGGCCCTGGTATCGACCACCGCAGCCTATAGCACGGATCTCGGGAGCGCCGGCTCGATCTCGGCTGGGGCGGCTGCAACGACAGGCGTCGTCGCCGTGGCAGCCGGCAATGCCATGATCGGCAGCTCCGGTTTGACGGCATCGGAGGACGAGTTTGCGGGCCCAAAGACCTCGGTAACCGCTGGTGGCAGCTATACGGGCGAAGGCGTGACGGCGGGGGCGGGGGTTGGTGCTGTGGCACCAGGATCGGTCGGCAGCGATATCGGCTTCAGCGCCTTGAACCAGGATGGCTACGTCGGGATCAACGCGGCCCTTACGCTCGACACCGGGTTGGGCGGGCTGTCGCTAAACTTCCAATTCGGCCTGAACACGGCGGACCTCAAGAGCGATCTCCTCTCCGGCGCTACGGCTGTCCTGGGATCACTGCAACAATTTGGCAATGCACTTCCCGGAACGGTGAATGACCCGAACCCGTTCATCCGTGACGTATTTGGTGGATCCTATACTGCCGGCGTGAATGCGGTGGCTGACTTCAATGCCGCCGCCGGCGCCATCACCTCCGCCGCAAACACCGTCGCAAACGGTGTGACCTCGGCCGTTCAGACGATCGAGACTGGCGTCAACCAAGCGATCAGCGCCGTGAGCGGAGCTTTCACGACGGTGGAGAGAACAGTCGTCAGCGGCGCCAATACCGTTGGAACTTTCCTTTCGAACGTGTTTTAGCTCGCTGTCGTCGTCATGCGAAACAGGTCGTCGAGCGCGGCTTTGGCTTCCACGGCAGCCGCAGCCTCATCCCAGGCGGCACCTTGCTGCATATACCGGTCGAGGTCCGCTGGTGCCAGCGCTGCACCCAACCCCTCCTTGAGCCGCTCGAACACGGCACGGGGCGCGCCCCATCGCGTCACCGGCGACATGGCCGCCCATGCATACCCGGCCAGCCGCGCAGCAACGGCAGCGTTTCCATCCCGTGCCCGGAGCAGCGCCAGCGTTTCCATCCCACGGGCAAGCGCGCTACCATACCCGATGCCCGGCGCCAGCGCCACCACCTCATCAAGCGCCTCGCTCGCCTCTTGCGCCAACCCCGCCGCGGCAAGATGGGAGGCGAGCGTACAGGTCAGCGGAGTACGGTGGCCGGGTGAGAGGATCGACCGCAAATGGCGCAGTTGCGCCATCGCCTCCTCCCCTCTCCCGAGTTGGAACAGCAAATCGGCCATGTTGGCGCCGCCATTTGTCAAGCCGTACCAATACTTGGTCCGCTTCGCCAGCGACATTGCCTCCTCGTAAGCCGCCAGAGCCGACGCATTGTCCCCATTCCTCATATGCAGGTCACCCTGCCTCACCAGGACAAGCGCCAACCACTTGCCAGGCATCTCGTGCCGCAGCACCTGTTCCGCCTCGTTCAGCCGGTCGGTGGCAAAGCCTACCGATTCGGGCCGCAATGCAGCACTGCCTGAGCGCCATAAGGCTGCGCCTAGACCGACCCGGTCCGATGTCTGCCGGAACAGAGCGACGGCACGTTCGGCAGAGACCAGGTTGGCCGTGTCGGCCTGCCGCATCTCGCGCCACGCATGGCCGAACCAAATTCGTGCCGCGATCAAGGGCGGTGTATCCGGCCCGACATGCTGGATGGCGCGGTCGAACCAGGCGCGTGCTTCACGCAAAGGCAGGTTCGGTAACTCCCACCAGATGGGCGTGCTGGCACCCACCAGACGTAACCCCAGGCCTACATCGCCATCTGGACCGAAACACCAATCCAACGCCGCGCGAAGCTCGGCCGCTGCCGCTACGGCGGGAGCCAGCCATTCGTCCGTCGGCGATGTAGGCCACGCCTCAGCCATTGCTTCGAACACGGCTGCATAATGCGCGGCATGGCGGCGACGCAATCCAAGCTCACCGCTATCGGCCAGGCGCTGTTGCGCATACTGGCGAATGGTCTGCAGAAAGCTATACTGCGTCACCCCGGCATGCACCCTTGCAATGACGAGCGACTTGTCGACAAGCCCAGTCAGTTGGTCGAGTGGATCGCAGCCGGGCTCGGCAGCGACCGCCTGCACCGCCGCGAGATCGGCCGCGCCAGCGAAAACGGCAAGGCGGCGGAACAGGATCTGTTCGTCCTCCGGGAGCAGGGCGTAGCTCCAGTCGATCGTCGCGTGCAGGGTGCGATGACGAGGCGGGGTGGTGCGACCCGGCGCGGCGAGCAAGCGGACGCTTTCGTTCAGCCGGGCAGCAAGTTCCGGCGGTGTCAGGACCCGCAGGCGTGGAACCGCCATCTCGATGGCAAGCGCGATCCCGTCCAAACGGGCGCAGATATTGCTCACGATCGGCGCGGCCGCATCGTCGAATACGAAGCCGGGAACGGCTGCAGTCGCCCGGTCGACGAAGAGCCTGACCGCGTCGAAGCCAAGAGCTTCCTCGGAAGTGATCGCCTCGCTGTGGCCGGGCACGGACAGAGGCGAAAGCCGAAACACGCGTTCTCCAGCAATCCCCAGCGGCTCGCGGCTGGTGGCAAGAACGGTGACATCGGGACACCGGTCGAGGATGGCAGCCGTCATGCTGGCGATCGGTTCCAGAACGTGCTCGCAATTGTCGAGCACGAGCAAGAGCTGCCGGTCGCCGAGGAAGGCGGTCAATTGGGTAAGGATTGGCTGCTCGGCAGCCCCGATGGGAAACATGGCGGCGACGTGCTCCAAGGCACGCGCCGGATCCTCGACGCTGGCGAGCTCGGCCACGAAGACCCCGTCGTGAAAGTTCGCAGCAACCCCCTGTGCAACCTGCCGGCTCAGCCGCGTCTTGCCCATGCCACCGGTTGCCGTGATCGTCACCAGGCCATGTCCGGCCAGCAGCGCGGTCAACGCGAGGCGTTCGTCCTCGCGCCCGATGAAGGCGTTGGTCGCTCCATCAAGGACGGGATTGAGGGGGTCTGCATGCGCGATCCTGGGCAGCGACGTGTGGAGGCTCCGGGTCGCACCCTCGTCGGTCTCGGAGACCAACATGTAGCCTCGCCTGGGGATGGTCTGGATCAGGGACCTGCCGTCCCGTGCGGTGCCAACGATCCGGCGCAGCGCCGACACGTGCACCGCCAGGTTGTTCTCCTCGACCATCCGGCCGTTCCAAACCGCTTCGATCATCTGGTGCTTGCCCACGACGGTGCCCTTATGCACCGCCAAGTGGATGAGGATGTCGAGCGCGCGCCCTTCCAGCGCGACGGGAACACCGTCGCGCGTCAGAAATCGCCGGTCACAGTCCAGCCGGAACTGACCGAAGTCGATCATGTTCATCTTTGTCAACGGGTTGGTTGAGCTCTGTCAATTCCCTGCATCGCACCCCCCGCCCGGCGCGGCATAGCCCGCAACGGTGCGGCACGGACGCAACCAGTATAGGCCGTTCAGCTACGAACGTTCCAAAAATTATCGCAAATTCTCGCGAATTACCAGCCTGCGCTTTTATCTGCCGCCTCGGCGGGTTGATGCAGTCCCAAAGCGCAGTGTTCAACCACGTCCAGGGCTAGTCCACCGTGTAGCCAAGTTTATCGATCACGGGTTGGAGGATCGGGAGGACAGGCTGCAGGAATTGACGATAGTGGCGGTAGCGATATCTTGAGCGATCATATAATTTTTCGGTGACCTGGGCGTAGCTGGCGGTGCGCGCATAGCGGGCATTCCGCTCGAATTGTAACACCTCGCGATCGAATGGCTCGCCTATGAAGTCGAACACGGATTGCATGGTGGCTTCCTGCTCATCGACCACATCCTCATACCGGATGGAGAGGTATCGCAGCGGCATCTGCGCGCGATAGTGCTGCACGAGGTCACTGATAAGGACGAAGTGGCGCGCCGCCGTTTCGAGCGCGGTCGCGCAGAAGAAACCGTGGGTAAAATGGTTGGCCATGGCCGACACCATCACGTCAAGCGGATGGCGGATCATGTGCAAGAGCGGCGCCTGCGGGAACATCAGCGCGATCAGCCCGAGATGCATCTCGTTAAGCGGCATCTTATCTGTGAACAACGCGGCACCTGGCCGCAGTACACCCATCTGGCGCACCTTCTGCAGGTAATAATCGCGCAGATTATCCAGGCCCTCGCGTTGATCGCCCATCCAAAGCTCCGCAAGCGCCTCCGGATAGGAGAGCGGGCTGTTCAACATCCGCGGCATCATGTTGGCCACATCGTGGATCAGCGGGAGTTCGTCGCCAGCGCAGATTCGGGGGGCGGCCGAGAGGGTCTGTTCCATTAATGTAGTGCCGGAACGTGGAAAACCGAGGATGAAGATCGGCTGCGGCACATCCGTCCGGATACCGGCCCTCGGCAGGGTAGCCAGACGGGCCTGGGAGAAAAATCCACGCAACCGGGTCACCATCGTCTCTGCATGCGCTGCGAGGTAGACGTTACCACTCAACTCGCGCGCCCGCGCCTTGCCCTCTTCGAATGCTGCCCAAGCCTCGTCGTAGCATCCCGCCTGGTCGAGCAGCCGGCCCTTTTCGAGCAATTCGTTCGGTCCCAGGGGCACGTCGCCCCGGGTGGCGCTATCGAGCTCGGCCAGCGCCTCGGCCGTCCGCTTCTGCCGGCCGAGCACCGCAGCGCGCGCCAGCCGGACCGCAGGCTCGCTCCGCGCAACAGCCGCTAACCTATCGAGCTTTTCCATAGCGGCATCCAATTTGCGGTCCGCTTCCTCCAGCCTGGCCCAGCCGAGCAGTGTCTGAGGTACGTCGGCACGGAGGGAAACCGACTCCTCGTAGAGCGCACGCGCCTCGTCAACCCGCCCTTGGCTCTTCAGGTTCCACGCCAGGTTCGCCAACAGGATCGGCTCCCGCTTACCCAGCTCTAAAGCCCGGCGGTAGTGATATTCGCCGATCGGCGCACGCTGCGCCTCAGTCATGACCATCCCCATAAGATTATGGGACTGGGCGTTGTCGGGCGCGATCCTGACTGCGTTGCGAGCGTGGTGCTCTGCCTCCGTCAGATTGCCGGCCGATAGCGCAAGCAGGCAAACCTCGTTGGTGGCGGGGAAGTTGTTGCTGTCCAGTGCCACGATGCGGCGGATCAACGCCGCTGCTGCGCGCTGCACGCCCTCGGCCTTGCGGATTTCGTATAGCACGGTCAAGGCGCCGGGCCGGTCGGGGGACAGTTCGAGCACGTCGAGGCAAAGGCGCTCGGCCACGTCCTTGGCCCCCGTGCGCCACGCCTGCACGGCGCGCTCCACGATCGGCACCAAGTGACGGTTCGCCTCGGGTGGTCCCAGACGCGAGGTGTCCAGACCGCAGCAACGCGAAGTGCGTAGGCCACTGCCACAAGGACAAAGCTGCATTGGATGAGCGTTCATCTGTCCCAAATTCCCCGGCGCTGGGGCATTGTCAATCAAACTCGGCCGTTGGTAAATACGGTCTCAATGTTGATCCCTGACCCCTGATGCAATCGGCCAGTCTTCGCACGGGTCACGGGTTGTCTTCCGTTTCGTTGCCGTTGGCCGAGCTCTACCTCGTTGCCGCTGAGTACGAGAAGGCTGGCCGCCTTGACGACGCAGAGCGCTTGGTCGGTCATATGCTGGCGACCCACCCGCTGCAGCCAGACGCACTGCATCTGGGCGGCATCGTGGCCTTCCGCCGCAAGCGCCTTCAGGAGGCGCTATCCCGCATGGAATTGGCGGTGGCGCATGGTCTGGATACACCGCTATACCTGCGCAATATCTGCGAGCTGTACCGTGCTTGCGGCCGGCTGGACGAGGCGCTGGCCACCGCCCGGCGCGCCGTCGCCCTGGCGCCAGCAGATCCGCTGAGCCAGCACAATTTGTCGGTCATCCACTATCATCGGCTCGAGCTGGACGCCAGCATGGCAGCGGCGGAAGCGGCATTGCGGCTTGATCCCTCGATGGCCGGTGCTCACTTCGAACTGGCCGAGGTGCTGCTGTTGCAAGGTGAAATGGCCTGCGGATGGGAAGAGTACGAGTGGCGCTTTCGCATCCCAGGCGCCCAGCCGCCGATGCCGAGGACGGATCGGCCGCAATGGGATGGCGGGCCGATGGCTGACGGCACTCTGCTGCTGGTTGCAGACCAGGGATTTGGCGACGTGATTCAGTTTATGCGCTACATTCCTTGGGTACGCACGCTCTGCCCGTCAGTGGTGGTGGCCTCGAGCGCCGAAACGGCGCCCCTGGTAGCACAGATTGCGCCAGACATACCGATCGTGACGCGCTGGGCCGACCGGCCGGCGTTTGCCAGCTACTGCACGTTATCGGGCCTGCCGAAGCGCCACGGGACGAGGGTTGATACCATTCCATGGTCCGGCCCCTACCTGCGGGCAGACCCGGCGCGGCGGCAGGTCTGGCGCAAGCGGCTGGCCGAATTGCTGCCGCCCGGGTATCGCCGGGTCGGCTTATCCTGGGCGGGACGGCCGACGCACAATAACGACCGCAATCGCTCGGCCAATCTGGACGCGCTGCGCCCGCTTGGGCAGCTCGCAAGAACAGTGCTGGTGTCACTGCAAAAGGGCGATGCCGCGGCGCAATCCGGTGCTTGGTTCGGCCGTGCACCGCTGGTGGCGCTCGGTCCCGAGATCACCGACTACGCCGACACGATGGCGATCTTAGAGGAACTGGACCTACTGGTGACCGTGGACACGTCGGTCGGTCATCTCGCGGGCGCCATGGCACGCCCCGTCTGGATCATGTTGCCCTACGCGCCGGACTGGCGCTGGCTTTTGGGGCGCGAAGATAGTCCCTGGTACCCCTCCGCACGTTTGTTCCGTCAGCCGAGCCCGGGTGATTGGGCGAGTACAGTTTCGCGGTTGGCGGCAGATCTCAGGTAAGAAGGCATTGGCGCGTTACTTTGCCCCTCGCGAAAACCTTCGGGGGTGTAGGTAGACCGATGTCGCGTAATTCGCAGAACAGCGCATCTGACCCACCCGCGATACTCAGATATCCAGCCAAAATGTCGCTCAAGGCTTTCACGCCATGTCGACATGTTGAAGGGATTCGATGAGCGAAGACTTGAACCAGTCGCTATGGGCCCTGTTGAAGCACTAGCACCAATGGAGGATAGGATGGCTGAAGGCCCTACGACGATGAACGGTCCCTTGCATACCGAGGATGCCAGTTTGTCTGACCGCAAGATCACCGCTTATTTTGCTACCTTGGATCAAGCTCAAGCCGTCCGCGATAAGCTTGTGATAGCTGAGATACCGGATGGTCAGATCACCGTCACCGATGCTGCTGCAGAAGCTGGGCATGTCAAGGCCGCCGACCAGTCGATGATTGGGAAGGTTCGAGAGGCCATTCTGCCCGATGACGGGCAACGAGCGACCAAGGATGCCGCAGCGAGTGGCGACGTCAGGTTGGTCGTCACGCCCATGGCAGAGGACGTCGATCGCGTCGTGGACATCATCCGCGCCGGCAAGCCGCACCACTTTGACGCCGACCTGGAACGGTGGCGGAATTCACCGCCGGCATGAAGCGAGTGGCCGTGCTGGTGCGTTGACTGCACACAACCCAGGAAGAGCCGATGTTGGGAAGTGCGCGCACTTGGCTCCGGCGCACCCCCGGGAGATGCGACTGCCGTCTCGCTTCCGCGTTAAAGGCATTAACAACCCTAGGAGTGGACCATGACTGACAAGCAGATCGAAGGCACCGCAGGGCCGGCTCTCGCAGCCCACAGCAAAGATGCTGCGGTGTCAGCCGGAAGCCCGGCCTCGCGAACAGCCAGC
This sequence comes from Acetobacteraceae bacterium, assembly GCA_965199005.1. Classification (GTDB taxonomy): domain Bacteria; phylum Pseudomonadota; class Alphaproteobacteria; order Acetobacterales; family Acetobacteraceae; genus LMUY01. Next base: position 485,753 of record CBDAQK010000001.1, on the reverse strand, counting down.
GAGACCGGCACGCGTGCAGGCGAGACAGACGGTTTAGCTGAGACCGTAAATCGTCTGGCCCGGCAGGCACAGGAAGCCGCAAACAAAATGGCGTCCTCGGTGACCGAGCTTGCAACACAGGCGCGCGACCAACTTTCTGAGCACGGCATTACCGCCGATCAGGCGGCCGTATTCGTGCGTGAAAAGCCCCTGATCGCTTTGCTGGCGGCGGGTAGCGTCGGTGTGATCCTGGGGATGCTAATAGCCAGACGGTGATGCGTCCCGGGGTGAAACTGAGGGCTAGACCCAGGCTAGGCGTCAACACGATCCTGGCGGGCAGATAGAATGAACGGGGTGCAGCACTTGCTTTAGGCGAGGAGGGCCTTGAGAGTTTGACGGCTGTTCTCGTGGCATTGTTGTATCTTTGAAGCAGTGCGGGGACGCACCATGCGCCTTATCATGCTGATCCTTATGCTGGCGTCATGTAGCTCACTGGTTACGACGTTCGCCGCGGCACTTGGAGCGTTTTCCCTCCTTCATGGCCACGTGAGTACTGTGCGCGGCTTGACGGTCGGTGGGTTTGGAGACGACGCACTAATTTCTCGCGAGTTTGCGCCGTGGAATGGAGGTGGAGAAACCAGTTCCTTTGCATCGCGCCGGTAACACCTCCATCCGAACCTACTGCAGCGGTTGCGTCGGCACCGGCCCGTAAACTGACCTCCCGAACAGTCAGCCGCCATGGAGGGATCCTCATAGCGGCCACATTGGCTGGAACTGCTCTGAACCCGTTCATCAGACGCGCGTTGTGGGCACGTGGTAGCGCTCCTGTACATGTTCGTTGCGGTTGCGGGAGCACTCACCTCTTTCGAGGCCGGTGCCAATACGAAGCTGGCCAACTCGGTGGGTGGCCCGTGGTGGCCCGCAATCCTCTTCTCGCTTGTTTCGCTCGCGCTATTAGGCCTCGGCACGATGGTTTTCGGTGGCCCCTTTCCGGCATCCGGGCTGCGACAGGCGCCCTGGTGGTCCTGGCTTGGCGGCGTGATCGGAGCGGTTTACGTCTTATCTATGCTGACGGCGCCGGGCCGGCTGGGCTCTGGCTTGTTCACGGGTTTGACCGTGACGGCGGCGATCATTTCGTCAATCGCGCTCGACCACTATGGTCTGGCCGGGTTTGAGCGGCACACCGCGGGCATCGGGCGCCTGATCGGAGCGGCTCTGATGGTCATAGGAGTTGTTTGTGTCGCAATCTTTTAAGACTGGCGGACGAGTCGGCTCGTAAACCGCACCGGCGGCCAATCGGGCTGGGCTGCTGGCCATTCTCTCACTCGCGTTCACTTCAAGGACACCATGAACCTCATTCCGCGCCGCCGACCGTCTTCCGTCGGCACAACTCTTGCTGTCAGCGCTGTTGCTCTTGGCGCTTTAGCTTTGGCCAATCATGTCTTGGCACGCCGGGCGGAACGCCGGCATCCGCCCGAGGGCTCGTTCATCGAGGTGGGTGGGGTCCGGCTGCATTATAGCGACCGCGGCACCGGAAGCCCTATCGTCCTCATTCATGGCAACGTGGTCAGCGGCGACGACTTCAACACCAGCGGCGTTACAGAGATCCTGCTGAAGAGCCACAGAGTGGTCATTTTCGACCGACCCGGGTTTGGTCACAGCGACCGTCCACACGACCGCATTTGGACCGCGGATAAACAGGCCGACCTGCTTCATGAGGCACTTCACCAACTCGGGGTCGTTCGCCCTGTTGTGGTGGGTCATTCTTGGGGGGCGATCGTCGCCATGGCGATGGCCGTTCGGCATGAGAGGGACGTGGCAGGCGTTGTCGCGCTGAGTGGCTACTACTTCTGGACCTTGAGGCCGGATGTACTCTTGGTCGGCGTCGGCGCGCTCCCCGTCATCGGAGATATCCTGCGCTATACGGTTTCCCCGCTCTTGAATTGGCTCGCCATGCCGCTGGTCAAGCGGGCGCTGTTCTCTCCTGGCACGGTGCCAGCGCGCTTCAACGCGGAGTTCTCCACTGCGATGGCGGTCCGCCCGTCGCAAATCAGAGCAACTTCCGAGGACGGTGCCCTGATGATTCCAGGAGCGCTTGCTCTGCGGGATCACTATAAGGACCTGACGCTTCCCGTCGTCATCATGGCCGGCGAAGGCGACAAAATGGTGTTCAAGCGACGAGCCGAACAACTCAGGGCGGCTGTCAAGGGCAGCATGCTCTACATTCTACAGGGCACCGGGCACATGATTCACCACCAAGCCACCCAGCAGGTCGCTGAAGCTGTCGAGGCCGTGGCCAGTCGGGTATCCTACGAAGACGCCCTTGAACTGGCAGAGGACCCAATCGCTGCGCTTGAGAAATTGTAGCTACAGGCAAAGTAAGCCCATAACAGGTGGGCACCGGCAGGTGCATAGCGTCATTTACAGGATGTGCAGCAGATTAAAGGTCCTGAGATCACGTCTTCCCTCATAATACTGTTCCAACGCTTGATTGAACGGTTGGTCATGCAGGGTTGCAAACAACGTCATGCATGAGTGGAATTTCAGATCATCGGGGCTGCCAAAGATCCCATGCGCGGTTGTCCGTTCAACGCGATTGACCAAGTTCGTGCACTCTACAAGTCGTTCGCCGAGCACCGGATGGGCTAAGTAAGCGCGAGCTTCGTCTTGCCCGTCGAGCCCATAATACTGCGCCGTGGGACTTTGCCCCAGGCCGTGCAGCTGCGGGAAAATGAACCACATCCAGTGGGTGCGTTTCTTCCCCGCCTCAAGCTCCCGGCAGACCTGTTGGTAAATCGGCGCTTGAGCTTCGATAAAGCGCTTTAGGTCAAAGTCAATCATGCTTTCACCAAAGGTTACGGTGGCGTAGCTGCCTGGCGTGGCGGTTGAACAGTGACACTGCGCCTCTCTGAAATGCGTCTTCTTCTGATCACAAAATTGTTATAAATAGGGTGTTGAAGAGCTATCCGGGCCGATTTATGTCGCTGCTCGTCGAGGCCTGAGGGATCGACGCCGGGCCGCTAAAGCGGCGCATAACCATGTTGCTTTTTGGAGGATGTGGTGATGAGGACTTACGACTTTACGCCCCTTTTCCGTTCGACTGTCGGCTTTGACCGGCTATTCGATATGATCGAGAGCAGTGTCCGACCCGACTGGCCGCCCTACAATATCGAGAAAACCGGCGAGAACCAGTATAGAATCAGCATGGCCGTCGCAGGATTCGGCCAGTCTGATATCGAGCTGATCCAGCAGGGAAATACGCTGCTGATTACTGGGCAGAAGAAGCCGGAGCCGCAGCAACAGGAACTTCTGCATCAGGGTTTGGCATCTCGGAACTTCAGACAGACATTCAATTTGGCTGACCATCTGAAGGTGGCGTCAGCCGACCTGGAGAACGGGTTGCTTATGGTCGATCTCGTCCGTGAGATACCGGAGCAATTCAAACCCCGGCGTATTGAGCTCGGTCGCCGCGCGGCTTCTGTTGCAGCTCAGAATAATCAGCAGACACTTGCGCAAGCATCCCCGGCCGACCTGCGCGCAGCGTAAGTCGGCCAAAAGGTCGCAATCTCAGCCTTCCGGCAGAACCCGGGAGGCACCTTCACGAGGGAGGTTGGAATGAAGGCAACACAAATCGCGGACGGGTATTTGTCTGATAATACTGCGCTACGGCACGCCGACCGTTGGTCTCGCCCAGCCGCAGGCTTTATGCATCCGGACGAAGTGGTAGGCGATCCCTTGCTGTTGGACGCCGAGAAGCGTGAGATCCTGGCCTCCTGGGCATCCGATGTTCTTGCGGTTCCGGACGCTCCTGCCTTGCGTCAGTTGACCAATGGCGCTGTGGTCCGCGTGGACGATGTTCTGCGCGCATTGAAGGCGCTGGACGAAAAAGAGCCGATGCACAGCGCAATGGACTCTCCTCTGCCGCTCGCAAGGTCATGCACTCGCCTGCCGGTCAGGTCGAGGAGGGGCAAACGGCGCAGTTGGTCCGACGATGATGACGATCCTCCGCCTTGCCCGGCTATCATTGCTAGATCGCCGAAGGGGCCCCTGTCGGCTGGGGAAATGGTCGATCCAAGCTTGTCGCTTGCCGCATGAACTTGGTGTTGCCCGGGCGGTGGGAATGCTTTCGTGATAACCCCGTCGTGTCTCCAGCAGAGTAAACCGCCTCGGCAACATCCCCAATTTGGAAGTTCACTTTTCGGGGGAGGCGCTTATTAGTGCGACATCATAATGGATGCCGGGTTCAATGCCCCTGAGTAAGAGCGTAGGAAATCCTCATAGGCGCTGTGCAATCCTTCGCACAGGGGTATCACCGGTTTCCATCCGAGGGCCAGCAGACGATCACTCCGCATAAGCTTCCGAGGGGTTCCATCGGGCTTCGACGAGTCGAAGCGTATAGTGCCCTTGTAACCAACAACTCTAGCAATCAGCCGTGCCATCTCTGCGATTGTATGCTCCTCACCTGAACCGACGTTGATTTGCGGCGCTGCCTGGGTCGTCATCGAGTCGTACGTCTGACGGTCGATCTTGATCAGGTGTAGGCAGGCGGAGGCCAAGTCGTCGACGTGGAGGAACTCGCGCAGCGGCGTGCCGCTGCCCCAGACCACCACCTCCTCTAATCCGGCCTCCTTTGCTTCATGGAACCGGCGTATCAGGGCGGGCAGCACGTGGGAATTGGTCGGGTGGTAATTGTCGTTGGGCCCATAGAGGTTGGTCGGCATCGCGCTGCGAAAGTCGCAGTTATATTGGCGATTGAACGCCTCGCAGAGCTTCAAACCCGCGATCTTCGCGATCGCGTAGGCATCATTGGTCGGCTCCAAAAGACCGGTCAACAGGGCCTCTTCGGACATAGGTTGTTCGACAGCTTTCGGGTAGATACACGACGATCCAAGGAATAAAAGCTTGGATACACCTGATTGATAAGCTGCGGTGATTACGTTGGTTTGAACCTGAAGATTCTGCGCAATAAATTCGGCTGGGTACGTGCTGTTCGACAATATCCCCCCAACTTTCGCCGCAGCCAGATAGACGATATCGATCGGGTTCGACTTGAAAAACGCCTCGACGTCGGCTTGCCGGGTCAGGTTCAACTCGGCCCTCGATCGCGTCACGACTGCAACATTGGGCACACGGGCTAGTGCGCGGACAATCGCGGACCCAACCATCCCTCTATGACCAGCAACAAAGACGTTTGAAACCCTACTATCGGTCATCAAAACCCGCCGCGGCAAAACATTAACATTACTGTAACAGGGAGCTAAGGGTGGAATAGGCTTTTTGGTGGGGTGGCGTCAAACGTTAACGTGTTAATCTGCACTTAATCTTCTTAATCGGCACTGAATCGCTCGGGCGCGCTGCAAACTTGCTCGACGCCAGCTAATCCATACGTACGTGGGCATGTCAGGGAATTACCGCGCGATCTATGCTGTTGCGCGGATGGATCGTCTAGTTCCATTCGCCGTGAAACTCGTCGCGTATGATGTTGATTTGCGACATTTCCTGATCGGTCACGACCATGCCTTTTGGATAGGCTTCGGTGTCGAGTTCGCACTGCACGGCAAGGCCTGTATCGGTGGTCGTGGCGCTGATGAGATCGACGATGACGCGATAGCTGACCAGCGGCGTGGCACGCCAGTTCAAGCTGATGAACGAAAACAAGCGGTGCTCGATCTTGTTCCATTTGCTGGTGCCAGGCGGCAGGTGATGAACCTTGATATCGATGCCAAGTTCGTCAGCCTGAATCGCGCCGGGTTTGTCGGAGGCTGGTTTCGTTGAGTGACGCCGCCATGGCGTGGGTCTCGATCTGCTTATAGTAGCACGCTTCCGCTTCGGCGGGAGGAATGTTGCCGATTGGCTCGAGCAGACGCCGGTTGTTGAATCACTCCACCCATTCCAGGGTGGCGAACTCGACGGCCTCCAGCGAGCGCCAGGGTCCGCGTCTGCGGATCACTTCGGTTTTGTAGAGGCCGTTGATGCTCTCGGCCAAGGCATTGTCGTAGCTGTCGCCGACGCTGCCGACGGACGGCCCGATCCCTGCCTCGGCGAGACGTTCGGTATAGCGAATACGGACATATTGAACGCCGCGGTTGCTGTGGTGGACCAAGCCGCCGCCCTGGACGGGACGGCGGTCAGCCAGGGCCTGCTCCAGGGCGTCCAGCACGAAGGCGGCATGGGCCGTGCGGCTGACGCGCCAGCCCACGATGCGCCGGGCATAGGCGTCGATGATGAAGGCGACGTAGACGAAGCCCTGCCAGGTCGCGACGTAGGTGAAGTCCGACAGCCACAGCGCATTCGGGCGCGGTGCGTGGAACTGCCGGTTTACCCGGCCGAGCGGACAGGGGACTGCCGGATTGCTGAGGGTGGTTCGAACCTCGCGGCCACGCACGACCCCTCGCAGGCCTATCCTGCGCATCAGGCGGGCAACGGTGCACCGTGCCACATCCTTTCCCTCCCGCCCGAACTGGCGCCATACCTTGCGCACGCCATAGACGCCAAAATTCGCGTCGAACACGCGCTGGATGTCGGCCATCAGGGCGAGGTCACGCTTGGCCCTCCCGCGCATGGCGACCGACATCGTTATTGACTCAGCGGAAACCGCCCGAAGACTCGTAATCGACACCAAATTCGCTTCCATTTTGGCAACCGGTCGCTTCGACAACGCCGATCTGAAGAGTGGATATCTCTACCAAATGTAAGCGTACCTTCGATCGCAGGAGGGCGGCGATCAACGATGGAACACCTCGTCAGGTCTATTTTTGCATCCAATGGTCGGCTCAAAGCTTTACGAGCATGCCGTCGTTCAGGATCATTCAATAGCATTCGCAACCGTAGACCTTTGCGGTTCGGCGACAACCATTCGGAATGAATTGCGGCGCATCATCCGCGGCGAGTTATGGCTTGGCGTCCGGCCTTGAAACCTCCGAAGGAAAAAGAGATAGGGGCGGAACAGACGCCCGGTGAACCGCAGTTGAGAGCGGGCATGAGTGGAAGGTCGTGAGCCGTGCAATCCACCCAATTCGACATCTGAAGCTTGCGCCTGAAAGGTGAGCCGCAAGTCTGCTCCCCACAAAGAGAGACATTCCAACGCGCTTGTTACGGCATCATTCAAAAACAAGCTCCATACCCCTGCGCCTACATCCATTCCCGTTCCGCCAACCGGGCCGCAATGACAGCCTGCGCCATGGCGGCCCGATCTGCCCCGGTTACTGCCAGCGCAGACGCCGGGACCAACTCCGCATATATGCCCCGTAGCGCACGAATCACCACGCCAACCCGGCCATCGTACAGCCGGTAAACCACCTGGCGTGCCACGCGCCGCCCCTCGATCAGCTTGGCCCGGCGCAGCGTGCCGATCTGCTGCGACAGGCTCGGTTGACGCAGGCTGAGCGCAACTTCCAACTGCATCACCGTCCGCTCCCCCTCCAGCAGCAGGCACAGGATGGCCAGCCGGTCGGGGTTGGCGAGAAAGCCGAGCAATTCGCTCGCCTCGCCGATCTCGCGGCAAATGGGCTGTGACATCGACGTTCCCCGTTGACCCTATCCGACGCTCGTTATACAAATTTATATATTGAGATGGAGTGGGGGTAAAGCGTCCGTGCGCATCGGGGTCCATCCGAACAACCTGCACCTGCTGCTCGCCTCCCGCTGGCGTGGCGGCCTGGGGGCGGGCTACAGCTTCGTCCCCTATGCCGAGGGACGGGACAGCGTCGCGCTGCTCACTGCTGACACGATCGACCTATGCGGCACCGGCTCGACACCGCCGATCCTGGCGCAGGCAGCCGGGCTTGGCGTTCGCGTGCTGGCCGCCTCGGCGATGCGGCCGGCCAACGGGTCCGTGGTCGTGGCGTCTGGCTCGGCGATTGCGCAGATCGCCCAGCTCAAGGGCCGCCGTGTCGCGCTGCTGGACGGATCGTTCCACACCTACCTCCTGGCCCGTGTGCTGGAACAAGCGGGATTGTGCCTGCCGGATGTGCAGCGGGTCGAATTGTCGCCCGCCGCCTCGCAACGTGCCTTGGCGGCCGGCGAGGTGGATGCTTGGGTCGCGATGGCGCCACTGCTGGGCAGTGCCCTGCAGGCAGGGACGATCCGCGTGCTGGCGGCCAATGAAGGCCTGATCCCCAACCGCTCGATCTTCTGGACACTGGACGAGCGCGGCTTGAACGAGGCGGCACTGGCGCAGGCAACGGCAGATTTGGTGCGGTTCGGCGCCGCCGTCGCAGCCAACCCGGACCAAGCCGCTCGCCTTCTGGCCGACGCCCGTGCCAGCGACGCCGATCTGAAGGCCTGGCACGCCGCCGTCGCTGCCAGGGACTGGACGATCCTGCCCGCTTCCCCCGACATCCTTGCCGAACAGGCGCAGGAGGCCGACACCTTGCGGCGCCACGGCGTGCTCGGCTCGGCGTTGGAGATGGCATGAACGTTCTTTGGTACATGTGCGCGCCGGACGGGGCCTATCCCTGGAACCCGAAAGGGTCGCGCCAGGTGGATTATGGCTATTTCCGCCAACTCGCGCAGGCCTATGACCAACTCGGCTACACCGGCGCCCTGTTCGCCACGGGGGCGCACGACGTCTGGGTGCTGGCCGGGGCGCTGCTGCCCTATACCGAGCGCCTGAAATTCCTCATTGCCATCCATCCCGGCCTGGTGCCGGTCACGTTGCTGGCGAAGATGGCGGCGACGCTGCAGGATTTCTCCCGCGGCCGGGTGATGATCAACGTGGTGTCCGGCGATGCCAAGATGCTCGGCGCCTACGGCATGGACCTGCCGCACGACGAACGCTACGTGATGGCGGACGAATATCTGTCCATCTGGCACCGTCTTATGGCGGGCGAGAGCGTCACCCATGCCGGCAAATACGTCACGGTCACGGGTGCCAAGCTCGCGATGCCAGCGGGCGAAACCCTGGCGCCGCCGCTCTGGTTCGGTGGCAGCTCCGCCCCGGCGATGGAGGTCGCGGCCAAGCACGTCGACGTCTATTTGTCCTGGGGTGAGACGCCCGAGCAGATGGCCGCCAAGGTCGACACCGTGCGCCGCCGCGCCGCTGCGCTGGGCCGCACACTCACCTACGGCATCCGCCTCTACGTCATCGTGCGCGAAACCGACGCGGAGGCGTGGGATGCGGCGCAGTGGCTGTATGACCGGATGGACGAGGGCGCCATCAACGCCAACAAGCGCTTCGTGGGTGGGACCGACTCGGAGGGCCAGCGCCGGATGTCGGCCATGCATGGCGGCGTGAAGGCGGCCGATCTACGAACCCTGGAGATAGCGCCCAATCTATGGTCAGGGATCGGCCTGGTGCGGCCGGGGCCCGGCACCGCCATCGTCGGCTCGCCAGACACCGTGCGGCGCACGCTGGACGCCTACCAGAAGGTCGGCATCGACACGTTCATCCTCTCCGGCATGCCGTTGTTGGAGGAGGCGTATCGCTTCGGCGAGCTGGTGCTGCCGCATCTGCCGGTCGAACGCGAGGTCCGGGTGGCCAAGCAGTTCACCTGGTCCACCCTTTTTGACCGCGACCTCTCCGCCGCGCCCGCTGGCGGGACCGGGTCCGGGTGAGCGGCCTTACCGCAGAAGCCGCGATGCCCGTGCGGGCTGAGCCTGGCGCCGCCGTGTCCCGCCGGTGGAACCGCAGGCATCGCTGGGCCGGATTGGGCCGCATTGCATCCCCGGTGGCTTTGCTGGTGCTGTGGCAGGTGGCGAGTGCCACTGGGCTGATCGGTCCACGCACCTTGGCCTCGCCCCTACGAATTTTGGCGGCGGGCTGCCATCTGGTCGCGACCGGGGAACTGGGCGCCGCATTGCTGGTGTCTTCGGCGCGGGTCGCGGTGGGATTCACCATCGCGCTGGCCCTCGGCGTGGCGCTGGCGCTGCTCACGGGGTTGTCCACGCTGGGCGAGACGATCGTCGATCCGCCGCTGCAGATGTTCAAGGCGATGCCGTTCCTGGGGCTGCTGCCGCTGTTCATCCTTTGGTTCGGCATCGGCGAGCTGCCGAAGATCATCCTGGTCTCGGTCGGCGCCGTGATGCCGATCTACCTGACGTTGCATGGCGGCATCCGCGGCGTGGACCATCGGCTGATCGAGGCCGGGCGGGCGCTGGGGCTGGGCCCCTACGCGCGGGTGCGCAACATCATCCTACCCGGCGCGCTGCCGTCGCTGTTGGTCGGGGTTCGCTACGGCCTGTCGGTCGCCTGGCTCAGCCTGGTCGTCGCCGAGCAGATCAACGCCGATTCCGGGTTGGGTGCGCTGATCACCAACGCGCGTGACTTCCTGCAAACTGACGTCATCGTGCTGTGCCTGCTGGTCTACGCAGTGCTGGGCCTAGTCACCGACGCCGCGGTTCGCGCGATTGAGGCGCGGGCCTTGCATTGGCGTCCCGTCATCCGCGCCTGACCTTTTCCGGAGAGTCCGACATGAACCGCCGCACCCTGCTCCAGCTCGCCGCCGCCGCTGTCCCCTTCGCCGCACAGGCGGAGACCACGACGGTCCGCATCGGCTGGTTGCGCGGCCCAAACGACATCACGCTGGGCCGGGCCCGCGGCACGATCGAGAAGGCGCTCGCGGCGCATGGTGCCACCGTGCAGTGGGCCGGCCCATTCGCCGCCGCGGCGCCCGCGCTGGAGGCGCTGAACGCCGGGTCGGTCGACGTCACGGCCGGCAGCTCCACCGCATCCATCACTGGCCTGGCGGCGGGCGTGCCCTTCGTGGTGTTCGCCTACCAAAAAATGTCGGCAGCGTCGGAGGGGATCCTCGTCAAACAGGATTCGCCGATCAAGACGCTAGCCGATTTGAAGGGGCATACCGTCGCGGTCAATCGCGGCGGCACCGGGGAATACTTGCTGATGCAGGGCTTGGCGCGAAACGGGGTGGACGCCGCCACGGTCAAGCGGGTGTATCTCAGCCCGTCGGATTCAGGCGCCGCGTTCGACCAGGGCCATGTCGACGCCTGGGCAACCTGGGATCCGTTCATCTCCATCGCGCTGAGCAGCTACGGCGCGCGGATGCTGGCAAATGGCGCACAGATCGGGTCCGACAACGCGGTGACGCTCATGGCCAGCAACAGCTTTGCCAAGGCGCATGCGGACCTGCTGCAGGTGCTGTTCGACACGGCGAAGGCCGACAACGCCTGGTCGCTCGACCACAAGGACGAGGCGGGGCGCATCTGGGCGGAGGCGATGTCGATTCCGGTCAGCTATGGCGCAGCGATCGGGGCGAACAACGCCGTGCCGACGACGGGTGTCACCCCGGCCGATCTGAAGCAGATGGACCAGATCGCCACCTGGTATGTCGATAGCCGCATCATCCCAACGCGGCCGGACGTGGCGCAAGGTGTGGTCATGTTGAAGTAAGCGGGCTGCGGGGAAGAAGCGATGCGCCGCATCTTGGCCTGCCTGACCGTCCTGGCATTGGCAGTTCCCTCCTTGGCACGCGCGGACGATGGGTTGCGAAAATCATGCTCGCCTGACGGTGGGTAGATGGACATTCTACAGCGCCGTATGTCTTGTCATTGCGAGGCGCCCTTGCGCCGCGGCAACCCAGGCGGGCGCGCACGCACGTTCAGTTCGGTGGCGCTGGGTCGCCACGCCGCCGAAGAGGCGGCTTACGATGACGAGGTGGGGAGATTTTTACTCTGCGACCGTACAGAAGCGCCGATTTCTTGCCCAGCCTCTTCGCTGATCCGCGCTACGACTGTTGATGCGTTTATTTAGCTCACCATCGCATAGGCTGGGCGTCGCAAATCCGCTCCGGCAGCCAGCAACCCGGCTTTTGGGTCAGTGCGGATCACCTCTACACAGCCGGCCAGCCACGTCACGTCGGGCCATTCCTTTACTGTATGACCCCAACGGCTCAGTTCCTCGCGCACATCTGCAGGAATGCGCGACTCCACGGCCAGCCGCCCGGGGAAATACTCGAACGGTGCGAAAGACGAGGGGAAGGAGTAACTCGCCACCCGCGGGGCCTCGATTGCGTCCTGCACCTCCATCCCGAAATGCAGTACGTTCAGCAGCACCTGCAGCATGGCCTGGATCTGTACATCCCCGCCGGGTGTGCCGAACGGCATCACGCCGCCGTCGGCCAGGATCGCCATGGCCGGGTTGGGGGTCAAGCGCGGGCGCTTGCCAGGGCCAACGCCCGCCGGGTGGTCCGGGTCTGGCCGGCTCTGCGAGCCCCGGTTGGACGGGATGATCCCCAGGCCCGGGATGACAGGCGAATTCCACGAGCCGTCCGAGGGCGTGGCGCTGAAGGCGTTCCCCCAACGGTCCACCGCGCAGACATAGCTCGTGTCCGCCTCCACCTTCGGCATCCCGGCCAGGCTCGCGCGGGGTTGGCGCATGGGGCCATCCTGGGCTGGTGGCATTTCGCCAAAGGCCGCACCCTCCCGCACCAGCGTCGCGCGACGGGCGATCGTGTCCGGTGCCAAGAGGTAGTCGATTGGCACGTCCACGAAGGCCGGGTCGCCAAAGAAGCGCTCGCGGTCCGCCATTGCCAGGTTCACGCATTCGGTCAGCCGGTGCAGATACACGGCCGAATTATGCGCCAGCCCGTCTAACCCGGCCTGCTCCAGCAGCAGCAGCGCCTCCAGCAAAGCCGGCCCCTGGCACCACGGGCCGCACACCGCCACCTGGTGGCCGCGCCAGCTCCGTACCACGGCCGGCTCGATGCGGGACCGGTACTCCGCCAGATCGTCCATGCGAAGGTAGCCGCCCTCCGCCTCATGGAACGCCACGATCTGCCGCGCGATGTCGCCGCGATAGAATGCATCATGCGCCGCGCGCAGCCCGCTGGCACGGTCCGGGGCAGCGCGGTCCTGGTCCGCCATATAGGTGAGCGTGCGGGCCAAATCCGACTGCACGAAACGCTCGCCCACCCGCGGCACCCTCCCGCCAGGCAGGAAGATGGCCGCATTGCTCGGGTATCGCGCATACAGGTCGCGCTGGGTGGTGATGGTCTGGTTCAGCAGCGTGTTGACCGCAAACCCCTCGCCGGCACATTTGATCGCGGCGGCAGCGATGTCGGCGAAGCGCATCGTGCCGTGCCGTTCCAGCGCGGTGATCCAGGCGTCCGGCGCGGCAGGGATCACGGTCCGCAGCACGCCATCCGGAATGACCCCGCTCGCCTTGAACAAATCCGGCGGCAGCCGCTTCGGCCAATGCCCCAGGCCGGCAATCGTCTCCAAACTCCCATCCGCGAGGCGGATCATGATGGGCGCCACGCCCGCCACGTTCACCAAATCGGGCAGCAGCACCCCCAGCGCGATGCCAGCTGCGCACCCGGCATCGATTGCGTTGCCGCCTGCCTCCAGAATCGCGAACCCGGCCGCTGTTGCCAAATAATGCCCGGCCGAAACGCCGTGCCGTGTGCCGTACAGTGTGGGGCGGTAGCTCATGGCTTGTCCTTCGGGCTGGCCCCTTGGGCGACCATTTGCTGGTCCATCCGGGGCGTGTAGGTAATGCCGGCGCGGGCGGCGGCGATCGTAAATTCGGCATAGAGCGGGATCATGCCCAGCCGCGCAACCGTCTCCCGGTCCGCCTCCTGCAGGGCCGCCTCGCGGCCAGGGTCGGAGCGGACGATCGCTGCCTCGATGATCTTGTCGAGCGCCGGGTCGGAAAAGCTGCCGCGGTTGCCATCGCCAAAGCCGCCTGTGTCATCCCGCGAGTGCGCGATCAGTCCCAAAATATAGGCCGCGTCGCGAAGGGACGAGAGTGAGATGGCGTAGAGCAGCATCGGCGCCTCATTATGACTTGCCAAAGTGCGGCTCATGAAGACGCTGCCGGGGTTGAGTTCCACCGCGGTGGCGATCCCGCCCCGCGTCATCATCTGCGCGATGGTCTGACAAATCCGGCCGTCATAGACGTAGCGGTCGTTGGTGCAGGAGAGCGACATGTGAAAGCCGGCCGGATATCCCGCCTCGGCCAGCAGCTTATGGGCGGCCGCCGGATCCCCCTTCGGCACCGCCAGGTTGGGAATCCAGCCCCCGAAGCCTTCCGGCACAATCTGCATGCTTGGGACGCCCTCCCCGGACAGGACGCGGTCCACCAGGGCCGGCCGGTCGATCGTGGCCGAAATGGCCTGCCGAACCCGCAGATCACGCAAGGGGTTGGTCGGCAATTGCTTGCCATCCTTGTCCTGCAGCAGCGGTAGCGTGTTGGCACCCGTATTCGGTTCCAGGAACACGATCCGGTCGGATGCGCGGCCGAACACCTGCAGTGCAGGATTCGCCTTCAATCGCGCCACGTCATCCGGCGGCACGTTCTCCATCAAGTCGATATCGCCCGCCAGCAACGCTGCCTCCCGCGCGGCGTCGTTGGAGATGACCCGGATTTGGACATGCGCGTAGGCCGGCTTCGGCCCCCAGTAAGTGTCGTTGCGCTCCAATGTCATGCCGTCGCCGTAGCGAAAGCTCACCACCTTATACGGTCCAGTACCGACCGCGGTGCGCATCGACGAGGCCTCCGCCGGTTCCTTCGCAAGGTGGGCCGGCAGGATGAAGATGTTGGTGAACTGCCCCGGCAAAGTCGGGTTCGGCCGGTCGGTGTGGATGCGCAGCGTGAACGGATCGACGATTTCCGTGCTCACCACGGTCCGCAGATTGGGCGTGTACGGGGCCGGGTTATTGGGGATGGACGGTACCCTTGCGAAGGTGGCGACCACGTCCGCGGCGGTGAACGGCGACCCGTCTTGAAAACTAACGCCATGCCGCAGCTTGAACTCCCAGCTCAGCGGATCGACCTGGCGCCAGCTTTCGGCGAGGGACGGGGTCCATCGCGCGTCGGCATCGCGCCCGACGAAGCTGTCGAAGATTTGCCGTACCGCCGCCATGTTCGGGCCGAGCATGAGATACTGCGGATCGAGCAAGAATGGCGCCTGCACGCCGATGCGAAGATCCTGCGCCTGCGCGGGCCGCGCGAGGCCCGGGCATAGCAGCAGGAGGGCAAGCGACCAGCGGATCATCCCGCGGCGAAAGGATCGTTTCGTCTTCGGCACCTTGGTCATGGTCACTTCTCCGGCCCGTGATTAGCATGAAACGGGCCACCGCCTTCCGCCAGGAGTTTCCCCCGATGCGCCGCTTGCTTCTCGCCTTCCTCCTGTTCGCCTTACCCGCCTCGGCGCAGGAGCTGCGGATAGGCGCCTCGGCCTTCCCGACTTCGGCCGATCCGCAATTCTACAATGTCTCCGCCAACAACAACCTGGCCGACCACATCTTCGGCCGGCTGACGCAGCGCGGCCCCGACGGCAGCCTGCAACCAGACCTGGCCGTGAGCTGGATGGCCGTGGCCGACACCATCTGGGAATTCCACCTGCGCCCAGGCGTGCTCTGGCAGGATGGCGTGACGTTCACGGCTGACGACGTGGTATTCAGCTTCGCCCGGGCACCGTCCGTTCCGAACAGCCCCAGCAACTTCGCGGGCATGCTGCGGGCGGTCACGCAGGTCGAGGTGGTGGACCCGCTCACCCTGCGGCTGCACACGGCCAGGCCGGCGCCCAACTTGCCGGGTGACGTCGCCATCGTCTCCATCGTCTCGCGCCATGTGGGCGAGGGCGCTGGGACGGACGCCTACGATTCCGGCCGCGCCGTGATCGGCACCGGCCCCTACCGGCTGGAACAATTCGTTCGCGGCGACCGGGTCATTCTCGTACGCAACGATTCTTGGTGGGGCAAGCGGCCAATCTGGGCCCGTGTCACCATCCGCCTGATCGGCAACCCCGCCGCCCGCACCGCCGCCCTGCTGGCTGGCGATGTCGACGTGATCGACGCCATTTCCGTCGCCGACCTGCCTTCCCTGCGGGCGGACAAGCGGGTTGCGGTATGGGAGGCGCCAGGGCTGCGGGTGCTCTATTTGGCCCCGGATTTCACCCGCGAGGGCAGCGATCCCGATATCACCGGCAATGATGGCAAGCCGTTACCGGCCAATCCGCTCCGGGATCTTCGGGTTCGCCAGGCGCTGTCGCTGGCCATCGACCGGAATGCGTTGGTCACACGGGTGATGGAGGGTGCCGCAACGGCGACGAGCCAGTGGCTGCCCCCGGGGCTGCCGGGTTCCCTGCCGGACCACCCGGTGCCCACCAACGATCCCGCCGCCGCACGCCGTCTTCTCGCAGAGGCCGGATACCCTGACGGGTTTCACCTGGTCTTCCACGCCCCGACCGACCGCTACCCCAACGGCCCGGCGGTCGCGCAGGCAGTTGCTGGCATGTGGACCCGGATCGGCGTGCAAACGCAGTTGGAGCTGCAACCCGGCGCCGTCTACGGCCCGCGTGGGGTGAAGCACGGCTTCGCGATGGGGGAGTGGAGTTGGAGCAATGGCACGGCGGAGGCGGGCTACGCGCTGGTCAACGTGCTCGGCACCCAGAACGGGACGGATCGCGGCGTGTCCAACGTCAACGGCTACGGCAACGCCAAATTGGATGAGCTCACCGACGAGGCCCTGGCGACGATTGATCCGGACAAGCGCGCGGCTCTGTTGCGGCAGGCCATGACCATCGCGGTGGATGAACTCGGCTGCATCACGCTGTTCCACTACAAGAACGCGTGGGCGACCCGCCCCGGTCTGCAGTATCAGGCGCGGTCGGACGATCTGACGCTCGCGGACTCCGTCACCATGCGCTGATCCGTATCGTTCAGGTGGCACGCGCTGAGATGGCCGGGTGCCACTTCCTTCAACGCGGGCACCTCCACACTGCAGCGGCCGAAGGCATGCGGGCAGCGTGGGTGGAAATGGCATCCCGGTGGTGGGGCTAACGGGCTGGGGATTTCCCCTTTGATCGCGGTGAAGCGCCGCGCCCTTGCATCGAGCCGCGGAACCTCGGCCAGGAGCGCGATGGTATAGGGGTGGTTGGGATGGCCATACACCTCCGCCGTCGGCGCCTGCTCGACGATACGGCCAAGGTACATGATGGCGACGCGGTCGCTGAGATGCTCCACCACCCCCAGATCGTGGCTGATGAACAGATAGGTCAGCGCCAGATCCCGGCGGAGATCCATAAACAGGTTGAGGATTTGCGCCTGGATGGACACGTCCAGCGCCGCCACCGCCTCGTCGCAAACGAGCAAATCCGGCTGCACCGCCAAGGCCCGGGCAATCCCGATGCGCTGGCGCTGTCCGCCGCTGAATTGGTGCGGATAGCGCCGCTTATAGGCCGGGTCGATCCCGGCGCGGCGCAATTGCGCGTCCAAATACTCGTCCAGCCCGCCCTTGGCGAGCCCATGTACCCGGGGCGCCTCTCCCACGATCTCGCTCACCCGTAGCCTCGGGTTGAGGCTGGCATACGGGTCCTGGAAGATCATCTGCACCCGCAGCCGGGCGGATTTCGCGGCCGCTCCGCTCAGCGCGCTGCGATCCTGGCCGTTGAACAGCACCTCTCCGGTGGACGGTGCAACGATGCCGGCCACCATGCGCCCAAGCGTGCTCTTGCCGCAGCCGCTCTCCCCTACCAGGCCGACCACCTCCCCTTTCGCGATGGAAAGGCTCACCGCATCCACCGCCCTTACGACCGCGGGGCGGAAGGTCTTGCCGCGCATCCGGCGCAGCATGCGGGCGGTCGCGTCCTGCTTCACCTCGAATCGTTTGCTGACGCCGCGCAGCTCGATGATCGGCGGGGTCACGCAGCAACCTCGGTCAGGGGATGAAAGCAGCGATGCGCATGCCCGCCGGCGGAGGGGAATTCCGGCGGATCGAGTTCACATTGCGCGTCCGCGTGCGAACACCGCGTGCGGAAGGCGCACCCAACCGGCAGGTTCAGCACGTTCGGCGTCATGCCGGGAATGCCGCGCAGCCGCTCGCCACGCGGGGTGCGGCTCGGGACGGAGTTGATCAACCCCTGCGTATAGGGATGTTTTGGGTGGTCGAGCACCTGGTCGACCGTGCCCTTCTCCACGATGCGCCCGGCATACATGACTGCGATATGGTCCGCGAGCCCGGCGATCACCGAGAGATCATGCGTGATCCACACCAGCGCCGTGCCGAAACGCGCGCACAGCGCTTGCATCTCGGCCAGGATTTGCGCCTGGATGGTGACATCCAGCGCCGTGGTCGGTTCGTCGGCGACGACCAGGGCCGGCTGGTGCAACAGGGCGATGGCGATCGCCACCCGCTGCCGCATGCCGCCGCTGAATTGATGCGGGTAGGCGCTCAGGCGTTCATCCGGGCTGGGAATGCCAACCAGCCCCAACGCGTCGCGCGCCCGGGCCCGGGCCACCTTGCGCGATACGCTCTCATGCGCCTGCACCGCCTCGATCATCTGCGTGTCGATGCGCAGCACCGGGTTCAGTGTCATCATCGGGTCCTGGAACACCATGGCAATGTGCCGCCCGCGAAGCTTGCGCATCTGGTCGTCGGGTAAATTGGCGATATCGCGGCCCTCGAGCATGATCTGGCCGGCCACCACCCGGCCTGGTGGATCGACCAGCCCCAGCAGGGAAAACCCAGTGACCGATTTGCCGGAGCCACTTTCACCCACCAGGCCCATCACCTGGCCGCGCTCCACCGTGAACGACACGTCATCCACCGCGCGCACCACCCCGGCACGGGACGTGAAATGCGTCGACAGGCCGCGGACGTCGAGAGCCGCGGTCACCGCCGCAGCTTCGGATTTAAGATGTCGCGCAACTGGTCGCCCACCAGGTTGATGGCGACGATCGTCAGCAACAATGCGATGCCGGGGAAGAAGCTGATCCAGTATTTCCCGGACAGCATGTACTGATACCCATTGGCGATCAGCAACCCGAGCGACGGCTCGGTCACCGGTACGCCGAGCCCCAGGAAGCTCAACGTCGCCTCCAGGGCAATGGCGCGGGCCATTTGGAACGTGGCGACCACGACCAGCGGCGGCAAGCAATTGGGCAACAAGTGGCGGAACACCACCCGGGTGCGCGACAAAGCGAGGCATTCCGCGGCTTCGATATACTCGCGCCGCCGTTCCGCCAAGGCCGATCCGCGGGCGGTGCGCGCGTAATACGCCCATTCCACCAGCACCAGCGCCAGCATCACATTGCCGACGCCTTTGCCCAAAATGGCCAGGATCATCAGCGCCACCAGCATGCTGGGAAAGCTGAGCTGTAAATCCACCAGCCGCATGATGGCGCTTTCCAGCCACCCCCCCGCATAGGCGGCGACTAAGCCCAGGCTGGAGCCGACGATTCCCGCAAGGATGGCCGACCCGGCGCCGACGAGAAGCGAAATCCGCAGCCCATAGATGATGCCGGAGAGGATGTCGCGCCCCTGGTCATCCGTCCCGAGCCAGAACGTAAGCCCATCCGCGGATTGCGAGCCCGGCGGCTGGCTGCTGTCCATGATGTCGATCTGGGCGAGGTCATACGGGTTCTGCGGGGAAATATGCGGCGCGATCACGGCGCAGAGCAGGATCAGGCACATCACGACAAATCCCGCCGCCGCCATGCGCGATTGCACGAAATCGCCAGCCAACCGGCGGAACGGGCTCTCTTCGCGAACCTGGCTGCCGCTCATTCCTGCTGCTCCAACCGCACGCGTGGGTCGAGCACGGCGTAGGCCAAATCCACCGCCAGGTTGATGCCGACGAACAACAACACGATCAGCATCAGATACGCGACGATGATGGGCCGGTCGAGCACGTTGATGCTGTCGATGATCAATTTGCCCATGCCGGGCCAGGCGAAGATGGTCTCGGTCACCACGGAAAACGCGATGGTGGTGGCGAATTCCAAGCCGAGCACCGTCACCACGGGGATCATGATGTTCTTCATCACGTGCACCCCCACGATGCGCGCCGGGCGCAAACCCTTGGCCCTGGCAAAACGGACATATTCGCTGGGCATCGCCTCGCGCACCCCGGCGCGGGTCAAACGGATGATGAGGCTGAGGTTGAACAGCGCCAAATTGATTGATGGCAGCAACAGATGCGCGAGCCCATCCCGCGTCAGAAAGGACCATGGGATACCGAACAGCACCCGGGTGGTGCCCCGCCCGGTACTCGGCAGCCAACCCAGCTCCACGGAAAACACCATGATCAGCATCAGGCCGATCCAGAACGACGGCAGGCTGAAGCCAAGGATGCTGCCCGCCATCATGACGCGGGCACCCCATGCGTTCGGCCGCAGCCCGGCATACAGCCCGGCCGGAATGCCGATGAAGATCGAGATGAGGACGGCCGACACCGCGAGTTCCATCGTGGCCGGAACACGCTCCAAAATGACCCGCATCGCCGGTTCGTTATAGACGAAGCTGCGGCCGAGATCGCCGTGCAGCAGCCCGGTCAGAAAGCTGAGATATTGCTGCCAGAGCGGTTTATCCAAACCAAGTGCGACGATGGCCTGGGCGCGCTCTGCCGCGGTGGCTTCGGGCGAGATGAGGATGTCGACCGGGTTGCCGATGACGTTGACGCCGACGAAGACGATGACCGTCATCGCCAGGACGACGAACAAAGCCTGGATGATCCGGCGCAGCAGCCATGTCGACATCAGGAGGGGATACGCGCCGGCCGAGCTGGAAGGCCAAGATGCTCACGCAGCGTCCCACCCTCATAGCGCGTGCGGTACAATCCGCGGTTCTGCAACTCCGGTACCACCATGTCGACGAAATCGGTGAGCGAGCCGGGCAGCCAGGCCGGCATCATGTTGAACCCATCGGCGGCACCCTCCTCGAACCAGAGCTGCATCACATCTGCGATCTGCACCGCTGTGCCACAAACCAGCAAGTGTCCCCGTGGCCCGGCGTTGAGTTCGCAAAGTTGCCGCAGCGTCAGATTGTCACGCCGCGCCGCCTCCAACAACAGCGCCTGCCGGCTGCGCGGACCGTTGGTGATGGGCATGTCCGGCACCGGGCCGTCCAGCTTATAGCGTTCCAAATCCGCCACCCCGATCGTCGAGCCGAGGATTGCCAGACCGACGGACGGCTCAATCAGCGATTGCAAATAGGCGAATTTCTCCTCCGCCTCTTTCTGCGTGGTGCCGACCACCGGATAAATTCCGGGTAGCACGCGAACATCCTCGCGCGAGCGGCCGAGGGCGGGCAGACGCTGCATGATGTCGGCGTAGAACGCCTGCGCCTGCTCGAATACGGTCTGCGCCGTGAACACCACTTCCGCCAGACGCGCTGCCACACCACGCCCGGTATCGGAGGCGCCGGCCTGCACCAGCACCGGGCGCCCCTGCGGGGAGCGGGCGACGTTGAGCGGACCGCGCACGGAGAAATGGATGCCCTTGTGATTCAGCGGATGCACCTTGTCCGGATGGAAGAACACGCCGCTCGCCTTGTCACGCACGAAGGCGTCGGCGTCCCAGCTTTCCCACAGGCCCTGCACGATTGCTGCGAACTCGACCGCACGGTCATAGCGGTCGGCATGGGCCAGATGCGAGTCCCGCGAGTGGTTGAGCGCCTCTGCCTCGTTGTTGGAGGTCACCAGGTTCCAGCCCGCCCGGCCGCCGCTGATTTGGTCCAGCGAAGCGAATTGGCGCGCCAGTAAATAGGGATCGCTATAGCTGCTGCTGGCGGTGCCGACCAGGCCGATATGCGTCGTCACCGCCGCCAGCGCCGACAACACGGTGATCGGTTCGAATTTGACCACTTTGCTGAACCGGCCTGCCGATTCCGGATTGCCGATCAGGTTCACGGCAGCACTGTCGGCCAGGAAGAACAGGTCGAACAAGCCGCGCTCGGCGGTGCGCGCGACATTCACCATTTGCGCGAAATCCGTGCCCGCCCCCGTATCGGCATCAGGGTGGCGCCAGCCTGCGACATGCTGCCCGGTTTCGTGAACGAAGGCGCCCAGGCTCATCATCCGGCGGCGATTGTGGCGATCCATAGCCCTCCTGAAGGCCCATCGAGACTGCGGATGAGTTAGCAAGAACCATGCCCGAGGCATGTTTCTTGCCTTTACCGCTCACATTCTGGAGGTGCCGGCCCTTGCGAAATCCCCTGACTGCCTTCGCCTGCGCAATGCTCGTATTCGCTGCCTTGGTCTTCCCGGCGCGTGCCGAGGACCTCCGGATTGCGATGAAGGGCGTGGTCGACAACGCCGATCCGCATCAGAGCTATACACCGAACCGCAACGTGCAAATCCACGTGTACGAGCCGCTCCTGTTTCAGGACGCGCAATTGCGGCCGGTGCCAGGTTTGGCCCAATCGTGGCGCGCCATCGATCCCTTGACCTGGGAATTCACGCTTCGCCCCGGCGTGACGTTCCATGATGGATCACCGCTCACCCCGGCCGACGTGGCCTTTTCCATCATGCGCGCGAAGGCGGCCACGGGCATCCGCACATACGCGTCGGCCGTCCGCAACGTCGTCTCGGTCGAGCCGACTGGCCCGTTGACGTTCATGATCCACACCAGCGAGCCGACGCCGCTGCAGCCGGCCTATCTCGTCTCCGTCGCGATCGTCTCGGCCAAGGCGGCGGCGAATGCCACCAATGAAGACTGGAATGGCGGCCGCGCTGCGATCGGCACCGGGCCATACAAATGGATCCGCTGGACGCCGGGTCAGGATGTGGTGCTGGAACGCAACCCGGCCTATTGGGGTGGGAAGGAGCCATGGGACCACGTCGTCTTCCGCTTCATCCCCAATGACGGCTCGCGGGTGGCTGCGCTGCTGTCTGGCGACGTCGATATCGCCGATACCCTTCCGGCAGAGCTGTACGACCGTGTCAGGGCTTCGGACAAGCTGAGATTGGTGACGACGGATTCCATCTTCACCAACTATTTCTATCTCGATAGCCATAGTCCGCGCACGCCGAATGCCACCGACGCCGATGGCAAGGTACTGCCCGTCAACCCGCTGCAGGATCATCGCGTGCGGGAAGCGATGGACCACGCGCTGAACCGCGTCAGCCTTGCAGAGCGGGCCATGCAAGGCGGGGCGACGGCGGCCGGGCAGATCGCAGCACCTGGGCTCATCGGCAACGTACCGGATTTGAAACCAGCCAGCTACGACCCGGCCTCGTCAAAACGCTTGCTTGCCGAAGCCGGGTATCCCAAGGGCTTCAACCTCGCTTTGACGTGCACCAATGACCGGTTTGCCGGCGATTCCCGCACCTGCCAGGCCGTCGGGCAAATGCTCACCGCGGTGGGCATCCATGCCCAGGTCGACGCCATGCCATCCGCAATCTATTTCCGCCGCTACGCGACCATCGGGCCGGATGGCCGTTCGGACTTCACTGCGACGATCGCCATGTTCGGATCGACCAGCGGGCTGGCGAGCGAAGGCATGAACACGATCGTTCGCACGACCGACCCGGTGCATGGGTTCGGGGCGAATAACCGCAACTTCGTCTCGGACCCGACGCTGGATGCGATGCTGGCCAAAGTGGATGGCACCTTCGACGATGCCGAACGTGAAGCGCTGACCCAGGCCGCAGTCCGGCGTGCAATGGAACAGCAAGACGTGCTGCCGCTGTTCTTCGTCAAGGCCTCGTGGGGCGTGCGGAAGGATTTGACGCTGTCGGCGCGGGCCGACCAGTACACGCTGGCGACGACGGTCCGCAAAATACCATAGGTGGGCTGAGGCGCCGGGTGGTATGACCCGGCGCCTCCAGCGAATTAGGCCGCGGCTGGAACTTCCGTCACCTTACGCCCGCGCCGCTTGACGGGGGCGGTCCCGTTGGCCTTCGGGGCTGGCTTCGTCCCTTTCTTCGCGGCCGGCTTGGCGGTAACCGTGTTGGCCTTTTCCTTGGCCGCTGCAGCCTTCACCTTGACAGCGGTCGCCTTGACCTTTTCCTTCTGCACCTTCATCTCATCGCGGATCATCGCCAGCGCGGCCTTGGAAACGGCAGAGCGCGTCGCCTCCGGAATGCTGTCGAGGGCCGCAAAGAAGGCTTGTGCGACGGGCTTCGTTCCGCGCGGAGCGCGTGGTGTTGTATCAGCTTTGGCCATGACCGTGTGCGACTCCAAAAAACGATCGTTGGTGATCGTATGCCGCATATAGTCAATATCTCGCAACAAAACAGCAAATTCTCTTGACTCTTTCATCTGTGGTGAATTTGGAACAGCCTTGCCAGCTTTGCGGAAAGTCTGCGCCGGAAATAGGGTCATTTCTGGCCATTCATTAACCGCTACGCCGGACCCGTAGGTTTAACCGGTGCCGCACGCGATTTAACGCTGCTGCGCCCGATGGGGGGAGTCCAGTCGCGGCGCTGCCGTACGCTCCAGCTATAACGTGGATCACCCTCCAGCAGATGCATGTGATCGGCCAGCCGATTGCGTTCCAGCCAACTGACCGCGACCTCCAATTCCGCAAGCGTCATCTGCGCGCGCGGCTTGTCGCCGGTGCGGCGTTTCAACACGGCGTTGTAGCGGTGATAGAGCCCTTCACCGCGCGGCGCCCGAATAGCGCCTTCGTCTTCGACCGCCTGTTGCGCGACCATTTCACCGATGCGCTGGCGCAAACGGCGCTCCAGCACCGAGGGAGGATCAAGCATTTCCGTCTGCGGCGCCTCATTCTCCGGCCGGTGCATTGCATAGTCCGGGCCGGCCTTGAGCAGGCCGTAGCGTAGGCCCAACGCATTGCTCTCAAGCGGAACGATTCCACGCTCTTCCTGTTCCGCCGCCGCCATTTGGTTCAACAACCACAAGGGGAGGCGGCTCTGAACCTTTGGCTTCACAGGCCGTGCAACGGTACCCTGCTCTGTCTCGATGCTATGGCGAAACCGGGCAAACAGCGGATCGTCTGGATGAAACACCAAGGCGCGCTGCTCCGCATACGGCCCGGCATTGGGGTCGATCCGCGTTGCCCGCGCCACCATTTGTTCCAGCCATGCACGCGACCGGATATGCGTCAGCGCCGCCACGACGGCGACCTCGGGCGCATCCATGCCTTCATAGGCCATCGCCACCGTCACCAACACGCTTGGCTCTGCCAAGAGGCGAAACCGCGCGAGTGCCTCGTGGGCGTCGCGTTCGTCGGACGTTGCGAGTTGCACCGTCGCCTTCTGTGGCCCCGGCATCCAGCCACGCAGCAGATCAGCATAGCGCCGCGCGCTCGGCTGGTCGGGCGCGACCACCAGTAACTTGCCCAGCCCGCGTACCTCTTCATGAGCCGCCAGGCTGCGTTGCGTCCGGCGCTTGGCACGCAGCGAGCGGATCGCCACGAACGATTGCCGCAACAGGTGTTCGGCAAACCCAGTCCGCAGCGCGGTGAACAATGCCGGCCGGGTCGTCTCGGTTGGCCAATGCGAGAACAGGCGATGCGGGCCGGCCTGGTTGCGTGCTTCGTCCAACCAGCTTGCCTCACCATCCAACGCACCGAACATCACCGGCAGCACGGCATTTTCGGCTAAGGCCTGGGAGCGTGAGTAGCCCACGATCGCCCAACCGGGTGCCGCCAGATCAACCTCGCGTGTTTTCGCGCGCGGCCCAGTGCGATAGGGCAGCCATAAGATGCTGCGGCCATCAGCACGTTGCAGCGTGCCCGACAGGATCAGCCGGAACGTGGCGCTTTCCAACAGCGGCAGCAGCGCACGGCTCCAGCCCGCCGCAACCTCAACCGCCGGGTCGGCAAGTGGGTCAGGTGCCATGTCCGCCAAAGCGGGGAGGTGATGCACCTCGTCCACCACCAGCAACGTGCGATTGCGGCGGCATTCCGCCAGATGCAGATCGGGGGCGGCCGCGATGCTCTGATACGTCGTGATGTAGCCCTGCAGGCCGCGGCTCGGGTCCGGTGCGTTGTCGGCTGCGCGCACCGTGATCGAATGCCCCAGCGCCTCCCGCCAGGTTGGGTCTGCAAATGCCTCTTCGGCCTGCTGGCGCAGACTGTCGCGCGGCACGATCCAGCAAACCCGCTCGATGCGTCCGGCCGCCAAAAGCGGCGCTGCGGCAATCACTGGCAGCAAGGATTTCCCACCACCCGGCGTGACTGCCGCAAGGATATCGGTGACGTCATGTGCCAGGCCAGCGGCGATGGCCTGAACGATGCTAGCGGTTTGTGCCTGGTGGGTTCGGAAGACGCGGCTCGGCAAATGGCAGGTCCGGATTGTTCTAGGAGACTCTTTAGTCATCCCAGCGGCGGTGGGAATCCCCCTGGACGATATTTACAGGGCGGCGAGTGCGACCGATGGTTGCGCAGCGTTGGAGCCCCGCACCATGCCGACCGACCTGCTGCTGACCAACATCCGCCCCCGTGGTGGTGAAACCACGACGATGCTGATCCGCGACGGCCGCATCGCCGCGCTCGGCGGCCCCGGGGAGCCCGGCACGCCGCAACTGGATGGCGGCGGCCGGATTGCTTTGCCGGGCCTGGTGGAGGCGCACACGCATTTGGACAAATCGCTGCTCGGCCTGCCCTGGTATCGCAACGAGGTGGGCCCCCGCCTCATCGACAGGATCACCAACGAACGGACCGTCCGCCGCACCCTGCCGATCGACCCGCAACGCCAATCCGCCCGTCAGGCGAGCCTGACCGTCACTCATGGCGCGACGCATATCCGCACCCATGTCGACGTCGACACCGAATGCGGCGTCACCGGGATCGAGGGTGTGATGCAAACCCGCGCCGCAATGGCCGGCATCGTCGGCATCGACCTGGTGGCCTTCCCGCAAAGCGGGCTCTTGATTCGCACCGGCACCCTCGCGTTGATGGAGGACGCCTTGCGGCTGGGCGCCGAGACGGTTGGTGGGCTGGACCCCTGCGCCATCGACCGCGATCCCAAGGGCCATTTGGATGCCATCTTCGGCCTGGCCGAACGGTTCGGCCGCGGCGTCGACATCCACCTGCACGAGCCGGGCGAGATGGGGGCGTTCTCGATGGAGCTCATCATCGAACGCTGCCGCGCCCTGGGTATGGCAGGCCGGGTGATGGTCAGCCACGCCTTCTGCCTCGGCATGCCTGACCCGGCGGTGACCGAACCGCTCATCGCCGCCCTGGCCGAGTCCGGCATCGCCATCTGTACGACGGCGCCCGCCTCCCGCCCTGTGCCGGCCGTGAAGCGCTTGAAAGCGGCCGGCGTGGTCGTCTGCGCCGGCAGTGACGGGATTCGCGATACCTGGGGACCGTACGGCAATGGCGACATGCTGGAACGGGCCATGCTGGTGGGCCTGCGCAACAATTTGCGCCGCGACGATGAGCTCGCTTTGGCGCTCGACACCTGTACCACCGGGGGCGCCAAGGCAGTGGGCCTGCAGGATTACGGGCTGACGCCGGGTTGCTTTGCGGACCTGGTGCTGGTGCCCGCCGAAACCGTCGCCGAAGCGGTCGCCCAGCGGCCCGCCGGCCGTATGGTCCTCCGGCGCGGGCGGCTGGTGGCTCAGGACGGCAAAGCGCTGTTCCCGACGCCCTGACCGGCTCATGGAGTAGGGCGTATAAGCGCAGCGCCATACGCCGTTGCGGCCCTAGGGCTCCGGCGACGATAATCCTCTCACGAAACGCTTACCCGGCCCTGCAACTCTAGCAGCCCAGCCGCGTAGCCTCCGCCTCATGGAGGAAGCCTTCCGTGCATTCTCCTGTACCTGCCTCCGATCGGCGATGGCTACGGGATCAGCCCGGCATCGCCTCGAAGACTGTGAGGCCAGCGGGGATCAGCGCCCATTCGGGCCGGTCCTTCGCGAAGATAGCAATCTTGGGTTGGAAGGATGCCGGGTCGTCCAGCGTGCCGGCGTAGATCGTATGGGAGGTGTCCCGCCCAACGATGCCGCCGAATACGAGGCTGGCGCAGATGGGACATGAATTGCGCACGGCTTCGCCGCCATTCGCCGCCTTCGAAGTGAATTGCCGGGTCTGCCCGGTGAAGTGTACGGCGGTGCTGCAAAATCCCATGAAGGGAATGAAACCCGAGCCGGACGCCTTGCGGCAATCGCGGCAGTAGCAATGGCCGGCATAGCTCGGCTCCCCCGCCGCGACGTAGCGGACGGCCCCGCACAGGCATCCTCCGGTGTAACGCTTGCCCGGTTCACTCATGATGCTGCCTCCTGAACTCCGCGCCCGCAACGGGGCGGGCGGGTGGCCACCTTGCCCCCTGGCTAACCCGCCACCGTCTGATACCGGCTGGCCTCGAACCGGAGCTCACCCCGGCGACGGAGATAGTTGACATGCGCCAACACCTCGCCAAACGCGAAACCCATCTGGTGCGGGTCTTCCACCGGGCGGCGGAACACCACCGGCATCAGTTCCATCGCACTCTGCGGACCCTTGGAGCAGGCCTCCGCAATCGCCGCGCAGCGGGTTTGGTGATGTGCCATCAACTCGTCGACCCGCGCGTGCAGGCCCACGAACGGTAAGTTGTGACCCGGCAGCACCAATGCGTCCGCCGGAATGCTCGCCCGCAATTCGCCCAACGAGCGCAAATACAACCCGAGCGGATCGCCCAGCGGGTCGATCGCCTGCACGCTGATATTGGGTGAAATCCGCGCCAAGACCTGATCCGCGGCCAAAAATAGTGTCTCGGCGGGGCAATACAGCATGATCTGCTCCGGCGCATGACCGCCGCCGGACAACACCTGAAACTCCCGCGCACCCAGCCGCAGCGTATCCCCCGCGACCAGGCGCAAGAACGTGCGCGGCATATTGTGCACCATGCGCAGGTAATCCTGGCCTTTGGTCAGCAAGTTCCGCGTCACCACCTCGTCAAGGCCCTGACTGGTGTAGAAGCTGAAATACGGCTCGGCATTCAGCGCATCCGGGTCCAGCCGTATGTTCAGGGCGCTGAGGTAATCCGTCTGGCTCATCAGCAGCGGGGCCTTGGTCCGCTCGCACAGCCAGCCTGCCATGCCGACGTGGTCGGGGTGGAAGTGGGTTGCGATCACGCGCGTCACCGGACGGTCCTTCAGAACTCCATCCAGCAGGGCCTGCCACGCCGCCTCGGTCGCCTTGTTGGCGATGCCGGTGTCGACGACGGCAAAACCGGGCCCGTCCTCGACCAAATAGATGTTCACGTGATCGAGCCGGAAGGGCAGCGCCAGCCTCACCCAGATGATCCCGGGCGCCACCTCGCGCAGCTCCAGCGGCTCCGGCGGGGTGGAGAACGGGAAAATCATGGCGTCCGGCGGCGGCTTCACGGGCAAAACTCCTCTGGCGGGCGGTGTATCACGCCTCCCGAAGGGGATATAACGAACCTGGTCATTGGGGAAATGCCTTGAGACACCCTGGCGGACGGATGCGCGGCTGCGGCCAGGTGTGATGACGCTGACCTGGGACGCCATCGTCGCCTGCGCCCTCGGTCTTCCCTGCAAGGGTCAGGATGTCCCCCGCCTGGGCGCTCAGCCGCAAACCGCCAAAGCGCAGCAAGGCGCGGCCGTCATCCGGGTGATGGTCCGGTCCATCCACCTGGGTATTGCGCCGGCCCGGCGGCGGTCCGAAGCTCGGAACCAGCCGCAGAGAGGTCGAGCCAATGCCACCAAGTGTCCCGCCAACGACGCCATCCCCCATGAGCGACGTGACCGAAGCAGCCGTTCAGAAGGGGCTCGACAGCTTCATGGCGACCTTCGGACGGGTTCCGGAGAATTTCTCGCTGCTGGCCGAGCACGCGCCGGGTGCCTTCGCCGGGTACGGCCTGATCCGGGACTATGTGATGCGTGACCAGCCCGGCGGTGGCGCGCTGGAGCTGAAGACCAAGGAGCTGATCTTTGCCTTGTTGGACACGCTGGCCGGCCAGACTCGCGGTGCCAAGAACCACGCTGCCGCCGCCATGCGCCTGGGGCTGACCCTCCCGGAATTGTCCGAAGGGCTGGTGCAGGTGATCATGGTCGGCGGGATCACCACGTGGAACGTCACGGGGGCGGACGTGCTGCGGCATTGCGTCGGACTGGCCAAAGAGGCTCAGCCGGCGGGATGATCATCACACCGTGTGGCGAGACGACCTGCTGGCCGGTATGTTGCCCATCGCGAGCCGTCATCACAGGGCCACCGATCCAGTTTCGGTCAGTAGCTAGCGGGGACCTGGCGCAAGCATGGCGCCATCTGGCCAAAGGGCGTTTGGGCCGGGCGGCAACTTCAGGCGGGAGCCCGGTCCAACGCTGCGGCTGATCATGTCGGGGTAGGTGCCCACGGCGGCGGCCATGTCGTGCAACCATCCGGGTCGCAGGCCGGCCATGGTGAGGCCTGGCGGGTCACCGCGCCACGGATTGGGCGCGGGCTCTGACTGCACGGCCGCTGCCATGGCCCAGCCGGCCAGCGCAGCCCACGCGCCATCCGCGGTGCTGGTGGCTGCGAAAACCGGCGCCACGCCGAGCGCCGGCAGGATTTGCGCCCCAGCACGCCCGGGTTCGTCCGCACGGAAGTCCGCCAACTCCGTGGCTTCGTCGGCCATGGCATCGCAGCGCCCCGCATCGAAGGCGTCGTGCATCTCGCCGAGTTCCTGGAACCCGATGCGGGCGATCGGGGTCCCTGTCCGGGTGACCCAGGCTTCCAGCGCCTGGTGCGCCGGGCTGCCAGCCATGAAGCAGACCGTGGCGCCGGTCAGCGCGCCTGACCGGCCCGGCTGGGTCATGACCGTCAATTCGCTCACGAACACGGGTGGCCCGGGCACGATCACGGGGGCCAACCCCTGTTCCGACACGGCGTCGGCGGTCAGGAAAGCGACCTCGTCGCTGCCGTCCCGCACGGCGTCGTAAGCATGCGCGGAGTCGTAAATGTGAAACTCGGTGTGCCCCGATGGCCCCAACACCGCGATCGTCAACGCCCGGCACAGATCGACGGCCAGACCGCCGATCCGCCCAGCCTCGCCGGCATCGGCGACCCCGGCCCGGGCCGCAGCACCGCAATGCACGACGCCGTTTTGCCGTACCCGGTCCAGCGTGCCTGCATGGACCGGTGCGGCGAAGGCCAGGGCAACGACCGCAGCCGCGACAACGCCCCGCATTAATTGTAGGCGGGCAGGGTAACGGGCAGGGTGTTGAAGTGGTCTGGGAAGGGCGCACGCACGTTCTGGCGCACATCCTCCGGGGTGACGCCGATCGCACTGCATCCCTTGCCAGCATAATGCGGCAGGCTGGCCAGGTCCGCCTCCGGGATGAGTGCCAACGAGGCCGGCAGCGGCGGGGCACGGCCGGTCAGCCGGTCCAAGTCGAAGGCGGACAGTAAATCGTCGGTCTCAGGCGTGTTGATGTCCCTCGGGCCAAGATGGTGCTGCACGAAGCCGCCGGGGCCGTTGAATTGCGGGTCTTCACCAGCCAACAGCGCCTGCGCCTCGTCGGGCAGCGTTGCCAGTGGCGGCAGGTCGAAGATCGCGTTGACCGTCTCGATCACCGCGTTGTGGTCGCCCTCTGCGTGCGACACCGTGTGGGCCCGGGCATACGGCGAGATCAGCAACATCGGAATGCGGATGCCGCGCGCAATCGGCAGGCCGTCCGGACCAAAGGACAGGATACGGGGCGGCACGTGGTCGTAGAACCCGTCCGATTCGTCATAGGTGATCAGGATGACGCTCTGGCTCCAGATCGCGGGCTGGGAGGCCACCGCGTTGATCACCTTGGCCGCCATGGTTTCGCTGATTTGGCGGTCGGCATAGGCGGGATGGTCGTCGTCGCCCGATTTGGTCTTGTTGATCGCGGCTACTTCCGCTGGGGTGAGGCCCGCCGGGTTCGGGTAGTTCGGGTTCTGGATCGGTGGGGTCATGCCATCGACGTTGGTGAAGCCGCCGCGAATGTAGAAGACGCCGCCGCCCGCCGGCACGTCGCCGCGCTTCATGTCGGCAAAGAAGTCTCCCATGCCGCGCTGATTTTCGCGATAGGCCGGGTTGTTGGACATGTAGCCAAAAAACTCCGGGCCGTCGTGGTGGCTGACGAAGCCAGTGTGGCTGGCTGCTGCCGCCGTATCAGTCGGCTCGTGGTCGTAGCCTTCCTGGTACCAACGCCACGTGATTGGCTTGCCGCCACGCGAGGCGATGAAGGGGATGTCCTGCTGAATATCCGCCAAATCCTTCGCGGGGTCGCGATCTTGTGCCAGCGAATCCTTCGTTTGACTGCCGCCCAGCGTCAGCGGGAGAGTAGCGAAGGTCAGGTTCTCGGCGATATTGCCCTTGGCGTAGCTTTCCGCGGGGCCGCCTCTCGGTGCCTCATCCGTGCTGCCGCCGCTATATTGCGAGCCATAATAGGGCTGGGGGTCGTTAACCAGCGGCGGTGGCTGCAACGTGTCGCTCACCCCGTTGGCCGTCACCTGCGCACCAGTACTGCCGTGCTTGACCCATTGGGTCTCGCCGGACTGCCCGGCGATCATCGCAATCGCGTTCGGGGTGGAGGGCGTGTCCTCAGTGGCGAAGATGTTGTCGAACAGGGTGAACCGGCTGGCATAGCGCCACATGAAGGGGATGGTGTCGCAATCGATATAGGTCTTGACCACCTGAGCGTATTGCTTGCCCAAGGCGATGTTGGCGGGGCCGCCGCGGCTGGCGTAGCGCGTGTATTCGGACTGCGCGAACCGGTCCATCGCCGCCGCAATCCCCGTCACATGCAGCTTGGAGGCGAGGCCGGTGTGGCTGTGATCGACGCTATCTACAATCGTGCTGTTCTGCTCCGGTCCCATGCGGACCGGCTTGACCTCGACCGTGCTGCCGTCCACGGCCGTATAACGCTCCACGAAACCGGGTGTGTGGCCGGGGTCCCGCGGGGCCGTGCCGTCGGAAAACAACCCGTTGGCCCCGGGAAAGGTGCCATATTCGTTGTCGAACGAGTGGTTCTCGTTGAACACCACGAACAGGTATTTCACCTTCTGCCGCAACGCCGCGATCACGGCGTCGCGGCCGGGCATGGTGGCGGGAATCGTGGTGACGAAGGGCGCGACATCGGGTGTCGGGTCCGGCTGGGCGGTCAGCATCGGGGCAGCTCCGGCAGGGAGCGATGCGAGCATCGCCGCCGCCGTTGCAAACGAGGTAAGCCGCGCGGAACGCCGCATAAACAATCCCTTCTTCTGGCGGCGGCATTCTTGTCAGGAAGCAGCCGGACGGTATGACGATTTTATGACAATCACCCATATGCCGGTAGCCCTGCTTTAGGACACTCATCCTAAGCGTTTCCCGCTCCCTCGCTCGCTGAGTGCTCGCGCGCCCTACTGGATTTCATGGACAAAGTACGGGTGCCGACTTCGGCACGACGTACTTGCTGTCCCATTCCCTTCACCTTGCACCCCGCTGCGCTTCGCTCCCGAGCCATGAGCGCGCGCCTCCCTACTCATGATGGAGCTTGCCCGCTAACGGCGCTGACAGCAGCGCTTTTGCGGTCCGCCGCATCCGGGTTTTGGCATCGAGGCCAGTTGTATAGAGGTTCGCCAATGCCCGTTTTGCCCCGTTGAGCTCGATGACGGATTCGGTCAGCTCAAGATAATGCGACTTGAAATAGCTCGTGTGTGCCAGCTTGCCCAACACGCTATAGGCAAGGCCAAGCGCGTCCTCGCCCCGCACCAAGCGATGGCTATGGTGATCCAGCAGGGGATAGATCGCCTTGGTATAGGCCACGGGGCCCGTGACGCGAATAACGCCCGCGCGGCCGACGCCATGCAGACACGGGTGGTAGCGGTCGATGTTGGTTAAGACGGCATCGATGACTGCCCGCAAAAACGGGTGGCCAGCGACGGTGACGATGTGCCATTGCTGAAACTCGCCGTCTGGCAAGTGCCAGAGATCTTTCCACATGCCATATTTTTCATGCACCTCGCCTGGCTGGTTCCGCCAAGTGGCAAGCCAGTATTGATCGAAGGGGTGCAATAACTCGCCTATTGGTCGGGTGAATGTGCTCTTGATATCGAGATAAACGCCGCCTTGCCGGTACATCAGCAAGTAACGAAAGAGATCCGCTCGCGCCGCCCCATATTTTGGGTTGATCCGCTGATAGTAATCCAGCATGGCTGAGCCATAGGCCTCTTGGATAAAGCGCTCGATTGCAGCGTCGTCGTAGAGCCGATACTCCCAATCGGGATTGTTCCGCATGAGGTTGGCTTGATTCTGCTGAAAGGCGTCGGGGAGGCTCGTCGTCGGGTAGGTCTGATGGATGATTTTCGGAATATGGGTGCCTTGCTGCATCGCGGGCAGAAGGCGTGGCTCGGAACCAGCGTTCAATCCTATCCCGAATTTACCGGCTGCACCCCAGGGTTGCGCGCGGGCTGCCCATCCTCCGACCGTGTTGCGGATGGCGGCCCCTGAGGCCGTGACAATAGCCAAATAACGCCCCTTCTCTCTCCACACCGCCAGAGTCGGTGATGTCGCCCGAATCCCGCCGGGCGAGCATCAAGGGATTGTTAGCAACTGCTTCAAGGGCAAGCGATATCTAAATTGACTTTTAATGTATCTATAATAATACCGTCTGTTACGATCTGTGACCGCCTGCGCCGAGGTGGGCGCCGGGCGGTG
This sequence comes from Acetobacteraceae bacterium, assembly GCA_965199005.1. Taxonomy (GTDB): domain Bacteria; phylum Pseudomonadota; class Alphaproteobacteria; order Acetobacterales; family Acetobacteraceae; genus LMUY01. The sequence continues at coordinate 451,536 of CBDAQK010000001.1, read as the reverse complement.
TGTCCGTCTTGTCGCTTATCTAACGCGGCACCCCAACCGTCGCACGCAACTTGCGGACATCACTCGCATCCACTGGGCTGGCAGCGTTCCCCCAGCTATTGCGGATGTAGGTGACGGTTGCCGCAACCTCGTCATCGTTGAGGCGGTAGCCCAGGGAGGGCATCGCCGGGCCGGTCGGCGCCGCCACGGTGACCGCTCCGCGCGACCCGGCCAGGATCACGCGGATCAGGCTGGTGGGGTCGTCCTGCTGGACGATCGGGTTGTTCGCCAGGCGCGGGAACATGTTGGCGACCCCGGTGCCGGCGCGGGTGTGGCAGGCCGCACAGGTGTCGATATACACCGCCTGGCCGACGCGCATCCTTGGGTCGTCTGCCTTGACAGGTGCCGGGGTGATGGGCGAACCGGCCGCCCCCCGCTCCTTGAGGTAGACGGCAATGGCGTGCAAATCCGCTTCGGGCATCTGCGACGTGGAATAGGCGACCACCTCCGCCATCGGCCCGCTTGCGATGGTCGTGGCATTCCGCCCGGTGTGGAGATAGGTGACGATGTCGTCCACCGACCATTTGCCGAGGCCGATCCGCCCGTCATTGGTGATGTTGGGCGCCGTCCATTGGTCGACCTGGTTGGCCTCCAGAAACTCGCTGGCCTTGTTCGCACCCGCCACGTTGAACGGGGTGTGGCAGGCGCCGCAATGCCCGGCGCCCTGGACCAGATAGGCACCGCGGTTGAACTCGTCGGATTTCTGCGGATCCGGGACGAAGCTGCCGGGGGTGAAGAACACGGCATTCCACGCCACCATCCCGCTACGGATGTTGAACGGGAACGGCAGCGTATTCCGGTTCACCACATGTTCGACCGGCGCCAGCGTGCGCAGATAGGCGTAGATGGCGTCCGTATCGTCCGGGGTCAGCTTCGTGTAGTAGGGGTAGGGGAAGGCCGGATACAGATGGCTGCCGTCTGCGCCAATGCCATAATGCATTGCACGGGCAAAGTCCGCAGCGGACCAATGCCCCAGCCCGGTCCCGTCATCCGGCGTGATATTCGGCGTCACGATGGTGCCGAACGGCGTTTCCAGGCCCAGCCCGCCGGCGAACGGCACGCCACCGGGTGCGGTGTGGCAGACGACGCAGTCACCCGCCACTGCCAAGGCCCGCCCACGCATCACAATCGTGTAGTTGTCCTGGTCCGCCCGGACGCCGGAGGCGAACAGCAGCCCGGCAACCACCAGCGCGGTGCGCCACATCCCTCTCATGCCTGCACGAGGGGTCCAGGGGATTTCAGATACTTATTCTGGATCGCGTCTAGCGCCCAGTAGGTGAGCGCCCCCACCGTCCCAGTGGGATTGTAGCCGGCATTCTGCGGGAAGGCGGATGCACCCATGACGAACACGTTCGGAACGTCCCAGGATTGCAGATAGCGGTTCAGCGGCGACGTTTTCGGATCGCTGCCGATGATGGCGCCTCCCGTGTTATGTGTGGTCTGATACGGCACCACCGACCATGGTCCGTTCAGCCGGTTCACCGTCGTCGTCTTGGCGCCCATGGCTTTGGTAATCTCGTCGCACCGGTCCGCCATGAAGCTGGCCATCTTCCGCTCGTTGTCCTGGTAGTCGAAGGTCATGCGCATGAGCGGCCGGCCGAGCGGGTCCTTATAGGTCGGGTCCAGGTCCAGATAGTTGTTGCGGTAGCTCATGACGCTGCCCTGGGCGCCGACGCCGGCGACGCGCTGATACGTCTCGCTCACCGCCTTCTTCCACTTGCTGCCCCAGGCTGGCGTGCCCGGCGGGGTCGGGTGGTTGGCGATCGGCCGGCCATTGGTATAGGCACAGGTCAGCGACGCACCGCCGACGAAGCCGTGTGGTCCATGGTCGAAATTGTCGCTGTTGTAGTCATCCGCCGCCACGCCCAGCGACCCGGCGGCGGCAAACGGATTGAACTTCGCATCCGGGAAGATCCCCGTCGATCCGGAGCCGGTCTGGTAGGCGTAGTTGCGGCCGACAGTGCCTTCCCCATGCGCCGGGTCGTACGGCTTGCCGATGCCGGACAGCAGCAGCATGCGTACGTTGAACAGCCCAAAGGCGCAGAGCAGCACCAGCTCTCCCGGTTGCTCCCATTCCTGGCCCTGCAGGTCCACATAGGTGACACCGGTTGCGTGCTTGCCGTCTGGGGTGAGGTTGATCTTGGTCACCTCGCTGTCGGTGCGCGCCTCGAAGGTCGGCTCCCGCACCAGAACCGGCAGCACGCAGGTTTGCGGGCTGGCTTTGGAGTAGTTGGCGCAGCCGAACCGCTCGCAGAACCCGCAATAGGTGCAGGGCGCCATGCTGCAACCATAGGGGTTGGTGTAGGCGACGGATAGGTTGGCCGAGGGGCGCGGGAAGGGATGGAGGCCCCGCTCGGTGGCAGCGCGGGTGAAGAGTTCCTGCGCATAGCCTTGCGTCATCGGCGGCGTGGGATAGTCGCGCTTGCGCGCGCCCTCGAACGGATTGCCGCCCGGCTGGATTTGCCCCTGCAAATTGCCGGCCTTCCCGGAAATGCCGGCTATGTATTCGAACCGGTCGTAATACGGCTCCAGCTCGTCATAGCTGACCGGCCAATCCTGGATCATGTTGTCCGCCGGCAGAAACCCCGCGCCGTAGCGTTCCGTCATGTGGCTGCGGATGCGGAAATCGTCCGGCAGGAACCGCCAAGTCTGGCCATTCCAGTGCACGCCGGCGCCGCCGACGCCATTGCCCGGCAGGAAGCTGCCCCATTTGCGGATCGGCAGGGCCGTCTGCGAGGGGTTGTTGCGCATGGTGATGCTTTCCTGCGTCGGACGCAGGAACAGATCGTTGCGGATGCCGTAGCGTAGCTCGTCGGGTGCGGTGCCGATGTTGAAATCGGTGGCGGTGTCCCGCCAGGGTCCCCGCTCGATGGCGACCACCGACAGGCCGGTCTTGGCCAATTCGTACGCCAGGATCGAGCCGGTCCAGCCCAGCCCGATGATCACGACGTCCTTGGGGGGCAGGCGGGTCGTCATACTGGCTGCCCCCACGCGGGCCGGCCCATCAGGCCGACGGGCGGCATGGTGTAGTCCTGGTTCGGCTTCTGCATCACATCGGTGTAGTCGTATCGAACCCCGGGAAAGCCGACCAATTTCCACCCCACCATGTCGCGGTTGCCGCCATAGATCGGGTCGGCGAAGAAGCCCTCGATCGTGTTGCCGTAGATCGCCGAGAACAGCATGCGGGAGTCGAAATCCGGCAGCGTCACCTCACCCTTCTCCAGTCCGGCGAGCAGCTTGTCCTGCGCGTCGGCATCCAGTTGGGCGAAGCTCTTGCCGCCGAAATTGGTCTTGCAATAGCTGGCGAGGGCGGCCAGCCCCTGGCGGTATTGCTGCCGCGGCGTCAGCGGCGACTGGATGCCCTGGCTCGGCAGGGCGTTGGCGGGGAACGGCCCTTGCATATAGAGCGTATCGTGGTTGCCATACGGCCCCGCGAGTTGGCGGTCGATGAAGACGGTGCACCCGGCATCCTTGCCGCCTAGGCCCAGTTCGTCGGCGGGGATCAGCCGGTCGACGATCGCGTCGATGGCCTCCGCCTCCTCCGGTCGGAGGAACAGGAACGGACCCGGCGTCGCTGGCGTGGCGGGATAGGCCTCGTTCGGCGTCCACGGCAGCGCCTTCGTGACCGTGCGGGCCATGGCGGTGCCGCCAAGGGTGAACAGGGCGGTGGCTGCCAGCAATTCGCGCCGCGTCGATCCGGTCATGTCTTGGTCTCTCCCTCGCAGCGAAGCAAAGCACCCTTGATGCGCCATGGGAAGGATAAGGGTGCGGACCCTGGACCCCGGTGACGCTGGCGTGGGATGAGGTCCCGGCTTTGGCGAGGATGCGGACGTTTGGGGTCTAGCGCGCAGCCCCTTGAGGATGACACACGTGGGACGGACCCGGCGGAGGGAGCAAACATCCACCCGCATCATTTTCTTCGTCATCGGCCTCGGCATGGCCGCATGGGCACCCTTGGTGCCGTTCGTGCAGCAGCGTGCCGGGCTGGATGATGGCGCGCTGGGAAGGCTGCTGCTCTGCCTCGGCGGGGGGTCGATCGTGACCATGCCGCTCGCGGGTGCGTTGGCCGCGCGGTTCGGCTGCCGGCGGGTGATCGTTTGGGCGGTGGCGCTGCTATGCCTGGTGCTTCCGGTGCTCGCCGACACTGGCAGTCTGCTGCTACTGGTACCTGCCTTGCTGCTGTTCGGCGCGGCGATCGGGGCAATGGATTGCACCGTGAACATCCAGGCACTGGCCGTCGAGCGTGCGAGCGGGCGGCCGATGATGTCGGGGTTCCACGGCCTGTTCAGCCTCGGCGGGATCGTCGGTGCCGCGGGCGTTAGCGCCCTGCTCGGCGTCGGTGCGTCCCCTTTGGCAGCCGTGTTGGTCGTGGTGACATGCGTCGCCGCCGCCCTGGCCTGCGCTGCCCCGGCTTTATTGCCCTATGGTGGCGCGGGCGCCGGCCCCAGCATCGCGGTGCCGCGGGGCGTCGTTTGGGGCCTCGGTCTGCTGTGCTTCATCATGTTCTTGGCAGAGGGCACCGTCCTCGACTGGGGGGCGGTGTTTCTCACCGCGGCGCGCGGGGTGGTGCCGGCTTATGCCGGGTTGGGCTATGCCGCGTTCTCGGTCGCGATGACGGCGGGGCGGCTGACCGGGGATGCCATCGTGCGGCGGCTCGGGCGCCGGCAGGTGGTCGTTGCAGGCGGGCTCTGTGCCGCGGCGGGCCTGGCCATCGTGGTCCTGGTGCCAAGCTGGCCGGCCGGCCTCGTGGGTTACGGGCTGCTAGGGGCCGGAAGTTCCAATATCGTGCCGGTCTTGTTCAGCGCCGTGGGGCGCCAATCGGCCATGCCCGAGCACGCGGCGGTGCCAGCGGTCACCACGCTCGGCTATTTCGGGATTTTGGCGGGGCCTGCAGCGATCGGGCTGATCGCCCATGCGAGCAGCCTGTCCGCCGCCCTCCTGATCGTGGCCGCATTGCTGCTGGCCGTGGCGGCCAGCGGATCGCTGTTGCGGGTTTGACCCGCGCCGTCACCAGCGATGGGCGGGAAGCGGCTGCAACCCGTGGCGGATGTCGAACGCGATGGTGATACGCTCGCCCGGCCCAGTAAACGGCCGGGTGCCATGCCAAAGATAGCTGGGAAAGAGTACGAGCAGGCCTGGCACCGGGCGGACCAGGCGCCGTCGCGGTGGCGCTGGGAGCGGCACGTCGAATCCGGGATTGCCGATGTCCAGACAGCCTGCCTCGCCCCCCTCTTCGAAGGCCGGGGCGGCGACATAGAAGACGCCGCTGACGCAGCCGCCGGGATGGATGTGAGAGACGTGGTGGCCCGCCTCCCGCAACACCACCGACCAGCTGTGATAGGAGACTGAACCAGGCCGTGCGGCAAAAAATGGATGCGCGTCATCGTACGGGCGGCCAGCGAGATAGCCGGCAACGCATTCATCCAGCAATGCGCGAAAGGCCTGGATCCCCGGTTCCGGCTCGGCGAACAATTCGTTCTCGGTCTGGGTACCGCCCCGGACGCTCTGGCCAGCCGGCGCAAACGCCCGGTGCCGGATGGCCTTCAGCTCGGCCGCGAGGGACGCCAAGGCGGCGGCCGGCATCGCCGTGGCGATGGTCGTCACCAGGATATCCGGATTGCTCAGCCACTCCGCCTGGGCCGCCTCGCCGCATTGGCGCAGGGCCAGGATGCGGTAGGCGATCGCCGCTTGGTCGAAGCGGTTCTTTGCCAGCAACGCGTCGCAGGCAGCCAGTGCGGCGGGTCCATCACCGGCCTTGAGTGCGGCCAAAGCGAGCCCAGTCAGCGGCTCCGCCCGGTCCGGTGCCAATCTGGCTGCCCCGTGGTAGTGCTGTGCCGCCAGCGCCCATTGCCGCCGGCGCTGGGCGCAGTCGCCAAGCCGGCAATGCGCCTCCGCCAAGTTGGGATCCAGGGTTGTCGCCCGCACCAGGGCCTGCTCCTCCTGACCGGCATCGCCAGTGCGGGACAGGGTGCGGGCGAGTTCAAGCCAGGCGCGCGGATCGTTCGGGTGGGCGGCGCAAATGGACTGGCGCAGACCGGCTGCGGCGCCTGGACTGGAGCGGTCCAGCAGCAGCTTCGTCGCGTTGTCGCAGGCAGCGGGATGGAACGGGTCCAGTGCCAAGGCGCGGCGAAACCATTTTTCCGCGCCGTCCAAATCGTCCAGTTGCCGCAGCGTCAATGCCAAATTGTTCATGGCGTCCAGGCACTCGGGAGCGTCGCGGAGGATTGCCTCGAGGGCGGCAGCGGCGCGCTGCCATTCGCCGGTTTCCGTCCAGGCCGAGGCCAGGTTGATCCGGGCGGGCAGAAGCCCCGGATCGATGGCCAGCGCTTGCCCGTAGGACGCTATGGCGGCTGGCAGGTCGCCCGCCTGTTGCGCGATGACGCCGGCGTTGAGCGCGGATTTCGCGTCGCTGGGGTCGAGCGCCAGGGCTTGCCGGTAGGCTGCCATCGCTTCGTCCCGCCGCCCGGCCTCCTGCAGTGCGAGGCCCAACGAATGGTAGGCAAATCCTTCCGCCAGAATGGGCGCGGCGCGGGTGAATGCGGCGATGGCCGCCGCTAGCCGCCCGGCTGCCCGTTCGGCGATACCCAGGTTGAACCACAGGCTGCCGGAGTTTGGCTCGAGAGTGAGGCCCTCGTGGAAGCTGCCGATCGCGACGGATAGCTCGCCCTGGCGCTGTTTGATCACGCCGTAATGGTCGAGCAAGCGGGCCGTGCGGAAGCCGTTGCCCAAAGCGCGTTCCAGCCGCGCGAGGCCGATGGCGGTTCGGGAAAGCTGGATCGCCAGCATGCCGGCCATGTGCAGCGTCGGCCCGTCATCGGGGTCCGCGGACAGCGCCGCCTCGTACAGCCGTTCGGCGTCGAGGAGCCGGTCGACGCGATGCAGCGCCTGTGCCTGCTGGAACAGGCTGTCAGGCGTCGGATGAGTCATTCCAAATAGAGTCAATCGGCCGCTTCCTGGGGTCGAAAAGCTCTCCTCGAGGAGCACCTACTCATTTTGTGTAGCGGCTCCGCAAGGATGTCTTAATGGTATGGGCAAACGATGAATGAACGATTAACCCCTAAACGGATCTATCTGGCGGGGGATCTCGTGTTCCGGCCGGACGCGTTGAGCCGCTTCGAACGGTTGCGGGCGATTTGCCGCAGTGAGGGGCTGGAGGGGGTCACGCCGCTGGATGGGCAGGCCGATCTGCATGGCTTGCCACCCGGCGAAGCGACCATCATGGCCATTGTCGCAGCGGACCGCAGCCTGATGGATAGCTGTGACGCCGGGCTATTCTGCCTGGACCCGTTTCGCCGTGCCGCCGACATGGATCCAGGCACCGCCGTCGAGATCGGCTACATGTTTGCGCAGGGCAAGCCGCTCTGTGGCTACACAGTGGATGGGCGGCCCTATCCTGCCAAGGTCGCGGCCTATTTCGCCGAGGCCTGGGATGCGACGCTGCGGGACCGGCCGCCGCTAGCCCAGGGCGGATCGTCCGGCAGCCTCGAGGATGCGGACGGGATGCTGGTGCATTCCGAAGGCATGGTGCAAAACGGCATGACCGAGGGATTCATCCGGTTATCGGGCGGCCGGGTGTTTGCCGACCCCGATTTTGACCAGGCGTTCCGGCAGGCCGCGTCCTATCTGGCTACGATAACCAAGTGATGGTTCGGCCATGTGGATGCGCGACCGCCAGACGGTGCTCGCCGCCGGGCCATAGGGTTAGACCCAACTCCGGCTTCCCGCCCTTCGAAGTCGGCTCATAGCGCAGCCATGCCAGCGGGGCCTCGCGCGTTGCCTGCTCGCCCGCTGCTTGCATAAGGACGGTAATCGCAGACTGCGTGGCTTCGGGCATGTATTGCCACATGATGGAATGGTAGAGGACCGTGGCTTCCCCAGGCTGCCGCGCTGCCAGTTGGCCCTGCAACCAGGCCGCGGCATCGGCCTTTTCCACCCTGTGGCCTGCCGCGCGCGCCAGGGCGATGGCGGCCACCAGCCGCGCCAGCCGGTCCTGCTGATCCGGCCAGACATAGGCCGTTAACCGCAGGCGCTGCCCGGCATCCGCGATGTCGACGGGCGCAATGTCACAGGCGGCGCGTTGCGCGACGGTCAGCTTGGCGGACAAAGGCGGCAAGGGACCCGTCCATTCCGGTTCCAAATGCACCAGGCTCGCCGGATTACCCCACTGTCCCGCGCCAAGCGTGTAGTGGTATCGGTCCCATATCAGGTTGAGCCCGGCGCTGGCCCCGATCTCCAGCGTGCGCAGAGGCAGCCCGGTCTGTTGCGCGATGTACAGGAACCCGCCGAGCAGCACGCCGGACCGCCCCACCTCGTTGGTTTGCGGCGGCGAGGCCAGGAAGGCCCGGATGAACACCTCGCGCCGGGTCAAGACGGGCTTGACCACCTGCCATACTTCGCCGGCTTTCGCCTGGTGGGGCGGATAGAGTGCGGTCATATCCGGCTGCGAGCCGTCGAGCGCCAGGGCATGCAGCGCGCCAACCAGCCGCAGCGGCAGCGCGTCGGCGGTGGGTTCGCCCGGCCAATCGCCGATCAGCCGTGCCGTCGGCCCGTTTGCGGCAAGGTCGTCCGCCAAATGCGTCAGCAACTCCGCGGTCCAGGGAGAGCCGAGACTGCGGCACCAGCCGACCTGCTTGTGCAATCCATCCAGGATGATGGATTGGCGCGTCGCAATATCCAAAGTTCGCTCCATTCGCTAAGAAAGGGGCACCATGGCTGGGTCGAATGGCGGGTCAATCTTGATCGAGACGATCGATATGCCGATAGCGTCCAATCGCCTGCTGAGCGCAGCGGACGCGGCCGGCCGCCTGGGTGTCTCGCGCCAGACCCTGTACAGCTATGTCAGCCGCGGCGCCGTGCGGGCGGTCCAAGTGCCGGGCGATCCGCGCCGCAGCCTGTATAACGCGCACGACATCGCCCGGCTGGTGGAACAGCGCGGCCGCGGCCGGGCGCGCCGCGCCGTCGCCCGCACCACCACCGATTTCGGCGAACCGATCCTGGCGTCTTCGCTGACCCGGATCGTCGACGGCCAGCTTAGCTACCGCGGCCAGGATGCGGTCGCGCTTTCGTCGGCGGCGACGCTGGAGGAGGTCGCCGGGTTGCTGTGGGGCGGGCCTACGCCAGATTTGCCGCCTGTGGCGGCGGAGATTCCCGGTGGCACCGATCCGTTTGCGCGGTGTTTGCGCATGGTGGCCGGGGCAGCGGGATTGGACGACCCACCGGCCCGGGTGCTGGGCCTGGTGGCAGCCTCGGCCGCCGGCCGCCCGGCCGAAGCGGGGCAAGCGGTCCATCAGCACCTCGCGGCGGCCTGGCGGCTCGGCCCGACCGCGGCGGACATGATCCGCCGCATCCTCGTGCTCTGTGCCGACCACGAGTTGAACGCCTCCGCCTACGCCGCCCGCGTCGTCGCCTCCACGGGCGCGGCGCTGGCCCATTGCGTGCTGGCCGGGCTGGCGGCGCTGTCTGGGCCCAAGCATGGCGGCATGGTGGCGCGGGTGAGGGAGATGGCGGCAGACCCGCCCATACTGGCCGATCCGGTAGACGGCCTCCGCGGACGCCTGGCCCGTGGCGAGACCATTCCTGGGTTCGGACACCGGCTTTATCCCGATGGCGACCCCCGGGCCGCGGCGCTGCTCGCAGCCCACCCGCCTGGACCGGCCTGGCAAAACCTGATCGCGGCGGTTGATGCGCTGACGGGCCGTAAGCCTTGCGTCGACGTGGCCTTGGCCCTCCTGGAGGACGAGTTGGCGATGCCACCCGGCGGTGGATTGGCCCTGTTCGCGCTGGGCCGCACCGCCGGGTGGATTGGCCATTCGTTGGAACAGCGGGCCGACGGGCGGCTGATCCGGCCCCGGGCGGACTACGTCGGTGCGCGATCACCGTGAGGTGCCGGGTGGGCGACCATGCCGTCCAGCACGTGGAGATGGGGGCGCGCCGCCAGGGCCGTCGCCTGTTCCAGGGCGCGGTAGTGCTCGACCAGCGCGGTTCCTGCCTCGGTGAGGCGGGCGCCGCCGCCGCCCACGCCGCCTGCTGCCGTTTCGACCACCGGGCTGCCGAAATTGCGGTTGAGGTCCTCTACGAGTTGCCAGGCGCGCCGATAGGACATCTTCATCGCCCGCCCGGCGGCGGAGATAGAGCCAGCGCGGCCGATCTCCTCCAGAAGGGCGATTTTACCCGGCCCGATCCGCCCCCCGCCCGACAGGTCGATCCGGATGCTCAAATTATGTGTCGCCGCATTTCCCATGCCGGGGCCCCTGCGTCTGTGTCTGCCCCATGTAAGGCGGCATTTGCCACGCCCGTCAAAGCCCAGCGGGCCATGGCTTGACGGGGTAGGGGGCGCGCCGTAGCAGCGGCGGGGAAGAGGCACGAGGCAATCTTTCCATGCTGACCGTTCACCATCTCGGTAAATCGCAATCCGAGCGAATCGTGTGGCTGTGCGAGGAACTTGCCATGCCCTATGCGCTGAAACATTACGTCCGTGATCCGGTCACGATCCTGGCACCGCCGGAGTTGAAGGCGCTGCATCCGCTCGGCACGGCGCCGGTGATCACGGATGGGGATGTGGTGCTGGCGGAATCTGGCGCGGTCGTCGACTACATCCTGGGCAAATACGGCAATGGCCGCCTCGTGGCCGGGCCTGCTGCGCCTGAGTTCGCCGATTATCTGTTCTGGCTGCATTTCGCGAACGGCACGCTACAGCCGAATATGGGGCGCAGCATGGTCCTGCGCCGGCTGAATCTTGCCGAGGATCACCCGGTCCTCCGCGCCATGAAGGGGCGGCTGGATAACGCGCTTGGCATGGTCGAGGCGCGGGTGGGGACGGCAGACTATCTCGCCGGCAGCGTGTTTACGGCGGCGGATATCATGACGGTCTTCTCCTTGACGACGATGCGCTATTTCCTGCCGCTCGACTTTACGGCGTATCCGGATATCCGGTCCTATTTACAGCGCATCGCGGCGCGGGACGCCTACCAGCGGGCGATGCAGAAGGGCGATCCTGGAATGGCCTTGTTACTGACCTAAGCGGTGGCGGGTATGACGTCACGCGTCGCGCTCGGACTCTTGGCGTGCGTCGCTGCCGGCACGATCGTGGCCCATGCGGCCGATCCGAACGCGCTGTGGAAGATCGTGCATGACCGCTGTGTGCCGGGCGCCGCGGCTGGCAACCCGGCGCCGTGCGTCAAGGTGTCGGCCGACGATGCCGTGCTGAAGGACATCCAGGGTGCGACCCAATTCCTGCTGATCCCAACGGCGCGCATGACCGGCATCGAAAGCCCGGCGGTATTGGCGCAGGGCGCGCCGGACTACTTTGCCGATGCCTGGCTGGCCCGGAGCTATATCGACGCCAAATTGGGCCACCCGATGCCCCGCGACGACATCGCGTTGGCGATCAATCCGCCGACCGCACGCTCCCAGGAGCAGCTGCACATCCACGTGGATTGCGTGCGGCAAGACGTCCGCGACGCGCTGCGCCGGCAGACCATCGGGGACACATGGACGATGCTGCCGATGCCACTGGGCGGGCAGCGTTACGCCGCCATGCGGCTGGTGGGCGACACTGTGCCGCGCAACCCGTTCCAGGTTCTGGCCGAGACGATGCCGGGTGCCCGCGACGCGATGGGGGAGTACACCCTGGTGCTGGTGGGCAGCGACGATCCGCAAACCGGTCCCGGCTTCATCCTCCTGGCCGGGCATGCCGGCCCGGATGGGGAGGGGCATGGCGAAGATTTACAGGATCACGGCTGCGCGTTGGGGGCGGTCACGCCGGCCGGCTAACGAAGACTGCCGATCCGTCGCACGCGCCATCGGATATTCCGGCACGGCGGCCTTCCGCAAACGCCCGCAGCACCGGCTGCGATTGTCATTGCGGCCGTAATCTGATCCAGCCCGCATACAAAATGATGGGTGCGCGGACATGACACCTGACGATGCCGAGGACGACCGCACTCTACGGCTGCAACCCGGGTCGGCCTGGGGGCTGCCCCAGCCTCCCGTGCGGCACGCCTATCCTCTGCTCGCGCGCGACGCTTTGCTGGGTGCCGCCGCCGGGCTGCTGATGCGCAGCCTCCCCTATGCGGTGGCGCGGTTCGTCCTGCTGCTTGTGGCCTCAGTCGTCGTCATCGTGTGGTTGACCATGGCGATCGGTGGCGGGGCCTTCCTCGGCTCCCAAACCGCGTCCATCTTCGGCTTGATTTGGATGGTGGGCTGTTTGGTCGTCTTCGTGCTGCGGGGGCGACGCGCTATCCGGACAAGTTCATCTTCTCCTACACCATCGCGCGTGGTGGCGAGGAGCGGTGGGGTAGCAGCCGCTCTCCAGCCGGACTGCCCAGCAATGTGGCGGGTGCTGCTCTGTTTGATGCTCTGCTCCTGTGCAGGCGGCGAAACCGTCCGGACGGCGATAGACGCCTACGCCCGCAGCCGCATGGCCGCTGATCCTGCCGCTTATTCGAATGGTGACAGCCGTAGCTGGTTGGTCCGCCGCGACGGTGCCGACCACGGGCTGCTCTGGGGCACGTATCACCGTGGCTACGACGAAGCCACCATCCCGCCTTCCACGATCCGCGACAGGGTGGAGAGCGCGGCGGACCTGACAGTCGAAGTCAACTTGACCGACGCAAACCCCACGGCGATCGCGGCCTTGATGGCCCCCTGCGGCCGAGCCTCCCTGGCGCGCGACGAGGGCGCCATTGCCTCGCTCGATCCGGCGACGAAGGCGGCGCTGAACGATACGTGGCTGCCGGGCGAGATCAAAACCAAAGGCAGCCTGCTCGGCCTCAGTTGGGCCGTCAACGGCCGTAACAACGGCAACGCGCCGACGGGCAACGCCGACACGGTGCTCATCCAACTCGCCAAGGCCCATGGCGTCCGGATCTTCACGTTGGAAAGGCCGCAGGCACAAATCGCAATGCTATGCCGGGATCCCAACGGTCCGCTCGCTGCGCTGTATCTCAAGGAAGCGCTTCTGCGTGGCTCCGATGCTGCCATTCTGGCGGACTACGCGCGCGCGGAGTATCAGCAGGGCCATGTCGCCTTGGTGATCGCCGCGTCGCACTGGCCACCAGGCCCGGACACGGCGACGGGTGAGGCACTGGAGCGACAATCCCTCTTCACAAGCAGAAATCCCGCCATGCTTCGTCGCATCGAGCGTCGGCTGGATACGCCGGGCTTCCACGTCGTTGCCATCGGAGCTGGGCATTTGGTGGGCCATGACGGCATCGTTGCCGGTCTACAGGCGGCCGGCTGGGAGGTGGTGCCCTGTCCAGCCGATCGTTGCTGACCCAGTCACGCCTGGGCCGACACTAGCCAGATGGCGCCCCCGAGCGTGATCCCATCCGGTGTTTCATGGGTGCGCAGCGCGTCCAACACGAGTTGCGCGACGCGGGGGCGCAATTCCGGATCCAACTCCCCGAGGATGCGTGCCAGCGCGCCAAGGCGGGTGGCAAAATCCGCGGCTTCGGCGACTTGGCCGGGCCCGGCGAGCGGCATCGGCACGTCGCGCGGCTGCATGCCGATATCCCGCCAGCCCGCCTGCTGCATCACCGAGTGGACGCGGTCCTGTTTGGAAAAGGCGAACGGCCCTGGGGCAAACGGATCCGGCGCGGGTTGGGGGGGCAATAAGGGCCGCGCCGCCTCCAGCGGAACGGTGAACCAGGAGTTCTCGGCCATCGGCCGCCACACCGCACACAACATGCGCGCCCCAGGCCGCATGGCGCGGCGCAGATTGGTGAAGGCACCCACCGGGTCGGCAAAGAACATGACGCCGAAGCGGGAGAAGAGCAGGTCGGTATCGGCCTGCGTGAAGGCATGGGTGGACGCGTCGGACACCAGCACCGCGGCATTGTCCAACCCGGCAGCCGTAATGCGCTCCTGCGCCCGCGCTGCCATCGGGACGGAAATGTCGAGCCCCTGGACATGGCCCCCTGGCCCAACGCGCCGAGCCAGCTCCAAAACGGTGGCACCGCAGCCACAGCCGACATCGACCACCCGTTCCCCGGCCTCGGGCGCCGCCGCCTCCAGGGCCGCGGCCGTCAGCGGCGCAAACACTATGTCCAACCGTTCCTGCAGCGCGGTCCAGTTGTCGGCCGCGCGGTCGTTCCAGTAGGCGATCTGGGCGGCATTGCCCTCCGGGGCGGCAACAGGGGCGTCGGTCATCACGGTCTCCTCGCTTGCGGGCGCACTCTCCCCCGGTCTGCACCGCCCCGCCAGCGTCTTCGTGAAGGGGGCCGGCATGCATCCATGAACGGGGGTTGAGGCGTAGTGGGGGGTGTGAATGCACCCGGAGTGAGCCGATTGATGATGTTGATGCGCCGCGCCGTTCTGGCCCTTGGCGGGGCGCTCGCCGTCGCCGGGTGCTCGCCCGTCGATATTCTCAACAATTTGGCACCCGAGCGGCTGGTGGCGAATGGGCTGCCCTATGGTGACGATGCCAGGCAGACCCTCGACATCTACCGGCCCGCCGGGGGACCGGGACCGTTTCCCGTTGTCGTCTTCCTGTATGGCGGCGGGTGGGATAGCGGGGACCGCGCGATGTACCGCTTCGTCGGCGGGGCGCTGGCAAACCATGGGTTTGTGACGGTGATCCCGGATTACCGCCTCTTTCCCGCCATCCGTTTCCCGGCGTTCCTGCAGGACAATGCGGCGGCGGTGCGCTGGACGCGGGACAATATCGGCCGCTATGGCGGCGCATCCGGTCCGCTCTTCCTCATGGGCCATTCCGCCGGGGCTTATAATGCGGCGATGCTCGCGCTGGACGCCCAGTGGCTGGGCGGCGCCGGGCTCGGGCGCCAGCATCTCCGCAGCACGATCGGCCTTGCCGGCCCCTACGACTTCCTGCCGCTGGACACCGACGAGTTGCGGACGATCTTTGGGCCGGAGGATCAACTGGCCCTCACGCAGCCAATCAATTTCGTCGACGGCAAGGCATCACCCATGCTGCTGCTTGCCGGGTCGACGGACACCACGGTCGATCCGAGGAATACGCTGCGGCTGGCCGCGCGCATCCGCGCGGCCGGAGGGGCCGTGGAGGACACGATCTACCCGGGCATCCAGCATGAGGAGATCGTGGGCTCGCTGGGCGTTCCGCTGCGGTTTCTGGCGCCGACGCTGCACGATTGCGTTGCCTTCATGCGGCGTGCGCCAGCGCAGATGACGAAGGCGTAGGCCGCCATGGGGCTTGGCGGACTTTTCGGGCTCGTTGCCCTTGGGCTGGCGATTGCCATGGCGTTTGCCTGGCTCGTGCAGCGTCTCACGCGCAACGCCGGCTGGGTGGATGCCATCTGGTCGTTGGCAACCGGGGTCGGCGGCGTCGCCTGCGCCCTCGCGATCCTGCCGGGCGAGGTGGGGATTGGGCCGCGCCAATGGCTCGTGGCCGGGTTGGCCGCGATTTGGTCGGTGCGGCTGGCCTCCCACATCGCTGCGCGCACGGCCGGGCGGCCGGAAGATGTGCGCTATGCCGGGTTTCGCCGGGAGTGGGGGGCGGCGTTCGACCGACGCATGTTCGGCTTCATGATGATCCAGGCCGCTGCCGCGTCCCTGCTGACGCTGTCGATGCTGGTGGCAGCCCGCAACCCGGCGCCCACTCTGCGTGCTGCCGATTGGTTGGGCGTGGCGGTGCTGGCTGCGTCCGTCGCCGGCGAGAGTGTGGCGGACGCCCAGATGCAACGTTTTCGTGCCCGGGGCGAGAAGGGGGCGATATGCGAATCCGGCCTGTGGGGGTGGTCGCGCCATCCAAACTATTTCTTCGAGTTTCTGGGCTGGTGCGCCTACCCCTTCCTCGCCATCGACTTGGATGCGGGATGGTGGCCAGGCTGGTTGGCCTTGACGGGGCCGATCTTCATGTTTTGGCTGCTGCGCTACGTTTCCGGGGTGCCCCCGTTGGAGGCCGCCATGCTGGCATCCCGCGGCGACCAATTCCGCGACTATCAGCGCCGGGTGAGCGTCTTCGTGCCCCTGCCGCCGCATCCGTAAGGGCGGCCGCCGCCCTTGCGCTGTCCGCCGCGTTGCGCCACCGTCCCGTAACAAACGCGCAACGTAACGATAGGCGGCCATGACCAGCCGATTGGGGGATGCATGAGCGATGGCTGGTGACCACGTCGGCTCGTCTGCCGGCCTTCTAGACCGCGCCCGGATCGTTGCCCCACCGGGCTTCAACCGCTGGCTCGTCCCGCCGGCGGCGCTCGCCATCCACCTTTGCATCGGCATGATCTACGGCATGTCGGTGTTTTGGCTGCCGCTGACCCGCTCGGTGGGTGCGGCATGCCCGGCGGATATGAGTTTCGTCGCCATGATGACCACCACCACCTGCGATTGGCAGGTGTCGACCCTGGTCGTTGGGTTCGAGATCGGCATCGTTTTCCTGGGCACATCGGCGGCGACCTGGGGCGGCTGGCTCGAACGCGTGGGTCCCAGGCGGGCAGGCGTGGTTGCGACGGTCTGTTGGTGCCTTGGGCTGGCCGTGGCTGCCATGGGGGTCATGCTGCACCAGCTCTGGCTGGTATGGCTGGGCATGGGCGTGTTGGGCGGCGTTGGGCTCGGGCTCGGCTACATCTCGCCGGTTTCGACCCTGGTGAAGTGGTTCCCGGACCGCCGAGGTATGGCAACGGGGATGGCCATCATGGGGTTTGGCGGGGGTGCCATGATCGGCGCGCCGCTGGCGACCCTGCTGATGGGATATTTCCGCGGCCCCCAAGGGCTGGGCGTATGGCAGAGCCTTCTCGTGCTGGCGGCGATCTATGCCATCTTCATGTTCTGCGGCAGCTTTGGCTACCGCGTCCCGCCGGCAAACTGGAAGCCGGAGGGTTGGGTGCCGGCCGCCGCGACACGGATGACCGCATCGGGCCACGCGCATCTGCACCAGGCCTGGCGCACGCCGCAATTCTGGCTGTTGTGGACGATGTTGCTGATGAATGTCAGCGCTGGGATCGGGGTGCTGAGTGTCGCCTCCCCGATGCTGCAGCAAATCTTCTCGGCCCCTGCCGCGACGGCCGCCGGGTTCGTCGGATTGCTCTCGCTGTTCAACATTGCCGGGCGGTTCTTCTGGGCCTCGGTCTCCGACCGCATCGGCAGGAAGATGACGTATTCGCTGATTTTCGTCTTGGGCATCGTCCTGTACGCCGGGGCGCCCTGGGCGGCCCGTCATGGCGGGGAGGCGCTGTTCGTGGCGTTTTTCTGCGTCATCCTGTCGATGTATGGCGGTGGCTTCGCGACCATTCCCGCGTATTTGGCCGACATGTTCGGCACCCAGTTCGTCGGCGCGATCCATGGCCGGCTGCTGACGTCTTGGTCGCTCGCAGGAATCGTCGGCCCGATCCTGGTGGTCTACATCAGCCAGGCGGCATCCGCCCGGGGCGAGCCGCAATCGGCGGTCTACGACACCACGCTATATGTCCTGGCGGTGCTTCTGGTGGTGGGATTGGTGTGTAATCTGCTGATGCGGCCCTCGCCAGCGCGGTATTTCATGCCGCTGGAGGAGTTGACGGCGCTGCAGGCAAGCCAGGGCGAGGTGGCCGCCGGCGGCTCCTTCGGGATTGGCCTGGGTGGCTTCAGCCCGGGGGTGGCGCTGGCCTGGGCATGCGTAGTGGTACCGATCGCGTGGGGCGTCTGGATGACGCTGGCGCAGGTGAAGAATTTGTTCTGAGCGGGATGGTGCCAATCGTGCTAATGACCGTCGGCAAGGGGGCAACAGATGGGCAGTGCCGCGTTCGAAGCGGATCGTCGCTATACGCGGGAGGAGTTCCTCGCCTGGTATGAAGCTCAGCCGCGCGGCCGCTATGAGCGCATGGATGGATGCATCATCGCGATGGCGCCAGAACGGGCTGCGCATCTCCGGTTGAAGTCGGCCGTCTGGCTGGCCTTCCGCCGGGCTGTTGCAGATGCCCGCGTTCGGTGCGAGGCCCTGCCGGATGGTGCCACCGTGGCAGCCGGCAATAGCGATTATGAGCCAGACGCGACGGTCAACTGTGGCGACCGGATGCCTCGCGATGCGATCTACGCTCCTCACCCGGTCATTGTCGTCGAGGTGCTGTCACCCTCCACGGCGGCCACGGATACGGGCGCGAAATTGGCGGACTACTTCCAAGTCCCGTCCATTGCGCATTACCTCATCGTCCACGCAGCCCGTCCAACTGTCATCCATCACCGCCGGCTACCCAGCGGCGGGATTTCTACCCAGATCGTCTCCAGCGGCGACATCGTCATGAAACCGCCGGGGCTCACCATCACGGTCGAGGAGATTTACCAGGAGGCGGACCTTACCTCTGCATCTGCATGATCTGGTCCATCGGGAGCATGTTGTGGTTGAGGTGATACATGATCCACAGCGAACCGATGATCACCAGCGCCACGATCAGCACGCCGAACGCGAGGGCCAGAACGTTGTTGGTATTGTCCGGCCCGGTGGTGATGTGCAGGAAGAACACCAGATGCACGCCCATTTGGGCAATGGCCAGCACGAACAAAGCGATTGGGATGCTGGGCGCCCAGACCAAATTCGTGCCGGCGATGAAGAACGCTACCACGGTGATGATGACCGCTAAACCCAGCCCCACCAAGTAGCTGATAAGGCCTTCCGCGACCTCGCGGCCGTCCGCCCGCTCTTCACCAGGTGCAGTGTCCCCCTCGTGGTGAATGCCGGTATAGTCGGTGTCGCTCACTGGCCTGCTCCCATCAAATAGACCACCGTGAAGACCCCAACCCAGATGATGTCCAGCGCGTGCCAGAACAGGCCGAAGCACAGGACGCGGCGTTGGATATCGGGCCGGTAACCCTTGGCAAAGACCTGCGCCATCATGGTCAGCAGCCAGAGCAGACCAAGCGTGACGTGCAGGCCATGGCATCCCACCAGGGTGAAGAAGGCGGAGAGGAAGGCGCTGCGGGATGGGCCGTCGCCCTTCACGATCATTCCGACGAATTCCCGCAACTCCAGGAACAGGAAGGCCCCACCTAACACGAAGGTGAGGGCCATGCCGCCGTAGTACATGAGGTTGCTGCGTGCCCGCGCGCCGATGGTGGCGATGCCGCAGGTGAAGCTGGACAGCAGCAGGAACGCCGTCTCGAACGCGACATTGGTCAGGTCGAAGAGATCGTGGCCACTCGGGCCTCCCGCCGTCGCTCCGGACAACACCGCGTAAGCCGCAAAGAACGCGGAGAACATGATGATATCGCTGAGCAGGAAGATCCAGAAGCCGTAGCCGACGATGATCCGCTTGGACGCCGGGCGCCGCTCCGCATGTTCCGTGTTCTGCTGGCGCTCGCTGTCCGCACCGCCATGGCCCAGATGATAGGGGTCGGCTGCAGCCTCCGGGGCCGTCATTCTGCAGGCATCAGCCGGGCGAGCGCTTCCCGGCGGGCACTGCGGTTGGCGCGGTCGATGCGCGCAACCTCCTCGGCCGGAATGGCGTATTCGGTTCGGTCGCGCCAGGCGAACACGACGAAGGTCGCAAAGGCCCCCAGGGCCGCTACCCCGACCATCCACCAAATGTGCCAGATCAGGGCGAAGCCCATGATGGTGGCGAAAAAGGCACAGATGAAGCCGGTCGGACTGTTGCGGGGCATCTCTATCTCGTCATACTCGGGCTCGTCGGACATGCGCTGCTGCTCGATCGCGCGCTGCTTGACGCCCCAATACGCCTCCTCGCCTTCGATGTTGGGCAGCACGGCGAAGTTGAACGCCGGGGGTGGTGACGCGGTCGACCATTCGAGTGCACGGCCATTCCAGGGGTCCCCCGTCAGGTCGCGCAATTCGTCGCGGCGACGGATGCTGACGACCAGTTGCGTGATCTGCAGCACGATCCCGGCCAGGATGACGGCTGCGCCACCCGCCGCGAGGAGTAGCCATGGATGCCACTCCGGCACGTCGTAATGCTGCATCCGCCGGGTCATCCCCATGAAGCCCAATACGTAGAGCGGCATGAACGCCATGTAGAACCCCGCGGTCCAGCACCAGAAAGCCGCCTTGCCCAGCCCTTCATGCAGACGGAATCCGAAGGCCTTGGGGAACCAGTAGTTATAGCCGGCGAAGGCGCCAAACAGCACGCCGCCAATGATGACGTTATGGAAATGCGCCACCAGGAACAGGCTGTTATGCAGCACGAAATCGGCAGGCGGCACCGCCATCAGCACGCCTGTCATCCCACCCAGCACGAAAGTGACCATGAAGCCGATCGACCAGAGCATGGGCGTCGAATAGACGATGCGTCCGCCATACATGGTGAACAGCCAGTTGAACACTTTCACCCCGGTCGGCACGGCGATGATCATCGTTGCAACCCCGAAGACGGCGTTCACATCCGCCCCGGCGCCCATGGTGAAGAAATGATGCAGCCACACCATGAAGGCCAGGATGCAGATGACCATCGTCGCCATCACCATCGAGCGGTAGCCGAACAGCGGCTTGCCTGAGAAGGTGGACACCACTTCCGAGAAGATGCCGAAGGCCGGCAATATCAGAATATAGACTTCGGGATGACCCCAAGCCCAGATGAGGTTCATGAACATCATCACGTTGCCTCCACCTTCGTTGGTGAAGAAGTGGAAGCCGAGATAGCGGTCCAGCAGCATCATGGCGAGCGTGGCCGTCAGGATGGGGAAGGCCGCGACGATGAGCAAATTGGAGGCAAGCGTGGTCCAGCAGAACATCGGCATGCGCATATACGTCATGCCGGGCGCATGAATCTTGAGCACCGTCGTCACCAGGTTGATCCCGGACATCAGCGTGCCGACGCCGGAGATTTGCAGCGACCACAGATAATAGTCCACGCCTACGCCGGGCGAGTAGGTGATTTCCGACAGTGGCGGGTATGGAAGCCAGCCGGTGCGCGCGAACTCCCCCACCACGAGTGAGATGTTGACCAGCAGGGCACCCGTCGCTGTAAGCCAGAAGCTGACCGAATTGAGCGTTGGGAAGGCTACGTCCCGCGCGCCGAGTTGCAACGGCACGGCAAAGTTCATCAGCCCAATGACGAATGGCATCGCGACGAAGAAGATCATCAGCGTGCCATGGGCGGAGAAAACCTGGTCGTAATGCTCCGGCGGCAAATAGCCCGGCGATTTGTACGCGAGCGCCTGTTGCGACCGCATCAAGATCGCGTCGGAGAAGCCCCGCAGCAGCATCACCATCGCCAGCAGCGTGTACATCACCCCGATCCGCTTGTGATCGACACTGGTGATCCACTCCCGCCATAGATATGGCAACCAGCCCTTGACCACGACCATGGCCAGCACGCCGAGTATGCAAAGGGCGACCACGCCCGAGGCCACCATCGGGATGGGTTGGTCCAGCGGGATGGCCGCCCAGCTCAACTTGCCGAACATTCTACTTTTCCGCCTGCTTCGAAACGCCGGGATTGGTGTCCTGGTCCGGCCCTGGCCCGGGTGGGAGTGCCTGGGTGATGATCTTCTGGAACAAATCGGGCTCGACGTCGTGATAGGTGAACGGGGCCACATCGGTGCTTTGTTTGGCCAGTTCGGCGTAGCTTTGGTCGTTCAGCACCGGTCCGGTCGCACGGGTGCTGGCGAGCCAGCCGGCAAACCCATCAGGCGGGAGAGCCTCCACCTCGAAATGCATCCCGGAGAAACCGTCGCCACTATAGTGGCTGGACTGGCCGGCATAGGTGCCGGGTTTGTCAGCATGCAGGTTCAACTGCGTCGCCATGCCGTTCATCGTATAGATCATGCTGCCGAGTTGAGGGATGAAGAAGGCGTTCATCACGCTCGAGGAGGTGAGCGTGAAATGTACCGGCACCCCGGCCGGAATCACCAGGTGGTTAACGCTCGCAACATGGCCTGCCGGGTAGACGAACAGCCATTTCCAGTCGAGGGAGACGACCTGAACCTCCAGCGCCGGCTTGTCCGAGGCGAGCGGCTTTGCCGGGTCGAGGTCATGCGCGCTGACCCACGCGACGCCGCCCAGCAGCATGATCGTCAGCAGCGGTATCGCCCAAACGATCAACTCCAGCTGGCCCGAATAGGCGAAGTCCGGCAGGTATTTGGCGCGCGTGTTGGAGGCGCGGAACCACCAGGCGCAGCCGAGCGTGGCCAGAATGGTCGGGACCACGATGGCCAGCATGATGGCCAATGAGTCGAACAGGATTGTCATCTCGGCTCGTCCGACCGAGCCCTGCGGGTTCAGCAACGCCGCGCCACAGCCGGAAAGGCCCAATGTCGCCAACAACACGCAGGCGCGGAAATAGGCCTTCAACTTTGCATCCTCTAGAGACCTACGGTTGAGCATCTGCGCAACGCGGCACATTGAGGTGGGTTCCTGCGCTATCCGTCGGTCCCTTGAATGGACACGCCCCGGTAGCTGCTGACGCTGGCCGCGGAGTAGTCGCAGGAAGGTAAGCAGGCGGGTCGTCCAGGCCATGCCAAAGCAGACAGGATCGTGCATCAGAAACTGTCAGGAGCCCATCTTGCGCCATCCGGATAACACCGATAGATCGGGTGGACGATTTTTACCCGGACCAGGAGGGCGGCATGCATTCGTATAATCAGCGCCATCCCCGGGGCCCTGTTTCCGCCCTGCGATAAGCCGTCGCAGGGCAGCTCTCAACTAGAAGCCATGCCGCTTCCCGTCTGGGCTGCCCCTTAGCTTTCGCTGGCCATCACGCATGGCCGCAGCCTTACGGGTCGGATATGGCACTCATCAGTCTTCGTGACGTCGGCGTTTCCTCGCCGCACATTCTTTTCCAGAACCTCACCTTCAACCTGGCGGATGGCGACCGGATCGGTTTGGTCGCCGGCAATGGCGGCGGGAAATCCACCCTGCTGCGCTGCGTCGCTGGCACCGCCGAACCCGGCGCCGGCACCATCACCCGTTCGCGCGGCCTTCGCGTGGGCCTCGTCGCGCAGGACGTGCCGGACGCGCTGCTGACCCTCACCCTGCACGAGGCGGTGCGGCGTGCCTTGCCGCCGTCGCAGCGGGATAGCGAGACGTGGCGCGTGGGCGCGGCGCTGGACGAGTTCGACGCGCCGGAGGAATTGCGCGGCCGCACCGTCAGTGCCCTGAGCGGCGGCTGGCAGCGTCTGGCGATGCTGGCCCGGGTCTGGATCACCGAGCCTGACGCCCTGCTGCTGGACGAGCCGACCAACCATTTGGATGGCGAGAAGATCAGCCTGCTGGAGCGCTGGATCAATGGCCCGGCGTCGCGCACGCCCATGCTGGTCGCCAGCCACGACCGTGCCTTTCTGGATGCCTGCACCACCCGCACGCTGTTCCTGCGCCCGGGCGTCAGCCGGCTTTACGCGCATCCCTACTCCCGCGCCCGCCCGCTCCTGGCCGATGACGACGCGGCGCAGGACCGCAAGCATGCGAAAGATGCCAAGGAGGTGGATCGTCTGCGCCGCAATGCCGGGGAGCTGCGCAACATCGGCGTCAACAGCGGCAGCGACCTGCTGCAGAAGAAATCCATGCAGCTCCGTCAGCGCGCGGCGAAGCTGGAACAGGCGTTGCGCCCGGCCCATGTGGAACGCTCCGCCGACATCAAGCTCGCGCATCGTGGCACGCACGCCAAAATCCTCGCCTCCTTACGGGACGTGACCGTCTGCACACCCGGCGGTGCCGCGTTGTTCCGCATCGGCAAGCTGGACTTGCATGTGGGCGACCGGCTGGTGCTGCTGGGCCGTAACGGAGCCGGCAAATCCCAAATGATCGCCCTGCTGCGTCGGGCCGTGGCGCAGGAGGTGCGCGGCATCCGCATGAGCCCCAGCGTGGTGTTGGGCTATACCGATCAGGGCATGGCGCATTTGCCGGATACGCAGACGCCGCACCGCTTCATCGCGGCGCGCCCGGCTATGGGCGACACGGGAGCCACGCGGTTGCTGGCGGGGGCCGGGTTCAGCGTGGACGCGCAGGGGCGCCCGATCGGCGCGTTGTCGCCAGGGCAGAAGGCTCGGCTGGGTCTGCTGGCGCTTCGCCTGGACGAGCCGAACTTCTATCTGCTGGACGAGCCGACCAACCATGTCGACATCCCCGGACAAGAGCAGCTGGAGACCGAGCTGATGAAGCAGGCCACCACCTGCGTCCTCGTCTCGCACGACCGCAGCTTCGTCGGGACGGTGGGCACGCGGTTCCTGCTGATCGAGGCAGGCCGGGCGGAAGAGGTGGCTACGCCGCCACCGCTTCCTTCGCCACCGTCTTGATCCAGCCATGCGGGTCGTTGGTGCCGCCATATTGGATGGCGGTGATGGCGTCGTACAAACGCTGCGTCAGGTCGCCGATCCGGCCGCCATTGATGATCATCCGGTTGTCCTTGTAGCCCAACTCCCCCACGGGGGAGATGACCGCGGCCGTGCCGGTGCCCCACATCTCCGTCAGCGTGCCCTCCGCGGCGGCCGTTTCCACCTCGTGGATGGAGATCGCCCGCTCCTCCACCGGCAGGCCCCAGTCGCGCAGCAGGGTCAGCACGGAGTTGCGGGTGACGCCATCCAGGATGGTGCCGTTGGAGAGCGGCGGGGTGACGATGGTGTCGCCGATCTTCAGCATGATGTTCATCGTGCCGACTTCGTCCAGGAACTCGCGGTGCCGGCCATCGAGCCACAGGACTTGGGTGTAGCCGCGCTTCTCGGCCTCCTGTGCCGCGTACAGGCTGGCGGCGTAGTTGCCGGCGGTCTTGGCCGATCCCAGGCCACCCGGCACCGCGCGCACGTGTTCGTCGGTGGCGAGGATCTTCACCGGGTTCAGCCCCTCTTTGTAATAGGCGCCGACCGGGCTGAGGATCACGTAATACAGGTAGCTGTGGGAGGGGTGGACACCCAGGAACGTCTCGGTGGCGATCACCGTCGGGCGGATATACAGCGCGGTGCCACGTTTGGAGGGCACCCACTCTTCGTCGACCCCGATCAGGGCCTGGAACGACTCCTCGACCAATGCCGGGTCGAGCCGGGGAATGCAGAGGAGGTCGCAGGATTTGTTCAGCCGGGCGGCATGCCGGTCGCCGCGGAAGATGCGGACCTGGCCATCGGCACCGCGAAACGCCTTCAGCCCGTCGAACACCGCCTGCGCGTAATGCAGCACGCAGCAGGCCGGGTCCATGGTCAGCGGGCCATACGGAACGATGCGCGGATCGTGCCAGCCGCGGCCGTCGTCGTATTCCATCATGAACATGTGGTCGGTGAACACCTCGCCGAAGCGCAGCGTGTCATCCGCCGGCCGCGTCTTGGGGGTGCGGGTGCGCGTCACCGGGAAGCTATGCATCGCGTTTCTCCGAGCGTCTGAACATCGACTAACCTCGCAGCAGCCCACATTGGCGGCGCTTGGGCAAGTCCTCGTGGCGCAGGTCAGCCCCCAGCGGATGCCTGGCCCGCTGCACTGAGAATGGCACGCACCTTTTTCATGGGCAGGACCATCAGTGGCGGCGTCGTCTCGACGGAGACAAACTCGAATTTCCGGTAATAAGCGACCAGATTCAGGTCAGACGGATTGACTGCGAAACTCGCTGACGGTCGTGTGCCGAGCCTGCGCGGCGGCGGACAGCAGCGCCTTGACGTTCGGCGTGACCCGTATCTCGATACGCTCCGCCTTTCCTCCCTTTTCTGCAACAATCGTCATCATCGGCGCCTCGTCTACTAGGTCGACTGTATAACGTACGGACATTATCCGTCCAAGAGGCGTATGAAGCGGTGCGCCCTCACCGGACCGGTGCAGGCCGCCACCAAAGCGTAGCCTGCATTCACGCAGCGAATGCGGGAGAAGAGGCGACGGCGGGGACCGCCCTAACCGCCGACGGCTCGCCAAACGTGCCATCTTCGCCGGGCCGTTCCATCAGGCCGCCCATCATCGTTCCGGATGACTTTCGGCGGTGAGCGGAACACCAATGGACGGTCGCTCGTGCGTGGTCCCGCATGAGAAGGCTCATGCGGGCTACGTTCGCTAGGTTTGCTTCTCGAAATCGCTCCGTTCCGCGACCGGCAGACCCTGGAGGTGGCGGCGGAGGCAATCCAGCGCCATCTCCACCGCCCCCAAACGCAGCCATTCGCGGCCACCCACAATGCGGACCTGGCGGGAGGCGATCCCCTCCGCATCGGCAATCGCGAGGCAGATCGTGCCGCCGAAATCCACCCGGTCGGCACCCTCATCCACGTCGATCAGCACGGCCAACGCATGCGTTGCGCCGCTCCGCTCGCGTTCGGCCCTAGCGATCGCCTCGGCCATCTCCACCGACACCGGACCGGACAGCGTCAGCTCCAACACTGTCCCGATCTGAGCCAGATCCCGCGCCACGATGCCGCTGCGGAACACCGCTTCTGCGCCCGGCAACGGCGCGATCCGGGCCGCCACCTGCCCGCCGGTAAAGGTCTCGACCACGGACAGCGATCCCGCACGGCGCGACAGCTCCGCCAGCAAGACGCCTTCGAGGGTCTGATCATCCTCGCCCAGGATGAAATTGCCGATCCGACGCCGCACCTCCGCCTGCACTGGCGCCAGCTTGCGGTCGATATCGGCCCGGTCGCTGCCGCGCACCGTCAGCTTGGTCTCCAATTGCGGATAATGCGCGCGGAATCCAAGTTTCACGCCGCCATCGGGCACCAGCGCTTCCACCCCCGCCAGCAGCGTATCCACATGCGACTCGCCCAGACCGTAGGAGTGGAACCGCTTCAGATAGATTGCCGTGGGGGATCCGGTGCGCGTCAGCAAGCGCGGGATGATCTGCTCCTCCAGCATGCGCCGCAGCTCCCGCGGTACACCCGGCGTGAAGAAGAACCGGGCCTTGCCGATATCCAGCGCAAAGCCGCAGGCGGTGCCGACCGGGTTGTCCAGCACCTCGGCAGTGGCTGGCAGCATGGCCTGCTTGACGTTGTTCGGCGGCATCACGCGGCTGCGCCGGGCGAAAAAACCTTCCATCGTGGCCATCCAGGCCTCGTTCAGCACCAGTTCCACGCCAGCCGCCTGGGCTGCGATCTCCTGGGACAGGTCATCCACCGTCGGACCCAACCCGCCATTGACGATCACGGCATCGGCCCGGTTCGCGGCATGCTGGAACGCGGCCAGCAAATCCGCGCGGTCGTCGCCAACCGTGGTCTCCCACCGCACGGAGAGACCGAAATCCTCCAGCTTCTGGCTCATATAGCTGAAATTCGTGTTGGTGATCTTCCCCGTCAGGACCTCGTCCCCGGTGCAAATCACCTCGATCCGCATGGCCGCCATGGTTCGAACGCTCCTTTTGGGTCAGGCCTCGGGCACGTTCTGGTCGAGCTCTTCCACCCAGATGCGGGCATTGCCGTCCGATGGTGCGCGCCAGTCGCCCCGCGGCGAGAGCGAGCCGCCCGCCGAAATCTTCGGGCCGTTGGGCATCGCCGAGCGTTTGAACTGGCTGAACCCGAAGAAGCGCTGCAGGAACACGCGCAGCCATTTGCGGATTTCCGGCAGGTCGTAGGCGATGCGCTGTGCCTCCGGAAAGCCCGGCGGCCACTCCCCAGCAGCGGCATCGCCCCAGGCGTGCATCGACAGGAACGCGATCTTCGACGGGCGGAACCCATAGCGCAGCACGTGGAACAGGTTGAAATCCTGCAGCGCGTAGGGCCCGATCTTCGCCTCCGTGCTTTGCAGCGCCTTGCCGTCCTCGGCGGGCACCAGTTCCGGCGAAATCTCGGTGCCAAGGATAGCGCCCAGCGTCTCGCTGACCTCGGGCGAGAATTGCCCGGAACTGATGATCCACCGGATCAAATGCTGGATCATCGTCTTCGGCATGCCGGCGTTGACGTTGTAATGCGACATCTGGTCGCCCACGCCATAGGTGCACCAGCCGAGCGCCAGCTCCGATAAATCCCCGGTGCCGATGACCACCCCGTCATGCTGGTTGGCCAGGCGGAACAGGTAGTCCGTGCGCAGCCCGGCCTGCACATTCTCGAACGTGACGTCGTACACTGGCTCGCCGCGGGCGAACGGGTGGTCCATGTCCTGCAGCATCTGCCGCGCGGCGGGCCTGATATCCAGCTCGGCGTGGGACACGCCCAGCGCGCGCATCAGCCGCCAGGCATTGGTCTTGGTGACGTCGCTGGTGCCGAAGCCGGGCATGGTATAGGCCAGGATATCAGTGCGCGGCCGCTGCAGCAGGTCGAACGCACGGGCAGCGACGATCAGCGCCTGGGTTGAATCCAGCCCGCCGGACACGCCGATCACCAGCCGCTTGATCCCGGCCGCACGCACCCGCTGCACGAGCCCCGATACCTGGATATTGTAGGCCTCGTAACAATCCTGCTGCAGCCGGAGCGGGTCTGCCGGCACGAAGGGGAACCGCTCCAGCCGACGCTTCAGGCCGAGATCACCGCCGGGCGGGTCCAACCGGAAGCTGACCCGGCGCCACTCCCGCATTTGGCCCCGGCTGTTATCGTCGAACGTGCCCATGCGCATGCGCTCCTGGCGCAGCATGTCCAGGTCGACATCGGCGATGGCGCACTGGTCCTCCTCGGGGAAGCGCTCTGTCTCGGCGAGGGTCGTGCCGTTCTCGTAAATGCCGGCTTGGCCGTCCCACGCGACGTCGGTGGTCGACTCCCCGGCCCCGGCGGCGGCGTAGAGATAGGCGGCCAGGCAGCGCGCCGATTGGGATTGGCACAACAGACGGCGGGTGTCGGCCTTGCCGATGGTGATGTTGCTGGCGGAAAGATTTGCCAGGATGGTAGCACCCGCCAGCGCGGCGGAACTGCTGGGAGGGATCGGGACCCAGAAATCCTCGCAAATCTCGGCATGGACCACGAAATCCGGCACGTCCTCGGCGGTGAAGAGCAGGTCGGTACCGAACGGCGCGGTGAGACCCGCCAGCTGGATCTCCTGCCCGGCGATGCCTTCGCCCGGGACGAAATGCCGCCGCTCATAGAATTCGCGGTAATTCGGCAGGTAGCTCTTCGGCACCACCCCCAGCAACCGGCCGCGATGGATGGCCAGGGCGGTATTGTACAGCCGGCCGGCATGACGCAACGGCGCCCCCACCAGCAGCAACGGCAGCAGCGTCGCCGAACCCGCCACGATCGTGCCGGCCGCACGCTCCACCGCGCCGAGCAAGGTGTCCTGCTGCAGCAGGTCGGAGATGGCGTAGCCGGAGAGGCCCAATTCCGGAAACACCGCCAATACCGCCGATTGGTCGTGGCAGTGCTGCGCCATTCGCAGGATCGCCGCGGCATTGGCAGCCGGGTCCGCCAAGGCGACGCGGGTGGTACAGGAGGCGACCCGGGCAAAACCGTGCTGGTACAGCGAATGGAAGCTCATGACGCCATCATATGGGCCGGGGCGGCCATCCGTAAAATGCCCTGCGGGTCAATCCCTGAATTCGGCGAACTCGTCCAGCGCGGCGCGTTCGGCGACGAGCGTGTTGACGACAACGTCCTCGTCCGCCGTTCCGAGCGCTAGGCCGCACATCACCATCTCCTCCTCCGGCAGCCCCAGTTCGCGGCGGATCGCCGCATGATAGCCGGCAAATGCGGCTTGCGGACAGGTATCCAGGCCGAAGCCGCGCGCTGCGGTCATGATGTTCTGCATGAACATGCCAAGGTCGATATAGGCCCCCAGCCCCAGCCGACGGTCCAGGGTGAAGATCATTCCCACGGGAGCGCCGAAGAAGCTGAAATTCTGGTCGTGCCAGCCCCGGGCCCCAGCCCTGTCGCCCTTGGCGATCCCGAGCAGGCCGTAAAGCTGCCAACCGACCGTCCGGCGGCGGGAGAGATAAGGTTCGGGCATGGTGCCGGCGTAATACGGGTATTCCGGCGGCGGCTTCGGCGCGCCCGTGGCCCGTTCCGCCATGATCGCGGCGACGAGCCGGGCCCGCGCCTCGCCCGTCAGGACGTAAACACGCCAAGGCTGGGAGTTCGTGGCGCTGGGCGCGCGGGCAGAGGCGGTCAGGATCGTCTCCACGACGCCCCGTGGCACCGGTGTCGGGCCGAAGCCCCGTATGCTGCGCCGGCTGCTGATGGCGGCGAGTACGGCGGCCTGTTCTTCCTTGGTCGTCACGCAGGGGTTCCTTCGGTTAGGGCGAGGGCTGCCCTATGGGTCGATCGGCCGCCATCCGTGGCATAGCTGGCGGGTCTTCGTATAGAAGGCGAAGTGATTGCCGCCGTTGGTCGCTGGCTGGTCGTGCTCGCGCCCGATGGGGCGGGCGAGCAGGTGACACAGCAGCAGCGCGCCGACCCCGCCATGGGAGACGATGGCCACGTTACCGCGGCACGCCGCCGAGGCATCCGTCACCCGCTGCACCCCGGCCACGATCCGGCGCTGGGCATCGGCCGCGCGCTCCCATCCCCGCACGGCCTGCTCCGGATGGGCAAAGAACTGGTCAGCCACCGCCTCGAACTCGCCCGGGGGCAGGTAGCCCGTGGCGCTTCGGTCGTTCTCTCCCAGTTCGGCCAAGACGGTGGGGGGCAGGCCGAGCGCCCCGGCGAGAATATCCGCCCCGTCGCGGGCCTTCCGCTCGGTGCTGCACCAGAGGGAGCGGAGGGTCGCGGCCCAAGGCAGCGTGAGGACACCGTTCATCCGCTGGCATCCACGCGCCGAGAGGGGCCATTCCGGTACAGGCACCAGCGGATCGATCTGCACGTCCGGATGGGTGATGAAATACAGGGTCTGCATGGGTGCCTTCATCGCGCTTCGATGTCAGCGCAAGACGATTGACGGTGGTTTGCCGGGGCGGCTATGGACACAATCATGTCCGGTATAACCACCACCACGCGCATGACGAAGACGACCGCTCCGGCGGAGCGTCTTCTGGTGCGTGTGCGGTGACCTTCACGGCATAAAGACACCAGAGCGCCTCGCCGGAGACGGGCGGGGCCGCTGATGGCACCGGTCCCTGTCTCTCTCGCGGCCAAACGGAGATGAGACATCATGCTGGACCAAGGTGGACACGCTGGCGCCGCGCTGAGCCGGCGGATCGCGACGAAGACCCCCGCCGTAGCCATTGTCGGCGCAACCGGTGCCGTCGGCATCGAATTGATGCGTTGCCTGGAGGCACGCGGCTTCCCGCTGAAGCACCTGCGGCTGCTGGCCTCGGCACGGTCCGCCGGCAAGCGCCTGCCATTCAAGGGTGAGACGCTGCCGGTGGAGCTGCTGACCGAGGCGAGTTTCGAAGGCATAGACGTCGCGCTATTTTCGGCAGGCAAAGCAGTTTCGCAGCGCTACGCCCCGATCGCGGTGCGGGCCGGCGCGCTGGTGGTGGACAACTCGTCCGCCTTCCGCATGGACCCGGATGTTCCCCTGGTTGTTCCGGAGGTGAATGGGTCGGACCTTGCGCTCCACAGCGGGATCATCGCCAATCCCAACTGCGTCGCCGCCATCGCGACCGTGGCGCTGGCGCCGCTGCACCGGGCGCACCCGATCCGCCGCCTGACGGCTTCGACCTACCAGGCGGCCTCTGGTGCGGGGGCGGCTGCCATGGAGGAGTTGCGCGAATCCACCGCCGCGTACTTACGGGGCGAGGCCTTTGCGCCCAAGATCATGAAGCACCCCTACGCGTTCAACCTGTTCAGCCACGACGCCGATGTGGACCCGCAGAGCGGGTATAATGGCGAGGAATTGAAATTCGTCGCGGAGACGAGGCGCATCCTGGCTACGCCCGCCTTGCCGATCGGCATTACCTGCATCCGCGTGCCGGTTTTGCGCGCCCATGCCATGGCGCTCACCGTGGAATTCGACGCGGCCGTAACGCCCGAGGCGGCCCGCCTCCTGCTGGCCCAGGCACCCGGAATCCGCGTGGTGGATGACCGGGCGGGTAATCACTTCCCCATGCCGTCCGAGGCGTCGGGCGAGGACGACGTGCTGGTGGGCCGCGTCCGGCAGGACTTTGGCGACCCGTCCGGCCGGACCCTTGCGCTGTTTGTGGCGGGCGATCAGCTTTTAAAAGGCGCTGCTTTGAACGCGGTGCAAATCGCTGAAATGCTCCTGGCCGCCGGGCCGTGCTGACAGCGAACCCACGGGACGGTTTCTAGCGAAGCCTCGGGCGACGCACGCGGGTGAACCGGATGTGACCCTGGGCCCGCAACTTCAACCCATGACGTCCGTAGAGTGGGGGACACGCCACATAGGAGACCTGACATGCCGCAAATGTTTGATTGGATTTTCTTTGCAATCGTCCTCCTCCCCAGCGCTTTCCTGGTCTGGGACTGGCTGAAAAATCGCTAG
This sequence comes from Acetobacteraceae bacterium, assembly GCA_965199005.1. Taxonomy (GTDB): domain Bacteria; phylum Pseudomonadota; class Alphaproteobacteria; order Acetobacterales; family Acetobacteraceae; genus LMUY01. The sequence goes on along the minus strand of CBDAQK010000001.1, from coordinate 419,402 downwards.
CTCCCGCTGCGACACTGCGAAGGTCAAGCGAATACCCGGTTGGACTGCCAAGGCGAAGATGCGCGAATAGCCGGTTCGCGCTATGTTTACCAAACATGCGATGCTTCGTCTGGATGGCCGGGTGCCCGCTGTCTGTCCGGTCTGCCCCTTGTTCAAACGCTAAGGGAGTCATGGATGGCCGTTTTTGCAAGTGCCAATGACCTGGCCGAGAAGATCGTTAGTTTCGACGAACTCGGCCCGGGCCTCTACGGCTACACCGCAGAAGGTGACCCCAATAGCGGCGTCATCATCGGGCCTGACAGCGTGATGGTCGTGGACGCCCAGGCCACGCCGGCCATGGCTGCTGACGTTCTCGCCTGCATCCGGACCGTGACGGACAAGCCGGTGAAATATGTCGTGCTGTCCCATTATCACGCCGTGCGGGTGCTTGGCGCCTCTGGCTATCATGGAGCGGAGATCATCGCGTCCGACGTGACGCGGGACATGATCGTCGAGCGTGGCCAGCAGGATATGGACAGCGAGATCGGCCGTTTCCCCCGCCTGTTTCGCGGCAAGGACAGCATCCCCGGGCTCACCTGGCCAACCCTGACCTTCCACAAGACGATGACGGTTTGGATGGGCAAGCGGGAAGTGCAAATCATCCATGTGGGCCGGTCCCATACCGCAGGCGATACCATCGTATGGCTGCCGCAGGACAGGGTGCTGTTTGCGGGCGACACGGTGGAGTTTGGCGCCACGCCCTATTGCGGCGACGCACATTTTACCGACTGGCCCGGCACGTTGCGGGCGGTGGCGGCCTTCGGAGCCGAACGCCTGGTGCCCGGGCGTGGCCGCTCGCTCATGAGCAAGGCGGACGTGGCGGAGGGGATCGAAGGCACTTCGGCGTTCACCAGCGACCTGTTCGCGATCGCGAAACGCTGCGTGGCCAAGGGTGCCAATCTGCGCGACACCTATGCCGAGGCGATGCGCGAGATGCGGCCCAAATACGGCTCCCTGGTGATTTTCGACCATTGCATGCCGTTCGATGTCGCCCGCGCCTATGACGAGGCCAAGGGCCTGGACCGTCCGCAAATCTGGACCGCCGAGCGCGATGTGCGGATGTGGCGGGCGCTGGAGGGCGGAGAGGCCATGGACGGAGAAATCGGCCGCTGACCGGTTCCCGGGTGACAGGGGCGCGCGAGGAGTTTAGCCTCGGTTGGCAGTATTGGAGCGAACACGCATGAGTGCAGCCCTGCAAAGCCCAGCCATCAAGATCGTGCGGACGGTCCGCGAACAAGTCACTCCGGCGGAATGGGAGGCCCGGGTCAACCTCGCCGCCGCTTACCGCCTGACCGAGATGTACGGCATGACGGAAATGACCGCCAACCACATCTCCGCCCGGGTGCCGGGAGAGGAGGGGCATTTCCTGATCAACCCGTATGGTATGCTGTATGAGGAGGTCACCGCCTCCAGCCTGCTGAAGATCGACCTGGATGGGGACATCCTGTTCAACGCCACCGAGTATGGCGTCAACCGCGCCGGGTTCGTAATCCACAGCGCGATCCACGCCGCCCGGCATGACGTGGACTGCGTTGCCCACACGCATACGGCCGCGGGCATGGCCGTGTCGGCGATGGAGTGCGGCCTGCTGCCGATCGCCCAGACCACGATGCGCTTCCTGCACGTGGCTTATCACGATTTCGAAGGCATCGCCGACGACGAAGGCGAGCGTGAGCGGCTGGTTGCCGATCTGGGCCAGGACAATGCGATGATCCTGCGCAACCACGGCCTGCTGGTGTGTGGCCAGTCGGTGGGGGAGGCGTTCAGCCTGCTCTGGCGGATGGAACGGTCGTGCCAGACACAAATCATGGCACTTTCCTGCAACACGAAGTTGGTGTTCCCCCCACCCGAGGTGTCGGAAAAGACCTACGAGAAGATGACCTCCCGCCGGGAACGCCGTCCTGGAGAGATCAAGGCCGTTTCGTCGTGGCCCGCGCTGTTGCGCAAGCTCGACAGGGTCGACCAATCCTATAAGGAGTGAGCCAGTCCGGGCGGCAGCAGCGCGCTGCCGCCACCCACCGATGCCTCAGCCGGATGTGCCCGTGCCGGTGGCCGCCAGCGCGGCGGCCTGGGGATGGCCCGGCAACTGCGCATCCGTCAGGACGGCACTATTTTCTCCGCCCGGTCCGACGCCCATATCATCCCTGCACCCGGCATCTTCGGCGGCCACCCCTCTGGCGTGAGCCGCATCATCCGCAATCCCGGTGCGCCGAATGAGGAAATCCTGCATTCAAAGGCGAGCGGGCTGACCCTTGCGGCGGGCGAACGGGTGCGCGTCGAGATACTCGGTGGCGGTGGGTATGGACCGCCGGCGGAGCGGAGCCTGGCAGACTTGGCGCAGGATCTACGCGAGGAAAAGGTCACCCGCGTGGCAGCCGAGCGGGATTACGGCGCAACGCGTGTCGCCGCCGCTTTGGCGGGTTGGCACGACTAGAGCAGCAATGAGTTGGCTAGGCTCTGGCCGGGGAGAGGGTGGATCGCCTGAAATTCCGCCTTGCAGTGCCTCGATCCACCTATGATGGATATCAGGAGTTTCGCATGCTTCAAGCCGCTGCCCTTGCTGACGTCATTCGCTCATCGGGACTCTTTGACGACAAGTTCTACTGTGCAAATGCTGTCCGCCAAGGCGTACCCGTCGCTGAAGACAGCATTATCCACTACATCCTGATCGGCGACGCCGCAGGGATCTGGCCCAACCCGCTCTTCGATCCCGTCTACTACAAGCTGCAAGCAGGGACCACCGATTGTGCCTTGGTCCACTACGTGCAACACGGTGCGGCGGCAGGTTTGCGAACCCACCCTTTGTTCGACTCAGCATATTATATGCGGCACAATCCCGACGTCGTAAATGCCAAGGTTAATCCGCTCCGCCACTTTCTCGCGTCGGGCGGGTCAGAGGGGCGGCGGCCGCATCCGTTGTTCCACACATGGAACTATGCGCATTCCATGCCTGGTCTGGTGGAATCGGGTGAAAACCCTCTCGTCTACTACCTGCGGCAGGGCTGGCGCGAGCCGGCAAACCCGCATCCACTGTTCGACGGCGCCTTCTATCAAATCAATGCGCCCGAGTCGGTAGGGCAGAACCCACTTCAGCACTTTGTCTGCTACGGCCTGGCAGCCGGAAGGCGGCCGAACTTGCGCTACTCCGCCGAAGCATTCCGTCGCACCGGGGTCGACCCGCATCGGTTGATGGACGAAGCTCCGATTGCGGCGGCTGGCATGGCAGGGGGGACGTCGGATGAAGATTACGCTGCGCTGTCGGCGGAAATTGCCCGGCAACGTGGCCCGCGCGCTCGACCCACCGCCAAGCCTCGGTTGATTGCTTTTTACTTGCCTCAATTCCACCCCATCCCAGAAAATGACAGCAACTGGGGGGAAGGTTTCACTGAATGGGCCAACGTTCGTAAAGCTAAACCCAACTTCGCCGGGCACAACCAACCGCGCCTTCCGACCGAGTTGGGTTATTACGACCTTCGCGACCCTGCCACCATGGTTGCTCAGGCCGCATTGGCTCAAGCCTACGGCATCCATGGCTTCTGCTTTTATTGGTATTGGTTCAATGGCCACAAACCATTGGCCTTGCCGTTGGAGCATATGCTGCAGTCAGGGCGCCCGAACCATCCATTTTGCCTTTGTTGGGCCAACGAGGGCTGGACGCGCAAGTGGGCTGGCGGCGAGGAGGTCATCCTATCGCACACTTACAGCGGGGCTGACGACTACGCGCACGCCATCGACCTGACGCGTTACATGAAAGACAGCCGCTACATTCGCGTCGACGGTGCGCCGCTGCTACTTGTCTATCGGGCTGGAGTTCTGCCAGACACAGCGAACTATCTCGTCCGGTGGCGTGCCATTTTCGCCGAACTGGGGATTGCGGACATCCACTTAGCCATGGTTGAGAGTGCTGAGTTTGCCTGGGCTGGGCAGGATCCGCGCGAACTGGGGTTTGATTCGAGCGTGGAATTCCCGCCGCATGGCGGCACTGGGAGCCTACCTTTGCCGCATCCCATGATTAACCCGGCATTCACAGGGTCTATTTTCGACTACCGTGACACCGTGCTACGGTACGCGGTTGCCCCACTGCCAGATTATCCGCGAGCACGCACGGTGATGCTAGCTTGGGATAACACCCCCCGTTATCAGGATACGCCTGCGGTGTTCGTCAACACCACCCCGGGTGGCTACCAGGCTTGGCTGGAGGCAGCGATCGCGGATGTCAGCGCAACGCAGTCGCCGCCGGGCCCGCTTGTATTCATCAATGCGTGGAATGAGTGGGGCGAAGGCACCTACCTGGAGCCGGACGGAACTTGGGGGCGGGCCTTCCTGGAGGCCACGCGCGCGGCGCTAGCGAGCGAATGAAATCTCTACCGGGCGATAGCGACGATGATTTTCTTTGGATCCTTGGTCCATATAACAGGGGGCATGCGTCAGCTATGTTGTAAAAAGCGGCACTCACGCAGGCGGGTGGGCCTTCGCCCACAATGGATTTGCACGGCGCCTTGAAGCGGTGGGCTGAAGCCCACCCTACGAAGGGCGCGCCTATGTTCCGAAGGTGGCGCCGCGGGCTAGAAAGGCGAGGAAGTCATTTAGCCGCGGATCACAGGGCGATAATTCATGAGCGCGAACACCGGCAGCGAGTGCCTCTTTCCGACGGTTGAGCTTCCAAAGGTTTATGCTGAGCACATGATAGGTTTGTGCGGAGGCTGGGCAACGACTGATATACTGCTCCAGTACATCGACCGCTTCTGCGACCGCTGTGTCCTGCATGACCTCAAGCCGAGCTTGCGATAAACGCTCTTCAAATCGCAACGAGATATAACGGAGTGATAGCTCTTGATGGGTGAACGCGCCCTCCATTCCGAATTGGTAGCGAAAATCATCCGACGCCCAAGCCAAATCGAAGTGACGGATTATACTGGGATGTATAGGAGCGTGGTTATAGTCCGAACTATCGGCCATCTGCGCGATGACAGCGAAGATACGGGAACGGCTGAAACGCAATGGTAACTGAGCAAGCAGGTGCATATAGCATAAGCGTCCAAGTGTCATTGTTGGATGCAAATTAGTCCAGAGTACCGGCCAGAGACGCATCATGCTGGCAATGGGTGAGACAATATCGAGGCCCGATAGACCGCCAAGCAGTTCAAGACGTTCAAGGTCTTGGCGTCGGAGCTGATCAAGATCGACCAAGTCGGCGTAATCCAAGTGTTTGTAATGATCATAAATAACGTCCGGTGATGTGCCGGGGTTTTCAGCCATCAGCCTGTTCAGTTGAGCGTCCCCGAGTTGCTCATCGAACGGACCGCCGGGCACCCATTGAGAGCGAGATCCATAATTGAGTGGATGAGCCGCAGCAAATGGATACAGGCAATCAAGCCGCAAACCCGGGAAGTAGATGACCATCTGACCATGAAATCGTGGTTCGAATTGCCGATTGTTCCACGTGATTTGAAATAGGACGTAATCCGCACGCTCTATGTATTGATCGTCCTCGGTGCTCCACTCGATATAATTGAGGATATGTTTGCAACTGTGGCTCTCTTTAGCTCCGGCCAGTTTCTGGATAACAGTAACAAAATCCTGCCCCTCGCAATTTGCGAGAACTGCTATATTAGCGTGGTGATCACCTGTTGCAGCAGGGTTGCGTCGAACTGGGGTGAAGCGTCCCGCGGCCCTGCTTCCGCCAGGCGGGTCGCCTCCGCATGCACGGCCGGGGTGGTGTAGTAGGCAGCATACAGCGCGCCGAGGACGCGGTTGAACTGGCCGGGCTCGGCCTGTTCCAGTGCTTGCATCGCTTCGACGCGCATGTCCGGTGCCAGCGCGGCGATGCGCGATGCGGCCTCGCGAAGCCAGTCCCGGTCCGCCTCGGCCACCAGGCCCCACGCCGCGCCTGCATCGATGACGGCGCGATGCGGTTCTCCGGCTCGGCCAAATCCTCCGCACAGACCGTGAAGCCGCAGAACCGGTCGAAGCTCTGTTCGAACGCCCAATGATGACCCGCGCCCCATGGCAGAGGCCGGCCCCGCACGCTGCCGCGCGCCGTTGCCACAGCGCCGGGGCCGCCGCCGAGTTGCAGCTTCAATCCACGCACGAACCCACGCTCCGGCCGGGTGGCGTAAAACTCGTAAGACACGATGCCGGCCTTTTCACCGCTGACCCAGGCCCCCACCGGTTCATCGAACTCCCCTTCGACCCGGCCATAGGGGTGCAGCATCAAATTGCGGCCGACCAGGCCGGAGCTGTTGGCGAGGCCGTCAGGAAAGCGGTCCGAGGCTGACAGCAGCAGCAGCAGCCGGGGCGTGCCGATCCCATTGGCGGCGACAATGAATGTGCGCCCGCGCACCGTGCGCGGGCCGTCATCGGTCATGCACAGGGCATAAGTGAGCCGGCCGCCGTGGTCGTGCTCCAGCCGCGCCACCCGCATGCGCGGGAGCACCCGGACGCCCAACGCGACCGCATCTTCCATATAGGCGTTGTCCGAGGTGGAGCGAATGCGGCTGGGGCAGGCGAGATCGCAGGGGTCGATATGGGTGCAATGGACCGTCGCCAGGTCATCGGCGGAGCGGCCGACGACGAGGTCCACCGGCCACTGAGGTGGCCCCAATTGCCTGGACAGGTCGGCGGCGAAAATAAGCTAGTCCCGGGTGCGATTATGCCGCCATCTTCAGGCTTGCCTCTGCTGCCGGAGCATGCTCCGGCAGCAGAGGCAAGCCAATCTCGTTGTATGCCTCGTCCGGCGTACGCCCCGCCAGTGAGGAATGTGGCCGCCGCATATGATAGTGGCCGATCCACCGGAGCAGCCCGGCATGGAGCGCAAGGCCCGTCTCAAATGCATGGAGGTATACACATTCGTATTTTAGCGATCGCCACAGCCGCTCAATGAAATCATTGTCCATCCAGCGACCACGGCCATCCATGCTAATCCGGATGCCCGCCTCCATCAGCAGCTGAGTGAACGCCAGGCTGGTGAATTGACTGCCCTGGTCCGTGTTAAAGATTTCGGGGCGACCGTGCCGGGCCAGCGCCTCCTCTAGTGCCTCGGCGTGAAGCCGGGTCAGTTCTGCCTCCCCGGTCGCCCGTGCCGCTTCCGTCTTGCCGGAGAATGTCGATGCCACTCCCTCAATCGCCTGCCGCTTCCAGGTGGCGATCATCGTCTGATGAATGCCATGCTTGGCCGACAGCTCCGCCAACGTCAGCTCCCCCTTGATCGCCTCCAGCGCCACCTTGGCCTTGAACTCGGCCCCATACCGCTTCCGTGTCACCTTGCCCATAAATCCTGTCTCTCACTCAAGCAGGACTAGCTTATCACCCTGTCCGAATTACCGGGGCCACCTCAATTTCGGCGCCCTGTCCGCACCACGCATGCGGCGGCCGCGCCGGCGGCTGCAATTGGTGTTTCAGGACCCGTATTCCAGCCTCAACCCGCGCATGAGCGTTGGCCGCGCGATTGCCGAACCCATCCGCCTGCACGGCCTGCGCCTGGGTGAGGCCGCGATTGCTGCGCGGGTGCAGGAGTTACTCGCGTTGGTAGGCCTCTCCCCCTCCCATGCCAGCCGCTATGCGCATGAATTCTCCGGTGGCCAGCGCCAGCGCATCGGCATCGCCCGCGCCCTGGCCTGCGAGCCCGATCTGATCATCTGCGACGAACCCGTCTCGGCGCTGGACGTGTCGGTACAGGCGCAGGTGGTGAATCTGCTGCAGGATTTGCAGGATAGGCTGGGCCTAACCTATCTGTTCATCGCCCATAGCCTCAGCGTTATCCAGCATCTGTCGACGCGGGTGGCAGTGATGTACCTGGGCCGGATCATGGAGATCGGCCTGCGCCAGGACGTGTATGGCAACCCGCGTCACCCCTACACCCGCGCCCTGCTCAGCGCCGTGCCACTGCCCGCCCCAAGGGCGGAGCGCCAGCGTCAGCGCATCGTGTTGCGGGGCGACTTGCCCAGCCCGCTGGCGTCACCACCGGGCTGCCGGTTTGTCACCCGGTGCCCGATCGCGGAGCCGCGGTGCGGACAGGAGGCGCCGGTATTGGCCGTGTCAGGCGCGGGTGCCTCTGCCGTTGCATGCTGGCGCGCGGGAGAGGTCGACGATCTGCTGCCCCTCTCCAAGATGGCGTAGACGGCACCAGAGCAGCAGGATAGGCCTCGCGCATTCCTTCGAGATCGGCTCTCCCGTATGCTCTCTACCCTGACCGTCGTCCTGCCCATCTTCGCGCTTATCTTTGCAGGATGGATTTCGCGGCGGATCGGTATTCTCGGACCCCTTGCCACGACGGAGCTGAACCGGTTCGTGGTGTACCTCGCGCTTCCGGCGCTGCTGTTCGACATCATCGCGCATGCACGCTGGGCCGATGTCTGGCAGCCGGGGTTCGTGGGCGCCTTCGGCCTCGGTGCGGGGTTGGTCTTCTGCGTGACAATCTTCATTCGGCAGCGCCGTCCGCGCCATCTGGCCGATGCGGTCATCGATGGCCTCAACGCAGGGTATGCAAACACGGGGTTCGTTGGTTTCCCGCTCGCTTTGGTGGCGCTGGGCCACGATGCGATGGCGCCCACACTCGTCGCGACCATCATCACGGTCTGCGTGCAGTTCGCGGTTGCCATCGTGCTGATCGAGACCAGCCTGCAGACCGAGAAGCGGCTGAAGCCGCTTGTCGTCAAGGTAGCGAGCTCCTTGCTTCGAAATCCCCTGCTCATGGCGCCTGTTCTGGGCGCAATGGTCCCGTTTGCCGGTCTGAGCGTTCCGGTCGCGGCAGAGAGCTTTCTGAAACTGCTGGGCGGGGCTGCCTCGCCTTGCGCATTGGTGGCACTCGGCCTCTTCCTTGCAGCCGAACGGGGAGCTGGCGAGCAGGATTTCCTGGCAATTACCCTCCTGGTCGCGTTCAAACTCGTGGCGCAACCCGTCGTCACCTGGATTCTCGCGGGCCCGGTGTTCGGCCTGTCACCCTTGCTGGCTCACGTGGCGGTTCTTCTGGCCGCCCTGCCGACGGGAACCGGTCCTTTCATGCTCGCCGAGTTCTATCAGCGGGAGGCGGGTATCACGTCCGCGGTCGTGCTTGTGTCCACGATTGCCTCGGTTCTGACCGTCAGTGGATATCTGGCGCTATCCCAGTGAAGCCCGTCCTACGATCGCAGGGTTTCCAGATCGGTCCGCAGCCGGCGCATCTCCGTCGCCATGCGCTCCCGGGCCGCGGCGATGTCGCCGATGGCGTCGTGCATCGCCAATGTCCCTACCTCCGGCAAGCGGGGCACCACGCGTTCGAATAACTCGCGGCGCCGCTGAGACCGGACGTTGGTGCCGAGCTGCATCAGCAAAGCGTTCAGCTCCGTCATGGTCATGTCGTCGAACACCTGATCCCACGCCTCCCGCTCCGGCCCGAAATCGAACGCCGGACGGGTGCCGCGGCTGTGGCGCAGTTCGGCGCGCAATGCCCGCCAGGCCCTTGATTGCCGCGTACTCCGCCAAATCCGCCTGGGCCTGCATCACCGTGTCCAGCCCATGCTGCGCGATCAGCGCCCGCAGCCGCCGCTCGCCTACCTGCAGGGCTGCCAGCATAGCCGAGACGACGATGTCGCTCTCGCCGATGATTGAGCCTCGGTAGCGATCCAGCCTCGCGCCTCCGCCTCCAGCCCGGCCAAGGCGGCCCGAATGGCGTCCCAGCCATTTTCCGCCGCGGGCACGGCCCCGATGAAATGCCGCGCTGTGCGCACGTAGTCCCGCCGCACATCGGCCAGGATCGCCTCCAGCGCGCAGAACGTGCCCGGCGCGGCCGGCACCATCACGGCGGTCAGTTGCGCCTCCTCGGCGAGCAGGCTCGCATGCGTCGGCCCGGCGCCGCCATAGGCGACCAACGCAAACTCGCGCGGGTCCACCCCGGCGGTGGCCAGCAGCTTGGTGATCTCGGTCGCCATCTTGGCACTTGCTACGCGCAACGCCGCCTCTGCGGCCGCCACGGCGCCGGTGAGCCCCAGCCGCTCCGCCACCCCCTCCAACCACCGCGATGTCGGCGCTGGTGCCGCCCATGTCGAAGGTGACCAGTTGCCGCCGCCCGGCAGCATTGCCCAGCTTGGTGGACGCCACCCCCCCCCCGCGGCCGGGCCGGACAGCACTGTGTCGACCGGCCGGGCCCGCGCCGTCTCCAGGCTCAGCGTGCCGCCGTTATTGGCGGTGATGTAGATCGGTGCCGCGACCGCCCGCTCGTTCAGCCGCGACTGCAGCCGGGTGAAAAATCGGGTATCAGCGGGTGGATATACGCGTTCAACCCGGCAACCAGGCCGCGCTCGTATTCCCGCACCTCCGGCCAGGTGATGCCGGACTCGGCTCGCCGTCCGTAAGATTTCGCCTAATGCGTCGACTTGGGCCATGTCCAACGGCATCAGCACGCTCCCGTCGGACCGCATACTGGCATCTACCTCGAACACCAGGTTGCGTGGCACCAGCGGCGCCTCCCGCGGCTTGGTGAAATCGTAGGAGCTGGGGAGGCGCAACCGGGCCAGTTCCAGCATGTCCCGCCTGCGCCGGGCCGATGCCGAACCGGGCCAGCAGCGCGTCGATCCCGCGTTCCACTGCCAAGGACGGGTTTGCGGGAATGCTCGGTTCCTTGTGGAACATCAACGCCCCGTCGGGGAGGCTGGCGACGACGAAGTCGGTGAAGGTGCCACCGACATCGATGCCGATGCGGTAGCGCAACTCGCTCATGACCGTGTGATCACCAAATTGCCGATGGCGTCCACGCTGGCTGACCAACCCGGGAGGATGATGGTCGTCGTGTCCTCCTGCTCGACGATGGCGGGCCCGGCGACCGCATCGCCTTCCAGCAGATCGTCCCGCTGATATACCGTCGCATCTTGATACTGCCCCGCCAGGAACACGGCCCGGCTGCCCAGGCGTTTGGCAGCACCCGTGGCAGGGGGCAGCCGGGGCAGGGAGATCGGGGGAATCGTGCCCACCACGCGCAACCGCTGGGTGGTGACCTCGACCGTGCTGTCCAGGTCGCGAAAGCTGTAAATCTTCTCGTGCGCCTGGTGGAACAGCTCCGTCAGCACCGCGGCGTCGGGCGCCCGGCGCAACGTCTCCGTCAGCGTCACCGGCAGGTCGAAGGCCTGGCCGCCATAGCGCATGTCCGCCGTCACCTCGTACCGTGTGCTGCCCAGCAGGCCGCCCTCCGAACCGACCCAAACGGAGGCCGTCTCCTCCAGCCGGTCGTAGCAGCCGCGCAGATCGGCCAGCGCCGCCGGCCCATCCGCCAGCCGGAGGAAGCGGGAGCTGACGAAGTCCCGCTTCACATCCGCCAGCACGGCGCCCAGGGCACAGAACGTGCTGGGGATCGCGGGGATCAGCACGCTGGCCATGTTGGAATCCTCCGCCAAATGGTTGGCATGGGTTGGCCCGGCGCCGCCGAACGCGACCAGCGCGTAGCCCGTCGCGTCCTCACCCTTCTGCGCCAGATCACGGGCGATCTCGCCGGACATGACCGCGGTGGTGATATGGATCGCCGCCTCCGCCGCGCGGGCCGCCCGGTCCGGCCCCTGCAGGCCGATCCGCACCGCAATGCCATCCAGGGCAGTGCGGGCTGCCCCGATATCCAGCGCCAGCCGACCGCCCAGGAAATGATCCGGATCGACATAGCCGGCCAACAGGTAGCAATCCGTCAGCGTGGGTTGCGTCCCGCCGCGGCCATAGCTGGCCGGGCCCGGCGAGGCCCCGGCGCTTTGCGGCCCCACCTTCAACACCCCCTGCTCGTCCACCCAAACGATGGACCCGCCCCCGGCCCCAATGGCACTGACCGCGACGACGGGCACGATGATGGGCAGCCCGCCGACCGATGTCCGCGTCGTCTGGGCCGGAACCCGGTTCTGGATCACCGACATGTCGGCGCTGGTGCCGCCGATATCCACCGTGATGACGTTGGCGAACGGCGTCTCCGCCGCCACGGCCGTGGCGGCGACAACGCCGGAGGCAGGGCCGGACAGGATGGTGTCGATCGGGCGCTGCCGGGCGGTGGCGATGCTGAGCGTGCCGCCATTGTTGCTGGTGATGTAGACGGGTGCCGCAATCCCCAGGGCGCGAATGCGGCTGTCCAGCTTGGCGAAATAGTCGATCATCATCGGCTGCACGTAGGCGTTCATCAGGGCCATCAGGCAGCGCTCATACTCCCGCCGCTCCGGCCAGATCGCCGCGGATTCGCTGATCTGCACGCCGGGCATGCGCGCGCGCAGAGCCTCCGCGACCTGCGTCTCCGCCTCGGGATGCGCGTAGGAATGCAGCAGCATCACCGTCACCGCGTCCACCTGCGCGCTGCGGAATTGCGCGGCGATGGCGTCCAGTTCCGCCGCCGTCGCCTCTGCGATGGCGGCCCCGCGCGCATCCAGCCGCGCCGACACCTCCAGTACTAAATCCCGCGGAACCAGCGGCGGCTCCTTCTGCAGCAGGAAGCTGAAGGCGCTGGGGAGTTGGGACCGCGCGATCTCCAGCACGCCGCGATTGCCGCGGGATACGACCAGGCCGAGCTTGGCGCCGCGGCGTTGGATGATGGCGTTCAGCGCGAGGGTGGTGCCGTGCACCAGCAGCTCAATCTCGTCGGGCGTTACCCCGGCGCGGGCGATCAGTTGGGGTAGCCCGCGTTCCACCGACAAAGACGGGTCGGATGGTACGCTCGGTTCTTTGAACCGCACCAGCCGGCCGGTGCTGTCGGTCAACACGAAGTCGGTGAAGGTGCCGCCGACATCGATCCCGATGCGGCATGTCCGAGCTGCCATGTCAGGCCTCCCGCATCTCGGCCAGGGCACCCTGCAGCCTGCGACTCGCCGCAGCCGCGTCGGGGATGAGCGCGGCGAGGGAGGCGTTCGCCGGGTTGGTCACGCCGGGGATCGCGGCTTCGAACATGGTCCGCCTCGCGTCCTGCCGCATGGGCTTGGGCATCGCATAAAGCTGCGTGTTGATGTCGTGCATGACGGCGTCGGTGAAGACGGCCTCCCACGCCGTCCGCTCCGGACCGAACGCGAAATCGGCGTCGGGGGCAGTGCCGGCCCGGCTGGCGCGCTGGGCCTGCGTGGCATCGTGATCGACCGCGCCTGCGGTTATGACGACGCCATAATCACGCTCGGCACTGGCCGCCGAAACGAAACCCTGCCGCACATCTCCCAGCACGCGGGCGGGGTCGCGGAGGAACGGGTCGCCAAACCCGCCGCCCCCCGGCATGCGCAGGGTGAGCGTTTCGCCGCGGCGTACATGCAATTCGTGGATCTTGCCCAGCACCTGCTCGTCTGGCCGCCCCGCGTTGAGGATGACGCTGAGCCGCGCGCCGGGCTGTCCGCCGCGCACGCCCCAGGCCGGGAAACGAAGGCGATCCAGGCCGCGCGCCAGCAGGATGCCGTTATCGCACAGCACCTCCACCGTGATGGCCTGGCCGACGCCGCCCCGCCACTGGCCGGGGCCGCCAGAATCTGGGTGGATGTCGTAATCCACGATGCGGATGCTGCTCTGCGCCTCCACTTGTTCCACCGGCTGGTTGCGCATGTTGTTCAAGCTGTTGTCGCGCGTGTCCACCCCGTCCATTCCCTGCGACCCACCCATGCCGCACCGCATGGGCTGGATCACCTCCACCCGGCGCGACACCCCATCCGCCCCGATCTCGGCCAACGACACGGTGATCAGCGAGCCGCCGGAGATGCCCGGCTGCAAATCCGACCCGGATTTCAGGATCGCGCCCGTGACGCAGTCGAACAGCCGGTAGGGCACGCTGTTGCGTACGCACACCGCGTCGGGAAATTCCGCATTCAGCACGCTGCCGGGCGGGTTGCGCACACTGATGGAGCGATAGAGCCCGGCGTTATGCGGCATCAGCGGATCGAACGTGGTGAGGATGGTGGTGAGCCGGAAGGTGAGCCAATACATCCGCCGGCCCATGCTGGGCACGTTATAGGCCGAGCGGACCTGCGGGTCGGTGCCGGTCAAATCCATCTCCACCATGCCGTCCTGCACCACCAGGCGCAGGCGCACCCGGATGGGGATGCCGGTGATCATGTCGTCGTCCAGGAAGTCCCAGAACTCATACGCGCCATCCGGGATGCGGCGCAGCACATCGCGCGCCTTGCGGGCCGTGTAGTCCTGCAAATCCCGTTGCGCTGACAGCAGCCGGGCGACGCCCTGCCGCGCGATCAACTCGCCTACCCGGCGGTTGCCGGTTTCCAACGCGCCCAACATGGCCCTGACGTCGCCGACCACGACCTCCGGCATGCGGGTGTTCAATCGCAGCAGATTCAAAAACTCTATATTCTGTTCCCCGCGCTTGACCAGTTTCATGGGCGGGATGCGCAGCCCCTCGTGGAAGATGGAGGTCAGCGCCGGCGACACGCTGCCCGGAACGCTGCCGCCGATATCGGCGCAATGCACGAACGACCAGCCATAGGCGACGATCTCGCCGGCGTGGAAATACGGCTGCAGCAGATGCAAATCCGGCAAATGCGTCGACAGCCCGTGCGAGGCATAGGGGTCGTTGGTGATGATGACGTCGCCGGGTTCGAGGCCTGGCACGGCATCGAGGGTGTGGCGGAAATCCGTGTCGATCAGGAAGCTGAACGTGGCGGAGGGCGGATAGGCGAACACGTCGCCCGCCGGATCCAGCAGGGCCACGGCAAAATCCGCCGCCTCCTTGACGTAGCTTGACCGCGCGGCGCGCTGGACGGAGAAATACATTTCATCCGTGATCGCCGCCAATTTGCGGCTCATGACCTCGAATGCGACGGGATCGAGTTCCATTGGCTGCCCCAGAGATGTTGAGTGGGTGGAGCCGCTTGCGGCATTGATCTTGCGTAGAGTCACCACGGCACGACCGTAGAATGGCCAGCGACAATGTCCAGTCTGCCCGGGCCGCCACCGCCTGAAGGAGCCGAGCGATGAAGCGTCGTGACCTTGCCTTGACCGCATTGGCGGGTGTGCTGGCGGCAGGGACCGCCCGGGCGCAGACGCCGGACAAAACGCTGACCGTGGGGCTGAGCCAGGAAACCACGTCGATGTACCCGAACTGGTTCGTGACCACGGGGAATCAGCAGATTGCGAGCCATATCTTCGAGCCCCTGGTCGCCATGGATGCCTCTAGCCAGATCCAGCCGGCGCTGGCGGAATCGTGGACCAACACCGACGATTTGACCTGGGTGTTCAAGCTGCGCCAGGGCGTCAAATTCCACGACGGCACGCCGTTCACCGCGGACCATGTGATCAGCAGCTTCGACCATTCCCTGACCATTCAAGGGGTGGGCGCCGCGGCGGGCGCCTATCTGAAGGGCAAGGATTACAAGAAGGTCGACGATTTCACCATCCGGATGACCACGGCCGCACCGGAGCCTTTGCTGCCGAACGAGATGACGGTCGTCTACATCTACCTCAAGCCGGCCCCGGTGGAGGACTTCAACAGCGGCGCAGCGGCCATCGGCACTGGCCCGTACCGGCTGAAGGAGTGGCTCAAGGGCAACCGGATCACCCTGCTGCGCAACGATGCCTACTGGGGCCCCAAGCCGGAATGGAGCACGGTGGTGATGCGCACCATCACGGCCTCGCCCGCCCGGGTGGCCGCCTTGCTGACCGGCGAGGTGGATTTGATCCAGGACGCGCCGCCCACCGACGTCGCCCGCCTCAAATCCACGCCGAACGTGAACGTGATCAGCCGGCCCGGCGAGCGCATCATGTTCCTGACCGTGGATAGCAGCCGGGACCTGTCGCCCTACGTGTTCGACAATGACAAGAAGCCGCTTTGGCCGAATCCGCTCCGGGATTGGCGGGTGCGCAAGGCCATGTCGAAGGCGATCGACCGGGCTGCGCTGGTGGACCGCCTGATGAACGGGCTGGGCGTGGTGGCCGGCCAGATCGGCTCCCCCGGCATGTCCGGCTACGACCCGGCGATCCTGCCCGAACCCTACGACCCCACCGGCGCCAAGAAGCTGCTGGCGGATGCCGGCTATCCCGACGGGTTCCGCATTACCCTGCACAGCCCCAACGACCGCTACGTCAACGACGCCGGTATCGCGCAGGCAGTGGGCGGGATGCTGACGCGCATCGGCATTCGCACCGACGTTGAGACACTGCCCTGGGCGATCTATGCCGCCAAGCAGATGAAGGGCGGCGATCACGGCACCCCGGCCTACAGTGTGGATTTGTATGGGTTTGGCACCGCAACGGGGGAGACGATGTCCCAGCTCTGGATGCTGGTGCACGCCACCAACCCGCAGCGCGCGTTGGGCCATGCCAATGGGGGCGGCTACTCGAACATCCGGCTGGATGGCTATCTCGAGGAGGCAATGGCGACGTTCGACCCTGCCAAGCGGCAGAAGATGCTGGGCGAGATCAGCGCCGGCTATATGGCCGACGTGGCGCTGATCCCGATGTTTTGGCAGGTGAACGCCTGGGCGGCGAAGAAGGGTTTTACGTTCGAGCCGCGCATCATGAACGTGACGCACGCGATGACGGTGCATTCCGCATAGGATGGCGCGCTCTTCCCAACCCTCACCATGCTTTTGGAATGTCCGCGAAGCTTGTGGCGCTACTTGTTGCTGAAGCGAATGGCCGTCAGTAGATCGGATCGCTGATCGGTCCAGAGAGCACCGGCACGACCGCCTTCTAGAGGCAACCAGCCGTCAGATGGTTGCAGGGTTTGCAGGTCCTCATCGCTTCGGGCCATCGCAACCACGACGGCTGACGAGTGACGCCAAAAGCTTTCTGCGGGCGGTGTATCGTCGTCGAGAAGGTCCGCCTTCAGGCCTGAATCGGCGGCGAGTGCGGCGAGGATTGGACGCAGATTGAGATTTCGGCTGCTGATGTGGAAAAGCAGTCGCCCGTGTGGCGCCAGCTTCGTCAAATACAAGGCCAGCGCCTCGCGCGTCATCAGATGCATGGGGATGCTGTCGGAACTGAAGGCGTCCAAGATCAAGACATCGAGGCTGTGATCCGGTATTTTGCCGATGGTCAAGCGGGCATCGCCGAGCACAACCCCTGGATTGTTTCCACAGCGGTCTAGGAAGCCGAACAGGGTGGGATCACGGGCAATCTTCTCGACCAGCGGATCGATTTCAAAAAATGTCCAACGTTCACCAGGTTTGGCGTAGCACGCGAGTTCACCAGAACCGAGGCCAACGACGCCGACATTGTGAACGGTTGCGGATGTCATGGACGCGAGAAAGATTCCGAACGGGCCCTGCCGGCTGTAGTAGCCCATCGGCATGGTGTCCTCACCTGCCGCTAGACCTTTGACCCCATGCATCGCCGTGCCGTGCATCATGACGAGGTATCGGCCGCCGTTATCAGTGATGGTTTGGACGCGGTAGACCCCGAAGAAGCTCCGGGCGGTCAAGAGCGTATTGGCATACCCAGCAGCCTCAGCGGCCAAGAGGCACCCCGCGACGCCTAATGCAAAACGCCAACGCCGCTCGGAAAACTGCAACAAGGCGAGGGCAGGCACGAGAAAGCAAAATATTGCCGTCGCCAGCGGTAACCGGCCACCTTCGGCAGCGATACCGAAAACGCTCCTCACCGCAACTATCGTGGCGACGAGGCCTAACGGGAGTAAGATGTCCTTGAGCGACCCCGGCTTCGTGTTCTTGGCGGAAACCGGCCTCACGAGGCAAACAGCGAGGAGGGCAATCGGATATTCCCAGATGCCAGGGAATATGACCGGCGCGATCAAGGCGTTGAACACACCTCCAAGGACTCCCCCGACGGACATGAAGAAGTAGAACACCGTCAGCCTTGATGGATCCGGGCGGCGGCGCGCCAATTCGCCATGACACACCATGGCCGCAGCAAACAAACAGCCGAGGTGCAAGAGAATGAGAATTGCAAGCGGAACCTGCAGCCCGGGCGCTGCCGTCAAGACCACCGGAATTAAGATCAACGGCAGCACGCGACAGATGATGCCGTGGGGAATTGGCGGCTTCTGCGCAAAAACCAGAATAAACGTGGTCAGGTAGAGCGCGAGGGGAACCACCCAAAGTAGCGGGGCGGATGCAACATCGCTGCTGATATGGGTTGTTGCGCCCAAGAGCAGCGATGAAGGAACGAAGGCGAGCGCAGTCCAAGTCGCATATTCGCGCACACTGCCCCGAGAGCGCGTGACGAACGAGGATGTTACGGCGATGCGAGGCCGGGAGATGAGGGCGAGGCCAGTGCCGGCAATCAAGAGCGCCAGCAGGCCAAAAGCCCAGGACCACATTGATCTCTGTATGTGCAACGGCAAAACCGGCTCTATCAGCAGCGGATAGGCCAACAGGGCGAGAAGGCTCCCCGCATTACTGCCGGCATAGAGAAAATATGGATTGCCAGCCGCGTGGTGATCGGTCTTCGCGTACCAACTTTGAAGCAGGGGTGCCGTCGCCGAGATCGCAAAGACGGCTGGCCCCGCTGATAGCGCCAGATCCGCAAGCAGCCACAGTACGGGCTGACTACCCGAAGGCGGTATGGCAGTGCCCAAATCCAGGGGCAGCGACAAGGCGGCCAGCGGCAGCACGACAAGGATGTGGACAAACATCTGCCAGCGGCGATCCAGCCACCGGGTCGACAGATCTGCATAGGCATAGCCGAGCAAGAGCACGGCCTGGAAAAACAGGAGGCAGGTGCTCCACACCGCAGGTGAACCGCCCAGCCTGGGGAGCACGATCTTCGCGATCATGGGCTCCACGAGAAACATGAGAAGGGCACTGAGAAAGACGGCACTGGTGAACAGCGGCAGAACGGCATACGCGGGGAATCGCCCGTCACGAACGGTCCTTGAGCTTCCCGACATAGCGACTTTGGTCCCGAAGGTGGAGTAGCGCACGCCCGGACTTTATCGGGCTTTAATATTGAGCGCTGGTTACCGCCGGCAACGGATGGTCAGAATTTGTTCTGGGGCAGGCCCGCTACGCCATCTGCCCGGCGACGATGGTGGCCACCTCCGGCTTTCCATCCGCCTCCAACCCGGCAGCCACCCCGGTTCGATCCGCCAGGTTGCGGTTCTGGCTCATCTTCCACTTCCCCTGTAGCCGGGTGATCGGAATGCAAAAGCCGACAATGCCCTTCAACTGGCTCTGGACGAACGGGGCCGGCGCGTCGGTGACGGCCCATGGCTCGGCCCGCTCCCCCTCATGCCGGGCCGTCAGCCGGGTGACGACGTCCAGGAGTTCGGTCGCGTCCTCAAAAAAGGTGATCGGACCGTAGGCGTGGATGGTGATGTAGTTCCAGGTGGGCACCACCTTGCCCGTCTCCCGCTTTGTCTCATACCAGGCCGGCGTAATGTAGGCATCGGCGCCCATGAACATGGCCAGCGCCTCGACGGAGGAGTCCAGCGCGCGCCATTGCGGATTGGCGCGGGCCACGTGGCCATACAGCGTGCCGAACTCCCCGGCCTCCGCATCCAGCATCAGCGGTAGCGGGCTGCCGATCAGCCCCTCCGGCCCCATCGTCACCACGGTCGCAAGCCCGGCGTTGCGCATGGCCGCGTGTAGCACGGGGAGGTTTTTCTCGGCAAAATGCGGCGGCACATACATCGGTTGGACTCATCGGGTCAGGGATGATGGTCAATCTGTCACCGGCGGCCAAGATTGAGAAGCAGAACCAGGCGCCGCGGCTTGCACAGCTGGGTCCCGCATGGTCGGGTATAGGGGGATACAGCAAGATGGTGCGATGACGGATCTGCCCGAAGACCCACGTGCGGCGCGCGGCCTGCGCCGGATCATCAACGTGTCCGGCACCATGACGGCGCTCGGCGCGTCCATAGTGGTGCCGGAAGCGGTGGCGGCCGTTACCAGCGTGCTGCCCTATTTCGTCGAGATCGGCGACCTCCAGCGCAAGGCCAGCCAGGTCATCGCCCGGCTCTGCGGCACGGAGGCCGGCTTTGTCACCGCCTCCGCCTCGGCCGGCCTGACCATCGCGGTGGCTGGCGCCATGACCGGGGCCGACCTCGCCGCCATCGAACGCTTGCCCGACAGTACGGGGCTGAAGAACGAAGTCGCGATCCAAGCCGGCCACATGGTCGGGTATGGCGCGCCGGTGGAGCAGGCCATCCGGCTGGCGGGTGCCCGGGTCGTCCCGGTCGGCCAGGCGACGGATGCGCGGCCCTATCAACTGGCTGGCGCGATCGGGGCGAAGACGGCGGCCATCATGTTCGTCGTCTCGCACCACACGGTGCAATACGGCCAACTGACGCTGGAAGAGGTTGCCGAGATCGCCCGCCCGCTCGGTGTTCCCGTGATCGTCGACGCAGCGTCGGAATATGATTTGACCGGCTTCCTCGCCCGGGGGGCCGACATTGCCGTCTATAGCGCGCATAAATTCCTGGGCGGCCCCACGGCGGGGATCGTGGCGGGCAGGCTGGAGCTGGTCCGCGCCGGGTTCTTGCAGAATATGGGCATCGGCCGCGGCATGAAGGTCGGCAAGGAAGGCATGATCGGCACGATCGCCGCGCTGGAGGCGTGGGAGACGCGCGACCATGACGGCATCCGCGCCCGCGAAACCTCCTACCTCAAACTCTGGCACGAGCGGCTGTCCCGCCACGCGGGCGTGTTTCCCGAGATCGAACCCGACCCCACCAGCAACCCGCTCGACCGCCTGAAGCTCCGGCTGGACCCGGCGATCGCCCGCATCACCGCGTGGGACCTCGCCGACGCCCTGGCCCGCGGCGAGCGCCCGGTGATCGTGCGCGACCACGAGGTCGAACTCGGCTTTTTCTACCTCGACCCCTGCAATCTGCACCCCGGCGAGGCGGCCATCGTCGCCGATCGCCTGGATGAGGAACTGACCCACGCCCGCACCACCAACGCCCCCGTCGCCACCACGGTCGCGGACCGCCGCCGCCGCCGGTTCGAGGCCGCGTTGCGGTGGCCGAACTGACTTCCCGCCCGGATAGAAGGACCCATCATGACCGCGACCATTGCCGACCGCCGCAGCCTGCTGGGATTCGGCGCCGTTGGGCTCGCCGCCGCTGCGGCCGTTCTCACCCCGCGCGAGGCGGCGGCGCAAAGTGCGGGCACCAGCCTGCTGCGCACCGTGCTGGACCGCGGCAGCCTGATCGTCGGCACCGGCAGCACCAATGCGCCGTGGCACTTCGAGAATGACAGCGGCGAGTTGGTCGGCATGGACATCGCCATGGGCCGCATCCTGGCCAAGGCGCTGTTCGACGACGACAAGAAGGTGCAGTTCATGCGCCAGGATCCGGCGGCGCGCATTCCCAACATCACCACGGGGAAGGTGGACATCGTGATTCAGTTCATGACGGTGTCGCCGCAGCGCGCCCAGCTCATTGCCTTCTCCCGCCCCTACTACGTCGAAGGCATCGCGATGCTGAGCATGCCGGGTTCGGATGCCAAGACCGCGGATGCGCTGCGGCAGAAGGGCGCTGGCGCCCGCGTTTCCATCCTGCAGAATGTCGGGGCCGACGACACGGTGCACCAGGTGTTGCCCAACGCGCAGGTGATGCAGTTGGACACCCAGGCCAACGTGATCCAGGCGCTGCAATCGCGCCGGGTGGACGCCGCGGCGGTGGATTTGTCGACGGTGCGGTGGATGGTGAAGCAGAACCCCGACCGCTACGTCGATACGGGGCTGCATTGGCAGAACCAGCTTTACGGCGCCGGGGTGCGCCAGGGCGATCCGGACTGGCTGCAATTCGTCGACACCGTGTTCGCCATCGCGATGTTCGGCAGCAACACCAAAGTGTACGACGCGTATTTCCAGGAATATTTCGGCGAGACCCCGCCGCCGCGGCGCACCGGCTTTCCCATGATCTGACCCGGCCGCATCCTCGGCAATGGGGTATCACCTCAACTTCACGCTGATCTGGCACAATTTCGGCCGGCTCGGCTGGGGGTTGCTGCTCAGCCTGGAACTGGCCGTGGTGGCGATCGCGGCAGGCACGGTGCTGGGCCTGGCGCTGGCCCTGGCGCATGTCTCGGGCGGGCGGGTGACGCGTGGCCTCATCCGCTTCTACGTGGAGGCGGTGCGGAATATCCCGCTGCTGCTGCTGGTTTATCTGGTGTTCTACGGCATTCCGACCGTGGTCGACCTCGACTACTCGGCCACGCAATCCTTCGTCGCCACGCTGTCGCTGTATTCCGCGGCCTATCTGGTGGAGGTGTTCCGCGCGGGGCTGCTCGCGGTGGGCCGGGGCATGCACGACGCCGGGCGCGCGATCGGGCTGACGGCGTGGCAGCGGCTGATCTACGTGCGCCTGCCGATCATGATCCGCATCGTGCTGCCCTCGCTCAGCAACACGTTCATTTCCCTGTTCAAGGACACGTCCATCGCTTCCGTGCTGGCGATCCCCGAGCTGACCTTTGGGGCGCAATGGATCAACTTCAACACGTTCCGCATCATCGAGGTCTACGCCGTCGTGGCGCCGATGTATGTGGTGACCGGCTACGTCATCCTCTGGGGGTTGCGCGGGCTCGAGCGCCGGTTTGCCATCCGATGAGTCCGGCGCTGTCTGCGATCCTCCGCTCGCTGCCCTCGCTCTGGGGCGGGCTGCTGACAACGCTGGAGGTGGCTGGCATCGTGGTGGGCGCAGCATTGGTGGCGGGCGCGGCGCTGGGGGCGGCGCTGGCCTACGGCCCGGGCTGGGTGCGCTGGCCCATCCGGGTGCTGGCGGACGTGATCCGTGGCGTGCCGATCCTCGTGCTGATTTTCTTCGTCTATTACGTCGTGCCGGCGAGCGGGCTGAAGATGAGTGGCTTTACCGCGGCGGTGCTGGCGCTGAGCCTGTTCTCCACCGCCCAGGTGATCGAGATCACCCGCGGCGCCTGCCAGTCGATCCATCATGGCCAGATCGAGGCGGGCCAGTCGATCGGCCTGACCTTTCCGCAGGTTTTGGTGTGGGTGGTGTTCCCCCAGGCGCTGCGCCGCTTCCTGCCGCCCTGGCTGAACAGCGTGACGGACGCGGTGAAGGGCAGCGCGCTGGTGTCGCTGGTGGGCATCGTGGATTTGATGATGTCGATCCAGCAGGTAATAGGCCGCACCTACGAGCCGTTGCCACTATATGTGGTGGGCGCGCTGCTGTATTTCGCGATCAATTTCAGCCTCTCCAGCCTCAGCCGCCTGCTGGAAGCGCGCACCGCGTATATTCGGGATTGAGTGTGATGAGCGACGAAATCCCCCTGGTGCACTTGCGCGGCGTGAGCAAGCGGTTTGGCGCGGTGACGGTGCTGGACGGGATTGATCTGGACGTGCGCCGGGGCGAGGTGGTGACGATCATCGGCCCCTCCGGCAGCGGCAAGACCACGCTGCTGCGCTGCGTGAATGTGCTGGAGACGTACGACACCGGGTCGATCAAGATTGATGGGGTGGAGGTGGGCTACCGCGACGAGCCCGGCCGCCGGCGCGCCCGGCGGGAGCGTGACCTGGCACGGAGTCGGGCGGAGACGGGGATGGTGTTCCAGATGTTCTATCTGTTTCCCCATTTGACGGCGCTGCAAAACGTGATGCTGGGCCTACGCCGGGTGCGCCGCCTGTCCAAGGCGGCGGCGCGGGAGGCGGCGCATCGCTGGCTGGATCGTGTGGGGCTGGCGGAGCGGGCGAACCATCTGCCGTCGCAACTGTCCGGCGGGCAACAGCAGCGCGTGGGGATCGCCCGCGCGGTAGCGATGGAGCCGAAGATTCTGCTGCTGGACGAGATTACGTCGGCGCTGGACCCGGAACTGGTGGGCGAGGTGCTGGGCGTGGTGCGCGGCTTGGCGGCGGATGGGATGACGATGCTGGTGGTGACGCACGAGATGGGGTTCGCCGAGGAGGTGAGCGACCGGGTGCTGTTCATGGACGCCGGGCGGATTCAGGTGGCGGGGGCGCCTGGGGAGGTGTTGCGCAATCCGGAGAATGAGCGGTTGCGGGCGTTTTTGTCACGGTTGCGTTAAGGGTTTGTGTTGTCGAGCAGCCGAAGGTAAGAACAAGGGTAGATCCCGGATGGTCGCGCGTTCCCGGGACAGGCGGAGCCGGTTTCCCCAAAAGTCTCCGCAATTCTCAGCTCAGCGGCCTGCGTTCGTGGCAAGTGAAGGAGTTTGAGAATTGGCGGGTGTATTACCTCGCGCGGGATGATATGCTGACTGTCGTGCGCATCCTTCACGGGAAGCGTGACATTGGCGCGCTGCTGGAACAGCAGGGTGTTAAGATGCCGGACGTATAACCTCTTATGGCGTATGGGCCTTCAGAAACGCCGGAACAGCCGCTTCTTGCTCAGCGCCATATTCCGGCCCGCGCCATTTCGGCACCACCGTCACGCCGGGCAGCAAAGCCCTAAGTTCCGCGCTCGTCCCCGCCGGATGCGGGATATCGCTGCCGGGCAGCAGCAGCGTTGGCACGGGACAGGCTCGCGCGAACTCCCGGTCAACGCAAAAGACGAAATCGCCCTGCCACATATTCCGCCCAAAGCTAGCAATCGCCGCCTCGTCCAGCTCGGCCCGAGCAGCGCGTAGTTCCGCGGACCACTCCAATTGCATGTCGTTAAAATACCTCGGATGGTCCGGGTTGAACCCGATCGGGTTCTGCAACACCGCCGCGGTAACGCAGTCGGGCGCGGTTTTCGCGGCCATCAGGCAGAAGCTGCCGCCGATGCAGCCGCCCAGCACATGGAATGTCTCAAACCCCAAATGGTCCATCAGCGCCAGGTGATCGGCGGCGTAGGTGTGCCAGCCATGGTCCGCCTGGATATCGGCCACGGACTCCCCGGCATTCCGCTGATCCATCGACACCGCGGTGAAGCCGGCTGCGGGCAGCGCCTCGGTCCAGTTCACCCAAGGCCGCGCCGGGCCCTCCGCTGGCGGCGCCCAGAACGACCTGCGGGAGCGCAACCCACCCGGCGCGAACAGCAGCACCGGGTAACCATCGCCATGCACGTCGTAATGGATCGTGCCATCGGGCCGGCGCAGTTCGGGCATTCGAGTCCTCCTTTATCGCGCCAGCCGGCGGCGGCGGATGAGGGTGGTGGCGGTGATCGCCACCACAATCACCACCGCCGACACCATCGTCGTCAGCGTGCCCAGCGCATAGATCACCGGCGTCGTCACATTCGCTGTCATCGCGAAGATTTCCAGCGGCAAGGTGTTGTGCTCGCCCGCCGTCATCATGGTGCGGGGGAACTCGTCATACGACAGGGAGAACCCGAACAGCGCGATGCCGATCACGCCCGGCAGGATGATCGGCAGCACCACGTGCCAGAAGCTGCGCCACGGCCCGGCGCCCGCATCCCGCGCCGCCTCCTCCCAGCTTCGGTTGAACCGGTTGAACACCGCGAACATGATCAGCAGCCCGAACGGCATGGTCCACGTGAGCTGCGCCCCAAAGGCGGAGCTGTACCACGCCGGGTCCAGCCCCAATTGGCTGAACAGCAGCCCGATCCCCAGGCTCACCAGGATCGAGGGCGCGATCAGACTGGCGATGGTGAGGTAGAACAGCGCCGTCGACCCCCGGAATCGCCGGCGGAACGCCATGCCCGCCGCCACCGAAATCGCCACATTGGCGGCCATCACCATCAGCGCCAGCAGCACCGACCGCGTGATCGATCCGGAGAAGTCCCCCACCATCTGCGTCTGGAACAGTGCCGCGAACCAATGCAGCGAAACGCCGTTCATCGGGAAGGTCAGCCCGCCCCGGGGCCCCTGAAACGACAGGATCATGATCGTGACGATCGGGCCATACAGGAACAGCACGAACGTCGCAAACAACGCCGCCAGCACATAGAAGGACGCCCGTCGCGGCACGCTCACAGCTCCTTGCGGATGTTCACGGCGCGCAGGATGCAGAATACCAGCGTGAGCACGAAGGCGAGCAGGATCACGGCATGCGCCGCCGCCGCCGGGTATTGCAGCAGCGCGATCTCGTTCTGGATCATGATGCCGACGGAGGCACTCTGCCCCCCGCCCATGATGCTGACGCTGACGAAATCGCTCATCACCACCGTCACCACGAAGATCGTCCCAATCCCGATCCCGGTCTTCGACAGCGGCAGCACGACATGGGCGACCGTTCCCCAGAACCCGGCGCCGCCATCCCTTGCCGCCTCGATCAACGCGCGGTCGATCCGCATCATCGAGTTGAAGATCGGCGTGATCATGAACAGCGTGTTGATGTGGACGAAGGAGAGGATGATGGCGAACCGGCTATACAGCAGGAAGGTCAGCGGCTCGTGGATGAGGTGCAGGTCGAGCAACAGCGTGTTGATGATGCCGTTGCGCCCCAGCGAGGGGATCCACGAGATGGTGCGGATGATGTTGGACGTCAGGAACGGCACCGAGCAGACCAGGAACAGCGCCATACGCCAGGTTGCGTCCTGAACCTCGAAGGCAAGGAAATAGGCGATCCAGAACCCCAGCACCAGGGTCACCACCCAGGTCGTCACCGCATAGCCGAGGGTGACGCCGAAGGTGTTCCAGGTGGTGGCGGAGGTCAGCGCCTCGCGGTAATTCTCCAGTACGAAGCTCCAGAGAATCTGCACCGAATCATAGTCGAGGAAGCTGACGACGATCAGCACCAGCAACGGAATGACCAGGAACACACCCAGCACCACGGCCAATGGCAAGGCCAGCAGCCATGGTGTTCGCATAGTTAGAGCGCGAGGTGTGATGATAGGATCACCCGCCGCGCTCCAACATGTTGACGAAGAGCGCAGAACCTCCGATTTGACGAAGCCGTCAAGTCGGATACTGCTTTAGGCGACGGAGAATTCATTCCATTTCTGCACGAGATAGCGGTCGTTATCCATGACCGAGTTCCAGCAGGCGATCTTGCCGATGCGGTCGTAATAGGAACCGCCATCGCGAAGGTCCCCCACCTTGGCGATGGCCGTGTCGTCGGGGCTGACGATCGGCGCCGTCGCCGGCTTGCCCTCCATCCAGTAGCCCCACTCGTTCGGCGTCATGTTCTTCTGCGCCGTGGACAGCACCGCCGAGTAATAGCCCTGGCGGTTGAGGTAGGCCCCCGTCCAGCCGGAGAGATACCAGTTGATGTATTCATACGCGGCATCGCGCTCCAGCCCGGTCAGGTGCTTGGCAATCCCCAGCCCGCCGCCCCAGCCGCGATACCCCTCTTCCAAGGGTTGGAACACGCAGGCGATGCCCTTCGTCCGCACGGCGGTGACGGCGGGGGACCACATGGACTGGATGACCACCTCGCCGGAGGACATCAGGTCGACGCTCTCCTCGAAGCTTTTCCAGAAGGCGCGGAACTGGCCATCCTTTTTCTTTTGGATCAGGAAGGCGATCGTCTGGTCGATCTCGGGCTTGGTCATGTTGCCCTTGTCGGCGTATTTCATCGTACCCAGGCTCTCCATCGTCATCGCGGCATCCATGATGCCGATCGAGGGGACGTTGATGATGGCGGCCTTGCCCTTGAACGCCGGGTCCACCAGGTCGCGCCAGTTCTTGACCGGGCGGCCCACCAGATCCGGGCGGATGCCGAGCGTGTCGGCATTGTAGATGGTCGGGATCAGCGTCATCCACTCGGTCGGCGCCCCGGCAAACTTCAGCGACGTTTCGCCGTCCACGAAGCTGACCTTGCAGGGGGCGGTACCCTGGCCGATGGAGGCCGCAGGCGTCACCTTGCCGGTTTTGAACAGGGGCACGATGTCGTCGTAGAACTTGATCTTCTTCACATCGAGCGGCTGCAGCACGCCCGTGGGGAAGACCTTCTTGACGGTGAAATACTCGATGTCAGCCACATCGTAGCTGCGGGGCTGGGTGATGGCGCGTTGCGCGGCGGCATCCGTGTCCATCGCCGTCATCTGCACCGTAATGCCGGTGTCTTCCTTGCACTTGCTGGCAATGGCGTTCAGCGCCGACACGCCCGTGCCGAATTGCCGCAGCGTCACGTTCTTGATGTTCTGCGCCCAGATCGTCGGGAAGCCTGTGATGGCGCACGACCCCGCCGCGAGTCCGGCCGCGGCAGCCCCGCCCTTGAGCAGGAAACGGCGGGTAGTGTTTGCCTTCTGTGTCATGGGTTTCGTCCTTGCGTCAGGGGCGTATGGGTCAAGCAGGTTGCGTGCCACGCCCGCTATTGGGGCAACGCGGCGAGGAAGCTTGCCAGAGCGGGGGCCCACCGCGCTGCCTGGAAGTAGGTGAAATGCCCGCGCATACCCGGCGCAACCGGGATGATCAGGTATTGCGCGCCGGGGATTTTGGCGACCCCCTCCTGCAACGTGCCCAATTCCGCCGGGTTGACGGCATCGTCGGCCGAGTTGATCGCCAGCACATGAGCACGGATCCGGCTCAGCCCGGCCTCGGGCGCATAATCCTCCACCGCTTCGGTGGCATAGAGCGCGTCGTTGGCGTCGCCCTTGCGCGCCCGGTCCACGAGGCTGGCGTAATAGGCATCCCCGGCCGCCACGTCGGGCGCGGTCCCCTGTAGCGCCACCGTGCTATCCGTCATCAACGCGCCAAAGGGCGCGGTGTAGATGTAATGCGTGGGTTCGTGGTCGTAATTGCCATCATCCCAATCCGGATCATGCCGGATCGCCTCGATCGCAATGCGCCGGGTAAGCCAATTGCGGCCGCTGATCCGCACGGGCTGGCTGGCGATTGGCACCGCGGCATCCATGAAACCGGGGTAGGTCTCGGCCCACATCCAACTCTGCATCCCGCCCATGGAGGCGCCGAGCACCAGCCGTAAATGCGCAATGCCGAGCACGTCGTGCACCAGACGGTATTGCAGCGCTACCATGTCGGCGTAGCGGTAGTGTGGGAAGCGCATCCGCAGCCCGTCAGATGGCTTGGACGAGCCACCGCGCCCGATCCCATCGGGCAGCACGACGTAATAGCGGGTGGCGTCCAATGGCTGCCCGGGCCCAAACAGGAAATTGGCGGTTTCCGGCAGCAGCCAGGTGTCACCCGTATTCGAGGTGCCGTGCAGCAGCAGCACCGCGTTGTCGATCGTGCCGGATGCGTTCCGGTGCGGCGTGCCGAGCGTCAGATAGTGCAGCCGCAATTCGTCCATGTGCTCGCCATCGGCGAACGGGACGTCGTGCAATACCACATCCCCCGCGGTCTGGCCCGGCCAACTGGTCTGGGCGTGCGCAGTGCCCGCCAAGGCCAGGGCGAAGGCGAGCAAGGCAGTTGAGAGTTTCGTCATGCTGGCGCCTCAAACCGGGCGGACATTCCAGGGATACGGTGCCACGCCCTGCAATACCCCGGTGATGCTGTTGCGGTACGCCGTCTTGGTGAAGTTGATGCCGAGCGGGACCGTCGCCACCTCCTCCATCGCCAGCCGGGATATCTCCTGCGCCACTTTCTTCTGCGCTGCGGCGTCGGGGGCGGCCAGCCAATCCTGGGTCAGTTGCTCCGCCTTGTCGCTGGACCACCAGCCGAACCAGCCGGCCTTGCCCTGGCCCCGTACCAATTGGGACGTCGCGGGCGAGGCATAGCCGCCCGACGAGCCGTAGGTGTGGAACACGCTCCAGCCGCCCTTTTCCACGGGTTCCATGCTGGCCCGGCGTTGCACCACGGTGCCCCAATCCATCGCCTGGAAATCCACGTTGAAGCCCATCTTCTTCATCATATCCGCCGTCACCTGGCACAGCGGCGCGATGGCGGGGAAGTCGGTGGGGCTGAGCACCACCACGCGTTGTCCCGAATAGGAGGTCGCCTTCAACGCCGCTATGGCCGCCTTCAAATCCCCCTTCATCAGCGTGCCGTCATCATCCGTTTCATACGCCGTGCCGCACGGGAACTCGCTGCGGCAAAGCTTCCACAGCGATTGGTCGTCGCCGAAGGTCGCCCGCATGTAATCGTCCTGGTTGACCGCCATCAGCACGGCACGGCGCACCGCGACGTCGTTGAAGGGGGGCTGCAGGCAGTTCATCCGCATCAGCGATTCGTTGCCCTGCGGATTGCTGACCATGAGGCTGATCGACTTGTCCGCACCCAAGGCCGGCAACAGGTCGCTCAGCGGCTGCTCCCACCAATCGACCTCGCCATTGCGCAACGCCGCCGCCGCCGTCGCGGGGTCGGGGATGATCGACCATTCGACCCGCGGGAAATGCGCCACCTTGGCGCCGGTCCCCCAATCCGGTGCCTCGTTCCGCGGCACGTAGCCGTCGAACTTCTCATAAACCACGCGGCTGCCGGAAATATATTCCTTGGGCAGGAAACGGTATGGTCCGGACCCCACCATCTCCGTGATCTGCGTGGTTCCGTCGATTTTCGCCAAACGTTCCGGCATCATGAACGCCACCGAACTGTCCGGCTTGCCCAACCCGGTTGCGAGCAGTGGGAACGGCCTGGTGAGCTTGATCACCATCGTGCGATCGTCCGGCGTGCCCCAGCTCTCCGCGACCTTGGCGATCAACTGGCCGAACGCATCCCGCTGGGCCCAGCGCTTGATGCTGGCGACGCAGTCGATGGAGCGGACGGGCGTGCCGTCATGGAACATCAAACCTTCGCGCAGCCGGATGGTCCAGGTCCGGCCATCAGGGGATACCTCGTGCCCCTGCGCCATTTGCGGCTTGGGTTGGCCATCCATCGCGTTGGAGTACAGCGCGTCGAACACGTAATAGCTGTGGTTTCCGGTCACGATGGCCGTGGTGAAGATCGGGTCCAGCGCGGTCAGGTTCGCCTGCGGCACAAACCGGAGCGTGGAGGTCTTTGCCGGCTGGGCGATGGCCGGGGCGGCCAAGACGGACGCGGCTGCGGCCTTCAACAAAGTGCGGCGGCGCATGGTCATTCTCCCAACAGGACGGATCCGATACCGTATTGAGCACGACAATGCCGTACGGTGTCCATCCAGCGGAGGCGCGCCGCCCGCTAGGCGCGTTCCACGCCCCAGAACAGCACGTTGCCGCATTCGACGAAGTTCTTCAGGGAGGTGCGGAACGCCCAAGGCTGCTTCCATTGGCCAAGCGGGATGAAGGGCGGGTTGTCCACAGCCTCCAACTGCATCGCTCGGCAGGCGGCCTGCTGTCCTGGCAGGTCCGCCGCGGCGAACCACTGGTCCCGCAAAGCGGTCATCTTTGGATTGTCGTACCAACCCAGCCAGCCTTTGCGGCCGATTGCCTGCAAGGGGAAGGAGCCGCCGGGGTTCGAGACCGAAAGCCCGGCCCAGGTGGTGCAGAAGGCGTTCCAGCCGCCCTGGGCAGGCGGGTCCTGCTTCGCCCGGCGGGCCACCAATGTGCCCCAGTCGGACACTTGGAAGTCGACATTCAACCCCAACTGGCCCCATAGCGCCTGGGTCACCTGCGCCACCGCCATCAGCGCCGGCATGTCGGAGGCTCCCAGGAGGGTGATCTTCTCGCCCTTATAGCCGGCCGCCTTGATGGCGGCCTGTGCGGCCTTCAAATCCTTGGCAGGCCCCAACCGGTCTAGCCCGGCCTTGCTGGCCATGGGCGATCCGTCGACGAAGAAGCCCACGGGTGCCACCCCCAACTCCATCTGGTCACCCACCACCGCCTGCAGGCAGTCCTGCTGGTCGGTCGCTGCCAGGATGGCCCGCAGGAGCGCCGGGTTGTCGAAGGGCGGGTAGAGGTGGTTGATCACCACCATGGCGAGCACGCCGAGCGCGTCATAGCTCGCCACCTCCACCCCTTGCATCTTCTTCAGGCTACCGACCAGGTCGATCAACGGCTGTTCCACCCAATCGACCTCGTTGCGCTGCAACGCGGCTGCGGCGGTGGCCGGGTCAGGCTGGACGATCCACTCGACACGGTCGAATTTCGCCACCTTGCCGCCGGAAAACCATTGCGGTGCCTCCTGCCGGGGCACGTAGCGGTCGAATTTCGCATAGGCGGCGTGGTTCCCGGAATCCCACTCGTTGGGGAGGAAGCGAAACGGGCCGCTCCCGACATACTCGGTGACCATGGTGTTGGGGGAGGTTTTCGCCACCCGCTCCGGCATGATGAAGCAACCGGTGGCCCCCAGCGCATACAGCATCTGGCGGAACGGCGTTTTCAGCCGGATACGGAAGGTCTTGTCGCCGGTCGGCGCGATGTCGTTCATCTGCGCGAGGAGTTGCGAGCCGAAGGCGTTGCGTTGTGCCCACCGGCTGATGGAGGTGGTGCAATCGATCCCGCGCACCGGGACGCCGTCATGGAAGGACAGGCCGTCGCGGAGGGTGAAATCCCAGGTCAGCCCGTCATCGGAGACGGTTTGGCCCGCGCACATCTGTGGGTGGGGCTGCTGGGCATTGTCGATGCCATAGAGCGTGTCCCAGACCATGTAGCCGTGATTGGTCGCCACGGTGGCCGTGGTCCAAATCGGATCGGGGTTGGCAAGGGCGGCCTGCGGCACGAAGCGCAGGGTTTTTGCCGGTTGGGCCAAAGCCGGACGGTAGAGCGGGCCCGTTGCCGCAATCGCTGCCGCGCCACCAAGTAAACTCCGCCGATTCATACCCCGCCCTCCCGCCTATGACAGGGAGAGCATGGCATGACTCGGCGGCGGCGTTCAGTGCAAAAAGGACGAAACCGCTAAGGCTTTGCAGGCGTCTTCGGGGCAACCAGCGCTTGCGTGCCGGCGTCGGGGGCCGTTTGGGGTGCCGCAGCCGCGGGAACGGACGTGCTGGGGGCCGCTGCTGGCGGGGAGGGCAGTGCTTCCGGGGTGTGGGACAGCGTGTGCAGGTAGTCGATGATGTCAGCCCGCTTCATGGGGTCTGACAGGCCAGCATAGCTCATCTTCGTGCCTGGCACGTACGCACTCGGCTTCTTCAGCCATTCGTACAGCTCGTCATAGGTCCAGGGACCCTCCTTGGCCTTCAGGCCGGCGGAATATTCGAAGCCCGGCATATGGCCATGCACTGCACCCACCACACCGTAGAGGTTGGGGCCAATCCCGGCTTTGCCGCCCTCGTTGAAGGTGTGGCACGCCACGCAGCCTTGCTGCTTCGTTAACGATTCCCCCAGTGCCGGGTCGGCCGAGGCCAGTTCCAGCGCCACTGGCGGGTCGGCTGCGGCGATCGGCGCAGGCGCGCCCGAACTGGTTGGAACGTCGATCTTGATAGCCGGGGTTTCGAGGCGGCGCGGATGGACCAGCCCATCGCTGATCACGCCGGCGACCATGAAGGCGATGCCCGCCGCGAGAATGGCGGCAGCCGCCTTATTGATCTCCATGCTATCCATACAAACCCAGCTCCCATTTAGTTCAGCAGGCTTGCCCTGTTTTGTAGTGCTTTTCAAGAAGCCGCCGGCGTGGTGTGGGTTCGTGCTTGATGGCTGAGCCCGGTTGCAGCGATAGTCGCCCGGTCCCTTTTCGTGAGACGCCCTCTTATGCCGCCACAGATCGCCCCCTGGGCTTTCGTGCTCGCCGTGCCGGATATCGACAAAACCGCCCGCTATTTTCGCGACGTGCTGGGGTTCCAAGTCCTGTGGGGGGAGGCTGCGGATTGGCGGATGGTGGAGCGGGGCAAGGTGCGCGTGATGCTGGGCCAATGCCCAAACGATATTCCGCCATCTGAACTCGGTTCACATAGCTGGGTCAGCTACCTCGAGGCCGACGATGTCGATGCCCTCTATGCCGAGTTCACCGAAAGCGGCGCGCGTTGCACGGCGCCGGCAGACCGGCATTACGGGATGCGGGAGATCGTGGTGACCACCGAGGACGGGCACCGAATCGTCTTTGGGCAGGAGACTGGCCGACAGTCTTCGCCATGAGGCGATCCTGGGGCCGGATGGCGCCCTGTCTCCTGGTGATGGCCCTGCTACCCCGCGCACCCGCCGCGGCTCAGACGCCGGGACACCCCCGTTTCGTCGAGGCGGCGTGCGCGCTGGACCGCGTGCCAGCCACGGTCGCGGCAAGGCTGCAATGCGGCATGGTCAGCGTTGATCGCGAGCCCGGCCGGCCGGAGGCGGGCCGGTTCGCACTGGCAGTTGTCATCGTCCACACGTCGCAACCGCCCGCAGCGCCGGATCCCGTCGTCTATATCAGCGGCGGCCCAGGCGGCCCGCTGACGGTCTACGCGCAATTCCAAGCCGTCGAGCCCTACGCCCCCCATCGCGACCTCATCCTGGTTGACCAGCGGGGAACCGGCCGGTCGGAGCCCGCTTTGTGCCCTGAACTGAACGGCGCGCTGCTCGAAGCGGCTGTCGCGCTGGCGATCGAGCCAACGCCACAGACGCAGGCGGCGCGCCGGGCGGCCTATGGGGCCTGCCGGGATGCAGCCGCCTTACGAGGGATCGACCTCCAGGATTTCGGCACAACCGTAACCGCGGCGGATTTCGAGCAGGTGCGGCAGGCGCTGGGGATCGAGCATTGGAACCTCTACGGCGAATCCTATGGCACGACCGTGGCGATGACGCTGATGGCGTTGCATCCCGGAGCGATCCGTTCGGCAGTCCTCGACTCGCTGTATCCGCCCGACTCGCTGCATCCACCCGAGCGCGGGCAGCTCTGGTCGTCTCTGGCCGCGGCTGCACTCGCTGCCTTCTTCGATGCCTGTTCGAAGGAGAGCGCTTGTGCCCAGCCCTATCCGGACCTCGCCGGGCTGTACCGGGAAACGGTGGAGCAACTGCAATGGCGCCCGCTCCCCATCCGCGTACCTCCAGCGATGCACCAACCTGGCGATCACGTGCCACTCACGGCATCGCTCTTTCAGGTCTTGGTTGCCAACCTCGTCTACTACCCACCGAATTATCCAAGCCTCCCACGCCTGATCGCCGAGGCGCATGACGGCAGTGCCGGAGAGTGGGGCCGCGTTGCCGCCGAGATCCACCGGGGCATCGCGACCCAGAACTTGGCCACGCACGCGGCGGTCGAGTGCAGAGACCGGCCCCATTATCGCAACCCGCTGCCAAGTCCGGCTCATCCGCTCGACCAAATCCAGCTTTATGGCATCTGCGATGGTTGGTCGTCCCTGGGGCCCAGTCCATTGGTGCCAACCGGGACGGCGATCCCGACGCTGGTGCTATCAGGGCAATTCGATCCCGTCTCCGGCCCATCGCTCAGCCGCCAATGGGCCGAGCGCCTTGGTCCGAAAGCGCAGTGGATCGAGGTTTTAGGGATGGGCCATAACGTGCGTCACTTCAGCGCCTGTGGTATCACGGTCGTCGCGCATTTCATCGATCATCCGGATGATACCCTCGATGCAAGCTGTGCGGACCATCCAGCCCCCATCCCGTTCCGGACCCGCGCCACATTGCAAGTGCCGCCGGGTTAGAACAGCAATTGCGGTGGCACGTCCGATCCCTTGACGCCCACTTTCTGCAGATTGGCGACCAGCACCTTGCGCAACTCGCCCGCAGCCCGGCGTCGGGCGATCCATTCGTCCGCCGCCTGCCGCCAGGTGGGGTCGGCCTCCTTCGCCATCATGGCGCTGGTGGGCGAGCTGAACAGCGGCTGCGGCACCACCAAATGGCCCAGCGAGGGGTTCCGCGCCAGCGTGGTAAGCCCCAGGATCACGACGATCATCTGACAATCCGCCCGCCCCGCCTGCATCGCCAGCAGCGCGTCGTTATTCGTCTTCAGCCGGGTCACGTTCGCGGCCGGGCATAGTGTCGCGACGTTTTGGTCGTAGACGGTGCCGAGTTCGATTGCGACCCGCACGTCCGGCTTGTTAACGTCGCTCCAACTCTTCGGGTCGAAGCCGGTGCGGGCGATCAGGCAGAAGGCGTTCTCGTAGAGCGGCCGGGTAAAATCCACCGCCAGGGCGCGCTGCGGGGTGGGGGCCAAGCCGAAGAAGATGTCGACCTTGCCGGCTTGCACGTCCAACACGGAATTGCCCCAGGTCGATTCGACAGGCTGGATGGTCGCGCCAAACTCGCTGGCGAAATCCTTGGCGATGTCGATCATGAAGCCGGCCCATTCGCCGGTCCCCAGTTCCTTGTAGCAGTAGGGCGGCTGGGCATTCACCGTGCCGACACGCATGACCTTGGTGCGCTTGACCCGTGCCAGGATGCCCTCGGCCGGCTGCGCCCCTGCGGCAGGCGCCACGCACCCGGCGAGCAGACCGGCATTCAGCAACCTGCGGGTGATCATGGGCGCGTGCTCCTGAAACCCGCCGGTTATAGGGGGGCTGGTCTGGGTCGGACAACAGGGGTTGCCATCCGGTCGTGGTGTCGGCCTATGGTTGGCGACACATCCACCGGAGCCATCGATGCTGCCGCTACCTGACACCGACCCGGCAACGAACCAGGTCTTCCTGGATTGGCTGGAAACCTTCTCCAGCTACGTGCGGGAGGTCGATTACGCGTCCGCAAAGCCGCTTTTCCATGCCGACGTGCTGGCGTTCGGGACGCATAACGACGTGATCCCGGGGTTGCAGGCCTGGGTTGACACGCAATGGAACAATGTCTGGCCGAAGACGACGGATTTCCGCTTCACCATGGCGCAGGTGCGCGTGCTGGTGTCGGCGGACGGCAGCATGGCGACGGTGCTGGCACCTTGGACGAGCACCGGATATCACCCCGACGGCACTACGTTCGACCGGCCAGGGCGGGCGACGATGGTGTTCAACAAATTCCCCGATGGCTGGCTTTGCACCCACTCCCACATGTCGCTGAACCGCGGCGTGCCCCAGTTGAGCCACGCGAACCGTCCGGTGAAGGCCTGGTAGCTATTTGGGCGCGGCATCCATGGCGCGGACCCAATCGTCGCCACGGGGACGCCAGGTGATCTTGTGGCCCACGCCATAGGTCGCGGGCTGCACCAGGAGGAAGATCACCGGAGCCTGCTCGCACATCCGCGCGGTGGCCTGCGCGTACAGCGCTTGCCTGGCGGATTTGTCCATCGTCGACCGCGCCTTGGTCAGCAAATCGCCGAACGGTTGGTCGTCCCAGTAGGCATAGACGTTGCCGGGGGCCATCAGCGTCAGAAGACCGTCGGCATCCAAAGTGGGCCAGGCAAAGGTCAGATACGCCAAGGCCGACAAATCATGCACCCGGATGTAGTGGTTCATGAAGGTGCCGAAATCCATCTGGTTGAGGATCACATGCAGCCCCGCTTCCTCCAATTGGGAGGCAACGATTTGCGCCACATCCTCGCCATTGAGGTAGACCGCGGACGGTACATCCATGGTGAGCGTGGCGCCGGCGGCACCGGCCTGCTGCACCATCGCCTTGGCACGGGCGGGATCGTACGGATAGGCCTGGAGCGCCGGGTTGAAGCCGGTATAGGCAGGCGTCAACATCTGGCATTGCGAGACTGGAGCGAGGCCGCCGAAAATCGTGTCGGCAATGGCCTGCTTATCAACGGCGTAGTTCAGCGCCTGCCGCAGTAGCAGGTTGTTCTGCAGCGGCGCCTTCAGCAGGTTGAACTTGATGAACATGGTGCGCGTGCTGGGCACTGATCCGGCGCTGGCGCGTCCACTGGATTGCACCCGTTTGATTTCCTCCACCGGCAGCCCGGTGGTCAAGTCGATCTCGCCGGCGAGCAGGCCGGCCACTCTGGCCGCTGCTTCCGGAACGATGCGGAACGTCACGTCGGAGAAGGCCGGTTTAGGACCCCAGTACTGAGGCTCCGCCTTTAGCACGATGCGGTCGCCGGGAATGAAGCCGACCAGGCTGTATGGGCCACCTGAGCTTGCCTCCCGCGAGGGATCGTGCGTCGCTGCCCATTGCGGCGGTAGGAGGAAGAACATCGAGAGCTGGTCGGGCAGGGCGGGGAAGGGGGCGCTGGTGTCGATCTCCAGCTCGGCCGGGCTGATCACCTTCACGTCGCTGACGAGGTCGAACCAAGACTTGATACGGGCATTCACCTTGGGGTCGCGCACCCGGTCGAAGTTCCACTTCACCGCCGCCGCATCCATAGGCTCGCCATCGGCGAAATGCGCACCCGGCGCCAGGGTGAACCGCCAGGTGCGGTCATCCGGTTGCGACCAGCGCAAGGCGAGGGCGGGCTGCAGTTTCAGGTCGGCATCGCGGATGATCAGCGGCGAATAGAGGTGACTGATGACGCTCAAATCCGTGCCGACGGAGGCCGTCATCGCCGGGTCGAGCGTGTTGACGTTGGCAGGCAGAGCGATGGTGAGACTCTGCGCGGCCACCGGGGCTGCGAAGGCGCAGGCGAAGGCAATGATGATGGTCCAGCGCATGGGCGCATCCTTCAGTTGGGCGTCTAGCCTGCGGCTACGGCCGCGCACCCCGCACCGGCACCGCGGGCGGTTCGAACACGAGTGCTTCATCGACCGTCCAAGGGCTCTACGCTGGAAAATTCTCTTGTGGCAGCCCGGTATCGGCAGCCGCATTGCGCACTGCTGCAGGGTAAGCATCGGCAAACAATGCGGGCGCATGGGCCCGCAGACTAGGGATCGACTTCAAGATCCCTGCAATCCCGGCCTGCTGGTCGCGCGCAGTGCTACCCCAGCTTTTTGACATCCGTTCTGGCTGAAGCCGGATCTTTAGCAGATGATGGACAAGTTGCCGCAGCCGGCTCTCAAGTTCTCGCCGGTCGCGGATTGTCATTTCCATCAGGTAATCTGCCAAAGAGTCGCGGTCGATCTCGTGGAGGCGGCCACTGCGCAGGGCATCAACTTGCCGGGCCATCCCAAGATGCTCATCTGTTTCATACAGCGTACGGCCGCTCATCGGGACGACCGCATCGATGATCGCTCGCGCATCGTTGGACATGAGTTATGGTACCATGGAAACGCGGGTGGGCCCATCGGAAACTCATGGGGGAGGACCGGGTATGACGCAAACCGTCGAGGTGAATGGCGCACGGCTCGTCTACGACGAGGCTGGGACCGATATCGACGGCACCGTTATTGTGTTGCATGGCGGGCGCGGGGTCGGCGACCATACCGGCGAACTCGCAGCCTATCGCGCGCTGGGGGATCGCTACCGCGTCATCGGCTATGACCAGCGTGGCCACGGGCGGTCGTCTTTGACCCCGCCCTTCACCTTCGCGCAGTTGAGCGACGATTTGGAGGCATTGCGGCTGGCGTTGGTAGGCAAGCCGATTGTGCTGATCGGTGGCTCGTTCGGCGGGATGATCGCGCTGACCCATGCGATCCGCCACCCAGCCGGGCTGTCCCATCTGGTGCTGCGCGGCACGGCCGCGAGCGATGCGCACCAGGCTGGCGCCATCCGCAATGTCACGGCGCGGCTGGGCCGGGCCAGTAGCGGGTCCGTTGCCATGGTGCACAAAATCTTCTCCGACCAGGTGATCGACGACACCGAATTGCGGCTGATCTGGCTGGCGCTGCAACCGCTCTACTTCGAAGTGTTCGACCCTGATGCGGCGCTGGAGCGGACGCGCACATTGGCCATGCATGCGCAGACGCACAACGCCCTGTTTGCCGAGGCCTACGACATCCGTGCCGGCCTGCCACGGATTGCCTGTCCCACCCTTGTGATGTGTGGTGCGGAAGATTGGATTTGTCCGCCCGACCAGTCGGAGGAGATCGCCGCTGCCATCCCAGGCGCCGAGTTGTTCGTGGTGCCAGGGGCCAACCATGCCGTCCACCACGAGGCGAATGCGGTGGTCCTGACCTGTTTGCGGGAGTTTCTCGCCCGGCGATAGGCTGGCTGGCGGGATCGGCGGTCGCAGGCTAGGCTGCACGCAGAAGAATAGGCCTGGAAGGGACGGACCATGACGCGAGTTGACACATCCCGGCGTGCGTTGCTCGGCACCGCCCTGCTGGCGGGGGCGGCAATGGCCACCATGGGTGCCGCGGATTTGCCGGCGCCGGATGCGCCCGCTGATCTATGGTCCGCAAGCTACTGGGCCACCAAGCAGCGGGACGGGCAGGCCATTCAATTGGCGATGTATCGCAAGCGGCTGGGCATGCCGAAAGCCGGCGAGGCGCCGAAGCCGGTGCTGATGCTCGTCCACGGCTCCTCCC
Source organism: Acetobacteraceae bacterium (assembly GCA_965199005.1). Lineage (GTDB taxonomy): Bacteria > Pseudomonadota > Alphaproteobacteria > Acetobacterales > Acetobacteraceae > LMUY01. The sequence goes on along the minus strand of CBDAQK010000001.1, from coordinate 379,667 downwards.
CCGCGGCGCTGGCCAGTTTCGACCTGACGATCCCAGGCAATGACGATTATTCGCTGATGAACGTGTTTGCCCGGCTGGGGTACGACGTCTGGACGATGGATCACGAGGGCTACGGCAAGTCCACCCACACGGACGCCAATTCCGATATCGCAAGTGGCGTCGCGGATTTGGTCGTCGGCACCGATTTGATCGCGCGGGAAACCGGGCAAACGCGCCTGCACATGTTAGGCGAATCCTCCGGCGCGTTGCGTGCGGGCGCATTCGCCATGGCTAAACCGGACCGCATCCGCCGTATCGTGCTGGAGGCCTTCACCTATACGGGAGAGGGGTCCCCCACACTCGGCAAGCGGGCGGAACAACTGGAGTTCTACCGTACCCATAATCGGCGGCCGCGCGGCCGCGACATGCTGGAGAGCATTTTCACCCGGGATCATCCCGGGACCACCGAACCGGCCGTGGTCACCGCGTTCGTGGCAAAGGAAATGGTGAACGGCGATTCCGTCCCCACCGGGACCTATCTGGACATGACGGCCAACCTGCCGGTGGTGGACCCGGCGCGCGTGCTATGCCCTGTGCTGCTCATCAAGGGCGAATATGACGGCATCTCGGCCCTGGCAGATTTGCAGAGTTTCTACGCCAAATTGCCGAACGGCGACCGTCAGCTCTCGGTCGTCGTCGGGGCTGCACACTCGATCACACTCAGCAAGAGCTACAAGGCGTTCCAGCATATCGTACAGGCATTTCTGACGATCCCAGAGGCCGGCCCTGCTGCTGGATAGCGGCCTGCAGGCGGCGGTGGCGGCGTAGGGCGAAAAAGCGCAGCGCCTCCCGCCGCCTTGATTGCCGCCCCGAAGCTGGCGGATGGCGCCTGCGCTGATCCGCCCTACGTCTCGGTGGCGGCGAGAAGCTCGTAGAGCGCCGCCGGGCTGCTGGCCTTTCGGATGGCGCGCAGGATGTTTTCGTCGCGCATGCTGCGGGAGATCGGCGCGAGTGCTGCGACATGCTGGTGGCCTTCGTCGACCGGGATCAGCAAAAGGAACAGGATATCCACGGGCTTCGGCTTGCGCCTTGTCGGCAGCGGGCAGGCCCAAGATAATTCGGCCGGCTGGACCAGATCGGTCAGTCGCATTCGGCACCCCTTGTCAATGGCGCGGCGATCAGTCGGCGGCCCGCAGGCGATAGCCGACGCCGGTCTCGGTCAAAATATGGATGGGTTGTTCAGCACTCGGCTCGATCTTCTGCCGCAATGCGCGGATGTAGATGCGCAGGTATTGCACGTCGGTCTCGGTGCCCCAGACCTCGTGCAGCATATGCCGATGCGTCAGCACCTTCCCGGCATTGGCCACCAGCAGGCGCAGCAACTCGTATTCGCGGCGGGAAAATTTGACCTCCGCACCCCGGACGGTAACGACGCGCCGCACGAGGTCGACGACCAGGTCGCCGCTGCGGAACACCGGCCGCTCCCCGCTCTGTTGCAGCCGATGCCGTTGGGCGGCGCGGATGCGGGCGAACAACTCGTCGATGCCGAAGGGTTTGGTGACGAAATCGTCCGCCCCCAGATCGAGTGCGGCGACTTTGCTGCCCTCATCGTCGCGGCTGGAGAGAACGATGATGGGAATCACGGACCCGCTTGCCCGCATCGAGCGAATCACGTCCAGCCCGTCCATGTCGGGCAAGCCCAAATCCAGCACGACCAGGTCCGCTGCCTCCCGCCGCACGGCCTCCAATGCGTCGCGCCCGAGTTCTGCCTCCGACACCGTGAATCCCTGTGCGGCGAGGCCGGCCCGGAGAAATCGCAGGATCGCCGGTTCGTCATCCACCACCAGCACCCGCAACGGGTTCGCTCCGCTCATGCGGCGTCTTCCGCTGCCATCCGCACTTGCGCTGGAACTGGCCGTTTCGTGGTGAAGACCGCGCCAGGCCGGTCCGTCCGGTTTGGCGGCCGTGATGGTGCCGTCCATGGCCTCCACGAAACCGCGGCAGATGGCCAGGCCCAGCCCGGCGCCGGCACGCTGGCGGTCGGCGCCCAGCGCGCGATAGAATTTGTCGAAGATGCGTTCCAGATCGGCCGGGGGAATGCCATCATCCTCGGCCATCAGCTCGATCCAAACCCGTCCGCCATTGCGGTATGCGCGCGGCTTCACGGCCGATCCGCTGGGGGAGTATTTGGCTGCATTGTCCAAGAGGTTGAACAACACTTGCTCGAACAACACCATATCGATGTTGAGCATGGCAAGGTCCGGCTGTAAATCAACCTTGATGCGATAGAATGAGAGCGACCGGTCTACCCGGCGCAACACGGCGCCCACCGCATCCGACGAATCGGCCAAAACAACCTTCAGGCTCGCCAGCGTAGTGAGGAGGGCGCACGCTTGTATCGCCCCCTGGCCGGGAGTATCGCCACCCCATTCTCAACCCTCGGAGAGGGGCCCGATGCGATGACGACGCGCCGGAACTTCATCATGTCGGCCGCCGCCATCGGGCTGGCGCGTCCCGCCATCGCGCAGGACACGCGCCGGGCCACGTTGCGCTTCGTGCCCCAATCCAGCCTTGCCGCGCTGGACCCCATTTGGACCAGCGCCTCCGTCACCACCAACCATGGCTACTGCGTGTTCGACACGCTCTACGCGGTGGATCATGCCGACCAGCCCAAGCCGCAAATGGCCGAAGGGCACGAGGTCTCCGCCGATGGCCGCGTCTGGCGGATCCGGCTGCGGGACGGGCTAAAATTCCATGACGGCACCCCTGTCCGCAGTGTGGATTGTGCGGCCAGCCTCCGCCGCTGGGCGCAGGTCGACCCGTTGGGGCAGCTTCTGGCCAAGGCGCTGGACAGCTTCGCCACGCCGGAGGACCGGGTGTTGGAAATTCGGTTGCAGCGGCCGTTTCCCCTGCTGGTCGCATCGCTGGCCAAGCCGGATGCGGTTGCCCCCTTCATCATGCCAGAACGGCTGGCCAACGCGCAGGCAAATGCCGGCGTGACGGAGATGGTGGGGTCGGGGCCATACCGCTTCCTGCCCACCGAGTTCAATCCCGGCAGCCGCGCCGTCTACGAGCGGTTCACCGGCTACGTGCCCCGGCAGGAGCCGCCGGATTGGACCACCGGCGCCAAGGTCGCGCATTTCGATCGCCTGGAATGGGTGATGATCCCCGACGCCAGCACGGCTGCGTCTGCGTTGCGGGCTGGCGAGGTGGATTGGTGGGAGCGGCCGACGCCGGATTTGCTGCCCCTGCTGAAGACGGACAAGCGGGTGACGGTGCAGCCGCTGAATCAATTGGGTCAGACCGGCGTGATACGGCTGAATTGCCTGCAGGCGCCCTTCAACAATTTGGGCGTGCGCCGGGCGATGCTGATGTCGGTCGTCCAGGAAGACTACATGCGCGCGGTGAATGGCGACGACGCCGACGCCTGGACCACCTGCTACAGCCTCTATCCACGCGGAACGCCCTACTACTCGGAGGATGGCGCGGCGTTGCTGAAGGGCCCCCATGACAGTGCGGCGGTGCATGCCGCGCTACAGGCAGCGGGTTATTCCGGCGAGAAGGTGGTGATCCTCAACCCGACGGATTTTCCAACCATCGAGCCGTTCGGCGAAGTCGCGTTCGACGCCTTGAAGAAGGCCGGGATGAATGTCGAGTTGGCGGAAAGCGATTGGGGCACCGTGGTGCAGCGGCGGACCAATCGCGGGCCGGTGGACAAAGGCGGCTGGAGCCTGTTTTCCACCTACGCCACCGCGACCGGCGCCATCAACCCGGCCGTCTCACCCTTGCTGCGCGGCCAGGGGGTGAATGGCTGGTTCGGCTGGTGGCAGGATGACACGATCGAACACATGGTCAGCGAATGGGTCGACGCGCCGGACGAAGCGACGCAAATGAAACTGGCCCGCGCGATCGACGCCCGCGCGCTGGACCAGGTGGCGACGGTGCCGGTGGGGCAGGGCGCCGTGCGCACGGCATTCCGCGCCGATTTGCGGGATGTGCTGCAGGCGAATAACCCATTGCCGTGGAGCGTGCGCCGGGTGTGAGGCGCCTCACTCGATCCGGCGGCGACGCAGGATGATGATGAAGAACGCCCCGCCTACTGCGGCCGTCATCACGCTGAAGGGCAGTTCCTTCGGTGCCATGACAGTGCGAGATGCGGCATCGATCCATACCGTGAAGACCGCGCCGAACCCCGCCGCCGTCGGCAGGCTCCAGCGCATCTGCGCGCCCACGGTCCAGCGGGCGCAATGCGGGATGATGAGGCCAACGAACCCCACAGCCCCAGAGGTGGAGACAAACACACCCGTCATCAGCGCGGATGCGACGAACATCTCCAGTCTCAGCCGCTTCACGCTGACCCCCAGCGTGTGTGCGCCCTCGTCTCCCAGGGAGAGGGCGTCCAGTTCGCGGGCGCGATGCAGCACCCAGGCGCCGCCGCCGAGCAGGGCCAAGGCCGGCGGGGCCAGCACGTCCCAGCGTGCGTTGCCGAAGCTGCCGAGCATCCAAAATAGCGCGGCGTCGGCGCCGCGGTCGTTGGCGTTGTAGATCAGCAGATTGGTCACGGCGGTGAACACGAAATGGACCGCCACGCCGGTCAGCACCAGCCGCTCCGTGGTGAAGCCACCGCCTTGCTGCGCCAGCAAGAACACGATGGCCATCGACACCAGCGCCCCGGCGAAGGCGGCGAGCGGCAGGGTCAGCACGCCGAGAACCGCGCCTGTATACAGGATCACCGACACCGCTCCGACGGACGCGCCGGCCGACACGCCGAACAAATACGGGTCGGCCAAAGGGTTGCGGGTGATGCCTTGCAGCACCGAACCGACCAGCCCCAGCCCGGCGCCCACCAACGCTGCCAGAATGGCTCGCGGAATACGCAGGTCGAGAATGATGTGCTGCTGCCCCATCGACCATGGGTGGGCTGCGCCAGTGGGGGAGATCGCGTCCCGCACGATGCCCAGCACGGAGGCGGCAGGGATCGATACGGCGCCCACCCCCACCGTCGCAATCGTCGATAGAAGAGTGGCGACGCCCAACCCGGCCAGGAGCGTGATGCGCCACCCATGTGTGGCGGGGGCTGGAAGGGACGCGGCCTGCGACATGGTCAGTTCGGGAACAATTCGGGGTGGATTGTCCTGGCCAGCCGCTCCAACGCATCGACGTTGCGGGTGGAGGGTGAGCGCTCGGCATAGGTCATGAAGATGAATTGCCGCTTCTTGACCGCCGTGATGTTCTGCAACGCCGGGCTGTTGGTCAGATACGTGATGCTCGCCTCATGCGGGACGCGGGGGTTGGAAATCACGATCCATTCCGGGTCACGGTCGATCACCGTGTCCCAACTGACGTTCACGTAGGAATCCTTGATGTCGTCGAAGATGTTTTTCCCGCCCGCCAAGTCGAATTGCAGCCGCGGCATGCCTTCGGTGCCGATGGTGCGGGGCGGGCTGTCATCGGCGCAACCACCGCAATACATGATGCGCGGCCGGTTCGTCACGGTGGCCGTCTTCGCCGTCACCGCAGCGACCCGGCGGCGGTAGTCGTCGACCATCGCCTCCGCCGTCGGCTCGATGCCGAAGATTTTTCCGAGCGCGATGATGTCGGTGTACATCGTCTCCATGGAGATGGGCGGGCGCGGCCCGATCCGGATGCAGCTTTCATACAAGACGTAGGTCTTCACGCCGAAGGTCGCGAGCTTGGCGGGGGTCACGTCCGCGTCGCTCAACCCGTATTGCCAGCCCGCGAAGTAGAAATCCGCGTCCTGGCCCAGGATCGCCTCGGTGGTGGGATAGCGGTCGGAGAATTGCTTCAGCCCGGCAACCACGCCGGGTGGCGCCACCAATTCCTGTTCGCCGCCTTGGATCCCGGCAAATCCCACAAAGCGCGGGGCTAGCCCCATGTCCAGCACGGTCTGCGTCATATTGAAGTCGTTGACCACCGGCCGTTTGGGCGGTCCGTCGAAGTGGACCTTATCGAAGCAGGATTGGACTTCGACCGGATATTGCTGCGCACGCGCCATCTGCGCCGCAAGCAGCAGCAGGCACGCCAATAGGAGAAGTCTCAAAGGACTATCCTTGGGGTTCGAGGTAGTAGGAGAGTCGCGGGCGGCCAGTGCGGGGGTCCTGGTCGGTTTCGACCTGTACGCCATAGACGTCGCCGATCAGCTCCGGCGTCAGCACGCGTCCGGGCGGGCCGGTGGCGCGGATATGCCCGGCCTCCAGCAGGCAAAGCCGGTCGCACCACCGCCCCGCCAGGTTCAAATCGTGCAGCGTCACGATGACCGTGACGCCTTGCGCACGGGCTGCCCGCAGCAATTCCAACTGGTGCCTTATGTCGAGGTGGTTGGTCGGTTCGTCCAGGATCAGCAGCGAGGGGCGTTGGGCCAGCGCCCGCGCGAACAGCACTTGCTGCTTCTCCCCGCCCGAGAGCGATGCGAAGGGCCTGTCCCGCCACGCCGCCAGCCCGATTGCCGCCAAGGCGTCCGTCACGGCTGCGGCATCGCCCGTCTCCGCCCGGCCCCAGGCGCGGCGATGCGGCAGGCGGCCCAGCTCCACGACCTCGCCCACCGTCAGACCGAGCCCCGCCTCCGAGTGCTGGGCCAGCACCGCGACGGCCTGCGCCCGGCGGTTGGCGGGCATGGTGAAGACGTCGCTCCCGTCCAGTAGCACCGCGCCCGAGTTGGGAGAGTGCCAGGCATACAAGCAGCGCAGCAGGGTGGATTTGCCGCTGCCATTCGGTCCGATGATCCCGAGCCGCTCGCCGGGCGACACCACCAAATCCACGCCCCCCAAAATGGGGCGGCCCGCGGCGGAGAAATGGAGGGCGGTCGCGGCAAGGGCAGCGGGCGGCACCTAGGTTGGCTCCGGCAACCCCGATCGGCCCTCCCGCGAGAACGGCATTGAACGCAGGCAGCCCGACAGGGTGACCAAAACCATACGACCCTCCCGCACCGTCCCACCGACGGCTCCGGTTATGTCGCGTAGGCCGGTCTCCTGGCTTGCGGGTCACCGCTCCGGGCTACCTTCCCAACCCAAAACCGGGTCAGTGGTGGAGCACCCATCGCTCGCCGCTTACAGTTGCGGGGGCAGCTACGGATTTGGCCAGACCGGCCGTCACCGTATTCCCGTTTCACCCCGGCCAATCCGGGGCACCTACGCGGCGCCAACCTGCCAAGTTTGCGAGCCAGCCGCAATGGTATTCTGGCTCGCTGCGACTAAGCTCACCGATCTGTTGTTAGCGGCAGCTTTGTCGGCGTGCGACGCACTTATTTGCCGACGCTGCCTTAGGGTGTCTCGATGCCGCCGCTGTCCATGGCGCGGATCACCGCCTCCAGCACCCGCATCGCCTGCACGCCCGCGCCGATCTCGGGCGCATCGGAAGCCTCGCCATTCACTCGGCGCAGGAAGGCAGCCAGCAGGGCGTGGTAGCCCTTATGGTCCTCGTTCGCCGCGGCGGTCAGGTTCGGCTCCCATATCAGCGCGTCTTGGGTGGAGTCCAGCGTGGCTGCCGGATCCACGGCCTTGAAGCCGGGCGAGCGGTAGTAGCGGACTTCGTGGACGTTGCGGATTTCGACCCGCTTGTGGTCGCCCATCACCTGCCACCACTCCATTGGCGTGCCGCGCGACTGGTGCGTGCCCAGCACAACCGTTGCCAAGGCGCCGGAGGCAAAGCCATAGCCGACATGTAGCAACAGCTTGCCCGGCTCCATTTCGTAGCGCCGCGCGGTGACGTTCAGCACGGGCTCGCCCATCAGCCAGGGCACCAAATCCATCGCATGCACGCAGTGGTGCAGCAGGAACCCGGTATAATCGGGGTTGCCGACGAAATAGCCGGGCGCCGTCATGTATTCGCCCAGCAGGCTGGCGCGCAGTCCAAATTCCGGGGCCGAGAGGATATTGCCAGCGATGCGGTTCGCGGTGGAGTAGCGCTTCATGAAGCCCACGACGCAGGGCTTGCCAGTGCGGGCGGAAACGTCAGCCAGCACCTGCGCCTCCTTCGCCGTGGCGGCGGGCGGCTTTTCCATGAATACGGCCAGGCCACGCTCCATCGCCATGGCGCCGATGCGCGCATGCACGCCGGGCCCCACCGCCATGCCGGCCGCGTCCAGCCCGGCATGCGCCAGCATCGCCTCGGCATCGCGATACCGGGCGGTGATGCCGTAGCGGCTGGCGACCAGGCCCAGCCGCGCCTCGTCCGCATCGCAAATGGCTGCGATGGTGATGGGCAGGCGGGTGAGTTGTGGCAGCAGCATCTCCTCGGCATGCTTGCCGCAGCCGATCCAGCCGATGCGCATCACGACCGTGACACCGCATGCAGCACGCCGCGCAGGTAGGTGGCGCTATGCCGCAGATCGTCGTCCTCGTCATAGGCGGGCGGCTTCCACTGGGCGAGCGGCACGGACAGGCTGTGATCGGTGCGGCGGAACGGTTCGAGCGTGATCACGCCCTGGTATTTGATGTCGTACAGCGTGCGGCAGATGACGCCCCAGTCGATATGGCCGGTGCCCAGGAAGCCGCGATGGTTCTCGTTGGCCTGGAAGTGCATCAATTGCGGCGCTGAATGGCGCAAGGCCTCGGCCATGTCGTTTTCTTCCATGTTCATATGGAAGGTGTCGAGCATGATGCCGACCGCCGGGCTGCCGACCTGCTCGGCCAAAGCCACCGCCTGGCGGCCCGTGTTGCAGAAATCCGTCTCGAAGCGGTTGAGTGGTTCGACGGCAAGCCGCACGGATTTCGACTCGGCATAGGCACCAGCCTGCTTCAGGCCATCCACGACCCGTGCGATGCGTTCGGCGCGTTGCGCCGTGTCGAGCGGCCGGGGCGCCCGGCCTGCGAATACCAGGGGCGTGCCATAGAGCGGTCCGCCGACGAGGTCGGTCCCCATGGCGACCGCCACATCGACGCAGCGGCGCAAATAGTTGATTCCTGCCTCCCGCGCCGCCGGATTATCCGACGCCAAGTCCCGGTCGACGCTGACGCGGGCCGCGAGCACCAGCGACAGCCCGGCTTGCTTCGCCGCGCGCCCGGCTTCGGCAGGGTCGGCCTCGTCCTCCTCCGGCACCAATAGCTCGCAGAAATCCATTCCCGCCGCTTTCATGCGGTCGAACAGGGGAAAATGGGCGGCGGTGATCGGCCGTGCATAAGTCATCGAGATCACGCCGATCTTCGGCATCCAATTCATGCTCATCCCTTTACGGCTCCTCCGGTCAATCCGCCGACCAGTCGTCCTTGGGTCAGCAGAAACAAGATTGTTGCGGGCATGGCCACGACCGTGCCGCCCGCCATCAACAGACCCCATTGGATCTGGTTCTCGCCAATGAAACTCTGCAGCGCGACCGTGACGGTGCGCACGTTGCGGCCCGCCAGCATCAGCGCGAACAAATATTCATTCCACGATGCGATAAACAAATAGATGCCGACCGCTATCAAACCCGGCAGCGTCAACGGCAGGATCACCAGCCGCATGACCTGCCAGCGCGTGGCCCCGTCGGTTTCGGCGGCCTCGTCCAGATCGGCGGGGATGCCGTCGACATAGCTCGTCATCAGCCAGATCGCGAAGGGCAGGGTGAAGGTGGCGTGGCCGGCAATCAACGCGAGATAGGTGTCCAACAGCCCAAACTGCCGGAACAGCACGAACAGCGGTAGGATCAGCATGACCACGGGGAACATGTTGATGGCGAGGAACTGCACCATCAGCGTGTTGCGCCCGGGAAAGCGAAAGCGCGAGAACGCATAGGCGGCCGGTAGCGACAGTAGCAGCCCGAGGGTGACCGCACCCGCGGCAACGATGAGGCTGTCGCGCAGGTTCTCCGCGAAGGAGGTGCGGGCGAGCAGCTCGATATGATTGGACAGCGTCAGCACATCCGGCAGCAGCTGCAAGGGCGTGCGGGTGAGATCCGATTCCGGCCGGAAGGAAGACAGCACCATCCAGCCCCAGGGCACCAACGCGAACAGCAAGATGGCGAGGACGGGGAGTTCTGTCCCGAACAGCAGGGTCAGCCGTTTGCGATTCATGTCCGCCGGCTCCGGATGAGGTAGGCGACGACGACACCCAGAAGCAGGAGGGTTAGAATGACCGCGAGCGCCGACCCCTGGCCGTAATTGCCGCCGGACCAGGCGGTGAGGAAGGCGTGCAGGGGCAAGGTCTGGGTGGCAGTGCCGGGTCCGCCGCTGGTCATCACCAGGATGAGGTCCAGTGAATTGGCCACCCAGATCATGCGCAGCAGCAGCGCCGTCGTCATCACCCCGGCAAGACCCGGCAGCGTGACGTGGCGAAACTGCGACACCTTGCTGGCGCCATCCAGCGCGGCGGCCTCATACAATTCGCCCGGAATGGCCTGGAGGCCGGCGAGCAAGGTGACGGCAAAGAAGGGAAACCCTTGCCACACCACCGCCAGGATGACCGCGGCGAACGCGGTGCCGGGTTGCGAGAGCCAGGGGACCGGCGCTGAGAGCAGGCCCAGCCGGAGGCCAAGTTCGTTGACCAGGCCGAGGTTGAAGTCGAGCATCCAGGTCCAGATCAAGCCGATGATGACGCTGGGAAGCGCCCAGGGTATCACCATCAAAGCGCGTGCCACGCCGCGCCACGCGAAGCGGCGGTTTAACAGCAGCGCCGCCGCCAGCCCTATGAGGAATTGCAGCGCGACCGAGGCGACGACCCAGATGACTGAAGCCCAAAGCCCCTCCCAGAACACGGGATCGGCAAACGCGGTCAGGTAGTTGGCGAACCCCACGAAGGGGCGCGTGCGCGGGCGAAACAGGATCACGTCATGGAACGACATCCACACGGTTTGTGCCGCCGGCACCAGCACCAGCACTGTCGTGATGGCGAGCGCCGGTGCCAGTAGCAGCCATGCGGTGGAAAGCTCCCGCCTCATCCGAAATAGAGTTTGTCGAAAATCCGCATCATGTCGTCGGAAGAGATTTGGCCCAACAGCGCCTTCTGTGTGGTTTGCGGCCAGACGGTGCGGGTGAAATCGGCGGTCTGCGTGGTGGAGGGCAGCACCTTGGCGATCGGCAAGGATTGAGCCGAGGCCTCGATGAAGCGGCGGGGCTGTTCGTTCCAGGTCTTGAGGCTCGATGTCGTCACCGGCAATTGGGCGGAGGCTTTGGCGAAAATCGCATTGGGCTCCCCCGTGGAGAGGTAGGAAATCCATGTCCACGCGGCTTCGGGGTTGGCACAGGCGGCGAACACCGCGCTGGAGCCATCGCCATAGGTGGTCCAGCCATCCCCGGTTGGACCACGCGGAATGGGAACGGCATTGATGTTGTCCCCCAGCGCCGCCACCAGATCGTTGGCCGAGCCGACATGGTGGATCGTCATGGCGGTGCGGCCCGCCTTCATGTTGTTGACGGTCTGCAGGAATCCGTCCGTCGGAGCCGAGGGCGGGCAGACATGCCAAATGCGGTGCAAGTCGATGAACCATTTGTTGGCGGCGAGCGCTGTGGGGGTGAGCAGACCGCCTTTCTCCAATTTGGCGCCGCCGCCAAGCACGAAACTGGCCCAGAAATCATGGCCACCGGAGCCGCCGCGCAGGCCGAACCCCCATTGATCGGCGATCGTCAGCGCCTTCGCCGCAGTCAGGAAGGTGTCGAACGAGGTCGGCAAAGGGAGGTTCTTCTGCGCGAACCAGTCCGGGCGAACATAGAGGTACAGCACTACATATTGCAGCGGCAGGTAGTAGCGCGTGCCGTTGGGGGCACGATGTAGCGTCCAGAGGTCGTCGGAAATATCGCCCTTGGCGCTCCAGGCATCAATGTAGTTATCCAGTGGCGCCAATGCCTCCATTTCCAGCAGCCGCGGCATGTTCTGGAATTTCACCATCGCGGCATCCGGCCCGTTGCCGGCGATGAGCGCGGTGTAGAGCCGCGTGTCGTAGTCGCCGCCACCACCCCAGGGGATGCTTTCCGCCTGAATCTTGATGCTGGGGTTTTGTTTTTCGAAGGCGGCGATCAGCGCGTCCGGCGTGGCCTTGGGGTCGTCGAAATGGTACCACCAGCGCACCGTCACGGGCTTTTGCGCGCGCGGCGCGGCAAGTGGCGCAGCGGCGAGGGCAGCGGTCGCACCGGTGAGGATCGTGCGGCGGGTCAGCGTCATCGGGGTCTCCTCGGGTGGTTTTTTATGGAGCGTGTTAGCGCAACGCCGCGGCGATTTCAGCCGCGATCGTTTCGGTGGCAGCCATGGCCGGCGCCAGGCGCGCGGTCATTTGCAGAAAGCCATGGACGACGCCGGGCACCACGTCGAGCCGCACGGGCACCCCGGCCTCGACGAGGCGGTTGGCGAGCAGGAAGCTGTCGTCGCAGAGCGGGTCGAGCGCAGCCGCGAGCAAATGGCAGGGCGGCAGGCCCTCAAGGTTCCCATGGAGCGGTGCGGCCCGAGGGTCGGACTCTGCGCCGAGCCAGTTGGTCCAATACCATTGCATGCGCTGCGTGCCGAGGCCGAACTGTCCGCCCCCGTTGCGCCGATGGCTGCCCGTATCGAAGACTGGCGCGAAGCAGCCGTACAGCAGCGACAGCATCGCGATGGCACGGGAGGGACGCGACAGCGCCGTTGCAAGAGCGATGTTGGCGCCCGCGGAATCACCTGAGAGCACCAGTTTCTCGGTGGGCGCGACGACGGCGTCGATATCGGCGATGACCGCGAGAATATCCTCAATGGCAGCGGGCGCCGGGTGTTCCGGGGCAAGGCGGTAATCGGGCACCAGAACCGCGACACCGGCATGCTGCGCGATGAGGCGGGCGAACCGCTCGTGGCTGGCAGGGGAGCCGAACGTCCAGCCGCCGCCATGCACGAAGAGGACGACGCCGGGCCGTGGCACGCTGGGCGTGAGCAGGCGGCAGTGTATGCCACCCACGCTGACATCCTGCGCGCGCATCTGCGGCAGCGGCTGGTTCCAAACGGCAGCGTTGCGCTCGAAATGACGCCGCGCCTCGGCCGTGGGCAGCGTTTCGGGGTTCGGCGGCGGGTTAGCCTGCTGTTCCGCCAGGATTTCCGCCATCTGTGGGTGCGGCCGCATCATGTCTGGCTCCTCGTCTCCACGATCGTGTCGAGATGGTCTTCGATATGGCGCCGCAACCCGGCGGCATCGCCGGCCTCCAGGGCAGCCATGAAGGGCAAGTGGCGGTCGGCGGTTTGGGACAGCGGCCGGCGATGCCAGGGCGCCCAGAGGCGGAAGCGGTGCGTATGCAGAATGCAGCGCGACAGGATCGGCTCCATGGCATGCAGGCTGGCAACGCGGAACAAAGCGAGGTGGAAGGCGGTGTCGGCCTGCACCATGGCCCACAGGTCGTCATCGGCAGCCGCACGGCGCATGTCGCCCAGCAAGCCCGCAAGCTGGGTCATGCCGGCGCCGGTCATCTGGCGTACGACGGAGCGGGCGGCGCGGCCCTCGATGCGGCGGCGCAGCCCCAGGATCTCGGCGGCCTCGGCGCGGTGCAAATCGGTGACCGTGGTGCCCTGGTGGCCGGACCGCGTGACCAGGCCTTCGCCCTCCAGCCGCAGCAGCGCCTCGCGGATGGAGGATTGGCTGGTGTCGAGGTCGGCGGCCAGGGCCAGCTCGGTCAGCACGGAGCCCGGCGGCAGCTCGTTGAGCACGATCCTGCGGCGCAGCTCGCCCAGTATCGTCTGCCCACGCTGCGGCATGTCTGCCTTGGCTCGGATGCGCGCTCCCCTATCGCTAACTTATCGATATTGTCGGGGAGGCTAAGACGGAATATGGCCGCCCGCAAGGACGTGGGCGCGGTCAACGGGAGCCATGGTGCAGCGCCGTCAGCGCGGTCTCGAAATCCCGGCAGAATGCCGCTGTGTCGAACAGCGGTGACGTCGTGATGCCCTCCTGCAACCGCCGCCGCACCGCCGCCAGTGCATCCGGGTCCTGCGCCAAATGGAGGGCGACGCGTTCATACTCTGCAAAACTGCCCGTGATCAGGTCGGCAAGCCCCACCGTCTGTAGCAGGCTGCCCGCCATGCGCGCGGCGAACGGTTGGCCCGCAAGGGTGACGACGGGCGTGCCAGCCCACAGCGCGTCGCTCACCGTCGTGCCACCGTTGAACGGATAGGTGTCGAGAACGAGACCGGCAAGGCTGAGCCGTGCCAGATGGGCCGAATAAGCCGCTTGCCTGGCAAACACCAGCCGCGCCGGATCGATCCCGTGCGAGATTGCGGCCGACTGCAGATTGGCGCGGGCTTCCGATGGCCCGGCCGCCAGCCACAACACGCTGCCCGGCACGGCGGCCAGCAGCCGCATGGCGATGGCGAAGATGGGTGGGGTAATTTTGTAGCAACTGGCGAAGCAGCAGAACACGAAGCCATCACCGGGAAGTCCCGCCTCCGCCCGCGTCGGCACCGGGGCCATGCTGCGCCGGTCATCATTGGCCTGGAAGCAATGCGGCAGCCGGACGATCGACTCGGTATAAAACGGCTCATGGCCGGGCGGAATGACGAAGCCATCGGCGATGATGGCGTCGATGTACGTCGCCCCCATGGTTCCGGGATAGCCGAGATAGTTGACCTGCACCGGGGCTGCCCGCGCTGCCAGCAAGCCGGGGCGGCCGCCCAACGTATGCCCCATCAGATCGACGGCGATGTCGACCCCAAGTTCGCGCATCAGCGCGGACGCCTCCGCGTCCGTCTTGCCCGAAATGTCGATGAACCGGTCGAACGCGGCATGGACGCGCCGGCCCATCTCGCTGTCGTCGGGCGGTTGAAACGAGATCGCGGTGACGTCGAACCGGGCGCGGTCGTGCTGCTCGAACACGCCGGCCATCAGGAATGACGTCGCATGGGTACGAAAATCGCCCGAGAGATAGGCAATGTGAATTTTAGGAGAATCCTTGGTCGGAACAAAATCCGGCGCCCGCGGCGGATACTTGTCCGCGATCAATATTTCCGCGCATCGCCGTTGTGTTTCGCCTGATTCGGCGTGGGCGAGCGACATGAACGGCATGTCGGCCCGCTGACCCAACCCCACGCTGTGCGCAATGCCGCTCGTCTCCGCCGCATAGCCGGACCAATCGCAACAGTACAGGCGGGCGAACAGCCGCTCGCCGCGTGCATACTCATACCCCGGTTCGTCGGACAGCAGCCCGGTGAGTGCGGCCGCGGCGTCGGCATAACGGCCAAGCTGGATCAGGGCGGCGGCGCGATTGTGGCGGGCCGCGGCGCAGCCGGGATTGAGCGCCAGCCCGGCGTCCAAGCACTCCAGCGCGGATTGCGGCTGGTGCAACGCCAGGAGCACGCTGGCCAGGCCAAATAGCGTCTCGGCGTCCCCCGGACGCTGCTCCAGCGCGGCCTGAAAATAGCGCCCGGCCTCTGCATGGCACCCCAGCGCCACCAGCGTCGCCGCGTAGTTGTTGAGCAGGTCCGGCCCATCGCCGCCGGCTGCCAGCGCAGCGTCATACGCCTCGCGGGCCTCCGCCTCGCGGTCCAGGGCATGCAGGCAGAGGCCGCGCCGGTGCAACAACGCCGGGTCGTCCGGGCGCAGCGCCAGGGCTTGCCCGAACGCGGCGGCCGCGTCATCGAAGCGGCGAAGCACCATCAGGGCATTGGCCCGGTTGCCATGGAATTCCGCATTCCGGCCATCGATCGCCAGCGCGGCGTCGAAATCCACCAACGCCTCGCTGGTGCCCTCCAGGGCCGCCCTGAAACTGCCACGGGCCGCGTGCGCCACGGCATTGCCGGGGTCCTGCGCGATCAGGCGGTCTAGCGCCGCCATTGCGTCCGTCTCGCGCCCCATGTCGCGCAAGGCCCGCGCGCGGTTCAACTGGACGTCCGCCCGGCGCGGATCCCGCGCCAGCACTTTGTCGTAGACGGGCAGCGCCTCCGCGATGCGCCCCAGGCGGCAGAGTTCCACGGCGAGGTTGTTCAGCAGTTCCACGGATTCCGGCGCGTAGCTGATGGCGCGTCGCAGCAATTGCAGGCCTTTGGCCGCCTCTCCGCGGTCTAGCAGCACCAGCCCGAGCAGATGCAGCGCGTCGGCATTTTGGGGATCGCGCCGTATCACCTGCTCGTACAGCTTGCGCGCATCATCCAGGCGCCCGGCGCGCTGATGCATGAGCGCGGTCTGCAGGACGGCCGCCTGACCCGGCTTCACGCCGTCCGCCCGCCGATCGGACTCACCGTCTCATCCATGGCGCCAAAATGGCCGCGAACCGCCGGATGCGCAATGTGCTCAGACCGGCTGCCTAAGCTGCGCGCGTCTCGCCGCCCAACCATTGAGCGCCACGCGCATACAGCGCCTCCACCTCCGGCCCCCTCAGGCCAGGCATGTCCCGCTTCACGGTGTAGCCGATGCGGGTTTGCAAATAGGCGAGATGGCGGTAGCCGGCTGGGAATTGCTGCAGCAGGTCCATGTCGAGCACCGGGACTGCACCCGGCGTCACCGGGTCCATGCGGTCCTTCTCGTAAATAGGCTGCCGCAAAACGATGCCCCAGCGACCCTGCCGCTTCTCCAGCAAGTCATAGAACCGCCCCGTGCACAGCACGTCGCACAACACGCCCTCCACCTCGGCGCGCTGCGAAATGGTCATCTTGGTCTGCGAGACCGCGCGGTCGCCCTTCAGGTCGACGGAGATGCCCCCCAGGAAATGCAGGATGCTGACCCCCTTGGCCCAGCCCTCCTTGCTGATCGCGATGAACTCGTCCCCGGTGCCCTGCGTCCAGGTCGCCATCATGCGCCCGTCCGGATGCCAGACGGTGCGGAACCGCTCCCAATCCCCGGCATCCCGCCAGATCACCCAGTTCTGCAACAGCTCGCGGATCAGACGGTCATCCGTTACGGCCTGGTTGTCCATCGCTGCGCGTTCCATTGGTTCTTCTTTGTGAACTTGTTCCCGCAGGTGCATGACGTGCCGCGATGTGTCAATATTCGCCAGCCTCAGCGCGCGCCACCGCCGCGGGCGCTCCTTTCGCGAGCAGGCCTGCGCTTGGGCGATGCGGGACCTCAGGCTGAGACATCCAGTGGCACGGTGTGGATGTGGGTGAGACAGTCAACACCGGACCTGCCGCTCGCCCGTCGCCGATTTTGCCTGCTTGCCCGCCTGCATGAGTAACGCCGATGACAGCCTCGCGACCGGGCCCTCCGGCTCGCCGCCGATCCTCGCTATAAAGAGCGCCGAGCGCGCGCCGGCATCCGCCAAATCGAGGAAGCGCACGCCTTCAACCGCGATGCAGCGCAGCGATGCCGGCACAATCGCCACGCCCTGGCCGGCTGCAACCAAGCCGATGATGGTGGCGGAATCGCGCGCCTCATGCACGACGTTGGGGTAGAACCCGGCGGCCGTCACCATGCGATAGATCGTCTGAAACAGGCTAATCCCAGCCTCGCGCGGATAGGCGATCAGCGGTTCGTGCCGTAACTGCGCGATCCGCAGCGTAGGACCGGCGATGATCGGATTGGATTCGTGCACGGCCACGACCAGACGGTCCTCGAACAACGGCACCAGGCTCAGCCCCGTGCCCCCGCGCATGGGCAGCTTGCGGACGATGCCGAGATCGAGCTGCTGCTTGTGCAACGCCTCCAACTGGGACAATGACGGCAGTTCCGAGAGCAGCAGGCGCACGCCGGGTGAGGTCTGCCGGAACGCATGCAATGCACGGTGCAGGAACGGCATCAGGCCGGCCGAGGCGGTGACGCCAACGCGCAACTCCCCACCCGCGCCAGACGCGACCGCCTGCAACTCCAGCCGGGTGCTCTCGATGTCGGAGAGGATGCGGCGGGCGCGGTCCAGCAACAGGCGTCCCGCCGGGGTGAGCTGAACCTTCCTGCGGTCCCGCGTGAACAGCTTGGTCCGCAGCTCCTCTTCGAGGGCGGCAATCTGCTGGCTCAGCGGCGGTTGACTGATGCGCAAGCGCTCGGCCGCACGGCGAAAGTTCAGTTCCTCGGCGACGGTCACGAAATACCGCATCCGCCTGGCGTCCAGCATGGCGATACGCTTTCGCTGTGAGAGCCTCAGCCTATCACACAGCGAGCAATTTTGTATTAGCCGGTATCACACGGCACCCGTAGGTTCGCCCCATGCCGCGTGCAACAGCGGCGATGGGAGTTCCCTGGCCATGATCGCGCATTCTGGCAGCCTCGATGCCGCCGCCCTGTATCGCCGGCTGACAATCCGGCTGCTGCCCTTCCTGGTGCTTTGCTACGTCGTGTCCGTCATCGACCGGCTGAACATTGCGATGGCCAAGCTGCAGATGCTCCCGGCGCTGGGGTTCAGCGAGGCGGTGTATGGGCTCGGCGCGGGGGTGTTCTTCCTCGGCTACCTGATTTTCGACGTGCCGAGCAATCTGATCATGCAACGGGTCGGCGCGCGCTGGTGGATCGGGCGGATCATGATTTCCTGGGGAATCGTCTCCGTCGCCACCGCCTTCGTGCACACGACTTTTTGGTTCTACGTCGCCCGCTTCCTGCTCGGCGCGGCAGAGGCCGGTTTTTTCGCCGGCTTGCTGATGTATCTGACCTATTGGTTCCCTGCCTCGCAGCGCGGCCGGGCCTACTCGATCCTGCTGCTGGCCGCCCCGCTGGCCGGCGTGGTGGGCAACCCGGTGGCTGGTTGGATCATGACGCAATTCAATGGTTCGGCCGGGTTGGGCGGATGGCAGTGGCTGTTCGTTGCCGAAGGGCTGCCGGCAGTGGTGTTGGGTGTGATGAGCCTGCGTGTGCTATCCACCGGGCCGGACAATGCCGGATGGCTCACGCCGGGCGAGCGCGCGATGATCCGCGCCCGCCTCGACGCCGACGAAGCCGTCAAGCCGCCGGGCAAAGCGTTGGGCTTTCTCACCTCGCCCCTGGTCTGGCTGATGTGCGCGATTTGCTTCGGCATCAGCGCGGGCATGTATGCCGTCGGTTTCTGGCTCCCGACCCTGATCCACGCCACGGGCGTTCAGAGCGCGGCGGTGATCGGGCTGTATGCCGCAATCCCGTGGCTGGTTGCCATGGCCCCGCTGGTGGTCGGCGGACGCTTGGTGGACCGCAGCGGCGAGCGGCGCTGGTGGGTGGCGGCTCCGCTCCTGGTCTGCGCCGCAGCCCTGGCCCTGAGCACCGCCACGACCGGCCTGGCACCTGCCCTGGTGGCGCTGACCATTGCCACTGGCGGTGTGCTGACCTCCCTCGGGCTGTTCTGGAACCTGCCGGCGACCGTGCTTTCCGGCTATGGCGCCGCCGGCGGCCTTGCCTTGATCAACTCGGTTGGCAGCCTGGCGGGGTTCTTTACGCCCTGGTTCATCGGCATCGTCAAAGACGCAACTGGCAGCACCGCTGGCGGCATGCTCGGGGTTGCCTGCGTCATCGCCCTCGGGGGCGTTCTGACGCTGCTGATCCCCCGCCGCCTGGTGGATGGGGCGGCCCAGCCCGGCGTGCTGACAGGGTCCGTGCCGGAGCTTGCGGATGGGGCAGTCCGATGACGGAGGTTGATTTCCTGGGCCGGCTACGGGCGGGCGAGTTGACGCTCATGATGGCCATCCGGACGATGCGCACCGCCGATGCCGTGCGCAT
The DNA here is from genome assembly GCA_965199005.1 of Acetobacteraceae bacterium. Classification (GTDB taxonomy): domain Bacteria; phylum Pseudomonadota; class Alphaproteobacteria; order Acetobacterales; family Acetobacteraceae; genus LMUY01. The sequence goes on along the minus strand of CBDAQK010000001.1, from coordinate 360,205 downwards.
CGCCCATGCGGCGGGCCATCACAGCGTCATGCTGGACCTTGAACACTCCGCTTTGTCGTTGGATGTGGTGGCGCAGCTCTGCGGGGTTGCCAACGACCTTCGGCTGACCCCGTTCGTCCGCATACCCGAGCGGGATTACGGGGTCATCGGCCGGGTGCTGGACGGCGGCGCTGCGGGTATCGTTGCACCCCGGGTCGAAACGGTGGCGGAGGCCGAACTGGTCGCCCGCGCCTGCCGCTTTCCGCCACGGGGCCAGCGGTCGCAACTCGCGATGATGCCGCAATACGGGTTTCGCCCCATGCCGGCCAGTGTTTTGAACCCGCTGCTGGACGCGGCGACGGTGGTGCAGGTGCTCGTCGAAACGCCGCTTGGCATCGCCAATGCCAGCGCGATTGCGGCCGTAGAGGGGGTCGACATCTTGGCCATCGGCGCCAACGATCTGTGTGCGGAACTCGGGTGCGCAGGGCAATTCAACGATCCCCGGCTGCATGACGCCGTGGCCGCTGCCGCCGAGGCCTGCCGGCGTCACGGCAAGCTGCTGATGGTGGGCGGTATTTCGGACCTCGGCCTATTGGCGCCCCTGGTGGCTCTCGGGGCGGCCCCGCTGCTGCTGACCGGGACAGACACCGACATGCTGTTTGCGGGCGTGGAGGCGCGCGCCCGGCGGTTCACCGAATGGTGGACCGGCCTGCCCCGCTAGTTCACAGGAGGCTGCAATTGGACACCAACATCCTCACGACCACGCCGATGCGACCGGCTGAGAGCAACACACGCCCGGTTTTCACCATCCCGCCAAAGAGTTGCGATAGTCATTTCCACGTGTTCGAGCCTGGCTTTGCCCATGTGCCAGAACCGCTCTACACCTTCCCGGAAGGCACGCTCGCGCAATATCTGCGCATGCTGGACGTGCTGGGGATCGAGCGCATGGTGCTCGTGCAACCGACGTTTTACGGCAATGACAACAGCCTCACGTTGGAGGTGCTGCGGCGCGTGGGCGCGCGCTGCCGGGCCGTGGTGCGGATCGAGGAGGACACAACCGACGCCGAGTTGGACGCGTATCACCGGCTGGGCGTGCGGGCGATCCGGCTGGACCTGTTTGCGCGGGCCAAATGGCCAACATCCGACATCGTTGCCTATATCAGCCGCATGGCTGCCCGCGCCCGTCCGCGCGGCTGGCACATCCAGTTCTATACCCCGGGCACCGTCGTGCGGGACCTCATCCCATTCATGGGCGATCTGGAGGATGATTTCGTCATCGACCACATGGGCTACATGCTGGAGGCGGACGGGCTGACCAGGGCGGATTTCGACCGGCTGCTGGCTGTGCTCGATCGCGGCAAATGCTGGATCAAGCTGTCGGGCCCGTATCGGATCGCCAAATACAAGCCGCTCGCATCCGTTGCGCCGATTGGACGGGCGCTGGTGGAGCGGCGGCCGGACCGGCTGATCTGGGGGTCGGACTGGCCCCACCTCCCCGACGGCCAGCGGGATACCGGCGAGTTGCTGAACCTGCTCGCCGATTGGGCGCCACGAGAGGAAGACCGGCGGAAGATTTTGGTCGATGCGCCCGAAACGCTGTTCTTTTCCGCGTAATTCTCCATTTCCCACCTGGGCTGCGCCGGGCTAGGTTGGCGCTACAAAACTCAGGTGTGGACCAACATGCGTTCCAAAATTGCCGCCGCGGCTGCCGTGATCGGCCTGCTGGGCTTTGGCTCTGCGCAGGCAGCGACCCAGATGACGTACAGCGATGATGCGTTCAAGGCGGCCCAACAGGCGGGCAAGCCGATCCTGATCGACATCACGGCGCCTTGGTGCCCGACTTGCGCCAAGCAGCATCCGATCCTGTCCAGCCTCTACGCGACGCCGGAGTTCAAGGATCTCCAGGTGTTCAACGTGGATTTCGACACCAGCAAGCCGCTGCTGCACACGCTCGGCGTGCAGATGCAGTCGACGATGATCGTCTACCATGGGGCCAAGGAAGAGGGCCGCGCCACGGGGGAGACCGCCGCCCCAGCGATCCACGACCTGCTGGCGAAGGCGAACTCCTGATCCAGTAAGCCGAGGTGAGGGGCGGGAGCATCGGCGCCGGTTATCTGGCGGGGATGCTGTCAACCCTGTCGCCCTGCGTGCTGCCCTTACTGCCTTTGGTGGTTGGCAGCGCCCTCGCCGCGCATCGCGCCGGTGCATTGGTGCTGGCCGCGGGGCTGGCACTTTCGTTCATGGCCATCGGCCTGTTCGTGGCTACGGTGGGGTTTGCAATCGGCCTGGATGGTGACGTGTTCCGCACCGCTTCGGCCCTGGTGCTGATGGTGATCGGCCTGGTGCTGTTGAGTGGCGCGCTACAGGCCCGGTTTGCCGCCGCGACCGGCGGGATGAGCAATGCGGGTAACCGCCTGCTCACACGGCTGGCGCCGAGTGGCCTTGTTGGCCAACTCGTCGTCGGGGTCGTGCTGGGCGCGGTATGGAGCCCATGTGTCGGCCCAACGCTCGGCGCGGCGTCGGTGTTGGCGGCCCGGGGGCAGGATTTGGTGGCAGTGGCGGCGGTGATGCTGGCCTTTGGCCTGGGCGCAGCGACGCCGCTGCTGCTCATCTCGTTTCTGTCGCGCGGCGTGCTGCTGCGCTGGCGTGGGCGGATGGCGTGGGCGGGACAGGCCGGGAGGATGCTGCTGGGCGGCGGCGCCGTCGTCGTGTCGCTGCTGATCCTGACGGGGCTGGACCGCTCGGTAGAGGCCGCACTGGTGACGGCCTCGCCCGAGTGGCTGACGGATTTGACGACGCAGTTTTGAGATCGTCCGCCGCGCGAGAGGACTGCGCGAGTTCCAGCCGCTGGAGGCAATGCGAGGTCAGTCGACCTCCCAAATCGCACAATAGCTTTGCAAGGGATGCCGCGTGAGTCTGACATGTCTCAGGCCGAGAACCTCGGCAACTGCCGTCGTCTCGCCAGGAAAGAATTTGCAATTCAACTCGTCGAATACCAGCAACGAACCTTTCACCAGCCGCGGCTGTATCGCTAGGAGAACGTCCTTCGTCGGGCGGTAGAGATCCATATCGAAGATGGCCAGAGAAATGATTGCGTGCGGGTTGTCGTCCATCCAAGTCTTGATCGTGGAAGATGCATCCCCTTTGATAAGATCGTATTTCTTATGCTCGGGAAAAGCCGAGATAGATTGATGGTAGGACAGGATCCAGTCCAATTTTTCTTCGTATTTTTCTTGCGACCGGAAGTCTCCGGCTGTCACGCCCTCGCCATCTTGGACATCGACGTCCTTGAACCCGGCGAATGTATCGAACCCGAATATCATGCGCGATTGGTTATACGGCTCGTACAAGGCCCGTAGGTTGACCAGCGTCGCCAAGGTGGAACCCCACTGCACGCCGAACTCACAAATAACGCCGGGGACATGCAGGATTTTCTGGTAGACGTCGTTGATATAAATCACCCGTGCCAAAGTATTTCGCTTCATGACGGCGAGGCTGTGGATCGCCCAGTTTTCCCCCGACTCCTCGATCAGGCGAAGGGCGGCCTCCTTGAAGTGCCCATCTCGCTCCAACTGGAGATCCGTCCGCATTCCAATGAATTCACCGCGGCCGTTTTTCGTCACGGGGGCGTCACGCCGCGAGAGTACGGCGGCGGTCTCGATGTGGCTTTCTGTCAAGGCGCACCTATCATTTTGATGGTGAGCCCACTCTGGCATGGGCATCGATAACTAAACTTTAATGCCTCGCGGCAGCTTTCAACAGGCCGCAGCGCTAGCCCTCCTCTGGCTCGGGCCGCCCCCGCCGCATCCGGCCCAACGAGAGTTCCGCCACGATGCCATGCAGGGTGCGGACTTCCTGCTCCGTGACTTCGCCGCGCTGAAACAGGTGGCGGATGTTGCGCACCATCCCCGCCCGTTTCGGCGCATTGCGGAGGAAGCCGCAGGCGTCCAATTCCAGGATCAAATGGTCCAGGAATCCATCCAGTGCCCCCTTGGTGGCGACGACGGTCTCGTTGGTCATCAGCACCCGGCCGGGGGTGGCGTCGGCCGTGGTCCACCACTCATACGCCATGACCATCACCGCCTGCGACAGGTTCAGCGACATGAACCCGGGGTTCAACGAGAACCGCACCAGCGTATCCGCCTCCGCCATGTCGTCATTGTCCAGCCCGGCACGCTCCGGGCCGAACAGGATGCCGCAGCGCAGGCCGCGCCCGGAGGCCGCGTGCAAATCCTCGGCCGCGGCGCGGGCGGTCATCACCGGCTTGACGATGTGGCGCGGGCGGGGGCAGGTCGCGAAAACGCGCTGCAAATCCGAGACGGCGCCCGCCACCGTATCGTGCACGGTGGCCGCATCCAGGATGCGGTCGGCACCGGACGCCATGCGCCAAGCCCGCTCCTGCGGCCAGCCGTCGCGGGGGGCGACCAGGCGGAGGTGGAACAGCCCGCCATTGCCCATCGCGCGGGCCACGCTGCCGATATTGTCGGCCAATTGCGGGCGTACCAGGATGACCACCGGACTGCCGGGGATCGGCTCCAGCGGTGCTCCGCCGTCGCGGCCGGTCAAGGCGCCTTGTGGTGCGCCAGCCACTGCCGCATGAACACCTGCTCCCTCGTCTGGGAGGCGATGATGTCGCGCGCCAACCGCTTCAGCGCCGGATCACTGCCATACTGGAGCTCCACCCGCGCCATATCCACCGCGCCCTGGTGATGGGGCAGCATACCCGTGACGAAATCGCGGTCCGGATTGCCCGTAAAGGGCTGATCCATCCCCATCATCATCCCAGCCATCGCCTTCTTGTAGCCTGCGGTGGCGGGGGTGTCGGCCGGCTGGGCTGCTGCGGAGCCAGCGAGGAGCAGGAGGCCAGTCAGGATAGCGCGGTTCATGCCGGACTCCTCAGACCGAGCGCCATGTGGTGCCGCCGGGTCCATCCTCCAACACCACGCCCTGTTCAGCCAGGCTGGCGCGGATGGCGTCGGCCCGGGCGAAATCGCGCGCCTTGCGGGCGGCGAGGCGGTCGGCGATGGCGGCCTCCACCGCCGCGGCGTCGACGCCCTGCCGAAACCAGGCCGCCGGCGCAGCGCCGAGCAACCCCAGCATGGCCCCACCGGCGTGCAGCCGGGCGGCGGCCACCAGGCTGCCGGCCAGCGCCTCATCGGCGAAACTCCGCAAGTGGGCGATGGCCAGGGGGGTGTTCAGATCGTCGCATAGGGCCTCCACGACAGCGTCCGGAGTCGGCACTGCTTCGCCGATGCCGCGCGCCAGGGCGCGATAGAACCGGTCCAATTCCCGCCGGCTCTCGTCCAAGGCCTGCGTCGTGAAGTCCAGCGGCGCGCGGTAATGGGTGCGCAACAGCAGCAGCCGGGCGGCTTCGCCCGGGGCGCGGTCGAGAACCTGGCGAATGGTGGTGAAGTTACCGAGCGATTTGGACATCTTCTGCCCGTCCACCCGCAACATCCCGTTATGGATCCAGATGTTCGCGAAACTGCTGCCGGGGAAGGCGCAGCAGGATTGGGCGCGCTCGTTCTCGTGGTGTGGAAACAGCAAATCGGCCCCGCCGGCATGGATGTCGAAGCTGGCGCCCAGATAGCGCGATGCCATCGCGCTGCACTCGATATGCCAGCCGGGACGGCCTCGGCCCCAAGGGCTGTCCCAGCCCGGCAGGTCGGGGCTGGAGGGTTTCCACAGCACGAAATCGCCGGGATCGCGCTTGAATGGCGCCACGTCGACGCGGGCGCCGGCCAGCAACTCCTCCGGGCTGCGGCCCGAGAGGCGGCCATACTCGGTGTAGCTGGCGACGGCGAACAGCACGTGGCCCTCGGCCGGGTAGGCGTGGCCGGAGGCGATCAGCCGCTCGATCAGGACGATCATCTCGGTGATGTGGGCGGTGGCGCGGGGCTCCACATCCGGCGGGATGACGCCCAACTCAGCAATATCCGCGTGGAAATCGGCCAGCGTCCGCTCGGTCACCTCGGCGATCGTCTGCCCGCTGGCCGCGGCGCGGGCGTTGATCTTGTCTTCCACGTCCGTGATGTTGCGGACGTAGGTGACGCGCGGGTATAAATGCCGCAGCAGACGCACCAGCACGTCGTTCACCACCTCAGGCCGCGCATTGCCGATATGGGCGCGGTCATACACGGTGGGGCCGCAGGCGTACATCCGGATGTGCGCCGGGTCGATTGGAACGAGCGGCTCGCGCCCGCGGCTCAGGCTGTTATGCAGCGTCAGGACTGGCATGGTGAGTCTGTTCTGGTGCAGCCGGCGGCGGCTGACAACTGCTGACTGGCAGTGGCAGCAGGGCGTCAGTGGTGGAGTACGTAGTTCCACCAGGTGGCACCAGCCGCAAAGGCCCCGGCAAAGGCGGCGATCATGGTCGCGAACACTCCCCAGAATTGAAGGGATAGACGCTTCTGGTCGAGCAGCATGTCGGCGCGTGTTTTTTCGAAATCCTGGTGGATTTTGTCTATCTCCAGCCGGACCTTATCGTTTTTTAACCGGTCGTTATCGATATCCTGGCGGGATTTGTCGATATCCTGCCGGATCTTCTCAATGTCGATACGACCGCGGTCAATCTGCACATCCATCAGCGCAATCTCCCATGCCAGCTTCTGGCGTTCCTCGGCATCCGTCAGCGGCATGAGGGCACCTTACTCCGTTTGCCAGCATCCTTCACGCAACATCATTTCGTCCGCGGCATCGGGCCTTCCCGGCGCAGGCCATGCCACGCCAGCACAGTGTCGATGATAAACGTCGTCAGCGACGCGATGGTGGACCCTAGAGCCAATCCGAAGATCCAAATCAGGATCAGGCTGTCCGTCGCATCGCGCAACGTCACAACGAACAGGGTGAACGCGGCGGCGCAGGTGGCTGCGCCAGCCAACCCCGCGAAAATCACCGACGCATCCAGCGCCACCCGGCGTTGGTTCAACCGCCGCAAATGGGTGTAGAGCCCGACGGCCTTTTGCTCATCGTCCGTCGATCCGTCCAACAACTCGGAGATATGGGCGACATGGTCGGAGACGCGGACCAGCCGCTGGTTGAACACGTTCAGCAAAGTCCCGATGCCGGAGAGCAGAAAGATCGGTGCCAGGGCGGTTTGGATGATGTGGGTGATGTCGCCCGCCACCCCCGTCGCCAGATTGTTCATTTAGGCTTGCGCGATCTGTAACCGCTCAGCCGCCCGCGGCCGGCCGATCAGCGGCAGCAATCCCCGCATTTCGGGCCCGCGTTCCTCCCCCGTCAGGGCCAGGCGCAGCGGGTGGAAGAGGCTGCGGCCCTTCCGCCCGGTGGCCGCCTTCAGCGTATCGGTCCAGGCGATCCATACGTCTGTGGTCCACGGTTCGGGTGGCAGGACTGCCAAGGCCTCCCGCAGATAGGCGCCCTCGCCCTCGACCACAGGGGGCACGATGCTGCCGGCCACCACGTCCCACCAGCCACGCGCCTCCGCCAGCATGTCCAAATTGCCGCGTACGGCCTCCCAAAAGGCCGGGGTCGCCCCTTCGGGCAGCCGATCCTGAACCAACTCGAACGGAAGGCCGTGCAGCACCCGGCGATTCAGGGCCAGCAACTGCCGGATGTCGAAGCGGGGGGAGGAGCGGGAATAGCGTTCCAGCTCGAAGCCGGCAGCAAGCTGGGGCAGTTCGCAGGGCACCGGGTCCTCCGACGTGCCGAGCCGGGCCAAATAGGCCGTAATGGCGGAGGGTTCGACCCCATCCTGCCGCAGGCCGCGTAGCGATAGGGAGCCGGTGCGCTTCGACAATTTGCCGCCATCGTCGCCCACGAGCAAAGGCAAATGCGCGAAGGAGATGGCGCTTGGGTTGCCGCCCAGGGCCGCCCAGATGTCGAGTTGCACGGCGGTGTTGGTGACGTGATCCTCGCCGCGGACGATATGGGTGATGCCAGTGGCAAGGTCGTCCACCACGGACGTGAAGGTATAGAGTGGCGTGCCGTCTGCCCGCACCAGCACCGGGTCGGAAATCGTGGGCAGCCGCACCTGCTTGTCGCCCAACACCAAATCCCGCCAGGTACTCGCACCATCGGAGAGGCGGAAGCGCCAATAGGGCACTTTGCCTCCCGCCTCCGCAGCGGCGCGCTGCTCGGCCGTGAGTTTGAGCATGGCGCGATCGTACACAGGCGGCAGGTGGCGGCGCAGGCGCTGGTCGCGCTTGGCCTGCAGTTCCACCTCGCTCTCGAAGCAGGGGTATAGCCGGCCGGCGGCTTCCAGCTTGCGGGCCGCCGCGGCGTATTCAGGCAGGCGGTCGGACTGGCGGAAGCTGTCGTCCCAATCCAGCCCGAGCCAGCGCAAATCCTGCTCTATGGCGGCGGCAAATTCCGGTTTGTTGCGGCCGGCATCGGTGTCGTCGAAGCGCAGCAGAAAGCCGCCGCCGTGCCGCCTGGCGAGCAAATAGTTCGCCAGGGCAGCGCGGACGTTGCCGACATGAAGCAGACCGGTGGGGGAGGGGGCGAAGCGGAGTTTCATACCCCCGGGTCATAGCGGGAATTCAGCCGCGGAGCACTATGGAAGGCTTAGGTCGACCTTGAACCACTTCAGCGACAGCTTCGTTGCGGTCCCATCGGCCTTCACCGCCTTGATCGCGGTGTCGAACATGGTTTGCAATTCCGGGTCGGTCTTGCGCAGCCCGACGCCGGAGCCGATCCCGATGGCGCCGCCCCGCAGCAACGGCCCGGCTAGCACCGCGGCATCGCCGCCGGGCTCTTCCAGGCTGGCGACCAGCGTGGCCTGGCTGCCGCAGATCGCATCGATGCGGCCAGCCTGGATGTCCAAATCCTCTTCCTGGGTCGTTTTGTAGGTCCGGATTTCCGAGACGACGTCCTTGAAAAAGGTGTTGGCCACGTCGGATTGGATGGTGCTGATTTGGACGCCGAGGATTTTGCCCTTGAGCGCTTGGCGCAGCGGCTCCAGCGTCTTCATGGCCGCGGCCGGGTCGTCGAGCCGCACCGTCTCACCGGTCATCGGCAACTTTCCGCCAGCATCCTTGCTGATTACGAAGGTCGTTGGGCTGCCAATATAGGGGCCGGCGAAGGCCAGCACTTCCTTGCGCTTGGGCGTGATGCTCATCGCGGCCATGATCGCGTCATACTTGCCGGCTTGCAGGCCTGGAATGATGCCATCCCAATCCTGGGCAATGATGTCGCATTTGACCTTCATCTGATCACACAGCGCGTGGGCGTAGTCGATCTCGAACCCCGCCAACGATCCGTCCGGCGCGTGGAAGTTGTAGGGCGGGAACGCGCCCTCCGTTGCAATGGTGATATGGGTCCAGTCCTTGGCCCGGGCAGCGGGCGCCAGGGCCAGCAGGGCGGCGGCGATGAGGGCGGCGAGACGGGTCACGATAGGGGCGGTCCTCGATGGGTTCGGGCGAGCATGGCGTGGTTTCGCAAGGCTGTCATGCGCCAACGCCGCAGCTATCACCACATTTCAACACAGCCGCAACGCCGTGCTACACGAGCGTCGCGCCACCCGGAGGAGCCCGGTTCGTGAAAACCGCCATCGTCGTCTTTCCTGGAACCAACCGTGAGCGCGACGTCGCCATCGCCCTGCAGCGAGCGACCGGCCAGCGGCCCAGAACGCTGTGGCACCGGGAGACGATGTTGCCAGACGGGACCGATCTGGTGATCCTGCCCGGCGGCTTCTCCCATGGCGACTATCTCCGCTGCGGCGCCATGGCCGCGCACTCGCCGATCATGCCCGCGATCCATGCCTTCGCGGCGCGAGGCGGCCATGTTCTCGGCATCTGCAACGGCTTCCAAATTCTGACGGAGGCGCAAATGCTGCCCGGCGCCCTGTTGCGTAACGCAGCCTTGCGCTTCCTGTCGCGCGACTGCCATTTGCGGGTAGAGCGGGCTGGCACGGCCTATACGCGGCACTACCAGAAGGGCCAGGTGTTTCGGGCCCCAATGGCGCACGGCGACGGCAACTTCACGGCGGATGAGGCGACGCTGGACCGGCTGGAGGGTGAGGACCGGGTCGCGTTCCGCTACGTGACGCCGGAGGGAGAGGCCGCACCAGGGGCCAATCCCAACGGCTCCGCCCGGTCGATCGCCGGCGTCTACAGCGCCAACCACCGCGTGCTGGGCCTGATGCCGCACCCGGAAGATTTGGTGGACCCGCTGATGGGGGGTACGGACGGCGCCCCGCTCTTCGCCGGGTTGGTCGAGGCCTTGGCGGCATGATCCGGGACGTTAACCAGGCGCTCGCCAAGGAGTTTGGCCTGAGCGCCGACGAGTATTCCCGTGTGCTGGCCATCATGGGGCGCACTCCGAGCCTGACCGAGCTTGGCATCTTTTCCGTCATGTGGTCGGAGCACTGCTCGTATAAATCGTCCCGGGTCTGGTTGAAGACGCTGCCGACCAAGGCGCCTTGGGTGATTCACGGGCCCGGCGAGAATGCGGGGGTGGTGGATATCGGCGAGGGGCTCGCGGCGATCTTCAAGATGGAGTCGCATAACCACCCCTCCTTCATCGAGCCGTATCAGGGTGCCGCAACCGGCGTGGGCGGCATCTTGCGCGACGTGTTCACCATGGGGGCGCGGCCGGTTGCCAATTTGAACGCCCTGCGCTTCGGCGATCCAGATCACCCGGCGACCAAGCGGGTGGTGGATGGCGTCATCAGAGGGATTGGCGGCTACGGCAATTGCGTGGGCGTGCCGACCGTGGGGGGCGAGGTCAACTTCCATCCGGCGTATAACGGCAACCCGCTGGTCAATGCGATGACGGTCGGGATCGCCCCGGCTGACCGCATATTCCTGTCCGCCGCCGCAGGCATCGGCAACCCGGTGGTTTATGTCGGCAGCCGCACCGGACGCGATGGCATTCACGGCGCGACCATGGCCTCGGCTGAGTTCGGTGCCGACAGCGAGAGCAAACGGCCCACCGTTCAGGTGGGCGACCCCTTCACGGAGAAACTGCTGATCGAGGCCTGCCTGGAACTGATGGCGACGGATGCGATCGTGGCGATCCAGGATATGGGGGCCGCCGGGCTCACCTCGTCCTCGGTCGAGATGGCGGGAAAGGGGGGCGTCGGGATCCTGCTGGAGTTGGATGCCCTGCCCCAGCGCGAAACCGGGATGACCGCCTACGAGATGATGCTGTCGGAAAGCCAGGAGCGCATGTTGATGGTCCTGCGCCCCGATCGGCAGGAGATGGCGCGCGAGATTTTCGAGAAATGGGAACTGGATTTTGCCGTTATCGGCAGGCTGACTGATACCGGCCGGATCGTGATCACCCATAAGGGCGTGATCGAAGCTGATATTCCGCTGGACCCTCTGGCCGAGCAGGCGCCGCTGTATCACCGCCCAACCGAGGATACGCCACTGCATCCGCCGCTCGGGCCCGTTGCCAGCCCGGTGAGCGTGGTCGACGCGCTGGTCACGCTGATCGGGTGTCCCGATTTATGCTCCCGCGCCTGGGTGTGGGACCAGTACGACAGCACCATCGGCGGCCAGACTGCCAAGCGGCCGGGCGCCGCGGATGCTGCGATCGTGCGAATCGAAGACCACGCCATGGCCTTGGCGCTGACCACGGATTGCACGCCGCGCTACTGCGCCGCCGACCCGCGATTGGGCGGCATGCAGGCCGTGGCGGAGGCCTGGCGCAACATCACGGCCACCGGGGCCACGCCGCTCGCCGCGACGGACAACATGAATTTCGGCAACCCGGAGAAGCCGCTGGTCATGGGCCAGTTCGCCGCTGCCATCGCTGGAATGGCGGCGGCCTGCACCGCGCTGGACTTCCCGGTCGTGAGCGGCAATGTGAGCCTCTACAATGAAACGGACGGCGCCCCGATCCTGCCGACGCCGGCTATTGGCGGGCTGGGCGTCATCGCAGATGCAGCCCGCGCGATCGGCCTGGCGCTCCAGCCGGGCTTGGAACTGGTGGTGGTGGGACGGACGGCCGGGTGGCTCGGCCAATCGCTGTGGCTGCGTGAGATCGCCGGACGCGAGGCAGGTCCGCCCCCGCCGGTAGACTTGGCCGCGGAAAGGAAGAATGGCGAGTTCGTCCGCGCGCAGATCGCCGCCGACCGCGTGGCCGCCTGCCACGATGCCTCGGATGGCGGCCTGTTGGTCGCGGTGGCGGAAATGGCGCTGGCTGGCGGCGTCGGCGTTCACCTGACGCCGCTACCCAAGGGAATCGACGAGCATGGCTGGTGGTTCGGCGAGGACCAGAGCCGCTATGTCCTGGCGGTTTCCGATGCCGCAGCTTTGATGTTGGCCGCCGACGATGCGGACGTGCCGGTGTTGCGCCTCGGTTCGGCCTCAGGTGAGCGGATCACCCTGGCAGATGGAAGCTTCGTGACGCTATCCACTCTTAGGGAGGCGCACGAACGGTTCTTCCCAGCCTGGATGGGACGGGTTTGACTTCATCCCCCGTCCTGACCATATCATGTTGCAACCGCGAGAGTGCTGACCGATGGCTATGGCCGCGAGTGAGATCGAGGCGCTTATCCGTGCCGCCCTGCCGGACGCACGCGTGACCGTTGAGGATTTGGCGGGTGACGGAGATCATTATGCTGCCACCGTCACGAGTGAGGCATTTCGTGGGATATCGCGTGTGAAGCAGCATCAGCTCGTCTACGCCGCCCTGCGCGGTCGGATGGGTGGGGTGTTGCATGCCCTGGCGCTACAAACTTCTGCCCCCTGAACCGGAGACGTAACCATGAGCGAGACGATGAGTGCAGCGGATCGGATCAAAAAGGACATTACCGATAATCGCGTGATGCTATTCATGAAAGGCAACGCGCTGTTTCCGCAATGTGGGTTTTCCGCGCGGGTCGTGCAGATCCTGAGCCATATGGGCGTGCCCTTCCACACCGCGAACGTCCTCGAGGACCCGGCGCTGCGCGAGGGCGTGAAGGCCTTCTCGCAATGGCCGACGATCCCGCAGCTCTACGTCGACGGTGAGTTCATCGGCGGCTGCGACATCGTGACCGAGATGTTCCAGTCGGGCGAGTTGGAAGCGCTGCTGAAGGAGAAGGGCGTGCCGCATCAGGCCGCCGCCTAAGACGGCTTCAGCGGGGGATGGCGGGTTCGCCGGGTTCCGCCCGGCGGCCTTTGCTTTTCTTCGCGCCCTCGCAGCGAACCAGACAAAAGCCTGGTTCGAGGATAACCGGGCGACCTATGACCGGGAAGTCCGCTTCCCGAGCATGGTGGTGGCCGAGACGGTCGCCGCGGCGTATGCCCAGCTCGAGATGCCTCTGACGGGGGATGCCAAGCGCAGCCTGTTCCGGATTAACCGGGACGTCCGGTTCAGCAAGGACAAGGCGCCCTACAAGACCCATTTGGGTATCGTGTGGATGCGGCCAGGCCAGTCGCGGGAGAGCGCTGGCATAAGCTATCTCCACATCGCCGATGAGGGGTGTTTCTTTGGCGCCGGGTTCTATCAGACCGACCGGCCGCAACTGGATGCGATCCGCGAAGCCGTCCGCGTTGACCCGGTCACCTTCAAAGCCATCCTGGCCGAAGCCGAGGCCGCAGGCCTGACGCTGGAGAGCGCGGATCGCATGGTGCGGGCGCCCCGCGGATTCGAGGATGTCACCGACCTGGTGATTTTGCCGGTGATCAAATCGCAACATCCTGCTGAAATGCCCTCTGCTGAAGCGCGAGGTCCAATCTGCCGGCTTGGTGCAGCGCGTGGTAAGCCTGACTGCGGCGGCGCTGCCTCTGCTGCGCTTTGGCTGGGACGCCATTGCCGAGGCAGGGCTGGCGCCAGAGTGGAGCCTGCTGAGCGGCGGCTGACATCATCCGCTCGGCCGCCTATGTCGGATGTGAAGCAAGGGGTGCGGCGATGGCCTATGATTTCGATCTGTTCGTCATCGGCGGCGGGTCTGGCGGGGTGCGTTGTGCCCGCATCGCAGCCGGCTACGGCGCCCGCGTGGCGGTGGCGGAGAGCACCCATTGGGGCGGCACCTGCGTCAATGTCGGCTGCGTGCCGAAGAAGTTCATGGTCATGGCGGCCGATTACGGCATGGCGGCGCAGGATAGCCGCGGGTTTGGCTGGAATACGGAGCGCGGGACGCATGATTGGGCGGCTTTCATTGCGGCGAAAGACGCAGAGATCGCCCGGCTGAATGGGATTTACGTGAAGCTGCTCAGCGGCTGCACGATGTTCGACGCCCGCGCCACCTTCATCGATGCGCATACGCTGGATGTCGGCGGCAAGCGCGTCACGGCGGAGCGGATCGTGATCGCCGTTGGCGGCCATCCGCTGCGGCCGGACATGCCCGGGTGTGAGATGGGCATCACGTCCGACGAAGCGTTTCACCTCCAGGCTTTGCCGCGCCGGATCATGCTGATTGGGGCAGGCTACATCGCGGTGGAGTTCGCCGGGATTTTCGCCGGGTTGGGCTCGGAGGTGGAGCTGGTGTGCCGGCCGCCGCTGCCGCTGCGCGGGTTCGACCACGATATGCGCGAGGCGCTGACGGATGCGCTGAAAACCCAGGGCGTGAAACTCCATTGCGACACAGCCCCGGCGAAGGTGGAGCGCGAGGGTGACGGCTACGTCGTGCATTTGATGGACGGGACCGTCCGCCATACGGATTTGGTGTTCTGGGCTGTAGGCCGCCGCCCGAATACACGTGGCTTGGGGTTAGCAGAGGCGGGAGTGGAGACAACGCCCGCGGGCGCTGTGGTCGTGAACGGGGAGCATGAGAGCAGCCAGCCGCATATCTACGCGATAGGCGACGTGTCCAACCACATGAATCTCACCCCCGTCGCCATCGCCGAGGGGCATATGCTGGCAGACAAGCTGTTCAGCCCGCATCAACGTCATTGGAACTTCGACAATGTGGCGACCGCCGTGTTCAGCCACCCGCCAATTGCCACCGTAGGCCTGACGGAGGAGGCCGCGGCTGCACGCTATCCCGTTGACATCTATGTGGCCAAGTTCACCCCGATGCGCCACATCCTCACCGGCCGCCATTCCGGGACCGTGATGAAGCTGGTGGTGGAACAATCGACGCAGCGCGTGGTGGGCGCCCATATGCTGGGTGACGACGCACCGGAGATGATGCAAGGCATTGCGGTGGCGATGAACGCGGGCGCGACGAAGGCCGATTTCGATCAGACGGTCGGCATCCACCCAACCGGTGCGGAGGAATGGGTGACGATGCGGACCCGGACGCGCGTGGCCGGGATGGAGGCGAAGGCGGCGGAGTGAGTACATTGGCTGCCGGCGACGCCCACGGCTGGACGGATCGTTAGAAGCCGTTGGCTGTTCCCGGCAACTGGCCTGGTCTGCCGAACAACCAGCCCTGGCCGTATTCGACCCCAAGGTCATTCATCATCTTCGCTTCGTCGTCCTGCTCGATCGTCTCGGCGATGACTTTGGCCCCGACGAAATTGGCCAATTCGATCATCGACAACAGGAAGCCATGTTCCCGCGCGTTCTGCAGGGCGCCACGCACATAGGCGCCGTCCAGCTTGACATAGTCGACCCGGAATTCCCTCAAATACCGGAATGCGGCCGACCCGGCGCCGAAATCGTCGATGCAGACCGGCGTGCCGATCGACCGCAATTCGTCGATGAAGGAAGAGGCGCTGGCGATATCCTCGATGTCGGCAGTCTCGGTCAGTTCGATCAAGATCTTCCCCGGCGCGACGCTCGCGCGGAGCAAGGCCGTCACGCGCTCGCGAAAGCTGGGGCTCTGCATCGAGAGACCCGAGACGTTGACGGCGATGGCGCTGTTGGGGGACCCGGCCTGCGCTGCGATGCCTTGCTGCATCACGGCCCAATCCAGCTCCTCCGACAGGCCGACCGATTCGGCGAACGTCACGAAATCCTGTGTGGTCTGAATCGCGTTGCCCGGCGTGAAGATTGGCCTCAACAGCGCCTCGTAATGATGGACGCTGCGGTTGTTCAGGTTCACCACGGGCTGGAACGCCAGTCGGAACCGGTTTTCGGCCAGGGCAGTCCGCACCGTGCGGGCGCGAAGCTGGGCGCTGGCGATGAACTCGGCCAGCCCGTTGTTGAACCCGGCCTCGGTGGTCGCCTTCGTGCCGCCATCGGCAAAGCGGGCCAGCGCAAACCGCAACGCCCGTGCCGCTTGTGGACCCGTCAGCCCGTTGCGGTCCAGGCCAAGGCCGGTTCCCTGCACCTGGGCCCGCGCAGTGGCCGGATGGGCGCGCAGCAGCGCCTCCAACTCCGTGGCCACGGCGGCGAGGTCCGGTGCTGAGTCCGCCAGCAACCCGTAGCGTCCCGATGAAATCTCGCCCGCAATGCTGCCGGGCCCGCCCAATCGACCTAGCACCTCGACGATCTCCGACTGTAATGCGCGTTGTGCATCGGCTGGCAGGTTATCCCGTGCAAGCGACCAGCCTTGGACTTCCAACAGGCTCACGGCGCCGCCATCGTCGCTCCGCAGCCGGTCCTCCGCCATGCGGCCAAACGACACCGGCTGAGCCGCCGTGAGCGTGGCGACAGGGCCAGGAAGGGCCGGAAGGCGTCCGACGGTGAAGCACAGGCGGCCCGTCTCGGATGGCATGGCCAGCCCGGACATGACCATCGGCGTGGCCGCAGCGTCCGATAGGCGTAAGACCAAAGGCGGTAGGCGGCCGCGGAGTGCGGTCGTGTAGAGCGCCAGGTCCAGCGCGCCCTTGTCCGCGGTGGAAAACAGGCGGTGAATGTGCCGGCCGGTAAATTGCTCCGGGGCAAGGCCAAATCGTGCCTTGAACGCCCCAGCGGCAAAGCAGATCGTGCCATCAGCCGTCGCCTCGACCAGCAAATCCGCCGCCGCGAACGCGAAGGCGAGAAAGCGGTCTTTCTGGCTTGGGCTCGGTTTGAGGGATTTATCGGCAAGATGGGCGGACATGCAACACGCCTCGTTGATGCGTCCAACTTGACGTTGGGTAGTTAAGCAGCCGTAAAGATCGTCCAGATTTGCGCGGTGCGAAACGATTCACAGCCGGTGAGACGGCGCGGGAGTAGACGACATGCAGCTGACCGGGCTCCACCATCTGACCGCCATCTCCGCCACGGCCAGCGGCAACCACGCTTTTTACACTGGCGTGCTGGGAATGCGGCTGGTCAAGAAGACGGTGAACCAGGACGACACGACCGCGTACCATCTGTTTTACGCCGATGCAGAGGGGCGCCCTGGCACCGACCTGACCTTCTTCGATTGGCCCACTGGGCCGGAGCGGCGGGGGACCGGCAGCATCGTCCGCACCGCGTTGCGCGTGAATGGCGGGGAGGCGCTGAGTTGGTGGGTAGGGCGCCTGGGCGCGGCGGGGATCCGCTCTCGGCCCGTGCGGGAGGATGGGCGGCATGGGCTGGCCCTGGATGATCCGGAGGGCCAGCGCTTGCTGCTGATCGACGACGGCGGCGCCGGTGATGCACGACCCTGGTCAGGCAGCCCGGTTCCAATGGCTTATCAAATCCGCGGCCTCGGGCCGGTCACCATCAGCGTGCGGGAGCTTGAGCCGACGGCGGCGTTCCTGACGGATATTCTCGGCATGCGGCGCGACCGCAGCTTCGTGGCCGCGGATGGCGGCGACACCCACGTCTTCGCCATGGGGGCTGGCGGACTGATGGCGGAGGTGCACGTCCGCGCCGAGCCTGCTTTGCCCACGGCGCGCCAGGGGGCTGGCGGCGTCCATCACGTGGCGTTCCGCATTCCGGATGCCGCGTATGACGAATGGGTGGACAAGCTGCGGCGGCTGGGCGTGCGGTCGAGCGGGCCGGTGGACCGGTTCTATTTCCGCAGCATGTACACGCGTGAACCCGGCGGCATCCTGTGTGAGATCGCGACCGATGGTCCAGGGTTCAGCGCGGACGAGCCGGTCGACCAACTTGGCACCCGGCTCGCGCTGCCACCGTTTCTGGAACCGAACCGCGCCAAGATCGAGGCCGGGCTGAAGCCGCTTTAACTCCCGTCGTATTTTCCGATGAACGCCTCTGCCGACAAGCTCCGGAAATCCCCCATCGCGGTGCGGAGCCGGTCACGGTCCCAGTCCCACCAGGCGATTCGCTCCAGTGCCTCGATCACCCGTTCGGAAAAGCGGGTGCGCAGGATCCGGGCCGGATTGCCGACGACGATCGACCAGGCGGGCA
This sequence comes from Acetobacteraceae bacterium, assembly GCA_965199005.1. Lineage (GTDB taxonomy): Bacteria > Pseudomonadota > Alphaproteobacteria > Acetobacterales > Acetobacteraceae > LMUY01. The sequence continues at coordinate 342,160 of CBDAQK010000001.1, read as the reverse complement.
CATCCTTCGTCACGATCGCGCCGGCCCCGGCCACCGCCCCATTGCCCATGCTCACGCCGGGCAGCACGACCGCGCCATGTCCGATCCAGACGTCATGCCCCAGCGAGCAGCGGAAGGAGCGGCGCCAGTCGAAGAACGCCGGGTCGTCCTCGCCCAACCCGTAGGCACTGCTGCGATAGGTGAAATGGTTCATCGCCACGCGCTCGACCGGATGATTGCCAGGGTTGATTCGCGTATGGGCGGCGATGGAGCAGAACTTGCCGACATCCGTATAGATGATGTCGCTATCGTTCACGACGTAGGAAAAGTCGCCGAACGTGCACTCGGCGATTTTCGTCCGGGCGCCCACCTCGCAATAGATGCCAAACGTGCTGTCCCGCACGCTGGCAGTGCGGTGGATGTCGGGCTCGGTGCCAAGGTTTTTGGTGGCTGTCGAGGGGTCCTGCATCAGTTCATGAAAATCTTGCCGGGGTTCATGATGCCGTGCGGGTCCAGCGCCGTCTTCACCGACCGCATGACATTCAGCACCTCCAGCCCCACTTCCTGCTCCAGGAATTCCCGCTTGCCGATGCCGATGCCGTGTTCCCCGCTGCAACTGCCTTCCAGCGACAAGGCGCGGGCGACGATCTTGCGGTCCAGCGCCCAGGCGCGGTCCAGGCCGCCTTCCTCTGGCGGCACCAGGATGACGGTGTGGAAATTGCCATCGCCAACATGACCGACGATCGGGGCGGATAGGCCCGAGGCCTCGATGTCGGCTTTCGCCCCCAGGATCAAATCGGCCAGCCGGCTGACGGGCACAATGGCATCGGTGGTGACGCCCTTGAAGCCGGGGCGGGAGGCGAGGGCTGCCCAATAGGCATCGTGCCGAGCCTGCCACAGCTTGTTGCGCGCCTCGGCATCAGTGGCCCATTTGAAGCCGTGGGCGCCGTTGTCGTTGGCGATCTCCTGTGCCATTTCCGCCTGCTCCTGCACGCCAGCCGCCGTGCCGTGGAACTCGAAGAACAGGGTGGGCACCCCTGAGAGCCCGTCCAGTTTGGAGAAGGCGATGCAGGCGGCCATCTGCACGTCGTCCAGCAACTCCATCCGGGCCACGGGGATCCCGCTGGCCAGGATCGTCATCACCGTTTCCACCGCACCGGCCAGCGTCGGGAATTGGCAGATGGCCGCCGATTGCGCCTCCGGAATGCCGTGCAGGCGAAGCTGGATTTCGGTCATCACCCCCAGCGTGCCTTCGGAGCCGATGAACAGCCGGGTCAGATCATAGCCGGTGGCGGCTTTGCGGACGCGCCCGCCGGTGCGGATGATCCGCCCATCCGCCAACACCACGGTCAGTCCCAGCACATTGTCCCTGATCGTGCCATAGCGGACGGCATTGGTGCCGCTGGCGCGGGTGGCGCACATGCCGCCGATGGAGCACTCGCTGCCGGGGTCGACCGGGAAGAACAGGCCCTGGTCGCGCAGATGGGCGTTGAGTTCCTGCCGGGTGACGCCGGCCTGGATGCGGCAATCCATGTCCGGCGCGTTGACTGCCAGCACCGCCTTCATTCGGCTGACGTCGAGGCTGATGCCGCCGCGCACCGGCGTCACATGGCCCTCCAGCGAGGTCCCGGTGCCGAACGGCACCACGGGAACCCGGTGGGCATGGCAGAGCGCCAGCAGCTTGGAGGCCTCTTCGGTCGTCTCGATGAAGGCCACGCCGTCCGGCAGCACAGGCGGATTGGTGTCCTCGCCATGGCTGTGCTGTTCGCGCAACGCAGCATTGGTGGTCATCCGTTCGGCCAGGAATTCGCGGGCTTGCACGATGACGGTGTCGGCTGGTGTTGCCATGGCGGGGCTCCCTTTGGCGAGCGTCTTAGCGTGGCGCCGGGCAGATACGCCAGACTGTCGCGATAGATTGCCGCTTTCCAATCCAACCGATCATCTCCCACCTGATGCTTGACACGCTCCACGAAGTCTTGGTCAGGATCGGCCTGCCCGAGCGGTTCGCCGACGCAGCCAGGAACGCGGTTGAGGCATCCGCCACCGGGGGCATTGTCGGTGAAGCTCCCTACGCGGTGCTCGGAGGCGGTGTGCAGCCGCTGCTCGACCCGGAGGACCAGGCGGTGCTGGAAACGGCTGTCGCGGGCGGTGCGGATTTGCTGGTAACGAACAACATGGAGGACTTCACGCCAGGGCCGCGGGCTGACATCGACGCGGAGGTGATCCGCAGAAACCTGGAAGGGCAACCCGATACGCTGCTGTTCAAACATCCCAGATTGCAGCACGGACTGATTATCGCGTCAGTCTCCGCAGCGCGCTCATGGTTGGACTATAAAGAGCCTCCCCCTCCCGGGGTGCTCGGCCGCTTCCTCCGGTCGTGACAAGCGTCGAAGGCGGCGCGAGGTTTGACCGGCCAAAATGGTGCGCTTAGTTTCGGCGAGCGCAGCAGAGAGCAGACACGGCCATGGCAAACAACAAGATCAAGCAAATCTGGCAGGGTGGCGGGGCCGCCATCAATGGCTGGCTGGCGATCCCGGATGGCTTTGCCGCCGAGACCATGGCGCAGGCCGGCTGGGACAGCGTGACGGTCGATATGCAGCATGGCGTGCAAGACTACATGTCCATGGTCCGCTGCTTCCAGGCCATGCAGGCGCATCCCGTGGTGCCCATGGTGCGGGTGCCCTGGAACGAGCCCGGCATCATCGGGAAGGTCCTGGACGCTGGTGCCTATGGCGTGATCTGCCCGATGATCAACACGGCGGAGGAAGCCAAGGCGTTCGTCTCCTACTGCAAGTATCCGCCGGCCGGCGCCCGCTCCAACGGCCCGATCCGCGCCGGGATCTATGGCGTCAGCACCGGCTACCAGAAGACGGCGAATGAGGAGACCATCTGCCTCCCGATGATGGAGACGGCGGAGGCGGTGTCGAACATGGAGGCGATCTTCGATGTGCCCGGCATCGATGGGGTTTATATCGGCCCATCCGACCTCGGGTTTTCCATGGGCCTGATCCCGGTGCTGGATCGGGAGGAGCCGGAAATCCTGACCATCTACGAAAAGATTGTCCGGGAGACGAGCAAGCGGGGCCTGGTGGCCGGGGTGCATTGCGGCACCGCCGCCTATGCCAAGCGCGCCATCGGCATGGGGTTCAAGCTGGTCACCATCAACAATGACAGCGGCCTTTTGCTGACCGCGGCCAAGGCCGCCGTTGCCGAGGCCCGCGCCAGGTGAGCGCCTTCATCCGCCTGCATGCAGGCGATGGCGTGGTGATCGCCCGCAACACCCTTATGGTGGGCACGGACATCGCGCCCGGTGTCGTCACGGCCGAGCGCATTCCCGCCGGGCACAAGGCCGCCGTGCGCGACCATGCCATGGGGGAGCCGGTGCGGCGCTATGGCCAGGTCATTGGCCTGGCGACGCAGCCGATCAAGGCGGGCACCCATGTCCACACCCACAATCTCGGCATGGGCGACTACGACCACGACTATGCCTGGGGCGTCGACAGCAAACCGACGCCGCGTGCCAATGCAGAGCGCAGCTTCCTCGGCATCCGTCGGCCGGATGGCCGGATCGCCACGCGTAACTATATCGGTATCCTCACCAGCGTGAATTGTTCCGCCCATGTGGCCGGGCTGGTGGCGGAGCAGTTCCGCCGCAACCCGTTCACCGGGGCCGATCCGCTCAGCGAGTTCCCGCATGTCGATGGCGTGGTGGCGCTGACCCACAAGACCGGCTGCGGCATGACTGACGGCGAGCCGTTGCGCCTGCTGCGCCGCACGCTCGGCGGCTATGCGCGGCATGTGAATTTCAGCCACGTCGTGATGCTCGGGCTGGGCTGCGAGGTCAACCAGCTTGGCTCCATGATGAGCGAGATCGGCCTGGCAGACCGGGTGCGCAACATGGACATCCAGACCATGGGAGGCACCCGCAAGACGGTGGAGGCCGCGGTCGCCTTCGTCCGCGAGGTGCTGGCCGAGGCGAATGCGGTGCGGCGGGAACCGTGCCCGGCCAGCGAGCTGACGGTGGCGCTGCAATGCGGCGGCAGTGACGGCTATTCCGGCGTGTCCGCCAACCCGGCCCTGGGGATCGCCAGCGATTTGCTGGTGGCGCAGGGCGGCACCGTCATTTTGTCGGAAACGCCCGAGACCTACGGCGCCGAACACCTGCTGACCCGCCGTGCCCGTAGCCGGGAGGTGGGCGAGAAACTGGTTGGACTCATGCGGTGGTGGGAGGACTACACCGCGCGCGAGGGGGCCGAGATGAACGCCAACCCTTCGCCGGGCAATAAGGCCGGGGGGCTGACGACCATCCTGGAAAAGTCGCTTGGCGCCATGGCGAAGGCGGGCAGTACCGATCTGGTCGAGGTCTACCGCTATGCCGAGCCGGTGACGGTCAGGGGCTTCGTGTTCATGGATACGCCGGGTTACGACCCGGTGGCGGCCACGGGGCAGGTGGCAGGCGGGGCCAATTTGGTTTGCTTTACCACCGGGCGGGGCAGTGTGTTCGGCTGCAAGCCATCCCCCTCGATCAAGCTGGCCACCAACACCCCCATGTACACCCGTATGGTGGATGACATGGACATCAATTGCGGCACCATCCTGGACGGCGAAGAGACCGTGCAGGAATGCGGCACCCGCATCTTCGACACCATGCTGCGGGTTGCCAGCGGTGAGCGGTCCAAGAGCGAGGGGTTCGATTCGGGCGGCGCCGAGTTCGCCCCCTGGGTCATCGGCGCCACGATGTAACGGCCTCGATGCACCGTGTGCTGGAACCAGCCGATGCCGAAGACCTTGCTGGCCTGGTCAGGAATGCGTTTGCCGGCCTGCTCCTCGATCCGCCACCGTCCGCCGGGCGCGTTACCGCCGAGGATGTGCGGAGGCATCTGGCACAGGGCGGTGGTGGTATCGTTGTCGATCCCGCCGTCGCTGGCCTACTATGGGACGAGCGGGAAGGTGGCCTCTACGTCAGCCGCGTCGCGGTCACCACGGCGCATCGCCGGCAGGGCATCGCAACGGGCTTGCTGCAAGCGGCCGAGGCCGAGGCGCAGCGGCGGGGGCTGCCGCGTCTTTGGCTCTCCACCCGGCTTGCGCTCACCGGCAATCGTCGGCTGTTCGCCCGGTTCGGCTTCGTGGAGACGAGGCTGCACGCGCATGATGGCTATGCCGAGCCAACCTATGTGGACATGGAGAAGCCAATCCCGCGCGAACCAGTGGCCGCCTCGCGCGTTTAGCTGCGTGTTCAGGAACAGGCTGCCTTATCAATAACTTATGCTCTTCCCAGATCACTTGAGTGGGTAACGACTTGTTTTTGGGTATGCTCTAACTCACACCTCACGGGTTCGTCGTTCATGAAACTGATCAGCTGGAACCTCCTCCGCCTTGTTGGCGCAAGCCTTTCGGAGGTCGTTGCCCTGATCGAGCGTGAACAGCCGGACATTTTGCTGATGCAGGAGGCCACCCACGATATCGACGCATTGCCGCAGCGGGTTGGCGGGGGATATGCGCGGGTTCCGCTGCCAGGCCGAGTGCATGGGTTGGCGGTGTGGATGCCGCGGGGCCTCGCAGCGCATCCGCAGGTGATGCCGCTCCCATCAGGGTCGATGGTCCACCGGGTCGCGCAGATTATCGATCTCGGGCCGTTTACCATCGCCAACGTGCATTTGTCGCACGGGCAAATCCTCAACCGCCGCCAACTCCGCCGCATCGCCACGCGGCTGCCGCACCGCGCGGCGGTGGTGGGTGACTACAATCTGGTCGGGCCCGTACTCCTGCCGGGTTTTCGCGATGTGGGGCCGCGCCGGCCGACCCACCGGATGAGCGACGTGCTGCCCCTCCGGCTGGATCGCTGCGTGGTTCGAGGGCTGCACTGCGAAGATGCTGCGGTCCTGCCGCGCGGTGCGTCCGACCACCGGCCCATCACCGTGCGGCTTTCCGTTCTCGATGCATCACAGATAGGGAAGCATCAACCGCACCGCCGCGTCGCGTAGCCGCGCCCAAAGGGAGCGCCCGTCCAGCTCCGCCTGGGTCATGGCCGAGCCTCGGCTTTGTTCCATCAACGCGGTCAGGATCGCTGCGAGGTCGTGGCTATAAACCTCCATGCACAATTCGAAGTTCAACCGGAACGACCGCATATCCCAATTGCTGCTGCCGATCAGGCACCACTCGCCGTCCACAACCATGACCTTCGAGTGACGGAAGGGCGGCGGGCAGCGCCAGACTCGCACGCCTTCATCCAAGAGCGGGCCGATATTGGCGTGGGTCGCCCAGTCGATGAACCGATGGTCGCTGACTTCGGGGATGACGATGTCCACCGCAACCCCCCGGATTTGCGCCAGTGCCAATGCCGTCATCAGCCGCTCATCCGGCAGGAAATAGGGCGTCATCACCGCGATGCTCACCCGGGCACAGGCGACGGCCTGCAGCACGGCAAACTCGATCTTCTCGATGTCTTCGTCCGGGCCGGAATCGATGACCCTGGCTGGCTCGTTGCCCGCGCCGTCAATGTCGGGATACCATGCATCGCCATCCAAATCTTCATCGGTCGCGAAGGACCAATCCTGGATGAACGCCTCCATCAACTGACAGACGACCGGTCCGTCGATGCGGAAATGCGTGTCCTGCACCGGCTCCTTTGGCTTCATCGCCATGACGTTGTCGTCGGAGATGTTCAACCCGCCGGTGAACCCGATCTTGCCATCCACGACGAGAATCTTCTTATGGGAACGCAGATTCAGGAACGGCATGCGCCAGGGCTGCAACGAGTGGAGGAAACGCGCGGCGGTCACGCCCCGGCGGCGCAGATGGTGGTAGGCGTGGGAAAATAGCCACCCGCCCCCCACGCCGTCGATCAGCACCCGGACTTCGAGTCCGCGGTCCTTCGCCGCCGCCAACGCCTCGATGAAGCGACTGCCCCAGGTGTCGTCATGGAAAATATAGGACGACATCGCCACGCTGCGCTCGGCCCTGGCAATGGCCTCCAGCATGGCCGGGTAGCCTTCGTCGCCGTTGTGGAAGATTCGCAGCGTGTTGCCGGCTAGCGTTGGCCGCGTCGTGATCCGTCCCACGCCGCGCTCCAGCGGGTCCAGATGGTCGTCATCCTCCGGGGAGGGCCAGGCAAACCGGCCGCCGCCCCGCCGCTCCACCCGCGACCGCAGCCGGCGTGCCCGGCGCTGTACACGGTTGACGCCGAACACGAAGTAGATGATGGCGCCTGTGATGGGCGCAAACCAGGCCAGGCCGATCCAGCCGACGGCGGAGGCGACCTCCCGCTTGCGAAGCAGAACGTGCCAGGTGACGACCGTGGCGACGACGAGGCCGACCGAAAACACCACATCCGACCGGACCAGTCGGAAGGTTAACCAGATGTCGTTCATCAGCGAGGTTTAAACCCGGAACCCGATTGTCTCCCAGAGGGAGAGAAAGAATGTCATGATAGTGGCCGATTTCCGCCTGGGCCGGCGAAGTATCCGGCGGCTTGCAAGACGGAATCGAACGCACGCATGCGGGACTCTGTTGATGGAACCGAGCCGTTGATTCCTCAAGTTAGAACTGCCAATTATCGGCTAAAGCTCGCCGCGATCGAAGTGGGAAGAATGTCAACAAAGCACCTCATGATAATAGCCGGGCTGCTATTTCCCGTTTCTGCCTGCGCACCGCCCGGCGGCGCACAGGCCACCGTTGCAGCGAGCGCCCCAGCCTCTGCACAAACCTACGATTCCGAAGGGATTGATTTCGGCGTCGGCCCGACCACGGCAATACGCAATTCCGATTACGACGAACCCACTCCAACAATCATTACCGGGGCGACGACTATTTCCACGCCGCAGCTTCAGTCGATGTTGGCGTCGCCGAAGCCCCCTATCCTCATCGACGTTCTAGGTGGCGACGTAACCGCGAGCCTGCCTGGAGCGATATGGCTGCGTGGCGCAGGTTTTGGAAAGTTGGCGCAGGGAGATTTGCAGGCGCACCTCGCCACTGCGCTCACGAAGATCACGGATGGTGACAAATCACGGCCAATCGCATTCTTTTGCCTCTCGAAACTCTGCTGGCTGTCGCACAACGCGGCGGTCCGGGCCGTAAACCTCGGTTACACCAACGTGCTCTGGTACCGTGGTGGGCGGAATGCCTGGCGTGCAGCGGGATTGCCGTTGATGCCAGTCAAGCCGACCGACATCTGAACTGGGGCGCGAAGGAGCGACCATCAGGTCTTCTCCCTCGCCTTGTTGAGACCCACGCCTTTTAGGCGGAGATCTCAATATCGTCCCCTTATGCGGCGACGAGGCGCTGCTGCTGTTCGCCCAGGCCCTCAACCCCCAGCCGCATGACCTGACCAGCCTTCAGAAAGATCGGCTCCGGCTTGACGCCCAGCCCGACACCCGGCGGAGTCCCGGTAGCAATGATGTCGCCCGGGTGCAGCGTAATGAAGTGGCTGACATAGCTGACCAAATGCTTCACGCCGAAGATCATCGTCTTCGTGCTGCCATCCTGCATGCGCTTGCCATCGACCTCGGTCCACAAAGCGAGGTTCTGCGGGTCGGGCACCTCGTCCTTCGTCACCATCCAGGGACCGGTCGGGCCAAACGTGTCGCAGCCCTTGCCCTTGTCCCAAGTGCCGCCGCGCTCGGCTTGAAATTCCCGCTCGCTGACATCGTTGATCACGCAATACCCGGCGACGTGGTCCATCGCCTGGTTGTCGGGGACGTAGGATGCTTTGGTGCCGATCACGATGCCCAGTTCGACCTCCCAATCGGTCTTCTTGGAGCCACGCGGGATCAGCACGTCGTCGTTCGGGCCGCTGAACGCCCCAAGTGACTTGAGGAACACGATCGGCTCTTTGGGGATGGCGGCGCCGGTTTCTGCGGCGTGATCGGCGTAGTTCAGGCCGATGCAGACGAAGTTAAGTGGGCGCACCACGCACGGCCCGATCCGGGGAGACCCAGCGACCACCGGCAGGCTCGCCGTGTCGATCGCGGCGATCTTGGCCAGCCCAGCCGGGGAAAGCGCCGACCCATCGATGTCGGCAATATGGCCAGACAGGTCGCGCAAGCTCCCGTCAGCCACCATGATCGCAGGTTTTTCGGCACCCGGCGCGCCAACGCGGAGCAACTTCATCGTGGTATCCTCCCCAAACTCTGAAAGTCTTTTTAAGGCGAGACTGCTTAGAGGGTCCAGCCACCGTCGATGACCATGGCCTGACCGGTCACGAACCGCGACTCGTCGCTGGCAAGATAGACGGCCAGGGCCGCGATCTCCTCCGGCGTGCCAAGCCGCCCCATCGCCTGGCGCGCGACGAAGGCGGTGCGTGCCTGTTCCATCCCGCCAGCAGCCGCGGCATTGGCGGCGATGCGGTCATCCAGGCTCGGGGTCTGGACCGTGCCGGGGCAAATGGCGTTGCAGCGTATGCCACTCGCCACCGTGTCGGCCGCCACCGATTTGGTCAGCCCGATGACCGCGGCCTTGGTCGTGCCGTAGATGAAGCGGTTGGGCGCGCCCTTGATGGAGGATGCGCCGGAGGAAATGTTGATGATCGACCCGCTCCGCTCCGTCAGCATGGCCGGCAGGAAGGCGCGGATGGTGCGGAACATCGACCGCACGTTGAGGGCGAAGGCGAAGTCCCACTCCTCCTCCGTCGCATCCAGGATGGATCCCTGGTGCACGAACCCGGCGCAATTGAACAGAATGTCCACCCGGCCGATTTTGTCCGCCATGGCGGCGATCTCGGCCGGGTTCGTCGCATCCAAGCGATGGGTTTGGATGCGCTCGCCGGCAATGCCCGCCAGCTTGGCCTCGTTCAAATCGGTGGCGATCACCGTAGCCCCTTCGGCCGCAAACGCGAGCGCAGTGGCCCAGCCAATGCCTTGTGCCGCGGCCGTTACAAAGGCCGTCTTGCCGGCGAGACGATCCATGGTCCCTGTTTCCCTTAGTGGTTGTGCCGAGACTCGCCGCGGGTCTCGACGATGTCGAGATACAAGGTTGCGGCCTCCAGGCATGCGCCTGTGCCTTGCTGCCCGACCATCGACCGATAGATTTCCTCCCACGGCGTCTTGTTGTCCAGCACTGGCGGCGTCCAGGCGGCGCGGCGAGCGGCCAGTTCCAAATCGGGGATCAGCACGTCCACCTTGCGGGTATTCAGGTCGATGCGGATGGGATCGCCCGTCCGCAACAGGGCTAGGCCGCCCCCCACCGCGGCCTCGGGCGAGATGTTGAGGATGGACGGGCTGCCGCTGGTGCCGGATTGGCGGCCATCGCCCATGGTCGGCAACGCGTCGATCCCACGCTTCAGCAGCGCGGCGGGGGGCTGCATGTTCACGACCTCGGCACCGCCGGGATAGCCGATCGGCCCACAATTGCGGATCACCAGCAGGGAGTGCTCGTCCACCCCGAGCGCCGGGTCCTCGATGCGGGCGTGGTAATCCTCCGGGCCTTCGAACACCACGGCCTTGCCTTCGAACACGTTGGGATGCGCCGGGTCGGACAGGAAGCGGGCGCGGAAGGCCGGGTCGATCACGCTGGTCTTCATCACGGCGGAATCGAACAGATTGCCGCTCATCACCACGTAGCCCGCCTCGCGCATCATCGGGGCGTTGTAGGCGCGGATCACCTCCCGGTCAGGCGTCTGCACGGCGGCCAAATCCTCCGCCAGCGTGCGGCCGGTGACGGTGCGGACGCCGCCATGCAGCTTGCCCGCGTTCAGCAATTCCCGCATCACCGCCGGCACGCCGCCGGCGCGGTGGAAGCCCTCGCCCAGGAAGCGCCCGGCTGGCTGGCAATCCACCAGCAGCGGGATCGGCGCGCCCAGACGCTGCCAATCGTCCAGATCGTGTTCCACCCCCATGTGGCGCGCGATGGCCACCATGTGGATCGGGCAATTGCTGCTGGCGCCGAGTGCGGCTGCGGCGACGACGACGTTCTCGAAGGCCTGCTTGGTCATGATGTCGGACGGGCGGAGGTTTTCGTGCACCATCCCCACGATGCGCCGCCCGGTTTCGTAGGCCATCCAGGCCCGTTCCCGATACGGTGCTGGAATGGCGGCGCAGCCCGGCAACGACATGCCCAGCGCTTCGGCCAGGCTGTTCATGCTGGTGGCCGTGCCCATGGTGTTGCAGTGGCCCGGCGAGGGGGCCGAACTCGCCACCATGTCCATGAATTGGGTGTAGTCGATCTCGCCCTCTGCCAGCAGCTTGCGCGCCTCCCACAGGATCGTGCCTGATCCGGAGAGCCGCCCCTTCCACCAGCCGTCCAGCATCGGGCCGCCAGACAGGACGATGGCGGGGATGTTCACCGTTGCAGCGCCCATCAGGCAGGCGGGCGTCGTCTTGTCGCACCCGGTGGTGAGCACCACGCCGTCCAACGGATAGCCGTGCAGCACTTCCACGAGGCCGAGATAGGCGAGGTTGCGGTCCAGCGCCGCCGTGGGACGCTTGCCCGTCTCCTGGATGGGGTGCATCGGAAATTCCATCGGAATGCCGCCTGCGTCGCGAATACCGTCCCGCGTGCGCTTGGCCAATTCGATGTGGTGGCGGTTGCAGGGGGATAGGTCGTTGCCGGTCTGGGCAATGCCGATGATCGGCTTGCCGCCCTGCAATTCCTCGCGGGTGATGCCGTAGTTCATGTATCGCTCGATGTAGAGCGCGGTCATCCCCGGGTCGTGCGGGTCGTCGAACCACCGGCGGCTGCGCAGGCGGCGGGCATTTCCGTTTGGCTGGTCCATGGGATCCCCTTGTTATCCTTTGCGGCGGAGCCTGTGCGCCGTGTCTTGGCGTGTCAACGCCGGGGCTAGGTGGGTGGGTCGGGCCACACGAGGCAGGGCCGGGGGTGAGATTTCAATGCCACGCGTTCATAAATATCCCGGACCGGTAGGGTGACGGCCAGCGTGGGCAGGTCGACGACAGCATCGATGTCGTCCAAGACGAAATTCTGCCAAGCGCCGCCGTCGCCGCGGGACCAAACGCCCACTTCAACCTGGTCGGGACTGACCAGCAGGATGTAGTCGATCACCGGAAGGCTCTGATATTCCCCTAATTTGACGAACTGGTCGACGTGCTGCGTAGAGCGGGAGAGGATTTCGACAACCAATCGCGGGCGGTTGGTTTTATAGTCCAAGTCATCGAATGGCGGGCAGTAGACGGAAACGTCAGGCCGCCTGAGGGTGCGCGGATTGATGACGGCGCCGACCTCGCCGCTGAAGGCATCGCAAGGATTACCGCTGGCGCGAAACCGGCTGGTCAGGGAAGTCAAGATATTCACGGCGACCCGGTCGTGAACCATGCGGGCGCCCGTCATCGCGACGGGCCGTCCGTCAACCAACTCGCACCGGTGCTCTTGCGTGTCTTGCCACGCCAGGAACTCTTCGATGGTCATGGCGTGGCTGGCAACTTCGCTCATGCGGGCTATCCTAGGCCATGCGCATGGGTGTCGGCGAGGATTTCAACATCACCACTGCACGAAGACCGGGCGGGGAGCCGGGCCATGGGCTGATCAGTCATCCTCGGGCGCGATGACGTTTTGCGGGTGGTTGCCCAACGCGGCCGCCATGGTTTCCGCCGATTTGATCCGGATGTCCCAATCCGCCTCCGGCGACCAGTACGCGGAATGCGGCGTGACGATCAGCCGCCCCTCCAGCGCCGGGTCACGGCCGCGGTAGGCCCGCAACAACGACGGGATCGGCTCGGCCGGCGGCTCGACCGGCATCACGTCCAACCCGGCGGCGGCGATGTGGCCGGATAGCAGGGCGGCGTGCAGCGCGTCGAAATCCATCGTCGGGCCGCGGGCCGTGTTCACCACGATTGACCCGGCCGGCATTGCCGCAAACTGGGCAGCCCCGATGAGGCCACGCGTGTGGCGCGTCAGGGGCACGTGGATCGACAGGATGTTGGATTGTGCCAGTAGCGCCTCCAGGCTCGGGGCACGGGCGACGCCCAGGGCCAAATCGGCGCCATTCGGTAGGTTGGGGTCGTAGAACACCACGGAAAACCCCAGCGCCTTCGCACGTAGCGCTACGGCCGTGCCGATTCGGCCCAGGCCGAGGATGCCGAACACCCGCTTGCCAAACCGGTGGACTGCCGGGTCGCGGATGGGCAGCCAATTCGGCGAGGCGCTGCGCTGGTGTTCATGGTGATGGATCAGGCCGCGGGTCAGCGCCAACGCCAGCGTAATCGCGTGGTCGGCCACCTCGGTGGTGCCGTAATCGGGCACGTTGCACACCGTCACGCCGCGCTGTGCCGCCGCCGCCCGGTCGATGCGGTCGTAGCCGACGCCCATCCGCACCACGGCGCGCAGCCTGGTAAACCGGGCGAAATCCGCCTCCCGCAGCCAGTAGCGGAACAGCATCAGCCCGTCCGCCGCGGCACAATCCGCGTCGGACAGCTCGGCCAGCGAGCGGACGTCGCGGACCACGATCTGCGTGCCCGGCCCGAAGATGCGCTGCTCCTCGGTATCGTCCGGGTACATCCGCTCCGAATACAGCACCGTCGTCATCGTCATTCGTCCTACCAGCCAGTTTGATCCTGCTGACGGTCCAAGGCTGGCGCAACCCGGGCCGGACAGGCAGGCTATGGCGCAAGAGATGAGGGAGCAGACCCAATGAATGGTGCAGAGAGCCTGGTGCACACCCTGCTGGCATCCGGTGTCGATACCGTGTTTGCCAATCCGGGCACGTCGGAGATGCATTTCGTTGCGGCGCTGGACCGCATTCCAGGCATGCGCTGCGTCCTCGGCCTGTTCGAAGGCGTGGTGACCGGGGCGGCGGACGGCTACGCCCGCATGGCCGAGCGCCCGGCGGCCACCCTGCTGCATTGCGGCCCTGGCCTGGCGAACGGCCTGGCCAACCTGCATAACGCCCGGCGGGCGCGGGTGCCGATGGTGAACATCGTTGGCGACCAGGCCACGTTCCACCGCCCGCTGGACGCACCGCTGACGGCGGATACCGAGGGATGGGCCCGGCCCGTGTCTGGCTGGACGCGCACGGCCACCCATGCGGCGACAGTGGGCGCGGACACGGCACAGGCGGTGCAGGCGGCCATGACCGCGCCGGGTCAGATCGCGACGCTCATCCTGCCATCGGATACGAGTTGGGACGAGGGCGGGGTGGTCGCGGCGAAATTGACGCCGCCGCCCGCCGCCATAGCCGATGCCGGCATTGTCGAAGTGGTCGCGCGCATCCTCCGCTCCGGTGAGCCGGCGATGCTGGTGATGTCCGGCCTTGCGCTGCGGGCGCACCCGTTGGCCGTCGCTGCGGGCATCTGCGCCACATCGGGCGCCCGCATGCTGGCCCAAACCTCGAACGCCCGGATCGAGCGGGGCGCCGGGCGTGTGCCGATCGAGCGTGTACCGTACCCGGTCGATCTCGCGACCAAGACATTGGCCGGGCTAAAGCACATTATCTTGGTGGGGGCGACGGCCCCCGTCGGTTTCTTCGCCTATCCCGGCAAGCCCGGTCGCATGTATCCGGAGGACTGCACGGTTCACGTGCTCGCCCGTCCGGACCAGGATGGCCCCGCAGCCTTGTCGGCGCTGGCGGAGGCGCTGGACGCCAAGCCCGCCTCTGCCCCGGTGGTCGCCCGCTCCGAGCGGGCAAGGGGCGCGGTCACGTCGGAGGCGATGGCGCAGACGCTTTCCGCCCTGATGCCGGAGGGTGCCATCGTGGTGGATGAGAGCGTCACCTTCGGGCGCGGCCTGTTCCCCTTGACCCGCGGTGCGGCGCCGCATGACTGGCTGCAGCTGACCGGCGGGGCGATCGGGGACGGCCTGCCGCTCTCCACCGGGGCGGCGGTGGGCGCGCCGGCCCGCCGGGTGATCACGCTACAGGCAGACGGTTCGGCGATGTATACAGTGCAAGCTCTATGGACCCAGGCGCGGGAGCGGCTGGATGTGACGACGATCATCCTCTCTAACCGGAAATACGCCATCCTCATCGGCGAGTTGGCTGCTGTCGGCGCCAATCCCGGGCGCACAGCGATGGACATGCTGGATTTAGGCAATCCGAACCTGAATTGGTGCCGGATTGCTGAAGGCTTGGGCGTGGAAAGCGCCCGGGCGGAAACAATCGACCAGTTTGGCGACCTGCTGGAGGCTGCCAACCGCCGGAGCGGACCCTTTCTCATTGAACTTCTCACTTGATCGTGTACGTGAAGGTGTTGCATTTATAAAACGTGAATGCATAATTGAGACAGATTATCGCTGAGTCACAACGTTCGAGAGCTTTGAGGAGGTTCGTTTGTCGGCAAGTGTTCCAGCCTCGGGTCCGTCCTCCTGCATGACGCCGCGGGAACGCGCCAAGCTGGCCAATATCCTGGCGCGGCTGGCCTCCCCGTTCGAGAGCGAACGTGCCGCCGCGGGATTGCTGGCAAGCGCCTTCATGGCCAAACACGGGTTGACCTGGGCGGAACTCACGGGCGTCCCGCAGGCAGGGGCTAGTCGCCAATCCACCCCTCCTAGTGCTACCCTGACCGACCGGCGCCGCGGCCTGAGCCGGCTATGGCAGGGCTATTGCCGGCGTCGGTGCGCCCCGGCCGGCCCTTCGTTCAGCCGTTTCGCCTGACAAGTCAGCAACGCGTTGCCAGCCGGCAAATATCCACTGGACAGAGTCGGATCAACGCCTTAGAACCCGCGCTTCATCCGGAACGCGGGAGGCTTCGGGCGCATAGTCGCGCCTGCAGAGCCGTTTGTACCGCGGTCCCTGGGCGTTTGAAGGAGCCAGGGCGTGGCGAAGAAGATTGTTGGCTACATAAAGTTGCAAATTCCCGCAGGCAAGGCGAACCCGTCGCCACCAGTTGGCCCGGCGCTCGGTCAGCGTGGCCTGAACATCATGGCATTCTGCAAAGAATTCAATGCGCTGACGCAGACGATGGAGCCGGGGATGCCGATCCCCGTGGTGATTACGGCCTTCGGCGACCGCACCTTCACGTTCATCACCAAGACGCCGCCGAACACCTACTTCCTGAAGAAGGCAGCTGGCATCACCAAGGGCACGACGACGCCGGGTAAGGGCGCCATGGTCGGCCGGGTGACGATGACGCAGCTACGCGAGATAGCCGAGACCAAGATGAAGGACATGAATGCGAACGACCTCGACGCCGCCATACGCATGTTGACCGGCTCCGCCCGTTCGATGGGCCTCTCGGTGGTGGAGGGCTGAACCATGGCACATGACAAGCGTCTGACGGCTGCCCGCGCCACGATCAACCGTGCCAAACTGTATACCTTGCCCGAAGCGGTCGCGATCATCCGGTCCAGTGCCACGGCAAAGTTCGACGAGACGGTCGAGTTCTCGATGAATCTGGGCATCGATCCGCGTCACGCCGACCAGATGGTTCGCGGCATGGTATCGCTGCCAAACGGTACCGGGAAAGTTCTCCGCGTTGGCGTGTTCGCCCGCCCGGCCAAGGCCGCCGAAGCGCTGGAGGCAGGGGCCGACGTGGTGGGTGCCGAGGATTTGGCCGAGAAGGTACAGGCTGGCGACATCCAGTTCGACCGCTGCATCGCCACGCCTGACATGATGGCGCTGGTGGGCCGGCTGGGGAAGATCCTCGGCCCACGCGGGCTGATGCCGAACCCGAAGCTTGGCACCGTGACCATGAACGTCAAGGACGCCGTGCTGGCCGCCAAGTCGGGCCAGGTGGAGTTCCGGGCGGAGAAGGCCGGCATCATCCATGCCGGCGTCGGCAAGGCGAGCTTTGACGAGGAGAAGCTGGTGCAGAACATCCGCGCCCTGGTCGACGCCGTGCAGAAGGCCAAGCCTACCGGCGCCAAAGGCACCTATCTGCAAAAGGCCTCCCTGTCTTCGACCATGGGACCCGGCATCAAGCTGGACGTGGCGAGCCTGGCTGGCTGACGAAATTCGCCGGCTACCCTTTTTTGGGTGGCTGGCGGGCAGGTGGGGCTGCGGCTCCACCGAACCTGTCCGAGATTGCACGTACCTGAACCGGTTTAAGGGGCCTTGGCCCGCGCGCAGGAGACGGGAATGCCAGGCACCGATGGAATGATCGGGTGATGTCTGGCGGTTCCGGCTGGATGGACAGGCGAACCGGGAGTGCCCGCTCGACCCGAGCGGTGTCATTCCCATAGGGCAACCTGGTCCCACGCGGTCCAAACGCGCGGGGCCACCGACGGAGAGCGGTATTGGACCGTACGGAGAAGCGGGAGTTCGTCTCCTCCCTCGCCGATGTGTTCGCGCAGACGTCCATGGTGGTCGTTACCCAGAATAAGGGGATGACGGTCGCCGAGGTCACGGTGTTGCGGACAAAGATGCGAGCGGCAGGGGCGACCTTCAGAGTCGCGAAGAACCGGCTGGCCACCCTCGCCTTGGATGGGACCCGATTCGACGGCATCAAGCCCATGCTGAAGGGACCGACCGCGCTCGCGTGGTCGCACGACCCGGTGGCAGTGGCCAAGGTGGCTGTCGAGTTCGCCAAGACCAACGAGAAGCTCATACTGATCGGCGGTGCGCTTGGCACCCAGACGCTGGATGCGGATGGAATCAAGGCGCTCGCCGAACTGCCGAGCCTGGACGCGTTGCGCGGGAAGATCCTGGGGCTGCTCGCAGCGCCAGCGACTCGGATCGCGGGCGTGCTGCAGGCGCCGGGTGCGCAACTCGCGCGTGTTTTGGCGGCCCTTGCCAAGAAGGATGGCGAAACTCCCACCGACCCAGAGAATGGGGCGGCGGAAGCAGCCTGACACCTGTCACGAGACGAGCCCGGCCTGCCGCGTGAGGCACTGGGCTTGCATGGAACCGACCAGACTATCATCTAGGGACTATTCAGAATGGCTGACCTAACCAAGATCGTCGACGAGCTCTCCAGCCTGACCGTGCTGGAGGCCGCTGAGCTGAGCAAGATGCTCGAAGAGAAATGGGGCGTTTCTGCCGCAGCACCGGTGGCGGCTGCTGCCCCTGCGGCTGGCGGCGGTGCGCCTGCGGCCCCGGTCGAGGAGCAGACGGAGTTCACCGTCATCCTGACTAAGGCCGGCGAGAAGAAGATTAACGTGATTAAGGAAGTGCGCGCCATTACCGCGCTCGGCCTGAAGGAAGCCAAGGACCTCGTCGAGGGTGCGCCCAAGACCGTCAAGGAAGGCGTGACCAAGGACGAGGCTGCAAAGCTGAAGAAGCAGCTTGAGGATCAGGGTGCGAGCGTCGAGATCAAGTAGCATCCGAGCCCTCGCCGCCGGGTGTGAGCCGGGCGGTTGAGGCACTGAACTGGGGCGGGCGGGAATCCAAGGCGGTTCCCGCCCATCCTCCGTTTCCGGCCACGGTTCGGCCGGCACTTTGAGGACCGGGGCATCAGGCCCGGTGACGATGGCACGCCGGACGGTGTCCGGCCAAGAGGCAAAGGGTTGGCATGAACGCGATCACGAAGTCCTTCATTGGTCAGAAGCGGATTCGCAAGAGCTTCGGCCGTATCCCCGAAGTGGCGCCGATGCCGAATTTGATCGACGTGCAGCGGTCCAGCTACGAAGCGTTCCTGCAGATGAACGTGGCTCCTGACAGCCGGACCAATACGGGCCTGCAGGAAGTGTTCAAATCCGTCTTCCCGATCGACGATTTCGCTGGCCGCGGCCGGCTCGAGTTCGTCGACTACGAGCTGGAAGAGCCGAAATACGACGTCGAGGAATGCATCCAGCGTGGCATGACCTTTGCCGCTCCGCTGAAGGTCACATTGCGCCTGATCGTCTGGGATTTGGACGAGGATACCGGTGCCAAGTCGATCCGCGACATCAAGGAGCAGCCCGTCTACATGGGCGACATGCCCCTGATGACGGATAATGGCACCTTCATCATCAACGGCACCGAGCGCGTCATCGTCAGCCAGATGCACCGTTCCCCCGGCGTGTTCTTCGATCACGACAAGGGTAAGACGCATAGCAGCGGGAAGTTCCTGTTCACCGCGCGGGTCATCCCCTACCGCGGCAGCTGGCTGGATTTCGAGTTCGACAGCAAGGACCTCGTTTTCGTCCGCATCGACCGCAAGCGGAAGCTGCCGGTGACGACGCTGCTCTACGCGCTGGACAGCATGGCGACGGCGCAACTGCGTGAGGCGCGGCTGGCCAAGGGCGAGACGATCGACATCCCGGAAATCCGCGGCATGGACGCGGAGGAGATCCTGACCTTTTTCTACGGTCAGGTCCCCTTCACCCGCACCGCTAAGGGCTGGGCTCGCCCGTTTGACCCCGACGCATATCGCGGCATCACCCTGGCAGAGGCGTTGACCGACGCCGATACGGGGGAGGAGGTAGCTGCGGCCGGCGCCAAGCTGACCCAGCGCTCCGCCCGCAAGATTGCCGAGAAGACCAAGACCGTGCTGGTGGGCCGTGCGGACCTGCTCGGCCGCTACGTGGCGCTCGACCTGGTCAACGAGGAGACTGGCGAAATCTACGCCGATGCCGGTGAGGAGTTGGTCGAGAGCCGCCTGGCCGCCATCGAGGAGGCTGGAATTACCACCCTGCCGACGCTGGCAATCGACCAGTCCAACGGCCCCTGGATACGCAATACGCTCACGGTCGACAAGAATAACGGCCGTGAAGACGCACTGACGGATATCTATCGCGTCATCCGCCCGGGCGAGCCGCCGACCCCGGAGACGGCCGAAGCGCTGTTCCGCGGGCTGTTCTTCGATGAGAGCCGCTACGATTTGTCTGCCGTTGGCCGTGTGAAGATGAACATGCGCCTGGGCGAGGACGTCGCCGACACCGTCCGCACGCTGCGCAAGGAAGACATCCTGCGCACGGTGAAGATCATGTGCGAGTTGAAGGACGGCCGCGGCCAGATCGACGACATCGACAACCTCGGCAACCGACGGGTGCGCTCGGTCGGTGAGCTGATGGAGAACCAATACCGCGTTGGTCTACTCCGGATGGAGCGGGCGATCCGCGAGCGCATGGGCTCCGTCGACATCGACACGGTCATGCCGCACGACCTGATCAACGCCAAGCCGGCGGCAGCGGCGGTGCGGGAGTTCTTCGGTTCGTCGCAACTCAGCCAGTTCATGGACCAGACCAACCCGCTGTCGGAAGTGACGCATAAGCGCCGCCTCTCGGCACTTGGCCCAGGCGGTCTGACCCGGGAGCGCGCCGGGTTCGAAGTGCGCGACGTGCACCCGACGCATTATGGCCGCATCTGCCCGATCGAGACGCCCGAGGGGCCCAATATCGGCCTGATCAACTCGCTGGCCACATACGCCAAGGTGAACAAGTACGGCTTCATCGAGACGCCGTACCGCCTGGTGAAGGACGGCACGGTGCAGGACGGCTGGAAATACCTGTCCGCCATGGAGGAGGAGCGCTTGGTTGTGGCGCAGGCCGATGCGCCGACGGATAGTGCCGGGCATTTCAGCCAGGAACTGGTTTCGGTTCGCAACCGTGGCGATTTCCGGCTGGTGAAGCCCGAGGATGTGACGGCGGTGGACGTGTCCCCACGCCAGCTCGTCTCAGTGGCCGCGGCGTTGATCCCGTTCCTGGAGAACGACGACGCGAACCGGGCGCTGATGGGCTCCAACATGCAGCGTCAGGCGGTGCCGCTGATCCGCGCTGATGCCCCGCTGGTGGGGACCGGCATGGAGGCCGCGGTCGCGCGGGACTCCGGCGCCACGATCGTGGCGAAGCGGGCTGGTATCGTGGATCAGATCGACGGCGCCCGTATCGTGGTGCGTGCTTCTGGCGAGGATGGCTCGACCTCCGGCGTCGACATCTACCGGCTGCGCAAGTACATGCGCTCCAACCAGTCCACCTGCATCAACCAGCGCCCGCTGGTCCGCGTGGGTGACCGGGTGGCGAGTGGCGACATCATCGCCGATGGGCCGAGCACGGAGCTGGGCGAGTTGGCGTTGGGGCGCAACGTGCTGGTCGCGTTCATGCCGTGGAATGGCTACAATTTCGAGGACTCCATCCTCATCAGCGAGCGTATCGCGCGCGACGACGTCTTCACCTCGATCCACATCGAGGAGTTCGAGGTCATGGCCCGCGACACCAAGCTGGGCCAGGAGGAGATCACCCGCGACATCCCGAATGTCGGCGAGGAATCGCTGAAGAATTTGGACGAGGCGGGCATCGTCTATGTCGGTGCCGAGGTGAACCCGGGCGACATCCTGGTCGGCAAGGTGACGCCGAAGGGTGAGAGCCCGATGACCCCGGAGGAGAAGCTGCTCCGCGCCATCTTTGGCGAGAAGGCGTCCGACGTCCGCGACACGTCGCTGAAGCTGCCGCCGGGTGTGACGGGCACGATCGTCGACGTGCGCGTATTCAGCCGCCGCGGCGTTGACAAGGATGAGCGCGCGATGGCGATCGAGCGCTCCGAGATCGAGCGTTTGGCGAAGGACCGCGACGACGAGCGGGCGATCCAGGAGCGCTCGTTCCTCAACCGCCTGCAGGAGAAGCTGCTCGGCCGCAAGGCATCTGGCGGCTTCAAGGGCATCAAGGCGGGGACGGAGCTGACGACCGAACTGCTGTCCGAGCATTCCCGGGGCTCCTGGCGCAACATCGCCGTGCAGGACGATGCGGTCATGGCCGAGATCGAGACGCTGAAGCGCGAATACGATGTCGCGGTCGGCAAGATCACGGCGCGGTTCGACAGCAAGGTCGAGAAGCTGCAGCGGGGCGACGAGTTGCCGCCCGGCGTCATGAAGATGGTCAAGGTGTTCGTCGCGGTGAAGCGCAAGCTGCAACCCGGCGACAAGATGGCCGGACGCCACGGCAACAAGGGCGTGGTGTCCCGCGTGACCCCGCTGGAGGACATGCCGTTCCTGGATGATGGGACCCCGGTCGACCTCGTGCTCAACCCGCTTGGCGTGCCGAGCCGGATGAATGTCGGGCAAATTCTGGAAACCCATCTGGGCTGGGCATGCGCCAACCTTGGCCGCCAGGTTGGAGAGCTGGTGGAGGAGTACCGCCGCACGGGCCAGCAACGGCAGGCGCTATTGGACCGGCTGAAGGACATCTATGGCGAGGAGGAGTTCGCCGAGCAGATCGAGCCGATGAGCAACGATCAGCTGCTCGAGCTGTGCGACAATCTCAAGAAAGGGATCCCGATCGCCACCCCGGTGTTCGACGGTGCCCGGCAGTCCGACATTGAGGCGATGCTGACCAAGGCCGGGCTGAATACCTCCGGCCAAGTGTACTTGACCGACGGCCGCAGCGGCGAAGTGTTCGAGCGCAAGGTCACGGTCGGCTACATCTACATGCTGAAGCTGCACCATCTGGTCGATGACAAGATCCATGCCCGGTCGATCGGTCCGTACTCCCTGGTCACCCAGCAACCTTTGGGCGGCAAGGCGCAGTTCGGCGGCCAGCGCTTTGGCGAGATGGAGGTGTGGGCGCTGGAGGCGTATGGCGCCGCCTATACGCTGCAGGAGATGCTGACGGTGAAGTCGGACGACGTATCAGGCCGCACCAAGGTCTACGAGGCGATCGTGCGCGAGCAGGACAATTTCGAGGCTGGTATCCCGGAGAGCTTCAACGTGCTTGTTAAGGAGTTGAAGAGCCTGGGGCTCAATGTTGACCTGGATAGCATTGTTTAGGCGAGGGGCGCTGCCCCTCGACCCCGCCAGAGGACGGTCGTCCTCTGGACACCTGATTTTCGTCTCTTAGGAGGTCGATATGAACGAACTGATGAAGATCCTGGGTCAAGCCGGCACTGCCGCGACCTTCGACCAGATCAAAATCCAGATGGCCTCCCCGGAGCAAATCCGCTCCTGGTCCTACGGCGAGATCAAGAAGCCGGAGACCATCAACTACCGCACGTTCAAGCCGGAGCGCGACGGCCTGTTCTGCGCCCGGATTTTCGGGCCGATCAAGGACTATGAGTGCCTTTGCGGCAAGTACAAGCGGATGAAGTTCCGCGGCATCATCTGCGAGAAATGCGGCGTCGAGGTCACGCTGCAGAAGGTGCGGCGCGAGCGCATGGGCCATATCGAACTCGCCTCGCCCGTCGCCCATATCTGGTTCCTCAAGAGCCTGCCCAGCCGCATCGGCCTCATGGTTGATCTGACGCTGAAGGAGCTGGAGAAGATCCTGTATTTCGAGAGCTACGTGGTTCTCGACCCCGGCACGACCGACCTGAAGATGCACCAGTTGCTGTCCGAGGACATGCTGGAGGCCAAGCAGGACGAGTATGGCGACGAGTTCCGCTTCGGCATCGGTGCCGAGGCGATCAAGCAAATCCTGATGGGCATCGACATCCAGGCCGACAAGGTGCGCCTGCGGGCTGAGCTGAAGGAGACGACCTCCGAGGCCAAGCGCAAGAAGCTGGTCAAGCGCCTCAAGCTCATCGAGGCGTTCGGCGAAAGCGGGGCACAGCCGGCCTGGATGATCCTGGACGTGGTGCCGGTGATCCCGCCGGAGCTGCGGCCGCTGGTGCCGTTGGATGGTGGGCGGTTCGCGACGTCCGATTTGAACGATTTGTACCGCCGGGTGATCAACCGCAACAACCGGCTGAAGCGCCTGATCGAACTGCGCGCGCCCGACATCATCGTGCGCAACGAGAAGCGCATGCTGCAGGAATCGGTGGACGCGCTGTTCGATAACGGCCGGCGCGGCCGGGCGATCACGGGGGCCAACAAGCGCCCGCTGAAGTCGCTGTCGGACATGCTGAAGGGCAAGCAGGGCCGCTTCCGGCAAAACCTGCTCGGCAAGCGCGTCGACTATTCGGGCCGCTCGGTGATCGTGGTGGGGCCGGAGCTGAAGCTGCACCAGTGCGGTCTGCCGAAGAAGATGGCGCTGGAGCTGTTCAAGCCCTTCATCTACTCCAAGCTGGAGAAGTACGGCCACGCCACCACCATCAAGGCCGCCAAGCGGATGGTGGAGAAGGAGCGCCCGGAGGTCTGGGACATCCTCGAGGAGGTGATCCGCGAGCACCCGGTAATGCTGAACCGTGCGCCGACATTGCACCGCCTTGGCATCCAGGCGTTCGAGCCTGTGCTGATCGAGGGCAAGGCGATCCAACTGCACCCGCTGGTCTGCACTGCGTTCAATGCCGATTTCGACGGTGACCAGATGGCGGTGCACGTGCCGCTCAGCCTGGAAGCCCAGCTCGAGGCGCGCGTGCTGATGATGTCCACCAACAACATCCTTAGCCCGGCGAACGGCAAGCCGATCATCGTGCCGAGCCAGGACATCGTGTTGGGCCTGTATTACCTGAGCCTCGAGACGGCGGCCTTCCGCGAAACCGACGACCAGAAGACCTCCGCCTTCGGCACCATCGGCGAAATCGAGTTCGCCCTGGCCGCGAAGGCGGTGCACCTGCACGACAAGATCCGCGCCCGCTACGAAACGGTGGATGCGAATGGCAACCGTCTCCGCAGCATCGTGGTGACGACTCCGGGCCGTATGTTGATCGCGCAGATTCTGCCGAAGCACCCGAACGTGCCGTTCTCCCTGATCAACCGCCAGTTGACCAAGAAGAACGTGTCGGACGTGATCGACGCGGTGTATCGCCATTGCGGCCAAAAGGAATGCGTGATCTTCGCCGACCGGCTGATGGGGCTTGGCTTCGGCCAGGCGGCCAAGGCTGGCCTGTCTTTCGGCAAGGACGACCTGATCATCCCGGACAACAAGTGGGACCTGATCAACAAGACCAAGGAAGAGGTCAAGGAGTTCGAGCAGCAATACCAGGACGGGCTGATCACCGCCGGCGAGCGCTACAACAAGGTGGTGGATAGCTGGTCGCGCTGCACGGACGAGGTGGCCGGCGCGATGATGAAGGAGATCAGCAAGCAGGAGGTGGGCAAACCCACCAACAGCGTGTGGATGATGTCCCATTCCGGTGCCCGTGGCTCGCCGGCGCAGATGCGCCAGTTGGCCGGCATGCGCGGCCTGATGGCCAAGCCGTCCGGCGAGATCATCGAGCAGCCGATCATCGCGAACTTCAAGGAAGGTTTGACCGTGCTGGAGTATTTCAACTCCACCCACGGCGCCCGCAAGGGCCTGGCCGACACGGCGCTGAAGACGGCGAACTCGGGGTATTTGACCCGGCGTCTCGTCGACGTGGCGCAGGACTGCATCATCCACGAGGAGGATTGCGGCACCGACCGTGGCCTGACGGTGAAGCCCGTCATGGATGGCGGCGAGGTGGTGGCCAGCCTGTCCGAGCGCACGCTGGGCCGCACCACGGCCGAGGACGTGATGGATCCGCTATCCGGCGCGGTGCTGGTGCCGAACAACACGCTGATCGAGGAAACACAGGCCGAACTGATCGAGAAGGCCGGTGTGGAGCAGGTGAAGATCCGCTCCGTGCTGACCTGCGAAGCGGCGATCGGGGTTTGCGCGCATTGCTACGGGCGCGACCTGGCCCGGGGCACGCCAGTGAATATCGGCGAGGCGGTGGGTGTGATCGCGGCCCAGTCGATCGGCGAGCCCGGCACGCAGCTGACCATGCGCACCTTCCACATCGGAGGTGCCGCGCAGCGTGGCGCCGAGGTGTCCAACGTGGAGGCCAGCCATGACGGCACCATCGTGGTGAAGAACCGCGTGGTGGTGGAGAACAGCGCCAAGATCCAGGTCGTGATGTCGCGTAACTGCGAGATCGTGCTGGCGGACGACAAGGGCCGCGAACGCGCCCGCTTCCGCGTGCCCTACGGTGCGCGGTTGCTGGCGGATGACGGCCAGGCGGTGACCCGCGGCATGAAGCTGGCGGAGTGGGACCCGTACACCCTGCCGATCATCACGGAGCGTGCGGGCACGGTCGAATATCTCGACCTGCTGGATGGCGTGACGTTGATCGAGAAGGTGGACGAGGTGACCGGGCTCACCTCCCGCGTCGTGGTGGACTACAAGCAGATGACCAAGGGCGTCGATCTGCGTCCCCGGCTGCAGTTGAAGGACGAAAAGGGTGAGGTGCTGAAGCTGCCGAATGGCACGGAAGCGCGCTACTTCCTCAATCCTGACTCGATCTTGTCGGTTGAAAACGGTGCGGTCGTGCATGCGGGCGACGTGCTGGCGCGCATTCCGCGCGAGGGCAGCAAGACACGCGACATCACGGGCGGTCTGCCCCGCGTGGCCGAACTGTTCGAGGCGCGGCGGCCGAAGGACAACGCGGTCATCGCGGAGACGGATGGCCGGGTCGAGTTCGGCAAGGACTACAAGGCGAAGCGCCGCATCATCGTGAAGAACGATGAGACCGGCGAGGAAACCGAGTACCTGATCACCAAGGGCAAGCACGTGTCGGTGCAGGAGGGCGACTTCGTCCGCCGGGGCGACCCGTTGGTCGATGGGCCACGCGTGCCGCACGACATCCTGAAGGTGCTGGGGGTGGAGGCGCTCTCCGACTACCTGGTGAACGAGATCCAGGACGTCTACCGGCTGCAGGGCGTGAAGATTAACGATAAGCACATCGAAGTGATCGTGCGTCAGATGCTGCAGAAGGTGGAGATCACCGACCCCGGTGACACCACCTTCCTGACGGGCGAGCAGGTGGATCGGGTGGAGTTCGACGCGGAGAACGGCAAGCTGCAGAAGGATGACCGGATCGCGGTGGCGACCCCGGTGCTGCAGGGCATCACCAAGGCGAGCCTGCAGACCCACAGCTTCATCAGCGCCGCCTCCTTCCAGGAGACGACGCGTGTGCTGACCGAGGCCGCGACCGCGGGCAAGGTCGACACGCTGAATGGCCTGAAGGAGAACGTGATCGTCGGGCGGTTGATCCCGGCGGGCACGGGCAGTGTGATGAACCGGCTGCGTCAGGTGGCGATGAATCGCGACCAGTCGCGCGGTTTGCCGGCAACCGAGACGCCGCAAATCACGGGTCGCCAAGCGGCGGAGTAAGCCTAGCCTCGTAGGGTGGGGTGCTCTTTGGCACCCCACCACCTCGCGGTGCTGTCTTTGCGGCCGGTGGGATGCCAAAGCGCATTTCACCCTCCGGCTGTTGCTGGCAACGCATCCACGCCTGCCAGCTATGTGCAGCGGTTAACCACTCGGTCGCAGGGTTCGCTTGACTCTGCCCCACCCCGCTCATACAAACCGGCCCTCAGCGGGCCCTTGGCCTGGCTGAAGATTGCAACATGGCGTGCGACACCGCTTCCCCTATGGGGACGCCTAGGCCGCGTGCAGGATAGACACCGCGCGGGTGGGATTTGCCCCATGTCGTGCGGGTTTTGATTTGATGGCGGGCAGGGGCCCGCCGGTGGATGAGGAACGAGAGGCCGTATGCCGACCATCAACCAGCTCATCGCGCACGGCCGTGAGCCGGCTCCGAAGCGCAACAAGGTCCCGGCGCTGCAGTCCTGCCCGCAGAAGCGTGGCGTCTGCACCCGCGTCTACACGACCACGCCGAAGAAGCCGAACTCCGCGCTGCGTAAGGTCGCCAAGGTGCGCCTGACCAACGGGTTCGAGGTCGTGAGCTACATCCCTGGCGAGGGTCACAACCTGCAGGAGCACAGCGTCGTGCTGATCCGCGGCGGGCGCGTGAAGGACCTCCCGGGCGTGCGGTATCACATCCTGCGCGGCGTGCTCGACACGCAGGGCATCGCCAAGCGTCGTCAGCGTCGGTCGCTGTACGGCGCCAAGCGGCCAAAGTGAGGGCAAGCCGATGAGCAGACGCCGCCGCGCCGTCAAGCGCGATATCCTGCCGGATGCCAAGTTCGGTGACACCGTCATCACGCGCTTCATGAATGCGCTGATGTATGACGGGAAGAAGTCCAACGCCGAAGGCATTGTCTACGGCGCGCTGGATGTGCTGAAGCGTCGTGGCGGCCCCGCGGCCGACCCGGTGCAGATGTTCCATTCCGCGCTGGACAACGTGAAGCCAGCTGTGGAAGTGCGGTCCCGCCGGGTTGGCGGTGCCACCTACCAGGTTCCCGTCGAGGTTCGGACGGAACGCCGGCAGGCTTTGGCGATCCGGTGGCTCATCGACAGTGCCCGCAAGCGGGGCGAGCACACGATGGAAGAACGGCTCTCCAACGAGCTGAACGATGCCGTGAACAACCGCGGGTCCGCGGTGAAGAAGCGTGAAGATACCCATCGGATGGCAGAGGCGAACAAGGCCTTCAGCCACTACCGCTGGTAACGACTCAACCACCCCAAACTGAGCCCACCCCCCAATCTAGACGGATCGCAGGGCGGGGCGACGGAGCAAGACGATGGCCAAGGCGAAATTCGAGCGGAACAAGCCGCACTGCAACATCGGCACGATCGGCCATGTGGACCATGGCAAGACGTCGCTGACGGCAGCGATTACCAAGGTGCTGGCAAAGACAGGCGGTGCGACGTTCACCGCCTATGACCAGATCGACAAGGCCCCCGAGGAGCGGGCGCGAGGCATCACGATTTCCACGGCTCACGTGGAGTACGAGACGGCCAACCGCCACTACGCCCACGTGGACTGCCCGGGCCATGCCGACTACGTGAAGAACATGATCACGGGTGCGGCGCAGATGGATGGCGCGATCCTGGTGGTGTCCGCCGCCGATGGCCCGATGCCGCAGACCCGCGAGCACATCCTGCTCGCCCGCCAGGTCGGCGTGCCGGCCCTGGTGGTGTTCATGAACAAGGTCGACCTGGTGGATGACCCCGAGCTGATCGAGCTGGTGGAGATGGAAGTGCGCGAGCTGCTTTCGTCCTACCAGTTCCCGGGCGATGATATCCCCATCATCAAGGGTTCCGCCGTGATGGCGCTGAACGACAAGAACCCGGAGCAGGGCGAAAACGCCGTACTGGAGCTGATGGCCGCGGTCGACGCCTACATTCCGCAGCCAGAGCGTGCGATGGACCGTCCGTTCCTGATGCCGGTGGAAGACGTGTTCTCCATCTCCGGCCGTGGCACGGTGGTGACCGGGCGCGTGGAGCGTGGCGTCGTCAACGTTGGCGACGAGGTCGAGATCGTCGGTCTGAAGAATACGGTGAAGACCATCGTCACGGGCGTGGAGATGTTCCGCAAGCTGCTGGATCGTGGGCAGGCGGGCGACAACATCGGCGCGTTGCTGCGTGGCACCAAGCGTGAGGATGTCGAGCGTGGCCAGGTGTTGGCCAAGCCCGGTTCGATCACGCCGCACACTCAATTCAAAGCCGAGGCATATATCCTCACCAAGGAAGAGGGTGGCCGCCACACGCCGTTCTTCACCAACTATCGTCCGCAATTCTACTTCCGCACCACGGACGTGACCGGCGTGGTGAAGTTGCCCGAGGGCACCGAGATGGTGATGCCGGGCGACAACGTGTCGATGGATGTCGAGCTGATCGCGCCGATCGCCATGGATGACGGCCTGCGTTTCGCCATCCGCGAGGGTGGCCGGACCGTCGGCGCCGGCGTCGTCGCCAGCATCCAGAAGTAAGAGACGGACCGGACCGCGAACTGAGAAGAAGTCATGGATAGCCAGAACATCCGCATTCGCCTGAAGGCGTACGATCACCGCGTGCTGGATAACAGCACGCGGGAGATCGTGAACACGGCGAAGCGCACGGGTGCGCGGGTTCGCGGTCCTATTCCGCTGCCGACGCATATCGAGCGGTTCACCGTGAATCGATCCCCTCACGTGGACAAGAAGAGCCGCGAGCAGTTCGAGATCCGGACGCATCGCCGCCTGTTGGACATCGTGGAACCCACACCGCAGACGGTGGACGCGCTGATGAAGCTCGACCTCGCCAGCGGCGTGGATGTCGAGATCAAGCTGTAAGGGATCGGGATGATGCGAACCGGTCTGATCGCGAAGAAGCTGGGGATGACCCGGCTCTTCAAGGAAGATGGCACCCATGTGCCCGTTACCGTGCTGCACCTGGATCAGTTGCAGGTCGTGGACGTTCGTACCAAGGAGCGTGACGGCTATACCGCCGTGCAGCTCGGCTGGGGCAAGGCAAAGGTGAAGAACGTCACCGACCCGAATAAGGGCCACTATGCCCGGGTGAAGGTCGAGCCGAAGCAGCGCGTGCGGGAATTCCGCGTCGACGCCGACGCTCTGCTGGAGAGCGGCCAAACCCTCTCGGCGGCGCATTTCGTCGTCGGCCAGATGATCGACGTCTGCGGCATTACCAAGGGCAAGGGCTTTGCCGGCGGCATGAAGCGCTGGAACTTCCGCGGTTTGGAGGCCAGCCACGGCGTATCGGTCAGCCACCGGTCGCATGGTTCGACGGGTAACCGCCAGGATCCCGGCAAGACCTTCAAGAACAAGAAGATGGCCGGCCATCTCGGCGTGGAGCGGGTGACCACGCTGAACCTTCAGGTGGCGGCGGTGGATGCCGAAAAGGGTTTGTTGCTGGTGCGCGGTGCGGTGCCTGGGAGCAAGGGCGAGTTCGTGACGGTGCGTGACGCCATCAAGAAGGCCCGGCACCCGGATGCGCCGTTCCCGGCGGGCCTGCTGCAAACGGCTGCCGCTTCCGGGCCGGCGCCTGCGGAGACGACCGATGCAAGTTGACGTAAAGACGCTGGACGGCGGGAGTGCCGGCCAGCATGAGTTGCCGGACGCGATTTTCGCGCAGACGCCGCGGGCCGACATCATGGCGCGCGTCGTTCATTGGCAATTGGCCAAGCGCCGGTCGGGCAACCACAAGACGAAGGGCATGGGCGAGGTTTCTGGCACGACCAAGAAGCCATACAAGCAGAAGGGCACCGGCAATGCGCGCCAGGGCAGCCTGCGCGCGCCGCAATTCCGCACGGGCGGCCGTGTGCATGGCCCGGTGGTCCGCGACCATGGCTACGATTTGCCGAAGAAGGTGCGTCGCCTGGGCCTGATCAGTGCGCTGTCGCAAAAACAGGCCGAGGGCAAACTGATCGTGCTGGATGCAGCGACCCATGGCGACGGCAAGACGAAGTCGTTGAAGGCCAAGCTCGGCGTGCTCGGCTGGACCTCCGTGCTGGTGGTGGACGCCGCGGTTGACGAGCTGTTCCTGCGTGCGGCTGCCAATCTGTACCGGGTGGACGTGCTGCCGACCGCCGGGGCCAATGTCTATGACATCCTTGGGCACGACATGCTGGCGATCACCACGGCGGGGGTTGCGGCGCTGACCGAGCGACTCTCCGCCACGAGGGCACCCGTCGAGGAGACCGCAGCATGAGCGCGGCGCAGGTCATGGTTGCCCGCAAGAAAGCGGCCACCATGTCGAAAGAGACGATGTTCAACATCATCCGGGCGCCGGTGATCACCGAGAAGGCCACGCTGCTGGGTGACAAGAACCAGGTCGTGTTCCGGGTGGCGCTCGAGGCGACCAAGCCTGAGATCAAGGCTGCGGTCGAATCGCTGTTCGGCGTCTCGGTGCTGAACGTCAACACGCTGGTCCAGAAGGGCAAGACCAAGCGGTTCAAGGGCCGCCCTGGCGTCCGTTCGGACGTCAAGAAGGCGGTCGTGCAATTGATGCCGGGGCAGTCGATCGACTTCTCCGCGCGGATCGCGTGAGGCGCTAGACGATGGCATTGAAGAATTACAATCCGGTCACTGCCAGCCTTCGCGGCACCGTCCTCATCGACCGCAGCGAGCTGTGGAAGGGCAAACCGGTCAAGACGCTGACCGAGGGCAAGAACAAGACGGGCGGCCGCAACAATCACGGGCGCACGACCAGCTTCTTCCGCGGTGGTGGGCACAAGCAGTCCTACCGCTATGTCGACTTCAAGCGGCGCAAGTTTGGCGTGCTCGGCACCGTCGAGCGGCTGGAATACGACCCGAACCGCTCCGCCTTCATCGCGCTGATCCGCTACACGGATAACGAGCTGGCCTATATCCTGGCGCCGCAGCGGTTGAAGATCGGCGACGCCGTGATCGCCGGGCCGAAGGTGGACATCAAGCCCGGCAACGCGATGCCGATGGGCGCGATCCCCGTCGGGACGATCATCCACAATATCGAGATGAAGCAGGGTGCCGGCGGCAAGATGGCGCGCGCTGCCGGAACCTTCGCCCAACTGGTGGGCAAGGATGCGGGTTACGCGCAAATCAAGCTGACCTCCGGCGAGCTGCGCGTCGTCCGCGCGGAATGCATGGCGACGGTGGGTGCGGTGTCCAACCCGGACAACCAGAACCAGTCGCTGGGCAAGGCCGGCCGCAACCGTTGGCTCGGGCGGCGCCCGCATAACCGCGGCGTGGTGATGAACCCGGTCGACCATCCGCATGGCGGCGGCGAGGGCCGCACCTCGGGCGGCCGTCACCCGGTGACGCCATGGGGCAAGCCGACCAAGGGCTACAAGACTCGCGAGAACAAGCGGACGGATAAGCTGATCATCCGGCGCCGTCCGAAGGGGAAGCACTGATATGGCACGCTCCGTCTGGAAAGGCCCGTTCGTCGACGGGTACCTCCTGGGCAAGGCCGAGGCGTCACGCGCGTCGGGCCGCAACGAGATCATCAAGATCTGGTCGCGCCGCTCGACGATCCTGCCGCAATTCGTCGGTCTCGTGTTCGGGGTTTATAACGGGCACAAATTCCTGCCCGTGCAGGTGAACGAGAACATGGTGGGCCACAAATTCGGCGAATTTTCGCCGACGCGCACCTTCAGCAGCCACTCGTCGGACAAGAAGGCGAAGCGGGGATGAGCAAGCCCAAGCATCCGCGTGCTCTGGCCGAGACGGAGGCCCAGGCGATCCTGAGCAACATCCGCGTCAGCCCGCGCAAGTTGAACCTGGTTGCGGGCATGATCCGCAATTTGCCGGCCGGGCAGGCCGTGGCCACGCTGACCTTCAGCAAGCGCCGCATTGCCCAGCAGGTGAAGAAGACGCTCGAGAGTGCCATTGCCAACGCGGAGAACAACCATCAGCTCGACGTCGATCAGCTGATCGTCACCCGGGCCGAGGTCGGCAAGTCGATGGTGATGAAGCGCTTCATGGCCCGTGGCCGTGGCCGCTCGTCGCGCATCGAGAAGTGGTTCGCGCATTTGAAGATCGTGGTGGCGGAGCGTCAGACCCCTGCAGCCGAGAAGGAAGCCGCGTAATGGGTCACAAGGTCAATCCGATCGGGTTGCGGCTCGGCGTCAACCGCACGTGGGATAGCCGCTGGTATGCCGGCGCCGACTATGCCCGGCTGCTGCATGACGACCTGAAGCTGCGGGCGCATCTTCGCAAGCGTCTCTCCGGCGCGGGCGTGTCCCGGGTCGTGATCGAGCGCCCGGCGAAGAAGCCGCGCGTGACGATCTATGCCGCGCGCCCCGGCGTCGTCATCGGCAAGAAGGGCCAGGACATCGAGACGCTCCGCAAGGAGCTGCAGAAGATGACCAAGGTTGAGGTCAACCTGAACCTGGTCGAAATCCGTAAGCCGGAGATCGACGCGGTGCTGGTGGCCGAGAATATCGCTCAGCAGCTGGAGCGCCGCGTCGCGTTCCGTCGCGCCATGAAGCGTGCGGTGCAGTCGGCGATGCGGCTGGGTGCCCAGGGCATCCGGATCAACTGCGGCGGCCGGTTGGGCGGCGCGGAGATTGCCCGGACGGAGTGGTATCGTGAAGGCCGGGTGCCGTTGCACACGCTGCGTGCCGACATCGACTTCGGTACGGCGACGGCGAAGACGACCTATGGCACGTGCGGCGTGAAGGTGTGGATCTTCAAGGGCGAGATTCTGGCACACGACCCCTCGGCGCAGGATCGCCGCGCGGCCGAGCAAGCGCCGCAGCGCTGATACGTTAAGGACGGACGAGCATGCTTTCCCCTAAGCGGACCAAGTTCCGCAAAGCCCATAAGGGCCGCATCCATGGCCTCGCCAAAGGCGGCACGGCGCTCAATTTCGGTGCCTTCGGACTGAAGGCGATGGAGCCTGAGCGGATTACGGCGCGCCAGATCGAGGCTGCGCGGCGTGCGATCACCCGGTCGATGAAGCGCGCCGGCCGCGTTTGGATCCGGATTTTCCCGGATGTCCCCGTGTCGCAGAAGCCGGCCGAAGTCCGCATGGGCTCCGGCAAGGGTAGCCCGGAATTCTGGGTCTGCCGGGTGAAGCCGGGACGGATCATGTTCGAGATCGATGGCGTGTCCAACGATCTTGCGCGGGCGTCGCTGGCTTTGGGTGCGGCCAAGTTGCCGATCAAGACCAAGTTCATCACCCGGCTTGGGGAGGGCTGAGCATGGCCAAGGCAGCCGATATCCGCGTCAAGACGCCGGATGAGTTGGGCACGATGCTGCTCGACCTGCGGAAGGAGCAGTTCAACCTGCGCTTCCAGCGGGCCACGGGGCAGAATGAGGGCATCGGCCAGGTGAAGAAGGTGCGCCGCGACATCGCGCGCGTGAAGACAATCATGGCCGAGCAGAAACGCTCCGCCGCTGTGAAGTAAAGGAGGCGGGCGATGCCAAGGCGCGTCCTAACCGGGCGGGTAACCAGCGACAAGATGGACAAGACCATTACGGTCCTGGTCAGCCGTCGCGTGATGCACCCGCTTTACAAGAAGTTCATCCGGCGCTCGAAGAAGTACGCCGCCCATGATGCGACGAATCAGTGCGTCGAGGGCGATACCGTGCGCATCATCGAGTGCCCCCCGATCAGCAAGCGCAAGACGTGGATGCTGCTGGAACGCAACGGCGAGATCGTTGGCGACGTGCCGGCCGATGTCGCGGCTGTGGCCGAGGCGCATCACGATGCGCCCGTGCAGGTCTAGGAGCGGATAGATGATCCAGGTCGAATCCAACCTCGACGTTGCGGATAATTCCGGCGCGCGCCGGGTGCAGTGCATCAAGGTGCTCGGCGGTTCCAAGCGGAAGACGGCCTCGGTGGGCGACGTCATCGTCGTGTCCATCAAGGAAGCCATTCCCCGCGGCAAGGTGAAGAAGGGCGACGTGCACCAGGCCGTGATCGTGCGGACGTCGTTCCCCGTGCGGCGCAACGACGGCAGCGCCATTCGCTTCGACCGGAATGCGGCGGTGTTGATCAATAAGGCGCAGGAGCCGATCGGCACGCGTATCTTTGGCCCGGTGGTGCGTGAATTGCGTGGGCGCAAGTTCATGAAGATCATCTCCCTGGCGCCGGAGGTTCTCTGATCATGGCCGCACGGATCAAGAAGGGCGACCAGGTCGTCGTGATCACGGGGGCCGATAAGGGCCGTCGGGGTGAGGTGCTGCAGGTGATGCCGAAGGATGATCGCGCGTTGGTTCGTGGCGTAAGGATCGTCAAGCGCCACACCAAGCCCACAGGCATGGGCGCGCCGAGCGGCATCATCGAGAAGGAAGGCCCGATCCACTTGTCCAACCTGATGCTGATCGATCCGAAGAGCGAAAAACCGACCAAGGTTGGATTTCGGCTCCTGGATGGTGGCCAGAAAGTCCGCGTCGCCAAGGCGACCGGCGAAGTGATCGAGAGCTGATATGAGCGACAATGATTCCATGGCGCGCATGCAGCGCCGCTACCTCGAGACCGGGCGGCCCATGCTGCAAGAGCAGTTTGGCTACAAGAACCCCATGCAGGTGCCGCGTCTGGAAAAGATCGTCATCAACATGGGCGTTGGCGAGGCGGCTGGCGACCAGAAGAAGCTGGATGCCGCCGTTGCCGAGATGATGCTGATCAGCGGCCAGAAGCCGGTGAAAACGATCGCAAAGAAGGCGATTGCCGGCTTCAAGATACGCGCCGGCTTGGCGATCGGCTGTAAGGTGACGCTGCGCAAGAAGCGGATGTATGAGTTCCTGGACCGTCTGGTGACGATCGCTCTGCCGCGCGTGCGCGACTTCCGCGGTATCCCGGGAAATAAGGGCTTCGACGGCAATGGGAATTTCGCCATGGGTCTGAAGGAACAGATTATTTTCCCGGAAATTGCCTACGACAAAATCGATGCCGTCCGCGGCATGGATATCATCTTCGTGACGACGGCGAAGACCGATGCGGAGGCGAAGGCCCTGCTGAAGGTGTTCGACGTGCCGTTCGCTGGTGAGACCGGCGCGCAGGCCAAGGCAGCCTAACGGGCCGTAGGCCTCAACAGAGTTTTAGGAAAACCGCTGGACCACGGCATCAGCCCAAAGTCCGGCAGGTTCCAAGGAGTGAGTGGACGATGGCGAAAGTCTCCCAGGTCAATCGCAATGCCAAGCGTGAACGCATGGCCGCGCGCGACAAGACCAAGCGTGCCGCGCTGAAATCGGTGCTGATGGATCGCGAGGCTCCGGTGGAGGAGCGGTTCGATGCGTCGATGAAGCTAGCGCAATTGCCGCGCAATGGCGCGAAGGTGCGCGTGCGGCTGCGTTGCGCGCTGACCGGCCGGGCGCGGGCGAATTACCGCAAGTTCAAGCTGTGCCGTATCGCGTTGCGAGACCTCGCCAGTGCCGGGCAAATCCCCGGCATGGTCAAGGCGAGCTGGTAGGGGAGCGCGGCGATGTCAATGTCGGACCCTTTGGGTGACATGCTCACCCGTATCCGCAACGCCCAGCGCGCCCGGCACGCGGGCTGCGTGGCACCTGCATCGAAGCTGCGGGCCAATGTGCTCGACGCACTGAAGCGAGAGGGCTTCATCCGTGGCTTTTCCGCCGAGGAGTTGCGCCCAGGTGTCGGGCAGTTGCGGATCGAGCTGAAATACAATGAGGGCGAGCCCGTCATCAAGGAGATCACCCGCGTGTCCAAGCCGGGCCGCCGGGTCTACTCCAAGATCAAGGAGCTGCCGCGCGTGTATGCAGGCCTTGGCGTCTCCATCCTTTCCACGCCCCGGGGCGTGCTGAGCGATGCGGAGGCGCGCGCTGCCAATGTTGGCGGCGAAGTCCTATGCCGCGTGTTCTAAGGAGGCTGGTATGTCACGGGTAGGCAAATATCCGGTCGAGCTTCCGGCCGGTGTCCAGTTGGCGATCGTCGGCAAGACGCTCACGGCCAAGGGCAAGCTTGGCGAATTGACGCTGGACCTGAAGGATAACGTCACCGCGAAGGTTGAGGACGGCAAGTTCTCCGTCGCGCCGAATGGCGGTGGCAGCGCCGCGCGCATGATGTGGGGCACCACACGCGCGTTGGTCGCCAACATGGTCAAGGGCGTGTCCACGGGGTACGCCAAGACGATGGAGATCCAGGGCACGGGCTTCCGCGCCGCGGTCACCGGGCCGAACCTGGTGATCAATTTGGGGTTCAGCCATGACGTGGTGTATCCGGTCCCGCCGGGTATCAAGATCACGACGCCGCGGCCGACTGCCATCACGGTTGAGGGCGTCGACAAGCGCCTGGTCGGCCAGGTCGCTGCTGAAATCCGCGCGTATCGCCCGCCAGAGCCCTATAAGGGCAAGGGCGTGCGCTACGACACCGAGACGATCCGCCGGAAGGAAGGCAAGAAGAAATGAGCGCGCCACGCGATCTGCGGGAGCGTCGTCGCCAGCGGCTGCGCTACCAGCTCAAGCAGAAATCAGCTGGGCGTCCGCGCCTTTCGGTGTTCCGCTCGGGCAAACACATCTACGCCCAGATCATCGACGATGCGCAGGGCCGCACCCTGGCGGCGGCTGGTAGCTTGGACCCGGGGCTGCGCGCCGACCTCAAGACCGGTGCCGACAAGGCGGCCGCGGCCGCGGTTGGCAAGCTGGTTGCCGAGCGGGCGGTTGCGGCGGGCGTAACGGCCGTGGTGTTCGACCGCGGCATGTATCTGTATCACGGCCGCGTGAAAGCGCTGGCCGATGCCGCCCGCGAAGGCGGGTTGGCGTTCTGAGGGGCTAAGGGCAATGGCACGGGAATCCCGGGACGGCAACCGCGGCGGTCGCGAGCGTGATCGCGATGGCGGCGACGACCTGATCGACAAGCTGGTCACCATCAACCGCGTCGCCAAGGTGGTGAAGGGTGGCCGGCGGTTCGCTTTTGCCGCCCTGGTGGTGGTGGGCGACCAGAAGGGACGCGTTGGCTATGGCGCAGGCAAGGCGCGTGAGGTTCCGGAGGCGATCCGCAAGGCGACCGACCGGGCGAAGCGCACCATGATCCGCGTCCCCATGAAGGAGGGCCGCACCCTGCACCACGACGTGCACGGCGAATACGGTGCCGGCATGGTGGTGTTGCGCGCGGCCGAGGCGGGCACCGGCATCATCGCGGGTGGCCCGATGCGCGCGGTGTTCGAGGCCCTGGGCATTGGCGACGTCGTCGCCAAGTCGCTGGGCAGCCGCAACCCGCATAACATGGTGAAGGCGACGTTCGCCGGGCTTGCCCGCTGCGCCAGCCCGCGATCGGTCGCCAGCCGGCGCGGCAAGAAGGTCAGCGACATCCTCGGCAAGCGCGATGCGCCAGAGGCGGAGGTCGCAGCAGATGTCTGAGACTGAGGTGAAGAAGCAGGTCCGGGTGGTGCAGACCGCCTCCGGGCTGGGCCGTAAGCCGGGCCAGATCGAGACGTTGATCGGGTTGGGCCTGAACAAGATGCGCAAGGTCAGCACGCTGGAAGACACCCCGGCGGTGCGTGGCATGATCCGCAAGGTGCATCACCTGGTGCGGGTGGAGGAGCTGTCGTGAAGCTGAATGAACTGCGGGACAATCCCGGGTCGCGGCTGAAGTTCAAGCGCCTGGGCCGTGGTATCGGCTCCGGCAAGGGCAAGACGTCCGGCAAGGGCGTCAAGGGCCAGAAGGCGCGTGAGGGCGTGGCGTTGAACGGCTTCGAGGGCGGCCAGCTCCCGATCTACCGGCGGCTGCCGAAGCGTGGCTTCAAGAACATCTTCCGCACGGCCTATGCTCCGGTGAATCTCGGCTCGATCACCAAGGCGATTGACGCGGGCAAGCTGCAGGTTGGCGCCATCGACGAGGCGGCGCTCGAGAAGGCGGGACTGGTACGGCTGGCGAAGGTTGCCGGCGTGCGTCTGCTGGGCCGCGGCGTGATCGGCCATGCCGTCACCGTGACCGTGTCGGGCGCCTCGGCCTCGGCCAAGGCAGCGGTTGAGGCGGCGGGTGGCTCGGTGACGACCACGGTCGCGGCGGCGGAGCCTGCCTCGGCTTAACTCGGGCTCTTCCCCGTCTCCCCGTTCGTGGCCATCTAACAGGGATCAGCCAAGTTTTGGTGGGCACGGGGGCGTGGCCCTAAAGCTTGCGTGTAGAACACTCCACGCGGCACACTCTAGGCCGCGGGCACAAGGGGGGAGACAGATTTATGGCTTCGGCCGCCGAGCAGATGGCTGGCAGCATGAACCTCGGCGCCTTCAGCAAGGCCACCGAGCTTAAAAGCCGGATTTGGTTCACGCTTGGCGCGCTCGTCGTGTATCGGGTGGGCAGCTATGTCCCCGTTCCAGGCATCGACGCGACGGTGATGAGCCACGCGATGTCGGAGCAGAGCGGCGGCGTGCTGGGCATGTTCGACATGTTCAGCGGCGGCAATCTCAGCCGCATGACCGTCTTCGCGCTGACCATCATGCCGTATATCAGCGCCTCCATCATCATCCAGCTGATGTCGGCAGCGATCCCCTCGCTTGAGACCCTGAAAAAAGAGGGTGAGAGCGGGCGGAAGAAGCTCAATCAATATACGCGTTATCTGACCGTGCTGATCGCCGTGTTCCAGTCGTACGGGATCGCCGTCGGGCTGGAGGCGTTCCATGACCGCGCTGGGCTTGGGGCGGTGCTCGACCCGGGCTGGTTCTTCCGGCTGTCCTGCGTGGTCACGCTCACCGGCGGCACGATGTTCCTGATGTGGCTTGGCGAGCAAATCACCGCGCGGGGCGTCGGCAACGGCACCAGCTTGATCATCTTCGCCGGCATTGTCGCCAATTTGCCACATGCGCTGGTAACTTTGCTCGATTTGGGACGCACCGGCGCGCTATCCCCGGTGTTCATCCTCGCCTTCGCGGTGGTGGCGGTCGCCGTGATTGCGTTCATCGTGTTTATGGAGCGGGCACAGCGGCGTATCGTGGTGCAGTACCCGAAACGCCAGGTCGGGCAGCGGATGTTCGGCGGCGACTCCACGCATATGCCGCTGAAGGTCAATACGGCCGGGGTCATTCCGCCGATCTTCGCCTCCTCCATCCTCCTGATTCCCGCGACGATAGCCGGATTCGGTCAGAGCAATCCCAACTCGATCCTGGGATGGTTGGCGTCCCAACTTGCGCATGGGCAGCCGCTCTACCTGGCGCTCTATGCGGCGATGATCATTTTCTTCTCGTATTTCTATACCGCCGTGGTCTTCAACCCGCAGGAGACGGCGGAAAACCTGAAGAAATACGGCGGCTTCATTCCCGGCATCCGGCCAGGCAACAACACGGCCGATTATTTCGACCGCATTCTGACCCGGCTGACCACGATTGGAGCGCTCTATCTTTGCGTCGTCTGCCTGCTGCCGGAAATCTTGATCGCGAATTACAACGTGCCGTTTTACTTCGGCGGCACCAGCCTGATGATCATCGTCTCGGTGACCATGGACACGGTGACGCAAGTCCAATCTCATTTGTTAGCCCATCAGTATGAAGGGTTGATCCGCAAGTCCCGGGTGAAAGGGCGCGCGCGGTGAAGCTGATCCTGCTGGGACCGCCCGGGGCGGGTAAGGGGACGCAGGCGAAGCGGCTGCAGCAGGCGCATGGAATCGCGCAAATCTCGACCGGCGACATGCTCCGCAGCGAGGTGGCGGCCGGCAGTGAGATCGGCAAGCGGGCCGCAGCGGTGATGGCGTCTGGCGGCCTGGTATCGGACGATATCCTCATCGCGATGCTGGCCAACCGGGTGCGCCAGCCGGATTGCGCCAACGGCTTCATCCTGGATGGCTTCCCCCGCACGGTCGTGCAGGCCGAAGCGCTCGACCAGATGCTGGCGGAACTGCATCTCGAGCTAGATGCGGTGATCGAGCTGCGGGTCGACGATGCGGCGCTGACGGAGCGGATCGCCGGACGGTTCTCCTGCGCGAAATGCGGCACCAGCTATCACGATACATTCCATCCAACCGCCAAGGCGGGTGTTTGCGACGTATGCGGTTCGACGGAGTTCATCCGTCGCCCCGACGACAAGCGCGAGACGGTGCGGGAGCGTCTGGACGTTTATAACCGGCAAACCAAACCGATCCTGCCGCATTATCAGGCGGCCGGCCGATTGCACACGCTTGACGGCATGGCGTCGATGGATGAGGTTTCCCAGGCGATCGAGACCGTGTTGAACACGTTGCCCAGCGATCATGTTCACCTAGATGTGACTGAAGTTCGTTGACTCTGTCTCCGGCCGCCTTATAAGCACCCACTTCGGCGCAACGGCAACGTTGGCGCCCGCATAGTATTATCGGTGGCCCAGCGCTGACGCGAGCAGGCCATCTGACCACCCAGCCCGGCGGCGCGCTGCGATCGTGCACATGCCGGGTTCGAGCAGGAGACGAGCGTGGCGCGTATTGCCGGTGTGAACATCCCGACGAACAAGCGGGTGACGATCAGCCTTCGGTATATTTATGGTATCGGCCCGACCAAGGCGGCCGGCATATGCGAGAAGCTGGGCATCCCAGACGACCGCCGGGTGAACCAATTGTCGGATGAGGAGGTGCTTCGCATCCGCGAGTTGATCGACCGCGAATTCCGCGTCGAAGGCGATTTGCGGCGCGAAGTGGCGATGAACATCAAGCGGCTGATGGATCTCGGCTGCTATCGGGGACTGCGCCATCGCCGCGGCTTGCCGGTGCGTGGACAGCGTACCCACACGAACGCCCGCACCCGCAAGGGCAAGGCCGTGGCGATCGCCGGGAAGAAGAAAGTCACCAAGTAAAGCTTTCGGCATCGCGCCGAACACTCGTACGAAGGCAGGATCACCTCATGGCGAAAGCCCCCGCGCGTCCCCGTCGCAAGGAGCGCAAGAATATCATCTCCGGCGTGGCGCACGTGAACGCGACGTTCAACAACACCATGGTCACCATCACCGACGCGCAGGGCAATACGATTGCCTGGTCATCCGCCGGCATGGGCGGCTTCAAGGGAAGCCGTAAGTCGACCCCCTATGCGGCCCAGGTCGCGGCGGAAGACGCCGGCCGCAAGGCCCGCGAGCATGGGATGGAGACGCTGGAGATCGAGGTGAATGGCCCTGGTTCTGGTCGTGAGAGTGCCTTGCGCGCGCTACAGGCCGTCGGTTTTTCCATCACCCAGATCCGTGACCTGACGCCGATCCCGCATAACGGGTGCCGCCCGCGCAAGCGCCGCCGCGTCTGATCCCGGACCGTATTCGATGAAAGGCGGGCTTCGCATCTGTGATGCGGGGCCCGAATCGCCATGAGAAACGATACATTGGTCATGCAGCGCAATTGGCAGTCGCTGATCAAGCCGGAAAAGCTGGAGTTCGAGCCAGGATCCGATCCCTCCCGCACCGCCCTCGTGGTCGCGGAACCGCTGGAGCGCGGGTTCGGGATGACCTTGGGGAATGCGATACGCCGCATTCTGTTGTCGTCCTTGCAAGGGGCTGCCGTCACGGCGGTCCAGATCGACGGCGTGCTGCACGAGTTCAGCAGCATTGCCGGCGTTCGCGAAGACGTGACCGACATCGTTCTCAACGTCAAGCAATTGGCGCTGCGGATGCATGGCGACGGCCCGAAGCGCATGGTGCTGACGGCCACTGGCCCAGGCGAGGTAAAGGCCGGCCAAATTCAGGCTGGGCACGATATCGACATCATGAACCCGGAATTGGTGCTCTGCACGCTCGATGATGGCGTGAAGCTGGGCATGGAGTTCACGGTTGCCATGGGCAAGGGCTACGAGCCCGCCAGCAGCAACCGCCCGGAAGACGCGCCGATCGGGCTTATTCCCGTGGATAGCATCTACTCCCCGGTGCGCCGCGTGTCCTACCGGGTAGAGCCGACGCGGGTTGGCAACCTCACCAACTACGACAAGCTGTTGCTCTCGGTGGAGACCAACGGCGCAGTGTCGCCGGAGGATGCCGTGGCTTTGGCGGCGCGCATCCTGCAGGACCAGTTGCAGTTGTTCATCAACTTCGACGAACCGCAGCAGTTGCGGGCGGAAGAGCACCACGACGACCTACCGTTCAACCGCAACCTGCTGCGCAAGGTGGACGAGTTGGAGCTGTCGGTTCGTTCGGCGAACTGCCTGAAGAACGACAACATCGTCTATATCGGCGACTTGGTGCAGAAGTCGGAGCAGGAGATGCTGCGCACCCCGAACTTCGGCCGCAAGTCACTGAACGAGATCAAGGAGGTCCTGACAAATATGGGCCTCACCCTCGGCATCACCGTTCCGGGCTGGCCGCCCGAGAACATCGAAGACCTAGCCAAGCGGCTAGACGAACCGTTCTAAGGAATTAAGTAGATGCGTCATGGTGTGAGCGGCCGCAAGCTCAGCGTCACGACCAGCCACCGATTTGCCATGTTCCGCAACATGGCCGTCGCGTTGCTGAAGCACGAGCAGATCACCACCACCCTGCCGAAGGCCAAGGAGCTACGGCCGGTGGCGGAGAAGCTGATCACGCTCGGCAAGCGTGGTGGCCTGCATGCCAGGCGCCAGGCCTATGCCCAGCTGCGGGACGAGAAGATCGTTGCCAAGCTGTTTGATGCGCTGGCAGTGCGCTACAAGTCTCGGGCCGGCGGATATACCCGCGTGCTAAGGGCTGGGATGCGCTACGGCGATGCGGCCGACATGGCGGTCATCGAGCTGGTTGAGCGTGACCCGGCGGCCAAGGGGCAGGATAGCGGCCCCCGCCAGGACGCCGCGGTGGAACAGGCAGCCTGATACGATGAGGCGGACCGGCCGCGCAGCGCTCGTCGCCGCGGCCGGGTTTTTCCTGGCCGGGGGCGTTCGCGCGCAGGATGCCGCGGTGCCCAGTCTGCGGCGCACCACTGTGACGGTCGTCGACCACCTCGGGGCCGGCCAACAGGACGAAACCATCGCCGTCTACTTCGCGGGCGTGCTTGCCGGTACCCTGCACGTTGATACCGCGCACCCCGAAGACAGTTTTGTCGCGACCGTCCCGTTGCACGACAAGTTGGGCTTCACCCTATGCGGCAGGTTAATCAAGCGGGAGGCAGATGGCAGCCTGACGCCGCATCCGATCGACAATGGCGGCACGCTCGAGGGGTACGACGGCGCGAGCCTGGCGGCGCTCACCTTGGGCGACGTGCTGTTTTCGTTGGAGGATGAAGCGGGGCATGCCGCGAGCACGGTGCAGCGTGGGCCGGC
Source organism: Acetobacteraceae bacterium (assembly GCA_965199005.1). Lineage (GTDB taxonomy): Bacteria > Pseudomonadota > Alphaproteobacteria > Acetobacterales > Acetobacteraceae > LMUY01. The sequence continues at coordinate 298,319 of CBDAQK010000001.1, read as the reverse complement.
CTGTAGCGCGGCTGTCTCGTGATGGCGCGCCGGGCGGCGTCGGATTTGTTCGCGGCTGACGAGGCTGAAGCCGGCGCGGCTGTCGCGACGGGGCCGCTGGCGGACCGGTTGCGCCCGCAGACCTTGTCGGACGTGGTGGGCCAGGATCACCTCCTCGGCCCCGAAGGCACCATCACTCGCATGTTGGCGCGCCAGTCCTTGGCCTCGCTCATCTTCTGGGGACCGCCCGGCGTCGGGAAGACCACGATTGCACGGCTGTTAGCCGCCGCGTCGGGCCTGCATTTCGTTCAGCTTTCGGCGGTGTTCTCCGGCGTGGCGGATTTGAAGCGGGTGTTCGAGGAGGCGAAGCGCCGCCGTGGCGCCGGGCAATCGACCCTGCTCTTCGTCGACGAGATCCACCGGTTCAACCGCGCGCAGCAGGATGGCTTCCTGCCCGTGGTTGAGGATGGCACCGTCGTCCTCGTGGGCGCCACGACGGAAAACCCCTCCTTCGCCCTGAACGGCGCGTTGCTCTCGCGCTGCCAGGTATTGGTGCTGCGCCGCTTGGACGACGCCGCGTTGGACCAGTTGCTCGCCCGCGCCGAGGCCGGCCAGGCGTTGCCGCTGACGCTCGAGGCGCGCAACATTTTGCGGGCGATGGCCGACGGCGATGGCCGGTATTTGCTCAATATGGCGGAGCAGTTGCACGCCCTGCCTGTGGACACGCCACCGCTGGACCCTGGCACCCTGTCGGAACTGCTGGCGAAGCGGGCTGCGCTGTACGACAAGGACCGGGAGGAGCATTACAACCTCATCTCCGCCCTGCATAAATCGTTGCGGGGGTCGGACCCGGATGCCGCGCTGTATTGGTATGCGCGCATGCTGACCGGGGGTGAGGACCCACGCTACATCGCGCGCCGCCTGGTGCGGTTTGCGTCGGAGGACGTGGGGTTGGCGGACCCGCAGGCGCTGGTACAGGCCCTGACCGCTTGGGAGACGTACGAGCGCCTGGGCAGCCCGGAGGGTGAGTTGGCCATCGCCCAGGCCGTGGTCTATCTAGGGTCCGCGCCGAAATCGAACGCACTCTATGCCGGCATCGGCCAGGCCATGCGGGCAGCGCGGGAAACCGGCAGCCTGGCCCCGCCGAGCCACCTCCTGAATGCCCCGACCAAGCTCATGAAGGAGCTTGGCTATGGTGCGGGGTACAATTACGACCACGATGCGGAAGATTCGTTCTCCGGCCAGGATTACTTCCCGCCGGGTATGGAGCGGCAGTCGTTCTACCACCCGGTGGACCGCGGCTTCGAGCGGGAGCTGGGCCGGCGGATGACGCATTGGGCAGCGCTGCGGCGGCAACGTGCAGAGAGGCCGGAATGAGCGTCTCCATCCAAACCGTAACGGATGACGAGGCCGATATCCGCCTGGACCGTTTCTTCCGCCGCCACTACCCGGCGCTCACCCAGGGGGCGCTGCAAAAGCTTTGCCGCACCGGGCAAATCCGCGTCGATGGCCATCGCGTCGAAGCATCCCTGCGTCTGGCGGCCGGCCAGGCCGTGCGGGTTCCCCCCGGCATGCCCGCCGAACCGGATGCTCGCCCCCCCAGCGTGTCCGTGGCGGATGTGAAGGAGATGGAGCGGATGGTGCTTCATCGCGACGAGCATCTGATCGTGCTCAACAAGCCCTCCGGGCTCGCCACCCAGGGCGGACCCGGCATTACCCGCCACCTCGATGGCATGCTGGATGCGCTGCGGGATGGCGGCCATCGCCCCCGCCTGGTGCACCGGCTGGACCGTGACACCTCGGGGGTCATCGTGCTGGCGCGCACGCCAGGTGTGGCGGCGAAGCTGGCCGCCTCGTTTCGCACGCGGGAGGCGGAGAAGACCTATTGGGCGGTGGTCGTCGGCCATCCAGACCCGGAGGAAGGCCAGATCGACCAGCCGCTGAAGCGCATTTCCGGCACGTTCGGCGACCGCACGATCCCAACCGACCGCAAGGATAAGGAAGGCCAGCGCGCCTACACCAACTACCGCATGCTGGACGCCGCCGGGCGCAAGCTGGCCTGGCTGGAATTGCAGCCGCTGACAGGGCGTACGCACCAATTGCGCGTGCACTGCGTCAGCCTCGGCACGCCCATCGTCGGCGACGACAAATACGCCCAGCCGCGGGATAATGGCTCGGGCGGCAGCTATGTGGAGGGGTTGGCGGACCGGCTGCATCTGCACGCGCGTTCGCTCGTGCTGCCGCATCCGGCGGGCGGAACGATCGAAGTCGCCGCCGACCTGCCGCCGCATATGCGTGACACCTTCCACACACTGGGTTTCAATGCCCCGCCGGCCCCGGCAGTGACGCGGCTATTGCACGTCCCTAGATAAGGGGCCGGCAGTCCAGGGGTGGCTATGACGAAACGCTGGGTGATCGCACTCGTGGCTGTTCCGGCCGTGCTGGTGGTTGCTGCCGCCGCGCTGGCGATGTCCTTCGACCCGAATGGCCAGAAGACCCGCATCGCCGAGGCGGTTCGGCGGGCCACCGGGCGGGAGCTAACTTTGGCTGGGCCGATCCATCTGGGCTGGTCCTTTATGCCGACATTGGAGGCGGAGGACGTTTCCTTCGCCAACATGCCTGGCGGCAGCCAGCCAACCATGGCCACGGCCGGCCGGATCGAGGCGCAGCTCGAGCTTTGGCCGCTGCTCGCCCGGCGGGTGGAAGTCACACGGCTGACATTGGTCCGGCCGGATATCCTCATCGAGACGGATGCCGCCGGCCGAGGCAATTGGCAGTTCGACCGTCCGGCGGTGGTCTCGCCCGGCCCTGCCACCCCATCCACACCCCGGCCGAAGACCGTGACGGCCTTGGATAGAATGGACATCGAGGCAGGCCGGGTGACCTGGCATGATGGCGTGACCGGGCGGACCATCACCGCCGACGTATCCCGTGCGTCGATGCAGGCCGGCGACGGCCCGGTTCACTTGGTGGCTGACGCCGTTTCGGACGGCACGCCCGTGAAAGTGGACGCGACTCTCGGCACGCTGCCGCAACTCACCGGCGCCGTCCCCGGAGCATGGCCAGTCAAGCTGACGGCGACCCTGGGCGAGGCGTCCGTGGCGCTGGATGGGACTGCCGATCCCGTGGCGCGCCGCCTGTCTGGCCGGGTCGAGGCGAGCGTGCCCGATCTGGCCCGCTTGGGTGCGCTGCTGCAGCACCCCGCGTGGCCGCCCATGCGCGACATCCATTTCGCTGCCACGCTGCCGGAGTCAGGGGGGCTGCCGCAGGATGTGTCGGTCCAGCTTGGCGCGGCGGATTTGGGACGGTTTCTGCCGGGCGCGACGCTCGGCCACCTGTCGCTAAGCTGGCCCGCAGGCCAGCCCGCCCGGTTGGAGGCGGAGGGCGCCCTTGCCGGGGCGCCCTGGCAGGTCGCGAGCGGGTTGGTTCCAGCAGGGTCGGGCGCGGGGCTGCGCGGCTTGCACCTGTCATCCGCGCTCGGGGACCTGGCCGGTGACGTTGCGGTCACGGCCACGCCGCGCATGGCGGTGCGGGGAACGCTGGTCTCCACCCGTTTAGACCTGGACGCGCTTCGTGCGCTGCGGGGGGGGCAGGCGGTCCGCGCAGCCCCATCAATACCGGGCCCCGCCCTGCCAGCCTCGGTTCCTCTCCCCACAACACCGGCGCCACCCCGCATCTTCTCGGATGTGCCAATACCCTGGGGCATTCTGCAGTTGGCGGATGCGGACCTTCAGCTTTCCATCGGTGCTCTGCGCGCGGGCGGGGCCGACTACCGGAACGTGGCCGGGCATGTCGTGTTGCAGGATGGCGTGTTGCGGATCGACCCGGCGTCCGCCCAGGCGCCGGAGGGCCGGGTGGACTTCTCCACCAGCGTGGACTCTCGCGTGCCCACGCCGCCGGTGATTCTGAATCTCCGCTCCGGTGGGTTTGCGCTGGACCCGTTGCTCCGCGGGCTCGGCCTGCCGGGCGGGTCCGATGCGACGGTGGAACTCGACGTGGCGCTGCATGCCTCGGGCACGACACCCCACGCCTTGGCAGCCAGTCTGGATGGCCATGTTGGGATCGCGATGGTGGATGGGAATGTGTCCAACGCAGCCCTTTCAGCCGTGTTGGGTGATGTGATGCGCTCGGCGGGCGCGAAGCTGGACCCGAATGGCCGTAGTCATGTCCGCTGCCTGGCGCTGCGGGCGGATGCGCTATCGGGGCAGGTCACCTTGCCCGTTTTGAAGCTGGATAGCGCCCGCCTGCTCGTGGAGGGTGGCGGCACGCTGAATTTGCGTGATGAAACGCTGGCGCTGCATCTGCGCCCGTTGCTGCGGCTGGGGGGCGCTGGCGTCTCCGCCCCGGTTCGGGTGGAGGGTTCGATGCGCCGGCCCGTCGTGGCGCTCGATCCATCCGGCGGAACCGGCCGGGTCGGCGTGGTGATCGGGGGTCTCGCTGGCCCGGCGGAGAGCTGCACCGCCGAACTGACGGCGGCCCGTGATGGCCGGCCTGGCCCGTTGCCGGCCGAAACCGTTGCCGCCAAACCCGCCAAGCCCGCCGATCTGCTGCGGAGCCTGCTGCGATGAAGCGTGTCTGGACGCAGGCACGGGCTGTGCAGTCGGAGGATGGGTGGGGCGTCACACTGGATGGCAAGCCGCTCCGCTTGCCCAATGGCCCCCCGCTCCTGGTGCCGCAGCCCGCCTTGGCCGAGGCCGTGGCGGCGGAATGGCAGGCGGCCGGGTTGGTCACCGGCGAGATGGACTATGCCGACGTGCCGCTCACCCGGCTGGCGGGCACCGCGCAGCTTCGCATCGTGCCCGACCCGGCGCCGACGGCCGCCGCCATTGCCGCCTATGGGGAGACGGATTTGCTATGCTACCGCGCCAGCACTCCACCTGCGCTGGTGGCGCGGCAGGAACTCGCGTGGCGGCCATGGTTGGACTGGTCACGGGTGACGCTCGGGGCGGTCTTGACCGTGACCACCGGCATCATCCACATCCGCCAGCACCCAGCGGCGCTGACGGCACTCCGCCGGGCGGTGGCGGCAGAAAGTGGGTGGGTGCTGGGCGGATTGGGGATCGCCGTCCCCGTACTGGGGAGCCTGGTGCTCGGGCTTGCCTTGTCGCGCGGTGAACTGACCCCGGGGGAGGCGCACGATTTGTCCCGCGTGGATGAGCTGTTTCAGATCGAGCAATGGGGCACCGACGACGCTGCGGAGCGGCGCCAGCGCCATATCGCCCAGGACCTCGCCGATGCCGCCCGCTTCATGGAACTCGTGCGGTGAGAGCCAAGATCGTGGTGATCGCCGGGCGCGTGCAGGGGGTAGGCTACCGCGACTGGATGGTGGAAAAGGCCCGCGCTCTGGGGGTTGACGGTTGGGTACGCAACCGGATCGACGGATCGGTCGAGGCGTTGGTGTATGGCGAGGCGGATGCCGTGGAGGAGCTATTGCGGTCCTGCCGCCGCGGCCCCCGCATGGCGGCAGTCAGCCAAATCGAAGAGGACTGGGCGGACCCGCCGACGGAGCCCGGCTTCACACGACGCTAGGCATGAAAAAGGCCCCTGGACGCCAGTCCAGAGGCCTCGATCAAGCCGAAGCGGCTGGTTAGTTATTGCTGCTACGGTTGCCGGTCAGTTGCAGCAGGAGCATGAACAGGTTGATGAAGTTGAGGTAGAGGCTGAGCGCATCGTAGACGCTGCGCTTGCCAGCCTGGTCGGGGCCTTCGGCATAGGCATACTGCGTATAGGTCAGCTTGATGCGCTGCGTGTCGTACGCGGTCAGGCCCACGAAAACGAGCACGCCGACGATGCTGATGACGAACTGCAGGCCGCTGCTGCCGATGAACATGTTCACCACGCTGGCGAGGATTATGCCGAACAGGCCCATCATCAGGAACGAGCCCATTGCGGACAGATCACGCTTGGTCGTGTAGCCGACCAGGCTCATCGCGCCGAACGTGCCGGCCGTTATGAAGAACGTCCGCACGATCGACTCGCCGCTATACGCAATGAAGATCGATGTTAGGCTGGCGCCCATGGCGGCGCAGAACGCCCAGAAAATGCCCTGAACCGCCGTTCGCGACAGCTTGTTCACCCCGAACGACAACACCAGCACGAAAGCCAGCGGTGCCAGCATCGCCACGATGGCCAGTGGCCCCTGCGTCCGGTGCAAGCCGAATTGAGTCTGCACAACCGGGTAGAAGAGGTTGATAAGTTCGGTGTTCGCAACGCCGTAGGCGACGATGCCGGTCAGCAGCAGGCCGGACGTCATCCAGTTGTAGACGCGGAGCATGTAGGCGCGTAGGCCGGCATCGAGCACCGCGGCGTTCGCGGCGCTGGCCGGAGCATACGGCCGAGACTCGGGTATGTAGGCCATGGCCTATGTGTTTCCTCAAAATGGGCGATATGCCCTCAGCCCCTATGTTGGCTGAAGCGCGAAAGCAATCAAGCATATTTCACAGACTTAACCCGGATCACAGAGGAATCGCCCGTTGGCCGCTGCCGCACGGCGTGTATGCGCAGGCCCTACCCCGGGGTGCTGGGTGGCCGCAGCGTTGCCAAGATAGCCGGAACGAAAATCAGGGTCGATAGCAGCGTGCAGCCAAGGCTGATGAGCAGCAATTCACCCATGCTGGCCGTCCCCGGATGCCGCGACAAGGCCAGCGAGCCGAATGCCGTCCCCGTGGTCAGGGCCGAGAAGATCACCGCCCGGGCGGTAGGGGAGGCGAGGCGGGAATGCTCGCCGGCGCGCCAGTTCATCACGAAGTATATATTGAACGAGACGCCAACGCCCAGCAGCAGCGGCAGAGAGATGATGTTGGCGAAGTTGAGCGGCAGGGGCAGCGCTATACATACCACCACCGTCAGCAGCGCCGACAGCAGCAGCGGTGCCAGCACCAGCGCCACGTCCAGCGGCCGCCGCAGCGTGGCGAACAGGATCACGGCGATCATGACGATGGCGGCGATGGCGGCGTTGCGGAAGGCGGCGATGATGGTCCGCGCACTGGCGATGATCGTCACCGCCGATCCCCCAGCACCCGGCACCGCGGCGCTCACCTGGTCCACGAACCGCCCCAACCCGGGGCCCCCGCTCGCTTCCGGCTTGGGCGTGATCTGCATCCGCGCGCGCCCATCGGGCAGCAGCCAATCCCGGGCGATGGCGGCCGGGATGGATTGTAGGGTGACCGGTTGGACGCCGAGTGCCGCGCGTAATTGATCAAGCTGGGTGGGTAGGAAGCGGGTGAGCGCCCCGTTGGCCGCCAGCAGCACGCTGTCCGGTGCGGCCTCCAGACCACGCAGGTCGGCGGCCACTTGAACGATCGGGCTATCCGGCGGCAGCTTGGCGGTGGCGCGGCTCAGCCCCATGGCGGCAGTTTTCGCCGCCAGGCGCAAATCCGCGACCGTGACGGCCGCGGGTGCGGTGCGGCTTGCCAGGGTCGGCCCCAGCAGATTCGCCGCGTCGGCGATCAGCGCCAGCTTTGCCGGCTGGTCCTCGGGCACCAGGCTTGCCAGGGTCAGCACGTCATCCACCAGGGGCAGGGCTTTGGCACGCTGGCCCGTCTCGGCCGCCTGCGTCAGCGTCGGTTCCACCGCATCGATGCTGTAGGGGCTGGTGATCGGGTTGGCCATGAGATCCCGCAGGGTCATCATGGCCTCCGTATTCGGGTTTTTCGTATGCAGCGGGTCTGCGTCGAACTTCAGGAACGGCACGCCCACGGCGCCCGCCACGGCCAGCAACGCGGAGAGCGCCAGGATGACCCGGCGGTGCCGCATGATGGCGGCGTCCATCGGGCGCAGCCGGGTAAAGCCGATCTCGCCAGCCTCAGGCCGTGACCGGAACAGGGCGAGGGCGGCGGGCAGGAAGGTCAGCGTGCAGATGAACGCAAACACCATTCCAACGCCAGCGATCAGGCCCAGCTGGGCCACGCCGCTGAACGAGGTGGGCACGAAGGCCAGGAAGCCCGCCGCGGTGGCCACGGCGGCGATCAGCACCTGTCTACCGGCACGGCGGGCCGTTTCGGCCAGCGCCTGGTGCGCGTCCGCCCAATGCAGCCGCATCTCGCGGTATCGCACGCTGAACTGGATCGCGAAATCCACAGCGATGCCGACGAACAGCACCGCAAACGCGATGGAGACCAGGTTCAGCGTGCCCACGGCCAGCGCGGCGAACCCGGTGGTCAGCAGCAATCCCAGCACCAGGGTCATCAGGATAGGCACGATCAGCCGCCAGGTCCGCACGGCCAGGAACAACCAGAGCGTGATCAGCACGAGGCTCCCGATCAGCCCGGCGAGGGCGCCCTGGGCCACCGTCGCAAACTCCTCATCCGCCAAGGGGATGCTGCCGGTGACGCGGACATGCGCCTGGCCGGATGCCACGAATTCCAGCTTGGCAGCGGCGGCGCGCAGGGCGGCGGTGGCGGCGCCGCCGGGTTCCAAGGCGCTGTAGTCCAGTTTGGGTTGCGTCAGGACGAATCGGTAGGGGCCGGCCTTGTCCGCCAGCGACCCCCCCAGCAGCGACTGCCATGATAGCGGCTGGTTGGACCCGGCCAGGACGGCGGCGAGCGTGGCGTGGAACGCCCGCAGCGGGGCAGCGAACCCGGCCAAATCCGCCTGTTGGCGCTCCACGCCCATGCCGATCAGGGAGAGGGCGGCGAACAGGCCGCGGGCGCTGGGGTCCGCCACCAGTTGGCCGAGGAAGGGCTGCGCGTCGATCGTGCGGTCGAGCAGCGGTCCCAACTCCTCCTTCGAGAGGAAGAGCAGGCCATTGGTGGTGAAATAGGGCGACGCATCCGGCCGCGTCACGGTTCTGAAATGCGCCGTATCCGCGGCCAACGCGCTGGCCAGTGCGGCGGCCGTCGCGTCCGCCTCTTCGGGGATTTGCGCGTCGATGACCGCGACGATCATGTTGCGGAACTGGGGGAAGTCCCGGTCGAACGCGATCTGGTTCTGCCGCCAGGGCAGGGAGGTGGCGAATAGCGCGTCGGTATCCGTCGTGATGCCAAGCCGCTGGCTGGCGAGCCCGACGGCGGCCGCCCCCAACAACACACCCACGAGCACGACGATCACGGCACGGCGCGCACAGCGTTCGACAACGCTGGCAAGGAAGGTCTGGACGGACACGGTCGGCTTTACCCCCTGGGCCACAGCCCCGGCGGGGTCAGGGCGTCGTCGTAACCGGGGCGGGATAGTCTGTCCGCGCCGCCAGGTCCAGGTTGCTTCGTTCGTTGCGTTGACACTCTCCCGGGCGGGCCGTAGCACTGGTTACAATGAAATAGCGCAGAGGCTGGTCAGGCCTCTCTGGGGGAAGAGTGGTTCGATATCTTGGGGCGGGTTTCCTGGTGGCGGCCATTGCGGCGGCCCCGGCGGTCAAGGCCGACACCATCCATGTGGGCGTAACCCTCTCGATGACGGGGCCAGCTGCCTCACTCGGCATTCCCGAGCGCAATAGCGTGGCCTTGCTGCCCAAGAAGATCGCTGGCGACGACGTCGAGTATACCGTGCTCGACGATGCGGGGGACACCACCCAGGCCGTCGCCAACATGCGCAAGATGATCGAGGCCGGGGCCGATGTGATCGTCGGCACGTCGGTGACGCCGGGCTCGCTGGCGATGGTGGACGTGGCGGGGGAGCAGAAGGTCCCGATGATCTCGCTCGCCGCCTCCGCCGCGCTGATCGAGCCGATGGATGCAGCCCGGCACTGGGTGTTCAAGACGCCGCAGAACGATAGCCTGATGGCCGATGCGGTGGCGGATTACATGACCGCGCACGGCGTGAAGTCCGTCGCCTATATCGGCTTCAACGACGCCTATGGCGATGGCTGGCTGCAGCAGACGCAGCGCGCCATGGCCGCGAAATCCATCAAGCTGACGGACACCGAGCGGTTTTCGCGGACCGACACCAGTGTCACCGGACAGGTGCTGAAGGTGATGGCGACCAAGCCGGATGCGGTGTTGATCGCCGGATCGGGCACCCCCGCCGCCTTGCCGCAGAAGACGCTGCACGAGCGGGGATACAAGGGCGAGTACTTCCAGACGCACGGCGTGGCCAACATGGATTTCATCCGCGTCGGCGGCAAGGACGTGGAGGGCACGATCCTGCCGGCCGGGCCGGTGCTGGTGGCAGCGCAACTGCCGGATAGCGCGCCGACCAAGAAGGTCGGGCTCGCCTTCATCCACGACTACGAAGCGGCAAACGGCGCCGGCAGCGTGTCCACCTTCGCGGCGCATTCCCGCGATGCCGGCCTGCTCCTGGAATATGCGCTGCCGATCGCCGTCAAGGGCGGCACCAAGCCCGGCACGCCCGCCTTCCGCTCCGCCGTGCGGGATGCGCTCGAGAGCGCGCACGAGTTGGTGGTCACCCAGGGCGTCATGGATATGAGCCCCACCAACCATAACGGTTTCGATACGCGCGCCCGGGTGATGGTCACGATCAAGGACGGCGGTTGGAAGCTCCTGCCCTGATCGCCTAGCCGTCCGCGATCATGGACGCGGACATTGCCCTCATCCTCGTGCAAGACGGCATCGTCAACGGTGCCGTCTATGCCATGCTTGCGCTTTCAATGGTGCTGGTGTTCTCCGTCACCCGCGTCATCCTGATCCCGCAGGGTGAGATCGTGGCCTATGGCGGGCTGACCTATGCGGCGCTGGACGCTGGGAAGGTCCCTGGCAGTATCTGGCTGATGGCGGCGCTCGGCCTGGCGGCGTGCATCGGGGGCCTGTGGGCGATGCGTCACCATGCGGGCCGGGGCGAGGTCCTCCGGCTGTTGGCGGGAACGCTGCTGCTGCCCGCGGTGGTCATCGCGGTCACGCTGCTGCTCGCCGGGCGCCATATGGGTGTGGTGGGTGAGGCGGTGCTCACGGTGCTGATCGTCGCCCCCATGGCACCCTATCTCTACCAGATCGCCTTCCAGCCCTTGGCTGAGGCGTCGGTCCTCACCTTGCTGATCGCGGCGGTGGGGGTGCATCTGGCGCTGACCGGGATCGGCCTCGTGCTGTTCGGCCCGGAGGGGTTCGGCGCCAGCGCGTTCTCCGATGCCACGTTCACCCTGGGGCCGGTCACCCTTCAGGGGCAGGCGATATGGGTGGTGGCGACCACGGCCGCCATCATGCTGGCGCTGTTCGGTTTCTTCGGCTTCACGCTGTTTGGCAAGGCGCTGCATGCGACGGCGGTGAACCGGCTGGGCGCGCGCCTGGTTGGGATCGCCACCGGGCTTTCGGGCCAGATCGCCTTCGGGCTGGCGGGGGTGATTGGCGCCGTCAGCGGCATCCTCGTGGTTCCCCTGAGCACGATGTATTACGATAGCGGCTTCTTGATCGGCCTGAAGGGGTTCGTCGCCGCCATCGTCGGCGGCATGGTCAGCTATCCCCTGGCGGCGCTGGCGGCGATTCTCGTGGGGGTGGTGGAAAGCTTCTCCACCTTCTGGGCCAGCGCCTTCAAGGAGGTGATCGTCTTCACCGTCATCCTCCCCGTCCTGCTTTTCCGCTCGCTGCGCAGCCCGGTGGCGGAGGATGAGGAGTGAGGCGCGGGCTCGGCGCCGTTCTGCTGCTGGCCTGGCTTTGCCTGCCCTTGCTGCCGGCCATACCGTCCTTTTGGCTGACCTTGGCCGATTATGCGGGCATTTCGGCGATTATCGGCATCGGCATCGTCGTGCTGACGGGAATGGCGGGCATCACCTCCTTTGGGCAGGCGACGTTCATGGGGTTCGGCGCCTATGCAACGGCCCTGCTTACCACCCACGCGGGATGGTCGCCCTGGTTGACGCTTCCCGTGGCGCTGCTGGCGGCCGGGCTTGCCTCGCTGGTGATTGGCGCGGTCACGCTGCGGCTGTCCGGTCATTATCTGGCGCTGGGCACGATAGCCTGGAGCGTCGCGTTCTTCTACGTGTTCGGCAATATGGAGTCGCTGGGCCGCAACGACGGCATTTCCGGCGTGCCACCGCTTCGCATCGGCAGCACCGTCCTGCTGGATAGCCGCTCCTATTTTCCCATCGTCTGGATCGCCGTCGCGGTGGTGTTCTGGCTCACGCGCAACCTGCTGGATAGCCGGGTTGGCCGGGCGATTCGGGCCCTGCGTGGCGGGGCCGCGGCCGCAGCGTCGTTCGGTGTTGGGCTAGCAGGCATCCGGATGCTGGCCTTCGCCTACGCGGCGGTGCTGGCCGGGCTGGCGGGGTGGCTGTATGCGCACATGCAGCGTTCGGTCAGCCCCAGCCCCTTCGGCCTCAACCAGGGGATCGAGTACCTGTTATTGGCCGTGGTCGGCGGCGTCGCCCGCCTCCCCGGTGCCGTGTTCGGGGCGTTGGTGCTGACCGTGGTGAACGACCGGCTGCAAGATATCCTGCCATACCTGCTGGGCAGCCGCGGCAACTACGAGACGATCGTGTTCGGCATCCTGCTGGTCTTGGTGCTGCAGACCGCCCCAAATGGGCTCTGGCCGTTGATCGCCGGCCGGTTCCCGCGCACCCAAGCCAGCCTTCCGGGTGGCGGGGAGACGCTGTCCCGGCGGGTTTTGCCGCAACCCGGGTCGCCCGTCTTGCAGGCAACGGACCTCCGCAAGGTGTTCGGCGGGCTGGTTGCCGTCTCGGATCTCTCGCTGGACTTGCAGGCCGCGGAGATCGTGGGGCTGATCGGCCCGAATGGCGCCGGCAAGAGCACGACGTTCGACCTGCTCTCCGGCGTCTCGGTGCCGACCAGTGGCCGGGTACAGTTTTTGGGCAATCCGGTGTCGGGGCGCGGCGGCCCTGCGGTGGCACGGCTGGGCATCGCCCGTTCGTTCCAGCATGTGAAGCTGGTGGGCAGCATGTCCGTGTTGGAGAACGTCGCCCTTGGCGCCCATCTGCGTGGCCGGGCCGGCCCCATCCGCGCCATGCTCCGGCTAGACCGCCCCGAGGAACGCCGCCTGTTCGCCGAGGCTCACCGCCAGTTGGAACGGGTGGGATTGGCCGCCCTGGCCGGGCAACCGGCGCGCAGCCTGGCGCTGGGGCAGCAGCGCATCGTGGAGATCGCCCGTGCGCTTTGCCTGGATCCGGTGCTGCTTCTGCTGGACGAGCCGGCCGCCGGGTTGCGCCATGCGGAGAAGCAGGAAATGGCGGCGTTGCTGCGCACGCTGCGGGGCCAGGGCGTGACCGTGCTGCTGGTGGAGCACGACATGGATTTCGTGATGAACCTGACCGACCGCCTGGTGGTGATGAATTTCGGCGCCAAACTGGCCGAGGGTCCCGCCGCCGCCATTGGGCGCGACCCGGTCGTGATCGAGGCGTATCTGGGCAGCGTCGCATGATCTTTCAGGCGGCCGGCCTCAACGTCCGCTACGGCGAGGCGGCCGTGTTGCACGATGTCGGCATCGAGGTCGCGAAGGGGCAGATCATCACGGTGATCGGCCCCAACGGTGCGGGGAAGACCACGTTGCTGAACGCGATCATGGGCGTGCATGGCGGGAGCGGGACGCTGCACTTCTCCGGCCGTGACGTGGCTCGCATGCCGGTAGAGGCAAGGGTGCGGGCCGGCATGTCCCTGGTGCCGGAAAAGCGCGAATTGTTCACCAGCCTCCCGGTCGAGGATAATCTGCGCCTCGGCGGCTTCCGCTTCCGTCACGAGGGAGCAGCCGCAACCCGGCGGCAATTGGACGAGGTCTATGCCCTGTTCCCGCGCCTGCGGGAGCGTCGCCGCCAGTTGGCTGGCACGCTATCCGGCGGCGAGCGGCAGATGCTGGCGATGGGACGTGCGCTGATGAGCCGGCCAGATTTGCTGATGCTGGACGAACCAAGCCTCGGACTAGCGCCACTAATCGTCCGGGAGATTTTCGCCATCATCGCCGATCTGCGAGCGCGGGACTGTTCCGTGCTGTTGGTGGAGCAGAATGCCCGCGCCGCGCTGCAGATCGCCGACTATGGCTATGTCCTGGAGACGGGCCGGATCACGCTGCAGGGGCCGAGTGCAGAGCTAGCGGTCGACCCGAGGGTGATCGAGACCTATCTCGGCGCGGTCAAGGCAGCTCCGGCGCCCCTGTGATGCCAAGCGGCGGGCCGCTGCGGAGAGGTTCGCTCTCGGCGAAGGCGCGCTCCATCTTGGGCGCCCACAGCTTTACCCCGCCAGTAATGCCGGCTGCGTTGGGCACGATCCTCACGTTGGCGGGCAGGTCGAAGTCGATAACTTGCGCATTACCGCCGCCAATCAGCAGGGTGTCGTAGGTTACCAGCGTGTCAAGAATCCCGATGGCTTTTCGCAGCCGCTTGTTCCACTTCGTCCGCCCGGCTTTATGCAGAGCTGCGTTGCCGAGATACATGTCATACGTTTTCGCTTTCGAAATCGGATGTTGCCCGACTTCGAGGTGCGGCGCCAAGAAGCCGTCCTGGAACAACGCAAACCCAAACCCGGTGCCAAGCGTGATGACGCACTCCAGCCCGGTGCCGGTAATCACACCCAGGCCTTGCACGCTCGCGTCGTTCAGCACCCGCGCCGGCGTCCCCAGGCGCTGGGACAACTCAGCCCCGAGCGGGAAGCCATGCCAGACGTCAGTACCAAAATTAGGGGCAGTCAGGATGCGTCCGCCACGGACGACGCCGGGAAATCCCACCGAAATGCGGTCGAACGCGCCGAGCTTTTGGACCAGGTCGAGCAAACGGGGGACCACGTCTCCCGGGGCGCGGGGGTTCGGTGTGTCGGTGCGTTCGGGACCCTTCACCATGGTGCCTTGAGAATCGAGAATGCCTGCCTTGAGGCGGGTGCCCCCGATGTCGATGGCCAGGGTGAGCGGGCCGGGGCGTATTTCGGCAGCGGGTGCCACGGGCGTTGGGGTAACCAAAGCCGCCGATGGGGACGGGCGTTTCGACATTCACTGCGGCTCCTGCGGGCGGGCGCAGTGAGCCATCGTGCCAAGATAGGCGCAAGGTGCAGGCACCCCCACACCTTGCAGTTTTCCTATCAAGGCATGGTTTTCAGATCAGCGGCGAACCAACATTGCGAGGCAATACCCGATCGCCCCGGCGACCAGCAGGGACGTCAGGGGGCGTTCGGCAACAGTGTCGCCCAGGAAGGCGCCGGCCTCATCCAGTTGATCGATCATGGCGCTACCGGCGCCGCCAGCCTGGTCCTTGATCTTCCCATAGGTGCGCTGGGCGGTTCCGACCATTTGATCGATCGCGCCGGAAGCCTGTGTCTTGGCGTCGCCCGTCAGGTCGCCGACCGCACTCTTCACGTTGCCGCCAATGTCCTTGGCCGACCCTGCAATCTCGTTTTCGTCCATCGTTGGATTCTCCACTAACCGATAGCCAAGGAACAGCCAGGTCCGGCCCGGGTTCCCGTGCGATAGAAATACTCCCCCGTTGCGGCTATGGGGTAGCGCGCCATCTACGCTATCACCCTCGGAGGCGGCGCGTGACGACAGTTGAGAGTGCTGGTTGGACCTGCAAGGACCCGCGCATCGGGATCATCCTTGACATCGTCGCCAAGGAAAGCGGGATCGACCGCGCGCGCCTGGCGCCCGATGTTTCGATTGCCTCGCTCGATATCGCCTCGTTGGACATGGTCCAAGCCATCTTTGCGATCGAATCCCGCTTCAATGTTGAAATACCCGTCATCGCCGAGCGCAGTGGTGGTGAGTTCGCCACCGTGGGTGAACTGGTGGATCATGTCCTGGCCACCATCGGCCGTGAGCCTGCCATTTGACCCAGCCGACCCGCCGGGTGGTGGTGAGCGGCATGGGAGCCCTCTGCGCCATCGGGAACGATTCCGGCGCCTTCATGGCCTCGCTGAGGGCCGGGCGCATCGGCATCGGGCCCATCGCGAATATTTCGACCGACCGGCTGTCTGTCCGCATCGCTGCCGAAATACGCGGGTTGGACCCGGGACAGCATTTCACAGCCAGGCAATTGCCGGGCCTGGACCGCGTTTCCCAACTCGCCCTGATCGCAGCGCGTGAGGCATTGGGGCAGGCAGGCCTGGCGCGGGGCGCGGTGCCGCATGCGGCTGTCGTCCTCGGCACGGGTGGCGGTCAGCAGACCTTCGACCATGTGTATGAAGAGTTTTACGGCCAGCGCCGGCCTCGGGTGCATCCGCTCACCGTGCCCCGGATCATGCCGAACGCCCCGGCCAGCCATGTGTCGATGGAGTTCGGCATCACCGGGCCCTGCTTCTGCGTCGCGAGCGCCTGTGCCTCGGCCAACCATGCGATCGGCCAGGCGATGCACATGATTCGCTCGGGTATGGTGGACGTCGCCGTGACCGGTGGGAGCGACGCCTCCATCGTGCCGGGTTTTATGAAGGGGTGGGAGGCGCTGCGGGTGCTCAGTCCCGATGCCTGCCGTCCCTTCTCCCGCGACCGGTCCGGGCTGGTGATCGGGGAGGGGGCGGGGATCTTGGTGCTGGAAGAGGCGAGCCGTGCCCAGGCGCGCGGTGCTGTCGCCCTGATGGAGGTCGCCGGGTTCGGCATGGGCGCAGATGGCGCCGACATCACCGCCCCGGATGCCGCGGGCGCGGCGCGGGCCATGCGCATGGCCCTGACGGATGCTGGCTGCACGCCGGGGGAGGTGGGCTACGTGAACGCGCACGGCACCGGCACCAGGCTGAACGACCGGACGGAGACGGCGGCCTTGCGCGACGTGTTCGGCGCTGATTTGGCGAGGGTGCCGGTGTCCTCGACGAAATCGATGATCGGCCATTGCATGACGGCCGGGGCGGCGCTGGAGCTGATCGCCTGCGCGATGGCCTTGCGCGAAGGTGTGCTGCCGCCCACGGCCGGCTTCACCACGTTCGATCCCGAGTGCGACCTGGATTGCGTGCCGAACGAGGCGCGCCGGACCGACATCGATGTCGCCATGTCCAATGCGTTCGCCTTTGGCGGCCTGAACGCTGTCCTCGTGGTGCGGCGGGCTCAGCCATGACGATCATCCCCCACATCAACCGCATCGGCACCGCCGTGCCGCGGCACGACGTGCATGCCGCCTTCATGGTCTTCGCCCGCAGCCTGCTGCAGCAGGAGCGCGACTGCACCCTGTTCGACCGCATGGCCGAGCGGTGTGGCATCGAGCACCGCTTCTCCGTCCTTCAGCCCGGCGAACCCGGCGCACAGCAAGTGGATGCGGACGGCTTCCTGCATCGCAACCGCTTTCCCGCCACCGCCGCGCGCATGCGCCACTACGAGCACCACGCGACCGGCCTTGCCGCGGCAGCGATCACCAGCTTGGGCGAGGATCCCGCCCGTTTCACCCACATCGTCGTTGCGTCCTGCACCGGGTTTACCGCGCCTGGACTGGACCAATTGCTCGCAGCGCGGCTGGGCATGTCCCCTGGGATCGAGCGAACGTTGATTGGGTTCATGGGATGCTATGCGGCGGTCAACGCCCTGCGCACCGCCTTCCACACCGTCCGGTCCGACCCGGCGGCGCGGGTCCTGGTCGTGAACTTGGAACTCTGCACCCTGCATTTGCAGGAGAGCGCGGATTTGGAGACCGTCCTGTCCTTCATGCTGTTCGGCGACGGGGCCAGCGCCGCGCTGGTCACCGCGGTGCCCGAGGGGATTGGCATGCTGGATTTCCGATCCACCACCCTGCCGGACTCGGCCGGGTTGATTACCTGGCGGATCGGCGACCAGGGCTTCGACATGTCGCTCTCCGGCAAGGTCCCGGGCCGCATCGCCATGGCCCTGCGCGGCGAGTTGGAGCGGACCGATGCCGGCGGGCTGTTGCGCGGCCAGGCTACGCAACAGATTGATCTATGGGCGGTGCATGCCGGCGGACGCACCGTGCTGGATGGGGTGGAGCAAGGGTTGCGGCTGAGCCGGGATGCGCTGGATTGGTCTCGCGGGGTGCTGCGTGATTTCGGCAACATGTCGTCCGCCACCATCATGTTCATCCTCGACCGTATGTTGCGGGGTACCGCCGGCCCGCAGACCGGGCTGGCCATGGCATTCGGTCCAGGCCTGTGCGCCGAGACGTTCCGGTTCCAACGCGTATGACCCTCGCCGTCAGAAGCGACGCGGCGGAGCTGATGGATACGGATTGTGTCGACGCGGCGGATTATGCCCACTGCCTGCGCGACCTGGCGCGCGTCAACACCGTTACGCTGGCGCGGCGGCCGACCCTCGCCTGGCTCGACCGCGCCATGCGGCGGCGTGCCGCCAACGAGGCGATCTCGGTGTACGACGTGGCGTTTGGCCATGGCGACATGCTGCGGACCATTGCCCGATGGGGGCAACGCCGGAGCCGTGTGGTGGCGCTGCGGGGGATCGACCTCAACCCGGCCGCCCCTGCCACCGCCCGGGCTGCCTCGCCCGGCCTCACGCTGGGGCTGGCGGCCGGCGACGTGCTGACGGCGGTGCCGGAGCCGCCGCCCGACTACATCATCTCGTCCCTGTTCACCCACCACCTGAGCGACGGGCAGGTCGTGGACTTCCTGCAGTGGATGGAACGCCACGCCCGGCATGGCTGGTTCGTCAACGACCTGCACCGCCATGCCCTTCCCTATCACGGCTTCCGCCTCCTGGCCCGGGTGATGCGGTGGCACCGTTTCGTGCAGCATGACGGACCCGTGTCCATCGCCCGGGGCTTCCGCGTGGGCGAGTGGCAGCGCCTGCTCGACCGGGCCGGCGTGCCGGGCCAGGTGCGATGGGTTTTCCCGTTCCGCATTTGCGTGGAGCGGTTGCACTGAGCGCCGTCGTCATTGCGGGTGGCGGCCCAGCCGGAGCGTCTGCCGCGTGCCGGTTGGCGCGGGCAGGCCGCCGGGTTACCCTGCTCGAGCGGGAGACGGGACCGGCGCACAAGATCTGCGGCGAGTTCATCAGCGGCGAGGCGTTGGCCGATTTGGCGGGCTTGGGCGTGGATGTGCCTGCGCTCGGCGCGGTGCCAATCGCTGCCATGCGCCTCGTGCACCGGGGCCGCGTGGCCGAAAGCCGCCTGCCATTTCCGGCGGCCGGCCTATCCCGATGGGCGCTCGACGAGGCGTTGCTCGCGCGCGCCGCAGCCGACGGTGCGGAGGTGAACCGGGGTGTGCACGTTCGCCAGGCCGCGGCGGGCCAGGTGCAGACGAGCGAGGGGACGCTGGAAGCCCCCATTCTGCTGTTGGCGACGGGGAAGCACGATGTGCGCGGTCTGCCCCGCATGCCCCGCTCGCCCCCGGAAGCGCTGATTGGCTTCAAGCTGCATTTGCAGCTCTGTCCGGCGCAACAGGCCGCGCTGGCTGGGCACGTGGAGGTCGTGCTGTTCCGCGGCGGCTATGCCGGTTTGCAGATGGTCGAACACGGCGTGGCCAATCTCTGCCTGCTGGTGGACCGCAGCCGGTATGAGTCGGACTGGCCCGGCCTGCTGACGGCGCTGGAGCGGGAGGACAGTCACCTGGCCCGGCGGTTGGACGGTGCGCGGCCAGCATGGGACCGGCCGCTCACAATCTTCCGCGTTCCGTATGGCTTCATTCATGGCGCGGACGATGCGCCCGGACTTTTCCGGCTCGGCGACCAGGCCGCGGTGATCCCGTCCTTCTGCGGCGATGGGATGGCGATCGCCCTGCACAGCGCAAGGCTGGCTGCCGAGGCGGTGCTGACTGGGCAGACGGCCCCGCAATACCACCGTGCCCTCCGGCGCGATGCTGGCCCGCCGGTGCGGCTGGCGCAGCGTGCCTATCGGCTGACCCGCTCGCGGCCCATCCGCTCTCTGATCGTGGCGGCCGCGCGGTCTTGGCCCAGCCTGCTGCGGATCGTGGCCCGGCGCACCCGAATTGCTATGCCGTAACGAAATCCCGGATCGCGGCGTTCAGGGCCTCCGGCTCGTCCGCCCGGATGGAATGGCTGCTTTCGGTGAACAGGCGGTAGGTAGAACCGGGGATCAGGCGGTGGATTTCCTCCGAGAAGGCGGGCGGACAAATCCAGTCGTATCGGCCGGCCAAAATCAGCGTCGGGATGGTGATGCCGGTGATCTCCGGCCGCAGGTCGAACAGCCGCAACACCCCGGCGGGGCCGAAGGCGCGGTTCAGCGGTGCCGGCGAGTAGGTCGCGCGGCCGCGGGTGGATGCGGCCGCCGCGGTGTGGCGCCGGCTGTAGAGCGGACCCATCACGGCATAATACTCCGCCATCTGCTCCGCCGTCTCGAACGTGCCGCTCCAAAGGCGTTCGCACACACGCTGCTGGTCCGGTGTGCCATGCTCGCGAATGAACTGCTCTGCCCGCGGCATGAAGCCGCCATGGGACGCGGTGACGATCAGGATCAGCTTGGCGACCGCGCCCGGATAGCGGGCCGCGTGCGCCATGGCGACCATCCCGCCATAACTGGTGCCGATGCTGACCACCGGCCCCAGCCCCAAATGCTGCCGTAGCGCCTCCATGTCGGCCACGTTCTCATCGAGCGTGTAGCGCGCCGGGTCGCCAGCAGCCGAGCGGCCCTGGCCACGATGGTCGAAATAAACCAGTTGCATGGTGTCCGCGAGCGGCGACATGGCGGGCTTGAACCCGGTGTGGTCGCCGCCGGGTCCGCCATGGATGACCATCGCCACCGGCCGCTCCCGCATGGTGGCGCCCTCCGGCACCAGGCCGGCGCCCTCGACGTCGAAGAATATCTCGGTATCGCGAATCTTGGCGCGCATAGTCCCTCTCCTGCGAAATGGCCGCTGGGACGGTGATTGACGAGGCGGCCTGCAGGTTGCCTGATCCGCCGGGGATCGGAAACAGGGGAAAGCGCGATGTCCGAATTGGTGTTGGTCGAACGGGGTGCCGGCTACCGCACGCTCTCCCTGAACCGTCCAGACAAGCTGAATGCCTTCGACGATGCCCTGACGGAGACTCTGCTCGCGGCGTTGGGGGATGCGGAAGCCGACCCGGCGTGCCGCGCCCTGGTGCTGACTGGCGCGGGACGGGGGTTCTGCGCCGGTGCCGATCTCGCGGCGACCATGGGTGAGGATTTGGGCGACGTGCTGGAGCGTGGCTTCAACCCGCTGGTGCGCAAGATCCGCTCGCTGCGGATGCCGGTCGTCTGCGCCGTGAACGGGGTGGCCGCTGGGGCCGGCGCCAATGTCGCGTTGGCCTGCGATATCGTGTTGGCCGGGCGATCGGCCCGGTTCATCCAGGCCTTCGTCAAGATTGGCCTGATCCCGGATGCCGGGGGCACCTGGCTGCTGCCCCGCCTCGCCGGCGATGCGCGGGCCCGGGGCATGGCCATGCTGGGCGGCCCGGTTTTGGCGGAGCAGGCGCTCGCCTGGGGGATGATCTGGCAGGTGGTGGACGATTCAGCGCTGGTGGCGGAGGCGCAGGCGCTGGCCGCCCAGCTCGCCACGCAACCGACGGCGGCAATCGCACGGATGAAGCAACTTTTCGCCGTATCGGGAACCCACACGCTGGACCAGCAACTCGACCTCGAACGGGAGACGCAGCGTATCTCGGGGCAGGGGGAGGATTTCGCGGAAGGGGTGAGGGCGTTCCTGGAGAAGCGGCCGGCGAAATTCACCGGGTGCTGAGCCTATCCCACCAGGAGCTGGACCCGCTCCCCGGCGAAGCGGGTGCGGCTGACCGAGATGGGCCGGTCTTCCGTGTCAACATCGGTGCTTTCGACCGTCAGGATTGGGGCGCGCCTGGGCTGCCGTAGCAGGCTTGCCTCGTGCTCGGTCGGCAGGGCAGTGGTGATGCGCGTCGACCGGCGGAGATAGTCGGACACGCCGAACCGCTCCAGCACGGCGGTGACCGACCTCAAGTCCCGGTACAGGGCGGCGAGGCACGGAAAACGCGCGGCAGGGAAGTAGGTCGATGCGAGGCTGATCGGGATGCCGTCGGCGCGCCCTAGCGTCTGCAACAGGGTGACCGTCGTTCCCGGGGGGATGTCCAAGGCCTCCGCGATCGGGCTCGGGGCAGGCTGGTCGGACGCCTCCAGCAAATCGTGGCTCCCCAGCCGGTTCTGCTGCTGCAAATTCGCGGTGAAGCGGGTGCGTTGTGAAATGGGATATTCGATGAGGGCGTCCTCGACGAAGGTGCCCAGCCCGCGCTGGATCCGCACCGCCCCCTTCTCCACCAGCGTCGCCAAGGCGCGGCGGGCGGTGTGGCGATGCACGCCGAAGCGGGCGGCGACATCCGCCTCCGCCGGTAGCCTAGTGCCCGGCAGCAACACGCCGGTTTGGATATCCTGCGCCAAGGCCAGTTCGATCTGGTGCCACATCGGCACCGGACTGTCCCGATTCACCTGCATCTGAGTCCGTTCCCGCAATGTGACACTTCGTCGTGCTGGCCATAAAGCGCTAGAGGTCTAGACGTATAACCTGCTAGACGCTCGCTCGCCATAGCGTGGATGGACCGATGCCTTCTTCGGACGACAAAACCGAACGCCAGCGTTGGATGGCGGTGCTGGCGCGGGCAAGCGTGGCGGAGCTCCACCAGCTTCTGACGGGGTGCGGGCCCCTGCCGGGTTACACGGTACTGCGGGGGCCGGAGGCAGGCCTGGTCATGACGCGGGGGCGGACCGGGGGTGGCGGCGCGCCATTCCATCTGGGCGAGATCACGGTCACGCGCTGCACCGTGGTCACGGAGACGGGGCAAACCGGCCACGCCTACGTGGCAGGCCGCGACCTGCGCCAAGCGGAGTTGGCCGCGTTGCTCGACGGCGTGTTGCAGGACCCGGCGCGGCAGGATGTGCGCGACGCGGTGGTAACGCCGCTGGCCGCGATACAAGCGCGCCGCCGGGCCGAAACGGCAGAGAAAGCCGCCGCGACCCGCGTGCAATTCTTCACCATGGCGACCATGCGGTGAGCGACGTCGACCTCCCCGGCTTCGCGCAACCCGTCGCCGACGCCCAGGCGTGTTTCCGCGCGGTGCTCGATGCCATGTCCCACCCTGGCCGGATCGGCAGTGCTGGGGCCGGGTTGCGTGCGCCCGAGCCGCTGGCGCCGGCCACGGCCGCGGTCCTGCTCACGTTGGCCGATGCGGAGACCCCGCTCTGGCTCGACCCTGCCGCCGCCCAAGCCGCAGCGTGGCTGCAATTCCACTGCGGCGCGGCGTTCGTGCCGAGGGAGTCAGCGATGTTCGCAGTGTGCCTGGCCCTTCCGCCGCTCGCCGCCCTCGATTGGGGCAGCCATGACGGGCCGGAGACCAGCGCGACCGTGATCCTGCAATTGTCCAGTCTCGACGGCGGCCCCCGCCTGCGCCTGAGCGGCCCCGGGTTGAAGACGCCGGAGACAGTCTGCCTCGGGCCATTGCCGGATGATTTCGTGGCCGCGTGGCGGGCCAACCACGCGGCTTATCCCAGGGGGATCGATTTGGTGCTGTGCGCGGGAACACGGGTCGCGGCGCTGCCCCGCAGCCTTTCGATCGAGGCCGTCTGAGATGGCCTATGTTGCCGTCAAGGGCGGTGAGCAGGCGATATCGGCGGCGCATGCCTGGCTCGCGGAACAGCGCCGCGGCGACACCAGCGTGGCGGAGCTCGGGACCGACCAGATCGAGACCCAGCTCGGCCGGGCGGTGGACCGGGTGATGGCGGAAGGCTCGATCTATGACCGCAGCCTCGCCGCGCTGGCGATCAAGCAGGCCCAGGGCGATCTGGTCGAGGCGGCTTTCCTGCTGCGGGCCTACCGCACCACCCTGCCCCGGTTCGCCACCAGCCTGCCGGTCGAAACGGGCGACATGGACATCCTGCGGCGGATTTCGGCGATCTACAAGGATTTGCCGGGCGGCCAAGTGCTGGGCCCGACCTACGACTACACGCATCGCCTGCTGGATTTCGCCCTCGCGGCAAACGGCGCGCCCACACTGCCGGCCATGACCGCGCCGGCGCCCTGCGAGCACGTGGCCCCGGTCAGCCACATCCTGCAGGCGGAGGGTCTGATCGAGGGCGATGGCACCTCCGATTTGGGTGCCGATTTAACCCGGCAGCCATTGGCCTTTCCAGCCGCCCGCGCAACCCGCCTGCAAGCGTTGGCCCGCGGCGATGAGGGCTTCCTGCTGGCGCTCGGCTATTCCACCCAGCGCGGCTATGGCGGGAATCACCCTTTCGTCGGTGAAATCCGTGTGGGCGCGGTCGCCGTGGAGATCGAGCCGCCCGAGTTGGGCTTTGCCGTCGATATCGGCGACATGGTGGTCACGGAGTGCCAGATGGTCGCGCAATTCGCCGGCTCGAAAACCGAGCCGCCGCAATTTACCCGCGGCTACGGCCTGTGCTTCGGCCACGCGGAGCGCAAGGCCATGGCGATGTCGCTGGTGGATCGCGCGATGCGGGCCGAAGAATTGGGCGAGGACCGGGTCGCCCCGGCGCAAAATGTCGAATTCGTCATGTACCATTGCGACAACGTCGAGGCGAACGGCTTCGTCGAGCATCTGAAGCTGCCGCATTACGTGGATTTTCAAAGCGAGCTGGAGACGGTTCGCCGCATGCGTGCCGATGCCGCAGCAACGAGGATGGCAGCCGAATGAACGGCTATAATTTTGCCTATCTGGACGAACAGACCAAACGGATGATCCGAAGGGCGATCCTAAAGGGGGTCGCCATCCCTGGGCACCAAATCCCGTTCGGCAGCCGCGAAATGCCGCTGCCCTACGGCTGGGGCACCGGGGGCATCCAGGTCACGGCATCCATCCTCGGGGCGCAGGATGTGCTGAAGGTGATCGACCAGGGGGCTGACGACACCACCAATGCCGTGTCGATCCGCGCCTTCTTCGCACGCACCGCTGGGGTGGCGACGACGACGCAGACCGCCTCCGCGACGGTCATCCAGACCCGGCACCGCGTGCCGGAGCAACCGCTGCAGGAGGGCCAGATCCTGGTCTACCAGGTGCCGCAGCCGGAGCCGCTCTATTCGCTGGAGCCGAGCCGGGCGGAAACGCGGCGGATGCATGGCCTGGCCGAATACGGGCTGATGCATGTGAAGCTGTATGAGGACATCGCCCGGTTCGGCCACGTGTCCATCGCCTATAGCTATCCGGTGATGGTGAATGGGCGTTACCTGATGTCGCCCAGCCCGATCCCGGCCTTCGACAATCCAAAGCTGAATATGATGCCGGCGCTGCAATTGTTCGGGGCCGGGCGGGAGAAGCGGATTTACGCCATACCTCCCTACACCACCGTCCGCTCGCTGGATTTCGACGACCATCCGTTCCGCCTCACCCGGGCGCCGCATCGCTGTGCGCTGTGCGGGGCCGGCGATAGCTACCTGGACGAAGTGGTCACCGATAACAGCGGCAGCCGCATGTTCGTGTGCTCCGACACCGATTACTGCGAGCAGGGCCGCAACCGCCAACAGGCAGCAGCAGAATGAACGGGGTGCTGCTGTCGGCGCGTGGCCTTTGCCTACGCTTCGGCGCGATCCCGGCGCTGGATGGCGTGGATGCCGATCTATGGCCGGGCGAAGTGTTGGCGGTCGTCGGCGAATCCGGCTCTGGCAAGACCACGTTGTTGAACGTGCTGTCTGGCGCTGCCCGCCCCGATGGCGGCACCGTCATGTATACCGACCCGGCGGGTGACACGCACGACCTGCATGCCATGCCGCCGCCTCGGCTGCGGGCGCTGCACCGCTCCGATTGGGGGTTTGTCCGCCAGGACCCCCGCACCGCCTTGCGCATGGGCGTCACTGCCGGGGGCAATGTGGGGGAGCGGCTGATGGCCTCCGGCATCCGGCATTACGGCGACATCCGCGCCACCGCTGTTGATTGGCTGCAGCAGGTGGAGATCGACCCCGGCCGGATCGACGACCTCCCGCGCACCTTCTCCGGCGGCATGCTGCAACGGCTGCAGATCGCACGCACCCTGGTCACCCATCCCCGCCTGGTCTTCATGGACGAGCCGACGGGCGGGTTGGACGTGTCGGTGCAAGCGCGGTTGTTGGACCTGATCCGCGGACTGGTGGCGCGGCTAGGAATCGCGGTCGTGCTGGTGACGCACGACATTGCCGTGGCCCGCCTGCTGGCCGGGCGTATCATGGTGATGCAGCGCGGCCGGGTGGTGGAGGCCGGGTTGACGGACCAGGTGCTGGACGACCCGCAACACGCCTATACCCAATTGCTCGTGAGCTCGGTCCTGCAAGCATGAGCGTGTGCGTGCTCCGGACGGAGGGGTTGAGCAAGCGTTTCACCCTGCATCTCCAGGGCGGCGTGGAGTTGCCGGTGTTGAGCGGCATCGGCATGGAGTTGCACGCCGGGGAATGTGTGGCACTGCATGGGCCGTCGGGCGCCGGGAAGTCCACGCTGATGCGCAGCATCTACGCGAACTACCGCGCGAGCGCCGGGCGCATTTTGGTCCGGCATGACGGCGTGATGGTGGATATGGCGGCGGCCGATCCGCGCACGGTGCTGGAGGTACGCCGCCGCACGCTGGGCTATGTCAGCCAGTTCCTGCGCGTCGTGCCGCGTGTGCCGGCGCTGGGCATCGTGGCGGAAGCGACGGGGGGAGATTTTGACAAGGCCGCCGCGTTGCTCCGCCGCTTCAACCTGCCGGACCGCTTGCACAACCTACCGCCGGCGACGTTTTCCGGCGGGGAGCAGCAGCGGGTGAACCTGGCCCGCGGCTTTGCCGGACGGCATCCGATCCTGCTGCTGGACGAGCCGACAGCGTCGTTGGATGCGGCCAACCGGGATCGCGTGATCGATGTCATCCGCGAGGCGAAGGCGGATGGAACCGCTATTCTCGGGATCTTCCACGATGCGGAGGTGCGGGAGGCCGTGGCGGATCGATTGTTCGACGTCGCGTAGCGCTCATACTCGTTCCTCCCCGTGCAGTCGCGGCGCGACCGCGCGCAGGAGTTCGGCGACAAGCGTGACCGCCGGATCTCTGTCGGTGCGATGGTGCCGGACGAGGTGAAGCGAAACCGGCTCAAGGGCAACCGGCACCGGACGGGACGTCAGCCGCGTGGCGGCGGTGCTCACCATGACCCCGGTCGGGAATGCGGCCAGCAAATCGGTAGCGCACAACAACTCCAGCGCGTGCAAAAAGGTGGGCGCAACCGTGGCAACGCGTCGATGGCGCCCGATGCGGGCGAGCGCCGCGTCGACTGACCCCTGCCGGTCCCCGCGGCCGGAAACGACAACGTGGGGGAAGGCTAGCCAGCAGTCGAGGTCGAACGTCTCGACTGCCGCCGCCGGATGGTCGCGTCGCATCACGACGGTATAGGGGTACATGCCAAGTGGTTCAGTCCGCAGCGAAGCGCTGGAGGCAGATGCCACGGTCACGACGAGGTCCACCTCACCGCGTTCAAGCCGTTCGACTTCATCACCGGCGTGCCAGGGGTGAAAGATCAGGTCGATGCCCGGCGCCCGCTTCGCCAGTTCCGCGGCCAGCGCGGCGCCGAGTGCCGCGGCGGGAACGTCGGACGCGACGAGCCGGACCGCGCCGCGAAGATCAGCCAAATCCGGTGGCCCCGCCGCAACGATGACAGCCAGTTCGGCCAGAGCGGCCCGCAAAGGCTCGCGCATTGCGTCAGCGCGCGGTGTTCGGCGAAGCCCGCCCGGCGGCGCGCGCACCAGCAGCGGGTCACCGAACAGCGCTCGCGCCCGGGCGAGCGCGTTCGAGGCAGCGGGTTGAGAGAGGCCGAGCCGCTCGGCAGCCCGGCCCACATGCGCTTCGTCCAACAGCGCATCCAAGATCACAAGCAGGTTGAGATCGATACTGCGAAGTTTCACCACATGAATGGCATACCATAACAAACATCATTTGGACCAATATCTGCCGGGTCGCCATTTTCGACGCTGTCAAGGAGGCCTCGAATATGACCACCGTGCTGCTGGTCGCGCATCCCGATTTTGCCGCTTCTCGTGCCAACCGCGCGCTGCTCGCCGGGCTGGACGACCTGCCTGGGCTGGAAGTAGCCGAGCTCTACGCGCTCTACCCCCATGGCCAGATCGACTTCGCGGCCGAGCGCGAGCGGGTGCTGCGCGCCGACAGACTGGTGCTCCAATTCCCACTCTATTGGTATTCGACTCCGCCGCTGCTCAAGCATTGGGAGGATGCGGTGCTGACGCCGCTCTTCTATCTGGAGCCGGACATTGCCGCATCGACGGCGGGTCTGCCGGTGCTCGCGGCGACGACGACGGGGGGTGTGCAGGGAAGCTACCAGCGCAGCGGTGCAACCGGAATGACGATCGATGAGCTGTTTGCGCCACTCCGGGCCACCGCGCGCAAATGCGGCTGGCTGTGGCAGGCACCGTTCGCGCTCTACGACGTGCGCACCCTCGATGACGCCGCACTGGCGCGGGCGGGCGAGGAGTACAGATCCGTAATCGTGTCTTTACCGAAGCTGGAGCAGCGGTTGGAAGTCGCTGCGTGAACTCGGCGGCGGGATAGAAGTCGTTGCATGGGACGGCCGTACTAGGGCGTGTCGTCAACTCAGCCCAAGTGCGATACGTGTTACGCTGGCTTCGCGACGCACGCTAAAGACGACACGCCCTACCTGGTTTTTTGCTCTAGTTTTTAAATATGCAGCGCGCGGCCTTCCACCGCCAGCGCGGCTTCTTTCACCGCCTCGCTCAAGGTCGGATGCGCGTGGCAGATGCGAGCGACGTCCTCGCTGCTGGCGCCGAACTCCATCGCCGTCGCCAGTTCCGCGATCAGCGTCCCTGCATCAGGGCCGATAACGTGGGCGCCGAGGATTTCGTCCGTCGCCTTGTCCGCCAGGATCTTCACGAAACCATCGGTGGCACCCATGGCACGGGCGCGGCCATTGGCGGTGAAGGGGAACTTGCCAACGTTGTAGGCGCGGCCTTCCGCCTTCAACGTCTCCTCCGTAGCACCCAGGGCCGCGACTTCCGGCCAGGTGTATACAACGCTCGGAATCACGTTGTAGTTCACGTGACCCGCCTGACCCGCCAGTAGTTCGGCGACCGCCACGCCCTCATCCTCCGCCTTGTGGGCCAGCATCGGGCCGGCGATCACGTCGCCGATCGCGTAGATGCCGGGCACGTTGGTGGCGAAATGCGCGTCCACTTTAACCCGCTTGCGGTCGTCCAGCGCGACGCCCGCTTCGACCAGGCCGAGGCCTTCGTAATAGGCGCGCCGGCCGATCGAAACGAGAACCACATCCGCAGCCAACGTTTCGGCCTCACCCCCCGCGGCGGGTTCCACCGTCAGGGTCAGGCCGGACTCCGACCGCGTGGCGCTGGTGACCTTCGTCTTCAGACGGAATTTGATGCCTTGTTTGGTCAGCACCCGTTCGAGCGACTTGCCGATTTCCTTGTCCATGCCGGGGACCAGGTGGTCCAGGAATTCCACCACCGTCACCGTGGCACCCAGGCGGCGCCACACGCTGCCCAGTTCCAGGCCGATCACGCCACCGCCGATCACCACCATATGGCCCGGTACCTTCTCCAACTCCAGCGCGCCGGTGGAAGTGACGATCGTTTTCTCGTCGACCTCGACGCCGGGGAGCGGAATGCTCTCGCTGCCAGTGGCGATGACGATGGCTTTCGTCTCATATTCGCTGCCGTCAACGGCCACGCGCCCGGCGCTGACGATCCGACCCTCGCCCTTCAGCCAAGTGACTTTGTTCTTCTTGAACAGGAACTCGACGCCCTTGACGTTGGCCGTGACCACCTCACCCTTGCGCGCCAGCATGCGGGCGAGGTCGAGCTTCACGCTCTCGACGATCACGCCATGGTCCTTGAAGTGATGCGACACCTCCTCGAAATTTTCCGAGGATTGCAGCAGCGCCTTGGAGGGGATGCAGCCGATGTTCAGGCAGGTCCCGCCCAGCGTCGGCTGCTTTTCCACGCAGGCGGTCTTCAGCCCCAATTGGGCAGCCCGCAGTGCACACACATAGCCGCCGGGACCGGATCCGATGATGATGACGTCGAACGACTCGCTCATGATGTCTCCTGGCAGTCCCCACTCCCGCCGGGAGAGGGCCGTGTAGCGCGAATGAGGGGTGATGAAGTGGTGCGGGTGGGCGGGCCACCCAACCCTCTCCCAGCGGGGGAGAGGGTATCAGCTGACGCAGAGCGAGGCGCCTAGAGCCCCAGCAGCAGGCGGCGCGGGTCTTCGACGCCTTCCTTGATGCGGACCAAGAAGCTGACGGCCTCCTTCCCATCCACGATGCGGTGGTCGTAGCTGACTGCCAGATACATCATCGGCCGTATCTCGACCTTGCCGCCAATTGCCATCGGGCGGTCCTGGATCTTGTGCATGCCCAGGATCGCCGATTGCGGCGGGTTGAGGATTGGCGTGCTCATCAGCGAGCCGTATACGCCGCCATTCGTGATGGAGAAGCTGCCGCCGGTCAGTTCATCGAGCTTCAGCGCGCCATCACGCGCCCGGCGGCCGAAATCGCCGATTGCGCGTTCAATCTGGGCCAGGCTCATCTGGTCGGCGTCGCGCACCACGGGGACGACCAGCCCGTTCGACCCGCCGACAGCGATGCCCATATGGACGTAGTTTTTGTAGACGATCTCGTCGCCGTCGATCTCGGCATTGACAGCCGGAAATTCCTTCAGCGCGGCGACGCAGGCGCGCACGAACAGCCCCATGTAACCAAGCCGGGTGCCGTTGTGCTTCTTTTCGAACGCCTCGCGATACTCGGTGCGCAGGGCCATGGCCGCGCTCATATCCACCTCGTTGAAGGTGGTCAGCATCGCGGCCGTATTCTGCGCTTCCTTCAGCCGGGACGCGATGGTGCGCCGCAGCCGGGTCATCTTCACCCGCTCCTCCCGGGCTGCCTCAGGCCCAGGCCCATGCGCGACCGGTGCCGTGGTCGCGGCCGGGGCGGACGCCGGGCGGTTCATGAACGCCAGCACGTCGCCCTTGGTGACACGCCCATCCTTGCCGGACCCGTCGCCCACCTGCGCGGCCGAGATGTTGTTCTCCTCCATCCGCTTGGCCGCGGCGGGCATGGGCGCATGGGCCGCCACGTCGGCGGGCGGCGTGGCAGGACGTGCGACCGGGCCAGCGGCTGGTGGAGGCGGCGTGACACCGGGCGGTACGGCGGCCGGCTTCGGCGGTGCCGCGGTTGCGACGCCCTCCTCGATCGTGCCGAGCAGCGCTCCAACCTCGACTTCGGCACCCTCATCCGCGACCAGCGGGCCAAGCGTTCCCGCGGAGGGAGCGTTCACTTCCACGGTGACCTTGTCGGTCTCCAGCTCGACCAGTGCCTCGTCGGCAGCAACTTTTTCCCCAGCCTTCTTCAGCCATCGCGCCACCGTGGCGGTGGAGACGCTTTCGCCCAACGGGGGCACCTTGATGTCGGCGGCCATAACGGCTCCTTGATTGTCTCGTCTTAGTCCAGGGCGAGGGCGCGGGCGACCAGGTCGGCCTGCTGCTTGGTGTGCACCTTCGCCAATCCGGTGGCAGGGCTGGCAGCCGCGTCCCGGCCGATATAAGCCGGCCGCGTGCAGCGATGCCCGATCGCGGCCAATGTCTGTTCGATCTTGCGGTCGACGAAGCCCCAGGCGCCCATATTCTCAGGCTCTTCCTGGCACCATAGCACCCGTGCATTCGGGTAGGTCTTCAGCGCTGCACCCAGCGTCTTCATCGCGAACGGATAAATCTGCTCCATCCGGATGATGGCCACGTTCTGCAGGCCCTTGTCCCGCCGTTCCGCCAGCAGGTCGTAATAGACCTTGCCGGTGCAGATCACGGCGCGGTCGACCCCGTCGGCCGGCCCGATCGCGTCGATTTCGGGGATGATGTGCTGGAAATGGCTGGTGCCCGTGAAGTCGGCCAGGGGCGAGACTGCCAGCTTGTGCCGCAGCAGGCTCTTTGGCGTCATGATCACCAGCGGCTTGCGGAAGTTCCGCTTCAACTGGCGCCGCAGGGCGTGGAAGTAGTTGGCCGGGGTGGTGATGTTCGCCACCGTCATGTTCTGCTCGGCGCAAAGCTGCAGATACCGCTCCAGCCGGGCAGAGGAATGCTCCGGTCCCTGGCCCTCATAGCCATGCGGCAGCAGCAGGGTCAGCCCCGACATGCGAAGCCACTTGGTTTCGCCGCTGGCGAGGAATTGGTCGATGATGACCTGCGCCCCGTTGGCGAAGTCGCCGAACTGCGCCTCCCACAGGACCAGCGTCGTGGGGTCGGCCAGGGTGTAGCCATACTCGAACCCCAGCACGCCCTGTTCGGACAGCAGGGAGTTGAAGATGTCGATCTTGGCCTGGCCCTCGCGGATGTTGTTCAGCGGGACGTATTCGTTGGCATTGGTCTGGTCGACCAGCACGGCATGGCGCTGGCTGAACGTACCGCGCTGGCAATCCTCGCCGGAGAGCCGCACGCGGTTGCCGTCCAGCAGCAGCCCGCCAAAGGCCAGCGCTTCGCCAGTGGCCCAATCGATCCCCTCGGCCTTCTCGAACGCCACCCGCTTGGCCTCGAGCTGGCGGACGATCTTCGGGTTGGCGTCGAAACCCTCGGGCACGGTGCTCAGCGCCTTGCCGATCTCGGCCGCAGCCTCGGCGGTGATGGCGGTGGCTTCCTCGGAGTGCTCGTCCTCCTGGTCGGCCTGCTTCAGCCCCGACCAGCGGCCTTCCAGCCAATCCGCCTTGTTGGGCTTATAGCTCTGCGCCGCCTTGTAGCTGTCTTCCAGCGTCGCGGAGAAGCCGTCCCACATGCCGTCCGCTTCCTCCTTGGACACGGTGCCCTCTGCGACCAGCCTTTCGGCATACAGGGTGCGCGTCGTCTTCATGTCGCGGATGGCGCGGTACATGATCGGCTGGGTGAAGGCTGGCTCGTCCGTCTCGTTATGGCCATGACGGCGGTAGCAAACGACGTCGAGCACGAAATCGGTCGAGAAGGCCTGCCGGAATTCGGCGGCCAAATTGGCGCAGAAGATCACCGCCTCTGGGTTGTCGCCGTTCACATGCAGGATGGGAACCTGGATCGATTTGGCGACATCCGTGCAATACAGGCCCGAATAGGCATGCAGCGGGACCGTGGTGAAGCCGATCTGGTTGTTCACCACCAAGTGGATCGTGCCCCCGGTGCGGTAGCCGATCAGTTGGCTCATCGCCAGCGTCTCGTACACCAAGCCCTGCCCGGCAAAGGCGGCATCGCCATGCATCAGGATGCCCATGACGCTATGCCGGCCCTTGGTGTCGCCCGCCGCATCCTGCCGCGCCCGAACCTTGCCGACCACCACCGGGTCGACGGCCTCGAGATGGGATGGGTTCGGCTGCAGGGATATGTGCACCGAGTGCCCAGCCGCCTCGATATCGGTGCTGGTGCCCAAATGGTACTTGACGTCGCCCGAGCCCTGGACGTCGTCCGGCTTGGGGCTGTTGCCGCCGAACTCGCTGAACAGCGCGGTGAACGGCTTGCGCACGATGTTGACCAGCGTGTTCAGCCGCCCACGATGCGGCATCCCGATCGCCACTTCGCCGACACCATCCTTGGCGGCCCGCTCGATGATGGCGTGCAGGGCGGGTATCGTCACCTCGCCGCCTTCCAAGCCGAACCGCTTGGTCCCGACATAGCGCTTCTGGCAGAACGTCTCGAAACCCTCGGCCTCGGTCAGTTGCCGCAGGATGGTCTTCTTGGCCGTGGCGTCGAAGCCACGCAGCCAGGGAGCGCCCTCGATGCGCTCTTGCAGCCAGGCCTTCTGAGCGGGATCCTGGATGTGCATGTATTCGACGCCGATCGGGCCGCAATAGGTTTCGCGCAGCACGGCGAGGATTTCACGCACCGTCGCCGTCTCGCGGCCCAGCACGTTGTCGATGAAGATCGGGCGGTCCATGTCCGCGGGCGTAAAGCCGTAGGTTGCCGGGTCCAGCTCCGGGTGCGGCTTTGGCACCGTCAGACCAAGCGGGTCCAGCCGCGCCTCCAAATGGCCGCGGACCCGGTAGACGCGGATCATCATCAGCGCACGCAGGCTGTCCAGTGTCGCCGCGCGGACTTGCTCGGCGGACAAGCCGGGTGCGGCGGTTGGCGTCGCCTTCGCATCGCCCTTGCCGGGCTTGGCGGCCGGTTTTGCCGGCTCGGGGTCGCCGACCTCGAACCGGCGGGGCGCCCATGAGGCACCCGATGCGTCCGTCAGAACGGACCTGGCTTCGTCGTTCAGCGCAGCGAAGAGCTCTGCGAAACTGCTGTCCACACTATCGGGACGCTCGATCCACCGCGCGTAAAGGTCTGCGATGAAAGCCGCGTTCGAACCGTTGAACGCCGTCGCGAAGATGTCGACCCCAGCCATTCTGCCTATTCCCTTGTTGGCACCACCCCAGCCAATGTGGGCGGTGCGGTCACCGCGTGGCAGCGGTAACTATCTGCCCTGTCGGGCACGCATGCCTAGCCCTGCAAGGCCTTCACCATCGTGCTGCCGAGTGCGGACGGGCTATCGGCTACGTGGACGCCAGCGATCCGCATCGCCTCGAACTTCGCCGCCGCCGTGTCGCGGCCACCGCTGATGACCGCACCCGCATGCCCCATCCGGCGCCCGGGAGGCGCCGTCGACCCGGCGATGAAGCCCACCACCGGCTTGCTGCTCTTCTCGCGGGCCAGGAACTCGGCCGCGTCGATCTCGCTGGCGCCACCGATTTCACCGATCATGATGATGCTTTCGGTCTCTGGGTCCGCCAGGAACATCTCCAGCACCTCGATGAAGTCGGTGCCCTTCACTGGGTCACCACCGATCCCGACGCAGCTGCTTTGCCCCAAGCCAGCGGCCGTGGTCTGCGCGACCGCCTCGTAGGTCAGGGTGCCAGAGCGGCTGACGATGCCCACCTTGCCGCGGCGGTGGATGTGTCCTGGCATGATGCCGATCTTGCATGCCTCGGGGGTGATGACGCCGGGGCAGTTCGGCCCGATCAGGCGGCTCTTCGAGGCAGACAGTGCCCGCTTCACCTTGATCATGTCTTGCACCGGGATACCCTCGGTGATGCAGACGATCAGCGGGATTTCTGCATCGATCGCCTCTAATATGGCGTCGGCGGCGAAGGGCGGCGGCACGTAGATCGCGGTGGCGTTCGCCCCGGTCTTGGTCACGGCCTCGTACACGGTGTCGAACACGGGCAGGTCCAGGTGCAGCGAGCCGCCTTTGCCCGGCGTCACGCCCCCCACCACCTTGGTTCCGTAGGCGATCGCCTGCTCGGAGTGGAAAGTACCCTGGGCGCCCGTGAAGCCCTGGGTGATGACCTTGGTGTTCGCATCGACGAGGACGGCCATTATGCGGCTTCCTTCACGGCCTGCACCACTTTCGCAGCGGCATCGGCCAAATTGTCGGCAGAGATGATCGGCAGGCCGGATTTGGCCATGATTTCTTTGCCGAGGGCTACGTTGGTGCCCTCCAGCCGGACGACCAGGGGCACACCGAGGGAGACTTCCCGCGCCGCAGCGACCACGCCCTCGGCGATCACGTCGCAGCGCATGATGCCGCCGAAGATGTTCACCAGGATGCCCTCCACATTCGGGTCGGACAGGATGATCTTGAAGGCGGCGGTCACCCGCTCCTTGGTGGCACCCCCACCCACGTCCAGGAAGTTGGCGGGGGAGGAGCCGTACAGCTTGATGATGTCCATGGTGGCCATCGCCAGCCCGGCGCCATTCACCATGCAGCCGATGACGCCGTCGAGCGCGACGTAGTTCAGGCTGTGCTTGGCCGCCTCCAGCTCCTTCGGGTCCTCTTCCGCCTCGTCCCGCAGCTTCTCCAATTCCGGGTGCCGGAACAGCGCGTTGTCGTCGAAGCTCACCTTGGCGTCGAGCGCCACGATGTCGCCGGTGCCCGTGACCACCAGCGGGTTGATTTCCACCGTCTCGCAGTCGAGCGCGGTGAACGCCTGGTACATCGCCGTCACGAACTTGCCGAAAATGCCCACTTGTTTGCCTTGCAGCCCGAGGCTGAAGGCGAGGCGGCGGGTGTGGAAGCCGGAGATGCCTGACGCCGGGTCGACGGCGACGCGCAGGATCTTTTCGGGCTGGTGCTCGGCGACCTCCTCGATCTCCATGCCGCCTTCGGTCGAGGCCATGATCGTGATGCGTGAGGTCGCACGGTCCACCAGCAGTGACAGATAAAGTTCGCGCTTGATGTCGCAGCCGGCCTCCACGTAGACCCGGCGGACTTTGCGGCCGGCCGGACCGGTTTGCTTGGTGATCAGCGTGTGGCCGAGCATGGCGGCGGCGGCTTCTTTCGCCTCGGCGGGCGATTTTGCCAGCCGGACGCCGCCCTTGCCCTCCGGCGCATCGGCGAACCGGCCTGCGCCGCGGCCGCCCGCATGAATCTGGCTCTTCACCACATACACGGGACCAGGCAGCTTGGCGGCAGCGGCCTCAGCCTCCTCAGGGGTCCAGGCGACGTGGCCTTCCAGCACAGCCACGCCATAGCCCTTCAGGAGCTCTTTGCCCTGATACTCATGTATGTTCATTGGCTCAGCCCACCAGTTTCTTGCAGGCGTCCAGCAATTCGCGTACCGAAGCGCAACTCTTGTCGAAAGCGGCCTGCTCGGTGGCATTCAGCTTGATTTCGACGATTTTCTCGACGCCACCCGCGCCGATGACGACGGGAACGCCAACGTAGAGGTCCTTCACGCCGTATTGGCCGGTCAGCATTGCTGCGCAGGGCAGCACGCGCTTCTTGTCATGCAGGTAGCTCTCGGCCATCGCGATGGCCGAGGCGGCGGGGGCGTAGAAGGCGCTGCCCCGTTCCAGCAGCTTCACGATCTCGCCGCCGCCATTGGCGGTGCGGGTCACGATCGCGTCGATCTTCTCCTGCGTGGTCCAGCCCATTTCCACCAGATCGGGCACCGGGATGCCGGCTACGGTGGAATAGCGCGTCAGCGGCACCATCGTGTCGCCATGACCGCCCAGCACGAAGGCGGTGACGTCTTCGACCGATACGTTGAACTCGTGGGCGAGGAACAGGCGGAAGCGGGAGCTGTCCAGCACCCCCGCCATCCCAACGACCATGTGCGGCGGCAGGCCGGACTTCTCCTGCATCACCCACACCATCGCATCGAGTGGGTTGGTGATGACGATGACGAAGGCATTCGGGCAGTGCATCTTGATGCCCTCGGCGACCTGGGCAATGACCCCCGCGTTCTTGGACACGAGGTCGTCGCGCGACATGCCGGGCATGCGCGGGAACCCGGCCGTGACGATCACGACGTCCGACCCGGCGATCGAGCTATAATCGCTGCTACCGGTCATGTGGCTGTCGAAGCCGTCGACCGGGCCGGATTGCATGATGTCGAGCGCCTTGCCGGCGGCGACACCGCCAAAGACGTCGAACAATGCGACGTCGCCAAGCTCCTTCAGGCCCACCAGGTGGGCGAGGGTCCCGCCAATGTTGCCAGCGCCGATAAGGGCGATCTTGTTCCGAGCCATAGTAATCCTTCCGGGAAGAGCGCATGGACTTACCCGCCAGGGCGGCCGGCCGTCCGGAAGGCAGCCGTGCCTACTCCAACCCTGGGGGGGTGGCAAGGCACAGCATCAGGTCAAATGCGGGCGCGCCAGCCATTCTTCGGACTGCATCTCCTCCAAGCGGGAGGCGGTTCGCTCGAACGCCTTTGCCCCGTCGCCGCGCTCGTACAACTGGTCAGGCAGGGCGTCGGCGGAGGCCACCAGCTTCACCCGGTGCTCGTAGAGTGCGTCCACCAGGGTAATGAACCGCCGGGCCTGGTCGTAATTCTCGGGTCCGAGCCGAGGAATGCCGTCCAGCACCAGCGCAGGGTAATGGGTTGCGATTGCCAGGTAGTCGCCCGGCCCAAGCGGCTGGCCGCAGAGCGCGGCGAAGTCGAACCGCGCGACGCCGTCTGCGGCAAGCGGCACCCGCAAGGTGCGCCCGCTGACGGTCAAGCGCTGGGCTTTGGGGGTGGCTCCCTCCGCTAGGGTGGCAAAGGCGCGGTCCAGCGCAGCATCGGCGCGGCCGTCGGCTGGAACGTGCCAGGTTGGCAGACCGCGCAGCCGGGCTCGCCGGAAATCCCGGTTGCCGTCGAGCACCAGCACGTCCAAATTCTGCTTGATGAGGGCAATGAACGGCAGGAAGGCATCGCGGCCGGGCTTGCCGCGAAACAGGTCATCCGGCGCGGTGTTGGAGGTAGCGACGACGACCACGGCCCGCTCGAACAGGGCGCTGAACAGCCGGCCTAGGATCATCGCGTCGGCAATGTCGTTCACCTGGAACTCGTCGAAGCACAGCAACGCCGCCCGCGCCGCTATGTCGTCCGCCAACGGGGGCACCGGGTCCGCACCTCCAGGATTGGCCCTTTTCCAGGCAAAGATCGTGGCATGGACGTCCTGCATGAAGGCGTGGAAGTGGATGCGCTGCTTTCGCACCACCTGTGCTTCAGCGAAAAACAGGTCCATGAGCATCGACTTGCCGCGCCCGACCTCGCCGACGAGGTAGAGCCCGCTCGGCCCGCTCGGTGCCTCGTCCACGGCCCGGCGACGCATGAGCCGGCTGATGAAGCCCGTGCGACTTGGGTGTGCTGGTGGATCGTATCCCCGCAGCTTCGACCACAAATCCTGCAGCCGCTCCGCAGCGACAGCCTGGGCCGGATCCGTCGTCAGCACTCCCGCGGCGAGGCGGGCGCGATAGGCGGGAAGCGGGCCGGTAGAGGGGGAATGAACGTCCATTGTGGACCCGCGAATAGCCTGGCGCCGTTCCGACTTCAATCAATCGCGAGGACATTAACCTTTATAGTGAGTTGTCCGTTGTTGCTCGTGTAGATTGCCAGCGTGAGGTGATAAGACGATGCGTCAGACAGCCGTTGCTACCTTATTCGCCGTTCTTGCCGCCTCCGCCCATGCCGAGGCCAGTCCGCCAGCGCGGAACGCCTGCATCGCCGTCACTCAAGGATATTCCCGTGTGATCGCGACGGTGCCCAATCCGCAGGATTGCTGCACCGGCAGGATGCAGTGCGCCCAATACTTGTCTACCACGACGGTGGTGCGGCCTGCCCACGATCAGCGCACCTGACCGGCCGCCGGAACGCTTGTATCGGGACCGCGTCGCGATCTAGACAGACGGCATGGATGCCATGCCCGTGAACGAAGGATTGCTGGATTACGCCGCGTTGCAGTCGGTGCCTGTTGCCGCCGACCCGTTTGCCCACGTCGTCGTGCCCAATTTCGTCCCGCCGGTGTTTCTGACGCAGATTCTGGCCGACCTGCCAACGATGGCCAGCGGCGGGTCCTACCCGCCTGCTTCGCTGAAGCTGGGTCCGGCTGCCGCCTCTTTGGTACAGCAGATGGAGGGCGAGGCGTTCCGCAATGCCATCGCGGGCAAATTCGGTTTGGACCTGCAGGGCGCCCCGACCATGCTGACCCTGCGCGGGCGCACCCGGGAGAAGGATGGGCGTATCCATACCGATTCCCTCGCCAAGCGGGTCACCGTGCTGCTGTATCTGAACCCGCAGGCCGAGGCATGGACCAAGCAGGAGGGGTGCCTCCGGCTTTTGCGCAGCGCTACCGACATCGAAGACTATGCCGTTGAAGTGCCGCCAGTGAATGGCACGTTGCTCGTGTTTCCGAACGGGCCGACCACGTGGCATGGGCACCGCACCTTTGTCGGCCAGCGTCATGCCATCCAGCTCAACTACATGACCGACGACGACCGGGCGCATCGGGAGTTGCGGCGGCACCGTTGGTCGGCCTTCGTCAAGCGCTTCACCGCTTAGCGCGCATGACGGCAAGGAATTGGGTGCTGGCGCTGCTGACCGTGATCATATGGTTCGGTGCGGCCGGTTGGTATTTTTGGCGCGATATCAAGCGGGTCTGGCAGGAGCGGCGTCAGCGGTCCGCCGACCGCTGGTAGGCTAGGCCGCCCTGGTGTCCCGCAGGAATGATTGTGCCACCTCGCGGAGCGCGCTGGACTGGGTGTCCAGCTCGGCGGTGATGCTGGTCAGGTTCTCCGCAATCCGGACGGTGGCATCGCTATCGTTACGGACGCTGCCCATAAGCCGGCTGACCTTCTGGTTTTCGTCGGTCGCCTGGCCGACAGAGTTGGCAATGGCGTCAGCCGTCGCGTTCTGGTTGCGAATGGCCAGGCTGATCAGCTCGGCAACCCGACTGACCTCCTCGATGCCGCGTGAAATCTCGTCGATGGCAGAGACCGCTTCATTGGTGGCAAGCTGGATTTCGCCAATTTGAAGGCTGATATCGGCAGTTGCCCGTGCCGTCTGACTGGCGAGGCTCTTTACCTCGGATGCCACGACCGCAAACCCGCGTCCCGCATCTCCGGCGCGGGCCGCCTCGATGGTTGCGTTCAGCGCCAGGAGGTTGGTCTGGGCGGCGATACTGCTGATCAGCTTTACGACGTCGCCAATCTTGCGCGCGCTATCCGCCAAGGCCTTCACGACGCTATCCGTGCGCTGCGCCATGCCCACGGCCTTGCTGGCCAGTCTGGCGGAGTGGGAGACGTGGCCCGACACATCGGCAACGCTGGCCGCCAGTTCCGACGCTGCTGCCGCAACCAGGCTCACGGTGCTGCTCGCATGGTCCGTCGCGTCGGCGACCATGTCCGCGTTCTGCGCCGAACGGGTGGCGGAGTCCGACATCGACTTCACGGCAATGCCGAGTTCGCGCGACCCGTTGGTCATCGCATCCAGCGCACCCCCGATGCGAAGGTTAAAATTCAGCTCCAGCTGATCGATCGTCCGATCCCGGCGGGCGGCTTCGGCTTGCCCATACCCGTCGAGCACGATGCTCAGCCCAAGCCACGTCGCCTTGCTGAACGCCACGCTATACTGTGCCCGCTTTTGATACTCCTTCCAGGCTCCATTGCGGCTGATGAACGGGCGGCCAAAGCCCGGCTTCTTGATCGGTCCGCGGGTGGCCAGGATCGCCACCATCGTCGTCGAATGGCCGATGGTCAGCGGCTGGCTCGGCACGCCGTGCTCGCAATAGGCGAAACCTAAGCAGCGGGCGGCAGAGGCGAACTCCTCGTCCAACCGCCCCAAGGTGATGGAAGCCCAGTAGTCCGACCGCAGTTTATTCACCACGGGATTGCTGACCGCCGCGGTCAGGCTGGAGCCCGCCTCCCCCCGCTGGTGCAATGCATCCAGCACAGCGGGCAGCGCCGGAATGAGCGCGGGCCCTTCGCTGCGTAGGATTTCAAGGTCTCTTGCCCCGAGCGAAAACACGGCGACGAGTTGTTGAAGGCTGGGTGATGACATGAGCAGCCTTGTTGGCTATGGCGAGCATCGTTGCAGCCGCTACTCAAAATAACGCACAACCTTGTAAGAGTTGTTAACGCAAGCAAACCAAAGGAGCCCGGCTGCGGTGAAGGCAAGGAGGGGCGGCATGTGGCCGCTCCGCGTGGACGTGGCAAACGGCGTGCCGCTTGCTCCAGTTGACGCAAATCATGCTAAACCGCAGGTTCTCCGGGAGGAGCCACGTATGGTCGAGACGCTGTTGATTGCCGCCGGGGGTGCACTCGGCAGCGTTGCCCGGTATTGGATTGGGCTATACGCCCTGCCACTGAGCCGCGAGCTGCCTTGGGGCACGATCCTCATTAATATAGTAGGCTCCTTCGCCATCAGCTTCTTCGGGACATTAACCTTGGCAAATGGGCGCTATCCGGTTCCGGAGGCCGGCCGGCTGTTTTTCATGGTCGGAGTGTGCGGGGGATTCACCACCTTCTCCTCCTTCAGCCTGCAAACGTTCGACCTGCTGCGCGGGGGCGCCTCCGGACGGGCATTCATTAACGTCGCGGCATCGGTCGTCCTGTGCCTTGGCGCGGTGGCATTGGGGTATGCCATTGCATCGCAGATCAATGGTGGCGCCCGGCAGATCACGCAAAATGCGACGGAGGAGGAGGTGTCCTGAGGACCTCTGGCGTCGCGCAGGACCAGCGGTATTGACGCGTACTCTCGCGATCG
The DNA here is from genome assembly GCA_965199005.1 of Acetobacteraceae bacterium. Lineage (GTDB taxonomy): Bacteria > Pseudomonadota > Alphaproteobacteria > Acetobacterales > Acetobacteraceae > LMUY01. The sequence continues at coordinate 256,697 of CBDAQK010000001.1, read as the reverse complement.
CCGGGGCTGGGTTCAGTGGGACCATGCTGGCGTTGCACGCCCTGCGCTGCGCACCGCCCGGCACCGCGATCGTCCTGATCGAGCGCGGGCACTGGTTTGGACAAGGGGCGGCATACACCACTGGTAACCCCAGCCATCTGCTGAACGTGCCGGCAGGCCGCATGAGCGCCTTCTACGACCGCCCCGGGGATTTCCTCGAATGGCTGCACAAACGGCCGGGCTGGGAGAACAGCACGGGGCAAAGCTTCGTCTCGCGCCAGGCCTATGGCGCCTATATTCGCCATCTGTTGAAGACCGAGTTGCGGCACGACGGCAGCCCAAGCCGGCTGACCTTGGTGCGTGGCGATCTGCAAGCGATCCGGCGCGACGGGGCCGCGCTGTGTCTTCAGTTGGACCGCGGCCGGACCATTGCCGCCGATCTTGCCGTGCTCGCCACGGGCAATTTTCCTCCGGAGCCGCCGGTTGTGGCGGACCCCAGCTTCTATGACGGCCCGCTTTTCCGCGCCGATCCCTGGGGGCCAGCCGCATTCGAAGGGCTCGCGCCGCAAGACCCGGTGCTATTGATCGGCACGGGGCTGACCGCCGTTGACGTGGTCATTTCCCTGATCGACCGGGGACATAGCGGGCCGATTACGGCCGTGTCACGCCGCGGGCTGGTGCCGCTGCCGCATGCCAGCGGTCCGGTCCCGCCCCGGCGCGCGCTTGCCTCCTATCCCAGCAACCCGGCGGCGCTGCTGGCCTGCCTGCGGCGTGAGGCGGAGGCAGCGATGGTGCTGGGGTGCACGTGGCAGGCCACCGTGGATGCGGTGCGCCCATTCACGCAGGATTTATGGCAGGCGATGACGCTGCGGGAGCGGGCCGCCTTCCTGCGGCATCTGCGTCCCTGGTGGGACATCCACCGGCACCGTATGGCGCCCGCCGTCGCGGCGCGGATGGCGGCGGCGACGGCCTCGTCGCAGGTACGCATCCGGCGGGGCCGCATCCAGGAATACCGGGGCGCGGATACGGACCGGGTAGAAGTGCGGTTTCGGCTGCATCCCGATGAGGGCGGCGGCACCGAGGGCGTGCTGGCGGCGCGGGTCATCAACTGCTCCGGCCCGTCCTCCAACTTTGCCCGTGCGCGCGACCCGCTGCTACGGTCGCTGTTGGACACCGGCCTTGCCCGGCCAGATGCTTTGCGGCTGGGCTTGGAGGTGACAGGCCATTGCGCAGTGCGCGAGGCCTCGGGCGCCGTGTCGCGGCAAATTTTCGCGGTGGGTCCCATCACGAAGGGAATGTTTTGGGAGATGACGGCCGTGCCGGATTTGCGCCGGCAATGCGAGGCGGTGGCCAATCATCTTGCGGGCCTGCTTGCCGCGCTCCCCAACTAGCCTGGCGGAAGCGCCTGCCGCATGCCCGCGAAATGCAGCACGGCATCGACCATCGCGTCCACATCGGCATTGCGCGTGCGATGGTTTACGATGGCGGCGCGGATCGCCAATGTCCCGTCGACCGTCGTCGTGGATGGAGCGGCGATCCCTGACTCCTGAACGTCAGCGACGATCTCGCGATTGAGCCGGTCGGCATCCACCCCCGCCCGAACCCGGAAGCAGACGATGTTGAGCGCCACGGGGGCCAGTAACTCCAACGCTGGTTCGCGCTGGATACGCGTCGCCAGGTGGTGGGCCACGGCGCAACTGGTATCGACGATTTGGCCCAGCCGGTCGGCGCCATAGGCTTTCACCGTCATCCAAACTTTCAGCGCGCGAAACCCGCGGGACAAATCGGGGCCGAGGTCGCACGGCCAAGGATGATTCCCGGCCAGCCCGCGATCCTCGCGCCGAAGATAGGCGACCATCTGTCCGAAGGTCGCCGCCTGCAACGTCCCATCGCGCACCAGCACGCACCCGGCGTCGTACGGCACCTGCGCCCATTTGTGAAAGTCGAACGCCAGGCTGTCCGCGCGTTCCAGCCCGGCGAGTTTCGCCCGGTGAAGCGGCGACAGCATGGCGAGCACGCCGAACGCACCATCGACGTGAAACCACAACCGTTCCTCGCGGCAAAGCTCGGCTAGGCCAGTGAGATCGTCCACCGCGCCCACGTCGACTGTCCCTGCGGTGCCGATCACCAGGAAGGGATGTTCCCCAGCTGCACGGTCTTGCGTGATGGCGGCGGCAAGCTTGGCAAGGTCGATCCGGTGGTCCGCGTCGCAGTCGATGACCCGCAATGCGTCCGTGCCCAGGCCGGCTATATCCATGGCGCGGGCGATGCAGCCATGGGCCGTGCGCGCGGCGTAGGCTCTCACCCGTTCGCCGCCAACGCCCTGGCCACGGACGACGGCGCCGAACGCGGCCCGGTGGGCAACCAAGACCGCGATCAGATTCGCCATGGACGAACCGGTGACCAGCAGGCCCGAGGTTTGCGCTGGCATGCCGGCCATTTCCGCCGCCCAGCGTATCACCTGCCGCTCCATTTCAATCGGGGCATGGTCGCGGCCGCCCAAATTGGCGTTCAATCCGGCCGCGATCAGTTCTGCTAGCATGCCCACAGGGTTGCCACCGCCATGGACCCAACCCATGAAACCCGGATGCACGTTTCCCGTGGCATAGGGTGTGACGTGTCGCTGTACTTCGTCGTAGATGGCGGCCGGGTCAGCCGGCGCGTGGGGCAAAGGCGACTGGAAACTCTGCCGGACACTGTCCGGCATGGATTGCCAGACCGGGCCTTCGCGCACTTGCGCCACGTAATCGAACATGTCGTCCAAGACGCGATGCCCAAGCGCGCGTAGTTCAGTCCAATCCTCTGGGTCTAGGCTGGGCACCGTCATGAGCCGAAGATTTCAGCCTTGTGTTCGCCCAGCCTCGGTGCGCCGCGTGTCGAGGCTGGGCGCTGCCGGTCGAACGAAATTGGCAGGCCGGCCAGATTTTGGATGACGATGTCCGCCTCCGCCAGCAGCTTTTTGATGTCGAGGGTGACGGATCGCTGGTTGCGGTTTTGGCTGTTGAAATAGAGTGAGGTCTCGCCAGCAAAGGGCGGTCCCCAACCGCGGAAATCGTCGCCGCCATCCGGCTTCTCCACCTTCACGCCTTGCCGCGGTACCATCCTGGGATCTCCCGTTCCTCGGTCACTCGGTAGGCCGGGTATGCCGATCCGGCAAGGCGGGCGTGTGTGCGTGACATCGCATGCATGGAGCGAGACCCTGGCGGCTTTGCACGGCAGTCGTCTCGGACGGGTGTAGCGGGTAGAGTTGAGGACAACGAAACCGACGAAGGCCTCTGTTCATGACCGATACGCCGCCCGACCGCCTCTCCAACAATGCCGCAAGCCCGTTTTTTGACGCCGCGACTCTCGAGCGTGGCATCGGCATCCGCTTCAACGGAATGGAGAAAACCAATGTCGAGGAATATTGCGTGAGCGAAGGTTGGATCCGCGCGGCCGTCGGCAAGACGCTCGATCGCCGGGGTAATCCTTTAACCATGAAGCTCCACGGAACAGTCGAGCCGTATTTCCGCGACGTGCAGGCTGGCTGATCCCGCCCATCCTTGTCGTCGAAGCGGTATCCGCTATCGCTGCGGGCGTGCTTTGGTGGATGACGCTTTGCTTATCCACCCGGCGTCGCAGTCTTATTTGCCAGGTGTTCTCTTTCAGCAGTCTATGGATGTGCCGGGCGGACGCCGCCCGGCACATCATATAATCAGGCCGCGACCGGTGTTTCAGCCGTCTTGCGGCCACGGCGCTTGACAGGGGCTGGTTCGGACGCTGCTGCTTCGACTGGAGCCGGCGGCATCTCTTCGGCGACTTCCGGCATTTTCGGCTTGGGCGTCCGCTTTGCCTTGGCGGGCTTTGCCGCGGCGGCCTTCGGTGCTGCTGCCTTCGCTGGCGCAGCCTTTGGCGTTGCTGCCTTCGGTGTCTTGGCCTTCGGCGTTGCGGCCTTCGCCTTGGCTGCGGCGGCCTTCACCTTGACGGCGGACGCCTTCAGCTTCTCGCGTGCGACTTTCATTTCGTCGCGGATCATCACGAGCGCCGCCTTCGTAACGGCAGCGCGGGACGCCTCGGGGATCGCGTCGAGTGCGGTAAAGAATGCTTGCGCGACGGGCTTGGTGCCACGGGGTGCGCGCGTCGAGACGTCTGCTTTGGCCATGATGATGAGCGACTCCAAAATTCGATCGATGGTGACCGTACTCCGCATATAGTCAATGCGCGCGAATTGAACACGGAAAATGTATTGACAGTTGCTTTCGTCGATCGATTGGCACGCTTGTGGCTGCGATGTTTCACCTAAGCGCGGCGTACGCCCCAAAAAACCGGATTCGATCCCTTCACAAAACCCGTCAGGTCCGAGCGGAATGCCGTCGGCTGCGACCATTGACCAAGTGGGATGTAGGGAATCGACTCGAACGCTTCCAATTGCATCGCGCTCGCAGCGCGCTTTTGTCCAGCCAAGTCCGGCGCGTTGAACCATTCGACCCGATGTTCGTCGAGTGCGGGATCGGTCGGCCAGCCAAACCATGCTTTCAGCCCATTGCCGCGGAGTTGCGCACTGGTCGGGTCCGCAGCGCCGACTCCGGTTTGCCGCGTGTTGAAGCTGCTCCAGCCGCCTTCGCTGACTGGCTTCGTGACGGCACGGCGTGACAGCAGCGTGCCCCAATCCGTCGACTCACTGCGGACTTTCAGACCCACTGCTTCATAGATACCGCGTGTCACCTCTGCCATCGCATGCATCTGCGGCTGGTCTGCCGGGTCCATCAGCACCACGGTCTCGCCCGCATAGCCGGATGCTTCGACGAGTTTGCGGGCGAGTGCCACGTCGCGTTTACCGGTGAGCGCCTGCATTCCTGCGTCGCTGGCCATGGGCGAGCCGACGGTGAAGAAGCCGGCCGGTATTTTGGCATACTCCGTCTGGTCACCAAGTACGGCGGCGATGAACTCCTGCTGGTCGACCGCTGGCAGCAGCGCCCGGCGCAGCTTCACGTTGTCGAACGGCGGCTGCAGGTGGTTGAGCGCGATGATGCCGATCAGGCCGAACGGATCGAGTTGCTGGACGGAAATCTTTGTATCGCGCTTCAAGCTTGGTACCAGATCGAAGAGTGGCTGGTCGATCCAATCGATCTCTCCGGCCCGCAAGGCAGAGACGGCGGTGCCGGGGTCGGGTTGGGTCACCCACTCCACGCGATCGAAATTCACGATTTTACCGCCAGCGAGGAAGTCTGGCGGTTCGGGGCGGGGCTTGTATCGGTCGAAACGGCTATAAACTGCGCGTACCCCGGCCACCCATTCGTCCCGCATGAAGCGAAACGGCCCGCTACCGGTGAAGTCTTGAATCGGTTCACTGGCCGGCGTGCGCGCCACCCGCTCAGGCATGATGAAGCAGTTGCTGGCCGCCAAGGCATAGAGCATGCGCGGGAATGGCGCGGTGAGACGGATGCGAACAGTACTGTCGGTGGGCGCGCTGAGTTCGGCGGTCAGTTGCAGCACCTGTTGCCCGAACGTATCGCGCTGACCCCAGCGGCGGATGGAGGCGGCGGCATCCACACCGCGCACCGGCGTTCCGTCATGAAACAGCAAGCCCGGGCGCAGCATGAAATCCCAGGTGAGCCCATCATCCGAAACCGTGCTCCCGGCGCACATTTGCGGCTGCGGCGTCAGGCTGAGATCGACACCGTACAGCGTATCGTAGACCATGAGCGAGTGGGTGACGACCACGATGGCCGTGGTCCAGACCGGGTCGGGCACCGAGTAGGCGGCTTGCGGCACAAAGCGCAAGCGCCGGGTGGCGGCGGGTTGTGCGAGCGCAGGGCGCGACAGTGCGAGGCTGGCGGCCATCGCGCCGCCGCCAATCAAACTCCGGCGATGGATCATCAGATGTCTTCCGCAACAAGGGATATCGTTTGCGATCGGAAGCAAGCTGCGGGCCATCGGATCGTGCCGGGCCTGATAGCCGGAGTATTGATCCACCGATTCGTTACGGTTTGTAACGGTGTTCATCGCCGGCGCAAATTTGCACAGGATGACGCCCTGGGGGCATCATCCGTCTATGAACACTCTTCCTGATCCCACCCCACTCGATGCAAATCTGGCGCAAGCGCTGCCGGATCTCATCGCCTTGCGCCACGACATCCATACCCACCCGGAGCTGGGGTTGGAGGAACAGCGGACTGCTGGGCTGGTCGCGGCAACGCTTCGGAGCTACGGCATCGAGGCGACGGAGGGCGTCGGCGGCTACGGCGTCGTGGGAACGTTGCGTGGCAATCGGCCAGGGCAGGGCGCGATCGGGTTGCGTTGCGACATGGATGCGTTGGCATTGACCGAGCATACCGGCCTTGCCTACGCGTCACGCACGCCGGGGCGCATGCATGCCTGTGGCCATGACGGCCATACCACGATGCTGTTGGGTGCCGCGCGCATGCTGGCCGCCGCGCCGAACTTTGCCGGCACCGTGCAATTCATCTTCCAGCCCGCCGAAGAGGGCAGGGGCGGCGCGCAGGCGATGTTGAAGGATAACCTGTTCGAACGGTTCCCGTGCGATGCCGTGTACGGGATGCACAACATGCCCGGTGTTCCGCTCGGCCACTTTGCCTTGCGCAAGGGCGCGCTGATGGCGGGGGCAGGACGCTGGAAAGTGTGGTTCCGCGGCACGGGCGGCCATGGTGGCAACTCGGCGCATCTTTCGACCGACGTCACGGTTGCCTTGGCATTCTTCATACAGTCGCTTCAGGCGATCATCAGCCGCAACGTGGCGGCCAATGAGTCGGCGGTGATCAGTATCGGCCACCTCGCCGGCGGCTCACCCGACGCCTTGAACGTGATGCCGGCGGAGGTTGTCGTCGGTGGCACGATGCGCGCCTTCGATCCCAAGATGCAGGCGTTGCTGGATCGACGCATCGGGGAGGTGGCGGCGCTCGCTGCTGCAACCCAGGGAGCGGCTGCAGAGGTGGAGTTGCGATGGGGCGCCGTGCCCCTGCTGAACCATGCGACCGAGACGGACGCAGCCATTGCGGCGGCAGCGCGGGTGGCGGGCACAGCCCGTGTGCAGGCGGACACGACGCCGATCACCGCGGGAGAGGATTTTGCGTTCATGCTGCGGGAGAAGCCGGGAGCGATGATCTTCCTGGGGAATGGCGCCGCCGAGGACGGCCCGGTGCACGGGCTGCACACGCCAACCTACGATTTCAACGACGCAGCGCTCCCCGTTGGTATCCGCTATTGGGTGGCGCTGGTCGAGCAGGAACTCGGCGCGATCTGACAGGAGAAGGACCGGCGGTGGGTTATGTGCTACTTCGCAAGGGATGCCGCCTTCTTTCCCGCCGCGTATAGGTCCAGCCGCGAGTAGAGGCCGAATGCTGACCCATCATCCAGGAAGCCACCGCCCGGTCCCTCGGTCGCGGTCAGGATATCGTCGGCTCGGGCCAAGGTCAGGAACGGAAAGGCGGCGGTCAATAAATAGCCGGCCTCGGGGGCGATCGTGCCGACATTCTCGATCGTGTTCGCGGTGTGTTCGTAGACTATTCCCAACCCGTAGGTCAGCGTGCTCTGGAAAAACGCCTCGTTTGCGGCGGAGTCCCGGAACCGGCTGGTGTCCTCGGCCGCGCAGATTTCGATGGTATTGCCACAGCCCGATTGCAGCGCCGCCGAGATCTCCGAGCGGGCGGTCTGGAGCGCAGCCTGGAAATCCGTAATAACAGCTGCGCTTCGTTTCGGCTGACCGACATAGTTGGGATTGTTGGCGAGCAACTGTGCCAGGTCGTACATCGCCAAAGTCCGGCCGCCGATCACGTCCATCGCGTAATGCGCACCGATGATGATGCGGTTGTTGCCGTATTCCGCCGCCCGGGTGACCGCCTGCAGATAGCGCTCCGGCACCAATATCGCAAGGAGGAGGGATTCCGTGGTGCCGTAGGTGGTGTGGCCGCTTGGATAGGATGGACTTTCCGTCAGGTCCTGTGCGGGACCCCGGAGGTAGGCCATGCTGTCGGACGGCGTGCCGAAATAATCCGGTCCGGCGATCGAGAGCAGGCTTGGCTCGGTCTGGAATGGCCGGGAATTGCCATAGGGGTCGGCGCCTGGGCTGCCTGCGGTGCGGCCATAGGCGAGGCCGAAGACATCGGCCACACCGTTATCGCCGGCTAGGATCGCTGCTGCTTCCGCCGAGACGGGCTTTTTCCCATTGGTGGTCTCGTTGGAAAAGAAATACTTGCCCGAATTCGAATCCGCGCCCGTGGTTTCGGCCGCGTAGGCGATCAAAGCCGCCATGCCCGGCGAGATGTTGGTGTAGTGGTTCGGCCCGTCGTACTGCGCCTTGGCCTGATAGGCAGCGCCGAGCGTCGAGCCGAGTGCGTCCGCAAGTTCGGCCGCATTGAACCCGGTGATGAAGGCGTCCCTGAGTGCCAGCTGTTGCTGCTCGGCGAAAGGCAGCAGGGTGGGCTGCTTGAGTGAACCGGTTTGGATCGCGCCTGTCACCGCGTAATTAGCCGCCAGCGCTGCCCTTCCCGCCGCCGTGTTGGGCAGCCGGCTGACCGGCGCCAGGCCTTGCAGCGCAGTGAGAGTCGATGCGGGTTGCGCGACGCCGGCAAGCGGCGCGATCGCCATCAAGGCCATTGCCACCAGGCCCGTCACAGCACGCATGTTCATGTCTCACCTGTTATACGTGCCAGTCTCGCCGGATTTGGCGGTGGCGTCGAGGGAGAGGCCGAGACTCGCGCCGATGCGACTGCAGCCATCGATCCATCCCTGCCTAGCCGGTTTTCTCCCGACCTGCTTGTATCTGGCCCGCTGTCGGCGCTGCACCCTGGCGGCCCGATGCACAGAAAGGATGGCCCGATATGACGCAACCCCCCCGCACCGCAAGGCGGACCCTCGGCCACAGCGACCTCGCTGTATCGCCCGTCGGGCTCGGCTGTATGTCTCTGTCCGGCGTTTATGGCGCGGCTGAAGACGCCGTGTCCGAGGCGCTGATCCACCATGCGATCGACCGAGGCGTGAACCATTTCGACAGCGCCGACATGTATGGCTGGGGCCATAACGAGCGGGTGGTCGGCCGCGCGCTGAAGGGCCGTCGCGACCAAGTCGTGCTGGCGACGAAGTTTGGCCAAACCGAGCGGCCGGGCCAGCCGAACGGCGTGAATGGCCGGCCGGAGTATGTCGTGCAGGCCTGCGATGCCAGTTTGGCGCGGCTGGGCGTCGACGTGATCGATTTGTATTACCAGCACCGGGTTGACCCCAATGTTGCGGTAGAAGAGACGGTGGGCGCCATGGCAGGGCTGGTGAAGCAAGGCAAGGTTCGTTTCCTGGGCCTCTCCGAAGCCCATCCCGAACGCATCCGGCGCGCCCATGCCGTGCACCCGATTGCTGCGGTGCAGACCGAATACTCGCTGCTGTATCGGGAGGAGGCAGAGGCGACCCGGCGCGTCACGCGCGAATTGGGGATCGGCTTCGTCGCCTACTCACCGCTGGGGCGGGGATTTCTGACTGGCGCGCTGCGGACGCTGGACGATGTCGACGGCCGCCGTGCCTCCCATCCGCGCTTTCAGGCGGAGAATTTCGCGACCAATCGCGGGCTGGTTGATCATGTGGAGGCGATGGCGGCCAAGAAGGGCTGCACCCCGGCGCAAATCACCCTGGCCTGGCTGCTGGCCCAGGGGGACGACGTCGTCACCATCCCCGGCACGCGCTACGCGGCACGGCTGGACGAAAACATCGGTGCGCTCGCGGTGGAGCTGAGCGGGGATGACGTTGCGGAACTGTCTGCCGCCATCCCGCCCGGCGCCGCGGCCGGCACGCGATACCCGGCGGGCGGCATGAAGGGGGTGTTCGTATGACGACCCTTTCTTGGTTCGGGTTCTTCCGCGGCGTTGCGCCGCTCGACCCGGCGGTGCTGGACGGCGTGGCAGACGGCTTGCGTGCCATTGCCGGGTTGCGGCTGGGCCTGGTGTTCAGCCCACCGCCACCCGGCACGAAGCATCCCTTCCAGCACAACGAGCCAGCCCCGACGCTTTCGCTGCAGTTGGAGTTCGACGCGATCGAGACCCTGGAGGCAGCCCTCGCCAAGGCTGGTCCGTTGGCCCATCTCCCTGGGATTGTCCCGGATGCGCGGGTGTCGCAACAGGCGATGATCACACGGCGGTTTCCCGTCCCCGATGCGACGCTGCAAACGCCGGCGGGGACGCTGCCCTGCAGTTACCTCGTGCATTACTTCGGGCCAGCCACCGACCTCAATGCCTGGAACGCGCATTACAACGCGCACCATCCCCCGGTGATGGCGAAATTCCCCGGCGTGCGGCTGATCGAGATCTATACGCGGATGGATTGGGTGAGTGGGCTGGCCTGGCCGAAGGAGGACATGATGCAGCGTAACAAGCTGATGTTCGACAGCGCGGAAGCCTTGAGCGCCGGGTTGATCCCGGAGGTGATGACGGAGATGCGGGCCGACTTCAATCACTTCCCCGCCTTCGCCGGGGGCAACACGCATTACCCCGCGCTGACCCGGCGGATTCAGCCGGGATGAGCGCTGCGGTGATGTTCGCCCCGATGGACCGTACGCTGCCCCGCATGCTGATGCTGCAGGCGGCGCGGCATGGCAGCCGCAAGCTGGTGAGCGTGGGAGACCAATGCTGGACGTTGCGGGACGCCTGCACCGTTGCCGCCCGCCGCGGCGGCGTGCTGCTGGCGTCCGGCATCCAGCGGGGCGACCGGGTGGCGGCGCTGTGTGGCAACAGCGCCGAGTTGCTGGAGCTGGTGCTGGGCTGTGCCTGGATCGGCGCCGTGCTGGTCCCGGTCAACACCGCGTCGATGGGGCCGCAAATCGGCTATTACCTGCGCGATAGCGGCGCCCGCCTGCTGGTTGCCGAGCACCGGTTCCTGGCCCGGTTGGACCTGGCGGGCGCGTTGCCGGTGGAGCGCATTTGGATCGTGGGGGAGGGCCCGTATTCCGGTGCCATTCCCGCCACACCGTTTCCGCCACAGGCCGATCCGGTCGAGGCAGCGGCGGTCCTGCCGGGTGAGCCCTTCGCGGTGATGTACACCTCCGGCACCACGGGACCGTCCAAGGGCGTGGTTTGCCCGCACGCGCAATATTACTGGTGGGGTTGGAACTCGATCGCCCTGCTGGAACTGCAGGAGGACGACGTACTGTGTACCACGCTCCCGCTGTTTCACATCAACGCGCTGAACACCCTATCGCAGGCACTGTTGACCGGGTCGCACATGGCGTTGGAGCCGCGGTTCTCGGCATCTGGTTTCTGGGCCACCATGGCGGCACGGGGCGCCACCATCGTCTATCTGCTGGGCGCCATGGTGCCCATCCTGCTGGCCCAACCGGTGACGGCGCTGGAGCGGACGCACCGGGTGCGGCGCGGACTGGGCCCCGGCGTCCCCGCCGAGCTGATGGACGCCTTCCTTGCCCGCAGCGGGGTGGGGTTGGTGGATGGCTATGGGTCGACCGAAACCAATTTCGTGCTCGGCACCACCGTTGCGACGCGCAGGCCGGGGGCCATGGGGCCGGTGATGCCGGGGTATGAGGCGCAGGTCGTCGACGAGCACGACAATGTGGTGCCCGCTGATGTCGCTGGCGAGTTGGTACTGCGGGCGCGCGAGCCGTTCAGCTTCGCCTCGGGCTATCTCGGGATGCCGGAGAAGACGGTCGAGGCCTGGCGCAATCTATGGTTCCACACGGGGGACCGCGTGTCGCGGGATGAAGATGGCTATTTCCGGTTTATCGACCGGCTGAAGGACGTGATTCGGCGCCGGGGGGAAAACATCTCGTCCCACGAGGTCGAGCAGGTTCTGCTCTCCCACCCGGACGTGGCGGCGGCGGCGGCATATCCGGTTGCGTCGGACCTTGCCGAGGATGAGGTGATGGTTGCGCTGGTGGTCCGCGGCGACCGGGTATTGGATCCGGTCGCGGTGATGCAGTTCTGCGAAACGCGGATGCCGCATTTCGCCGTCCCACGCTACGTCGAGATGCTGCCGGATTTGCCACGGACCGAGAATGGCAAGATCCAAAAGTTCAAGCTGCGGGAGCGCGGGGTGGTGCCGACGACCTGGGACCGCCAAGCGGCAGGCTACGTGGTGAGGCGGCTTTAGCGGGTGGGTCGTGTCTCAATATCAGCGCCTGCAACTGGTGGGGGAGCGGACATCAGCGTGGGGGCAAAGAAGGAGCGTTAGGAATGCTTTTCTACGTTCATCGCTTGCGCGCCCAAAGCGCCTTACCGCGCTCCAGGCGGTCCCAAGGCCACCATCGATCGGATGCCGTCATTCGAACCGGCGCTGCCCGCCGGTGGAGATACTTTACATTTAAAGGATTCCCACCTACGCCGTTTGTGCAATCGATCGACAGGTGGAGGCGCGCTTGAAAATCGCCGTGCTCGGCGGCGGAAACGGGTGTTTCGCCGCTGCGGGAGACCTGGCTTTGGCCGGGCACGACATAAGGCTGTGGCGCCGTGCGGAAACCGAGGTTGCCGCGCATCGTGCGGCTGGTGGCACCATTGCTGTGAAGGATTTCTCCGGGCGCCGAGTTGCACAGTTGGACTTGGTGACGGCTGACATCGCGGCGGCGGTGGGTGGCGCTGACCTTATCCTATGCCCGGCGCCTGCCTTCGCCCAACCTACCATCGCGACGGCGTTGGCGCCGCATCTGACGGAGGGGCAGGTGGTGTTCCTGCCACCCGGCAGCCTCGGGTCCGTGCTGTTCGCGCGTGCCGCGTTCAAGGCCGGTAACCATGCCGCCGTGAGCTTCGCCGAAACCGGGACGCTGCCATGGCTCGCGCGCAAGCACGGTGCCTACGAGGTGCAAATCTCCGGCCGGGGCAAGCGGCTGCCGACCGGCGTGTTCCCGCAATGCCGGGCGGACCACGCGTTGCAGGTGATTGCGGCGGCGTTTCCGGCGGTGATCGAGCCGTGCGGGGATGCGCTGTCGGGCGCGTTGATGAACGCCGGGCCGATCATCCATCCGCCGCTGATTCTGATGAATGCCGGGCCGATCGAGCATTTCGAGCGGTGGGACATCCATAAGGAAGGTACTCAGCCGGCGATACGCCGGGTGACCGATGCATTGGATGCGGAGCGGATCGCGGTACGGGAAGCGTTGGGATATGGCGCCCCCCATTTCCCGCTGGCCGACCATTATGCGTCCGAGGGCGAGGAGTGGATGTATGGCCGCGGCTCACATGACAAGCTGACCGAGTCGGGCGATTGGCACGAGCATCTGGTCCTGCGTGAGCACCGTTATATGCTGGAGGACACGCGGATCGGCCTGTCGTTGCTGATCTCCATCGCAGACATGGCGGGAGTCGCCGTGCCGCTCGCCCGCGGGTTCGCGGCGATTGGCGGGGCGGTGTGCGGGGACGATTTCCTGCACACCGGCCGGAACTTGCACGATGTGGGCTTGGGCACCCTGGACCCGGCGGCGCTGCAGACCCTGCTCTGGCGCGGCTTCGCATGAGCGCGCGCGTGGTGTGCCTGGGAGCGGGCCGCATGGGGCGCGGCATCGCCGTCGTGTTCGCCTTCGCCGGCCATGACGTGGCGGTGATCGACTTCAAGCCGCGTGAGCCCGACGCCTTCGCCCGGCTTGCGGCGGAGGTGCACGGCGAAATTCGCGGCACGTTGGACATGCTGGGCCGCATCGGCCTCCTGCGCCCCGAGCAAGCCGCGCCGATCGCCGCCCGCGTGCGCGTGGTGCCCGATGCGGAGGCTGCTTCGGCGCTGGCGCTGGCCGATGTCGTGTTCGAGGGCGTGCCGGAGGTTCTGCCCGTGAAGCGGGACGCGTTGGCCCGGGCGTCCCGCCTCGCAGGGGCGCACACGATCATCACCTCCACCACCTCCACCTTTCTGGTGGACACGCTGGCCGATGCGGTGGCCGACCCGGCGCGCTTCCTGAACGCGCATTGGTTGAACCCGGCGTTTTTGGTTCCCTTGGTCGAGGTGTCCCCCGGCGTGGCGACATCTCCCGGCATCACGGCGCGACTGGTCGCGATGTTGGAGGCGATTGGCAAGATGCCCGTCATTTGTGCGGCCATCCCTGGCTTCATCGTGCCGCGCCTGCAGGTGTTGGCGCTGAACGAGGCGGCGCGCATGGTGGAGGAGGGCGTCGCCTCCGCGGCCGACATCGACCGCGCGGTCAAATACGGCTTCGGTTTCCGCTTTGCCGTGATGGGGCTGCTGGAGTTCATCGATTGGGGCGGCGGCGACACGCTGCACTATGCCAGCGCCTATTTGTCCAAGGCGCTCGACCATCCGCGTTACGAGGCGCCGGCCGTGATCGGGCGCAACATGGCGGCAGGGCATATCGGGATGACCACCGGGCGTGGCTTCCTGGATTATGAGGGCAAGGATTTGGCGGCGTACCGCGAGGGCCGGCTCAGTGCCTTTGCCGATTTGTTGCGTGGCATGGGACTTGCGCGGCCACCGGTCATCAATGACGTCAATGGGGAATGAAATGATCAAGCACTTGCTGTCTTCCACGGCCATCGCAGCGTCCTTGCTGCTGGCGGCAGCGCCGGCGCGGGCGGATATCACGGTCGGGTTCGTCACCTCGCTGAGCGGACCTGCCTCCTCGATCGGCATCCTCTACGGCAAGGGAATGGCCGCGGCGATGGAGTACAGCAGCGAGGTCGGTGGCGAGAAGATCAAGGTCATCCAACTCGATGACGGTTCCGACCCCTCGGCGGCCACGCGGGATGCGCGCAAGCTTATCGAGGAGAACAAGGTCGACCTCCTGATCGGCACGTCGAGCGCCCCCTCCACCATCGCCATGACGTTGGTGGCGGCGGAGTTGAAGGTGCCCATGATCGCCATCTCGCCCATCACCGTGCCACCCGTGGAATCCGGCGAGCGCTGGGCGATCTGCGTGCCGCAGCCGCCGCCTCTGATGATCAAGGCGATCACCGACCGGATGGTGCGCGACAAGACCAAGACCGTTGGCTACATCGGATTTTCCGACGCATGGGGCGACCTGGTCTATAATGGCGGCAAGGCGGCGGAGGCGAAGGGTGAGATCACCCTGACCACGAACGAGCGCTATACCCGCACCGATACCTCCGTCACCGGGCAAATCCTGAAGGTGGTCGCAACCCATCCGGAGGGCGTGCTGGATGGCGGGTCCGCGACACAGGGCGCCCTGCCGCTGCTGGCGCTGTCGGATCGCGGCTACAAGGGCAAGCTGTACGGCACCCCCGCACTGGTGAATAGCGATTTCATCCGTGTGGGTGGCAAGAGCGCCGAGGGGATTTTGGTATCGACCGGCCCGGTGATCGTGGCCGAGCAATTGCCGGATAGCCATTACGCCAAGGCGATCTCCCTGGCCTTCCGCGCGGCCTATCAGAAGGCGAATGGCGCACCGACGACGGACGGGTTTTCCGCCTATGCCTTCGACGCCTGGCTGATCTTCGAAGCGGCGGCGAAGCGGGCCCTTGCCACGGCCAAGCCTGGCACGCCGGAGTTCCACCAGGCGCTGGATGCGGCGATCTTCAGCACCAAGGAACTCGCGGGAACCCAGGGGATCTACAACTTTACTCCAGCCTCCAGTTACGGTGTGGACGACCGTGCGCTGGTGGTGGTGAAGCTGGTGAACGGCGTTTGGACCTACACGCCCTAAGCGCCGATCTGCCGGAATGGATTCTGATATAGCGACGCTGCTCGCGATCGATGGGATCGCGAGTGGCGCTATCTACGTGCTGATCGCGATTGGCCTTGTGCTGATCTTTGCCGTGACGCGGGTGATCTTCGTGCCTTTTGGCGACATCGCCGCGTTTACCGCGCTGACGCTGTCGGCCCTGGAAACGCAGCATCGTCCGGGCACGATCGGGCTGGTGGCCGGCTTGTCGCTGCTGGCCTCGGCGGTCGAGGCGGTGAGCTTGGCGCGCACGGGTCGTGCCCGGGCGATTCCCCGCGCCATGCTATTCTACCTCCTCTTGCCGATGGCGGCGGCGGGACTGGTATGGGCGGCAGCCGGCACCGCCTGGCCGATGCCCGTCCGCATCGCCCTCTCGCTGATCCTCATCCTGCCGATCGCGCCGCTGCTGGACCGGCTGGTGTTCCGTCCTGTCGCCGATGGCAGCGTGCTGTTGCTGCTGACGATGTCGGTGGCGCTGCATTTCGCCTTGGTCGGGCTCGGCCTGCTGTTCTTCGGCGCCGAGGGCATACGGACCGAGAAACTCACGGAGTACGTGTTGGACATCGGCGACGTGTCGATCTCCGGCCAGACGATGTTGATCGTCGGCGCCGCGGCGTTGTTCAGCTTGCTGCTGTACCTCTTCTTTGGCTTCACCCTCACGGGGAAGGCGCTGCATGCCACTGCAGTGAACCGCACGGGCGCGCGGCTGGTGGGAATCCGGCCAAACCGGGCGGGGACGATCGCCTATCTGCTGGGGTCGCTGATGGCCGGCGTGTCGGGCGTGCTGATCGCGCCGGTGGATACGATCTTCTATGATTCCGGATTCCTGCTCGGTTTGCTGGCCTTCGTCGGTGCGATCATCGGCGGCCTGGTCAGCTATCCCGTCACCGCGTTGGGGGCGGTGCTGGTCGGGCTGCTCGGCAGCTTTGCCTCGTTCTACAGCAGCGCGTTCAAGGAAGTGCTGGTGTTCTCCATGCTGATTCCGGTGCTGCTCTGGCGCTCGGTCGCATCGGCCGAGTCCGAGGAGGACATCGAGGAATGAGCGTGTCCGTCCAACGCGCGATTTGGCTCGTCGCGGTCGTGTTGCTGGCGTCGGCCCCGTTCCTGATCAGCTCGTTCAACATAACGCTGCTGAATTATATCGGGGTGTACGGTCTCGTGGCGCTGGGCCTGGTGTTGCTGACGGGGGTTGGCGGCATCGTCTCGTTCGGCCAATCGGCGTTCGTCGGCATCGCCGCCTATGCCACTGGCTGGGCCACCACGACGCTCGCGGTGTCGCCTTGGCTCGGGCTGCTGTTCGCCTTGGTCCTCACCGGGCTCGTGGCCGCCATGGTGGGGGCGGTCACGTTGCGGCTGAAGGGGCATTTTCTCTCGCTCAGCACGGTCGCCTGGGGGCTGGCGATCTATTACCTGTTCGGCAACGTCGATGGCCTCGGCAATTTCAATGGTATTCCGTCGATCCCGCCGGTCAGCCTAGGGCCGTTCGTCTTCACCAGCAGCACGCAGGTGTTTTACCTGATCTGGGTGGTGGTGGCGGGGTCGCTGCTGCTGACGAATAATTTGCTGGCATCGCGAGCCGGACGCGCGATGCGGGTGCTGCGGGGCGGCAACATGCTGGTCGAAAGCCTCGGGATTGGTGCGTTCGGAACCAAACTCTCCATTTTCGTGATTGCAGCGTTATTAGCGGCGCTGTCGGGCTGGCTGTACGCGCATCTCAGCCGGTTTGTGAGTCCGACGCCGTTCAACGTCGACATGGGTATCGAGTACCTGATGATGGCGATGATCGGCGGATCGGGGCATTTACTCGGCGCCTTGGTTGGCGCGGCGCTCGTGACGCTGCTGAAGAATACCGTGCAGGATTACCTGCCGCTGATCGCGCCGGGTGCGTCGGGCCAGTTGGAGATCGTGGCCTTCGCAGTACTGTTCATTCTGTTTCTGCAACGCGCCCGCGATGGCGTCGTACCTTATATAGCGCAGCGGCTGCCAGCGGTTCGCCGCCCGCTGCCGGCGGCCGCCCCCAGTATGCCCCGCCGCGCGCAGCCTGCGCCGGGCGGGGCACTGTTGCAGGTGGAGGCGGTGGAGCGTCGGTTCGGCGGCCTGGTCGCGGTCAACGGTGTCAGCTTCACCGTGAATGCCGGGGAGATTTTGGGGCTGATTGGGCCTAACGGTGCCGGGAAGAGCACCATGTTCAACCTGGTGACGGGCGCCTTGCGGGTGAACAAGGGCCGCGTCGTATTCGCTGGGCGCGACATCACGCGCGACGCTCAGCGTACCATCGCCCGTGCCGGCATCGCGCGCACCTTCCAACACGTCAAGTTGCGGCCGCGGATGACGCTGCTGGACAACGTGCTGCTGGGCACCCATCCGCGCACCTCCGCCGGGCTGCTGGCGGGCGCGCTGACCTTGCGCCGTGGTGAGGAGCTTGCGGCGCGGCACGAGGCGATGTGCCAATTGGCACGGGTGGGGCTGGCCAGCCGGCCCTATGAATTGGCGGGCAATCTGCCGCTGGGCAACCAGCGCCTGTTGGAGATTGCGCGCGCCCTGGCGGCGGACCCGGTGCTGCTAGTGTTGGACGAACCGGCTGCCGGGTTGCGCCGGCAGGAGAAGCTGGCGCTTGCTGCTCTGCTGCGGTCGCTGCGGTCCGAGCATTTGACCGTGCTGCTGGTGGAGCACGACATGGAGTTCATCATGGACCTCGTCGACCGCATCGTAGTGATGGATTTCGGCTCCAAGCTGTGCGAGGGCGACCCGGTAAGCGTTCGCCGCGACCCCCGCGTGCAGGAAGCCTATTTGGGCGGGACAGTCTGATGGCACTGCTGGCTATCGAGGACGTCAGTGTTTCCTATGGCCGGATCGAGGCGGTGCGCGGGGTGTCGCTGACGGTGGAGGCGGGGCAGATCGTCACCGTGATCGGCCCAAACGGCGCGGGCAAGACCACCTTGCTGGGCGCCGCCATGGGGTTGCAGCCTTTCACCGGACGGATGCGCTATGACGGGATGGATTTGCTACGGCTGGATGTGGAGGACCGCGTCGAGCGGGGGTTCTGCCTGGTGCCGGAGAAGCGGGAGCTGTTCGGCGATATGTCGGTGGGCGACAACCTGCTGCTGGGTGCCTACGGCCGCCACACCGGGCGGGTGGAACGACGCCATGGGTTGGAGGAAGTGTTCGGCCGGTTTCCCCGCCTGAAGGAACGCCGCGCGCAGTTTGCCAACACCTTGTCGGGAGGCGAGCGGCAGATGCTGGCCCTGGGCCGTGCGCTGATGAGCCGGCCCAAGCTGCTGATGCTGGACGAGCCAAGCCTGGGCCTGGCGCCGATCGTCGTGCGGGAGATTTTCCTGATCATCGCCGGGCTGCGCCAGGCCGGCGTGTCCATCCTGCTGGTGGAGCAGAATGCGCGCGCCGCATTGCAGACCGCCGATGTGGGGTATGTGCTGGAAACGGGCGAGATCGTGCATCATGGCCCGGCGGAGAGTTTGATCCACGACCCGAAATTGATCGCGACCTATTTGGGTGGTGCCTGACAAGGAGACCAACGATGCAAGACCCGTTCTGCCACACCAGCAGCATTGCGGTGAACCGACCGGCAGAGATTGCCTTCATCATCATGTCCGAGGGCATGGCGCAGGGCCAGTGGACCTGGGGCAGCTTCGACCGCGTGGAGGTCGAGCCCGGGCTGTTCATGGGCCATTCGGTCTTCACCGGGAAGGAGACCTACGTCCGGCTGAACGTGGACCACGCGCGCCTGCTGGTGGATTACGAGGTTGGCAGCAGCCCGAATACGATGCAGTTCCGAAATATGTCGCGCGTCATCCCGGGGGAGCTGCTTCGGCTGGATCCGAAGACCTGCGTCGTGACGTTGCTGAGCTGGCGGCTGGCCACCCAGACGGACGCAGAATGGACCCAGTTCGGCACGATCCATGAAGCGGAAATGTTTCTGATCAAGGGGCTGCTGGAGCGTTGATCCGATGCACCGGACCACAGCCTTGCGCTACGGCTTCCGCTTAGCCGTCATCACCGGCGCATTGGCAGTAAACGTCGCGCTTTGCGTTGCGAGCGCAGAGCCGCACGCGCAAACCTCCATGCAACAGCCGGTGACGGACGATAAGGCGTGCAACGCTGCCATCCAGTCCGCCGAGCAGTCCCTTCGTCTCCCGGCCCAGCTATTGGGTGCAATCGGACTGATCGAAAGCGGCCGGGTCATCCCGAAGACCGGCGGCATTGCCCCTTGGCCATGGACACTCAACGTGGGCGGCACGGGGTATTTCTACGATACGAAGGAACAAGCCATTTCAGCCGCGCGAGATTTTCAGGCCAAGGGCGAGCAGTCGATCGACGTGGGATGCATGCAGGTCAACCTGGCTTACCACCCGGCGGCATTCGCCTCGCTTGATCAGGCGTTCGACCCGGCGAGCAATGCCAACTATGCAGCCGGCTTCCTGAGCCGGTTGTATGCGCAATCCGGTAACTGGACCATGGCTGCGTCCGCCTATCATTCGCAGACGCCCGGCGTCAGCGACGGCTATGTCCGCCGCGTCGTCGCGAGCTGGCCCTTGGCCTCCCGCTATGTGGGACCGTCCGCGCTGGCAAATCTCACCCCGGGAGCGGGGTTCGTCATGCCGCCCACCCACGCCGAACCGGACGGGGATTGTGGTGTCGGCGCGATGCGGCGGTTTACGCCACGCTTTCAGAAGGTCATCCTCCAAGCCGCCATCGACCGTGCACGGCTTTCGAAAGATTTCGAGCAGTCCGATGTCGCGGAAGCCACGATGGATTGTGGATTTCGGGTACCGCTGCCAGTCTTCTCTCGGCGCCGGCCGTCGAGACGTCCAAAAGCCGGGTCGCTTCAACGAGCCAAACTGATGACGGCGCATTGATGCGCGCGGCGATATGACACGCGCCTAGAGCGATTTCGCGAGTAGATAGCCTGACCCGCCACCCAGGCCCGGCCCGGGATGGGTGGAGGCACCGATGTGATACAGCCCCGGCACATGCGTGCGGTGGTTGACGGAGGATTTGAACGGCCGCCAGAGCATGAACTGGTCGATACCGCAGAACCCGCCATACGGGTCGCCGCCTACCAAATTCATGTTGAGCGATTCCAAATCCGCTGGGGAATAGACGCGCCGGGCAATGATGCTCTCGGCAAGTCCCTCCGCATGGCCCGCAATCAACGCCTGAACCCGGTCGGCGAAACGCTCGCGGACATCGTCCGTCCAAGCCCCGCCCGTGGTGATTTCGCCGGCCGCATCGCCCTTCATTACGCGCGGACAATCGGGGATTTGCAGCCACAACACTGCCTGGCCTTCCGGTGCGCGGGACGGGTCCAGTGCGGTCGGCTGGCCGACGCAGATGGTGGGCTCGGCTGGCAGCAGCCCACGCTCCGCCTCGTTGCTGGAGCGGGATACGCCGTCCAGCCCTGGGGTCAGGTGCAGCAACGCCACCTCGCGCAACGCCTCCGCGTGCCAACGCACGGGGGAGCGTAGCGCGTAGTGGATTTGCATGTTGCCCCGGCCATGGCGGTAGCGCGCAAGACCTTCCGTCACCGCCTCCGGCATTGGCGCCCCGGCGAGCAAGCGTCCATACAGTTGTTGTGGCGTGGTGGAGCAAATCACCGCCTTGCTGGCCGTGTGGACCGTTCCATCCGCCAGGACGACGCCCTCGGCGCGGCCCTTGGCCGACAGGGTCACGTGCGCGACGTCGGCCCCGGTGACGATGGTGCCGCCATGCCCAATGATCAGTCGCTCGAAGGCGGCCACCACCGAGCGCGCACCGCCCTGGGCAATCGGCGCCCCCGCGGCCTCCAACGCAAAGCCGACGACTCTGATCATTTGGCCGGAAAACGCGCTCTCCGGCGTCAGTCCGCAATGCAGCGCCCAAGGCGCAAACAAAGCGCGCATCACCTCCGAGCGATAGGTCGATTCCAGATAGCCCCGCCCGGTGACCAGTGCCTCCCCCAGGAAGGCAGCCACCCCACCCAGGCCACGGCGCCACACTTCGCGCGCGATGGTGCGGGCCATCGCGCGCGACCACAGTTGGCCACCCAGCAAACGGAACAAAAATGGTGCGTTACGCCCAAGTTCGTCCATCTCGCGGGAGAATCTCGCCCCATCACCCCGCTCGAGCGCGTCATAAGCGGCCACGTTGCGGGCGCGGTCCTTCGTCAACACGGCATGCTGTCCGTCCGGCAGCAACACGCCGGTCGGCACGTCGGACTGGCAGAAGGACAATCCATATTTCGCCAACTCCGGTCCTAACTCGGCATAGGCGGGGGAGGTGACGAACAGCACGAACGTCGTCGCCATTACATCGTGCACGAAGCCCGGCGCCGTGATCTCCCCCGTCAGCAGGCAGCCGCCGAGTTGCGGGTTGCGCTCCAGCAGCAGCACCTTCTTGCCACGCCGGGCCAGCATGGCGGCACAGACCAGCCCGTTGATGCCGCTGCCGACGATGATGGTGTCGTGCATCCGCGGGTCAGTCCGCCGCGCCCACTTCGTCGCGGTAGTGGTTGCACCAATAGGTCGGGCCCAAGCCGCGATCCGGCCCCATCATCGAGAAACCGCCATCGACCGGGATGTCGCAGCCCGTCACCCAGGATGCCTTGTCCGAGCAGGCGAACACGACGACGTTGGCGACTTCCTCCATCCGCCCAACGCGCCCCAGCACCGTCACGTCGGCGCCGGCCCGGTCGGCCAAGGCGCGATTGTTTCCGGTCATCACCTCCATCGGCGGCGACCACGTCCAACCCGGCGATACCGTGACCACGCGGATGCCCTGCTGCCCCAATTGAACCGCAGCCAGCCGGGTAAAGTGCATCAGTGCCGCCTTGCCCGCGGAGTACGGGCCGCGAAACCCGTTGCCGGTTTTGCCGGCGACGCTGCCGATATTGACGATGACGGCGCCGGGTTTGGTGAGGTAGGGCCGTGCCTTGCTCACCAGCACCGCCGCGCCCACCACATTCACGTCCAGGGCCTTCAGCCAATCGGCGCGCGGCGTATCCATGCCGTTATCCAGATATGAACAGGCGCAGTTCACGATCAAATCCAGCCGCCCGAACATCGCCTGGCATTCCGCGAGCTGTGTGTCGATCTGGTCGTCCTGCGTGATGTCCAAATGGCGATACAGCGCGCCATCGCCCAGCGACGCAGCGACGGCCTCCCCCTTCGCATCCTCGATGCCGGTGATGATGGTCTTCGCACCAGCCTGATGCAGCCCGCGGGCGATGAATTCGCCGATGCTGTGGGTGGCACCCGTCACCAAGGCGACCTTGCCTGCGAGTTCACTCATGCTATTGCCTTTCAGTGGATGGGTCAGGTGCGGCTGATGTTCCAGAACAGCGGCAAGCCCGTCAGCATGCCCTGCAGGTCGGAGCGATGGGCCGTGATGCCGATGGTTTGGCCCAGCGGAATGTAGGGGAGGTTCTGGAACGCCAAGCCCTGCATCTTCCGAGCGATGGTTTGCTGCGCTGGCAGTTCCGTGGTGCGCAGCCACTCGCTCCGCAAGGCCTCCATTGCCGGGTCATTGGGCCAGCCCGGCGCAGCGTCGCGGCCATTGCCGCGCAGGAACACATGGACCGCCGGGTCCGCCTGGTCCGGGCCGCCCCAATTGGTGTGGAACACGCTCCATCCGCCCTGGTCCACCGGGTCCATCTTTGCCCGGCGTTGCACCAGCGTGCCCCAGTCCATCACCTGATAGTCCACGTGCAGGCCCAATTTGCCGAACAGATCGTTCGTCACGTCGGACAACACTTTCGAGTAAGGGACGTCGCCGGGCCCCATCAAGACGATGCGCTCGCCCTTGTAGCCGGCCTGCTCCACGGCGCGGCGGGCGGCGTCCAGACTGCGGGGGCCGGTCAGCGCCGTCATGCCTTCGTCGTTGGCCATGGGCAGTTGCGGGCAGAAGAACCCGACGCCATCATTCCAGCGGGCGCGGTCCTCGCCATTCATGCCGATTTCGTAATCCGCCTGCACGATGGCAGGCAGCAGGGCGCGCCGCAGCCCCGGGTTGTTGAACGGCGCCTGCAATTGGTTGAAGCGCATGGTGGAGATGGACCCGGTGGGCACCAGCACGCGAATCGTGACACCGCGGCTCTTGCGCAGCGAGTCGATCAAATCCGCATTGGGGGTCAGCAGCCAATCCACCTCGCCGGCCTGCAACGCCTGCACGGCACTGGCGGCCTCCGGCATGATCACCCATTCCACCCGGTCCAACATCACCCGCTTCGGCCCGGCGGTGAATTCCGGCGTGCCATCCGGGCGGGGGACGTAGTCGCGGTTACGCTCGTACACCACGCGGGCGCCAGGGATTTGCTCATTCGCGACGAAACGGAACGGGCCGCTGCCGATGGTCTCTTTAACAGCGGTGAACGCGTCCGTCATGGCGACCCGCTCCGGCATCATGACCGGCACGTTTGCGGTGGTCTTGCTCAGCGCGGTGGAGACCGGGAAGGGCATTTTGAGCCGGATGGCGATGGTGCGGTCGTCTGGTGCCGCGATCTCGTCGGTGGCGGCCATCATGGCCTGGCCGAACACGTCCCGCTTGCCCCAGCGGCGGATGCTGGCGACGCAATCGCGGGCCAGTACCGGCGGCCCATCATGCCAGCGCAGCCCATCCCGCAGGGTCAGCCGCCACAGCGTGCCGTCCGCCTCGACCGTATGGCCCGCCAGCATTTGCGGCTGCGGGCGGAACATCGCGTCCTGACCCCATAGCGTGTCGTAGATCAGGAAGGCGTGTTGGACGGTCTGTGCCGTCGTGGTCCAGACCGGGTCTAGGATGGCGAGGTCGGCTTCCGGCACGAAGCGCAGGGTGCGCGCGCCGGCGGCCCGGCTGATGGCGGGTGCGGCCAGGGCGGCAGCTCCAGTCGCGAGCAGGGTGCGGCGCTTCATCGTGTGATCTCCCCCGGCGAATGGCGGCACCATGGCAGCCTTGCGGCTTCGGTCAATTGCGGATTGCTGTGAGCGTGCTGTCCAACCCGTCGAGCAGTTGGGCCGCCTGGTCGCGGGAGAAGCAGAGCGGCGGGCGGATTTTCAGGACGTTCGCAAAGGGCCCGCTCGCGTTGATCAGGATACGCCGCTCGCGCAGGGCGTTCACCACGCGGGCGGTCTGCGCCGTTGCCCATCGGCTTCCCCATGGTCACCACGTAGCATGGGCAGGTTTTCTGTCCCAAATGGGGTCAGCGGCATGGCAGCGGCGATCAGCAAGGGCGAGTCACATTTTTTGCCGTCAAAGCCGGTTTGCCACTGGCCTTCTCGGCCGATGTTTGCCAAAGTTCGGTTCCCGATTCGTTCCTACTCCCTGGCGCCGGTGAGCAAGAGGTCCCGATGGCTCGGTTAAGCAAGGCAGACCACCCCAAGATCCTGCAGGCGGTCGATGGTGAGCACCGCAAGGTGGCTGAGGTTGCAGCGGAATATGGCTGCACGCCGGCTGCGGTCTACGCGTTGCTCGCGAAGTTGCGGAAGGCGGGGCAGGGTGCGGATCCGCCCGTGATTCCTGCGCCCGCGGTGGTGGCGGTGGACTTGTTCGCTGCCCCTGTGGTGACGCCGGACAAGCCTATGCAGCGCCGGGTGGATGCCGCGCCGCTGCCGGCACCACCCCCAATTATGGCGCCTGCCGTCCCGGCCCCAGTTGTCGCACAACTGGCTTCTGCTCCGGAGGAGGTGTCCGCCAACGTAACGGACATGCCCCGCCGCCTTGCGCGTCCGGCGGGCCGTGGTGGGGTGGGGGCATCGCTCGCCCGGCCGGGGTATGGCCTGGCAATGCGGACGGCGGATGGGGATGAGAGCATGACGCCTTTCCGCTCACTGGATGACTTGCTCTCCGCGATCAAGCCGATCCTACGATCAGCCGCCCGCAGCCCAGACGCGGTTTGGTTCTCGATCCAACCCGTGGACCTGGCTTCGCTGGATAGCGACGCCGCTTAGGCAGCGTCGGCAAATAAGTGCGTCGGCACGCCGACAAAGCTGCCTCTAACAACAAAGGCTTAGGGCTTGTTCGACGCCGCCAATCAATTCGATTGATGTCGAACAAGCCCTTAGAGGCAGGGCAGATGACCGGTAGAGGTCACCACTTCAGCCTGCGGTGATTGCAGCACCGTTATCCCTTCGGGATCGTGCTCCAGCAAACGCAAGGCGCTGCTGATAGCCCGGCTAGGTAGTAAGTCGCCTGTTTCATATTTCTGAAAGGCGCGGGGGCCTCCACCGATCAACTCCCCGGCTGCTGTCTGCGTCAGGCGAAGCCGCTTGCGAATACGCCGGATATCCTCAGGTTCCAGCAAGCCCTCGGCGCCCGCCTTGAGGCGATTCAACGCTCGATCAGACACCTTCATGTCATCCGGATCGAAGATGCCCTGATCAGGCTGCTCGCTGTACCAGCCGGGCATGTCGAACGTTATACTTCGCCCCTTATAGGTGAGGGTGAGGGGGCGCACGTCGCGATGCAGCGGCGTACCCGTTTCGGGATCGACGGGACTAGTCACGGTTTTCTCCTTAAACGACAACAGCACGAACTCGGCGACGACGTCGGCCGTGAACTTGATGTAGAGCGTGCCGGCGGTTGAGGGGACGTGGTAAACGTCTTGCCATGAACGATGACCGGCATAACTCGTCATCGATTTATAGAACTGCCCGCGTTCCATCGTGTGAATCGTCGCCATGATCTAGGCCCGGCCAAATCCAAGCGCAGCCGCCGTCCGCGTGGCGATGATCGTAATCCGAAGCCGAGCAGCGGCCGCTTTGAAGGCCTCCAAATCGTAGGTCGGCTTCCGCTTCTCTCAACCATGATGGGAATACACCACAGTGGTGTATTTCCCAATGAAATTCGCCTGATCCCTCTTACCGCACGAGCTGCCACACCAGGCTGTTGTTATTGTTGGCCACCAGGTCGCACGACATTGCGAAGCCGCCCTGATAGAGGCGGGACCCCCGCGAATAGGGAATGCCGTCGTACAAGCAGTACAGCATCGGCTCGAATTCGTGGGATTTGGCAGGGGGTGGCGGAACGCTCGGCAGAGGCGGCGCTGGCACTGCGGGAATGGCGGGCGATTGGGCGAGAGCCACGCCCGAGAGCCCCACCGCAAGCAAAATCGCAAGGACTCTCAAACCTGATCTCCTCAATGGCCCGGCACGACTCAGTCTGACATACATACGTGACGGTTCCATGGCGAAATGCTCTCTCAACTCAGCTCGATGTCATAGAATTGTGGGAAGCCGCTGCGCATGCTGGTGACGCCGCGGCGGTAAGCGGTTGTCGGATACAGCACGCCCAGCGGCAGATACGGCACATCCTGCCAAAACTGCAGTTGCAACCGCTCGCAAGCCGCCTTCTGCGCGGCCAAGTTGGGCGCCGTGAACCAGGCGTCCCGCGCCTCTTCCAACTTTGGCGCCTTTGGCCAGCCGAACCACGCCTGGTCACCATTGCCGCGGATGCCGAGTTGGCCCGCCGGGTCGAAATTATTGGTGCCATTCAGATAGGTCACGAACGCGGACCAGCCGCCCTTCTCGACCGAGTTCCGGCTCGACCGCCGTTGCACCACCGTGCCC
Organism: Acetobacteraceae bacterium; assembly: GCA_965199005.1. Classification (GTDB taxonomy): domain Bacteria; phylum Pseudomonadota; class Alphaproteobacteria; order Acetobacterales; family Acetobacteraceae; genus LMUY01. Next base: position 229,580 of record CBDAQK010000001.1, on the reverse strand, counting down.
CAGTCCAGGGATTGCAGATCGACCTTCAGTCCCACCCGCGTCATGACGTCGGCAGCCACGACCCCCAACGGGTTGGTGGTGGGGTAGTCGGCCGGGGTCATCAGCGCGACGGTTTCGCCTTTGTAGCCAGCGTCCTTGATGGCCTGGCGCACGCGGTTCAGGTCGCGAGGGCTGGTCAACACCTCAATCCCCGCCTCCGTTGCCATCGGCGTGCCAGGGCTGAACACACCCACCCGGTCCTTCCACACGGTCCGGTCATCTCCTGCCACGGCCGTCATGAAGTCGGCCTGGTTGATCGCGCCCAGCAGGGCGCGCCGAATGGCAGGGTTGTCGAACGGTGGAAATAATTCATTAAAACGCAGGATGCCAATGCCCCCAGCAGGGTCGAGCTGGCGGGCCTGCATGGTTGGCCCACGCTTCAGCATGGGAATTTGGTCCGGCGTGATCTCCTGCCACCAGTCGACTTCGCCATTCATCAGCGCCGAGAGCGAGGTCGACGCATCGGGCACCACGTGCCATTCCACCCGGTCGAGCTTCGCCCGCTTTGGTCCGGCGGTGAAGGTGGCCGATCCGCTGGAGCGCGGCACGTAGCCGTCGAATTTCTGGTAGACCACACGCGAGCCGGAGACGTGCTCATCCGCCTTGTAGATGAAGGGGCCGCTGCCGACCATCTCCGTCACCTGCTTATTGGGATCGGTCATGGCCAGCCGTTCGGGCATGATGGCGGGCATAATGGTCCCGCTTTTGCCGAGCGCGTTCGGCAGCAGCGGAAAGGGGTGGTTCAGGCGGAACTCGACAATGCGGTCGGACGCGGCGCGCAGTTCGGCCGTGGCGTCCATCAGGGCGCGGCCAAAGGCGTCCCGCGCGGCGAACCGCTTGACGCTGGGCACCACATCCTGGGCGCGTACCGGCTCGCCGTCGTGGAAGCGCAGCCCCTCGCGCAGGGTGAGGCGCCAGAGTTTCCCGTCATCCTCGATGGTATGGCCCTCGACCATCTGCGGCTCCATCGCGAAGGCGTCGTTCTGGCCATACAGCGTGTCGAACACGAGGTATCCGTGGTTGCGGGTGACGGTCGCAGTGGTCCAGATCGGGTCCACGATCGTGGCATCCGATTCCGGTATGAACCGCAGCGTGCGAGCGTTGGCGGCGCGGCCGATATGCGGGGCTGCCAGCGTCGCGGCGGCCGTGGTCAGCAGGGTCCGGCGTCGCATGGGCTTGCCTCCGTCTGGGGTGTCACAGCTTCAGGGTTTGCACTGCTGCCGAAAGAGCTTGGTGGGCCTGGTCGACAGCGGCATTGGCTTGTTCGACCGACGTGCCAAGTGCGGCGAGCCGGTCCTCATCCGTTCCGATCTGCCGGACCAGCCGTGCATGTAGGGCGTCATTGGCGGGGACGGCCGCCAGGTTCTGGCGGGTTCGGGCTTCGTCCTGCTCGGTCTGTGCGACCTGAGCCTTCAACTGGTCACGGCCGGCGGTGCGGGCGGCTTCGGCCGCGCGCAGATCGGCGATTTCCTGCAGGGCTGTGCGGGCCTGTGGCGTCAGCGTTTGCTCCCCCAGCAAGTCCGTCAGCACGCGGCCATCCTGCATCAGCACGGTATCCTGGCGAATGATGCGATCGACATGCACGACCATCTCGCGCGTCTCACCCGGCGTCAGGGCAACGGCCATTCGCCAGGCCGAGGCAGTCTCCTCGGACGGTTTGCTGCCGTCATCGGTCACCAGCGCGGTGCCGAGCGATTTCGGAATTTCGATCAGCAATTGCCGCGGTTCGGCACCCGGCGCCACCAGGCCGATGCGGGCGGTCCAGCGCTGCCGCTGGTCGAGGCGGAGCACCCCGTTGGCCGCGCTCAGTGCCGCCAGGCTGGTGCCCTGGTCGATGCGCCAGTTGACTGCCGTCCGCAAATCCTGGGCGAACGACAGCAGCCGGCTTTCCCCGGCTGGCAGGCCTCCCAGCCGGGCATCACCTGCAAAACTGGCTGGTGATGCCGGGTCGTAGAGGGTCAGGATTCCCGCTGGCAGGCTGCTACCGGTGTCGTTGGTGAGCTTCACGGCGGCCAGCGGATGCGGCTGGTTGACTTGCACCAGCCCAATGCGGTCCGCAGTCGCCATCCGATCTAGGATAGGGACGGACGCGCTATGCCCGGCGGCCAGTTGGACGGGTGTCGGCAGCGTGAAAACGGTGTCGGCCGTGCCTTCGGCCGCCGCTACTTGCTCCGCTGGCGGTGCCATTCGCGACGTCATCGGCATTGGGGGCGGCGCAGGAGCAGGTGCGGCGAAGCTTCGGGCAGCCTTGTCCATCATGGGGGGAGCCGCCGCCGCGTCCGCTACGGCGCGCGTGTCGACATCCGGCAGCAACCGCCCTAGAACTTCAACGGGCACGTCTGGCCGCTGGACGAAATAGCTGCGGTAGATGGCTTGGTGCAGCGTTACCGGGTTGCCGTACTGCAGCGTCAACTGCACGCCGTTCCAGTCCGCGCCGGTGGCGTTTTCCAGCACCGCCCAGCCCTGTAGCCGCGCCTTGCCGCCGCCGGGTGGGGGCAGCACCAGCCGGTAAGAGGCCTTCCACAGTGCCATCGAGGCCACGTACCCCACCCGCACCCGCCGCGGGCCGGGGCCGGCATCGTGCAGGGTCACGTGACGGGTGCTTTGGCTGGCATCGCGGCGCAGCGAGGTCAGGGCAGCGACGATCTTGTCGCGCAGCGCCGGGTCGGCGACCTGGACCGACTCCGCATCCTCCAGGACGAATTGCCGCAGCCCGGTGTCGGTCAGCAACGACACCCGCGTCCGCACGGTCCCGGATAGGGGTTGGTCGGTTTTGGCATTCTCTCGGACCATCTCGGCCTGGAGCAGCCGTCCCGTCATCATCTGCGGGCCCATCACCTGCAGCACCACGCCCTGCAGGCTGTTCAGGTAGGCCAGTGGGGAGGTGAGCGCGTCCGGGCCGAACGGGACGTCGCCAAAGCTGGCATGGGCGTTGTCGGGGCCCGGCAACTCCAACCCGCCGACGCCCCCGGCGCTGTCGAACACCACCAGCGATTTCAGCAAATCGTCCACCTGGTCCAGCGGCACGTCGAGCCCAAGGATGGCCGGTCCATCGACGGCGGCTTCGTATTCCACGTACCCGACGCCGCCCGAGGATAACATCACCCGTTTCAACGCAAGGTCGCCGGCGAGCGCTGGCAGCGGCAACACGACGCTTGCCAGCACAGCGAAGTCGAAAAAGCGCATCCGCGTCCGCCCTGAGGTTTTATGACAGCCTGCCACAGCCCATCGCGTGGCGGGAGGCCGCTAGGCCATCTGTTGCGTCACCAGCGTGACCCAATAGCCGACCCCATAGGGAATGGCGTCATCGTTGAAATCATAATCCGGGGTGTGCAGACCCTTCGAGGTGGCACCCCCCGCACCCTGGCCCAAGAACACGAACGCGCCGGGCTTGGCTTGCAGCATCGCCGCGAAATCCTCGCCGCCGGTGACGGGCGGGGCATTGCCATCCACTTGCGCCGCGCCGACCAGATCGGTCGCGGCTGCGACGGCGATGCCGGTTTGCTCTGCGTGGTTCACGAGGGCCGATCCGCCGCGGTTGTAGTCGATTTCGGCCGTACAGCCGAAGGTAGCCGCCAGGCCGGTGGCCAATTCCCGCATGCGCCGCTCCATCGTGTCGCGCACGGCCACCGTGTAGGACCGGGCGGTGCCGCCTAGCACGACCTCGGCCGGCATCACGTTCAACGCGCCGGCGGAGCCGCCATGCACCGCGCCGACGCTGATGACGGCGGAGTCAATGGCGGCGACGTTGCGGCTGACGATGGTCTGCAGCGCCGTGATGAAGTGGGCCTGCAGCACCAGCACGTCGGTCGACAGATGCGGTGTCGCGCCGCCATGGCCGCCCGTGCCGCGGAACGTCACGTTCCAGCGGTCGCCGGCGGCCAGGAATGGACCAACCCGGGCTTGGAAGCTGCCGAGCGGCGCATCGGGCAGATTGTGCAGGCCGTAGACCGCGTCCACGGGGAAGCGGTCGAACAGGCCGTCCGCCAGCATGGCCTTGGCGCCACCGCGGCCCTCCTCGGCGGGCTGAAAGATGAATTGCACCGTTCCGCCAAAATCCGGGTGTTCCGACAGGTATTTGGCCGCACCCAGCAGCATCGTGGTGTGGCCGTCATGCCCGCAGGCATGCATCAGCCCCTTGTTTTCCGAGGCATAGGGTTTGCCGGTTTTTTCCTCGATAAACAGTGCGTCCATGTCGGCGCGCAGGCCGATCGCGCGCTGCCCCGCCTGGCGCCCCTTCAGCGTGCCGACGACCCCGAAGCGGCCCACCCCCTCGGTCACCTCCAGCCCCCACTCGCGCAGCTTGGCCGCAACCAGCGCCGAGGTGCGGTGTTCGTCCATGCCGATCTCCGGATGGGCGTGGATGTCGCGCCGGATCGCCGTCAGCTCCGGTTGCAAAATGGCGAGGCGGTCGAGCAGGTCGGTCATGCGGGATCTCCGGCGGGCGGGTTGCGCTGGCCTGCGACGACGCGGCGTCGGCCGGCCAAGCGCGCGATATTGTCAGGTTACACGATCTCGGGCTGTCGTCATCATGGCTGCCATGCGATGCGCGACCCTGTTTGCCTGTGCCGTTATGGCCGTCTGGTCCGTCACCCCGGCTCGCGCCGATGACTCGGTGCAGACGGCCCATTACGCCGGCTATACGAAGGGGCTGAATGCGTTCGACCTCGACGTCGCAGTGGCGTTCCGCGAGAGCACCTACCAGTTCCAGCTCTCGTTCCGGATGGCGGGGGTGCTCGGCGTGCTGTTCCACGCGGATGGCACGACCACCGTTGATGGCCGGTTCGATGCGTCTGGCGCCGTGCCACGGTCGTTGCTGAGCAAAGGGCAGTTTCGCGGCGTCCCGCATTTGACCCAGATCGATTGGCAAGGTGGCTTCCCCAAGGTCACGCAAATGATCCCCCCGGCGGACCCTGAGCGGGAGCCGGTTCCGCTCCAGGACCAGGCAAAGACCATCGACACGTTGAGCGCGATTGCCGGGTTGCTGCACGAGGTGAGCAGTACGGGCCGATGCGAGAGTTCCGCGCGCACCTTCGACGGCACCCGGCTGTCGGAATTCACTGCCCGGACGATAGGGCCGGAGGTGCTGGAGCCGACCGGACGCTCCAGCTTCGAAGGCCGGGCCCTGCGCTGCGACGTGACCGGGCGGATGCTCGCGGGCTTCATGCCCGACGAGGACAGGGCGGAAATCGCCAGGCCCAAGCACGGGTCCGTCTGGTTTGCCCAGTTGCAGCCGGGCAAGCCGTTCATCCCGGTCCGCATCGTGTTCTACACCGTCGAAGGTTCGACCGCTGCGACGGTGTATCTAAAAGACCCGATGTAGCCTCTGTTTCGAGCGGCAACTTTGCCGGCGTGGCGACGCACTTATCCGCCGACGCTGCCTAGGCGTGGATCCGCTCCGCTTTGGCGATGCCGAGACGCCGGAGCAGTACCTGCAGCAAGGGGCCGGTCATGACCGTGGTGGTCACCGCCATGATCACCAGCATGGTGAAGACGCGCTTCGGCAGCACCCCGATGTCATAGCCGACGTTCAGTACGATCAATTCCATCAAGGCGCGGGTGTTCATCAATACTCCGAGCGTCGCCGACTCCCAGTGGTCGAATCCGGAGACGCGGCCGGCAGCATAGACCGGGATGATTTTGCCGCCGACCGACACGGCCAGCACGAGCGCCAGCCAGGGTAGGTCGCCCGCCGACAGGCCCAGCAGGTTGGTGCGGAGCCCGGTATAGGTGAAGAAGACCGGCAAGAAGAACACCAGCACGAACCGCCCCACCGTGGCCTGCCAGGCTTCCACGAAGACGGCGTGGCGATGAAACAACAGCCCGGCGGCAAATCCGCCGAAGATCGTGAAAATCCCGATCAGATTGCTGCCAAGGCCGAGCGCCATGGCAAGACAAAGCACGCTGGCCAACAGGCCAGGCGGCACCGTGCCGTCGTGGATGGGGAAATGAGCCAGCAATCGGCGGATGAGCGAGGGGGCCCCGAACCACAGCAATGCGCCGCTGCCGCCCAACGCGGCCGCTCGCCAAAGCAGGAAACCAGTCGACAGTTGCGCCGTCGCGAAGGCAGTGATGCAGGCGAGCAGCATCCAGCCGACGATGTCGTTGGCGGCCGCGGCCGATATCGCAACAAGCCCGACCCGGCTGCGGGTCAGCCCAAATTCCCGAAGTATCCGGCCCAAGATCGGCACCGCCGTGATGGCGATGGCGACGCCGCAAAACAGGCTGTAGGCCAGGACATTCACGCCGGGGGCGAGATCAGCGGCCGACACCATGCCAAACAAGCACCCCAATACCAACGGCACGGTGATCGAGGCGAGGGCAACGGAGGTCACCGCAACCCGTTCGGCCCGCTGTCGCACCCGGCTGAACTCGAACTCCGTTCCCACCTGGAACATCAGCAGGAGGAGGCCGATTTGGCTGATCGCTGTGATCGCCGGGTTGGCCGCTGGGTCGAACATCACGGAGGCGGCGCTGGGGAAGAGGGCCCCGAACAACGAAGGCCCCAGTGCCAGACCGGCGATGATCTCCCCAACGGCGCCCGGCTGGCCGCAGCGCCGGGCCGCCGCATTTCCCAGGCTGGCTGCGCCGATCATGATGATCAGCTGCGCCAGGACCAGGAGCAGCATGTGTTCCGCCGCGTATGCCGATGCCGTCATAAGACGGGGATAGCGACCCCCGCGACGGGGGGCAACTCAGGCTACGGCCGGGCTATGTCACCGCCCAATGCACCAGACCGCAGGCCCCGAGCGAAACCGTCAGTTGAAGGAGAATGGTGATGCAGTCAGATATTTTCAGTTTAGACTCATCTTGGGTTGGGAATTCCTCCATGCTCAGGAGGAGGCTTTCAGTGGGCAGAGCCCCCTGGATCGATTGTGGCTTCATGATAAGCGACGCTACTTTCTACAGGTCAAAGGGCCGCCAGGCGACGGTCTTGCTGGCGGCCTCATCCAACTAAGCCATGACTGGCTCTGCGGAAACAGCAGTGGTCTGCTAAGTGTTATGCCTCTAGTGTATACCTTACGCCGCGCTGCCCGTCAGCAGGGCTTCGGATGGTGTGCCGCAGGCCAAACCTGCAGGGGCGGCTAGCGAGGTGGGCGGTGCGGTTCCAGGCGTGGACACCACCCCCGCCACCGGCTGCTTCGTCACCTGGCGCATCAGGTACGAGCCGGCCAGCGTGGTCAGCAGCACCACGCCCCCGGAGAGCAGGGCGTCTGTGCCGGTATCCAGGCCAATGCCGTAATGGGCGGCCGCCATCCCAATCAGGCTGGCTAGCGCCACGCCCCAGGGCGTGCGGCTGGCAATCAGCGGCTTGGTTTCGAGCTGCTTGGCCAGCTCGGGGTCGATGGCCTGCAGATTGGCGATGAGCGAAGGCAAGGATTTGGCTTCCGCGATGGCGAAATTGACCGCCGGAGTGGCCGCAAGGATGGTCATGTTGTGGCTCCATTCGAAGACAGAGGTGCGCTGGCGGGTGTCCCGGCGGGCGCCGGGGGCACCACGGCCGTTCGGAAGACGCGGAAATACGATGCGATCAGGCTGGCCTGATCGATGCCGTTGATGATGCGCCGGGCGTTGAAGGGGTCGTCATGGGCCGGGTTAGCACCAAGATACTGGCCGAGGCGGTGGCCGGTGAACGACCCGGCGGCCATGCCATGCAGCATGATATTGGCCGCCAGATCAGGCCGTAATGCGAGGTCTGGATTGCCGACCAGATCGGTGCCAAGACGTGCCGACTGAACCTGATAGTTCGCCTTCCACGTCAATTGCACATAACCGCGGCCGTAGTAGACCTGGTGGGTCACAGGGTCAGGGATGCCGTAGTCCCGGCCTACGCCGCGGCCATATTCCGGGATCGGCAGCATGGTGCGCGACGTCTCGTGAAATGCGGTGGCCAGCGTGTAGGCCAGCCAACGCACATTGGGGTTGAGATCCGTATTGAGTGGGACCGATCGGTCCCACGCATCCAGGATGGCGTTGATGCCATCGACCTGGCTTTGTGTCATCCGGTCGTTGAAGAGTGGACGCACGCGGGTGAAGAAAATGGCGCGGTCGACTGTCATGGCGTTTTCATCATATTAGGCCTGGCCTTATCATATGAGGACGCAACGATCCGCTAGCGTCCAGGGTTGGCAGTCCGGTTTTGCGGGGTATCCCGGGGGGGATGTGTCTCTCGATACTGCACGCGAGCCGGCAGTTTCAACCGGTTCCCGTGCCTCAATCAGCCGGACGGCCGGCCGGGGGTTCGATCGCCGGCAGCGAGCACGAAACCCGTCGAAGACATTGACAATCCGCAACAGCGCTCAACAACGCGAGAGCACGGCAATCCAGTTGGGCCAATCGGGCTTATGTGTGGTGTCCCGTCCGCCGTCATGGTGAGCGCGTCTTGCGCTGGAGAAATCGCTGATGAAGATGCGTGCTGTCTTGGGTGTCGCTGCAATGGGTGTCATTGCCATAGTCGCCGGGCGGGAGCTGATTGGGGCCGCACCCGCAGCGACCGATCCCACGCCACAGGCTATCCCGGTGCAGACGGGGACGGCCCAGCGGCAGGACGTTCCCGTCTATCTCGACGGGCTCGGGACCGTCACGGCGTTCAACGTGGTCGACGTCAAGGCCCAGGCCAGCGGCAACCTGGTAGCGCTGCCCATCCAGGAAGGGCAGGAGGTCCACAAGGGCGACACGGTCGCTGAGATCGACCCCCGCCCCTACCAGGCTGCCCTGGATCAGGCGATGGCCCAGCGCGACGAAGATGTGGCACAGGTCCAGAGCGCCCAGGCGGATTTGGAGCGTTATCGCGCCCTCGCCAAGCGCAGCTTCGCACCGGTTCAGCAGGTGGACGACCAACAGGCGACGGTCAACAAGGAGAATGCCGCCATCGCCGCCGACAACGCCGCCATCGAGACGGCGCGGATCAACCTGGGTTACTGCGTCATCAAATCCCCGATCGACGGCCGCGTCAGCCTCTACAAGGTCGATGTCGGCAACCTGGTCCAGGCGGCAAACCCGACCTCCATCATCACGATTACCCAGGACAAGCCGATTTCGGTGGTATTTACTCTCCCGGAAAACCAGCTCAGTGACGTCGAGGAGGCCATGGCGAAGGGGCCGCCCCAGGTGCTCGTTCAGGACAGCGACGGGGCGAAGGTATTGGCGACGGGCGTCTTGATGACGCCGGAGAATACGATCAATACCAATTCCGGCACAATCTCACTCAAGGCAAAGTTCGACAACCAGAACAGCCATTTGTGGCCTGGACAGTTCGTAAACACGCGAATCGCGGTGAAAACCCTCCCCAATGCCGTGACGGTGCCAACGCTGGCAATTCAGCACGGGCCGGACGCCTTGTTCGTTTATGTGGTGAAGCCAGACCAGACCGTCGCCGCGGTCAATGTCGAAGCCGGTTACCAAGACGGTGGCCGTACGGTGGTGACCAAGGGCCTATCCGGGAATGAGACGATCGTGTTGTCCGGGCAATCGCGCCTGGCCCCGGGTGTGAAGGTGAAAGCCACGGATACTCCCCCAGTCGATGCCGCGGGCGCCACAGGCAGCGATGCGTCGCCAGGCTGACCCCCATTCGTTCGCAGGATGCCGCCCCGATGAGCGTTTCAACTCCATTCATTAAGCGACCGATTGCGACGTCTCTGCTGACGGCGGCAATTTTCCTCGTGGGCTTGGTGGCCTATCCGCTCCTCCCAGTGGCCCCGCTGCCCAACGTCGAATTCCCAACCCTAACGGTGACCGCCTCCTATCCCGGGGCCAGCCCGGAAACCATGGCGTCCACGGTAGCCACGCCGCTCGAGACGGAGTTTGGCCAGATGCTGCCTGGCCTGGCGCAGATGACCTCCGCCAGCGTGCTCGGAACCTCTCAGATCACCCTGCAATTCGGCCTCGCGACCAATTTGGCCAATGCCGAGACGCTGGTGCTGGAGGCGATCAACGCGGCGCAGGGCTCACTGCCGAAGGATATGCCGAGCCCACCCACGTTCCGCGCCGTCAACCCGGCGGATAGTCCGATCATGATCCTGGGGATGAGTTCCGACCAGGCGCAGATCACCGACGTCGACAACTATGCCGAGAACGTCGTCGAGCAACAGCTATCTCAATTGCCTGGCGTGGGTCAGGTGTTGGTCGGCGGACAGCAGACCCCGGCGATCCGCGTCCAGGTCGATCCGGCACGTTTGGCATCGATGGGCATGACCATGGAGGACGTGCGCTCCGTCCTGACCAACGTCACCGTCGACGACCCGAAGGGCAGCGTCGATGGACCAAACCGGTCCTATACCATCTATGCCAACGACCAACTGACCACGGCGGCACCCTACAACGACGTGATCGTCGGCTATCGCAACGGTGCTCCCATCCGCATCCGCGATATCGGCAAGGCGGTGACCGGGCCACAAAATCGTGAACTCGGTGCCTGGACCAATGGCAAGCATGCGGTTCTGCTGCTGGTGTTCAAGCAACCCGACGCCAATGTCATCTCCACCTCCAATGGCGTGATGGCGAGGCTGCCATCGCTTCGCGCCGACATTCCGCCCAACATCCATTTGGACGTGATTTCCAACCGCACGTTGACGATCCGCGCCTCGGTGGGAGACGTTGAGTTCACACTCATGCTGTCGATCGCCCTCGTGGTGATGGTGATCTTCCTGTTCCTCCGGAGTTTCTGGGCAACGGTCATTCCCAGCGTGACGATCCCCGTGGCACTCGTCGGCACCCTGGCGGTGATGTATGTCTGCGGCTTCAGCCTCGACAATTTGTCGCTCATGGGGCTGACGATCGCCGTAGGGTTCGTAGTGGACGACGCGATCGTGATGTTGGAGAACATCGTCCGCCATATCGAAGACGGCGCGACGCCGATGGAAGCGGCCTTGAAGGGGGCTGGTGAAATCGGCTTCACCATCGTGTCGATCAGTTTTTCCCTGATCGCCGTGTTCATCCCGCTCTTGTTGATGGGTGGGATCGTCGGACGGCTGTTCCGCGAGTTTGCGATCGTTGTCTCGATCACCATCGTGGTGTCGGCAATGGTTTCGCTCACGCTGACGCCGATGATGGCATCCCGGTTCCTGACGTCGGAGTCCCATAATCATGGGCGCCTGTACAATGCCGTCGAGCGGATGTTCGAGAGTATCATCCGGTTTTATGAGCGCACGCTCGACATCGCGCTGCGCTTCCGGTTTCTGACTGCGATGGTATTCGTCGGCACCTTGGCCCTGACCGTCTTGCTCTACGTCATCATCCCGAAGGGGTTCTTTCCCGTTCAAGACACTGGTATCATCATCGGCATTACCGATGTCGCCCAGGATGCGTCCTACGCGCAAATGGCCAGGCTGCAAGGCCAGGTGGACCAGGTGGCGCTGCATGATCCGGCCGTTGACTCCGTCGCCTCCTCGGTGGGTGCCGGGGCAGGGGGGCAGACCGCCAATAATGGCCGGATGTATATCACCCTCAAGCCCTGGTCCGACCGCAGCGACACGGTGATGCAGGTCATCGCCCGCCTCGACCAGAAGATGCAGGCCGTTGCCGGTATCAAACTGTTCCTACAACCGGCGCAAGACGTGAGCGTGGGCGCCCGGCTGGGTCGGACGTTGTTCCAGTACACGCTGGAGGATCCGAATCAGTCGGAACTCAACGTCTGGGCTCCGAAGATACTGGGCAAGATGCAGCAGATCCCGCTGCTGACAGATGTGACGTCGGACCAGGAAAACCTCGGCACCACCGAAACACTGACCTATGACCGCGACCAGGCATCCCGCTTCGGTATTCTGCCCGGTGCAATCGACAACATCCTTTACGATGCGTTTGGTCAGCGCGAAGTGTCGCAGTACTTCACCGGTAATAAGGCATATTATGTGGTGCTGGAGGCCACGCCGGATGAATTCGGCAAGACGTCCACGCTCGAAAAGCTCTACGTCCCGTCGTCAACCGGCACGCCCGTCCCGCTTTCGACGATTGTGCATCAGACGACGGTTCCCGTGCAGCCTTTGGCCATCAACCATCAAAGCCAATTCCCATCGGTCACAGTATCCTTCAACCTGAAGGGCAACGCGTCGCTAGGCGATGCAGTGAAACAGATCCAGCAGGTGGAGGCGTCGATGGGGGTTCCTCCGGAGGTGCAGGGAACGTTCCAGGGGACTGCCCAGGCTTTCCAGACCTCGTTGAGCAGCGAGCCCTATTTGGTCGCGGCCGCGCTGATCGCCGTCTACATCATCCTGGGTGTGCTGTACGAAAGCTACGTCCTGCCACTGACCATCCTGTCGACGCTTCCCTCCGCTGGTGTGGGGGCGCTGCTGATGCTTCTCGCATTCCACTATCAACTGACTGTCATTGCGCTGATCGGGATTATCCTGCTGATCGGTATCGTCAAAAAGAACGGCATCATGATCGTTGACTTCGCCTTGACTGCGGAGCGCGACGAGGGCTTGTCCCCCACCGACGCGATCCGCAAAGCCTGCTTGTTGCGGTTCCGCCCGATCCTGATGACCACGATGGCAGCGATGCTGAGCGGGCTGCCGTTGATGCTGGAAAACGGCGCCGGGTCTGAACTGCGTAAGCCGCTCGGCTTCGCGATGGTCGGTGGCCTGATACTCAGCCAGGTGCTGACGCTGTATACCACGCCTGTGATCTACCTCTACCTCGACCGGCTACAGGATTGGCTGACGTCCGGCGGCAAAAAGAGGACGCCGCGGCTTGCGGCGAAGATGGGCGCGGTCACGGGCGAAGCCGATTAGTCCGCAGGGGTTCAGGAACCGCGGTTCACCGTGAAGTCGGCAATGTCGTGCAGGCATTGCCGCAACTCACCATTGGGGAAGGCCGCGAGTGCCTGCTGGGCGGAGCTGGCAAACTGGCGTGCCCGATCCAAGGTCTTGGTCAGGGCACCCCGCCGCTCCATCAGCGCCAAAGCGTGCTCCAGATCCTCGTCCGTCTGCTCGGACCGTTCGAGGGTCCTGGACCAGAACTCCCGTTCAGGCGCGCTGCCTGCCTCGTAGGCAGCTAGCACAGGGAGGGTGATCTTACCCTCCCGGAAATCGTCGCCTACCGTCTTGCCAAGCGTCAGCTGGTCGGCCGAATAGTCCAGCGCATCATCGACCAGTTGGAACGCCATCCCGACGTCAGTGCCATATTGCGCCAAGGCAGCCGCCTCCTGGGCCGGACGCCCGGCGACGATGGGGCCTATCTGGCAGGCCGCGGCGAACAGGGCTGCGGTTTTCCCACCGATCACGTCCAGATAACGCGCGACCGTGGTCGAAAGGTCGTTTTGGGTTGTGAGTTGCAGCACCTCTCCCTCGGCAATGGTGGCGGCGGCGCGCGAAAGGATCGCCAGGACCTCCAGCGATCCATCGCCCACCATCAGTTGGAATGAGCGGGCAAAGAGGAAGTCACCGACCAGGACGGACGATTTATTGCCGAACACTGCGTTGGCGCTCGCAAGGCCTCTGCGCAACACACTCTCGTCCACCACGTCGTCATGCAGCAAAGTGGCCGTATGGATGAACTCCACGCAGGCCGCCAAGCGTACATGGCGCTCGCCCGTGTACCCGCACATACGCGCGCATGCAATCGTCAGCATGGGGCGAAGGCGCTTCCCACCGGCGGCAACGATATGGGCGGCCAGTTGCGGAATCAACGCAACCGGGCTGTCCATCTCCTGGACAATCGTGCGATTGCACGCCTTGAGATCGTCCGACAGAAGGTGGGACAGCCGGGTCAGCACGTCTCCACCCGTTGATGCGGCTGGGCCGCGCGGCGGGCCGTGTAGCGGAGGGCTGGCGAGGGCGCCCAAGCGGAAAACTCCGTTCGTTGATAGTAGACGGTCGATTGAGCGGGACATCACCATATCGGCGCGGCAGAAAATCGGTCAAGGCGATGTTGGGCAACGGGGTTCGTCAGGAAGGAAATTATGCACGTCATCGTGATTACGAACGATCCGGTCCGCCTGAGTTTTTTGATCGCCTTGCTAGGCGACGCCGGCATCCACGCCGTGGTGTTGGACGGCCATGTCAGTGCCGTGGAGGGCAGCATCGGCGCGATCCCACGCCGCCTGACGGTGGCGGACGGCGATGCCGATGCGGCGCGGCGAATCCTGCGGGAGGCCGGCGAATTGCGGTGATCGTCTCGGAGGACACGCTCTTGGGCGGCCGCGTCATCTACCGGCAGCCGCGAGCGGGCTACCGCACGGGGATCGAGCCGGTTCTGTTGGCGGCCAGCGTCGCCGCCCGGCCGGGCGAATGCGTGGTAGAAGGCGGGACGGGGGCGGGGGCGGCGCTGCTCTGCCTGTCTGCCCGGGTGGCGAATGCCGCGGTCACCGGGGTGGAGCGGGACCCGGCGATGGCGAGCCTGGCACGCGCCAATGTCGCAGCCAACGGCTTTGAGCAGGCAACGATCGAAACCGCCGATATTTTGGATTTGCCTGCCGAGCCACAGTTTGACCACGCAATGGCAAACCCGCCCTGGCACGATCCGTCCGGACCCCTATCACCGATGCCGGTGCGGAATGCGGCCAAGCGGGCGGTGCCGGGTCTGCTGGAGGCGTGGTGTGTCCGTCTTGCCCGCGCCCTGCGGGCGGGCGGCAGCCTGACGCTCGTGGTTCCAGCGGCGCTGACCGGCCAGGCCTTCGACGCCGTCACCAAGGCTGGCTGCGGCGGAGCGACGCTGCTGCCGCTATGGCCACGGGCAGGGCAAGAGGCGCGGCTGCTGCTGATGCGGTCGACGAAAGCCGCGCGGGGCCCTTGCCGCATTCTGGCGGGGCTGGTGCTGCATGAGGGCGATGGCTTTACGGCCGAGGCCCGGTCGATCCTGTGGGACGGCGCAGCGCTGCCCTGGCGCTGAGTGAGTCGTTGGATAGGGTCGCTGCCGGCAAACGGCTGCTACTCGTCGATCTGGGGATGCCGAAGCCACCAGAGGCGTTCATGCGCCGCAACCAGGCTTTCCATGTCGCGGCGGCGGCCGGATTGATGCGGCAGGGGCTTGCGCGTCAACATCACCTCCAGGGTCCGTAACAATGCGTCTGCGATGTCTAGATCGGCCACATCGCACGCCTGATGGAATGCGACCAGTATCTTATCCGATAACCGGCGTCCCTGCCGCGGAAGCGGGCTGGCAGCCTCGACAAACTGTTCTTGTTCCCCGAACGGAGCTGGATTCGTGCGGTCGCCCCGGGGGGTAGACCGACTGGGGACACGCGTGTGACGTTCGGTTGCCATTGGCACAGATGCGACCCTCAACCCAGTCTCATGCTGGCACGTAACGCAACGATACACAATCTAGATTTATCAATTATTGTTCATTAACGTCGTAATGTCGCTAGAATGAAGTGCTCCCCAATAGTTGGGCCGGCTAGTAAACCATGCATAGTCTAGGCATTGTTACAAATCTGCTCAATTGGCTGGATGCCCGGTGACTTGTCTCACCGGGCAGGCCAGACTGCCGGTGTCAGCTAGGCGAGGTTGAGCGACATTGTCCCGCTCGGCTGTTTCTCTTCGAAGACTGCGGCCGAGAATGCTTCCTCCCAGGTTCCCTGAGTCGAGGCACGGCTATACTCGGTGGAGCGGTTTTCAAAGAAGTTCGCATGCTCAACCGCGTTCAGCATGTCGTCAAGCCACGGGAGTGGATTGGATTCCACCAAGTATAGTGGCTCCAGTCCAAGTTGTATCAACCGCCGGTCTGCGATGTAGCGAATGTAGCGCTTCACCTGTTCAGCGCTCAAACCTTCCACCGAACCCAACTCGAAGGCCAGATCGATGAACGCATCCTCGTGATCGACGATGGTGGCGCACATCTCCACCAACTCGCGGCGCAGGCCATCCGTCCAAATCTCTGGATTCTCCTGGATGAAGGTGCGGAACAGGCGGATCACCGACAGACAATGCAATGTCTCGTCACGGACCGACCAGGATACGATTTGGCCCATCCCTTTCATTTTATTGAACCGAGGAAAGTTCAACAGGATGGCGAAGGACGCAAATAGCTGAAGTCCCTCGGTAAATGCACCAAAGGCCGCCAAGGTCTTGGCGATCTCATGCTTGCTGTCCACCCGGAAGCCCTGCATGTAGTCGAATTTGTCCTTCATCTGCTTGTATTTCATGAAGGCAGTATACTCGAGTTCGGGCATCCCGATGGTATCGAGCAGGTGGCTGTACGCAGCGATATGGATCGTTTCGATATTGCTGAAGGCTGACAGCATCATCAGCACTTCAGTCGGTTTGAAGACCTGACTGTAATGCTTCATGTAGCAATTATTCACCTCGACATCGGCCTGGGTGAAAAAGCGGAAGATTTGCGTGAGCAGGTTTTGCTCGGCCGCGGTTAAATTCCTGTGCCAATCCTTCACGTCGTCGGCGAGCGGAACTTCCTCCGGCAGCCAATGCACACGCTGTTGCGTCAGCCACGCCTCATAGGCCCACGGATAGCGGAAGGGCTTGTAGACGGGGTTTTCCGTCAGCAGGTTCATTTGCGCCGCTGCGGGTGGAATGGGGGACATGCTGCCGTCCATGAGGGACCTCCGAATAGGGAATTAGGTGCCAATAGAAGGCCCACGCGGCATACCGCGCAGCGCCTTCGAGGCAGAAAAGGGGTAGGCGGCCTAGGTTACTGGCAGGCCAGGCACTCTTCGTAATCCTTGGGTGCGGCAACGGCAATCGGCGCAGTGTTCAGGATCGCCAAGGGTGCCACAGCCTTCTCGCTGACGTTATCAGCCCGCTGGATCGACAGGCTGCGACAATAGTACAGCGACTTCAAGCCACGCTTCCAGGCCAGGAAATGAATCTGATGCAGGTCCCGCTTGTGGATGTCGGCTGGGAGGAAGACGTTGACGGACTGGCTTTGACAGATGAACGGCGCCCGGTCGGCAGCGTGCTCGATAATCCAGCGCTGGTCGAGTTCGAAGGCGGTCTTGTAGACCGCCTTCTCGTCGTCGGACAGAAAGTCGAGGTGCTGAACGCTACCCTTGGTCAGGGTAATGGAGGACCAGATATCGTCCCGGTCCATGCCTTTCCTGGTGAGCAGCTTCTGCAAATGCCGGTTCCGCACCGTGAACGACCCCGACAGCGTTTTCTGCAGGAACACGTTGGCCGCGATCGGCTCGATGCCAGGACTGGAATTGCCCGCGATGATGGAGATCGACGCCGTCGGCGCAACGGCCATCTTGTGAGAAAACCGCTCCTGGACGCCGTACTCGGCCGCATCGGGGCAGGCGCCGCGCTCGTCCGCCAGGCGCTTGGACGCGGCGTCGGCACCGGCCCGGATGTGCTTGAACATCCGCTTGTTCCAGACCTTCGCCATGACGCTCTCGAACGGCACCTCCAGGGCTTGCAGGAACGAGTGGAACCCCATCACGCCTAGACCGACCGACCGCTCGCGCGCGGCCGAATATTTTGCCCGCGCCATCTCGTCCGGTGCGCGGTCGATGAAATCCTGCAGCACGTTGTCGAGGAAGCGCATCACGTCCTCGATGAAGCGGGGGTCGTCCTTCCATTCGAACCAGGTTTCGAGGTTCAGCGACGAGAGGCAACATACCGCCGTGCGCTGCTCGCCGTGGTGGTCGATCCCTGTCGGCAGGGTGATCTCACTGCAAAGGTTGGACGTGCGGACCTCCAACCCGGCGAGTTTATGGTGCTCCGGACGGCCATTATTCACATGGTCGGAAAAGACGATGTAGGGCTCGCCGGTTTCGATCCGCGCCGTGAGGATGCGGATCCATAGGCTGCGCGCACTGATTTGCCGGACGGGCGCCCCGCCTTTCGGCGAGAGCAGCGACCACGCCTCGTCCGCCTCCACGGCGCGCATGAACGCATCCGAAACCTGGATGCCGTGGTGCAGGTTCGGGGCCTTGCGGTTGGGGTCGCCACCAGTCGGGCGGCGCAGTTCGATAAACTCCTCGATCTCCGGGTGGCTGATCGGCAAATAGACCGCCGCAGACCCGCGCCGCAGCGACCCTTGGCTGATCGCCAGCGTGAGGCTGTCCATGACCCGGATAAACGGGATCACCCCGGACGTCTTGCCATTCTGGCCGACTTTCTCGCCAATCGAACGCAAATTGCCCCAATAGGATCCGATTCCACCGCCCTTGGAGGCGAGCCACACATTCTCGTTCCACAGGCCAACGATGCCGTCCAGGCTGTCCGACGCCTCGTTCAGGAAGCAGGAGACGGGCAGGCCGCGCTTGGTCCCCCCATTGGAGAGAACGGGGGTGGCCGGCATGAACCAGTGCCGGCTGATATAGTCATAGAGCCGTTGGGCATGGCCGACATCGTCGCCGTAATAGCTTGCCACGCGCGCGAAGAGATCCTGATAGCTCTCACCAGGCATCAAATAGCGGTCGGCGAGGGTTGCGCGGCCGAAATCAGTGAGAAGGGCATCTCGGGAGCGGTCGACGTGAACCCGGTAGCAGCCCGGCATTTGCACGTCGTCGCCGCTCAACAGAGGGATCGGCTTCGTCATATCGTTCACAGCATCCGACTCCATCTGTCCAACATCGGAGCGCACCTTATGTAGTTAGCGTCGCGTCGGGAAACCCCTATATGATGTGTCGATCGTTTTATCTGCCAAAGCGGCAGAACGGACACTGACGTTCCCTGGCGGCAGTGTCCTGCAAACAAAACGTGAACACAAGGGAAATGACGTCGACGAGAAGCCGCTAATTTGCTGCGGCATCGCTGCGATAAACTCCAGCCTCGAACGTGTCCAGCAACGTCAAGATCGCCGGGTCGGCGAAGGGCAACACCTGCACCATGAGGAGGCCTGCGACATGGCTGGCCGGGTCGATCCAATAGTAGCAATTCGCCAACCCGGCCCAAGCCAGGCTGTTGGGGGCGCGCCCGGCATGCCCCGCCTGGGCGTTGGTCACGAAGCTGTAGCCCCAGCCTTTTGGCATGCCGGGAAAGAACTCGGCGTCGTTGGACAGAGCCGGCATCACCGTCGTCAGCCGGGTGACGTCGAGCGTGCCGATCTGGTTCTCGCCCATCATCCGCACCGTCTCCCGCCGCAGGACCGTGTCTCCCCCGCGGAGCAGCATGGCGAGGAACTTCAGATAGTCGGGTGCCGTCGAGTAGAGGCCGCCACCCCCGCTCTCCAACTCGGGCTTGGCCGGGCGCCCGGAGGAGCCAATTTTCAAACCGCCATCGGGCAAACGGTGGTGGATGGTGACCACCTTGTCACTTTCCGGCCGGCCGAACTGGGTGTCCACCATTCCAAGCGGACCGAAGATGTGTGCGGTAAAATAACTGCCGAGCCCCTGCCCGGTCAGCGCTTCCACCACTTTTCCAGCCCAGTCGATGCCGATACCGTATCCCCAGCGCTCGCCCGGGTCGAAGACGAGGGGCATCTCCAGCCCGGCATTCAGCCCGCTGGAGGCGCCCGGCTTTCCCGTGACCTGGACATAGCGCTGGAGCGCCGGGTTCCACATCTCGTAGACGAAGCCCGAGGTATGGGTGAGCAAATCGTGCAACGTGACGTCCCGCCGCGCCGCCCGCAGGATCGGCTGCCCGTCCGCGCCGAACCCTTCCAACACCTGGAGGTTGGCAAGTTTTGGGACGATATTCCCCAAGGGCTGGCGCAAGCCGACGCGCCCCTGCTCGACCATCTGCATCGCGGCGACGGCGGTAATCGCCTTGGTCAGCGATGCGACCCAAAATATGCTATCAAACGTCATCGGGGCGTCGCCGCCGAGTTGGCGGTGTCCGAACGCACCTTCGTACAGCGTGCGTTCGCCGTTCGTGGCCATCGCCACCACGCCGGGCACGACGCCCCGGCCGACGGCGTCGCGAAGGATACTGTCGATATCGCTGACGGCGCGTCCCATGGTGTCAGGCCGCCTCTGACAAGTACTCCATCGCGGCATCGACGCCGCCGCGCCCATGGGGAACCCCATTGATCTTCAGGCTCATCTCGACCGCGCCGAGCGTGCCAAGGACCATCGGCTCGTTCAGATCCCCGAGGTGCCCGATCCGCAGCACCTGGCCGCCCATCTTGCCCAGCCCGCCACCGGTCGACACGTTGAACTTGTCCAGCGCCGTCTTGCGCACGGCGTCGGCATTGAAGCCCTTGGGGAATTGGATTGCCGTCACTGAATCGGACAGCCGGTCCGGCGTCAGGCAGAACAATTCCGGACCACCGGCATTGCCCGACCAGGTCCGCACCGCGCGCCGGACCGATTCGGCCAGGCGATGATGCCGCGCGACGACGGCGTCCAAACCCTCGAGTTCGATCAGGCGGACCGACTCGGCCAGGCCATAGAACGGGCCGGTCGGGATCGTGCCCATGAAGGCGCGGAACGACCGCGTCGTCATCTGCGTCCAATCGAAATAATGCCGGGACGACTTGGCCGTCGCATGCGCCGCCATTCCCTTCGCCGACACCGCGGTGAAGGAGAAGCCGGTTGGCAACATCAGGCCCTTCTGGCTGCCGCCCACTGCGGCATCGATGCCCCATTCGTCGAAGCGGAACTCCAGCGAGCCGAGGGATGAGATCGTGTCCACCAGCATCAGCGCCTCCGAGCCGGCGCTGTCGATCGCGGCCCGGACCGATGGCAGGTCCAGCATCATGCCGGTTGCCGTTTCGTTGTGGACGCACAGCACGCCCTTGGCCTCTGGGCTGGCCTTCAACGCCGCTGTGATTGCGGCGTATTCCACCCCGCGGCGCCAATCCGCCGCGACGGTCTTCGTGCGCAACCCAAACTTCTCAGCCATGGCGGACCAGCCTTCGCTGAACCACCCCGTCTCCACGATCAGCACCAGGTCGCCGGGGGAGAACAGATTGACCAGCGTCGCTTCCCACGACCCATGGCCGGAGGCGGTGTAGATGAACAATTCCCCCGTGGTGCGTAGTACGCGCTTCAACCCGTTGACGGCGTGATGGAACACCTCGGCGAATTCCGGGTCCATGAAGTCGATGGTCGGCCGGTCCATGGCCCGCAGCACGCTGTCGGGAATGTTGGTTGGGCCCGGATTGGCGAAAAACTGACGGCCGGTCTTGCGTGCCAAACGCTTACTCCCACTCGATCATATAACCCGTTTAAAAGGCGCTAACTTCTCCGTCACGCCGCTCGGGAGTTTTGTGTCCCACCCAAACTCGGCATGAAGGCGATCGTCGTCCCGCTTATCACGCCATGGCGATTGATGCCATCTGCCGCACGCGGGCCAGCGCACCAACGACCGTGGTTGACACGCCGGTTTAGCGTCATGGTGCGTATTGCTGAAAACGAAGTCGCGCGTTGACGGTGGCGTGGCAGGAAAAGCAAGCCGTTAGCATCGCCTTCTTGGCGGGTTTACTGACTCCTGGAACTCCCTCAAGGGCCCAGCGAACGTACATGTCCCGCGCCAATCTCCGACCGCCATCGGGCAAACCGTGCGAAGGCGGTAATGGTGCGGCTCATCGGGAGGCTCCAGGAACCTGCATGACACCCCCGGCGGCTCGCTCGACCCACCCGGAGAACGACCGTCAGCCAAACATATCACCCACCTCACCCAAGCACCATCCGGATGTGCCCGCGCCGGTCGCCAGCATCTTGCCTAAGCACGCGCCTCCCGGCTATATTACTGGAAATACTCTGGAGGTTTCTGGGGGCAATGCACAGAAGCGCGCGATTCAAAATTACCGTTCTCGCCTCGGCGAGCGCGGCTTAGCACGTTTTGAGGTCCTCGGCCGCGGCGCCGACCGCGACCTCATCCGCTCGCTTGCCCGGCGCCTTGCGGAGGATACGCCCGAAGCATCAGAGCTTCGGGCGGCGGTGAGTGGCTCGATCTCTGGTGGACCCGGGCAGCCCGGCGGGATTCTCGCTGCACTACGTCGTTCGCCGCTGGTGGGTGCTGATCTCAATGTTTCCCGTTCCCGAGAAGAGGGACGCAAGGTCGATCTGTGATGCGCTATCTCCTCGACACCAACATCATCAGCAATGTCGTCAAACCGAAGCCGTCGGAATCGCTCCTGGCCTGGATGTCAGCACAGTGCGATGGAGATTTGTTCATCGCGTCGCTCACCGTCGCGGAGATCCGATGCGGATCTTGGAGAAGCCGCGTGGCAAGAAGCGCGACGCGCTCGACCGCTGGTTTTTTGGTCCGGAAGGGCCGCAGGCCCTGTTTGCGGGCCGGATCCTTTCGTTTGACGACAAAGCGGGTCTCATCTGGGCGGAGCTGATGGCCAAAGGGAAAACAGCCGGTAATCCGCGCAGCGGGCTCGACATGATCATAGCCGCCGTCGCCGGCGCGAACGAATGCGTGGTGGTAACAGATAACGAAAGAGACTTTGTCGGACTTCAGATCGTCAATCCTATTCGTGGAACGCTCTGATGCGGCAGCTGGTCAGCAAACCGCTCTAATGACGGGCGGCTGCAGACATTCCCCAATAATCTCGACTGCGTCGCCAAAGGGTGCGGTCTAATGGCGAAACAATGCCGTCAGCACCCATCGGTAACTTTCTCGCCCGGGAGACGTTCGACTCAAATCAATAACCTTAGAAAAGTAGTAGCTTGTTTGACGTCCACCGCAGATAGGACCCGCGGTATCGTACAACATGCTTTCCTTCGTGCGCGATCTCCCTCAAGCGTCCGCCATAGCATCGCGCGCCTCACTCCCACTCAATCGTTCGGCCTGCATTTAACATATTGATATTTAGCTATAATCTTCTCGCTGAGCGGCGAAAGTCCGACGCCGAGCCCGTCAAAAAGTTACGCTGTTGAATTTACAAGGAAAAATGCCCTGAAAATTATTTTTGATGTTTCCGGGACTATCGGGATCTGTCGGCCGACTCTTGGCCATCGAAGCACCTGATAGGGACATTGCCTTGCTCAAGAAAGTACCGTCAAGCTCGCTCGGCGACGGTGGACGCCCCCGTCTACTGATATCCGGATCTAACCACCTGGTGTTTTAACGGGCCCCTCCGCTACGAACCATTCAGGAATAGTGGCGCGCCACTTTGTCGACCCAGGTACGCCATCGATCAAACAAACGAGGCGCTCAAGCGACTCGCCTGAGCTAATTATCCACGGCATGATCGTGCAAGTTTTCCAGCTCACGCTGGACGGCAACAGCCGGATGATCGGCGAAAGCGGACCGCCTGCCGCTGTCGCGAACGCACCCACGAATTCTGCAGTTGCACCCGCAGCCAAGTCCGGAAGGGCGGCGAGATCCTCAAGACCCAGCCTTCCATCGTCGGAATTGGTCGTGCCGCAACGTAGATGTCCCATCATCGGTCCCCGCTGATTGGCTACTGCGCGGCCGAAGAGCTCGGTGAGCTTCGTCAGTTGAGGCACATTAGCGGCGACCTCGTCCTCGTCGATGATGAACATCACATCTTGACCCGCAACGGAAAGCCCGCTGACGAGGAAGGCTCCTAGATAGATCATCCATGTGGGGCGATCGATCACAGCCGGCTTCCACAATGGGACGAGCTCTTCGTCTATCGCCCCGCCAGTCCCGATTATCGGTCGCTCGAGTTTGTGGATCGCGAATGTGACAAGGACGCCGTTCAAGACCTCGGACAAGCGCAGGAACGGCTGAAGTGATCGGCGCCGAGCACCGTCGTTCATTGATTTGAAGGCCATGCGGCGGCGCTCAACGAATACACGCTCGCGGAACTTCGACTGGCCCTGGAGCCACTGCGCGTTGCGGTCTAAATCTAAGGCTAAAAAGCTGTAGGTCTCAAATGCCTGGGCCTTCTGGCTGCCACCGATGTCGCATAGCATCATGAGCTGACGACCACGGGGCGCCTGCGTCAACAAGCATGGTCGGCGCCTCAGTCGCCTCTCGAACACTTCACCGAGAGCGACACCCAACCCCTCTCGACTGAACCGTGGGGCGACCCCATGGATCACCAGCCAAGCCTGCTGAACATCGATCGCTCACGGGGAAGCACAAGACGATCGCCCCAGTCAATCTTCTTCGCACGCGGCTTTAGCGATCCATCCTCGCCCATGATCAGGAGCTCGCGCTCGTCACGCATGGTGGTCCAGCGCTGAGCCGCATCCCAGGTATCTCCGGGGCTGGTGTTGAAGGCGATGGCCGCCTCTGGGGCATGTCGATGCACGATGTTGACCACCCGCTCGAACAACAGAAGGGCGTGCTGAGGCACACGGAAGCCGGCTCCGATGACCACGCAATCATAGGGGCCTTGCGCGAGTTGGGCCGCCAGGATCGGCTCGATCGGGCCGGCCGGGTCAAGGCCGCAGGACTCCAGACGATCGCCCTTCGCCTCGAAGGTTGCTTTGACTCCGGCGATCCCCGCTTTGAGCGCTTCGACGGAGACGCCGGGGGGCAGGCCCGGAGCGTTCAGGTCCAGCTTTTCGGGGTTGAGCCCGATGATCAGAACTCTTCGTGACGCTGTCATGGGCAATCCTTCCACACCACTCAGTTCGACTTCGTTCCATCGAACATGGTATTGCCATTGGCGGTCTACGCCGGGACGGGTTGGATCACGTCCCAATGCTCCACGATGTTGCCGTGATCCAACCGGAACAGGTCCATGATCGCCTTCCCGCGGTCTTGCGGCCCGCTTCGGAACAGCGAATGCACCATCACCAAGTCACCCTCGCCGACGACATGCTTGATGTCGAGCGAGGCGTGGGGATGGGCTTTGAAGAAGGCGCCGAAGTAGTTGTAGAAGGCCGGAGCGCCGTTGGGCACGAGCGGATTGTGCTGGATGTAGACGGGGCCGATGTACGCCTCCGAAGCCGCCTTCGGCCGGTGGGCGTTGAAGGCCCGGTTGTAGAAGTCCACGACGATCTTCTCGTTGGGCGTGCGCGGTGTCTCCGCCGCAGCCGCCAGGGTGGCGCACAAGCCGGTGGCAAGACTTAGGACGGTCAGGGTGCGGAGCATGGGGCGTCTCCTTGGTGAAGGGTTGGGTCAGGCGGTGGCCTGGCGTGCCGGCGGGCTGGCGAGCGTTCGGATCGCCGCGACGAACTCGGCGGGCCGTCCGTAGCATTCCTCGTGCGCGAGCCGCGCGATGCCGCCGTCGTGCTGGAGGAGGAAGCTCGGGAAGCCATGGAGGACGTGGTTGCGCATCAGCCGGCGGGTAGCCTGGATGTGCGCCTCGACCGGGGCGGACCGCAGCGCCTCGGCGAAGAGCGACGAGTCCAAGCCGATCGCGGCCGCCGCCTCGGCCAGGACGCTGTCGTCCACGACTGGGCGACCCTCGACATAATGGGCGCGCTGGATCGCGGCGATCATCGCCAACCCGCGATCGGCCTCCAGCGCCTCGGCGGCGAGCACGGCGGCGACGGTCGGGCGCGACCACCAGATGCTCGCGGGGTCGACCAGCAAGCCGTCGAGATAGGCCTGCCCGAAAGGTTGCCCCGTGAGCCGGGCGATGCGCGCGTCGGTCTCGCGCATGGACCGTCGCTTGCCTTCGGGAGCGTGCACGCCAGGGTCCCAGAGCCCCCCGCCATGGAGCACGATCGGCACGCCGGCGTCGGCGGCGGCCTTCACCAGCGGTTCGGCGGCGTAGCACCAACCGCAGAGCGGGTCGTAGACGTAGTGTAGGATGGAGGTGGTCATCTGCGCCTCCCTCAAGCCGCCTCGAGCGCCTGGCGGACGCTCTCGGTCCAGGGCGTGGTGGGGCGACCGATCAGGCGGCCGAGGTCGCCGCTGTCGTCGAAGAGCGCGCCCTTGGCCGCACCCGCATCGCTGTCGGCGAGGAGCGCCGCCAAGCCGGGCGGCAGGCCGGCGCCGAGCAGCGCAGCCTTGTACTCCGCCTCGGGCAGGTCGCGATAGGCGATCTCCCGGCCCGTCTGGCGCGACACGTCCGCGGCCAGCTCCGCCAGGGTGTAGGCCTGATCGCCGGCCAGTTCGTAGGTGCGGCCGGCCTTATCCTCGCCCGCGAGGAGCACGGCTGCGGCTGCGGCGGCGTAGTCAGCCCGGGCGGCCGAGGCGATGCGCCCCTCGCCCGCCGCGCCAAGCAACGCACCGTGAGCCAGCGCCGCCGGCAGGCTCGCCATGTAGTTCTCGGTATACCATCCGTTGCGCAGAAGCACGTATGGCACGCCCGAGGCGGCCAGCAGGGCCTCGGTCTGGCGGTGGTCTTCGGCGAGACCCAGCGGCGAGCGATCGGCGTGCAACACGCTGGTGTAGGCGATCAGCGACACGCCGGCCGTGCGCGCCGCCTCCACCACATTGCGATGCTGCCCCACGCGCCCCTCCATCGTACTGGAGGAGATGAACAGGAGCCGCTCGATCCCGGCGAACGCGGACCGGAGCGAGGCCGGGTCGTCGTAATCGCCGGGCCGCGTCTCCACGCCGCGGGACTTGAGGGGATCGGCCTTTGAAGCGGTGCCGTGCTCGCCCTCGCGGACGAGACCCGCGATCTCGGCGGCGGGGGCGGTCTTGAGCAGCGCGTCGATGACTAGGCTGCCGAGCTGGCCGGTGGCGCCGGTGACGAGGAGGCGAGACGATGTGGACATTGTCGGTTCCTTAACTGGGTCGTTCCAGAGACGTGGTCTTGAATAAGAACCTTTGTGCTGCGATGTAAGGAGGCATGATTTCCACTCCTGGTTACTTGGACGTGCCCTCTGTGCCTGAGGACAGCCCGCCTCTCGCCTCCCTGTTCGACGCCTGGCAGGACGTAAGTTTCGATGCAGACGCCTGCCCGGTGCGGAATGTGCTCGACCGGGTCGGCGACAAGTGGACGATGCTGGCGCTTGTAGCCCTGGCGTCCCGCCCGCGGCGCTTCAGCGAGCTGCACCGCGCGATCCCGGACATCTCCAAACGCATGCTGACCCAGACGCTGCGCGAGCTGGAGCGCGACGGGCTAGCCGACCGGCAGGTGTTCCCCACCAAGCCGCCTCAGGTACGCTACAGTCTGTGTCCGCTCGGCACGTCCGTGCTAGGGCCGCTCGCCGCCTTGGTCGGCTGGGCCGACGAAAGCTATCCCGCCATCCGCGAGGCTCGTCAGCGCTTCGACGCCGCCTCGAAGGAGCTGTAGATGCACGAGCGGCAGGAGACCGACTCGGTACGCAGCATCCGATCGTCTCCGGCAAGCTAGCCTACAAGGCCCTATAAAGTGGAGGGCCTCGACCTAGCCGAACCTCCGCAACGTCCAAGAACGCCAGTGCGCTGGTCGGTTGATCCAAAGCTTTCTAGGAAATGCCCAGCACTGCGCTCGTCCTCATCGAGTCCCGCTTGGGAGGTATGCCGAAGGCGCGTGCATACTCGCGGCTGAATTGAGAGGGGCTCTCGTAGCCTACGGCGAACGCAGCCGTCTCCACCTTGGCGGCCTCTGATACCATGAGGCGGCGCGCCTCCAGAAGCCGGAGCTGCTTCTGGTACTGCAGCGGGGTCATCAAAGTCAGCGCCTTGAAGTGCCGATGGAACGCTGAAACGCTCATCTGGGCGTTGGCGGCAAGTTCCCCGACCCGCACCGACTCCATAAAGCGGTCGCGCAAGACCTGGATTGCCCTTACTATGCGGCTGGAATAGCCCTGGCCCAGGGCGAGCCGTGCGACCTCCGACCCATGCGGCCCGGCGAGCATCCAGTAGCACACCTCGCGCAGGACCATCGGCGCCAGGGTCGCGATTGCTTTGGGCCGGTCCAGCAGGCGAATCAGCCGCAGCACGCAGTCTTCCAGGGGTCCTTCGAAGTCCGTTACGAAGATGGCATGGCCCCGCTCCGGCGTCGGCTGCGGCGGCGCCTCCAGCCCTTCCAGAACCTCACGCAGGGTCGCCCGGTCGATCTCGATAGACGCGCCAAGGAAGGGCTCGTCCTCGCTCCCACCTGTGATCCGGCCGGCGGACGGGATCTCCAAGCCTACGATCAACGCCTGTCCTGCCCGATACTCGAAGCGGTGACCGCCGAAGCTCGTACACTTTGAACCCTGAGCCACCACGCAGATCGAAGGCTTCATGATGAACGCCTGCTCGTTCCGCCGAACCCCGGCGCGGAACTGGCCGTCTCGGATGTCGAAGCGGATGCCCTGAACGAGGCCGGGGGACAGCTCGACTCCGTCGGTGTATTGCTCCACGAGCGAGACACTGAGGTCTGGCGAGAGGCCGGACCGGGTTGCAGGCTCACTCATCAGCGTGCCCACCATCTCGAGCCACGCCTTGGTGCCCTGGCAAATCTTCGCGCCCCTATTCATCGGGTTGCTCCGCCCGCTAGCGCCCGGAACGGTCACTTGAGCTTGGCTCAGTAGTGAGGACAATCTTTCCTCGCATGTGTCCTCGCGCCGCCCGTTCGTGCGCCTCGCGGGCCTCGGCGAGCGAGAAAACGCTGTCGATCGCGACTTGGATAGTGCCGTCATCGAGCAGCCGCCCTACTTCGGCCAACTGAGCCCCGCTCGAGCGGACCTGGGTGGCCGAGACGGTTACCCCCAGCCTCTCCGCTTCCTCGGCGCCGTCGAACCCCAGCGGGAATATCGGGAACAGGGCGCCGCCTGGCTTGAGCGTCTGCAGGAAGCGGGCGGCGTTCGGGCCGCCCACCGCGTCGACGACGAGATCGAGGTCCCGCGCGACGTCCTCAGGCGAGTGCTTCGCGTAGTCGATGAAGTCATCGGCGCCGAGCTCGCGCAGGAACGCCTCGTGATCGCCGGACGCCACGGCGATCACGCGCGCGCCTTTCCACTTGGCGATCTGCACTGCGAAATGTCCCACGCCGCCGGCAGCGCCGTTGATCAGGACGGTCCTACCCGTGAGCGGCACCGGCACATGCTGGTGTGGCTGTAGCGGGTTCGGTTCGTCATGGCCCAAAGCGACAAGAAACTGCCACGCGGTGAGCAGCGACATCGGCGCCGCGGCGGCGTGCACGTGATCGACGCCCGCCGGCTTTAGAGCCGCTTCCGATGCCGGCACGGTCACATACTCGGCGTAAGCCTTGCTTTCTCCTGCTGCGCCATTCGGGAAGCGCACCATCGAATAAACGTCGTCGCCGACCGAGAAGCCTTGAACATCGGCGGCGACCGCCTCCACGACGCCTGAGATGTCAGTTCCCAAGATAAGTGGAAACGCCACTTGCGGGCGCCACTCTGGCGGCAACGCCTTCTAGCCTTCTCGCAGATACCAATCCGGAGGATTCACGCCGACGGCGCACACCCGGACGAGCAATTCGCCCATCTCTAGACTGGGAAGCGGAGCGTCCTCGTAGCGAAGCACTCCAGGACCACCGAATGCGTGCTGGCGCACCGCTTTCATCTCCGCTGTCTTCATCACGTCATCTCCCAGTCTTGAGGCCAATACTCGCCGCTACAGCGCTGGCGCGGGCATCGGCGCGAGTTCCACAACCCGTCAGCCGGCCAAATGTTTACTGTCTCTGTGCTTGACAATAGCGCGCATAGTCACCTCAGTTATGCCATGACGGCACAAATTGGGTTGGAGCGGCTGACCGGCCTGATCGCCTTCGCGCGGGCCGGATCTTTGGGCAGCTACACCGCGGCCGCGCGATCGTTGTCGATCTCGCCATCGGCCGTAAGCAAGAGCATTCAGCGGCTTGAGCAGAGGCTAAGCGTTTCGCTGTTCACCCGCACAACGCGCTCGCTAGCGCTCACGGCCGAAGGGCGCGAGCTGCACGAACGCGCGGTCAGACTGCTGCGTGATGCGGAAGAGATCGAGCAAGTAGCTCTATCTGCGCGCTCAGAGCCGTCCGGCTTGCTGCGGATCGCGGCGCCGCTGCCGATCGGCGTCCACGTTATCGCGCCGAGCTTGCCGGCGTTCCGCATGCGCTATCCCAACGTCACGATCGATCTGCGGCTGAACGACGAGGTCATCGACATCATCGCGGAGAGAATCGATGTCGCCGTGCGGATCGGCGAGCTCGCGGACTCGCAGCTGCTGTCGCGTCGACTCGCGCCATATCGGCTCTGTGCCTTCGCATCACCTGCCTATCTGGCCAACCATGGCACCCCGGTGCACCCCGACGACTTGGAGGCGCATCAAACCGTCAACTTCCGCTACCAGAATACGGGCCAGGTCTTTCGCTGGCCTTTTTCGATCGGTGGCCGCGCCACCGAAATTGTGCCGCCCTCCGGCGTTGTGGTTGACGTGAGCGACGCACTCGTTGCGACAATTGCGGGCGGTGGCGGCATCGGCGTCAGCGCGACCTTCATCACGGCGCCCTACGTGGCGCGCGGTGAACTGGTCCCGGTACTGGCCGAGTTTGCAGTCGAGCGGCAGAACATCACCGCGCTTTGGCCGGAAAGTCGGAACGCAAACCCGGCTGTGCGAGCCTTTCTGACTCACCTGCAGAGTGTCTTCCAGGAGCGGGTGACCACAGAGTCGGCGACATGACGAGACTTGGAAATCGTATTGTCTATCGATCAATACTAAGCGCCCACTTGCTACCTTGCCGTGTAACCGCCGTCTACCGCCAGTATCGCCCCGTTGATAAAGGCTGCTTCTTCTGACAGCAGCCATCTGACGGCGTATCCGACGTCGTCGGGCTTGCCGAAGCGGCCGATCGAATGCCGTTCCAGGGCGGCGGCATAGTGATCCTTGAAGCCTGGTTCATCCTTGAGTCGATCGATCATCGCGGTCTCGATCAGTCCCGGCAGGACGGCGTTCACCCGCACGCCGGTCTCGCGTGCCTCGCTGGAGGCGCCGCGCGTGGCGCCGATGACCGCGTGCTTGCCTTCGACGTCAGGTCGGGCACCAGCTTGTTGTGCATCTCGACGCCGGCGTTGTTGAACGCGCCGTCCAACCTCCCAAACTCCGAAACGGCACGGTCGACCAGAGCCGCAACGTCCGCCTCCTTGGAGACGTCGGCGCCTACAGCGATCGCCGCGCCGCCGCCCTGCCGAATATCATCGACGGCATCAGAGAGGCGGTCGTTCTCACGCCCGCTAACGACGACCTTGGCGCCAGCCTGAGCAAGAAGTTGCGCAGTGGCCAGCCCGATCCCCGAACCGGCGCCGGTAACGATGATGACCTTGTCCTTGAGCATGATCGCCTCCCGTCAGAGGGGTTTGGCTAGGCTTTGCTTGGGCTCGACGTCGGTGACGAGCTTGACGTCGTCCATCACCCGCTTGGTCTCGGGCGAGGACAAGGCCGCCTTCATCGCAGCCTCATCGCGGAACACGCACGGGCAGATGGCGATCAGGCCGCCTCCGTCACCAGACGGGAAAAAGGCTGCGGCGGATATTAGACCGTGGGGGCCCCAGCATTCGCGGACCAGTGGAAGGTGGACGTTGATCCAATGGTCTCGATTGAACGGCGTCTGCGCGTCGCCGGCATAGGTGACATACATCGTGATCATTGCGTCTCTCCGGTCAGGCGAAGTTGGTAGCGATGGCGACGTCGCGCCACGCGTCGATGGTTTCTCGGAATGAACGCAGCTTCTTGTCCGCTATGTCATAGGCGATTGGGCCAAGCGGCAGATGCAGCGGAGGATCTTGCGCATCGACGGCCTTGAGGACCACGGCGGCAGCCTTGTCCGGATCGCCAGCTTGTTGGCCGTTGTTGCTGTCGCGGTAGTGCCGCAGCTTGCCTGAAGTCTCGGCATAGGCCTCGATCTCCTGCCTGGCGGTCTTGATAGATCGACCCAGGAACTCCGTACGGAAAGGTCCCGGTTCTACGATGATGACGGATACGCCCAGCGGCTTCAACTCCTGCGCGAGAGCTTCGGACAGGCCTTCGACCGCGAACTTGGTGGCGTTGTAATATCCGTAGCCGGCCGCCCCTGCGATGCCGGCGCCGGATGAAAAGTTGACCACCCGGGCGCCTTGCCGTTTCCTCAAGGCTGGTAGGGCGGCTCGCGTCGTCTCGATCAAGCCGAAGACGTTGGTGTCGAAGATTGGCCTGTACTCCTCCGGCGTAGCCTCCTCAACGGCGCCGATGAAGCCGAAGCCTGCGTTGTTCACGAGGACGTCCAAGCCGCCGAATGCGCTCTCCGCAAGCTGAACGGCTGCGGCGGCCGAGCCTTTCTGCGTCACGTCGAGCGCGGCTGTCCTGACGGTCTCGGGATGCGCTGCGGATAACTGCTGAAGTTCGTCGACCTTCCTGGCCGTTGCGATCAGATTGTCTCCGCGTGCGGCGACAGCGGCAGCTAGACGTTTGCCGAAGCCACTTGAGCAGCCCGTGATGAGCCATGTCTTGCTCATGATGATCTCTCCACACTTTCACTTCATGAAAGTTCATTCTCCTGGCGAGTTGGGTGACCGACCCTCACGCCGGGTATTCCTCTTCACTCGGCACGTCGAATGCGTTCAGCGTGATCGAGACCTGAGCATAGAGGCCGACCCAGAGGACCAACTCGTTCAGGCCGCCTTGGCCGAACCGATCCCGCGCCGCCTTGTAGACGGCGCCGGGCAGTACACCGCCCGTCAACAGAGCGGAGGTCACGTCGTAGGCGACTACCTCGTCGGGCGTGAGGTCAACGGGGCGTTGCCCTGCGGCGAGTGCGGCGACCTTGCCGGGCGCCATGCCTTCCCGCTCCGCGGTAGCGGCGTGAGCGTAGAGCTCATAGGCCGCCTTGTAGAAGGCGCCAGTCACCAGGATCGCGACCTGCTTGGCTGAGCCGGGAAGACGCTTCAGGGCGGACATCGCCTCGACTTGGTCGTAATGAGCTTGGCCGACCGGCGGCTCGTGAAGGAACACCCCCCAAGGTCCAAGCAGGGCGCCGTGCGCGTCGCGCGTTTTGAAGGCGGTGAACCCACCCTGCTCGATCTGCTTCAGCGCGCGGTCGTAGAAGGCGCGCTGGTCTTCGTTCAACCGGTCGGGCGGGAGCAGCGGGAGGCGCATGGGTCTTCTCCTCAAGCCATGAGCAGGCGGTCGGGGGTGATCGGCAGCTCGCGCATGCGCTTGCCGGTGGCGTGCCACACGGCATTGGCGATGGCGGGGGCCACGCCGCACAGGCCGAGCTCGGCCCCGCCCTTGGTCCCCAGCGGATTGAGGATGTCGTCGCGGGCCTCGACGAACAGGGCGTCGAGCTCGTGGACGTCGGCGTTCACCGGCACGAGGTATTCGGCGATGGTCCCGTTGGCGACACGGCCGAGGCGATCGTCCCACTGGACCTCCTCCAAGAGCGCCATGCCGATGCCGCCGACCATGCCGCCGATCGCCTGGCTGTGCGCGAGCTTTGGATTGACCACGCGGCCGATGTCGTAGGCGCCGATCAGGCGGCGAACCCGGACGGTGCAGAGGTCGGGGTCGACGCGAACTTCGGCGAACACCGCGCCGAAGCCGTTCATCGCATACTTCTTCTTGTTGGCCTCGTCAGGCTCCGCGCTTCCATCCGCGGTCAGGCTGTCCATCCCGGCCCGGCGCAGCACCGACGCGCCGTTTTGCGGATCCATGCCGTGGTCTGCGGCGAGCGCGGCGAGCTTCGCCTTCAGCGCGGCACAGGCCGCCTGCATCGCTGGACCGACGCTGGAAATGGTCGTGGAGCCGCCATGCTCCTTGGCCTTGGGAAAGCTTGAATCGCCCAGCTCGAAGCGGACGCGCGCCAGGGGCAGGCCGAGCGCGTCCGCGGCGACCTGGGTGACCGAGGTGTAGGTGCCCGGGCCCATGTCGGTGGTAGCGCAGCGCACTTCCGCATGGCCGTCCGCGAACAGCGTCGCCGAGGCGGAGGTCGGGTAGCGCTCGGCCGGGTAGATGGCAGTGGCCATGCCATAGCCGACCAGGTCGCGCCTGTCGCGCATCGTCCGGGGCTTGGGCTCGCGGCGGCTCCACCCGAACCGCTCGGCGCCCTGCGCATAGCATTCGCGCAACCGCTTCGAGGTCCAAGGCAGGTCCTTCATCGGGTCGCGCTCGGCGTAATTGCGCAAGCGCAGTTCGATCGGGTCGAGCCCAACCCGCTCAGCGAGTTCGTCCATGGCGATCTCCTGCGCGATCAGCCCCGTCGCCCAGCCCGGTCCCCGCATCGGGCAGGGCGTATTGACGTTCATGCGAACCAGTTTGTACCGGGTCAGCCGATCGGGGCAGGCGTAGGTCGCGGCGGCAGGCCCCAGCGCCGGTTCGGCGAACTCCTCGTAGGTCGAGGTCTGGCCCACAACCTCGTGCATCATGGCGGTCAGCCGCCCGTCGCGTTCCGCCCCAAGTTGGACGCGCTGTTCGGCCATCCCGCGCGCGCCGACATAGGTGGCCATCTGCCGCCGGGTCAGCTCCAGGCGCACCGGCCGGCCGAGGCACCGCGCCGCCATTGCCGCCAGGGTCACATGCGGCCAGGTACGCAGCACCGAGCCGAACGCGCCGCCGACATACGGGTTGATGACGTGGACGCGGTCGGGCGGAATGCCGAAGCGGCGGGCGATCTCGTCGCGCTCGTTCTGCACCCACTGCGACTTGCTCCACAGGGTTAGCCGATCGCCCTCCCACTGCGCGACCGTGGCGTTCAGCTCCATTGGGTGGTGCTGCTCGCGGCCGTTCCGGTAGGTGGCGTCGATCCGCACTGCCGCGCGGGCCAGCGCGGCCTCGGCGTCGCCCTTGCGGGTCTCAGGTCCGCGATTCTTCTTGGCCGCCGCCTCGGAGGTGGGCTCGGCGAGCGCGGGATCGAAGCGGGTGCGCGCCGCCGCGTCGGGCGCGTAGGTCGCGCGGACCAGCGAGGCGCCGTGTTCGGCCTGCGCCTGCGTCCTCGCCACGACGACCGCGATCGGCTGGCCGCTGAAGCGCACCTGCGGCCCGTCGAGCACCCGGAGCTGGTCGCCTGCCACGGGGTCCACCGCCGGCCGCTCCTCCGGCGCCTGGTAGGGCAGCCTGTCGGCGTTGAAATGGGTCAGCACCAGGAGGACTCCGGGCGCGCGTTCGGCGCGGGCGACGTCGATGGCCGTGATCTCGCCGGCCGCGATCGTGCTGTCGGCGGTGGCGGCATAGACGAGGCCGAGGGGATGGAACTCGGCCGCATAGCGCGCCCGGCCTGTGACCTTGTCGGGCCCGTCGACCCGGCTCAGCGGCGCCCCGATCGCGCTCATGCGAGCCCTCCGGTCTCTTCGAGCGCCCGGGTCACGGTGCGCCGGATCAACTCGACCTTGTAGAGGTTGCGCCCGCGCGGGACCGCTCCTTCCGCCGCCAGCGCCGCCGCCCCGCGCGCCAACTCGGGCGTCAGCCGGCGACCGCGCAGGGCGGCCTCCACCTGCGGCAGCCGCCAGGGCGTTGTGGCCACGCCGCCGACCGCGATCCGCACGTCGCGCACGGTCCCGCCGTCCAGGTCGAGCGCCACGGCCGCCGAGGCGATCGACCACTCGAAGCTCGCCCGGTCACGGACCTTGAGGTAGTGCGAGCGCCATCTGCGCCGGTCCGCCGGCAGGTCGATGGCGGTGATCAGCTCGCCCGGCGCAAGCTGCGCCTCCACCTCCGGCGTCGCGCCGGGAGGCCGGTGCAGGTCGGTCACGGCGATCGCGCGCTCGCCCGACGGCCCGGCGATCGTCACGGTTGCGTCGAGGGCGGCGAGCGCATTGGCGAAGTCGCCCGCGTAGGTGGCGATGCAGGCCTCGCTCCCGCCGAAGATGGCGTGGAAGCGGTTTTGCCCTGCGATCGCCGGACAGCCGCTGCCGGGCTCGCGCTTGTTGCAGGGCGAACCGGGATCGCGGAAGTAGCCGCAGCGCGTGCGCTGCAGCAGGTTGCCTCCCAGTGTCGCGAGGTTTCGCACTTGTGCCGAGGCGCTGGCGAGGAGGGCTTCGGAGACTACGGGATAACGGTCCCGCACCAAGGGGTGCGCAGCTGCGTCGCTCATCCGCACCAGCGCGCCCAGCCGCAGGGAGCCGCCGCGGTCTTCAATCCGGTCCAGCCCCGGCAGGCCGGTGATGTCGACGACGCGGTCGGGGTTGCGCAGCCCCTCTCGCATGAGCTGGACCATGTCGGTGCCGCCGGCGAAGAAGTCCGCACCGGGCTCGCGCGCCCCGTCGGAGCGATGGCGCGCGCGGGTGGCGACGGCGGCCGCAAGGCTCGGCGCCCGGTTGTAGGCGAAGGGCGTCAAGACGACCGCTCCGCGGCCTGGCGCACGGCGGCGACGATGTTGCTGTAGGCGCCGCAGCGGCAGAGATTGCCGCTCATCCACTCGCGGATTTCGTCGTCGGAGCCGGTATGGCCCTCGGCGATGCACGCCACCCCGCTCATGATCTGGCCCGGCGTGCAGTAGCCGCACTGGAAGCCGTCATGCTCGATGAAGGCGGCCTGCAGCGGATGCAGCGCGTTCCCCTGCGCCAGGCCCTCGATCGTCGTTATCGCCCGGCCTTGCGCCATCACCGCCAGGACCAGACACGACGTCACGCGACGGCCTTCGATGTGCACCGTGCAGGCGCCGCAATGCCCGAGGCCGCAACCCTTCTTGGTGCCGGTCAGCTGGAGATGGTCGCGCAAAGCCTCGAGCAGCGTGGTGTGCGCGTCCAGGTCCGTCAGCCGGTGGTCGTGGCCGTTGACTCTCAGCGTCACGTCGATGCGGCGCCCCAGAGGTTCCGCGGACGCTTGTGCGGTCGACAAGATATCACCGGCCATCGCCGCTCCCCCTACGACTAAAGACGAGGCGACGACTTCGCGCCGGGTCAAGTCCGGCCCGATCATGTGGCCGATCCCTGCCGCTCATGCCGCGTCATGCGCCGTCCTCCAATCGTGTGATCCAGGCGATGACCGGCTGCAGGGCCGCATCGGAGTTCTTCTCGTAGATCAGACCGTGGCCGTTGCCGGTCACGCCATGGTCGGTAAGCCGGATCAGCTCCGCCGCCGCGCCCGCCGCCTTTAGTCGGTCGACGATCGGCGGGCTGGCGGGCGCGAAAGCCGAGGTCTCCCCGATCACCGCGGCGATGGGTAGACCCGCGAGCGCGGGGAGTGTCAGTGCGCCGGGGGCGGCCGCCTCGACGTCCTCCGGCGACTTGGGCGCGGGTTCATAGGCGAGCGGCGACGCCGTCAAACCCCATGTGAGCTTTCCGATATTGGGGATGTCCGCGAACGGTGGCCCCATCGGTTCGACCGCGACAATGGCCTTGACCAGGCCCTGTCGCCGGTCCGCGACAAGCCAGCCGACGGGGCCCGACGCCGAGTGCGTCAAGAGCACTGCGGGCCCGATCCGATCCAGCAGCTTCGCGAGTCGATCGGCCTCCATGTCCTCGGAGAAGGCCAGGTCGGCGGGCAATGGACCGTAACCGGCGATGAACGCATCCATGGACGCCTCGTCGGAAGCGTCGAACGGCCACTGCGTGTGGCGGCCCTCTGAGTCTTCCGGAAAATAGATCTTCCGCCCGCCCTCATAGGAGAACGGCGGGCCCATCTCGCCCATGGTCTTGGGATGGAAAGGCGACCGCCCTTGGCCAGGTCGATCAACCAAGACGACGGCGTATCCCGCTTCGACGAGCCGCTGAGCCCACCCCGGGCGACCATCGGGCGTGTCCAGCCACTCGGTGCTCTGGTATCCGCCGCCGTGGACGAGCACAATCGGCCACGGATGCGTCACCTCTTCGGGCGCTTCCCACTCCGCAAAGAGCGGCCCGCGCTGGTAGGTCTGCCCGTCGATGTCGACCCGCTCGCCCGGTATCCAAAAAGTCCCACGACGCACCAGCCTGGGGTTTACGTCGTTCCAGAATTGCCGGCCAGTATCCGGATTCATTTCGAGGCTCCGCAACTGCCAGGAATACATGCGCACGGGAGCATGGTTCCTAGATTGGCAAGAATCTGGACGAGTTCCGCAAGATTGCGTAGGGGCGTCGCCTCAATCATGGGACCGACCGCTCAAACGGAGGTCCCGTGGTTTAATGCTGAAGCGGTTCCTGAATTGAGTGGTAAAGTGGTTTGGTCGTCCAAACCCACACTTCCGGGCAACGTCGCTAATGGAGAGATCCGTTGTCAGCAATAACCGCTTGGCTTCATTGAGCCGCGTATCGAGCAAGTGGCGCTAGGGCGTCGTGCCCGTGGTCTGCTGAAACAGCCGTGCGAAGTGGAATTTACTCACGCCTCGCTCAGTAGCGAGTTTATCGATTGAGACCGGTTCGGCATAGTGATGACTGATGAGCTCCAGCGCCCTGCCTATTCTCCTATCTATTGCCGCGCTTTGACGCACCTCGCGATCCCCGGACGAACTTTCACAACCAAAGGTCAGAAGATGCCTGACCAGCCAGCAGACGGCACTATCAGCGTAAAGTGTTGAGGCACCTTCTCGAAGGCCGTCGAGAAGAGCTAAGGCGACATATCGAATGGGAGCATCAACGTAACCGTGCGCCACCAAAGGCGTTGGCGGCACCGACCCACCTCGACAGAGTTGGTCGGCTGCCTCGTCGAAGAGAACCTGGGGAATGTAGATGTTGATCTTGCAGGCAGATCCCGCCTCCCGGTTCACCCGCCTCCGCAAGCGGTCGGTTGCTCCTCCCGGTGGGACCCACTGCGCCGGGCCTGTAAGTGGCACGTCGCCAAACACCGCCCGACAGGACCTCAAGTTCCTGTTCCCCGCGCGTCATCACAACAATAGTTTGATCGGGCGTCGGCCGCGTCTCGAACGTATCTTCATGTTCCAGAATTTGCTGATGCTCGACAAGCGCCGACTGCCAGTCGAGCTCGCGGCCGCTCTCGATCGAGCGCACGCGTAGAGCGTCCGCGCACTTCAGGCTTGCAGGGTCAACCGTCATCGAGCGGCCTTACAAATCAAACACAGATCTTTCCATTCCAGAGGACATCGCCTTCGAATTACATTTCACAAGGACGGCGGTCGGGGGAAGAGACGGAACTCCTTAGGTACGAAGGTTCAACTGCGAGCCGACCCTGCCAGTCGACCGAAAAGCGCACGTGCACCAGTGTTGATCTCCGACAGCTTCTCCGCGGACAAGCCTTCAGCGTCGTCGAGCCTCCTAGTGAAGGCCTTTGACACGGCGGTGGACGCGTACGGATAGTCGGTGCCGTAGAGGATATGGCCTGGCTTCGCGAACGCGAGCAGGCTCGGCAGGCCGCTCGGCGCGACTAACGCGGTGTCGAAATAGAACCGCTGCATCTCCGCCATCAGCGACTCGGCCGAACGGTCGGGGTGCAGCGAAGCGGTAAGTTCCGCAAAGCGGCTCGCGGCATAGGGCAGGAAGCCGCCGCCGTGCGAGAGGATGATCTTGACGTTGCCGAAGCGGGTCATGTGGCCGGCGACGACGAGCTGCAGCGCGGCGCGCGTCGTATCAGCCGGATAGTCTTCGATTGGTCCGGGAATGCCCGCCAGCACGGCGGCTTCGGGCGTGGTCGGGTGGATGAACACGACGGCCGAGCGGCGGTCCAGCTCCTCCCAGATCGGCAGGAAGCGATCGTCGCCGAGATAGACGTGGTCGAAGTTGCTGTGCAGGCAGACGCCGTCCACGCCGAGCTCGTCATAGGCGCGGCGGATCTCCGCCAAGCCGGCGTCGACATCGGGCAGGGCCAGGGTGGCGAGATAGCCGAACCGGCCGGGATGGCGGCTCACGAGTTCGGCGCCGTAGTCATTCACGCGGCGGGCGATGTCGATCCGGTCGGCGCCTTTCCAGCCTTCGATCCCAGGCGCGGTGAGCGAGAGCATGCTGACCGCGATCCCCTCCTCGTCCATGAAGCCTAGCAGCTGCTCTGGCGACCACGCGGGCGCGCCCCAGCCGGACGGATCGCCGCCATGTTCGGGCAGGTCCTTGGCCCAGAACGGCGGCACGAGATGCGTATGGACGTCGATGCGGTTCGAGCTCATCGGTAGGTCCTCCACTTACTAAGCCGCTTCAACGACGCAGCGATGCGCTGACGAGGGGGTCAACCAAGGCTCAGTCGGCCTGCCCGCCGTTCCCAAGATACACACTTCTGGCCCGATTGTTCCAGAATTTCGCGCGACCGCTTGGAGGGAGCGGTTCAGGGGCACCGGAGAAGTTCCGACCCACTACAGGCTCGCAGCTTGACCGTCGCCACGCGCCTCCCTAACTCCTGTCGTATGCCAAGCAATGCGCTGACGCGCATCTGGTGCGTGCAACGATACAGAGTGGTGTTCTGATGGCGAGGACGGGTCGTCCCCGCGGCTTTAGTCGGGATCAAGCGGTCGAGCAGGCGATGCACCTGTTCTGGCGACACGGCTACGAAGCCACCTCGCTAGCCCAGCTTCGAGAGGCGATGGGCGACATATCCACGGCGAGCTTCTATGCTGCGTTTGAGTCCAAGGAAGCGCTGTTTCGCGAAACCCTGGCGCTTTACGCTAAGACCTACGGGACGTGTCTGGCGCCGCTATTCGATCCGGCCATGTCGCCCCGCGCGGCGCTGGAGCAGTCGCTCCGGGCCTCAGTCGACATGCAGACCTGCAGTGACCACCCGCTGGGTTGCCTCGTCTGCTCATCGACAATGAGCTGCTCGCCGGAAGCGGTTGACGTGCAGCGTTTCGTGGCGGATGTCCGGGCGGCCAATCTCGCGGCGATACGCGGCTGCGTCGAACGCGCCGTCCAGCTGGGAGAGCTGTCGCCGGAGCGGAACGCTGCCGCGCTCGCCGTGGCGTTGAACGGCTTCCTCGTCGGCATCTCCGCCCAGGCAAGGGACGGCGTGGACCGCGCGACCTTGCAGGCGTCGATTGCCGAGATCATGAGCATGTGGCCGGCCGGGTCCGACCACGTATGGCGCTCACCTCAGGCCGGGCCGGGAAGCCGCCCTCGAAGGCGAGTTCCGCCAAGGGCCGACGCGAATTCGGCGCCTCTCGCGCCCGTAAAGGCTCTGGCAGCTCGGCCGGATCGCCCTTGTAGCCGATCGCGTAGGCCGCCTCGACGCAATAGCCCTCGGGCAGACCCAGCTCCAGGAAGGCTCGCTCCAGGTCCAAGCCCACCATGCCGTGGACATAAAGTCCCAGCTTGTTGGCCTGCAGCGCCATGAAGCCGGAAGCCGTACCGGTATCGAGCGTGTGCGTGTAGGCCGGCACGTCATTCTCCGCACCTGGCGGCCGCATCATCGGGTTGGACACAAGCACGACAAGCGCCGCGGCCCTGCTGGCCCACGACTGGTTGTTGGGAGTCAGCAGATGCAGGAGCTTGTTCCAGGCCGGCGTCTCCCGCCGCGCATAGACGAAGCGCCAGGGTTGCGAGTTGTAGGAAGACGGTGCCCATCGCGCAGCCTCAAGGATCGTCATGAGGTCGGCCTCCTCCATCGGCTTACCGGTGAAGGCGCGGGGCGACCAACGATCTAGAAACATCGTGTTGATCGGCAGGGCGGAATGACGTTTGTTGCTGGTCGGCATCTTTGAAGCTCCTCAGCCGCGTTCGCGACGGCGTTTTTGCGAGTGCTGAAGGGCAAGCGCTCACACCCTTGACCTCCATTCTGAACCGATCTATCCAGAAGTCATTCCTTGCGATACGAGCCGGGAGATTTCAAGTGCGGGCCTACGCAGCGGTCATCGACGAGAAGAGCGGCCGGTTCAGGTTCCAGGACCTGCAACTACCGTCCCACGCTGCTGGAGGTCACCCGCTCCGACATGGACATCGTCCAGAAGGAGGTGTTCGGCCCGGTGCTGACGCTTCAGCGGTTCGAGACCGAGGCGGAGGCGATCGAACTCGCCAACGCCACCCAGTACGGCCTCAGCGCCAGCATCTGGTCGCGCGACATCGACCGGCCTCTGCGCGTCGCGCGCGAGGTGCAGGCCGGCTCGATCTGGATCAACGACTGGTCGGTGCTGCACGACCAGTTCGAGGAGGGTGGCTTCAAGCAGAGCGGCCAGGGCCGCATGCGCGGCTTAGCCGTCTTGGACGACTTCTTAGAATACAAGCGCATCGCCTTGAGCCCGGGTCTCGTCGCAGCCGCGCAGGCCTGAGCAAGCCCTTCCAAAAATTAGCTGTCAAGGAACAGACCCGCCATGCCACGCTCCAATGTCGAGGTTGTCAAAGCCATCCTGGACAACCCCACCGATCTTGACTCGGTCGAAGAATTGGTCGCGCCCGACGCCACCTATGTCTCGCTCAACTACGACAATCCCGAGCTGAAGAGGCTAATGCCGTGGGCAGGCACGCAGACCGGACCCGAGGCGATTGTGCGCACCTACGAGCGCGTCGGCCGCTACTGGAAGAACGAGGGGTTCGACATCGAGGAGATTTTCGAGTCCGGCAACAACGTGGCGGTGTTCGGCCGCTTTACCTACCGCTCCACTACGCTCGGCCGAGCGATCACCTCGCCGTTCGCCATCCTGGCCAAGGTCCAGGGCGGCAAGGTCACCTACATGCAGTTCATGGAGGACACTTTCGGCACCGCCTCCACCTTCCGCACCGGCGGGACCGCCACCTTCCGCGCCGACCCGGACGGCCGAGAGGTCGAGGCTTAGGGAGGCTGCCCATGAGCGACGATCAGTTCGTGCTCCTGGCCACCGTGCCGATCAAGGCCGGTTGCGAGGACGAGTACCTGGCGCTCGTCAACGGCGTGAACGACGAGATGCGCCGCGAGCCCACCTTCGTCAACACGGTGCTGCACAGGAGCGCCGAGGATCCGGGCCTGTTCATGCTGCACGAGACCTGGCGGGACCGGGCGGACTTCTTCTCCGTCCAGATGAAGCGGCCCTACCGCGCTCAATACGAGGCGCGGCTGCCGGATCTGCTACGCGCGCCGCGGGAGATGGCGGTATTCCTGCCGCTGCGGGCCGACTACGTCGCGCCGACGATGGGCGGCGGCGGGGCGCCTGATCAGAAATCAGAGCCCGGGCCCATCGCCGTGCTGAAGCGCTTCTATGAGGCCGAGGGCGCCTACATGAACGCCGGCGGCGCCAGCGGTGGCGCGAGCTTCGCGCCGCTGGCCGCCACCCTCGATCCTGAGGTGGTGCTGCACCAGTCGCCCGACCTGCCCTGGGGTGGAGAGTTCCACGGCCATGCGGGCTATGAGGACTGGGCGCGCCAGATGAGCGAGGCGTTCGACCAGCTTGAGGTCAAGGACCGCCAGCTGTTCGCCGAGGGCGACACCGTGGTCGCCATCTGCAGGCTGGTCACCCGCTCACGCAGCACCGGCGTGGTCGTGGACGCGCCCATGACGCAGGTGGTGACGGTCGAAGGCGAGCGGATCGTCGAGTT
This sequence comes from Acetobacteraceae bacterium, assembly GCA_965199005.1. Lineage (GTDB taxonomy): Bacteria > Pseudomonadota > Alphaproteobacteria > Acetobacterales > Acetobacteraceae > LMUY01. The sequence goes on along the minus strand of CBDAQK010000001.1, from coordinate 186,703 downwards.
CAGGCCGTTCTACTGGAACGTCCCAGACTACCGCGCCGCCGTTATGGACGGCTGACGCCATGTCCAACCGAGACGTGCTGCAGCGCTTCTACGAGGCGGAAGCGCGATTCATGGTGGCCGAGCAGTCTGAGTTCGAGCCGGTCGCCGCCACCCTGCATCCGGACTGCCTGCTCTGCGAGCCGGCGTCGCTGCCCTATGGCGGCGAGTGGCGGGGCTGGGATGGCGTAGAGCGCTGGATGCGGATGTTCAAGGCGACCTGGTCGACGTGCGTCTGGATGCGGTGCGTATTGTCGGTGCGGTAGGCGTCCAGCCCACAGATGAACAGCAGCACCGGCCAGCCAGCTTCGGGACTCACACCCGCCGGGACGCGAAGATACGCCCCGATTAGTCGCTCCTGATCGCCGGCCGCGGTGTCGGCCCGCGTGAATGGCAGGTGCACCGCCATGTTTGGCGGATCGAACAGGGCGGCACCTTTTTCATACGCGGCCTTACCGCATTCCCACGCCTCCTGGCCGAGCGGGGACCGGTTGACTGGAAAACGCGCAATGCGCCAAACGGCCGCGGCCCGCAGAAAGAGGTCGCGGGCTTCGTCAGTTCGGCCATCTGCAAGCGCCTGTTCGCCGCGCCCCGCCAGATCCTGCGCTACGGGCAGGAAGGGCCGGGCGTAGTCGTCCGGCCTGCGCAACCATGATGCATCGTCGGCTGAGACTTCGACCAGCTTCGCGAAGATCGGGTCGAAGTCTTCGACTTTGCCATCGCCGAACGGGTAAAGGCCCGCCGCACAGAGCGGCCGCCATTTCTTTGCCCACATAGCCGAGATGGAGTCATGATGGGCGAAATAAGGGAAACCTTCGCGCAGGCCGGAACCTGTTTCCTGGATGTGATAGCGGGCCTGACCAGCATTCATCGCTTCGTCCCTCTCCTTGTGCTGGATAATGTCGCCTGCGCGACAACTCGAAGCCGACGAGGCGGTCGGGCTAGAGCATTTCCGTCCTGTACTTCGGCGCCAGTTCGGTAGCCTTTTTCCCGCGCTCCGCCTGCTCTTCCTTGCTGAGCTGCGGCGGCGGAGAGGTGCGGCTGGCGACACGATCGCCGACCTGGGCGAAGAACTCCTCTTGGCCAGCGGGCGTGCACATGCACAGCATGTGCACGGTCTTGCCCGAGGTATTGCGGAACTGGTGCGGCGCATTGGCCGGGATGTTCACCGTCGCGCCCTGCGTGACCTTCATGGTCTGACCGCGGAATGTAAATTCCACTTCGCCTTCGAGCAGCGTGAACATCTCCTCGAAGCTGTGACGGTGGAGCGGCGGGCCGCTGCCGTCGGGCACCAGCATGTCAATCAGGCAATAGCGCCCCTCCGTCTGCTTGCCGGAGACCAGCACGGTGTAATTGTCCCCGACCACAGCCAGGTGCGGCAGGTTGGGGTCATCCGGGTTCGAGACGGTCAGCGATCGGCTCAGGTCGTCCGGGGGTAGTGGGCCGGTGTCGCCGTCCGCGGTGATCGAATAGTCGGCCATGAGTGCTCTCCTTCAGTTGAGCGGTTGGGTGTTCGCCATGTGAATGATCGCGTCGGCTACCGACGCAGGCGCTTCCTCGGGCAGGAAATGGCCGCTGGTCGGCTCGACCGAGGTCTGGACATGGTCCGCCACCAGCGCGACCATCTGGCCGACGCGCGCGCCCAAGCCCTTCTCTCCGCCCATCGCCCATACGGGCGTCTTGATCTTGGCCTTCAGCAGCGGCTCGGTCTGGGCGATGCTGGTGAAGGCGGCGCGATAGACGCCGAGGCTGCCGAGCACGCCCTCGCGACCGGAGAAGGTGCGCAGGTATTCATCCACCACGGCGGGCGGGAACGCGCCGTGATTGATGACGTGGTCGCCCTCGTAGAACCAGCCGAGGAAGGCCCGCTCATTGCCGACGATCAGCCGTTCCGGGACGCCGGGCGCGAGCGGCAGGATCCACCACCACATCGAGCCCTGCGCCATCGCCTCCGGCGTATAGGCGAACACCGGGCGCAGCACCTCGCCGAGCATGACCGGGGCTTCGATGTAGAGCAGCGCCTTCACCTCGTCCGGATGGTCGGCGGTCCAGAGCAGGGCGGGCAGGGCGCCCATGTCGTGGGCCGCGTGCACCAGGGGCCGCCCCCGGCCGAAGCCGATCTGGGCGACCAGGGCCCGCGCCTCCTCCGCCAGCGCGCAGGCGTCGTAGCCCTTCACGCCCGCCGGCTTGTCGCTGTCGCCGTAGCCCCGCATGTCAGGGACCAGGACGGCGAGCCCGGCGTCCGCGAGCGCCGGGCCGACGTCCCGCCAGGCGTAGCCGGTCGAGAGGAAGCCGTGCCACAGGACCACCGGCTGTCCTTTGGGATCGCCGCCGATCCAGTAGTGCAGGCGCACGCCGTTCACCTCGGCGAAACGGCTGTCGAAACCCTCGATCGGGAGCGGAGAGGCCGCGGTGGACATGGCGACCTCCTCAATCGACGGGGAACATCGGGGCGGAGGCGAACAGGATCGGCATCATCTCTTGACCCGCCTTGGTGCTCCAATCGCCGACAAGCTCGGTGATCATGGTGTTGGTCGAGGTCAGCCAGACGCCGGCGCGCTCCATGCGCCGGCGCGACGTCTCCTCGCCGATGTCGAAGGGGGACCCGCTGGCGTCCAGCACCGCCTGCACCTCAAAGCCTTCCTCGACTGCGCTGATGGCCGGAAACACGAGGCAGATGTCGGTGGTGACAGCCGCCATCACGAGCTGGCGACGGCCGAGCCCCAGGACCGCGTTCCGAAAGGCGGGGTCGGACCAGGCGTTGACGACGCCGGTGCGCTTGATCCTCGCCGCATAGGCTTCCGGTGCGACCCGCTGCAAAGCGTCCGCGGTGGGGCCCTGGACATGGTCTTCCTGACTGGTGGTCATCAGGATGGGCATGCCGAAGGACTTTGCGGCCTTGGCCAAGGCGACCGCGTTCCGCAGCGAGACGTCGGAAGGAATGTTCTTGATCAGCTGCATCGTGCCGACCTGGTGGTCGATCAGGACCAGCGCGCTGGTCTCCGGCTTGAAATGAGGGAATGCCTGAACTGTGTGTTGCTCGTTCATGTCAGTTCTCCAAGGCTGGATAATCCGTGTAGCCTTCGGGCCCGACACCGTAGAAAGTCTTCGGGTCTCCAGGTCGAGGGTGACATCCACATCGGGATAGCGTTGGAGGAACTTAGGAAGCTCCGAGCCGAGGACATTCAGGCCAAAACCGATGCCTGAGTTGACCTTGATGGATCCACGAGGGCCTTGCGCCAAGCTGCCGATGTAGTCGAGCGCCTCCCCAGCCCGTTCGATGATGTCGCGCGCACGATCTCTGAGGGCGATTCCGGCGGCCGTTAACGTCACATCGCGCGTGGAGCGGTGGAACAGCCGCGCGCCTAAGGCCGCCTCGAGGCGCGCGACGCTGCGGCTGACGTTCGACTTCGGCAAGCCCAGCGCACGCGCCGCCTCGGAGAAGCCCTGCAGCGCCGCCACCCGCTCGAACACTTGAAGATCGTTTAGGTCCAGCACAGGCCCTCCGTTCCGTTTGGCGGCACACCGTGTCCCGGGCGCACGGTCTTATCGCGCGACCTCACGCATAGCATCTTGCAAGCACGGGCGAGATACGCCTCGGTCTTGGAGCTACAGGAGCCATGTCCGGATTAGTCCTCGCAGTCGGCGCGGCAGGTAAATTCGCCGGCTATGTCGTTCCAGCGCTCGTTGCACGCGGCGCTACAGTGAGAGGATTGGTCCACGAGGCCAAGGCCGTGGCTTCGGTTCGTGACGAGGGCGCTGAAGACGCCGTCGTCGGCGACCTCAGGGACCAGCGCAGCATCGCCGCGGCGCTGGATGGTGCGGAGTCGGTCTTCTACGTCGCGCCCGCCTTCCTGCCCAACGAGGCGCAGGTGGGCGTGGATTTCGTCGCCGCCGCGGTCAAGGCGGGCGTGCGGCGGTTCGTCTTCTCCTCCGTGATCCACCCGGTCCTGAGCGCCTTGTCCAATCATGCGGCCAAGGCGCCGGTCGAGGAGGCGATCCTCGACAGCGGGCTCGAATACACGCTACTGCACCCCGCGCTGTTCTTTCAGAATTATGCGCGCGCCTGGCCAGGCCTCGCCCGCTCCGGGATCCTCGCCGAGCCCTGGTCCAGCGACACCCGCTTCAGCCGTGTCGACTACCGCGACGTCGCCGAGATCGCGGCGATCGCGCTTACCGAGGACCGGCTGCTCTACGGCACCTTCGAGCTCTGCGCCGATGGCTGGCTCAACCGGCACGACGTCGCCGCCCTGGCCGGGGAGGTGCTCGGCCGGACGGTGCGCGCCGAGAGGATCGACCCGGCCACGCTGGGCGACCAGGCCGCCCCTATGCCCCCGATGTTCGAGCACTACGACCACACCGGCCTGCGCGGCAATGCGCTGACGCTGCGCGCCATTCTCGGTCGCGAACCCCGCACCCTGCGCGCCTTCTTCGAAGAGCTGAACCAGGCCCCGCGCGCGGCCGTCCCAGGAGAGCAAGCATGAAGACCGACAGAACCGTGGTGATCACCGGCGCCGCCGGCGGCATGGGGACGGTGTTCGTCCGCCGCTTTCTCGACAATGGCGACACCGTAATCGCGACCGATACGTCCGCTGACAGTCTCGCCAAGCTCGCCGATACGATGAACAGCGACCGGCTCCACATACGCGCCGCCGACATCACCAACGAGGCCGACACCAAGGCGCTTGCCGGGTTGGCGGCCGCAGTCCATCCAGGACACCGCCATCTCCGTTCGGTGCCTCAAGCGCGAAGAGCACGCCGACGATTGGAGTTCCCGGCGCAGGTCTTGAGCGCTACCATGATGTCAAGCGCCTGCGTCGACAGGTAGACGTTATGTGGGCGCGAACGCTTCATCCGCTCCTTGGGGATGCTCCAGACAGCGTTTTCAAAATCCACCTCGTCCCAGGTCGCGTCCTGCAGTTCGCTTTTTCGAACCATGGTGAGCAAAACCAGCCGGAGGCCGAGCCTGATGGTTGGCAAGGTCGGAACCTGCTCGAGGACCTTGAACAGCACCCGGATCTCGGCGGGCGACAGTGAGCGATCACGAGGGACGAACGTCGCGACCGACGATGGGCCAACTTCATCGGCCGGGTTAGGCACGCGCTCACCGTGCAGGATCGCAAACCCGTAGATCTGTTTCACGATGTCCCGGACGTGGATGGCTGTCGCCGGTGCGCCACGATCCACGATCTTAGCGCACAGAGTTCGAAGATCGTCAGGCAGTATCTCCGTTAGGAGACGTTTCTGCCAGGCGGGTCTGAGCTCCCGCTCAAAGATCGCTCGACGCATCGCCCGCGTGCTGTCTGCCATGGGCGACTTCTGGAGCCAGCGCTCTCCGAACTCGCCGAAGCTCTTCGCCTCGCGCAAGCGTCGCTTGTCCCGCTGCTTCTCCTGCGCCGGGGATCGGCCTTCGGCGAGCGCACGGCTGACGGTATGGCCGCCAGAGACCAAAATCAAGCGGCGCACGTGCCGCCACTATGACCGTCATGCGCTATCTCTGCGCACCGATAGGCGTCGATAGCAGGAGGACAATATTTATTTTTAATCAGTGGCTTACACGGCGTTTGCCAGTCGTGGGTGATAGGTGCCGGAGCCTAGCGAATCATTCCCACTCGATCGTCCCCGGCGGCTTGCTGGTAATGTCGTAAGTCACGCGGTTGATCCCCCGCACCTCGCCCACGATCCGCCCGGCCACCCGGCCCAAAAACGCCATGTCGAACGGATAAAACTCTGCCGTCATCCCATCCGTGCTGGTCACCGCCCGGAGCGCGCACGCCTGGTCGTACGTCCGCCCGTCGCCCATCACGCCCACCGTGCGCACCGGCAGCAGCACCGCAAAGGCCTGCCAAATCGTATCGTACAACCCGGCGGCGCGAATCTCCTCGAGGAAGATCGCGTCCACGTGGCGCAGCGTGTCCAGCGACTCACGGGTGACCGCGGCGCCGGGGACGCGGATCGCCAGGCCGGGGCCGGGGAAGGGGTGGCGCCCGACCAGCGTGTCCGGCAGGCCCATCTCACGGCCCAACACCCGCACCTCGTCCTTGAACAACTCCCGTAGCGGCTCCACCAGCTTCATGCGCATGCGGGCGGGCAAGCCGCCGACATTGTGGTGGCTCTTGATCGTCACGCTCGGGCCGCCGCTGACGCTGACGCTTTCGATCACGTCCGGATAGAGCGTGCCCTGCGCCAGGAAATCGGCGCCCCCGATCTTGGCCGCCTCCTCCTCGAACACATCGATGAACAGCCGCCCGATGGTCTTGCGCTTCTGCTCCGGGTCGGTGACGCCGGCCAACTCGCCCAGGAACAGCGCCGAGGCGTCACGATGCACCAGCCGGATGTTGAAGCGGTCGCGGAACGTCGTGTCGACCTCCTCCGCTTCACCCCGGCGCAGCAGCCCGTGGTCGACGAAGATGCAGGTGAGTTGGTCGCCGATCGCCTCGTGGATCAGCACGGCGGCGACCGACGAATCGACCCCGCCCGAAAGGCCGCAAATGACCCGGCCAGACCCGACCTGCGCCCGGATGCGCCGGGTCGCCTCCTGGCGAAACTCCGCCATCGACCAGTCGCCGCGCAACCCGGCGATCACGTGGGTGAAGTTGCGCAACAGGGCGGCGCCGTGCGGGGTGTGCACGACCTCCACGTGGAACTGGGTGCCGTAGAACCGCCGCTCCTCGTCCGCCACCACGGCGAAGGGCGCCCCCTCGCTGGAGGCCACGGCGCGGAAGCCCGCCGGCAACGCGGTCACCCGGTCGCCATGGCTCATCCAGACCTGTTCGCGGGTTCCCGCGGCCCAGGTGCCATCGAACAGGCGGCAGGGTTGCGTCACGTCGACGAAAGCGCGGCCGAACTCCTGGACCCCGTGTGACTCCACCGCGCCGCCAAGCTGCGCGCACATGAGCTGCTGGCCGTAGCAGATTCCGAGCACCGGGACGCCCATGCTCCAGACGATGTCCGGCGCACGGGGGGCGGCCGGGTCGGTGACGCTGGCGGGGCCGCCGGAGAGGATGATGGCCCGCGGCGCCCAGGCGGTGATCCGGTCGGCGGCGGCGTTGAACGGCCATATTTCGCAATAAATGCCGCTCTCGCGGAGGCGCCGGGCGATCAACTGAGTCACCTGGCTGCCAAAATCCAGAACGAGCACGCGCTCGTCGTGCCTGTCGAGCTCTATCATGGGGCCTTCCAGCACAGTCGGGCGCCAAGAGCAAGAGGCCGCCCGTTGGGCCGGCCGGACGCTGCTTAGGGGCGGCCTTGCGCAGGCACCCGGATGTTACGGACCCGGTTCGGAGGGAATGTTGCGCGACTCGCGATTTCCAATTGTGGCACCCGGATTGCTGCCCCTAGACTGTCCTCTCAGGCAGCAAAGGCGCACCCCATGTCCCAGGCTCTTTCAGGCGGGTATGCCACGCTTGGCGCCAGGGAGCTGGCAGCGGTGCGCCGGCGGGCCATCCTGTCCTGTGCCGTGGGCAATTTCTTCGAGCTGTTCGACTTCACCATCTATGGCTATTTCGCCGTGGCCATCACCAGGGCCTTCTACCCGTCGGAATCGATGTATGGCACCTATGCGGCGTTCGGCGCCGCCTTCCTGATGCGGCCCGTGGGCGCCGTCATCCTCGGCGCCTATGGCGACCGAATGGGCCGGCGGGCCGCCCTGGTGGTCACCATCGGCCTGATGGCGGTCTCCACGGGGTGCGTCGGCCTCATCCCCACCTACCAGTCGATCGGGGTATGGGCGCCGCTTCTGCTGGTGCTGTGCCGTCTGCTGCAGGGGTTTTCCACCGGTGGCGAGTGGGGCGGTGCAGCGGCTTTCCTGGTGGAATACGCGCCGCCGGGCAAGCGAGGGATCACCGGCAGCTGGCAGCAATTCAGCACGCAGATCGGGGCGCTCACCGGGTCGGTCTCGGCGGCGTTGCTGGCCTCCAACCTCAGCCAGGCGGATTTCTACTCCTGGGGTTGGCGCCTGCCATTCCTGTGCGGCTTCATCCTTGGCCCGATCGGCTATTTCCTGCGCAAGAAAGTGGCTGAGACGCCAGCCTTCGAGCGGACGGTCGAAACGAAAACGGTCGAGCGTGCGCCGCTCCGGGTCGCCTGCAGCGAATTTGGCGGGCGTATGCTGCAGGCGTTTGGGCTCAGTATCGTCGGATGCATCGCGAACTTCGTTTTCGTCATATATCTCGTCGCCTACGCCATCAACACGATGCACCTGCCGCCGGGCGCCGCCTTCACCTGCGCCGTCGCATCGGGGATGGTCGTGGTCATCATGACCCCGTTCGTTGGGGCGCTGAGTGACCGCATCGGCCGGCGCCCGCTGATCCTGGCCTGTGGGGTGCTGAACCTGCTGTTCGACTACCCGCTTTTCCTGTTGGCGATCAAAGGGGGCACGTTCGAGACGCTGCTGATCGCGCTGGTCTGCAACGCCGCGTTCCAGGCGCTGTATACTGGCACCATCCCGTCCATTCTGGCCGAGATGTTCCCAACGCGGGTGCGATACACCGGCCTGTCCGTCAGCTATGGCTTCGCCGTCGTGCTGTTTGGCGGGTTTGCGCCGCTGATCTCCACCTGGTTGGTGGAACAAACCGGCAATCCGTTCGCCCCGGCCTTTTACGTGATGGCCGGAGGCGCGCTCAGCACGATCGCCATTTTGAGCATGAAAGAATACCTCAACACCCCCCTCGAATGATGCCGGGCCGGCTCAACCTGCTAACCGACGTGGCGGGGCTGAAGGTCGGGCACGCCACCGATTTTCGGCTCGGGTCCGGCGTGACCGCGATCATGTTCGACGCGCCCGCCATCGCGTCGGGCCTGGTGCTGGGGGGAGCGCCAGGCGGCCGCGACACCGCCCTGCTCGAGCCGGAGATGTTGGTCGAGCGGGTGGATGCGCTGGTGCTGTCCGGTGGTTCGGCATTTGGGCTGGATGCCGCGGGTGGCGTGCAGGCGTGGCTGCGGGAGCAGGGGCGAGGGCTGGCGATCGGGACCGCCCGCATCCCAATCGTGCCGCAGGCGATCCTGATGGATTTGCTGAATGGCGGCGACAAGGCTTGGGGCCGGTTCTCGCCATACCGGGATTTGGGCTATGCGGCGGCGATGGCCGCGGCACCCGGCGCCTTCGCATTGGGGACCGCCGGGGCCGGCACGGGGGCGACCACGGCAACGGTGAAGGGCGGCCTTGGGTCCGCCAGCGCGGCTACGTCCTTCGGGGCGGTGGTCGGTGCGCTGGTGGCGGTCAACGCCGTGGGTAGCGCCACGGTCGGGGAGGGGCCGCATTTCTGGGCCGCACCGTTCGAGCAGGGCGTCGAATTCGGCGGGCTCGGCCTGCCAGTGTGGATCACGCCAGCAGATGTTGCCTTGCGCACCAAGGGCGGCGTTTTCCGGGTCCCCATGATGGGGACCACCATCGGCATGGTCGCGACGGATGCCAGTTTGACCAAGGCGCAGGCGAAGCGGCTGGCAATCATGGCGCATGACGGGCTGGCCCGTGCCGTGCTGCCAGCGCATTTGCCGAGTGACGGCGATACGATCTTTGCGGCCGCAACCGGGCTTCAGCCCGCGCCGGAGGGGAATGACCTCACCGAGTTGCTATACCTGGCGACTCTGGTCATGGCGCGCGCCATCGCCCGCGGCGTGCATGCCGCCACGGCCCTGGATGTGCCGGGCGCCCAGCCAGCGTGGCGGGACCAGTTTGTCGGCTAGTGGTTCGATTACAAGTTGGCAATGGTTGTTTCCGCCCCGTTTATTCCTCTTAACAGTAACGGCTCATTAAGCTTTCGGCAGCATTATCTTCACAGGCGGTTCATCGGTGTTTACCAGTTGAACCCCAGATTCATTGCTTGAAGACCCAATGGGGACCGTTATGGGTGTCATCGAACCGTTAAAGTCGCGCCCACTTCCGCGAGCACATCTTGTGGCGCATGCCGCCCTGGTGTTGGCCGAACGCGCCTATGCCGCGGGCAAAGCCGAGGATGCCGTTCATCTGGTGGATGTGGCCCATCGGCTGTTTGGTGCGGCGCTGGAGCAGCCGGGCTTCGTTCCTGCTCGTCCTCACTAATACGAACCGCCGTTGGAGCTGACTCGCAGGTGCAATCCGCTTTAGGATTGCACCTGCCGGCCGTGACAGGCCTACTCGCCTGGTGGCGTGATGCATCCAAAGCGGATTGCATGCTACACAGGTCGTCAACCCGTCCCTCGTCATCATCGTCCACGAGCAGGCGCGCAAAATTCCGGGTGGGCTTGTCAATTGCTGCCGTGCAGCAAATCTGTGGGTCATGATCCTGGCCAAGACTGCCTTATCCCTGTTCGTCATCCTGTATCTGCTGCCGCTCGGCGTCTCGGCGGTGCTGTACCGCATGGAGGGCTCCGGGGCGGGCTGGCGCACCGCGGACCGCTCGAGCATCGGGCTGCTGCCGCCGGCATCGCGCACCCCCGAAGCATTGGTGCGCATCTTTGCCGCGCAAACCGTGCGCTGGCGCGGGATTTTCGCCACCCATAGCTGGATCGTCCTCAAACCCGCCGGGGCCGACCGCTACTCGCGCTACGACTACACCGCCTGGGGCGGCCCCATCCGCCTGAATGGGTTCGAGCCGGATGGGCGCTGGTTTGGCCGAACACCGAGCGTCGTGTTCGCCGCTGACGGCGATGCGGCGGCCGCGCTGATCCCGCGCATGCAGCAGGCCATCAACACCTATGCCTGGAGCAAGGAAGGCGATTACCGCGCCTGGCCCGGGCCCAACTCCAACACCTTCGTCGAAGCGGTGATGGATGCCGTGCCCGAGATCCAGGCGGCATTGCCGCCGACAGCGATCGGTAAGGACTACCCCTATGACGGACGCTGGCTGCGCCGCACCGGCTCCGGCACCGGCGTGACCTTGACGCTGGGCGGGTATGCCGGGCTGACGATCGGCTGGGTGGAAGGGATCGAGGTGAATATCCTCGGCGGCGTCGCTGGTCTGGATATCAGGCGCCCGGCGATCAAACTGCCTGGGCTGGGCCGCATCGGCATGCGTGGGCCGGATGGGCCAGCCACCCCGGGTCTTCCCATGGCGGCGGCTGGGTAGCGCTGCCGCGGCGGTGACGCTAGGGTCCCCTCAAACAAGAGGCTGAGGGGAAGCAGCATGGTCAACACGGGGCTGACACGGCGGGCACTGATTGCCACCGGGGCTGCGGTGCTGGCGCAGAGGGCCAATGCGCAGGCCGCGCCGGTTACCCTCTCGGTCATCGATGTTGCGGGGAACCTGCAACTGACCAAGGTCGGGATCGAGCGGTTTCGGGAACAGAACCCCAAACTCGTCTCCCGGATCACCTACAGCCAGGCGCCCTCGCCGGAATTGCCGGGCAAGCTGAAGGCGCAGCAGGCGGCGGGGCGGGTGGAGATCGACCTCGTGCTGACGGGGCCGGGCGCCTTGTCCGATGGCGTGACGCAGGGCTTGTGGGTCCAGGTGCTGCCAGACCATGCCGCCGCCCTGCCGGATTTGGCCAGAATCTTCACACCGGGCGCCCACATGATGCAGGAGAATTTCGGCCGCGGGCAGGGGGTGGCCGTCGCCTACTCCCCCTCCGGCCCGCTGTTCGAATACGCGGCCGACCGGGTGAAGACGGTGCCGAAGACGCCACAGGATTTGCTGGACTACACGCGCGCAAACCCCAACCGGTTCTTCTACGCGCGCCCGTACAATTCCGGCCCGGGTTGGACCTTCTTGCAAGGCCTGCCCTATCTGCTCGGCGATAGCGACCCGAAGGACCCGGCCCATGGCTGGGACAGAAGCTGGGCGTATCTGAAGGCGCTGGGGGAGAACATCGACTACTACCCCACTGGCACGGCGGCCATGGTGAAGGAGTTGGGGGACGGCACCCGGGACATCATCGTGTCCACCTGCGGCTGGGACATCAATCCGCGGGCGCTCGGTATCGTCCCGGCGGAGATGCAGGTGTTCGCGTTGGACGGTACCCATTGGCTGCCCGACACGCAATTCATGTGCATTCCGAAAGGTGTGGCAGGCGAGAAACTGAGCGTGCTGCTGCAGCTGATGGCGTTCATGCTCGAACCGGCGCAACAGGCGCTGACCTACGACACCGGGTATTTCTATCCGGGCCCGGTGATCGACGTGCCATTGTCGCAAGCACCCGCGGAGAGCCAGAAGGTGGTGCATGAGTTTGGCCGGCCGATCTACGACCAGTGGATCAAGGATATGCCTTTCGAGACGCCATTGACCCCGGACCGCCTGGTGCTGGCGTTCCAGCGGTGGGACCAGCAGATCGGAGCAAAGGTCGCCAAGTGAGCGGGCATCAGGGCTTCGTCATCATTGGCCTGGACCATCGGCATGTGTACGACCTGACGCAGGGCCTGCTGGCGGCCGGGCTGGCCTGCAGCGGGTATTGGCCAGAGACCTCGGACCCGAAAGTGTTGGCCGGGTTCCGCGAACGCTTTCCCAGCCTGCGTGCCGTGGACGACAAGGGCGCGTTGATGGCCGATCCCTCCGCGGCGGTCATGCTCTGCGCCGCGGTCCCGTCCGAACGCGCGGGCCTGGCCGTCCAGGCGATGCGCCACGGCAAAGACGTGCTGATGGACAAGCCCGGCGTCACCACCACCGCCGATCTGGCGGCATTGGAGCAAACGGTGGCCGAGACCGGGCGCATCTTTTCCATCTGCTTTTCCGAACGCTTCCTGGTGCCGGCGACGACGGTGGCGCTGCGGTTGATCCGCGCCGGGGAGATCGGGCGGGTTGTGCAAACCGCCGGGTTCGGCCCGCATCGGCTGAACCGCGCCATTCGCCCCGCCTGGTTTTTCGACCCGGCGCGCTATGGCGGCATCCTGGCTGACATCGCATCCCACCAGATCGACCAGTTCTTGACCTTCACCGGCTCGGAGGATGCGCGGATCGTCGCCAGCACGATCGGGTATTTCGACGATCCCCGGCAGCCGGATTTCGAGAATTTTGGCGAGGTGGTGCTGCGCAGCGACCGTGCCAGCGGCTATTGCCGGGTCGACTGGTTCACGCCGGACGGGTTGCCCACTTGGGGGGATGGGCGGCTGACGGTGGTCGGCACCTCCGGCACGATAGAGCTGCGCAAATACCTCGATATCGAGGGGCGGCCCGGCACCGATCACCTTTTCCTGTCGAACACCGCCGGCACGCGCTACGTCGATTGCAGCGCTGAGCCACTGCAGTATTTTGCGGATTTCGTGCATGACGTGGCGCACCGGACGGAAACGGCGATGACCCAGCGGCACGTCTTCACCGTATGCCGGCTGGCACTGCAGGCGCAGGCGCAGGCCGAACGGGTCGTCCTGCCAGGTGGAATGCCGTCATGAGCCGGCTCGTGCTTGGAATCATCGGGCTGGGGCCGGCCAGTGAGCCGCACGCCAAGAGCCTGAACGAGCTGGCCGGGCAAGTGGAGGTCCGCCTCGCCGCGAGCCGGGGAGAGGACAAGGCACGGGCCTTCCACGCGCGGTTCGGCTTCCCCGTGACCACGGACGTCGATGCCGTGATCGCCGACCCGGCGATCCAGGCCGTGTTGGTGCTGACGCCCCCCTCAGCCCATTTGGAGATCGCCAAGCGGTGCTTTGCTGCCGGGAAGCATGTGCTGGTGGAAAAGCCGTTGGAGTTGACGCTGGACCGCGCCGATCGCCTGGTGCACGCGGGCCGCCAATCCGGGCGGCGGCTTGGGGTGGTGTTGCAACACCGGTTTCGCCCGGGCGCGGTGCGGCTGCGGGCGGCGCTGGAGGCGGGAGAGCTTGGCACGGTCGTGGCGGCGTCGATGACCGTGCCATGGTGGCGTCCGCAGAGCTATTATGACGAGCCCGGGCGTGGGACCATGGCACGCGATGGTGGCGGCGTTTTACTGACGCAGGCGATCCACACGCTGGATCTGTTCCGCTCCTTGGTGGGTGTGCAGGCGGTGGTCGCCGCCCAGTCGCTGACCACAGCGTTGCATCGGATGCAGACGGAGGATTACGTGAATGCCCTGGTACGGTTGGGCAACGGCGCGCCTGGCAGCATCACCGCTACGACGGCGGCCTATCCCGGCGGGCCGGAGCGGATCGAGATCATCGGCACCCTGGGCACCGCTAGCCTCATCGGGGGCGGGTTGCGGCTGAGCCTGATCGCCGGCGGGGAGGAAGTGCTGCAAGCCGAGGGATCGACGGGCAGTGGCGCCAGCATCATGGATTTTCCGAACGACGCCCACCGCGCTGTCATCGCCGATTTCATCGCCGCGATTGCGGAGGGTCGTGACCCGGCCGTGACGGGCGAAGCGGCTGCGGCGAGTCAGCGCTTGATCGCCGACATCCTGCGGGCCGCTTCGTAGGAGGGGGCCGAGCGCACCCGATCCCACGACGGACCCGGCTGCTGCAAACTCTACGCTCCAGCCTAGCGCAGTGCCACCACCTATCGGCGACCATCGGGATCCTATCTCATGGGTCGCCCGCAACCGCAGGAAGCGAGAGATATGGAAGCGTCCGCCGCCATGCCGCTGGCTGGCATAAAAGTCCTCGATTTCGGTCATACCGTGATGGGGCCGTCCTGCGGCCTGATCCTCGCCGACCTTGGCGCCGAGGTGCTGCGGATCGAACCTTCCCCGGAGGGTGACCCAACCCGGCGGTTGAAAGGTTTCGGCACCGGTTATTTCGGCTATTTCAATCGCAACAAGCGCAGCCTGGCGATCGACCTGAAATCCGCCGAGGGGCTCGGCATCGTGCGCCGCCTGATCGGCGAGGCCGATGTGTTGGTCGAGAATTTCGGGCCGGGCACGATGGAACGGCTGGGCCTGGATTATACCGCGGCGTCCGCCCTCAACCCGCGCCTGATCTACGCCAGCCTCAAAGGCTTCCTGCCAGGCCCTTACGAGACTCGCCTTGCACTGGACGAGGTGGTGCAGATGATGTCCGGCCTTGCCTATATGACGGGGCCGAGCGGGCGACCCCTGCGGGCCGGCACCTCCGTTATCGACATCACCGGCGGCATGTTTGCCGTCATCGGCATCCAGGCAGCGCTGCGGGTGCGCGAGGCGACGCAGCGCGGTCAACTGGTCGAATCGGCTTTGTTCGAGACGGCTGTTTTCCTGATGGGCCAACACCTTTGCTACGCCGCGCAGTCCGACGCACCGGTCCCGCCCATGCCGGAGCGTGTGTCGGCCTGGGCGGTGTATGAGACTTTTACCGTGCGGGATGGGCGGCAAATCTTCGTTGGGATCACGACGGACGCCCATTGGCGGCGGTTCTGTGCCGTGACGGGCCGCGACGACCTCGCCGCCGATCCATCCCTGGCCGCCAATGGTGACCGGATCACCGCCCGGCCCCGGCTGCTGCCAATCTTGCGGGCGATGTTCGCCCCGATGACGGTCGAGGAGGCGAGCGCCCTTTGCGGGCAGGCGCGCATCCCGTTTGCGCCCATCGCGCGACCGGAAGAATTGTTCACGGATGCGCATTTGAGCGAGACGGGATTCCTGCTGCCAACCCAGCTTCCCGGCGGCATCACGACGACATTGCCCCGCCTGCCCATCCGGATCGGCGGTGAATCCTCCACCTTGCGCAGCCATCCTCCGTCCATCGGGCAGCATAGCCGGGCGACCCTTGCCGGATTGGGCCTCGATGAGGCGACTATTCGGACCCTTGTCGACCGCGGCATCGTCGCCGTATCCGACTGACGGTTTAGCCGAGCCGGATGCACGCGGCGTATGACCCATGCCAACGCTGCGGTTTGGCAGGAATAGCTGACGTGAAGGCGGTCCGGAGGTTGGAAATAACGGGACGGCGGCCAGCACTTCCTGCCGTCGCCCGAGGCCAGCGGCCTGGCCATTCCTCCGTTGCGGCTGTGGACGAGGACGCTGTGTACGAGTGGTTCAAGCAGGCACGGTGGCCGTCCACGGGGGTGAACCGACCTGCCCGGAATGCGGCCTGATCGGTGCGGCGCCGCGACGTAAGGGCTTGTTCGACATCAATCGAATCGATTGGCGGCGTCGAACAAGCCCTAAGCCTTTGTTGTTAGCGGCAGCTTTGTCGGCGTGCCGACGCACTTATTTGCCGACGCTGCCTAAGCGCCGCTTCGGGTGCCGGGCAAAGGTTTGCGCGGCCGAGTTCAGCGTCACTTCAGACCGGGAGAATTTGACCGTCGGCCTACACTGACGATGGGGCCACCCCGACGCCACGACGAGTCCATCAATCCGACACCATTGATCGTCAAATGAGACTGACAAGACGGTGACAGGATGCGGCGATGGTCAAGCGGTGGAGATTGTGGGCTGCTCTGTGCGCGCTGAGCCTGCTTGGGTTTGGGGTCGGCAATGCGCAGCCATTTCCACCCCACCCTGACCACGAACGTCCGCGGCCCCCGGAGCCGCAACGCGCGCCTCCGCCGCGGCCAGACATGCGGCCCCAGATGCAGCCCCAGTTGCGGCCTGCGCTGGCGCCGTTCCGGCAGCCTGCGGCGCCTGGCTATGCGCCGCCACCGCCTCCTTTCCGGCCGCCATACCCGCCCTATGGCCGCGGCCCCGGCGGAATTGGGTGGTCGGGGGGCTATGATCCCCCCGCGGGATGGGACATCGATGCCGCCCAGAACAACTTCAACCAAACTATTCTCATCCTCCAGCAACAACACAATGACGGTGTCGTTGCCCTGCAGCAGCAGTTCAACACGGGCCAAATCACCGAGGCGCAGATGGAGTTCGGGATCGAAGAGTTAGGGCGCCGCTATGACGAGGCAGTCGCCTACCAATAGCAGCTCCTGCTTCGCTAAACCTGAGCTGCCCGGCCGCGTGACACGCCGCGTGCAGCCGCGCACACTCCCCAGGATCGGGCGCGCACCCATCCGGCCGCCGATGTGGGAGTGATTTTCGTATGACCCAGCTATCCGACATCACCCCGCTCGGCGAGGGCGAGCGCGCCCTCCTTTCCGGCGAGAAAGGAGACGCGTGATGCATCGGTCCAACCCGCCGCCAGGCATTTTCGGCCATAACCGCACGATGGTGACGCCGCACTACGCGGTGATGCCGCCGGAGGGGATCTTGGAGAGCCGCCTGCCTGGGTGGAGCGGCACGTTGGTGCGGTTCCACACCTCGCCGGCCATGGGAGCCCGGTTTGCGCAGGCGCTGTTGGAGATTTCGTCCGGGTCAGGCACCACGGAGCCATTCCAGGATGGGCTGGAGCATTTCGTCTACGTTGTCGCCGGGACAATTGAGATTGCCTCCGGCGCCGGAAGCGAGAGGTTGGATGCTGGCGGGTTCGTCTACAGCCCTGCCGGCGCGGCGCTGTCTGTCACCGCATGCGGTGGCCCCGCCAAAGCCATTTGGATCAAGCGTCCTTACATACCGGCCCCCGGGCACGCTGCCCCGGCGACGCTGTTCGGCCATCGCGACCGGGTGGGGCGGCGGCTGAAGCACACGGATGGCCGTGCTTGGCAGCATCTTTTGCCGGACGAGGATTTCGGTTTCGACATGGCCGTCAACATCCTGAGCTTCGCGCCCGGCACGCATTTCCCCTTCGTGGAAACGCACATCATGGAGCACGGGCTATACATGCTGCAGGGGCAAGGCCTGTATCTGCTCGGACGCGATTGGCATGAATGCTGGACCGGCGATTTCATCTGGATGGGCCCCTACGTCCCCCAGCAATTTTACTGCACCGGCTGGGAGGAGGCGGCGTACCTGCTCTACAAAGACATCAATCGCGATGTGGAGTTCGCCCGGGTGGGTTAACTGTTGAGCACGCGTCGAAGCCACGGCACGGCGTTGGTCGCCGCCATGGCAATGAACCCCAGCACCAAGATGGCCGAAAGATGGGCGACTGTTGGCGTTGCGAGTTCGCCGACCAGCCATCCGCCGACCCCCACCACCACCAACCGCGCAAAACCGGCGAGTACCGACCATTTCATCTGCTTGGCCCCTAGGGATGCGAAGTAGAGCGCCTGTCCCAGGCCCAACACCCCGTAGATCGGCGCCACGATGTGCAAATAGGTGGACCCGGTGGCAATGGCCGCCGGGTCGGTGGTGAAAATCCCGAGCCAGGCCGCCGGAAACAGCGCGGCGGCGAGGCCAACGATTTCGGTCGCCACCATCGCAACCGCTGACCCGACCCAGGCGATGCGTTTGGCGCGGGCAAGTTGGCCAGCACCGACATTCATGCCGATCATCGCCACCATGCCGGACCCAACGCCGAACACGATCGGGATTTGGAGATACTCCAACCGTGTGCCCAGGCCGAACCCGGCCAGCGCGTGCGTTCCGAGCCCCGCGACGAACGACGTCGCCACCGTTACGGCCAGGTTGGCGTTGATGTTGTTGACCGCGGCCGCGCCGCCCACCCCAAGGATGGCCGCGAAGTGCTGCCGTTGCATCCGGTGCCGGGCGCTGAGCCGGAAGCCAGAGCGGCCACGCAACAGCGCCACCAGCAATACCGTCGCGCTGATCAGGTAATATCCGACCAAGGCCAGCCCCGCCCCGGTGATGCCCAGCGCCGGAACCGGACCAATCCCGAAGATGAGCGCGGGCACTGCGCCGCTACGAGACGGCGCGGATCGATCGCACGTCGCGCATCGTCCGCGGCGCCAACGACAACACGGGCGGTTTCACAATCCGGCTTTGGCCAACGCGGCGGAGGCGGCCGCAATCATCGACCGGGAGTTCCATCCCAGCCAGGTGAAGCAGCGCTACGACTGGCTGTTCGAATACGACGCTCTGACTGTCGCCGTGTAAAATCAATTTTCGATTGACGGTTGTCGGCCGGGGCGGCAGGCTCCGCCTCGAAGGAGACCGGCATGAAATTGGTGAGCTTTACTGTCCAAGGTGCTAATTCGTTTGGCATCCTGACCGAGGCTGGCATTGTCGATGCCGGGCGCCGCCTCGGGTCGTCCGATATTCGCAGCGTGCTGGATCCGGCGGGATTGACGAAGCTGGCGCCGCTGGCGCTGGAGGCTCCGGACCATGCGGTTGGCGAGGTCACGATGCTGCCGGTGGTGCCGAATCCGGACAAGATTCTGTGCATCGGCGTGAATTATCTAACGCATTTGAAGGAGACCGGGCGTCCGCTGCCCACCCACCCGATGATCTTCACCCGCTTCCCCGCAAGCCAAGTGGCGGCGGGGCACCCCATGATCCGGCCGCCCGAATCCGTGCAGTTCGACTTTGAGGGCGAATTGGCGGTGGTCATCGGCCAAGGCGGCCGCCGGATTAGCAAGGAAGATGCGTTCGCCCATGTGGCGGGATACGCCTGCTACAACGACGGCAGCATCCGCGACTGGCAGCGCCACACGGTTCAGTTCACGCCGGGTAAGAATTTCTATGCCACGGGAGCGTTTGGCCCCGCTTTGGTGACGGCCGACGAGATTGCCGACGTCACCGCGCTGACGCTGGTGACGCGGCTGAACGGGGAGGAGATGCAGCGCGCGCCAATCTCCGATCTTGTCTTCGATATCCCGGCTCTCATCGCCTACACCTCCGCCTTCATCCCATTGGCCACCGGCGACGTGATCGTGACGGGGACGACGGGGGGCGTGGGCGCGTTCCGCACACCGCCGGTTTGGATGAAGCATGGCGACGAGGTAGAGGTCGAGATCACCGGGCTCGGCATCCTCCGCAACCCGGTGCGGGACGAAATCCCATCCTGAAGGGGCGGGCCTGAACCGGGCGCTGCAGGGCGTCGCGGGGATCACCGTCGTGCATCTGTGCTTCGGCTACGTCCATGTCGTCAGCGACAAGCCGTCCGGCTGTTCGTTCCTGCCGCAGCTTGCGGATTCGGCGGCGACGCGAATCTAGATCGAGGCTGCGCAGCTAAAGCTCGATTTGGGCTTGCTGCGGGAGTTGTCGGGCAAGACGGTCATGCTGCGTCTTGGATCTCGGCGCGAAAGAGGTGGACACGGCAGAGAGGGTTGCGGACCGTATCATCCAGGCTTTGGACTTCATTGCGCCCGAGCGGCTCGTCCCAGCACCGGATTGCGGGATGAAATACCTGCCCCACTCCGCTGCACGCGGCAAGTTGAAGGCGCTGGCCGATGGTGCCGCGATAGTCCGCCGGCGCCTAGCGGGTCACTAGTAACGACTCCTACCGCCGCCGAACGCATTTCCTTCGTAGGGTGAGCTTAAGCCCACCCTTCGAGGCGCCCTGCGAAACCGCGATGGGCTAAAGCCCACCCCTACGACTGTGTGTCGTGACGGACGACGCTTCGCTTATCCATCTTACGACGGTGGCATAGGAATCCTTTCGTGGACACGCTGTTTTAGGTTAACCCTCAGCCAGGCCGTGCTCATAGGCCTGGGTGATCACCTCCGCCGTCCGGTTGAAATGCCGCGCCAACTCTGCGGTGGCTGTCTTGGCGTCGCGATCCATCGTTGCCTGGTAGATCCGGCGATGTTCGCCCGTCACGTCCCGCGTTTGCGCACTCACCATCAGACCGAGCCGCCGGTACCGTTCGCTCTGTTCGTAGAGGATGGAGCGAAAACGGAGCAGCCATTCCAGCCCGCAGGCTGCGATCAGCGCACGATGGAACCGTCCATGCATCGTCGACCATGCCTCGCCATGACGCAGCCGGTCGTCTGGCGAGGTGTGCGGGACGGCTTGTAGATTGTGCCAGGCCAGTCCCAGCGCCTTTTGCCAGTCTGCCCCGCCATGTTTGATCGAACGCCGGAGGGCGAGGCTCTCCAGCTCGACGCGTGTCTGCGTGACGTCCATCAAATCGCCCAAGGAGAGGGGGCTGACGCGAAAGCCGCGCTGATCCTCGGCCACCACCAACCCGTCGGCGACCAGCCGGGACAATGCTTCGCGAACCGAGGCGAGGCTGACGTTGAAGCGGCGGCCCAGGGGCGCAATCAGCAGCCGTTCGGAGGGGCGGCAGCGTCCTGCGAGGATATCGGCGCGCAGCCGGGCGTAGATCGCTGAGGCGAGGGTGCGCGCACCCATCCCCAACTCATCGCGCGCGGGCTCGGCAAGGCTGGTCGCGCTGTCGAGAATGGTCATGCCACCTAGCATCGGTCCGGGCGGGACACTTCGTCAATCTCCCTCCGGTTTTCGATTTTCGACTTTTGGCCAGCACGGTAATCCCGGGGTGACACTCTCACGCCGCCCAGCCAGTGCTTGACCCGGATCGGGGACACTGCAAAATCGACTTTCGACGACGTGAGCTTTGCGGCAGAGAACGGCTCCGGACAAACCAGGGGCCGCGGAATAGGGAGATGAGCGATGCGCCGACGCGATGTAACGCGGTTCGCCCTGACTGTGCCCGCCTTGGCTCTCATGCGCCATGCCGCGCGCGCGGCAGACACCGACTTCAAGGTCGGGGTCGTGGCATCCGTCACCGGCACCTTCGCGTCGCCGACCAAGGCAGCGTCGGCAAATAAGTGCGTCGGCACGCCGACAAAGCTGCCGCTAACAACAAAGGCTTAGGGCTTGTTCGACGCCGCCAATCAATTCGATTGATGTCGAACAAGCCCTAAGGACACGTTCGCTGGCCTCGATGCGTGGATCAAAGAGGTTGGTCTGCCCGGGCGCTAATTGGCCAATTCGCGATCGAAACCCGGATCCGCGCGCTGAAGCGCACGATCCTCGGGCGCTGAACAACAAGAAGACGCAGGAGGGGTGGATGATCGGAAGGCGTCGGATCATGGCAGGCGCGGCGGCCTTGGCCGCTCCGCTATGAAACCCGGCGAGTGCGGCGGAGGATGACTTCCCCCATCGGCGTCGTCGCCTCGCTGACGGGTCCGTTCGCCTCCGCAGCATCGGACGAAAACGCTGGGGTGCTCGCCTGGGTGAAGGCCCGTGGGATCGCGGGCCGAAACATCGTCTTCGAAACATTGGACGACGAGACGAACCCGGTGAACACCATCAACGTGTTCCGCCGCCTCGCCAGCGACCCTAACGTCCATCTGATCGAAGCGCTGGTCAACAGCAACTCGGCCATGGCGGTGAAATCGATTGCATCCGAGTTCAAGGTGCCGATCGTGTCGAGCGGTGCCGTCGAGGACCCCGGCGTCCCGGCTGACCCTTGGCTGTTCAAGGTGTCGCCGGGGCCGCGCGACATGATGATCGTGCTGTGCCAGTATGCGACCAAGAAGGGCTTCACGCGGCTCGCCTCGCTGTTGACGCCAGCCAATTCGGCGCATTCGGCACGGTCATCGGCGGCGACACGGCCCGCCTCTACGCGGAGCTGCAAACTGCACTCGGCCGCACGCCGGTTTACCTCAACACGTTTGGCTATGACGTGGGATTGATCTCGGAGGCGGCGATCAAAGGGTCCGATGGCAGCAGGCAAGGCATACGCGATGCGCTGGACAAGCTGAAGGACTTGCCAGGCGTGAATGGTCGGGTCACCTTCACCCCCACCAACCATACCGGCCAGGACTACCGGACCTTGACGATGGCACAGCTTTCGAACGGCGCCCTGGTCCCAGCCAGCTGAGCCACAATTTAACCAGCAAGGGAGATCCGACAATGGACACAAATATGAAGACCACGACGCAGCTAGCCGAACTGCCCCAGCGGCTGCATCACCAGGCATTTTGCGTGAAGGACCAGGAGCGCAACCGCCAGTTCATCGAGGATGTGCTGGGGATCCCGTTATCTGCGACGTGGTGTGAGCGGGTGTTTCGCGCCGAGGTCGGCCGGGAGGTGGATTATTGCCACACCTTCTACGAGTTGGCGGATGGCGGGGCGCTCGCCTTCTTCCAGTTTGCGGATGACGAGGCTTACGAGAAGAACAAGGCGGTCGTGCAGGAAGTCGGTGGCTCGCTGCACACCGCGTTCAAGGTGAGCCAGGCGACGTTCGATGAGGTGAAGGGGCGTTTGGACCACGCCGGGGTGGGCTACCGCGTCATAGACCATGGCTATTGCACGTCGATCTACCTGAAGACGCCAGACGATATGAAGCTGGAATTCACGGTCGATGCGCCGGACGCCGAGGCCATCGCGGCCATGCGCCGTAAGGACGCCCATAGTGAACTGCGCCGCTGGCTGAGTGGCGACCGCCGTATCAACAACAACGACCGCCATTGATGCCGGGCGGCGGAGGCATTGCCCTCCGCCGCCTATGGCTACGGCGTCTTCGCCGCGAAATGCACGGCAAACCGGGCGCATAGGCCAACCAACTGCTCGACGAGGGCCGCACCGGTTTCGGCGGAGCTGAGGTTGGGATCGCCCTTGGCGACGCCCTTGTTGTAAACTTCGTCGTATTCCGTCGGCAGGCCGATTTCCGCTCCCTCGAAGCTTGCCGCGCCCAGTGAAATATAGGGCAGGTCGAGCGCTGCGTTGTGCTTGGTCGGCAAGCCCGGCGGAATCATGTCCTTGCGCAGCAACTCCGGGAAGAGGTGCAGCCCCACGCTGGTCAGCGGGTCAGCCCCGTGGCCGGAGACCAGCTTCGCCTTCTCGGCCCCAACGATGCCGGGCAACAGGCCGTAGCCGATGCGCCACAGATACAGGCTGGGGATCAGCATGCCCGTTTCCCGATGCACCTCGCGGGTCGCCACCAGGATCGGGCCGACATTGCCGCCATGGCCGTTGATTACGATCAGCCGGCTCAGTCTATGGCGATGCAACGAGCTGAACATGTCGCGCAGCACGCTCGTCAGGGTCGCCTCGGACAGGGCGATGCCGCCGATCATGGCGCCGAAGTAATCCGCGCCCCCGAACGGGATCACCGGCGCGACCAGCGTGGGCGTGCCCATCTCGGTTGCGCGCAGGGCCGCCAATTCGGCGATCTTCTCGGCGAGCAGGTAATCGCCCATCGGGGCGTGCGGGCCCTGGTCCTCCTGGCTGCCCATGGGGAGCAGGATGACCGGGTTCTTGGCATAGATGGCGCGCCCTTCATCGCCCGTCAGCGTTCCCATATGGACTTTGGGCGTGGTCGCATTGGCCATCGGTCTGGCTCCCTTTGGTATTGTGGTTAGGCAAACAATCCCTTGACCCGCACCCGGATGAGCGCGGCCAGGAATTCCAATGTCGGCATCGGCGTGCGGGTGAGCGCCGCCAATTGCAGCGGCACGTTGTACAGCGCATCCACCTCCATGGGCCGGCGTGCCATCAAATCCTGCAGGATGCTGGGGCGGTGACCCAGCTTCATGTTGATCGATAGGATGAAGTCCATATCGATCTTTGCCGTGCGGCCGAGTGCCTTGATCAAGGCCTCCGCCTCCGCCACGACCCGATGTGACGCGTCGATCAAGGCGGGTTCCTCGTGCGTCATCCGCACCGGCGTCTCCGTCAGCACGCACATCGGCCCGGCGCTGAGGTTGAATGCCAGCTTTTCCCAGATCCGGTCGCGGATTTGCTGGTCCACGGCAACCGGCAGCCCAGCCATGGCAAACGCCTGCTCCAAGGCCAGGATACCCGGCGTGGTGATGCCGTCGGGGTTGCCCAGGATCGTGGCGCGGGATTTCGGGTTCATGACCTTGATCACGCCCGGCGCCGGGACGGAGCTTGCGGGCCAAGCGATCCCTCCCACGGTCCGGCGCGGGCCGATCGCCTTCCAAATCACGTCGTCCGGGTCCAGCGACGACAGGCGGTGCCCATCCATCGGGCCGCCATGGCCGTGGAAATACCACCACGGCACCCCATTGGTCAGGAAGGCGACCGGGGTGTCCTCGGCCAGCAAGGGGCTGATCAACCCGGCGATCGTCGGCAAGGCGGGGGCCTTCACGCACACCAGCACGCCATCCTGCACGCCCAGGTCCGCCGGGTTGGCGCTGGCCCGCACGGGAACGGTGAAATGGTCACCATCCGTGGTGTCCACCGTCAGCCCATTCGCCTGGATCGCCTGCAAATGTGCTCCACGCGCGACGACGGAGACATCGCACCCGCCGCGCGCCAGATAGCCGGCGATGAAGCCGCCAATCGCCCCGCCGCCAAAGACACAGATTTTCACCAGCGACTCTCCTTAAACGGTGTCACGCCCGGGCGTGCGCCAGCCCGGCGGTGTTCTCGATGGCGGCGATGGGGCGTTGCGGGTGTACGAACAGCCAAAGCACGGCGCCCGCCCCGCCAGCAAGGGCGATTCCCAGCAGGGCGCCCGTCCACCCGCCGGTCCATTCCACCAGATAGGCCATGACCACCGGCCCGACGAAGCCTGCGGCGTTGCCCCAGCAATTGGCCCAGCCGGACACGATGCCCGTGGCCCCCCGGCCAAGGTCCTGAGTCGCCGACCAGATCGACACCTGCACAAGGCCAATGGCGCCCAGCGAGACGCAGAGCAGCGTCATCATCGTCACCACGCCGGGTGCCCGTGACGCCACGATCAAGGCCGCCGCACTGACGACGAAGCCGATAATGGCAGCCGGCACCCGCGCCTTCCAAACCGATCCGGTCGCCCGTTCGACCCGGTCCGCGATCCAACCCGCCACGAACACCATCACGAACAGCGCCACCCAGGGCAGCGACGCGTAGACCCCCATTTCCCGCAAGGACATATGGCGTTCGCTGGTGAGATAGGTCGGCAACCACGTGGTGTAGAAGCTCTGGATCAGGACCAGGAAGAAATACTGCACCCCAATTGCCCAGAACTGGAACGAGCCAAGGCAGCGGAGGAAAGCGCCGTCCGACCCGACTGGCGATTCAGCGTCCTGCCCTGCCGCAATATAGGCTGCCTCTGCCGGCTGCATCGACGGATGGGTGGTGGGATCGTCGCGGAAGAAAATCCACCAGAGGATGCCCAGCACCACGCCCAGCAGGCCGAACGCATAGAACGCCCATTGCCAACCGACACTGGCGATTACCAAGGTGGTGACCGGGGCCGCCGCGATCGGCCCCAGATACAGCGCACCGAGAAGCACGGAATTGCCCGACGACCGCTCCTGCCGCGGAAACCAGCGTCGCAGCGCCATCACGGAGGCCGGCCAGTCCGCCGATTGCCCGGCGCCAAGCAGGGCTCGGATGCCGACGAATGAAGCCATGTTGAAGCCGAGCGGGGTCGCAATCGTCAGAACCGACCACAACACGTTGGCCCAGGCCAAGGCCCGGCGCGGCCCGAAGCGCTGCGCCAGCCAGCCAGCCGGCACCTGCAGCGCCGCGTAGGTCCAGGAGAAACTGGTCAGGATCAGCGACATCTGCACCAAGCTGAAGCCGAATTGGTGCTGGATGGTCGGCGCTGCCACCACGATGGCCGTCCGGTCGAGGGACATGACGAAGGTGATGGGGCCGATCAGGCCGAACACCATCCACCACCGTAACTTGCCCACTGGTGCCGCCATGTGACGCCCGCCCTCCTGATGTCCGCCTGGCCCTATGGCCCTGCCTGGTTTGCGCGTTGCCGTAAGTCCCGATGCATGATCTTGCCGGTGCCGTTCTTTGGCAACTCCGGCAGAACGTGAAACGATTTCGGGATTTTGTAGCGTGCCAGATGCTCGGCGCAATGGAGCTTCATCGCCGCGGGGTCGATCGTGTGGCCGGGCACGGCGACCAAATAGGCCACCACCGCCTCACCCCAGTAGGGGTCTGCCTCGCCAACAATCGCCGCCTCGGCGACGGCAGGGTGCTGGTAGAGAATCTCCTCGATCTCGCGCGGGAAGATGTTCTGGCCGCCGGAGATGATCATGTTCTTCTTGCGGTCGACGATATACAAATATCCGTCGGCATCGAAGTAACCGAGGTCGCCGCTATAATACCATCCGTCACGCAACACCTCGCTGGTTGCTTCGGGCCGGTTCCAATAGCCCTGAAACAGCATCGGGCTGCGGCAAATCAGTTCGCCGATTTCACCCGGGGGCAGCCGCTTGCCGCCATTGTCGACGATGACAGCCTCGACCCCCGTCACCAGCCGGCCCACGCATTGCTGCTTGCGTAACTGGTCGTACGGAAGCTGCGTGGTGACGCCGGCGGCCTCCGTGCTGCCATAGCCCTCGTACAGGCGCCCTTCGCCGAAATACGCGACGATGCGTTCCTTGGTCGCCTGCGGCAGCGCGGCCGCGCCGGCGACGATCACCTCCAGGCTGCTGACGTCGTATTTCGCCAGGGTTTCGGCCGGCAGGTTGAAGATGGCGTGGAAATGCGTCGGCACGAGGAAGATCGTGGTGATCCGGTGCTCCTGAATATCGCGAAGCGTTGCCTCCGCCTCGAATTTCTCCACGATGTGGCAGGACCCGCCAAACCAGATCGGCGCCAGCCCATTGATGAACCCGGCGCCATTGGCGAACGGCGCCACCCCCAGCGAGCGCATATGCGACTGGTAGCGCCCCTGGTTGGTCGCCATCGAGAGCAGCATATAGTACGTGCGGCTGCGATGCGCCAGCATCACGCCCTTCGGGTCCCCCGTCGTGCCGGAGGTGTAGAGGATCGAGAACAGGTCGGTCTCGTCGACGGTCATGTCGGGATCCGCCGGGTCGGCGGCGGCCAGGGCGGCCTCGAACGCCTCGTCCAGCACGATGATGCGTTCCACGGTTGCCAGGCTGGCAGCCCGGGCCTGCGCTTCCATGCTGGGGTGGACGAACAGGATGCGCGCCTGCGAATCGTTGCAGATGTAGCCGATTTCGCGGGGCGTCGCCTGGAGATTGATGACCGCGGGTGTGATGCCGACATCGGACAGGCCCAACACCAGCGCCAGCGCGTCGATGCTGTTCGGTACCATCAGCGCCACGTGGCATTGCTGCGGCAGTCCCAGCCCCATTTTGGCGAAATGCCCGATGCGGTTGAGCCGTTCGACGAGGGCGGTATAGGTGATGGATGTGTCCCGCGTCGTCAGCGCCACCTTGTCCGGCGTGCGCAATGCGGAGCCACGCACCCCGGTCGATACCAGCAGCGGGCGGTAGCCAGGGATGGTCTTCATCCCGGCAGCTTAAACAGCCGTAGCGCATTGTCGCGTAGAATCATCCGTTTGGACTCCTCACGGAAGTTCAGTTCCTCCACTTGGCGCATCGCGACCTCCGGGTCGATCACCGGCCAATCCGTCCCGAACATGAATTTGTGCCGGCCATAGGTGTTGGCGTAATGCACCATGTCCTTGGGCCAGTAGCGCGGTGCATAGGCATCCCCGCCGATGTAGATATTCTCGTGCTTCCAGGCCATTGCGATCATCTCGTCGGACCAGGGCACGCCCAGATGGATACCGATCAGCTTCAACTCCGGAAAGTCGATCGCTACCTGGTCGAGGCAGATCGGGCGGCCTACGCTTGGCAGCCGCCGGTCCCGCGAATAGATCAGGTTCTGGCCCACCTGCATCATGATGGGAATGTCCAGCTCGCAGCATTTCGCGTAGTAGGGATAGATCTGGGCGGCGTCCGGCGGCATGGCGAACCAATGCGGATACCAGTGGGCGCCGACGAACCCATGCTCCTTCACGGCCTGCTCCAACTCCCGCAGACCCTGCATGCCCCGGGTCGGGTCGATCCCGGCCAACCCGGAAAACCGGCCGGGATGGGCGCAGCAGATATCGCTGACGTAGCTGTAGGGGATTTCGACCGACCCCCGCACCCGCAAATCCCCGCACCGCACCGCGATCATGAGGGACCGCTCGATCCCGGCGCGGTCCATCTTGGCGAGGTAGTCGGGTATGGACGTGCCGCGGCGGGCGCCAGCCTCCTGGCGAACCTGTTCGCCGAACGCCTCGTCGGTCGGCGAGCGGCCCTCTGCGATGACCTCCGGCGTCCTCAGATTGACCACGATGTCGATCGCGCCGTAGCCATGAGTCACGAATGCTCTCCAGCGTGTTCAAGGTCCCGCGCCATCCCTGCCAGGATCATGCCAACGGTGTTGCCGGGTGTGGCCACAACCTGCGGCAATTTGCCGGCTGTGGCATGGGTCGCGAAGGTATCGTAAGGCCTGCGGATGATGCAGCAGGGCGTGGTCAAGGCCGCCGCACGATCCGCCAACGGGTGGCGCCACACCTGGCCCATCAGGGACTGGACGGTGTAGGGCTGCTTGAGCAGGTCGGCCGCGCGGGCATGCAACTCGGCCGCCTCCAACCCAGAAATGTGCGGCAGCGCCGCCGCCCGGCGGCGGTCATACCATGGTGTCCATATCCGCTCGTCCCGCAGCAGCATCCACGCGGTCAGAACGTGGCCACCTTCCTGGCGGGGCGTGATGTCGACGGGATAGTGGGTTTGGTAGGTCTCCCGGGTTGCCGCATCGAGCAGGGGCGGGTCGAGCAGGGCCACGGCCAAACCCGACCGCAGCCCGATTTCGACGGCGATGCCTGCGGAGCCCCTGACCCCCGCGACCATGCATGGTTTGCACCCAAAATGGTCCAGGGCTGCGATGATCCAGTCCGCCGACACCTCGACCGACCCCGGATCGGGCGTATCCGAATCCGACTGCGCCGGCGCCTCGATCCCGAGCACCGGCCAATGCGCGCCGATCTCGGCCATCTCTGCGGCTATGGATGCGAGGCCGCCGGGCTGCGGTGCAATCAAGACCAGAGGTCTGCGGCCGTCCAAACTGCCTGACAAACGGGCATGCAGCGAGCCGCCCACAGCGGGCAGAAACATCCGGTCCCCGTCCTGCAACTCCGCCAGCGCGGGGAAGGCCGGGATCGACGCCTCGTCCCGGACCGTCTCGAACATCTCCCGCTCGACCGCCGCCGCCTCGGCCGTATCGCGGGGCAGGATCCGCTTCTCATGCCCGTCCGGCAGCTTATCGAACCCGGCGAACAGCGAATCCCCAGGGCGCGCCGTCAGCCAGCAGGGCACATGCAACTCTGCCAAGGCATCCACAGCGTCGTGCAGGAAGGCGGCCGCGTAGCCGATCCGGTAGCCGTCGCCCGCGACCATGATCTGCGTGAAGCCGCGATGGAGGAAATCCAAATCCGGCACGTCGGCATCGGCCCGTTTCGCGCTCGTCTGGATATCCCACGGCCAGAACACGTGCTGGTCGCGGTAGCGCAGCCACCAAAACGCCAGATGGCTCCCATCCCAGCGCGGCTCCAGCGGAACCAGGTAGTCGTCCAGATAATGCTGGCGCGCTTCTGGCGGAAAGACCGGGTAGCCGTCGCACAGCACCTTCACAACCCGGCCCGGGTGGCGCCGCGCCGCTTCGACTGCGATGGAGGCCCCGGTGTGGCGCCCGTAGAGCAGCGTGCGGTCCAATCCGAGCGCGTCCAACGTCTCCACCAGCGCATCCGCATAATCTGCAATGGCCGGCTTTTCGATCTCCAACGGGTCGGAGAGGCCGTAGCCCGGCGTATCCAAGGCGATGGCCGTGAACCGCTCCGCATAGACCCTGATCTGGTCGAGGAACATCGCGGAGGATACCGGCGAGGCGTGCAGGAGGATGATCGCTGGTCCGCTACCGGCCCGGCGATAATGCACGTGCCGGCACCCTATTTTGACGTAGCCGCGTTCGATCTGCATGAGTCAAATCTCCAGATTGGAGGTCACAAGCCGGCACTTCCGGGATTCAATCGGCGCGCCGGATCAAGCGCGTCCTTCAGCGTCGCAAGCAGGGCCCGTGTTGCGGGGGCAAGGGCCTCGGCATGCTGGTAATAGCGCCCGATTTGCAGATGCACCGCGCCGTGCTCGTCCAGTACGTCCCGCAGCTCCGCCCGCATCCGGTCGACCACCGCGCGGGTACCGGTCTCTTTGGGACGCTCCGCCGCGCGGGCGGTGACGCGCGGCGGCAGGTGGCGCAGATGCTGCGTGCCCAGCGCATCCCGCCATAACAGCATCGGTTCGATGAGAATATGGCCCTGCTTGGACGAGAGCAGCCAGCCTATCGCAATACCGGCCTCCTGGCGCTCGCTCGCGGTCGCGTCCGCATAGGCGAGCAGTGCCCGCATGGCCTCCGGCGCGGCGGAGAGCGGCAGCAGCCCGTGCACCGGGACCCACCGCTCTGCCGCCGGACCCAGCGCACCCCGGACCGAGAAGGGGCGAGCCTGCATGGCGGCTGGGATGCTGGCCGCGATCTCGACGCCGCCCCTGCTTACGACCTGGCGGCGCAAGGCCGCGAGCTGTGCCGCGGCACCGGCTCGGCTGGCGGATTCCACCGTCACATGCAGCGACCAGTCCTTGCCGGGCCGGATCCTGGCCCCCAGCAATGCCAGCGGCGAATGCCCGCGCCGCAGCATCGCCAACCCGGTGCGGGTGGCTTCGGCCAGGCCTACGCTGCGCATGGTGTCGGCGGATCGCTTGGGGTCCAGCGCCACGCACGCCGCACCGTTGCCCGTGTGCTGCACCTGAGCAATCGCCTCCACCAACGCCACCGGGTCGGCAAATGCGAAGGAGGCCATGGCCAGATGCGGTCTGGGCGAGAGGCGGAGCACGATCTCCGTCTTGATGCCGAACGCCCCGCAATCACCCAGGAACAGCCCGGTCAAATCCGGCCCGGCACCGCGATAGAAAGGGGAGCGCCCATGCAGCGCCGCGCTGCCGGTGGTGAGCTGTTCGCCACTGGCCAGCACGATTTGCAGCCCCAGCACCGCATCCGTCGGGCCGGCCACATTCTGCGACAGCGCCCCGCCAATGGTGGAGACATTGCCGGACACGGGCGCCGCAAGCTGCACCCGCAGGTCGTGCGGTTTAAGCGCGCCATCCAGCGCCGCCCAATTGCACCCTGCGCCGACGACGGCGTAGAGATCATCCGCATGGATGTCGATATGATCGATCCGGGTCGTATCGATCGTGATGTGGGGCATCCCGCATACCGTCCCCGCGGTGTACGACAACCCGGCGCCGCGCGGCACGATGCAGGCGCCCGCTGCAGCGCTCAGCCGCACCACCTCCGTCACCTCCGCCGCCGAAGCCGGCCGGGCGACGCAGATCGGCGGGACGGCGTCCCGCCAGACATGCAAATCCATCCCGTCCTCCTCGCCGGCCTGCACGTGCTCGGCGCCCAAGCACTGCCGCAATGTTGCCGGCAGGCGGTCGAGTGGCTCTAGCACGGTGCGGAGAAAGCTGCGGAGCGTCGCAAGACCGAAACCTGTACTGACGGATTGAACCTTCCGGCCCCATAAACTGCGTGTCAAGCAAGTGGCCGGATGGCGGTGGATTGACAGCATCCCGCCCCAGCGAGCACCTAGCCCCACCGAACAGGAGCCCCCAATGTACGACGTACACTACTGGCCGACCCCGAACGGCAAAAAAGTCACCATCCTGCTGGAAGAACTCGGCGAACCCTACAACATCGTGCCCTGCAATATCGGCCGCGGCGACCAGTTCTCCGACGAGTTTCTGAAGATGAACCCCAACCATCGCATGCCCGTGGTGGTCGACCATGACCCGGCTGGTGGTGGGGAGCCGATCGTCGTCTTCGAGTCCGGCGCCATCATGCTCTATATTGCCGAGAAGGCTGGGAAGTTCTACCCGAGCGACGTGCGTGGCAAGACCGAGACCTTGCAATGGGTCATTTGGCAAATGGCGAACCAGGGGCCGAAATCCGGTGAATGCGGCCATTTCCGCCGCCTCGGCGATACCAAGGGGGACCAGAGCTATGCCGTCCGCCGCTTCACCGACGAGGTCAACCGGCTGTACGGCGTGCTGAACAACCGGCTGTACGACCGGCCCTACCTTGCCGGGGACAGCTACACCATCGCCGATATGATCGCCTATCCATGGACGGTCAACTGGAAGGGGCAGGGGCAGGATATCGCCGAGTTCAAGTACTTCTCTCGCTGGTTCGAGGAGATCGGCAGCCGCCCGGCGGTGCAGCGCGGCCTGGCCGTAGGCGCCGAACTGTCCAACGACCCCGCATCGCTGTCGCCCGAGGAACAGGAGCGCCGGGCGAAATTGCTCTACAACCAGCGGGCCCGGCCAGCCCCGTCCGCCTGATCCGGCACAGCGGCAAAGGGGTAGGTTCGTCCTAAGTGCTGGGTGTTGGATGGTGGTGTAGGGCAGAAAAGCGCAGCGCCTTCCGCCGTCTTTTCCGCCGCACCGAACCTGGCGCATGGCGCTTCGCTTAACTGCCCGACTACGCTCAATGTGCGTGTCTTCTGCCTCGGGAGCCTCAGTATGCTGGGAAGCGGCTTGCCCTTGCCCGAACTGCTCGCGGTGGGGATGGCCATGGTGTTCGTCGCGGCGCTCATCCGTGGCTTCACCGGGTTCGGCTTCAGCATCGCCGCCGTGCCGCTGCTGAGCCTGATCCTGCCGCCGGCCCAGGCCGTCCCGACCGTGCTGGTGTTGCAGTTGTTGGTCAGCGTGAATGGATTTCGCGGCGCCATGCGGATTTGCGATTGGCGATCGGTCCGCATCCTTGCGATTGGCGCCGTGGTCGGCACGCCGGCAGGCCTCTGGTGCCTGGCTCATCTCCCCCAGGCGCCGGTGCGGCTTTGCATCGCCGCCATCGTGTTGGTGGCTGTCGGCGTGCTGGGGCGGGGCATGCGCATGGCTGTGGCGCCGACGGGCGCGCGGATGTTGCCATTCGGCGCGATCGCCGGGTTGTTCAATGGGCTGGCTGGTATGCCGGGGCCGCCGGTGATCGCCTTCTATCTGGCTTCACCCATCGACACCGGCGTCGCGCGCGCTTCGATGATCGTGTTCTTCCTGGTCACCTCGGTCATCGCGCTGTTGCCGCTGACCGCGGTCGGCATGATCAGCGGGCCGATGGTCGTTGCCGCGCTGTGCGGATTTCCGGCGGTGTGGTTCGGCTCGTGGCTTGGGGCGGTGCTGTACCGGGGGTGTTCGGAAGGGCATTATCGCGCCGTCTCCCTGGCGCTGCTGGTGGTGACGGCGGTGCTGGCCGCCTTCCGTGCCGTCCTGGATTTCACTGCGTGAGCAGCTAGCCTGGCGGCAGCTTGACCTTGAAGATCGTGAACGGTCCCGACCGCGGCAAGTCGTTCTTGAACGCAACCTCGTTCAGATGGGAATCGCTGATGTAGAGGTCGCCGCCGCTGATCGCGAACCCGTCCGCCCAGGCGAGTTCGCCCGGTGCGCGCACGAAGACACGCGAGGTGAGATGGGTGCCGTGGACCGTCAGCGCGACCACACTGGCATGTTCGATGTCGCCGGCGAACAGAGTGCCCGACTTGTCCATGATCAAGCCGCCGCTCATCGCTGCGGTTCCGAGAAACTGCACTTTGGCAGAGAGCGCCGCCGGACTGAGCTGTGCGTCCTGCAGGGCGGCGGTCGGCACGCGCCAATAATTGTGGTCGTTGAGCGGCCGGTAATAGAGCCACTGCGCGTCCGGCGAGAGGGCGATGCCGTCCGTGTTGATGACCACGGGGGAGCCATCCGGCTTCTCCGCCTCCTGGTCGCCGATCATCAGATGCTGCTTCGGATCTGGGACGGCCGAACGGTCGCCGGCCAGCACCAGGCGGGAATTGCCGGAGTTGAGGTCCAGCACGACAACGCCGCCGCGGTTTCCGGCGGCGGTGAGGTATGCCGCCCCGTGGCGGAGGTCGACGCGGACGTCGTTGAGGGCGTTCTTGACCGTTACGCTGCCCTCGAAGGTGTAGGTGCGGATAGGCTGGTTCGTCTTGAGGTCGAACTCCACCAGCTTGGGCGCAATCGGTGTCGTCCCACGGGCGATGCCGGTATCGAGTGCCCAAAGATGGTCTTCGCTGTCATCCCAAAGCGCCTGCACCAAGCCCCATTCCGGCTTTCCATCGGCCTCCGGGCGGACCGTGTTCCAGGCCGCGTCCGGGTAGGGCGTCACCTGCCCCGTCTTGCTGTCGACCTCGACCATGCTCAGCCCGTGGCTGGCGCGGGCCGTCGGTGCAGTGGCGAACACGCGGCCGGTTTTCGAAACGCCGATGCCCACCAGGCGGAAATCGTCACCGAACTGATGCACGACCGTTAGATGCGGCCCAACCGTCCCCGTCGAGGCTGCCCGTGCGGGCGTCGCGAGAGCCAAGCCGGGTGCAAGCACTGCGGCGCCAAGCATGCTGTTGAGCACCCTTCGCGGTGTCGTGCGTGCTGACATCATCGCCTCCCTCCGTTCCCGTCACTGACCGAACGCGCCTGGGCGCCGCGGGTTGTGGCTAAGTTTTGAGGCGTGCGTTGGGTCAGCTATCGGCTCGCGGCTTGCAGCGCGTCCCGCTTAATTTTCTTGGCGAGCGACCATTGATGCACCTCGGTCGGCCCGTCATAGATGCGGAACGCCCGGGTCTCGCGAAACACTTGCTCGACGATGGTGTCGCCCGTGACCCCGGTGCCGCCCATGACCTGCACGCAGCGGTCGGCCACCCGAAATAGCGCCTCCGACACGGCAACCTTCGCCATGGAGGATTCGGTCGTCCCAGGCGCGCCACGATCCAGCACGTCTGCGCACCAGTCGATCATCAGCTCGCTCTGCTTCAGGTCGAGCAGATTATCTGCCAGCTTGAACCCGACACCCTCGTGGTCGATCAGCAGCTTGCCGAAAGCGTGGCGCGTCACGGCATAGGCGGTGGCGATCTCCTGCGCCCGTGTGGCGGCGCCGTGCCAACGCATGCAATGCGTCAGCCGGGCCGGGGCGAGGCGGATTTGGGCATATTTGAAACCCTCCCCACTCTGCCCCAGCATTTGGTCCGCCGGGATGCGAATATTGTCGAGGATGACGACGGCGTGCCCGCCCGGCATGGAACTGTCGATCGTATCCAGCACGCGCTCCACCCGGATGCCATCCATCGGCAAGTCAACAAGAAACAGCGTGGCGCCCTCGTCGCTGCGGGCCATGATGATGCCCACTGATGCGCCCACCATCCCCGTGATGAAGGCCTTGCGTCCGTTCACCACCCAATGGTTGCCGTCCGGGCGGGCCGTGGTTTTCAGCATGGATGGGTCCGACCCGGCGCCCCCTTCGGCCGCCGGTTCCGTCATCAGAAAGGCTGAACGCGCGTTGCCGGATACGAGCGGCGCGAGGAACCGGCTCTTCTGCTCCTGCCCGGCAACCCGCCCGAGCAGGAACATGTTTCCCTCATCCGGCGCGGCGACGTTCACCGCCAGCGGACCAAGCGGCGAGAGTCCGGCCGCCCGCAGCACGATGGCCGTGTCACGATGGCTGATATGGCTTCCGTCCGGCAGGATATGCGGCGTGAGCAATCCCTGTTCGCGAGCCTTCTGCCGCATTTCCGCGACGAGGGCCTCCGTCGGCCCATGGGCATCCCGCCTGGGGTCATGCTCATAGGGGATGATCGTCTCGCGCACGAAGCGCTCCACCCGGCGCGCGAGCTCCTCTCCCTGCGGGGTGACCCCAACTGCGGCGAGACCGTCCGGCATGATTGCAGTTCCCTTCCGGCTAGAGCGTGTTGACGAGATGGCCGCCATGGACCGCGATCACCGCGCCCGTCATGTACGAACCAGCATCCGAGCACAACAGCAGCAGCGGCCCATCCAACTCCTCCGTCCGGCCCAGGCGGCGCTGCGGAATGCGCTGGATCAGCGCCTGCCCCGCGGGACCAGCGAAGAAGTCATGGTTCAAGTCGGTTTCCATGTAGCCGGGACACAGGGCGTTGACCCGGATGTGGTGCCGGGCGAGTTCAACGCCATCGCCTCGCTCAAACGCACCACCCCGGCCTTGGAGGCGATATAGGGCGCAACTTGTCCCGCAACCCGGAGGCCCAGGATCGAGGCTACGTTGACGATCGCCCCACCTTGACCGAGCCGCACCATGGCGCGCGCCGCCGCTTGCGCGACCAGGAAGCAGCCCTTCAGGTTCGTGTCGACGACGTGGTCACAATCCGCCTCATCCAGGTCGAGAAACGCCCGGGTTGTCGTCACGCCCGCATTGTTGACCAGGATATCCAGCCGCCCAAATCGGGAGGTGACGGAGGCGACGGCGGATGTGACCGACCGAGCCCCTATCCGCGACATCCAGCTCGGGCTCAATTTCCGTGCCCGCAGCCGGTCTGGCGGGCGGCGTGTGCTGCGGGAAGCATTCGATCAGGAGCATACGGCGGGATTAGGGTTCGCCTATACGCACGGCATCGCCAGCGCTGGATAGAACGTCGTTTCCATAGCACGGCCGCTCCGACGGCCGGGTTGTGCCAGCGCCCGGCGTTTGGTGATAGGCCAGCAGCCTGCTAACGGCCGACGGTAGGCCCTTGCGCCCGAGCGCGCGTGGTGGTCTGAGAGCGCTGAATCAACCCGGATGACGTCTCATGAGTGACACCCCACCCGCTATCCCCGCTAAAGCTGCCCGCTATCCCGGCTCTCCCCGCCAGAAAGTCCCTGCCTTCGCCCGGTACGAGGGCACCTCCGCGTGGCGGAAGGACCGCAGGCGTGTGCGCGAATACTATCGCTTCCTCGCCACAACGAAGCAGGCGAGCCAAGCGGCGCCAACACCGGCGGCCTGATCTGCCGCAAGACTCAGGGAATCGAGGCACCGGCCAGGTGGAACCCATCACCTGGCCGGCCGGTCCTTGCCTCGTTGAGGCGTTTAGGCAGGCAACCGGTGCAACGCGCACAGCTTGTTGCCATCCGGGTCGCGAAGGTAGGCGAGATACAAGGTGCCGCCTGGGCGCAGCCCAGGCGGGTCTTCGCACGTGGTGCCGCCATTCTCGACGCCAGCCTTGTGCCACGCTTCGACCTCGTCGGAGGTCTCCATCTTGAAACCGATCGTGCCGCCATTCGCGCCGGTCGCGGCCTTGCCGTCGATCGGTTTGGTGATCAGCAGCCGCCCGCCGCGATGCCCGTAGATAAGGCGCCCCTTTGCGTCCTCCACCCCAGGTTCGCCGCCCATGGCCCCTATGACGGCATCATAGAACGCCTTCGACCGCGCGATATCGTTGCTGCCGATCATAACGTGATTGAACATTCCGTTCTCCCTTTGCATTGCTGGCGAGCCCCACCCTCACGATGGGTGCAGTCACCCGCTACATCGAGAAACGGCCACTCCACAACCCTGCAGTCCCTTTCTCGCTATACGGCCTCCATCAGCCGGTCGAGCGTAATGGGAAACTCACGAATCCGCAGACCCGTCGCATGCCAAACCGCGTTGGCGATTGCCCCGACCGTCCCGGTGATGCCGATTTCGCCCACCCCCTTGATGCCGAGCGCGTTCACATGCTCGTCGCGCTCCTCGACCAGGATGGCGTCGATCGAGGGAACGTCGACATTCACGGGAATGTGGTATTCTCCAAGGTTGGCGTTCATGATCCGGCCGGTCCGCTTGTCCACTGCGGCGTGCTCGTGCAGGGCGAACGACACCCCCCAGATCATGCCACCATAATACTGGCTTTGAACCATCCGTGGGTTGACCACTGTGCCGGCCGCGAATGCACCCACCAGGCGGCTGACCCGAATCTGGCCCAAATCCGGGTCCACCCTCACCTCGGCAAAGACTGCCCCGTGCGAGTACATGGCGTAGCCGGATTGTGCGACGGGATCTGCGGCGCCGGTGCCTTGACCCTCGATCTCCGCTTTTCCAGCACGGGTGAGGATATCGATATAGGACTCGCTCCGTGCTTCATCGTCCCGACGATGCAGGCGGCCTTGCCGGGCAATCACGCCGGCATTTCCGGCGCCGAACAGCGGGGAGTGTTCGTCGCCGGTTGCCAAATCCGCCAGCTTGGCGATCACGTCGGCGCCCGCCTGGTCGATGGCGGCGCTGACGGTGGCGGTATGGGCGGACCCGCCTGCGATCCCCGCATCCGGCAGGTCGGAGGTGCCCGCGCGGAACTCGATCTTGTCCAGGTCGAGACCCAGCGAGTCGGCCGCTATCTGTGCAAACGCGGTCCAGGCGCCCTGGCCCATATCCTGGGCGCCGGTCTCCACGATGCCGGTGCCGTCCTTGTGCAAGACTGCCCGGGCCTGGCCCTGGAACATCAGCGCCGGGAACTGGGCGGTGCCCATGCCCCAACCCACCAACATCCCCGCCTCGTCGCGCATCTGCCGTGGGGCGAGCGGACGCCCGGCCCAGCCGAATTTTGCGGCGCCCTGCTCGTAGCATTGGCGCAACGCCTTGGACGAGAACGGCTTACCCGTCATCGGCTCCACTTCGGCGTAGTTCTTCAGCCGGAACGCAAGCGGGTCCATGCCGCAGGCATGCGCCATCTCATCGACCGCACTTTCCAGCGCGGCGCTGCCCGGTGCCTCGCCGGGTGCCCGCATGAACAGCGGCGTTCCCGTATCGATCCGCACCGCCTCATGCGCCGTGGCGATCGCCGGACTGGCGTATAGTGCGTGCGACGCGTTGGCAGCCGGCTCGACGAAATCGTCGAAGCTGCTGGTGGCTGTTTTCGCATGGTGGCTCAGTGCCGTCAGAACCCCCGAGGCGTCCGCCCCCAACCGCATGGTCTGCCTCGTTGGCGCGCGATGTCCGACCGGGCCGAACATCTGCTCCCGCCGCAAGACCAGCTTCACCGGCCGGCCGGTGAGCCGGGCCGCCATGACGCCAAGCACCTGCGGACCCGCTGGCAGTGCCTTCGACCCGAAGCCGCCGCCCAAGAACGGGCTGCGGATGTGGATGTTTTCCGGCGCGATACCGAACAGCCCGGCAAGCCGTCCTTGCGTCAGCGCCAAACCTTGGCTTGGCATGTCGATGGAGAGTGTGTCGCCCGTCCAGGCCGCCACGATGCAATGGGGTTCCATCGCGTTATGGTACTGCGCCGGGGTCTCGTAGACCGCCTCAACGTGGAAGGACGCCGCCGCGAGCCCCGCCTCGACATCGCCATGGGTCTCGGTCCCAGGGCTGCCGGCCCCCACTGCGGGCGGGACAAAGCTATCGGCGGAATCCAGGCCAGTGCGCGCTGTCTCGATCTCATAGCGGGGTGCCAGCAAGATGGCGCCCTCCGTCGCTGCCTCCAACGTTTCGGCGATGACGACAGCGATCGACTGGTTGGGATAGCGCACCCGGTCGTTCTGCAGCAGGTCGAGCCGGAACATGAACGGGTTGTCCTTCGCATCCGGGTCCATCGCCAGCTTCGGCGCGTTTCCGGGGCTCATCACCTCGACCACGCCGGGGTGAGCCTTGGCCGCCGCCACGTCCAACGCCGTGACCCGGCCGCGGGCGATGCTGCTGACCGCAACGACGGCGTAGAGCATGCCAGGCGGGTGGTTGTCGGCGGCATAGCGGGCGGTGCCCGTGGTCTTCAGCGCACCCTCCCGCCGGGTCAGCGCCTGGCCGATACTGGACCCCATCCGAAGATGGGCCGGGTTCCGCTTGGATTCAGACATGGGTGGTTGCTCCGGCAACAGGGGCAAAGGGCGAGGCGGGGAGGGCTGGCATCCGGTCTGGCGTCCCCGCGGCGGCCATCGTGAGGGCGCGGACGATGATCCGCCGCGCGAGTTCGATCTTGAAGGCGTTGTCGCCCGATGGCTTGGCATCGATGAGCGCTGCCTCGGCGGCCTGGCGGAAGGCGGCCGCGTCTGGCCGCGCGCCCGCCAAGGCCGCCTCTGCCGCGCGTGCCCGCCATGGCTTCAGCGCCACGCCGCCAAGCGCCACCCGGGCCACCGCGATCACACCGCCGTCCAGGCGTAGCGCCGCCGCGGCGGAAACGACCGCAAAGGCGTAGGAGGTACGCTCGCGAACCTTCAAATAGCGGGCATGCGCGGCGAACCCGGCCGCCTCCGCAGGCAGGCGCACCGCCGTGACCAACTCACCGGGTTCGAGCACCGTGTCCCGGTCCGGTGTGTCGCCCGGCAGGCAGTGAAAACTCTCCAGCGGCACATCCCGCCGTCCCGACGCGCCCTCGATCTCGACGGACGCGTCCAGCGCTGCGAGCGGTACGCAGAAATCCGACGGATGGGTGGCGATGCACTGCTCGCTCCACCCCAAGATGGCGTGCAGCCGGTTTTCGCCACCAATGGCATCGCAGCCCGTGCCGGGGTCCCGCTTGTTGCAGGCGCTGGCGGTGTCGTAGAAATACGCGCACCGCGTCCGCTGCAGCAAGTTGCCGCCGGCCGTGGCCGCATTCCGTAGCTGCGCCGAGGCACCCGAGAGCAGCGCTTCCGCCACCGCCGGGAAACGCCGCGCGAAGCTGGGGTCGTGCGCCAAATCGGCATTACGAACGAGCGCCCCGATCCGCACGCTGCCGTCGTCGCAATACTCGATCTGGTCGAGCCCGGGCAGGCGGCTGATATCGACCAGTTGCGCCGGACGCGAGACCCCGCCCTTCATCAGATCGAGCAAATTGGTGCCCGCCGCGAGGAACGCCGCCCCCGGCATGGCACCGGCCGCGACCGCCTCGGCGACCGTCAGCGGCCTTACATACTCAAACCGGTTCATGCCGCGTTCTTCCGCTCGCCCGCATCCAGCCTTCGCTGGGCGTCCAGCACCGCCTCGGTAATCCCGGCATAGGCGCCGCAGCGGCAGAGATTGCCGCTCATCGCCTCCCGCACCCGCTCGGGGTCATCTCCGGCCTGGCCCTCCCGCATCATCCCGATGGCGCTCATGATCTGTCCGGGCGTACAGAAGCCGCACTGGAACCCGTCATGCGCGATGAACGCCGCCTGCACGGGGTGAAGCTGATCGCCATGCGCCACACCCTCGATGGTCAGGATGTCCGCACCATCATGGCTGAGCGCCAGGGCAAGGCAGGAATTTACCCGGCGGCCATCCACCAGCACGGTGCAGGCGCCACATTGGCCACGGTCGCACCCCTTCTTGGTTCCCGTGAGATCAAGCCGTTCGCGCAGGAGATCCAGAAGGGTGACCCGAGGATCATCGATCGCGATGTCCCGTGTGACGCCATTGAGTGTGAGGCTGATTGACAGGCTCATAAAGTGCTCCGATCAGACCTGGTAAGAGACGTTTGGCGGTGCGCCGCGTTCTGTTTGTCACGACCGCCCCCGCGCTATTATACGGAGGGTTCCTCCGTTTTCAACTGGAGCATGCCAACAAGGATGGACGGCAGCCTTCAAGCGAAGCCAAGGAAGCCGCGAATCGATCTGGTCCGCAACCGGGAACGCTTGCTCGAAGCCGCCAAGGTGGTCTTCAGCGCCGGTGGCCCGGATGTCAGCCTGGACGCGGTCGCGAGGCAGGCGGAGGTGGGCATCGGCACCCTGTATCGGCATTTCCCCACGCGGGAGGCGTTGTTCGAGGCGGTCTACCGCCGGGAAGTGGAACAACTTGCTGCCCTGGCGCAGACCCTGGCGGCGGACCCGGCGCCTGTGGCTGCATTGCGCCGGTGGATGCACGCCAATGTCGAATTCGTCGCGACGAAGAAGGGCATGTCATCCGCGCTGGCTGTGGCGCTGAAGTCGAGTTCGGATCTTACCGTCTATTCGGTGGAGCGCCTCAGCCAGGCGCTCGGCCTGTTGTTGCGGCGTTCGATCGACGCTGGCGACATCCGCGACGATATCGGGCCGGAGGATCTGCTGCGGACCATGGTGGGGCTGTGTTACGTCTATGAAAAGCCGGGGTGGCAGGAGAATGTTTTCCGGGTGCTGGACGTATTTTTGGACGGGATGCGGGTAACACCCGCGAGGACCCCGACAGCCGCGTCGCGTGCTGAAGCCAGCTAGACACTATGATCGTCCGCTTTGGGTCGGGAGCCGACATTCGAATTGGGGCGCTGCAACCAACGGAATTGCTTGCCTGAATCACCAAAATCATGTATTATCTGATCATGGAAGTGAGTTTTAGCCCGGATAGTATCCGGGCCTGCACCTGATAGCCGCGTCGCATCCGGCGTGACGCCGCACCGACTCGCATTCCGGCCTAGTTATCCTTCCTATGCCAACAAAGGGCATCATGTCTGCCATCCGGAGCACCTCGCTCCCTGCGTTCCGCCGCCTCTGCAAGGCAGAACTCGGCGTCATCAACGACATCCAACTTGACCCCACCCGGGTCACGCGCTTCCTAGGCCCCATCCCCGACATCATAGCAGCCGTCCAGCGCGGACCAGCCCATGCAATGGTGACGATCGAGGCTTTGGGCCACCCCGTCGGCTTCTACGTCGTCCACCCGGACAAGCGGGACCGCGCGTGCTGGTGGCTCGGCTGGTTGGCGGTGGATTGCCGGCAGGAGGGGCAGGGCTATGGCCGCGCCGCCATCCTGGCCGCGATCACCCAAATGGCACGCATCCCCGGCTGCCGGCGCATCCGCCTGCTCGTGGCACCCGATAACGGCCGGGCCCTCTCGCTCTACGCCAGGGCCGGGTTTCGGGCGGTGGGGGGCTGGCCGGCCACTAGCGAGATTGTGCTGGAATACGAAACACCCGCCTCGTTCGACGCAGCCGAACTGGCCGCGTTCAACCTCCAAGCCGTGGCAGCGCGAGCCCGCCGCGTCTTCCGGCATAGGAGGCTGCGCCTTACCGTCGGGCCGCACGCCGCCTGGGTCATTGGCGTGGAGCGTGGGCCGCCTCTCAGTGGATCAGCCCAGGTACCGACCCGGACTCCAGCGGCCAGATCGGGCGCTGCACCCTGGTATAGGGAATGCGCGTATAGGACCGTGGCAACGGCCCGTCGCTCTCGACGTACAGCACCTTCGCTGCAATCGGACCAAACGCGGCGTGGAAGTGGTTGGTGGACTTCACCACCAGCAGCTTCTTCTCCGCCGGCTCGATCCCGACATTGCGGAACAGTTCCAACCCGGTCGCCTGACTGCGGATGGTGATCAGCACCACGTCGATGCCGCCGACGCGAATGCAGGCGCAGTCGC
This sequence comes from Acetobacteraceae bacterium, assembly GCA_965199005.1. Taxonomy (GTDB): domain Bacteria; phylum Pseudomonadota; class Alphaproteobacteria; order Acetobacterales; family Acetobacteraceae; genus LMUY01. The sequence goes on along the minus strand of CBDAQK010000001.1, from coordinate 143,325 downwards.
CCAGCTTGCCCGTGGTCGGGCCAAAACTCTGCCGGCAGTCGCGCGCCAGCCCGGTCACCGTCACCTCGGCGTCCACCGGCATGCCGGATGCGGCCCCGATCTTGCCGCCGAACCGCAGGGCGATGCGCGCGCCCAACCCGGCGTCGAAGCAGAGCCGCACGGCCACCGGGTCCCAAATCGGGCCCAATGCCGCGTTTTGGATGTCCCGCTCGATCATGTGGCGCAGGACGGTCGTGTTGTCGCCGGGTGCGCCGCCACCAGGGTTGTCCGCCGGGTCGGCCACCACGACGGGGGAGCCGTTGATGCCGAGTGCCGTGGTGATGGCGGCCTCGACGCCCAGATAATCCGGCGCCGTTTGGCCGCGCATGGACACGAACTCCTCGCCGATTTCGGTGGCGAGCCGGTTCGCCTGAGCCTTGTCCCCATCCGTGATCACCAGCACGCGCCCGGTCATTTCCGGCACGTCGGCATACGGAAAACAGTGGCCGAGCGAGACGGACAACACGCCGTCCTTGCCTTCCATGGCAGAAACTTTGTCGACGAAGGCCCGCATCAACGGCAGGGTGGTGGGGTAGGAGGCGATTTGCCGGCAATCATACAGCGACATCACCGGCCGTATCTGCTTGCGAACCGCCCGCAGCACCAGCGTCAGCAGGTCCTCCGCCCGGTCGACGACGTCGGTGTGAGGAAACTCCTTATACAGGATGATGATGTCGGACAGGCTGACGCGCTTGATGGTCAGGTGGCAGTGCGGGTCCAACTCGACCCCAATGATGCAGGTGGGTCCAACGAGGGCGCGGACGCGTTCGATGATGTCGCCCTCCACGTCGTCATAGCCATGGGCGACCATGGCGCCGTGCAGGCCCAACAGCACGCCATCCAATGGCAAGGCGGCTCGCACCTGCTGCAGGATTTCGTCGCGCATGGTTTCGTAGTCGGCCTGGTTCGTGGTCCCTGCCGGGCTGGCGGCAAAGCAGCTCCCCTCGATGAGGGTGAACCCCTCCGCTGCCGCCCGCCGGCGCGCGACGAATAGCGGCGCTGTGCACATCAACGCCTGATCCGCCGGGTGCTCGCCGGGGCGGAGGAAGACGCGTTCCCGATAGGCGTCCATGGCCGTCGGCAAGGGCGAGAAGGTATTCGTCTCGGTGGCAAGTGTGGCGGCGAAGAGACGCATCATGGGTTCCTTCAGGTTTGCCGGCGGAGGTTCCAGAACAGCGGCATGCCTTTCAGCATTCCCTCGAGCGACCGGCGGTAGACCGTTGGCTGAAAGAACTCGCCCAGCGAGAGGAAGGGCACGTCCACAAACGCCTGAGCCTGGATGTCCGCCGCGATTTTCTTCTGCGTGGCCAGGTCATTGGCCGCGAGCCAGTCGTTGCGCAGCGCCTCCAGCTTTGGCGCGGTGGGCCAGCCGAACCAGGCACCGGCGCCATTGCCGCGCAGCGCGAGGTTGGTTGCCGGGTTCGACATGTCATTGCCGGTCAGGGTGGTGAAGAAGACGCTCCAGCCGCCTTGCTTCGGCGGGGATTTGCTGGCCCGGCGCTGGATCACCGTGCCCCAATCCATCTCCTGCAAATCGACGGTCAGGCCGCATTTGCGCAACATGTCGGCCGCCACCAGGGCCAGCGCGTTGATCCGCGGGTAGTCCGACGGCGTCAGCACCACCACCGGCTCCCCTGCATAACCCGCCGCCTTCACCTCCTGCTGGGCGCGGCTGAAATCACGCGGCCCCGTGATCTGGCTGATGCCGGCATCGCTGGCCATCGCCATCCCCGGCCCAAAGAACCCCACATCGGACCGCCAGACGCCAGGCGTGTCGCCGGCAATGGCCTGCATGAAATCAGCCTGGTTCAAGGCGGGCAACAAAGCGCGGCGGATCGCCGGGTTGTCGAAGGGCGGGAAGAGCTGGTTGAACCGCATGATGCCGATATTGCCAGTGATCTCGACAATGGTGCTGTCGAGCTTGGCGTCCGCCTTCATCGTCGGCATCAGGTCGAAAGAGGGCTGCTCCCACCAATCCGCCTCCCCGCTCTGCATCGCCGCGGCCGCGGTAGCGACGTCAGGAATGACGTTCCACTCCACCCGGTCGAAATAGGCGATCTTCGGCCCGGCGGTGCAGGCGGTGACCCCATCCGGCCTGGGAACATATTGATCGAACCGCGCATACACGGCGCGGGCACCGACCACACGCTCGTCGGCCACAAAACGGAATGGGCCACTGCCCACCATCTCCGTGACCTGCTTGAAGGGGTCCGTATTGGCCAGCCGCTCCGGCATGATGGGCAGCATGTTGAAGCCGACCTTTCCCAGCGCCTCGGGCAGCAGCGGGAAGGGCGCTTTCAGCCGGAACACGATGGTCTTGTCGTCGGCGGCGGAGAGCTCGTCCGTCAGGCCCATCAGGGTCTGGCCGAACGCATCCCGCTTGCCCCAACGCCGGATGCTCGCCACGCAATCCCGTGCCAGGACGGGGGTGCCATCATGGAACAGCAAGCCGTCGCGCAGCGTCAGGCGCCAGAGCTTGCCGTCTTGCTCCGTTGCCGAGCCGCCCACCATTTGCGGTTGCACGTGAAACGACTCGTCCTGCCCGAACAGCGTGTCGAACACGAGATAGCCATGGTTGCGCGTGACGTAGACCGAGGTCCAAATCGGGTCGAGCACGGTCACGTCGGATTGCGGGATGAACTTCAGCACCCGGCTGCCCTGCGCCCGCGCCAGGTTCGGCGCAGCCAACGCCGCCGCTGCCATCGTCAGAAGGGATCGCCGCTCCATGCTAAACTCTCCTGTAAAGAAACGGGCGCCTTCATCAGCGCCAGCAGGCCTAGGCGCGGGCCATCGTTGGTGCCGTGCTCCAACACGCGCTGGGTCATGCAGGGGTGCCATACCGCGACATTAAAACGGCGCCAATCCGTTCGGTCTGCATCTCCGTCGTGCCGTCGACATAGGCGGCAATCCTGGCAGCCACCAGGTGACGGCCCAGCGCGTGCTCCGGCCGCAACCCCTCGGCCCCCATGGCCTGCATGCAGGCGGCAATACTGCGTGTGGCCATCTCGGCGGCGAATTTCTTGGCGAAGGCGGCCTCGATCTGGGCATCGCCGTTCGCAGCGACAATGTCGACGGCGCGGTAGGCGAGCAGCCGGGCCGCCTCCAGCTCCGTCGCCACATCGGCCAATTGCCAGCGCAGGCCCTGGTGCTTCAGCAATGGCCGCCCGAAGGCGTGGCGGCGGGCTGCATAGTCCACCGCGGTGCGCAGCGCCGTCTCCACCGTAGCGCAGACCATGGCTGCAACATGGGTGCGCGCGCCGGTGATCCCCCGCATCCCCCGCTTGAATGCCTGACCCGGCGGTGCGAACAGGTCGCGGTCCGGCACCCGCACCGCGCTCAGACGGATCCCGGCGCTCCCGAAGGCCGACCCGCCAATGACGGCGTCGGGGGGCAGCCGCTCGACGCCGGGAGCGTGCAGGTCCACGAGGAAGCTGGCGATGCCGGCGGCACCGCTGCCGGGCTCGGTCTGCGCGTACATCACCAGCAAATCGGCGATGGCGCCGTTGGTGATCCACGCCTTGTCCCCGTCCAGTTGCCAGCCCCCGGGGATTTTGGTGGCGCTTGTGGCAATGGCGGCGAAATCGCTACCGGCGGCGGCTTCCGTCAAGGAGGGGGCACAAATCACCGCCCCCGACATCAGCCCAGGGAGGTAGCGGGCAATCTGGTCCACAGAGCCTTCCCGTTCCAGCCGCGTGACGGAGCCCTGGATGTTGTTGAGCGCGAAGGCACTGGCCAAGCAGACCCGCGCCATGGCCTCGGCCACGGCGATCTTGGTATAGTAGCTGGCGCCGCTGCCGCCGCGGGCCTGGGTCACCTGCAGGCTGTTCAGGCCCAGCGCGGCCCATTCGGCGGCGACGGCACGGGGAAGCGCCGCGCCCGCCTTGTCCCACGCGTCGGCCGCAGGCGCGATCACCCGGCGGGTGAAGTCAGCCGCTGTCGCGACGAGCGCCTGCTCGGCTGCATTCAGGGGCAACGGGGGATACATGCCGTATCCTTCGGGTTTGAAGGATCGGTTGGCAAGCCCACCGGGGGAACTTGCACGCCGGCACAATTTTTGCCTCTCGGTTACGAAGCATAAGGGGAACAACATGCGTCTCAGTGCGAGTACCTACGGCAAGGGCGCGGTCCGCATCATGCGGGTGGACCGCTCGCGGCCGCGCCAGTCGGTGCGCGAATTGACAGTGCGGGTCATGCTGGAGGGCGGCTTCGATGCCTCCTTCACCTCCAGCGACAACAGCGCGGTGGTGGCGACGGATACGATCAAGAACATCGTCAACATCATGGCGCACGAGCTGACCGCCGCCGAGACCGAGCCGTTCGTGGCCGCGCTGGCCGAGCGGTTCTTGTCCCGTTACGACCAGGTCGCAGCCGTCAACGTCACCGCGCACGAGACGCGCTGGCGCCGGCTCGACGGCACGCACGACCACGCTTTTCTGCTGGAAGCCAATGGCACCGCCTTCGTCACCCACCATGCCGCCCGGGGCGAGGCGGCAACGACGCGTTCGGGCATCGATGGCTTCACCTTCCTCAAATCCACCCAGTCCGGTTGGGCCGGCTACGTCATGGACGAGGTGACCACCTTGCCCGAAACCACCGACCGGCTCATGGCGACGGCCATGAAGGCGTCCTGGGCCTGGTCCGGCGTGCCAGCGAGCTACCCAGACGCCAACCAGGCGGTGCTGGACGCGATGATGAAGACCTTTGCGGCCGAATACAGCCCCAGCGTGCAGCACAGCCTGTTCCAAATGGGCAGCGCCGCGCTGGAGGCTGTGCCGGAGATCTCCGACATCTCGATGGCCTGCCCGAACAAACACTACATCCCCGTGAAACTGGACCATTTCGGGCTGGACAACGCCAACCAGGTCTTCACCGCCACCGACGAGCCGCATGGGCAGATCGAATGTACCGTCACCAGATAAAGTAGAGATCCGGGATATGCTCGAAAACCTGTTCGCGTTGCGAGCAAACGGAACCACCGTCCGGACGGAAGTGCTGGCCGGGCTGACCACCTTCCTCACCATGGCCTACATCATCTTCATCAACCCGAGCATCCTGGGCGATGCCGGCATGCCGAGAGGGGCGGTGTTTGTCGCCACTTGCCTGGTGGCGGCGATCGGGAGCGGCGTGATGGGGTTGTACGCCAATTTTCCCATCGCCTTGGCGCCGGGCATGGGGCTGAACGCCTATTTCGCCTATGTCGTGGTGCTGGGCATGCATTTCAGTTGGCAGTCGGCACTCGGGGCGGTGTTCATCTCGGGCGTCCTGTTCCTGCTGGTCAGCATCTTCAAAATCCGCAGCTGGATCATCGAGGGCATCCCACAATCCCTGCGCATCGCCATCACCGTCGGGATCGGACTCTTCTTGGCCATCATCGCGCTGAAGAACGCCGGCATCATTGCCGCCAACCCGGCGACCTACATCACGCTCGGTGACCTGCATCAGCCCGGGACCGTGCTCGCCATCATCGGCTTCGTCGCGGTGGCCACCTTGTCCGTGCGCAAGGTGAAGGGCGCGTTGCTGATCTCCATTCTGGGTGTCACCCTTCTCAGCTTCTTCTTCGCCGGCAACACATTCGGCGGCGTGTTTTCCCTGCCGCCCTCCATCGCCCCGACGCTGTTCCACCTGGATATCAGCGGGGCGCTGTCCGCCGGCATCCTGAACGTCGTGCTGGTGTTCTTCCTGGTGGAGTTGTTCGATGCGACAGGCACCATGCTGGGCGTCGCCCATCGTGCCGGGCTGCTGAAGCCGGGGCAGACCGATGGGTTGAACCGGGCGCTGATGGCCGATAGTTCGTCGATCTTCATCGGCTCGCTGCTCGGCACCTCCTCCAGCACGGCCTATCTGGAGAGCGTCGCCGGGGTAGAGGAAGGCGGCCGGACCGGGCTGACGGCGATCACCGTGGGGGTGCTGTTCCTCGCCTGCCTGTTCATCGCCCCGCTGGCTGGCACCGTGCCCGCCTATGCGACAGCGCCCGCTTTATTCTACGTCGCCTGCCTGATGCTGCGGGAATTGACGCATCTGGACTGGGACGACGTGACGGAGGTGATCCCGGCCTGCGTTACGGCGCTGCTGATGCCATTCACCTACTCGATCGCCAATGGCGTGTCGTTCGGCTTCATTGCCTACGCGGCGCTGAAGCTGTTCACCGGCCGCGTAGGCGATGTGAAACCCATCACCTGGGTGATCGCCGCGGTTTTCCTGTTCAAGTTCTTTTATACCGGTTCGGCGGGGTAAGTGATCCAAGCCTTCCGTGCCGCCGGGTTGAGCCTGCGGGGGAACCCGTTCGAGCAGCCGGCGGCCGAGTGCCTGGACTACCACGCCGATGCCCTGCTGGTCACCAAAAGCGGCCGAATCACCGTCTTCGGGCCGTACGACCCGGCCTTGGTGCCCCCGGACGCAACGGTCACCCAGTACGAGGGCGGCATCCTCTGCCCGGGCTTCGTCGACACCCACGTGCATTATCCCCAACTGGAGATGATCGGGGCGTTTGGCGAACAATTGCTGGAGTGGCTGACCCGCTACACCTTCCCGGCCGAACAGCGCTTTGCCGATCCGGACCATGCGCAGGCGGTCGCTGGATTTTTCCTGCAGGAATTGTTCCGCAACGGAACCACCACGGCATCGGTGTACTGCACGGTGCACCCGGCCTCGGTCGACGCGTTCTTCGCCGCCGCGGAGCAGGCCGGCGCGCTGATGATTGCGGGCAAAGTCATGATGGACCGCAACGCGCCCGCCGCGCTGCTGGACACGGCGCAGCGCGGCTTCGACGAGAGCAACGCGTTGATTCGCCGCTGGCACGGGCGTGGCCGGCTGCGCTATTGCGTGACGCCCCGTTTTGCCCCCACCAGCACGGACGCCCAACTCGACGCCTGCGGCACCTTGCTCCGCTTGCATGAGGGGCTGTATCTGCAAACCCACCTTTGTGAGAATCCTGCCGAGATCGACTGGGTGCGGGAGCTGTTTCCCGGCAGCACCTCCTACCTCGAAATCTATGCCCGTGCCGGGCTGGTGGGGCCGCGTAGCGTGTTCGGGCATGGGTTGCATCTGCACGAGGGGGATTTCTGCACCTGCCACGCGTCCGGGGCGGCGCTGGCCCATTGCCCGACCTCCAATCTGTTCCTGGGCAGCGGTCTGTTCCGGCTGGACGACGCGATGGACAAGCGGCGCCCGGTGCGGGTGGGGCTCGGCACCGATGTGGGCGCGGGCACCAGCCTTTCGCAACTGCGGACCTTAGGCGAAGCCTATAAGGTGGCGGCGCTGCGTGGCAGCCGGCTGGGGGCCGTGCAGGCGTTCTGGCTGGCCACGCTGGGGGGCGCGCGGTCGCTCTATCTGGACGGCCGGATCGGCCGCCTCGCGCCGGGCTACGATGCGGATTTTTGCGTGCTGGACGCGAAGGCCACGCCGTTGCTGGACTTTCGTACCCGCCGCTGCGCTAGCCTGGAGGAGCTGCTGTTCGTGCTGATGACCCTGGGCGACGACCGCGTGATCCGCGCGACCTACGTCGCCGGGGAGTGCGTGCATGACCGCGACGCACCCCCCGCGATTTGAAGGCGCGACGAAATCGCTATACCAGGGCAGGAGTTTGGAACGCCGGCACTCCTGGGGGACGAATGAAGACCACCCGCGCAACCTGCCTGATTGCTGCTGCCATCCTGGCCACATCGGGTGCAGCCCAGGCGGCCAAGACGACATTGACGCTCGGCCTGCCATTGGAGCCGCCCAACCTGGACCCAACGTCTGGTGCCGCATCGGCGATCCGCGAAGTCACCTACGGCAACGTGTTCGAAGGCCTGACCCGCATTGGTGAGTCTGGGGAAGTCCTGCCCGCGCTCGCCGAATCCTGGACGATCTCGCCGGACGGGCTGAGCTACCATTTCAAGCTGCGCTCCAAGGTGGCGTTCCACGACGGCACCGCGTTCGACTGTTCGGACGTAAAATTCTCCTATGACCGCGCCGTAGCGCCTGACAGCGTCAATGCCCAGAAGGCGCTGTTCGAACCGATCGCCAAGACCGAATGCCCGGACCCGCAGAATGCCGTGGTCACGCTGAAGCGGGTGACCGCCAGCTTTTTGTACAACATGGCCTGGGGCGATGCCGTGATCCTGGCGCCGGACAGCGTCGCCGGGAATAAGACCAACCCGGTCGGCACCGGACCGTTCAAATTCAAGCAATGGGTGAAGGGCGACCGGGTCGAGCTGGTGCGCAACCCGGCCTACTGGGGCCCGGCGCCGGCGCTGACGGCGGTTACCTTCAAGGTCATGGGGGACCCATCCGCCGCCGCGGCTGCGTTGATGGCTGGTGATTTGGATGCCTACCCGAACTTTCCGGCACCGGAAGTGATCGACCAGTTGAAGGCCGACGGGCGGTTTACCGTGGCGATCGGGACCACCGAAGGCAAGGTCATCATGTCGCTGAACGACGCGCGCAAGCCGTTCGACGATGTTCGGGTCAGGCAAGCCCTTGCCTACGCGATCGATCGCAAGGCGTTGGTTGATGCGGTGGCCTCTGGCATGGGCATGCCCATCGGGTCGCATTACACGCCGAACGATCCGGGTTATGTCGATTTGTCCAGCGCCTATGCTTACGACCCCGCCAAGGCGAAGGAATTGCTCGCCGCCGCTGGAGTGGCGCCGGGCACCAGTTTCACCCTCACGATGCCCCCGCCCGCTTATGCACGGCGTGGCGGGGAGGTCATCGCCGCCATGCTGCAGCAGGTGGGGTTGGCCGTGAAGCTGGTGCCGATCGAGTGGGCGCAGTGGCTGGACCAGGTGTTCAAGCAATCCCAGTTCGACGCCACGATCATTGCGCACACGGAGGCCCGCGACATCGAAATCTTCGCCCGCGACAAATACTACTTCAACTACAACAATCCCGGGTTCAAGGCGCTCTACCAGCAATACGCCATGGCCCTGAACGAGGCGGACCAGGTCAAGCTGGCTGAAGCCATGCAACGCAAGCTATCGGCGGACGAGCCGGTCGTCTTCCTCTACACGCCGGCCAAGATCGGCGTGTGGAACGCCAAGCTGAAGGGCATGTGGAAGAACGACCCGATGCCGGTGAACCCGGTCGCCGGAGTGTCCTGGCCGGACTGAGCGCTTGGCCGCCCTTGCGGGCCGGGTGGTCACCCTGCTGCTGACCATGCTCGCCGCCTCGCTGGTTGTCTTCGTGGTCATGCAGGTGCTGCCCGGTGACCCGGCGTCGCTGATCCTGGGTGTCAATGCACAGCCGGACACACTGGCGGCATTGCAGCACCAATTGGGGCTGGATCAGCCCGTCTGGTGGCGCTATTTCGACTGGATCGGGCATCTGGCGATCGGCGATTTCGGGGTGAGCTACACCTACAGCGTGCCGGTGTCGGAGCTGATCCGCGCCCGCGTGCTGGTCAGCCTGCCACTGGCACTGATGGCGATCGTGATTTCCACCGCCATCGCCATTCCCCTGGGAGTCTTCGCGGCCTCCCGCCGCGGCCAGGTGGCGGATACCGCCGTCATGGGGGTGGCGCAGGTGGGGGTGGCGCTGCCGAATTTCTGGCTGGGGCTGTTGCTGATCCTGCTTTTCGCCGTGCATCTGCCCTGGTTGCCGGCGAGCGGGTTCGCCGGGTGGGAGAACGGGGCCTGGCCGGCCATACGCTCCCTGCTGTTGCCTGCCTTGGCGCTGGCCCTGCCGCAGGCGGCCATCCTGGCGCGCGTGACGCGGTCCAGCGTGCTGGAGACGTTGCAGGAGGATTTCCTGCGCACCGCGCGCGCCCGGGGGCTCAGCCGCCGCGCTGCCTTGTGGCGGCATGCGGTTCCGAACGCGCTGATCCCCGTGGTGACCATCATGGGGCTGCAATTCTCCTTCCTGCTGGCCGGAACGATCATCATCGAGAACGTCTTCTCCCTGCCTGGGCTGGGGCGGCTCGTGTTCCAGGCAATCGCCCAACGGGACCTGATCGTGGTGCAGGATTTGGTCGTGTTGCTGGCGGGTGCGGTCATCCTGGTGAATTTCCTGGTCGATCTCGCCTATGCCGCGCTCGACCCCCGGCTGCGGACATGATGAGGAACCGCAGCCTGCTGCTGGGCTTGGTGGTCAGCGTGCTGCTGGTGGGGATGGCATCGCTCTCCATGGTGTGGACGCCCTATCCCCCCACTGCGATCGACATCCTGCACAAACTCGCCGCACCCTCGGCGGGGCATTGGCTGGGGACCGACCCGTTCGGGCGCGACGTGCTGTCGATGATCATGGGCGGCGCGCGCAACTCCCTGCTGGTGGCCGTGGTCGCGGTGGTGTTGGGCGCTGGGGTCGGGATCCCCCTGGGTGCTCTGGCGGCGTCACGCGGCGGCTGGGTGGGGGCGCTGCTGATGCGCGGGTCCGACCTCGCCTTTGCCTTCCCATCCCTGCTGACCGCGCTGATGATCACGGCATTGGCCGGGCCGGGTGCGTTCAATGCGATGCTGGCGATCGGCATCTTCAACGTCCCCGTCTTCGCACGGCTGACGCGGGGGGCGGCGCTGCCAGTGTTGCAGCGCGATTTCGTGCGCGCCGCCCGCACGGCTGGCCGGCGCGAATTTACGATCGTGTTGGACCACGTGCTGCCCAATATCGCCGCGGTGTTGATCGTGCAGGTGACGATCCAATTCGCCCTCGCGATCGTGGCCGAGGCCGGGCTGTCCTATGTCGGCCTAGGCACGCAGCCACCCAGCCCAAGCTGGGGCCGCATGCTGAACGACGCCCAGACCTACATCTACCGTCAGCCGATGTTGGCGGTGTTCCCGGGGCTGGCCATCACGGTCTCCGTGCTCGGACTCAACCTGCTGGGGGACGGGTTGCGCGACGTGTTGGACCCACGCGTGCGGCGGGCGCGGTAGGGTGGGGTGCCTTCACCCCACCTTCTTGCGGCGGGGCGGCGGGGTGCGAAGGGCACCCTACCCTACAACGCTTTTCGACGGAGCGCTTTAGGCGTGGCGCTGCTCGAAGTCAGGGGCCTCTCGGTGCATTTGGGTACCGCGCCGATCCTGAGCGACATCTCGTTCTCCCTGGCCCGGCGCGAGACGGTGGGCCTGGTGGGCGAATCCGGCTGCGGCAAGTCGATGACGGCGTTGGCGGTGATGGGATTGCTGCCGGACCGTGGCCGCGCCACCGGGCAAATCCTGCTGGACGGGGTGGATCTGCTGGCGCTCGACGAGCCGGGGCTGTGCCGGGTGCGCGGCCGCCGGGTGGCGATGGTGTTCCAGGAACCGATGACGGCGCTGAACCCGGTGCGCCCGATCGGTGCCCAGGTGGCCGAGGCCGTGCGCCTACACCTGGGCGCCAGCCGGGCCGAGGCGGAGGCACAGGCCCGGCGCATTCTCGACCGGGTAGGGCTGCCGGCCCCGCGCTTCCCGGCCTCGCTCTATCCGCACCAGCTTTCGGGCGGCCAACGGCAGCGCGTGATGATCGCCTCGGCGCTGGCTTGCGGCCCCGACCTCCTGATCGCCGATGAGCCGACCACCGCCCTGGACGTGACGATCCAGGCGCAAATCCTGGATTTGCTGCGCGACCTGGCCGCCGAGCGGCAGATGGCGATGCTGCTGATCACGCATGATCTAGGCGTGGTGGGACAAAGCTGCGACCGCACCTTGGTGATGTACGCCGGCAGGGTGGCCGAGGCGGGTCCGACGGAGACGGTATTCCGCCGGCGGGCGCATCCCTACACGCATGGGCTGTTCGCCGCCTCGCCCCGCATGATGCCCGTGCCGGCCGGGACCGGCCGCGCCCGCCTGCCGGCCATTCCCGGCCTGGTGCCCGACCCGCTGGATCGGCCGCCCGGCTGCCTGTTTGCCGCAAGGTGCCCCCATTGTGCCGCGGATTGCCTACCCGCCCCGCCAGCGCTCCGCCCGGTGGGAGAGCCGTTGCACGCCGTGGCCTGCCTGCATCCGATGGCCGCCCCATGACGGCACTGCTGAGCATCACCGGGTTGGTGCGCGAATATGCCCTGCCACGTGCCAGCCTGTTCCAACCGGTCCGCCGCCTGCGGGTGCTGCACGGGATCGACCTGCAGCTCGATGCGGGTGAGACGCTGGGCGTGGTCGGCGAATCCGGCTGTGGCAAATCCACCTTGGCACGGACGGTGCTGGCGCTCGAGAAGCCGCAGGCGGGACAGATCGTTTTGGGCGGGCAGGATTTGTTCGCCCTCACCCCCCGCGCCCTGCGTGCGGCCCGGCGCGGCGTGCAGGCCGTGTTCCAGGACCCTTACGGCTCGCTCGACCCACGGCAGAAGGTGGGCCGCATCGTTGCGGAGCCGATTGCGGCCCTGGAACGAAGCGGTGCCGTGGACCGCCAGGCGCGAGTGGCAGCGGTGCTGGACGCGGTGGGGTTGCCCGCGGCAGCCGCCGGCAAATATCCGCACGAATTCTCGGGCGGACAGCGTCAGCGCATTGCCATCGCGCGTGCGCTGGTGACCCACCCGGCGCTGATCGTGGCGGACGAGCCCGTCTCCGCCCTGGACGTTTCGGTGCAGGCGCAAGTGCTGAACCTCATGATGGACCTGCAGGAGCGGTTTGGCCTGGCCTATCTCTTCATCAGCCACGATTTGGGCGTGGTGCGCTGCATCGCCGGACGGGTCGCGGTCATGTATCTGGGCCGGGTGGTCGAGCAAGGGCCGGTCCAGGCCGTCTTTGATTCACCTCGCCACCCCTATACGGCTGCCATGATTGCGGCCATCCCCCGCCATGGCGCCCCCCGCAGCGTGGCCTTCAGCGAGGCGGCCAGCCCGCCCCCCGGCATTGGCTGCCCCTATGCCCCACGCTGCGCCCGCGCCGCACCGCGCTGCTGGGCGGAGCGGCCAGAGTTGCGCCCGGCCGGGGAGCACCAGCAGGCAGCCTGCCATTTCGCCTGAGCTGGCACGCGGCTTGCTGCACCCGGCCACAGATGTGGAGACATGCCATGGATCGACGCCGATTGCTCCAGGGTGGGGCCGCGCTGCTCGCGCTGCCCGCCATCGCCAGGGCCCAAACTGCCACCACGCTCAAATTCATCCCCTATGCCGATCTCGCCCTGCTGGACCCGGCGGTCAGTGCCTTCGTCACCCGCAACCACGTGATGATGGTCTACGACACCCTGTTCTCGCTGGACGAGGCCGGGACGCCGCAATACCAGATGCTGGCCGGGCACAGCGTGGACGAGGACGGCAAGAGCTGGACGCTGACCCTGCGCGACGGGCTGGTGTTCCATGATGGCACCCCCGTGCTTGGCCGCGATGCCGTGGCAAGCATTCAGCGCTGGGGCACACTGGATGCCTTCGGGCAGGCCCTCATCGCGGCGACGGACGAGATCACCGCACCTGACGACAAGACGATCAAGTTCCGGCTGAAGCGGCGGTTCGACCTGCTGCCCGCCGCCTTGGCCCACCCCACCAACACCATGGCCGCGATCATGCCGGAGCGGCTGGCCCGAACCCCGGCCACCACGCGGCTGACCGAGATCATCGGTAGCGGCCCGTTCCGGTATGTCACCAACGAGCGCGTGGCCGGTTCGCGTAACGTGTACGCGAAGTTCGACCGCTACGCGCCGCGCACCCAGGGCACCCCCAGTTTCTGCGCCGGCCCCCGACTTGCCTATTTCGACCGCGTGGAATGGCTCACCACCCCGGACCCGGCGACGCAGATCTCGGCGCTTCGGGCCGGCGAGGTCGACTGGGTCGAGCAGCCGCTGATGGATCTTGTGCCTGGCCTACGCCGGACGCCGGGCATCAAGGTCGAGGTGGCGGAGACGAAGGGGCTGGTCGGCTTCCTGCGGTTCAACCAATTGTTTGCGCCCTTCGACAACCCCGCGATCCGGCGTGCGGTGCTGAAGGCCGTCAACCAGACCGAGTTCATGCAGGCCGTCGTCGGCACGGACGGCATCTTCAGCGACAAATGCGGCGTGTTCGGCGGCCATTCGGACATGGCGACGGACGCCGGGACGCAGATGTTTACCGGCCCCCGCGATTTGGCCGCCATCAAGCGGGAGTTGGAGGCGGCGGGCTATAAAGGCGAGCGGGTGGTTTACCTGGCCGTCAACGACGTGCCGCGGATCAACGCCATCGCCGAGGTCGGGGCCGACATGCTGCGCCGGCTCGGCATGAACGTGGACGAGGTATCGACCGATTGGGGCACGGTGGTGCAGCGCTCCGTCAGCCGGCAGCCCTTGGACAAAGGCGGGTGGAGCATGTTCGCTTCATTCACGGGCGGCATCGACTCCGGCACGCCCGCCAACAACCAATTGCTGCGCGGCAATGGCGACCATGCCTATAACGGCTGGCCCACTGCGCCCAAGCTGGAGGCGCTGCGTGACCAATGGCTGTCGTCGGGTGACAAGGCGCAGCAGGTTTCGCTGGCGCGCGATATCCAGTTGCAGGCGTGGGAGGACGTGCCGTTCCTGCCGCTCGGCTCCTACGACCAGCCGACCGCATATAAATCGAACCTCACCAACATGCTGAGCGGGCTGATCCTGTTCACCAACGTGCGGCGCGGGTGAGGCGATGGCAAAACCGCATTTCCATCTGTCCTGGTTCCTGTCCCAGGGCTTTGGGCCGAAGACCTGGCGCGGCACTTGGCCCGGCAGCGACCTCGACCGCTGGATGATGCCCGATTTGTTCCTGGATTTGGCACGAGGGATGGACCGCGCCTGCTTCGACTACATGATCATCGAGGATTCCTCGATGGTGCCGTACTCCTATAAGGGCTCGCACGACACCTACCTGAAATACGCCGCGAGCACGCCGAAATTGGACCCGGCGGTGCTGGTGCCGTATCTGGCGCAGGCCACGCAGCATCTCGGCCTGGTGCCGACGCTGTCGACCTCCGAATATCCCCCCTTCCTGCTGGCGCGGCTGGTCAACACGCTGGATCACGTGACGCAGGGCCGCGTCGGCTGGAATTGCGTGACCAGCAGCAATGACGGCGCGGCGCAGAATTACGGGCATGACGCGCAGTACCCGCATGACGAACGCTATGACCGGGCCGACGAATTCGCCGATTTGGTGGACGAAGTTATGGGATGCGTGGGAGCCCGATGCGGTCGTGCTCGACCCCACTGCGCCCATGTTTGCGGATGGCAGCAAGGTGCATGCGGTCAACCACGAGGGCCGCTACTTCAAGTGCCGCGGCCCGCTGAATGCACCCCGTTCGCCGCAGGGCCGCCCGCCGATCTGCCAGGCAGGCGGCTCGCCAAGGGGGCAGGAGTTTGCGGCCCGCTGGGCCGACACGATCATCACGGATGCGGGCAGCGTTGCGGAGATGAAGCGGTACCGGGAGGATGTGCGCCGCCGGGCGGTGCTGGCCGGGCGCGATCCGGACCGCATCAAGGTGTTGTTCCTGGCCTACCCGCTGGTTGACACCACCATGGAGGCTGCCCGGGACCGGCGGCGGATGGCGCTGGAGGATGCGAGCCAGCATCTCGACATGGCGCTATCCTCGATGTCGCGGCTGACCAACATCGATTTCGGCAAATACGATTTGGACGAGCCATTGCCGGAGTTGGAGACCAACGGCCATCAATCCTCGGCGAAGAAATGGGTTGGGAAGACGCCGCGCCAGGTGGCGATGAGCCAGAACACCAAGGCGGGGATCGACTTTACAGGCACGATCGACCACGTGGCCGGCATGATGCAGGAGATCATGGAGGAGGTGGGTGGCGATGGCTTCCTGTTCTTCAACACCTATTTCGACCGGCGTTACATCATGGAAGTCTGCGATGGGCTGGTGCCCGAATTGCAGCGCCGCGGGCTGACGCGGACTCATTACACGTATAAGAACTTCAAGGACAATCTGATGGAATTTTAGCGCCTATGGGCTGAAGCCAACCCTACTGTCGGACTCACCCAGTTACCGTCCCAAGCCGTGTGGATCGTATTGCTCCCGTAATCCATTCCCCAGCATGTTGACGCCCCATACGAGCAGGATGATCGCCAATCCGGCCGAGTTGGCGATCCACGGGGCGATGAACAACCTGGTATTCCCCTCCGCCAGTATGTTCCCCCAAGTGGCCGCGGGCGGGGGCAGCCCCAGGCCCAGGAACGATAGTGCCGTCTCCTGCAGGATCATCTGCGCCACCTGCAGCGTGGCGACGACGGTCAGCACGGGCATCACCTGCGGCAGGATATGCTGCCACATGATGTAGAAATCGCCCCCACCGTACAATGTCGCCGCCTCCACGAAAGGGCGTTGCCGTAGCGACCGGGTCAGGCCGAACACCACCCGCGCATAGATCATCCACCGCGAAATCCCCAGCACCAGGATCAGGTTCAGTGCGTTGCCGCCCAGCGCCGCCACCATCATGATGGCCAGCAGGATGTCCGGAAATGCCATCTGCGCATCCGCAAACCGCATGATCGCCTGCTCGGTCATCCCACCGCGCAACCCGGCGATCACCCCCGCGACCGTGCCGATCAGCGCCGAGAACAGCATGGAACTCACACCGACGAGGATCGATAGCCGGGCGCCATAAATCAGCCGGGAGAGCAAATCCCGCCCGTAATTATCCGTCCCGAGAAAATGCCCCGCAGCGCCGTGCGCAGACCAGAAGCCGGGCTTCAACCGCGCCAGCAAATCCTGCTGATACGGGTCCCACGGCGCGATCACCGGCGCGAACAGCGCTCCCAGCACCGCCAGTACGACGATGCCGCCGCCGAAGATGATCTTGAACCGCCGGCCAAACAGACGCTGCCGCCTCAACTCCTGTGAATCCGCGGATCGATCAGCATTTGCAGCACATCCACCACCAGATTGCTGAGCGCGATGATGGTGGCGATGCAGAACACCGATGCCTCCACCACGGGAACGTCACGATGCGAGATGCTGTTGATCAGCAACCGCCCAACGCCGGGCCAGGCATAGATGGTCTCCGTGATGATGGACCCGGCCATCAGCGTGCCGATCTGAATCCCGAGGAAGCTCAGCACCGGGTTCGCCGCGTTGGGCAGGATATGCAGCACCAGCACCCGCGCGCGGGACATGCCTTTCGACCGGCCGGTGACCACGAATTGCTCGCCCATAAGCTCGATGATGGCGGTGCGGGTGATCAGCACGAAGTTCGGCAGGATAATCGCCCCCAGCGTCACCGCGGGCAGGATGAGGTGGCGCAAATCGCCGTAGCCGGAGGTCGGCAGCCAATGGAGCTGGAGCGCGAAGAACTCGATCAGCAAGATGCCCAGCCAAAACGATGGCATGGACTGTCCGGCGACGGCGACGGAAGAGATCACCGCGTCCACCAACCCGTCCCGACAGACGGCACAGGCGATGCCACCCAGCACGCCCAAGACAATAGCCAGGCTCAACCCCGCAGCGGCCAATTCCAACGTCGGGCCCATGCGTTGCCAAACGACCACAATCGCCGGGCCGCTGAATTGGAGCGATTCGCCGAAATCACCATGCAGCAGGTCACGCAGGAAGATCAGGAATTGGATCGGCAATGGCTGGTCCAGATGCAGGCGCAACGTCAGCGCCTGCACCTGTTCCGGGGTGCGGTTGATGTCCAGGAAGATGTCCACCGGGTTGCCCGTCAGCCGCAGCACGATGAAGGTGGCGAAAGCCACCAGCAGCAGCGTCAGCGGCAGAAAGGCAAACCGGCGGAGGACGTAGCCAGCCATCAATTCACTTCAGGTCGACTTGCGTCAGCCGGAGCAGCTTGTCGGCCGCGGCGCCGAACCCCGTGACGGTGTCGCCCACGCCATACAGGCTCGGCAGGCCGAACAAGAAGACGGACGGGTTCTGCTGATACAGGATTTCCATCATCCGGTGGTAATCCTTCACCCGTTCCGCCACATCATTGGTCGACCGTGCCGCGACGAAGAGGGATTCGTATTCCGGGTCGACCCATTTCGTGCGGTAGCCGCTCTTGGTATACCAAACCGACGCGAAATCCGCATCGCCGACGCTATACCAGCCGATCATGTAGAGCGCGCCCATCTTCTGCGCGGTCGACATTTGCTGGAACACGCCGCCCTCGACGACATTCACCGTCGCCTTGACGCCGATCTGGTTCAGCATCCCGGCCACGGCGTTGCAGATGTCTGTATCGGAGACGTATTTGCCATTTTGCGTGCTGATCGCGACGGGGGTGTTGAAGTCGTAACCAGCGTCCTGCAGCATCTTCTTGGCGAGCACCGGATCGAACGGACGGGCCTTCAAATCCGGGTTCCAACCCAGCGCGCCCTTGGTCAGCACCTGCCCCTGTAGGATTTCTCCCTGGCCCTTCAGGATTTGCTTGAGGATGAGCGGCTTGTCGATCGCGTAATCGAAAGCTTCGCGGACTTTCGGATTGTCGAACGGCTTGATCGTCGGATCAAAGGTGAGCACCAGGCCGACGGTGGTGCTGATTTCGGCCACTTTGGCGGTGCCGGACTCGTTCACCTGGTCGATCAGGTCGATCGGGACCTCCTCGATGATCTGGCTCTCGCCCGCGACCAGGGATGCAACGCGGGTGGACCCATCGGGGATGGTGCGGATGATCAGGTCGTCGATCTTCGGCGCACCGCCCCAATACGCCTTGTTCGCAGTCAGCGTGTAGTGGTCACCGGGCACCCATTCCTTAAAGATGAAAGGGCCAGTCCCCATCGGATGCGCGGACACGCCATCCGGCCCAACTTTGTCATAATAATGCCTGGCCTCGATGATGATGTCGGACAGGCCGCGAAGCAGAGTCGGGAAGGCCGCCTTGGTCTTGATGTCGACGGTGTAGGGGTCCACCGCCGCCACGCTTTCCACCAGTCCGATGCGCGACAGCATGGCGTAGGCCGTTGCCGGGTTGATCACGCGGTTGATGGTGAACACCACGTCATCGGCCGTGAAATCGGCACCGTCGCTAAACTTCACACCCTGCCGCAGATGAAGCCGCATCGTCGTCGGGTTCAGCAACTCCCAACTCGTGGCCAGCGCCGGGTGCAAATCGCCCGCGTTGTCACGTGCCAGCAGCGGGTCGTTGGTTTGCTCCAGCAGGCTGAGTGACGCGTAGGAGCTGGTGCCCGAGCGCAGGCTGTCCGGAAAGACCGACGCGCCGACGGTCAACGTCTTTGCATGGGCAAGGGCCGGTCCAGCAAGGGCCAGCATGGTGGCGAGGGCGAGGAGAGGGCGGCGTTGCATCGGCGTTCCTTTCAATGGGTCGTGGCGTGAAGGTGGCAGGCGCTGAGATGGCCGCCGCCAAGGTCGGAAAGCGCCGGCTCGTCCGTCCGGCAGACCGGCATCACCGCGGGGCAGCGCGTATGGTAGCGGCACCCCGCAGGAATGCTGCGTGCGCTGGCGATCTCGCCCAACGCCTCCATCCGGGTGCGGGCCAGGCCCGGGCGGTGCGCGGGCACGGCGCTGAGCAAAGCGCGGGTGTAGGGGTGCTGCGGCGTTTTATACAGCGCCGGCTTGTCGGCCAGTTCGACGATGCGGCCCAGATACATCACCGCCACCCGGTTCGCCACATGGCGCACCACGCGCAAATCATGCGAGATGAACAGATAGGTCAATCCGAAGTCCCGCTGCAGCTCGGTGAGCAGGTTGATCACTTGCGCCTGCACCGACACGTCCAGGGCCGAGACGGGTTCGTCGCACACCACGAAGTCCGGCCGCAATGCCAATGCCCGGGCAATGCCGATGCGCTGGCGCTGTCCGCCGGAGAATTCGTGCGGGTAGCGCGTGGCGTGCTCAGGCGCCAACCCCACCAGCGGCAATAGTTCCTGCACCCGGGCCCGGCGGGCAGCCTGCGGTTTGCCGGCCAGGCGCATCGGCTCGGCAATCAAGGACGCGACGTTCATGCGTGGGTTGAAGGCGGTGCTGGGGTCCTGGAAAATCAACTGCATCCGCTGGCGCGTCGTGCGCAATTGGCGCGCGTCCAATTCGGAGATTTCCGCGCCGTCGAACCGCACGGTGCCTTCTGTCGGCTCGATCAGGCGCATCAGCAGGCGGCCGGTGGTGGATTTGCCGCAGCCGCTTTCCCCCACCAGCGCCAGCGTTTCACCCCGCTGGATGGTGAACGACACGCCATCGACCGCCCGCACCGCGCCCACCACGCGCCGGCGGAAGGCGCCCGAGTGGATCGGGTAATGCTTGACCAGATTATCCGCGCGGACCAGCGTCACAATGCCGGAACCGTATGGCGCAGGCAGGCGGCCTCATGCGAATCCCCCAGCGGGGCGAATTCGGGTAGCAGTCTGGCGCAGGCATCCCAGGCGAAGGGACAGCGCGGGTGAAAACTGCAACCCGGCGGCATATTGAACGGGCTCGCCACCGTGCCCTCGATGGCGGGCAACCGCTCCGGGTCCTCATCTTCCAGCGGCGGCATCGAGCGGAGCAGCCCCTCGGTGTAGGGGTGGCCAGGGTGGTCGAACAGGGCGGCAACCGGGGAGCGCTCGACGATGCGGCCGGCGTACATCACCTGCACGTCGTCCGCGAATTCGGCGACGACGCCCAAATCATGGGTGATCAGCACCACCGCCATCTGCAGCCGGTGCTGCAAATCCCGCAGCAAGGTCAGGATTTGCGACTGGGTCGTCACGTCCAGCGCCGTGGTCGGCTCGTCGGCGATCAGCAGTTTGGGGCCGCAGCTCAGCGCCATCGCAATCATCACCCGCTGGCGCATGCCGCCCGACAGCTCATGCGGGAAGCTGCGCATGATTTGGCCGGGCGAGGGGATGCGCACGAGCGCGAGCAACTCCTCCGCCCGGGTGCGCGCGGCCGCCCGGCCGAGGCGGAGCTGCAGGATCAACGGCTCCATCAGCTGGTGCCCGATGGTGAAGATGGGGTTGAGCGAACTCATCGGGTCTTGGAAGACCATCGCGATCTCGCGCCCGCGGATGGCGCGCATCTGCCGGTCGGTGAGGCCCGCCAGATCGCGCCCGGCGAAATGGATCGTCCCCGTCCTGACGCGGGCGGCATCGGGCAGCAAATGCATCATCGCCATCGCGGTCACGCTCTTGCCGCTGCCGGACTCGCCCACCACGCCCAAAACGCGGCCGGCCTGCACGTCGAAGCTGACGTTGCGGACGGCATCAAACACGCCACGCCGGGTCGCGAATTCGACCGTCAAGTCACGCACCGAGAGGAGGCGGGCTGTCAAATCAGCCCCGTCAGGCTGTCCGCAAGCGCGGCAGGACCTGCGTGCCGACGCGCTCGATCGACTGCATCACCGCACGCTGGGGCAGCGTCGAGAAGCCCATATACAGGCTCATATGGGTCGGCCGCAGCGTTTCGATGTCGTGCGCGAGGAGATCGGCCACTTTGGCGGCCGAGCCGATCGGCGCGTGCTCAACCAGCCAATCGATATCAGGCTCACCCTCATAGGCGACCGATCGCAGCAGCGCGCCGTCGCGGGGTGGGATGTCGTCGCGCAGGCTCAGTGACGTGCGGGCCAGCCGCAGCATGCCCTCGGCGGCGACCCGGGCCTCCGCAGGATCGTCCGTGATGAAGATGTAGCGCTGCAGCCCGATCGGGGCCGGGCCGCGGCCGCCGCCCTCGGCAAAGCTGCTATCGACCAGGTTGCGCGCGCGGGCCATCGCCTCCGGCTGCTTGAAGCCTTGGCTGACCAGCGGGGTTGCGCCGAACCGGGCGGCCCGGCGCAACAGATGCGCGTCACCCCCCGCCAGGTAGATGGGTGGCATGCTGCGCTCGGGCCGCAAGCCCACGATGGGGGTCGGCGCAATGGTGAAATACTTGCCCGCATAGGCGACTTCGTGGCGGGTCAGGCCTTGCTCCAAGATGTCCCACCCCTCTTCCAAAATGGCGGACCGCTCGGCCAGCGGCACGCCATAGGTGCGGAATTCGTGCGGTTGATGCCCCGTGCCCAGGCCCAACACGCCGCGCCCGCCGGACAGTGCGTCCAGCATCCCGATCTCCTGCAGGACGCGCAGGGGGTGGTGCAGCGGCAGCACAACCACCGCCGGTCCCAGGCGGATGCGCTTGGTTTGCCCGGCACAGTAGGCGGCCATCATCAGTGGCGAGGCGCAGACCGAGTGAGTGGAGAAGTGGTGCTCGGCAAACCAGGCGACATCGAACCCCAACTCGTCGGCCAGGCAAACCTGAACCGCCGCCGCCCGCAGGATCGCCGCCGGATCGTCATTCGCCTGGTGTTGCGACATCAGATTGAACAGGGCGAATTCCATACGCTAAGCCTTCTGCACGGGGCATCTGTCAGGCGGCGGGGTGCAAGTTCGGTGCCGGGTCATTCCACCCGCGGCGATCGGCAGCTACAGAGGGGAGGCGGAAGGGGAATGTCGCATGGGCTTGTTGGTCGATGGCGCGTGGGTGGACGCTTGGTATGACACTGCGGAGACAAAGGGCCGCTTTGTCCGCAAGGACTCGGCCTTCCGCAACTGGGTCACGCCCACGGGCGAGTTTCCAGCCGAACCGGGCCGCTACCACCTCTATGTCAGCCTTGCCTGCCCCTGGGCGCACCGCGTGCTGATCATGCGGGCGCTAAAAGGGCTGGAAGCGGCGATCCCAGTCAGCGTGGTGAACTGGCTCATGCTGGCGGAGGGTTGGACATTCGAGCCGGCACCGGGGGTTGTGGCCGATCCAGTGAACCACGCCAGGGTGTTGCACCAGGTCTACACCGCGGCGGACCCGCATTACACCGGCCGGGTGACCGTGCCGGTGTTGTGGGACAAGCAGCGTGGGACCATCGTCAACAACGAATCCTCGGAGCTGATCCGCATGCTCGGCACCGCGTTCGACGGCGTGGGAGCGCTGCCTGGCGATTATTACCCAGTCGCGCTGCGGCCGGAGATCGACGCCATCAACGCCCGGGTCTACGACACGCTGAACAACGGCGTCTACAAAGCCGGCTTCGCCACCACCCAGGCTGCCTACGAGGAGGCGGTGGTGCCACTCTTCGAGACGCTGGATTGGCTGGAGCACCTGTTGTCCGGGAGCGGCTTTCTGCTCGGGCCTGCACTGACGGAGGCCGATATCAGGCTCTTCACCACCTTGATCCGGTTCGACGCGGTGTATGTCGGCCATTTCAAGTGCAACATCCGCCGTATCGCGGACTACCCGAAGCTGAGCCGCTACCTTCGGGATATGTATCGCTGGCCAGGCATCGCTGGCACGGTCGATATGGGCCATATCAAACGGCATTATTACCAGAGCCATCGCACCATCAACCCAACCGGCATCGTCCCGGCCGGGCCAGTGCTGGACCTATAACCACCAGGAGGATCGGCCATGCTGCCAGACATCGTTGCCCAACTCGCCCCCACCGGAACGCTTCGCGCCGGCATCAACATGGGCAACTTCTTGCTGGTGACCAGCCGCACCGAAACGGGCGACCCGGCCGGCGTGTCGCCGGACATGGCGCGTGCTGTGGCAGACCGGCTGGGCGTGCCCGTGACCTATGTGCCATTCGCCAAGCCTGGCGACCTGGCGGATGCAGCCGATGCGGGCGTGTGGGATATCGGGTTGATCGGGGCCGAGCCGGAGCGGGCCGAGAAAATCACCTTTACCAACGCCTATGCCGAAATCCAGGCGACCTACCTGGTACCCGCCGGGTCAACCCTGACGACCATCGAATCGGTCGACCAGCCCGGCATCCGCATTGTTACCAGCGCACGCAGCGCCTACGGCTTGTGGCTGATCGCCAATATCCGGCATGCCGAAATCGTCCGCGTCGACAATCATGCGGAGTGCCTGGCGGCGTTTGTCGAGCAGAAATTGGATGCGCTCGCTGGACTGCGCCCTGGACTGATGGCCGATGTGCTGACGCTGCCCGGCTCGCGGATTCTGGACGGCCAATTCGCCAATGTGCAGCAGGCGATCGGCACCCCCAAGGCGAACGTGGCCGCCGCTGCCTTCCTGCGCGACTTCGTGGAGGAGGCGAAGGCGAGCGGACTGGTTGCGCGGCTGATTGAAAAACATGGGGTGCGCGGTCTATCCGTCGCAGGGGCTTAGGAGCCGGAGAGATGGGCAAGCATGAAGTGACGTTGCGTCGCCGTAGCGTCGTGGGTGGGTTGGCGGCAGCGGTGATCGCAGGTGGGGCGAGGGCGGCGCCACCGGTTCCGAAAACGCCGTTCACGGTGACGATCTATGACGTCGCCGGTGCGCTGGCGCTGATGAAGCCGGCGTTCGAGGCCTATCGGGCCGCAAATCCTACCCTGGTCGGCCGTGTCGTCTATTCGCAAGCCCCGGCGCCGGAACTCGCCGGCAAGTTGCAGGCACAGCAAAGGGCGGGACGGCAAGACATCGACCTGGTGCTGAGCGGCAGTGACGGTCTTTCCGCCGGGCTCGAACAGGATTTGTGGCAACGCATCCTGCCCGACCACGCGGATGTCTTTCCCGACCTGGAGAAAGTCTACGAGCCTGCGGCATGGCGGCTGAACCAGGCGCAGGGGCAGGGATATGGCGTCGTGCTCTGCTACTACCCGTCTGGCCCGTTGCTGGAATATCTGCCGGAGAAGGTAAAGGACGTGCCTAAGTCTGCCGAGGATTTGCTGGCCTGGGCGAAGGCAAACCCCAACCGTTTCCTGTATGCGCGGCCGAACAATTCCGGCCCCGGCCGCACCTTCATGATGGGATTGCCCTATCTGCTGGGCGACAAGGACCCGGCGGACCCGATCGCCGGCTGGGACAAGACCTGGGCCTATTTGAAGGAGCTGGGAAAGTACATCGAATACTACCCCGCCGGAACGGGTGTCACCATGAAGGAGCTGGGGGATGGGACGCGCGACATCATCATCAGCACCACCGGGTGGGACATCAACCCGCGAGCCCTGGGCATCGTGCCGAAATCGGCGGCAATCAGCACGTTGAAAGGGTTCCACTGGGTTTCCGATGCCGACTACATGTGCGTGCCGAAGGGAATGCCGACAGAAAAGCTGGCCGTGGTGCTGGATCTGATGGCATGGACGCTGAAGCCCGCCATGCAGGCCTTCGCCTATGATGAGGGCTTCCTCTACCCTGGCCCGGCGGTGCGTGACGTCGCCCTCAGCATGGCGACGCAGCGCAGCCGGGACGTGATCGGCGAGTTCGGGCGACCGGAATACGCAGCGCTGATTACCGACAACCCGATCGAGCTCCCGCTGAAGCCCGACCGCATGGTCGCTGCCTTCCGCAAGTGGGACCAGGTGGTCGGCGCGCGGTAGGGCACCGTTCAGAGTCGTAGGGCGGATCAGCGAAGCGCCATCAGCCGGCTTCGGCGCGGTAGGAAAGACGGCGGAAGACGCTGCGCTTTTCCGCCCTACCCTGAATGGGAACGCCACTTCCCATAGTTAGGGAGAATAGCCAGACGGATAGAGATTTAGCACTGCGTCTGGACGGAATGCTTATGGGAGTAAGGGGATATCTACACGGCGTGGCTTATTACATGAAAGAGAATTTGTCTCCGGATGAATATAAGTCGTTGGTCCTTAAAATAGGAGCGGCCATGATGGAAACGGTGGAGTTCTCTTCGATCTTACATTCTGCATTTCCCGATATCACGCCGAAAGAGCTAAAGTAATCGGTTCCCACTTCTAGACGATGCGCTTAAGGCGTTCGAGCAGGCCTTCCCCCACGTTGCCCTGACAGCCGAGGTCGAGGACGCCGAGCCTGAGGCCGAATAGCCTGTATTCAAAATCCGCCCAACATCGGACTTGACGGCGTTCGGTGCGGCTCGGTTGGCAGGTTGATTTTACGACCACGCCGGGCCGTTGCAAGTTAAGGGACCTCACAAAGGGCGACGTAATGGAGTGCTACGCACCAATCCAGCGGCGTTTGCGCAAGCCCTTAAGAAGGGTCTTTTGCTACTTGGTTTATTGCGATGACGGTCCACGATAGGTATATTTGGCGAGAGACAGGGTAGTCGGGAGAAGCTTGCGCCCGGACGAAGAGATGGTCGGCCGTGTCGTACCAGAGGTCAATGTAGGACGATTTGCCGTCCGCCGAGTCGATGACCCGTCGTCGCATTTTGATTGTCTCGATCGGGTGACCGTCAATCCCTAACGTCTCTCGCCCGAGAAGACCAAATTGCTGGACGAGCTGCTGGCCGTTTCCGCGCATGATGAACGAGGCTTTCTCAGTCCTTCCATGCATGAAGTCACCGAATTGCTGCCGGAGTACCAAGTGCTCCTCAGCCGTTTCACCAGTTTGTTCGACATAGCCGAAAAACCACGGAACGGTGGTATGGGTCCTCCTCGATCCTGGAGTGTCCATGACACACTCGTCTGGATCTCCTTCGACAGGGCCGTGATAGCCAATTCGAAACGTCTGTCCGTCTATCCTTCTTTTTACCACGGACACATTGTTTGGACACTCGAACGAAAGGCGCGCGTCACCGAGGTCACGGAGCGTAGAAGGTGAAACTTCACAGGCGGACACCGTGCAGAGAAGTGAAAGGCAGATTGGAATCCGAAGACTTGTGAGACGAATCGCCATTCCGGTAACTCCAAGTGAGAAAATCTCAGCGAGCGGGGCCGATTGTTTAGGCCGCTTTTGAGTGACACACCCTTTTGAGCTTTGGCGTCAGACTTTCCTCCGCCAGGATCTTCGAGTTTGGTTCGATCCACATCGGAAGAGCCTGATCGTAGGCAATCTCCACCACCGTTACAGACCGACCTGGCGCTAGCTCTCCAAGAGACAGCAGCGCGTTGCCATTGGTCCAACGCCATGTCCAGCCCGCCTCGTCGCGTTCGACGCGGTTGAAGCCTTCTGTCAGGCTGGTCGCATCCAACGATACCTTCCGTACGCCTCTTCGGTTGCCAAGCGCTAAACGGTGCAGCTTCAGCCCAAGTTGGCGCCGGTCACCAGAATGTTCGTCCACGTCCCACGGTCTGCCAGCGCGCGAGCGCAGCCGCACCTCGGTGCAACCGGCCGGCAGATAGAAGCGCCAGCGCTCACCGCGCTGAACCCCCTCCACCCGCTGTCCGTTCACCTCGAGCCAAGGCATCGGCTCAGTACTCCGTGCCCAGCCTAGCCTCGGCTACTCAAGCAAATCCGGCTCTTCCCGGACGATCTGGTCCCACAGCGGCAGGAAGCTGATCCAGGCGCTGACTTCGGCGCGCGCCCGGCCTTCTTCCGTCTTAAGCGGCGTCGCCGGGATGATCGGCGTGCCTGCTGCCTCGGCAAGCAATTGGGCGCGGGCGGCGTCCTCGAAGGCGATGAACCGCCAGGCCGCTGCCTCCACCGTGTCGCCCACCGCCCAGATGCCGTGATTTTGCCAGATCAGCACCGAGCGGTCACCCAGGGCCGCCACCGCCTGCGCCGCTACCGTGTCACGCCCGGCGGCGACGCTGACACCCTCCGGGCGCATGGGTTCGAACACGACCTGGTCGTCATGGAACACCGCGGCGTCGGCGGTGATCGGGTCCAGCACGCGGTGAAACGCCGACCACGTCTTGGCATGGATCGAGTGGGCATGGGCGATGCCGATAATGCCGGGGCGGGCGCGCTGAAACGCGTCGTGATACGGCACGCCGGAGAGGTTGACCAAGCCCTCGCCCTCGACCACGTCGCCCGCCGGGCTGACCAGCAGTAGGTCGGAGGCGCGGATATGCGCGAACGGGACGCCCATCGGGTTGTACCAAAAATGGTCGGTCAGGATGGGGTCTCGGGCGGTGAAGTGGCCGGCCAAACCGGTCTCGAACCCGTAGCGGCCAAACAGCCGGAACGCCGCCGCGAGCCTTTCCCGGCGGTGCTGCCGCTCAGCGGGGGGCGGCAACGGGGCAGGGAGCTGCCAAAGCGGCTTGTTGCCATCGCGCGGCACGGCGGTGATCGCCGGGGGGCGGCGTTTGAACGGACTCATGAGGCGCTCTCCATGCCGGTAAATCGATTGGGCGGGCGGACCAGGCCCAGATGGTCACGCAGCGTCGTGCCCTGGTATTCGGTGCGGAACAGGCCACGGCGCTGCAGTTCGGGAACGACCATATCCACGAAATCGTCCACGCAATGCGGAAATTGCGGGAACATGATGTTGAACCCGTCCGCGGCATCCTGGGCGAACCACTCGGCGAAATCATCCGCGATGGCAGCGGGCGTGCCAATCAGGACGCGGTGCCCGCCAGCAGTGAGTTTGCGGAAGAGCTGCCGGATCGTCGGGTTTTCCCGCCGGATCAAATCCACCACAAGCTTCTGACGGCTGCGATGCGTGTTCGTCTCAGGGATCACATCGGGCAGCGGCACGGGGCCGTCCAGCGGGAACAACGACAAATCGACGCCCAGGCTGGCAAAGCTGGACATCGCCTTCAGCCGAGCCGTGGGATCCAGCAAATCGTGCAGCCGGTCGTACTTGGCTTCCGCCTCCGCCTGGGTCTTTCCCGTCACGACGGACACGCCGGGCATGATGCGGAACATGTCCGGCGAGCGGCCATACGCCGCGGCACGGGTGCGGATGTCGGCCACAAAGCCCCGCCCCTCCTCCAGCGTTTGCGCGGCGGTAAAAATCATCTCCCCGGTGCGTGCCGCCAGGGCACGGCCAGCCTCCGAGGAGCCGGCCTGGGCGATCACCGGGTGGCCCTGCACCGGACGCGGCGCGTTGAGCGGGCCGCGGACCTGGAAATGCGTGCCCTTATGGTTCAGCCGGTGCATCTTGCCAACGTCGGACCAAACCCCCGCCGCCTTGTCGTAGATCGCGGCCCCGTCCTCCCAGCTATCCCAAAGGCCGCGGATGACGTCGATGAACTCCTCCGCCCGGGCATAGCGGTCGCCGTGCTGCATATGGCTGTCGAGGTTGAAGTTCTCCCCGCCGCCGAGCGAGGTGACGGCGTTCCACCCGGCGCGGCCATTGCTGAGCCGGTCCAGGGCCGCCAGGCGCCGGGCCAAGGTATACGGCTCGTTATAGCTCGTGCTGGCGGTGGCGGTCAGCCCGATGCGCCGCGTGACGATGGCCAACGCGGGCAGCAAGGTGAGCGGGTCCCACCGCATGGCCTGGGTGTTTCGCTCCAGCACGCGGGGATCGACTTCATTGACGCCGACGCTGTCATTGCAGAACACGGTATCGAACCGCCCGGCCTCCAATTTCTGTGCCACATATTGATAGGCCTCGAACTCGGAGCCGGTCGCGGCATCCACTTCCGGCAGCCGCCAACTGCCCCCCTGGGCCAGGCCGCCGGGCAAGAAGGCGCCTAGATGCATCTGCCGGGTCATCGGCGGAGATGGCAGGCAACCCAGTGCCCGCTGCTATCCGGCTCCAGCCGGGGGGATTCGACGGCGCAATGCGCCACCGCGATGGGGCAGCGCGTGTGGAAATGGCAGCCGGAGGGCGGGCGGATCGGGTTGGGCACATCCCCCTTTAGCACGATCCGTTTGCGTTTCACCTTCGGATCCGGGATCGGCACCGCGGATAGCAGCGCCTCGGTATATGGATGGAGCGGGTTGTCGTACAGCGCCCGCGCGGTCGCGATCTCCACCACCCGGCCGAGATACATCACCGCCACCCGGTCGCTGATATGCTCCACCACGGAAAGGTCATGGGCGATGAACAGGTAGGTGAGGCCCAGTTTCTCCTGCAAATCCTCCAGCAGGTTGATCACCTGCGCCTGCACCGACACGTCCAGCGCCGACACCGCCTCGTCACACACCACCAGCCGGGGCTGTACCGCCAGGGCGCGGGCGATGCCGATGCGCTGGCGTTGGCCGCCGGAGAATTCATGGGCGAAGCGGTGCATATGGTCGGCCTGCAACCCCACCATCTCCAGCAGTTTTACCACCTGGTCGTCCAGCTCGCGCCGGGTCTTGGCAAGTTTATGGATAATCAGCGCCTCGCCAACGATGCCGCGCACGGTGTGGCGCGGGTTCAGCGAGGCGAACGGGTCCTGGAAAATGATCTGCATGTCGCGGCGCATGCGGCGCAACGCACCGCCTTCCAGCGCGGTCACGTCGCGGCCCTGGAACAGGATTTGCCCGGCGCTGGGCTCGATCAGCCGCATGATGCAGCGCCCGGTGGTGGATTTGCCGCAGCCGGATTCCCCCACCAGGCCCAAGGTTTCCCCCGCGGCGATGTCCAACGTCACGCCGTCCACCGCATGCACGCGGTCGATTTCGCGCGCCAGCACGCCGCCCTTGATCGGGAAATGCTTCTTCAGGTCGCGGACCGAGAGCAGGGCGTCAGACATCATGCGCTCGGATGCAGGCGGCCTTATGATCCGGCGCCACAAGGATCAGGGGAGGCTCGGCTGCGCGGCAGGCATCGATGGTGAAGCTGCAGCGGTCGGCGAAGCGGCACCCCACAGGCGGGTTCAGCAGGCTCGGCACCGTGCCGCGGATTTGCGCTAGCCGCACGCGGCCCTGCACTTGCGCGTCCACCCGGGGGATCGAGCGGATAAGCCCCTGCGTGTAGGGGTGGCGCGGGTTGGCGAACAGTTCGTCCACCGGTGCTTCCTCTACCACCTTGCCGGCATACATCACCACCACACGCTGCGCGTTCTCCGCCACCACGCCCATGGCGTGGGTGATGAGCATGATGGCCATGCCCAGCCGCGCCTTGATCTCCTCCAGCAGCTCCAGGATTTGCGCCTGGATGGTCACGTCCAGCGCCGTGGTCGGCTCGTCGGCGATCAGCAATTGCGGCTTGCACACCAGCGCCATCGCGATCATCACCCGCTGCCGCATCCCGCCGGAGAATTGGTGCGGATAGTCGCGCACGCGGCGTTCGGCATTCGGGATTTGCACCAGCCGCAGCATGTCCACCGCGCCCTCCATCGCCGCCTTGCGCGACAGCTTTTCGTGCGTGCGCAGGGATTCGCAGATTTGGCTGCCGACGCTGTAGACCGGGTTCAGCGAGGTCATCGGCTCCTGAAACACCATGCCGATCTCGCGGGCGCGGATTTGATCCATCTCGGCCGGGCGTAGCGGGATGAGGTCGCGGCCGCGCCACAGGATTTGGCCGGATTCGAAGCGGCCTGGCGGCATGTCGATCAGCTTCAGCACGCTGCGGGCGGTGACGGTCTTGCCGCAGCCGGATTCGCCGACGACGGCCAGGGTCTCCCCGGCGTTGATCGCCATGCTGACGCCGTCCACCGCCCGCACCATGCCGTCATCGGTGCGAAACCACGTGCGCAGATCGCGGATGTCGAGCAAGGCCGCCACGCTAGGCCACGCGGCGGGCGTCGAGCGCGTCGCGCAGCCCGTCGCCGATGAAGTTGATCGCCAGTACGGACAGGAAGATCGCCGAACCCGGCCACAGCGCCCAATGCGGCGCGCTGTCCAGGTAATCCTTGGCGTCGAATAGCATGCGGCCCCAGGTCGGGATGTCCGGCGGAAAGCCAAGCCCGAGGAAGGACAGGGTGGATTCCGCAATGATGGCGTTGGCCACCTCGATGGTGGCGGCGACGATCACGGGACCCAGCGCGTTGGGCAGGATATGGCGCACCACCAGCCGCAGCTTGGACGCGCCGAGCGCCCGGGCCGCCTCCACGAACTCCTTCTCCCGCAACGAAAAGAACTGCGCCCGCACCAGCCGCGCCACCGGCATCCAGCGCAGCCCGCCGATCACGATGACAATCAGGATGAACACCCCGCCCTCGGTGCCGAACAGCCGGGAGAGAATGTTGCGGAACAGATAGATGATCAGCAGCAGCAGCGGCAATTGCGGCAGCGAGAGGAACAAATCGCTGACCCACATCAGCACGGCGTCGAGCCAGCCGCTGGCCATGCCCGCGACAGCCCCCACCAGCACGCCGACCACGACCGCCACCACCATCGCCGCAAAGCCGACGGCCAGGGAGATGCGTCCGCCATACATCATCCGTGCCAGCAAATCCTGGCCCAGATCGTCGGTGCCAAGGGGATGCGCCAGGGAGGAACCAGCCAATTGCGCCCCGAAATCGATGTCGTCGATCGGCACCCGCCATAGCGAGGGGCCGGCCAGGATGGCAAGGGCGATCAGCGCCAGGACGACGATGCTGACCACCGCCAGGCGATGCCTGCGGAACCGGCGCCATGCCTCCTTTGCGGGCGGGACGCTAGGCTTCAGCCGCGCCGAAGCGGTGGCGGCCGGCCCCATCGCCTCAGCGGAAAGCGATGCGGGGGTCGAGCCAGCCATACAGAATGTCCGCGATCAGGTTGAAGAGCACGACGAGCCCGGCGAAGACAAAGGTGACGCCCATCACTACGGGCGTGTCGTTGGAGAGGATGGAGGCGATCAGCAGCGAGCCGATTCCCGGGATGCGGAAGATCTGTTCGGTAATGATGGCGCCGCCGAACACCACCGGCATCTGCAACGCCACCAGCGTCACCACGGGGATCAGCGCGTTGCGCACGACATGGCGCAACAGCACCCGGCGCCCCCCAATGCCCTTGGACCGGGCGGTGGTCACATAGTCCAGCTTGATGACGTCCATCACCGAAGAGCGGACGAAGCGCACCAGCGAGGCGCCCTGGAACAAGCCTAGCACGGTCACCGGCATGATCGACTGGCGTATCTCAGCCCACCACCATGCCCAGCCCGTGGCCCCGATATCGGTCCGGAACACGAAGGGCAGCCAGTCCAGCTGGATGCTGAAGATGAGGATCATCAGAAGCCCGGTGAAGAAAGTCGGCAGGGAGAAGCCGACGAAGGCCAGGGTGTTGGCCGCCTGGTCGAAGACCGAATAGGGCTTGGCAGCGGCCAACACGCCGACTGGGATCGCGACCACGACCGCCAGGAGCTGCGACGCGCCGATCACCGCCAATGTCACGGGGATGCGCTGCAGGATCAGCCGGTCGACATCGATCCGGCTCACGAAGGAGAACCCCCAATTGCCGTGCAGCATGGCGACCAGCCAATGCACGTAGCGCAGCCAGATCGGGTCATTCAGCCCGAACTGCGCCCGTAGCGTTTCCTGCACGGAGGCCGGGATGTTCGGGTTGCTCATCATCTCGCCGAACGGGTCGCCCGGCGCCAACGCCAGCAGGGTATACAGCACCAGGCTGATCCCCAGCAGGCTGGGGATCGCGAGCAGCAGGCGCCGCAGCAGGTAGGAGCGGGACATCCGCGCCTAGGTGGTTTTGTACCAGTCCGCCAGGGCCCAAATATAGCTGTCGAAGCCGCTGAGTTCGGCCACCAGGTTCTTGGTGAGCGCCGCGACGCTGGGGCGGGTGACGACGGGGATCACCACCTCGTTGTTCACCGCCAAATCGTTGAGTTGGATCATCAGCCCGGCCCGCTTGATTGGGTCGAGTTCGACCAGCCCCTGGGCATAGACGCGGTCATACTCAGCGTTCTGCCATCGGGCGATATTGCGGCCCTGCCATTTATTGGATTTCTGCGCGACCTCGGTTGAGAGGAAGCATTGCAGGAAAAGGCCCGGGTCTGGCTGCGTCGGGCCTGTCGTATACATCTGCAGATCGGTGTAGAAATGCGGATAGGTATCCGGGTTGGCGACGTCGGAGGAGAAGAAGACCGAGGAAACCACCGCCTTGATCTCGATTTCGATCCCGGCTTTCTTGCACGCCTGCTTGACGATCTGCTGCGTCTTCTGGCGCGGCTGGTTGATCGAGCTTTGGAAGACGTATTTCAGCGCCTTGCCGTCCTTGGTGCGCGTGCCATCCGGCCCCGGCTTCCAACCTGCCGCCTCCAGGATGGCGATCGCCTTATCGACATTGAACTCGTATTTCGTGTTCGTTGAGCGGAACCGCGCCGGGTTGTTGATGTAGTTCGGCGTGGCCGCGCCGGTGCGCCCGTAGATGTATTTCTCGACCGACGCCCGATCGACCAGCAGCGATAGCGCCTGCCGCACCGCCGGGTCGGACAGGGTGGGGTGCTTGGTCTTGATGCTCGACCGCTCGCCATCGACCTCGACATTGGGGTCGGTGCTGTTGAGCTGGATATGCTCGATATTGCCGCCCTGGGTGATGCGGACGGTGCCTTTCCCGGCGGCTTCGAACCGGGTCAATACCTCGTCCTCGACCTGCAGGTTCCAGGCGAGGTCGTATTCGCCAGTTTGCAGAACGGCGCGGGCGGCGGAGGACGCATCACCGCCGCCCTTCATCTCGACCGCGTCGAAATAGGGCCGGTTCGGCTTATGGTAATTCGGATTGATCACGCCGGTGACGAGGTCCCCGGGAGCGAAATCCTTGAACAAATATGGGCCGGTTCCGACGGGCTTCAAATTGGTCGGCGCGTCGCGGGACTTGGCGCCAGAGTAGTTCGCAAAAAGATGCTTCGGAATGAGCATGCCGTTATTGCCGACGAAGGCATCCGCCCAGAACGGCGAA
This sequence comes from Acetobacteraceae bacterium, assembly GCA_965199005.1. Classification (GTDB taxonomy): domain Bacteria; phylum Pseudomonadota; class Alphaproteobacteria; order Acetobacterales; family Acetobacteraceae; genus LMUY01. The sequence continues at coordinate 109,207 of CBDAQK010000001.1, read as the reverse complement.
GGCGCTTTGAACACCACGCGGACGGTGTATTCGTCGATCTTTTCGACGGAAACGTTGTTGTAGCTGCCTGTGGTCACGGCTGCCGTGGCCGGATCGGCCGCATATTGCCAGTTGAACACGCAATCATCAGCGGTGAAGGGCTGGCCGTCGTGCCATTTCACACCCTGCTTCAACTTCCAGGTGACGGACCTGCCGTCCTCCGCCAAGGTTCCCTTGTCCACGCTCGGCAACTCAGCGGCCAGGATTGGCTGCAATTCCCCGTTGGAATCCCAGGCTGCCAGCGGCTCGTAGAACAGGCGGGAACCGTCCTGGTCCTTGGTGCCGACGGCAAAATGCGGGTTCAGCAGGGTCGGGCCTTGCCACCACAGCAGCTTGAGCGTGCCGCCACCGCCGGCCTTGGTCGGCTTGTAGGTGGGGGCCGATTGCGCATAGGCGACACCGCCCAGTGCCAGCAACTGGGTCGCCATCGCCGCCGTCAGGCCGCCCGCGATCATTTGACTGACGAAGCCGCGGCGACTGAGCCGCCCTTGCTTCACCTGCTCGATGCTAGCCTTGAGGTCTCGCCCGTCCATTCGTGCCTCCAATCCTTGCCGGGTTGCGATGCAATCGGCGGGCCATGATCCGCTACGTCCGCATTGCCGCCAAAACCTGGCCGATCCAGGCATCCAGTTGTGCCGCGTCAATCCATCGTAGCACGGCAACGAGGTCGTGGGTGGGGTCGATCCACGTGACGTTGCCGCCCGCACCCTTGGCAAAGAAGCTGTCCCGGGGGGCAGCGGGATGATACGTCCCGTCCACGTTGAGCCACCAGAACAACCCATAGCGCGGCTTCAACGCGCAGGGCGTGACCGATTCTGCCACCCAACCCGACGGCAGGATGCGCCGGCCGCCCCAGACGCCGTCTTGCAGCATCATCTGGCCGATCCGCGCCTGGTCCTCCGCATGGATGAACATGCCGCCGCCCCAATGGCCGCCGCCGGAGACGGACTGCACCATCTGCCCCCCGACCTCGACGAAGGAGGTTCGATACCCCTCCCAATGCCAGTCCGCCGATGCGCCGAGCGGCTGCATCACGCGCTCGGCGAACACGGCAGGCAGGGCGCGGCCGAAGCGGCGCAGCAGCGCCAGGCTCAGCCGGTTCACCCGGACGTCGTTATATTCCCAGAACGTTCCCGGTGTCTGGAGCGGCCGCGCGGCGCCTTTGGCCGCATCGGGGTGGCCGGCATCTTCGCTGGCCAGGCTGCGGTTGCGGTCGATCTGCTCGGATTTGCCAAACAGGCTGCCCTCCCATTCGGAGGTGTTTTGCAGCATCTGCCGCCACGTGATCGCCCCGTTATGGGCGCCCTCGAAGCCACCATCATCGACGGTGCGGGCGATCGGTTCGTCCAAATCCGTGATCAGCCCATCGCCCCACGCGATCCCCGCCAGGATCGACAGGTAGCTTTTGGCGACGCTGAACGTCATGTCGACCTGGCGGGTATCGCCCCATGACGCGACCCTTTTTCCATGGCGCAGGATCAGACCGTTCGGGCCGCCACGGGGTGCGACGGGGCCGATCACCTCGTTATCGGGCGGGGGCTCGAAATTCCCAGCGGCCAATTGGGCAGCGATATCGCGTTGCCACAGGCTTTCATGTGCCTGCGCGAAGGCAACAGCCTCGGCCAGGCGCCCCGTGTGGAACCCCGCCGCCTCCGGCGTGGCGCAGGACCATGGTATGCCATGGGGTGGAAGGGTCATCGAGCCGCCGGCGACAGGCATTTGAGTGTCATCGATTTGTCATCTCTCTGTCATTTAAGCGTCTTCAAGCAAGGGTAGGGAGTGCCCGTGCGGTGACGGGTTCTTAACGCAGCGATCGTCGCGCGTGGCAACTCCTGCCGCCCAGGAGCTTTGATGAAATTTAGACACTCTCTGCTTGCGGCTGCCATATCGCTGGCGCTCTCCCTTCCGGCAGCAGCGCAGCAGATCACGGGCGCCGGGTCCACCTTCGTGTATCCCGTGCTCTCCAGCTGGTCGGACGCGTACAGCAAGCTGAAATCCGTTCAGGTGAACTATCAGTCGATCGGTTCCGGCGGCGGCATCGCGCAAATCAAGGCCGGAACGGTCGATTTCGGCGCGACCGACGCGCCGTTGTCGTCCGACGACCTGAAGGCTGCGGGGCTGGCACAATTCCCGTCCGTGATCGGCGGCATCGTGCCGGTGGTCAATATCGAAGGCGTGGACGCGGGCAAGCTGCATCTGACCGGCGAGATGCTGGCCGACCTGATGATGGGAACGATCAAAAAGTGGAACGACCCGGCGGTCGTTGCGCTGAACCCCGATCTGAAGCTGCCGAACCTGGCCGTCACCGTCGTGCACCGTTCGGATGGATCGGGCACCACCTTCAACTGGGTGGATTACCTGTCCAAGGTCAGCCCGGAGTGGAAGTCCAAGATCGGCGAAGGCACCTCCGTCTCTTGGCCGGTCGGCGTGGGTGGCAAGGGGAACGAGGGCGTGGCCGAATACGTGAACCGGATCAAGGGTTCGATCGGCTATGTCGAATACGCGTATGTGCTTCAGAACAAGATGAAGTTTGCCCTGGTTCGCAACCATGCGGGCAAGTACGTGGAGCCGAACACCGGCAGCTTCCAGGCCGCGGCAGCGAGCGCGGATTGGGCCCATGCGAGCGATTTCTACCTGCTGATGACGGATGCGCCCGGCGACGACGCCTACCCGATTGCCGCAACCACCTTCATCCTGATGTACAAGCAGCCGAAGGATGAGGCACGGTCGAAGACCGCCCTGGCCTTCTTCAAATGGGCATTCGAGAACGGTGCCCCGATGGCCGACAAGCTGGACTACGTCGCTCTTCCCCCGGCCCTGGTAAGCCAGATCGAGACGTACTGGGGCGCCCAGATCCACTAGAGCAGCGTTGCCATGGAACGACTCCTATTCATAGGGTGGGGTGCCGTAACCCCACACTTGCTTCCGCTGGCCGGTGGGGTGCCGAAGAGCACCCCACCCTACTGACATTAGGCGACGAATTTGATGCAGAGAGCGGCCGTAGGGTTCGTTGCAGTGAAGACCCGGCGGCGTGCCCAGCGGCACGGTGACCCGATCTTCCGGATCCTCGTGTTGTCAGCCGCCTTGTTCGTGCTGCTCAGCCTCGGGGCTGCGGCGTTCTCGATGTTCTATGGCGGCCTGCCGGCGTTTCGCAAATTCGGCTTGGGCTTCATCTACCGGTCGGAATGGGATCCGGTCCGGCAGGATTTCGGCGCCCTGGTGCCGATCTTCGGCACGTTGGTGACCTCGGCCATCGCCATGGTGATCGCCGTGCCAGTGAGCTTCGGCATTGCCGTCTTCCTGACCGAGCTCTGTCCAAACTGGCTGCGTGGCTCGGTCGCCGCTGCCATCGAGCTCTTGGCGGGCATTCCCAGCATCATTTACGGCATGTGGGGATTGTTCGTGTTCGTCCCGTTCATGTCGGACTATATCGAGCCGTGGCTGAGTGACACGTTCGGTGACATCCCCGTGCTCAACACATTGTTCGACGGGCCGCCGCTGGGCATTGGCATGCTGACGGCGGGCATCATCCTGGCCGTCATGGTCATCCCGTTCATCTCTTCCGTCATGCGCGACGTGTTCAGCCTGGTGCCGACGCCGTTGCGCGAGGCCGCGTTCGGCCTCGGCGCAACCAAATGGGAGGTCGTTCGCGGCGTCGTCCTCCCCTATACGCGGACGGCGGTCGTTGGCGGCATCTTCCTCGGCCTTGGGCGTGCCTTGGGGGAGACGATGGCCGTGACCTTCGTGCTGGGCAATGCACACCAATTATCGGCCTCGCTGCTGGCGCCGGGAAATTCGATTGCGGCGGCCATCGCCAACGAGTTCACCGAGGCGGATTCAGAAATATACCTGTCGTCGTTGATCGGCCTGGGCTTCCTGCTCTTCGTTGTCACGTTCATCGTGCTGGCCGCCGCGAAGCTGATGCTGCTGCGGCTTAGCCGTCGTGAAGGGAAGGTCTGAGATGGCGCGAAGCTCGGCGCTGGCGCGCCGCCGTCACGTCACCAGCATTGTCATGATGGTCTTGGCGACGGCGGCTACGGCGTTCGGACTGGTCTGGCTCGTGTGGATTTTGGGCACTACGATCTATAACGGGCTGGACGCGCTGAACCTGAAGCTGGTGACGCAGATGACGCCGCCTCCTGGGAGCGATGGCGGGCTGCTCAACGCGATCTATGGCAGTGCCGTGATGATCGGCGTGGCGGTCCTGCTGGGCGCGCCCATTGGCATCCTCGCCGGCACCCATTTGGCCGAATATGGCCGCAAAAACCTGTTGTCCGAGGTGATCCGCTTCGTCAACGACATCCTGCTCTCCGCCCCGTCCATCGTCATCGGGCTGTTCGTTTACGAGTTGGTCGTGCGTCAAACCGGGCATTTCTCGGCCTGGGCCGGAGCCGTGGCTCTCGCCTTCATCCTGCTGCCCGTGGTGGTGCGCACCACGGACGAGACGATGCGGCTGGTGCCCGTGACCCTGCGGGAGGCGGCATTGGCGCTGGGGGCGCCGCAGTGGAAGGTGATCGTCAGCGTGCTTTACCCGGCGGCGCGCACTGGCATCCTGACCGGGCTGCTGCTGGGAGTGGCGCGGATCAGCGGCGAGACGGCGCCGCTGCTGTTCACGGCGCTCAACAACCAGTATTTCACCACCAACATGGCGGAGCCGATGGCCAACATTCCCGTGGTCATCTTCCAGTACGCGCTCGCGCCGTACGATGCCTGGCACGCGCTGGCCTGGGCCGGGGCGTTGCTGATGACGCTGTTCGTCCTCGTCATCAGCGTCGGCGCCCGCTTCCTGCTGCGCGCCCGAACGAGTTGAGACTCCCATGCAACAACCACAGGATGTCATTGTGAGCAGTACCGAGGCGGTGGTCCGGCCACAGCCAACACAAGTGGCACCGCGGATCGCCATCGAGAACCTGGAGTTCTTCTACGGAACCAACCGGGCTTTGAAGGGCATCAACCTGACCCTGCCGGAGAAGCGGGTCACTGGCATGATCGGCCCGTCCGGCTGCGGCAAATCGACGCTGCTTCGGGTGCTGAACCGTATGTACGACCTGTATCCCGGCCAGCGCGCTACCGGCCGCGTGATGATGGACGGGCAGAACATCATCGCCGATGACATCGACCGCAACGCATTGCGCAGCAAAGTCGGCATGGTGTTCCAGAAGCCGACCTGCTTCCCGATGTCGATCTACGACAACATCGCGTTCGGCGTGAAGCTGCACGAAAAACTCAGCCGGGCGGAAATGGCAGAGCGGGTGGAGTGGTCCCTCACCCGGGCGGCACTGTGGGGCGAGGTGAAAGACCGGTTGGGCGCCTCTGCCATGGGGATGTCCGGTGGCCAGCAGCAGCGCTTGTGTATCGCCCGCACCATCGCGACCAGGCCGGAGGTCATCCTGCTGGACGAACCCACCTCTGCCCTGGACCCGATCAGCACGCTGAAGGTCGAGGAGCTGATCGACGAACTGAAGACCGAGTTCACCATCGCCATCGTCACGCACAACATGCAGCAGGCGGCCCGTTGCGCGGACCAGGTCGCCTTCTTCTATCTTGGCGAGATGGTCGAGGTGGCACCCGCCGCCCAAATGTTCACCAACCCGCGCGAGAAGCGGACCCAGGAATACATCACAGGCCGGTTTGGCTGAGGAGCACCAGTATGGCGGATTCGCAGGCGGACCACATCGTGCGTTCCTACTCTCAGGAACTCACCAATTTGCGGGCGCAGATCGTCCGGATGGGCGGCATGGTGGAGGCGCAGGTCGCCGCCGCCGCGGCCGCCGTGGTGCACCAGGACGGCGCATCCGCCAGCCAAGCCATGGAGCAGGATCCGGCGGTCGACGAGCTGGAGCGCGAGGTGGAAACGCTGGTGATCCGCATGCTGGCCCTGCGCCAGCCGATGGCGCAGGATTTGCGGCAGATCGTGGCCTCGCTGAAAATCACCGCGGCGCTGGAGCGGATCGGCGACTACGCGACCAACGTCGCCAAGCGCTCGATCGTCTTGGGGCAATTCTCCCTGCCGTTCAGCCTATCCGGCGTCGCACATATGGCGCGGCTGGTGCAGGAGAACCTCAAGCTGGTGGTGGACGCCGTAGGCGAGAGCGACGCGGACAAAGCGATGCAGGTCTGGCGCGCGGACCAGGCGGTGGACGACATCTACAATGCCATCTTCCGTGAATTGGTCACCTATATGATGGAAGACCCGCGCAACATTACGCCCTGCACCCATTTATTGTTCATCGCCAAGAATTTGGAGCGGATCGGCGACCACTCCACCAATATCGCGGAGATGGTGCATTACGCGGTGAGCGGGGAAGCACTGTCGGAACGACGGCCAAAGGGCGATACCTCGGCCTATGCCGTGGTTCGCCCACGGGAATAGGGGCAGCATCATGGGCGTCGAGACGAGTTCCAACATGGCCAAGCCGCTGGTGCTGGTGGTGGAGGACGAGGCGGCGCTGGCGACCATGCTCCGCTACAACCTGGAGAAGCAGGGGTTTCGGGTCGACGAAGCCGGCGACGGGCAAGAGGCGCTCATCCGGATTGCCGAGACCTCACCCGATTTGGTGCTGCTGGACTGGATGCTGCCGGTGATCAGCGGAATCGAGGTCTGCCGGCAAATCCGCCGCCGCCCGGCATCCCGCGATTTGCCCATCATCATGGTGACGGCGCGAACCGAGGATGGGGACGCGGTTCGCGGCCTGAACACCGGGGCGGACGACTACATCACCAAGCCGTTCAACATGGAAGCGCTGCTCGCCCGCATGCGCGCCCTGTTGCGCCGGGCCGGTGGCGTGCCTGCCAAGGGGCGGTTGGAGTTCCACGATATCGGGATGGACCTGGCAACGCACCGGGTGCAGCGCAACGGCCGCTCCATCCATCTGGGGCCGACGGAGTTCCGCCTGCTGGAGTTCTTCATGCAGCATCCCCGCCGGGTGTTCTCGCGGGAAGAGTTGCTGGACGCCGTTTGGGGACCGGACATCCATGTGGAGCCCCGGACCGTGGACGTGCACATTCGGCGCCTGCGCAAATCCATCAACGCGGCGGAGGAGTTGGACATCGTCCGAACGGTACGCGCCGCCGGGTATGCGCTGGACACCGAGCCGGTTTAGGCTACCGGGGGGACCCGTTTGATGTCTGGCCGAACGGCGCCGTAACGGTCATGCTCCCCTGAGGGCTTCGGCGGCGCGTCGACCGGCGTGCCACAACGACCCGTTTGGAGGTGTGTATGTCCGAGATTGCCGCCAACGCATCCATGTCCGGTCACCGGGCCGGCACACCGGCGCATTTGTCGGCATTGGTGTTGACCGCCTTGGGCATCGTCTTCGGCGATATCGGCACGTCACCGCTGTACACCTTCAAGACGGTGATCGAGTTGGCGGGCGGCCATCCCGGGCCGGCGCAAATCCTGGGCCTCGTATCGCTCGTGGTTTGGACGCTCATCATCATCACCTCGGTGAAATACGTCGCGTTCGTCATGCGTGTGGATAATGACGGGGAGGGTGGGATTTTGGCGCTGATGTCGCTGCTGGGCGTACGGCAACACAAACGCCACCTGATCGTGGCCGTGGGTCTGTTCGGGGCGGCGCTGATCTATGGGGACGGCGCCATCACCCCGGCGATTTCCGTCCTCTCCGCCCTGGAAGGGCTGGAAATCGTGACGCATGCCGTCACCCCCTATGTCTTGCCGAGTGCCGTCGTGATCCTGCTCGTGCTGTTTGCCGTGCAGCCGTTGGGCACGGCGAAGATCGGCCGCGTGTTCGGCCCGGTCATGACCCTGTGGTTCGTCACCATCGGGTTGCTGGGTCTGTATGGCATCGCACAACACCCGTCCGTCTTGATGGCACTCAACCCGACCTACGCCTTTGCCGCCCTGTTCGGTGGCGGTTCGGTCGGCTTCGTCGTGCTCGGCGGTGTTTTCCTCTGCGTCACCGGGGCGGAGGCGTTGTATGCCGATATGGGCCATGTCGGGGCGCGGTCCATCCGCGTCGCCTGGTATGGCCTGGTGCTCCCGGCCCTCGTGCTGAACTATATCGGCCAGGCCGGTATCATGCTCGAGGGGGCGGATTCGTCGGGCAACATCTTCTATCGTCTCTGCCCCACGCCGCTGCTGGTGCCGCTGATCGTGCTGTCGACCGTGGCCACCATCATCGCCAGCCAGTCGATCATTACCGGAGCCTTCTCGATGACGCGGCAGGCCATCCAACTCGGCTGGTGCCCCCGCCTGCGTATCACCCAGACGTCGAAAGAGGGCTACGGACAAATCTATGTCGGCTTGGTGAACTGGCTGCTGATGGTGGTGACCATCGGGCTGACGCTTGCCTTTGGCAAATCCGACAATTTGGCGGCCGCCTATGGCATCGCCGTGTCGCTGACCATGCTGCTGACGAGCGTGTTGCTGTTCATCGCCATGCGCGAGATTTGGCACTGGCCGGTGGCCCTCGCCGGGCTCGTCGCGGCCTGCTTCATCGTCGTCGACGGCGCCTTCGTGGCTGCCAATGGGATGAAGTTCTTCGAGGGAGGCTGGGTTCCCTTGCTGCTGGCGGTTCTGGTTTGGGGTGCGATGGCGATCTGGCACCGGGGCATGGACGCGGTCTCCGCCAGCTTGCATGCCCTCGCGGTACCGATCGACCAGTTCATGGCCGACATCGCGGCGCGCGGCGTGCCCCGCGTGCCAGGCACCGCGGTCTTCCTAACGCGCGCGCTGCATAACACGCCGCCGGTCATGCTATGGCACGTTCGCAACAACCGCTCGCTGCATCAGAACCTCATCGCGCTCACCGCGTCGACGGAATCGGTGCCGTTCGTCGACCCGGCGCAGCGGATCGATGTTGGATTGATCGGTCCCGGGTTTTGGCGGCTGACGGCGCGCTACGGATTTATGGAACGCCCGAACATCCCAAACCTGCTTGAACAGGCTTGCACCCAAGGCTGCGACCTGCCGATCAACGACGTCACCTATTATGTGGGACACGAAACCGTTCTGCACCGGCTCGATGGCCACGGGATTCCCACCTGGATGGAGGAGGTATTCAGCTTCATGATGCGAAACTCCGCAACAGTGGCGAGTTTCTTCCACCTACCGCGCCAGGGCGTGGTCGAAATCGGGCGGCAGGTGGAGATTTAGGGGCCTCGTATGGCCTCCCATTGCTTCATTCGACCCGCCCGGAAGGTCGCGTCGAAATGTTGCCAAGGCTACGCACCGAGCAGCATGTCCAGATCACCCTCCGTCAACGCAAGCCCGGCACCGGCGCTAGCGGCCAGGATGCCATCTGCCAGGGCCTGCTTGCGTTGCTTCAGGGTCTCCATCTTCTCCTCGATGGTGCCGGCGGTGATCAGGCGGTGCACGAACACCGGCTTGTCCTGGCCGATGCGATGGGCACGGTCGGTGGCCTGGTTTTCGACCGCCGGGTTCCACCAAGGGTCGTAGTGGATCACTGTATCCGCCGCGGTCAGGTTCAAACCGACGCCGCCGGCTTTCAGGCTGATCAGGAACAGCTTCACGTCGCCCGATTGGAATTGGCGGATGGGCACGACCCGGTCCTTGGTGTCCCCGGTGAGCAGCACATACGGGATGGCAAGCCGCGTGAGTTCGGCCTCGATGAGCGCCAGCATGGAGGTAAACTGCGAGAACAGCAGCACCCTGCGGCCTTCCGCGAGCATCTGCGGCAATAATTCAAGCAGCCGCTCCAGCTTGGCGGATGTCGCCTTGGCCGTCTTGGCCGTGGTCAGTTTCACCAGGCGGGGATCGCAGCAGGCTTGGCGCAGTTTCAGCAACGCATCGAGGATGATGATCCCGGACCCGGCTACGCCTCGTTTGGCGATGGCGGCGCGCACCTTGGCGTGCATGGCCAGCCGGATGCCTTCATAGACGCTGTGCTGGCCCTCGGCCATTTCGACCGTCTCGGTGATCTCGGTCTTCGGCGGCAAATCAGCCGCCACCGCTTCCTTGGTCCGGCGCAGCAGGAACGGGGCGACGCGCTGTGCCAGCATGGCCTGGCGCTCGGCATTGCCGCCCTTCTCGATCGGGCCGCGGTAACGCGCGCCGAACTGCTTGCGGTCGCCCAGAAAGCCCGGCAGCAGGAAGTCAAACAAGGACCAGAGTTCGCCCAGATGATTCTCGAGCGGGGTCCCCGACAGGCAGAGCCGCTGCCGCGCCCGTAGCGTCCGCGCGAGTTTCGACGTCGCCGCAAGCGGGTTCTTGATGACCTGCGCTTCGTCCAGCATCACCACATGCCACTCCTGCGCCTCCAGCACGGCGTGGTCGCGCGCCAGCAGAGGATAGGTGGTGATGACCAGGTCATGCCTGCCGATGGCTGCGAAGTACTCGGCCCTGCCGGGACCGTGCAGCACGAGGCAGCGCAGGCTCGGCGCGAAGCGCGTGGCCTCGGCCAGCCAGTTCGGCACCAGGCTCGTCGGACAGATCACGAGGGAGGGTAGGTCGGTTCGTTGGTTCGCCTGCTCGACCGCCAGATGAGCCAACGCCTGCACGGTTTTGCCCAGGCCCATATCGTCCGCCAGCACGCCGCCCAACCCGGCATTGCGCAGGAATTGCAGCCACGCCAACCCGTGCTCCTGATACGACCGTAGCACGGCGCCAAATCCATCGGGGGTTGCGCAAGCTTGGATCCCGCCATGCTCGCGCAGTTGCCGCCCCAAGGCGCGGACCGCATCCCCGCCGGACCAAACGATGCCGCTATCGGCACTCGCTGCCTCCAGCAGTGCCAAATCGCCCGCATCACGCCGGGAAAGGCGGAGCGTGCCGGCCTCTGCGTTGGTCTCCGCCCCGATGAACAGCTCGAGCAATGGCCCCAGGATCGGTCGCAGCTGGGCCATTGGAAGGGTCAGCACGCGCCCATCGGGCAGCGGCAGCAGCAATGGCAGCGCGCTATCATCCGCCTCGGCGGCCAGGCTTTCCATCAGCGCCACGCCGGACTCCGCCACGAAGTCGAGCAGGGCGGGCACCAGGCTGATGCGCTGACCGTCCACCATCACGCCGAGGTCGAGGTCGAACCAGTCGATACCCGACCGCTCGTTCAGTTCGAAGGAGATGTCGCCCGATGGTTCGACCAGGCGCAGCGGGAAATCGTCGGCAATCTCGACCAGCCAGCCATCGTCGCGGAGGGCAGGGACGTCGCCGATGACGAATTCGAGCCAGGCCCCCGGGTCAGGGTCGACCAGCGTCAGGTCGCGAGCGTGGGGATGGGTCTCGGGCAGGAAATGCGAGTGGTTGACCCGGGCGAAGCCGAGCTGGCGGATGGTGTCGGCAGCCTCGTCCTCTGCGGTGCGGTCGCGGATAAGCTGGAACAGCGTTCCGTCATGCTGCACGATGCGGCCTTGCTGGAACGGCCCGCTGGCAGGGAGGCTAAGTGGCCCATAGCGCCACGAAAGACGGGCAAGCGCGGCCCGGTGTGACCCCGGTTTCGGCGGTGGCTGATAGCGCCTCGATCCCGCAATGACCGACGGATCGAACGGCAGTTCCCCGGCAAGCAGCAGCAAATGCGGCTGTAGCGCCTCCCGCAACACCTGCGGCGGTGCCATTGGCTTCGGGGCTGGCAGGTTTTGACGGGGCCACCGCCGGCTCATCTCCTCCTGCACACGGCTGGCCATGGCCGCAGGAACAGCCGGGCCGCCCAGCATGGCGTGGATGAGACGCGGCGGTAGGGCGGCCTCGACTGGGCCCATCGCGCCGGACGCCGGGTCGATGTACCAGGGCACAGCCAGCCGAAGTGGGATCAGCGGACCCGGTAAGTGCAACTCGGGCCGCTGGCTGCCATCTTCGTAGACCCGCCAGTCGAGGTTCCCCTCGACTGTTGATCCCTCGGTCAGGATCGGACCATCAGCTTTAGCCCATCGCCCGCGGCCCGTGGCGATGATGCCACGCAACGTCGCGACGAAGTCCTCGGCCGTCGCTGGATCCCGGCCAATCAGCTGCCGCAGCAGGGTGCGATCCGATGGCCGCAGGAATTTTGGTTGCTGGTTGGCGCGTAGCAACTGGTCGGGTTGGTGGCGTGTGACTGACCCGGCGGGCGTTCCATCACGCCGGAACTCGGTCGAGTGACAGCCGACGAGCAGGCCTCCGGTGTGCAAGCTGCGATCCAGCACGTAGAGCAGGCGCTTGCGGATTGTCGGCGGGTAGTCCTCGCTCTCCTCTTGCTGGGCGGCCTCCAGGCTGCGCAGCCAGGTATCGACCTCGGCGGGCAAGGGTGCGTTGGCCAGTATGGGTGCCGGGAATGATGGTGGGCGCGGGTGCTCGCGATCCGGCAGGCTGGGCCGCGCCGCGAAATCCTGTTCCTGATACTCCAGCAGCACTGCGGCGATGTGCTTGCAGTTGAAGCCGACGGGCAGGTGCACGAACCAGACGGCACCAGTTGGCCATTGCGCCCGCGGACCAAACGAATGGTCTGCTGATACCGGGCGCGCCCGCTGCCATCCACCGATGCTTGGATGGTAGCGCCATCCTTTGCCGCCCGGAGGTCGCGGACGCGACCATCCAATTGATATTCCATACCTGCCTGGAACGCACGAGGCGACACCACACGGAGTATCTCGTCGTCCGTGATCAAACGCAGCCCTCCAAAGATGTCGTCGAGTTTTGCTGGCCGAGTCGCATCGGCCAGCATTGTGGGCTAGCCGGGCCGCGCTGTCAGCCCCGGCTCGGCAAGGGGGAACCCGTAAAGCGCCGCCGGGTTGTCCACGAGGACGCGGTGGCGGCGGGCCGTCGTCGGACCCCATTCCGCAAGCCAGTCGCCGCGTTGCCCGCCGGTTCGCGCCTGCACACAAGGCAACTTTGTGCCCGGTATGAGATGGGGCTCAGCCCGATCCGGGAGGCGCTGAGCCGGCTCTTCAGCGAGGGCCTGGTGTGCCAATCCGACTAACCGGGGTTTGCAGTCGCTCCGCTCAACGAACCGGACCTCGACGAGGTGACCCGAACCCGCACATGGCTGAATGAAACGGGCTTGCGCGAGTCGATTGCCGGCGGGGATAGCGCTTGGGAGGAGGCGGTGGTGCTGAGCTTGCACCGGCTGTCCCGGGTGTCGCGGTTCGCAGAGGATGGCGCCGCGCGCAACCCGCTATGGGAGGACGCGCCCCGTCAATCCCACCGCAGCCTGGTTGCGGGCTGCCGGTCGGCTTGGCTGGTCGGTTTCTGCGAGCAGTTATTCGATGCGTTCGAGCGCTACCGCAACCTGTCACCCTTCACCGGGAAGGCGCGGCCTAACCATCTTCGTGAACACCGGGACATCATGGAGCGGCCGTAGCACGCGATGCCGCTACGGCGTGCCGGCTGATGCGCGCCCACTTCGAACCAACGCCACGATCGTGCGGGAGCATCCCCTGTTAGGATCAGGCGGCAGTCCTTACTGCTCTTAGCTTGCTGCTACGTCGAGGCCACCATATGGTGCATTCGGCTACGACACAGTGCGAAGAAAAATCCCCCATGACGGCTGATCCTAAGATACCGCCATCCCGGCCGTTCTATGCCCTGCTCGGTATCCACCCGCTCGAAGCCCAGGACGGGCGCTCGGTTGTGGTGCTCGAGGAAAACCCGGCGCTTGGGAATAGCCGTGGTGAAGTTCATGGCGGCGCGATCTACAGCCTGCTGGACGTTGCGGCGGCTAGCGCGGCAAGGTCAACCCAGCCGGGCTCAGGCGGCGCGGCCACCATTAACTTGACGGTCACCTACATGGTGGCGGGCAGAGGCCGGCTGACAGCACATGGCCTCGTACTCCGCGCTGGAAAAACCATCATTGCCGTCGAAGCGGAGGCGAAGGATGAGAGCGGAACCTTGGTCGCCAAAGCCCATGGCACAATGCGTACCCGCCGGGCGTAGAAGTGAGGCTTATCCTACCTCGTCCAGCCTAGGAGATGCCGCATGTCCGGCAGTAAATCTTCGTAATTGTCCTCCCAATCCTTGGTGTCCGGTACCCAGCGCCGGCCCTCGGGCAACGGGGTCCACCAATCTGTTTTGCGCAGGCTTGGTAAGCCCCCTCGGTCGTCCGGGATGTTGCGCAAGGTCGGCCGGTTCTGCGTTGCCTCCACCGCCTTGGCACCCTCAGGCGTGAAGAACCATGCGGTGAACAATCGCGCTGCCGCCGGGTGCGGGGCATGCGCGGAAATCGAGAGGTGGCTATTGGCAAAGCCAGGCAGCACCTCCGGGTAGGTCCAGGCAGTTTTGTCGCCCTTCATGAACTCGACCATCCCCACCGCTTCCCAGTTCGGGATGAACACCGCGATGGCACCCGCCGCCAAATCCTCCCGCCCGGGCGCCGAGCCAGGATACAGGCGGGGTTTTTGCGCCGCGAGTTTCTCGACGAAGCTACGGCCATACTGCGGCAGCCGGTAGAACATGAGCTGCAATGCAAACGCGACGCCGCCACCCGCCGGCTCGGTAATGCCGATTTTTCCCAACAACGATGGGTCGAGCAGGCCCTGCCACGTCGAAAACTGCGCCTTGGCCTGTGCATGTGGTATGAGGCTGGGATTGTACGACAGCACGATGTCGGTCCAGCGGGGGCAGTAACCAAGGTTGGGAATATAGGCAGCCGGATCGAGCTTGGCTGCCAGGTCAGGCAAGGAGAATCGGAGGTAGAGCCCCTCCTCCCCCAAATCCTGCAACCCGGCGGGGTCGCCACCGAAATTCACATCCATCACGTGCTGGCCGGCGCGCTCCTCCGTGGCGAAGGTCTGTGTTGCCACCACGCCGACTTTGCGGTCGAGCTGCACCTTCACACCAAATCGGGCCTCGAACGCGCGGCCCATCGCAGTCGCTTCGTCGACCGGGCTGCTATAGCGGAGCAAAAGCCGCCCTTCGGCCTGTGCCTGGGCGATCAGGGCCGGGGTGATCTCGATGACCTCTACCACCGGAGCCGCGGAGGTACGAGACGCGAGCAGCCCGGCACTCCCTGCGAGGAAGCTCCGGCGTCTCATGTCAGGCCGCCCTTGCGCCGAAGCTCTGTCACTTCTTCCGGGGAAAAGCCGGCTTCCCCAGCCACTTGCCCGGTATGCTCGCCGAGATGGGGCAGGCCCCCCCGCAGGGTTGGGCTGCTGCGCGAGAAACGGGCCGGAAAGGCGCGTACCTTCGCCAGCCCGGACGGTCCCGCCACCTCGCGTTCAATCTCCAATGCTTTGGTCTGCGGATGCTCCATGGTCTCGTTCGCCCGCATATACATCGCGACGTTGGCGCCGTATTTCCGGATCGCTGCCACCAGCGCGTCGGCCTTGTGGTGCGCAAAACCGGCCTCGTAGGCCGGCCGCATTTCATGCACCAGCGACCCATGGCCCGTTGAGTTGCGGCCATTCGCGTCCAGCCGTTTGTCCTGCTTCAGCGCCCCTAAGCCAATCTCGTCGACAAATTGGGACCAGCCAGGCCGCCCAGCCGCCCCCACCGACCCGCCAAAGGACAGGAAAATCGGTCGATCCGCGGTTTTCCACCCCCGTTCGGGCGGGTCGTGCGGGCCACCCACGCGCGGGCCGGAATACTGGTCGGGATTGGACTGCGCTGCCAGTTGGATGCTCTTCATGCTGGTGAGTGCGTTCAGGGCCGAGGTCGAAACACGTTGGCCAACGCCGTGCCGCCGCCGCCACAGCAAAGCGGCCAGCACGGCCTGCACCGTGAACGTCCCAGCTCCCGCCCCACCCACATCTGCCCCCAGGCGCTCCGGCGGGTCTCCGGCACGGCCCAAATAGCGCGTGTAGCCGGCCATCGCCTGGGCGGCGAGTTCGGAGCCGGGGCGGTTCGCCCATGGACCGCGCCGCCCCCAATCCGTCACGTCGGCAACAACGAGCGTAGGATTTTCCTTCCACCCGGACTCCATCGCAGCATCCAGCCCCAGGCGCTGCAACTCCGCGTCCGGGCGGTCCGTAATGAACACGTCCGCCCTGGCCAGCAGCCGCAGCAGCAGCGGCGCGGCCTCCTGCGGGTTTGCACCCAGGGCGACGCTTTGCTTCCCGCGGTTGAGCGCGAAGAAGGCGGCGGAGGTGCCATCGTCCATCTCCGGTTGCGCCCCCCGCATCCAGTCGCCGGCTTCAGGCTCGATCTTGACGACGGACGCGCCTAAGTCACCCAGGCGCAAGGCTGCCATCGGCCCGGCGAGCCCCTCGGCAAACTCGACCACACGGATGCCGTCCAACATGGCTCAGCTCCCCGCCGTGGCGGGCGCGAGCCAAGCGCGGACACGCGCCGTGTCCGCCCCGGGCATACTCGGTGCCGTGACCCGGCAGGGCGTCGCGGAGAACGCCCACGGCCTGCCGCCCACCGTCACCTCGCCGTATTCGGGATGGCTGATGGTGGCGACCATCTCATTTTCGGTGACCTGGGCATGGTGGCGGAACGTCTCGAACTCATGCGCTTCCCAGCACACGATCCCGGAGCGGGCAAGCAACCGAAGCCACCAGATCGCCGGCTTGCTGGCAAAAAGAGGCTCCAACAAAGCATTCACGACGTCCCGATGCGCCACACGCCCGCGGTTGCTGACCAGGCGCGGGTCGTGCCCGATGCCCAGGGCGCTGCATAGTTTCGCCCATTCCGCGTCGGTCTTGACCGAGACGAACACCCATCGGTCGCGGGCCCGGTAAGCGCCGTCCGGTGCAAAGGCCGGGTTTTCACTACCGCGTGGCTGCGGCACCAGCCCGGCACCCTGCAACTCGGCAATCCGGGTGAACTGGATCTCAAGCGCGGCTTCGAGCATGGAGACTTCGACCTTCTGGCCCAGTCCAGACGACTCACGCTCGTAGAGCGCCGCCAGGATGCCTTCCGCCGCGGTACTCGCCGTGGTGAGGTCGATGAACCCGGTAAAGCGGAACGCTTCCACCTCATCACCTGGCGCGCCGTTGCTGCAGGCAAAGCCGCTAAACGCCTGCATGATGGGGTCTGCGCAGCCGGCCTTCGCCAACGGCCCCTTTTCGCCAAATCCGGAAATGGCGCAATACACCAGGCGCGGATTGATCGCCTGCAGCGTGGGCCAGTCGAGCCCGAGGCGCTCTATGACGCCGGGCCGGAAATTCTGCACGAAAACGTCGCACTCCGCCGCGAGCCGGCGGGCCAATGCCATGTCCGCCGGGTCTTTGAAATCCAGCGTGATGTCTTGCTTGTTGACGTTCATGGAGATGAAGTTGGTGCCGAGGCCATTCTGGGTCGGCATCACCCATCGCGTCCCATCGCCCGCCGGCGGTTCGACCTTGATGACCTCCGCCCCTAGCATGCCCAGCAAGGCCCCCGTCCAAGGGCCGGCCGCCATGATGCTGACGTCCATGACGCGAAGCCCGGTCAGCGGGCCAGCCAAATCCTGTTTCACGGCAGCGCCCTCAACGACTCCACGACCTTGCGGTCCAGCACGATGCCCTCCACCCGGCGCCGCGCCCGCTCGCGGAATGCACGCTCGGAGGGTACGCGGATTTCGTCGACGCCTTCTCCGCGTGGCGTCGCCTTGACGCGTTCCACCAACTCGGACATTTCGCCGGGAAACGCGCCGGGTCCAAGCAGGATGGCCGGGTCGATCGCGATGAACAGGAACCCGTAATCCTGCACCTGGCCGCGCGGCAGCGTGGCGCCCGCCAGCAGCCCGAGCGCCTGGATGGTGAAGGATAAGCCATAGCCCTTATGGCCGCCGAACGGGATCACGCCGCCCTTCACGACTTCCGCTGCGTCCACGGTCGGTTGACCCGCCGCATCGAACCCGATGCCTTCCGGAATCGGCAGCCCGAGATGGGCGTGCAACAGCACCTCGCCCCACATCATCGACGCGGTGCCGATATCGTAGACCACCGGCTCGCCTTGCGTCGGGAAGCCGACCGCGAACGGGTTGGTCCCCAGCGCGGGCCTTGTGCCACCAGGCGGCAGCACGCGTGGTTGTGCGCTGGCGGTATGGATGCCCACCAACCCGGCGCGCGCGATGAGCTCGACGTAATAGGCGTTGCGGCCGCTATAGTAGCTGTCGGACACGCCGACGATGGCAATGCCGCTCGACCTGGCCTTCTCGATCGCGATCTGGGTGCCGCGATAGGCCGCCAAATAGCCGACATTGTTCCCGCCATCGACCAACGCGGAAACCGGCGTCTCGCGCAGGATCGTCATCGGGCGGCGCGGCTGGCGGCTCTTCTCCTCCCCGGCGATCGCCAGGATCCGTGGGAGGCTGGCGAAGCGGTAGCCACATAGCGCATTGTCGATCATTTGATCGGTGATGATGCCTGCCTCTTCCGGCGTGTAACCCAGCCGCCGCAGCGATTCCTCCCCCAGCGCCCGCGCGTCCGCCTCCGGCATGCGGATCTTGTCGGGGCCGTCCTCGTCCAGCAATCCGCCCTGCATGGTTCAACTCTGCCGTGGACGGAATTGCAGGAGCGAGACGGCGTCGGTCACATCCTCCCAGACTGCTTCGACGGGGATGCCGATGCGGACCTGGTGCACTGGTACCTCGAATAGATTGGTCGTCAGGCGCGGACCTTCCTCGATCTCCACCTGGACGAGGGCATACGGAACCTTGTCGCGATAGTACGGCGTCCACGGCTTGTGGTAGATGACGAAATTATGGACCACGCCGCGGCCGGACATCTGCTCCCACTCGAACTTGTTCGAGAGGTCCCACGGACAGGTCGGCCCGATGGGATAGCGCACGCGGCCACATTCGCTGCAACGCTGCAGGACGAGCTTATGCTGCTTGGCCGCGTCCCAATACGGCTTTTCCTCAGGAAAGATTATGGGCAGGTAACGCCCGGTCTTTTCATCGCGCGGTGTGAGGGGGTTTGCGGGCTGGGCGGGTTTTGCCGGGCTGGTCGTCGTGCTCATAATAGGCCTCCTTAATTCCGGAAGATGATGGATTCGCCGAGGAAGCTGCCATACTGGACCACCTCGCAATCCTTCACCTGGCGAGCGCCGCACTCACCGCGGAGCTGCCGGACGCATTCGGTGAACAGGTTCCAGCCGGATACGTGGCCCTCGGACAGCAACCCGCCCGAGGTATTCATCGGCAGTTCCCCGCCGACGCCGATCCTGCCGTCCTTCACGAACTCCAGAGCCTCGCCGGGTTTGCAGAACCCGAACCGCTCCAGCGCGAACAGGATGCAGGGGGTGAACGCGTCGTATGTCATCAGCATATCGACATCGCTCCGGTCGATGCCGGCCATGTCGTAGACCGTCATGTCCTCCTTCGTCGGGATGAAGGGGAACACGTCCTGCTGCGCCACACCCAGGCCGGGCAGGGTGAAGTTGTGCCGCTGGCGACCGGCATGCACGCCCTGAAAGCCCGAGATATAGGCCGGCTTGTGCTTGCAGTCTTTCGCCCGCTCGGCAGAGGTGACGATGATGCAAGCGGCGCCGTCGTTATTCTGGCAGCAATCGAACAGCCGCAACGGCTCCATGATCCACCGCGAGTTCAGGTAATCTTCCTTCGACATCGGCTGACGGCGCATGGCATCGGGGTTGAGGATGGCGTTCGCGCGCAGCGTCATGGCAATCGGCGCCAGGCTGTCGGGCTTGCCATTGTACATGTGCAAATAGCGCTGGACGGCCAGGGCGGGTGCCAAGGCTGGCCCGAAGCCGCCATAGGCCGGGCTTTCGCCATGCGGCCCCAGCCCTTGGCGCCACATCTCCGTATCGACGGGCTGGCCATACGCCTTGTGTTTCTTGCCATGCACGATCGCGACCGCGTTGGCCATTCCGCTGGCGACCACCATCGCCGCCTGGTGCAAGGTTGGCTGCACGAACCGGCCGTGCGTCCAGCCCTGAAAGACATACCGCGTTTCCACGCCCGTCGCTTCGAGGAACCGGTCATAATCCGCGCCGTATGACAGGCACATCAGACCATCGACCTCGTGGTGCGACATCCCCGCATCGGCCAGGGCAAGCTGGAAGGCCTCCACCGCCAAGGAGAGGGCCGTGCGGTCGGCGTAGTCGCCCATCATCACAGACACGCCGCTAATGGCCGTCTTGTCCCGGATTGCCTTTGCCATGTCATTGGCCATTGGTTGTCTCCTTCAGATCACAATGCACAAATCAGCCGGCAGCACGGCCCGGATGGACGCACCCGGCTCTGGCAGCCCAGGGGCTGCGATGGCTTCGGCGGTCAACGTCAGGGCGTCGCACACACGCAGCGTCAGGCGCATGCGGTCGCCCTGGAACTCGCAGTCCTGCACCGTGGCGTCCAACGCGTTTTCCGCCACCGCCCCCTCTGGCAGCAGCCCCACATGGTGGAACCGCACGGCCAGTTTGGAAGCCGCCTCGTTGGTCCAGGGCGGCACGCGCAACACCCAGCCACCCGGCAGGCGAACCTCCCCACGGACCCGATCCGCGGCCTCGATGGGGACGATATTGGTGCCACCGATAAATTCCGTGACGAAGAGGTCGGCCGGGCGGTTGTACAACTCGCGTGGCGTCGCCTGTTGGACGATTCGGCCCCGGCTCATGACGCAGATGCGGTCCGACAGCACCATGGCCTCGGTCTGGTCATGGGTGACGTAGACTGCTGTCGTGGCGATGCGGCTATGGATGCTGCGCAAAAGGATCCGCATCGTCTCCCGCAGCCGGGCATCCAAGTTCGACAGCGGTTCGTCGTACAGGATCACCTCCGGGTCGGCCACGAGGGCGCGTGCCAAGGAGACCCGTTGCTGCTGACCCCCCGACAATTGGCTGGCGAAGCGGCTGCCGAAATCCGCCGCTGGCAGCTCGACCAGATCGAGGATGCGCGCAACGCGGGCACGCTCCTCCGCCTTCGGCACGCGCTTGACCTGCAGCGGGAAGGCCACGTTTTGGTAGACCGTCCGGTGCGGCCACACGGCGTAGCTTTGGAACACCATCCCCATATTGCGCTGGTGCGGCGGCACGAACACGCCGGGCCCGTTCACCACCCGGTTGCCGACCCGGATGCTCCCCGTATCCGGCCGTTCGAGCCCGGCGATCATGCGCAGGGTGGTTGTCTTGCCGGAACCGCTGGGGCCGAGCAGGGTCAGGAACTCGCCGGACACCACGTCCAGTTCCAGGTCGGTGACCGCGAATTGCGGGCTGAAACGCCGATGGAGCCCCGTGATGCGGATGCTCGACATCGCTATTCCGACCGTCCGCGAACGTCGGCGCCGAACAGTTTGCGCATGACCACGACGACGGCCCCGACGACGACCACTTGCACGATCGCGAGGGCGCTCGCGATTCCGTAGGAGCCGTCGTTGAGGTAGGACCAGGTCAGGACGGGCAACGTCACGGAGTTGGGTCCGTACAGGATGACGCTGGCAGAAATCTCCCGCATGACGATCAGGAACACCAGCAGCCACGCCGAGGCAATCACCGGCTTCAGCAGCGGCAAGTCGACGAATAGGAACGACCGCAGCGGGCTACCCCCGGCAATGGCCGCACTTTCCTCGAGCACCGGGTCGATCTGCATCAGCCCGCCGGAGACCGTGCGCACGGAGTACACCATGTAACGGACAACAAAGGCCAACAGCAAAATCCAAAGCGTCAAATACAACGGTGTCCGGACATAGGCCCACAGCATCCCCACCCCGAACACGGTGCCGGGAATGCCGATGGGCAGGGCCACCAAATAGTCCAACAGCGTCGTCGTGCGGGAGGCGCGGCGAACCAGCAGATATCCCACGAGCAACCCCATCGTGGCACACGCGCTGGCGGCACCGAAGGCGAGCCAGGCCGTGTTGCGCATGCCCAGCAGGATGTCTTCGGCGGTGAAGAGGCCGCGAAAATTGTCGAAGCTCAACGCGCTCAGATCGAGCTCCGTCGTACGGACCGCGAGCAAGGCCCGCAACAACACCGCGGCCAGCGGCAGCGCCACACCCAGCGTGAACAACACGCCACACCCGGCTGCCAGCAACGGGCCAGCGCGTCCGAGTTCCGTCGGCGTGGGGCGATAGCCGCGCGCCGTGACGGTGACGAACCGCTTGGTCTGCCGGGTCAGGCGGCGGTAGGCGTAAAGCCCCAACGACGACAGGACCAGAAGCAAGGTACCAGCCGCCGCCGCACCGGGCAGATCGCTCGGATACGAGTTGGTTCGCTGGTAGATGGCGTAGGCCAGGGTTTCAAAATGAACGTGCGCCCCCAGGAAGCCGGGAATGGCGAATTGCTCGAGGGCCAGCGTGAAGATGAACAGCGCGGCCGCCCCGATGCCGGCCGTCATGATGGGGAAGGTCACGAAGGTGAGCCGGCGCAACAGCCCGGCCCCCGACATGGCCGCCGCCTCTTCCAGCGTGCTGTCCAGCGCGCGAAAGGCGCCGGCGCAGAGCAGAAAGGCGTAGGGTGCGAAGTACAGCACCATCACCCAGGCGATCCCGACATAGGAGTAGACATCGATGAGGATGGTGTGGGAGCCGGTCAGTGCGGTCCACGCCTTGTTCAACAGACCGGATTGCGGGTCTGCCAGCACGGTCCAGCCGATCACGCTTACCAGGGGCGAGTACAGCAGCGGAACCAGAAACAGCAATTCCAGCGTGCGGCGCCCCGGCATATCCGTTCGCGTGACGCACCAGGCCAGGAGCACGCCCAAGGCCGTTGCGAAGATCGTGACGGGAACCGCCAGCAGAATGGTGTTGGCGGCCGGCACCTGGGTCCAACTGCCTGTGAATAAGCCGACCCAGGCCTGCTCCATCTTGATGAGCGTGAAGGCAGCCCGCGGTGCACCCGGCGGCCGCGTGCGAAACGCGCCGTAGGTGACGGCCGCAATGGGCGCCATCACGAGTGCCGCGGTCACCAGCAAAAGCGCGCCCGTCAGCAGGCGGCGAAATGCTGCAGCGCCGAAGCCGGGCGCCGCCTTTTCGTCCTGAACCAACTGAAGGCTGACCGACATGCCTCCTCCCTAGAAGCGTATTTCGTCGTCTTGCTTGGCCGAACGCTGTCACCTCTATAGGACTTGTGTCAAGTAGAGTGTATGACCATCGTAAAGTTCGTCGGTGAGCGGTGTAGCGCTTGTTCTGCCTCGGACCTTAATGTCAGCGCTGGAAGCCTAGGGCGGCCCGCATGTCCGGGATGAGGTCGTCGGAGTTGTTCGCCCAGTCGTCGGTATCGGGCGTCCAGCGGATGCTTTGCGGGTACGGCCGCCACCAATTCGTGGTTCGCAATGTCGCCACAGCCGTACGTTCGTCGGGGATACCCTTGAGCGTAGGGCGGGCCTGTGCCCCATCCTCAATGACCTTGGCACCTTCGGGCGTGAAAAACCACGCGCTGAACAGACGCGCTGCGGCCGGGTGGGGGGCTTTGCGTGAGATGCACAGATACGTATTCGCAAAGGCGGGCGCGATTTCTGGGTAGGTCCATTGCGTCTGGTCACCCTTGAGAAACCCGAGCATAGCCACGGAATCCCAGTTCGGGATGAACACGGAAATGGCGCCCGCCGCCAGATCCTCGCGCCCCTGGGCGGAGCCTGGATAGATGCGCGGGTTCTGCTGACCCAGCTTGACCACGAAGTCGCGGCCATATTGCGGCAGGCGGTAGAACATCAGATAGGTGGCCAGGGGAACACCCCCGCCAGCCGGCTCGTTCACCCCAATCTTGCCCTTCAGCTTGGGGTCGAGCAGGCCACTCCACGTCTTGAACTGCTCCCGCGCCTGCTCCATCGGGATCAGCCCGGGGTTGTACGAAATCACGATCTCGGTCCATTTGGGACAATAGCCGAGGTCGGGGATGTAAGTGCTACGATCCAGCTTCGGCACCGCGTCCGGCAAGGTATAGCGCAAATATAACCCTTCTTCCGCCAAATCCTTCATTCCGGCGGGGTCGGCACTGTAGTTGACGTCCATGATGTGCTGGCCGGCCCGCTCCTCCGTGGCGAATTGCTGGGTGCCCAGCACGCCAACCTTGCGATCGATTTGCACCTTGATCCCGAACCGCGCCTGGAACGCCGTCGCCATCGCCGCCATTTCATCGACCGGATTGCTGTTGCGAACCACGACCATGCCTTCCCGCTTGGCGGCATCGATCAGGCTCGGCGTGATGCTTACTTGCTCCACCGGGCCTGCCGCCTTGGCGGTGCGGCCGAGCATGGCGCCAGCCGTGCCGAGGATTGCTGCCCTGCGTCCCAGTCTGTACGTCGCCATCGTGGAGTCCCCTGGTCGTTTTTCTGAAATCTTCCCCTGGACGCTTCGGCTGTCAACGACTTAACAGATGTCAAATAGGCAGTACCAGGACCACCATGGCGACGACACGAACCCGCGATCCCGAACGGACCAAGCGCCTGGTGGTCGAGGCGGCGGCGAAGGAGTTTGCCCAACGCGGGTTTGACGGTGCCACGCTGTCGGCCATCGCGCGCCGCGCACGCGTCAGCAAGCAATTGCTGCACCATCATTTCGGCAGCAAGGAAGCCTTGTTTCAGGAGGTTCACGACAAGAAGTTCCGCCCTGCCGTGAACTGGCGGGAGAATTTGCCGGAAGATCCGACTGAGTTGATCGCCGCACGGTTTTCCAAGCGCGGACGGGACCAGGACTACCTTCGCTTCCTGGCCTGGGAAGCCGCCAGCCTGCGCAAGAAAGCCATTCCCGGCCAGGAGGAGCGTCAACGCCGGATTTCCGAATACGGCAACGAGATCCGGCTGATGCAACAAAACGGCCGGTTGCCCGCCGATATGGACTGGCGGATGATCCAGCTCGCCACGCTCAGCCTGGCGACATACCCCCTCGCTTTTCCGCAAATGACGCGCCTGGTCACCGGCCGGGAAGCTACAAACCCGGAGTTTCAGGCCGAGTGGACCGCTTTTCTGCGCAAGCTCGGCGTCAAGCTATTCGCTTGACCCGGCGCCCTCCCGATGCTCGATCGCATAACGGAGCAGCGCGCCCATCCGGTAAAGCCCGTGCACGAATTTGCTGTATGGCATGGTCAGGAAGAAGGCGAGCACCAGCCCCAGATGCACGCACAGGATGGTGCCCATCGCCCCGGTCGCCCGCACGCCTAGCAGCAGCAGCCCCGTCACCCCGATCAGCATCAGCAGGACGGACAGGCCCGTATCGGCGCCCAGCAATTCCTGCGCTTGCGGTTCATGGTCACTCGCCAGCTTCAGCCAGAGCATGCCCACCGTGCCCGTCACCAGCCCGGCCCCGCCAACCACGCCCAGCAGCACCGGAATGGAAAAGAAGGGGTAGGGCGCCGGCCAGGCGAGGACATGGTCGTAGATCGTCGCGACGGACGTGGAGGCGAAGCAGAGCAGAAACCCGTACGCCATCAGGTGATGGAAATGCCGCCGCGTGGTGGAAAAGCTGGCGTCCTTGTCGTTGCAGCCATGTCCGCCGCCGCCGAGGTAGCGCAGCGTGGCCGCGTCGTGCAGCGCCTGCAGCAGCGGCCGGCCCTGCGTCAACTCGTTCGCCCGCCCGCCAGTAGCGCGCCAGAAGCTGCGGAACCCCATTCCCAATGCGAGGAGGGCGAACAGGAAGGTGAGCGTGCCGACCCAGACCATCACCCCGTAGGGCACCACGTCGTAGAAGCCACGGCCCGGTGCCATCGATTGGGCGCCGAACAGCACTGCCTGATTTTGCAGCAGCAGCGCCAGCAGGAAGGCACCAGCAACCCCCACCGCCATGCTCAGCGCCACCACTAACCCATTGCGCTGGAACGCCGCCGCCAGCGGGGCTGGCCAGGCGTGCTCGGCGTAGCTCTGGTTGCGCACCTGCGACAGCGCCTGCGGGACGTTGATGCCGAACTCGTGCGGCGGGGCGTATTGGCACGCGTAATAGCAACCGCGGCAGGAATGGCAGAGATTGGCGAGGTAGGTCAGGTCGCCATGCGTGAACTCCCGGCGTAGTTCCATGGCGGGGAACACGGCGCAGAACCCCTCGCAAAAGCGGCAGGCATTGCACACCTCCATCGCGCGGCGGGCATTGGCGATGGCCGGCGTCTCCCCGCTTTGGGCCAGGTCGATCAGGTTAATTTCGTGCACGTTGCGCCGCCTCCATTCCTGCGATCCGGCCGAAAACGGTGCCAATCGCCATGCCGAACCCGGCCAGATAGCCTTTGCCAAGGATGCTGCCTGCCATGATCTCACCAGAGGCGAACAAATTGGCCGCCGGGCGCCCGTCCTCCATGATCACCTGTGCGCGCTCGTCCACCTTCACGCCCAAATAGGTGAAGGTAATACCGGGCCGCAGCGGATATCCGATGAAGGGCGGCTCCATAATAGGCCGGGCCCAGTTGGTTTTTGGCGGCTCCAGCCCCTCCGTGTGCACGCCGTCCAAGCGGCTGCTGTCGAAATCGCCGGGTTGGCAGGCGGCGTTGAATCCGGCGACCGTCGCCTCCAGCGCCGCCGGGTCGAGCCCCAGGCGGGAGGCCAACTCGCCAATCGTGGCCGCCTTGATGGCGGGAAACACGGACGGCATGAACAGGCGCTCGCTCCGGCTGTCGATAATACTATAGGCCACCTGGTCCGGCTGCTGCGCCACCAGCCGGCCCCAGATGGCGTAGCGCTTGGGCCAGACATCCTCGCCTTCGTTGTAAAAGCGCTGGGCATGCTTGTTGACCACCACCGAGAACGGCACGCAGTCCAATCTGGTGGCGATGCCGCCATCGAATTTCGGCGCCCGCCCATCGATGGCCACGGCATGGCACTGCGTCGGATCACCCACCGAGGCCACGCCCTGGTCGAGCAGGCTGCGCAAGACCCGCCCTTTGGCATAGGGCGTGCCCCGAATGAGAAAATTCTCCGCCGCCGGACCCCAGCTTTGCTTCATCCACTCGATATTGGCTTGGAACCCGCCGGAGGAGGCGACCACCACCTTTGCCCGTACCTCCATGGGAAAGCCGCGGCTAGTGACGTCCAGTTGGCGGACGAACCCGTCATCGAGGGCGATGTCCGTCACCTCCGTGTCGTACAGCACCTCCACGCCGATCCGCTCCGCATAGGCGTAATAGGCGTTCAGCAGCGCCTTGCCGCCGCCGAGAAAGAAGGCGTTGGTCCGCGACAAATTGAGCGTGCCAGTCAGCGACGGCTGGAACACCACGCCGCACCGCTCCATGAACGGCAGCGCTTCTTGCGTCAGACGGATGGTCATGCGGGCGAGCTTCTCATCCGTCTGCCCGCCGGTGACGCGGAGGAGGTCATCCCAATATTCGTCTTCGAGGTAGGCTTCGGTCAGCACCGAGGTCGGCCCGGCGTGCATCGCCCGCAGGTTGCGGGTGTGCCGGCTATTGCCGCCGCGCATCGGCTTGGGCGCGTGTTCCAGCACCAGCACCGAGGCGCCGGCCTCACGCGCCGTCACGGCGGCGGTGAGTGCCGCGTTGCCGCCACCGACCACCACCACGTCATAGATGCGGCTGGCCTGTGGCATAGTCACTCCTCAATACGGTATCCTGCGGGATACAACATCCCGCCTTTGCGACGCCGCTGTCAACGCCCGTCTCACCGCGGCCGGCGCTGGACGAGCCCGATCCGGGTCTGGAAGGCCTGACGGATATGGAAGCGCGCCGCTTCCTCCGCGCCCACCTCATCCCGCGCGGCAATTTGCGCGACGATGGTGGCGTGTTCCTCGACCGCATAGGCAGCCCGGCCGGGTGCGCCGAGGGTCGTGCCGGCCAGCAGCGCCAGCGACAGACGGAGATTATTCAGCGCGGCGTCCAGGAAGCGGTTGCCCGCGGTATCACGCAGTTGCTGGTGAAATTCGCGGTTGGTGCGGGCGAGCTGGCGCGGGTCCCCGGTCAGGCCACGGTCGCGCGCCACCATGCCCTGCAGCACGTCGATCTCCACCGCCGTAGCGTGCTGCGCCGCCAGGGCCGCCGCCGTGCCCTCCAAAACCTCACGCAGGAGATACAGCTCCGTCATCTGACCATATTCGAGCGAGGCCACCACGGCGCCGTGATGCGGCTCGTGTGTCACCAGCCCCTGCAGTTCCAGCCGCTTGAGCGCTTCCCGCACGGGGGTGCGGCTGAGGTTGAACCGCTCGGCCAGTTCGGCTTCACGCAGACGCGTGCCTGGGGGCAGGTCGCCATCCTCGATGTCGGAGAGCAGCAATTCGTACGCTTCCGCGCCGCTGGAGCGGCCGGGCTTGCTGCCAGCCGCGGCGGGGGATCGGGACGGTGGCGCGGGCAAGCTCTGCTCCTCTGGCGGCCGCCTAAGCCTGGGCCGCATCGTCCGCTAGCCTAACGGGTGCGCCTGATCAACGATCCCATTCCGGCCAGCCTTGCTGCCCATCCTGCACCCGGCCCACAGTGCGGCAAGCTGATCGCGGGATGGTGCATGCGGAACCTGGAGCTGAACGAAATCGAAGCGCTGGCCATCGGCGCCTGGGTGCTCGGTACGGGCGGGGGTGGGTCGCCCTACCTCGCCTGGCAGAACATGCGCCAACTCTATGGGAAGGGCCGCCGCGTCTGCCTGATGCAGCCAGAGGCGTTGGCGGATGACGACCTCGTCGCCGTCGTCTCCAATATGGGCGCGCCCCTGGTCAGCCAGGAGCGGCTTTGCGACAGCGCCATGATCGCCCGCGCGGTGCGGTTGATGGAGGAGTATCGCGGCGTCGCCTTCCGTGCCGTGATGGCGGTCGAGATTGGCGGGAATAACGGCGTTATCCCATTGCTGGTCGCCGCCGAACTCGGCATTCCCGTGGTGGATGCCGACGCGATGGGCCGGGCCTATCCGGAGGCACAGATGACCAGCTTCGCCGTCGGCAATTTGCAACCCTGGCCGCTGTCCATGGTCGACCCGCGTGGGGTCGAAAGCGTCGTGACCAAGGTGCCGACCTGGAAATGGATGGAACGGCTGTCCCGCAAAATGTGTGTCGAGTTGGGTTCCGCCGTAGCCACTTGCAAGGCACCCCGCACCGGCGCGGAGGTGAAGCAATGGGGCATCCTGCACACGACGACACAAGCCATCGAACTGGGCCAGGCCATCCAGGCCGCGCAACGCGACCATACCGATCCCATCGAGGCCATCCTGCAGCGGCAGCAGGGCATTCGCCTGTTCACCGGCAAAGTCGCCGACATCGAGCGCCGCACCACCGAGGGCTTCCTGCGCGGCGCCGCCAAGCTGGATGGGTTGGATGCCGATCGCGGCAGCCAATTCCGCCTGGCCTTCCAGAATGAATGGGCGGTGGGGTGGCACGATGACATCCCGCGGGTGATGACACCCGATTTGATCTGCGTGCTGGACCTCACATCCGGCGAGGCGATCGGCACCGAGACGATACGCTACGGCCAGCGCGTCGTCGTGGTTGCGTTGCCGGCGCCCCCCGTCTTCCTCACCCCGCGCGGGTTGGAGTTCGTGGGCCCGCGGGCCTTCGGCTACGCCCTCGAATTCAAGTCGGTTTTCCCGGCATGAAGCGCATTGGCATCGACGTCGGCGGCACCAATACCGATGCAGTGTTGCTGGATGGCGACCGGATCGTGGCCGCCATCAAGACGCCAACCACCGAGGATGTGCTGTCCGGCGTGCGCCAGGCGCTGCGGGAGGTGACTGCGGCATCCGGCCAAGCCGGCGTGCAGGCGGTGATGATCGGGACCACCCATTTCGTCAACGCGGTCGTCCAGCGCCGCGAGTTATCCCGCGTCGGCGCCATCCGGCTGGGCATGCCGGTCAGTGCCTCCTTGCCACCCTTCTGCGATTGGCCGGCGGACCTCGCGGCGCTGGTGCAGGGCAGCGTGCATATGGTGGAGGGGGGCCACGACTATGACGGCCGCCCGATCATGCCGTTGGACGAGCGGGCGGTCGCGGCGGCGGCCCGGGCAATCCGTGCCGCCGGGTTGGACTGCATCGCCATCAGCTCGATCTTCTCGCCGCTCGATCCCTCGATGGAGCAGCGCGCCGGCGATATCGTCCGCCAGGAGCATCCGGACGCTAGCATCACGCTCTCCCACCAGCTTGGCCGCATCGGCCTGCTGGAGCGGGAGAATGTCGCGCTGATGAACGCCAGCCTGGCCCCGCTCGCGCGCCGGACCATTCGCGCCTTCCAGGCGGCGCTGGTGGAAAGTGGCCTACAGGCGGCTTTGTTCGTCACCCAAAACGACGGGACCGTCATCCGCGCGGAGTTGGCCGAGAAATTTCCGGTGCTGTCCTTCGCCTCCGGCCCCACCAACTCGATGCGCGGCGCGGCGTTCCTGACGGGGCTGCGGGATGCGCTGGTGGTGGATGTCGGCGGCACCACCAGCGACGTGGGGGCGCTGCGCGCCGGCTTCCCGCGGGAGGCCAATGCCGTGGTCAAGATCGGCGGCGTGCGTACGCTGTTCCGCATGCCCGATTTGCTCTCGTTCGGGCTCGGCGGCGGCTCGCTGGTGGTCACCCATCCACTCACCATCGGCCCCCGCAGCGTGGGGTACCGGCTGTCGCAGGACTCCCAGGTGTTTGGCGGGCCGACGCTGACCACCACCGATTTGGCGGTCGCCGCCGGGCGGCTGAATTTGGGCGATGCCTCCTTGGTCACGATGGCCGACCGCGGGCTGGCGGACGAGATGTTTGCGGTGGCGGGGCGCATGCTGGAAGAAGCGGTCGACCGGATGAAGACCGATGCCGCTGAGGTGCCGCTTTTGGCCGTGGGTGGCGGCGCGTTTCTGGTGCCGGACCGGCTGGCTGGTGTCAGCCAGGTCCTGCACCCGCCCTATGCACATGTGGCGAACGCGGTGGGGGCGGCCATCGCCCAGGTGTCCGGCGAGGCGGATCAGGTGTTCCAGGGGCTGACGCGGGCCGCCGCCATGGCGGAGGCGGAGCGCATCGCGCGCGAGCATGCCGTCACCGCTGGCGCTGATGCCGCCAGCCTCGCTTTGGTCGACATCGAGGACCTCCCGCTGGCCTACATGCCCGGCGGCGCCCTCCGCGTCCGTGCCCGGGTGGTCGGAAATATCGCGGCCTAGCGCGTTGCGCCGGGCTTTGTTGCGGTGCAATGATACCTCTGCGTCATCCACGATCGGAGCTGGTGGTTATGAGGCTATTGACTGCGATCGCTTGTGCGACGGGCATTTTGTCACTTTCCTCCGCCGTCCGGGCGGAGCCGACGCGGTTGACCTTCTTTATTTGGGCCGGCTCCAATCAAGGCGTCGTCCCCACGGAGGTGATCAACGCCTACAAGGCCGCTCACCCGGACGTGACGATCGACGTGCTGGAAAGCAACAACGCCATTACCTATCCGAAGATGGTCGCGGCGCGCCGCACGACGCCGGATAATCCGATCGTCGATTGCGGCTTCTTCAACGTAGACTCGATTACCCGCGGCGATGTCGACGACATGTGGGAAGCCATGGATCCCGCAAAGATTCCCAACATGGCCAATGTGCTGCCGAAATACGACCGCCCTGATCACCGGGGTGTCGCCTATCAGATGTCGGCGATCGGCCTGCTCTACAACAAGAACGCCTACAAAGTTCCGCCGGATAGTTGGAGCGCGCTGTGGGACCCCGCCAATAAGGGGCGCGTGATCATGATCGACTATGATACGCGGGCTCTGGTGATCGCGGCGCGGTTGAATGGTGGCGGCGAGACCAATATCGACCCGGGATTCAAGACGTGGGCCGACCACGCCGACAACATCCAGGCGCTCGTCGACTCCAACGATGCGGTCAAGAATGCGCTATCCAGCCGCGAGGCCTGGATCGCCCCTTGGTTTTCCTCGATCGCCCTGCTCTGGATCAAGGAGGGCGCGCCGTTCGGCTTCGTCATCCCGAAAGAGGGTGCCATCGGCTTCCCGCTCTATCTCAGCATCGTCAAGGGCGTGACGCCGGCGCAGCGTATGGTATGCGAGTCCCTCATCAACACCTTGCTTGACGCTAAGAACGCTGGGCGTTACGGCGAATTGACGGCCAGCATCCCGACCGTGGCCAATGCCGAGCTGACGGCGGAGCAGCAAAATAGCCCCGAACTGAATATCGACGTCGCGAAGAAGTCGATCGTGCTCGATTACAGCACGATTGCAACGAACACGGCCGATTGGCATCGCCGCTGGGACCGTGAGGTGAAGCGGCGGATGCAATAGACGATGGTGGATGATGTCGAACTCGTCGGGGTCACCCGGCGGTTCGGCAAGCATCTTGCCGTCGACGACATCTCGTTTGCCGTTCCTGCCGGCAGTTTCTTCTCGTTGCTGGGGCCGTCTGGCTGCGGCAAATCCACCACGTTGCGCATGATCAGCGGGTTCGATGAGCCGGATGCCGGGCTGTTGCGGATCGGCGGCCAGGATATGCGGGGCGTCCCGCCGGAGCGGCGGCCGACCAACATGGTGTTCCAGCGCTGGGCGTTGTTTCCCCACATGACGGTGGCGCAGAATATCGCCTTCGGGTTGGAGGTCGCACGCGTTTCCCGGGCCGAGACGCAGCGCCGGGTTCAGCAGGCGATGGAGTTGGTGGGCCTGGTGGAAAAATCCGCCCAGAAGCCGGGCCAATTGTCGGGCGGCCAGATGCAGCGCGTGGCGCTCGCCCGCGCCTTGGTCAAGCGGCCCAAGGTCCTGTTGCTGGACGAGCCGTTGGGAGCCCTGGATCTCAAACTTAGGGCGCTCCTTCAAATCGAACTCAAGCGCATCCAACGCGAGGTCGGCGCGACCTTCGTCTACGTCACGCACGACCAAAGCGAGGCGATGGTGATGTCGGATCAGATCGCCGTGATGCACGATGGCCGTATCGAGCAAATAGGCGCGCCGCGGGAGATTTATGACAGGCCGGCCAGCGCCTTCGTTGCGGGCTTCATCGGCGATACCAACCTCATCCCGGTCACGGTGGAGGCGGTTGACGGGCCCGTGGCGCAGGTCCGTTCGCAAGCCTTCGCCTTCTCCGCCACCAGGGTCGGCGGCGTCACGGGACGCGGTCACGTCTCGATCCGGCACGAACGCATCCGCGTTGGTGAGGCCGCCGCCGGCCTTGCGGTCACGGCGCAGGCGGTGGTGCAGGACGCGACGTTCGTCGGCTCGGCCCTGCGCTACACCCTCCACGTGGCCAACGGACCAGGCCTTACCGCCGAAGTGCCCTATGACGGGGTGCACCCCCTGTTCCAACCCGGCGCGCAGGTCGCAATCGGCTGGGAGGCGTCGGGCGCGCTCTTGTTCGCCGATGGGTAACCACCGGCGCACCGCCTTGCTGCTGCTGGCGCCGACGCTGCTGCTCGGCCTCTACACGCTGGTCCTGCCGCTCCTCACCTTCCTGCGCTACAGCTTCTACCGCTTCGCCGGCGGCAAGCTGATCCCGGACTGGTCGCTCGACGCCTACCGCAGCTTCCTGACGGATGGTTATGAGCACGAGGTCGTACTCAACTCGCTGCTCCTCGCCTCCGTGGTCACGGTTCTGGCCCTGCTCGTCGGCTATCCGCTGGCCTATGCGCTCTGGCGTGTCGGGCGCCCATCCCTGCAGAAATGGCTGGCATTGCTGATCTTCTCGCCAATCCTGGTCAGCGTGGTCGTGCGCAGCTACGGCTGGACGGTGCTGCTGGCGGAAAAGGGGCCGGTCAACTGGCTCCTCGTGTCGAGTGGGCTCACCGCTTCGCCGATCCGGCTGGTGTTCAACATGACCGGCGTGCTGGTCAGCCTGACGCACGTGTTTTTGCCCTTCGTGGTCTTCCCGATCTTGGGCAGCCTGGTGCGGCTGGACCCGGCCTTGCGGGAGGCGGCGCGCGACCTCGGTGCCGGGCCGTGGACGGTGTTCCGCCGGGTGACGTTCCAACTCACCTTGCCCGGCACCATCGCGGCGGCGCAAATCTGCTTCACCCTGGCGCTTGGCGCCTTCGTCACCCCAGCCATCCTCGGGGGCGGCCGTGTCCTCGCCTTGCCGCTGGAGGTGTATCAGGACACCACCGATATCGACTGGCCGAGCGCGGCTGTGGGAAACCTGGCGCTGCTGATCCTGGCCTTCGTCGCGGTGGCCGTGTTCAACGGCCTGATGCGGCGGCAGCAGCGATGACCGCGCCCCGGCACGTCGCCCTCGCCATCTTCAGCGCGCTGGCCTGCCTGTTCATCCTGGCGCCGCTGGTCGTCGTCGTCGTGAACTCGTTCAGCAGCGTCGCCTACAACCTGTTCCCGCCCGAAGGCTGGTCGTTCCGCTGGTATACGAATTTGTGGGCCCAAACTGCCTTTGCCGATGCGGCCGTGCGGAGTGTCATCCTGGCCGCGCTGACGACGGTGCTATCCCTGGTGATCGGCATCATGGCTGCCTACGCCCTCATGCGGCATCCTTTGCCCGGTAGCGGGATGATCCGCGCCTTCGTGCTCGCCCCCGTGGTGGTTCCGAAGATCGTGCTGGGTGTGGCCGTATTCATGTTCTTCGTGCGACTGGGTGTGTCGGACAGCTATGTCAGCCTGCTGCTCACCCACACGCTGGTGTCCTTCCCCTTCGTCGTGGCCGTGGTGTCGGCTGCGCTGGCCAATTTCGACTGGTCGCTGGAGGAAGCCGCACGCGACCTCGGCGCCGGACGCTTGACCAGCTTCCGCCGCGTGCTGCTGCCGCAAATCCGGGTGAGCGTGCTGGTGGGGGCCGTGTTCGCCTTCATGACCAGCTTCGACCAGGTCGAAACGACGATGTTCCTGACCCGCCCGGGTGCGAGTACGCTGCCCATCGAGATGTTTCTGTATCTTCAGAAATGGCAGGATCCAACCATCGCTTCCCTTTCGGTCGTGCTGATCCTGTTCGCCACGGTGTTGGTGATCCTGCTCAGCACCGTCCTGGGGAACCGCCAACAGGCGCTCGGTCTGCTGCGCCGAACCGGAGATGCGGGATGACGGCTTGGCTGGAACGGCTCTGCAGCGAGGTGAGCGGGCCAGAGATGATGCGGCGCATGGCGGTGTTTGCCCGCTGGACCAAGGTGGCGGGCACACGGGAAGAACTGTCCAGCCTGCGTTACGTGCAGGCTGAGATGGACCGCTACGGCTACCGCACCGAACTCCTGCTGCACGACGCCTATATCAGCCTCCCCGGCCCAGCCGCGGTCGAGGCGCTGGGCCGGACGCTTCGTTGCATCACCCATTCCTTCTCGCGCGCCTCGGTCCTGGGCGGCTTGCGCGGCCGGGTGGTCGATGTCGGTGGCGGCAGCGAGGCGGAGTTTGCCGCCGCGGATATCACGGGCAGCATCGCCCTCATCGATGGCATCGCCAACCCGGCGGTGACGTTGCGCGCGTCCATGGCGGGCGCCATCGGCCAAATTCACATCAGCCCGCACGAGCATCTGCACGAAATGTGCATTTCGCCAGTTTGGGGCAGCCCCACCGACGAGCAGCGAGGGCAGTTGCCACGAACCGTCGTGGTCAGCGTCGCCCAGGCAGACGGGCTAACCCTGCGCGACGCGGTGCCGGGTGGGTTGGAGGCCGTGTTGCACGCCCAGGTCGACACGGGCTGGCGCAAGACGCCGATCCTCATCGCCGACATGGACGGACCGGATGGCGGGGACGATGCGTCGTACGTCCTGTTCTCCGGCCATCACGACACCTGGTATTACGGCGTGATGGATAATGGCGGTGCCAACGCGACCATGATGGAGGTGGCGCGCCTCTGTGCCACCCAGCGGACGCGCTGGCAGCGGGGCCTGCGCGTCGCCTTTTGGTCGGGCCACTCGCAGGGCCGCTACTCCAGCTCCACCTGGTATGCCGATGAACATTGGGAGGAGGTCGCCCGGCGCTGCGTGGCCCATGTGAACGTCGATTCCACGGGGGGCGCTGGCAACACGGTTGTCGCCGATACCGGCACCCACGCCGAACTCGCCGCCCTGGCCCGCGAGGCGGTGGCGGTGCAGGCGGGGCAGGTTCTGTCGGGCCGCCGCATGGGCCGGGCGGGGGACGAAAGCTTCTGGGGCATCGGCGTCCCGGCGATGTTCGGCAACATGGGCGAGCAGCCCGCCAGCGGCGCCACCAACGCCTCCGCCGCGGTCTTCGGCGGCGGCAAGCGGCTGGGCCATGGCACGGGGTGGTGGTGGCACACGCCGGACGATCTGCTGGACAAGATCGACGAGGCCGTCCTGGTCCGCGATACCCGCATCTTCTTGCACGCCGTCTGGCGCCTGGTGTCCGATCCGCGTCTGCCGCTCGATTGGGAGGATCACGCCACCTCCCTGCTGGCGGAGCTGGCATCGCTGGGCGAGGGGCTGGAGGGGCGCTTCGACCTGGCGAAGCTGGTCGCGCGGGCGGAGCGTCTGCGCGCCAACGCCGCGGCGCTGAAAACCTGCGGCGCATCGCCGGAGCGTATCAATGCCGCCAGCGTCGCCGTCGCCCGTGCCCTGGTGCCGGTCGACTACAGCAGCGGCGACCGCTTCGGCCAGGACCCGGCGTTGCCCCAATCCGCCTACCCATGTCTGCAACCGCTGCGGACCCTGTCGCAGCTTCCACCAGATTCCGACGAGGCGAAGTTCTTAACGGTTCGCATGATGCGGGCGCGCAATCGTGTGGCCGTGGCGTTGGCCACTGCCAACGCGGCGCTGGAAGCGTGTTTAGGGGAGGCTGCCTGATGCTGCTGGAACATCGTGCCGCATTGGTCACCGGGGGCGCGGGCCGGCTTGGCTCCGTCATTGCAGCCGTGCTGCAGCGCGAGGGCGCCCGGGTGGTCATCTCCGACGTCAGCGCCGAGCGGATCGCCCATGCGCTGCCGGCCCTGCAAGCGGATGGCGGCGCGGTCACCGGCATCCAGGCGGATGTGAGCCAGGCGGCCGAGGTCGCCCGCCTGGTCGATGCCGCGGAGCAGGCGGTGGGTCCGCTGGATATCCTGGTGACCGCCCATGGCTATGTCACGAACTGCCCGGTCCTCGACATGGATGTGGCGGAATGGGACCACACCTTCGGCGTCAACGTGCGCGGCATGATGCTGTGTTGCCAGGCGGTCGGGCGCCGGTGGGTGCAGCGGGGCACGAAGGGCGCCATCGTCAACCTGTCTTCGGGCGCCTCGCGGTCCGCCCGCCCGGGCTCGGCGCACTACGCCGGGTCGAAGGCGGCGGTGAACATGTTGACGGAAGTTCTCGCGACGGAGCTCGGCCCGCACGGTATTCGCGTGAACGCTGTCCTGCCGGGCCTGGTCATGGACGAGGTGATGGCGGCGGAGGACCCCGACAAACACCCCTACGTCAATCTGATGCTCGGTCTGACGCCGCTGGGCCGTACCGGCGCCCCGCTGGATATCGCCGAGGCCGTGGCCTTCCTCGCGTCGGACCGGTCCGCCTGGACCACGGGGGCCATGCTGGAGGTGACGGGTGGTTCGCATTGCGGCCGGACCAATGCACCCTTGACCGGCCAGTTGCGCATGCATCCGGCGCGCTGAGGCGGCGATGGAGTTCACCATCGTCGGGGTTGGTGCGATTGGGGCTATCATCGGCTGCCATCTGGCCGCGGCGGGACACGGCATCGACTTCATCGAGACCAACGAGGCCCATATCGAGGCCATGAAGGCGGGCGGGCTGCGGCTGAGCGGCGCTGCGGACATGGTGCTGAACGCCAGGGTCCAGCGCCCCGGCGAGGTGCGCGGGCCACTGCGAAACGTGCTGCTGGCGGTCAAGGCGCGGCACACCGAAGCCGCCTTGGCGCCGCTGGCGCCGCTGTTGGCGGATGACGGCTACGTGGTTTCCCTGCAGAACGGCCTCGAGGAATACAAGATCGCCCGCCAAGTTGGCGCGGCCCGCACGATCGGCGCTGCGCTGACCTTTGGCGGCCATTACCGGGCGCCGGGCGACATCGTCTATGGCGGCCCGGCTAGCTTCCACATCGGCGAACTGGACGGCGCCGTCACCCCACGGCTGCACGCGTTGCAGGCGGCGTTCTCCGCGCTTCAGCCGGCCGAGATCACCGACAATATCTTCGGGTTCCTCTGGGCGAAGATCGCGTTGGGAGCGGTGTATTTCGGCACCGCCCTGGTCAGTGCCGACGTGCCGGAGGTGTATGCCCGGGCGGAGTACCGCGTGATGCTGGGAGCCCTGGCCGGCGAGGTCGTGCAGGTGGCCGAGGCCGAAGGTGTCGCCGTGCAGGCCTGCGATGGCTTCGACCCGAAAGTCTTCTGCCTGGACCGCCCGCACGACCCGGCAGCAGTCGAGGCGAGCTGGGCCGGCCAACGCCAATACTGGTCTCGCCACACTGGCGGCCGCACCGGCATCTGGCGCGACCTCGCCCAGCATCGAAGGCCCACCGAGGTCAACGAGCAGGTTGGCTGCGTGGTGGCAATCGCCCGGTTGCGGGGTATCGCCGTGCCCCGGCTCCAGGCGCTCGTGGCGCTCATCCACGACGCGGAGGCCGGGCGCCCGCTCGGCTGGGAGAACCTCGATAAATTGACCGCCCTGGACCGGAGCCTGCGCGCGTGATGAAGCTGGGCGTCCTCCTGAATGCCTGGGGTTGGCACATCGCATCGTGGCGTCACCCGGACGCACCCACCGGCCGGGCCAGCGAGTTGGCCCACTACATCGAGTTGGCGAAGACGGCCGAGCGGGGCAAGTTCGACCTGATTTTCATGGCCGATTCGAGTGCCATCAGCTACGGCACCAACCTGGAAGGCCTGCGCCGCGCGCCGCAGACCGCGCAGTTCGAGCCCGTTACGCTGCTGTCCGCCCTCGCCGTCGCGACCAGCCATATCGGGCTCGTCGGCAGCGTGACGACCACCTATAGCGAGCCGTACACCGTCGCCCGGATGATCGCCTCGCTGGACCATCTGAGCGCAGGCCGGGCCGGCTGGAACCTCGTCACCTCCGCCAACCAGACCGAAGCCTATAATTACGGCCGCTCGGCCCATGCCGCCCATGCCGACCGCTATGATCGTGCGACGGAGTTTGCCCGGGTGGTGCTGGGTTTGTGGGATAGTTGGGACGATGGCGCGTACCATTACGACAAGCCCAGCGGCATTTTCCTCGACCTCGACAAGATGCATGTCCTCGACCACCGGGGTAAGCATTTCCAGGTTCGCGGCCCGCTCGACCTGCCGCGGCCACCGCAGGGCCACCCGGTGATCGCGCAGGCCGGCTCGTCCGAGGCTGGCAAGGAGCTGGCGGCGGAGACGGCGGATGTGGTGTTCACGGCGCAACAGAATTTGGACGATGCCCGGGCGTTCTACGCCGACCTCAAGGGCCGCCTGCCACGCATGGGCCGCGCGGCAACGTCGCTGAAAATCCTGCCCGGCCTGGTGGCCTATGTGGCGCCGACGCGGGCTGCGGCGGAAGCGAAGCGCGAGGAATTCCAGGCCCTGATCCATCCGGAAGTCGGGCTATCGCTGCTCACCGAGTTGCTGGGCAATTTCGACATCCGCGCCTACCCGCTCGACAGCCCGTTTCCCCAGCCAGACGCCACCAATGCCGGCCAGGGGCGGTTGAAGCTGCTCTCCGACCTTGCCCGGCGCGACAATCTGACCATCCGCCAGCTTTATCTGCGCATCGCCTCGGCACGCGGCCACGTCACCGTATGCGGCACGGCGTCCGACATCGCCGATGTGATGGAGGAATGGACGACACATGGCGGCGCCGATGGGTTCAACCTGATACCCCCGTATCTGCCGGGATCGCTGGACAGTTTCGTCGACGAGGTCGTGCCCGAATTACAGCGTCGCGGCCTTTTTCGCCGCGAGTACGAAGGCGGCAGCCTGCGTGAAAACCTCGGCGTCACGCTGTATCGATAAGGCAGGGGAGAGAGTTCATCCCGAGGCAGCAAGGCAGTGACATCGCCCGTTTCGCCCCGTGACATTCATTAGCTAGGCTACTGGGTCTATGCCGATCTTCCCCGCTTATCGTGGGTAATCACATCCGCTATTTTTTGAGTGACGCAAACCGCCATCGAAGGATGCCATCATGGAAATCAAGCGGATTGGCAGCCAGCCCTCCGGCAAAGGTCCGGTAGACTACTTCACCGGCACGGTGCGCATCGACCCGCTTTTCGCTCCCCCCGATCCGGCACGCGTGGCCATGGCCCTCGTCACGTTCGAGCCTGGTGCCCGGACGGCATGGCATACCCATCCACTCGGCCAAACGCTCATCGTCACGGCTGGATGCGGCCGGGTTCAGCGCGAAGGCGGCTCGATCGAGGAAATCCGGCCCGGCGACGTCGTCTTTTTTCCACCCGGCGAGAAGCACTGGCACGGCGCCGCCCCCACCACGGCCATGAGCCATATCGCCATCCAGGAAAAGCTCAACGGTTCGCCCGTGGATTGGATGGAGAAGGTGACCGACGCCCAATACCAAGGGTGATCTCGTCGACCGGTGGTATATCCTGTTCAGGAGCGACAAACATGCCCCACGTCATCGTAAAGCTGGTTGCCGGACGATCCGACGAGCAGAAAGCCCGCATCGCCGCGGATATGACCCAGGCGCTCATGGTGGGGGCCGGCTGCGGGGAAGCGGCGGTGTCGGTCAGCTTCGAGGATATTGCGCCGGACCGCTGGACCGAGGATGTCTACCAACCCGATATCGCCGGGCATTGGGACCGGCTCTACAAGAAGCCGGGCTACGGACCGAAAGGGGCGTAAAGTCCGAAGGTGACATGACGACGCGCAAGGCTGCCGTGTTAGCGTCTCCCCTGGGGGTGCCATGCAACGTG
Source organism: Acetobacteraceae bacterium (assembly GCA_965199005.1). Lineage (GTDB taxonomy): Bacteria > Pseudomonadota > Alphaproteobacteria > Acetobacterales > Acetobacteraceae > LMUY01. Next base: position 68,827 of record CBDAQK010000001.1, on the reverse strand, counting down.
TGACCATGACGATCGAGGACGAGTTGCTGGCCGAAATCGACGCCCTGGTGCTGCGTCGCGGCTATCAGAACCGGTCCGAGGCCTTGCGCGACCTCGCCCGCGCCGGGTTGCGGCAGATCGAATCCAAGCTGCCGTCAGATGCGGCCTGTGTAGGGGCGCTCCTCTACGTCTACGACCATCGGCGCCGTGACCTGCCCAACCGGCTGGCCAATGAGTTCCACGATCACCATGAGATCAACGTGGCGACGTTGCACGTTCATCTCGACACCGAACGCTGCCTGGAGGTCGCAGTGCTGAAGGGCACCACGGAAGACGTGCGGCACATGGCCGATCACGTCATCGCCGAGCGCGGCGTGCGGCACGGGCAACTGATTGTGCTGCCCGCCAAGGACGCCGACGCCTAGCGCGGCGTTCCCCACCGCTCCCGATGGTGTTGGGACGTGGGGTGCACCCGGTGGATCGGGGCCGCCGCAACCGCCTTGGCGGCGCAGGCGGCCGCCTGCCGCATGAGCGCTTTCCCGTCCCAATCGACTGGCCAGCCCTGCCACAACCGCATGCGCCCGGCGACGAAGCTGGCGACGATTTGGTCGCGCCCGGCCAGCCGCACGAGCTCCCACGGCAAATCCCAGGATGGTTGCATCTCCGGCACCATCAGGTCCAACAGGAGGAAATCCGCGGCGAAACCCGGCGCGATCCGGCCCGTCACCGCCCCCAACCCGGCCGCCGCTGCGCCACCGGCGGTCGCGTGGTGCAGCCAAATCCAACCACCGCCGGTCGAGAAATCCGCATTGGCCAGGCCGGCACCCAACCGCTGCGCCGCTTCCGCCATATCCAGGAGGCGGAAGGCATCGGCACGGGTGCTGTCGGTGCCGATGCCAAAGGGAATTCCCAGTGCGGCCATCGTGCCGGCCGGCGCGACAGCGTTCCCCTTCCACGCGCTTGCCACCGGGTTGTAGGCGACCGCGGTGCCCGTATCGCGCAGCAAGACCAGTTCGTCCGGGGTCAGCATGGTGGCATGCGCCAGCAGGACGTGCGGGCCCAGCACGGCCAAGTCGCCCAGCACCTGGATCGGCCGCCGGCCCCGCGCCACCAGGGACCGCTCGATGGCTGCCACATGCTCGTTCGCATGCGTCTGGAAGATCGCCCCCGCCTCCGCGCACAGCCCCGCAATCCGGCCCAACATCGCGTCCGTCGCCGCCTCGGGGATCGAGATAGCGAGCGAGGGGTGGATCAGCCCGCCCGCCGGCCATGCCCCGAGATGGTGCTCCGCCGCTGCCACGATCGATGCCGCCTCGGCGGGCGGCGCGCCACCCCCGTCATTGCAGATGGCACCCAGCACGCAACGCAGCCCGGCCTCGCGGCAGCCCTGCGCCACGGCGGACAGCCCGGTGGCGGAACGGATGCCGGCATCCACCACAGTGGTAAAGCCCCCCCGCAACGCCTCCAGCGCCGCCAGTTTGGCGGACAAGTAGACCGCCTCGTCATCCATGCTGCCCTCGAGTGGCACCCAGATGCGGCGGAAGATTTCGGAGGGCTCGCCAAACACCAGCGATTTGCCGAAGGACTGTGCCAGATGCGTATGGGCGTCGACGAACCCCGGCATCAGCAGCGTGCCCGGCAACGGAACGGGCGACAGATGGGGGTAGGCCGCCGCCAAGGCCACTGGGTCACCGATGGCGGCGAACACGCCATCCTGCACCAGCACGCCGGTGCCGGGAGCCGGACCATCGGGCAGCAGCACGATCTCTGGCAGCAGCAGCAGGGTGTCGGCCGCGAGGGCCTCCCGCATCCCGTTGGTCATGGGGTGGCCACCGGCTCCACCCCGCGGGCGCCGGCACCGTTGAAGATGGCGTTGAACACCACCGCGGCGATCGTTCCCATCGCGAGCCCGTTGCCGAGGATGATCTGCAGCGTCGGAGGGAAGCGGCCATACAGGCCCGGCACCAGGATCGGCAGCAGGCCGAATGAGAGGGCGACCGCGAGGGTAAACAAATTGCCCGGCACGTGCAAATCCACCCGGCGTAGGATTTCGATCCCGATGCCGCAGATGATGGCAAAGACGATGATGGCGGTGCCGCCGACCACTGGCCCGGGAACGGCGTTGGCCAGCCGCGCCAACGGGGCCAGCAGCGCCAGCGCCACCAGCAACGCACCGCAGGTCGCGGTCACGTAGCGGGATCGCACGCCGGTCGCCCGCACGATGCCGATATTCTCGCCACTCGTGATGATCAGCGACGTGCCCAGCAGCCCGCCAATGAACGACATCAGCGCATCCCCCAGGATGGTGCGCGGCACATCCCGCTTGCGGTTCACCGGCCGGCCGGCGACTTCGCTGACCGCGACGGTTTGACTGGTCGCCTCCGCCATCGAGATGACGGCGAACAGGATCAGTGGCAGCGACGACAGGATGTCGAATTTCGGCCACCCGAAGGGCAGGATCGTGGGCAGGCTGACCAGGGGCCCGTTCCACACGGTGTCGAGGTGCAGGGCGCCGGCCAAACCCGCCAAGATGCAGCCGGCGAGCAACCCGGCCATGACCGCGAGTTGGCCGAACATGCCGGGGAGCACGCGCACGAACAGCGCCGTCATCAGGATGGTGGCGGAAGCCAGCCCGAGCGCCACCGGGTCCCCGAAACTGGGCGTGCCGGGCCGGCCGGTGACGACGCCGCCATAGATGGCAACCAGGTTGACGCCGACCAGCAGCAACATCGTGCCGATCACCAAATCGGGGAAGAAACGCAGGCATCGGCTGAACACCGGCAGGATGAGGACGTAGAACACCGCCGTCATCAGCACCGCGCCGGTTGCCGTCTGCAAATCGGTCAGCTTGGCGATGCTGATGAACAGGAACACTGGCGCGCCGCCGGGCACCATCACGAACGGCAGCCGCGCGCCCAGGCGCCAGAGGCCCAGTGATTGGAGCAAGGTGCCCAGGCCGCATGCCAGGATGGTGGCGCTGATCAGGTTGACGGTCACCGGCCCCGGCAGATCCAACGCCCGCCCCAGCACGAACACCGCGGTGATCGGGGAGGCGGCCATGACCAGCAGATGCTGCAACCCGAACGCCAGCAGGCGTGGTGCGGGAAGAACGGTATCCACATCGCTGCTCACGGCCATCGCGGTCATCCCTGGTGATGGCGGCATTAGAATCGATTTGTCAGAGTTGCGGTAGCGGTGGTACCGGGAATGGAGGCAAATACGAAGAGAACACTTCATGTCCGACATCGAAGGCAAAGTCGTCGCAATCACGGGCGCCAGCAGCGGCATAGGCGAAGCGACTGCCCGCTTGCTCGCTGCGCGCGGTGCCAAGCTGGTGCTCGGCGCCCGTCGAGCCGACCGCCTTGAGGCACTCGCCGGCCGCATCGTGGCGGCGGGCGGCGAGGCGGCTTATTCGGCAACGAATGTCACGCGACGAGACGATTTGGTCAGCCTGGTCCAACTGGCCTGCGACCGGTTCGGCCGGCTGGATGTGCTCGTCAACAATGCCGGGATTGCCCGCAACTCCCGCTTCGACGATCTGCAGGTCGAGGAATGGGAGGAGATGATCGACGTCAACCTGAAGGGCGTGCTGTATGGCATAGCGGCTGCCCTCCCTGTCTTCCGCCGCCAGGGAACGGGTCACATCGTCAACATCATCTCGACCTCGGGGCTCAAGATCGTGCCGACCCAGGGTGTCTATGCCGGAACCAAGAATGCCGTGCGCACCATCTCCGAAGCGCTACGCCAGGAGGCGGGGGAGAATTTGCGGGTGACGGGTATCTCGCCCGGTTTCGTTCGCACCGATATTGCAGGCTCCATGACCGACCCGGCGGCGAAGGCCGCCATCATGGAAAAGATGGAACGAATTGCCATTTCACCCGACGCGATCGCTCGGGCGGTTGCATTCGCGATCGAGCAGCCAGCCGACGTGGATGTCGGCGATATCGTCGTCCGGCCCACCGCCCAGGACTGACGTTGCGCAGATCCAGGCTGCTACCGGGCCGACACCCGAAGCCCAGGGACACCGCCGGGCTCAAACAGTGCCCGCGCTCCCAGAAAACGGCCGATCAGCACCAGCCCATCGCCGGCCCCGATCCGACAATCCTGGTTGGGCTGGGTGATCGTCTCTCCGTCGAGCCGCGTGATCTGTACGACGAAAAAGGCGCTTTCGGTCTCACGCTCCAGCCACCCGATAGTCTGGTTCACCACCGGGCTCCCATCCGCCACCGTCACCACATCCGTGTTGAGGCCAAACCCGCGCAACACGCGCTCGAAATCGGCCATGTCCTCGGAGCCCGGCAGCGGGCTGGACGTGTCGCGGTACAGAATCATCTCGGCAATCCGCTCCGCCCCGATATGGGTGGGCAACACCACCTTGTTGGCGCCCGCCTGCAGCAATTTACGCTCCGTGCTGGGGGCGTCCCCGCGCGCGATGATCTCCAAGGTCGGGTTCAGGCTTCGGGCCGTGAGCGTGATGAACACGTTCGCCGCGTCGTTCGGCAGCACCGTGGCCAGGGTGCGCGCCCGCATCACCCCCGCCGCCAACAGCGCCTGCTCCTCCTCGGCATTTCCCAGCAGGCAAAGATGCCCCAATTCGCGAACCGTCTCCGCCCGGGTTTCGTCACGCTCCACAACGACGAAATCGGCCCGCCCTGCCAGTAGTTCCTGTGCCAATTGCGTGCCGATCCGGCCGAAGCCGCAGATGATGACGTGGTTCGACAACTTATCGATTGGCTCTCATCGCGTTGTCTGTTGAACAATGATATCCTCTGCCTGCGGCGGAGAGGCGAGGATGGATCATACTGCTTTTGAGGCTTGGTTGAGGGCAATCGGCGCGATGAGCGCTGTCCAGCGAAGTGTCACGTTTCGCGTGCTTGCTCTGGCGGAGGCGAAAATGGATGCAGAGGTGGACCTCTGGCTTTGTGCTGCCGAAGTCGTTTCCCCGTTGCCGGATGCCATGGAGACGGCGGATCATGCGACGACTGCGTCGCTGATCGTCTCGCTTGCAGGTCCGGATGCGTTGGCGAGTGCGGCACAGGCCCGTATCGAGCGCGACGGGTGCCCGCATTGTGCAAGTCACAGACTTCAGCGTTGGGGAAGTTCTGCGGGTCTGCCGCGCTATCGGTGCGTGGATTGCCGTCGCAGCTTCAATGCGTTGACAGGCACGTCGCTGGCTGGGCTGCGAAAGAAGGACCGCTGGGCAGACCATGCGCAAGCCATGATAAGCGGCGACACCCTCGCTCAATCCGCCAAGCGGTGCGGCGTGGCGTTCAGCACGGCATTCCGTTGGCGGCATCGCTTTCTCGCCGCTCCCGCGGTGGACAAGCCGACCAAACTCACCGGGATCGTCGAGGCCGACGAGACGTTCATTTTGGAATCGTTCAAGGGAAAACGGTCCGACATGCCGCGTCCCTCGCGCAAGCGTGGCGGAAAAGCCAAGAAGCGCGGCTTGTCCAAGGAGCAGATACCGGTGCTGGTGGCGCGGGATCGAAACGGCGTTACCACCGACGCTGTTCTGCCCCAACTGGATCGCGTCGCCGTCACCAGCGCGCTTGAAGGCGTCGTGACCTCGGACAATCAACTCTGTTGCGACGGCGGCAAGGCGATCGTCGGCTTCGCGCGCAAAGGCCAAATTCCCTGCTGTATTCTCCCTTCGCCGGGAGGACCGATGCGCGACGCTCCCAATCTTCATATCAACAACGTCAACGCATACCATGGACGGTTGAAAGAATGGCTGCGGCCATTCCACGGCGTCGCCACCAAATATCTTGGAAACTACCTCGGCTGGCGCCGCACGCTCGAAGCGTTCGGCACCGATGCCGAGCAGCGTGGCTGGTTGCTATCAGCCGTCGGCATCCAAGTCTGCCAACAGCCAACGGGATAAGAGCCTATCGATTTGGGTGTTCATGCGTTTCAAGCCCAGCATCTGGTTGATCTGATTCAGCGTAATGAACTGAACCAGCGCACCCGTGAGGAAGATAACGCCCGTGCAGCCCAGGATGATGTTGGAGATGGTGATCGCCCGCAAGAGCGGCGTGTTGATCGGGCGGACCTCGTCATACCCCACGGTGTAGACCGTGATGATGACCATGTACACCGCGTCGCCGAGGCTCCATCCCGCAGCCACGTAACACCCGGTGGCGACGACCATCACCACCGCCATATAGGCCAGTCCGAAGACGAGGTTGCGGGCCGGGGAGGCCAGCAACCCCTGCCGCCGCCGTGGCGTCAAGGCTGCAGCTGTAGCCCTTGCAGCCGGATGAGGCTGTCAGGCACCACGCGCAACCCGGTCAGCTTGGCGTTGGCGCCAAACACCAGCACCGGATGCCAAAGATAGATATAGGGCCGGTCCTTCAAGTAGATCGCCGCCGCCGCGGTGTAGTCCACCATACGCTGCGCCATATCCGTGGTGGACCGGGCGGCATTCAGCGCCTCGTCCAGCTTCGGGTTGCAGTAATGCCCGCCATTCAACGCCATCCCGCAGGCGTTGAAATTATACAAATTGGCATCGACATCAGTCCGCCCGCTCCATTGGATCAGCAGCGACTCGAAATCCCCACCCGTCCATTGCGCCAGCAGCGTCGCCGTCTCGACCGTGGTAAGCGAGATATCGATCCCCGCATCGGCGGCCATCGCCTGGATCACCTCCCCGGCTTGACGATACTCGGAGATGTTGGGGATCGACATCTGCACCTTGACCCGGTCCAACCCGGCCGCCTTCAACACGGCCTTTGCCCGATCGACATCCCGGCCGGGCACTGGGAAGGCGCTCACGTAGAAGGGGCTGCCCGGCGGGACCGACTGGTTGCCCGGGATGAACAGCCCGTCGAACGCCACGTTCACCAGCGCCTGACGGTCGATCGCGAGATCCAGCGCCTCACGCACCGCCGCATTCTGCCCGATCGGGCTGTTGGCGCGGGGCCCGTCCGCAACGTTGACGGCAATGTAGTAGGAGGACAGGCTCGGCCCCGTCAGCACTTGGAGCCGTTTATCAGCCTTCAGCGCCGCAATGTCGGTCGGCGCGACCGATTCGATCAAGTCCAGCGCCCCGCCCCGCAAATTCACCACGCGCACGGTTGCATCAGGCACAGGCATATAGGTCACCCGGTCGAAATGGATCGACCCGGCGTCCCAGTAATCAGCAAACCGTTCCAGCTCGATGCGGTCCTGCGCGATGCGGCGGACGAATTTGAACGGTCCGGCGCAGACCGGCGCGGCGGCAAACTCCGTTGGCCCCAAGGCAGCGGCCTTGGTGGACATGATCATGCCCGCACGGTCCGACAGCGCGGCCAGCAACGGGGCGAACGGGCGGGCGAGATGGATGCGGACCTCCAGCGGCCCGGATGCCTCGACCGAGTCGACCGGCCCCATTTCCGCCTTGCGGGTGGATTGTGGCAAGTTCAGATGCCGCTGCAACGAGGCGACGACGGCGGTGGCATCCATCACCGAGCCGTCATGGAAATGCACGCCGGGGCGAAGCGTCAGCACTAGCGTCTTGTCGGCGTCTGCCCAGTGCCAGGCCGTCGCCAATTGCGGCACCACCGTCAGCTTGGCATCGATATCCACCAATTTGTCGCACATGGCGGCAAACACCTGCCGCCCCGCCACCGAGCGCGACACCGTCGGATCCAGCGCATCCGGGTCGCTCGCGATCCCGATCCGGAGGGTCTGCGCATGGGCGCCCCCGGCCAATACCAAACCCGTCAAAAGCAGTGCAAGCCAGCGCCGCATCGTTTCTACCCCGGGGCTACGTTCCAGAAAATGACGCATGGTGGCGCAGTTCGCTCACTCAGCCGCGTGGCGCTGATCGGACGCCAGCAGGCCACGGCGCTGCGCCTCCGCCAGGCCGTGGTCGAGCGCCGCGTGCACGCCGTCGAATAGTTCGTCCACCTCAGCCTTGCTGATGATCAGGGGCGGGCACATGAACACGCCTTCCGGCGTCGCGCGCAGGATCAACCCGTTTTCCTGTGCAAAAGCGCCGATCAAGGCGCCGATCCCCTCCGCGGGGGGCAGCGGCGCCTTGGTGGCCTTGTCCGCGACGATTTGCAACGCGCCCAGCAATCCCACGCCGCGTGCTTCGCCCACCAGGGGATGGTCCGCCAATGCCCGCAGCCGTGCCTGAAAGTGCGGTGCCACGGCCTGCACCACGGACACGATGTCCCGCTCCTCGTAGATGCGCAGCGTTTCCAGCGCAACGGCGGATGCCACCGGGTGCCCGGCGTAGGTGAAGCCGTGGCCGAAATTGCCCAGCTTGCGGCTCTGCGCCATCAACGCGTCATTGATCTGGCCGCTGATCACCGTGGCCGAGATGGGCATGTAGGCCGCCGAGAGCGCCTTCGCGACGGTCATGATGTCGGGCTTGATCCCGAACGTGTCGCAGCCGAACATCTGGCCGGTGCGCCCGAAGCCGCAGATCACCTCGTCGGCGATCATCAGGATGCCGTATCGCTTCAGGATTTCCTGCACCTTGGTGAAATAGCCCGGTGGCGGCACGATCACGCCGCCGCCGCCATTCACCGGCTCGGCGATGAACGCCCCGATCGTCTCCGGCCCCTCCCGCAGGATCAGGCTTTCCAAATTGCCGGTGATGCGCTCGACAAACGCGGACTCGCTCTCGCCCGGGTGGCCGTACAGGTAGTGGCTGGGGCAGTCGGTGCGCAACACGCCGCCCAGCGGCAAATCCCAATCGGTGTGGTTGCCGACCTGCCCCGTCATGCTGGCGGCGTAGATGGTGACGCCGTGATAGCCGCGGATCCGGGCGATGATCTTCTTCTTGCGCGGCTTGCCGATGGCGTTGTGATAGTACCAAACCAATTTGGCCGCCTGGTCGTTCGCCTCCGATCCCGAATTGGCGAACAGCACCTTCTCCAGACCGGCGGGCACGATGCGCAGCAGCGCCTCCGCCAGTTCGATGCTCGGTTCGTTCCCGCGGCCGTTGAAGATGTGGTAGGTCGGTAGTTGCTCCATCTGCCGCGTCGCCGCCTGCACCAGCCGCGCCTCGCTGAACCCCAGCGACGCGCACCACAGGCTGGCCATGCCTTCCAAATAACGCTTGCCGGTGTCGTCGTAGACATAGACGCCTTCGCCCCGGGTGATGATCATCGGCCCCTTGTCCGGATGTTGGTCCAGGTTCGTGTAGGGATGCACGAGCGACGCGATGTCGCGGGCAGCCATCGAGTTCGGAAGCGTCGGCATTGGTTTCTCCTTCGGCCGGGTCACGCGGCACGGTAGCACTTTGTAGGGTGCACTGCGCGTTGAAGCATTGCGCCACGCCGCCAGGCGAGCCGGCGTGTCACGGGGGACAGGTGCAGTCCCCAAGCGGATTGCACCCTACGGTGGCCGCGCCTACTTGATGAAGCTGCAGCCCCCCTCCTTCAGCGGCCGGAACGCGTCGGCGCCGTTAATCTTGGCCAGCAGCTTGTAGTCGTCGTAGCGCGAATGGCTCTCGGCCGGCGTTTTCACCTGGAACCGGTACATGTCATGCACCGCCCTGCCATCGGCGCGGATGCTGACGGTGCCGAACAATGTGTCGTCGATCGGGGCCTTCTCCATCGCCTGCAACACCTTCTCCCCCTCGATCGTCTTGCTGTCCCGCACGGCCCGCAAATAGGCCAGCGTCGTGGAGTAGACGCCCGCCTGGTCCTCGGTCGGCATCCGCCCATCACGCACCGCGGCAAACCGCTTGCTCCAGGCCCGCGTGCTATCGTTCAAATCCCAATAGAACCCGGTGACCAGTTGCAGGCCCTGCGCGATTTGCAGCCCGATCGAATCCACATCCGAGAGCTGGATGAACAAGGCAGCCGGGGTGAGCTGCCCCTTCAGTCCAAATTCCGACGCCTGCTTCAGTGCGTTGACCAGGTCGGCCCCCGTGCTCGCCAGTGCCAGCACATTGGCCCCGGAGCTTTGTGCCTGCAGCAGCGGACCGGCGAAATCCGTGGTGCCCAGCGGGTCACGGCTCGATCCCGCCACCTTGCCGCCCAGCGCCTTCAGCGCCGAGGTCGCATCCGCCTCCAGCGCCTGGCCGAGCGCGTAGTTGACGGTAAAGAAATACCAGACATTCAACCCCTGCGGCACCAGCCCGGCGGCCGTGCTCTTGCCCTGCGCCCAGGTGTCGCTAACCCATTGGACGGTCGTCGGCTGGCAGGACTTGCCCGTCATGTCTGACGTCATGGCGCTGGAGGCGAGGACGGCACGGTGGCGCTCAGCCCCGACGCCCGCCACCGCCAAGGCAACGCCCGAATTGGGCAAGTCCACGATCGCGTCGACACCCTCCGTGTCGAACCAGCGCCGCGCGATGCCGGAGCCGACATCCGGCTTGTTCTGATGGTCGGCGGAGATGATCTCCACCTGCAACCCGCCGCTTTCCGGCGCAAAATCCTGCGCCGCCAAATTGGCCGCGGCCACCGACCCGGCGCCGACCTGGTCCGAGAAGGGGCCGCTCATATCCGACAGCACGCCGATCTTGACTTTATTGCCGGGAATTTGCGCGTGAGCGAGTGGGGCGGCTAGGCAGGCGGCAAGCACCAGCGTGTGTAGGCGCGGCATACGGGCAGTCTCCTCATTATGTGGTTAAAGTAGCTCGAAATACTCGGCCTGCTCCCACTCCGTGACCTCGGCGAGGAAGCGATCGATTTCCCCCTGTTTCAACCGGCAGAAATAGTCGATGAAGAACGGTCCGAATGCCGCGCCGAAGCAGGCATCGTCGCGCAGCGCCTGGATGGCCTCCATCAGGCTGCGCGGCAGCAAAGCGGCATCGCCCTCATAGGGCGCATCGGCGGCGGCACCGGGCTCAAGGCCACGGCCGATCCCGTCCAGCCCGGACGCGATCTGCGCCGCCATGGCCAAATAGGGGTTGGCCCCGGGCTCCCCGGCGCGGTTTTCCAGCCGCGTCGCCGGGTCACCGGTGCGGCCGAGCACGCGCACCATGACGCCTCTGTTATCGCAGGCCCATGTCGCCCGCGTCGGCGCATTGGTATAGGGGCGGTAGCGCTTGTAGCCATTGATCGTCGGCGTGGTGAACGCACAGGCCGCCCTCGCATGCGCCAGGATACCAGCGAGATAGGCCATGCCTAACTGGCTCAACGGCAGGGTGGGCGTGTTGCTGGCGAAGACGTTCGATCCCGTCTGGTCGCGTAGGGATTGGTGCAAATGCCACCCGCTGGATACCACGTTGGGCAGGCGCGGGCGGGACATGAAGCTGGCGACCGCCCCGTGCCGGCGGCAGGTCTGCTTCACGGCCGAGCGGATGAGGATCATCTGGTCGGCTGGGCTCAACCCGGCGGACGGCCCGAAGGTCAGCTCGATCTGGCTCGGCCCGAATTCGACCTCCATCGTACGCAGCGCCAGCCCGAGCCCTTGCAAGGCTGCGCGCAGGCGTTCCATCAGCGGATCGAGCTCGTCGTAGCGCAGTTCGGTAAGATATTGGTAGCCAGGGTTCAGCAAATGCCGCGTTCCAGGCTGCCCGTCCGGCTGTGGTTCGCCGGCCCTGAGGACGTGGCACTCGATCTCGATGCCCGCGAAGAACTCCAGCCCGCGCTCTGCCAGACGCTCCACTTGCCCGCGCAGCAGCGCCCGTGTGGAAAGCGGCATCGGTGTGCCGTCGGGCAGATACAAATCACACAGCAGCCATCCGCTATGCGGCGCCCAGGGCAGCACGCGGAAACTGAGCGGGTCGGGCAGCATCACCATGTCCGCGGCACCGCGCAGCGCCGATATCCCAAACCCGCCATCGGCGGTGAAGACGGGGAAGGCGGTCTTGCCCGACAAATCCTTCATCAGCAGCGTCGTGGTGGCGTTCGCCCCCTCCCGCAGCACACGGATCGCTTCCTCCGCCACCAGCGTCTTGCCGCGCAACACCCCATGCGCGTCGACGAAGGCCAGCCGCACCACGCCCAACTCGGTGATCCGGGCCGCCACGGACTCGGCGGCGTCGTGCTGCTCCGGCGTCCAGGCGGCGTGGCGATGGGCGAAGCTGTCCATCGGGTCAGGCGACGGCTGCGAGTGCCGCGGTCCCCAGGGTCGCATCCCAGGGAGACGCATCCCGCCGGCGGCGATCCTGCTCCCGCCAGAACTCCTGCCAGCCCTCGACCGGCCCGATCGCGTCGATCGAGGCCGGGCCGCGGATGCGGCTGGCCTGTTCCGCCGGCAGCGCCAGCAAAGGCTTGCGGCCCTCCGCCACGTCGCGGATCGCGCGCACCAACAGCCGGCGATAGGCCGCGATCGCCTTGTCGCTTGCGCCGAGATGTTCCTTTGTCCGATCCTGGATGGCGCCCATGGACTCTACCGCCCATTGGTCGTGCACGTTGATGTCGTCGCCCATGCCGGTATAGGTGCTGTGCGCCTGCTCATGCGGGTCGAACCCGTAATCGTTCAGCCGGTTGGTGCGCGGGATGTAGTCGGGCAGTTCATACAGGGCCAGCCGTTGCTGCCGCATCTGCGCTTTGTCGACGGGCGTCGTGAAGCTGGTAAAGATCGCGTACCAATAGCAATGCTTGTCATCCACCGGCACGTGCCATTGGGTGATCGTCATCTCCTTGCTCATCGGAATGACGAAGGCGTGCGGGAAAGCCATGTTGGTGATGCGGATATGCATCTCCTTTTCGTTCAACTGGCGCAAGGCGGCAATCCGCATCCCATACTCGGTCGTCTCCACCTCGATCTGCGGGCGGCTATACTCGCGGAGGACCTTGGTCATCGGCATGTCGGCGCCCATGGTGGCACCGCGGAATTGCTTGCCGTACGAATCGCCGGTGCTGGCATCCTCGAAGAAACGATGCAGGAAGGAGGCATGCGCCGGGTCGATGCCAACCTCCAGCGCCTGCAGCCAGTTGCACTCCATCAATCCCTTGAAGGCGAAGGTGTACTCCGCCGGCGCGGTGAAGCAGTCGAAGCCGGGCAAGGCGGGCGGCTCCCCCTGGCCGAGATACGCAAACACGATGCCGTTCGCGACCTGGCAGCGATACGAGGTTTGGCGGATGGAGTGGCAAAATTGGCTGCCTTCGGGCTCGGCCGGTTGCTCCAGGCAGGCCCCATCCGCGGCAAATAGCCAGCCATGGAAGGGACAGCGCAACCCGCCATCCTCCGGCCGGCCGAACGACAAATCTGCGCCGCGGTGCGCGCAATGCCGGTCCAGCAGCCCGTACTGCCCGGCCTCGTCGCGGAACAGGACCAACTCCTCCCCCAGCAGCGTTACCCGGCGCACCGGGCGTGGGCCCTCCAACTCGTCCACCAAGGCGGCTGGCTGCCAGTACTGCCGCATGAATGCGCCAAGCGGGGTGCCGGGGCCGGATCGGGTGATCAGGTCATTGCGTTCGGCTGTGAGCATCTGACGGGCTCCCTGCTGTCAATCGAACGAACATCTGTCCGCTCGGACATCAGTATTGCGCCTCCACAGGGCTGGCCAGTCATTTTGCGCCACCGCCCCCTGAGGCGCCGACGGGCTGTCTGATGTGATCGAACCGGGTATGGTACGGTATTCGCAAGGATCGGGGCAATGTACCCCGAGACGCATCATCGCCGGCCACAAGGAGACTCCATGCCCAAATACGAGATCGGCGCCACCCCAGACCAGATTAGCCGCGAAGTCGTCGCCCTGCTGGAGCAGACGGAGACGGCCACCGTGGGACATTGGCGCCATTGGGGCTTCTGCGACCGCCGCATCCAGCCGTTGCTGCGCAAAAAACGGGTGGCGGGCACCGCCATTACGGTCGCGATCCCCGGCCCGGATTCCACCGCCCTGCACCACGTGCTTGGTCTGTTGCGCCCGGGTGACGTGCTGGTGGTGGATCGGCTGGGTGATGACCGCCACGCCTGCTGGGGCGGCGGCGTCACGGTTGCGGCAAAGGCGAGCGGTGCCGTGGCCGGTGTGGTCGACGGCCCGTGCACCGACCTCGAGGAGATCGAGGCATCGGCCTTCCCCATGTGGGCGCGCGGTATGGCGCCGATCACCACCCGGATCTACGATCTGGGCGGGCGAATCAATATGCCGGTCAGCATCGGCGGCGTCGTCGTCATGCCCGGCGACGCGGTGCTGTGCGACGATACCGGCGTCCTGGTGCTGCCCCCGCATGAGGCCGAGGCCGAGGCGCGGCGCGCCATCGAAACCCAGGCGCGCGGCCTGGTCACCCAGGACCGTGTTGCGAAGGGCGAGAAGCTGGGCACGATTTCCGGCGCCAGCGCAAAGGTCCTCGCATGAGCCGCCTGCTCCTCTGGGCTACCGCGCTCGGTGCCCTGCTGGCGCCGCCCACCGTGCAGGCGGCGGATCCGGCCCGTCTGCTGGCGTATTCCGGCGTGTTCGAGGACAATTACACCGACACCGTCGTCAAGCCGTTTCAGGCGACGGGCGGGGCCATGCAGTTCGTCAGCTCGGACACCTCGGCTGCGATGCTGGGCCAGCTCCGTACGCAAAAAACCGACCCGCAACTCGACGTCGTGATCATGGACGCGACCTTGGCCGCCATTGCCTGCGCCGAGGGCCTGGTCGAGCCATTGACCCCCGCGATGGTGCCCCTGCTGCCCCAAATCGACCCGCAAGCCCGCGCAGCCGGCGGAAATTGCGGCCCCGGCGTCACCTTCGACCATTTGGTCATCGTGTATGACACCAAGACGGTAACCCCCGCCCCGACCTCGCTGAAGGCGATGTGGGACCCGAAGTGGAAGGGCCGCATCGGCCTCGACGCGCCGCCCAACATCATCGGCCTCGGCTTGACCGCCGTCCTGGCGCACGCCGCCACGGGCGATTGGAAAAAGGCCGACCCGGCGTTCGAAGAACTCAAGACCCTGGCGCCCTCCGTGCAGACCTTCCAACCCCAGCCGGATTCCTACTCGCTCATCCTCAACGGCACGCTCAGCTTCGCCACGGGGTGGAATGCGCGCGGCCAATTGTATCATGACCGCTCCAACGGCCAGCTTGGCGTGATGCTTCCGTCCGAAGGCACGATCTTCCAGATCAACACCATCAATCTGGTGAAGGGCGCGCCGCACCGCGACCAGGCCCTCGCCTTCATCAACTATGCCCTCTCCGCCCCGGCGCAGAAGGCGTTTACCGAGCGGATGTTCTACGCCCCCACCAACACCACCGCGCAGATCGCGCCCGAGGCGGCGGCCCGCACCGCCTCGGCGCCGGAAAACAAGGCCCGCGTCATCCCCATCGACTGGACCGAGATGCTGAAGCTGCGGGACCCCTGGAACCAGCGCTGGCGGCGGGAGGTGATCACCGCCGGCGCACGCTGACCATGGCGGACGCGCACCTGGTCCTGGACGGGCTGACCCGTGGGTTTGGGGGCGCGCCAGTCGTGGACGGCATCCATCTCTCGGTTGCCAGGGGTAAATTGGTCGCCCTGCTCGGCCCCTCCGGCTGCGGCAAGACGACGACGCTGCGCATGGTGGCCGGGTTGGAGCGCCCGGATGCCGGGCGGGTGCTGGTGGATGGGCGCGATGTGACGGCGCTGCCCCCGTACCGGCGGCGGATGGGCGTGGTGTTCCAATCCTACGCCCTGTTTCCGCATCTGAGTGCCAGCGCCAATATTGCGTTCGGCCTACAGATGCAGGGCATCAAACGCGCGGAACGAACCCGCCGGGTCGCGGCGGCGCTGGGCATGGTGGGGCTGCCGCAGCACGGTGACGCCAAGCCCCGCACCCTGTCCGGCGGCCAGCAGCAGCGCGTGGCATTGGCCCGCGCCTTGGCGATCGAGCCGGACGTGCTGCTGCTGGACGAACCGCTATCGGCCCTGGATGCGAAGCTGCGGGAGGATTTGCGCGGCGAGATGCGGGCCATCCAGCTCCGGGTCGGCGCGACCACCCTGTTCGTGACGCACGACCAGGCGGAGGCCCTGGCGATGGCCGATCTGGTCGCGGTGATGGATCACGGCCGCATCGCGCAGCTCGACACGCCGGACGTGGTGTTCGAGCGCCCGGCCACCCCCTTCGTCGCCCGCTTCGTTGGGCGGAGCGCGCGGTTCGAGGGGCGGTGGGAGGGGCATGGGATCCAGGCGGGTCCCGTGACGCTGCGCGCCGCCGGCTCGCCTGGCCAGGGCGGCGTCCAGGTTTTCGTGCGCCCGCACCATATCGGCCTGCTCGCCCCCAATGCCGCCGCCGAGAACGCCTTGGATGGGCAGGTGACCGCGGTCGACTATCTGGGCGAGGTCGCCCACGTCACGGTGCAGACCCTCGCTGGCCTCGCCCCCGTCGAACTCAGCACGCGCGACGGGGCATGGCGGGGTTTGCGCCCGGGCGCCCCGGTGCGGATCGGCTGGTCGGCTGCCAATACGCTCTGGTTTCCGGCTTGAGCCGCCGTGCCGGGTGGTTGCTGTGTGCGCCGGCACTGGCGGCGGTGGCGGTTGCCTTCGTCTGGCCGATGCTGGTGCTGCTGCGCATGAGCCTGAACGTGACCGACGATAGCGGGACGCTGGTGGTGGCCTGGTCGGTGGCGACCTATGCCAAGCTCTTCGCCGATTCCTTCACGTGGCAGATGACCTGGGACAGCCTGGTGCTATCCGCCATCGCTGCGACGGCCGCGGTCGCGCTGTCCTACCCGATGGCGCTGTTTCTGTTCCGCACGCATAGCCGCTGGCGTGGGGTGCTGGCCGTGGTCGCCGTGGCGCCGCTGCTGGTCTCCGGGACGGCCCGGGTGATTGGCTGGCTGGTGATCCTGGGCGATGGCGGGCTCGTCAACGCGGGCCTGCGTGCCGTCGGGATCACGCCCGTGGCGCTGATCAACAATTGGGCCGGCGTGCGCGTCGGCTTGACGGAGAGCGTGATGCCTTATGCGACCTTGGCGCTGCTTGCCGGGTTCGGCCGGCTTGACCCACGGCTGGAGGAAGCCGCTGCGACGCTGGGGGCCCGGCCGATCAGCGGTTTCTGCCGCGTGACGCTGCCGCTGACCGCGGGTGCGATCGGAGCCGCCTGGTTGCTGGCGTTCGTGTTGTCGATCTCCGCCTTCATCACCCCGCATCTGATGGGGGGCGGCCGGGTGTTCGTTCTGGCCACCGAGATCTACGACGCCGCGACGCAAACACTGGACTGGCCGGCAGCCTCGGCCTTGTCGGTCTATGCGCTGGTGCTGCTGCTTCTGCTGGGCGTGGCAAAGGTTGCGCTCTCCCGGCGGGCAGCATGAGGCTGACGCCGATTCTGGCCGCCCTCGGCTACGGCTTCCTGCTGGCCCCGCTGACCATCGTGGCGGTGATGAGTTTCTCCGACGACCCCTACCTGACGTTCCCGCCGCATGGGCTTTCGTTCCGCTGGTACGCCGCGTTGGCCCATAATGCCGCAATGCTGGATGCGGCACGGACCAGCATCATCCTGGCCGCCATCGTGTCGGTCATCGCTCTGTTGCTGGGGGTGCCGGCCGCCCTGGCCCTCGCACGGGGCGCGGCACCAGCCGCGGTGGCCGGAGCGCTGTCCGCACCGCTGCTGCTGCCGACGCTGATCGTGGGACTGGGGTTGCTGATCGTGCTGCAGCCGCTGGGCCTGGTCGCGACCTGGCAAGGCCTTGCGCTTGGCCATCTGGTGGTGGTGCTGCCTTTCGTCGTGCGGCTGATGGTCTCGGCCTTCGAGGGCCTGCCGCCAGAAATCGGTGAGGCCGCCGCCACGCTCGGGGCGCCGCCCTGGCGCGGCTTCCTCGTGATCACGCTGCCGATGGTGCTGCCGGGCTTGATCGCCTCGGCCACCCTAGCGTTTCTGGTGAGCTTCGACGAGACGGTGATCAGCCTGTTCCTGGTCGGGCCTCGCTTGGTCACCCTTCCGATCGCTCTGTTCCGCTATACGGAAAGCCGGGCTGACCCGCTGGTCGCTGCGTTGGCGGTGGTGCTGATCGTGCTGTCGGGCCTGACCGTGCTGCTGGTGGATCGGCTGGCCGGCTTTACGCGGACGATTTCCCGGACCTAAAGTTGCTGCCTCTAGCGATTATAGCCCACCCGTAGACGATTATCGCGCATCGCCTGATTAGACCCCGTTGCAGCCAATGGTGTGGTCTGCGAGTCTGCTGACAATGACCAGCACGACGCCACCCGCCATCATCCCCACACAAGCTGGTCAGGCGGCCTTGGATGCAGCGGGACAATTTGCACGCAAGGCCGCCGCCCCCGCCACGCTGCGGGCCTACAAGGCCGACTGGACCCACTATGCCAAGTGGTGTGCCGCGGCCGGCTTCGTGCCGGTGCCGGCTGCCCCCAGCACCGTCGGCGCCTATCTCGCCAGCCTGGCCGAAAGCCATGCCCCCACCACCATCCGCCGCCGCCTCTCGGCCATCGGCAAGATGCACCGGTTCAACGATCTGCCGTGGAATCCCGCCCACCGGGACATCCAAGGCCCGCTGCAGGGTGTGCTGCGCGAACACGGCCGGCCCGTGCAAAAGGCCGCCGCCCTCACGCTGGCGATGCTGCGCCAACTCGTCGCCACCTGCGATCCCTCCGTTCGTGGCCGGCGGGACCGTGCGATGCTGCTGATCGGGTTCGCCGGGGCGATGCGCCGGTCCGAACTGGTGTCCCTGCGCGTCGAGGACGTGACGGCCAGCGCGAATGGTCTCCGCATCCGGATCCGCCGCGGCAAGACGGACGCGGCCGGGCAGGGCACCGAAATCGGGCTGCCCCGCGGCAAGCACGCCGAGACCTGTCCCGTCCGCGCCTTCGAGGCCTGGCAGGACGTCGCCAAGCGCAAGGCCGGCCCGCTCTTCCGCCGCATCAGCACCGGCGGCACCATCGGCGACGCCGCCCTGCACCCCGATGCCGTCCGCCGCATCCTGGCGCACCATGTCGGCATGGCTGGCCTCTCGGTGGAGGGATTCGAGCGGCTGAGCGCGCACGCCCTGCGCGTCGGCTTCATTACCGAGGCCTATAACAAGGGGGTACGAGACGAGGATATCATGCGCCACAGCCGCCACCGCGACTTGCGCACCATGCGGGGTTACGTGCAGCGCGCCGGGTTGGTGACCGAAAGCCCTGCTGGCCTGATCGACCTCTAATGGCTCTGCAGTTCCCCTGGGACACTGAATCCGGCCCGGCGCCCACGCCCGCCTTGCTCCTCCCGCCGCCGCCGAAACGACGGGGCCGCCGACCAGCTTCCCTCGCGCCCGTATCGTCCGCGCCATACTGGCTTTACCACCATTTGATCGTCACCGGCCCTGCGGATGATGTAGCCGCCTTCGCCGAAGCAGCGCGGGGGTCGGGCGTGACACCTTGGCAGGTCGATAGCGTCACCCTCGAGGAGGATGTGTTCAACCTCGCAGCCTCGCAGCCCGCCGCCCGGCGCAACCTCACCATCGAGGGCTGCCGCATCCTGGCGCGGCAGTTTCGTGACCGGGTGGAGGCACGGCAGGCGCAGGCCGCGGCGCTGGTGGGGCGCAGCCGGGCCTGCCCGTTCGATCTGCACACGCTGTTGCCCGTGCCGGCAGCACTCTTGGCACTCGGGCCCACGCATCCAACGGCGCTGGACTGGCTGTTGGCGCAATGGGGCGTCTCGGACCGGTTGCACCAGGTCGTTAGCCTCTCCGCGCCGAAATCGCCGCGTCGTCTCGGCGTGGGCCAGGCGGTCGTCGGCTACGGCTTCTTCATTGGCCGCCGCGAAACTCCCCATGCTGCCGTCGCGCAACTGGCGGCGCAGTGGCCAAGCCTGCGGCTGGACCTCTTGCCGCGCCCGGACTGACGATGGATGGTCTTCCCAACCCCGGACCGGACAACCGGATGCCGCGCCTCGTCCTGGACGGATTCAGCGGCCCCTTGGACCAATTGCTCGACTTGGCGCGTGCGCATCAGATTGATCTTGCCCGCGTCTCCATCCCTGCGCTGGCCGACCAGCTCGCCACGGCCCTGCAATGTCAGACCCCGCTGGGTAACAAGGGAGATTGGGTAGTAATGGCGGCCTGGTTGCTGCTGCTCCGGTCCCAATTGCTGCTGCCCGCGGACGAGCCGGCCCAGCAGGCGGCGCTGACCGAAGCCGACAGGCTGCGCGGACGCATGCTCGCGCTGGTGGAGATGCAGAAACTGATGGCGTGGCTGGGTCGCCGGACGCAGTTGGGCCACGATGTTTTCGCGCGCGGCCGGCCCGAGCCGCTCGCCCGCACGCTCGGGCGGGAGCCGGACGTCGACGTGGTCGAATTTCTGTGGGCCAGCCTGAATTTGTTTGACGACGACCTCGCCCGGCCGCAGACATACGCAACATACCGTCCGGTTTGGGACGATCTTTTCCCCGTGGCGGAGGCCCGCGCCCGGATCATGCAGCGCTTGGCCAGCAGCGGCGGACAATCGATGGAGCGGTTGCTGCCGGACCGGCCTGCCGCAAGCCGTCTGCAGAAACGGTCGCGTTGGACCAGCACCTTCGTCGCGAGCCTGGAACTCGCCAAACAGGGCGCGCTGCTGATGGAGCAGGACGGCGTGTTCAGCCCGATCCAAATCCGGCCAGCCGAGGCGGTGGCATTGGCCGATTAGAATGCGCGGCTTATCAGGCCGGGCAGTTCGTGCAAGCCGCGGACGGTGAAGTCCGCGGGAAACCCGATGCGCTCCACCTGGGTGCGCAACGCCTTGAACATGCCCGGCGGTCCAATCGGCCCGTTATTGCCCAATTCGGCTTGCAGCGCACGGTTCGTCACCCGCTCGATGCGGGCGACGTTGAAACCGAAGCTTTTGGCGCCGCTGATGTCGAACCCGTTTGACGATACGAACAAGACGGCGGATGGCGGCACGCCCAGTTGCTGCTCCACCAGCGCGTAGCTGCGCGGGTCGGGCTTGAACATTTTTGCCGCATCGACGCTGATCACCGTTGGGATCAGCCGAGCCAATCCCGTGTTATCCACCAGCGAGCGCAACATGGCCGGGCTACCGTTGGAGAAGATCGCCAGGCGGTGGCCCGATAGTGCCTCCAGCGCGGCCTTGGTGTCGGGATACAGGTCCAAATTTTTATATTTCTCGGCGAGTCGGTCGAACAGCGACGCCTCGGCCTGCAGCCCGAGCGTGTCCAAGGTGTAGGCCAGTGAGTCCTTGGTGATAGTCCAGAAATCCTCATACCGGCCCATCATCGAGCGCAGCCAGGTGTACTCCAATTGCTTGAGACGCCAGATTTGGGTGATGTACTCACCCTGTCCGGGAAAGGCGGCATCCGTCACGCCCGCGACCGATTGGACGTCATACAGCGTGCCATAGGCGTCGAATACGATGGCCTGAATAGTCATGCGTTCGATCTCCGTCAAAACCGTCATCGGGGCGGTGAAGCATTGAGCCACCGGGGGCAGGTCACTGCAAACGATGGCAGTGTGCTGCAACGCACAAATTCTTCGTTTGTATCTCAAGCTGACTAAGCTTGTTCCAGAGGGGCAAGTGAATGGTCTCTTCCCGGTGGTGGGGCTATTCCGTTCGGAGCACGCTTCCGCTATCAGATGTCAGAGGCAGCGTTACAGTCTGCCAAGAAAGTTGGAGGGGACAGACATGGGGCAATTCGAGGATGGTCTGAGCACTCGGCGCCAGGCGCTGCTCGCGGGGGTTTCGCTAGCGGGTGGCGCGGCCTTGGCGCTGGGGTTCCCCGGCAAGGCTAGGGCCGAAGACAAACCGGCGATTGGCACCTACCCAGCCGGTAGTGCTGGCGATTCGGTCTTCGTCGGCATTGCCGTGCCACGGACGGGCACCTACGCCGTCCAAGGAGAGGATGTGCTCAAGGGATACCAACTCGCCATCGAGCATCTGAACGAGGGTAATCCGCTCATCAAGGCCATGTCGCCAAAGACGACGAAGGGTGTCCTTGGCAAGACGGTCAAATACGGTGTCGCAGATGAAGAGGCCAAGCCGAACACTGCCGTACAGGCAGCATCCCGCTTCATTAGCGAGAACAAGGCGGTCATGATCGCGGGCTCGGTATCCAGCGCGACTGCGGTGGCGCTGAACAAGCTCGCCGACCGGGAGAAGGTGATCTATTTGCCCGGCATCAGCGGCTCCAACGACACGACTGGCAAGGATTGCGCTCGCTACAGCTTCCGCACCTGCTTCTACGGCCAGACGGCAGCGGCGGCCCTGGCACCCGTGCTGATCCAGAATCTCGGCAAGGGCAAAAAGATCGCGTTCCTGACGCCCGACTATACCTATGGCCATACCGTACGCCAGGCGATGGAGGAGTACCTCAAGAAAGGCGGCTGGACGGTTTCGACCAACCAGGTCTGTCCGCTGGGTACGCCGGATTACAGCTCCTATTTGCTCAACATCGCCAATTCCGGCGCCGATGTTTTCATCAACATCAATTTCGGCAACGACGCCGTGCAGTCGATCAAGCAGGCACAGCAATTCGGCATCCTACAGAAGCAGACCCTGGTGGTGGCCTACGCAGTGCCCTTCCTGTCCAAGGAGGTCGGGCCAGACATCATGGCCGGCGTCTACACCCCGACTGATTTCTGGTGGACCATCGAAGACCAGCAGCCACTCGCCAAGCAATTCGTCGACGCGTTCGTGAAGAAATACAGCTACAAACCCGAGTGGGGCGCCAATGCCGGCTACATGCAGATCGCGCTCTGGGCGGACGCGGTCGAGCGGGCCGGGTCGTTCTATCCGCCGGACGTGGTCAAGGCCTACGAGGCCGGCAACAAGAACCAGACCACCGTGGGCGAGGTCTCGTTCCGGGCGGCCGACCACCAATTGATCCGGCCGGTCTTCGTCATGCGTGGCAAGAAGAAGGCCGACATGAAGAGCGCGGACGACTATTACGACGTGCTCGACACCTTGCCCGGCGCACCGCTGATGCAGGCACCGGACGCGTTCGGCTGCAAGCTGGGCAGCTACACCTAACCAACCTACGAGCCGGGCACCGAGGGCGGAGTCGACATTGCTGAACTGGCCTAACCTTATTTCCCAGTTCTTCAACGGGCTGGCACTCGGTGCCTTGTTGGCCCTGATCAGCTCGGGGCTGACCATCATCTATGGCACGCTCGGCGTCCTGAACCTCGCCCATGGGGCGATGTTCATGGTCGGGGGCTATGCCGGCTACGTCGCCTGGTCGATCACCGGGTCGTTCCTGCTGGCCGTGCTGGGCGGCAGCCTGTCGGTCGCGGTGCTCGGCATCGCCATCGAGTTCATCGTCATCCGCCATTTCTACCGCCGCCCGCCGGAGGACCAAATCCTGGTCACCTTCGGGCTCGGGATCGTGTTGGTCGAGGCGGTGCGCCTGCTGTTCGGCAACCTCTCCGTTTCGGTACCGCCGCCCGCATGGATCAGCGGCATCACGCAGATCGGCTTCCTCTACTACCCGACCTATCGGATCGCGGTGATGGGCATCGCGGCGCTCATGCTGCTGGCGCTGTATATCCTCCTATACAAGACCAAATTGGGGATGATCGTGCGCGCCGGGATCGAGGATTCCGGGATGGTTAACATCCTTGGGATCAACGTCTACAACGTGTTCCTGCTGGTGTTCGGCATCGGTGCGATGGCCGCCGGATTCGCGGGCATCATCAACGCCCCCGTGGTGGCGCCGACGCCGGATGTGGGGGACACGATCCTGGTGGAAACCTTCGTCGTGGTGGTGATCGGCGGCATTGGCTCGTTTCCCGGCGCCGTACTGGGCGGGCTGATCGCCGGCGAAATCCTCTCCATCACCTCCGCCATCGACCCGGCCTATTCCCAGGTGATGCTGTTCGCCGTCATGACGCTGGTGCTGATCCTTCGGCCGCAGGGATTGCTGGGCCTGAAGGGGCGCGCATGAAGCCGAATAGCTTGGCCCGGTTCTGGCCAGAGGCAGCGACCGCCATTGGCCTCGCCATCGCCCCCTACGTGCTGCCAACGCTTGGCTTTTCGCCCGACACGGTGAACCGCATCGTCGTCTGGGGCCTGTTCGGCATCGGGTTCGACCTGTTGTTCGGCTATACCGGGCTGTTGTCGTTCGGCCAGTCGGCCTTCTTCGGCACAGGCGGGTTCGTTGCCGCCTATTTGCTGACCAACAACATCATGTCCTCCGTCCTTGGCGCACTCGCCATTGGCACGCTGGGCGCCATGGTGGCAGGCGCGCTGGTGGGTGCGATCGCGCTGCGCCGGGTTGGCATCTATTTCGCCATGATCACGGTGGCCATCGCCCAGGTCTTCTTCTTTCTCGAAAACTCCCCCCTCGCGGATTATACCGGCGGTGAGAATGGCTTGCCCGGCGTGCCCTCGCCGGTCTTCCAACTCGGCGCCTACACGCTGCGCATTACGACGGGGTGGTCGACCTACGGCTTCCTGGCGGTGTGCTTCTTCCTGGGCCTGGTGTTGGCCCGGGTAATCGTGCGCTCTCCCGTGGGGGCAATCCTGGTCGCCATCCGCGACAACCCGCTGCGCGTTCAGGCGCTGGGCCATTCGGTGTGGCTGTATAAGCTGACTGTCTTCGTGATCGCGTCTGCCTATGCTGGTTTCGCGGGGGGCCTGCTTGGGGTGCTGCAAAGCTACATGCCGCCCGAGGCCTTCACGTTCGACACGTCTGGCCAACTGGTCATGCAGACCGTCATCGGCGGTACCGGTACGTTGTTTGGCCCGCTCTTCGGGGCCGCCATCTGGCTCTATCTGCGTGACTTCCTGCAGGGGCCAGCCGGGTTGGGCGCGGCCTGGCGTCTGGTGCTGGGGCTTGTCTTCGTGCTGCTGGTCACCTTCCTGCGCCGCGGCCTCATTGGCGGCGTGCAGGACCTCATCGCCCGCCGCCAGGCCAAACCGGCCGCGGAGCCGCCGGAGGAATCTCCTGTCATCGCCCCGCCCCCGAGCCTTGCCAGCGTGGGCCCCACAGCCCGCCAGCGCGTGCCCGCGGGCGTGCCCGGCGCGCCGATCCTGGAAACCCGCGGCGTGAGCAAACGCTATGGCGGGCTGGTGGCCAACCGGAACATCTCCTTCTCCGTCCGCGAGGGCGAGTTGCGGGGGGTGATCGGCCCCAACGGTGCCGGCAAGAGCACATTCTTCAAGATGCTGACGTCGGAGGTGCATCCCACCGAGGGCCGCATCCTGTTCCATGGCCAGGACATCACCGGCCTGGATGTCTCGCGCGTCTGCCAGTTGGGCCTGACCAAGAGCTACCAGATCAACCAGCTCTTCGCCCGGCTGACCGTGCGGCAGAACATCGAGATCGCCGGGTTGGCCCGGCGCGGCCGTTTCCGGCTGGACCTGCTGCGGCGGATGGACCGCGTGCCCGGGCTGGCGCAGCAGGTTCAGCAGACCATGGCCTTGGTGAACCTCACCTACCGCGCCGACACCCCGGTGTCAGACCTGGCCTATGGCGAGAAGCGGCGGCTGGAGATCGGGTTGGCGCTGGCTTCCTCCCCGACTTTACTGCTGTTGGACGAACCGCTGGCGGGAATGAGCCCACGCGAGCGGGCCGAGACGGTGCAATTGCTGAAGAATATCCGCCGCGGCCGCACCATGATCATCGTCGAGCACGATATGGACGCGCTGTTCGAACTCGCCGAGCGCATCACCGTGCTGCACGAAGGCATGCTGCTGGCGGAGGGCACCCCGGCCGAAATCCAGAAGAACAGCTTCGTGCAAGAGGCCTATCTCGGCGGCGTGGTAGCCGCATGAGTTTGCTGCAGGCGCAGGGCCTCAACAGCTATTATGGCGATAGCCACATCCTGTTCGACGTGTCGCTGCGGGTGGAGCGCAACGAGGTTGTGGCTTTGCTGGGCCGCAACGGCGCCGGCAAGAGCACGACGCTGAAGACGCTGATGGGCGTGATCAAGCCAAAGAGCGGCACCGTGCTGGTGGATGGCACGCCAACCCAAGACTTGCCGCCGCATACGATCGCGGCGATGGGGGTGCAACTGGTTCCGGAGGACCGCCGCGTCTTCGGCAGCCTCAACGTGGAGGAAAACCTGGTTCTGGCCCGGCTGACCGCCAAGGGCGGCTGGCCGGTCGACCGGGTGTGGGAGGTGTTTCCCCGGCTCAAGGAACGCCGCCGGAGCCGGGGCACCGACCTGTCGGGCGGGGAGCAGCAGATGCTGGCCATCGCCCGTGCCTTGATCCGCAACCCCAAGATTATCCTGCTGGACGAACCGTTCGAGGGGCTGGCGCCCGTCATCGTCCGCGATCTTCTGGCCGTTTGCCGAACCTTGGCCGAGGCCGGGCAGACCATCATTATCGTCGAACAAAACATCGCCGCCGCGATCAGTCTGGCCAACCGGGTCTACATCATCAACAACGGCCACGTGGTCGAGGAACGCACTGCCGAAGCCCTGAAGGCCCAACCGGACGTGCTGCACCGCTACCTCGGCGTATAGGAGACCCCAAACCGCGCATAGCGGTTCGCCGGGCTGGTTGCACGGGCGTGAGGTTCGAAAGGTCAACCCGCGCTATGCCGCCTGGCTTTCCAATACGACAGCCTTGGCGATCCGCCGCGTCATCATCCCCTCGAACGCCGCCAATATCCGGCTCACGAATGGGTTCTTGAAGTCGAGCGGTCCCGCACTCTCCGGATGCACCAGCATGGTGGCATTGGCCTCGAACACCAGCACCTGCCCATCCGGCAGGATCGTGAAATCCACCCCGGCGTAATCCAAATCCAAACGCTGGCCGATCGCGCGGACCGCCGCCATCCCGCGTGCGCCCAGCACCGCCGCCGGGTGCTCCAGGAAGTGCCGTTCCTCCTCGCATTTCGCCGGGTCGGACAGCATGTCGGCGGTGACGTAGTGCACCAGCCAGTGCGAGGAAATGGCCAAATGGTACGGGTAAGGCTCTCGATCGATGAAGATGATGCGGTATTTGCGGAAGTACCCGTCCGCAGACCGGTAATCGCGGAACGGCGATACATACCAGGCATCCGCGTCCTCCGTCTCGATCGCCCGCAACCCGGCGGGGTCGTCGATCAGGCGCAGCCCGTCCCCGCCATGCGATTCCGTCGGGCGTAGCAGCAGCGGAAATCCAAGCCCGCTCTCCCACACCGCCTCCAGCGCGCTGGCGAAGGTTTTCACCCGGCGCGTCGGTGGCACCTCGATATCCGGAATGTCTTGCAACAGCCCCGGCAGGCGGTCGCGCCGGGTGCGGGAGACATGGGCGGGATGGTTGAGCCACGGCTTGGCACACGTATCGATGAAGTCGCAGGACTTGACGAAAAACGCCTCCTCCACATCAGGATCGCCAACGACGTTGAAGACGATGTCATGCGCCGGCAGCACGATGCCGGGTGCCGAGTATTCGATGAACCACTCGATCCGGGTGTTCGTGACGCCCGGCACCAGATGCCGGACCGGCACGTTTCCACGCCCGCCGGCCGCCACCATCAGGATACGCCGTCGTTCCAGCAGGGCAGGGGTGGTGTGAAGGCATTGCGTGCGATAGGCGCGCTCCCGGTGCGCACGGGCCTCGTCCCGGTGGCCTTGTTCGGAGCGGATGTAGGCCAAATTTCGCCGCGCGATGGTCAGGTCGGGGTCGATCATTAGCGCGAGCTCATACCAATCCCCCGCCTTCTCCGTTTGCCCCGCCTTGAAGAACACGGTCGCGAGCTGGTAGAACACCATCGGGTCGCGGGCCTCGATGGCGGCGGCGGCATAGCCCTCGACATCCGCCTCCATCGTATTCCCGACCTTGCGCAGGGCGGCGGAGAACGCGCGATGCGCGGCGGGGTCCATGGGGGCCCGGGCCACTGCCGCCATGAGGGCGGCGAGCGCATGTGGGTCGTGCTCAGACAATGGTGGGATTCTCCCAGCAGCCTTGTGGCGCCTCCCCAATACGGCCCAAAAACCTACTGAACCCTTAAGACGATCGCCGCTTTTCCTCTGGACGGCGGGCTGGCAGCGCCTGATGGTTTGCGGGTCTTAGGGGGATCGAAATCCATGACATTGCGCATTGCCGTTGGTGGATTCCTGCACGAAAGCCACTCCTTTGCACCGCTGCCGACGCGCTATGCCGATTTCGTACAGCCCGGCGGCTTCCCACCCCTTACCGCCGGAGCGGGTTTGTTCGACGCGGTGCGGACCACCTCCGTCCCCTTGGCGGGTGCCATTGAGGTGGCGGAGGACCAGGGGGTGACGCTGGTGCCGCTCGCCTGGGGGTTCGCCAGCCCGGCCGGCCCGGTGCAGGACGAGGCGTTCGAGCGGATAGCGGCGCTGATCTGCGCCCCATTGTCGCAGGCGCTGGATGTGGGCCAGCTGGACGGCGTCTATTTGGACCTGCATGGCGCGGCCGTCGCGGTCAGCTTCCCGGACGCCGAGGGCGAGTTGCTGCGCCGGGTGCGGGCGATCATCGGCGATACTCCCCTCACCATCAGCCTAGATCCCCATGCCAATCTGACCCGGCACATGGTCGGCCAGGTCGACGCCTTGGTGCCTTTCCGCACCTATCCGCACGTCGACATGCGGGCGGCGGGCGCACAGGCCATGCGGCTGCTGATCGCGCGCATCGGGCGCGGCGCGCCCTGGGCCCGGGTGTTCCGGCAGCTCGACTTCTGGATCCCGTTGCCGAGCCAATGCACGTTGATGGAGCCGATGATGGGTGTGCTGGCGGAACGATCGTCGCTGTCCCAGCAAGCCGGCGTGGCGGAGCTGGCATTCTGCTTCGGCTTTCCCTACGCCGATTTCGCGGATTGCGGCGTTGCCATCGCCGCCTACGCCGACACAGACGCCGCCGCAACAGCCGCGGCCGACGAGCTGGCTGCCTTCGTGAATGCGAGGGAGGCGAGTTTCCGGCTGGATATCATGGAGGCCGACGCGGCGGTGACGCAGGCGATCCGCGTGGCGGCGACGGCCACCCGCCCCGTCGTCATCGCCGATACGCAGGACAACCCCGGCGGCGGCGGGCATGGCGACACGACGGGGCTGCTGGCCGAGTTGGTCCGCCAAGGCGCCAAGGGCGCGGTGCTGGCGCTCATCAACGATGCGCAGAGTGCCGCGGCCTGCCACGCGGCGGGTGAGGGTGCGGATTTAGCCCTCTCCCTCGGCGGCAAATCGGACGGCATTCCGTTACCCGTACAGGCCCACGTGCTGCGGGTGACGGACGGCAACTACGTCAACACGGGGCCCATGGGCCGAGGCAACCCGTCCGTGCTCGGCCCGGCGGCGCTGATTGACGTGTCGGGTGTGCGCGTCATCGTGGTGTCGCGCAAAACCCAGGCCTACGACCAGGCTCTGTTCCGCCATGTCGGGCTTGAGCCGTCTGAATGCTCCATCCTGGTGCTGAAAAGTTCCGTCCACTTCCGGGCCGATTTCGCACCCATGGCGGAGTTGGTGCTTGTTGCCGCCTCACCGGGTCCAGTGGTGGCTGACCCGGCGACACTCACCTTCCAGCACGTGCGGCCCGGCGTACGCAAGCGGCCGATGGCGAATGCATGAGCACGAGCGTCCCAATCTACCCAGTAAGTTCTGCCGAAATGCGAAGATATCGTGACAGTATTCTGAAGCTTCCGAGTATACCCGTTGCTTGTGGGTCGTTATGGCAACGCGGTCTGTAATATGACAAGAAAACTCTAATCGAGAGCGGTCAGTAACATCGAACGGGTCGAAATGTATTGACCCGAATCGACGTTCATGAAAGTTCTACCCGCGTTGAACGGCCATGTTGCACCTGAATGTGACCGATTTGTTGCTATTCAGGGCTGTTGCTGAGTTTGTTGGCGGGTAGAGGGATCAAGCGTGGCAATAGACATGAGTGCGGACGGCGTTGCTGCGGCGTATGGCCGCTGGGCGCCGGTCTACGACATCGTATTCGGCCCCGTCTTCCGCCGAGGGCGCCGGGCTGCCGTCGAAGCCGCCGAACGTGTGAGCGGCCGCATCCTCGAAGTGGGCGTCGGCACGGGGCTCTCGCTGTCGAACTACTCTGGGGATAGTCCGGTTGTCGGCATCGATATTTCGCAGCCCATGCTCGAGAAAGCGCGCGAACGGGTTGCCCGGCAGCATCTCGATCACGTCGAGGCAATTGCCGTCATGGATGCCGAGCATCTGGATTATCCGGACGCGTCGTTCGACGTCGTGGTGGCGCAATACGTCGTCACGGCGATTCCACACCCTGAAACGGCGCTCGATGAATTCGTTCGCGTCGTGCGGCCTGGCGGGGAAATCATCTTGACCAGCCGCATCGGGGCCGAAGGCGGGCTCCGCGGTGCGATCGAAGAAATGCTGATGCCGGTGACGAGCCGCCTCGGATGGCGGACCGAATTCCCCTGGGGACGCTACGAGCGCTGGCTGGACTCAACGCCGGGCGTGCGGCTGATCGAGAAGCGGGCTTTGCCGCCGCTCGGACATTTCTGGCTCATCAGGATCGCCAAGCTGCAAGCTGGCTGATGACGCAGGTGCGTGCGGGTTTACTGTTTTCATGCGGGGAATGACGATGATTGGCTTCTTCGAAATGCTCAGGGTTCAGCGCTGGGATGACCACCGCTACTATCACCACAGTACCGTGAACCAAGCTCTGCACCTGCTGAGCGCGGTCAGCTTCGTTTGCGCCTACATGGTGATGTTCAAGGACCCGGCCATGGCCGCGCTGATCGGCTGGCTGATTTCCATGACCAGCCGGCAGATTGGCCATCTGGTATTCGAACCGAAGACCTACGATGTCGTGAACCACGCTACGCATGAGTATAAGGAGGAGATCAAGGTCGGCTATAATCTGCGCCGCAAGATCGTCCTCATGAGCATCTGGGCAGCCTCGCCGCTCTGGCCAGTTCTTGATCCGACGATGCTCGGCCTGTGCGAAGCGCCGGCTACGGCTCTCGACTTTGCCCGGCATGTCGGCAATCTCTGGCTGGTGGTCGGCGTTGGCGGTCTGCTTTTCCGCACCGTGCATCTGTTCATCATCAAGGACGTGGCGACCGGGTTGGTCTGGGCGACCAAGATCATCACCGACCCGTTCCACGACATCAAACTGTATCACCGCGCGCCCGGCGCACTGCTACACGGCACCCAGGTCGATGAGTTCGAGCCAGAACCCGTGGAAGCGCCCAACCACTAGAGAGCCCAGTGTCCGGACCGACGGTGATGCACGCGGTGTAGGGTGGAAAAGCGCAGCGCCTTCCACCGTCTTTCACGAGATGCCGAAGCTGGCGGATAATGCTTCGCTGATCCGCCTACGACACTAACCTATTGCAGGCCTAAACCGTGAGCGCTTTCCAAACAGGGCGGCGCTCGCCAGTTCACGCAACACCTGGCGCTTGAATCGCCCGTTGGTGCTATGTTCGCCGACCCACCACCAGCCATCCCGCTGCATTGCGTTGCACGCAGCGACGATCCGCTGCATCACAGCGGCAAATTCTTCATCTCCATAGTTGAGACTGAAGATTAGCCGGCCGGTCCCGACCCAACTGAGCGCAACTCCCTCCGCGCGGAGGTAGTATTGCAGCATCCAGTTATAACGCGACGGCGTTGTGTAGGACATCGTCCAAATCGTCGATAGATTCGTGATGGTGATTGGCAGCCTCTCGGCCCGCAGCCGGTCGTTCAGCGCGTTCGCGCGGCCATCCCAGCGTGCGTCGATGTCGGTGTACAATGCTTGGATTTCCGGACTTTCGAGGCGCTGCAGGAATTCATGCATCGTGCCCATGACATAGGGGTGAGCGTTGAACGTCCCGCGGGCAAGGCAGATATCGACCGGACGATGGTCGCGATACCGCTTCATCAGCGCACTGCGGCCACAGAGCACGCCAACGGGCAAACCGCCGCCGAGGGATTTGCCATAGGTGATGAGATCGGGCTGCACGTCGAAGAAGCGGCGGGCACCTTCGATCCCGAGCCGGAAGCCGGCAAACACCTCGTCGAAAATCAGCACGATGCCACGCTCGTTACACACCACGCGCAATTGCTTCAGCCACGCGGTATACGCCGCCCGGTCGAAATGCGCGTGTCGCGCACTATCGACCAGCGCGGAATCGCCCGGTGGACTCCCGTTCGGGTGCATGGCCTGAATCGGGTTGACCAGGACGCACGCGATGTTGCGCCGGGTGCGCAGCGCATGCAGCGTGTGCTCCGACATGTCTGCCAGGGTGTAGGTCGACTCCGCTGGTATCGGGTTGCCGATGCCCGGCTGGACGTCCCCCCACCAGCCGTGATACGCGCCGCAAAATCGTACCAAATGGGAGCGGCCCGTGTGATAGCGGGCCAGGCGGACCGCCTGCATCACCGCCTCCGTGCCGGACATATGGAAGGAGATTTCGTCGAGCCCGGAAATCTCACGCAGGCGGCGCACATTGTAGGCGACCACAGGATGGTACGCGCCCAGCACCGGCCCAAGATCCTTCACCCGTTCCGCGCCGGCGGCAATGCAGGATTTGTAGAAGTCATAACCGAATAAATTGACGCCGTAGGAGCCGGTCAGGTCATAAAAGACATTTCCATCCAGATCGGTGACCGTGACCCCAGATGACGATGCCAGCACCGAGCCGATGGGAAGATGTTGGCGGACAAAGCGGCTGAACTGAAACGGCACGCGATAGGCCCGGGTGAATTGCATATCGGAGATAGCGGTGGCGATCTCCCCCGTCATGGCGCCAGTGAGGGCAAACCTGTCCCGGTACAGCCGTGACAATTGCCAAAATCCGGCCGCACGCTGTTCGGCAACCGCCTCCGGTGGATCGTCGCAGCGGAAGAAACGGTCCTCCGTGTATTCGTAGAAGGGGATCAACCCGGCGACCCAGCGCGACATCCGCGCATGCCCCGCAAGCGAGCGGTGTTTTGCCCGTGACAATTCCAAGCGGGCCTTACCTTTGACAAACAATGCGCCTAGAGCAACGACGCCTCCCATCGCTAAAGGCGCCATCGTGGTCACGTTAGGCAATACCGCGACTCCTTCCGAGAAACGCGACCTCATCCCATGACGGTGCGCGCCGCCATAATGAAGATTGTGCAACAGGATCGGTTGAATTTCCTGTTGACCAACCGAATACCCCGCCGCCTGCTGACGCGGTGGGCCGGGTGGTTCAGCCGTATCGAACATCCCTTGGTCGTTGCGGGCTCGCTGCGCGTGTGGCGCCTTTTCACCGACCTCGATCTCAGCGAGGCCGAGGCGACCCGTTTCCGCAGCATGCATCAATGCTTCACGCGGCGGCTGAAGCCAGGTGCCAGGCCCATCGAAATGGATCCTGCGATCCTCGCCAGCCCTTGCGACGCGATCGTCGGCGCCTGCGGACCCATCACCGGCGGCACCGTGCTGCAAATCAAGAACATGCCCTATTCAGTGGCGGAATTGTTGGGCGAGGCGGGCCGGTTCCGTAATGGCTGCTATGTCACGTTGCGCCTGACTTCCGCCATGTATCACCGCTTCCATGCCCCGCATGACTGCCGGGTCAGCATGGTCACCCATGTCTTCGGCGACGTCTGGAACGTCAACCCGGCCGCGCTGCAGCGGGTCGAGCGGCTATACTGCAAGAACGAGCGGGCGGTGATCCATACCACCCTCGCAGGCACCGGACACGCCGTGACCCTCGTGCCCGTCGCGGCGATTCTCGTGGCAGGCATCCGCCTCAGCTTTCTCGACCTGCCAGCGTCCGGCCGGACCGCGCCGCGAAGCGTCTACCCTTGTGACGTCGCATTACAGAAGGGTGACGAAATGGGCTGGTTTGAGCACGGGTCCACGATCGTCGTCTTTGCCCCACGCGGTTTCACCCTGTGCGAGCAGGTCCAGCAAGGCATGACGATTCGCGCAGGTCAGCCCTTGATGCGGTTGCCCGGTTGACCCCATCAGTCCAGCGTCGGGTCCAACCGGTCGCGCAGCCAGTCACCCACGACGCCGATGCAGAGCGTTGTCAGAACGATGGTGATGCCGGGCGCCAGCAGGATCCATGGCGCCCGCTGTAGGTA
Source organism: Acetobacteraceae bacterium (assembly GCA_965199005.1). GTDB lineage: Bacteria > Pseudomonadota > Alphaproteobacteria > Acetobacterales > Acetobacteraceae > LMUY01. The sequence continues at coordinate 35,151 of CBDAQK010000001.1, read as the reverse complement.
TTCGCGGGCATAGCCGACCATGTTGCCCAACGAGGTCAGCGGCGGCTGCACGCCCAAGCCCAGGAAGGATAGGCCACTCTCCAGCAGGATGATCTCGGGGAAGGCGAGCGTGGCGGACACGATCAGGGTGGATGCGATATTCGGCAGCACGTGAAGGCCATAAACGCGCAGCGGAGTTGCGCCCAAATTCCGCACGCTGGCCGCGTAGCCCTGGCCACTGGCCGCAATGGCCAGGCCACGGGCGATGCGGGCATGGCGCTCCCAGCCGTAGAATCCCATCAGGCCGATGAACAGCGGCAGCGCGTCGCCAAAAAACGCGAGCACCGCCAGCGCCATGATCAGGAATGGCAGGGCGGCCTGGAAATCGATCAGCATCAGCACAGCCTGCTCGACCCAGCCGCGGAAATGCGCCGCAAGGAAACCCAGGGTCGTGCCCACAACCGTCCCGATGGCGGTCGCTCCGAACGCGATCAAGAGCGAGATACGGATTGAATCGATCAGGCGGGACAACACGTCGCGACCCAACTCGTCCGTCCCCAGCGCGTGGGTCCACACGCCGCCGAAGCCGACCGGCCGGGAAAGCCGGTTATGGAGATCCAGCGCCGTGATGCTGTACGGCCGCAACCGGTCCGCCAGCAGCGCCACCACCAGCATCAGGGTCAGCCAAGCCCAGGCGGCAATCACCGCCGCAGGCGCCCACCGCCGCGCCTGCACCGCCACTGCGGTGGCTGACATCAGCGCGCCTTGGCTGGAACGCGCAGCCGCGGATCGAGCACGCCGTAGAGCATGTCGACCAGCAGATTCGCGGCGACCATCGTGGTGGCGACCAGTAACAGGATGCATTGCACGACGGCCAAATCCCGGTTGGCCACCGCCACCACCAGCAGCCTGCCGACGCCGGGCCAACTGAACACGCTTTCCACCACCACCGCCCCCGCCAGCAGGCTGCCAACCATGAAGCCGACGATCGTGACCGTCGGGATGGCGGCGTTCGGCAGGGCATGCCGCCGCACCACCGCCACCCACGGCACGCCCCTTGCGCTGGCGGTACGGATATAGGGTTGGCCTAATACCTCCAACATCGCCGACCGGGTGAACCGCGCCAGCACCGCGGCGCCTCCCAAACCGAGTGTAATCACCGGCAGTACGGCGCTGCTCCATCCTTCCTGCCCACCGGATGGGAGCCAGCGCAGTTGCACGGCAAAGACCAGCACCAGAACCAGGCCCAGCACGAAGGAGGGTATCGTGAAACCCGCGGTCGCAAGCGCCATGACGCCACGGTCGATCGCCGTGTTGCGGTGCAGCGCCGCATAGATGCCGCTGGGAATGCCGAGGCAAATCTTCAACGCCAGCGCCGGCAGCGTCAGCGCCAGCGTCGCGGGGATACGCTCCGCCACCAGTTGGACCGCGGGCCGCCCGTCGCGCATCGACTGGCCGAAATCACCGTGGGCGATGGCAGCGAAATAGCGGAAGTATTGCAGCCACACCGGCTGGTCCAGCCCCCAGGAATGGCGAAAGGCCGCAATAGCCTCGGGCGGCGCATCGGGGGACATGATCAGCAGCGCCGGGTCGCCGGACAGGCGAAGCACCAAGAAGGCGAAGGTGACCACCAGCAGAATGGTCAGCATGGCGCGGCCCATGCGCAACGCGGTGAAACGCAGCATGTCAGGCGGGCAAGCCGCGTGGCGACAAATCCACGTAGAAGGAGGCAGTGCCTTTCCAAGGCAAGCTCTTCCGTACCGCGGTGAAGTTCGCGTTCTGGTGCAGCACGATGTAGGCCGGGTCGTCGCGCTCGCAGATTTGCAGCATGCGCGCGAACATCTTCTGCCGGGCGGGGATGTCGGTGCTGGCCTCCATGGCGCCGCACAGCCGGTTCATCTCGGCGTTCGTCCACTCGCCGACCTGCTGCTGGGCTCCGTTAGGCCCCTCCTGGTTGACGATAGAGGAGACCGGGTCGTCGAACACGCCGCTGTTGGACCAGTCGCGCAACCCGCGCGGCGGCGTCTTATCCAGCACCTGGGTCCAGTTTTCCTTGATCCCAATCTCCACATTCAACCCGGCATCCTGCCACATGGCAGTCAACACCTGCGCTGTCGCGGTTTCGGCCACGTAGTAGTCGTTGCGGATGCGGTATGGGATAGGATCGCCCTTATACCCGGCGGCTTTCAGCAGGCTGCGCGTGGCCGCCGGGTCGGTGGGGGGCACCGTCCAGCCCGGCACCAGCATCGGGCCATAGAACGCGAATTGCAGCCCCGGCGGCACCACGGTACGCCCGGCCCATAGGCTGTCGACAATGGCCTTGCCATCGATCGCCTGTGCCATCGCCAGCCGGACCCTTGGGTCAGCCAGGGTAGGGTGGTGCATGTCGAAATTGACGATGCGATGGTTCGGCACCGGCCCACCCCGCACCGCATACCGCCCGGTGGCCTCAATGGCGGCGATCTGGTCCGGCAGGATGTCGCAGGCCAGGTCATATTGGCCGGACAGCAACCCATTCACCCGCGCCGCCGCCTCCGGCACCTCCAGGAAACGAATCGAGCGGCAAGGTGGCCGCCCGCCCCAATAATCGTCATGCGCGTCCAGGGTCAGCGAGACATCCGGCCGGAACTCCCGCAGCCTATAGGGGCCAGTGCCGCCGGGTGCCTTTGCAAAGTCGATCCAGGGCGAGCGGAAGCTGCGGGGGTTGACGATCTCGCTGCCACCCGCGGAGAGCCGCCCCTCCATCGTCACGTCGGGCGTTTTGTTGACGAAGCGCACGGTGAGCGGCCCGGTGGCCTCCACCCGGTCCAGCGCTGGCCAGTGGCGCCGGGCGACGGCAGGGATGTCGGCGGGCAGGGCGCTGCCGAACATCCGCTCGGGCCCAAAGTTCCAGGCGACATCCGCCGCGGTCATGACGCTACCATCGTGGAACCGCACGCCTGGCCGCAGCGTCAACTCGACCGTCCGGTCGTCGATGCGGTGCCACTCGGTGGCAAGCCCAGGGATGCGGCCCAGCGCGCCCTGCTGATCGCGGGCGATCGGGGTTTCCAGCAGCGCGGCCAAGTAATGCTCGCCCGCATTGGAGGATTGCTCCCGCAGCGGCTCCAGCGTGCCGGTATTGGCGATCTTCTGCACCGCGATCGTCAGGGACGGGCGGGTGTCCGATTGGGCGTAGGCGACGGCCGGAATACTAGCGGCCAGCAAGGCGCGGCGGCGGATCATGACGGCACCCGTTCGGCGGGCTGGGGAGTCTTGTGCAATCCGGCTACCACCGCGGCCAGTTCGGCCTCGTCCTGCGCGACATGGCAGGCGACCAGGCGGCCATCGCTGGGCCGCGCCTTCAGCAGTGGCACTTCGGCCCGGCAACGCGCCACGGCCAACGGGCAGCGCGGATGGAACGCGCAGCCCGCCGGGCGGTCCGCCGGGTTGGGCGGGTCCCCCTGCAACACGGCGCGCCGCTGGCCCCCGCCAGGAATCGCCGCCACCAGGGCACGTGCATAGGGATGGGCGGGGTCTGCAAACACGGCATCCGGATCGCCCCGTTCCACGATCCGGCCCAGATACATGACGGCGACCTCGTGGCTGACCTGCCGTACCACGCGCAGATCGTGGCTGATGAACAGCATCGCGATCTGCCGCTCCGCCTGCAGGTCGACCAGGAGGTTCACGATCTGCGCCTGGATCGACACATCCAGCGCGGAGACCGGCTCGTCGCACACCAGCAGCTCCGGCCGTGCCGCCAGCGCCCGTGCCAGCACCACGCGCTGGCGCTGGCCGCCCGACAAGGCGTGGGGGTAGCGGGCTGCCTGGTCTGGCCGCAGCCCCACCTCCTCCAGCAGCGCGGCAACGCGACCGGACTGCTCCGTGGCATTGCCTATCCCGTGGATGACCAAAGGCTCGGCGATTTGGCGGGCGACGCTCAACCGCCGGTCCAGCGCGCCGAGCGGGTCCTGCGGCACCAACTGCATCCGTGCCCGCAAGGCGCGCCATTCGCCGCCGCCGGGGGTGGGCATGGCCGCGCCGGCAAAGCGGACGGCGCCCGCATCCGGCACTTCCAGCCCGAGGGCGATGCGTCCCGTGGTCGATTTGCCGCAGCCGGATTCCCCGACCACGCCCAGCGTGCGGCCGGGCTCGACGCTCAGGCTCACATCTTCCACCGCATGCACGGGCGCGGCCCGCCCGAGCAAGCCGCGGCGCATCGCATAGGTGCGCGACACCGCCTCCAGCGTGAGCAGACTCACGCGCCGGTTGCCCGGATGCACGCGGCACGCTGCGCCTGCATGACGGTGTGCAGCGCAGGCACCGTCGCGTCGCACGCCGCTATCCGGCGGTCGCAGCGGGGGGCGAAGGCGCAACCCGGCGGCATCGCCCACGGCTCCGGCACCCGGCCCGGAATGGCCTGCAGCCGGCGCCGGGGGCCGGTCAGCGGTGGCAGGGCGTGCAGCAACCCGGCGGAATAGGGGTGCGCAGGCCGGGCGAACAGCGTCTGGCTTTCAGCTTCTTCCACGATGCGGCCTGCATACATGACGCAGACACGCTCGCACATATCGGCCACCACGCCCAAATCATGGCTGATCAGCACCAACGCCATGCCGGTTTCCGCCCGCAACGACTGCAGCAGGTCCAGGATCTGCGCCTGGATGGTCACGTCCAACGCGGTCGTCGGTTCGTCGGCAATCAGCAATTCCGGTTTGCCCGCCAATGCAGCGGCGATCATCACCCGCTGGTTCTGCCCGCCGGACATCTCATGCGGGTAGGCGTCCATCCGGGCGCGGGCGCCGGGAATGCCCACCTGGTCCAGCAACCGCAGCGCTTCGGCCCGGGCTGCCCCGCCGGACAGCCCGCGATGCAGACGTACCGCCTCGGCCACCTGCCGCCCGATGCGGTGCACCGGGTTCAGGGCGCTGGCTGGGTCCTGAAAGATCATCGCCACCCGGCCGCCGCGGACTTTGTCCAGCACGGACGGGGACGCGTGGAGTAATTGCTGCCCATCGACCGTCACGCTGCCCGCGACGGTAGCCGAGCCTGGCAGCAGCCCCAGCGCGGCCAGCCATGTGACCGATTTGCCACAACCGGACTCGCCGACCAGCCCAACACTCTCGCCGGGCTGGATGTGCAGGTCGATGCCGTGGAGCGCGACCGTGCCATGGAAGGCGACGGTCAGGTTTTCGATTCTCACAAAAGCTGCGTTCAAGCCCAGTTCGCCGCCCGGAAATCCATTGCGAAGGATGGTGCCGCCTTCCAGCGCAGCGCCTTTGATTTGCCGGTGAACACGGCGTTCTGGTGCAAGACGGTGTACGCCGGGTCCTCCCGCTCGCAGATTTGCAGCATGCGGGCGAAAATCGCTTGGCGGCGCAGCCGGTCCGTGCTGGTCTCCAACTCGTAGGACAGGGTGTTCATCTCGGCGTTGGTCCACTCGCCATATTGCTGCTGTTCGCCGTTCGGCCCGTGTTGGCTGACGATGGACGAGACCGGGTCGTTGAAGGTGGCGGAGTTGGACCAGTCGCGGATCGCCCGGCTTGGGCTGCGTTCCAGGATTTGGGTCCAATTCTCCTTCATGCCGATCTCTACGTTCAGGCCGGCCTGCTTCCACATCTCGACCAGAATTTGCCCGTTGGCAACTTGGTTCGTATAGTAGTTGTTCAGCAGACGGTATGGGACCGGGTCTCCCTTGTAATTGGCCTGCTTCAGCAGATCGCGCGCCTTCGCCAGATCATACTCGGGAACGGTCCATCCCTGCACGAACATTTGGTCGTAGAATGGCCATTGCAGACCGGCCGGAACGACCGTGCGGCCGTCCCAGAGGCTTTCGACGATGGTCTTGCGGTCGATCGCGTGGGCCATGGCAAGGCGCACGCGCGGGTCCTGCAAGGTGGGATGATGCATGTCGAAGGTCGTCATGCGGATGTTTGGGATAGTGCCGCCCTGCACTTCGAATCCGGCATGGCTTTCGACCGCGGCAATCTGGTCGGGCGGGATATCGGCGGCGAACTGGTACTCACCGGTCAACAAGCCGTTGATCCGGGCACTGGTCTCCGGCACCTCCACGAGCCGCAGCGTCTTGATGGGCGGGCGGCCACCCCAGTAATCGTCGTGCGCATCCAGGGTCAGCGACACGTCGGGGCGGTATTCACGCACCTTGAAGGGCCCGCTACCGATCGGCTTGCGGGCAAAGTCCAGCCAGCTCGCCGCGTCCTCGAACCCACGGCGGCTGATGATCCCGCTCGCCGTGCAGGTGAGCCGGCCCTCCATCGTGACGTCCGGCGTCGCGTTGACGAACCGCACGGTGTATTTGCCGACGATGTCCACCCGGTCCAGCGCCGGCCAGAACCGGCGGCCCACGGGTGGGATTTCCGCCGGTAAATCCTTCGTGCGCCGTGTGGTGACGATCACCCCCGAGAGCGGTAGCGTCTTGCCCTGTGATGTCGGGTGCGTGTCGCCGAACATGCGTTCCGGGCTGAAGCTGGCGGCCACGTCTTCGGCGGTGAACTCGTCGCCATTATGCATCCGCACGCCACGGCGCAGGTCCAGCTCCACCGTCTTGTCGTCGATGCGCCGCCAGGCCGTGGCCAAACCCGGCACCGGCTCCAACTGGCCTTGGTAGTTCAGGTCGATCAGCCGTTCGATGAAGAACGTCGCCAGCCGCGTGCCGACGTTGGATTGCTCGCGGAGCGGGTCGAGCGTGTTGCTGTTGGCGATCGCCTGCACGGCCACCGTGACGGTGGGCCGCGTGTCGGCTTGGGCGATGGCAAAACGGGGGAGCGCTGCGGCGCCTGCGAGGCCCCCCAGCATCGAACGGCGCGGCAGGTGCAGCATCATCAGGGCCTCTTGCGTGTTTCGAGTCCGGCCGGGGTGGCGCGGTAATGGGTGAGGGTGCGGTCCGCATGCCGCAGCCGCCACGACAGCGCCCGCTGGGCGTAGTCCCGCACCAGGGCGGCATGCGCGGGCTCGCTTGCCAGGTTGTGGAATTGCTGCGGGTCGGCGCGCAGGTCGAAAAACAGCGGCGGCAGCGCGGCGAAATGCACGTATTTATAGTCGTCGTCCTGCACCACGCAGAGGCTCGCATCCTCCATGCCGAGCCCCAGCGCCGTTTCCGCGCGGGAGTAATGGACATCGCGGAAATCGTATTCGTAGTGCAGTTCGGTCCGCCAATCGTCCGGCCGTTCACCGCGCACGAATGGCATCAGGCTGCGTCCATCCACGGCGTGGGGAATGGGGGCGCCGAGCCAGTTCAGCATGGTGGGCATCAGGTCGATGCTTTCCGTCGGGGCATTCACGATCGCGCCGCCCGGCTGATGCGGGGCCTTGATCACCAGCGGAATGCGGAAACTCTCGTCGAAATAGCCGACTTTGCCCAGGAGATGGTGATCGCCCAACTGCTCGCCATGGTCGGAGGTAAAGACTACCAGCGTCTCGTCCCACTGGCCGGTCTCGTCCAACCAGGCCATGACGCGGCCAAGTTGATCGTCGATTTCCGTCATCATGCCGCAATAGGTGGCGCGCATCTGAAGGATCGCCGCCTCGTCCAGATCGGCGACCATGCCCTCCGATCCCTGGAAGAACCCGCGATTCAGCGAGTTCTCCAGGTAGAAGCGCAGCAAGGGATGCTGTTCCGCCTCGGCGGCGGCGCTGCTCGCCCGAATTGGCCGGGCCATGTCCGCCGGGCGGTACATGGCATGGTAGGGCGCGCTGGCGACGAAGGGCGGGTGGGGGCGGTAATAGCCGAGATGCAGGAAGAAGGGCAGCCCGTCACGCCCCTTCAGGTAGGTCAGGGCGCGTTCGGTAAAATACGCGCTGTCCGACAGCGCTGCCGGCACCCGCGCGGGGCGGTCGGTCGCGCCCGGCACGGCATCCTCGCCCTCCGGCAGCCAGATGTCATCGCGGTTGGGTGGCAAGGCGAATCCTTGCTGGGCCAGCCACCCGAAATAGGCGTCGTGGCCCGGCCCGAATTCGCCGACCGGGCGCCAGCCATCCATCACATCGCCCAGCACCGTGAAGCGCGGGTCGGCCGGGCCGGTGGTGCGCGGATCGGGTCCGGTCGTGGTGTAACCGACCAGTGCCGGTTCGTACCCCGCGCGTCGCAGGGCGCGGGGCAAGGTGTCATGCCGCGCATCCAGCGGGATGGTGTTCTGGCAGGCACGGTGGTTCATCTGATACAGCCCGGTCAGCAGGCTGGCGCGCGCCGGACCACAGGGGACCGTCGTCGTGACGTGGTTGCGGAAGGTTGTTCCCTCCCTGCACAGCCGGTCCAGATTGGGTGTCTGCAAGACGGGAGTCTTGCCGTCGGCGCGCTGAATGGCGGGGACGTGGTCGCCGCGCCATTGGTCAACGACGACCATCAGCACGTTTTGTTTCGGCATCGCGGAAGGGGTAGCAGCAGACATGTGTGATCCCCGTGTCAGTGATCTGATCGTTCGGTGTCAGTGCACCTTGCCGGGCTAGTCCTTGTCCAGGGTGAACGGCGGTCGCATCGAGCATGCGGCTGTGTCGCTGCGAAGTGTGACACCTATGCGGATATTTGGATGACAGTTGGATGACAGCAACCTTCATCAAAACGACATACCCGCGCCGCCTGACATCTTCGATAAGCCTCGGGACGAGTGCTGTCGGTGTGGCCTAGCTGTTTCTGGAGGATAGACCCTTGCTCCGTCGGACCCTGTTGAGCGCCGCCGCTGCGTCGCTGGCGATGCCTGCCATCTTACGCGCGCAGAACTCGGCCGTGAGCCTGGATTTCTATTACCCGATTGCCGTGGGCGGCCCGATCACTGCCATTCTCGACGAGTATTGCCGCCAATTCCACGCGGAGAGCGGCATCTCTGTCACGCCAACCTACGCCGGCAATTACGGCGAGACACTGACCAAGGCGACCACCGCCTTGCGCGGCGGCAAAGGCCCCCAACTCGCAGTGCTGCTGGCAGCCGAAATGCACAGCCTGCAGGATGCGGGTATTCTGACCCCCTTGGACGCGCTTGGCCCCGTGGACCAGGCCTGGATCGATGGGTTCTACCCGGCATTCCTCGCCAATAGCCATGCAGCCGGCAGAGTTTGGTCGGTCCCGTTCCAGCGCAGCACGGCCGTCGCGTATTACAACAAGACGGCCTTCAAGGACGCCGGACTCGACCCAGAATCGTTCCCCACCACCTGGGCGGGACTGCAAGAGGCCGGGCAACGCCTGACCAAGAGAGATGGCGGGCGCGTCACCCGGTGGGGCCTGAAAATGGCATCCGACCTCGGCAATGCGCAGTGGACGTTCGGTGCGCTGGCCAACCAGGCTGGTGCGCGTCTGATGAACGATGCAGGGACCGAGACGTATTTCACCGATCCGAAGGTGGTTGGCGCCCTGCAATATTGGCGCGGCCTGACGACCGCCGGAGCATCGCCGGAGGGTGTTTCGGCCTGGCCGATTTTGTCGCCCGATTTACTAGAGGGCAATGCGGCGATCATCTGGCACACCACCGGAAATCTGACCAACGTCCGCGACAAGGCGAATTTCCCGTTCGGTGTCGCCGGGCTGCCGGGGCTTGAGGCGCCCCACACGGTGGTCGGCGGTGGCAACCTGTACTTCTTCAGCCAGGCGAATGAGGCGCAGCGCGCCGCGGCGTTGCGGTTCGCCGAGTTTCTGACGACGCCCGAGCGTGCTGCCGATTGGTCGATCCGCACCGGGTACATCGCCACCAGCCCGGCGGCTTATGAAACCCAGGCGTTGCGCGACTACGTTGCGGGGTTCCCTGCCGCTGGCGTCGCGAAATCCTTCCTGCCCGTCGCAACCGGCGAACTTTCGACCTTCGAGAACCAACGCATCTATCAGGTGCTGACCGACAATCTGCAATTGGCGCTCGCCGGGTCCGTAGCACCTGCGCAAGCAATGGCAACCGTGCAGGCCGCCGCCGACCGTATCCTCAAGCCTTACCGCACATAAGCATCACCAAAGCTTCACTACCTGCAGGGATGCCCAGGTGTAGAGCTTGGGCGTGGCGCTCGGAGGCTCTGATTTGCTCGTTCTCAACAATGTGACGAAGACCTTCGGCAAATCCTACGCCGTGTCCGGTGTGTCTCTGGCCATTCCACGGGGTCAGTTCGTGGGCGTGATCGGCCGGTCCGGCGCGGGAAAATCCACCACGCTGCGCATGATCAACCGCCTGACCGACCCAACCGAAGGCAGGATCTCGTTCGGCACCGAGGACATCACCCAACTCGCCGGGCGCAAGCTGCGGGATTGGCGCCGGCGCTGTGCGATGATCTTCCAGCAATTCAACCTCGTCGGCCGGCTGGACGTGTTGGACAACGTGCTGATGGGCCGGCTGACCCACACGCCGGGTTGGCGCTCCGCAGCCAAGATGTGGACGCGCGACGACCGTGCGATCGCCATGGCAGCCTTGGACCAGCTCGACATCGCCTCACTTGCGTCCCAGCGCGCCGACACCCTGTCGGGTGGCCAGCAGCAGCGCGTGGCGATCTGCCGCGCCCTGGTGCAGGAGCCGGAAATCGTGCTGGCGGATGAGCCGGTCGCCTCCCTGGACCCGCGCAATGCCAAGATCGTCATGGATGCGCTGCAGCGGGTCAATCGGCATTTCGGGCTGACGGTGCTGTGCAATTTGCACTCGCTCGACCTGGCGCGGACCTATTGCGACCGGCTGGTTGGCATGGCCGGCGGCCGCGTGGTGTTCGACGACGTGCCTGCCGCGCTGACCGACAGTGTCGCCCGCGAACTTTATGGGTTGGAGGCCAACGAGGTGATGGAGCGCCAGCGCGAGGCTTTCCCGTCCGAGTTGCAGACTGCCGTCACTGCCTAATTCTCTCACCAAGGAACCATCATGATCGACCGCCGCACCCTGCTGGCTGGCCTTGCTGCCGGTGCCGCCACGACAGCGACAACCGTCCGGGCCCAAACCACGCGACAGGGCTATCCCGAGTTGGTCTATGCCATCATCCCGGCGGAGAACGCCTCTGGCGTGACGGACCGGTATACACCCTTCACCGACTACCTCAGCCATCAACTCGGTACTAAGGTGACACTCCGGGTTGCCAACGACTACGCCGCCGTGATCGAAGGTCAGCGCGCCGGGAACGTCCATATCGGCTATTACGGCCCGGCAGCCTTCGCTCGTGCGCTGGTGACAGGGGTGAAGACCACCGCCTTCGTGATCGACGTCAACAGCGATGGAACGAAGGGGTATTACTCGGTTTTCTACGTCAAGGCCGACAGCCCGTATAAGACGGTGCAGGATCTCAAGGGCAAAGATATCGGCCTGGTCGACCCGAACTCCACCTCCGGCTACAACATGCCGCTCTTTGCGCTGAACAAGCTCGGCATCAATGCCGAAACGTTCTTCGGCAAGGAGCTGATCACCGGCAGCCACGAGAATGCCGTGCTTGCGCTGTGGCAGGGCACCGTTCAGGTCGCCGCCAATGCGTGGAACGCACCGGATGACAGCATCCTGACGCGTATGCTGACCAAGAACATGATCAAGACCGCGGATGGGAAGACTGCAAGCGTGAATGATTTCCGCATCGTCCTGAAGTCGGACTTGATCATCAACGGCCCGACCGCCTACCTCGACAACCTGCCGCCCGATCTGAAGAAGGCGATCCAAACGGCGTTTTTGGATGCCGCGAAGAACGACAAGGCCGCGTTCGATCGCCTGTCGGATGGAAAGAACCAACCCTTCCAGGTGACCGGCAACGCCGCTTATGACGATACCGTCAAGCTGATCCAATTCGTCGATCGGCTGCGTAAAACGAACGGCTGATCCGCAGCGCAGTCTGGCGGCATCATGCAGAGTTTTGCCGTGCCGCCGGACGCGCAAATGCGGCCGCTCTTGGAGGGCTATGCACGCGCCGTCAGCGCCCGGCGACGAACCATTGCGATTGGCATCGTTGTTTTGCTGGTCGCAACGGGGCTGTCCGCCATCGGCACGGATGTCCGGCTCGATACGTTCTTTTCCCAGTTCGGTAATTTCAGTAGCTATTTCGGCCGGCTGACGCAGCTGGACACTGGGGCCCGGGTTTGGACGGACCCGGTCTATTGGTTCTGGGGCCTTCGCCGATGGAGTCTGCAACTCGGCCAGACCCTGATGATCGCCTATGTCGGCACCGCCACGGGGGCGGTGGCCGGGCTGGCAGGCGGCATTCTCGGCAGCCGCAATTTGTCGCGGTTTCGTATCGTCCGCTTCACCACGGTCCGCGTTCTAGAGTTCTGCCGCACAGTGCCGGACATCGTGTTCGCGCTGATCTTCGTCGTCGCCTTCGGGCTCGGCCCGCTCCCCGGTGTGCTGGCCATCACGTTGCACACCATCGGCGCGCTCGGCAAACTCTTCGCCGAGGTGGTCGAGAACATCGACATGAAGCCGGTCGAGGGTATCCAGGGCACGGGCGGGAATTGGCTATCGCAAATCCGCTTCGGCGTGCTGCCGCAAGTCCTCGCCAACTTCGCCAGCTACAGCCTGCTGCGGCTGGAGGTGAACGTGCGCGGGGCCGCCGTGATCGGTTTCGTGGGTGCTGGCGGCATTGGCCAGGAGCTGATCGTCGCGATCCGTAAGTTCTACTATTCCGACGTCAGCGCCATTCTCTTGATGCTGCTGGTCTGTGTCATGCTGATCGACTACGGGACGGAAAGGCTGCGGCGCCGGCTGTTGGCGGGTGCGCAAGAGCAATGAGCGGCCCCAGCCTCAGGGACGATTTCATCGCCCGCCGGGCGGACATGGAGGCCCGCCACGGTGTGATCCTAACGGGCCGGCATCCCAGCAAAATGACGCTGGCCGGGGTAGCGGCCGGCATTATCCTCTACATCGCCGGTTTGGTGCTGCTGGATATCTCGCCGGTGCGGATTTGGCGGGGACTGAGCCAGCTCGGCTTGCTGTTCACCCTGATGCTGCCGCCCTCGGCCGGGGGGCATTTCGCGCTCTATTTGGACGCGCTTGGCCAAACCCTCTCCATCGCCTTCCTCGGCACGCTTTTGGCCGCCATCCTCTCGCTGCCCTTCGGCTTCCTGGCGGCCCGCAATGTCGTCGCCAACCAGGTGGTGCATGTCCTGGCCCGGCGCAGCCTCGATACGGTGCGCAGTATCGACGTGCTGATTTGGGCATTGATCTGGATCGACGTTGTGGGGTTGGGTCCGTTTGCCGGTGCGCTTGCCATTGCGTGCGCCGATTTCGGCGCGCTCGCCAAGCTGATGTCCGAAGCGATCGAGACCGCGGACCGCAAGGCGATCGATGGGGTGGTGGCCAGTGGCGGCGGCTGGCTGATGACCATCCGCTTCGGCATCGTTCCGCAGATCCTGCCGGTCTTTGCCAGCCAACTGCTCTATTTCTTCGAATCGAACACCCGGTCCGCCACCATCATCGGCATCGTCGGGGCAGGTGGGATCGGCCTGCATTTATATGAGCAGATTCGCGTTCTCGAATGGCAGCAGGTTGCCTTCCTCGTCTTGATGGTGCTCGTGACCGTTGCCGCAATCGACCTCGTCTCGCAACGCCTGCGCCATGCGATCATCGGCCGCCGGGCAAGCTGAGCCTCGGCCGTCGCTTTGCGTTCTCGGATTTGGCGAGGCCACGTCTTAGGACCAACCCTATCATGTCCCTCACAGCACGGCGAGCATCCCGCCATCGACGTAGATGATCTGCCCATTCACGTAATCGGAGGCCGATGAGGCCAGGAATACGGCGGTGCCGATCAACTCGCCGGGCTTGCCCCAACGCTTGGCGGGGGTTCGGCCGATCACCCAGGCGTTGAAGGCGGCGTCATTGACCAGTGCCTCGTTCATGTCGGTCAGCATATACCCTGGGCCGATCGCATTGGCCTGGATGCCATGGGCGGCCCATTCGGCCGTCATTGCCTGGGTCAGCATCTTGATGCCGCCCTTCGCCACCGTGTAGGGCGCCACCGTCGCGCGGGCCAGGGCGCTGGTGAGCGAGCCGATATTGATGATCTTGCCATGCCCGCGCGGGATCATGCGGCGCGCTGCCTCCCGCCCGATGACGAAGGCGCTGGTCAAATTGGTCTCGATGACCCGGCGCCAATCCGCGGTCTCCAGCTCCACCATCGGGCGGCGGAACTGAATCCCGGCATTGTTCACCAGGATGTCGACCGCGATCCCCCGCGCATCCAGCGCGGCAAACGCCGCGGTGACCGCTGCCTCGTCCGTCACGTCGAACAACGCCTCCTCAACGGTATGGCCGCCCGCGCGCATCGCCGCCGCTGCCTCGGCCAAGCGGGCCGCATTCACGCCATTCAGCACGATGCTGGCCCCGGCCGCAGCCAGTCCTTCCGCCATCGCCCGCCCCAGGCCGCGCGAGGACCCCGTCACCATGGCGGTGCGGCCGGTGAGATCGAACAGGGTCATCGCCTATGCCGCCGACCGGCGCACGGTCAGGTCGGACCGCTCGAACACCGCGGGCCGCAGTTCCGTGCCGAGCCCAGGCCCCTCCATCGGCAGCACATAGCCATTCTCGATCACGGGCATGACGGTCACCAGTTCTTTGTACCAGCCCGTATAGAAGGCGCGCACACTCTCCTGAATCAACGTATTCGGCTGGCTGAACGAGGCATGGATGCCGGCGATGAAGCCCACCGGTCCCACGCAATCATGCGGCGCGAAGGGTCGGTGATAGGTCTCTGCCAAGGCGGCAATCTTGCGGCCCTCGGTCAATCCGCCCGTCCAGCACAGATCGGCCATGACGACGCTCATCGCATCGCGGTCCAACATGTCCTTGTAGGGAAACCGGCTGCCCAACGTTTCGCTGGCGCAAATCCACACATCGGTCGAACGCGCCAACTCCGCCAGCGCCTGGGGCGAGTTCATGCGGATTGGGTCCTCGTACCAGGTCGGACTATACGGCTCCAGCCATTTCGCGAGCTTCTTCGCCATCGGCAGGTTCCACAGGCAGTGGAACTCCACCATGATCTCCATCTTGTCGCCGACGGCGCGGCGGATTTTCTCGAACGGCTCGATCGCCGTCCTCAACTGGTCCGGCGTGATCGACAGGCCGTCATTCTGGATCGCCGCCGGGTCGAACGGCCAAATCTTCATGGCGGATATGCCGGATTCCAGCAGGCTTTCGGCCACGGCATCTGCCCGGGTCATGAAGCCGTTGAGGTCCTCGTATGGCCCGGCGGCGTCGTTGAAATTCCAGGTCGAGACGGGTTTGATGTTGTTGGACCGGACGTAGCCATAGCCGGCGCAGGTATTATAGATGCGCTGCTTCGGCCGGCACAGGCCGCCCAGCATCTGGTGCACCGGCTGGTTGCAAACTTTGCCGAAAATGTCCCATAGCGCGATGTCAACGGCGGAGGCCGCGCGGTATTCCACTCCGGTGCTGGACTGGGCCATCGGCAGGTTCAGCATCTCGCGATGGATGGCTTCGATGTGCAGGGGGTTACGGCCCAACAGGCGCCCTGCCAGCGTGTCGTGGAGATGGGCCTCCACCGCACCGGCGCCGTAAAACGTCTCGCCCAGGCCGACCACGCCGCTATCGGTGTGAACGCGAACCCAGAGCACATTGGAAAACTCGGCCGTCCGCATGGTCTCGATCGACGTGATTTTCACCGGCGCTTCTCCCCCGTCTCATTGGCCACGCAGACGATGCCCACTTAGGCAAACCCCACACGGCAAACCGAAGCTAAACATTGTTGTGAAATATCACAATGAAAATTCCCCTTCCGCATCCGCAGGGGCGGGATTACGGTCCCGCCGAACCTGCAGCAGGCGGGAGCTCTATGACGACACGTCCAAAGCCAGGTCCGCGCCTTGTTTCGCCCATGGAAGTGACCGCTTCGCGCCAAACACGCCGCACGAACCTCTCCCAAATTGCCTATGAGCGGCTGGAGGAGCTGATCGTCACCTGCATCCTGCGCCCCGGCATGTTCCTGTCGATCCAGGATTTGCACGAACACACCGGCGTCGGCCGCACGCCGCTGCATCAGGCGGTCAGCCGGCTCGCCTCGGACACGCTGATCGTCGTGCGGCCACGGCATGGCCTGCAATTGGCGCCGATCGACTTGTCACGGGAGCGGACGCTGCTGGGCCTGCGCCGCGAAATGGAGCGCTTCGTGGTGCGCCTGGCGACGCAACAGGCCGAGGCATCACAACGGACTCAAATGGCCGATATCGCCGACTCCTTGCGTGCCCGGGCAGGGGTAATATCAATTTCCGAGTTCAACCAGTTGGATCGCACGATCGACCGCCTCCTGGTCGCTGCTGCCGGCGAGGCCTTCCTGGAGCATACCATGCGCCCCCTGCACACCATCTTCCGCCGGATCGGCTGGATCTATCACAGCCAAGTTCGCCCGGATGAGAGCCTGCGTGGCACGCTGGACAGCCATATTGCGATCCTGGAGGCCATCGCCGCCGGCCGGGTCAAGGACGCGGTCGCAGCATCCGACCGGCTCGTGGCATTCGTCGACAGCATGTTCGATGTCTTCAGCCGCGGGATCGACCCGGCGTTGCTCGATTGTAACCTGCAAATGCGGGCGGCTTGCTGAGCAACCAGACCGCGTAGGGTGGGCTGTGCTTTGGCAGCCCACCACCATGTACGCGATGGATGGGGTGCCCAGGAGAACCCCATCCCACGGCGCTCAGTCGCTTTCGAAGCCGTAGATTTCCGGCAGGATGAAGATCGCGGACAACAGCCCAGCCAGCGGGAAGATCGCCACCAGCAAGGTCGCCCAGGCCGGTCCGGTGGCCGCAAACAGGGTTGGGAACAGGAAGATCGCGATGAACGACGGCAGCTTCACGAACATGTAGGCAAAGCCGCTCGCCGTCCCGCGATATTCGGGCTTGGCCACCACTGTCGGGATCGTCATGCAGTTCGACGCATCCCAATAATGGCCCCACAGCATTGCGGCTGCGGCGAAGGGCAGAACCGCGGTGGTGCCGGTGAACAGCGCCCAGGCCGCGACGACCAAGGAAACGAGGACGATGCCGAACCCGGCGATCCCGATCCCGCGTTGCCCGATCGCCGGCGTTATCATCGGCCCGACCCAGCCCGCGATGGCGGCAACGACGTACAGCGCCATCGTGACGAGGTCGATGCCGAGGATGGACGAGACCCCAACCATGGTGAAGAGGACCGGCAGGTAGAAGGCAAAGGTCGAGAACTCGCTGCCCTGGCAAAAACACGCGATCCAGCCATAAAGCGTGGCCCGCCAGCGGATCGGGTCTTTCTGGATGTCGGCCAGGAAGGCGCTCGGCCGCGGCTTCGGCACCACGATGTCCTCATTCGGCAGCATCGGCAGATTGTCGGAGTACATCGACGCCGAGACTTGCTTCGCCTCCCGGAACCGCCCGTGCCGGATCAGCCAGACCGCCGTTTCCGGCAGGTCGTGGCGCATCAGCAGGATGATCAGGGCAGGCAGCGCGCCCAAGCCGAGCGTCACGCGCCAAACCATCTCGTGCGGAAGCTCGGCGATCAGGAAGATCGCGATGACCGCCAGCGTCAGAACTTCGCCCACCGCGAACATGAACTGCCACCGGTTGCCCATCACCTCCCGCTTGCCCTTCGGCATGGACTCCATGATGTAGGTGTAGCCGTTGGAAATATCGCTGCCGAGCGGGACACCCAGGGCGAACCGAACCACGACGAGCCAGCCGACGCTGGTGACGAAGGCCTGTGCGAGGGCCAGGATGATGAACATGATCATCGTCGCCAGGAACATCACCCGGCGCCCGATCTTGTCTGACAGCCAGCCGCCCAGCAACGCGCCCACCAACGCACCGCCCTGGGTGCCGGCCGCCGCCAGCCCCAGCAGCAGCGGATCCGGATGATATTGATCGCGGATGAAAACCAGCACGAATGCGATAGAGTATAGGTCCCATGCCTCCACCAAGATGGAGGACATCATGAGCCACCCTATTCGGTTGCCCTTCGGGTTGTAATTGGTGACGAGATGGCGGATAGCGCCATCCATCGCCGACTGCTGTGACATCGTGAGCGACACGTCCGTCGTCTCCCTGCTTATCGTCTTTTTGAGCCAAACGTGCGTATTTGGATACCTGTCAACATTCGGTGATATTTCACTGCTGTCAAGCCGTTAAATAGCTGCTGCCTCGCACGTTAAATCGTGGGGCAACGCCGCTGGTAACGCCATCGCGTTGGATGCCTGCCCGGCTTCATGCTAGCTTCGCGTGGACATTGGCTGCCCGGGAGAATGCAACAATGCCGGAAGTAACCGTTATGGGTGCCATGCTGATGTGCACCTTTGGCGACGCGCCGTCCGATCTCATGGTCCTGCCGGTCAATCGCGTGACCTGCGGCAAGATGAACGCGGCGAATATCATGGACTTCGTGCCCATGGAGAACATCCTGCCATTCGGCATGTGCATGGCGCCGGCCAACCCCGAGTTTATTGCGGCCACTGCGGCTGCGTTAGGGACGCCGACACCGGTGCCCTGCGTGCCGATGACGGCGGCGCCATGGATTCCAGGATCTCCCACCGTCAGCATCGGTGAAATGCCGTTGCTCGATAGTGCGTCGACCTGTCTGTGTACGTGGGCCGGGGTCATCAGCATCACGGATCCGGGGCAAGTCACGACCAGCGTCGGTTGATCAGCGGGCGATGGTTTGGTCCATGTCATCTTCGGCGCTGCCACCTGCGTCAGGCACGACGACCAGCGCGGTAATGTTGTCGCGCGCATCGGCGGCCAGCGCGGCCTTGATCAGCAACCGCGCCGGATCGTTGCCGGCGATCAACTGGCCGATGGTTGCGGCGTCCAGCGCCTTGAAGAGGCCGTCGCTGCAAAGCAGGAAGCGGTCCCCTGCTTCGGCCCGCCCGGTTATCTTGTCCAACTGCGGCGCTGGACCTTCCGCCCCGATCGCCCTGGTGAGGACATTGGCGCGCGGGTGCGATTCCGCGTCGGCGGCGTCCAGGACGCCGGCATCGACCATTTCCTGAACCAGGCTATGGTCGCGGGTCAACTGCGTCAGGACGCCACCGCGGAGCAGGTAAGCCCGGCTATCCCCGCACCACAGACAGGCGAAATGCTCCCCATCGGCCAGGAAGACGACCAAGGTGGATGCGATGGTCACTGGCCGCAACGTGGCGGCCGCCTCTTTTGCCGCCCGGCTGCACAATGCCTCGTGCACGGCACCGACCCGCGCCCGCACCTCCGCCACAAGGTCAGAGCCAGACAGCTCCATGGAGGCTTCGAGGCTGGCTTTCAGTTCCGCCGACGCAACCTCGCCATGTTCGTGGCCGCCTGCGCCATCCGCGACCGCCCATAGCCGCAGCTCCGGCCGTTCGACAAATGCGTCCTCGTTACCGGACCGTACCGTTCCAACGTCCGTGGCGCCCCAGGAGAGCCAGGTATAGGTCAAAGGATGACCTCGCGCTCCGAGGGGTTCATGCTGTAGAAACCGTGCAGGATGGCACCTAAGGAACCATCCGGAAGCTGCGGCCGGTACTGGACGGTAATCGCCCGGGAAATGAACTTGCACGTCTCCGTCACCGCCGGGTCGGCATTGCTCCAGGCGATATCGGTGAACAGGACACCGCTGAAATCCAGCCGCAAATATGGCTCGCCCGAGATTCCGCCCCCAGCTGCCTTGCGCTTGACGAGGGTGACACTGTCGAAACTGTCGGACTTGATGCAACAATGCAGCAATTGCGTGGATGTGCGATCGACCGCGCGGGTGAAGGTGATCGGTTGAACGCTGACGGGATATTTGGATTGGCCGCCAGACCGCCAGCCCTTGAACATGCCAAGGCTGCTTGGCTTCACCGCTGGTATACCCGGCATACCCGGCATACCCGAGCCCGGTCTGCCCTGCGAGCCTGGATAGCCATAACCGGGTTGCCCCCACCCAGGTATGCCCTGCGCGCCCTGTTGCCCGGGCCATGGCATGCCGCCCTGCTGAGGCGTCGTACCTTGTGCGCCGGGAGTCATCGCGCCGGGCTCGGCGCCCTGCACGCCTAAGGAAAAGGTGAACGAATTGATTTCGACGATCCGGCCTTTCACGAAACCCTTCATCAGCCGGTTGGCTGGTCTGCCAGGGGGCGCCGGGTCTGCCTGGCTTTCGCCGGCGATCGGCACGCCACGGTGCACGAACTTCATCAGGATATCGCTGCTGGTTGTTTGCGACATCAGCTTGCTCCGCTGCTCGTGGCTGACCCATCTTTCGCCTGGTCCCAATCGACTTCGACAGCCGGCATCACCTCTCCGCTCTGCATTTGCGGCGCATAGCGAACCCGCATGGCTTTGCAGATGAAAGTGATACTTTCAGTCACCAGGTCTCCATCTTCCCAATTGATCCCGGTCAGCAGCACATGCCGGAAGTCTAGCCGCAGAATGCCCACGGATTGTTGTTCTTTACCCCCGACTGACCCGGCGGCAACGCGTTTGACGAGCGCGGCATGATGGAAACTGATCTGGTTGCAGCAGGCAGCGAAGAATAGCGGCGTCGCGCCATCGATGATCCGGGTGAAGCTGAATGTATCGAAGTCGACCGGAAATTTGATCATCTTGTAATCATTTCCCTCGGCGCTTCGCCACGCAGAAAATTGATCCGGCGCGGCCTGGGCCACCGATGACTGCGTTGCTTGGGCAGGCTGGCTGAGCGCGCCGACCCCCTGGTCCGCCGGGTTGAGCTGCATGTCGAAATTGAACGACGTCACCTCAAAGAAATTGCTGTAATCGTTGTAGCTGTCGATCCCGTTGAACCCCTTCATCAGAGGATCGGTCTTGAGCACGCCGAGCGTCGATTCGGCCCACACCGGGCCGCCATTCTTGTCCACGAACATCATGACGAGGTCAGATTTGCTAGCGCTCGCGGACATCCCTGGATACCTAACCTGTATTGACGCGTGAGACGAGGCGCAGCGACACGCTGATGCCTTCGAGCTGATAATGCGGCGTCAGGAACACCTTTGCCTCATACTGCCCCGGGCGGTCGGTGCTGTCGGCCAGCACCACCTTTCCGGCCGAAAGCGGGTGCGCAGCCTTGACCTCTTCGGACGACGTGCTGGGCGATCCGTCGACATAGCCCATGAGCCACTCGGACAGCCATGCCGACAATTGCGCACGCGACATCGTGCTGCCCACTTTGTCACGCACCATGCATTTTAAGTAATGCGCGAACCGGCAACTCGCGAACAAGTACGGCAGCCGCGCGGACAGGTTTGCGTTTGCCGTGGCGTGTGGGTCGTCGAACACCATTGGCCGCTGCACCGACTGCGCGCTGATGAAGGCAGCGACGTCGGAGTTCTTGCGATGCACCAAGGGAATCAACCCGCCCGCCGAGAGTTCGGCCTCGCGCCGTTCGCTGATGCAGATTTCTGTCACCGTCCGGCGGTCCACGTTCCCGTCCGCCGTCGGATGGTGCAAGACTGGCAAGCCCTCGACCACCCCGCCACGATCGATCCCGCGAATGCGGCAACACCAGCCATACTGGGCAAAGGCGCGCGCGAGATTGGCCGCGAACGCCCATGCCGGGTTGGCCCATAGCAGGCGGCTGGTGTCCTCGCCTTCCGTCTCCTCCTCGAAGGCGAACGCGTCGAGCGGGTCGGTTGCGGCGCCATAGGGCAGCCGCGCGAGGAAGCGCGGCATGCACAAACCCAAATAGCGGGCATCCTGCTGGTCCCGTAGCGCACGCCAGGCGGTGTATTCAGGCGTGCTGGTAATCCGGCCGAGGTCGCGCGGATTGGCAACCTCCGCCCAGCTATCCATGTGCAGCAGCGAGGAGGCCGCATTGGTCAGAAACGGGGCGTGCGCTGCAGCGGCAATCATCGCCATGTCCGACAGGAACGCCACGTCATCGGGCCGGTGGTCGACCTCGTAGTCGCCCACCAAGACGCCGAACGGCTCGCCACCGAGTTGGCCGAACTCCTCTTCATAGACTTGCCGGAAGATCGGGCTTTGATCCCAGGCGTGGCCACGGAATTTACGCAATGTGCGCGCCAGCTCCCGTTTGCTGATGTTCAGCACGCGGATTTTGACATCCATATCCTTGTCGGAGCCGCGTACCAGCAGATGCAGCCCACGCCAGGACGCCTCAATCGTTTGGTACTCACGGGCGTGCAGGATTGCGTTCAGCTGCGTCGACAGCATGCAGTCCAGCCGGGCGATGATCGTCTCGATCGCAAACCTTATCCCGCCATCCAGCAGGTCCGGCATGGCCAGCAGCTGATCTGCCAAGGCCGCGATGGCAGGCTGGGGCAGTGTGTCCGGCGACGCTTCCGGCCGCTTCGCCGTCGTGCGGGCTTCCCCGAGCAGGGCCGCGAAGTCCGCGTCCAACGTCACTATATCCATGCTGCACCCCTCATCGCATCAGTTCAGCGATATCGTGGCGCCGGTGAGCGACATGGCGCCGCCGGCTTGCAGCGACGTATCCGCCGACGATTGGAGGGAGACTTGCATCCCGTTGATCGTGATTCCGCTGGTGTCGATCTTGATCGAATTCGAGCCGACGGAAAGGGTGATCGACGTCTGTGCGCTGACCGAACTGGCTCCTGCGGACACTGTGATCGTGTGATCGCCGGATGAGACGGTCAGGCCATGATTGCCACTGCTGACGGTCGTCGTGTGGTTACCAGTTGAAACCGTCATACTGTTGTTGCCGCTGGTGACGGTCACGCTGCGGTCATTTTTGATGGTGACAATCTCGTCATGCCCGATCTCGCGCCGAAAATCCTTCTCGGCGTGAAGGTAAACCTCTTCCTGGCCCTTTTTGTCTTCGAAGTGAAACTCGTTCGATCCGTTGCCGCCGGGGCTGGAATTGGATTTCAGCGTCGTGCGGGTTTTGTTATCCGGCAACGCGTGCGGCACGTTGTTGTTGGCGTTGTAGACGGTGCCAGTCACCAGGGGGCGATCTGGGTTGCCCTCCAGGAAGGAAACCACCACTTCCTGATCCTTACGCGGGATGACCATGGCGCCAAACGAGCCGCCGCCCCAGGTTTGCTGCGTGCGGATCCAACAGGTTCGGTCGGTATCCTGCTTCGCATCCGTGCGATCCCAATGGAAGCGCACTTTGATGCGGCCGTACTTATCGGTGGTGATTTCCTCGCCCGGGTCGCACACCACGACAGCGGTTTGTGTTCCATGGATGATCGGCCGCGGCGTCGTCTGCTCCAGGCGGAACGGCGTGTCCCCGGGAATGCACTGCACGACGACGCGATAGGTGTCCATCATCTCCGAATCGGGCTTGGGAGTGCCTTCCGCCGAGCCGAGCGTCGTGACGGTCTTGATGAGCAGGTAGGCCTGATTGGCCGAATTATCCGGATGGTTGATCAGCTTGAACCGGAACCCGGCGTGTAGGTCGCGCGAGTTGCTCTGTCCGTTATAGAGCCGCCGCCGCGCCATGACCGACTGCATCCGCACATCGGCATGGCGCTGCCCGGTGGAGGCGTCCTCGTAACGGCCTGGATACTCATAGACCTCGTATGAGCCAAACTGATGCTGCTCGGTTTTGACCGTCTTTCCTGTCGTATCAGCCGAGGGCGTTTCGAAGTTGTAGTCTTTGGAGGTCCATTTACCGGTGTTCAGGTGATGGTCCGTCGACCACCCCCAGATATGTGCGGCCACCGTGCGATATTCCGTCTTGTCGTACTCGTAGGGGATGCTGTTGCTGATCATCGGGTGGGCATTCGGATCGTCGACGATGACCAGCGTGTGGGAAGATTTCGTATAGGTGAAATAGTAGTAAAAACCGTATTGTTCCATCAACCGGGTGACGAACGCCAGCGACGTCTCATTATACTGCACGCAATAATCCAGCTGGGTATCACCGGCACCACCCTGCCGTTTGTCTTGGAAGTCGGAAAAACCCGCGTCTCGAAAGACTTTGGTGACGATTTGGAACGCCGATTGCTTTTGGAAAATGAGGCAGTCCGTGGTGTGGGACAGCGTCCAAACCCATGGGCGGACTTCGACCGAGTAGCGGTAGGAACCGCCAGCGAGTCCCGAAGCGGAAATCTTCGCGACGATGCCATGGAAATACCGGTCGGGCTGCGTCTCGTCCTTCGGCTGATTCATGGAAATGCTGCAGGTGCTGCCGACCAGCTTGTACATGTTGGTCTGTTGCTTCCCGCTGGACACTTCGAGCTGGAACAAGAAGGGCTTACCAAGCTCTTCCTCGGCGTTCAGGCTGTCGAACAGCACGGTGAAGCCCGGGTCGGGCGTGAACGTCACCTTGACGGGTGCATCGGGTGTCGAGGTCGCCGATCCGTCAGCCATGCGGGCTGCCTATAGTTTCGCTGGGCAGCGGAAGCTGCGCAGCGCTGCGAGGGAGAACGGGTTGTGCACGGAGCTGGCATTCAGGTCGAACGCTGCCGCACCCCCACCGCCGGTGAACGTGACGTGGAACTTGTCGAGCTGGGTCGTTCCCGTGATATGGCCGTCCATGAGCCGCAGCAATGCCCACGGGCCATCCTGCTGTAGAATGGTCGCGTTTCCAGCGCCAATCGGCGTCATGGTGACGCGTACCAAATTCTTGTTTCCCGCGCCCGGCCAGATAAACGCCTGGGCCTCGGCTGGACCGTGGGCGTAGGTGAGCGTCTGCCCGCCAATTTCGACGCTGATTTGCCCGACCGCCGGGTCAAGCGAGGCCGGGGTCATTTGGAACCGGATTTGGATCGGCGTGCCGTTGTTGAACAGTCCGTCCTTGATCTGCGCCGCCTTCTCGAACTCCGCCAGGGACGCCGGTGACAGGCCAAGCGGGATCTTATCCGGCGACACCCATGTCCACGGCTTCTGCGATGTATCGACGTAGGCCTTCAGGTATTGATTAAAGAAACTCTCAAGCTTGCCGCCTGGCCCGAGCAATTGGGCGAAGTCGTCGCTCGGCACGTCGTCTGGGCTGTTCGGGAGGAAGGGATACCGCTTGAACGCCGCGTCGCAGAGCGGGAACACTTGGGTGCGCCAAGCATCCGCCATCTCGTGGCTCGCGCCGTTCGCAGCGACCTGGGTCGCGTTGCGGGCCACCGGGCCCAACATGTTTGCCACCTCGGGCGGCATGCTGCGCGTCAGGTCCTGCAAACGCGCGGCCGGTCCGGGCCCGCTACCGGCCGCGCCACCCCCGCCGTTCACGCTATTCATCAGGTTCACGCCCTGACCTTGGCCTGGCGCGTTGGCAGCCTGGTTGAAGCTTTGATACAGGGCCAAGATGCCGGCGATCGCCGCTTCCATCGGCGCCGGCGCATTGGGCGTGGCCGTAACGAAATTGTGCAAGGCTCGGAAATGGTCGTCCACGCGCGTGGCGGGGTCGACCGGCTTGCCGTTGGCATCGGTGCCGAGGGCTTCCGAGATGATGCCCACCAATTGGTTCTGTTTGACGCTCAGGCCGCTGCGCGCCTCTAGCGCCGCGAACCCGCTGGCGCGTTGCCCGATGGCAGCGCCCTTCGCTTCCGCCGCGGCAACCGCGGCGTCGGTGGCGGCCGGGCGGCTCAACTGCGTCTGCGCGTCGATTGCCTGCAACAGGTCCCGCAAGGGCGAAACGGGCGCGGAGAGCAGGCTGAGCTGGTCCAGCGCCTGATCCATGGTGGTGTAAGGCTTGATGGCGATATCGGCCAACTCGGCATCCCAACGCCGCACGTAATCGTCAAAATAAAGGCCCAGCACGTCACGGCGCAGCCGCGCCGTGTCGCGGATCGTCGCCTGTACGTCCCGCTTTTGCCGGCCGAATACCCAGCTATCCTCGGTGATGTCGAGGGTCACCTCCGGCAGCAGCGTCACGAACACGGAGTGATAACCCGGCCAACTGTAGATGCCGGGCACCCCGGTATCGAGGCCTTTACCGGAGCGGAGTTGGAACACCCGGCCAACCCCCGGGCCACCATTGTCTGCCGGGGTCCAAACCGGCATGGCCAGCACGCGCTTGCTGCGCATCAAGCGGTTGTAGCTATACTCGGCGAGTGGCTCCTTGGTCAGGACCGCCCGCGCCTGGGCAATCAGGGCGTCGTTCAATGGCAAGGGCTGCAGCGGCTGGCTTAGCAATGCGCTCACGTGCTGCAACAGATCGTCCCGCGTCGGCGTATCCTCCTCGCTAGGATAGGTGGCGAGCAGTTCGGCCTGCATCCACTGCATCACCAAGTCCCGGTCGAGTGGACCCTGGCGCCCGAGTATGAGGTAGACCTTCAGCACCTGGTATAGGAAGTCCAAATTGTTCATGCGGCTGGCGATTTCCGCCTCTACGCGGGAGAGCAGCCGTGGCAGCAGGATGCGGTTGAGCGCGTTGATGTAGGCGTCGGTCGAGGCTTGGGCGAGCTTGGTGCCCTGGAACAGGCCGAAGGTCAGCAAGATGGGGGTCGCGGCGTCACGCTCGTTGTAGCCGCCGCGTATGTTCCGCAGCGTGTCGAGGGCGGGGATCGTCGCCGCCAAATCCTGGTCCATCGGCCCGCGGCGCTGCAATGCAACAAATTCCGCGTTGTAGGAGGCAGCACCGGCATGAACCTGCGAAATCAGTTCGTTGTTGCCAAAATAGCTGGCGGTCCAGCCCGCTGCCAGCAGCGCCAATACGAGGGCGCAGGCCGCATAGGCGCCGATGCTGACGAATTTCGCCCGGCGCTCCACCTTCGGGTCCAACCCGGCCAGGGCCGCCTCGCCAATCACCACTTCGCGCAAAAGCCGCGCCAGAAAATAGCTCCTGCCAGGACCGGACGGGGCAGCGATGGCCTGGCGCGGCAAACCAAACTCTGCCGCCATCGTTCCCAGCAGCCGGTCGATCGGCGTACCATCCTGGGTGCCGCTGCTGACATAAACGCCCCGCAGCATCGGCCGGGCCTCCAGCCGGCTGGGCCGGAAGGCGTCGGTGAGGAACTCCGCCGCCACGTCCCGCAACGATGCGACCTGCTGCGGGAAGCCATAGATCAGCCGCCTGCGCCGCACATCCGGTTCCTGGTGCACCCGCTCCAGCATCCGGTCGTTCAGCCGCGACACCAGCAGGTCGAACTCCGCCGGAAAGGCCGCGACCGCGCCCTCCTCATCCGTCCCGGTGTCCAGCGGGAACGTCATCCCCCAGACTTGCTCCCGTTCCTCCCGCCCCAAATTGTCGAAGAACTCCGCGAACCCGGCGATCAAATCCGCCTTGGTGAAGATCACGTAGACCGGCAGGCGCAGCCCGAGCGTGTCGTGCAACTCGCGAACCCGCTGGCGGATGGCGCGCGCATGGGCTTTGCGCTCGGCCTCCGTCTGGGTCGCCAGATCGGACAGGCTAATCGCCACCAGCGCGCCATTCAGTGGCTGCCGCCGCCGGTGCTTCTTCAGCAGATGCAGGAAGGCCAGCCAGCCGGTGCTATCCACCTGCGCGGCGCTATCCTGCGTCGTGTAGCGGCCCGCCGTATCGATCAGCACCGCCTCGTCGGTGAACATCCACTCGCAATTGCGGGTGCCGCCAATGCCTGCAATCGGCTTGGCGTTTTCCAGCGGAAAGCGCAGGCCGCAATTCTGCAGCGCCGTGGTTTTGCCGGCGCCCGGCGGCCCGATGATCATGTACCACGGCATCGTCGCCAGCCGCTTCTTCGAGCCGCCGAGCTTGGATTTCCGCAGCGCCTGGGTTGCCTTCAGCAGCCGGTCACCCAGCAGGGCGACTTCCTCAGCCGACGCCTTCTCCGTCTCCTTCTTCTCGGCCTCGGCCGCCTGAGCCTCTGGCGAAACCCTGGCGATGCCGGCCGTGAGCGCCTTGTCCCGCTTATGACTCTGCAGATCCTGCATGAGGTTCGCGACCAGCCACAGCACGAACAGCACGGCGATCGCGATGATGCGGGCGATTTCGGTTTCCAGCGGGTGGAGTGACCCGAAACCCAGCAGTGGTCCCGCCAGCCAAACCACCGCCATGATGATGAGGACGACGAGCGCCGTCTTGAACCAGTGCGATTGGGCGAGGCGCCTGATCATAGCGAGTCCGATGCCTTGGTCAGCACGATCTCCGTCCGCCGGTTCTGCTGCCGCCCGTCCGCCGTTGCATTGCTGGCGATGGGATCCGTCTCCCCCTTACCCTCGGCCTTGATCCGGGTCGGGTCCTTGACGCGGCTTCGCAAGGCGGCGGCAACGATGTCGGCCCGGGCTTGGGACAGCTCGAAGTTCGAGGGAAAGCGTGCGGTGCGGATCGCTTGGTTATCGGTATACCCGAATACGCTGACCTGCCCCGGCTCCGTCTCCAGCGCGTCGCCGATGCGCACCAGCAACGGAGGGTAGGTGGGGCCGAGCACGGCCGTCCCCGACGCAAACATATTCCGGTTGGTCAGGCGCACGGTGATGGTCTGCGCATCCTCCAGCACCTGCACCAAGCCTTGGCGGATTTCCGGCGCCAGAAATTGCCGCAGGCGCATGCTGAAGCTGCTCGCCGCGGCGGGCGCCGGCGCAGGGGCCGACGCCTGAACCGGGACAGTCACGGGCGCGCGGGCCGCACTGCGCGCCACCGCCATTGCCGCCTTGGGCGGCAGGCCAGATAGTTCCGCAAAAGCCATGTCCGACGTGTTCGCCAAGAGGAACGTGAAGGTGATGTACATCGCCGTGGCGATCGCCACCGTGGCAACGGCGCGAATCCAGAGCGGCAGCCGGTTCGCCAGGCTCCGTGCGCCGGCGGCGAGCCCCCGCCAATGGGGTGACAACTCCCGTTCGAAGTCGCCCTTGCGCTGCCGCAGGGTGCGGTAGACGCCCTCCCGCAACTCGGTCAAGGCCGCCACGCCGCGGGGCAGCACCCGGTAGCGGCCCTCGAAGCCCAGCGACGTACAGAGATACATCAACTCGACCACCTCGGCGTGATGGCCCAAATCCGTTTGCATCTGTTCGAGAATGTCGAAGAACCGGTCGCCGCCGATCACCTCGTTGTGGAAGATGCTCGTGATGCTCTGCTGCACCCAACTCGACCGGCTCCCCCACGGGGTGCTCAGCACCATGTCGTCGATGGTGGCGCACAGCGCGTAGCGCGCCGCCCGAAGCGACCTCGTCTCCAGCCCGGTGGCCAGCGCATCGCTTTCGAACCCCCGGATGGCCTTGACCATCGCGTTGCGCAGCTTTTCAGGGTCGGGTGGTTGCGCCCGGTCGTTGGCGATCCGGATGACCGCGGCGAGCACTGGGCTGGCCGCAGCCACCAAGGGGTTGTCGCCGATCTTGGGCAGCGGCCGGGCCGGGGCGGCCGAACGCATGCTCCCAGGCAGGCGGTCGCTTGACCCGGCCGACGTGCCGGACGGGCGCGGCCGAAACACCGTGCCTTCCGTATCGCCGGGTTCTGCAAATGGATCATTGGCCATCGGCTATCCTCGGATCGCCCAGCATTCGACTTCCAGCCCAGGAATCTCGCCCGCGATATGGATCGCGACACCGCCCGCCCGGGCCAACGCGGCCCAATACGCACTGCTGCGGTCCAACTCAAAATACGAGGTTCCAGCGTAGTAGGGCAATTGACGTGGTGCCACCGGCAGCGCCCGTATCGCAATCCCTGGCAGCGCCACGCTGATCAGCTCGCGGATTTGCTCCACTGGCCCGATCTTGATCTGGTTCGGCAGATTGCGGCGGAGGGTTTCCGCAGGGATCTGCGCCTTGACCGCAAGGACCCAGGTTGCGTCCGTAACCAGGCTCCGGTCCACGATCGGACCCACCCGGATCCCAAACTTGCGCTCCTGCAGCGGGATGGGCACCGCGGTTTGTTCCAGCACCGCCGACAGCGATTGCCGCAGCGCGGACATGACGGGCCGGAACGTGCCGTGCAGGTCGTCGTGACGGTAAGGCGGGAATGACGGCGGCCGCTTCCGGCTTTCGGTAAACGTCGCAAGCTCGCCGGCAAGCTGCACCAACACGCTGTAGAGCGTTTCGGGATGCAACTGACCGATGCTGGCTGCCAGATGGGTCATCAGCGGCTCGTAGCGGTTGCACAATTGCAGCAGCATGAAGTCGGCGATCTCCGCCGCGCCGCGCGTCGTGCTTTCGGATACGCGGCCCGCCAGCGCCTCTGCCCGCTGATGCAGCAATCCCTGCAATTGGGCGACGAACCCAGCCAGCACGCCCGACGTCTCGCAGATCAGTACAGGCGGGATATAGGCTTCGTCCAGCACCACGGCGCGGTCGGCCCGCACTTCCACCACGCGGATGATCCCCAGTGCGACTTGGCCGCCCCCGCTATCCTGCTCCAGCGCCAGCCGCATCCGCAGCCGGCCGATCGGCACCGTGGCCACCGACTGGTAGCCGGCATTGGTATCGATCGTCTCGTGTTCGTCCACCACGAACCGCGCGGCACTCTCCATGCGCCCGGGGGCGGTGGTCTCTACCGCGCCGGGTTGGCGCACCGGAAGGATCAGGTGCAGCGTCGTGTTGCGCAGCGTCTCCGGCAAATCGATCGGGGTCGGCTGGTCTACCTCACCCGGGATGCTGAACGGGGTGCCATCCGGCATCAGCCCGGCGGCGGAGCGCAAGGCAAACTTCCCCAGCCGCAGCAGGTCGGCGTCCACCTCCAGCTCGCTCAGCCCGTAACTGAACGGCGTCAGCCCGGCCGTGCTCGCACGGATCAGCCGCTCAAGGTAGCGCTCCTGCTGCTGAAGGTGCTGAGGCTGGAGGAACAACCCCTCGCTCCAGACGACTTTGTTGTCCCAGCCCACGGTTACGGTCCCGGCTCCGCAACCAGGCCGTCGGCGCCGAGGCGGATGGTGACCGGTGTCGTCTTATGGGGTGGCAACGCGACGTCGAGGCGCCAAACCTTGGTCTGGAACTGCCGGTAAGCCGCGAACACACCGATGCTCATCACCCGGTCTGGCACAGTCACAGAGGCCTCCTTCGTGGTGGAGGGGGCCATCAGATACTCGTCGCGCTTCACCAAATCCTGCCCCAATGCAGCGGCATCGCCATTCAGCAGCGGGAAGAACTCAGCCTTATCGAACGCGGCGGGCGAGGCGAGTTGGTAGACGCGCACGACAACCGGTGCGCCGCTGCCCGATTGCGCCGGGTTCACGTCGCTGCTGGCGATGAGCTTCACTTGCGCAACCGTCGGCGGCGGCGGCGGCGGCGGGCTACTGCATGCGGCGAGCGAAATGGCTGCCGTCAGCAACACGGTCATGGCCCGCCGGATCGTCGTTGCTTGTCCAGCCGGTCCCGTTCGACCCATCCGCAGCCCTCCTGTTACGCCAAAAACGATGCACCGGAACGCGGGGGAAAGGAAGTATGCCGCGACTACTCCCGCCGGGTTTGCGCAGTATAGGCCTTTGCAAACGCGCGCCCGAACGCCGCCTGGAAATCGTCCTCAGCCTCGCTTGCGATGGTCTTATACAGTTCTCTGAAGTTCTCCCAGAGCCGGGCCTTGCGGGCCGCTGGCAGCACGCTTCCCAGGACGTTGCTGGCAAGCCGGGATTCCAGCGTCTCCGGGTCGAACCGGTGCAGCAGGTTCACGAGCGCGGCCTGCAGCGCCGCCATCACGGCCAATTCGTGCAGCTTGATGTCCTCGAACGCCTCCCGCGTCGCGGCCAAGGGTTGCATATAGCCGGGCCGCCCGGCGCTCAGCAGCGCAACGATGGCGTCGTCCGTGGTGAAGGAGAATTTCAGCGGATTGTTGTTGTTGGACTTCATCATCGTTTGTTCGACCCGCATCTCGCCCTTGATGGCCGTGCGCGACATCAGAACTTCGCGGAGCCCCTCCGTCAGGGCGCGGAGAATTTGTCCAACCGTGCGCAGGGTGGCCTCGGCGTCGGTCTTCATGCCGCTGGCGAACGGGCTCTGTGCGATTCCTGCGCCTTCCAGAACCAGTTGCAGGGCGAGTTGTATGGCCTCGGCGCCCGCTTCGGGCGCCACGGGCGGTCGCGCCGCCATCTGCGGCGGGGCCGCCACTGGCATCGGCATTGCCTGCGGCGGCGCTGACAGGCCGGTGGATTCGGCAAAGGGATCGCGAGGGTCGGCGAAGGGGTCCGGCATTGCCGGCTGGTGGGCGGGCGGCGGCGGTGCGGCTGGCCTTGCCAGAGGCGGGGCAGGGGGCACCCGCTCGGCCGGCGGTGGTGCGCTGAAGGGGGAGAGGTCGCCAATCAGCGCATCGAAATCGATGTCCATCGGGTTCACCGCCGGCACCACGCGAGGCACCGGCATGGCATGGCGCGGAGCGTCGGCGTTGTCGGGCTGCGACGGTCCGGTCCAGTTCATCGCGGGCTTGACCCCGGAGAACAAATCGTCATCCGGACTGGAACCCGGCCGGCCCCGCTGTTCGTCCTGCCGGTCGAACGGGTCATCCATCCGGCGTGCGACAGGACTCGGATGCGTGGGGTGGCTGAACGACGGGTCGGGCGCGCGGCCAAGCGGATCGTCCAACGGATCGATATCGAGCGGATCGGCGTCGCGCTCGAAACCCCCGGATGCCGGCCTTGCGGCCAGCGGGTCGGGAATTTCTTCCACCGTGACGCTATAATCGCCAAGACGGAATTCGTCGCCGTCGGTCAAGGTGATCCGGCTGTCGCGGGAGGTTGGCTGACGCGCGCCATTGACGTAGACGCCGTTGGTGCTGAGGTCGGTCAGCACATATTTGCCGCTCTCGGCGCTGATCACGCAATGCGTCTTCGACAAATGCCGCTCGGGGTCGGCCAATTGCCAATCGTTGCGCTCACCCCGTCCGATCGATAGCGTCCCGGCTGTGAGCGTTCGCGTGCCCCGTGCGGCACCAGAGAGCGAGAGCTTCAGGGCCACGGCTAGGCCAGAACAGATGATAGACGGGAGAGAGTCATGGTAGCTGACATCCTGCTTGCCGAGTGCTCCGGGCAAGGTTGGCTGGTTCGCGGAGACCAATACATCGACGACCTCCTCGCAAATACCTTACGCCCTCATGTAACGGTCGAAGTCGTCGCGTGCGAGTCCAAATCCGCCATTGACCAGTTGCGCCTGGCACTGGCGGGCCCGGAGGATACCGAAGAGGTCATGTGGCTCATTCACCCTGCCATTGTGAGACGGGCGCGGGGTCAGTGGGGTGAGATGTCGGTTGATTTCCCCGACTGGTCGGCCGCACTCGGCGCCGACGCCATGGCGTCTTTGCAGATGGTCGCCGATATTGCACTGAACAAACCCGACAAGGCGCTGCTGCTGGTCTGCTACGCAGTGGCCGGCGCGTCGCCGATGGCCGCAGCCCTGACCGATCTTCGGTACGGTCTGGCGCAGTCCGAACTCGTCTCGCTCGGCGTCGCCGCCCTGCGCATCACCCGCGAAACGCGCGACGCGACGCTGCCGGAGCAGGCCAACCGCATCGATCTGGTGCTCACGCCGCCCTAAGCCGGGGCGCCATGCTGCACCGCAAGATCGGCTGGCTTATTTCAGGGATGCCAGCAACGCATCCAAATCCGCATCCGTGTCATCGGCCGGGGTGGGCGGTGGTTCGGCACTAAGGCTGGCCAGAAGTGCGTCCAGGTCGTCTTCCGCTGCGGCCTCGACCACCGGTGCCTCGGCGGCCGGCGCCTCGGCGGCCTGGACTTCCGCAACTGGCGCCTCGGGAATGGTTGCTTCGGCGACGGTCTCGGCCTCCGGAGCGGTCAAATCGGCAAGGAGATTGTCCAAATCCGTCGTGTCGATTTCCGCCTCGGCTGGAGCCGCACTCTCTTCTGTTGCAGGCGCAGGGATGGGGGCTGCGGCCGGCACCGGCGCGGCTTTTGGTTGCGGCTTGATCTCCACGGGCGCCCACCGGCCCGCGAGCGGTGCGCCGCCCAACGCAGCAAAACCGGCCACCCGGACTTCCGGGCGGCCACGCAGGCTGACGACGGGGATGACACCGGCGCTCGCGATCTGCATGGCCTGGCGCTCGTTGAACAGCCGCTCCGTGCAGGGCAGCGCCACCTGGTCGCCATCGGCGTCGTGATAGACATAGACCGGCAGGTCGCCCACCACGTTGGCACTGCCGAGCTTCATCGCCTTGCCGTCTTTTTGCCAACTCGTCGCCGCCAACTGGGCCACCAGCAACGCCGGGTTTCCCCACAGCATGCCGCTGAGCCCGCTTTGCCGGGTGAATTCCTCAAACGCGAATGCGTCGATTGGGTCGGTGCGTTTGCCGTATGGCATGCGCAGCAGGAAGCGCGGGGAGGCCAGGCCGAGATAGGCTGCGGCGGGCATGTCCTGCAGGGCAGTCCACGCCGATTGTACCAGCGGATGCCACTCGTGCCGCGGCGTACGCAGCGCATCCGGTCCGATCGCGGCGACGAAGGGGGCACCAGCCGCGCCCGCCAGCTGCGCCATCCGCCCAAGCAGGTCGGCATGCGGCGGCGACAGCTCGAACCCATACAGCCCGGCGATGAAGCTCAACGGCCCGGCGGCGGTATCGAGCGCCGGCTGGTCGATGAGCAAAGCGTGCAGCGCGGTGTCCTCGAGCGTGTCCGTGGCAGCGAGGTCGGCCGCCAGTTCCTCGGCCGATATGTCATAGAGCACGATCTGCAGCCGGGCGCCGGTTTCCAGCCCGCGCACCAGCATTTCGACGCCGCGCCACAATGCCTCGGCCGACTGGAATTCCGGGTGATGCAGCACCCGGCGCATCGCGTCCGACAGGGCAGTGTCCACCCGCGCAACGAGGGCCTCTTGCCGCGCATCTTTCGCGGGAACGATGAACGGGCCGACCAAGCGGCGGATGAGGTCGTCCGTGGATGCCTCGGCAACCGCAGGCCGGCCCGTCAGACGGGCAAAATCACTCAGCTTGCGATCGGTGGCGATGGCGCCGCCGCGCGCGCGCCGCGTCTCCGCCGCAGCCAGCGGCTCGGCGCCTGCCCAAGACAGCACCTCCTTGGACGCACGGTCGAATCCGGCGCGGCTCTGCAGGTTGCGGCGCAATTGCAGCAACTCGGAGAATAACGGCAACCCCTCGCAAACTTGATCGGGATGGAAGTCGTCCATGCTGGCGATCTCGATCTCGACCGTGCCTTCGTCGCCGAGCGGCACCAGCAGCCGGGGCGCTAGTCGGGCGATGACGTCGTCGAGCGTATCGACATCCACCCGGAGCGGCTTGCGGGCTGCAAGCTTGGCCCCAGTCTCCAGCACGCCTTTGCTCGCGCGGCCGGAGAAATCACCGAGAATGGCGAGCCGGAAGGCCGCACCGGGCGCCGCGCGCGAGGCCTTGCCAAGATGGCCGAAGCTGACGTCGTAATTCATCCGGCCGTTCTCCCATTCCAACCACGAAGCTCAAGCGCTTGCAGCATGCTGGAGCACTGCATCAGAGTACGGGTGCCCCAGAGTGCCGGCAGAGGCCGATGAGCTTCATTTTCGTCTACGGTAGACTGCATTTGTTTGTGGCGCCGCGTAAAGGCCGG